>CAVZWO010000012.1:0-63800 GCA_963779005.1 uncultured Acidobacteriota bacterium | reverse complement strand
TATATGATTTTGGCGTTTTTTGGAGAGGAGGGGGCATGAGCAAGAGGAAGTATAGCGAAGTGGAGATGATTGGGGCGTTGAAACAGCTGGAGGCGGGGCGGAGCGCGGCGGAGGTGGGGCGCGGAGTCTGGGGTTGTCTGAGCACAGGTGTACGTGGAAGGCCAAGTTTGGTGGGATGACGGTGGGCGAAGCGCAGAGGCTGCGGCAGCTGGAGGATGAAAACGGACGGTTGAAGAAGCTGGTAGCGGATTTGAGCCTGGACAAGGACATGCTGAAAGCGGTGATTGAAAAAAACGGGTGGAGCTCGTAGAACGCAAGGAAGAAGTGCGCTGGCTGTGGGGCAAGTTTTTCGTGAGCCAGCGGCGGGTCTGCGAGCTGCTGAACGTGGCGGAATCGAGTTGCCATATGCGCGGCGAAGGAATGATGCGGTACTGCGCGAGCGGTTGGTGGAGGCGGCGCGGGAGAAACCGCGCTGGGGATACCGGCGGCTGCAGTTGAAGCTGGAGGAACAGGGCATGCACGTGAACCACAAGAAGGTGTATCGGGTGTACCGGGGGAAGCGGGGGGCGTTGCTGCTGCGGCGGGAGAAAGCGGAGCGCTTGCTGCGCGCGGGCGCGGCGCGGGATGGCGGTGACGGGGAGAGCGAACCAGGAGTGGGCCTTGGATTTGTGCACGACGCGGCGGAGAGCGGGAGGAATTCCGGGTGTTGAAGCGTTCTCGACGTGTACACGCGGTTATGTTTTGTGCTGGAAGTGGACCAGAGTTTTGCCAGCCGTAGGGTGACGATGCGGGAGCTGGACGGATTGTGGCCGAGCGCGGAGTGCCGGAAGTGCTGCGTGCTGCCAACGGACGGAATTTACCAGCCGGCATTTTCTGGCGTGGTGTATCGCGCGGAAGATCGCCTTGGTGCACATCGAGCCAAAAAGGACTACTCATGCAGAATGGGCATGTGGAACAGTTTCCACGGGAAGCTGCGGGACGAGTGCTTGGAATGCGAGCTGGTTCGGGAATTTGTTCCATGCACGGGGGGAAGATCGGGGCTGGAAGGAGAGTATAACGAGAGCGGCCGCACAGCAGTTTGGGGTATGTGACGCCGCGCGCGATTGCTAGCTAGTGGCGGCGCTCCGGTCGCCTGACCGCTCCTGGCGCGCCGCCACTCGCAGAACCGGCAAAGGCAAAAGCTATGAGTTCAGGAGGTTTGGGTGTCGGATGATCCCGTGCGCGGAGCTAGGGGGCAGGTCAGCAGCAGTAGAGGAATACAAAAAGGCGGCTCTTGGGTGAGCCGCCTTGGTCGAAGTAGGAAGCGATATCGCGGTGAGGTTAGAACTGGAAGCGCAGGCCGCTATACTGGATGACACGTGGGAGACGCGAGCCAGTGAGTACGAGGAAGCCGGCGCCGCAACCGGGGTCGCCAGCGTTGAGGGCTGAGCAACTGTCGGTGCTGCCTAGGCCGACGCCACCGGAACTGATGCCGCTGACGGAGTTGAGTTGCGGATGGTTGAAGAGATTGAAGTTTTCCCAGCGGAATTCAAACGCATAAGCGTCCTTGAAGGCGAAGCGTTTGAAAAGGCCGAAGTCGGTACTAACGCGGCCCGGGAGGCTCGGAGCAAGTTTGCGAGGCGCGTCGCCGAAAGTGAGGCCGGTGGACGCTCGAAGGCTGCGGGATTGTAGCGCAGAACGCCGCGAAGGTGTTGGAAGCGGCGAATTGCGCGAGCTGAGAGGCGGTAACGTTAGGATGGGATTCCGCCAATAGTGACGTCGAGGCGCGAGGCGGTGCCAACGGCATCTGCGACGCCCGGCGTTATCGGCGTAGGTGGAACCGTTGACGACGTTGAAGGGCAGGCCCGACTGAATGACGGTGATGCCGGAAAGTTGCCAGCCGCCGAGCATGTGTGTGTAAAGCTGTGTGAACCTTTGAAGAAGGCAGGGTGTTAGAAATGTAGCCTTAGCGCCGGCGGAATGGCGCAGGTCGAAGTTGGAACTAGCGCGATTGCCGCGAAGGTTGTAGCCATCGACGAAGGTGGCGTCAGCAGCGTCCTACTAATTGTCGATGGAGTGGGAATAGGTATAGGCGAAGCTGAGGGTGAGATCGCCAACGGTGCGGGCTGGCACCCACCTGCAAGGAGTTGTAGATGGAATTGGCCCCATTTCCGATATGCATAATTTTGCGTAACCGGGATAAGGCGCGTAATAGGGAGCGACATTGTTGCCGCAGGCGACTGCGAGGTTGATAACAGGCTGACCGGTGATCGTCGCACCATTGACAGTGGCGGAGACGGGGAGTCCGGAAGTGGGTGTACCAGTAGTCTGGTCATACTGAATGCTGGAACAATCAGTAGATGTGATGGGCAGGCCTGCGGGGTAGGGATTGTCTGCGGCCGGAACAACGTGCAACTGATTCAAATCCCGACCCGCTGCGTCCCCTGGGCGCCCTTGCTGCCGACGTACGCGACGGGACAGACAATGTGACTGGGAGTTTGTCGGATGCTGAGTTCCATTGTTGGACGTAGGGCCACTTACCGGCGTCCTGAATGGAAACGGTCGTGGAGGGAGCGATAGCCGTGGGCGGGCCTCCGCTGGCCGATCCGATGTTTGCATAACCGTTGACGAGATTCACGGTGCCGGTGAGAACGCTGGGAGCGCTGCCAGCCTGCAGGGCTTCGGCGTTGGCCTCGTTACCATTTCTATGCTCGAAGAAGATGCCGTAACCGCCGCGAATGGCGGTTTTACCGTCGCCCTTGGGATCGTAAGCGAAGCCGATGCGCGGGCGGGATTGATGTATTTATTAGTGAGGCAGCCAGTGGCGACACCGGGAGCGCCGCACTGCACGAGACCATTGAGAAAGTTGCCTAATTCCCGGAACCAGCAGTGAGCGGTTACCTCCCGGATCGTTATAGGGGAAAAATACCGTAGCATCCCCCTTCTACCAACGCATTCTGGGAGAAGTTGATTCTGCTTAAATTTTTCCTGGTAACGGCCGAAGATACTCCAGCGCAAGCCAAGATTGAGGGTGAGGTGAGAAGTGGCACTGTCAATCGTCCTCAAAGTAGGGCTCGAGAATTTCGTAGCGGTCGTAGAGCTTTTTCTGTTTGCTCGTCTGACTGTAGGAGTCGATCTGGCCGGTAAGGAGGTTGGCAAAGGGATTGCCGTGGTGGTGGAAAGTCCCGGCTCTGCGCGAAGCCGAGAATGCCCTTGAGATAAATGCTGGAGTCCTGGTTTTTCTGAGCGGCGGCAAAATAAGCACCGAACGAAGGTGTGCTTGCCGAAGGTCTTAGAGCAATACGATGGTTGAGGTTAAACAACGTATTGCTCTAAGACCTTCGGCAAGCACACCTTCATTTTCGGTGCTTATTTTGCCGCCGCTCAGAAAAACCAGGACTCCAGCATTTATCTTCAGGGCATTCTCGGCTTCGCGCAGAGCCCGGGACTTTCCACCACCACCGGCAATCCCTTTGCCAACCTCCTTACCGGCCAGATCGACTCCTACAGTCAGACCAGCAAACAACCCTATTTTTACGACCGCTACAAAATTCTCGAGCCCTACTTTGAGGACGATTGGCATGCCACTTCTCACCTCACCCTCAATCTTGGCTTGCGCTGGAGTATCTTCGGCCGTTACCAGGAAAAATTTAAGCAGGAATACAACTTCTCCCAGAATGCGTTCGTAAAGGGGGATGCTCCGGTATTTTTCCCCTATAACGATCCGGGAGGTAACGGCTCGCTGCTCGTTCCGGGATCCGGCAACTTTCTCAATGGTCTCGTGCAGTGCGGCGCTCCCGGTGTCGCCACTGGCTGCCTCACTAATAAATACATCAATCCCGCCCCGCGCATCGGCTTCGCTTACGATCCCAAGGGCGACGGTAAAACCGCCATTCGCGGCGGTTACGGCATCTTCTTCGAGCATGAAAATGGTAACGAGGCCAACGCCGAAGCCCTGCAGGCTGGCAGCGCTCCCAGCGTTCTCACCGGCACCGTGAATCTCGTCAACGGTTATGCAAACATCGGATCGGCCAGCGGAGGCCCGCCCACGGCTATCGCTCCCTCCACGACCGTTTCCATTCCGGACGCCGGTAAGTGGCCCTACGTCCAACAATGGAACTTCGGCGTCCAACACGAACTTCCCAGTCACATTGTGCTCTCCGTCGCGTACGTCGGCAGCAAGGGCACCCAACTCACACAGCGTCGGGATTTGAATCAGTTGCACGTTGTTCCGGCCGCAGACAATCCCTACCCCGCAGGCCTGCCCATCACATCTACTGATTGTTCCAGCATTCAGTATGACCAGACTACTGGTACACCCACTTCCGGACTCCCCGTCTCCGCCACTGTCAATGGTGCGACGATCACCGGTCAGCCTGTTATCAACCTCGCAGTCGCCTGCGGCAACAATGTCGCTCCCTATTACGCGCCTTATCCCGGTTACGCAAAAATACTGCGTATCGGAAATGGCGCCAATTCCATCTACAACTCCTTGCAGGTGGGTGCCACCCGCACCGTTGGCGATCTCACCCTCAGCTTCGCCTATACCTATTCCCACTCCATCGACAATTCGTCGGACGCTGCTGACGCCACCTTCGTCGATGGCTACAACCTTCGCGGCAATCGCGCTAGTTCCAACTTCGACCTGCGCCATTCCGCCAGCATCAGCTACGTTTACGCCCTGCCCTTCTTCAAAGGTTCGCAGGGCTTTACCCACACCATGCTCGGCGGCTGGCAACTTTCCGGCATCACCGTCATTCAGTCGGGCCTGCCCTTCAACGTCGTCAACGGTTCCACCTACGCCGATAACGCCGGCGTCGCAGATGCCGTTGGCACCGCCTCGCGCCTCGACGTCGTCGGCAATCCCAACATCGTTTCCGCCTCTCAGCTCGCGCAATTCGCCGCTTCCAACACCTTCGGCGTTCTGCGCTACAATCCCGCAGCCTTCGAGTTGCCCACCGGCCTCACTTTCGGCGACGCGCCTCGCAACTTGCTCCGCCTCCCGGGCCGCGTTAATTTTGACTTCGGCCTTTTCAAACGCTTCGCCTTCAAGGAACACTATGCGTTTGAATTCCGCTGGGAAAACTTCAATCTCTTCAACCATCCGCAACTCAACTCCGTCAGCGGCATCAGTTCCGGTGGCGTCGGCCTAGGCAGCACCGACAGTTGCTCAGCCCTCAACGCTGGCGACCCCAGTTGCGGCGCCGGCTTCCTCGTACTCACTGGCTCGCATCTCCCGCGCATCATGCAGTTCGGCCTGCGCTTCCAGTTCTAACCTCACCGCGATATCGCTTCCTACTTCGACCAAGGCGGCTCACCCAAGAGCCGCCTTTTTGTATTCCTCTACTGCTGCTGACCTGCCCCCTAGCTCCGCGCACGGGATCATACGACACCCAAACCTCCTGAACTCATGACTTTTGCCTTTGCCGGTTCTGCGAGTGGCGGCGCGCAGGGAGCCGTAGGCGACCGGAGCGCCGCCACTCGCAGTGCGAACGCGCGCGGCGTCACATACCCCAAACTGCTGTGCGGCCGCTCTCCGTTATACTCCTCCTTCCAGGCCCCGATCTTCCCCCGTGCGTCCAACAAATTCCCGAACCAGCTCGCATTCAAGCACTCGTCCCGCAGCTTCCCGTGGAAACTCTCCACATGCCCATTCTGCATCGGTCGTCCTGGCTCGATGTGCACCAAGGCGATCTTCCGCGCGATACACCACGCCAGAAAATGCCGGCTGGTAAATTCCGGTCCGTTGTCGCAGCGCAGCGCTTCCGGCACTCCGCGCTCGGCCACAATCCGCTCCAGCTCCCGCGTCACCCTACGGCTGGCAAAACTCGTGTCCACTTCCAGCACCAAACATTCCCGCGTGTACACGTCGAGCACGCTCAACACCCGGAATTTCCTCCCGCTCTCCGCCGCGTCGTGCACAAAATCCAAGGCCCACTCCTGGTTCGCTCCCGTCACCGCCACCCGCGCCACGCCCGCGCGCAGCAAGCGCTTCCGCTTCTTCCGCCGCAGCAGCAACCCCGCTTCCCGGTACACCCGATACACCTTCTTGTGGTTCACGTGCATGCCCTGTTCCTCCAGCTTCAACTGCAGCCGCCGGTATCCCCAGCGCGGCTTCTCCCGCGCCGCTTCCACCAACCGCTCGCGCAGTACCGCATCATTCCTTCGCCGCGCATATCGGCAACTCGATTCCGCCACGTTCAGCAGCTCGCAGACCCGCCGCTGGCTCACCAAAAACTTGCCCCACAGCCAGCGCACTTCTTCCTTGCGTTCTACGAGCTCCACCCGTTTTTTTCAATCACCGCTTTCAACATGTCCTTGTCCAGGCTCAGATCCGCTACCAGCTTCTTCAACCGTCCGTTTTCATCCTCCAGCTGCCGCAGCCTCTGCGCTTCGCCCACCGTCATCCCACCAAACTTGGCCTTCCACGCGTACACCGTGTGCTTCGACACCCCCAACTCCCGCCCCACCTCCGCCGCGCTCCGCCCCGCCTCCAGCTGTTTCAACGCCCCAATCATCTCCACTTCGCTATACTTCCTCTTGCTCATGCCCCCTCCTCTCCAAAAAACGCCAAAATCATATACACTTCTGCGCGGATTTTGGGGGGCAGGTGGCCACTGCCTCTGCACCCTCTGCCCCGAAAGTCGGCCTGAGCCTGTTCTGCCCTGAAAATCTCCTACGCGTCAGCGCATCCACACTTCAGCGCCGTAAGGCGCGGCACAATGTGCGGTCGCGGCATGCCCGACCGTGGCGGGTCCGCCCTAAGTCGGACAGCCCGCTTAAATCGACCGCTGACACTTTTCCATTTGAATACCTCTTCTAGTACTATTGACAATAGTTATCTTCGGCGCTACCATACGCCATGTCGCTCCGCTGTTTTTCCTCGCCGAGGCCTCCCGTCGCATGCCACCTGCGCACATCGCCGCGTCCACCTGTCTCCCCTTCTCCAGCTAAAGAATTTAGAATGAATCAAATACACACTCTTTCGTTCTTGCGCGCAAACTGCGCAAAATCCGCCCCTTTGCTTTCAATCGCTTACACACTCTTCTTAATTCACAATTCGCGATATCTCCCTTATTTTATTTACGTTGCGCACTCTTTGCCGAAAACACCGGGGGTGGGGGTACCCTACTACTCCACAATTTTCCCCGATTTGGTTTCGCGCTTCAGTTTTTTCTGTCTGGCCCTCAAACCGGGGTAGAATGCCCGCCATGAATCGACGAACATTTATCCATTCCGGTATCGCCGCCAGCACCCTGCTCGCCACCGCCAAATCCTGGGCCAATCCCGGCTCTGCCGCGCCCGACCATCGCGTCTCGCCAATCGGCCTGCAGCTCTATACCGTCCGCGACCTCCTGAAAACCGATTTCCCCGGAACCATCGCGCAAGTCGCCGCCGCCGGCTACAAGGAAGTCGAAATGGCCGGCTACTTCGGCCATTCGCCGAAAGACGTGCGCGCCATGCTGGATAGCCACGGCCTCGTTTCCCCGTCTTCGCACATCGATTACGCCACCGTACAAATGATGCTGCCCATGGCCATCGACTCCGCCCATACCATGGGCCAAACCTATCTCGTCTGTCCGTGGATCGACGAAAAACAACGTGAGGAACCGGACGGCTGGAAGCGCGCCGCCGAACTATTCAATATGGCCGGCGGCCAATGCCAAAAAGCCGGCATCCAGTTCTGTTACCACAATCACACCTTTGAATTCGAGCCGTCCCCCACTCTCGGCGGCAAACTGCCTTACGATTTCTTCCTCGAGAACACCGATCCGAATTTGGTCAAAATGGAAATGGACCTCTGCTGGATCACCGTAGCCGGCGCCGACCCACTGGCTTATTTCGCAAAATACCCCGGCCGCTTCCCCTTGGTGCACGTAAAGGATTGGCAAGGCCATGGCGGCACTCTGGCCGACGAGGCCACGCGCATGCGCGACGTGGGCCAGGGCTCCATCGACTTCAAACCCATCTTCGCCCGCGCCGAACAAGCCGGCATAAAACACTACTTCGTGGAAAACGACGCCGCCAAAGGCCTCGACAACATCCGCACCAGCTTCAAATATTTGAACGATTTACGCTACTAAATGTCGAACACAACGAACAACGCGAATTCAGCCTTTGTAGGGGCGCAGAATGCTGCGCCCCATCTCGGCACGATCGATCCCTCCACGCTGGGCCTCTCGCACTTGCGCGCGTTCCCGCAGCGCGATGCCCCTATTCAACGTGGTATTCCGGACGAAGCGAGCAACGCGCTTGTTGTTGCGGCGCAAAACCGCCGGCCATCAGGCTTCCGGCAACGGAGGGCAACCGGGAAATTCGCGCAAAGTGGTATTCCCGATATACTGCAAATCCGCGATGCCAATCTTGCTGGTATAAAACGCATCGCACGTCATATTGCGCAGCAACGCAAAAAACGCCACACCCTGGCTCAGCGCAGGATCCTTGACGGCGTTGGCGCGGTAAGCGATCAAATCCAGCACTTCCGTTTTTTGCTGCGGCGTGCAATCGAGGAACGTCACTCCATAGCGGTCGGTGCAAAAGCCATCCAGCCAGAACAGCCCGCCGCCCAGCCGCAACTGATATTTTTCATTTTCGCTGCTCAGCAAATCGATAAATTCCGGCGCCCCGCCTTCCACCGCTCCGCCGGAATGGTCGTCTTTGGGAATAATCGCGTCGCACAAAAAAATCAGCGTGGCGTATTGGTGGGCGGAAAAATATTTCGCCGTGTACTTCGCGGCGGGAGCAGTTCCCTTCTCCGTGCGCACCAGTTGATGAATGAATTCCGCGGCCTCCGCGGGAATCACTTGCAGCACGGAACCGCCGGCCGCGCCGATGGCCAGATTCTTCAAAATATCGCGTCGGGAAATTCCCGCCGCCGGCAATTTAGCGCCCGGCAATTTGCTTTCTTGCGATTCGCTGGTAGGCGCTTCGCTATCCGACAATTCGGCGCTCGGAAGTTTGCCAATCGACAAGTTCTCGGGCATCACAGATTTCCTTTCTTCGCCTGGTCGAGCAAATAATCCGAAGCGCGCCAGGACAGCGCCATGATCGTCAGCGTGGGATTTTTGTCGGCATTGGTGACGAAGCACGCGCCGTCGGTCACGAACACATTTTTCACATCGTGCGCCTGGCAGTACTGGTTCAGCGCGGAAGTCTTCGGTCGGTGCCCATGCGCGCGGTGCCCACTTCGTGAATGATTTCGCCGCCATCGAGCAATTCCATAAGGATGCGGCCCGTCGGGGCGCGTCTTGGTCATATACGTCGCCGCCCGGTCTCGACGATCGAACGGAATGTTTCCTGCATGTCGCTTCGCCATGCTGATTTCGTTGTCGCTCCACTCCAATGAAAGCGCAGCACGGGAATGCCCCATTGATCCACAGCATCGGGATCGATTTCGCAATAGCAGTTTTCGGTTGGGAATCATCTCGCCGCGTCCGGCAAATCCGATGTATGTGCCATAGGATTTGCGCGCTTTGGCTTTCAGCGACGCGCCGTAGCCTTCTTCGTCGTGACACAAGTGATCGAACATGCCCACGCCGGGCATGCCGCGCCCGCCGCCGATTTCAGTGTGGTAGCCGCGCAGAAAATCGTTCTTGCGGTCGAACTTCCACCAGGGAATGTACATGTGCATGCCGCCGATGCCATCGTGATTGTGTGGCGGCATTTTCTCCAGCGCGGGAAAATATCCGCCAGCCGTCGCTGCCCACGGAATCCATCAGGTAGCGGCCCACGGCGCCGGAGGAATTGGCCAGACCGTCCGGAAACGTCGAAGATTTGGAATTCAGCAGTAAACGCGCCGATTCGCAGGCGCTGGCAGCGACAACAAAGGCTCGCGCGCTGATGCGTTTCTCGGTAAGCGTGGCCTTGTCGATGTACGAAACTGCCGTTGACTTTGCCATCTTTGCCGACGATGATTTCCCGCGCCATTGCGCCGGTGATCAGCGTGAGGCGTCCCGTTTCCTCCGCCGGAGGAATCATCACCTGGCTGGAACTGAAGTTGGAGGCGGTGATGCAGCCACGGCCGCATTGCGCGCAGTAATGGCAGGCAGGCGCCCGTTGATGGATTTGGTGAGAATCGCCAGGCGCGACGGGATGCAAATAATATTCAGTTTGTCGCAGGCTTTCTTGATGATGCAGTTTCGGTGCAGCGCGGCTTGGGCGGCGGAAGAAAAACGCCGTCGGGCGCGCTGGGAATATTTTCCTTGGTGCCGAAGACACCGATGTAGCCTTCGACCTTGTCGTAGTACGGCGCGATGTCTTCGTAGCTGATGGGCCAGTCGTCGCCCATGCCGTCGCGCGAACGGACTTGAAATCCACCGGAGACAATCGCAGTGCGATGCGCCCCCAGTGATTGGTACGCCCGCCAACGATGCGCGAGCGAAACCACCGGAAATTCGACGCCGGGAGCGGAAATGTAAGGCTCTCCGTCAATATCCCACGCGCCGTTGGGAGCGAGGAATTCGCTGAAATTTTCGCTGGCGTGCCCGCCAACGCCCGCGCCGCGATGGGGCAATTCGTATGGCCACATCAGCTCTTTGAAATCTCTCTCGGGATGAACCGCCGGCCCGGCCTCCAGCATGGCCACGCTCAGGCCGCCTTCAGTGAACACTTTGGCGGCCATACCGCCCCCGGCACCCGAGCCGATGATGCAAACGTCGTAAGCTTTAGGAGAACGCGCGACCTGGGTCATAAAAAGGGCCATAGGCAGTGGATCACTCCCGAGGATGACCAGGACAAGTTACTACAACTCGCCTTTTTTCATCTGGGAAACTGCGTAGTCTGCGGCGCGCGCTGTGAGCGCCATGTAGGTAAGCGAAGGATTCACACAGGAGGAAGAGGTCATGCATGCTCCGTCGGTCATGAACAGGTTTTTCACGTCGTGGGCCTGATTGTAAGAGTTGAGCACGGAAGTTTTGGGGTCGCGGCCCATGCGCGCGGTGCCCATCTCATGGATCGTCAGGCCGGGCGGATTGTCCTCCGTGTAGGGACGAATGTCGGTGGCGCCAGCGGCGGCCAGCATCTCCGCGGCTTGCACAGCCATATCCTTCAAGATGGCTTTTTCGTTGTCGCCGAAGGCGCAGTTGATTCGAATGGCGGGAATGCCCCAGGCATCTTTTTGGTCGGGATTAATTTCGAGATAGTTCGCGGGATTTGGCAAGCATTCGCCAAACCCGTAAAACGTGAAGTGCCACGAGCCGGGGACCTTCAGCGAATTCTTGAAATCAACACCCAAGCCCGGTGAACTAATGCCCCGCCCCCAGCCTTCGCGCGAGCCTCCGCCCTGATAGCCATAGCCACGCAGGAAGGCGCTCTGTTTGGTTTTCACATTGCGGAAGCGTGGAACATAAATGCCGTTGGGACGGTTGCCGAAATCGTCCTTGTCTTCGTGGCCGGGGATACGGCCTTCCGCACCGCCGCCCATCACGTGGTCCATAATGTTGCGGCCCACCTGGCCGCTGAAATTGGCGAGGCCGTTGGGAAATTCGCGGCTGGTGGAATTCAAGAGGATGCGAGAGGATTCCAGCGCGGAAGCGCAAACGAAAATAATTTTGCCGTAAAATTCCAGCGCCTGGCGACTCTGCCCGTCGATCACGCGCGCGCCGGTAACGCGCCGCGTGGCAGGATCGAAAATCAGGCTATGCACCACGCTGTAGGGGCGAAGGGTGAGCCGGCCGGTTTTTTCCGCCGCGGGAAGCGTGGAGTTCAGGCTGCTGAAGTAGGAGCGGGTTATGCAGCCGCGATGACAGACCCCGCAATAGTGGCAGGCGGCCCGGCCCTTGTGCACCTGGGTGAGGACCGCGACACGCCCAATAGTCATCATGCGGCCGTCGTCAAAGTGCTTGGGAATGGCCTCTCTAACGGTGCTCTCCGCGCAGTTCATTTCCATGGGGGGCAGGAATTTTGAATCGGGAAGGTGCGCCAGGCCTTCGGCCTGGCCGCTAATGCCGGCAAACTCTTCGACGTAGCTGTACCACGGCTCGATATCTTTGTAGCGGATGGGCCAATCGATGGCAATGCCCTCGCGCAGATTGGCTTCAAAATCGAGATCGCTCCAGCGATAGCTCTGGCGGCCCCACATGATGGACTTGCCGCCGACCTGACGTCCGCGGATCCAGGCGAAAGGCTTTCCCGGCGTGGTGGTGAAGGGGTTCTCGAGATCGTTCACAAAAAATTTGCTGGAATATTCGTCGCAGGCGTAGTAACACTCGCGCTGGATGGGCTGGGTACGTTCGCGGACTTCGCGATTGTCCCAGCCGCGGTATTTCAGCTCCCACGCGGGAACGTGCTCGACGTAATCCTCTTCCGGCACGATGGGCCGGCCGGCTTCGAGGACCAGGACCTTTAATCCCTTTTCGGTGAGTTCTTTTGCGGCCCAGCCTCCGGTGATTCCCGAGCCGATTACAATCGCGTCGTATTCTACCTTGGGCATTTTTTGCTCCCCGTTTCTTTCATCCGTGAGGTTTGTTCTTTAGGTCAAAAATTCGAGTTCTTCCGTTGGCTCAATCCTGCCGAGATGGGGCGCAGCATGCTGCGCCCCTACAAAAGACGGTGTTGGCCGCTCAAACCTTGGTGTTATTAATGGGTGTGCAGCCGTGATAGGAGCCGGGGATGATCACCTTCTTTAGCTCCTGGGTGAAGCCGATTTCCGAGGTGTAATAGCCGACGAGGGTCAGGCGCTTGAAGACGCCGAAGAAACTGTCCTGCAGTTGCTGGTCGCGCTTCTGGTAACCGGTAGTGTGGGGCTTGGGGAGGTATTCTTCGCGGACCCACTCTTCGTCCATGGCGCGGAGCAGGGATTCCTGCTGCGCGGGATCGCAATCCACAAAGGCCTTGCCGAATAGCTTGTTGCTGCGTTCGTCCACGCCCGCCAGGCCGGTTAAGAATCGCTTGCGTTCCGCGTCGGTGGCCCACTCGGTGAGGATGACGTCGATGAATTCGTTCACCTTGGCGCCCTTGGCTCCTGGGGTGTCGGTTTGCGGGAGGATCACCTCGGCCATGGCGGTGACCGTGGCGTTTTGATGGGCGTCGAGGGTGCGCAGGGCGTAGCCGGACGCGGATTGCGAATCGTGCATGGATTCGCGCAAGGCGGCCAGGAGATTGGGAGTCAGCGCAGGAATGGCGGCTCCGGCGGCTAGCAGACGGAAGAGTTCTCGGCGGTGCATATGACGGCCTCCTCGGCATGTCCAAAGGCGACCTTCCGGTTTGGGGGAGGGTCGCCAACATCTTAGGTTTGCCGGGCTAAAGCCCGGCGCCTACAAAACCTGCTACGACGTCGCGGTCGCTAACTCGCGGGCGGCGCGTAACGACGCTACGGTGTTGCCCGTGGGGATGAATTCCATGGCTATGTTTCCGCGGTAGTGCAGGTCGCGCAGTTTGCGGAAAATATTGGCGTAGTTGATTTCGCCGGTACCAGGTTCGTGACGGCCGGGAACGTCGGCGACGTGTACTAGGCCAACGAGCGCGATGTTCTTCTCGAGTTTCTCGATTAGGTTGCCTTCGGCGATTTGTTCATGGAAAAAATCGTAGAGAAATTTGACGTTGGGGCGGTTTACTTCGCGCACTACCTCGAACCCCTCGGCCACGGAGGTCAGGAAGTATTTGGGATTTTCCTCGGGGTCGATGTTTTCGATGAGCAGTTCGATATTTTTTGCGGCTGCGAGATCGGCGGCGGCTTTAATGGTCTCGACACACGCGGCATGGAGTTGCGCGTGGCTCAGACCCTCGACACGGTTTCCGGAAAGCAGGATCAGCCGGGGGGACTGCAACTCTTCGAGCACTGGCAGGTGGGCTTGAATCTCGCGCAGCGTGGCTTCGCGCTGCGCAGGGTCGCACAGACTGCCATTGATTCCGCTGGTAGCGTCGAAAGTTATCCCCATAGCTTCTTTTTGACGGCGGGCGCGGGCGAAATCCTCTTTCGACCAGTCTTTATATTCGTTGACGAGTTGCACGCCGTGATAGCCGGCTTGCGCCACGATTTCCAGACGTTGTTCGAACGGCAGGTCGGGGTGCACGGTCCACAACATCACGGAAAGCGGGAAGTGTGGTGGATCGGCGGGAGCAGCGCCTGGCGCGTGGGTAGAGCCCGGCTCGTATCCCACTGAGGCGGTTGCGGCGATCACCGATGGTGCGCAGGCCGCCGCGGCAAAAGCACCCAAGAATTTTCTGCGGCGCATGTCAGACGCCCAGCAGTTCGTCGCGGACATTTTTCAGTACGTAGGCGGCGCGCTCGACGCCGACGGGACCGCTGAGAATGGGATCTTCATTCTCAATGCTGAGAATGCCATCGTAGCCGACGTCCATGTAGGCCTTCACGATGGCCTTCCACTGCCCGGCGCTGTGGCCGTAGCCCACGGCGCGGAACGTCTCAGAGGCCAACTCCAGGTCGCCCTTCTCAAAGGCAAAGTTGAGGACGCCGTAGCGGTTGACGTTTTCGGGATAGAAGGTGGTGTCCTTCATATGCGCGTGAAAAATGGCGCCCTGTTTGCCAAGAAAGTGGATGACTTCGACAGGATCGCAGCCTTGCCAGAACAGATGGCTGAGATCGTTGTTAGCGCCGATTTCTTCGCCGACCGCCTCGCGCAGGCGCATCAGCGTGCGCGGATTGTAAACCGCGAAATTGGGATGCATTTCGAACGCCAGGCGATGAACACCGTGATCGCGGGCAAATTTCGCGGCTTCTTTCCAGTAGGGGATTACGCGTTCCTTCCATTGCCAATCCTGCGCGGCGGCATATTCCGGCGGCCAGCGATAGGTGATCCAGTTGGGCTGCGTATCGGTGGGCGAACCTCCCGGGCAGCCGGAGAATCCTACGATGACTTTCACGTCCAGCATTTCCGCCAGGCGCACCGTCTTGCGGAAGGTGTCGGCGTCCTTGGCGGCGTGCTTGGCATCGGGATGAATGGGATTGCCGTGGCAACTAAGGGTGGCGACGCGAATGTTGCGGTCGGTGAATTTTTTCTGCCAGGCTTTGGCCTTGGCTGGATCTTCGACAAGTTCGTCCAGCGGACAATGCTTGTTATCGGGATAGCCGCCGGTGCCGATTTCCATTACTTCTAGTCCCAGTGCGGTGACGCGGTCGAGCATGGCATCGATGGAGAGATCGGCGTAAACGGGATCGAAAACGCCAATGGGGATTTTGCGGGGTCTTCCTTCGGGAGCGCTGGTACTTCGTTGCGCGGATCCATTTGCGCCGACCAGCCAGTTAGGTACAGCCACGGGATTCCCAGTCGCGGCCAGTGTGGAAGCGGGAACGGCGGCAGCGAGCAAGCCTCCGCCGCCGGCGGCGAGAAACTTTCTGCGATCCATGGAATTTCCGGAGAGCCTTTTTTTCACAAGAATTTCCTCGACAAAGAGCGGTTTGTAATTGAATCGGCGGTTCGCGGCATTATACGCCTGTGACGGCGCAGCACAAGGAGCTAAATCGTTCTTTTAATGGCGTTTCGCAAGGTGGCGGGGATCGGGCGGGTCTTGCCAGCGAGAGATCGTGTGGGCAACGTGCGCGGCCGCAGCAAGACGAAAAGTTAGCGGTGCTTCAGTTCCGGCAGCGCAGGAATCGATTCCGCCGCGGTGATGGCAGTCTCCGGAAGAGGTTTCTTGTGCAACAAGGCGTCGGCGAGCATTTCGATGGCTTGCCCGGCGTTGGGAGGAATGAAAATGGTGGCGGCGAGCTCACCGCTCTGCACCCAGGCCTGGCCGGTCTTGGGCAGACCATCGCAGCCGAGAAACGGGAGTCTGAGCCAGCGCTCGCGGTCCGAAGCGGGCAGTTCCTGAAAAGCTTTGCGTGCGCCCATGGCCATGGAATCGTCCTGCGCGGCTACCAGGTCGATGGCGGCGCGCTGCGAAGTGCTCAATTTCAGCCAGGAGCGTACCGCCTTTTGCGAGCTTTCTCTCGGTCCACTGGCCTTTGAGCAGGGTGACCTGGACGTTGGCGGGTTTGGTTTGTTGCATGCCCGCGGTACGGTCCTTGGCGGCGGAATTTTCCGTGGGTCCTTGAATGTACAGCACCGCGCCGCCGTGGGGCAGCAGAGCGGCGAATTGCCGGCCCTGGATGCGCCCGATTTCCACGTGATCGGAAGTAAGAGAAAAAATAGGAACGCTCGAAGTCTTGCGCAGCTCGGCCACGTACGTGGCTTCGCGATTGAGAATCACCCAAGCGATACCGGCGCTGGCCGCGGCGCGGGCCACCTGGGGAAGAGCGGTGCCACCGACCGGCTCGAAAATGACGGCATGGGGACGAAGCGCGGGGGCGGCTTGCACGGCTTTGAGGATTTGCGTGCTTTGGTTGATGGCGTCGTTGTCGGCGTAGACAATTTGCAGTTCGACATTGAGTTTGCGGGCGGCGAGTTCGGCGGATTCCGCCTGCTCAATTTGGTAGTCGTTGTCGCTGGTGGTCAGCGAAACCAGAAAACGGAGTTTGCTCATTTAGCGCGGTCGAACGCTCCCGAGTGACGAACTGGGGCCGATAGCTGGCTACGCAGAGAGTTTAGCGTATGCCTAGGCGCTGGCGACAATAAAAATTTGGCTCCGGTGCTGCGCTTTTGCAGGGTGCAAAAGCCCAAGCCGGAGAACCGCGGTGGAGGTAGCATGGATAGGATTGCCGGCGGCGCGGAGCGGCAGTTGCAACTCTCCTACTTGCAGGATTCGCGTCCCGTTCCACAGATTGATGGATTATTTACCTCGACTTCTGCTGAAATGGGATTGCTGCTTGAGCGGCCGCAAAGGCGCAGGGCAGCCAGTCCGCAGCCCGGGAACCCCGATGGTCCATCCATCCCTAGAAAAGCGCCGCAGTGCCAGCGGCGAGCTTCCGCAAGACAAAAACAGCCCGGCACGAGCCGTGTGCATCGCGGGTTCGGGAGCGACGCGGGGTTCGCGCATCTTGGCATCCGAAGACGTAGACCGCGCCTTTGGCATGTCGCCGGGAAAATTACGACGGCGGGCGGGCATCGAGTCGCTGGCGTATGCCGCGGAAAGCGAGAGTGAACTGTCTTTGGGCACTTGCGCGGCCCGTGAGGCGTTGCAATCCGCCGGGACGGACGCGGGCGAAGTGGACTGGATCGTGGCAACCAGCGAGACGCACCACAACTATCCCTCGCTGGCGGCTCAACTGCACGCGAAGTTTTCGGCGGCGGAGAATTGCGCGGCCCTGGACGTGGGCGGCGGGTGCCTGGGCCTGTTGAACGCGTTTGTAGTGGCGCAAGCGCTGGTCGCCGGAGGGCAAGCACAGGCCGTGGCGGTGGTCAGCGCGGACGTGCATAGCCGGACGCTGCTTCCCGGACGGGTGGCCGGCGAATTCGGAGGCTTGTTTGGAGATGGCGCGAGTGCGTTCCTGCTGCGCGCGGCAAAGCCAGGAGAAGCGAGCTTTGCGATGGGAGAATTTGTTTTCGGTTGCGCGGCACAATACGCCGGCGCGGTGTGCGTAAGCGACGACAAAGAGGGCGGCCTGAACCTGCAGTTTGACGGCGACGCGCTGTCGCGCGCCGCGATCAGCCGGATAGAAAAGGTTATTAGCGCGGTGGAGCTGCGCAGCGGCATTGCCCGCAGCGCCGTAGGAGCCTTCGCCACGCATCAGCCGAATCCCCGGTTGATGACGCTGGTGGCCAAGCAATGTGGGTTGCCGACGTCGCGGTTCCCGGAGGTGGCGCGGCTCTCGGGAAATCTCGGTTCGTCGACGTGCGGCACGGCGCTGCACCTGGCGCTGCAGGCGGCGGCCAGGGAGGGGTCGGCAAAACCGATCTTCTTGGCATCGCTGGGACCCGGATTATTGTTTGGCGGTGGATGGGTGGAGCAACTCGGGCCCGATAAGAGCGCGCGCGACTTGTAACCTTTTGTAACCAAGGCGCGCGAGAGTGCCTCGACCGTTTCCTGGCAATTCCCTTAAACAACGATAAATAAATGACTTAGTGGCATCGCGAGGCTGGCTTGCGGCGTGCATCACTGGTGCGCAGAACTTGAGCGCACCGTGTTGCGCTCCCAGGGAGTAACGAATGCCAGCACCATCGTACCGCAGACAAAAAGGCAGTTCGATCGTGGAGCTAGTGACCGTAGCGGCCATCATGTTGACCCTGTCGGCTATGGCGATTATCAACGGGACGCGGCCTTCACAAGGGGCCACCGCAAACGCCGCCGCCGACGTTGTCGTCGACGCATTGCATCAGGCGCGGCAGTTGGCGATCAGCAAGCGGCGCAACGTGGTGGTCACCTTCACGAACGGGAATACGGTAGGGATGGCGGTGCAGCCACTGCCCACCGACCCGGCACCTGCGGCGCTGCAGAGCGTGCAGCTGAACAACGGGGCCGTAGGAGGCTTGCAGTTCTATCTGACACCGACTCTTCCGAACACTCCGATGGGGTCGTTGGGTTTTGGGAATGCCAGCGCCATCGACCTGGAACCAGTCAACGGCGGAGCGGTGGGAAGCGCCGTCATGTTCACCAGCACGGGAAGTTTAGTGGGCGCGGGCGGCGCGGCGCCGGCGAACTATTACGCGGTGGGCAACAACGATCCCATTAACGCCACGATCTATATCGGCCTCCCGGGATTACCCACCATGTCGCGAGCCATTACCGTGGTAGGCGCCACGGGGCGCGTGCGGGCGTACTACTGGACCGGAAATTCCTGGCAGCAATAAGAGAGAAAATCGATGAAAACGCAAATCAAAATGAAACGGCGACAATCGGGTTTCACGCTGCTGGAAGCGATGATTTCCATCGTAGTGCTGTCCGTGGGTGTGCTGTCCCTGGCCGCGGTGTATGGGCAGGGGATTTTTTATGCCGCGCAAGCGCAATACGACTACATCGCGGAGAAGAAGGCCGAGCAAGCGGTGGAGGCCATGTTCACCGCGCGCGATATCAAATCGCTGACCTGGTCAAACATTCAGAACGTCAGCGCCGGGGGCGTGTTCCTGGATGGCCCGCAACCGATGCTGGTGCCAGGCCCGGACGGACTCGTCGGCACCCAGGCGGACGCGGGCGCCGGGAATGAAGCCATCATTACTGGTCCGGGGCCGGACAAAGTTCTAGGCACCGCGGACGATACAACCACGGATTTGAACCCATGGATGAAACGCACCATCGCCATCACACCGGTACTGGTGGCGGGGACCGCGGAGCCCAACCTGCGGCAGGTGACGGTAACCATCACCTATCAGATGGGCAATCGGACGAAGACCTATACCCTGATCAGCTACATCTCCGCGTTTGCGTGATGTGGCACCAGGTTCGATTTGCCGCAGTGTCCGACACACGCGGAAGGGATGGAAGAAGATTATGAGATTACCAGGCATCAGGAAACAGGCGGGATTTACGATCATCGAATTCGCCATCGCCATGGGCGTGACGGCGATAGCCTTGGCCGCAACCATGCTGGCGTTCATGAACGCCTCGCAAGCCAACCAGAACGTCACCTTGCGCGAAGATATCGCCGACAACATGCGCGCCGGACTGAACCAGATGGAGCAAGACTTGATTCAGACGGGCACGGGGATTCCAACGGGCGGCATCACCATTCCCTACAGCGGGCCAAGCGGCAGTTGCACGGCGGGCTATTCAAATATTGGGCGGCCGCTGCTGAACGCCTCCACGTTTTTTCCGCACTGCAACGTGGTGCTCCCGGCCATCGAACCTGGGAACGCTCTAGGGGCGCTGATCACCGCGCCGGACGCGACCTCCCTGACGCCCACCGACATCATCACCATGATGTACCAGGACAATAGCTTGAACCTCGGTCAGTATCCAATCCATGCCGCAGCGGGAAGTGGCGCGCCGGGCACCAACGGCGGCTGCGCGGGATCCATCAGCCTTACGGGCGCGTCCGCGCAGTTCGATCCGGCGTGCGTGGTGTCCCCCAGCCCGTCGGGCGCCACCATCAACACCGGCGACTTGATCATGTTCAGCAACGCCAACGGCAATGCCCTGGCGATGGTGACGAGCGTGGCATGGCCCACGGTGTTCTTCGCCGCGGGCGACCCGTTCGGATTGAATCAGACGGGACTGCCGAATGGAACGCTGGTGAAGCTGCAAAATGGCGGCGGCGGCTATCCGCCGACGACTGCCCAGCGGGTGACCATGGTGAGCTATTACCTGGATAACGTGAGCGTGCCCGGGCACGTGGAACTGATTCGCCGTGTGAATTTTAACGCCGGACAGACGGTGGGGGACACGGTGGAGAATCTGCAATTCACCTACAACTTCAACGATGGCATCGCCACCAATCAAGTGACCGTGCCAACAGGGTATTCGGAAACTCAAATCCGCTCGGTCAATATCTACATCGGCGGGCGCTCCGACAACGTGTACATGCAGAACAAGCAATACATCCGCACCAGCACGCAGACCCAGGTGAGCCTGCGGAGTATGGCGTACTTCAACAATTACCATTGATAACAAGCGAAATGCCGACCAGAGAGAAGAAGGGGAATACGACCATGAGAGCCGCGAAAAAAATCGTCCGCAGAGAGTCCGGTGTAGCGCTGCTGACCACCATTTTGCTGATGCTGCTGATGTCCAGCCTGCTGGTGGGCTTCATCCTGTTGATCAATTCGGGACAGAAGCTGAGCGGCGTCAACAACGACTATGGCAAAGCGTTCTACGCCGCGGAAGCGGGCATGGAAAAGCTGACCGCCGACCTGGGCACGCTGTTTGACCAGAACTACGCGCCGCCAACCGCGCAGGTCAACGCCCTGGAAGCGGCGCCTCCGGCAATTGCGGGCATCAGCTATACCACCGCGAGCGGAATTAACGGATACACCATCACCAGCACGAACCCGGTAGACTCCAGCGGCAACTACCTGCCGACCGTGACCCAGATTCAGTCCGGCGCCTATCAAGGCATGACCGCGCTGGCCACGCCCTATGTCCTGAGCGTGACGGCGCGCACCACGGCGGGTTCGGAAGTGAAGCTGCAGCGCACCACGCAGACGGTAGGCATCCCGATGTTTCAGTTCGGGGTCTTTTGCGATCCAGATTGCAGTTTCTTCGCCGGCCCCAACTTCAACTTCGGCGGCCGCACGCACACCAACGGCAATTTGTGGCTGGCTTCCGGCGCCACTCTGACGATGTCCGACCGCGTCACGGCGTACAAAGATGTCATCACTTACACACTGGAGAATGGCGATCCCGTTTCCAACGGGTACACGGGGACGGTAGCGGTATATAACGGCTCGGGGACGCGCGTGCTGGGCAGCAACGAAGGCAGTCTGACGCAAGGCTTGGGAAGCCCTGGAAACGCCAATTGGCCCAGCCTCTCCACCGGCGCGTCGAACTATGCAGGCAACCTGCGCAACGGACTAGGGAGTTCCGCGCCAGGACTATCCACCGGTGCGCGGCAGCTGCAACTCGGGATCGTGACCCTTGGTAAGGGCACCACGCAGCCGGTCGACGTGATTCGCCGCCCGATTGTGGGCGAGACCTCGGGCGTTACCCAAGAGCGCTATTTCGCGCAAGCCAGCCTGAAGATTTTGCTTTCGGATAATCCCCAAGACTTGATCGGAGGAGGCGCGGGCCTGCCCTGCACCACAACCACGCAGCCGTTCGACCTGACCCTTCTGAACGCCGCTCCGACCGATGCCAACGCCATCAAGATCAAAAACTACATCGCCGCGCATAACGAGACGTACGTTCCCCTAGCCACCTCCGGCGCTGTGAATGCCGGCTACACACCTTCTACCCGGCAGAACAACCCAGCGCTATTGACGGTACCCCCGGTCGGCGACGGCTATTGGATCCCGCAGGGTACGCCGCTGATTCACGGGTATATCAAGATTGAAGTACAGAATGTTCCTTACAACGCCTGCAGTTTTCAAGACGTAACCGAAGAAGTTCTCGGCTATGGGTATGTGGGCAAAAATATTAATCCGCTTGGCGCACAGGGCGTGGGTACAGTGCCGCTCTCTACGGCGGCTAATCCGGTGTTGCCTTTGCTGCCGACCGCGCAGGTTGGGTCGCAGACCACCGGCGTCGCGGGGGCAGTTCCATGTCCGGATGGTCACCCGATGGCTATCATCCGCCTGGAGCGCATTCGCGATAACCCTTCGGCCGGTAACCTGGGGACAGACGGAGGCGGTATTGGATGCGGAACCTCGACAGCTGGAGCCGTGGTGACCATCAACGCCAAAAACGGTGACGACCTGTGGCCCAACGTGCTGTTCGATACCCGCGAAGGGCTGATGAACAACAGTGACCCGCCGAACGTCAACCTGACCTCCGGTACCGGCGGGACGAACAACAGCGTGAACTACCAGAACATGATTGCCCTCGGCGGCGTGATGCAGTACGTCGAGCTGGATATGAAGAACGTGGCCAAGTACCTCGCCGGAACCCTGGGCGCACCGGACAACGGCCCGCTGGCCCACGATCCCACCAACGCTCCGAATAATTACGTGGTCGTTATCTCCGACCGTCGCAGCAACAGTTACGGCGGCCCTGGCAATCTGCAATTGCCGGCTTTCCCCGGCAACTGGCCGCCACTTTCCCCCTCGCAGCGCGAGACCGGAGAATATGGTTTCAACGACGTGGTGAATACCGACGCCAACGGCTGCCCCAACAAGAACGTGGACACCGGCGAAGATCTGGACGCGACTGGCCTTCTGTATACCTACGGGCAATTCCCCGAACCAGACGCTGCTGGCATACAATCCGGTTTCCGAATGGCTGGGTGGCTACGGTTATTTGACGCTGCAGCCCGCCATCGCCAATAACACCCCCGATCCCAAGCTGTATGGATGGGCTCCGCCGCCCTATGGCTTGAATGGCGCAGCGGGTTACAACTGCGGCAACGTGGTGGACGCCGCCCCCTACGGACCTACCGCCTACCCAGGAGTAGCCGTCTGGTCGGGAACCATGGTCATCCACGCCAACGAGGCGCGCGAAAATCCCAATCCCCTCTTCCGCCGCGCCGTCAAGCTGGCGAACGGTGCGGACCTGATCGATAACCTCGACCAATGCCCGGGCAACGTTACCTGCGGCCTGACCGTGGCTGCGGAAAATCCCGTGTACATTCAGGGTTCTCTGAACTGCCCGGGATGCGCCGGCAACGTGTTCAATAACAAAGACGTCGGAGTCTCGGTCATCGGCGATGCCGTCACCGTGCTTTCCGACGCCTGGAACGACGTAAATTCTTTCACGGGTCCCCAAACCGGAGGTCCCCCCATCGGTGTCTACAG
Organism: uncultured Acidobacteriota bacterium; assembly: GCA_963779005.1. Classification (GTDB taxonomy): domain Bacteria; phylum Acidobacteriota; class Terriglobia; order Acidiferrales; family UBA7541; genus Acidiferrum. The sequence goes on along the minus strand of CAVZWO010000012.1, from coordinate 40,665 downwards.
CCAAGGATTTCGCACTGCGGTTACGACATACTACCGCGCCGCTATCGTCGGCGGTAAAGGCGTCCCTTTCCCAGAGTTGGATGGCGTCAAGGACTTCGGCACCGACGGTGGCGTCCACAACTTCATGCGCGAACTGGAAAACTGGGGCGCGGTGAACATGAACTACACCGGATCGCTGGTGTGCTTGTTCACCAACCGGCAAGCCGTTGGGGTCTACAAGAGCGGCGGCGGCGTTTACAGCCCGCCGGTTCGTAACTATTCCTTCGACACCAACTTCCTGGATCCCTCGCTGTTGCCCCCGCGGACGCCGCTGTTCCGCGACGTGAACACCACGGGCTTCACGCAGTTGCTGAGTCCGACGCAGTAAGACAGCAACCGCGCAACACAATCTGTACTTCAACCAGGCGTCCCGGCAAAAGCCGGGACGCTTTTTTTTGGCTTGTTTTGAAGCGACGCCCTTTAGGGCGTCACAGATTCCAGTCCCGTTAGTGATACGCCAGGTCGCGGGTTCGTCTCGCCGTAACTGGGCGCGTGCAAATTGGCCCCGCCACGATGGTCGCGCGAAGCGGGCAGGCCCGCAGTGCCCGATGACGCCCTAAAGGGCGTCGCTACACGGTTCGGGGTAATGTCATGGGCCGGGAAGCGTTCGGGTGGTGAAGCTAACATTTGCCGCGGGCACGGTGCACGCCTGCAGCGGCGGCCAGCCAGGATCGGTGGTGGGATTGCGGCACAGCGTGGCCAGTGCGGGAACCACCTGAGCGGGAGTAACAACGCCGTTCAACGGCTCAGCATAGATTTTGTACCTCGCTCCAACGGGCAAGCGCGAAATTTCGTATGTGCCGTCGAATTGCGCCGGGCCCGGCGCGGTGCAACTCCAGCCTCCAAGGGTCGCGGCGATCACCGCGCCCGTAGCGGAGTCCATGGCCACAACTTGCGCGCCAAAAATTCCCGTGATGCCGGGAGGATTGGCGGGCAGCGAGAGCGGATTGGCGGGAAGAATGCGTCCGCTGATGGTGCCAGTGTGTAGCGCGTCGGTGGGATCGGGATACAGCACGCGCAAGCCGGTGCGGTCGTCGTCGCTAAGCGGCGCATCCAGCTGCTGCGCGCCGGGCCGCATGCCGGTGAAGGTGCCGGGCGCCGGGGCAAACGGGAACATAATGGCGCGCCAGACGGCGGTGTGGCTGAAACCGAGAAAATGCCCGAACTCGTGAATCATCAGCGACTCCATGTCGTAGGACTTCGGGTTGGCGGGCAGGGCCTGGGGCGTGGCAAAGGTGATGCTCGAATCGTCCGGCGCGAAATACACGTCGGCGTCAAGGATTTGGCCGGGCTGCGTACTCGGCGGGCCGGAGCCGAGCACCAGTCCGGCGCGGTCGGCAGTGACGATACGGGCGAAGGCCAATACCCCCGGCGTAAAGGCCGCGTCCATTTGATCGAAGCACACGGAGTTGATGCCGTCGATGGCGCAGGCGTTCTGCGTGGCGGTGCGGGTGAGGGGCGCGAAGGATGCCGGAGACAAAGTTGTGCCGCTCACGGCGGTCCAGACGTTGATGGATTGCTGGATGACCTGCTCGATTTCATTCAGGCTGCCGGAGGCGGTTTGGTCCTGCGTGATGATGGTGACGGGATCGGTGTTTAGGGCGGTGCTCCAGCGCACGTCGATGGGCCCGCCGGCGGGCAGTTGCTGCGCCGGAACGGGGCAGGCCGAGCCGCCGGAAAGATTGGCGGGCTGGCGCACGTCGGGGACGACTTGGTCGAAGGAGTAGCCGTGCGCCCTGGGCGCGAGGCAAAGTACATAGAAGATCGCGAAAACTCTCGCGAAAGATTCTCGACCGCGACGTGGCATAAATACCTCTTTCTCCGTTTCTCGTTCCCTGCTGCTCCGTTTGCCAATACTTTTCCTAGCTGGCCGGTAGCAAATTTCTCCGGCACTGCGGCCCGGGCCGATTCACCGCGCGGCCGCAAGGAGCGACTGGCGCAATTTTTGCTGGAAGGCCGCGAGCGACATATTGCGTACCCCACTGGCCTTGAATTCGCGCGTTTCGCCGTGGAACACGGTGACCGCGGAGTCTTGCGTGACGCGCGCGGCGCCGCTCTGCGGATCGCGCGATATGCGAAAAGTTCCCTGCGCCCAGCCCAGCACGCGATAAGGCTGGCCGGGTCGCCGCCACAAAAATAGGTAGGCTTCTTCGCCGGGGGTGAACTCTGGCACCCCTTCAACACAGGAATGCAAGCCGCCTAGAGTCCCGCCGAGTTGCCGCACCACGATTTGGCCCATAATTGTTGCGCCAGACGGGCGTTCATGCCGTGAAACAACTACGTTGACGTCCACAGCCGGTGCGGGGATGCGCTGATCTGTTCCAAAAGCATCCGCCTTGCTGTCCTCCAGAACGGCGAAGCGCGAATCGGTCCAGATTTCTCCGTCCGCCTTGGCGCTTTGCACGCTGATGCAGCGAACGCGAACGATGGCCGTAGCGCGTTGCGTGAGTTCGTCAAAGCTCATTGGCACAAGCGTGGTGGCGTTGGCCACCACGGCTGTTAATCCCAGAAGCAACGACAACACGATCCATAAAAAAAGTTTGCTCTTGGCTCCGCTCATTGCGTCTCCCTCCTTGAGTGAAGTTCGCGCCGCCATCTTCTCTGCGGCGTTCACTGGATAATCACCGCGCCGCTGGCCGCGGTCTTATCGTGATTGGTGGTTTGAATGAAGAGGGTGCGCGGGCCAGCGAAGGCGCTGGCGGGCAGCAGCAGCGTGATGTGCAGGATGCCCAGCCCGGCGGGCTGTTCGGAAATGACGGTGATGTCGTTGGGGCCGGAGATGGACACCGCCATGCTGGCGTCCAGGCCGCTCTCGGAAAAGAGGCACAGGTCGGCGGTGCTGCTGCCGGCGGCGGGACGTTGCAATCTGACGGGATTGCCGGCGAGCGTGCAGGAGTTGCTGGCGGTGGAGAATGCGCCCATGGCGGCGACGTCGAGGTCCACGTCGTCGTCGACCGTGGAGACGCCCGCGGTGGTGGGGTCGACGACCATGATGTTTTGCCCTATGGCGCTGGGCGAGGCGCTGGTGAGGGCGATTGTGGCATCGGATAAATTTGGCGTCGCGACTACCAGGCTCACGACGTTGCTGCTGGAGCCGTCGGGATTCTGCATCTGCACCGTGACATTTCCCGAGATGGATACGTCGCTGGCGTTTACCGGGGCGAGGCATTCCGTCACCGAACTGCAGGTGGTCACGCGCGCGGTACCAGCGATAAATAGGCTTGAGCTCGCGGAGCCGCCTGCCGGAAGGACGAAACCGCTGCCGTCCACGCGCAGAGTAAAGCCTTGCGCGGCTCCGGCGTACACGCTGGCGGGGTGCAGGGACTGAATGTTCGCGCCGGTGGAAATGGTTACAGCGGCGCTGCCGGATTGCGTGGTGTCGTCCTGGCTGACGGCGACTATCTGCAACACATCCGGCGAGGGCGCTGCGGTTGGGGCGGTGTAAACCCCGCTGGTGTCAATGGCGCCGCATACGCCGCCGCCCGCGCCGCATGGCGCGCCGGAAATTTGCCAGACCACGGATTGATTGCTGGTGCCGAGGACAGCGGCGGAAAAAGGCTGCGCGGCCAAGGGCGCGAGCGTCACACTGGCGGGCAAGACCGAAACCAGCACGTGATTGATCACCGTGATTTGCGCGGTGGCGCTTTTGGTGGCGTCCGCGGCGCTGACCGCCTGCACCGTGACGGGGTTAGGCGTGGGAATGCTGCCGGGCGCAAGATAATCCACCGGCGCGGAGCTGGCTGAGAGGACGGGCTGGCAGGGATTCGAGCCCGTCACGCAAATTTGTCCCAGCGTGGTGTTGCCGCCGGCGACGCCGTTCACGTTCCACAGAACATTGCCGTTCGTGGAGCCGTTCACTTGCGGCGTGAGGGAGACGCGGTGATTGGCGGCCAGGGTTGCGGAGCTGGGGGTAACGCTGACGCCGACGCCAGGGAGGATCGTCAAGGTAGCTTGTGCGGCTTTGGAAGCGTCGGCTTGCGGCGTCACGGTGATGGTCACGGTGTTCGGCGTGGGGGCGTTGCTGGGCGCGGTGTAGGTGGCGAAGTTGGTGGTTTCGCTGGCGCTGACGCTCTGCGTGGTGGTAGAGAGCACGCCGCAGGCGGAGCCGCTGCAGCCGGGACCGGTCAATGCCCAGGTCAGCTGTTCGCTGGGATTGGAGTTTGGCGCCGGGGTGAAGGTGGCCACGATGGCTGCAGTGCCGCTGGTGGGGATGCTGGCGGGGGCGGTGATGGTTAGCGTGAAACTGCTAGTGATAGTGATCGATGCGGAGGCTTGCTTCGAGGGATCGGCGACGCTCTGCGCGGTGACCGTGACGCTGGCGGGCGCGGGCAGAATCTGCGGTGCGGTGAAGTTTCCGTGGGTGTTGACGCCGCCGCATTCGTTGGGGCACGCGCCGCCGGAGAGGCTCCAACGCACGGTAGTGTCCGGGTGACCCGCGCTGGTGATGTTTGCTGCGAAGGGCTGGAGCGCGCCAAGTTCCACGTTAGCAATGTTGGGTGAAATGCTGACAACGACGTCGCTGGTGATGCTCAGCGTCGCGGTGTCCGAACTGGTCGGATCGGCGGCGCTGGTCGCGGTGACTTGAACGCTCGCGGGCGAAGGCAAATCTGCGGGCGCGGTATACACACCGGAAGCAGAGATTGTGCCAGTCGTTGCGTTGCCACCCGGGATACCGTTCACGCTCCAAGTGACGGCGGTATTTGTGGTGTTGCTCACCGAGGCGCTGAAGCTTTGCGTGTTGCCCAAAAGCACCATGCCGCTTTTTGGAGAGACCATGACTGCGATTTGCGGAGGCGGTGGCGGCGGTCCTCCCGAGCCGCTGCTTTGCGAACATCCAGAGATGCTCGCGACCACGAGGAGCGCGGCGAGCAGGCACACTGCCAGCGTCACCCCTCGCCGCTCGGGAGAAGCGACTGTAGGCTTGGCGAAATTCGTGTGCGTGAGAGGTCGCATACCAGCGTAAAAGCAGGCGAATGGCCAGCGAAACAAAGGCACACGGGGAGAAGCGATTGGGGTGCCTCACGGGACAGATAAGTGTTTTCTTATGTGATTCTTATGCGGGAATTGGCGAGCGAGAATGGATCGCTATCGTCGGTTTGCAACCGCAAGACCGGGCCGGATTTGATTTCCTTTCGGAACTTCACCGCGTGCACCTTGTGCCAAGTTGGGAATGCACTTGCCGGGCAATCTTTCCAGCGGTGCGCTAAGCTCCTGCCAGTTCTCCATACATCTCCGCCGGGGCTCTGTGCGTTCCTATGGCCTGTTCGCGTCGCGCTCGTAAGTTAATTCGCAGTCATCGTGAACCATTCCGGCGGGCGTGGCGTCTGGCAGTTGTACGGGGAGCAATTGAGCATGCAGGAGCTGGTTCTGATCCAGCCAGGTAGCACCTCCAGAAGCGCCGCCGACTCGGAACGCGGCGAAGCGGAAACCATGCATCGCGAATCCGAAGCGGCGATGCGCGAAGCGTTTGAGAGCCGTTTGGTGGAGTGCGGGCCGCTGGCCTATCGCGTGGCGCGCGGGGTATTGCGCAACGATGCGGATGCCGAGGACGTGGCCCAGGAGGCGCTGTTGCGGGCCTACCGGCGCTTTCACCGTTTGCACGAGCGGGAGCGCTTTCGCGCCTGGCTGGTGCGCATTACGTTTCGCCTGGCGCTGGACCGGGCGCGCTCGGCCAAGCGGCGTGAGTTGCGGGAGACGGAATGGTCGCGGCCGGAACGGCAGGCGCCGGCAGAAAACGCCGAGGACTTGGCGGTGCGCAGGCAATTTGAAGAACGGCTGGAGCGAGCGCTGTCCGAATTGCCGGAAAAGCTGCGCCTAGTCTTACTGCTGGCGGCCATGCAGGGACACACGCTGGAAGAAGTGGCGGGCATGCTGGGTTTGCCGCTGGGGACCGTGAAGTCGCGAATTTTCTTTGCACGAAAGCAGTTAGCGGAGAAGTTGCGTTTACCGGAGAAGTCGTCTTTACGGGAGAAGTCGTCTTGATGGGAGAAGTAGCAATGTCCTGCAAACAATTCAGAACCGCGATAAGCGATGCGGCGATGGGCGGTGAGCAATTGCAAAGTGCCGGGCTGCTGCAAGGGCACCGGCCTCAGAAGGCGGCGACTACAACGGACAACCCGGTGCAGCAGCATCTGGATGTGTGTGAGTCGTGCCGGGCCTTCTACGCTGCGGAGCAGGAACTCTTTGCAGCGATGGACGCGGGCTTGTCGCGCGTGGCCAACACGCAGCCCAGCGTCTCGTTTCTGCCGCAGGTGCGCGGGGCCATCGCTCAGGAAGTTTCTGTAGTTGACGCGAAGTTGGCGAAAGCGTGGTTCGCGTGGTGGCCGATCGCGGCGCTAGCGGCTGCTGCGTGTCTCGTGCTGGCTGTGGTGGTATCGACGCGTTTTCCTTCGCGCCCTGCAAACAATCCCGTGGCCGTGATGGTCACTCCCGCGGTGGAAGTGCCGAGCGGCGGCACTAATTCGCAGCCGGCAATGGGCGGTGTGCATGCGTCTCGCGTTCCTCGCCGGGTACTGAAGGAAGCTCCCAAGCAGCCGGATGGCTTGCCCATGGCGGAAGTCATCGTGCCGCCCGACGAGCGCGAAGCTTTGGCGCTCTTCGTGAGTGGCCTGACGCAGCAACAGGACTCGGCAATCGCGTTGACACGGCCCGCGGCAGTCGCTCCGGTGTCCGATCCGGGAGCAGAAGCACTGGAGATCGCAGAGCTCAAGCTGCCGCCGCTGCTCAGATTGGCCCCGCTGGAGCCGAGTGAACCTGAGTAGCGACCGCGCCGCGATTGGACTTTAGGAGCACGCAGAAGACTCAGAGGAGGAACGATGAAGATAAATGGCACCGGAATTCTTGCGCTGGCAGGCTGTCTGTTGCTGGCAAGCCCCTGGCATGTTCGGGCTCAGGGAGTGGCGGAGGACAAGGCCAAGGCGGAATCCCGGCCCGAGGCGCGCGTAGACAAGGTCACGCCGCTGAAAATCCAAGTGGTGCTCACGGAATACGAAGGCGATAAAAAGGTGAAGAGCATGCCCTACGTCGCGTACTTAAATGCCTACGAGGGCGGCCGCGGTGGATCCGCGAAGTTGCGCGTGGGCAGCAAAGTTCCTGTATTGGGCGGAAAAGATACGGGAATACAGTACATAGACGTTGGTACAAATATCGATTATCGCGCCACGGTCGGCGACGCGGGAAGCTATCGCGTGGAGTTGGTGGTGGAGCGTTCCTGGGTCGAGAGCGACGTAGCGATGCCGACGACGAATCCATCGGCCGGCGAATTCAAGCAACCGATCATTCGGCAATTCAAGTCCGATGCGGGCGTGACATTGCGCGACGGGCAGACCGTGGAATCCACGGTGGCTACCGATCCGTTGAGCGGCCGAGTGATGAAGATTGAAGTGAGCTTGGCGGTGCTGAAGTGAGTATGGGTGAGCTTACGACCTAAGGACGGCGTTCAGCGCCGCGCTCAGATCGGTGTACAAGAACTGGTAGCCGGCTTCCTGCAAAGCCTGCGGGACCACGCGCTGCCCGGCGAGGATCATCCCGTCGGCCATCTCGCCGAGGAGCGTGCGCAGCACAAACGGCGGCACGGTGAAAAATGCCGGGCGATGCAGGACATGCGCGAGCACCCGGGTAAATTCGGCGTTGGTCACCGGTTGCGGAGCAACCACATTGATCGGTCCTTGGACGCTGTCCTTTTCGATGACGAAGCGGATGATGCGCACCACGTCTTCCAGGGCCACCCACGACATCCACTGCTTGCCGGAGCCCAATTTTCCTCCAACGCCAAGTTTAATGGGCAACATCATGGGCGGCAGCGCGCCGCCTTTCTTGGCGAGAATAATTCCGAAGCGCAGGAGCACCACGCGCACTCCCAAAGCCTGCGCTTTGCGAGCTTCCGCTTCCCATTCTTCCGCAAGGCGCCCAAGAAACTCGTCACGAGAACCGCTGGCTTCGGTCAGGATTTCGTCGCCGCGATTGCCATAAAAGCCGATGGCGGAGGCAGAGACAAATACTTTGGGGCGCGGACTCATCTTTTCCATGGCGGCGACCAGGCCACGCGTGGTTCCCACCCGGCTATTGCGTAAGACTTCTTTACGGTCATTGCTCCAGCGGCCGTCGGCGATGGGGGCACCGGCCAGGTTCACCACCACGTCGGCGTCTTGCGCTGCGGAGCCAAATTCACCGGACCGCGGATCCCATTCGAGGTCGCAACCCTGCAACGGGTCGGGCTCGTCGACAGTCTTTTTTCGCAGCAGACGGCAGACGAACTGGCCATCGCGGCGGAGGGATTCCACCAGCGCGGTGCCGACCAAGCCGGTAGCTCCAGTGATCACAACCTTCATTTTGAGTCTCGCCGTTTGGGCATAATGAATGTGCAGTTTCACGAGTTGGATGCGCGGCGCGTTTAAATGAGGCCGCCGCTTTCCATTACCGAGGAACAACTCACAAGCACGGGTCTGAAGACCCGCCACTACAACTTCTCAGCCATTGCAGGGCCTCGGTTTGGAGCTGCGGATCGTCGCCGAAACCGCTGAACCAGTGGACGTTAGCTTCGCGATGGAACCAGGTCCGCTGGCGCTTGGCGTAGCGCCGCGTGGATTGCTGGATGGCTGCGCGGGCGTCGCCGAGGGCCATCTCATTGCGCACCACGGCCGCCATTTCGCGGTAGCCGATGAAGTCAAAGGGCTTGGCGGAGTCTGCAGGACTTGCAGGCGGAGCCATTGCCGCAGCGTGGGAGGAATCTTGCTGCGAACGGAGCGGCGAGCCATTCGGCTCATCCGCCGCGGAGCTTGCAGCAAGTAGATGATTGACTTCGTTTCGCCAGCCTTTGGCTAGCATGGCGTCGATGCGGGTATGAATGCGGGCGTAGAGCTCTTCGCGCTGAGGTTGCAGGCCGATCTTGAGTATGTGCCAGCCGGTTAAAGGGTTGCGGCCTTGGTTGTGAACCTCGGTTAGGGGCTTGCGGGCCAGCAGGCAGACTTCGACTGCGCGGATCAGTTTTTGCGTGTCGGCTGGGGCGATCCGTTGCGCAGATGGTGGATCCAGCCGCTTTAAGAGGCGATGCAGATATGTGTCGCCGTGTTTGGCGATGCTGGCGCGCAGGCGGGCGCGGAGTTCTTCGGAACGCTGCGGGAGGTCGGCCAGGCCGTCGAAGAGAGCGCGCATGTACAGGCCCGTGCCCACGGTTAGGATGGGCAGCTTGTTTCGTTCGCGGAGATCGTTCAGGACGGCTAAGGCCATTTCGCGGTAGCCGCCTGCAGTGGTTGCTTCTGTTGGATCTAGAACGTCAAGCAGGTGATGCGGAATGCCTTGGCGTTCTTCCAGGGTGGGTTTGCCTGTGCCGATGTCGAAGCCGCGATAGAGTTGCGTGGAGTCGCAGGCGATGATTTCGCCGTTGAGCTGCCGTGCGAGATGGATGGCTAGGGCAGATTTGCCGGAGGCGGTGGGCCCGAGGATGGCAATGAGCGACGGCGTGTTTGACGAGGTCATGGGAAGAGGATGTGTCGGGCGCGGATTAGCAGGATGATCAGCGCGATTAGCGCGAGAATGAGGCTGCCGACGATTTGTTGGCGGACGAGTTTCACGGTCAACAGTCTATCAGCACGGACTTCGATGGTGTTTTGCGAAGCGGGCGCATTAAAAAGGCGGTCTTAATTGATGCGCCCGGGCAAGCTGGGGCGCAGCATGCTGCGCCCCTACAAGGAGCCGCGCGGGGTTAGCGGACGGAGTTGGGGTCGATGTTGTAGAAGTAGGTGAAGCGGAGTTCGATGGAGGGGCCGCTGAATTGGGGGGGGAGGTTCTCAAAAGGATTGGAGGCGCGGATGGAGGAGTAGGCGGCGCGGTCGAGCGGCTCTTTGCCGGAGTTGACTACGATGACCGGGTCGCCACTGCCAACGCTGCCGTCGCGGTTGATGTGGAAGGTCAGGGAGACAATGCCCTTTTCGCCGAGTTCGACGGAACTGGGCATGACCGCAAACCAGTTGCGCTTCACGGTGTAATAGACGCGCTGGAGATAGCCGCTGAAGTCCACGCCTTCATCAGGCGTCAGCATTTCCAGGCCGCCGTACGCCGCGCCGCCGCCACTGCGCTGGCCAAGTCCACCGGAACGGATGGGGCCGCCGCCGACGATGGCTCGCGGGCCGGCGGGCCGCTCCGCGCCGCGATGCAGCAAATCTTCGAGAGAGTGGCCGGAGGTCGCGTTTTGCGGCAACTGGATTTGCGGATGGGGCACGGGGGTGTCCGGAGTGTCCAGCTTGAGCGGCTGTCTGGGCGAGTCGCCTTTCGGAGTGGGGACGTCCGGCGTCGCTTGCGCAACGTTGGTCTTCGGCGTAGGCGCGGCGGGGAGTTCGCGCGGGACTTCCGCAGGTTTTACCGGCTCGGGCTTGGGAGTTGGAGCTGGAGGAGCGATTTCGCGTAACTGGCGGGGGTCCACCTTAACATGCGGAGCCGGCGGCACCACGGTGCGGGGCTGATTCATTTCAAATGCGCCGGGCGGCAGAAGCAACGTCATTCGGCGCGCGATTTCTTCCTGATTGTCGGGAGGCTTGCGATAAGCAAAGATGGCGATCAACGCGATGATGGCGACGGCGTGAACCACCACGGAAACAATTACGACGGCCAGCTCCACCTTGCGCGCGGTTTCTTCCTTGGGCGTTTCGGCGACGAGGTGGACTTCACCAGAGGTGAAGATGTCGGGAGAAACGATGTCCGGGGCGGTGAACTCGGGCGGCGGAACAACCTCCGGCATTTTCGAGCCGAGGGGGACGGTAACGCGTTCGTCAAGATCGCTGGGCTGCGCGGGCTTGGAATAGTCTTCCGTGACGCCGATGGCTTCGCGATTGATGTCGCGGGGAACCACCACGCGCGCGGAGATGGAATCGAGCGGAAGATTGGTGGGAATGGCGCTGCGGCCGTCGAGGATCACGATGGGCAGCATCGCGGGGACGAGAGTACGCTCGTCCAGGGAAGTGGGGCGGCGGCGTGTGCTGGGTTCGACGCCATTGACGGCGGGCGGGCGGGCGTCGACGGGAACTAGGGTTCTCGGAATCATTGCGCTCGTTTTTCCACGGGTTCGAGGGCGTTAGCCAGGCGCGCCGGCGGATTGCTGTAGATATTGACGCTTTGCGCGTGGGCAAGGATGCTTGCCATTACGCGGGGAAGCAAGATCGAGAGCAGCGCGGCCTGCGAGGCCATTGGTAACGGGTTGCTGGCGGGTTTTTATCGCGTGGATGAAAGCGTCCAGTTCGGCGCGCAGGGGTTTAGTGGCGGGCGCGGGCAGTTTTTCAAAGGCAAATTCCGGTTGCGGGCCGGGACGCTTCACGCCGACTCTTAGCGCGTCGCGGCGGGCGTAGTCGAGCGAGATGTATTCGTGCTGCTGGAAGAAGCGCATTTTGCGGACGCGTTCGGTGGAGACGCGGCTGGCGGTGAGATTCGCGACGGCGCCGGTTGCAAATTCCAGGCGCGCGTGGGCGATGTCCACTTTGTCGCTGATCACGGGGATGCCGACGGCTTTGAGATCAATGACCGGCGAATTGACGAGCGAGAGCAGAATGTCGAGGTCGTGGATCATTACGTCGTAGACGACGTCAATATCGAGGCTGCGCGGCGTGAAAATGCCGAGGCGGTGAACTTCGAAAAACAGCGGGCGCTTAGACGATTTTCTCGACGGCGACGACGGCGGGATTGAAGCGTTCGACGTGGCCGACTTGCAGAATGCGGTCGTGCTGCGCTTGAGCGGCGGCGATGAGCGCGTCGGCTTCGGCCAGCGAGGCGGCGATGGGCTTTTCGACGAGCACGTCAATGCCGGCCGCCAGCAGATGGCAGCCGATGCGCGCGTGTTCGACGGTCGGCACGGCGACGCTCACGGCGTCGACGCCGTCGGACGTGAGCGCGTCGAGATCGCGAAGAACGCGGGTGCCGAATTCGGCGGAACTTGCGCGACTTTGGCGCGTCGGCGTTGGTGTCGACGATGCCGACGAGTTCCGCACCTTCGATTTCGCGCTAGACGCGGACGTGGTTGCGGCCGAAATCGCCGACGCCGACGACGGCTACGCGGACCTTGCCGATGGGTTTCGCGGCGTGCTCGATTTCTTGTTTCGCCTCTAGACACCGGTGCTGCGCTTGCGTTTCACGCGATTGCGGCCGGCGGCGAACGCCTGGATGGCGATGCCGAAGTCGTCGGCGGCTGCGAATCAATTCGTCGCGATCGAAGAGCAGAGTCTGTCCCGCGTCGATGGCCAAGGCGGTAGCGTTCGAGCGGCTGCATGACTTCGATGGTTTTCGAGGCCGACCACGGGTACGTCGAAGCGCATATCCTGGCCGGGCTTGCTGACTTTGACGACGACGAGGGCGCTGCCGCCGCCGGCGATGCGGGCGGCGCGTTCGATGGTCTCGTCGGTGCCCTCCATGGCTTCGACGGCGACGCAGGCGCGGTCGCGAGACCACGACCGTCTGGCCGAGATCGAGTGCGGCAATTTTCTGCGCGACTTCGCGGCCGTAGGCGATGTCCGCGGCTTCGGACACGTCCGGCGGCGCGGCGCGTGAGTACGCCCGCCTCGGGCAAGAGCGGCCGCAGAAATTTCGTGGAGTCCACCAGTTCGATGCCTTCGTCTTCGAGCACGCGCGCGACAGCGCCGATCAGCGAATCGGTGTTTTTCGTCGGGAGCGAGAACAGCAGCTTCGCGAGTCGCCAGTCGGGCCGGATCGAGCTGAAAATTTTATTGTGCTTTACTTGCCCGGCCATCACGGCGTGCTTCACGCCTTCCTGATGCAGCAGTTCGATCGTGCGGCTCAGTTCGCCGAGGCTCACCCAGTGGATGCGCTTCGGCGGCCTGTTCGAGCGCCGGCGATGCTTCTTCGCGAATCGCGATCACGGCCATTTCGATGCCCTGGCTGCGCGCACCTTCGAGAACCAGGAACGGAAAACGCCGTTGCCGGCGATGAGGCCCCAGCGCTCGAGAATTCGGTCCGGGCCTCAGGTTGAGTGCGTCTGCGGAATGGCTGGCAGGCATCCTATTTGGTGAGACCGCGCTCGGCCGTCGATTCGATAAACCGGATAAGGTCTTGGACGTCTGCGGAAGCGGAAAGGGTTCCACGCATTTGTTCGAGAGCCTGAGTGGTGTTGAGTTTGGAGCGCAGGAGCAGGCGATAGGCGCTTTTCGATCGCCTCGATGCGGTCGGCGGAAAAGCCGTTGCGCTCGAGGCCGACGGTGTTCACGCCATAACATTTGGTTTCGCGCTGGGCGACGATTTTGCGAAAATGGCGGAACGTCCTGGGTGATGACGGTGGACGCGCCGATGTAGGCGTACGTGCCGATGCGGCAGAATTGGTGCACGGGACAGAACGCGCCGATGGTGGCGTAGTCTTCGACGGTGACGTGGCCGGCGAGCGTGGCGCCGTTGACGAAAATTGTGTGGCTGCCGATCTGGCAATCGTGGCCGATGTGCGAGTAGGCCATGAACAGATTGTCGCTGCCGATGGCGTGGTGCCGCCGCCTTTGACTGTGCCGCGATTGACGGTGGACGAATTCGCGGAATTCGTTTCCGTCGCCGACTTCGAGTGAGACGCGCTCGCCTCGATATTTGAGATCCTGCGGGATCGCCGCCGATCGAACTGAACGGGTGAAACACGTTGTTGCGGCCAATCGCGACGGGGCCCGTGCACGACCGCATGCGCGATGCAACGACGCAACCTTCGCCTAGCTCCACGTCCGTTCGCCCACCACAGCGTAGGCCCCAATGTTGAACGCCCGAGCCCATCGTGCTCTCGCGCAATGATGGCCATTCGTGGATGGCTTGCGAGATCGATGTGGGCGACTCTGCATGCTCTTGGTTTCTGATCCGCCGTTCACTGTCGGCTGGTCTCGGTCGTCGCGGTCCACCATCTTGCACATCAGCGTGGCTTCCGCGCAGAGCTGCGCCGTCGACGGTGGCGCGGCCCTCCAGCTTGCAAAATCGCCCCGCCAGGAGAGCACGTTGACTTCGAGCTGCAATTGGTCGCCGGGAACGACCGGGCGGCGGAAGCGCGCGTCGTCCACGGCCACGAAATAGAGCAGCTTTTTCTCGCGATCGGGAATTTCCAGCAGCAGCAGCAGGCCGCCGGTCTGCGCCATGGCTTCGATGATCAGCACGCCGGGCATGATCGGGTTTGCCGGGAAAATGGCCCTGGAAATGATGCTCGTTGATGGTGACATTCTTCATGCCCACGATGCGCTTTGAGCCGCTCCATCTCCAGAATGCCGTCGACCATCAGAAACGGATAGCGGTGCGGCAAGAGTTTCTGAATTCCGTTCATGTCCATCATCATCGGCGCTCCCCGACGCACCGCACACACCCACTTGCGGCGCCCCTTAATACCCGGCAAACTTATGATTATATGCGATCCGAGCCGTTGGCGGTATTCATCCGCGAGCGTTGTCGCGCATATTACCCCTTTTGTGAGGGCGATTCCAGGCACGTCTTGTTTCGGGGTCTCGATCGCTCGGTTGCCGCAGGTTGGCCGCGCTGCTAGGATGTGCCGTCCATGCGCGGAACTCATCCCACCAAACTTTTCCTGAAACGCTGCGGGGCGCTTGCCGGAGATGCTTTCCATGCTCCGCAGTTTCGTCACCGTCGAGTCGCCTAGCCTCGAAAGGCCGCCGCTGACCGCTGCTGCGACCGATCGCGAAGGAATGGCGGAAACGAGGCGTACGCGTCGAACGCATCAGCCAGAAACACCGTGGGGATCATTTGCGGATCATTTGGTGAGCCGCCGGGGCAGTCGGGGCGTCGTCCTGTCGGGCAGCTTTTGGTCCTGGGCCACTACGACACCGTGTATGCGCGGGGACGCTCGCGAAAATGCCGTTCCGTTTGGTCGGCGGCAAGGCATATGGGCCGGGAACTCTTCGATATGAAAGCGGGCATCGTGCAGGCGCTGTTTGCGCTGGAGGCGCTGCGAGCGTTAGGGCGAGCCGCCGCGGAAGCGGGTGGTCTTTCTGTGGACTTCCGACGAAGAGATTGGAAGCGGAGTCTTCCCGTAAATTGATCGAAACGGAGGCGCTGAAGCAGTACGCGGTGTTTGTGCTGGAACCGGCTCGTTTGGACCGCGCGGACTGCTGAAGACTTCGCGCAAAGGCGTCGGCGAAGCCGAGTTCATCGTTCATGGGCGCGCCTCGCACGCAGGCCTCGCGCCACAGGAAGGTGTCAACGCGATTCACGAGCTCGCGTGCAAATCGCGCGCATTCGAAAATGGAACGATTTGAGGCGCGGAGTCACCGTCAATGCTGGCCTCATCGAGGGCGGCACGCGCACCAACGTCATCCCCGACGCGCCCGCGTGCTTCTCGATCTCCGCGCCCTGCGCATTGCCGACATGCGGCAAATCGAAAAACGTCTGCGAGGACTACGACCCATCCATAAGGGTGCAAAACTGGAAATTCACGGAGGGTTTGAGCGCCCGCCGCTGGAACGCAAAATGAGCGCGGCGCTTTTTGCGAAGGCTAAGACGCTGGCCACGGAGATGGATCTCGATCTGGGTGAGTGCTGCGCGGGCGGCGGCTCGGACGGCAATTTAACCGCGGCGCTGGGCGTGCCAACGCTAGATGGTTTGGGCGCGGTAGGCGACGGCGCGCACTCTCCGGACGAATTTGTTGTTGCATCGAAGATCGCCGAGCGGGCGGCGCTATTGGCAGCATTGTTGCATTCGAGCTAGGCATTCAGATGAAACCTGCGTACTACACAATGATAGCTGGAGCGAGCCTGCTGATTCCGCCAGTGCTTTTGCTTCGATCGTTTGGACAAGCACCGACTGCCCTCTATCCGCTTCCGGGCACGGTTCTCATCCCCGCACTATTCGGGCTACGCGAGGGAGCGGTACTGATACCCAGTGCTCTGTTCTTCGCCTGGATCCCCGGGCTATTTAGCGGTGACGACAAAATTCCGAGACGTTCCTTTGTTCTGCTAGTCGTTGTAACGGTCGCCAACGTGCTTTGGTTGGCCGCCGCTTGGCAGGATGGAATAGCCATGCAGGGCGTTAGCTACACGCACCGCGTGTCCGCACTGAGTCTCTTATGGCTGGCCTCATTGTGGATTGCGTTTGTGCTCGTGAGGAAGTCCGCGCCGAGCTTCACAAAGAATCTGCTTCTGCATTGGTTTATGTTCGCGTGGTTTGCTTGGTATGCATTTCCATTTTTCGGCGAGCTACCTTGACGACGGAACGGTTACCAGGCCCGAGTTAGTGGACGTAATTCTTGAGCAGGAATTCGTTGGTGGATTGCGAGACGTCGGCGTAATCGCTATGTAAAACTTCGCGGAGGGCGGATTCGGTGGGCGGCCGGCGGCGATGCGGTCGAGGATGCGCTCGATGTCGGCCATGCCGTCGGTTTCGACGATGTATTCGATGTTAGCGAGAGCCCAGGCGTAGGCGTAGCTGGCTTGATCGCTATTTAAACCCATCCAGGAGCCTTCGAGATGGCCCAGCGGCGCGGCGTGGCCGGCGGCGTACACTTGCGTTAATGCGGCGGCGTTTTGACTGCTGCGCTGGCCTTCCATCCATTGCGCCAAGCCTTCCTGAATCCAGGTGGGAGCGCGGCCGCGGGTTTTTTGCCCGACGAAGCTGTGGGTGAGTTCGTGTTTAAGGACGCGGGAGAGTTCCGGTGTCATGGAGGTGAGGCCCTGCACCGGGACGCGGATGCGGCCGTCGTTGAGCGCGCCGACCCAGCCAGGGGCTTTGGTGATGTCCGCGAAGGCTTGCTGGGTGTAGAGAATTACGCCGATGGAATCGGGCGGGGTGAAATTCAGTTCCGATTCGATGGCGGCGAAATGCAGCTCGAGAGTTTTTAGCACGTCGCGGGCCAGGCCGGGTTCGGCTGCGCCGCTGTATTTCAGATTAAAATGGGCGCTTTCGTTTTCCTTGTAGCTATCTTCTTCCTGCTTGTCGCGCAGGGCTTTGTCGAGCGCGGCTTGCACCTCGGGGTCGGGGCGCAAGGCCAGAGAGCGCTTCCATTCGGCCACGGCCTGATCCATTTTGTTCATGCCGTAGTAGGACCAGCCAGCGAGCTTTGCGACGTCGGGATTATCGGGGCGACGCGGCGGGCGCGTTCGAGATAATCGAGGGATTGGGTGTACTCGCTGCGACGCAAATGGAGATACGCGACGTTCATGAGCAGGACCGGTTCTTGGGGGGCGTAGGTCAGCGCGGTGCGTTCGTCGGTCAGGGCGCGCTCCATGTCGCCGGCGGCTTAGCTCGAACATGGCGGCGGCGTGCGTGGGCGACGGCGGCGGGAATTTCCGCTGGAGGAGCCTCCGGTGCGCGCCTGGCCTTCCAGTTTGGCGATGTATACCCGGTCGACCGCGCCATCGTGCACCGCGCCCTGAGCAATTTCGGCTTCGCCGCTGACGGGGGCCATGGTGGGAGGGGTGATGACCAGGCTGGCGGCGTCGGCTCCGGGCGTGCCGGGCATGGCCACCATGCCGCCCTTTTCAATGTGGTCGACGATGGATTTCGGGAGAGTCAGCTCGCCGGCGGAGGTTTGGTAGGTTATCTTTTCGGCGGTTTCGACGACGTTGAACGCGGTGATGCGGCGGCCGTTTTTGAGCACGATGGTGTCGGCGGAGGCGGAGGCCGCGGAGGCGAGCAAGGCCAAAACCACCATAACCGCACGAAGTGCGTCTAAATACCCAAGTAACGCCAACCGTCGCATTCCACCATTGTAAACGGCTCCGGCTGGCGGCTCTCGCATGAGCTTGTTGCGTATTGCCGAAAGTGACCACACTCGCCCGGTGAAGTGGCGAGCGAAGGGCATTCGTGCGGGTCGGCGATTCGCGCGGGGTGCGCTGCTGGCTTGCTGGCTATGTGCCTGCGCCACCGTCACCCACGGCGCAACCGGGGTCATGGGCCGCAGCCCCCACGAACTATACGATGCGCTGAACGCCCTGCGCGTGAATCCCGCGGAGGTGTACCGGCTGGAGCCGGAAGCGCGCATCTTCGTGCGCCGCGGCGATGCCACTTTGGCGTTTGACGAAGGCATCCTGGCGTTTTTCACGGCACTAGACGGGCAGATTACGGGTGCGGTTTTTTCCGGGCGCGGGCATGTGCTGGCGGCGCCGCGCGACCCCGTTGAAAAGCAGCAAATGGCGCGCTTCCTAAACTCCACCGTATTGGATGAAGATTTCACTTCGGCATATTTGCGGTTTACGGACGGGACGGCGGCGGAGCTGCTGGCGCAAATCCGCAGCGGGAACGCAGCGGCGCGGATGGATTTGGCGTTCGCGGCGCGGTGGGATGCGCTGGTGGCGCAGTTCAACCCGGGGCAGACCTTGCGCGTGCTGTACGCTTTCCTGACGCAAAATCCGCGGCCGTACTTCTATGCGGGTATCGAAGGCGTCACGACTGGCCCCTTGGACGTCTATTACGATTTGCAATGGAAAGAACCTTTTTTGTCGGGCCAGCCGCGGCGCGCGACGCGGGGCAAAATGGCGGGCCGTCCTATTACGACGTGTGGGTGTCTTATGCGCTGCCCGGTGACCCGAAAGCAACGCCAGCATTCCGCGCGGTGCATTACGAGCTGAATACCACGATCGAGCAGAGCAAATCCCTGGAAGCTACAGCGGTCATCGCATCTCGAAGCCCTCAACGAAGGCGAACGCCTGCTGCCCTTGGCCCTCTCGCGGACATTGAATGTCGACCGCATCACCGATGAACAAGGCTCGCCCGTCGCTTTTTTCCAGAACGAAGGACTGCTCCCGCAGGAGCGCGGCGGGAGCGGAAGCGATTCGCTGGTGGTGGTCATGCCATCGCCGTTCCCGCCGGGCAGCGCTTCCGCTTGCAATTTCATTATCGCGGGGAAGTCATTGAGGATGCGGGCAACGGGGTGCTGGTGGTGCAGGCGCGCGATAGCTGGTATCCGCATCTCGGAGACACCGCGGACTTTGCGATGTACGATTTGACCTTTCGCTGGCCGCGCAAAATGCAGCTAGTGGCCACGGGCACGAAGGTGGACGAGCGCGAGGAGGGCGAAGTTCGCATCGGTCGGTGGCATTCCGACCGTCCCATTCCGGTGGCGGGATTTAATTCGGCGAATATGCGTCGGCTTCCGTCGCGGGAGCCAACTACAGCGTGGAAGTGTACGCCAACCGCCAACTCGAACAGGCTTTGCGCAATCGCATGCAGGCGCCCGTGCAATCGTTCGGCAGCCCCCTGGGACTGGTAATCGCCAGTGCGGAACGCTAAGCATTTGCCGCCGATCATATCGGCGAAGCGGAGCCTCCCGAGCCCGGCGGATACCCTGAAGGACCTCGGCAAAGAAATTGACAGCTCCGTCCGCTTCTACGAAACGCTCGGCGGGCCGTTCCCCTTCCAGGCGCTTAGCGTGTCGCAAATCCCCGGCACCTTCGGGCAAGGCTGGCCCGGACTTTTGTATCTCTCTACGTATGCCTATCTTTCCCCGGAAGCCCAAGGCAGGCGGGACTCTCGGAAACGGACAAGAACACTTCACGGAGCTCGGTGCCGTTCCACGAAGTGGCGCATCAGTGGTGGGGCAACGTGGTCGGCTGGGCCAGCTTACCGCGATCAGTGGATCGACGAAGCTATCGCGACTTATCTGGCGCTGCTCTTCGCGGACAGCCGCAAGACTCCCGACCGGCAGATGCGCGTCTGGCTGGAGCGCTTTCGCAAATCGCAGCTGGTCAAGCCGGCAACATGGGCGAGTCCGCCGCGGATACCGGGGCGCTTACGCTGGGCGCGCGGCTTAACTCTTCGAAATCGCCGCGCGATTATGAGGAGGTGGTTTACGGCAAAGGCGCCTGGGTGATTCACATGCTCCGGGAACTGCTGCGGCAGCCGAAAGCGCGAAGATCCCGACGCGCGCTTTACCTTGCTGCTGCAAACGCTGGCCACGAAGTACGCTTATCGCGCGCTGTCTACCGCCGATTTGCAAAATGAGGTGGAAGCGGTGATGACGCCGGCGATGGACCTGGAAGGCGGTCGCTCGATGGAATGGTTCTTCGATGAATGGGTGCGCGGAACCGGCGGTTCCCCGCTATCACGTCGAGTTTTCGAGTAGCCCCACGGAGAAGGGTTTTCTGGTGAAAGGCACGTTGACGCAAACGGGTGTACCACGTTCATTTATCGCACCGGTGCCCCTCTATGCCGCCAGCGGAACGGGGCGGGCTATTTACTTGGGGACTGTGACCGCCGAGGGGGCAAAGACTACGTTTCATTTCACTACGGCAACTTTGCCGCGCAAGTTGCTGATCGATCCGGAAATGACGCTTCTGTGCGTTAGCGAGTAGCGGGCCATGGAGTGCGCAGCCAGCTAAGTGCGCTTACGGCCGCGAAGCGGAGCAGGGCGTGCGCGCTCAAGGCGATTTGAACTTTTCGTAGATTTTTTGCTTCTCGAGCAGCGGGCTAGCCGGACTGAGGTGGGCTTTGCCATCGTCGCCGATGAAGTAGGGTACGCCCACGGGATCCGCCGGCGCCCGGGCAGCAAACCCGCCTGAATCAGCTGCGCGATGGACGGGGGCGTGCCCGAGGCGCTTTTCATACTCTTCGCCGATAGCATCGAGTTGCTTGCAATCTTCGCGGGCGCGGAGTAATCGCAAATGTGCGAGGGCGTTTTTCTTCATCTGCTCGTCGTCAGAATTCTGATAGATATCGCGCCAGAGAAACGCCGAGGTTTCATAGGAATCGCCTTCGGCGGCGATTTTTGCGGCCATGACCTTCATCCACAGAGCGGCATCGGGATTCTTGCTGCCCTCGGCGAAAGCCGCCGAGGCTTTGGCGTAGTCTTTCAGATCGATGTAATAGACAAAGCCGAGGTCTTCGTAAAATCGCCAGTAGTCGGGATTCTCCCGGATGCCGCGCTCGATCAACTCCACGGCCAAGTCTGGCCGGCCCGCGCCATCCGGGGCCTTCTCGCTGAGAAACATAGCGCCGAAGCGGTAGGCCGGAAGCAGATGGGGATCGAGTGTGGTGGTGATATCCAGCAAGGGCCAAAGCGAGTCGAGATTGCTTTCCTGCTCGGAGTGTTCTGTCCGTAGTATTGCACCGCTCGGGTCCAGTAGACATCAGCGAGCAGCGGACCGTATTCCATGCTGATCACTTTTAGCATGCGCGGGGAACTGAGCAGCAGGTCGTCGCGTTCCTGGTGCAAGGCGGATTCCGGGCGTCAATGTGGATCCTGCAGTACCGCCAAATGGCCGCGAATCCCAGCGCCATCAAGAGTAACAAGGCCGCCGATTTCCGCGCGGTCATTTCAGGTTCCTGCGCGAAAAAATAATCGCCGCGCCGGTGAGCACCACCGCGCAATACAACGCGGCATACGCGGTGTTGTGCAAGATCAAAGTGCGCGGAATGGCCACGCCGTGCGCTACGCTGCCGGTCACGCTGAAATTTTCGAAATTGGGAAGCAGGTAGGAAAGCCAGCGCATAATCGCCGCAGTGGTCGGTCCGGCCAGATCGCTGCGCAAGACGCGCATCTGCTTTACAAAGGAGCCGGACAATGTATAGTCCCGCGCTGTACAAAATGGCCAGTAGCGACGTAGTCGAGCACGAGAACAGCAGGGCCAAGGCCACCACCATCGCCAGCTTCAACAGAATGAAATACACGGCTACCAGCAGGCCAAGGTCCGAGCGCTGCAAAGAATGGCGCACATAGTAACAGCGCCAGAAACAATCCCGCTGCCATCGCCGCGGTATTCACCGACAAGGTCAACACCAACCCCGCCGAACTTTCCGACGCAGAAATTCCCAGCGTCGCACCGGTTTTGCCAGGAGCGCATAAATCGTCCGCTTGTCCATCTCTTTGGACACCAGGCAGACGCCGATGAATACCGCCATGAGTAATCCAATGAACGGAGATGGCGCTCAGGCCCAGGCTGACGATGACCATCTGCTCGATGCCGATCGAGATCTGACCCGACGATAATGGCCGCGCCCATCATCAGCAGCGCGAAAAATACCAGGTTGTACAGCACGCGATCGCGTACCGCTTCGCGAAAGGTGTTCAAGGCTACGGCGGCGACGCGGCTCATTTGCCGCTCACCTCCACGGCGGCGGCTTGGGCGCGGTCGGCGGCCATCAAGTGCATGAAATATTCTTCCAGGGACGGCTTTATTTGCGCGACGGACAAGATTTTCGCGCCAGCTTCGCGCAGTTGGCCGATCGCTGGATACAATTCGTCTTCGGGGACTTCCAAGCGGTACCGCTCTCCCGTTCGCGTCGCTTTTGCCAACAGTGGCAGATTTGTTGCCGGCCCCTTCGCCGGTGGCTGAGGCAAAGGAAAAAAGTATCTCCATCTTCTGCGCCGCGATTCCTACGATTTCGTCTGGAGCGCCCACGCCCTGCAGCTTTCCTCCGACGATCACGCCCACGCGGTCGCAAAGCATTTCCGCATCGGGCAAAATGTGCGTCGAAAATAAGATCGTTCTTGCCCTCGCGCTTCAGCTCGAGAATAATGTCGCGCACTTCCCTCCGGCCCAGCGGATCGAGGCCCGACATCGGCTCATCCAGAATGACCACCTTGCGGATCGTGCAAGATCGCTTGCGCCAACCCAACCCGCTGCAGCATTCCCTTGGAATATTTTCGCAGCTGAATTTTCCCGCGCGGTCTCCAGGCCTACCTTTTTGAACATGCGCGCTACACGCTCTTTGCGATCGGCGGCCTTCAAGTCGTGAAACTGGGCGAAATAATCGAGTACTTCTGCTGCGGTCAAGTAATCGTAGAAATAGGGCTGCTCCGGCAGGTAGCCGATGTCCCGATGCATCGCGACGTCGCTGATGGGCTTGCCCAGCATGCGCACTTGGCCGCTGTTGGGAAAATCAGGTCCACCAGTAGCTTGATCGTTGTGGATTTCCCCGCTCTGTTGGACCCAGCAGGCCGAACACTTCGCCAGTCTTCCACCTGCATCGTCAAGCCTTCGAGCGACCTTTTCGTTTTGAGGTGCAGAAAACCGAAGGGATATTCCTTGGTTAGGTCTTCGGTCTCGTATCGCGGCATTCCGGCATGAGTTCATTGTTGAACAACCATGTAGGCTTAACTGTCAATCGCTGCCGACACCGGCATGTGCATCAGGAGAAACTCTTCGACAGTAGGACCAGTTCCCGGCGGTCGTCCGAGGGCTGCCGCTAGAAATCTCTGTCGGTTTGCTGCCAAATTGGGAATAGTTGCCGGCGGTCGCAGGCGGCTCAGGATTCTCCGGGCACCGTACCGATTTGGACCAGCTGCGCGGGTACCGAAGGCGGCAGCAACGGGCATCAGGTTTCAACGTCTGTTTCCCGCGCCAATTATCCAGTATCGCCACCTGTTGTACGCAGGAGATCGGTGCACTTCGGTGCGCAAAACTTTTCTGTAAAATATTCCCGGTGCCGCATTTCGGTCGTGTATTCCGCCAGTGGAATTCCTGGATACCCACGCTGTTGCGAGCACCAATGCACCAATCCGTCTTCGCACATGTAGAAATACCGCGAGCCCGAGCGGCAACGCCAATTGTGTTCTTTCCCGCGCGCCACATTGTGCTGAAAGTCGTTAAATCGCGAAAACGAGCTCTTCCCCAGTGACATGATCTCTTCAAATATTTCGATTTGCCGGGGATTGAGGCTCTTTAGCTGGCCATTCCCGTCGTGAATGATTCCTACCGTGCTCGTAAATCCGAGTTCCACCGCGCGGTGTGCGATCTGCCAGAGCGTCTTCCGGATTTTTGACTCCGCTGCCAAGCACCGAGTTGATGTTTACCTGAAACACCGCATACTGCGAAAGCCACTCGAGCCGGCTATCCAGCGTTTTTAGGCTCTTCTTGGACACCTCGTCCGGCGTCACATTGTCAATGCTGATCTGCAGGTATTCGAGCCCGGCATCGTTCAGCGTTTCGATGCGGTCTTTGCTCAGCAGAAATCCGTTGGTGATCATCCCGGTGTACATGCCACGCTTGCGCATGTGCGCGGATCACTTCTTCGAGTTCCGGATGCAATAAGGCTCGCCGCCGCTGATCGTGATCATGGACGTGCCCATGTCCGCCAGCAAGTCCAGCCTGTGCTTCATCTCCTCCAGCGGCACCGGCTTCGACACTTCGTCATACTCGTTGCAATAGCCGCAATCCAGATTGCAACGCCGCATCGGGATAATGTGTACCAGGAAGGGATGCTCGGTGGAGACCAGGGCCTTGCCGATCTTCATCAACTCCCGCGCCCGCGTGCGCACAAAGCGCAGCGCGCGCTGCAAACGCACCTTGCCGGGAGCTCTTGATTTATCAGCCGCAGTAGGCATGGTTCTGCGAAGTCCCCATGAATTCGCTATCTATAAGTATACACAACGCGCAACGCGGTTCAGATGTCCCGATCGACTCTGGTAGCGCAGGTTGACACCCGCTGGGTTCACACGGACATGTGGGCCTTCTTCCTGAAAGCGAGCGAACAAGTCGCGAGGTGCGGATTCGATTTAGTTCCCGGTTCCCTTGCCAGCATCGCCAGGCAAGGAAGTGGAGTCCGGCAGCGGTTTGTTCTTGCTGGTCGCGCAGTTCGGGCTGGGGCGGGAGCATCTGGTCGCGCATGGCGGCGTTGTAGACGAAGATGGCTTCGACGGTGGCGATCTGCTTCAGGTCGGCGGCTGCAGGCGCTCGTAGACGTCCTCGTTGGAGTGGTGGGTGCGGCTCTCGTAGTCCAGGTGTCCTGGATGAACTGGAAGCCCGGGATGCCGACCGCGTCGAAGGACTGAGGTGGTCCGTGCCGCCGGTGTTGCGCATTGGTGAGCGTGGTTACGCCGAGATCCTTGAGCGGGGCCATCCATTGCGCGAAGATGGGCGCGATGGCGCGTTGCCCTGGGTATAGATGCCGCGAATTTTGCCCGTGCCGTTGTCCACGTTGAAGTAGCCGGAGATGAGTTTCTGCTCCGGCTTGATTTCGAGCGGGCCGGCGGGCTTGCGCATGAATTCCGGCACGCACCTGATCGGGCGCGGTGGAGAGCGGCGACGCACCGAAGTGCTGCTTTACGTAGCCCCTGGAGCCGAAGAGGCCCTGCTCTTCGCCGGTCCAGAGGGCGATGCGGATGGTGCGCCGCGGCTTGACTTCCAGCGCGTTCAGGATGCGCATCGACTTCCATGGCCACCACCGTGCCTGCGCCGTTGTCGGTGGCGCCGGTTCCGGCGATCCAGCTGTCGAGATGGCCGCCGACCATCACCACCTCATCTTTCAGCTTGGGATCGGTGCCGGGAATTTCGGCGACGGTGTCGAAGCCGTGCTCGTGGTCGCCGGTGAACTTCACGTCCACATCCATTTCGATGCTAGACCGGGACATGGCTTTGCAGCAGCCGGTAAGACGCGCCCATAGTTCTCGATCGCGCCACCACGACGGGAACTTGGACTGCGGATTCGCGCTTGTAGGAGTGCGCCCCAGGGCCGCGCCGTTGTCGTCGAAGATGGTTCCCGTGCCCCCGCCTTGTCGCCGTCGCGGCTGGGTAGAATTACGGCCGCAGCCTTTTCCTCGGCCAGGAACTGGGCGGTCTTTCTGCGCGGAGCTGCGGTGACGCTTCATGTACGCGCGAGGCGCTCTTCCGCGCTGCCGTGCGGCCTCCACGGGTAGTGCTCCAAATCTGCAGACTCCTTGTCCGTCCATGCGTTCGAAGAGCGGCTTGTCCGGGACGGGACTCCTCGCGCAGTCTCGCCGAGAAACACGATTTTTCCGGCGAGTTTCCCTTGTATTTGTCGATGTCGCTGCGGTCCTTCGATATCGACGTCACAGCCTGACCTCTGATTGCTCCGTTGGTCGATGGCGACCAGGGCGTGGCCTGGGCCATGAAGACCGCAGTGTCCGGCGACGGTCATGCGTACCCAGGTATTGAGCTGCTGCCAGCCCATTCCGAACTCGCCCCAGTCCTCCAGATGGCGCGTTCACGCAACCCATCGCCGTGAGTTGATCGCGCGTCCAGGCATTGGCCTTAGCCATGTTGGGCGAGCCGGTCAGGCGCGGGCCAATGCCATCCGTCAGGCCGAGCATAGTCCATCATGTTCGAGTGCTGCAGTCCTTCTTCGCGAATCAGGTTGTAGGCATTCGATCGAGGGTCTCCGTTGCCGGCTGCTGCATCTCGGAATCATTCCAACCCGCTGCGGTCTCCTCCGCCTTCGCGTTCTTCTTGTCGTTGGCGTAAGAAAAAGAAGCTCCACTCACCAGCACCACCGCCATACCAACAATGAAAGTGCGTTTTAGTGTCATCCACCTGGCTCCCAAGCGAAATTTAGCGCAGCCCCGCAAGCGGGCACCATTGTACGCCATTCCTCTTAGTCGTTGGCGTAGCGGGGTTTAGGCGACGGCGCTGTGACCAGGCGCCGACCGCTGCGTTCGTCCGGGCGCAATGTCCTGTGCGTCCATCACATTCCCATGTCCTGCATCGCTTCTACACTGGTATTGCTATGCGCACCTTGGATAAACCTCTGCTGAGAAAGCTTTCCGCCGAGCTGGCCGCGCTTTGCTCGGACATGCTCGAGTTGGAAGGTTCGCTGCTGAAACGCCCTGGCGCTGCATCATGAAGCGCACCGGCGCAGCGCGCGAAATCTTGCCCACTATCTTGCGCTGCGCCGGCACGATGTTCGCGAATTGCAATCCCAGCTTGCCCTGCTTGGGCTCTCCTCTCTCGGGCGCACGGAAAGTCACGTCTTCAACGCGGTCCAGACCGTGCATCGCGTGCTGAATGCCTTGCTGGGTACCGACGGCTCCCTGCCATGCCCCGAGGAGCCCGCGGTAGAGATCGGCGAAGGCATCGGAGTTGCTGGAAGCCAATACCGAAGCCCTCCTCGGTCCGCCGCCGCCGGGCAGAAAAGTTCGCATCATGGTGACGATGTCTTCGGACGCAGCGCACAGACTATGAACTTGGTGCGCGACCTGGTCCGGAATGGGATGGACTGCATGCGCATCAACTGCGCGCACGACAGCCCGGAAATGTGGCTGGGCATGATCCGCAATCTTCAGAAAGCGCGGGAAGAGACCGGCCGCGACTGCCGAATCTTGATGGATGTGGCCGGCCCCAAGCTGCGTACCGGGCCCATCGAGCCGGGTCCGGCGGTAATCAAGTGCCGGCCGAAGCGCGACGTCTATGGCCGCGTGGTGGCTCCCGCGCGCATCTGGCTCACTCCGACGGACAATCCCGAGGCGGCGCCCGAGTCCCGCCGACTGGCTGCATTCCAGTGGCAGTCCAGCTTTCTCAAAAAACTCCGGCCCGGAGACAAAATTCGCCTTCAGCGATGCTCGCAAGGCGCAGCGCACGCTTCGGGTTTCTCAGCTACTACGGCAAAAGTTGCTGGGCCGAAGCCGAGGCAAACCATTTATTTCATGCCGGGACTCGAACTGCGCGCCGTCGGCGGCGCAAAGTCGGCCAGAAGGCGAATGTGCGAACGAGCGCAGAAAACTCGCATCGGGCAGCTTCCGTCGCTCCCGCAGACGTTGCTGCTGCAAGGAGGGCGACACGCTTATCCTGCATCGCTGCGAGCGCCTCGGACGACCCGCGGTTGCGCGACAAGAGCGGGCAAATCATCGCCGCCGGCGCAGATCAGCGTTTCACTGCCGGAGATTCTCGATCACGCCAAGCGCGGCGATCCGGTCTGGTTTGACGATGGAAAAATCGGCGGCGTTATTCGCGCGGTCAACGATGATTCCGTGTCGGTCGAAATCACGCAAGCGCGTCCGGAAGGCGAAAAACTTGGCGCGGAAAAGGGCATCAATCTTCCGGAGACGCGGATCGACATGGCGGCGCTCACTGCCGAGGACCTGGAAGCGCTGAAGTTCATCGTGCAGCACGCGGACATGGTGGGATATTCCTTCGTGCGCACGGAGTCCGACGTTACGCAGCTTCTGGAGCACCTGGAAAAGCTGGGCGGCCAGCATCTGGGCCTGATTCTGAAGATTGAAACGCGCAAGGGCTTCGACAATCTGCCCAAGCTGATTCTCGCCGCCATGCGCGCGCGTTCCTTCGGGAGTCATGATTGCGCGCGGGGATCTTGCGGTGGAATGCGGCTACCAGCGCCTGGCGGAAGTGCAGGAGGAGATTCTGTGGATTTGCGAGGCCGCGCACGTTCCCGTGATTTGGGCCACGCAAGTTCTGGAAACGCTGGCCAAGAAAGGCATGCCCTCGCGCTCGGAAATCACGGATGCCGCCATGGGCGAGCGCGCCGAATGCGTGATGCTGAACAAAGGCCCCTACGCGACGACCACGTGTCAGCGTGCTTGCGGACATTCTGAAGCGCATGCAAGCGCACCAGGAGAAAAAGCGCTCCATGCTGCGGCAGTTGCATCTGGCTTCTGCGATGGCGGCCTCGGATTGAATGCCTGCTGACCGCGGCGTCTGAAGCCACTGTCGCGAAATATTATTTACCCCCGTGCGATGGACCCTCAGCGGGCGGGCGCGGCAAATGTTGTGGCGGCCGGAATTCAATGGTGACTTCTTGTTGAGCTTGGACAGGCCGACTGTTTAAGAGAGTGGGCTTGTAACGCCACTGGCGAATGGCGCTGGTTGCAGCAGGAAAAAGAGAGAGCGAGCCGCTCACATGCTTTACATCCAGCACTTGCCCAAGTTCTCCGATGGTGGTTCGGACCTTCACGGTTTCCGACGATGCATGGCGATCCCCCGGCCTGGGATAACGAGGCCAAACGAAGGAGACCAGCTCACCGGCCTGCAATCGGGCGGATCTATGATTCGGCGTAGATCCCGGCTCAGGAGGAACAAGAACAGAAAGTTGCGACGTCATCGCAAATGAAGAGGAGGCTGCGATCGGTTTTTCCGGGAGAGTCAGCCGGAACGGTTTGCTGCCGTCGCCTGGGCCAGAGACAAGAATCGTGGAAGGCGATGACAGGTGGCGCGCTGCGCGCATCGCCGGCGGTACCCTGCGCGGGGCGGGATTTGCCGGACCGGCACTCATCGGATCCCCAGTCTTGGATAAGTGTGAGGCTTGGGACTTCACGGGTGGCGGCGCGTTTCGCGCCAGTAGCCCGTTCGAGGCGTCGCGCTGTGGGCTAGCTGCGACGGTTCCCGCGCCAGTGGGCGGAGCTTCCGGTCGTGTATCAAGCGGTTGCGCTGATGGGCTTTGTGAAGGTGAGCCTGCCGCTGCGGTTGCTGGCGCTGGCAGATTTGCTTCAGGCACGGGAAATGTATTTGCCGCCGGCGGGGCGGAAGGCGAGCTTGTTTCGCTTGGGCGATTAAGTGGTGGCGATGGCTGGGCAGCGACGGGCGGCGTTGATTTCTGAAGGGCCAGCAGACGCTTTCCGAGCTGAGTGCGTCCCACAGTGAGCGCAGCCGCGAGACTAAGCAGCGCGAAAAATACTACTGCGACCACCTGAATTCCGGATATTTCAAGCACATATGGGCGTGAGGGCGAATTCTCCATTGGCTGGGCCGACGACTCGTTTTGGCCTGTCCGACCTTGCCGTCCAAAACGGGCGATTGGAGCGCGCTGACGCACTTCCTCCTGAAGTTTTTCGACAAATAGCGGCGGACTCGGGCTCAGAATCTGCGGCGTCGCGCTGCTCGATGTTTGAGATGTGGTGCTAGCAGTCAGTTCGGCCGATGAAGGTTGCTCTTCCTCAGGGAAAAAACTCTCCATTGGTTCATCTGGCAGGATTTCGACGGCCGCAGATCGCACGATCTCCACGGGCGTCCACGTTAGCCTTGCAAGGTCCGGGCTTGGTTCCTCGGACGCGATCCAATTTGCGATTTGCTCGCGGCCTTCGGCGGTGAGATTAGTAAATTGGATGCCTGCACTTTTTTTCGATTCCGCCAGCCACATAATCTGCGCGGAGACTTCGATGTTCGGTCCCGAGTTGGGCAATGGAAAGCAAATGCGTGGAAGGAGGTGATCTGCCATGAGCGGCACGGCGGCAGCAACGGCCAAGCCCGTCTCGCTGACATCGAGGACGAGGCCGCCAGCGTTATCGCCAAGCTCGACGTAGACGGGAGTGGCGGGAGTCTTGCGCAGCTGACGCCGGCGGTCGCGCGAGGGCTGAATCGCCTCAGCTGGCACGTAGCGTTCGGCCTCGGGTGCCACTGCTTTTGCTTCTGCCGGTACGGGAGCTCCCTTGTTCGTTTGATTCCGCTGCGCGATTTCCAGGAGCGCGGCCAGCTTGCCGCCCGCTTTCGCAAGGGCGTCAAAGACGTAGGCAATATTTTTCGGGTTGCACTGGAGCTGGCGGGCAGTAAGCGTCAGCCGAAGGATCTCTTCGATCTCCGCATGCTGGCGCTGGGAAAGATAGTTCTGCAGGTCAGCAAACAGAGCGCCGTTCTCGTAGTGATCTCGCCATTCCAGCATGGCCTGGCGACGGCGGCGGGCGTCCTTCTCTAATTCTTCTTCGGGGTGTTCTGCCGCGGCGCATTCGGCGAATGCTTCCGATTGCGCGTTGGGAAGGGCCATGGTTATTTCTGTTAATCCACCACGCAACTCCAGAATCTTGTTGGACGGTAAAGAGGTTTTGCGGCAGACCCACTCTCCGCGCAGCTTGTCGAACTCGACGGAGGCGCGGTACCCATCTGCTTCATATTTGAAGACTGGGAAGGGCTTGAGTGGAGGCCACCTGCCAAACAAGAGCACCCTCATCTCGGCCTGTTGCAACGGAGACGTGAGTCCAGCAATGTTCGGCTTAGGGCAGGGCAGGATCATCTGGTCACCCCGTACAGCCCCACTTCGGTGTGGGAAGAATCTCTTCTGAACAACTTCCCTGGTCCGCTGTCGGACTTTACCTGAGTGTAGTCAAACCCAAACCCCGACGGCCGGGATTAGTTGCGTGCCTCCGTTTGGCTGGACATCGTTCCCGCCATTTTCTGACCCGCGGCTCGGCATTCCTGTCCAGACGCAACCCCTCTCCCGCAAGGCTCTTCGCTCCTCAAATTGTTCATTCTAAATCACATGCAAAGACTTCGCGAATCTGAAAACTGGCCGG
The DNA here is from genome assembly GCA_963779005.1 of uncultured Acidobacteriota bacterium. Classification (GTDB taxonomy): domain Bacteria; phylum Acidobacteriota; class Terriglobia; order Acidiferrales; family UBA7541; genus Acidiferrum. The sequence goes on along the minus strand of CAVZWO010000012.1, from coordinate 9,752 downwards.
TAGCGCAATTGTGTTTCCGCGAATCCTATTCCGGAAGCCACTCAAATCTATTTTGCTCGCCTCGCCTCGACTATATCGATTCCCACCTCAATGTGGTCTTTGTATTCTTTCACCAGCTCAATTCCTGGAATTGCTCGGGTGAGACTAAACAGGATCGTGTTCATGCACTTCATAGTAGGCTTAAGCCATTTCATGCCGAGGATCGGGGATCCCGTTTGTACCTCGCGATAGAGACCATCCACACACTCCGCAAGCGCCGTTCCTTTTAGCTTCAGCATCCCATTCTCCATTCCGGCGGTCTTAAGGTTCGGCAGTAAAGAGGAATGGTTGGTCTGCATAGTGCTAATGGCCTTGTTGATCTCCATTTCGACTCCCGCCCATTGCTCTCGAAAGCGCGTGCGCATGTCGAAGTCAAACAACGGATCGGTATCAGCATTCACGAGATAGCCCAAAGTGCTGAGAATCGTCCTCAGCATCCAAATCAGTCTGTCCTGGTCGCTCGCTGTATCGGACGGCGGAGTGGGCTGCGGGAAATTGGCGTAGTTGGCGTTGGACATATAAACTCCTACGACTATCAATCAAGTTGAGGTGAAGACGCCTCGGGGACAGCGGCGAACACAGCCGCAGCACATAAAAAGAGTATATCCAGAGGCAATGTCTACTGCACTTGCTGGATTCTCGGAAACCCTGTTCCTGTAATTCCGACGAGTCTCGTCGCCGCGCCTTCCCTTGCTCCGTGCTGCTAAACTCATAACCGCACCAATCACGCAGGAGCGCGGACATGACCGACACAACCCAACAACTTCCCACCCGCAGCGAATCTGACAGCATGGGGCAAATCGAAGTGCCCGGCGACCGGTATTACGGGGCGCAGACGGCGCGGTCGCTGATTCACTTCGCTATTGGCAAGGACACGATGCCGCCCGAGCTGATTCGCGCGTTTGGCATCCTCAAAAAAGCGGCGGCGCTGGTGAATCACGACCTTGGGAAGCTGGATATTGAAAAGACCAAGCTGATCTCTATCGCTGCCGACGAGGTTATTTCCGGCAAGCTGGCGGAGCATTTTCCGCTGCGCATCTGGCAGACCGGCAGCGGGACGCAGACCAACATGAACGTCAACGAGGTCATTTCTAACCGCGCGATCCAGCTGGCGGGTGGGGTGATGGGCAGCAAGAAGCCTATCCACCCCAACGACGACGTAAACATGTCGCAATCGTCGAACGACACCTTTCCCGCCGCCATGCACATCGCGGCGGCCACGGAAACGGCGCGGCGTTTGCTGCCTGCCGTAAAGGCTCTGCGCGATGCGCTGGAAGCCAAGCGCAAGGAATTTGCCGACATTGTAAAAATCGGGCGAACACACTTGCAAGACGCTACGCCGCTTACCGTGGGCCAGGAATTTTCCGGGTGGGTCAGCCTGCTCGACCGCGACGGCCAGCGCATTGCCCTGGCTCTCGACGGGCTCTACGATCTGGCCATTGGCGGCACAGCGGTGGGAACCGGGCTCAATGCGCACCCCGAGTTTGCGGAGCGTGCGGCGCGCAAAATTGCAGAGCTTAGCGGGCTGCCCTTCCGCTCGCATCCGAATAAATTTGCGGCGCTGAGCGCGCACGACGAGATTGTGTTTGCCAGCGGGGCGCTGAAGACCCTGGCGGCTTCGCTGATGAAAATCGCCAACGATATCCGCTGGCTGGCGAGCGGGCCGCGCTGCGGGCTGGGTGAATTAACGCTGCCGGAAAACGAGCCGGGATCATCGATCATGCCCGGTAAGGTGAACCCCACGCAGTGCGAGGCGCTGACTATGGTTGCGGTACAGGTTATGGGCAACGACGCCGCCATCGGCATTGCGGGTTCGCAGGGCAATTTCGAGCTGAACGTGTACAAGCCGGTGATGATTTTCAATTATCTGCATTCGGTCGAGCTGCTGGCGGACGCCATGAACAGCTTTGTGCAGCACTGCGTTACAGGCATCGAGGTGAACCGGGAACAGGTGGCCCACTGCGTTCAGGACTCACTGATGCTGGTGACCGCGCTGGCCCCCAAGATTGGCTATGACAACGCCGCGAAGGTGGCACACACCGCACACCACGAACACACCAGCCTAAAAGAAGCAGCGGTCAAACTTGGTTTTCTGACTGCTGAAGAGTTTGACGCGCAAGTGCGGCCCGAAGAAATGACCCATCCGTAGGGGATTGGGGAAGGAGTCGAAGTCATTTGTTTTTAAATACTTTTGGAGAAGTTGGTTGTCCCAGGCTGCGCTCAAAACTATTTTGGGGGCAGGTGGCGGATTACCAGGCGGAAATCGGGGCTGGCGCGGGAGCTGCGGCGATGGATCCTGTTGATTCGATGGAGGTTGGGTTAGCGGATCTAGAGCTTGCCGGACGCACTTTTCTACCAAAATATAATAACAAATCGTCAGTTAGTTGTCAAGTACTGTTTTGCGATAGTACCGTTGCTGCGATCGCCGATGGGGCGAACCACCGTTCTCGTTTGTGATGGGTGAGCTTTTTTGGTTCTCGCGCTTACTCTTGCGGGTAGTGGGTCAGTTTCCGGTTACGGCGTTTACGAGGTAGTGGAGCCAAAGGCGATCTTTAGAGCAGGGGCGCGAAGACAACGGAGCTGCGCTGAGAGGAAGAGTGAGGCGGGGACAAGCAAATTCCTCGCTGCGCTCGGAATGACATTCTTTTTTCTCACGGAGGCGCGGTTTAGCCTGGGGGTAGGGGCCAGTCGATGTCGCGGCAGGTTTGGGCGTATTTTTCGCAATCGGGAATTAGGGGATCGTTGGGGGTGGCGGGACGTGGTTCGATGGTTTGGTGGATTTCGCCGTCGGGACCGATGAAGAAGCTGCGGATGCAAGCATAGCCGTAGCTTTGGCAGTCCGCGGAGACCGAAAAGAGAGCTGGGTCGGATGCGGAGGGCAGGTACTTCAGCTCGTAGGGACCGGCGTTCATGACATGCGGATCGCTGGAGGGGGCCCCCTGCGGATGCCAGCTTAGATTCGAGAGCGATGCGGGAGGCGCGCCGCCGTTGTTTTTCATGAAGAAAGGAATTTCGCTGCGGAGAGTGCGCACCCCGGAAGCCCACAGGTCGTCGGGAGTGGCGGTAACTGACGGGGCGAAAAGTGGCTCAGGATTGGTAACCCACCAACCGACATAGACGAAGATTCTGCCACGGCTGTCGACGGCGATGGGGTCCACGCGTATACGGCCTTTGTGGAGAGGCATGGCCACCAAAAGAAAATCGGTGAATCTGCCAGTGGCCGCGTCTTGCTGAGGCGTGTAGGTGAGTGTGTAGCCCGAGACGGCGCCGGGATTGACGAGGGTGGTATCGCAAGCGGCTCCGCCGGGAAGGTGGAGGCCGGGCGGCAGGGCGCCGAGGGATTCGGGAAAGCCGCGCCTGGGATGCGCGGCGTGGTACTCGATGAGGCAGCCGGCGAGGAGAGCGACGGCGCGGTGGGCGTCATAGTTCGTTTTCGAAGCGGCGAAGGTGGTTACTTCGGCGGCGCGCTGCTGCTTTTGCTCGGCGCGATACTCGGACGTGCGCATTCTCCCCCAGCCAGCAGAGAGATAGACCATGGTAATGAACGCGGCGATGACGAAAGCGACCCACTGGCTCTTGCCGTTGAAGAAGGCGCACACAACGATCCAGAGGCTGATCGCAACGAGGGCGAGAAGCGCGAGCATGGCGCGTGACAATCCCGGGTCGGCGCCGTGGCTGCCGGAGAGGCCGAGCAACATAAACATGGTTAGGACAGCGAACGGCGAAACCAGAAGAAACGATCCGAAAAGCCCGGCGGCAATGCCAGAGCCGGTAGCCATCAGGGCCTGGTGGCGCACCTGAAAGAGCAGGACGAAAGCGGTTAGAAAAGGAAGCAGGAAGAAGGCGGCTTCGAGAACCAGAAGTGAGTGGGGGGCGCCGGGGATCTGGGAATTAGCGCGGTCGTGGAGCGTGGCAGGCGCCGTTGCGAAGAAAAATATTATGGCGTAGGCGGCGAGGAAGGCGAGGACGAAGCCGATGCGTATGCCGATGCGCCAGACCGCGGACCCTGGAGCGAGCGGCGGCACGGTGGGGGCCAGTGGGTTTGTGCGGGGTACAGACATCAGGGCGGAGACAAGCCTTTCTTTTCATTAGAGTAAGGCAGAAGAATCGGCGGGGGCGGAGCTGTTTTCCCAATTGTGGGCGTATCCGTAACTCATTCGCTGCCGTAACGCCGGGCACGTGATTGGCGGCGCGCAAAATTCCAAAGGAGCACCAGGGACAAACGGGACGCTTTTGATACGCGAAAAAGTTGTATGAGCTCCGAGTCGGCGTGATCATTTTCTCATAAAGCAGAGACGTCCCTGCCCTAATTTACTCTTCGCGGATTATGCGGAACCCGGAAGTAATTCCACTTCCCTGGTTAGTCGGGTAATCGGAAACTGATCCACTACCCTCGTGGGCCTGCCCTTGGATGGGCGGCGCCGCCGGTGTAAACTCGCTGCGGTGTGACTCGCACGGCGGACCCACATGGAAGCTGACCGCTGCACTGCCCATTTTCCTTCGTTATTGCTCGTCGTGGCACTCGCATGCCTGATGGCCGCGCAACCCGCCGCCGCGCATGACAAGCAAACCGTGTGGAACTATGACGGCGGGCTGTTCCTGGAGACTGACGGCTCGCTGGCGAACGGCATCTGCTTCCGCGTCAAAGGGCGGGTTAGCTCCGGGCATTTCTTCGACAATCTCAAGCGCATCGATGGCGTTGGGGTGGACACGGTTTTCCGCCGCGGGGACGAATCGGTTACGGAATTTCCCGCGGAGGTTTTGCTGGAGTTCACGCTCTTCGATATGCCTTGCAGCGGCAAACTGCAGGCTACCGGCTCGCGCATCTATCTGACGCGGGCAATGGTCAGCGAGTTTCGTTTGTCGCTCTTCTGGAAGCGCGGGCTGGAGCTGCGGCCGCTCACTGGATTTAAACCGGTGAATTTTTCCGTGCGGCCCATTTTTCCCTACAACACGGACGCCAAGGATCTGCCGGAGCGGCTGGAGTGGAATTACGCGCTGGCCGTCCCTAGCGCTGGCGTGCCGCTCACCGATAGCCTGGTGATGGTTATTCGCACGCCCGATGGGCATGTGGCGGCGCGGGTGGCGGCGCGGTTGTAGCTCTACGAAGGGAGTCTGAACAGCCAGTGTGACAACGTCAAAACCTCGAACCTCAGCGGCTAAAGCCGGTTGCTAGTGCTGCGTTTACGGCACGACTGAAGTCGTGCCCTGCCCAAGACGATTTTCTCCGATAGATTCTGTAGCCTAGCGCGTTCAGGCTCGTCGTTCATATTTGAAGCGGCGCTGCTGTGAGTTCTTGTACTTCTTGGGCGGTCCAGCCTGGCGTCAGATCACGCAGGAGCAGGCCATGTTCGGTGACATCGATCACCGCCAGATCCGTAACGATGGTGTCCACGCAGGCCAGGCAGGTCAGCGGATAGGTGCATTCGCGGACAATCTTGGGCTGGCCGTCGCGGGTGGTGTGCTCCATGCATACGATTACGCGCTTGGTGCCCGCGGCGATATCCATGGCTCCGCCGATGGCGCCAACGCCTTTGGCGCCGGGGACTTTCCAGTTGGCGAGGTCGCCGCGTTCGGAAACTTGAAAGGCGCCGAGCACGGCGACGTCTAGATGCCCGCCACGGGTCATCAGGTGGGCGTCGGCTTGATGGAAAAAGGAGGCGCCGGGAATAAGCGTTACCGGAACCTTCATGGCGTCTACCAAATCAAAATCTTCTTCACCCGGTTTGGCGCGGCGACCCATGCCCAGGATGCCATTCTCGCTGTGAAAATAGACGGTGATGCCCGCGGGTAGATGATCGGCGATGAGATTGGGAATGCCCCAGCCGAGATTCACGTAGGCGCCATCGGGGAGCTCGCGCGCGGCACGAGCGGCAATCTCTTCGCGGGTGAGGCGTTTTTTCTCAGACATAGCGAATGCCATTGGCCACCACCACGCGATGCACAAAAATCGCGGGCGTTACCACAATTTCCGGATCGATGGAGCCGACGGGCACAACTTCTTCCACCTCGGCGATGGTGGTGGCCGCCGCCTGGGCCATGATGGGATTGAAATTTCGCGCGGCCAGGCGATAGGTGAGATTGCCGAGTTCATCGGATTTGTCGGCCTTAATAAAGGCATAGTCGGCGTGAATGGGCATCTCGAGAATGCAGCGCTGGCCGTTGATGACGCGTTCTTCTTTTCCAACGGCAACTTCGGTGGCTACGCCGACGGTGGTGTAAAAGCCTAGCAAGCCCGCGGCTGCGGCGCGCATCCTTTCACACAGGATGCCCTGCGGGACGAGTTCTATGGTGCATTCGCCGGCGGCATGGCGCTCTTGAAAGGCAAAGGAATGCGGCCCGGGAAAGGCGGCAATCACATGGCGGTATCTGCCCGTTCTTAAACAGCGGAGAGAGTTCGCCGTCACGCGTGCCGCAATTGTTGCTGATGGCGGTGATGTTTTTGGTGCCGCGGCGCACCAGGGCCTGAATTAGATTATTGGGGAAGCCCGATCCACCGAATCCGCCAAACATAATACGGACGCCGTCGGGAAGGCCCTCCACAGCGGCGTCGGGATGAGCATAAATTTTGCTTTTCACGAGCAGGGTCCGGAGGCTGTAATCATTCACACTATCGTATCAAAACAGCGAACGAGGCCACGTCGAAGCGAGGATGGAACATGGGACTGCGGAAGGCCGGAAGTGCCGGCTGTCTTCTCAAAGCGATTTGACTGCAAGGAAACATGTTTTGCATACTAAGAACGTCGAGAAGAGGAATTTCGCCTTCCCTGTACTATGTTGCAACAAACCGAGACCGCGATTTCCTGACAGGAACGGACTGAAGCTGCCATGGTCTCCGCGCAACTAAAAGAATCGCTCGACCGTTATCACGTGGGGGACAAGCTGCGGCAGCTGCGCCTGCGCCGCAAAATGGGTTTGGTGGAGCTCAGCCGCCACTCCGGACTCTCTCCCGCGCTGCTTTCCAAACTGGAGCACGGCAAACTCTACCCCACGCTGCCCACGCTTTCGCGCATCGCGCAGGTCTTCAGCGTGGGGCTGGAACATTTTTTTACCGACGAACGGCTGAAACATACATTCGCCATTACGCGCAAGAAGGATCGTTTGCGTTTCCCGGAAGCGCCGGGACTGGAGGCCGCGGCTTTCGAGTTTGAGTCGCTGGACTTCGCCGCGACGGACCGCAAATTCAGCGCCTTCTAGCCGATTTCTGCACCGTGCCGCCGGACAAGTTGCGGCTGCATCAACACACGGGCGTGGAATTTATCTACGTGCTGAAGGGCAAGCTGGCGCTGAAAGTTGGGACCGACGAAGAGGTACTGGACGCCGGGGATTCGCTGTATTTCGATTCCTTGCTGCCGCACGGCTACACGCGCGCGGGCAACACTCCCTGTAGCGCGATTGTGATCACCTCCGAGTAAAGCAAGATTCCCCGCGACGCGCGCCGCGAACCGTGGGCAGCGCCGGGCGACAAATGGCTGGCAAATGAAGACTCTAGCGTACGATTTTGTGTCGGGCCGCGCGATGGAACGCTCATGAAGCGCGCTGTGCTGCTACTGGGCGCAGGGGTAGTGCTGCTGGCGCTGGCCGGAGTATTTGCAGCGCTGGTGCTGCATGACGGGGTAAGCGCGGCAGCCACGCCGACCAAACTGGAGGAATTTCTAGCGCGCAACGCGCGGCGGCTGTCCACGCCGTCGAATGCGCGAGCGATGGTCAATCCCATGCAGCCTTCGAGCAGAATCTGCATGATGCGCGACTACACTTTGCGGATCACTGCGCCACCTGCCATGGAAACGATGGCAGCGGGCAAACCATGTACGGGCGCGGGATGTATCCAAAACCACCGGACATGCGTGCTGCATCAACGCAAAGTCTTTCGGACGGCGAACTCTTCTGGATCGTTGAAAACGGCGTACGCTTCACAGGCATGCCCTCCTTTAAGGGGCACGGCGATATGCACGACAGCTGGAAGCTGGTGCTGTTCGTCCGCCACCTGCCGCAGCTTACGGCGGCGGAACGGGCGGAGATGGAGCATTACAATCCGAAGGGGCCGGAGGAGCGCGAGGAAGAACGGCAGGAAGACGATTTTCTGAATCAGGCCGCGCCTCCACAAACCCCAACGGCTCCGGCGGCATCCAAGGCAAAGGATGGATCACCGCAGTAGCTCGGCAAGCGAATTCCTCGCTTGGCGAAGCGCAACGATGCTCAGATTTGGCCGTGAGTGAATCACGGCGAGCGAAATGTTAATCTGTTGCTGGAGAACCCAATGCGAATCTGCGCCATGCTCGGGGGAGTGCTGTTCACGTTGCTGGGCGTGTGCGCCTATGCGCACGGTGAGGTCAAGGTCCACGTGCGGGGAACGGTGACGAACGTGTCCGCCACAAGCATTACGATAAGAAAAGGGGCCGACGGCAAGGCGGTCGAAGTGAAGCTCGTCAAAACCACGATCTATACTTTACGCAGCAACAATGTCGATCAATCCGCCAAGGCCAGCGACCTAGCCGTTGGCGATATCGTGGTGGTTCACGCCACGCAAGCGGACAGCGGCCTGGAAGCCGATGAAGTCAAATTTTCCGTGCCGGTAAAAGCTCCTTCCGCTAAAACTCCCGGTTCACTCGCTTTAGCCCTTCCGCGCGAGTTCGGCCTGCGCTTACGACACAGTGGTTCCTTCCCGCATGGCAATGTGATGATCGCCGAGAGCTCTGGCTTCGGCGCGGCTGTGGGTGACGTAAAGAATGGGAATGTGCCGCGCCGTGCGCCCGGCGCGCAAATCCTGGATGATGCGATCTTTCAGTTCCTCGTCGAGTCCGGTTAGGGGCTCATCGAGCAGCGGCGCGCGCGGCTCGGTCACCAGGGAGCGCGCCAGCTCGACGCGTTGCGCTTCACCGCCGGATATCTCCGTGGGCCGGCGGCGGCGCAGTTCTTCGATACGAAAGCCTGCGAGAATTTCCTCGATGCGACGATTTTTTTCCGCCGCCGGAAGACGATGAATTCCGTAGGCAATATTTTCTTCCACCGTCAAGTGCGGAAACAGGGCCAGGGATTGAAATACATATCCGATGCGCCGCTGGTGCACGGGAACGTCGATCTGCGCGGCGGAATCGATACTTTTCACTACCCGCGCGGATTTCTCCGGAATCTGGACGCACCAGCCCAGCGATACAATCCAGTAGCGTGGATTTGCCCGCGCCAGAGGGGCCAAACAGAATGGTGATGCCCGCAGGGAATCTCCAGCGTTACATCCAGAACGAATGGTTGGCGGTTCGCGCCCCGACGCGCTTTGCGCACGCGCACGCTGAACGGAGCGGTTATTTCGCGGCCCACGGCGCCCACAAGTTTCGCCGCGCGTGGCGGTTCACCGCATAAACTAGCGACAACACGGCAAAGGAAATTAGCAACAGCAGCAGTGCCATGCGATTGGCGGGGCCGTATGCGAGGGACTGCACCTGATCGTAAATCACGGTGGACGCGGTGCGCGTGACAGCCGGCAAATTACCACCGGCCATCGGCACCACCCAAATTCGCCGAGCGTATGTGCAAAACATAGAACCACCGCGGTGACGGTCCCGGAATCGAGAGCGGCAGAATCACCGAGCGAAACGTGCGCCAGGGCGTCCCGCCCAGAACTGCCGAGGCATTCAGCAGCCTGCGGTCGACGCCCTCGAAGGAGCTCATCAGCGGCTGCACGGCGAAAGGAAAGCTGTAAAGAGCAATAATAC
>CAVZWO010000011.1:0-45286 GCA_963779005.1 uncultured Acidobacteriota bacterium | reverse complement strand
GGCGATTCGGCCCTTCGCGGGTCGAATGGTGGGTTCGACTCCCACACGCTTCCGCCAAAGTCCCATTGATTCCATTGCCCTGACGGCACTGTAAGCTGAATAGCATTTCTATTCGGCAGTGTCTTGTCCTCACATTGGCCTCAAAATAGCTCCCGAACAAACCGAAGGAGATCTCGTCACTTTCTCGACGTCTGCAGCGCGGCCCTGCAAACAAGTTGTTAGTCGCGCGGGCTAACTCTAGCGAATCTGCAGCTCGGGCGGTCAACAGCCAGCGTCGTGATTTGCAATTTTCACGCTCAATTGTTTGACAGACGGCTGAGGTTTGATGGTTCGACTTGGGCTTGGGCAACAGCAGCATACTCGGCCTGCGCGGCGGGCAAAGAACTGGCGAGGAGAAGGGCCGCTCCCGCCAAGGCGAAATGAATTGCCAGATAGTTCAAGCCGTTCGCTATGTCCGAGGCCTTGGCGATCGTAATGGGCAGATAAATAAACAGAGCCAACGCGAGCACCGTTCCGCCTAGAAATGTCGCTGCAGTACGGGCGTATTTCCGAATCGTCAACCCGAGAGCGCAAACCACAAAAATCGTGCCAGTGAGGTACGCCCAGAACACGTGCCCCGGAATCCATCCGGGCATCGTCACGAAAACGGGACCTTCCTGCGGAATGCCAGCAGCGAAAGTAGGGTTCAGATACTCGTCGATGCCGAAAACGGCGATCGAAATTGCGATGAAGAAGCGGGCAACGACGCTCAAGATTAGGCCCAAGTTCTGCAGGCCCAAGCTCTGAAGCCACCCCGGCCTGCCCCCCACTTGGCTGCCCTCGGATCGCGACGCGGCGAAGGCCAGGGCAGCGACGCTTAGAGTGGAGTCTCGGAGAACGATAGTGAGCCTGGTCTTGTCATACGGAGTCGCGAAGCACGAAGGTATATGAATCGTCAGCACAAAAATAAAAATCATGATTCCAAGAAGCGCCGCGGACAAACGTGGCTGTACTTTGGCAGCCAAGCTTAAAGCGGCAGCGATAAGAGCGAACCCTACAAAATAGGCCCAGAACAGATGGCCTGGAATCCAGGACGGCACGCCCTTTGCGACAAATGGAGCCGCGACAAAATGGTCCGCGCCAAAGACGGCCACCGCGAACGCCATCAACATCGGACCAAGCAATACGATCCTGTCTAGTCCATGGGCCTGCCCCGCGTTGTAATTCCGGGCCATTACGATTCCGAGGATCAGAATCGCACCTCAGAAGAACTAACTCCAAGAACACGGCGCTAGTAATGGCTCCAAGAGTAAACGCAGAAGCGAGCGATTCGTTGAAAAGAGTTAAGTCATAAGAATCCTGAGGTAAGACTGCGCAGGGACGTTCGTCCATCGATTGCTTTTTCGCAATAGCCACTTTCGGAGATTTCGATAGTGCCACTATTCGAAGCCTTACGCCTCATGCGTCGACCTTCGGACCTAAGCGTGACCGAGGAATCCAAGTTTCAAGAATCACGCGGCTCCTGCCCATTCCTAGTTAACCGAGACGCTCTTCAACACCACACCAATCACCTTGCCGGGCCCGGACTCCTGAGCAAACGCCACAACCCGAAGGTTGGTGGATTCCCGCAGGCCAGGGAGGATTTGAGCTTGATTCGAAAATCTTGACCAAAACTTTTTCCCGGCTCCAGCTTGCCCACTTTGGTAAGTTCCGTCAGGACCAGCGAGACATGGCTGAGATGACGGCCACTGTTTTCTCCGCGCGAGACCTGCGACTCCGCGTGGTCAAGGGCGACGGCTACATATACATCGGCCTTGCGTTTTTCGGAGCTGACGTCAGATTCTACGCGCCCTCGAACGATGGTGGGATTCCCAGGGTCCACGCTTACCGATGCGAGCCGCATAGGAACTTTTGGAGCGGAGGCAGCCTTTTGGAGGAGTTGTATCACTTGCTCGTTGTTGTTGGCCTTTAACTCCTCGGTTCCGTCCACAAGGATTTGCGGAGTGAACGCGGTCTTCAGTCCAAGGGCGCCGAGGACATACGCGCTCTGCCGGTCGGTGATGGACGCAGAGGAGAATGGGTCCGTCCATCCATCGTGGTTCCAATAATCCACGTGCTCGCTGAGGACAATTGATTCCGTACCCGGAATGGGTTGCAAGGCGTCCATTTTTTCCAATAAAGCATCCGCCGGAGGGCAGCTGGAACAGCCTTCCGAGGTGAACAATTCCACGAGTACAGGCGTCATGGGCGCGTTATAGGCTGCGGCGAGATGAGTTCCTGACCAACTTGCGCTGGCCCACAGAAAAGCAAGGAACAAATACATACTAAGTGCGGCTGTTCGAATTAGCAGCGAGCCTCGTCGCAATTCGAAGTGCTCACGGATTAAAGCCTGCACGAGACTCCATCCTTTCTCGCGGAGCGGCCTAGATCAACGGAACGATCGAAACCCGAGCGCCTGAACGTCATTCTCCTACGAGGTATCTTCGTTCGTCCACCCCGGCTTGCGAAAATGACCACTTTGGGAGGTGTCACTTATAACCAGTCGCTTTACCACTCAGACTCTTTTCACCGAAAAGCACGCTCTTCATTTGGCGGACGGCCTTGGGTATCTCTTCCACCAGCATGCTTTTCCAAACCCCAGGATAAATCCTTGCCGGCGCGTCTCGCCTAGGTACGCCGGGGAAAGCGGCCAAAGCCAAAGTTTTTCGCGTGCCGCGCGCGCGCCCACTTCCTGATCTCGGAATCCTTTCGGCAGGATGACGGCGATAGTAATCCCAGCTTCCGATCCGTGTATTTCCAGCGCAGAACCGAATTCTCTTTGGAGTTCATCCACAAGCGCACTCCGGCGCAGCGCGTAAAGCTGGCGCATGCGGCGAATGTGGCGCGCGAAATGGCCTTCATTCATGAAGTCAGTACGTATGCCTGGAAAAAGTGCGGTGGCCCAATATCCATGGCATACCGCACGGCCGCAAAACGATCGACCAGATCCTGAGGGATAACGACATAGCCGAGCCGGAGTGAAGAGGGAATAAAGTCTTGCTGAAGGTTCCGATATAGATGACGCGGGAGTTGTGGTCGAGGCCTTGCAGAGAAGCGATCGGCATGTTGCCGTACCGGATACTCGCTGTCGTAATCGTCCTCGATCACCCAGGACCCTGAACTCTGTCCCCAGTCAAGAAGTTGAAGGCGGCGTGAAGCGCTTCATGGTCGCCCCGAGAGGGTATTGATGAGATGGCGCGACAAAAGCGGCTTTGGCCTTGCGGCACTTCCTGACGCCGAAGGCTACATCCAAGCCCTCACTATCCACCGGGACGGGCACCAACGGCAGCCCGCCGCGGTTAAAACCTGCCGCGTCAACCAATACCCAGGTTCTTCTACCCACGCGGCGCTCCGAGCGTCAAGCAGTACGCGCGTAGTAATCTCCAGGGCCTGCTGAGAGCCAGCCACAATCATGACTTGCTGCGGTTCGCAGCGAACCGCCCGCGCGGTTCGGAGGTAGGTGCAGATGGCTTTGCGAAGCTCTTCGAAACCAAGCGGTCCGCCGTAATACATTTCGCGTAGTTAGGGTTACTTCGGCAATGGCGCATGACCAGACGGGACCACGTGAGGAATGGAAATTGGTCGATCGCCGGCTGGCCTGCGTTGAAGGCCCCCAAACCACGAGGCCCAGGGGAGCCTTTCATACGGAGCAAGCAGCATCGCGCGTTTCGAAGCGGCCCGCGCGCCGGAACGAATCGCCGCTGAACCATTCGAGATTCGATCACTGGACGCCGATTGATCTGGCAGGGAACTGCAGACGAAGGTTCCGGCACCGGCGCGTGCCTCGAAATAGCCTTCCGCCAGAAGCTGGGAATACGCGGTCAGGACCGGTATCCGAGAGATCTTCAGTTCAATCGCTAGCGCTCGAGTCGATGGAATCTGCTGGCCCGCCCCCAGGTTGCGGCTGACGATCATGGAACGGTCAGCGTGGTCGAGAACAATTTGCTTGTGCAAAGGCTTCGCGGCCTTCCGGTCGACGGCTAGGACGGGCGACAGTGCGCTTGGTACTTTCTTCATGGCTCCATCCAACTGGTCATAATGAATTGGCACTAAGTGGATATTGTGCCCAACCACTCTTCTGCGCAACATTAAAAATATCGATATGGCACATCGTCTTTTGCTCTCGTTCCTGGTGTAACTGGTGCGGGGCGTGGGTGCAGGCGCCCCTGTTAGGCCCGAAGAAAGCTCCCTGTCGCGAGGGACGAGAAAGCTACCGGCCTGATTTCAAAAAGGGGGTATCTCTAAGTGTGCGATCAAAAAAATCTTCTACCAATGGTTAAGAAGTTCCGCTTTCTGTTTGTTCTTCTGGTTGCCCTGATTGCTTTTTCTGCTTCGACGTTCGCGCAGCAAGCCACAATTGTCGGCACAGTTACCGACCCTTCGGGTGCCTTAGTTAGAATGTGGCCGTCACTCTGTCTGACCAACACCGACACCGGCGTTAGCCACGTCATTCCCACGAATGACGCCGGCCAATACGTCGCTGTCGACTTGCAGATTGGACATTACCGGGTTAAAGCCGAGGCCAAAGGCTTCAAGGTCGCGGAACAAAAAGACGTCGTTTTGACGGTCGGCGCCCGCATCCGCGTGGATTTCCAGTTGCAGATGGGCGCGGCGCAAGAAACCGTCACGGTGGAAGCCAATGCCGTCCAGGTTCAGACCGAATCCGGAGAGCGCAGCAATCTGATCACCGACCAGCAGATGTCCCAGATCGCTGTGGCCGGGCGCAGCATCCACCAGCTTGCTGCTTTGACCCCAGGAGCATCGAGCCAGATTGGTTCTGGTGGAATGAATGCAGGTGAAGTCAACACTCCAGTCGGCGGCGACGCCAGTGTCGAGTTCAATGGCATGCGCCAGAACCACAACATTTACCTGCTGGACGGTGGCGAAGATGATAACCGCGGCGGCGCGGGCGGCATGAGCATTGCCCCATCCACGGACGCTGTCGCCGAGTTCCGCGCTCACTTCCAACTACAGCGCCGATTACGGCCTTTGTTCCGCCGGCACAATGACCATGGTGCTTAAGTCTGGAACGGGCCAGTTCCGTGGGTCCGCCTGGGAATTCAATCGCAACGACGCTTTTGATGCTCGCAACTTTTTCTTTCCGGCTCCCAACAAGGTTCAGGAGCTAAGGCTGAACGTGTATGGCTTTAATGTCGGCGGCCAGTCACCTTTGGCCGCCTGCGCGACCCGGACAAGAAGAAAACCTTCTTCTTCTATAACATGGAGTGGCGCCCTCTGGTTCAGGGCGGTGCGACGGATCAAACGGTTCCGGATACGGCTACCTATGGCGGTAATCTGGCCGCCACGTCAGGTACCGCGAAACCCACCCTGCTATTCGTTCCGACCTTCTGCGGGCCTGGGACTACCATTGGGGCTTGCACTGGGACTAATGCGCAAATGGCTGCCAGCGTTCTCTTTGCGAATTATCTCGGCCAATGGCGCCTGCAGGCATCGTCTCTGGCGCTCAATTTCCGGCAACGTCATTCCCTCATGCATGATCAACCCGAACGCCGCGGCTCTGCTCAAGGCTGGCATTTTCCCGGCTTCTACGACGAACATTACCAACGGAGTCGGCGACTTCGTCGGTGGCGCCAATGCTCCGACGAACCTGAGAGAAGAAATCGTCCGCATCGATCATAACTTCAGCACCAAGTTCTCTGTCTTCGGACATTACATCGCAGAACAAGTCTCACAGAGTTTTGCAACCACCCAATGGAGCAACGACAACGTTCCTACTGTCGGCGACACATTTGGGAATCCATCAAAGAGCGGCGTTATCCATACCACTTATTCGATCAGCCCAACGCTCGTCAACGAGGCGGCGTTCAATTACAACGGAAACGTGATCAACATCGTTCCCTACTCGGCCACGGGCTTGACCAGCTTGGCGGTGCCCACCGGCTACAGCGAGAACAGGCTGTTTACTGGCCCCAACAATTTGAACCGCATCCCCAACATCGATCTCAGTGGCGGCGCTGGCTCCGAGTTCGAAATTTCCAGTTGGCCGTGGCACAACAAGGCCGACGACTACCAGATCCGCGACGACGTTTCATGGACCCACGGCGCTCATCAGTTCAAGTTCGGCGGAAGCTGGGCTCTTTACAAGAAGATCCAAGACCTCTTTGGACAGACCCCGGGCGGATTCAGCTTCAACGGCACCTTCACTGCAGGCACCGCCGCTCAATGCAACCCCAACGTGAACACGTGCGGAGACAGCTTCGCCGACTACTTACTCGGCGCACCTAACCAATATCAGGAGCTTGCCGTGCAAGACCACGGCTACTGGAACAACGTTTCGTGGGCTGCCTACGTCCAGGACAACTGGCGCGTGAATCGCCGCTTGACCCTAAACCTCGGCTTGCGCTGGGACGGCGTGCCGCACACCTACGAAGCCAACGATCGCATGGGCAACTTCTATCCCAGCTTGTATGACATGAACAACAAGGCCACTTTCGACAGCAATGGCAGCATTTGCAGTGCTGCTGACGTGGCCGCGAGCGATCCTAAGTGCCTGGCAGTCAGGCCCGGCCTCGGACCCGAGTTCCAATCCCATTCTTGCGGGCCGTCTCCTGTATCTCAATGGCATCGGCATCCCGGGACAGAATGGCGTTCCTAAGGGCCTAGTCAACAATCATTGGGCTGCTTTCGGTCCCCGCATCGGGTTTGCTTATGATGTCGCCGGCGCCGCAAGACCGTAGTCCGCGGTGGGTTCGGCATCATGTACGAACGCATTCAGGGCGACGACATGTACAATGCCGGCCCCAACATTCCCTTCAGCCTGCAGGTCGACCTTCAACAGCGTCGAAATGACAAACCCGAGCCTCGCGCTTTCTACAGGCTCGGCCGCCGTACAGCCCATTAATGCCGCCAGCATCACCGGCCTGGCAATAGATAATTACAAGCTGCCCGTAAGCTACCAGTACAGCGTTGGCGTGCAACACGCTCTGAGCACCAGGACTGTGCTGTCCGTGAGCTATGTCGGCAATCAAGGCAGGCATCAGAACGACTATCGCAACATCAACCTACCTCCTCAATCCGAGCTTGCCGCGCTGATCGGTGGCGCTCCTTATCAGACATCCGGCTTGACCTATCCCGGATTCACCGCCATCAGCCTTTCGCAAAACGAGGCCAACACGCACTTCAACAGCCTCCAGGTCGACCTGAACTCGCAGTTGAGCAAAGACCTAACTCTCCGAGCCTTCTACACGTTGGCGCGTGCAGTGGACCCGACGACGGCTGGTTCCGGCGGCGGCGACCTCGGCAGCGTCTCCAACCCCTACCAGGGCTGGACTTACGACGAAGGGCTCAGTGGATATAACCGAACCCACGTGGCCGTCGTCGACTTCATTTACGACATCCCGCTTTTCCGCCACAGCGAGAACCGCCTTATGAAGTCGGTGGTCGGCGGCTGGGAAGTCTCTGGTATCGTCACCCTTGAGTCTGGTTTGCCGCTCGACATCGGAATCAGTGAGAACGGCCGGGCAACAATGGCTTGCCCACTGCTACGAATCGACCCGACCTCACTGGAGCCATTACTTATCCTAAGAGCGCCGTTACCTGCACGCCAGTCTGCTACCAGCAGATTCAGTACTTTGGCGCATCGGCCTTTTCACTGCCGGCTCTCGGCGCTTGGGGCACTCTCGGCCACAACGCCCTCACGGGACCTGGCCGCGACAACTGGAACCTCTCTCTGTTCAAGAGCTTCGTCTTGAGCGAATCCCGTGGCAGCCGCTTCGAACTGCGTTTGGAAACCTTCAACACGTGGAACCATACTCAGTTCAACGCCGTGGATACCAACCTTGGTGACACCCGCTTCGGCCAGTACACCTCTGCTTTTGACCCGAGAATCCTCCAGCTCGGAGGAAAGATCTACTTCTAGTCACACCCCGGGAGTAGGCAACTTATCCCGCTCGCACACCACACCCTGCGAGCGGGATTTTTGTTTTCTGCTGCACTTCACCTCTCTATGTCTCCAGCACCTCGGCTTTCAACGGAGAATCCGCTAGTTTCAAATGGAACTGCGATCGGCGCGTCCACGTCTGGTGGCTTGCGCGCCTGCTTATGGCCAAATTTGGTACCACTTGGCTGAAAATGTGGGAGCTCATGAGGTTTCCATGCATTTTGTGCGTCCTTTTTTACTGCTGACGCTTAGAAGAAACCGAGGAGGACTACAAATCTGAGTTGACACAATCATAGGTAACTGGCGAACACCCCTCCTTCCAATCACACTGCCAGCAAAGAATCTTCTGCCTTGCATCGGGAATTCTTCTTGACAACCTCCGCTCGTTGGGAGTAATAAGCGTACTCGCCACAGAGAGCGAGCGCTCGCTTTGCTAACAATCTTGCGAAAGACGCTCAGAACTCGGATAGGCGCAAGTGCCCAAGCTGCTCGACAAAACGTTCGAGAAAAACAAGCTCAAGATTGAGCGTGCGGCTCTGCATCTCTTCACCCGCAAGGGTTTCCACGGCACCACCGTCCGCGAGATTGCCAAGCGGGCCGGCGTGTCGATGGGCAAGCTCTACATCTACTACGACACAAAAGAAGAGATCTTCATCGACCTGGTTCAACGCATGGGCGCAAAGATGGAGGTCCTCCGGCAAAAGAAATTGATTCCCTTGCTGATGTCCCTCGATCCCCATTCGATGAAAACCCTAGCGATGACCATTGGCAAAATTATTGTGGAGAACCTCGACTACTGGCGGCTGATGTACATCGACGTTGTCGAGTTCCGCCACAAGCACTTCATTGACAGTTTCCGGGAAATCGCGGGCGGGTTGCGCACCTACTCCAGAATCCTCGCGCAATCGGGAAAGCTCAAGTTTCCCAAGGGCGTTGACCCGGCCCTGGCCGTGACCGTCATCTACCTGCATTTCTTCACGTACTTTCTTGCCGAAAACCTGTTCGGCGCAAAACGCCACCTGGGGATGTCCGACGAGGAAGCGGTGGAGCAGATGATCCGCCTCTACATGAGCGGGCTAAGAGGCAAGAAGTAAAAAGTTTAGTTTTCAGACCCATAGGAGGCTGGCAATGCGAACTTGCAGATTCACGGGGCTTATGGTCATCGTTGCATTCGTTTTGTTCACGGCGAGTGGGGCAAGCGGGCGGACTGCCACAACGGGGCAGATCCTGGGCGACATCACGGACCCCAGCGGCGGCGTGGTCGGCGGAGCCAAGGTCGTTCTCACCAGCGACGCTGGCGCACAGCGCGATACCGTGACTTCAAGCGCGGGGCGCTACGCTTTCTCGCTGCTTCCACCTGGAAAATACAGCGTTGAAATCACGGCTTCTGGTTTCGCACTCGCAAGAGTGGATGAGGTCATTGTTAAGATCACGGCAACGACGGTAGTTGATGTGCGTTTAGCCCTCGCGTCGCAACAGCATGAAACCGTCACGGTTCAGGCCACGCCGCCCCTCGTCCAAACGGAGAGTCCCAGCCATGGGACTGTGATCGAGCAGACGGAGATCCGCCAGCTGCCCTTGCCGACGCGGAATTTTCAGCAGTTGCTCACGCTCACCCCTGGAACGTCGGGCCCGGTGCAGAACTCATCTGAGTTGGGCCGCGGCGCCGCGCCGATCTACGTCAATGGACTCCGCGCCACGTCGAACTCCATCGTCATCAACGGGATCGATGCGAATTCCATTGGCACCGGCTCCACTCCAAATCTTGCAGTGCCGGCCACGGATTCTCTGCAGGAGTTTATCGTGCAAACCAGCCAGTACGATGCCTCGCAGGGACGCGTCGCTGGTGGCATCGTAGCGGCAGTCACAAAGTCGGGAACGGATGAATTCCATGGCGACCTTTACGAGTTCTTCCGGAACGATGCGCTCAACGCCAACAATTTCTTTCTGAACGCCGCTGGTGTTCCCCGGCCACCGGATAAGCGCAATCAATTCGGCGGCATCTTTGGCGGGCCACTCGTGAAGCAACGCGCCTGGTTTTTCGTTTCCTACCAGGGAAGCCGCGAGCGAAACTCCACTTCGCTCACGAATTCCATCGGCACAGTCTTCGTGCCACAAAATCTTTCGAATGACCGCTCCACGGCGGGAATTGACGCGTTGGCAACCTCTTTTGGTGTCTCAACGACCTGCCCTGGAACTACCGGATGCCTCGATCCCACGGCCCTGTTTCTCTTGCAAGCAAAGTTACCGAATGGCTCCTATGTGATCCCATCGGCTCCGCATCCCTCGTCGCCCGCCGCCGGTTTGCCCCTGCCGGTTGCGGTACCGGTCGTCGGAGCCTCCAAGTTCCGCGAAGACCAGTTCAACACGAATCTCGACTACCAGATATCCGCCGCAAACCGCTTTTCCGGCAAATTCTTTGCCGCGAATAATCCGGCCACCCAGGGCCTCTTCGATTTGTTTGGACTTGCGAATGCTCTGCCGGTTCCGGGCTTTGGCGGCACCGCGAATCTCAATCAAAGGGTGCTCTCGTTGGACGATATGCACATCATTTCTCCGCGGCTGGTGAACGACGTGCGCTTTGGCTTCGGTTTTATCACCACCGGCTCCAAGCCCCAGGAGCCGTTCACCGCCTCACAGGTGGGAATCTCCTCGCCGCTTGGCAATCTCTTCCCAGGCATGCCGGAAATCTCGGTCGCCAACTATTTCGATCTCGGCGCCAATCCCTTTTCCGATAACGGTGGCGTCGAAAAAACCTACACGCTGGGCGACACATTGAGCTGGCAGAGGGGCCGTCACAGCTTGAAGTTCGGCGTGGAGTACAAACACCATGATCTAAACGAGGAGTTCAATCTTTATACGCGCGGGCAGATTTTCTTTCTCGGATTTTCCGGTAATGCCTTTACCGATTTCCTCGGCGGGTTCTTCGATTCTACCGGCCTCACGATCATGGGCTCGGGTGTGAACAATCGTGATGTTCGCGCCCAGGATTGGGGAAGCTTCGTCAATGACGACTGGAAACTGACCGACCGGCTCACTTTCACGCTTGGTCTTCGTTATGATTTTTTTGGCCCATTTACGGAGGCTCAAGGGCGCTTCATCGGCTTTGATCCCACACGGCTCACAACCGCCACCATTCCTGGATTTCCTGCAGGCGACAATGTCGCAATCACCGGAGGCTTCGTTCAGGCAGCGAACGCGAAGAATCCATTGCCCGGCGTCCCCACGGTCCAGTCGTCTCTCGTTCCGCCCGACAAGAACAATTTTGCTCCGCGGCTCGGTTTTGCCTGGCAACCGCTCTCCAACACAAAACGTTTTGTGGTTCGCGCCGGCTATGGCATTTACTACGATCGGGCGAATTCACGTCTGCTGAATAATCAGATCCTGAATTTTCCTTACTATACGCTGGCGCAAGCGCTTGAGACTCCCATCAGCAACCCCTTTGTGCAGGTTCCGCAGCCGAGCGCCTATCCGCTGGCCTTCAACAATCCCGCCTTGTTCCCATTTGGCGGTCCGCCCGCATTTTTGCCGCAGGCTCCGACCGCCCTTTCCCCAACAGGCGTGGCGGTGGTTTCTGCCAATGGCATCTATCCGGATATCCACGACTTCCGCACGCCCTATGTTCAGCAATACAGTCTGGGCATCCAAAATGAATTCGCAAATAACTGGATGCTGGATGTCAGCTTCGTGGGCTCGGCGGGCCGCAAATTGTACCAACTGGTGGACGTAAATCAGGCTTTCGCTCCTCAGGCGTTTTTCCCGGGACCCTTTAGCCCCGGGCTTTCCAGCCTCGCTGTGCAGGGCTTCGGCGTCCACCTCTTGCAGAGTTCGGCAAATTCCAGTTACAACTCCTTGCAGGTGGCATTAACCAAGCGGTTCTCGTACGGTCTGCAATTCCTCGCCTCCTATACTTTCTCGCATTCGCTGGATGATTACTCCGGCGATCCCACCGGGACGAGCGACATTTCGGTCGTTCCTGGCAACGAGACGGTTCTGCATAACTACGCAAGCTCGGATTTTGATCGGCGGCACCGTCTGGTCTTCAGCGGTATTTATGATCTGCCGAAGTTCTATAAAGGGGAATCGCGCTTTGCCCGGCAAGCCGTGAATGGATGGGAGCTGGCAAGCGTTATTACTCAGCAGAGCGGGACGCCTTTTTCGGTCCTCACGAACGACACCGCGTTCGTAGCGGCTCGCGCTGACGCCGTGGGAGGATGTAATCCGGTCCTGAGCGGCAGCGTCGAATCACGCCTGGGCAAATACTTCAATACGTCCTGTTTTACGGCAGCTACCGCGGTCGGAGGCTTCGGCAATACGGGCCGTAACATCTTGCGAGGACCGAATCAGGAAAACATCGATATATCCCTGATCAAGTATTTTCCCGTTACGGAGACCATGCGATTTGAATTCCGTTCGGAATTCTTCAACGCCTTCAACATGGTCAGCTTCGCCAATCCAATCAACTTACTCGCCTCCGCCAACGTGGGTCAGATCGTCGCGACTTCCACGGGGCCGCGAGTGATCCAGTTCGCTCTGAAGTTTAACTTTTAGGACGTGGTGCCTGGAGACCGGCCCGCGCTCATCGCTTGCCAGCTTCCGGGAAATTTCATGGCACATCGCATCTTGAGCGACAGAATAGTCATTTTGACGGGTACAGTCGCCGGCATCGGATGCGTCTCGGCGCGCAGTTGGATCACGTTACGCGGCTAGTTGCCCTGGTCAAGCTTGAGGTACAGTGCCAGTTGCTCGTCTTTCGTTCTAAAGGAATGTCATGACTTCAGAGAATCATCCTCGGCAAGATTTCCTTGAGGTGACACGCCCTGCGCGCGGTCGCATCGCGGCGACGGTGTGGTACTCGCGTTTGGCTACTGGCCGGGCCGCGGCGCGCCCGTCGTTGCTCTCCATGGGTTGACTGCGTCCCATGTGAATTTTATCGGCATCGCGGAGCGGCTAGCAGGAAGATGCGCACTGTTCGCGCTCGATCTCAGAGGCCGAGGCGATTCCGACAAGCCTGCAGCGCCATATGGTATGGCCCAACATGCACGCGATGTGGCCGCGGCGATGCGCTCGATGGGACTCGGCGCAAGCATCATTGTGGGGCATTCGATGGGCGCCTTCGTGGCCACCGCTCTTGCAGCGCAAGAGCCGGCCTTGTCTCCGCTCTGGTTCTGATCGACGGTGGATATATGCCGGATACGCCCGAGGGCGTTTCCCCCGAACTGGCTTTGAACGCCGCGCTTGCCCAGCGCATCGCGCAGTTTCGTCAAACTTATCCTTCGCGCGAAGCCTATCGGGAATTCTGGCGAACTCAGCCACATTTTCCCCCTGAAGAATGGAATCGCTGGGTGGAAGCTTTTCTGGACTATGAAGTCGCCGGCGATTCGCCTGTACAACCGAAAGCTTCGGAGGCGGCAGTGCGGGCCGATCTTGCGGAAGCCTTTCAGCGCGACGCGATTATCGAGCGGTTGAAATCCATCCGCGTGCCGGCCCTGTTGGTACGGGCGGAAAGAGGCTTCACTGCCGCTCAGCCGCCTCTTTTTCCGGATCCGCTCCTGGCGCAAATTCAATCGTTTCTCCCGCAGGTCGAGGATCACAAGATTGGCGGCACGACTCATTACAGCATCGCTCTTGGGGAACGCGCAGCCACAAGAGTTGCAGACCTGATCGCTGAACTGGCCCATCGGGCCCCTTCTTCTGTGGCACGATCTTGAAATAGGATGACCCGTTCGCCGAAAGGGCGCGACTGACATGGCAGAAGACGGCTGGATCTCCGGGACCGCGCAAGCTGCTGGCGGCTCCAGGCACTACAAACTTTGGGTGCCCTCGAGTCTCGAGAAGGGAAGAGCGTCTCCTCTCGTACTGATGCTCCATGGCTGCACCCAGGACGCGAAGGACATGGCAGAAATCTCCGGGATGAATGATCTCGCGGAAGCCAACCAGTTTTATGTTCTCTATCCCGAACAGTCGCGCTTGGCCAATTTGATGAAGTGTTGGAATTGGTTTGATCCTAAACACCAGGCTCGCGCTTCCGGCGAACCTTCGATTCTTGCAGCGATCGTCGACCAAGTTCGCTCCTCTTACAATGTTGATCCAGATCGGGTCTACGTTGTGGGCGTTTCCGCGGGCGGCGCCATGGCTTCTATTCTGGGAGCGACGTATCCGGAGCTCTTCGCGGCCATCGCCGTGTTTGCCGGCGCGGAATTCAAAGCCGCCACGAGTGTTACGACTGGCTTTGCAGCGATGGCGAACGGCGGGCCAGACCCCGTGCAGCAGGGGCAACTCGCGTTCGAGGCGATGAGCGGCGGCCTCGCGCTTAAGAAGAAGCGGCGCATGCCGGTCATTGTGTTTCATGGCGCTGGGGATACACGCGTGCATCCCATAAATGCCGATCAGGTCATCGCGCAGTGGAGCAAGACGAACGCGTGCCTCGCCGCGGCGCATTCAGAAAGCGGTTTTGCATTGACCGAGAAGGTCATCGGCGGGGAAGTGCCGAACGGTTACAAATATAAGAAGCATTCCTACCTGGAGGCTGATGACGCACTGTTGATGGAAAAGTGGATCGTCGAGGGGCTGGGCCACGCCTGGTCTGGTTCGCCCACTCCCAGCAAATACGGTGACCCCAAGGGCCCCAATGCAAGCGCGGAAATCTGGCGATTTTTTTGCGAGGCCGGCTCACGTGCCGCGGCTTCTTCCTCGCCTTCCGATTCGTTGCGTCGGGCCCCCACTGAGAGAAGTAAATGAACATTGGTTCGCTGCTTCCTCGCCACGCTCGCCTGCGTCCGAACCATACAGCTCTGGTCTTTGAGGACTGCCGGCTTAGCTTTCGGGAGTTTAATGCTCGCGTGAACCGGCTTGCCAATTTGCTCTCCCGTTTGAAGGTAAACAAAGGGGACAAAGTCGCGACGATTCTGCCGAATTGTCCGAGCTTGCTCGAGACCTACTGGGCTGTTGCAAAGATCGGCGCTGTCGTCGTGCCGCTTAGCCCGCTTTTGCGCGAGAAAGCGTTGGCCGCGCTGCTCCAGGATTCCGATGGTGGAACGATCATCGCGAGTCCCGATTTTGCAGAACCACTTTCCGCCATCCGGCACGAACTGCAAAATGTTCCGTACGAACGCTGCATCCTTACCGGAGCGACGCGCATCGGAGGATTTCAAAGCTACGATGAACTTACGAGCACGGCCAGTGAAGCCGAGCCTGCTGGCGCCGAAATTGCCGACAGCGATCTCTACAACATCATTTACAGCAGCGGCACGACAGGGACACCCAAAGGGATCGTCCACACGCATTACATACGCGCCATCTACTGCATGCTCTTTGCTTCGACTTTCCGCATGAGTCCCGAGAGCGTGGTGCTTCATGCGGGTTCGATCGTTTTCAACGGCGCGTTTGTCACGCTCATGCCGGCCATGTATCTGGGCGCAAAGTACGTCCTGCAGAAAAGCTTTGATCCCCGGACGTTTGTGGAAGCGGTGGAGCGCGAGAAAGTCACCCACGTCATGATGGTTCCATCGCAGATTGTTGCTCTGCTGGCCTCGCCCTACTTTTCCGCCGAAGCCCTCAAGTCTCTCGAAATGATCGGCACGGTTGGCGCTCCATTGCACCTCGAGCATAAGGAGAAACTGAATCGCAGCCTCCCCGGCAGATTCTACGAACTCTATGGACTGACCGAGGGATTCATTACGGTTCTTGACAAGAATCACTACGCGTCCAAACCGAACTCGGTTGGGCCGCCGGAACCGTTTTTTGAGATGCGCATCATAAACGAGCTTGGGAAGGACCTGGGGCCCGGGGAGATTGGCGAGATCGTTGGGCGGGGACCAGCACTCATGCCGGGCTACTACAAGCGGCCCGATTTGACGGCCCAAGCCATTGTCGACGGCTGGCTGCATACCGGCGACCTGGGCTACGCCGATGAAGACGGCTTTCTCTACCTGGTGGACCGGAAGAAAGACTTGATCATCAGCGGCGGCACGAATGTATTCCCGAAAGACATCGAGGAAGTTGCCGCGCAGCATCCAGCGGTGCGGGAGGTCGCCGTCTTTGGCATTCCGAGCGAAAAGTGGGGCGAGACACCGCTCGCGGCGGTCATTCTGCACCAAGCGGGCGCCGTGACGGCGGATGCGCTGCGCGACTGGATCAATGAGCGCGTGGATGCCAAAAACCAGCGCGTCCACGAGGTAGCGATCCTGGAGGAGTTCCCGCGCAGCACAGCCGGCAAAACGCTCAAGCGCGTTCTCCGAGAGCCCTATTGGGCAGGCCGAGACACTAAGATCTAGCATCCGGTTTAGTTCCAGTCCTGACCGGAAAGTCCACTTGGATCCATATCTGGCGGTCATCGTAGTAAATGTTTCAACGTCATTTTTAGCAAAATTGCATGCTCGAAGTTCGTGTGTGACTCTACAATTGGAGCCGCAATCCAGCTTGACGCACGATACAACTGCGACCTCGATGGGGATCCGATGAGTCATTCGCTTCTCGATTTAACGAACAAGACAGCGGTTGTTATTGGTGGCACGAGCGGCATTGGGTTGACGCTCGCTCGTGGGCTGGCGCAGGCGGGGGCAAACGTCGTACCAACAGGGCGCCGCGAGGAACACGTGAGAGCGGCCGCCGCCGAAATTGTGGCGATGGGACGACGCTCGCTCGCGCAAACTTGCGACGTGACCGAAAACGCGAGCCTGGAGCGGCTCTTGCAATCCGTGTGCGCTGAGTTCGGAAGCGCAGAGATTCTGGTGAACTGCGCCGGCCGAACCAAACGGATGCCGACGCTGGACTTTCCGGAAGCAGAATGGAACGCCATCCTCGAAACGAACTTGAACGGGACGCTGCGCGCGTGCCGCGTGTTTGGAAAACACATGATCGAAAAGCGATACGGGCGAATCATCAATATCGCTTCGCTGACCTCCTTTGTGGCGCTCTTTGAAGTGGCCGCCTACAGTGCGAGCAAGGCGGCGGTTGCATCCCTGACAAAATCGCTCGCGATTGAATGGGCGACGTCGGGAGTGTGCGTCAATGCACTCGTACCGGGCGTATTCCGCACGGATTTGAATGCGGCGCTGCTCGATGGAACGGAGCGCGGGCGAGAGTTTCTGATGCGCACGCCGATGCGCAGATTTGGAAAGCTGGAAGAGCTGACAGGAGCGGCGGTGTTTCTTGCCTCCGAAGCGGCCAGTTTTGTAACCGGACATTTGTTGGCAGTCGACGGCGGGTTTCTCGCCAGTGGAGTCAATCAATAACAAGGCCCGCGTCCGGCATGGCATGAGTAGGAAGGCGGTGCCGGCGGCGACCATAGGCAGCGAAAATCGAAGACGGAGTTCCTGTGTGACCGGCTGAGAGCCGGATGAACCCGAGATCGGAACTTGTCGCAAGTGCTTCTCCACAGTGTAGAATGCCCTCAACCACTCATGATGCCAGCGACGAGGGTGCCGGTTTCCGGCACGGCGCCGGAAATGTGCGGAAAGCCGGCCAACTGGAGCAGGTAAATGGATATCCACCAACTCGAACTGTTCCTTGCTGTCATGGATTCGCCCAGCATGACACGGGCGGCTGAAAAGATTCACCTGTCTCCCGGCGCGGTGAGCCTTCAACTTCATAATCTTGCCGAGGAACTCCACACGGAACTCTTTGTGCGGCGTGGAAAGAAGTTGGTCGCCACTCCGGCAGCATATCGTCTTGCTGAACGTGCCAAGGAAGTTGTAAGGATGATGGGCCACATCCAGCAGCTCTTTGAGAACGACCTGGCGAAAGATGTGCACCCTTTCCATTTCGCCACTGGCGTTACGACATTGATCTACCAACTTGGTGGTCCGCTCCGGCAACTGCGTAAGCGCTATCCGAACGCAGAAATCCGCGTAACGGTCGGCGTGACCGAAGAAATGGTTGCCGGCCTCCTGGATCGCCGATTCGATTTGGCGCTCATTTCGCTTCCAGTTTCGGAAGCGAAGTTGCGCCTCATTCCGCTGTTTGACGAAGAACTGCTTATCGTGCGCCCATCCGCTAACAAAGTGGGTAGCGGCCACGTCGGCTCGATGCGAGCCGCGGAACTTGCCGACGTCCCCTTTCTTCTGTATCCCAAGAGGAGTAATGTGCGCCTCGTCATCGACAAGTTCTTCAGCGAGATTGGCGTGATGCCGCGCGTGGTGATGGAGGCGGATGACACGGAAGCGATCAAGCGTTTGGTGGAATCGGGATTCGGCTATTCGATACTGCCGCAGCACGCTTTGCGGGGAAGTTCGCACTTCTTCCAGAAATTTCGCATCACGGGCCATCAACTGACAAGAAGCCTGGCGCTCGCGACGGCGCAGACCGATTGTCCGCGCAAACTTACGGAATCCATTGCCGAGTTTTTGCGGAACACACTGGTCGACGGCGGATCCAACGGGGAAAAGACCTGAAGCGCCCTTCGCACTTCTAAAAATAAAGCTGACTCCCTGCGGACACACGGCCGGGCCGCTTTCTGAAGGGAGGCTTGGAGCGGGCTTTTCCTCTTTCGCGAAAACGGAGATTGGGAGAGTGCCCACCCCCCGGTGTTTTTTGTAAGAGTGGCAAACAAAGGGGTCAGGCGTGACATGGCTCGTAACAGCGGCAACGGCAGGACTTAAAATGGCTGGATTTTCAGTGAGTTGCGAGTGGTCGGTAAGGGTGGCAGGGAAGAGGGTTACGGGAGCAGTGGCGGCTAACGAGAGGTGAGTGGCGAGAGCGGCCTCGCGCGTGGGTCGTGGCTGTTGCGCCAACCTGGAAACGTCGGTAACCAGTTGCAAAACTTGGGAGCTGGATGGGGTGACCCCCTCCCCTGGTTTTTTGTAAGTGTTGCTGATAAAGGAGATAAAGTGGAGTGGAATCAACACTTGTAGAAGTGTTGATTCTGAAGGGGTTCGGAGAATCGGGATTTTATAAAGTGGTAACCCATGTGGGACTGAAGACTTTGGGGGAATTTGAAGTGCCGCGCAGTGGAGGCGCATGACTTGCGGTGGCACCGACAATCCCGGTGCCCGATCTCACAGAAAGAGTATAACACATTATTACTATTTGTCAAGTATAAACAGTAAACCGTTTGTTTGGTGCAAGTTGAAGGCAGGCAAAGGAGAGATCATGGGTGTTTCGCGGCGTGAATTGTGCTCTTTGCTTCCAGCGGTGCTGATTCCGGCAGTTTTTGCTTCCGAGGCTTCCGCCCAGGAAGACAAAGCGATGCCATCAGCGATGTATCCGTTCGAGAAATTGCCGGTTAAAGCCGCCGAGAGCGCACAGTACCGGGAGGCGCTGAAAGGCAAGCTGGTGACCGGGGAATCTTTGGAAGTGCATGAAACAACGCTGGCTCCAGGCGGCGCGCCGCATCCGCCGCACCATCACGCGCATTCGGAGATGTGGCTGATTCGGGAAGGAACCGTGGAAATCACGGTGAATGGGAAGAGCTATCAGCTGGGTCCTGGCTCGGTGGGATTTGTGCGCTCCCAGGACGAGCACGGAATCAAGAACGCGGGGACGACGCCGGCGACCTATTTTGTGGTGGAAATCGGGCCTGGCGTTGATGGCTGATGGGGTTAAGCTGCAGCCCACGTGAGGAGTTTCCGGAGCGAGCACGTAGCCATCGTGAAGAGGAGTAGCCCGGCGCATCCTTGCGGAACAAAAAATCGGAGCGCCTCACGTCAAGGCGCTCCGACTCTTCCTCTTCGGGGTGTGGTTAGAAGAAGAACTTAATCGCCATTTGCGCGATGCGGGGATCCGCAGCTTGTCCGGCGCGGAAAGTGCCGAAGGAATTGCTGCTGATCTTGTCGAAGGAGCTGATCTGGTCGGTGCTGTTCACGGTGCCGGTGCTGGTACTTTCGGGCGCAAAGTTCGGGTGGTTAAAGATGTTGAAATATTCGGCGCGGAGCTGGAGACGAAAGCGCTCCGTAATCAGAATATTCTTGGCGATCTCCATATCCCAGTTGACGGTGTGCGGCAAGCGGAGAACGTTTTTGCCAACATCGCCAAAGGTACCGAAGATAGCGGGATTGTTTGCACCGGCCACTTTGGTTGGCTGAAAGGCAGCCAAATTGAGCCAGCTAACGCAGTGTGCTGTAGTGCCGCAGGACGTGGAGCTATAAGGACTCACGCCGCTGATAAACGTGGCGCGGTCATTGCCGATGCCCGTGCCGGAAAGTTCGGTGCCTTGCAGGATGGTAATGGGACGGCCACTGGCAGCCGACAGGATTCCGCCGATCTCATAATCTCCCAAAAGATGGTGGAACCAGGAGCTGCGGCCGCTGAAGGAGGGAGACTGCCAAACGTAGGAACCGGTGAACACGTGGGTGTGGTCAAAGCTGGAAGGTCCATAGTCAAACTGGTGGCGAAGTGGATTGTTCAGCGGGAGAGCGGAGTAGCCCGTATCAAAACCGGTGACGCCTTCGCCAAAGGGCAGGTCGTCGAGGCTCTTGGAGTACGTATAGTTGGCAAGAAGCGTAAACCCGTGAGACATGCGCTTTTCGAGAGAAGTTTGCAGGGCGTTGTAGCGCGCATTGATGTCGTTGATATCCGCCTGAACGGTGGTGGAAAAAGTGTTGGGCTTGAAGGCGGCGCCGCTGAGGTTGGCATTGCCATGGCACGAGGCGACGGTGCCTCCAGTGGCTTCGCAAACGGTAAGGTTTGCAAGACCAACGTTGGCTTTCCCGTTGCACGTGACGAAGGAGGTGGGGTCCGTACAGGGAACGCCGGCGTTGTAATACTGGGTCTCGAGGATGTGGAGCGTCCGTGAACCGACATAAGCAGCACGCGCCAGAAAGCCTGCGGGCAGTTGACGCTCAACGGTTAGATTCCATTCATAGACCGTCGTGGGATGGTAATTGCCGCTAGGGTCGTAGGTCACGGCAATCTCGTTGAACGGCGGATTGTAGGCGAAGTTGGTGGGCGCCGGGAACGGGCTGGGAAATTTTGGATAGGAAGTCAGCTGTGCGCCAGAACAATTGAGAGCGGCCTGCGTCGCGGGGAGAGTGCAGAGCGGGTCGCTGAAGGAACCGGCGGTCGAGCCCGGAGTGGGGGAGCTATTCCCAGAAGTGGAGAGGATGAACTGCGGGCTGAACGGCCACTCATCCACGAAACGATTGCTCAACATACCTTCCGCGCGGGTGTCGTAGAAAATGCCACCTCCGCCGCGCAGACTTGTTTTGCCATCGCCGAAGACGTCGTAGGCAAAGCCGACGCGTGGAGCAAAATTGTTCAGCTTGGAATTCAGAGCGTTTTTCGGCATTCCGGGATCGCTGATGCCATTCTGAGGAGAGAAAAAGATACCTGGAGGCGCATTGGGATAAACCTTGGAGGTGACATCGGCCGCCATGGCTGTGAGATTGACTTGCGCCCAGCGGTCGCCGTTATCGCTCCAGGGAAGAGCCGGTTCATAGCGGAGGCCGAGATTGAGCGTCAGGCGGCCGTTGACGTGAAAGTTGTCCTGAACATATAAGCCGGGGAATTTATCGCGGTTGGCCTTGAATTCGCCGGCGCCCTGCTGAAACGCGTAGCCGTTGCCAGCGGGACCGCCGTCGCACATGGTACCGGCGAGAAGATTGGCATAAGCGTTCGTGGTCAAAGCCACAGGCTGGCCGAGGTAGGTATCCTGGCCGCAAAAGTTGACGATGCCGGGCTGATTGAACTGGTTGTTGAGGTCCACCTGGCTCCACTCCATCATTCCGCCGAAGTGGATGTCGTGCTTGCCTTTCTCCCAGCTGACATCGTCCGCATACGTAAAATTATTTCTGGTGAAAGCGCCGGTGGGATTGTCGCCGAAACTAAAGCCGTTTTGTACGCCGATGCCCTGAATGGCGCTGGGCGTAGGCTCAAAAGGGAGCGGGACGGTCTCAAACGTCGCTATGTCTGCGGCGTTGGGACCCGGCCCTCTGAGGGAAACTTCGCGGGAGTAACTGGCGCGGAAGTCGTTGATGAGGACAGGCGAGAAAATGTGAGTTTCGTGGATGAGAGCATTCTGAGCAACGATGGAAAAAGTGGCATCGGTGTAGGCAACGAGTTCGAGCGGATTAAAAACGGGCGCTTTGGTAAAGCGGTCGTATTCGTAGCGGCCGGTGACTTTGTCTTTCTTGCCGATCGAGTGGTCTATCCTGCCGATGCCTGAATCATAGTTCTCGATATCTGGTTTTGAGAAAGCCACGGTGGGGTTAGAACCCGCGGGTATGGCGCCTGCCAGGCTGAATTTCGCGGAAGAGCCCAAGTACGCGCCGGTAACGGGGTCGATTCCGAGCATTTTAGCTACGCCAGGATCCAACGTCCCCGCTGGACCCGTCGCAGCGCTGGTTTGCGCTCCGCAGGCTGGGCAGGCCGCGGTCTTTGGAGAGAGAAAGTTAGTGATGTCCGTTTGCCCAACCACGTGAGAGCTTCCGAGAACGAGATTGCGAAATGCCGTGCGCTGATAACCAAGGAAGAAGAAAGTCTTGTCGTGAATAACCGGGCCACCCACGGTGCCGCCGTATTGATTGCGCTTAATGCGATCCGGGGTGGTTGGTGTGGCGAAGAAATTCTGGGCGTTGAAGATGGGATTGCGCACAAACTCAAACGCGTCACCGTGGAAAATGTTGGTACCGGACTTTGTGATGACATTCACCACGCCCCCGGCGTTTTCTCCGTACTCGGCGCTGTAATTGCTAGTCTGCACGCTGAATTCTTGCAGCGCATCGGGGAAGGGGAAAGGCTGATTGACGTTGGTGTATTCGTCGACGTAATTGCCGCCATCGAGTTGATAACTGATGCTGTCCTGGCGCGTGCCGTTCGTCGAATAGGTCACAGCCCCGGGGAAGGTCTTAGTGGCCCCTTGATCCGCGCCTCCGTTGGGGGAGTTGACGGCGCCGGCGACCAGAAGCGTAAGTTGTGCGGCATTCCGGCCGTTGAGCGGCAACTCGGAAATACGCTGCTGCTCGATCACTTGTTTGAGCGACGAAGTCGACGTGTCCACCTGGAGAGTGTTGGTGGTCACAGTGACGATTTCCGTGACTGAGCCTAGCTTCAAGCCCATGTTTACTGTGAGCGACTGGTCCGCAAGCAAGGTGATGCCATTTTCCTTAGCTATGCTAAATCCCTTTCCCTCAACGGTAAGGTCGTAGACCGCGGGCCGAAGGGAGGGAATGACATAGAGGCCCTCGGTATCCGTGGTTGCGCTGCGCGAGAATCCTGTGCCCTGCTGCGTCGCTGTGACCTGAGCGCCGGCAACACCCGCGCCGGCTGGATCGGTGACGCGGCCAAGGATGCTGCCGAGGCCTTGCGCGTGTGAGAATAGCGGAGCGAATAGAAGCGCGAAAAAAGTGGTAAGCAGTTTCTTCCTCATCGATGCCTTTCCTTTTCGCGGGCCGCCCGAAAGCCTGCCTCGGGCGTGACCGCCAAGTACGGCGTGCCATGTGCCTCGCACACACGGCTACGCCTATCGCACCTTAAATCCAAGGAGACGCAGCACTCGCTATCCGGCCATCATTCTTCTAAATAGTCGCTATCAACAACTTGAATAGACCTTGTGACCGGACATTAGGAGCGCGGCGACAAAGTTGTCAATCTGGAATTTTTAAAGGAGTGGTTTAGCAAGACTAAATTGCGAGCGCAGCGGGAGAAGCAGGGCCGCGCAGGAGTGAGACGAAGAGGAAGACTCGCGTCTCACAATGTGAGTCGTTGCGCCGGAGCGTTCGCAGCCTACACACCCGAACTGTGAATGGCATCGCAGACGGCTGTGGTTACTTCTCGTGTTGTGGCGTTGCCGCCAAGATCGGGAGTATGAATGCCCGAAGCGGTGACACGTTCGACGGCTTGCATCAATGACTGGGCGGCGTCCCGTTCGCCCAGATGTTCGAGCATCATCGAGGCGGTCCATAGCGCGCCAATCGGATTGGCGATGCCTTTGCCCGCGATATCAAAGGCGGCTCCGTGAATGGGCTCGAACATGGAAGGGAAGCGGCGTTCAGGATCAAGGTTGGCGGTTGGGGCGATTCCGAGACTGCCGGCCAGAGCCGCAGCAAGGTCGGAGAGAATATCGGCGTGCAGATTTGTGGCGATGATAGTGTCCAGGCTGGCGGGCTTGCCGACCATGCGAGTGGTCATAGCGTCGACGAGCATCTTGTCACAAGTGACATCCGGGAATTCCTTGGCTACCTCGGCCGCGATTTCGTCCCACAGGACCATGCCATGACGCTGCGCGTTGGATTTAGTGACGACGGTGAGCAACTTTCGGGGCCTATCCTGTGCGAGCTTAAAAGCGAAGCGCATGATGCGGGTCACACCGCGGCGAGTGAAGATCGAGGTTTCCGTGGCGACCTCTTCTGGAAACCCGCGATGGGCGCGGCCACCTTGTCCGGCATATTCGCCTTCTGTATTTTCGCGGACGATAGCCCAATCCAGATCGGCGGGCTTGCAGTTGCGCAAAGGCGAGGACAATCCTCTTAAGATACGCGTAGGCCGGAGATTCACGTACTGGTCGAAGCCCTGACAGATCGCGAGGCGCAGGCCCCAGAGTGTTATGTGATCCAGGACATCGGGAGCCCCCACAGCGCCAAAATAAATCGCGTGGAACGGCCGCAGGAGTTCCAATCCATTGGGCGGCATCATAACGCCGTTCTTTTTGTAGTAGTCCGAACCCCACGGAAAGGCTTCTACCTTCAGCCGAAAACCGCCAACCTTTTGTGAGAGCACTTGCAAGATTTCGAGACCGGAAGCGATCACTTCCGGGCCGATGCCATCCGCGGGAATCGCTGCAATGGAATACTCGCGCATTTACGCTCCTGAATCTAAAGTATCTTCAAGAAGGCTCAAACTGTTTTTTGTGTATACTACGCCGCGCAAAATTTCCGCCGCGAAATAACAAGAGTAAGGCACGATAGCTCCGCCGCATCTTTGGAGGCCTACGAAGCGAGGGAAGATGGACGCGCCACCCACGGATCCGGCAGTCGCTGAGCGGGCACGAAAACGAATCGCGTGGCGCGTCCTTCCTTTTCTCTTCCTGCTTTATATCATCGCCTTTTTGGACCGGATGAATGTGAGCGCCGCGGCGCTGCAGATGCCCGGGGACCTGGGTTTCAGCGACAAGGTGGTTGGCCTGGGCGCCGGGATGTTTTTCATCGGATACGTGGTGCTCGAAATCCCAGGCGCCTTGATTGCCGAACGGTGGAGCGCGCGACGATGGATTGCCCGCATCATGATCTCCTGGGGAATCATAACCGCGCTTTTGGCGTTTATCCACACGGCCCGGGAATTTTATGTCGTGCGCTTTCTCGTCGGAGCGGCCGAGGCGGGCTTTTTTCCTGCAGTGATTGTGTACCTGTCGCACTGGTTCCGCTACCGGGACCGGGCGAAAGCCATCGCGGTGTTCTACGCCGCGAATCCACTTTCTTATGTGATTGGCTCGCCGCTGGCCGGCCTGCTTTTGGGAATTAGCTGGCTTGGTTTAAGAGGGTGGCGATGGTTGTTCATTCTGGAAGGAATTCCGGCGGTCGTCCTCGGCGTGATCACCATCTTCTATCTGACGGACTGGCCGAAAGCCGCTTCCTGGCTGCCGCCCGAGGAACGCGATTGGATCAACTGTGCGCTGGAAAAAGAAAAGCTGGCGAAACAAAAAGTTCGCTCGTACACCATTTGGCAGGCATTCGGGCAGCGCGACGTCATTCTGCTGACATTGTGTTACTTCTTCGCGACGACGGGAGGATATGGGATTTCGTTTTGGCTCCCCAGCATTCTGAAACGGATTTCCGGGCAAAGCGACATCCGCGTGACCCTGTTCGCGGCATTGCCCTACCTTGCCGGATTTGTCATGCAACAATGGAATGGATGGCACTCCGACAAAACGTCTGAGCGGCGCTGGCACGCGGCAGTTCCGATTTTTTCTTGCGGACTCATTTTATTGATGGCGGTCCTGTTTGGCACGCATCTCGTTGTGGCGGTCACCCTTTTCACCTTCGTTGGGGCGTCTTACTTCGCCTTTCACCCGTGTTTTTGGGCCGTTCCAACGGCTTTTCTCAGTGAATCAGCGGCGGCGGCATCGATTGGATTGATTAATTCGGTTGGAAATCTTGGAGGATTCTTCGGACCAATGTTGATGGGCTATCTTGTTAACCGAACACATTCGTTTACGGCTGGGTTGATGTATTTGGTTGGGAGCCTGTGTCTCTCGGGGATTTTGATGCTGATGATCGGAGCAGGGCGGGGCTCTTCGCGTGAGCAGAGTGAAGCTCCTGCAATTTAGCTGAAAAGAAGAGTGGGCGGCATCAAACGTCCGGCCCTGCCTGCGATGAGAGTGAGAAAGCGTTTTTGTCGTGAAAATCGGTTGAGCCCTTAATGAATCTCGGGCTCGGGAATCGGAGCGGTGCCCTCGAGGAAGTCAAAGTCGCATCCTTCGTGAGCTTGTTTGATGTGCTGCATGAAGAGTTTGCCGTAGCCGCGGGGATAAATACTTTCTTTGGGATGCCAGGCTGCGCGGCGGCGAGCGAGTTCCTCTTCGCTCACGCGCATGTTCAGTTGGCGCGCGGGGACGTCCAATTCGACAATGTCGCCTTCCCTCAGCAAGGCCAGCGGCCCACCCACAAAGGATTCGGGAGAGACGTGAAGGACGCAGGCACCATAGCTTGTGCCGCTCATGCGAGCGTCGGAGATGCGGACCATGTCGCGAACGCCGGCTTTGAGAAGTTTTTGAGGGAGCTGGAGATTGCCCCATTCGGGCATACCTGGGGCGCCTTTGGGGCCAGCATTGCGGAGGACGAGAACGCTATCGGCATCGACATCGAGTGCGGGATCGTCGAGGCGAGCGTTCATTTCGTCGAAGCTGTCGAAGACGACGGCGCGGCCTGTGTGCTTGAGCAGGCGCGGCTCCGCGGCAGAGGCTTTGATGACGGCTCCGCAGGGTGCAAGATTTCCGTAGAGAATGGCCAAGCCGCCGGAAGCGAGCACGGGATTATCCAAACTGCGGATGACATCGGGATTGTAGATTTCCGCGCCTGCGATATTTTCACCGAGCGTTTTTCCGGTAATCGTCATGCAGGTCAGATCCAGATGGGGCGCCAGGGTTTTCAGCAATGCCGGCAAACCGCCCGAGTAGTAGAAATCCTCCATCAGGTACTTGCCGCTAGGGCGAATGTTCGCAAGCATGGGCGTCTTTTTTGAAAATTGATCGAAACGGTCGAGAGCAATTTTTATTCCTACTCGCCCTGCCATGGCCACCAGATGAATGACGGCGTTTGTGGAGCCACCGAGGGCAAACACCGCGGCAATTGCGTTGTCGAAGGAAGACTCACGCAAAATGTCACGGGGCTTCAAATCTTCCCAGACCATTTCGACAATGCGGCGGCCGGAACAATTGGCCATCTTGGGGTGATTGGCATCGACCGCCGGAATCGAAGTCGCTCCAGGGAGTGTAAAGCCCAGAACTTCGGTCAGGCTGGTCATGGTGGAAGCTGTGCCCATCGTCATGCAAGTTCCGGCCGACCGCGCGATGCCATTTTCGATTTCTGTCCAGGCTTGCAGATCGATATTGCCTGCGCGGCGTTCTGCCCAGTACTTGGAGACATCGGAACCGCTGCCCAGGATCTGGCCGCGCCAATTGCCTCGAAGCATGGGCCCCGCGGGAACATAGATCGCAGGCAGATTCATGCTGATTGCGCCCATAAGCAGTGCCGGGGTGGTTTTGTCGCAGCCGCCCATCAAGACGCAACCGTCGGCTGGATAAGAGCGCAGCAACTCTTCCGTTTCCATGGCAAGGAGATTGCGATACATCATCGTGGTAGGTTTCTGAAAGGTTTCGCCGAGGGTGAAGGCGGGCATTTCCACGGGGAAACCTCCGGCTTGCCAGACGCCCTTCTTAACGTCTTCCGCGCGCTCCCGGAGGTGGCTGTGACAAGGGTTGATATCGCCCCAGGTGTTGATGATGGCGATGACGGGTTTGCCCGCGTAGTCGGCCGGCGTGCAGCCCATGGAAGCGGCGCGCGACCGATGGCCGAACGAGCGCAAATCGTCCGGACCATACCAGCGATAACTTCTGAGGGACTTGGGATTTTTGGGCGGCACGGAATTCCTTCCAAAACGTAAGTAAACGAATCAGCTCACGGTAGAGCTTCCAAAAGGTCAGGTCAACCGGGAATCACGTTGAGAAACGCAGTAGTTTAGGAGGCCGCAATTTGTGATGTCAAATTCCAAGCTCTAAACAGCATATTTTGTTTTTCTGAAGCCGCGAGAGACACCAAGCGCAACGATTGTGGTGTAAGCTTTTGCGCTGTTCCTATTGCGCTATGAGAAATCACACGATCCTGGTCCTGGCCCATCCGGATGAGCCAGAGCTATCCATTCTCAAGCAGATCGGCGATGTAAGATTCGTTGTCGGAGAGTCCGCCGAACTCTTCGAGCGGGCCGCGCTCGACGCGAGCGTTCTTTTTAACTGGTCAGGCTCGCTTGCGCTCTTCCGACAGGTGTTTGAAATGTGCCCAAACCTAGTATGGGTACACTCACGTTCCGTAGGCCTCGAGCGAACCTTATTCCCGAAATTGATAGAGAGTACCGTTCCCCTCACGAACGGCGCCGGGGTATTTAGCGCGTCGCTTGGCGAGTTTGTCCTTGGGTCGATCTTGTATTTCGCGAAAGACTTCCGGCGAATGATTCGCAATCAAATGGCAGGGTTATGGGAGCAGTTTGACGTCTCCTGGGCGTCGGGGCAAACAGTCGGAATCGTCGGATATGGCGACATAGGACGCGCGATCGCGGAACGGGTGCGGCCGCTGGGCATGAGAGTGCTCGCCGTGAAGAGGCATGTTTCACCCACGCGTGCCGAAGACCCTCTGGTCGAGAAGTTCTACACCCCAGAATGCCGGCTGGACATGATTTCCCGGTGCGACTACGTGGTTGTGGCTACTCCTTTGACCGCAGAAACGCACGGGATGATCGGCGAGCCTGAGTTTGCAGCGATGAAGCCTTCGGCTGTGGTGATGAATGTGGGGAGAGGTCCGGTGATTAACGAAGCCGCGATGATCAAAGCGCTGTCCAGCGGACGAATCAAAGGTGCCGCCTTAGACGTCTTCGATGAGGAGCCTCTGCCTGCCGGACATGCGTTTTACAGGCTAGAGAACGTTTTGCTTTCTCCGCATTGCGCTGACCATACGCTCGACTGGCTAGACAATGCCATGAAGTTTTTTGTTGAGCAGTTTGAACGATTTCGCAAGGGCGAGCCGTTGCTGAATGTAGTCGACAAGAAGCTGGGATATTGATGGCGAGGGCTGAATTTTTGTGTTCGGTTGCAACTCGCGTGTTTCAACGCAACCGCTAGAGTTCCTCACGGTTGTGGGAGTTGACGGAGAGACCGTTCCGAGGAGAGTCTTGTGCCAGGTTTGCGTTCGCGCCTCGGAGCGCGAGGCCGGCTATCCCATCCAGGCTTCCGCGTTGGAACGAAAGAGTCGAGTAATGTCCCGCTGTATGTCCGCGCGCGTGATGCGGCGGCCGTCTTGCGATAACAGCCGATAAGAATGAGCAAAAATGGGCGCGAGAGTCCGGCGAGTGTTATGCCATTTGTAGATCACTTGCTCGAGTACGCGGGCATCGGAATGCTGGGGAATGAAACTGGTGCCAAGCATCTCGATGCGCTCTCGAGTAATTTCCTCGACAATCGAAGGATTGTTCATGAACCACCAGCAGCCAAACGGCATCAAGTTGCTGAATTTGCGGGCGTAAACGCAAAGTTCATGCTGGTTCTCGCGGCTGAGCACACTTACCAAAAACCGATTGTCCGGGAAGTCGCGGCAGAGAGTTTCCAGGGACCGCAGATCGGCTCTGCCCACGGCGTCTCCGGCCAGCCGCAGCGACGGGTTGACCTGCTTGCGGACTCCGATCATCAGCGAGAGCGGTAAATTCAATTCGCGGCAAGTTGGCAGTACCGCTTCTTTCAGCAATCGATTCCCGGAGGTGTCCTGGGGATACTGAAACGTATCTGGCAACGAGACGGCCATATACGCAGGCTGCATGCGCCTGGACCAATCCACTAAGAATCGCCGCACTTCCAGAGCCGACTTTCCTGCCGCCAGTTCATCAACGTGATAGCCTTGACCCGCCAGCACTTGCCAATGCGCGGGCCAGGTGCAAAGGATTCGATCCAGCCGCAGCACAGCCCGAAATTGGCTATGGTTCGCAACTCCGTTCTTCCAGATCGATGCTTCCGCGGGGTCGAGGGGGTCGTTTGTCATCACTACCAGGCTGATTCCGGCGAGCTGCAAAACTCTTTGGAGATGCTCTTCGACTGTTTGCGAATGGAAAAAAGCTCTTGCTTCGGCCAGGTCCGGGCCATCGGTCGGTAATCCGAAAGCCTTGAGCACGGCGACAACTCCGCGCGTCGCTTCCGAGACGGGATTATTTTCAAGAAAAAGCGCACGCCAGATGGCATCGGCTTGTTCGCGCTTGGAAAGCGACCAGTATTGCTCCGGCGGGGTGTTGGAATGCCGAAAAAATTCCGCTTCGAGGTAATGATAGGTTAGCAGCTCGTCGATCCCCCAAAGCCCTAGCGTTCCGAACGCGGGAGAGTACAGGTGCGTGTGAATGTCCACAAACGAAGTGGACGCGAGTACTTCCTCCACGATTCCGGGAATTTGATCCTCGGCGAGCACGTCGCCGTCGCTGGAAACTTGCCCCTGTCCCGTCGATTTGAGAAATGCCGTCTTCATACTTGGCACCAACTCCTGCTGTTTTGCAGTATAGCTCACGCGCTCCGGCCAAAGTCCACGTAGCCATGCTGGCCGACATGCGGAAAGTTGGCAAGCTCCGTTGACTCGTGATCAGAACGTATAGAAACCGACAGCGCCGCAAGTGACGGAGACTACAAAGCGTAACCCGGGGGTGTCAAACTGTAAGAACTGAAGATTATTTTCAGCCAAACTTAACGAATGTCATCGTTTAGCCTTCGGAGAGCTGCGCTTTCGTTGAAACTCGTAGCTGCGGTCGTTACGGACTTGCCTGCGCCGCTAACAATCGAGCTTGCCTGAAGCGATCTGGCGCACGGGAGGGGCCTCCCCCGTTTTTCCGTAAACGTTCAATCTAAAGAGAGTTAAAGTCGTGTGTTTTGATACAGATTTGTAAGTGTTGATTCTAAACGCGTTTACGTGTGGGGCCGGGGAGGCGTAGTGTTTTTATGCAAGAAGTATACCAGAGAAGTACGTCTCCAGTTAAGAAAAAGACGGCTTGCAGTGAAAACAAGAGATTTTTCTGCGCGAATCTGGATTAGCGCTCGTGTTCGAGGTCGCGTTTTTTGCTGTAGCGGAAGGCCAAGGCGAGGCCGAAGGTCATGAAGCCGGCGGGGGGGATGAGCAGGACGACAACGCCCCGGCTGATTGCGCGCTGGCCGGCGGCGGAAGTGGCTTTGGCGGTGCTGTAGCACATGGAGCAACCTTGGCCGAAGGTTGGTGTGGCAGAGAGTACGAATATCGCCAAGAAGATGAAGGCGAAGCGGCTGGCGAATTGGGTTAAGCGAAAAATCATTTTGGGTTGAGCGCGAGGATGCGGAGAGCGTCGGGGAAGAAGATCATCATCAGGGCCAAGCATAACACCAGGGAAGCCATGGTGAGCCACTTCATGCGGGAGACTTCAAACTTCATGTGCATGAAATAGCCGATGATTAGGGCGGCTTTTATGAGCGAGAGGCCCATGAGAATGGTGAGCATGCGGACGGGCTGCATGTTCTGGTAGGTGA
Source organism: uncultured Acidobacteriota bacterium (assembly GCA_963779005.1). Taxonomy (GTDB): domain Bacteria; phylum Acidobacteriota; class Terriglobia; order Acidiferrales; family UBA7541; genus Acidiferrum. The sequence goes on along the minus strand of CAVZWO010000011.1, from coordinate 13,700 downwards.
GGTAGACCTCGATGGCGGTCATGATGAGGAGCGCGATCCAGACATAGAAGAATTGAGCTTTGCCGTGGTGGCGTTGCTCTTCGGCGACGCGCAGGGCGATGGCGATTTGATCGGGTTCCATGATCGAGCGCTCCTAGAGAATCTTGGCCGACATGAGATAGACCAGGGGGAAGATGAACATCCAGACGAGATCGACGAAGTGCCAGTAAAGGCCGGCGACTTCCACGTCGGAAGAATCGTAAACCTTGGGCTTGAGCCAGAGGATGATGGTGCAAACGATGGCGGCGAGAAGAAGGACATGAGCGCCGTAATGGAAAGGGCTGTAGACGGGCGTGCCGAGCCAAGCGGCTAGCCAGAAAACGAGCAAGATGGGAATGAAATATTTGCGAAGCGCAACGATGCCGAGATAGACCACGCCGAGAGTGACGTGGAGCATGTGCATGCCGGTGAGGCCGAAGAAAGTGGCGGCAAACTGGGGCACGTTCTGCACTACACCGGCGTATTCGCCTCCCACGGTTGCTCCGGGCGGTTTGGGAAAGACGGGTAGCGACAAGCCTTCGGCGATGAGTTTGCTCCACTCGCGGCCGTGAAGAAGGACGAAACCCATGCCGCAAGCCATGGTGGCTAACAGCCAGAGGCGCTGCGCTTTTGCGTTGCCATCGGCGGAGGCGCGGACGGCGAGAACCATGGTGAGGGAACTGGTGAGGAGAAACGCGGTCATGATGGTGGCGTTGACGATGCTTTCCGAGTGAAAAGGCGTGGGCCAGTTGGGAGTGGAGATGCGGCCGTAGCTGTAAGCGTAAAGAAGAGCGCCGAAGGTTAGGGAATCGGACATGAGGAACAGCCACATGCCGATTTTCTTCGAGTAGGTGCCGAAGAGCGACGGCTCGTAGACGGCAGGCATATCGTGCGGCACGGTCGCTTCAGACATGCGGATGGCCTCCTTGTTACCTGCGGCCGATGGCGGGCCGCAATGGGCGCGTAGTTAGCGTGCGAATTCCAGTAAACACAGGATGTAAACCCACAGAAAAGTCATGAAATGCCAATACCAGCCAGTGGCGTCGACGACCACCGCAGCGGTCTCCGCAGATTTGCGCAGGAGCGAAGCGGCGCCAGCGGCGAGTAGCGCGAGGATGCCGCCGAAGAGGTGGATGCCGTGCATCCCCGTGAGCAAATAAAAGAAGGAGCTGCTGGGGCTGGTGGCGACGAAGAAGCCGCGAGCGGCAAGTTCGCGCCAGACGAGCCATTGTCCGGCGAGGAAGCTAAGACCGAGGATGGCGGTGAGCGCGAGCCAGGGCATGCCGTTTGTATCTGCGGGAGAGGCGCCAAACGAATAAATTTTTCCGGAAGAGAGAACCGCGCGAACCGCCTGGCGGCGGGCAAGTTCCATAGTCAAAGTGCTGACGAGCAAGACCAAAGTGTTCACCAGTAGAAAACTTGGGAGCTGGAGGGGAAGCCAGTCGCGGACGAGTGCGCCGCTAGCTGGATCGAGCGTTGGGAGGCCTTGGCGCACAACGTAGGCGCTGGAATAGGAGACGAAAATCATCACGACGGCGGTAAGGGCGACGATGATGCCGAGGCGGGCACGGCGAAGGCGCGTGAGGAAATCGAGCGCATGCTGATCGGGGCGATCGCCGCCGGCCAGCAGGACTTGCGTGGTGTTAACGGCAGCGGTTGTGGAGACGGTTGCCATGGGATACCTAGTGGTCCTTCTTCACGAGTGGCGGATCGGTTTGCATCACAAAATCGCGCGGCGCGCCGGGGACGCTGTATTCGTACGGGCCGTTGTTGACGATAGGGATGTGCCCGGCGAAATTGTCGTGCGGAGGTGGAGTCGAGGTGGTCCATTCGAGGGTCGTGGCTTCCCAAGGATTGTCGGAGGCTTTTTGTCCGAACTTCATGCTCCAGAAGAGGTTGAAGAGGAAGATGAACTGGCCGGCGATGGTCACGAAGGCGGCGTAAGTCATAAATTGCTGCAAGGGGACTAGATCTTTTAAGTAGCTCAGCTCCGTGAGTTGTGAATAGCGGCGGAGATGGCCGGCCATGCCGAGATAGTGCATGGGCATGAAAACGGCGTAGGTGCCGATGAGCGTGATGAAGAAATGCCACCGGGCCATGCCTTCGCTCATCATGCGGCCAAACATTTTGGGGAACCAGTAGTAGGTGGCGGCGAAGATGCCGAAGATGGAGGCGACGCCCATGATCAAATGGAAATGGCCGACGACGAAATAGGTGTCGTGCAACTGAATATCAAGAGTGGGTTGGGCCAGGAAGGGGCCGCTGATTCCGCCGGAGACGAATAAAGAAACGAAGCCGAGAGCGAAGAGCATGGGCGACGTAAACCGAATATGTCCGCGCCAGATGGTGCCGAGCCAATTGAAAGTTTTGATGGCGGAAGGGACGCCGATGGCCATGGTCATGATGGAAAACGCGAAAGCCGTGTAGGGGCTCATGCCGCTCATGAACATGTGATGGCCCCAGACCATGAAGCCGAGGAAGCCGATGGCGAGCATGGCGTAGACCATGGCTTTGTATCCGAAAATAGGTTTGCGGGAGAAAACGGAGAGAAGCTGCGAGCAGAGCCCCATGGCGGGCAGGATGGCGATGTAGACCTCTGGATGGCCGAAGAACCAGAAGAGGTGCTGCCACAAAAGCGGCGAGCCGCCTCGGTGGCCGGTGAGTTGGCCGTTGATGGTAACGAGCGGGACGAAAAAGCTGGTGCCGGCGTTGCGGTCGAGCAGAAGTAAGATGCCAGCGGATAGGAGAACGCCGAAGGCCAGCAATCCCAAAATGGCGGTGATGAACCACGCCCAGCAGGTTAGCGGCATGCGCATGAGGGTCATGCCCTTGGCGCGCATGTCGAGCGTGGTGGTGATGAAATTCAACGCGCTCATCAGTGCGCCGAGGCAGAAGAGAGCGATGCTGATGACCCATAAGTCGGCGCCGAGGCCCTCTCCTGGGCCGGCAGCTTGCAACGCGCTGAGCGGAGGATAGCCAGTCCAACCGTGCAGCGGGGCGCCACCGATGACGAAGAAGGCGGAGACCATCACGACAAAGGCTAGGGCGGTAACCCAGAACGAGAGGGCGTTGAGAACGGGGAAGGCCATGTCTGGCGCGCCGATTTGGATCGGCAGGAAATAATTTCCGAAGCCGCCTTGTGGCGCGGTCGTAAGAACGAAGAAGACCATGATGGTGCCGTGCATGGTCAAAAGGCTGAGGTAGGTCTCGGGCTTAATCTCACCGAAGATTGGCAAGTTCGCGGCGGGCCAGATGAGGTGGATGCGCATCAGTAAAGAGAGGAACATGCCGACGAAAACGGCGGTCAGTGCGAGGAAATAGTATTGAATGCCAATGACTTTGTGATCGAGGCTGAAAACATATTTGCGGATCCAACTTGTGGGGCCCGCGTGGGCATGTACAGCGTGGGCAGCGAAGTCGCTGGTGGCCATATTATTGTTTCTCCGCTTCTTTGGAGGCCAACCACTTATCGAAGTCTTGCTGGCTGACGACGCGCAAGATGCCGTGCATCTTGTAATGGCCGAGACCACAGAGTTGAGAGCAGGCGATCTCGTAATCGCCAGTGGCGATAGGAGTGAAATGCATGTGAATGGCGAGGCCGGGGACGGCGTCCTGTTTGAAACGCATCGCGGGGATGAAGAAGCTGTGGATGACGTCCTCGGCGCGGAGGATGACGTCGATTTCGCGGTTCACGGGAACATACATGGTTGCGGCAACGATGTCGTCTTTCGAGGCCGGATCGGACGGGTCGACGCCGAGAGCGGATTCGCCTCCGCCACTGGGATCTTGCAATTGAGGCTTGGTCGCGCCGAATTTTCCATCGGGCCCGGGATAGCGGAAATACCACTGGAACTGCATGCCCGTGACTTCAACTTGCACGGCGTCGGAGACGGCTGGGCGAAAACGTTCGGAAGCCCAGATGGAGCTGCTCATGAAGTTGAGGCCGAGAAACAAAATAGTGGTGAGAAGAGTCCAAGTGATCTCGAGGCGGTTACTTCCGTGGGAGTAATGGGCTTGAGGAGTGGTGGCGTTGCGTTCGCGATATTGCCAGACAAACAAGCCGAGTATGAGTTGGGCGGCGACAAAGACGGCTCCCATGATGATGTAGCTGGTGGTGAAGTGATGATCGATGCCAGCGGCTGCAGCGGAAGCGCCGACTGGTAGCCACCACGTCTTGGCGAGGAAGAAGTACGTGCTGATGAGCGTGATCAGCCAGATGACAACGAGAAAGACTAGGCCCATGTACCCTGACCTCCCGGTTGAAAACTCCGCCGTTGCGAATGATCCGGCCGCCAACCTTCGGAATCTGGATCCCTCTGGCCCAAAAACGGGGCGAGTCTACCACAGGTCTTTGGAAGAGCAAGCGGGTTCTTGAAGTACTTTGATTTTGAGGTGGTGTGAAAGTTCCGCGAAGGTAGGATGAATTTTGCCTGGCCGCGCGGCTTGGACGAAAGGGGCCTTGCAGAAAAATTTAGACTTGTGTTGACGAATTTTTTTTATTTGAGTAACATCCGGCCCGTTTCCTGGGGGGCCAAGGGAATGTTTGGGTCCTCACGATGTATCGTCGCCAAGCTACTCCAATTCGGCGGGCCAGAGACGCTTCCACAGGCCGCGCCTTCCTTGTGTGTTCCGACGATTGATGCAGTAGAGTTCACGCGAGAAGTTCTGCGCGCTGGCTGTTTTAGCTTGTTAGTATGCACAAAGTTGCGCTCCAAAAAAATAAACTTTCGAGCTGAGAGCGAGACGGGATTTTTGCGCCTTCGCGATGGTGTCGCACGGCGCTGGGCTCACGTTCAGGGGAGGCACGCGGCGGCCTAGTTTGATGCCGGCGCATTACACCGACCACAGGGTTCTGACAGGGAGTTGGGGAGGTAGAGCATGGCGGCCCCGGAATCAAATACGGCCAATCCGAAACCGGATGCAGCGAAGACGGCTGCTTCTGGCGGAGGCGAAGCTGCAAAGTTTGTGGGCACGCCAGCTGTAGGAACCTCCAAAGCCGCGCCCGCGGCTGGAGTTCCAACGGTCGGCCCAGCGTCTGGGGGAATTAACGAACGGCGCCGAAGCTTGGTGTGGTGTGCGGTTGCGGGTTTTCTTGGGGCTTGGTTTATCGCGTTTCTGCGATTTTTTCTTCCGCGAACACTTTTTGAACCTCCGACGGTTTTTAAGATTGGGTATCCCTCCGACTACGCGCTCGGCGTAGACACGAAGTGGCAGCAGAAATACCGGATTTGGGTGGACCGCACGCCGGACCGCATGTTCGTCATCTACGCGCGCTGTACGCATCTCGGTTGCACGCCGGATTGGAAAGCCAGCGAGAACAAATTCAAGTGCCCGTGCCACGGCAGCGGTTACGACAGCGAAGGGATCAACTTTGAAGGACCCGCGCCGCGTCCGATGGACCGGGCGCGGGTGGAGTTGGCGCCGGATGGGCAGATTGTGGTGGATGTCTCGCAGTTGTTCGAATGGCCCAAGGGGCAGCCGAGTCATTTTAGTGATCCGGGATCGTTTTTGAACGTTTAAGAGCGGAAGTAAAGAAGTAATGACGTAAAGAGGTAAGGAAAAGCCAAGGACGGTTCGAGCGAGCATGGGGAACTTGGGAGTTTGACCAATGCCGGATGACGAAAAGTCGAACGGGAAAAATGGGAAGGGAACCGGGCTTGTTGACGCCATCAAGACCGGTGTCAAGGAGGATCTGGATTCGCTGAAGACGGATCTTCGGGCGAAGGCGAAGGAATCGCTGGAGACGCTGAAGAGTCCGACGAAGACGCAGGTGTACACCTCGATTTTCCGGCATAAGCACGACGATACGCCGCGGAATCGGGCGTTGGGCGTGCTGTCGAATGTTTTCTTGCATTTGCATCCAGCGAAGATTAATCGCGATTCGGTGCGCTACAGCTATACGTGGGGGATGGGCGGAATTACGTTTTATTTGTTTTTGGTGCTGACGTTCACCGGCGTCCTGCTGATGTTTTATTACCACCCGTCGAAAGTGCAGGCGTTTCGCGATGTGCTCTATCTGGAGCACGACGTGCCCTTCGGGAAGTTGTTGCGGAACATGCACCGGTGGGCGGCGCACTTGATGGTGATTGCGGTTGAGCTGCACATGTTTCGCGTGTTTCTGACGGGGTCGTACAAAAAGCCGCGGGAGTTTAACTGGAACGTTGGCGTGATTCTGCTGGTGCTGACGCTGCTGCTCTCGTTTACCGGGTATTTGTTGCCGGACGATCAACTGGGTTTCTGGGCAGTGACCGTGGGAACGAATATGGCGCGGGCTACGCCCCTGCTGGGGCATGAAGGGCCATTCGGCGCGCAAATGGGGATGACACCGTACAACGATGTGCGATTTGGGTTGCTCGGCGGCTCGATTGTGGATGCCAACGCGCTTTTGCGTTCCTACATTTGGCACTGCATCGGTATTCCGATTATTGCTTCGCTGTTCATGGTGGTGCACTTCTGGCGCGTGCGGAAAGACGGCGGCATCTCGGGTCCGGCGCAGGTGATTCTCGACTCGGAAGTGAAGGAGGCGAGGAAATAGCCATGGACTGGAAGCAACTGTGGGAAATTATTTCCGCGCCAGACAACGTGCCGATCGTGGCGATGATTCCGCTGCTTGGTTTCTACATTTATCTGGCGTGGCGGCAGGCGAAAGCGAATGATTCGCTAATCGAGCAGTTGGAAAAAGATCCCGCGCTGGCGAAGACGCACCACCGGAAGGCGTGGCCGTTCAAGCCGGGATGGTCGAAAGAAGTGCACGTCTGGCCGTTTTTGCTGCGCGTGGAATTTCTCGCGGCGATCATTGTGACCATTATTTTGATGATCTGGTCGATTTCGTTGAACGCGCCTTTGGAAGAGCCCGCGAATCCCAATTTGACGATGAATCCGGCGAAGGCGCCGTGGTATTTCCTCGGGTTGCAGGAGATGCTGGTGTATTTCGATCCGTGGATTGCGGGCGTGGTGATGCCCACGCTGATCATTTTTGGATTGATGGTGATTCCCTATATAGATACGAATCCGCTGGGAGCGGGGTATTACACGTGGAAGCAGCGCAAGTTTGCGATTGGGACGTTTCTTTTCGGGTTCATCGTGCTGTGGGTCTCGATGATTACAATCGGCACGTTTATTCGCGGGCCAGGATGGCAGTGGTTCTGGCCAGGGCAGACCTGGGATCACAACCGGCTGATTTATGAGGTGAACCGCGATTTGCCGGATTTGTTTGGGATCACTTCGAACCTGGCGAAGAGCATATTCGGCGCGGTGGTCGTCGGGGGATTTTTTGTTGTGGGCGGGCTTGTCGTGCACGCGCTGTTCCGGCGGTATAACCCGAAGAACTACAAGCGCATGAGTTTGCTGCAGTACTCGATCCTGATGGTGTTCTTTATCACGATGATTGGATTGCCGATCAAGATGCTCCTGCGGCTGGCGTTCCACATTAAATATGTGTGGATCACGCCGTGGTTCAACGTTTAGCGCGACGTTTGGGAGGACGTGGTGGCTGAGAAGCCCATCCCCGAAGACGATCCGGTAGTCAGCAAATCGCTGGCGCCACATTATTTGGTGGCCATGCTGGTGTTGATGGCTACGCTTTTCTGGGCTCTTTGGGATGAGGATTTTGGGCAACGGCCGTGGAAGGCGTTTCAGAATGAATGGAAGTCGCGCTACTCGGCGTTTTTGAAGAATGCGCATTCGCAATCGGACACTTCAGAAAAAGAAGTAGAGAGCAATCCGGAGTATCTGACGCTCAAGCAATCCTACGAGCAGGCCAGCCAGGCGGCGGCGCCGCGGATTAAAGAGATTAACGAAAAGTTGCACGATTTGGGTGCGCAGATTCTTGCGGTGCAAAACACGTTTACCGATCGCAGAGCGTACGTCAGCGCTTCCACTTACGCCATCGAGACCGAGCCGAGCGCCTCCTCCAAGCAGAGCAAACAGAAGGACCTCGCCAAGTATGAGCAGGAAGTCACGACCGTCAGTTACCCGGATGGAAGCAAGAAAACGTATGACTATCCGCATCTTGAGGAGACGTACAACGAATTAAGGAATGAGCGGACGGCGCTGAGCGCGGAACTAGGCGAGTTGATCAAACCAGTCAACGAGCAGAAGGCAAAACTCGACGCGTATCTTTCCGACCACATGGTCAGCCTTACGCCTCCGCAGATTATGGGGCTGCTAGACAAGACGGAAGCGTTGACGCCCAAGATTCAACAAATCAATGTGCCGGAAGCGAATATTGTGGACCGCTGCGAGTCCTGTCACATGGGAATCCGCGAACCAGTCAAATTGACTGCCGCAGCGATGTCGGTGAAAGGCAAGAAGCCGGACGAGTATGCGAGGGCGTTCACTTCGCATCCGGAGCCCGAGCTTTTGAAGACGCATGATCCAGAAAAATTTGGCTGCTCGCCATGTCACCAGGGCAATGGGCGCGCGACGACGAGCGTTGAGAAAGCGCATGGGACGTACGAGCATTGGCTCTGGCCGCTTTTTCCGAGAGGAAATGTGGAAGCTGGCTGCCAGAACTGCCATGCCGCGGACATGGTGCTGGTGATGGGTGACGTCGGCGCGACGCTAAACGAAGGCAAGGACCTATACCGCCAGCGCGGCTGCATGGGCTGCCATCGGTACGAGGGCTACGACAAGGAGCCGGAAGATCTGCTTTCGATTGCGCAGCAGATTAAACAGATCGACCAGGAGAAAACGGAAAATCTGAAGCAGGCGGGTTATTTAATGAAACAGGCGGACGCCGCCGAAAGCAATACGGAAGCGAATCATTTGAACGACCAGGCGGTCGCACTGAGAGTGACCAACAGCAAGCTGGATCTGCGGCTGGTGCAGTTGGACCGCACGACCAAGAGCTTGCTGCAAGATGAAAAGAAAGTCGGCCCCAATCTGAAGGATGTGCGCCTGAAGCTGAACAAAAATTGGATTCCCGTGTGGCTGAAGAAGCCGAGCGATTTTCGCCCCACGACCAAGATGCCGAATTTCCGCCTGAACGACGATCAGATCAAAGCCATCTCCGCCTATTTGTGGCAAACGGCGCTGACGGATCCCCTGCCAAAACACAAGCCGGGCAGCGCGGCGCACGGAAAAGAATTGTTCGAAACGCGCGGCTGCCTGGCGTGCCACTCCATCCGCGAAGGCGATCAGATGGAGGGCGGAACGTTCGCGGCGAATCTGACGCGCGTCGGCGAAAAAGACAATTACGATTACCTGGTTCGATGGGTGCATAACGCGCGCGAACGCACGCGTCCTTATTGCATGTACGAAAAGAAGGATATCGGCCCGGAGGACTACGCCAAGAAAGGCTTGCCGTACGTGTTCGATCTGGAACACTCACGCTGCCCGAATGACGGACACGAACTACAAGTCCAGAACATGACGGTGATGCCGAGCCTGAGGCTCTCTCCCCAGGACGCGGAAGACGTTGCCAGCTACCTCGTCACGCTAAAAAAGCAGGAGCCGTCTGCCTATCCCGACGCGGCTTTCATGGACGATCCGAAGCTCAAGGAGGAAGGCAAGAAGTGGATTCGCCACTACGGCTGTTCCGGCTGTCACGAAATATCCGGGATGGAAGAAGAGGGACGTATCGGCACGGAACTGACCTTCGAAGGCAGCAAGCCGATCGAGAGGCTCGATTTTGCTTTGCTCACGGAAGTGGCGCAGCGCGGCGGCAGTGAACCGATTGTTGACCCCGACGATTTGGCGCGCTTGCCGGAAGGGCCCGCGAAAGGCGCCTGGTATGACCATAAAGGCTTCTTCGAACACAAACTGGCGGAACCGAACATCTGGGACAAAGGCAAGATCAAGCCCGACCTCGAAAAACTGCGCATGCCCAATCTGCACTTGACGAAGGAACAAGTTCGGGCGCTTACGACTTTCCTCATGGGCAGCGAAGAGAGCGCTCTGCCAGCCAGTTACCAGTATCGGCCTCTGGACTATCGCCGCGATATTCAGGAAGGCTGGTGGGTAGTTAAGAAATATAACTGCATGGGCTGCCATCAACTTGTGCCGGGACAGAAAACCTCGCTGATGGCCATGACGCGGTATCAGGGGCCGGATGGCCAGGAGCAATTGCCGCCGAAATTGCTAACGGAAGGCTCGCGCGTCGAGCCGGAGTGGCTGCTGCATTTTCTGGGCAACCCGGCGCTGAACACAACGGACACGAACCGCAATGGCGTGCGGCCCTATCTACAGGTTCGCATGCCGACTTTTTCCTTTTCCGAGAATGAGCTGGGCAAGCTCGTGCGTTTCTTCCAGGCGTTGGCGCGGCAGCCTTTCCCGTACATTCCGGACGAGACTCCTGTGCTCACCACCAAGGAAATCGAGATGGCCCGCAGCCTCTTCAGCAGTACCGCGGCACCTTGTCTGAAGTGTCACGCGACCGGCGACCCCGCGCACGATCGTACAGCGACCGCGCCAAACTTTTTGCAAGCCAAGGGCCGCCTGAAAGCGGATTGGGTGGAGCGCTGGATTATCGACCCGCAGGCAATCAGCCCCGGAACGTCAATGCCTTCCGGACTTTTCAAGCGAGAGAACAATCGCTGGGTTTTCGCGGGGCCGACGCCGCCCTCGTTCCAGGGATACGACAAGGATCATACGAAGCTGCTGGTGGATTACATTTTACAGCTTACGGCGGAGGAGCAGCGGCGGGTGAGCGCAGCAATGCCACACGCGCGGGCATCCAACAGTGCGCCGCCGGCTGATGGGAATGCGGGGAGTGGGCGACGCCGCAAATAAGAAGTTCCGAGTTTTTAAATTTGAAGCGAGGTGCCGTCACAAAATGAAAACCAAAAAATGGCTCGCGATCTGTGCTGCGTCCGGCTTGGTTGTATTGGCGGGATGCGGTAAGAAGGAAGAGGAGCAGCCCGCCACTCCCGCTGCGTCGACTGCGGCTCCAGCAGCGACTCCCATAGATCCTGCGACGGTAGGGTCGATCAGTGGAACGGTAAAGTTTGAGGGAACGGCGCCGAAAGCCGCGAAGATTGACATGAGCCAGGACCCGAACTGCGCGGGTTCGAACACCGCGGAAAACATCGTAGTTGCCGATGGCAAGCTGGCGAATGTGTTTGTGTACGTGAAGGATGGTTTGGGCAATCGCACCTTTGACGTTCCCAAAGATGCCGTGACGCTCACACAGGTAGGATGCAAATACAAACCGCACGTGCTCGGCGTCATGGCCGGGCAGACGATCAAGATCGTCAACGGCGATCCCACCACACATAACATTCATCCCACGCCGAAAAACAATCGCGATTGGAACGAGTCCCAGGCTCCGCAGGCCGCCGCACTGGAAAAAAACTTCGCGCGTGAGGAAATATTGCTTCCGGTGCAGTGCAACCAGCACCCGTGGATGCGGATGTTTATAAATGTGGTGAAGAATCCGTTTTACGCGGTGAGCGGTCCCGACGGCAAATTTGAGATTGCAGGATTGCCGCCTGGCGATTACACGATTGCCTTCGTCCACGAAAAGCTCGGCGAACAGGATGAGAAAGTCACGCTGGCCGCGAAAGACAGCAAGACCGTCGACGCGACTTTCAAGCCTCAGCTTTAGCGCGTTTCGAGAACAGATTGCGAACGGCTTGAGGTCTTACGCGGACGGTTCGTTCGGTCAGGGAATAGTTGAGGAGGTGTTTTGCTTCCCGTGATGCTGCTACTTTCCATTTTACTCGCTCTAGTGCCGCTCGCGGGCATTGCGTGGATTGTCATCACGAGGTCGCTCACGTCTGTTGACGGCCTCTTCATGAGCCTGATTCTTCTCACGCTCTCCGGCGTTTTCCTCTTGAATGTTTTGTTCGAGATGGATGCGCGCGGCCGGCTGGGCTTCCTGCATAAGAGCAAGCCGGTTCACCCAAGGGACCGCCGGCCGCCAAGGCTGGCTAAGACCGCAGAGGATAAATGGCAGCCCATCAAATTCCGTCCGCGCTTCCTATCGAAACGCTCGATCCACGCGCGAGCGGTGGGCGGCGAGCGATTCTCCGGCGCAGCCCGCGCGCGTTCGCCATCGCATGTCCACGCGCAATCGCCTGCTGTTTTTTGCTACCGCCTGGTTGATCGTGCTGATGCCGTTCTTGTTCTGGTGGAACACCTGGTTTGGCCGGCACCTCTCGGACAAGCAACTCAGCGAATTCCTCAACGACGAGAAGCATCCGCGGCATATTCAGCATGCGCTCGTCCAATTGGGCGAGCGCCTGACGGTGCATGACGCCAGCGCGGCACGCTGGTATCCGGATTTAGTGCGCCTTGCTTCGTATCCCGTGGAAGAAGTGCGCAACACCGATGCCTGGGTCATGGGGCAGGACACCGTCAAGCCGGCTTTCACGCAGCGCTTCTCAAGATGCTTGATGATCCTTCGCCGATGGTGCGCGGAAACGCCGCGCTATCCTTGGTTCGCTTCGGCGATGCCGCAGGCCGGCTACAGATCGTTGCCCTGTTGCAGCCCGCGCGGATTACCGCTCCCGCGGCGGGACGTGTCGTGGACACAGACCACGCTGGCACCGCCATCCATCAAGGCGGACTAATTGCCAAACTGCAGAGCGGCGATCAGATCACCGAGGTGCGATCGCCAATCAACGGGCGCATCCGAACGCTTTCTGTAATCACAGGTTCTGACGTTTCCCAGGGGGCGGAACTCGCCAGCATTGATCCAGGCGCGGAACAAGTTTGGGAAGCGTTGCGAGCGCTCTATTTGGTGGGCCAGCCAGAAGACTTGCCTTCGATTCGTATTTATCAGCGGGATTTGCCGGAGATTCCCGATCGTGTGAAACAACAGGCTCTGCTCACCGAGGAGGCGATCCGAAGCAGGGCGGAGCGCCACCAGTAAATTTCGCCGCGAAGCCCGATCCTAGAAGGTCATTACTCCCACCACTTTTTGACAGTTCTGCTATGTCCAACATGACGATGGCGTCCCACGGGCATCCATCCAGGAAAGCGCCATCGGGCCCTTTGCTCGTGGATTCCTGCACCCGATGCACAAAACCGAGTCCACCTGGATGCGCCCGAACGGAGGATGGACCCCATCCGGAACCCAGAACATACAATCTTCGACAGGGCAGTACTCGACACAGGCGGGAGAGCCGGCACAGCCTGTGCAGCATTCGGTAATGACCGCCAGTTCTTTCGGTTTTTTCTTGCGCGGCGTAGTTAGCCCCTTCGAGCGTGGCTCCTGCTTCAGCTCGATGGGGATAATTTCAGCGGTCTTGAGGACTTCCGGTTCGGTAGCCATATCCCGCCACTATTTTTGACGACAGAGATCCTTACTGTACCGGGCTGCTCGATGCATTGCAGCCTGCCCCCGAGGCTTCAAACCGAATCACGCCGGCTTGGTCGGTACAGAATTGCCGCTGGCCCGATCCACCAACATTCAGCGGGGTGGCTGTGAGGGAATAGGCGACAGATGGGGTGGCGCCGTCCCCAACCCAGATAAAGGAATAACCGCTTTTCGTTCCCAAGGCAATCGTATTTTCAAGAATACAGGCTGTTGTCGAGGTGGCCGAGCAGGGGTTCGCTCCGCCCATGTCCGCAAGATTGGCGGGGAATCCAACGTTTAGATAGGTCGAGGAATAGGTGACAGCCGAGGTATTGATCATGCGAACGGAGCCCACGGCGGAAGCTTCGTTGGCCTGCATCCTGGAGCGCAGGTAATTCGGAATAGCGATGGCCGAGATGATCAGAATAATGGCGACAACGAT
>CAVZWO010000010.1:0-8745 GCA_963779005.1 uncultured Acidobacteriota bacterium | reverse complement strand
TATCGATCGCATGATCAAGCTGGTGGAAGGCGCGGAACGCCAGAAAACGCCGAACGAGATTGCGCTGAATATCTTGCTGGCCGGGCTGACGATTTTGTTTTTGCTTGCAGTGGTGACCCTGCAGCCCTTTGCTGTGTATTCCGGAGCGCCGCAGAGCTTGTTTGTGCTGGTGGCGCTGCTGGTGTGCTTGATTCCCACGACCATCGGCGGACTGCTCTCGGCGATTGGCATTGCAGGGATGGACCGGCTGGTGCGGCGAAATGTTTTGGCCATGTCCGGGCGAGCCGTGGAAGCAGCGGGCGACGTGGATATTTTGCTGCTGGATAAGACGGGGACCATCACGCTGGGCAATCGCGCGGCGACGGTGTTTGTGCCAGCGCCCGGCGTGGATGAAAAGGATTTGGCCAATGCCGCGCAACTGGCTTCCCTGGCGGATGAAACGCCCGAGGGGCGCTCGATTGTGGTGCTGGCCAAGGAGAAATACGGATTGCGCGGCCGGGATTTATCCTCGCGGGAAACTACCTTCGTGCCTTTCACAGCGCAAACGCGCATGTCCGGCGTGAATCTGGACGGCGTGGAGATTCGCAAGGGAGCGAAGGAAGCGATTGCGCGCTATGTTGCGGAGCGCGGGCACAGCGTACCGGCGGAGACGGAACAGCACGTGGCGGAAATCTCCAACAGTGGAGGCACACCGCTGCTGGTAACGGAAAATTGGAAGGTGCTAGGCGTGATTGCGCTAACCGACATCGTAAAGGGCGGGATGCGCGAGCGCTTCGATCACCTGCGCGCCATGGGCATTCGCACGATGATGATCACCGGCGATAATCCCTTGACTGCGGCAGCGATCGCGCGGCAGGCGGGCGTGGACGATTTTCTGGCGGAGGCCAAGCCGGAAGACAAGATGGCGCTGATCAAGCGCGAACAGGCCAAAGGCAAGCTGGTGGCCATGACTGGCGACGGTACCAACGATGCTCCGGCGCTTGCGCAAGCGGATGTGGGCGTGGCCATGAACACGGGCACGCAGGCGGCGAAAGAAGCCGGCAACATGGTGGACCTGGATTCCAATCCCACAAAGTTGATTGAGATCGTGGAGATTGGCAAACAGTTGTTGATTACGCGCGGGGCGTTGACTACCTTTTCTGTGGCGAACGACGTGGCCAAATATTTCGCCATTATTCCGGCGATGTTTGCGGCCGCTTTTCCGCAACTGGAAGTTTTGAACGTGATGCATCTGGCTACGCCGCAGTCGGCGATTCTTTCGGCGGTGATTTTCAATGCCTTGATCATCATCGTGCTGATTCCGCTGGCACTGCGCGGGGTACGCTACCGGCCCCTGGGCGCAGCGGCGCTGCTGCGGCGCAACGTGGTGATTTATGGCATCGGTGGAGTGATTGCGCCCTTCATTGGCATCAAGCTGATCGATTTGATTATCCGCTACATGCACATGGTCTGAGGACGGGATGAAACAAACGCTAAAAATTGCCGTGTTGATGACGATCGTTACGACCGTCTTGTTCGGACTGATTTATCCGTTGGTGGTGACCGGTTTGGCGCAAGTGCTCTTCCCTTCCAAGGCCAACGGAAGTTTGATTTATGAGCACGGAACGCTGGTGGGATCGCGATTGCTGGGACAGGCTTTCACCGGACCGGGATATTTTCATTCGCGGCCTTCGGGTGCCGGAGACGGCTACGACGCCGCCAACTCCGGCTCCGCGAATTTGGGCCCGACCAATCACGCGCTGCTGGATCGCGTGAAGGGCGACGTGGCGCGATTGCAGACGGAAAATCCGGGCGCGGCGATTCCCGTGGATTTGGTGACGAGTTCGGCGTCGGGCCTGGATCCGGATATTTCGCCGGACGCGGCGGAGTTTCAGATACCGCGCGTGGCCAAAGAGCGCGGGATAGACACCGCGGAGTTGCGGGCTATCGTGGCACGGCATACGCAGGCGCGGCAGTTTGGACTTTTGGGGGAGCCGCGCGTGAATGTTTTGGAGTTGAATCTGGAGTTGCAGGAAAAGGCGAGGTAAAGAAGTGACGCACTGAGGAAAACCATGTGGCCGGACGAAGGTCCGGCGCCTCCGCAAACATTTATGATTTGCGCGCGGAGCTCTTTGGCGGCTGGAAGCGGTATCCGACCCACGGTTCCGTGAGGATGAATTTTGGATGCGTGGGATCGGCTTCGATTTTTTTGCGCAATTGATTGATGACCACGCGCAGGTTTTCGGTTTCTTCGCCGTAATCGGGTCCCCAGACGGCTTGCAGCAGGCGGCGGTGGGTCAATGGCTTGCCTTGATTCATGACCAGGTGTTTCATCACGTCGAATTCTTTGGGCGTCAGGTGCACTTCCTCGCCGCGAACTTCCACGCGGCGGCTTTCAAAATCCATGGTGAGATCTTTGGCGACGAAAGGCGGAAGCGTTTCTCCCGTGGAATAACGGCGCAGGCTGGCGCGCACGCGGGCAAGCAATTCTTCGATGCCGAAGGGCTTCACGACATAATCGTCGGCGCCGGCGTCGAGGGCTTGCACTTTGTCGCGCTCGGCGTTGCGCACCGTCAACATGATGATGGGCGCGCTAGAAAAGGCGCGGATTTCGCGACAGGTCTCTATGCCGTTCATTCCCGGCATGTTTAAATCCAGCAGGATCAGGTCGGGTTTGGATTTGCGCACGATGTCCACGGCTTCTTCGCCGGTTTTCGCGTCGGTTAGAACATAACCATGCGCTGTCAGCGTGGAGCGCAGCACGCGGCGAATCTGAGGTTCGTCGTCCACCACCAAAATATTGGCGGCGTTCATCGCGAGCTCACCGGGCCTCCGCGCTGCGCGCGACTGGAAGACTAAAAGAAAAAACCGAACCGCTGCCGAGCTGGCTGGTTACGGAAATATTTCCGCGATGGGCGTTGACGATAGCTTTGGCGATGGGCAGACCCATGCCCGAGCCGCGTATCAAATAGCGCTGGTCCTTGCCGCGATAAAACTTGTCGAAGATCATGCCCTGCTCGAATTCGTCGATGCCGGGACCGCGGTCGGAGACGCTGGTGGTGACCTGGTCGCCGGACTGCTCGGCGGAGATGGTGATAGGCTGGCCTTTAGGTGAGTACAGATTGGCGTTGTCCACAAGTTTCATTAGCACGTCGCGGGAGCGGTCGAAATCGGCGATTACCGGGGGCAAATCCGGATTCAGGCGCACCTCCACGGGACGGCCGGCGAGCGAGGTCTTCAGTTCGGCGAGGGCGGAGTCCACGATTTCGGACACGGGGTGGGGCTCGAGATTGAGCTGTACTTCGCCAGCCTCGAGGCGCGCCATCTCGGCGGCTTCTTCGACCAGATGATTCAGGCGGTCGCACTCTTCGTTAATGATGGTCAGCAATTCGTGGCTTCGCTTGGGGTCCGCGGCGGGCGCCGAGAGCAGACTCGTGACCGCAGCCTTCATGGACGTCAGCGGGGTGCGAAAGTCGTGGGTGATGGAATCGAGGAGCGCGGACTTCAGGCGCTCACCCTGACGTTCCGCTTCGGTCTGACCAAGTTGCTCGACGGCGCGGGCGCGCTCAATGGCGATGGCCACCAGGCTGCTGATGGCATCGAGAGTTTGCCGCGACAAGCGCGCCCCGGAAATACCGAGGCTGGCGATGCGACGCACACCCATGCGCACCGGCAAAAAATATAAGATAGCTGCGGCTGAATGGAGGGCTCATCGCGCACGAAGGCGGTCTGTCATGCTTTCCTCCGTCGATGTCAGGGCCAAACGGAGCGATAAACTGTCTTTCAGCGGCAGAAACAATTCGGCGGCGCCGGCCGAAAGATTTCCACGAGGTAATCGGGGAATCGCGTTCATCAGTTGGAGACGGATTGCCTTCGCCCAGCAATTTCTGGCTGAACTTGTAGAGGCGTTCCAGTTCGCGGCGGCGGCTGATGGCTTCGTCGGCCTCTTTGCGGATACGCGCGGAGAGCTGGCTGCCCATGGCGGAGACAAAGAGAAAGGCGGCGAGGGCCACCCAATTTTGCGGGTCGGCGATGGTGAAGGTGTGGATCGGCGGCAGAAAATAATAGTTGAAGACCAGCACCGCGCCGAGCGACATCACCACCGAGACGGCCATTCCCCACACCGCGGAAACTGCTAGAATTGCCAAAAGGAAAGACAGCGCGACGGTGGTCTGATTGACGCGAACGGCGTGGCTATAAATCAGGGTGATGCCCGCTACGAGCGCGAAGGACGTAGCCAAGCCGAAGATTCTTCCGGCGAGAAACCGTTGCATACTGATATTGTAACCCACTGCGCGCGAGCCTGGTCCGTACGCAGATGCCGTTCGTTTTACCCAGTGCGAGTACCACCTCAGAGAGAAGAACCGTTCTTGGCTAAGAAACCGGAAGACTGGCTGGAAGTAGCTTCGCCTCCGCAGAAATCCCGTGGAATCTTTAAACTGTTCCTCGGCTACGCCCCGGGTGTGGGCAAGACCTACAGCATGCTGAGCGAAGCGATTCGCCGCAAGAGCCGCGGCGAAGATGTGGTCATCGGCGTGGTGGAAACGCACGGACGCAAAGGTATCGAGGAATTGATTACGCAGATTCCCTGCGTGCCGCGCCGGAAGCTCGAATACAAGGGCACGGTATTTGAAGAAATGGATGTGGACGCGATTCTGGCGCGGCGCCCGCAAGTGGTGCTGGTGGATGAACTGGCGCACACGAATATTCCGGGAAGCAAGCACCGCAAACGCTATGAAGACGTGCAGGAATTGCTCGCTGCCAATATCGATGTGGTGTCCACGCTGAACATTCAGCACATCGAGAGCATTGCGCCCATCGTGCGGTCGATTACCGGTATCTCGGTTCGTGAGACGGTGCCGGACTGGGTGCCGCTGACCGCCGCGGAAACAGTAATGGTGGACCTGACGCCGGAAGCGTTGCACGCGCGCATGAAACGCGGCGACGTCTACAGCGCGGAAAAGGTCGAGCGTTCGCTGACAAACTTTTTCCGGCGCGGCAACTTGATTGCTCTGCGCGAACTGGCCCTGCGGCAGGTGGCCGAGCAGGTGGATCGCAGCCTCGAAACGTACATGGAAGACAAGGAGATTCGCAAGAACTGGGCGGTGCGCGAACGCATGGCCGTGTGCATCTCGGCGAATCCTTCCGGGCAGTATTTGATTGCGCGGGCTGCGCGCATGGCCCGGCGTATGGACGCGGAGCTGTACGTGGTGCACGTGGATCGCGAATTTGGCGCGCGGGAGTTAAATCAGAATGCGCTGATGGCCAATTTTCGATTTGCGGAGAGTCTCGGTGCGCAGGTGATCCGCTTGAAAGGGCCGAGTGTGGCAGATGAGATTGCGGAGTTTGTGCGCGCCAAACACATCACCCAGGTGATTTTTGGGCGCGCGCCGCTGCATGACTGGCGGAAATATTTGTATTTGTCGGTGGTCCACCGGTTTTTGCGGGAGTCGCCAGCGGTGGATGTGCACGTGGTGACCCACGAAACCGAAGATTGATTCCCTACTGCCCGGTGACGGGAGTGGGCGGTGTGGCTGGCGAGAGGGCTGTCTTGATCAAAATGGGCCAGCGGGGAAATGCGAATGTGGCGGCCACGTCGTCAATTACATTGACTTGGCAAGTGTAAAAGCCGGGCTTCAACGCTTGTAGCGGAATGTCAATTTGGAAGACAACCGCCTTGCGGTCGGGCGCGGTGACCTCGCTGGCGACCAACGCCTTGGTTTCATACACCTTCACGCCGTTCTGCAAGAATTCGATGCTCGACAGTATACGCACACCGCCGCGCTGCGGCTTAGCCTGCAAGGGTTGGCTATTACTCGCCGCATCCTTGGCGGCTGGCTGTGGAGTAGTTCCTTTGTTTTTAGCCGCGTCGTACACCTCGTACTGCATATATAGATGTTGGTCCTGGGTGAAAACGTGGGTGATGTTGGGCACCAGTTCACTCTGACCCTCCACCAAAAGCTTTGAAGCTTTCTTGTTGGCGGTGGTGGTCGTGCGCTGGCTGGCCAGCACAACGGAGCTCATCTTCAGTGGAACTTTGCGCAGATCGGGCACCTGTACATCGGTTTCAAAGCTGCCCATGCGCCCGTTCTGATTTTCGCGCACCACAAATTTAAGATGATAGCTGCCCGGCGCCAGCAGGAACGAAGTGTTGTACTGCACATTTTTACGGCGCACTTGCTGGTTGGCGTCGAGCGCGAGTTTCACGGTGTCGCGCAGTTGCCCGACGCGAATTTTTGCGTCCACGCGCACCTCCCCGATGATGTCGATGGTGGCATTGTCGCGGTCCTTCTGCTGCACGAAGGGAATTTGCGAGCCGGGGACCACCAGCGAAACGAGCAGTTGGTAGTGCGAATCGTCTTGGCGGAAGTATGCTGCGCCCGCGTAGAGTGCCACGTCCGTTTGCGGAAGTTCGGATGCCAGTTCGTCGTCGAGCTGCTGTTCGCGGTCCGTGCGCGTGGAATGCACAAAGTCCCGCCCAGCGTAGTACCCCGAACGGTATTCCAGTTTTATGTCCGGGCGATTGATTTGCACCCGCAGACGCCGGAATTTTCCGTCCTTCGCGGGATTACTGCTCGTGAAGCCCAAGACGTAATATGCGGAACTATCTTTTTGCACTTGCGAGAACACGCCGGTGAAATCGTTGGAATCGAAGAAGGCCTTGCCGCCGGTGTCGGAAGCCAGCGTGGACAGCGTGTCCTGCGACGAAGCGTTGGCGCTGAGATCGTTGATGATCGAGGCTCCGGAGTACGCTGAAACACCATGCAAGCTGGCCGACTGCGCTTCCCCGCCGGGAGGCAGCGCCTGCAATCCGCGAATATCCATTGTATAAATCGAGACGTTGGCCTTCACCGCTGCGGCGGTAGCGGCGCGCAGCGCCGATTGATTGTCGACTCCTTGCTGCGTGATTCCGTTGCTAAAGAAAATGATGGATTTCTTCTGCGGGATGACGCCAAGAGTCTTCATCACCGATTGCAGCGCGATCAACTTCCGATCGGCGTTAAACGTGTTGTAGTCGGTATCGTCCGCAGTGAACGATCCGCCGGTCTCCGCGGCACCCTCAGCGCTTCCCGTGGTTCCGTTGTCGAAGCCTTGGCCTTGTCCAGAAGAAAATGCCGTCAGCACCGACTGCAGCTTGGTGCGGTCGTCAGTGAAGTCCAGATTCACCGACAGATTGCTTGCCAGCGAAACCACGGCGATCAAGTCCGCGGGCTGCATCTTTGTCGAAATGAATTTCTTCGCGGCATCCACGGCACGATCAATTTCCTCCGGCTCCATGGAGCTGAAGTCGAAAAACAGTACCATCAGGCGGCGATCGCGCGCTTGCAGCGTGCCCTGCTCCGTGGAACGCAACAACGAGCCTTGCGCCGCCGTGCCCGTAACCGTGGTATCCGCGGCGCCCGCGGTCTGCAATTCATCCACGTTTTCAAAGTCGAAGGTGGAAATGTGCTGCGCCTTGTTATCTTCGAAGAGCGAAAAGTCCTCTTTCTTCAAATCGCGAACTAGATTCCCTTTCTTGTCGCGCGCCACCACGTTCACCAGCACCAGTTCGCTGTTCACGCGAATGGGCGAAGCTTCCTGTTGCGCCGCTGGCACTGGTGGTGGCGGCTGCGAAGGCGCAGGCAACGGGCTGGGCGTCTGCGCCGCGACGGGCGCGGCGAGTTGTAACACCAGCACAGCGGTAAACAACCACGCTGCGACGGTCCTCAGCGCAAGTATCAAGCTGCGCGAACTAGGCATTTGCATGCTCATCAAAATCGAAACCGCGCGTACATAGTCACCCGCCGCATGTTTCCCGTGCTGGTAACTTCGCCAAAACTCGGCGAGTTCAGTACCGAGCCGATCGAGGTATATTGCACGGTATTAAAGACATTGCTGGCGGTCACGCGAAACTCCAAGGCGCGAAATTCCTTAATCACAAAGGTTTTGCTTATGGACATGTCCACGGTGAACTGCCCAGGCCCTTCGATAATGTCGCGGCCCACATCTCCGTAAGGAGAATCGCTGGGATTTACGCACGTGGGCGCGGTGCCGGAAGCCCCACTCCCGGTTGTTTGCGGAACGCAAAATGCGTTCACGTTAAACCACTCCGTCGCACTTTGATTCGCCACCCCGATGGATTGCCCTACAACATAATTCGCGCGCAACGACCCGCTGACGCCGCGATTGATGTCCAGCGTGTTCCCCAACACGTGCGGCGTGAACGGCAAGCCCGACGCCACCGTAAAATCCCCGCTCCACTGCCAATTGCCCAGAATATGCGCGGCCGCCCCGCTGGAGGCAAAGCGATGGTTGTCGCCAAGCGGTAACTGGTATATCCAATTGCCGGTGACTTTGTGACGCTGATCGAACGAGGAGAGCCCGCGGTCCGCCGAAATATCAAAAGGATTCTGCGCCACCACCACACCACCGCCGCCGATCGACCCCGCATTGTCAATCGACTTGGAAAACACGTACGTAGCCCCAAGTCCGATTCCCTTCGCCAGCCGCTTGCGCACCGAAAACGTTCCCGCATGCAAAATCGAATTCCCTTCCGACGATTCGTAAATAAACGGTTGCAATCCGGAAATCTCCAGGGCCCGCTCCAAATCCAGGTGCGTGCCCTTGGCCCCGTTGTAGCCCACATTAATGACCACGCCCCCAGCCACTTCCTTTTGGACATTCACATTCCACACCTGCACGTAACCCAGGCGGTAGTTCGGATCGACGGCAAAATTATTGGTGATGATGTTGGAATTTATCGGCGGAAACCCGTTCGCCAACCCG
>CAVZWO010000009.1:0-30576 GCA_963779005.1 uncultured Acidobacteriota bacterium | reverse complement strand
GCGTGGATTACGGAGGTGGTCATGTTTGCGCGGAGGAAGACCCACCCTCACAAACCGAGGGTGGGGCACCCAGAGGAAGGACGAAGACCCACCCTCCAAAACCAGAGTGTGGGGCACCCAGCGAAGACCCACCCTTACACACCAAGGGTGGGGCACCCAGAGGCAGGACGAAGATCCACGCTCCAAAACCGGAAGGTGGGGCACCCAGAAAACCCAACATAAAGAAGGAGTTAGACGCGGTCGGCAATGGCGCCCTCCATGCGTTGGAAAAAGAAAAAGCCGGTAAGGAGCACGGCTAGTACCATGGCAGCGGACGCCAGAAGGAGTAACAGGCCAGGCGCCTGACCGTGGCCAGTGAGAGCCCAGCGAAATCCGCCGATGACGCCGGCCATCGGGTTGAGGCCGTAGAGCCACCGCCAACGCTGTGGGACGAGCGAGCTAGGATAAGCGATCGGCGAGGCAAACATCCAGACCTGGACAAGGAATGGCACGACATAGCGGACGTCGCGATAAAGGGCATTGAGCGCGGACATCCAGAGGCCGACCGCGAGGGCAGTGAGCACGGCGAGAAGCAATAACACGGGCAGCCACAACGCCGGCGGGGGTGCGCATGCCGTAAATAGCGGTGACCACGATTAGGACGACCCAGAAGCCGATCGCGAAGTCCACCAAACCGGGAAACAACGGCGGAAAGGGGAAGGAGGAGTCGTGGGAAATAAACTTTAGTGATTACGCGCTGATTGTCTACGACTACGTTGGTGCAGCTTTGCAGGGCGGTGGCGAAGTAAGTCCAAGGCACGAGCGCGGCGAAATAGAAGACCGGATAGGGCAGGCCATCGGAAGGGAGCTTGGCGAGCGGCCGAAAAACAGGTGAAGACGCCCATAGTCAGGACAGGCTGGATGATGACCCAGGCGACGCCGATGACGGTCTGCTTGTACCGGACTTTGAGGTCGCGCCAGACGAAGAAGTACATCAGCTCGCGGTATGCCCACAGTTCGCGGAGGCGGAGGTCGAACCAGCCGCGGGGCGGCTCGAATGCGCACGACGGTGGGAGAGTGCTGTGGCTCAGTTAGGAGTTCTTCAGCGCGCAGCACAGTGTCCGCCGGAGCGGGTGTTGCGGAGGAAGACGACGCGGACAGGCGGGCGTCGGGCAAGGGTTCGTCGGGCGGATGTGTGGTGACGGAAGCCATTCGAGAATACGGAAAACCTTCGTTCGGCCGAGCCGGGAAAAATCACGGGCGCTGCGCCGCAAATTGTAGAACGACTCTAGAGTACCAGAGAAGCAAAGAGCGGCGGGAGTAGCGAGAAAGGCTCTGGGAGAGGAGTTTCCATGTTGGCGACACGCGTCGGCCAAGCGGACCAGCGAGCGCGACGAAGTTCGGCACGCTGTTTTAGGGCTGGGATTGTTGC
The DNA here is from genome assembly GCA_963779005.1 of uncultured Acidobacteriota bacterium. GTDB lineage: Bacteria > Acidobacteriota > Terriglobia > Acidiferrales > UBA7541 > Acidiferrum. The sequence goes on along the minus strand of CAVZWO010000009.1, from coordinate 29,165 downwards.
TTCATTTGCTTGATGTCGCCGTCTTCGATTTGCTGCATGAGCTTGCGGCGTTTGAAGAGGTAGCTTTCCAGTTTGCCGGTCAACTGGCGCGGGACGACGAAGAACTGATTGTGGATCATCTCGGAAAAGGAGATGGGGCCGCGCGCCGGGCACCAGGTGCGAACCCCACTGAAACATCAGACCCGTGTTCCAGAGCATTAGAGCCGCGAGCAGGGTGGCAGCAACGAGAAGCGAGAGGCGACGGCTGGAGAAGAGGCGTAACAGGGAGTCGAGAAAAATGGCCAGCCCGAGGACGAAGAGAATGGTGAGGGAAACGAAGAAGCGGTTGCCGTAGCTGGAGATGCCGGCCCAGTCCGGATAGCAAGCGATAAAGAGATAGAAGGCCAGCGCGGCGGCAGCAAAGTATCCGCCGACGGCGGGCACCGGCGCCAGAAAATAGCCAGGCCGAAGATGGAGAGCAGGAGAATGGGCGTCCAGGAAAGCAGTCCGTGATTCGGGGAGAAAAGCACAGCCAGGAGCGCGGGAGAGCGCCAAAGCCAGTCCCTCAGTGGAATGTAGCCGGATTCCAGGGCATCGCCATAGATGATGCGGTGGACGATGAACGTAGGCAGGAAGCACAAAATCGCGACCAGGGCGAACAGGAGATGATTCGCGAACAGGCGCGTGGGCCGCGGCACCACACTGACTCCGCGAAAGGCAGCGCGGTACTGCACGACGGCTTCGATCAGCAGAACGACGAGGACCATGGCATTGGGATAGTAGACGTCGAGCATCAAGCCGGTGCAGGCGCCGAGCAGCAACCATTGCAGGGTGGCGCGCTGCGCTCGAGTTTCGTGCCAATACCACAGAAAGAAAGCCACGATGAAAGCGGATAAAGCATGAGACCAGGACGGATTGAAGTACATGTAAACGGGCAGAGAACTGGCCCACCAGATGCCAATGGTGGCGAACAATGCGCACCACTGATCGACGTACTGCCGAGCGAGGCGGAAAGAGAGGAGGAGGCCGAGGAATCCGTAAATGGCGGTGGCAAGCGCCATTGCCAGGCGGTAGGGAGTAGAAAATCCGTCGGCAGACACTGAAGAACCCAGCCCGCGGGCGAGCAATACCCCGCCGTGGGCCAGGAGGAAGAACGGGCTCCCGAGGATGGCAGGGCCAATGGTGAAATGATTTTCGAGATGGCCCGTGGGCGTGCGAAGCTCCGACTTGAGGTTGCCGCTCTCGTCCAACCGGGGCCCCCGGAACCCAGCATTCGCGGAGCGGTAGTCGTTGCTGAAGTCCAGGCTGTGCTCAATGATGGGCGCACGAAGGTAGGCATAATAACCGACGCCATCGCCGCGCACCCAGGGATTCATCAGCGGCAGGAAGATGAGGAAGAGCATGCCTAGCCAGAAATGCGGCCGGCGGTGATATGGGCGCTTAGTGTGAGGGGACGATTTTTCCGTGTCTTCGATCAACGGTCTCCGTCCATTTTCACAGACCGCTCCATGCGAGTGCCCCGCCCCTCGGTCGTATTTCCACGGCGCCCCCCTATTGGCAGGCCCGTCGGCAGCTTTAGACACTAGCAAATATACTGGCAAGATGAATAATTTTTTAGGCACGGACTTGGCTGAGGCTGAGCGGACCTGAGAGAGCTTGCAGTGAAGCCACCCGCAGCCGAAGGCGCGGTATTTAGTCGGCGCTGCTGGTGGCCATTCTGGCGGCAGCCGGAGAAGACGCGTCGCGAAAAAAAACCGCGACGCGATCGATGATTTCGTCCAACGAAGTTTGCGGGCGAAAACCGGTGAGCGCTTGCAACTTATCGACGCACGGGACGCGGCGCATCATGTCTTCGAAACCGGGCTCGTAGGCTTTATCGTAAGGAATATATTCGATCGGAGAAGCGCGCTGGCGGTGAGTTTTTTTACCCGCTGCGCGAGCGCGGTGATGGTGACTTCCTCGGTGTTGCCGACGTTGATGACCTCGCCCACGGATTTATCGGTATCCATGAGGCGCACCAGGCTCTCCACGGTGTCGCGCACGTCGCAAAAACATCGCGACTGCTGGCCGTTGCCGTAGACGTGAATCGGCGAGTCCTCCAAAGCGGATTTCACGAAGTTGGGCAGCACCATGCCGTAGCGGCCGGTTTGCCGCGGACCCACGGTATTGAACAGACGCACCACAATGACCGGCAGTTTTTTTCTCTTTCCAATCCCAGAGCGCGAGAAATTCATCGAGGGCTTTCGATGCCGCATAGCTCCAGCGGCCCTTGGTGGTGGCGCCCCAGGACGAGGTCGGCGTCCTCGTGGAACGGCACGTTGGTATTTTTGCCGTAAACCTCCGAGGTGGAGGCAGTGAGCACCAGCTTGCGCTTTTTGCAGGCGGCTTCGAGGATCATCTGCGTGCCGTTGACGTTGGTCTCGATGGTGCGCACGGGGCTTTCAACGATAAGCTTGACGCCCACGGCGGCAGCCAGGTGCACCACCACGTCGGCATCGTCCACCAGCTCCGCGACCAACTGGCGATTCTCGATGTTGTCAAAGTGATGCTGCAGGCGTTCGTAGAGTTTTCAGGTGGCGAATATTCTCCACGCTGCCGGTGGACAAGTTGTCCAGCAACACCACGTGGTCACCGCGACCGAGCAGCACGTTCCGCCAGATGTGAACCGATGAATCCTTCGCCACCGGTGATTAAAAACCGCACGGGCTCTCCTTAAAGAGTGTCTGTATCCTCGTCACGCACCTCGTCACGCACGGAAGCGCGCTCGCGGGAACGAGCTTGCGTAACGGCCTTAGTCTCTTCCTGATGCGGCGTATCCAGGGACTCCTGCGGGCCGTAGCCGTAGGAGTACGGGTAGTAGCGATAAGAATAGTAATAATCGGGCGCGCTGGAATCGACAGCGTTCAGCACTACGCCCAGCAGATGGCATTTAACGCTGCAAGAGCAGGTCGCGCGTGCGGGTGAAGGCTTCCTTGGGCGTCTCCCCGCTGCGCACCACCAGCAGCACGCCGTCGCTTTGCACCGAGAGAATCACCGCATCCGTGGCGGCCATAACCGGCGGTGAATCGATGACCACAAATTTATACTTGGTGCGCAGCTCGGCGATGGCTTCGAGTGAGCTTGTGCGAAGACAACAAATCCGCGGGATTGGGCGGCAGCGGACCTGTGGGAATGGCCGCCAAATTCAGCGGATGGAGGGGTGCGGCACAGTTACCAAATCCAGGCTACTCACACCCGCGAGATATGAACTTGAGCCCGGCATACTTGCCTCCGGTCATGTTGAGCAAGCGAGGCCGACGCCAGGCTTGCGCAGGTCGGCGTCCACCAGCACAGTGCTGTCCCCCAGTTGCGCCAGCGTGACCGCCAGATTGGCAGCCGCGGTGGTCTTGCCTTCCCGCGGCAAAGCGCTGGTCACCAGGATCACCTGGGGAGGGTAAACCGGCCTGGGAAAGCAGCAGTGAAGTGCGCAAGGCGCGGAAGGCTTCCGACATCTGAGACTTGGGTAAGTGCTGAGCGACGAGCTCAATGCGCTTGTCGTGGCCATTCGTGGAGGTCAGCCCTTGCAACAACCAGGCGCGCTTGCCCGTGCCGTTTGAACCGGCAAACTGCGGCACGACGGCCAGAGACGGCAGGCGGGCCAAGGTCTCCACGTCGTCGGGAGTCTTGACGGTGTTGTCCATGTATTCGCGCATCAGCGCCAGGCCAATGCCGCCGACGAGGCCCACGAGAAAGGCCAGCGCCACGTTGCGGGCTTTGGCCGGCCGTGAAGGATAGGAGGGAATCATGGCCGGATCGACGATGCGAATATTGGAAGAACGCAAACCCGCGGTAATACCCGCTTCTTTGAGCTTGGTGAGCAAGCCATCGTACAGCGCTTTGTTGGCTTCCGCTTCGCGCTTCAGAATGTTGTACTCCACCAGCTTTTCAGACATGGCGTTGACGTCGGCCTTCTGCTGGTCTAATGCCTGCGCCAGCAGCGTCTCGCGTTGCCGAGCTTCGCGGTAATCGCTCTCCAGGCCGGCGACAATATTTTTCTTCTGTTTCTCCAGATCCGCGTCCAGGTCCTTGAGCTGGACCTGCATACGCACAACCCTCGGAAAATTCGGGCCGTACTGGCTCAGCGCGTCGTTATAGGCCTCCAACAGCTGGCCGCGGTGGCGGATCAGCTCCAGTAAACTGGGATTGCTTTGCACCTGGGGGATGGCATCCAGATTTCCCGCCATGGCGAATTCATAGAGCGACTCTTTCTTCATGCGCTCCGTCTGCGTTTCCGTCAATTGGCGGTTGACATCGGCCAGGCGCTGCGTGGTGATGTTGGATTTATCGTCCAGCGACCAGATCTGATTCTGCCGCTCGTACGCGATGCGCGCATCCTCGGACTTCTGCACTTTAATTTTAAGTTCGTCGAGCTGGTCTGCCAGCCAGGTGGAGGCCTGCGTGGTGGCCTCGTAGCGGCTGCGGAAGTTCTGCTCCACGAAGGTTTCCAGATGGGCGTTGACAATTTTTGCCGCCAGCACCGGATCGGTGGATTCAAAGCTAACGTCCAGCAGCCGACTGGTCGGGACGCGGTGGAGCTCAGGCTGCCGAGAAACTCGGCCAGTTCCGGCGGACGCCGCTGATTAGCCAGGCTGCCGATGGCCACCGCTTCGGACGGTCCGGACGAACCAGAGAATTCCGGGCGGGCGCTAAGGCCCGTGTTGCGAATGGTCTGCAGCGCCAGTGTCTCGCTGGTGAGCACCTTGGATTGCGTCTCGATGTAATTGTCGAGATCCATGGCTGCGTCGTAGGAATCATTGCCCTGGAACGGCAGGATGTTGGAAGTGTCGCGGTCGATTTCAATGCGTGCGGTGGCCACGTATACGGGCTGCATTTTGAAGGTGGCCACGGAGACGATGGTGACCACCGCCAGCACGAAAGAAAGAATCAGCCACTGATGCTTGCGCAGGATCAGCAGGTAATCGTAAAGATGCGGCTCGCGCGGGGAGAGTTCCCAGGCGGGCAGCCGGCCGATTTCCACGACGCCGTGCGCGCCGTTGAGGCCGTTGCTTTCGCGCGGGATGATCTTGTTTTCGTCAGCCATGATTTAGTGGTACGCCAATCGGTATAACGCGATGCCGCTGCCCAGTACGATGCCGAATTCCGCGGCCCGCAACAGCGCGGCTTTGGCCTTGCTATCGGGAACGTACAAAATGTCGCTGGGAAGCAGTTGCACGTCCTCAGTTTCCCGCTTTTACTTTCTTAAGATCCACTTCCACTTCGTGTTGCTGGCCCTGATCGTTCTTGCGAATGATTACCGCGTGATCGGACTTGGCCGTGGCAGTCATGCCTCCGGCCAGCGCCAGAATTTTCAGGGTGCTGACTTCCGAGCGGTCATTGGAAAGGACATAGCCCCCGGGTTTGCCTACCGCGCCCAGAACGTAAACGATGCCGGCGTGCGGCACGGTCACGATGTCGCCAGCCATCAGCGGAATGTTGTTGGTGGTGTCCCCCGTCTCGACGAGATCATTCAGATTGATGGTGATGGTATTGCCGACAATCACAGGAGCGGAGGCTTTGGCCTTCGCAGCAGTTCCAGTTGTGCCTGTGGTGGCGGCAGCAGTGCCATCCGGCGCGGCCGCGGGAGGCGCGGCAGGCGGGGCCGTAAGCTTGGGGTCGTCCAGGCTGGGAGGTTCGGAGGTGGCCGTCGCAGGGCCATTGGTGATGGCTTGCTCCGGCCCGATGGCCGGAGGCTCGGAAACATCCACATACTGCGCGCCGACCGAGCGTGTGATGATTACGGTGTCCCCGGCATCACTGGCAATGCCGCCCGCCTCGGCTAGTAGCTCCAGCAGCGTCACTTGGCGGTCCGCCTGGTACACCATCGAATGAGAGATGGCGCCAACGATGGTGATGGGTTTGCTCTTATGCTCTTTCACGCTGACGCTAACCGCCGCATTGGAGACCAGGCCGTTGGCCTCCAATACCTCGGAGATCTTTTGCTCGGCTTGTGTTTCGGTCAGCCCGGTAATGTGCAAGCGCACCGGAACCAGCGGGATTCCGATGGTCCCGGTCTGGCTGACGCGCACGTCGCGGCTCAACTCTTTCACGTCAAATACTTCCACTTCCAGGAGATCGCCGTTACCAATTATATAATCATGCGGTGCGGACTTGGCCGCCTCCGCGGATAGTTCTTTGATGCGCTCGTTGGCCTGTTGCGGGGTATCGGCCACCGACTGCGCGCGCGCGGGCGGCGACAACAGTGGCACAGAGAAAAGCGCGGCGGCGATGCTCAACCTCGTGAATGGACTCAGCTTGGCCCGCGACATACGAATAGACATCCCCCAAATGATTATACAGGCAGAGAGGGTCACGGAGTCACTGATTTCGACGCCGTGGACGAAGACTTACCTCCACTGGGGCGGCGGGCGCGATTTGCGCGGTGGCCAGATATGCTAGTACAAAGAACAGCATCGCGTTGGCGGGGATATGCAGGTTAAAGTCGAAAAGACTGTGCACCAGGAATCCGAGACAGCCCAATAACGCGGAAAAATGCAGAAGGGAGGAGAAGGAGCGTTCCGAGGGCCTGGCCCGCTGTAACGCCTGGGAAAAAAGCGTCCCCAGAAACCATAAGCAGCACAGCCCGCCCAGGGTCCCCGTCTCTGCCAGAGCCTCCAGATAATCATTGTGACTGTGGTTGACTATCTTGCCATCATAAAGGGTATCGTAGGGCGGGAATACCGCTTCGAGGGTGCCCAGACCCGTGCCCAGCACGGGATGGTCGAGGAAGATTCGCCAGGTGTCCGCGCGCATGGCGGCGCGTTTGCCCGTGGATATCTCTAGCGACTGCATGGTGGAGAAGCGCTGAGTGATCTGGCGAATGCCGATCCAGGAAACCAGCAACAGCACCAGCGCGAGTATCGCGCCGCCGGCCAGGAGCTGCTTGCCATCGGGGCGCCGCAGGGCCAGCCAGGTCACCAGGACAGCCAATTCCACTCCGAAGCTGAGGATGCCGCCGCGCGAAGCCGAAAGCAGCAGCGCACCAATCTGCAGCACGGTGAAAAGCCCCACCACGAACAAGCGCTCCCGCCGGACTTTGCCAAGCAACAGCGGCACCAGCGAGATGGGAATCAACAACTCCGCGAAGGCCGCAAAATGATTGCGATTGACGTAGGGCCCGAAGGGAATGCCGCCGAAGCGCATCTCCCGCAACCAGTAAATCTTTCCGTTGAACGTCAGGTGCTGCAGGATGCCAAAGGTACACACCAGAAAACCAAAAAACATCGCGAACCACACGAACTGTTTCCAGTCTTCCATGGTGCGGAACGCCTGTGCGGTGAGAAACAGCACGACGGCGTCGGCCAGGAGCAGTTGGAGCTCGGTGCGCGTGCCGTAGGCAAATTCCGTGTGGAAGGAAGCCCATTGCATGAATACCAGGAGCACCAGCGCGCCCATGGGCAGCAGCAGAGGCGAAACCACCACCTGTTCTTCGCGATGGGAATAGACGCGCAGGGCCCAAGCCACCAGCAATATTGCGGCGCCGACCTCCAACACCATGCGGGCCCAGTCCTCCACCCCGCCATGCGCGGCCACACCAAAAACCAGCAACGCGCAAATACCAATCCTCAGAAATTTCATGGTTTGGCGCTTCCGGAGGAGCCTGCGGTCGCGCCAGGAACCAGCGCCACATCGTCGACCCACGCCGCGCCGCGGATACGGTTGTCGGGCTGGTCGCTGGGAAGCCGCACGATGCACACTTGCGCCTCGTGAGCGTTGGCGTCCGCGGTCCACGGAATCTCCAGCTGCGTCCACGCCTGCGTCCCGTGAGTTTCGGGCGTCAGGATCGGGGCTCCGCCGTTCGCGGACTGAATGCGAAAACGCACACCCTGGTCGGAGGTTAGGTCGCGCGTCTGGACCCAGGCGGAAAATTCATACCCAACCAGCGGCGTGACGGGAACGCTGTGACAAACGTCGCCGAAATTTACGTCCGATTTTCCGTCAAAGGTCAGGCGCAGGGAAAATGCCCCGGAATGCTTCTCCTTGGCGTCGCGCTGGATCTGCACTCCGCGAGAGTGGCTGGAGTAATTCCAGGAATAGCCGAGGTTGCTAACGCCGGATTCGAATCCCCCGTCCCATAGCACGGAAGTCGCGGGATCGCCGAGATCCCCAGGCCCGCGAAGCGCACTCCCAGTTGCCACACTCGCGTTGCTTCCGTGTACTCCCGCTGGCTGCGCAAGGCATTTACCAGGGGATAAATCTCCCGTAGCGACAAGGACGGTTGCGTGGCCACCAGGCGGTCCCACACGATCAATGCCTCGGTGGTGCGCCCTTCGTCAGACAAATCGTGAATGATATCCAAATACACTGTCGGACTATCGGGCAGCGCACGGTCCAGCACAGTCTTGATGTTGGGTTCCACGCGAATGCTGCGAGAGAACGCTTCCGCTCCCCGGCTGGGGTCGGCCTGCACCGATTCTCCGAACCTCCTGGAACGCGTCGTCCAGGTCTCCCTGGCGCAGAAAAAATTTGCCCACGCGCCAGGAAACTTCGGCGGAAACCGGATAGGCCTTTTTCGCTCTAGAAAATTCTCGCGCGCGGCGGCGATATCATTTTCGCTCTCATTGCAGGCGGTGGCCAGGTTGATGTAGGCCTCCGCGGAGTGCGGATCGTTCGCGAGGGCCTTGCGGTACGCCGCGATGGCCTTCTGGCTGTCGGAATTGTCCAGGTTGTACTGCCAGAAGCGCCCCAGCTCCAGCCAATACTCGCAATTATCGGGTTCCAGGCGGGCGGCGCGCTCCAGACCGTATTCCGTCCCCAGCGCGGCCAGATGCGCGGCCCACGCCACGCGCATGCTGAACAAGCACAAAAAAGGCCGCAATCAAGATGGCGACGCCGAGCACCACCAGGCGCTCGGCGGACGTGGACAGGCGCAGCAGCATCTCGAAAGTACTGTGCCTAGACCCAGCAGCAGATGCAAGTTGAAATTGGCGCCGGCGCTGTTTGATGACCGATAATTATTGGTTATTTAACCGTAAAAGGAAGAGTAGGCATCTTCTCCCCGCGCGCGCCGCCGCACGTCGATGCCCAGCCGCTTGATCTTCTGATTCAGCGTCGAGAGCGGAATCTGAAATCGCTCGGCCGCTTCGGTCTGATTCCAGCCCGTGCGTTCCAGCATGTCCACGATCATGCGCCGCTCGATCTCGTCCATGATCTGAAACAGCGAAGGCGTGGACTGTCGGCGCCGGTGCGCGCGCCGGGCTCGCCCGGCAAGCGGCGGCAAGAATTCGGAAAGCTGCAGCCGCACGCCGCCGACGATTTCCTTGCGTGCGCACGCTTTCCGGCAGCAAATCGACGTCCAGCAGTTCCTGCGTGGAGAGCACCACGCGCGCGCTCGACCACGTTTTCCAGTTCGCGCACGTTTCCCGGCCAATCGTAATCCATCAGCAGCTTCATGCGCCGCAGGCGTGAAGCTGCGCGCAGCGGCCGGTCGTTTTCCTTCGGAGAATTTGCGCAGGAAATGCATCGAGCAGCAGCGGAATATCTTCCCGGCGCTCGCGCAGCGGCGGCAGCGTGAATTGCGATCACGTTCAGGCGGTGATAAAGGTCTTCGCGGAATCGGCCTTCGCGCACCAGGTTGAGCAGTTCGACGTTGGACGCCGCGATGATGCGCACGTCCACCTTGATCGTTTCCGTGCCGCCCAGGCGCATGAATTCGCGCTCCTGGATCACGCGCAGCAGTTTGGCCTGCGTTTCCGGGCCGATCGTGGAGATCTCGTCGAAGAAAATCGTGCCCTTGTCGGCGACTTCGAAGAGCCCTTTCTTCGAAGCCACGGCGCTGGTGAACGCGCCCTTCACGTGGCCGAAGAGCTGCGATTCCAGCAGGTCCACCGGAATCGAGCCGGTGTTGACCGGGCACGAACGCCTTGTCGGCGCGCGGCGAAGCGGAATGAATCGCCTTGGCGATCAGTTCCTTGCCCGTGCCGCTTTCGCCGCTGATCAGCACCGTCGAGCGCGACGGCGCCACCTGCGTCACCAGGTCGAGCACGCGCCAGCATCTTGTCGCTTTTGCCGATGATGTTGGGGAAGTTGTAGCGCTGCTTCAGCGCGCGCTTGAGCTGGACGTTTTCTTCGCGCAGCCGGCGGCCTTCGACGGCCTGCGCCACCTGCGCCAGCAGTTCGTCGTTGGACCACGGCTTGGTGATGTAATCCTGCGCGCCGCTCTTGAACGCGGCGCGCGCCATGTCGATCGAGCCGTAAGCGGTGATCAGGACCACGGAAAGTTGCGGGTCGCGCCGGCGAATTTCGCGCAGCAAATCGAGCCCGTTGCGGTCGGGCAGGCTCACGTCGAGCAGCAGCAAGTCGAAGGGCTGTTCGTCCAGCTGCGCCAGGCCGGCTTCGCCGGTCTCCGCGCTGGTCACGCCGTAGCCTTCCGATGTCAGCAGAAGCTCCAGGCCCTCGCGAATTTCCGCTTCGTCGTCGACGACCAGGATCGAGCCCTTAGGCATGAACCGCTTTCCTTGCGGCCGGAAACTCCAGCCGGAACGAAGTGCCTTTGCCCGGCGTCGACCGCACGTCGATCTTTGCCGGCATGCTCTTTGATGATTCCGTAGCTCACCGAGAGGCCCAGCCGGTGCCGCGCCCGCTGGCTTTGGTGGTAAAAAAAGGATCGAAGATGCGGTGCAGATTGTTCGCGCGGAATGCCGCTGCCGGTGTCCATCACTTCCACTTCCACGCGATCCGTTGTGCGCGCGCGGTGCGCACCTCCAGCATGCCGCCGGAGGGCATGGCGTCCCGCGCGTTCAGGAACAGGTTCAGAAACACCTGCTGCAGCTTGTTGGTCGAGCCGAGCACCGCGCGGCAACTCCTTCGAGATTCCTGCATCGACCCGCACCTGCGCGGTCTGGAACGGGTGCGCGACCAGCGACAACGTTTCTTCCATCACCTCGTTCAAGTCGACTTCCGCGAATTCCGCCGGCGCCCGTGCGCGAGAAATTCAGCAGATTGTTGACGATTTCGCTGGCGCGGAACGTCTGCTTCACGATTTTCTCGATCAGCTCTGCCGCGGATCGTCCTCCGGGAACTGCTTGGCCAGCATCTGAATGTAATTGGAGATCACCGCCAGCGGCGTATTCACTTCGTGCGCCACGCCCGCGGCCAGCAAGCCCAGGAAGTCAGCTTCTCGGTCTGGAGCATCTGCTCTTCCATGCGCATCGCGCTGCGTGACGTCGTCAAACAGAATCAGCCGGCCGATGCGCTCTCCGGATTTGCCCACCAGCGGCGCAATGGAAACGTTCACCACCAGTTCCGCGCCCTCGGATTTGCAAGTGGATTTGTAAATTCCGGAGACCTGCTCGTCGTCGCGCGCGCGCCGCAATTTCCGCCGCCAGATCGGCGGGAAGCACGTCCTCCAGCTTGCTGCCCGACGGCTTCCTCGCGCGCCACGCCGATCAGCTCTCGATCGCGTGTTCCAGGACTCGACCGCGCCGTCGAGATCCACCGCCAGCACGCCGACATTCAGCGATTCCACAATATTTTCGCTAGAAGTCCTTGAGCCGCTCGATCTGCGCGGCCTTCTGCTCCAGCGAGGTGATAGAGCTGCGCGTTGTCCAGCGCGACGGCCACGTACCCGGCGATGGTGAGCAGCAGCTCCACGTCTTCGCTGGAGAGGAAATCGCCGTCCACCGTCTTGCCCAGCCCAGCACCGCGACGGCGTGGTCGCGAATGCGGCAGGGAATAAAATAATTCAGATCCAGCTGCTCGAGCGTCCGCCGCACCGATCGCGTTACGTCGCGCGCCGCGCGCGGCGACTCGAAAAAGAGAGCACCCGCGCGCGAACGTCCGGCCGCGGCGGACGAGAAAGCTCAGATCCAGCGGCGTCCGATAGACGCACGCCCATCGAGCGCGCCATGCGATAGCGTCCGGGATGCGCCGAGTCCTCGATGAAAATCGCCAGGCGGTCCACCAGCAGCGTCTGCGAAATGCGGTCCATCACCGAGCGCCAGCATCGGGTCGAGGCGCACCTCGCTGGTGAGCGTGCGGCCAAACTCGATCAGCGTGCGGCGGTAATCCAGCCGGTCGCGGTAAAAAAAGCGGTCCAGGCGCGCCTGGATCCAGTCGCGAAACGGCTGAAACAGAAACGCCGCCACCACGATGGCGATCACCCCGCCCACGGTCCCGGAGGCCATGCGCGTGTGAAAAGCGCCCCGATCAGCGCCACCAGTGCGAAATACACCGCCACCACGCCGCCGTCGCCGCGTGTAGGCCAGGCCGCGCTTGAAGATGATGTCCACGTCCATCAAGCGGTAGCGAATGATGGCGTAGCCGAAACACAGCGGGATCAGCACCAGCGAAAACACCGAAAATTCATCCACGGCCTGCGGCACCACGTCGAAAACGAGCGGCACGATGTACAGCACCGAAACGGCACGATGCCCGCCAGCGTGCCGCCCGTTACCCACTTCAATTGCTGGCGCAGCACTCCGGCCGGCGCTCGCGGTAGCTGCGATAGAAAACCACACCGGCAGCCAACAAGCACGCCGCCAGGAAGCTGAACTCCAGCTTCGAAAGCACCGCGTAGGCGCCCAGCCACGGCACAAATCCAAATGCATTGAGCGCCGTGCTCAAATGCACCGCCAACAGGCCCAGCGGCACCACGTACACCGCAAACAGCTTCGCCGCCGAGCGAAGGGGAGACTCCGTCCGGCCAGGGAACACCAGCGCGAAATGCAAGAGCAGCGCCGGCGCTAACAGGCGCGCCGCGATTTCCGCCCAGTACACTTCCCAGTCAAAAGTGTCCAATTTTCCGCTGTAATGGAAGGAACAGAAAATAAACGAAAACAGGCAAAAAACGTAAAAGTGCACCGCCCGGGGAGCGTTCCAGCGCTTCACAAAAATAAATATGCCGATGAACAAATACAGCAGGCCCACTACGCGCAAATAGTTCTCAATCGAAGCCGGCTTGGGCGCCGGGGCCGTCACCAGCGGGGTCTCAAACTCCTCGCCGTTGCGCGCCAGCTTGTAGCGCACCTGCGTCCAGATGCCCGCCCGCCACAGCCGTTGCGTAACCTGCACCGCGCGCGCCATGGCCACATCATTGAACGCCACCAGATGATCGCCCGCGCGAATCCCGGCCTGTGCCGCCGGCGAATTCGGTGCTACCTTCCACGCTACGACGCCATGCTCAGTGTCCAGCCAAGCCACCCCGTCATCCGGGGTATCGAGCATACGCCGTTGCTCGAGATTGAGAATGGCGAACGTCAGCGCCGCCACTGTCGCCAGCGCCAGTACCACCGCTCCGAGACTTACGCGCAGATTCTGCTTCATTGCCGGCCGAACCACACACCCCTATCCACTACTCTTGCAGCAAATCAAAGTCCAATGTTTGGTAGCCCGGTAAAATGTTAATCTGTTTATTTTCAGTCTGTTAAACGAGTCGGTGGGCTAGCGCTCCTTGCCAATACAGCTTTTAATAGCGCATCTACAGGTTTCGAAAGGACTTTCCCGCGACTAAAACTGCACGCTTAGCCCGCCCCGGAACGAGCGGAACGTCGGCACCAGCGCTACTTGACCATCCCTGCTTCCCGCCGCCACGTATCCCTGCGCAAACAGGTTGTCGCACTCTGCGACTGCTTCCCAGCGGCCCAGTGCGAAACGCGGCAGCGGCTGGCGCATGGCAAAATGGAAAAAGGGGTCCATTTGGTAGAGCGACTCGCCGTACAAATCGACGTGCGACACCGTTGGGCCGCCCACCCACTTGTAACCGGCCTCCAACTTGGTTCCCACGCGCGGCACCTTGGCGGAGATGTTTGCTCCGGCGGAGTGCCGATTTTGCGTGCGCAAGACGTCGCGCAGCAAATCATCGCCGTCTTCCGAGGGGATTAAAGCTCCGCCATAGGAATACAAGGCGGTTAGCTGCAAATTGTCATTGATCTTCTCGGTCCATGCGATGCGCCCGCCCCAGCTGCTGGAAGAGCCGCCGTCATACGCGAAGCCGTTGCCGTAAAAGTCCTGCAGATAATCTGCGGCCGGCAACCCCGTGCCGCGCCCGTAAACGGCCACGTGGCGCTGATCGTCATGATACGCAGCGACCTGCAATTTGCCGTGCTCGCCGACCTTGCGCTCTACCGCGGCCTCTTCATGCCAGCCGTTTTGCAACACCGGCCGCCCACGGCGCCACAGCAGCGCGGGAAAGGCGTCCAGCTCCCCAAGCGCAGCGGCCAATTCTGCTCCTTGCATGTCCGTCGTTTGCGCACTGCCGTCTTGGGGCTCGTCCAGCACCGAAGGGCCCGTCGGCAGCGACGCAAAAATCAGCGCCGCGTGCCAGTTGTCGGTGGCCGCCACTTCCAATTTCATGCGCGGGCGAATCGCTGACGCCGCCCGCCCCAGTCCCACCAGCACGTACTCGCTGCCGTACTGCAGCACCGCGCGTTCGCTAAGCACCAGGGATCCGCCCTGGTCAATGCGGACCCCGCGGAACATCGGTCCATCGGCCGAGCTCTTGGCCTCCCGCAGCACCAGCGCGGTATGCGGTCCGGCTCCTAGCGTACCCGAAGGCAGCCAGATCGTCGCCATGCCCCCACCGGGCGCGTCGCCGTCGTAACTCACCTGCCCGGCAAAGATCAAGCGTCCCAGGCCACCCATGTTTTGGTCGTAGGCGAACGCCGTGGCTGGCGCGGGCGCGATGTTCGAAGGTGAGGCCAGTTGCCGCGCCCCATCCGTAAATTCCAGCCGCATGCGTACCGGCCGCGGCACGCTGTTGTCCATGCCCGCGCTGTTCAAGCCTGCGCTTGCCACGCTGCCGCTGCCGGAACTGGCGTCCGTCCACTCCAGCACCGGGCGCAGGGACGGCGCCGAGCGCAGCACCCACTTCCAGTCGTCTGCTTCTGCATTCAAATTCGCGGGCTGCCGCCGCATGTGCTCCAGCGAGGCAAACATCGACTCCATCTCGATGCGCACCACGGTGGTCAGATTGGGACTGATGCGCACATGTTGTTCGATGGTGGGAAGGAAGCCCGCAAGCGTTACGCGCACGGTGTACAAGCCGGGAGTCAGCTTCTCGCCGCGAAAAACCCCGCGTGTGTTGGTTAGGAAGTCATGCACGGCCAGCAAGCCGACGGCTTCGGACAAAACTTCCACGCTAGCGCCCATTTGCGGGGTCCCGCTAGCGTCACGCACAACTCCAGAAAGCACGCCGGCGGCGGGCTTGTTTTGTGCTTCCGCGCCCTTCGGTAGCGTCGCCGAAGCCAGCGCGACCAGGACCAGGGCCCCTATGTTTCGGAGCAGTCCGAACTTCACAGGCTGTTACCTCCCGGGCGTTACCTTGGCCGCCGTCTTAGTGTCCAGCGGCGCTTTCACCGAGAATTCCGCGCTACGAGATATGGTCTGCTTGGAAAGCGTGTCCGTGGCGTTGACCAGCAGCGTGTATTTCCCAGGAGTCAGCGTGGCCAGCGGCAACAAGCGCTCAATGGTGATCTGGTCCCCGGTCTGCTTCATTTCCGCGGAAGTTTCCTTGAACTGCATGATCTGCTGCTCGCCCTTTTTCACCGTGTATTCAAACGTCGCGTCGGACTTGTGCGTCTTGTCGTCCGGCTTCAGGTTATACACCTGCATATAAATTCCCATCTTATCCGCGGTGGTGAAATCCCCCTCCAGCCGCGGGCGCACTTTCGATGAGCCGATGACGAACTGCCCCGTGCCGATCTGCTTGGCCGGCACATGCTCGATTTGGTCCGCCAGAATCAGCGAACTGGCCTCCAGTTTCTCATCCTCATAGCGCGGCACGTGCAGCGCGGTATTCACCACGCCGATATTTCCGCTCTGCACGTCCTTGATCACCAGGTCCAGGCGGTATAGCCCCGGACGCAACGGCACGGCCTTCTGATAAATCGATTGCAGCTTCAGCGATTGCTGGTAGAGCGAGTCCGGAAAGTCGCGGCTCACCGCTTCCTCAAAGGTTTGCACTACGCGGCCTGTTAGGGTGGTTACCCGCCCGAAGATGTTGATGGTTGCGGAATAAACGCCATCCTTCTGCTTGAACGACAGCTGGGTGTTCGGCACCTGCACCGTCACCGGCACCAGCACCGTATCGTTCGTCACTTTTAGGAAATCCGTCCGCCAGTTGAAGCGCATCTGGTCGCGCACCAAGCGCGCTGTCACCACCGCTTCCAGGTCCTTGAACTTCACCGGCGGCGGTTGCTGCACTTTGGCGAACAATTCCAAGCGGTTGAATTCGTCCATGCTCGCCGGCGTTCCGCCCAGCGAGGTCGGCAGGTTCGTGCCGTCCGAACGCGTAAAGCGGTCGGCCTTGGACGCCAGCCCCATCTGTTCCATCAAGCTCAATCCCGCTCCGGGTACGTGCAGCAACGCGTCCTTTTCCGAAGGGTCCATCGTCATGTGGTATTCGCCCGAGCCGCTGGGATCCACGAATTCCAGAATGATGTTTTCCCCGATGCCTTCCAGGTACCGCCATCGCCAGGTTTCCCAGGGATACGTGCTCGTCGAACCGCCGCCTTCCTCCATGGGCCGGTCATATGTCCCGCCCGTCGGATGCGATTCGATTTCGTCCGGCGGACCCCAGATGATGTACATCTTGCCGCGGTCCGTCTTCCAGCCCGGAATGCCTGAAGCGTAATGCTCGTTGGCATACGCAATGCGGCGATAGTGCTCTTCCTTAAAATCGTTGTCCGGCAAATCCGGGTTGCCGCTGCGCCGCAGCCAGAATTGCTCGATAAACTGTTCGCGTTCTTCGTTGGTCGCTAATTGCAGAAAGGCATTCCGCTCGTCCGGGGAAATGATGTACACCACGTCTTCGTTCAACCAGGTTTTGTAGGAAGAATCCAGTTCCTTCAGCGTCCGCTTGATCTTTTTTTTCTGTTCTTTATCCAGGTTTTGGTGCGTGATCGGTGTTTGCGGTTCTTGCGCCTGCGGCTGCTGCGCCGGCAGCGGCGGTGTCAGCAAGGTAATGGAGAATACGGTTGCAAACAGGGAGCGGACTACCTGTGACCCGGATACAGACATAGAGACACCTCAACTCCTAGGACAGCTGTGAAGTTTAACCCCGGAAAGGTCTCGCGTCAATCGCGGAATCCCCTTCATTTTGTGACACTTGCCCCAGACTCGGTTTGGATTACCACTCCCGGAAAATGGTTGCCTCGCTTTTCCTCTGCCTGTCCTTCCAGCCCTGTACGATATCCTGCACTTCCAAAACGGTACAGCTGTACCTAATGCACCTCATATAAATTGCCGTATCGATAACCGTCTCGATATAATTCTTGCCGCACGGAAGCTCTCGTAGGTGCCGGGCTTCAGCCCGGCGTGAAGTCCGCGGGTCTGGCCAGTTTTCATCGCCGGCTCCCTAGTATCAAGGGAGGTAACACCCGATGGCTGTAAGCCATTTAGAATGAGCACTTGCGCAAGATATTGAGAACAAATAGCTTTAAGGACATTGCGCTCGGGATCTTGCGAGATGAGAGGGGGGCAAAGAACTTACAAGCAAGCGCTGCGGAGACGTCGGGAGCTCAAGAGGATTTGGCTAGACGGGGCTTACTGCACGCGCTGCTGGTGGTTCTCGGACCCTACCAGCAGATCAAATATGGCTAGCACGTGGCGCCGGTACTCCACCATGCGCGTGAAGACATCGCGCAGCTCCGGCTCCCGTTCCGCCTCGCGATGCCACTTCAGCAACACCGCCGGAGGCACTTGAATATCCTGGCGCAAACGGTCCGCCGAATGCCCGCGCAGGAACAGGCCATAAAAGAACGCCGCTTCCCGCTGTGGGAAATCGAAGTCGTTTACGACTTCGCTGGGCACGAATTGTGCGACGTGGGTCGCCATAGCGAATCCGCAGTTTACCGAAAAACCTTGCCGCGTCAAGTAGGACCAGCGGTCCAGTGCTGCGTTACCGGTAACTCCTTCAGATGCCGCACCGGTCCGCGGCGATTCATGCCAGGGAGGGTTGCCGGGTTGGGTCGCGGATTTGTCTTACCCCCGTGGATCTTGCGCCGGCGCGCGCGGCTCTCGATGCAGAATGCGCGAGAGTACTCGGTGAATCGCTGTACAACGCCGCGCTTGCTATGCGGTTCTAATCGCTCTAGGATGCTGAGAGAGCCATGACCAAGTCCTTCAAAGCCAAGTTGCCGATCTCGAGCAGCCATTCGCTCGTGGGGCGAAGCCTGACCGGCTTCCTGCGCTTCGGGGTATTGCGCGGGTTGCGTTCCGTGGAAATAAGGCCGGAAACCTTTCGCAAACAATTGGCCAACAAGCACAGACTCTGGGTTCCCGATTTCACGCGCATGCGCGACGTGCCCGTCGCACAGCTGGATGCCATCGCCGAAAAACTCATTCGCGACGCCGCGCGTCTGGCGTTGGCGGAGGGCGCGGGCTTCGGCTTGGGCGGACTTATCACGCTGCTGCCGGACACCAGTTTCCTGACGCTCATCACCCTTCGCCTGATCCAGAAGCTTTCTCTGCTCTATGGTTTTGATACCTCTGCGCGCGGCGAACGCCTGGAGATGTGGAAGGCTGCGGCCGCCGCGGCGGGCGTGGACCTCGGCAAGGATTTCGCGGAAAAGCAAATTCTCGAAAAACTGATCCCCCGCGTGGCGCAGCGCCTGGCCACCAAGATCGGCGTGGAAGCCGCGGAAAAATGGGCCGCCCGCATCGTTCCGCTAGCCAGTTCCGCCGTGGGCGGCGTTTTGAATTACACTTTTGTGCGCGGCTGGGGCCGCCGGGTGCAACGCCACCTGCGCGCGCGCCACATGGCTGCGCGCCCATTGGGCAGCATCGACGCGACGCCCGATACCGGGGTTCGCCGCCCCCTCCTGGTTTCCTAGAGAGAACGTCATGAACCCAGCCCAAGAAAATACATCTCAGAAACCTGCCGCGCGGAAACTGGCGGTGCAAAAAGTCATTGCGGGATTTTTGTTTGTGGCCTTGATCGTCGCGCTGCTGGCGCTCCCGCAGCACGCCGCGACTCCGGCTACGCAGGCCCAGAGCATGCCAGGGATGGATATGTCGCTGCCCTCCGGCCAGGAACCCATTCCTGCGTACCACAAGCAGTTGCCCAGCACTCCGCTGCCGCAGACTCTGGACCCACAGCTCTTCGCCACCACCATCGTCCAGAACGCCTACGCTCTCGCCGCGCAGGTCCGAAAACTTCTCTATCAGCAGCCTTGCTACTGCCATTGCGACCAGAGCCAGGGACACGGCAGCCTGCTCGATTGCTTCGCCGGAAAGCACGGGTCGGGCTGCAACATCTGCATGGCCGAAGCTTTTTACACCTACGAGCAGTCTCGCAAAGGCAAGAGCGCCGCGCAAATTCGCACCGGCATTATCAACGGCGAATGGAAGACCGTCGACCTCGCCAAATATCAGCAGCCGCTTCCCGCAAAGTAGCCGTTCCGGCTCGCGGAACGATTGTGCATTGCCGACCTTTTTCACAAGACTCTTCAGCGCCAAGGATGGGGCTTGAATGCTGTCACGCACCCTTATAGCAAGCGGCGCGATTTCCGTGACCTTGGCCGTGTCCGGTGGAGCCCAAGCCCCGACGAATGCGCCAGCCGCGGCGGTGAACTCCGCATCAGCGACGGAGGCGAGATGGAAGTATTTTCGCGCGGGCAACGCCGCGGACGGCACCGCGACACCCCGCGCGGGTTTTGCCTTGATGGGCGGCGGCGCGCACCAGGAGGACGCCTTCCGCTTTCTCTGCGAACGCACTAACGGCGGCGATTTTCTGATCCTGCGCGCCAACACCGACGACGCCGATGCGAAGGAAGAAAATGCGCAAGTCCGAGCCCTGTGCCCGCTGAATTCCGTCGCCACCATTGTTTTCGCCGGCCGCGATGACTCCGACGATTCCAAGCTGCTCGATATCATCGAGCATGCGGAGACGATTTTCATCGCCGGGGGAGATCAATCCAATTACGTGCGCTTCTGGCAGGAGACGCCGGTGCAGCAGGCGCTGGATAAGCATGTGGCAGCGGGAAAGCCGATCGGAGGTTCCAGCGCGGGCCTTGCTATTCTCGGCGAATTTTCCTTTTCTTCGATGATTGACACCATTCATTCCCCGGAAGCTTTGGCTGATCCTTACGGCAACAAGGTGACGCTGACGCGCGATTTCCTGCACCTCCCGCTGCTTGCCGGCACAATCACCGATACGCATTTCGCCAAGCGCGATCGTATGGGCCGCTTGTTGGTTTTCCTCGCGCGCATATTGCAGGACGGCTGGGCCGCCAGGGTACGCGCCATCGCCGTGGACGAAAACGCAGCTCTGCTACTGGAGCCGAATGGCTCGGCAAGAGTGGCCGGCACAGGGGCCGCCTATTTTCTAGAAACCAGCGAGAAGCCGGAAACCTGCCGCCGAAAGTTTTTTCTTGGCATGTCCAACGTGCAGGTGCACCGCGCGCAAGGGGAAGGAAAGTTCGACCTGAAAACGTGGAAAGGAGCGGACGGCGACGACTACGAGATCGCGGTGCGGAACGGCATGGTGTTGACCACGGGCTCAAATCACGGCATTTACTAAACGGAAGGCGCCCGCGTCGGCGCAGCTTCTGTCCAAGCGAAACAGCAATTCCAAAGACCTGCAACCAGCAAAAATACTAAAAATGAATGACGAATCCGCCCATCAGGGTGAAGTTGTTCTGCGTCTGGCTGAAGAACTGGGTGTGTAGCCAGTCGCCCTCCAAACGCAGGGAGAGCCGCGGGTTGATGCGGTAATCCGCGCCGCCACCAGCTTGCACCGCGAAGGCGTTTTTGCTGTTGCCGGCGGTTTGCGGCTGTTCGTGCGCCAGACCGATCAGGACATGCGCCCACGGTTCCCAGCGGCGCTGTCGCCAGGCGATCCGCGGGCCACCGGTAAAGTTCGACAGTTTGACATGTTCGCGGTCGAAAATTTGGGGAGCGAACCCAATCAGCACGTTGCCCTCGACGCCCAGCCAATCATTGAGATAGTAGGAAATGGAGGTATTCACGCCGACCGCGCTGGCATTGAAAATGGTGGAACGAAAGCGCTCCCAGCTGGCACCGAGGCCAAGCTGCCAGCGATAGTCATCGCGGCTGCCATAAATGAATTTCGGGTCGGGCGCTGGTGTGGGGTTGCTGGGCAGGGCCGCGGAAGGGGCTGCTGCCGGTGCGGCAAAGCTCGGATCGCTCGAATTTGCTTCAGATGGCATGGTAATGCCAACATTCGTTAAGTCACCCGCATCGCGCATGGGCGAAACGGCTGCAAAAGGCGCGCTCGCGGACGCATTGTTAGTGACCGCTTGCAGCGGCATCCCCGCATCGACGCCAGCCAACTGCTGCGCTTGGATCGCAGACACACTGCCCAAAAACAGAACCGCGCCAGCCAAAATTCGTCTCATCATCATTCCCCTCGGCGGGCCATTCACACCAGGAATATGCCACACTGGTACGGTAAGCAAGAGGGAGGCCATTTGTCTATGCCCTTTCGCATAAATCGCGCGAAAGGCACAGGGGGCCTGGCGGTTCCGGCACCCAAAAAAGTGCCAAGGGTACCAACCCGCAAAGGATTGCTGGAGTTGCGGGCCTTAGCGGCCATGGCGGAGGTAATCGTCGGTCTTATTCAGCCAGTCCTGGCGCGGCGGATTGAAAACGTCCAAGTCCACTGTATCCTCCAGCGCCCAGGCCTCATGTGGCATGTTGGGTGGAATGCACAGCACCTCGCCGGCGTTGACTACGATCTCTTTGCCATCGATGGCAAACTTTAGGGCGCCTTCGAGTATGTAGGTGACTTGTTCGTTTATGTGGTGATGCAGGGGCACATGCCCGCCCTTCTTTATCAGCACGCGGGCCAGCATGATTTGCTCGCCGACGATCATTTCGCGGTCAATCTTGGGATTTAATTCCTCGCGGACCACCAGGTTCCAGGGAATGTATTTGAGTTCGCCGGTGCTCATTTCGTTTCTCCGTAAAGTTTCGCGGCATTGTCGTGCAGATACAGATGCGCCAGTTCCAGGGCTTTTTCTTCGCTGAAGGCGCCTTCGGAAACCAGTTCGGCGAGTGCGGCGGCCAGGGCCGTGCGCGAGGTGTAGTTGGCGATCCAGAAACTCTCTTCCGCGCCCAGCGCGTCGCTGAAGGGGAAGGCGTCGGTGGCGAACAGCATTTTGTCCGGGAAGAGAGTGAGCATCTGCTTCAAGACTTCTTTCATCTGCGAGGGATAGAGAATCTCGGACTGAAAGGAAGTGTCGAGATAGACGTTCTTTACGGCTGTGAGCAGAGCGGCTTCCCGCTCATACGGCCAGCCGCCGTGGAGGAGAACGAACTTTACGTTTTTGTAGCGCGGGTCGCGCAGGACGTTTTCGAGGTTGAGCACATTGCCTTGCCGCAGACTGAAATAATCGCCGATGCCCACAGCGCTGTGAAAGTGCACAGGGAGATTTAGTTTTTCAGCCTGATTGATGAGCACGCGGAAAATGTAATCCTGAAACACGCGGTATTCCTCGGAGCTGGGCACGCCGCCGCCGCGATACTTGGCGTAAATGGCTTCGGCGGTGGCGCGTGGGGGATCCGTGAAATATAGGGTGCGAAAGTACGCGGCTTCAAATTTAATGGCCACTCCGCCGCGCAGCTTTTGATTGTCGGTCATGGTGCGGCGCACAAACTCTTCGTAAGCGGCGAGATCGGCGGGCAGACCGGCAACGCCTTCCAATTTCTTGTAGCGCTCCAGCATTTTTTCCTGCAGCGGGATGTATACGCCCATGTCCGGGGTGCTGGCGGTCTGCGCGGTGTTGTCGAAGGGATAGAAAAAGGAATCGACGAAGAATACCCAGTGAAAGCGCCTGGTGTCGAGATAAGCGGGCATCATGGCGCGATTCGCCAGGCAGGTCGCGATGTTCAGTTTATCGAGGATGGAGTTGAAATATTGCTTGTCCCCGGACTGTTCGGCGGCTTTGCTTTTATCCGCCAGCCACTTGGCATGCTCGGACTTGAAATCGTCGTAAGGATAGTTGAAGAGAGCTTTGGCGGCGGTGACGAATTCGGGATTGTCGTCGCGCACGCGCAGAGTGCTGCTCTCATCCGGCGGAGCGGCCATGGCGTCCACGTCGGTGTCGTCGCCGAAGCCCGGGTGAGCGTGATTGTCGTACGCGGGGATTTTGTCGATTTTTGCGAGCAGGCGCTCGTAGGTTTTTTGCAGGTCGGGGCCCGGGAACGGGCGGGACTGCGCGTAGGAGTTTGGCGAACTTGCCAGCGAGACGGCCATGGCGACGCTTGCGGCGAATATAGAATGCAGCAAAAGTTTCATTTTTCCTCGGTGCCTATAGAGTGCGCGGAGCCTGTTAGGGCTCTCCTAAAAAAGCCAGAAGAAAGGATAACGCAGAGACGCAGAGAGCGCGGAGAGTTTGTCGCGCCGGATGGCTAGGTGCCCGCGGATACGGGTGCATGCCAGCGGGCGGCTACTCTGGCGATGCGCTGCAGGGCTTCCGCCAGTAAGTTCGGGGCGCTGACCAGGGAAAAGCGCAAATAATCTTTTCCTTCCGCGCCAAACGCCGCGCCCGCAATGCCCGCCACGCCGCCTTCTTCGAGAAGCACGCGCGCAACTTCCGCGGCCGGCAATCCAGTATCCGCTACGTTGACCCACGCGTAGAAAGCGCCTTCGGGAGATTGGCAGCGTAAGCCGGGAATCCGATTCAGGCCCTCGACGAACAGATCCCGGCGCTGGCGATATTCCGCGACCATGGCGTCCACCGCTTGTGTGGAATCGCGCAGGGCTTCGACGGCCGCGAGTTGTGTAAACTCCGCCGCGCAGGTGAACGTGTTCAGCACCAGCAAATCCATGGCGTCGATGACCGGTTTGGCGGCGACGGCATAACCGAGGCGCCAGCCGGTCATGGCAAAACTTTTTGAGAAGCCGTCGATGATCACGGTGCGTTCGGCCATCCCGGGAAAATTCCAGATGGATTGGTATTCGCCGGTGAATAAAATGCGCGCATAAATCTCGTCGGTGAGAATCCACAAATCGTGGCGCACTGCGAGCGCGACAATTTTTCCCAGCGCTTCCTTGTGGAAGACCGTGCCGGTGGGATTATTCGGAGAATTAAAAATTAGCATGCGGGTCTTGGGAGTGATTTTCGCGGCAATTTCCGCGAGGTCCGGCTGGAATTCATTGTTTTCGCGCAAGCCAAACGGTACAGCCTGGGCGCCCAGGCCGCGCGTGAAGGATGGATAGATGGGAAATCCCGGATCGGGGTACAACACTTCGTCGCCGGGCTCGATGAGGGCCATCATGGCTAGCGAGAGGGCCATTTTGCATCCCGGCGCGACCAGCACTTGCTCAGCGGATACGTTCAAGCGGCGGGTGCGCTGCAGATATGCGGCAATGGCTTCGCGCAAAGCGGGCACGCCGCGCGTGGAACAGTAGCGGTCGTGGCCTTCTGAAATGGCATTTTTTACGGCCTCGAGCACCGGAGCCGCGGGGTGAAAATCGGGCTCGCCGAGTTCGAGATGGATGATCGATTTGCCGGCGCGTTCGAGTTCCTTGGCGCGGGTATACACCGCCAGGGCGCCTTCGCCGGTTAATTGTGAAACGCGTGTCGCGACTTTTCGTTGGTGAGTCGATAGGGTCATGGGACTTGGCCTGGCAAGAATCTTATCACCGCGAAGGATTTTGGCTGCTACCGGGTACTCGTGGCGGCAGGGAGCGGAGTGACCGGAATATGCAAGCCGTCGATGAAGCGGGGAAACATTTCGAAGGCTGCGGCGGTCAGGAACAGTTCGATTACTTCGTCTTCGCTGAAGAATTTGCGCAGCTCGGCGTAGAACGTGTCGTCAATCTCGCGCGGGCCGCGATGCAGGCGGTCGGCTAGGCGGAAGCCCATCTTTTCTTTTTCGGTGTAGGGGCCGTTCTCAAATTCCTTTATGCCGGCGATTTGCTCGTCGCTAGCGCCTTTCTTTTTTGCGGAGGCGGCGTGGGCGCGGATGGCGTATTCCGAATCGTGCAGCGTGGAGATGCGCACGGCGACGAGCTCCTTGTACCAGCCGGTGAGCGCGCCGTCGCTGAGCAGCGGCTTGAGGAACCCGGCGACGCCCTTGGCTATGTCCGGGGTGTGCGCCAGCACCTTAAACATGTTGGGGACCACGCCGCGCTGCGCGAGCAACGCGTCATACATCGCCGCTGCTTCGGGGGTGACCGCCGCGCGTTCCAACAGCGTGACGCGTCCTGAATCTTGAGCCATGATGCAGTTTCCTCCGCGTCTCACTTTAACAAAAAAGAAGCGCGGCGTTTCTCAGCTTTCGCCAAGAAAAGTGCCGCGCCCTGTTGCAGTCATGCCGTTCGTCGGCGCTGCGTCTAGAACGAATAGCGCAGGGAGAATTGAATCAGCCGCGGCTGGCCGTTAGTGCTGACGATTTTGCCGAACGGCGAGTTGACCGATCCGATGGTCTCCACGTCGGTGACTGCGGGATTGGCGAAGTTGGGATGGTTCCAGAGGTTAAAGAAATCGGCGGTGAAGCGCAGATTCTGGCGTTCGGTGAGATGGAAATTCTTGATCAGCGAGAAATCCCAGTTCTGCTCAAAAGGTCCACGGTAGGCGTTGCGCTGCAAGTCTCCGAAGCCGGTGGTGCAGAAATTGGGATTGTTCTGGAAGTCGCAGGTGGTGTTGGGGTTGGCGGGATCGTGGGGATAGAGGAGGGGCGCAGGAGTGAAAGCCGCCGGGTTGAGGTAGCCGGTACCCGAGGCTCCCACGCGGTTGTTGAGGCTGCCCCCGTTATATCCGCTCGCGATGGTAGCGCCGCTGGCGAGGCTGGCGCCGAGCAAAGGTGTGCTCCCGGCTCCGAGAAAGGCGGTTCCGGCACTGGAATCGAAGATGGAGAAGGGCAAGCCGGATTGGAATGTGGTGATGCCGCCGATCTGCCACCCAGCGAGCGCGGCGTGCACGACGCCCGTAGAGTTGCGGAGGAACGGCAGGTCGTAAACATAACTGACGACCAACCGGTGGGTGCGGTCGAAGTCCGAAAGACCCTTCGAGGCATTGACGTCGGTCTGGCTGTTGTAAGCGGTATTGAATGCCGTATTCCCGGTAGAAGTGGCGTCGATGGCTTTTGACCAGGTATAGGCGGCTGGAATAACCTTGCGCCCAGCGGCGAGAGACGGTGGCTTGCAGGCTGTGGTAACGAGACCAAGCATCGTTGGCGAAAATCTGGTAGCCAGCATAGCCGTTGAGCCCGGGCGTGGGTGTTCGCGCCTGGCCATTGCCAAAGGTGTCGTAGGAGATTTGTTGAGGTCCGTCAAGAGCGGTGTTGACCGTAAGCGGAGCGGTTGGCGTGGCATTCAAGGACTGGATGGCATCGCGGGTGTCACGCAAATGCACGCCGTGGGTGCCGACGTAACCCAGCTCGAGGACCCACTGGTGGCCCAAGGAGCGCTGGACGGTTAGGTTCCATTGCTGAGTATTGGGAACTTTGAAATGGCGCGGCACTTCCAGGGTAAAGAGGTTGATGGTGCCGACGCCGTTGCAGCCCGCCTGATTGGCATAGTTGGCGGCCTGGGTGGTGCCGCCAGGGAAATTCTGCAAGACGGAGAGGCAAGGCAGATATGCAGGGCTCACACGCCTGCTGCGGGAAGGGCGTTGATGTTGGTAGCGGGAGTGCCGGCGAAAAATTCCGACAAGCTGTTCACCCCGCCGCCTGCCGCGGCGATGGGCAGGAAGGGGGCGTTGAAACTGAGCTGATCGACGGCGCCGACGTCCTCGCGGACGTAGTAGATGCCGTACCCTGCGCGAATGGTGGTGGTGTGCTTACCGAAAACGTCGTAGGCCAAGCCGATGCGCGGGCCCAGGCCGGTGGAATTCTGATTGAAGAACGTCGAGCCATTGGCGTTGCCGGAGAGGCCAGAGACGCCGAGGGTATTGACGCAGCCGGGATACACGAAGGGGTTCTGCTCCTTGAAGGTGAGGTCGGATTCGACGTTGCCGATGTGGCAGGCGCCGTCGTTCCAGGCGCCAAAAATTTCCGTGCGCAGGCCAAGGTTCAGGGTGAGGTTTTTGGTGACTTTCCAGTCGTCCTGTACGAAAACGGCGTAATCATTCTGCTTGTATTGATGGTTGTACACTCCGCCGCCGCCGAAACTGAATTGCGGGGCGCCGAGGAGGAAGTTCTGGAAGTCCGTGGTGGAGGCGGCGATGGGGCCGTTGGTCATGGTGTTGGTGAAGAAGAGCTGGCCGTTGAACACCTGGGGAAAAAGCTTGTCGAGATTTACGTAGTCGAGTTCACCGCCAATGCGCAGGACGTGCGCGCCGTGTACCCACGAAAGGGTGTCGAGGAAAGTGTAGTTGTTCTGGGTCTGGTGCTGGTCGGCCGGTGGAGTCGGGCCGAACTGGAAGCCGGAGCTTAAGAGGGTGAATTTGTAGATGCTGCTGGTCAGGTTGTTGGTGGGGCGGTCGATGCCGACGTCGCCGACGGTGATGGGATCCTGGTTAATGCCGCTGTTGTTGATGTGGTCGAAGCCGAAGCGAAATTCGTTCACCAGCGTCGGAGAAAAGAGGTGCGTTTCCGTCCAATGCTGAAAAAGCGGCCGCGCAAAGGAAGCAGGTACGGAAAGTTAAGGTCGGTGCTGGCGGCTGCTGCGCCCAGGGAGGCCTGCAGGCCGCCCGCGCCGAAGGGCAGAAAGGTACTGAGAATTGGAATAGAAGGTGCGCGCGGAGAGTTTGTCGCCACCGCTGTTGAACTCTTTGTCCCAATTGGCAGTGAATTGGTCATCGTTGTAGACGCCCGGCTTGCTGGTGACGAAGGATACGGTGCTGCAGGGGGCCGAGCCGATGGCGTTGGGGCGCGGGATACAGATAGCCGCCGGCGGCAGCCGCCGAACTGATTGCTCTTGGCTTGCAGCAGGGCCAGGGCCACGGGATCGATGGAGGGAATGCCGCAATCGGCCTCAATGGCAGCGGCGGAGCTGCGATCGGCCGCGGGGATGTAGGGAATGGAGGTGGCTGATGAAGGTGCCGGGAGAATCGCCACTCTTCTGGCGGGTGCCCTGGTAGTTGACGAAGAAGAAGCCGAATTTTCCTTGACCACGGGGGCTCCGAAGCTGCCGCCGAAAATGTTTTGCTGCACGATGGGGCGGGCCTTCGCCGGTCGGCGTTAAGGAAGAAGTCGTTGGCGTCGAGCCTGTCGTTGCGGAAGAATTCGTAGGCGTCGCCGTGCATGGTGCGGGTGCCACTCTTCAGGACCGCGTTGATGTTGCCGCCGCCGTTGCGGCCCTGGCTGGCGTCGTAGAGCGAGGTTTGGACCTTGAATTCCTGGATGACGTCGGCGTTGGGCAAGGGCGTGTTGGTGAGCTCCGCGACGTTGTAATCGGTGGCCGCAGATTCCTTCGATCAGATAGTTGTTGTTGTCCTCGCGCTGGCCGTTGACCTCGATGCGCACGTTCGCCGCGGCCCAAGCTGTGTGGAAGAGTTGAGTTCGCTCTGCGCGCCACTAGACAAAGAGAGCAGTTGCTGGAAATTCTGCGTGGCCAGCGGCAGAGTGCGGACGGTGCTCGAAGCGATGGACTGCCCGGTGGTGGCGTTGGAGGTCTCCACGGAGGCGACTTGCGCGGTGATTTCCACGGTTTCGGAGACCGCGCCGGGCTTCAGCGGAATGGCGATGCGCGTGGTTTCCGTGACGCGCACTTCGATCCCCTCGGATTTGGCTTCCGCGAAGCCGGACTTATTCACCACCACGCTGTAGTTTCCCGGGGCAGCAGCGTGACCACGAAGCTGCCGTCGGTGCCCGTGGGTATTTTGCGGGTAACCTGGGCGGTCTTGGTGTCGATGATTTGTACTTCGGCGTCGGCGATGGTGCCGCCGCTGGAGTCCTGCACTACGCCGCTGATGGCGCCCGTTGCGCCACCCTGCGCAAAGGCCCGGCCACCGAGAGCGGTAATAAAAAGGAACACCATCCCTGCCAAAAATAGATAAGTCCTATGCATTTGGTCCCCTCAGGTCGTATCGATTAGATGTGAAGACAACAGAAGATCATTTGTTCGCCACTTTTATTCGCCGCTTCTATTCGCCACTTTGCCGTGCGATGGATGGGCCACTTCCTTGGCACCCACCGTCGATTATTCCTCGACTGTATTTTGCGCTGCCGTTTGAATCCGGCGCACCACTCTAGCTATGTTGCCGCGCGACAGTATCTCGTACCAATGAAACTAGCCGTCTGCTTTCCGCGTGTCAAGAAACTTTACTGGGAAACTTTCGATGCCCGCGATACATATAAAT
>CAVZWO010000008.1:0-60802 GCA_963779005.1 uncultured Acidobacteriota bacterium | reverse complement strand
ACGGCTATCAAATGGGCAACGACCGCGACGCCCCCATCTTCCAGAGTCCGGCCTACTGGCCGGTGACCTTCCGCATCACGCCACAGTGGCACCGCGAAAATCAAAACCTCGCCGCCGTCGACGACCCTAACAGCACCAGTGGCGGACAAATCGAGCGCAATGTAACGACCCACGGCTTTGATTGGAGTGGACTTGATTTCCACACGGGCGGCACGCTGGCAAAAAACGTCTCCTTTTATGTCTTGCCTTCCTCGGACAACACTGGTGCATTTCACTTTGAAACTGTTTTTGCGCGCCTCGACAACCTGGCCGGCACCAGTTGGCTCAACGTCAAGCTGGGCAAATTTGAACTCGATAATCTGTTGTCCGAAAAGCGCATCCTGACCCTGACCAACGTTTCCGGTGTGTATACCAACTATCACTTCCAGCCCGCCACCGAGAACAACGGTCTCAACGCAGCGTTTCCTGCGTTCACCTTTGGTATCGGCGACAACCAAGTCGGACTGGAAGTGATGGGGCATTCCAAAGATGATCGCACCCGGTACTCGGCCTCGATTTTGAGCTCGAATGACGGGTCGCCCGGCTTGCCCACCAGCCGTGGGTATGACGCCTTCTTTACCGCCAGCCAAGCCTTTCAGGCCGGTAGTCTCGGGCTGCAGCGGATCGGCTTCTTCGACTACATCGGCCAGGCGCCAACCTATTTTCAGTACACCAGCGGCGGTCTCGGTAACGCCGCCAATGGGCTCCCCGGTACGGGTATCGGTAACAAGAACTTCTATCGCGCGGGGTTGATTGGTCAGTTCTTCATAAAGAAGTTTGACCTCACCGCCATGTACTTTCACAGCTCTGACAACAAATATCTGGCCACCGGAACTCCCGCCGATGGCTCTGTGCCACTCCCGACCGGCGCCAAAAATGCCACTTGGAACGGCGCATTGTTTGAGAGCCACTTCATGTACAACCCGCAGTTCATCATCATTCAACGCGTGGAGCTAGTGCGTATGTCGCAGCAGGCTCTGCCGATTGACCGCACCAACGGCTACATACCGGGTGTCAGCGTTCCCTCTGGAGACTTCGGCAACGAGAACGTATTCACCTTCGGCTGGCGCTACTATCCGTTCATTTCCAGTCGCGCCGGCTTTGCTTTCCACAACGAGTATGCCTTCAGTCATCAGGTCGGCACCTCACCCGTGACTGGCCGCGATTTAGACTTCAGCAGCTTGCTCGTTGGTTTTGACTTTGCCTTTTAAGGGGTGATGACATGCGAAAAATGAACCTTGCAAAATTGTTCGTGGCCGTCACCACCCTCCTGGCTGCGCCCATGCTTGTTTCCGCGCAGCAAGGCGAGTCGCACATCGGCAATCTCACCGGCGACGCCGGCGCCGGTAAACAGCTCTATTACCGCTACTGCTGGGGTTGTCACGGTTTCCGCGGGGATGGCAACGGCGAGAACGCGCCGTACCTAAACATCCTGCCGCGTAACTTCGTGGCCGCCACTTTCAAGTGCCGCTCACACCCACCGGCACGTTGCCCACTGGATGAGGATCTCTTCAATTCCATGAAACGCGGCTTGACGAACTCCAACATGCCTTCGTGGATCACCCTCACGGACCAGCAGCGCGCCGACCTGGTGGCCTACATCAAGATCTTTTCGCCGCGTTGGAAGAACGAGAAGCCGGGCGACGCCGTACGTCAAGTTCCCGCCGAACCTCCGCTCACCATAGAGAGCATCAAGCACGGCCAGGCGCTTTTCAGAAACTCGAATGCTGGAAGTGTCATGGTCCGCAAGGCCGCGGGGATGGCCCGTCTGCTTCCACGCTCACCGACAGCAACGATCAACCCATCCGCCCCTATAACTTCCTCGGCACGACTCGCGTTTCAAGTGCGGCACCACGAACGCTGGACATTTAGAAAATCTTCATGACCGGCGTGGACGGCACTCCTATGCCTTCTTTCGCCGACGTGGTTCAAGCCGGAACGAGGCCTGGGATCTCGTACACTTCCTGCGCACTCTGCAAGTGACGCACAGCAAGGAGCAACGAACGTCTTTGTGGATGACGCACCAAAGAGGGACGCGGAGATCGTCAGCGCGCAGAAAATCTACGGCACGCCGCACCGGTTCCGGTATTAAAGCAGCCACGTTGGCGGCAGTATATTGACTAATCCCAGGAGGCGTACGCGCATGAATTCCAAGCATGTAATTCTAGTGGGACTTTTGCACAGTTGGCGCTGTCGCGCTGACGGCCGCGGGCCCGGCGCCTGCCGGCTCCGGCACGATCAGCGGCAAAGTGACCTACACCGGCACGCCTGCAAAGCAAAAGCCCATCGACATGTCCAAAGAGCCTACGTGTGCTTCAAGCAGCACGCCACGCCCATCACCACCGAAACGGTCGTCACCGGGACCCAGCAACGCTTTGGATAACGTCGTCGTGTACGTTTCCTCGGGAGCTCCCGACGAGGCCAGGTTCCGTCCAGGCCATGCCACCTACAATCAGAAAGGCTGCCAGTATATCCCGCATGTGCTGGCCATGCACGTCAATCAGGAACTCGAAATCTCAACGACGACCAAACTTCGCACAACATTCACCCGCTGGCCAAGGTCAACATCGAGTGGAACAAATCCCAGCCTCCCGGCACGCCGCCCATCAACGATAAATACGACAAGCCGGAATTCATTCCCGGTGAAGTGCAACATCCATCCCTGGATGCACGGCGAATTCGTGGTGCTCAAGACTTCTCACTACGACGTAACCAGCGCCGGAGGCACTTCAAGCTGCCCAATCTGCCGCCGGGCAAGTACACCGTCACTGCGTGGCATGAGCGACCAGGAACGCAGACGCCAAGATGTCACCATCACCGGCAACGAAACCAAAGACGTAACTTTACCTTCAAGGCCTGAAGCCCTACTGATTTTTTAGCAGGCGCATTCGGCTGCGAACATGGGCACGAAGGCAAGCTCTCATCCGGTGAAGTGAATTCCCGCAGGCAACCGCCGGCCAACGCGAGGAGCTCATGGGCAAATTTTTGGCAGTGACGATCATTGTCATCGCAATTCTTCCGCTGTTCCCTTCGTGATGCACACTTGGGAAGCGCCGGTGGATGTTTCCACTCATGGCGGACTCATCGACGAGCAGATGGCCGACACCATGATTGAAGCGGGCGTTTCGTTTCTCGCCGCGCAGATCCTGTTGGCCATCTTCATCTGGCAGTTCTCCAAGAAATCCTCGGACACCAAGATCAAAACCTTTCCGGGCGGAGCCAAAGGCTTGGTCATCGCCGCCATCGTTCTCGTAGGCGTGGAAGTTCTGGCGCTCGGAGCATTCGGTTCAAAGGCTTGGGCCACCGTATATTTCACCCCGCCCGCGGCCGACGCCATGCCCATGCAGGTCCAGGCTGGGCAGTTTGCTTTTTATTTCCGCTACCCCGGTCCCGACGGAAAGTTCGGTCCGATCCATCCCGAGATGATCAACGAGGGCAACCAAAATCTCTTCGGCTTCGATCCCGCGCAACGATGTCGAATCGCGCGACGACATGGTAACCGCCGAGATGGCCATTCCCGTTAACAAAGAAATCCATCTGCTCATGCACGCCAAAGACGTCAGCCATTCCTTTTATGTCCCGGCGTTGCGTATCCACCAGGATTTCGTGCCCGGTCTCGATCTCTCGCTACATTTCACCGCCACCAAGGTCGGGCAGTACGAAATTGTCTGCTCCCAGCTTTGCGGTTTGGGTCATTACAACATGCGGGCGTACCTGAAGGTTTTATCACAGCAGGATTTTGACGACTGGATGAAGAAGACAGCAGGCCGCGCAATAACTGGAT
This sequence comes from uncultured Acidobacteriota bacterium, assembly GCA_963779005.1. GTDB lineage: Bacteria > Acidobacteriota > Terriglobia > Acidiferrales > UBA7541 > Acidiferrum. Next base: position 56,979 of record CAVZWO010000008.1, on the reverse strand, counting down.
CCGTTCGCTCGCACGACGCCGTCGGCGACATTACTTCTTTGAGGTGAGCGTATGAATGAAACGTCATCAGCACCCGCGGTAGCTCACGGGCCACCGACCACCTTCATCTCCAAGCACGTCTTCAGCTTGGATCACAAGGTGATCGGAATCCAGTACTACACGCTCGCTCTCGTCGCTGTGGTGACGGGCATGGTGCTTTCCTGGCTGATGCGCATTCACCTTGGCTGGAGCAGCGCCGCCATTCCCGGCCTGCAGATACTCTCTCCCAACGGCGCGCCTGGCGGCGTGATGACTCCAGAATATTATCTGCAGTTGATGACCATGCATGCCACCATCATGGTTTTCTTCGTTCTCACCACCGCGCCCTTCGCGGCTTTCGGCAACTATTTTCTTCCAATCCAGGTAGGCGCGGAAGACATGCCCTTCCCGCACTTCAACATGATGTCCTTCTGGACCACCTTCACGGCGTTCCTGATTCTAGTCACAGCGTTTTTTGTTCCCGACGGCCCGCCACTTTCCGGTTGGACCGCTTATGCGCCACTCAGCGCCATAGGAAAGGACGCGGGGCCTGGACAAGGCACCGGCCAAGTGATTTGGGCTGCGGCCATCGGCGTTTTCTGCATCGGACAATTACTCGGCGCGCTGAATTTTATTTCCACAGTGCTGGACATGCGCACCAAGGGCATGACCCTCTCGCGCCTCCCGGTTACCTGCTGGGCGTGGTTTATCACCTCCTGCATGGGCCTGACGGCCTTCGCGGTGCTCATGCCGGCGACCATCCTGCTGATTCTCGATCACGTTGCGGGCACCAGTTTTTTCGTTCCCTCCGGCTTGGTCCTCAATGACCAGCTGGTGCCGCATTCCGGCGGTTCCACCCTACTGTGGCAGCATCTGTTTTGGTTCTTCGGACACCCTGAGGTGTACATCGCCATCGTCCCGGGCATGGGCATCGTCACTCACGTGCTCATCACCAACATGCGCCGCCCCATGCTGAGCATGAAGGCCATTCTGTACTCCATGTGGGCGCTGGCCTTTCTCAGCTACATGGTCTACGGCCACCATATGTTCGTCAGTGGAATGAATCCTTTCTCCTCGCTGGTGTTCTCTTTCCCAACGCTGATGATCACCATTCCTTCCACGGTGGTGGTGCTGATCTGGATTGGCAGCCTGTACGGCTCCAAGCTGCGCATTAATACTGCTTCGCTCTTCGCCCTTGGATTCATCTCCATGTTCGTCAGCGGAGGCGTCAGCGGCTTTTTCCTGGCGCAGCCTTCCATCGACATCATGCTGCACGCCACCTACTTCGTCGTCGGGCACTTCCACATGGTCATGGGCGTGGCGGCCATGTTCGGCATCTTCTCGGGCACCTACTTCTGGTTCCCCAAGATGTTCGGGCGCATGATGAATGAGACCATCGGCAAAATTCACTTCTGGCTGACCTTTGTGGGAACCTACTGCATCTTCATGCCCTTCCATTACCTGGGGTGGGCTGGCAACGTGCGCCGCTACGCCGCCTTTACCGATGATTTCCTGAAGCCGCTCATCCCCTTGCATCAATTCATCACCGTGGCCGCCATCTTCACCGGCTTGGTGCAATTGCTGTTCATCTACAACTTGATCTACAGCCGCTTCCGCGGACCCGCCGCGCCAGCCAATCCCTGGGAAGGCACTTCGCTCGAATGGATCATGCCTTCGCCCCCGCCCTGGAATAACTTCGGCGGTAAAGATCCCGATCGTGTATCACGATGCCGATCAATACGGTGTCAAGACTGCCTCTGGCGCGGATTACATCATGCAAAACTCTCCGGAGCAGGCGCTGGCTACTTCGGAGGGCGATTGATCGTCGACATTTACGAGACACGAGAGGAACACCCTAGAAACCATGGCCACAACTTTACCTCCTCCTAAAGTCGAGATCTTGTCTCTGCCAGAGCGCCCGGCCGGGCACACTGGTGGTGGCGGCGGGCAAAATCTCATTCCCGCCGGCGGAGATATGCGCGTCGCACAGCAATACTCGCCGCCAGCTTCTAGCAGCGCGATCTGGGTGGGCATCGCGGCCATCTGCATGTCCTTTGCTGCGTTCACCAGCGCCTTGATCGTCCGTCAAGGCTCGTCGACCGATTGGCGACACATTACCCTGCCACCCGTCCTCTTCCTCAGCACGTTGCTACTACTCGCGAGCAGCGTCACGCTGGAAGTCGCGCGCCGCCGCGTAGCCGCGTACATGAACGGCACGGATGCGAACGTCGCCCAGCCTCGCCTATGGCTGTATTTCACTCTCGGCCTCGGATTGCTGTTCGTCGGCGGGCAATTCATGGCCTGGCTGCAGTTGCGTTCGCAAGGCCTGTATCTGGCCACCAACCCCAATAGCTCGTTCTTCTACGTTTTTACCGCCATCCATGCTTTGCACGTATTGGGCGGTCTGGCCGGACTGCTGCGCGTGATGCGCAAACTCGGCAACGCCACGTTGCGCCGCAGCACGTTGAATGCGGCTTCCTATTACTGGCATTTTATGGGCGTTCTGTGGGTCTATCTCTTTTTGCTGCTGTGGCTGAAAATCTGAAGCACCATTTGCAGGAGGCGCCGTGAGTCATTCCGAAGTAGCGTTGGGCGGAGAGCACGCCGGGCATCATGTGCCGATCATGGAGCCCTCGCCGTTCGCGGTTCCCGCGAAAAAGTTGGCCATGTGGCTGTTCATTATCTCGGACATCATGACTTTCGCCGCGTGCCTGGTGGCCTACGGATTCCTGCGCAACTCCACCGCCAACTGGCCCCGGCCGTTTCAATCCTCCACCATCGTCAGCGTTCTGGTCATGACCTTTATTCTGGTCACCAGCGCTCTGGTCATGGCCCTGGCTGTGCGTGCCGCCCGCGCGGGCGATCGCCCCGCCGCGTTTCGCCTGTCGATGATCACCCTGGTTGCCGGTCTGGTCTTCACCCTGCTGCACATCCGCGAATGGTTCGGCATGATCGGCCAGGGCGTCACCTTCTTCAAGAATCCCTGGGGCACCGGCCTTTTTGGCGGAGCCTACTTCAGCGTCACCGGCATGGAACTTCTGCACGTCATCGCCGGCTTGATCGCTCTGCTGATCATCGCCATGGGCTACAAGAGCGGCCGCTACACCGCCGTGGACCTCGAAAATATCGGACTCTTTTGGCAGTTCATCAACATCGTCTGGATGTTCGTCGTGCCCCTGATTTATTTCATGAACATGGCCAGCTGAGGAAAGAGACGCGCGGAAAGGAAATAGGAACATGACCATAGTGGAAGAGCAGGACGGCCTCGGGAAGTACATCGTAGTCTATATCGTCATGCTGGTGATCACTGGCATCGAACTGCTCATCGCCTCGCGCCATCCAAGCGGTGCAGCACTGCTGGCCAGCATGCTGATTCCGGCATTCCTCGGTGCCATACTGGGCATTCTATATTTCATGCACTTAGCGTCGGAGAATCATAAATCTATTGTGGCTTTCACCATCTTTACCGTTTTTGTGCTCGCCGCCACCACCTATGGCTGGTCGGATAGCTTTCGCTTGCTCCTTGGCGCGCCGTTTGCCAAATAAGGCGCATAATAGAGTGCCAGCTCGTGAGGTTCGCTCATGACCAGACCGCAACTCTTTAAATCGCCGATGCTTATAGCGCCGCTCCGTTTGTTGGCCGTCTGCGTTTTGGCCTTTGCCGCGGTCACGCTGGCCCCGCCAGCCTTTTCGCAAAGCTGCGCGCTGTGCTACACCCAAGCCGCCTCTTCCGGCCACCGCATGATCGAAGCGCTGCGCAGCGGCATCCTCGTGCTCATCCTTCCGCCAACCCTGATGTGGCTGGTCATCGCCGCCATCGCGTATTCCAAGCGTAACCAGTTCAAACATGCGGATAATCTTCCCAGACCCGCGTCCGACTGGTAGCCGTTCGCGTCCGCACCGCTTTGTACTGCAGAGCCTTCGTCGTCCACGTTTCCTCTCCGCCTCTATCTTCGTGCGCACCGGAATTTTGCTTTGTATCTTTGGGTCTCTCGCGGGCATATTCGCGCACGGACAAGGCGCTGCCGACGCTCCTTCCAGAAAATTTGCTCACGCACCACCGCTTCTGCCGCTAACTGATTTCTACACCACGCCCGACCCGTTGCCTCCCGGCAAGCCCGGCGAACTCATCCGCTCCGCGCCATTTTACGAATATCAATTGTTCTACAGGATTTCAGTTGTGCGTATCCTCTATCATTCGCGCGCGGCGAACGGGCAGGACGTAGCCGCATCCGGCGTGGTGCTGTTCCCCGATAAAACTCCTCCTCCCGGCGGCTGGCCCATTATTGCCTGGGCTCATGAGTTCACTGGCTCGGCCCGCCAATGCGCTCCGTCCCTGGTGAGCAATCTCAACGATGGGCCGCTGCTGTCTATGTACGTCGGCTTAGGCTTCGCGGTGGTCGCCTCGGACTATACTGGGCTGGGAAGCAATTTCCCCCATGCTGCGCTGGACATGCGCTCCAACGCACTCGACGTACTCTACGCGGTGCCCGCCGCCCGCGCGGCGCTCCCGCAACTGGCCGGCAAATGGTTGGTCGCCGGCTATGCCCACGGAGGGCTGGTCTCTGTAGGTGTGGCGGAGGCGGCCGCGCAACTCGCCGACCCCAACTTTCTCGGTGCTATCGCCATTTCCGGCCTTGCGGAACCCGACCAGATATTCCCCCGCTTGGCGGAAAGCTCCTCTTACGCCACGTTGGTGTTTCTGGCCAAGGGCATCGCCGCCGTATTCCCCGGCTTTCGTCCCCAGGACATGATCACCGTCGACGCCATGCCACTCTTTCAATATGTCGATCGCGCGTGCGAAGCGAGCTCCGGGCCGCCGCTTGCGGCCAAACAAGTGCTGCAAGCGGCCTGGCAAAATAATCGCTATGTCAAAGAATTCTTTGCCAGAAATACCGCCGGCCAGAAGATTGCCGGAGTCCCGCTGTTAATCATTAGCGGCGACGCCGATCCGGACGTGCCCACGGAACTCACCGCTCCCATAGTGGCCCGGCTATGCAGCCTGAAGAATCGCGTAGTGTTTGTCAGTTATCCCGGGCTTGGCGCCAGCGCGCTGATCGGAAACTCCGTCAGCGAGCAGGTCAGCTGGATCCGCGCTCGATTTGCTGGCCGGGCCGCCCCATCCAACTGCCCCTAGGGAGTTTCCACCTTCACGGCAAATCCAGATCCAGCGTGTAAATATCGGTCAACCCGCGCTCCAGCATCATGTACAAGCTTCCGTCGCGGTCCAGACCGCTAAAAACGCAATGACTGGCGCTGCCCCGCAGGGTCTCTCCAAAGCCCGCAACGCGCACCACCAATCCGCTGGCCATGTCCCGCCGAAAAACGGCCTCCTCATCCTCCAGAACATCCTGAAAATAAACGGCCGAGCCATCCGTCGCCCAATACGGTGTCCCCAGCAGCCCTCCCGCGCCGCCCTCACTCCAGGTCTCCTTGCGTACGTCATACAGCATCAAACGCTGTCCGGTTTCGTCGAGCGCCGCAACAAACCGTCCGTCTGGGGAGGTCCGGGGATGACTGAATTCCGCGGAATCCGGCAGCTCTTTCAACACCCCCGTTGTCGGTTCCAGAAAGAACAACGCATACTCCGGATGCGTTCGCGAGTTTCGCATGCTGACGACAATACGATGCCCGTCCGCTGCCCAGTCGGCGCTCGCCGCCTCCCAATACTTCGGCAGCACCGGGCGCAGCGCCCCGCCATCGGATGACAGCATGTAAATCTGGCGCAATTGTCCCGGCCGCGCTCCGGTAAAAAGGATTTGCTCTCCCTTTGGAGACCAGCGCGGGTCCGCGCCGCGTAGCGGAGCGCTGGTAAGCCGCAATCGCGAGGAACCATCCGCGTGGCTGCTCCACAGCGAACCGTCCGGCCGATTTACGTACGCCACCAGCTCCCCGTCGGGCGATAAGCTGGCCTGCTCGGCGTAGGTTCCAATACCCACGGTCGTGGCATGCAGGTTTTGCGCGTCAATCTTCTGAAACTCCCGCTGGGACCGGAAGCTGAGCGCGAATACCCGCGTCCCGGTCTGCGCTGGAACCGCGACTCGCAGCGAGTCTGGCCCGCTGGTCAGGGGGAACGGACCATGCTGCGAACGCCGGTACCACGTCCAGGTATCCCGCATGCCCCAAAGATTGCATTCGTATTCTTCGCACCCCGAAAACAAGAAGTATTTTCCATCCGCGGTCCAGTTTCCCGCTGACTGCCGCAGAGGCTGCGCGTTCGGCATCACCACCGGGTGCAATCCACTGCCGTTCGCGGACATCTCCCAGATCGATTGCCCCACGACCTGTCCAGCGAATTGCCCGGCGAATTGCTCCTCGGAATCCCCGGTCTCCACCGTAAAGCGGATGGTCGTTCCGTTCGAAGACCATGCCGGCGATTTGGCCCGGCCGCTCACATGCGCCAGTTCATGCAACAGGGTACCGTCGCGATGCACGGAATACAGTTTCGAGCCGCCTACAAAAACGATTTGCGTTCCGTCCGGCGACCATGCGGGATCGGAGCCCACCGCTTCGCCAAGCCGCCGTGGTTCACCACCCTGCACCGGCCACAGCCACAACGGCATTTCGTCCTCCCGCCGCACAAACTGTCCGATCACGAATTGCGAGTGATCCGGAGACATGGCAAACAGCCGGGTGTTAGCGAACGGCACGGGCATCTTCTCTGTGTTCCCCCCTTGCACCGAGGTTTGCATCAGGTTCCAATGATTGCCTTCGCGCTCCAGGAAAAAAATTCTCGTCCCGTCCGATACGATACCGCCCCACTCATCGATGCGCCCGCCATAGGTGATGCGGTTCATGCGCTGCACGCTGGGCCGTGGCACAGGGTAGAGGATGTAAAACACCAGCCACGAGGCAAACAGGATCCCAATAGCCGGGAGTAGCACGTCAAACCACTGCTGTGTGCGCTCCGCACGATGGCGGTCCCACTGTGCGGCCAGCACTTCTTCCGCTGTCAATACGGGATTCAGCCGCAAGCGTACTTGGATGGAATTCGCGTCGCTCTGCAGCGTGGTTATGTTTTCGGTCGCGATCGCCGCGGGGTTGACCACGTGGACTGGCGCCAGAAACCGATATCCTTGCCGTGGCACGGTCTCGACAAACCGGGGGTTTTCCGCATCATCCTGCAGCGCTGCCCGCAGTTTCTTGAGTGCGGCGTTCAGACTGCCGTCAAAATTGACGTGGGTTCCTTCCGGCCAGAGTGATTGGCGCAGTTGCTCCCTAGTAACAATTTCACCCGGCCGCTGTAGTAATAAGGTTAAGATCCGAAAAGGCTGTTCCTGCAGTTTTACCCGTGCACCTTGTCTGGTCAGCACTCCGGCCGCAAGGTTCACCTCGAATAGGCCGAAGCGATGGGAAGGTGAGAAAGCCGTCTGCGAGGCGGGCATAGACACGTTCCTTGAACAAATGAATGGCGCGCGGGAGAGCATAGCACGACTCTTTGCAGCGTGGCGCCCATTTGTTCATGTGAACAGCTATACCATTGAAAATAAAAGATATATGGATTCATTATGGCGTCAGATACAGTTCCGTTGACCCTGTAACCGGACTCGCGTATGCACGGTAGCTAACCGAGCCGGTGCAGCCAATAATCAGCGTTCTTAGCCCCGGGCCGGAATCCTCTCGCTTCTAGCATAGGAGGCCTCGGGAGAAAAACCTTAAGCCTGAAGTCCCAAGAACCAATCGGGACACCGCGGAGCTGTCTAGGTGAAGACAGCTCCGCGGTGTCCCGGTTTAATTTTGTTCCGTTAGCTCCACAATCTGCGAGACTTAGCCGCTGTTTACCCCCTGGCTACCATTCACCGTCCTCCCGCTTGCCGCAACTTCCGGCATCGGTTACGGTTTATACCGTCAGGTTGTATGCCTACCCGCGCGAACTTACGGGTCCCCCAGTGATCCGGTGTTCCAGGGCAGCGCGACGTTCGGTCACGCGTAATTTACTTGCGGCAACATCTTGCAACACTAGGAGAGCGTCACATCGATGAGAAACCTTCTAAAGCTGTCTCTCGTACTTTTTGGGCTGCTGCTGGCTATTCCGGCAGTGCTCTCGGCAAAACCGGCACCCCCTCGGGAGCATCCCGCGTATCTTCACGCCCTAACCGACTTGCGTACTGCGCGGGCCCATCTGCAGCGCCCCGACGGCGGGGAACTGCGCGAACAGGAAAATAAAGCCATCCATCAAATCGACGAGGCCATCGCCGAAATTAAGCGCGCGGCCATCGATGACGGCAAGGACTTGAACGACCATCCGCCCGTCGACTCCCATCTCGCCTGGCCCGGCCGCCTGCATCGCGCCCTGCAATTGCTGGACAAGGCGCGTCAGGACATCTCGCAAGAGGAAGACAATGCCTTCGCGCAAGGTCTGCAGCAGCGCGCTTTTGACCACATCGACAAAGCGCACCACCACGTCGAAGAGGCCATTCACCTCGTCGAATAGTGGCGCGTTCAACGATTGCTCTGCCGGGGCACGCTCTCCCGAGAGCAATTCAGGAGTTAGTGTTCGAGGTTTTCGTAAATCTTCCGGGCCTCGGCCAGGCGCCCCATCACATAGGCCTTCTCCGCAGGGGAATTCCAGTCGGGATAAGCCGCGGTCGCTTCCGTGACGCGGTCGATCCAGGCCGCAAAATACTTGGCATCTTCCGGCGAGCGCGGCCGCTTGCCCGCCACCGTGATGTAGATGGGGCTGGTCGTCGCATACACGTACTTGTCCAGGACGGGGTATTCGGCCTGATCGCTCGAAGCCCGCAGCACGCACCACATGCTTTCGCCAATCGGTAAAGTTCCGCTTACATCGGCTGAGGTGCGCGCCATCAGCGTCTGGACCATCTTGCCGTTGCACACCACTTCGAGATGATCCACCGGCACAATCGAGCGCAACTTGGCGCTAAACGGCACGGCATCCTGCGGCCGTTCCATCGATAATTCATCGCCGATTTGTTGTCCTCCCAGCGAGAACTCCAGCAACGGCCCGTTGGTCGCAAAGGTGTGGCCTTTTTTCAGCGCATCGAGCCACAATTCCACCTTTGCGGGCCATGCCGGGACGAGGGCATACACGCGATTCATCCCCACCGGCCCGCGCAAAGAAGCGAAATTCGCCATCGCGTCCGTTCCCCCGCCCGCAGGAATGTGGAAGCCAAGATTTAGCAACCGATACCACACAGCGGCGGTGGCGCGGTGATCGCTGAATCCCACAATCTCCATATAGTCCAATTTTCCCAACGCCACATCGACCGGCAGCTCATCGGTAATTCTCTGCGCCGGCTTTGCGAAGGGATCGGGGATTTCGTCGAAGGGATGCACCGCGCCCACCAGTGCGCCCTGCGCGTGCGCCATGTCGTAAACATCCGCATTCATCGGATACAAGCTCGCCGCAGCGGTATTCGGATACCCAGCGTATCCCGGGAGTAAAATGTGTTCCTCCATATTCAGCAATCCCCGATGTCCCCAGTAACTGGTATGAAATTCCTGACCGTTTACAATCCACGGGCCTGTCGCGGTATCCCTCGAAGGATCGTCATCAAAGAACTCTATATCTGGAAAACGTTGCTCCTTATTCACAATCAGATTGTTTACAATTTCTAAATCCTCAGCGTCCCCCTGCACCACAAGATTCGTGGGGCTATTGCGGTAGACACCGCCGTAATTCATGTGCACGTGTAAATCGCTGCTGATCCATTGGGCATCTCCTTCCCTTTTCCCATCTAAGCGACGAAGCGCCAACTCCACGTTCGTCATCGGGCCGGGATTGGTCGCTATCGTTCGGATCAGGGGCTGGTACGCAAATCCCCTCATCGCTTCGATCTTTACCATTCCCGCCGGAACAGAAATGGCGTTAGGATGATGCGGCGCTCGCCCGGATTTCTGTTGCGTTCTTCTGTTAGTTGTCCTGAAAACCAGCGAATCGGGCGATCTGCTTATGTCGAAATAGTGCGCCTCAAAACGCGATTTGCGCCGATCGTACCCATCATCCGCGGAAATCCACACATCGTCGGGGGCGTAAAACTTTCCGCGTTCGTCGGTAATCGAAATTCGCGCGGACAATGGATTTCCCGACTCGTCTGTGACCGTGAGCAGAAGCAAGGTGTGTGGGCGCTTGAAATTGCGCTTTTCCACAACCAATTGTCGCTGATCCCCCGAGGGTGCGCCGAGCAAGCCAAGCGCCGTGTAACCTTCTTCGTTAGAGATATAGGCCAGCATTTTTCCATCAGGCGACCAGCGGACATTGGTGATGTCGTAGTCGCCGTAGGTGAGCGGGAAGGCGTCGCCGCCGTTCGCCGGGATGGTCCAAAGTTGGTGCCAGTTGCGGCCGAGGTAAGAACTGTAGACGATGCGCGAGCCATCGGGAGAAAAATCCGGACGCGCCTTCCAGTTGGTTTCTTCGTAATGAATTTCGCGCGCTTCCGCGGCGGGCTGGGCTTTCATGCGCCAGAAGCCGCCCGTGCCATGGATGTGCCCGCGGTTGGAAACGAAGAGAATTTCCTGGCCGTCGCGCGACCACACCGGGCTGATTTCCATGTCGTACGCGCTGTAGTAATAGCGCGGCAGCGGACTTTTCGTTTCTCCCGTCAGCCGCGTTACGTTCTCTAGCTTGCCGCCGCGCACATCGCCAACAAAAATATGAAAGCGTTTGTTATAGGAGGTGGAAACAAAAACGATCTTCTTTCCGTCCGGCGACCAGCGCGGCTCAACATTGACCGCGCCGCCGTTGGTCATTTGCGTGCTAGCGCCATTGGCTACATCCAGCAGCCACAACTCCAGCGCATCTTTCTGATAGGAACAATAAATTATGGATTTTCCGTCGGGCGACCAGTCCGGCTGGTAATCGTAGCCCGCGCCGTCGGTAAGCTGCAGCGCGGAGGTCTCGGCAATTTTCTGGAGCCACAGCGAACCGCCCATGCTGTACACCACTTCCCGTGAATCGGGAGACCACGCCACGCTGCTTGGCCCGCTGGTCAGCTGCGGCAGATACATTTCGCGAAAATAGTAGGGATGCGGAAGATCGATCTGCGGAAGAACGTATTGGCGCTGCGCCAACGCAACTTGCGCGGCGACGGCAAGAAACAGCAGCAGGCGCGCAAAGTGGCAAAGCGTGCGCCGCAAGTTCTAGGCCTCCGGCCAAATCCCCAGAGCGCGGCGCAAATCCACCAGCTGGCCTAGGTGATAGGAATTGTGGTCCGCCAGCACCAGCGCTTCGCGCAGAATAGTTTGCCCTTGTCCATGCGGAATCGGCGCGTGCAAATCGGTCTTGGGATTTTCCACCAGGGCGATCATCTGCAGCAGGTCGTAGTGAAAATCGCGCACGCTGTGATCCCATGCAGCGGGGCTTGGCGGCACCGGCGTTTTTGGCCAGTAGCCTTCCGGAAAATCGGGCGAGACGTGGTCGGGGTTGCGGCTGAATTCCAGAATGTCCCATTGCGCGATGCGCGCGTGTTCCAGCAATTGCCAAGCGGTGTGCGGAAGGCCTTTGACTAGCACGCCGCGCTTGCGCAGGGGAAATCCCTTCAGGGCGTCGCTGAAATGCACATGCGCTTGTCCGCCCTGCAGCAGATTCGCGAGCTGCTTGCGCAACTCGTGATCGGGATTGCAGCGGCTGGATTTGGAAGTGGAACGTCGAGATTTTTTCATGGCGGACATGGTCGTCTCCGGCTTCGTCGCTGCGAGGCTCCGGAAGGGACTTAGAGTGTAAATCGAACGCGGCGCGGTTGGCGAGGGCTTGTGGGAAAATTCGTCGCGACGCGGTGGGAGCCATGCCGAGCCGTAACCTGTCGCAAAGGAACGCGTAGTTTGCGGAAAACGTCGCGCTGCTGGCATACTTTTTGACTCCCCGCAGTGCAACGCGCCAGGAGTCGAGCGTACGCGCGCAAGAAAGAGGCAGCGAATATGAAGCGTGAATATCACCGGTGGTATTCCCCGCGGCTCGGAATCGAGATGGGTGTGGTGGTCTACGGCCACTGGGGGCCGCCCCTGCTGGGATTTCCCACCAGCGCGGGCGACGAGTGGGAGCTCGAAGGGCAGAGCATGGTGGGCGCGCTCGCGGATTTCATTGACGGCGGCCGCGTGAAGCTGTTCACCCTAAATTCCATCAACGGGCAGAGCTTTTATAACAAAGGCGCGCATCCCTTTCACCGCAGCTACGTGCAGGCAGTTTTCGATTCCTATTTGCGCGAAGAGGTGGTGCCCTTTATCTGGAACAATTGCCAGTCGCAGGGAATCGGCATCAGCACCATGGGCTCCTCTTTCGGCGCGTATCACGCCGCGAATTCTCTGTTCAAGCATCCCGACGTGATCAAGCGCTGTTTCGCGATGTCCGGGGTGTACGATTTGCGGAATTTCATGGACGGCATGTACGACGACAATTTTTATTTCAACAATCCCGTGGATTACCTGGCCAACATGAGCGATCCGTGGGTGCTGGGAAATCTAGCCAGCTGCGACATCCATCTAACGACCGGCTCCGGTCCCTGGGAAAAACCCGAGCCCACCTACCGAATGTCGGAAATTTTGGCTAGCCGTGGCATCCGTCACTCGGTGGATAATTGGGGCCCGCAAGGCGGCCACGACTGGCCCTACTGGAAGCACCAAATGCGCGAATACATCGCGCGGCTGTTTTAGCGGCGCCAGCGGCGGCCAGCAGGAGCCGAAGAGGCCAGAAACGATATGGACGTCACATTTCCCCTAATCATAGCGATGCTGGTTGTTCTTTGTACGGGTGAGGGAACGGTGCGCGCTTCCGCTGGTGCTCCTTTACTCACTCAGGAAGAAGCTCGCGATTTGGTGTACGCGGCACTGCACGGACAAAAGGTGCTGAAACTGCCCAAATTCGCTCTCGACAAATATAACGATGTCTATTTTCCGAGGTTTTATAGCTTTGAAGGGACTTGGGATAATCCGGGCGGTAGCGTGGTTACCGATCATTACGCAGTCGATTCGCAAACCGGTGACGTCTGGAGCGCAACGGTGTGCAGCGAATACAAGTCGGGACATCTTCGCAAACTGCAGCGGGTGTTGCGCAAGCGGCATGGCATTTCCGAGCAGGATTACCGGCAGATAAGGGTCCTCGGACCGATGTGCGACCCAGGTGAGCAGCCGGCATCGAGGTAGCAGGTAGGCAGGGGCTGCCGGGTGGGGCGAGCAGAGTTTTCCAGGGGTTGCTGGATTATAAAACTAAAATGATGGCGCCAGCGCGAAGTGATTGAAGGTGCTGTGGTTAGAGGCGTTTTGGCAGCGCCGATTTGGTCTGCGAAGTGCAAAGGTGATGGCGAGCGATGCGGCGCTAAAGTTTTTCTGATTTCCGCCGATGTTAGAATGGATAGGATGAATAGGTCCGATCCAGGGAGATTATAATGGCGCTTGCCGGAATTTTGAGCAGTGGCTTGTTTGCTTTGGGCAGTTCGAGCACACCGAGTACGCAGCAGACCACCGCGCAGAAATTGAAGCAGGAGTTTCAACAACTCGGGCAGGATTTGCAGGCGGGAAATTTGTCCGCGGCGCAGTCGGATCTTGCCGTGCTGAAGCAGAACGCCCCACAGAACAGCGCGGTTGCCGGCGGGCAGAGCAGCAACCCCATTTCGCAGGCCTTCCAACAGCTTTCCACGGATTTGCAAGCTGGAAATTTGTCGGCGGCACAGTCGGATTACTCGACGATTCAGCAGGATTTTCAGAGTCAGGCAACGCAGGGTTCCGGGCGTCATCATCACCACGGCGGCGGAAACGACAGCGGCACGACTGCGACCGGGCAAAGCTCCAATCCCATCAGCCAGTTGCTAAGCCAGCTGGGGACGGCGCTGCAGGCGGGCAACCTTGCCGCGGCGCAAACGGCGTACAGCACGCTACAGCAGGATTTTCAGCAGTTCGCGCAGAGCGGCGGGTTGCTGGCTGCGAGCTCGACGCTGGGTCAGAGCGGCGTGAGCGGCTTTTCGGTTAACGCGTAGTTGCCCGTTCCAACTTGCCTGATCGACCAGAAGAGCAGAACGGACAGAAGCGTCAAAGAGTGGAAGAATCACAAGAACGGGTCTGAGACCCGCCACTACGACGGCTCCCACGGGTTAACGATTCGCAAATCTAAATCCGCAAAGTGCGCCACATTGCGCGTGGCGATGGTGGCATTCGTCGCCAGCGCAATTCCCGCCATCATGGTGTCGCGCAATTCTCCGGGGCGTCCGCGCCGTTTGCCTTCGGCCATCAACTCCGCCGCTTTGCGTGCCGCCGCTACGTCAAAGGTTGCCACGTGGTCCAAAATCATGTTTGCGACGAATCTTTCGAACTCCATAGCTAAATTGTCTCGTCGTCGCCCGGCGGGCAATGCCAAGATTCCGAAGCGAATTTCCATCTCGGTCACCGCGGTGATCCACAGGGAAGAGGCCGGCTGACGATCTGTCCAGGAAATTACGGAAGCGTCGGCTCCCGGCAACATCAATTCCGAGACTACATTGGTATCCAGTAGGATCATTCCTCAAAGTTGGGGATCTGGAGCCGGCCGCCGCGGAGCTCGCGAATTTCCCCGCGCTTCAATCCGAGCTTTCCGAAGATCGCTTGCATCTCGCTTCCCAATTTGCGAGGCGGGGCGGTTTCCGTTTTGGTGGCGTCGCGCAGAATTTCGCGGACTTCCTCTTCCATGCTACGGCCGTGGCGTTTGGCGCGGCGCTGGAGGCGGGCTTTTACCTCTTCTTCGATTTTGCGCACTACGATTTGGGCCATGGTGAGCACCTCCGAAACACAATGATATCATGATATCATTGTTTGCATGGCCGGCCGCCCCCGCAGGCTCATGTCTCGTAGGCGCCGGGCTTCAGCCCGGCGGGTGGATCCGTCCGCCAAAACATCCGGTAACCCGCTTATCCGCGCGTCTGCGTGGACTCAGGGTCCAGTTGTTTGGCCCAGGCTTCGTGGGTTAGCGGGAAGCGCGGGACCCTGGCGCGGGTTAGTTTAAACTTCATTTTTTTCATGCCGCGCAACTCTGCGCCTTCTTCCACCAGGCCGATTAGTTTGCCGGCGCGTTTGGCTAGACGCTCGCGTTGCAGGCGGAATTGTGCGCCGGCGGCGGGGCGGAATTGCGCCCAGGCGATGGAATGCACGAAACCTGCGGGGCCGAAGCGGTCGGAACGCAGCATTTCCTCCACAAAGATGCGGATGGGGCCTTCAAAATTGCTCAGGGCGTCGTGCAAGGCGATTACTCCGTTGGGCGCGAGGTGCGGAAGGAAGCCGTCGAGGTCGGCTTTCGCGCCTTTGTAAGAGTGATCACCGTCGATCCACAGCAGGCGGATGGCACGATTCCAGGTGGCGCTGATTTTGGTGGAATACGCCAGGTGCGGCTCGACATGGTCGGCGATGCCGGCGCCGCGGATATTTTGCAGGAAGTCGTCGTAGGACGAGAAGCGATTCGATCCGTCGGGATTCACCAGGATGGGCGAATTGTGCGGGTCGATGGCAACCACCGGCCCGCGACCATAGTGCGCGGCGACCTTGGCTAACATCACCGTGGAGCGGCCGCGATAGCTGCCGATTTCCACAATGGCGCCTTCGGTGGGCGTTATCGCCGCGAGTACGCCCAGAAATTTGGCTTCGTTTTCGAGCAGATAGCCGGGGACTTGTTTGGTGGCTTCCCACGCTTGGTCGATGACGCGGTTTAGATCTGCGGGGAGAGTGAGCACGCTTGCGTGAGCCTAAGGGATTTTGTTTGTGGGTACAAGTTGGAGTTGCCGTTTCGGGTTGGATAAAACGTGAGTCAAAAGAACGGCTCTAAAGACCCGCCGCTACAACAACGGCTACGACAGGCCGAGGTGATCGAGTTGGTAGCGGCCTTTGTTGATGACCTGGTCGTCGTCGATCCACACGTCACAGTTGCGGGTTAGCACGTCTACGTGGGTTTTGGATTTCCAGTCGGCGTGGGTTTGGCTGCCGTAGGGATCGCCGAAGGCCAGGTGAACGCCGGGGAATTTTTCGTCCTGCAGCAGGACGCCGATCATTTGGCTTAGGCCCAGATTGGTGCCGAAGGCTAGTTCGCCAACGCGGTCGCTGTTTTCGTCGGTGTGGCAGTATTCCCAAAATTCGGCTTCGAGATCTTTGCGAGCGCACTCGGCTTTTGTAAGGCGCGCGCCTTCGATGGTCAGGACCAGCGGGGTGGATTGCAGGTCGCCGTATTTGCCGTTGAAGTGATCGCCCGCGCTGGCATCGCAGACAAAGGTGCCGTCCACCGTGGCCGGTGTTGTAAAGACTTCGCCGGCGGGGAGATTGGACCAGTAACGTGGGCTGATCAGGCCGCTGGTCTTGACCCAGTCCAAGCCACGATCGAAATGGGCGGCGATGTTGGTGCCGGCTTCGGTTTTTACCGTGAGCGTTTCGGCGCGGAGCATGCGTTCGCGGAGTTTGTCGCTTAACTTGTCTACCTTTAGATAATCGGCGCGCATGCCTTGCTGCATGATTTCCGGGGTGACGCCCACCATGTGGGCGTAGCGGATTTGGCGGCGCTCGACGACTTTGACGATGGCCATGCGGGCGCCGAGTTCGCCGGGTTGCGGGGTCATGCACAGGATGCCGACGTCGGCGGTTTCCAGGGCCTCGAGAATCTCTGGCGGAGCTTCGCGGATGGGGCGCGGGCTGAAGTCCTCCAGGAGGAAGGTGCTCGCGGTAGCGCGACGGTTACTCAGGGCGGCGGCCAGGCTGGCGGCGACGGGTTTGCTGATGGCATCGGCGATCAGGGCTACTTGCTCGCCCGGGCGGACGGCCAAGCAGGTTTCCACGGCGTTTTTCGCGCCGGGCATCAACTCGGTGGGTGCTGGGCCGAATTTCATCTAAATAGTTTACCGGGAATTGGGGGAATTTTGTATAGGTGGAGGCGAAATTTCAGGTGCCCGGCGGCTTGAGCCGCAGGTGCTAACGCTGGCATGATCGGTCTTTCCGAAGCGATTGGGGGGAAGTGCGCCCCCGGAATTTCGCCTCATACTGAGCGGGCGGGAGTTAAAATCCTTTGTCAGCGCACGCGGAAGGCGGCCGCTACACGGATTTTGATGGGGTTAGCAGCGAGGCTGCTACTGCGACGGCGAGGATGCCGGCTACGGCGCCTAGCGAGATTTGTACGGGGATGTGCAGCCAGGGGTCGGCGATCATTTTCCCACCGATGAAAACCAGGACGAAGGAAAGACCTACGGTTAGATAGCGGATGCGCCCCAGTACGCCTGCTAGCAGGAAATAGAGTGCCCGGAGGCCCAGGATGGCGAAGACGTTGGAGGTGTAGACGATGAAGGCATCGTGGGTGATGCCGAAGACCGCGGGAATGGAATCGACAGCCAGGGTGATGTCGGTGATCTCGATGACCAGTAACACCACGAAGAGCGGGGTGGCAAAGAGCTGGCCTGCGTGGCGCACGAAGTAGTGCTCGCCCTGATATTCGCGGGTTACGCGCAGATGTTTATTGGCAAAGCGAAAGATGTAGTTTTTCTCGGGGTGAATTTTTTCTTTTTTGGCGAAGAGCATGTGAATGCCGGCGTAGATGAGGAAAGCGCCGAAGAGGTAGAGGATCCAGGAAAAGCGCTGAATGAGGGCTGCGCCGGCGGCGATCATTATGCCACGCATGAGCAGCGCGCCGAGGATGCCCCATTGCAGGAGGCGCTGTTGCAGACGCTCGTCGACGGCAAAGGCGTGAAAAATCACCAGGAAAAGAAATAGGTTGTCGACGCTGAGGGCTTTCTCAATCAGGTAGCCGGTGAAGTATTCGAGGGCCGCGGGTGCCCCGAAATAGAAATGTACGCCGACGCCAAACAGAATGGAGAAGGTGATCCACACCATGCTCCAGAGCGCGGCTTCGCCGACACCGCTCTTGTACGGCTTGCGATGAATGAAGCGCAAGTCCAGATAGACGGACAGAAGAATGAAGGCGTTGAAGGCGATCCAGCGCGGCGCGGTGCCCATAGCGGCGAGACGAAATCCTAACAGGCTGGTGAAAGATAGCAAAAGCAGTTCCTCAGGGGCTAAAGCCTATTCTTCGCCAAGCACTTCATGTCAGAGCTAAAGCTCCGACCCCTGAAAACCCTGGAACTCTCCGAAACCACTGAAAACCCTGCCTTTTCCGCGATCAGCTAGGGCGTGGAAGCGGAGTGCGCGTCGGTAGCGTTGAGATTGCTGAGATCCACGCGGGTGGTGCGGCTGGCGACAATGGTGACGGGCACGTCCCAGCGGAGACGGGCGTCGCCGGCGTCAGCGTCGAGATTGAGGGAGCTAATCCAATAGTTGCCGGGCGGGAGGCCGGAGAGGGTGGCGTGGCCGTCGAGGTCGGTGTCCACCGTGGCGACCTGATATTTGGTTTGCGCCACGTCGGGAGCCAGGCGCTGGATCGTCCTGCGGCGGTCGCCCTCGATCTTGGCCCACTTGCTTTGCGGATTGACGCCGGTGAGCTCGAGCTCGATGCCGTTGACGGTGGCGGGATTGGTCTTGATGAATTTTTTCAGAGCGTCGAGGTATTCCTGGTTTTCCTTTTGGTATTTCTCAGGATGGTCGATTTTGTCGGCTTCTTTGTATTTTGGTTTGGGAATGCCGTTGGTGACGCCGCCGCTGTTGGAGCGCTGATAGGCGAGGAGAAATTCCGGTGTGCCGAGGATGTCGTCGGCGGTGATGGATTTGTCCAGGTCCGGGGCGGTCAGGTCCAGAACGTCGTGGGCTTTGAGCCAGGCCTTTAGTTCTTTGGAGACTTTGAGGGTATCGATGAACTCATCGCGGGGCGGCAGGACGTTTTGCGCAGCGATTTCGGCAGCCACATCGGTGTAGCTGCGGGTCAGGATGTAAAAGGTGAATTGGCGCACGGGTTCGGGGCGGGCGGCGGTGGGGGTGATGCGCGCGGTCAGTTCGAGCGTGCCTTTATCGGGTTGCGCGTGGATAGTGGGGTTGAGGAAGGCTAAGCAAAGCAGGACCGAGGCGAAGGGGACGATGGCTTTTCTCATGAACGCATCGTAACAGATTGGCGGGGCTGCGGAAGGCTTAGGAATCGGGGTGTTGCTTGAAGTGAGTACCGGCAGTGGGGAGGAGCGGCTGGGAGTCGGGCGAATGGATGGGCTCGCCGACAGTTCGGCACCTACAAAATCAGCACCTACACCAAGATTAGTAGAGGCGGAAGACTACTTCGATGGGGGCGCGGCAGGTTACGGGCTTGCCGTTGGGGCCGGGGGCGGCGCGCATTTTCCATTGGCGCACGCGCTCGACGGCTTTTTCTTCCAAGCCTAGGCCGGGGCCTTTGATCACGACGGGGTCGATGATGCGGCCGTCGGCGGTGATGGTAACTTCCAGCAAAACCGTGCCTTGGTATTTGGCTTTGCGGGCTTCGTCGGAATAGTCGGGAGGCGGGCAATAGATGCATTGCGGCTGGCCGACGCCGTCTGTGCCTGCGCGGAACATGCCGCCGCCCGTGCCGCCACCAGAGCCTGGGCCGAGACCGCCGCCATTGCCGCTGCCGATACCGCCGCCTTCGCCGGTGCCAAACCGCCCCCGCCGCCGGAACCGCCGGAGAGATTGGGAGCGTTGGCCAGCGGATCACCCATGTTGGTCAAGTTCGGGTTCTGAACCTTCAGATCTGGAGGCCCGAGGAGAGAAGCGTCCATCGGGAGTTTCGGGGCCGGATTCGGATGGGCCTCGGGAGGGGTAAATTGCGTCCACTTGAACTTTGGTGCGCGCCCCT
The DNA here is from genome assembly GCA_963779005.1 of uncultured Acidobacteriota bacterium. GTDB lineage: Bacteria > Acidobacteriota > Terriglobia > Acidiferrales > UBA7541 > Acidiferrum. Next base: position 37,301 of record CAVZWO010000008.1, on the reverse strand, counting down.
TGCTGGGAGGCAAAACTTCGCGATCACCGCCGCCACCGCCGCCACCGGCTTTATTCGCGCCAGCAGGGAGCTTGGAGACGTAATCGGAGATATCCAGCGGCGTGACGTCAACGGCGGGCCCTTTGGCTTGCACGTCCGTTGAGCGAATGATGAAAAACGGAATGATCAGCAAGGCCATGATGCCCGCGTGCAGGGCGACGGAAAGAATTTGGGTCCAGCCGAAGTTTTCGTCCTTGGACCAGATCTCTTTGACCTTGATGGGCTTGCTGGTGACTTGCAGCGGTGGGAGTTTGGTGGGCGCGAAAAATTCTTTCAGTCGGTAGCCGAAGCCGCCGAAATTGCTGCCCCAGGAAACGGCTAGGCGGCTGTTGACCGGGCCTTTGGGGACAGGCGTCGAGCTGAAAAACTCTTTGAGATTGTCCGCAAAGCCGCCGCCGTACGACGGGGGCATTAGCGTGGAATTCACATTGCCATTGAGCTTGATCGGGCGCTCGGTGAGGAACTGTTTCAGGTTGGAGAAGAAGCCGTCGGAAACTACGTACTTAGGCGTGGCGAAGTCTGGCAAGGCCGATGCTGGCACGGGGACGGAAGGCTGGCTGCCAGCCACCGGCTTGGTGAACTCAGGAGGTAGAAGACTTATGATTGGACCCGGCACCGTAACCCCTCAAATTTTAGACGCAGGCGCGCTGCGTTCGGTGTCCCAAGCGGGTATGATTCTCACGGGGCCGCAAAGGTTGTTTGCGGGCCGCGCGGCTGACACCAACTTCCAATTCATTGTAACATACGGAATTCAACCGCTTTCCGATGTTTCTCGCCGGATACCTGTTCCAAAGGGCGGTCACAGTACCACGCTGCTTTTGTAGCCTAATGGGGGATTTTTTCCGAAACGCTAACCTTATGCCTGAACCTTTTGAACTGAAGAAGACATTGAACCTGCCCAACACGGACTTTCCGATGAAGGCTGGGCTGCCGCAGAACGAGCCGAAGCAGCTGGCGGCCTGGGATGAAGGGCGCCTGTATGAGCGCATTTTGGCGGCGCGGGAAGGGAAGCCGCTGTTTGTGCTGCACGATGGGCCGCCGTATCCCACGGGGACGATTCACCTGGGAACCGGGCTGAATAAAATTTTGAAGGATTTGGTGGTCAAGTCCAAGAGCATGTCCGGGCATTATGCGCCGTACGTGCCGGGCTGGGATTGTCACGGATTGCCGATTGAGACGCAGGTGGAGAAGGAACTGGGTGGGAAGGGGAAAGTGGCGCCGGCGGAGTTTCGCAAGTTGTGCCGGGCGTTTGCCACGCGCTATGTGGATCAGCACCGGCGTGATTTTAAACGGCTGGGCGTTTTTGGTCGGTGGAATGAGCCGTATTTGACGATGAATTTTTCGTATGAGGCCACGATTGCCGGGGCTTTCCTGGATTTTATGGAGAAAGGCTACGTGTATCGGGGGCGCAAGCCGGTGTACTGGTGCATTTACGACAGCACGGCCTTGGCGGAAGCGGAAGTAGAGTATGAGGATCACGTCAGCCCATCGGTGTGGGTGACGTTTAAGGCTACGGGTGAGGCGGAAAACAAGCTGGCGTGCGGGAACCAGCGCGGTGATCTGGACGACTACGCCGTGGACACTGCCGCACAATCGCGGTTTGGCGTTTCATCCGGATTTTGAGTACGTGGTGGTCGAGACGGAGAAGGGGCGGCTGCTGCTGGCGGCGGAGCGCGTGGCGGCGCTGCAGGCGGAATGCGGGATTAAGGAAGCGCGCGTGGTGGCGACGTTTCAGGGGCGGGAATTTGAGGGGCTGAAATTTCTGCATCCCTTTTTGCCGATGGAAGTGCCGGGTTTGCTTGTGGATTACGTGACGCTGGATCAGGGCAGCGGGATCGTGCATACGGCACCAGGGCACGGCGCCGACGATTTTCGCACCGGGCAAAAATATGGGCTGGAGACGGACGCGCCGATTGACGATCGCGGCCGTATATCTCGAAGGCTTGCCGGAATATAAGGGCAAAGCTGTTTTCGACCGCGAATCCTATCATCGTGAAATTGCTGGGCGAGCGCGGGGCGCTGCTCGGGCACACCAATATTACAAACACACCTATCCGCATTGCTGGCGCTGCCACAATCCGGTGATTTTCCGCGCCACGGAGCAGTGGTTCATCGATCCTGGACCGCACGCGCGCACGGCGGCACCCAAGAGCGTTGCGCGCAATTGGCGATGGACGAAGTTGCACAAAGTGAAATGGTTCCCGGCGTGGGGCGAAGAGCGCATCCACGAAATGGTGCAGGAGCGGCCGGATTGGTGCGTCTCGCGGCAGCGCTTCTGGGGCGTGCCGATCATTGTTTTTTACTGCGAAGGGTGCGGCGAAGCGGCTGGAGGATTTCGCAGCGCTGCACAGCGTGCATTGAAATGGTTTGAAACAGAAGGCGCCGACGCTTGGTACGACGCATCCGGCGGAGGAGTTGCTGCCCGCCGGGCACGACGTGTTCGTTATGCGGCGCGTAGCAAATTGGCGCAAGGAAAACGACATTCTGGACGTTTGGTTCGATTCCGGCTCGTCGAATTTGGCGGTGCTCGACGCATCGGAACGGATTGCCTGGCCCGCGGATATTTATCTCGAAGGCGCCCCGACCAGTATCGCGGCTGGTTCCAGAGTTCGCTGCTGGTGGGCATCGGCGTGCGCGGACGTGCGCCGTTCAGGGCAGTGCGTGACGCACGGCTGGACGCTGGACGAGCAAGGCCGCCCGATGTCCAAGTCGCTCGGCAACGTGATGCTGCCATCGGAGATTTGCGAAAAGTGGGGCGCGGATCTGCTGCGGCTATGGGTGGCCTCGCAGGAGTATCAGGCGGACGTTAACATGTGCGAGCGGGTGATGACGCAGCTTAGCGAAGCGTATCGCAAAATTCGCAATACGTTCCGCTTTGCGCTGGGCAATCTGTCCGGCTTTGATCCTTCGCGCGATGCGCTGGCGCACGCCAGAGATGGAAGAGATCGACCGTTGGATGCTGGAGCGCACCGCGGATTTGGTGCGCAAGTGCCGCGAATGGTATGCGGCGTATGAGTTTCACCGGGTGTATCACGCGCATGCACGATTACTGCGTGGTGGACCTCAGCTCGTTTTACTACGACATGCTAAAGGACCGTCTGTATACGAAGGCCCCGGCCAGCAAATCGCGGCGTTCGGCGCAAACGGCGGTGCTGGAAATCACTAGCGCGCTGGTGCGGCTAGCGGCGCCGATACTCACGTTTACCGCGGAGGAAATTTGGAAGTATTTGCCGAAGACGGCGCATGATCCGGACAGCGTGCACGTCGCGCTGTTCTTCCACGACGCGGACCTGCGCACCGGCCTGCCCGCCGACAAGATTGCCAACTGGGAACTGCTAGGCAAGGTGCGCGCGGAGGTTTTGAAAGCGCTGGAAGCGGCGCGTAATGAAAAGCGGATCAATTCCGGGCTGGAGGCGCAAGGTGCTGTTGAGCGCCGACCCAGAGCTTACGTCCAAGCTGAAGCCGTATCCGGGGCAATTGCCCGCGCTGTTTATCGTTTCGCAGGTGGAGTTTTATAGCGCGGGAGCGGGAGGATACAAATCGGAGGTCGTGCCGCGATTGGAGATTATGGTGCAGAAGGCGGCGGGTGCGAAGTGCGAGCGGTGCTGGAATTATTCCACGCACGTTGGCGAGAACTCGCGCTATCCGACGGTATGCGAACGCTGCAGCGAAGCACTTAACGAGATTGAGGGCGGCGCGGCCGTTCCGGTGAACGCGTGAAGCGGAGATTTATGCCGATGATCGCCAACCACCCCCCAGGTGCCCAGCCATGACCGTGCCTGCGCGCGTTCGCTGGCTTTGGCTAACGTTGGCGGTGGTGCTGGCGGACCGCGGGTCCAAAGCGTGGTTTGAGACGCAAACCGCGGGGGCTGGCGGCACGAAATCGTGCGCAATTTCATCTACCTGGTACACAGCCAAAATCCCGGTATTGCGTTTGGGGTGCTGGCCGAATCGGCTTCGGTGTGGACTCGCGTGGCGCTGATCGCCGGCTCGGTGGTGGTCATCGTTATTTTGGCGTGGATGTTGGTCGCTAACCGCAGTGGCGGCGGTTTCAGCGCAGCGGGACTGGCGCTGCTGCTCGGCGGGGCCACCGGTAATGTTACTGACCGCATCGTGCACGGCGGAGTAACGGACTTCTTTGAAGTGTGGCTGGGCACGTATCGCTGGCCGGCGTTCAACGTGGCGGATTCCGCGATTGCGGTTGGCGCGGCGCTGCTCATTGTGGATGTGTTGTTCGGTTCGCGACCGGCCGCGGCTCCGGCCCGCAAGAGCGCTTGAAGGGATCCGCAGGACCAATTGCTCATGAAGCCTTCGAAGCATTGCAATCGACGAGAATTTCTAGGCGCAGCGTTGGGAGCGGCAGCTGCGGGCGCTGTAACCGGTACGGGCAATTTGTTGCCAGCGCTGTCCGGGGCGCGCACAGCTTCCGCGTTGACGGAAGGCGCTCCGTTCGCCGCAACAAGATTTCCCAAGGATTTCCTGTGGGGAGCGGCGACGGCTTCCTATCAAATTGAGGGCGCCTGGAACGTTGACGGCAAGGGTGAATCGATCTGGGATCGCTTCTCGCACACGCCCGGAAGAATCCGCGGCGGAGACACGGGGGATGTGGCCTGCGACTCTATCACCGCTACCAGGAAGACGTAGAGCTGGCAAGAAAGTTGAATCTGCAGAGTTACCGCTTTTCCATTTCCTGGCCGCGCATTCAAGCGGAGGGCAGTGGAGCACCGAACCCAAAGGGAATTGACTATTACAAGCGACTGGTGGATGCGCTGCTGGAAGCGAAGATTCGTCCGCTGGCCACGGTGTATCACTGGGATCTTCCGCAGGCGTTGCAAGATGTGGGGGCTGGCCCAATCGCGATACTGCCGGGCGCTTTGCCGATTATGCCGGCATCGTGAGCCGGGCGCTGGGCGACCGCGTTAAGCACTGGTGCATTTTCAACGAGCCCTGGGTTTTCACCACGCACGGGTACGCCCTGGGCACGCATGCGCCGGGGAGGACGGATTTAGGCGAAACGCTGCGGGCCATCCACGTGGTGAACCTGGCGCAAGGGCACGCGTTTCGTGCCATGAAGGCTGTAAATGCAAAATTGCAACTCGGCACCGCGTATAGCATGACCTCCGCCGAAGCGGCCAGCGACGCTCCCGAAGATCGCGAAGCAGCCGAACGTGGACACGCGTTCTTTAACCTGATCTTTCTCGATACCGCCTTGCTCGGAAAATATCCCGCGGCATTTCGGGCAACCCCGGAGATGTTGGGCGTGCGTCCCGGGGACATGGAACTGGTCCGCGCGCCGCTGGATTTTCTGGGCATCAACTACTACATGCGGGGAATATTTTCCCGCCCGCAACACTCTATTACCGCGCCGCTGGGATTCGAACGGGTGGCGGGCAGCGAAGGGCGGCTCACCGATAATGGCTGGGAAGTTTGGCCCGACGGTTTTTACCGCCTGATTATGCAGATTACGCGCTTGTACAACGCGCCGGTTATCGAAATCACGGAAAACGGCTGCGCCTACAACGATTACCCAGACGCCAGCGGCAGAATTCCGGACCAGCGCAAGATCGAATTTTATCGCGAGTATCTCAGCGCGCTAGCGCGGGCCCGCAAAGATGGCGCCAATGTTCGCGCCTTTCATGCGTGGAGCTTGCTGGACAATTTCGAGTGGGACCAGGGCTACACGCAGCGGTTCGGGCTGACGTACGTCGACTACCGCTCGCAAAAGCGCACCATTAAAGAATCCGGTACGTGGTACGCCAAGCTGGCGGCGAGCGGAGAACTTATTTAGTGCCTCCAGGCGATGCGGCGGCGAGCGGCCCGCTTCCCAGCGGACATTTATGCGCACAACATTTTTCACCGTGGCACCGGAGCACGCGGGGAGCGACTGGACCGCGTAGTGGCCGCGCACTGCCCCGAGCCAGTCGCACGCGCGCCCAAGAATTGATCGAAGCCGGGCTGGTACTGGTGGAAGGGCGCGCAGCGAAAGGCGCATCACGGGTGCGCGATGGCCAGCGCATGAGCGTGGAAGAGCAGCCGCGGCCTCCGATGACCGCGCACGCCGAGCAGATTCCCATCGACGTGCTCTACGAAGATGACGACGTGATCGTCATCAACAAAGCCGCGGGCATGACCGTGCATGCGGGAGCGGAAAATCCCAGCGGCACACTGGTCAATGCTTTGCTCGGGCGCGGCCAGGGCCTCTCGCAGTCCTCCACTTATTGCGCCCGGGCATCGTGCACCGCCTGGACAAGGACACCTCCGGCGCCATTCTGGTGGCCAAGAACGATTTCGCGCACGCCAAAGTGGCTGAAGATTTTCGCCAGCGGGTGGTAAAGAAAACGTACCTTGCGTTAGTGCAAGGTTTGCTGGCGGAAGACAAGGGGCGCATCGAACTGGCCATTAGCCGCGACCCCGTGCGCCGCACGCGCATGACCACCAAGCGTAGCGCCATCCTGCAGAATGCCCCGAAGCCCGCACCGACTGGCGCGTGCTCGCGCGCGTGGGGGAAACCACCTTGCTTGAAGTGCAGTTGCACACTGGCCGCACGCACCAGATTCGCGTGCACCTCGCGGCGCTAAAACATCCCGTGGTGGGCGACACCCTGTACGGCGCGAGCGCCCGTCTCACGCCGGCGAGAGCATACTGGCGCCGCTTGGCCGCAACTTTCTGCACGCCGCAAAACTCGGCTTTCGACAGCCGCGGAGCGGCGCCTGGATCGAAGTACGGGCCCGATCCCACCCGAGCTGCGGGAATTTGTGCACGAACTCTGCGCCGCCTCGGGCGAAAATCCCGCCGCAATTGACGCTGCTCTCGCCGCCTACTTATAATCGAAGCCCATGCGACGCACGATTATCTCTTCTCTGGCTGTTTTGGTTTTTGCTTGCGGCGCGCTTCGCGCGCAGCAACCTCCGTCCCCGCCTCCGCAAAATGCGCCCGCGCCGCAAGCGCCAAACGTTACGCGCGTCTCGGTCAATCTAGTCGACGTGCTCTTCACGGTGCTGGATCGCCGCAACAAACTGGTTCCCGAACTAGACAAGCCCGACTTTCACGTGTTTGACGACAACGTGCTCCAGGAAGTCCGCTACTTCAGCAAGCAGACGGACCTGCCCTTGCGCATCGGGATGCTGCTGGATACTTCAAACAGCATCCGCGACCGGCTGCGCTTCGAACAGGATGCGTCGGTAAGCTTTCTCTACAGCGTTCTGCGCCGGAACAAAGATGAGGCGTTCGTCATGACCTTCGACGACGAACCGCAAGTACTGCAGGCCTTCACCGGAGATACCGGCAAACTGCGCGACCAGATCGTGAAGACTCGCGCCGGCGGCGGCACCGCCATTTACGACGCGGTCTATACCGCATGCGAGAAGGAACTCAGCCATCCCCCCCGCCCACCCGGGGACCAGCCGGACGTAGTACGGCGGGTGATGATTCTCATCAGCGACGGCGACGACAATTTATCGATGCACACGCGTTCGGAAGCTATCCAGATGGCGCAGATCACCGACGTGGTCATCTACACCATCAGCACCAATACACAGTGGATCTCCACGACGCAAAAGGATCAAGCCACCGGCGGGAGCCTAAAATATCACCTGACGGACAACGACAAAATCCTGCAGAGCATCGCCGCCGAGACCGGGGGCCGGGCATTCTTCCCCTATCGTGTCGACGATCTGGATCAGTCTTTTCAAGACATCGGGGACGAACTTCGCAATCAATATTCGATTGCCTATGCACCGACCAATTCGGTGCTCGACGGCCGCTATCACAAAATTCGCATCGAAGTTCCGGAGCACAGGGGTTATCAAGTACGAGCGCGGCAGGGCTATTTCGCGCGCCCCAATCCCGCGTTGGGCCCGGTGGACGCTCCCGCACCTGCTCCGAAATCGCCGCATTAAAGATTCGAGAGTTGAGTATGGCGTGGGTTTAACGGGAAGCGTCGCGCAGCAAGATGGCGTCAGACTCCGAATGCCCGCGGTCGAAGGCCACTTTTGTGCCATCCAGGGAAAACGCAAATGACGAAATCATCTCCGACGTGAAATGAGTTAACTGTTGCCGGGGCCCACCGTCCAGCGGCTGCACCCATAAATTGTCCACGCCTTTTTCCCGAACGATATACGCCAGGCTTTTTTCGTCCGGCGTAAACTCGTAATCGGTCAACGCTCGAGAATCGGCCTCCAGGGTCCGTTTGGTTTTGTCTTCAAGAGAGTGCAGGGCCAGCAGCACCTTGTGGTCGGCATCGCGAACTTCCAGGGTCAGCAGCGTCTTGCCGTCCGGCGACAGGTTAAAAAAGGAATCTCCCTCATCCAGGACCGTCTCCGGCTCGCCGCCATCCATCGATACGCGCTTGATCACCCCGGCCTTTTCTCCTAGGTCCACGTAGTACAGCCATTTTCCGTCAGGCGAACACTGCGGACTGGTCTGGTTAGAGCCAAAAGTGATCTGCTTCTGGTCCGCTCCCGAAGCATCCGCGCGCCACAAGTTCACGGATGTTGGTGACGCGCGCCCAATCGGACGAAAAATAATGTACTTTCCGCCCGCGCAGGGAATCACGCGATTCGCTGGGTGCTGCGCGTCGGACACCAGGACGGTTTCTCCCCGCTCGGGTTCACCACGCGAATATCCGGACCCTGCGCTACCAGCAACCGGCCGTCCTGCGACCAGCTCCATCCCGAGTAAGCAAGATTGGAAGAGAAATTCACGGTCCGTACGGCGTCCAGTTTGTTCATGTCCGCAATTTGCAGTTGGTAGTGCGGAGTCGACTGAATGGCCACGATGCTTTTGCCGTCGGCTGACAGCAGCGGGTGCAAGTAGTAATTCGTATCGTTGGTCAACTGGCGAAAGTTTCCGCCCGGAAAACTGAGCGTGGCGATCTGCCGGCGCTGAAATCCCGTATCGGTGGAAGCCACGCTGGTGAGAATGGCGCTGCCATCGGGAAACCACGATGGTTCGTACACCAGGCGGTCCAGCGCCGCTCCGAAATAACTGCTCTTGCCCGTTGCTGTTTCGATCGCCAGGTAACCCGACAAATCTTTTTCGGTCGGCTGCGCCACCGGAATCACAATAGTCTTGCCATCCGGTGACCATGCGAGGGTGAGACTGTCCGTGCGCACCGGGCGATGCTCGAAGATCGCGTGGTCCGGCGAACCGTCGCTGTGGGCCACCAATAAATCCAGGCCCAGGGAAGTTCCGTGCTGGTGCAAATAGGCAAACTTCTTGCCGTCCGGGGCGAAAGCCACCGGGCTGTCAATGTCGTTAAGCACCAGCCGCGGCGTTCCGCCCAGCACTGGCGAACTGTACACGGAGTCAATCTCTTCCTCGGACTCATCCCGCCGCACGAAATAAATGTAATTTCCGTCCGGCGAAAACGTCAGTCCCGTGTACCGCGTCGCCATCGGCGGCACCACCTGGGTGTTGCTGCCCGTGGGAATGTGGCGCAGCCACAGCGACTGTGTCCCGTTCTCCTGCAGCACGTGCAACAAGTATTTGCCGTCGGGTGACAGCGCGGCGCGCGACACTTTGCCGTTGTTAGTCAGATTTTCGATGGAAATTTTCTCAAATGGGATGTGCTGGGTACGCTGGACCAGTGCATACACCCCGAACCCCGCCGCCAGCAGCACCACCGCGGCGATCGCCACGAACAGCCCGCTGCCAAATTTGTTTTCGCTCGCGGCCCGCAGCAGCGCGGAACTGCTCGTACCTCCGGGCGCGGGCGCAGCTGTGGTTTCGCCGGGCGTGGCGCCTTGGCCGCTCGCCAGCGTAGCTACCTGGCCGGAAGGAGCCGCCGCTACCACCTGAGATGAACCTGAGGGCGGACGGCTGGGTTCCAGCTCGCGCTGCAGCCGCTTCAAGTCTGCGCGCATTTCGGCCGCCACTTGATAACGGAGGTCCGGATCCTTCTCCAGGGCTTTGTTCAGGATTCGTTCGAACTCCGCCGGCAGTCCGGGCCGCAGCAAGATCGGCGCTGTCGGCGCGTTGTGCAGAATGTTGTCGAATACCACCGCGCTGGTGGACCCCGGGAAGGGGTGTTTGCCAGTGACCATTTGATAGAGCACCGCACCCAGGGAAAAGAGGTCCGTGCGCCCGTCCAGTTCCATGCCGCGCGCCTGTTCCGGGGACATATAGGCGATGGTGCCCACCGCGGTGCCCGGGCTGGTTAGGAGCTGCGGCCCAAACTCGCTTAAGGTGTCACCCTGGAGCGATTCGTTATGTTTGAGGATGAGTTTGGCCAGGCCAAAATCCAGGATCTTGACCGCTCCGCGCTCGGTCACGAATATGTTTCCCGGCTTAATGTCGCGATGCACGATCCCCTTTTTGTGCGCGGCGTCGAGCGCGTCGGCTAGCTGAATCCCCAACTCTGCGACGCGCGGAATGGCCATCTCCCCGGCGGCCAAGACTCTGTCGAGAGACTGGCCTTCCAGCAGTTCCATGGCGATAAACGTCTCGCCTTGATGGTCATCGATGGCGTAGATGGTGCAAATGCCCGGATGATTCAGAGCCGACGCGGAGCGAGCCTCGCGCAGGAAGCGTTCTTTGGCTTGCAGTTCGCGATCCGCTTCTTCAGGGAGAAATTTCAAGGCTACGCGGCGGCCTAACTTGGTGTCTTCAGCTTCGTACACTACGCCCATGCCGCCGCTGCCGATTTTGCGCAGGACCTTATAGTGGGCAATGCTCTCGTTAATCACAGGTTTTTCTTAGATCACGATGGTAATCGCAACACGCAACTCGGTCAATCGAGCGGCGTCGTTACGTGAAGATCCTCGCGTTCGCGGGATTTCTCTTGATTTCAAGATATCAGGCGATACTCAGCGTGCGGGATTATTCCTTGGGAGCGTAATAGCCCTTCCGGGCCAGCACCTTCAGGTCGTGATTGACGGTTTCCACTTTGATCTTGCGGAACTTGCCGTCGCGCGCCAAATTCGTTGGATAGTACCCCAGCATGTACTGGCTACGCAGTTCCTCGGAAATCTCGTCGAAGGCCTGGGCCAGCTTCTTTTCCGAGGAAACGGAAATCACCCGCCCGCCGGTTTCGTCGCTCAACTTTCGAGCAGCGCCCACGTTGGCGCCATACCGGGGGTCGGCCACCAGCAGGATGTGAATCACGGTGTCGGTGCGCTGCGCGGATTCAATGGCCTCATCAATCTTTACGCGGCTGCCCTCGTCTTGTGCGTCGGTGACGATGACAATGGCCTTGCGCCCCGCCTCAGTATTCAGTTTTTCGCTGCAGGCCAGATAGATCGCGTCGTACAGCACCGTTCCCGGCGTGTTTTGATTGCCGATCGGGCCCGGATTTCCCGCGATCATCCCCCCGCCGGGCGTATTGATGCGAGCCCGGTGCACCGCGCGGTCCAGTTGCGCGCGGTCGTCGGTAAAGTCCGAGAGCAAGTCGGCGTCGGTATCGAACGACATCACCAGCGCTTCGTCGCCTTTGCGCAACACGCGCTCCAGGAAACGGCTGCCAGCTTCCTGAATGCCACCGATCATAAATTGCTCGCTGCCAGAAGTATCCAGGAGCATGGCGAGGGTAATGGGCAGCGTCGATTCTTTGGTGAAAAAAGCGATCTTCTGGTCTTGATTGTCTTCGGTGATCTTGAAATCTTCCTGTTTCAGGTCGGCGATGATCTTTTTGTTTTTATTGCGCACGGTGGCGAAAACGTTCACCAAGTTCACTTGCGATCGGATCGTGCCTGCCTGCTGCTGCGTTTGTCCGGAGGAATCCTGACCATGCGCGGGTATCGCCGCGGCACCGCCCAGCGCGACCGCAACCCCCGCGGTAGCCAATTGCATCAAAAGTTTTTTTACCGAAGGCATGTATACTTTCCTAGACGATAGATACCCGAAGTTGTCATCGGGCTATTGGGCACACGCTGCTTCGGCACTTAGGATGCCGCCACCGGGCGCGATGGATGTTTGTTGACGGTCACCGGATGATGGTTGCCTGATACTGGCCGCGTGATGACGAGGCCTGGCGCAATGGTTCCGCGCCGCCAGATTCGATAAGAAGTCTTACTCCGAGGACTATGAAAAGTCTACGAAAAACAGATGCGCTCGCGGGGGTCCTGTCGATCTGCGGCGCGTTCACCATTTTTTATGCGGTTCCCGCGACAGGGCAAACGCCGCCGGTCCAGAATCCGGCGCCAGGCCCGGACGGCGCGGTGACGGGTAAATCGACCAACGAAGCTGGGAAGCAGGACGCCAAGCCCGCTGCAACGCCCCCAGCACAGATTCCAGCGCAGGCTCCGCCGAAAAACGGCCGGCAGAGCGCCATTGTGGTCAGCACCGCCATCGTCACCGTTCCTGTGACCGTGAAAAATCGCCAGGGGCAACTCGTGCCGGACCTGCATAAGGATGAATTTCGTATTTTTGAGGACAACGTGGAACAGAAAATCACCACCTTTTCCGCCGAAGCCTTTCCCCTTTCCGTGGTGGTGTTGATCGACAATGACCTGAAGAGAAAAGACGCTGAACAGGTCGCCGCCAGCCTCAGAGCTGTTCTTACTGGCATGAGCGTCGCCGATGAAGCCTCTGTCTGCCGCTTCGATCAATTTTTTCACGAAGGCCATGGTTTTACCGCCAACCAGGACAAGTTGCTGGTGGAGTTAAAGCGCGAGGCAGTCAGCGACGATCGCCCGGATGTCGCACCACCCAGCGGATCGTTCGGCAGTCCCAGTATCAACGGACAGGCCGCGCCGGGGGTCAACCAGGGCGACACATCCGGATCCACGACAGTCATTGGTAGCCAGCATACCAAGGCCATCGATGACGCCATCTATTCCGCGGCTAAACTCCTGGAGGATCGCGGACGGGATCGCCGCAAGATTATTCTGCTGATTTCCGACGGACAAAACGGAGCCAAGTTTAATGTCAACCCTTACGCCAGCGTGGTCAAGGAGCTGTTGCGCAACAACATTTCGGTGTTTAGCGTGGCCGTCAGCAGCGCCTTTTTCGATCGCAAGTTCAGCCGCCTGGTGGACTACGCGCACGCCACGGGCGGCGATATTTACTACGCGCTGAAGCGCGGCACCATGGAAGAGCTCTATTCGCGCGTCACGGAAGAAGCGCGGCATCAGTACACGCTGTACTATTCGCCGAGCGGCACGGACCGCGGCGCGGACTACCACACCATCGAAGTGCGCGTGGAGCGCGAAGGTTTGAACGTCACGGCCCGCGAAGGCTATTACACCAGCGGCCTGCAAAAGTAACGCGCTGCTGGCCGCCCGCGATAGCGTTCAAATGTGGGCCTCGTGCTCCGGGCAAATCATGCGGTAGGCGCAGCTCTTGCAAATGAAGCCGCTCTTGGCTGCGAAGGAGCCTGAGCGAATATCCGCAGCGGTTTCCTGCACAATTTTTTCCGCTTCCTCGAGCTGTCTCTTCTCTCGCGTGGTGATTTGCACCAGATTATTTTGCAGGTAATAAAAAGCCAGGCGGACGGGATTCCACTCGAAGATCTCCCTTGCCGCCAGCGCGTATATGCTCAGCTGCAAGTCTTTTCGCGCCGCGTCATCGGTGCGCGGGCGTCCGGTCTTGTAATCGATAATCTCGACGTCCTTGTTGCGTGGCCCGCCAAGTGAATTAATCTGGTCGAAGCGGCCGTTAACGATCACATTGTTGGCCATCGGCAGTTCGAAAGCCTTTTCCTGTTCCAGGATTTCCGGCGTGGCCGCGAGCATAGCGGTATGAAACACGCGCAACTGCTCGAGCCCGTCCTTGCGGTATTCTTCCTGCTGGTATTCGTCTTCAAAGCCGCGCTCCGACCATTCCGTGTCAAACAGCCGCTTTACTTCGTCAAAGCCGATGCGATTGCCCTTGCGCAGCTCGTTCACGAAGCGCTTGATGGTCTGGTGCATCACGCGGCCAAAGGTTAGCGTGGCTTTCGGCGCGCCATCGATGGACCACAACTTTTCAAATAAATATTGCGCGGGGCATTTCCGGTAGCACTCGATCGCCGAGGGGCTAAGCTTCAGCGGCTCGGGAATAATCGTGCGATACGTTTCCGCCCATTCCCCGATGCGCGAGAAAATCTTTGCCGGAGCCGCAGAAACGGGGAATAGTTCGTCCGCACCAAAAAGCAGCGGTCCATCCGCCGGTTCCCCCTTCGCGCGAGAGATCTTGGGCGCGATTTGCTGCACGTCCCGCCGCTTGATGGCCGGCTCCATCACGATGTCTTCGATGAATACTGGCACCTTGCCCTTTTTTTCCGTCAGCGTGGTGATGGTCAGGCGCTCTTGCGCACGCGTGATGGCCACATAAAACAGCCGCCGCTCCTCCTGAATATGGAAATCTCCGTCCGGCAATTCTTCCTTCATCAACGCCGAGGGAAACTCAAACAGCGGAGACCGTTTGCTCGGGGGGAATTGGCGACTGTTGACCCGCAAAATGAAAACGTGCGGGAACTCGAGGCCCTTCGCCCCGTGCACGCTCATCAGCTGCACAGCGTCGCCGGAGGCATCGTCTTCCAGGCAGATTTGCTCGCCGGCCTGCTCGTAATAGTCGAGATACTCGAGAAATTCCGGCAGGTCGCGGCGCTCGCTCTTTGGCTCCCACTCTTTCATGAATTCGGCGAGACGTGCGATGGTTTTGCGGTCCCGTTCACTGGCGCGCTGTGGAATTTCCAGCCATTCCGTGAGTTCCGCAAAGATTTCCCGAGCCGTGCGGCGGCGCAGCAGTTTGCGTTGCGCCGGCAAGAACGTCCGCAGTTCGTCGGTGCTGCTATGCGATACGTCGAACGCCAATTCCCCTTGCGGAGACTGCAAAATATCGTAAATTGGCCGGCGCTCTCGTTTTGCGCGCTCCGTCAGCCGCAGCAAATCTTGTGGCTGCATCTGCCACGCGGGCATGGCCAGTACACGCGCGCAGGCCACGTCGTCGAACGGCTTGGCGATCAGCCGAAGATAGGCCAGTACATCGCGCACCAGGGGATGCACGAGGATGGATAGCCGGGTGATGACAAAGGGGATTCTACGCCGGGATAACTCTTCCACGAGCTCGTCGCGATGGGCATGCTGGCGATACAACACCGCCAAATCCGCCCAACGCCGGCCCGCGCCGTGAATGCGTTCCAGCTCGCCGGCCACCCAGCGCGCTTCGCCCTCCTTGTCGGCAACTTCCGCGATGCGGATGCGCCGTCCCTCCGCTTTATTGGGGGCAAGAATTTTGTTCGGGAAATCGGCGCTGACTTCGTTCTGCCCGATCACCTGCTGGGCCACGCGCAGAATGTTTGGCGTAGAGCGGTAATTCTCCGTCAGCGTCACGCGGAACGGCCCGGAATCTGTCCCACCCGCCAACCCGCAAAGCGCTCCAGAAACAGCTGGAAGCTGCCGAAGGACGCACCGCGGAAGCGATAGATGGCCTGATCGTTGTCGCCCACCACTACGATGTTGCGCGGCTCGGCGCACAGCAATTCCAGCAGGCGCAGTTGCGCGATATTGGTGTCCTGAAATTCGTCCACCAGAATGTGCTTATAGCGTGCCTGTAGTGTCGCGCGCTTCTCCGCATCGTTTTCGAGCAGCGCCACGGCGTCGGTGATTAATCCATTGATGGCGACGGCATTTTTCTCGCGTAACAAATCGTCGCTGGCCTGATAGGCCCGCGCGATTTCTTTTGCTTGGCGACTTCTTCCAGACGCTCGCTGTAGGTATCTTCGTCGAGTTGTGCGCGCTCGGCTTCCAGCTTGCTTGCCTCGCTTTCCGCAAAGCGCGCGTAGTCCGCGCTGCTCACAAGTTCGTCCTGGCATCGCGAAAAGAATTGCAGAAAATCGTTGAGGAACTGCCCGGGCTCCGCCAGCTTGCGGTATTTTTCCAGCTGCAGGCGGCGCATGTTGCGGCGCAGCAGAATCCAGTGATCGACTTTTTCGAGTACCTTGCGCTCCGGCGCGATCTCTTTCAGCAGACCCTGGCAGAAGGAGTGAAACGTTTCGATGGTTACGCCTTTGCTGCGTTCGCCGGTGCTCTTGGCCACCCGGGAACGCATTTCGCCCGCGGCTCTGTTGGTGAAGGTAAGAGCCAGGATATTGTCGCCGAGGAGGGAAGCGTCGGAGTTCAATAGGTGCTTGATGCGCTCGGTGATTACGCGGGTTTTGCCAGTGCCGGCGCCGGCGATCACCAGCAACGGCCCAGCGCCATGGGTAATGGCGCGCCGTTGCGCTTCGTTTGGTTGCAGTCCGCTGTCCGGCAGCGGCGTGATGTCAAAAAGTGTTGCAGTCATAGTGGTTCAAGGGAAAAAGCAAAGCATAGGTCTGAAGACCCGCGCTTTTATTCTGTAGCGGCCGCCATCTGCTTGCCCTGACCCAGGAAGGGAGGCGGGCGCCTTTTAGCTCGGCCGGGTCTTGCCAGGACACCTATTCATATCATTGTAACAATTTCAAAGAATCGTTCAGTCCCAGCTTCCCCGCTGTTCCACTGCACCGTAGTTGAGCGATAATACACGCTCTTATGAGCACCACGAACATCGCCAATGGGGTTTCGGTCTCCCCGAGCGCCACCGCCGCCGAGCCCATCATCGAGGCCCGCAAGCTGGAAAAATTCTATCCCCAGCCAGATGGCACGCGTATCCAGGTCATCGCGCCCACCGATCTGGCCGTCTATCCGGGCGAAATTCTCGCCTGCTCGGTCCCTCCGGCTCGCGGCAAA
This sequence comes from uncultured Acidobacteriota bacterium, assembly GCA_963779005.1. Classification (GTDB taxonomy): domain Bacteria; phylum Acidobacteriota; class Terriglobia; order Acidiferrales; family UBA7541; genus Acidiferrum. Next base: position 20,634 of record CAVZWO010000008.1, on the reverse strand, counting down.
TCCACGCTGCTGCGCATGCTGACCGGCCTTTCGCCGCCGCCCGCCGGAGAAGTTTTCTGGCACGGGCAGCCCATCGCGGCGCTTGCCCCAACGTCTCCATCGTCTTCCAAAGCTTCGCGCTGTTTCCCTGGCTCACCGTGCTGGAAAACGTCGAGGCTCCGCTCAAGGCCCGCGGCGTGCCGCCCATCGAGCGCCGCAAGCGCAGCCTGAACATGCTCGACACGGTCGGCCTGGACGGCTTCGAGAGCGCCTATCCCAAGGAACTCTCCGGCGGCATGAAGCAGCGCGTCGGCTTTGCCCGCGCGCTGGTGGTGGAGCCCGAAGTTCTCTTCATGGACGAGCCTTTCTCCGCGCTGGATGTGCTCACCGCCGAGAACCTGCGCAGCGAACTGCTGGAGCTCTGGGCCAGGCAAGAAGATGCCCACGCGGCCGTCTTCATCGTCACCCACAACATCGAAGAAGCCGTCCTGCTGGCCGACCGCATCATCGTCCTGGGCAGCAATCCCGGCGCGCATCCGCACCGATTTCCGGTGCCATGCCCGCAGCCCCGCGACCGCAAGACTCCGCGACTTCACCGCACTCGTCGACTACATCTACCAGCGTCCTCACCCAGCCCGGACTGGACTCCGCAGCCTCAGCCGCTACCGCGGGCAGCCTGCCCGGCGACCAAGGCGCCACGAAGCCTATCAGATGCTGCCGCACGCCCGCCCCGGCGGCATCGCCGGCTTGCTGGAACTGCTTGCTCGATCACGACGGCCGCGACGACATCTACCGCCTGGCCGACGATCTCGCCTTCGAAATCGACGACCTGCTGCCCATCGTGGAAGCCGCCGCGCTGCTCGGATTCCTCAAGGTCGAAGAAGGCGACGCCGAATATCACCGCCCGAGGGCCGGGAGTTCGCCGAACGCCGACATTCTGCGCGCAAAGGAACTCTTCCGCGACGCCGCCTCGCCAACGTCCTCGCTGCTGCGCCAGATCGGCGCGTCGCTGGAAGCCAAGAGCCGACCTACACTGCCCGGACGAGTTCTTCCTCGACATGCTCGACGAGCATTTCAGCGAAGACGAAGCCAAGCCGCCAGCTCGAAACCGCCATCAACTGGGGCCGCTACGCCGAGCTGTTCGACTACGATGCCGCACCGCAGCGTTCTCATTCCCGAGGCTGAATCGCACCGAGACCTTAACCGCGAGCGCGCCGCAAACCGCTGACCCGCTTCCGCCTCCGCGCAGCGGTCGCGGGCCGCGACCTGGATTTCGCTGTTCTGATCGACATCATGGTCTTCGCGTTTGTCCTGGCCGCGCATCTATGGCGTCTCGCCATCGCCCGTTACTGGTTCGGCGCCGGTCACCCGCGCGGCGGAGATCTCGCACTCGATCCGCGCGCCCTCCCGCTCTACGCGTTCTATTCGCTGGTGCGCATCGGCATCGCCTATGTGCTCAGCCTGCTCTTCGCCGCTGGCCTACGGCTACATTGCCGCCTATAACCCGCCGCGCCGAAGCTGTCATGATCGCCGTCCTGGACATCCTGCAGTCCATTCCCGTGCTCAGCTTCCTGCCCGGCGTGATGCTGGCCATGGTCGCCCTGTTCCCCGCCGCCAGATTGGGCGTCGAGCTCGGCTCCATCCTGCTCATCTTCACCGGCCAGGTCTGGAACATCGCCTTCAGCTTCTACTCCTCGCTGAAATCGCATTCCGCGCGAACTGCGCGAAGCCGCCGCGCATCTACCGCTTCAGCCGCTGGCAGCGATTCTTGCAGTTGGAACTGCCCTTCGGCGCCATCGGCCTGGTGTGGAACTCCATGGTCTCGGTCGCCGGCGGCTGGTTCTTCCTGATGGCCTGCGAAATGTTCGTGCTGGGCAACGCGCGACTTCCGCCTGCCCGGCCTCGGCTCGTATCTGCAAACCGCCGCCAGCGCACGGCGACACGCGCGGCCATCCTCTGGGGCCTGGCCGCGATGATCGGCGTGATCGTGCTGCTCGACCAGCTGGTCTGGCGCCCGCTCATCGCCTGGTCCGACAAATTCAAATTCGAGCAGGTGGAAAGCTCCAGCGCACTTCCTCGCCTTTATCCTGATCGCCGTCACTCCATCGCCATTCGCTTGTGGCGTCTGCTGCTCAGCCCCATTGTTAACTGGATCACGCTTTACCCTGGCCGTCGGAGCGCGCCGCGCCGCCGCAACATTCTCCGCTCGTCACACAGACCAAGCCGCGCAGACTGCTCGGCTATTTTCTCGCGGTGGTTGCGTTTGGCCTGGTGGCTGGTCGCGCTCTTCCACGCCGCTGGATTCTGCGCGCAGATCACGTCCGGAGACTTCGATCGATTCGCTGCGAAGCGCGGCGCAACCTTCCTGCGCGTTAATGCCGCGCTGCTATCGGCGCGCTTGGACCATTCCCGTCGGCGTGGCCATCGGCTCCAACCCCGCTTGCCCGCATCGCGCAGCCGCTGGCGCAAATGGCGGCTTCCGTGCCCGCCACGGCCCTTTTCCCGGTGATTCTGCTGGGTCTTGATTCGTCTGGCGGCGGGCTGGAGCATCGGCGGCATGCCGCTCATGCTCCTCGGCACCAGTGGTACATCCTCTTCAACGTGATCGCCGGAGCCATGGCCATCCCCACCGACCTGACGGAAGCCGCCACGTTCTTCCGTTTCACCCGCTGGCAGCGCTGGCGCACGCTGATCCTCCCCGGCATCTTCCCCTACCTGGTCACCGGCATGGTCACCGCCTCCGGCGGCGCCTGGAACGCCAGCATCGTCGCCGAATACTTTCACTTCCAGGGCCGCACCGTCTCCAGACCCCCGGCCTCGGCGCACCATCGCCAGCGCCACCGACTCCGGCCGCTTCCACATTTTGCTCCTCTACGCTATCATGGCCACCGTGGTGGTACTGATGAACCGCCTCTGTGGCGCCGCCTCTACCGCCTCGCCTCCACGCGCTTCAAGCTGGAAGCCTAGCCTCATCCATTCCGCTTCGCCTTTCTCGGCGCTGCACTCTTCTCGACGCTTTTCTCTTCTCGGCGCCTTCTCGGCGCCCTCTGCGTCTCTGCGTTATCTTCTCTCTGTCTATTCCAGCGCCATCTATTTCGCGGCCGCGTGATCATTTTTGTAGATCACGCCTTCTTTCATTACGAAAAAGACGTGCTCGGTCTGTCGGATATCTTCCATGGGGTTTCCCGGCACCGCCACCACGTCGGCGAGCTTGCTGGCCTCCAGTGTGCCGATTTTCGCGGACAGGCCCAGCAAATCCGCGTCCGCGGAAGTTCCCGCCTTCAGCGCGTCCACCGGTTTCATTCCCAGATCCACCATCTGGTGAAATTCTTCCGCGTTGCGCCCGTGCGGATACACCGCGGCGTCCGTGCCCAATCCAATCTTGATATTTTTCGCCAGCGCCTTCTGGAACGTCTGGTGAACGTGCGCGATGGCGTCTTCGGCCTTCACTTTTATCGGTGGAGGAATCGGGATGCCCTTCGCTATTTGCTCGGACAAGCCCTGTACGGCCATCAGCGTGGGGACGTAATACGTGCCATGTTGTTTCATTAAATCGAGCGCTTCGTCATCCAGAAACGAGCCGTGCTCGATGGAGTCGATGCCCGCGCGAATCGCGCGCTTGGCGCCTTCCGCTCCGTGCGCGTGGGCCGCCGCCTTTAATTTCAGCGCATGCGCCTCGTCCACCAGCGCATCCAACTCCGCCTGCGTCAGTTGCGGTGTGTCCACGGCATCCGCCAGCGACAAAACGCCGCCCGTGGCGCACGTCTTGATAATCGTGGCCCCATACTTATGCGCCAGACGCACCGCGTAGCGCGCCTGATCCGCGCCGTTGACTACCCCTTCTTCGGGGCCAGTCTCTTTTCCAAACACGCCGTGGGCAAAGCCAGTTTCGTCGCAGTGTCCGCCCGTCGCGCCGATGGCGTGTACGCAGACGAGCATACGCGGGCCGGGCACCACGCCCTTATCGATGGCGTTGCGCAGGCCAACGTCCAGGTAGTCTTCGGAGCCGACATCGCGCACGGTGGTGAATCCCGCCATGAGCGTGATGCGCGCGTTGACGGTGGCATCGATGGCTTTTTCCGGGATGGGCTTTTGCAGGCCCTCGAGCATCGCTTTGGTGTAATCCTCGCGGTACTGCATGGTGAGGTGGGTGTGCGCGTCGATGAAGCCGGGGAGCAGCGTGGCGTCGCCAAGGTCGATCACTTGCGCGCCCGCGGGAAAGGCAGCACCCGCGCCAACGGCGACGATCTTGCCGTCGGTGACCACCACAACGCCGGGAGTTGTCAGCGCATTGCTCTTGCCGTCAAACATGCGCGCGGCCTTGAGAACGTAGGAGGTCCCGTGCGCTTGCTGCGGCTGCTGCGCGCGAAGTGCCGCGGGAAGTGTTGCCGCGATTACGGCGAGAGCCAAGGCTGCGAATGAGTTCATCGATTTCTGCAAATTCATTTTCGGGAGTCTCCTGACACATTCCGGGAGTGCGAGAAATTCCGGAAGGGAGACGATAGCGGTTACGGGAGGAAAGTCAAGGGAAGGTACGGGGAATCGCGCGGGCCCCGTTCGGGTGAGCGAAAACTGGCCGGAGCGCAAGTTAACCATAATCGCGGCATGGCCCCTCCCGCCACCTTTGTGAAAGAAATAGATTCTAAAGGGGTTGGAGGGTACATGGAGGAACAAATAGAACGCAAAAGGCTTAGCCTTACGGAGGTGGTGGACGGAGTCTGCAAGGCATCTTGATTGAGTGGGTTAGCGGGGCCGATCACAGGGCCCATTTGCGATGCGCTCGTGCCGCGAGCGCGGGCAAGCAGGTCTGTGGGAAAGAGGAGGGGTCAGGCGGTGGCGGTGAGCAGGAGGTGCCAGCCGAAGCGGCGTTCGAGGGCGCGGAAGAGGGGTTGGGGCATCCAGGCGAAGTAGGGTTCGCGGACGTAACGGTATTGCACGTAGTCGGGGATGCGGTAGGGGAAGATGTGGTCGACGGCGACTTCGGTGACCTTGAAACCGTGGCGCGCGAGGAGTTCGCGGCCTTCGCGGCGGGTGTAGGTGTAGGCGATGGGCAGCCGGTTTGGGCTTCGGCGTTACGGGCGACGATTTCGCGCAGCTTCCAGACTTGGCCGCGGCCTTCGGTGGCGAAGATCCAGGCGACTTTGTAGGAGCGGCGATGGTAGACCATGATTTTGACGGTGGTGCCGGGCTTGACGTAGTGCTTGAGCTGGGCGATGACGGCGCCGGGGTGCGGGGTGTGATGGATGACGCCGAAGGAATAGATTAAATCGTAGGGCTCGACGGGGACGAAGGTGGAGAGATCTTCGGCGTTGCCGGCGCGGAACTGGATGCGGTCCTCGAGGCCGAAGACGGCGGCGCGCTGGCGGGCTACTTCCATGCTTTTTTCGGAAAGGTCCACGGTGGTGACTTGCGCGCCGTGGCGGGCGAAGTTGATGGTGTCGGTGCCGATGCCGCAGCCAATTTCGAGAACCTTTTTGCCTTGCCAGCGCGGAAAATCGGCGAAGGGGGGGATGTGCGGTTCGACGAGGTATTTGCGGGCTTCGACTTCGTCGAAATACTCTTTAGTGCCAATAGGTTGCGTGGAATGGCGGATGTTGCAGGGACGGGCGTTCCAGTAGTCTTTGACGCGAGCGATCTGGACGTCGGTAAAAGACATAGGCGATTAGTATATCGGAGGCATTGCGGGGAAGGGTAGATGAAGTGGCGGTAGCAAAGGCGAAGGATAACGCAGAGGAGCAGAGGTGTGGAGAAACGCTGAGAAAACCAGAAAGGCGTCAAGGCGCCGCCTTCCCCTGAATACCTCAGAAGTCCTGGAAGACGTAATCGGGATGGACCACGTATTCGTCCAGCTTTTCGAAGGCGATGCAACGCGCGCCGGCCAGGATGCCGAACTGCTCGTCCGGCTGCAGGAAGCGGGGCTTGAGCAGCGGGCGCAGGCTGCCGGCATGGCGCGCGATGCTCTCGAGGAGGAGCCGCCGCCGACCCGGAGGCGTGCCGGGCGTGCTGCCGCAGACCCTATAGGGGCGATTGGTGGCGATGAAGCGGCACACCTGATGAATGCTGGGCCAGTCGCAATCGTCAAACACGATGACCCCGCCGACATTCAAAATTCTGTCCACGTAGAAAAAGTCCACGATTTTCTGGTCGAAGGTGTGCGTGCCGTCGATATAGGCGAAATCGACCCTCATGCCTTCGGCGAACATGCGGGGCAGGGCGTCCTGGGAAAGCTCTTCGCGCAGCTCGAGGAGATGGCCATAGCCCGCGGCGCGAACATGGTGCAGGCCGATGCCGCTCCAGATGGAAGATTGAAAAGCGTCGATGGCGATGTGGCGCTGGCCGCCGACTTTGGCCAGCGCTTCGCAGATGAACAGGGTGGAGAGGCCGTAGGCCAGGCCGATTTCCATGGTGACGGAGGGGCGCTTTTCTGCGATGAGTTTTTGCAGCAGGGCGCCGATGGGTTCGTCAATGGAGTCTTTCAGGGGCAGGGTAGCGGTGCCGTCGATGGTGCGGACTTGTTTGGTGCGCAGAGAATCTTCAACCAGTGGCAGCACTATTCACACCCTGTGGTCATGGATTCCCGCGGCTGCATAGCTCAGTCGCCGAACAGTATAACGGAGATTCACCGCTGTCAGCCCAGCAAGGGAAAGTATCTGTAGCCGGTAATGAGAGACAGCAATGCGTTGCACTGGTTCATCGTTCGCAAGCGCCAAGAAAGTTGTGGCCCGTAGCAGCGATTGTAGAGCATAAGATGGGAAAAAAAGCGCACGCGGCCTGGAGGGTTGATCGCGAATTCCTGGTTCTGCAGATGCAGAGTCCAGCGGTCGAGGAAGTTAGCAACCGCGGGGTGTTTCCTGGTGTAGCCGTTGTCCGTAAGCCATTTGCACTTGGCCTTGGTCACAATTTGCCATAGCTGAGCCGGTGCTTCCGCGTCTCCACGGGCATTTGTTTTTCATCGGTCTGAAAGGAGTTTTTGCCGTGAACCCGGTATGTGGATAAAGCTTCCGGGAGCGCCAGGATCGGCGCCACGAAAACAATAAGCCAGCGGGGTAGTGACTCGCCAGCATGCGGATGGATTCTGGAATGGGCAGGCAGCGGTCAAATTTGCGTCGGAAGGATGCGCGCAAGTTCCGGGCGCCATATAGCCAAGAAATGGAGCTTCATTCTCAAGAGGAGTGCCAGACACCAGTGGGAATTGGGTCTCGCGGCGCTCACCGGTTTGCATGTCCCAGCCGATCATGGGTGATAAACCATACCCAATGCGGGATCCCTCTGAAACGCATCGGCGACGCGGACGAGTTTACCGGGAAGAAAGAAATCGTCGCCGTCGAGCAGGGAGATGATTTGGCCGCGGGCCGTGGAGAAACCGAGATTGAGGGCGGCCGCCTGCCCACGGTTAGGAGTTGGGAAGTAGCGGACCTGTGGGCCGTATTTGCGCATGCGTTCCGCGGTGTCGTCCGTCGAACCGTCATCCACGACAACAACCTCGAGCGCATCCTGAGGAAAATCCTGGGACAGAACGCTGTCGATGGCTTCCTCGATGAAGCGGCCGTAGTTGTAGGCGGTAATGACGACCGAAATCAACGGCCGGTTTGAACTGTCGTCCAAAAAAGTCCCCCAAATAATGATGTGCTTTTCCTCGAAATTGTCGCCACTCGGAACAGCGGCGCGAAAAACTTCACGCTTACCTTCACCGCAGACCAAAGACGTGGTCGCGAATGCCGGGGCGCGGGTCGTCGCGGCGCGAGGCCACGGTGAAGCCATGCTCGAGAAGAAACTGTTCCACAAAGGCGCGCGTGCGAAAGTGTTCGCCGTGTCCACGGTCGGCGCGAAAATCGTGGCAGGCCACGCAGACTTGGCGAATATTTTTGATTATCGGCACCATCCCGAGGAGAGCATAACGCTCAGCCCCCCTCAATATTCATCTTCACGAAGGCGATGTCTTGGAGCAAGTGCTGTTTGCAAATCTCGGCAAGCGTGCTCGCCGGGACTTGCATACCTGCTGATTTCTCTTCGTAAGCGACCGCGTTCTCTAACCACGAAGACTCTGCCTCGGTGATGCAAACGGTGCCAGGCTTGTCCATCCAGGGCAAGCTGCAGGAGGGTGGTATTGGCGAGGTGGTTGAGCCAGGCAGAAATTCTGCAGGATTGCAAACGTTACCGGATGGGCCTCGATGGCAATGACGCGGCCATGATCCCCAACCATGCGGGAAAAGGTCGCCGTATCCTCACCTCGGCCTGCCCCGACATCCACGACCACATCTCCCGGTTTCGGTTGATCGTGTCGCAACCAGTATTCCGTGGTATTGGCCGCGTCGATCTCCGCCTGGTGTTTCCGTAGTTAAAGTCGGCGTAGGTATAGTCGAAAGCAAAACCGTCCGGGAAATAATGAGAGCCCACGTGTCGTGTCCACATGCCGTCGACGTACCGAATCTCTACGCCTTCGCCCGATTTTGCCCCGCACGAAGCTCGTAGCGATCCTTCCAAGCACTGATCGGCCACCCGGGCGATCCAGCAACGGATAAGAGCTTTCTTATAAGACAACTTTCCTTATTCCCTCAATTTTGGCAGAGTCAGCGTGCAGCGCCTGGATATACTCACTTCAACCACGGCTCCCATTGGGTACCACGCCTGGGCGCGACAAATTCAGAAAGCGGCGCAGGAGTTCTCTCGATCACGGTTAGATCGGGATAGAGATGAATTCCGGCAACGGCAGATTGAAATGGAGTAGTTGTGGAGACGGAGCGCCGTTCATTGTCGTGGTGGTTAAATTCCCATTGGGCGGAGTTGAGGTCTTGCGCCAGACCGTAGGTGTAGGCAGCAAATTCATTAAAGGCTTGATGAACGTCTTCGCAAAGATAAACGCCAGCGGGACGCAGGTAGACAAGGCTTCCTCCAGGGAAACGATCTGCTGCTCTGGGAGGTGGCCACCATCGTCAATCACTATATCGAGGACTGGGACTTCTTGCTTAAAGCGCTTTCCAGAAATTTCTGTCGGCCTGGTCGCCAATAAAAACGCGTACGGACTCCGATTGATACGCATTGCAGCGCGGCTCAATATCCACCCCATATATTTTACACCGGGAGCCGAAATAGGTCTGCCACATTTCCAGGCTGCCACCGCTGTAAATTCCGATCTCCAGGATGTGAATTTCCTGTCCACGAAATCGCGCGAAGTGCCGTTCATAGGCCTCAAAATAGTGATTGAATTTCCAGATGCCGCGTCCTTCTCGGTGTTCGGAGAAATATTTCAGGACCGGGTTTGGCTCGGTTGGCACCTGTACAACGGGTACGTTTTGAGGAGATTCGAGATCCATAGTGCGATGCTTATAACCGCGCCACGCGGCCCGAAAGGTGGGGGCCAGGTGCCAGAGCGTTCTGAAGCGTATAGCATTTTTCAACATATTGGGCGTCTCTTACAGTTTCCATTTTACACTCGGGCGCTTTAATGGTGACGGTCAAACTCTCCTGGAAATAAAGTCAAAGAGTCTTCGGCGCACCGAGCCGGTTGGAGCCGTGCGATCACGAAGGCGCCTTGATCTTAGCGATGAGCCTGGAGGCCAAGGAACCAGGAGCCGGGCCGATGTTCCGCGCCTCCTGCAACTCGACCCAAAGTCTTGCCGCCTCGCCTCGGGCGCTGTCGAGCTTTTGCGTGAGAACCGCCAGATTGTCCACCGACGCCCCGGAAAACAGAGGGTTCAGCCATGACTGGACGCCGTCTTGAAAGAATATCGTTCCCCATTCCGTTTCAACGGAAGAGGCGCATTGAAACGAGCGGAAACACTGCCAACCCAGACGGCAGAAAAGGGACGTCAAGCCTTCTTCAATGGTCCGGTCGTGCGTGCCGATATGGACTCGCTTCACTTTTTTGTCGAGCTCAACTGCAGCTGCTTCCAAGACTTGCAGCTCGGCACCTTGAATATCGGGATATTTCAAATCCACGCTCACGAGTGGCCGCAAGAGGGTGTTCAAACTGATCGCGGGAACGAGAGTTGGGCCACCAATGGAGTGCCCATAACAATTTTCGGGACCACCCCACGGGGTTTCTCCGGTGTAAAAACCAATTTCGCCGTCTTCAGCGGCGACCGCAGCCTCGATCAACCGAAAATTTGCCGGATCGAGTCCATTATCTGAGAATGTGCTCAGCCATCCAGCGAAAATGTGTGGGCTCGGCTTCGACGGCGATGCACTGATAGGTGATCTCCGGGAAGTGCCTTAATGCCATCCCGGCGTTGACGACCCAACGGGCCCAACCGGCGCCGAGTTCGATCATTGTGAAATGCTGCTCGGCCGCCACGACGGCCTCGAGAAGATCGATCCATTCAAAGTATACGTCGTCGACAACGGGGTATTCGCTAAGAAAGCGACGGCCTTCGGGATAGCTTCTCATCAATCGATTTGTACTCCGGCCAAAAGGAGGAACGTGTCAGCGTCCCCAGGAAATTCACGATGAATCCGCGCGGAACAGAGCCGCTCCAAAGTGGAAAGCGCTGAAAAACGGGGTGACGAGAGGTCATAGTGGCGTGCCGGGCCGGGGCTTGAAGCTGTGTTTTCATTGGCTGACCACATCAAAACGGGTCGGTAGATTGAGTATGCCATTCCAGCGATCATCCCCGTGCTGATGACCTTCGGTCGCTACGATCATTGATGGTGTCGCCTCCCACGCGTCGATTTCAAGATCATCCTCGTAGAGGCTGACCACCCAGCTATAGGGGGCGGGGCGAACGGGAAGCATGGGAAAGGTATGCGATAGATGGTGGATTCCCGGAGAGAGATGTATGTCGTACGCTGAGTACGCCCAGATGAGCTGGCGATCTTGGTCATACAGGGCGATACCGTGACGGACTTTGTCGATTGACGCGTAGACTTCAAGGGTGAAATGAAATTTGCTGGTAGAGAGCGATTACGGTCAACATGTGGGGTTTGTCGCGGCGCAGCTCTGCGATTTCCAGCGCAGGAAGCGTGCTTTAGTTGCCCGGCCCACGAATCGTCGAATGGCGGTTGGAGTCGCCGCGGGCCATGGCGGATTCGTAGGCGGAGACGACTTCGTGGGTGTTGCCGTTTTGGCGGATTTGGCCGTCGTCGACCCAGACTACGCGGTGGCAGAGGCGGCGGATTTGGTTGAGCTGGTGGGAGACGAGGACCACGGTGCGGCCGGCGCGGGCCACGTCGCCCATTTTGCCGAGGCATTTTTTCTGGAAGTTTATGTCGCCGACGGCGAGGACTTCGTCGACGAGGAGGATTTCGGGTTCGAGGTGGGCGGCGACGGCGAAGGCCAGGCGGACGTACATGCCGGAGGAATAATGCTTTACGGGAGTGTCGATGAATTTTTCGAGTTCGGCGAAGGCCACGATTTCGTCGAACTTGCGGGTGATTTCGCGGCTTGCTCATGCCCAGGATGGCGCCGGAGAGGAAGGTGTTCTCGCGGCCGGTGAGCTCAGGGTGGAAGCCGGTGCCGACCTCGAGAAGGCTACCGACGCGTCCGTGGATTTCGGCCCAGCCGGTGGTGGGGCGGGTGATGCGCGAGAGGATCTTGAGCAGGGTGGTTTTGCCGGCGCCGTTGCGGCCGATGAGGCCGAGGACTTCGCCTTCGCGGACGTCGAGAGAGACGTCTTTGAGGGCCCAGAAGGTTTCTTGCTTGGGGCCGCGAAAGGCTTGCAGCGGGGAACGCACGAATTTTTCCAGGGCGTGGCGCAGGCCGGGGGTGACTTGCGAGCCGCGGCGGTAGTTTTTGCCAGCGATTCGGCGTGGATTACGGAGTCGTCATGTTTGCGCGGAGGAAGACCCACCCTCACAAACCGAGGGTGGGGCACCCAGAGGAAGGACGAAGACCCACCCTCCAAAACCAGAGTGTGGGCACCCAGCGAAGACCCACCCTTACACACCAAGGGTGGGGCACCCAGAGGCAGGACAAATCCACGCTCCAAAACCGGAAGTGGGGCACCCAGAAAACCCAACATAAAGAAGGAGTTAGACGCGGTCGGCAATGGCGCCCTCCATGCGTTGGAAGAAGAGCAGACCGCCAAAGAGGATGAGCAGGACGGCAGCGGCGCTGGCGAGGAGTTGAGGGCCGGGGGGTTGGCCGTGGCCGGTGAGGGCCCAGCGGAAGCCTTCGATTACTCCGGCCATAGGGTTGAGGCCGTAGAGCCAACGGTAACGCGCTGGGACTAAAGAGCTTGGGTAGGCGACGGGAGAAGCGAACATCCAGAACTGCATGAGGAAGGGCACGATGTAGCGGACGTCGCGGTACAGGGCGTTGAGGGCGGACATCCATAGGCCGACGCCGAGAGCGGTGAGCAGGGCCAGCAGGAGGAAGACGGGGAGCCACAGGTGGCAGCCGTGGGGCGTAGGCCGTAGAAGGCTACTGACGGCTACAAGGACCGTGAAGCCGATAGCGAAGTCCACCAGTCCCGCAAGGACTGGGGAGATGCGGCAGGACCAGGCGCGGGAAATAGACTTTGGTGATGACGCGCTGATTTTCTACGACTACGTTGGTGCAGGATTGCAGGGCGGTGGCGAAATAGGTCCAGGGCACGAGGGCGGCGAAATAGAAGACGGGATAGGGCAGGCCGTCGGAAGGGAGCTTGGCGAGTCGGCCGAAAAACAGGGTGAAGACGCCCATAGTCAGGACGCGGCTGGATGACCACCCAGGCGACGCCGATGACGGTTTGCTTGTAGCGGACTTTGACGTCGCGCCAGATGAAGAAGTAGAGGAGTTCGCGGTATGGCCAGAGTTCGCGGAGGCGGAGGTCGAACCAGCCGTGGGGCGGCTCAATGCGCACGACGGTGGGAGAGTGCTGTGGCTCAGTTAGGAGTTCTTCAGCGCGCAGCACAGTGTCCGCCGGAGCGGGTGTTGCGGAGGAAGACGACGCGGACAGGCGGGCGTCGGGCAAGGGTTCGTCGGGCGGATGTGTGGTGACGGAAGCCATTCGAGAATACGGAAAACCTTCGTTCGGCCGAGCCGGAAAATCACGCGCTGCGCCGCAAATTGTAGAACGACTCTAGAGTACCAGAGAAGCAAAGAGCGGCGGGAGTAGCGAGAAAGGCTCTGGGAGAGGAGTTTCCATGTTGGCGACACGCGTCGGCCAAGCGGACCAGCGAGCGCGACGAAGTTCGGCACGCTGTTTTAGGGCTGGGATTGTTGCTTCATTTGCTTGATGTCGCCGTCTTCGATTTGCTGCATGAGCTTGCGGCGTTTGAAGAGGTAGCTTTCCAGTTTGCCGGTCAACTGGCGCGGGACGACGAAGAACTGATTGTGGATCATCTCGGAAAAGGAGATGGGGCCGCGCGCGGGCACCAGGTGCGAACCCCACTGAAACATCAGACCCGTGTTCCAGAGCATTAGAGCCGCGAGCAGGGTGGCAGCAACGAGAAGCGAGAGGCGACGGCTGGAGAAGAGGCGTAACAGGGAGTCGAGAAAAATGGCCAGCCCGAGGACGAAGAGAATGGTGAGGGAAACGAAGAAGCGGTTGCCGTAGCTGGAGATGCCGGCCCAGTCCGGATAGCAAGCGATAAAGAGATAGAAGGCCAGCGCGGCGGCAGCAAAGTATCCGCCGACGGCGGGCGCGCGGCACCAGAAAATAGCCAGGCCGAAGATGGAGAGCAGGAGAATGGGCGTCCAGGAAAGCAGTCCGTGATTCGGGGAGAAAAGCACAGCCAGGAGCGCGGGAGAGCGCCAAAGCCAGTCCCTCAGTGGAATGTAGCCGGATTCCAGGGCATCGCCATAGATGATGCGGTGGACGATGAACGTAGGCAGGAAGCACAAAATCGCGACCAGGGCGAACAGGAGATGATTCGCGAACAGGCGCGTGGGCCGCGGCACCACACTGACTCCGCGAAAGGCAGCGCGGTACTGCACGACGGCTTCGATCAGCAGAACGACGAGGACCATGGCATTGGGATAGTAGACGTCGAGCATCAAGCCGGTGCAGGCGCCGAGCAGCAACCATTGCAGGGTGGCGCGCTGCGCTCGAGTTTCGTGCCAATACCACAGAAAGAAAGCCACGATGAAAGCGGATAAAGCATGAGACCAGGACGGATTGAAGTACATGTAAACGGGCAGAGAACTGGCCCACCAGATGCCAATGGTGGCGAACAATGCGCACCACTGATCGACGTTCTGCCGAGCGAGGCGGAAAGAGAGGAGGAGGCCGAGGAATCCGTAAATGGCGGTGGCAAGCGCCATTGCCAGGCGGTAGGGAGTAGAAAATCCGTCGGCAGACACTGAAGAACCCAGCCCGCGGGCGAGCAATACCCCGCCGTGGGCCAGGAGGAAGAACGGGCTCCAGAGGATGGCAGGGCCAATGGTGAAATGATTTTCGAGATGGCCCGTGGGCGTGCGAAGCTCCGACTTGAGGTTGCCGCTCTCGTCCAACCGGGGCCCCCGAAAACTGGCGTTCGCGGAGCGGTAGTCGTTGCTGAAGTCCAGGCTGTGCTCAATGATGGGCGCACGAAGGTAGGCATAATAACCAACGCCATCGCCGCGCACCCAGGGATTCATCAGCGGCAGGAAGATGAGGAAGAGCATGCCTAGCCAGAAATGCGGCCGGCGGTGATATGGGCGCTTAGTGTGAGGGGACGATTTTTCCGTGTCTTCGATCAACGGTCTCCGTCCATTTTCACAGACCGCTCCATGCGAGTGCCCCGCCCCTCGGTCGTATTTCCACGGCGCCCCCCTATTGGCAGGCCCCGTCGGCAGCTTTAGACACTAGCAAATATACTGGCAAGATGAATAATTTTTTAGGCACGGACTTGGCTGAGGCTGAGCGGACCTGAGAGAGCTTGCAGTGAAGCCACCCGCAGCCGAAGGCGCGGTATTTAGTCGGCGCTGCTGGTGGCCATTCTGGCGGCAGCCGGACGGGACGCGTCGCGAAAAAAAACCGCGACGCGATCGATGATTTCGTCCAACGAAGTTTGCGGGCGAAAACCGGTGAGCGCTTGCAACTTATCGACGCACGGGACGCGGCGCATCATGTCTTCGAAACCGGGCTCGTAGGCTTTATCGTAAGGAATATATTCGATCGGAGAAGCGCTGGCGGTAGTTTTTTACCCGCTGCGCGAGCGCGGTGATGGTGACTTCCTCGGTGTTGCCGACGTTGATGACCTCGCCCACGGATTTATCGGTATCCATGAGGCGCACCAGGCTTTCCACGGTGTCGCGCACGTCGCAAAAACATCGCGACTGCTGGCCGTTGCCGTAGACGTGAATCGGCGAGTCCTCCAAAGCGGATTTCACGAAGTTGGGCAGCACCATGCCGTAGCGGCCGGTTTGCCGCCGACCCACGGTATTGAACAGACGCACCACAATGACCGGCAGTTTTTTCTCTTTCCAATACGAGAGCGCGAGAAATTCATCGAGGGCTTTCGATGCCGCATAGCTCCAGCGGCCCTTGGTGGTGGCGCCCCAGGACGAGGTCGGCGTCCTCGTGGAACGGCACGTTGGTATTTTTGCCGTAAACCTCCGATGGAGGCAGTGAGCACCAGCTTGCGCTTTTTGCAGGCGGCTTCGAGGATCATCTGCGTGCCGTTGACGTTGGTCTCGATGGTGCGCACGGGGCTTTCAACGATAAGCTTGACGCCCACGGCGGCAGCCAGGTGCACCACCACGTCGGCATCGTCCACGAGCTCCGCGACCAACTGGCGATTCTCGATGTTGTCAAAGTGATGCTGCAGGCGTTCGTGAGTTTTCAGGTGGCGAATATTCTCCACGCTGCCGGTGGACAAGTTGTCCAGCAACACCACGTGGTCACCGCGACCGAGCAGCCGTTCCGCCAGATGTGAACCGATAAATCCTGCGCCACCGGTGATTAAAAACCGCACGGGCTCTCCTTAAAGAGTGTCTGTATCCTCGTCACGCACCTCGTCACGCACGGAAGCGCGCTCGCGGGAACGAGCTTGCGTAACGGCCTTAGTCTCTTCCTGATGCGGCGTATCCAGGGACTCCTGCGGGCCGTAGCCGTAGGAGTACGGGTAGTAGCGATAAGAATAGTAATAATCGGGCGCGCTGGAATCGACAGCGTTCAGCACTACGCCCAGCAGATGGCATTTAACGCTGCAGAGCAGGTCGCGCGTGCGGGTGAAGGCTTCCTTGGGCGTCTCCCCGCTGCGCACCACCAGCAGCACGCCGTCGCTTTGCACCGAGAGAATCACCGCATCCGTGGCGGCCATAACCGGCGGTGAATCGATGACCACAAATTTATACTTGCGTGCGCAGCTCGGCGATGGCTTCGGTGAGCTTGTGCGAAGACAACAAATCCGCGGGATTGGGCGGCAGCGGACCTGTGGGAATGGCCGCCAAATTAGGGATGGAGGGGTGCGGCACAGTTACCAAATCCAGGCTACTCACACCCGCGAGATAGGAACTGAGCCCGCATACTTGCCTCCGGTCATGTTGAGCAAGCGGGCCACGCCAGGCTTGCGCAGGTCGGCGTCCACCAGCACAGTGCTGTCCCCCAGTTGCGCCAGCGTGACCGCCAGATTCGCAGCCGCGGTGGTCTTGCCTTCCCGCGGCAAAGCGCTGGTCACCAGGATCACCTGGGGAGGGTGACCGGCCTGGGAAAGCAGCAGTGAAGTGCGCAAGGCGCGGAAGGCTTCCGACATCTGAGACTTGGGTAAGTGCTGAGCGACGAGCTCAATGCGCTTGTCGTGGCCATTCGTGGAGGTCAGCCCTTGCAACAACCCGGCGCGCTTGCCCGTGCCGTTTGAACCGGCAAACTGCGGCACGACGGCCAGAGACGGCAGGCGGGCCAAGGTCTCCACGTCGTCGGGAGTCTTGACGGTGTTGTCCATGTATTCGCGCATCAGCGCCAGGCCAATGCCGCCGACGAGGCCCACGAGAAAGGCCAGCGCCACGTTGCGGGCTTTGGCCGGCCGTGAAGGATAGGAGGGAATCATGGCCGGATCGACGATGCGAATATTGGAAGAACGCAAACCCGCGGTAATACCCGCTTCTTTGAGCTTGGTGAGCAAGCCATCGTACAGCGCTTTGTTGGCTTCCGCTTCGCGCTTCAGAATGTTGTACTCCACCAGCTTTTCAGACATGGCGTTGACGTCGGCCTTCTGCTGGTCTAATGCCTGCGCCAGCAGCGTCTCGCGTTGCCGAGCTTCGCGGTAATCGCTCTCCAGGCCGGCGACAATATTTTTCTTCTGTTTCTCCAGATCCGCGTCCAGGTCCTTGAGCTGGACCTGCATACGCACAACCCTCGGAAAATTCGGGCCGTACTGGCTCAGCGCGTCGTTATAGGCCTCCAACAGCTGGCCGCGGTGGCGGATCAGCTCCAGTAAACTGGGATTGCTTTGCACCTGGGGGATGGCATCCAGATTTCCCGCCATGGCGAATTCATAGAGCGACTCTTTCTTCATGCGCTCCGTCTGCGTTTCCGTCAATTGGCGGTTGACATCGGCCAGGCGCTGCGTGGTGATGTTGGATTTATCGTCCAGCGACCAGATCTGATTCTGCCGCTCGTACGCGATGCGCGCATCCTCGGACTTCTGCACTTTAATTTTAAGTTCGTCGAGCTGGTCTGCCAGCCAGGTGGAGGCCTGCGTGGTGGCCTCGTAGCGGCTGCGGAAGTTCTGCTCCACGAAGGTTTCCAGATGGGCGTTGACAATTTTTTGCCGCCAGCACCGGATCGGTGGATTCAAAGCTAACGTCCAGCAGCCGACTGGTCGGGACGCGGTGGACGCTCAGGCTGCCGAGAAACTCGGCCAGTTCCGGCGGACGCCGCTGATTAGCCAGGCTGCCGATGGCCACCGCTTCGGACGGTCCGGACGAACCAGAGAATTCCGGGCGGGCGCTAAGGCCCGTGTTGCGAATGGTCTGCAGCGCCAGTGTCTCGCTGGTGAGCACCTTCGATTGCGTCTCGATGTAATTATGAGATCGCTGGCTGCGTCGTCGGAATCGTTGCCCTGGAACGGCGGGATGTTGGAAGTATCGCGTCGATTTTAATGCGTGCGGCGGCCGCGTCTACGGGCTGCGTTTTGAAGGTGGCCACGGAGACGATCGTGACCACCGCCAGCACGAAAGAAAGATCAGCCACTGATGCTTGCGCAGGATCAGCAGGTCATCGTAAAGATACGGCTCGCGCGGGGAGAGTTCCCAGGCGGGCAGCCGGCAATTTCCACGACGCCGTGCGCGCCGTTGAGGCCGTTGCTTTCGCGCGGGATCATATTGTTTCGTCAGCCATGATTTAGTGGTTCGCCAATCGGTACAACGCGATGCCGCTGCCCAGTACGATGCCGAATTCCGCGGCCCGCGACAAGCGCGGCTTTGGCCTTGCTATCGGGAACGTACAAAATGTCGCTGGGAAGCAGTTGCACGTCCTGAGTTTCCCGCTTTAATACTTTCTTTAAGATCCACTTCCACTTCGTGTTGCTGGCCCTGATCGTTCTTGCGAATGAGTACCGCGTGATCAGACTTGGCCGTGGCAGTCATGCCTCCGGCCAGCGCCAGAATTTTCAGGGTGCTGACTTCCGAGCGGTCATTGGAAAGGACATAGCCCCCGGGTTTGCCTACCGCGCCCAGAACGTAAACGATGCCGGCGTGCGGCACGGTCACGATGTCGCCAGCCATCAGCGGAATGTTGTTGGTGGTGTCCCCCATCTCGGCGATCTCATTCAGATTAATGGTGATGGTATTGCCGACAATCACAGGAGCGGAGGCTTTGGCCTTCGCAGCAGTTCCAGTTGTGCCTGTGGTGGCGGCAGCAGTGCCGTCCGGCGCGGCCGCGGGAGGCGCGGCAGGCGGGGCCGTAAGCTTGGGGTCGTCCAGGCTGGGAGGTTCGGAGGTGGCCGTCGCAGGGCCATTGGTGATGGCTTGCTCCGGCCCGATCGCCAGAGACTCGGAAACATCCACATACTGCGCGCCGACCGAGCGTGTGATGATTACGGTGTCCCCGGCATCACTGGCAATGCCGCCCGCCTCGGCTAGTAGCTCCAGCAGCGTCACTTGGCGGTCCGCCTGGTACACCATCGAATGAGAAATGGCCGCCAACGATGGTGATGGGTTTGCTCTTATGCTCTTTCACGCTGACGCTAACCGCCGCATTGGAGACCAGGCCGTTGGCCTCCAATACCTCGGAGATCTTTTGCTCGGCTTGTGTTTCGGTCAGCCCGGTAATGTGCAAGCGCACCGGAACCAGCGGGATTCCGATGGTCCCGGTCTGGCTGACGCGCACGTCGCGGCTCAAGAACTCTTTCACGTCAAATTCTTCCACTTCCAGGAGATCGCCGTTACCAATTATATAATCATGCCGGTGCGGACTTGGCCGCCTCCGCGGATAGTTCTTTGATGCGCTCGTTGGCCTGTTGCGGGGTATCGGCCACCGACTGCGCGCGCGCGGGCGGCGACAACAGTGGCACAGAGAAAAGCGCGGCGGCGATGCTCAACCTCGTGAATGGACTCAGCTTGGCCCGCGACATACGAATAGACATCCCCCAAATGATTATACAGGCAGAGAGGGTCACGGAGTCACTGATTTCGACGCCGTGGACGAAGATTTACCTCCACTGGGGCGGCGGGCGCGATTTGCGCGGTGGCCAGATATGCTCATACAAAGAACAGCATCGCGTTGGCGGGGATATGCAGGTTAAAGTCGAAAAGACTGTGCACCAGGAATCGAGACAGCCCAATAACGCGGAAAAATGCAGAAGGGAGGAGAAGGAGCGTTCCGAGGGCCTGGCCCGCTGTAACGCCTGGGAAAAAAGCGTACCCAGAATCCATTAGCGGCACAGCCCGCCCAGGGTCCCCGTCTCTGCCAGAGCCTCCAGATAATCATTGTGACTGTGGTTGACTATCTTGCCATCATAAAGGGTATCGTAGGGCGGGAATACCGCTTCGAGGGTGCCCAGACCCGCTGCCCAGCACGGGATGGTCGAGGAAAACGCGCCAGGTGTCCGCGCGCATGGCGGCGCGTTTGCCCGTGGATATCTCTAGCGACTGCATGGTGGAGAAGGCCTGCGTGATCTGGCGAATGCCGATCCAGGAAACCAGCAACAGCACCAGCGCGAGTATCGCGCCGCCGGCCAGGAGCTGCTTGCCATCGAGCCATCGCCAGGGCCAGCCAGGTCACCAGGACAGCCAATTCCACTCCGAAGCTGAGGATGCCGCCGCGCGAAGCCGAAAGCAGCAGCGCACCAATCTGCAGCACGGTGAAAAGCCCCACCACGAACAAGCGCTCCCGCCGGACTTTGCCAAGCAACAGCGGCACCAGCGAGATGGGAATCAACAACTCCGCGAAGAGCGGGGAATTGATTGCGATTGACGTAGGCCCCGAAGGGAATGCCGCCGAAGCGCATCTCCCGCAACCAGTAAATCTTTCCGTTGAACGTCAGGTGCTGCAGGATGCCAAAGGTACACACCAGAAAACCAAAAAACATCGCGAACCACACGAACTGTTTCCAGTCTTCCATGGTGCGGAACGCCTGTGCGGTGAGAAACAGCACGACGGCGTCGGCCAGGAGCAGTTGGAGCTCGGTGCGCGTGCCGTAGGCAAATTCCGTGTGGAAGGAAGCCCATTGCATGAATACCAGGAGCACCAGCGCGCCCATGGGCAGCAGCAGAGGCGAAACCACCACCTGTTCTTCGCGATGGGAATAGACGCGCAGGGCCCAAGCCACCAGCAATATTGACCGAGCCGACCTCCAACACCATGCGGGCCC
>CAVZWO010000007.1:0-1143217 GCA_963779005.1 uncultured Acidobacteriota bacterium | reverse complement strand
ACGAATACCCTGATAACTCCTCTCCATTGAATCGGTACATTCCGGATGTCGGTTTATCGAGACATCCCATGATGTTCAGCATCGATGATTTTCCCGAACCCGACGGTCCGCGAATCGTCACGAACTCCCCTTTGTCGATCAGAAAGGAAATATCTTTCAACGCCGCCACCGGTGTGCCATCACCACGCCGGTACGTCTTCTCGAGATGCGTTACCTCAATCATGGTTTCTCGCCTTTTTTCTCTGGATCTCCCGCCCGGTTCACGATCACCTGATCGCTTCTACTCAATCCCTTCTTGATCTCCGTGAATCCCGCGTCGCGCGTCCCAATCGTCACGCCCCTCTTCTCCTGCTTGCCGTCTCGCAGCACGTACACGTAACGTTCCTCGCCATCGCGTTGAATCGTCCCGTTCGGCACAACCAACGCCTTCCGCTCCGCCGTCTTGATCGTTATATTCGCCGTCATGTCCGGCTTCAGCAGCCGCCCGTCCTTCTGAATCGCCGCCATCACCGGGTAATTCACCACGCCCGAAATAATCGTCGCCACCGGATCGATCCGCTTTACGATCGCCGGCATTTCTCGCGACGGATACGCCTCCACCGTAAAACTGACTGTGTCGCCCGGCCGCACGTTGGCGATGTCCGTCTCATCCACCATTGCCACCAATTCCAGCGCGTTGTCCTCAATGATCGTCACGAACGTAGGCGCCGCAAACGACGCCGCCACCGTCTCCCCCTCCTGTGTCGAAACCGAGGCCACTGTCCCCGAAATCGGCGCCCGAATGACTGCATACGACAAATCAATCTCCACCGCCGTCAAA
This sequence comes from uncultured Acidobacteriota bacterium, assembly GCA_963779005.1. GTDB lineage: Bacteria > Acidobacteriota > Terriglobia > Acidiferrales > UBA7541 > Acidiferrum. The sequence goes on along the minus strand of CAVZWO010000007.1, from coordinate 1,142,397 downwards.
TCGCTTTTCGATTTCTCCAGTTTTGCTTCTGCGCTCTTCAGCTGCCATTCCAGATCTTCTTTCTGCTGCGCCGGCAAGACTCCTTCCTTGAACAATTGTTGCCCGCGGTTCAAATCCCGTTGCGCTTTCCCCACGCCTACTTCGTCCATCGCTGCCTGCGTGCGCGCCTGCTCCACGCGTGCCTGCAAGGGCCGTGGGTCTATCTCCGCGATGATGTCGCCCTTCTGAATGTGCGAGCCGACCGTCACGTTCAGCTTCCGCACAATGCCCGAAACCTGCGAACCGACGCGCACCTCCGCGCCCGTCCTCAACCGCACCGTCCCGCTGGTTGTGACCGTTGAATCCATTTCCCGCATTTCCGGTGAGATCGTGGAAGCCGCCGCGGCATTCACTTCGTCGCGCGGCTGCTTCTCGATCCAGTACGCCGCCACACTTGCCCCTGCAAGCACCATGAAACCAATCAGGCTAAGCGTCAGCCACACGCGTTTCTTCGGCGCACTCGCGCTGCCACCTCTCGCCGCTTCCCTCAATGGAATCGCCTCTTCCACGTTCATCACTTCCGGTCGAACACGATAACCATCGGCTCTTTGCCAGCCCGCGCCGATTCCAGAAACAGCGTCTTTCCGTCCTCCGATAAATACCGCGTCTCCGTTCGAACCACTTTCGTGCCGGCAACGGCGCCCTCGGATTCCCACGTCGTCACCAATTTTTTTCCTGACCACTTGCTGCTCGTCTGACTTTTCTCTCCCATCGGCGAGTCGTTCGGCACACTCGCGCCCGTCAGGTCGTACCGCGTTTCGTGCGTTTGCTTTTGTCCGCTGAACACCGTCACATCGTTCACCGTCAGTGCTTTGGCCGTCTGCGTGATCGTCGACGTGTATTCCGCACTGGCCATCATCCCGATGTTCTTGCTCTTCCCCGCGTTGAAAACCCATGTCCCCGAAAAGTCAGGCGGATTCGCCGCCACCGCCGCAAACGCCATCGCAAGAAAAACCAACGCCATCCTTCGAATCATTTTTAATTTCTCCCTTCGATTCAACCGTCGCAGTGAGCAAGAAACTCAACTGAGAAGTGATCTGAGCTTCCCGTTTCCAGTCTCAGTCACGTTCTTGAGGGAGTGTGAAGTCTGTACCGAGGTATAGAGTCAAGCGGATTTTTTACGTGAGCGAGAACTCGTGCCAGTACGATTCCGGGCGTCTGTCCCGGCCGGTCCCCCCGCAGGACGCGCCATCAAGGAAGCCGGGCACACCATGGCCTTCGCCGCGCCAGGCTGCTCCAACACCGCCGCCAGCGGCTTCTTCAAAACTTTCAGAAACTCGATTTTCTGGTTGATCAACTCCAGCCGTTCCCGCGCAATTCGAAACGCCTTTTCCCACTCTTTCGAGTTCGCTTGCCGGCCCCCCGCAAACGCTTTCGCCGATTCATGAATCGCCAGCAACTCCTTGATCTCTTTCAACGAAAATCCCAGCTGTTGCGAATCCTTGATGAATCTCACTCTCTCCAGGTCGCCCTCTTCGAATGTGCGGTATCCCGCCGCTGTCCTCACAGGCTTCCGCAGAAGCTTCTCGCGCTCGTAAAATCGAATCGTCTGCACATTCACGCCCGCCCTTGCCGACAGCTCCCCGATTCTCATCCCATGATTCTGAACCCTATACCCAGGTATAGGGTCAACTTTTTACTCTAATTGCACGGTAGTTTTCGAAAGATGGATCGCTAAATCAAGCTGTCGCGATCCTCGGCGGGGGAATGCCTTGAACTCGAAAGGGGCGCACCCAGTTTCCTTGCCTACAACCGGCCTGTCCAGAAAAGAAACAAAACGATGAGTATGACCACGCCTACCCCGCTAATCGGGTAATAGCCCCACTTCTTACTGTGCCGCCAAATTGGAAGGCTACCCACAATCGCGACCAGCAGCACGATCGGAAGGATGAACATCAGCAGCATAGCTCTGCCTCACTCTCTTGCCAGCTGTCCAAGTCTAGCCCGCCCCCGATGGGCACACTGTCTCGGATTGCTCACTCACCTCACATCGAGCACGCAGGCTAGACGCGCAACACCTCCGCGCCTATTCAGCCCGCAGCATCGACGCCGGATCAATCCGCACCGCCTGCATCACAGGTCGCAATGCCGCCAAGAACGCCCCCGCCAGAATGGCCGCCGCCGGAATCGCCAGCATCTGCAAATCCGTCGCCTTCACCTGATAAAACAGCGACTCCACATACCGCACCGACAACATGCCAAGCCCCACGCCGGCAACGGCACCCACCGCCACCATCGCGAACACATCCATCGTCACCAATCGCGCCACGCCGCCCGCCTGCGCCCCAATCGCTATGCGAATTCCAATCTCTCTCCGCCGCTGCAACACGGAGTAATGCAGTACGCCGTAAAGCCCAACGCCTGCCAGCAGCAGAGCCACAATCGCAAAAAACAGCGCCAGCGTCGCAAGCAAGCGCTCGCGCACCGTGTGTGACTGGTTGATCTCCATCTGCGTTCGAATCCGGCTCACCCGAAATTCCGCCCGCGCCCTCGGCACTTCCTGCCGCAAAACGGATGCCAGCGCGAGCGGATTCGCCACGGACGTCCGCACCAGCAAAATGCCATCGCTTCGTTTTCCTGACGCCCCGCTCTCGTCAATCGCATGAAAGGGAACATAGAATTGCGGCAAAATCGGCTCACGCAAATCCCGGTAACGCACATCCCGCACATAGCCCACGATCTCGTACCTCAGCCGCTTGCCTTCATCCATGCTTAGGTCGAAAGTCTTCCCGACTGGATCTACGCCCTCGAAATAGGTCTTCGCAAAAGTCTCGTTGACCAGCGCCGCTCCCGGATGCGTATCGCCCGGCCGAAAGTCTCTTCCATCGATCAGCTGGATCTTCATCGCGTCCAGCCACCCCGGCGAAACGGCCCGCATGTACGAAAGCACCCCGTTGGTCGGCGCGCCATTCACCGAAATAAAGTTGTTCCAGCTGCTGCCTCCGAGCAGCGGACGATCCGCCAGCGCCACCGTCTCCACTCCTTGCACGCTCCGCAAATGCTCCGCCGTCTGCTCCCAAAATTCCACCGGCTGAGGACTCTTTGCGACGGTATCCATCACGAGAACCCGCTCCGCCGAAAATCCCGTCGGCTGATGCGACAAGCGCTGAAATGTAGTCACAAACAGCCCCGCCACAAATAGCACCAGAAAACAAAACGCCACCTGCACCGCAATCAACGCATGCATCAATCGCCGCTTCGAATGCGGATCTTCTCCGCCCTTCAGCGCGCTCACGGGGTTCACCCCCGAGGCGCGCAACGCGGGACCCAGCCCAAAAAGCAGAGTCACGCCTAGCGCTAGCGCCAGTCCGAATCCAAGCACTCGCCAATCCGCCGGCAGCACCAGCCGCGCCGGATCATCCGGCGGATTGATCATGCCCACCACAAACGGTCCCGACCACCATGCAAACACCGCCCCAATCGCCGCTGCCAGGAACGCTAGCCACGCGCTCTGCACCAGCACCAACTGCACTAGCCGCCATCGTCCCCCGCCGATCGACACGCGAACCGCCATCTCTCGCCCCCGCGCCGAAGCCTGCGCTGTCATCAGATTCGCCACATTCGCGCACGCAATCAGCAGCACCAATCCCACCAGAACCCCGAGCACTGCCAACGGCCGGCGCGTTTCGGTTTGCAGTTCCGAAACTCCAGTAGCTGCAGGTTCAAGTACCAGCTTTTGATCCAGAAACTTTTCAATATCTTCTTTGCGCATTCCCACAAAGCCTTTGGCCCTCTCTTCTTCAAACGCCCGCGATGTGGCCTCCAGCTTCTGCCGCATCGGCTCGAACGCCGCACCCGGCTTCACCACCGCCAGCGTCCTGTGCCACGTCCAGTCTTTGTGCGTTACTCCGGGATGCATCATCGTCGGCACAAAAATATCCACCATCGTGCCGGGCGTAGTTCCCGTAAACGGCTCTTCCGCAACACCTACAATTTCGTAAATCTCATTTCCGATGCGAAACGTCCGCCCGATCACGTTCCGATCCTGTCCAAACCGATGCGTCCAGTAATCAGGGGAAAGCACCGCATACGGATGCCCGCCCGGTTTCACATCATCGTTTTCGGTAAACAATCGTCCCAACGCCGGCCGCAGCCCCAGCGCCGGAAACATGCAACCGGACACGTACTGCAAGTATGCTCTCTCTATCTCCTCGTCCGATTTGTACGTCAAATCCACCGGCTCGGCATACGACACCGCGATCAACTCGGCCTGACTCGCCACCGCCGCCCGCATCAATTGAAAAGCCGGATACGCCCAGCCGTCGAAGCTCTGTGGCTTGCCGTCCGGCCCCATCCCCTGGCGCGCCAAATCGTAGAGCCGCTCCGGATTCGCCACCGGCAAAGGCCGCAGCAACAACGCATCAATCAGCCGAAACGCTGACGTGCAAGCCCCAATCGCCAGGGCCAGCGACAATATCGCCGCGAGAGAAGTAACCTTCGTCTTCCACAACTGCCGCCAGCCAAACACCGCATCCGCCCGCAGCGATTCCAGCCACGACACAAGCCTCACATCTCGGCTTTCCTCTCGATGCCGCAGCGCCGACCCAAACGCCCTCCGCGCCTCGCCTGGATCTCGCCCCCGCGCTATCGCTTCCTCAATGTGCGCCTCTAGCTCCTCATCAATTTCCCGATTCACCCGCTCGCCCCGAAAAATATTAGCTATCCGCCGCCGCAACGACATATCACGCCTCCCGCAAAACCCGGTTCACCGCCAAAGTCACCGCCTGCCACCGCGACTCTTCCATCCCCAGCTGCTTCTTCCCCGCCGCCGTCAACTCATACAGTCGCGCCCGCCTCCCCGTCTCTTTCGTCACCCACTTCGCCCGTATCCACCTCGCCTCTTCCATCCGGTGCAGCGCCGGATAGAGCGACCCCTCCTCCACACGCAGCACTTCGCCCGAAATCTCCTGAATCGCCATCATGATCGCGTACCCGTGCAACGCCGGCCGCCGCGAAAGTATCTTCAACACCAGCAAATCCATCGACCCTTGCAATGCATCGGCCTTAGCCATACCCAGCCCTCTCCATACATAGACGTCTTAGCAAGCTAAAAGTTCCCTGAAAATGAATGCCCCGCTTGGGCCCCGCCCGCTCTTCGCTATTCTTGGTATAGAACACCTGCCTCCCACACCCTCGGGGACTCCCTTTTCTCCGCGCAATGGCGGCGCAAGGTTCTTTCTCGATCTAGGCAACTAGTTCACACATGGAAAGCGTCTTTTTCTTGGGTGGGCCAAGGGCCTACAATATCTTCTATGAGCAAACGTTTTTGTCTTTCCATGGCCGCTTTGGCCGCTCTGCTTTTCTTGCCACTTTCTCTCTTTGCCGACGGAGCGAACTTTGATCTGGACGGTCCCGCGTTACTTGTTCGCGTGACGCGTGGAAAACAGACTCTCGACATCGGAGAGGTTCCCAATCTGCTAAGCGGCGACAAACTCTGGATTCAGCCGGCTTTTCCCGCGGGCCAGGCGGTTCGTTACCTGCTCATCGTTAGCTTCTTGCGCGGTTCGACCAATCCGCCGCCCCAGGAGTGGTTCACCAAAGTCGAGACCTGGAGCGATCCCGTGCTACACAACGGCCTGACCCTCACGGTTCCGCAAGGTGCCGAACAGGCCCTTTTGCTGCTCGCGCCCGCGACCAGCGGTGATTTTGCGACGCTTCGCAATGCGGTAAGCGGCAAACCCGGAACCTTTGTCCGCGCTGTTCAGGATTTGCAGCAGGCCAATCTGCAGCGCTCGCGCCTGGACAAATATCTCGACGCAGTGCAGAAAATCGCCGCCAACGATCCCAACGATCTCCGCAAACAGGCGCCTCTTCTGGCCAAGAGTCTCAAAATCAAGCTCGACCCGGAGTGCCTGGAAAAGCCCGTGGACCAGCAGGCCGAGTGCCTTACGCAGAACTCCAACAATCTCGTGCTCGACGATGGCAACGCGCAATCCATGGTCTCCGAGCTTACTTCGGGGCCGAGTTCCGACCTCATCGGGCAACTTGGCGCAACGCGGATGGCTGGAGGCGGAGCTTATAGCCCTTACGTTGGTGCCATCGTCGACATGGTGAAGATCTTCGGCAATTTGCGTACGGCCAAGTACCAATACATTCCAGCGATTTCCGTTCTTGAAGGCGAGCGCGTGCGCTTGAAGCTGAACAATCCGCCTTCCTTCCATGATCCCAAGTCCGTGATGGTGATCGGGCTCCCGCCCATCCGCACTTCGCATCCTCCCGTTCTGATTGCCTCCGAACCCGACAAAATCCATTGCCTCCAGGATTCTGCTTTCGTTCTGCCTCTCGAAGGCGCCCCGCTATTGTTCTCCGCAAGCTTTGGCCGGAATCTTAGGGTGCAACTAAAGGACGCCGCCGGAAAACCCCTCGAGCTTCCCGTTGCCGGTGACGCGGCCAAGGGCGGCCTCGTTTTGACCGGCGCCAAAGATCTGGCCCCCGGGCTGGCGGGCAAGGCCAAGCTGAAGGGAGTTTGGGGCTTCGATGCTTTTGACGGGCCCGTCTTTCAGCTCGTGAGCGCTTCCGCTCCCGGTAGCTGGAAGCTCCTGCCGGAAGATGAGGGCAAATTGTTGGCAGGCCAGGCCAACACGGTTCACCTCCTTTCCCACCAAGCCGGATGCACCGAGAAAATTACTCTGGAGGCGGATGCGGCAAAGCCTTTGACGTGGAAGGCGGAGAAAGCCGGAGAGATTGAACTGCAACTTCCATTGGAGAAGGCGAAGCCGGGCGATGTGCCGCTGAAGATTAAAGAATTCAATATCCCCGAACCCGAAACCGTCACGCTGCGTGCCTACTCCAACGACATCAAGCTCCAGGGCTTCAACTATCACGCCGGCGACTCCACGATGGTCGTCACCGGTGTTCATCTCGAAGAGCTTTCCTCGGTGAAATTGGAAGGCGTCCGCTTTCAGCCCCGCGACGCCGCGGCTTCGGGAAACGAGCTAACCCTTTTGGCGCAGGGCGATGATTCTGCCTTGAAGCCCGCAAGTGCGCAGACTGCCAAAGTGCTCCTCCGCGATGGCAGGAGCCTCGATCTAAAGGGTGAAATTGGGGCCCCTCGGCCGCGCGTTACCCTTCTGGACAAGCAAGTAACCGCTGCCCCATCCGTCGATTCCCCCGTATTTCTGCGCCTCGGCGACCCCAACGATCTGCCCATCAATGGCACCCTTACTTTTTTCCTCAAAGACGATACAAAATTCAACCGCGCCATGAAGCTTGAAATTGCCACCGTCGACGACGGCGCAAGCGTGCAATTGGGCTTCGCTGATGGTGGGTTGATTCTTCAAGATGCCACCACGGCTCGAGCCGAGCTGAACCCCGCAAAGAGCTTTGGCCCATCCGTCTTCGGCGATCTTCGCTTTCGCCTGGTCGACACCAAAAATGGCGATGGCGACTGGCAGCCCCTCACACGGCTTGTCCGCCTTCCAAAAATCACCAGGATTGTTTGCCCTGAAGACCTCGCCAAACCTTGCCGCCTGGAGGGCTCCGATCTTTTTCTGATTAGTGCGCTTTCCTCCGACGATAAGTTTACCGCGCCGGTGGTAGTCGCCGAGGGCTTTGCAGGGACCGCGATCGCGGTTCCTCGGCCGTACGGTACGCTGCTCTACCTTAAGCTGAGGGACGCGCCGGATATTGTGGATCGGCTCCTGGTGCCGGTATTTCCCGAACTTTAGAACTGCCATTGCCTTATCGAGGGAACCGCCTAAACAGCCCGGGCAAACCTCGCCTCAGTCCGGTTCAACCACCTTGTGCTGGCTCACGGTTTGGCCGTCGCCGCTCCTCAATTTGCGAAAAATGATGGTTGAAAAAATCGTGAATATGCCAAGGAAGGCCAGCGCCTCGTGCACCCCGTGAATCATTTCCGCCGGATTCGAATGAACACGCGGAACAAAAAGCGCCGTGGTCAGCCCGGCCGTCGCCACGCCAAAACTGATGGACATCTGCTGCGACGTGCTAGCAATCGAGCTCGCGCTGCTCGTCTCCTCTTCCGTAACATCCGCATAGACGAGCGTGTTCATGCTCGTATACTGCAACGACGTGAACGCTCCATAGCAAAACGCCTGAATCACGATCACCCAAACCGGTGTATGCAATCCGATGGTCGCAAACAATAGAAGCAGCAGGCCCAGGACAATCGTGTTGGAAACCAGCACGCCGCGATAACCGAGCCGGTTCAAAATCTTCGGCAGCAGAAACTTCGTGCTCATCGAAGCTAGCGCCTGCGGCATGATCAGCAGGCCCGACTGGATCGGCGTAAACCCCAGCCCCACCTGGTAGAGCAACGGCAAGAGAAACGGCACTCCTCCGATACCCAGGCGTGTGAAAAAGCCGCCGCTCACCGCCGCGCGAAACGTGCGAATCCGGAATAAGCCAAGCCGCAGCAGCGGAAATGCAATCTCTCGCGCATGGAATAGGTACCCGCCGATCAGCGCCACGGAAATCGCCAGTAGTCCCAGAATTTCGGCCGTGCTCAGTGTGTGCTCGCCGAAAATCTCCAGCACATAGGACAGCAGCGCGATTCCGGAGCCAAACAGAATGAGCCCCACAACATCCAGCGGCGGCGTCTTTTCCTCGCGGTAATCGGGCAGGTGCAGATAGACCATCAACAAACCAATCAGCCCGATCGGAATGTTCACGAAAAAAATGAAACGCCAGTGCAGGTAGCCCACGATCAGTCCACCGGCAATCGGTCCCAGCATCGGTCCAACCAGCGCCGGAATCGCCACAAAACTGATCGCGCGGATCAATTCGGACTTGGCGAATGTCCGCACCAGCGTGAGCCGGCCTACAGGAACCATCATCGCCCCGCCGCATCCTTGCAGGACGCGGCACGCCACCAGCAAATGGATGTTGCTCGATATTCCGCAAAGAAAAGATCCGAGCGTAAACAGGCCAATCGCCGAAGCGAAAACCCGCCGCGTCCCAAACCGGTCCGCCATCCAACCGCTGATCGGTATAAAAACCGCCAGGCTCAGCGTATAGCTCGCCAGCACGGACTTCATGCTCAGCGGCGTCACCTTGAGCGCCTCCGAAATCGCCGGCACCGCCGTGTTCAGAATCGTCGTGTCCAGCGACTCCATGAAAAACGCAACCGCCACCAACCACGGCAAAAGCCGCTTGCTCGAAGCGGTCGGCGCGGCTTGCTCTGAAGGCGTTTTGCCAGAAGGTGTGGAAATGGGGGCGCTTGGTGCCATGGAGTCGAACAATTACTTTACTAATGAATCGGAGAATTTGCTCGAATACTCGTCGGCGCTGCCATTCATCTCCTTGATATTGTTGGATGGCCTTCCAAGGAATTTTCGTCCCCTGTCGCCCGTTATCACTTGTACAAAACGGTGGCCCAGGCCCTTCCAGTCCGCCGCCTTCTTGCTACGATAAAAAGACCCTAGGACATAACTCCTTTTCCGGAGTGTGCATCGCTCGCCCTTTCCAAGCGAGCGCCGTTATTTGTAGAAGTATTCGCCGCGCATGGCGAATCGAGGAGTCTCACGTGAAAACCGCATCTTTATGTATGGCAATGACGGGCATGTTTGGCATCCTTGCCGCGCCCGCGTTGGGCCAAGCGCCCGCCCCCGCGAAACCGCAGACCGCTGCTGCCGCGCCACAAGTTGCTGCTGCCGCTTCGCCGGCGGCCGCTGCGATTGGCACTGTCTCGCGCACCACCAAAGCCGTCAACTATCGCCGCGCCGGAGGCTCGACCAAGATTGATTTCAGCGGCACCGAACTTATGCAAGGCGCCTCGGGCGAAGCCAAAGTCGATAGCAAGAGCACTCACATGGAAATCGAAGCCAAGTTTACGGGCTTCGACGATGCCACAAAATTTGGCCTCGAATATCTCACCTACGTTCTATGGGCCGTGTCACCGCAGGGCCGCGCCGTGAATCTCGGCGAAGTTGCTCTGAAAAATGGCAGCGGCCAGGTCAAAGCCATCACGGATATGCAGACGTTTGGCATGATCGTCACGGCCGAGCCTTATTTCGCCGTCACGCAGCCCGGCAACATGGTTGTCCTCGAAAATACGCTTGGCCCGGCGACGCAGGGCAAGGTGGAAAACATCGACGCCCAATACGAATTGCTCGCCCGCGGAACGTATTCTTCCACGAACACCAGAATTGACAACGCCATCTTCGGCATCGACCGCAAAACGCCCCTCGAACTGTTTGAAGCGCGCAACGCCGTGCGCATCGCTCGTATCGCGCAAGCCGATAAATACGCGCCGTCTTCGCTGGCCAAAGCCGAGGGGCAACTCCGAAACGCGGAAGAAGTTTACAGCCGCAAGAGCGAGAAAAAATCCGTCGAAGCCGCCGCTCGCGAAGTCGTGGAAACTGCGGAAGAAGCGCGCGTGATGGCCGTGAAACAAAAAGCGGAGCAAGATGCGCAAGCGAAAGCACTTGCTGACAAAAAAGCAGCGGAGGAGCAAGCCGCCGCGGAAATCAAGCGGCGCCAGGATGCCGACCAAGCGCGTTTGGCAGCAGAAGCCGCCAAAGCCGAAGCCGTTCGCATGAAGCAGGAAGCGGAAAAAGCCGCCGCTGATGCCGCGCGGCAAAAAGCGGAAGCGGAAGCCGCCACCGCTGCAGCCGTCGCGCAACAGCAAGCCGCTCAAGCCGCAGCGGAACAAGCCGCGCGCGATAAAGCGGCTGCTGTCGATCAGCAGCGCGCCGCGGAAGCGGAAGCGGAAAAAGCGCGTCAGGCCGCCGCAAGAGCCGAAGCGGAAAAAGCGGAGTTGCGCGCACAACTTTTGAATCAGCTCAATTCGATTTTGCAGACGCGCGATTCTGCTCGCGGGCTCATCGTCAACATGTCCGACGTGCTCTTCGATACGGGCAGCTACACGCTCAAGCCTGGCGCGCGCGAAAAGCTGGCGAAAATCTCGGGCATCTTGCTGGCGCATCCCGGCCTGACGCTGCAAATTGAAGGCCATACAGATAGCGTCGGGACCGACGATTTCAACCAGCAGCTTTCCGAGCGGCGCGCGGATTCGGTGCGCGACTTCCTGGCGGAAAATGGAGTGCCCGCATCGACGATCACGGCGCGGGGCTTTGGAAAAACACAGCCTGTGGCGACGAATGACACCGCCGAAGGTCGGCAGAGAAATCGCCGCGTCGAGCTCGTCGTCAACGGGGCCGCGATTGGAAACGCTGCCGCGGCGAACACGACGAACAATCAGTAGCACGGCTTTCGCAGTACAACTTCCACAATTTCCAGGTTCCCGAAAACGCTCGCTGCGTTTTCTGCGAGCGCTGTCTTTTTTGGCGCCGCGACTTTCCCGCGTTGTGTTCATCCTTTCGACGGGATATCCGTTGACCAATTCTCACTTCCATTGACTGGCTGCGCTGCAATCCGCTACGGTGTGTGGCGAATCGCGAGGCGCGATTCATTTACTCAACGGAAGTTTGATGAAAGCCGGAGGTCGTCGATGATTCTCCTTTTCGTGGCGCTGACTTTTCCCGCGTGGCAGCCGCACTTTTCGTTTCTGGAAAATCCGCTGGCCAACGAGATGATGGCGCTTCGCTGGCTGCATCTGATCTTTGGCGTCATCTGGATCGGGCTGCTCTACTTTTTCAATTTGGCGCTGACGCCGGCGATGAAACAAATCGAGCCAGCGGTGCGGGTGAAATTTTATCCGGCACTGATGTCGAAGGCGATGGCGTGGTTTCGCTGGTCGGCGCTGGTGACCGTCCTTGTCGGCATTCGTTATTTTCAGTTGCACCTCTTTGCGGATGCGCGGCTTGCAGGCGACCAATCGCTGGCTGCGAAATGGCTGGGCTGGTGGCTGCTGGTATGGGTCGTGGCATATGTTTTTATTTATGCGTTGCAGCTCCCTGCCAAAGGATTTTTGGATAGCGTCTGGGTGCGAGGCATCGGGATCGGGATTGTTGTTGTTGTGGCGTCGTGGCTGGTGATGGCGTTGAACGGCGGGGCGACTGTTTCCAATGCGCATCTGGCGATCAGCGTCGGCGGAGGGCTGGGACTGGTGATGCTGCTGAACACATGGGGCGTAGTGTGGCGCGTGCAGAAAAAATTGATTAAGTGGGCGCGGACGAGCGCGGAACAAGGTGTGTCGATGCCGCCGGAAGCGGAGCGCATGATGCGCTGGGGGTTTCTGACGGCGCGCGTTTCGTTTTGGCTGTCGTTTCCGATGTTATTTTTCATGGGGGCGGCGAGTCACTATCCTTTCTTGAGCACGGTGGCGCGGTGAAGTAAAGAAGTAAGGAAGTAATGAGGTAACGAGTCCAAGCCAGCGCCTGGCAGCGAAAAGCGGAAAAGGATAACGCAGAGGCGCGGATATCGCTGAGGCGCGCAGAGAACCCGAGTCGTTTGTGGGTCGTGATCCGTGGTACGTGAGGCCGAAGAGAAAAGCAGATCCCCCGATCCCCTCGGGATGACGGGAAGGGGTAGCGGTGGGGGCTGAGGGAACGGTACGTGGCCGGTATTCCGTGTCTCGTGGCCTGTGCCAGAATGGAAGAGCAGATCCCCCACCACCGGTATACAGGGAGTTGTGAAGTAAACCATAGAGCGGATTGGGGTTGCGGGCGTTTGTGTGTGGGCACAGGAGCGATGAGCGCAGAGTGACGAGTTGCCAAACTTTGGGGCGGGACGGAAGCACCCCACCCCCGGTTTTTTGTAAGTGTTGCTGATGAAGGACTTAAAGTCGATTGGAATCAACACCTGTGGAAGTGTTGATTCTGAAGGGGTTAGGAGAGGGCGGAGTTTATAAAGTGGTGACCTGGGTGGGACCGAAGATTTTGATGGGATTTTGAGGACGGCGCGGCGGAGGCGCATGACTTGCGCGGGGGGCTGGCAGACGCTATGCCCCATCGAGTGGTACATTATACCACATTGGTACTAGTTGTCAAGTGTAAACTACAAGTTGTTTGTTTGGTGCGAGTTGGCGAACGGCGCGGGGCAAGGGCATTGGCCGATCCAGGAAAAACCAAAATCCGTACCCTTAAAACCGAAGGGTACGGCACCCCGGCCTAATCCTAGGCCCACCCGTCCTGAATGAATCGAACGTGGCCGGTGTCCCGTGAGGCCCATGTCTTGAGGCCTAAAGGTTGAACGACAGGCCCATCGTGAGTGAGTGATCTCAGAATCGTAAGGCGGGGCGCCGAATGCGCGGCTAGTTGACGGGAGCCACACAGTATGGTATTACATTTGCAGGAATGTAATGGGAGGCGCGATGGAGTCAGCAATTACGGTTAAGGGGCAGGCGACGATCCCGAAGGCGATTCGCGAGCATCTTGGATTGAAGCCGGGGGACCGGGTGAAGTTCTTTGTCCATCCGGATGGCACCGTGGTGCTCTTACCGAAGTTGCCGGTGAGGGCTTTGCGCGGGATGCTTAAGTCGAAACTCGGACGACCCGTTACGACGGACGAGATGACCGAGGCGGCAGCGAAGGGCGCGGTCGGGGAGTGGCCAGTGGTCCGGCGATGATCGGACTCGACACGAACATTCTCGTTCGTTATTTGGCGCAAGACGACCCTGTGCAATCCGGTAAAGCAACCGAGGTTCTGGAGCGGCGGTTGACGGAAGATAATCCGGGATTCGTGAGCATTGTGGCTATGGCGGAAACCGTGTGGGTGCTGGAGAGAGCTTACGGATTTTCGGGGCGAGAGATTGCGGCGGCCGTGGAACGAATGCTGCAGGCGGACGCGCTTGTGGTGGAAAGCGAGCCCGAAGTGTTCACGGCAATGACCGCGGTCAAGGAAGGGCGTGGGTCGTTCGGTGATGCTCTCATCGGGGCGCTGGGAGCCAAGGCGAAGTGTTCGTGCACGCTGACGTTTGATGAGAAGGCGCTGCGGCTCGCCGGTTTTGAGCTTCCTTAGAAGAATCGTCCCCAGGGGCTGCCACCGCCCTTAAATCCGGAGGGTACGGCACCCCGCACAAGCAAGTGGTTAGCGCCGTTTCGCTCGCATGGATTCCGAAACGGTTGACCGCCGGACGGCATTCCTCGTCGCGCGATTTACGGTTCGGAAGATACCTTCCGAAAGGTCGGCCACAAGGACAGGATGCAAGGGATGGGTGTAGAAACACATTCGGTCCCACTCGTCCTCCGTCCGTTTTCCTACGGCGAGCATGAACATCATACCGGGGATGTGGAAAAGATATTGATGGTACGGCTGTTTTATTTTGGCTTCTGGCAGATTGAAGCCGATCACGGCCTTTTCCGGCGGCGACACGAGCACGGTTAGCCGCGCGTGCTCCGGAAATTTCCCCTCATGCACGAGAAACTTGCGGAAGGACTCTCGGTACGGGCCGAGTTCTATCTGCGGCGCTATTCTCCCGCGTCGCCAAGAATGGACGGATGCTTTCCAAAAGACTCCGATGACGAAATTCGTAAGTTTGCGGAACCCGATCTCTTTGTTCCGTGCACACGCGTACGCGACGAAATCGGGCTCTACAATCTCAGGTTTCCCTTTTACGAGCAGGTCGTGGAACGGAAACGAACCCGCCGCCGTCGCGAGTTTTGGCATAAGCCAATTCTCCCCTTCTCGATTGAGCAAGTTTTCACATTTTTCGCAAAGCAGATAGGCGGTCACTTCCTCCTCTGAGGGTCCTATCTCTTTCGCCGTCATGCGGATTGGCGCGAGTTCGCCCTCTCGGCAGTATCGGTAGAGCGCCGCCGGCACCAAATGGCTTTCGCAGAGCGGTTTGTCTTGCAGGCAGAAGCTTGCACGTTCCGAACTCCATTTATTCAGCCTCTAGCGCTGCATATTCTCCGCAAGCCGTCCCAGCGTGGCGAGCCGCCCGGCCGCATGCATGGTCTGTTCGCGGATGTTGCGTTGAAATATTGGACGCCGCCGCGCGCTCGTGCAGCAGAACAGCGCATACGGGAACGGCACCGGGTTCGCAAGGAATATTGAAAAGTGGATACCGCACGTGAGGAAGCCGTAGCTCTGCATTTCTCTCAGCAATCCAACCGTCCGGCCTGGAAAAAGCAAGAACCCTTGCGAGAACGTATCTTCCGCCGCGGTCACCATGAGCGACAATCCCCCCGGCCACGGACCGCCCAAGAGAAACGCACCGATCGGGTCGAGCCACGTTCCAAGGTCAATCGAGTACGTGGGGGCAACCGTCAGTTTGCTCGGCCACGTATGCGCACCCGCACGCCAGAAGACGGACAGGCCGAAGTACGCGAGCGCATCCATGTCGAGCCCAATATCCTCGCCGGAAAACGCCACATGATCCGCGACATCGAACGACATCGGGGGTGCGACGGTCAAGCGGTCGAGCAGTTTGAATCCGGCCGCGGTCTTCATCATCTCGAACATGTATCCTTCGCCGTGCTTGTTGAACCGATCCTCGCAACGCTTGCAGAGCACGTAATCTTTTATCTGCGCGTGCTTCATGACGGTGAGCCGATTCGTCATCATGATGGGCGCCTTTTGGCCGGGTCGGCGCTAAGGATGACCTCGAACACCCTCCTGGGAATGAGGTGGCTGAGGCAGAGCGGCCCGGTTGCGCCGCACAACCGGCACGTTCCGGCACGCGTTTTAGCCTTCTTCACCACGTTATCCCCATCCTTTCCAGACGGGCTATGGTTGGGCCGCAGAATTAGGGAAAGCAGAAAAACCTCGGTCGAAAACCCCACTACAACTTCCTGAAATTCCAATGATACGTCTTCTCGCCCGCGTTTGGCGGGGAACCGGGAAAAATCGGGGACAGGAACGTTTCCGCTTTCTTAGACAGTAACCACCTGGGCAGACAGCTCATACGCTGTATCAAAAACGTTCCCTCAGTTCCGTTTGTTCGGCTCCAGAGTTCAGGATTACTGCGCGACGGCTGGCGCTAAAGGTGTGCCCATGTTTGGGAAGCGGTGCTAGCATGGAACTGTTGGCGCGGGAAGTGGGGGGTGAGGAATGGCAAAGCTATCCGCAAACAAGCAGGGGCGGCAGATGCCGAAGGCGAAGACGACTGTCCAACGCGGGTCGGCCAATGGACGAAAGACGCGGGTGGGGCAGTTTTTTGCGACGTCCACGTTGGAGGAATTGGCTGAGGCGCAGGGCGTGAGGCCGATGAAAGATCCCGAAGAGATGGCGGGTGCGTGGCCCGAGGGCGAGGATGTCGACGCGTTCCTGAAGGAAACTTACGAAGGCCGTAGTTAGCGAAAAATAGGAATGGACGCGGTACTTCTTGATACCGACGTGTTCTCGTTCTTGAGCAAGCCGGGAGACAGCCGAGGCGAGCTCTATCGTCCTCACGTCAAAGGAAAGACGATCGCACTCTCGTTTATTTCTGTTGGCGAGTTATACGTTTGGACCGTTCGGCGGAAGTGGAGTGCGAGCCGGATTGCCGCGCTGGAGCGGCACTTGCAGAGCCTTGTGGTCGTTCCTTACGATCTGGAGCTTTGCAGAGAATACGGAAGAGTCAAGGCAAGCTTGCCTCCAGGCAGAGTCGTGGCGGCGAACGATCTGTGGATCGCGACGAGCGCGATCCGGCATTCCATCCCACTGCTCACACACAACCGCAAGCATTTCGATGGGATTCCGCGATTGAACGTCGTAAGCGCCTAACAGAATTGGGATAGACGAAGTGCTTCCGCTTTCCGTGGGAGAACGGACCGGGTAGAGACCTGTCAGCATCAGATTCGTGGGACGGAGAAAAAAGAGGAGGCGGGCCAGGTCGTCCCGCCTCCTTGTTCCCCTTTCGGGGATGTCCGGCCAGCCTGACGGAGGGCGGCTGACCGGTCGTGTGTTGGCCTACCTATATAATCCCGGCAGGAAGAAAAAAGTTCCGGGGAAAATGGAAAAAGTGGCTAGAATCTGTGTGGAAATCGAGCGCCGCGCCGGGGGCCCCGGGGCCCCCCCGCCCAGCCCCATAAACTTATGAGCCGTCCTTCCTCGCTGAGTCCAGATAACATATTGCGTTTTCTACAGGTTACGAAAGATGCGGCTTCCGCGAACGAGATTGCGGGGGCTTTGCACCTGGGGAAGACGGAAAGGAAACCCTTATTTAAACAGTTGGTTAAATTAAAGAAGCGAGGGACGATCGAGGAATTGCCGGGAGGGCGATTCCGGCTGGCGAAGCGGAAGGCGAAGGAAGAGGCGGGACACGGGGCGGGCGGTGCTGCGGGGAGTGGTACGGCAGAGGCTGGTTCCACGGGGAACATTCGGAGGGGGGAGGAGGCGGGTTCGCGGGGGCTGGCGCGCGATGAAGTGCGGGGGCGGCTGGTGCTGCATCACGACGGTTACGGATTTGTGGTGCCGGATGTGCCGATGCCGCAGCTGGATGGAGACGTGTTTATTCCGCGAGATGCCGTGGAAGATGCGATGCATGGGGATCACGTGCTGGCGCGTTTGCAGCGGGTGAGCGAATCGCGCGGGCGGGATTTCCGCGTGGCGGGCGCGCGCGGCGGGCAGAGGGCGGAAGGGCGGATTGTGCGCGTGCTGGGGCGGGCGCATCCGTCGGTGGTGGGATTGTTCCGGTATGGACCGCGGGGAAATGTGGTGCTGCCTTACGACAACCGGATCCAGCATGAGATCGAGATTGCGCCGGGGGAAGAGTTGACGGCGGCGCTGCGGGAAAAATTGGGATTGGGGGAGGCGGGAGAAGGCGGAGGGCGCGGGCGGCGGTTGCCGCATTTGCCGGAGCTGGATGGCGCAGTGGTGAATGTGGAGTTGATGCGGTATCCGCGGGGCGGGGCGGCGCCGACGGGACGCGTGATCGAGATTTTGGGGCGGCCGGGCGAACTCGGCGTGGATACCGAGATCATCATTCGCAAGCATCATTTGCCGCATGAGTTTTCCGGGGCGGTGCTGGAGGAGGCCGAGCGGCGGGCGGAGCCGGTGAGCGAAACGGAGCGCGAGGGGCGCGAGGATTTTCGGGACTTGCCGATCGTGACGATTGATGGAGAGACGGCGCGGGATTTTGACGATGCGGTTTACGTGGAACGGCGCGCGGATGGAGGATGGAATTTGCAGGTGCATATCGCGGACGTGGCGCACTACGTTCGAACGGGGACGGCGCTGGATCAAGAGGCGCGGCTGCGGGGAACGTCGGTGTACTTTCCGGACCGGGCGGTGCCGATGCTGCCGGAGGCGCTTTCGAACGGGATGTGTTCGCTGAAGCCGCGCGAGGAGCGGCTCGTGATGAGCGCGCTGATGGAGTTCGACGCGGCGGGCAACATGCAGAAGTCGCGGATGACGGCGGGAGTGATTCGGTCGGCGGAGCGGATGACGTACACGGATGTAAATAAGGTAATCGAGGGCGACGGCGCCGCTTCGATGCGCTATGCGGGGCTGGCTGGACATTTTCGCGACATGAAAGAGCTGGCGCTGCTGCTGAACAAGCGGCGGAACGAACATGGGTCGATCGATTTTGATTTGCCGGAGCCGGTGATTGAGTTTGACGAGCAGCAGCGCATGACGAACATTGTGCGCAGCGAGCGGAACATCGCGCACCGGCTGATTGAGGAGTTCATGCTGGCGGCGAACCGGGCGGTGGACGGGTATTTGTTGAAGCGGGGGATTGCGGGGCTGCATCGCGTGCATGAAAAGCCGGATGCGCGGAAAGTGCTGGAGTTCGAAGAGCTGGCGCAGGCGTTTGGGTATTCGCTGGGCGTGGCGGATTTGCATCAGCGGGAGATTGCGGTGCGGCACGGGCGCGTGCCGGCGCCGGCAAAAGCGGGGCGGCCGGATTCGTATGGGCATGGGCGCGAGCGGGGAATGAAAGTGGCGCTGCCTGGTGCGACGGAGCTGCGGATTACGCCGCAGCATTATCAGAAGCTGCTGAGGAAATTGGCGGGCAAGCCGGAAGAGCGGATTGTTTCTTACTTGATGCTGCGGTCGCTGAAGCAGGCGCGGTATGCGGCGGAGCCACTGGGACATTTTGCGCTGGGATTTGACGAGTACACGCATTTTACTTCGCCGATCCGGCGGTATCCGGATTTGATCGTGCATCGCGTGCTGAAGTGGGCATTGGAGCATCCGCAGGCCGCAGAGCCTGCGGCGAGCCATGCGTCGCGCGGCGTGGCGGCGACGCTCTATCCGTATGGAGAATTGGAAGAGATTGCGTCGGAGACTTCGGAGGCGGAGCGGCGAGCGAACGGGGCGGAGCGCGAGTTGATGGATTGGAAGACGGCGCAGTTTATGGAGCAGCATCTGGGCGAGGAGTATGAGGCGCTGATTATTTCGGTGCAGAAGTATGGATGCTTTGTGGAGTTGTTCGAAGTTTTTGTGGAGGGGTTGTTGCCGATAAATGCTTTGGAGGATGCGGCGGGGACGCGCGTGGTTTTTCGCGAGCGGGATCATGCGATGGTTGCGCTGTCCGGATGCGAAGGACGGCGTGGAGTGCCTGGAGCGCGTCGGGGGCGGGGTACGAAGCCGAAAGAGTTGGCCTGGCATCTGGGAGACCGAGTGCATGTGAGAGCGGAGCGCATCGATCCGATGAGGCGAAGGGTGGAGTTCGCCATAGCTGAAGTCGCCTAGACGATTCGAATCTCAAGCAGCGCAGTGTTTCTGAACGCGCGCGAGATTCTGTTATTCTGAAGAGCCACAAAAACAGCGGCCACGCCACCCTTACGGCTCCGCCAGATTCAAGAGAGAGGAACATCCACCGTGAGTACGTCCACAGTTTCAGAGCGCGCTGCTAAGCGTGTACACAATTTCAATGCGGGGCCGGGGGCGTTGCCGCTGCCGGTGCTGGAGCGGATCAAAGAAGAGTTGCTGGATTGGCGCGGGAGCGGCATGTCGGTGATGGAGATGAGCCACCGGTCGCCTGAATTCGAGAGCATCAATGCGGCGGCGGAAGCGGGATTGCGGAAGCACCTGGCGGTTCCGGATGACTACGCGGTGATTTTTGTGCAGGGCGGCGGGAGCATGCAGTTCACGATGGCGCCGATGAATCTGTGCTTGCCGGGGAAACCGGTGGATTTGATTCATACGGGGACGTGGACGGCGAAGGCGCTTAGTGAACTGAAGAAGGGCATTTTGCACAATGTGGCGGCGTCGACCGAAGCGGATAAATTTGCGCGGCTGCCGCGCAAGGACGAGATCAAATATTCGGCTGACGCTTCGTACGTGCATATGTGCACGAACAATACGATTGAGGGGACGCAGTGGAACGAAATGCCCGAGACAGGAAACGTACCGCTGGTGGCGGACATGTCTTCGGACATTGCTTCACGACCCATTGATGTGAAGAAATTCGGATTGATTTTTGCTGGGGCGCAGAAAAATCTCGGGCCGAGCGGGGTTACGGTGGTGATCCTCCGCAAGGATCTGGCGGAGCGCGCGGACAAGAATTTGCCGACGATATTGCAATACCGCACATTTATCAAGGAGAAGTCGCTGTACAACACGCCACCGACGTTCGCGATTTACATCGTGGGGTTGGTGATGGAATGGATCGATTCGGTGGGCGGAATCGCGGCGATAGAGAAGATAAATAACGCGAAGGCGAAGTTGCTTTACGACACGATGGAAGCGAGCGGCGGCTTCTATCGTTGCCCGGTGGAACCTGCTTCGCGGTCGAAGATGAATGTGGTTTTTCGCGTGGCGGGCGGCAAAGAAGACATCGAGAAGCAATTCGGCCTACTCGCGGCCGAGGCGGGGCTTGTCGGCACGCCGGGGCACAGGTCGGTAGGAGGCATGCGCGTATCGCTTTACAACGCGGTGACGCTTGGGGCGGTAGAAGCGCTTACGTGTTTTATGCACGAGTTTCAGCGGACGCGCGGTTAGGCAAAGCGGGCGGGGCAAGCCCCGCCCTTACAGGTCCTGTGGGGCCGAAGCAGGAAACTTCTCGGGCTCGAAGCACTTCCCCTTACGAATAAAACTTTTCCCCTTGCGCTTCGACAGGAAGAGGCGTAGTGTCTCTTGTCGAAGCGACAGGGGAGTAGGCGAATGGCGACGAAGAAGATTGAGCTTCCACAGGGGACGCTGGACCTGTTGATCCTGCGGACGCTGGCTCTCGAGCCGCAGCATGGGTGGGCGATTTCGGAGCGCATCCAGCAAATTTCGAGCGATGTTTTGCTGATTCAGCAAGGGTCTCTGTATCCGGCGCTGCACCGGTTGGAGCGGCGCGGGTGGATCAAGGCGAAGTGGGGCACGTCGGAGAACAACCGGCGCGCGAAATATTACGAGCTCACGAAAGCGGGACGCAAGCAGCTCGAGCTCGAGAAAGATTCCTGGAAAAAACTGGCGGCGGCGGTGGCGCAGATTCTGGGGACAGCGTAGGAGGGCATCGTGTTCAACGACCTGTTTTTTCGTTTGCGTGCGCTGTTCCGACGGGACGCCGTTGAGTCCGAAGTAGAGAGCGAGCTGCGTTTCCATTTCGACCAGCAAGTCGAAAAGTTTATCAAGTCCGGGATGACGCGAGAGGAAGCCGCGCGACGCGCACGGCTGGAATTTGGCGGGCACGAACAGCTGAAGGAAGAGATCCGCGACGCGCGTGGCGTGAATCTTATCGAAACATCCGTTCAAGATATCCGGTACGGCTTGCGGGTTCTCGGACGCACGCCAGTTATTTCATGCGTGGCGATACTTTCCCTCGCGCTGGGGATTGGCGCAAACACGGCGATTTTCAGCTTGATTGACACGGTGATGCTCAGAATGCTCCCCGTGGAAAAACCGGAAGAGCTGACGCAGGTGCGGATCCGAGAGCCGAGGTCGCCAAACGACGAACCCGAACCCACATTTACAAATCCGCTTTGGGAGGAGCTGCAAAATCGGCAGGACTTTTACTCGGGTATTTTCGCGTGGAGCTTGACGCAATTCGATCTCGCGCGAGGCGGCGCGGCGCAGAATGTGAACGGCATGTTTGTAAGCGGCGAGTATTTTTCGACACTAGGAATCCGTCCCGCAGCAGGCCGCTTGATCACGGCAGACGATGACAAGCGGAGCTGTCCCGGCGTGGCCGTATTGAGCTATGGCTTTTGGCAAGAGCATTTCGGCGGGGCGGCGAATGCGGTGGGCGGCACGCTCTCCTTTGACAACCACATCTTCAACATAATTGGCGTGAGCGCACCGGGATTTTTCGGCTTGGAAGTGGGAAACAAGTTTGACGTAGCCATTCCGGTTTGCGCCGCCGAAATTTTCGACGGACCGAAATCACGGCTAGATCGCCGCTCCTGGTGGTGGCTGAACGTAACGGGGCGAAGCAAGCCAGGCGTAAGTGCAGAGCAATTGAAGGCAAGGCTCGCCGTGGTTTCACCGCAGGTATTTGCGGCGGCGTTGCCGACGGACTGGGAGCCGAAGAATCAGCAAGAGTTTCTGAAACGAACGTTCGAACCGACGCTGGCCGCGACAGGGACTTCCTATTTGCGGAGGCAATTTACGCAGCCGCTGCATATTCTGATGGGCGTGGTGGGACTCGTGCTGCTGATTGCGTGCGCCAATATTGCGAGTCTGATGCTGGCGCGGGCAGCGGCACGGCACAAGGAAATCGCGGTGCGCAAGGCGCTGGGTGCTTCGCGGGCGCGGCTCATCCGGCAGTTGCTGACGGAGTGCGTATTGCTTTCGACGGCCGGGGCCTTGCTGGGTGTCTTCTTTGCGCGATGGGGAAGCTCGCTGCTGATGCGCTACATCTCCACGGGAGATAACAAGGTTTTCCTGGATCTTTCGCTCGATTGGAGGATCTTGAGCTTCACCGCGGTCGTAGCGGTTTTTACGGGGATTCTGTTTGGCGTACCGCCGGCGTTTCGGTGCACGCGCGTGTCGCTGACGTCGGCGATGAAAGGCAGCCAGGCGATGGATGCGGAGAGCCGCACGAAATTCCGACCTGGAAAATGGATTGTTGCCGCACAGGTAGGGCTGTCGCTGGTGTTGCTGGTGGCGAGCGGGCTATTTCTGCGCAGCCTGGTAAAGCTGGTGACGCTGGACGCGGGTTTCGACCGCAACAATGTTTTGATTGTGCGCGCGAATCTGCACAACGCGAAAGTACCCCTGGCGCAACAACCAGGGATGTTCGATGAAGTCGAGCACCGGTTGCGGGCGCTTCCAGGGGTCGTTTCCGCGGCCAGGTCCGTGATGACGCCGGTAAGCAATTATGTTTGGAACAGCGACCTTGACGTGGACACACCGAATGCGCCAACGGGGGACGCGGCGCTGGCGTACTTCAACTTCGTTTCGCCGGGGTATCTTGGAACCGTTCGCACGCCGCTTCTCGCCGGGCGGGATATCCGTGAGGAGGATACAAAAACGGCTCCCCGTGTCGCGATCGTCAATGAAACTCTCGCGCGAACATTTTTTCCGAAAGAGGAAGCACTGGGGAAGTATTTCCGAGTGCATCCAGACCCAGGCAAGCCGGCGCCGCCGATTCTAATCGTTGGAGTGGCGAAAGATGCCAAGTACGAATCACTGCGCGAGGAGGCCCACCCCACTGCGTACTTCCCGATTGCGCAAATACCGGAAGACGCGGAAGAGCAGGTGTTCGAGCTGCGGACGGCGGCGCGTCCGTCTGCGTTGGTTCCTTCCGTACAAGAAGCCGTAGCAGGCGTTAGCAAGGCAATTCCGCTGGAGTTTCACACGCTCGCCGAGCAAGTGGATGATTCGCTGGTACAAGAGCGATTGCTCGCGACTCTGTCTACTTTTTTTGGCGCGCTGGCGTTATTGCTGGCAATGATTGGGCTCTATGGAGCGCTGAGTTATCTGGTGGCACAGCGGCAGCCGGAATTCGGGATTCGTATGGCGTTGGGTGCGCCGCGATGTTCCATACTTCGGCTGGTAATGCGCGACGTGATCATTGTGCTTGCGGGAGGACTCACGGCGGGAGCTTGCCTGGCGTTGGCAGCCGTGGGCGTGCTGCAAAAAATGCTGTTTGGGCTCGCACCTCGTGACACTTTCACGTTCATGGCATCCATCGGAGTGCTTTCTGCGGTTGCGGTGATCGCTGGGTATCTGCCTGCGCGGCGCGCGATGCGGATCGATCCGATGGTGGCGTTGCGCTACGAATAGGGCGTGATGCAATGAAAAGCGCAGGAACGGCCCTAGCCGGCGGTTCCTGCGCGCTTCCCTTTTGACACTCGGAGTTGCGTTTAGGCCAAGTCGAAGAGCAGGACTTCGGCGTTGTCGACACCAGTCAGCTCGACGGATTTTTCCTTCGAGATAGCGGCGCCGTCGCCTTCTTCGAGCTTCTTGCCGTTCAGATTGACGCTGCCGCGCGCGACCTGGACGTAGGCGTGGCGCTCGGGCTTCAGTTCGTGCTTCACGGCTTCGCCCTTGCCCAGAACCGTTGCGTACAGTTCGTTGTCCTGGCGGATTTGCACGGAACCGTCGCGGCCATCCGGCGAAGCGACGAGGCGCAGTTTGCCGCGCTTTTCTTCTTCGCTGAAGTTCTTCTGGCCGTAGACGGGCTTCAGGCCTTTCTCTTCCGGAAACATCCAGATTTGGAGCAGGTGTACGGGCTCAGTCTTCGATGCGTTGAATTCGCTGTGCGTCACGCCGGAGCCGGCGCTCATGTATTGGACATCGCCAGGGCGAATGACGGAGCCGGTGCCCATGCTGTCGCGGTGTTCGAGCGCGCCTTCGAGCACGTAGGTGACGATTTCCATGTCGCGGTGCGGGTGCGTGGGGAAGCCCTCGCCGGGCGCGACGCGGTCGTCGTTCAAGACGCGCAGGGTGCGGAAATGCACATGTTCGGGGTCGTAATAGTCGGCAAACGAAAACGTGAAATAGGTATCGAGCCAGCCGTGGTTGAAATGGCCGCGTTGCTGGCTTTTGCGGATATCGATCATTGGTCCACCTCCCGGTTTGACAAGGGCATAATACTCGTTATAACGACTATTGTCAAGAGGCACATTTAGGATAATCCCTGGCCGGCCTCTGACTCCGTGCAGCTTCCGCACAACGCCAAGTCCTGCTTGGAGTTACCCGGTACCTGCGTCCCATTCCCGGCAGGCTCTCTTTGGTGTAGAGTGGGGAAGTAACAGCCAGTGGCCGTGTCTGCTTCCGAGGATTCCCCAATGGATTCTGCGCCGTCCGCAACACAAGCGAAAAAGCCCGACGCTACCGCCGCACCCCGCGAAACGCTAACGGTCACGGACAATCGCAACGGAAAGTCCTACGAAATCCCCATAACGCACGGTTCCATCCGCGCCATGGACCTGCGGCAGATCAAAGTGGACCCCACCGAATTCGGGATGATGAGCTACGACCCGGCCTATAACAACACGGCGTCCTGCATAAGCAAGATTACGTTTATCGATGGCGACGCAGGGATTCTGCGCTATCGCGGATACCCGATCGAAGATCTCGCCGAGAAGAGCAGCTACCTGGAAACGGCCTTTCTGTTGCTGCACGGAGAATTGCCCACCGCGTCGCAGCTAAAGGAATGGACGTATAACGTCACGCACCATACGTTCATCCACGAAAGCATCAAGAAGTTTCTGGATGGGTTTCATTACGACGCGCATCCGATGGGGATGATGATCTCGACCATCGCGGCGCTTTCGACGTTTTATCACGATGCCAAGGATATTTTTGACGCGGAGTCACGGCGCAAACAGACGTACCGTCTGGTAGGAAAAATGCCGACGATTGCGGCGTTTTCTTACCGGCACACTCTGGGGATGCCGTTCGTGTATCCGGACAACGAACTAAGCTACCCGGGCAATTTCCTGAACATGCTGTTCCGCACCTCGGAGGCGAAGTACCGCCCGAATCCCACGCTCGAACACGCGCTGGATGTGCTCTTCATACTGCACGCGGACCACGAGCAGAACTGTTCGACGAACACCATTCGCGGCGTCGGGAGCTCGCACGTCGATCCATATTCGGCGACGGCGGCGGCTATCGCGGCTCTCTATGGACCGCTTCACGGCGGGGCGAACGAAGAAGTGCTGCGCATGCTGCTGGAGATCGGTTCGGTGCAGAAAGTGCCGGATTTTATCAAGCGCGTGAAAGCCGGCGAGGTCAAGCTGATGGGCTTCGGCCACCGCGTGTATAAGCACTACGATCCGCGCGCACGCATCATCAAGAAAGTGGCGTATGAAGTGTTCGAATTGATGGGCAAGAATCCGTTGCTGGAAATCGCACTGGAGTGCGAGCGAATCGCCCTGGAAGATGAATACTTCATCAAGCGCAAGCTCTATCCCAACGTGGACTTCTATACGGGGCTCATTTACCAATCGATGGGCTTCCCGATTTCGATGTTCCCGGTGCTCTTCGCGATTCCGCGGACGTCCGGCTGGATCGCGCAGTGGCAAGAGATGCTCCTCGATCCCGAACAGAAGATCGCCCGACCGCGGCAGATTTATCTCGGCCACGACACACGCCACTACGTCCCCATGGACCAGAGAGGGTGAGGGCGGACCCCAGTCCAAAACCCGAATGGGCCCCGAGAAAAATGTCCAGCAGTCTCACGATTTAGTACCAATTCCAGCGGTGTGGCTCGACAAGCGAGTTGCGCCGGGTATAGTTAGCCGATAGAGGTGGTATGGCACAAGCTCCGAGCAGTACAGGAAATCCTGGAGTGCGGCGACGCAGCCAGCGCGTCTTGATGCAAGTGACCGTCCGCGTCCGCGGAAAGGACGCGCAGGGCAATGCGTTCGAAGAAGAGACGGAGACGCTGGCCATCAACGCGCACGGGGCTTTGATTCTGGTGAACGCGCGCGTGACCAGCGGCAGTACGATGTTGATGCAGCATAAACGGACGCAGGAAGAACAAGAGTGCCACGTGGTATTTCTCGGGCCTGTGCGAGCAGGCAAGGCCGAGATTGGCCTGGAGTTTTCTGAACCGCGCCCCACATTCTGGCGCGTCGCTTTTCCTCCCGAGGACTGGTCGTTGAAACATCCGGATGCCCGCCCGATCACCGTTTCCCGTACGGAAAAGTAATAAGACGTCTGTTCCCTGCTTCCACTGAGGCATGAGGTAACATTCTCGCGTCCGGACAACGCCTTGGTTTGGCGAGGGAGTGTCCGTCGAGAAATGTTTTCGATCCGCGGCAAGACTTAAGTCCATGAAGAAAACTTTGCGAAAACTTGCGACTTCGCTACTGTTGATTGTTGTCGTCGCTCTAGCGAGTCGCTCGCTGTTCGCCTGGTACGAAGAACGTCAAATCTCCGCGCAAGCTCTGAGCCTCGTGCCGTTTCAGACGGAAACAGGACATATTGCTTACTCGATTGCGAGCGGAAAGGGATTTTCCTCTCCGTTTCAGCGAGATAGCGGCGCAACGGCCTGGCTGGCGCCTGTCTATCCTTATCTTCTGGCGGGAATTTTCAAACTCTTTGGCATTTATACGCTGCGCTCGTTCTTTGCCGCCTTGTTTCTGAACATTCTTTTTTCGGCGGGCGCATGCGTGCCAATTTTCTATGCGGGCAAACGCATTGCCGGACTTGGCGTGGCCAGCGCCGCTGCGTGGCTATGGGCATTCTTTCCGAACGCCATCATCATTCCATTCGAATGGATTTGGGACACGTCCTTGTCGGTGTTCCTGGTTGCAACGCTGCTTTGGGCCACGCTGGAGATTGCGGAATCGCGGCGTCTTCGCAACTGGTGTCTCTACGGGCTTTTGTGGGGCGTCGCGCTCCTAACCAATCCGGCCATCGCGCTGCCTTTCCCGGTGCTGCTGGCGTGGGCCGCATATCGAAATCGCGAGCGCGCCTCCGCGTGGCTCGTGCGGCCGGCGCTTGCAGCCGGCATCACGGTTCTGAGCTGCGTACCCTGGACGATCCGCAACTACGTTCAATTCCACAAATTGATTCCGCTGCGTTCTAATTTTGCGTTCGAACTGTATATCGGCAATAACGAAAACTACGACGAGCAGCACAGGTTACGGCCGGGGGCGATTACCCAAGACCGCGAAATCCTGCGCTACCTGCACATGGGCGAAACTGCTTTCATGGAAGAAGAAAAAAGAAAAGCGATGGCGTTCATCGTGGGGCACCCGCGCATCGAGATGTGGCTCATCGCGCAGCGCTTCGTGGACTTCTGGACGGGAACCGCAACTCCGTTAGCGGCATTCCGGCAAGCGGATTCGCTCTGGATCCGCCTGATACTGTTGTGCAATGATGCCGCGCCGCTCGGCGCGCTGCTCGGTATAGTCGTTCTGCTTGCCACAAAAAACAGCTACGCGTGGCCAGTCGCAGGCATTCCCCTACTATTTCCGTTGCTCTACTACATTACGCACACCTCGCTGCGCTACCGTCATCCCATCGATCCTGTGGTGCTCCTGCTCGGAGCGATTGGCGTGCACGGGATATGGCAGTGGAGCACACGCAAGAAACGCGAATCCATTCCTTTGGAATCCTCTCCCGGCTAATACAAATGAAAATAGCCGTCCTGCTGCATGAGACGAACCGGAACACCGAAGAGCGACGAAAGATTCTCCGACGTGAGAATGTCCGGTTTGGATCCATCGGCCAAGACGCGCCCCTGCTGCAGGAGCACGACGCGTTCGATTTCCGGAATGATTTCCGAGACGTGATGAGTCACCAGAAGGATGCCGAGTCCGCCGTGCGCGAGTTCGCGCATCGTATCGCGGAGTTGAAATTGCGCGGCGATATCCAACGCGTTGCTGGGCTCATCGAACAGCAAGGTTTGCGGAGCATGCACCAACGCACGGGCAATCAGCGTGCGCTTCGCTTCGCCGGAAGACATTTGCGAAACAGCGCGATCGGCAAGGTGGAGGATTCCCAGCCGCGCGAGTGTAGCCTCCGCGCGAGCCAAATGGCCCGGATCAGGATGATGGTGAGGAAAAATGCGCGTGCTGCTGAAAAATCCGGAGAGCACGACGTCGCGCCCGGTTGCGTCCGTCGTGCAGGAAGCCAGCAAATCCGGCGAGACGATCCCGAGCAGCGAACGCAGTTCGAAAATGTTCCAGCGTTCACGGCCAAGAATCGAGATCGAAGAGCCCTCGCGGGCTACGGGATAGCACTCTCGCGTGATAGTCTTGATAAGCGTGGATTTGCCGCAGCCATTTGGCCCCAGGATGCATACGTGCTCGCGAGCTCCGATGCGCATCGACACATGATCCAGCGCTGGCCTTTCCGCGGACTCTCCGCGCACCACAGTGACGTCATGCAGAGCGAGTAGAGGCGGCGGGGTGGTCATCGCGGATTCCGTTTAAGCGGGAACTATATCTGAACTGAGCGGAAATAAAAGGAGGGAGTCTGGAAACTCGCAGGATTTCTGTTCATGATAAACGCAGGCCTTTCCAGGCGAACTCATCGCGAAAAGACTGGCAAAAGGTACAGGTAACGCATAAAAGCAGCAACGTTACCGGGAATCCAAAACCCCGTGCCGCAGCATCATAATGGGAATGTGGGATGGGCTGGCGGTGACTATGCGAAGCTATGAAGCCAAGGCCATTTGGCTCTGTATTGTCTTCCTCGTTTCCGGCGTTCCTGTTCTTTCCCAGTCTCAAGATCCTCCAGTTTCCGCTAGTGTGGAGAGTGGAGCCCCTTGCGCGCCGACGGCAGGAAAATCAGACTGCGGGCCCCTAGCCGAGCCTCAGCCGGCCGGAAGCATCCAAGGAAGCGTAGTTGACCAAAGTGGAGCTGCTGTTGTTGGAGCCCACGTCCGGCTTAGCCGCGAAAATCCAACTTTCAGCCAAGAGAGCATTTCCGGCGACGACGGGCTATTTTCCTTTCCCAACATCTCCCCCGGACCCTTTCAGGTCACAATCATGTCGGAAGCTTTCGTGACCCGAACCTACGCCGGTACTCTACGTTCGGGAGAGATTTTCACAGTCCCGCAGACCACGCTGGCCATCGCGACCTCCGCCACCGAAGTGCGGGTCATGCCGCGGCGTGTGGAGATCGCGGAAGACGAGATAAAGGTGGAGGAGAAGCAGCGCGTGCTGGGGGTCATACCGAATTTCTATGTCACCTATGTTCCGAATGCCGTACCTCTCAGCTCAAAACAAAAATTCGAGCTGGCCTGGAAAACGACGGTGGATCCCGTCTCGTTCGGAATCACGGGGGCCATCGCGGGAGTGCAGCAGGCGCAGAACGATTTCAGCGGATATGGGCAGGGCGCACAAGGATTCGCAAAACGCTACGGCGCCTCCTACGCGGACTTTGTTTCCAGCACGTTTATCGGAAGCGCCATATTGCCGTCGATCTTCAAGCAAGATCCGCGCTATTTTTACAAAGGAACAGGCACGAAACGATCGCGCGTTCTGTATGCGCTCGCCAGCGCAGTGATTTGCAAGGGCGACAACGGCCACTGGCAGGCAAATTACTCTGGAATCCTGGGAAGCCTTGCCGCCGGAGGAATATCCAATCTCTACTATCCCGCTAAGAATCGCGATGGCGCAGAGCTGACGTTCGAGAACACCCTGATCGGAATTGGCGCAACGGCCGCCGCCAATCTTCTGCAAGAGTTCGTCATCCGCAAGCTGACGCCGAATGGCTCCAGCCGCGGAGCCGCCAAAGCCCAAAGCATCACCGGCAGGTTGGCCAACCCGCTTGTGCACGACGGCGACTGAGCGGAGCGTGTTTCGCGCACCCGTTGAGTACCAAAAGTCCCACTGAACGCGCGATCACCGGACACAAATCCACTCGCAGGAAGCAAGCGATTGGAGACGCCGCAGATTTACGCGATTTGTCGGTGCGGATTCGCATCGAACCACGCACGAGAAACAAAAAGGAGGTGAAAACCGCGGGGTTCTCACCTCCCGGGGTGGGGTGGGGTGTTACAGGACAATTCCTTCGGCGGCCATGCAGCCCTGCCCTGCCAGGCAGGTCTGCGGCCTCACTCGCTGATGAATTGCGCTAGGAGACTCACCACCAAAGGGCTTGCCTTTGGGGTTTTGTAGCACTGCGATGGGCGGGTGTCAACGGAAAAGCAGCAAAAGCGGCTTCGTTCTCGAAAAATCGTGGTATCGACGGCCTAGTTTGCCGGCGGAGCCGTTTTCACCTCATCCAGAATCTCCCGAACCAAGCGGCCGAGACTTGTCGGGCTATAGGGCTTTTGCAGATAGCGGGCCGTCGTTTCCAAGCCTCTAGATTCGCGCGAATAGCCGCTCGTGAAGAGCACGGGCAACTTGCCAAAGCGTTCCGCGAGCCTTGCCGCCGTCTCCTGACCTCCCATTTTGGGCATGATGAGGTCGAGGATAGCCAGTGCCGGGGTTTCGCTTTCGCAGACTTGCAGCGCCTCTTCTCCATCGGCCACGCAGAGAACCCGGTAGCCAAGGTTGACGAGCGTTTGCCGCGCCATTTCGCGGATGGAGTCGTGATCTTCGGCGAGCAACAGCGTTTCCGTGCCCCGAACGTTTGCGACCGATGGCACCCGTTTGCGGCCCGCGAAACCATCCAAATCGTGGCTTGCGGCTATGGGGAGGTAGGCCCGGAAGAGCGTGCCTTGTCCCACCTCGCTATAGACATGGATGAAACCGCCGTGCTGCTTAACGATTCCGTACGCCGTGGCTAGCCCCATCCCGCTGCTTTTCCCGTTATCATTGGCTCTAAAAAAAGGCTCGAAGACACGCTCCCGCATCTCTGCATCCATGCCAACCCCGGTGTCGGAAACGGACAGCACCGCGTAGCGGCCCGGATTAACGTGCGGATAAAACCTGCAGTAGGAATCGTCGATCTCCACCATCTCTGTTTCAATGAGCAGCCTGCCGCCGTGGGGCATGGCGTCGCGCGCATTGAGGCAGAGGTTCATCAACACTTGTTCGATTTGGGTTGGATCGGCCTTCAGAGGATCGAGCGTAGCGTTGACCACTTTCAGCTCAATGTCCTTGCGAATCACTTTGTCCAGAAAACTCGCCAGGTCGCCCGTAATCGCATTCAGATCCACACTTCGTGGTTGCAAGACCTGGCGGCGGGCGAAAGCCAGGAGCTCACGGGTCAAAGCGGCGGCCCGCTCGGCCTGCTCGCGGATGCGCGCAAATCGTTCAGAAATCTGGGGATAGCCGCGACTTTGGTCGAATCCCAACTCAGCCCATCCCAGAATTGCTCCTACGACATTGTTGAAGTCGTGAGCGATGCCGCCGGCAAGCTGTCCAATGGCTTCGAACTTTTGGGATTGATGCAACTGGCGCTCGATGGCGCGAACTTCCGTTACGTCCTCCGCAAAAACCTCGACGGCGGCCCTCAAATCGTCGGCGCATAGGCCACGCAAGTGGAGCCGCACCACGACTATGGCTCCATCGCGGCGCCGCCACTCTATTTCCGCGCTGTGCACCTGCCCTTCCTCGCGGCAGGCGGCCATGCACTCCGCGTAATGCGTGGGATATCGGAAGATGTCGCGCACCAGGGCGGGAGGGTTCAAGTCAGCCGTCGATTCTACCCCCAGAATGCGGAGCAGGGCAGGATTCGGATCGAGAAACATACCTTCCCGGGAAATGCGAAAGATGCCGTAAGTCGAGTTCTCCACCAGCTGACGATTGCGGGCTTCGGAGAGAGCAAGCGACTCTTCCGCGTGCTTGCGTGCCGTGATCTCCAGAACCACAACGCTGATCGCGATAATCACACCGGAGGCGCCGCGAAGCGGATGAAAGCTGGCCAACCAAGTGCGCAAAGCCCCGGATTGCGAATGCGCCGTGCCCTGTATTTCCACGTTGAGAATCGATTCGCCGCGCGAGAAGGCACGTCTCAAGTAAAGTTCGACGGCCCGCGCGACATCCGGGTTGACGTCGCGTGTCATCAATCCAACGTGCTGCTCGGCGGAGAGTCCATTGATCCGCGCGAGTTGTTCGTTCACGCGCAAATAACGCAGGTCCGGGCCATAAACGGCGAGGCCAATCGGAGCGGTCCTGTAGATCTGTTCGAGTTCGGCGAACTGCTCGCGGGCTCGCGCCTCGCTTTCCGCCAGCGCCTGGTGCGCGCGCGTATTTTCGTCGCGGAGACTTTTCTCTTGGAGGGCACGCTTCAATGCCGAAGGCAGCCGCTTCAAGTGTTCCTTCAGAATGTAATCATTCACTCCCTGCTTGATGCACTCGACGGCGGCTTCCTCACCCAGCGTTCCCGTCACGAGCAGAAAGGGGATGTCCTTCCCACTCGCGCGCACTTCCTTCAAAGCATCGAGGCCTGTCCAGCCTGGCAAACGGTAGTCCGCGAGGATCGCGTCATAGCTCCCGGTTTGGAGCGCAGCCAGAAAGTGTTCGCGGTCCTGAGCAAGCGTACATTCAACTTCGAAGCCGGAGGCCCGCAGTTCCAGGAGCGTTAACTCGGCGTCTTGTGTTTCGTTCTCCAGAAGGAGCAGGCGCAGACGTACCTTGCTTTCCGGGCGCCGCAAGTCGTCGAGTAAAATGGATTTCATACCGTCTCCACCGCGACCTTCAGGAAAGAAGCGCACGGCGGCGGCGTTCGAGAGACGAATCTCTCCGTTCGAAGCGAGACTTTCGTGTGAGCTGCGCCGGCCGCATTGTGCTCCACTCGATTCATAAAAAGCTAAAGGCGTTCCACCATGCTCTTCGGGCGCGCGGAATCCTGGCTGAGCACGTGTTCAGCCTGCCGCAGTTCGGATTCCACGGCATCGAGAAATTCCGCGAAAGACCTGCTGTCGTTGGCGCTCCAGTACCCAACAGCGAGCCGCAGCACCAGAGCACCCCAGGGCTTGCGGCTCTGGTTGTGTATGGCCAGCCGCGACTCGATGCGCTGGCGAAGTACCGGCGCACTCGGCTCGGCTGCGTCGATAGCAAGCGCCGCGAACTGCGCTTCGCCCAGCCGGGCAAGAAAATCGCAGCGCCGGAAGCAAGTTCCGATAAGCTCGGCTGTCTCGCGAACTGCTTTTTCCGTCCCCGCCGAGCCGACCTCCGTCTGCAGGGAGGAATAATTCTCGATAAGCGCACAAAGCAGAACCAGCGTGCCGCCCGAGCGCATCGCCGTCTCCATGGCGCGCGTGCCTAGCGTGGTGAGTCCCTCGCGGTTATACAGCCCAGTGAGCGGGTCCCTCAGGAGGTCCGCCAGGCCCTCCAGCGTATTGCTCTCCAGCGCAGTACGCAGCACGCGTTCCATAGTGCGTGCGTCCATGAACCCTTTCAGAAGATAGTCGATCGCGCCATCCGAGATGCTGCCGGCAGCGAGTCCCTTATCCGCGATATCGGCAAAAACGATGAGCGGGATACCCGGGGCGGCGCGGTGTATCCGGCGCACCGCTTCTGACGGATCGGGCTTGCCCAGGGAAAGATCGAAAAAAATGGTTTCCGGCGCGGCCAGCTCGATCGTGGCGATCAGAGTCGGCAGCGTCGAGACGACGCTCAGTTCCAGGGAGCTGTCCGGCCCGGGGTACAGCTCCTGGAGGGATGCTGCTGCCTCCCCAGGTGCCGACTCCGCCAGCAACACCCGAAATTTTTTTCTTGTCATGCGTGGAACCTCCCCTTGCGAGCCAACGCGCCCGGAATATCTAGAGAGCGGCAAGGCATAATGCGAATCGGCCGACGCGACTCTTTATCGCGAAACAGCTCTTGACGAGGCTGGAGAGGGCAGTCCTCAGGACAACAAATTGAGAAAGCAAGACCTGCAAGGAAGGGGGTAGAGCTATTTTCGCGCAGGCGAGGGAAGTGTCAATAGGCCTGCCCCTGAGGGACACCGAAGTGCCACTGCCAGCCGAGCCAAACTCTTCAGAAGCTGTAACGTTAACCCAGGACCAGGTCTACTTTTACGTACCGGCAACAGCCGCGGGCAGGGGAACGAAAATGTCGTCAATCTTTTCAGCGAGCACGAAATCGTAATCGCTGATGCCTTTAACGCTGTGGGTTGTGAGATCGATCACCACTTTATTCCAGACGTTGAACCACTCCGGATGGTGGTTCATTCCTTCGGCAACCAGAGCAACGCGCGTCATGTTGCCGAACGCGGAGACGAAATCCTTGCACGTGTATTCCTGGTGGAGCTTGCCGTTGACGATTTTCCAGCCGCGCAATTTGGGAAGCAGCGTTTTGATTTCGGCATCGGTCAATTTTTTTGCGGGCATGATCTGCTCCTCCGGGAGGTTTGGCGACTAGACATTCCATTATGAGCCGCGCGCTGTACCTCGGCAACAACGCGGTGCCCTCCCTAAGCCTGCCGCGTGGCGAGGTGCGGACGGTGCGCGTCTCGCAGATAGCTGCAACCCAGACGGCTCTGCGGATGGGAGGGGTTGCGTAAACCGTTGAATGCACGCGTGAATTCCATTAAGGTAGAGGTTTCTTTTATGGCCAAAATGCGCGATGTGCAGCGCGGCGTAGATCGACGGGGGAAATCGTGAAGAAGAAGATTCGAGTGATCCAGTATGGCATTGGGCCGATCGGCGCATCCATCGCACGGCTCATGCGGGAAAAACAAGCCATTGAGATTATCGGCGCCATCGACACGGACCCGGCCAAAGTGGGCCGCGACCTGGGCGAAATCACTGGCGCGAGCGATGCCCCGTGGGGCGTGACAGTATCCGCGGATGCCAAAGAGGTGCTCGAACAGGCCGCGGACGTGGTCATCCACTCAACGTCATCCTCCTTGCCGAAGGTGATGGACCACTTGCTGGCTTGCCTGGAAGCGGAGTCGTGCATCGTTTCGACTTGCGAGGAGCTCTCTTATCCGCTGCGCACCTATCCCGAACTGTCTGCTCAACTGGACAAAGCGGCGAAGGATTGGGGAGTCGCACTGGTGGGAACGGGCGTGAACCCTGGCTTTGTGATGGACAAGTTGTTGATCACGCTAGCTGCCGTCTCGCAGCGCATCGAGCACGCAAAGGCGGTTCGCATCGTCGATGGCGGCAAGCGGCGTCTTCCCTTGCAAAAGAAAATCGGCGCCGGAATGACGGAGGAAGAATTTCGCGCCCAAGTGAAGGCTGGCGTGATCAAACACGTTGGTTTGCCGGAATCTGTGGCCATGGTCGCGGACAGCTTGAACCTGCCTGTCGATGAAATCACGGAAACGATCGAGCCGAAGATCGCCAATGAGCGCGTGCAGACGGAATATCTAACAGTCGAAGCGGGACAGGCAGCAGGGGTGCACCAAATCGCGCGCGGCTTAAGCGGCGGCAAAGAACTCGTCTACCTCGAACTGCAAATGTACGTCGGCGCAAAAGAACCTGCCGACACACTTGCCTTGCAAGGCCACCCGAACATTAGCCTGGTGATCCCCGGAGGCACCCACGGCGACGTGGCAACGGCGTCGGTGGTCGTCAACTCCATTCCAGTCATTCTCGATGCGCCGGCAGGGTTGCGCACGGCGCGAGATCTACCCATCGGATTTTTCTCTCCAAACGCGCGGCCCTGAGAAAATCACGGCCGGTTATTCCAGGCCAATGAACAAGCGTATGATGCTACGCTGGCGCGATTGCACGGAGTGATTCGGGCAATCAAAGAAGTTAACAGCGAGGGATTTTTCTAGCCATTAGGGAACTCATGAAGAAATTCATCTTGGCTTTACTTCTTGTGACGGCGGCTTGTTCGTTTGCTTCGGCTGCAGTTGCCGCTCAAACATCTCCTCCGACAACCTCCAAAAATCCAGAAGCGGCGCGGTGGGAGCGCGAGGCCGCGAGCGTCACGATTACGCGAGACGATTGGGGTATCGCCCACGTTTACGGCAAGACGGATGCCGACGCCGTGTTCGGCATGCTCTATGCGCAGGCCGAAGATGACTTTAACCGCGTTGAGACGAACTATATCAACGCCATGGGGCGTCTCGCGGAGGCGGAGGGCGAGGCCAAAATTTATCAGGATTTGCGCATGAAGCTGTTCATCGATCCCGAAGCCCTGAAGAAAGAATATGCGGCAAGTCCGGATTGGTTGAAGAAACTGATGAACGCCTTCGCCGACGGCTTGAATTACTACCTCTCGAAGCATCCCGAAGTGAAGCCGCGGGTCATCAAGCGATTCGAACCGTGGATGGCGCTGAGTTTTACCGAAGGCAGCATCGGCGGGGACATTGAGCGCATCAATCTGGCGCAACTGGAGGCATTCTACGGGAAAGCTCCGGTGAGCGTGGGTGCGGCCGCGGAGGACGACGAAGTCGAAGAGCCCAGAGGCTCGAACGGAATGGCGATTGCCCCTTCCAATACGGCGGACCATCACGCGCTGCTCTTGATCAATCCCCACACGTCCTTTTTCTTCCGTTCCGAGTTGCAAATGGTGAGCGACGAGGGCCTGAACGTCTACGGCGCTGTAACGTGGGGACAATTTTTCGTGTACCAGGGGTTTAACGACAGAGCGGGTTGGATGCACACCTCAAGCGGTGTGAACGCCGTTAGCGAGTATCTCGAGACTGTCGAGAAGAAAGGCAGCGGCTACGTCTACAAGTACGGAAAAGAGAATCGGCCCGTGGTGGCGAAAGAGATCACCGTACCCTACAAGACCGCGAACGGAATGGCGGAAAAAAAATTCACCGTTTACGGGACACAGCATGGACCTGTCGTCCGCGAATCCGATGGAAAGTGGGTAAGTGTCCGGCTGATGCAAGAGCCGGTCAAAGCGCTGACGCAGTCCTACACCCGCACGAAAGCGAAGGACTACAAATCGTTCCGCCAAACCATGGAGCTGCACACAAATTCTTCGAACAACACGATTTTTGCGGATGCCGACGGCGACATTGCCTACTTTCATGGAAATTTTATTCCACGGCGCGATACCAGTTTTGATTGGACGAAGCCGGTCGACGGGAGCAATCCGTCCACGGAATGGAAGGGCCTGCTGTCTGTCGACGAAACGCCGCACCTGCTGAACCCGCAAAGCGGCTGGCTCTACAATTCGAACAATTGGCCGTGGTCGGCCGCAGGACCGAGCAGCCCCAAGAAGGAAGATTTCCCTGTATACGTCGAAACCGGCGGCGAATCCGCGCGTGGTTTGCACGCCATCCGCGTTTTGCAGGATAAGAAAGATTTCACCCTGGATTCCCTCATTGCCGCCGCTTATGACAGTTATTTGACATGGTTTGAGAAGCCCGTGCCGTGCCTGCTAAAGGCGTGGGACGATGCGGCCTCCGGCAATCCGTTGAAAGCAAAGCTTGCAGAGCAAATTGGGCTACTGCGTGCGTGGGATCTGCGCTGGGGAGCCTCCTCCGTGCCCACTTCGCTCGCCATATTCTGGGGCGAAGACGTCCAGAAGAAGATTGGCGCCGATGCGAAAAAAGCGGGCGTCTATATGAGCGATTACATCTGCACGAAAGCGCCTCCGGACTTGCTTCTGCAATCGCTATCCGCTGCCTCCGACAGACTCGCTGCCGACTTTGGCAGTTGGAAAACTCCCTGGGGCGACATCAATCGCTTCCAGCGGCTCGCAGGCGCTATTGTGCAGCCGTTTAGCGATGCGGGGCCCAGCATCCCGGTAGGGTTCACCTCGTCCGTATGGGGATCGCTCGCGTCTTTTGGAGCACACGCCTATCCGGGCACAAAAAAATGGTACGGCACGAGCGGAAACAGTTTCGTCGCAGTCGTCGAATTTGGAGACAAAGTCCGCGCCAGGGCTGTGACCGCCGGTGGCGAAAGCGGCAATCCAGAATCTCGGCATTTCAATGACGAAGCTGGGCGATACAGCACGGGCGACTTACGCGAAGTGTATTTCTATCGCTCGCAACTCAAAGGCCACACGGATCGCGAATACCATCCAGGAAATTGAATTGGGGCGGATTCCACCGGACGCAGGCGCCGGCAATTCCAGCAGCAATGGAAATCTCTCACTGGACTAGCAGCGAATTGTTTTTCGCTTCTTCCCGACGCGGCCGGCGGCTGCGATTTTCTCGATGTAGGCCGTGGCCAATGGCACGTTGCACGCGGTCTCGCCCACGTCCACGGAAACCTCGCCGATTTGACGCGCGGCCGCCTTCGCTTCCTTCAACAGCGGCTTCACGTAACTCCCTACCGAAATCACGAAACCGTTCATCGTGTAGCGAACGCGATTTTGCGCGTCCTTGATTCCCTTGACGACCGTGGCAAGCAAACCCTTGATTTCCGCCAGGTCCAAAGCCTCGTCCGGCATCGTGGCCACCAGCCCCGAATACGTGCACCAGCCGGAACACGCCACGCGCTCCTTCTTTGACTTCATCCATTGCAGCGCCAGTTCGCGGCCCTGCGGATTATCTACTGTCACCCACGGCACCGTATATTCCGCAATCATCTGCAAATTCGCCGCGCCTTCGGCCCAGGCGTTCAATTCTTTCGATGTCATCTTCGCGCCGTCCGCGACCATCCCCGCGAGATACATCGCGTCCAGGTTCGCGGTCGCGTAAAGCTCGCAAGCGAGCGCCTGCTGCCCCTTGATCGTTTTTGCGATCACCTTGAGATCCGCGACACTCACACCATACATGTTTTCCGTGGCCATGCCGTGACGCGCATAAATCTTCCGTGTACTCTCCTTCCCCTTCTTCTTCAACTCGGACATTATGGACGCTACGGTTGACATAAGTTCGTCCTCCTCTCAATTTTCGACGCGTAACGGTGGGAATATAACCACGACCGAATTCGGCGGTTGGAAAATAATCTTTCCATAGCGGTAATAATCGTCGACTACGTTCTCTTTTCTTTCTTCGATCTTAAATTCAAAGGTAATTGTTCTTTCGCTGGCTCCCCCAAATCGCCATGTCTTCACGTTCTCGAGAGCCGCGCCAGCACGGGATGTCCGCTCTTCAGCTGCGCGGAGATCACCTTCCCATCCGCGTCGGTTTCGACTTGAATCTCAACTCTTCCCGTAATTTTTGCAGTCCGCGCCAGCACGGGATAGAGCGGCATATCCGCTCCGAGGACCGGAGAATCGTTGGACGCCGAGACAGAAATACAAGCGGCTGCCAAAATCCCGAGGAACAAAATAACTGCGTGATTCGCTCTCGAAATTCGCATCGCTATTCCTCCGGACAATACGCCCATCGTTGCTTATTTTGTTGGGGCGCTTTCTTCCAGCTTCACGTTGGAGAAGATGGCGGTCTCAAGAGTTGTCGCAACATGCGAACACACGCCCAGCCCCACGTAGAAAGGTTCTTGCAGTGTTACAAATTCCACGGGGCCGGAACTCTTCAGCTCTCCGCCAGGCTTGCCAAAGTACATCGTGAAGCGGCTGCCTTTCTTCACTATGCGCAGCCGCGACGGTCCATCTTCAGCAGCCACGATCTGATAGGTCTGTTCGTTCGCGGCTCCCCGGAATTGCAGCGACGTAAGCCCATTCCCGTGCGAAACAGCGTCCGCATAAGCGGAGCCGGGGTCCAGGCTTTGCCGCAAAATCAGCACCGCCTTGCGGTGCTCCGCAGCGCTCGTGCCCACCCATTGGATATTCGCGCTCAAAGCGACGTCGCCAGAAACTTTCTTCCAAACAAAATAAAACGCGTCGGTCGCGCCCCACATATTGGCGCCGCCGCCAGTGATGCGATACTCGCCTTTCGCGGCATCGTACTCTGCTTTGCATCCAGGCGGCGTTTGCCCAACACTCCCTTCGTTTGTGAAGACTCCCAAGCTGCTTATCTGCGGTAACGCCGCTGTAACGCCCAGCCCCAGCGCGATCATCATCCCGCAGGCAGCAACTATCCCTCGTTTTCCAGGAATCATTTGCAAGGCCTCCCAAACGCTGCGCCGCACACCCAACCAACTGCGGGGCCGAGGCATTCTATCTCATCTCTGCGCCAATGCAGCCGCACGGCTTGATTGCCCGTGTTGAATGGGACTCCGCAAAACTGAAAGGGATTCAGGCGGGTATCGAAACGGGGTCAGCCGCATTCTTGGCGGCGCGTTTGTTAGCGTAGAGCGCCTGATCCGCTGCGGCTACCATGGTCTC
This sequence comes from uncultured Acidobacteriota bacterium, assembly GCA_963779005.1. Taxonomy (GTDB): domain Bacteria; phylum Acidobacteriota; class Terriglobia; order Acidiferrales; family UBA7541; genus Acidiferrum. Next base: position 1,101,802 of record CAVZWO010000007.1, on the reverse strand, counting down.
AGCCTGATCGCCCGGTGCGTATTCCTTCCAGCCAGCGGAATATTTAATCGGGAATTTCCGGCCTTCCCACGTGAGGTCAAGGGGCCCAAGACGCTTCAAGACAAGCTGCAATTGCTCATGATTGCATTCCGGAAGTATCAGCAGAAACTCGTCTCCGCCCATGCGAACGGCGAGATCGCCGCTACGAATGGCGCGATTCAACGCCGCGGCAAATTCCTGCAACACCAAATCCCCCGCGGGATGCCCATACGTATCGTTGATCAGTTTGAACTCGTCGAGGTCCAGCAGCACGACGATAAAGGGATGCCCCTTGCGCGCCGAGCGAGCCACTTCGGCGGCCAGCCGCTGCTCGGCAAACCGCCGGTTATACAGCCCGGTCAGCGCGTCAATCATCGCCAGTTCACGCAAAATCATCGAGTGATGCTGCTTTTCCGCGAGTTGCCTCCGCAGCCGTTTGATAAGCACTTGCTGATAAATGGTGTAAACGTTGAACAGGACCACCAGCGCTACCAGCCCAAAAATGGCTTCCGTAACTTTGATCCGGAAGAGCGGTGCCGTTCCTTGACCAAGTGAAGGCAGAATAAAGGAGATCACCGCTCCGGTAAGAAGCAGCATTACAAAAATCGAGTTGGCCCAGACCCACCAATCCCGCTTCTCTATTTTGCGCAGGTTATCAGCGATCTCATGATCGCTGCTCGTTTCGAGCGGCAAGTTTGTTGCGTTCTTTTGCAAGTCCATGAGAGGGACGACGAGAGCATCCAGCCTTAGAATCCACCCTAAGGTGCGGTCGTTCCTCGGTCAAGAATATTTGCTGGATTTGCTCCATGGAAGTTACTTCCGTGCTAACGAGATACTGCGCACTAAACCGCCAGCCTCGGCCCGCTGGTCCGTTCCTCCATCCAACCCATGCGGCCCCACCTGACCCGGCGAACCGTACCTGCCCTCTGGTACGGGGGTCCTATAGTGAGGGACAATTCGCGCAGGCACTCTACTTCTCTAAGCGATCACCCTATGACTGCCTTTCTCATCCTTGTCTTCTCGGTTTTGGCCCTGGTGCAATTCGCAATTAGCCAGTGGCGCATGATTTGGCTGACCACTGCTAACCAGCCTCTCTCTGACTCTTTGCGTGCGACCACCGGGATCGAAGCCGACTCCATCGGCGCCCAGGATTTTGGCAGGCTTTTAGGGCTATGTGACGAAATGACGCCTCTCCTGAAAAAAGGCACGCCCTGGCTCCGCGAGGTCAAAGGCTACTACGGGGTAATGGCAGGCCTGAAGAAGCTCTGCCGCTCGATCCAACCGACAATCTCTGCCTGGGCTGATGATGAGATGAGGATTTGCTCGCGCTATGTGGCCGTGCTCCTCGATCAGAATCTGTCGCTCGACCTCGACCGCCGCGCGGCTGTTCGGTCCAGTTCGTAGTTCGACGAGCCCTTATCGCTGACGCCTCGGCAGATCTCAACTTCTGCTACTCATGCAGATTTAAGCTGTTTGTAATCAAGTTCTTACAATGGACCATGGCTCTTCGCAGCGCTCACTGCCGCCCTGCAAAGGGTGACAACAGGCCGGTTGCGCGGAATAGCTCATCGCTGCCAGAATTTCATAACACCAGCATAATCAAGGTCTTCTTTGGCCGCCGTATTGACCGCCGAGTAGGTCAAATAGGCAGCAGCAGCGGCAGGAAGCGTCACGCCAGTCTCCTTGGCTAGTTCCAGCGCCAACCCTACATCCTTGTGCATGAGCCGCAGGGGGAAGCTCGGCGGGTATTCCCCCTTAAGCAGCAAAGGAGCCTTGACGTCCAGGACAGCCGCCCGCGCCATGCTCGACTGCAATACTTCCACCAGCTTTTCACCCTGCAATCCTGCGGCGGTCACCAATGCCAACGCTTCCGCCAGCGCATCCACCTGCAGAGCCAGAATAAGATTCATAGCCAGCTTAATCGTCTGACCGGCCCCGTTGGGACCGAGGTGAAACCACCGCTTCCCCATTACACGAATCACCGGCTCCGCATCCTGAAGCACCTGCGCGTCCCCTCCCACCATGAACACCAATTCTCCCTTTTCAGCGCCCCATGTTCCTCCGGTGACTGGCGCATCCAAAAACGCGATCTGGCGCTCTCCACAAGCCGCCGCTATCTTGCGGGCAAGTGCGGGAGAAACCGTGCTCGAATCCATGTAAATGCTGTTGGGGCGAAGCGCTTCGAGGGCGCCGCCCCCCGGGCCGCCCCAAAGCACCCCCTCCAAGGCTGGCGGATCACTGACGATGGTAATCAGCAGGTCGGAGGCAGCCGCCACCTCACGAGGCGATCCGGCCAGCTTCGCTCCCGCGGCTACCAGCGTCTCGGCGCGCGAAGCCGTGCGGTTCCAGACCGTTAATTTGTACCCGGCCTTCAGAAGATTGAGCCCCATCGGCCGGCCCATCAGTCCAAGCCCAATCAATCCAACATTTGACCCGGGGCCGATATTCCGTGTAGCGCTGACATTGGCCCCAGGGCCGATTTTCACTCCCGGGCCAATCGTGGTCTTGCGGCTATCCTCGGTAGTCACGAAAGCTCCTCCTGCCAACGTCGGCTCTGCCAAAAGGCCGCCGAATCGAACACCCAGCCTGTGCAGGCCTGACGATTGTAACCGAATCGCTCACAGCGAGTGGGGGTCTTGTACGGAAGGCGGGAGGTCAGGCGGTTTTCGGCCGGTGGTGCAGGGGCAGTATGCCGGGAGCTCCCCCGGCGGAATTTGTGGCGGAGTTTTTGCCCTCGGCTTTCGTCTCAGCCGTAGCCTTCGCAGTAGCCGCGCTCGCAGCCGTCCCGGGTGCCGTCGCGGAGTTCCCGGCAGCCTCGGGAGGCGGTTCGGGCTTGTCCTCAATCCGCACAATGTACTGATAGGGGATTTCCCAGCGGAAATGCTTCATCGTGCCCCGCTGCTCAAAATGCTGTTCCAGAAAGATGGATCGGCCCGAATCCGCCACAAACGTGCCGGACGCAGGCAATAGGATGTCACCGGCGCGGTATTGCACCTCAACCCTGCGCCCAAGGAAAGCAGAATAGCGGGCCATACTGTACTCAGTTTCCGAATTGGCGAGTAATAGCGTCAATGGTACGGAAGGACTCCCCCCAGAAACGTGCGGAAAACTCGTCACTAGGAAGGATCAGCTCGCCAGTTCAGCGGCGAGAGAGTTTTACGACGCCGTGGCTGAATTCCGGCAGTGCTTCGGATTGCAGATAATTTTTCGCATCAGGATCACCCTTCAAATAGGCGTCCCAGAACGCAAGTGATGCGGCATTCGTAAAGCTGAGAATCGAGTCGCCTTGTGCGGCGCGACCGGGTAGGAGGGTCTTCGCGGTGATGAACGACATATGATTGGCCCCATCGATAAATACGTGATACTTCGCGCCCGGTTGGCTCCGCTCAAAGGGGATCTTCTTCCAGTCCGGCCCGTGATTCTCTGCTCCGAGATCCAGCGAACCGGTCATGCTCAGTAGTGGCAATGTGAGGTGGTCCCAGGAATGATCCGTAAGGCCAAATTCCCCCGGACCCTGCGGGGACAGGAGTACAACCGCTTTCACGCGTGGATCCGCAAAGTTCGTCGCTGGGTGATTCGGAAGATCGACAAGTGCGCCCGCGATCGCATCCGCGGTGAACGCTCCCATCGAGTGCCCGCCCACGCCGATGCGTTCCGCATCCATCTTCCCGCTCAGGCCCGGAATGCGCTTTTGCAAGACGCTCAGCGAATCCAGAACAAACGAAATGTCCTGCGGACGGCTCTTCCAAAGCGCCGGCTTTTTTAATGCGTCGCGCACGGCGACTAGAAAGTTGATGTCCTCTTCGCCCGCGTTGCGCCGCTGCACCGTGGAGTCCTCATGCGTAGGCTGCAGCGTCACGTATCCGTACGTCGCCCAATGGCGCGTCAGACCATCGCAACAAGACTGCGAACCGCCCGCGCCATGCGAGAACACGATGACCGGATACGGCCCCGGCTCATTCGGATAAAAAACGCGAACGTGCAGATCCTTGTCGCGCTTCGCATCGTGCAGAACGATATCCGGCACTTCCGTCACCGCGTGCGGCCCGTCCGCTAGTTTGTACGCTCCGCTGTTCATCGGATTCGCCGCTGAGTCGCCTGCGCTGCTCGCCGCAGGGCGGCCACTTGAAACTGGCTCGTTATCATGAACCAAGGATACGGTATTCGCCGCCGAGGAAAGACTCGCCTCTTTTGCAGCTTTTGGAAGCGAAAAGCCGGAGCCACCCGTCGGGCGTGCGATGAAGTAGGCGGCGACCCCGCTAAGAACTGGAATCAGAATCGCGTTGGTGATCCGCCGGCGCATGCGGCGGCGGCGAATGAAATCTCGAGGGAGCGAGGGAAATATCCGGTGATGGCGCGCGGTGACGGACATTGGCTAAACCTGACTCGGAGTTCGGTTGGCCTGCGTTTGGGCGGACGCTGGCCTAAACCCAGCCTCACGAAAGAAGTTGCTCACCCCTTGGCGGAGTGCCGTAAGCCCTCCAGAACGATCTGGTCTGCGAGCTGCGGTAAACGGGCAAGACATGAAACACCTCTGCGAGCATCGGCGATCGTGCCTTCCTGAACTGTGGGCTGGAGAGTTCCAGGAACAAAGGCTGGGGAAAACTTCCTGACGGAAATGGCGGCTTTACTTTAGCAAAAAATGGCTGTCTTGTTCCACCCCTTCATATTTTCGCAAATACTTCTTTACGGAGAATTTGCGGGCCGTATTTTCCGAGCTCATATATCGGATGGTCCCAAAGATGGGCCGCTCCGGGCCCCAGGGACGGTCGTAGCGGCCCAGGCACCAGAAAATTCCGCTATAGGAATTGGGATCGCGGCCGTCCAACGCATACTTGTTGTTGAGCTGGATCAACGTCTCGCATGCATCGCGCGGCGAAGCCGACCACTCCAGAATTTTCTTGCCCCAGAGCATCCGCAGATAGTTGTGAATTCTTCCTTCACGGACAAGTTGCGTTTGCGCCGCATTCCAAAGCGGATCGTGTGTCCTCGCCGATTCGAATTCGTCGAGCGTATAGACGTGCGCCCGTACATCGCGCGCATGCTTTTCCAGCGTTTTCTGAGCCCAATCCGGCAACGACTCGAAGCTGGCGTAGTCCTCGCGATGCGAGCAAAAGTTGCAGCCCACCTCGCGCCAGGTAATGAGCTCGTCGAGAAATGCCTCGGCGTTTGCACTCATGTTCCACCAGCCCTCGCGGCTGCCCTTTGCCCGCAACGCCAGCTTGTCTGGCTTCCATTTTTCTTGGCGCGCAATTTCAGAAAACACTTCGTGTACGGAAATATGGCCGAAGTGTAGATAGGGCGAAAGTCCGCTCGCACCGTCCACATCCGGCTCGTTGCGCCGCTCGGAATAGCCGCTGAGCTTTGCCTTGGCGAATTCTTTCATCCGCTCGCGTGCGTGCGCATGCCCGCCACGCGTTGTTGCTGGAGCGACGCTGTGCTCAATGGGCAGTGCTGCAAGCGCACTTGCGTCACCTGAAAGAAGTTCCACGGACGCCGCAGGCCAGCGCGAACGAACCTCCTTTGGAAGCAAAAGTGGTGTATTGGTCAGCTTCTCCTTCCTCAGCGGATCCTTAGCAGGAAATTCTGTCAGATGCGCTGGCAGGGACTTTTGTAGAAACCGACGAAACGCATAAGCCGTCGGAAATGCTTTTTCCGTCGCCCGAAGGGGGAGTAAACCGTTCGAATCGACCGCTTCGAGACGAACCGCCAGTTTTTTCGACGCCGCAGAAACCATGCCGGGAAGAAAGAAGCAAGGATAGTCGTCCGTGACCACCAGGCAAGCACCGGCCGCAAGCGCAGCGAGCAGGCCCGCAGCCGCCCCAACACTTGGCTCCACATACGGATGGTAAAGAACCCCATGCGCGGCGCAGACCTCAGCGTTATGGGCCATCCCGTCGAGGACGAACCGGTGCAGCCGGTCGCTGGCCCACGGATAGCCGCAACGCAACGCCTCGAAAATAACAACCGGCTTCCGCAATTCACGCGAATGTTCAAGCGCTCGGTCGAGCGCGAAGTTGTAAGCAAGCCGCCGGCTCGCAATCATCCAGTAAAGTACATAGCGTCCGCCAGATCGGACCGCCGCGCCATTGCAGTCACGAATCCGCATCAACGGCACTGCTGGCACTGGACTCTCCTTGAAAATTCAGAAACAGAAGGCGAGATGATTTTCAAGCATACTGGACGCACCAAAGCGCCGCAAAACTTCACGCCAGTCTCGCACCTCCTCATTCTGGTCTTTACTCCAAAGAGAATTGCCTGCCGCTTCCTGCCATTTCTCCCGGCTTGACACAACTTCACGCTCATTGTCTACTCCCCCGCAGCGAGGAGGTCTCCCCCCATGCGATTCAAAGTACTCGTGTCCGCGCTGGCCGTCGCCGTGATTTTCGCGGTGCATCCAAGCGCTCTGCAAGCACAAGAGTCTTCGCACAAACTCACGGTGATGGATGAATTTCAAATCCAGCTTCCCACCGATCCCCAAATCTCGCCGGACGGCAAGAAAATCGTCTACGTGCGCCGCTTCGCCGATCCCATGACTGACCGCCGCTATTCGAATCTTTGGATCGTCAATGCCGATGGCACCGATCACCGCCCGCTCACCACCGGCAATCGCAGCGACGCTTCACCGCGCTGGTCGCCCGATGGCGCGCGACTCGCTTACCTCTCCGACGCCGATGGCAAGCAGCAAATCTATGTTCGCTGGATGGACTCCGGACAAACCGCCCGCATCACCAATCTCGATCAATCGCCCGACGCCATCGAGTGGTCTCCCGACGGAAAAATGCTCTCCTTCTCCTCGCTCGTTCTTGGAAAAGGCCCTCATCTCGCCGATCTTCCCACGCCTCCGGCGGGCGCCAAGTGGGCCGAGCCCGCCTCCATGTACGACCGCCTCGTCTATCGCTTCAATGGCGTCGGCTATCTAAAGCCCGGCTTCCTGCAAATTTTCGTCGTCTCCCCCGAAGGCGGCGCCCCGCGCCAAATCACCAACGGCAATTTCCCCAACGGCGGCAACGAATATGGACCCAATCGCGCCACGTGGACGCCCGATGGAAAATATCTCCTCGTCTCCGTCAATCGCCACCCGGAATCCGACCACGATACTTTCGACACCGAAGTCTACGAATTCAGCGTCGCCGACGGTTCTCTCCGCGCCCTCACCAATCGCAAAGGCCCCGACAACAACCCCGCCATTTCTCCCGACGGAAAATGGATCGCCTACACCGGTTTTGACGACCGCCTTCAGGGCCACCAAACCACCAAGCTCTACATCATGAAGCGCGACGGCACTGGCTCTCATTCCATCTCCGACAAACTGGACCGCGACATTCAAAATCCCGTCTGGGCGCCCGACAACAGCGGCGTCTATTTCCAATACAACGATAATGGCGACACGAAAATCGGCTTCCTTTCCCCCGACGGCGCAGCACCCAAGAAAATTGCCGACCACGTCTCCGCTGCCACCAGCGCCTACGGCGGCGGATCTTTCTCCGTCTCTCATGCCGGCCCCATTGCCTTCACCTACGGCCGCTCGGATCTTCCCGGCGACGTTGCCGTCAGCAATCAGGGCGCGGTAAAAGTCCTCACCTCTCTAAATCAGGAACTTCTCGACCAGAAAAAACCGGGCCACGTCGAGGAGTTTCGTTACAAATCCTCAAAGGACAATCGTGAAATCGAAGGCTGGATCGTGCAGCCGCCTGAATTTGACGCCACGAAAAAATATCCGCTCATCCTCGAAATTCACGGCGGACCCTTCGGGGATTACGGCGACCGCTTCGATTTTGAAAAACAGTGCTGGGCTTCGATGGGTTACGTCGTCCTTTACACCAACCCCCGCGGCAGCACCAGCTACGGCGAAGAGTTCGCCAATCTCATCCACCACGCCTATCCTGGCGACGATTTCTTCGACCTCAATAGCGGCGTCGACGCCGTCATCGCCAAAGGCTACATCGACACCAACAATCTCTTCGTCACCGGCGGCAGCGGCGGTGGCGTCCTCACCGCTTGGACCATCGAGCACACCGAACGCTTCCGCGCCGCCGCCGATCTCTATCCCGTCATCAACTGGTACAGCTTCGTCCTGACCACCGACATTCCTTGGACCGCAAAATATTGGTTCCCTGGCAATCCCTGGGATAACACGGACCAGTACATGCAGCGTTCGCTGACCACTCTCGTCTCAAAAATCAAAACACCAACTCTCGTCATGACCGGCGAAGCCGACTTCCGCACCCCCATCTCCGAAGCCGAGCAATTCTACGCCGCCCTCAAACTTCTCAACGTCGACGCCATGCTTGTCCGCGTCCCCGAAGAACCGCACGGCATCAGCCGCCGCCCCAGTCATCACATCGCCAAAATTCTTTACGTCGCCGGCTGGTTCCAACAACACAAATCCACAAACTAGCGCGTATCTTGTAAATCTCAACTGCCACTTGTAGGGGCCGGGCTTGCCCGGCCCGCCCGCAATTCGAAGCAAATGTTTCGCGCCGCTTCCCCTGCATTTCATTTATCTTGGGTTTAGGTTAAGCCCCGTATAAATAGTCCCGTCCCATCTCAACCAGGGGCGATCCATTCCAGGAGAGAAATTTTCATGCGTAAACGTTCCGCAGCACTTGCAGTCCTCGGCCCACTCTCCGTCGCATTAGTCCTCTGCGCCGGCCTCAAATCACGCGCCGCCTCGCCCGCTCCAGGTCCGTCCGGCTATCACGTCGTCAAAACCGTCTCCATCCCCGGCGATGAAGGCTGGGACTATCTCACCGTCGACGCCGCCGCACGCCGCGTCTACATTTCCCACGGCTCCCACGTCGTCGTCATGAACGCCGACACTTACGCCGTCGAAGGCGACATCCCCGACACGCAGGGCGTTCACGGCATCGCTCTCGCTCCCGACCTCGGCCGCGGTTTCGTCAGCGCAGGCCGCGCCAACACCGCCGTCATCTTCGACATCAAGTCTCTCAAAACTCTTGGCACAGTAAAGACCGATGCCAATCCCGACGCCATCGTCTACGACGCCGTCACCAAGCGTGTCTTCACTCTCAACGGCCGTGGCCAGAACACCACCGCGATCAACGGCGCTGACGGCACAGTCGCCGGCACGCTCGCTCTCGGCGGCAAACCCGAATTTGCTCAGGCCGACGGCAAAGGCAGCATCTTCGTGAACATCGAAGACAAAAACGAACTCGTCCAATTCGACGCTCAGAAAATCACCGAAACGCACCGCTGGCCGCTTGCTCCCTGCAAGTCCCCCTCCGGCCTCGCCATGGATCACAAGCACCGCCGCCTCTTCGCCGTCTGCGATGAAAAAGTCATGGCCGTCGTGAACGCCGACACCGGCGCTGTCGTCGCCACTCCTACTATCTGCGACGGCCCCGACGCCGCCGGCTTCGATCCCGCCACCGGCTACGTCTTCGCCTCTTGCGGCGACGGCAATCTCACCGTCATCCACGAAGATTCTCCCGACAAATACACCGTCGTCGAAAACGTCCCCACCAAGCGTAGCGCCCGCACCATGGGTCTCGACTTGAAAACGCACACCATCTTTCTGCCGTCCGCCGAATTCGATCCTCCGCCCCCCGGCGAACGCCGCGGCAAAATGAAGCCAGGCTCCTTCGGCATCGTCGTCGTCAGCAAGTAAGCGTCATCAACGCGTGTTCGCGCACCACGCGGCCGCGCGCGCCATCGCACGAAAGCAAAGCGTCCCGGTGATCGATCTCACCGGGACGCTTTTACTTTTCTATATTTTTTAGCGCGTCAGTGCGACGGCACCACGCCCACGTTGTGCACTCCCGCGAACAACGACACCGCCGTCCCCAGCGACTGCGGCACAAACCACATTTTGCGCAGCGCGGGATACTGGCTCGTCATCATTTTTCGTCCGACAAAATCCAGCACCAGCGGGCTGACCTGCGTCGCCACATAAAGCGCGTTCGAATGCGCAAACGGCGCCAGCATCGGATTCGCTTCCGTTCCATACCCGCCAGAAATCGCGCGCCGCGTCGACCACGCATCAAATCCCGCCGCGCTCGAGGACGCAATCGTCAGCCCATACCAAAGCTTCTTCTTCCGCTCCGAAACATCCTCGCGGCTCACCGCTGGCCGAAGGGACAGGGAGGAGCTTCCCGGCGTGACTGGCTCCGCCTCGCCAGCAGGCGTCACGCCCGCGCTGTTCGAACCCGCTGCCACTTCCGCGTCTGTCTTAATCTTTGGATCGGGTACCGATGGCAGTGCCTTGGAAGGAGTCGACTCTCTCGCCGTATCCACGGAAACGCTTGCGGGGCGCGCCGTTACTGCCTTTATTGCATCCCCGCTTTGCGGAAGGGGGAAGAGCAAAAGGATGGTTGCGAGCAGCATTTGTCACCTCAGCAGTTGAAAGTCATGCACTTCGGTCCCCACTCTCAACTACGGAGAATATACTGCCCAAAAGGGCAGGTTGACACTGGTCCGTTGGTCACATTCTTATTAGTACCCTCCTTTGGCACCTCCGTTTGCCATTTTCGGAACTCCCGTACTAGCCTGAACATGAACACTTTTTCACATTTCCGGCACCCCGCTACCGCCCAACGAAGTAAATTGGGAAGGTACCGGTCAGCTTCCTTGCTCCGCGAAATTGGGAGAACAGACACATGGAACAGCCGAAGCAGCGTCTTCGAGAATCAAGCACTGAAATCAATCGACCAGAGTCTCGCCTCAAAGTTGTGCTCAAGGAACGCTCGGGCGCGCGGGAAATCGAAATAGAAGGAAACAGGGGAGGTCTCGCGGCCCTTGCTGCAATCTGCTCTGGCCTTGCGAGGCTAACGCCGGAAGAACTACGCACCCCAGCGAACCACTATCATTTGGACGAGTATTTCTGGGGCACGGAGAAAGGATCAATTCCGCTGATTATCTGGTGTCGCGAGGATGGCTGGCGGGACGACCAAACCTGATCCGTCCCAATTCTTGTGCCAAGTAGTCTGCTATACTCTCGTCCGTCGAGCACGGCTCCGCCGTGGTCTCCTAGAGGCTTCTCCAAGCAATGGCGGCCAACGAATCCACCGCAGCCAAGCGCGCTCCTCAACCAGAGCGCGGCCCGCAATCTCCCCGCTTCATCGTCATCGAAGGCCCGCTCCGCGTCGGCAAAACTACTCTCGCCAAAATTCTCGCTGAACGTCTCCATGCCCGCCGCATCTACGATTGCGAAGACAATCCCTTTCTCGCCGATTTCTACAAGGAAAAAGCCGGCGCCGCCTTCCGTGCTCAAATGTACTTCCTCATCGAACGCCAAAAACGCATTCGCGAAGCGCTTGCCGTCGAAGCCTCCGGCCCCGTCCTCTCCGATTTTCTTCTCGAAAAAGATCGCATCTTCGCCAACCTCAATCTCGACGACGAAGAACTAAAACTCTACGACCGTTACTACGACTCCCTTACCGCCGGCATTCCCGCTCCCGATCTCGTCGTCTACCTCCAGGCCAAGCCCGAAGTCCTCCGCGCCCGCATCGCCAAAAAAGCCTCTCGCGACGAATCCCAAATCTCTCCCGAATACATCGAAGAAGTCGCCGCCGCCTACGAACATTTCTTCTTCCGCTACGCCGCCTCCGACCTCCTCGTCATCAACACCTCCGACATCGACTTCGTCGAGCGCAGCGAAGACCTCCAACACTTGCTCAGACGCCTCCAGGAACCCGTCAAAGGAACGCAGTACTTCCTTCCGCTCGCCTCTGCAGAGTAAGTCGTCAAGCGCTCTTCCGGTGTCTACACCGACGCCGCGTCGGCGTCACCTCCAAGACCTCGTCAAAGGCTCCCAATACTTCCTCCCCCACGCCGCCTCCGAATAGTTAGCCCAACCAACCAACGTGCTTTGTAGTCAGTTGTGCGTATCCGCGATCACACTCGTCAGTGACTTCAGTCACCCCACCCAATTGCCGTCCACCATGCACCCCCTGGTACGTGAGCCGGATGCCTACAAGAAGGCATCAATCATTTCAGTCATCGTCATCCTAGGTTTGCTCGCGGGTCGGCCTGTTTACCCTGAGCCCGAACGGCCATGTCCGCTCCCAACCCTACAAACAATCTTTTCTCCAACTCTGCAATACAGTTCACTGCATCGCCAATTTTCGCGCCTGCTGTTCCGTATTGCACAGACGTCAGAATCTCAAGTTGCTATATATCCTGCGGACTATGAATCGTGCTTCCTTGCGAACTGCCAGCGAAATATCAAGTTTCACGAGTTTCTGAGGGACCTGCAAGCAAAGGAAATACCTCGTATCGCGTTGAAGGGGAGAAGCTAATGCGCAAATTAAAATTTATCCAAGTTTGGATCCCGGCGTTCCTATTGGCCTTTGGGATGACAGCCTGCAGCGACCCAGATTCAATGAAAGGGGGACCGGGCTCTCCCCTGACCCCACCGACCGTAACCTCCGTAACACCGCCAAACGGCTCTACCCTCGTTTGCCCCAACGTCGCGATTATCACCGCAACATTCAGCAAGTCGATGGACCCCGCGACAATCAACACCACGACCTTTACTTTGACCGGACCCAGCGGAAGCGTGACTGGCACGGTGGCCCTTGATTCCACGGGCCTGATTGCGACCTTTACACCCCCCGCAGCCAGTCTTACACCAAACACCACTTTTACTGCCACGATTACGACCGGGGCGGCGGACCTCTTTGGCAATCATCTGGCGGCCAATGACTCGTGGAAATTCACGACCTCCGCTCCGTGTGTGGTTCTTCCACCGCCTTCCGGGTTGGGAGCGGCCTGCACTTTCGGAATTCTGGGCGCCACCCCCGTCGTTTCCAATATCGGCAATAGTGACGTCACGGGAGATGTCGGGATATGGCCTGCAGCTTCGATTACTGGATTTCCGCCAGGAGCACTAACCGGCACGTTACACGCGGGCGATGCAGTGGCCATGCAGGCCCAGGCTGACTTGACTACCGCGTATAACAACGCCGCTGGCTTGACAGCCCCTCCCCCCGTCCTTACCGCAGATATCGGAGGCCAAACCCTTCCTCCTGGCGTTTATAGTGCCACGACCACGTTGGGAATCACCGGGATTCTCACCCTCGACGGTAGCACAAATCCGAACGGTGTCTGGGTTTTCCAGGTTGGGTCCGCACTGACTACGGCCGCCGGTGCCCCCGGCACGCCAGCGAGCCAAGTCATCCTGATCGGAGGCGCCTCGGCTCACAACGTCTTCTGGGTGATCGGCAGTTCTGCGACCCTTGGCACCTACTCACTATTCCAAGGAACCATCATGGCTAAGGCATCCATCACCCTTGGGACCGGCGCTACGCTGGATGGCAGAGCGCTGGCGGAGACGGGCGGGGTCAGCTTGGACACCAATCCGGTGAATGTACCTTCCTGTCCATGACGCATTCAGTAGTGAGAACAGCTGGAGGCTGGTCCACTACAGGCAAGCTGGAAATGCATGAGTCACGTTCTTAAAGTTCGGAGGATTATGCGCATGTCAACTCAATCAAAGGCCCGGCTTGCCCGTGTTTTAACGATGCTGCCGGCAATGCTTGCTGTCTTCTCTATGTTTGCCACCCTAACCCTTGCTCAGGAGGCCCCTGCTCCGAAGTGGGAGCTTTACGGCGGATACTCCCTGTTTTATTTCGACTCCGATATACACATCCAGCGTCCTGGAGCATTGTTCCCCTTGAGTAGCCCGATCGAAACGAATCCGCGAGGCGGCGGCGGCAGCGTTACCTATGATTTCAACCGTTGGTTTGGATTGACTCTCGATGGCAGCGGCCAATGGAGCAGCGGCGAAAAGACCCTCCCCATGACAATTGATGACGCTGGTTTTGCCAATCTCTCTGTGGGCCCAAAAATTACGTTTCGCCACCATCGTTTTTCCCCATTTGTAGAGGGGTTAGTGGGCGTCCATCGTTTTATGCCTGAATCTGTCCATGATGTCAGCAAACTAGGGTTCATGTTCGGCGGTGGTCTTGATATCAACCTGACGAGGCATGTGGCATTACGGCTCGTCAGGATCGACTATGCAATCTCGGATTACAGATATGGTGCTCCGTCTGTGACTCCGAATACTGACATCCGTGGCCTGCGCGCACAGACTGGCCTCGTTCTTTCCTTCGGCGGAGGCGCGCCACCACTGCCTCCTGCCGCCGCTTGCGTCGTGCAGCCGACCGAAGTCTACGCCAGCGAAACTGTGACCGCGACCGCCACTGGCTCCAATTTTGATCCCAAGCGTACTCTCACCTACAGTTGGAACGGCACCGGAGTAAAAGTTACAGGGAACGGCGCCTCCACACAGATTGATACCACAGGCTTGGAGCCCCGCTCGTATCAAGTCACTGCTAATTTGAATGATGGCAGAAAAAATGGCTCTGCATCCTGCAGCGCCAGCTTCACCGTCAAACAGCCTCGTCCGCCTGTCATTTCATGCTCCGCGGATCCCTCCAGCGTTCCACTCGGCGGCACCTCAGCCATCACTTCCATCGCCAGCAGCCCGGATGGCCGCAGGCTCATTTACAGCTACTCCGCAAGCTCCGGAGACATCTCCGGCACCGGTACCTCCGCCACCTTGAATACGCAGAGCGCGCAACCAGGCCGCATCACTATCACCTGCAACGCAAACGATGACCGCGTTCCGCCGCTCACTGCTTCTTCCACCACGGCTGTGGACGTCCAAGCTCCGCCACCACCGCCTCCTCCCGCCCCGGCACCTGAAATCAAACGGTTGGAAGCCAAACTCGCGCTCCACAGCATCTATTTCCAGACCGCCCGCCCCACGGAAGAGCATCCCGAGGGTGGCCTGCTCGACAGTCAGGCCGACATCCTGAAAGAGCTGGCTTCCGACTTCAAAAACTATCTGACGTACATGCCCGACGCTCACTTGATCCTCGGCGGCCATGCCGATCCGCGCGGTACCGCCGAATACAACAAGAAACTCACCGAGCGCCGCGTCGAACGCACCAAGACTTTCTTGGTGGAACACGGCGTACCTGCTGATCACTTTGAGCTAAAGGCTTTTGGCGAAGAAGACCAAATGACTGCCGACCAAATCAAGCAACAAATGGCCGACAATCCCGACTTGAGCGCCGACGAACGCCAAAAAATGCTGCGCAATCTGTCGCTCCTGGTCCTCGCCAACAATCGCCGCGTCGACGTCACTCTCAGCACCACCGGACAACAATCCCTTCGCCACTACCCGTTTAACGCCAAGGACTTCTTGGCTCTCATCAGCCCCAAGGGCGGCGAGAAAAAGCCCCCAGTCAAAAAGAAACCGTAACGGCCGCACTGCATCGCGGCCATACTTCACTCGCAAATTTGTATAGCACCACGCCTCAAGGCCTCCCCATCCTTCGCCTCCTTCGAAGGATGGGGATTTTTTCTTCCGCTACGCTCCTTCCAGGTAGAGGTTCTAATCTGCCCGTGACGAACCTTTCAGCGAATTCGCTCACTCTCGATACAAATCCCCTGCCAAATACTTAAACCCCGTATCCACCGCCACCGTCGCCACCGTATTCCCAACCCCCAACTCCCGCGCCAACCGCACCGCGGCCGCAACATTCAGCCCCGACGACGTCCCTGCAAAAATCCCTTCCTCCTTCGCCAATCGACGCGCCATTTCTCGCGCTTCGCTTTCCTCCACGGTGCGCACCTCATCAAAATCTCCATCCTTCAAATGCGGCGGCCGGAATCCCGCAGCAATCCCTTCCACTCGATGCGCCCCGCCTTTCCCCGTAGTGAGTACCGGCGAACCCGCCGGCTCCAGCGCCACGATCCGCGCCCTGCTTCCAGCCTCTTTCAGCGCTCGCGAAACGCCCACAATCATTCCCGCCGTCCCCACTCCCCCGCAGAACGCCGTCAGCCCGTCCCCCGCTTGCTCTGCGAGCTCTCGTCCAATTCCCATGTAAGCGCGAATCGCGTCCTGATTATTAAACTGGTTCGTATAAAACGTCCCCGGCTCCTGCGCCAACTCTTCCGCGCGCCGTTTCATCCTCTGATAAAGCTCCGGCACCAGCTTTCCATTCTCCGCCGGAAAAATCTCAAGGTCCCCGCCAAACAGCCGCATCGTCCGCAGTTTCTCGTCCGAAAATCCGTCCGAAGATATCGGCGTAAACCGGTACCCCTTGATCGCGCAAACCATCGCCAGCGACGATCCCGTGCTTCCTCCCGTCCATTCGATCACCCGCATCCCCGGCCGCAACTCTCCCCGCGCCTCCGCCCCCTCAATCATCGCCAGCGCCATCCGATCCTTGTACGATCCTGTCGGGTTGTAATACTCCAGCTTCACCAGCACCTCCGCCATCCCCGGCCCTACGATCTTCCTCAAACGCACCACCGGCGTATTCCCAATCGCCTCCAACACCGAACCCCGCACCTGGTTTTTCCATGCCATTCTCTTTTCCCCTATTTCGGCCTAGCTTCCGACCATGCATTGGATTGAACGACCACGCGTTTCGTCGCAAACGACGCAGAACTATACCCATCCGCACCATTCCAGAGGCACGATTCATCGTGCCCTCTCTATGCCGGCAATCACATGAGAATATATGTATACTGATATAGCTATGGAAGCGCCCCGAAACTCGTCCGCTGAGTTGGTTCCTCGCTCAAAACTAAAATGAAAGCCAAAACAAAAAAGACCCGTAAGCCCGTCGCTCGCGTGACGGAAAGTAGCGGCAACGTTTTCGCCGACCTCGGCCTCCCCAACCCCGAGCAAGAACTCCTCAAAGCCCAGCTCGCCCTGCAAATCTATTCCATCCTCAAGGACAGCGGCCTAACCCAAGCCGAAATCGCCAAAATCCTCGGCGTCCAGCAACCTCAAGTCTCCCTGCTCATGCGCAACCGCGCCGGCAACTTCAGCGTCGGCCGCCTCATGGAGTTCCTCACCGCCCTCCGCCAAGACGTCCAAATCACCGTCTGCCCCTCCCGCAAACCCCACAGCCCCCTCTCCGTCCTCTCCGCCTGACAGCTATTCCATTGAAAAACGGAGGAGCGTCTCTGTACGCATGCGACGAGCTAAACTCCCAGAGCCTTTTGTTCCTGGCGATGGCAGATACCGGTGAGCGGCAGGCAATGGCCGCTCGGAACGACCTGCTGCATGGAAACCCACCAATTTCGCAGCCGCCACGTTAATATCCGCATTCGAAATCGCCACTCCTTTCAAACAAGAATTTCCCACAACAAGAAGCACTCGCCCGCCTCTTTTGGCAACGCGGGCCAATTCCTTCATAAACCCGAACACATCCTGTGCATATCGTCGGACCATGCCTAATTCTCGCGCTGGCAGGTCCTCAACTTCACCCGCATTGCGTAACAATTTGTCCAGCTTAGCGGCAGGAATTTCAGCCTCAGCACTGCTTTCACTGCCAATACTGCTTGATCGCAAAGCACGTATCTCAGACAATCCGTAGCCCAGCCAAACCAAAGAAAGTCGGTGGCCTCGGAGGTAATCGATTGCATTGAGATACGGAGGCGAGGTGATGATTACGTCGACCGATCCCGGAGACAAGCCTGTTAGCTTGCGAGCGTCGCCCCTCTTAACGGCCACAGAACCAAGGATTTTCTCGGGCGTCAACCGCGCCGCCAACCTCCTCGCGGATTGCAGAAAACCCTCATAAACATCGTAATCGTTCTCGAAGAAGACGCGATGCGGTCTGCTGTGAGAGGTATCGCGAGCGATTGACGCGCCGCGCTCCTTGGTAATGATGATCCTGCTGAGTGCGATTCTCATCGCGTCCGTAAGTGCACCCAATTCGTCCGCCAGAACAAAGGACAGACGTCTCAGAGCCTTCCTCTGCCTTCTGCAGAACCAAAATCTGACGTAGTCCTTTGTCTCCTCACAATCGTCAATCCAAGGTAGGTACTCATCATTCAAAAGTTTAGCTTTGCGCACGAGCCGTTCGGCGAACTCCGGCAGGCTTTTGTCCCGGAAAGGAGTCGTCCAGACGCGCGCCATAAGCACTGCGAGAGGATCTAAATCGAAACCAACCGCTTGATGGCCTAGCTCCGCCGCAGCTCGTAGAACGGTTCCCGACCCCGACATGGGATCGAGAACGAGTCGAGATGATGGGATCCCTTCCAACTCCTTGAAGACAATGTCGGGCGCCATGCGCGCCGGGAATGGATGGATTGCAGTAAGTCTCATAATTTCAAGGATGCTACGCAGTTCCCCTGAGATTCTGTATGAACTGAAGATTACCTTGGAATTTGTAAAACAATCTTGCCTTACCTTTCTTATTGTAGAAGATCTTGACATGGTGAACCGCGTTTGTGAACCTCTTCGGCTCAAGCTGGCTCTTGCCCATGAACCCTTTGTCACGTGAGATAGCCGCCTGGTTGGCATCCCTGCTCCCCACGATTGACGAAGCACTATGAATTGCGAGCAAACCGGGCCCGCCTGTTGACGTGGCTTTGATGTACTCGATGAGGAATCCAGGCAACGCTTCTTTCCCAATCTTGGTCTGCAGCTTTTTCAAAGTGTCTGTGCTGGTCTGATCCTCAAGCACGATCGCATCAAGATCTGTACTAAAATTAAACACACCGAACGACATCTCCCCCTTATCGAGCACCACGGTAGCGTTATCGATGCTTGACTTCGCCGCGACCGAGACGCGGTTGTCGCCAATCCAGACCGGAGAGCCGAGCTTATTGTTAATCGTCTCGAGGGCAAGTTTATGTAAGACGAAACATCTGTGCCAGTCCGCGTAGAGCTGTGTGGGAATCGTAAGCTCAAAATGTTTCAGGTATTTACCTCTCGCACCGAACATTCTCGCGCGTTGGATGTAGGTATCCTGCTGCAACTTGTGTTTGACATTCCGTGTAAAGAACATCGAAAGCAGATTTGGAAAGGTGACGCCGCGTGAAACTATATTCCCGCCGATGATGATGGTGAACGGTGAAGAAGGCTGAGTTGCATTCTCACCGGCAGTCTTGCGATCTCGTTTGCTATTCAGCACAACGGAAGTAGCTCGTGAGGCGTTCGTGACTACATAGTTCGTTATATGGTCGGCGTCGCGGGTGGGGTATAGCTTTTGCGCTGCACTATGAACCTGAGTTACCAGAGAATCGAAATCGCTACTGTCACTGTCTATTAGCGCTTGGACCGAACTCTCCATTGTAACTCGGTCCAACTCGTGATCTAGCTTCCTGCCGCTTGTGTGGACGAGCATCGTATAGTTTTCTTCCTTACCGTCGTTTTCGTACAAGTTCAGATAGGCGACGGTCACTAGGAACCGCACGAACGCGTCCTGCGCTTCCTTCGGACTTCCCCCTTTATCGAGAAGGGTCAGCCGGTAAGGCACCCTCTTATCGAGCGGAAAGAAAATGTCTTGTCCCGTGTACTGCGAATGCGGGGGGAAGTTGACCCACTTCGCCGTATCGTTCTTAAAAGTGTTGTTGAGATCGAGCCGCGCCGGCGTCGCGGTTACGCCGACGTAGGAGCCATCAGCGCCTAGGAGCTTGCCGATTCGCTCGTTGACTTTCGTTTTTGTCCCCTGATTCACTTTTGCATTGGGAGTCGCATAGTCAGCCTCGTCGTCAATCACGACGACCTTCCCCTTACCCGCGAGCCGCGCAATGAGCTTATCCAAGTCGAATACATTTTTCTTGCAGAAGACAACCAGTTCTTTTGGGCTTTGCGTGGGCGACGATTGGAGCAAGTCCGACAAACTCCTCGGAGCGGGAGCCAATCCTGAAGCTTTAAACCTGGTTAAATTTTGGGCCAGCAGATCGACGCTATCGTTCATAAGGTGCACGATTATTCGATTTCCGACATCCAAGAGCTTAGCCGTGAGACAAATCATCATTTCCGTTTTTCCACTTTGTGGCTCCCCATAGATTACGAGAGATGAAGATCTGGTTTTAGCAAGGTTGTCGGTGGCTCCTTTGACCGCCTCCTCGATGCAAGCCGGAGCGATTCCTTGATCGTGCAATCGCTGGAGTTGCTTTGCGTATCTGTCCTTCAGCTGGGCCTTGGTCTTGAATTTTGCCAGATCGATTCCGCCAGGCATTATTCCGTGCCTCCCTACTAACGAAGAATAACGAGAATCAAGATAATTAGCTATACCGTTAAATCCCTTAGAACGCCCCTTCGCAAATTGGCACCAGCGCTCGCATTCCCTTGAGGCGTCCTCTCACCGTCTCACCAAATCACTAAAATCCCGCCAACTCATTCCATCCACGCCACTTCCACGTCTCACGTTCGAACGATACCACTCCATAATAGTCCTTGACAGTAATCCAAATCCATGCTACCCTATTCCATGCTTTCCTCGCATTCCGTCCAATCGCTCTCCCGATCGTCCCGCCCACCTTCCCTCTGCGCACTCCGTGTCTTTGCGCTTGGGCCTCTTCCTTCACCCTTCAACTTTGAACTGTCGACTGTCAACCTCCACTTGCTAACTCCTTTCCCTGCCACTCTTACAGTCCGCGTCAACCCTAACCCCTGTATTTGCAACTCTTATAGAAAACACCGGGGGGTGGCATCCCGCAGCCTTGGCTCCGGCTCATCGAATTCCAGCTTCGTTGCGTCGTCCCCTCTCGACGCCATTTGGCCCACACACAAAAGCCCGCAACCCCAATCCCTTCATGCGTTTACTTCACACTTCTCTGTATACCCTGGGGGTACGCTCTCAGCCCTCCCCGCGACTCACTACCCCCTATTCACCACCCACTTCGTTCCAGACACATCGCACGTCAACGCCCGAGCTGTCCTCCCGCCAGTTCCTGCGAATGCGGCGATCTCCTGTGGATTTCTGGACGCGCAGACACGTCGCCCTGACACGTCCCCGTCTCAAGCGAATTTTGCCCCCCGCCTAAGCCTCTCTGTATCTGTTAGTTGCGGGCGAGCGTGGACGCGCTTCTGTCGGCAGTTGGCTTGCACCTTCCTCGTTCCAGTATGTGACACCGAACGCAACGAGGGCTGCCGCCATGCCAGCCAAAAAACTCACCAGCCATCTCTTCCCTTCCTTCTCAACAAGACTTTTTCCGAGACGCGCCCTCGCCGCGCTTCTGCTTTCCGCGCTCGCGCTAACTTCCTGGACGGCCGACCGCCTCTGGCCCCGGCACATGCGCCTCACCGCGCATCATCGTCGCTTGGCTCCGAGGGTCAACGGCCGCAACGTCGCGATTCCCATCTCCAACGAAGTCGCTTGCGCGGAAATCGCTTCCTTCGACGATCAGCTCGAAGCGTTTCTTCGCTACGAATACCTCCGCGGGCGCGATTCCGGCGATGCTTCCAAAATTTTCATGACCGCGGGCCATGTAGGCAAACACGCAAACTACAAGATCTATATGCTCGTCGAAAACGATCAGCTCACCGCCATTCCACGTCTCAACCGCATGCAATCGCGCGGGCTCATCACGCACTACGAACTTGTCGCCTGGACAAACGCGGATCTCGCCTACGCGCAGCAGCAAAGCCGCCTCTTCGAGAACGCGTACGACGTTCCCGCGCCTCAGAAATTGGAAGCGCTCCCTTCCTTTCAGCTGGTTCCCGCTCTTGCGGACTTTCTCGTTTTCAAGTCGCAGACCGACTGGCGCGTCGTCGGCCAGAGTTCGCACGCGCCTCAGCCGCTGACGCATCATCAGGCGATGCGGCTCGCTTCCGACATTCTCGACGTCGCGCATTTTTACAATCTGCCGCTCGATTATTTTCTCGGCGTCGGCGCCATGGAAAACAACTATATGGATGTGAACGGCGATCTAACGCACGCGGTCTGGAAGAAGACCGCGGAGCGCGGCGACATCGTTCTGGAGCGCGGCCGCAAACGCGTCCTCGTGAGCGACTACTCGATTGGCACCTGGCAAATTTCGCGCGAAACGCTCCGCGCCGCTCACCAGCTCTATCTGAAAGACAAGCGCAACTACGATCAGCTGCCGCCGCGCCTCCGTCCTTCGCGCGATCTCGACGTCAATTCCGTCGACAGCGAAGTGCTTACCACCTACGCCGGCCTCGTTCTGCGCGATTTGCTGGACCGCTTCGACGGCAACGTGGACCAGGCCATCGGCGCCTACAACGGCGGCGTTCGCAATCCCAACCCCGCCTACGCCGCCGGCGTGAAAAACGTCGCCCTCTATGCGCGCCGCGTACTCGAACACGCGCCGCGCGCCGCCGTGAAATCTCCCGCGGCCATTCTGCCGGGCAGCACGGTGCTGTAAACGCGCGCGTAGAGACGAGAGATTTCATCGCTCGCAAAAAGCGTGAGCGATGGCGCAGAGTTCTCGCTCCGCCTGACCGGAGGGGCAGGTTCTAGAATCGTGCGAGCCTGTACGTTTTCGTTGTTGCCTCGGCGCGAAGCGCGCGACTACATTGAGGGCAGCCTGATCCAACAGTTTGCAAAATGAAATCCGACTCGAAAGCGCCGCCAAACAAAGCAAAACCTTCGCCCCTTCAGGGTTCGGGCAATTTTCATCTGCAGTCCGCCGATTTTGATCCCAAGCGGATTTCGCGCCACGAGTGGTGGCTTTGGTTTTCCGCATTGTCCGTCACCTTGCTCTCGGCTGTCGCTTTCGTGCTCTCCTCGATTCATTCGTTTTTTCGTCACGCCGATTATTTTTATGAGATCCGTTCCGATCAAGCGCGTTGGGCGACGCTTTGCTTGATACTCCTGTTCAACGGCTGGCTTGTGTATCGGCAATGGTCCTTCCGGCGGCTGCGCCGGCGCATCGCGAATGAGTATCTGGATTCACAATCCCTCCCACAGGCCGCTTCCGAATTGGCCGGCCTCGATCCTGTGACGGGCCTCTATGCGCGTACCTCTCTCGAGCAGCATCTGGGAAAAGAAGTAGCTCGCGCGCGCAGACAAAATACGGCGTTGAGCGTCGCCACCGTGCACGTCGACGAGTTTGCGCATCTCACCTCCCGTTACGGAAAACCCGCTGTGGACGCGGCGCTGAAAGAGCTTGGCCGCCGGCTGAAAAAAGCAAGCCGCGGTTCAGATATCGCCGCGCGCCTCAGCGACGATGATTTTCTGCTCGTGCTGCCGGAATGTGGTTTGAACGAGGTCAAGCAAGTCTTGAACCGCCTCGGCGCAGTGGAAGTAAGTTCTTCAGGGCAAAAGATTCCGCTGAACTTCACGACAGGCTGGGTCGATTATCAGCCCGGCGATTTGCCGGCCGATTTGCTGAAGCGCGCGGCAAACCTTCTTCATCTTTACGATACCGCCGCGCAAGAAAGTTTTTCGACCACTCTCGCGCCACATTAATGGCGGTGTTTCGCGGTAGCTTTAGATCTCATTGCACTTGTTGAACGGGCCGGGCAAGCCCGGCCCCTACAGTTTCATCGGCGCGGCGTTAACACCTCACGGAGTACCGCAACTGGACCGGCGAATTTTCTTCGCGGAATTGCCGCTTCCCCTCTAGAATCCTCAAGGCGCGGAAACAGCCTGGGCATCGCATGGATCGATTCGTCGAGAGGCGGCCATGAAATCGAAAGCATCGAAAACAAATCCAAAAGTTCTTGTGATCGACGTCGGCGGGACGAACGTGAAGCTGCTGGCGACGGGGCAGAAAGAAGCGCGCAAACATCCGTCCGGACCGACGATGACGCCGCGGAAGATGGTGAGTCTGGTGAAGAAGGCAGCATCGGATTGGAAGTACGATTGTATTTCGCTGGGTTATCCGGGACCGATCATCAATGGCCATCCGCTGCGCGAACCCCACAACCTGGGCCCGGGTTGGGTGGGATTTAAATTCAGCAAGGCGTTTGGCTGCCCGGTAAAGGTCCTGAACGACGCCGCCATGCAGGCGGTGGGAAGCTATAAAGGCGGGCGCATGTTGTTTCTGGGATTGGGGACCGGGCTGGGGTCGGCGATGATCGTGGACGGAGTATTGCAGCCGATGGAGCTGGCGCACCTCGCGTACAAGAATGGCAGATCGTACGAGGACTACCTTGGATTGCGCGGCCTGGAACGAATGGGAACGAAAAAGTGGCGGCGGCACGTGGCCAAAGTTACAGAAAAACTGATGATCGCGCTGGATGCAGATTATGTGGTGCTGGGGGGCGGGAATAGCAAGAAATTGAAAAAACTGCCTGCGGGAGCGCGGCTTGGCAAGAATGAAAATGCGTTTCTAGGCGGATTTCGCATGTGGCAGAAAAATCAGGTCGCCAGCCCTTTCTGAGTAGTCCCTTGCCTGCCTGACGAGCAAGACCGGTCCGCCTCCCCGGCGGAAGCCGTGGTAGCCAGCAGGCGGATCGTACAACTTCCAAACTTTCCCTTCCGCTTGTATATTGCACGCGAACCTAGAGGAGGCTTGGCTATGGAACTTTGGACGAGGCGCAAATTTTTTCTAGCTTCGCTAGCGAGCAGTTTTGCGGCGGGCGCAGGGAGAGTGTTCGGACATACGCCGCCTGAAGGGGAGGGCACGCCCCCTTTGGCGACGCCACTCGCGCCTGCGCAAGGGACGCGACCGATCATAATTTCCAGCGCCAATGGATTACACGCTCTGGATAAGGGAATGGACATTTTGAAGAAAGGCGGGGACACGCTGGACGCCGTGATTGCAGCGGTCACAGTCGTTGAGGACGATCCGAACGATGATTCGGTGGGCTACGGCGGATTGCCGAATGAAGAAGGCGAGGTGGAGCTGGATGCCAGCGTGATGCATGGACCGACACACCGCGCGGGGTCCGTTGCGAGCGTGCGGCGCATCAAGAATGTGGCGAGGCTGGCGCAGACGGTGATGGAGAAAACAAATCACGTGATGATGGTGGGCGAAGGAGCGCACCGGTTTGCGGTGGACGAAGGATTCGAAGACATGAGTTTGCTGACGGAGCCTTCACGGAAGATTTGGCTGGCGTGGAAGGCGGCGTCTTCGGTGAACTGGCGGCCGGGAATTGATTCGCCGGAATGGAAAGAGCACGCGGCGGCGATTTTCGGTAAGGATGAAGAGAAAATTGCATATGCGGAACGTGTGATTGCGCATCCGCCGACTGGAACGATTCCGTGCATGGCAGTGGATGAAAAGGGAGACCTTTCGGCGACGACGACAACTTCGGGATTGGCTTGGAAAATTCCGGGCCGCGTGGGCGATTCGCCAATCATCGGAGCGGGCTGCTTTGTGGACAATGAGGTGGGAGCGGCAGGGTCGACCGGAAAAGGCGAAGAGAATATCAAAATTGCCGGCGGACACACGATTGTGGAGATGATGCGGCGGGGGAAATCGCCGGAAGAGGCTTGCCTGGAGGCCCTGAGCCGGATCGCGCGGAACTATAACAACGACAAGAAAAAGCTGGCGACGTTTCACATTTTCTTTTACGCGCTGAACAAAGATGGAGTGCACGGAGCGGCGTCGCTGTGGCGCAATCATTATTCGGAAAAGGGGCACTCGGTCTATGCGGTGCATGATGGGACGCAGGCGCGGCTTGCGGAGTGCAAGCCATTTTTCGACGAAATCAATACGAACGGATAGGGGCTGCGGATAAAATCGGATTATGGACCAAGCGAACATTTTAATTATCGGCGGCGGTGTGGTGGGATGCGCGATTGCGCGGGCGGTTTCGGCGCGATGGCAGGATGTGTTTTTGGTGGAGCAGAACCCGAAGCTGGGAATGGCGACGAGCACGCGGAACAGCGGGGTGGTTCACTCGGGTATTTATTATCCAAAGAATTCGCTGAAGGCGCGGACTTGCGTCGAGGGCAACCGGCTGACGTATGAATTTTGCAAAAAACATAATGTGCCGTTCCGGCATACGGGGAAGCTGGTGGTGGCAGCTAATGCGCAGGAAGAGCCGGCGCTGGAGGCGCTCAAGAAAAAAGGCGAAGACAACGGCGTGGAGGGTTTGCGGCTGATCGGGCCTGAGGAGATTCGAAAACGCGAGCCGCATATTCGCGGATCGGCGGCGATGGTGGTGCCTTCGACGGGAATTGTTTCGGCGGAAGAATTGGTGCACGCGTTTGCGCGCGTGGCGGCGGGACAGGGCGCGGAGATCGTGAACTACGCGCGGGTGGTTTCGCTGGAGCCGGTGGCGGGGGCGGTGCGTGTGGGGCTGCGGATTGGGGATGAAGAATATGCGCAGGACGAGACGATTGAAGCGCGGTGCGTGATCAATGCGGCGGGGCTCTATGCGGATGAAGTGGCAGCGTTGATGGGGAATAATTCCTGGAAGATTTATCCGGTGCGCGGGGAGTATTGCGAGGTGCGCGGTGCGCGAGCTTCGTTGATCAACGATCTTGTGTATCCGCTGCCGCATAGTGATGGGTTGAGCCTCGGCGTGCATTTTACGAAAACGTTGTGGGGGACGTTTTTGCTGGGGCCGACGGCGACATACGTGGACGGAAAAGAAAATTACGAGAAGAACCGGTTGCCGATTGCGGCGTTTGCGGAGAGTGCGAAGACGCTTTTGCCGGAAGTGGAGGAGAGTGATTTGCATTTGGGGTATTCGGGATTGCGGCCGAAGTTGGTGCCGCCGACGGGGCATGGGATTGCGGATTTTGTGATTGAGCGGGATCCGGTGGTGAAGCAGGTGATTCAGTTGGTGGGAATTGAGTCGCCGGGGTTGACGGCGGCGCCGGCGATTGCGGAGCATGTGGCGGAGATGGTGGCCGAAATTGTGGGATAGAAAGAAAAGAATTTTACACAGAGAGCGCAGAGGACACAGAGGGCACGGAGAAGAAAGAAGGGCGCAGCAAGCTGCGCCACTACAAGGAAAAATTGGACATTATCATTCTACGAGGATGCGGAGGAATTTTTTTTTGCCGGCGCGGAGTAGGAATTCGCTCGGCTTGCTTAGGTCTACCTCTTTGCGGGCGTCTTCCACACGCACGCCATCCATTTCCACGCCGCCTTGTTCGATAAGCCTGATGGCTTCATTTTTCGAGGATACGAGTTTCAGTTCGGCCAGCAGGGCTACGAGTTTTTTCGCCGGACCTTGCGGGATGCGCTGAACTTCGGCTTCGGCGGGGGCTTGGCGGTCGCGGAAGACGCGTTGGAAATTTTCGGCGGCTTTGCGGGCGGCGTCTTCGCCGTGGAAACCGGAGATAACTTCCTGAGCGAGACGCATTTTTACGTCCATGGGATGCGCGGCACCAGTGGAGACTTCTTTTTTTAGCGCGGCAATTTCCGCGGGCGTGCGGTCGGTCACCAGATCGTAGTAGGTCCACATCAAATCGTCGGGGATGGACATGAGCTTGCCGAAGATTTCGGCGGGGGGCTCGGTGATGCCGATGTAGTTGCCGAGGCTTTTTGACATTTTGCGCTGGCCGTCGAGGCCGACGAGGATGGGCATGGTGACGGCGACTTCGCCGGGGAGGCCGTAGGCGCGCTGAATGTCGCGGTGCACGAGGATGTTGAATTTTTGCTCGGTGGCGCCGAGCTCGACATCGGATTTGAGGGCGACGGCGTCGTAGGCGGTGAGGAGCGGGTAGAGAAGTTCGTGGACGGAGATGGGCTGATGGTTTTCGAGGCGGGAGCGGAAGTCTTCGCGCTCGAGCATGCGAGCGAGGCTGTAGTGGCCGCAGATGCGGACGATGTCGTAGCTGGAAAGTTTGTCGAGCCACTCGGAGTTGTAGCGGACTTCGGTTTTTTGCGGGTCGAGGAGTTTGAAAACCTGCGCAAGATAAGTTTCGGCGTTGGCGTTGACTTCTTCGCGGGAAAGCGGCGGGCGAGTTTCGGAGCGGCCGGTGGGGTCGCCGATCATGGCGGAAAAATCGCCGATGAGGAAAATGGCGATGTGGCCGAGGTCCTGGAAATGTTTTAGTTTGCGCAAGACGACGGTGTGGCCGAGGTGGATGTCGGGGGCCGTGGGGTCGACGCCGAGATAGACGCGGAGGGGCGTGCCAGTTTTGAAGGAGTTTTCGAGCTTCGTTTTCAGCTCGGCTTCGGGAATGATTTCGGCCGTGCCTTTTTTGAGGTAGGCGAGCTGTTCTTCGACGGGTTTGAAATTTGTTGGCGTCATTTCGGGCTGTGGCTTAAGGCTTCGAATCGCTTCTTAGATTGTAACGGGGCAGGGCGCTGTTTCGAAACCGATTGAAGGAGAGACCCGTTTGGGGCCGAGAGAATCGGCCCCTAAGGAGCACTACAGGGTGAGTTTCGCCGACCGTTGGTGTCACTTGGTAACCAGTACGCGGCGGCCGGCGATTTTGTAACGGCCTTCGAGAACGATTCGAACAGCTTCGGAATAGATTTTGTGCTCCTCCTGCAAAATTCTTGCGGATAACGTGTCCTCGGTGTCGTCGTCGTTTACGGGGACGACGGACTGGAGAACGATGGGGCCGGCGTCGAGGTTTTCGTCGACAAAATGTACGGTGCAGCCGGCGAATTTTACGCCGTATTCGAGGGCTTGGCGCTGGGACTCGAGGCCGGGGAACGAGGGGAGCAGCGACGGGTGAATGTTAAGGATGCGGTTGGGAAAGGCGGCGACGAAGTACGGGGAGAGGAGACGCATGTAGCCGGCGAGGCAGACGAGATCGACTTTGTGTTCGTTGAGGACGGCGACGACTTCGCGGTCGTAGGCTTCGCGCTCGAGGCCTTTGGAGGGGATGGCGCGCGTGGGGATGCCGCGGGATTTGGCGCGGTCGAGGCCGGGAGCGCCTTCGCGATTGCTGACGACGATGGCGATTTCGGCGTTGGGGATGCGGCCTGCGCTGATGCTGTCGGCGAGGGCTTCGAAGTTCGAGCCGCGGCCGCTTAAGAGCACGCCTATGCGCTTGTTCATGCAGAAAAAACGTTAGCATAGTCGGGGTTTCGGACAAAACGTGGGACGGGGGAAAAACGCTTAGGAAAAAACTTTACACAGAGATCGCAGAGAGCACAGAGGGCACGGAGAGTTGGGTGGCGGGGATGGGTTCGGCGCGCTAGAATGCCGGGGCTGAGGAAAGAAACTCGCAGGGGAAAGCGAATACGATGAAACGAGTTGGGATACTTGGCGGAATGAGTTTGTTATGCGTTGCGTTGGCGGGGGCGCAAACGGGAGCGCCAGGGGCTGCGAAGAGCGGGACATCCAGCAGGGTGGCTGGGGCTGGCTCGCACGATCCGGCGGAGCCGTTGACGGGCGCGCCTCATCCGAAGATTTTGCCGAGGCCGGCGGGAGCGATTACGCGGGCGAGTATTGATGAGAAGTCGATGCGCAAACTGATTCACGACGAAGTGAGCTGCGGGACGCGGCTGACACTTTCTTCGTGGACCGATCCGAAGCGCGGGATTGGGTGCGGACGGGACTTTGTGGTGGCGCGGATGAATGAGATTGCGAAGGAGTCCGGGGGAAAGCTGCAAGTGGTGGTGGACAAATTCGAATCGAAGTCGGAGCGTACGGGGCCAGACCCGGTGCACCTGGAAAATGTGTACGGCATTTTGCCGGGGTCGGATGAGAAGCTGGCGAAGACGTTGTTCATCGTGGTGGGAGATTTCGATTCGCGGCCTTCGGACGTGATGGACTCGAACGCGGATGCGCCGGGTGCCGACGATGACGCTTCGGGAACGGCGGTGAGCGTGGAATGCGCACGTCAATTGAGCAAGCTCGCGGCGAGCGGAAAATCAAAGTTTCGCGCGACGGTTTTGTTTGGCGTGCTCGCTGGAGAAGAACAGGGACTTTTGGGCGCGTACCGGTTGCTGGATTGGGTGAAGGAGCAGGGGTACACGGTGGGAGCGATGATGGATAACGACATCGTCGGAGCGGACACGGCGCCGGGCGGGCCGCATCGCGTGCGCGTGTTTTCTGGCAACGGAGAGATTGAAGACGCCGATTCGCCGGCACGGGAATTGGCGCGGGCGATTGAGGAAATTGATGGGCGTTCGGCGATTCGGATGATTTTCCGGCAGGACCGCTATGGACGCGGTGGAGACCACTTTCCGTTTTACAAAGCAGGGCTGCCCGCGGTGCGGTTTACGGAGCCGCTGGAAGATTACAACCATCAGCACCAGACGCCGCGCACGGAGAATGGCGTGGAGTACGGCGACTTCGAGAAGTATTTGAACTATGCGTTTATGGGGAATGTG
This sequence comes from uncultured Acidobacteriota bacterium, assembly GCA_963779005.1. Classification (GTDB taxonomy): domain Bacteria; phylum Acidobacteriota; class Terriglobia; order Acidiferrales; family UBA7541; genus Acidiferrum. Next base: position 1,071,898 of record CAVZWO010000007.1, on the reverse strand, counting down.
GCGCGGGACAACGCCGAGGTGTTGCGGCAATTGGCGCTGGCACCGGCGGCGCCGACGAATGTGAAACTGACAGGCGCGGTCACGCCGGATGCAAAGGTGAGCTGGACGGCGGAGGACGATGCGGAAAGAGCGGGATTTGAAATTTTGTGGAGAGAGACAACCGAAGCGCGGTGGAGCGTTTTTGATTTTGCGGAAGCGGCGGGCAAGAGCGTGTTGAAGGGCGTTTCCACGGACAATCACTTTTTTGCGGTGAGGTCGGTGGGAAAAAATGGGGCGCGGTCGATTGCAGTGATTGCCGAGGCCGAGCGGCGCGCGCCGCCGCTGCCGAGCACCGCGCCGAAGCAGTGAGCAGCAGTAGAGACTTCACGACATGCCGACATGGAGTTGCACCTTGCCGAGGCGGGGCGCAGCGTGCTGCAAGGCTGTCCAAATTAGACAAGGTTGGACCACGAGAGGGTCGAAAAGATTGAATTTTTGTGTACGGCAAGTGTGTTTGGCGGTTCAGGTTGTGCTTGTGCTGTCCTAAACGGCGAGCGGAAAATGCAGCGCCAGTTGGCCGTCATGTAGGCCGGCCAAGGCCGGTGGAGCTTCAAACGGCGTATCCAGCCAGGCTTGCAGATCGCGGTAGACAAAGAGCTGTTGGCGCAGCAGGGCCACCAGATTCGACAGGGACCAGCCGTAGCGCGCGCGCAGTTGCAGGTATTTCAGCAGCATGGCGATCAGTGCTGTCCAAATCTGGATGTGCAGAGCGTTGGCCGACGTACCCACGAAGGTTTTGATCCGCAGGTTTTGCTTCAGATAGCGGAAGAAGACTTCGATCCGCCAGCGTTCGCGATAGATTTGCGCGATGGTCGTGGAACCAAAACCCAGGTGGTTGCTGAGCAGCACCAGCACTTCTTGACGATCTTCCAACCACAGTTCGACGCGGCGGAATGGCGCCGTTTGCCGGTAGTGGTGGCTGCCCAGCGCGATGATTTCATCCTTGAGAATGTGGCGATGTTTCGGGACCGGCAACTCTTTCAGCACCTGATAGTGGGCATCGTGGCGCAGGCGGGTGACAAAGAACACACCGCCGTTGGTCAGTCGTTGATACCACTGGTAATCCACATAACCGCGGTCAAAAACTAGGATGGTGCCGGCCGCAAATTGCCAATCGCGCGCTATTTTCACCTCCGAGGCTTTTCCTTCGGTGACCACCGCATAGCGCGGGAGATAGCCATCGTGGTCCAGAACCAAGTGCAACTTCGCCGCGCCCTTGCCTTGCTGGTAGTGGGCCCAGTCAAACATGGTGACGCAGAGATCGATGAGCGTGCCGTCGATGCTCAGCAGGGGGTTGCGAAAACGAAAGCGGTGCCGCGCGCCGGCCGCTTGCTGACAACACGCAAACAAAACGCCAAACACTTTCTGATATAGCTGCCACGGACGGTGTTGGTTGGCATAGGCGAGAGTGGACTTGTTGGGCGCCTGGGGCACCCCGAGATGCCTGAGCTTGCCTTCGCAACTCGCCAGCCCGCCACAAATTTCGCGCAACGAACGGGCCTGCCCCAGCTGGCAGAACAACATGGCCACGAATTGTCCCCAGCAACTGAACCCACGAGCGTGCCGTTCGGCGCGCGTCTCGCGAACGGCCTGCTCAAATTCCAGACGAGGAAAGAACTGCAACAGCTGAGAAAAAATACTGCATACTCGGTTCAAGGCGGAATCTCCTGTCCTTTAAGTTGGTTCTTGTCACGGAACCCAACTCAAAGTAACAGGTCTTTCCGCCCTCCCACGAAAACCTAATTTGGACAAGCTTGGGGCTTGCCCGCCCTGCTTGCCACTGCCTCCTAATCGATCTGCTTTCTCCATCGCACAAGTTGCTCTTATCAAACTCAAACGGAATTTTGGCAACAATAAATCTCGGTATCGAAGGCCATTTCTCCGGCTCATCTCAGAAATTGCTTGTACCAACTCAAGAGTGCCTATACCGTACCCGCTTTCACTTATTGCGCTGCCAGCCAAAGCGAAGAACGGAGAAGGCTTCAAGTCATGGCGCAAGCAAATCCTGAACCCGCCAGCTACGGCCTGCGCCGCGAAGTCCTCTCTCCCATGGAGACCCTCGCTCAGTCCGTCTCCACCATCGCTCCCACCACTACTCCGGTCGCAACGATTCCTCTTGTCTGCGCCCTCGCTGGCAACGGCACCTGGCTTGCCTATGTTTTGGCGACAGCCGCGATCCTCCTCGTCGCCGTGTGCATTGGGAAATTTGCTCGCTACTCCTCTTCGCCCGGTTCGCTTTACACCTATGCCTCGATGATCCTCCCTCCCTCGCTCGGCGCTACGGCCGCCTGGAGTCTCCTCCTCGCCTACATCGCCACAGGCTCCAGCGTCATAGGTGGCTTCTACCACTTCGCAAATCTCTTGCTGCGAGACGCTTCCGGCCACGTGGTCTCCGCTGTCTTTCTCGCTCTCTTCGTCACCGCCATCTCCATCGGGATAGCCTGGCGCGATGTAACAATCTCCGCCCGCCTCATGCTCTGGATCGAAGCTGTCTCCGTTTCCTTCATTTTGTTCGTCGTCGTTCTCGTCCTCTTTCGGCACGGCTGGCATCTCGACAGGGAACAATTTCGCCTTCGCGGCATGACGGGCAGCGGCCTCCGTCTCGGCCTGGTTCTTGCCCTCTTCAGTTTTGTAGGATTTGAAAGCGCCACCACTCTCGGCTCCGAAGCGCGTAACCCTCTCAAAACGATTCCTCGCGCCGTAATTCAAAGCGCTCTCCTCGCCGGTGCCATCTTTATTCTCTGTGCCTATACCGAAGTCCTCGGCCTTCGCAGCGCAGGTCAGGATCTCGCGACGAGCACCGCCCCCATGCGCGTCCTCGCCAAACTTGGCGGCCTTCCCATCCTCGGCCTGCTCATCGACATCGGCGCCCTCGTCAGTATGTTCGCTGGAACCCTTGCCTGCATCACCGCCGCCGCCCGCGTCCTTCTTCTCATGTCGCATAACGGTCTCGCTCACACCTCGCTCCGCAAGACGCACGCGCTCCACGAAACGCCCGGCCTCGCCATTGCCGTCACCGGAATCGCCGCCGTCCTTCCCGTGGCCATCCTCGCCGCCCGCGGCGCTAGTGGCCTCGACGTCTACGGCTGGATGGGTTCGCTGGCCACGTACGGTTTCATCGTCACCTACGCCCTCGTCAGCGTTGCCCTCCCGCGCTACCTTCGCGCTCACAACGCCTACCGCGCCGGCGCCCAAATCATCCCTTGGTTGGCCTGCTCCGCCATGCTCCTCGCATTGGTTGGAAATCTCTACCCTGTCCCAGAAGGCCCCTACGGCAAACTTCCCTACATCTATTTGGTCTACTTACTCGCGGGCCTCTCCTGGTTTTTCTGGCGCTCCCGCAACACTCCCGCCTCCCGGAAATAAAAAAAACAAATCAACGGAAGCGAAAGTTTGCGTTTCGATTCCACGCCGTTTTGGAATACCTTCCTCCAACCTTATTGTCCAACGGGGCGTGGCCGAGCGGGGTGCTACCAACTTCCTTCGTACAACTTGCTTGGTCCAAATTCCCGAAGACGGCTGCACGGGTGTGCTTATAGAAAGTGGGAGGCGTCGCGGAATGACCAAGTCTTCTGGTAAAGCTCTTTTCTCCGTCGTTTCATCTCTGCTGTGTTGTTGTTTCGCTCTCCTGCTTCCTCTCCCTGCTTCTCCTCAGCAAACACTCGGCGGCATCACCGGCACAGTCACGGATTCCTCTGGCGGCGTTGTCGCTGACGCCGTCGTCACCGCTGTTGCTGACGCCACCAAACTCACGCGCACGCAAAAGACCACCAGCGCCGGCAGCTACGATTTCGTCAATCTCCCCATCGGTCCTTACACTCTCACCTTTTCCCACGACGGCTTCGAAACACAGCGCATTCCCTCCATCGTTGTGCAAGCCGATCGCACCGCCACTCTCAACGCTGTCCTTAAAATCGGCCAGGTCGGCACCACCGTCACCGTCGAAGCCACTCCCCTCATGAACGCCGTCGACACGACGAACGGCTACATCCTCGAAAAAGCGCAGATCGAATCCATCCCCCTGCCCACTGGCAGCTTCACCGGCATCGCCATCCTTTCTCCCGGCGTCAACGCCGAACTCTCCAGTGGTACCGGCGTCAACTCCGGCCTCGGCAATCTCCCCATCTGGGCCAACGGCCAGCGCGACACCAGCAACACCTTTCTCCTCAACGGAGTCGACGCCAGCAATCTTTTCAACGGCAAAAGCACCAGCGAAGTCTCCTCCGCACGCATCGTCAACAACACCGGCATCGGCGGCGCCGCGAGCATCTCAAGCACTACCGCCGAGCCCCTTCAAAGCACCGCGTCTCCCTATCTCGCTATCGGCCAGGCCCTTCCCACTCCCGCGCCCGAAACCATCGAAGAATTTCGCGTCAACACTTCCATGTACGACGCCCAGCAAGGTTCCACCAGCGGCGCCCACATCGACATGAGTACCGCCTCAGGCACCAACAGCTATCACGGCAGCGCCTACCTCCATCGCGGCTCAAGCGCCCTCAACGCCGCTCCCTTCTTCTACAACGCTGACCCCAACATTCCCGCCGCCGACAAAGTTCCCGGCCTTCACAGTTATACCGCCGGCGCCACCGTTGGCGGTCCCATCATCAAAAACAAACTCTTCGGCTTTCTCTCCTACCAGCACGTCGAAAAGTCTGACGCTGAAATTGGCAGCTCCCGCGTTTCCGTTCCTCCCGGCCTCACGGATGATCGTAGCCCCGCCGCCCTCGCCGCTCTCGTCAACGGCACCACCTCTCCCGTCTGCCCAGCCCTCCCCTGCAATTTCTCCGCTTCTGGTCCCGTCAGCGCCACTATCGGCACCGCTCCCGGCGATATCAGCCCCATCGCCTACGGCCTTCTCAATTACAAACTCCCCAACGGCCAGTTCCTCATCCCATCGGCCAACAGTTTCGTACCCACCATCAGCTTCCCCGAAAACACCTTTACTCCCGGCACCGCCTACTTCCGCGCCGATCAAGCCGTCTCCGATCTCGATTGGATCGCTACTTCCAAAGACACTGTGGCCTTGAAGTATTACTACCAGCACGACCCCAGCATTGCCCCCTATGCCTACTCCGGCTCTCCCGGCTTCTCTCAGCATCTTGACGCTGGCAGCCAGGTCGCGAGCATTACCAACACCCAGATCGTTAAACCCAATCTAAGCGTCGTCGAAGTCTTCGGCTTCATTCGTGAAAAAGTCTACAGCACCATCTCGCAACCCTTCACTCCGCAAGCATTCGGCGCTTACGTTCAGCAGCTTACCGGCGCCTCGCTCTCCGACTCCACCATCAACACCTTCGGCTCCTCCTTTTTCCCTGGCATCTCCATCGTCGACGACTACGGCAACAACAACGCCAATTTTCCCCCAGCCCCATACAATGGTAATTACGTCTTCAACGCCGCCACCAACATCGGCAGCGGCGCCGCTTCCCAGGGCGCATTCACCGGCGTCTTCCAGAACCGCTTTATGCCCTCCGCCAACGCCATCTGGACCCTCGGCAAGCACACGCTTACGTTCGGCGGCAACTTCGCCTACACTCAGCTCAACGCCCGCGACCAGCGCACCGACAAAGGCACTATCGGTTTCGCGGATTTCTCCCAATTCCTCCAAGGCTTGGTCGTCCCCTATACTCCCGACGGCTTCATCACCACCGCCTATCTCCAAGGCGACGCCAACCGCTACTATCGCTCAAAGGAAACCGGCCTTTTCCTCCAGGATAAATACCAGCTCCGCTCCAACCTCAGCCTCACCGCCGGCCTCCGTTTCGACGATCACGGCGGTCTCACCGAAAAGTACGGCCGTCTCTATAATTTCGACCCCTCTCAATACGACTACGACGCCGCAACCGACACTATCGTCAACACCGGCTTCCTCATCGCCGGCAACAACAAACTCTTCCCCAGCAAAGGCGTCAGCGATTCCACTCTCACCGGCCGCCTATGGGGTCTCGGCCCTCGCCTCGGCGTCGCTTGGAGCCCCACAAAGTTTGCCGGCAAAATCGTCGTCCGCGCCGGTTGGGGTATGTACTACGACCGCGGCGAACTCTTCACCTACCTCTCCCCCGGCTTCGCCGCTGGCGTCATCGCCGGTGGCCCCTTCGGCGTCAACCAGGCCCCGCCCTTCGTCAATTCCCAGGTCTGCAGCGCCATCGGCAGCTACTACCAGGGCTTCATTCCCACCTGCGATCCCACTCAGCCCAACGGTGGCTCCTTCTCCAATCCTTGGGGCGCCACGTTACAAGCTCCTCCTTCGGGCAACCCCGCAACCATCGTCCTCCCAAATGCCGCCGCCATCGAAGGCGGCGCACAGCTCTTCTCCTTCGCCGACTACAACCGCGCCAACAAACTCCCCTACACTCTCAACCAGACTCTCGACATCCAGTGGCAGCCTCGCCGCGATCTAGCCATCACCATCGGTTACGTCGGCAACTTCGGACGCCACGAAGTCATCCCCGTTCCCTTCAATCAAGCCGGCATCGCCACCCCCAGCCACCCCATCCACGGCCAAAGTTACACCTACGGCTACACTGTCCTCGCTCCCCCCAATTGCGATCCTTCCATGCCCCAATCCGCCTCCAACTGCGCCTACACTCAAACCTGCAATCCCAACGTAAACGGCATCGCCGTCTCCTTCGGCTGCAACTTCATGACTCTCCCCGACGGCACTTCCATGATGGCCAACTACGAAGGCGGCAACATCGACCTCCGCGTCCCCTACATCGGCTACTCTTCCGAATCCGAGTCCTACACCGCCGCCGGCATCTCCGCGTACAACGCCCTCCAGGCCCACGTCGAAAAACGCATGAGCCACGGCCTCCAAGTCGGCTTCTCCTACACCTTCTCCCACGCCACCGACGAGCAAAGCGCCATGGGCCTCTTCTACAATGGCAACAACGCCACCGACCTCCGCAGCGGCTACGGCCTCTCCGATTTCGATCGCAAACACGTCATCAACTTCACCTATCTCTACGAACTCCCGAAATTTTACGAGCTTACCTCCCTCCGCGGCCGCTTCGCCGACGGCTGGGCCATCTCCGGCCTCGCCATCATCCAATCCGGCCAGCCCTACAGTGTCATCGACTATTCCGGCGCCGTCGGCAGCCTCTACTACGGCACCAGCGACGGCATCACCAACCCCATCGTCCCCCTGGCTCCCGGCTGCACGCCTTCCAGCGCCTACACCGGCGCCAGCGGCACAAATCCCGGCTCCCCAGCCCTCAATCCCAATTGCTTCACCTTGCCCCTCCTCAACCCAGGCGATCTCAACGGTGCCATCCCCGCCGGCGACACCTACGAAACCACCTATACCACCGGCCAGCGCAACATCTTCCGCCAGCCCTGGCAGCGCCGCACCGACCTCTCCGTCATCAAAATGACCCAGCTCACCGAGCGCGTCGGCATGCGCTTCACCTTCGAAGTCTTCAACCTCACCAACACTCCCAGCTTCGACATCCCCATCAACAACGTCACCCAAAACCTCAACTTCAACGACTTCCCCATCTACGGCTCCCAGCTCTATTCCTCCCCCACCCTCAGCGGCATCGGCATCGTCAACAAAACCATCGGCAGCCCCCGCCAAATCCAAATGTCCCTCAAATTCACCTTCTAGCCGCCGCCTAACTTGTAGGGGCGGGGCTTGCCCCAAGGCTGTCCAAATTAAGCTTAAAGCGTCCCCGTTGGACGGGTTAAGCCCTGTGTTTTCAATCATACTGGCACTGAATCCGAATTGAGGTTTGTCCCTCCGTTCCAGTGCTGTCCAAATTGCGATCTGACCGTAGTCAGACCCTGAGACCAACCGAAACCACTGAAAACAGTTGATTTCAGAGCCTTTCGACCAAATCTTAAGGCCCCATGTCGTTCTGTAGAGGCTCAGGCTGTCCAAATTGTCGGCGACCCAAAACCTAATTTGGACAAGCTTGGGGCTTGCCCCGCCCGCCCTGCCTCTCCTGGTCCCGAAAACCGCCGTCCCCAATGGTAAAATATATGCTACTCTCAAAAAGTGGTGGAAATTCGCGAGTATCGCGACCCCGGTGGCCGAAGCCCGTTCGCCGAATGGCGTTCCAGGTTGGACACGGCAGCCCGCCGCAAAATCAGCGTCTCGCTCTATCGCTTGGGACTTGGCAACTTCTCCAACGTTAAGGGCGTTGGATCAGGTGTTTTCGAATCCAAAGTCAATTTCGGTCCCGGCTACCGCATGTACTTCGGGAAAGACGGCGAAGAAATTGTGATTCTCTTGGGAGGCGGCACAAAGCAGAGGCAGCAAAGCAATATTGCCCAGGCAATATCCCGCTGGGAAGACTACAAACAACGCAAGAAGGCACAGAAAGATAAGGAATGACAATGGCGCTGACAACTGATTTCAGAGAAACCGTGCAAGCCGACATCAAACGCGATCCCGAATTCCGCCGAGGCATCCTAAGCGAAGCCCTCGAAAGCCTCCTCGACGGCGAAGTCCCCCTAGCCAAAGAACTCCTCCGCGACTACATCAACGCTACCGTCGGCTTCCCCAAACTAGCCGCCCACACCAAGTTCCACGTAAAAACCCTCCACCAGATGTTCGGCCCCAAAGGCAACCCCACCGCCAACAATCTCTTCGAAATCCTCTCCTACCTCCAACAAGCCGAAGGCGTCCGCTTCGAAGTCCGCCCCATCCGCACATCCCGCCGCACCAAAAAGCCCGCCCCGACGCGAAGAACAAAACGATCTGTTTCCGCCGCAATGACCCGTTGACGAGGTGGCTCTACTGCTGCACTCCGCAAGAGCTCAAACCTCGTGCCAGCATCTCTGAGCCAAACTCAAACTCCGGGAGTTTCTCTCATCGTGCCGCTCGAGCCATGAGCCACCTTCCGTCTCGCCATGCTACACGTGCGGAATCCCCGCGCTGCCGACGAACTCTCCATTTATTCAATGGACATATTCACGAGATTGGACTACCGTGTCGCTATCGTCCCATCTCAGGTCACCACTGATCGCGAAGGCAAAAAACTAAAAAATGTGTGGTTTCGTCGGCATTGTCCGTCCGCGCGCCGTTCCAGTCGATCCAGCTGTACTCGATCGCATGTCAGCTGCCATCCATCATCGTGGCCCTGACGGAGCCGGCAGCTACGTCTCGGGAGCGGTGGGCTTGGCATCACGGCGCTTGTCTATCTTAGACCTCTCGGCACTCGGGGATCAGCCCATGTTTAGCCCAGATGGTCAGGTCGTTCTGGTTTTTAACGGAGAGATATATAACTATATCGAACTCCGCAATGAACTTCAGGCCTCAGGCCACGTTTTTCGATCCTCCGGCGATACCGAAGTATTTCTGCATGCTTACCTGCAATGGGGTCGCGAGTGTCTGAACAGACTGAATGGAATGTGGGCCTTCCTAATCTACGATCTTCGACGCCAAACAGTATTTGGTTCGCGGGATCGTGTCGGAAAGAAGCCCTTGTACTACTACCGCTCCGGTGAAGATGTACTCTTCGGCTCGGAGATTAAAGCCATCCTGGCCTCGGGCTATTACACATCTCGAAAAAACTGGGCCAAAATATCTGAGCTTTTCCTCGGCATTGGTCTCGAAAATCAAGTGGACGACGAACACACCTTTTATTCAGGAATCGACCAGTTACCTGCCGGGCATGCATTTGAGTTGGACTTGGACGGAAAATTCAATCAATGGCGCTACTGGTCTCCGCTGAATGACGAAAGGACGTTTCCTGTGTGCGCCGCTGGCGAACCACCCTCGACGTTCTACGAAATCTTCAACAGCGCTTGTTCTCTTCGTATCCGCAGCGACGTGCCAGTTGGTGTTCTCCTCTCTGGTGGGATCGACTCCGTATCCGTGCTTTGCTGTCTGGCGGGCCTGCGGAACGATAAGCATGGTCCCAACAACCTCTCGGCCTTTTCTTATCAAGCCGAAGAATATGACGAATCTTCCTACATTAACGATGCGATTAAGCAGACCGGCGCCCAATTGATTCAGTACACTCCAGAACCACGGAAGCTATGGAATTCTCTCGAGGCAATGCTTTGGCACCAGGATGAACCTGTGCATTCAATGGCGGCCGTGCTCACTTTCGAAATGTACCGGCTGGCGTCTCAAAGAGGCATAAAAGTCATCCTTCATGGCGGCGGGACAGACGAATATCTCGCCGGATATCCCGTTTTTTTTCAAAATTATTGGTGCACTCTGCTCGGAACTGGCAAGGTTCGGCGAGCCTGGAAGGAGATACGTGCTCATTGCGCGGTACGCGGAAGCAATCCACGGTCGCTCTTTCGCGCCACGTTGCGCTACCTGTGTAAGTCCGAGTTGCGCCGCGTCCCAGCCTACCAGGAACTTGCGCGCTGGAACCGGCGCCGTGAGTCACGGAAACATCCATGGTTCACCCCTGATTTGTTTCGGTGTCTGCCGAACGAACGTCAAGACTACCTCGAACCCTCGCTAAATTATGCGCTCCAACGAGCCGTGACCCACGCCCCCCTCCCCGTGTATTTAAGGATTGATGACCGCAACTCGATGGCCCATTCCGTGGAAGCGCGAGCCCCATTCTTGGATTTCCGGCTTGTCGAAATGGTCTTCCAACAGCCGGCGCACTGGAAAATGCGCGGACCCCTCACGAAATATTTATTGCGCGAAGCCATGCGTCACCGCATTCCGGAGTCTGTGCGGGATCGTGTCGAGAAATGGGGATTTCCCGTGCCGGCAAAGCAATGGTTTGCGCGCGAACTAAGTGAACCGGTTGAAGATTTACTGCAGAGCCAGGCAGCCCGAGAGCGAGGCATTTACAACTTAGATCGAATTCGCAAGGACTATGCGCTACACAAGCGGGGTCTCATCGATATCTCGGGTAAATTGTTTGACGTGGTGCAATTTGAACTCTGGTGTAACCTGGGCGCAGGCGGGTGAGACAATGATTAAACGGGGGTGCCGAGTGCCCTTCGTTCTCTAAACAAACCAAATCCGAACAGCAGTTTCGTCCGCTCCCCTATATAAATATCGGCGGTATATCAGTACCCGGTTCGGCTACTTGGCCGGAAACGAGGGAAACGGGGAACCGGGGGGAAGCGGGGACAGGGAACCGGGGGGAAGCGGGGACAGGGAACCGGGGGAACCGGGGACAGACGGGACGTTTTCCACGGCACCTTTACCAGACCGTCTCAGCAAACTCGCAAAATTCCGCCAACCCCTTCCATTCTCACGACTTCCGCCCGTCTCATTCGAATGATACTAGTTTATAATAATCCTTGACAGTAATCGAAATCCATGCTATCATTCCCTATGTTCGTCGCCAATCCCGCCCCGATTCTCTCTTCCCCCTCTCCGCGCACTCAGTGCCCCCTGTTCCTCTGCGCTAAGCCTTCTCTCTTGCCCCACTCTTTCACTCTTTTCACTCTTTTGCGCAAAAGGCGAAAACATAAACCCTTTATTTTCAGACTCTTCCGCACTCTTCAAAAAAGAGTGTTTCGCTAACTCCCTTGCAATCAATAGTTTCCGCACTCTTTCGCAAAACACCCGGGGGTGGGGCTATCTGTCTTTCTCTGCGCGGCTCTGCGAACGGCGTTCACCCCGACCGGGTCGGGGCGCCTCTGCGTTATCCTTTTCTCCTCTCCCGACCCCCAAACACTTCCCGCCCTCTGACTGTCAGCTGTCGGCTGTGAGCTGTCACCCGCCACTTCTTCACCTTTCTACTCCAGCCATACCAGGGAGGCCCGCATGACCCTTGATCACGCCCTCCTAAAATCCTTGCCCAAGGTCCTCCTCCACGAGCACCTCGACGGCGTCCTCCGCCCCGAAACCGTCATCGACCTCGCCCGCTCCGAACGCTACACTGGTCTCCCCACCCAAGACCCGGAAGCCCTTGCGGCCTGGTTCCACCAGGGAGCCAACCAAGGTAGCCTCCCCAAATATCTCGAAGGCTTTGTCCACACCATCGCCGTCATGCAAACCGAAGACGCTCTCGAACGCGTCGCCTACGAACAAGCCGAAGATCTCGCCGCCGACGGTGTCGTCTATTTTGAAACGCGTTTCGCCCCCGTCTTTCACACCCAAAAAGGACTAAGCCACCAGCAGGTCGTCTCGTCCGTCCTAAAAGGATTGGAGCGCGGCAAACACGACTTTGGAATCACTTCCGGCCTGATCATCTGCGCCATGCGCAATATGGACGTCTCTCTCGAAATGGCCGAGCTTGCCGTCGACTTCCGCGACCGCGGCGTTGTGGGCTTCGATCTTGCCGGCGAAGAGGGCGGCTACCCTCCCAAAAAACACGTCGACGCCTTCCATTATATCCAGCGCCAGAATTTCAATATCACTATTCACGCCGGCGAAGGTTTCGGAAAAGAATCCATCTGGCAAGCTATCCAATATTGCGGCGCGCACCGCATCGGCCACGGCACCCGCTTAATCGAAGACATCGCCATCGCCGAAGACGGCAAAGTCGTCAAACTCGGCGACCTCGCGCAATACGTCCTCGACAAGCGCATTCCCCTCGAAATCTGCCTCCTCAGCAACGTCCAGACAGGCGCAGCCCGCAGCCTCCCCGAACATCCCTTCAAAACGTTCTATCAGGAAAAATTCCGCGTCACGCTAAACACCGACAACCGCCTGATGAGCGACACCACCATGACCAAGGAATTCCAGGCCGCCGCCGATACTTTCGGCCTCACCCTCGATGATTTTGAAATCTTCACCGTCAACGCGATGAAAAGCGCCTTCCTCCCCTACCACCAGCGCTGCGATTTCATCTACAACACAATCCGCCCCGGCTACGCCAAAATCCGCCGCTTCCAGACAGAACAATGATGGCGTTGACCGCCCAAAGCAGCGCTCAAGTAACACAGGCACTCCCGCCGGTGCGCTTTTTCGTTCGGCCGCTACGAATTTTCACGAGCAACGCACAACAGGAGATGGAGAGCAGACCAGCTAGGTCGGGAGGAAGCGAGCAAATCAACCCGCGAGCGAGGCGAGCGTTTCCGCAAGCACAAGCGTTCCACGCGCAATATCTTCCGGCGAAGCATACTCATCCGGCCGGTGGCTGTATCCCTTCCGGCAAGGAATAAACAACATCGCCACCGGCGCAATGCGCGACATAAAAAGCGAATCATGATAGGCGCGACTAACCATCTTCATCGAAGCGAAACCATGCTTCGCGCAAGCCTGCGAAAGCGCCTCGACAATTTCAGGTGCGCATTGTGCCGGCGCATCCGCGTTCACAAGTTCTTCCGTGATCGAAACCTTCCGCTTCGCCGCAATCGTTTGGCGCGCCGCCTCAATCGCCCGCATCGCCGCATCGCGCCGCGCCAGATCGGTATCGCGAATGTCTAAGGTCAATCGCACGCGGCTCGGAATGCTGTTCACCGCGCCGGGAAACACATCGCAAATCCCAACGGTCGCCACCGTATCAATCGCGCCGCTCGATTTCGCCGCGTGTTCAACCGCCACAATCAGTTCCGACGCAGCGCACAGCGCGTCGCGCCGCTCCGGCATCAACACGGCACCCGCGTGCCCGCCCGCGCCTTCGACCGTAATGCGCAAGCTCGCCGGCGCCGCGATGCTCGTGACAATCCCGAGCGGGATTTTCCGCTGCTCAAGCAGAGGTCCCTGCTCGATATGCAGCTCCACAAATGCCTTGTAGTAAACGCTCCCCAACTCTACGTCCTCGAGAGGCTCGACGAACCCAGCCTTGCGCCGAACCTCCTCGAGCGACGCGCCATCTTTATCGACGAGCTCTCGCGCCGCGTCAGGAGTCATCGTGCCGGACAACAGTCGGCTACCGAGACAGCCAATGCCAAAGCGTGTCGGCTCTTCCGAAGTGAAGAGCAGCAACTCGATCGAATGTTTCGGACGAAAACCGGCGTGCCGCAGCGAGCGAATTGCTTCGAGTCCGCCGAGCACGCCAACGACGCCGTCGTATTTTCCGGCGTTCGGAATCGCATCAATGTGCGACCCCGTGCCTACTACAGGCGCGCCCGGCTCCCTGCCGTTCCATCGCGCAAACAAATTTCCAACCGCATCTCTGTCGACATCCAACCCGGCTTCCCAGCAGCGCTGGATGAACCATTCCCGCGCGCGCACGTCCGCTTCCGAAAAAACAATGCGCGTTACCGCAGGTGGCTCTGCTTCGGAGATCATCGCAAGTTCTTCGATCTCCGCCGCCAGCCGATCTCGATCGATTTCCAAATTCATCGCGCTGCGCCGGCGGAAGGTGTTCCTGCCGTGGGAGTTGGAGCCAAAGACACACTTGCCAACGGATGGCGGTTCCAATCCTTATAGATAAGATATTTCGCCGGGACTTTTCCGATCGCGCCGAACCACTGGGGACACCATGGGCCCATCCAAATGAAATCTCCTGCGGTGACGGGATACCACGCATCGCCCAGGCGATAAATCCCGCCGCCTTCCAGCATCAGCAGACCGTGCTCCATGACGTGCATTTCGACCATGCTGAGCGCAGCGCCCGGCTGATAGACCATGGAGTTCACGGCGAAATCGAATTGCATCGTATCGGGAAGCAAATGTCTCACTTGCAAGCTCGCATCACCATCGAGCGGCTCCGAAGCGACGGCGTCTTCGCTGGAGATGATTGCGCGGGGGGATTCGAATGACGTCACAGGCTGGTAAGACTTTTCGATAACGGCGGCGCGGCTTACCTTTGTTGCGATAACGCGATGCGGCAAACCCTCGGGCAAATACGCGTAGCCACGGACTCCAAGTTCACCGTGGCGGCCGTCGATTTCGATTTCCAGATGACCTTCCAGGACGTAGACGAAGCGTTGCGCGGCGATTGGGCCGAGCTCGCCGCCGGATTCGAATTCGGCGGTGTACTGAGCGAAACGCGCGCCCATCGCCGGGCCCGCGTGGACGATGGCAGAGCACGCCTTCATGCCCGGCAACGCGGTTCGAACGAAGGTGTCCGGCGTCAGGAGAAGATGATTGACTTTTTGGGCGCTGCGCGTGTGGCCAAGGTTATGCACGGCACATCCTTTTTTGAAGTTCGGCGGAATTTGCAAGTTGATCAAGCAAATGTAATCCACATTCGAGCGCTTTGGCCACGTCTTCCACCAAGACCGTTTCCGCGGGATCATGGCTGATGCCGCCGGGGGAACGCAGAAAAATCATGGCGACCGGCACTTTTTCGGCGAGGATCATGGCGTCATGGCCGGCGCCGCTGGTTATGCGGTGCGGTTGGCAACCTGTGCTGCGAATGGCTTCCTGGATTTGGTCGACGAGAAACGGATCCATCGCAACCGCGCGCTGGCTCAACAGAACATTTTGGCGAAGCGACAGGCCGCGGCGTTCAGCGATATCGTGGGCCATTCGAACGAGAGAGTCTGCCGCGCGGTCGAGAATGTCATTGGACTTGTGGCGAACGTCCAGGGTGACGCTAGCCTCGGCGGCAATTACATTGACCGCACCGGGTTTCGCGCTGATCTGACCAACGGTGGCTACCAGGCCTGGGTGACTCTGCGCGGCGTGCTCGACCGCAACGATCCATTCGGCGGCGGCGGCGACAGCATCGTGGCGCAGATGCATGGGCGTGGTACCCGCGTGATTGGCTCGGCCCAGAAACACGAACTCCATGCGCGTCTGCGCGGCGATGGCGTCCACTGCTCCCAGTGCACGGCCGATGGATTCGAGGACAGGCCCTTGCTCGATGTGAAATTCCAAGTAGGCCAGCGTGTCGCCGCTCAATTTCGCGCGCGAAATCTCGGCAGGATTCAGTCCGAAGTGTTCGATGGCATCGCGAACGGAAATGTCGTTCGCATCGCGGAGATTGAGGAGGTCTTCGCGGAGAGTGCCGACGAGTGCGCGACTGCCGAGGAAGGGAGTGCCGAAGCGAACACCTTCTTCCTCGGAAAAAGCAACAACCTCGATGGCGAAGGGAAGGCGGCGCTTTTCAAGGGATTCGAGCAGGGCCACGGCGATCACCACGCCGAGAACGCCGTCATACGCTCCGGCATTTGGAACTGTATCGAGGTGTGAGCCGAGCAGCAGCCGGGGCGCATTGGATTGGGAACCGGCGTAAAAGGCGCGCAAATTTCCCGCGGCGTCCACACTTACTTCGGCACCAGCCGCGGAGAGCCACCTGGTCAGTTCACGGTGGCAATCACGCATCGGAGGAGAGAGAAACGTGCGGCGCGTGCTGCCCACGTCTTCCGAGAAAGTCGCCAGCAATTTGCAGCGAGCAACAACTTCTTCCGCGCGAATTTTTGAAGCCGCAGCTAAGGACACAGAGGTTCACCCTTGCCGGCGAAGGCGTGCTTCGATGGTGCCGTGCGGCTCGTCGATGGGCACGAAAATCTCATTGGGATTGTCCTGGCCGAAGCGGGAAAGGTCGGCGAGCAGATAGTGTTTGTTCGGCATCGTCAGTTCGATATCTTCGATTTCGGGAACATTCGCGAGGGCAGCTTCGCCCATGGCATACAGAGTGTGCTGAACGGATTTGCTGGTGTGCGCGGCAAAGACACTGACCAGTATTTCCCGGATCCTGGACCGCAGTTGGGAAAAAGGAGCGTTCGGGGAAGAGTAGGTCCAACGGGCGCGGAGCGATGTGGCGAACAAGCGGTCGGCCGCTTCCGGAAGTGTGGTCAACGAGTCCTTGATGAAACCGGCGAATTCAGAGCCAGCCGTTTTCATGAGGACCAAATGTTCAAGCCCGGAACGAACCGATGGCGAGGCTTTTTTAGTTGCAGCGATCTCAGCGGTCTGGCACTCGGCGCTCGATTGCACGAACGCGGTGGGATGGGGTTTCCCTGCCAGGTGGAGATGCTGCCAGGACTTTTCGGAGAGCGCGACCTGCGCCGCGGAGACTTGTGGGTTGCGATCCAGGAAGAAGGAGACAAGTTCTTTTCCAAATTCTTCCATGGAGTCCGCGGGAGACGTTCGCGCAAGCGAGTAGACGGTGTTCTTCATGGTGTCCGTCGGAAGGATCTTGCTGTTGTCCCCGGCGACGAAGCAGGACTCGAAGTCGCCTAGCAGAAGAATGTCGATGGTCCATTCGCGAAAATCGTGGTGGTCCGCATGCCGCTTCACTTTTGCGAGGCGGACACGCGATTTTCCATAGCTATTTTCGGCAAGCGTAATCATCGGATCAGCTTCCCCGGTACGTCGTGTAACCGTGCGGACTTAGAAGCAGCGGAATGTGAAAGTGCGTCTCGCCATCGCGCACTTGAAAAGTAATTTCGACCACGGGATAAAGTCCCTGGACATTTTGGGAGAGATGATACCCGGAGGTATCAAAAGCCAGGCGGTAATTGCCGGCCCGAAGAGGTTCAGTCTCGGGAAGCAATTGAGCGCAGCGGCCGTCCCCGTCGGTGCGCAGCAAACTCAGCACGCGCCATTCGCCATTGGATTCCTGGCGCTCCAGGCGCACAGGCACCTCTTTTGCGGGTTTGCCGCGCGCGGTGTCCAGAACATGCGTTGAGATACGATTCATTGCGAGAGCCATTTCTTCAGACGAAGGCGCGCGATCTGGCGCTGTTGTTCGGCGGCTTCGCGCAGTTCCGCGGCTTCGTCATTTTGCAGGCGCCGCTCGAGGCTGGCGAGGATTTCCGGCGCGGATTTGCCGGTGGCGCAGATAATAAAAATACGATCGAACTTCTGCTCGTAGGCGCGATTGCCCGCGGCGAGCGCGGCCTTGATACCGTCGTCCGCAGAGGCAGCCTTGCGTTGCTCCGCGCCTGACCACGAGGCGGACTGCGCCGTAGCGGAGGCAGGTGCGTGCGAATCGCCGATGCGCGGATGACTGCGAAACGCGTCGAGCCAATCCGATTTCGCAAGGCCGTTCCAGACCTCGTCACAAGCCGCCAGCAGTGCGGCTTCCCCGAGAAGAGGTCTGCGAGCTGCCATTCCGAGCGCCCAAGCATGCGAACCGCAACAGGGCAAAATCTCATGCGCGGCTTTGTCTGGCGGCAAACTGTTCCATCGTGCTAGAACGCGCTTGGAATCCTCGGATTGCTCGTGACTCGCAAGCAACTGTTCGAGGAACTCGGCCACCAGATTGCCCGCAACGGCCGAGCGATAACGAGCAGAGGACCGAATGTCGTCGATGGGCTGGACTTCCGCGGCGGCTGTCCTTTGTGCAAACTGAATGAACTGCGTATCGATATGTTTACCTCGAAGGATGCGCTCCGTGGCGGTCAAGCGAAGCGGGACGGGCGCGACACTTCCCATCGCGAGTCGAATATCTTCGACAGCGCCTTCCGCTATCCGCCCAAGCGCCGCGAGACACACTTTCGAGATGGCTTGCGCGTTGCGCGCGCCCACTTTGCGCGCATGGGCATAGTAACCTGAAAACTGTTTTTTCAGGCAGACGGCGCGGATCAGTTCGCCTGGCGCGAGCTGCGTCTTGCGGTAGCCGGTGTGGAAACCGGCATAGGGCACGCGGCGTTCCCCGCGCGCGGAAACGAGAAGCAATTCCGCATCGTAGACGAGAAGAGCGGGAAGCGAATCTGCCGCGGGCGAAGCGTTCACAATATTGCCGCCGAGAGTGCCGCGGTTTTGGTTGGCGATTCCTCCGGTCCAGCTTGCGGCGCTGGACAATAGTGGGAACTCCTTGTGGATCGCCTGGTGCTCGCGCAAATCAGTGTAGGTGCATCCCGCGCCGATTCGAATTTCGTCTGCCGAAGTTTCGATTCCGCGAAGCTCGGGAAGATTCCAGATGCTGACCAGCTTTCGCGCGCGAAGTGTTCCGGCGGCATATTGCACCATGACGTCCGTGCCGCCCGCGATGGGGAGCCATGCACCGGGATCTTGCGCGAGGAGCGATAAAACCGCGGGAAGCGAGCGGGGCGCCACTAGTTGGTATTCGGCGGGGTAGGCTCTCATCTTGCGGTCTCGCGCCATGCAGCATCCGCGAGGGCTTCAAAGATCTGCATGTACCCAGTGCAGCGGCAAAGATTGCCGGATAGTCCTTCGCGAATTTCCTCAAGAGTGGGATGTGGATTTTTGTTGAGCAGATGAACGGAGGCGAGGATCATCCCGGGGGTGCAGATGCCGCATTGTGCGCCGCCACAATCGAGAAAAGATTGTTGCAATCTTTGCAGGCGGCCGTCGGTGGCCAGACCCTCAATGGTGACGATGTTCGCGCCATTCGCTTGAAGGACTGGGAGGAGGCAGCTATTCACTAACATTCCGTCTATCAAAACGGAGCAAGAGCCGCACTCGCCTTCGCCGCAGCCTTCTTTCGTGCCGGTCAGCTCGAGGTGATGCCGAAGAACATCGAGAAGACGCTCCATCGGGAAGGTTTGGACAGTATGGGACTTTCCGTTGACGGTGAATGAGATCCCGCATTTGGCGGGCTCGCGCGAGGAGTCGGTCATTCGTTTCCTCGCGGCGATGTGGATACGGTTTCGGGGGCTGCGTCCGCGGCGGAGAGCGCCAGGAAGATGTCTTCCGGAAGGAGCGGAATGGAATGGAAGGGGAGGCCGAGCGCGTCTTCGATGGCGTTGACAATCGCGGGAGCGGGGCCGTCCATCGGAAGCTCGCCGATTCCTTTTGCGCCGAATGCACCGTGGACGTTTCCCAATTCCTCAAAAAAGACGCGGATGGGAGGGAGATCGGCGGAGGTGGGCATGATGTAGTTGGTCATCTGGCCGTTCTGCATGCGGCCTTGCTGCCAAATCACTTTTTCGTATAGAGCGAAGCCGATGCCTTGCGCGACGCCGCCCATGATTTGCCCTTTTGCGAGAACGGGGTGGAGGACTTTTCCAATTTCCTGGAGCGCGACGAAATCGTCCACCGTTGCGCCATAGGTGGTTAGATCGACGGTAACCTCGGCGACGTAGACGGCCCAGGCAAACGCGGCATACGCCTCGCCACGGTACTTTTCATCGTCCCAGAAAACGCTTTCGGGTTGTTCATATTGTGCGAGGCTGCGGAATTTTCCGTTCTTTGCGATGTAGGCGCGGCAGGCGGCGCGAAATTCTTCCGGCGTGTAGAAATCGGAGAGCGCTCCGCTCGCCGTTAAAGTGTTTTTTATGCCGAGGGCGGCGGATTGCACGAGTTTTCCGATGACCATGACTGTGCGCGAGGCAACGGTGGGACCACTGTTCGGCACTTCGTGCGTGTCGGGCTGAGCGATGCTGACGTCTTCATAGCGGAGGCCCAGGGCTTCGGCGGCAATCTGGCACAGCACCGTGTTTGTGCCCTGGCCGAACTCCGTGCTGGAGACGAGAACGCGCAGGCTGCCGTCGTCGCAGGCTTCGACGCCGACGATGGAGCCGAGAAAGCGTTCGCCGGAGCCGGTGAAGCCCGCGCCGTGCAAGAAAGAGGCGATGCCGATGCCTTTTTTGCGGCTGCCGGTTAGATTTTCCCTGGCGAAGGATTCTTTTTTCGCGTGATAGCCGGAGAGTTCGAGGGCGCGGTCGAGGAGTTTGCCGAGATCGATGGGTTCATTAATGATCTGGCCTGTAGTGGTAGTTTGACCGGGCTTGAGGAAATTACGGCGGCGGATTTCTTCGGGCGGGACGCCGACGACTTGAGCAATGCGGTCCATGTGGCGCTCGAGAGCGAAGAGAGATTGCGGCGCGCCGAATCCGCGGAACGCGCCGTGCGGCGGCGCGTTGGTGGCGACGGCCTTGGCATGAATGCGGACGCTGGGCCAATAGTAAGGACCACCGGCGTGGATCGTGCCACGCGAAAGCACCACGGGAGACAGGGTTTTGTAGGCTCCGCCGTCGATCGTGAAGTCGATTTCTCCAGCGAGAAGTTTGCCGTCTTTGGAGACGGCGGTGCGAATGCGCGTGCGCGATGGATGACGCTTGGTGGTGGCCGTCATGTCTTCCAGGCGGTCGTAAATAATTTTGACCGGTTTGCTGGATTTCATCGCGAGAAGCGCGGCGTGGGCGGCGATCATCGACGGGTATTCTTCCTTGCCGCCAAAGGCGCCACCAGTTTCCATTTGTACGACGCGCACGCGCTCGGCGGGCAGAGCGAAAAGTTTCATGAGGGACTTGTGGGCGTAGAAGGGGCACTGGAGCGAACCCCAGACAGTGAGGCCGTGCCGCTGATCGAAGGTAGCGATCATTCCATTGTTTTCGATGTAGAGCTGCTCTTGCGCGCCGGTGGTGTATTCCGCTTCGACAATGTGAGCTGCGTTTTGCCAGGCGGCGTGTACGTCGCCTTTTTCGATTAAGTATGTTTTGAAGACGTTGTCAGCGCCCCAGATGATTTGCCGGCGGGCTTCGCTCTCTTCCATGGTAAAAATCGCGGGAAGCGGTTCGTACTCGACGGAGATGGCTTCGACCGCTTTAGGCAGAAGGTGGCGATCCGGGTGCGCGAGAAGAACGAGCGGCTCTTCAGGATGATTGACGATTCCATCGGCGAGGCAGGGCTGATCATCTTCGATGAGGGCGATACAGTTTTTGCCGGGGATGTCTTTGCAAGTGACGATGACGAATTCGTTCCAGTCGACGCCGGGGCCGAACGTGATCTCTTTGATTTTGCCGCGAGGGATGAGGCTGCGGACGGTTGCGCCGTAAAGCATGCCAGGCAGGACCATGTCGTCGACGTAGCACGCGTGGCCGGTGACTTTGGCGCGGCCTTCCATGCGAGGAACCGAGGTGCCGACGATGGGAGTGTGTTTCATGCGAAGCGAAGAATCGTCCAATCTTTTCGGAGCGTTTGCTGTCCAGCACTAGTGTATGACAGAGCGTGTGAGAATATTTGAGTGAAAAACATCAGAGGCGATGCTCCTTGCCGATGGGATCGCCGGAAAACTGGCCTTCGCTGAATATTTGGTGGCCTCGGAGATAGGTGGCGAGGACTTCGCCTCGCAGAGTTTCACCGAGATAAGGGGAAACCGGGTGGCGGTAATGCAAGCGATCGTGAGTGACGACGAAGGTGCTTTCGGGATCGAAGACGACGAAGTCGGCATCGTAGCCGGGGGCGAGGCGTCCTTTGCGTTTGCCGCAGCCGGCGAGGGCGGCGGGAGCTTCCGACATCCAGCGCGCGATATTGGCGAGCGAGAATCCGCGCTGCGCGGCTTCGGTGTGCATCAGCGGCAGAGCGATGGAGAGGCTTGCGATGCCGCCCCAGGCAGTGCGGAAATTTCCTTCGGCGAGGCGTTTCATTTCGGGCGGACAGGGAGAATGATCGGTGGCGACGAGATCGATGGTTCCATCGCGAAGGGCCTGCCACAATTGTTCGCGATTTTCGCGATTGCGAATTGGTGGAGCGCATTTGAAGAGCGTTGCTCCTTGCGGAATGGATCCGGCGAAGAGATGCAGATAGTGCGGGCAGGTCTCGACAGTCACAGGGAGACCGGCGGCACGCGCGGCGCGGAGTTCCGGAACGGCGGCGCTGGCGGAGAGATGGACGATGTGCAAGCGGAATTTGAATTCGCGACAGAGGGAGAGGAGCAGGCGAATGGCGGCGAGTTCGGCTTCTTCGGGGCGGGACTGGAGGTAGGTTTCGTAGAGGGACCAATCGGCGTTCGCCAACTTTTGCGTGGCGATTTCGATGGGAGTGGGAAGTTCAGCGTGGACGAGAAGAGGCAGGCCGGTGCGAGCGACGTGGGGGAGAGCGGTGCGCAATTGTTGCTCCGTGACCATCGTGAAGCCGTCGATGCCGGGGTGGACTAGAAAACATTTGAAACCGGGAACACCGGCGGCGGCGAGGGGCTCGATGTCGTGCGCGTTGCCGGCGACGACTCCGCCCCAAGGCATCCAGTCGACGCGGCACCGGCTGCGGGCGGCGGCACGTTTGGCTTCGAGAGCGGCGATGTTGGTTGTTGCGGGCAGGCAGTTGAGGGGCATGTCGACGAGCAGGGTATAGCCGCCTGCGGCGGCGGCACGCGTGGCGGTTTCGAAGCCTTCCCAATCGGCGCGGCCGGGGTCGTTGATGTGCACATGGGAATCGACGAGGCCGGGAAGAATCGCGGCGTCGCCAAAATCGTGGAGCTCCGCTTGGGGCGGGATTTGATCCGGAGCAGCTACGTCGAGGATGCGTTCTGCATCGACGAGCAGAGCCGCGGGGCGGATGGCGCCTGGGGTAACGACGCGGTTGGAAACGAAGGCGCGGAGACTCATAGTGAAAAGCGGAGCCGGAGAAAAGCGATAAAGGCTCGCCAGAATTAGACCTGAGCGTAGACGGATAGCTTCAGCTTTTCAAGTCAGCAATATCGATAATTCAAGACGAAAAAAGTGCTGGGCGCGTGGTTTGACGGGCATATACTTGCCGATTGGTGCGAGCGTCCGGCGCCTTTCTGAGGAGTTTTGGATCGGTTCGTATGATTTGCCTGGCGCGCGTTCAACGATTGGACCGGTGGCGATCAGACTTGAGCAATCCGTTTATGACGCGGGCGATTCAGTTGTCGATTGAAGGCGTTCAATCGGGAAGCGGAGGCCCGTTCGGCGCTGTGATCGTGCGCGACGGCGCGATTATCGCCGAAGGCTCGAATGCGGTGACGTCAACGAATGACCCGACGGCGCATGCGGAAGTCCTGGCGATCCGGCGGGCGTGCGAAAAACTTGGCGTATTCGAACTGAAGGATTGCGAGCTGTACACTTCGTGCGAGCCGTGTCCGATGTGCCTGGGGGCGATTTATTGGGCGCGACTTTCGCGGATTTATTTTGCGAGCACCGCCGAAGATGCGGCCAAAGCGGGTTTTGATGATTCGTTCATTTATGGCGAGTTGAAGCAGCCCTATGCGGTGCGGCGCATTCCGACGGTGCAAATGATGCGAGACGAGGCGCTTGCCGGATTTCGCGCCTGGCTGGACCGGCCCAACAAAATTCCCTATTGAGATTGCGTAGCGCAGTGGAACGAGTTTTCAGTGATCCCAGGTGATTGTCAGGCTCGGCGGAGGGCCGATTGATCGATCGCTACTTCAAGCTCACTGAGAATCACACATCCATAAGACAAGAGTTGCTCGGCGGCCTCACGACGTTCGTGACGATGGCGTACATCGTCGTCGTCAATCCGCAGATTCTCGCGCAGGCGGGAATGCCAGCGGATGGAGTAGTTTTTGCGACATGCGTTTCGGCGGCGGCGGCGACACTGGTGATGGGGCTTTACGCGAACTACCCGATCGCGCTGGCTCCGGGGATGTCGCTCAACGCGTACTTTACGTATTCGGTTTGTCTGGCAATGCATGTTCCGTGGAGAACCGCGCTGGCGGTTGTATTTTTCTCCGGCACGCTCTTTCTGGTGCTCACGGTAACGAAAGTTCGCGAGCAGATCGTGAATGGCATGCCGGATTGCTTGAAGCACGCGACGGCGGCGGGAATCGGAATGTTCATCGCTTTTGTCGGGCTGCGAAATGCCAAGCTGGTGGTGGCGAACTCGGCCACGTTTGTTGGCTTGGGCAGCTTTGCGGATAAGGATGTGCAGACCGCATGCTTCGGGCTGGCACTTACGCTGATTCTGATGGCCCGGAAAATCCACGGCGCCATCCTGATTGGCATCATTGGCACTACATTGCTCGGCATGTTGCGCGGAATTTCGAGTTGGCCCGCCACGTTTTTCGCCATGCCGCATCCGTCTTCGACTTTCCTTCAACTGGATTTTCGAGGGGCGCTACACCTCGGATTCCTCGAAATTCTTTTCGCGTTTCTGTTTGTCGATCTGTTCGACAACGTGGGCACACTGGTCGGCGTCTGCGAGCAAGGCGGCTTCATCAAAGATGGCAAAATTCCGCGTGTCGGTCGCGTGTTGCTGGCGGATTCCATAGGGACGATTTTCGGCGCGCTAACGGGAACTTCGACGGTAACCAGTTACATCGAAAGCGCCGCTGGTGTTGCCGCGGGCGCGCGCACTGGCTTCAGCAATATTGCGGTGGCAGGACTCTTTCTTCTGGCTATGTTTTGTTCGCCGCTGGCGACAGCAATTCCGGCTTACGCGACTGCGCCGGCGCTGATTCTCGTCGGAGTATTGATGTCACAGTCTTTGGCGCTGGTGCTCTGGAATGATTTCAGCGAAGCTCTGCCAGCGTTCATCACGATGTTGGCGACGCCGCTGACCTTCAGCATCGCCACCGGGCTGAGCCTGGGTCTGATTGCGTATACCGTGGTGAAACTGGCGTCCGGGAAATTCAAGGAAATCAACGCGCTCGTCTGGATTCTTACCGTGCTGTTTATTCTGCGCTATGTCTATCTTGCCACCGCGTAGCTTGCTTTGTACAACTACCGGGAGTTTAGTGGGAGCAGGGGCGGAAGATGTCACTCAGGGGAGGAAGCTATCATGGCGGTTCAGCAACCTACACCGGAACAAGTGCGGGCGGCGGCTTGCGAAGTCGGGCTATCACTGACGGATGCGGATGTGCAGTCCTATATCGGGCTGATGAAAGCCAGCGTCGATGCGTACAACATCGTGGACGCGATGCCGGACTGCTTGCCAGAGGTGAAATATCCCCGGACGCCGGGGAGGTTTCCTTCGGCGGAGGAGAACACGCATAACGCCTGGTATGTGAAGACTTCGATTCGTGGCGCGGCGGAAGGGCCGCTCAAAGGGAAGCGCGTGGCCATCAAGGACAACACGATGGTCGCGGGCGTGCCGATGATGAACGGCAACTCTATCCTGGAAGGCTACATTCCGGACATTGACGCAACTGTCGTCACGCGTTTGCTCGACGCGGGAGCGGAGATCACCGGCAAAGTGCATTGCGAATCGTACTGTCTGGCGGGCAGCAGTTTCACGAGTGCGAAAGGACCGGTGCACAATCCTTACAAGATGGGTTACTCGGCGGGCGGATCGTCGTCGGGTTCGGGAGTGGTCGTGGCGCTGGGCGAAGCGGACATGGCGCTGGGAGGCGACCAAGGCGGCTCCATCCGCATGCCGGCGTGCTGGTGCGGAATTTATGGAATGAAGGCGACGCACGGCTTGGTGCCCTATACGGGGATCATGCCGATTGAGATTTTTGTGGACCACGCCGGGCCGATGACGGCGTCTGTGGCGGACAATGCGTTGATGCTGGAAGTGATTGCCGGAGAGGATGGGTACGATCCGCGTCAGTATGCGCCAAAGGTGGCGAAGTATACGGAAGCGCTGGGTAAAGGCGTGAAGGGCATGAAGATCGCGCTGGTGAAGGAAGGATTTGGCAGGCCGGAGTCGGAGAAGGCGGTCGATGAGAAAGTGCGGCAGAGCGCGGAGATTTTCCGGAGCCTCGGCGCAACGGTGGAAGAGGTGTCGATTCCCATGCACCTGCTTGGGGCGGCGATCTGGACCCCGATCGGGGTGGAAGGAATTGCGCAGACGATGATGTTCGGGGATGGCTACGGACTTTCGCGGCAGGATCTGTATGTGACGAGTCTGATTGACAAGCTGCATGGATGGACGCTGCGAGCGAACGAGTTGTCGGAGACGGCGAAGATCTGGACGACGTTTGGTGTCTACGCCAAGAAGTACCATGGGTCGCATTACTACGGGAAGGCGGTCAATGTGAGCCGCCGACTGCGAGCGGCTTACGATGATGTACTGCAGCAATATGATCTTTTGCTGATGCCAACGCTGCCCATGAAGCCGCAGCCCTTGCCGCCCGCCAATGTGAGTCGAGAGGAATATTTTCAAAGAGCGATCGAGATGATCGGGAATACGTGCCCGTTTGACATCACGCACCACCCCGCGATGAGCGTGCCGTGTGGAATGATCGATGGCCTGCCGACAGGCTTGATGCTGATTGCAAAGCATTGGGACGAATCGACGATTTACAAGGCGGCGCACGCGTTTGAACAGTCCGGGGATTGGAAGAGGAGATAGGCGATATACCCTGCGGACGCGCTGACCTGCACTTTGTGCGTTCCGTTGTTATTGCGGGCGAATGGAGTTGGAGCGGTTTTTGGTTTTATGCGGAATCGGGACAGAGGGTAATTCTGCCCCGATTCCGCCTGAGCTATTTGAAGACTTTAGGGGACAAGGTTGAAGAGGAACGTCCCGTAAACATTGTCTCTGTATACGACGACGTTGGTTGGCCCGGTGTAGGTGCAAGGGGGCTGTACGATGTGAAAGGTAGCCGTCTGACCGGCAGTAACGGTGTAGCTTTGGGCCACCTTTGCTGTCCAGGTAACGGAATCCGAGGATGAAAAGTTGAGACTCACGAAGCTTCCAAACCCAAGCGTGGTGCTCACGGTTGTTTTGATTTGATATTGGTCCGTGGCTGACTCGCCTTGGGTAGACACGGCCTGGGTCGTCAGCGTAACCGTATCGGAGCTTTGACCCTGGCCGCATTGGGCCGGCAGGTAGTTGACAGTCGGCTCGTTCTGTTGGTCGAACCGTGGTTCACTGATGGTTGTCGAGCCCCCAGCAAACGGATCGCGTGCAAGAATTGTTGCATAGTCGGCGCTGGTCAGACCGGGGCCGGTACCATCCGCCATGTTCGGAGCCCAAGCGCGCGCCAGCCTTGTCAGAACGTCCGGGTCCGCCGTGTACGTGCCCGCCTGCAATTGCAAAAGATCCTGAACAGTCAGGTAGATGACGTCCACGGTGTTTACGGGGTCTTGCGGATTAAAGCTGTAAACATAGCTCGCACTGTTCTGTGAGGTTTCCGTGAAATCGATTTCCGGATTGAGCTGAATGATGATCACGTCGTAGTTGTGGTCGATGGTGTATACCGACGTAGGGCCCGGTTGTTGATACGTGTTGGATGTCGAGCTTTGCACGGCGATGGACGAAGTGGTGTCTTGGGTCTCGGTCCAGGACTGGGAACTCGAGTCCGTGTTGGAAACGCTGATTCCCGCCTTCTCGCCGGGTTTTCCGGTGGAAAGGGTCGTCCCAACAGTAAGGGTGGAATTGGTGTCGATCGAGTTATCCAGAGAAGAAGTATTGCCGAGGGCGTAGCTGGATCCGTAGCTCACATAGCTTTGCGGACCGGGCGGTGCGTAGACAACCGACAGCACCACGAATTTGGGAGTAAAGTATCCCGCCACGGGTGCCGGCCCATGGTAAAGTTCCGCGGCGTTGATCGTATTGTTGTTGCTGTCTTGTCCGCCGGTGATCAGCACATTGCCGTTCGACAGCAGAGTGGCATCAGCAAACTCGCGAGCCTTGGCCATAGACCCGGTGTCCGTGAACTCATTCGTATTTGGATCATAGATCTCTGCACTCGCGAGGAAGGACCCGCTATATCCGCCCGCGACCAGGACCTGGCCATTTGTCAGTACCGAAGAACAAAGGAGGTTGCGTTTGACGTCCATACTATTGGTCGTCGCCGTAAACGTGCCTGTCGCCGGATTGTAAACTTCGGCGGTTGCCAGTTGTGAGCCGGAACTACGGCCGCCCGCAATCAGCACTTTCCCATCGCCCAACAGTGAAGATGTGTGGTATTCACGCGGTGTGGTCATGCTGCCCGTGAGGGTCCAGGCTCCAGTTGCCGGATTATATATTTCCGCAGTGGCCGTGTAGCTGCCATTGTAGCCTCCGGTAACGAGAACTTCGCCGTTCAGCAATAGTGATGCAGCTGCAAGATTTCGCTTCACGTGCATGCTTCCGGTCAGAGCGAAAGTTTGTGTCGCCGGATTGTATATCTCGGCGCTTCCGAGTTGTTGGGCATTGCCATTTCCGCCAGCAAGAAGGACGTCGCCATTTAGCAACAAGGTCGCGGTTTGGTATTCGCGAGCAACATTCAGGCTTGAACTTAGAAGTGTGAACGTCCGGGTAGTAGGGTTATAGATCTCGGCGCTTGCGAGGTAAGCACTTCCACTGTACCCCCCGGCGATCAAGACTGTGCCGTCCTTGAGAACGGTTGCGGTGTGCAGTTCACGGGCCTGATGCAGACTTCCGGTAGTGGTAAATTGGTTGGTGGCGGGATCGTAGACCTCCGCGCTTGAAGTCAGCGTCCCGCTGTCGTTGATTTGACCGCCTGCCAGCAAGACCGTACCATCGTTGAGAAGTGTTGCGGTGTGAAACTTACGTGGAGAAATCATAGTACCCGCTGAAGTAAATGTGCCAGTTTGTGCTTCTGCGGGCCCCGTAAATGACAGGGCCAGAATAAAGACAACAAGAGCATACCAATTGAGTTTTGATCGCAAAGCAGACCCCCAGAGTTGTCATATTTAAGGAAATCAAAAGCGCTTGAGAGTACGTCAATCACCATACCTCGTCAACTACCCTCTGGTACAGTAAGCGACTGTACATGAGGGAGATGGGTCCGGGCCCCTTTTTTGCCGTGCCGGATCAACAGACAGACCTGCCATCTGCACCATTCCATTGGGCTTCACACCATGGCAGGCGCCCCACGTGGCGTTTTTTACGGTGCGGCGATCTGCCTTTTGTATTCGGCAAGGGTTACGAGAGACGACCGCTACGTCGGGACACGGCGCCATTTTCGGCAAAAAAGGCACTGAGCTGCTGCTTGACAGCCTGAGGAAGCAACTTCAGTTATTCGTAGCGCAGAGCCTTCATGGGGTCGAGGCGGCTGGCGCGCCAGGCGGGGATGTAGCCGGCGGCGCAGGCAACGAAAGCGAGCGCAACGGTGGCGAGAACGAGAGTTGCCGGGTCATGCGGCGAGAGGCCGAAGAGCTGGCTTTGCACGAGCTTGGTGAGCGCCAACGAGGCGGGCACGCCGGCGGCAACGCCGATGGCTACGAGAATGAGCACCTCACGCATCACCATCCAGATGACATTGCCCTGAGCGGCGCCGAGAGCCATCCGGATGCCGACTTCGCGTGTGCGCTGCGCGACGGTGTAAGCCATGACGCCGTAGAGGCCAATGACGGCGAGAAGAGTGGCGAGAAAACCGAAGACGGCGGAGAGACTGGCGATCATGCGCTCGGCCGCGAGCGAGTTGCTTATTTGCATTTCGGTGGTACGCATGTTGGTGATGGGGATGTTGGGGTCGAGGTCGCGGACTTTGGAGCGGATGGAGGACATGAGCAGAGTGGGATCGGCCACGGTGCGGACGTAGATGACCATGCCGCCGATGTACCGGTCGGCCATGTAGGGGAGATAGGCCTGAGGAGGAATTTCTTCGCGGAGATTCTGGTATTTAATGTCTTTGACGACGCCTATGACTTCCATGTCGGTAGGAATGCCCGGGTCGGAGCCGAAGCCGACATGCATGCCAACGGGGTTGCGGCCTGGAAAGTATTTTTTGGCGAAGGTTTCGTTGATCATGACGACAGCAGGATTCCAGCCAAACGGATCTTCGGGTTGGTGATGGACTTCAGGAGTGTCGGTGGGGCGGAAGTCCCGGCCGTTGACGATGGGAACGCCCATGGTGGCGAAATAGTTGGGGCTGATTTCGTTCATGTAGGGCTCGGGATGAGCGTCGGGAGTCGGCGGTGAAAAACCTTCGACGGTCATGCTGCTGTCCCATTCGTTGTCTTCTAGGATGCGCATGGAAGCGAGGCCGGTGGACTGAACACCGGGAATAGAAGAGAGAGAATCAAGCAACTGAGGATAGAACGATTTTAGCCGAGAGACGCTGTAGCCGCTATACGAGGGGTCCATCTCAAACCCGACGAGATTTTGTGCATTAAAACCGGGACCGAGATTGCGAAGATTGCCGAGGCTTTTGGTGAAGAGCCCGGCGCCGATCAGGAGCAGAAGAGAGAGAGTGACCTGAGCGATGACAAGAGATTTTCGGAGAGCGCCGTGACCGCCGCCGCCCACGACGGCGGCGGCTTCGTCTTTAAGCGTGGTGGCGACGTTGGGCTTGGTTGTTTGCAGAGCGGGAACCAGGCCGAAGAAGGCGCCCGTCAAAACAGTGACGGCAAGGGTGAAGAGCAGGATGCGGAGATCCGGAGCCGTGGAGATTTTCAGGCCGGAATCGGAAGGGACGTAAACAGCCAGGAGAGCCTTGTCGGCCCAATAAGCAAAGGCCAGGCCGGCGAGGGCGCCCATCGTCGCGAGAGAAAGACTCTCGATGAGGAGTTGAGAGACGATGCGTCCGCGAGTGGCGCCCATGGCGAGACGGATGGCCATCTCCTTTTTTCGCGCGGAGCCGCGGACGAGAAGAAGATTGGCGAGATTGGCGCAGGCAATGAGTAGAACGAGGCCGGTGGTGGCCATGAGAACCCAGAGGGGAGTGGAGAGGGCCTGGCGGGTGTAGGAGCGGCCTTGCGAGCCAGGCAGCAGGTCGATGGTGCACTTGAGGAATTGCTCGCGATCGTAGGGTGAAGCGTGAGCGAAGGCTTTTTCCTTTACTTCCATTTCGAGCATGGAATGCATGAACGGCTGGAGTGAGGCTTTGGCCTGTTCGCGAGTGACGCCGGGCTTGAGGCGGCCGAAGGCGTTGACCCAGCGGTTGCGGCGTTCCTTAAGCATATCGGTGGGATTACCGACCAGGATTTCCTTTTCCATCATGATGGGCACGAAAAGTTTGGGGGCGCGGCCGAGTTCGACGCCGTCGAAGCCGGGCTGGAGGACGCCGACGATGGTCATGTTGTAGTTGTTGAGGATGAGAGTCTTGCCGACGATATTGGGGTCGGCGGAGAAACGCGATTGCCAGTAGGCGTAGTTCAGAATGACGTAGGGATAGGCGTCGGGAAGGCGGTCGTCTTCGGGCGTGAACACGCGGCCGAGGTAGGGATTCAAGCCGAGAGTGGAGAAATAAGTGCCGGATACCATTTCCAGCTGGACGTGTTCGGCTTGGCCAGCGAACGAGAGACTGGCGTCGGCGGGGAAACGAGCAAACATGTCGGAGAAGACCTCATTGTGAGCGGCAAAATCGCGAAACATGGGATGGGAGATGGCGTTACCGCCCCAGTTGCTGCCGTAGTGGTGGCCGCGCATGGTGAGGAGGACGAGTTCCTGGGGATTCTTGACGGGGAGTAAGCGAAGGAGGACCTGGTCGAGAAGGGTAAAGATGGCTGTGTTGGCGCCGATGCCGAGGGCGAGGGTGAGGATGGCGATGGCAGTGAAGCCGGGAGTGCGAGCGAGGGTGCGGAGGGCGTACTTGAAATCGCGGAAGGCGGTGTCGATGGAGGCGATGATGTTCATTTCGCGGAGTTTAGCCTTTCCGAGAGATTGGAGAACAACCGTGGATACGCTTTGCGGCGGGAAATGTTCCCGGGAAAGCTCGGTCCAAGCAAGGGCGGCTGCCCGCCATAACTTGCATAGGGTTGAGACGAGGGGCAGGCTAAAACGTCTTGTTGGGTGCACCGCGCGAATGTCTAACTCAATAGAGCCAACTCTGAATGCGGAGAGCACTTAGCGTGTACGCGGTGGACCCAGCGGCGATGGAGCGGGGCATTCCGGCGGCGACAGAGGCAGGTAGGATGAGGGATCCCCCCCGGGTTTTCTGTAAACATTGATTCTAAAGGCAGATAAAGTTGTTCGTTTTGTTACACTTTTGCAAGTGTTGATTCTAAATGGCTTGCCGGCGGATGTACGCGCCAACATTGGGCAGGTTGCGTTCCGACCCCCTAAATGTTGCATGCAAAGAGCTTAGGCTGGCGGGGCGAGGCCAGAAAGCAAAACGCCAGCGAGATGCCGGCGCTATTCGGAGCAAGACGCAAAGTTACCTAAAGCTACTTATACGCTTGAAGTAACTATTTGTCAAGGACCAAAACGGGAAAAATAGCGGAATCTGGGATGGGACGGATGGAAAAAACTTGCAGTGAGATGTATCTCGGGAGACGAGCACCGCCCTTTGAAGCCTCCCTCGTTCCGCTGGGCGAGCGGTGTAAACGTGTCGTGCCGCCAGGGGACTAGACGGCGGTGCGGGCAGCGACGTGGGGTGTGGTGGCTTCCTGCTTTTGGCGGAAGTAGGTGGTGACGCGATCGACGATTTCGTTGAGGGAGGTTTGGGGGCGGAAGCCAGTGAGGGCGTGGAGTTTATCGACGCAGGGGACGCGGCGCATCATGTCTTCGAAGCCGGGCTCGTAGGCCTGGTCGTAGGGAATGAATTCAATGGGGGAAGAGCTGGCGGTGCGCTGCTTGACGAGCTTAGCGAGGCCCTCGATGGAGATTTCTTCGGTGTTGCCAACGTTGACGACTTCGCCGATCGAGCGATCAGTGTCCATTAAGCGGATGAGGCCTTCGACGGTGTCGCGTACGTCGCAGAAGCAGCGGGATTGCTGGCCGTTGCCGTAGACCTGGATGGGTTCGTTGTCGAGCGCTTGCTTGACGAAATTGGGGAGAACCATACCGTAGCGGCCGGTCTGGCGAGGGCCGACGGTGTTGAAGAGGCGGACGACGATGACGGGCAGCTTTTTTTCTTTCCAGTAGGAGAGGGCAAGAAACTCATCTAGAGCTTTGGAGGCGGCGTAACTCCAACGGCCCTTGGTGGTGGGACCGAGGACGAGGTCCGCGTCTTCGTGGAAAGGGACGTTGGTGTTTTTGCCATAGACTTCGGAAGTGGAAGCAGTAAGAACGAGTTTGCGTTTTTTGCAGGCGGCTTCGAGAATGCGCTGGGTGCCGTTGACGTTGGTTTCAATGGTGCGGACAGGGCTTTCGACGATGAGCTTGACGCCGACGGCGGCGGCGAGGTGGACGATGATGTCGGCATCGTCGACAAGTTCAGCAAGGAGCTGGAGATTTTCAATGTTGTCGAGGTGATATTCCATCTGGCCGGAAGCTTTGAGGTGGCGGATGTTATCCATGCTACCGGTGGAGAGATTGTCGAGCAGAACGACGCGGTCGCCGCGGGCAAGAAGACGCTCGGACAAATGTGAACCGATAAAACCGGCGCCGCCGGTGATCAAATAACGCAAAGGGCCTCCTTACAAAGCCAGATCGTCGTCGTTATGGCGCGAGGAGCGTTCGCGGACAGGTTCGGGCGTTTGCTGTTCGTCGCGATCGTGAGCAGGATCAGCCGCTTCCTGAGGGCCATAGCCATAAGAATAGGGGTAGTAGCGATAAGAATAGTAGTAGTCCGGAGCGCTGGAATCAACAGCATTCAGGACGACGCCGAGAATGTGACACTTCACGCTGATGAGCAAATCACGGGTGCGGGTGAAGGCCTCCTTGGGAGTCTCGCCGCTGCGGACGACGAGGAGGACGCCATCGGTCTGAACGGAGAGAATCACGGCGTCCGTGGCGGCCATGATGGGCGGGGAGTCGATGACGACGAACTTGAATTTGGTGCGCAATTCGGCGATAGCTTCCGACAACTTGTGGGAGGAGAGCAAGTCGGCTGGATTCGGCGGGAGCGGACCCGTGGGAATCGCGGCGAGATTAGGAATGTCTGGGTGCGGCACGGTAACCAGATCGAGGCTCGAAACACCGGCCAGATAAGAGCTGAAGCCAGCGTATTTGCTGCTGCCTAGGTTGAGCAAACGGCCGACGCCTGGTTTGCGCAGGTCGGCATCGACGAGGA
The DNA here is from genome assembly GCA_963779005.1 of uncultured Acidobacteriota bacterium. GTDB lineage: Bacteria > Acidobacteriota > Terriglobia > Acidiferrales > UBA7541 > Acidiferrum. The sequence continues at coordinate 1,037,690 of CAVZWO010000007.1, read as the reverse complement.
CCGTTTTGTCACCGAGCTGGGCGAGAGTGACGGCCAAGTTGGCGGCGGCGGTGGTTTTGCCTTCGCGGGGAAGCGCGCTGGTGACGAGAATGACCTGGGGAGGACGGCCGGGCTGCGAAAGCAGCAGCGAAGTACGCAAGGCACGGAAGGCTTCGGACATTTGAGATTTGGGCAAGTGCTGGGCGACGAGCTCGATGCGCTTCTCGTGGCCATTGGCGGCTATGCCTTGCAAGAGACGCTTGCGGGAGCTGCCATTGCCATTGGAACCTGCAAACTGGGGAACGACCGCCAAGGATGGGAGGCGTGCGAGAGTTTCGATGTCGTCGGGAGTTTTGACGGTGTTGTCGAGATATTCCCGCATAAGGGCGAGACCGATGCCGCCGACAAGGCCAACGAGAAAAGCGAGAGCGATGTTGCGGGCCTTGGCGGGACGCGAAGGATAGGCGGGGATCATGGCGGGATCGACGACGCGGATATTCGAAGATTGCAGTGCGGCGGAGATGCCAACTTCCTTGAGCTTGGTCATCAAGCCGTCATAGAGAGCTTTGTTGGCTTCGGCCTCGCGCTTGAGAATGTTGTACTCGACCATGCGCTCGGCCATCTCGTTGGCTTCGACTTTTTGCTGATCGAGAGCCTGAGTGAGCAAAGTTTCGCGCTGGCGGGCTTCGCGGTAGTCATTTTCGATGCGATTGAGCGTGTTGAGCTGCTCTTTTTTAATGAGCTGGTCCAAGTCCTTCAACTGCGCCTGAAGGCGCTGCACTTTGGGAAAGTTAGGCCCGTATTGGTTCGCGGCCTCGATGTAATCCTCGGAAGCGGCCTGACGTTTTTGAATGAGGCCCTGAAAGATAGGATTTTCGCGAAGCTGGGGAACGTCGGCAATGTCGCCGGCTTTGGCAAACTGGAAAAGGGCCTCTTTCTTCATGCGCTCTTCCTGGGCGTCGGTGAGGGACTTATTGATATCGGAGAGGCGCTGGGTGGTGATGTTCTGCTTGTCGTCGAGGGTCCAAATCTGGTTCTTGCGTTCGTAGGCAATACGCTTGTCTTCGGATTCCTGGACACTGATTTTTAGCTCGTCGAGTTCGTCGTGGAGCCAGGTGGTGGCGCGGGTGGTTTCATCGAAGCGGCTTTTAATGTTCTGATCTTGAAAATTCTTGATGTGTTCGTTGACGATGCGCGCGGCAAATTGGGGGTCGGTGGACTCAAAGCTCACATCCATCAGACGGCTGTTAGCGACGCGCTTAACGCCGAGGCTGCCGAGAAAAGCGCCGAGTTCCGGGGGACGCTTCTGATTTTCGAGGCTACCCGTAGCGAGGGCTTCCGAGGGACCGTTGGGAGAAGCATATTCGGGGCGCGCGCCGAGGCCGCTGCTGCGGATGGTTTGCAAGGCGAGAGTCTCGCTGGTCAAGATTTTCGATTGCGTCTCGATATAGTTGTCGAGATCCATCATGTAGTCGTAAGACTCCATGCCCTGGAAGGGGAGAATGCTGCCGTTTTCGCGATCGATTTCGATGCGCGCCGTGGCGACGTAGACGGCTTGCATGCGGAAGGTGGCAATAGTGACGATGGTGACCACGGCCAGCAAGAACGAGAGAATGAGCCACTGATGCTTGCGAAGGATGAGGAGGTAATCGTAAAGATGCGGTTCGCGAGGAGAAAGATCCCACGCCGGCAGGCGGGAACCCGGAGGAATCAATTCGACAGAACCGTTAGTGCCGTTTTCACGAGAAATGAGTTTGTTGTCGTCCGCCATATACTTTCTAGTGATACGCGACGCGATATAGAGCGACGGCTGAGCCAAGAGCGATGCCAAGCTCCAGGGACCGCAGGAGCGCCTGCTTGGTTCCACTGTTGGGAACGTACAAGATGTCGCTCGGCTGGAGCTGCAAATCCTCGGCCTGGCGATTCAGAATTTTCTTGAGATCGAGCGCCACTTCCTGCTGCTTACCCTGCGCATCTTTGCGGATGATCACAGCGTGGCCTGTCTTTGCTGTGTTGGTATAGCCGCCAGCGAGGGCAAGAATCTTCAAGGTGCTCAATTGCTCGCGGTCGTTGGTGAGCACGAAACCACCGGGCTTGGTAACCGCTCCAAGAACATAAACGATGCCAGCGTGTGGCACGGTGACTACATCTCCGGCCTGGAGCGTGATGTTGTTCTTGATGTTCCCTGTTTCCATCAGCTCATTCAGGTTGATCGTGATGGTATCGACAGGCACAGAAGGCAAAGGATTCTCGGCGGCGCTGGGGGAATTGTTTGAATCGGCGACTTGGGCAGGCAATTCGGGAGGCTCGGTTGCGATAGCGCCAGAGGAAGCCGGAGGCTGAACGGCGGCAGCGGTCAGCGGTTTTGAATCCGGCTTTGAGGGGTTCGGGACCTTGGGCTTGGCGCCGGAGGCATCGCTGGAAGCGGCCTGGGAATCGTCGAAAGTCATCTCCGGCACAGGACGGGTAACGATGACTTCGCCGCCAGCGTCACTGGCAACCCCGCCGGCTTCTGCCAGAACCTCCAGCAATGTAACCTGACTATCGGCTTGATAAACCAGCGGGTGATTGACGGCACCCACTACCGTAATCGGTTTGCTGTTTCTTTCTTTGATGGTGACGCTCACATCAGCGTGCGAAACCAATCCGTTTGCTTCGAGCACTTCGGAAATTTTCTGTTCAGCCTGGAGTTCCGTGAGTCCAGAGACGTGCAGACGGACGGGCACGAGTGGGATGCCGATGGTGCCTGTCTGGCTGACGCGAACATCGCGGCTGAGCTCTTTGACGTCAAACACATCGATGGAGATGACGTCACCATTGCCAATAATGTAATCGTGGGGCCCTCTGCGGGCCGCGGCAGAAAGCTCGCGAATGCGGTCGTTGGTTTGCTGTGGCGTTTCGAGAACGGCCTGCGCGCGGGCAGGCGGAGAGAAAAATAGTAATCCGAGCAGAGTGGTAGAGACAAAATACAACGTCTCTGCACCCAGGCGCGCTGGCTGCATACGAATAGATGACCCCCACGTTGATTATACAGGCAGAAGGAGGAAGACCGTCAGCGAATTCGATGACGGTGTCGAGCGGTTCCCGAATTGGGAATTTGAGACGGGGACTGGCGGATGACGGTCGTGGCCAGGTTGGCCATGAGAAAAAAGAGGAGGGCGTTTGAGGGAATGTGCAGGTTGAAATCGACGAGACTGTGGGTGAGAAAGCCCAAGCAGGCGATAAGGCCGGCAAGCTGAACTGTCGAAGCAAAAGCTCCGTTGGGTTGCGATAAGCGCCGTAGAGAATCTAAGAGAAGAATGCCGAGGAACCAGAGGCAGCAAAAGCCGCCGGCGATGCCTGTTTCCGCTAGACCTTCCAGGTAGTCGTTATGAGTGTGATTGACGATTTTTCCGTCGTACAGGGTTTCATAGGCGGGGAAGACGATCTGGAGGGTGCCGAGACCGGTGCCGAACCAGGGATGGTCCAGGAAAATGCGCCAGGTGTCGGCCCGCATGGAGGCGCGCTTTCCGACGGTGACCTCGAGGGATTGCAGGGAAGAAAAGCGTTCGACGAGCTGTTGGACGCCGAGCCAGGAGACCATGAGAAAGGCGAGAAGAAGGACGGCGCCACCGGAGAGTAGGTGTTTACCGGCCGTGCGGCGAAACACCAGCCACAGGACCAAGACACCGAGTTCAACGGCGAAGCTGATAATTCCTCCGCGGGATGCGGAGAGCACCAGGGCGCCAAGCGGGACAACCGCGAAGAGACTGACGAGAAACCAGCGTTCGCGGCGGACTTTTCCAAGCACGAGGGGCACTAGAGAAATAGGAATGACGAGTTCAACAAATCCAGCGAAATGATTGCGATTGACGTAGGGGCCGAAGGGAATGCCGCCAAAGCGCATCTCGCGAAACCAGTAGAGCTTTCCGTTAAAAGTGAGGTGCTGAAGGATGCCGAAGAGGGAGACGAAAAATCCGAGGCCCATCACGAACCAGACGAAGTTGCGCCAGTCTTCAAGAGTGCGGAAAGCCTGCGCGGCCAGGAAGAGGAGGAGGATATAGGCAAGAAGAAGCATGAGTTCCATGCGAGTGCTGTACGAAGAGGCGGTGCGATGAAAAACCAACTGGGCGATGGTGAGTAGCAATAGAGAGATCAGCGGCAAAAGCAAAGGCGGAACCACGACCTGCTGCTCTTTTATGAGGTAGGCGTGGCCGGCCCAGCCGAGGAAGAGCAAGGCCGCGCCAATTTCCAGGATATTGCGCGCCCAATCTTCGACGGCCCCATGCGAGAGGACAGCGAACACAACAAGAGTGCAGATGCCGATTCGAATAAAGCTCATTGCCCGGTGTTCTCCGCGGGCAGAGGCACCAAAGCAACATCATCAATCCAGGCCGAGCCGTGAATTTTGCTGTCGAACTTGGCGCTAGGCTGGCGGCATATACAGAGCCGGAGTTGGTGGACGTCGTTTCCCGAGGTCCAGAGAAAGTCGAGTCGCGTCCATGGCTGGGTGCCGCGAAGATCATCGGTCCAGGCCATGGAATTCGTTGAATCGCCGAGAGACTGTAGACCGAAGCGCACGCCTTGGTCGGTGGATAGGTCTTGCGTGCGGACCCACGCAGAAAACTGATAATTCGTGGAAGGCTGCACGGCGATGTACTGGCAGACATCGTGGAAATCAACATTTCGCAGGCCGTTGAAGGTCAGACGAAGGGACCGGCCGCCCGAATGTTTTTCTCTGGTATCGAGAGTAGCCTGCACACCGCCAAAGAACGAAGCGTAGGACCACGCAAGCCCGCCTTTTGCAATGTTGGACTCGAATCCGCCGTCCCAGACTAGAGAGCCTGGAGGATCCGCCGGACGTGGAGTTCCCGAAAATGCGAGCGCCTGATTCCAGACGGTCTGGGCATCCGTCATTTGACGCTTTTTGATGAGAGCCTCAAGCAAGGGATAGGACTCCGCGAGCGGAATGTGGGGATGGAGAGCGGCCAAACTGGACCAAACAACGAGAGCCTGTTTGGTTTGGCCTTGCTGTGAAAAAGCAGAAATTACGATCAGGTAGGCATCCTGAGTGTGCGGCAGGACGCGCTCCAGGAGTGCGTTGAGGTCAGGCTCGAAGCGTGTGCCCAGTGCAACGGCCGCCGCGGCGCGATTTGGGTCTGCTTCCACGGCGTGCTTGATCTGCGCAAAGGCAGCATCCAACTCACCCCGCCGCAGGAGAAAATTACCGTAGCGCCAGGAAACTTCGGGCGAGAGAGAGTAGGCGCGCTTAGCTTCCAGAAAGGCATTTCTGGCCGCGGAGATATCGCCTTCCGTTTCGTAGGCCGTGGCCAGATCCAGCCAGGTGTCCGCGGAGTGCGAGTCGAAGGACAAGGCGGTTTGATAGGCGCGAATGGCGCGCTTGGCATCAGGATCCTCGAGGTTGTATTGCCAGTAGCGGCCGAGGAGATACCAGTTGCTAGCGTCGTCGGGCTCGAGCCGAGCGGCCCGTTCGTAACCGCCCGGGGTGTTCAGGCCCGCTTCATGAATAGCGAGAGTATTGCGGACGCCGGAGTAGGAAAGGCCGGCGAGGAAGACAAGGGCGAGGATTACAAGAAGCGCGCGCGCGGCAGAACTGGAGCGACGGAGAATCATCCCGCGATACTGTGCATAGTCGCACTCTTAGATGCAAGATGAAAGTCTGTAGGAGCTTGTGTGAAGCGACCGGGGTTGCAGAAGAAGACTACTTGCCCATGGTGGCCGAAAGAGTTTCATCCGCGCGGCCGCGGCGGCGGACGTCAATGCCGAGACGCTTGATTTTTTGGTTGAGAGTGGAAAGAGGAATCATAAAACGCTCGGCGGCTTCGGTTTGATTCCAGCCGGTGCGCTCGAGCATGTCGATGATAATGCGGCGCTCGATCTCATCCATGATTTGAAAAAGAGAAGGTTGCGAGCTATCGGCGCCGGAACGGGAGCCGGGTTCGCCCGGCAGCGGCGGAAGAAATTCGGAGAGCTGGAGGCGGACCCCGCGGACGATTTCCTTGCTGCGAATGCTTTCGGGGAGCAGGTCGACGTCGACGCGCTCTTGAGTGGAAAGGACGACGGCGCGCTCGACGACATTTTCGAGTTCGCGGACGTTGCCGGGCCAATCGTAGTCCATCAAGAGCTTCATGGCGCCAGCTGTAAAGAGGCGCATCGGTTTGCCGTTTTCGAGGCAATAGCGCTCGAGGAAATGGGCGAGCAGCGCGGGTACATCTTCGCGGCGGTCGCGCAACGGCGGAAGCTGAAGGTGGATGACGTTCAAGCGGTGGTACAAATCCTCACGGAAGCGGCCTTCGCGGACGAGAGTGAGAAGCTCGACGTTGGAAGCGGCAACGATGCGGACGTCGACCTTGATCTGTTCGGTGCCGCCAAGGCGCATAAATTCCCGTTCCTGAATGACTCGAAGAAGCTTGGCTTGGGTTTCCGGGCTGATGGTGGCGATTTCGTCGAAGAAAATGGTGCCTTGATCGGCGACTTCGAAGAGGCCTTTTTTGCTGGCCACAGCACTGGTGAAAGCGCCCTTGACGTGGCCGAAGAGCTGCGATTCGAGCAAGTCCACGGGGATGGAGCCGGTGTTGACCGGGACGAAGGCTTTGTCCGCGCGGGTCGATGCGGAGTGGATGGCTTTGGCGATGAGCTCTTTGCCGGTGCCGCTTTCGCCGCTGATAAGAACGGTGGAACGCGATGGCGCGACCTGCGTGATCAAGTCGAAAAGCGTGAGCATCTTTTCGCTTTTACCAATGATGTTGGGGAAATTGAATCGCTGCTTTAGGGCGCGCTTAAGCTGAACGTTTTCTTCGCGAAGATGACGCGATTCGACGGCCTGGGCAACTTGCGCGAGGAGTTCGTCGTTGGACCAGGGCTTGGTGATGTAATCGAGCGCGCCGCCCTTGAACGCTGCCCGAGCCATTTCAATGGAGCCGTAGGCAGTGATCAAGACGACGGAGAGTTGCGGATCGCGCTTGCGGATTTCGCGGAGGAGTTCGAGGCCGTTGCGGTCGGGAAGGCTTACGTCGAGCAGGAGCAGATCGAATGGATGTTCTTCGAGTTTGGCCAGACCGGACTCGCCGGTTTCGGCGCTGGAAACGCCGTAGCCTTCGGTCTTGAGAAGTAGCTCGAGGCCTTCGCGGATTTCTGATTCATCGTCAACAACCAGGATGGAACCCTTAGACATGAACCGACTTTCTGACCGCGGGGAATTCTACGTGGAAGGAAGTGCCCTTACCGGGAGTCGAGCGGACGTCGATCTTGCCGGAATGTTCCTTGATGATGCCATAGCTTACAGAGAGGCCCAGGCCAGTGCCGCGGCCGCTGGCTTTGGTGGTGAAGAAGGGATCGAAGATGCGGTGGATATGTTCGCGCGGAATGCCCGCGCCGGTGTCGACGACTTCAATTTCGACGCTGCCATTATGCGCGCCCGTGCGGACTTCCAGCAGGCCACCGCCGGGCATCGCGTCGCGGGCGTTGAGGAAGAGATTGAGAAAGACTTGCTGGAGTTTGTTCGCTGAGCCGCGGACCGCGGGGAGCGTTTCGCCCAAGTGCTTGACAACTTGAATCTGGGAAGTTTTCAGAGGATGGGAGACGAGAGAGAGAGTTTCTTCCACGACGCGGTTCACGTCGATGTCGATGGCCTCGCCAGCGCCGGTGCGCGAGAAGTTGAGGAGATTATTCACAATTTCGCTGGCGCGAAACGTCTGCTTGACGATTTTTTCGATGATGGACTGCCGCGGATCACCCTCGGGCATCTGCTTGGCGAGCATCTGGATGTAGTTGGAGATCACGGCGAGAGGGGTGTTGACTTCATGCGCCACGCCCGCGGCAAGGAGGCCGAGCGAAGTGAGCTTTTCGGTTTGCGACATTTGCTCTTCCATACGCTCGCGCTGGGTGACGTCGTCGAAGAGCAGTAGACGGCCGATGCGTTCGGCGGACTTGCTAACGAGCGGCGTAATGGAGACATTCAACGTGAGCGCCTTGCCTTGATGATGGAGTCTCTGTTTATAGATGCCGGTGATTTGCTCGGCGTCGCCGCGGGCGGCAATTTCTTCCGCAAGTTCTGGCGGCAGAAGAGAGCGGAGCTGGCGGCCAACGGCGTCCTGGCGGGCTACCCCGAACAGCTGCTCCATGCGCGTGTTCCAGGATTCGACGATACCTTCCAAATCGACGGCGAGAACGCCGACATTCAGGGATTCGACGATGTTCTCGCTGAAATCCTTCAGGCGAGCGATCTCGAGAGCTTTTTGCTCGAGGGAGGTGTAAAGCTGCGCGTTGTCGAGGGCCACCGCGACGTAGCCTGCGATGGTTTCCACGAGTTCGACGTCGTCGCTGGAGAGATAGTCGCCGTCGACAGTCTTGCCGAGGCCGAGGACGGCGACGGAGTGTTCGCGGATGCGGCAGGGCACGTAGTAATTGAGGTCAAGCTGTTCGAGCGTACGATGTACGGACGCGCTGACATCGCGCGCGGCGCGGGGCGACTCAAAAAAGAGCGCCCCCCGCGCGAACTCGGGCCGGGCCGGTCCGAGGAAACTGAGATCGAGAGGTTCCGCGAGGCGGACGCCCATGGAGCGAGCGAGACGGAGATGGCCGGGATCGGCGACATCTTCGACGAAAATTGCCAGGCGGTCGACGAGAAGCGTCTGAGAAAGACGATCCATGACCGAACCCAGCATGGGCTCAAGCCGCACTTCGTTCGTTAACGTGCGGCCAAATTCGATGAGCGTGCGACGGTAATCGAGGCGGTCCCGGTAGAAGAAACGATCCAAACGGGATTGAATCCATACTCGAAATGGCTCGAAAAGAGAGGCGGCGACGCCGACAGCGATCAAGCCTCCCACGAGGCCGGTAAAGTGGAAGATGTTGGCTATCAAATAGACCAACGCAAAATAAATAGCGGCGATGGCCGCGGTTGCGGCGGTATAGGCGAGTCCGCGCTTGAAAATGATGTCCACATCCATCAAGCGGTAACGAATGATGGCATAGCCGAAGCAAAGAGGAATGAAGACGAGGCTGGCGGTGGAGAACTTCATCCAGGGCTTGGAAGCTGCGTCAAAGACGTACGGCAAGACGTAGAAGCAGGCAAACGGGAGGGTGCCGATAAAGGTGCCGGCGGTCAGCCATTTGAGCTGCTGGCGCAAAACGCCTGCGGGCGCGCCGCGATAATTTCGATAGAAAACGACTCCGGCAGCCAGCAGACAGGCGCCGAGATAGCTGTAGGCGATTTTATCAAGCATGATGCGCGAGCCAAGCCAAGGAACCCAGCCAAGCGCACCAAGAGCAGTGCTGAGATGCACGAGCAAAATCGCCAGAGGGGGGAGATAAACAGCGCCGAGCTTGGAAAGAGAGCGGCTGGTCCCTTCCGTGCGTTCCGGAAAAACCAGGGCGAAATGCAGGAGCAATGCCGGCATCAACACTTGCGCGACGATCTTGGTCCAATAGACTTCGTAGTCGAAAGTGTCCAACTTACCGCTGTAGTGGAACGAGAAGAAAATGAAGGACACCAGGCAGAAAATATAGAAATGGACGGCGCGAGGAGCGTTCCAGCGGCGGGCAAAAATGAAAAGCCCGATGAAGAGATAGATCAGGCCGACAACACGCGCGTAATTCTCGATAGAGGTGGGCTTCTCGGCGGGAGCCGTGACCAGCGGAGTCTCAAACTCTTCGCTATTCCGCGCCAGTTTGTAGCGCACTTGGGTCCACAACCCCGCGCGCCACAGTCTCTTGGTTACCTGCACTTGCCGTGTCACAGGAGTCCCGTTGATGGCGAGGAGATGATCCCCAGGACGCACTCCAGCGCGGGCAGCGGGGGAATTGGGAGCCACTTGCTGGGCTTGGATGCCCTGCGTGGTGTCCAGCCAAACGACGCCGTCGTCGGGAGACTCGAATTCGGTCCTCTGGACAAAGTTCAGCCAGGCAAAAATCATGGCCGCTAGCGTGGCAAGCGCCAGCACAACGGCACCGAGGCTGACTCGCAAGTTCTGCTTCATGATGGGCCCAGGCAGGGCGACACCCCACCAAAGATTACTTGGTGCAAACGGATGTCCATTCTTTGGAAGAGCGCCTTGAACGCAAGGGTATTAAATATCAACAACTTGCAAAACGCAAAGGTTGAAGACTTTGCAAGAATCCGCTTTATAGGAGGACACATACAGCTTTCTAAAGCCCAATTTGCTCTTAAAATTGGAGGCTTAGACCACCCCGAAAGGTGCGAAACGCGGGCATAAGGGTTACCCGGCCATCCTGGGTATTGAGTGTGACATAACCTTGGGCAAGGAGATTGTCGCACTCCGCATTAGCCTCCCATCGGCCAGGGCCGAATTTGGGCAGGCGTTGATGCACTCCAACGTGGAAATAGGGCGCCAAGTCAAAGAGGGCTTCCCCGAAGCTGTCGACGCGGGTAAGCGATGCCCCGCTGATCCACTGGTAGCCAGCCGACACTCTGGTGCCGAGGCGCGGGACCCTTCCCGAAACTTTAGCCCCGGCGGTGTGCCGACCGGCGGTGCGGAAGAGCTCACGGAGGGGGCCGGCCGCCGCACTGGAGGGCGTCAAGGCACCCGCAAAGGCATACAGGGCAGTGAGTTCGACGTCATCGCCCAGCTTTTCGCGGTAGGCAGCTCGAGTGCCCCAACTGCTCGAGGAGCCGCCGTCGTAAGAGAATCCGTTGGAATAAACATCCTGGAAAAAGTCAGCAACGGGTAAATTGTTTCCACGGCCAAAGACGGCGACATGGCTATTATCTTCGTGAAAGGCTGAGACTTGCAGCTTGCCCCGCTGCCCCAGCTTGCGCTCCGCAGCCAGCTCCTCGTGGAAGCCGCTTTCCAGTACGGGACGTCCCGCGCGCCACATCAGGACAGGAAAGGCATCCAGCTCGTTCAGGGCGGCCGCCAGGGTGTTTGCCGTTTCTCCGTCCATGGTTTCCAGCGGTTCGGGGCCGGTAGGCATGGAGGCAAAAATAAGGGAGGCGTGCCAATCATCGGAAATACGCGCGTCAAGCTGCATGCGTGGACGCAAGGTGCTGGCAGGGCGGCCGAGACCTACCAGGACATATTCGCCGCCATATTCCAGGATGGCGCGAGTTCCAAAAGCTATGGAACCGCCTTGATCGACGCGGACGCCACGGAAGGTCGGGCCCACATCTCCAAGCTTCGATTCGCGCAGCACCAGAGCGGTGTGAGGACCGGCTCCGAGCGAACCGCTGGGCAGCCATACGGTGGCGATGCCGCCGGCGGGTGAATCCCCGTCATAGCTCATCAAGCCAGCGAGAAGGAGCCTGCTAGTTGAACCAACTCTTTGATCGTAGGCGAACGCGGTTGCTGGACTGGCGGGAAGGCTGGAAACCGAGCCCGGCCTGCGCGCGCCATCCATGAATTCAAGGCGTCCTCGCGACGGTTCCGTTGGAACGTTTTCTGAATCGGTTGCAACAGCTCCCAGCGGGTCCTGATCCACCCATTGAAGGACGGGACGAGTCGCAGCGGCAGAGCGGAGGACCCATTTCCAATCGTCCGATTCAGCTGCGGAAGAGGAAGGAGCGCGGCGCAGCTGTTCCAGCGAGGCGAACATGGATTCGAGCTGGATACGGACAAGGGTGGTTAGATTGGCACTGACGCGGACGTGCTTTTCGAGGGTGGGGAGGAAGCCTGCGAGGGTCACACGAATCGTGTAGAAGCCTGGAGCGAGGCGCTCGCCGCGAAATATACCTTGCGTGTTTGTGAGAAAGCCGATGCCCGACGCGGAAGTTGCAATAGCCGATTCCGGGATGACTTCCACGCTGGCGCCCAATTGAGGAGTGCCCGAAGAATCTCTAACCACTCCAGAGAGGCTCCCTTGAACAGACTTCAACTGCGCCACCGCCGGATCCGTTCCCAGCAACGAGAACGCTGCGGCCAGCACGAGCACCCCCATGCCTCGGACCTGCCCCTTATTCACTGCGAACTACCTCCCCGGACCCGTGTTGGCGGCTGCCTTGGTCGGTTCGAGCGGCCCCCTGACCGTAAAGTCCGCGGTCTTGGAAATAGACTGATTTGCAATGCTATCCGTGGCACTAATTTCGATGCTGTACTTGCCGGGAGAAAGAGAAGCAAGCGGAAGCCACCGTTCGATGGTGACCTGGTCTCCGGTCTGCTTCATGTCTGCTGACGTTTCCTTGAATTGGAGAACTTGTTCGGCGCCCTTCTTCACAGTGAATTGGAAGGTGGCGCTGGATTTGTGGGTCTTGTCGTCGGGCTTCAGATTGTAGACCTGGAGATAAATGCCCATACGATCGCTGGTGGTGAAGTCGCTATCGAGGCGCGGACGAACTTTGGTGGAGCCGAGCACGAACTGGCCGGTGCCAATCTGCTTGGCAGGGACGTGCTCAAGCTGGTCGGCAAGAATCAGAGTGCTGGCATCGAGCTTTTCATCGGCATAGCGTGGAACGGCAAGCCTGGTGTTGACGACGCCGACGTTTCCGCTCTGGACGTCCTTGATGACGATATCCAGCCTATAGAGGCCCGGGCGAAGCGGTACGGCCTTCTGATAGATGGATTGGAGCTTGAGGGACTGTTGGAACAGAGTATCCGGAAAGTCCTTGGAAACAGGATCTTCGAAAGTTTGCACGACGCGGCCCGTCAAGGTGCTCACGCGTCCAAATACGTTCATGGTGGCGGAGTGGATTCCATCCTTGGCTTGGAAGTTCAACTGGCCGTTGGACACCTGGATGGTAATGGGAACCAGGACAGTATCGTTGGTTACCTTCATGAAGTCTGTGCGCCAGGTGAACTTGAGCTGATCGCGGACGATGCGCGCAGTGACGATAGCTTCCAAGTCCTTGAACTTGACCTCGGGCGGTTTCTGCACCTTGGCGTAGAGTTCCAGACGATTGAATTCGTCCATGCTGGCCGGCGTTCCGCCCATGGCGGTCGGAAGGTTGGTGCCGTCGGAGCGTGTGAAGCGATCCGTTTTGGATGCCATGCCCATGGATTCGAGCAAGCTCAAACCGGCTCCAGGAACGTGCAGCAAGGCGTCTTTTTCAGATGGATCCATGGTCAGGTGATACTCGCCTGAGCCGCTGGGATCCACGAATTCGAGGATTATGTTTTCTCCGATTCCCTCGAGGTATCGCCAGCGCCACGTTTCCCACGGATAGGTGGTTGTCGAGCCGCCGCCTTCTTCCATGGGACGATCGTAGGTGCCGCCGGAGGGGTGGGAATCAACCTCGTCAGCAGGGCCCCACATGATGTACATGCGGCCGCGGTCGGTCTTCCAGCCAGGGATACCCGAGGCAAAATGCTCGTTGGCGTAGGCGATGCGGCGATAATGCTCTTCTTTAAAGTCATTGTCCGGCAGATCGGGATTGCTGCTCCGCCGGAGCCAAAACTGTTCGATAAACTGCTCGCGCTCTTCGTTGGTGTCGAGTTGAAGGAAAGCATTCCGCTCTTCGGGAGAGATGATGTAAACGACATCCTCGTTCAGCCATTGCTTGTACTGGCTGTCCAGCTCTTTCAGGGTCTTGCGTGCTTTTTCCTTTTGAGCTTTGCGTTGCTCTTTGGTGAGGGTCTGGGGAGGCGGAGGATTTGTCGGATCCGGGGCCTGCTGACCCTGCTGGCCCGAGACGGGCGGAATAAGGATGGCAAAAGAGAATGCAGTAGCAATCAGGGCACGAATAACCCGTGGCATCAGCACACCTCAACTTCCAGGACGATTGGATTCTACCCCCGGGACAAGACGCCCGTCAATCGATGAATGTCCTGCATTTTGTGGGACTTGTCCCCCGTTTGGCGTTAGAGTCGCGAAAGAATCGAAGGGTTGCCTGCCAATTTTTGTCCTGAACGTTCGTACAGGTATTTTCAGTCACAGGTCGGTAAGGAAGACCAATCTTGGCAAAATGGAGAAAGCTGGAGCGAGGCGAGCTAGCTTGCGAATTATTGTACGCGATGATTCTGGACGTCTGAGCCGACTAAAGTGTCGAAGATTGCCAGAACATGCCTGCGATATTCCACCATGCGGGTAAAAATGTCGCGAAGCTCCGGCTCGCGCTCTGCTTCTTTATGCCACTTTGCAAGCACCAGTGCGGGAACTTCGATGTCTCTGCGCAGTTTTTCCGCGGAATGACCGCGCAGGAAGAGGCCGTAGAAGAAAGCCGCTTCCCGTTGCGGGAAGTCGAAGTCGTGGACGACTTCGGAAGGGACGATTTGTGGCAAGGTCGCCATAGAGAAAAATGCAGTTTACCGAAAAGATTTTCCCCGTCAAGTAGTACGCAGGGTTTCTTGGCGCGAGTTGTGCAACGACCTGTACCGAAGGGCAAATTACGCCGGCCGGGAAACTAGAGCTACAGGGTGGTTGCCAAGCGCATCTAACCGCCGTAGGATGCTTAAAGGCATGGCAGGGTTACACAATTCGGTTCCGGGAGGGGCTTTCGGGCGACTTGCGCGCTTTGGCCTCTTGAAAGGGCTGCGCTCGATTGAAATTGACCGGGACGAGTTCCGGCGGCAGCTCAAAAAGAAGCATGGACTGGACGTGCCCGACTTCCGCCACATGCACTTCGTGCCGGTGGCGCGCCTGGATGCCATCGCAAAAATCTTGATTCGAGACACAGAGCGGCTTGCCCTCCTCGAAGGGGCGGGTTTTGGACTCGGTGGGATGATTACGATTATTCCAGACGCGGGTCTACTTACGATTTTGACTCTTCGCTTGATTCAGAGGCTTTGTTTGCTCTACGGATTCGAGCAGCGCGGGGAAAGTGAACGGCTGGAATTGTGGATGGCCGCCGCCACGGCAACCGGCGTTGATTATGGAAAGGATCTGGCGGAAAAGCAGATCCTGGAGAAGCTAGCTCCGCGGATTGCGGAACGGCTGGCCGTTAAATTGGGGCAGGAAACGGCGGAAAAGTGGGTTGGACGTCTGATTCCATTGGCCAGCTCCGTGATAGGCGGGGCGCTGAACTACGCCTTTGTGCGTGCCTGGGGCACGCGTGTGCAACGCAACTTGCGGAAGCGGCATGTTATCGCCCGGCCAGTCGCTAGCGCTCCACCGACTTCGGCATCAGCCTACGCCACACCGCGCGCATTGCTCGTGTAGGTTTCGCCGGCGTTTTCTGGATTTCGCTGTGACTCTCCCCATGCGGGATCATTTCAACTCCCTGGCCTTTAGATTCGAAGGCGACGCGTATGCAAATTCAGCTTCAGGGAAGCCTGCGAGTTACTCGTTTCGTTTGACCCTGATGCTTTTGTGCTTCACAACCGTTCTGTTCGTCCCGCCATTGGCATGTTCCCAAGATCAAGAAGAGATTAAGGGCGCGCCCGCCGAGCCCACAGACGCTCAGGAGGTTCGTGCCCAAATTGCCGCCGTTGAAAAACTGCAACACTCGCTGCCGGACCGTGGGGCGGCACTCTACTACCTTTCTGTGTCAAAACAACACTTGAGACAGACGCGGGAGGCGTTGGCACTACTAAAAGAATGCATCGCCTTGCATGAAGGATTTGACCCTTCTGGCGAACCGGCATTCCTCGAACTGAAAAGTTCGAAAGAGTTCACCACAATGATCGAGGGCGTCCATCAGGACTATCCCGTGGTAGCGCAGGCACGGGAAGCATTTCGCACAACCGAGAAAGATCTGGTCCCTGAGGGGCTGGCGTACGACGCCAAGCGAAGTCTTTTTTACTTGAGCAGCCTGAACCGCCGGAAGATCGTTCGGATCAGCCGGGATGGCATCACCGACTTTGTGCCGCCGGGGCGCTTCGGACTTCTTCCGGTCCTTGGCATCCGCATGGATCCGAACGACGACACTGTATGGGCAGATTCCTTCACAGACAGCATCGCTCTGACCGAACTGCTGCATTTTGACGCAGCCGGAAACCTTCTGGGACGCTTCAAACCCCAGGGCTCGGCAAAACACGGGTTTAACGACCTGGTCGTTCGCAAGAACGGTGAAGTGATTACTACCGATAGTCTGGCCAACACGGTGTTCCGCTTCAACCCTGCGACACGAAATTTCACTGCGCTGCCGCTGCATCGCGAGCTCTTTTATCCCAACGGCATCGCGCTTAGCGGCGACGACCACACATTGTACGTTGCCGATTATTTGGGCGTCATCTGCGTGGACCTCTCGAGTGGCGAAAGCCATGATGTCGATCCTGGGCCGCGCAGCACGCTCGCGGGCGTGGACGGTCTCTACTGGTACAACGGCGGCTTGATCGCCATCCAGAACGGCATCGGATCGCCGCGTATTGCGGAGTTTCACCTCTCCAGCGATGGGCTCCGCGTGACCCGCACGACGGTGCTCGAAAATCGCAGCAATTTGTGCGTTCTGCCCACGACGGGCGCGATTCGCGGTTCCGATTTTTTCTTCATTGCGAACAGCCAGATCGATAACATGAACAACGACAAGGTAATGGACGTGACGAGACTGGAAGCCGTTCGCATTGGCGTCTTGCGATTACCCTGAAAAGGTGAGACGAAGGACGAGGCCAAAACCCGGAGTGGCATTTAACCCGCGAGCGCCGTAGAGTAATAACCGGGATTTGCCGAGGGAGTCATGGCGCGGGAATCGCAGCAATTCCGTTAGGGGGCCAGGTATGCGAGGAACTCAAAAAGTCTTTTGTGGAATCCTACTCCTGTTTGCAGCGATGTGTCTGGCGGTGATTCCGCAAATAGCGTCGTCCCGATCGATGGGCAATTCCGCGCAGGAAGCCAATGCCGAACCCGTCCCCGCTTTTCACAGTACCGTGCCTGCTGGACCATTGCCGGCGACCCTGAGCCCTTCGCTTTTTAGTGATCCGGTTGCCCAGAATGCGTACAGCGTCGCGGCGCGCATTAAGAAAATTCTTTATCAGGAGCCCTGCTATTGTCATTGCGACCGGAGCCAGGGCCACGGCAGCCTGCTGGATTGTTTTGTGAGCAAACACGCCGCGGCCTGTGGAATCTGCGAGCGCGAGGATTTCTATGCCTATGAACAATCGCACAAAGGCAAGACCGGGGCACAGATTCGCGATGGCATCGAGCGTGGCGAATGGCAGGGCGTCGACATGACGAAGTACGAAGCCGCGATGCCTCCGCCGGCAAAGTGAACGCTGCCCTAAATCCTCTTCAAGACTGCAAAATCTGGTAATCTCACACGGCCAACGTGCTCTCAAAACACCAAAAAGGCTTCGTGTTTCTCGAATGCGCGCTTTTTGTTCTCGTCCTCAGCCTCTTTGCACCGGGAGCCTCGGCGAAGTGGAAATATTTTCGCGCGGGAAATGCCGCGGATAGCATGGCGGTGCCCCGAGCCGGGATTGCGCTGATGGGTGGCGGCGAACAGGACGCGGCGCTGAAGTATTTGTGCGAGCGGACAAACGGCGGCGACTTCCTAATACTGCGCGCCAATACGGAGGACGAATACGCACAAAAAGTGAATGAGGAGATTCGCGCGCTCTGCCCGCTGAATTCGGCCGCGACTATCGTCTTCTCCGAGCGCGAAGATTCCGACGACCCAAAACTCCTGGAACATATCAAGCAGGCGGAGGCGATCTTTATCGCCGGGGGCGACCAATCGAATTATGTGCGGTTCTGGCAGGACACTCCCGTCGAGGATGAAATAAACCTGCACATCGCGGCGGGAAAACCGATAGGCGGCTCCAGCGCAGGGCTTGCCGTCCTGGGAGAGTTTTCCTTTTCCTCGATGATTGACACGATTCACTCACCGGATGCGCTTGCCGATCCTTACGGCAACAAAGTGACCCTGTCGAGAGATTTCCTGGGGATTCCGTTGCTCAGGGGAATCATTACCGACACGCACTTCGCGAAGCGCGACCGCATGGGCCGGCTCCTCGTGTTTCTGGCGCGGATTCTGCAGGACGGCTGGGAGAAGCAAGTGCGCGCGATCGCCGTTGAGGAAGGCGCTGCCGTTCTGCTTGAAGCGGACGGGGAAGCAAAGGTGATCGGAGCCGGCCCGGCATACTTTCTTGAAGCGAAAAATGTGCCGGAAGTATGCCGCAGGAAGACGGCGCTTAGCTTTGGAGGAATCACAATTCACCGCGCGCCGCCCGGCGCTTCCTTCAACCTAAAGCATTGGAAGGGCACCGGCGTCGATGACTACAAGTTATCTGTGGTAAAGGGAGAACTCAAGGCGCTCGATTCGACTCACGGAATCTACTAGTTGCGGAGTCCGCGAGGCGTTAGAAGTGGAATACGACTCCGCCCAGGAGCTGAAAATTGTTCTGAGACTGGCTGAAAAAGCCCGTGCGCACCCAGTCTCCTTCCAAGCGCCCCGAAAGGCGTGGATTGAAACGATAATCCGCGCCGCCTCCCGCCTCAATCGCGTATGAGTTCTTGCTGTTGCCGGCAGTCTGCGGCTGTTCATGGCTTCCGCCAAAGATGGCATGGGCCCATGGTTCCCATTTCTTTTCTCGCCAGGCGATTTTAGGTCCGGCGCCGTAAACCAAGAGTTTCACGTGCTCCCTATCGTAGATTTCCGGAGCGAAACCGGTGGACACGTTTCCTTCGATTCCGAACCACTCATTGGTGAAATAAGTCACCGAAGCATTGATGCCAACAGCGCTGGCATTAAAGATTGAGGATCTGAACCTTATCCAATCCGCGGCTATCGCAAGCTGCCACCGGAAATCGTCCCGACCCCCGTAGACAAACTTCGGGTCGGGAGAGGGGGACGGAGAGGCATCGGGCGCGGGACTGGCCAATGCGGACGCGGGAGCCGCTAGCGGCGCAAAGCTTGAAGTGGAAGAGAACGCCGCGGCCGCAGCTGGCTGAGAGAGAGACGTGCCCGCAAGCGGCGCAGCAGAAAATGTGGCGGCTACGTTTCGAGTAACCGACTGGTTGTCCGGGACTACATCCTGTGCGCCAGCCGCGCATGTCGCCCCAAGCATCAATGACAATACGACGAGTTGCCTCTTCATGATTTTCCCCTCAGAGGGATGACCCCACGCCTGGAATCAGCCACTCTGCTACGGTAAACAAGAGCAAGGGCCTTTGTCTATGTTCTTTCGCAAGCTGGTTACAAAGAAAATATGAATGATGCCGGGGCAGGGAGGGTTGCCCCATATGACGGGTCCAGGGAAACGGCAGCCTTTAGCGGCCGTGCCTCAGGTAATCGTCGGTCTTGTTTAACCAGTCTTCCCTTGGCGGATTGAAGACGTCCAGATCGATCGTGTCTTCCAGAGCCCAGGCTTCGTGCGGCATGTGCGGAGGGATGCAGAGGACTTCGCCCGCTCGCACGACGATCTCTTTGCCGTCGATGGCGAATTTCAGAGCGCCTTCGAGAATATAAGTCACTTGCTCGTTGTGATGATGGTGCAGAGGCACGTGAGCGCCTTTCTTCATGAGCACGCGCGCCAACATGATCTTGTCGCCAACCACCATTTCGCGGTCAATCTGGGGATTCAGGTGTTCTCGCTCGACGTTTTTCCAGGAAATGTATTTCATCTCCGAGGTGGTACTCATGGTTTGGCTCCGTATAGCTTTGCCGCGTTGTCGTGCAGGTACATGCGCGCCAGTTCAAGGGCCTTTTCTTCGTTGAACGCACCTTCCGAGACCAGTTCGGCCAAGGCCGCCGCGACAGCTGTTCGCGCGGAACGCGACGCCAGCCAGAAGGTTTCCTCCGCTCCCACGGCGTCGTTGAAGGGAAAAGCGTCGGAGCCGAACATGATCTTCTCTGGGAAGAGCGAAATCCACTGCTTTAGAATATTTTTCAGCTCCGAGGGATAGACGTAATACCCCATCAGCGACGAATCGGTGTACACATTTTTGGCGGCGGTCATCCAGATCATGTCGAGCGTGTAGGGATAGCCACCGTGAATCAGAACGAATTTCACTTTGCTGTAGCGCGGATCGCGGACCACGTTCTCGAGGTTTAGCGGATTTCCATTGCGCAAACTGAAATAATCGCCGATGCCTACGGCGCTGTGAAAATGGACGGGCAGTCCGAGCTTCCCCGCCTCGTCGATCAGCACACGAAAGACATAATCCTGAAACAGGTGGTACTCTCCAGCGCTTGGCACGCCTCCCGCATGAAATTTCGCGTAAATCGCTTCCGCTCGTTCTCGCGGAGGATCGCTGAAATAGAGCGAGCGGAAATAGGCGGCTTCAAACTTGATGGCCACACCGCCATTCTTCTGATTGTCCACCAGCGTCTGCCGGACGAAAGACTCGTAGCCGGCAAGATCCGACGGCAGCCCGGTCACACTCTCCTGTTTCATGTAGCGCTGAAGAACTTTTTCCTGCAAAGGAATGTAGACCGCCATATCGCCGTTTCTGGAGATCTGCTCGTGATTGTCGAAGGGGAAAAGAAAGGAATCAACAAAGGAAACCCAATGAAAACGTTTCGGATCGAGATAGGGCGCCAAGGCTACGCGATTCGCAAGACAGGTCTCGATGTTCAGTTTGTCCAGAATACTGTTCCAATAAGCGGTGCCACCAGCCGCTTCTGCCGCTTTTTTCTTGTCGATCAGCCACTTCGCATGTTCGGGCTTGAAATCATCGTAGGGATAGCCGAAGAGCGATTTTGCGGCGGCGACAAATTCGGGATTGGTCTCGCTTAAGCGCAGAACACTGCTCTCGCCGGGTGGCGCGGCCATCGCGTCCATGTCGGAATCGTCGGGAAAAGTGGCGTGCGAGTGATTGTCGTAAATGGGGATTTGGTCGATCAGTTTCAAAAGCCGCTCATAAATTTTGGGCACGTCCGCGCCGGCCAGAGGCTTCGCCTGGGGAAACACATTGGCGGCACACAAGAAGAAGGCCAGTGAAGATAGAAGCAAGGCTTTGGCAGATTGTGGCAGAGTGCTCATTGTGCGAGTCTCCTAAAAATCAGTTGCCCAGCGGGACAGATATACTTTTCTGGCTACCTTCTGCGCTATGCTTCCTTTTTCGCGATGCAAAACCGGACAGGCAAGAGTGCCTGTCCTACCGCGCCACTGTGGCCCTCCAATGGGAGGACACCCGCGCCATGCGCTCCAGCGCCGCTTCCAGCAGATGCGGCGCACTGACCAGCGAAAAACGTAAATAATTTTTTCCGCCAGGACCAAACGCAGCTCCCGCGATTCCCGCGACGCCCGCCTCTTCCAGGAGCAGCTTAGCCACTTGCTCCGCGGGCAGCCCCGTTTCCTCGACATTCACCCAGGCATAGAACGCGCCCCCCGGTGGTTGGCAGCGGAAGCCGGGAATTTCATTCAGTCCAGCTACAAAAAGATCGCGGCGCTTCCGGTACTCCGCAACCATGGCATCCACGGCGTGCGTCGAATCGGTCAGGGCTTCGATTGCCGCCACTTGCGTGAACTCCGCAACGCACGTAAACGTATTCAACACCAGCAAATTCATAGCGTCGATCACGTGCTTCGGCGCAACCGCATAGCCCAGGCGCCAGCCCGTCATCGCAAAACTCTTCGAGAATCCATCAATGATCACGGTTCGTTCAGCCATGCCGGGTAACGACCATATCGATTCGTATTCTCCGCCGAACAAAATCCTCGCGTAGATTTCGTCCGAAATAATCCACAGGTCGTGCTTCCCGGCCAACTCCGCAATCTTGCGAAGAGCTTCCGGGTTGAAAACGGTCCCCGTCGGGTTATTGGGGGAATTAAAAATTAGCGCCGTGGTTCGTGGCGTAATCTTTCCGGCGATCTCATCGAAATCAGGCTGAAAGTTGTTTTTCTCTTCCAGGCCGAAAGGGACCGCCTTGGCAGCGAGGCCGCGCGTGACCGACGGATAAATCGGGAAGCCGGGATCGGGGTAAAGCACTTCATCGCCTGGCTCGATGAGCGCCATCATCGCGAGCGAAAGCGCCATCTTGCAGCCCGGCGCGACGAGCACCTGTTCCGGCGCCACGTGCAGACGGCGCGTCCGCTTCAAATATTCCGCAATCGCTTCGCGCAAAGCAGGAATGCCTCGCGTGGACACATAGCGGTCCCGGCCTGCGGCCACCGCGTCGCGCAGCGCATCTACCACCGGCGCGGACGGATGGAAATCCGGTTCGCCCAGCTCCAGGTGAATGATCGACCGCCCCTGGCGCTCGAGCTCCTTGGCGCGAGAATATACGGCCAAGGCCCCTTCGCCGTTCAATTGAGAAATACGTGAAGCAATTCTCCGCATGGCGTGAGCCAGAATCCTATCATTTTGACGCAGAAAGTGGTGGAACGACTCCGCGCTCCGCAGAACGCCAGAAGTCTGCATCAAAAAAACTGGGGCACGAGAGTTCGTGCCCCTTGTAGGAATGGATTGTGGTGCCCGGTCTAGAAGGCGTAACGCAACGAGAATTGGATGATCCGCGGCGCGCCCACCGTACTGGTGATCTTGCCGAAACTGCTGCCGCCTTCCACGTCGGTGACGGTCGGATTCCCGAAGTTCGCGTGGTTCCAAATATTGAAGAAGTCCGTCGTGAACCGCAGGGTTTGCCTCTCGGTGATCTTGAAATTCTTGATTAGGGAAAAATCCCAGTTCTGCTGGCCAGGGCCGCGGAAGACGTTTCTGCCGAGGTTGCCGAATCCGGTTGTGCAGAAATTGCTATCCAACAGGCACTGAGCCGGATACAGCTGCGCCGCGGGAGTGAAGGAAGTGGGATTCAGATAGCCGTTGGCGACACGGCTACCGATGCTCCCGGAGGAATACGCGCTGGATAGTGTGGCGCCGCTCGCCAAGCTCCCTGTCAAAGTTCCCGGAGTAAACCCGGCACCCAAGAAGGCGGTTCCCGCGCCGGAATCGGTCACGGAGAAAGGAGCGCCGGATTGGACGATGGTGATACCGCTCACAGCCCAATTGCTGAGAAGTGCGCGCTTGGCGCCGGTCTCGTCTTTGAAAAACGGCAGTTCATAGCGATAGCTCACGACCAACCGATGCGTTCTGTCGAAGTCCGAAAGGCCCCGCGAGTCGGCGAGCGTGGATTCGTCATTGAACGCGGTGTTGAACGCGGTATTGCCGGTCGAGGTCGCGTCCGTCGAACGCGAGAAAGTGTAGGCCGCCTGGAAGTATCCGGCAGCCCACCGGCGCGAGAGCGTCGTCTGTAAAGAGTTGTAGTGAGAATAGGCGTCATCCGCGAACAGCTGGAAGCCGGAGTAGCCATTGATGCCCTGATAGAGCGAGCGGGCAATGGCGTTGGCGAACGTGTTTGTGGTAATCACGCAAGTTCCGCCAGGGCAGAATGTGCTGCTGATATTTACGGGATGAGCCGGAGAGGCGTCCTGTGCTTCGAGGTTATCCCGAGTTTCACGCAGATGAACGGCATGCGTTCCAACATAGCCCACCTCTAGCACCCACTGTTTCCCGAGGGAACGTTGAAGGGTGAGGTTCCACTGTTGGGTGTTGGGGACCACGAAGTGGCGCGGTACTTGTAGCCCGAAAATATTTTCCGAAGCGAGCGGACCTGGGCAGGCGCTGCCACCGGCGTTTCCGTAATTCGCCGCTTGCGTCGTGTCATTCCCCGGAAAGCCTTGAAACACGGAGAGGCAAGGAACGAATGTCGGGTCCAGAGTGCCCGCTACTGGCAAGGCATTGAAGTTCGGTGCGCAAGGTCCCGTTGCGTCTGCCGAGAAAAAGGTCCCCAGGCATCCTGGAGGCCCGCCACCGAAGGCCACCGGCAGAAAGGGAGCCTGAAAGGACAGTTGATCCACATTGCCTACGTCTTCGCGCACATAGTAAATCCCGTAGCCCGCGCGGATAGTCGTGTTGTGGTGTCCGAGGAAGTCATAAGCCAGGCCGATACGCGGGCCGATCCCCGTCGAATAATTGTTGTTCAACGTGGTGTCGTTCGCGGTTCCTGTCAGTCCCGCAAGGGCCAGGCTCTTTACGCAAGAGGGATAGATGAAAGGATAGTCTCCCTGATTTGCGAGGTTCGGATCGAGGTTTCCGATGTGGCACAGGTTATCGTGAAACGCACCGAAGATCTCCGTGCGCACACCGAGGTTGAGAGTCAGGTCATTGCGAATCTTCCAATCGTCTTGCGCAAAGACGGCGTAATTGTTGCTGCGGTATTCGTGATTGTAGACGCCGCCACCACCGAAGCTGAACTGCGGCGCCCCGAGCAGGAAATTCTGAAAGTCCGTGGTTGGGGTCCCGATGGGTCCGTTCGTTGGCGTGTTCGTGAAAAACAGTTCGCCGTTGAACACCTGCGGAAACAGCTTGTTCAGATTCACACGGGTAAATTCTCCACCGAAGCGGATAACATGCCGCCCCTTTACCCAGCTGACAGTGTCGGTGATGTCGTAGTTGTTCTGATCCTGGTGCTGGTTGGCGAACGGGGCAGGACCGATCTCAAATCCTGAAGAGGCCAAAACAAATTTATAGATGGAATCGGTAACGTTGTTCGTGGGCCGGTCGATGCCGAGGTCCGTTGCCGTTACGGGGGCAACGTTATTCAGTTGGTCGTTGATGTGCACGAACCCGAAGCGAAACTCATTGACCAGTGTGGGGGAGAACAAATGCGTTTCCGTGCCGTTGAAAAACCGCGCGCGTACCGGCGTGTCGAATGGGAAGTTTAACGACGCTGAGCTGATGCTGCTCGCGAGTGTGCTGCCCAGCGATTCCTGCAAGTCGCCTCCGCCGAATGGGAGCAAGCTCTCTGAGTCCGAGAAAAAGAAACGCGCGGAAATCTTGTCTTGCCCGCTGCGGAACTCGCGGTCCCAATTGGATGTGAACTGATCGTCGTTATAGGTGCCCGGCTTGCTGATGATAAATGACCCCGTGTTCACGGATCCGTTCGTTAGCCCCGGCGTGCAGCCCACCGTGCAATTCGCAGCCACTTGCCCCGAAGGAATAAAGAATCCGGTCTTCGGGCCAAATTCGCCGGTGGTATCGAGTCTTTGCAGAAGCCCCGTGCCGCCGGCATTCGAGAGGACGGGGTCTATGCTTGGCAGCCCGAATACGCTCTCTAAGCTTGCCGGCGAGCGGTCAGCAGGCAGCAAGGGAATGTTGGTGCTGATAATTGTGCCCGGCGATTCACCACTGCGCTGCCGGGTGCCTTGATAGTTCAAGAAAAAGTATCCGAATTTATCCTTCCCCACTGGCCCGCCCAAGCTGCCCCCGAAAATGTTCTGCTTGACGTCGGGGCGTGCCTGGCCTTCGCCATTCAGGAAAAAATCGTTGGCGTTCAGAACAGTGTTTCGGAAAAATTCGTACGCATCGCCATGGAATTCTCTAGTGCCGGACTTCAGAATCGCGTTGACGTTTCCGCCTCCGTCGCGGCCTTGGCTCGCGTCGTAGAGCGACGTCTGCACCTTGAATTCCTGGATCACGTCGGGGTTCGGAAGGGGCACATACGTCGCCTGCGCGACGTTGTAGTCCGTGGCACTGATTCCTTCGATCAAAAAATTGTTGTTGTCTTCGCGCTGGCCGTTGACGAAGAGTTTCACGGTACCGCGTCCCAGCTGCGCCGCGGCGTTCAATTCGCTCTGCGCGCCGCTGGAAAGCGTCAGAAGTTGTTGATAATTCTGCGTGGCAAGGGGTAGTTCCCGGATGGTGGCCGTTCCCAGCGACTGTCCAGTGGTGGCGTTCGAGGTTTCCACGGTCGTCACCTGGGCCGTGATTTCGACCTTCTCCGAGACCGCTCCGGGTTTCAGGGTGATCGTCACTCGAGTCGTCTCCGTGACACGCACTTCGATATCCGTGGCTTTCGCTTCCGCAAAACCGGATTTGTTCACCACCACGATGTAATTTCCGGGAGGCAGCAAGGTCGCGACGAAAATTCCTTCCGTACCAGTAGGCAGCTTGCGCACGATGGATTCCGTTCGCGCATCGATAACCTGCACATCCGCGCCGCTTATCGACCCGCCGCTTGAATCCACGACCACGCCGCTGATGGCGCCTGTCGCACCTCCTTGCCCGTAGGCGTTGACTCCTCCCAGCATCCCTGCGAATAACAACACCCCTGCTATGATTCTTAAAAGACCCCACATCGTTCACCCCCCAGGTGATCAGACTTCGGGACTGCACTGCTGGTACAAAGCTATGAATGAGCAGTTCTTTGCATCGCACCCTTGTCCCCCGGGACACGGCACGAGCCAGTGAATATTCCCCTTTTGAAACTAGCGATTCAGCTTCGGTGTGTCAACCCACGCTTGCATGAATGTTTTGGATGAATCAAATACCGTCGCGGCACCGTGAGGCGTGATCCTTCGGTCGCAATTGGTCTCGGACATTTGCCAATCTGAGCTTGACGCGGACCAGCCCCGGGGAGACCATTATTCCAGGCTTGCACTGGCGTAACCTGTCCCGCCTCTTGAGCGTCACATTATTATCTGGTCGTTCCGCCAGCGTCGCCGATGGGGGTGACACATGACTTCCCGCAGCGTGTTCCGTTTCGTCCTCTCCGTGCTTTTCTTGTCCGCTTTGTGCGCCGGGATTCAACCGGCAACCGCTGACTCCAGCCATGTGCGGGTGATTCGTCTTAGTGTGGTGCAAGGCGATGTGCGGTTTGCGCGCGAAGCCCATGGCGACCCGCTGGCCGACCAGAAGGCACAATGGGAAACGGCCCAAGCCAACTTACCGGTCCGTCAAGGCTATGTGATTGCTACGGACAACGGCCGCGCCGAAGTGGAATTCGAAAATGGAGCCATGGCTTTTCTTAACGAGAACACCGTTCTGGAGTTTTTCGATCTTTCGCTGGAGGATGGCGCCCGCACCACCCGTTTAGTGCTCCGCCAAGGGTCGGCTTCCTTCTATGTGAACCCTGCAAATGGGGATTATTTCAGCGTCACAGGCGGGGATTTCACCGTCGAGGCCAGCGGCAAAGGCTCCTTCCGCATCAACAACTTTGACGATGGGAGCAACGTGGCCGTGCTGACCGGCCATGCTTCGGTCCTGCATAAAAAGGAAACCACGCAGCTCGGCAAGGGCCAGTTGCTCTCCATGAAAGCGGGCGAGGACGCTATCAATGTCGGCCGCCTCCCATCCGACGACGAATTCGACCACTGGGTCTCAAGCCGCATCGATACGGTTTCCAGTGCCACGAACGCGTCGCTTCAATACACGAATTCTCCCTATTATTCCCCGGGCTACGCCGACCTCTATACCTATGGCTCGTGGTTTTCCTGTGGTGGCTTTGGGTACGGATGGCGGCCGTTCGGCGCAAGCCTCGGCTGGTCGCCCTTCACCATGGGCCAATGGATTTGGGATCCTGGTTTCGGCTGGACCTTTGCCAGCTTCCAACCCTGGGGCTGGGCTCCTTACCATTACGGCGGCTGGCTCTTTGACGCTTCCTGCGGCGGATGGTTTTTTTCGCCGCCGTTCTATCTCGGCGGTTACGGATATGGATACGGAGGATACGGTGGGATTCCCAAAAAGCGTATTCCGCCTATCGTCCATCCGCCACATCCGCTCTATCGGGCGACGACAGCTGTTTTCGTAAAACAGAATGGTAAATTCGGGATCGTGCCAATGCACCCCCTCGACAAAGATGGCAAGACTCCCATGAATCTGGAACACGGTATCTTTTCCACCGAGCCTGCTCGAAATGCGAAGGAGCCGGCTCTCTCCGCCGCCGGCGGACAGAAATGGGAGACTGTGAAATCGCCTTCCCATGAGGTCCTGAACAGCGGCCTCGTTGCGACCACAGCGCCGCAGCGCACTTCTCGCACGATTATCGAGGGGAGCGGCGGGGCGCGCGGCGTTTCCCTGAGCCACGATTCTTCAATCGTTTACGACCCTCACGAGCATCGGTTCGTCAACTCCAATGCCGCCCCGCCGTCCGCGCGCGAGGGCGAAGTAATTGGAGGAAAGAATGTCCCTGGCGGAAATAAGAACGAGCACCTGACCGCAAATAACCCGCCATCTAGGACACTCTCGCGTGGCGCTGTCAACTCACCTGCGCCGCGCTCTGTCGCTCCGCCTTCACGTTCGATGGCTCCGCCCCCAGCGCCACGCTCTTCGGGCGGAGGTGGCGGCGGCGCGTATTCCGGAGGAGGCTGGTCTTCGCGCGGGTCGTCAGGCTCCTCGGCAGCTTCGTCAGGCGCTTCCTCCCACGCTTCGGCGCCTGCATCCAGCGGCGGAGGTGGAGGCGGGCGTCCACACTAAAGCGAAGCAGGGTTTCACCGATTCCTAAAAAGCAAACGGCTCCGCGATCTGGAGCCGTTTGCTTTTAGACAGACTATGATCTTTGTCGGATGCCAGAGGGGCCGGCCGCTTTATGCGTGTCGTTCCGGAAAGATGATTCCCGCATATCCCACCACCGCGTTGAAATCGCCGGAGACATCTGCGGAGGTCGCGTAGCGGACTAACTCTGGCTTGCCTGTTCCCAGGCTCTGAAGCGCGGTCAACATGGCAACAGCCGGCCCCAAGCCGCACATGGAAATCGCTTCATCGCGGCAGGTGTCGTACAAGCCGCGTGCGTCCAGCGCCAGGATTTCTTCAATCGCTTTGCGGTCCTTGACCCGAGTCGTTGCATCATTCTCGTAGTGGTTCAAATCGGAAGTCGTCAACAAAAGAACATCTTCGCGGGAGGCTGCGATTACGCGTCCGATAGCTTCGCCCACTGCGACGAGTTCCTCGAACCGAACCGTCCCAAGTGCGACAGGCACAAAAGTAAAGCTGGGCTGCAAAACTTGCAGGAATGGTATCTGCACTTCCAGCGAATGCTCCGCGCTATGGGCCACGCTGTCTTCACGCAGCAATGGACAAGCAGCGCGCAGCGCTTCCGCCAGTGGTTCGTCAATCGGCGCGTCGCCAAGCGGCGTCCGCCAAGCTCCGCTCGAAAGAATCGCGGCGTTCACGCCATGGGGATAATGGCGCACACCCAAAATCAAGATTTTCTTTGGAATTGCGACGCGCGCATACACCGCTCCCGCCACATGCCCGGAGTATACGTACCCTGCATGCGGGACCAGGCACGCCTTCGCCGGCACCGGCACAACGTTGTCGTCAACTTTGGAGTATTGCCGGATAAGCGCGGTGAGTTCTGCGGGATTCGCTGGATAAAATCGGCCGGAAACCGCAGGCAGGCGAAGCATTACGCCGCTCCGCAAATCAAATGGCTTTTGAGGGTTTGCCTTTGACCTTAAGCGCCTTCAAGGACGTCTGGTCGTAGTAGACGGTCACTTTGTCACCGTACTGGTAGCCGCCCTTGTCCACGATCGTCTGCATCTCTGCCGACGCCCGCTCGGAAAGCGAGAACGTCTGCAGCGACATATCATTGCCCTTGGCTCGCACCGTGATCTGCGCGATGTTCGAGTGCATCACGTAGCCTTCAAATTTTCCCACACCCGGGGTCGTCTTCGGCTTGAGGGCATTGACGATAATCGGTACCGCCGTATCCACAATAATCGGCTTCACCACCTCTGGAACGGGAACCTGCGCCCGCACAGGCGCGCTGAACATTCCTGCCATTGCCAGGGCCGGCAAACTGACCGCCGCGAATTTTGCCAATACTTTCATTCGATATCGTCCGTGGCAATCCTTAGCGACTTCAAAAATCGCACATCCTGCGGCGTCATCGTCAGCCGCGCTGCCGGTTTCTTGTCCGGCATCTGGTCAAAAGATTCCTGATCTACCTGAATCCGCAAGGACTCCAAAAATCTCCGGTCCTGCGTAGTGAGTTTCGCTGCTTCCGCTGCTGCCGCATCGCGCTTTGCCAAGCCGATCGTCGCATCCAGCTTCAGCACGATGTCGTAACCGTGCGCGCGCACTCCGGCAATCGCTCCTGTGATTCGATCGGAATCGGACACCGTGTCGTTGATCGCGTGTCCCAATTCACGAAGCAGGTTTTTCAGGTGATCGTCTAGTTGCAAGGGCGGCTCCCCTCACTACATTTGTCATTCTAGGCCCGCCCTTCATAGGATACAAGTCGCCTTGTTTTTCGTTGTCTCCAATAGGTTCACAGCCCTTTAGTGCAGGTCAGAAACCGCTCCGCGACAGATTTGAACGGCTCGCTTCGCCATTCCACGCCGGATTTTACTCTTGGATTTGCGCTAAGATGCATTCATGTCCTCGGCCGCCAGCCCGACAGCCGCCGCGCCTCCCCGCAAGGGTTTCCATCGCTTTTGGCGCGCCCTCAAGCAGCTTTTTCTGGAAGTAGCTGGCGCATGCTTCGGCGTTCTCGGGCTACTCTTGCTGAATCTTGCCCTGCGCTCCTGGACCCGCGATGTTTCCCGCTGGCCGTTCGCAGGCGCCGTCGCCTTCGCCCTGTTATTCTTTTTTTTCGCGGTAAGCTCGTTCCGCCGAGCGAGAAGGTTGTAGGGGCGGGGCTTGCCCCGCCCTGCGTTTGCCTGTTCGCGGTTGTCGCAAACTAATTGGCGAAAATGTCCGACACCAAAACCAAGCCTCCCGCCGAACGCAAAGAGCACTTCACCACGCTCTCCGGCCTTCCCATCGATCGTCTCTACGCGCAAGACGATCTTTCCGGCACCGATCCGGAAGCGAGTATCGGCTACCCCGGCGAATTCCCCTACACCCGCGGCATCTACCCCACCATGTACCGCGGCCGCCTCTGGACCATGCGCCAGTACGCCGGCTTCGGCACCGCCGTCGAATCCAACCAGCGCTATCGCTATCTCCTCAGCAAAGGCCAAGCCGGCCTCTCGGTCGCGTTCGATCTCCCCACGCAAATCGGCATGGACTCCGATCACCCTCTCGCTCTCGGCGAAGTTGGCAAAGTTGGCGTCGCCATCGACTCTCTCGAAGACATGGAAACTCTTTTCGACAACATCCCGCTCGAAAAAGTCTCCACCTCGATGACCATCAACGCCACCGCCGCGATTCTTCTTTGCCTCTACGTTGCAGTCGCCAAAAAACAGGGCGCCAGCCTCGTCAAACTTTCCGGCACGGTCCAGAACGATGTCCTCAAGGAATACATCGCCCGCGGCACTTACATTTATCCCGTCCGCCCCGCCATGCGCATCGTCACCGACATTTTCGCCTGGTGCCGCGATAATCTCCCCAAGTGGAACACCATCTCCATCTCCGGCTACCACATTCGCGAAGCCGGCTCGACCGCCATCCAGGAAGTCGCCTTCACTCTCGCCGACGGCATCGCCTACGTCCAGGCCGCGCTCGACGCAGGCCTCGCCGTCGACGAATTTGCTCCGCAACTCTCTTTCTTCTTCAACGCCCACAGCGACCTGCTCGAAGAAATCGCCAAGTACCGCGCCGCTCGCCGCCTCTGGGCCAAACTCATGCGCGAGCGTTTCGGCGCAAAGGACCCGCGCTCGCTTCTCCTCCGCTTCCACGCGCAAACCGCCGGCTCTTCCCTCACCGCCCAGCAACCCGAAAACAATATCGTCCGCGTCGCCATCCAGGCCCTCGCCGCCGCCCTCGGCGGCTGCCAATCCCTCCACACCAATTCGATGGACGAAGCCCTCGCCCTCCCCACCGAAGACGCCGCGCTCATCGCCCTCCGCACCCAGCAAATCCTCGCCCACGAAACCGGTGTCACCAACACCATCGATCCCGTCGCCGGCTCCTACGCCATCGAGCATCTCACCGATGAAATTGAAAGTGGCGCCGCCGACTACATTTTCAAAATTGATGCCATGGGTGGCCCTCTTGGTGGGATGTTGCGCGCCATCGAATCCGGTTTCGTCCAGGGCGAAATCCAAAAAGCCGCCTACGATTTCCAGCGCGCCATCGAATCCAAAGACCAAAT
The DNA here is from genome assembly GCA_963779005.1 of uncultured Acidobacteriota bacterium. Lineage (GTDB taxonomy): Bacteria > Acidobacteriota > Terriglobia > Acidiferrales > UBA7541 > Acidiferrum. Next base: position 1,006,189 of record CAVZWO010000007.1, on the reverse strand, counting down.
CATCGTCGGCGTAAACGACTTCATCGCCGAAGAACCCCGCACCATCCCCACTCTCCGCATCGCACCCGAAATCGAGCGCTCCCAAATCGCCCGCCTAAACGCCCTCCGCGCCAAACGCGATTCCGCCCGCACCCAATCCGCCCTTGCCGAACTCCAGCGCCGCGCCTCCACTCCAGAAAACCTCCTCCCCGCCATCCTAGCCGCCGTCGAATCCCACGCCACCGTCGGCGAAATCTCCGACACCCTCCGCCGCGTCTTCGGCGAATACCAGGAATCTGTCGTCATCTGAACCGAGCTAAGCCATGTCGGCTGCTGAGACATTTCGTGCATTCATCAAAGAAATCAAGAAATTCCCATTTCCTGGCTCATTCCTTCCGGTGAGGGACCGGCTGGAGTCCTTGGCTGTGAACAACTTCTTAGATCCAGAACAGCCTTGGTTTAGCGCGTTTCAACTGGCTAACTTCATCAAATTTCTCATTGTTTATGGCTCGGAAGAGACCCGGCGAACTGAATTTGATCTATCGAGACCCTTCAATCGGTATAAGAAGTTTTGGGCTGCCGCAGAAAAGGAAAACGAATACTCTGGTCAGCCTGAGTTTATAGCGGCTTTCATTTTCAGGTTAATTTATCAACAGTTGCCCTACATTGTGCATCGAGGCCGGATACCTGTAATGTTCAAGAGAACAAAGGAGCTCTACTGCTCAAGCCCACCAGCTGCCCAAGCCCAGCTCCCCTGGTCTCTTTCAACCTTTGAGAACAAGGCAAATGTACCCCTCGATGTCTTTTTGAGAGCAGCCCAGAGCATTTGCGCAATGTTCTTTAAGTGTCGAAAAGCGGACAAAGAGTCGCTAACAAAGGCTCTCGACGAAGGGGATCGACGTTGGATCGACCCAGTTCTCGCACTCCTCTCCGCCACGCGACGAGAATTCCAGTCTTCCTATGACAACTGGAAGGCACAATCGTTCCGTGAAATCCCGTATGAATTCAATCCTTTGCTCCGTTTTCCTATCGTGCTGCACGAGTCGCAGTATTGGGCGCCTTTTCCGGAACTGATCGCCTATGCTGCAACCACGGGGTTGTACTTCTATTTGGCTGATACATTTGGGGAACCGTTTCAGAAGACTTTCGGCGAGACCTTCTCCAACTATGCGGCAAGTTTGTTTCTTCAAACCCTAGGAAGGTCGTCGGTCCTGACTGAGCTTGATGAGCGGAATTCTGGTTGGCAAGGCAAAACCAACGACTTCACCATCATAGACGGATCAAAGGCTTTTTTCTTTGAGTGTAAGACTTCGGGCTTATTCTTTGGTTCTAAAAAGAAGTCCTCTGTAGAAGAAATCGCCAAAGATATCAGGAAGAACCTGGCAAACCCGAAGCACAGGAGCGGAGTCTTCCAGCTCCACGACAAGATAAGAGCTATTCAGAATCGACAGCTCCCGCAAGCACTAAACGCCTCATATGCTTCCGTTCGCGAGTTTTACCCGATCCTTCTTCTCCATGACCGAATCGAGTACGCAAACAAAGAAGAAACGTTTCGAAATCTACTAGACGCAGAGCTGCGGCTTGCGGGCATTAAGGACTTCCAATATCAGGTTTGGCACATAGAGGAACTCCAGAACATGGTTGAGTTCACTTCTTCCGATAGCATTTGCTCAACCATGGAAGAGAAGTTCCTAGACCCTATCTTTCGAACTTGGGATCTGAATACGCTACTTTTTGAAAAAACGGGAAGAAGGCACGCCCACTTACGACTGCGCTTCTTCGTCCCAAGAGGAGAGACGCAGGCCTTACGCATTATTAGGTCCCTTGCAGATGCAAGTTGACATGGAGCCACGTTCGCCGAGCGAGTTTATGCCGCACGCCTCTTAGCTTGGACAAAGCGCGGACTGTCACCGCACTCCCGCTATAGTATTCTTCCTCTCCAGAAATCCTTGGATTCACTATGAAACTCATCCTCGCCTCCGCCTCCACCCGCCGCGCAGAAATTCTCCACGCCGCCGGATTCTCGTTCTCCATCCTCTCTTCCGCCATCGACGAAACGCCCTACCCCGGCGAATCCGCCCACGACCTGGTCCAGCGCCTCGCCGTCGCCAAAGCCGAACTCGTCGCCGCTCGCGCCGCGGGCTCCGCCATCGTCATCGGTGCCGATACCGAGGTCACTCTCGAAGGCCACATCTTCGGGAAGCCCCGCTCCACCGACGACGCCCGCCAAATGCTCGAAAAACTTTCCGGCCGCACCCACGCCGTCGTCACTGGCGTCGCGCTCATCCGCCTCCCCGACGCCGAGCGCCGCACCTTCGTCGAATCGACCCTGGTCCATTTCGCCCAGCTCACCGCTGAAGAAATCACGCGTTACCTCGCCACCGGTGAGCCTCACGACAAAGCCGGCGCTTACGCCATCCAGGGCCGCGCCGGCCGCTTCATTCCCCGCATCGAAGGCGACTACTTCAACGTCGTCGGCCTCCCCATCGCCCGCGTCACCCAAGCCCTAGCCGAACTCGGCTGGTCCGAAGACTAATCCGCGACCAACCTGTCCTCAACGGGGGGTCCCCAAAACAATACTTAAGTTTTCGCTTGACAATTATTCTGGCGCCGCACAATACTTAAGCGTCTGCTAAACTATAGAAATGCAGCGGACCCTGGATCACCCCCTCGGCTTCCAGGATTCCAAAAGCGAAAAGGAAACTCATCATGCGCAAACTAATCGTTTTCAACATGGTCTCTCTCGATGGCTTCTTCGTGGACGCCTCAGGCGACATGAGCTGGGCCCACAAGCACGACGACGAATGGAACTCCTTCGTCGGCGGCAACGCCAGCGGCAATGGCATGCTTCTCTTCGGCAGGGTCACCTATGACATGATGGCCAGCTACTGGCCCTCACCCATGGCGCTGCAGAACTCTCCCGTCGTCGCCAAAGGCATGAACGAGATGCCCAAAATTGTTTTTTCTCGGACTCTGGACAAAGCTTCCTGGAACAACACCACCTTGCTCAAGGGCGACCTCGCCGCGGAAGTAAAAAAATTGAAAGCCGCGCCCGGGCCGGACATGGTAATTCTAGGCAGCGGCCAGATCGTCTCTCAATTGGCGCAGCAAAATTTGATCGATGAATTTCAGCTCGCCATCAGTCCTATCGTGCTAGGCAAAGGCAGAACGCTGTTTGAGACCGTCTCAAAAGGGTTCAACCTGAAGCTCACCAACTCGCGCACCTTCGGCAACGGCACCGTTTTCGTTTGCTACCAGCCGCAAGCCTGAGCGAAACTCTGCAAAGAAAGCGCACAGGATAAAATCATGAAAGAAAAAACCGTCATCCACGGCACGTTCACCATCGAGCGCAACTATCCCACCACTCCGCAACGCGTCTTTGCCGCGTTCTCTGACCCCGTCAAGAAGCAGCGCTGGTTCACCGATCCCGATGAATCCCCGGTCGACGAATTCCAGATGGATTTCCGCGTCGGCGGCAAAGAGCTCAAACGCTTTCAGGTCCGAAAACTCGGTTTCGTCTGCACCAACGAGACCATCTACCTGGATATCATTCCCGACAGCCGCATCGTTTTCGTCTACACCATGAGCGTCGGCGACATGCGCATCTCTTCCTCGCAAGCCACGGTCGAGCTGTTTCCCTCCGAACTGGGGACGCTCCTCATCTTCACCGAGCAAGGGGCTTTCTTTGAAGGCGCCGACGGCCCGCAACTGCGCGAAGGTGGCTGGCGCGAACTTCTGGATCACTTGGCAACGGAATTAGCGCATCCCTAAATTTGCCCCCGTGGAGTGCGGCAGCTCTGCTGCCGATCTTCCCCGGGTCTCGCACGGCTCCGTATCAGGCGAGACCATATTCGGCACCGAAGGCGAAAGGCAGGCTCATGCACACGCAACAAGCCACAATCGACCGCGTCTTCCACGCCCTCGGCGATCCCACCCGCCGCGCCATCGTGGAAAAACTCAGCGAAGGCCCCATCTCTGTCTCGCATCTGGCCAAGCCGCTCGACATCACACTCGCCGCCGTCGTCCAACACCTGCAGATCCTCGAAAAAAGCGGCCTCGTCCACACCGAAAAAGTCGGCCGCGTCCGCACCTGCCGCATCGAGCCCAAAGGCCTCTCCGTCGCTGAGAAATGGATCGAAGCCCGCCGCTCCCTCTGGGAAAAACGCCTCGACCGCCTCGGCCATTTCCTCACCGAACCGGATCCGGTCTGAACCAAAAAGCACGCGAAATCGCGCAAAATCGCGCGGCGTCGCGTCCGATAAAATCTCCCGCAACTCCCTTTAGAATGAACACTTACGTAGCTGTTCATTCCACGGCACTTAAACCACCTTTAGAATGAACACTTATGGGAATCCAGGGGCGCCCTTCGTTATCGTTAACCGATCTGAGTTAGCCAGATTCAGTCACTCCGACCCGCAATAAAAAAGAGGCGCCCTCCTCGCGGAGGACGCCTCTTCGTGCTTCAGGGGGTGGAAAGCTGTCTTATTTGGGGGCCGTTCCGGGTTGCGTCTTGTCGTTGTGCTTCTTGCGGTAGATTCTCCGCGACTCCGTGTTCTGTTCCTTGTTGATCTGTTTCTTCTCGCTGGCAGTCAGCTTACCGCCGTTCGCGGCGCGGTCTGCACGCGTTTGCTGGTTGATCTTCTTCTCCTGATTTTCCAGCTTGGCCGTTTCACCCGGGGTCAATTGCCCGCTCTTGACGCCTTGCGCGATGCGGTCTTGCTGATTCTCTTTGCGCTGCGCAATCGTCGGATCGGGTTTCGTTGCAGGCGCTGGCGTCGAAGATTGCGTCGGTGCCGGCGTGCTTGAACCCGAGGACGATGGCGCCTGCGCCATTGCCGCTGTTCCCACCATCAGCGCTGCCACGGGCAGAGCGCTCCACTTCAACCATGTGAGTTTCATATCTCTCTCCTGTATGTTTCCGTTTGTGTTTTTATGATTCCGGTACATCAGGTAATACCCCATTCTGCGGAGAAAGTTGTGGCCGCAACACTGTTCTGAAGTACAGTTTTTTCGCTTCGGAAAATATTTTCCGCTACTGTTTGAACACAATTTGACGGATTCACGAGCCGCGCGCTTGCCGCGGCTTAGTGCAGCGAGCCGGCTCCGTGCGCTTTCAAGAGCTCATCAACCGCCGCATATCCACATGGAAATTCCACGCCGTCAACCGTAGCTCCCGCTTCGAGAAGAATCTTTACGGATTCCGGCGTGCGACGCTCCTTCCAGTACGAATCCACACAAGCCCGCACCGCCAGCGCCAGGGCTGTGCGTCCCTTCCCGTCCAGCGTATTCACCGCAGCGCCGCGCTCAATCAGAAGTTTGACAGTCAATGGCCGCGCGCGCCATGCCGCCGAGTGCAGCGCCGTGCTGTTCTTCGCGATATCGAAATAAGGATCGCCGTCTTCGGTTAACGCATTGACGTCCACGCCGAGTTCAAGCAATAGCCGAACGCCGTCCGTATTCCCGACGCCGGCGAACTCCGCCAGCAGCTTGCCTCCCTGTGCCACTAAAGCCCGTACAAGCCCGGCCTCCTCCGCCGCGATAGCTTGCACCTTCGCAGAATCATTTCTTGCGCAAGCAGCGATCAATCGCTCAACTCCTTGCAACCCGATCGGAATGCTTCGCCGTCCCATCAACTCAAGCAAATCGCCGCGCCCTCTTCGCGCCGCCATCGCCACTGCGGACATCCCGGGACCATCTCGGAGCCGCAGATCCGGCCTCTCCGCGACCAAGGTCGGATCGCCGCCGTGCTCCAGCAGCATCTCTATAATTTCAAGACTGTTGTCGCGCAGCACCGCATGGTGAAACGCTGTCCTTCCCCATTGTGTGGCTCGGTTTGGATCCGCTCCGTGCTCGAGAAGCCATTTAATCCCCTCGAAGTCGTGCCAGTCGGTCTTGCGCAGCAGCAAAGTGGTCATGCCGTCTTCGTTCAACTTTCCGCTTTCCACCAGAATCTTCATCACCGTGTTGTCATACGTTTCCGGAACATGATAAGGAGTCTCGCCGTCATTCGGATCTGCGCCCCGCTCAAGCAGCAGCCGCGTCAACTCCGGATGTTGCGCAAGCCCTGCAGCGCCATAAATCGCGCTCTCCCACTCCGGATGCGGCTCGTGACTCGGCTCCATCCATCCTGTATTCGCGCTCGCGCCCGCATCGAGCAATGCCTTTGCCGCGGCAAAGAGGCTCTTTGACCTTGCGCGATCGAGCCGCAAATACCTCGAAAAACACAAGTACGTAAGCGCATCCCAACCATACGGGCCACCTTTCGCTGTGGCATTCCGTGCATCGAGCGCCAGGAACCGCCTCACACCCACCACATCGCCAAGAATGGCCGCCGTATGGATTTCAGCATTCGCAACGGTGGGATGCGCCGACAGAATCGCCTCAGCACGCTCCAATGTTCCCGATGAGTGCAGCGCATCACGCGGCACGCAGGCTGCCTCGACAAACGCCGCCACCGGATCGCTCACGCCAGCCGCGAAGCTCGCGCTCGCCACCGCCTCGACATGCTTGGTAAACTTCGGCCAACTCTCGAACCCATGTTCGAGCGCAATCACGAATTGCGCGTCAGCCAGAGCAAATCGGGTACTGACGATTTGCTCGTCTTGCAGTTCTGCAAAACGCGGATGATGTTTTCTTACTCGTTGAATTGCCTGGGAGCCACTGGACGTGAGGAACTTTTCTGATCGAAAAGCTTTTACCAGTTCTTTCGCTTGTTTCTTATACTGCTCCAAGCTCGGGCGAGCCGGCAGCGGCTTGGCTTCCATTACGACCTTCCTTTCGTAACTGCGCCTGGAGTCCGCCCGAATCAGGCTGAAAGAAGGTTCGTAACCTTACTCGAAAACTGAAGGTGGGCACGGCCCTTTCCGCGGACTGGATGCGCCCTTCGCGCTGCCCATAATCTAGCTCCGTATGCCAGCAACGTCAATCCGCCTTCAAGGAGCTGTCGCTGCAAAGTGAGAATGTCCGGTTTGTGCAAAGTAGAAATGTCCGGTTTCATGGGAGGTTGGGGGTCCCATGGAAACGGAGCGCATCGCCTTGAGCCAACGAGAACGGGACCGACTGAAAGTATTGCATGATGTGCAGGAGGGGTATTTGACGCAAGTGGAAGCAGGACAGCGGCTGAAGGTTATTGACCGGCAGGTACGGCGGTTGTTGATCCGCATGGGCGACAGCGGAGACAGAGCGCTGGTTCACGGGCTGCGAGGCCGCGCGTCAAATCGCAAGCTGGCGCTCGCTTTCGAGCAGAAAATCATGGGGAGGGTGCGACAACGCTACGCGGACTTTGGGCCCACGCTGGCGGCGGAGCATTTGGCCAAGGAGGATCTGCTCGTGAGCCGCGAGACGTTGCGGAAGTGGATGGTCAAGGCCGTTTTGTGGCGGCCACGACGGCAGCGCGTCAAGAAGGTGCATGTATGGCGAGAGCGGCGGGCCAGTTTTGGGGAACTGGTGATGCAGGACAGTTCTCCGTTCCGCTGGTTCGAGGACCGCGGCCCGGCTTGCCAGTTGATCGCGCTGATCGACGACGCCACCAGCCGCGTGTGGGCGCGTTTTGTGGAGCACGACAGCACGGAAGAGAACCTGCGAACTTTGGGAGGATGGTTGCAACGCTACGGACGTCCAGTTGCGCATTACACTGATAAAAACAGCATTTTTCGCACCACGGGCCCAGCGGCGCTCGGCGAACAACTCCAGGGAGAAGTGGCGCGTTCGCAGTTCGGCAGAGCGCTGAAAGAGTTGGGCATCGAATGGATCGCGGCGCACAGTCCACAGGCCAAAGGCCGCATCGAGCGACTGTTCGAGACCCTGCAGGATCGCTTGGTGAAGGAGATGCGTTTGGCAGGAATCGACACCATCGAGGCGGGGAATTATTTTCTGGAGACGCATTTTCTTCCGGAGTGGGAACAGCGCTTCACGGTAGCGCCGCGCCATCCGCGCAATGCCCATCGACGACTGGGACGAGGACAACGTCTGGAAGAAATTCTGAGCGTGCGGGTGAGTCGCAAGGTGGCTGAGGATCACACGGTCAGCTGGGAAGGAAACCGCTGGGGTGTGCCCCGCGCCGAAGTGTGTGCCGGACTTCGCGGAGCGCAAGTGGAGATCGAACGACGGCTGGATGGCGCACACTGGCTGCGCTTCCGTGGCCGCTATCTCCCGCTGCGCCACTGCCCGGAACCGGCGCCGCGCGCGGCAAGTCCTTCCGGCCTACGGCCTACAGGGCTTGCCATAAATCCCCTTACAAGAAAGAACAAAAGTGCACCTCCAAATCATCCCTGGCGGACATTTCAATATGGCAGAAAACCGGACATTTCTACTTTGCGTTGACATCCGCCTTCAAGGAGCACAGGCACTCCTGCCTGTGCGGTTTTTGCAGTTCTCTGGCCGAAAAAAATGCAGCACAAAAACAAAAAAGGCGCCCTCACCGAGAGCGCCGTGGGAATCCCCAAAATCTACAAACTTACAGCTACAGCTATTCTTAGGCCTTCTTCTCTTCCGCGGGCTTCTCCACCGGAGCTGCCGCCTGCGGTGGTGGCGCCGTCGTCGAGGATTGCGCCCCAGACATACCTTCCTTAAACCCGCGCACGCCTTCACCCAGTCCCCGCATCAACTCAGGAATCTTGCGTCCCCCAAAAAGCACGAGAATGACAATCGCGACAATCAGCAAATGCATTGGGCTGTCCCACATAGGGCACCTACCTTTCGCGCCGGGAGCAACGAACCCGCGCGGAGCTACGCACTACAGACAACTTCGCACACCCTAAAGTATAACACGCTCATCCCCGGCCCGGCGCGTCACACGCTCCCGGTCCAGGTATTCGAGCAACGGAATAGCGTACTTCCGCGTAATTCCCGTTAAGTCCTTGAAGACCGGCACGGAGATTCGCTCGCTCTTCGCCTTCTTAAATGTCAGAAGCTGTTGCTTCAGTTGAGCCAGCGCGTTCGCGTGAAAAATGAGTTCCGGGCTAACCCGAACCAGACTTTTTTCGCGCAACAAAATTTGCAGAAGCTTCTCGGCTCGCTTTGGTTCGACCGATAGCTTCGCGAGAACCTCTTTAACCGATGGCACTGTCAGCCCTGCATCCGAAAACGCCTTCTCCATCTCTCCTTTGGCCCGCGCTTCCTCCGGCTGCAGCTCGATCTGCGACCCCGCCCGCTTCACGAGTTCGCCCTGCACATCCAGCTTTTTCTCGACAGCCAGTTCTTCGAGAGCCGCGCGAAACGTCTCCGCTTTCACGCGTCTTCCCAGACTCGCGCGCAAATCTTCCCTCGCCATTCCCGGCGACAGTGGATTTTCTTTGTGAAATCGCTCAACCCTTTCGCCAATTTTCCGCCGCACCTCATCGAACGCCTTTCTCCCTAGCAAAACCAACGGGTCCGCCGATACCGCTTTGATTTTTCCGCCCGCAACAAGCTTTTGTGAAGCCTCTCGTATCTCCTGGTCGAGCCAGCCCGTCCGCGCCACAATCTCTTCCAACCCCAATCCCAGCAACGCGCGCTCCGTCATGGCGGAAAGGATCTCTTCCCGCTTGCCGCTTTCCAGGGTCTCGAGAAACGCTGCCCGTCCCGTGTCTCGCAGCGTCGGGCGCCGCGCCATCTGATCCAGCACCGCGCCTCCGCCAATCGTAATTACCGGCGAAAACTGTCGCGCAATGAAGCGGTCGCCCGGCAGCAGCAACACATCTTCTTGCAATCGCAGATGAGCCAATGCGCTCTGCCCCGGCGCGAGCGCGCTTTCACCGTAAAAAAGGACCTCAGCTATCGTCTCCGCTGTTCCTGCGTGAAAATGCACGCGCGCGCGGTGCTTGAGCTTCCGCGCGGAAGGAAGCAGCGTAAGCCTCACATCCACTCTGCGCGTCGCGCGAAATCGCTCCGGAGTCGCCAGCGACATCCCGCGCTTCACGTCGGCGTAGTCAATGCCTGAAAGATTTACGGCTGTCCTTTGTCCGGCGAAAGCGCGCTCAATAGACTTTCCGCCCGATTGCACGCCGCGCACGCGCAGCCGCATTCCGCTCGGAAACAGTTCCACTTCATCTTCCGCGCCAATTCTGCCGGAAATCAGGGTTCCGGTCACCACCGTTCCGAACCCTTTCATGGCAAAAGCGCGGTCGATGGGAAGCCGGAAGTATCGAGCCGAATTTTTTCCAGGAATTTCCATGGCGACGTCATGCAGCGCTTTCTTCAACTCCGCAAGGCCCGCCCCCGTCTTCGCGCTCACCGGAACAACCGGCGCGCGCTCCAAGAACGACCCGCGCAAATACTCTTCCACTTCCAGCCGCACCAGCCCAAGCATGTCCGCATCCACCAAATCGCTCTTCGTCAGCGCCACAACGCCACGCGTCACGCCCAGCAGCCGGCAAATATCGAAATGCTCGCGCGTCTGCGGCTTGATCGATTCATCCGCCGCAATCACCAGCAACACCAGGTCGATCCCCGCCGCTCCCGCCAGCATGTTGCTGACAAACCGCTCGTGCCCCGGTACGTCTACTAGACCGAAGCGCACGCCGTTTTCTTCCAGAAATGCAAAGCCGAGATCAATCGTGATTCCGCGACGCTTCTCTTCCGCCAGCCTGTCCGGATGCGTCCCCGTCAGCGCCTCCACGAGCGTCGATTTGCCGTGATCAATGTGCCCAGCCGTTCCGACAATGATGCTTTTGCTTTGAATGGACATGGAGTGTGCAGGCTACTTAGCGATTCAGCCGATCGCTTGTCATGCTACTGGAGAGAAGAAGGAAGGGTCAAACTGCGGAATTTGAAAGGCTCAGTCCACTCGCAAGAACTATCCTACTTGGCTGCGGCAATTTCGTCGACGATGGCTTGCGCGGCGGCGCGAGGATCTTGCGCAGTCAGGATGGGCCTGCCTACAACGATAAAGTCCGCGCCAGCTTTGATGGCTTCCGTGGGAGTTGCGGTTCGCGCTTGATCATCTTGCTTTGTTGCCGCGCCGTCCTTATCCGCAGGGCGCACGCCTGGCGTGACAATCAGAAAGTCCCGCCCGCAGGCTTTGCGGATCGCTCGCGCTTCCTGTACCGAAGCTACGACGCCATCTACACCGGATTTCTTGGCGAGCTGCGCCAGCTTAACGACGCGCGCTTTCGGCACACCGCCGATCCCCACTTCTTTCATGACCTTGTGGTCCATGCTCGTCAAAAGTGTGACCGCCAGCAATCGTGGCCGGTCCGCTCCCATCGGGACTCCGGCGCTGATGGCTTGCACAGCTGCTTCCAGCATAGCGTGGCCACCCAGCGCGTGCACATTGACGAGTTGCACACCCGTCATAGCTGCGGACGAGAGCACCGCACCGGCGACTGTGTTTGGAATGTCATGGAATTTCAGGTCGAGAAAGATACCCGGTCCCAACGCGGCAATCTCTTTTACCGCTGCCGGTCCCGCCGCCGTAAACAATTGGTTCCCGATCTTAAACATCCCGACAAGATCAGAAACCTGTTTGGCGAATTTAGCGGCAGAGGATAGCGAATCAAAATCCAGTGCCACTATCAGACTGCTGCGAGGATGGGCGTCGAAGCTCAAGGTCATGTGAGACCCCGGTTTCGGCGGGGTCAGGGTCTGTGTGGCAATTCCATCAATTCGAGCCGTACCTGGTTCACGCCCGAATGGACGAGCCCGATCTTCCGGGCTACGCGATAGGATACATCAATTTCGCGTCCTTCTTGATAAGGACCTCGGTCATTGATGCGTACTAGTTCAAACTTCCCGTTCCGGGGATTCACCACCCGGACGATGGACCCGAACGGTAGGTTAGGGTGCGCCGCCGTTAGCGCTTCGCAGTCGAAACGCTCCCCATTGGCGGTCTTCTTCCCATTGAACCCGGGGCCATACCAGCTGGAATTGCCAACCCAGGTCTTGATCGGTTTAACCGGTGCGCTCAAGTGCGCCACCAACGGAGCGTCCATAACGGGTACGATGAGGAACATAAGGAGCACCCATCGGAAAGCGGCCCAGAAAACAAAGAGTGGTCGTCTCATAGTGTGTTCTTTGTGCTACTCATATCCAAAAAAGTGTAGCAAAAGCGAGTCGTTATGTCAACCAAAATCTGCGAAAACTTTTCCCCTTATCCCGTTGATAGTAAACGTTTTAGCTCTGAAAAGTGCCCTCTCCAACCCTCCCACAAGTCGCTGACTGACCGCTGGGTCAGTAAAGCTGGCCGTCCCGACCTGTACCGCAGTGGCACCCACCGCAAGGTATTCAAGCACGTCTTCCACCGTCTCGATGCCTCCAACCCCTATGATTGGTGACTTGACCGCCTTCGCCGTTTCCCAGACCAAGCGCAACGTGATTGGTTTTATCGACGGCCCCGACAAGCCCCCCGTTTGGTTCCCGAGACGAGATTTCCCGCTCCACGGGTCAATCGCCATAGAAGGATAGGTGTTGGCGACGGTCAAAGCGTCGGCTCCAGCCGACTCGGCCGACTTGGCTATAAGTCCAATGTCTGCAACCATCGGCGAGAGCTTCACCCAGAGTGGCCGCTTGGCTGCAACCTTCCGAGCAGCGCCCACAACCTCGGCAGCCATGGCTGGATCTCCTCCAAACTGCATACCCCCCTTCTTCACGTTCGGGCAGGAGATGTTGAGCTCATAAGCCGCCAGGCCTTCGGCATCCTCGAGTATCCGGATCACCTCAAGGTAGTCCTCCACGCAGTAGCCGAAGACGTTGGCGATGATGGCCGTATCGTATTTTCTCAGTACTGGGAGTTTTTCAGCCACGAACGCCCGAACACCTATGTTTTGGAGCCCGACGGCATTCAGCATGCCCGAGGGGGTCTCGGAAAGCCGGGGCGCGGGCGCCCCTTCCATCGGTTCTCGGGAAAGGCCCTTGACGACGATACCGCCAAGACGGTTTAAGTCTACCAGGTGGGCAAACTCGACGCCGTAGCCGAAGGTTCCGCTGGCTGCGAGAATAGGATTCCGCAGGCGCACCGCGCCAATATGCACGGTCAGATCAACAGCACCTTCGCTTGTCACTTCCGTTCGAGAATATCACGAAGCTGCCTCGGGACTCTCATAATCTCCCGACGTCAATCCTGACTGTGGAAAAACGGTAGGTCTACCGTTCCTCTGAGTCAGAACCGGCCTTCTCCGGTGTCTACCTTGCCGCTGGAGATAGCGCTGGCTTGGCAAGCGCTTCGGCCAATACGCGCCCATCACGGGGCGCCAATGTGATGCCGCACAGTGATGCCAGAGTCGGCGCTATGTCCGCTGGTGTAACGTTTCCGTGATACTCACCCGGATGAATGCCGTAGCCCATCAATAGAATGGGCACGCGTTGGTCGTAGTTATAGGGTGTTCCATGCCCGGTGCCGTAAGAGCGCGTCTTACCGGCTGCCGTCCCATCCATCAACCAATAAGGCTTCGGAACGATGAATAAATCTCCGCTGCGCCCCGCAAAATAGCTGTCGGCCATCGCTTCTCGTATCGGGCTTTGCGTTGCGGGACGGTCGGCCAGCTGTCCGGCGCGATACACCTCCGCCACGCCCGGCGCTTTCTTGATGGCATCTACCACGGCGTTCAAAGCAGGTGCGTCGCCCTTCAATTTATCGAAAACACCCGGCGCAAAGTAAACATCGCTGCCGGTGATGCGCGCCACCGCGGGTTTGGGATAGTTCAAGGTCTCCAGCGCCTTCTCAATCCGCTCTTGCACGTCTGGCAAATGCAATACACCCGCGTCAGCTCCGGTTTTCTGCATATCTTCCGGCACTGGCACCACGCCATGATCCGCGCTGAACGCCACTACGTAATTTCCGCGCCCGACCTTCTTGTCCAGAGTCGCAAACAAATCGCCCAGATCCTGATCCAGCCTCACCAGGATGTCCTGTATCTCCCTGCTCCGCGGCCCAAACGCGTGCCCGACGTAGTCCACGGTTGAGTAGCTCACACCCAGATAGTCCACCCCGCCGCCTTTGCCCAACCCCAGGGAGTCCACCGCGTTTTCCGCAAGCTGCGTCAAGTAGGTGTCCGCAAACGGGCTTGCGGTCCACTGCTCGTAGAACGCCTCGTCGGCCGCGCCGCTATCCGCTTTTCCCCTCAATGGATGTGGGAACGTCAGGCCCCATCCCTGTGGCGGCACAGCGCCAGTGGCTTTTTCGTCGTAACAATAAGCGTTCTCGGGCAGCGTCAGCGCCCACGTCTTTCCATAATCCGCCTTGACTGGATGGGCGTTTGCATAAGCCTCAAGAAAGGGCTGAGTGCCATACGCGGTCGATGTCACCCATCCTCCACCATCAAACCACGTCGCTGCATCCGCTTTGTGTCCAGCCATCGTGATGGCCGCGCGCGCCTTCAGCGAAAACGTCACTACGCGGGTCCCATTGCCGGTCTGGAATTTCAGCTCTTCAGCGAACGAAGGCACCAGCATCCGCCAAGCCGAGTCTCCGCCTTTTGTGCTCGCACCCGCATATCCCAAATTCGTCGCTTTAGGGTCTGCGGTGCACGTCGTCATCTTCTGCTCAGCTCGGTCCCACCAGGCGTTCGCTACCATTCCATGCGTGGTTGGAAGCGCACCCGTGGATATCGTCGCATGCCCCACGCAGGTCTCAGTCGCCGCATACGGATATGCTGCTTCTGGGAACCACGCGCCTTCCTCGACCAGCCGCTTCAATCCGCCCGTCCATTGCCCTCGAAACTTGTCCACGTAGTCCCCGCGCATCTGGTCTACGACAATCATTACGACTAGCTTCAGCCGCGCCGGCGCGGCCGGAGGCGCTGGAACCACCGGCCGGCTCACCGGGGGGCGCGGTTTCGGCTTGTTCAAAGGTATGATGGCTTGGCCCCGCATCGCGGGCGCCCCGATCGCAGTCATCAACACAGCAGCCACCAACGCGATTCTCCAACTCTTGACCACAGCGTAGCCGCGCAACATATCCACCTCTCCTTGAAATGAGCCGTCGCAGTTTATCACGCCCCCCGCTTCCTCAAACTCTTCGCCGCCGCCTCCCTCGCTCCACAGCAGTCCCTGGTCACGTGTCCCCAGTCACTATGCTAGGATTACCCGACCATGCGCATCATCGAAAAAGCTCAATTGATGTCCGCCTCGGAGATTGACCGCACCTTGCGTCGTCTCGCCCATCAAATTGTCGAGAAAAGTGGCGGCACCAAACATCTCGCCCTCATCGGCATACGCCGCCGCGGCGTGCCCCTCGCCCAGCGTATTGCCCAGGCCATGCGCGGCATCGACGGCGTCGACGTCCCCGTCGGCACGCTCGACATTACTCTCTATCGCGACGACCTCTCCAAAGTCGCGACCCACGCCGTCTTGCAATCTTCGGACATTCCCTTCGGCGTCGACCAGATGGACCTCGTCCTTGTCGACGACGTCCTTTACACTGGCCGCACCATTCGCGCCGCCATGAACGGCCTCTTCGATCTCGGCCGTCCCCAGCGCGTTTCTCTCTGCGTTCTCATCGACCGCGGCCACCGCGAAATGCCCATCGAAGCCCAGTTCGTCGGCCGTACGGTGCAGACCAGCGACACCGAAATCATTGAAGTGCGTCTGCGCGAGATCGATCCGGAAGAGCGCGTCGTTCTTGTCGACCGCCAGGAGTCGTAGTTGAAACAGAATTTTTCACTCACGATTCGAAGAGTGCAAATGTGACTTTTCGCTTCCGCGATCTCCTGGCTCTTGAGCCGCTTACGGCGGACGAACTCACTTTTCTTCTCGACCAAAGCAAGCCTTTTCAGGCCATCCAGCGCAACCCACTGAAAAAACTCGCAACTCTCCGCGGCAAAACCGTCGCCCTCGCTTTCTTCGAAAACTCCACCCGCACACGCATCAGCTTCGGCACCGCCGCTTCACGCCTCGGCGCAGACACCATGAACCTTCAAGCCGAATCCTCTAGCGTAAAAAAAGGCGAGTCGCTTCTCGACACCGTCCACACGCTGAACGCCATGAAACCCGACTGCCTGGTGATGCGCCACGCCGCCTCAGGGGCCGCCGACTTTGTCGCCCGTCATCTCGACATCCCCGTCATCAACGCCGGCGACGGCACCCACGAACATCCCTCCCAGGGCTTGCTTGATGCGCTCACCATCCGCGACCGCCTCGGCAAAATCGA
Organism: uncultured Acidobacteriota bacterium; assembly: GCA_963779005.1. Classification (GTDB taxonomy): domain Bacteria; phylum Acidobacteriota; class Terriglobia; order Acidiferrales; family UBA7541; genus Acidiferrum. The sequence continues at coordinate 990,147 of CAVZWO010000007.1, read as the reverse complement.
CAATCTCAATGTCACCATCCTCGGCGATCTTCAGCACAGCCGCGTGGCCCGCTCCAACATTCATCTCCTCGGAAAATTTGGCTGCCGCTTCACTCTCTGTGGTCCCGCCATGTGGGTTCCGCGCGAACTCGAAAAAATCGGCGCTCCCGGCGTCTCTATTCGCCGCGTGTTCCGCCTAGAAGAAGCTCTCGAGGACGCCGACGTCGTCCTCGTTCTCCGCGTGCAAACTGAACGCATGCACGAACCGTCCATCTCCAACGAAGACTACGTTCTCGGCTACCAGCTCAACGCCGAGCGCCTCCTCCTTGCCAAGCCCAACGCGCTCGTCCTGCATCCCGGCCCCATGAATCGCGGCAGCGAAATCTCGCCCGAAGTGGCCGACGGCCCGCAATCCTGCGTTCTCGAGCAAGTCACCAACGGCATCGCCGTGCGCATGGCGCTCCTATACCTGTTAATTTCAGGCGCCCCGGAAGATGGCTCTTCGGAGCCCCCAGCCGTCCCGAAAGAAGAAACACAACCGCAACAAAACCGCCGCTCCACAGACAAAAAGGACCTTTCGCATGCTTCTGATTAAGAACGGCCGCGTCCTCGACCCTGCCACCCAGACCGATGCTCCGCGCGATATTCTTCTCGACGGCGAAAAAATCGCCGAGCTCGCCGCGCCCGGTAAACTCACGGCCGATCACAAAAACGCCGCAATCTTCGACGCCGCCGACTTGATCGTCGCTCCCGGCTTCATCGATCTCCACGCCCATCTCCGCGAGCCCGGCCAGGAATCCTCCGAAACCATCGAAACTGGCACTCGTTCCGCCGCGCGCGGAGGCTTCACCGCCGTCTGCTGCATGCCCAACACAAAGCCCGTCAACGACAACGCCAGCGTCACGCGTTTCATTCTCGACCGTGCCGACAAAGCCTGTGGCGTTCGCGTCTGGCCCATAGGCGCCGCCAGCGTTGGCAGCAAAGGCGAAGCCATCGCTGAAATCGCCGCCATGAAAGAAGCAGGTATCGTCGCCGTTTCCGACGACGGCAAACCCATCGCCACCGCCAAACTCACCCGCCAAGTGATGGAATATTGCCGCTCGCTCGACATTCCCGTCATCGAGCACTCCGAGGATATTTCGCTGGCCGCAGGCGCGGTTATGCGCGAAGGTGTCACTTCCTCCCGCCTCGGCTTGCGCGGCATGCCCGCCGCCGCCGAATCTGTTTGCGTCGCGCGCGATGTTCAACTCGTCGAGCTCACTGGCGCGCGGCTTCACGTCGCGCATCTCTCCGCCAAAGCCTCACTCGAACAAGTGCGCTGGGCCAAGCAGCGCGGCCTGCCAGTTACTTGCGAAGTCACTCCGCACCATTTCACTCTGATCGACGAAGATGTCCAATACGACTCTCGCTATAAAATGAATCCCCCGCTGGCCTCGCGCGAAGACCGCGAAGCCCTCATCGCCGGCTTAGCCGACGGCGCCGTCGACGCCATCGCCACCGACCACGCCCCCCACGAACCCGCGCTCAAAGACGTCGAGTTCGACAAAGCCCCCTTCGGCATCCTCGGCTTCGAAACCGCTCTCGCCCTCTCCCTCGAACAACTCGTCCACTCCGGCCGTCTCTCGCTCATGCGTATGGTCGAACTCTTCACCACCGGCCCCGCCCGCGTCCTCGGCATCGAGCGCAAACTCGCTCCCGGCCAACCCGCCGACCTCACTATCTTCTCCACCACCCACGAGTGGACCTACGACGTGAAGCAATCCCCCAGCAAATCCCGCAACTCCCCCTTCGACGCCCGCACCTTCAAAGGCGCGCCCATCGCCACTATCGTCGCCGGCCGCATCATTTATACAATGTAGGTGCGCGTCTCTTGCCCGGCGGTTTCCCTCCGTTTTAATAAATTCCTAACAAACCTATCAGGACTTTCTTGCATGGCTACTCGTAGTCTTCCTCTTGCACGGCCAGCCCGTTCACACCCGTGCGGAGTAAACAAACATGTCAGCCACACTACTTCTGGCGATTTGCATCCTCGGATGCGATTTTCTTCTGTACGTTTTGTACCAATGGACCTACGGAGAACGGCGCAGAGGCCTTGCCCGCAGGTCAGGCGCCCGCCAGACCCACATGAATCAGCCGGACCCTCGACCGTTTTTGATCTCTTCGCGTCAGAACGCCGTTGGAGGAGCGCAGCGTGCACAAAGTATGCGCCAACGAATTGCCCGCGACGAACACAGCGCTTCCGCCAGCTTCAGTGAAGTGCATGCCTACCGCCGCATCGCCGCTTCCCTCGCTCAAGCCAAGCACTGAGCTGGCCGCACTTTTATTTCTTCCCACAAAGAGCTACCCACGCCGCCAAAGCGCACGCGCATCTCTGGTTAGTTCCCGCGCGCAACCCGATAATGCAGGCCCACCACTCCGTCAGAAAACTTTTTACTCGATAGCAGCTTCAGCCGGATCAACCGGTGTCGCGGCTGAATCAGCGGAATGCCTTCTCCGATCAGAATCGGAACAACGTTAATTTGAAATTCGTCGATTTCTCCTTCGTCGAGGAACGACGCGATGATTTCGCCGCCTCCCATCATCCAGACGTTCTTGCCCCGCTTCTTCCGCAGTTTTTGCGCGAACTCCTTAATCGGCTCGCTGCCCCACTTGAAACCTGCCACTGTCGATTCCTGCGCTTGCCGTGAAAAGACGAAGTTCTGGATGCCCGGGCCGAATCCCGTTGCCATCCTCTTCTCCATCCCCATCTCGATTCCCTTGCTGTATGTCTTGCGTCCCCACAGGATCGTGTCGACGCTCTTCAGGAATTTGCCCATCCCATAATTTCCCTTGGGCATTGGACGGTTGAGCCACACCACGTCGCCGTCGGGCCGCGCGATGTAGCCGTCCACGCTCGTCGTAATATAGACGATGATCTTCCGATTGGGATTCATACTGGTTTGCCGGGCCGCTTGTGCCGGCTCGGCCCGGAATTCGCTCGGCAACTGCGCTTGCGGTCGCGAGGACTTTAGTGCGCCGTAGGCTCCGCCGCCGGATGCATTCCGTGCTGCGGCACTTCATGAATTCCGCGCGCAGGCGGCTCGATTCTCTGCCGGTAGAAATGATCGAGCGGCAACCGCCCTTTCCCTACCGGATATGCCTTCTCAATCGCTTTCGTTGCGTATGCCTTCGCGAGGGTCGCCGCTTCGAGCAGTCCTCGGCCCACCGCCAGGTGCGCTGCTAGCGCCGATGCAAACGTGCAACCCGTTCCATGCAACTGCTCTTCATTCACACGCTCTCCCGGCAGCGTCACCATCTCCGTGCCATCAAATAACACGTCCGTCGGCCGACCCATGTGGCCACCCTTGACGATCACCGCGCGCGCGCCCATTTCCACAATCTTTCGCGCCGCCGCTTCCATGTCCGCCAGATCCTTAATGGTCATACCCGTCAGAATTTCCGCTTCCGGCACATTCGGCGTAATCACGCTCGCCCGCTTCAGCAGCTCTAACACCACATACTTCACTCCGGCCGCGTCCAGCAGCTCCGTCCCGCTCGACGACTTCATCACCGGATCGTGTACCACATGCGCAAACGTGTGCGCATCCAGAAATTCCGCCACGATCGCCGCATTCCCTCGATTCCCCAGCATCCCGATTTTCACCGCTGCGATGTTGCAGTCTTTCGCCAGCACCTCGAGCTGCGCCTTCAACGTCGCGCTCGGTATGTTGTGCACATCCTCTACGCCCTGGGTGTTCTGTACCGTTAGCGCCGTGATCGCTGCCACTCCATAACACCCGTGCGCCGCAAACGTCTTCAAGTCCGCCGCCGTCCCCGCTCCGCAGGACGGGTCGAAGCCCGCAATCGTCAGCAGGATCGGCGGCGCTGCGTGTGCATGTCCGTTCGTGCTCATTTTTTCGTGCTCCGAAGCACCCCTCGAAACAAATAGCCGGTCGCGCCACCCGGGCGCACCGGCAAATGCGAATGTACGCGCACACTTTGCCGCGTGCAAGAAGAATTTTCCCGAAGAACAGTCGCGGGGTGTCCAGGGAGTGATTCGGGAGACCGGCGAACGATCTTAGTTTGTGAGAAGGAAATTCAAACTAGCGGCAGATTGCCTCAAGCTTGTCCATCGGCCTGTCCACGTGTGGCGGGTATTCCAGATGCTTTGCCACGATCAATTGCTCAAGCAACGTGCCTCCATACTTCAGCGGTGCATCCGGATCGCTCTGATATGCTGGATCCCTTTCCGCATCCTTGAGCGAAACAAAATGGAATCCTTGCTTCTTGAAAAGCTCCAGAAGGTCCGGCAGCATCACGCTGTCCAGCGCCCCGATATGTAACAACAGCACATATCGGATGTCTCTCCCAAAAAGCATCGACGAGAGCTTCCGGTCCAGCTCGATGTCATTCGTCGCCGTCGCGAGGTAGCTCGACTTCAACCAATCAATCGCCTGCGTATCCTGCTTCGCCACACATCGCGCGTAAGGCTCGTTCCATGCGTAGTCGCCGAAATCCAGCGTCACCTGCGCGATCTTGTATCCGTGCTCCGCCAGATATTTCCGCACCGCTTGTCTTTTTTCCAGCGTGTCTCCTTCATGCAGATACGGATACCGGAACCAGTGCCAATCCCGTCTCCCGCTCAACCCCTTCAGCACCGGCTCGTTGCCAACAATCTCCCCTTCGAACGCCTCCACGCTGTTCGTGTTCAAATCGATGTGCGAAAACGTATGATTGCCCAAAGAAAAACCGGAATGGATCCAAAGCTTCAGTACCCCTTCTCTTTCCGCATCGCCGCCGATACTCTTTGCGTTCACAAACCCATACACTCCAGGCACACCCTTCGCCTTGAACGCCTCAATCATTCTCTTCGCAATTTCCGTCCGCGTCATGGTCGAAGGCAAATCGCCGTGAGCAGGCAGGTCGTCCACCGTGATGGCCATCTCCAAACGCTTCTGCGCGGATGCGGCCGTAACCAGGCAAGAACAGAAAAGAGAGATCCACAAGCAGCGCAATAACGCGCTATGCCAGCCCGCGAGTATGAGCTGTGAATGTTTCAAGGTACTACCAATCAGGGGAACAAACCGCGCACCAGCGTCGCTTCCGCCACGCGTCCTACCGCCAAAATCATCGCGCCCGCCCGCGGCGGCACGTGATGCTTCCGCATCGTCTCCACCATTTCGTGGAACGCCTTCACCATGCTCTTCTGCAGCCGCGCGTTCACTTCTTCCACGTCCCACATGAGCCCTTCCATGTTCTGCACCCATTCGAAGTAGCTCACCGTCACGCCGCCTGCATTCGCCAGAATATCCGGCAACACGGTAATCCCGCGCCGCGCCAAAATTTCATCCGCGTGCGGAGTCGTCGGCCCGTTCGCCGCTTCCGCCACAATCCGCGCCTTAACCGCCTCCGCGTTGTGCAGCGTAATCACGTTTTCCAGTGCCGCCGGCACCAATATGTCGCACTTCATCGTCAACAGGTCGTCGTTCGTCATCCGCGACGCCCCTGGCATTCCCACAACCGTGCCCGACCTCTCCTTATACCGAATCGCCTTGATCGGATCGATCCCGCGCGAATTCGTCACCGCGCCTCGTGTATCGCTCAGCGCAATAATCTTTGCTTTCTTCTCCGCAAATAGTCGCGCCGCCGTCGCCCCCGCGTTCCCGAATCCCTGGATCGCCACCGTCGCTCCGCGCAGCGGAATCTTTTTCAACTTGCACGCCTCTTCCACCACGAACAGCAACCCGCGCGCCGTCGCTTCGCTCCGTCCTTCCGACCCGCCGATCGACACCGGCTTCCCCGTCACCACGCCATGCACCGAATGCCCCACCGTCATCGAGTACGTGTCCATGATCCACGCCATCGTCTGCGCGTCCGTGTACACGTCCGGCGCCGGAATATCCATCGTCGGCCCGATGATCGGCAAAATCTCGCTCGCATACCGCCGCGTCATTCGCTCCAGCTCGGTCTTCGACATCCGCTTCGGGTCGCAAATCACGCCACCCTTCGCGCCGCCGAACGGCACATTCAGCACCGCCGTCTTCCACGTCATCCACGCCGCCAGCGCTTTCACTTCATCCAGCGTCACGTTCGGGTGATACCGAATCCCGCCCTTGCCTGGCCCGCGCGAAATATTGTGCTGCACGCGGTACCCGGTATGGACTTTCACCTGCCCGTTGTCCATCTTCGTGGGAATCGAAACTTCCAGCACGCGCTTCGGCGTCCGCAAAATCTGCCGCAACCCCGGCTCCAGCTTCAAAAACTCCGCCGCCATATCAAACTGGATCTGCGCAATCCGAAACGGATTCAAATCCTCCCGCGGAGCAATGCGCGGCACCATTGGCGGCGCACCTATCTGTCTCAGCGGCCCTGTGGGCTTTACGACCGTGGCCATCGGCTTCGGTCCTTTCCTCTACGCATCTAGTCTCGACTTCTCGTTCTATGAAAAATTAAGAAATTTTCAGCTGCCCGGGGTTCTAATCCGCTCTCAGCTCTTTGCTATCCGTTCGCCGCCATCCTCTGCGTCCCGCTCACATACTTGTCACGGCACGCCGTCGAGCAAAAGTGCACTAACTCACCGCCCTCACGCAGCGGTACCGCCAGTACTTCGGCCACGTGCATCCCGCAAACCGGATCGCGCACCAATCTCCGCGCCGCCACTCCGCTCTCCGCATTTCCAGTACCAGCCGCAGCTCCGGAGGTGCCCGCCACGTCTTGCTCACCTTGCGCCGACATCGCCCCGCGCAGCATCCACGCCAACACTCGCCGCAGCAGCGCCACGCTCCACGACACGATCAGCAACCAAAACAAAAACTTAGCAATGCGCGCCAAAAAGTTCATCGATTCTTCAACTTAATCTAGAAATGTCCCTGAGGCGAGTGTATGCAAGGCGAAAAGCCTGAGTCAAACGAAAACACGTACTTTCAACAGTTTGCGCGGCGTAAAAGCCTCGTCCACCATGCCTTTTCCGCCCTTAATTTCAATGTAAATATATTATTATCAATATGTTACAGGAAAATTCCCGTCGATTTGCCCGCTGGCCGGCCTTCCAACCGCCCCGCCGCGCCGCATTCCTGCAGCAGCCCTGTTTTCCTCTACTTCCTCAACCTCCTCTACTTCTTCTACATCCTCTACCTCACTACCTCCTTACTTCTTCCGCCGGTATCCTCTCTATCCCCATATACCCCCGCAAAACCTCCGGCACCACAATCGACCCATCCGCCTGCTGATAATTCTCCACCACCGCGATCCACGTCCTCCCCACCGCCAATCCCGACCCATTCAGCGTATGCACGAACTCGCTCTTCCCTCCGCCCTTTGGCTTAAACCGTATCCCCGCGCGCCGCGCCTGAAACGCCTCGCAATTCGAGCACGACGAAATCTCGCGAAACTCCCCGCTCCACGGCAGCCACACCTCGATGTCATACGTCTTCGCCGACGCAAATCCCATATCCCCAGTGCACAGCAGCATCGTCCGGTAGTGCAACCCCAGCTTCTGCAGAATCGTTTCCGCATTCGCCAGCAACTTCTCGTGCTCCTCGTAACTCTTCTCCGGATGCGTAAACTTGAACAGCTCCACTTTCTGAAACTGATGCTGCCGCAAAATCCCCCGCGTATCTTTTCCCGCCGCTCCCGCCTCGCTCCGGAAGCACGCCGTCCACGCCGTCACGCAAATCGGCAGCTTCTCCTCCGCCACCGTCTCATCGCGATGCAAATTGTGCAGCTCTACCTCCGATGTCGGCGTCAACCAAAAGTCCGTATTCTCAATCCGAAACAAGTCCGCCGCAAACTTCGGCAACTGCCCCGCGCTCATCAGCGAAGCCGTATTCACCAAAAACGGCGGCAAAATCTCTGTATACCCATGCTCCCGGGTGTGCACATCCAGAAAAAAATTCGCCAGCGCCCGCTCCAGCCGCGCTCCCCATCCTTTATAGACCGCAAACCTCGCCCCAGTAATCTTCGTGGCCACCGCCAAATCCAATATCCCCGCCCGCTCCCCTACTTCCCAGTGCGGCTTCGCCACAAAATCAAACTTCGGCGCCGTCCCCCATCGCCGCACCTCCACATTCTCTTCCGCGCTATGCCCCACCGGCACCGACGCGTGCGGCACATTCGGAATCGTCAGCAGCAACTCGCTCTGCGTCGCATTCAACGCCGCGATCCGCTCGTCCGCCGCCTTGATCTTCTCCGAAACCGCCTTCATCTCCCCAATCAAGCTATCCGCGTTCTCCTTCGCCTTCTTCAACCGCGCAATCTCTTCGCTAGCCTTATTCCTCTGCGCCTTCAACCCCTCCGTCGCCGTAATCAACTCCCGCCGCTCCTTATCCAGCGCGCGAAATCCCTCCAAATCCAGCGCCGCCCCGCGCCTCTTCGCCATCTCCGCAAACACGTCCAAATGATCCCGAAAATAATTCAAGTCATGCATAGTGGAATTAGTCTAGCAAAGGAACGTCGTTTTTATACCTTCTCAGCTTGCCCGAATCGCGAGAGACCTTCATTTGCGGCGAGCGCGCAATTCCTGGCCCCGTTTTCTTAACTGCTCAAAAAACTCCTCGCCGTCCACGCCTTCGCCTCTTTCAAGTTGCGCCAACCCCCGCTCGATTTTCTCTGCGACTTCCTCCCGCGTGTACTCGTGCCCATACTCGTCTTCGTCCCGCATTTTATCGTTCATCCGTCGCCTCTCCCGCCCCCTGATCCTACTCTTCTCTGTGCCCTCTGTGTCTCTGTGGCCCTCTGTGTAAAATTCCTTCTTTGTCTTTCCCCTCTTCTCGGCGAATCTCCGTTAACTCTGCGCCTCTGCGTTATCCTTTTCCGGCTCTCTGTCTTCGCTTTCGACTTTCAACTGTCGACTGTCAACCTCCCCACTTCTGCTTCCCTCTTCTCTGTGTCCTCTGTGCTCTCCGTGGCCCTCTGTGTAAACTTCCTTCTTTTGTCTTTTCGTCTTTCTCTTTAACTCCTTACTTCGTGACCTCATTACTTCCTCTCGCTTGACTCTCATTCCCACTTGATCAACGATCCCGATTGATCATCATGACCCTCCCCACTCCCGTTCACCCTGAGTCCGCGAAGGGCCTCGTTTTCGACGACCCCAAGCACCACCTCCGCATCTACCAATCCGACTGCCTCGCCCTCCTCCCCCAACTCCCGCCCTCCTCCGTCGACCTCATCTTCGCCGACCCGCCCTACTTCCTCTCCAACGGCGGCATCACCTGCCACGCCGGCAAAATGGTCTCCGTCAACAAAGGCTCCTGGGACAAATTACCCGGCCCCGACTCTGGCCCGGTAAGGGCCAGATTTGACGAAGTTCATGCCTTCAACACCGCCTGGCTCGCCGCTTGCCAACGCCTCCTAAAGCCCAACGGCTCCATCTGGGTCTCCGGCACCGCCCACGTCATCCACAGCGTCGGCTTCGCCATGCAGCAGCTCGGCTTCAAGCTCCTCAACGACATCTCCTGGGTCAAGCCCAACCCGCCTCCCAATCTCTCCTGCCGCTATTTCACCCACGCCACCGAAACCATCATCTGGGCCGCCAAAGACAAAAAGTCCCGTCACACTTTTAATTACAAGCTCATGAAGGAAACCAATCGCGGCAAGCAAATGAAGTCCGTCTGGACCGATATCCGTCCTCCCGAAACCTGGGAGAAAAAATTCGGCAAACACCCCACCCAAAAACCCGTCGCCCTCCTCGAACGCATCCTCCTCGCCTCCACCAACGAAGGCGACACAGTCCTCGACCCATTCGCAGGCGGAGGCACCACTCTCGTCAGCGCATTCCGCCTAAATCGTCGCGCGATCGGCTGCGAACTCTCTCTCGACTACATCGACCTGAGCGTCCGCCGCCTCTGTTCCAATCTGGTACAAGTCGATCTTTCCGTCACGTCTTTCCATATTTCTTCCGACTGCCTCCACTTTTCAGTTGATCCGGCAACCGTTTCCGTGGATCGATCAGATCGCACCGCAGTAGTCACCACTGTCATCCCGACCGGAGCGTCAGCGCCTTCTGCTGACGCGCAGTGGAGGGACCTCTCTGCTCTTCGCATGTCGCCACAACTCCAACTCGTCCAACAAGAACTCCACTTCTATTTCATCGGCCGCCACGACCGCCGCGTCATCTTCTCCGTCCTGGCCGATTCCCTCGACGATGCCCACCAAAAATTCCGCGCCTCCGGCCACCCCGACTCCGACGCCCTCTTCATCATCAAAACCGAAACCCAAATCTACCTCGCCTAAATTATTTCAATTAATTGACTTTCAGCATAACTTTGCCTAGTCTGACGCGATGCTCGACAATCTTGAGATTCGCGACCCAGTTCACGGATTCATCTATCGCGACTCGCATGAACGAGACATCATCGACACCAAGGTTTTCCAACGCCTCCGGTCGCTTCACCAGTTGGCGCTCGCCCATCTGGTTTACCCAGGCGCAACGCACACACGGTTTGACCATTCCTTGGGTGCGTTTCACGTTGCCGGCGGACTTTCCGGAGCATTGGTTCAATCAAGGAGCGATCAAAGATTGGTACGTCTCGCCGTTCTGCTGCACGACATCGGGCATGGACCTTTTGGCCATGCAGGCGAACCCATTCTGAAAAAGCACTCTTCCCGGTCCGTTTTTGAAGGCAAGCAAGAATCGAAAATTCATGAATTGATCTCAGCAAAGATCATCCTTGAAAACGAAGAATTGAAGCGATTCCTCAGCGATACCGAGCGAGAAAATATCGTTGGCCTACTCGCGGGGACTTTTGGCGACACCTACTTGCACGAAATAGTCTCAGGCCCCATCGACGCCGACAAACAGGACTACCTACTTCGCGACAGCCACTTCACTGGAGTAAAATATGGAATCTATGATCAGGAGAGGCTCAAGAACACACTAAGAGTGCACGAAGATAGCGAAGAACGAATGCTCGCGATCTCGATCGACGGACTACATACACTTGAGCAATTCGTTCTAGCAAAGTATTACATGACGACACAGGTTTATCGACACCGAATACGTCTGATTACAGATCAGATGATCGAACGGGCCATATCACTTGGCATCGAAGAGGATAAGATCGGATGGCTACGCGATCTCTACGGCTACGATGGAACAAACGCGTTCATAAATAATTATGTGACCTGGGGCGACGACCGATTGATCACGGAAATCGTACAACATCAAAAGGGATCGCTCGCCAAAGAAATGTTCGACCGACTTCAAGAACGGCGATTGTTTAAATGCATCTTCGAAGTGAATGAGAACGACTTTCCTGAACCATCGACTCGAGCCTTCGTTTTCGCCGGATCGAAAGACTTTTACAGACCCCTTGAGCTTCGCGTGGCTAAACAGTTCGGACTTAATCCACACCACGTCATCGCGTATAGAGTAGACTTCGGGTCGGCAACAAAAACCGAGAGCCAGGTGCCAGTGCTTCATAAACATAAAAGACCAACGCTTTTTAATGACGAGTCCGCACTCTTCAAGTCGGCCGACCAAAAGATCCGCGAACAACATTTTCACATCTACGCGCCTGTCGAAGCGATTGGCGACGAAAAGCAGAAACGGAAGAGAATGCGTGAGTACCGCGACGGAATACTTGAAATAATTAAAGATCTCGCTAACCCGCAGCATCCGTTACAATTCGGCGCGGAGGCAAAACATGAAGCCAACTGATTTCCTGTTGTGCATTATTGATGCCTCTGGTGGCACTATCCAAGGGCGAACACTCCTCCAAAAAAGAGCATTTTTTGTAACCGAACTGATCGGCGATGATTTTGGGTTGAAATTCGACGCGCACTACTATGGACCGTTCTCGTCCACAGTAGAAGGAACAACCACCCAGCTGAAAAATCTGGGTTTTCTGCAGGAGTCGAGTACGGGGTTTGGAATCTTGAGTGGCGGATTCGAGATGCGACGATACGACTACGCGCTCACTGACGACGGCAAGTTCCTCATCAGTGGTTTGCGCGAAACGCCGGAATACAAGCAAATCAGTGACGCCACTAGTCGGATTTTGGCTGCTGGCAATCCAAACTATATGGAATTGTCGATTGCCGCGAAAGCTTACTTCCTTTTGAAGAAAAAGGAGGGCGCGGAGATGTCTGTGACAGAGCTCGTTAAGGAAGCTGAGAAATACAGTTGGAATATTTCTCCCCAGTCGGTAAAGCGAGCAATAGAGTTTCTCACTTCAATTGACCTTGCAAGCGAAACCTAGAATCCCGTGATCTAATGTGGGCATGCTGCGTCTGCCCAGTGCTGGCCTTGATCGCTACAAAAGCGCGTCACAACGCGCCCGCGTAGGCACCGAATCATGGGGCGCAGCTAACTTTTTCTGTGCTGTTTGTGATTCACCGCGGCTTAACGTCGCCCCGCACGGAACTGCGACGCTCGACTATTTCTGTCCGAAGTGCGATTCTCCGTTTCAACTGAAGAGCCAATCCAGACCATTTGGCGCAAAGATTCTCGATTCCGCGTATTCGCAAATGAAGCGCGCCATCCTCACCGACCACACGCCCAACCTCTACGTCCTCCACTACGACCTGACCGCCTGGGCCGTCCGCACCGTCATTCTCATTCCGCACTTCGCCTTCGCACTTTCTGCCATCGAGCGTCGCCCGCCCCTTGCACCTACTGCTCGCCGCGCCGGATGGGTCGGCTGCAACATCCTGCTCAACAAAATCCCGCAGGACGCCCGCATCCCCATCATCGCCGACGGCGCCGCCCGACCCGCCGCCGAAGTTCGCCGCGCCTACCGCCGCCTCCGCCCCCTCGAAAATCTCAAAGCCGAAACCCGCGGGTGGACCCTCGACGTCCTCAACGTCGTCCGCTCCCTCAACAAGCCCGAATTCCTCCTCTCCGACGTCTACGCCCGCGCCGCCGAACTCTCCAAACTCCACCCCGACAACCGTCACGTCCGCGACAAAATCCGCCAACAACTCCAGGTCCTCCGCGACCTCGGCCTTCTCGCCTTCCTCGGCTCCGGCTTCTACCGCCTAACCTAATCCAGATTCTCCGCCGCCCGCTGCCACGCCACATGATAAGCTTGACGCCAGATACTTACCCCGTAGGTTCTGAATGCGAGGGGAGGTTTAGAAATGACTGAGAAACTGAACGAGCCGGGTGCCGCAGCCTTCGGTTTTAAGGCTGCCGGGTGCCGTTTACATTTATAATCTTTCGGCTCAATCCTCAACAATTCGGTCCGCTTCCGAACTGGCCACCACGCAAACGCCGGCGAACACTCTTCTGCTATAAATCGTATCGCTACCGGCCTCGTTCAGAATGTCCGCCTGCTTTCTTCTGAGTCCTTTATAGATTTGCATCATTTGCGGGACGGTCGGTTGCCTGCCTGGGCGCCTGAAAGCATTGCACAACCCGCTCAACACCCCGCGAATCGTCGCACCGTGAATCCTGGGGTCCGTGCCCCTCAGGTCGCTCAGCGACTTGTCAACCCGGTTCGCCACGGCCTCGAAGACGAACCAGTTTTGCTTCTGGCCTTCGCGCCGGTTGGCATCCGCTACGCACAGCCCAAGCTCGAAGGGCATATTAAACCGGGGCGTTCGCGGTTTTGCCCGATCCAGTTCTACGCGCGATAAATCGTGGACGGAATACTCACAGCTTCGTTCCAGCTTCAGGATCTTCTCGAGCCGTCTCGAACTGTCTGTAATTTCAAGCGTTGCCCGAGGAACCATGCCATACGCACTAATCCCTGCAATATAAGCGAGAAACAATTTCTCAAATTTCTTGTCGTAGGGAATGTTCAGGAAAACTTCAGCGCGCGACTTTTTTAAGTTTGCCACGAGCGTTTTTTCTTCTTCTCGCAGTAGCCAGAACTCTTGTACCGTTCTTGTACGGGAACTTCTTCCCGCTCGATCGGTCGGAAGCAATTACGCCCGCGTTCGCAATGCGCATCAGCCGTTTCAGCCTGGACTTCGACACACCTAATACCTTCGCTGTGTCTTCCGCCGTTGCAAAAGTCGAATCCAAGACTATAGTCATCTCTATACTCACTTCTTACGATAACCTTCTATACCCGAAAAAGCTAGGGCTAGGTTCTTTTTCATGATAGCACCATCTGCTTGATCGTGGATGCCGCGAGCCGCAGCCTTCGGTGTTAAAGGCTGCGGGGTTTGACCTTTCCCCCGCCGTTCCGCCGCCCCGCCTTCGACCCTTTCCTGCGCACCAATTTAATCTCCACCCTGCTCCCCAACGCATGCGCCACCCGAATCAACGTCCCAATCGTCAAATTCCGCGGCTCATTCTCCATCGCCGAAATCTTTGGCGCGCTCATGTCCGCCCTCGCCGCCAGTTTTGTCTGGCTCAAATTCTCCGCCGCCCGCAGCTTCGCGATCTGCACTCCCAATTGCAGATTCTCCAGCTCCGTCTCCACCAACTCCCGGAGCTTCCCGTCCCCCATCTGCTTCTCATAAAATCGCTTCCATCGACTCGTCATTTTCTTTTTCCTTCCAGTCGCCGCGCGTGCCATTCCATCCGCGTTTCCGCGATGCGAATATCCTCTTCCGGCAAATGCGCGCTTCGTTTCACGATACCGTGCAGCAAAATGAACACCCTCTTCGCGTCCCCAAAATAAAGGACTCTCAGCTTGTCCTTCCCTTGCTGCGTCCGCCGCTCCCTCAGCTTTCCCCGCACCTGCGAAGAGTAGGGAAACGGCAGATTCGGCCCCTCCTGCTCCAGCATCTTGATCAACGCCAGCAACTTCGCCCGGTGTTGCGGCGGCAAACCCGTCAGGTACTCCTCCACAGGCGCATCGCCGCGTTCATCCACAAAGAAATCAACGTCTCACGCCATCTCTTATAGCATATCTCTTATAAGATAAGACTGCAATCGGAATGGATCAATGAGCAACCAGGAGCGGGTGCCCCACCCTTGTTTTGTAAGGGTGGGTGTTTTGATCTCGACTTTCAACACTCCTGCCGTGCTTTTCACCGATTCTTCCAGTATTCTGAACTCATGCAGCACGTCACCATCTCGCTTCCAGACGAACTCCTCGCAGCCTTCTCCGCCCATGGCCAGGACTTCTCCCGCGCCGCCGTGGAAGCCCTCGCTCTCGAGGCCTACCGCACCCGCAAAATCTCGACGGCCCTCCTGCGCCATCTGCTCGGCTTCCAGACTCGCATGCAACTCGACGCCTTCCTCAAAGACTACGGCGTCGAACTCGAATACACCCTCGAAGACCTCGAACGCGACCGCGAAACCCACCGCCAACTCGCCCCCATTTTTGATCGCTGAAATCTCTCTTGACAAATCCGTAATTTCTGCTATACTGGTTCCTAGGTAGACTTATATTTTGGCCCGTACCGCCAGCACCCTGCTGGCGTTTTTGTTTGGTATCCAGTCTTGTCCCTAAGCCCTTTAGAATGCGCACTTACGAAAACACACCCGTAACCCCTTTAGAATCCGCACTTCCAAAACACGGGACTTAAAACCCTTTAGAATGAACACTTACAGAAAAATAGGGGAGGGGGTGCCACTTACGGTTAACCAAGTAAGGATTCAGACTTTCAATCCCGATCCTGTGCGCCAACCGCCTCCGCAGCCAAGGGTTAGGTAAGATTCACTTTTTATCAAACGGCTGGATCGTCGCGTTCACCAGAAACTGGCTGTCCAGTTCGGTCGTGTCCCCTGCTCCCTTGCCTGCCACAGGAAACAGCCGCGCCGAAAGCGGCTTCTTCCACTTCACGGCCAGGCTCGCCATATCTCCGATGATCAGCGACAGTTGCTCCACACTGATGTCTCCCGGGAGGGGGACCGTATCCAACCCCGTTCCGCACACGGCGCTGTAGCTCAACAGCGCGTCAATCGAAATCCTTCCTTCGCTCCAGCGCTGCGCCAGCCGCGAATCTTCAAGAATCGGCAGCATCAGCCCGGAGTATCCGGTCTGTTTCACCTTGATGTCGCGAATCGCTGCCGTGATTGTCGCTGCGGCCGTCAGCGTTCCGCTCGAGCCAATCGGCTGCGTCGTCAGATTTTCAATCGCCGCTCCGATCGAAATATCCTTCAGCGGCGCGGGCGACAAATCGATTCCCATGTATGTCCAGCCGGTATCGGAGTCCACCCGCCCTGCCTCCGCCTCTATTCCAAACGCTTCTTTGCTCAGTGCGTCCATCAGCCTGCGGCGCGCCGTCGCCAAATCCGGCGCATCTTTGAAAGCATCCGCCACGAGATTCGCGGACTCCAGCGCGATGGCAAATTGGTGCCCGAAACCGTTGTGGTAGGCCGCCGGAAAAAAAGGTGTCAGCGGTTTCACCATCGCGATGGCCGCAAAACGAAAATTGCCCTGGCTGTGCTCGGTGTCTTCCAGTTTTTTCATGACGCGCGCCGCCGCGCCCACCGCAGGCCAGCGCACGCCGTCATCGCCCGCCACGACAAGACTCGCGTTGAGCTGTTTGGTGTTCAGCAAAATGTCCGCGAGCAAATCGGCTTGCGCCGGGCTGTCGCCGGGGTTGAGCATCGCCGGCCCAATCGAAGCGGCGAACCCCTCCTGAGTGGCGAGCGCGTCGTAATTTTTGAAAAACGCCAAAGCCTGCTCGTTCGAGAGACCCTTGATGTACTCCGGAAACGGCTGCGTGGCGATGCGGATAGTTTCGACCGGAAATCCGCGCGACTCCATAATCGTGCGCGCCCGCTTGAGCATTTTCATCGCGTCGGTAATTTGAATTTGATATTGCGTGCGGTCCAGATTCACAAACGCCGTGATCGCCCGAATCTTGATCGGCGATTGCCCTGCCGGTCGCGCGGCGGGCCTTTTCTGCGCCTGCCCTAGCAAACAAGGCGCAACGGAAAAAATGAGCAAGCATGCAAGGAATCGCAATGCGGAAAAGCGTGCAAAGAACGCTGATGCAGACATGGCGCAATCTCCAGTAGGGGCGCAGCATGCTGCGCCCCTACAGCATACAAGATTCAACGAAGAGCGGGTTGGGTTGGCTGCGGCGTCAAAGGCTGCCGCTTGCCTTCTGTTGAAAATCAGACGAACGCGGAGATGCCGGTGATTTTTTCTCCGATGATCAGCTTGTGGATGTCGTTCGTCCCTTCGTAGGTGAAAACGCTCTCGAGATTGTTCATGTGGCGCATGACGCAGTAATCGTCCACGATGCCGTTGGCGCCGAGAATATCGCGGGCTTTGCGCGCGGTTTCGAGAGCGATGGCCACGTTGTTCATTTTCAGCATGGAGATGTGCGAAAAATCCACTTTGCCTTTGTCCTTCAAGCGCCCCACTTGCAACGCCAGCAGTTGCCCCTTCACAATTTCGGTGATCATCCACGCCAGTTTTTCCTGCACGAGCTGGTGCGAAGCAATCGGCTTGTTGGCAAACTGTTTTCGCGTTTTTGCGTACTGCAAGGCGGTGTCGTAACAAGCCATCGCCGCGCCCAGAGCTCCCCAGCCAATTCCGTAACGCGCCTGATTTAAGCAGCCCAGCGGCCCCTTCAATCCCACCACATTCGGCAATAAATTTTCTTCCGGAATCTCGCAGTCGGTGAGCGCCAAACCGGATGTGACGGACGCACGCAGAGACCATTTTCCGTGCACATCCCACGCTTTGAATCCCGCCGTCCCCTTCTCCACTAAAAATCCACGAATTTTTTCGTCCTCGCATTTTGCCCAAACGACGGCGACGTCCGCGATGGAGCCGCTGGTGATCCACATTTTTTCGCCGTTCAAAACATAGTTGCCGTTTTTCTTCACAGCGCGGGTGAGCATGCCCCCGGGATTCGAGCCGAACTGCGGCTCCGTCAATCCAAAGCACCCGATAGCTGTACCTTGCTGCAAAAGCGGCAGCCACTTTTCTTTTTGCGCGTCGCTGCCGTAGGCGTAAATCGGATACATCACGAGCGCGCTCTGCACAGAGACGAAGCTGCGCAAGCCGGAATCGCCGCGCTCGAGCTCTTGCGTCACGAGACCGTAGGCGACGTTGGACATCCCGGCGCAGCCGTAACCCTGCAAATTCGCGCCAAAAAATCCCAGCTCACCCAGCTGCGGCACGAGATGTTTCGGGAACGTGCCTTCGCGACTGTGTTTTTCGATGATGGGAATAATCTCGTTGTCGACGAAACGGCGGGCGGTTTGCCGGACAAGTTTTTCTTCGTCGTTGAGCTGCGAATCAAAATCGATGAAATCGACACCGGCAAATCCAGCCATTCCATCCTCTTTCTAAGGGCTTCCCCCGCGATTTCCAGGCAGCGTTTGAGCAGGGGAAACCGCGGGTGATTGTAGCAAGGCCATTCCGGCTCCAGCAATGATACCGGAGAGGTAGGAGGCCATTCGAATAGCGGAAGGGAAAGAGGGAGGAAGAGCAGAAGGGAGTTCGAAGGTGTTTGCACCACTATGGAACAGGTCACAAAGAGAGACTCAATTCAGGAATACCGGCGAAAGGGTGCGATGAGCTAAGAGATTGAATGTAAACAAGTTGAGTGGAGGGGATTCCAGGGAATTCGGTATGTCGTGTGCACGCTTTTCGGAGGGGGACCGTGTGTCCGCGAACGAAGGGAAAGCCGTGCGATGCTTACGCCGAACCGCGTTCGCGCGAGGAGCAATCTTGCTCATCGCGTTCTTGATTTGCGGGCAGGTAGGAGCACAGGGTCCACCCGCGAATGAACCTGCTGCACCGCAACACGAACCAGCACCATCCTCGCTTACCCAAGCCCCTCAAACGGGATCTTCTCCGCCACAAACGCGAGGGACGCAGGCGAAACAAGCACCGCCCGTTCCTGTGGCGCAAAGAGATCTAACACAGGTGAGCCTTGAAAGCCTGATGAACATGGAAGTGACCTCAGCCTCAAAGAAGGAGCAGAAGAGCTCGCAGGTGGCGGCGTCCATATATGTCATCAGCCAAGAAGATATACGCGACTCCGGGGCTTTGAATATTCCCGATCTGCTGCGCATGGTTCCCGGATTGGATGTGGCACAAATCAATGCCAATACGTGGGCCATCTCGGCGCGCGGATTCAATTTTCAGTTCGCGAACAAATTGCTGGTTCTCATCGACGGCCGAGCGGTGTATACGCCGCTGTTCGGAGGCGTGAATTGGGATACGCAAGACGTGCCGTTGGAGGACATCGAGCGCATGGAGGTGATTGACGGGCCGGGCGGAACGGTGTGGGGAGCGAACGCAGTCAACGGCGTCATCAACATCATCACGAAGAAAGCTTCGGAGACGAAGGGTGGTTTGGTAACGGGCGGCGGCGGAACGCAGGTGCAACAGTTCGGAACGCTCCAGTACGGCGGGAAAATCAGGGACGACACAAGCTACCGAATCTTTGCAAAGTACTTCAGCGACGACCATTCTCCCGATTTAAACGGGCAGGCGGCCGAAGATGGATGGCATCTGTTGCACGCGGGTTTTCGCGCAGACACGAGCCTTTCGAAGAAAGATACAGTCACGACGGAGGGAGACGTCTATACGGGGGAAGAAGGCTCGGTCATCGTCCACTCCATGCTGGCGCCGGTCGAAAATATAAACGTCGAGAGGCTCACGCCGCTGTCGGGAGGAGAGGTGTTTATCCGATGGGATCACCTCTTCTCGAGCCGCTCGGATACGACGCTGCAGTTTTATTTCGACAACTATGAAAGGAACGGTTCGGAATCAAGCGAGGGCCGCCATACGTTCGATCTAGATTTTAAGCACCACATCGCGGTGGGAACGCGGCACGATCTGATTTGGGGCGGAGACTTTCGCTATAGCGCGGATCAAACGGTGGGCACGATTGACCAGGCTTTTATTCCAGCAAACGAGGCGGGCGAACTTTACAGCGCGTTCCTTCAGGATCAAATCACACTCAAGCCAGACCGCGTGGTTCTTTACCTCGGATCAAAACTCGAGAACAGCTATTTCAGCGGATTGGATTATGAGCCGAGCGCCCACCTGGCCTGGACGCCAAGCGAGCGCAAGACGATTTGGGCCGCGGTTTCACGGGCGAGCCGCACTCCAGACCAGCGGGACGTGGGACTGAACGCCGTGCTGACGGCGTTGCCGGGGCCAGAGGAAGTTGCGCTGCTGGGAAATCCGAACTTGAAATCGGAACATGTCATCGCCTATGAGCTAGGTTACCGGGCACAACCGACAGACCGATTCTCCGCGGGCGTGACGGTTTTCTTCA
Source organism: uncultured Acidobacteriota bacterium (assembly GCA_963779005.1). GTDB lineage: Bacteria > Acidobacteriota > Terriglobia > Acidiferrales > UBA7541 > Acidiferrum. The sequence continues at coordinate 970,095 of CAVZWO010000007.1, read as the reverse complement.
ACAATTATCACGATCTGGAAAGCGAGGAGCTTCTTCCCCCGTACTTCAATGCCAGCTCCGTGCCGCCCGTGGAAGTGATCCCGGAATCGCTGGGCAACAAGCTGTACGGGACGACGGAAGGAGTGGAAGCGTATGCAAAATGGAAAGTAACGAGCCGATGGACGCTCAGCCCCGGCTATTCCTTCCTTGAGATGCATTTGCATACCCAGGCATCGAGCTCGGATACGACGAGCGTGGCGGATGCGCAGGGATCAAACCCAGGGCATCAGGCACAGCTGCGCTCGCATGTGGAGCTTCCCCATAAGTTCGCGTGGGACATGAACACTTATTTTGTGGGCCCTCTGCCCGCGCAGTTTGTGCCCTCCCATACGCGGCTTGATTCGCAATTGACCTGGCACTTTGCCGAGCGAGCAGAGATGAGCGTCACCGGCCAAAACCTGTTGAAGGACCATCACGTGGAATTTAACGATCAATTTCAGAGCGTAAATTCCTCCCAAATAAAACGCAGTGTCTACGCCAAATTGACGTGGCGGTTTTAGCCAATGGGCTGATTCGAACCTGGCCGCGCGCAAGAAGAGAACAACGATGTGGAACAAACAGAGATTAACGTTGGCAAGCAAGAGGGGGCGCCGCTACCTGGCTCCGAGAGCATGGATGAAGCGCGCGAGCCGTGCGCTAGCAGCACTCGGAATGGCGAGCTTGGCAGTGCCTTGCGCGAAGCCCCAGGAACAGACGCGGGACCTTACAAAAGTAAGGATCGAAGATTTGATGAATATAGAGGTGACGTCGGTCTCGAAGAAAGAGGAGAAGCTTTCGCGAACGGCGGCGGCGGTTTTTGTGATCACCGAGGAGGACATCCGGCGTTCGGGGGCGGCAAATATACCGGATCTTCTGCGAATGGTCCCCGGCGTACAGGTGGCTCAGATCAACAGCAGCACGTGGGCAATCACGGCGCGGGGCTTCGACAGCCAGTATTCGAACAAACTTCTCGTTCTGGTGGATGGCCGCACGGTGTATTCGCCTATTTTTTCCGGGACGTTCTGGGACACCCAGAGCTTGCTTTTGGGCAATATCGAGCGCATCGAAGTGATCCGAGGCCCCGGGGCCACGGTGTGGGGAGCGAACGCAGTCAACGGCGTGATCAACATAACCACGAAGAAAGCGAGCGACACGCAGGGAGGCCTGGTGACTGCGGGAGGTGGAGCCCCAGGAGATGAGTTCGGGGCGGCGCGCTATGGCGGAAAGATCGGGAGCAAGACTTCCTATCGGGTGTTTGGCGGCGATTTCCAGTTTGGCCACGACCTCGATGCCGCGGGAAAGAGGGGCGAAGATGACTGGCAGAATTTTCAAGGAGGATTTCGCGTCGATACCAAGCCTTCAGCGAAGGACTCACTGACATTGGAAGGAGATGTATATCGAGGTGATGGCGGAGAGGTCGTCGATACGATTGCCACGATTTCGCCGCCAGTAAACGGAATCGTGAATCTGCGAGATCGTTTTTCCGGGTGGGATGTGGTTTCCCGCTGGGAGCATGTTGCGTCGCCGCACTCGGAGACGAGTCTCCAAATCAATTTCGATCACAGCGACCGTGGCGACACGACCTACGGAACGGGACTGAGCACGTTCGAGATGGAGTTCGAAGATCACGTGGGCTGGGGCAGCCGGCAGGATTTCGTCTGGGGAGCGGGTTACCAGAGGACCTCGGATGAGTTGGCCACGACTCTGCGGATTGCGTTCACTCCGGCAGATCAAACGCGTCAACTCTTTAGTTCCTTTGTGCAGGATGAGATTGCCCTCCGGCCTGACCGGCTTTACCTGACCGTGGGAGCGAAACTCGAGCACAACGACTTCACAGGATTTGGATTGCAACCGAGCGTCCGGATTGCCTGGCTCGCTAGCGAGCGAAACATGTTCTGGGCCGCCGTGTCCAGGGCCTTGCGAACACCATCGCAAAGCGACCGCGACATTCGCGTCAATGAGTCTGTGTTTCCCGGGCCAGGGAATCTTCCCGTCCTTGTCAGCATTTTTGGGAGTCCGAACCGGCAGAACGAACGCTTGAATGCTTTTGAGGCGGGGTATCGAACGGAGATAACAAAACGGATTTCGCTCGACGGGACAATTTTCTACAACGACTACGACAATCTCGTATCGGTAGAGCCGGGTACGCCTTTCCTCGAGGCGAATCCGGCGCCATTGCACCTGGTGGTGCCAAACGTCCTCAGCAATCTAGCCTACGGCGAGACGCATGGCGTGGAACTGTCTCTAAATTGGAAGCTGAGTAAGCGATGGACGCTCAGCCCGGGGTACTCCTTCCTGGCCATGCATCTGCACCGGGACGCGACAAGCGAAGACATGACGACGATTCCGGAGACGCAAGGAGCCTTTCCGAGCCAGCAAGCCCAACTGCGATCGCATCTGGAGTTAGGGCATCACTGGGAATGGAATGCCGCGGCATATTTCGTCGGAAGGCTTCCCGCGCAGGGGGTTCCGTCGTACACGCATTTGGACACCAACGTGATTTGGCGGCCCGGGAATCGATTTTCCATCAGCCTGGTCTGGCAAAACCTGCTGCGCGACCACCATCTTGAATTCCTGGGGCCGGACCAAACGGAAGAGTCCAGCCTCATCAAGCGCAGCGCTTACGCCAAGATTACGTGGCAGTTCTGAGGCAGAAGAAGTGACATTGAGCGTTGCAAACAAAATGCGAAGAACGCGGCGAAACCGGGGATGGGGGACTAGCGGGAGAAGAGTTCGTCAGTTGCCGCACAGATTGGCGGTGGTGGCGCTTGCGGCGTTGCTCTGTGGCGTTGATGTTGGCCGTGTTGCGGGCCAAGGGAATACGTCAAGTGAATATCAGGTGAAGGCGGCGTTCCTGTTTCATTTTGCGCAATTCGTGGACTGGCCGCCGGAAGCGTTCAAAGGAGCCGACAGCCCGATCACATACTGCACGGTGGGTGAGGATCCCTTCCAGGGTGCGCTGGACGCAAGCTTGAACGGGAAAAAGATCGGGGAGCGGGCGTTTCGGGTGCAGCACTTCAAGCAAGCTCAGGAGATGAAGGAGTGCCAGGTGTTGTTTCTTGGGGCAGCAGAGAAGAAGTCGATAGCGGGGGAGTTGGCAAAACTAAAGGGCGCTCCCGTGCTGACGGTGGGAGAGTCGGAACATTTTGTGCAGGAGGGGGGGATGATCGGGTTTTTTCTGGAGGACAACAAGGTGCGCTTCGAAATCAATCTGGAAGCAGCGGAGCGAGGGAGATTGAAAATAAGCGCGAGGCTGCTGGCGCTGGCGAAAAACGTGATCGGGGGTCCGAAAGGAACTTGAAATGGCGCTTATGAGGAATACATCGATACAGCGCAAGCTAACGTTTGTGATCGTCTGCACGAGCCTGGTGGGATTGAGCCTGGCCTGCCTGAGCTTTGACCTATATGAAAGAACGAGCTTTCGAAGGGCGATGACCAGTGAACTCTCGGCGCTGGCGGACACGCTGGGAGCGAATGCGGCGGCTTCGCTGGCGTTCAACGACCGTAAGTCGGCAACGGACGTACTCGGAGCGCTGCGCGCGGAACGGCATGTAGTGGGGGCATGCTTGTACGACAACCGTGGAGCGGTGTTTGCGGAATACCGGCGCGACGGGAGTGGAGCGGGACTGGCAATGCCTGCCTTGCGTCAGGATGGAGAAATATTCGGGAAAGAGTCCGTGATTCTCTATCGAACGGTATCGCTGGGAGGCGAAAAAAGCGGGGCGATTGCGATCATCTCGGACCTAGGAGCGGTGCAAGAAAAGTTCAGGCAATACTCGGAGATCTCGCTCGTCGTGATTGTGATTTCCGTGCTGGCCACCTATCTCGTTTCCTCGAAGCTGCTGCGGTTGATCACGGAGCCCATTCTGCACTTGGCGCAGATTGCGGCGCGGGTGACGGCGAAGGAGGACTACACGGTTCGCGCAGTGGCGCACGGAAAGGACGAGGTAGGAACGCTGATAGGGTCGTTCAATCAGATGCTGGAGAGAATCCAAGAACGGGACGCGGCGCTGCAGGGCGCGAAAGATGAGTTGGAGATGCGCGTGAAGACGCGGACCACGGAGCTGCAGGCAGAGGTGAACGAGCGAGTGCAGGCGGAGGAAACACTTTCGCAAGAACGGAAAGTGTTGCGAGCGCTGATCGACAACGTTCCCGATTTCATGTACGTGAAAGACGCGGAGTGCCGGTTCCTGGTGGCCAACGTTTCGGTAGCCCGCCAGATGGGCGGCAAGACTCCCGAGCAGTTGCTTGGGAAGACGGATTTTGACTTTTATCCCCGCGAGATTGCCATGAAGTTTTACGAAGACGAACAACGAGTGATCCGCACCGGGCAAGCCGAGATCAACCGAGAAGAAGAGGGCGTGGACGCACAAGGAAACGTCAGCCAGGTGATGACGACGCAGGTACCGCTGCGGGATAAAAAGGGAAGGGTGACGGGGCTCGTGGGAATCGGGCGAGACATCAGTCATCTAAAGAGAGTGCAAGAAGAAATGCGAAAGGCCCGTGAAGCGGCGGAAGCGGCGAGCCGGGCGAAGAGCGAGTTTTTGGCGAACATGAGTCACGAGATTCGCACGCCGCTGAATGGGGTAATGGGGATGACGGATCTGGCGCTGGAGACGGAACTCACGGCGGAGCAGAGGGAATATCTGGAAACCGTGAAAATGTCGGGTGACACGCTGCTGACGGTGATCAACGACATTCTCGATTTCTCGAAGATAGAGGCGGGAAAGATCGACCTGGAAGCAGCGGATTTCAATCTGCGGGACAGTCTGGAATCGACATTGAGGACGCTGGCGATTCGGGCGGATGAGAAAGGACTGGAGTTGCTGTGCGAAGTGGCGCCGGAAGTGCCGGAAGTGGTCAGGGGAGATTCCGTGCGCTTAAGGCAAATCGTGATCAACCTGGTGGGCAACGCGATCAAGTTCACGGACAAAGGGGAGATCGAGGTGAAGGTGGAAGTCGAGAGCAAGGAGGGCACGGATTGTATCTGCCGATTTACCGTGGCGGACACGGGGATGGGCATACCGCCGGACAAGCGCGATTTAATATTTGCTCCATTTTCCCAGGCGGACTCGTCAACGACGAGAAAATACGGAGGGACGGGACTAGGGCTGACGATTTCGACGCGACTGGTGCAAATGATGGGAGGCAAAATCTGGGTGGAAAGCGAGATGGGCCACGGGAGCAAGTTTCACTTTACGGTGCGGCTGGGCGCGGCGGATATGAAAGTGATTAAATTGGGGACGGTGGCGCCGCCGGAGCTTTTGCGAGATGTAAAGGTATTGGTGGTGGACGATAACAGGACCAACTGCAGAATTCTGCAAGGGATGCTGCTGCGCTGGAACATGAAGCCAACCGCGGTAAATGCGGGTAAGGAGGCGCTGGCGGAATTATCCGCTGCACGCCAAGGCGGCAAGCCATATCAACTGATTTTGACGGACATGCATATGCCGGATATGGATGGTTTCGCGCTGGTGGAGGAAATCCGGCGAAGGCCGGAGTTGGCGACGGCGACAATCATGATGCTGACCTCGGCTGGGCATCGCGGGGATGCGGCGCGATGCCAGGAGCTGGGAGTGGCGGCGTACTTGTTGAAGCCGATCCGGCAATCGGAATTGCGGGAAGCGGTGGCGAGGGTGCTCGGGGCGCGGCAACACGAGGGGGCCATACCATTGATAACGCGGTTCTCGCTGCAAGATGCACGGGAACCGGACGCGTATCTGAACGTGCTGCTGGCCGAGGATAACGTGGTGAACCAGCGGCTGGTGGTGCGGCTGCTGGAGAAGAGAGGACACCGGGTGGTGGTGGCAGGCACGGGGCTGGAGGCACTGAAGGCGCTGGAGAAGGAGAAGTTTGACCTGGTATTAATGGACGTACAGATGCCGGACATGGACGGACTGGAGGCGACAGCCGCGATTCGCGAAAAGGAGAAGGGAACGGGAATGCGGCAGGCGATTGTGGCGCTGACGGCGCACGCGATGAAAGGGGACCGCGAGAAGTGTATGGCAGTCGGGATGGACGGGTATCTGACGAAGCCGGTTCGGCCGCAGGAACTGGACCAGACCCTGGAGACTTATGTGGCGCGGCTCGCGGAAGGACGAAGCGTGGCAGAGCACGCGCTGCCCAAAGTGTGATGGCGTGAGGTTCCCCATCGTTTTTTCGTAAGGAAGAGCTAGGCGGGCGCTTCATAGGTGGCTTTTAGCTTCCGGAATTTTCGTGGAGGCGTGCCAGTAAGACTGCGAAACGCTCTGGTGAAATGGCTTTGGTCCGAAAATCCGCAGACTAACGCAATTTCTGCAAGACTCAAGTCCGATGAAGTAAGAAGTGACTGAGCGCGGCCGACGCGGAGACGCCGGACGTACTCGCCAATCGTGCACTGGAACCGGCGATGAAATTGACGGCAAACCTGGACGGGATGACGGTCGGCGGAGTGCGCGAGTTCGGCAAGGGTCAGCCGGCTGGCGCTTTCCTCATGAAGCATCTCGCGAGTCCTGCGGAGCCATTCGGGAAGCTGCTCACGCTGACAGGCGGGCTCGTTCGAACATTCCTGCAAAAGTTGAAATGAAAGTTCCTCAATGGATAACGGCGAGAGATCGTCGTTCTGGCGAAATTCCTTGAAGAGGCGCTGAGTCAGCGACGCGTCCTCCGGTGTCGTGAGTTCTCCGGGAAGAGAAAGCACAACGCCAAATTCCCGTGCGCGATCGAGAATGGAAGATGGCAACTCAACGCGCAGGCATCGGGCGCCAGTTGGAAAATAGTTTTCATGGGGCTCTCCCGCGGGCAAAAAGCGCAACGTTCCGGGCCGGCAGGTGTAGCCCGCATTGCTGTGTAACGACCAGTGGACGCCTTCCAGACTGCATGCAAATTCCGCGTGCTCGTGAGAATGACGCGGCATGCAGAAGCCAGGAGCATACTCGGCTTCCTCAACGTGGATCGAGGACGCCTCGATTTGTCCTACAATGCGGCGGGAGTTGCCGGGATACTGGGCCATTGGTGGAGAAGGGATTGAATTTGCCAAGGATTTCATTGGCTTGGACAAAGGAATCCCGGTTCGCCGGGCTTCACTTCTGATAGACGGCGTGGTGGGACCGTCGTTTCCAGATTTTTAGACCCTCTATTCCGGCCGGGACAATGACCGTAGCGACGCTAATTTTGGACAAGATTCGAAAGTGAGGACTGTGTGATCTTGTCGTCCTGAGGGTTACTCGGCGCGGCGCTTGCAGCCGAGCGATCCTGGAGGTGCTTGTGTCACTCCCCATGAATTTTCCGCGCATCTTTGTTCGAGTTCTTAAACCTGAAAGCCTCACGGCGCTGGCTTTTGCGGTTCTCGCCATGGCTTCAGCGGTGGCGGCGCAGACAAAAGAGAAGCTGCCCACTGCGCAGGAAGTGCTGGATCGCTACGTGGAAGTGACCGGAGGCAGAGATGCGCTTCTCCGACACAAATCCATGACGGTTCATGGGCGCTACCAGGTCCCCGCGCAGAAGTCGGATTTCGAGACGGTCTTTTACACCACAGACGGAAAGATGTTATTGAAAGCTTCGCTTCCAGGCGGGAAGGAGTATGCGTCAGGGTATGACGGCCAAACCGCGTGGGATCTGCATCCCGACGGGAAAGTGGTAATCCACGAAGGCGAGGAAATAAAGACTATCGCGCGCGACGCGGACATGTATTACCACCTGCAGGTGATGAAGTATTTCAAAACGATGGAAGTCGTGGACGTCAAAGAGTTCAATGGCCGTCCGTGCTACCACTTGAAGGGGATCAACAACTGGGGCAAGCTCAACGAACAGTTCTACGACAAAGAAAATGGATTGTTGTTGGGCTATGCGTTCAACACAGCATGGCGCGGGGGGAATGGTGACGCGACGGAGACATTTGAGGCCTACAAGGATTTCGGCGGCATCCGCATGCCGGCGAAGACGACTTCCCGCGATGGCGATACGCTCGCCATTTCGCTGATCACGTCCGTCACGTACGATAATGTGGGCGATGAAATGTTTGCACTTCCAGAGGCGGTGAAAGGCGCTGTGGCAGCCAAGAAGACAAGCGGCAAGTGAGCGTATACGTTGCCCAATAGGAAATTTTCTGCTCCAATTCTTGCGTGAAACCAGCCAAGACGATTGCGGCTCCGAAAATACTTGTGTTTGATGTGGACGGCGTGCTGGTGGACGTGCGGCGGTCGTACTGGCTTTCCGCGCTGGAAACGATGCGGTTTCTGACAGGCAAACGGCTGTCGTGGGCGGAGCTGCTGGAATGGAAGAGCAGGCCGGGAAACAACGACGATTGGATGCTGGTCTCGAATTGGGCGACGGCGCTCGGGCGGCCGACGAGCTATGAGGAAGCGCGGGAGGCGTTTCAGCAATTTTATTGGGGGAAGAACGGGGAGGCTGGAAATGTGCGGAAAGAGAAGCTGGTGATTACGCCGCGGCAGATCGAGCGGTGGGCGGAGCGTTTTGAGTTGAATCTTTTTACGGGACGGACGCGGCAGGAATTTTCGCATACGTTTGAGAAATGGCCGGGGACGCGGCATTTCCGGACGGTGGTGACGATGGACGACGTCAAGCGGAAGAAGCCGTATCCGGATGGATTGCTGAAAATACTGGCAAGGCGCCAGCCGAGCGAGGCGCTGTACGTTGGCGATAATGTGGATGATGCGCTCGCGTCGCGGGATGCGCGAGTGCCGTTTATGGCGATTTTGCCGCAGGGCACGTTTGAGTACAGAAAGCGGGCGGCGCGATTCCGCGAACTTGGGGCACTGGCGCTGTTGCCCGGGATTCGGGCGTTGAACGAATGGTTGCCCTCGCGCTGAGGCTGATCTCTCCAGCGTCTTCTAGGTCCAGAAGAGCCAGTTCGTAACTCCGTGTTTGCCGCGCGGAGGAACTTTCGCTGTTGGCGACGGGAATCAATGATATACGCAGGGGGCGGCCATGAAGGGGCGCACATTCTTCACTCCAAGAGTTTTCGGTGTTGCGATTGCTTTTGTGTTGACGATGGGTGGGTCCGTTCGCGCGCAGGCGCCGGCCGGACCTCTGCCCGCGGCGCAGCCGCAGCCCTCAGCGTCAGCGACGGCGAATCCGCAGGGTCAGCCACCGCGGGTGGAGACGAGGAGCTCCATCTTTGGCGCGTGGAAACTGAACCGAGACGAGAGCGACGACCCACGCAAGAAAATGGAGGACGCGCGGACAAGCCGGGGCAGTGGATCCCGAGGCGGCACCGGAGTGAGTATCGCGGGGTTTCCCATCGGCGGGAATCGGGGAGGGGAGAGCGACGAGGACCGGCAGCGTGTGGAATCGGCGATCGCGGCGGCGAATTCGCTGAGGCTGACGCAAAAAGCGGCAAAAGATCCGGAAGTGGATCTGACGGATGACCAAAGCCGGAAGCAGGCGCTCTTCACCGATGGACGCAAACTGCAGAAGTCTGACGCGAAGGACGACAGCTATGAGGAGATTGCGGCGCATTGGGATGGTTCGCGGCTGGTAACGGATGAAAAGGGTCCGCGCGGAGGAAAGATGAGCCGCACCTTTGAATTGTCGTACGACGGCGCGCAGCTATACGAGACGATTCGGCAGACCACGGGGCGTTCGAACACGCCCATCGATGTGCGCTACGTGTATGATCCGATCCCGCCGGGGAGCGGCCCGGAAAATCAGTGACTTCAAAAAGGTTTGAAACAAATTGCGTGAGTTCCGCAACGTCATTCAAAAATTCTTTTCGCCCCAAACTCCATATAGATACCAACCCTCGTTGACGCCCGGGACGGCCCGGTCTAATATCCGCCCAGAGAAAATGCATCAAATGTTTCAGGCGAGGAGAAACCCTTGGAAAACGAGACGGTGACAGCTGGGCCGCGGCGCTCTGGGCGCGTGAAGCGATGGATCGGCAGAGGGGTGCTTGGGATTCTCGGGCTCGTGGTGCTGGCTGGGATAGTGGGCGCGAGTTACCAGGCCTTGGGAAATAGAGCGGACGCGCGGCGGTTTCCGCAACAAGGAAAATCGGTTTCGCTCGGGCCTGCGTTTGACAACCTGACCTTGAGCATCGATTGCCGGGGGCAAGGAAGTCCAACGGTTATTTTGGATACTGGATTGGGCGTACCGGCAGTTGGATGGAATCCGGTGCAGACGGAGGTTGCGAAGTTTGCACGCGTTTGTTCGTACGACAGGGCGGGATACGGCTGGAGCGGAGCAAGCTCCGCGCCGCGTACAAGCCTGGAGATTGTGAAAGAGCTGCACGCGCTGCTCGAGGCCGCGGGGGAGAAGGGGCCGTTCATTTTGGTGGGGCATTCTTTCGGCGGATACAACGTGCGCGTCTACAACGGCCAATATCCAAACGACGTTGCCGGGATGGTGCTGGTGGATGCTTCGCACGAGGACCAAGTGGCGCGCATGTCTCCGGCGCTTCAAGCGTTCATGAAGAAAACAACCGAGGATATGCAGCGACAAGTGAGGCTGGCGCCACTGCTGATCTGGTTCGGCGTTGCGCGATTTGCGCAGCGCAATCAGGGAGAAGCGCCCGGCGTATCGAAGGAATTCGGGCGGGAAATAATCTACCTGCAGCTTCAGCCCAAGTTCATCGACGCAAGTAGTTCGGAGATGAAGTTGTTTTCGGAGAGCGCCGACGAAGTGCGGGCAGCCGGGAATCTGGGAGACAAACCGCTGGTAGTGCTTACAGCTGGCAAATCGGCGGATGCCTCACAACTGCCACGTGGATTTCCGAAGAAGGAGTTTGATGACTTCCACGAGGTGTGGGTGAATGATCTGCAGGTAAAGGAATCGCAGCTTTCGACGCGCGGGAAGCGCATCATGGTGCCCGATAGCACGCACATGATTCCGTTTGAGCGGCCGGACACGATTGTCACGGCCATTCATGAGGTGTTTACCGCCGCGAATGGAGCGGGTGCCGCGAACGCCGCCAAGGCAGGCGAAGCCGGCGGCGGCAAGTGAAACGAGGATCTTCGAAAGGCCCCCTGCGAGGCTGAGGCGCGGCCTGGAGACGGGCGCACACCGTTTTCGGCGTCAGGTTGCTAGGGCCGCGAGCGGCTGCTAAAATTGCTGGTTTGCCGGGTAGCCGGCGTTCTTGCAGAGGGGTATCCCACAGAAATAGCCGGGCTTCCATCGAGGCCGATCGTGAGCGCACCGCAAACTTGTCCAAAGAATGAGCGACCGCGGAAAAGTGGAAGGAAGAAGCGAGCGTAGAGCGCTCGACTGACCCAAGTTGGACTCCGCGGAAGGGAGAGAACGAGTGGCAAAGTATGATGTGGCGATTATCGGAAGCGGGCCCGGCGGGTATGTGGCTGCAATCCGGGCGGGCGAGCTGGGATTGAAGACAATTGTGGTGGAGAAGGACCCGTATCTTGGGGGGACCTGCCTGCACGTCGGGTGCATTCCAACGAAAGTATTGCTGCACCATGCGGACGTATACGATCACTTCAAGAACGGCGCGGAATTGGGATTTGAAGTGAGCGGGCTGAAGATCAATTGGGCGAATATCCTGGCGCGGAAAGACAAGATCGTGAAGAAGCACGCCAAGGGCATCGAATTTCTTTTCAAGAAGAACAAGGTGGAGTGGGTGCAGGGCTGGGGACGGTATGCCGGGCCGGGGCGCGTGAGCGTCGATAACAATGGGAAAAAAAGCGAGATTGAGGCGGCGAATATTTTGTTGGTGAGCGGATCCGAAGCGCGGGCTCTGCCGGGAATGGAGCCGGACCACAAGATGATTTTGACGAACCGGTCGATCCTGGAGCTGCCGGAAATACCGAAGACGTTGATTGTGGTGGGAGCAGGAGCGGTCGGAGTGGAATTTGCGTCGATTTATAACTCCTTTGGGACGCAGGTGACGATTCTGGAGGCGTTGCCGCGGGTAGTGCCGGTGGAAGATGAGGAGATTTCGACGGAATTGGAGAAGGAGTTCAAGAAGAAGGGTATTCAGATTTTCACCAGCAGCATGGTGGACACCGTGAAGAAGGACGCCAAGGGTGTAACGGTTTCGTTTAAGGATAAAGACGGGAAGGCGCAGACGCTGCAGGCAGAAAAGTTGCTACTTGCTGTAGGCCGCAAGCCGATGACGGAGGATTGCGGGCTGGAGAAGTCGAAGGCCAAGCTGGATCGCGGATTTGTGCTCACCGGAGCGAACTACGAAACGGATGAAAAGGGCTTGTACGCGATTGGGGATATTGTCGCGGGGATGCCACAACTGGCGCACGCCGCGATGATGGAAGGGATTGTGGCGGTGACCCACATTGCGGGCAAGAAAACGCAGCAGATCTTGAAGACGCGAATTCCGAACGCGACGTACTGCGAGCCGCAGATTGGGTCGATTGGGTTGACGGAGAAGCAGGCGCGGGATGCGGGGTATGCGGTGAAGATCGGGAAGTTTCCGTTCGTGGGGAACAGCAAGGCGACGATCCTGGGGAATCACGGCGGGTTTATCAAAGTGGTCTCGGACGAGAAGTTTGGAGAAGTGCTCGGGATTCACATTATCGGGCCGCTTGCGACGGAGATTTTGTCTGAGGCGGCGGCGACGTTGAATCTAGAGGGGACCATCGACGACATGATGAACATGATTCACGCGCATCCTACGGTTTGGGAAGCGATGGGGGATGCGTTTGCGTCCGTGCGAGGGTTGCAGATTAACGTGTAGTGACTGGTGACTGGTGAAGAGCTGCGAGATAGTCGACCTGGGGTTGATTGGATACGCGGAAGCGTACGAGCTGCAGAAGCGGATTGTGGCGGCGCGCAAGGCGGATGCGATCGGGGATGTGCTTTTGCTGTGCGAGCATACGCCGGTGATTACGCAAGGGCGGAACGGGAAGCGGGAACACCTGCTGGTTACGGAGAATGTGCTGCATCAGCGGAATGTGGAGTTTTACGAGACGAGCCGCGGCGGAGATGTTACATATCACGGGCCGGGGCAGTTGGTGGGGTATCCGATTTTGCAGTTGGGCGCGATACGGAAGGATGTGGTCTGGTATGTGCGGATGCTGGAAGAGGTGATGATACGGACTTCGGCGGAGTTTGGGATTACGGCGCATCGCGAAGTGGGGAAGACCGGAATTTGGGTGACGGATGAAGACAAAACATTTACACAGAGTGCGCAGAGTTCACGGAGGCAAGAGGGGGCGGCGGAGAAGTTGGGGGCGATTGGGGTGCATCTCAGCCGGTGGGTGACTTCGCATGGGTTTGCTTACAACGTGGCGACGGATTTGCGTAATTTTGATTTGATTGTGCCTTGCGGGATTGCCGGGCGGAAGGCGACTTCGCTGGAGAAGTTGCTGGGGCGCGCGGTAAGTGTGAAAGAAATTGCGCCGAAGGTGGCGCGGCATTTTGGGGAAGTGTTTGGGCTGGAGATGACGGCGGGATCGCGGGAAGAGTTATTCGCGAAGCTGGAGAAGGCGGAGCAGATGGTGGCGGTGCCGGCGTAACGTGGTACCGACATTCTTGTCTGTCGCATGCGATTGGATTGGAGTGAAGGAAGGGAGACAGGCAGGAATGCCTGTCCCACCGGAGCTTTCATGAAGAAGGAACTGACAAGGCAGCAGTATCTGGACTTGTACTACTACATGCGCCTGAACCGCGCCGTGGAAGACACGATGGTGAAGCTCTTCCGGCAGAACAAGATTGTCGGAGGGCTGTACTCGAGCCTAGGGCAGGAAGCGATTTCGGTGGGGACGGCGTACGCACTGGAGAAGAAGGATTGGCTGGCGCCGATGATTCGCAATATCGGGGCGCTCTTGGTGAAGGGCGTGCCGCCGCGCGACGTCTTCATGCAGCACATGGCGAAGTACGATTCGCCGACGAAGGGCAAGGACGGGACGAGTCACTTTGGGGATTTGGAGAAGCTGCACATCGTCTCGCCGATTTCGATGCTGGGCGATTTGATTCCGGTGATGACCGGTGTGGCCATGGCGGGGCGGTATCTCGGGCAAAAGATCGTGACCATGACGTGGATCGGAGACGGCGGAAGTTCAACAGGAGTGTTTCACGAGGGTTTGAATTTTGCGGCGACGCAGAAAGCGCCGTTCGTGCTGATTCTGGAAAATAACTTGTGGGCGTATTCGACGCCGGTGAAGCGGCAGGTGCCGCTGGAGAATCTGGCGGACCGCGCGAAGGCATACGGAATATCGAGTTACATCGTGGATGGGAATGATGTGGTTGCCGTGTACACGACGGCGCGAGAAGCGGTGGAACGGGCGCGGGCGGGCGAGGGACCGATTTTGATTGAGGCGAAGAGCTTCCGCCGGCTGGGCCATGCGCAGCACGACCCGGCGGAGTACGTGCCGAAGGAGATGCGAGCGTATTGGGAAGGGCGGGATCCCATTGCGCTGTATGAGAAATTTCTAATGGGCGAGAAATTGCTGGACGCGAAGGGCAAGAAGGAAGTCGAGGAGAAGATCGACACACTTCTCGCGGCGGAGCGGGAGTTTGCGGAGAATTCGCCGATGCCGCCACCAGAGTTTGCTGCAACTGGAGTGTATTGCACAGGAGATGAATGCCACAAGATTCAGCCGAAGTGGGAGCGGCCGATTTCTGAGGTGACGCCGCCGAAATCGAGCGTCAAGGCGGTGTGGACCGTGGCGGGATTCGGGTCGGGAAAAAGTTCGGGTGGAGCGAACGCGCCGATTCATTTTGGCGATACGAAAACAACCATCGAGAGCCAGGAACCGGAAGCGGCGAAGAAAAATGGTTCCAAGGCTAACGGCAAGCCGGCGGCGAAAACTTCCGCGAAAGCATCCGTGACTTCCGGTTCCACGAAAAAGGTGAGGAAGTGACCATGGCGGAAACCAACGGCACGCAAATCACGTTTCTTGAGGCCATCAAGCAGGCGATGTTTGAAGAAATGGAGCGCGACCCGGCGGTTGTGCTGCTAGGCGAAGATGTCGGCGTGTATGGCGGGGCGTTTAAGACGAGCGAGGGATTGCTGGAAAGATTTGGCTGGGAACGCGTGATCGATACCCCGATCAGCGAAAGCGCGATCATCGGCGCGGCTTGCGGAATGAGCTACATGGGGCTGCGGCCGATTGCGGAGCTGCAGTTCATTGATTTCATCGTGTGCGCGTTCAACCAGATTACGAATTTCGTGGCCAAGGGACATTATTTGTGGAATGCGCCGGCGCCGATGGTGATGCGCGGGCCGTCAGGCGGCGGAGTGCATGGCGGGCCGTTTCATTCGGCGAATCCGGAGATGTATTTCGTGCATACGCCGGGTCTGAAGGTGATTTATCCGTCGACGCCCTACGACGCGAAGGGATTGCTGAAGGCGGCGGTGCGCGACAATAATCCGGTGCTTTTCTTCGAGCACAAGTTTCTTTACCGGCGGATCAAGGGCGAAGTTCCTGCCGGGGATTACACGGTGCCGATCGGCAAGGCGATTGTCCGGCGCGAGGGCAAGCACCTGACGATTGTTTCGTATGCGGCGATGATGCACACGTCTCTCGAAGCGGCGGACGCGCTGGCGAAGGAAGGTATCGAAGCAGAAGTGATTGACTTGCGGACGCTGCTGCCGCTGGATGAAGAGACGATTTTGCAGTCGGTGAAGAAAACCAACCGGTGTCTGGTAGTGCATGAGGACACGAAGACGGGCGGAATCGCTGGAGAAATTGCGGCGATTCTTTGCGAGAAGGCGTTTGGCGATCTGGATGGGCCGCTAATGCGCGTGACGGCATTGGATACGCCGGTGCCGTATTCGCCGCCGCTGGAAGAATATTTTTTACCAAACGCGAAGAAAGTTTTTGATGCAGCGAAGGAACTCGCACGGTATTAGGCCGTGTTTGTGGGGGCGCAGCATGTTGCGCCCCTACACAGGGATTGAAGCCGGACAGGAGAATGCAGATGGCCACAGACGTAGTGATGCCGCAGATGGGGGAGAGCATTTTTGAGGGGACGATCACCAAGTGGCTCAAGAAGCCGGGCGACAAGGTCGAGCGGGACGAGCCGTTGTTCGAGATTTCGACGGACAAGGTCGACGCGGAAATTCCTTCGCCTTCGGCAGGCGTGCTGAAGGAGATCAAGGTCAACGAAGGGCAGACCGTGCCAATTCAGACGGTCGTGGCAGTGATCGACGGCGCAGGTTCGGCAGCTGCCGCTCCGGCCCCACCTGCCGCGAAGGCCGCCGCTCCGCCAGCTCCCGCCGCGGCTGCGCCCCCTCCTGCGCCAAGGCCAGCAGCGCCAGCCCCGGTGGCAACCACGTCAGCAACTCCAGCGGCTGCCGCGCCGCAACGCACGGGTGAGCGAATCCACAGCTCGCCGCTCGTGCGCCGCATGGCCGCCGAACACGGCATCGATCTGACGACTATCCCGGGAACGGGCGCTGGCGGACGGATCAGCAAGCAAGACATCGAGGCGGTCATCGCGGCCGGAGGAGCTCCCGCGGCCGCGCCTCCACCGAGCACGCCGGCAGCAGCGCCGGCGCGTCCTACTCCCACGCCGCCTCCGGCTCCATCCGCGGCGCCTGTGCCTCCTGCGGTTTCCGGCGGGCAAATTCACGTGGCGTTCGAATCGGCTGTGCCGCGCGAGAAGATTTACTTCGGCAACTACCAGGTCGAGCCGATGAGCAACATGCGGGTGCGCATCGCCGAGCACATGGTGGCTTCGAAACGCGTGTCGCCGCACGTCTATTCCGTGGACGAGATTGACATGACCAAGGTTGCTGCGCTGCGGGCCAAAGCCAAGGACGAATTCGAGCAACGTTACGAGACCAAGCTGACGTTCATGCCGTTCTTCGTGAAGGCCGCGGTAGCGGGGTTGCGCGCGTTCCCGACGATGAACGCGTCGCTGGACGGCACAAACGTGGTTCTTCACAAGGAGATCAACATCGGGATCGCCGTGGCCCTCGATTGGGGGCTAATCGTGCCGGTAGTGAAGGGCGCGGACGAGAAGAACGTCCTCGGCATTCAGCGCACGCTGAACGATTTGGCGGAGCGGGCGCGTTCGAAAAAGCTGAAGCCCGAAGAGGTGCAGGAAGGAACATTCTCCATCACCAATCCAGGCGTGTTCGGCGGGCTGTTTGGCCTGCCGGTGATCAGCCAGCCGAACGTGGGCATCCTCGGGCTGGGCATGATTGAAAAGCGCCCCGTGGTGATCAACGACTCCATCGCCATACGGTCGATGTGCTACGTCACGCTGAGCTACGACCACCGCGTCGTGGACGGGGCGATTGCGCACCAGTTCCTGCACAAAGTGAAAGAAACGCTGGAGAACTGGTCAGAGCCGGTTCTGTAGGACGACTCCTCGCAGGCCGGAGGGTTGCGAAGTGCGCGCGATTATTCTCATTTTGCGAGAGCGGCTTTAAAGCTTGTTGACATGCATTTTCCTGGATTCGGACACTTGTTCGAAAGTGGGACATCCGTTCCCGCAAGTGGTCGCTCGCCGCGCTGACCTCGGCGCGTACCACCTCTCAATGTATCCGAAACAAACGGCTTACATCAGATTGAGGGTGGAAGCCGGCCTGCCCCTTCCCCTGCTGAGATAATCGCTGAATGGCTACGACACCGCCACGAATCCTGATTGCCGACGACCAGCCGGATGTTCTAAATGCGCTGCGTCTTTTGCTGAAGGGCCAAGGGTACGATACCGAAGGAGTGGCTTCGCCGGCAGAGCTGCTGCGGTCCCTGGAGGCGCGTGAGTTTGATCTGCTGCTCATGGATTTGAATTACGCGCGGGACACCACTTCGGGCCGGGAAGGCCTGGACTTGCTCAGTCACTTGAAAGAGCGCGAGGACGCACCGGCGATCGTGGTCATGACGGGATGGGCGACGGTGGGGCTGGCTGTGGAGGCCATGCAGTACGGCGTGGCGGATTTTGTGGAGAAGCCCTGGACCAACGCGCGGTTACTCGAGATCCTACAAAAGCAGATTGCCATCGGCCGCGAGCGCCGCGCATCCCGGCGCCGGGCCGAGCGAGAAAACCGCGACCACGTGGAAATCGCACAGCAGTTTCACCACCAGGAGCAGGAGGTCGCCGAAGCGCGGTCCATCCAGCAGGGGCTTTTGCCAAAGAGCCTGCCGCAGCGCCCGGGATATGAGATTTCAGGGGCGTGGCAGCCGGCCCAAAGCGTCGGTGGGGACTATTACGATGTCCTCGAGTTCGAGGACAACTCCCTGGGCTTGTGCATCGCCGATGTGGCGGGAAAAGGGCTGCCCGCGGCGCTGCTCATGTCCAACCTGCAGGCCGCGGTGCGCGGGCTGGCCTCGCCGGCGTTGGCGCCCGACGGGTTGTGCGCGCGGTTGAATTCCCTGGTTTGCCACAACACTGGCGCCGACCGCTTTATTACGTTTTTTTACGCGCGCCTCGACGGTCCGGCGCGCCTGCTGCATTACGCGAATGCGGGGCACAACGCGCCGATCCTGCTGCACGCCGACGGCTCGCACGAGCGCTTGCAGTCCGGCGGCGGCGTGCTGGGCGTTTTTCCCCGGCAGAAGTTCGCGTCCGGCGAGGCGCAGCTGGCGACCGGCGACCGCCTCCTTCTTTACACCGATGGCGTGACGGAAGTCTGCGGCGCGGGGGACGAAGAGTTCGGCGAGGTGCGGCTGCTGCGCGTGCTCCAGGAAAACCGGTTGGACGCCGCTTCCCTGTTGCAAGAAAAAATCCTGGCCGTCGCCGGCGAATTCAGCCGGGGCCATTGGCACGACGACGCGACGCTGCTTGTTCTGGCAGTTTCGTAAGCGCAAGCCCGCACGATTGCGTGGCTGGGCGTTCCTGTTTTCAAGGGCCGTCGTATCGGCAAGCCGGAGTCACTGAATCATAGGCTTCAGTTTTGCAACCCAGACCGCAAAATGATCCAGCGGTACCGGTTCTATCCCCGCGTCGCGCAGTGTGCGGTCCACGAAATGGTTGCGATCGTTGTGTTCTCTCAGATCGATATCCGTAATGGCGGCAAATTCTGATTTGAGAGTGGATTTAGCGGCGATGCGCTCGGCTGTATAGGCGAGCACTTTGGCGTCTCCCGGGGCGCGCGAGACGGAGAGCGTGTGCAGGAAGCCGCGAGTGCCGTTGCGGCGGTAGCTGTAGTCGATGCGCATGGGATCGCCGGGGAAAGTGAATTCCGCGGCGCGCACGGACTTCTGGATTTTGTTCCAGACGCGGGCTTGATGGAAAACCTGCGAGCAGTAGGCGCGCATCTGCATGCGGCTGCCGGGAGCGCCGACGCGGCTGGGGGAGCGCGGGATCGCAACGTGGTCGTCGTAGAGGCGCTCGAGTTCGGCGTCGAGATCGTTGGAGATAACGCCTTTTTGCGGCGCCAGCTGAAGGGCGTTGGCGAGGGTGTCGTCCCACTTGCGAAGGAGTTCCTGGATGGCGCTGCCGCCGGAAACGCCGCCAATTGCGCCGTGGCCGTTCGAGCCGCGGGCGGAGTCGAAGCGGTTTTCCAGATCGTCACGCAAGGCGCGCAGCAGGGATTCATCGGCTTGGGGGTGCAGCCTGCGCACGCGGTTGTACTCTTCCTGTTCTTCGATGAGGCGCAAGCGGCGTTCGCCGGACTGCGGGTCGTAGACGAGGACGCCGATGTTCACCCACTCATCGCGCACGAGATTGGGCGTGTAACGCAAGATGCGATAGGCGCAATTGCGTTCAGGTTGCATAGTTTCGGCAGTGCTGTCGTTCATGGTTCACGTCCCATGGGCTCCGAGCCAGTTCGGGAAGGGCTGGCGATTCGATTGTTTGGCGGCCAGGATGAGTTCCGGAACACGCGACCGGCGGCGAAGCAAGAGTTCGCAGAGGCGCTGGACGGCGTCCAAGTCGTCCTCGTACCAGGGAGGAGGAATTTGGCGCGTGATTTCGTCGAAGGCGCGTTCGGTCATCTGTTTTTCCAGGCGTTCCAGCCAGGGCGCGAAGGATTCCATGCCCGTTACGCCTTCGTACACGCGGTTACGCGCGTAGAGCCCGCGCAGCGGAGCGTCGGGAAAGTTCCACTCTCCGGCGTTGAAGCAAAAGCCCTGATCGATCATCAACGTGCTATACGGTGTTCCCGTCTTTTCTCCCGCGGAAGAATCCAAAGTGGCATGGCCGCTGCGAGGCGGCTCCTGAAAGAAGAGCGTTTGCCGGCCGTTGGTATTGCACGTCCACTTGTCAAACACCAGCATTCCGGCGAAGTCATGGAGATTGGCGACTTGCCGCAACTGCTCGTCGGGCAGAAAATCGTGCAGCGCGAGCCGCCGAGGGTCGCCCGGATACCGCGAACCGAACTGCAGCCCCGGCTGGCAGGGAATGCGCCGGTGCGGCAATTCCATGGCGAGATCTGGCGTCAACCGGATCAGTTCCTCGGATACTTCAACGATGGCCACGGGCGCGGTCGGCAGCCCCAGCCGTCTCGCCAATTTCGTTCCGAGCAATTCATTGACCAGTATGCGGCGGTGCTGCGGGTTATTCTGGAATTTGACAACATAGTAGTTCCCGTCCGAGCAGCGCATCAGATGAGACTGCGCGCCGCCGCGCATCCGGCGAATCTGTTCCAGCGCCCGCAACATCGGGCGCTATGCTAGCGGCTGTTACTCATTTCGTCAAACTCCCGGTTCGTAAATTCAGAGGTTTCCCGATTTGAGAGGGAGACTGTGCGTAATTGGGAGCGCGCTGGTTGGCGGCGAGTGTCAAAGTGGGCACGGCCAATTTCAAAGCGAAAAGGCCTGGGCCAGAGCCCAAGCCTTTTCGCTTCTCGAAATCCGCTGCGCTGCGAACTCTTAGCGCCGCTTCTTTTTCGCCGGTTTCTTCGCCGCTTTTTTGGCCTTCTTTTTCGGCTTTGCTTTCGGCTTGGCCTTTTTGGCCTTCGCCGCGGCCTTCTTCTTGGGGGCCGCTTTCTTGGCTGGCTTCGCCGCAGGCTTGGACGCCGCTTTGGGCGCCGCGGCTACAGGCTCTTCCTCGGTGATGAGAATCTCTTCCTCTTCCGTCTCCACGATCTCCTCACCGCCGGCCAGCTCGTCTTCTTCCTCCAGCCGTGACAGCTCGTTGTCGTCTTCGAAGTTGTCCTTCTCGAAATCCATACCATCCTCCCGAGGGGCAATCCACAAGCCGATGGCTTGCGGGACGCTGCATCAGCTGGAGTCGCCAACTCCCCTCCGCCGTAGCGCCGTTGTTATCGTACTCCTGCAAAGTTGTCAAGCATTCTGCTGCGCGACGGCGAAAACGCGATTGTCCCGGAGGCACACGGACAGGCGGGTTGTCGAAGCGCAGGCCCCGCCTGATAGCCGTTGATACATCCAAGTTATTATATACAAAAGACTTATTTCGGAACTGAGGCCGAAGTTTGGCTGGACGAGGACGTGGATTGCGGAGCACGAGTCTTGGAACTCGTTTTCGCATGACTGCGCTCCGGCGCGGTTTCCGGCGCGCCGCCAACGGTGTAAATGCGCAGCACCATGCCGCGGCTCACACGGCCGGTTTTCATGTGATTCCACTTGCGCAAGTCTTCCGCAGGCACGCTGAAACGATCCGCGATGCCGCCGAGCGTGTCGCCCTTACGCACGCGATAGCGCACCAGGCGGCTCTTGGATTCCGCGGGAGCGGCCGCGGGAATGATCAACTTCCCTCCGACGTCGAGCGCTGCGTGGCGATCCAGATTATTGGCATCCGAAATCGCCGCCGGCGTCACGCGATATTTTTTTGCGATGGACGTGAGCGTCTCGCCCGCTTCGATGCGGTGCCGGCGCCAGCTCACCCACTTGTCCGCAGGTATGTCCGCAATTTCCGCCGAAAATCTTTCCGCGGTCCCGACTGGCAAATGAAGCTCGAAGGTGGGATCGTCCGGAGTCGCGAGACGCAGCAGCGCGGGATTCAGATTGCGCAACGTGTCGACATCCACATCGATCGTTTCGGCCACCAGGCGCAGATCGATGGCGCGTCCCGGCTTCACGATATCCGTCGGCACAGGCTGTTCCAGATCGGCCTGAATACCGTAGTGTGCGGCGTCCTTGGCGATGAGTGTGAGCGCTAGAATGATGGGGACGTAGTTTTTCGTTTCGCGCGGAAGCACGTTACGTTTGTAGAGCTCCCAGAAATCGGCGTAGCCCGTGCGTTCGATGCCCTTCTGCACGTTTCCCGGACCGCAGTTATACGCGGCCATCGCGAGATACCAATCGCCGAACTGCCCGTACAGATCGCGCAGATGCTGCGCTGCCGCGCGCGTTGCCTTTTCCGGATCTTGCCGTTCGTCGATCCACCAGGTGTGACGCAAACCGTATTCCATTCCGCGGTAGGCGACGAATTGCCAGATGCCCCGCGCGCCGGCTCTCGAAAGCGCCAGAGGTTGAAAGGCGCTCTCCGCTTGCGCCAGATAGATCAAGTCCTGCGGTACGCCTTCTTCGTGCAGGACGCGCGAAATCATTTCGCGATAGCGCCCGGAACGCCGCAACCCCGTCTCGACGATGGCGCGGCCGCGGGGCGTCTGAAAAAAATTCAGAAAGGAGAGCACTTCGTCGTTTACGGTGAGAGGCAGGTCGTGCGAAATATTCTTGGCAGCTTCTTCGGCGCGCGCTTTCAGCCGTGGATCAACGGGAAACGTCATCTCCGCGACTTCGTCAATCGGCGCGGGTACCGCCGGCGCTTCCTGAAAGCCATCTCCAGCGCGGAACGCCTGCAACTCGTAGCCGTAGACGGTATCGACCACACGATGGAAAAGTTCGTTAAGCTTCGGATCGCTGTTGGGGTCGTAGCCGCTGCTGAGCAACCAGTCCACGGCATCGTCAAAATCGCGTCGCGCGGCTTCCAGATGTCCGGCTTTGTAGTTCTGCTCGCCGGAC
Source organism: uncultured Acidobacteriota bacterium (assembly GCA_963779005.1). Taxonomy (GTDB): domain Bacteria; phylum Acidobacteriota; class Terriglobia; order Acidiferrales; family UBA7541; genus Acidiferrum. The sequence continues at coordinate 947,356 of CAVZWO010000007.1, read as the reverse complement.
GCAAATTTGGCTTCCACCTGCGCTATCAAATAGTCTTTCGGACCGGGAACTCTCAGCGCCAGGGCCTCGAGCCACTCGGGCGACAGTTTTCGCAACGGAAGCTCGCCGAGATTGGCAGGAACTTGTGCGGCCGCCGCATTGGCCGGGTTGAGCGCGGGAACACGCGCCTGTACGCCATGTTTCGCGGCATCTTCGCAGCCTCCGGAGACGAAGGCCCCTCCGGCCAAGAGTATCGCGTACAGCGCAATCTGGAGCCTCAGGCGCATCTCCTTATGTTAAGTAGCTGTAACAGTCCAGGTCAACGCTTTCCAGCAGGGGAGGGTTGACCTACTCAATACACGCCCTAAGGGCACCCATGATCACCCCGCTTGTTCCCCGCTCGACAACTCCGGGATAAACTCTCACGCGAGGTGTTTTCCGTGAAACTGAATCCATTTGCTCCTCTGCGGAACCCAATTCACAAAGCGTCCGCTCTCGCGCTGCTTTTCATCGCTTCTCTTGCGGCAACTTTCCCGTTGCGAGCACAGGACAAAAATTTCCCAGCTGAAAAGCGCGTTCGGATCGAAAAAGCCGTTTCGGGCTTCATGGCCGCAAACAGCGCGCCCGGGATTTCGGTTGCGGTTGTGCAGGAGGGAGAACTGGTTTGGTCCTCAGGTTTCGGAATGGCCGATCTAGAAAACTTTGTTCCGGCGACCTCGGAGACGCTCTACCGGCTCGGGTCCATCTCCAAGCCCATCTCGGCTACCGCGATTATGGAGCTTTCCGAGCGGAGAAAGCTGGACCTCGACGCCGAGGTGCAGAAATATTGCCCCGCGTTCCCCAGGAAAGAGTGGCCCATCACCACGCGCGAGCTGCTTGGCCATCTGGGAGGCATCCGGCACTACAATCCTGACGGCAAAGGCGACATTCCCGACGACAGCGCGAGGCATTTTTCCACTATGGAAGAGTCGCTGCAAATCTTCGCAGGCGATCCGCTGATAGCGAAACCCGGAACCAAATTTCACTACTCGACGTATGGCTACACGGTTCTCGGCTGCGTTCTGGAAGGCGCCGCGTCCGAAAAATACGTGGACTATGTGAAAGAAAATGTCTTTGAGCCGGCCGGAATGGAGGAAACGCAGGCGGACAACTTTTTCGCCATCGTGGCGCACCGTTCGCGCTGGTATCACAAGGACAAAGCCGGCGCCGTGCAGAACGCTGGGGTGCTGGACTCGAGTTACAAGATTCCCGGCGGCGGCCTGATTTCGTCCGCGGACGACATGGCGCGGTTTGAGATCGCCATTATGGACAACAAACTCCTCAAACCGGCCACCCGCGAGGTGATGTGGACTCCTCTGAAGGCGGCTGATGGGTCGCAGAACGGTTATGCCCTGGGCTGGGGCAATGCCAAGAAATTCGGACTTTCGATCGTTTCCCATTCCGGCAGCCAGCAAGGCACCAGCACATCGATCCTGCTGGTACCGGAGCGCCGCGCCGGGATCGTCGTGCTTGTCAACATGGACGGAGTCGACGCCACGGAGCTATCCACGGAAATACTGAAAATCGCGCTCGAACTAAAGGACGAGCCAAAATAGCGGGGCGGCGATTTTTGACCTCGGCGCCTCCCGCTGCGTTCAGGGGAACAGGCGGAAACAAGAAATCTTCAATAGCGCTAGGTGAATTGTGAATATTTGGATATAATTGTTGTTTACCTTTGAAGAGCTGGCCCCGCCTGAGTGGGTCTGCAGGGAATACGAACATGAACCTGGTTATAGCTAAACTCCATGAAGCGCAACTGCGCAAAGACCTCCCCGAATTTCGCCCTGGCGACACGGTGCGCGTCAACGTCCGCTTGAAAGAAGGCGAGGGCGAGAAGGAAAAGGAGCGCCTGCAGGCGTTCGAAGGGGTCGTGATCTCCAAGAAGGGCCGTGCTTCGGGCGCCACGTTTACCGTCCGTCGCGTGAGCTTCGGCGTCGGCATTGAGCGCATCTTCCCGCTCCATTCGCCCTCGATCAGCTCGATTGAAGTGGTTGGCAAAGGCAAAGTTCGACGCGCTCGCCTCTACTACCTGCGGGATCTGCGAGGCAAGGCCGCGCGCATCAAGCGCGCCGCGCGCGAAGAAGTGGCCGCAGTGGCAACGGCTGGCGCTGAAACCAAGGCGTAAGCAGTCCCCGTTTTGAAACACGAACTACGAAGCGCGAACGATTTTCACCAGCGAGCCCCGGTTCATGCGGGGCTCGTCCTGCGTTCGCCCCGTTGAAATCAGTGCGCTCCTTCCTTGGTGCCAATCAGGGCTGCACATTCGTCACGCCCTCCGCCCCCGCTTTCGGGAAGTGTTTCTCGTACCAGGCGATCGACCGGTCGGTCCAGTCAATCACATGCTTCGTTTCGCGAATGCCGTGGCCTTCGCGCGGGTAACGCACGAAGACCGCCTCGGTTCCAACGTCCTTCAGCGCAATGAAAAACTGTTCCGCCTCGGCGATAGGCACATCGTTATCGTTTTCCCCCTGGATCAACATCGTCGGAGTGTGCGCCGCGGCAACGTGTTTCAGCGCTGAGCGCTCCCACGCCACGTCCATCAAGTTGCCCTGATGCAAAAACTGTCCGAACTCCATCTCCTCATACTGGTTGTAGTAGGTCATGTAGTTGTAGCTGACGATGTTTGCGATTCCCGCGGTCGGGATCGCCGCTTTGAACTCGTTCGTCTGCGTGATCAGCCAATCCGTGAGCTGGCCTCCGTAGCTCACTCCTTCGATTCCCATGCGCTCGCGGTCGATCCACAAGTGCCGGCGCACCGCCGCGCTCACGCCATACAAAACGTCCTGTCCTTCGTTGCCGTCCTGATCGCCAAAGACGGCGTCAGCGAATTTTTGCCCGTAACCCGTCGAGCCGCGAAAATTCACGTTGAGCGTCGCCCAGCCGTGCGCCGCGTACACTTGATTCCTGAAGTTGAAGCCGGGACCATTCTGCCCATGCGGGCCGCCATGAATGTTCACTATGAGTGGATGCTTCGAGGTCGCGGTCATTCCCAACGGCTTTGTGAGAAACGCTTCCACTTCGAATTTGTTGTCGTTGCTCACAAAAGTAAATGACTCCACTTCCCCGACTTGCTTTCCCGCGAGTATTTCGGCGTTCAAGTCGGTTAGTTTCCGTGGCGCAGCGTTGCCGTTCTTGACATAAAGTTCCGACATATCGCGCGGCGACGTGAATATGTATGCCAGCGTGCCGTTCTTGCCGATCGAGAATCCGCCAACGCTGCCGATGTCTTTCACCACAAATTCCGGCGCGCCCCCCGAAACTGGCAAGCGCACCAGATGGTTGCTCCCGCGCTCCTGAATAGTGAAGTACACCGCGCTGCCATCTGGCGACCACTTGGGCGCGCCCTGCCGGTTGTCAAGCACCGCGCCAATCTCGCGGCGATTGCTGCCGTCCGCGTTCATCATCCAGACGTGCGTGTCCTCCATCGTCGTCTCGCGGTTGGTCAAGCCGCGTTTCGTCCCGCGATAGACGATGTGCTTCCCGTCGGGCGACCATAGCGGTTCGTACTCGTTGTATTCCGTAGCGGTCAGCCGGCGGATGCTGTTGTCCGCAACATTCACAGCGAAAATGTCGTAATTAAAAAATTCATCCTGATTCGGCTCTCGGTTCGACGCAAAAAGAACCTCCTTGCCGTCCGGCGACCAGTCAATCGAGTGTTCGTCGTAAATTCCTTGTGTGAGTTGCCGCACCTGCTTGGTGGCCAAGTCCACGACAAAAATGTGCAGCCGCTGGTTGTCGTTGAAGCGCGTCATGCCTTCGCCGGCGTCAGGCTTGTAGAGATACCGAGTAATGACCATGGGATCGCCGCTGGCTTCCGCGGCTCGCTCGTCGGGCGTCGAGGAAATGAACGCGATCTGTTTGCCATCCGGCGCCCACGTCACATCCTCGCCTTCGCCCGGCAAGGGGCTATTGGTGCCTTCGATTTTTTCGACCAACGATGTGATTTCGGAACCGTCCAGGCGCGCCAAAAGTAACCCGTGTTTCTCTCCCACTCTTCCTGTGAACGCCAGCCACTTTCCATCGGGCGACCAGCGCGGATTACTCGTCACATCCTTTTCGCCACCAATACGAACCGATTCCTGCGTGGACAGATCCATGATCCAGAGTTGCGGATAGGGGCGGCCTGGACGGTCGTACAAAATCATTGTATAGACAATGTGATGCCCATCCGGCGAGAGGACTGCTCCAGCGACCGAGCGGAAACGGGAAAGATCGCTGCTCGTTAGACCTTGCCCAAGGCCAAGCGGAGCCAACGCGAGAACAGTTGCACAACTCAGCAGACAAACACGAGCGCAAACCCAAGCGCTATGCGTGCGTGAACCCATGGAAATCCCCCTTACTCCAATGGCCCTGTAAAATTGCCCGGTCATGGTAGGTCGCCCGGCGCACCGCGGTCAACGAGTCTTGTCAGGAGTGGCTTGTCGGCATTTTCTAAATGGGCGCGGATACTTGATTCGCCACTGAGGAGAAATGTCGGGGATTGCGGAAACGTGTTCCGCTCAGCTGCGTCCTTTCCCGAGACGACCTGTTGACAATCAACAGGAGTAAGTGTAGTCTCCTGTAGAACATCAAAAGGAGTATGGCTATGGCTCAGGCGCGTGGCGAGGTGCTACAGGGCACGCTCGACCTGATAGTGCTCAAGACCCTCGAAGCTCTCGGGCCCTTGCACGGATACGGATCGCCGTCCGCATTCAACAAGTCTCCGCTGATCTTCTGAAGCTAAATCAGGGCACGCTTTATCCTGCTCTGCTGCGCTTGGAACAACGCGGCTGGATTTCCTCGAAATGGGGCGTCTCCGACAACAATCGCAAGGCCAAGTATTACTCGCTGACGCGCCGCGGCCGCAAGCAGCTTTTGGCAGAGACAGAAAGCTGGGAGCGCATGGCCGCGCTCATGACGCGCCTCCTTGGCGGCACCGAAGGAGCCTGACATGGAATGGCTGCGCATTCTCGCATCGCGCTTTTTAGGGTTTCTCACGAAGCGAGCGCTGGACAGCGATCTTGATGAAGAACTTCGCGGTCACATCGACGCGCTCACCGAGGAAAACATCCGCCGCGGCATGAACGAACAGGCAGCGCGCCAGGCTGCCCGCCGCGAATTCGGCGGTCTCGAACAAACCAAAGAATTCTATCGCGACAAGCGCGGCCTGCCGTTCTTCGAAACCCTCTCGCAGGACCTGCGCTACGCCACGCGCATGCTCATTAAGAGCCCAGGCTTCACGACGGTCACGGTGCTTACCTTGGCGCTCGGCATTGGCGCGAACACCGGATTGTTCTCCTTGGTGAACTCTGTGTTGCTCGCCAATCTTCCGGTACGCAATCCGCAAGAACTTGTGGTCGTCAAGTACACCGACAGTCTTTCGCAGGAAGCGAACGAAGACTTTTCTTATCCGATGTACCAGGCCATGCGTGACAAAAACTCGGTCTTTGCGAACGTGTTGTCACGCTCCAGTCTCGATTTCAACGCAAGCTACGGCGGGCAAAGCGAGCGAGCCGTCGGCGAAATGGTTTCTGGAAACTATTTTGAGACGCTGGGTGTGCAACCGTTTCTGGGCCGCCTGATTGGGCCGGAAGACGATCTCACGCCCGGCGCCCATCCCGTCGCCGTCTTGAGCTACGGGTACTGGCAACGGCGATTTGGGAGCGATCCGGAGATCGTCGGCAAGGACATCACCTTAGACAACAAATCAATCCGTGTCATCGGCATCGCACCGCCAGGGTTTTACGGAACAGAAATGGCGCGCGACCCTGATATTCGCGTGCCCATGATGATGGCTACGGTTTTCCGTCCCGTACCCGCAAACTGCCTGCAGAATCCGCGTCATCACTGGATGACGATTCTGGCACGCCGTAAACCAGACGTCACCGTCGCCCAGGCGCAGGCGGCCCTCGACATTGTGTTTCACCAAGTTCTCACTGAGGAATTTCAGGAACTCGGTGCAAGTATCAGCGCGCATGACAAGGAGCGCACCTTCGCGAGTCACATTCAGCTGGACCCCGGTAACCAGGGCTTCGCCCATCTACGCGGAGAAATGGAGCGCCCGCTGCTCCTGATGTTCTTCGTAACGGGCATCGTTCTGCTGGTCGCCTGCGCGAACCTGGCGAACCTTCTTCTGGCGCGGAACGCAAAGAGAAAGCAGGAGATTTCGGTTCGCCTGGCAATCGGCGCGGGCCGCGGACGGCTCATTCGCCAGTGGCTGACTGAGAGCCTGTTGCTCTCTCTGCTCGGCGGGTTCGCTGGAATTGTCGTCGCCTATTGGGCCAAGACGGCGCTGCTCGGCTTTTTGCCAGCGGGCTACCGTGTAAACCTGCACGCGCCCATGGATTTGCGAGTTCTCGGGTTCGCGCTGCTTGCGTCGATCGTCACTGGTCTCCTATTTGGACTGGCGCCCGCTTTGCAGCTTTCGCATACCGGCCTGTCCATCGCGTTGCGCAACGATACTCCCTCGATCGCCGCGGGCGAGCGGCTTTTCAGTTTGCGCAGCGCGCTGATTTTCCTTCAGGTGGCTCTTTCTCTGCCGCTCTTGATCGGAGCTGGTTTGTTCCTTCACAGTTTGCAGAACCTGCGCGGCGTGAATACCGGCTTTGTGAAAGGCAACGTCTTTCTGGCCACGCTCAACCCCGCCATGAACGGCTACCCGCAGGAGAGAATTAAGTTTCTCTATGACGATTTGCTCGCACGAGTTCGTACTTTACCCGGCGTTAGCGCCGCGAGTTTAACCACCAGCTCGGTGATTTCCGGCGGATGGGATCAGGAAGGCGTGAAAGTCGAGGGTTACCAGGCGGGTCCCGACGAAAACATGAGTCCCAACGCCGCGGTCGTGTCCACTGGCTACTTTTCGACTATGGGAATTCCGTTCGTCGCGGGCCGCGACTTCACAGAACAAGACACGACTTCGCGCTCGAAGGTCGTCATCATCAACGAAACCATGGCTCATTATTTCTTCGGAACCAAAGATCCGCTCGGCAAAAAAATCAGCACCGACGACGATCCCAAGGCTCCTCTCGACCGGGAAATTATCGGCGTCGTAAAAGATGCCAAGTACGTGCGTCTGTCAGAAGCCCCTCGCCGCCATTTTTACGCGCCAATGGCCCAGGAACCACGCCTTTTCGACATGACCCTCCAGGTGCGCACCTCCGGCGACCCGGAAAAAATCGGCGACCTTGTCCGCGCGCAGGTACGCGACATGGACGCAAACCTGCCTCTCTACGCCACGACCACCCTCGAAATACAAATTGACGATTCACTTACGCAAGAGCGCCTTCTTACATGGCTCTCCAGTTTGTTCGGGCTGCTCGCCACGCTTCTCGCCTCGCTCGGACTTTCCGGCGTCGTGGCTTTCTCGGTGGCGCGCCGCACGCGCGAAATCGGAATTCGCATGGCCCTTGGCGCGCAGCCTGGCGATATCCTCCGCAATGTTGTCGGCCACATGGCTTTCTTGGTGACAGCAGGCATGGCCGTCGGCTTGGCCGCCGCCTACGGTTTAAGCCGGCTTCTCGGCAGCATGCTGTTTGAGGTGCGCTCTGCAGATCCTCTGGCGTTCGCTGGAGCATGCATCATTCTGGGCGTGGTCGCGGGCGTTGCCGCGTATTTGCCGGCTCAACGTGCCACGCAAGTCGATCCAGTCGTTGCTCTGCGCTATGAGTGACTATTCCCGGCCACGCGCCGTGCTAAAATCTCCGCTCAATGAGCCGTCTCTGCTCTTCCCGTTTCGAGCGAGCGGCGCGACAACTCGGCTGGATGCGCATCGCTGGTCTTGATGAAGCCGGCCGCGGGGCGCTCTTTGGTCCGGTCGTCGCCGCCGCGGTTATTCTCAATCCCAAGCGCCGCATTGTCGGCCTCGACGATTCGAAAAAACTTCCCGCCGAGCGGCGCACCGAACTTGCCGCGCGCATTCGCGAACATGCCCTCGCGTGGGCCGTCGCCGAAATCGATGCTCAGCGCATCGACGCGTGGAACATCTACCAGGCCAGCCGCCAGGCCATGACTGCCGCGCTTCAACAACTCTCCATCCAGCCGGATTATTTGTTGATTGACGCTATGGAGCTCGATGTCCTGATCGAGCAGAAATCGCTCATCAAAGGCGACGCACGCAGTGTCTCCATCGCCGCCGCGTCCATCCTTGCCAAAACCCATCGCGACGCGTGCATGGAAAAGTGGGATGTCGTCTATCCGCAATATGGCCTCGCCCGCCACAAGGGATACGCTACCCCCGACCACCTCGAAGCCCTGCGCCAGCACGGCCCCTCGCCGCTTCACCGCTATTCGTTCGCGCCTGTCCGCGACGCGAATTGCTGGGCAGCCGGAGCTACACAAACTCCGCTACCGCTTTTTTAGCGCCTCACATAAAATCTCCGCCGGACATACGAGAGGTCAGCACGATGCCTTCGAAATCGATCATGCGCCGCGCCGTAATTCTGCTTTCCGCGTGTTGCGCGTTCTTTTGCATCTGCAATCTCGCAGCCCAGGTCGCCGCGAATCCCGCTGAGGGTGAAGGGAGGACTTTGCTCGCTCCCACGCCGCCTATGGGCTGGAACAGTTGGGACTCCTATGGTGAAACCGTAAGCGAATCCGACATCCGCGCCAACGCCGCCTGGATGGCGGAGCACCTGAAATCTTACGGCTGGGAATACATCGTCGTGGATGAAGGCTGGTACGTGACGAATCAGTCCGCCCGCCCCGGCGGTGCCGCTGCGGAATTCAGTCTAGACTCCTATGGCCGCTACATTCCCGCCGTCAACACCATTCCCTCAGCCGAAAACGGCGCAGGCTTCAAACCACTCGCCGATTACATCCACTCGCTCGGCCTAAAATTCGGCATTCACATTCTGCGCGGCATTCCCAAAGAAGCCGTGGCGAAGAACCTGCCCATCGCAGGCACCCATTTTCACGCCAAGGCTGCGGCAGATGTCTCCGATACTTGTCCGTGGAACACCTACAACTACGGCCTGAAACCCGGTTCGCCCGCCTCGCAGGCCTATTACGATTCCATCGTCAAGCTCTACTCCGACTGGGGTGTCGACTTCCTCAAAGTCGATTGCATCTCCAGCCATCCGTACAAAGGCGACGAGATTCGAATGCTCAGCTCCGCCCTTCGTAGGATCCACCATCCCATCGTTCTCAGCCTCTCACCCGGCCCCGCCCCGCTGGAGAAAGCCGCAGAGCTCCGCCGTTACGCGCAAATGTGGCGCATCTCCGATGACGTCTGGGATGTTTGGATGAGCGCCAAGGATTTTCCCCAGGGCGTTGGAAACCAATTCGCACGCGCCGCCAAATGGGCTGCGGTTTCCGGCCCCGGCCACTGGCCTGACGCCGACATGCTCCCCCTTGGCCGCCTCGAGCCCAACGCCGGCTGGGAGAAACCGCGCACCACTCGCCTCACCCACGACGAGCAGCGCACTCTTCTCACGCTCTGGTCCATTTTTCGTTCGCCGCTCATGATGGGCGGCAATCTCACTCTCTGCGACGAATGGACCGAATCCGCCTTAACAAACGCCGAGCTCATCGGCGTCGATCAGCACTCCACCGCAAGCCACGCCGTCATCTCGACCGACAAAGCAGCCGTTTGGCTTTCCACTCCCGAATCCGGCGATGGCGCCTACATTGCCGTTTTCAATCTCGACGCCGCGCCGCAAACGTTCCACTACTCCTGGAAAGATTTGGGCCTTAAACGTCCGAACTACAATCTCCGCGACATCTGGGAACATGAAGATAAGGGTTCCAGGGAATCCATCGAGATCACTCTTCCGACCCACGGCTCAGCGATTTACTGGGCCTCTGAAAAATAGCCTTCTCATCCGCTTTTCGCTTTCGTGCCATTACCTTTAGCAATTCGGCTTCGTTGCGTTTATCATCGTCCGCGACGGAGACTCTTCGCGGCTCTTTCATTCCGTTCGGCCGCGGTCGGTTCTCGCTGACGCCAGCTCATGCTCTTTAACAGCCTCGTTTTTCTCTTTCTCTTCCTGCCAATCGTGTACTTCGGCTTCTGGCGTCTCCGCACAAAAATGCAGCGCTACACCTGGCTCACCGTCGCCAGCTACATTTTTTATGGTACCTGGAACTACAAATTCTGCGCCCTCATGGCCTTCTCCACCGCCGTAAGCTACTTCGCCGGCCTCGGTATGCTCGGCTCCGCTGACCCTCGCCGCCGCAAACTCTTTCTGATTATTCCCGTCACCCTTGACCTTCTCCTCCTCGGCTTCTTCAAATATTTCAACTTCACCGTCTCCAGCTTTGCCCAGCTCTCGGCTTGGCTTCACGTTCCCATTCACGCGCCTGCCCTCAACATCATTCTTCCCGTCGGGATCTCCTTTTACACCTTCCACACTATCAGCTACATGATCGACGCCTACCGCGGCGTCATCACTCCCACGCGCAATTTCTGGGAATTTTCCTGCTACGTCTCGCTTTTCTCACAACTCGTCGCCGGCCCCATCGTCCGCTTTCGCCAGGTCGAAGCCGACCTCGATAATCTTGAGCACGCCGGCCGCACTCGCTGGCTCAATATCGGCTGGTCCTTCTTCGCCATCGGCATGATGAAAAAAGTCCTCCTCGCCGACACCATCGCCGCCGTCATCAATCCGGCCTGGAAGGACGCCGCGCATCTCTCTACGCTCGGCGCCTGGCTCTGCGTCCTCGGCTACACCTACCAAATCTATTTCGATTTCTCAGGCTATAGCGACATGGCCGTCGGCCTCGGCTATCTTTTCGGCATCCGCCTCCCGCAAAATTTCAACTCGCCTTACAAAGCACTCAACATCTCCGATTTCTGGCGCCGCTGGCACATTTCGCTCTCTTCCTGCTTGCGCGATTATCTTTACATTCCCCTTGGCGGCAGCCGCGTCTCCGCCACCTGGCTGGTCTACCGCAATCTTCTGATCACCATGCTTCTCGGCGGCCTGTGGCACGGCGCGAACTGGACCTTCGTCCTTTGGGGTGGCTATCACGGCGTCCTCCTCTGTCTCTACAAACTGTTCGGCAAGTCCTGGGACCGCATGCCCGCTGCTCTTCAACGCGTCGCGACCTTTTTTCTCGTAGTGGTCGGCTGGGTTTTCTTTCGTTCCGACAATTTCTCCGTCGCCGCAACAATGCTCGCGCGCATGTTCAGCTTTTCTCCGGGCGTTCTGTTTCCCGCCCTCGCCGGTTTGCTCGCGGCCCTCATCATTGCCGCCGCCATCGCACACTTCGCGCCCAACACATTTGAGCTGAAACACGAATGGAACGCGTGGTCTGTGGCAGGTCTTGCGTTCGGATACACCGTGGCGCTCATGGCCATCGCATCTGGCCAGCAATCGCCATTTCTTTATTTTCAGTTCTAGCAAATTTTCGAAAGGCGGCAACAAATCAGGTGAACGAGACATCCACAGAGTCCGGCAGCCTCTGGAGCCTCGGCCGCTTCTTGCCGCGACTAATGCTTTTCTTTTTCCTTCTGGATCTCCTGCTTCGTCTTGTGCCCCTCGACCCTCTCACCTTTCGCGCTTGGGAAGCCATGCTCCGCCACTATCCAAATGCAGTCGGTCCTTTCATTCCCAACAAGCACTATCACCGCGAAAATTCGTACGGCGGTGTCGCTGGCATCGGAAATCTTCCAGCCCTTCGCCGCTATCACTTGGTCGATTTCACGACGGACCCGTACGGGTTTCACAATCCCCCAGCTTTAGCGCAAGCCAACCCGATCGGCATCGTGATTGGAGACTCCTTCGCGGTCGGTAGCGAATTGCCTGAAGACAAGTCGCTCTCCGCTCAACTCACCAAACAGTTCGGCGGTTACTTTTACAATGCCGGTGCACCGCAACCTCTCCGTTTGCGAAGCGTGCAAGCTGTCGCCAATCGCATCGGTCTTCACCGTGGTCTAGTCGTGTTCGAATTCCTGGAAGCCCGCGCCCTGCAAGACCCTCCCGCAAGCACTCCCGACGGCGGCCGCGGCGCAGCTCAGGCTTTTTTCTTTCGCGTCGCAGGCCAAAATTGGACGGACCGTCTAGGAACTCCCTTCAACGAGCTTCACTCCTCCCCGCTGCAAGCTCTTTCCGTCAAGCTCGAAAAGAAAATTCAAAACGGAACCTTCTTGCCAAACTCTTTTGCGTCCTTGGTACTGCAAGAAACGCTCCGCAACGGCGACCCCACCCTCTTTCTCCCCGCCGAATTCAATTCTCCAGCCGCTCCCCGCAAGGCGGCTGAACGCTGGGCCGCCTATTTTGCCTGGTACGCCGCGGAGCTCAAGAAAAATGGCCTCGATTTACTCGTTCTCCTGGTTCCTAACCGCTCCACCATCTACGCCCCTCTTCTAGACCCGCCCCGCGATGTCGCCGAATCGCGTGCAACCCTGGAAGACTTTGCGATGGCCCTCCAAAATTCTGGCGTCCGCACCGTCCCTCTCGCAAACCGCTACTCCCAGGAAGCAGCCGTTCTTCTCGACCAGAAGAAATATCTCTATTTTCTGGATGACACGCACTGGAGCAGCATCGGCACATCCATCGCCGCCGAAGAGATCTTCGAGCATCGGAACTAACCTAACTTTTTTGCCCGACCTTTCGCCGCAAATCTGTATTCTGCGCCACTCGATCCTTCCGAGTCCTTCAAGGCAGAAAACGTCCAAAAAGTGCTCCTCCCCCGCTTCGCCCTGTCTTCGCCTACTAGTTTCCTAGTCCTGAAGGGGATAACTGGCTGCTCACACGCCGTTCTGGCTTCGTTGACTTGCCTTTTCCCCCCCTGCTAGCGTAAGCAAGCACGACTTGTGTCTGCCTTTCCTACCCATTGGGCGGGGGACATTTCCTCCAGCAGGCGCGGGCCGCACATTGTCCGGGAACGCGAATGGCCTATAACAAGAGCAAATATGTCGAATCCGCGCAGAAGCTGCTCAATCAGGGCAAAGTCCCTCAGGCTATCGCCGAATACCAGCAAATTCTGAAGTTCGAGCCCCGAGATCAGGTCACCTTGATGACCATCGGCGAGCTCTACATCCGCCAGGGCGAAACGTTTCAGGCCATCGATTACTTCGAGCGCCTCGCCCAAATTTTTGTCGGCGATGGTTTTCTCACCAAAGCCATCGCGGTCTATAAACGAATCGCCAAACTCGCTCCCGAAGAGATTCGCCCCCTCGAAAAGCTGGCCGACCTGTATGTCCAGCAAGGGGTGATGAGCGAAGCTCGACCCCTCTTCCTCCAACTTGCGGAAATTCATCTCAAGAACAACCGCCAACCGGAAGCCGTCGGCCTTCTGAAAAAACTTCTCCTCGCCGAGCCGGACAATCTTCGCATTCAGGTTCGGTTGGCCGATCTCTACCAGGCCATGGGTCAGTCTCGCGAAGCCGTCGACGCCTACGTTTCCGCTGCTCAGCGCGCCCTGGCTCGCGGAGACCAGGCTGAAGCCGATAAGCTTGCCGACAAAGCTTTGAAAATTGACACAAATTGTCTGGCGGCCAGTATCGTCAAAGCTCGTTCCTTTTCTTCGCAGGGCAATTTCACACAGGCCGCCGAGCTTCTCGAACACGTTCCCGACCTGGAAAAGGGCGGCGAACAAACCGAGCTTCTTCTCGATCTCTATGTCAAGGCCTCCAATTGGGATAAGGCCACTGCTCTCGCTCTCCGCGTCTTGGGTGCCGACAACAAAAATTTTGGTCCCGCTCAGAAAATCGTCGAAGGCCTCCTCGAATCCGGCCAAAGCGACCGCGCCATGGCCATCATCGGCCAGATTCGCATCCCCATGATCGACGCCGGCGAACACGAAGTGATCGGCCGCCTGCAAAACGAACTCGTCGGCCGCATGCCTGGCCGAATCGAACCGCTCGAGTGGCTAGTCGATTTCTACGGCCGCACCAGCGATTCGTTCCGCCTTCCCGACGCCCTCGCTCATTTAGGGGATGCCCTCGTTGCCGCTAATGACCTCGATCGCGCCAAAGCCGTATTCGAACAATTGGTCGACCGCCAGCCCGACAGCGACTCCGCTAAGCGCCGCCTCGACGGCGTCCTACGTAAGATGGGGTTGTTGGCTGCCGAGCCAGTGGAGGCGCAAGCTCCGCCCCCTGCAAAAGAGGACCTTCAGGCTGCCATCCCTAAAGCCCCTGCACCGAAGCTCCGTCCCGACGTCGAGACACCTTTTGCTTCTGCCACCGGGGAGAAGCCCGCGGCTCCGGCACATGCCGAGCCTCCCCTCGACGATGAGACACAGAAATTTATCGCGCAGTCCCTCACCGACGTCGACCTCTTCGCCAGCTACGGTCTCACGCAAAAAGCTATCGGCTTGCTTGAAGCCATCTTGCGCCGCGCTCCCCGCCACACGCCAACGCTCGAAAAGCTTCTCGACTTTGTCCTAGGCGCCGGCGACGACCGCCGCACCGCCGAACTCGCTGCCCAGCTCGAACAAATTCATATCGATCACGCGGACTTGCGCGGCGCGGAGCGGTTCGGCGAGCTACGCCGCAGATTCCAGCGCGCTGCTGGTCTGACCGACGCCGAACTTGCCGCGAGCACGGCGGCTCAGCAGGCGCCTCCAGCAGCAACTATCCCCGAAGTGGCGCTGGCGGAGGTTGCTGCCGAGCCCGCGCCAGCCGTCGAAGAACCGGTGCTTGAGTTTGAAACACCGACCGAGGCTGAACCAGCCGCGGCCGCGGAATTCGCTACGCCTTCCGAACCAGTTCCCGCTCAAGAGGAAGTCGATCTCTCCGATGAATGGGACTCCATGCTCGAGGATTCCCATCCCGCCGAGCCTGCCGTTAAGCCGCCGCCGGCCAAGCCGACTGCTCCCGCTCCTCCTCCGCCTCCCGTAGTCGCCGCGGAGCCGGTAGGCGTCGAGGAGTTCTCGATCGAGGAAGAGCCCATCTCTGCCGATTCTTCCGAAACCCACAATGTTCACGAATTCCATCTGCCCGTGGAAGCTCCTGCCGCTGTCGAAAAAGAGAGCAACTCCTTCGCTGACATCTCCGCTGAACTACCGCCCACCCACGAACCCGAAGAAATCCCGGCGCCCGTCGAAGAGAGCCATGCCCCCGCTGCCCCGGAAAAACCCGTCGTTGCTCAGAAACCTCCCGCTCAGCAGCCGCCTGCTCCTCCTCCGCCGGCCGCGCCCGCACACGAATTCGAGCTGGAAAGCGATTTTGAGCTCGTCCTCGAGCCGGAAGCGCTCGTTCCCGCTTACGACCAGAGGCCACCGGAGACACCCATTGTGGTCAGCCCGCCGGAACCCGAGCCTGAACCGGCGGCTGTCCATACCGCGCAAGATTCTCATGCTTCCCCGCCCGCTAGCGGTTTTGCTTCCGACCAATTTCTCGCCGACCTTGCAAAAGAGATCGACGATCTCGGCTTGGACGCTCTCTCTCCCTCGCACTCCGAACCGCCGCCTCATGCAGTCGCTCCTAAGGCCGAAGAAAAGCCGGTCTCGCCTGCCGAGCATAGCCCGCTGAAAGAAGTCTTTGATGATTTCCGCGCCGAGCTTGGCGAGATGGGCGCCGAAGACGAAGACCTCGAGACCCACTACAATCTCGGGACCGCTTTCCGCGAGATGGGCTTGCTCGACGAAGCCATCAGCGAGTTCCAAAAGGTCGCCAAGGCCACCGAACGCGGCAAACCTTTCCGCTACGTCATGCAGTGCTGCACTCTTCTTGGCCTCGCCTTCATGGAAAAGGGCCAGCCGGGCATAGCCGCCATCTGGTATGAGCGCGCCCTGCTCACCCCCGGCATCGAACCGGAAAGCATCCTCGCGTTGCGGTATGATTTAGGTGTTGCCCAGGAATCCGCAGGTGAGCCGGAAGCAGCGCTGAAGAGTTTTTCCCAGGTCTACGCGATGAACATCGACTATCGCGACGTCGCTGACCGCATCGCCGCTCTACAGAAGCCCATCCGCTGATTCCCGGCATTCATTGATGCTGGCGATTCCCTCTTAACCATGAACCGCGTCTTTCGCGCACTGCTGGTCGTTGTTTGCTTCGAAATGGGAGCCCTGCTCCTCTATCTCCCGTGGTCCGCCTTCTGGGAGCAAAACTTTTTCCTCACTCATTTTCCTTCGATCATTCACGTCGTGCTTCATCCGTCCTTTCGCGGCGCCGTTAGCGGTCTCGGCGTCCTTGATATTCTCTTGGCTCTCAGCTTTGTCGGCTCGCGTCCTGGTCCCACCAGTGTCCCCCCCAAATAATTCCGCTCTCGAACCCAGGCTCGCTTCGAACAAAAAGCCCATCCTGTGTTACGTCACCGACCGCCGCAGTCTTCGGGTCGCGGCACCGGAGGACTCGGCCAAGTCGCTCTTGGAAAAGATTGAACTTGCAGTGGCTGAGGGCGTCGACTGGATTCAGATTCGCGAAAAGGATATGTCAGGCAAACAATCCAGTGCGCTGACCCGTGGAGCTTTATGCTGTGTTTCGAAGCAAGGGAACCAGTCTTCCGTCGTCACACGTGTTTTCGTCAATGATCGCCTCGACGTGGCTCTCGCCGAACGAGCCGCCGGCGTTCATCTCGGCGAGAACTCCCTGGGTGTAGAAGACGCTAGGCGTTTGGTCGTGGCGTCTCAGTCTGCCCAATCGTTCCAGACCGATTTTCTGTTTGGCGTTTCTTGTCACTCGCTGGCAGCCGCCTGGTCGGCTGCCGCCGCTGGCGCCAATTATATTTTCTTCGGCCCCGTCTTCGCGACGCCATCCAAAGCGGGGTATGGATGCGCCGCAAGGTCTCGATCGTCTCGCGGAAGTCTGCGCTTCCGTCAAGATTCCTGTCCTCGCCATTGGTGGAATCACGCCGGAAAACTTGGCCGCATGCCTCTCAGCGGGAGCCTCTGGCATCGCCGCCATCCGCCTGTTCCAGGATTCCACGGATATCGCCGGCACAGTGAACGCACTTCGCCATAAAAATCCGTAACGACGCATCTGCTTACGCTGATACTCACAGGCCCATCAATCGCCGCAGCATCCGGATTTGTCCTGCGTGATACACATCATGGAAAGCCACTCCATAGATGTGACGAAGATACTTTTCTCCCCGCGGCGTTCCCAGGACTCTCTCAATAGCCGCTCGCAGCGCCACGTGCTCCCGTTCGAGCAGTTCCTTGTCCGAGTGCCACGCGGCCTCCGTCGCTTTGCCTTTCTCCGGCCGCGGGAAAAAATTGCTTCCCTTCAGTGCGAATGATCCCTTTTTTCCGCCTTCAATCCGCCTCCGCGCCTGGTACTTCCAGTAAGCTGCATGTAGCGTTTCTTCCCATATATTGTGCCGATCCGCTCCCGGCCGCCACGCCGCCTGCTTCGCGCTCACTCCGCGGATCGCTTGTCTCAGATTTGGCCCGTGCCACGCCTTCTTCGCGTAAGCCTCGTCGATGAGCGCCAATACTAGTTTTCGCGTCTCCACGATATCCTCGTTTCAGCAACAGCGGGTCATCCTCTTTTCGGCCTTACTCGTATTCGACGCTGCCAGCTGCATCGTGATTCACCATTTTCTCGCCGGCCCTCCGTCCCAGGATAACCTTACAAGAAATCGTGAGAGCCGCGCGCCCTCTCAATGAAGTTCACGGATTGTAAGTCTTTTAGAATGAACACTTACGGAAAACTAGTCGTGACAAGATCATCTTCGCCCGTCGTTGGTCCATCCAAATCTCTGCTGTTCCCTTTATCTTCCAAGCCTAGGGTCGCCAAGTCATCCCTCGTCTCCAGCGCTAGGTCAAGCTTTCGACGAACCCATGGAACAAATGCCCCGCTTCCACGTCTTCACTGGTGCGGAGGTTAAGATACATGCCTAAATTCCTGATGTGGCTCGCGGCGGCCATCCTGATGACGGCGGCTCTGACGACGCGCGTTTCGCGCACCGCTGCCGACGACACCATTCACGGCGAATGGTCGGCCAGATTCAATGCCGGTGCCGGCTGCGGCTGCTTCAATCTTGAGGTCGAGCGCTCCAGTTGGGGCCACCACAGCTCCTGGGGCAACACCCACAAGATCAGCGACTTCGTCGGCCTCGATGCCAATATCGCCACCGCCAAAGACTCTCCCGTACATTTCGAGCTGCGTCGCGACGCCGGCATCATGAGCTTTGACGGTCGCTTCCGCGACGGCTACGGCTCCGGCAAATTCTCCTTTGCCTCCAGCGCCGATTACGTCTCCGGAATGAAACAGCTCGGCTACTCCGGCCTCACGCAAGACGAACTCTTCTCCTTCGCGATGCAGGACGTCTCGCGCCAGTTCGTCAAGGAGATGGCCGACGTGGGCTACAAGAATCTCAGCACCGACGACCTCCTGGCCTTTCGCATCCATGGAGTGTCGCCGGAATTCGCGCACGCCATGCTCGACCTTCTCACGGAAAAACCGTCTCCCGACAATCTCGTCGCCATGCGCATTCATGGCGTCAGTCCCGAATTCACCAAGGAAATCAACGCGCTCCTAGGTAAGAGATTTTCCGTCGATGATCTCATCGCCTTCCGCATCCATGGCGTCTCTCCGGATTTCGTTCGCGCCGTCCATGAATCCGTCTCAAAAGATGTTTCTGCGGATGATCTCGTATCCATGCGCATCCATGGCGCCGACCCTGAATTCGTCAAGTCCATGACCGCTCTAATGGGCCGCAATCTCCCCGTCGACCAGCTCGTCGCCTTCCGCATTCATGGGGTCAGCCCCGAATTCACCGAACAGATCCAGCAGCTCGTGGCAAAAGATGTTTCTTCGGATGACCTGGTAGCATTCCGCATCCACGGTGTAAGCCCAGAATTTGTGCGAAGCATGAAAGAGGTCGGCTACCCGAAAATATCAGCCGATAAGTTGGTGGAAATGCGCATTCACGGCGTAGACGCCGATTTCGTAAAAGAAGTCCGCTCCCACGGCTACAAGGATCCGTCGATTGATGACCTCATCGAACTGCGCATCCATGGCCTGCGCCATCGCGAGTCGCTGTGATCATCCTCGCTGTCACGCCATGGCTTAGTGGTTCTTAGTCTTTGGCTTTTTTAGTCCGGTGATCCTTGGAATCGTTACTAGTGCAGCTAGGCTCAGCGATGTCTCGGCTGTAGGCTGTTCGCTGTGAGCTGTGAGCTGTGAGCTTGTTGCGGTCGTTAGAACGTGAACCGCACCCCGACCTGGGCGGCAAACGGAATTCCGACAGTTGTACCGGGGCCAAAAAAATCGCCGAGCCCGCCAGCAGGCACGGCCAATTGGCTTAGCCGCGTCACTGTCGAGGTGGTTGTGCATGCCGCGTTGGTGCAGATGTCCGTCACATTGCCCGATGCCGCTTGGGCAGCGGGAACCGGAAGCGCCGCGACGTTGGTCACATAGTTCGCTCCGGGATTGTTGCGATTGAAGAGGTTGAAAAACTCGATAAACGGCGAAACGTTCCAGGTTTCGTGAAACCGAATCGGCCGGCTGACGCGCAGATCGGCCTGAATGTAAGGCGTTCCACGAAATTCATCGAGTGAAGTCGGCACGCCGTTCACGGAAATCCGCTCGCTATTGTCTGCTGTGGTGATGACAAAAGGACGCGCGCTCTCCGCTTGAATCAAAGTCGTAATTTCGAAGCCCCCAGGTGCGTGAACCGTTCCGGCGATCACGCCGCGATGCGTCACGTCTTCTCCGGAGGGCCCATAGTCGCCGGGACCAAACGGATTGGACGTGTCGCAAACGCCGTTGACGTAATCGAAAAGCTCGCCCAGCACACAGCCCCACGTTTTCGCCGAGGAAAGCGTGTAGTTGGCCACGAGACTCAGCCGCTTCGCTACGTTTCCCTGCAAGTGCAGCGCGAGCGCTTTGTAACTGGACCGATTGTCGCTGCGAAACACGGAGATGCCGCTCGCATAATCGTAGCGCCGGTAGCCGTGCATTCCCGTTTCCAGAGTAAAGTCCGCACTCAAAGTCCAATTAGCATTGAACGCGTGCTCGACGCCGCCGGTGGCGTGAATCGCGTACGGCGTGTGGTAATTCGGATCAATCAGAGACGGTGGACCCGATAGATTTGCGATGTTAAATCTGTTCACCGCATTAAAAGCTTCCACCCATCCGTTTTGCGCGAGGTCGTTGTAATACATTCCGAACCCAGCACGAAGAACGGTTTTCCCCGAAGAGTCGAGGCCGTAGGCGGCACCGACGCGCGGCGCAAACGCCTTACGGTAGTCGTGCGGAACTCCAGTAATGATGCCGTTGCCCGCAAGAGCGGGATTGAAGCTCTGATCGTGGCCGGACGCCATGAACAAACCAAACGTGGTGTCGTAGCGCAGGCCGTAATTGAGGGTGAGCCTACGCATGACGCGCCAGGAATCTTCGGCGTAGAAGCCGAGGCGCTGGACGTTTTGCGAAAAGCTTCCGTCGCCCAAAGGAGTTGCCGTGCAGGTTGTGCCGGGAGTGATGTAGGGGGAAGGCGTTGCGGAGCACACCGTCAGATCGTTGGCGAATTGCTGCTCAGTGGCGGCGTTCGCCGTGTAGTCCGTGGGATTCAGGACCAGCGCGACGAGATTTTCTGGGTTGGCGGTGAGCGCGCCACTCATAACCGGTTCGTGGATGAAGTTAACGCCGAAGCGAAAGGTGTGCGGGCCGGTCAAGTGGTCCACGTCGTAACGGAGCTGGTATTTTTCCTGATTGCGGAGAACGGGGAATGCAGTGATGGCGGTGACGAATTGATTGTCGCCGAAGGTTTCGAATCCCGAAATGGTGGCCGAAGTAGAACTGAAAGGAAAGGCGAGGGCGAAGCCGAGATCGGAATTACGTGTCTGCGTAAGATGCAGAAGGCTCGCACCGAAAACGAAAGTGCCCTCCCAAGTTGGGCCGAACGAATGCTGATTGCTGAGGGCAATATTCAAATAATTGTTGTGCGCGGTGGCGCCGGTGGAGGGAAGCGTGGCTTGCTGAACGAGCGCGTTGCGCGTTATGTAGCTATCGGCGGCGGTGCGAAGAAACCAATGCGAAGAGTTCGATTGAGCCCAGTCGAAGCGAAGCAAGCCGAGGTAATCGCGGAACGGAATTACAACGCTCGAAGGAACTGGAATGGAAGTGACCGTCGTGCCGCCGACGCTGAGAAGACCTTGCGCAGCGAGCGCCGCCAGTGCGTTGAATTGAGCCTGACTTGCAGGACTGTAGGCGATGCTGGCGTTTTCGTGAACGTATTCGAACGAGGAGAAAATCCAGAGTTTCTCTTTGATAATGGGGCCGCCGAGCGTGCCGACGTAGTTCTGGCGAGAGAAGGGCTGCTTTGGATTGGGCGCAGGATTTTCTATCGGGAAGCGGGCATTGAGGGAGGCGGCGCGCTCGTAGAAAGCTTCGTCGCCGTGCCAATAGTTGGTGCCTGCCTTGGTCGTGATGACTACCGATCCGGCTGTGGTGCGTCCGGTGTCCGCATCTTCTTGAGCGGTTCGAACGGCGAACTCCTGAATCGATTCTGGAGAAAAATTTTGCAAGAAGCCGCCAATCCAGTCATCGGAGTTGTCCACGCCGTCGACGGACACTTCGTTGTTTAGTCCGGAACTGCCTCCCGTGGAGACTGCAGTGATACGAGCTTTGGTGGGATCGGAAGGCTCAACGGGCTCCGTGCCAGGAGCCAAATAGGCGATGTTCGCGAAGCTGCGGGCAGCGAGAGGAATGGTGTCGAGATCCTGCGAAGAAATGATCGTCTGGTGCACCGCGCTGGAAGTATCGATAGGCTGGGTAGTGAACGTGGCAGGCTCACCATCTAGGGTGATGGTCTGCTGTTCGAGAGGCTGGAGCTTCAGCCGGACGAGGACTTCGCGAACTGAACTGACGACTACCTTTACGTCAGAAGTCGCCTCCGCAAATCCGTTGGCACTCACAACAACGTGATAGGTGCCCGGCAGGAGCTCTTCCAGGTTGAATTCCCCACGATTATCGGAAGTGGTCTCCCGCTGGAAGGAAGAATCAGCGGCATGAACGACGATCTTCGCCGAAGGAATAGCAGCGCCGGAGGGATCTTCGATAGTGCCGCGTAGCGTGCCGCGGGGATTTTGCGCCGAAGATTCGAGAGGGAGAAGGAGCAGAGATAGGAATGCGATGCTCCAGAGAAGGCGCGTTGCTAGGATACGGGTCTTCATGACGGGGAATAGGCTAATGGAGTGGAGGGATTACTACCACGGGTCGTAGAGGATGCGAGAGGGTGGTCGGAGGGTGGGACAGAGGGTGGGGCAAGCCCCAAGCTTGTCCAAATTAGGTTTTGGGTCGCCGACAATTTGGACAGCCTGAGCCTCTACAGAACGACATGGGGCCTTAAGATTTGGTCGAAAGGCTCTGAAATCAACTGTTTTCAGTGGTTTCGGTTGGTCTCAGGGTCTGACTACGGTCAGATCGCAATTTGGACAGCACTGGAACGGAGGGACAAACCTCAATTCGGATTCAGTGCCAGTATGATTGAAAACACAGGGCTTAACCCGTCCAACGGGGACGCTTTAAGCTTAATTTGGACAGCCTTGGGGCAAGCCCCGCCCCTACAGTGGAATTAGGCGTTGCTAACGCGAAAGGCGAATTAGTGCAGGAGAAGTTCGAGGAGTTGGTGAACGGAGGAGAGGGCCGATGGAGTGAGGAGGAACGCCGTCAGGCAGCCAGCCAGCAGAAAGCCAGCGGTGCGTAGGCGATGTTGCGCCGGCTTGGAGACAGGGCGCGCCGGGGCGACAGGATAGAGCAAGCGATCGATGCGGGCGGAGAGATCTCGATCGCACGCAAGAAGCGAGGTGGAGAGGTAAGGCATGCGAGGAGCTGAGCCCATGCGAGCGACTCGTAAGAGCGCGGAGGCGAGAGAAATGGCGCGGTTGGAGTCGCCAGAAGTGGCTTCGTCATCGGCGGCCCATTCCGCAAGTCTTGACCATGAGCGTTCGAGAGCACGGAGCGGGCAGAAAAACGGAAAGATGTCCGGCGCGAGAAGAAGGAGAAGGCGCTTGGCATTGTCGCGGGAGGTGCGATGAGCATCCTCGTGCAGCAAAGCGGCGGAGAGTTCTTCCGAGGAAAGCGACTGGAGAACGCCGCGCGAGATGAGCAGTCGCGGACGAAGCAGACCGGACATGGCGAGAAGCGGCGCATCGCTTTCGACGACCAACAAGGAAGAAGATTCGCCGGGGATGGGAGTGTCTACGCCGGCCAAGAGGCAGAGCCGGTTGTGCCGCCAACTCGCCATCAGAGAATGAATGGATCGAGCGATGGAGACGAGCCAAGCGGCGGCACCCAAGAGGCCTAGAAGGACAGAGAGAAGTCCGACGCGTTCGGAGACGGCGGCAGGTTCGAGCCAGAGATAGCTGGGGACGCAGAGAGCGACGATGAACAAAACCGCTAGCGCGAAGGGAAGCAGACGCAAAAAAATCAGATAGCGGGCGGCGGCGCGTGGCGCTCGCGACTCCGCAAAACGGATAGCGGATTTGGAGAAGAAACGGACAAGCAAACCAGCGGCAAGGTTTAATACAAAAAAGGAGGCGAAGCAAAGGCAAGAGAGCCGCAAGAGATAAGGAAGAATCATGGCTGCACCTTGCGGGAAAGCTCTTTGCGGCGGCTGCGGACTTTCTTTTCCAGTTCGTCAAGCAGGGTGGCGTCGTGTTCGCCCACTGCGTCGAGGAAGCAGGAGAGCAGAAGTTCGCGGGAAAGATGCGGGCCCGAAAGGAAACCGGCGACCAAGTTGCCCGCGCGGGCGCGTTCCCATTCCTGACGAGAGAGACTTGGCGCATAACGGAAGGCGCGATCGGATTTGTGGCGGTTGAGAAGACCTTTTTTGAAGAGGCGGTCGAGGGTGGTCATCACCGTGGTGTAGGCAAGCGGGCGGCTAAGCTTCTGGACAACGTCGCGAACGGTGGATTCGCCGCAAGACCAGAGAATTTCCATCAATTCGAATTCGAGAATGCCGAGCGTGGAGGATTGGCTCGCATTGCCGCCGGCAGAGAAGCGAGTTTTGAGGAACCGAATCATCGATTGCCGTCCATTGAGCCGATGCCGGGGACACGGGAGATTGTAAGCCCCACGTCATAAACCGTAAAGAGAATACCCAGCAACCGGCCCAACGAGACAGCGATACGGGTGAAGAATAAGGTCGGCCAACACCCGCTTTTGAAGTGTGTGACGCGCCAGAGCGGCGACCGGTTACAGGTTTTTGCGAGAAGGTAAACCCTCAGTGCAACAACGAGCCGCCACGAAGGCGAGCCGCTCCATGCCGAAAGTCGATCATTTCAGGTGGGAGTCGAACCAGGCCAGGGTGCGCTCGACGACGTCGCGGCGATGTTTTGGGTTGGCGAACATGTGACCTTCGTGTTCATAGACGACGAATTGAGTTTCGACGCCGAGCGTTTTGAGGGCGTGCCAAAATTCGTAGGATTGCGGGGCGGGAACTTCGCCGTCGCTATCGCCGACGAGAATGAGCGTGGGCGTTTTGGCGTGCTTGATGAAATTGATGGGTGAGCTTTTGGCGTAGACGTCGGGATCGTCGTAAACGGATTTGCCAAAGAAAGGGATCATCCACTGGTCGATGAGATTTTCGCCGTAATAGCTTTGCCAATTGGAGAGGCCGGCGCCGGCCATGGCGGCTTTGAAGCGGTTGGTTTGCGTGACGGCCCACATGGTCATGTAGCCGCCGTAGCTCCATCCGCAGATGCCGAGTCGATTGGGATCGATGGGCGCGGCGCCG
Source organism: uncultured Acidobacteriota bacterium (assembly GCA_963779005.1). Lineage (GTDB taxonomy): Bacteria > Acidobacteriota > Terriglobia > Acidiferrales > UBA7541 > Acidiferrum. Next base: position 922,787 of record CAVZWO010000007.1, on the reverse strand, counting down.
ATGGCAGCGTCGACAGCCGCCATGATGTCTTTGAAGTCGCCGTTACCAAAATCCTTGACGTTGGCGCGGGTGAAGGCCTCGCCCTCTCCGAAGCTGCCGCGGGGATTCGGTTGCAGGACGAAATAGCCGGCGCCGGCTAGCGGGGAATAGTAATCGGAGGAGCTGGGCCACTCGGAGAGGACGGCCGCGCCGGGTCCACCGTGAACGCGAACGACCATTGGATATTTTTTGTTGGGATCGAAATCGCGTGGGTAGAGAAGCCAGGCTTGGACTCCGTTTTTCATGTGGATGCTTTTGGCTTCGCCCCACTCTGGCTTGATGGATTTGTTGCGCTGCGTGATTTGCGCCCATTGCGTGGTGGGGCCAGCCCAGACTTCGGGCGGCGTGCTGAACGAACTGCGGATGACGGCAGAGGAGTTGCCGTCGCGGGAGAGAGAAAGATTTACTCCCCAAGCGCCGGCGGTTAGCTGGCCAGCGTTGCGAAACAATTGGAACGGAGGCGTTCCGTCGAGGGGGTTGACGGTGGCGAGGGCGGAATCGCCTTCCAGATATTCACCGAAGAAAATGTTTCCGTTCGCCATCCAGGTGAGCCAACTTGCGGAAGCTTTCATGTCGGGAGTGATGTTGGTGGCTTCGCCGCCGTTGGCGGAGATGGTGAAAATGTCGCCGCCAACGCTGGGCTCATCGCTCATGAGGCCGCCGATGAAGGCGATGCGCTGGCCGTCGGGAGACCACGCGGGATTGGCGATTTGCATTTGTACCGGCGGCTTGTAGATGGATTTCATGAGGCCGGTGGCGGCGTCGAGAGTGAAGAGTTCGGCGATGTACCAGTTGTTGTCGCCATTGCCGAGTGCGGCGGTGACGGCGAAGCGGAGACCGTCGGGCGACCAACCGTATTCGTAGATGTAAGTGTCGGCGGGAGAGATTTGATCGAGCTTGGCGGTGGCGACGTCGACAAGAGCGAGGCGCTGCTCGAAGAAGGAGTCCTTGATTTCGCCGGTTTCGGGAGTTTCGGCGACGAGTGGACCAGCGGGGCGAGTGGCGTTTTCGGTGAAGAGAACGGCGATGGTTTTGCCGTCGGGGGACCAGCCGGGAGTGGAGAGGAAGCCTTTGACCTGGGTAAGTTTGCGCGCCGAGCCGGCGGGGGAGGCTACGTCGGCGACATAGAGCTGAAGCTGGCCGGATCTTGCGGCGTCGGAGAGAAAGGCGATTTTCTTGCCGTCGGGCGACCAGGCGACGCTGCCTTCGGCGTGGATGGCGTCGGCTACGGCTGCGGTGATGCGCTTGGGAGGAGTTTTGGCACCGACTTCCGCGAGGTAGATTACGGTGTCACCGGAGGCGACTCCCTTTTTTGTGATGACGTCTTCAACCCAGGCGACTTTCTTGCCGTCGGGAGAGATGGCGGTTTGTTCGAAACGGTGCGTGGCGGCGAGCGTATTGATGATGTCTTGCGCGGGGCCGGAGGCTTTGGGCTTGGCGACGGCTTTGAGGCGCGCTTCGGCGGATTGTTTGGTGCCGCTGGTTTGTTTCAGAGGAGTTTCTTGCCCGAGGATCCGTGCGCGGCGAAAAGAAGGAACAGCGAGGCCGCTGCTACGGCGACCCGAGTTCGAAGATGAGTCATCTGTGTTTCCTCGTGAGAGGCGTGATTTTGTTCGCGAGTACCTTAATCCGCTTGGAGCGGAGCCGCAAGCTTTGGTTCAAAGGATGCGCGCAGGAGAGTTCAAGAAGAGGTGTTGTTGAGTTGGGGAGCGGCGAGTAGAATCCGCGCAGACTGGCCCGTGGAGGAGATGATGCTCGATCGCCGTGGATTTCTTTCGTCGCTCGCCGGAGCTGCGGGCGTAGCGGGCTCGCTGAGTTTGTCGCCGTCGTGGCCGAAACTATTGGAGCAGGCGCCGGCGAAATTGCCGGACCACGCGCTGTTTGATTCGAACGAAGAAGCGTATTGGACGGAGCTGCGGAAACAATTTTTGATTCCGGCGGACGAAGTGTATTTGAACAACGGGACGGTGGGCTCGTCACCGGCTCCCGTGTTGAAGGCGGTGTTCGATACTTATAACGATACGGAACGGATGGCGCAGGACAATCCGGAAGATTATCCGATTTGGGGGTATGGAGATTGGAACCAGGTGCGCGATCCGCTGGCGGCGTTTGTTGGCGCAACGCGAGACGAGATTGCGCTGGTGCGGAATTCGACGGAAGCGAACTGCTACGTCTGCAATGGGCTGGATTTCAAGGCGGGCGACGAAGTGTTGATGACGGACCAGGAGCATCCGGGCGGCGAGCAGGGATTTTTGCTGCGGGCGAAGAGGCATGGAATCGTGGTGAAGAAAGTGACGTTGCCGAAGCCGGTGCCGAATGCGGCAGCCGTTCTGAATCTGTTTAATGATGCGATTACGCCGCGGACGAAACTGATTTTCTTCAGCCACATTACGACAGTGACCGGGGTTGTGCTTCCGGTGAAGGAGATTTGCGCGCTGGCGCGTTCGAAGGGGATTTTGAGCGCGGTGGACGGAGCGCACGTGATTGGAATGATGAAGTTGAATATCAAGGAATTGGGTTGCGATATGTATTCGTCGAGCCCACACAAATGGTTGCAAGCGCCGAAAGGATCGGGATTTTTGTTTGTGCGGGATGAAGTGATTGACCGGGTGTGGAACACGATTGTGACGGGGGGATGGGACGACCCGAAATTGCGCGCGCTGCGATTCCAGCAGATTGGGAGTTCGAATGTGCCGATTATTTATGGGCTGCGCGCAGCGGTGGAGCTGGCGAACTCGATTGGCATGGATCGGATCGAGCGGCGGCACAGGATGATGGCGGACTATATTTTGAAGGAGATGGTAAAGCGCGGCGCAGAATCATGGACGTCCCCGGAGCCGGCGATGCGGTGCGCGATTGCCGCAGTGAATGTGCCGCCGGTTCGGATCGGAGAGCTGGAGACGTGGATGTGGAAGGAAAAGAAAATTCGCATTCGCGGCGGGGCCCCTTCGAAGATACGGCTTTCGACTCCTTATTATTTGTTGCGGAAGGATGTGGATCGATATTTAGCGGCGTTTGACGAATACAAAAAGGGGAAGAATGTGGCGTAGCGGGTCGCGTGCGGAATCACGAGAGCGCGTGATTTTAAAGAGATTGGATGTTGGCGCGGGCGAAGACGGAATTGGAAATTTGGCGGCCTGCAGCGTCAGCCAGGAATAGTTCGCCGGATGTGATCGCGCCCTGATAGTCTCGAAGCATTTCCTGTAAATACGAATGGAGTTGCGCGGCTTCGGTTGTGGTTTGGCCGCGCGTGAGGACTGTTGTGTATGTGTTCAGGAGAACGAAGAGCGGAGAGGGAGATAGAAGTTTGCGGCATTGGCGCAGCAGCGCGGGCAGGGAATCTTCTAACTTCCACAGTTCGCCTTTGGGGCCGCGGCCAAAGCGCGGAGGATCGAGAATGAGGCCGTCGTAGGTGCGCCCGCGGCGGATTTCGCGCGCGACGAAAGACTGTGCGTCATCGACGAGCCAGCGGATGGGGCGGTCCTCTAATTGTGAGAGCGATTGATTTTCGCGGGCCCACTTGATGGCTTTGCGGGAAGCGTCAACGTGCGTGACGTGAGCCCCGGCAGCGGCGCATGCGAGCGTGGCGAGGCCGGTGTAGCCGAAGAGAGACAGAATTTTTGGAGGCGCAGGGGCGGATTGGAGGATGTTGGCGAGCCAGTCCCAATGGCTGGCTTGATCGGGAAAAACGCCGAGGTGGCCGGAAGGAGTGGGCTCCACACAGAACGCAAGATTGTTGCGACGCATAGGCCAGCGCGGCGGAACGGGTTGCGCGAATTTCCATTCGCCATTTTTTGCGCTCGGCTGCTGAAGGAAAGTGGCGTGAGCGGCGTCCCATGATTTTTGTGGAAGGGAGGGCGACCACTCGGCTTGCGGTTCCGGGCGGACAAGAGTGATTTCTCCGAAGCGTTCGAGCTTGCGGCCTGAGCCCGTGTCGATGAGTTCGTACTCGGTCCAGGGAGGGGAGTGTGTTTCGAATTTTGGAAGTAAGTGCGGTTTCACGGGTCGCTCCGTTCGCGCGTTGATTATGATGCAAATTGCGGAATCGCGTGAACCGCGATAAAACGCCTGGATTTCTTGACCGTGTGCGAGCGGGTCGACTACACTTATAAATTCGATACCTGTCGCTTGGGCGGCCGGACAGCCGCTTTGTGTTTACAGGAAGAACCAGCCGCAACGTAAGCAAATCTGCGGCTTGCCACTAAAGGGGGATTGCTTTGCCAAAGCGCACTTATCAACCGCGGAAACGACGCCGCGCCAAAACGCACGGATTCCGCGCGCGCATGAAGACAGTAGGCGGCCGCAAGGTCCTTGCAGCACGCCGCAAGAAGGGACGCCATCGCCTCACGCCCGAATAGTCCCGGGCGGCTGGAATTTCCGCGCGAGGCGCGGCTGGTGCGGCGCGGCGAGTTTGATGCCGTGTATCGCGCCGGAAAGCGCCGGTCGAGTTCCCACTTCACAGTTTTTTTCCGCGCCAACCAAATGCCCGTGAGCCGCTTCGGTTTCAGCATCAAAAAGGCGCTGGGTGGCGCGGTGGTACGCAACCGCATCCGGCGCCGCGTGCGAGAGATCGTGCGCTGCCATCGCGGGGAGATTCCGGCGGGATGGGACATCGTGATTCATCCGAAGAGCAGCGTGGCGAGGGCGGAGTTTGCGGGATTGGCGGCGGATTTGGTGAGATTGTTGAAGAGCGTTTGAAAGAAGCGATGAATACCGGCGGCCATTTCGAAGCGGTGGAAAAAGAAGAAGAAGGAGACAGACTGAAGTCTGTCCCACAGGCGTCCGTTGCGGTGAAAGCTGCGCTGATGGCGCTGCGTATTTATAAGGCGTACTTGTCGGTCTTGTTTGCGGGGAGTTGCCGGTTCGAACCGACGTGTTCGATGTACGCGTACGAGGCGATCGAGCGGTTTGGCATGATGCGGGGGTCCTGGATGGGATTGAAGCGGTTGCTGAGGTGCCACCCGTTGTCGCGGAAGTTTGGTTACGATCCCGTGCCGGAAAAAGCAGAAGCGGTGACGGGTGACATTGAGAATATGGCGCGACCGTCCAACGTGACTTCCAGAGAGGCTCATTCGTGAGCGAGCCGCAAAAGAAAAAAGAGCTTTCTTCCGAGATGCGGATTCTGATCGCCTCGATTCTTTCGATGGCGGTGATTTTGTTGTGGGCCAAGTTTTTTGCGCCGAAGCCACCGGTGAATCTGCCGGATGCCAACAAGCCCGCGATCACTGCGCCGGCAGCGACAAATCCGGCTGCAGGAACGCCCAGCACCGCTTCGCCTTCCACTACGACTGCCAAGCCTAATGCGATTGCGCAAGTACGAGTCGCCACGGATATTGCTCCTTCGAATGCGGCATCGATGCCAGCGAAGGCCGCAGAGCAAGAGCGCACCATTGTGGTGGAGAACGAACTTTATCGCGTGGAAATTTCGAACCGCGGCGGCGTGGTGAAGAGCTGGCAACTGAAGAAGTACATGGACGATTCGAAGCCCCAGCGCGTGCTCGATGTGGTGCATCCGTTGGCGGCGGAGCAGGTCGGTGGATGGCCTTTTGCGCTAGTGCTCGACGACCAGCAGATGCAGACACAGGCGAATACCTCCTTGTATGTCGCGGGAATTCCACACGAGGGGGCTCCTCAGCGCGACGTGATGGGATACGTCTCAACTCTCCCTGAAGGCACGCTGACGGCGCCTGCGGAGTTCCAGCTGACGTGGAGCGACGGGCACCTCGAAGTCACAAAGAATTTCCGGTTTGATGATTCGTATGTGGTGCGCGTGGACACGACTGTCAAGTTTAACGGCGTGCCTGTTAAAGCAGGTCTCGCGTGGCTGGGAGGATTTGGCGATTTGACTGTGCAAAATCCTGTGCCGGTCGAGACCGTGTACACGTTCTACAACGAAGGCGGCAAGCTAACCGACTTGCCTTACAAGAAACTCGAAGGCCCGGAAAAATGGGGTCCTGGCGTCTGGATGGGCGGCAAGAACTACGCGGGGATCGAAGACCGCTATTTTGCGGCGGCCTTTCTCCCGGCAAATGGAGTTGCTTCCGGATCCATCGAAACCCGCTACTGGAAAGTCTTCCGCACCGTCCAGGTCGAAGGAAAAGATACGCAGGAGCCGGTGTCGGAAGTGGCGACGGCAACAACCACCCAGCCCCTGGCGCTCCGCGTCTACGTTGGACCGAAAGACTACGACGATTTGAAGGCCATGCGGCCGCCCCTGCAGGCGCTCGTGAATTTCGGATTCCTCGAGTTTATCGCCGAGCCGCTCTTCCACGGCCTGAAGTGGCTTCACAAATATATCCACGGTTACGGCTGGGCCATCATCGTGATGACTCTCGTCATCAACATGCTGCTCTTCCCGTTGCGAATTTCGAGCTACAAAACGACCCTGAAGATGCAGCGCGTCGCTCCGGAAATTAAAGCCATCCAGGAACGCTACAAAAAGTACAAGCTGAACGATCCGAAGAAACAGGAAATGAACAAGGAAGTGATGGCCATCTACAGCCGCGAGGGAATTAATCCCGTGGGCGGCTGCTTCCAGATGTTTCTCCAAATGCCCATCTGGTTTGGATTGAATAGCGCATTGCGCGGGGCGATCGAATTGCGGCATGCCAAGTGGCTGTGGATTTCGGACTTGGCGGCGAAGGATCCTTACTACATTCTGCCGATCGTCGTCGGCGTTTCCATGTACCTGGTCTCAAAAATGACGCCGATGACCACAGCGGACCCACAACAGGCACAGATGATGAAGATCATGCCAATCATGTTTGCGGGCAGCTTCATTATTTTCCCGTTTTCGAGCGGACTCGCGTTGTATATTCTCACCAGCAGCTTGGTCGGCATCGTGCAGCAGTGGTATCTAAATCGCACGCATCCCGCGCCAGCAGCGGCCAAACAGATTTCGCGCGCCAAGAAGTAAAAAGCTCTGGGAAACCGTCGCGCGCGGCCAGCGGCACCAAGGTTCTACGGAGACTCATGGCACAGGACCTTATCCGGGACGGTCAACTCGATAGGAAAGCGGCAGCCGAAGCGCTGCGAATGTTTCTCGAAGAGATGGTGCGCGTCTCCGGATTGGACTTGAAGGTCAAAGTCCAAGCGGTCGAAACGCCTTCCGCCGAAGCCTCGGGCGGCGCGGAAGTGATTGCCGACCTCGACGGGCGGGACAAAGAGATTTTGCTCGAGCGCAACGCGGATGTGCTAAAAGCTCTCGAACACCTGGCGTTTCGCGCTCTCCGGCTGGAACCCACTTTCCACGAAAAAATTCATCTGGACAGCGGCGGCTATCGCGCTTTGCGATTCGAAGAGTTGCGCATGACAGCTCGCGTGGCGGCGGAACGCGTGCAGACTTCGCACCAGCCGTTCCGTCTCAATCCCATGTCGTCTCGCGAGCGGCGCATCGTGCATTTAGCCCTGAAAGACATTCCCGGCGTACGCACCGAAAGCATCGGCATGGGCGAAGAGCGGCAGGTGGTGATCCATCCTGCCAAGGCAAAGTAATTCGATAGTTCTCCGGCTTTCCCGCGCGGCAACGTCTCTTACTCTCGCACCCATCCCTGAGAGAGTACCTTCGCGGATTCGTCCATTCTTATGCGGTAAGTAAAAGACGCCGGGCGATCTCTGCGTATTTGTGGAAATCGCGCATCGGAAATTTCTACGATCGCGTCGCTGCCTTCCTTGTGAAAACGTGTGACCGGAAAACGCGCGAACCACAAAACTGTCTGCACCTCGGGCAACCGCTTCGCGGCGTCGATGTATTCGTTTGGAATGGCGTCAGGATAGTAGCGATGCTCGATCGAAGCCTGCGGCGCAGGATCACTGAGATCGAGGCGCACTTCGTAAACGCCGTGTGGCGTATTGACAAGCCCATCCCAGTGCCAGATCGATGGAGGAAGCGGCAGCGCGCCGAGGGATTCCACTTCCAGATGGAACAGCGAAGCGAAATCTTGGACGCGCTTTAGGGCCGCGCGATGGGCATAGACGGCTGCAAGAATATAGACGACTGCCGCAGCAAGGCCGGCGCGATTCCAGGCAGCATAGCCGACGCGCAATCCTCTGCCGCGAGTGGCCGGCAGAAGAAAAAATGCCGCGAGCAACATGATGATGACGATGGCAGTTTGTGCAGAAATCGGCGCGCCGACATTTTTCAACAATGCCGCAATACCAAGCGAGACCAGTGAGAGCACCGACCACGTGACGATCGCTCGATTTTTCAGTCCTTCGGCTTGCCGGTAGACCCACGCAAGAATTTGCGGGCCAAGAAGAAGCGCGCTGAACGTAAAGTCGATGATGAAAATTAAATCCCAGGCCGGGCGCGACCACTTCACCGGCGACCAAATCATCGTGCCGAAAGTCGTAACAAGATCGAGAAAAATGTGGCTGAGAATACCTACGGCGTAAATTCCCGTTAGCGCGGCGAACGATGGCGCGTCCCACTTTCGCCACCGCGCAAACCAACGCGTTAGCGCGGCCAGAAGTAAAGCGAAGATCGGCATACACAGCAGCGAATGCGTGATGCTGCGATGCCACGTCAGAATGAGCATGGGATTGCTCGAGAACCACTCGCGAATCATGTCCGAATCCGGAAAAATCGCGCCGATCATCAGTGACCAGGTGATAATGTGTGCGCGATTCATCGGCTTCGATGCGACCAGGTCTTCTCCACGAAAGAGCGCCTTACCGATCAGCGCGCCAGCGATGCCGTGTGTGATGGTGTCCATGAAGACGAGTGCTTAGTAAACGGCGAGCAGAGGCGACTTCTTGGGAAGGACGCGGCCGATCCGATTCGCCGTGACGCCATGGCGGGCGAATGCGTCTAGAGCGGAATCCGCATGGTTGGGGGCAATCGCAACCAGAAAGCCACCTGAAGTTTGCGGATCGAAGAGAAGGTCCTGATATTCAGCGGGGACGCTCGCTTCGAATGTGGCGCATTCGCCGATAAAGGCACGATTGTTTTTGAGGCCCCCCGAGAGATGGCCCTCCCGCGCGGCTTCGACCGCACCTGGAAAATAGCGAAACGCTGCATGATCGATTTCGAAAGAGACTGGTTCAAGACCGCGCGCTGGATCGCCGAGCGCCATTTCTCGAGCGTGGCCGAGAAGGCTGAAACCGGTTACATCGGTGACGGCGTGGATGGGTCTTTCCGATGGAAATTTCTCGTCGAGCTCTCGTAACGCTGCGGCCGCGGCTGCGTTTAGCGTGCTCATCGCGTGAACCGCTGACGCCAGCGATTCCGGTGTGGCGCGATCCTTCTTCAGCGCCGTGGTGATGACGCCAGTTCCGAGCGACTTTGTGAAGAGCAAGACGTCGCCCGGCAAAGCTCCCACGTTGCGCCAGACGCGGTCGGGGTCGATGAGGCCTGTGACCGCATAGCCAAAGAGCATGTCTTCATTCCGAATCGAGTGCCCGCCAATCACGCTGCATTTCGCTTCGTTCATTTTGGCTAGTCCCCCGCGAATGATTTGCTCGAGGATTTCGGGGTCGCCCTTTTCCGGAAAGCCGACAATGGATAGCGAAGAGATTGGCCGGCCGCCCATGGCATACACATCACTCAGCGCATTGGCGGCGGCGATTTGGCCAAAGAGAAAAGGATCGTCCACAATGGGCGTAAAGAAATCGACGGTCTGAACGAGCGCAAGGTTCTCGCCAATCCGATAGATTCCTGCATCATCGTTGGTGTCAAACCCCACGAGAACATTCGGATCGGTTTGGCGCGGGAGTTTGCGTAGGACGGCGTCCAGCGTCGCCGGATTCAGCTTGGCGGCGCATCCTGCTGCTTTAGCCATGGTCGTGAGCTTCACTTGTGTTGCCAAGAATTCACCTCGCGAGTGCCGCGACCATTATACCGATACGGCGGGCGCTGTAGTGGTAACACGGCGAGGCCTGGAATACTGGTGGAAAAGTTGCACCGTCTCCGTGAACGTGTTCTCATCCGGGGATGCCCTGGGACTTTTGGTTGATCTTTTTTGTGCTTGCTGTGCTCCTGCCTTTGCGTGGCCGCAGGAAACTGCAAAAGCTGAAGGCTTTGCCTCAAATTGGCAGCCGGGAGCGGATCGCTCTTTACGCTTCGACCATCTCCTTCCAGTGGCTGGCTGTCGCCGTCGTCGCCTGGCGCTCATGGGCTCGCGGACTTAGTCTTGAGGAACTTGGTTTGCGGATCCATGGGCCATCCCGCATCCTGATAGCTGCAGTTGTCGGCGCCGCGACTTTGGGCTGTTTTCAATGGTTCAATCTGCGTCGGGTCGGCAGATCACAAGGCAAAGCGCGAGAGTTCATGAAGGTCCTCGCCGAGCGGATCCTGCCTCAATCCCGCGTCGAGTTCTTTTGCTACTTGGGACTGGCGGTCACGGCGGGCGTTTGCGAGGAATTTTTGTACCGGGGCTTCGTGATGGCCGCTTTGACCCGCTCTGGGCTAGCCGTTTGGGCGGTGGTGCTCCTATCCTCCGTGCTTTTTGGTTTGGCGCACCTCTATCAGGGCCGCGGTGGGTTGTTGAGCACACTGGTCATTGGCACAGTGTTCGGAACAGCTCGAATCGCGTACGATGGGATAGTTCCAGTCATGCTTTGGCATTTCACGGTCGATGCCGTGGCGGGTGTGGCCGGTCCTAAGTACCTATTGGAAAAGGTACTTCCGAAGATGGAGGGGATTTCCACAGCCCAGTAAGCATTTAGTAACTTCTATGACAATAACCAGCCCAGGGTTGCTTTCCGAAGACACCATTCGCCGCGCTTTGGGCGAATTCCAGTTGGCTCCAAACGAACAACAAGTCGTTTATATTCAGCAATATATGAGATTATTGCTGGCTTGGAATGAAAAAATAAATCTCACCGCGATTCGTGATCCGCTCGAGATACTATATCGTCATTTTTGTGAAAGTATGTATGCAGCGGTGGCTGTGCCTGTGGAAAACGGTCGGCTCGCCGACGTCGGTTCAGGCGCTGGATTTCCAGGCATTCCCCTGAAAATCATGCGCCCCGAATTGCAAATATTCCTGATTGAATCGAATATGAAAAAAGCCACCTTTCTAGCGGAAGTCCTTCGAACGATTGAACTTCCCGATTCGAAGGTCTTGGTGAGCCGGTACGAAGAACTGGGAGAGGAGCTGATGCCCGTCGACTTTGTGTGCTCGCGGGCTGTTGGGGAGTTTGAACCGTTTCTGGCCTGGGCGGCGTCGGAACGTATTGCAGCTAAACAAGTTATCCTATGGATCGGTGGACGCGACTTGGACCAGGCCCGACGTGGGACGGATTGGGAATGGCGGGAGCCGATTCCCGTGCCCCATTCGTTGCGGCGATATTTGCTCGTGGGAACGAAAAAGGGTTAGGACTGTCGGCGCAACGACATGAAACATAAGGACTTCTTGGGTTCTCCTAAAATAAACCAGTCTACGACCCCTCCCTAGACTACTTCTGTGGTTCGCCTCTCTCTCTCGCGTTCTTTCGCTCCTTCTCGATCATTGTTCCGTCGGACCCGCAGGTGGGATCTCTAGAACGCACTTCCGACCAGGATGCATTTTCCGAGCGGTTGGCCGTTCCACGTGGAACACAAGTGGCTTTTGGGATTCCTCGAACTGCATCCATTGCATCACGAGTTGCTCGCTTTCTGAGCTGGTGGCCGTTCCACGTGGAACGAAGAGCACGCCTCGCCCGGGTAAATCTCCAAACTGAAACCTCTGACGAAGTACTCGCCTGACTGCACAAGCAATCCCCTTCCGCCGACCTGGAAAGTTTCACGTGGAACAATGCGTTGGGGAATGATGCCGCTGCGAGCCAAAATCGACAAGCTCGCGCGCCAATTGTTCCACGTGGAACCCTTCGCATTTCTTAGAATTGAGTGTCCGAGAACCGAAGGTCTTCAGAAGCCGCGACGTTCCACGTGGAACACATCTCTAGAAATCTCCCCATCGAATTCCACAGCCTCCCCCGCGTTCCACGTGAAACAAGTTGCAACCGTCCTGGGATTCTGCTAACTTTTCGCAAATCGGGGGGCTTGTTGGCTCGTATTATCGCCGTTGCGAATCAAAAGGGAGGCGTCGGCAAGACTACCACCGCAGTCAACCTGGCGGCCTGCCTCGCTGCCTCCGAACAATCCACTCTCCTCGTCGACTGCGATTCTCAGGCTAATGCCACTGCAGCTATCGGATTCGCCAAAGACCCTGCACGCCGAACCCTCTACCACTGCCTGATCTTGAACGAGCCCTTCGATAAAATTGTCCAAAAATCGCAAGTCGACGGTCTTGATGTCGTCCCCGCCGACAAAAACCTTGCCGGCGCCGCCGTAGAGCTGGTTCTGGCAGAAAATCGCGAATATAAGCTTCAGGCTGTCCTGAACGAGATTCGTGACCGCTACAAATTCATCATTCTGGATTGCCCACCCGCCCTGGATCTCCTAACTTTGAATGCCCTTGTTTCCGCTAGCGCCGTGCTAGTCCCCATCCAGTGCGAATACTTAGCCTTGGAAGGCGTGTCCGAATTGCTGGATACGCTGATGAGAATCCGGCGAACCTTGAATCCCAGCCTCGAAATCGAAGGCATCCTGCTAACCATGTATGACGAGCGCACCACGCTATCCAGGCAAGTCGCCACGGATTTGCGTAGTTTTTTTGGTGCCCAAGTCTTTCAAAGCGTGATTCCGCGCAACGTTCGCCTTGCCGAAGCGCCAAGTTTCGGAAAACCCATCATCTTTTACGACATTCACAGCAAAGGGGCGGAGGGTTACACCCAGCTCGCCCAGGAGGTCATTGCCAATGACGCGAAACGCACTGGGACGGGGGCTCGGAGCGCTCATTCGGGAGCCTGAACCCCAAGCTCCCGCATCGGCGCCGCCAGCACCGGCCGTCCAACCGCATACCACTGGTCCAAGCGCAGCCGCCGCCGCACCAGCTCGCGAAGCCACGCATCCAGGTCCACATCAGATCGACATTGATTTGATTGAACCGAGTCCTTACCAACCTCGCACGAGGTTCCGCGAAGAAGCTTTGGACGAGCTCGCCCGCTCCATCAAATCTAGCGGCATCATTCAGCCCTTGGTTGTTCGGCCCATTGGCAACCGCTTTCAGCTGATTGCCGGCGAACGTCGCTGGAGAGCCGCACAACGCGCAGGCCTCACCAAGGTCTCAGCGATCGTCAGGCAAGTACCCGACGAGCTAGCCCTCGAAATGACGCTGGTGGAAAACATCCAGCGCGAAGATCTAAACGCGATCGAGGCTGCCCGCGCCTTCGAACGATTGATGGATGAATTCCAGCTCACCCAGGAATCCGTGGCAGAACGCACCGGAAAGGATCGCGCCACCGTCGCAAACTCGATCCGCTTGCTCAAGCTCGAACCCACCATCCAGGACTGGATCGAAGAGGGAAAACTCACCGCCGGCCACGGCAGAGCCTTGCTAGCTGTAGCGGATTCCCCATTGCGAATGCGCTATGCCCAGCGCGCAGCCCGTGGCGGCCTCACAGTAAGGCAAATTGAACGCCTGGCGTCCCGGCGCTCACGCAGCGCAAGCCCTGCAGCCGAGATTCACGTGGACGCAAATATCCGCTCTGCCATTGATGAACTCCAGCGCCACCTTGGCACCAAAGTCCTCCTCCGCCAGAAGACAAAAGTCCGCCCTGGCCAACTCGTCATGGAATACTACGACGACGCGCAATTGATGGGCATCTACGATCGCTTGATGAAGTAGATTTCCGTCCCGAGCGACAACCCCAACTGTCCAAACGTTCCACCATATCCTTTGGACAACTTTGCACAGCGGGTCCGTTGACTTGCCCGCTCCCGCGGCTACAGTGGTAGAGTCGCTTCTCGATACTCTAGGAGATTAGTCATGGCATGGAAGTGGCCCGGTTCCGCAAAGCACGGCGTCAGCGAAGAGTGGACCGGATTCATCGATCAAGGCGTGACTCTCGAAGGCACGCTTCAGCTCACCGGAACCTTCCGCATTGACGGCAACGTTCGAGGAAACATCATTTCGGAGCAGACCGTTGTCCTCGGAGAAGGCGCCAAGGTCGAAGGGCAAATTGAAGGCAATCGCGTCGTGATTTCCGGCCGCTTTGACGGCGTCATTTTCGCCAAAGGCCGCGTCGAGATTCAAGCCAAAGGCGTCGTTACTGGCGAAGTCCATTCCCCGTGCATGGTGATTGACCCGGGAGGAATCTTCGACGGGCGCTGCCACATGCTGGCCTCGTCCGATGCCGCCACCGGAGTCACTATCCCCATCCGAGCCGTTGGCCAGGCTTAGGAAGAACCACGGGCAATCCTGCAAACGATTGCTTACCGCCCAAGCCCGCTTCCGTCCCCAAACTCATCCTCTAGTAACTAATCTATACCTATTAACCTCACGGTACGTAGCGGCCCTGGCTACTCTCTACTCCGCGTGCACCACCGACTGGGACAGCATTGCTGTAGCCTCTTTTATCCCCGCTTGGATGTTCGTTTCCCAATCCAGATGCGGCACGGGCGAAGCCGAAGCCGCCCGGTAGAAACGAAGCGCTTCCGCCGGCCGCCCCAGCTTCTTGAGCGAAAGCCGGCCACCGGCCATCAGTGCGAGCAGTGCTTGTCTCTCTTTAGGATAGGCAGCTGCCAGCTTGTCATATTCGTCCACCGCGCGCTCGATGTTCTGCTGACCCTCCAACGCCCGGCAAAGCTCAAGCCAGGTCGCCGCAGGGAGGTGCTGCCCGCCCGTATTCTGAAACTCCTCGTAGTCCCGCAGGGCTGCTTCCCCATCCTGCTTCTTCAGATGGAGCTGGCACAGCTTGATCGTTGCCTCCTGGTGGCCTGCCGAGTTTCCCCGCCGCCAGTGCAATTGCTGCAGCAGCACCAGCGCATCGGCAGAGTCCGGCTTGGCAGCGACGTGTTGCTCGAGCTTCTGGATGGCCTCCTCCGGCTGGCCTCGGTCGATGGCTTCCGTCGCCTCCACGATCGCGGGATCCGCCGTCCAGCTCACCTTTTCTTCGATGGCCGAACTTACCTTGTGCTCCAGGCCGGACTTGGAAAGCACCAGCGCGCCAATAATGCCGAACGCAAACCCTCCCACATGCGCCCAATGGGCGACCCCGCCCGAATTGCGAGACATCGAGCCATAGAACAATTCCATACAGCCCCAGAGTGGTAGTAGCCAAAGCGCCGGAGCCTTAAAACGACCCCGCACAATAAAAATCCAATAAAACATTTCAATCTTCAATTTCGGAAAGCGCACCAGAAAAGCACCCATCAACGCGGCCACCGCTCCCGACGCCCCCAGCATGGGCACAATGCTGCCATGATTGAACCAGCCATGAATCTGCGCCGCGAACGCTCCAGCCAGCAGGAAAAAGATCGCGTAGATCGGGCGCCCCCAATTGTCTTCCAGAATGAATCCGGCAAGCCACAGAAACCACATGTTGCCGATCAGGTGCAGCCACCCAACGTGCAAAAAATTGCAGGTCATATAGGAAATTGCTGTCGGGTGCGCCGGCACAAACGCATACCGCGCCAACAGCGTGTTGCGTGAAAAGTCGTCCACTTTGTGCGACAGCCCGTCCATTTCCGCCTGCAGTTCCACGGGATCATCCACTTCCCGGATGTGGGCATCCCAAGCGTCCTCCGATTTGCGATTGGCCGATCCCAGCTCCTTCCATTCATCCGGATATTTTGCCGATACCGTATCGACCAATTTTCGCGCATCCTCACCCATCTTCAATTCGGGATGCGAGGACGCAAGCAGGAAAAGGTGCTTGACGACTTCTACGCGCTCGGGACCTGCGTCCTGTGCCTCAATCGTCCAATGCGTCGCCAGGAACGCGATAATATTCAGCGCGATAAGCGCGAACGTGACCACCGGCCACCGGCGCCCCTGCATGTTTTCGTGGCGAAGGGGAATGAGTATCATGCACGATCCTATAGCGCCGGGAGAGACTCACGGATGAGCCGTCGCTCTCTTCAGTCTAAAGGCCCGTAAACCGAACAGCAGGGAAATGGATAAGCAATACCCGAATCAGTAAAGATTGCACCTTACGCCACACAAAGCATTTGCCGGAAGCTGGAGATCAGCGAGCAGACGTTTCATCGCTGGCGGCATCTTTATGGCGGGATGAAGGGGCCGGAGATGGCGCGGATGAAAGAACTGGAAAAGAAAATGCGCGGTTGAAGAAGATCGTGGCGCAACAAGCCATGGACATCGACGCGCTGAAGGACCTCAGCCGAAAAAACTGGTGAGCCCGGCGGGCAAGCGCCGGGCGGTGAACCATCTTTGCGACGAGCGTAGCTACGCAGAACGCCATGCTTGCCGGCTGGTCGAGCAGCCACGCGTGACGCAGCGCTACCAAGCGCGCATCGATTATGAAGAGCGGCGCATTCGCCAGTGGTTGCACGAACTGGCCAGGAAGCACCCCGGTTCGGGTTACCGACGCATGACCAGACTGCTGCGGGACGCTGGAATGACGGTCAACCGGAAGCGGGTGCAGCGCTTGTGGCGCGAGGAAGGGTTGCGGAACCCGCTGCGCAAGCGGCGAAAACGGGCGCGCGGGCACAGCGAAAATAGTTGTGCGCTGAAGAAGGCGAAGTACAAAAATCCATTTGACGCGTCCGTGGCAAGAGCGAATTGGACCGCGTCCGCAAGGAAAACGGGTCATAGGAGCGAAGCCGCGAAAACTGCGGCGGGTTGTGCGCAAATGTTGAATTCTTTCATTGTTTTCCTTCCCTTGTTGCGTCTACCTTGCCATCCTTATCGAATCTCACTGTGACCAATCCAGCTTTGCTGATCGTCGCTATGAAGGGTGCGGGATATTCGAAGAACGTTTTCTTCATGCTTGGAATGGCTTTTTTGAGTATCTCTCCCATTTGCACACCGCCCAAGTTTCCAGATGTAAAAACAAATTCCCGTATCCCGTGCTCTATTATTTTTTCCCGTTCCAGTTGATTGTATCTTATGCGTTTGTCACAGGTCAGAACTGCCCATCCCTCCCTGCCGACTACGGGGAGCCAGACTTCGTCTAATTCCCCTGATCTGAAAATACTACCGTGCTTAACGAATTTCGTGTCAGTACCAGTCAGCGCGGCATGAATAGGTGCGCAGTTGTGACTGGTTTCGTCTAAGAAGACAACGAAGGGCTCAGGCCGCTCTGGATTCCCATCGGATTGCTTCTTCAATTTCGATGTCCGTGCGGCCATATTCCTTCGCTAGATCATTGACAGAGTCTCGCGCATGGAAACGGGAAGCGATTACAGCTGTGGGAATTCCAGTTCCAGAAATGACGGGACGACCAAAAGAAACACCTGGATTTATCACGATGAATTTTGGCTCACTCGCGCTGGCTTTCTCGACAAAAGGAAAGAAATTCAACAGTCCATGTTCAGTACGCTCAATGCGGTGTACATATACATTGATAATTTCCTTGAAAGAGCGCTGTTGTGGCTTGTTGAGGTTGAGCAATTCGTTTCCATGCTCACGTACAAACACATCGACGCTATCCGTTTCCAATTCCCGATCAACTAGAGGGTGTGGCGATGGGTACATCTCGGCGAGCGTACGGAGAGCTGTGCGGACTTTAGGCAAACGCAAGTTGTAATTCTTGCGCATAGAACTGAGCATGTGGCATTCGAGCAGATTCATAAATGACATGCGCGGAGGATCAATGCTGGCTAACTGGACGATTGGGGCGACTCCAATACTATCTCGGCCCAAAGTCCAATACCTTAACGTTTGATATGGCAGGCGCAAGTAATGAGCGCCGTCTACCAAACCGTATATCGGAGTCTCGAATAGTTTAGTTTTGCTCGCCATTGGGAAATCTCGTTTTCAAGCATGCCGTGATGAGTCCCGATATTTTATACGCTTCCCGGTAACCTTTCGGATGGCCAGCAATGAAGGCTCACCGTTTGTGACATTTCGCGAATTGTAGCGAAAATCAAATTCGCTTAGATAACGATGCAAGTGCTGTTTTCCTATGTGATGATATACACCGTTTACACACCCTTGAGAATCGAAAAATGACCCTCAATTGTCTTTGTGCCGATAAGAACATCGCCCCCTTTGCGGGCATAGGCTTCGGCCGATCCTCCCGGGCGGTTTCCCTCCGACGTAAGTTTCGTTTGCTTCCACGGTTCTTGTCATCATGGGCAGATTCAATTGCGCCATCGCATAGCGAATCTGATGCGCCATGAACCATGCGCTCTTGTAAGTCACAGTATATAATGAATTCTTCGTGAGGCCTTCTGGATGAAGATTCTGGTGATTGGTGGCGGCGGCCGCGAACACGCGCTTGTTTGGAAGCTGAAACAAAGCGCTCGCGTCGAGAAGATCTACTGCGCACCCGGCAACGGCGGAATTGCAGAGGATGCGGAATGTGTTGCGGTTGATGCCGGCAACGTCGCAGAACTCGTGGCCCTTGCAGAAAAGATCGCCCCGGATTTGACCGTTGTGGGACCTGAGCTGCCACTGGTAAATGGAGTTTCCGACGCATTTTCCCAGCGAAACTGGCCCATCGTGGGCCCTTCGCTCCAAGCGGCGCAGCTCGAAGGCAGCAAGATCTTCTCGAAAGAATTTTTGCTTCGCCACAACATTCCAACCGCAAAAATGTACGGCGCCTATCACTCGCCGACCGACGCTTACTCTGCGCTGGATGGCGTGGACTGGCCGCTGGTCATTAAAGCCGATGGATTGTGCGCAGGAAAAGGCGTAGTGCTTGCTCCCGATCCGGATAGCGCCAAACAATTCCTCGCTTCGGCTATGGAAGGAAATGAGCTTGGTCCTGGCGGGCATCGCGTCTTGATGGAAGAAACGCTCGAAGGCGATGAGCTCTCCTTCATCCTTCTGACGGATGGCGAACGCTACGCGCCCCTCGTGCCGACCCGGGACCACAAGCGCGTGTTCGACGGCAATCGCGGCCCCAATACCGGCGGCATGGGGGCCTACTCTTCGGACGACCTGCTGCCTGCCGATCTGCGCAATACTGTGATTTCCACCATCGTTGAACCCACACTCCACGGCCTGGCCAGTGACGGCATTCCCTACCAAGGTTTCCTCTACGTTGGGCTGATGCTCACCAAGGAAGGCCCCAAGGTTCTGGAGTTCAATTGCAGGCTAGGCGATCCGGAAGCTCAAGCGATTGTGGCGCGGATGGACTTTGACCTCGCCGAGGTCTTGGAAGATGTCGCGGCAAAACGGCTAGATCCTGCAAAACTGAGATGGAAAAAGGGAGCAAGCGTCTGTGTCGTGCTTACTTCTGGCGGTTATCCCGGCAAATTTGAAACCGGCAAAAGGATTGAGGGACTAACCGCTATGGGTAACAATAACGGTGTAAGAGTTTTCCAAGCCGGTACGCGCCGACAGAACGACCATCTCGTCACAAGCGGCGGTCGCGTTTTGGGTGTGACTGCCGCGTCAGCCTCCTTGGACACGGCCTTATCCCTCGCCTACCAGGCAGCCGAAAAGATTCACTTTGACGGCATGCACTATCGAAAAGATATCGGTGCCTACCTCGGTCGAGTCAAAGCTGCAGGAGATTAGCACCGTGCCACGTGTCCTAAAACTCTTCCGTGCTCCCAAACGCGGCTGGCCCATGGAGGAACTCCCCGAAGTTGCGGCGCTCGAAGGCGTCGGCTTCGAGGGCTGCGCTCATAAAAGTCCGGGACGCAACCGCCAGGTCCTCTTGGTAGACCGCGAATCGCTCGACGTCCTCCATCTCGGCCCGGGAATGATCCGAGAGAACATCACGACCGATGGGCTGAACGTCAACGGCCTTCAACCTGGCGAATCCTTGCGAGTGGGCGAAGCGCTTCTCGAAGTAACGATGCCTTGCACTCCTTGCGGCCAAATGGAAGACTTGCGGCCCGGTCTGCGCAAAGAAATCCGGGGCCGGCGCGGAATGCTCTGCCGAATCGTCAAAGGCGGGATCATCCGTCAGGGCGACACCATGGAGAAGCTCGCCTGATCCAAATGCGACTCTTGCCTCTGGCTGTAAACTGTCAGCTGGAAGCCATGCGCCGTCACCCCAGCAATCGTCACTCTTAAGGCTTGATCTTCCGGTGCAAAGAGGGCGCATCCGGCGGCTGGTTTTTATCCTCTTTAGCCTTCTCGACAGGTTCATCGGGTGGCACAACCCAATCAAATCCACTCTCCGTGATTGTGCCGAGGATAAATGGGGCTTTCTCCGCGATCAGCGGCAACACGGCGCGAAGAAAATCCGTAGCATCCTGTGGAGCGGCTTTATTGGCCTGGCCGTGATCGATGCTTTCTGCCACTTTTGCGAACTTCGGATCCCCCCGATACACTTTCTCAATCTCCGGATCGTTTCCTTCAATCAGTTGCTGCAGCGTCGGCCCCTGTATCGTTTCCGGATACCGAACCTCCACTAGCGTTTTCGGCGCTTTCTTTTCGGGCGGATAGAGTTGTGTAAATCGCGGCCGCAGAAGACGCGTCTGCCAGAAATCGCCGCGTGTTGCGATCTCTTCCTGATGAATGTGGTATTGGATGGTCCAGACTTCCGGCCCGTAATCCTCCGGCGCAAACCCAATCAGCACTACTTCAAATAGCGCTTCGTCCGGCTTGAATTCGAGCTTGTGATGTAGCTGCGTAACCAGAGGGCGCAGTCGCTCAAGAAACGAGATACCGATCACGTCCAGATCGGGCGCAATTTCCTCGGGGTCGGTGGCATAGTGGGGATTTTTACCTGTGAGATGCGGGAAATCCCTGTCGAGACGAATGGGTTTGGGGTCGCTCGTGACACGCCATTCCGAAGCTCCCAAAAGTACGCCGATGTGCGTGTGGTCGATGCTCAAGACGCGCGGAGGAATCGAGTTTGGCTCAACTTGCTGATCGATCGCCGCGAAAACAATCTTGTCCTTTGCAACGTGCACGATGACGCGCCCGCCGGCGAGGTTGGCCACAATCTCGTCGCCCCGATCGCGGTCTTGACCACGCGCGATTCGCACACACGCGATGACCCCGAAGAAGCAGAGCGCGATGGCGATTCTGCCGCGAGATCGGTTTGTCTCAGTCGCGTTCATGGATGTTCCACATTCAATAAAATACCGGCATCCTCTTGTGACCCGTGAAAAAGGCGTCTCCGCTCTATGGCTTCTCCCCCGAAGCCGAGGCTGCTGCCTCTTTCGCACGCGCCAGTAACGCATCCAGCGCGGCCCGATCATAATACCCGCCTGCTCGGATCACCGCCCAAACCTGGCGCGAGTTCGCGATGTTTTCCACCGGATTCGCGCTCAGCAAAACTAGATCGGCGACGTGGCCAGCCTCGACCGTCCCCATATCTTTCTCGCGGCCCAGGAACTGCGCCGCCCCCCGAGTGGCAGCCTGCAAAGCCTCCATCGGCGAGAATCCAGCCCGGACCAATTCTGCCAGTTCATGATGGAAGCTATCGCCGGGAAAGACAAACGGATCGAGCGAGTCCGAACCGACCAGGAGAGACACGCCGGCGCGGTGGAGTTCACCGGTTAGTTTCCAGTCGTTCGCCGCTTGACGGCCCAGCCACGCGGCCCTCTTTTTCATCCGCTCGTCAGTGAAGGAATCGCGCCACTCTTTCGCCATGGCAGGGGGAACAAACGCAAGCAGCGGCTCATCCACCTTCCAGTTCTCAGGATGGGAAGTGATGTCCAGCGAAGCGAGCGTGGGCGTCACCCAAGTGCCGTTTTTCTTCAGTGTTTGAAAGAGGGCGGCGGCTTTTTCCGGGCTGTACGTCGCATCCGCTTCGTGCGCGATTTGCTCCCAAGCCGCGCCATCCCCGCTCTTTTCCGCTTGAATGAGGCGAGGACGAAGCTGCGCTTCACTCGAAGAAAATGAGAGCGCGAAGCCGCTGTAGAGCAGATGCTCAATGCTGCGCATTCCCGCGTCGCTTGCTTCCGCCGCGCTGATTTCGAATGGCAAATGTCCCACAAACGAAAGGCCCTGTTTCTTGGACTCATCGGCGACGGTGAAAAACGCTCCGCGCGAAGGCATCGAAATAATTTTTATAAAATTCGCGCCACGCGTCTTGAGCTCATCCACGGCGGCGCGCGCTTCCTCCGCGTTGTGAACGGGATACTGCTCGGGCGTCTTCTTGCCGCTTGCGGTAAGGAAGGGTCCCGCAGCAATGATGTGCGGCGCCAGCAGCGCGCCGGATTCAGCGTCGCGCTGCCAGGAAAGCAGCGCCTCCAAATCGCCGCCCATGTCGCGCACACCCGTGATCCCATTCGCAAGCAGCAGCGGTAACAGAACTTGTTTGCCCCAGCTCGCGTCGGCTGTCACGCCCGCAAGATGTACGTGCATGTCCCAGAAGCCCGGGAGAAGAAATTTGCCGGAGGCATCGATTTTTTTGGCGGACTTCGGGACCTTGATGCGTCCGGTTGCACCTACGGCGGTAATTCGGCCAGACTCAATCAGGACGGTTTGATCCCGCTGCGCCGGTCGGCCGGTCGCGTCAATCACGGTCACATGTGTGATGGCCAGTTTCGACGAAGGCTCAGCCAGGGAAATTGCTGGAACGACGAGTAGAGCCACGATCAGGGGAAAGAGTATCTTGCAAGAACGCAAAGGAACGCTCACCTTCCGGGCAACCAAGCATTTCTAGAAAGCTATCACAAACGGCCTCGCGCGGTTGGAGTTCTTGCGCGGCCGCCGTTTGCCCTATGGAAATTCGGGAAGCGCTCGTCAGGATGTTGCAGAGCAGGTAAAATAAGGTCATTCGAATAAGGAGTCGACAGCACATCATGGGTTTGCGAAAAGCGAAAAGCATCCAGCATAACGGCAAGAAGTTGACCGACATTCTTGACGCCCACATTCGATTTTTCAGCGGGAAGGACGGCGGCGCGCGCGCCGACTTGGCCGGCGCCGATCTTTCGCGCGCCGACCTCCAGGGCATCAATTTTAGCGGAGCCATTTTGCGCGGCGCGAATCTCGATGGCTCGAATTTGCGCAAGGCCAAGCTTCCCGGCGCGGATTTGACGGGAGCCAGTCTTCGCAAGGCCGACTTGCGAAATACGGACATGACGGAAGCGATTTTGCCAGGGGCGGATTTGACGGAGGCGGAAGCCAGCGGAGTGGAATTTTTTCGGTGCGACCTTTCGAACGCAATTTTTCATCGCGCGCGATTGCGCAACGTAAATTTACGACTAGCTAACGTAACTGGAGCTAAATTTACGGGCGCGGACATGGGGGTGGCGATTTTGCGGGAGACGGATTTGACCGGAGCGGACCTTTCGGGCGTCGATCTTTCTACGACGCTCATGCCGAAGGGTTACGGCGCGCAGCACGCCGAGAAAAAAAGCGCATAGTTGCAGGGGCGCAGGGCGTGAGGGCGCAGGACATAAGGGGCGCGAGGCGCGTAATTCTTCGAGCAGAGGGCTGCTGGCATTGATGGCAAACGGATTCGGGGCGTGGTAGCCTCGGGCGGAAGCGAAATAATCCTACTTGTGACCTGTGGCCACTCCCGCGACACAACTCGGCGCCGCTGAAGTACGCGAACGCGTGCTTGAGGTGATTCGCAGCTTGCTCGAGGAGTTGGGCAGCCGCGGTGCGTTGCCAATGCTGAGCGGCACGTCACAACTGGACCGCGATCTGGGGCTCGGCAGTCTCGAGCGCGTGGAACTGCTCGCGCGGCTGGAAACTGCGTTTGGAGTGCGTCTCCCCGATCAAGTGGTTGCCGAAGCAAATACTCCAGAAGATTTGGCGAAAGCGCTCTTAGCGGGTCCGGGAGCGGAGACGCTGGACGACGAGGCGGCGTCCGCCTTGCGCGCGGCCGTCACCACACAAAAACTGCATCGCCAAGCAAGAGATACAGACGTTTTTTCAGCCGAGACGCTGCTGGATGTGCTGCGTTATCGCGCAACGCACGACGCCGAGCGCACGCACCTGCTGATCACCGAAGAGATGGAAGGCAATGAACGCAGCGTGACGCTGACGTTTGGCGAGTTGTACGCGGCAGCGCAGCGTTGTGCAGCGGAGTTGGCGCGGCGCGGCGTGCCTGCCGGCGGGCGCGTGTCGCTGATGCTGCCGACATCACGCGCGTTTTTTGTTTCTTACGCAGGAATTCTGCTGGCAGGCGCGATTCCTGTGCCGATTTATCCACCGTTCCGCGCCGACCGCATCGAAGAATATTCGTCGCGGCAGTCGGCCATTCTGAAAAACGCGGAAGTGTGCATGCTGCTGACGTTTCGCCAGGCGGAAGCGGTGGCGCGACTGCTGAAACCGCGCGTGCCTTCGCTGGCGGAAGTGGCCGATGCGGAAAAATTGATCGACGCGGCCGATAAAGCGCCGCCGCCTTCGCCTGGCGCTCTGCCGTTGCATCTCACGGGAAGCCGGGCGCGGAAGGCGAGCGACATTGCGCTGTTGCAATACACTTCCGGTTCGACAGGCGACCCCAAAGGTGTCGTGCTGACGCACGCGAATTTGCTCGCAAACATGCGAGCCATCGGCGAAGCCCTGGCCATGGGACCCGGCGAGGTAGGAGTGAGCTGGCTTCCTCTCTACCATGACATGGGTCTCATTGGAGCCTGGCTCTCACTGCTGCTTTTCGGAATGCCTCTAGCCGTGATGTCGCCGTTGTCGTTTCTTACGCGTCCGGAGAAATGGCTGAAGGCGATTCAGAAGTATGGCGGAACGATTACGGCGGCGCCGAATTTCGCGTATGAGCTATGCGTGCGGAAGATTGCCGACAAGGATATTCAGGGACTGGACCTGAGCACCTGGCGCGTAACGCTGAATGGCGCGGAACCTGTAAATCCCGAGACGCTGGAGCGTTTTGCCGAACGATTTGCGCCGTATGGGTTCCGGCGCGAGGCGCAGCTTCCCGTGTATGGGCTTGCGGAAGCATCGCTGGGAGTGACGTTTCCTCCACTGAACCGCGGGCCGTTGGTTGACCGCATCGACCGCGAAGTGTTCACGGCGGAAGGACGCGCGGTGCAGGCACGCGCGGACGATACGACGGCAATCTCGTTCGTTTCTTTGGGCAGGCCCATTCCGCTCCATGAAGTGCGCCTTGTGGATGCGAGCGGGAAGGAAGTGAACGATCGGACGGAAGGATTCCTGTGGTTCCGCGGACCTTCGGCGACGAGCGGCTACTATAAAAATCCGGAAGCGACAGAAAAATTGCTGCCCCTGGGGCCAGCGACGGGCGATGGCGAATACGCCTGGGTGAACACCGGCGATCGCGCGTACCGAGCGGATGGAGAAATTTACGTCACGGGGCGAGTGAAAGACATCATCATCAAAGGCGGAAGAAATCTTTATCCGCACGAAGTCGAGGAACTGGCGGCACGCGCCGAAGGAATTCGCAAGGGCTGCATCGTAGCGTTCGGGCTGAAGGATGAAGCATCGGGAACGGAAAAGCTGCTGGTGGTGGCGGAATCGCGAGAGCGCGAAGCTTCCAAGCGCGCGGCGATTGTGGCATCGGTGACCGAACAAGTTTCAGCGGGGCTGGGCTTGCCGCCAGACCGCGTGGAACTGATTCCGCCGGGAAGCATTCCAAAGACGTCGAGCGGCAAATTGCGGCGCGAGGAAACGAAGCAGCTTTATCTCGCGGGAAAATTATCCGAGGGCAAGGTGCCGGCGTGGTTGCAGATCGCACGGCTGGCCGTGGCCGGCACTGCGCGGACGGGTGGAAGAGAAATCTGGGCCGGGGTGCGGCGAGGCCTGGAAATTTTGTATGGCCTGTATTTCGGTGTCGTGTTTTTGGCGTGGATCGTGCCGACGTGGGTGATCGTGAATTTCATCAGCGACCACCGCCAAGCGGGACGTTTCACGTCCGCTGCTCTCAAGCTGCTGTTCGCGCTGATCGGCTGCCGCGTGCGCGTCATCGGAAAAGAGTACATGGATACGCCGGGAGCCAAAGTGTATGCGGCGAATCACACGAGCTACTTCGACGTGCTGGCGCTGATGGTGGGCCTCGGCGTGCCGTACCGGTTCGTGGCCAAGAGTGAAGTCGGCGGGATGCCGTTCATCGGGACATTCCTGGCGAAGATGAAGCACACAAAATTTAACCGCAGCGACGCGGGATCGCGGCTGCGGCAAATGAGAGAAATGCAAACGCTGCTGGGCGAGGGCGAATCCATCTTCGTGTTTCCGGAAGGAACGTTTACCAGCGAAGATGGCGTGCGGCCTTTTCAGCTCGGCGCGTTCAAGGCCGCGGTGGCGGCAGGTGTGCCCATTATTCCGGTTTCGCTGGCGGGCACGCGCCAGTTTTTGCGCGACGGCACGTATTTGCCGCGGCCGACCAGCGTGACCATAACGATTTCCGCGCCGATCTGTCCACAGCCCGCAAACGATGTTGCAGAGGCCGAAGATAAATCGTCGTGGCACGAATTGATCCGGCTCCGCGACACCACGCGCGAAGCGATTGCACGGTATTCCGGCGAAGCCATCTTGTAAATGAAGATGTGCGCGGCCTCTCGCGCTTGTAACTTTTCTTCCCACAAATATTTCTGCCAGGTTGCAACTTGCCGCTTCGGGGAAGCATCTTTATCAACAACAGAAAAATGAAAATGCGGACTGCTGCCTTCCTGCCTTGGGCGCACCGCTCGACGCGAAGCCGCGCGTAGAACACGCCGGCGCGCGCGAACAATTCAAACTACTGGAGGGTTTATGAAAATGCGGATCGTTGTGTGTCTACTGGCTTTTCTTTCCTTGTGCGGAGGACTTGCGTACGGGCAGGAAACGCCTAATAAAGTTGATATTTTTGCGGGCTATTCCTACGTGCGCGAAAATCCAGGCCCTACGAGCGGGGATAGCTTCAGCTTGAACGGCGGAAGCGCTTCCGTAACGTATCACATCCGGGATTGGGTGAGTGGTGTCGCAGATTTCGGCGGCTATACCAACGGAAATATTCTTGGCACGAAAGTGGACGGGACTCTTTCCACGTATCTTTTCGGGCCGCGGTTTTCGTACCGCAGCTACCACCACTTCAAGCCGTTTGCGGAAACACTTTTTGGAGTGGCGCATGCGGGAGCGAGCATAGCCGGCGGAGCCAACGGCTCGCAAAATGCATTTGCCATGGCCATTGGCGGAGGCGTGGACTACCGGATCAACAACCGGCTGTCTCTACGGCCGCTGCAGGTCGATTATTTGCTGACGCGATTTGCGGAAGGGACGGCCAACAATCAGTCGCAGAACAACTTGCGGGCGTCGACGGGCATCGTGATTCACTTCTAAAAACCTACGAAAAACATTTTGGGGTGGCTTACGTGGTGCAACGCCGCTCCATGGACTCGGTGCCCGGTGCAGATAGGAGGCCAGGGGCCGCGCATAGGTAAAGGCAGGCGCGGCCCTTCGCACCGATCTTGGAGGCCAATCCTCAGAACGGATGATTTTCATTCTCAAGATCTCAGCGCCTCGGATTGGCAGGCGGGGATTTGCAAGAATAAAAAAGCCGCGTGCAGTGGCCAGTTTCCGATTAGCCGACTACACAGGAGCTCGTTGTAACCGTGATATAAGCTCAGTGGTGGTGTTGGCTTTCATTCAAAGCGGATCGTAAGAGGTAGACGTGGGCAAGCTGGCCGCCGCCTTCAAGAAGCTTTTTCCCTCGCTACGGGGGTTGAGAAAACTCGAGCAGGTGATCCTCTTCGCGGCCTTTGTCACCTACGCCGTTCTGGTATCTCTCGGCCAAAAGGCGTCGTTACCCGTCGTACTTCTCGCAAGTCTGACGGCGGGAAATCTCCTCATACCGCTCGCCTGGGCTTGCCGCCGGGTGTACGCGACGCGTGCGTTTCCATGGAATTGGGTGCTGCTCTTTCCGGTGCAGATCGCGCTGGGCTTTGTCTGCTCGGTTGGGTTGGTTTTCATTTTGCAGTGGACCGGGATAGACCGGGAGCCATTCTGGACCGTGTTCGGGCGCCTCGGCTCGCTGGTCATTGTAGTGGTCGTGGTCACCAGTGCGGTTTGGTTCATGGTGGAGCAATACCATCAGAAACTGCAGGAACGAAACGAACTTCTCCAGCAGACGGTCGACAAAGGAACGATTGCCCTGCAGCAGCAAGAGGAGGAACTTAAGCGGGCTCGCGAAATTCAGCAGATGTTGCTGCCGAATGTGCTGCCGCAACTCGCGGGTGTGCAAATCTCGGGAGCCTGGCAGCCGGCACGCGAAGTCGGAGGCGATTATTTCGACGTCATCGCACTCGATGAAAAGCGGCTCGGGATTTGCATCGGCGATGTGGCCGGGAAAGGGATCACCGCCGCCTTGCTCATGGCCAATCTGCAGGCATCCTTTCGTGCCTTCGCGACGGCAGAGGCGTCCCCGCAGGCCGTGTGCACGAAGCTGAACAAATTTCTGAGCGCGAACCTGGCCTCCGGGAAATTCGTCACTTTCTTTTATGCCATTCTGGACGCGGACCGGCGAACGCTGATCTACGAAAACGCGGGTCATTGCCCCGGGCTACTGATCCGAGGCAACGGCGCGGCTGAGCAACTGCGCGGATGTGGGGCCGTCCTTGGGGTGCTGCCTGATTGGATATATCAGGATTCCACCGTGCGACTGGAACGAGGCGACACACTGATCCTCGCCACCGACGGAGTCACGGAGGCAGAAGATACGCGGTTGGAAGAATTTGGCGAGCAACGGCTCCTTGAGGCCGCGCGCTCGCGCAATGGAAGCGCGCTGGATACGCAGCGCGCAGTTATGCAGCAGGTCGCCGCCTACTGCGGCGGAAATTTCCGCGATGATGCTACGCTGCTCGTGTTGAGAATTTCCTGAGCGGCGAGTCGGGAAGCGGATTGTTTGTCGGCGGCGGTTGTGTTCAGCGCGGCTGCGTGTACGTTTAGTGCTGGAGCGTGTAGATCACGGTGATGTAGGTTTCGATTTCGACGGGTTGGCCGTTGAGAACAGTGGGGCGGTAGCGCCACTGGGTCACGGCGTCCTCGGCGGAGCGCAGGAAGAGCGCATCGCCGCTGACCACTTGCAAGGATTGGATCGTTCCGTCCGTGGCGATGATGGCGCGGAGCTCGACTTGGCCTTCCTTATGGATTTGTTTCGCGAGCACCGGATAACTGGGTTCCACACGGTGGATCAGCATGGCCGACTCGAGGTGAGTCATGACCACGCGGTGTCGCGCCTGCGGCTGCACGTCCGGGGGCCGTTCTGGCTGAGGCCTGGTGTCAATGATGGGCAGGCACGCGGCACAGGGAGTGCTTGTGCCAGGTCCTGAAGGAGGTCCTGGTGGTTCCGCGGACGGCGGATCGGGCCTTTCATCAATTCGCCCAGGAATCACTGGCGGCTGATAGAGAGTATTGTCTATACGAATTTGCGGGTGAGGCGTGTTAGGCCGAGCAGGAGTGTCCGGGCGAGCCGGTGCCCTGTTCGGATAATACGGAGGAATCGGGACCGCGTTCGCCAGGGCAATACGCTCTGGTTTTCCGAAGAGAGGAACGAGGATGATCGCCGTGAGAATGGCGGCTTGCGTTGCGACGGAAATGATCAAAGCGCGACGGCGAATGCTGCGCTGGCGTGCGCGCTGCTCGGGCGTGCCTTCGACGAAACAGCCTTGCAGGGAACCAAATTCGTTTTGCGGACTTGGGTTGGAACTGGGGCCGGGTTCGATAGACATCACACACCTCCACAGAAAAGTTCTGCGAGCGAGAACAGAAATTTTTGCGGCGCCGGCTTCCTGTGGGTTGCTCAAAAACCGCAGGAGACCGGCGCCGCGCTCGCAGGGATGTGAGGTGCGCGCGTCCTCTGTGATATTGGACACCGGGATGGCGGACAAGTTCCCGAGCGCCACCAGCAAACGCTGTCTGTTTGTTCGCAAGCGGCGGCAGCGGAGAGTAGTAGGTCAGTTTAAGGTAACGGCGTTTACCAGGATCGGTAACTACGTAAGCTTAGTACGTCTCTGATTTTGACACTGCCAAGTAGCTCAGCTTCGACTGGGCAAATCTGGCTTCGATATAAGCGGAGAGGGTGTAGGACGCGTAGTTCCGCCGTATGTCATCCTCGCTAAGCTCGGGGTGTTGCCGACGGAGTTTAGCAAAGTCGGAAGCGAGAGTTTCTTTTTCGAGCTGTATCGAATAAATGAATCTTTGCATGCTCTCCACGCTGGGTTTGCCGAGAATGGCCCGGACTTGGTCGGGTGATTGGCCTAAACGCAGGCCCGACGCGACCGATAGATTCTTGGTTAGGAGCTTTGATTTGGAGCAAAGGTCGCTACCCTTCCAATCTGGCCCGTCCGCAAAGAGGTAGAAGAAGTCTGTGACTTCGCCGCTCTCGAATACCAGACGAATCTTTGGGCGGCCTTGAACAGACTCATAGCAAGTCTGGGAGCGACCGCTGGAAGCGTCGCCTCTATCAACTCGCTGTGCTTTTCCCAGCTTGGCCCAAGCTTTGTTGAACATATCATCTCCAAGATTGATGCCCAGGATTCTGAAGTTAGACGCTGCAGGCTCCTGCCCGGCTGTCGGGATGACTTCGTCGTCCGCTCCCCTCAGTTGAGACCACCAGTCTGAGTTATCACTTCGGTAGGCGGGGGGAGCGGTCTGAACAGCCGACTGAAGCAAAGGAACGACCGTGGAAATCACTAGCAGGAACGTGACTCGTCTCATGGAACCACGATAGCAGGCGTGTAGACTCGGTGCGTCCCGTTGTGTCGAGTGAAGCACGATTTGGTGCGTGTCACGGCATGCACAGAAACAATCCGTCAGCGAACTGCCTCAAGTCCGGTTAGTCGGCTAATCGAAAACTGAGCCAAACTACCCAGTGGAGGGCGCAGAAGCCGATTGATTTCTGATACAAGTTTGCGAAGAATCCACGCCCTTTTCCGAGGATCGTGAAGCAATATCGCAACTGGTCGACGTGGAACGGATGCCGGAGTGCCGAGCGGCTACTGCATCTTATTGAATACAGGGCGCTTATTTCGATGAACCGAAAAGGGGCTCTGGCGCATCCCATGCAATGTGGACGTGGATCTGAAGGAGGGTTATCCCGATGGAAGGGCGTAATGTCGAGACAATAGGCGTGCGCCGCACGGGTTGGGCTGCTCTAGACCGCGATCCGCAGCAGGACAAGGTGGAATTTGTGTGTCCGTACTGCGGTGCGCGGGACGAGAAGAATGCCAGACGCGAGCGGGCTTTGTATCATTTCACGGACGGCTTTTTGCAGGATTTGCAGGGAGAAGTGACGCAGTGCCATTCCTGCAAGCGATCGTTGCGCGTGGTTCCGGTGGTGCTGCTGCACGACCAGGACGAAGAGCGGCGATTTGAAGCGGTCTTCTCGGACGAATTGGCTGGTGCCGCGAGAAATTAATTCGTTCTGATCAGGGAAAATGGAAACGGGGCGCAACTCTATGCGCCCCGTTTTTCTTTTTGCGCGTTTTTTGCCCTGGCGAAAAACTAGTAGCTGAGATTAGTAGCGATTGTGGTCGTGATCGTGATCGTCCCAGTCGCGATCGTTGTGCCAACGGTGGCCATCCTCATCCCACCAGCGATGGCGTTCGCGCCAGCAGCGGTCGCGGGCTTCCGACAGTTCATGGCGCCAGTGGTCTGCCTGGCGGCTGTCCCAGCCGTGATGCTCGATGGCCTCGTGGAGTTTGTGGTCCGCGCGATAGACACGGCGCTGACAATCGTCATCGTAGGCCATGGCGCGCGGAGTGCCGGCGAAAGCGAGAGTACCGGCGAATGCCGCCGTGGCGAGCGCTATCTTTCCGAGAAACTTCGCGTTCCGTTTAAAAAAAGTCCCCATGGTGTACCTTCCCTCCTGAATTTGCCCCGGCTAGGGATGGGGGGACGTACAAGGGATAAAACACGCTGCGCCGGAAAATGTCTCGGCTTTTCTCTAACAGAAGGAATCCAAGCGGGTTTGGGCTTACCTAAAAACTCAGTAAGCCTGCAAGAAGGATCGGCTTCCATGTGGTATTTTTCGAGGCCGGCGCGAACGTGATCGAAAGCTTCGTCAACGCTGTCGGCGAACTGCAGCATCTTGTATTCCTCTTCGCTGATGGTGCCCCAGTTGACCATGGCTTTCCAATTTAGAACTTTGTCCCAATATTTGCGGCCGTAGATGAGGATGATGTTGTGCTTGGCGAGTTTTCCGGTTTGCAGAAGGGTGAGCATTTCCCAGAGTTCATCCATGGTGCCGAAGCCGCCGGGAAAGACGATGAGGGCTTTCGCGATTTGCGCGAACCAGAGTTTGCGCATGAAGAAATAGTGGAAATTGAAGCTGAGCTCGGGGCTGATGTAGGCGTTGGCGAACTGCTCGTGAGGCAATTCGATGGAAAGGCCGATGGACTTCCCGCCGGCTTCGCTGGCGCCGCGGTTGGCGGCTTCCATGATGCCGGGACCGCCGCCGGAGCAGACGACGAAGCGGCGCGGCCTGGGTCCGAGCGTGAGAGACCAGGACGTGATTTTGTGGGAGAGTTGGCGCGCTTCCTCGTAGTAGCGGGACATTTCGAGGAGGCTTTTGGCGTGGCGCAATTCGCTGCGATGGCGTGTCTGGGCCGCTGCTGCGAGCTTTTTAACGTTTTCGTTTTTCAGACGCGTGACGCGCGCTTGCGCGGTTTCGTGAGACTCGATGCGTGCCGAGCCGAACATCACGATGGTGTCGGCGATGCCTTCCTTTTTTAGCTGGACGAGAGGATGGAGGTACTCCGCCAGGATGCGGAGAGGGCGCGCTGGGGTGCTTTGGAGGAAGTAAGGATCCTCATGGGGGGCATGGGGCGCGTGCTGGGGCTTGAGCTTGGCGTGTCCTGCGGACATGGGGTTCTCTCTCCAAAAGACGCAAACCATCATTGTAGGAATCGCGGAGGCGCGCGGCAACGTCTTCCGGCGTGGGTGCGTCGAATTGAGTACACTGCGGAAATCGGGCCCTAGGTGACGGGGAGACGGAATGAAGCAAAACATGGGCAAAGGCGGGCTGCTGGTGGCTGCTTTACTGGCGGGTGGCGTTGGTGTGCGGGCGCAGGCTCCAGAAGGGCCTATTGCGCCGAAGCCGGGGCAGGCGGTGCAGATCGTGCCGCCGGACGTGCAGGCGGCGCTGAAAGTTCGCGTGGCGCTGGTGAACATGCCGGTGACCGTGCGCAACGCGAAGGGCGACATGGTGAACGACCTGGAGGCGAGAGATTTTCGGATTACGGATAACGGGGTCGAGCAGAAGATATCGCATTTCGATCTGGGCGGGGATCCTGTTTCGATGGTGATTTTGATCGAGACGAGCTCGCGCATCGATCCGATTCTGCCGGAGATGCGCAAGACGGGGATTCTGTTTACGCAAACGGTGATGGGGCCGGAGGGCGAAGCGGCCGTGGTGGGATTCAACGATGCGGTAGACAAGCTGCAGGATTTCACGAGCGACGCCGACTTGATAGAGAACACGGTGTCGCGTTTGCAAACGGGAACTTCGGGGTCGAGGCTATACGATGCGATGGCTGTGGGTGTGGAGATGCTGAATAGCCGGATGCCGCAGCCTACGGCCGATAAGCCGGGAAAGCGGCGCGTGATGCTGGTGATGTCCGAGACTGTGGATGCGGGGAGCGAGGCGAAACTGGGCGAGGTGCTGCGAAAGGCGCAGCTTGCGAATGTGGCGATTTACAGTGTAGGGCTTTCCACCACGCGCTCGGAATTGAAAGGAAAACCGAGAGACAACGCGCCAGTGCCGATAGCGCCGCCGGGAATTATGACGCTACCGGCGCCGCCGGGGACGGTGCAGACTCCGTCGGGCCAAGACATCGCCAACGCCAGTGGTGTGGATTTGCTGGGGCTCGCGATATGGGCCGTGCAACATGCGGATAACAAGGTGAAGGATCACGCGATGGACGTGGCTTGCGTGGCGACGGGCGGCGAGCACTTGTCGACGTACAAGGACCGGTCGATTGAGAAGGCCATCGATGAAATCGGCGGGGAGTTGCATTCGCAATATACCGTTGGCTATGCGCCGTCGGATGCGAATGACATCGGCTATCACGAGATTAAAGTGGATGTGGATCGCAAGAACTTGAAGGTGCGGACGCGGCCGGGGTATTACGTGGCGCCGCCGGAAGGCTGACAATTTCCTGCCGAGCAGTTAGAGGACTTGCTTCCAGAAGGTCGCATCGCGGGAGGCTAGGAGGGCGTCCTTGCGGGCGTTCCAGCGGAGGAAGTGCGGCGTGTTAGTGTGGCGGGAATGGGCTTCGCGGCTGGCCCAGACTTCGTGGAGCACGAAACAGGTTGGGGCTTCCGCGGAGCGGTGCAGATCGTAGGTGAGGCAGCCGTCTTCTTTGCGCGTGGGGCCTACCAGGGCGCGGAGTTCGGCTTCGAGGAGCATTTCCTGGCCGTCGCGCGGGCGGAGTTGCACGATCAGCGTTAGCGCATCCTTCGGAAGTTTGGTGCTCTTGGCCAGCCGCGATTTGCGGCGGGGAGCGGGCTTTTTCTTGGTTTTACGCTTCGCCATAGTGGGCGGGATTCTACCCCAACCCGGCTCGAAAATCCCAATCGGCTTTCGTCTTGATTTTCGTCCCTAACCGCTGCGCCCATTTGGAGCCAAAAGCTATTTCTCGGCAAGCTTGCGGCCAGCGTTTAGGTTGTCGAAATTCAGGATGGTGTTGAGGACGAGCGAATAGGTGCCGCGAGTTTCGCCGCGATAGACCGGGTTGATGGAGAAGAGGACGACGTGGCCGCCGCCTGTCGGCACGTCGATAACGGCGGCGTGCTGCGCGATTTCATCGCCGCCTTCGACAAGGCCGGAGATGAGCAGATCCTTGCTATCGGCGTAGCGGAAAATGACGCGCGCGCGGTTCGCCGGTGGAATCACTCGGAAATTGTTGTGAAGTTGCTCGTCGGTGAGCAGAGGATTTTCCCAGATTTCTGACTTGGGCTCTTCCGGAACTTCGACGCCGGGACGGCCGACCGTGAAATCGGAATCATCCGCGGTGCCGCGGCCGGTGGGGCGGGTGTGCGTCTCGCCGCCGAGACGGCGGCCTCCCCTCGCGCCAGAAACGCTGGTAAGAGAAAAAATGGGGCCGTTGTCGCAATAGGCGGAGAGCTTTTCGTCATAGCCGTAGGCGATGGGGCTCGCCCCGTCGACGAGGCGCGTGCCTACCACCGAGCCGACGATTTTCATGCGCTGGGCGTTGCCTACGCTGACGGCATCGGCGAGACCGATAGACAAGACAAAGCGAGAAGTATCGGTCGCGGTGAGAAGGACACCGCCCTTTGTGACGAAGTTTTGTAGATTGGCGACACCTTCCCAGCCGAGGCCAGGACGCATGTCGTCGGTGGAATCGTTTTTGCCGACAAGGTTTGGCGTTTCGGGAGTGGTTTTCCACGGAAGCGGATTGCCCCAGGCGGTAGAGTAGCCATTGATGATGGCGGTGGGGCTGGAGAAGAAACCCACGGGCGGGAAGAGGATGACGTCGTACTTGGCATTGAGGTCGCTGGTCTTGGCGACGACTTGCGTGCTGATGTAGTCGTAAGGAATGGCAAGATTGTCGAGCGCGATGCGCCACCAGCCTTCGGCTTGCGTGCTGAGCCAGGTGTGGACGAAGGCTATGCGCGCGGCGCGCACGGGATGCGTCTTGACGCTGGGCATGGCGGAGACGGGCGTAGCCTGCAAACCGAGGTCGGAGATGGCGTCGTTCAGTTGAGCTCGCGAGACGTTGCGAAGAAGAAATGATCCGCGAGCGAATTTTTTTCCGCCGCTTTCGAAAGGTTCCTCGGCCGCCTCGATCGAAGCGTCGCGCAATTTATAACGCAGAGTGGCTAACGAAGGCTCAGCGTTGTTGTTGATTGCATAGATTGTGCCTTCGCCGCTTACGCCAGCGGGCGCGTGAACTTCTTTCATGCGTTCCATCGCTACATCCAGGACTTTCGGGTCCGTCACGCGTGTTACTTGCACACCGAAGAGTTCGCCGAAGGTCCAGCCGGTGTCGTCGTAGGGCGTTTTCTGCGGATCGTCCGGGCTCCAGTATTGGTAATCGAGAAGCGCATCGGCGATCCGGGAGTAGGGCTGGTCCATCCGAATGACGTAGCTGCCAGCGGGAAATTCGCGCGTGGTGGGAGCCGGTGGCGTGTCTTTGGTCTCTTTTGCATCTTTTTTGGGTTTCGCAGATTTTTTCACGGGAAGCGTCACTGTGAAGGAGGATGTCGCGCGCGAAATTTCGACGGCTTGCTTTTGGAGGACGCGCAAGAGCTCGGCTTGGGAACTCGCGCGAGGATCGTCCGCCGGCAAGACGTAGGCCGCGGGACCCTCAGCGCCGGGCTTGGTGACGGAGCGTTTTGCTTTGAGATAAAAATTCTTCAGGAAGAGACGCTTGTTTTCGTTGAAATAATGCAGGGACGTGAGAAGACCCGTCTGTTCGTAGTTGTTGTTGTCGCGCTGCGACCAAAGAGTCTTCGGCAGCGGGGGATTCTGCCGGTACCAGGTACGCGCATATTCCTGAGGGTCGAGCGTGCGCTCGAGCGTGTCGGCGCCGCCGTTGCCAAACGTTTCGTAAAGACGGCTGATACCGTTGTGCATGGCGGCGATGAACATCAAATAGCCCGGCGACCAGGTATCAAAGACGCCGTGCGTGAAAACCCCGGGCATGCCGAACTTGGTCATGTCGGCGACGTTGCGCCAGCCGATGATTTCCCACTCGTCGGTGAGAATGGGATCGACCCAGGCGTTGAAAGGACCGTCGCCGGCGGTGTTGTCGTAAAGATAAGGCACGGATTCGTGGAGGTCGTGCAGCACCTGCGCTTTCCAGCCAACGTAGGTGTTGAGGACGTTTTCGGTGAGTTTCAGCGTGACACCCATGGCGTCGCGATTGTTGTCATGCGCGACGTATTTGCCCCAGTAGATGAGCGGCGGGTAAAAATCCTTGGGATGCGAGAGGTGCCAGCGATAAATGTCCACCATGCGATCACGGCCATCGACTTCAACGACTGGCGTGATGAGAGTAATCATGCCGTCGCGGATTTCGCGGATATAGGGGCTTTCGTCGACGGCAAGGCGATAGGCGAGCTCCATCAGGGCGGTGGGCGCTCCTGTTTCGGGAGAATGAATCGTGCCGGTGATGTAGTAGACGGGAACGGCTTGCGCGACGATGCGGTCCGCTTCGGCGTCGTCAAGTTTTATAGTGCGAGGATCGGCGAGTTTGGCAAGGCGGGCGCGGTTTTCTTCGAGGTTCTTTAGATTTTCAGGCGAAGAAACGGCGACGGCGATCATTTCGCGGCCCTCTTCCGTTTTGCCGATGGAAAAGACTTTTACGCGAGGGCTCGCCTTTTCGAGCAGGCGCATGTATTTGTACACGTCCTCGGCATAAGGAAGGATGCCCGGTGCGCCAGCGACGTCGCCAAGAACGGCTTCAGGCGTGGGAACATTCTTGGATGCGGGAAGATAATCGACGAGCGGTGAAGTGAAGAACGGCTGGGTGGTGTATTTCTTGATTTTTGAAGTGTAGGCGTCATCGACGGGCTGCTTGGGATCGCGAGCCGGAGCGGTTTCGCCGTCAGCAAGGGCCGCGGTTGCGGTCAAGGAAAGAAAGAGCAGCAGGGCAAGAGTCCGCAGGCTGTTCACGCGCGCTTTTCGACTTCGAATCATCTGGTTCTCCCGAGAGAGTGAGGTGGAAGGCGGATTGTAACGCAGCCGCTATTGAGCGGCGACAAAAGTTAAGCACACTGGCGAAGGCACGTCGACGGTCTGGCCGGTCGGCGTAAGATTGCCAGTTGTGGCATCGATGTGGAAGACGACGATGTTGTTGGATTCCTGATTTTCAGCAAGTAGGTACATACCCGTGGGATCGATGGCGAAATGGCGAGGCGTTTTACCGCCGGTCAGGACTTGGCCGAGAGATTTCAGCGTTCCTTTCTTTTCATCGATCGCGAAGATGGCGATGCTGTCGTGGCCGCGATTCGAGGTATAGAGAAATCTTCCGGAGGGGTGCACGGCAATCTCGGCGGCTTCCTTCGAACCCGAATAGTCCTTAGGCAGCGTGGAGATGGTTTGCAGCGAAGTGAAACCGCCTGTCTTTGGCTGAAATGAGAAAACCGTCACCGACGACTCTATCTCGCTCAGCACAAAAGCAAACTTGCCGTTGGGATGAAACGCAAGATGGCGTGGGCCGGCGCCAGGCTTCACTTTCGCGAAGCCGGAGAGCATCGGCGCGAAGATGCCTTTGCTCGGGTCGAAGCCATACACGATAACCTGATCGAGACCTAAATCGACGGCCATGGCAAAACGATTGTCGGGCGATGTGCCAATCCAGTGGGCGTGCGGGCCTTCCTGGCGAGTCTTGTCCGGACCGGAGCCGGAATGCTGGACAAAGCCGGCGACAGTGCCAAGAGTGCCGTCGTCATGGACAGGAAACGAGGCGATGCTTCCAC
This sequence comes from uncultured Acidobacteriota bacterium, assembly GCA_963779005.1. GTDB lineage: Bacteria > Acidobacteriota > Terriglobia > Acidiferrales > UBA7541 > Acidiferrum. Next base: position 884,547 of record CAVZWO010000007.1, on the reverse strand, counting down.
CATCGTAATTCGCTACGAGCACGAAATTGCCGGTTTTGTCGAGAGAGACGTGGCATGGGCCGGCGCCGCGCGTAGGAACTTGATTGAGGAACTTGAGCGCTCCCGTTTTCGCATCGATGGCGAACGCGCTGACGGCGCCACCGGTGCCTCCGTTGAAATTGGCGATTTCATTTACGGCGTAGAGATATTTTCCGTTGGGATGCACGGCCAGAAAAGAAGGATCGGCCGACTCCGCGGCGACGCCGATGGGTGTGAGCTGGCCTTTCTCCGCATCAAAGCGGTACGAATAAATGCCTTTGCTATTCGTTTTCGACGTATAGGTGCCGACGTAGGCGATGTATTGGCCCTTTGTGGCAGGTTTGTCTGGCGTTTGCGCTCGCGAGCTGAGGAGCAAGGGCGCGGAGAAAAACAGCAAGAACGCAAAGCATCGGCGCGTGATTTTCATAAGGGAATGGATTCTAACACTAATGGACGGGGTTGTAGGGGCGCAGCATGCTGCGCCCTTACAGAGGCGGCGATGGCGGGCTACTTCTTTTCTTCTTCTTGCTCTTCCTGCAGAACGGCGGCAGCAGCAACGGAGTCGCCCTCTTCGAGCCGGAGCAGGCGAACACCTTGCGTCGAGCGGCCCGCTTCGCGAATTTCGTTCGCATGAACGCGGATGACTTTTCCGTCGTGGGTGATGATCATGACGTCGGACTCTTCGGTTACCTGGAGCGTGGCCACAACGGAGCCATTGCGATCGGTGGTCTTCATGTTGGTGACGCCCTTGCCGCCGCGGGCGGTGATGCGGTATTCGGCGAGCGGCGTGCGCTTGCCGAAGCCCTTTTCCGCGACAGTGAGCATCAACGTCACCAGGGAATCCTTAATCTGCTCGTTTTCGAGTTCTTCGAGATTCTGCGAGGTGACTTTGTGTTCCTTGGAAATAATTTCGAAATCGGGCTGGACCGCGTCCATGCTGACGACGTAATCGTCCTTGTCGAGATCCATGCCATTGACGCCGCCGGCGTTGCGGCCCATGGGGCGTACTTCCGTTTCACGGAAGAGAATGGCCTGGCCCTCGTGGCTGGCGAGGAAGATCATTTGCTTGCCATCCGTGAGCTTGGCGCCGATCAATTCATCGGTACCATCGAGATTGATGGCAATGATGCCGGTCGAGCGCGGGTTGGAAAATTCCGTCAACGCTGATTTCTTCACGGTGCCGCTTTTGGTCGCCAGGAAAACGAAACGGCCTTCTTCTTCCAGGTTTTGCGCCGCGACGAGAGCGGTCAGCTTTTCGTCTTCCTGGAATTTCACGAGGCTGGAAATCGCCTTGCCCCGGGTGGCGGCGGCAGCTTCGGGTAGTTCATATACTTTGAGCCAGTAGACGCGGCCCTTCGACGTAAACAACAAGATATAGCTGTGCGCCGAAGCGATGAACATGTGCTCGACGAAGTCTTCTTCCTTGGTGCGCGCGCCGATGCGGCCTTTGCCGCCGCGCGACTGGTGACGGTACGTGTCCGCGGCGGTGCGCTTGATGTAGCCGGCGTGGCTCACGGTGATGAGCATGTCGGTGTCGGCGATCAGATCTTCGAGTTTGATCTCGTCGACCTTGTCGACGATTTGCGTGCGCCGGTCATCGCCGTAAGCTTTCTGGACTTCGCGCAACTCTCCGGTGATGACCTGCTTCAACTTTTTTTCGCTGGAGAGAATCTCCTTCAGCTCGGCGATCTGCTCGCGGATGGACTTCAATTCCTTGAGAATATCGTCGACCGAGAGTTGCGTAAGGCGGTGAAGTTGCAACTCGAGGATGGCGTCGACTTGAATTGGTGTCAGGCCATCAGAGACGGAGCGAGTGATTTCGCCTTCGAGGCCGGCGACGCGGTACTTGCGCCCATCCAGCTTGACGCCTTCGACTTTTCTGGATTTCCCGTTCTCGGTGATCGTGACGTCTTGCTCGGAAAAATACTTGAGTAAATTTTCTTTGGCTTCGGCGCGGCTCGAGGATCCGCGGATGATGCGGATCACGTTATCCAGATGATCGAGGGCAACTTGGTAGCCGACGAGGATGTGCTCGCGCTCTTCGGCTTTGCGCAGTTCGTAGCGCGTGCGGCGCAGCACGACGTCGCGGCGGTGTTCGAGGAATAGCTTGATTAGCGCAATCAGGCCGAGTTCGCGCGGCTGACCGGCCACGATGGCCAGCAGGATCATGCCGAACGATTCCTGCATCTGGGTGTGCTTGAAAAGATTGTTGAGGATGAGCTGCGATTCTTCGCCGCGCTTAATTTCGATGACGATGCGCATGCCTTCGCGCGAGGATTCATCGCGCACGTCAGCGATGCCTTCGATTTTTTTGGTCTGCACCAACTCGGCGATGCGCTCGATCAGCTTCGATTTGTTGACCTGGTAAGGAATTTCGGTGACGACGATGTTTTCGCGGTCCTTGCCGACTTCTTCGATGGCCGCTTTGGCACGCATCATGAAGCTGCCGCGGCCCGTTTTGTAAGCGGATAAGATGCCTTCGCGTCCCGCGATATACGCGCCGGTGGGAAAATCCGGGCCGGGCACGATTTTCATGATTTCGTTCAGCGAGGTGTCGGGCTTGTCGAGCAGAATGACGGCCGCTTCCACGATCTCGCGCAGATTGTGGGGCGGAATGTTCGTGGCCATACCAACGGCGATGCCGCTGGCGCCGTTGACGAGCAAATTCGGAATGCGGGAAGGCAGGACGAAGGGCTCTTCGCGCGTCTGATCGAAGTTCGGGACGAAATCGACGGTTTCTTTTTCGAGGTCGGCGAGAATATCTTCGCTGATCTTCGCCAAGCGGGCTTCCGTGTACCGCATGGCCGCCGGTGGATCGCCGTCGACGGAGCCGAAATTTCCCTGGCCGTCGATCAACGGGTAACGCATGTTGAAGTCCTGCGCGAGGCGCACCAGGGCGGGATAGATGACGGCTTCACCATGCGGATGGTAGTTGCCGGAGGTGTCGCCGCAGATCTTTGCGCATTTGCGGTAGCCGCGGTTCGAAGCGAGGCCGAGGTCGTTCATGGCCACGAGAATGCGCCGCTGCACGGGTTTCAAGCCGTCGCGCACGTCGGGCAGCGCGCGCGCGATGATCACGCTCATCGCGTAGTCGAGATAGGACTTCTTCATCTCGGCTTCGATATCGACCGGAAGCAGTATCGACTTGTTTGTCTCGTCCGCCATTTATCCTCGCTTTTACCCCTGTAGCCCGGAAGACATCACGGCTTCCGCCAGCCAGAATCATATTGCCGCTTAGCTCGAATCATTTCGCGTCTTTGGCGAGACGCTCAGTGCTTCGGTTTTTGTTGCCGCGCTATTCTTATGGCTTGTGCATCCGCAAGATCCTGCTCTCTTCCACTTGCGATTTTTGCAAGAATCAAATCATCCGCCGAAATGAAGGTCGCCGATAGAGCGTTATCTGCATCGAGCACAACTTCGACCCGGTTAGCCCAACAGTCCTCGAATTGCACTCCGGGTATTCCGGGAAAGATGTCAATTTGACAAGGAGGCGCCCCGATCCGAAAAAAAGTGCCCGGCTCCAGAAATTGCGTTTTGTCCATTCCTTTCAAATGTGCCCCGAACTGAATCATCGCTTCGTACACCGCCCTAGGTTTTCCCGATCCGGACTCACAAAGATGTCCATATCCTGAGTAGCGCGAGGTTGAGCATGAATGCTGACGGCCCAGCCTCCGATAATCAGATACTTCACGCTACACGAGCGAAATGCAGACAGGAGATCGCAAAAATTGCCGTCTAATTTCAGCTTCATTGCCGCGCTCCTCGAAGAAAGCAAAGCTGAGCTCTTGCATGGCCACGAGCCTCTCGAGGGGTGTCCGGCTCTGCCAGTATGCGTACTCCTCGTTCTTGGACTCAGAGAGGTTTTTCGTGTTGTACTCGAGAATTCGAACCGTCTTTTCGTTAGCGTGGCTCATGAAATCGGCCCTCCTTTACGCTCAGCGGAGCGCTGCAACACATAACCTTTAACCGTGTCGAAGGCATCCGCAACGTTCGTAAAACGCCGCGCCCCGAAGTGTTCTTCAAGCTGTTTCAATAGTGCGTCGCGCTCCGTTTCGCTCGCGAACTCTATCGCCACGCCTCGCTCGTTGTCCGGCGCGCTCGTCGGTGCTGCGCGAAACTCGCTAACGCTTAATCCGCGCAGGCCCGGCAATGTCGTCCAACCCAACTGATAAATCACGTCGCGGCTTTCACTTTCGATCGCAGCGCATAGAAAACTCCGACTCCGATTGCCAGCACAACCATCACTCCGCCATGTCGACCATCAGAACTGTGCGCCAGCCTTCCGCGCCGGAAATATCGGCAACCGTGAGGGCATCTCGCCATCCTCGGTATTCATTGACGAGCCGCGGCAAGCGAAACCCCGCTGTGCCCACCGCTGCCAACAGCAAGCCCCAGCGAATAGCGTTACGAACGGAACCCGCATCCGCATTGGACCCCGCCGCCACGGATCAAATATCCAGATTCACGACTTCGAGCGCGTTGTCTTCGATGAACTTGCGGCGCGCCTCGACGTTTTCGCCCATCAACGTGGTGAAAATATCCTCGGCGGCCACCGCGTCTTCGAGTTTCACCTGGAGCAGCGTCCGCGTTTCCGCGTTCATCGTGGTTTCCCACAACTGCTCGGCGTTCATTTCTCCCAGGCCTTTGAATCGCGTGATGGTGAAATCTTTCTTGGCGTCTTCCACGACGTAGTTGAGTACGTCGTGCACATTTTCTTTAGTGGCTTTATCGCCGTTGCGGGCCACGGTGAATGGCGGCTTGTTGAATTCCTCGATCTGCCTGGCCAACCCGCGCAGGCGCTTGTAATCCGCGGTCGAAGCCAGCGCCCAGTTCACTTTTTGGTTGTGCGGGGGGCCGAACTGGATTTCGTAGAGGCTGTGCTCTTCGTCGAAAGCTACTTTGCCTTCGAGCTTGAGTTTAGCCTTCTCGATTTCCTTTAGGAGTTTTTCGAGAGCTTTCTTGTCCTCGAAGTCCGTCTTTTTCTCTAGGCCGCTCTCCGCAAGCAGTTCCACCAGTCCATTTTCGCGCAACCGCCGGCCCAGCTTCGCCGCAGCGGCTTCATACTCCTGCACATTGAGAAGAAATCGTGTGAGGCCTGCGCCCTCGAGCGACACGCCTTCTTTGGCCTTTACGACGTGGTCTTCCGTGGCGCGCTTCATCAGCTCGTGCGCGAATTCGCGCTCATCGCGGATGTATTTTTCCGTTTTGCCGCGCTTCACGCGGTAGAGAGGGGGCTGCGCGATGTAAATGTGGCCGCGATCGATCAGCTCCTTCATGTGGCGGAAGAAAAACGTCAGCAGTAGCGTTCGAATGTGCGAGCCGTCGACGTCCGCGTCGGTCATCAGAATCACTTTGTGGTAGCGCAGTTTGCTCGCGTCGAAGTCATCCTTGCCGATGCCGGTGCCAAGCGCCGTAATGATGGCGCGAATTTCTTCGTGGCCGAGCATCTTGTCGTAACGCGCTTTCTCGACGTTGAGAATTTTGCCCTTGAGGGGCAGGATGGCCTGGTACTTGCGGTCGCGGCCCATCTTTGCCGAGCCGCCGGCGGATTCGCCCTCGACAACAAACAGTTCGCATCGTGCAGGGTCGCGTTCCTGACAATCGGCAAGCTTGCCTGGCAGGCCGCTCGAGTCCATCGCGGACTTGCGGCGTGTCAGCTCGCGGGCCTTGCGCGCGGCTTCGCGCGCGCGCGCGGCATCGATGCACTTCGAAATGATGCGCCGAGCCACCGTCGAATGCTTGTCAAACCATTCGCCAAGCTTTTCGTTGACCAGTTGCTCGACGTCGCCCTTGATATCGCTATTCAGCTTGCCTTTGGTCTGCCCCTCAAACTGCGGTTGCGGCAAGCGCACGGACACGACCGCGACCAGTCCTTCGCGAACGTCGTCGCCCGTGATGGTAACTTCATCTTTTTGTTCTTTGAGCATGCCGGCGGACGAGGCGAAGTTGTTGATCGTGCGCGTCAGTGCGGAGCGAAATCCGGAAAGGTGCGTGCCGCCGTCCACTGTGTTGATGGTGTTCGCAAACGCAAAAACGTTTTCGCCGTAGGTGTCGTTGTATTGCAGGGCGATTTCTATCTCGACGGTGCCGCGCTTCCCTTCGATGTAGATTGGCGAATCGTGCAGGGTGGTTTTGCCGCGGTTCAGGTGCTTGACGAACTCACCTATGCCACCCGTAAAGCGGAATTCCGACGTCTTCTCCGTGCGCTCGTCCGTGAGCGTGATTTTCAAACCTTTATTCAGAAAGGCCAGCTCGCGCAAGCGTTGCGAAAGCGTATCGAAGCTGAAAACCGTCTTGTCAAAAATTGTCGGGTCGGGATGAAACGTAACGCTCGTGCCGGTCTTTCGCGTTTTGCCCGTTTGCTTCAGCTTCGTAGTCGGCTTGCCTTTTTCGTAAGACTGTTCCCACACCGCGCCGTCGCGCGAGATCTCCAGCTCGAGCCGGTCCGAAAGCGCGTTGACGACGGAAACGCCGACACCGTGTAAGCCGCCGGAAACTTTGTAGGTGTCGCTGTCGAATTTTCCGCCAGCGTGCAAAACGGTGAGCACTACTTCTGCAGCAGGCCGCTTTTCCGTGGCGTGCATGTCGACGGGAATGCCGCGGCCGTTATCGACCACGGTGACGGAATCATCGGCGTGCACGGTGACGTTGATCTCGTCCGCGTAGCCGGCCATGGCTTCGTCCACGGAATTGTCCACGACTTCCCACACGAGATGGTGCAGTCCCATGTCGCCGGTCGAGCCGATGTACATCGCGGGGCGCAAGCGCACGGCTTCGAGACCGCCGAGCACTTTGATGGACTTCGCGTCGTATTGATGCCCCGGAGCCTTTACCGGCACTGCCTCTTTGTCACCCATGTACGCTCCTGACGAAACACATTCGCGGCGCAAAGATAGACGCCGAGCGATGCGCGCAACCCCAGCGCGGAAACGCTTTGTTCAAACTTTTGTGAAGCGAGGAAAGGCGTGCTCGCGGAATGCTCCGTACGTCGCCTTACCCTTTGATTCCGGATTCAGCGAGCGAATCCAGAACTCGTAGGGTTCCTGCTCCATCCCGTCTCGCGCAGCGAGACGTGGCGAAGACTTCTTAACTCCAAGCTTCCGGCTCACTAGCTCCTGGCGCAGAGCTAAAAGGCTGGGCCGAAGGTACTTGGCCGACGTGCCGATTGGGAGGAAACCGAACAACAAATCGACAACGTGCTTAGTATAACTGAGTGGGGGAGTATTCTCAAGACCAGAAGAGATTGGCGGCGAACTATAAAGTATTTATTTTGAGTAATTTAGACTTGGCTTTGCAGGTTTGGCGGACCTCGCAGACAGCTCCGGTCTTGCATGAAATCCTATCGGTTTTCTCGCGGGAATCGGCGTTTCCAGCATCTGGCGAATCGTATCAAAAACAGCCTGAAATCTTGCGTCGTAACGTTTTTCCATCGCATCAATTTTTCGGCGCAATTCTTCGTGCGTTGCGAGCATTTCGCGAAGCCGCACGAAAGTTCGCATGATCGCTACGTTTACCTGCACGGCGCGAGCGCTGCGGAGCACGCTCGAAAGCATGGCCACGCCTTGCTCCGTGAATGCATAGGGAGCATAACGGCGGCCGCCCCGGCTGGAGTTTGAGGTTCCAGTCTGGAACCTCAAACTCTGCAGATCCTTCGATGAAAGCTGGAACATGAAATCGGCGGGAAAACGGCTGGCATTCCGCTTCACGGCTTTGTTCAGATTTTTTGTCGCTACGCCATAGAGACGAGCAAGATCGGCATCCAACATCACCCGAGTGCCGCGCACAAAGAGGATTTTCTGGCTAATCAGCGCCGTTGGAACAATGGCGTTCTGTGGAGGCGTTTGCATATGGACTTAGGTTTGAGGTTCCAGACTGGAACCTCAAAGATCGCACAAAGTGTATATTATTTATGAGTATGATTCAAATGTATTTTATTAGTAGTAATAGACCAGGAAGCAACACTGAATCAGATGCGCATGGGCATGATGATGTAGCGGTAGCGGTAGGATTCGTCGGCGAGTGGGCGCATCTGGCCGGCGGACTGTTCGTCCTTCAGTTCGATACTAATCGGGCCATCCGCGGCGGCCGCAAGAAAATCGAGCATGTAGGAAGAATTGAAACCGATGGAGATCGCGTCGCCTTTGTAATCCTTCTCGATGTTTTCCTTGGCTTCACCGTACTCCGGGCTGGACGCGGAGATTTCGATGCCCTCTTTCGACACCGCCAGCTTCACGGCGTGAGAGCGCTGATCGGCAAGCTGTGAGACCCGGCGGACCGCGTCGCTGAGTTCCGCCCGTTCCAGCACGACCGTCTTGTTGTTGTCGCGGGGAAGGACTGCCTCGTAGTTTGGAAATTGCCCCGTCAGAATTCGCGAAATCAAAAGCCGGTGGCCGACCTGAAAAAACAGGTGGCTTTCGTCCTTCGCGAATTCGATGGATGCATCGGAGCCCGCAGCACTGGCAAGCTTCTCGACTTCGTCCATCGCCTTTTTGGGAATGAGAACTTTCACTTCGCCATTCAGGCCCTCAAGCTTTTGGTCCGTCTCGGCCAGCGCCAGGCGATGACCGTCGGTGGCTACCATCGCGAGGGTGTCTGGTTTCAAGATCAGCAGGCCGCCGTTCAGTGTGTAGCGCGACTCTTCCATGGAAATGGCAAACTTTGTTTTGGCAATGAGGCTCTCCAAAACCGGGGCAGAAATCTTGACGAGCGTGTGGGGCATGGCCGGGAGCGCCGGGAAATTCTCCTTGGCCATTCCCACAAGCTTGTATTTTTTCCTATCGCTGGTGATCTCCACCCAATGGTTATCCAGCAGCTTGACCTTGATTTCTCCCTCGGGCAGCAAGCGCACGAGCTCCAGCAGTTTTTTCGCGGGGATAGTTCCAGCACCCTCTTTCTTGATCTTTGCTTCGCACGACGTGCGGACGCTCAGCTCAAGGTCCGTCGCCGTGATGGTCAGCGAGGTACCCTTGGCCTCGACGAGCAAATTCGAAAGAATGGGAATCGTCGTCTTGCGCTCGACGACGCCTTGCGTTGTGTTCAGTTCATTCAATAGCGCTGATTTTGTGACGCTGAATTCCATCGATTGATGTTCCTCGCGTGCGGTTCCTGTTGCGCTCATTCGGTTTCCTCGCCACTTTGTACCGCTGTCGTACTGTACTCGCTTTTTCGCAAAGTATAAAGCCCACAGCGCACTAAAACCCTGTGGAAATGCGTGGGAATCGGCGCCGTCTCCGCCCGGGACTTTGCAAAGCAACAACTTTTTTCACAGCCGCAAAAGCACTGTCACAATGACAAGAGAAGTTACTGAAATTTTTGAAGAGTAAAGCTTGTTGTTGTGATGATGGCTGTGAATCTGTGGAAAGCTCCGCAAACGCTTTTATCCCAAAGCTCTGCAGCCTTCTACTCCAAGTGCCGAATTGTGGGAAACGGTGAAAACGAACTGCCAGATCACAACACATCGCCTCTTCTTCAAATTTCATCCACCACGCTCAACAGAATTTCCGCACCTTCTCCAATGAGTATGCACAGACCGAAAGATGTAAATTCCAACTGCAAATGCAGCCGGAAACCGTGGCTATGAGAGATCAATGAAATCCCGCGCCGGCAACGCGAACAGCCGCCTTCGATGGGGATGAAGAACGTAAATGTTTAGCGTGAAGTGGGCAGAAACGTTGGCTACTGCAATGTGTCCATCAGGCGCGTGATCGTCCGGTTTAGATCCTTGTCCGAACGGCGCATTTCCTCGATTTTGTTGATGGAGTGAAGGACGGTAGTGTGATGCTTGCCGCCGAATTGCCGGCCGATTTCGGGCAGCGACGCGGAAGTCAGCTGTTTGACGATGTACATCGCCACCTGCCTCGGAAACGCGATGGCTCGGGTGTTGCTGCGGACTTTTAAGTCCTGCTCGCGCATGTTGAAATGCTCGCTCACGCGCTTCTGAATTAAATCGATCGTGACCCGCTTTTCCTGCGAAGCGATAATGTTGCGCAGCACCTGCTGGGCGGTGGCCAGCGAAATCGAAGCTCCTGTCAGGGACGCATAGGCCATCAGCCGAGTCAGCGCGCCTTCCAGTTCGCGCACGTTGGATTTTATGGCGCGCGCGATATACTCCGCCACTTCATCCGGCAAGGCAAAGCGGTCGTTCTCGGCCTTCTTCTGCAAAATCGCAATCTTGGTTTCCAGATCCGGCGGCTGGATGTCGGCGATCAATCCCCACTCAAACCGCGAACGCAGCCGCTCTTCAATCGAATTAATCTCTTTTGGCAGGCAGTCTGAGGAAATCACAATTTGTTTCTGCTGTTCATAAAGTGCATTGAACGTGTGAAAAAATTCCTCTTGGGTTCTTTCCTTGCCGGCGATGAACTGAATATCGTCCACGAGCAAGACGTCGACGGTGTGGAAGCGGTCGCGGAAGCTGGTCATGCGGTCGAAACGAAGAGAGTTAATTACTTCAATAGTAAATTTTTCAGCGCTTACGTAGCTCAAGCGCATCGCCGGATTACGTTTCTTGATGGTGTGCCCAATGGCGTGCATCAAATGCGTCTTTCCCATGCCCACTCCGCCATAGAGAAACAGGGGGTTGTAAGCCTTGGAAGGCTGCTCGGCAACCGCGCGCGCGGCGGCATGCGCAAATTCGTTGGATTTCCCGACGACAAACGAATCGAAGCTGTATCGCAAATTCAATTGATGATCGCTACTTTCAAAATCGAGTTTCGCTTGCTTCACGCCGGTTGCGGCGGGCGCGGCTGGCACGGGTTCTTCCTCCGTACACACGTACTGCACTTTCATATTGGGGGTCCCGAGCTCGTGGAACACGGCTTTGACGATCTCGCCATAGGTCCGCGTCAGGACCTGGCGGAAGACCGTGCTGGGGATCTGCACAAACAGGTTTTCGCCCTCGGCGCGGTTCAGCCGGGTTGGTTGAAACCAAGTCGTGTACGTGTTGATGCTGACCCGGGACTTCACGTGTTCTAGAAAACGGTCCCAGGTATTCGTGGCAGTAGTCATCGCAAGAGAAAAACTCACCCCGTTATTTCCACAGATGTGAATAAGCTGTGGAAAGCAGGTCCCTTCATTATCGTTTTCAGGCTTCGGGAGTCATGCCCGTACCGGAGCGTCGTGCTTTCCCCTGGCGCCCCGTGCGCGGCCCTTCTGGATTTGCCGGCCCCTCGTACCGCCGCTATCAGACAGCGCGGGATTGTCGCCGATTGGAAGGAATGGAGCAAGCGAAAAGTGTGCGAAGGGAATCAGTGGAGTGCACACCTCATTCACAGTTTTTCCACAAGCACCATTATTGTGCAACGCTTCGAAGGAACACCCATTTTCGCCGACATTTTCACATAATTTACGCGCGCGCACACAACTTTGCACAGGCGCGAGCCAAATCGCCCTGAGGATATTTCACTTATTCTTGAGATTTTTTATCGGGCCGCTCGAATTCGTAGATGCCCAGAGGGTCGCTTCCGATGATCAGACGGTCTTTCTCGACCAGAATCGTGCTGGCTTCGAGCCGCGCTTCCTGCGGCGTATAGATTTTGTAGGTCGCGCGCCGGTTGCCTTCCTTGTCAAAATGGAGCAGGTTGTTGCCCAGCGCCATCCACACTTCGCCGGTGGCGCTCTCCACTCCGACGGCCGTAAGGATGCGCTTGAACACCGGCGCATCGCCGCGCTTCTCCTGCCGCTCGATCTCCTTGCGTGTGGCCTGCGCCGCGGGAAAGGCTTCCAGTCCCGTGTACTGAATGTCCTGCCCGGCGTAGCCGAAGCGGTCGTATTGGCGCACGGTGGCTTCCGGCAAATAAGGAAACGCGTAGTAAAGATGGCCGCTGCCGTCCGTCACGAGCATCCCGATATTCAGAAACCGGTTCACTTCCGGGCGGTCGGAGATCGGCTCCGGGTCGCCGAATTCCCGTACATCGCGTCCATTCTTATCAAACACCATCACCAGGTGCGGCTCATGGACGGTGGCGACGGCCACTTCGCCTTCGGGGAGCGCGGCGACGGCAACCGGCCCGTTGATACGTATGACGCGTTCGTTTCCCTTTGCGTCCCATATCTTGATGGCATTCGCTCCGCGGTCGGCCACGTACACGGTTCCTTGCGCGTCCACATCCAAATCCTCGCCAAAGGTAATCGTTGCCAGCTGGGAAGTTTGGGGACCCGGAGCCTTGCTCTCGTCGAAATCGGGAACTCTTCTCAGCAATTTCCCCGCGCTATCGAATACGGAAGCCGAAGATCCCGGCGCGCTCAAAATGTAGTAATTGCCATCCGCGCCACGCTTCACGGCCCGCAACCCGGGCCCAACTCCCGGGAAGATCCGCTTTTTGGCGGTCAGGTCGGCTTCATCCTGGCCGTAGGCGCAGCCCGTCAGGCTCGCTAAGAGACACAACGCCGCAAGAATTCTCACTTTGGTCACAACCCCTTTGTTCTAGCTCACTTGTGCTGAGTCATCAGAGTACGACGGAAGAGTACAGGTTGCCCGTTTCAACGAGTTGCGAGTGCCGATCAGTCAATCCTAAGGCGCGGGCGACCTCCGAGGGATCGAGTCCCTTCGGGCCACCCGTCCTCTGCCGCCGGCAAGCAGTGTATTGACATATGTATTTACGATTGTTAGAGTGAAGCATGGGGTTCGAGTGGGACGAGAAGAAAAGCCGTGCGAATCTTGCCAAACACGGTATTGACTTCCACACGGCTTCGCTCGCTTTCGACGACCCCTACGCGCTGACCATGCGCGACGAACTGCACAACGATGGAGAAGACCGCTTTATCATGCTGGGCGCCATCGATACGGGAGCCATCCTCTTCCTGGTGTTCACGGTGCGCGCTGCAGACAGCATTCGCTTGATCTCGGCGCGAGCGGCAACCGGGGGAGAGAGGTTGATTTATGAAGAAGCTAAATAAGAAGCAAAAGAAGCAGATCGCCGTCATTGCCGCAAAAAAAGACGAGGACATTGATCTGACCGATATGCCGGAGGTTCTCGACTGGTCGAAAGCGGAAATCGGCAAGTTCTACCGGCCAGCCAAGAAACCCGTGACCATTCGTCTGGACACGGACATTATCGATTGGTTAAAGAGCTATGGGCGGGGATACCAGACCAAGACGAACATGCTATTGCGCCACGCCATGAGGAGTTCCGTGCAGGCCAAGGCAAATAAGAGGCAGCCGGCGTAAGGAGAAAGACCCTCTACAAAAACAGAGTTGTACCGTCTACTTCCGGAACCCGAGTAACGATAGGGTCGTTCTCACCGGCTTCTTTGGCTTTTTGCAAAACTTCTTGCAGTTCCGCGGCATAGGCGATTACGCGCTCTTCATCCTTGGACAGAGCGACCCATGCCCCTCTTGGAACATCCGCAAGTAACTTCGATACGTCTTTAACGGCCATCATGGCGTATCCCCTTTCCAGACCACAGAAAGACACCCATCCGCGAGGTATTACAACAATTCCCCAACCAATTGTACCGCAAACAATGGGCTTACTGAGATTATCTCGTACGAGTGGAAGCTGATCGACTAGAGAGAGCCCAAACCCAAGACCCGCCCTCAAAAACCGAGGACGGGGCACCCTCCGCATAACTCAGAGTTCGGGCCACTCGTCCATCCCGTTCTCTCTCTTGTCATCCCGAACGAAGAGAGGGATATGCTTTTCCGCGCGCTCCAACGGACGGTCCGGCCACGACGCCCGGCGCAGCTCTTCACGGATGACGCGGCGAAGCGTTTTCTCGAAAGGCTCATTCGCGCTTTCCACGTGGCGGCGGAGACATTCGTTAATGAGCGTTTGATAGTTGCCTCCGCCGGCGCGTTCCACCTGGTTGCGGAACCACTCCAGAACCTCATCGTCGAGGCGAATGGTGATGCGCGTCTTTCCACGCGGCGCAGCGACCACCGCGCCCCGTTTTCCTCCGCGAAAATCATATTCACGTTTCATGTTGCTCCTCGTATTGCTCTCGCTCGCGAGGCGTGGCGGGGTCTCGCGGAAATCAGCCGCACCGTTTCTCCGCGCCAGGCATAGACGACCACCAGCACTCGTCCCAGCGCATCCCCGGATCGTCAAGGCTTGCTCGTCGGAAAGCGCCGTCTCGGCATCCGCAAAGCGGACGCCGTGCTTCTTATAGTTCGCCTGTGCTTTCGCGGGATCCCATTCGCAGCCCACCCTGCCATTATATGCACATTTGTGCATATACGTCTACTGGAATAGGGGGACGGAACCGAGATTTTTCGCAAAAATTACAGGAAACGTTCCGTCTGTCCCCAAGTTTCGGGACATGGGGACAGACGGGAAGTTTTCTCATATTTCTCTTCGCACGAATCAAAAAATTACAGGAAACGTTCCGTCTGTGCCTGATTCCCAATGAGATTTGGACGTTCCGAGTCCGACGGATTATCATTGCTGTATTATGAAATGTCCTCACTGCTTGGAGAGCTTCCACGAACAGCAGTCGGCGTGGTTGGTTGGCCTCGGCCAGGATTACGAAGGGGAATGGATTGTGACTCGGACCACTTGCCCAGCTTGTAAGAGATTCGTTTTGTTCTTAGAACAAGGGCCCGCCCTCACGCAGAGCCGCCAAGCCATCCAGAATATTGAGGTCTTTGGTCAAGTGGGGAAAACCATGGTGCGACCAAGGGGCATTTCGCGAACTGCGGTTCCGCCAGAGGTGCCAAAGGAAATCGCGGAGGATTATAAAGAGGCTTGCCTGGTTCTTACAGACAGTCCGAAGGCGTCAGCTGCTCTGAGCCGCAGGTGCTTGCAGCTCCTTCCTGCGAAGTGCCGCTCGGGGTGAAGCACGGAGATTTGAGCAAAGAGATTCAACAAGTTCTCGATAACAACACGTTGCCGACTTCGGTGGCAGAGAACGTTGATGCCATTCGAAATATCGGAAACTTCGCCGCACACCCGAACAAAAGTACAAGTACGGGCGAGGTGTTGCCGGTTGAGCCAGAAGAAGCGGAATGGACCTTGGACGTATTGGAGTTGTTATTCGACTTCTACTATGTCCAGCCTGCCCGCGCCAAGGCGAAGAGAGACGCTCTGAACAAGAAGTTGGCGGATGTGGCCTGACCCCCTTTTATGTACCAGTGCTTATGAGAGTCGGTTGTGGTGTTGATCGAACTTGGGACGGACGGAGCGAAGCGGAGTCCGGCCCAAGTTCGGCGGCGAAGGCCGCCGGCGTCTGGTACCCGATCCCGCTGTGCAACCGCTCCTGATTCCAGTACCGCTGATACTCCGCTCCCAAAACTTTGGCCTCCAGTAATGAGCCGAAAATTTCCCGGTCCGCAAACTCCGCCTTCATCAGGCTGTTGAACGATTCGCTGTAGCCGTTCTCCCACGGACTGCCCGGGGCAATATACAACGATCCGATCTTGCGTGTCGCCAGCCAGCGCTGCACCGCTCGCGCGATGAACTCCGGCCCGTTGTCGGAACGGATCGCTCCGGGCGCACCGTGCCGGGTTTCCAGCCACGCGAGAATCGCCATCACGTCGCGTGCCGTCATCCGCCGCTCCACTTCCAGCGCCAAACATTCGCGCGTGAATTCGTCCAGCACCGAAAACCATTTCAGCCTTCTTCCGTCCGCCGTCTCGTCCATCGTGAAGTCCCAGCACCACACGTGATTTTTGTACTTCGCCTTCTTCAGCGCACAACTATTTTCGCTGTGCCCGCGCGCCCGTTTTCGCCGCTTGCGCAGCGGGTTCCGCAACCCTTCCTCGCGCCACAAGCGCTGCACCCGCTTCCGGTTGACCGTCATTCCAGCGTCCCGCAGCAGTCTGGTCATGCGTCGGTAACCCGAACCGGGGTGCTTCCTGGCCAGTTCGTGCAACCACTGGCGAATGCGCCGCTCTTCATAATCGATGCGCGCTTGGTAGCGCTGCGTCGCGCGTGGCTGCTCGACCAGCCGGCAAGCATGGCGTTCTGCGTAGCTACGCTCGTCGCAAAGATGGTTCACCGCCCGGCGCTTGCCCGCCGGGCTCACCAGTTTTTTCGGCTGAGGTCCTTCAGCGCGTCGATGTCCATGGCTTGTTGCGCCACGATCTTCTTCAACCGCGCATTTTCTTTTTCCAGTTCTTTCATCCGCGCCATCTCCGGCCCCTTCATCCCGCCATAAAGATGCCGCCAGCGATGAAACGTCTGCTCGCTGATCTCCAGCTTCCGGCAAACCACTTCGATCGTCGCGCCCTGGTTGAGGTCCACCTCCGCCTCGCGCAACTTCGCAATGACCTCTTGTGGTGTGTGTCGCTTCCTTTTCATCGAGTCCTCCGCCCTCTCGGGCGTTAGACTCTCATATCAGCTGGTACAACTGGGAGGGGGTCAGGCCAGATGCAAAGAAACCCCCCCTAAAGTAGTAGGAAATATGGGGGACAGACAGGAAGTTCCCTTGTGTTTCACTTCGCACGAATCGAGATTACAGAAAACGTTCCGTCTGGAACGTGTGAAGAAATTGGCGCGGTGGATGGAGTGTGTGTAGACTGCGAGCATGAGCAACGATGAGACTGCCGTTCCCCGATTAGTGGCGATTGATCGCCGGCAACTTTTCCTGCGAACGGTGGATGTAGAGAAGTTTGTAGAGCAAGAGCACTGCGTGCGTTCGATTTGGGAGTTGGTCGGGCGGCTGGATTTGCGGTCGTATTATGCGCAAATCGCTGCGGTGGAAGGCAGCGCCGGGAGAGAGCACACCGATCCGCAGTTGTTAATCAGCTTGTGGCTGTACGCATATAGTCGGGGGATCAGTTCGGCGCGCGAGCTGGCGCGGCAGTGCGAATACGAACCGGGTTGCCAGTGGCTATGCGGGTTGCAGACTGTGAGCCATCGCACTTTGTCGGGGTTCCGCTCCGACAACAAATCCGCACTCGACGATCTATTCACGCAGGTGCTGGGCATGCTGAGCGCCGAAGGTCTGATCACTCTCGAACGGGTCACGCTGGATGGCACCAAGATTAAAGCCAACGCGGGCGGCAACACGTTCCGTGGCCGCGAGAAAATCGCGGCGCATCTGGCGGCGGCGCAGGAGCAGGTGCGCGTGTTGAACGAGCAAGCCGAGAACGAAGAGCAACTGGTGAAGCGCCAGGCCGCCGCCAAGCGGCGCGCGGCACGGCAGCGAGCCAGTCGGCTGGAAACGGCTTTGCGAGAAGTAGAACGGCTGCAGCGGAAAAAGTGCACGATCGCAAAACCTTTGTGGCGCGCGCCTCCAGCAGCGATCCCGAAGCGCACGTGATGCGCAACGGCGAAGGCGGCACGGTGCCCAGCTACAACGTGCAACTGGTGACTGACACGCAGCACGGTCTGGTGGTGAACGTGGAAGCCACCACCGATGCCATCGACTATCGCCAACTGGATGCCGCCCTGGAGCGCTGCGAGACGAAATTGGGCGCGCCCCTCAGCAGGTCATTGCCGACGGTGATTACACGAATCATGCTTCGGTGCAGAGCGCCGCAAACGCGGCGTGGATTTCTACGGCTCGTGGCAAGACAGTTGGAAAGCGGCGAGAAGGACGCGCAGGGCCGCCGTGCGGCGTTTGTGAGTAGGGCTTTCCCTTACGATCCCGAGCAAGATGTTTTCGTTGCCCGGCGGAGAGAAGTTCACCGCCCTGCAGCGACTCAATCGCGGGCACGGTGTACGTACGCACGTGTATCGCGCACCGAAAGGAATTTGCAGCACTTGTGCGCTGCGGAGACATGCGCGCCGCCGGGAGCGCAGCCTGAATGGCGCGGTCGATCACACGCACGCAGAACCGCCCGCGACAACGGCCTTCAAAGCCAAAATGCAGACAGAAGTGGCGCAACAGATCTATGCGCAACGTTCGCAGATCGCCGAGTTCGTGCATGCCTGGATTAAAGAACGCTGCGGCCTGCGACAGTTCCGCTGCCGAGGCCGGCTGAAGGCCACGATGGAAGCTACCTGGGCTTGCCTGACCTACAACTTAATGCGCTGGTTCGGCCTGCGCCGCGGGTTGCGACCCAGCGCGCTTTCCACGTGAGACTAGTCCCGTGACGGAACCATAGAAAACCAGAACAAATAATCCGGAGAAGAATCACAGAGATGACGCACTAAATTACAAAAACGTGACGGTTCATCACCAAACCCAATTTCTTCACACGTTCCTGTCCCCAAGTTTCCCAAGTTTCCCCAAGTTTCCATGACCGGTATCCTGCGAGCCGTGCTCTTTAAATAACGCGACACACGAGGTTACATTTACCTTCGCTGAATCAACGATTTAAATTATATTTCAAGCGTTAGCGAGGATACGCCGAATGGAGTGGTTTAAGAAGCACTGGTCAAGTGTTGTGACCGTAGGCTGTGTGGCGATCGCCGCTTTTATACAGGCTTGGCAAGAGGCAGCGACAAACGTAACCGCGAGCGTGAATATTCCACGACTTCAAGGAGCTTGGCACTACGTACCGCTTCCGCTGCTCATCAGTGCAGGGTTGTTTGGCCAATCGCCAGACCCAAAAAAGCCAGTCAGCCACAGACTCAAGTGCAGACAACCCAAGCACCCGGACTACCTGCTGGTATCCCAGCCTTGTCGTCCTTGCTTGGGCAAGAACCAAACATTACATTCAACCCCAAGCAGTTTTTCGCATCGCGCATTACAGCCCTGTAACAGCGGAGACTGAAAAGAATATACAGATCGTTGCCAACAGATATTATCCAAACGATAAAGAAAGTTTCTACGTTCGCTTTATCGGAGTTGGACTTATGTCTTATCACTATGACGTAACATGGCTCATTATTTATGGGAGTCAAATCGCGGCTTTGGGGGAGTTAAATACTCGCGGTTTGATTCCTATTGCTGACTTAAAGACTACGAGAAGGCGAGTGTTGACTTTCCGAAGGCTTATTCCGACTACTCGTTCCAACAATGGCTGGATTTTATGAAAAATCGCTCCCTGATTGCGATATACCCATCTCAGATGGTCGAGCTATCGTGGTGTGGGAAAGACTTCATAAAATATCTAGCCCATACTGGTTGGACTAGGTCAAAGTTTTGGAGGATTGCTTGTCTGGGAAACATCCCGGGGAAACCAGATATGACGGTCGCCCGACTGTTGATGATGCTCTGGCAGCCAAACTTGAAGGGATACTCAAGAGCGAGTAAGCGGGCGGGGCGCAGCTGGTAGCTCACCCATTAGCCGGCGGGTGGCAGCGCCTTTATTCCTGGGTGGCCTACCGTTCGCGCCCTTGTTTCATGCAAACGTGGTCACTCGCGTGTTCGATGGTTGGCTGATTCAAATGACTACTCTGCTGGCGCTCGCGGAGGCCGGGGCCGCGGACTATTTGGTGACCACCTTCTCTTAGCCCTCGAGAATATTCTCGATATCCCGTGCGCCGTGCAAAACACGGACAACTTCGATTGCGTCGGTGACGACTCGATAGAAAACGACATAGCGGCCAACCGCAAAACTCTGAATCTCCGGAACCAGCTCTTTTCGGAGGCGCCCCAAGCCGGGCTGACGGGCCAGCAATTCCATGGTCTCGTAGATTTTGTCGATAAATCCATCCGCATTCGCTTCGCTGTCATCAGCAATATAGCTCCAAATATCGAGTAGATCCTCAGTGGCCCGAGGGCTGATGCGCAGCTGGGCCACTTACTTCCCACTCCTCCGTGATTTCTTTTCCCTCGCAATGCGCTTGATCTCTCGTGGGTCGAACACGACGGCAGGTCCGCTGTCCAAACCCTCTTGTACGTCTTGGCGGAGTTTCTGCAGCTTCAGAGACCGCAACTGATCTTCTTCCTCCATGAGGCGAAGAGCTTCGCGGACGACTTCGCTGGCGGAGGTATAAGACCCCGAGGCGATTTTCTCGCGGATCATCTCCTCAAGGTGGGGAGTAAGGCTGATGTTCATGGGCATAGGGAAACCTCAGACGTTTGCTGATTCCAAGAATAGGATCGTTGGCAAAGATTGTCAATTGTTGACAACTGATCTCGGGTAGTGACTCGGATAGTCTATGCCGCCCGCCAGGGGATTATTTAGGACTGGCGGCTATCTCCCGGCAATTCAGCGGGTTACGGCGATTCAGGACGACTATCCTCATCGGAGAAGAGAGGTCCTTCGGTTCGCGCTGCTCACTCAGGACGACTATCCTTGTCGGATAGTCGTTTTTCCTTGACAAAGTCGTAAAATGTGTTACAATTTGTCTTGTAGAGAATTGCGCCTGAGGCGTGATTCTCTTTTTTGTTTTTGGGCCCTCCTTGTGGTTTCCCCGTATTGAAAATGCAGGGGTTAGTGTGTGTATTGAGTGCAAGAAGGGCACGATGGAATCGTGCCCCTATAGCGGCAGCGAGCTGCCGCACTACAAAAAGACGCGCTGCTCAGCGCGGCTAAAGGATCTCCGATCATGAAAAACAGTAAACGCAATGGCACGGGTGTGTCTAAACGCCCCCTCGGACGAACGTCCACAGCTGACAGGCAACATCAAGAAGAAGTCGACGCGAGGTTCCTTTGGAAGCAGGTGGAGGATGTGGTCGTGCCGCGCCTACGCCTGCCCGTGATCGACCACGTGGTCTATATGCACCTGTTGCGGCACAGCCTCCTGGAAGGCAAGCGCAGGCTGAGCTTTTCGATTCTATCGCTGTCGCAGCGTATTAACCTTACCATGCGCCCGACGCGCGACGCCGTTCGCCGGCTCGCCGCGCGAGGCGTTTTGCGCTTCGTAGAGCGCACCAGCCTGGCAGGCCACGTGGTGGACATACGCTTGCCCGCGGAGGTTCGCGGCGTACGCGCGCAAGCCGCGGCACGAGTACGCGAGGCAGCGCGGAAGGCTGGCCCTGCGGACATTGAGGAAGTGGATTTTATGAAGACAATCGATCTGCGCAGGGCGATCCACTCACGGGAACGCGGCCGGTGCTTCTATTGCTTGCGGCGCGTCGCGCTGCGGTCGGCGTGTCTCGACCATGTCGTGCCCAGAGCCCGAATGGAGTGCAATTCGTATCGCAACCTGGTGTCGGCGTGCATGGAATGCAACGCGCAGAAAGCCGACCAGCCCGCCGAGGAGTATCTGCGGTGGTTGTTTCGCGAGCATCGGTTAGGCGCCACCGAACTCCGAGGCCGCTTCGAGGCGCTCGAACTGCTTGCTGCCGGGAAGCTGAGGCCGGCCGTTGGGATGACGAGGGAAGGAGGACGCGCTAAGCCGCGCCTGCGCCTCTACAAGGGAGATAACACCAGCGGCAGCAGAGCTGCCCTTCGCGCGCGCTCAGGATAAACCGCACGCCAACGGGATTTAGTCGATGCGGAGGCGGAGGCGTTCGATGGATAGCGCTTTGAGGCGGCCGGCGGCGTTGCGTGGGCCGGCGTCGTCGGTATCGATCAGGACGCAATTCATCTGGACGTCGCCGCCGGCGACTTCAAAGCGGGCTGGCAGTCCATCCAGGAACTTCTTGATGATCCCGTTGCGGTCCATGCCGATTACGCCGCCATGCGGGCCGCTCATGCCGACGTCGGTGATAAACGCGGTGCCGCCGGGCAGGACGTGCTCGTCCGCGGTGGTGACGTGCGTGTGCGTGCCCACGACGGCCGTGACGCGCCCGTCGAGGTACCAGCCCATGGCGATTTTCTCGCTGGTGGTTTCGGCGTGCATGTCCACAAAAACGAAGGCTACATCCTCAGGCACCTTGGCTAGTTCGCTGTCGGCTTTGCGAAACGGATCGTCGATCGGCGTCATGAACACGCGCCCTTGCAGATTCAGGACGGCGTACTTCACGCCATTCTTCGCGGTGCCAACGTAAAGCCCGCTACCCACATTGCCTTCTGGAAAATTCGCAGGCCGCAGCAGCCGCGGCTCGTGGAGCATGAAGTCCACAATTTCCTTGCGGTCCCAGCTGTGGTTGCCGCCGGTGAGGACGTCAATGCCCATGCCGAGCAGCTCTTCGGCCAGGCGCGGCGTAATGCCGAAGCCTGAAGCGGAATTTTCGCCGTTGGCGATCACCAGGTCGATCTGCCGCTGCGCAACGATGTCGGCAAGCCGCTCGCGGACAATCTGGCGTCCCGGCGAGCCGACAATGTCTCCAATAAAAAGTACGCGCATGTTTTGTAAGGGCTCGTTGATACAAAAATAGAGCGGACTGCTTGGCCGTGGGGAGCTAGGCCGTGAACCTCTGAATTAGGTGGGCGCCACGAGCCAACCGTTAGGCTTTCCTGCCCCGCTCGACCGTCTGCGTTCGCCGGAGCCATTAGCCGGCTTCAGCGAGTGAGACGTTCCAGCGGGACAGGCCGTGCACACAGGCTGTCTGTCCGCGGCTCCTCAGAGATTCGTCATTGGTTCAAACAGCTTTCGCTCCCTCACCTGCTTCGAAGAACCGCTCCGCTTTGTATTCTAACAGGATGGCGATTCAAAGAAAGTCAGCGAGGAACGATGCGTAGCTCGTCCGAGCAAAACGCCTCGAAAGAGGCTAGTCGATGAAATCGATCACTGCGCCGTCGCGGCGGTCCAGAAAGCCGACGAACTGGCCGAAATTCGGCGCCGTCACGTTGTTGTAGACCGCGTTGAAATTGCCGTGATTCGTGATGTTGAGCGAATAGAAGCCCAGCCGGATGTGGTGCTGTTTGCCGCTCTTCGCTCCCAGGAAAGGAACGGGGAAGATTCGATAGATTTTCACGTCCAACGAGAGATACGTGGCAAAGCGCTGCCCGTTCGGCGTGCCCACATAATTCTGCAGCACATCCACATTGGAGTAAGTGTAGCCCGAGTGCACGTCGAGGATGGGGCTGAGCGTAAACTTCTTCGGCAAGGAAAACACCCCCCACGTGACGACGCGGTGGGGGACGTCGGAAGGCAATATCCCGTACACGTTGGGCCGAATGACGGGCTCCAGGAAGGGAATCATGACGTCGGAAAGGTTATTCAAATCTCCCCGCGAGCGGCTCCATATATAAGAGGCGTTCACCTCGTTCTTTTCGCGCACGGTAAAACGAACGGTGCTTTCGATCTCGCGGTAGTGAGAGGAACCCGTGTTGCTCAGGCCCAGAAAAGAATTCTGACCGGCCGCACCAGTAAACGGGTTGACCAGAAACAGGTAAGTCGTGTGGCTATCAATGTAGCCGACACGAAGCACCATGTTTCTCCGCAACTCGCGATCTCCTTCGAGACTCCAGGTGAAGTTGCGTGGCGTCGTGCCCGGCCCCTGCGGCAAACTTGTTGTGCTGAGCGGATCCACGCCTCCGACGTATGCGTTGGTATACGTTACCGGCGCCCCGATCGGCTGCCCCGTTGGGGTAAACAGGCTCACTACGCGTGTCGGGTTCACGTCAAACTGGGATGCCAGCAGCGGCAGCATGCTATAAAACAGGCCCGTGCCCGCTCGAATGACCGTTTTGCCGTCGTTACCAGGCGAGTAGGCAATCGCCAGGCGTGGCGCGAACGCCGCGGACCAGCCCGAAGTTTCGCTGGACAAGCGCGCACCCCCATCGATCGTCCAATGAGGATTGAGTATCCAATGATCCTGAATGAACTCGGCGACGGCCGTGTCGGACGTATTCTGAGCCGCCGCGGGCTGGAAGTTTATCTCTCCTTCCAGCGTGCCATTCTGCTCGAGCAGTTGAATGGGATTCGCGTTGTTCACGCCGAAGTAAGAGCGATAATTCGCGTCAACGCCCACACGGATCTCATGCTTTCCCAGCCAGTGCTTGTCTGCAAATTGGTAGCTCGGCAGCAACTGCAACTGCTTCCCTCTCCTGGACCACTGGTTGAAGTAGTTTCCGCCCCAGCCCTCCGGCGAAATCAGCATGTCGTCCAATCCTTGCCCGTGAGAGTTGCTGTCGAACCTGGTGTACTGGGCGACCACGGTAAGAATCGATCCGGCTTCCAACTGGTACCTATCTGACAGGTGCAGAGCGATTCCCTTTTGATTCAGGTCGTTCGAGGCGGGATCCGGGATGAGGGCGTCAATATTTATGTGCTGCTGCCGAAGAGGAAACGCATTCACCGTGAGAGTCACGATCTGCTTGGGCGAAAGAATGAATTCGAGGGTCGTAAAGGAGTTAAAGCCTTGCTTCTTGTAGATGTCATTTGGCCATGGCAATCCGCGCACCGTGGTCTTTTTCATGTCGTACTGGAAGACTTCCGAGAAAAAGATCTTGCCCTCGACCAGCGGTCCCCCAAAATCGACGCCGGGCGTTGCTTGCGCGATGCCGACCATCGAGTCATTCTTGCCAAGAATGGAAGGCACAATATTCTTTACATAGAAGTTCCATTTCTCTTGCGGAGGTTTCGTTTCGATCGTCGTCAAGCCGCCTGAGAAACTTCCCAGTCCCGCGTTGTACGGCGTTTTGTAGACGGCGAACGATTGCACCGCATCCGTGGGCACGGCAATGGAAAAGCTTCCAGTCACGGTGTCGGCGGTCTGCGCGGAATTCACCAGAAACAGGCTCTGATTTTCGTCAGCGCCCTTGAACGTGAGTTTTCCGTCCTGCGTTTTGATGACGCCTGGAGTTATCGGAATCACTTCGCGGATCTTTTCTTCCGGCGTTGGAAGTGCAATCAGATCGCGGTGCGTGATCGTGGCCTCTGGATTGGAAACGCTTTCCGTCGAGATGACCTGAGTTTGTTCCTTGACCTCGACCTGCTCGGAGACCGTCTCCAGTTCCAAGGCAATGTCTTGGACTACAGCCTGGCCGGCGGCCACCTTAACCTGCTTTGTGATGGCCTTGAATCCCGCCTGCGTGATCGAGATCGTGTAAGAACCAGGTTTCAGGTTCTTAAACTCGTAGCGGCCCGCTTCATCTGTATCCGCGGTCAACGCATTTCCATCGGCTGGCGCTGTCGTCAGCTTCAGAGAGATGCCCGACAAGTCGGACCCTACATTTTCCTGCTTGGTCGTAATTGTCCCGTGGATCGAGCCTGTTTGTTTGTTGTCCGCGCTCGAGCGCGGCGCCTGTCCAAACGCAGGAAAGGCCGTCGCTAAAATCACGAACAAGGCTGCCGCTCGCTGCGGACGGCCGAAAATGGTAGGCGCCATCCGATCGTAGGTGGACGCGAACTCTTCCGCGAACTTCAGAATTGCTCTTGGAATAGCTTTCATGGTCAGGCCAATGGCAGCTCTTTATCTGCGCTCGCTCTTTCTTGGATTTGCATGTGTCAGTCAGATTGGCGAGCGTCACAAGCGCCTTTGGCCAGCCAGACGACGTCCCCTTATTGTCAATTTGCCGCCCGAAAACGGGAAGCCCGGCGATGCCCGTATGTGCCTCAATCTCCAACGCTGCACACACGTATGCTGGTTTCTCGGACGGCACTCCGCCTCTGGCCTGTTGCGATTGGATGTGCGAGAGGCCGCGCTCGTTGCTCTCCAGCTGCTACCTTTGTGCGGCTTTAGGAACTCTGGCCTTACAGAGGCGCTCTGCATTGGCATGCAACTGCGAAAGCACAGATTCCAGTTTGTCGATATCGATATTCAATACGCCCGCAAAAAACTGGCTACGGACTTCTTCGAACCTGGCTTTCAACTGCGGCGCTGCCCGTCGGCCCTTCCCTGTCGCCTTGATTATCAAGAGCCGACGATCTCGGGGGTCATTTCTGCGCGAAACAAACCCGCTCGCTTGGAGCCGGTCAAGAAATCTAGTGATTTTGCCTTTGTCTCTCCCCATCGCTTTGGCAAGCCTCCCCGCCGAAGTCTCGCCCTCTTCCGCACAGTGCAGGAGCACCGCCGCCTCCTGGGCCGTCATCCCGAATTGGCCAAAGCAGCGGTCAAACGCGGTTTGCAACCGTATACTGGTCCGGAAGAGCCGGGATATCGAGAGTTCCGCTTGCCACTCTCGAACCCCAGCATATTTCCGCTCGGACTTTCGCGCCGAGGTAAGGGGATTCGTCAGGAATCCCCCCTGCTTCCCGCTCTCCGTTGTTCCTGCCATCGTTTTGGCCGTCAGAACTTCTTGGGTTAGTCGGGTAAGTTGCTCATTCCAATCCATCTAGAAGTGGAAGCCCACCTCTGCCGAGTACGACCGAGGGGTCACGAAGTGCGTCCCGCTGAATGTCGAGAGGAAGTTGTAGAGCGCTTCTTTGTTGGTCAGGTTGATGACCGTGAAGCGCAGGCTCCACCTGTAGCGGTCGCCGCGGAAAATGTTGTCGTGGCCCACCGCCAGGTCGAAGAGGTTACGCGGGGCGATGCGCGGAGGATTGGTGTCGTCGTTTTCCGTCCCCGTGGCGGGAATGCTGACGCGAAGCGCACCCGTCCCGGTCGGATTCGGACCGCAGCTCCCAACGCCGCTGGTCAAGGGATTCAGCAACGTCCCAAAGATTCTCGCGCCCGATGGGCCCGCGCAGAAGAGGCCGATCGCCGCCTGCCCGTCTCCATCCAAGGCCATGGCTGTTGCGAAGTCTGGCACTGCCCCGGCCACTAGCCCGCTGTCATACCGCCAATTGAAGCCCACCCAGGGCGCGCGCTTCCACGGCGCCTGATATTGCAAGTGCGCCGTCTCGTTGAACCTTTCGTCATGGTCGATGCGGAACACTCCAGTTCCGCCCTGCCCCGCCGGCGTTGCGCCGATTCCGCTGACCTGCGGTTCGAAGAAGCGCGCCGCCACGCTGGACATCACCACCAACGCGGAGAATCCGTGGTAGTTCGGCACACTGGCGCGGAGGGCGAATCCCGGAATTTTCGAGCGGTCCCATTCAATGGGGAAGGTAATGGGCGTGTTGCCTAGCACGCTGAAGTCGTACGCGAGGTGCGTGTACTTCCAGATGTACTCGGCATCCACGACAAGGTACTTGCTGAAGGCCTGCTCCAGGCCAGCGTGAAACTCGTTGCGCCAGCCGGGGCTCAAGGGGACCGTCAAACAGGGGTAACCCTGCGTGGCGGCACTGAGCGCATTGATCACCGGGTCGTTGCATCCGACGCTCGCAAGCACCAGATTCTCGTTAAACGGTGTCTCCAACGTGCGCGCGTAGGAAACTCGCAGCACTGTGTTTGTCGGCTTTATGTTGTAGGCAATACCCAGCCGAGGTTCCGCTTGGCGCGCACTCGATAGTCCGTTATACAAGTCCCCGCGAATTCCAAGGTTGAACGACCAATTTCCCTTGGTTATCGTGTCCTGTACGTATAGCGCCAGCTCCTTGACGTCTGTGTGTCCGCGGAAGGTGTATGACGCCCCTCCGCGTGTGAGGTCGAAAGGCAGCAGCGTTGTGCATGGCGCATCGATAGCTTGGTTCGTGACCGTGTTGAAACACGGAACTCCACCAGCGTCGGTCAATCCCGGCAAAAACGTTGGGTCGACAATTCCGAAGCCGTCGTTTTCCGTCAGAAACGTCTGCTCGTACGTCACACCCGCCTTGATGTTGTGGATGCCCTTCACATACGAAATATCCGACCGCAACCCAGCGTTCGTCAGTTTGCGGTTCTGTGCAATCGTCTCGGAATTGATCGGCCCTAAATCCGCTAGCGGATTATTACTTGGATAGTAATCGTATTGGTCTCGCCGCACGAACGCACCTGCCGTTAGCACCGCTGTAGTGCCAATCAGGTGCGTCCACGTCGGCGCGATGTTGAACGTCCCGATCTTCGAGCGCTCATCCGTGTCGCCTGCCGGATTGCCGTTAAAGAAACTCAGATTGTCGTAGGTGTTCGGCGTCTGGAACCACGAGCGCGAATACTGAAAGTTGAAATGCAGCGAATCCGCCTGAGACAGGTTGTAATCCACGCGGTCGAAAATGTTCTCCTCATTGCCTTTGTCGTGGATCGCTGTAAATTCCGGCGGATCCAGGAATCTGCCGCTGTTCAGCCCATTCAAGGCGATGAAGTTTCCCCAATTCTTTCCGCCGTAAGCAAGGTCGAAGCCCGCATTGGCCGTCCCGAACGATCCATAGGAACCCGTCAGGCTTCCATGCGGGGTTGTTTCACCCAGGCCAGACCGCGTTGTTACCTTAATTACCAGACTCGTCTTGTCTCCGAACTCCGCCGGCGGCGCTCCGGAAATCACTTCCATTGATTGCACCGCATCCGCAGGAACCTGGTTGGAAAACACTTTGCTAAACTGATCGGTTTCAGGTTGCCCGTCGAGCGACACTGAATTCTCCGCGTGATCGCCCAGCCCGTGCATTAAACCGTTCGAATCCGCGGCCACGCCCGGTGTCGTCAGTGTCACCAGGGATGTTAAGGGCGACGACGCGCTCTCCAGAGGTACTTTCACGAACAAGTCGCGGTCCACGTCGGTATGAAACGTTGACTCGTTTTCCACTAAGTCTCCGCCGTTTGCTTGGACCGTCACACTTGTTGAAGCACTGCCAACCTTCAGGCCTACCTGCACCGGTGTCGGAACCGTAGACCGCACTTCCACATCCTGCGTATAAGCTCCAAATTGCGGAGCGGTCACCACAAGGTGGTACCCGTTGAACGGAACGTTGGTGAAGCGAAACGCACCGTCACTTCCTGTGGTCGTCTGTCGGTGGTAGCCGCTCACAGGGTCGGAGATGTCCACCGTCGCGCCCACAACCACTCCGCCGGATGCGTCTTTCACCACTCCGTCAATCGATCCTGAGTTGCCCACTTGCGCTCGCGCCGACAACGCCAAAAACAAGAACACCAGTGCCAAAATTGTGTAACTCCCCAAACGCTTTATCATTTTTTCTCCATCCCTTCGCGGGTTATTTATTTGTTGTGGATAGAGGCCGCCTGGAATACGGCGGTAGTACTGGCCCATCGACGGGTCAGCGCTCAGTTGGGTGGTTCTCTAGCAGGAGTTGGAAGTTACGCGGAAGGAGGCGCTCGGGAAGCGCGGTGCAGAGAAAACGAATTACCGGGCGCTGCCTGAGGCGGCAGCGATGAATATCTTGCGATCAGCTCGGGAGCTGCGATGAGGTCGAGCGCGGCCGGAGCCAGCACCGGGGCGTGCAGCGACTGACAGATGTGGCAGGCGTTCTCCGGACCACCCGTATGTTGATGGAAGAGACTGCCACCCGCCGCGAAATAGAGCAGCACGGCGCAAGCCAGCACGGCCATAGCCCGCCGCACTGTCTTCCGCGCGAACATCTGTCCGAAGATAGTCCTACCCCGTTGCACAAATTCCCCAACGCCAGCGTACCACCTTTGACGTGCCACTCCGCAAAATGGATGCAGAAAGTTGCCCTGGCTTCTACTAGGTTGCTTGACCCCGCAACCATTCCAGCCTAAGCTTCGTCTTAGCATAAGGATGATTGCCATCCCTCCCAGGATTCGTGTGTGTGCCTTGCTGCTCGGAGTCATCTTCCTGGCGGCGCAATTCCACTTTTGCGCGGACCTGAATTCCGCCTCCAGCGGCTCGCATCCCTGTCAGCTTTGTTCCACAACTGGCACTGCGGTCGCGACTCACACTCTTAGTTTTTCTGTCGTTCCTGTCGTTCACCGGTTGGAAATTGTCGCAGCCACTCTTTCGCCCTCTCTGGAAATCCCACGCACCACTTCCCCTCGGGCCCCTCCGTCTCTGTAACTGGCCGCTCTCTCTCCAATTCGTCCCCTTCATCCTAACTGTATCGACCCGTCCCTCTGACATGGGACCGTAGAGGAGTATCAACATGAAGAAAGTGATGGCATTGGCCTCTGCCCTTTTGGCCTTGCCTCTTTGCGCCTTGCCTCAGCAGAATCCCCCGGCCGTTCCCGCCTCGGCGCCATCTCCGCTGCCGGCCCCGGCTGCTCCCCAGAGCGCCTCCGCGCGCATCACGCTCGAAGAGGCCATCCGCCTCGCCCTCCAGCATAATCATGCTCTACAGGCAGCTCGCACCACCATCCTCCAGAATCAGGCGCTCGAAACCACCGCCAATCTTCGTCCCAACCCCGTCCTCTCCTGGGACGCGCAATTCCTCCCCATCTTTCAGCCCAGCAAATTCGACGGGGACTACATCAACACCCAGGCCCAGTTCGATCTCGGCATCGGCTACACCTTCGAGCGCGGCAGAAAGCGCCAGCATCGTCTTCAGGCCGCCAAAGATCAGACCTCGGTCTCGCGTTCGACGGTTGCCGATAACGAACGCCAGCTGATCTTCAACGTCTCTCAGCAATTCATCGACGTGGTCCTCGCGCAATCCACGATCGACTTCTCAAAGCAAGACCTCGAAAGTTTCCAGAAAACGGTCGACATCAGCGAACTGCGCTACAAAGCCGGCGACATGAGCGAAGGCGACTTCCTCAAAATCAAGCTCCAGCTTTTACAATTTCAAACCGATTACTCCTCCGCCGTCCTCGCCAAAGTCCAGGCCATCGCTGCCCTTCGCCAGTTCGTTGGCTTCGAATCCGTCCCTGACATGTTCGATGTCGACGGCAAGCTCGATTACCTGCCCGTTCACGCCGGCCTCGAAGACTTGCGAGCCCTCGCGATGCGCACGCGCCCCGACCTCGTCGCCGCTCAACAAGGTGTCATCGCCGCGCGCAGCCAGGAACTTCTCGCCGAAGCCAATGGCAAACGCGATCTCGGCGCCAGCTTCAATTATTCTCACGTCGCCGCCACCAACACCGGCGCCTTCTTCTTCAACATCCAGCTCCCGATTTTCGATCGCAATCAAGGCGAAATCGCTCGTACTCGCTATGCCATCACTCAGTCTGAACAACAAGCCAGCGAAGCCGCCGAACAAGTCATGTCCGACGTCGTCGACGCCTACGAGGCTCTTCACACCAACGACCAAATCGTCCAGCTCTACCGCGGCGGCTACGTCGACGCCGCGCAAAAGTCCCGCGACATCAGCGAATATGCCTATCAAAAAGGCGCCGCCAGCCTGCTTGATTTTCTCGACGCGGAACGCACCTACCGCGCCAACCAGCTTGCCTACCGCCAGGCGCTTGCCAGCTATATGACCGCGCTCGAACAAATGCGCCAAGCCGTAGGAACGAGGGATCTTCCATGAATTTCCAGACAAGACTTCGCCACTTGAGTTTTCGCGCTTCGGCTTTGGCCTCTAGCGTTCTTATGGTTTCGCTCGCGGGCTGCGGCTCAGGCGATTCCGAATCCAAGATGACTTCCTATTCCTCCAGTGAATCGAAAGCCGAAACCGCCGCCCTCTTCACCGTCCCTCAGGAGCAAATGACGCACCTCCAAGTCGTCTCGGTGGAAAAATCCACTCTCCCCCGTGTTCTCCGCCTCACCGGCGCCGTCGCCTACAACAACTTCATGACCACTCCAGTCTTCGCGGCTATCGGCGGTCCCGTCCACGAACTCCTCGTCACACCTGGCGAGACCGTGCGCCAGGGCCAGCCGCTCCTCACCGTCAACAGCCCGGACTACTCCCTGGCGCGTTCCGCCTACATCAAAGCCCGCGACGCTTTTCTCCTCGCGGACAAGTTTTACATTCGCGCACAGGGCCTCTTCGAGCACGGCGCCATCGCTGAAGCGGATTTTCAGCAGGCCCAATCCAACCGCACGCAGGCGCAAGCCGATCTCCAGTCCAGCGAAGACGCCCTGCGCGTACTCGGCATTAACGATCCCGAATCTCTCGTGAACAATCCTCCGAAAACCACCGCGCAAATTCCCGTCCTCGCTCCCGTCGGCGGAGAAATTGTCGAGCGCCTCGTCGGACCCGGCCAATTACTGCAAGCAGGAGCAACGCAGGTCTTCACTATCTCCGACATGACCACCGTCTGGGTCCTCGTCAATGTCTATCAGGGCGAAGTCTCCTACGTTCACCTGGGTGATGTCGTCGATGTCAGCACCGATTCCTATCCCGAAGTCTTCCACGGAAGAATTTCTTACATCGCCACCGCACTCGACCCCAACACCCGTACCCTTCAGGCGCGCATCGTCACCGAAAATCCTGGCAAGAAGCTGAAGAAAGATATGTACGTCACCGCCTCTGTCAACGCCGGCTCCGTCATGAATGCGCTCACGGTTCCAGACGCTTCCGTTCTGCGGGGCACCGAGAATGAGCCCTTTGTTTACGTGCAATCAACCACAAAGCAAAACGAGTTCGCGCGGCGCTTGGTCCAGCTTGGCGACAGCCACGGCGGCCGTACCCAAGTTACCGATGGCCTTAAGGAAGGTGAGCACGTAGTCGGCGACGGCAGCCTCTTTTTGCAATTCAAGAATTCTTTGCAGCACTAACGAGAGAAATGGCCGAGTGAACTCATAATGATCCATCACATAGTCCATTTCGCCCTTCGCCAGCGCTTCCTCGTGTTGATGGTCACTCTTTTGATGATTGTCGCCGGCGCCGAATCCTTCCGCCGCATGCCTGTCGACGCCTATCCCG
The DNA here is from genome assembly GCA_963779005.1 of uncultured Acidobacteriota bacterium. Lineage (GTDB taxonomy): Bacteria > Acidobacteriota > Terriglobia > Acidiferrales > UBA7541 > Acidiferrum. The sequence continues at coordinate 852,406 of CAVZWO010000007.1, read as the reverse complement.
ACCTTTCTCCTCCCATGGTCGAGCTCATTACGCAGTGGCCCGGTCACGCCGCCGAGGAAGTCGAGCGCCTCACTACGCTTCCCCTCGAGCTCGCCATGAATGGCACGCCCAACCTCAAGGTGATGCGTTCCATTTCTCTCTACGGTCTTTCCGACGTCATCCTTACCTTTGAGGACAGCACCGACGCTTACTTCGCGCGCCAAGTCGTTTTCCAGCGACTCAGCGATGCCACGCTCCCCGCCGGCGTCACTCCCAGCATGGCCCCGCTTTTCAGTCCCAGCGGCCTCGTCTATCGCTACGTCATCGAAAGCCCCGACCGCTCGCCGATGGAACTCCACACTTTCGAGGACTGGATCATCGAACGCGCTTATCGAAGCGTCCCCGGCGTAGCTGACGACTCTGGCTTCGGCGGCCCCACCATGCAGTATCACGTCCTCCTCGACCCAGTTAAACTTTACAACTACCATTTGCCGGTCGTTCAAGTTCTCAACGCTCTTACCGCAAACAATTCCAACACCGGCGGCGGTTTCTACTCGCAAGGCGGCCAGTTTTATTACGTTCGAGGCCTCGGACTCGTCAAATCCACGGACGATATCGGCGAAGTCGTTGTCGGCAGCGGCAACGGTGTGCCCATCCGTGTGAAAGACATCGGCCGCGTTGTTGTCGGCAACGCCCCGCGTCTCGGCATTTTTGGTTTCAAGGACGAAGGGGAAAAAGGGAAAGACAATCCCGATGCCGTCGAAGGCGTCATCCTCATGCGCCGCGGCGAGCAAACGCAAAATGTTCTCGAAGGGGTCGAGAAAAAAACCGTCGAGATCAACCGCGATCTGCTCCCGCCCGACGTCAAAGTCCGCCCCTATTACGATCGCAGCGATCTCGTCAAAGTCACGACCGACACCGTGGAATGGAATCTTTTGCGCGGCATGGCTCTCGTCCTCATTGTCCTCATCTTCTTTCTCGTCAGCATCCGCGCCGCGGTGATCACCGCGCTCACTGTTCCTCTCGCGCTCCTCTTCGCTTTCATCTTTCTACACGCCACTGGCGAAGCCGCCAATCTTCTCTCCATCGGCGCCATCGACTTCGGCATCATCATCGACGGCACCATCGTCATGGTCGAAAATATCTACCGCGAGCTCAGCCTCCGCCATGGCCAGAAATATGAACTCAACGACGTCATCCTGGCCGCCGCTCGCGATGTCGATCGCCCCATCTTTTATTCTGTCGCCGTTATCATCGCCGGTTACCTTCCCATCTACGCCCTCACCGGCCCCGCCGGGCGACTTTTCCATCCCATGGCCGACACCATGGCTTTCGCGCTCGTGGGCGCTCTCATCCTCACCCTCACTCTGGTTCCAGTCCTCGCCTCCTACTGGTTCAAGAACGGCGTGCAGGAAAAGCCCAATCGTCTCTTCGACCGCGTCCGCAATGGTTATGGCAAGCAGCTTGAATGGTGCCTCAATCATCCCAAGCTGACCCTTTTCGTTGTCACCGCTATTTTTTGCGCTACTCTCCTCCTACTGCCGTTCATCGGCGGAGAATTCTTGCCGCACCTGGATGAAGGCGCCCTATGGGTCCGCGCCACCATGCCGTACACGATTTCCTTTGAGGAAGCCGCAAAATTCGCTCCACAAGTCCGCGCCATTCTTTCCAAATACCCGCAAGTAACCGTCGTCGGCTCCGAGCTTGGCCGCCCTGACGACGGCACCGACCCCACCGGCTTTTTCAATTGCGAGTTTTATGTTGGATTGCGGCCTTACGACGACGCCTCCTGGAAATCTGGCTCCATTCATACCAAGGAAGAACTCACTCGCGACGTCGACAAACGACTGTCCGCCTACCCCGGCGTCATCTTTAACTTCACTCAGCCCGCCGAAGACGCCGTCGACGAAGCTCTCACCGGTCTTAAGTCCTCTCTCGCCGTCAAAATTTTCGGCCCCGATCTCAATGTCCTGGAGAAAAAAGCCGTCGAGATTCGCAACATTCTCGACAAGACCCCCGGCTTCAAGGAGCTCACTGTCGTTCGCGAGCTCGGCCAGCCCAGTCTTATCATCGATGCCGACCGCGCCAAGATCGCCCGCTACGGCATCAACGTCGCCGATGTCGAAGCCGTCGTCCAAGCCGCCATCGGTGGACAAGCCGCCACCCAGGTCATCCAGGGTGAAAAACTTTTTGACCTCATCGTTCGCATGGAGCCGCAGTATCGCTCCAGCGCTCGCGACATCGGCGATCTCCTCGTTCCCGCTCCGGCCGGCCAGCAGATCCCGCTCTCCGAGCTCGCCACCATCAAGGAAGCTTCCGGCGCTTCCTTCATCTATCGCGAAAATAATTCCCGCTACATCGGCATCCAATTTTCCGTTGAGGGCCGCAACCTCGAAGGCACCGTCAACGCCGGCCAGGCCAACGTCAAAAAAGCTGTCACTCTTCCCGAAGGCTATCGCCTCGATTGGGGCGGCGAATACAGCGAACTTCTCGAAGCCAAAGCGCAGTTCTACGTCATCGGCCCGCTTGCGCTCCTGCTCATTTTCATGATCCTCTTCGCGCTCTACGGCAATTTCAAATTCCCAATCACCATAGCTCTCGGCGTCATCCTTACCGAGCCCGTCGGCGCGCTCATCGCCCTCAAGCTCACCCACACGCCCATCAGCGTCTCCAGCATCCTCGGTTTGCTCGCTCTCCTCGGCGTCTCCGTGGAAACCGCCGTCATCCTCGTCAGCTATATCAACAAGCTTCGTCTCGAAGGCAAATCCGTCCGCGAGGCGACTCTCGAAGCCTCGCTCCTCCGTCTGCGTCCGATCATGATGACTGCCCTCGTCGCTTGCCTCGGCCTTCTCCCCGCCGCCATGTCCACCGGGGTCGGCAGCGATACGCAAAAGCCTTTCGCCATCGTCGTCGTCGCTGGCCTCGTCTCGCGCCTCGTCCTCGGCTTCTTCGTCAATCCCGTGCTCTACGAAGCCGTTGCCCGCGAAGGCGACGTCCTCCAGGTCTGAGGCCTCAAACGCACCAGCGCAATCCTGTTCTTCAGCGCCATCGGGCCCATTTCGGAAGAACGCCCGCGGTAGGGTAAAGTGGTGGCATCGTGATCATCAACCTCGCGCGGCGTGCCCACGACCATAATTGGGAGCTGGATCCGATTACTCGGTCCCTGCTCGACACCGATTTCTACAAGCTCCTCATGCTCCAGTTCATCTGGAAGCAGTTCCCCAAAACCACCGCTTCTTTTTCGCTCATCAACCGATCCCCCAGCCTGCGCCTCGCCGATGTGATCGACCCCGAAGAGCTTCGCGCCCAGTTGGATCAAACCAAAAAATTGCGTTTTCACAAGTCCGAACTCATCTGGCTCGCTGGCAACACCTTTTACGGACGCCGCGGCATGTTCGAGCCCGGTTTCCTCGAATGGCTCGAAAACAGCTTCCACCTTTCCGATTATGAGTTGTCCGTACAAGACGGGCAGTTTTCTCTCTCGTTTCGAGGCCGCTGGTCGGAAACAACCATGTGGGAGATTTATGCGCTCTCAGCTTTGAGCGAACTGAAGACCCGCGCAATTCTCAAGCGTCTCAGCGAATTCGAGCTGGATATTCTCTATTCCCGCGCCAAGACCAAACTATGGGAGAAAATGGAGCGGCTCCGCGGCACGCCGGGATTGCAAGTGAGCGACTTTGGAACGCGTCGGAGACACAGTTTCTTGTGGCAAGAGTACGTCGTAAAAGCCATGAGCGACGTGCTTGGCAGCAGCTTCGCCGGAAGCTCGAACACCTATCTGGCCTATAAGCACGACTTGGAAGCCATCGGCACAAACGCTCACGAGCTACCCATGGCCTTGGCAGCGATGGCCCAAAATGACGAAGAACTCAAGACCGCCCAATATCGCTTGCTTGAACTTTGGCAGCAGACCTATCAAGGCGAATTGCTCATTCTGCTTCCAGACACTTTTGGCACCACGCAGTTTCTCCGCGATGCTCCCGATTGGGCGGCGGATTGGACGGGCCAGCGCGCGGACAGCAAGGATCCTTTCCTTGCCGGCGACGAATACATTTCCTGGCTTACTCAGAGAAATCGCGATCCGCGGCAAAAGCGATTCATTGCTTCGGATTCTCTCGATGTAGACTCGATTCTTGGGCTGCATGCCTATTTTTCCGGGACGATTCGTAACGGCGCTTCACCCGCCGATTTCAGGCAAGCCCGCGATTTCCTCGATGATGGGAAATGGACTCCCCAACGCCGCATCCGTTTCAGCGCTGGCTGGGGCACCTCGCTGACCAACGATTTTCGCAACTGCAATCCTCAGGGAGATAACAGCTTTGATCCTGTAAATCTGGTATGCAAGCTCAACGACGCCGATGGCAAACCCGCAGTGAAACTTTCCGACAACTTCCAGAAAGCACTCGGGCCCATCGACCAAATTGAGCGCTATCAACGCGTGTTTGGCCTGGCGGGCGTTGTGAACGTACCAACCCTCGAATAGCCGCTAAGCAACTGACGAAATCGCATTTTCAGGAAGGATCGTTCAGGAGTTCGGATCGAAAGTTACAGCCACGGTGATTGTGCTCTCGCCGCCAGGCGCGAATTTCCACTGCCGCACCGCCTTCTCCGCGGCATCTGCCAGCGCCGGGTTTCCTCCCAGCACCTCTACATCCTTGACGGACCCATCCGGATGGATCACCACCTTCAATCTCACCGTCCCGCCTATGCCCCGTCTCTTCAAAATGGACGGATACTGCGCTTCCACCTTCTTTATTATTTTCCGCTCACCGTCCTGCGCCCGGGCAGGCGTCAGGCAAATCGTCCCCAAGAGAAGCCACCCACACACCGTGGCGTATCGTATCCTGCGTTCTCGTTTTGTCATCGCGCGGCCTTAAAGCGGTGGCATGGGACTTGGCTTTGGGACCACCCACACCATTGCCTCTTCCTTTGCCGCACTAATCTTGCAGTCTTCTAACCATCCTCTCCCGTTTTTTCCACACCCGTTCCAGCCGCGCATCCCACCGCGCTGCTATCCTTTAAATCGTTGATATAGAAAGAGTTAATTGGAAATCCTCAAGGCGCCCGACGGCCCCTCTGCCGCCTGAGCGTGCACACCCTCTCAGACTTTCTCACGCCCTTCTCATGGCCCTGTTTCATGTTGAGAAGCGCACCCTGCTTTCTGCGCCTCGCATGAGAGCCGTGCACCCACCTCATCCCGGCAGGTCCTTCCGAAGCTGCAGACCCGCGAATCCGCCTCTACTTCGCTGGTGCCGGCTGCGCCGTCGGCGGCAAAATCCCGTTCAACCGCAAATAGATCGCCTGCCCGGCATAGTGGTCATACCAGTCGTCGCTCAAAATAATCAGCGTCCCCGCCCTCGACGTCTGCCTGTTCCCAAAGAGAGTGATCGGATCGCTCAGTTTCGAATCGTCCACACCCGCCAGCGCCGTCGAGCAAAACTCAAACGACGCCTTCAACCCCGCCACCAGCTTGTCCTTGCCGTCGGCGTCCGTCAGCTTGAACTCCGGCGCCGTCTGCCCCGAAATTTTCGCGCACAAAAAATAGTTCGACTGTGCGATGTGCATCACCACATGCCCAAACGTGTTCATCTCCGGCGTCGGCTTGAATCCATATTTTTCCGCCGGCATCAATTCCGCCGCTCCCACCATATTCTTTTCATACCGTGTCAACTGGCTCTTCACCATCGTCGTCACTGGATTCGCCACCGGTACCGGCCCCGGTGCCGACTCCTGCGCCGCACAAATCGCCCCGCCCATCAGCAACGCCACCGTTATCCATCCAAATTTCTTCATTGCTATTTCCCTCCCCGCAAAACGCATTTCTCGCCTTCACCCAAGTCGCACACAGCGCCGCAGAAGCATACCCCTGTGCCATCCACCCGACAAGCAGCTTTCCAACCCGCGCGTCCGTCTTCTCCAAAGCTTGCCCTTTGCGTTTTTCCCGTTCGTCTGAGTATTGCGGAATTCGATACTCCTTATTCAAATTTCGTCTACCTTTTCGCAGCGCTTCGCTCTCATAATACATGTGCGATTTCACGAAGCGTTCAGCCCGCTTCGAGTCGTCTTTAAATCAGCGATCTGGCCCCGCACGGCCAGGATTTCTCGAAAGGCAGGAATCAAGGCCGCGGGTCAGGGCCTGAACGAGGAGCTTATGGCAAGAACAAACGGAAACGGTTCACCGGCGAAGAGCAAATCCCCCTCCGCCAAAAAGAAACTCTCCCCTCAGGAAAAAATCGCAGTGCGCGCGTATGAAATCTATCTCGAGCGCAAAGGCGCACCCGGCAATCCGCTCGAAGATTGGGTCCGCGCCGAACGTGAAATTCTCGCGCAGTCTCGCAAGACCACGAAAAAGGCGGCCAGCGTCGCAGCCTGATCCTGGCAGACGCCCAGTTTTACGCTCGTTCTCTTCGCATCTGGCACGGAATACGTAGCGCAGGGCGCAAGCCCTGCCGCTTTTCCTTCTCGCAGACTTTCTCGCATCACTCGGCTACAATAACGCGGCTCGAAAACGTAATCCTCGTCTCGCGAAGGAAAAACCGATGCCCCTCGTGTCACAAGATGCCTGCCATCGCTCGCCGCGCGCCGCATGCAGATTTCGCGGCTACTCTCTGGCGTGTTTCCTGGCGTTCGCGGCCCTCTTCGTTTCGCCTGCGGATCTCGCCGCCGCTCCGCAATCCTCGCCCGCACCAAATTCCGCCGCCCAGCCTCGCTTCGCCATCTCTTTCGATTCGAAACTCAGCTCCACTCCTCTCGACGGACGCGTTTACGTCGTCATCGCCACAAAAAGCGACCCCGAGCCGCGCACCCAAATCCTCGAAGTGGAAGTCGAGTCCCAGCAAATTTTCGGCGCCGATGTCGACGCCCTTGCCCCCGTCCAAAACGCCTTCATCGCCAGCGATGCCCTCGGCTACCCTATTGCCAACTTCCGCGATCTCCCCGCAGGCGATTACTGGGTCCAGGGCGTCTTCAACAAATACACCACGTTCCATCGCGCCGACGGCCACACCGTCAAGCTCCCCATGGACGAAGGCGAAGGCCAGCACTGGGACTCCAAACCCGGCAATTTCTATAGCGTCCCCGAAAAAGTTCACATCGATCCCGCCGCCTCGAGCGCACCCATTATCCAAATCCATCTCACCAAAGTCGTTCCCCCGATCGTCCCGCCCAAAGACACCGAATGGGTGAAACACATCCGCATCCAAAGCCCCGCCCTCACCAAATTCTGGGGCCGCCCCATGTACCTCGGCGCCATCGTCGTCATCCCCGAAGGCTGGGCCACTCATCCCAACGCGCACTACCCTCTCCTCGTAAATCACGGCCACTTTCCCGATGACTTCCACGGTTTCCGCACCACGCCTCCCGACCCCGGCCTGTCCGGCTACGCCCTCGAGCGCGCCCAATCCCAATACAAGTTTTACCAGGACTGGACCACCGGCAAGCTCCCTCGCATGCTGCTCCTTCTCGTCCAGCACGCCAATCCCTATTACGACGATTCCTACGCCGTCGACTCCGCCAACGTCGGCCCCTACGGCGAAGCCATCAATCGCGAACTCATCCCCGCCATCGAAAAGCAGTTCCGCGGCATCGGCCAGGGCTGGGCTCGCGCCGTTTACGGCGGTTCCACCGGCGGTTGGGAAACGCTCGCCACCCAAATCTTCTATCCCGATGATTTCAACGGCGCCTGGGGCGCTTGCCCCGATCCTGTCGACTTCCACGCCTACCAGACCGTCAACGTCTACGACGACCCGAACGCCTACTGGACCACCGGCCCCTTCGGCCGCATCGCCCAATCCGAAATGCGCACTCCTCCCGGCCTCATCCTCGCCACCACCGAAGGCACCAATCGCTGGGAACTCGTCCTTGGCACCCACGGCCGCTCCGGCGAGCAGTGGGACATCTGGCAAGCCGTCTTCAGCCCCGCCGGCCCCGACGGCTACCCCGCCGAAATCTGGAAACAGCGCACCGGCGCGATCGACAAAAAAGTCGCCGCCTACTGGCGCGAGCACTACGACCTCACCGCCATCCTTCAGCGCGACTGGAAAACGCTCGGGCCGAAGCTCCAGGGCAAACTCCACGTCATGGTCGGCACCGCCGACACGTTCTTCCTCGATGGCGCCGTCCACCTGATGCAACATGCCCTCGACTCCACCGCTTCGCCGCACTCCGACGCCACCTTCGACTACGGCGTCGACCAACCCCACTGCTACACCGGCCCTCCCGGCTCCACCACCCGCCAAGGCGGCCTCACCTTCACCCAGCGCGTCCTAACCGAGTCCGCCGCCCACATGCTGGCGTCGGCTCCCCCCGGCGCCGACACCACCTCCTGGCGCTACTAAACACTCCCCAGTTGGTGTCATTCCGAGCGCAGCGAGGAATCCGCTTTTGCCTTTGTAGGGGCGCGATTCATCCTGCCCTCCTTCTTTAGCTCGCGTGCCTGCCAGGTTTCAGCCCGTCCCTTTCCCCTGTATTACAAAACGTGTTACACTTAAGCCTGTAAACGCGCTCTACCGTGGCTTCTCCGCTCACTCTCCGGCTTGACCCCAAAACTCGCCAGCGCATCGCGCGCCTGGCTCGCCGCAAACGCCTTTCCACCTCGGAAGTGATTCGCCAGGCCATCGCCGCATGGGCCGACCAACAGGAACCCGTCACCTCTCCCTATGAAGCCATGATGGACCTCATCGGCGTCGTCCACGGCGGAAATCCAAAACGCTCCGAACGCACCGGCCGCCAGTTCGCCGCGCTTCTCAAGCGTCGAGGCAAGCGCCGTGGGAACAAATCTTGATTCTCATTGACGCCGGGCCCCTCGTTGCCCTGGTCGATGCGGATGACCAGCACCATGCCAGGTGCGTTACCGCTCTCAAGGCCTTGCGCGAGCCCCTTGCCACCGTCTGGCCTCCGCTCGTTGAAGCCATGTACCTCTTATCCGATCAACCCGCGGCGCAAGAAGCTCTTTGGGAAATGCTCGAGCGAGGCGCCGTCCTCCTGCTTCCCTTCGATTCGAGCGACATTCCCAGAACGCGCGAGCTCATGCGCAAATACGCCGACCGTCCCATGGACCTCGCCGACGCCGCCCTCCTTCGTGTCGCCGAACGCGAAGGCCTACGCAAAATCTTCACCGTCGACCGCCGCGATTTCTCCGTCTACCGTCTCCACAACCGCACCCGCCCCACCCTCATCCCGTAGCGCCCTCTGTCTTCTCTGCCCGCCCTCGCCGCCGCCGTCCTGCCCTGCCCCGTCATTTCGAACGGAGCAAGCCGACGCCTTTTCTTCCACGTTTGCTCCTGCAAACGTGGCGGCTTGCGGAGAGAGAAATCTCTCTGCTCTTTCTTTTACTAGCCCTTTGAATGTAGCCTGTCCCAATGTCACAATCCGCCCCATGGCCCGTACCTTCCACGTCTACTTCATGGCCAGCAAATCCGGCGTCCTCTACATCGGCGTCACCGGCAACCTTGCCAAACGCGTCTTCCAGAACGAGCAGAAACTTCTCCCCGGCTTCACCCAAAAATACAACGTAACCAAACTCGTCTGGTTTGAACCCCACTCCACCGCCCGCGCCGCCATCTCCCGCGAAAAGGAAATCAAACGCTGGAACCGCTCCAAAAAAATCGCCCTCATCGAATCCCTAAACCGCGACTGGCGCGACCTCAGCCTGACTCTTTAAGCGCTGACTCCACCCCACCGTTCCGCGGCTTTCCGTTACTCAGGCCGCCTCCCCGGGCCATCGCGGCCACACCCCACCGTCATTTCGAACGGAGCAAGCCGACGCTTTTTCTTTCACGTTTGCTCCTGCAAACGTGGCGGCTTGCGGAGAGAGAAATCTCTCTGCTCTTCGCTTTCATCTTTGGAGTAAATTCATCCCATGAAGACCAATGAGCAGATAACAGCCCTCGTCAACGCCGCCTTTGCTGATCGCCATATCGCCTTCCGTCCTTGCGCTTTCTTCGACGATCGCCTCGATTGCATTCGCATCGTCACGCGCGATTGCAGCGTCACCGAGATGCGCATAAGCGACCTCATCACCATTCTCGAAATGAGTCATCCTCCCCAGGGCAAAAACAAGTGCGTCGGCTTCACCGTCAAAGGTGCCCGCCACTTCTGCAATAAGCACGGCTTCACTCTCTCCGCCCCTCTCAAAATGTCCGCCCTCCTCGACGCCCTCATGCAATCCGCCCCCAGCCTCGTCGTCGAAACCATCATCGAGCGCATCGTCAAACCCCTCGTAGAAGAAGCCCACCTCGACCAGGTCGAACCATAGGCCGTTGCCTATGACGATGCAGGCGAATATAAAACGAAACATATGGAGCCGCATGTACGTCGTACGCCTTGGTGGCAATTGAGGTACGACATATGTGCTCTTTGAGCTTGACTTCTACCATATATGCCCATATATGTTATGAATGCCGAAAGGCAAGGCCGTCAACGTTTATGTCCCCAACGAGCTTATTGCCAGCTTGGACGCAATTGGTGCGGCCATGGGCGAAGGAGAAATTGGAATCCGGCCAACACGGTCGCAACTCTTCACAAAAGCGATAGAAAACTTTATCGCAGCTTGTGCGAAGAACGATCATTTAAAGCTTGCACTTGGGGCGGTTAAGTCGCAAGTCGGAGACGAAGCGAGTGCGAAACGCTCTTTCAGTAGGGATAGTAAGGGGCTCAGGGTGGTGGCCCCCGGTGCTTAGAGCGGTTAACTGATTCTTTTGTTGAAATGGCGGTAAAACGATATTAGGATGACCGGCCATCCGTGCTCACAGAGGAGGACCAAATGGACAAAGTCATTTCGAACGTAAAACAGGATGCTCTTCTCGCCTCTGCGATTCTGGAGACGTTTCGGCGCCAGAACGAGGCCGAGATAGAGGATATTTCCCGTTTTCTCTATGCGCTCCGCAACGCCAAAATCGATATTGGGGAAATTGACCTACGGAGGATACCTGGAGGTTTTTATTCCGAAGATCTAGAAATCCTAATGAGCCACTATCTCGATGCCGGATTTGTGGGCCAGCAGAGCCCTCTTAAACTCAATCCCGAAGGCATCAAATTTCTCAATGAGATTGTGGAAGAGGAACGAAACAACAACCGGGAAGGTATGGAGCGAGTGCAACAAATTCTGAAGGCAGTAGACTAACCTTCGTCCGATCCCAACAAATCGCGAGCCGCCTTAGCAACCGACTCCCGCTGACTAATTGTAAGAGTCGAGTCAGCGAATATGCGAATTCGACTTCTAGGCTCTTGCGCCTTTTTTAAGTCAGCCAACAATGCAGGGTTTCCGCGCAGAACCGGTCCAACTTTGATTCCGAGGGAGGTTTCCTGCAAGATCTGCGTACTCAGGCCCGGAGGTTCGCCCGTCTTGTAATCGGGCACCACAGCGAGGACACGCCAGGATGCCCCCTCCAATCCTGCCGTCATAGCAATATTCCTCTCCCACTGCCTAGGTGTCTCAATGTAAGCCACCCTTCCCATCCCGGTGCGTTCTCTTGTTCGCTTCCATGTTCCCACTTCCGTGTCTTCGCCACCCGCCAAACCGACATCGTGGATCAGAAGATAGTCAGTTCCTTGTACTAAAGCATGAAGGAGCGCCGAGTTCTCCTCCGATCCAAGCGCCATAAGCCCAAGTACCGCGGTAGCTTGGTCATCGCTCAGAAGAATCGCCTCTGGCATACTAACTCCGTTATCTTCAACAAGATTCTGTATAAGTCGGCAGAATAGTCGCTCCGCAGCCAGCTTCTTCGGGTTCTCGTAACAGTTGAGATACATTTTCTCTCTCGCAAAAAGAAGATCTTTTATGTAAGGAAGGCAAGAGTCATGAAAAGTCAGGAAAATCTGATCATCGACCCGAAACGGGCACATGTGCTCAATTAGCGCATCCGCGGAGTTAAAGCCCATCAACAAGCCAGACATATGCGCATCCCGAGCCAGGAAGTCCATTCTGTCGACATCAATCGGCGAGTCAACCAAATCAGAGACAAATGTATCCCAGCCGCTTAAATGTTCGGTGTCGTGAGTGAGAATCGACCTCAACTCATCCACGTCGAGCTCCTCTGGAATAGCGGCTGCCACGTATTTCCTTAAATACTCAACCGAATAGTGTTTGTCCGGCGACGTAATGGCGTGAGTCGGATTGTGAAATCCAACTAGCCTGTCGAGAGCATGCCCAAAAGGCAAATGTCCTAGATCGTGCAACAAGGCCGCCGCCTTTGCTTTCAGTATTAAACGTTGCCTATCCTCCACAGAGAGATCGATACTTTCGATTCCTCCTTCCGTGTAGACCACGTTATTACGAAATACGGTCGTAAGGGCTAGTTCGGCAAGTTTACACGTGCCGAGCAAATGGGACAGTCGCGTGTGAGTGGCGCTGGGAAAAACGAGATACGCGAACGATAGCTGTTTTATGTAGTTCAACCGTTGCACTAGCGGATGACCGAAGAGCACGGCCAATCGCTCGTCGAGTGCCGTATGGCCCCAAATAGGATCGTCAAAGAATAACTTGTGGGTCACCCGAGCAGTCGGCTTAGTCCAAGACTCGACGAACAATCTCGTGAGCCGCTGAATCTCTGAGGCCCTCAGAGCCCTTAACTCCCGGACCTCTGTCTTTAGCGATTGAAGCTCGCGAACGAATTCAGGTGAAAGACGATCCAGAACGTCCTTGACTAGCCGGTCGCTTGGACGTGCCCGCCCCACACTCACGGCTCTCTCCAATACGATTTCAGCCCAGACCACGCCAATTCGTCAACGAGATCACGCTCGGTCTTCTCTACATCGCCGCTGGCGATTGAGGCGTTAACAAGCCCGATCATGATTTCAGCCTTTCGAGCCTTCAATTCGTCGCTGCCCGACGCGCCGATGAGCAGTCTATTGAGAGAGTACAACGCAAGATAGAACATCAGGGTAGGCAGAAAAGCGCTCCCGACACAAAAATAGAGTACAAACGGCCGAAAATAGCTAACGTTGAAATGGTTCCAGGTTTCGACGGCCCGATACACAAACCAGACTCCCGCAATCAGCCCACCAATTACTCCGGCAACCGCAAAGATTTCTCCGCGGCCTTTGAAATAGATACGCATGTTAGGAATTAACTATGTTTAGTATCAACCTAGGAGCTATAACAAAGAGGGTGTATTTGTCCAGCGCCATCCCAACTGGTTATTGCCAGATTCGAAGTCCCTCAGAAACCCATCTTGAGTATGGGGCAGCACCCGCCCTCCTGGGTGCGGGCCTTCCGTCTTTTCCACGCATTTCCATCGTCTCACCAAACTGTCTCAATCCCACGCAACTCCCTCAAATCCCCCGACTTCCGCCGCTCCTCGTTCGAATGGCATACACGTAAACAAGAAAACTATTGACAAATGGTAATATCCGTGCTACAATCCTGTATATTCGGCTCGACATCCACCCCATCCCGCTCCACTTCGCCCAATCCCTCCTCCCTCAGCGTTCCTGCTTTTCGCTCACTTGCTTCGCCTCTCAACTTTAGACTCCCGACTTTCCACTCCCTCTTCCATGACTGTCCGCATCAATATCATTCCACACCACTTACGCTTCCTTTGTTTTCATACTCTTACGCACTCTTTTGCGCCGAGCAATCCAGTAACTCCTTGCCTATCAATAGCTTCCGCACTCTTCGGCCAAAACACCCGGGGGAGGGTATGGGTATCCCCACGCCCACCCCGAACCGTCCGAGTTTCGAGTTTCCATTTTCGAATTTCGCGCTTCGCTCCTCACGGGCCGCAGAGCACGAATCACGCGACGCGAACCCGGCTTCTCTCCTCCCCCTTCAACTTTCAACCTTCTACTTTCAACTCTTCAAGTACAATCCCCGCACTCCACTCGGGGGTATCGATGAGCGCCACGCAACGGCTCCAGGAAATCCGCGACGGGTTCGAGCGCCCCTTCTGGGTCGCCAACGTCAGCGAAATCTTCGAGCGCCTCTCCTACTATGGCGCGTTCTCCTCGCTCGCCGTCTATCTCCAGGAAAAGCTGAACTTCTCCACCCAGCAGACCGGCACGCTCACAGGCATCTTCGGCGGCATGGTTTGGTTCCTCGCGATTTTTGGCGGCGCCGTCGCGGACAAACTCGGCTTTCGCCGCGCGCTCTCGATGGCCTACCTCATTCTGGCGGCCGCCTACTTCCTGATTGGTTCGATCGGCGCGTCCTGGCTTGCGCCGGTTCGCGGAGCGGTTCCGCTCAGCGTCTTCGTCGGCTGCATTCTGATTCTTCCCGCGCTTGGCATCGCTCTCGTGAAACCGTGCGTCGTCGGGACCACCGCCCGCGCGTCCAAGCCAAATGTGCGCACGCTGGGCTACTCGATTTACTACACCATGGTGAACATCGGCGGCACCGCCGGCCCCTTCGTCGCCGATTGGGCGCACAGACACTTCGGCCTCGAGCGCGTTTTCCGCATCTCCGCGCTCAGCATCTTCGCGATGTTTTTTCTTATCCTTTTTTTCTTCCGCGATCCGCGCAAACCCGGCGACGAGCCCGCCCCGAGCCTCCTTCAAGTCGTGCGCAATTTTCGCGCGGTCATCTGGCCGCCGCGCTTTCTCATTTTCCTTCTCATCTTCACCGGCTACTGGATCGTCTTCTGGCAGCAATACACCACCCTGCCCGGCTACATCCACACCTATGTGAACTCGAAAGCCCGCGTCGAGCTCATCCTCATTACCGACGCCGCAATCGTTGTCTGCTTAACATTCGTCGTGAATTATTTAGCCCGCAAAATTCCGCCGTTCCACGCCGTCATTCTTGGCACGGTTGTTTCTTCCGCTTCCTGGGTAGTTCTGGCGTTCTGGCCGACAGTGACAGGCGCGGTCGTTTCGATCGCCGTCCTCGCTATCGGCGAAATCATCCAGCAGCCGCCGTACTACGCCTACATTTCGCGGCTCGCGCCTCCGGGCCAGCAAGGCACATACATGGGTTTCGCCTTTCTTCCCATTGGAATTGGTTCACTGGTAGGAGGCTGGTTCGGCGGCACGATGATGCATCACTTCGGCGAAGTGCAGCACCAGCCATCGCGCGCCTGGTTGGCTATCAGCGCCGTCGGTTTCGCCACCGCTCTTCTGTTATGGATTTACGACCGCGCCATCAAGCCGAAGGAGTCTGTGTAGGGGCACGGCTCGCCGTGCCCGTCCTTCAATTTAAAAAAGATTGCGACCAAAACATGAAGGGGATCAAATGGGAAGAAAGAACATGCGGTGACATGCTTTTCACCAGTCACCAGTCACGAATCACCAGTCACCGCTTCTCAATTCACCATGCGGCGGAGCGAGGCGAGTGCTTGCCGGGCCAGCGAATAGCGCGGCTCGACTTCCAGCGCTTCCTGAAAACATTTCATCGCGCGCGCATACATTTCTTTTCCGAGATACGCGCGGCCCAAATTGTAATGAGGAAAATGGCGCGGTTCATAGCGCCGCGCTTCAATCGCGCGTTCGAGCCACGGAATCGCTTCGTCAAAGCGGTTCAGTTCGATCAGATACGCGCCAATGTCGTTGTAAGGATTGCCAAATTCCGGATCGACTTCAATCGCGCGCTTGCACTCCGCGATGGCGTCTTCAATGCGCCCCTGAAAATGATACGTCCAGCCGAGAAATGTGTAGGCTTCGGCGGTGGGATGCAGTTCGAGCGAGGATTGATAAAGCTCCACGGCCCGTTCGTAGTCGCCTTCCATCTGCGCCTGATACGCGTCCTGGAGGATTTCCCACGCTCGTGTCAGGGTTTCCTGGCTCATGGTGTAGATTGTTAACACACGGTTTTGAGGGCGTCAAAAGTACGAGAGTCCCATCGGTGTGCAGGGTGAACCTGTACGTTGTGCCGGGTTTGGGGAGTGGAAATTCCGGCCGTAAAAAGAGAAGATGGGTGCGCACCGAGCAAGCAAAGAAACCTGTCCGGAGAGACTTGGGACAAGAAGAGCTTTGCAGGGAAAGTTTTCTGAAATCAACGCCGAAGGGGGAAACGTGAAGCGAAATTATCTGGCTCTTGGGATCGCTTTCTTGGGAGTGGCCGCAGCGGTTGTGGCGCAGGATCCGCCGGCGAAGACGCCCGCGAAAAAGGGCGCGGTGAGCAAAGGCTCACCAACCAAAGGGAAAGAAGTGTTCGACCAAAAATGCGGCATCTGCCATTTCGCGGACAGCGACGCGAAAAAAATCGGCCCAGGACTCAAAGGAATTTCCAAGCGTGGGACGTTTACCGTGAACAACAATAAAGTCACGGATGAAAATCTGAAGACGTGGATCGAAAACGGCGACTCGCTGATGCCTCCGTTCAAGGACGTTCTGGACGAACAGCAAATCAAAGACGTTATCGCCTACGTTAAAACGCTGTAGTCGCCCTGCTTGAAAACGTTCTAGTTCGTTTTGCGCGAGCGCCTCGCGCGGGACCAGAGTTTCCCGAGCGAACAATCTGAAGGTCGGCGCAAAAAATCGTTAAAAAGAAAAAGCCCCCGACAGACTGATTGCTCAGTCCATCGGGGGCAAACTCAACCGGGACACCCGCCCAGGCACCTAGCGCGGTCCAAAGCGGCGATGCGCAAAAATTATTTTTCGCAAACAGCCGGTTCTTCTGCGCTGTGTCCGGGGCCTCTTCCCTGAGAACCAGGGAATCTACTTCAGTACGGCGTCTTTGAACGCCTTCGCAGGCCGCAGGCGAACCACGGTCTTGGCCTTGATCTTGATGGCTTCGCCCGTCTGAGGGTTACGGCCCATGCGCGCCTTGCGGTGCGCTTTAACGGCGCGGCCGATGTTCGGAATAACGAACTTGCCCGCACCGCCCTTGCATTCCTTGACCGCGAGTTTGAAGAGCTCTTCGAAAAAGAGCGCCGCGGTTTTCTTGGGTGTGGCGCACTTCTCGGCGATGTGCGACACGATCTTGCTCTTGCTCATTGGCTTGGCTGCCATCTAGTCTGCTTATCCTCCTGTATTTACGTTCCACCCCGAAAAAAAGCGGGGCAGGCCGCGAGTGAACTACCCCTGTATAGCTGCGGAAAAACTCGGGCCGTTGGGCACTATAGCCAAGGTGAAAGTAGAACGCAAGGAAAAACCGCAAAAAAGGCTGGAAAAATGCGGATTTTTGGCGAGGCGGTGGAAAAAAGCGCGCAGGAATGCGGGTTCGGCGCATTTCCCCGATTCGAAGGACGCAATAGCAGCGGTGGCGTGGGCCTGGAGCGCGTTCGAAAGGCGAAGTCGAAGCGCTGCAACTGCGTCGACCTAGCGAGTTACGGCGTTCGAACGAAACGGAAAGTGACGGCGCGCACGTTACAGCGCGGCGAGATCGGTGTAGAAATGGGCGATGGCTTTGATACCGCCGAAATAGTTTTCAAGGGCAAGGTGTTCGTCGGGAGCGTGCGCGTTTTCGTCGGGAAGGCCGAAGCCGATAAGCACGCAGGGAACTTTGAAAGTGTCATGCATTTGCGTGACAAAAGGAATGGAGCCGCCTTCGCGAATGAAAACGGCTTTTTTGCCGAAGCCCTTTTCGAGAGCGCCCTGAGCGATCTTGAAAATGGGGGCATGGAAAGGCGCGACCCAGGGTTTGCCGGTGCTGAGAACGTCGAACTTGCACTTGACGGATTTCGGCAAGAGTTTGCGAACATGCTTTTCGACGAGCCTGGCGATGGTTTGCGGATCCTGGTTGGGAACGAGGCGCGTGGAAAATTTCGCGAAAGCTTTTGAAGGGATGACGGTCTTCGCGCCCTCGCCCTGATAGCCGCCCCACATGCCGTTCAGTTCGAGAGTCGGGCGGGTCCAAAGCTGCTCGACGATGGTGAAGCCTTTTTCGCCGAAATATCCGGGAGCGCCGACGGCTTCTTCGAAGGCTTTTTTCTTCCAGGGCAGGGCATTGAGCGCTTTGCGTTCAGGCGCTGAAATTTTCGCGAGTTTATCGTAGAAGCCGGGGACGGTGACGCGAAAATTCTTGTCGTGCAGCTTCGAAAATAGTTCGGAGAGAATCGTCAAGGGATTGGGGACCGCGCCGCCGTAAACGCCGGAATGAAGATCGCGAGCGGGGCCAGTCAATTCGATTTGGTAATAGTTCAAGCCGCGCAGGCCGTAAGTGATGGAAGGGACGCCTTTGGCGAGCATCGAGGTGTCGGAGACGATGAGCGCGTCGGCCTTGAGCTTTTCCTTATTCTTTTGCACGTACTCCCAAAGGCTGACGCTGCCGACTTCTTCCTCGCCTTCGATCAGCACTTTTACGTTGATGGGGAGTTTGCCATTCACCTTCTGAATGGATTCGAGCGCTTTCAGGTGAATGTGGACCTGGCCTTTGTCATCGGCAGTGCCGCGGCCAAAGAGATTGCCGTTGCGAACGGTGGGCTCGAAGGCGGGCGACGTCCAAAGGTCGAGAGGCTCGGCCGGCTGAACGTCGTAGTGGCCATAAAAAAGTACGGTGGGTTTGCCGGGAGCTTCGAGAGATTCGGCATAGACGAGAGGATGGAGATTCGTGGGAACGATTTCGATGTTGTGGAAGCCAGCGGCGCGAAGATTGTCCGCAACCCAGCGGGCGGCGCGTTCGATGTCCGGTTTGTTTTCGCTTTTGGCGCTGACACTGGGGATTCGCAAAAATTCGCAGAGCTCCGCCAGATGGGCGTCGCGATGACCTTCTATAAATTCAGCAAGGTTCGTCATGGGCTCTCGGGGGCTATGAGTCCTTTCGAATAAAATCAAAAGCTTGAAACGTATGTATGTGGCAGCGGAAAGAGTGCGGAGTTACAAGGCTGCGCTCGGGCTGCTTATTCTTATTCTAGGGCGGGGCGCGCCTGCACACAAGCGCACAGGTCGAGGGAGTCAAACGAGAGACGAGTATTGGGCCGCTTTATGTAATTACTCTGCGAGGTCGCAGCCACCCGCCGTCGAGATCCCTCTGATGCACTACTGAAAGGACCAAACGCCCCATTTATCGGATCGCCGTGGCGCAATAACGAAGTTTAGTCTAGATCATCTTTTGCTATTTCTGGAGTAGCTTTTTGAGCTTCTCAATTTCTCTGTTTATCTCTATGGCCTTTCTCCTTGCACTGTCCTCCTTCGAATCTTTCGCAATTTCGTCAAGCACTGGCCTAAACTCTTTCTGAAGCTCGGCAAGTCGCTCTCCAAACGGCGTGCCGCCAATTATGATCTTGGGATCATGCGCGTGGAGCTGATAAGGAGCACCGTTCTTGTTATCGTAGATTGCCAGGCAGTATTCATAGACGTTTCCAGGGTCATGAGTGTCAATCGTCACAGTCGCCATGTTCACACCCGGAGTAGTCCCACCCTCCGTTCCTCGGAACCATTTATCTTTGATACCGTTGACATTTTGGAATCCCCGATTTTGATGGATGGTCAACAATCCATGCTTGCCCATAGTGCTGAACTCCCACTGGACAGTGTCTCCAGGGCATACATACAAATTTTCCGGGTTTTGGTGCGGCAAGTTCATGCAGCCACCATGGTCAGGTAAGACCATATAGAGCGGTCGGTCTGCATTACTCGTAACGTCGACACTTATAATCCAAGTTGTCTGCGCACTTGCATTGGGACTCAGGGACACTATCAACGCTACGACGGCGACAGCGTGGACAACAAAATTCGTGACGCTGCTGGTTCGGTTCGGCCGGGCAGGCATGGGGACCTCCTGAATTTGAGCTACTAGCTGCGAGAAGGGGAGAATCCGTTTCGGGAAAGTTCGACGAGGCGCGAAGGGAGTGATGTCCTAGCGAACTGCAGGAAATTGCTACTGGTAGGACTTGGCTTCCTTTGCGAGACGTTCGAACTGTGGATGGGAGTGTAAACCGTTCAACTCGGGATTAGCAAGAAGTTGTTCTTTAGGATAGCCGGCGGCGACGGCCTTTTGGAGCCAGCGCATGGCTTCGTCCCGGTTACCGGCTTCGAGGTAAACGAGGCAAGCGATCAGCAGAACATCCACGTCATCCGGTTTCAGTTTCAGGGCTCTTTCAAGATAGTTGTGCGCGCGCACTGGATCATTTGCTCGTGAGTAGTAGTTTGCCAGCCAGCTGAGCACATCGGAATCCTTGGGATTGATCGCCAACTGCTTTTCGGCGAGCTGAATGGCCTGCTTATAGGCGGCCGCGGCGTTGGCGGACTGACCCGGAATCATGCGGTAGCCGTCGGCGAGATTGCCCCAGTAGTCGTATTTCTGGGGCCTAAGTTCGAGGGCTTTTTTGCAATAGGCGACATCTTCTTCGAAGTGGCCAAGAAAGAAACTGGCGGTGCCCGCATTGGAGTAGAGATCGGCGTCGCCCGGGGAAAGGGCGAGGGCGCGACGGAGATATTCGTCCGCCTTGGCAAACTGACCGATTTGTAGATAAAACGCCCCAACATTCATTAAGCCCCAAGTGTTATCCGGGGTAAGTTCCGTGATTTTTTGCCAGGCTTGCGCGGCTTCGATATAACGGGCGTGGCGGTTCAGAAAAATGCCGAGTTGGTTGTAACAGGCCCAGCATTGCGGGCTGATTTCGATGGAGTGGCGAAGAGCTAGTTCGGCTTGCGCTGCGTGGCCAAGCGCGTCCTGGGCATTGCCGAGGCCGAGATAGGCATTTACATTTCCCTGATCCAAATCAATGGCCTGCTGAAAGCCGGAAACGGCGTCGGCGTAGGCGCCGGTGCGAAAATTAAAATCGGCGATGGCCAACTGGACTTCCGGCAACTGGCTATTCAAATCGCGAGCAGCATTGACGGCAGATTTGGCAGCTTCCGCCCATTGAGGATCCTTGGTGGCGCTGTATTTGTACCAATAGGCCTGGGCAAGAGCAGCCTGCGCCTGAGCGTAGGAAGGATCTTCCTTGATGGCGCGCTGGAGCAGGCCGATGGAAGTTTCGACGTTCTCGAGGCGCTCGTAGCGCTGCAAATAGCCAATCCCCTGAACATAGAAATCGTAAGCGGTTAGGACGTTGGTGCCATGAGAGGTGAGGGAGGAGGAGTTGCCGGCAGATAGCTGAAGCTCGAGCATGCGCGTAGCCATGAACACGACCTTGTCCTGGAGGCGAAACAGATCGTTGAAAGGCTCGGTGATGGTTTCGGCGCGAAGCTGCTTTTCAGTTTTGGTGTCCACTAGGCTGAGATTGATGCGGACGGAATCCTGGGAGCGCTGCCAACTGGCGGCAAGAACGAGGTTGGCGCCAAAGCGGTCTCTCGCCTCTTGAATGTTGTGGACGTGTTTGTCGCGAACTTCCGCGGCCAGAGGCACATGAAGGGACGCGATATTCGCAAGTTTCGTCGTGACGGTGTCCGTAAATCCATCGCAATAAGCCTGCTCGGCGGGCTGGCTGTCGAGGGCGGTGAAAGGCAGGACGACAAGATTTTTATGCTGTGGAATGGCCGGGCCAAAGAAGCGTTGCCAGGTATCGCCTCCTCTCAACTTCACGAAAGTAAGGAGGACGAGAGAGATCAATGCGCACGCAAACGCAAGGAGGAGGTATTTGCGCCTGCCAAATTGGTGAGTGAAGCCGTGGCCGGAAGACTGCGGAGCGGCCCGCGGCTGGGGAACTTCGAGCGCCGGGGGCCGAGAAGCCCGTTGACCCGAGTCGATATCGCGTTTGAGGCGCTTGAGATCGCTGCAGAGATCAGCGGCATGCTGGTAGCGGAGGGCGCGGTCTTTTTCGAGAGCTTTGTGAATGATGTCTTCGAGCCGAAGAGGTACCTGAGGGTTGAGACGAGAAGGAGGGATAGGAGCCTGATTAAGGATAGCGTCGAAGAGGCTTGCCAGGGTGGTGCCGTGAAAAGGGCGGATGCCTGTCGCCATTTCGTAGAAAGTGATGCCGGAGGAAAAGAGATCGGTGCGGGGATCCAACTCTTTGCCGCGAGCCTGCTCAGGAGACATATAGGCGGCGGTGCCGACAGTGGTCTCAGGTCCGGTCAAGAGTTGTTCCTCGAAGGTGCTGGCGTCGCCGTCGACGAAACCGGCGTGCGGGGCGGGGTGAAGCAATTTCGCGAGACCGAAATCGAGAAGCTTGGCGCAGCCGCGCTTGGTGACAAAAATATTGGCAGGCTTGATGTCGCGGTGGAGGATGCCTTTGGAGTGGGCGGCGTCGAGGGCATCGGCAATTTCGATGGAAAGAGTCAAGAGTTCATCGAGGGGCAGGGGCTGACCAGCAATGCGATGTTTGAGAGTGGCGCCCTCCATCAACTCCATGGCGATAAAGGAGTGCCCGCCGGCATCGGCGATTTCGTGCACGGTGCAAATATTGGGGTGATTCAATGCAGAGGCAGCGCGAGCCTCGAGGCGAAAGCGTTCCAGGGCGCGCGGGTCATTTGCCAGGCCGGGCGGGAGGAACTTGAGAGCGACGTGACGGCCGAGAATGAGGTCTTCGGCCTCGAAGACGACACCCATACCGCCGCCACCGAGTTTTTCGATGACGCGATAATGGGAGATGGTGCTGCCGGGTTCGGGGACGGAATCCGCCATCTGGCGCTCATCTTAGGGTGCGACCAAAGGCAAGTCAACGAAGACAGACGGGGTCCCGGGAGTGCGCTGGAGGTGGAGGGAGCCGGTTGTCTTGGGAGGGCGGTGCGTATGTGGAACACCTGTCCTGCGGGCCAGTTTACGATGTTTGGGGAAGAGTCCGATGATGACGGTATGAACGGAACAACGTCACCATCGCACCGGCGCAGCGGGCGCGCACTCCACAAGATGCGGTTGCAGGCGCAGGGGCGCGCACACAATGGGAAGAAATTCAAGGAGTCGTGCGAAACGGTAGTGGTGAACGCGCACGGCGGTTTGCTGCTGCTGAAGCATGAGATTGATAACGGGGAGATGCTTGTTTTGACAAACCCGGAGACCTTGGAAGAGCAAGAATGCCGGGTGGTGTATCAAGGGGAGCCCACGGAAAAGGGGCAGCGGATCGGGGTGGAGTTTTTGACGCCGGCGCCGCGGTTTTGGGGATTGGAGTTTGGGGAATTGGCTACGCCGGGAGGCGGTGACGCGGCGGCGGTTCATTGAGATTGGGACATTCGCCTACGCGGGCGGGGCAAGCCCCAAGGCTGTCCAAATTAGTCCTAACCCGCCCTCGTTAGACGGGTTAAGCCTCCTGTTTTCAGCATCTGGTGGGCCTGGGTGGAACTCAGGTTGCCCTTCTGTCCCAGTGCTGTCCAAATTCAGGGGTGGCGATGCTTGCTCGAGCGATCCCTCCATAAGTCTCTCAGAACTAGCCTTTTCAGCCCTTTTGGACAAAGTTCAGTAGCTGACCGCATAGCTGCAAGGGCAGTGGCCGTCCAAATTGCACCCGTCCGAAAAGCTAATTTGGACAAGCTTGGGGCAAGCCCCGCCCCTACAGTTATGGTGGCAGGGACGCGGCGGTTATGGTGGCGGGGACGCGGCGGTTGCGGCGGATGAGCCAGTCGCCGAGGCGCCACAAAAGCAAGACGGCGACGATGGCGGCGTAAGTTAGCGGGCGAAGGACTGCGGATTTTACCAGCCAGTAGTAATGAATCACACCACAAATGGCGCTGATGTAGATGAGACGATGGAGCATTTGCCAGCGGCGTCCGCCCAGGCGGCGAATCCACCCGGCTGTGGAAGTGATAGCCAATGGAATCAGAAGGACGAAGGCGGTGAAACCTACGGTGATGAAGGGGCGCTTGGCGACGTCTTTCCACATGCTGGACAAATCGAAGGATTGATCGGGGCCGAGATAGGTGAGGAAGTGGAGGCAGGCATAGAAAAAAGCGAAGAGGCCGAGCATGCGGCGAAAGCGAATCAGCTCGGGGAGTTTGAGGAGTTTGCGGAAGGGCGTGATGCAGAGAGTGATGATGAGGAAGCGGAGAGTCCAATCACCAGTGGCGTGTTGAATGAACTCGACGGGATTGGCGCCGAGATTCGCGGTGAGGGCGCGCCAGATGAGGATGCCGAGGGGAACGAGGCAGATGAGAAAGATGGGTACTTTGGTCCACTTGTTGGCGAGAAGCGAAGGCACGCGGCGAATCCGCCTCAGTAATATTTCTTCAGGTCCATGCCGGTGTAGAGGCTGGCGACCTGGTCTTGATAACCGTTGAACATGAGGGTGGTGCGTTTGAAGATTTCGCCGAGGCGGCGTTCCTTGGCTTGGCTCCAGCGCGGATGATCGACGTTCGGATTGACGTTGGAGTAGAAGCCGTATTCGTGGGAGTTGGCGAGATTCCAGGTAGTCGGCGGTTCCTTGGTGACGAACTTTATTTTGACGAGAGACTTGATGCTTTTGAAGCCGTACTTCCAGGGAATGACCAAGCGGACTGGAGCGCCGTCTTGATTGGGGAGGACGTCACCATACATGCCGACGCAGAGGAGCGTCAGCGGGTTCATGGCCTCATCGAGGCGGAGGCCTTCGACATAGGGAAGCTCGATGCCAGCATACTTGCCTTCGGGCATTTGGCCGGGATCGTAGAATGATTCGAAGGCTACGTATTTTGCTTTTTCGGTGGGCTGGACGAGATTGGCGATAGTGCTGAAGGAAAAACCGATCCAGGGAACGACGATGGACCAGCCTTCGACGCAGCGATGGCGGTAGATGCGTTCTTCGAGCGGGGCGAGTTTGAGGATTTCGTCCATGGAGAACTTGCGCTTGGTCTTGACTTCGCCTTCGACGGAGACGGTCCACGGTGAAGTGCGGAATTTTTGGGCGTTTTTTGCGGGAGCGGTTTTATCGACGCCGAATTCGTAGAAATTGTTGTAGTGGGAGACTTCTTCGAGGGTGTTCTGTTTTTCGGTGGTGCTGAAAGGGCTTTTGGCGAGGTTGGTGAATTTCGCTCCCGCGTAAACGTTGCGCGCGGGGGAGACGAGATTGAGAAGATTTTTGCCGGCGAACGCAGCTGCTCCGGCGAGGCCCATGGCTTGAAGAAATTTGCGCCGGTTGAAATAGAGATCTTTGGGCGTGACGTCGGCGTAGGTGAGTTCTGGCGTTCTTCGGATCAGCATCTTTCCCTTCCTGGTAAACAGCGAAAGCCCTCCTTTATATAGTACGCACGTTCGCCTTCATTGGATGTGGGAAATTCATGGGTGGATTCCAGCTTTCGAAGTGCGAAAGTTCGCAGAGCTAACGGCGGCCGTGGAGGCGTTGCAAGACGGATTGAGCGGCGAGTACGCCGTGGTACTGCGCTTCTTCGAAGATGGAAATGCCGCTTAGGTCGGAATTGGCGAAGAGGAGGCGCGTGCCGGCGCGTGGTTCGCGGTGCGTTAGGCGGCGGCGCTCTTCGGAGAAGACGGAGCCGACGGAGGGGCGAATCATGGCGTGGCCCATGCGCATGACGTCGATGCGTGAGACGCACTGGCGGATGTCGGAGTGGACGCGCTCGAGGTCGTGGAGGATGGCTTCTTTCCAGTAGGCCCAATCTTTTTCGAGGAGGAGTTGGCGGTTCTGCGCGGGAGAACCGTCGGCGAGGGCCCAATAAAAGGTCCAGACGGTGCGGTCGATGTGGCTGCGCAAGGATTGGTGCGTGGCGTCGACGTAGCCGAGCGTGGGAGAGTCGAAAAAAACGGTGTCCCAGGTGGGTTCGGCGCCGCGGGAATCGGGGAGGCGCTCAAGTGTGAGGTTGGCGGTGAGCCAAGGGGAATAGACGAAATCGTTGAGGCGGGGAAAGCCTTCGATTAGATAGGGAGCGAGAAATGTGGGAGCGGCGAAGATTACGAAGTCGGATTGGAATTCGGTGTCTCCGGAGAAGACGCTGACGCCGCGTTTTGTTTCGGCGATGCGATGGACCATTTGGTTGGTGCGGACATTTTCGCCAACTCGTTCAAGGAGGCGGCGAGTGATCCAGCCGTTACCTTCGGGCCAGGTGAGCGGGCCTTTTTCTTCGGCTTCGCGTGAGGAGAAATAGTGGACTCCCGCCCAGGCGGAAGTGTCTTTGGCGAGCGCGCCGTAGTCGTCGCGGCAGGCGTAGTTCATGTACCAGTTGACGAGGCGGGAATCGCAGCCTTGCTGTTGGAGCCAATCGGAAAAAGAGATGCGGTCCAGATCTTGATATTTGGAGGAACGGCCAAGTTCGAGGGGAATGGTGAATTCACTGCTGACGCGGAATTTTGCGAAGAGATCTTCGAGGCGTTGAAACTGATCGCGGTCTTTTTGTGTAAGGCCGATGGCGGGTTCGATGCCATCCTGCCAGCGGCCATAGAGGAACAGGCGCTCTTGCGGCGCGAAGCAGAGATTGCGCTCTTCCCATTGGCCGTTTTTCAGGACGCCGAGATCTTCGAAGAGTTCGCGGACGTATTCTGCCTTCGGCCCGGGAACTGGGACATAGTGCGCGGCCCAAGGATAGGCGGTGATTTCGTTTTCGCCCCAGCGGGCATTCCCGCCGGCTTGGGGATTCATCTCGAGGAGAACGAAACCGGTGAAGCCGCGTTTGCGGAGGCGCCAGGCGGCGCTCAGCCCTGCGATACCGCCGCCAACGATGACGACAGGAAATTTCTCGATGCGCTTCGGAGGAGGAAATGAGGCACGGTCGCGGAGGAGATGACCCATCTGGAAGGAATCATTGACGAATGAACCCGCGATGGGGCGATCCGTTTTGAGAGAGAGTCCGACGAGGGCTGCACTGCCGGAGCGAAGAAACTTGCGGCGGCCAACCTTCAATGACTGATGTCCTTCCAGTCGTTTTCGTAGGCGCGGACGAGGACCTGGCTGTTGAGTTGGTTGGGAGGCATGGGGAGCGGAGCCATGTCCGGAGGAAATTGAAACAGCGCAGACAGACCTTCAACATTAATGAAACGCAGACCACTTGGAAGCGAGGTAGGCGGAATGTAGTCGTGTGTACCCGTGAGGACAAAGCCCCACTCGCCGAAACTCGGGACGTAGACGTGATACGGATACGTTTGCAGGCCGGCCTGCTTGAGCGTCTGCGCGATGCACCAGAAGGAGTCGCGAGCGAACATGGGCGAGGTGCTCTGCACGACCATCAAGCCTTGGGCGCTGAGATGGCGAGCGGCGGCGCGATAGAAAGCGGTGGTGTAAAGCTTGCCGAGGGAATAGTTCGTGGGGTCGGGAAAATCGATGACGATGAAATCGAAACTATCGGTGTTCGAATCGACCCAGGGGAAGGCGTCGGCGTTGACGATGTGAACGCGAGGCGAGAGGAAGGATTTGTCGTTGAGCCTGGTGAGCATGGGATGCGTGGAGAAAAGTTTGGTCATCTCGGGATCGAGATCGACAAGAGTGATGCTTTCGATTTGAGGATATTTCAGAATTTCGCGGACGGCGAGGCCGTCGCCACCACCAAGAACTAAAACGTGGCGCGGAGTGGGAATGGAAGCGAGGCCGGGATGGATAAGCGCTTCGTGATAACGATATTCATCGCGAGAGCTGAATTGAAGATGGGAGTTGAGAAACAGGCGGAGATCGTCCTTGAAGCGAGTGAGCACCAGGTGCTGGTAGCGCGTATCGCGGGCAAAGATGATGTCGTCCGCGTAGATGTTGTCTTCCGCCGTCGCGGTGATGTGGCGGGCATCCGCCATGCCGATTCCTAAACCGAATAAGACGACCACACAGGCAACGCGCAACGTGCGCGTGCCGGAAAGTTGGGCGGAAAATAAGTATGTGGTCCACAGCGCGACGCCAGCATTAATCAGACCGAACAGCATGGCGGAACGGACGAGGCCGAGACGCGGCACAAGGAGAATGGGAAAAAGCAGAGAAGCACCGAGGGCGCCGAGGTAGTCAAACGTGAGAACGTGGGCGATGACGTCGCGAAATTCGTAGCGGTCGCGTACGATGCGCATCAACAGCGGAATCTCGAGGCCAACGAGAACACCCATGACAATGACGAGGGCATAGAGAATCAGCTCGAATCCCTGCGTGAAGGCAAAAGCCATCATCAAGAGCGCGGAAGAAAAGCCGCCGATCACGCCGAGCAAAAGCTCGATCCAGACAAAACGATAGACGAGGCCGCGATTCAGATAGCGGGAGAGGGCGCTCCCGATGCCCATCGCAAAGAGGTAGGTGCCTATGATCGTGGAAAACTGGAAGACGCTGTCGCCCACCAAATAGCTGGCAAGCGTGCCCGCGACGAGCTCATAGATAAGGCCGCACGCCGCCACCAGCAGCACGGAAATGAAGAGCAGAACGCCCATGAGCTAATGAATCGCGGCGGCAATGATGATGCAAATGCCGATGGACATGGCGCCGACAAGAATGGCGAGCGCCATGTTGTGCTCCTGCACAATTTCTTTCCAGAGATGGTACGGCGTGAGCTTATCCATCACCACAAACGCGATGATGAAGATGAGCATGCCAATGAAGGCGAACACGAGTGCAGCAATGATGTTGCCGAGCGGAACGAGGTTCATCTTATTTGCCTCCGGTGTAATGGTGATAGAAGCCGTAGACGGATCGATAGGAGCCGGGATTATCACGAACAGATTTGGGAACATTTTTTAGCTGGGTGGTGCGGTCGAGACTCCAGCCATGATACTGGGCAAAGCCGGTGCCGCCGAGGACCAACAGTCCATACGCGAGATAGAGTTTTCTAAACATCCTTATTCCTCCGAATTTCCGATCTTGATGGGCGGATGATCGCTTTCGGCCCAGCGAGCGCGCTCAAAGCTGAGGGAGCGCCAGGTGATGGCAATGGCCGGAATCAGAAGCGCGAGAAACGCAATGCCGAAGAATCCAAGCACGGGGACATCGCGCTTCACCTGCACGGAATAGGAGATGGGAGGGTGCTGGGCGTCAACCTCCGGCTCGATTCGCAGATAATAATGTCCTGCCGGAACGCTGGGGATGATGACAGTGTTTTTCTGGCTGCCTTCGCTCCAGGAACCGTCGCTGTCGTAGCCGTGGTAGTAACTGACTTCGCGGCCGAAATCCCAGGCTTGCTCGGTGTCGTTGTTGATCAGCGCATAGTTTAGATAGATCCAGGAGTTGTCGACATTGGCGGTGGTGGCGACTTCCACATTCGATGTGCGGCCTTCCAGACTAAAAACATCGGTGACGAAAGAGGCTTCGCCTTTTGGTTCGCCGACATTCAGATGGTAGCTGGCATCGAACGCCGTGCCTTTTGTCGACATGAGGTCAAATCCGGCCAGCAGCATGAGAAGCAAAACAGCAAACGCAAGGAAAGCCGCCCAGATCCCTTTGACATTTTCGCTGACGGGCGACGGCTGATTTTCGTATACGCCTACTGCTGCCGGCGCAGCACCAGGAAGGTTGAACGACTTCCAGATATCGGCGCCATACATGTATTCGCCGATGGACCAGGTCACCTCATTGGCGGTTTTTTCCGAGGAAAGGACGCGCGGCGGCTTGACGTATTCGGTTACCGTCGCATGTTCACCGACGCGAACTTGCCACGGAAATTCGCCGAGGACGAAATTGGTGTTGGCCTCGGCAGTCTGAAAATGTTTGTAAATTTCGCCGAGATAATTGGCGGAGGCAAAGCCGGTCTGCGGAAGTTCTTTACAAACGCTGATGTCGTTCCAATGCCCGTTGTATTCGGTGAGATAACGAACCGCTTTATACGGATTGAAGAGGACATATTCGTGCCAGCTGTAGCGGACGCCCTCGACCGTGATGCTGCGCCGCTGAAAACCGATAACTTCGTAGTCCGTGCCGCGAAGCTTGCCGCGCGTGCCAAGGGGAATGAGCGGCCGATCCTCGCCGACAATGACTTCAAATTTTTGCAGGACCTGAAGATTGGGATCCTTGGCATCCAGGATGGAATGACAACTCTCGCAGACCACCGTTTCGGCGTGGCCCAGCGCGCGAAGGGTGATCGCCGCGCCGCACTGCGGGCAATTTAATGCCTTGGCTTGCGGTTTCGGAGGATTCGAGAGTGGCGGTGTACCTGCGCTCATCACCAGCCCTCGAAACTGCGAAGATTTTTGAGTTTGAGATCATCGAATTCGACAAATTCGCCCAGATAAAGGGCCGGCTGTTCATCACTGAAGTCCAAGGTCGCGAAACGGCCTGTTTCGCTGCGCAGGTCGGCGAAGGTGACATCCGTTTTGTCCCAGTATTGAAAAGGCAGTTCGCCTTCGACGCCTCGATAGTGAGCGGGCGTAATCACGGTCAATGTATACCGCAGATTATTCCATGTGTATTGCTGGCCGACCTGGATCTGTGTTGCGGCCGGAAGACCGGGCGCGTTGGCTGCGAAAGACACGGCAAATTCATTTTGCGCATCGGAAAGCCAGGCGCTCGCGCCGTCGTTCATGGTGATGTGCCATTCGTTCCAGCCGCCCTGATCGTATTCGTAGAGAATGCGGCCAATGACCACGAACGCTTTGTTGCGATAGACGCCTTCGGTGTTCAGTTGAATGGGCGAGCTGTCCGGCGGGAGATCGGCGACTTGCCCGACTTTCTTGAGATCGACATCGGTACGGACCAGAATGCTTTTGCAATACTGGCAAACCGTCTGCACGCTGCTGGACCATTGGAAGACAATTTTTGCGCCGCAATTGGGACAGTTCGAGACGGGCTGAGTCATCGTCCGTTGCTCACCTGTTGCACACAAAGTCCTCACGCCAAATGCTAATCGCTTGCCGCATGCTGGCGCGCCGCCTCATAGGGACGCGCCAAACGCCTCACAGAAACATTTTTTGCGTGGAAAAGCTGTTGTAGAGCGGCTTCAAAATTCCATTCCGCGCGCGGCATGCAGCAGAAAAGATTCAGGCACAGCGAATTGTGCTCGGGAAACGTGTGGCAGGCGATGTGCGATTCCGCGAGGAGGCAGAGGCCGGTGATGCCGCCCGTGCCGGGAAATTGATGCCACTGTGTTTGGCCTACGGGCCGCAACTTCATGCCGCGAATCATGCCATGGAAGAGCGTTTCGACGGCGCGCAAGTCGCGCAGCGAATCCGAGGAGCAACCGAAGGCCTCGACGACCCATTCGATACCGCTCATGATCGCGTCACCACTACGCCTGAGGCTTCCCGCATTCCGGACAGAATTTGCTGGTGCGCGGGATGGGCTTGCCGCATTCGCTGCAGAATTTTGTAGTTGCGCTTGCAGCTCCGCCGGCAACCGCGGGAGCTGCGCCACCGCCGCCGGCCGCGCTCGAAGTGGATTGCTTCACGGCATCCATCATCGCCTGGCCCATCGCGACGCCCGCGCCAAGCCCGGCGCCTATGCCAACCGCTCCGCCTCCTTCATTACCGGCGGCAATCGGAATGGCTTGCGCCACTTGGTATTGCGTAAATTTGCCCATGTCTCCAAGGACGTTCATGCTGATGCGCTGGTCGAGCACTTTTTGCAGCTCGTCGGGGAGCGAAAGATTCTCGACGACGAAACTATCCAGGGAAAGGCCGTAATCGGTGAAGGCAGGCTTGAGCTGTTCGCTGATTTTTTCGGCGAGCGCGCCCTGGTTGGCCGCCATGTCGAGAAACGGGACCTGGCTGGCCGCGAACGCGTCGGTCATTTTGGCGATGATGGTGTTGCGCAACTGGCCTTCCAGGTCAGCGACTTGATAAAGGTCGCGCGTGCCGCTGATTTTCGTGTAGAAGGTTTTCGCGTCGGCGAGGTGATAGGAATAAATGCCGAAACCGCGCAAGCGAATCGCTCCGAACTCTTTGTCGCGGATGGTGATGGGATTTTGCGTGCCCCAATGCTGGTCGGTCTGAATGCGCGTGGAAAAGAAATAGACGTCGGACTTGAAGGGCGACTGAAACTTTTTGTCCCAGTTTTTCAAATAAGTAAGAATGGGAAGCGTGTTGGTATTCAGCGTGTAAAGCCCGGGAGCAAACGCGTCCGCGACTTTTCCTTCGTTCACAAAAACAGCCAGTTGCGAATCGCGAACGGTGAGTTTGCCGCCATTCTGGATTTCGCGGTCTTGCATCGGATAGCGGTAGGCGAGGATGCCGTCCTCCGGCTCCGTCCAATCGATGACATCAATCCACTGTTTGGATATAAAATCGCGAAGACTCATGAGGGACCTCCGCTCCGGGAACTGCTGGATTACGGCAAAACGATCAGATAGAGGCGATGCTACGGTGCGGCTCGTGGCATGTCAATGCCATTCGGAAATCGCGGATGGAGAGTTATTGCGATTTGTTATTCGCCGCCAGCGGGGTGCGAAAATGCACGGATTTTCGTCTCGGAGTCAATACCGGAATAGGCCCGATCGAATCTTTGTGAAAACCCCGTAACCTTCCGGACTATACTTCCATCCAAGCGGGAAGCGCTTTCCTTTTTCCACGCGGAGGTAGACCAGAGATGACAAGTTTTCATGTGAATGGCAAGCCCGTGCAGATGGATGTCGATCCCTCGACGCCGTTGCTGTGGGTGTTGCGCGATTCCCTGGGGATGACAGGGACGAAGTTTGGATGTGGGATGGCGTTGTGCGGGGCCTGCACGGTGCATCTCGAGGGGAAGGCCATTCGATCCTGTGTTGCGCCGGTGTCGCGAGTGGAAGGCAAGCGTGTGACGACCATCGAAGGGCTCTCCGCAAATCTTACACACCCGCTGCAACGGGCGTGGATTGAGCTGGATGTTCCGCAATGCGGGTATTGCCAATCCGGGCAGATAATGAGCGCCGCAGTGTTGCTGGCGGAAAACCCGAAGCCCACGGACAAAGATATCGACGAAGCGATGGGCGGAAATATCTGCCGCTGCGGGACGTATCCGAGAATTCGCAAAGCCATCCACAAAGCAGCTGAGCTGGCGAGTGAAGGGAGGGCGAAATGAGCGCTCCGGCCATGGTTGGGCGACGAGAATTCATCAGGACGGGTGCGGCGATCGGCGGCGGATTGTTGGTGAGCTTGTATGTTCCGCTGCCGGAGGGGCCAGGCAGCGCGCTTGCCGCGGAAGAAAAGAATTTTGCTGTGAATGCGTTTGTGCGAATCGGAACCGATGAAAGCGTCACCGTCATTGCGGCGCATTCGGAAATGGGGCAGGGCGTTTACACCTCGTTGCCGATGCTCTTGAACGAGGAGTTGCAAGCGGATTGGTCGAAGATCCGCGTGGAAGCGGCGCCCGTGGACAAGGTCTATAACCACCCTGTGTTTGGAATGCAGATGACGGGCGGAAGCACGACGTCTCCGGCGGAATGGGAAAGATACCGCAAGATGGGAGCTACGGCGCGAGTGGTGCTGGTGGAAGCGGCGGCGGCGAAGTGGGGCGTGGAGGCGTCGAGCTGCAAAGTGGAAAAGGGCGTTGTGATTCATACCGCGAGCGGCAAGCGCGCGACATATGGATCGCTGGCCGATGCGGCATCAAAGCTGACGCCGCCGGCGAATGTGGCGCTTAAGAATCCCAAGGATTTTACACTGATTGGAAAAGCTACACGGCGATTGGACACGCCTTCGAAGACGAACGGAACGGCGCAGTTTGGACTGGACGTGATCGTGCCCGGAATGTTGACGGCGGTGGTGGCGAGGCCGCCGGTGTTCGGCGGAAAAGTGGCGAAGCTGGATGCGAGGGAGGCGCTGAAAGTCCCGGGGGTGAAGGCGGTCGAGCAGGTTCCCTCGGGCGTGGCCGTAATCGCCAATCATTTTTGGCCGGCAAAACTTGGCCGCGAAAAGCTAGTCATTGATTGGGAGTTGGGGCCGAATGCGGGGCTTTCCACGGAAAAAATGCTGCGCGACTTCTCGGAGACGTCGGCAAAACCCGGAGCGATCGCGAAGAAAACCGGCGATCCCGAGGCGGCGTTGAAAACGGCGGCGAAAACCATCACTGCGGAGTACGACGTGCCGTATTTGGCGCACGCGATGATGGAACCGCTGAACTGCGTTGTCGATTTGCGGAGCGACAGTTGCGAGATTTGGACGGGCACGCAGTTCGAGACGGTGGACCGCGCGAGCGCAGCGCAAGTGGCGGGACTGCCGCCGGAAAAAGTGCAGATTCATACGATGCTGCTCGGCGGAGGGTTTGGCCGGCGAGCGAATCCGAATTCGGATTTTGTGGTGGAAGCGGTGCAAGTGGCCAAGGTTGCGAAGGCTCCCGTGAAGGTAGTGTGGACGCGCGAAGACGACATGCGCGGCGGGTGGTACCGGCCGATGTGGCACGACCGTTTTGTGGCGGGATTGGATGCCAACGGCGATCCCATCGCCTGGACGCACACGATCGTCGGCCAATCGATCATGCAGGGGACGCTCTTCGAAGGCTTCGCCATCAAGGATGGCATCGACAGCACTTCCGTGGAAGGCGCGGCGGACGTGCTTTATGGCTTGCCGAATCTGCAAGTGGACCTGCACACGCCGAAGCTTGGCGTGCCGGTGCAGTGGTGGCGCTCGGTGGGACATTCGCACACAGGGTTTTCCGTCGAGGCATTTTTTGATGAAGTGGCGCATGCGGGCGGAAAAGATCCGTATGAGTTGAGACGGAAGCTGCTGGCCAACCAGCCGCGTATGAAGGCAGTGCTCGAGTTGGCGGCGCAGAAGGCGAATTGGGGATCGAACTTGCCGGCCGGAGTGGGCCGCGGCATCGCGACGCATTTCTCCTTCGACAGCTACGTTGCGCAAGTGGTGGAAGCCTCGGTGGAAAAAGGAGAAGTGCGCGTGCATCGCGTCGTTTGCGCGCTGGATTGCGGCCAGGTCATCAATCCGGACACGGTCCGGGCGCAAATGGAAGGCGGAATCATATTTGGACTGACGGCGGCGCTGAAAACGGAAATCACACTGAAAGATGGCCGCGTGGAGCAGAGCAATTTTCACGACTACCAGATGCTGCGCATCTTCGAAGCGCCGGAAATTGAGGTGCATATCGTGCCGAGCGCAGAAAGTCCGACGGGCGTGGGCGAGCCGGGTGTTCCGCCGGTCGCGCCAGCTCTGGCCAACGCGATTTTTGCGGCCACCGGAAAACGCGTGCGGCGGTTGCCGATTCGCGCGAGTGATTTAGCGTAAGAAACGGGAGTAAATCCATGAACCGATTCGCCGTACACGGATGGGGAAGGCCGAGGAAACGCAATCCTGTAGCACGGCATACACTCGTGGTTCTGGGTTTCGTTTCATCGACGGCATTGATTGCCGTTTCTGTGCCGGCTCGCCCAGCCAAGCAAGATACAGACGCCTCGCGCGCCGCTTTCCTTCAGGTGTACAGGGTTCTGACTTCGCCGCGTTGCCAGAATTGCCATCCGGCGGGCGACGCGCCCTTGCAGGGCGATGACAGCTACGTCCATCTGCAAAATGTGAAGCGCGGCAAGGATGGCCACGGGGTTTACGGAATGCGTTGCGACACGTGCCACCAAGCGATGAATCTCTCCGGCGAGCACATGCCGCCTGGCAATCCAAAGTGGTCGCTGCCTTTGCCGGAACAGAAAATGGTGTTCGTGGGACGAACCCCCGGCGAACTCTGCCGCCAACTTAAGGACCCCAAGCAAAATGGCGGACGAACCCTTGCGATGCTTCTCGATCATATCGCCAATGACGATCTCGTCGGATGGGCCTGGAATCCGGGCGATGGCCGCACCTCGCCACCGCTGACGCGCGTGGAGACGGCTGCGCAGATGAAAGTTTGGGTCGAAGGCGGAGCTGCCTGTCCCGAGTGAGGGCGCGAGTCTTATTAAATCGTTATGAAGTGCGTTCCGCGTTTTGAAATCAGTGGCAAGTGCCGCTGCCAGAATCTGTAAAGCTCTTCCCCGCTTCGGGAACGAATTGCCAATCGTAACTTTTCAGTTTGAGAGTGAGTTTTAAGACGCCGTATGCCGTCGCGTCACGCACTTCACTATTGGGCTTAGTCGCACCGAACGGACGGTGACTCTTGCCGCCCGTCCCCACCACAAATTCACGAATGCCGCGCGCTGCATCTGCCGTGCCCTCCGGTGTTTGAGGCGCGAACCGTTCGTAGTCGTGGTCGTGACCATTGACGACTACATCGGCGTTAGCGTCATACAGGTCTTGCCAGATTGGTTTGATCTCGGGATCATTCCCATGCGCCCCGCCCGAGCTAAACAGTGGCTTATGCCAATAGGCGAGCGTGCAGGCAACGGGATGCGCCGCAAGATCTGCCCGTAGCCATTTTTCCTGCGGCGAGCCGGCGTCGCAGCCGCCGACATCCTTGCACTCGCTGTTCAGCACGATGATGTGCCAAGTTCCCAGTTCATAGCTGTAGTAGCCGGTCTTGGGATCGCCCGCGGCAGCGCCAAAGTAATCAAAGTAGGGAGTCGCGCCGGAGGCGTGAAACTCGTGATTGCCTGGCGAGGGACGCGTGCGGGACTTTACGCGGCCCCAAGTTTTGTCATAGCACTCGAAGTTTTCTTTCGAGCCGTCGGGATAGGCTAGGTCGCCGGGAACCATCACCGTGCCTGGAATTTGCTCGACAAGTTTTGCTGTGGCTTCCGCGCCGGACAGATCCTTGCAATCAGCGATGTCCCCAGCGCCAACGAGGATGGCAATATTGTCGTTCGCTGGGGTCGTCGGCTTGGCTTGCGAGCGGACGGTCACGGAGGTCGCAACAACGGTTGTTATAAACAAAAGACTTACACCGCCGAATCCAATCTTCATTCCAAAACCCCTTTCAATTCTTGCGCTCGGAGACCGACGACCGCTGTTTATTTAACCGAATGGTTAAATACAAGTCCCATCGCCCTTGAAATCGAGTTCGGCTTGCCATTCGCATTCCTATCCCAGGGACTCCCATGTCATTGAATAAGAACTATTTAAGGTAACAGCAGCATTCCTGAGACGGCTCCACCGCGAATCCTCGGCCCAAATCCAATTTCCTAGCCCAGACTATTCTAACCAACTGATAAAACTAAACTTAGTCCAAAAACAAGGACCGGGACGCGAGAGCACTCAGTCTCGAATCCCGGCCATTGTGGGGTGTTAAAACTTGAAACGCAGCATGAATTGGAGCTGCCGCGGCAAACCCGTGCCTGTATTCGGAGAAGCTGCGTTGTCGTTGTTGTTGTTGAAGTTGACCGTGGAAGTGATCACGCCGAAATCGCCCTTCGGCTGAAGGTTGGTGACCCGGCCATTCACCATGTTGCCTGGCGCATACTCGAGAGTGAGAACGCCTGGATCGCCGAGCTGGACGTGATTGAAAATGTTGAAAGCTTGTACGCCAAATTGCATAGACACACGCTCGGTGAGTTGGGTCTCCTTCATGAGAGCCAGATCAACCTGCCACGATGGCAGGGCCCGGATAATGCCATTTCCCGCATTCCCAAAACGAGTGAAGAACCCGTTCGCGTCGACCGGAGGCGCCTGAAATGCGGCGGGATTGATCAGCGGAACGCCGTTGTGTCCGCCGCCCGGAAGAGTAAGTGGAACGTCAGGAACTATGTCCGGGCGCTGACTGGTCTGATCATTGCCGTCGGGCAAAAGATACGTGTCTGAAAAACCGTTAAATGGAGATGTGGGATCTGAAATGCTGCCGTCAAGCCCCATCTGAACGGTCAGAGGATGGCCGGTGTGCCATATCCCGATGCCGCTGAATTCCCATCCCCCAACAATTTTGCCGGTGACACCTGATTCCTTCAAGTACGTCTTACCAGGTCCGAAGGGCAACTCGTAAGTAGCATCAGCAACAAAGTTGTGACGAATGTCAAAGACGCTCGGCCCTTTATCGCATTCTAGGCAGTTTACATTTTCCGGGCCATTGGATTCGCCGCCGCCAACCGAACCATCGTTGATGGAGTGAGAGAATGTGTAGCGAGATTGGAAGGATAGACCATTATTGAACCGTCTTTCGAGCGAGACTTGTAATGCATTATATGTGCTTCGTCCGATGTCTCTCTTAATATCAACGGAGCCGTAGGGATCGATGGTCAGAGGAGTTGGGTCTTGAGCGGTTGGAGTGCCGGGGAAGTACTGATCCAATGGCCGAACACAATCCGTAGTCGCGTCGGTAGCGGTGCCATTGGGTGTAACGGGCGAGTTGCAAAGGTTTACGCCGCCGCGTGAAAAGAGGTGCACGCCGTGGCTTCCGAGATAGGCAGTGGAAAGCAAGAATCCTGCCGGCAGTTGATGCTCGATGGTCAGACCCCATTCCTCAGCGTAAAGGTCAACCCGGTTTTGACGCTGCAAAGCGCGCGGATGATTTGCCGCCTTTTCCGCCGACAATCCTGAAAGATCTGGAAACGCCTGCTCATAAGCAGAGTTCAGCGGGATAGTCTGGTTGACTGTGACGCGAAACGTGTCGCTTTCCAGTCCGGCATTCAAATCATCATTCTGGGCCGCACCGTGGTAGATACCAAAGCCTGCGCGAACAACGGTTTTGCCATGAAGCCTGGACGGCGCCCAAGCAAAGCTCAAGCGGGGGTCGAAATTTTTGTAGTCAGGGTTGTAAAGTGTCGGATTTTTTGGGCACGCTGGCGTGTTAATCGGAACGGGAAAAGGGGTATTGAAGGAACCGGAGCCCAGGCAGGCACCGTGAAATTCATTGAGATCGAAGACGGTGGTTCTGTTGGTGGCTTCGTTGGCCACACCATAGTATTCCCAACGCAGTCCGGCGTTCACGGTGAACGTAGGTGTAACTTTCCACTCGTCCTGAAAGTAAGGCATATAGAAAGTGCGGCGAAGGCGATGGCAGCACCAGGGGGCAATGAAGTTGATGCCGGAAAGCTGGGCGTCGATAAGGCTCTGGTCGTCAGAAAAGTTAAGAGTGCTGTTGACAGTCTGGCCTTGATTCAACCGGACGCGACGTATTTCCATACCGGTTTTGAAAGCGTGGCGGCCGTGGGTCCAAGTGAGGTTATCCACGACGCCATAAGTGGTGCCCACTTCGACGTCTTCGCTGTCGTTATTCAGACCGACGAAGTTGTCTGTATTGACGGCGAAGGGCAAGACGCTGGCTTGTGGGTTATGGAAAGGGGCGCGATTGATATAGACCTTGGCTTCGTTAAAGACGTTAGAGGAGAAAATGTGTTGGAGAGCCAGCAAATAATTGGCGGGATGATTGAGCGTACGAACCCTGTCTAGTGCGACGTTGCTGCTATTCGGTGCGTTCACAAGACTGATATCACGCTGTGCGCGGCCGTAGAGTGTGGTCTTGTCGCTGAATTTGTGGTCGATGCGGACGAGCCAGGTGTCCTCGTGAACCGTCGTGGGAGAGGCAGTCGTAAACTGATCCTCGTCAGGAAAGCCAGCAGAAGATTGAGAAGCGAAAGATGCGTCCGGAAATATAAAGCGCGGAGCGCAGCCAGCAATGGTTCCGGTGGAAGCGCGCCAGGGAAAAGCCTGCAAGATCTCGCACATCTGGGGAGAGTTTGTTAAAACCGCCAGTTGAAGCGAAGGTGAGGGGACAATTGCCTGGGTAGTGGTGGCTTGCAACTGGCGAAGCCCCTCGTAGCTGAGGAAGAAAAAAGTGTTGTCCTTGATGATGGGACCGCCGACCGTCATACCGTACTGACCAAGACGGAATGGCGGAATGGCGGGATTACCGTTTGCGTCAAAATCGTTGAAGTTGCGGGCATCGAAGACGGAATTGCGAAGGTAGCCGAAGGCCGTTCCGTGCAAGTCGTTGGTACCAGACTTGGTGACTACGTTAATCTGGCCCCCGGCTTGCGTGCCGTATTCGGCGTCATAGAGCGCGCTGTTGACGCGGTATTCCTCAATGGCATCTTCCGAGATTTGCAGCCGAACCTGGGATTTCTGTGCTTGTTCCTGAATACCGCCGGCGTCAACTCCATCAAAGTTGAAGTTGTTGTCGTCGCGAGCCCGGCCCGCGAACCGGATGGTGCGCTGATCGCCGCCGCCGTCGTCCTGGGCAAACGGGGCGAGGAGAGTCAACTCCGACCAGTCGCGGCCGTTCACGGGCAGATTCGCGATCTGGTCAGTCGTAATTACGATTGCGGCTGCCGCAGAGGTGCGCTCGGAAGGGCCAGATTCTGCCTTAATTTCAACCTTCTCCGAAACATCGCCTACGGCTAGAGGAACGTCAAGCGTGTGGGTCTCGCCAACGAGAAGAAGAACGTCTTCGAGAATCTTTGTTTTAAAGCTGGTGTTCGAGACTTGGACGGTATATTTGCCAACGGCAAGACCTGGAAAACGATAATAACCATTGGAGTTTGTCTTGCGCTCCTGGGTGGTACCGGTATCTTTTTCGGTCACCTGCACAGTGGCGCCACTAATCACGCCGCCGCTAGAGTCCGTTACCGTGCCTTCCAGAGTGGCGCGGTCGGTCTGAGCAAGAGCAGGCGCTCCATTGGCCAACACGAGGAGGAATGCAAAAAATACAAGAATAGTAACTCGTCGGAAATTCCTGAAGATCATGGATAAACCCCTTCGTTTTCCTGGTTGCTGGGTTACAACTCCACCCCGTCGGTCCGCCTCGCCGGTCGACAACTGCTGGTCTCAATCGTTTCCTATCATCTAGCAACAAAAGGCAAGAACGACCGGTAAACGAAAATGAAGAAATTGTTGAATAGACGCTGAATTTCTTTCAGAAAGCAGGTGCGGCTTCCTATCCGTGGCAAAGCGAGAGACTCAGGGCTTTGCGAGGACCGG
Organism: uncultured Acidobacteriota bacterium; assembly: GCA_963779005.1. Classification (GTDB taxonomy): domain Bacteria; phylum Acidobacteriota; class Terriglobia; order Acidiferrales; family UBA7541; genus Acidiferrum. Next base: position 812,166 of record CAVZWO010000007.1, on the reverse strand, counting down.
AATATGGACGTGAAACGCGGAACCGGCGCCAACGGTGCTTTCCGCAGCGATGGTCCCCCCGTGCATCTCCGCAATCCAGCGGGCGATCGCCAGCCCTAAGCCGGCGCCGCCCGTTTGTTTGGAGCGGGCGCGGTCCACGCGATAAAACCTGTCAAAAATGTTGTTCAGCTCCGTTTCGGGAATTCCGGCGCCGGAATCGCGGACGGTAATCTGGGCGTGGTTCTCCGATTGAGACAGAGCGATCTCGCAGCGGCTCCCGCTGGGACTGTATTTCACGGCATTATCCAGAAGGATAAGCAGCAGACGGTCGACCGCAATGGCGTCGGCCTTGACCCACACTGGCTGTGGGGGAGTCGTGGCAGTGACATCGAGGGCTTTCTCGAGGCCGAGCAGTGCGGCGCGCTCTCGCGCTTTTTGCACGTGAGCCGAAAGATCCAGAGGACGCATTTCCATGCCCGCTGCGCCCGCATCGGCCCGCGCCAGAGTCAGCAAATTCTCGAGCAACTCGGAGGTGTCCACGGAAGTTTCGAGGATTGTGGATAAGGCCCGGCGATACTCTTCTTGAGTCCGTGGCCTGCGCAAAGAAATTTCCGCCGTGGCACGAATGACGGCCACTGGCGTGCGCAAATCGTGCGAGGCGTCGGCGGTGAATTGCGTGATGCTTTTGAAGGAGGCTTCAATCCGCGCCAGCATGGCGTTGAGGGTTTCCGTCAGGCGCCGTAGTTCGTCCCGAGCCTTCGGCACCTCCAACCGGCTGGACAAATTTTGTGCGCCGATGAGTCCCGCAGTTTCAATAATATGGTTGACAGGCGCAAGGGATCTTCCACTCAGCCAGTAACCCAAAAGCGAAGCCAGCAGCACGAGCAGCGGCAGAGTCTCTTTTTCAATCAGCCTGAAGTGATCGAGCGCTTGATCAAACGGCTCTGTCGGTACAGCGGCATGAATCTCATAAACGTCGCCGTCCACCGTGACCCTCTGAAGCGCGATGCGGTACTGCAAAGAGTTGAGGTTGGTTGTGACAAACGAGATGCCTCCATCCTTAATCTCCGGCAATGCAGAATAGATTCGCAGGAAGGGCGGCGACCGGAAGATCCAATTGCCATTCGGGCCAGCCACTTCGAAGAGAGCTCCATTGGCCCAAAGCCCCGCGAGCTCGCTTAGTTCTCTTCGGACATCGTTTTCGCCGAGCACAGAGGTATTCGCGAGAAGGCGCTGAATGGTTTCGAGATTGGTGCGCGAGGCATTGTCCACCGTAGCCTCAATGCTGCGCCGGAACCCCAGATCGCTCACCCAAACGAAAGCCACGAACGACAAGGCGAGGACTGCGAAGTACAGAGCAGTCAGGCGCGCCCGAATCGGCAAATTCATGAGGCTGTCTGTCCCCCGACGGAATAGCCGAAGCCGCGGTGCGTGTGGATGAGCTTCCTGGGGGCGCCGTCCTCCACCTTTTTTCTAAGGAGACGCACGAAGGCCTCGACGGTATTTTCGGTTACGTCCCGGCGATTGCTCCATACCGCATCCAGGATCGCGCTTCGGGACAAAACGCGGCCGGGGTTTCGTACCAGCAGTTCGAGCAGCCGGAATTCGGTGACGGATAGATGGATCTCCTGGCCGCGCCGGAAGGCGCGATGCGAATTCACGTCAAGAACGAGATCTTCGAACTCCAAAACGCTTTTTGGTCTCGTGGCAGAGCGCCGCTGCAAAGCGCGAATCCGCGCCAGCAGTTCGACAAAGGAAAACGGCTTGGTAAGGTAGTCGTCGGCTCCTGCATCAAGCCCGTTCACGATATCGGGAAGGGCGTCGCGTGCCGTGAGCATGAGCAAGGGAACCGAGCTGCCACGAAGACGCAACTGGCGCGCCACTTCCAAACCGTTTACTCCGGGAAGCATCACGTCGAGAAGAATCAGATCGAACGGACTATCCCCAGTCAGCCGCAGAGCTGTGCGGCCATCCGACGCGCGCTCGACGGTGTGCGACTCCTCGCGCAGCCCATGTACCAGTACATCCGACATGGCCTCATCGTCTTCCACGACCAAAATGTTCATGGGGAGATCTCACGCGGATTCTAGGCTCTGTTTTGTGAATACCCGGTGAATCTCACGTTACAAATGCATTAGGGGATAGCGCGATACTGCCGTTCACGAAGGGGCTGCTCGAAGAAGCTAGTTCATATGTGCGTTCCATCCGGAAATTGGGTGCTGAGGCGGAGAGTAGGCTAGAATTAAAAACGGAGGAGTGGGTGAGCGGTTGAAACCGGCGGTCTTGAAAACCGTTAGGCCCGAAAGGGTCTCGGGGGTTCGAATCCCTCCTCCTCCGCCATTTTCCATCTGTACGGTCCGAAGAGATCCTTTACAGAACGTTCCGAAGACATAGTTTACACCTTTGGGCCATGTACAGTCCGGACGCATGGGTGACAAAACGTGGCTAAGACATAGGTGTTCGGCGCGTTGGCCCGCACGGAAAGCTTCTTGGTTCGTTTATACTTACGTATTGCGGGCTTCATGCGAAGCCGCACTCACCGCCACTCCCCTCTAAAATAGACTTGCCTGAACTAAATGTCTTCTTACAAAACCATCCTCCGCATGGCCGTGGTCTGGCTGCTCTTTCTCGCTTTCTATGCGAGCATGTCGCTCCTTCTCCACCGCGGAAGCAACGCTCTTACTGCTTTCGGAGATTTATCTCAGTGTGTGGTTCCGCTGCTCGCCAACGCCGGCCTGCTTCTGAACGCTGGAACTCCCCAGTGGCGAAGGAATCTCTTCTGGATGCTGCTCGCCATGGGTTGCACGCTCTGGATGATCGGACAATTTCAGTGGACGTACTACGAGGTGTATCTACATCGTCCCACGCCCGATACCGACCCGGTGGACATCGTCTTTTTCCTGCGGGGCATTCCCATGATGGCGGCGCTCACCCTGCAGCCGCATCTTAAGCGCGGCGAATCGCGCCTACGCTTCGGCTATCTGGACTTTGCCCTACTGCTCACATGGTGGATTTTTCTGTACATCTTCATCGTCCTGCCGTGGATGTACGCTGTTCCTTCACTGGCCGAGTACAACCACAATTACGTTCTGCTCCACAATATCGAGAACATGATCGTCGTGGCTGGCTTTGGCTACCTCTGGATGCGCTCTTCGGCAGCCTGGCGAGTGATCTATGCCCATTTATTTGGCGCCTCCGCGATGTACATGCTGTCGTCACTCGCCATCAACGTCGCTCTCGATTTCGGCCGCTACTACACGGGCAGCCTCTACGATCTTCCGCTGGTCGCTTCTTTTCTTTGGTATGCGCTGGCAGGCGCAATTGCATATCAAAAACGCGCTGACCTTGACGCGCCCTCCGAGAATGGATTTGACTCCGATTCCGACGGAGGCCGGGCCGAAAGCGTCGTACCGGCCCGGTTGGCGATGGCCGCCGTCATGTCTCTGCCGTTGTTGGCTATATACACGCTGCGATTCGCTCACGGGAATTCCGCGGTTCGCGACTTCCGGCTGTTAACCGTTCTCACCGCCTCTATTCCCCTGGCGCTTCTCGTATTTCTAAGGACCTATTTGGCGGAGGCGGACCGCACGCGGTTACTGTCCCAGTCCGAGAGGTCCGTCGAAAATCTACAGAGGCTCCAGGCGCAGATCGTGCAATCGGAAAAACTCGTGTCCCTCGGTCAATTGGCCGCCGGCGCCGCTCATGAAATCAATAACCCGTTGACGGCCATCCTCGGTTTCTCCGATCTCCTGGCCGACGACCCCACGCTTCCCGAAAAAGCGCGCGGCACGGCGTCGAAGATTCGCGACCAGGCTCGCCGTACGAAAACGCTCGTCGGGAATCTTTTGAGTTTTGCACGGCAGGTCCCCACGGAGCGCACGCTCCTCGACATCAACACCGTGGTCACCAACGCCGTCCAGCTTCGGACTCTTGATTTGCGCACGGGGACCGTCCGCATCGAGCTGCAGCTCGAATCCGTTCTACCCGGCGTTCGCGGCGACGGAAACCAATTGATGCAAGTCTTTTTCAATATGATTAGCAATGCGGTCGATGCGATGGAAGCGGTCCAAGGCGGAGTTCTCACCATCAAGACCATGCGCGATCGCGCTTACGTGGTCGTTCTTTTCCTGGATACCGGACCCGGCGTAAAAGAGCCTCACCGCGTTTTCGATCCTTTTTACACGACGAAACCCGTCGGTAAAGGGACTGGTTTGGGTCTTAGTATTTGCTTCGGTATTGTGCAGGAGCACGCCGGAAGAATTCTCTGCTACAACCGGCAAGAGGGCGGGGCGGTGTTCCGCGTGGAGCTTCCGGCGGTCCTTGCTGCGTTGCCGACGAAAGAATTGCAGCTCACTTCTTCGAATCCGAATCCGCAGAAGCCCTCGTGACGCTACCTCTCCCCTGGCTGCAAACGCAAGTGCTGCATCGTCCCGATGCCTGGCGGACTCATGTTAGAGTCTTGATTCGAGCTACGCGCAGCAAGTGGGGGACGCGATGACCGAGGCAGCCATCGTGACGCAAAGACTTACGCGGCGATTCGGCAATCTGACAGCGGTCGACGACGTCAACCTCACCGTGACCGCGGGACAGTTCTTCGGTTTTCTCGGGCCCAATGGCGCGGGTAAATCGACGACCATCAAGATGCTCACCGGTTTATTGGCTCCTACTTCCGGCCGCGCCGAACTTCTCGGGCTGGACTTCGCCACACATCCCGTGGAAGTCAAACGGCAAATCGGTGTTGTGCCGGAAGGCATGGGCCTCTTCGAGCGGTTGACGGGGGCAGAGTACCTTCAGTTCGTCGGCCGCATGTATGGCCTCGACCGACCCACGACGCAGCGCCGTTCGGAAGAGTTGCTCGATTTCATGCAACTCGCCGACCGCCCAAAGACTTTGATCGCGGACTATTCCCACGGGATGCAGAAAAAACTTGCGCTGGCTGCGGCGGTGATTCACGGCCCGCGCATACTGTTTCTCGACGAGCCGTTTGAAGGCGTGGATGCTCTGGCCGCGGGCGCGCTCAAGGCGCTTCTGGGGCGCATGACGGAACGGGGCGTCACGATTTTCCTTACCTCGCACGTCCTCGAGATTGTCGAGCGTCTCTGCAGCCACGTGGCCATCATTCACAAGGGCCGGCTGGTGGCGCAAGGCTCACTCGAAGAGTTGCGCGCAGGAATCGCCGGCGCTGAAGGCGACAAAACGACGCTTGAGCAGATTTTTCTTTCGATTGTCGGACAGGACGGCGCGCAGCGGCCTCAACTCGAGGAACTCTCGTGGCTGATGTAGCTCCGCTCCCCGGTGTCTGGCAACAAATTCGTCTGGTCGCTGGGCTCCGCTGGCGGGTTCTCGGTAACAATCTCCGCAAGAAACACAATCAGTGGGATCTCATCGGAATGGTTGTCGCCGGTTTTTTCGCCACAGTTGCAGTTCTGGGAATAAGCGTGGGATTCGGCTTCGGCGCTTACACCATTATGTCGGGCGGTCACGAACCGTGGATTGCTTTGCTTTTCTGGCTCATTTTTCTTTTCTGGCAGGCTTTTCCCATTTTCACTGCGGGTTTCGGAGCCGGTTTCGAATTTCGCAACTTGCTGCGGTTTCCGCTGAGCCTGCGCGCGTTTTACGTTATCGGCCTCGCCTATGGACTCGCTGATTTTGCCGCGGTCGCTTCGATCTGCTGGTTGGTTGCTATGTGCATCGGCGCAGCCGCGGCCAATCCGGTGGTTCTGCCAGAGATGGTGCTCATCTCGTTTCTGTTTCTGCTGATGAACATCACGCTCGAGCGCCTGATTGGGTCCTGGGTAGAACGAGTGCTCGCGCGCCGTCGCTCACGGGAAATATTTTTCGCCGTCTTCATCCTGTTTGCCGTCTCGATTCAGTTTCTCAATCCCCTGCTCCAGCGGTACGGCCGCTCCGCGCAGCCCTGGATTAGACAATTGCTTCCCTACCTGGCCATTTTTCCGCCGTCGCTCGCAGGGAAAGCCGTTTTGGGAGCGGCCTTACATCATTTCACGGACACGCTCCTCGGCGTGGCCGGCATCTCGGCCTATGCGCTGCTCTTTAGTGTTTTCCTCTGGATGAGGTTTGCGACGCAGTACCGCGGCGAGGAACTCAGCGAGACAGCGGCCCCCACTCGCGCAGCCGCCCGTCCAATTTCCAGAACCGCCGAGCAGTCCGACGTTCTCCGCCTTCTCACCCCACAAGTCGCCGCCGTCCTGCGCAAGGAGTTTCGCTACCTCACGCGCAACAGCTTTGCTTTCTTCCTGCTGATCATGCCGCCCGTATTTGTGCTGCTCTTCACCACGCAATTCGCAGGCCGGCATCCCACGGCCATGAAACATCCCATCTCGACGGAGTTCTTCTTTCCCGGAATGATGGCCTATCTCATCCTCATTCTGATGGCTCCGGCTTATAACTGCTTCGCTTACGACGGCAAGGGCATCCAATCTTTTTTCACCGCGCCCATTAGCTTTCGCGAAGTATTTCTTGGGAAGAATCTTCTTCAGGCCGGCATGCTTTCCTTTGAATTGCTGCTCTCGATGGCCGCTTTTTCTTATCTCGTGGGCCTTCCTTCTCTCCCCGTTTTGTTGGCTACGTTGGCCGCGATCGTTTTCGACGTCAGCGGACAGATGGTAATCGCCAACTGGTCCTCGCTCAGCTTTCCTCGCAAACTCAATTTTGGCCAGATGCGCGGACAGCGCCAATCCGGGATGGCTGTGCTCATCTCGTTTGGCGCGCAAATTCTTTTGGGCGGCATCTGTGCGCCCATCCTCTTCATGAGCCGCTGGACCGGCGATAAGTGGGTTCCCGCCGAAGTTTTTGCGTTCCTCGCGGCGGCGGCTCTCGCAGGCTACAATTCCTCGCTCAATCCCTTGGCTGCGCTGGGCGAAAAAAAGAAAGAAAGTCTGATCGACGCGCTATCGCGATGAAGCGCGGTCGTCCGGCATACGTACTGAAGTTCCTATCTCAAACGCTCGTCCGGGGAACTCAGCTCGTCCGCATACCGCGCCGCTATCGCCTTCCACGAAAAGTATTTCTCCTGCGCGTGCCGGCTGCGCTCTGCGAGCGTGGCGCGATACTCCGCATCGGAAAGCACTTTCAGCAGCGCCTCTCCCAAGCCGCGTTGACGCTCGGGATCCGCGAAAACGACTCCCGCCTCTGTGATCGGCGACGCTGTCTCGGAACCCTCCAAGGCCACCACCGGCAGTCCGCACGCTATCCCTGCGATGGCGCTGCCTCGCCGCGAAGAAATTCCGCCACGCACAAAAAGCAATGCATCGCACGAAGCCATCTGCCGCACGATTTCCCCTCCGGGGAGTATGCCCAGCGCGCTAATTTCAATCGGCTGCTTGTCCATCAGATTCTTCAGCGCTTTTTCCGCCGTGTCCGTGTGGCGCCCCATCACGACCAGCCGCAGCTTTCCCAAACGCTCCGCGACAATCTGCAGCGCTTCCGAAATGCTCGCGATCTCCCAAATGCCGGCCTCTCCGCCGGTAATCCCAAACACGGCAATCGCCGGCGGCTTCGACGGCTCGCGGCGCTGAACGGTCCATGCACTTTCTGGATCGGGCAGGTTTGCGCCGACGGGAATGAATATGGCCCGCGTGTGTTTTTTTCCAATCCACGGAATCTTGCTGATCGGGACAGTGAAAATGCCGAGATCGCAGGACCTCAACGCTTCACTCATCGCATGATTCTGCGCTCGGCGCCGCAGCTTATCGATCGTTCGGCTGCCATGGTAAGCCAGCACGTCGTGGTAGACCATCGCCACTCGCGCTCCCGCTTGCCGCAGAATCCGCAGGGTCCGCAAAAACCTCAGAGGAAATCCGCGCTCTGACCACGATAGCGCTGTGTATTGCACAAGCACCCAACACCCGCGCCAGCCCTTTGCCTGTTGTTCCAGCTCGCGCATTGCAGCGGGCCAGCCATCTTCCACCCAGGCCACGCGAACGAGATCCAATTTAAAATCGTGTTCGCACAAAGCGGCGCCGAGGTATTGACAATACTCTTCGATGGCATCCGTCGGTGCATCCCGTCTCCCCAGCAGCGCGATGCACTTTTGCGTCATTGAGGAAGGGCCAGGATGTGGTTCGGGCCGCAGCTTGTGCAGGTGTAGCCGAATCGCGAAAACTCTTCGAGCAGCAGGCGTTGATTTTCTTCGCTGTGCATTTCGCAAATAATTCCGGGGCGTTTTTCCTTCAGCAACCGCTGCGCGCCGCGAAACACTTCTACCTCCGCGCCTTCCACGTCGCACTTGAGGAAGTCTGGGGCGGGCCGCGTACTCGTATAGTCGTCCAACGAGAGCGCGCTCACCTGGATCGTATCACCTGTGCTAGCAGGGACTATGTGCCCCAGCCCGCGATCCGGCGAGGTCGCAGGATCGGTCCGCGCGAAAAAAACTGTCCGCGCTTCCGACCAGACGGCTTTCTGTTCCACCGTAATCCACCCAAACTCGTTCCGGGCAACATGCTCCCGCAGCCGCGCCGCAATCTCCGGATCGGCTTCAAACGAAACCACGTGCCCCTGTTTCCCCACAAGCCGCGCCGCGAGCAAGGAAAAAAACCCGATGTTCGCTCCGATATCGTAAAACAGCATTCCGGGACGCAGATTTTGCTGCAGAGCTGCCTGCACCTCTGGTTCGCCGCCGCCTTCGAAATAAGTCTTCCCCGTACGCGGATTTAAATGCAGCCACAATCCTTGCGCTGGCCCACGCTGCACGTGCACCCACGCAAGCGAGTCGCGCGGCACCAGCTTCGCTCCAGCCCAGCTCACGCACCGCCCCACCAAAGGCACGCGCTTCAATCCCGCAAGGGGCGAAGCATAACGCAACAATAATTGCGCGAGCCGGCTTTGCGATGCGCTCAAGCTATTTCTCCACAAGAAAGCTGCCAATCACCAGCGCGTCCATGCCCGAACTGAAAAAAGTCCGTATCGCGTCCGTCGGCGTATGCACAATCGCCTCGCCTCGCAGATTGAACGAAGTATTCATAATCACCGGCACGCCGGTTCGCCTTCCGAACTCATCGATCAATCGCCAGTAAAGCGGATTGATCTCTTTCTCGACCGTTTGCGGCCGCGCGCTTCCGTCCACGTGCGTCACCGAGGGAATGACCGCGCGCTTCTCCGCACGTACTTGCGCCGTTAAAATCATGAACGGTGAATCGGTCGCGCTCTCCAGATATTCTCCTGCCGCTTCCTTTTTCATCGAGGGCGCAAATGGCCTCCACCATTCGCGAAATTTCACCGCGTTGTTCACCTTGGCGTTCATTTCCGGATCGCGTGGATCCGCCAATATCGAACGGCTGCCCAGCGCGCGCGGCCCAAATTCCATGCGCCCTTGAAACCATCCGAGAATTTTCCCTTTCGATAGCAATTCCGCCGCGCTTGCTGCCACATCGCTCATTCGAGTGTATTTCAACTTATACGTCCGCAGAGCGCTCTCAATCGCTTCATCGTCAAACGCTGGCCCCAAATAGGCGTGCCGCATCTCCTTCATCGGCAGACGCCCGCCGCCGTCCATATACGGCGCGAGCGCAGCGCCAAGCGCCACGCCATCATCCGAAGCCGCAGGCTGCACAAAGAATTTATCCACCAGACCAGACGCCACAATTTTACCGTTCGCTTTCGAATTCAGCGCCACTCCACCCGCGAGACAAACGTTTCGGCTCTTCGTTTTCTCGAGCGCCATCTTCACCACACTCATCATTGCTATCTCGCAGGCATCCTGCACCGCATACGCCACGTCTTTGTGCCGCTCGTCGATCTCGCTCTCCGGAACCCGTCGTGGCCCGAACCTCTGCACCATTTCCGCAAACGGCGCTGTTCCATCCGCTACGAGCTTCCGTGCATGTACCCGGTAAGGCGCAGCCTCTACCTCGATAAACGCCCGCAAATCCACGCCCGGCTTTCCGTAAGGCGCCAGCCCCATCACTTTCCACTCATCGCTGTTCCGCTGAAACCCCAGATATTCCGTGAACTCGCTATAAAAATATCCAACCGAGTCCGGAAACGGAATCGTCAAAACGTGCTCGAGCCGCCCGCCCTTACCATGCCAAATCGAAGTTGCCTCCCACGCGCCGCGCCCGTCCATCACCACTACGGCTGCGTCCTCATATCCAGAAAAGGAATATGCGCTCAACGCATGCGCCAGATGATGATCCACAAATCGCATCCGCGCCTTGGTCTCTCCGAAAATCTGCACAAAGCGCTTCGCCCCTCCCTGCTGGTTCCACATGCCCATAAAATGCAGAGTAGAGTTCAGTCCATTCGAATAAGTCGCCGGCATTTTTCCCGATGCATAACACTTCAAATCATGCCGAAACGCCGCGCCAGCTGTCTGCCAGCCAAAACACACCTCATCCAACTGCTCCGCCTTCACGCGAGCAAAATCCAAACACGCCCGAATCGCATTCTCCGGAAACCGCGCGTCGTGCTTCGCCCGGCTAATCCGCTCTTCCGCAACCGCAAACACGAGCTCGCCGTCGCGCACCAGACACGCCGACGAATCGTGCATCTGCGAATAGTTAATCCCAAGTGTGATCATGCGCGCATTCTGCTCAGCCGCGTGCATTGGAAGCCGCGAGCATAAATACTTTCTCCAATTTTTCCGCGATGCGTCCCCAAGTGTAGCGCCGCATCGTCTCCTGTCCGGCCAGTCCAAGCCGCTTTCGTAACTCCGTCGATTGGCAGAGCCGCTCGATTCCCCGCGCCAGCTCGTTTGCATCCGCAGGCGGCACCAACATGCCGTTGAGGTCGTCTTCCACTACATCCGCCATCCCGCACGTGTTCGTCGTCACCACCGGCATCCCCGTAGCCATCGCTTCCAGCAAAGTAAGCGGCATCCCCTCCACAAGCGACGGAAATACGAATATGTCGTGGCCGCCGTACACCTGGAGAATTTCCTCTCGTGTTACAAATGGAAGCACACTAATCCGCTCGCGAACGCGCGGCGCAAAAGCGCTTTTGACTTCTTCTACCGGCGCGGAACACCCGGCAACCGTCAATCGCACACCGGGCATTTTTTCCGCCACCAGAGAAAATGCTTCCGCCAGGTAGTACACGCCCTTGCGATCGAGCCACGTGCCCACAAAGAGCAAACTGCATTCTGCTTTCTCCGCAAATTCGCGCGAAACAAAAAACCGCTCTTCCACGCCGTTCGGCACGTACCAAATCAGCCCCGGTGCACGTTTGTATTTCAGCTCGGCGCAGATCCATGCCTCGCGATTCGCTACTGCTCCATACTCCGCCGTCTTGATCGAGTAGTCGTACATCGTCTGATGGTAAACGCGATGCCACAGCCGGTTTTTCCAACTGAAATTCCACGCGCGCCCCTTGCGCTCTTCGAGCCGCATCGCCTCAACGTAGCGTTCCTCGCTTCCCTGCATCGTCATCACATACGGGGGCCCGCTCCGCATCCCAACCCGTCGCCGCCACGCCCCATACACGCATCCCCAGGGAGCATGCAAATTCACAACATCATATTTCCCTGGCTCCTGTCGGATCCTTCGCGACAGCTCACGAGCAAAAAGCAGCGCTTCCAGCCGTTTTGGCTTCGCCGGCCGCTGCAACACATCTTCCGAAAACCAGCAATCCACCGCGTGCCCGCGCTTTGCGAGTTCGGCAGCATGATTCAGCACCACACCGGCTGCTCCTGCCTCTTTCTGCCGCGACACCCCAATCGCAATTAAAATCCTCAACGCGCCTGCGCCTTTCCGGGCAAAACTCGCCGCGCCCCGCCCTCTTGCGCCGCTCGACTCACGGCTTCACGGCAATCCGCCCGGTGTAATCAATCCGGTTCAGCAGAATCGGAATGCGGTTTTCGCCAAAATACTCATCGCAAGCCTGACGCGATCCTCTCCAGTGTCCGTAATCGTCGATGATAATCACACCCGCTTTGCTCAAGCGCGGAAACAGATGAACCAGCTCGTGCTTTGTCGACTCATACCAATCCGTATCCAGCCGGAGCAGCGCAATCGCCTCGGGCGCCGAACCAGGCACCGTCTCCTCGACCTTCCCTTGCACAAAATGAATTTTGTCTTTCGGATACCCTGTCCCATACAGCACTTCTCTTACACCATCCAACGGCGCATTCGCGCACCGGTAACCTTCATCCATACGCATCAGCTCGTTGGCGTGCACACCGGAGTAACTTACGTCCTTCGCGGTCGGTTCCGACATGCCCTCAAACGTATCGAACAGATACAAATCGCGGCTCGTGTCGCCGATCTGCAGAAGAGCTCTCGCCGCGGCCGCCATGCTCCCTCCCTTCCACACGCCGCATTCGACGATGGCCCCCGCAATCCCGTTCTTGCTCACGTAGCGCACCGCCTGAATCAGTGCGTAGATTCTTTCGGGCCCTGTTAGAGTCCACGGCCGCACGGCCTGTACGATTTCCGCCTCGTCGTCGCCAAAATCCGAAGGACGAATCGTTTCTCGCGGCGGAAAGTGGATGATGTCGAGACCAAATAAGCGGAAGAAGCTGTGCACGGCGCGCTTGATCATGATCCGGTGTGCCCGCTTTTTTGGACGTGCTGCATCTCCGCAAACGGAAGCCATCGTTCTCGCGCTAGCCGGTAAAGCCGATTCTGCGTCAACGCCATCTGCATTCTGTAAAACCCCCGCGGAGTGGTAACCAACGCCGCCAGCAGCATCAGCGCCTTGAACATCCTGCGGGACAGCTTTGCCTCGGGATGCAATATGCAGTAAAGCGCCCACTCCGTCTGGAAGGTCTCCCAAGGCCACCCGCCGTCCAGCGAGAGCCTTAGTTGGTCCGCACTCGCTCTTGTAAACGCCAGCACCGTCCGTATCACTACCTCTTCGATCCCAAATTCCTTGAGTTTTTGCGAAAGGCTTTGCTCGATGCTTTGCAGAGACTTCATCTTGTGCCGCAATTGTTGTGGATTTGGCTTGTTGGTGATCTGAAAAGCGTTCGCGTCATGCATCCGGTAGTAGGTAAGCGCTTCCGGAAGGATTTCCACCTCTGCCATCGCCGAGGCCAGCGTAAATAAATACTCATCCGCTTGGATCGCGATCGACTCGGGCACTGTCCCGATGCGTCGTAAGAGCGCGCTCCGAATCGTCATCCGGCTCGTGCCGAGAAATGCCCCGCGCCGCCGGAACAACAATCCGCCTTCAACCGTATTGGCCCGGAACCGGAATCCCTCGCCAAGCGTCACGTTCCGTTCGCTCCCGTCCCGGCCAACCATCACAATTCCGTGCCCTACAATGCCCACCAGAGGATCGGCGGCCATCGCTTGCACCACGCTCGCCAGTTTCTTCCCCGCCCACCAGTCGTCCCCATCCAGGAACGCGACGATTTCTCCTTTGCACTCTGGAATCCCCGCATTGAACGCGGACGCTTGCCCGCCATTCACCTTCCACACTAACGTCACCTGTGGCTCAAATTTTCGGACGATTTCCGCTGTGCCGTCGCTCGAGCCGTCATCCACCACGAGGATTTCCCGCTCCGCCGCCGGAAAATCCTGTTCCAACACGCTCACAATCGCTTTCTCGATAAAGCGTTCGTGGTTGTGCGTATCGATCAGTACGCTGACAAAAGGCTTTGCCATCTTCTAGCAAGCGCCGGCTGGCAACTTCCATCTCTTCGAAGGGTGCTCAAGCCAGCGCGCGGATGTCCCCCACGCTAAGTCTACGACATCTTCGCCACTCGGGCCCTTACTTCGGCAGGGGTTATTCAGGAAAAACGCCTGCAGGCAATCCGGCGGGAATCAAGGTTGGTCCGAAAAATTTCACCAATTTCAAACTGCACTCGTACGCGCCTTGCTGCTCACTTCGTCCTCATACCATGCGATGGTTCTGCGCAATCCATCCTGGAGAGGCGTCTTCGCGCTCCATCCAAACTCAGCCAGCGCGCGGGAAGTATCCAGGCAACGGCGTGGCTGCCCATCGGGTTTCGTCGCGTCCCACCGCACGGTTCCTTTGTACCCAGTCAGCGAGCAAACCAACTCCAACAGGTTGCGAATGCTGATCTCTTCTCCGGAGCCTAAATTTACAAGCTCCGGCCTCTCATACTTCTCGGCGGCAATCACGATCGCCTCCGCCGCGTCTTCCACATACAAAAATTCCCTCGTCGCGCTCCCCGTTCCCCACGCAACGATTTCCCCAGCGCGCGCCTGCTTAGCTTCCCAGCATTTGCGGATTAGTGCCGGAATCACATGCGAACTCTCCAGATCAAAATTGTCCCGCGGTCCGTACAAATTGACTGGCGTCAGATAAATGCCGTTGAACGCGTACTGCTGCCGGTAAGCCTGCAACTGGACGAGCAGCATTTTTTTCGCCAACCCGTACGGTGCATTCGTTTCTTCCGGGTAGCCGTCCCAGAAATTCTCCTCGCGAAACGGCACCGGCGTGAACTTCGGATACGAACAGATTGTCCCGGCGCAAACAAATTTCTCGACCCCGGCGATGCGCCCCGCCTCAATCGCGTTGATCCCCATCACTGCGTTGTCGTAAAAAAATCTGCCGGGGTTTGCCCGGTTCGCGCCGATTCCGCCGACGACCGCCGCAAGGTGAATGAAAATATCCGGCTTCAAGTCTTTATAAACCCGCAGCGCCTCGGATTTTTCCCGCAGGTCATATTCACGGCTATGTGGGGTGAAAATCTCCTTGCAGCCAGCCGCTCGCAACTTCTCTTTCACAAACGAGCCGAGAAACCCGTTGCCTCCGCTTAGCACCACGCGCCGCTTTTCCCAAAAACCCATTCACCAATCCTCAGTTCTGCGAAGCTTGCCCTTCGACCGCCTCCATCACTCGCGTCACCGAATTCTGCCAGTGATTCCAGTGGCTGAATTTCTTTTCCAGAATCGCCTTCCCGTGCCCCAGTGGCGATAAACCTGCCGCTTCCAAATCCGCGTCCACCATAATCGCAACTAAGTCTTTAAATCCAATCCGGGCCTCCCAGCCTAGTTGCTCCTTTGCTTTGCGTGTATCCGCAATCAGGCAATCCACTTCCAGCGGCCGCATATACCGCTCCGACATCTTTACATGCTTGCGCCAATCCAGCCCCGCATACGCGAATGCTTCTTCCACGAATTCCCGGACCGAATGCGCTTCGCCGGTTCCGATAACGATATCCTCGGCCGTATCCCGCTGCAGCATCTCCCAGATGGCTTCCACGTATTCCGGTGCGTAACCCCAGTCGCGCCGCGCATCGAGATTGCCCAGAAACAGCGTGTCTTGCTTGCCCGCAACGATCGCCGCCACCGCACGCGTAATTTTTCTGGTCACAAACGTCTCGCCTCGGCGCGGGCTTTCGTGATTGAACAATATTCCGTTGCTCGCAAACATCTGATAGCCCTCGCGGTAAATCCGCGTCATCCAGTACGCGTACAACTTCGCCACCGCGTACGGGCTTCGCGGCTCAAACAGTGTCGTCTCGCTCTGAGGGGGCTTCGCCGATCCGAACATCTCCGAACTCGACGCCTGATAGAACCTCGTCTTGCACCCCGCTCGCCGGATGGCCTCCAGCAATCGCATCGTTCCCAGCCCAGTAATGTCGCCGGTGTACTCCGGCATGTCGAAACTCACGCGCACGTGGCTCTGTGCCGCGAGGTGATACAACTCATCCGGCGCAAAGCTGTACACCAGATTTAATACCCACTCCGTGCTGGAAAGATCGCCGTGATGCAGAAAAAGTCGCGTGCTCGGCTGATTTGGATCCTGATAAATGTGGTCGATGCGCTTCGTGTTGAACGTGCTGGCTCGCCGGATGATTCCGTGAACTTCGTATCCCTTGGACAGCAGAAGTTCCGCCAGGTAAGAGCCATCCTGCCCGGTGATACCCGTGATCAATGCGCGTTTCATCGGCGATTCTCTGCCTCTTATTCTCTAACATCCTGCGTGGCGATCTCGGGATTGTTTTCCGAAGGTGTCTTTATTGTAGAAGCCGCGCCAGCAAATACAAATACGTCCCCTTGTAGCCGCGCAGCCGGATGTAAGGATAAGCCGCGACCGCGATCGGGAAGCATGCCATCAGTTTCATGCGCCCAAGAAATTGCAGCGCTTGCTGCCGCGCCGTAGGCTTCACTTGTAGCGCCGCTGCCGCTTCCTGAGGCGCCATCTGCATCACATCCCGGAAACTGCTGCCAGCCTCTCCCGTTGCGCTCCGCGAAAACCCCGTTCGCAGAGCCATGTTGATCATTTGCGTTGTGTGCGCGAGACCCGCCGGCTGCTCTCTTACGCTCAAAACCTCAAATCCGTGCGCCCCCAATAGCCTTCGCAGCGCCGTCACATTCCATCGCAAGAAATGGTTGGGAGGATAATCCAGAACATCCGGCCCGGTAAGCCATCGTTCGCGGTTGGGGACGCTCAATGCAATGAAGCCGCCGGGCCGCAGGCAGGACTTTACCTGCTCCACAAACTCCACCGGCGCGGCCTGATGCTCCAGCACTTCAAAAAAAGTAACGACGTCAAACTTCTCGCCCGCGTATTTTTCCGCAAATTCCGAAATCGTCAGCCCGAACACTCGAGGCAGGCCAAGTTTGTCCTTCGCGAAGCGCGCTGCATTGCGATCCAGCTCCGTTCCGCTCACCGAGTACCCCGCGTCGCGCGCCGCGGCCAGAAAATTTCCCGTCCCGCATCCTATGTCCAGCAACTCGCCCCGCCCCGGCGCAAGCGGGTCGCTCAAAAAGTATTTGTGGCCTGGCTCGAGTGGCAGCAGTTTTTCATCCCTGCCTCCATACATCTGTTCGTACCAGCGCGCGTCTGGCATCACCCGCGGCTCCCAAAAATGCAAACCGCAAGATTCACAACAAAACAGCTCGTGCCTGCCGCACCTTTCGATGGCTGTGTCCCGCACACTGGTCGAGCAGGCAGGACACTTCGCGGCACGTCCCGCCTCCGCCTCGGCAGCATCCATTCCGCGCACCTCGGCTTCGGGATTCGAAAGGTTGTGCGAAAGTGCGCTCATCCTCTACCCATGCGTTACCACTTCCTTCCTCTCTTCCGGTGGCAGCGCTGCCCCGAACCACCTGCGCAACATTCCTTTATAACGCGTTCGCAGCGTCTCCAATAGATATAAATGATCATATCCCAAGAGCAGCGCACCAAATGCGCGAACGTAACTGTAAGCCCGATGCCGCGCGGACATAATCTCCCCATAGAGCCGCGGCATTTCGAACAAATGCCTGAAATAGCTCCATCGCCCCGGCTTTTGAAGCGCAAAGCTATCCAGCTCCTGAGCTTTCGTCCATTGTTTCAAGTAGGCTCGCAAATCTGGTCTCGAAAGGTCGTGTCCTTTGCGTTCAAGCCAGGTCCGAATTTCCTTCAACAACGCCGCTCGCATCGCCATTCGATGTTCCAGTAGCTCGCGCGTAGCCGCTGTCGCGTTCGACTGGAACAGATTCGCTCCATGCAGGCGGTACTTCGCCAGAAATTCAGGCAGCGCAACAACCGGCGCCGTGAAAATGATGAGCGCAGTCAGATAAGCATCCGCTTGGGACCGAAGAGTTTCTGCCACCGGAAGCAATTCCTTTAATGCGTCTCGCCGGAATGCAAGACAGGAAGTGCCCACCATGGCATAGCGTAATAAAGAAGCACGGCCTTCCGGCACGTAGCCTGACACATCGGCAAAATAACTATCCTCCTCAACGTTGGCCCCGCCTCGCCACAAGTGCGTGCGGTGATAAACCATCCCGGCAGCTGGATTCTTCTCAAAGGTCTCGCAAACCCGCCGCAGTTTGTCCGGCAGCCACAAATCATCCGCATCCAGCAATGCGATAATCTCGCCGCGCGCCGCCGCAAAACCGTAATTGAAGGCGGATGCCTGCCCTCCGTTCGGTTTTGCAAGATAACGAATCGAATCGCCATATTTCTTCAACCGCTCCGCGGTGTTGTCCGTCGAGCCGTCGTCGACAACCAACACCTCAAACCGCTCGCGGGGAAAATCTTGTCCCAGGACGCTTTCCACGGCTTCCTCGACGTAGTGCCCATAGTTGTAGGTATCGATCAGGACGGTCACGAAGGCAGCGGTCATGTTCGCATCCTTCCGTCCTTACACTTCCCCGCGGAAACGCCGTAGCGCCGCGGCGCGCAAGCCCAATGCGTCGCGCACCGGCCTCGTCAGATCGAGGAACGCAAACCATGCCGGCTGCGCGACGCGATATAGAAGGACGCGTCCCGCTTGTCGCATGTAGCGCCTACCGGCGGCCATATGCCGGCCCGCATTGGCTTCGAGACCTTTTGTGGTCAATCGCTCGGTCGCGTCGGTGATGGTCCGCAAATGATTCCACCCACCCGCTATTTTGTGATTTGCCGTTGCTTCCTCACCTTGCCAAACCCCATGTTTGCCGAGCGGATGATGCCGGTAATCGTGATTCTGATGAAGCGCAACGACCGCCCGCGAAACGTCCACAACGGGCTTCTTCATCTGGAGCGCTTTCCAAACCATCCAGTGGTCCCAAAAGACACGTCCCACCACCAGTGGCGGCAAATCCTTGAACAAGCCTTTCGAAAAAACGAAGTAGTCGATCCAATCCGGCGTTCGCTGCTTTCCTTTCAAGAAAGCGAGATTCCGCAGTTGTTTTTGCCAGTCCGGATTCGCGAAATCACGCCGCTGCGTAATATCCACGTCCCAACGGCGGCCGACCATCAGGAATTCTTTGTGCGCTGCCAAAACGCGTTCGAGCGCTTGGCGGAAATCCTGCAAAAAAATAATGTCGCAGTTCGAATAGCAGAGAACGTCGTGCCGCGCGATCCTCTGTGCTCTCGCAAACATGTAGTCCACGCGATTCGAACCGGCCGCATTTTTCTCCGTATGCGCCTCGTGCCGAATCCCCAGTTCGCGGGCCACGTCCTCCGCTCCCTCGTCATCTCCGAAGAGAATCACCTCTGCATCTGGATGCACCTGCGTCCAGCTTTTCAGCGCATTTCGCTGAATAACGCCGATGTGCCCCAAAAACCTCTTGCCGGTCGTAAAAAACGTAAGCATTGTCGCGGTCATTCATTCAAAGCAGTTGCCGATCGCCGCGCTTTCGCGGTTCAGCAAGCTTTTCTAGAAACTCTTCGGCCCGCTCTTCCGGCAGCGCCACCAAATTCGCGTCGTACGATTCTTCGTCCGGCGACGCCGGATAAAGCGTCCCCACCTCGCTCAGCGCAAACCACCGATAGTTCCACCGCGCCAGCAGTTGCGTGATGGCCCTCGCCGGATAGCCCCACGGTCGCGTTCGAACGTCCTGCACTTCGGCCAGAATCGCTGGCCGCGGCGCCGTCTGCAGCAGTCTCCGCGCACCTTCCAGCACCGCGAGTTCCCCGCCTTCCGCGTCCAGCTTGATAAAGTCCACTCGCGCGACGCCGCGCTCTCCAAGCACATCGTCCAGCCGCCGCAGCGCCACAGTCACTTTGCGTGTCGGCTCTCCCACCGCGGCCGGCCGCAAACTATTCCCCCAATCACGAAATCCATCCACGATATAAAACTCCGCTTCTCCGCACTCCCTTCCTAGAGCGCAATCTTCCACCTCCACATTCCCGCATCGATTCACCCGCAAGTGTTTCGCCAGCCGCAGGCGTTCGCGCGCCGAAGGTTCGAACGCAATCACCTTCCCTCGCCGCCCGACGCGTTTCGCCGCTAGCAACGTATACAATCCGTGATGCGCGCCGACATCCACCACTGTCATCCCAGGGCGCAGCAACCTTTCCACAAAACGCATCTCCGTCTCTTCGAAGCCGTTGTACATAAGCTCATGATCCAGCGCCCCCTTCTCCGCCAGCCACCACGCTCCAAACGGCAGCCGCAGTGGTATCGGCATCTCTGGAAATACTCTCCGCGCCCGCAGCGCCACGGTGATGTATTTCCTCCTTAGCGGGCTCGTCAGAAACCGTCTGACGCGCCGCGCGGTGCTCGGCCTCGCCGCCACCACTTTGCTCCAGGGATCGCGCGCCTCCTGCGGCTCCGGATACAGCCGCAGTCCCGCAATATCGATCGGCGCGCACGACGCCAGCAGCATCGTCCTTTTCCTCGCATGTTCCGCCGTTTCGCGAAAGTCGTCGTGCTCCGGCAGCGCCACCACGCGGTACACCACTGCGAACCCCGCCCTGTACAGCATTTTCGCTAGCCCACTCTCGCTCGGGTACCACGCCACATCCGTCAAGCTCTGGTCTTCCGCTCGCGGCTCCTCCCTCAGCACCATCGACGCCTTCTCTTCCGGAACGCACATGCTCTCCACCAGCAAACACTTCTCCGTCAGCGCCCTCAGGTTCCGCATCGCCCGCATCGGATTTTCCAGGTGATAGATCAGCCCGCAGCACAGCACGAAGTCGAACCGCCCCAACTCCCGCACCCCGGCTTCTTCGATGTCCGCCGTCTCGAACGGCAAGCTCGGAAACCGTTTTCTCGCCTCGACCACGTTTTCTTCGCGCCCATCGAAGCCGCACACGCGTAGCCCGCACTCCGCTAGTGTCTTCGAGAAAAATCCCACTCCGCAGCCCGCATCCAGCGCCGTCTCCAGCCGCAGTGTCCTCTGCAACCTTCCCGCCAGGCGCCGTATCGTCTCTGCGCGCGACGCGATCAGCTTGCGATACTGCCGCTGGTCGAACGGCGTCAGCTTGATCGTGAATTCTGCCGTTCGGCTCGCTGCAAGAGCTCCCGTCACCGGGGATGGCAATCCGTCTATCGCTTGCATGGGGCTGGCCTCCACGCCGGCTCCATTCCCCGGAAAAAACTTCCGGGGCGCGCCGGACTCTCCTGCGCCTCTCCGGCTCTGGCGCGCCCGATGCGCGCAGCCGGGAAGAGCCCTTCCATCGCTATCCGGGCCGGTGTAGCCGCGGCCCGCGATTCGCAGATCCAAAGGCGGGCCAATCGTAATTACTCTAAGGTAGAAACACAAGTTAATTATTGTAGAGTAAATCTCGCCAAGTGCCGCGGCGGTTTCCTGCAGCCCGCATCCGCCTGTCTTCAAGGAATAGGAAAGAAAGGAAGGAAAAACGCTATCTCGGCGTCAGCTTGCCCGACCGCCGTAACGCTCTGCCGTCTTGCTCCAACCGGAATCGCTCCCGCGCCAGCTCCCGCTCCGCACCGAGGTCGCTCAAGATCCAGTGGCACACCCCCAACAATCCCGCCACCGCCATCGCCGCTATGCCCCACCAGATCAAGTCGCCGTCCTCCGGCTGCCGGTATCCGCTGCGAAATCCTTGCCAAAGCTTATCGAAGACCGTCCCCGCAGACAATCCGTAAACTCTCAGTAAGTCATAGATTGGTAATCACTTAAGCACATTTCGGTGTGCGTCGACCCGCCGCCACTCCCGTCGCTCCGCGCTCCTCAAGCCCGTGCCCCTCCGCTCAACCCCAGCTTTCTCCTCACTCCCGCCGTCCGGTGCACAAAGACTTCCCACAGCAAATTCTTTACCGCCGCCACCTCTCTCTGCCAGAACACCCTTCGCAGACTCCCGTCTTCCTCCATCACGTGCGTAGCGCTCAGGATCGTGTACGCGTGCGGCCGCTCCCCATAAAGCTTCAGATTCTCCTCCGCCTCCACGCCCCCGTACGTCCCCAGCTCCCGTCCCCCCGCCACGTGGTTGTAGTCGTGCAACTGGTGAGCGATCCCCGCGTATCTCGTCAAGTCCACCACCGGCAGCCCTTTTTTCCTCGCGTACTTCACGCACCACTGGTCAAACCACACCCTCCCAATCGCCAGCGCCGGCACATCCTTATACGTTCCCCTCCGGAACGCGAAAAAATCAATTCCCGTGTGGCTCTCCAGTTGCCCTTCCTTCCGCATCCGCTCCTTCAGCTTTTCTTCCCACCCCTCGCCGAAATCCATCGGCCCGCGCACTTCGATGTTCGTCCTCCGCCCCACCGCCAGAAATTCCGCAAACGTCCCCCGCACCTTCTCGATCGCCGCCGTGAACTCCCGCGGCAAAAGAATGTCCGCATTTACGTACGCGATGATTTCCCCGCGCCCGTGCTTTTCCGCCCCAGCCAGGATATCCGCCAGCAGTGGCGTCCCGTGCTCGTTCCGCGCCACTTCCGGCACGTGCAGCAACCCAAGCTCCCGGGCGATTTCCGCCGTACCCGCCTCCGTTCCGAAGAGAATGATCTCCGGTTTTGGTTCCAGCTTCGTCCAGCTGGTCATCGCGTTCCGCTGGATCACTCCGACGTGTCCCTGGAACGGCTTTGCCACCGCGCATATCGTCAGCATGGCGCCGCCGCTGCCCCGGCAAGTTTTGCCCTCTTCATCTTTCAAGCTTCATTCCACTTTCTTATTTCTTCGCGGAAGGCTTCACTGCCTTCAGGAAACGTCCGGCCAGACGATCCGCGCGCAATCCCAGTGCGCGAAGCGGTTTCATATTCCACGGAGTCAGTTCCGTCTCAGGCTCCGGAACACGATCCAGCAGTCCGCAAGTCAAAGGCAACTTCGACGCAGCCATCATCGTTCGGTAACGAAATCCATTTTTATTCCGCTGGTAGAAAGGATGAGCAGGCATGGGCCGTGGATAGAAGCAGTCCGTGAACGCCGAGTTGTAAAGCATTTTCAGCAAGGAGGCTTCTGACGGATAGAACGCCAGATAATTCACCCCCTGGTCGCCCAATTTATTCTCTTTCAGGAGCGCCATCACCGGCTCGTCACTTGGATAGCACACGCCTTCTACAAAAGCGATTTTTGATGTGATCGTCCCTAGGAGGCGAATCGCTCGAAACGGATTCTCGAGATGATAAAGCAAACCCAGACACAATCCGATATCGAACGCCCCCAGCTTTTCCATTCCTGGATCTTCCGCATTTATCACGCGAAACTCCAGATGTGGATAGCGCTGCCGTGCCTCTTCGACGTTCTCTTCCCGGGCGTCCACTCCCAACACTTCGAATCCGAGCGAGTGCAGGAAGTTGGAAAAGTGGCCTACTCCGCATCCCACGTCTACTGAGGTCTTCAACTTCAATTCGTCTTTCAACCCGGCAAGAATGGGTCCTAAGACTTGTTCTCGGGCCGTATTTAACTGCTGGTAGAGGTCAGCGTCGAACGACCAGTCGGATTTCAACTTGATGCCCTCGCATCGGTCGAACCAGTTTGCGATACGATCGAAAACGCCGACGGAACGTTCAGCACTCCATTCCATTCATCTCTTGCGTGCTGGTGATTCGGAGTGGCAATAATCATATCCGGCATGGCGTCCCACTGATCCAGCAAATTGTGATCCATATAGAGGCTCACATTCCACGTGTACGCTCCGGGACGCAGGGGCAGGAACGGAAAATCGTACGTCAGTGTGTTCAGTCCTGGCTCTAGGGACACGTTTTCCGCCGCCCACGCCCACATCAGTTGCCGCTCTGCGTTGAACAGCGCTGCTCCGTGGTGCCCATAGCGGATCGCCTGTCGCGCTTCCACATGAAATCTCACCTGTACTGCGCCATCCGAATTGACGGAATGCTCGCCATCATCGGTCTTGGCGCCGATATCCCATCCTACAAATCGCGCCTTGCACGCCTTGCCGCTGTCACGCTCCGTGGAAGGTCTGTCCGCCGAACTCATGGCCACTTCGTAGGCCCCTACCACCGTCTCCGGACTCCCGTCTTGTCGGATCTGCCCGCCATCGACCCACATCACCCGATGCGAAAGCCGCCGGATTTGATTGAGCTGGTGGCTGACGAGAACTACAGTGCGCCCCGCTCGCGCCACTTCCCCCATCTTGCCCAGGCACTTCTTCTGGAATTTGATATCTCCCACCGCCAAAACCTCATCCACAAGCAATATCTCCGGCTCCAAATGCGCCGCCACCGCAAACGCCAGCCGTACGTACATGCCGCTCGAATAGTGCTTCACCGGCGTATCTATGAATTCTTCCAGTTCCGCGAACGCCACAATCTCATCGAACTTGCGTTCGATTTCTCGTCTACCCATTCCCAGGATCGCCCCGCTCAAAAACGTGTTTTCCCGGCCAGTCAACTCCGAGTGAAATCCCGTCCCCACTTCCAGCAGCGATCCGACCCGCCCGCGAATCTCCGCCCAGCCCGCCGTTGGTTTCGTAATCCGCGAAAGGATTTTCAGCAGCGTGGTCTTCCCCGCTCCGTTTCGCCCGATCAGCCCCAGCACTTCGCCTTCTTTCACTTCTAGCGACACATCTTTTAGCGCCCAGAACGTCTCATCCTTCGCTCTGCGGAACGCCGATAGAGGCGACTTCACAATCCGCTCCAGAGCGTGCCGCAACCCCGGATCAGCCATCAGCCCCCGCCGATAGCGCTTCCCAAGTCCTTCCCCGTGAATGACCACCCCGCTCATGCGCCACCTGTTGTCGGCGGCGCATAGACCGCCTGCGCCGCTCCCTGGGTCACAAATTTGTATCCGTACCGGTGACCGAACTTCACCAGCGGCCGTTCGAAATAGTTCCAGGAGAGCCGCGCCGTCACCAGCGTCAACAGCAGCGCCGCCAGACTTGTCAGCAATGTTCTTCCGCCCGTAATCATCGGTTCGTGCCGCCAAATCATTCCGAAAAGCATTCCCTGCGCCATCTGATGCAGAAGGTATACGCCGTACGCGATTCCTCCCAGCCACCCCAGCCATTTCCATCGTAGCACGCGGCTCACGACGCTTTTGGGCCTCGTAAGCGCATACACCAGCACGCTCACATAAAACAGCGCCAGCCAGGTATACCCGACGCTCTGCACCACGGGGCTGCCCACGCTCGCTGCCCAGATCGTCATTGCCGCGATGCCCAGAAGAAAGACCGGAATGGCGATCGCAAATAACCGCTGGTTCCGCTGCAGCCGTTCTCTCCATTCGGCGTCTCGCAAGACGATCGCCGCCAAAACGCCCAACAGCAGTGCATCCGCCCGGCAAGGCATCAGCACAAATCGAGCCACCCAATTGTGATGCCACAGGAGCCCCAGTCCGATTCGAAACATCGGCGCCGCGAAGATGCCGGCAAGCACCAGCATTGTGAGCCGGCGGCCAGGAAAGAACCTCACGAGTAGAGGGAGCGTGAGATAGAACTGCTCTTCAATGGCCAGTGACCATGTCACCCGCAGGCTGTTGCCACCGAGATTCGCGGCATGCGCCATCCAGAAATTTTGCGTGAAGCTCCAGTACGAATACCACGGCAGCGCGTCAGCCGTGAGCCACACGTAATTGCCACGGGGTAACCGCTGTGCCGCGGCAAGCACCGCCGGAAATAGCAGAAGGACTGCGGCATAGATCGGAACAATGCGGTAAAACCGGCGCGTATAAAAAACACGGAAATAATTCGTTGACGTGCGGGCATCGAGCAGAATTCCGCCGATCAAGAATCCCGACAAAACGAAAAAGAGATCCACGCCAGACCAGGTAAGGCCCGCTGCGGCTTGCAGGTAAGAAGGAAATGAGCCGGGCCGAGTTATCCAGGTGAGCTGAAAATAATGAAATACCAGCACCATCCCGATGGCCATTCCCCGAAGTCCATCGAGCTCGGGAATCCGGCCAGAAAGTTCGCGAGGGGCAGCGGAATCGCTCATACCCAATCCGCAAACCTCTGTCGGTACCGCTTCCCAAGTCCCTCCCCGTGAATGGCCGCCCCGCTCATCGTTTTTCCGTCTCTCCCGACAATACTTTGCGCAAGTCGCTAAGCCGCATTCTTGCGAAACGCCATGTACCACGTATCGCTCAGGCCGCTTGGTAGTGACAGTATCCCTTCAACCAGTTCATAGAGCCGATATATTCGTCGCCGCCACGATCTGTGCGCTCCCCGATACGCCGAATTGTTAGATTCCGCTCGGCTGCTCTCCAGCGAGAAACCCAATTTGGCCATAGCCGCTTCCATCTCGCTCGGCGTGTATAGCCGGATATGTCCGAACGTTTCCCCATAGAGCTTGTCGGGCATTGCCAGAATGCTCATGCCCTTCAAAAGCCGCAGCCGGTTCTCGAGCGAAGCCTGGTTGGGCGAGGACATGATTAGTATCCCGCCTGGTCGAACCACGCGTGCCAACTCGGCCAGAACAAAACTAAGCCGCTCCACCGGAAGATGCTCCAGCACTTCGGAGAACGTAACCACCGCGAAACGCCCGTCGGCGTACGGGAGCGGCTCGCGAAGAATGTCCATCGCCAGAAAGGAGCAGTCGTATTCGCGAAAGGCTTTCGCGAACTCCTCCCGCTGCTCGTAGTTGCGGCTCGGATGATCTACGGCGGTCCACCGGACGTTAGGCAAGAGCACCGCCATGGGAAAGAGCAAATATCCGTAACCGCTTCCCACTTCCAGGCCTTCTCCTTCGGCGGAGGGGCCAAGAAGGTCTTGCGCCATGGAAATAATTAGAGAAACCCGCCGTACGTCCGGCCTGAACATACCCACGGTGTATTTTGCGAAATCCTCGTCCGAAACTTCACTCTTCGTGCTATCCCCCAGCTCCCGCTGGCACTTGTAGATGATGGGTTCGACCGCCTTTTCGATTTCGGACCTGGTCATCGCTGTTTTCGCTCGCTGAAAATCAGAGCGCTGCCCCAAGGCCGCTTCCCAAGTTCTTCCCCTTGCATCACCGGTGTGCTCATGCATCAGCCCTGCGCACAAAAACGAGCGAATCCACTTCGTCCACGATCGTCCAGGGCACCGCTTTCTCCTGCCGGAACTGGCCATCGACGAATCGCACCGGCCCGTAATCGGGGCTCGTCCACCCTTTCGGAAACAGACGCGCGTCATGGAACGCCACGATTCCGCCCTCGACCACCCACCCCTGCCAGTCGTTCCAGTCCTGCTCCACCGCCCGGAACTGGTGGTCGCCGTCAATCACCAGAAAATCGATGGGCAGCTTCCAATCCCGCGCGGCATCATGGCTAAACGCTTCGATCCACACCGTTTGCGCGCCAGGACCTCCGCCAACCGCCCGTTGCGCTGCCCGCCGCAGAAAATTCAGCGCGCGCACGCGCGACAAATGGAAAGGGTCCACCAAGTACAGCGTGCCCTCCGGGTCCATCGCTTCCCGCAGCGCCACCCCCGATGCCCCTTCCGCTACCCCGATTTCCACAACGCTGCGCCTGCCGCGTGCGTGCTTTTCCAGGGCTTTGTGCTCCGCCTCCGTATGTTGCGCGATCGGCGGACGTAGCCCCGCCCACGCAAAGAAGGGATGCCTCATGGTGCGCGTCGGCCACCCCTGGCGTTCCGCGCCCTTGCCCTCAGGTTCGGCAAACCGGATATTCGATTTCATCGTCTTCCCTTACACCCGATCCGCGATGCTGCCCTCCATCCGTTGGAAGAAAAACAGCCCCCCCAAAACCACCAGCGCCACCGCCCCAGTCGATGCCAACAACAGCGGTCCAGGCGGCTGCCCGTGGCCCGTCAGCGCCCACCGGAACCCGTCAATCACTCCCGCCATGGGATTCAACCCGTACAGCCACCTCCACCGCTGCGGCACCAGCGAAGATGGATACGCCACCGGCGAAGCGAACATCCAGAACTGGATCAAAAATGGCACCACATATTTCACGTCGCGATAGAGCGCGTTCAGCGCCGACATCCATAGCCCCACGCCCAGCGCCGTCAGCACCGCAAGGAGCACCAGCACCGGTAGCCACAGCGCCGCCAGCCCCGGGCGCATGCCATAGGCGGCGAGCACGATGCACATCACCACAAACCCAATCGCGAAATCCACCAGACCGGAAATGACGGCAGAAAGAGGCAGCACCAGTCGCGGGAAAAAAACTTTGGTGATCACAC
This sequence comes from uncultured Acidobacteriota bacterium, assembly GCA_963779005.1. GTDB lineage: Bacteria > Acidobacteriota > Terriglobia > Acidiferrales > UBA7541 > Acidiferrum. The sequence continues at coordinate 784,569 of CAVZWO010000007.1, read as the reverse complement.
GCTGATTCTCAACCACCACTGCCGTACAAGACTGCAGCGCCGTGGCGAAATAAGTCCAGGGAACAAGCGCCGTGAAATAAAAAACCGGATACGGCAAGCCGTCGGAGGGCAGCTTGGCGAGCCGTCCAAAAAAAAGCGTGAACACGCCCATGGTCATCAGCGGCTGCAAAACTACCCACGCGACGCCAATGACCGTTTGCTTGTAGCGGACCTTAACGTCGCGCCACACGAAAAAGTAGAGCAGTTCGCGGTAGGACCACACTTCGCCGAGGCGCAGATCGAGCCAGCCGCGCGGCGGTTCAATCCGCACGGTGGCCGGCGCGGCGTGCTGCACCGGAAGCGGCGAAGCAGGTGCGGTGACCGAAGCCATGAAGTCTTTGCGAAGCTCCAAGAGAGTTGGGTGATCCCGCAAGTAGAGTAGCAGAGATGCGCGCCCCGTAGCACAGGCACTCCTGCCTGTGCGATTTTGAAGTTCGCCCTGTACGGTTTTGAAGTTCACTGGCGCCGCGCACTCTCCTCCCGCGCGGCTTCTGGGTCCTCGCTAAAATGCGTACCGCCAGCAGTGGCTGTGTTACTGCGGTGGAGGGTTTTGCTTGAGCTGTTCGAGGTCGCGCTGCTCGATCTGCTGCATCATCGCTTTTCGGCCGAACAAATATTTTTCAAACTGCGCCGCAATTTGCTGCGGCACCGCGACAAACTGGTTGCGGATCATCTGCGGAAACGAGATCGGCCCGCGCGCCGGAATAAGATGCGTGCCCCACTGGAACATAAGCCCGGCGTTCCAGAAAACAAAGCATGCCAGAAAAACGCAACTGGCCGCGAGGGCTGCCCGGCGCGAGCGAAAAAAGCGCGTAAACCGGTCCAGAAATACGGCCAGTCCCAAAATAAAGAGCGGCGTCAGCGAAACGAAAAACCGGTTTCCATACGAAGAAATCCCCGCCCAATCCGGATACGATGCGATGAAGTAATAAAACGCCATCGCCGCCAGTAAGAACGCTCCGCCAACGCGCGGGACGCTCCTCCAGAACGCAATGAGTCCGATGACCGCGAACAGCAGAATCGGCGTCCAGGATAGCAGTCCGTGATTCGCGGAGAACAGCACGGAGAAAAGAAAGGGTGAGCCCCAGAACCAGTCGCGAATGGGAACATAGCCTGTGGCAAAGATGCTGCCGTAAATAATGCGGTGCGCAAGGAACGTGGGAAGCATACACGAGATAAGAGCGAAAGCGAACGCGGCGTGACGCGTCAGGAGTTGCCACACACTCGGAGTGCTGGGCGTCGCTCTTCGGAAGGCCGCGCTGTACTCGCGCACGGCCTCGAACGGCAGAATGACAAAGAGCATGACATTGGCGTAATACACATCGAGCATCAAGCCCGCCAGTGCGCCGAGCAGAATCCATTGCGGCAGGCTGCGCGAGTCCCGCGTCTCGTGCCAGTACCACAAAAAAAGAGCAACAACGAAAGCCGAGTGCGCGTGCGACCAGGAAGGGTTGAAGTACATGTAAACGGGCAGCGAGCTGGCCCACCAGATCGCCAGCGTGGCGAGGAGCGCCCAGGTTTCTTCGACGTATTTGCGCGCGATGCGGAAAGAAATCAGTAAGCCCAGGAAGCCGTAGAAGGCCGTGGCCAGGGCCATGGCGATGCGGTAAGGGGTGGAGAATCCGTCCGCGGCAACGGCGGAGCCCATGGAGCGGGCGAGGAGAACACCGGCGTGGGTGGCGGCGAGAAAAGGCGCCCAGAGAATGGCAGGCCCGACGGTGAAATGGTTTTCTAGATGGCCGGTGCGGGTGCGAAATTCCGCGGTGGGCTGGCCGTTTTTGTCGAGACGATTTTCGCGGAAGCTGGTATTGGCTTCCTGGTAGTCGCGGGTGAAATCGAGATTGTGCTGGATGAGCGGAGCGCGGGCAAAAGCGTAGTAGCCGACGCCGTCACCGCGAACCCAGGGATTGAGCATGGGAAGTGAAAGCAGAAAGAGGGCAAAGAGAAGACGCTCCGCTTTGCGCGGACCTGGCTTTTGTGAAGAGGTCAAACCTTACCACTCCGAAAAACACGGCGACGCGACACCCGACTTCAGAAATGTACACCCAAGGATACCAGCCGCGTCGCACCGGAAAAATGCACCGTGAAAATAAAACCGTAGCCGCGGAGCGATGAGTTGATGCATTCATGCTCCGAACTACAGCCCCGTCTGAGATGGAAGCATTATCTCTTTTTGAACTAGCTTTGTCTTGCGGACAGTTTGGATTGTACGGATCGCGGACGAGTTGCCTGCTGCGTATAATAGGCGCGATTCGAGGAGAGCCTACGATGAACTACCGCCGCTTTGGCAGGACAGGATGGAACGTCAGCGAGATCGGGTATGGAATGTGGGGGATGGCCGGTTGGACGGGATCGGAAGATAAGGAGTCGCTGGCGTCGCTGCAGCGTTCCGTCGATCTCGGATGCAATTTTTTTGATACGGCATGGGCGTATGGAGATGGGCACAGCGAACAGTTGCTGGGAAAGATTCTTCGAAGCAACCAGGGCAATGAGGCCGCCGGCGGACCGGACAAGAAACTTTACGTAGCGACAAAAGTTCCGCCGAGGAACCGGCGGTGGCCGAGCCGGCGGGAATTTTCCGTGGACGATTGTTATCCGCCCGAGTACATCGTCGAGTATGTCGACAAGAGTCTCGCGAATATTGGCGTGGAAACGCTCGATCTGATTCAACTGCATACCTGGGAGGACAAGTGGCTGGATGACGAGCGGATGCCGCGCGCGATTGAAGAGTTGCGGAGCCGCGGCAAAGTTCGCGCGGTGGGGATGAGCCTGAATCGCTGGGAGCCGTGGAACGGGATTCGTGCAGTGCGCGAAGGCCACGCCGATGCGGTGCAGGTCATTTACAACATTTTCGACCAGAATCCGGAGGACGAACTGTTTCCGGCTTGCCGCGAAAAAGATGTCGCCGTCATCGCTCGCGTGCCCTTCGATGAAGGCTCGCTCACCGGAACACTAACGCTCGAAAGCACGTGGCCAAAAGGAGATTGGCGCGGCACGTATTTTGTTGCGGAGAATCTGAAGAGCAGCGTGGCGCATGCCGATGCGCTGAAGCCGCTTCTCAAAGACGGCATGACCATGCCCGAAATGGCCCTCCGTTTCATCCTGAACAACAAAGATGTGAGCACGATCATCCCCGGCATGCGCAAAATCAAAAATGTGGAATCCAACATCGCCGCCAGCGCCAAAGGCCCGCTGACCGCGCCCCTTCTAGGTGAACTCCGCAAACACCGCTGGATTCGGACCCCCACCAGTTGGAGCCAGTGAAATATGAAGATTTCAGCCGGCGGGAAGGGCACGAACTATTTCATCAAACCGGCATTTCTCAGTTTTTCGTGCCAGGCGCCTCGATGCTTCTTGCAAACCGCACTAACCCACTCAAGGCGGTTTTGGATGTGGTCGAAGGAATGATCTACGCTCAATGGCAGCGAACCATATCGAGCGTGTGGCTTGATTTCTGACTTGGGGGTGTTGACCACGGCATCGGCCAGCGCGTCGTATTCTTGCTCAGAGATGCTGAAGGACTCCCAAGTCGCACCGGGACCCATTCCTCCAGGACTACCGCCGCTTAGGAAAATTTGATTGGCGATGTGGAAGGGGGGAAAAATTCCGCAGGCATCAAAATATGGAATGTCGAATACGAGCCAAAGAAGGCTCCCACTACAGAGTTCGGGATCGTAGGAGCTCTCGTGCCTCTTCCAAGTTACTTCGCGTAGCTTCATTTGCCTCACGCGGTTTGTTTTAGGGCGCGTTCGACTAGGGTGAGGCAGCGCTCGGCTTGTTCGGCGAGAAGAGCTTCGCGGTCGCCGCGGTCTTTTTGGGAGCTGTGGAGTTCGTCGGCGATGGCTAGGGCGGCGAGGACGGCGACTTTTTGCGTGTCGACGGTGGCCGTGGCAGCCGCGATGGCGTGCATTTTTTCGTCGACGTATTGGGCGAGTTTGTGGACGTAGGATTCATCCAGTTCGCCGCGGATGGCGTAGGGTTGACCGAAGATTTCGACTTTTACGGGTGTGGTCATGGGGCAGAGTCTCGACTAGGCGAAGATAGCACATCTTGCTTGCAAGGGAGCAGCATGCTGCGCCACTACAAAGTTGGTGGAGATGGTTCAACCGACGGGCACGACGTGTCGTGCCCCTACAGAGTGGTGAAGATGGTTGGACCGAAGGGCACGATGAATCGTGCCCCTACAAGGCCGGGGTCATGTAAAAGCGGGGTGGGGTTAGGTGGCGCGGAGGTGGGCGTTTAGGTGCGTTTCCAGGGCGGAGATGATTTTGGCGGAGAAATCGGTGGTTTGGGAGTCGGTTAGGGTGGCTTCGCGGCTTTGGAAAGTTACGCGGACTAGGAGCGAGTATTTGCCGGCTGGGACATTTTTGCCGCGGAAGAGATCGGCGGCGTCGATGGACGTGATTTCGGCGATGTTGAGAGAGCGGATCGTTTTGACGACGTCGGAAAACGGAGTGCCGTCGGAGAGGAAAAGGGAGAAATCGCGCTCGACGGATGGGAAACGCGGGAGCGGCTCGTAACGGCGCGACTCTTTGGCGGCGCTGATGGCGGCGTACAAGGGGTCGAGGTGGATTTCGGCGAGGAAGACGTCCTGGCGGAGTTTGAATTTTTCGGCGACGCGGCGGGCGAGTTGGCCGGCGACTCCGAGGGAGGCGGAATTTGTGGTTGTGGGCGCAATCGAAGAGAGATTCCTCGCTTCGCTCGGAATGACAGTTTTTGAGTTGGTCGATGGAAGATGAATTGACCCGCGGCGGGCGGCGTGGGTCCAAGTTGCACCGGCTTGGTGCCATTCGAAACTGGCGGCCAGGGCGCCGATGGCGTCTAGGTCGCCTTTGAGGTCGGCGAATTCGTAGGGGCGGGCGTTTTCGTCTTCGATGATTCCTTTTTGGCGGGCTTCGCCTGTGGCGCCGATGGTGAGGATGGGAGTTTCGACAGAGGTGGTGCCTTCGAGGCGATAGTGGCGGCCGATTTCGAAGAGGCGGACGTTGCGCTGGCCGTGGTTGAGATTCCATTCGAGAGCGGCGGCCATGGTGACGAGGCCATTTGAACGGAGGACGCTGGCTTCCTCTGAGAGCGGATTTGCAAGGCGGGCAGGCGTGACGCCATCGGGACGGAAAAGCGCGTCGCGTTCTTCGGCGACGTGAGGAATGGTAAGGATTTCACGGTAGCCGAGGCCGATCAGGCGTTCGCGGACGCGGAGCTCCGGTTCGAATTTCGCTAGGCGTTGCGCGCCCTGGCGAGCGGCGGGCAGGCGCGGGGGAAATTTGTCGAGACCGTGGATGCGGGCGACTTCTTCGATGAGATCGATCTCGTGTTCGACTTCGGCGCGCCAACTCGGTTGCGTGCATTCCCATGCGGCGAGCAGGGAACCTTCCGCGCCGCGATTTTCTCCGACGCGAACAGGAGCGAAGCCGAGGGAACTGAGGATGGCTTCGATTTCCTTGTCGGAGACGTCCGCGCCCATGACGCGAAGAAATTCGGCGCGGGTCAGGTGGATTTTTTTCGGGGCGCGCTTGCCGGGATAAACATCGATCACACCGGAGAGGAGTTCACCACCAGCGAGTTGCAGAATGAGTTCGGCGGCGCGGCGCGAAGCGAGTTCGGCGGTTTCGAGATCGGCGCCACGGCCAAAGCGCGTGGAGGCTTCGGTGTGAAGTTTGAGCAAGCGCGCGGCTTTGCGAACGGCGACCGGCTCGAACCAGGCGCACTCGATCAGGATATTTTTTGTGGAAAAGGAAATTTCCGTGTCGGCGCCGCCCATGATGCCGCCGATGCCGATGGCGCGAGAACCATCGCCGTCAAAGACGACCGACATCGAGGAATCGAGAGTGCGCTCGAGACCGTCGAGCGTGCGGATTTTTTCGCCGGGCTTTGCGCGGCGGACACCGATGCGATGATCGCGGACTTTGTCGTAGTCGTAAGTGTGAAGCGGATGGCCTAGCTCAAGCATGACGTAGTTGGAGATGTCGACGACATTGCTGATGCTGGCGACGCCGGAGGCTTCGAGGCGGTCTTTGAGCCATTTGGGGGAAGGCTGGATTTTTACGCCGCGAAGGACGCGAGCAGTGAAGCGGCCGCAGAGTTCGGGAGATTGGATTTCGACGTTTGCGGCTTCGGAGGTTTTTGCGGCGCTCTCCGCGGGCTTCGTAACGAAGGGCTTGAGGGGGAGTTTGTAGACGGCGCTGAGTTCGCGCGCGATTCCATAGTGGCTGAGGCAATCGGGTCGATTGGAGCCGACTTCGGCGTCGATGATGGCGCCGTGCGGTCCGTTTTCGACGCTGCCGATGTTGGTGCCGGAAAGGGCGAGGCGCGAGGCGACGTCAGCGGGCGAAGCGGTGATGTCGACGAAGTCTTTCAGCCAGTTGTAGATGAGCTTCACGCGGCACCTGCCAGGCGGCCGAAATAGACGTGGGTGGTGTATTCGAGGCGGACGTGGCCGTCTTGGTTGGAGTCGGCGAAAATTTTCTGCAGGGCTTCCATCATGGGAGCGAACGTGGGCGCGTCGGGCGCGGGGATGAAGGAGCTGCTGCGCAGGCGGCCGGCGACGCCATCAAGATCGAACTCCTGGAAATTGGGGAGTTCATGCGAATTGTAGGGATTGGCGCGGAAGAAATCGCGCATGTGCTGCTCGTTGGGATAACTTTCTTTGACGCTGGCGTAGTCGGTGCCGAATTCGCGGAGCAGGGATTCATAGGCGCGGACGAATGGCGTGGTGTCGGTGAGGCGCTCGTTCCAGATGACGACGACCCAGCCGGAGGGCTTGAGGATGCGCGAGAATTCGGTGCGGGAGGCGTTTGGCTCGAACCAATGAAAGGCTTGCCCGGTGGCGACAAAATCCACGCTGGCGTCACCAAGCGTGGTGGATTCGGCGGAGCCATCGATGCTGACGAAGCCGTCGTAAGAGGCGAGATATTCTTCACCGGCTAGCCGCATGGCTTCGTTGGGCTCGACGCCGAAGACGCGATTGCCGTTTTTGAGGAAGAGTTCGCTGAGGAAACCGGTGCCAGAGCCGATATCGGCGATGACGTGGCCGGATTTGAGGAGGCACTCGGCACGGAGAACGTCACGGACGGCTGTGGGATAGCCGGGGCGGTAGCGGACGTAGTCGGCTACGCGGTTGGAGAAGCGGTGTTTGGAGTCGGTGAAAGTCATGAGGAGGTGACTCGTGTCCCGTGATCCGTGTTCCGTGACCGGAGACGAGAGAATGGTGAGTAGTGAGTCGTGGGTAGTGAGTAGTGAGTCGAGAGCGCACGATGAAAATTGGAAATGGAAGAGAGATTTCTCACTGCGCGGGCCGACCACTCCGCAAGAGCGAAGTGGGAAGAAAGAGCGTCAGCTCGCTCCGTTCGAAATGACGGTTTTGTAGTGATGTCGTGGGTCATGGGAATTGGCGGAGGAAGCGGATGTCGTTTTGGAAGAAGACCTGGATGTCGTCGATTTGATATTTGAGCATGGCGAGACGATCGATGCCCATGCCGAAGGCGAAGCCGCTGACTTTTTTGGGGTCGTAGTTGACGAAGCCATAGACGGCGGGGTCGACCATGCCTGCGCCGAAGAGTTCAATCCAGCCAGCGCCTTTGCACTTGGAGCAGACGCCGACGGCGGCTGTGCCGCTGCCGCCGCAGAAGATGCAGGAGACGTCGAATTCGACGCTGGGCTCGGTGAACGGGAAATAGCTGGGTCGGAAGCGGGTTTTTACGCCGGGGCCGAAAAATTGTTTGACGAAATATTCGATGGTGCCGGTGAAATCGCAAAAGGTGATGTCAGAGTCGACGGCGAGGCCTTCGACTTGATGGAAGATGAAGGAGTGCGTGGCGTCGGGATTGTCGCGGCGATAGACCTTGCCGGGAACGATGACGCGGACGGGAGGCTGGCGCTTTTCCATGGTGCGAATTTGCATGGGAGAGGTGTGCGTGCGGAGAAGCAGCGGCGTCGGAGCACCTTTGGGGAGGTCGAGGTAGAAGGTGTCCATGTCGTCGCGGACGGGATGAAATTCGGGGATGTTTAGGGCTTCGAAATTGTAATAGGGCGTTTCAATTTCAGGGCCTTCGACGACGGAGAAACCGATGGAGACGAAAATGTCTTCGATTTGCTGGAAGACCTGGCGGATTAAATGGTGCGAGCCGATGGGGCGTTGGACGCCGGGGAGAGAGAGGTCGATGTGTTCGTGGGCTAGGGCGGATTGGTCGGCGCCGGATTCGATGGCTTGGCGGCGGGATTCGATTTGGGATTCAACGTGCGCGCGGAGATCGTTGAGGCCTGCGCCGACCGCGCGTTTTAGGTCGGGCGAGGCGGGCTTGAGCCAGTTGTCGGTGATTTGGGCGAGGACGCCGGATTTGCGGCCCAGCCACATCACCCTAGTCATGTTCCAATTCGTCTCGTCATGCGCGCGCGCAATTTCTGTGTCAAAGCGCGCTCGGACCTCAGCGAACAACGACGGGATCCCCGCTGCAGTGGTGATGCCCTGCTCAGCGAGCGTCTTCGCGGTTGGGTTATCGATCGTCGGCATGATTTCGCGAGATAGATTACACCGCAGGGGCACGATATTTCGTGCCCCTGCAAGAGAAAGTTTTGGCACATTGCCAAGATACAGAAAGGGGCGGGGCAAGCCCCGCCCCTACAGAGTTCGAGACGGCTACGACGCCTTTTTGGCCTGCGGTGGCGCGGCGGCCTTGGCGCTGGCTACCAGGCTGGTGAAGGCGGCTGCGTCTTTCACCGCGATATCCGCCAGGATTTTGCGATCGAGCGAGACTCCGGCGGCTTTCAGGCCGTGAATCAACTGGCCATACGTAATGCCGTTGTTGCGGGCGGCTGCGCCGATGCGCTGGATCCAGAGTTTGCGATATTCGCGCTTTTTTACGCGGCGGTCGCGCTTGGCGTAACGGTCGGCGCGATTCGCGGCTTCCTGCGCGGATTGGTAGAGCTTGCTTTTTGTGAGAAAGAAGCCTTTTGTCCGTTTGAGGTACTTCTTACGACGAGCGCGGCGTTTTGTGCCGCGTTTTACGCGTGCCATGGGTTTTCTCCTTAAGTTTGGGAGACAAACAGGATGCGTTCACGCGGAGAAAAACGCGTTCGGCAGCGGGTTTGTCTCTGATTGTGTTGCAGGCCACGGATGATTCGCCTTGCGGCGAAACATCTATTGCGGCTTATCGGCCGGCAGGCACCCGTGAAGCGCTGCCTGGCACGATGTCGAGAATCGAAAAAATTCGAAACTCGAAGATCGGTGAAGCTTACGGCTCTAGCCGTAGGGAAGCATTTGTCTGACGGCGGCCACGTCTCTGGGACTGACCAGCGTCAGCTTCTTGAGTTTGCGCATGCGGCCGGGGGCTTTTGTGCCCATGAGATGGCGCTTGCCGGAGTGCATGCGTTTGATTTTGCCGTTCGCGGTGATTTTGAAGCGCTTGCGGGCGCCTCGATGAGTTTTCAGTTTCAGTTTTGGTTTCGTGGAATTTCTTGGCATGACTTGAAATGCTCCTAAGATTTTTTTGGCGTCTAGCTGATTGCAACTACCGCGCCTTCGTAAAAAGTGGGCACAATAAATTGTGCCCCTACAAATTCAAAGGTTACTGCGACTGCTGGGCGTTGGCCGCTGGCTGGCCGCTGGGCTTGGCTACTGTGGCGCCTTTTTTCGGCGCCAGCAGAGCGACCAAGACGTTGCCTTCCATGCGCGGCATCGTTTCGATCTGGCACTGGTCGGCAATTTCCACCAGCAAGCGATTCATCTTGGCGCGGCCGACTTCCTGGTGCGCCATTTCGCGGCCGCGATGGAAAATCATCGCGCGAACTTTGTGGCCGTCGCCGAGGAAGCGGATGATCTGGTTTTTGCGAACCTGATAATCGTGCTCCGCGGTGGCGGGACGAAACTTTACTTCTTTAAGTTGCGAACCACGGCTGCTCTTGCGCTGTTCGTGCGCTTTTTTGTTGGCCTGGTAGAGGTATTTGCCGTAGTCGGTGATCTTGCAGACTGGAGGATCCGCCGTAGGCGAAATTTCCACCAGATCAAGACCGCGCTCGCGCGCCAACTTCATGGCCTCGAATGGCTGCATGACGCCAAGCTGGCCGCCCTCTTCATCAATCACCCGGATCTCGCGAGCGCGAATCCGCTCGTTGACGCGAATGCGATCGCTCTGCCGGAAGCTGCGTTCTGCGATATTCCCCCCTAAGTGCTGAAAGGCGCCGTGCTGCCCGCCTCGCCGGGCTGGGCCCGAATCATTGTGACGCCGTCGATACGGCTGGAAAGCAGCCGGGGACGGGTTTCAAAGTATAGCATGCTCGGCGGGTTGCGCGGCAATACCCAAACTGAGCGGAAGACGGGAGGATTTTCAGCTGTGTTCAGCTTGTTAGAAGGAGCTCTTTTCCTGCACAGGAGATGGTTGCGCGGATTTGCGGGATTTCAGAATGTGCGATGGGAACGTCGAGGTTGAGAAGAGCGCAGAGGTGATTTATCCCCGCATCGTTGGGCGCGGCGAGTTCGAAACGGGAGAGGTGGCAGCCTCGGGGAGCGTCTGCGGAGGGATGGATGGTGTCGGCGCTCCATTCGATGAAGAAGGGGAGGAGGCCGGAGTGGTCGTCTTTAAGATTGAGAGTTTTCCATTGGAGAAGGCGGCCATCGGGACGTTTGCGGGAGCCGGGATTGGGGCCGTCGAAGGCGATGTTTGCGTTGCGGAGGCGCGTTGCAAATTGATCGAGGTCACCGGGATGGGCGGCCCAGCCAACGAGGCGCGGTTCGGTTAGTTTGAGCAAGCCGTAATGATCGTGCGCGCCAGGTTGTTGCGGATCGGGGGCGATGATTTCGAGGTAGTGTTTTTCGCCGAGCGATAGAAGGGCGTTGCGGGTGCCGCGGCCGGGGTGAACGCCGCCGAATGCGGCGGGGATGCCGGTGTGTTTCTCGACGAAGGCGATGCCGCGGTCGAGATCGCTGCAGCCGAGGAGGATGTGGTCGAGCATAGTGGGCGCGCCTTCTTTTCCCGCGGAAAACAAAGAGCGAGGACTGGTAAGGGAGGCAGCAAAAAGTGCGGAGCCGGCCGAAACAAACGAACGCCTGGAAATAGTGTAGCGCATAACGCTCTCCGCTTTAGACTACCGCGAGCTACCGGGGGAGCAGACCCTGCCCTGGGATTATATAGAGGATTGCGCCAAGCCCGATGAGGAGAGAAGCATAGTAGACCGCGATGCGCGGGTTCGGGAGCGGAGGAAGGTCTTTGGTGAAGAGGCGGTAGGTCATACCGGCGGCGACCAGGAAGAACAAACCCTGGCCAAGAAAAGCCCAGAGTGCGAGAGTCAAAGCCAGGAGGACGAAACGTTCGGCTTTGGAGAGAGCGTTCATGGCTTGGCCGCCGTCGAGGATCCAGACCGGCGTGAGATTCAAAAGATTTAGAACGCCGGAGACTCTGGCCAGAACGCTCCACAAACCGTAGCCAGTGTGGTGCCAAAGATAGACGCAGACACCGGTGGCCAGTAATCCGGCGAGCGGACCAGCGAGACTGACGGCGGCCCGGGTTTGGCGAGTGACGCCCATGGCTTCCCAGCGAACGTAGGCGCCGAGGCCGGGGAGAAAGACGGGCATGTCGGCGGGGAGGCCGCGGCGGCGAATGTCGATGTAATGCCCAAGTTCATGGACGAGAATGAGGACGGCAAAACCCAGGCCGAACTTGAAACCGTAGAGCGTCCAGTAGATCGCGAGGAAGCCCAAAAAACTGAAGAGGAATTTCAGTTTAAAGAGAGCAAGCAGAAGGCCTTTGCTCTTTACAAGCAGAATGGCTATTGGTGCGAGAGGACCGAGGCGCTTGGTCCAGTCACTTTTCGGCGGTTGCGAGGCGGCGTATTTTTCGGCGAGTTCTAGTTTGTAGATTTTTCCACGAATCCATTCGGCTTGGTTCGAATTGTGAGGAAGGAGAGCGAGGGCTTTGCGCCATTCGTCGCGGGCCTGCGGCAGGGCGTTCTGTTCTTCGAGCTGATTCGCTTTCGTGGAGATGCGGACGAGATCTTCGCTGTGGAGCAGGGCGTGGCATTGCGGGCAATCGAGCGCGCCGAGAGGGACGGACTGGCCGCAGTTGTGGCAATTGCGGATGGGTTCAACGATGGGAGGAGAGGACACGGGTCGGGGCGCGGACGATCAGGTGGCAGGAGCGGGCGTGGGCGCGCGGGAGGCTTGGAACGGACCGACGATATCAATTTTCGGCGCGCCGGTCTGTTGCCAGGCGAAGCGAATGCCGACGAACAAGATGATAAGGCCGATGACGCCGTGGAAGGGGTCTTGCAATTCGAGAAAGGGGGAGGCCAAGCCAAGTAGAGCCAGCAAGCCGATGGCTGCGAATGGGCTCATGCGAGGTTTTGGATGGGAAACGGGGGGAGTGGTACCGGGCGACGGTGCAGAGTTATCGGAATCTGAGTCGCCTGCCGAAGCTCCAGGATTCACAGGGGCCGTTTGCACTTGCGGTGGTTTGGTGGCCTTCAGCTTGTTCATTTGCGAAAGATAAATCGGGACGGCGGCCATGGAGACCGCCGCATAGGTGAACAGCGCTGCGGCGATCTGATAGCGGAGTCCACCAATGCCTCTTGCTCCCGTTCGCATGGCCTTGCCGATCAGCCAGCCTACGGCCAACGAAATGTAGCCTATTTGTATGCCGGTAATTATGGAGAAAGCCGCGTAGCCTATAAGACCGAGGATCGCGGCGCTGATGCCAAAGAGAATGGCGCGGACAAAGGCGGCGTGTGAATCTTTGGGTAGCTGGGTTTGCAGTTGCGTGGTGCAACGCTCGCAGGCAAGCGAGCCGTTGATTCGGTAGTAAGAGCCGGAGATGGCTTGATTGCAGGATTTGCAAGCGTCGCCGCTGCCAGCGTACTCCGCCGTGGCGAATTGCGGGGTGGGATTGGCGGGAGGGATGCCCATCGGAGAGGAACGTAACACAGAGGCCACTTCCCTCAAAGAGAAATTTTCTCGGTGGGTTTCATATGCCGCGACGGCCTCGAAAAGAGACTGGCCGAACCTGCGCATCCCGCGAAAAGCGATTAGGCCAGCGCGCGGGACGTGATTTCGTCTTGCAGAGCGGCGACGACTTCAGCCAGGGGCTTGGGGCCTTGGTCGCCCTTGCTGCGATGGCGGACGGAGACGGTGCCGGCTTCGGCTTCTTTGGCGCCGACGATGAGCATGTATGGAATTTTTTGGAGCTGCGCGTCGCGGATTTTGGCCGGGAGCTTTTCGTTGCGGTCGTCGAGATGGACGCGAATGTTGTGCCGCTTCAGAGTTTCGGTGACGTGCTTGGCGTAGTCAGCGACTTTTTCGCTGACAGGGCAGATCTGGACTTGCACGGGTGCGAGCCAGAGCGGGAACGCGCCCGCGTAGTGCTCGATCAATATGCCAAAGAAACGTTCGACGGAGCCCAGCAGGGCGCGGTGGACCATCAGCGGCTGATGCTTGGCGCCGTCTTCAGCGACGTATTCGAGGCCGAAACGCGCGGGCAGATTGAAATCGAACTGGACAGTGGTGAGCTGCCACGGGCGGCCGATGGCGTCGATGAGCTTGACGTCAATTTTGGGGCCGTAGAATGCGCCTTCGCCTGCAAATTTCTTATAGGGGATGTTCATGCGCGTCAATGTGCTGGCGAGAGAATCGGAAGCGTGTTGCCAGTCTTCGGGCTTCCCGGGATAGTTTTCCGGATGCGCGGGATCCCAGTCGGAGAGTTCGACTTCGAATTTGTCAAACCCGAAATTCTTCATGACCGCGAACGCGAAATCCATGCAGGCTTCGACTTCGCTTTCAATTTGCGAAGGCATGCAGAAAATGTGCGCGTCATCTTGCGTGAAGCCGCGCACGCGGAGGAGGCCATGCAGAACGCCGCTGCGCTCGTAACGATAAACAGTGCCGAGTTCGGCGAGGCGCACGGGAAGTTCGCGATAGCTGTGCAGTTTTGATTTGTAGATGAGGATGTGACCGGGGCAGTTCATGGGCTTGAGCTGGTAGTCGGCCTTTTCGACTTCCACCGGGCCGAACATGTTGTCTTTGTAATAGCCGGTGTGGCCGCTGGTTTTCCAGAGGTCGAGACGCATGATGTGCGGGGTGTAGACGAGGTCGTAACCGCGCTTGAGAAGCTCGTCGCGGAGCCAGTCCTCGACAATTTTGCGGATCAGACCGCCCTTGGGATGCCAGAAGATGAGGCCGGGGCCGGCTTCTTCCTGAATGCTGAAGAGTTCTAGCTCGACGCCAAGCTTGCGATGATCGCGGCGCTTGGCTTCTTCGAGGCGGTTCAGATATTCGTCGAGCTCTTTTTGCGTGAAGAAGGCCGCGGCATAAATGCGCTGGAGTTGGGGATTGCCTTCCTGGCCTTTCCAGTAGGCGCCGGCGACGCTCATGAGCTTGAACGCGGTGATGCGCTTAGTGGAAGGGATGTGCGGGCCACGGCAGAAGTCGATGAATTTTCCGGTGGTATAAAAGGAAACCATCAGCTCATTGGCTTTTTCTTCGACGAGCTCGCACTTGAAAATTTGGTTGCTCTTTTTGTAGAGCTCGAGGGCTTCGGGCTTGGGGATAAGCTTGCGCTCGTTCGGCAAATCTTGCGCGGCGAGCTCGTGCATTTTCTTTTCAATTTTCGCGAGGTCTTCCGGAGTGAATGGCTCGTCGCGAAGAAATTCGTAGAAAAAACCTGTGTCGGTCGGCGGGCCAATGCCCAGTTTAACGTTGGGATAAAGCTCCATAACGGCGGCGGCGAGTAAATGCGCGGCGGAATGGCGGAAGACGAAGAGCGCGTCGGGATCTTTCTCTGTGAGGATTTGCAGCTTTACATTTTCCTCGAGGGGGCGGCGCAAATCGATCAGCTCACCCAGATCGGGTGCGTTGGGCAAAGGGGTTCCGTTCGTCGCGGTGACACGAGCGACGAGGGCGGCATCGGCAAGCCGAGGCGAAATTTTGCGGGCGATTTCCGCCGGAGTCGTGCCCTTGGGCACCTCTTGAACCTTGCCATCCGGCAATGTGACCTGCACTTGCTCCATGACCTGCTCCATTGTTGGTTCACCTGGAAGGAGAAACACTAAGCTTATCGGCGCGTTGTAGTGCGGTCAAGCCGATGAAGGCAAGGGTGACACAGCCGAGCACATCATTCGCACCATGCTAAAGCAACGTCACCCTGGGCAGACCCTTAAAGTGAGAATCTGAGGTGACGAGTTCTGCGCCATTTCTCTCAGCAGTCGCGTAAATGAGAGCATCGGCCATCGGAAGTTCGAGTTGGATGCTAAGTGCGGCGGCGGAAAGCGCCACCTCCTGGTCCACAGGGACGACGGTACGACGCAACGCCTCCGAAACAAAGAAGTCCGCAACCGTTTTGGGCTGGCGCTGGAGGAGGATTTTGCGCACCTCGTAAAGGACAATTGAAGGAACCAAGAGGGGACGCTGGCCCTCAAGATAAGGAGCAAAAAGGTCGGCCTTCGAGTCGGAAGTGATGTATTCGAGCCAGCCTGATGAGTCGACAAGAACCGGATCAGAAACGGTCGGAGTGGTCACGGTAGTCGTCCTTCCATTTCATACCGAGAGCGGCGCCACGCAGTTCCTTGATGGAGCGAGGCGGGTGAAGGCGGATGATGCCATCGAGAACATAGATGTCGAGCTGCTGACCGGGTGCGAGATTGAGGCCTTCCCGGATCTTCTTGGGAATAACCACCTGAAACTTGGGGGATACTTTAACGGAATCCATGCATGAATCTCCTGAATTGATCTTATCGACCTCAATGTCGTATGTCAATTGTTCTATCGATATGAGACGTATAATGAATGCATTATCGATACGACACTGCGGGAACTATCATCGTTTGCAGGTTCAGGATAGAATTCCCGAATGAACCTAACCTTTGGAAGTATTCGCCCTTCACGGCTGGGAGATTTCTTGCGCCAAACACTAGTTCTGAAGGCCCGGAGTGGTCGGAGTCAGGTGCGGGCCGAATGGCCCGCCGTGCTTGTCCTCCTTGCAGGAATGGTTTTGATCGCGGACATTGCTGCCGCGCAAACGGCAAAGATCATCTTGCAGGCGGATGAGCGCTATAAAGTGGACATTTTGCTTGTGGTGGCGCATCCCGATGACGAGGGGGCGGCGACACCTTATCTGGCGCGTGCGATCGACGAAGGAAAGCGCGTCGCGGTGGTTTATGGCACGCGGGGGAGCAGTGGCGCGAATGAGGCGGGAGTAGAGCAAGCCACGGCGCTGGGCGAGATACGTGAAATCGAAGCTCGCCGTGCCGACGCCGTGCTGGGAATCGACAAAGTTTGGTTTCTGGGCGGGAAAGACACGGCATCGCAAGACGTCTTGCAATCTCTGGCGAATTGGGACCACGGGGTGGCGCTCGAGAATCTGGTGCGCCTAGTGAGGCTGACGCGGCCAGAGGTCATTCTGACATTTCTGCCGGGGACATTTATTGGCGAGGACCACGGAGATCATCAGGCGGCGGGCGTTCTGGCGACCGAGGCGTTCGATCTTGCTGGCGATCCTACAGTGTTCCCGGAGCAAGTCTCTGCGCCGCTGCGCCGCTTGGAGCCATACCTCGAAAATTTGCGGCCCTGGCAGACAAAGAAAATTTATTACTTTCCGGACGCGGACAAAGAGGAGATTTTTCGCGACAAAGGTCCCAGATATTCTGTGAAAGAAATATCGAAATCGGCGAAACAGGCTTATTGGCGCGTTGCTTTGGAATCTTTCCGGCGCCATGAAACTCAGGCGAAGGGATTCATAGATTCGCTGGCGAAAATGGACGAGCCGCAAATCGAAAAGCTGGTGACATCGGATAGTTTCTGGAGCACCGGGATTGGTTTCGTGCTCGGGAAGTCGCTGGTGCGCGGGAGCGTTACCGGAGATGTCTTTGAAGGTATCACCGCGGGCGCGATTCCCTTTGCGCGTCCTGAAGCCACACCCGCACCGCCGCAACCGGAAATCTCGATGGAGCTTGCAGGACCGTGGAATTATTACGCCCAATTTCGGCGGGCCCACGGATTGGCGCACTTGCCTCATCCGGAGCCGCCGGAAATCGCGCTGCAAGGAGGCACGGACCTGGTAATTCCGTTATGGCTGCGCAATCAGAGTTCGGCGGCGCAAGAGATTGCACTTACCGTGAGTTTGCCTGCCGGATGGACGGTGGGAAGTGGCGGCGGAAAATTCACCGTTGCGGCAAAGCAGACCGCGGCCACCCGAATAGAAGTGAAGCTGCCGCCAGCCGGCGAGGGTGCGGGATCCAAAGCGGAGGCGAAGGAAGTGAGCGTCCACGCCGAAGCAAACGGAAAGACCGTTGGAGACGTGAAGCTGCTTGTGGAACTGCGCAAGCGCGCCTTGCCGGAGTAGCTGGCGTCAGGATTTTTTGCTGCGAGAAGCTTCCAGCGCTTCCCAGGCAGCTTCGGGCAGCATGAGCAAGTCGTTGAATTCTCCCGCGCCGCGCAGCCACTGGCCGCCGTCGATCACCACGCACTCGCCATTAATGTACTCCGCCATATCGCTCACGAGGAATGCAGCAAGGTTGGCTAGCTCTTCGTGACGGCCGAAACGCTTCATTGGGTGCTTGTCTTTGGCGTGTTCTTCAAATTGTCTTGAAGGCATCAAACGCGACCACGCTCCTTCGGTAGGGAAGGGTCCAGGTGCGATGGCGTTGAGACGAATGTGATACTTGGCCCACTCAACGGCCAGCGAAGTCGTCATGGCGAGCACGCCGGCCTTCGCGCAGGCGGAGGGCACGACAAAACCGGAGCCACTGTTTGCGGCTGCGTACGTGGTGACAATGCTCAGGACATTGCCGCCGAGCTTTTGCCCGATCCAGCGCTTGACAAAAGCTTGCGTGCAGTGAAACGAGCCGTTGAGGACGATGCCTACGACCGTGTTGAAAGCATTGGGGGAAAGCTTTTCGGTGCGGGCGATGAAATTTCCGGCCGCGTTGTTGACGACGGTATCGATGCGGTCAAATTGCTGCTCGGCCTTTTCGGCGGCCGCTTCTACGGCGCCATAGTCGCGTACATCGCAAGTGGTGAACGCCGCCGAACCTCCTGCCCGGTGAATTTCCGCACAAACTTCCTTCAGCGGTTCCTCTCGACGGCCGACCAGAAACATGCGCGCGCCAAGCTCGGCAAAACGGAGCGCCATGGACCGGCCCAGACCGGTACCGCCGCCGGTCAAGAAAATCGCCCGGCCTTTTAAGAGGTCCTGTTGAAACACTCGCCACCGCCTTTGAGGAGGATTGCCGGTCAGGGGCAGTCCGGGAATGCAATTCTAGTCCACTACTGCCCTGGCGCGGAGAAATTTGCATAACGCCAGTATGAATACTGAACGAACGGCCTTCGATTACAAAGAAAGAGACCACTTGCGTGTCTTGCGTACAGCCGCGACCATGGCTAGCGAACCTAATTCGGTTTAATCACAGCTGGTATCGGCCGGCCCATGACTTTCGCGTATTCGGCAGCGAACAGCGGGCTGTCTGGAAATTCCTCGGTCAATTCATGAAGGAGCTTCTGGGCCAGGGCATCTTGTTTCTCGCGCCGCGCCGCGAGCGCCAGAAGAACTTTAGCAAAGGGCTCGAGATAGCGGCCTTTCTCTGCCGTTTTTCCCACCAGCTCCATGCCAAGCTTTTTGTCTCCATGAATGCCGCCAAACCACAGAACCATGCGAACGCCGCCCGAGAGGCAACCGATGATGTAATCGGCCGAGCCGGGAGCGACCCAGGCATCATCGGCATCGGGGCGCTGCGCCAGCAGGAGCTTGGCGTGCTCGTTGGCTTCTTTCATTCGTTTGAGGCTCTCGACGTGTTTTTTTTGGAGGATGCTGTCGGAGTTGGATTCCATACCGGCGGCAAGCGTCAGAGCAAAGAGTCCCGCCGCGTCATTCTTGTTCCTGGAGAGGCGTGCGTTGGCGAGCTTACGCGCCTGCGCCAGCTCCGCGTCGAAGTGCTTGAGGCGCTCCGGGTCGGGCTTGCCTTCGATGCCTCGAAGAAACTTCTTGTCATCCAGAAAAAAATCGCTGGTCATGACGCCTTGACGGTAAAACTCCTCAAATAGATAGCTTGCCGCCTTGGCCACGAAACCAAACGGATCGTCAGGGTGAGCGGAAGTCCACGCGGAGAATTTTTCGCGAGCTTCCGGGTACTTCTGCACATAGAGCAGGCGGAAGCCTTCTTTCAGCTCGGGGATTTCCGTGAACGCGGAGTCGCTGCCATCTTCGGCTGCTTGTGCACGAGACGGGGATGGAGCCAGCAGAATAAAGAGAGCGAGCGCCGGAATCCGGGAAGACCAGCGCATTCGTTCTCTCAGAAAACACCAGGAATGAATCTTGGTTTACTGGCCATGGTGGCCTGATATTCGGGATTGGCCAGAAGCACGCGCTCTTCCGTGGACAAACGCATCGAGAGGACGGCGATGTGCGCAAGCGAGCCGGCAACGGCGGTGATCCATGCGGTGTGGATCAGGGGCAGCGCCAGCATCTCCGCGAAGACCGCGGCGTAATTTGGGTGGCGAACATAACGGAACGGGCCTGAGGAGATAACGCCGAGACTCGTGGAATCCACGACTTGGACGTTCCAGTGATTACCGAGGGTGCGGATGACCCACCAGCGCACGACATTTGCCGCGAGAAAGATCGCAAACATGATCGCGGCGAGAACGGGGATGAAGGGCCGGTGCAGGAGAACGACTTCGAGTGCGGCGCCGATTAATACCGCAGTGTGAAGAAGGACCATCCACCGAAATCTTGGTTCTTCTACTTTTGCGGCGCCCCGCGAGATCACCTCTCGCTGATGACGCCGCGAAATTTGCAACTCGACAATACGTAGCAGACCCACGGCCACGAGCAGGGCGAGAAACGCGATAACGCTTAGTTCCATTGGAGCAAAAGAAATTCCGCGCTGAAGCCCGGGCCGAAGGCGGCCGCCATCGCATACTCCCCCGCATTGAGAGGCCGCTTTTGAAGCCACTCCTGCAAGATGAAAAGTATCGTGGCGCTGGAGAGATTGCCGACGTTGCAGAGAATATCCCAGGAGGGTTGCGTGTCGCACTTGCAGAGCCCCAATTCCTTTTCGACATTGCCAAGCAGGCGCGCGCCGCCGGGATGCAAAATCCATCCCTTTATATCTTCCTGTTTGCGGCCTTGGCGCTCGAGAAAGCCGTGCACGAGGCCGCGAATTTCTCCCCCGATCATTTCGGGGACATCCTTCGAAAGTAAAATGTGAAAACCGGAGTCGCGGAGGTCGAAGCCCATGGCGCCCAGAGAATCGGGAAACGTATAAGTTTCGGATACCAGAATCTTGGGGCCTTTGCGCTCTTTTCCCGTCACCAGGACAGCGGCGGCTCCGTCGCCGAACAAAACCGAAGAGATCAAGTTAGCCTGGGAGATATCCTTCCGCTGAAAAGTCAGTGTAGGCAATTCGACAGCGATGATTAAGATGTTGCTGCCGGGATGAGCCTTCAAGTAATCCGCCGCGCGGCCGAGCGCCATCGCTCCGGCGGCACAGCCCAGTTCGGTGAAAGGCATGCGGCGCACGTTGGAACGAAAGCCCATCAGATTGATGAGATGCGCGTCCAGCGACGGGATCATGAATCCGGTGCAGGAGACGGTGATGATGAGGTCCACTTCGTCCGGACGCAGACCAGCGTTCGCCAGGCAATCCTCGGCCGCTTTGCGGCCGAGCTTTACCGCGTGCTCCATGTATTCGTTATTCGTCTTGGAGAGGGGCCGTGGTTCGACAGTATATTCGATTGGGAAAATCGAGTAGCGCTGATGAACTTGCGCGTTATCCACGATGCTCATCATGGCTTCAAGACGGCGTTCTGGTATGTCAAACACCCGTCCCATGTAGTACTTCACGTCTTCACGCGTGATGGTATACGGCGGAAGTGCGGTTGCTGTAGCCGCAATCGTGCAATGCGAGTCTGAGGCCCCATTCGAGGGTCCAATATTCACGGATTCCACCTTTAATGCTGCCTGAAAGTTCCGCCTGAGAGCGCTACCAATTTGCTAAACCATTCCCTTGCAATGGCTCAGCGGCGGATTGCATATGAGCGCTAGACTCTACAACATTCCCTGCGCGGGGAACAGTTGGAATTGGACAATGGCCCGCTTTGGACGACTGGCCACCCGCATAGTCCAGCGCTGTTCATATCCAATTTATCCTTGTGTGACGACTTTGTAAAATCCTCATCGAGGTTTGGAGTATGCTTTTGCACACCATGGACAATTCGAACAGCCTGCGGAGTTTCCCTTCGCCGAGGCTCCTTTCCCTCTTTTCGTTCGCGGTTCTATTCTTCCTCGCGGCCGGCGGCCTGGCGCAAGAGCAGGCGCCGCCTCTGCTGGTGATGATTTCGGTAGACGGCATGCGGCCAGACTACATCACGGAAGCCGACGCGCATGGCGCGAAGGTGCCCAATCTCCGGAGATTTCTGAAAGAAGGAACCTACGCCGAAGGAGTTGTGGGTATTGTGCCGACGGTGACTTATCCCAGTCACACCACGCTTGTGACAGGCGTGTGGCCTGCGAAGCATGGGATATTCGCCAACACCACGTTCGATCCGCTGCAGCAGAACAACCAGGGTTGGTACTGGTATACGGAAGACATTCGCGTCCCCACTCTGTGGGATGCTGCTGCCGCGGCCGGGCGCACGACCGCCAGCCTTCAATGGCCCGTTACTGTCGGAGCCCACATCACCTGGAACATTCCCGAATTCTGGCGCGCGAGTACGCCGGATGATGCCAAGTTGCTGCGCGCCGTCTCGACGCGCGGATTGCTCGAGGAGGCGAAAGCCGATCTTGGAGAATATCGCGGTGGAATCGACACGTCCCCCCAGGCGGATGAAAGCCGAGGGCGGTTTACTGAATGGATCCTGGAGAAGAAGCATCCCGCGCTAGTCACCCTGCACTTGAGCGCGCTCGACCACATCGAACACGAGACGGGGCCGTTCAGTCCCGAATCCATTGCTGTTCTCGAAATCATCGACACCACGATTGGAAGAATTCGCGCAACGGCAGATCGGCTCGCTCCGGGCCGGGCGCTTGTTGCGGTGGTCTCGGACCACGGCTTTGTTCGGACCGATTCGCAATTGAACCTGTTTCCTCTGTTTCGCGATGCAAAGCTGATCACCTTCAGTGAGAAGGGGAAAATTACGGATTGGAAGGCCATGCCTTGGGTGACCGGCGGCTCGGCGGCTATCGTGCTGAAAGATCCCAACGATGCTGAGACGTTGGCACAAGTTCGAGAGCTGCTCGCCAAAGTCGCGAGCGATCCGGCGAACGGAATCGACCGCGTCCTCGAAGCGGAGGAACTCCACAAGCGTGGTGGTTATCCGCCGGCATCGTTTTTTGTCAGCCTCAAGCCTGGCTGGCGGACGGGCGCTGCTCCCGATGGCCCCGTGCTCTCAAAAACAAAAGTTGGCGGCACGCATGGAGCGTTGCCCGACGTGCCCGATTTGCGTGCGGCCTTTTTTCTGGTAGGCCCGGGCGTGCCTGCGGGCAAATCGCTCGGGGTCATTGATATGCGCGACGTTGCTCCAACTCTGGCGCACGAAGTGGGGCTATCTTTGCCCAGCGCGGACGGAAAAATTCTCCTGCCTTAGGAAGGGCTGGGCCGCTCCGCACGCGCAAGCTCCGTAACATCCCCGTTTACGCTCAGCGCAGGCCGACTAGTCCTTTTACGGAATCGATGAGCTTGGCGGAGTCGTAGCCAACGCCATCTTTGAAGACGATTTCAACTTTCTCGATGTCTTTGATGTTGGCCGACGGGTCTCCCTGCAAAACCACAATGTCGGCCGCTTTGCCCACGGCAAGCGTGCCAATTTTGTCGAGTTCGCTGAGAAACTCGGCGCCGTTCGATGTTGCGACATGAATCGCTTCCAGAGGAGTGAAGCCCGCTTCCACCAGCAATTCCACTTCGCGCTGATCGCCGAAGCCGGCGATCACGCCGCCGTATCCTGTAGGATCGAGCCCTGCCAGAAGAAGTCCACCTTGCTTTGAAAATTCGTGCTCGAATTCCAATTCCTTCTTAAAGATAGCTGGCGCGTCGGAAGTTGCCGCGTTATCCGAAACGCGAGCGCGCCTGGAAAGATAGGCAATTCGCGCTTCAGGCGTCATCGCGTCGAGGACGCGAGAGTCGAGCGGCGCGCGTCCAGGCACGGACGTTTCGAACACGGGCAGCGTGGAAGTAACTGCGACGTGATGCGCCACCAGATCGTGAATCATGTCCTGCATGGGCTTGCCCGCGATATCGAGAGAGAGCAGCGCTCTTGCAGCAGCCTGCGGGTTGGGACATACGCCGGGCTTTTTGTCGGGAAGAAATTCCGTGTCCACTTCAATCCCATGCTCGAGATCGTCAATACCGATAGCGGCTGCTTCACGGAAACCGATCGAGCAAAGGTGGCCGGTCACTTTGATTCCGTGCGCGTGCGCTGCTCTTACGGCGGCGGCCAGCTCCTCCGGCGTGATGTTCATATAGGCCTTGAAGGAAGTGGCGCCCCGCGCGATCCAGAACTCGACCATCTGCCGCGCGTCCTCCGCGTCTTTCAACTGGTGCATCTGTAATGCAAAGGCGCCTTCGCCTTCGAGATAAGGACCGGTGACGTGAATTTTCGGCCCGGCAAGCTTGCCCGCGTCGATCGCCTGCTTTAGCTCCAAGTCGGCGTAAGGTTCCAGGCTGCCGGTTGTTCGAATCGAAGTGACGCCGCCCGCGAGATAGAGACGCGGAAAACTCGAAGCATGCTCCGGGTAGAGCGGCAATCCGCCGCCAGGGGACGGATAGAACATGTGATCATGCATCCCCACCAGGCCGGGAATCACGGTGCGGCCGGTGAGGTCGAGCACTTTCGCACTATCTGGAATTTTAGTCGCGGCATAGTCCCCCAGGGCCATGATTTTTGCGTCGCTGATGATCAAAGTTTGGTCAGCGCGAGGAGCCGCGCCGGTGCCATCGATCACGCGAACGTGGGTTAGCGCAATGACCGCTGCGTCTTCTTTCACGAAAGCGGCCACGCCGGGCGCAAGTTTAGGTCTTGTTTGGCTCCAGGACATGGATGCCAAAAGCAAGAGGGACAACCCGAGCTGGAGAATTCGTCGCATCAAACCACCTCGCAAGCGGTGTACGTCACAGCGCGTTGCAGTCTATGCAGGGCTGCGCGTCAATACAAGCGGTCCTTGAAGGGGACGCGGGCAGCTCCGCTCCTGGAATCATGGTAGATTTCTGGGTCTTCGAGGTGAAAGATGTTCAGACGCTTCAAACTTATGCGGTTAGCCGCGATCGTGTTTTGCGTGCTCGCAGCCACGTTGTGCAGTGCCCAGCAGCTTCCCACCGCCGCCACGGAAGGCGACTTCGTTGTCCACCATTTCCAGTTTCATTCGGGAGAATCGCTTCCAGAATTGCGGCTGCACTACACGACGCTGGGCAAACCGGTCAAGGATGCGGCAGGGCGCACCAACAACGCTGTGCTCATTCTTCATGGAACAGGCGGCTCAGGGCAGCAGTTTTTTCAGCCACAGTTTGCCGGCGTCCTCTTTGGTCCGGGCCAGGTTCTCGATACCTCGCGCTACTTCATCATTCTTCCCGACGGCATCGGCCACGGGAAGTCGTCCAAACCCAGCGACGGCCTGCACGCGCACTTCCCAGAGTACGACTATGACGATATGGTGGCCGCGCATTACCGCTTGCTCAGCGAAGGCCTCGGAGTCAATCACCTGCGGCTCGTGTTGGGCACTTCGATGGGCTGCATGCACTCGTTCGTCTGGGGCGAGACGTATCCCGATTTCATGGACGCGCTCATGCCATTGGCGTGCGCGCCGGTGCAGATCGCGGGTCGCAACCGCGTCTGGCGCAAGATGGTGATGGATGCAATTCGCGAGGACCCGGAATGGAAGGGAGGCGACTACAAAGAAGAACCCAAGCAGGCTTTGCGGACGGCGCTGGATTTCCTTTTGATCGCGGGAAGCGCTCCCATCCCCATGCAGAAAGCGCTGCCAACACGCGACGCGGCCGACAAATACCTCGATGAATATTTCCATGCGCGATTCGCCGCGCTGGACGCGAATGATCTTTTGTATCAGGTGAACGCGTCGCGCAACTACGATCCCTCGCCGCAACTCGGCAAAATCAGGGCGCAAGTGATGTACATCAATTCCGGCGACGACTTCATCAATCCGCCGGAGTTGGGAATCGCCGAGCGCGAAATCAAGAAAGTACAGAACGCCAGGTTCGTGCTGATTCCGGCGAGCGAAAATACGCACGGCCACGGCACGCACACCTGGGCGGAGCTCTGGAAGCAGTACCTTGCGGAATTGTTGGAAAAGTCAGGCCACTAAGAGCCGGATCGACTCAAAATGTCAGCGCGTGGCTTCATGGCTGGCGCGAATTTCCTGCCAGCGGCGCGGACGCTTGTTGGCCTGCAATACTTTTTTGCGAAGGCGAATCGATTTTGGCGTGATTTCCACGTACTCGTCATCAGCGATAAATTCAATCGCCTGCTCGAGGCTGAGCTCGCGGTGCGGAATCAGCCGGATCGCCTCATCCGCGCTGGAAGAGCGCATGTTCGTCTGCTTCTTTTCCTTGGTGACGTTCACTTCCATGTCCTGCTCGCGCGAATTTTCTCCGATGACCATTCCTTCGTAGACTTCGATGGCGGGACCGATGAACAATTCGCCGCGTTCCTGCAGGTTCCACAAAGCGAATGCCGTTGATGGTCCGGGACGATCCGCGACGAGCGCACCGGTCGGCCGCAGCGCCATCTCTCCCGCATAGTCCGTCCAGCCGTCGAAGATCGAATGGATCAACGCCGTGCCGCGCGTGTCCGTCAGCAATTGACTGCGCAGACCGATCAGGCCGCGCGACGGAATTTTGAAGTCCATCCGCACACGGCCGGAATTGTGATTGCTCATCTTGAGCATCTCGCCGCGCCGGCTGCCCAATGTTTCGAGAATAATTCCGATGAAACTCTCGGGAACGTCGATAACCAGTCGCTCGAGCGGTTCGAGTTTCTTGCCATTTTCCGTCCGCACAACGATTTCCGGCTTGCCCACCATCAGCTCAAAGCCCTCGCGCCGCATGGTTTCGATCAAAATGGCCAGTTGAAGCTCACCGCGTCCCAGCACGCGGAAAGACTCCGGCGTGTCCGTATCTTCCACGCGAATCGAAACGTTGGTGAGCAATTCCTTCGCCAGCCGGTCGCGCAAGTCGCGCGATGTCAGGTAGCTGCCTTCTTTTCCGGAAAGCGGACTGCTGTTCACCGTAAAAATCATGGCTAGCGTTGGCTCGTCAATCAGCAGAGGTTCGAGAGGAAGAGGGGCCGCGAGGTCGACGATACTTTCCCCGATTTGAATTCCTTCCACGCCGGCGATGGCGACAAGATCGCCCGCGCCCACCGCTTCCGCTTCATCCCGTTCCAGTCCGCGAAACGTATACAGCTTGGTGATGCGGGTCGAAATCATCTTCCCGTCGAGCTTGCTGATGCCCACATCCTCGCCGCGCTTCAGCGTGCCGTTAAACACGCGCCCGATCGCGATGCGTCCCAGAAAGTCGCTGTAGTCCAGGTTCATGACTTGAATTTGCAGCACGCCGTCCGGATCGCCTGGCGGCGCGGGGATGCTTTTTATAATGGTTTCAAAAAGCGGAAGTAAATCCTTCGAACTGTCGCCGATTTGCCGGTGCGCGATTCCTTCCCGCGCGTTGGTATAAACAACCGGAAAATCGAGCTGGTCTTCCGTGGCATCCAGGTCGATGAATAAATCGTAGATTTCGTCCAGCACTTCTTTGGCGCGCGCGTCCGTGCGGTCGATCTTGTTGAGCACAATCACGGGCGGCAGCTTCGCCGCGAGGGCCTTTTGCAGAACGTAGCGAGTCTGCGGCAGCGGCCCTTCGCTGGCATCCACCAGCACCACGACTCCATCCACCATGCGAAGCGCGCGCTCGACTTCGCCGCCAAAATCGCTGTGGCCGGGGGTGTCGACAATGTTGATCTTCGTATCGTGGAAAAAAAGCGCGGTATTTTTCGCGAGGATCGTGATGCCGCGCTCGCGTTCGAGGTCGTTGGAATCCATCACGCGTTCGACAACCGCTTCGTTGGCGCGAAAAATTCCGCTCTGCCGCAGCATGGCGTCGACCAGCGTCGTTTTGCCGTGGTCTACGTGGGCGATAATGGCGATGTTACGAATATTTTGGCTCATGATTTCTACGTCGGTCCAAGGGCTGCCTTCGGGCAGTGCCTCTAAAGACAAAAATAGCTGCTGAAACAACCAGCAGCCCGGACGAATCTCCTCTGTTCTCAGGTGTGGTCGAGCAACCCTTAGTTTAGCAGACGCAGCGCGGGCAGGACAGCCATTCTTGGCGGGCACGTACTTCACTTTGCGGGCACCGCCAGTGTGAAATAGAAACATCTGTTTCTCCCTGCGTTTCGTGTACTATCCTGACCAGAGCGGGCCGCTTGATGCTATGGCGGAGGAGTTGGGGAGAATTGCCATGCGATTCGCGCGTCGGATATGGAAGTGCAGAATCTATCTGTGGGCGCTGGTCATCGTCCTTCTCTTTTTGCTCGCCGGCCGCGCGCAAGCTCCCGCTCCGCCGGACTATTCCCTGCTCTTCGACAAAACCGACGTCATGATTCCCGCGCGTGACGGCGTCAAGCTGCACACCGAAATTTACGCTCCGAAAAATTCCACAGAGCCGCTTCCCATCGTCATCGAGCGCACTCCCTACGGCGTCCACGACGATGCCAAAGGTTACAGCCGCATCCTCGCCCGCTACGCCGAAATGATTCCCGACGACTACATCTTTGTTTTTCAGGATATTCGTGGCCGTTACGGCTCCGAAGGAACCTTCGTGATGCAACGGCCCGTGCGCGATCCGAAAGATCCCAAGGCCATCGACGAGGGCACGGACACGTATGACACCATCGACTGGCTCGTGAAAAACGTCCCACACAACAATGGCCGCGTTGGCCTCGTCGGAATATCGTATGGCGGCTGGCTCACCGTCATGGGTATGCTCGAGCCGCATCCCGCGCTCAAAGCCGTTTCCGAGCAAGCCTCCCCCGCCGATATGTTTCTCGGCGACGATTTTCATCACAACGGCGCGTTCCGCCTCAGCTACGGCTTCGAATACTCCACCATGATGGAGACTGGCAAAACGAATTTCGCCTTCAAGTTCGATGAGTTTGACACTTACGATTGGTATCTGCGCCTCGGCGCGCTATCGAACGCCGACAAAAAGTACATCCACGGGACTTTGCCCACCTGGGAAGATTTCGTCGCGCATCCGAACTACGACACCTTCTGGAAGCGCGAAGCCATGCCCTACATCTTGACGAAACCAAAAGTGCCCAATTTGAATGTGGCGGGCTGGTGGGACCAGGAAGACGCCTACGGGCCGATGAAAATTTACGAACTCCTCGAGAAGAACGATCCCGATCACTTGAACTATCTCGTGGCCGGGCCCTGGAATCACGGCGGCTGGGCCCGCAGCTCCGGAAAATCTCTTGGCGCGATTCCTTTTGGCAGCGACACCTCGCTCTACTTTCGCCAAAAAATCGAAGCGCCCTGGTTTGCCTACTGGTTGAAAAACAAAGGCTCTCTGCCGCTCAAAGAGGCCCTTCTTTTTCAAACCGGCAGCAACAAGTGGGTGCAATTCGATTCTTGGCCGCCGCACAGTGCGCCGGCGCGCGAATTATATTTTCATGAAGACGGCAAGCTTTCGTTCGACGCGCCGCAGGCCGCAACTCATCAATCATTCGATAGCTACGTTAGCGACCCTGCGCATCCCGTTCCCTATCGCCATCGCCCGATCGACATGACCTATCCCGACGATCATCCCGGCGGCTGGCCCACTTGGCTCGTCGAAGACCAGCGCTTCGTCGACAATCGCCCAGACGTGTTGACCTGGGAGACCGATGAACTCACGGAGGACTTGGTGCTGACAGGAAGTGTGACCGCGAAACTCTTCGCCTCCACTACCGGAAGCGATTCCGACTGGATCGTCAAGCTGATCGACGTCTATCCCGAAAAGTATACCGACGACTGGAAACTCTCCGGCTACGAACTGATGATCGCCGACGAAGTCTTCCGCGGGCGCTTCCGCAAATCCTTCGAAAAACCGGAACCCATCACCCCGGACGCGATCACCCCGTTCACCATCGATCTCCACACCGCGAATCATGTCTTCAAAAAGGGCCATCGCATCATGGTGCAGGTGCAAAGCACTTGGTTTCCCATCATCGATCGCAACCCGCAGAAATTTGTCCCGAATATTTTCGAGGCGAAGGAGTCCGACTACCAGAAGGCCACGCAACGCATTTACCGTTCGAAGGAATATCCATCTGGCGTTGTGATTTCTCTAGCTCCGGCAAGTGCGGGCAACTAGCCACTGGTTTCTTCGCGCCGCCGGTTTTGTCTCGAAATCGTGCTCTCTTTGCGATGTGGTATTCTCGGTTTCGCCGAAAAATGCGTATCTTTCAAGTCGCTCCTCGGGAGTCCAAATGTCCTCCACTCGCAAAATAGCCGGAGTCCTCGTTTTCCTTGCGCTCGGTGGGATTGTGTATACGCCCCGCTTTGCAGCCGCTCCCCAGCGCCAACGTCCCGATTTCTCAACGCTGTTTGACAAAACTGAAGTCATGATTCCCATGCGCGATGGCGTCAAACTGCATACCGAGTTCTACACCCCGAAAAACGCCACTACGCCCCTGCCGATTCTCATGAATCGGACTCCCTACGGAATCTCCAGCCCCGGCAAGGGTATCAGCAACATGATTTATCGTTACGCCGACATGGTTTCCGAGGGCTACATCTTCGCGTTTCAGGATATTCGCGGGCGCTATGGCTCCGAAGGAAAGTTCGTCATGCTTCGCCCTCTGCATGACCCGAGCGACGCCAAAGGCGTGGACGAAAGCACCGATACTTACGACACCATCGACTGGCTTGTAAAAAATGTTCCCAACAACAATGGCCGCGTAGGCCTGGACGGTATTTCTTACGACGGGTTCCTAGTCACCATGGGCATGATTCATCCGCATCCCGCGCTCAAGGCTGCTTCCGAACAAGCCTGTATGGGCGACACCTGGCTCGGCGACGATTTCTTCCACAACGGTGCGTTTCGCTTGAGCTACGCCTTCGAATACACCGCCCTGCTTGAATCTTCGAACGAAAATTTCAGTTTTGCCTTCGATCGCTTCGACGTTTACGACTTTTATCTCCGCCTCGGCGCTCTCTCCAACGCCAACGCAAAATATTTTCATGGAAAATTGCCGACCTGGAACGAGTTTGTGGCCCACCCAAGCTATGACGATTTCTGGAAACATCACGCCGTGGCCTACGGCTTAAAAGAACCCACCGTTCCCAACCTCAACGTTGCCGGCTGGTGGGACCAGGAGGACTTCTACGGCCCCATCTCCACCTACGCGCGCTTGGAGAAATCCGATTCGCATCATCTCAACTATCTTGTCGCAGGCCCCTGGAACCACGGTGGCTGGGGCGGCGGGCCAGGCAAGTCTCTAGGCGAAATTCCTTTTGGCAGTGACACTGGCGTTTATTTTCGCCAAAAGGTTGAGCTTCCCTGGTTTGATTACTGGCTCAAGGACAAAGGCGCGCTGCCACTCAAGGAAGCCTTGCTCTTCCAAACGGGCAGCAACAACTGGGTCCAATTTGATGCGTGGCCCCCTCGTGAAGCGCAAACCCGAAATCTCTATTTCCACGAGAACGGAAAGCTTTCTTTCGACGCTCCGCAAACGGATTCCGCCGACGCCTCCGATTCCTACACAAGCGACCCCGCGCATCCCGTCCCCTATCGCCATCGCCCCGTGGACATGACCTATCCCGACGATCATCCCGGCAGTTGGTATACCTGGCTTGTGCAGGATCAGCGCTTCGTCGACGAGCGCCCCGATGTCCTCACCTGGCAAACGGAAGAGCTAACACAAGACGTCACGCTCGCAGGCCAGGTCACCGCCAGGCTCTTTGCCTCCACAACCGGCAGCGACAGCGATTGGATCGTCAAACTTATCGATGTGTACCCGCAAAAATACCCGGACGACTGGAAACTCTCCGGCTACGAACTGATGATTTCCGACGAGATCTTTCGCGGCCGCTACCACAATTCCTTCGATAAGCCGGAGCCGCTCAAGCCGGGAGAAGTGACTCCCTTCACCATCGATTTGCACACCGCGGACCACGTTTTCAAAAAGGGCCACCGCATCATGGTCCAGGTGCAGAGCACCTGGTTCCCTCTCTACGACCGCAACCCGCAAAAGTTTATTCCCAACATTTTCGAGGCCAAGGAGTCCGATTACCAAAAAGCAACGCAACACATCTATCGCTCGAAGCGATTTCCCTCGAGCGTGGAGATCATGACCTTGCCTGCGGCTCCCGCAGCCTCAGGAAATTAGTCGAGCCCGAACCTCTGCCCGCCATCGGATTTCATGGCTTCCGGACGACGCAAGTGTTCAGATCTGCATCGAAGAATGACTGCAGGCGCCAGACCAAATTGAAAAAATAATTTCTAAATTTTTGCGGCGCGTTTTCGGCGTAATCGCCCGTCCCATTTGCGGACATTTGTTCACTTCCGGTCAATTTCTATCGATTTTTCTGGAGGATTCCACAAATTTCGGCCTCCTTCCGCGCTCATTCCGTCACTCTCATTCGTTCCTCTAGGTTTGGGGCTTTCACGAAGCCTCACTCATATGAAAAAGGAAACTTCTCTCTAGAAATTCCGTATCCCCTGTAAACTCCTGGGCGTTTTCTGCGTCTAATGCCTATATAGGATGGGGTGTATGACTCCGAATTTGATCCCAACGCTGGATACTGGGATGGAAGAACGACCTAACATCGCGCCTCCTACGGGCCCTCGTTTTGTGCGTTTTGGTCCATTTCAAGTGGACCAGCAGCGCCAGGAAGTAACCAAGAATGGCTCTCGCCTGAAGCTACAGGGCAAGGTGTATCAAGTCCTCGTAGCGCTTATCGAAAAACCCGGTGAAGTCGTAACTCGCGAAGAATTGCGCCAGCGTCTCTGGCCCGCCGACACGCACGTCAACTACGACGCCAACGTCAACACCACGGTGAACAAGCTTCGCCAAGTCCTCGGTGATTCCACGGATAAGCCGCTCTACATCGAGACGATTCCCCGCAAAGGCTACTGCCTCGTGATTGCCTCCGAAGCCTCCAACATTCCCGGCGAGCACCTGGCGCCGGAAACAGCTCCGCAGAGCGCCTCTGTTTTGCCCGCTCCTGTCCTCGTACAGGAACCTCCGCCAACCCGCTCTGGCTTCTGGATACCCATCGGGGTCGTCGGCTTGATCCTCGCCGGAATGCTTCTGGGCGCCGGCATCACCATTACCACTCTTTGGATCTCCCATTTCGCTCAGGCCACACGCTGGCCTTAATTGGCAGAGCCAAAAGTATTTTGCGTATATGACGAAGTCCTGCTTGTCCTGCCAGCGCCGCCGTCAGCATCTCTCTCTCCATGAGTGTAAACTCGGTTCTACATCATGCTTACAACCATCACGCGCGCCGTCAGTCCCGCCATCCTAAATTGTGAACTCAGCTTTATTCCGCGCCAGCCCATCGACCTCCAGATCGCCCGCGCACAGCATCGCGCCTACGAACAGCTTCTCGAAAAACTAGGCGCTCGCGTCATTTCCCTCCCCGCCGAACCTAATCTCGCCGATTCTATGTTCGTCGAGGATCCCGCCCTCGTCCTCGATGAGCTCGCGGTCATCTTTCCGCTCGGCACGGAATCACGCCGGCCGGAAGCCGCTTCACTCGCCCAGGCCCTTTCCCCATTTCGCAAGCTCGAACGCATTGCACTTCCCGGCACTCTCGAAGGCGGCGATATTCTCCGCATCGGCCGCAGACTTTTCGTCGGCCTCACCAAGCGCAGCAACGCTGAAGGCATCCGTCAGCTCGCCGCCATCCTCGCGCCCCACAACTACGAAGTCATTGCCGTCCCTGTGACTGGTTGCCTCCACCTCAAGTCCGCCGTCACCTTCCTCGGCCGCGACACGCTCCTGGCCAACCGTGCCTGGTTCGATCCAACTCCCTTTTCCGCATACGACTGGATTGACGTCGACCCCGCCGAACCCCACGCCGCCAACGCCCTGTCTCTCGCAAACACAATTATTTTCCCCGCATCCTTCCCCCGCACCTGCGCCCGCATCGAATCGGCAGGCTTCCACGTCACTCCCCTCGACATCTCCGAGCTCCAAAAAGCCGAGTCCGGCCTCACCTGCTCCAGCCTCCTATTTGAATCGGGAATTTCAACCGAAACGGAGGATGCCAAATGAAAAACACTCTGGCCGGGGTCGTTGTCATCCTGTTCAGTTTAGCGATCGGCTGCGGAGAGGTAGGAATTTCATGGTCGTTGCAGAGTTCGGAACCCTTCGTTCCTGATGCCGGTGATGGTTGGCTAATGTTTGAATTGCGGCCCGTTGAGAAAAGTGGTGCTGTGCAAAAATTTGACTGCACTTTCCAGGCTGAAGGAAAAACTGCCCATTTCCAGTTCCAATTAACCACTCCTGAAGGCTCGGAAGATCCGTCTATCGCTTTCACTTCCGGGGAACTGATCGCCGTGCCAGGGTCCGATGCTTCCGTTTTTCTACGCAAGCTTCAGAAAACCCTCGAGGCGAAGACCTTCCCTATCCATCCGGAACGCGTTGCTGAGCTTCCTTTCACAGCAGCGATTCTAGGGACGAACCAGAGCCATTCGAAGGACGGGGGATTCTTCACCAAACCTAGGGGCAATTGGACCGCGATGAAAATCTTCATCGGCAAGAAAGACGATCCCGCGGAAGTATTTCTAAATTTCAACACCGTTCTCCGTAAGGGAGAATTTTCCATCAAAGATCCCGATTACGGCGACGACGTGCTCAAGGAACTGGCGAAAGTGCTTTAGCTGGATCAAATCTCCGAATCACCACTTAAAAAACGAAACGGCCACTCCGATTTCTCGGAGCGGCCGCTTCAGTTGGACCGCAACTTGATGGAGTAACTTAGTCCGTCAGCTCGGTTACGCTGCGCGCTACAAACACCGGCTGTCCGCTGATCGGGTCCTTCAATACGATACCGATCACGCGCAACGGGTTCGTCGGATTGTTCGTCAGGTCCTGCAGACTCGTCAGCCCGCCGCCAAACTTCGTGAACGGCGTCACGTAGACGGTCACCGGCCCGTTGAACAAAATCCCCGCCAGCCCGTTCGAATTGAACTGGAAGGTGCTCGTGCCAACGTTCGCACTTCCGGCCACTAGCGTGCCCGTGTGCCCTTCATGCCGCAGCACCACGCGTTTCACCGTAACGGTTCCATTTGTGAATGGCCCGCCGATGCTAACGTGCTGCCCCGGAACCAGGAGCGAGGCATTGAAGAAGATATTGCTCCACCTCGAATTCACGAACACATTGTGCATCCAGTAGATGAAGTACTTCTCGTTCCCCGTCAGGTCGATGGTTGAGATCTGTCCGGAGTTGAAGCCTGTACCCGCGGGCAGAACATCACGCACATATAGGTCGAAGTCCTGGGCCGTGCCCGTCGGTGGGTCTACGTAAGTGATCAGTCCTCCCGCATAGAACTTGTCCTGCGAGAGAATCGCTACCGTATCCGCCAGGAACGTCCCGTCGGTTCGGTCCAGCGTGCCGGAGATCGAAACGATCGACGAAGCCGTCAGGTCGTTGATGGTCTCGCTGCCTTCCCATTCCGTCTGCCCGTTCACGTTCACGGTAAACGCGTGTCCGTGCGGCCCTTGAATGGTGAACGAATTCCCGCCGGCATTGATCGTCGTCACGCCCGCGATAAATTCATCGATGTACGCGTCCGCATCGCTCGGCGTAATCGCGTTCACATTGATCGTCGGATTCACGACTCCCGTAAGCTGGCCGTTCATACCGACTGCCAGCGACTTCCGGATGTCGAATTCGAATCCCAACCCGATCACATCGCCCGAGTTCACCACCAGCGGGTTGCTGAGGGTGATCGTTACCGTCGACGTCGAAAGTGTTGCCGGCGGGTTCGAAGTCGCCGTCAGCGAACTGATCGTCGGACGTGTTGGAGGATTCGTCTGCGGATTCGTCACATTCAGGTAGTCAATTTCCGGCGTAGCCAGCGTCACAATCACCGTGTCATAGGTTCCCGCCGGAATCGTGTTCAAATCTAACAGCGTGTGCAATCCGTTCAGCCTTGCAAAATCTACTGTCTGCGGTCCGGTCGTCACCGTAACCGGAGTGCCCGTGCCCTCCGCTACGCTTATTCCCGAAACCACCACTTTGAACGAAACAACGCCCTGCAGAGGTGCGTCACCCCCGGACACGAACACTGTCCCCGGCTGGTTTTGCACAATCGGCGTGGTTGTGTTCCCGCCGCATCCCACTGCCAACGCGCCTAAGGCAAACGCAAATATCCCACTCAACCACTTCCTTGCATTCATGGCTTTCTTTCCTTTCCTGCTTGAATACCCCGGAGGCGCACCCAGCGCCCACCGACCCGTGTTGCATCAAACCCATGCAGCGAAAACAAGTTGCTGTCTGTAAGTGATTGATTTTTCGATTTTTATTAAATAATTTGCGCGGCCTGTTCTGTCGGACAGGGGCGGAATTTGCGCCATTTGGCGCGCTCGTCAGCTTTTTTGGAAACCCTCTGCCGCCCCTCTCCATCTTTCGCTTTGCGTCCCCTTTATCTTGTGCTACTCTCTCTCCCGGTATGATTTCCATCGCGACGAAGCGAATTACCACTCCGACGTCTATGTCGACTACCTCGACTAAGGCGAAGAAGACTATTTCCGCTTCCGGCGCGTGGAGAAACAGCTAGCAAGTTAGAAAAAGTTTCCAACCCACCGCCGGAAGCGAATCCGGCGGTGGGTTTCTTCTTTTAACCCCCGCCAGAGTCGCTCCAGCGGAAACCAGGAGCGGTCGCCATGAGTTCCCAATACGCGCAGGAAAATGTGGAAGCGGAAGGTTCTTTAGCTGGGCACTTCGTTGTTGCTTCGAGCGGTACGCAGGCAAGCTCTCGCCGGAATGTTGTCGCTTTCAAGTTTGGTGGCAGCTCTCTGCTTGGCGCCGAGCGCATGCTGCACGCCGCAAACTTGGTCGCTGTGGCCACCCAGTCCTCGAACGTGATCGTCGTTGTCTCTGCTATGAAGGGTGTCACCGATCGTTTGCTCGCTATCTCTCGCGCTCTCGCGGAAGGAAATCTTGCCCACGCGCGCAATGAAGCTGAAGGCTTGGTCCATCTCCACTGCAACGTCCTCCAGGATCTGCAACTCAGTGAAGAGCAGCACGACCGCGTTCGACGCGGCCTTCAGCTTCTCGGCCGCGATCTTCTCCATGAGGTTCCTCTCCAAGGTCGCGTAATCGTCAGCGCGGAGCTCGCGGATCGCCTCGCCTCCTTCGGCGAACGCTTCAGCGCTCGGCTCTTCGCCGCCGCTCTCGAAAAATCCGGCGTCGCCGCGGTTCCTGTCTCCTCCTCTGATTTCGTTCTCACCTGCGACAACTTTCGCGACGCCAAGCCTCATCTGGAAGAAACTCGCGAACGCGGCCGCGCCACTCTTCTTCCGCTTCTCCATGCCGGCCTTGTTCCCGTCGTCACCGGCTTCATCGGTGCGACTCCTGACGGCCGCATCACCACGCTCGGCCGCAACAGCTCCGATTTTTCCGGCGCCCTCATTGCCCACGTCGTCGACGCCGGAGAGCTCGTCATCTGGACCGACGTCGACGGTATTTATACCGCCAACCCTCACGCTTCTATCGAAGCCAAACTTCTCCACGACCTGAGCTATGATGAAGCCCACGCGCTGGCCGCCAGCGGCGCAAAAGTCCTCCATCCTCATGTTTTGCCGCTCGCCGCGGAAACGGAGATGACCGTGTGGATTCGCAACACCTTCAAACCGCATGTCCGTGGCACGCGCATCGGCGTGCCTCCATCCACAAATGCTCACGCACCGTTGGGAGGTGCGGCATGAGCGCCCATTCTTCGGAGAACGGTGATAAGAGCGGCATGTCGCAGCGCGCATCCCTTAGGCAAAGTCCCTTGCCAGGCGGCGCCACGAAAAAATGGCGCGCGGGCGTTTTAGGCGCAACGGGTTTGGTAGGCCAGCGGTTAGTGAAACTTCTCTCCACACATCCCTGGTTTGAACTTACCGAAGTTGCTGCCTCCGAGCGCTCCTCCGGCAAAAGCTATGCAGAAGCCGTCCGCTGGCATCTCGATGGACCCATCCCGGAGTCCGCGCGCAATCTCGTCGTCAAAAGTCTCGACCCCAGCCTCGATTGCGATTTCGTTTTCTCCGCGCTCGATTCCAGCGTCGCCGGCGGCGCCGAAGAAGATTTCGCTCGCGCCGGCTATCCCGTCGTCAGCAACTCAAAAAATCACCGCATGGATCCCGACGTCCCTCTGCTCATTCCTGAGGTCAACGCCGCGCATCTCGACGCTATACCCGCGCAGCAAAAGAATCGCGGCTACGACACCGGTTTCATCGTCACCAACCCAAATTGCTCCACCGCCGGTCTTGTCCTCGTCCTCAAGCCGCTCGCCGACGCCTTCGGCCTCGAAAAAGTTTTCGCCGTCACGCTCCAGGCCGTTTCCGGCGCGGGCTATCCCGGCGTTGCTTCCATGGATATCCACGCCAACGTCATTCCCTTCATCAGCGGCGAAGAAGAAAAAATGGAGTCCGAGCCGCAAAAGCTCCTCGGCAAATGGGATGGCTCCCGCTTCATCGACGCCGGCCTCGGTCTCAGCGCACATTGCAATCGCGTTCCCGTGCTCGAAGGCCACCTCGAGTGCATCTCCATCAGCCTCAAAAAAATCGCCTGCCTCAAAGAAGTCCGCGAAGCCCTGCGCAATTTTGAAGTCGACCCCGAACTCGCCTCGCTCCCTTCCGCCCTCCGTCATCCCGTGCACGTCCTCGACGACGACGACCGCCCGCAACCCCGCCGCGACGTCCACGCCGGCAACGGCATGGCCGCCGTAGTCGGCCGCGTCCGCGAATGCCCGCTCCTCGACGTCAAGCTCACGCTTGCTCTCCCACAACCTCGTCCGCGGCGCCGCCGGTGCCGCCCTCCTCAACGCCGAACTCCTCGCCGCCCGCGGCTTCCTGACTCACCGCTCCGCCCCGACAGAGTCTGACGTCGCGCAGGCGGTCAACCAGTAGCCGATGACCTCGTTTTTCGAATACAAGCACTGCGAGCTGTTCCGCGTCTCATTCGTCCTTGACACTCATTCCGTGCGCTCCTACTCTTTATTTCATGGATGTACGCTTGACTCCCGACCAGGAAGCATTCATCCGCCAAGCCATTGAGACGGGCCGGTTCAGCCGTCCCGAGGACGCTGTCCAGGAAGCGCTTTCTTTATGGGAAGAACGCGAACGCGCTCGAGCAGAAATTCTGGCCGCCGTTGATACCGCGGAAGCATCTCTAGCACGCGGCCAAGGCCGCCCAATTACCGGGCAATCCATGCAAGAGCTTGCTGACGAGGTCCAGCGGCGTGGCCGCGCCCGCTTTGAGTCCGAACAGCGTACACGGGGCTGATGGCCCATCGCCTCGCCCCCGAGGTCGAAACCGAGCTAGACGAAATCTGGTACTTCATCGCCACGGAGAGTGGCAGCCCGGACGTTGCTGATCGCTTCACAAATTCTATTACTGACCGATTTGTTCTAATTGCCACCCATCCACATGCTGGTCGCCTCCGAGACGACCTGCGGCCCGGCTTGCGCAGCTTTCCAGTTGGACAGTATTTGGTTTTCTACCGCGTCCTCGATACGGATGTGCTCATTCTCCACGTGGCCCACGGACGCCGTAATCTGGAATCATTGTTCGGCCAATAGCCAATCAATCTAAAGCGCATCGTTACACCGCGGCTGGCTTAGTCACCTGGACCTCGACGGTTCTTCCTGAAGCGAATTGCTTCAGCAACCCTGACATCCTCTCCGCCCACCGCTCCAGCCCGTCCGCGCCGCCAAACGAAATGATGATCGCTATCACTCGCCTCGTCTCGAGCGTCACCATCGTTCGCTCCGAATCGCTCGTCGGACTTCCATGCGGCCCCGCCGCATCGCAAAACACCGGCAACCCTTCCAGATTCAAGTCGTATTTTCCAATTCCTTTGTAAGTCTCCCCCGCGCGCCCCGCTCGAAACAAAATATCGCCCTGCACACGCGCCAAATCATACAGCCCCACCGGCAGCCGGCTCTCCACGCTCACCAAATTGATCGCGTCCACCACATTGTTTATCCGCGGCAACCCTTTCCCCGCAATCGCCCGCCGCAACAGCGCCTCGGCCGATCCTCGATACCGCGCCGGATCCTTTCCCAGCGCCTTGTACGCCGCCCGCGTCGCCAAGATCGCCCCTGCCTCCAACACCGCCTTCGGCTCCGCCAGCTTCAATACCTTCTCCTCACACGTGCGCAGCTCCTGATCCAACCCCTCCGGCGTCGCGCCCGCTACCACATCCGCCGTAATGCAAGCCAGCGCCACCCTCGGGCACTTCGCTTTCATTTCCTCATCAATTCTCACCATCGGCATCGCTCCGCCTCTCATGCTAAACTATCTGGATTGTAGGCCCGTAGCTCAGTTGGTTAGAGCGCGTCCTTGACACGGACGAGGTCTGCGGTTCGAGTCCGCACGGGCCTACCATTTCCGTCCTCCGCCAAGTCTTCTTTCCACCAACCCTCATATTCGACGCGGCAATCTCAAACGTAAAAAGACATCTCGCCTTAGCAATCCGTAGTCTAATAATTCCAGCCTCAGTCAAAACGGGTGTGCTATGGGGATCGCTCGCCGACTTATTTCCGCCGTCGTCTGCCTCTGCCTCTTCGCGCCCTCGCCCGCTCGCTCCGCCGACCTCGCCACCTGCACCGGCCTCGTCCTCGATGAAAACAATGTTCCGCTTCCCGCCGCCCAGCTAAAACTCGAAGACTCCTCTTCCCACATCTTCCGCACCGAATCCGACGGCGCCGGCCGCTTCACCCTCAAAAATCTCCCCACTGGCGATTACAAACTCGAAGTCCGCAAACAAGGCTTCTTCGTCATCGCCAACCGCGCCCTCACTCTTCAACCCGGCGCCAACGAACTCAACCTCACCCTGAATCACTCCGAAGAAGTCCACGAGCAAGTACAAGTCACCGCCCCTGCCAACCAGATCGATCCTCAGGACACCGCTCAGCGCGACACGCTTACCGCCCGCGACATCCGCGATATTCCCGTCCCCAGCCCGCACATCCTCGCGCAAAGTCTCGTCGCTCTCCCCGAAATCACGCAAGACAATCTCAACAATCTCCACGTCGCCGGTGCCCGTTCCGGCGAAACCCAATATCTCCTCGACGGCTTCGAAATCGGCGATCCCGTCAACAACCAGCTCACCTCCCGCTTCAACGTCGACGCCACTCGCGCCGCCGAAGTCCAGACCTCCAATTTCGGCGCTGGTTACGCTCACGCAGGCGCCAGCATCCTCAGCCTCGAAACTCCCGATGGCGACGACCGCTGGCGCTTCGGCACCACCAATCCCGCTCCCGGCATCAACGTCCAGGAAGGCGTCCACCTCGGCAACTGGTATCCGCGCTTCACGTTCTCCGGCCCCATCCAGCGCGGTCACTTCTGGTTCTCAGATTCCGTCAGCATTCAGCACACCTTCGCCGTCGTCAAACAGCAGCCCGCCGGCGCCAACACCTGGGAAGAATGGGCCGGCGACAATCTCCTCCGCCTTCAATACTACATCACGCCCAAGCACATTCTCCACGCCACTCTCCTCTACAATCGCGCTCGCGACACCAACGACGGCCTCGACGCCCTCGATCCCGTCTCCACCACCGTCACCGCCAACCAGCAGCGCTTCTTCGCCGCCGTCAAAGACCAGGTCTGGCTCGCCGACACCCTCTTTGACATCGGCCTCGCCGCCGACACCGGCACGCTCGACTTCATTCCCCAAGGCACCCAGCCCGACGTCCTCCTCGTCAACGGTTCCACCGGCAACTATTTCCAGCGCCTCCATCAACACGGCCGCCGCTACCAGGCCACCGCCGGTATGCCCGCCGCCACTCGCCACTGGCATGGCACCCACCAACTCGCCGCCGGTGCCAATGTCGCCGCGCTCACTTATTCCCTCACTGCTCAGCGCACCGAAATCGAAGCCCTGCAAGCCTTCCAAGGCGGCATCTCCACCAACCCCGCCTGCACAGCCCCGATCCCCGGCTGCTTGGTCCGCACCTCCACCTTCACCGGCCCCGCCACTCCCTATCTTTCCAACACGCAGCTCGGTATCTACGCCCAGGACACCTGGTCTCTCTCCAAATTTCTCGTCCTCCAGGCCGGCCTCCGCACCGACTGGGACCGCTTCACCCAAAGCGCCATGGTTGGCCCTCGCCTCTCCGCCAACTTCCTCCCCTTCGCCGACGACACCTCCAAAATCACTATCGGCTGGGGCATCTACAATGCCCCGCTCAACCTCTCCCTCATCGGCCAAACCCTCGACCAGCGCCAAATCGACACCTTCTATGACAACGCCGGCAACGTCGTCTCCCCCAGTCCCGTCATCAGCCAGTTCGCCCTCCCCGCCACCGGCCTCCACCAACCCCGCTTCACCATCTCCAGCCTCGGCTGGCAGCAAAAGTTCGCCCACAGCACTCTCCTCACTCTCAACCTCCTCGCCCGCAACGGCTACCACGGCTTCGCTTACGTCGACCAGCAACCCACCCAACCCGGCGGCACCTTCCTTCTCGAAGACAGCCGCAAAGACCGCTACCGTTCCGCCACCGCCACCGTCCGCCACGTCTTCTCCGAATCCACCGAATTCTACGCCGCCTACACCCGCAGCATCGCCCGCTCCAACGAAGTCCTCAACCCCGCCCTCGGCTCCATCTTTTACGCCGCCCAGCAATCCGCCCCCGAAGCCTGGGACGCCCCCAACCGCCTTCTCTCCTGGGGCTGGTTCCCCACCCACATCTGGGCCATCCAGCTCAGCTACCTCTTTGAGTACCGCACCGGCTACCCCTTCAGCATCATCAACCTCGATCAACAATTAGTCGGCCCCGCCAACTCCTCCCGTTTCCCCGCCTATGCCACCCTCAACATCGCCCTCGAAAAAAAGTTTGGCTTCCGCGGCTACCTCTGGGGCGTCCGCGTAGAAGCCGTCAACGCCCTCAACCGCCAAAATCCCAACACCGTCGTCAACAACATCGACGCCCCCAACTTCCGCACCTTCTCCGGCGGCCAATCCCGCGCCTTCACCCTCCGCGTCCGCTTCATCGGCCGCAAATGACCCCGGCAGATTGACGAACTTGCCTTTACTCGACATTCAAGCCCCTCAGATATTGACAGGTGCAAGGCACCGGCGTAAGGTTTACATGTATTCGCATAAGCGAATATAGGTCCCGCGAATTCTTTCCAACCACGCAACTGGGTGAGCCTCATGCAACTGCGCTACAACGTTCTCTTCCTATGTACAGGAAACTCGGCTCGTTCCATCATGGCCGAGGCCATCATGAACTATAAAGGCCGGCCCAATTTTATTGCTCATAGCGCTGGCAGTCACCCTGCTGGGTTTGTTCATCCGCAAGCTTTGCGTCAACTCGAACTGGCGCGCCTGCCCGTCGCAGGTTTGCGCAGCAAAGATTGGGCCGAATTCGCCAAGCCCGGCGCGCCGGATTTGCACTTTGTCTTCACGGTTTGCGATGCAGCCGCCAAAGAGGTTTGCCCGGTCTGGCCTGGCCAGCCGATGACCGCGCATTGGGGAATACCCGACCCGGCAGCAGCCCAGGGCAGCCAAGAACAAATGGAACGCGCCTTCCGTGATGCGTTCATGGTTCTAGACCGCAGAATTTCTTTGCTGCTGTGCTTACCGCTCTCCAAGCTCGATAAGCTGGCTATCCAGAAGGAAATTGACACTATTGGCAAACAAATGCCGGACGCCAAGGCATCCGCTTAGCTTGTTCAATGGGGACAACAGCTCCCGCTACGTTTGAGCTTTGTGGCAGCTTTTGTGTCGCGCTTCATCTCAGGCACCGAGCTGAAGCAATCCCCAAGGCACGCGAGGAGTTTGCGATGAACCGATGATCGAGCAGGAGCCAGCCTGTAAAAACTCCACAGGCCGTTCTTTCGCGTGATCACCAAGCCAGTCTTGCGCAGGTACGCCAGATGCCGTGAAGCCGTAGGCTGAGGAACGTGGAGGATCGTCACTAAATCTCCGACGCACATTTCTCCTTCGAGTAGCAGGCGGAGAATGCGGAGCCTGATCCGATCGGAAAACGCGCGAAACATGATATTGACTTGTGTTCTAGCCATGATTCTGTATATTCGCCTGCGCGATTGCAGCCGCTCCCCCGGTGAGAGGTCCTCCTATTGAGCGCCAGTGAAAACCACTTGCAGTCTAAACCACCTGTCTCGCAGGCCAAACGAGTAACTTCAGAAGCGTTAGGCACAGCTCTCTTGGCTACGGTCGTTGCAGGGGTCATGGCAGACAAGCTGTCGGAAGGAACCATTGGTTTAGCCTTGCTGGCCAACTGACGGGCGCAACTAACTGCCAGGAGAGCAACCGTGCGATTCTTGATTATCGGGGGAAGTGACGCGGGAATCAGCGCCGCACTACGTGCTCATCAACTCGAACCAACGGCTGAAGTGACTGTCGTGCTCGCGGATTCCTTCCCTAACTACAGCATCTGCGGGCTGCCCTTTTATCTTAGCGGCGAAACGCCCGAATGGCAGCAACTCGCGCATCGGACCGAATTCCCAGGCATCGAGATGCTCACGGACTTCGAGGCACGCGAGATAGACCATGGCAAGCAGCGAGTATCCGTGCTGAACAAGCTGGGGCAGGAAACCCGCCTTCGGTATGACCGTCTATTGATTGCCACCGGAGCAAGCCCGATTCGTCCGAAAATATCTGGCCTTGACCTCCCAGGGGTCTTCCCGTTGCACACCATGGACGACAGCTTTCGTGTTCACGAGCACCTAGCCAGGGCAGGTGTAGGCTCCGCGGTTGTGATTGGTTCGGGATACATCGGCCTTGAGATGGCGGACGCCCTGGTCCACCGGGGGATCTCGGTTACCCTGGTCGGCCGCTCCGAAGCGGTGCTTCCTACAGTCGATTTAGAACTTGGGGTGTTGGTCGAAGAAGAGTTGTTGCAAAGGGGGGTCAAGGTTGTCAGCGGCGTCGCGGCCACATCGATCGAAGAAAGCGGAACCGGTCTTCGCGTCGGCGGGGCAGGAGGATTCTCCGCCTCGGGCGACATTGTTTTGGTTGCGGCTGGCGTAACACCCAACACAACGTTGGCTTCCGCGTCCGGCGTGACACTTGGGTCTTCGGGCGCAATCTGCGTAAATCGCCTAATGGAAACTAACGTTCCCGGAGTCTATGCAGCGGGCGATTGCGCCGAATCATGGCATCGCACTCTGCAGGTGGCTACCTACCTTCCGTTGGGCACAACCTCACACAAGCAAGGACGCGTCGCCGGAGAAAATGCCGTTGGCGGAAACCGTGAGTTTGCCGGCTGCGTAGGAACTCAAGTCGTTAAGGTCTTCGATTTGGCCATTGCGCGAACGGGCTTGCGCGATGCCGAAATTGCGGGGAAACAATACGATCCTATGACCATTGCCAGTATTCACTGGGACCACAAGGCCTACTATCCCGGCGCGCGAGAGTTGAATTTCCGAATTACAGGTGATCGGC
Source organism: uncultured Acidobacteriota bacterium (assembly GCA_963779005.1). GTDB lineage: Bacteria > Acidobacteriota > Terriglobia > Acidiferrales > UBA7541 > Acidiferrum. The sequence continues at coordinate 739,938 of CAVZWO010000007.1, read as the reverse complement.
AAACGGGCAGGTTGCTGGGCGCTCAGTTACTCGGCCATTGGCAGGCGAGCGTAGCAAAACGGATCGATACCTTTGCTGCCGCTTTGTTCCACAACATGATGGTGGAGGACCTCAACGATCTGGACCTGAGCTACACACCGCCGCTGGGCAGCCCTTGGGACGCCGTACAACTCGCTGCGCAGGCATGGTCGTCCAAGCGATACCACACTGGAGCACACGGTTGAACCAGAATTCTGAGCCTGATCTGGCGGCCGAACTAGTCTTACATTTTTTACTTTAGAGGCTGGCCGCTCACCGTCAGCCCGCCCAATATGCTCAGGTCCTGTTGTTGCAGCGACTTCGGAAGCTTCGCGTAGTCAAGGCTCTCCGCCGAGTCTTGGCCAGAAGTCACGGCGTACTGGATGAAATCTCGGATGGCTCGCCGTTCCTCGGCATCGGAGCCATCTTTGGGAACCAGAAGGAAGGTCAGACCTGCCAGAGGATAGGCCTCCTTGGCGGAGGCAGGAGGGTCCACAATCGGGGTCCGAGCGTCTTTGGCGAGGGCCTCGCTGAATGCTTCAATTGCGGCGGTGGCACTTGCGGGGCTCGGCGCCACAAACGTACCGGCGCGGTTTTGGATAAGCGCGACGGGTAGTTTGTTTTCCTTCGCGTAATTGAGTTCGGCATATCCGATCGTTCCCGCATTCTGCTTCACAAACTCGAGCACGCCTTTGCTACCATCTCCGCCAATGCCGACCGGCCAGGGTACGGACAGTCCTTGCCCTGCTTTTTGCGACCACTCAGAACTGACTTTCGCAAGGTAGCCAGTTAGTATGCTTGTCGTACCGCTTCCGTCCGAGCGATGTACCACGATAATTGCAGCCCGGGGCAACTTAACCCCTGGATTGTCTCTCTCGATGGCCGGATCCTGCCAGCTAATGATGTTGCCCAAGAAAATTCCCGCCAACGTAGAACCACTCAGCCTGAGCGGCACCTTCAACTCCGGGAGGTTGTAAATGGCGCAGACTGGCCCCGCCGTCACTGGAAGCTGGATTATGGGGAACGTCTGGCTGATTTGGTTGTCGCTGAGCGGCGCGTCACTCGCAGCGAGTTCCAACATGCTCTTCTTCAATTCACTAAGTCCTGCCCCGCTGCCGATGGGCCGGTAGTTAATCAGCGTGCTCGGATGGCTTTGCTGGTAAGCGCTGATCCAATTGTTCATGATTGGGGCGATAAATGTGCTTCCCGCTGCGCCGATAGCGGTCTTGATTGTGGGTGAAACAGCGAAGTCCTTCTCCGGGACGGCGTCTTCACCCTTATAGTTGCATCCGATAAAAAGGAGAGAACCGAGAACAAGGGCCGCAGACAGAGTCCCCACAGATCGACGATTCGTGGACATCGTAAACCCCTTATTTGGAGATCGAGAAGGCCATCTCGTATGGCGGGCCATCATACATAGATTCGCCTGAGCGAATATTAAAAACATGTTACAACGCCACTTGGCTGACTCCCAGCGATGGGTGGCCCTGGCGCTTAGAGCGTTTTGAATCGCGTGCCCAATCTCACCGGTAGCTTCCATTCACCGCCTCACCCCTCAACACGCCACCGAGCTCTAAATATCCCCATACGAATCCGGATGCTCGCGTATGCTTTCTTCCAATATGGCGCAAAACTCTTCCCTTGACCGCTCGCGCCATTTCTCGTGCATCTCAATGATCTTGTCGTCGCTGAACAAATCGATCCGGTCCGCATGCTCGCCCATTTGCTCCTTCAATTTGGCCCGGATGATCTTCACGTAGGCTGGCTTCGATTGTTCATTGAATTGCATAGTCCCTCGACTATATCGAAACTCTCTGGAACATCCAGCAAAACGAAAAGCCTCCTCCCTCTACATTCCAGCTATCCTTACTCTGCACAATCCAGGGAGACAAAATGTTCGGCCATCCAAGAATCTACTTCGGCGAGTTTGATCGCCTCTCCGAGACCATCCAGGAACCACAGCACCTCATCTCCGCGGTAGCCTCCATCCACCGCCTCACCCCGCAACACGCCACCGACGTCTACCACGAGTGGAGCACCTACACCCACCGCCAACCCCTAACCCCCGCCGGCGAATAAGGTTTCCCATTTTGGTCCTTGACAAATAGTTACTTTAGGTGTATAAGTGTACCTAGCTAACACGGTGATTTTCCCCGTTGGCCTTTATGTGTCCTTGCCTCGAATCGATACCCAAATGCTTCCCAACTTTTCCACAGACCCGCTTCCGGGCCCACACACAAACGTCCGCAACTCCCTTTGTTTCATACGCTCACGTCGAAATCTCTGTATACCCCCGGGGGCCCCAGGGAGCTGCGATGCGTCCGAGCGGCCAGCACTTCCCGTCGGAACGCAACGCCCGTAAGTCTTTTATATGCAACGTTTACAAAAAACAGGGGAGGGGTGCCGATTATGGTTAACCATCTTTCCAGCAACTCCGCTGCGGCGTAATTCTGCAAGCTCGCATTTATCCAAGTGATAACAAACTTTAATACTCCGTTCGCCACTGGGTCATCACTCCCGCGTATTAGTTGGCGTCCACGTGCCACCTGTCCCGCGGCTCGCGGCCCATCACACCTTTCGGGAGGAATCTCCGATGCATCCAGTAAATCTGCTTCGTCGCGTGCTTACGTCCGCGCTTGGCTGCGGACTGCTCGCGGCCGGGCTCGCGGGTTCGGCCCAGGCCCAGTGTCAACTCAACTCCCCATCGGGAAAAATCAAGCATGTCGTCTACGTCGAATTCGACAACGTGCACTTCACTCGGGACAATCCCAACGTCCCGTCAGACCTCGAACAGATGCCCAACCTGCTCAATTTCATCAAGCAGAAAGGCACTCTCGATGCCGGCGACCACACCGTCCTCATCTCTCACACCGCCAATGACATCCTCACCACGCAGACCGGCCTCTACTCCGACGATACCGGCATCTTCATCGCCAACAGCTTCGGCGTTTTCTCCAACACCGCCTCCGGCGAAGCCGGCCTGTTCCCTTCTTCCTTCTTCTACTGGACCGACCTGGTTTCGGACATCACGCCGGCGACCGGGGATCACACCTTCGCGCTGACCACACCCGAAGGCCAGAACGTCCCTGCCCCCTGGGTTCCTTTCACTCGCGCGGGCTGCACTGTCGGTGCCTTCTCCACCGCCAACATCGTCCTCGAACGCGCCCCCTTCGACGTCTACAAGGTCTTCGGCGGTCCCACATCTCCCCAAGGAATGGAGAGCAGCACCAACCAGAACAACGATTTTATCGGTGTCTCCATCCATTGCGCACTCAACGACCCCCTCTGCCAGTCAAACTCGGCTCTGGGCGTGGTGGGCGTGAACGACACGTTGCCCGACGAGCCGGGCGGCTACTCAGGCTATCAGGCCCTCTTCGGCCTCAAGTACATCAACCCCGCGCTTACCGGCAGCCCCACCGGCAGCATCGTGGACTACCACGGCGTTCCCCTTACTGGCTTCAACCAGTTGAACTTCGATCCCACTCCGGCTCAATCGCTCGCCGTAATCGAGACTATGTTGAAAAAAGGCATTCCCGTGGTGTTCGCTTATATTGCCGACGCCCACGACAATCACGAAATAACCACCACCACCGAGGGCACCTTCGGCCCTGGCGAGGCTGGCTACGTGGCCCAGTTGGCCGACTATAACAGCGCCTTTGGCACTTTTTTCTTGCATCTGAAGGAAGCCGGCATCGATGAGAGCAACACCCTCTTCATCTTCACTCCGGATGAAGGCGACCATTTTGTAGGCGCCGCGCCGAGCCCCGCGAATTGCGATGGCGCCAAACTCGAAAAGGACGGGAACGTTGTCGTGCCGGATATTCCTTGCACCTACGGGACGAATGGCGTCGGCGAGTTGGACATCAACCTGGCTGGCCTCACGACGGCTGCTGGCAACACCACGCCCTACTCGATCCATTTTGACGATGCCGCCACCACCTACGTGCTTGGACAGCCGCTTCCGAGCAGCGGCACGGTTCGTACCCTCGAGAAGACCATGGCTGGCCTGAGCGCCGTAAATCCTCATACCGGACTAAGCGAAAGCTTGCTCGGCACTGGACTCGGCCCCGATCTCCAGGGGGCGATCGTCGACCCGGTGGCGATGAACTTGCTTCACATGAGCACCCTCGCTGATCCCAACCGCGAGCCGACCTTCACGTTCTTCGGCAATCCCAATTTCTTCTTCGAGACCGCGGGCAGCACCACTCCAACTGTTGGCGCCGGCTTCGCCTGGAATCACGGTGATATTCAGCCGGAGATTGCTCGCACCTTCATCGGCATCGTCGGCCCCGGCGTGAAAAACCTCGGTGTGACCGAGCCCAGCGATTTCTTCACCGACCACGTCGACCTGCGGCCCACCATGATGTTCCTCTCCGGCCTCACGGACGACTACCAGCATGACGGCCGGGTCATCCTTGAATTGCTCGATCACGATAGCTTGCCCAGGCACCTCCACAGGCATTCCGAAACGCTTCGCCAACTGGGGCAAGTCTACAAACAGATCAACGCTCCCTTCGGCGACCTCTCGGAAAACACTCTGAAGGTCTCGACCTACGCCATTCTCAGCGACACTCCCGGTGACACCACCTATACCAACCTCGAAAACAAGATCGCCTCCTGGACCGCTGAGCGCGACACATTGGCGGCCCAAATCAAGTCCATCCTCGAGGGAGCCGAATTCAATGGCCAATCCATCGACGACCTCGAGGCCTGGTGGCTCATTCTCCAGGGACAATCGCTTCTAGCCCGTGCGGACGCTTGCGCAGATAATCTCGCCAAGTGCGCCCAATACTAGATCAGGCTAGATCGCGCTCTAGATTGCTTCCTATACTTCGTTGATTGGCGGCGCTGGCGGCTGAGCCTTCGGGCTTAGCCGCCAGCGCGCTTCAAACTGTTGACGCACTTGCTGTTGAATCGTCTATTTATCTCTTATCATTCCTAGTGACGAGTCACCAGTCACAAGTCACGAGTCTGGAACCACGGATCACCGAGCAAGACACGCTTCCCACTCCTCGCTGTCCAACCCCCAACATTTCTTTGGCGCCTTGCCGCGACGGTGGTAGGCTTCCCCATGGGAAACGTGGAGGAAAGAAAGTGAGCTTAGCTGCTCCCCCTGATCATCTTCATTCGCTCTCCGGCTTGGAAGGCCGCCGCAGCACGCGCCTGGATCGCAACGTTCCGCTCGTGGTGCTCGGCCAAACCAGGACGGGAATGTCTTTTCAGGAAAAAACGTCGACCGTCAGCTTCAATCTGCACGGCTGCCGCTATCCGTCTCGCCATGAGTATCCCATTGGCTCTTCCGTCGGTCTTCGCGTCCTCCAGGCGGATGGAGAAACCATCTCTCCGGTCATTCGTGCCTTCGTGAAGTCCGTTCATCCTCCAGCCAGCCCGCGCGAACTGTTCCAAGTCGGCGTCGAACTCGAATCGCCAGCGAACATCTGGAATGTGTATCCGCCGCCGTCGGATTGGAATCGCTTGCTGGGCGTCGGCAGCACGATGTCGGCAGGTATGGGTGCAGCCGTAGCTCCCGCGATGGAACCTCTGGATACGCCGCCCGCCGCTACGGAATTTTCGCCGCCGGCGGTGTCCGCGAGCAGCGAGCCGCGCACCAGCCACGTGACGGAATTCCCATCGCCCTCGCCAGCCGCTGCGGGCGCGCAGCCCGCGAAAGAAACCGCTCCGTCCAAGCCGGAGCGCGTCGCCATCACCATCGATCAGCTGGTTTCCGCGATGCAGGGCAAACTGCAGGCCGCCGCGGATAGAGTCGTGCAAAACGCGCTGGCCGAGCATCTCGACGAAGCCATCGGCACAGCTCTCGCGCGCGTGGAAGGTGTTCGCGAGCGAAATCTTCAGCAGCTCGGAGAATTTTCCGAACAACGGCTGGAATCGCTGATGCGTTCCTCGCGTGAAGAAATTCTCGGCCACCTGGAGTCGCGCCTGGGCGAAGTGCAATCACGCTTTGAAGAGCAGCACAACGCCTTCCGCTCCCAAGCCGAAGAAATTGCCCAGCGCCTCGAAAAACTTTCCGCCGACATGCAGCACAATCTCGCCGAGTCCCAGAAATTCATCGAAAAGACAACCCGCGAAATCGAGCCGCAAACGCGCGGCCGCCTGGACCAAACTCTCGGCCAGGCCACGGAACAATTTGAAGCCGCCGCCGACCGCATCTCCGATCGCCAGCTCGTTCGCGTAATGGAAGCCACGCGCATGGTTACGCGAGAAGCTGCCGCCCAGCTCGACGCACGTGTGGCGGAGTCCCGAGCGATGCTGCACAACGCCGCCGGCAGCACGCTCGAAGAATTCCGCCGTCAAGCGGAAGTGCAGGTCGATCTCGCCATCTCCGAAACCACCGAGCGTGTCCGGTCCGCGCTTACCGCTCTGGATGCGGAGAATCGGCTCGCTTGCGAAAATCGCCGCCGCACCATGATTGAGGACGTCACTCGCACCACCGAACAATCGACCGAACAGTTCCGCTCCGGCATCAAAGCTTTCCTCTATTCGTGCCTGGTTGCTGCCGTCGGCGCCGTCGATGAACACGCCAAGGCCACGTTCGACGGCCTGGTGAAAGAACCGGGCAGCGCCCCACACGCCATCGACGACATCAAAAAAATCATTCCGCCCGACGACGAAAAACCTAATTAATTTGCTGCGTTCGCGGGAGCGCCCAACCCGAATTCGCGATGCAAGGTGATCAGCGCGGTCTTCGCCGCTTTCTCTTCCACCACGAAGGAGATGTTCGACTCCGAAGACCCTTGCGCGATCGCGATCAAGTTCACATTCTCGCGGCCCAGCGCGTTGAAAGTTTTTCCCGCAACTCCCGGCGTTCCGCGCATGTTCTCACCAACCACGGCAACGATGGCGATGTTGGGATCCACCGTGATGTGCTCGACTTTCTCGTGCGCCAAATCCTGCGCGAATTCTTTGCGCAGCGCCTCCACCGTCCGCTGGGCGTCGGCCGCGGATACAATGAAGCAAATATCGTTCTGCGAAGACGACTGCGAAATCAGCAGCACGTTTGCGCGCACTTCCGCCGTCGTCGAAAACGTCCGCCCCACCACGTCCGGCAGTCCCACAATCCCCGGTCCGCCTACACTGATGAGCGCCACATCCTGAATCGCCGTCAAGGCCTTGACGCCTCCACCGATGCTGCGGCCTTCCGGAGTGATTTTTGTTCCCGCGCGCTCCGGCGCAAAGCTGTTGCGAATCCACACGGGAATCGCCGCTTGCATTACAGGCTTCAATGTTTTTGGATGCAAAACTTTCGCGCCAAAAAACGCCAGCTCTGCCGCCTCGCGGTAAGAGATCACCGGAATCGTTCTCGCTTCGGGCACCAGCCTCGGATCTGCCGTTAGCACGCCATCCACATCCGTCCAGATAATCACTTCCTCGGCGTTCAGCGCGGCGCCAAGGATGGTTGCGGAATAATCGGAGCCGCCGCGGCCGAGCGTGGTGAGTTTGCCCTCGGTCGTCGCTCCGAGAAATCCTGTGACGACGGGCACAATTCCTTTTTCCACCATCGGCCGCAGCCGCACTTCGCATTCTTCGCGAGTGCGATCCATCAAGGGCTCCGCGCCGCCGTGAAACGCATCCGTAATAATTACTTCTGTCGCGTCTACCGCTTCGCTCTGTAAGCCAAGTTCCCTCACCGCTCCTGCCACCAGCGGCGCCGAGAGCCGCTCTCCCAGACTCGAGATCGCATCCAGCGTGCGCGGCGTCAGCTCACGCAGCAGAGCGGTTCCTTCAAATAATCTGCTACCTTCGGCAAACACTTCCTCCAACTCTTCCTCAATGGATTTGCGCGGCTTTTCATCACGGACCAAGCTCTTCAATGCATCCGCATGCTGCGCGCGCAGCGCCGCCAAAACCGTAGCTCCTTGTCCGCTTACGCCGGTGCCTGCGCGTTTGGCAGCCTCGATCAGGCGATTCGTGACGCCGCTCATGGCGGAAACGACGGCGACACATGCTCCTTCGCGCGCTCCTTGCGCGATAATCTGCGCCGTCCTTGCCATGCACGCGGCATCGCCCACTGACGTCCCGCCAAACTTCATCACCTGCAATCGCGCGTTCATCTCTATTCGCCTTCTCTAGTTTCGCTGAATTTCTCTTGTCAGTTTACATTGGCAGGCAACTGCTCGCGCTCAGAGGAATTCGGGCGTTGTCCCGGCTGCCAAGGGCGGTAAGATTGTTTTACTGTGCAGACCAAACTTTCCAGAAGAGGACAAGTTGTCATTCCGAAAGGTATTTGCAAGAAATTGGGACTTCGTCCGGGCGATCCGCTGGATGCGAGTGTCGAAGGCGGGCGGGTCATCCTGACGCCTCGCAAAAAGCGCGGCAGAAAGATGCGCATCATTAAAGATCCGATTACAGGGTTTCCGGTACTCACCGCTGGACCAAGTGCTCCGATTCTGACCCACAAAGAAGTTAAGGAACTCCTGGCAGATTTTCCGTGAGATATCTTTTCGGCCTTTTGAAACCGGGCACCAGGCGGTCGCCGGCCCGATCAGAGGCGAAGAACGCCAAGGCCAGTTTAATCCAGCGGCAAAACCCGAAAACAAGTGGCGGAATTTGCTGGTGCCGCCGGATTACGGGTGATCCCAATCCAGGGCGTAGATTTCCTGGATGCTGGCATCGCGGACGAGGAGGGGGGATTCGTCGGGGGCGAGGCCGCTCCAGTTGCCGAAGGCGCCGCCGGCGGCTTGAAAACCTTTCATGCTGAAAAGTGGCTCAAGTTTGCCGGTGCTGACTTGCACGCGGTAGAAGCTTTCCTGATTGTCAAGGATTCCGTCGAAACAGAGGTAGCGGCCGTCGCGGGACCAGGTGGGGTAGGCGACGAAGAGGCTGGCGAGTTCGGTCCATTTCTTCGTGGTGAAATCAAAGAGCATGAGCTTGAGCGAATCCAATGGAATTGCGGCGATGTAGCGTCCGTCGGGAGACCAGCGAGGCGAATAGAGGCCATCGGAGCCGGGCAATTTCGCGGGCTTTCGCGTTTTCAAATCGAGCACGTAGATGGCGGAGCCTTGATTGTTCAAGGAGTTTTCGCCGAACACGAGCGATTTGCCGTCGGGCGACCAGTTGGGGTCGGCCGAATTGATGGTGCTGCGAAAAATGAGCTCGGGGGAGCCTCCCTCGGCGGGAATGACATAGATGTGCCAGGGTTCGCCCGGAGGATGACCGAAGAAAACGATTTGTTTTCCATCGGGGGACCATCGAGGCAAATAAGCTTGCATCGGCGGAAAAACGAGCTGAAGTTTTTGCGTGCCGTCGATTTTGCTGCGCCACATGGTGCCGTCACTAGCGTCATTGTAAGCGACCCACTGGCCGTCGCGAGAGAAGTCGAGCCCCATGGCGGAAATTCCCGAGAGGTAGGGCACAAGCTGTTTTGTTTTTGCGTCGTAGCGCAGCAATTCGCCGCGAGGCTCCCAGCCCTGAACAAAGAGCTGCTTGCCGTCACGGCTTGGCACGGGATTGCCAACATTCATGGGTCCAGTGGTCAGTTGCACCGGCTCCCGGCTCGGGACGCGAAGCAGCGCATTCTGTTCGTTGATAGCCCAGATGTTGGCGGTGCTATCGCGGCGGGCCTGAAAGACGTAGTACTTTCCGTCCGGCGTCCACTTGCCGCAGCACTCGTTGGGAGTGTCACTCCAGCCTGAGAGAAGCGGATGCAGATTGCTTCCGTCCGCGGAGGCTTGCCAGATGGAGCGGTTGTTGGTTTTGGGATCGTTGACGGTGAAACGCAATATGGAACCGTCGGACGACCAGCGGATATCCGCGGCAGTGCCGCCCGCTGCCAAAAGCTGACGGGGCTGGCCGCCATCACTGTTTGCAAGGAATATCTCGTTCGCTTTACAAAAGGCGAGCTGCTTGCCATCGGGCGACCAGGCACCGGCGTGGCCTTCAAGGGTGGCCAAGCGACGAGGAGACCCGCCAACAACAGGAACACTCCAGAGGGGGCCATCGAGAGAAGTGCCGCGGGCGGTGTTCATCAGGAGCGAAGAACCGTCCCGAGAAATGTCGAAGACATTGGCAAAACCCGTGTCTTCCAGCGAATTTGGAATGGGGAAGGTGTCGCCTCCGGTGACGGAAGTTTGGGAGAGGGCGGATTGTCCTTCGATGAAGTAGAGCCGCGAGCCGTCCGTGACAACGCCAGATTTCGGCTTGTTGGTGTTGGTGAGCTGAACGGTTCGCACAACATGCGGCGGCGCGACGGTGCGCAGCGGCACGTACCCAAGAATGACAGCGAGTGTGATCAATGCGCCGAAGACCAACGCCCAGGTTTGCCAACGAGAAGAGGAGTGCTTTTCAGGAACGGCATCCGGCACTAACGGCGCGGCAGGAACACTTCCGGAGTGGCTCAAATCCAAATCGCGCCTCAAGCGCTTAAGGTCCGCGCGAAGTTCAGCGGCGGTCTGGTAGCGCAGGCTGAGATCTTTCTCGAGCGCCTTGACCAGAATATTTTCGAGGCCCACGGGCAAACTTGGATTCAACTTTCTGGCAGGCACGGCCGGGGAGTTCAGGATGCCGTCAAAAATCAAGCCGATCGCAGCGCCACCGAAAGGAACGGAACCGGTAGCCATTTCATAGAGGACGACGCCGAGGGAAAAGAGATCGGTGCGGGCGTCCAACTCCTGGCCGCGGGCCTGTTCGGGGGACATATAGGCGACGGTGCCGACGGAGTTGCCCGGAGTGGTGGCGAGCCCGTCGTCAAGAACATGTCGCTGAGTGGGCATAGAGGAATCGCCCTCGGGTTCCGCAGTGGGTTGGCGGTAGGCGGCGAATTTGGCAAGGCCGAAGTCGAGAATTTTGGCGGGGCCGCTATCCACCAGAAAAATGTTGGCGGGCTTGATGTCGCGGTGAACGATGCCTTTGGAGTGTGCGGCATCGAGGCCGTCTGCCAGCTGAATGGCAATTTCCAGGAGTTCGGAGATGTCGAAGGATTTACGCGCGATGCGGCGCTTCAGCGTTTGCCCCTCGAGCAGCTCCATGGCGATGAAGGGGCGGCCTTCGAATTCCCCAATATCGTAAATTGTGCAGATGTTCGGATGGTTGAGAGAGGAAGCCGTGCGGGCCTCACGCCGGAAGCGTTCAATGGCCTGCGGGTCCTGCGAAATATCATCGGGAAGAAATTTGAGAGCCACATTGCGGCCGAGCCGGGTGTCCTCGGCGCGATAAACGACGCCCATGCCTCCACCGCCGAGTTTTTCGAGGACGGTGTAATGGGAGATGGTGCGGCCGATAATGGAAGAAGGTTCCGGCACTGGACCCGGAGTTTACTCCAGCCCCAGTAGACGGGCAATCGGCGCATCGGCGTGCTTCAGCCCCTGGTGTTCCGCGTCACACTCAAGTGTGCCTAATGCTACAGAACGCCGCTGCGAGCAGAGCTATCGTTGCCGAAGTGTTGTAGAAAAGGAGACACAAAGTGCCAACCCTAAAAACCATGAAAGCAGCCGTTGTGAAAAAATTTGGCGAGCCGTTGACCATCCAAGAAGTGCCGATCCCAACGCCTGGGCCCGGGCAAGCCCTGGTACAAGTGTTTGCGACTGGCGTATGTCACACCGATCTTCATGCCGTGGACGGCGATTGGCCAGTCAAGCCAATGATGCCGCTCATTCCGGGCCATGAAGGAGCAGGAATTGTCGCAGCGCTCGGGCCGGGGGTTACGCATTTGAAGGAAGGGGACCGCGTAGGAATCGCCTGGCTGCACAGCGCGTGCGGACACTGCGATTATTGTCTCGCTGGATGGGAAACGCTCTGCCCAGAGCAGCAGAACTCGGGATATTCGGTGAACGGAAGTTTCGCCGAGTACGCCCTGGGGCAAGCGGATTACCTGGGACGAATTCCGAAGAACATCTCGTTTGTGGATGCGGCGCCGATCCTGTGCGCCGGCGTGACGACATATAAAGGATTGAAAATGACGGAAGCACGGCCCGGGGAATGGGTGGTGATCTCCGGAGTAGGCGGCCTGGGCCACATTGCGATTCAATATGCAAAAGCGATGGGACTGCACGTGGCGGCAGTGGATCTGGGTCCAGAAAAAATGACGCTGGCGCGAAAACTTGGAGCGGAAGTGACGATTGACGCGAAAACGCAGGACCCCGCGAAGGAAATCCAAAAACAGATCGGCGGCGCGCATGGAGCGCTGGTAACGGCCGTATCTCCCATCGCATTCAAGCAAGCGGTCGGCATGCTTCGGCGCGGCGGGACATGTGTGCTGAATGGCCTGCCACCAGGAGAGTTTCCTGTCTCGATTTTCGACGTGGTTCTGAACGGCTACACAATCCGGGGCTCGATCGTTGGCACGCGGCTGGACCTGGAAGAATCGCTGGCGTTCGCCGGAGACGGCAAAGTAAAAGCCACGATTGAGGTATTGCCATTGGAATCGATCAATGACGTGTTCAGCCGGCTGAAGAAGGGGCAGGTGAACGGGCGGGTTGTGCTGGGCCTCAAGGAGGAAGTATTTGCTAAGCCCGCGTTGGCACGGCTGGCGAGCTAGTTCTCGAGATTGCGCCTGAGCCGCGCTGAGGCTATTCGTCGTTTACTTCATACAATTCAACAAAATGGCATTGGGGGCAACGGTAGACTTCCACCAAAAGCCCCTTTGTGCCGCTGATTACGAATCCGTTTTGATTGCCAGCGATCGCAGGAATCACCGACTTCATGCCGTCGATGATGTCCATCCTCGGAAAGCCGGGGCACTTTGGACAAGTCTTCTCGGATTCCATCTCGAATCTCTTCGTAGCTAGAGTGTGACAGCAGGAGCGACGGTACCTAACGGCTCGAGGCTGGGAACGGACTCGTCAATAGCCCCGGCGAATCCCGGACCGTTGAGAGTCAGAGTAAATTCACTGCCAACGGAAAGACCGGACCGCTGACCGATGGGGAGATTTAGCTGTGCCTTTCCGTGTTTGCCGTGGAGCTCTACCGATAGATGAGTGTCACTGGATTCCACGATACCCGTCACCTTCATAATCAATCTCATTGGTTGTAGATTCCTTTCTATTCCTGCAAGGCGATGCGAAACGCTGCGCAAGACCTGGTTCCCCAAATGCTGCGCTTGGCGAAGGACTGAAGAGGGCAGTCGGCTGCCAGAGGACAATCTCAGAAGGGACTTCCATTGTGACGCGTTGGCCGGAAGAGTCAAGAACGAGGAGCGCGGCTCGACCAAGCCGGTTAACATTCGGGTTGCCGCAGCTACGGAGAGGAAATGCCGCCATGAACGGTGCGCCCGATCGAGTCTCCGACCCCTTGGGCCTTGGGTGCCTTGCACGGAGGTGGACAGTGAAATGGTCTCCGATGTCAGTACGCCTTTGGTTGAGCGGCCGGCAAGGCGGGTGCTATTCTGACTTCTATGGCGGATCCCGCTATTTCCCCGCCCGAACCGACAACCGCAGCGCCGCTCGAACACTCGAGGCGGCAGCTTGAAGCCCTGCTCGAAGTCGCCGAATCCATTTCGCAACATAGGGATTTGGCGGCTTTGTTTCACGATCTGGCAGAGCGTCTCCATTGTGTGGTGGACTTCGATTTTCTAACGCTGGTGCTGCACGACGACGTGCGCAATGTGATGCGGCTGCACATTCTGGAAACTCGTCTGCCGACGCCAGCCAAGACGGGAAGTGAGACGCCGGTGGACGGACATCCTTCGGGGTGGGTGTGGCAGACGCAGCAGCCGTTTGTGGTGAGCGACACGGAAGAGGACCGGCGCTTTCCCGATTTTCTGCAGCGGCTGAGGGAGGTCGGCGTTCGGTCGCTGGCGATGGTGCCGCTGACGACGGCGCAAAGGCGCCTTGGCGCGATGGGATTCGGGCGGCTGGTGCCGCAAGGCATCACGGAAGCAGAAGTGCAATTCATGCAGCGGGCGGCCAGCCAGGTGGCGGTGGCCGTGGACAACGCGCTTAATTTTGAGACATCGCAGGCGTACCAGGGACAGCTTGCGCGTGAGCGAGACCGGCTGCAGGTGCTGCTGGAGGTCAACAACGTTCTCGTCTCGACGCGGGAGCTGCCCGAGTTATTCCGCGGCATCGTCACTTCGCTGGAAAAAGTGATTCATCATGACTACACGAGCCTTGCGCTGCGCGATTCAGCATCGGGGCTTTTGAAGATTCATGCGCTGGATTTTTCGAGCCAGCCGGGGATGTTCAACCAGGAAATTACGGTGCCGTTGGATACGACGCCGTCCGGAGTGTGCTTCACAACCGGGCAGCCGCTGCTGGCGCGCGGCGCGGAGATCGATCGCTTTGCGAATGAAATCATTCGCGCGCTGCGGGCGGCAGGTGTGCAGGTGATGTGCTGCGTGCCGCTGATTACGCAGGGAAAAACGTTTGGCACGCTGAATCTGGCCAGCCGCCGCGAGGACGCTTTTCCGCATCAGGATGTCGAGTTATTGCAGCAGGTGGCCGGGCAAATCGCGATCGCGGTGGAAAACGCGCTGGCGTTCAAGCAGATTGATGCGTTGAAAGACAAACTTGCGGAAGAAAAACTCTATCTTGAGGAGGAAATCCGCAGCGAGTTTAATTTTGAGGAGATCATCGGCGACAGCCCGGCGCTGAAGAGGGCGCTGGCGCAGGTGGAACTCGTTGCGCCGGCGGGGACGGCGGTTCTTGTAACGGGCGAGACGGGAACGGGGAAAGAATTAATTGCGCGGGCCATTCACAATTTAAGTCCGCGGCGAGAACGGACGTTTGTAAAAATCAATTGCGCGGCGATTCCGGGAGGGCTGCTGGAATCGGAGCTTTTCGGGCATGAACGCGGAGCGTTTACCGGAGCCATCACGCAAAAAATCGGGCGATTCGAACTGGCGGACCGCGGCACGCTTTTTCTGGATGAGGTGGCCGACCTGCCGCTGGAGCTGCAGCCGAAACTGTTGCGCGTGCTGCAGGAGCAGGAATTCGAACGGCTGGGGAGCAACCGGACGCAGCGCGTCGACGTGAGAATTGTGGCGGCGACGAACGGGGATTTGGCGAAGCTGGTGGCGGAGCGAGTGTTTCGAAGCGATCTGTATTACCGGCTAAACGTTTTTCCGATTCACATTCCGGCGCTGCGCGAGCGGCCGGAAGACGTGCCGCTGCTGGTGCGGTATTTCGTGCAGAAATTCAGCAGGCGGTTGAACAAATCGGTGGCGTATGTTCCAGCGGAGGCGATGGAAGCGCTCGCCGGGTATTCCTGGCCTGGAAACATTCGCGAGCTGGAAAATTTTATCGAGCGCGCGGTGCTGCTCTCGCCAGGGAAGGAATTGCGCGTGCCGGTGAGCGAATTGAAGCCCGGCCCAGGCACGGGCAGCACGGCTGATGAGACTCCGTCGATTAATTCCATTACTTCGGCCAGCTCGGCTGCGCCGCCAGGCACAGCTGTTTCCACGCTCGAAGACGCGGAGCGGCAGCACATTCTGCGAGCTCTGCGGCAGACGGAGTGGCGCATCGCCGGGCCTCGGGGCGCGGCGGTTCTGCTGGGCATGAAGCGGACTACCTTGCAAGCGCGGATGCGGAAGCTGGGCATTCGCCGGCCCGTTTAGAGCTGTTGCGTGCACGCGAGGCGAAACGTTTCCCTCGTTTAACGCGAGTTCCCAGCTAAATATCTTTCATTCAAATTGGAGTACGACGATCTCGGGATTGGAGCCGAGGCGCAGCGGAGGGCCCCAGGTGCCAGCACCGCTCGAGGTGAAGACTTGCATTTTGCCGATGCGGCTCAAGCCGTAGACGAACTGGCGATAGATGCGACGGGCCATCCAGCTCCAGGGAATGAATTGGCCGAGGTGAGTGTGGCCGGAGAGTTGCAGAGAGACGCCAGCGGCTTCGGCGACTGCCGGATGATCGGGAGCATGCGTCAGGAGGATGCTGGCGCGTTCGCGATCGACGCCGATGCCCTGAAGGACCGAAGCGAAGTGGCTGTCCTGCGTGGCGTGCCGATAAGGCACGCCGATGATCTGGAGGCCGTCGGCTTCCACTTTTTCGTTGGTGAGGACGCGGACTCCGGCGGCTTCGACGGCGCGGAGATACCTGGAGTCGTCGCCGAACTGCTCGTGGTTGCCTGCGACGAAATAGACGCCGTGGGGCGCGGTCAGATTGCTCAAAGGCTGGGCGGCGCGGTGGGCGTCGATGGCGGTGCCGTCATACAAATCGCCGGCGATAAAAATGGCGTCGGGCTCTTCCTTGAGGATCTTAGCCACCATGCGGCGTAGAAAACTTCCGTTGCGCACGTGTCCCAGATGGACGTCGCTGATCAGGGCGGCCTTGCGACCGCGCCAGGCTTCGGGGAGATTGGCGAGGCGGACAGTGATGCGCGTGATGCGGGTCCAGCTTGCGTTGAAAACGCCGCAGAGCCCGATCGCCAGAGCAGTGCTGAACAGGATTTCCACGAGCAAGTGGAAGTTGACGGGCGAGCCGGCCAGGAGAGTAATTCCGTAGACTGCCCAGGAAGAGACTGCGGCCAGGAAAAGGAAGCTCAGCAAACCGAGCCAAATTGCCGAGGCACGGTAAAAGAGGCGCAAGACGGCGCCGGTGTAGCGAAAGGCGAGCAGCGAGGAGACGAGGAAGCTCAGTGACAAAACGCCTACAAGCGCCTTGAGCCAGACGTGGCCGAGGGTGGCGCCAGCCGAAGGTGAGAAGACCCAAGTTTCATAGAGGAAAAAATGGGTCAGAAAAAGGACCGTCTGAATGACGGCGATGAAACCGAGCAACCCGGAGCGTATTCGCATACCCAATTAGATTCCCCAATAGGGCAATTGTATTCATCGCGAGAAAGCCATTTTCGTTAACTTGTGGGAATAAGCGCCGTCTAACATCAGGACGTGTATAGAATGGGCTGGATCTCGCCAGCATCGCTCCATGATTAGGTAGCTTTAAGGAGACAAATTATGAAAAAAGCGTTTCTTTTGATGCTTTTGATTAGCTTGCCGTGTGCGGGGCCGTTGCTTGCGCAAAAGGCGCCGGAAGGAATTTGGCAGGGCTATGATGGAGAGTGGTTGCATGTCACGCAGCAACTTGTCGCGCTTGCTGAAGCCACTCCAGAAGAAAAATTCTTGTGGCGTCCGGCGCCGGGTGTGCGCTCGACGAGCGAAGTGTATATGCATATTGCGGAAGCAAATTTTTACCTGTTAAGTGTGACTGGGCCGAAGATGCCGGCGGACATGAAAGAAGGGATGGAAAAGTCGGTGACCTCAAAAGCAGAGGTGATCAGCTGGCTTAAACGTTCTTTAGAGGCCGTGAAACAGGCACATCTGGCGGTGACTGCGAAAGACTTGCAGCGCAAAGTTCACATCGCGGATAGGGATGCCACTGTCGATGGAATGTATTTGCGGATCATCGTGCATGCCAACGAGCATATGGGGCAGCTGATCGCATACGCCCGGATGAGCGGGGTTGTGCCGCCGTGGGCGAACGGCCGATAAAGACAGTCAAGTTTCGGGCGCAGTGTGGAGTCCTGTTGGGCCATCCTTGCAGAGCCATCGTCGCGCCCATTTGTAGGGCCACTTCAGCTAAGATTCAGCGCATGTCATGGCTGGTCTTGCTGTCGCCCTTTCGCTGCTTACGCCCAATTCTTGTGGTTGTGCTGCTCAGTGTAACGCTGCATGCGGCACAGCAAGCCGCCCCCACCGTTAAAATCGAAGTCCACGCCGACCAACCAGACGGATCGCTTCTGCCGATCTGGAATTATTTTGGCTACGACGAACCGAACTACACATATGCAGCGAACGGTAAAAAATTGCTTGGAGAACTCGCGGCCCTTAGTCCCGTCCCGGTGCACATTCGTGTCCATAACCTGCTGACAAGCGGAGACGGATCGGCCTCGCTGAAGTGGGGCTCGACGAATGTGTACACGGAGGACGCCCAGGGCAATCCAGTCTACGACTGGACGATTCTCGACCGGATCTTTGACACGTACATAGCGCTTCGAATCAAGCCGCTGGTGGAAGTCGGGTTCATGCCCGAGGCTCTCTCTTCGAAACCTGCGCCCTATCGCCATAATTTTCCGCAAGGAACGATTTTTACCGGATGGGCGTATCCGCCGAAGGACTATCAAAAATGGACGGACTTGGTGTTTCACTTTGCCGCGCACCTGCGCGACCGCTACGGTGAGGGCGAAGCAAAGACCTGGCTTTGGGAAGTCTGGAATGAGCCGGACATCGATTATTGGAAGGGAACTCCGGAGGAATATTTTAAGCTTTACGATTTTGCCGCAGCCGCGATTCTCCGAGCGCTGCCCGGCGCTTCCGTGGGTGGACCAGACAGCACAGGCCCTGCCTCTCCCAAAGCGGCTGAGTTTTTGCGCAAATTTCTGGAGCACTGCGCGCATGAACGTAACTTTGCGACCGGAAAAATCGGCTCGCCGCTGAGTTTTATCAGCTTTCATCCCAAGGGAGCACCTGAGTGGCGCGGCGACCACGTTCAGATGGGAGTCGCGCGCCAACTGGCTTCCATCGAGCAAGGATTCCAGATTGCGGCTTCTTTTCCCGAATGGCGCGAGACACCGATTATTCTTGGAGAATCGGACCCGGAAGGCTGCGCTGCCTGCTCGGCGCGCACCCATCCGGAAAATGCCTATCGAAATGGAGCCCTCTACGCTGCTTATACGGCGGAGTCGCTGAGCGCGATCTACGATTTATCGCGCCGCGAGCAAATCAATTTTGCCGGGGCCGTCACATGGTCGTTTGAGTTCGAGGATCAGCCTTACTTCGAAGGCTTTCGTGAATTGGCAACCAACGGTTTGGACAAGCCTGTGCTAAATGCATTTCGCATGTTTGGATTGCTCGGAGGAGAACGCGTGAAGTGTTCGAGTTCCGGGGCGCTGGCTGCCGAAGAGGTTTTGCGCGCCGGAGTGCGTGGGCAGCCGGACATCAAGGCGATCGCCGCGCGCAAGGAACGCGAAATCGAAATCCTCGTCTGGAATTATCACGACGCTGATCTGCTGGCCGGCGCGGCGAAGATCGAGGTTTCTATCAGCGGCTTGCCTGCAAGTGCCAAGCAAGCGCTGCTCGAACACTTTCGGATCGATTCGGAGCATAGCAATGCGTTCACGGCCTGGAAGGAAATGGGGTCGCCGCAAGATCCCACTCCGCATCAATACGAGCAGCTCGAGTGCGCTGGTCAATTGGGGCTGCTGGCGTCTCCATCCTTCATCGGGATCGACAAAGGGACTGCGGGGCTGCAATTTACCTTGCCGCGCCAAGGACTCTCGCTTCTTCGAATCAGCTGGCAATGACGTGCAGTGAATCTTTCTCGCCGATCGCGGGCTAACGTTTTCAGGCCGAGCCGGTGCGAATTCAGCGAGTTTTGGACTCGGTGAGTGAAAGCACGGCGTATGCGGTTGCGGCGTCTTTCATAAAGCGCGCGGTGTCGGGACTGATGTGATGTTCCTCGTTGTTGTTTAAGGAGTAGGCCAGCCAGAAGCCTTCCGTTTTATTCTGATGGCTTTCGAGCCAGGCGAGGCCGCGCTTCAACTGCGCATTGTCCTTGGGAATTCCGGCTTGTTGAAGCGCGAAGGTAATTAATCCAGTGGCATAGCCGTCGCTCTGGGGTTCCTGCGGCGTTCCATCGTGGCGCTTCCAGTCGCCAGACATTGAGGTCAGGCTCCAACCTCCGTCCGCTTGCTGCTTGCCGAGCAGTTCGCTGATAAGAACCTTCTGGCGATCCGGTTCGAGGAGTCCGGGAAGTTTTGCGGAAGCCCACAAGAGCACGGCGCGATTGCTGAGAGTCTGCGCGGCGTAGTCGCGGTTTATGTATTCGCGCAGCAGCTTCAGGTTGTTTTGGATTTCAGGTTTCGCGCGGTAATTCCCGGGAGCGGTGCCGACCGCAATCGCGGCGAGGCTGGCCCCGTAGTAGTCAGAGTCGTCCGCCTCCCAGGGCTCATTCTTGAAACGCAGCCAGAGCCAGGCGCCTTTTTGAGCGCCCGAGGTTTGCTGCTCGGCCCACATGTTTTCGAAGGCGGAGCGGGTGTCGTCGCTCAGGTGGGCATTCTGCGCGCCGTTGCCGGCATCATGGCTAGAGAGGATCAGAGCGTTCAAGACGGATTCCGTGCCGCGAGATTCGACGCTCTTATAAGGTCCGCGATCCGCGTCTTTGTAAAACGGCTCAACTTCCTTCCAGAGACGGACGCGCTTGGTGACATTGCCGAGGAGCTTGCGTTCGTTCGGCGACAGCGCCTGCTCGCCAAGAGCCCTGTGAAGAGCGGGCCGGGACATAGCGTAAGGCACTGCGGTGTGGCAGGACACGCAAAAGGTTTCGTGATCGCGGGCCGCTCGGGGCCAGGCCATCCACCAGCCTGCGCGTTGATCGAGGTAAGCCGCGGCGGCTTTCTGGTCCCACGAACTGGCTGTGTTTATGTCAGGGGAGAGTGGGGAAGCATCTACAGGTTTTGAATCTTCCGAGTTGGAGGCTCGAGTTCCCGTTTGCCAGCAGAGCACCAGGACGCCGGCTGCGAGGCACGCTGCTAAAGAAAATATGCGCCGCATGGTCGCCTCCCTTTTGGATTGCTAAGCCGGGCATCACTGTAGGTCCCCGGTGCCGGTAGTTTAACGCAAATCATCGTCAGTACCCTCTGCAGGGACAACAAAATCTCGGTGCGTCCAAAGTTCGCCCTGTATTGATAGCTGCGCTGATCTCCCTCCTTCGTTCCGGCATCTCAGCGGCTTTGCCTCGCGAATGGACCGAAACAAATCGATGGGAAGTTCTATCAAGAAAAGGAAAAAGGGCGCACACTGTTTGCAGGGGCCAATCATATGCCGGCAGTGGCAGGAGTTTGGAAGAAAAAACGGGACGACTTGAAGAGCAAGAGGAACACGCTTTTCGAGAAATACGCGAACCATCCCGAGGAATTTCAGCTGGCGCTGGAGATCAAAAGGATCGACGACGAAATTGCCGATTGCACGCAGCATGTGGAACAAGAAAGACGCTCGGAGCGCTCCGCCTCGACCGCTAAGAAACTTCATTCGATACCGAAGTAAGTAAAGAAAACACGACAATCCAGGCAGCAGCGGTTCGCGCATTGATGGGCAGTGGTGCGGGTGTGCGTGCACGTCCCTAGCGCTGCGCGGAACAGAAACTGGAGCGGGGCACGGGGTGCCGCCACCGCGCCGTGCCCCTGCGGGAAAAGACAATCTGACATCGGAAATGAAGGTAGAATCGCGGCGCGCATAGGGTGCGGTTGTGCGCGGAGGGCGGCGTGAGACAAAGACTCGGTGTGGTTGTGGCGGCGACGATTGCGAGTGGAATGCTCGCAGGTGCGGCGTGGGGGCAGAAGCCGCCGCTGTTGCCGGAGAAGGATGTGGCTGCGCTGGCGAATGAGCTGAGCGGAGAGACGGCGAAGCGGAATTTGGAAGTGATTGCTACGCTTCACCGGCAGAGGGGATCGAAGGGATTTCACTCGGCGGCGGAGTTAGTGGCAGAGCGGGCGCGGGAGTATGGGTTGAGCGATGTGCAGATTTTGGAGTTTCCAGCGGATGGGAAGATTTTTTATGGGACGCAGAGGTCGCGGCCGGCGTGGGACGCGGAGTCCGCGGAGCTTCGAATGGTTACATCGACGGATAATCCGTGCAACAACGATGAGGGAGGTCCTGCTCACTGCGGAAGTACTTCTGGCGAATGGACATTGTTGAGTTACGGCATGGAGCCGGTGGTATTGGCCGAGGACAGTGAGTCGGCGGACGTAACGGCGGAGTTGGTGGATGTTGGTGCGGGAACAAAGGAGGCGGATTTCGCTGGCAAGGACGTAAAAGGAAAGATTGTATTAGTCAGCGCGTCGCCGGGGGCGGCGCAGGAATTGGCGGTGGGAAAATTTGGGGCGGCGGGGATGGTGAGTTATGCGCAGAACCAGAAGACGGCTTGGTGGGGCGAGGACGAGAATTTGATTCGGTGGGGGCATCTGGAGACGTTTACGGAGCACAAGACGTTTGCGTTTATGGTGTCGTTGAAGACGGCGCGGGGGATTCGCGAGCGGCTCGCGCGGGGAGAGAAGATTACGCTGCACGCGGTGGTGAAGGCGGGGCAGCATGCGGGGAATTATGAAGTGGTGACGGCGGTGATTCCGGGGGCGGATGCGAAGTTGAAGGAGGAGGAGATTGCGTTTTCGTGCCACCTGGATCATCAGCGGCCGGGGGCGAATGACAATGCGAGCGGGTGCGTGACGATTCTGGAGGTGGCGCGGACTTTGCAGAAGTTGATTGCGGAGGGGAAATTGGCGCGGCCGGCACGGACGATCCGGTTTATTTGGCCGCCGGAGATTGAGGGGACACTGGCGCTATTGAATGGCAAGCCGGAGTTTGCCAAACGGATTAAAGCCGTTGTTCACATGGACATGGTGGGCGGCGGGCCGGAGACGAAGGCAGTGTTCCACGTGACACGCGGGCCGATGAGTTTGCCCTCGTTTGTGCATGACGTGGCGTGGGCGTTTGCCGAGTTTGTGAACGAGGAGTCGTACAAGTTTGCGGCGACGGGGAAGGCGGAGTATCCGTTTGTGGCGCCGGAGGGCGGGAAGGAGCCGCTGCGGGCCGAGTATTCAGCGTACACGATGGGGAGCGACCACGATGTGTATCAGGATTCGTCGTTCGGGATACCGGCGATTTATATGAATGATTGGCCGGACAGGTACATTCATACAAATTTTGATACGGCGGCGAATATTGATACGACGAAGTTGAAGAGGGCCGCGTTTATTGGGGCGGCTAGCGGATATTTTTTGGCGGGGATGGGCAGAGACACCGCCGAGGCTGTAAAAGCTAAGGTCGGTGAAGAGCGAGAAATTGAAAAAGCACGTGCTGCGTATCGGAATCGGTTCTTTTCGCCGGATGATCAATTTGCATTCCGAGCCGGGAGGGTACCTTACGACGCAGGCGTTCTACGCTCGTTTTCTACGTTTGCGCCGGGGAGCGTTACAGACGGAGAGGTCAAACGGATTGCAATTGTGAGTCTGACTCCTTTTTATAAAGATGGTCAGGATATAAAACGTCCGACTGGAGATGGTCTGCTGAAATTTCGCCGTTCAGAGAGTCCGAAAGGGCCGCTGGCGGTGTTTGGGTATGACTATTTTGCGGATCATGCGAAGGCGGCGGGAGTGGCTACGCCGAAGCTCATGAGCTATGAGGGATTGTGGGGTGGCGGCGAAGAGTATGCGTATGAGGTTTTGAATTTTGCGGATGGGAAGAGGAATGCGCAGGAGATACGGGATGCGGTGTCGGCGGAGTATGGGCCGGTGCCGTTGGAGATGGTGGTGGAGTATTTGAGGGCGTTGGAGAGGATTGGATTGGTAGTGGAAGTGAAATAGGAAAAGCGAAATGCGAAACTCGAAATACGAAATTGGAAATTCGAGAAGCGGATTCCTCGCTTCGCTAGGAATAACAATTCACAAAAGGAGGGAGGGGCAAGCCCCTCCCCTACAGTCTAAGGGGACGATTTGCCGGGGAACCAATTGACGATTGCGGAGAGGATTGAGCGGTTGCCGCTGGGGAGGTTTCACCGGCGGTTTATTGCGTTGGTGTCGCTGGGCAACTTTTTCGATCTATACGACATTTTTATTGTGGCGTATATCGGGGCGGCTTTGCAGCAGTCGGGATTTTTGACGCTGCGGCAGTTTACATTTTTTGTGGCGGCGGGATTTTTGGGAATGTTTGTGGGGACGGTCGTGTTCGGAATGGGGAGCGACCGGATGGGGCGGCGGAGTGCGTTTATTTTGCTGCTGCTGATCTATTCGGTGTTTACGTTTGCGGGGGCTTTTGCGCCGACGGCGGCGTGGTTGATTGCGCTGCGATTTTTTGCGGGCGTGGGGATTGGCGCGGAAATTGTGGTGATTGATACGTACGTGACGGAAGTAGTGCCGGGGCGCGCGCGGGGGCGATACGTGGCGATCACGCAGGTCGCGGGATTTTGCGCGGTGCCCGTGGCGGCGGTGCTTTCGCGGTTGCTTGTGCCTACACATTTTTTGATGAGCGGGTGGCGCTGGGTGATGGTCATTGGGGCGTCGGGGGCTTTGCTGACGTGGTGGTTCCGGCGGCGGTTGCCGGAGTCGCCGCGGTGGTTGGAGAGCCGGGGAAGGGTAGCGGAAGCGGATGCGATTATGTCGGGGTTAGAGACGGAAACCTTTTCTATTTCGGGAAGAAGTGGCGAGTGGCTAGTGACTAGTGGCGAGAAAAAAGAAGGGAAAAGGATTTACACAGAGAGCACGGAGGGCGCAGAGGGCACAGAGAAGAAGGAGAAAGGCTCGTTTGGCGAGTTGTGGAGGCAGCCATATCTTTCGCGGACGGTGATGCTAGTGATTTTTCAGGCTTTGCAGACGATCGGGTTTTATGGATTTGCGAATTGGGCGCCGACATTTTTGTTGAAACGGGGCGTTTCGCTGCTGCATTCGCTGGAATATACGATGCTGATTGCGGTGGTGTCGCCGGTTGGGCCGATCCTGGCTGCGGTTACTTCGGACAAGATGGAACGGAAGTGGACAATCGTGGTGCTGGCTCTGCTAGTGGCGGTGCTGGGGTTGGGATTCGGGAACTCGATTGCGCCTGCAGCCGTTGTGGGGTTTGGAGCGCTTCTGACTTTGGCGAATTATTGGTTTTCGGCGGCGTTTCATGCGTATCAGGCGGAAATGTTTCCCACACGGTTGCGGGCGACGGGAGTGGGCTTTACGTATAGCTGGAGCCGGTTGAGCGCGGCGTTTACTTCGTTTTTGATTGGGGCGGTGCTGGTGCATGGGGTGCCGGCGGTGTTTGCGATGCTGGCGGTGGCGATGATTTTGGTGGCGACGGTAGTGGCGGTGATGGGGCCGCGGACGAATGGGTTGGTGTTGGAGGAAATTTCGCGTTGAGGGAAAGCTAAAAACGAAACTCGAAATACGAAATTCGAAACACGCCTCGCAACGGCGAAGGCGGGGGGCCAAGAGTTGTTGAAAGTGCGGGCTGTGCTAGCATCGAAGATTGAGTCTTGAGCGAGGGCCGAGGCAGATGGCGGCGACGATGAAGGCGTTGCGGAAGATGCACGCGGGGCGCGGGTTGTCCTTTGAAAGCGCGCCGGTGCCGTCGATCGGGGCGGCGGACGTTTTGGTGCGCGTCAAAACGGCTTCGATTTGCGGAACGGATCTGCACATCTATGGATGGGACCGGTGGTCGCAGGGGCGGATCAAGCCGCCGTTGACGCTGGGACATGAGTTTTGCGGCGTAGTGGAGCGCGTCGGCGAAGACGTGACGGCGGTGAAGGCCGGGGACCTTGTCAGCGCGGAAATGCACGTGAATTGCGGGCACTGCCATCAGTGCCGGCTTGGCGAAGCGCATATTTGCCAGAATTTGCGGATTATCGGGATCGATCAGGACGGAGCCTTTGCGGAGTTTGTGAAAATTCCTGCGTCGAATATCTGGAAGCTGGACCCGGCGATTCCGGAGCATTACGGAGCCATTCTCGATCCGCTGGGGAATGCGGTACACACGGTGCTGGCCGGGCCGATCGCGGGGCAGACCGTTTTGGTGACGGGATGCGGGCCGATTGGGTTGATGTCGATCGCGGTGGCGAAGGCTTGCGGCAGCTCGACGGTTTTTGCGACGGAGACGAACGAGCGCCGTCGCGCGATGGCGAAAAAAATGGGCGCGGACGTTGTATTGAATCCCGCGGCGGAGGATGCGGTTGCCCGGATTCTAGCGGAGACGAACGGTACTGGCGTGGACGCGTTGCTGGAAATGAGCGGGAACCCTACGGCGATTCAGCAGGGATTTAAGGCGCTGCGAGCGGGGGGACGAGCCTCGCTGCTCGGGATACCAACGGAGAACGTACCGCTGGATTTAGTGAATGACGTGATTTTCAAAGGCGCGACAGTGCAGGGGATTTATGGGCGCCGGATGTATGGGACGTGGGTACAGATGACGGCGCTGCTGAAGGCGGGACGGCTGGATTTGGAACCGTTGTTTGGAGAGCGCGAGCCGCTGGAAAAATTTGAGAATGCGTTTGTGAAATTACAAGGCGGGTTAGCGGGGAAGATTTTGTTATACCCAAACGGAATGGCGCGCTGAGCGAATCGCCCTTCTCGCTTTCGTCTCGAATTGTTTGCTCCAAAGCGCCAGCTGACGCAGAATAGTAGTTCCACCAGCCAAGTTCACCTCAGGAGTCTACGCATGTCTGATACCGCAACCATGGCAACGAAAAAGAATCCCACGCAGTATATTTCGGATCAATTGAACGAGTTACGAGCGAAGGGCGTGGCGCCAAAGTTTCGCGTACTCGAAGGCGAGCAGAAGCCGGTCTGCATTTTTGACGGGCGGGAAGTGATCAACCTGGCTTCGAACAACTATCTGGGGTTGACGACGCACAAATCGCTGCGGAAGGCATCGCTGGACGCCGTGAAGCGGTACGGCGTTGGGGCCGGCGCGGTTCGAACCATCGCGGGCACGATGAAGATTCACATGGAGCTGGAAGAGCAGATCGCGCGGTTTAAGAATGTGGAAGCGTGCGTTGTGTTCCAGTCGGGATTTACGGCGAATGCGGGAACAGTTTCCGCGGTGCTTGGCAAGGAAGACCTGATCATCTCCGACGAATTGAATCACGCTTCCATCATTGATGGAGCGCGGCTTTCGAAAGCGAGCATCAAGGTTTTCAAACACAAGGATGTCGGGGACTGCGAACGCATATTGCAAGAGCACGCAGAGTTTCCTGGAAAAAAACTGATCATCACCGACGGCGTTTTTTCCATGGATGGCGACATCGCGCCGCTGCCGGCGCTATGCGACCTCGCGGAAAAGTACAACTGCATCATGATGGTGGACGACGCGCATTCGTCGGGCGTGCTGGGGCGTGGCGGCCGCGGGACTGTGGATCATTTTATGTGCCACGGCCGCGTGCACATTCAAGTGGGGACGCTGAGCAAGGCCATCGGCGCGATGGGCGGATATGTCGCGGGATCGCGCGACTTGATTGATTTTCTCTATCTGCGGGCAAGGCCATTTCTGTTTTCGACTTCGCATCCCCCGGCAACCGTTGCGGCCTGCCAGGCGGCGTTTTCGCTCCTCGATTCATCGGAAGGTGAGAGGCTGGTGAAAAAGCTCTGGGCGAACACCAAAATGTTTAAACGTGAGTTGAAACGGCGCGGATTCCAGTTCAAGGTGAGCGAGACTCCGATTATTCCGATTCACGTTGGCGACGCCGCGAAAGCGTTTGAATTTTCGAAAAAACTGTTTGATGCAGGTGTGTTTGCTCCTGCGGTTGGATATCCCACAGTGGCGGAAGGCAAAGCGCGGCTGCGGGCCATCGTAAGCGCAACGCATAAAAGAGAACAGCTTCTGCGAGCGGCCGACGTATTAGCGGAAGTGGCCAAGCCTCTGGGGATTATTTAGGCGTTCTGGCTGTGCGGTGGCCGTTCACTCCCCGCTTATTTAGCGAGCCGGTTTGCCTGCCCATTGCTTTGCTATACTCGCCGGCATGACTGCCGCGCCCAAAAAACTGTTTCTTGTAGATGCCATGGCGCATATCTACCGCGCCTTTTTTGCGCCAATGCCGCAGCGGCTGACGGGCCCGGGCGGCACGCCGACGAACGTGCCATTTCTCTTCGGCAATATTCTTCGCAGGCTTATCAAGGATTACCAGCCGGACTACATTGGCATCGTGTTTGACCCGCCAGGTGCGACCTTTCGCGACAAACTCTTTGAAAAATATAAAGCGCAAAGGCAGCCGATGCCGGAGGAAATGCGCGTGCAGTTGCCGTTTGTGAGGCGATTGTGCGAGGCGATGCGGCTGCCGATTCTGGAAGTGCAGGGATTTGAAGCGGACGACGTGATTGGCGCGATGGCGGTGCAAGCCGCGAAGAAAAATTTGGACGTGCTGGTGATTTCGAACGACAAGGACATGATGCAACTCGTGGGAAAAAATGTGCGAACGCTTCGCACGGGGTCGGGCGGGGCGAAGGCAGACATTATTGTCGATGAGAAGAAAGTGGAAGAGATTTTAGGCGTGCCGCCGGAACGCGTCGTGGATTACATGGCGCTGCTGGGCGACAACATCGACAACATTCCGGGCGCGAAAGGCATCGGCGAAAAAGGCGCCGCCGAGCTGATCAAAAAATATGGAAGCGTGGAGAAGGCGCTGGACCACGCCGACGAAGTTCCCAACAAGCGCTACCGCGAGGCGCTGCAGCAGCAGCGCGAACAGGTGATGATGTCGAAGCAGTTGGCCAAGATCGCGACGGATTTGCCCTTAGAGCTGGACTTGATTGCGCTGCAGCGGCGCGACCCGGATATCGCGGCCCTCGGCACGTTGTATCGCGAGCTTGGATTCAATTCGCTGTTGAAGGAGTTGAGCGCGGAGGAGTTGGCGTCGTCTGCGCCAGTTACCGCGGAACCAACCGTGAACGCGGATTACGCGGCGTTTGGCGGCGCCGCCGAATTTCGCGCCTATCTCGGAAAAGTTCCGGCGAAGCTGCCGCTGGCAGTGTGGCTGAATCTTGAACTGGGCGAGCGGGAGTCGGAAGGATTTGGAACGCGCATTGCGTCGATTGAAGTTTCCTCGAAGGTGGGAGAAGGGCGTTCGGTGTGGCTCGACGAGAAAGGCGAGGCACTGAAAGCACTCGCGCCAGTGCTCGCGGATGCCAAGCGCGCGAAGATTTTTCACGATCCGAAGCTTTTTCAGTTGCTTGCGGGGCGTGCCGCCAACGTGAAGCACGCGACGCAACTTTATTCGTATCTCTTGAAGCCGACGACCGCGAATCACAATTTTGCGGACGTGGTTATGCGGCACCTCAACGCGGTGCTTGGTGGCGGGGCGGGGGAGCGCGCTGATTATTTGCAGCGGCTCGCCCCCATATTGCGCTCGCAGATTGACGAGCAGGGGCTGGCCGGCGTGTACGAAAAAATTGATTTGCCGCTCGCGCCGGTGCTTGCGGACATGGAGCGCATCGGCATCCGCGTGGACCCCAAAGAATTGGACAAAATGTCCAAATCGATGGAGAAGGAAGTCCGCCGGCTGGAGAAAGTAATCTGGAAACTTGCTGGAAGCGAATTCAACATCAACTCGCCGGCTCAACTTGCGGAGATTCTGTTCGACAAACTGAATTTGCAGCCGCCGGCGAGACGCGGAAAAGGAAAAGTTCGCTCGACAGCGGCGGACATTCTGGAAGAAATGGCGGCGCAGCATGAGCTGCCGGCGAAAATCATCGAATACCGCGAAATCTCGAAGCTCAAATCGACTTACGTGGATGCCTTGCCGAAGCTCATCCACCCGGAGACCGGCCGCCTGCACACGAGTTTTTCACAAACGACAGCGGCGACGGGCCGTCTCAGCTCAAGCGACCCCAATTTGCAGAATATTCCGATTCGCACGGAACTGGGGCGGGAGATTCGCGCGGCTTTTGTCGCCGAGAAGGGCAAAATTCTGCTCTCGGCGGATTACTCGCAGATTGAGCTTCGCGTCATGGCTCATTTTTCGGGCGATCCCGTGCTCGTCGACGCGTTCCGCAATGGAGAAGACATTCACGCACGCACGGCTCAGGAAGTCTTCGGCGTCGGTCCCATGGCGCAAAATGCCGAACACCGGCGGGCCGCGAAAGCCATCAATTTCGGAATTATCTACGGGCTTTCGGCGTTCGGATTGGCGCAGCAGCTTGGTATCGGGCAAAAGGAAGCCGCGCAATTCATCAACGCGTACTTCACCCGGTATCGCGGTGTGAAGGAATTCCTGGACAAGATTCTCGTGGAAACGCGAAAGACGGGCGTGGCAAAAACACTCTTCGGAAGAGTTCGGCCGATTCCCGAGATCAATTCTCCGCAAGCGCAGCTGCGCAGTTTTGCCGAACGCACGGCTTTGAATTCGCCGTTACAGGGAACGGCGGCGGACTTGATCAAGCTGGCCATGATAAACATTGACCAGCGTCTGGCTACGGAGAAATTCGAAGCCAAGATGATTTTGCAAGTCCACGACGAACTCCTCTTCGAAGCTCCGCCAAAAGAAAAAAGCAAACTCGAAAAACTCGTCCGCGAAGAGATGGAAGGCGTCCACAAGCTTTCCGTACCCTTGGTCGTGGAGATTTCTTCCGGACCCAATTGGCGGGATCTGGACTGAACTGCCTCTGCGTGACTCTCCCGCTGTCTTTTCCTCCGTCCGGGGCGTAGAATCCCTGCAAAGAAGCATGCCGATTCCCCTCGCTCGGCCGGCACTTCCTGTCAGGAGGAATGGATGCGAAAAGCCTGGTTCGTACCTGGCGCGGTTTTGTTGGTGAGTCTCGGAATGGCGCATGCGAAGCCGACCTCCACCCAGGAAAAACCGAAAGATCCACAATCAGCCGCCGACACATACAAAATCTCCCAGGAAGACATCGACAAGAAAAACCCGGTGAAACCGACGCCTGAGGGCCTCGCGGCCGCGCGCAAAGTGTTCGGCTACGATTGCGCCATGTGCCACGGAGCCAAGGGAGACGGCAAAGGAGACATCGTCGAGTCCATGAAACTGACCATGCACGATTGGGCCGATCCCGCAACCCTCGCGGGAAAGACCGACGGCGAGCTCTTCTTCATCATCACCAAGGGAAAAGGAAAGATGATGGGGGAAGGCGATCGTCTGCCGGAAACGATGCGTTGGAATCTCGTGAATCTGGTGAGGTCCTACTCCAAGAAAGACGCGGGAGACTAAAGGCTTCCCGGATAGCGGATATTTCAGTTCGTAGGCGTTGCGGCGCGAACAAGTTGAAAAACTGATTTGCAAGCCGAACTCTACCGCGCCCGGTTGCCACTACCCACTTCCCATGTGTTACGCTTTTTCACCTAAATAGATTCCGGAGGATTTTATGGCGCACTCCCCTCAGTTCTTGAAGCTCGTGCAGGACGCCAAGCAGCGCGTCAAGGAAACCAATGTCCCCGACGTGAAACGCCGCATCGACGCCGGCGAGAAAATGCTCCTCGTGGATGTCCGTGAAGACAACGAGTGGGCCAAAGGCCATCTCCCCGCCGCGGTTCACCTGGGCAGAGGCGTCATCGAGCGCGATATCGAGCAGCGAGTCCCCGATCCAGCCACCAAGCTCGTTCTTTATTGCGGCGGTGGCTACCGCTCCGCTCTGGTAGCCGACAATCTGCAAAAAATGGGCTACACCAATGTGGAATCAATGGATGGCGGCTGGCGCGGGTGGACGGAAGCCGGTTTGCCGGTCGTCCGCGACTGACGCGGCGGTCCGCAGACAAATTTAGAGAAAAATTGGCTGGGGCGGGAGGATTCGAACCTCCACCGTCCTCATTAACAGTGAGGTGTCCTACCGGTTGGACCACGCCCCAGCAGCCGTCGAGGTAGGCTCCGCCGCATGCATATATCACGGCGACGAGTGCCTCTAAGATAGCACGGATAACCGGTCTCCGTCCTCTGCAACCCTACTTCCAGGAAAAAATTGTATCCGCCTGGCATTTTTGTTGATCAGAAGCACTGAGAAGTGCGAGAACCTGAACACACAGCCCTTGGCGTTGCAGCGGTTTCAAACGGCTCGAAAGCTTTTTCTTGTTTCAAAAACTGCACTCGCCGAACAATTTTTAAATAAACTGTGCCAGAAGGTTGCATTCCAGAAAGTTTTATCGGAAACTATGCGGTCATTTACGAGCCGGGTCGGCACTTCCCGGACTTTACACCGCGGAGCTTCCCGGCTTCTGCTCCTTCCGGGAGAGGCCTTCGCAAAAGTGCAACGCTGACATGGCCCAGATTTTTCATCGCAGCACAAATTTCATCTCGAGATTTAGCCTCTTCTCGGCTGTTTTTTTGGTTGGGTTGGGCTTGGTTGGCGTATTGGGGTTGGCCCGTTCGCCATATTCCACGAACCAGAACGTATCGCGTGCCCAACCCGTGCAATTCAGCCACAAACATCACGTCGGCGACGATGGGCTTGATTGCCGCTACTGCCACACTTCGGTCGAGACTTCCGCCGTTGCCGGAGTCCCGCCGACGAAAACCTGCATGAATTGCCATTCCGTGTTATATGCCGACGCTCCATACCTCGAACCCATTCGCGAGAGCTACCGCACCAACCAATCGATCCAGTGGGTGAAGGTCCACCGCCTTCCCGATTTCGTTTATTTCAACCACAGCATTCATATCAACAAAGGCGTTGGCTGCTCTTCGTGCCACGGCTCGATCAATCAAATGCCCCTCGTGTTTCAGGCGTCCCCCTTGCTTATGGAATGGTGCCTGGACTGCCACAAAAATCCCGAGAAGGCTTTGCGCGAAACGAAAGAAGACGTTTTTAACATGGACTGGAAAGCGCCTGACAAACAGGCGGAAATTGGCGCAAGGCTGGCCAAGGAACGAAAGATTCGCTCGACAGCGGAACTCACGAGCTGCTCGACGTGTCATCGCTGATGGACGGTATGCGCGAAAACGAATTTATCGACGGCCACATGCACGATCACGAAGACCACGAGGCTTCTTTGCACGCAGACGATCATTCCGGCGCGCACGCCGAGGATTCCGCTGTCCACGAGCACACCCTGGACCTCGCCTCTGTCCGCGCGAAATTGCGCGAGAAGAGCGGCAAGCAGTATTGGCGGACTCTGGAAGAGTTGTCGGACAATCCTCATTTCGAGGAACTGTTGCACCGCGAGTTTCCCCGCCAGGCCTCCGAGTGGGACGAAACCGTAGACCGCCGCAATTTTCTGAAGCTGGCCGCAGCCTCGCTGGCGTTCGCTGGAATTTCCGGCTGCCGCAAGCCCGAGCAACTCATTGTTCCGTACGTGAAGCAGCCCGACGGAATGATTCTCGGCAAACCCCAGTTTTACGCCACGGCGATGCCTTTCGGTGCGGACGCCGTGGGCGTCTTGGTCGAGAGCCATGAGGGCCGGCCAACACACGTCGCAGGGAATCCGGATCATCCTTCCAGCCTCGGCGGCACGGATGCGATCACCCAGTCCTCCGTGTTGAATTTGTACGACCCGGATCGCGCGCAAACAGTCACAAATCTCGGCGAAATACGCACCTGGTCGGACTTCCTGAAAGAGTCCGAAACGCTTGTGGCCAACGCTAAGGCGCAGGGTGGCGCAAGCTTCCGCATCTTGACCGGCACGGTCACTTCGCCGTCGTTTGCCGCACAAATTCAGAGTGTCCTGAAACAGCTGCCCGGTGCCAAGTGGCACCAGTGGGAGCCTGCGGGATGCGACGGGGCGCGCGAAGGCGCGAAGCTCGCATTTGGGCGCTATGTCAACACCGTCTATCGCCCGGAAAAGGCCGACGTCATTCTTTCGCTGGATTCGGATTTTCTGGCAAGCGGGCCGGGGCACATTCGCTACATGAAGCAATTTTACAGCCGCCGCAAACTGAATGCTCCCAGCGACACCATGAACCGGCTCTATGTAGTGGAGCCGACGCCGTCCGTCACTGGCTCGAGCGCCGACCATCGCCTGCCGTTGCGTCCGTCTGAAGTCGGGCAGTTCGCTCGCGGATTGGCCGCACTGGTGGGCTTGGGTGGCGGCGGCACGCTTTCGCCGGTCGCGCAGAAGTGGCTGGATGCCGTCGCCAGCGATTTGACGAAGCATCGCGGCAGCTCCCTCGTCATCGCCGGTGAGTTCCAGCCGGCAGAAGTACATGCTCTCGCGCACGCCATCAACGCCGCGCTCGGAAATGTTGGCACAACGCTCTATTACACGGAACCTGTCGAAGCCAATCCCGTGAATCAGCTAGAATCCTTCACCGAGCTTTGCGCCGATATCGACGCCGGCAAAGTCACGACCCTCCTGATTTTCGGCTCGAATCCGGTATACGACGCTCCGCACGACTTCGATTTCACTTCGAAGCTGCAAAAAGTCGAAACCTCGGTGCTCGTCAGCACGCATTTCGACGAGACCGCCGAATATTGCAAGTGGCACGTCGCCGAATCGCACTATCTGGAAACTTGGGGCGACGCTCGCGCTTTCGACGGCACGATCAGCATCATTCAGCCGCTCATCGCTCCGCTCTATCACACGCGCTCGGCCTTCGAAGTGCTTGCGGCGTTCACCGACAAGCCTGGTCTCACAGCCTACGACGCGCTTCGCGACCGCCTTAAGACCGCCGCCGGCTCGGGCGATCCGGAAAAGTTCTGGCGCAAAACTCTAAACGACGGAATCGTTGCCAATTCCGCCTTCGCGCCAATTTCCATTTCGACAAAAGTCACTCCAGCAAGCCTGCCCCCCGCGAAAGCAATTCCCGCAGGGCAACTCGAATTCATCTTCCGCCCGGATCCCAACGTCCACGACGGCCGCTACGCAAACAATGGCTGGCTCCAGGAATTGGCGCGGCCAGTCACAAAAATCACCTGGGACAACGCTGCGCTCGTCAGTCCGCGGCTAGCGGAGAAGCTGGAACTGACCCAGCGCGCCGCTGCTCGCGGCGGTGAGCACGGCCAAATTGTCACCAACGTCATCGACATTGCGATTTCCAGCAGCAAAGTCACCGCAGCTGCGTGGATTCTGCCGGGACAGGCTGACGACGTCATTGTCCTTCCGCTGGGCTATGGCCGCAAAAACGCTGGTTTCACGGGTTCGAACAAAGGTTTCAGCGCCTACGTCGTACGTGCCTCCACCGCGTTGTGGTCTGCTACGGCAGGCACCGATGCCGTGAAGAAAACTGGCGACGATTATCCTTTGGCTTGTACCCAGTATCATTTCCAGATGGAAGGCCGGAAAATTTTGGCCACCGGGACGCTTGCGGAATACCAAAAGAATCCAGAGTTTGCCCACGAAGGCGACGAGACGCCCAAGAATCCCAAGGAAATCACCCTGTACAAGGAATTTTCCTATCCCGGTTATGCGTGGGGCATGGCGATTGATTTGAGCAGCTGCAATGGCTGCAATGCGTGCGTGGTGGCGTGCCAGTCGGAAAATAATATTCCGGTCGTGGGCAAAGATCAGGTGATGCGCGGGCGCGAGATGCACTGGATTCGCATCGACCGCTACTATTCAAAGCTGGATACGAAAACGGGCGACCCAGGCGGGAAAGATTACGACGCGCTCGAAAATCCCGAGACGTTCTTCCAGCCAGTGCCGTGCCAGCAGTGCGAGAACGCGCCTTGCGAACAGGTTTGCCCCGTCGGCGCCACGGTGCACAGCGCCGAGGGCTTGAACGACATGGTCTACAACCGCTGCGTCGGCACGCGCTATTGTTCGAACAATTGCCCTTACAAAGTGCGGCGTTTCAATTTCTTACGCTTCCAGGACTGGGAGACGCCTTCGTTCAAGCTTATGCGCAATCCTGAAGTCACGGTGCGCAGCCGCGGCGTCATGGAAAAGTGCACGTACTGCGTGCAGCGCATCAATAACGTGCGCATCGAGGCGGAAAAGCAGAGCCGCGACATCCGCGACGGCGAAATTGTTACCGCTTGCGAATCCGCTTGCCCCTCCCAAGCCATCGTTTTTGGCAACGCCAACGACAAGAACAGCCGCGTGGCCAAGCTGAAAGCGCAGACCCGCAACTATCCGATTCTCGGTGAGCTGAACACGCGTCCGCGTACCACCTATCTCGCGGCGGTCCGCAATCCGAATCCTGAACTGGAGAAGGCATGAGCGCCGGCCAGCCGCCAATCAATTCTCCGGAGATTCAACGGCTCACTCCTGTGCTCGGGCCGGGGCATACCTATGCTTCCGTCACGGACAAGATCAGCGCGATCGTTCTTACCCGGCCCACCTCTCTCGGCTGGTATGCCGGTTTCTTGCTGGCCTTCAGTCTTTTCGGCGTACTGAACATCACCATCGGGTATTTGATTACCAAGGGCGTCGGCATCTGGGGCATCAACATTCCCATCGGCTGGGGCTTCGCCATTGTCAACTTCGTCTGGTGGATCGGTATCGGGCACGCCGGAACGCTCATTTCCGCGATTCTCTTTTTGCTCAACCAGAAGTGGCGCACGTCGATCAACCGCTTTGCGGAAGCGATGACGCTTTTCGCCGTTGCTTGCGCCGGTCTTTTCCCGCTCCTGCACATGGGCCGCCCCTGGTACGCGTTTTACATGTTTCCGTACCCCAGCGTGATGGGAATCTGGCCGCAATTCCGCAGCCCGCTTATCTGGGACGTTTTCGCCGTCTCGACTTACGGCACCGTCTCGTTGCTCTTCTGGTTTGTGGGATTGATTCCGGACCTCGCCACGCTCCGCGACCGCTCCACCACCAAGCCGAAGCAAATTATCTACGGCATGCTGGCGATGGGCTGGCGCGGTTCCGCCCGCCACTGGCACCGCTACCAGTCGGCCTATCTGCTTCTTGCAGGCCTGGCCACGCCGCTTGTGCTTTCTGTTCACACCGTTGTGAGCTTCGATTTCTCGGTCGCCATCGTTCCAGGCTGGCACACCACCATTTTCCCGCCCTACTTCGTTGCCGGCGCCATCTACTCTGGTTTCGCGATGGTGATCACCATCGCGATTCCTTTGCGCAAAGCCTACGGCCTCGAAGATTTCATCACCATGCGCCACCTCGAAAACATGGCCAAAGTGATGCTCGCCACCGGCTTGATCGTGGCCTACGGCTACTTCTTCGAATTCTTTATGTCGCTTTACAGCGGCAACAAGTTTGACGTTTTCCTGGTCCAGCAGCGCCTCCACGGTCCCTATCGCTACTACTATTTCGCACTGATTCTTTGCAACATTCTGCTTCCGCAGCTTCTTTGGATCCACAGGATGCGTACCAACGTCGCCTTTCTTTTCCTCATGTCCATCATCGTCAACGTGGGCATGTGGCTTGAGCGTTTCGTCATCGTCGTCATCAGCTTGACGCGCGATTTCGTGCCCTCCGCGTGGGGCCGTTACTCACCCACGTTTTGGGATTGGACGACCTTCGTCGGCACGCTAGGCTTTTTTACCATGTTGATTTTCCTGTTCGTTCGCGTTTTGCCGGCGATTTCCATTGCTGAAATGCGCGAACTGGTCACGGAAACGTCCGAGGAACACAAGTGATAGCGCACCGCTCACACATTTACGGCGTGATTGGCGAGTTCGAGAAGCCGGAGCAGCTTGTTCACGCCGCCTCCAAAATTCGCGAAGCGGGCTATCGTTACTACGAGTGCTACACTCCGTTTCCGGTGGAAGGCATGCCCGAAGCCATGGGCATGCGCCGCAACATGGTCCCACTCATTACCCTCATCGGCGGCCTCTGCGGCGGCCTTGGCGGTTTTGGTTTCCAATACTGGGTGAACGTCTACTCCTACCCCATGAATATCGCCGGACGCCCGCTCAATAGCTGGCCGGCCTTCATTCCCGTCACGTTTGAGCTGACCATTCTCTTCGCCTCGCTCTCCGCCGTTCTCGGAATGCTCGCGCTCAATGGGCTGCCGCAGCCTCACCATCCGATTTTCAACGCCCATCGCTTCAGCCATGCGTCTGCGGACCGTTTCTTCGTCTGCATTCAGGCTCGCGACAAAAAGTTCAATCTCGCGGAGACCGCCCGCTTCCTGCAAGGGCTCGCCGCACATCACGTCTCCGAGGTGCATGATGAGTAGCGCCTCGCGCATCCTCCTCGGTGTTTGCGCCGCCACGCTCGCCATTTTCGCGGGAGGCTGCCAGATGCGCCAGGACATGGCCGATCAGCCGAAGAACAGGCCCCTTTCTCCGAGCTCGTTTTTTGACGATGGCCGCTCCGAACGTCCTTTGCTGGAAAATACTGTCGCGCGTGGCTCCCTCGCTGACGACGACTTGTTCGTCCCCAAGGAATCGAATGCCTTTCCGCTACCTCTGACTCCCGAGCTGCTCGAGCGCGGCCAGGAGCGCTACAAAATCTTCTGCACGCCGTGCCACGGGATTCAAGGTGACGGCAACGGCATGGTCGCCATGCGCGGTATGAAGCATCCGCCCAGCTATCATGATGCCCGCCTTCTCGCGGTCACGAACGGCTACATCTACGACGTGATCACCAACGGTTTCGGCGGCATGCTCAACTATTCCGCGCAGATTCCCCCGGCCGACCGCTGGGCCATCATCGCTTATGTCC
Organism: uncultured Acidobacteriota bacterium; assembly: GCA_963779005.1. Lineage (GTDB taxonomy): Bacteria > Acidobacteriota > Terriglobia > Acidiferrales > UBA7541 > Acidiferrum. Next base: position 702,059 of record CAVZWO010000007.1, on the reverse strand, counting down.
GCGCGCTCCAACTAAGCCGCAGGGCGCCGGTCTCCGATCTTCCTCCCGCTCTGCGGGAAAAATTGAACGCAGGAGGCTCCGCGAAATGAACGCGCAGGACTACATGGCGCCCGAAGGCGTCGGCCGCCTGCAGCAGCGCGCACTCGGAGTGTGCATCGTCGGCGTAGTAGCCTGCGGTATCGCTTACTTTCTGTACGGCGACCAATACGCGGATCATTTCTTCCACTCCTATCTCGTTGCCTTCTTGTTCGTTCTGGGATTGTCCTTGGGCTCGCTCGGCCTGCTGATGCTCCAGCATCTCACTGGCGGCCATTGGGGAATCATGACGCGCCGGCCGCTCGAAGCTGCCACCCGCGTTCTTCCCGTTGTCGCCGTCTTTTTTCTCCCCATCGCCATTTTCGGAATGAAACATCTCTATGGAGAGTGGCTCAACGCCCCGCCGACGGGCGAGAAAGCTCTTTCAGATCTCCAAAAGTCATACCTCGTAACTGGCGGCTTCCTGGGTTTCTACGGTCGCTCCGTCATCTACTTCGTCATATGGCTGGTCTTGGTTTATATCTTCAATCTGTGGTCCAGAGAGCAGGACGTGAACCGCGAAGACCGCGCTCTTCGTCGCCGTATGAAAATGCTCGCCGGCCCCGGCATCATTCTCTACGTTTTCGTAATGACTTTTGCGGCCATCGATTGGGTGATGTCCATCTCGCCTCACTGGGCCTCGACGATCTACGGCTTCCTTTTCGTCATCGGACAGTTAATCTCCTCCATGGCGTTGATGATCGCCGTACTCGTGTTGCTCTCCAAAACCGCGCCTATGGAGGGCCTCATCCAAAGCCGCCACCTGCACGACCTGGGCAAACTTCTCCTCGCCTTCGTGATGCTCTGGGCCTATTTCGGCTTTTCGCAGCTTCTCATCATCTGGTCCGGCAACTTGCCCGAGGAGATCAGTTTCTACCGCACGCGGCTGTACGGAAGCTGGGGCGTGGTGGCCGTTCTCGTCCTGATCTTCCACTTTTTCGTGCCCTTCTTTTCGCTTCTCTCGCGCGACGTGAAGCGCAACGCCAATCTGCTCCCCAAAATCGCGATGTGGTTGATCTTCATGCGCTTGGTCGATCTCTTTTGGCTAACGCGTCCGGAGTTTACGTCCAGCGCCATTCCCGGCGTGATGGACCTGGGCGCCATCCTCGCGCTCGCCGGAATCTGGTTTGCCTTTTTTGCATGGAATCTCAAGAGCCAGCCGCTTCTGCCGCTGGGCGATCCTAAACTGGAAGAGGCCATCGAAGTTCATGAGTACTGAGCAACACAACACCGGCCAGCCGGGCGATCCGCCGCCGACGAACGCAGACGTCGCGTTCGAGTCGTCGGATATTAACACCAGCACGATTTTGGCCTATCTGTTCTATCTGGCGCTGGCCGTTGTGGCCGCCTTCATCGCTAGCGTTTTTATTTTCCGTTTCACGACCAAAATAGCCGTGGATTCCGACACGCCCATGGCTCCCGTTCATCGCGGAGTCGGCCCCACCATGCCGCCCGAGCCCATGCTTCAAGGCATCCCGGGCCACACCAACGATCCTCAACTCGATTTGCGTCTCAAGCGCGAAGCCGACGAAGCCGAAAACGAGAAACTTACCACCAAGGATATGCCACCCGGCTTCGCCAGGATTCCCGTCGAAGAAGCCATGAAGATTATCGTCACCAAAGGTTTGCCTGCCGTCTCTGCTCCGGCGGCGGAGAAGAAAAAGTAAACTCATGAACTGGAAGCATGCCATCGCCGGGACTTTTGCTTTGCTGCTGAGCGCCGCCTCAGCAGGCGCACAAGCTGTGCCCAGCGCCATCGGCCCCGCGGCACAGAACATGCCGCCAGTCCTGCAAAACGTAGGCTTCGAGCCCCAGCTCAACGCCCATCTGCCGCTCGATCTTGCCTTCCGCGACGAAACGGGCCGCGACGTTCAGCTCCGCCAATATTTCACGCAGAAACCCGTTCTCCTCGCGCTCGTCTATTATGGTTGCCCCATGCTGTGCGATCAGACGGAACAGGGCGTCGTCGGCGCGCTGCGCATGCTCTCTTTCAATCCCGGCCGCGACTACGAAATCGTCTTCGTCAGCTTCGATCCCCGCGAATCTCCCGACATGGCCGCTCAGAAAAAAGAATCTGCCATGACCCATTTCCGCCGCCCGGAAACCTCCGCCGGCTGGCATTTCCTCACCGGTTCGCAAGATTCGATCGGCACGCTCACCAAGGCTGCCAATTTCCGCTACACCTTCGACGAAAAATCCAATCTCTTCGCGCACGCAGCTGGCATCATGCTGCTAACTCCTGATGGCCGTATCTCCCGTTATTTTTACGGCGTCGAGTATCCCGCCCGCGACCTCCGCCTCGGCCTTGTCGACGCTTCCGCCGGCAAAATCGGCACGCCCATCGATCGCGCGTTGCTTTTCTGCTATCACTACGATCCCACGTCCGCCCGCTATAGCGCTTCCATTCTCAAAATTATCCGTTTGGGAGGAGTTCTGACCATTCTAGGCCTGGTCGCGGGGATATTGATTTTCCGCCGGCGCGATATCGCCGCCGCGCGAACGAAATTCCAAGGAGCCCACTAAGCGTGCAGGCGCAATTGCCATTTTCTCCGGAGCAAGCCTCCAATTTCGCTCCCAGCGTCGACTCTCTGATGACGTTCCTGATTCTTGTGTCCGTCGGCTTCTCGGTCCTCATCACCGCGGCCATCGTGATTTTCTTTTTCAAATTCCACCGCAAGAGCAAGGATGAAATCGGCGTTCCGATTCACGGCGACATGCGCCTGGAAACCCTGTGGATTGTGGTTCCCGCCTTTTTGGCTCTCTGCATGTTCGGCTGGGGCGCCGTCATCTATGTTGACTACCGCCATGCCCCCCAGGACACATTGGACGTCTACGTCATCGGCAAGCAATGGATGTGGAAGATCCAGCAGCCCAACGGCCACAGAGAGATCAATGAACTCCATGTTCCCGTTGGCCGCGACGTTAAACTCGTCCTTGCCAGCGAAGACGTCATCCACGACTTTTATGTTCCCGCTTTCCGCGTAAAAATGGACGCTGTCCCCGGCCATTACAACACCATGTGGTTCCGTCCCACAAAGGTCGGACGCTACCATTTCTTCTGCTCGCAATACTGCGGCACAAACCACGCCGTCATGGGTGGCTGGGTCACCGTGATGGAGCCTTCCGACTACGCCGCTTGGCTTTCCGGCTCCACAGGCGAAGACGCCAATCCCGTCGTTGCTGGTGAAAAGCTGTTTGCCGAAAAAGCCTGTAGCACCTGCCATCTCAGCAACGGCACTGGCCGTGCCCCCTCCCTCAACGGCGTCTATGGCGGCACTGTTCGGCTGGCCGACGGCTCAAGCGTCACCGCGGACGAAGCTTACATCCGCGAATCCATTCTTGATCCCCCCGCGAAGATCGTCGCCGGTTACCAGCCGTTGATGCCCTCGTTTCAAGGACAACTGACCGAAGAACAGATTATGAGTCTCACCGCCTACATCAAGTCGCTGCAATCGCAGCCCGTTCCTGCGACTGGTGCGGGCGTGATTGCACCGGGGAAGAAATAAGCCATGAGCACGACACCACCAATATCGCCCGGCCACGAGCTGCCGAAGGAGCATTATCTCAATGCTACCTATGGCCTCCGTTCCTGGCTGCTGACCACCGACCACAAGCGCATCGCCTTGCTCTATCTCGCTTCGGTCACTTTCTTCTTTTTCATTGGCGGCATTTTCGCCACCATGATCCGTATTCACCTCCTCACGCCGAATGGCTATCTCGTCACGCCAGAGACCTACAACAAGCTCTTCACCATGCACGGCGTGGCCATGATTTTCTTCTTCCTCATTCCTTCCATCCCCGCCGTCCTCGGCAATTTTCTAGTCCCCATGATGATCGGCGCGAAGGACCTAGCCTTCCCGAAAATCAATCTTCTCAGCTGGTACATCTATCTCGTCGGCGGCAGTTTCGTCCTCTACTCATTCGCCACCGGCGGTCTCGACACTGGCTGGACCTTCTACACCCCGCTCAGCAGCGTCTATTCCAATTCCGCTGTCACGCCCGCCGTCATCGGCATCTTCATCAATGGCTTCTCCTCTATCCTCACCGGCCTGAACTTCGTCGTCACCATCCACACCATGCGCGCTCCCGGCATGACCTGGTTCCGCCTGCCGCTCTTCATCTGGGCGCAGTATGCCACGAGCATCATCTTCATCCTCGGCACTCCGGTCATCGCCATAACGCTCCTTCTGGCTGGCCTCGAACGCATGTTCCACCTTGGCTTTTTCAATCCGGCTCTCGGCGGCGATCCCATTCTCTTCCAGCATCTTTTCTGGTTCTACTCCCACCCCGCCGTCTACATCATGATTCTCCCGGCCATGGGCGTCATCAGCGAAATCATCGCTACCTTCGCCCGAAAACCCCTCTTCGGTTACACCTTCATCGCCGCCTCGAGTATCGCCATCGCCGTCATCGGTTTCCTTGTTTGGGCGCACCACATGTTCCTGACCGGCGAATCCACTTACGCCGCCCTCGCTTTCTCTCTTCTCAGCTATCTCGTCGCCATTCCCTCCGCGGTCAAAGTCTTTAACTGGACTTCCACGCTCTACAAGGGCTCCATCTCCTACGACACCCCGATGCTTTATGCTCTCGGCTTCATCGGCCTCTTCCTCATCGGCGGCCTCACCGGCCTCTTCCTCGCTTGCCTTGGCCTCGACATTCACATCCACGACACCTACTTCGTCGTCGCCCACTTCCACTACATCATGGTCGGCGGCGCGGTCATGGGTTATGTCGGTGGATTGCATTTCTGGTGGCCGAAAATCACCGGCAAGCTCTATCCGGAATTCCTGGCCCGTATGGCGGCCGTGATTCTGTTCGTCGGTTTTAACCTGACGTTCTTCCCGCAGTTCATTCTCGGCTATCTCGGCATGCCACGCCGCTATCACAACTATCCTCCCGAGTTCCAGGTCCTCAACGTGATGTCCACTGCGGGAGCTTCCATTCTGGCGCTCGGCTATCTGCTGCCCATGCTCTATCTCACGTGGTCCATGCGCTACGGCAAAGTCGCTGGCCCCAACCCTTGGCCTGCCACTGGTCTCGAGTGGCGCACGCCCTCTCCGCCGCCCACCGAAAATTTTGAAGTCACGCCGGTCGTCGATTGGGAGCCCTACGACTTTCGGGACCGCCCCGATCTCGGCCTTGCAACGCCCACTGTGCCGAAGCTTGCGCCGGCTCATGGAGACGACTAGCGAACGATTTTGGAGTTAGGGGTTTGCAAAACACGGGCAGTTGGAAGTAAGGCCCGCCCGCTCCGCGGCATTCAGCGCGGCGCGATCTGAAGTCAAAGAGGAGTACCGAGTGCACCGCACCGGAGAACTGTCAGGCCAGTTTCATACGCTCGAGCAGCAGAAGGAATCCGCCACGCTCGGCATGTGGACGTTCCTTATCACCGAAATTTTGTTTTTCGGTGGTCTCTTTCTTACTTACACCATCAACCGCCACACCTATCCTGACGTCTTCGCCATCTCCAGCCGCACCATCAAATTAAGCTGGGGAGCCATCAATACCGTCGTCCTCATCGGTAGCTCCCTTACCATGGCCATGTCCGTTTGGTCCGCCGAGGTCGGCAAGAAAAAGCTCGTCACCTTTTTCCTCATCGCCACCTTGGTCCTCGGCTCCGTCTTCCTCGGCATCAAAGGCATCGAGTACCACGACAAATACGTCGAACACCACATTCCCGGCCTCAGCTTCGACATGTTCTACTGCACGAACAATCCCGGCGCCTGCAATCTCACTCCCGAAGAGTTCGCCAGGGAAAAAACAGAACTAAAAGAATTGTCGGATAGAGTGGGCGGTGAGGTTGCCGTCAACTCCCATTCCCAGCTTTTCTTCTCTCTCTACTTTGGAATGACCGGCCTGCACGCCCTGCACATGATCATCGGCGCAGGCTTGCTCCTCTGGCTCATCGTCGAGTCTACCAAAGGTCGTTTCACTCCCCAGTGGAACAGTCCCGTCGAAAATGTCGGCCTCTACTGGCACTTCGTCGATATTGTCTGGATTTATCTTTTCCCGCTGTTATATCTGATTGACCGGCACTAGCCGCTCACTCTGAAGAGGTACTCGTGGCCGAACACACTGAACATACCGAACATTCTGACCATATTGTTTCGCCGGCACTCTATCTCGTGATCTTCGCCGCGCTGATGATTCTCACCCTCACGACCGTCTACGCCGCCACCATCGACCTCAACCACGTTTATCCCGCCTTGAACGTCATCGTCGCGCTCACCATCGCCACCTGCAAAGCCATCCTGGTCATCCTCTTCTTCATGCACGCCTACTACAGCTCCAGGCGCACCAAATTAATCATCGTCGCCGGCTTCTTCTGGCTCGCCATTATGCTCGCTCTCACTCTCGGCGATTACGGCAGCCGCTCCTGGGACATCCACTAGCTCTCCCGGTACCACTCACCCCTATTCCCTGTAGGGGAGGGGCTTGCCCCTCCCAGCCCCGGTCGCCCCAAGCGCCCACTCCACATCCCCAAAACGCCGAACCTGCCATCCCCTTGTTCGGACCCGTAAACAGACTCGGCCGTTTAACTGTTAGCTCTCAGCTCCAAGCCACAGCCCACAGCCCGCATTCGATCTAACTAGCTATTCTTCTGTACTTGGAAACGCCGCGAAAGGACCTACTTCGCAACAAGCAACGGAGCAAAAAAAGGGGGGAGAAACGAACCGGCCCAGCCCTCAATCCCCTAAAGGGATCCTCGGTTCGCCTCCCCCACTGCCGTTACTAATGCATCCCAGCAGCCAAGACTAAATTCTTTATTTTCAGTCAATTGTCACCCCATTGCCGCGTAAAAATGCTCCACCCCCGTGCAATTTTACCCGTCAGATAAACCCTGTACACCCGGCGTCCCTCCCTTTTCCCGCGTCCAGCCGTCCGCCTATCCAAGTCCTGGTACTGTTCTTTCGCTTTTGCTGTTGACAAATTGTTACTTTAAGCGTATAAGAAAGATCAGGTAATAATGTATCTCATTCCGAGTAGCGCCAGCATCTTGCTGGCGTTTTTGCTTTTTTGGGGCGCTCCTCGCACCTAAGTCCCCTATTCGCAACGGTTATAGGCACAGGCGCGCATCGGGCGGATCAAGCGCGCACAAGTCCTTTAGACGCAACACTTACAAACCTATCCCGTAAATGTTGATTCTAAACAATTTAAGGAATCGACTAAACCCTGTAGATGCAACACTTACAAGAAAATGGGGGAGGGAGTTGATTATCGTTGACTTGCTCGGGCCCGGGCCCGGAGGCCCGCTGTCGGCTCTGAGCTGTCAGCTGTGAGCTCTAAACAGCCATTCACCCCGCGCAAGGCCGCGGCCGCGGCACAGGACGATTCGTAATCAGTGGATCCGCCGTCCCATTCTTGACCCCGCCGAATCGTCCCTGCTATTGTGAGAAGTTATTCTGGCCTCAGTCTACCCACTGTGCGCCGGAGCTCCTGTGGAGGGAGCTTTAAGTCTCATGGGCCTGACCAAACTCGTCATCCGGGGCGCGCGCCAGCACAACCTGAAGAACATCAACGTCGAAATCCCGCGGAACACCCTGACCGTCATCACCGGCCTTTCCGGCTCCGGCAAATCCTCCCTCGCCTTCGACACCATCTATGCCGAAGGCCAGCGCCGCTACGTCGAATCGCTCTCCGCTTATGCCCGCCAGTTCCTCGACCAGATGGAACGCCCCGAAGTCGACGTCATCGAAGGCCTCTCCCCTTCGATCGCCATCGAACAGAAAACCACCACGCGCTCTCCCCGCTCGACGGTCGGTACCATCACCGAGATTTACGACTACCTCCGCGTCATCTATGCCTCCGTCGGCGCTCCCCACTGCCCCAAATGTGGCAATCCTATCGCGCGCCAATCCAGCGAACAGATCGTTCAAGCCATTCTCAACGGCGAGCTCTGCCAGCCCGACGATCGCATCATGATTTTGGCGCCCATCGTTCGCGGCAGAAAAGGCGCCTACCGCAAGGAGTTTGAAAAGCTCGCCCAGGATGGATACGTCCGCGTCCGCGTCAACGGTGAACTTTTGCCTCTCGACGTCCCGCCGGTCCTCGACAAGCGCAAGAACCACACCATCGAAGTCGTCGTGGACCGCCTGCTCGTCAAACAGGGCATTGCCGCGCGTCTCGAGCAATCCATCGTCACCGCACTGAAGTTGGCCGGCGGCCTTGTCACCGTCGCCGTCGTCGGCGGCAAGGAACATACTTTCTCCGAAAAACTGGCGTGCCCCGATTGCGGCATTTCCGTCCCACAGCTTGAGCCGCGTTCTTTCAGTTTCAATTCGCCATACGGCGCCTGCCCAGCTTGCAACGGCCTTGGCTCCAAGTACGATTTCGATCCCGCGCGCATAATCACTGACTGGACCCGTCCCCTCTTCGACGGCGGTCTCGGCCCCGGCTCCTCCTCCGCGATCCTCAAGCGCACCCTCGAGCTCGCCGCCTACGCCTATCACATCGATCTCGAGACGCCCTTCGAGAAGTTTCCACCGCGCATTCAGAACCTGCTCCTCTACGGCTACCCACCGTCCGGTGGCCGCGCTTCTGCGGATCAAAAAGAATCCGCCGGCAAAAAATCGCAAGGCGAAAAAGCTTTTCGTTTTTCAGGCATCCTGAAATTTCTCGATCGCAACTTCACCGAATCCAATTCCGATTCCTATCGCGAGTGGATGACGCAATACATGTCGGCCACGCTTTGCAATGTCTGCCACGGCAAGCGTCTTCGCCCGGAATCGCTCGCCGTCAAACTGGCAGGCTACTCCATCGCCGATTTCACAGCGCTCTCTCTCGCCGCCTCGCGCCCGGCCGTCGACAAAATCCTCGCGCAACTCACCGCTCGCCAAAAAGAAATTGCCGGACGCCCGCTCGAAGAAGTCGCCGAACGCATCGACTTTCTCCTCGCTGTCGGCCTCGGCTATCTCAGCCTGGACCGCTCCGCCGCCACGCTCTCCGGCGGCGAAGCCCAGCGCATTCGCCTCGCCACACAAATCGGCTCGCGCCTTCGCGGCGTTCTCTATGTTCTTGACGAGCCGTCCATCGGCCTGCACGCGCGAGACAACGACCGCCTGCTCGGTTCTCTCGAGCAACTCCGCAATCTCGGCAATACTGTTCTCGTCGTCGAGCATGACGAAGACACCATTCGCCGGGCCGATTTCGTCGTCGATCTTGGGCCTGGCGCAGGCAATGCCGGCGGCTACCTTGTCGCGCAAGGCAAGCCCGAGCAAATTGCCGCCAGCGCCGAATCGCTCACCGGCCGCTATCTTAGCGGTGCCCTAAGCATCGCCGTCCCGGAAAAGCGCCGCAGTCCCAACGGCAAAGCCATCCAGATCCTCGGCGCCAGCGCAAATAATCTGAAAGATGTGGACGTAACACTCCCACTCGGCTTGCTCACCGTCGTCACCGGCGTCTCCGGTTCCGGCAAATCTACTCTCGTCAACGACATTCTTTATCGCGCGCTCGCGCAAAAACTTTATCGCTCAATGGAACCGCCCGGCGCGCATCGCGAACTCATCGGCGCTGATCAAATCGACAAAGTCATCGAGATCGATCAAGCCCCCATCGGCCGCACGCCGCGCTCCAATCCCGCCACCTACACCGGCGTCTTCGCGCCCATCCGCGAACTCTTCGCCATGCTTCCCGAATCGCGTGAACGCGGCTACCGTCCCGGCCGCTTCAGTTTCAACGTCAAAGGCGGCCGCTGCGAAGCCTGCCAGGGCGACGGGCTTCGCCGCATCGAAATGAATTTCTTGCCGGACGTCTACGTCATGTGCGAAGTCTGCCGCGGCAAGCGCTACAATTCCGAAACGCTGGCCGTGCGCTACAAAGGCCACACCATCAGCGATATCCTCAACCTGCCATCGGCCGACGCGCTCAAGCTTCTGGAAAATATTCCGCAAATTCAGCAAAAGCTCTCCACGCTCGTCGAAGTCGGCCTCGGCTACGTCACCCTCGGCCAGTCCGCAACCACTCTCTCCGGCGGCGAAGCCCAGCGCATCAAACTCGCGCGCGAACTTTCCAAGCGTCAGACTGGCCGCACTCTCTATATCCTCGACGAGCCCACTACCGGCCTTCACTTCGACGACGTCCGCAAACTCCTCGACGTCCTCCAGCGCCTCGTCTCGCTCGGCAACACCGTCCTCATCATCGAGCATCACCTCGATGTCATCAAACAAGCCGATTGGATCATCGACCTCGGCCCCGAAGGCGGCGAAGGAGGCGGCCGCATCGTAGCCCAGGGTCCCCCCGAACAAGTCGCCCGCACCAAAAAATCCTACACCGGCCAAGCCCTAGCCCGCGTCCTCGGCATCTCCAACAACGGCCACGCCAACGGCCATAACGGCGGCAACGCCCCGGCCCCGAAATGACCGCGCCAGTTTCCCCACTCGTAGGGGCGCAGCATGCTGCGCCCCATCTCGGCAAGCCTCTTGAATGCTTGGTATCAACCGAGCCCCGCGTTAGAGTATGTAATCCTCAATGAGCATCTATTCCACTTCCCCGCTCACTTTCGGCTCCGTCCATACGTATCCTCTCGCTTCTCGAAAAAGCAAAGTAAGCGTTCGCGATTTCGCCAAACCTCCCGCCGCCAACGCCTCCGTCACAAAATTCCTCGATTCTCTTCCGAATATTTTGGCCGCGAATGATTTGCGCTATCTCCTCGCCGCCATCCATCGCGCCCGCAAAAAACGCGCCCCTATCCTCTGGGGCATCGGCGGCCACGTCATCAAAGTCGGCCTCGGCCCTGTCCTCATCGATCTGATGAAACGCGGCTTCGTCTCCGGCATCGCCATGAACGGCGCCGCGCTCATCCACGACTTCGAAATCGCTCTGGCCGGCAATACTTCCGAAGACGTCGAAGCCGGCCTCGGCGCGGGCCAGTTCGGCATGGCCAGCGAAACCGGCCAATACATCAACGAATTTTCAAAACTCGCTGCTCGTCTTCACATCGGCTACGGCGAAGCCGCCGGCCAGTTCCTCACAAGCGGCATACTCAACGTAAAACACGCCGCCTCGAGCGTCCTCGTCGCCGCCTACAAACACCGCATCCCTGTTACGGTTCACATCGCTATCGGCACCGACATTCCCCACATGCACCCCGCTGCCGACGGCCCTTGCCTCGGCGCCGCCACGCTGTTCGATTTCCGCCTCTTCTGCGCCCTCGTGAAGCAAATGCATCCCGGCGGCATCTATTTAAATTGGGGCTCCGCCGTGCTGCTTCCCGAAGTTTTCCTGAAAGCCGTCAGCGTCGTCCGCAATCTCGGTGTGCCCTTGCAGCCAATCACCACTGCGAACTTCGACTTTATCCAGCACTACCGTCCGTTGCAGAATGTAGTCAAGCGTCCCACCGTCTCGCAACGCGGAGGCCGCCAAAAAGAATCGCGCGGCTACGCCATCACCGGCCATCACGAGCTGCTTATGCCCCTGGTCGCCGCCGCGCTCGCCGCAGGCTGGCCAAAAGCGAAGCGCCAAGGCTAATGATGACCTTTTTCGACGACAACCCGTCTCTCCCGCCAAATCAGGAGCCGCTTTCGCACTCTCCCACCGAGCGCGAACCTGCTGTAGGTGAGCCGCCTCCGTCTCTCGCCGAAGTTCCGCTGGCTGGCGATCCCATCAGTCTCGCTGCCATTACTCCCGTTGTCGTCCCCGCACCGCTACCCCACCCACCCTCTCTCCCTGAAGACTTGCGCATCTCCTGGTCCTGGATCCATCTCGTCCTTTTTCTTTTCTTCGGTTTCACCAGCCTCTTCATCATTCAGGGCGCTTTCCTGCTCTACTACGCCCCCAGCCGCCATTTCACCAACGAAAAAGAGTTCGAGAAATTCATCCTTTCCAAGCCCCAATTCGCCATCGGCAGCATGGTTCTTTGGTATGCCGTGATTTTCCTATTTCTCTACGTCACGCTCTCGGTCCTTCGCGGCTTTCCCTTCTGGCGAACTCTCGGCTGGAGAAAAATCACGCGCCCCAACGGCGGCCGCCCGCGCAGCCCCTGGCTCTTTTTCTTCGCCGGCTGCGGCCTTTCGGTCCTGGTCTTCATCATCACCGCCAAAATGCAGCCGCGCGAAGATGTTCCCATCGAAGAGCTCTTCCGCTACAAGAACACCGCCATGCTCTTCATGGCCATGGCCGTCTTGGTCGCCCCGCTCGTCGAGGAAACCGTCTTTCGCGGCTACCTGTACCCGCTCTTCGCAAAATATTTCGGCGTCGCCACCAGCGTCATCGTCACCGGCGTCCTCTTCGGCCTGATGCACGGCGCCCAGCTTGGCTGGACATGGGGCCTCGTCTCCGTCCTCATCGCGGTCGGCGTCATCTTTACCTTCGTCCGCGCTCGCACCGGCTCGGTCTTCGCCAGTTTTCTTCTCCACCTGGGCTACAACTCGATGATCGCCGCCGTCACCATCCTCGGCACCCAAGGCTTCACTAAAATGCCTTCCACTCACTGAGGACGAATTCGTTTTCTTCGCTATCGTTCGTTACAATGTTTGATTCCGGGGACTGACTGACAATGTACGTAGCCCAACCCATCGAATGGACCGACCGCGGCGTGGTCATGCTCGACCAGCGCCTTCTCCCTGCCGAGGAAGTCAGCTACACCTACACCAGTTACCGCGAAGTCGCCAAAGCCATCCGTGACATGGTCATTCGCGGCGCGCCGGCCATCGGTGTCGCCGCCGCCATGGGGGCCGCACTAGGCGTTCTGCATTCTTCGGCCACCTCTGTCGAAGCCCTACGTGCCGAATTCGCGGAAATCTGCGACACGCTCGCAAAAACGCGCCCTACAGCCGTCGATCTCTTCTGGGCCATCGACCGCATGAAACGCCGATTCGCGGAGCTCACCGCAGAATCCTCGGACCTCGCGAAAATCCGCAGCGGAATGGTCGAAGAAGCCCAGCGAGTTCATCTCGAAAAAAAAGCCACCGACGAAGCGATCGGCCGCTTTGGCGCGGAATTCATGCCCGCCGATGGCCAGGTCATGACGCAATGCAACGCGGGCGCTCTAGCCACCGCCGGTATTGGCACCGCGCTCGGTGTAATCCGCGTCGCCTTTCAGCAAGGCAAGAAAATCCACGTCCTCGTCCCCGAAACGCGTCCCTATTTGCAAGGCGCGCGCCTCACCGCCTGGGAGCTCCACAAAGGCAACATTCCGCTTACGCTCATCACCGACAACATGGTTGGCCACTTCCTCAAAACTGGCAAAGTCGGCGCCATCGTCACCGGAGCCGACCGCATCGCCGCCAACGGCGACACCGCCAACAAAATCGGCACCTACCAAATCGCCGTCCTCGCCAAAGAAAACAACGTGCCCTTCTATATCGCCGCGCCCGTCTCCACTTTCGATCTTTCGATATCCAGCGGCGATCACATCCCCATCGAAGAACGCTCCGCCGCCGAAGTCACGCACTTGCAAGGCGTCCGCATCGCGCCCGACGGCGTTCACGCCGCGCATCCCGCTTTCGACGTCACTCCTGCGCGCTACATCGCCGCCATCTTCACCGAACGCGGCGTCGCGCGCGCTCCTTACACCGAATCCCTGCGCGCCCTGGTGAACTCCGTGCAACTCGCCGCCACCCCTTCTGCCGCTCGCTAATCGAAACCCTCCTATTGCCAGCATCTTTATGCGTGGTTATACTTATGGTATGAAAACTGCCGTTTCCATTCCGGATGAAATCTTCAGAAGTGCCGAACGCCTCGCGAGACGCACCAAACGGTCGCGAAGCCGCCTGTTCAGCGATGCTCTGAGAGAATATTTGATTCGCCATTCTCCCGACGAGATTACGGAGGCAGTAAACAGGGTTTGTGAAGAGCTTGGGGATACTGCCCAGGACCCATTCGTGTCCGCCGCTGCGCGACGCATTCTTGAGAACACCGAGTGGTAATTTCGCAAGGCGAAATTTGGTGGGCTGACCTGCCTGCGCCCACGGGTTCTGGCCCCGGCTTCCGGAGGCCGGTCATCGTCGTTCAGTCGGACGCCTTTAATCGCAGCAGCATTCGCACGGTCGTCTGCGTACCGTTAACGGCTCAATTGAAGTGGGCTTCCTCTCCGGGAAACGTTGCGTTATCAAAGCGGCTGACGGGCTTGCCCAAAGAATCCGTGGCCAATACGTCCCAAATCATCAGTATCGATAAGGGGTTGCTCCTGGAACGAATCGGTAAGCTGCCGCACCGAAACTTGGAACTTATCCTTTTGGGTGTCGGCATTATTCTCGGGCGATAAGGCTTGCCCTTAGCGGCTCCCGCTCGCCGCCTTCGTGCTTCAATCCAAATCTTTCCTCTTCTCCCCCGCCGCTGCGGCTGGAAACACATTATGCTGCGGTGGCGGCATGGGAATATTTCCCATGCGATCCTGCCAGAGGGACTTGTTCAGCAGCGCTGTATCCACCGCGTCGGCGTGGCTGAAATCGAGATTTTTTCCCTCTTTCCATTCCTTCGTGTTCATCTCATAAATCAATCCGTTGTCGCGGTTGCGAAAATCGGCGGTAAACGCGGGCTGCTGCCCCGTCCCGCTGAACAGCGGCGCCATTACCGCCGCGCGCGAATCATTCGCGTTCATCGGAGGCGCGCCCAGCAGCGATTCCATCGTTCGCACAACGTTGATTGTCGTGTAGAACGAGTGATCGATGTAAGGCTTCACGCCATCCCCTTCTCCCGCTGCCTGTGGCGCGTACTTGCTGATCACCAGGCACAGGCTGCGGTGCGAATCCACATGATCCGGCCCATCCTGCGCATCGTCCTCCAAAATCAAAAACGCCGTATCGTCCCAATATGCGCTGTGCGATACGGCATCCACGACTCGCCCGATTGCCAAATCATTGTCCGCCACAGACGCCGCCGGCTTCGGTTTGTTTTTCGTCAATCCCGCCGTGTGATCGTCCGGCAGCCGCAACAGGATAAATTGCGGCATTGTGTCCTTGCCTGCTTCCCTAGCGGAGACAAACTCGTGAAACTCATTCAGAAACTCATCCGCCCGCAACTGGTCCGGATACGCCACCTCAAAATCCGGAAACCGCGGATCGAAATGCCCGCGCAATTCCGCTTCGCTCGCCACATTTTTCGCCAGAACAGGAATCGCCCACGGATACGGGCTGGGCCCGCCCCGCGGATCGCCCACGTTGCGCTCCAGCGGTTCGCCTTTCCTGATCACCTGCCGCGCGCAAGTCTTCCCCGCGGTGCGCGACTCCTCGTTGCTCTTATCGTTACACCACAGGCTGATAATGAATTCTCCGTAGTGCCGGTGGGAAATTCCGTGGCTCGCAAAATTCCTCCAAAGATAGCCGCCCGTCGGCTCCCCAGCATCCGGAACCCCGTCCTCAATCGAAATTCCGCTCAGCAAAGTGCCCTCCGAATCGTACGTGTGCTCGCTGCTGCGGTAGCCGATCGGCCAGGTCTTCGCTATGTAGTCGGAAATCGATGCCGAATTTGACCAGATGTGCCCGTCTCCCGAAACGTCCCCGCTGTCGTAGAAATCATCGAGAATCCCAAATTGCCGCGCCAGCTTGTGCTGGTTCGGCGTGATGCCCTCGCCGTACATCGTGAGTGAAGAATCGCCATTCGCGCCTGCCAGATCGCCAAACACCTGATCGTACGTGCGGTTTTCCTTGATGATGTAAATCACGTGCTTGATTTTGTTTCCGCCGCCCGCAAACGTCACTTCGCCGCCGTTACCCCGCAGCGCGTTTGTATCCACCACTTGCTTCGTGTATGCCGCCAGATTCGCCGTCACGTCCGCAAGCGGAATGCGCGCCAGCGAACCGTGAATCATTGCCGGGCCGTAGGGATAGCGCGTCCGTCCGTCGGGCTTCTTTCCGATCGCTGTAGGGTTCGGTCCGGAGCCCTTTCCTTTTGCCGTTGCGATCAGCAGATCCTTCCCGCTAACCGCCACGACCGTCGGATACCATTCCGTGGGGATGAACCCGGCGGCTTGCGTCTGCTCCCCCGCCGTGCCTTTCGTCAGATCGAACACAGCCACGGAATCCGAAATCGCATTCGCGGAAAAAAGCGTCTTTTCATCGGGAGAAAGCGCCAGGTATTCGGGATCGCTTCCACCGTATTTCTGTCCGGGAAGTTTTGTGGAAAGAGACGAGATAGTGTTTCCGGAAGCCGTGTCGAGCACCGCGATTTCGTCGTGATCTGTCAGGGCCACGTACAGCCGCGAATTGTCGCGATTCAGAAGAAGCGCGGTTGGATGCGATCCTCCAGCGGTCGGCGACTCCGGCTTCCGCAGCGCGATCATTCGCAGCACTTTCCCGTTCACCAAATCAAGTTCCGCTACCGTCGATGCGTTCCACAGCGAAACAAATCCCCGTTTCCCATCCGCGGTCATCAGCGCCGTGTACGGCAGCGAAGCGGGAATGCGCTTCATCGTGGAAAGATCAAATCGGTAAATAATTTTGCCGTCGCCGGCATTCAGAAGAATGGCTTCGTCCGAACTATTGCTCGCGACAAGAATTCTTTCTTCGCCGCCGCTTTGGCCAACGCTCAATCCCGCGGGATAGGTGACCTCTTTAAAATCGCTGCGACGTTTTTTTCCAGGCGGAATCTTCGTGCGCGGCGCCAGCGCCATAAATCGTTCCGGCGCGATCTGCTCGTTCGCAAAGCTGTAAACGGCAATCCCGTTGCCCGTGCTCCCTTTTTGCTTCCCGAGCGGGTCGGTCAGCGACGCGATACTCGCAAAGATATGTTTGCCGTCGAGACTAAATGCCAGCCCGAGGAAAAAAGTCTGCTTGGCTCCGTTGCCAAGCCGGTCGTCGGGAAAATCGTTGAGTTCATCCGTCTCCAGATTTAGCACCGAGAGAGATTGCTTCTGGCCTGAAGTGTACGCGCCATATCCGCTGTGCAGCAGAATCGCGAATCGCCCGTCCGGTGAAATCGCAATCGCCGTCGGCAAATTATTGATCTGCCTCGGCGCTCCCGGAACCTCCCCGAGTTGCTTGCCGTTCGGCAGCCACACCTTTTGCGGAGCATCCTGCGCGCAAAGCGCCGGAACCATGACGCAAAGCCAAAGAAAAATAAGTGTTCGAACGCCGTGTGTGTGGTTTTCCATCGCGCGAGTATAACGGTTTCGCATCAAAAATTGGTAAACGCCCGCTTTGTTCCCCTGCCCTTGCTCCGCACGGAATCTGCAGGGGCGTCCGCGTCTGCGCTTGACGCCAACCACTGCCTGGCCTATGTTTCTGCCCGCGCTAAAATTGCAATCGCGAATCTTCCTCGCTCAAAGAAAGGCCACAAATGCCCGCCGTCGAGGCCGAAATTTTCCCCATCGAAAAACTGCGCGAATTCAGCACCCGCATCTTCCTCCACTTCGGTATCCCCAAGGAGGATTCCGTCCAGGCCGCCGACGTTCTCGCCTCCGCTGACCTTCGCGGCATCGATTCCCACGGAGTTGCCCGCCTCTACAGCTACGTTGGCATGCTCAGCGAAGGCCACATCAATCCCAAGCCGAAAATCACCACCGTCCGCTCCACCATGAGCACCGCCACGATCGACGGCGACAACGGCCTTGGGCTCGTCGTCGGCCCTCATTCGAATCGCATCGCCATGGACATGGCGGAAAGGGCCGGCTCCGGCTGGGTCAGCGTCTGCAACACAAATCACTACGGCATCGCCGGCTACTACGTCCTCAAAGCTCTCGAACGCGACATGATCGGCTGGGCCATGACCAATTCCACCAAACTTGTCGCCCCGCTCTGGGGTATGGAACGCATGCTCGGCACAAATCCCATCGCCATCGCTTTCCCCGGAAAAGACGAACCCCCCATTGTCATCGACATGGCCACGTGCGCGGCTGCCTACGGAAAAATTGAAATGGCCCGTCGTCGAGGCGAATCCATTCCCATCGGCTGGGGAATCGACAATCAGGGCCGCAACACGACAAATCCCGACGATCCCGTGAACGGCGGGTGTCTGCTTCCGCTTGGCTCCGATCGCGAACGCGGCGGTCACAAAGGCTACGGGCTGGCCGTGATGGTGGATGTACTTTGCGGTGTACTCAGCGGCGCGAATTGGGGCCCTTTCGCTCCGCCCTTCGCTCTGCGCCAGGAAATTCCCAGCCGCAGTGTCGGCAAAGGTATCGGCCATTTCTTCGGCGCCATGCGCATCGACGGTTTCATCGAAGCCGATGAGTTCAAACGCCAGATCGACGACTACGTTCGCACCTTCCGCGCCACAAAACCCGCTCCCGGCACCAACGGCCCGCTCATCCCCGGCGATCCCGAACGCCTGGCGGAAAACGAGCGCCGCAAAAACGGCGTCCCGCTCATCCTGCCCATCGTTGAAGATCTGCGCACCATCTCCAAACAAACCGGTATCCCGTTCGAATAACGCCGAAGCTGCGAAAGCCCTGCTTCGTGTCAGCGATTGGCGGCGGAAACCGCGGGCGCGCTCGTGAGTCTTTTCAAATCTAGGACAATGGCCGTGAGCGCTTGGTCGAAGTTGTTGTCATGTGTTTTCTGGAGCCACGCTATCCAGATGGATTCCGTTAGCGCCCACAGCACGTAATGCGTTTTCCTGTCATAGATCACCAGCCGGAACATGGGTACCGGATCCGACGCGCCGTTTATCTTGTTTCCGCTGGTGGGGCCCGGGGGCGCGATCAATTGCAGTTCGAGAACGATATCCGCTTCCGATGGATCACCAACAATCTGGTAGTGGCCCCAGCTCTGGATGCCGGCGTAAAACTGGTTGTAGGGACGGTCGGGATCGCCGCTGAAGGGGTGCGGAAAAAGTCCGCTGTCCGCGCCAGCATTCGAAATGAAAACTGTTTTTGCATTCAACAGCGCCGGCGGCACCGGCGCCAATGATGCAGGCGGAGGTGGCGAAGCGGCAGGCGTTTGCGCGTTCGCTAGCACGGCAAACATGAGGGCAGCGCACACAAGCAGAAAATATCGCAAAGAGGTCGCGTATTGCATGGCATCCTCCGCTAAGAACGACGGATTGGACTTCTAATTAAGAGACGCGCTGTCAGCGGAAACCGTTTCGCCGCCTTGCAGTGCTCGTGCTCTGGAAATATCGGCAGGATTCGATTGTTCTGCGTTTCGTGTTTCAACAGCAAACGCGCTGTGCTTCTTTAGGCCGGCCGGATGGCCATCACGACTCGTTCGCGCCGGCTGAAGAACGCGAAGAAACTCAAAATTTGTTTCAAGGGGAAATATTTCTTGTTCAGCAGTTTCATGGCTTGCGTAGCGACTGCGCCCGTGATGATTTCTGCTTTAGCGTCGGACCACTCGCCGAGCAGTTCGCCCTTGTAGGTGCACGGCGCGATTTTCACGCGGGGATTGTTGCGAATGCGTTTTACCTTGCCGGTGTTTCCGATGGTGTACATGTAGAGCCGCGCCCCCTCGCCGTTCAGATCGCTGGCGGGATCCGCGGCGAACCAAACCGGCGTTTTCACGCCGTCGCCGTTCTTCTTGAAAGTCTCCAGACTGATATATTTTTGATCCCGTAGCGCGGCAAATCCCATGGCGTCGCTCCTGCAAGTTCGATGCACGCCATTCTACCTTCGGCACAAAACGTGGGACAGACATTCCTGTCTGTCTCCGTCCAACTCTATGGCTCACAAACCGAAAAGGCAGGCTTGCAGTGAGCCTGCCCTTTTCAGCGGCGCCTACGCTCTCTTCCAGGTTGCTCGGCATAGCCAGTCGCGCTTTTAGCGAGCCTTTCGCTTTACTTTGCCCGGACGTAAGTTACGTCCTCCGTAAACGCGTCCTTCTGATCCTTGCGGAAGGTCCAAGTCGTTTTGAAATGATCGTTGTCGATAAAGGTGTACACGGCGTGGTGCATGTGCCCGTCGTTCGGGCTTTTCAGATTCGTTGCGCTCTCGAACTCGAACGTGAGCGTCTTCGTATCCGGAGTGTAAACGCCGTGCATGGTCGGCTGGTTTCCCGCCATGCAGTAATGCGTCATTTTCAGTTGCTCGCCGTCCAGGTAGTAGAGCGTAATCATCTCGACGGGTTTTCCCGCGTCCGTTAGGTGCGCCCTTTCGATCACTGCCGTTCCGCGGGAGGTCACCTCAAGGTCGAGTGTGGCTTTGTCCGTGTTGGTCTTCTCCGTTTCCCAATGGCCGGCCAGCGCCTTCAACTGTTCAAACGCGGCAATCCCGCTTTCTCCCGCTCTTGCAGGATTTACCGCAAAGGCTAGGACGACAGCTGCGAATGCTCCCAAAACTTGCGTTCTCGTTCTCATTTTCTTGACTCCTTTTTCCTTAAGAGATGGACTGACTTTACCGCTCAAACTTTTTTCATTTGAACTTCATCGCGCAACGTGGGCCGTTTCCCGTTGGGCTCCGAATTTCTGCGTCGTGAAACCCACGACCACGCCCAGCAACATTCCGGGCAGCATGATGTCCCAGAACAACGCCATTCCCGCGCGCAGAATCACCAGAAGGCTCAGCGCAGCAGCGATTCCGATGCCTGCACAAATGCCCACGACCATCGAATGGAATCGTTGCGACACGTAGCCAATCGCGATCCCGGCAACCAGACCCTTTACAAGAGAAAACGTGATCACGCTGCTCATCACCGGGGCGAGGGACGGCTCCAGGAATCCGCTGAGGCCGTCGAGCAGCCCCAGCGTGCCTCCTACAGCCAGTCCCAGCATCGGTTTGGTCAGGCTCATTGCGCTTCCTTGCGTGCGCGCCATTTGTTCCAACGCAGCTTCGTTTGACGCAACCCGCTTCGGTGCAACTTCACTTCGCATTGGGATCGGCGTGCATTACGCCAAACATGTTTCCTTCCGTGTCTTCGCAATACGCGAAGTAGCCCACCGTCGGAATCGGCGTCTTCGGCATGATATTTTTTCCGCCGGCTTTCAGGACGGCGGCGACGGCGTCGTCGACAGAGTCCACGCCAATCGTGTTGGTAGTCGACGTGATGCCGCCCGGCTTCTTCATCATGCCGCCGTTGATGCCCACCTCGCCTTCCTTGCCGGTGGTCACCATCCAGTACTCCATCGGGCCGGGCCATTTGTCGAATTTCCAGCCAAAGACCTTCCCGTAGAATGCGGCGGCGCGGTCGGGATCCGCTGCGGGTATTTCAAAATGAATGACGCGAGACATAGTTCTCCCTCCTTGGATTTAACGAGCAAACTTTCGACATTGTTTTCTTACGACTTTGTTAGCGCGTGGCCGGCGACGTTGCCGCGGGTGCTCCGAACCGCTGCGTTGCGAAACCGACGATCATTCCGACGATGCTGCCGGGAAGCATGATTTCGAGGTAGTAGCCGTGTTGCATTAAGGCAACCAGAAAAGCGAGAAAGCAACCGACCGCGAGGCCAAACAAAATTCCGAGGGGGACTGAATTCACTTTGCGGGCGAAGATTCCGGCAGCGACTCCGGCAATGAGGCCCTTCAGGGTCGACCCAATAACGATGCCAACGATCTGGGCTCGCACGGCTGGAGTGAACCACGCGCTACCGCCGTCAATGGCGCCCAGCAAGGTCCCCACGAGCAATCCGATAAGGATTTTGTTCATTTGTCCGTCTCTCCTTTTCGTTCTCTGAGGTTCTATACAACAGGACCTGAAATTCCTTTAGAACTATCTTTTCAAAACAAGGAGGAGAATCACGCGCATAACTAAATAGGCCAGAATCAGCAGGATAAAGAAGCGGTAGCGGCGGTAAAAGCGGGCCGCTTTGTCGAAGAGGCTTTCGCGATGGGCGCCGACGGCGAGGCCATCCAGGTAACGGGAAACATCCTGGCTGAGTTCCTGAACAGCGGAATAGCGGGATTCGCGCTGCTCCGCCGTTGCCTTGCTGCAAATGGCTTCGAGAGAGCGGTCGAGGCGCGGGGCGATTCCGGCGGGCGTTTTTTGCGTAAGGAGAAAACGCAGCAGAGCGCCTAGCGAAAAAATGTCGCTGCGCGCGTCCAGCACTTCGACTTCTCCGCGGGCTTGCTCCGGGGACATGTAGCCGGGCGTACCCATCACGGTGCCGTGTCCGGTGATGACGGAACTTTTTGTGGAGCCGCTTTCATCGACTGGTGATTTTGGTTTTTCAAAAATGGTGACTTCCGGATCGGCAGCGGGATCGGCGATGGGAATTTCACCGCGCAGGATTTTGGCGAGGCCCCAATCCATGACCAGCACTTCGCCGAAGGGGCCGACCATGATGTTGGCGGGTTTGAGGTCGCGATGAAGGACGCCGCGGGCGTGAGCGAAGGCGACGGCTTCGCAGATGCGCAGGAAGAGGCGGAGGCGGTCCTGCACGGACTCGACACCTTCGATGAATTTGTCGAGGCGCTGGCCTTCGACAAATTTCATAGTGTAGAAGACGCGGCCGTCGGCGAGGGTGCCGACGTCGTGAACGGGAACGATGCCCGGATGTTCGAGGCGGGCGAGGACGCGGGCTTCGCGCATGAGGCGATTGGCGAGGTCGCCGTCGGTGCCGGGGACGTCGAGGACTTTCAGCGCGACACGGCGCTCGAGCTTTTCATCTTGCGCCGTGTAAACGACGCCCATGCCGCCGCGAGCGACGCGTTCGAGCAAGCGGTAGCGCGTGCCGGCGAGATCGGGTTCGTCGGCGCCTGCGCGGAGGCGCTCGATGGCTTTGTCGGAGAGAGGTTTCATTTGGCTTCCCAGCCAAAAACGGCGCGGGCTTCGCGCTGAAACTCATCGTCGCTTCCGCAGATTTCGCGCAGGCGTTCGAGCGCGCCACGGCGAAATTCGCGGCGAGCCCACGCCAGCGCGTTCGTTACGTCGGTGACGGCGATACCGTATTCCGCGGCGAGTTTGTCATAGGAAATGGTTTCGTCACCCGCCAGATCGTATTCCTCGAAGAGACGAAATGTTCTTTCGCGCTCGTTGGCTTCGCACTGTTTTCGCAAATCTTCGACGGCCAGCTCGAAGAGGCCGCGAATCCATTCTTTTTCGAAAAATTCCTCGAGCGATTCGGGCGAAGGAATCCTGGCGGGATCCATGGCGGCACCGCCCAATTCTTCTTCAGCTCCGGCGAAATCGAGAGCGACGTGGGAGACGCTGCCGCCACGCTTGAGGCGCTTCGCGGCTTTGTCTTCGTTCATGACGAAGCTGTCCACGCAGACGCGAAGATAGGTGCGCAGCCGGCTCTTGGCCGGGTCGAATTGTTCGAGCAAGCCGCGTTCGATGAGCTGCACGAAAAATCCTTGCGTTAAATCCTGAGCGTCGTCGATTGGACGATTCCATCGAAGGCGGACGTATTTGTAGACAGGTTTCCAGTACGCGGCGCAGAGCGTATCCATCGCGCGGACGCGATCAGCTTCGTCGCCGCTGCGGGCCGCGTCGATCACCGACCAGCGGGTTTGGGGGAAACGATCGCCCCCTTGATTGGATTTGTCGTGGATCACTTTACGTTGGCTTCCAAGTCCCGGTTCTATCCTCGCGCGGGAGGAGTCTATGCAGGAAGAGAGAAGCTGACAAGGCGTCTCTCCGCTGGGCAGCTCCTCGATTAGAGTTAAGGGGAGTTGAAAGTTGATTTGTCCTGGGTACCCCCACCCCCCGTATTTTTTGTAAGAGTGGCAAATAAAGGGCTTAGGGTTGACGATGCCCGTAAGAGTGGCAAATACAGGACTTAAAGTCGCTGTGTTTTCATGGAGTTGCGGACGGGCTGTAAGAGTGGCAGGGAAAGGACTTAGCGAAGAGGAGCTAAACGCAGAGACACAGAGTGCGCAGAGGTTCGGAAAAGAGGGCATGGGGGTGGAAAGCGATCGAAGGCTGGGTTGCGGCTGGGCGGGGCGCGAGCGAAACATGTGGAATGGTAGCAGGATTCCGGCTTGTTGTCAAGAAGATAATAGAAATATTAAGTGACTGTTCGAACGAGGGGCGTGGATTCGAACGGATGTACGGAAGTCGAGAAGGATGAAGAGGTTGGCGGGGAGTGATGGGATCGTTACGGCTGTGGAAATATGTGGAAAAGTCGAAGGACTCCGCCCTATTTCACGTCTTCGGAGCAATTGAACCGTTTGCAATAGACGTATGTCTCCTTTCGGAAGAAGTCTCGTTTCGCCTGAAGCTCGCTGTCCCCAGACTTACTGACAGCCTTCTCGAATATGCTCTGCGCCACAAAAGCTGGGGAGCCAATTACGAGATTGTTGCCAACATCATGCGGGACCGCGACGAGGTCGCCGACAACTACTTGGAGCGTCGAGGAGCAGACCCATTGGTCCTTCAAACCGTTTGTGTTGTCTTGGGCCGTTAAGCATCCGACGATTAGAATCAGGTCGGTTTGCATCGTATCCTTCACCGTCTCATACCGCATTGTGCCGTTGAACCTCGCCTCGACGCTTTGAGCTATGGAGCCTGCCTCGTCATTTGCGCGAAACACCCAGACTCGAACTTTCCGATCCTGCGATTTTGCGGTCGCATGAGGCCAAAACGTAGCAGACATCACTGTCAAAATGAGCACACCGAGTAGCAGAGATTTGAGTTTCATGTCTGAACTCCTGAGATACATCCAAATGCAATAAGTTACGTGGGCCCACCTTCTTTACGGGACACTTACTGCTCCTTAAGGGATGCGCAAATTCCGAATGGTTTGAGAATGGCAACAATTCCAGCGCCATCAATTGTTCTTTCTTCGGACTGCGAAGACCAGCGTATTTCGGGCTCGCCCGGGAGTCGTGGCGTAAACGGCTTGGCCCATAAGGCTTTCGCGAGAGCATCTATCGCGTTCCAATGCTTGTCCACCAACTGACGCGCTTCCTCCTGAAGTCTCTGCCGCGCTTCATTCAATTTGATTTCTGATGTTCTCATTTCTGCCGCGGAGGTTCCTCCCAAATACATTTGTGGTAGAAGGGAGTCGATCCAATCATTGTCTTTGGAGGCAGCGGTCGTTGGGCAGTCAGCACGGAACTTCTGTTGAGCAATCAGTCCTGCAAACAGAGAAGTGATAGTGTGCTCGCCTTTCTTGTCAAACCCACAATGGTCAGCATCCGGCGTTCTAAAATCATAGTAGGAGATTCCTCTACCAGCTCCATCAACATGAACGCCATAGATGCTGAGCGACATTCCTAGAGTGGCGGCAACAACGGTGTGTCCCGCCTCGTGGTAGGCACTACATTCCGGATAGCGAGGGTCATTCATCAAGGCTACTTACCACGGCAATTAAGCTCGTGGACGCCCATTTGTGCCGTGCAGTTTTCGGCGGAGAGCGCGGCGATGGGATGAAGATTTTTGGTGGCGAGCTTG
Organism: uncultured Acidobacteriota bacterium; assembly: GCA_963779005.1. GTDB lineage: Bacteria > Acidobacteriota > Terriglobia > Acidiferrales > UBA7541 > Acidiferrum. Next base: position 676,845 of record CAVZWO010000007.1, on the reverse strand, counting down.
GCGCCGAAAAATTCCGGCTTGGCGTCGAAGGTCTGGCCTTTTTCGGTGCGGGACTTGAGCCAGACTTCGCTGAAATTGTGGTCTTGCCAGTCGGTGAAGAGGCTGACGCTGTAGGCGCTGGCCTGGATAGCGTCGAAGTGGTCTTTCATAGCGGCGAAGGAGAGATTTTCGTAGACGTACTGGCGCATCTGGTAGGTGGGCTGGATGTCGAGCGTGATCTTTGTGATGACGCCGAGCGCGCCGAGGCCGACGACCGCACCTTGGAAAAAATTGGGATCTCCTTGCGCGCGACAGCTTCACTACGTCGCCGGAGGCGGTGATGATTTCGAGCGCGGAGACGGCGGTGGCGAGGTTGCCGTTTTTTTCGCCGGAGCCGTGAGTAGCGGTCGAGCAGGCTCCGGCGACGGAAATGTGCGGGAGCGAGGCGAGATTGTGGAGGGCGAAGCCTTTGGCGTCGAGGAGCGGGGCGAGTTGGCCGTAGGTAATGCCGGCGTCGACGGTGACGGTGCGGGCGTGGGCGTCGAGAGAGACGATTTCGTCGAGCGGCTTGAGGGAGAGGAAAGCGTCTTTGCTGTCGGCGATATTGTTGAAGCAGTGGCGGGAGCCGAGGACTTTAAATTTGGGATGAGTTTTTGACGAAGTCCTGGATTTGCTGCTGGGATTTGGCGGCGTAGAGAGTTTCGGTGCTGTATTCGAGGTTGCCTGCCCAGTTGGTGAGTTTGTCGGGTGCGGCCCAGGCCAGTAGGCGGGAGACGGCGGGGATGGCGATGGTCGCGGAGGAGAGTTTGATGAAGGTGCGTTTGTTCATGGCGGTGATGATACCACCCGTCCGCTGGTTTGTACGTTGGACGACGAGCCGAACGCGCTAAGAAAAATCTCGGGTTGTTGGGTATGATGAGGGCAAATGGGCGTCGACTACTTAGTCTGGATCATTCCGCAACAACGAGGATTCCGTCCTAGCGCTGAGCAGGTCGCAGGCCTAGGTAACGCTCTGAGGGACGGCGGCTGGGTGCCGAAACCGGAAGGGGCTGGACAGCGTTCGAGTGTCATCGAGCTCCTTCCCGGAGAAAATGTGGCTGGGAAAAAGCCAGCACGGATTCAAGAGTTCGGCAGTGAAGCTTTCACTCCCAGTTGGGTGGAATTTCATAGTCAAAATGAGCTTGTGATGGACTGGCATGTTCATGACCTACACAAAGCCGGCGTTCTATATCCGTTCGTCTTCGACCCCTACCCCGAGTCAGGTCCGCCTTACTTTTATGTCCGGCTTATCCTCGGTCATGAATTTTTTTATTGGACAGGCGAAAACGTAATGCCGTTTGACGAAGCGGTGACTAAGTGTGCTTGCGGAGAACAGCTCGCCTCTTGGACCGGGTGGGCACATGGAGTGGGTTCGCAACGGATCGCACGTATCTGCCCGAATTGCCGCCGCGGCTTCGACCCCTCTGGGAAGCCGTGCCAAATCATTGACGGTTGGACGGGAGTTTCCTCTCAATTGCGTGGCGGACTAACATTCCACTTCGCGCTAGTTGTGGATTGCCATAAGTATTTCCCGTCGGAAGAAGAAGCCGGGCGACGTTTTCATCTTCGGGACGAATTTCTCGACCTTTGGCGCAAGTTCATTAGCGTTCCGTTCGAGCTAGTCGTTACGTTTGATTAGCTGCAGGTAAACTTCCCGGCCGGACATGTCTCTTAAAGAGCACAGGCTGAAGCCTGTGCCACTCGGGCTGGGCAAGCCCGTCCCCTACGGAGCGCGGGTGCAATTTGAAGCTGAGGGTGGACGCGTTATTCGTAGCGGAGGGCTTCGACGGGGTCTAGGCGGGCGGCTTTCCAGGCGGGGTAGACGCCGAAGACGATGCCGATGAGGGCGCAGAGGACGAGGGCGGTGACGATCCAGAAAACGGAGAGGGCGGCGGGAAAGTGGGCGGCGTATTTGAGGAGAAGGGTGATGCCAGAGCCGAAGGTCACGCCGATGACGCCGCCGATGGCACTGAGCGTGACGGCTTCAATGAGAAATTGGACGAGGATGTTGTTGCGCCTGGCGCCGATGGCTTTGCGAACGCCGATCTCGCGGGTGCGCTCGGTGACGGAGACGAGCATGATGTTCATTACGCCGATGCCACCTACGACCAAGCCGACCGACGCTACCGCGAACATCAAAATAAAAATTAGCCCGCTGATTTTTTGCCAGAGTTCGAGGAAATAGTCGGGAGTGAAGATGGCGAAGTCGTCGGGCTTGTCATTGGGGAGGCGCCGCTTGCGGCGGAGAAGTTCGCGCATTTCGTCGACGGATTCGGTGACATTGTTGGGATCGGCTGGCTTTGGCGAAGATGACGTAGTCTTTTTGGTTGGGATAGAGTTTGCGGAGTGTAGTGACGGGCATGTAGGCGGAATTGTCTTCGGGGTTGGAGCCGCCGGAGATGCCCTGGCGCTGTTTCTGGAGAGTGCCTATAACAGTGAAGAGCTGGCCGTCGATGGTGACTTCCTGGCCGATGGCGGCACTCGGGGACTCTGGGAAAAGCGTGCGGACGGTGTCGTAGCCGAGAAGGACGACTGGCGCGCGATGCTCGGCGTCGGTTTCGTTGAAGAAGCGGCCTTGTTCAATTTTCAGATCGAAGATTTCGCCGATGGATGGCTGATTGCCTTGCAAGATGACACTTTTCGCGCGATAGGCGCCGCGGCGGACGTCTTCGGTGCCAGAGCCGAATTGCGGTTGAAAAATACGCATCGAGGCAGAGGCGGCTTTGATGTGCGGAAGCGTGGCGATGTCTTCGGCCCATTCGGGCTGCAGCTCTTTGCGGGTGAACCAATCGCTCGGCGGGCGGGAGAGCGAGGCCCAGGGGAAGCGGTAGGCGATGATGGTGTCCGAGCCGAGCTCGCGGATGCCGCCGAGAACGTTGTCGTTGAGGCCGTTGATGACGGCGGTGACCGTGATGACCGTGGTGATGCCGATGACGATGCCGAGGATGGTGAGAGCGGAGCGCAGGGAATTTTTGCGCAAGGTGTCGAGGGCGAGAAGGACTTCGTCGCGAAATTTGAGAGCGGTCTGACGGCCGGCGAGCAGACGCACGGGGAGGACGGTGGTTTGCGTTTGCGGGAGAGATTTGCCTAGCGTTGCCATTTTTCTGTTCCGAATGTCTTTTCTACTTGCGTTCTACTTTACCAAGCTCGCCGAAAACCGGGGTCATTCGCGTTGCCGAAAAAAGAGACAGCAGAGCTGCCGCACTCCAGATCATTCCGAGCGCAGCGCCACTACTGGATCCAGGGGCGCGGCTTTCGACGCGGGATAGGTTCCAAAAAATAAGCCGACGCTGAGCGCTACGAGCAAGCCGCCAATCACGGACCAGAGTTGGACGGCGCTGGGCAGCGGCGAGACGAGGGACACAAGCTGCGCCAGGAGTACACCGCAGATCACGCCGAGCGCGCCGCCGAAGAGCGAAATCGTGGAGGATTCGATCAAAAATTGGCGGAGGATATCTCCGCTGCGCGCGCCGAGAGCTTTGCGCAAGCCGATCTCGCGGGTGCGCTCGGTGACGGAGACGAGCATGATGTTCATGATGACGATACCGCCGACGAGCAGCGAGATGGATGCGATAGCAATCGTGACGAAGAAGAAGCTGCCGCTGATGTCCTTCCAGAGAGAGAGGAAAGAGTCGCTGGTCTCGATGGCAAAGTCGTCTTTTTTGCCGTAGGAGAGATGACGGCGGCCGCGCATGATTTGGCGGACTTCGTCGACGGTTTCTTGAATGGCGGTGGCGGAGCCAGCGCGGGCGGTGATGCGGAGCGAGTCGTCCTGCGTGCCGTATTCTTTTTTGTAGGTAGTGAGCGGGAGGATGATCCAGTTGTCGAGAGAGGTGCCGAGGGCGGAGCCTTCTTTTTTGCCGACGCCGATGACCTGGCAGGGGATATTGCGCCAGCGAACTTCTTTGCCGATGGGATCAACGCCGGGGAGGAGATTTTCAACGATGTCGTTGCCGATGACGCAGACGGGAGCGGCTTGCTGGAGGTCGGTTTCGGTGATGTGGCGGCCGGCGACGAGGTCGACGTCATAAAGCTCGGCCATTTGAGGAGTCCAGGCGCGAAGGTTGGTGTCTTTGAGGGAGTTGAGGCCGCTTTTGACTTCGAGACGGCCGCCGAGAGAGGCGCCGATTTCCTTGCAGGATTTGCAAAGCTCGCGGACGGAGAGGTAGTCGTCATACGTGATGCGCTTGCGTTTTTGAAACTCGAGGTAGTCGTCGACGTTGGTGACGATAGAGGGCGTCTTGGCAACGCCGAAGACGTCGGCGCCGAGGCGGAAAACTCGGGTGGCGACATATTGGTTGGCGCCGTTGATCAGGCTGACGACGGCGATGACGGCGGCTACACCAATGACCACGCCGATGAGGGTCAGGACGCTGCGAAGTTTGTGCGCCCAGAGGCTGCTCGTGGCAATAGCCACAGCCTCCTTGAAGTTCATTGTGGTCGCCTGAGCCATGGGGGTCTTGCCTAAGTATACGTGCGGGGAACGGGTTAAGTATCGGGCAGGGGGAGCTAGGGGTCAAAGGCCAAATTTAGGGCACCAAAAAGTGGGCATAAAAGAGGGTCCGGGAATCCGGAGTGGGGATCCGGATTCCCGGGGGGTGGTGGAGGGAGTAAAGCGGGGAGTGGGGGTTAGCGGGTGTTACGGAGGAGGCCTGCGACCAGGGTGACTTGGCCCTGAGTCTCAAATTTGGCGGTCTGGGAGACCTCTTTTTCGCGGTCCGACATCGGGAGCAGCCGTCCACAGGAGTTTCCGGCAGTCCAGACTTGGGAGAGGAAATAGCGATCGCCGTAGCGGTTAAAAACCAGCTTGGATTCGGACTTGGGTTCGCTGGCGATAATGGCGTTGGTGCCCATAAAGATTGAGGCCGAGGGATCCTGGCGGTCAATGAGAAGGAGTGTCCTCTCTGGGCTGGAGGTACTGACGGAATACTCGCCAGCAGGAAGAGTTTTACCGCCAGCCACGAATTCGAAGGGTACATTAACGACCAAGGGCTGCTGCGATTGAGCGACGCGGGTGAACGCCAGGGCTGTCAGCGCCATAACGCCTGTCATAACCAAAGCTCGAATTTTCATGGGACACTCCTTCTCTTTCTGATTTCGCTGGCGGCGTCCAAGCTGAGCTGCTTTGCGCTTGGTTCGTTTACCGTGTCAGCGCCTCAACATGGTGTGCACTATCGCGCGTCTTCCGGCGGACGACAATGCACGGGGAGTGAACTGGAGGGCGACTCTCGGTGAACAAGTAAGTGCGCGGAAATAGAAGAGTTAGGGATGGGACGTGGGGGTCGCGATTTGCGTGAGGAGTGGTATAGTTTCGAGCTCAAAGGGAAATACAGAGATGCCGACGGCAGCGCGCTCCGCGAATACTGTGCGATTTGAAGGGTTTGAGGTGGATCTGCGCGCGCAGGAATTGTACAAGGCAGGGCGCAAGATTAAGTTGCAAGTGCAGCCTTTTCAGGTGCTTGCGATGCTGCTAGAGCAGCCAGGGGAAGTCGTCACGCGCGAGGAGATGCAGAAGAGGCTGTGGCCTGCGGATACGTTTGTGGATTTTGATCACAGCTTGAATACGGCGATCAAGAAACTGCGGCAGGCGCTGGGGGACGATATAAAAAAGCCGCGCTTTGTGGAGACGCTGCCTAAGCGCGGCTACAGGTTTCTGGTGAGCGTGAAAAAGCCCGCGGGAAATTCCGCGGTGGCGGAGGTGGCATCTCCCGGGGTGGCTAAAGATACGGTTGCGTCTCCGTGGGTGGGGCGAGTGGCGAAAATTTGCTGCGAGGCAGGACATCCGTTCGCGGTGGTGGCGATTGATGAGGCGGCTGCTGCGGAGAGAAAAAGGCTCGATGCAGCGAACGATGACGTGGGGCTTTCCCTTTTGATCGCGTCGCAGAAGCTGATCATGCTGCCTGCAGATACGCCGATACGAGTGATCGAAGTTGAGCAAACACATGCCCGCTGCCACGCGCGTATTCTGGAAGGCGAGCATTATGGCAAGACGGCTTTGCTGCCGCTGAAATTGCTGGCGGAATCGAAAGAGCTGAATGCAGCGCGCGGGCCGCGGCAATGGAATCTCGTCGGGTAGCGTTGGACGCTTAACTGGGGTGACGAATGCGTTCGGCGAGCGCGCGGGCGCGCTGGCGGCCGATTTCGACGAAGCGGGAATCGCTGGCGATTTGGTCGAGTGTCGGAAGAGCGCGCTGGGGCTCCGGAAGCAGCTTGTGGTTCAGGTCGGTTTCGAATTGCAAGAGAGCGTCGTTAATACCGAGCCGGTCGTATTTCATACGGCGTTCGAGCAGGGAGACCAACTCCTGCTGGCGAGCCAGCCCTTCGAAAATCTGCATCAATTGCGAGGCTGCTGAATTCAGGGTGTAGTTGAATTTTGTCTCGTGACTCTCCGCGCCCTTCTCCCAGCGAAACGTTTTTTCTCCCAAGTTGGCAATGCGGCGGTGGACATCCAGATCCGGCCCCTGGAAAAACTTTAATTGCGCGGCCAGGTCGAACATTTTTTCGCGCAACGGGGCGCTTACCTCGAATGGAGTGGCGCCGGGATCCTCATCGAGTTGGCGGATTTCGAAGGTGGCGGCATCGGTGTCTTCATGGACGATAATCTCGATGAATTCCGGGGAACTCGATTTGAAAATGCGGCGATAGGAGAGTTTAGCGTGAGCAGGCGGCAGAGACGGCTCACCTGCGGACGCGGCTGCCGCTGGCGAACTGAGGAGAACGGTCGCGAGCGATGCCATTAGAACGAAACGCGGCAAGATGGTCTTCATCCTATGTTTACGATGCGCGGCGCATAGAGTGAGTTGCGCCAATGCGCGGGCCTGGCGCTCTCGCCGCGCGGGAAAGCGCGCCCAGCTTCGTGCTCGCGGGCGGGTCCGGAATGCCAAAGCGCTGGCGAGCTTGTTCGGCTTGCAGATGGCAGAGCGCCACCGCAAGAGCATCCGCGGCGTCGGAAGGTTCCGGAGTTTCGTTCATTTGCAAAAGCGCGCGGACCATCAATTGCATTTGCCTTTTGTCCGCCTGGCCATAGCCGGCAACCGAAGCCTTAACCTCGCGTGGCGAATAGCTGTGGACCGCGACGCCCCGCTGAGCGGCGGCCAGCAGAACCACGCCGCGAACCTCAGCGAGACGCAAGGCCGTGCGCATATTCAGCGCCGTGAAGACGGATTCCACGGCGAGAACCTGCGGGGAAAATTCATCGATCAGGCGGCAGAGTAAAGCGTGGACATCCTGGAGGACGGCGCCGAGGCACTCCTTTTGACGCTTGGGCGCGACTTTCAGTGCACCATAATGCAGCATGCGGCAGCGGCGGCCATCGCTCTCGACGATTCCGTAGCCGGTCGGGCCAGCGGATGCGGGGTCCACGCCAAGTACGCGGAAACATATGTTAGCGGAGGCGGGACTCGATGCTGGGATTGCAGATTTCATCGACCTAAGTTTACGGCGTTCCCTGGGTTGCTGCCAGAGCTTTGTCCAGGAGTTTCCTGGCAAAAGAAAAACGGCCATTCGCACATGGCGGAATGGCCGTTAAGAGTGGGACAGACATTCCTGTCTGTCTCTTCTCTGATCGAACTAATTCGCTCCCACCGCTTCCTGAATTTCCGACTCATCGATATCGAAGTTCGCGTAAACATGCTGCACGTCGTCGTGCTCTTCGAGCGCTTCCACCAGGCGTACCATCTGCGTGGCTTGCTGGCCGGTGAGCTTGATGTAGTTTTGCGGGACCATACTGATTTCAGCGGTGGTGGGTGTGATGCCAGCTTTGGCCAGCGCTTCCTTCACTTTTTCGAGAGCGTCCGGCGGGGTCACGATGTACCAGCCGGAGCCGTCATCCTTCAAGTCTTCCGCGCCTGCTTCGAGAACGAGATCCAGCAATTTATCTTCGGTGGCGGCTTCCTTTGGAATTACGATTTCGCCCTTGCGGCTGAACATCCAGCCGACGGCGCCGTTTTCCGCGAGATTGCCGCCATTCTTGCTCATCACGTGGCGGAATTCGCCGACGATGCGATTGCGATTGGTGGTGACGGCTTCGATGATAATGCCAACGCCGCCTGGGCCGTAGCCTTCGAAGGTGACTTCTTCATACTGTTCGCCCTCGAGCTGGCCGGTGCCGCGCAAGATGGCGCGCTCGACGTTCTCGTTGGGCATGTTCGCGCCCTTGGCAGCGAGGATCGCCGTTCGGAGGCGCGGATTGGAATTCGGTTCACCCCCGCCAATGCGCGCCGCGATGGTGATTTCGCGAATGATGCGGGTGAACACGCGGCCACGTTTGGCGTCCGTCGCGCCCTTCTTGTGTTTAATCGTGGCCCATTTTGAGTGCCCAGACATAACAGATCCTCTTTTTTGCGTGCTCCCGGCCTGGCGGGATTCACGTCGGGTGAAATTTCGTGCGGCCGCGCGCCAAGTGAATGGCGGTTGGGCGACGCTACCCCGCTAGGCGGGGCTTAACTGTGCGGAGACTTAGGGTAAACCGCAAACCCCTGCGGAACCGAGCCAGTTTAGCACAGCATTGGCACACGCGAAACCGGGTATACTCGCAGCCGGGGCACCTCTTTGCGCTTGCAACGCTTCCTGATTTTCGCCGGCTTTCTCCCACAAATGGAGCGGACCTGCCATGCCTGACCGCCGCTACCGCGTCCTGGCGATTGCCTCGCATCCTATCCAGTATATGTCGCCGATCTTTCGGAGGATGGCGGCGCATTCCGGATTTGATTTGCACGTGGCGTATTGCAGTCTACGCGGAGCGGAGGCTGGGCACGACCCGGAGTTTGGCGCGACGGTGCAGTGGGACGTTCCCTTGCTGGAGGGTTACTCGTGGTCGCATGTGCCTAATCGCGGGACGGGAGAGGAATCCTTCTTCGGGCTGCGCAATCCCGGACTGGCAAAGCTGATTCGCGAGGGAAATTGCGACGCGGTGCTTTGTTTTGTCGGATATGTGCGGGCCACTTTTTGGATTGCGTTGCGCGCAGCGAAGTCTTCCAACTCAGCATTTCTCTTTGGCACGGACACAAACACGTTGTCTCCCCGCGACGGCCGCAAGTGGAAAACAACGGTTAAGAAAATTCTGTGGCCACGGCTATTTCGGCTGGCCGATCAGGTGATTGTGCCGTCTTCGGGCGCGCGCGATCTCATGCTCTCTCTGGGATTGCCTGCCGAACGAGTCACCCTCACGCCTTACAGCGTGGACAACGATTGGTGGATGAATGAATCGGCTAGGGTGGACCGCGCCGCTGCGCGTGCCGGCTGGGGAGCATCGAGCTCGGACGCCGTGATTCTTTTTTGTGCCAAGCTCCAGCCGTGGAAGCGGCCGGGCGATTTGCTGCGGGCGTTCGCGGAAGCGAACCTTTTGCACGCGCTTCTCGTGATCGCGGGCGAAGGACCGCTTCGCGCCGAACTTGAGTCGCAGGCAAATGCTCTGGGCATCGCTCAGCGAGTGCGTTTTCTAGGCTTCGTGAATCAGTCGCAGCTTCCCGCCGTATATACTGCCGCAGATCTGATGGTTCTTCCTTCGGAGTACGAACCGTTTGCCGTGGTTGTGAACGAAGCGATGTGCTGCGGTTGTCCCGTGGCCGCGAGCGACCACGTAGGAGCGGCGCGCGATCTCGTTGCGCCTGTACGCAAGGAATTTGTTTATCGGTGCGGGGATATTGCTGCGCTCTCGGCGCTCTTGAAAGATGCGCTGCGAGATCCTGGCGGGCTTGCGGCACTCAGGGGAGCCGCCGTCGCGCACATGCATACGTGGTCGCCGGAGAGAAACATCGCGGCCACCCTGGAGGCGATTGAGATTGCCGTTGGCCGTAAAGGCCGCCGTTCCAGAGCAGCGAGTTCCAATTCTTCCACCCCTCACACTTCCTCTGCGGCACCTCAAAAACTTCGCGAATGAAGCTGCTGATCTATTCTCATTTCTTTGCGCCGAGTGTGGGCGGAGTAGAAACGCTGGTTTTGTCTCTGGCGCGCGGCCTCGCGGGGCTTCGGTCACCCAGTGGCGATGCGGAATTCGAGCTCACTCTGGCCACACAAACACCTGCGGATGAATTCGACGATGGCTCGCTCCCCTTTCGTGTTGTCCGGCAGCCGAGTTTCATTCGAGTCTGGGATCTGATCCGGGCGTCCGATGTTGTTCATGTGGCGGGGCCGGCGCTGGCACCGATGATTCTCGGGCTGCTGGCGCGCAAGCCCGTCGTCGTGGAGCATCACGGTTTTCAAACGATTTGCCCGAACGGCCAACTTCTCATCGAGCCCGCCGGAACGCCCTGCCCGGGGCACTTCATGGCCGGCAGGCACAGCGAATGCATTCGCTGCAACGCTGGCCAAGGCTGGTTCGCCTCACGCAAGCTGTGGCTGCTGACGTTCGTGCGCCGTTTTCTGTGCCGGCGTGTGGCGAGAAATATCACTCCCACGGCGTGGCTAGGCAGTCTTGTGCAACTACCGCGAGTTGTGACGATTCCTCACGGCCTGGAATTCATTGCTGAGCCTGTCTCGTTGCGTGCGCCGGCTTCGCGTCCGCCGCTGATCGCGTTTCAGGGGCGGCTGGTGAGCACAAAGGGTGTCGGCGTTTTATTTGAGGCCGCGCGATTGTTGCTCTCACAAAATCGCGCGTTTGAGTTGCTGATCATCGGTGATGGTCCTGAGCGCGCATCGCTCGAGCGAGCCTCGCAGCTTTCTCCGCTTGCAGGACGCGTTCGATTTGCTGGTCGACTGGCAGGGCCGCAACTCGACGCCGCCCTCGCGGAAGCGTCTATCGTCGTCGTGCCCTCCCTCGGAGGAGAAGTGTTCGGATTAGTTGTGGCCGAAAACATGATGCGAGGTCTGCCGGTGATCACGTCGGATTTGGGAGCCTTCGTCGAGGTCCTCGGCGCAGCTGGCCTCACGTTCCCCACGGGCGATGCAGAAGGGCTGGCGCGAGAACTGGCGCGAATCCTGGATGACCCCGCTCTCGCTGCCGGTCTGGCCAAAGCTGCGAGGCAACGGGCTCTGGAATTTTGCGAGTATCGCCGCATGCTGGGCTCGCACGCGCGAGTTTACGAAGAGGTCCGCTCTCGGTGACCTGTCCGGAAAGGCAGGTACGCCGTGAGTCACAAGGAAGGAAACTCCGTCGAGTCCGGAAACGCGCAGGTCTACACTGATGGCAGGGAATACCGTGTGGAAGGCCAGCGTTTTTCCACGAATCACGACGCTGAGTTGACTTGTGGCAGGAGACGGAGAATATGAAACGCGCGCTCATTTTTCTTGCGGCACTTTTGTTGGCGTTGGTCGTGGCACGCGGGGTTCAGGCCGCGCCGCAAATAAAGGGAACGGCTAGCCTCAGCGGCGTGGTAATCGGTCCCGATGACAAGCCTGCGCCTCACGCCAGCGTTTCGTATCAATCGTCGGACGGGAGCGCTCCCCATGTGGTACACGCGGACGCGCATGGGCGTTTCACGATTACGCAGCTCAGGGCCGACGATTACGACATTCGCGCGTCCGCGAGAGGCATTTTCTCGGATTGGCAGAAGAATATCGCGCTGCGCAAGGGACAAGCAAAATCCATCGAGCTGCGGCTGATCTACGCGAAGGAAATGCCGAAGCCGGTTTCGAGTACGAAACCGAAGCAATAGATGGGGCGGCGACAATTCCCGCATTCGCCTAATTCAATAAGGATGCTGCCGGATTCTCGGATTGGATAATCAGCTGCGCCAGTTCATGCAAGTCGGGCGCTGACACATCGGATACCGCGCAAAATTCCATGCCCTTATGCCGCCAGTGAACCCACTGATAGCCCTGGCGTGAGCCCGGCGGGTGAATCGATGTGTCCGCTTCCTTGGTAGGCCAGACGAACACGTTGATGAAATGCTTGCGGCGTCCATAGACAAGAGCCGCGACGTTGCGCTCGCCAAGCACATCCAAGCGGCCGCCAATCAAAGGGAATCCTTCGTCCATGAAATCGTGAACAGGCGGAATGAAATCAAGTTTGCCGTCGAACCAGGGCTTTACGGTGTGCTGGTCGGTGGAAGCTACGTCAGTGAGATGCCCGGCTTGCAGCGAGCGAATGTGCGCGTCGATAACTTCCGTGGAGGTAACCGAACTGGCGCTGTCAGAGCTGGTGCCGCGGAAGTGAGGCACGGCGAACCAGGCCACGCCTGTCACCAACAGGATCGCAGCGGCGGCAGCAAGCCAGCGCCAGGATGCAACCGACGGACCGCCAGAGTTGGAAGCAGAGAGCTTGAGTTCAGCGCGAATCTTCTTGCGCAATTCGAGGGGAGCCGTTTCGTAAAGCTGTGCGCGCTGGAGCGAAGAGCGTAACGATTCCGCGGCGCCCAGAGTAGCGGTGCAGTCCCGGCAAGTTTCGAGATGACGTTCGAATTCGGCGGCGCGCATGGCGTCGAGTTCGCCGTCAAGATAGGCGTGGGGCAGCGTCCCGGAAAAATCACAGCTCATGGGGCGCCTCCTGCTGTGCAGGTTGCGTGAGCGCGCGCTGTAAACGCTGGCGGGCGCGGGCGAGAGCGGACATCACCGTGCCGATGGGGACGCTGGTAATGGCGGCAATTTCCTTGTAAGAACAGCCTTCGAGTTCGCGCAAAATAATCACTTCCCGGAAGCGCACGGGGAGAGTTTCAAGTGCACGCGCGAGCCGCTCGCGATTGTCGCCCGCGATGGCCAGCGTTTCCGGCGTAGCGTTGGATTGTTGGTGCAGATCTTCGTCGAATTCCGTAATGAGTTCCACTTGGCGATTTTTCTCCAGCCACGTATAACACGTATTGCGGACGATCTGCAGGAGCCACGCCCGCGCGTCGCCGCCATTGAAGCCGCGGAAGAACCGGAACGCACGCAACAGGGCTTCCTGTGCGACATCCTCCGCATCGCTGCGGCTTCGCAGCAGCCAGCGCGAAAGATTGAATGCGGCATCCAGATGTGGCAATACGAGCTGCTCGAAGCGAGCCCGGTCCTGCGAATCCAACACGTCCCAACCCTTCCCCTGGCCCGTGGTACTCATAAGCGAAAACCACCTGGGAATCGATTTTATTCCCGTTTATCTAATTCTTATGACGAATTAATTATGGCGGAGTGAGCGCGCAATTTTGGAATAAGCCGCGGCCATTCACAGTCTGCACAAATGAAACACGTCCCATGGCGGCGCGGGACACTGGCTCTCTCTTGCCCGCGCCGCTCCTGCCAAATAAGCGCAGCAGCGGGAAATGCGTGCATGCGCACGCACGGAGTGGACGTGTACACGGAGGAAGAAGAAATGGCTCGCAACACAAAAGACGAAATCTTGCACGATCACAATCATGATGGAGTCGATCGCCGTGGATTTTTGAAGTGCATGGCGTGGGCGGGAACGGGTGCGTTCTGTGTGATGCAAGGCGGCTTGCTGAAGTCCTACAGCATGAGCCGCATTGCGGAGATGAACCCCAAGGAGATGAAAGGGGAGTTGAGCTTCGTGCAGATCAGCGACAGCCACATGGGTTTCAATAAGCCGGCGAACACGGACGTGGCGGCCACCTTGAAAGCCGCTGTCGACAAGATTAACGCGCTGTCTACGCCGCCGGAGTTCTTGTTGCATACGGGGGATATCAGCCACCTATCGAAGCCTGAGGAATTCGATGGCGTCGAGCAGATTCTGAAAAGCTCGTCGGCGAAAGATGTTTTTTACGTTCCCGGCGAACACGACGTCTTGAACGACGACGGCAAAGGGTATCTCGAGCGTTTCGGGAAAGCGGCGCAGGGCGGCGGATGGTATAGCTTCGAGAAGAAGGGCGTGCACTTCGTCGGTTTGGTTAACGTCATGAATTTGAAGGCGGGCGGGCTCGGGACGCTGGGGCATGACCAACTCGAGTGGCTGGAGAAAGATGTGAAGCACCTGAAATCCAGCACGCCGATCGTTGTTTTTGCGCACATTCCGCTCTGGACGGTGTACCCGGATTGGGGATGGGGAACCGAGGACAGCGCCCAGGCGCTTGCATACTTGAAAAAATTTGGTTCGGTGACGGTGCTCAACGGCCACATTCATCAAACCATGCAAAAGGTCGAGGGGAACGTCACCTTCCACACCGCTTGCTCCACTGCGTTCCCCCAGCCCAAGCCGGGCGAAGCGCCTTCGCCGGGGCCGATGAAAGTGCCAGCAGAGCAGTTGCGCAGCGTCTTGGGCATTACGGATGTGAACTACGTCCGCGGCCAGCATGCGCTGGCAGTGGTGGACTCCTCGTTGGCGTGATCACGAACAGCGCGCTGCGGCAAACCGGGAAGTAGGCTTTCAAAACAAAAAGAGAGGCAGAAAAATCATGAGGAGAAGTGTGTTTGCGGCAAGTTTAGTGGCAACGGTAGTGATGTGTCTGAGCGGGATCGTGGCAGAACAGAGGAGTTTAGCCACCAGCGCGCAGGAAAAACCTGCGTCGACCGCGGAAGCAAAAATTGACAATTTCTCGTTTGGTCCGGCGGCGATTACGGTTTCAGTGGGAACAACCGTCACCTGGATCAATCGCGACGACATTCCCCACACAGTCGTGAGCACGGATAAAGTGTTCAAGTCCAAGGTTCTTGATACGGACGAGAAGTTCTCTTACACGTTCACGAAGGCGGGCGAATATCCCTACTTCTGCTCGATCCATCCCAAGATGACCGGAAAAGTTGTCGTCCAGTGATCGCCGGCAAATGGAGGATGGAACTTGAACCCTTTTGACATCAAGGCGGCGTTGCTCGCGAAGCATGCGCAACACGTCGTGCTGATCCACTTCCCCATCGCCTTGTTTATCGCCGGCGTCGTGTTTGATTTCCTCGCGCAGAAGACCAAGAAGCGGGGATTTGCCGAGGCGGCTTACTACAATCTGCTGGGCTCGGCGATCTTCGCCGTGCCAGTGCTCGCCACAGGCATCCTCGCCTGGCGGTTCCAGCTCGAAGGACAAAAGCTCAGAGGCATTCTGCTGATGCATTTAATTCTAGGCTGGACGTCAGCGATTCTCATCTGGATTGCGTGGGGACTTCACGTGCGCGCAAGGCGACATTTGCAGGAAAGGCTGCCGGTCTTTCGTCTAGGGCTAGAAACGGTGGCCGTGGCCATTATCGCGCTTACAGGCCATCTAGGCGGATTCTTGAGCGGCGTTAACGGCCCCAACTAGTACTTTTTGGACGCTTTTATGCGTCTTTATGTGTTCGTAAAGTATTGTGAATAAAGGGCATAGATGGTCACATGTCGAAAAGGCATGGCTTTGTCCTAGTACCACGACCACGGTACTCCGCCTAGTGGCTCTAGCGGCCCATTGAGCCGCTGACATCGCACGCGTAGGCTTCTAAGAACGGGTTGGGGGCCGCGCGGGGACAGCGGCTCCGCAAGGAGCCGTGTGCGAGCTTCCCAACCCGCCACACTTCAGCCGACCCCTGCGATCATCCCTACGGCCCTTTTCGACTGGCTTCCAAGCATCCCAAAACACTTTCCAGCCTCAGGCCCCCGATAAATTTGGGCAGCCGTCGTGCAATCCACTGTGCTTGTTTAGTGCTCTTCTTCCACATGAGTTGCGCCATCATAGAGTTGCGGAGGATGCTTGGCCGTGAGTGAACGCTTCGGGCGACGCTTCAAGCGATTGGCGGACAGTCTCGTCTCCACACTGCCGCTTTTGTTGGCGTTGCTGGCGGCGTCCGCCAGTTCCATCCAATCTACTCCCGCTCCCGCTCCAGAACCTGCAGAACTGCACGCCGAGACTATCGCCGCTTTCGATACGTACGTCCAACAAACCGAGCAACGCAATAACAAAGAGTTGCAACGCGGCACCGAGCTCGTATGGATTGACTCTCTGCCGGAAACCCAGCGCACGGAGGCTTACTCCGCCCTGAAACGAGGCGAGGTCCAGATTCGACAGCTCAGCACGCTCGAGAACGGCAAGCCTATCGCCTGCCCTGGAGGCATGATTCATCATTGGGTAGGCGTGATTTTCATAAACGGAGTCAAGCTGGACGATGTGCTCGGCATTCTAAAGGACTACGATCATCAGTCCACTTATTACTCCCCGGACGTGGAGCGCTCCAGAATCGAGTCGCGCGACGGCGATCATTTCCGCGTGTTTCTTCGCTTCCGGCGGCATAAGGTAATCACCGTGGTGCTCAACACCGAGCATGACGTCCATTACTTTCGCGACGCTCCCGACCGCGCCCACAGCCGCAGCTCGGCCGTGCGCATCGCGGAAGTCGAAAATCCAGGCGCACGCGACGAACGTGAAAGGCCTCCCGGAGATGACGGCGGCTACCTCTGGCGCATGGAAACCTGGTGGCGGATGGAAGAACGCGATGGCGGCGTTTACGTGCAGAGCGAAGTAGCGTCGCTTACCCGCGATATTCCTACCGGTCTCGGTTGGCTGGTCGGTCCCTTCGTTACTAGCATTCCGAAGGAAACGCTCGTTTTCACCTTAGAAGCCACGCGAAAAGCGGTGCAAGACAAGAATCCCCGTTAGTGCGCCTAGTCGATGCGGTACACGCGCTGATCTTTCCCTTGGAAGACGAGTGTCATACCTGGCGAATTCTCGGGCAGCTTCAGAGGTCCATATTCCGGAAATACATCCAGCACATGAGAAACGTGCAGCTCGCGAGACTGAGCGAGGACTGTTTGCAGGTTGCTTGCGTCCTGGAGGGTTTGTTCTCCCCACCTTCCCAAAGGTTTCACGTAAGGCTTGTCGGAATAAAACGGAGCGACGTAAGGCCCGAGGATAAGTACTTTGCGGACGGAAGGCTCTGCATTGAGATAGTCGAAGCTATCGAGATAAGGGATTTCCTCATGCCTGCGTTTATGCTCAAACGCGGGCGACACTGCGGCATGCATGTCTTCCATTCTCTCGGGAACGATCATGTACAGGCCATAGAGAACGGAAAGCGCCACGACTACAGCGGCGACGGCCCGGGCATATTTCGATCCCCGCTTCGCAACGTATTGCCAGCCAAGCACGGCAAATATCGCGCCGAGTACATAAACGTGAATTGCATAACGCGAGACCTGCGCCGTGGCAAACCAGGCAGTCATCTGCAGAAATGCAAACAATGCGAGCGCGCTGGCGAAGGGATTTTTACGGCAAACGAAAAGCCCGAGCGGACCCAATGCCAAAGGAGCCAGGCCGATTCCACCCGCACCTCTAAAATCCGCAGTGTGATACGTCAGATTAAATGGGAGAAGCAGAAAGCGCCCAATGCCGCGGCCCAATCCTCGGCCAGTTTCCAGGACATTGCGTTGGACCTCCTGCAAGACGGATGGAAGGAGCTTCGTCGCAGGAAAAAATCGCAGCAATCCCGGAGGAGGAGGATAGATCGGGCAGCCGAAGAGCAACCAATTTCTTAGATAGAACGGGCTGCAAACAACGACAGCCACGACAGCGGAAATTCCCAAGTTCTTTGCCAACAATTGCACCGACTGACGCCTCCCCAGCGCTGAAATCAGCAGGCAACAGAACACGAGCAACACCCAGGAAATGAGCGCCGTGTATTTCGTTCCCATCGAAATACCGCAGAAGATTCCGAACAAGACATAGTGGCGCAGCGTCTCCGCATCAAAAGCAATCCGCGCCGCACCCAGAAGCAATCCCGCAAAGAGCACATCAATAAATCCTCCATACGCCCCGCGGTACAACGCCGGCATCGTGGCGCACAATGCCATCGCCCACCAAGCGCCACGCCCGTCGAGTCCCAACCGCATCGCCAGGCTCGCCGCTATCAGTAGCAGCGAAACACAGCTCGCGAACGAAAATAATCCGGGAGCCCGCGTGCCGCCAAGAGACATCAGTGCCGCGAATTGCGTTTCGACCACCGAAGGAAAAGAGGTGAGGACCTCGTCAGGCACGGGCCGAATTACGGCCTCGCGCAGCCAAACCTTCGGCCCATGATAGTGGTAGGCCACCGCGTCGCTGTTCATGTCCCCGATGGGTTCTGCGAAGCCTCCAATGGCGGTCACGATCAGAACGCTGCTGACGATGGCCAGCGGAAGGATCGGTGGCGAACCCATCGCAAAAACGGTGCGGCACTTCCGCAGTGCTCCCGGAAACATGCGAACGCTCAGCAGCACACCTGGAAGCAAAACCAGAACGATGGCGGAGCGTGTAAACCAGAATTGTCCTACGCAGAATAGGATGGTCCCGAGAAGTCCAAGTCCGCCCAATAAAGTCAGCGCAAAGCGATCAATATCAGAAAATTTCTCGGGAAACAGAGGTCGCAGCAAACTGCCCAAGCCCAGCGCGGAAGCTGCAAGAATTATGTTCGCAAAAATTGCCGGCAAGAATCTCATTGGAAATGAAAATGACCGAGCCCGCTCAGGAGCCGCTTCGCAGTCTGAGATCCGAGTATCCGAATCAGGAAAAAAGCGACGACCACCGCTGTGAGCCACAACTCGATCAGGCGCGGCCAGAGCGCTCCCGCCTCGCTAAAGCAATTTCGCGGCGCGTTCACTTTCTCTGGAAAAATATCGCCCGTATCAACACTCATCCACGCCACCAGTTTTCGCGATGCAGAATACCTTTTTCAACCATCCTTGTTCCACCCAAAATACGCCTGGGCAGCGGCCTCAATCTTCCTGCGCACGAATCGTCATTCTCATTCAGCTCCGGGATCTCGTTGTGCCGTGCCCTTTTTTCGCCATAGCTGCCGCCAGAAAATCCCAAGTGTCATTGGCATGCTGAACCCAAGACTGCCCCTCAGCGGTGCGTGCAGCGTGTTCTCCGAGCCGCATGCAGAGATCCGGTTCGGAACATAGCCTGCGGAGCAGTGCGGCCAATTCGTGAAAATCCTCCGGATTACGGAGAATAAAACCATTTTCGCCATCTCGCAGAATTTCACTGGCTCCGGCACGCGCGCTTGCTATCACCGGCAGGCCGGATGCCATCGCTTCGAGAATAGGCAGGCCATAGGCGTCCTCCAGCGAAGGTCCCACGTAGGCGTCCGCCGCAGCATAGAATTTCATTACGTCCGCGGATGGTTCCAGGAACTTCACTTTCGTCGTGATACCCAGTTTTTCAATGGCTTCGTCATACTCTCGTCGGTCGTCAGAACCGGCCACCAGCAGTTTGAGTGGAAACTTTTCGCACTCCGCGACCGCGCGGAGCAAAGCGCTGAGTCCTTTGTTTTTCCAGTCGTTCCCGATTAACAGAAGACAAAACTCCCCCGCCGCCATTTGTAGCGACGGCCGTTCCGAATCCCTACGCGCTTTTCGTGCCGCCGGACTGAACACGGAACTATCCACGCCATACCGAATAACGCGAACGTCGTCGCGGCCATACAGCTCTTTGAGACAGTCGGCGGAATGTTGCGAAATCGCCGTAAGCGCCGTTCCCTTGCGCGTATAAATAAGCCCCTCGAGGAAACAAATCAGCCGGTAGTACAGCCTGCGGTGCATGATCACCGGCCAGCGTGAAAGCGCTGCACCGCGCAGCCGCAACCGTGGACGCACTCGCTGATAGAATTCCCCGAAAACCACGTGCACGGAAATGGCGTCCGCTCCGAAGGTATTGACGCCCGGCGAATATAAAAGGTCGAACTTCAGCCCGCGGAACCGCGCGTCCCAGAAGCGCTGCACCTGGTTTGCAAAAAACCACCAAATGTATCTAACAAGGTGCGGCCCGGGAACGGCAGGAACTCTGTGCCAGAGAATGGGCCTCCCAGTTGGGCCTTGCGAAGAGAGCCCCACCCCACCGAGGTCATCAACTCGCTGCGAGTACAAGTGAATCTCTACGTTGGGTTGCAGCGCGAAGCGTTCCAGACACTCGGCCACAGCGCGCTCCGTGCCGTGCCGCCGGTCCACAAACGGCGAAACCACCGCGATTCGCAAGTCAGCGTATCCAGCGCCAGCGCCGCGTGGGCTCGGGTGGTGCGGCGTTGGCCGCAAACTGCGCCGAAAGCCCGATGCTGGGCAAGCGAAACAATACCCCCAGCAGCAGCCAAAGGTAGGCGTTCAACAGAAAATCTTCATAGGCTTGAATGCCACCAAAGGTGGCCGGAAAAAGCAAAAAGAACGCATACCAAAAAATCACGAAGCCCAGCGGGAACCACGGGGAACCCTTAAGTTTTTTGATCACCTTCCAGGCTGCGAATAGAATCGCCACACTCATAACCACCCAGAGAATCAAGCCCCCGATCCCCATCTCCAGGACAAGCGCTCCGAAACCGCTTTCGACACCCACTCCCACTGGCGCCACCTTGAAAATTCGTGAGACGTATTGTCCGCCGAGCGACGTTGTGCCGATGCCGTAGCCATAGGGCCAGCGCTCATAGCTGAAGGCGCCCAGGAAATTCTCCACCGGATATGTCCAGCCTCGGTGCATCAATTCATTTCCCCGGCTGTTTGGTGAAAGTGTTTCTTCGTAGATGGCGAGCCGTGTCAAAAGAGTGCATCCGGAAAAGCAAAGAACACCAAAATGATTCGCCAGCCCCATGCCGATTACAACCCGCTGAACGGAACGGAACACTCGCAACGCTTCTCCCTGCCGCCACGGCGCACCCCAAATAAATGCGGGCTCGTCGCGCTGCGTTGATGATTCGCCCAAATGAAAGAACCCCTGGATGCCGTCAAAAACGCTCCCGCGGCCGCTATCGCGACCGCGACGAACGCGAGCGTTCCTCCCTTTTCTTTGGCGGAGAAAGGTACCCGCCGAATCCAAGCACCAGTATCCAGGCCACCATCACGAAATCCGCATACCGCGAGGCGCTCACGAACACGGAGGTGGGCCGGTAGGCGGAGGCGCCTGATTCGAGATACGCGATAGAGTCCGCTCAAGCGGCGGAGATCTTCAGCTTGGTGCCGCGGGATTCAGAAAGGATGGGCCGAGAACGGACTGAGCGATCCCCAGCGAAATGATTACGACCACGGAAAACCATATTGTAGTAAAAAACCGGCGAAGCTCGGCCTCGTATTCAGCAGCGCATAGCCAATAGAAAACCAGGGGAACGTAATAGAAAAATATTTTGAGACCCATCAGGCCATACCAGATGCTCGGCGAGGCCGGATTGAACATCTGCAGGACGCCGAACCAGATAAAGATCAACAGCGGCATCAGAAACGGGGGGCGGAAGAAAGTCACTTCTTTTCGGCGAAAGGCCGCGAAAAACGAGATGTACAGCACCAGCGCAAAAAAATCCTTGGCAAAATAGATGATCATGTTGTTGCCCAGGAATTTCCGCGCAAAATCCTCGAACAACAGCCAGGCAAGGAAAAAATAGGCGCCATTGCGCCAGTTATTGAGTATCGCTATGACGATTGTCCCGCCGGCGACGCATAGCCCGGCGTACGCCAATCCCGTCATATCATCGTTGATCACATACTGCGCCGCTTCGTAAGCAGCGAAGGCGCCCACAACGAGAGTTCCGAAGACGAGTAGCGGGCGTCTTCCGAACTGGCCTGAAGATAGAGCCGATGCAATTCTCATAGTCTGCTTTGTGCCGGGCGCTCTCATTATTACTGAGTCCACTCTCTTCGGAAAGGGGCATCGCGCGAGCGCGTTTCGCCTCGCCAGCGCCGCCAGCCTGTTGTTCGCCGTTCAGCGCAAGCCCTATACTGGACTGGCTTCTGAGCCTGCTCCGTCCCGAGAATGAGCGATCAAAACAGCATGGCCGAGCCCGTTGTTGATATCGTCATCCCCGTTTACGGCGAGCGCTCGGAAGCTCTCTCCGCAACCCTCGCGGCTTGCGCTAAACAGACCTATCCGGTTGGCAGGATCTTCGTCGTGGACGATGGCTCTCCCACACCTGTTTCTCTTCCCCATGCGGCGCAGTCCTCTCCCCGGATTTCTCTTCTTCGGCTTTCCGAGAACCAGGGGATTTCGGCCGCTCGCAATGCCGCCATTGCGCTCTCGCACGCCACGTTTATCGCCTGCATCAACACCGAAGTCCTTCCCGACCCAGATTGGCTGGACACCTGCCTTCAATATATGCTCAGCCACCCTCGCGTCGGTGCCTGTTACACGCGCACCGTGCCCCAGACGCCCGATCTCCTGCTGACGCGCTGGCGCATGCGCTTTCAGGAGCCAGCCTACCCGGAACAATCCGGCCCCATGCCTTTCGCCCACGGGCACGCCGTCCTGTTTCGCAAGGAAGCGCTCGACGCTGTCGGTGGCTATGACGTTCGCTTTCGCCGCCATCACGAGGATTCGGACATTTGTCAACGCATGAAGTCGGCCGGCTGGGAATCGCACTATGTCTCCAGCAGCCGCTGCACTTCCATTCAGCAGGATTCGCTGAAGCCACTGGCCATAAAACAATTGCGCGATAGCGGATGGTATTCTCCGCAAGAAAGCTCGCTCTTTCGTCTCTATTTGCACCTCAGCAAGTGGACTTGCATCAGAGCCGGGCGAAACTTGCTCAAAGGCCGCTTGTACTTTCTTCCGGTGGACGTGGCCATTTGGGCCCGCGCGCTTTGGCTCGCCACCTCTCTTACCTTGCGCTCTTGACGATCATCCGGATTGGGACGTTCACTCTAACGACTTCCGCAAAAAGCCGACACCGCGCAGAATGTGCGCCTCGTGCGCGCCCGCCTTTCGTGCAAAATCATGAAAGGCATCGTTCCACAACGCGTCGTCCGCAAACAGAAGGCCGCCCGGGCCGCAAATAGGGATACGCGGTTTCAAATTCCCACATCATGTGCTCGTATGTGTGCAGGCTGTCGTGGATGAAAACGTCGATGCTTCCGAGTTGCCCGAACAAGTTAGGCAGAATATCGCGCGCGTCGCCCAGGTGAATCTGCCATCCGCTCCGCAGCCATTCCGGAACAAGCCACCCCGGCTCCCTTCCGGCGGGTAGAAAGGCCGGGTCCGCCAGGCCCACCGAATGGAGACAACCGTGGCCGTTCTTCCGCAGCGCCAGTAGCAGGTAAGACGACGACACGCCGTTTGCCACCCCTGTTTCGACCACACAGTTTGGTTTCAGAGCACGCACCGCCGCGTACTGATTCAGAACTTTTTTGGCGAATAGGTCCGCGCTGTCCACGGCAAGTTTCCTGAATTGTTCCTCCGCGGAACGCAGATGCGCGGCGAACTCCGCCGTCCCGATCGGCTCGTCCAGATAGCCGCGAATCTCGCTCGCCGAAGCACCGGTAATCGCCGAGAGGAATTTTTCGTCGGCATACGTCAGCTCCCGTACCATCGCGCCGAAGGCGTACCGCGGATTCTTGATCGCGAACTTCGCCCGCCGCCGCACATTCTGCAAAAGCCACTTCATCGATGCCTCTGTGTACAAAAAGACTTTACGGCGGCGGCTCGCGGGCCAAATCTCCTCATGCGCTTCCGCTGCGCCACGCGCGCATCACAACGTCTCTCATTTTTCATTCTGTTGTATGGTACAGCGTTACAGCAATGCCTTTTCTTCCCCGCAAAGTTGCGAATCACGAACGGGCTCGCAGGTCGCTGCACACGGTGAGTTCCCCTGTTCGGCTCAGATGGTAAGAGTAGTCTGCCAGCGCTCGAAATAAGACGGCCTCGCAGTCCGCGCCGTGAAGTTCGATGCACAAATTGCGGATGCGGGGCAGCCAGCTCTCGGTGTTGCGAGCGAACAGCTCGAGTTCGCTCCTTTCGATGTCGATCTTCAACAAATCGATTTCCGTCGCGCCGCTCAGTTCAATCAGCGAGGGCATGTCGTAACCCTCGACGGACTCGGACGTTGTGCTCTCCTCCTTCGCAGGCCTTACCTGTGCCGTCCATTCGCGGCCATCCCTCCAGCCGCCTCTATCCACCGCTAATTTGCTGCGCTCCGGCCACGCTGCTCCATGAACCACTCGGGCCCGGCTGCCGTATGGCTCAAGGTTTCGCCCGCACATCGCATAGTTGCCGGAGTCGGGCTCCACGGCTAGGACAGAAGCATCCGGATACTTCGACAGAAAATACGCGCTCGAATATCCGACATTCGCCCCCAGGTCCAGAATCGTCCTGGCAGACCCCACCGCAATCGGTTCGTACTCTCTCTCCATAAAGATTTGCGCTAGCACCTCCCGGTCGCTGCTGCCAATCCGCATAAACAGCGGATATTGCGCATTCTTGATTTCGACCCTGAGCAACGACCCCTTGCGAATGCCCATGCGCGCCAGAAAATCAGAAAAGCGTATGCCAAGAGCCGCGCTCCAGCCGATGCTCTTCGCATACCTTCGCACCAACGAAATCTGCTCCAGCGGATTCTTCATCTAACTGCCCTTAACTGGCTGCTGAATCGAGGGGAAGAGCCGGTCGCGCAAATGCAAGGCTGGATATTCGATAAGTCGTGAGAGAAGAATTCCAACAACCAGACTGCTCAGGGCATAAGACCAGAAAACCGCGAAGTTCGGAATGCCCGGCCATATGCGCATCTCGAGATCACGCACGTGCTGACTGACCATGGGATGCCAGAGATAGATAGAGTAAGAATACATACCGATATAAGCGAGAGCACTCCCAAGCCATGACTTCTGGCTCACCTTGCCTTCGGTTCCCGCTTCGGACCCGCCACAAACGACTAAGATAAGTATCCCGCCGAAGCCGAGATACAAAGCCGTGAGTCCGAAGCTAAGCATGAACGGTGAATCCAGGCTAAATACAAAGCAAGTCGATATCAGCAAGCTGGAACAGGCAATAAGAAATAGCCCCGGCCACCGCCCAGCTCTGAAATTTTTTAACCTCTCCCCATGAAAATGATAAAGATATCCAAGAAACACGCCGAAAAGGAGGCTGTCGATGCGGAGATGTGTAGGGAATTGAATGTACTGCCACCAATCACCCACGCGCGGCGATGTGTAGGCTAGGTAAGCCCTTCCAAGAAGACAGAGAGCGCCAAAGCCCGCGCACACCAGCGGAACCAGTCGGAACGGATCACGTCCATTTTTCTTCTGGAAGTACAGCATAGTGAGCAGCAGAGCGGGCAACAGAATGTAAAAGTGCTCCTCCACCGCTAAGGACCAGGTGTGCGCCCAGACGCGATTGGGCTGGTAGCTCTGGTAGAAGAGCACTTCTGGCAACATTGCTCTCCAGCGGATTTGGTGATGGCTGACAATCGACCAAAGAGGCGTGATGAAGATCATCGCGTAAAACGCCGGGTAGATCTTGAATCCTCGTCGGATGAAAAAACGTTTCCAATTGATTCCGCCCGTCTTTTTATATTCCGAGTACAAAAGTCCGGAAATCAAGAATCCACTCAAAACAAAGAAAAGGTCTACTCCGATCCAACCCACATTGTTCCAGACCCTGGGTCCTCCACCATGACGTCCGAGAACGAGCAACACCGCCACGGCGCGTAAGATATCCACTCCGCGATTTCGCAAAACTCTTCTCCAGAGGCAATCCAAATTCGTTTGCAGCATTCTGACACATAGTGGCCGCCACCCCGCCAACTCCCTCTATTCTCTCGACTTCCACCTCCTCTCTCCTCATCGCCGCTCCCCATCCGCACTCTACCTTTCTATTCCCAAAATGGTACTTGACATCCGAGTACTTTCATGGTATCATTCTGCATGTTGTCCTCGAAAATCCCCTTCCTTCTCCCTCACCGAATCCCTCCTCTTTCCTCCCATCAAAGCCAAAACGCTCCTAACTCTTTTAGAATCCGCATTTTCGAAAAATACCCCCATAACTCCTTTAGAATCAACACTTGCATAAGTGTATCAAAACAAAGGACTTTAACTATCTTTAAAATGAACACTTATGTAAAAACCGGGGGGAGGGGGGCCCGCCTTCTGTCGGAAATCCCTTTTTGTGGAATACTTGGACGCCAGCTCGCTTCCAAGGAGTTCCTATGCCACGCTACCTCTCGCAACACACCCTCGCTTGCCTCACCCGCCAAGGCGCGGAGACCCTCGCGCAACGCATGCAGGGCGGCGGCCCCGCTCGCGCCGAACGCGTCCTCGTCAACATGGTCGAAGGGAAAATGTTCGCCGAGTTCCGCTCCGACTCTCGCGAAACGCTGGAAGCCTGGCTCAAAGCCGAAGGCATGCACTACGATTGGGTGGTTCGCATCGAGTGGGAAATGCGCGACGGCAGCCTGCACATCGCCGATTGACGCCGCCCGAGCGCTAGCGATTGGCTGACTCTTCTAACTGGAGGTCGCAACCAGGCTCGAAATCTCCAGCTTTATCTTGGGCGGATGCAGCAGCGTGTTGTGAATCAGGCAGTGATGCACGGCGTTTTCCAATCCGGCGGCAACTTGCGCGCTCATTTCTGCCGGGACTTCGACATGAATTTCGAAGTTTTCCATCCTTGCCGGATCCTTCACCTTGTCGGCGGTTACTCGCACTTTCGTGCCCTCGGTCGCGAGCTTGTGCTTTCGCAAATATTCCGCCGCGTAATATCCCGCGCACGCGCCTAGAGACGCCAGCAGCAACTCTGGCGGTGTCATCCCTTCATCGAACCCACCGCTTTCCGCCGGCTGATCGCTTGCGATCACGTGGCCTCGTGCTCGAATCTCAAATTGCACCGCTCCGATATGTTCTACATTGACTTCCATCATGGCGTTCTCCCCTACTTCGCGTGGCCACTTGGGACCAGCGCCGCATCCAGTTGCGTCCTCAAAAGCTCTCTTGCCCGGTGCAGCCGCGATTTCATGGCTGCGCGTGAGATGCCCAGCCGCTTTGCGGCTTCGTCTCCCGGCGTCTCTCGGAGGTCCCGCAGTTCGTAAACGTCGCGATACTCCTTCGGCAGCTCCTTCAGAGCATTGTTGAGCAGCTCTTTCATCTCCTGCTTTGCCGCTTCCGCCTCCGGTGCTGGCGCTGCGCTTGCGAATTGCCGTCCTTCCTCCTCCAGCGAGGAGAGTTGCAACAACGGCAGCAGTGCCTCTCTCTCTTTCAGTTGCCAGCAAACCCGCCGCCCGATTTGCGCCAGCCACGCGCGAAACGCCGTTGACTCCCGCAACGTGTCCAGATTCCTATACGCCTTCAACAACGCTTCCACCAGCACGTCCTCGGCGTCCTCGCGATTCCCGCATACACGCAGCATCTGCCGGTAGACGGCATCCTTGTTTTCGTTGGCCAGCTTCTCGAAGTCCATAGATCCATTCTGTCACTACTTTCCTGTCCGCAACGGAATTGTCTCTGCTTACAACTCAGCTTTAGCTTTGAGCTGGGCCTGGCTCGGCAAATGGCATTGCCTCGGACGATTCCACGGCATCTTGCCCAGTAAAATCCCCATCGCACAGATGTCCGTCAATCCGGCGAAGGTCAATCCCATCCCGACGAACCCGCTGAGCAGCAGCCAATACGCGCTGACCAAGACTCCCAGAATCACTCCAACCAACACCAATAATCCTGCGCCTAACCGCACCTGCCTCTCCAGCGACCATCGCGTCTTCACGCTTGCCACGACCGGCAGCCCCGCTCTGATCCACGCCGCCGTTCCACCTTCCAAAACCGCGACGTTTTTCCTACAGTTTGCAAGCATCCCAGCGGCAATTCTTGCCCTCATTCCACTCTGGCAAACGAGCAGAATTTGGCGGTCCGCTTCCAAATCTGCCAGCCGGCCTTCGATCTGCTCTATGGGGATGTTCACAGCCCCCGGAATGTGCCCTGACGCGAACTCCGAGGGGGACCGCACGTCAATCAATTGAAGACGTTCCACTTGCTCCCGAAACTGCTTGACTGTAATCGTCTGCTCCACCGTTCTTCTCCTCCCCTGCCTCTATACAGAGCGCCACTTTTCGGAAAAGGATTCAGCGCAGGCAAAATTCCGCCTCCCGGCCTGCTAATTAGAGAGCCGAATGTCTACAAAAAAGAGGGTGATTTAATCCGCGACCTGCGCTACTCTTTTCTTCTTACGTTTAACGGGAAAGGAAACGCTATGTCTGACTATGCTCATCCAGAAGTACTTGTCACCACCGAATGGGTTGCTGCCCATGCAAAAGACCACGACCTGCGTGTTGTAGAAGTCGACGTCGACACCACCGCCTACGACCAAGGCCATGTGGACGGCGCCATTTCCTGGAACTGGCAAACCGAACTGCAGGACGCTATCCGCCGCGATCTCGCGCAGCCTACCGCCTTCGAGGAACTGCTCGGCAAAGCCGGCATCTCTCCAGAAACCACCATCGTCCTCTACGGCGACAACAACAACTGGTTCGCGGCCTGGGCCTTCTGGCAACTGAAATACTACGGGCACGAAAAAGTGCTCATCATGAATGGCGGCCGCAAGAAGTGGCTCGAAGAAAAGCGCCCG
Organism: uncultured Acidobacteriota bacterium; assembly: GCA_963779005.1. Lineage (GTDB taxonomy): Bacteria > Acidobacteriota > Terriglobia > Acidiferrales > UBA7541 > Acidiferrum. Next base: position 648,736 of record CAVZWO010000007.1, on the reverse strand, counting down.
CTGAGCACAGCCAAGCCTGTGGTTGCGGCGACGACTTACAAGGTGAAAGCCGCCAACGCTGCGATCCGCGCGAAACGCGACGACGTTTTCGCCGCCCTTGAGAAAAGATCCGGCGCACAGCTCGTCGACGTGCGCTCGGTGGATGAATTCACAGGCAAAATCATCGCGCCTCCCGGCATGAGCGAAACCGCGCAGCGCGCCGGCCACATTCCTGGCGCTGCGAATATTCCCTGGGCGCAGGCCGTCAACGAGGACGGCACGTTCAAGAGCGGCGAAGCGCTCAAGCAGCTCTACGGCGCGAAAGGCATCACCGGCGACCGCGAAGTCATCGCCTATTGCCGCATCGGTGAACGCAGCTCGCACACCTGGTTTGTCCTCAAATATCTGATGGGCATCAAGGATGTGCGCAACTACGACGGCTCCTGGACAGAGTGGGGGAACTTGATTGGCGCGCCAATCGAGAAGGAAGTCTCGGCCGCGGCTGCGAAATAACTCTCGATCGGCTCGGCGAAGAACCTCATTTTCGCAAGTCGATTCGCCAAGAAAACCAAGCGGGGCGCGATGATTCGCGCCCCGCTTCCTTTTGCCTGACTTCCGGAGATGTATGTCGGTTGCTTCGCCAGCGAGCGGCTTCGTCTGGCTCAAGCCCTTGGCGGAGAGCCGCCCAGGGGATCCACCATGCCAATTGGCTGAGGCCCGTTCCGAGGGAGCGTTTTTGCGGCGCGAAGCGGCCGATCGGAGATAGAATACGCGCCTGCTTAGGAGGCGGGGAACCATGGAACAAAAACAGAGGTGTGAGCCGCGCTATCCTTTCATTGCCTCCGCGGAGCTTTTAGAAGAAAGTTCCGGGGCGCGGATGAAGTCGCGTATCAGCGACTTGAGCCTGAACGGATGCTACGTCGATACGGTCAATCCATTGCCGGACGGCACGCTCGTGCACTTGAGAATATTCACCGAGACCCATTCGTTCGAAGCGCCGGCAACGGTGGTCTATTCCCATGCGTTCATGGGAATGGGCATGAAGTTTCGCGAGGTTGAGCCTAAGTCCGTGGAAATCTTGCGGTTGTGGTTGCCCGAGGCAGCGGAGCAGACGAACGAAGCCCGCGCCTGAAGCGGGTTCGGCTTTAGCGATTCATCGCACCAATCTCTGTCGGGGGGAAACATGGGAAATGAATCTGAATGCGCGCGCGAACGCTCGGCGAATTGCGAATTGGAAAATGGCAATGCGGCAGTGAGCGGAGGGGCCTCTGATGGCGAAGGAGTAGCGGATAGGCGAACATTCTTGCAGGCGGCCATGGCCAGCGCTGCAGCGCTCGCGTTGCCACATTGGGCGCACGCCGCGGGAGGCTCGGCGCTGCCCGCTGACGAAATGGACGGCATCCGCGCCGAAATCGAGAAGCGCCACGACGAATCCGTGCAGCGTTTGCAGCATTGGATTCAGCAACCCTCCATCGCGGCGGAAAATCGCGGCATGAACGAAGGCTGCGAGCTGACCATGCGCATGCTGCGCGACGCGGGCTTCGAGCAAGTCACGAAAGTCCCCACCGACGGCCAGCCGGGAATTTTTGCCACGCTCGATGCCGGCGCGCCTCGCACCGTCGGGCTCTACTTCATGTACGACGTGAAGCAGGCCGATCCTGCGGAGTGGAGTTCCCCTCCCTTCGACGCCGCGCTCGTGGATAAACCCGGCCTCGGTAAAGTAGTTATAGGACGGGGAGCCGTAAATCAGAAAGGCCCCGAGGCGACGTTCCTCGCCGCTCTACACGCCATGCGCGGCGCGGGAAAGAAAATGCCCGTAAATTTTGTGTTTGTCGCCGAAGGCGAAGAAGAAATTGGCTCGCCGCATTTTCCGCAGGTTGTCCGCAAACCAGAAGTCGCAGCCGCCTTAAAGAAATGCACGTCAGTCTTCATGCCGTACGCGGCGCAAGGTCTGAGCGGTGAAGTGACTATGACGCTCGGAGCGAAAGGAGTCGTCGAGCTTGAGCTGGTATCCAGCGGCGCACACTGGGGCCGCGGTCCCAAGAAGGATCTGCACTCCAGCAACAAGGCTCGCGTCGATAGTCCTGCCTGGCATCTGGTCGAAGCGCTCGCTTGCCTTGTTTCGCCCGACGGCAACGATCCGGTCATCGAAGGTTTCGCCGCCAAAGCGCGCCCACTCTCCGACACCGACAAAAAAATGATCGCTGAGGCTGCTCGCCGCCTCAGCGAAGCCGACGCCAAAAAGCAGATGGGCGTCGATCACTGGATCCACGACGTAAGCTGGCAAGAATCGCTCGAGATGCTGTGCTCGCGGCCAACGGTCAACATCGAAGGACTGGTCGGCGGTTACACGGGTCCCGGAGGGAAGACGATTCTGCCCGGCAGAGCCGTCGCTAAAATCGATATGCGCCTCGTCCCGGACATGACCGCCGCTGAAGCACTCGCCGCCCTGAAAGCCCACCTCGCGAAAAAAGGCTTCGGCGACATCGAAGTCAACATGAGCGGCGGCTACGATCCGACCAGCACAGCCGCCGATTCCTCGATCATTCGCGCGTCTATCGCCGTTTACAAGAAAAACGGCATCGATCCCGTCCTGCTCCCGCGTCTTGCCGGTTCCTGGCCCGGATATGTCTTCACAGGCGACCCTCTCCATCTTCCGGCGGGCCATTTCGGCATGGGCCACGGCAACGGCGCCCACGCGCCCGATGAGTATTACCTAATCGAGTCGTCGAATCCTAAGGTTGCTGGTATGGACGGCGCCGTTCGCGCCCACGTCGAGTTTCTTTACGAGGTTGCCCGCACGGCTTAGGCCATAAACTTCAAATAATTATCCTCGGTTCAGGGAACTAACCGGCCCTTCCAACGTCTTTACGGGTAGATCTCCGTTTGGAGGCTGGATATGAGGACCTTAGTGCAGGATGTACGCTTTGCGTTTCGACAGTTCCTCAAATCGCCCGGTTTTGCCGTCAGCTCCATACTTTCCCTGATGCTCGGCATCGGTGCGACCACCGCTATCTTCAGTGTTGTCTATGGCGTCCTCCTCGACCCTTATCCTTACAAAGATGCCAAGCGCATGGTGCACGTCGAACTCAAAGACAAAAATGGCCGCGGCCCTCTGCTCATCGTCAATGGCACGCAAGCCGCCGAAGTTCGTAAGGCCGCCTCGGTCGACGACGTCTTTCTGCAAGATGAAAAGCGGGAAAACCTCACAGGCGAAAAATTTCCTGTCACCGTCAATGTCGGCCTCTACTCCCCGAACCTGTTTGACTACATGGGCGTGCCGCCGCTGCTTGGCCGGGAGTTCACGCCTGCAGACGCTCCCGGCGGCAATCCCGCGCCGGTGGCCGTCTTGAGCTACCTGTTCTGGCAGCGGCAGTTCGGCGCCAGCCACGATGTGATCGGCAAGTCGATCGAGTTGGACCACACCGATTACACAATCATCGGTGTCGTTCCCCCGCGTTTTACGTGGGGCGATTCCGATGTCTATCTCCCTGCTCTGCCCAACGCCGATCCCCACTATTACTGGCTCGCTTTCATCAAGCTGAAGCCCGGCACGAAATATCCTGCCGCTCAGGCGGAGATGCAATCCTTGGTAGATCGATTTGCGAAAGACGACCCGAAGAGTTATCCCCAAGACATGCGCGCCAAGATCGTCACGCTGAATGAAGAGGTGTTGGGCCGCTTCGCGGGAACCATCGTCTTTTTGTTCGGTGCAGTCGTGATCCTTCTGCTCATCGGTTGCGCCAACGTGTCCATCTTGCTCCTCGCGCGCGGAACCGCGCGGCAACACGAACTCGCGGTGCGCACCTCGATGGGCGCAGGCCGCGGCCGCTTGATTCGCCAACTGCTGACGGAGTCCGTACTTCTTTCCGTTACGGGCGCGGCTCTCGGAGTTCTGGCGGCCTACTGGGGAGTGAAAGCGCTCTCCACGATGTTGCCTTATTATTCGTTTCCGCATGAAGCCGCGATACATGTCAACGCCATGGTGCTGATCTTCAGCGCCGCCATTGCCTTGCTCACAGGCATTCTCTTCGGCATTTCGCCGGCTTATCAACTCTCCCGGCCGCAGCTCGGCGCGCTGATTCAAGCAAGCAGCGCAAAGCTTACGGGTAGCACTCACAGCCGCAACACGCACAGGCTCCTGATAGCGGGGCAGGTGGCGCTCACGCTGCTTCTCCTGGCAGGGGCTGGCGGAGCGATGAAAACCTTCCTCGCGAAGGTACACACACCCCTGGGCTTCGACCCCGATCACGTGATTGCTTTAAACGTGGACATGCCGAAAGGCTCGGCATCCAACTGGCAAGAGCGAATCAATCAGGACGAACTGGTGCGCCAGGCCGTGGCGCAAACGCCCGATGTGGAGGAAGCCGGCGTTTCCACGTCTTGGTTTCCAGGGTTCGGGGGCTTCAACGCAAAAATTGAAATTCAAAGCAAGCCGGCGCTCACTGACTCGCAAGCGGTTCTGAGCCTCATCAGTCCGCAATTGCTTTCGACCCTTCGCGTGCCGCTATTGCGCGGCAGAATATTTGACGACGCCGAATCGCGCCGCGCCGCGCATCTCGCCCTGGTCAATCAAGCCTTCGTGAAACAATATCTTGGCGACCTCGATCCCATCGGCCAAAGTGTCCGTAGCCCGACGCTCAAGTTGGAGCAGCCGAATTTCTTTATCGCACAATCTCCGGATGATTGGCTCCAGATCATCGGCGTGGTGGGCGATGCCAAAAACGACGGCTTGGATCACCCAGTGAAGCCGGCCATTTTCCTGCCCTACAGTTTTGTGCTGCTGCCAGACGTGCGGTTCATAGTGCGTGCCAGCGGCGATCCGGAGACGGCCATCCGTTCCGTGAAAGAGCGATTGCGCGAAATCAACCCGGAGTTTGTTGTTGGACAGGAGCAAACGCTGGCCTGGTGGCTCGATACCGACGGTTGGGGCCGCGAGCGCTTTATCGCCACGCTCTTCGGGCTCTTTGCCGCTCTCGCGCTGATTCTGGCCGCCACCGGTCTGTACAGCGTCGTCTCGTTTGCCGTGACGCAGCGCACGCAGGAACTGGGCATTCGGATGGCGCTTGGCGCTCGGCCCGCATCCGTAGTCTCGCTTGTGCTCGGCTCAACCGCCGCCATGCTCGGTATTGGCGTCGCGGTTGGGTTGACGTTAAGTGTGATCCTGAACCGCGTGGTGGCTTCGTGGGCCGGAGGAAGTTCGCGCGACCCGGTCACCTTGCTGCTGGCAAGTTTTATTCTCGTCCTCGTGGCGGGAATCGCCTGTGTTTTGCCGGCATGGCGCGCTGCTTCCATCGATCCCATGCGCGCATTGCGCGTGCAGTAGGGCTCGAGGAATTCGAAACGGCTTCAACGCACAATCAATGGGCCTGCGCCGCCCGCTTTGCCGCGGCTATCTTCTGCAGCATTTTTTCGCCTTCTTCTAGAACCAGGTCGCGTTTTTCTTGCAGAGAGGCAATCGTAGGCGTGGCGACTCGATCCGGAATCACGCCCTCGCCCTCGAGCTTGCGGTTCTTCGGCGAGAACCAGAGAACCTCGCTGATTTCCAGCACGCCGCCACCTTTCATCACGCGGTCATGCGTAATGCCGAGCACGCAGCCGCACGATTGGCTGCCCATCAGCGCGGCGCGCCCGGAATCCTGCATACCTGCGGAAAAAACTTCCGTGGCGCTGGCGGAATACTCGCTTACGAGGATGACTACCGGCGCGGAATAAATCTGACCGCCGTGTTTGCCCACGAAGACTTGCGTCTCTTCGGTTTTGTGCCCGTCTCGCTCCGAGGCCGAAACCTGTTTTCTACTCATTCTCCGTTCAAACAGAGTTTTGTTATTGAAAAAGAGCGCCGCCATCGCTTCCAATGTGGCTCCGACGCCTCCGCGGTTGCGGCGAAGATCCAGAATCAGCCCCGGAGTTGCCCGCAGGTTCTCGACAGCCGCCTTGAATTCCTTGACGAGCGAAGGATGAAACTCGTCGAATCGGATGTAGCCGAAACCAGAAGGCAATTTTGCGGAAGTCACGCGGGGCTCCATCGCGAGGGTTTGCCGCGCAAATCTCACCTCGAGCACGGAACCATCCGCGCGCTCCAGGCTGGCGCCGAATGGCGTCTCGAGTGTGCCTGCAAATACGGTGCTGAGAATGCGCAGCTTCGTGACGCGTTCCGTGGAAGACGGCAAAACGGTTTTCGCGGCCTCGGCCAAACGGCCGGCAATCGGCTGCCCGTTCACCGCCGTGACAATCATGCCCGGCTCGACGCGCGCGCGCGCTGCGTCGCTGTCGGGGAAAACATCCAGCACAACGACTTTGCCTTCGACATAACCGGGCCGGAAACCGATACTCACGCCTTGATGCTTTTTGCGATTCTCCCACTGCTCCGGAGAACTGAAGCGGGTGTGCGCGTCGTGCAGCTCCGCGGTCATGCGGTCCACGATCGAATAGAAATCCTTGTCTTCTTTGGCCGCCTGCACCAGAGGCAAATAGCGTTGACGGATTTCCGGCCACTTCACCCCGCCGAATTCCGGATCGTAATAATGCTCGTCGATTTCTTGCCACACCTTCTCAAACACCTCTTCGCGTTCTTTCGGTGTGAGGCTGCGCGAACCTCCGTTCGTCGCCAAGGTGAATGCGAGTCCGAGCAGCAGGACGGCTAGAATCGAGCGGCGCGCGAAGCTGGGGGAAACGTGCGTCATAGATTCGGACGATCGATGCGTGTGCGAAACACCCTAAACGGAGAAGTGCTGTCTTGCCGGCCCGGCCCTGTCCCGAGCGCCGGGAGATAATAACAGCATGGACGTTTGGACGGCGAGACTTGCTCAAAGAGTTGGCTCGCAAGTATGGGCTAGGTGCCGATAGCGCGATGCCCTCCGCGCCTAGTTCGAGTGGCCTTGCGCGTCGCGGTTGAGTTGCTCGAGATTTTCCCGGGCAAGCTCATTCTTTGGATCGATCTGCAAGGCGCGCTCGAAATGCAGCCGTGCCTCCTTCACATTTCCTGTCTCGGCCAGCGCGCTTCCCAGATTCGCTTCGGCATTCGCGTCCTGAGGGTTCAGCCGGACCGCCGCACGGAAATGCAGAAGTGCTCCCGCAAAATCTCCCTGCGCCGCCAGCGCATTCCCGAGATTGTAATGGGCGTCAAAATAATCTGGGCGGCCCTTCAACGACGTGCTCAGATAGGGGATCGCTTCGGCGATGTGGCCGCCCCCCAAAAGCACGGCGCCCAGCGCATTGTTGGCGGTGGGATCGTCGGGCCGAATGCGCACGGCTTGCGTGAACTGCGATACAGCGCCGGACAAATCCCCTCGCATCTGAAGCAGCGCCGCGAGGTTGTAGTGCGCTTCAAAATCTTCGGGATTATTTTGAATGTGGTGCAGAGCTATCGCTTCCTGGATTTGCATGCGCGGATCAATCGTCGAGTCAGCGGATGCGCGCGGGAGCACCTGCAACCATAAGTGCGCCATCTCGTCGCTGGCACGATTACCTGCCACTACGCGCTTCGGTGGCTGATTGGGATTGCGAATATTGTCGGCCGAATTGTCGTAGGTGAACCGCATGGAAATCGTCGTGCCCGCCGGCAAATCCACCGGCTGCGCGTAGCGATAGACGGCTTGCCAATTTAAATTCCAGTCGCCAATGTGTATCAGCGTTTTCTTCGTTCCGTCCGGCAAAGTAGCAAGCGCCAGAAGATCTTTTCCGAGATAGTGCGCATGCGGATAGATGGCCAGAACGCTGGCGTCCACCGGCAGCGTGAAATCGTCGGAAACCAGGAAATTCTTCGCGCCTGCGGGGATGTCCAGCATGCGATCATTGTCGAGTTGGAGCAGGATGGGATGCACGGTTGCCGGCTTGTCCGTAAAATAGAGCCCCAGCGTTGGCTGAATGAGTTCACGCTTCCCGGAAGCCTGAAAATGCGTGTTCAAAACCAGGTCGGTAGTTTTGTCGAGTCGCAACGCCATCCCGTCCGGCTCTACATAGGGCGGAGAACCCGGCTTCCAGAAAAGGAAATGACTGTCCGGATCAAACGCCTCCGATTCGATGATTAGCTCCATCCCGCCGAATCCCGCCCCCGGCTCTTTTTCAAGCCTCCGCCCGTTTTCCTCGCGGTCCACCAGAACATTCGCGTGATGCACGAGCCGTTTGTCGCCGGGCCGAATTTCGATCGCTTTCAGCCAGCGCGACCGATGCACCGGCGTTCGAAACACAAAATTCCAGTAGGAATCGCTCCCGCTCGCCGGCAGCAAATACGGTTTCTCCGCTCTGACAATCACGTCCGGCTTTCCCAGTTGCCAGCCGGCGGGAAAGGCTGGGGGAGGCGGAAGGTCGGAAAGATTGCCTTCGATTTCTCCTTGATCCACCCATGCTTGAATGGTCGCGATTTCCGCATCCGTCAAGCGCAGCTCGTCTGCAAATTTCAGCTCACCCGCATCCGGAAGCCACGGCGGCATGACGTGTTTGCTCGTGACGAAAGCAATCTGGCGCCCGTGTGTTTTTATGTCCGCATAAGTCAGCAGCGGGAAAGGCCCCGCCTCGCCGGGATGATGGCACTGCGCGCAATTCCGGAAGACAATCGGAGCAATATCGCGGGTAAAGGTGACCTGCGACGGTGGTGACGTGGAATCGGGCGCAACCTGCCGTCCCGCCGCGGCGTGCCGTGACGCCAATCCAGCGGATGCAACCGCAAGCACAAGGCAAACTCCACTGAGGGTTTGCGACGCGCGCGTCATTCCAGGTCCGAAATGTAGCATCCCACGCCGTGCGTCGCGTCCACGGCCGGAATCTTGCCGCTGAGCGCAGCCGAAATCGCGTCCTCCAGCTCGTGCGTTGTCGCAACGCGGCGCGCCCGCCCAATCTCCTCGTAGAGATTATCGATCCTGCCGTGGTAGACGAGCCGCCGGTAGGCGTCGAAAACCGCCACCTCCGGAGTAATTTCCACCAGGCTCTCTTTCACCAGCACATGTTGCGGGTCGCGCAGCGCCGGAATTTTGTACCCGTACTCCCGTTCATGCTTGCGGATGGCTTGCGCGTCTTCCGATCTGCTCGGATAGACCAGCCAAAACGCAGCTTTCCCCGCATGCTCGGCACTTAATTTTTGAATCGTCGGCGCGTAACGGTTCGAGACCGGGCAATCCGTCCGCACGAAGGCCAGCACGACGATTTTTCCGCCAGCCGCCTTGAGTGGATCAAAGGGATTCCCCGCGAGGTCAAAAGCCGTGTTCTGCGCACCGGGAGAACTGGAAGAGAAGGAAGCGAGCCACGCCACAACAGCTACAGCCAAGAGCAGGACTCGAGAGGTGTGCCAACGGCGGCCCATACGTGCCCGCACCAATCGGGCCTCAGAATCTTACAGCGCGCGTAAACCGTTGTCGAAGAGATTAGGAAACCGGTCTACCTCGAAGCGGAGCAAGTTCGCCAACCTAGCGAAGATCGCCAGGCAGCACGCCCTTCTTTCGCGCTTCATCCAGCAACGCGTCAATCTTTCCCTGCAACTGTTTCTGCTTGGCTTCCAGGTTCGTGATCTGCTGGTCCACCGGCACACGGTTGTAGCCCTTATTGATCTGGTAGCCGCTGGAGGTTGCGGCCGCCTTCCCCGCGCTAAAGTCCTTCAAGTCCCCAAGCTGCTTGTCCGTGTCCTCCAACTGCGACTGCAGCCTCGCCAGTTCCTTCTTTGCATTCGCGATGTACTGCCCGTCTGCTTTCGAGCCGGAGCCCGTGCCCGCGCCCGCTTTCCCCAAGTTTTTCGAATTTCCCACCACCGACACGGGGTCTTTCAACCCATTCACGTCCTCATTGGTCCAAACTTTCTTGGTTTTCTTGGCGTCCGCTGCTGTCGTGGAACTCCCATCGGCAGCTTGCGCCGGCGAAGTCGCAGGCGCTGGATTTGAGCTTTGCGAACTGGAGGAATCCGAACTTTGGGCGAAACTTGGGAAACAACTGAGTGCCGCGCAGAACGCGATAGCACTGAAACGGACGAGCAACCGGGTCATAGAGCCTCCCATTCCTTCGAGGGTCGAGGCTGGTTCTAGTACTCTAAACCCAGTATACCGGACAAAGTCTCAAGGATCCGCGCCGGTGCCGCCCGGCTTGCCTAATTCGGCACGAATCATGGCCAGGGCTTCTTTTGGAGGTCCAATGCGGTGGTATTGGCTATAGAAGGTCTTTTCGTGGATGGAGATCGCGCTGAATAGCTTGCGGCCGTCAAAATCATACTGTGAAAAAGAGGGCATCCACAGCCCCGGCAGCATCTCATACCGCTCCTGCATGAAATGGCTACCCTTATAAACTTTCGCTAGGAACAATCCGACCGTGATATCCCCCGTCACTTCGCCTTCCACTCGCGCGAGCTGCCCCGCTTCAGGGTCAATCCACACAAACCCGCGAACCTTGGCAAAAATAGCGGTCGTCCGGGAGGTCGCCTTGTAAGCGGGATTCGGCTCCATGCGGTACTTGAAAAGCGTGCGTCCCGCCCGCGTCTCCGTGGAGACCAAGGTATAGAGAAAGGCTGTGCGCGTGGCGTCGATCAGCTCGTCGCGTTCCTTCTGCTTCTTTGCGATTTTCTCGTAGGCGTCATGCTGCGGGTGCCCGTCCTCCGCCGCCCAGGAAAGCGCCCGCTCCAGCTTCAGAAGTTCCGTGTGGTAGGCGTCCGGGTCCGAAGGCTTTCCATCCGGCCCGATGGGAATATGGTCCACACCAGTACCCGCCGGGACCACCCGCGAAACCTTGACCTCGCCCGAGCGCGGATCGACGGCGTTCTTTCGTATTTCCACGCGTTCGACCCGCTCATACAGGTTCATCTCCGCGTCGCTCTTCTTCTGATTGGACAATACCAGGTCGAGCAGCGCGGCCTTTTGCGCCTCTGTTTGGGCGAGCGCCGTAGACGGAACGGCCGGTTCCTGAGCCCGGCAAACGACCGAGAAGGCGGGTAGGAGTCCGCCGAGCAGAATCAGTGGTGCTGCGCGCATACAGTCCTGTCTTAGATGTGCTTCCAGCCTTATCTTAAATCTGATTCTCGCCAACAGACAATTGTTGCTTTCCAAAGCAGCAACGACTGGCGCAGGCGTCTGCAATCTATTGAAAACAAAGGCAAACCTGGCCCATCGCTCTCTCACGGAGTTCATCCGAAATCACTCGCTTGCTCGAATCGCAAGCAAGGAACGCGCAAACCTATTAGAATGAATGAGGACGCGGATTGGTCAAGTTTTAATGAAAGCTAGGGGCCCCTCCCACCGTCTATATATCTGGGAACGAATCAACCCTCCTTCCCGTATTACCTTAAGCAGCGGAGGTCTGTTTGGGCGTTACTCCTATCGAAGGATTGAGCGGTATCGGCCGGGTCATCCCGCAAACGGCGAGGGTGCCATTCACCCTGGCCCGATTCCGCAGCAGGCTCGTCACCCTCATTGAGACGCTAAAGCTCGCTCTCGATGCCCTCCGCGCCCATAAACTACGTAGTTTCTTGACGTTACTGGGTGTCATCCTGGCCGTAACCACGCTGGTCGCTGTAATGAGCGTCGTCAACGGGCTCACTTCCTACGTTGCGGATAAAGCCGCCAACCTGGGCGCGAACGTATATGTCTTAACCCGTTTCGGCATCATCACCAGCAACGATGAATGGATAAAAGCGCAAAAGCGCCCCCTGATCACCATGGACGAATTCGGCAAGCTCAAGGAGGGCACGCGCACTACGAGTCAGATCGCCGCTGTGCTCGGCACCTCCTCTGATATCCGCTCCGGAAACGAACTACTCGAAGATGTAAACGTCCAGGGAGTTACGCCAAACTATTCCGACGTTCGCAACATAGTCGTAGCCTCGGGCAGATTTCTTACCGAAGCGGATGAAACGCATCACTCCCCGGTAGCCTTCATCGGTTCGGACCTGGTGAGAAAATTTTTCTATAACGTGGACCCCATCGGCAAAACAATTCGCGCGGGATCCCACAGTTACACGGTGGTTGGCGTCGCGGCGGTCATCGGCAGCGCCTTTGGACAATCGCAGGATCGTTTCATGTATATCCCTCTCGGCACCTATTCCAAGGAATGGGGCAACCAAAGAGATTCGCTAACCCTCTTCATGCAGGCAGGCAACGCTGAAATGATGGCTTCCTCTGAGGATGAAACGCGCATGCTCCTCCGCGCCTGGCGCCATCAATCCTGGGACTCCGCGGACAGTTTCGGAATCGTCGGCTCTGATTCCATCATGGGCCTCTTTAAACAACTGACTGGAAACATCTTCATGGTCGCCGTTGGCCTCACCGCCGTCTTCCTCGTCGTCGGCGGAATCGTGATCATGAACATCATGCTCGCCAGCGTGACCGAGCGCACGCGTGAGATTGGTTTGCGCCGCTCGCTCGGTGCCCGCAAGAAGCACATCCTGCTGCAATTTGTCATCGAGTCCTCCGTGCTGGCGATGACGGGGGGCTTGATCGGAATTATTCTGGCCTACATCATTGTTGCAGGCGCTCGTGCAGCCACTTCGATTCCCATGCGCACGCCGTTGAGCGCCGTGATTCTCTCGCTCTCCGTTGCGACCGCGGTCGGCCTTTTCTTCGGAATTTATCCCGCGATGCGCGCGGCAAATCTCGATCCCATCGAAGCACTGCGGTCGGATGGATGAGGAGCGCTGACTCGCGCTGAGCGGAGTCGGCAAAACGAAAATGGCGCAACAACACGGCGAGAATCTTAAGCAGGCGATGGACACGCTCCGCGCGCACAAACTGCGCAGCACGCTGACCGTGTTTGGTGTCGTGCTCGGCGTCAGCGTCATCATGTTGGTGGCCGCTCTCATCACCGGATTCGATGCGCAAGTCCAGGACAACATCAAGCAATATGGCGCGGACACCGCCTTCGTTTCCCGCTTCGAGCAAGGCCCGCACAACGGCGGCCGCCGTCCCAAGGACGAACGGGAACGCAAACCGCTTACGCTCGAAGATGCGGTCGCCATTCAAGAGCGCTGCCCCGCCGTGAAGGACGTCACCGTCTTCTTGACGTGGTGGGAGCAAGACCACAAAGTACGCACAAAGTCCGGCGAAGTCACGTCCATTGATTTCCGCGGCGTGCAGCCGAATTTCGGCCAGGTTTACGCGAACGCGTCGACGCTCGAGGGACGCTTCATCAGCGAGGGCGACGACCTCCATCGCGAAAAGGTGGTCATGCTCGGTGAAAACGCCGCGCCAGTGCTCTTCCCGGAGGGCTCGCCAGTTGGAAAAGATGTAATGATCGACGGCTCGCCATTCCGCGTGATCGGCGTCGTCGAAAAACCAAAAGGCATGTTCGGAATGGACGATGAAGACCGGCGCGTCCTGATTCCCTACAACACCTTCCATAAAATTTATCCGGGCGCTTACGAAAACCAGATCCGCTTCCAGGCCTATCCCAATCAACTGGATCAGGCCGTGGACCAGGCCACGGAAGTGCTTCGCCGCCGCCGCAACGTTCCTTACGAAGGCCGAAACAATTTTTCGATCAACACTTCGCAGCAGGAGATTGAGCAGTTCCACAGCATTCTCGGCATGGTGGCTCTTGCTACCGTCGTCCTCAGCGGCATCGGCCTGCTCATTGGCGGCGTGGGAGTCATGAACATCATGCTCGTCAGCGTGACTGAACGGACGCGCGAAATTGGAATCCGCAAAGCCATTGGCGCGAAGAGCAGCGACATCACGTGGCAATTTCTGCTCGAAGCCATGACGCTCACGGGCGCCGGCGGAGTGATTGCGCTCGTCCTGGTGAACGGTTTGGTGATTCTTGTGCGCTTGGGATTGAAGTGGCCCGGCAGCGTGCCCATCTGGGCAGCGGCGACGGGCATCATCGTCAGCGTAAGTATCGGCTTGATTTTTGGCGTTTGGCCCGCAATGAAGGCTGCCAAGCTCGATCCTGTTGAGGCGCTCCGTTACGAGTAGCGCCTAAGCATAGCTTCCCCTCGAAAAAATACAACATCCGGAATATTCGGGAAAATTCAGAGAATCGAATTACTGCAGTGGCGCCCGATCGCTGACCGAGGTCATGGGCGAAACCTCGCGCGCCTCTGGCACCGCTATCGGGGAGCCGTGTTTCTGGACTGAAGATTTTGGAACGGACTTCGCAGGAGCGCTTTCGGCTGGGGTGGAAACTTGCGACGACCTACGCGTTTGCGTGCGCATCGCAAACGCCAAATCCTGTGGACTCTTCGCGGGCACCGCGGCGACGGCCGGCGCGAACTTCGCCCGAATCCAATCGCGAAGAGAGCCTGCTCCGATCACCGCGCTTGCGAGGAGCAGAATGGCTGACGCAATGGCCAGGAGATCGCGCGGATGCGCAGGGCGCATAAACCAGTAAGAGCGATTTGATTGCGCCGAAAGCTTCGTCCCCGCGCGAGCCACCAAATAGAGTGCGCGTGCCAAATCGTTGCCGGACTGGTAGCGCTGGTCAGGGTTTTTCGCGAGACACCGCGCCATAATTCGGTCAAATGCCGCGGGAAGAGCCGGATTCCGTCTGGTTGGAGGAACTGGCTTGTCCGTAAGAATTTGCGCGCACACCTCGCCGAGCGAATCCCCGGCGAACGGCCGCACGCCTGTAATCATCTCGTACAGTACGACGCCCAACGAAAAAAGATCGGAGCGCCCATCCTGCTTTCGCCCCTCGATTTGTTCCGGCGAAAGATAAGCAGGCGTGCCCAGCACGCGGTCGGAGCCGGAAACCTGCGAAGCAAAACGCGCTACGCCAAAATCGACCAGCTTTACCTGCTCGTTTTCCGTGACGCGAATATTGCTGGGCTTGACGTCCCCGTGAATGATACCCGCCCGGTGCGCGCAGGCCAGCGCCGAAGCGATGTCCGCGGCCCAGACGGCCGCGGTCGCGAACGGTATTTTCGAGTGCGCCAGCATCTCGTCGAGATTCTTTCCCGAGACAAATTCCATCACCAGAAATGGCGCGCCACCGGTGTCCGTGCACACGTCATAAAGTTGGGCGATGGAGTTGTGCGAGATGCGGCCGATGGTTTGCGCTTCGCGGAGAAATCTTTCTTCGCCGTTCTTGCCGAAACCTTGCAGAAAAGACTTCAGCGCAACGGTCCGGCCAATGACGGTATCTCGGGCCTTGTCCACGCGGCTGGTTCCGCCGCAACCGAGAGTCTCGAGGATTTCGTAGCGGCCAGTCTGGAGAGTCGGGCTCATGCGGAGCGCAGCAATCGAGTAGCACGCTCGCGAAAGCTAGTGTGCTGCGGCTGGACCGGCGCCGCCGTTTTGCGGCGGGCCAGCGGATACAATTCAGAAGCAAGAAGATCGATGGACTGATAGCGGTGCGCCGGATCTTTTTCCAATGTTTTGGCAACGATCGCGTCGAAGGTCGCCGGCACGGAAGGATTCACTTGCGAAACGGGCAGCGGCTTCGAGGAAAGTACCCGTGTGCAGATACCCTGGAGCGAATCGGAATCGAAGGGGCGCTTGCCCGTGACCATTTCATAGAGAACCACGCCCAGCGAGAAAATATCAGAGCGCGCGTCCTGCGGACGTCCCAGAATTTGTTCGGGGCACCAGTACGCCGGAGTGCCGAGCAGCGGCGTGTCTTTCTTGTCGTGGCTGGCGAGGCGGGCCATGCCAAAGTCCGTGAGTTTCACGCGGCCATCATCGAGAATCAAAATGTTGGCGGGCTTGATGTCGCCGTGAATCACGCCGCGGCGGTGAGCGACGTAAAGAGCCGAGGCAATTTCTCCGGTCCAAGCACAGGCGCGCGGAAGAGGAACGCTGCCCTTTGAGAGAATCTTATCGAGCGGCTGGCCTTCCAGGAACTCCATCACAAGATAGGGCGTTTTCGTTGGCTCATCGATCCCCATGTCATGCAACGTCACCACGCAGGGATGCGAAAGCTGGCCAACCACTCGCGCTTCCTGCAGGAAGCGGTCGCGGCCCGCGCCCTCGGCGAGCGCGGGAGAAAACAGCTTGATGGCGACGATGCGCCCGATCATGGGATCGTGCGCGCGCACGACTTTGCTGTTCGCGCCGGCGCCGATCACGTCGATCACTTCATAGCGGCCTACTTGCATAGTGGCTCTTTCCCTCAGAAAGAAGCTGTTGAACTCAAGTGAGAGTACCGGAGGGGGTTGTTCTATTAAATGAAGCAAGCGTGCTACTGGGAAGAGTACGAAGGTACTAGAGCAAACGGTTTAGATAAGCAGGTTCTAATCTGCGGCGGCTGGCGCCGCGCAAGGCCAGGGAGTTTTTCCTCAGATAAACAGAGAAAAGTACCGGGTCCCGCCGCGAGGCGCGGAGGGACAATATGGCCGAGCATCAATCTTTGTTTTTGAACGGCACAAGAATCGGAGCGGTGTTCAAGCGAGCAGGAAAATCGCGGACGAAAGCGGTCATCGACGGATGCCATAACCCATTGAATCCGAAATTATGCATTTCTTTCAAGGCTTGATCCGGCGGCAATTTCTCCATAGCCATGCGGTAGCTGGCAATAAAAACGCCGGTGCGATCTTCACCGAAGTGACAGTGCACAAAGACTTTTTCCTGCGGATTATCGCGGAAGATGGAGAGAAACTGCGCGACCTGTTCGTTTGTCGGAGGAGACCACTCATTGACGGCGATGTGAACGAAGCGAATACCCAGCGATTCCGCCCGTTTTTCTTCCCAGCTGATTCTTGGCTGATCTTCTTCGCGGAGATTTACGATCGTGGTGATGCCGAGTTTTTTCAGTTCCAGCAACCCCGGATCTCTCGGCTGCGCGCCGCGAAACAGATGATCGTTGATCTTTCCGGAATTCGGGACGCCGGTAATGCGAACTTTTTCGCCGTAAGCCGAATGCATGGAGGACGGCGTGGAGGATTGCGCTTGCGTCTGCGCGGAAAGCGAAAGGGACAAAAGAGAAACCAAAAGCAGCGAGAGTGAGAGAGGCGCGCGCATCATTTGAGGTTAGATGCAGACAGTCTAACGCGCGAAGGAAGCGCGCGGAAGCCGTTGCAAGCGATGTAGTTGCTCAGAAAGGAGACCACTACAAATAGACGTGGTACGAAAACGTCAACCACATTTTGCGTTTTTCTCTTGACAGGAAATTCACACACCTTGATACTGCCATTCCAGATTCGGGGGACGTGGAAGCGCCAGGCGGACCGAGTCGAGGATTTCGAATAGGTCCGTAAAGGCTCCACGAAGCCGGCCCGGGTTCTAAATAAAAAATCGAGCGCGAAGTCTTTGCTCCGCGCCCGCAATTCAGGCGCGGGATCTGCTGTGAGGCTGTGTGCGACCCACCAGCCAGCGGCAGCGCATTGGCGTTTCGCAGGGGATTTTGCACGTGACCGCGCGGCGGTCGATGGAACGGTCGGCTGCCAAGCGGTCGCCTTTTTCTCTGGTCGGGTGAACGCATTTGGGGAGGCAAGCTGCGGTGTTCTTCCAGGCTCTCCCAGCGCCCGGAAGGCTGCAGTGGAGTAAAATTAAGGGGTTCCCCGCAAGACGTGGGAGCCCGAGGTAGCGGAGGAACAGGATGGCAACAGTGAAACAAGCATTGACTGGGAATTCTCCGATCACGGAGACGACCCCGGAGTATGCGGGAGCAGTAGCGGCCAAGGGCCTGCCTTTTGAACGATATTTCACGGACGGAAAGATTTCTCCGTTCGACGCGGTGGAGTGGGAGAAGCGCACCGCGCTGATCGGAAACGAGAAAGGCGTGACGATCTTCCGGCAGGAAGACGTCGAAGTGCCGAAGGGCTGGTCGCAGACGGCGACGAACATCGTCACCAGCAAATATTTTCACGGCAAGCCGGGATCGCGGGAGCGCGAAGGTTCGGTGCGGCAACTGATCAGCCGCGTGGTGAACACGATTGTGCGCTGGGGGGAGGAAGGCGGCTACTTCGCAAACGAAGCGTCGCGCGATGCGTTCCGCGACGAGCTGACGCACCTGCTCGTCGAGCAGAAGATGGCATTCAATTCGCCCGTGTGGTTCAACGTCGGCGTGCAGCCGAAGCCGCAGTGCTCGGCGTGCTTCATCAATTCCGTGCACGACAACATGGAATCGATTATGGGGCTGACGCGGACCGAAGGGATGCTGTTCAAGTGGGGCTCGGGGACGGGGACGAATTTTTCTACGCTGCGTGGCAGCAAGGAAACTCTATCGGGCGGCGGCATCGCGTCCGGCCCGGTGAGCTTTCATGAAGGGCTTCGACGCGTTCGCGGGCGTGATCAAGAGCGGCGGCAAGACGCGGCGCGCGGCCAAGATGGTGATCCTCAATATCGATCACCCGGACATCGTGGAATTCATCGAGTGCAAAACGAAGGAAGAACGCAAAGCGCACGTGCTGATCGAGCAACGGCTATGACGCCGCGATCGACGGCGACGCGTACAGCTCGATTTTCTTTCAGAACGCGAACCACTCGGTGCGCGTGACGGACGAGTTCATGCGCGCCGTCGTTGAAGATAAGGATTGGTGGACGAAGAACGTTACGGACGGGCAGCCCGCGGAAAAACTGCGCGCCCGCGATTTGATGCTGAAGATTTCGGACTCCACGTGGCGCTGCGGCGATCCGGGCATGCAGTACGACACGACGATCAACCGGTGGCACACTTCGAAAAATACTGCGCGCATCAACGCGTCAAATCCGTGCTCGGAATATATGTTCCTGGACGACACGGCGTGCAACCTGGCTTCGCTGAACCTGATGAAGTTCCTCGGATCGAACGGACAGTTTGACGTGACGGCGTTCAAGCACGCCGTGGACGTGACGATCACGGCGCAGGAAATTCTGGTGGACAACGCCAGCTATCCGACCGAAAAGATCGCGAAGAATTCGCACGAGTTCCGGCCGCTCGGCCTGGGCTACGCCAATCTGGGCGCGCTGCTCATGTCGCTGGCTCTGCCATATGACTCGGATGAAGGCCGCGACATGGCTGGCGCCATTACGGCGCTGATGTGCGGCGAAGCGTATGCGCAATCCTCGCGCATCGCCGAAAACATGGGCGCCTTCCCCGGCTATGCAGTGAACCGCGAGCCGATGCTGGATGTGATTCGTATGCATCGGGATTCCATGCGCGGGATCAAGCCGGAACACGTGCAGACGGAATTGTTCATGGCGGCGCAGGAATCGTGGGACGCCGCGCTGGAGCATGGCGAAAAGTTCGGCTACAAAAACTCGCAAGTGACCGTGCTGGCGCCGACAGGAACGATCGGCTTCATGATGGATTGCGACACGACGGGCATTGAGCCGGATCTGGCGCTGGTGAAACACAAGAAGCTGGTCGGCGGCGGCGTGATCAAGATCGTGAACAACACCGTGCCGCAGGCGCTGATGCGGCTGGGACTATTCGCCGGAGCAGACCAGCGAAATCGTTTCGTACATCGACAAGCAGGGGAAGATCGAAGGAGCTCCGTATTTACGTGCAGAAGATTTGCCGGTGTTTGATTGCTCGCTGGCGCCATTGGGCGGCGGGCGTTCGATCGCCTGGACTGGCCACGTGAAGATGATGGCGGCAGCGCAGCCATTTCTTTCCGGCGCGATTTCAAAGACGATCAACATGCCGCAGGAATCCACGATCGAAGACATCAGCAACGCTTACGTCGAGTCCTGGAAGCTAGGATTGAAGTCCGTGGCGATTTACAGGGACAACTCGAAGGGTTCGCAACCCCTGAATGCCGGCGGTGGAAAAGAAGAAAAGAAAACCGAAGCCGCGCCGAGCCAGAACACTGCGGCGGTTCCCGTGCAGCAAGAGCTCTTTGGGCGGCAACAGCGCGAGAAAATGCCGGTGGAGCGCGCCTCGGTGACGCACAAATTCAGCGTGGGCGGCCACGAAGGGTACGTCACGGTGGGCATGTACGCCGACGGGCGGCCTGGCGAGATCTTCATCAAGATGTCGAAAGAAGGCTCGACG
Source organism: uncultured Acidobacteriota bacterium (assembly GCA_963779005.1). Classification (GTDB taxonomy): domain Bacteria; phylum Acidobacteriota; class Terriglobia; order Acidiferrales; family UBA7541; genus Acidiferrum. The sequence continues at coordinate 628,936 of CAVZWO010000007.1, read as the reverse complement.
CTTTCCGGCGTGATGGACGGCTTGGCCTTGACGGTGTCGCTCGGCCTGCAATACGGCGTGCCGCTCAAAGTGTTCGTGGACAAGCTGGTGAACACGCGGTTTGAGCCGTCAGGCATCACCGCCAACCCGAATATCCGCTTCGTTTCCTCGGTGCTGGATTATCTGGCGCGCTGGCTCGGCGGACGGTTCATTTCCTCGGACTACTTGAAGCTGAACGGCGACGCGGCTGCGGTGCAGGCGGCGGTGCCGGCCATGCCGCTTCCGGCGATGCTACAGACCGGAATGGCAGCGCTGCCTGTTGGAAACGCTTCCTCGAAACAGCGCGACGCGCACGAAGGCGCGCCGACCTGCTCCGAGTGCGGCATGCTGATGGTGCCGAACGGGGCCTGCTACAAGTGCGAGAACTGCGGAAGCACGAGCGGCTGCAGTTGAGGACATTGCGACGGCCGAGGGACACGACACGATGAGCGCTCTCTCCTCCGGTTCAGGGCTGGCGGCAAGGCTGGCCCCGGAAAAGCCGAAGACACGCGGATTTTTGCATATCGTTCGGCACGGCGGGGGACCCAGCGCCATTTATGTTGTGACGTATCACCGGCTGGACACGGTTGGAGGGTTGCCCAAGCCGGCGCTCGCCGAGGGAGCGCACGCGTTGATCGGATTGCTCGAACGTATCGGCGTGGACTTCACACTGAAAGAAGTTCGCGGCGCTCTGGAAGACATTCTTCGGCTCGGCTCGGCCAATATCCCCGATTTGTGGCTCAGCGACGAGGAGATGCTGGAAAAAGGGCTCGTCGAAGGCTAGTTAGATAATCAGAAGAACGAACAGAAGCCAGTGGGTGAAAACTACCCGCATCATTCAGTCTTGGACGATCATTCAGTCTTGCTGGTCTCAGACGGCGCCGGGAAGCGCTCTTGAATCCACGCTTGCCAGAGCGGCGTCTCGCGGGCGACGGTGTCGGCCGCCTGATCGCCGTAGAGGTAGAAGCTGAGCGTGACCATGCTCTGGCCGCCGAAGTTACAGGCGCCAAGGGCGGCGGTGCCTGGCCCGGGCTTGTCGAGACGCAGCAGGGCGTTGCACGGCTTCTGGGTAACGTGCTCGACGACGCCGCTGAGCGGCGGGACGCCCGCCGGGGCGGTCCAACGCTGCCCGGCGCTCACGCCTTTTAGCGCCAATGCCGCGGTCAGCGATTCCCAGGCCTCCGCTTCGGTACCTGGGGCGGGTGCCATCCACTGCATCATCGCGGAGCGTTGACCGCGGAAGTGGGTGAGATAGAGCTTGAGGATGCGGAAGAATGCCGGCCAGCCGGATTCGGTGCCTTCGAGCTGATTGTCCCAGTCGTCCGTGCTGGCGAAGAGGCTATGCACCACGCGAACGATGCAGGTGCCTCCCGCGCGTGCTTCAACAGTCCACTCATCCGCGATGATGGGCGAGCCAGGGGCCCAGCCAGGGGCCTCGGCGCCAAACTTCCGTGGCGGATCCCAGGTCGTCACGACGGAGCTGGACTCCATGCCCGGGCCGAAATCCAACTTCACCGCAACGGGCCTCCCGTCGCGCATCTCGAACTCCGTCGGCACGAACCAGGACGAAATACCCGGCCCGGTGGCGATCGCCTGCCAGACTTCCTCCGGCGTGCCGGGCACTTCGACTTCGACCTGGACGAAATGGCGCCCGGAGGGTTCTTTCTTCACGCTCATGATGGCTCCTTGTCCTTGGGGTGATCGGATGTCCGCGGTAAAGGGTGTGCCACGACTACCAGGCGATGCGCACGGCCGCCGGGGGCGGATTCATCGTGGTACTTTGAAACCAGTTTCGTGATGGCCTCGGTGAGTTCGTTGGTGAAGGCCGCCCGGTCTGTCGCCGACCGGAAGCGAACCTCGGTATCCACCGCGAGGGTCGCCAGGCGTTTGCCGGCTTCTTTCGCGCGACGAACAAGATCGCCCACTTCGTGGACGACACGTGCGCCCAGGGCGATGAGATAGCTTGCGGACAACCTATCGATTTCGCGATCGGGATCCGCGGCGACCGGGCCCAGGGCGCTCGGCGAAACGACGTAGGAAGCGGCGGTCGCGACGAGCAGGCGTTCCGTGAGCCCGCCCCACTTACGTTCCTGGGCCAGGCGGACCAACCCGTGTGCCTCCAGCCCGTGGAGGTGGTAGTTGACTCTCTGGCGAGCCAGGCCAAGCCGTGTGGCCAACGTCGCGGCCGAGGCGGGGAGGGCTAGCTCGGAGAGGAGTCGACTGCGCGTGGGCTCCAAAGCGACGGTAGCGGCGGCCGGATCATCGATGACTTGAATGTCGAGCACGGGGAGATGCTAGCCTTGACAACTTTTATTGTCAAGGCTTTTTTGAGGCTTTTCTTAGGAATTTGCAGAGTCCATGCGGCTATCGAACAGGCCGGCGCGCAGGACCGCTTACCGCCGCCTTGCGCGACTGTGCGTGAAAGCTGCCGGTTGTTTAGAGAGTGAAGAGATGCGGATTGTAGCGCGCCTGAACGCGCCAAAGGATTCAAGCCGTCGCATGGTCCGCAGGGAGGGCGGTGTTGGGGGTTGAGGGGCGGAAGCGGCGCCAGATCAGGCGGAGGGGCCAGAAGAGGATGGCGGCCCAGAAGAGGAGCGGGAGGCCGAACTCGAAGAGAACGCCGAGTACGAGGGCGACGGAAGAAAAAACGGCGCTGACGCCTTCGACGAAAGAATTGCGGAGGGAGAGGAGGGAGTCGGCCAGATTTGCGTTCAGAGGAGCGCGATAGTCTTCCATTAGAAGAAGATGGGTGTGCGCTTGGGCGCCGGTGGAGAGCAAGGATTCGTGCTGGCGCTGGGCTTCCGCGACGAGTTCGTTGGCCTGGGCGATGTCTTTTTCGAGAGCGACGGCGTCGCGGAGTTCGCCGGTTCGTACACGCTGGAGTTTCTGCAGACGGGAGAGATTGGTTTGTGCGGCGAAGAGATGCCTCTCCGCGGTGGCGAGCTTGACGGCGGAGTCTTCGCCAGCTTCGGAAATGGCTTCCACGCGGCCAAGCGTTCTCAGATCGGAGATAGCCGCGTCAAATTCCTTTGTAGGCACGGAAAGAGTTGCCGCGAGAGCGCGGCCGGAGCCGGAACGCGTTTCGGTGCGCAGATCCTCGAGATAGGCCTGGTGAGCAGAGACAATGCGATGAAGTTCGGAGACGGAGCGATCGAAGGAGTCGGAGCGCGTTCGGAGATCGGCGGTGCGCGCGATGGGCGATTCCCAAGGGGAATTGATGCGTGCGGAATCGATAGGCAGCGAGCGTGTGGACCACATGCTGCGCTCGTCCCAAGAAGAAATGGCGGACAAACCTGATGCTCCTGAGGATTCGATACCACCCCTGCGGTACATTTCCGACACCGTGATTCGGAGAGCGATGAGCGCGGCGACGGTGAGGAAAATGCGCTTTGGCCAGGACGAACGAGAAGGAATGCCGGTCATGAAGCACCTCAGGGGCGCGGCAGGCTGGGGACGAGAGTGGCTGGCGCGTTGCCGTAGAGATAGAGGCCGGAGACGCGGAAAAGTTCCCGAGCGGTTTTGGCGACCTATAAGTGGCGGTGCGGAGTTAGCGGGGGCGCGGGCGGAGAGGCGGGCGCGCGGTGAGGGGACGCGGGCGCATGCGGAAGCGCGGGCTGAGGGGCGGAGGGACATTGCGGAGGAAGTCGCCGCAGCAGGGGCAGCGGCCGTCGTCGAAAATGGGGCCGGTGGCGTCGGCGCGGAGCCAGTGGCCGCGTGCTTCGCACATTGGATTGATGCATTGCACGGTAAAACCGGGCAGATATTGAATGCGGACTCCTTCAGCGGCCAGCCAGCTTTGCAGCGCACGGTCTGGGGCGTGCGGAAAAGCTCCCATGGGCGGGGCCGGACAGCATTGATGGCGAGGATTCTGCGGCTAGCAGGCTGTGGTGTCAAGGGAAAAGACTACAATGGATTGTGGTGGGGTTGCGGCCGAGGAGCTCATGGATTTTTATTGAGCGCGAATACAACGTCGATCGTTGTGGTCACTTCCGTCGGTCGTCCATCGAGTAAATTCGGCGAGTAGCGCCATTGGCGAACGGCGCTCAGGGCGGCGTCAACCAGGAGAGGGTCGCCCGAAATGACCTTCAGATTCTTGACCGATCCGTCTTTGGCGATGATCGCGTGCAACCGTACCGTACCTTCGACATGCTGCTTTCTCGCTTTCTTGGGATACTCTGGATTGACTCGATAAATCAGGCGAGCTGAAGTGAGTTCATGATGCTTTGACGGGGCATCCTGCGCGGGCATTGCAGGAACGCCTGGATCCTGAGCTCTTGTGAAATAGGGAAGACACAGAGAAATACCGAGGAAGAGAAGTGTGGCGGTGCGCATGTTTCCTCCGGCGAGATTTCGCGAGGAGTGTATCACGCGTGCAAGTCGTCGAATGGCGCTGCAGCTAGACCGAGTGAAGTTGGCGGGAGCGGATGGCGACGGCGGAAATTAGAAGAGCGGCGGCGAGGGCGAGATAGATAAGGGCGTAAGAAATCGTGTGAGAGGCGCTGGCGGCGCCGGTGAAATCGAGGCCGGGCGTGTGGTTCATGGGGCCGATATACCAGAGGGCGGTGAGGAGGCCTTCGAAGGGCTTGCCTGTGCCGCTGAAGGCGCCGAGAACAAGGGCGAGCGCTGGAAGAAAGAGTGCTCCGCAGAGCCAGGCGAAGAGCGCGGGGAGGTTGCGGGCGATGAGGAGTCGCACGGCGGCTCCAGCGCCAGTGAGAGCGGCAACCGTGAAACCCGCGAGAAAACAAGCCAGCAATTGGCGGGGAAGGATGTTGGCGCAGGAAAAGAGAAGCGAGCGAGTGCCGAAACGCGATTCGCGTGAGCCCATGGCGGACCAGACGAGGATTGGCCAAATCCAGGCAGCGCCGAGGAACGGGCCGCGACAGATTTCGAGCGGCGCCGCGAACTGAGCGATGAGAAGTCCCGCAGCAACGGCGTACCACCACCAACGAAAACCCTTTAATGCGAGACGCAACTCGGCGGCGAAGATGCGGCCGAAAGCGCCCGCGTGCGCATGGACGGCGAGTGGGGTGAGATGAACGACCGCCGTGGGTTTTGCGGAGTATGGCGATCCGTTGACAGGTCGTTCGGGAAGAATTTCGGGCGAGATCTTTTTCGCTCTGCGCACCGTTGGAAAGAACCAGCTCACCGGATCGAAGCGATCGAAGACAAGCGCCGCGAGCAGGACGATGGCGACAGCGGCGACTGTCCAGCCTATCCGCAAAAGTATTGTTTGACCGGTCCACGGGACGCCTTGCCAGCGAAAGGTGTCGATGACTTGGGCGGTTGGGTCGGCGATGGTGAGAGAAAAACTGTCTTTATAACCGGGGATGTTGGCTTTGGCGCCTGCGATCATGCTGTCGCGATGGTCATCAATCCCATGGGATCGAGGCGGTGATTGCCGGAGATCTCGGGAAGGCCGATACCAAGGATGGCCCAGAAGAAAAACCAGGCGACGTTGCCGAGGCCGCCACGAAGAATCGGGAGCGTTTCGAACAGGAGAGCGAGCGCAGCGGTGAGGGCCATCGCCGGGAGCGCAACGAGCAGGAACGGAGAAAGCAAGGCGATGGTATCGAGGTGCGAATCCTCAGCGGCGAAGAATTGCATGGCGACGGCGGCGATGGCGAGCACGACGACCATGGAGGAAAGCACAGCGAGGTTACTGAGGAATTTTCCAAGCGCGTACGAGACTTTGGTAAGAGGCGTGGCGGCGAGGATTTGGCCGACGCCGGTTTGGCGATCGCGGTCGATGGCGTTTTTGATGATGTAAAAGCCGACGAGGGAGACGAAGCAGGTTGTGACGAGAGCGACGAGGGCGCCGATCCATGCGGAGGTGTAGACGCCGCGATAATCGCCAAGATGAAGTGCGATTCGGCCAGTGGCGGCGCCGTAGCCGAGGAATACGGAGAATAAAAGTGTGAGCAGAAAGCTGTAACGGCGGACACGCTCAAGAAAATCGGCGCGGGCGATGGCGAAGATGGCGCGAGGAGCGGTCACGCGGCAACACCTGCGGGAGCGAGGGAGTTGCGTTGGGTGGCGAGGACGGCGAGGTAGGCGTCTTCGAGAGAAGGTTCGAGTGGGCGAGCGGCGGAGGATGGCGCAGTGTTGGCGACGACGCGGGCGTGGACGCCATCGCTGCGATGGGCAGTACTGCTGACGAGGTGCCTGGCGCGAAGAGCGGGAAGCTCGGCGCTGGGGACGACCACCTCCCAGATTTTTCCCGTGACTTGCGAGAGGAGAGCTTCAGGCGCGCCGTGAGCGAGAAGCTGTCCTTGCGCGAGGATGGCGATACTGGTGGCGACGGCTTCGACGTCCGAGACGATGTGCGTCGAGAGAATGACAATGCGTTCACCGGAAAGTTCGGAGAGCAGATTGCGGAAGCGGACGCGTTCTTCGGGGTCGAGGCCGGCGGTGGGCTCATCGACGATGAGAAGTTGCGGATCGTTGAGAAGAGCTTGCGCGATGCCGACGCGCTGGCGCATGCCGCCGGAATAGCCGCCTAGAGGACGCTTGGCGGCGTCGGCGAGATTTACGAGCGCAAGGAGTTCGGAGATGCGCTGGCGCGCGGCAGCGGCTGGAATGCCTTTTACAGCCGCCAGATAGTCGAGGAATTCGATGGCGCTGAGATTGGGATAAACGCCGAAGTCTTGCGGGAGGTAGCCGAGGACGGCGCGAAGCGCGTCAGGATTACGCGCGATGTCGGCGTCATTCCAAAGAACACGGCCAGAGGAGGCTTGTGCGATGGTGGCAAGGATACGCATGAGCGTGGATTTGCCTGCGCCGTTGGGGCCAAGGAGGCCGAGAACGCCGGGTTTCAGCGAAAGCTGAACATTGCGAAGGGCCTGGACGCCGCCGCGATAGTTCTTGCTTAGATTTTCGACTGTCAAATGCATGGGGTCCGTCCGTCCTGCGGGGAGAGTCACGCACACGCTGGAGAGAATACGAGGGAAGGCAGCAAAAAGTTTACAGAAGTTGAGAGGCGCGGCGGACGAGTGCATGGCAGCAGGGAGGGAGTTTTTTGAAGATTAGAGTTGAGGCGGATTGGCTGGAGGTGCCGGAGCGGCCGCAGCAGACGATTGAAGAGCCGCGAGTTGGGCTTTCAGGGCGTCGACGGCCCCCTGCTTGTCGGTAATTTGCGAGAGCATGGCGTCGAGCTTGGCTTTTCCAGAGAGATCGTGGGAGTGATCGGGATTGGAGATATAGGTGTCTTGCTGCAGGGACAGCTCGCGCTGGAGAAGATCCAGGTTTTTTTGAGCTTCGGCAAGCTGCTGCTTTAACTCGGTCAGCGCGGCGGAATCTTTTGCGTGATTTTCCGCGTCGGCGGCTGGAGGCACGGGTGCGGCGTTGGCATCTGGCGCGGCGGAGGAATTCGAGGCGGGTTGAGATGAGGGTACGGAGGCGGAGGCTTGGGCGGAGCTCGCATCGGAAGAGGGCGCGGGAGAAGGTTCATTGGTCGACGCCGCGGCGGGGGCAGATGGCTTCAGCGTGTCATCTGTGATGACGGGAGCGGGCTGCTTGGCGGCGGCTTTCTTTTGTTCGCGGGCGCGGCGAGCGGCATCGGCTACGGATTGAGGCTGCGGATCCTGCGATGGCGAACTCTGCGATTGGCCAAGGGCGAGCAGAGGAAAAACGGGAGCGGCTGTCAGGATAGCAATGGCCAAGCGCAAACAGATTTTGCGTGACATGGTTTTATACCCCTCAGGCTATGAGCGGGGTCAAACGTAAGCATACCTCTGGGGCTCTTATCGGACAATTGCCAAGGAGGGTGCTGCTACGAATGCGGCAACTGTACGAGTTGCCGGGCAACCGAGCGGGTTAGCGGATCGATGCTGCCTGCTGTGTGGCAGCCACGTCGCGGAACGAAAAGTGAGTCTGCAGATTTTTCACCGGTTGGCCGCCGACTTCCGCGTAAGGATAGATGAAATAGTTGAGGGGGTCGCCTTTTTGGTCGGAGGAAAGGCGAATGTCGCGGCCGTAGGTGAAGAAGACGCGGTTGACGTCGTGCGCGCCGAAGAAATAATCGTGCTTGGAGGGATTTTTCCAGGCTTCGGAGGCGTCGACGGGAACCCATCCGAGGCCACTGACATAAAATTCGGCCCAGCAGTGGTAGCCGGCGATGTCGCCTTCGGTTTTACCTTCGGGAAGCGGAAAGCCGATTTCGAAGCGCGCGGGGATGCCGGAGGAGCGAATCATACCAATGAAGAGAGAGTGAAAATCGGTGCAGTTGCCGCGCTTGGCGGTGCAGGCCCAGATGGCGTCGCCGCGGCCCCAGCCTTCGCCGGATTTGTCGTAGCGCATGGTGGCGACGACGTATTCGTAAATGTGGCGAGCTTTTTGGATGGGCGTGGTGTCGCCGGCGGTGTGTTCCTTGGCGAGCTCGGCGATGGTGCCGTTGAGGGGGACGAGTTTGTCTGGCTCGAGGTAGCGGCGGAACATGGGATCGGAGGAGGAGACCGCGGCATTGCTCGCGTTGGCGCCGACGAGAACGACTTTGTGTTCGCGGCGAGTGGCGGTGAAGCGGAGAGTGACGTCGAAACCGGCGGCGGCTTGTTGAGGCGTGGGCTTGAATTCGGCAAACGTGTTTTTGTATTCGGAGTCGCGGCCTTGCGAATAGGCGACAGGGCTGTCGATGCGGAGACTGGTCACGTCTTGATAGCCGTCGGCTTGCGGGAGAGGAATCCAGAGCCGGACGGGACCGGAGGGATTCTCTGTGGGCGGGAAATGAACCAGATAGGTAAATTCGAACGAGCGCGAGGGGACGGGCGCGGAGGAGTCGGCGCTCACTGATGGAGGACGATGTATGGCGTAGGCGAGGCAGAGGAGGGCAGCGGAGAGGGAGACCAGAAATAATAGGCGCCGGGTCATGAGAGGACTCCTGAGAGCTTCCTTGCTGCGGAAGGCAACCTCGCAATTATACTCAATTGGGAAATGAAGTGAAAATAGGCGCGCTATGGCGACGGTAAGGAAAAATTCGAAAATAAGAGGGCGCGGACTGGCGGTGCTTTTTGCAAGCGGCCTCATGGGAGTCGCGGCAGGTTCGACTTCTGCGCAGCAGGAGATGGCACGGGAGGCGGCTTCCGCAACTCAGCCGGCAAAGCAAGAACGGCAAAAGCCAGATGTGCCCGCCGGCACTGAGTTGCCCGGCACCGCGAATGCCAAGAAACGCGGGCCTGCGAGAGAGCATGCGTTCTGGGACAAAGAAAACGACTGGCTGTTCGCGGGAGTGGGCGCGTCGCGGACGCTTGATTATTTTTCTACATTGAACATGCGGCGGCGCGGGCGGCAGGAGATTTTTCTGACGAATGATGTCGTCGACAATCATGCGGCGTTCGCCGTCATCGAAGCCTCGGCGACAGGTGTTTCGATTGGTGCGGCCTATTTGTTTCATCGCTATGGGCATCACAAACTGGAGAGGTGGACTTCGATCATACACATCGGATTGGCCACGACAGGTTCGGTGCGAAATTATTGCCTGAAAACAGCCCACTTTCAGGTGACGCCCGGCTCCCCTTAGAACGCCGCGGAAGTTGCGCGCGACCGTTCGCGTTCCAGTACCCATCCTGCGTTTGCTCCTCACATCGCGTCTTGCGCGCTGGCGCTCGGTGCGGCATACTCCCGCGGCGTGCGGCCTTGGTCGGTAACGCACGGGTGGTTCGGTCGAGTAATTTGCGAGGAGGTCTGGATGGAGCGGTGTGTCTGTTTTCACCGTTTCGGCGTGTGGCTGTGGCTCAGTTTGGTGTTGCCCTGTGGGATATACGCGCGCACGCCGGAAGCGGCGTTTGGGACGGTCCACGCAGCCACGGCCCAGGCATTGCCAGGACCTGATGCAACTTCGCCAAGGCAAACCGCGCCAGTTTTGGCAGCGCAGCAGACCAAAGGCGGAGAATATGTTCTCTCGCGTGAGCGCTACGAAAAGGCGGTCGCTTACTCCCGCGCGTCGTACACCATGTATTTTGCCGCGGTGGCCTTGGACGTTCTGGCGCTGCTTCTTATTTTGCGGCTTAGGGTTGCCACACAGTTCCGGAATTGGGCGGAGAGCGTCACGGACAAGCGGTGGGTGCAGGCGCTGATCTTCGTGCCCTTGCTTGTAACCACAGTAGATGTGGTTGCCCTGCCGCTTCGTTTATACGGGCATGTGCTTTCGCTGCGATATGAGATGTCTGTGGAAAGCTGGGGATCCTGGATCGCGGATTGGGCCAAGGAACAGCTGCTGATGCTGGGATTCGCCATGATTTTTGCGCTCATCCTGTCCGCCATGATTCGCCGGAGCCCGCGAAGATGGTGGTTGTATTTGTGGTTTGCGGCGCTGCCGGTGGTGCTTTTCTTCGTGTTCATCAGCCCGTTGCTGATCGATCCGCTGTTCAACACCTTCGAGCCGCTGCAGGCCACGCACCCGGAGCTGGTCGCGAGCATCGAGAACCTGACCGAACATGCGGGTGTGCCGATTCCGCCGGATCGCATGTTTTTGATGAGAGCCAGCGAAAAGACCAACGCGGTGGATGCGTATGTGACGGGAGTGGGGGCGTCCAAGCGCGTCGTGATCTGGGATACCACGATCCAGAAGGCCACGCCAAACGAAACGCTCTTCATTGTGGGGCATGAGTTGGGACATTACGTGCTCGGGCACATTTGGAAGGGATTTTTGTTTGCGGCGGCGCTGATGCTCGTCGGCTTTTATGCGCTGTTTCGCGCTTTGCACTGGTCGCTTGGACGTTGGGGCGGGGATTGGAGAATTTATGGGCCGGAGGATTGGGCGGCGTTCGCGGTGCTTTTGCTTTTGCTCGAAATAGGAATGTTTCTGGTGGCGCCGATTGCGAATGGTTTTTCGCGGATGCAGGAGCATGCCGCGGACGTGTACGGCCTGGAGGTTACGCACGGAATTATCCCGGATTCCTCGGAGGTCGCGGCAGAATCCTTTCAAGTCCTGGGCGACGTTGATTTGGCGGATCCGAACCCGCCTGAATTCATAACGTTTTGGCTGTATTCGCATCCGCCGCTCGCGGAACGGCTGGCGTTTGCCCGCAGTTACGACCCGTGGTCGAGGGGCGAATCGCCTAAATACGTGAAATAAGCTGGCGCGGATTCGAGCCGACGACAGGGCTGGTGAGTTAGCGACGGGCAGCGGAATGCCGCCGGGAAAAGGCGGCGACTTTGTGGCGATTGCCGCAACGGGACATGGAACACCACCGGCGCTGATGCGTGCGGGAAGTATCGTAGAAGAACAATCCACAATCCGGGTTAGAACAGGCACGCAGCCGAGCGTTGGGGCCTTCGGCGATGAGTTCGGCGGCGGAGCGGGCGATGGCTGCCAGTAGCCAGTCGAGTCCGCCTTCACGCGCCACAAATTCCAATCCCCATCTGCCGTTCTGCTGCAGGAGTTCGTCGTGGCCCTCGGTGACGCGCAGCACTTCGTTGATAGGCTCGACCCAATCCCGCGACAAGGATTCCTTGCGGAGGAGAGCAGCGAAGGCTTGGTGGAGGGCGAAGTGCAATCTTTGCGCTTTTCCCAATAGTGCACCCGCGCTTCGCGGGTCGCTTTCGGGGAGGGCCAGCAACTGGGCGCTTCGCTCGGAAGAAATAATTCGAGTGATCAGGAGGAAGTGCAGAAGTTCCTCCCAAGAGAAATCGGAGGAAGGCCTGAGTTCGTTGGCGTAATCAAGGGACAGCCTGCCACCGATGAGCTCGATGGAAGCAGAGGTGTTGGACATGGTGAATACCTCGACAAACCGGTTAAATCGATCTTAAGGAACGCACTCCGCCAATAACCGGTTAATGCTATCATGGTGGTTAGTAAGTGTCGGCTTTATTCTGCTATTCCAATGTATTCGTTCTGGCATGCTGCCGCGTCAAATTAGACTGACGGTTGGAGCTGATTCTTATGAGCACTAAATGGGTGGGACTGGCGGCAATGCTTCCCCTAGGAGTTCTTGTTATGTTGGGACTAGGCCTAGGCAGCGTCCAAGAGGGCCATACGCAAACTACCAAGGCTGCGACCACGCGGGTGCCCGTGGTTGTCGAGCTATTCACTTCGGAAGGATGCTCGAGCTGCCCGCCAGCGGACGCGCTGTTGGCTGAGCTCGACGCGCAGCAGCCTTTAGGTTCCGCGGAAGTGATCGCTATCGAGGAGCACGTGGATTACTGGGATCAACTGGGTTGGAGGGATCCCTATTCATCAGGCAGCTGGACGGCTCGCCAGAACGACTATGCCGGGACACTGCACAACGGCAGTGCGTACACTCCACAAATGGTGGTAGACGGAACAGCCGGATTTGTCGGAAGCCGGGGAGGAACTGCCCGCCAGGAGATCGAGAAAGCCGCAGCCATTCCTAAATCCAGAGTGGAGATTAGCCAGGTCTCCCCTACAGAGAACAAATCGGCCGTCTTTAAGGTGAGCGTTGAGAAAGTCCCGAATATTGCGGCGAAAGATTCCGCGGAAGTAATTCTTGCCATCACGGAAAGCGGATTACACTCCTCCGTCACCGGTGGAGAGAACAACGGTAAAGAATTGCAGCATTCGCCGGTACTGAGGGAATTCAAAGTCATCGGCGCGGTCGGGAAAAACGGCGAAGAGACGTACACAGCGCAAACGTCGGTGAACCTGGACTCGAAGTGGAATTTTGGGAATCTGCGCGCCGTGGTTTTCGTGCAGGAAAAAAAGAGCCGGCGCATCTTGGGAGCTGCGGCGATCCGTTTGACGCAGACAAACCTTGCCTCCCGCTGAAGAACAGCGAAGCAAGCAACCCTCGAGATGAAGTGAAAGAGAAACGCAGCACCCTCGCAAGTCTGTGCTATTTTAATCCGCACTTTGCAGATGACTTTTCTCGCAGGCCAACCCTCCCGTTCGCAGCAGCAGGTGTGCTTGCTTACGGCGCCTGCCCGCGAGCGTCTTAACGTGGAGCGGCTGGTGCGAGTCTCGTTGGAGCAATGAATGGGCGACGATTTTTTTGGCACCCCGCACGAGGTAGATGCAGCTTCAACGCGATCGGTGAATGATTTTCGCGGCAATTTGTTCTTGAAGGAGACGGGCCTGCGCGCCGGCTGGCGCCTCCTGATTTACGCCGCTATTTTCTTCGCGTTTCTGATGGTATCCATTGTTGTTTTGAGCCAAGTCTTACATCCAGCACGCGGCGTGCTTTCTCCCAGCTTTCAATTCCTTGGCGAACTAGCAAGCCTTTTGTCCGCTCTTTTGGCGGCGTTGATCATGTCCAGAATCGAAAATCGCCGGATGGGAGCGTATGGATTTCCGCTGCAGGGAGCTTTCGGAAAACAATTTTGGCTCGGTTGCTCCTTTGGCTTGTGCGAGATTCTTGCGTTGATCGGCTTTATTGCGGCGATGGGCGGGTATTCCTTCGGAACGCTAGCGGAGCACGGAGCAGCGATCGCCAAGTGGGCGCTCTTTTGGGCGGCTTTTTTTGTGGTGGTGGGCTTGTTCGAGGAATTTCTGTTCCGCGGGTACTCTCTTTATACCCTGGCGGAGGGCATCGGTTTCTGGCCGGCTGCGGTTCTTCTCTCTCTCTCCTTTGGGGCGGTGCATTTCACAAATTCCGGCGAAGGCTGGATCGGAGTGGCTGGCGTCGTACTCGTGGGCCTGTTCTGGAGTTTCACGCTGAAGCGGACCGGGAGTTTGTGGTTCGCGCTGGGCATGCATGCGGCTTTTGATTTTGGGGAAACGTTTTTGTTTTCTGTTCCAGACAGCGGAATGATTTTTCCAGGTCATCTTTCCAACGCGACGCTGCATGGACCAAACTGGCTCACTGGCGGCACACCCGGACCTGAAGGAAGTGTCATCGATTTCGTGCTATTGGCAATTTTCTTTTTTATTTTTGACCGTTTGTATCCCGCGAGGAAGGCGGCGGGAAGCGGCCTGACACGCAGCTGACTATTTCAGTGCACAAGCTCGCAAACGTGGACGAGGTGTACGCCGCGCGCTTCGGCTAGCGGCAGAATTTCGCGTAGAGCTTGCAGAGTGGCGGGATGGGGATGGCCGATAGCGATGGCTTGACCCTTTTCTTTCGCGCCGCGGAGTGCCAGCTCGAGCTGCTTGCGCACTGCGGAGACTTCCGCAACATCGTCGAGGAAGGGAACATTGCGAAAAGCGGAGCGCACTCCAAAGCGCTGCGCCGTGTCGTAGGCAACCGTCGCGGCGGTCGTACGGCTGTCCACGTAAAACAGATTCCATTTTTGAAGAATGGGCATGAGCTCATCCATAAGCGCGGCATCGGCAGTGGCTTGCGAGCCTTGATGGTTGTTGACGCCGGCGGCGTTGGGAACGCTTTGCATCATCTGCTCGAAAAGCACAGGAATATCGTCGGGAGGCATGCCTGGATGGAGTTCCTGCTCCTCCGGCGTTTCGTTTCCGACCGATTGCATGGGGAGATGCAGCATGACTTCATAGCCGCGGCGATGAGCTTCTTCCGCGATCTCGGCGGAATGCGCATGATTGGGAAGGACGGAGATGGTCAGGGGATAGGGCAAAGCAAAAATCGCGTCGGCGGCGGCGCGATCGCTGCCCAAGTCATCCAGGATGATAGCCAACTGCGCCGTGCCGTTTTTCTCGCCCTGCCGAGGGGACGTGGCGGTGGCCGGCCGAGCCGCTGTGGGAAGGATGATGTGGACCGAGTTCGTGATCACGCCCGCGCTGCGATAATCGAGTCTTACTAGCGTTCCGGAAGTAGTCTCCTGATCGCGCGTAAGATTATTCGAAGTGGCAACGCGGTCGAGCGCCTGGATGAGGCTGGCGATGGATTCGCGCTGAGCCTGGTCGGAGGCGCCAGCAGGAAGCACAACAAAGAGGTGATCCGCCCGGCCTACATGTGCGCCATCAAATTGTAAGTGGGAGGCGATGTCTCCGGGCTGTTTGCCGAAGCCCGCGGAGGCGTGCATCATTTCGCGCGTGATGGAATGGACCTGAGCCGGGGAAAGGCGCTTGTGCGTCTCGTTCTTGCAGCCCCAAGCCAAAAGAGCGACAACGAGAAGCAATAGAAGCGACACAGAGGGCGGACGCCATATGTGCCACCCACGCTGCGGAGCGAGAATTTGAGTTGTTGCTCCCTGCCGAACGAGCACAGAAAGCTAGGCGGCTTTTTTCTGCGGAGCCTTCAGCAGTTCGAGGGCTTTGCGGTAGATAGGATCCTCCGGCGACAAGGGGCGAGGCGGCACAGGTTCTTTCTGCGCATCGGCCGAGCCGTTATCATCATCGGCGCCGTCGGAATCGTCCTCGGCGGAAGCGCGTACAACTTCGGAGGGTACAACGCCTTCCTCGAGAATGGATTTTCCGTCGGCGTTGTAATAATTCGCGACGGTCAGAAAGAGAGCGGCGCCGTCATCCAGGGAAATCAGCTTTTGCTCGGAGGCGAGCCCAAAGGTGCGCTCGCCGACCACGTCTCCGCGGTGGGCCGCAATCATGGCGGAGGCCAGCACTTCCGCGGCTCCAGACGTTGTGGCGTCAATCAACACGGAAACTGGTGCTTTCCAGACCACTTTGCTCGGATCGGCGGCAAAGATTTGCGCGGAAACGGTTTGACCGTGCATCGCCGCCAGATTCCCGGAGGGGACAAAAAGCCTCGCAACGGCAATGGCCTCGGATACCGGGCCGCGTCCGCATTCGCGAACATCCAGAATCACCTTGTGAATGCCTTGCTTTTCCGCATCCACGAGGCGCGTGCGAATTTCATCGGCGCGTCCTGTTTCGAGCGAAGGCAAGCGAAGGACGAGAATGTCCGGATCGGCCTTAGCCGTGACAATTTTGGCGGAGGCGAGCTTTTCGCGCACAACATCAACTTCATCGGGATCGGCTTTGCCGCGGCGAATGACTCCGACTTTCACTCCGGTGCCGGGCTGGCCGCGTAGAAAATTCATCGCCTGGCCGACGGACATATCGCGCGTCGTGAAGCCCGCAACGGATTCAAAAATGTCGCCGCTGTGGATGCCGGCCTTCTCGCCAGGGCTATCCGGCAAAACCGAAACCACGATGATGTAGCCGAAACGCTTGCTCAGTGTGAGTCCGGAGTCGCCGGTCACATTGGCGGTTTGTTTTTGCTTGTATTCGGCATACTCGCGAGCGGTGAGGTAGCTGGACTGCGCGTCGAGCGATTCCAGCAGTCCGTGCAGTGATCCGGTGGTCACCAGATGAAGGTTCGGCTCGTCCACGTAATCCTGCTGGATTTTTTGCAACACTTCGCTGTAGACCGTCAGCGATTTATACGCTTTGTCGTCCGGCGTGCGGCCGAGGACATGACCCAACCCGGCGTAACAGAAGATGACAACCGATACGCAAAGAACCCCGATGCGAGCCGCTCGATTCATGCCTCACCTGTGCCCTTCTAAAATCAAACTTCAGCTTGCCCAAAGACAGACTTCCTATTATATCACTCTCGGAAGTTGGGACGCGCGAGGAATGAGAAAGGAAGCCTGCGAATGAGAGATGCTGGGTAGAAACCAGGTGCTTGATGGATTCCCGAGGTTATGCGGAAGAAATGGTTGGGCGGAAGACACGCCTGGCGGGCGAAATGATGCGAAATAGACACACCGACACAACAATTCGCCCTTAGTGTTCGTATAAGTTACTGAAAAATATGGACAAACAGGTGAAACGCTGGGCTACAACATGCTATGGTTACTCGGGGCTCATGCATCAATCTACCATTGCGCGAGGGTCATCCGCTGAAGGTGTGGGTCTTCACACCGGAGTGTTCGGCCACGTCCGCCTTCTTCCCGCGCCAGCCGACACCGGAATCGTCTTCCGCCGCACGGATCTCGACAATTTTCCGATTGAGGCGCAGGGCCACAACGTCGCCCGCGTCAGCTACGCCACGAGCTTGATGAAGCAGGGCGTGCTTCTTTCCACTACGGAACATCTTCTTGCGGCGATCTATTCTTGCGGCATCGACAACATTTTTGTCGACATCGATTCGATCGAGATTCCCATTTTGGATGGCTCCGCCGAACCTTTCATGCAGATGCTCGAGAAATCCGGTGTCCGCAAGCTGCGCCGAAAGCGCCGCTATTTGAAGGTGCTGAAACCGCTGGAAGTGGTGGAAGGCGACCGGCGCATCGGCATCTATCCCGCGGATGAATTTCGTGTGCGCTGCTATGTGGACTTCCCCCACCCGCTGGTTGGCCAGCAGGAAGTCGAAATGGTGGTTAATCCAGAGACTTTCCGGCATCTGCTGGCGCGTGCAAGAACGTTTTGCTTTGAGCGGGACATCGAGCCGCTGCGCTCGATGGGCTTGATCCGCGGCGGGACGCTTGAGAACGCCATCGTTTTGACCAACGACGGGGTAATGAACGGGCCGCTGCGCTTTCCCGATGAATTTGGCCGCCACAAGGCGCTGGATTTGATTGGTGACTTGGCCTTGGCAGGCTTGCCTTTGCTCGCGCGCGTCGAGGCTCATAAGGCGGGCCATGCCCTTCATACGCAGCTAGTCAGCCGGCTGCTGGCTGACCCGACTCTTTGGACCATCACGACAGCGGAAGCGGCCCCTGTCGAACGCGAAGTTCGGCTGACTACCCTCTCTCCTGCACCTGCCACCGACTAGCCACCCTTACTAGCGCGATTGGAAAGCGGCACGCAGCGAGCACGCGGACGAAGAGCCACTGGAGTGGAGGACTGTCCGCGGCGGCCTTCCCGCTCGTCTCCTAAGGACCAGCGTAAGCCATTGGAATGGCAGGGGATACGGGAGACGCAGGGACTCGCGGAGCTGTCGCCCCGCGCAAGCTATTTCCGCATGAGGAGCAGGAGGCAACGCCATCCTGGAGAAGCCACGAAACGCTGGGAGATGTTTACATGTTGATATCTGCTTGCGGGGGCGTCCATCGCTCGCTGAAACGGCCGAATCCAATGGCGCAGGGCGCTTTTCGACAGGCTGGATGACGCCCAGAACACATTGTGACGCAGGACTACTGGCTACGATTGTCAAAATCGAGGCTGTGAGGCGAGAATAGAACCCTCATGTCTAATCACGATCTGGCCATTGTCATTCTTGCGGCGGGAAAAGGCACTCGCCTGAAATCGAGCCTGGCGAAGGTACTGCATCGAGCGGGGGGACGCCCGCTTGTCGAACATGTGGTGCGCGCATGCGCGCCGTTGAACGCCAAAACAACAGTTGTGGTGGTCGGACATCAGGCGGAGCAGGTAACGCCGGTTGTTGAGCCGCTTGGCGCGGTGACGGTCTTGCAGCAGCCGCAGCATGGCACCGGGCATGCCATGCAGGTGGCGCGGCGCGCGCTGGGCAGGGCTAAGCTCGTCCTCGTTTTGCCGGGGGATGCACCGCTCGTCCGCACGGAGACGCTCAAAGCACTGCTTGCCGCGCATCGCACGGGAGACGCGGCGGCTACGATCTTGACGGCGGTGCTTGCCGACCCGTCGGGTTATGGCCGCGTTTTGCGAAAATCGGAAACGGCCGTCGCGGCGATCGTCGAAGAATCACAGCTTACGCCGGAGCAACGCGAGCTGAACGAAATCAATTCCGCCATTTATTGCTTCACTCTGGACAAGCTTTGGCCGGCCTTGGCGCGCGTCAAGCCGAACAACAAGCATCGCGAGCTTTATCTCACCGATACGATTGCCGCAATGACGGCTGCAGGCGAGACGGTCCTTGCCGAAGTCGCTCCCGATCCTCGCGAGATTTTGGGCTGCAATACACGCGCGGACTTGGCGGAAGTCGACCGCGTTTTTCGCGAACGAAAGCGCGCGGCGCTCATGGAAGCGGGCGTGACGATTCAGTTGCCGGAAACGGTCCTGATCGATCCGGAAGTCACTGCGGGAGAAGATACCGTCATTGAGGCTGGCGTCCAGCTTCTCGGCAAAACCAAAATCGGCGCGCGCTGCACCATTCGCAGCGGGAGCGTGCTGACGGATGCCTTGCTTGGCGACAACGTGACCGTCGAGCCGCACTGTGTCGTGGCGCAGAGCCGCCTGGATGATGGCGTCATCATTGGACCGTTCGCGCGGTTGCGCCCGGCCAATCATTTGAAGGCTGGCGCGCGCATCGGCAATTTCGTCGAGCTCAAGAAGAGCACCATCGGCGAAGGCACCAAGGCGATGCACTTGACGTACCTGGGCGATACGAAAATAGGCGCAAAATCGAATATCGGCGCGGGAACGATCACGTGTAATTACGACGGTTTCCACAAATTTCCGACTTCCATCGGCAACAAAGTGTTTATAGGGAGCGATAGCGCGCTGGTTGCGCCGGTGCGTCTGGGAGACGGCGCGTACGTAGCGGCCGGCTCGACCATCACAGACAATGTCCCCGCGGATGCGTTGGCAATTGCACGAGGCCGCCAGGTGAATAAGCCGGGCTGGGCCGCGAAAAAACGTCGCGAGCTGGCCGCTTCAGAAATATCACCAAAGTCTTCGCATCGGCCAAAACGAAAACCGCGCCCCGCGCCAAAGAAGCGTAAGCGCCGCTAGAAACGAAGCACCCATGGATGAGCTCGCAACATGGTTCAAGAAAATTCCAAACCGACCGCCCCAGCACGATCCTGAACGAGTTCTGAAAAAACTCTTCCCATGCCCGCGTGTGCTAAAATAGGAGTTCCCCGAATGCCACACGGAGCCAACACGCAATGAAATTCGGAGTCGTCGTTTTTCCCGGGTCCAATTGCGACCACGACGCGTTCTACGCCCTCGCAAATGTTCTGCACAAGCCGGTTGAATTCATCTGGCATCAATCGCAAGACCTCGCGAATTGTGACGCCGTTATCCTGCCGGGCGGTTTCGCCTTTGGGGATTACCTGCGCACCGGCGCGATCGCGCGCTTTTCGCCGGTCATGAAGTCGGTCGAGAAATTCGCCAGGGGCGGCGGAATGGTGCTCGGCGTTTGCAACGGTTTCCAGATTCTTCTCGAGGCCGGCTTGCTTCCCGGCGCCATGATGCGCAACAGCGGCTTGCGCTTTATTTGCCGCCACGTTCACATTCGCGTCGAACAAACCGACACGCCATTTACGAACGCAGCCGCGCGGGGCCAAATCCTGAAAATCCCCATCGCCCATTCCGATGGCAACTACAATTGCGACGAAGCCACGCTGGCGGACCTCGAGAAAAACCGCCAGGTCATTTTCCGTTATACGACTCCAGACGGAATGGATGATGCCGCCGGCAATCCCAATGGCTCGATGAACAACATCGCCGGCATCTGCAACCGCGAGCGTAATGTGGCCGGCCTCATGCCGCATCCCGAACGCGCCGTCGAGCCCGCTCTCGGCTCCGCCGACGGATTGGTCATTTTCAATTCCATGGTCGAAGCGCTTGTTGGCGCTGCAAAGGCTACAGCGTGAAGCTGGCATCCGTTTTCTTAGCGAAATTCGGCCCGCGCTCCACTATGTCTCGCTTTGAGCGATGCAATGAACGAAGAACTTCCTGAACTCAGCTACGAGGAATTCCTCCGCGCTCGGATTGTGTATTGGCAGGGAGAAGAAAGGAAGTCGAAGCCGGATGTTGTCGTTCTGAAGTTCGACCAAACGCAGGCCGTGGATGGCGGCAGCAGCTTTATGCTTTACGCGCCGGGCCCGGCGGGCATTTTTGCTGTGTTTGAAGATGCCGCGGAAACCGGCTGGTTTTATCTGTATAGCTCAGAACAGCGAGCGATCCTGAAGGATGCGCACATCTACAATCGCGCGAATGTCGTCGTGGATGAAGATGTGGTGGACATTGGCTGGGCCGTAGATGGCTCTGCTTGTGGACTTGCCGTTTGGGGCGAATTTCGGGCCTTTCTGGGAGTCTCGAACGATCTGGAAAAGCGTAAACAGGTGATGGACGCCGAAGAACGCGGCATTCCGGCCAGCGAATGGCCTGCTGGCTTCGAGCGCTATCTCGAAAAGAAAATCGACTGAAGGACGACGAAACGGAAAATGGCAACCGCTAGCGCCGAAATCAAAGTCACTCCGGAAATCGCCGCCGAACACGGCGTGACGCGCGAGGAGTACGCGCGCATTCAGCAAATCCTCGGCCGCGATCCCAACATCACCGAACTCGGCATCTTCAGCGTGATGTGGAGCGAACACTGCTCCTACAAATCGAGCAAAGTGCATCTGAAGCGCTTACCCACGCGCGGCAAACTCGTCGTGCAAGGTCCTGGCGAAAACGCCGGCGTTGTGGACATCGGCGATGGACTCGTCGCCGCCTTCAAAATCGAATCGCACAATCATCCCAGCTACGTCGAACCGTTCCAGGGCGCGACCACCGGCGTCGGCGGCATCCTCCGCGATATTTTCACCATGGGCGCGCGCCCCATCGCCGTCCTCGATTCGCTGCGCTTCGGCGAGATCACGCCGGGTAAAGGCACAAGCGAAGAAGAGGCCGCCAAAAACCGCCGCATTCTCGACGGCGTGGTTCGCGGCATCGCGCACTACGGAAATTGTTTCGGCGTGCCGACAGTCGGCGGCGAAGTCAGTTTCGAGGCGTGCTACTCGCAAAATCCGCTCGTCAACGCGCTCGCGCTCGGCATCGCGCGTAAAGAGGAAATTTTCCTCGCCAAAGCAAAGGGCATCGGCAATCCCGTCATTTACGTCGGCGCAAAGACCGGCCGCGACGGCATTCACGGCGCATCGCTGCTTGCTTCGGCGGAGTTCACCGAAGAATCCAAGCAGAAGCGGCCCAACGTCCAGGTCGGCGACCCGTTCATGGAAAAACTGCTCCTCGAAGCTTGCCTTGAAGCCATGCAAACCGGCGCGGTTGTCGCCATCCAGGATATGGGCGCCGCTGGCCTCACCTGCTCCACGATGGAAATGGCCTCGCGCGGCGGCACCGGCATCGAAATCGATCTCGCCAAAGTTCCTCAGCGCGAAACCGGAATGACGCCGTACGAAATCATGCTTAGCGAATCGCAGGAGCGCATGCTCCTCGTCGCGGAAAAAGGCCGCGAGCGCGAAGTCCTCGACGTTTTCAAAAAATGGGGACTCGACGCCGTCGTCGTCGGCACCGTCACCGATGGCGGCATCGCCAAAGTTTTGAATCATGGACAAGTCGCCGCGGAAATTCCCGCGCATCCGCTTGCCGAAGAAGGCCCGGTCTACCGCCGCCCCATCGCGCAGCCGCCCCTTCGCCACGAAACGCCCGCTGACTGGTTTACCTTCGCGCCCGAAGGCACCAATCTCACCGCGAATTTCGCAAAACTTCTCGCGTCGCCTGCCATTGCCTCCAAGCGTTGGATCACGGAACAGTACGACACGAGCGTGCGCACCAACACTCTCGCCGGTCCCGGCGCGAGCGACGCCGCCGTCGTTCGCATCAAAGATCCGCAAACTGGAATCGTCAAGCGCGCTTTGGCGCTTGCTACCGACGGGAATGGCCGCTGGTGCCAGCTGAATCCCCGCGTTGGCGCCATGCACGCCGTCGCCGAAGCTGCGCGCAACGTCGCCGCCTCTGGCGCGCGCCCCATCGCTGCAACCAACTGTCTCAACTTCGGCAGTCCCGAAAAACCAGAAGTCATGTGGCAATTCAGCGAAGCCATCGACGGCCTCACCGTCGCGTGCAACGAACTCGGCACGCCCATTACCGGCGGCAACGTCAGCTTCTACAACGAAACTCTTGGCAAATCCATCTATCCGACACCGGTCATCGGCATCCTCGGCATTCTCGACGATGCTTCCCGCGTCCTGAAAATCGCCTTTCGCGCCGAAGGCGACGTCATCGTGTTGCTCGATGGAGCAGCCTCCGCTGTAGGGGCGCAGCATGCTGCGCCCCTACAAGGCAACCAACTATCCGATGCCGCGTGTGAATTTTCCTCGTCCGAATATTCCAAAACCATCGCAGGCATTGTCTCCGGCAAACCCCCAGCGATCGATCTCGCCGCCGAAAAACGCCTAATCGATTGCCTTGTCGCCCTCGCCTCCGAAGGCTCCGTCCAATCCGCCCACGACATCTCCGACGGCGGCATCGCCGTCACCGTCGCCGAATCCTGTTTTGCTTCCGTAGGGGCGCAGCATGCTGCGCCCCATCTCGGCGCAATAGTAAACTTGGACGCCGTTGCCGCCTCCACTCCCCCCGAACACGCCCTCTTCAACGAACGCGGCGCCCGCTGCATCATTTCCGTCTCCCCCACAAAACTTGCCGCCGTTCTCGCAACTGCGAGACAATACAGTGTGGGCGCGCGCGAAATCGGCATCGTGCATCTTGGCAACGCGCTTCGCATCGAATATAAGGGGAGCGCAGTCGTCGATTCCTCCCTCGACGTACTGCGCAGCAGTTGGGCCAATTCGCTCGAGAGTACGCTAGCCGCAAAATGACGCAAAAGCTCGCTTTCGCTGACGATCACTTTCACGACGAGTGTGGTGTGTTCGGCGTCTTCGGCCATCCCGAAGCCGCTAACCTAACCTACCTCGGCCTCTACGCCCTCCAGCATCGCGGCCAGGAATCCGCAGGCATCGTCTCCAGCGACGGCACCGAACTCTACCTCCACCGCGCCATGGGCGACGTCGAAGAAATTTTCCAGCCGCCAGTCCTCGCCAAGCTTCCCGGCAGCATGGCCATCGGCCATACGCGCTATTCCACCGCAGGCGACAAGGCGCTGCTCAACGCCCAGCCGATCATGATCGATTGCAACAAGGGCAAAGTCGCTCTCGGCCACAACGGCAATCTCACCAACGCCGCCGAATGGCGCCGCAAACTCGAGCATCGCGGCTCTATCTTCCAGACCAACAGCGACACCGAAGTGATTGTCCATCTCATCGCACGCTCGCAAGCCCGGAATCTCTCTGGCGCGCTCGGCGACGCCCTCAATCAAGTCGAAGGCGCGTACTCTCTTCTCGTTCTGACGCAAGACGAACTCATCGCCGTGCGCGACCCTCGCGGCTTTCGTCCGCTCGTCCTCGGCAAGCTGTCGCTTCCCACAGGCGGCGAAGCCTGGCTCGTGGCTTCCGAAACCTGCGCGTTCGATCTGCTCAACGCGCAATACGTCCGCGAAATCGAGCCCGGTGAAATGGTGCGCATCTCGCGTTCCGGCATCGAGTCCATTCACTTCGCTCCCGAAAAGCCCTTGCAGCAATGCATTTTCGAGCATGTCTATTTCGCTCGGCCCGATAGCATCATTTTTGGCCGTAGCGTCAACGAAAGCCGAGAAGCGCTGGGCCGCCTGCTCGCCCGCGAGCATCCCGTCGACGCCGATATCGTCGTGCCCGTTCCGGACTCCGGAGTCCCGGCGGCCGTAGGCTACGCGCTCGAATCAAAAATTCCTTTTCGCATGGGCCTGATTCGTAATCACTACATCGGCCGCACCTTTATTGAGCCGTCGCAAGCCATCCGAAATTTTGGCGTGAAACTCAAACTCAATCCCATCCGCGGCCTCATCGAAGGCAAGCGCGTGATTCTTGTCGACGATTCCATTGTCCGCGGCACCACCAGCCGCAAAATCGTCCGCATGGTCCGCGAAGCGGGCGCTCGCGAAGTCCACGTGCGCATCAGTTGCCCGCCCACGATTTCTCCGTGCTACTACGGTGTGGACACGCCCACGCGCGAAGAACTCATCGCCTCTTCCAATTCTCCCGAAGAGATATGCAAATTCCTCGGTGCCGATTCGCTCGGTTACGTCTCGCTCCCTGCTCTGCGTCAAGCGGTGAGTGACACCGAAGGCAAGTTCTGTACGTCTTGTTATACCGGAGTCTATCCCACGGATCTCGTGCAGCTCGAAGTCCGCGAGAGCAACGGCAACGCGTCCGAACCGAAGAATGGACACGCTCCCGAGGACGCACTCATCGAAAAGCCTGTGGCGGTGGAACGTGAAGGCTGACGCCATGCAAGAATCCGTCGGCAAAGATGCCGTCAAAGAAAAAGTCAAAGTCGCCGGCAAAAAAGTCGAAGAACCCAAGCTCCCCATGGGACAGCGCGTTCAGCGGGAAGTCATCGCCTGGTTTTGGGTAGCCCTCGCCTTTCTATTGATCAACGGCACCATCGGCCAGGCCCGCGTCATCCCCTCCGGCTCCATGGAGAACACGCTCCTCATTGGCGACCACCTGATCATGAGCCGCATCGGCTACGACGCCGGCGTTCCATTCACCAACTGGCACGTCTCGCTCTGGCGCAATCCCAAGCGCCAGCAAATCATTATTTTTAAGCCCCCCTTCGCTCCGGATCAGCCCGATTACGTCAAGCGCGTCATCGGTTTGCCCGGTGATACCGTCGATATTCACGATGGCGCCGTCTGGATCAATGGCCAGAAGCTCGTCGAGAACTACACCCTCGGCCGCAGTGAACCAGGCGACATTAAGCTCCCGTTCAAAGTGCCGGACAACTCCTACTTTGTGATGGGGGACAATCGCGGCAACTCCTATGACAGCCGCTTCTGGGGCCCCGTCCCGCGCAATGACATCATCGGCACTCCCGTCATGATTTACATGTCTCTCGATGTCGGGCAAGATGCCTGGGAGCCAGGCCAGATTCGCGAACGATTTCTTGCGTACGCGAACGCCGTCATCCATCCCGGCACTGTGCGCTGGAGGCGCCTGTTCCGGCTATTTTGAGCCCGGCCGGTGAATGGCCTTGTAGCAGCCGCGCATCCTCCGGATGCGGCGCAATGAATCGATTTCGCCGTGAGCCCCGCCGCGGCAGTTTGCAGTTCATTCCGCAAAGTGTACGAAGGGCGTGAATCTGCGCCCGGACTTACACGAAAGCGAATCGCCCTCGATGAAATATGCCGATGCCGGAGTAAACATCGCTGTCGCCGACGAAGTCAAACAGCGCATCCGGCACCACGCTAACCGTACGTTTACCAGCGGAGTCCTCGGCGGCATCGGCGGTTTCGGCGCTCTCTTCGCCCTCGACAACAAGAAGTGGAAAGAGCCTGTCCTCGTTTCCAGCGCCGACGGCGTCGGCACCAAGCTCAAAATCGCCATGGCCCTGGGAGTGCACTCTACTGTCGGCGGCGACCTCGTCAATCATTGTGTCAACGACATTCTCGTCCAGGGCGCGACGCCACTTTTCTTCCTCGATTATCTCGCCATGGGGAAACTCGATCCCGCCGTGATCGAACAGCTTGTTGAAGGCATGAGCCGTTCCTGCCGCAAAGCCGGCTGCGCGCTGATCGGCGGCGAAACCGCGGAAATGCCGGGCTTCTATCCTCCCGGTGAATACGATGTCGCGGGGTTCATCGTGGGTGTCGTCGAACGGAAAAAAATTC
Source organism: uncultured Acidobacteriota bacterium (assembly GCA_963779005.1). GTDB lineage: Bacteria > Acidobacteriota > Terriglobia > Acidiferrales > UBA7541 > Acidiferrum. The sequence goes on along the minus strand of CAVZWO010000007.1, from coordinate 602,807 downwards.
TCACCGGGAAATCCGTCAAACCCGGCGACGCGCTCCTCGCCCTCCCCTCCTCCGGCCTTCATACCAACGGCTACTCCCTGGCCCGCAAGCTTATTTTTGACGTCGCCCACCTTAAGCCCGACGCCTATGTCGCCGAAGTCGGCAACAAAATCGGAGCCGAACTTTTGAAGCCCCATCTGTGCTACGCCCCCGCCCTCAAAAACATCATCGCGCGTGGCTGGGTCTCCGGTCTCGCGCACATCACTGGCGGCGGCATCCCGGGCAATTTGCCGAGAGTTCTCCCCGCCGGTGTGAAGGCACAAATCGACTTGGCCTCGTGGCCCGTCCCGCTTATCTTCAAATTCCTCGCCACCCTTGGAAAAATCGAAACCAACGAACTCCTGCAATCCTTCAACATGGGCGTCGGCATGATCCTCATCGTGCCCCCCGCCCACGTAAAATCTGTCGAAGCTGACCTGAAACGCCGCCGCGAAAAATTCTTCCGCATTGGCCGCATCGAGCGCGCCGACTCCGGCAAACCCCGCGTCGCCCATTCCGGCTCCCTCAATCTCTAGTAGGACAGGCATTCCTGCCTGTCGCTTTTTCTTATTCTTTCTTTCTTCCCCCTCTGTGTCCTCTGTGCTCTCCGCGCCCTCTGTGTAAATGTTTTTCTTAATCCCCAGCCGCGTAGTCCGGATGCTTCGCTCGTCCTCGCCTCTTCACTTCCCGCGCCACTCGTTTCAACCATCGCAGCTCCGTCTTGAACTGCTCGATCATCAAGCTCACCATCCACACCGCTTCGTGATACGGATGCCCCACCTCCTCCAGAATCGAGCGCAACACATCCTTCTCGCGCGCCACTTCCCTTTCCAAAAATTCCTGCCGCCGCACGAGCTGCTCTTCCACCACCCCTGGCCGCGCCTGCCACGAAAGCGCCATCCACGTCAAAAACGCCGGCTTATCCCTCTGTGTCGTCCACTCTGTTCGCTCCAGCGCATCCGCCAGCGCCGCCCGCCCTTTCGCCGTCGTCTCAAAGCTGCTCCGCTCCGGCCCCGCGGCCGGCTCATCCATCTCCAGCGCTCGAATCAACCCAGCCCGGGCCAATTTTTCCAGCGAGTAATACACCTGCGGCCGCGAAATCCCCGCCCAATCCTTTATCTCCCGCCGCACCAACTCCGCATTCGCCTGATACCCATGCATGGGCCGCTCCGCCAGCAGACTCAAAAGCACCAGGTCCGGCGTCGTCAGGTTTGTCTTGGGCTTCTTCGTCATCTTGTCAGCTTCGTGTGGTCCTTCTCTTCTCCGTGAACTCTGTGCTCTCTGCGGTCTCTGTGTAGATTCTGTTTCTGTAGTTTTTTCCCTACATCTTTACTTCCTTAGTTCGTTTCTTCCTCTCTTTGCTCCACCACCACCACTGGCACTTCTCCGCCGCCAGCCGTGGATTCCTCGCCTGCGCCACGGCCGCGCAAAACGTATCCAGAACGCACGGATCCTGCCGCTTCCCCGTCAGCCGCTCCATCCTTTCGTACATCCGATGCGGATCCCTTCGCGCCAGTTCCTCCACGCTGCGAATCCCAAGCATTTCGAAATCCTTCAGCATCGCCGGGCCAATCGAAATCAGGTCCCCAAGCTCCCTCGTTTTTGCCGTCATAGAAACCTCCTTGACACTGAAATCCGAATTCGCTATCCTCGTCTAGTCTAAATAAGACTAGCTGGCGCCGCAAGGAGAAATTTAGACATGCGCGTTATCGCCTCCGCTCTTTTCGCCGCTGCCCTGGCTCTCGCATTCCGGATCCCGCAACCCCATCCCATCAAGGAGAAGAAACCCATGAACGTGAAGAAGATCACTCCCGTCCTGCTCGTCAGCGAAATCGAACCCATCCTGCCCTTCTGGGTCGATCGCCTCGGCTTCACCAAAGCCATCGAAGTCCCCGACGGCAACAAACTCGCCTTCGTTGATTTTCAAAAAGGCAGCGTCGAAGTCATGTACCAGACTTACGCCAGCGTCGAGCACGACGCGCCGCCCGCCATGGCCGCCGCGGCCAGAAAAGGCCCCACCTATCTCTACCTCGAAGTCGATGACCTCGACGCCGTCCTCGCCGCACTAAAAGATTTCCCCAAAGTCATGCCCGAACGCACCGCCTTCTACGGCATGCGCGAATTCGCCGTCCAGGATCCCGCCGGCCACTTCATCACCTTCGCCCAGCCCACCGCTCCGCCAAAGCAGTAGGGGCGCAGCACGCTGCAAGCTTGTCCAAATTAGGTTTTCGTGGGAGGGCGGAAAGACCTGTTACTTTGAGTTGGGTTCCGTGACAAGAACCAACTTAAAGGACAGGAGATTCCGCCTTGAACCGAGTATGCAGTATTTTTTCTCAGCTGTTGCAGTTCTTTCCTCGTCTGGAATTTGAGCAGGCCGTTCGCGAGACGCGCGCCGAACGGCACGCTCGTGGGTTCAGTTGCTGGGGACAATTCGTGGCCATGTTGTTCTGCCAGCTGGGGCAGGCCCGTTCGTTGCGCGAAATTTGTGGCGGGCTGGCGAGTTGCGAAGGCAAGCTCAGGCATCTCGGGGTGCCCCAGGCGCCCAACAAGTCCACTCTCGCCTATGCCAACCAACACCGTCCGTGGCAGCTATATCAGAAAGTGTTTGGCGTTTTGTTTGCGTGTTGTCAGCAAGCGGCCGGCGCGCGGCACCGCTTTCGTTTTCGCAACCCCCTGCTGAGCATCGACGGCACGCTCATCGATCTCTGCGTCACCATGTTTGACTGGGCCCACTACCAGCAAGGCAAGGGCGCGGCGAAGTTGCACTTGGTTCTGGACCACGATGGCTATCTCCCGCGCTATGCGGTGGTCACCGAAGGAAAAGCCTCGGAGGTGAAAATAGCGCGCTCTTGGCAGTTTGCAGCCGGCACCATCCTGGTTTTTGACCGCGGTTATGTGGATTACCAGTGGTATCAACGACTGACCAACGGCGGTGTGTTCTTTGTCACCCGCCTGCGCCACGATGCCCACTATCAGGTGCTGAAAGAGTTGCCGGTCCCGAAACATCGCCACATTCTCAAGGATGAAATCATCGCGCTGGGCAGCCACCACTACCGGCAAACGGCGCCATTCCGCCGCGTCGAACTGTGGTTGGAAGATCGTCAAGAAGTGCTGGTGCTGCTCAGCAACCACCTGGGTTTTGGTTCCACGACCATCGCGCAAATCTATCGCGAACGCTGGCGGATCGAAGTCTTCTTCCGCTATCTGAAGCAAAACCTGCGGATCAAAACCTTCGTGGGTACGTCGGCCAACGCTCTGCACATCCAGATTTGGGCAGCACTGATCGCCATGCTGCTGCTGAAATACCTGCAACTGCGCGCGCGCTACGGCTGGTCCCTGTCGAATCTGGTGGCCCTGCTGCGCCAACAGCTCTTTGTCTACCGCGATCTGCAAGCCTGGCTGGATACGCCGTTTGAAGCTCCACCGGCCTTGGCCGGCCTACATGACGGCCAACTGGCGCTGCATTTTCCGCTCGCCGTTTAGGACAGCACAAGCACAACCTGAACCGCCAAACACACTTGCCGTACACAAAAATTCAATCTTTTCGACCCTCTCGTGGTCCAACCTTGTCTAATTTGGACAGCCTTGCAGCACGCTGCGCCCCGCCCCTACAAGGGATGGGATTACTGTTGCCAGCCGCCGCCGAGGGATCGGTAAAGTTGAACGAGGCTTTGGTATTCGGCTCCGCGCGCTCCGGCCAGAGTGAGTTCAGCGGAAAAGAGGGAGCGCTGGCCATCGAGCACTTCGAGATAAGTGGTCGTGCCGCCCCGGTAGCGCATGTTGGAGAGGCGAACGGATTCCTGGAGGTCCGCAACGCTTTCCTCCTGGCGGACGCGGACCTGATGGTTCTTCTGATAGCCGATCAAAGCATCGGAAACGTCACCGAAGGCGTGCTGAATGGCCTGGCGATATGCGATCAGAGCCTGTTGATGCTGCGATTCGGCAATGCGCAGATTCCCGCGAAGAGCTCCGCCGGTGAAAATGGGCTGACTTACGCTGGCGCCGTAGGACCAGATTCCCAGCTGCGAACTCATCAGTCCGGAGAACGCGCTGCTGCGTCCAAAGGAGCCGCCGCCGGAACCGGTCAGAGAGACTTGCGGAAAGAACAGCGCTTTAGCAACACCGATTTCCGCGTTGGCAGCGACCATGGTTTGCTCGGCCTCGCGAATGTCGGGCCGGCGCTCAAGCAACGAGGAAGGGAGGCCGGGCGGGACTTCGGGAGGAAGCAACTGAGCGACGAGGGGCTTTCCGCGGGGCACGGCTTGCGGATAGTTGCCGAGGAGAATGCTGATGGCATTTTCTTCCTGAGCAATCTGGCGCTCCAAATCGGGGATGGAAGCGTTAGCGGTGTCGAGAACTTGTTGAGCCTGCAAAATGTCCAGCTTGGTAGCCACGCCGTGCTGGACACGAAGATTATTGAGCTTGACCGAGTCTTCCTGAGTCTTGACGGTCTCGCGCGTGATCTGAAGTTGCAGGTCAAGCTGCAGCAGATTGAAGTAGTCGCTTGCGACGTCGCTGACGAGCGTCAGCAGGACCGTCTGCCGCGCATCCTCCGTGGCCAGGAGTTCGGCGCGTGACGCTTCGGTCGCGCGGCGCAGCTTGCCAAAAAAATCCAACTGGAAGGCGGCGTCGGTTGTAAGAGTTAAGAAATTGTATTTGGTTTGGAAGTTGTGTTCTTTGCCCCCGCTGAAATCACCGTTGCCCGACACTTGCGGGAAGAGGCTCGACCGCGTGACAGCAACTTGCGCGCGGCCCTCATTGATGCGCTCCGTCGCAATTTGCAGGTCATAGTTCTGCTTGATGGCGGTGCGGATGAGATCTTGCAATTGCGGGTCCTGGAAAATCTGCCACCAAGGAAGGTCGGCTAAGGATGAAGCCTGGGCTTGCGCTTGCGGGTTTTCGCTCAGATCCCGGAAAGAGGTTGGAGTTTGAACGGCTGGCCTGTGATAGTTGGGGCCGACCATGCAGCCCGAAAGGGGAGTGAGGACAATGGTCAGCGCCGCCCAGCAAGCGATTCGTTTCGTCGGAGACGTTTTCGTTTCCATGTTGTGGCAATCCGCTCGCCGAGCCATATCAATCTCCCGGCGCCGGAGCGGGTTCGGCGGGCAAAGCTCCTGAAGCGTGCTCCGTGCCGGCGCCAGACCACTTCTCTACCATGTAGAAAATTCCCGGAACGAAGAAGATTCCAATCGCGCTGGCAGCGATCATTCCGCCAATGACCGTGGTGCCCATGATTTGACGGGCGACGGCACCGGCGCCGGACGCCGTCCACAACGGGACGCAACCGAGAATGAACGCGAAGGAAGTCATCAAGATCGGCCGAAGGCGGAGCCTGGCGCCCTCCAGAGCGGCGTCGGCCAGGGGCTTGCCGAGCTCGGCTTGCTCCTTGGCAAACTCAACGATCAGAATGGCGTTTTTGGCGGCAAGGCCAATGAGCATGACCAAGCCGATTTGCGAGTAAACATCGGTTTCGATTTGTTGCAGGTATGGCGGATAAAAAACACCGACAAAAAAGCGCCGTAACCAGAGGATAGCAAACGCGCCGAAAACCGCGACAGGTGTACTGAGCAAAACGCTGAACGGCAGCGTCCAGCTCTCATAGAGCGCCGCGAGAATCAGGAAAACGAACAAAAGAGACAGTCCAAAGATGACGGCTGGAGGAACTCCCTCACGCGCCTTCTGTTCCTGAAAGGAAATGCCAGAGTAGTCGAAACCCATTTCGCGAGGCATGGTCTGCTTGAATACATCTTCTAGTGCCGCAGTGGCTTGGTCCGCGCTATAACCGGGCGCGGCGCTGCCGTTGATTTGCGCGGAACGGTATTCGTTGAATCGCAGCAGGAACTCAGGACCCAACCGAGGCTTTACATCGACCAGCGTAGAAAGCGGAACGTTTTGTCCCTGGTTGTTGCGAACGTAGAATTGCCCAACGTTCTCCGCCTTCGCACGCTCGTCCCCTTCCGCTTCGATGTACACCTGCCACTGGCGGCCAAAGCGGTTGAAATAGTTGATGAAATAACCGCCCATGAAGGCCTGGATGGTCTTGTAAACGTCGCTGAGGTTCACGCCTTGCTTCAAAACTTTGTCGCGGTCGACATTGACGAACTCTTGCGGCGCATTGGGCAGGAAAGTCGTACTTAGGCTGGCGATTTCCGGTCGTTTGCGAGCGGCATCCAGAAAGACGTTCAGGTTTTTGGCCAGGAATTGAACATCACCACCGGAACGGTCTTCCAACATGAACGTAAAGCCCCCGGCGGTTCCCACACCCGGAATCGCTGGCGGAGAAAACGCGAACGCTACGGCACTTGGCAGCTTGCTCAACTGCTGATTGAGATGCGCCTTAAGGGTTTGAAACTGCTCTTCACGCGTCTTGCGCTCATCCCAGAGCTTGAAGTTCACGAAGAACGTCGCGTTGTAAGTGGTGCGCGCAAAGCTCAATAGGCTGAATCCGACAAAGCAGGTGGACTGCGCAACACCCGGCGTATTCATGATGATTTTTTCGACTTGCTCGACGACAGCACTGGTACGCTCGAGCGAAGCCCCATTCGGAAGTTGCATGCTAACGTAGGCGTAGCCTTGGTCTTCGTCGGGAAGGAAACTCGTTGGGACGCGGCTGGCGTAAAAGGCGCCTGCCGCGGCAAAAACAACCAGCAACACAACGACTACCGCGGTTTTCCTCACCAGGACGGCGCTCCACCCCACGTAGCCCTCAGTGGCCCGCTCAAAAACGCGGTTAAACCAATCGAAAAATCGCCGCAACAATCCATGACCCTCTGTCTTTGGCTTCAGCAGCAGCGCCGCCAGCGCGGGACTGAGTGTGAGCGCATTGAACGCCGAGAGCAGCACGGAAATCGCAATGGTGACGGCAAATTGTTGATAGAGCTTGCCTGTGATCCCAGGAATGAACGCTGTGGGCACAAAAACAGCTGACAGCACCAGCGCAATTCCTACGACCGGACCGGAAAGCTCCTCCATCGCTTTCAAAGCCCCTTCTTTCGGCGTCATGCCCTCCTCGATGTGACGCTCGACACCTTCGACCACGACGATCGCGTCGTCGACCACTAGCCCGATCGCCAGGACAAGACCAAACAAAGAAAGAGTGTTGATGGAGAATCCAAATACGGGAAAGAGAATGAAGGTTCCGATGAGCGAGACGGGCACGGCTAGCAGCGGAATCAAAGTAGCGCGCCAGCCCTGCAAAAAGATATAAACCACAAGGATTACCAGAGCCAGCGCGATCAACAGTGTGATCACAATCTCCTTGATGCCTTCGGTGACGGCCCGCGTAGTGTCCAGGGCAACGACAAAGTCCAGGTCCTCTGGGAAGCGCTGCTTCATCTGGCTCATCAGCTTGTTCGCAGTGGCCGCAGCTTGAACCGCGTTCGAGCCGGGAATCTGATAGAGCGCAAGCACGGCGCTGGGCTTGCCGTTGTAGCGCCCGGCGATGCTGTAGTCCTGAGATCCCAACTCGATGCGCGCCACATCACGGACACGAACTGTCCCGCCATCAGGCGTTTCGCGCACCACGATCTTGCCGAATTCTTCGGGCGACACAAGCCGGCTTTGCGCCAGAACTGCATAGGTAAATTCCGTGCCCTTGGGAGCAGGCTCGCCCCCCACTTTTCCGGCTGGGTTGACGGTGTTTTGCGCTTGAACAGCGCTAATGATTTCGGGAACGGTAACCCCGAGCTTTGCCAGCTGGTCGGGCTTCACCCACATACGCATCGCGTACTGCCCGGCGCCGAACACATTGACGATACCGATACCGTAGGATCGGAGCAACGGATCGACAAGATTGATGTAAGCGTAGTTGGCCAGAAACGTGGCGTCATAGGTTCCGTGGGGAGAGTAGAGGTCGAACAATATCAAAGGTGCGGTGGGGGACTTGCGCACAGTGATTCCATAATTGTTAACGTCCGCTGGAAGCTGTGAGGCGGCTTGCGTCTCGCGAGATTGCGCGAGAATGAAGTCGTTGTTGGGGTCGGTCTTGGCGTCGAAGTCGACGATTAAGGTGGTCGTCGAGTTTCCGGTGGTATTCAGCGAATACATGTAGTTCATGTTGTCTACGCCGCTCATTTGCTGCTCAAGAGGCGTGGCCACGGCTTGTTCCAGGGTTTGCGCATCGGCACCGACGTAAGTGGCGAGAATTTGAATTTCCGGCGGCGCAATGTTGGGGAACTGTGCAATCGGAAGACTAAGGATCGTCAAGGCGCCAACGAGCACCAGGACGATGGAAATCACCATAGCGACAATCGGACGATTGATGAAGAATTTTGACATGGGATTATTTATCCTTTGCTTGCATGCCAAGAGGCTTAGGGTTTACTTGCGCGCCCGATCGCACCTTCTGAATGCCTTCGGCGATAACTCTTTCGCCTGGATTCAGCCCTTGCGTAATAACCCAGTCGGCCCCAACACGGTCACCGACCGAAACGGTTCGAATGCTAACCTTGTTGTCGGCACCTACGACGGCAACTTGGTAACCTCCCTGAAGCTCAGACACCGCGCGCTGAGGAATAACCAGCGCACCCTGCTCAAGCCGGATGACAGCGCGAACTTTCCCATAACCGCCGGGCCGCAGAATATTGCCCGGATTGGGAAACAAGCCGGCAATGCGAATCGCGCCAGTACCGACATCGACTTGGCGATCAGCGAAGTAGAACGAGCCCTCGTGGGGATAAGTTGAGCCGTCGGCCAAAATCAGTTGGAGGCGCAAGTTTTTGTCGGCCGCAAGGCGGCTGGATTCTGTGGGGAAACGCTTCCGCCAGGCGAGATACTGGGGCTCGCCAACGGTGAAATAAACCTTGATGGGATCGACAGTGGAGACGGAAGTCACGGGGCCGCTACTCAGATTGACGAGGGCGCCGACTTGAAGTTGAGCTTGTCCAGCGATGCCGTCGATCGGAGCAATGAGGCGGGTGAAATCGAGATTGATTTTGGCGGTTTCGACGGCGGCCTCGTCGGTTTGGATTTGGGCCTCGGCAGTGGCCACGGTGGCTTTAGCAGCCAAATTGTTCTGGACGGCGTTGTCGAGATCCTGTTGGCTCGCTGCTTGTTCCTTAGCCAGCGGAGTGTAGCGATCTACGTCAAGCTGAGTTCTCCCCTGCACAGCTTTGGCATTGGCGAGCAGAGCTTTGGCTTGCGCCAATTGACCTTCAGCCTGGTCGAGTGATGCTTGGAAGGGCCGTGGGTCAATCTCAAAGAGCAGCTGACCTTTTTTGACGAAAGCGCCTTCCTGATAGCCCTGCCGCAGCAGGTAGCCAGTGACCTGGGCTCTGACATCGGCATTCGTCAAGCCGTCGAGCGTTCCAATCCACTCTCCATAGATCGGAACATCCTTCTGCTCGACTTGCGCGACCAGTACATCCGCAGGACCTGCGGGGCCAGCGCCCGAAGTACCCCTCGGGCGTATGGCGCCGATGACGAGCGCGATGACAATTATGGAAATCACTCCGGCCAGTAAGAGATTGCGTTTTGGAAGCCTATTCATGCTGACCTCCGGTTGGTCCGACAAATGCGAGGGACATGGCGACTCCTTTGGCGAAGTACAAAAGTACACCTGCGCGGCGGTTCGGCGGGTGTACGCTGGCTCCATCGAACGCAGCGAAGCTTTCGAACGCTGGCCGGGTTAAAGAACAGTGCGGCCGTTCGAATCCGCCCTCAACGTCCTGTCTAGATGCACTTAGATGTAATCGAGGGACTGTGGGATACAGAGAAAGTCAAGCGAAGGGGGCGGGCCTGCATCGAGGGGCCCTCGCGCGAGGCTTACTCACGATCCTTGCCCAGCGCGCAGGATGCGATCAAGGCTGAGAACGTGGACGTGCTGACGTATACTCTGCGGAATCCCAGCGGGCTCTTTCTGAATTCCGTTCTGATTCTAAGAAACGGTAACATGCTGGAATAGTTCCAAGACAAAACACGATTGATTTGGAACTTCGACGAGATCAAGTTTCATGAACCAAAATGAAATCCTGCGCTTAGGAAGCGTTCGAAATGTCGCTCAGTTCAGAGTGCATCTCGACGCATTGCGCTTGGCCATTCCTTGTGATGATGAGCTCCTTCACGGACTGGAATCGCCACTGACGAAGCCTATCCTTCGCGACGGCATCAGGATCGGCAATCGCTTTGCCGTTCAACCGATGGAAGGATGGGACGGTACTAGCGACGGCAATCCCAGCGAGCATACGATTCGCCGGTGGCAGCGATTCGGACGCAGCGGGGCAAAACTGATTTGGGGCGGCGAAGCCGTCGCCGTCTGCCATGAAGGGCGGGCGAATCCGAATCAACTTTTGGCGGCTGCGCAGACGAAAGCAGGATTAGCACGGCTGAGGGCGTCGCTGATACAGGAACATTGCCACGTTTCGGGCTCGGCTGAGGGGCTTCTGATTGGATTGCAATTAACGCACTCGGGGCGTTACAGCTGTCCGAACGAGAAAGGTCATCCGGAGCCGCGCATTCTGTATCATCATCCTATTTTGGACCGGCGGCTGAATTTACCTCCGGACTATCCATTGCTCAGCGATGCGGAAATCGAAGGCATCATCGAACAATTTTATCGGGCAGCGGTGATGGCCCGCGAGCTGGGTTTCGACTTCGTGGACATCAAGCATTGTCACGGCTATCTGGGACACGAATTTCTTAGCGCGCACACGCGGGACGGAAAGTATGGGGGGAGCTTCGAAAATCGCACGCGCTTCCTACGAGAAGTCGTGCATGGCATACGTGTCGCCGCTCCGGGCTTGCAACTGGGCGTGCGGCTTTCGGCATTTGACATGATTCCTTACCGGCCCGATCCGGCGCTCTCGTCACCGGGCAAGCCGGGGCCGGGGATTCCGGAGGACTATCAGAGCTTAGTTCCGTATCGATGGGGATTCGGAGTGAATCCAAACGATCCAAGAGAGACTGACCTTACAGAACCGGTGCGCTTCTTAGCCTTGCTTGAGGAGCTGGGCCTTCACCTCGTGAATCTTACGGCTGGCAGCCCTTACTACACTCCGCACATCCAGCGGCCAGCGCTTTATCCGCCGTCGGATGGATATCAACCGCCACAAGACCCTCTGATCGATGTAGCGCGCCAGATGGAGGCTGTACATGCGCTGAAACAACGTTTTCCGAAACTGATCATTGTCGGGACGGCTTACAGTTACTTGCAGGATTTTCTGCCGTATGTGGCGCAGGCCGCTGCGCGTCTGGGATGGGTCGATTCGATCGGACTGGGACGCATGGTGCTCAGTTACCCCGGGATACTCTCGGATGTCGTGGAAGGCCGTGCCTTGCAGCACAAACTGGTTTGCAGAACGTTCAGCGACTGCACGACGGCGCCGCGCAAGGGATTGCCGTCCGGCTGCTATCCGTTGGATGGGTATTACAAGAAATCTCCGATGGCGGAACTCCTGAGGGCCGCCAAAGCGCACAAATAATGGCGCTGGCCGCCAAGGCGAGATAGGCAGTATTAAGTATGACCACGGAAGAACTATTGGAGCGGCGAAAACTTTATCGCAAAGTGGAAGGCATTGCTGCTGCGTTGCTGCCGTACGAGACTGACGGCCGCGTGGCGGTTGCGGCATTTCAACAACACCTTGTGGCCACGCACCGCGCGGGATTGATGAACGCCGTGAATATGGATACGGGGTACGTAAATTATTTGAGCGTTGCGGAGAAGCGTAATGTGCTTGGCTGGACGCGCGAAGCATTGGGCAATGGTGTTCCGTTTGTCGCCGGCGCGTACATCGAAGGTGGTGAAGGCGACGTAGTCGCGCTTTACAGGGACGAGATGGACGCCATCGTCAAGATGGGCGGCATCCCGATTTTGTTTCAAACGGCCCGTCTCCACGAAAAAAGTTCGAGAGAAAAAGTAGCGGTGTATCGAGCGGCCTGTCAGGGATATGCGCATGCGCTAGCGTTCGAGCTCGGCCGCATGTTTGCGCCGAACGGCGAGATTTTCGACGAGGATACGATAAAGGGCTTGATGGACATCCCCGAACTCATGGGAATGAAGCATTCTTCGCTGGACCGGCTCATCGAACTCGAACGTCTTGCGCTGCGCGACGCGCAACGCGCCGAGTTTCGCATCTATACGGGCAATGATCTCGGCATCAACATGATCGAATACGGATCCGACTATTTGCTGGGGCTGGCGACGTTGGCGCCAGAAAAATTTGCCCAGCGCGATCGGCTATGGGCGGCCGGCGATCCCGCTTATTACGCGCTCTCCGACGCGTTGCAATATTTGGGGAACGTGGCTTTCCGCGAGCCCGTCCCGGCTTACAAGCACTCCGCGGCGGCTTTTCTGCATCTGACGGGACGCATTCCCACGATGCGGACGCATCCCAGGAGCCCGGAGCGTCCAGCATGGGACGCAGAAATTTTGCGGTCCTGCGCGCAACGACTAGGCCTGGTCTGATTCCGTTGCGGCTCCGCCCCAGAACCTGCCCGCGCCCAGATGTGATCCTGAGATCCCAGACTTGGGGAACGTTAGTCAAATCTGGCGGAGAGGGGGGGATTCGAACCCCCGTTAGGGTGTTTAGTCCCTAAAACGGTTTAGCAAACCGCCGCATTCAGCCGCTCTGCCACCTCTCCGCAATCTTTGGGCGGAACCCGCTCCGAATTTAGCAGGCTTCAGAGCTGTTCCCCCGACGATTGCGAAAGTATAGCATCAAACCCTCCAGGACAAACGGCCAAAATCCCGCGAAAGACGGCACTTGTCGTTAACAAATGGCGTATTGCCACGTCTTAAGAGGGTGGGTCGGTTTGTCGCGAGGGTATTCTGCTGGTTCTGGGAGGAGTTCTTTCTTTTAGCCCGTTTTGAATCTACACTATAGAGGAGAACCGCACCCAACTTGCTGAAGTTGGGTCGAATTTCCCCTCTACAGACCCTGGTGCGCACGGAGGGGAATCCGGACCGCGTAGTGCGAAGTCCCTCTCGCGAAACATTTCGACCCCTGCGGGCGTATGTAATGTAGCGGACGGGCTAGAGAACGAGGTAATCGTGTCCCAACCCGGGTGGTTTGTCTGGGGCACGCTAAGGGTAACCCTTCCAGGGTGGAGTAAAGAGGAATCACATGAAGACGTGGAAAAAGGTGCTCATCGGGGTAGTTGTCGCCGGGGTGTTGCTCGGAATCGTAGTCTTCAGCGTCAACCAGGCGAACAAAGGCGTGGTAACGGTTCAGACGGCCAAAGTTGCGACGTCAGACGATCTGGTTTCCATCGTGACGGCTTCCGGCGAGATTAAGCCAACCACTTATACTAACGTAACGGCCCAGGGATTCGGCAGGATCACCGAGATCCTCGTGAAGGAAGGCGACCACATCAAGAAGGGCGACCGGCTCTTGCTCCAGGAAAACGTGCAGGCCAGCGCGGATGTGCAGGCGCAGGCGGCGGCCATTCATTCCGCGGAATCCGGCGTCCAGGCGGCTGACGCAAGCTACAACGCGGCGAAAGCCGACTTGGTTTCGCAGCAGGCAAACATGGAAAAAGCCAAGCTCGACTGGGAACGCGGGCAAGGGCTCTTCAAAGACGGCCTGATCCCGAAGCAGGATTTTGACCAGCGCAAGAGCACCTATGACGCAGCCGCAGCCGCGGTGGATTCAGCTCGAGATCGTGTGCAATCACTGAAGGCGCAACTGGATCAGACAAAGTCGCAGGTAAATCAAAATGAGGCGATGCTGGTTCGCACCAAGGACGTGCTGTCAAAGACCACTTACACTTCGCCGATCAACGGAATCGTCAGTTACCTGCCGGAGCGCGTCGGCGACTACGTCGTGCCAGGCATTCAAAATTCCAACGGCAGTTTCTTGATGACGCTTTCGGACATGTCCGTCGTGACGGCGGAAGTCAAAGTCGACGAGACCGACATCGTTAACGTAAAGCTTGGGCAAGACGCCGACGTAAGTATCGACGCTGTGCCTGGGAAGATTTTCAAAGGCAAAGTAACCGAGATTGGTTCGCAGGCAACGCTTCGAAGTTCTGGTCTGGCTACCACGCAATCCACCACCAGTACGCAGGAAGCGAAGGATTTTAAGGTCGTCGTACGCCTCGACAATCCTCCGGACAACTTGCGCCCAGGTCTCTCCACGACCGCGAAGATCAAAACCGCGGAAAAGAAGAGCGTCATTGCCATACCGATTCAGGCCCTTGCCGTCCGCACTCGCAAGGATCTCGAGGAAGCCGCCAAGAACGCGAAGGGGCAAGGCAGTTCCGGAGTGACACTCGCGGCGCCGCCACCGCCCGCGCCTGGCGATCCCAAAAAGGACGAGGTTCAGGGCGTCTTTGTTGTGAACGGCAAAAAAGCCATCTTCCGCCCGGTGGAAACAGGCATCACCGGCGTTACCGATATCGAAGTGACCAAAGGCTTGCAGGTTGGCGACGAAATCGTCGTGGGTAGCTACAAAGCGCTCCGAACGCTCAAGCCCGAAGCTAGCGTGAAAATCGATAACTCCGCACCCAAAAAGCAAACGGACGATCAACAGAGCTAACGCCGGCGAAGCCGAAGTTACGAGGGAAACTCGAATGCCCGTGGAGACCACCGCAACGGATTCGTACCGCGAGGATTTGGTCAGCTCCGGTATTGTGATCAAGACCGAAGCTCTCACAAAAGTGTATGAAATGGGCTCGGAGCAGGTGCACGCCCTCAGTGGCATTGACCTGCAAATTCGCAAAGGCGAATACGTCGCCATCATGGGCCCTTCCGGCTCCGGCAAGTCCACGCTGATGAATCTCATCGGGTGCCTGGATTCTCCCAGCGCGGGAAAATACTGGCTCGCCGGGCGGCTCGTCAGCGACCTGGACGATGACGAGTTGGCGTACATCCGAAATAAAGAGATCGGCTTCGTTTTTCAAACATTCAATCTGCTTCCCCGTGCGACGGCCCTGCACAACGTCGAACTCCCGCTGATCTACAACGGCACGCCCGCCGAAGAACGTATTGAAAAGGCAAAAAAGGCTCTGCAACGCGTGGATCTAGTGGATCGCATGAGCCACAAGCCCAACGAGCTTTCGGGAGGCCAGCGGCAGCGCGTAGCCATCGCCAGAGCTCTCGTTAATTCCCCATCCATCGTCCTGGCGGACGAACCGACTGGCAATCTCGACTCGAAGACAGGCGAAGAGATTATGACGCTCTTCGAGAATCTCTACCGCCAAGGCAACACCATCATTCTCGTCACGCACGAAAACGACATCGCGCAGCACGCGCATCGCATCATCTTCATCCGTGACGGAAAGATCGCTTCCGACGAAGCCGTCATCAAAAAGTAGCAAACTGGCAGAAGACAATTCGGCTCTTTCCTTCCCTTTTGAATCCTCTAATCTGAAGTCACCGGTGCTCACGCCGGCCCTGCTGGCGCGTTGCTTTTCGAGAAAGCGCCAGCTTCGAAAGGTACGCGATGCCGATGCAAGCCGTCCTCAAGGAATTGTCCAAGCGAGATGAACTCCTCCGGCAAGCAGCGGAAATTGCTCGCATCTATGCGCGGGACATCAGCGCGCGCCGAGTTGCGCCTGCAAAAGATGACTTGGAAAGCCTTGCGAAGTTTCGCGAGCCCTTCCCTTCAGCTCCGACGGATCCGGCGCGAGTCCTCGCCCTACTCGCCGAAATCGGCTCTCCGGCAACTATGGCAACAACCGGCGGCCGATACTTTGGTTTCGTCATTGGGGGAACTCTTCCGGCGTCTCTCGCAGCAAATTGGCTCGCGGGCGCTTGGGATCAAAATGCGGCGCTGCGAGTGATGTCCCCGGTGGCAGCGGAGTTAGAGGAAGTTGCGTTGGGCTGGGTCTGCGAGGCACTCGGGCTGCCACCCAATTGCGAAGGCGGACTGGTGACTTGCGCGACGATGGCGAATTTTACCGCGCTCGTGGCGGCGCGTCAGGCGCTCCTTGCTCGCGCAGGTTGGAACGTTGCGGACGACGGCATGTTTGGGGCTCCACCCATCGAAGTTGTTGTGGGAGACGAGGTTCACGCTTCCCTTCTCAAGGCCCTGAGTCTTGCGGGCTTTGGCAAGAAGCGCTTGACGCGCGTGGATGTGGACGGCCAGGGAAGAATGCGCGCCGACAAGTTGCCAAGGCTCAATGAACGCACCATTTTGTGCCTTCAGGCCGGCAACGTGAACACCGGATCGTTCGACCCCGCTGACGAACTCTGTATCCGCGCGCGTGAGCAAGGCGCATGGGTTCATGTAGACGGAGCGTTTGGCTTGTGGGCCGCTGTCTCTCCGAAGTTTTCCCACCTAACCAAGGGATTCGAGTTGGCCGATTCCTGGGCCACGGACGCGCACAAATGGCCCAACGTAAATTACGATAGCGGAATCGTGCTTGTGAAAGATGGATTGGCATTGCGCACGGCGATGACAATGACTGCCGCCTATCTTGAAGCCGGCGCTCTGCGCGAGCCGATGTATCACACGCCGGAAGCGTCACGGCGAGCGCGGGGTGTGGAACTCTGGGCAGCGCTGAAGTCGCTGGGGCGCGAGGGGCTTTCCACCTTGATCGAACGAACTTGCTCACACGCACAACGCTTCGCCGATGGATTCCGCAAGGCTGGCTTCGACGTGCTCAACGACGTCGTGATCAATCAGGTGCTGGTCTCCTTTGGTAGCGCGAAAATCACGCAAAATGTGATCCGCGCGGTTCAGGAGGACGGCACGTGCTGGTGTGGCGGAACGTTATGGCAGGGCAAACCCGCGATGAGAGTCAGCGTTTCTTCGTGGGCAACGACGGAAGCCGATGTAGAGCTCTGCCTGGAAACTATCTTGCGCCTCGCGCGGAAATCGCGCGGCTAGAATGTTATCCCGCTCCAGTACTCTATTCCGTGCGCTTGCGCGTCAGCGGCTGTGCGCGATGTGCGTGGCCTCGATCTCCGCGAGCGTCGGCGCAGGACAAAGATAGGTGTGCGACAAACGGTCGTGCCAGGTCAGGGCATCCTCATCCCACATGGCCCACAGAAAACCTATAAAAAACGTCCCAGCCGAGAGCATGTAACCGGCGCTCCGCCAGAGCATCTGCCGTGGCGTTGGCTCGTCTCCCGAAAAACTGACGACATGCAAGCCGCGCAACATCATGCCGGGTGTTGTCCCGCCGAAAACCGTGAACATCGCAAAATATTGCAGGTACACGATCACGAAAGTTGCGATGCATACCGCGGCGCTTAACTTGCTCAACGTAAATTGCCCGCCGAGCGAACCGAAGAGTGTCAGGAAGCCTCCATAAGCAAACAGCAGGCAGCCGGCGTCAATCAATCCGGCGATACGGCGCTCGTCGATGGAAGCCACCGGGTACAGTCCGGTTTGCTCAGTGGGCGCCTCGGGCAGGAATGCTCCCTCAAAGCCGGGCTCTGCGGCGGAAGGCAGGGAAACGTCGATGACCATGCGCCCGTCTTCGCGTGTCGCCGCGTTTCGGCCGATGGCAATTGTGAAAGAGAAATCGTCGTCCGCCACAGAAGATTCTTCGGCGATACCAACGGAAGCGCGACTTGTAGGAATCTGTGGTTGTGCGACAGGCTCCTCAAAGGGTAGCTGGGACTGAGCGAGATTTGGCGCAACCTTTCGCCTGCGGGCGCGATAGGTTTGCAAGCGCTTCGTGACCTCGCCGCGCCACGCAGAGTCGGACTCCACGCCCGGCGCGGTCTGGGCCCTGCTCTCGCTCATTTGCACGCGGGGGATTGGCCGCGGGTCGGCTACGGAAGCCGCCGCTGGCGAAGAAAGATCTAGCGTTAGGGATGAATCGCAAAAATTGCAGACGCGCATGCTCGAGGGCAATACGGCGCCGCACTGCAGACATGTTTTTGTCACCGGTCGTTTTTGCGCTGCGGACGCTTCCACTCCGGTGAGGAGGGAACCCGGCTAGCATACCACGCGCGTGGGAAAGTCAAGCCTGGATTGGATTGCGGATGTTACGAATCCGCCAGTAGCTGCGTCCGGTGAGAAAGCCTGGCGTCAGTTTTCCAACTGCTGAGCGAACATGTCTCTGCTAAACGCGATGCGGCGCTCGAGCGTAACCGCCGCAAAGTACGTACACTGCCCGCGCTCGGTTTCCGTCCAGGCCCGCAGGGAAGGAATCGCCCGCGCGATGCTGGATCGCAAAAAACCTAATAGTCCGAAATAGGTCCCGATCGCTTGAATGCTGCTGCGGTCTTCCGGACGGTCGGGACAAAGCTGCAGAAGCTGAACGACGCGGGCGAACTCCTCACCCGTACCCGTGTTCTTAATACCCGTGACGTCCTGCACTTCCGCGGAAAGCGGAAGCTTGCTCGAAGCTGCCAGGAGAGACCGGCAGTAGGACACAAAGAATTGCAGTAGGAAAACTACCGAGCAAACGAGAATGATTGCGGCCATCATCGGGGGATCACCGCAAGCCTTGAAGGCGCCAGTCTCGCCTCTTCAGGCAGTCGCCAGAAGGCGTATGCCCAAGCCAGGGGGAGGAATATCCCACAAATCTGGACGAGCGGGATGAAGACGCTGCTCAGAGACGGATACAAGTTCCGGATCGCATAATTCGCGGCTAGCAGGCTGAAATACACTCCCAGTGAAAGCACGAGTTGGATGAGCCGGGTCCGCGTCTCCCTCAATTTCAGGATTGCGCCCCATAGAACGTAGGTCAAGACAAGTCCGACGAAATAGAGATTCTGGGAAAGCTCGATAACGAAATGCGTGACGAGCTTTGCTGTGGACTGCATGACCACGGCATAGGTGAAAAGCGCCGTTCCGGCGAGCAGCAGAATCGCGCCCAGCTTCACGTAGCGCTCTGCGTTCATCTCACTGAAAACGTGTGAATAGAGGGTGCACAGCGCGAAGTAGAGAAAGATGGTCAGTATTGCGTCAGAATAGAAATAAAAATACACAAACTGCGTGGACTTCAAGCCGTATTCGCTAACGATTTTATAGCGGGCAAGTTCCACACACAGCAGACTAGCCATGTATAAGTTTAGGAGAAGATATCGGCGGAATGCGCCCTTCTTGAGCGCGCAGGCCACCACAGCCGCTTCAGCCAGAATGCCTACGAGCCAGAGAAAATTTACCAATGGACCAGGCACGTTACCCCCAAGCTATGCCCCTGATCCTTTACCGCAGAAGAGCTAGTCTAGCGTCTGCGGTCATCCTCTGCGATCAATAGGGCGTTATCGGTGCCGGCCCTGCGCCGTTCTTGTACGGTGTTATCGGTGCCGGCCCTGCGCCGTTTTTGTACGGCGTTATTGGTGCCGGCCCTGCGCCGTTGGCCATAATTGCTGAGCCGTCGCCGTGAGCCGTTACAACTGTTTTCAAGCCCATAGCTCCCACCAAAACGAGCATGGCGAGAAATACAACCACGAGTTTCCTGGACATGTTGCCTCCGGGGATGGAAAGACACCCAGAGACACACTATCCCTATATACATAGGGATGTCAAGGATCTCGCGCTATGAA
This sequence comes from uncultured Acidobacteriota bacterium, assembly GCA_963779005.1. Lineage (GTDB taxonomy): Bacteria > Acidobacteriota > Terriglobia > Acidiferrales > UBA7541 > Acidiferrum. The sequence goes on along the minus strand of CAVZWO010000007.1, from coordinate 583,405 downwards.
CTTGTACCGTATCGGTACACACTTACCCGGCCCGTCCCTTCGCCAAGCTTTCGCCTGCCAAGTTAGGGCCGCTGTTTCACTGCTCGATGAGGATAGGTTTTACGACGTATAGGGTCAACGGTACTGTAGTACTAACTCCTCTGGGACTCGAGGACAGGCGGGCAAGCCTCCAAATTCGACGGAGGAGCGGGCTGGTTAGAGTGTTCTTATCTCCCTACCCTGCCCCGGCTACGAGTGCGTTTCTTGGATTAGGGCAAGCACACTCTGGCGTGACAGGAGGCTGATGCTCGTGAGAGATTCAGATAGCTACTTCCGATGACGGAACCATTCCATCTGCATTTGGCAAACATCTTTGGAATTCTTGCCCTGGGGGTTTGGCTCCATCTGTTTTTCGGACGTGGGTTGTTCTGGCGAGTGCGAGGTGCCGACGCAGACCGCCTGCCAGCCGAACCTCTTACTGTTTGGCCAGCTGTCGTCGCAGTAGTGCCTGCTCGTAATGAAGCCGAGACGATCGGCAGCGTGGTGGCCGCCCTGGTGCAGCAAGATTATCAAGGTGCGTTCTCCCTAGTTGTCGTGGACGATCACAGTGATGACGGCACTGCACATATTGCCGAGCAGGTTGCAAAGCAGCTCGGTGCTAGTGATCGAGTAAGGATTGTCGGCGCCTCGGATCTCCCCAGCGGATGGACGGGAAAACTCTGGGCGCTAAACGAAGGTGTGATGCACTCTGCGGACCCGGCCGCCGGGCCGGAGATCCCCACCTACTATTGGTTTACAGACGCCGACGTGACTCATGCCCCCGATACCTTGCGTTCGCTGGTGGCACGAGCAGCGAACAAGAATCTCGACCTGGCCTCTCTGATGGTAATGCTCCAGGCTAAGACCTTCCCAGAGCGTGTGCTGATTCCCGCCTTCCTCTACTTTTTCCTGATGCTCTATCCGCCAAAGTGGATCGCCGATGAAGATCTCGGCACGGCGGGAGCGGCAGGCGGGTGCATCTTGTTGAAACGGGAGGCGCTCGCGCGGATCGGGGGCTACGTCTCCATTCGCGGCGAAGTTATCGACGATTGCGCGCTGGCGAAAGCCGTCAAAGCCAGCGGCGGCAAAGTCTGGATGGGCCTGACGCGAAAGAGCACGAGCCTGCGCGCCTACACGACGTTTGGAGAAATCCGGGATCTGATTGCCCGGACAGCGTTTACACAATTGCGATACTCGGTCTTGCTTTTGGCGGGGACTTTGGCCGGAATGTTTCTGACTTATGTCGCACCTGTCGTGTTGCTTTTCGCGCAGGATTCGACGGCCCGCGCTCTCGGTTTCCTCGCTTGGCTGCTGATGTCTCTTTCGTTCCTGCCTACTCTGCGTTATTACCAGCTCTCGCCGCTTTGGGCGCCTTTGCTGCCGTTGACGGCGGTCTTCTATACCTACGCTACCTGCCTGTCTGCTTTGCGCTATTGGATGGGCAGGGGCGGAATGTGGAAGGGCCGCTCGCAGTCGCCGAAAGCCACATAGCAGGCCGCCAGAATGGCTCATCTCTGTAATCCGTTTCAACTCTACGCCAAAAATTTGGCGAGCGGCTCCCAGTAGTTCCCGTTCCAACCTTCCAGCAAATGGTCCGCGTCGCCTTTGGGGAACCCCGTGTGGTCGAACACCAGCTTCGTGTCGGAACCCTGCTCCACCAGCACAAACTTGGCGAGCGACCAGGCGCCTTGAGGCCAGTACGCCACTCTCCAGGCTTGCACGATTCGCTCGTTCGCCACGAGTTCCAAGTTTCGCCCCATAATAAATCCGTTAAAGAGTTTGAATGGCCCACCCGGTTCCGCGGTGATCTCCGCCGGTATATTGCCCTTCGCCATGCCGGATTGCACTGCGGCGCTCAACATGGTCACTTTTTGGAATTGCTTCGCGTCGGTAAGAGCTTCATACACGCGTTTGCGGCTGGCTTTAAACACCCGCTCCTGATGGATCGCTTCTTCGGCATGCGAAATTTCCTGATCGCCCTGCGCAAAGGCCCGGCTGGACGCCAAACCAAGCCCACCCAGAACGAACGTGACACCGGCCATCCATTGGCGCCGCGTGGGATGGTTTTCCGCAGCCACCAGTTTTTGCGCGTTCTTCATGACTATTCTCCATTTCCTTCAATGGTTTGTTCCTGTCTGAGCGTCACCGCATAAAAGCATGGCGCCAAAATATGTTCAAGATAATGTTTTGCTGGAGCGGAGAATACCCTTTGAGAGATACTTCGGCCCAGCTAAACAGGAGGGCACCATGCCCTATCCCCCGGGACACCGCCACGAAGTGAAGCGGAAGATCGTCCAGAGTGCGCGCCGGCTCTTTAACCGGCATGGTTTTGATGGTGTGTCTCTCCAACAAATTATGAAGGGGGCCGGGCTGACTCACGGAGGGTTCTACAGTTACTTCGCCAGCAAAAGCGATCTCTACGTCGAAGTCTTGGGCTGCTTCTTCACCGACCCGGAATGGAAAAGCTGCTGGGATGGTGTGGAAGTCGACCTCAGCTCGGGCGATGTCGGGCCACAAGTGGTCCGCGCTTATCTTTCTCGTCAGCATTTTGAGGACGTAGAGAACTCTTGCCCCATGACGGCATTGCCCACCGACGTGGCCCGCGGCACCGCCAGCACAAAACGCGCCTTCGAGACCGTCTTTCGAGCCATGGTGAGCGTTCTTGAACGCAGCACTGCGGGAAACAGGGGTCCACGCCGGGAGCAGGCACAAGCCATGGCTGCGCTCTGCGTGGGAGGCATGGTCGTGGCACGTGCCTTGGCCGACCGAGAATACGCCGATGAACTGCGCGACGCCTGTATGGCCGTCGCCCTCGAGCTCGGCGGATGGACGAACGGGAGGAGATCCAAAAATGGTGACAACAAACGAACCCAACGCGCCCGCGCGGCGGCGTCCTGATCTCTCGACTCGACAGATGCGCCATCTCATTTTGGTCGCCGTCGCGTTCTCCCTCGCTCTGTTCTCCTTCTCGTTCAGCCTGGCCGCCCAGGAGCCGGCTGCATCTCTTTTGAGCATCCACGTAACCGACCCTACCGGGTCCCCTGTCGCGCATGCGTCGATCCGCCTCTTTCCCGTTCCCGATCCTGCTCCCGCTAAAATGGAAACCGACAACAAGGGCGAGCTGGCCATTTACCTGAAGCCCGGCGGCTACGCCTTGTTTGTGAGTTGTGCGGGATTCAAATCGGTTTCCGCGCACATCGATGTCGCCGCCGCCAAAGAGATCCAGATCGTTCCGATTCGGCTGGAATTAGCTCCGACTGGATCTCCTGTCGTATTTCCAACCTCGATGAAGAATGATTTGCACGTTTCGACCTACCCCTATCACGCCGACGTATTCCTGAAGCCGGCCGATCTGAGGACAATGCCCAGGACGACGGTCACCGTTCATAACGAACATGCAAACGCCCAGGAGACGTACACCGGAGTGCGTGTCTCCGATTTGCTCCTCAAAATGGGCGCGCCTTTGGGCAAGGATCTTCGCGGCGCTGCCCTTAGCACTTATTTGCTGGCTTCCGGCTCGGACGGTTACGAAGTCGTGCTAGCCATCGCCGAAGTCGACCCCACCTTTCATTCCGTCGAAGTGATCGTCGCGGACACCATGAATGATGCGCCGCTCGATCCCAAGTCCGGTCCTTTCAAGCTTGTCGTGACGGAAGACAAACGTCCGGCGCGCTGGGTCAGGAATTTGGTCAGCATCGACCTCAAATCCGCCAAATAGAAGACTCCGCGCATTGCCTGCGCCAGCCGGCGAATGTATATTGTCGTGCGACTCGCGGAGCGATTTGATCATTCTGGGGAAACTTGGGGGAACCATGGGGAAATTGGCTGGATCTATCTTGTGTCTTTTGTTGCTGGCCGCAATGCCCTTGCCAGCTCAGGCTCCGGGCCTTTCCCAGATGTACTCGCTGATCCGCGCGGAAGAAACCAACAATTCGAAAATTATGTGGATCATCCATCAAATCGCGGACGTGTACGGCCCACGCGTAACCGGCACGCCCAATTTGAAGGCCGCGGACGATTGGGCAGTCTCGACGATGACCTCCTGGGGATTGGCAAACGCGCACCTCGAGCCGTGGACGTTTCAACCGCCCAGCGCAGCGACTCCCGTGCCCGGCTGGGAGAATATGGAACTTTCGGCGGAAGCCGTGGCGCCTTTCCACGGCCAATTGATGGTCATGCCCTTGGCTTGGACGCCCAGCACGGCCGGAGTTGTAACAGCTCACGTGGTTATGCTCCAGCCGCCCGGATTGGCGCCTCCAACTGGGGCCGGATTTAATTTTTTTGGTGGCGCGCCGCCTCCTCCCGAACCCAAATGGGCCGCACCCCCCATGCATCCAGCCGCAAAACCAGAAGCGCCGAAACAGCCGACCCAGGCCGAGCTGGATACGTATTTAAACGCCATGAAAGACAAAGTTCACGGCGCAATTGTGCTCGTCGGAAGACATGTCGAGGTGGCGGAGGACATGAATCCCGCCCCGATGCGCCGTCCGGAAGATGAGTGGAAGTCGCGCTTTGATTCGAAAAATCCTCGCCCCTTCCGCTTTCCCGAGCAGCCAAAGTTGCCGGAAGGGCAGTTGACACGGCAAGAAGTGTCGCGGCAGGTGGACCAATTCTTGGTGGACAACGGCGCCCTCGTTCGAATTAACGATGCCGGTCGCGCGCACGGTATCATCATCGCCCAGCAAAACGGGACTTACGATTGGACGCGCGCTGTGCCCACGCTCGTGATGCGCAACGAAGACTACGGACGCATCTCGCGCTTCCTTGGCGACGGAACGCCCGTGACGCTGCGCATCAATATTCAAAATGAGGAATATCCGGAAGGCACGACTGCCTTCAATGCCATTGGCGAAATTCCGGGCACCGACAAAAAGGATGAGATCGTCATGCTCGGAGGCCATTACGACTCGTGGCATGACGCGACCGGTGCGACCGACAACGGAATCGGCTCTTCCATGATGCTGGAAGCGGTGCGCATCTTGTCCGCTCTGCACGTGAAGCCTCGACGCACGATTCGTGTGGCTCTGTGGAGCGGCGAGGAAGAAGGCTTGCTCGGCTCGCTCGCGTACGTAAAAGCACACTTCGGGAGTTTTGAAAGCCCCACGCCGGAGTATGCAAAATTGGATGCCTACTTCAACATCGATTCCGGCACGGGCAAGCCTCGGGGCGCCGGCGTATTTGGCCCGGCAGGCGCAGCCGACATGGTCCGCGAAGCCATGATGCCCTTCGCCGATTGGGGATTCATGGGCGCGATTGCTTCTGACAGCCGCAGAACCGGCGGCACCGACAGCACTTCCTTCAATAACGCCGGCCTGCCCGGAATTGGTCTCGCGCAGGATCCATTTGATTACGGCTCATTTACCCATCACACGAACCTCGATACGTACGAGCGCATCTATGAAGAAGACGTAAGAGAAGGCGCCGTCGAAATTGCCTCGGCGGTCTATGCGTTAGCCATGGCAGATGAGATGGTGCCGCGCTTCAAGGACTCCGAGATGCCCAAGCCCGTGCCGGAGCCTGGGCCGGGTTCTCAGGCTGCGCCAGTGCGCCACGTTCCCGCTAACTAACCCGCGTCCTTCCACTCGAGAAGCGCACGCGCGATGCACATGCCGAATCGCATGTTTCTGTTTTTGCGGGTCATCTTGCGCTACTGCGTGACGCTGAACTTGGCATGCAGCGAAGCGTTCGAATCGCCGCCCACCCACACGTCGAACGCAGCCGGTTCTTCCACCCACGATCTTGTCGCCGTACTCCAATAAGTCAGCTCGTCGCTCCCAAGCGTAAAATGGACTGTCTTTTTTCCCCGCGCGCCAAGCGTCACACGCTCGAAGCCTTTCAGTTCTCGAACAGGTCGCGAAGTGCTGCCGTACTGCTGGTGAATGTAAAGCTGTGCCACTTCGTCGGCGGAACTCGCGCCGGTGTTCTCCACGTCGACGCTCACATCAACGGTCTCACCCGGCTTGATTTCGCTTCGGCTCAGCTTCAAATTCGAAAACGCGAACTTTGAGTAGCTCAGCCCATAGCCAAACGGGTAAAGCGGCGTGCTCTCTTCATCCCAATATCGCTTCCCCTGATTTTCCGCATCCTGCGTCGAATTGTGCGCGTAGTACATCGGCAATTGCCCGGCGTCGCGTGACCACGTAATCGGAAGTTTCCCGCCAGGCCCGGCGTCGCCAAAGAGAAGATTCGCGACCGCGTTGCCACCTTGCGTGCCTGGATACCACGCGTCGAGAATCGCGGGAACGTGTTGCGCGGCCCATTTAATATTCAGCGGACGCCCATTGAAAAGCACCAGAACAACCGGTTTGCCGGTGGCCGCGACGGCTTCCAGAAGTTTTTCCTCCTGGCCCGGAAGGTCGAGCGATTCGCGCGAAGCTGCTTCTCCGCTCATGTTTTGCGCTTCCCCCAGAACGAGGATGGTGATCTCCGAGGACTTCGCCAGCGAAACGGCCTTCGCCATTTCCTCCCTCGTTTGCTGCGCCGTCCAAACGGGCTGCTTCTTCAAATGAAAAATGGCGTCGAAGAAAGAAGGAAACATCCGGCGGATCTGCACTCCCTGTGCGTAACTGATTTCAGCCTGCGCGCCAAGCTTGTTGCGCAAGCCGCCCAGAACAGTGACCGTCTCCGCTAAATCCTGCTGAAAAGTCCATGGGCCGATCGTATCCATCTGTGAGTCGGCCAGCGGTCCGATGACCGCGATCTTTTTGTATCCATCTTTTTTGAGCGGAAGCAGATGTTTTTCATTGCGCAGCAGCACAGCCGTTCGTTCGGCCGCAAGCCGCGCGGCCGTGCGATGTTCAGGCGTCGCGAGGATTTCGCGGGAACGCGCTTCATCGACATAAGGATGTTCGAACAATCCCAGCCGGATCTTCATTTCCAGGATCGGGCGCGCCGCGTCCTCGATTTGTTGCGTTGTGATTTGCCCGCGCTCGACCGCCGTCGCCAGGCTCTTCGAATACGCCGTGAAATCGATGGCCATCTCCATGTTCACCCCGGCGTTGAACGCATCCACTCCGGCTTCATACACGTCCTTCGCATAACCGTGTTTTTGCAGACTCTTGACAGAGTTGGCGTCGCTCACGACAAGCCCGCTGAATTTCCAATCGTCCCGCAACACGTCGTGCAGCAGCCGGCGATTCCCCGTCGCCGGCACATCGTTCAAATCCAGATAAGCGCTCATCGCGGAACCTATGCCCGCTTTTACGGCCGCATGAAACGGCTTGAGATAAACATTCTGCAGAAGAGTTTCCGGAAGGTAGGCTTCTTCGTAATCGCGCCCGCCAACTGCTGCGCCATAGCCCGCGAAATGTTTCATGCAAGCAAGTACATGATCGGGTGCGCCGATGTACTCGCCCTGAAAACCGCGCACTTGTGCTGCCGCCATCGCCGACCCGAGATACGGATCTTCCCCCGCTCCTTCCACGATGCGTCCCCAGCGCGCATCACGCGCAATATCCAGCATCGGCGCGAACGCCCACTCGATGCCGACCGATCGCGCTTCTTTCGCTGCGATTGTCTGCGCCTTCACGACAGCCGAAGGATCCCACGAAGCCGCCATGGCAATGGGTACTGGGAAAATGGTTCGAAATCCATGAATCACATCGAACCCGAAAATCAGTGGAATGTGCAGCCGTGTTTGGTCGACCGCCAGATGTTGCAGACGATTGATCTCTACCGGATCCGTAACGAACAGCAAGGACCCGAGCTGCCCTTTCGCCACTGCCTCGTCGATTGCTTTCGACTTCTCGAGCTCGAACAGTTGGCTGAGCTGCCCGATTTTTTCTTCCGCCGTCATCTCCTGCAGCAGCCCATCAGCGCGCTGCCGCACAGTCGCGTCATCTAGAGGGGCCGTGGCCGGACTTTGCGAGGACGCTAGCGGTGCACTCGCCAGCGCGACGATGAAAGCCAAACGACTAAGGAAAATCTTTGCATCACGTCGGGGTTGCCGGCTCGTTTTCACGATAACCTCCAGCAGGGCGGCGTGATGCTACTCGCCAGCCGCTTAACTTTCCACAATAAATTGCCGAAAAGTGTGGTTCCGCGCGGTTTGTGCGAACATCGGTATCCCTCGTTTAGGATCGCGACGGTTTCGGTGGATACAATGCGGTGCGGAGGAAACATGATAAAAACGCGGCGCGATTTTTTGACGCAAACATCGCTCGGATTGTTGGGAGCGGCGGTCGCCGGAGCACAGCAGCAAAAACCAGGCGAGCCGCCTGCGGGCACTCCTCCGGCGTTCGGGACTGGGCCGGCCGTGGGGCCGGAAGTCTCGCCAGTCACGTTCGCCGAAGCAGAAAAACTCGTGCAGGTGGAAATGACATCGCCAAATCGGGAGATGGCCGCTGCAAGTTGGCGCGGCAACATGGCCGCGCTCTACGAGCGGCGCGTCGGGCCGCACAAAGCTTCGATCGAAGATAACCTGGCCCCTTACTCGACTTGGGACCCCATTTTGCCGGGAATGAAACGCGGGCCGGAGCGCGACCGCTTTGTCCGCGGCACGCGTGATGCGGGCGCTTTGCCAGGGTGGGATGAGGACATTGCATTTGCACCTGTATGGAAACTTTCTCAGTGGATCGAAATGGGGAAGCTGAAATCGGAGAGGTTGACGAAGATTTATTTGGAAAGGCTGGAAAGATTTAATGGGAAGCTGCGCTGCGTGATCACCCTTACGCGCGACCTCGCGTTAGCGCAGGCGAAAAAAGCCGACGCGGAAATTGCCGCGGGAAAATATCGCGGGCCGCTGCACGGCATTCCCTGGGGCGCGAAAGATTTGCTCGACACCGCGGGCATTCCTACAACTTGGGGCGCTGAACCGTTTCGCGACCGAGTGCCTGCGAAGGATGCTGCGGTAGTAAAAAGGCTGCACGACGCGGGCGCGGTGCTCGTGGCAAAGCTGAGCCTGGGCGCGCTGGCGTTGAACGACATCTGGTTTGGCGGCCAGACGATGAATCCGTGGCTGCTGGAAGAAGGCTCGTCGGGTTCGAGCGCTGGTCCGGGCGCGGCCACGGCTGCAGGCCTCGTTGCTTTTGCGATTGGAAGCGAGACGGGCGGCAGCATCGTTGGCCCGAGCATGCGCTGCGGCCTCACCGGCCTTCGTCCGACGTATGGCCGCGTGGCGCGCACCGGGGCGATGACGCTGTGCTGGTCGCTCGACAAGCTCGGGCCCATGACTCGCAACGTCGAGGACGCCATGCTCGTGCTCCAGGCGATTTCCGGCCCCGATGCAGGCGATGTTTCGAGTGTGCACAGCCGCCTGGATTTTGACGCAGCCATTAGTGTCAAAGGCTTGCGCGCCGGATATTTTCCGGCGTGGATGAAAGAAAATCCTGCGACTGAAGTCGATCGCGCCGCCCTTGAAACGGTAAAAAAAGTTGGCATGATTCCGGTGGAAGTGAGCATCCCGGACTGGCCGTACGATTCGCTAAATTTAATTCTATTTGCAGAAGGTGCGGCCGCCTTTGAAGAGATTACTCTGAATCACGCGGTGGATCAGCTGAAGGTACAGACGTACGACGCGTGGCCCAATATTTTCCGCCAATCGCGTTTTCTTTCGGCGGTAGATTTCGTGCAAACGGATCGCCTCCGCCGGAAAGTAGCCAACGAAATGGCTCGCATTTTTTCTCAAGTGGATTTGCTCCTCGTCCCGTCTCTGCGCGACGAAATGCTGACCATCACAAATTTCACCGGCCATCCGTCACTCACGATGCGAGCCGGATTCATCGAAGTAGCCGAAGCCCGCACCGACTGGGCCCCCGACCCAAGCCGCCCGCTGCCGAAATTTTCTACGCCGCGCCGCGTCCCCCACGGCGTAACTCTCATCGGCCGGCTCTTCGACGAAGGCACCTTGGCGCAGGCCGGCCTCGCCCTCGAAAAAGCTTTTGGGGTCGCAGGAGAACGTCCCCCAGGCTTTTAGTTTGCTGAGTTGGTGCTTCGTCGTCGTTCCCTGCACTAACAAAACTCTTCATGTCATTCATCGCCGACAGCCACGCGGCTCCTCTCACTCTGACTGTCAGCTGTCGGCTGTGAGCTGTCAGCTACTTTTCGCCATTGTGGTCAATAGCCCGAGAATTTGGTATTCTCACAAAATGTAAGGTACAGGGCTGTATCCCGTGGTTAGGGGGCGGCACCGGAGGCCGGCATGAGTGTTGTTCCTGACTCGGGCAATGGCAAGATCACTGTGCCCGATTTGCTGCAGCGGAAGTCCTGGGCTGCGGGTTCCCATTTCACTTCGCGGAAAATTACGTGTTTGACGGCGTATGACTATCCGACCGCACGTCTTCTGGACGAAGCCGGCGTGGATGTGTTGCTCGTGGGCGATTCGCTCGGCATGGTTGTCCTGGGTTATGAGAGCACGCTGCCGGTTTCGATCGAAGAGATGCTGCATCACACGCGAGCGGTACGGCGCGGGACGCGGCGCGCGCTCGTCGTGGCCGACATGCCTTACGGCAGCTTTCACAGCGACATCGCGGAGTCGGTTCGGAATGCGATGCGCTTTGTGAAGGAGTCGGGCGCCGAAGCCGTGAAAGTAGAAGGCGGGGAGCGGCGGCTGGAATTGATTGTGCGGCTGACGGAAGCGGAGATTCCGGTGATGGGGCACGTGGGCTTGACGCCGCAGTCGCTGAATGCGCTGGGTGGGTTTCGCGTGCAGGGCAAGACCGTGGATGCGGCTGAGCAGTTGCTTCGCGATGCGCGCGCGGTGGAAGCAGCGGGCGCGTTTGCAGTTGTACTCGAGGCCGTGCCGCGAGAGCTGGCGGCGCAGATTACGCGCGAGCTGCGGATCCCGACGATTGGAATTGGCGCAGGGCCGGATTGCGATGGACAAATCCTTGTGCTTCACGATGCGCTGGGACTGACGTTTGGGAAGACGCCGAAATTTGCCCGGCAATATGTGAACCTCGGGCAGATGATCGCGAAGGCGGCGCGGGAATATTGCGAGGATGTGCGCGGCGGGACGTTTCCTTCAGATGGCGAGTCGTATCACGCGGCGCAGACGGCGAAAGAAGAAAAAGAAGCGCCTGTGAATACCGACGGAGATTGGTAAGAAGAGTATCGAAAAACGAAACTCGAAAAACGGAATACGAAAAGCAGATTCCTCGCTTCGCTCGGAATGACAATTTTTCCCGCAATCGCTGACGATTTACGAGGCGCTGCGCTCGGAATGACACTTTCTAATATTTTTTGTTACGGGAGATAACGATGACCCCGGAAGAGATGCGCGTGCTTTACGACTTCAACGCTTGGGCGAATCATCGAGCGCTCGATGCGGCGGCGCATCTGACGAGCGGGCAGTTTACGAAGCCGATGGGATCGAGTTTTGGGTCGGTGCGGGACACGCTCGCCCACATTTGTGGGGCCGAATGGATTTGGCTGGAACGCTTTCAGGGGCGCTCGCCCGCGTCGTTGCCGGATGTACTGGAGTGCGGAGACGTGGACAGCCTGCGCGCGAAGTGGGCGGAGCAGGAAGGGCGGCTGCTTGCATTTGTTGCGAAGCTGACGCAGGAAGATTTGAACCGCGTACTGGAATACAAGACGCTGAAATTTGGAGTGTACAAAAATCCGCTGTGGCAATCTATGCAGCACGTGGTGAATCATGGGACGTACCATCGCGGACAAGTCACGACGCTGCTGCGGCAGCTTGGCGCGCAGCCGATTTTGACCGACCTGATGCACTTTTATAGGGAACGCGCTCTGGCAGCTGGCGCATAGCCCGCGAACTTGTGAGACACTCACTTCTCCCGTGGAAATAATCCGAACGATAGCCTGGATGAAGGAATACGCGCGTGGCGCGCGCGCGGAAGGCCGTGTGATCGGCCTGGTGCCGACGATGGGCGCGCTGCACGAAGGGCATACCGCGCTCGTGAAGCGCGCGCGGCAAGAGTGCTCGCGCGTGATTGCATCGGTGTTCGTAAATCCAAAGCAGTTTGGTCCCCAGGAAGATTATAAGAAATATCCGCGCGACCTTGAAAAGGATGCGGAGAAATTGGCGGCGGCCGGTGTCGATGCGTTGTTTGCGCCTGAGGCCGCAGATGTGTATCCGGACGGATTCCGGACGTACGTGAATGTCGAGGGTATCAGCGAACGTTTGGAAGGCCGTTCGCGGCCGGGACATTTTCGCGGAGTGTCGACGGTCGTGCTGAAATTGTTTGAGATCGTGCAGCCGCATTTCGCGTATTTCGGCAGAAAAGATGCACAGCAGGTGCGCATTATCACCGAGATGGTGTACGACCTGAATCTCGATGCGGAAATTGTGGTTTGCCCCGTGATCCGGGAAGCGGACGGGCTGGCGCTCTCTTCGCGCAATGCGTATTTGACAGCGGAAGAGCGCAAAGCGGCGACCGTTTTGCACCGGGCACTTGCCGCCGCGAGAGACGATCTGGTTGCTGGCGTTCGCGATGCGCTGCAATTGCAAACAGGGATGCGGCGAATACTGGAGGCGGAACCGCTGGCGCAAGTGGATTACGCGGAGATTGTGAGCGCGGAGACGTTTGAGCCGGTGGTGCGCGTGGCGCGGTCATGTTATGCGGTGCTGGCGGTGTTTATTGGCAAGACGCGGTTAATCGACAACCTTCTGGTCGAACCTTCCTCGCCCGGGTCGGAAGATCTCCTCTTTCACCTCTGATAGCAGGATTGTTGGGAATTATTTTTTTGACAGTTGGGCCAGAACGTCGGCGGGGTGGCCTTTCGCGGTGACGGGATCCCAGATATGTTCGAGCTTTCCGTCCGTGCCAATCAGATACGTGCTTCGGACGATTCCCATAAACGACTTCCCGAGAAATTTCTTCATGCGTCGCGAGCCGAAGGCTTCGATGGTTTTCAGGTCCGGATCGCTGAGGAGATCGAAGTTTAGTTTTTGCTTGGCTTTGAAGGCGGCTTGGGCTTTGACAGAGTCGCCGCTCATGCCGAGGATGACCACGCCCAGTTTGTCGAATTGCTTTTTTGCGTCGCGAAACTCGGACGCTTCGGTGGTTCAACCGGGAGTGTTGGCTTTGGGATAGAAAAAGAGAACGACGCGTTTGCCGAGAAAATCGGAAAGAGAGACGTCCTTGCCGACGTCGTTTTTCAGACGAAATGCGGGAGCTTTGTCCCCGATTTTCAGCATGGGTTCCTCAGTGGTTCACGTTGTGAATGGAATGCGTGCTTGTCGTTGTGACCTCGGTTGAAGTGGAACGCGGCTTTTAACACAGAGGTCGCAGAAGTCACAGAGTTCGCCGAGAAAAAAAGACCAGAACCTCTTGCTGCGTTAAGAGAGGTCACGAGAGAAGCTTTCGCAGGATGTCGTTGACGGCCTGGGGATTGGCTTGGCCGCGCGTGGCGCGCATGACCTGGCCGACAAAAAATTTGAAGACGCCTTCTTTGCCCGATTTGAATTGGGCGACGTTGTCGGGATTTTTCTCGATGACTTCGCGCGCAGCTTGTTCGATGGCGGAGTCGCCGACCTGGGAGCCGAGGCCCTCGGCGGCAACGATATCGGCGGGCGAGCGACCGGTGTCGAACATGGCGGCGAAAACTTTCTTCCCGACTGCCGCGGTGATCTTGCCGGACTCGACGAGTTCAAGGAGTTCGGCGAGAGCGCCGGGAGAAATCGGGCTGGCTTCAATTTCCTTACCGGAGTCGTTGAGACGGCGCAGAAGCTCGGTTTGAATCCAGTTGGCAGATGTCTTGGCAGTCGCTCCCGATTTTACGACGGACTCGAAATAGTCGGCCAGCGATTGGCTGGCGGTCAGAACGCCGGCGTCGTACGGCGAGAGGCCGTGAGCGGAGATGAAGCGCGCGCGCTTGGCTTCGGGAAGTTCGGGAAGCGAGCGGAGGACTTCTTCACGCCAACCGGAACTGACGTGAACGGGGAGCAAGTCCGGCTCCGGGAAATAGCGATAGTCATGGGCTTTTTCTTTCGAGCGCATCGAGACGGTGCGGGATTCGTCCTGATGCCAGAGGCGAGTTTCCTGCGCGATGCGGCCGCCGGATTCGAGGACGCCGATGTGACGCTCGACTTCGTATTCGAGGGCTTTTTGGAGGTAGCGGAAGGAGTTGAGATTTTTTACTTCGACTTTAGTGCCAAATTCCCTGGCGCCGCGCAGACGAACGCTCACGTTGGCGTCGCAGCGGAGCGAGCCTTCTTCCATATTGCAATCACTGATGCCGGTGTAGAGCATGATCTGGCGAAGCGTGGTGAGGTAGGCGTAGGCCTCTTCGGGAGCGCGCATGTCCGGCTCGGAGACGATTTCGCTGAGGGGCGTGCCGCAGCGGTTGTAGTCGATGTAGGCCTTGGTGGCGGATTCGGCGAAGCCTTCGTGAAGATTCTTGGCGGCGTCTTCTTCGAGATGAAGGCGCGTGATTCCAATCCGTTTTTTTGCGCCAGCGTGATCGATCTCGAGCCAGCCATTGGTGGCGAGAGGCAGTTCGTACTGCGAGATCTGGTAGCCCTTGGGCAGATCGGGATAGAAATAATTTTTGCGGGCGAAGCGCGAATGCTCGTGAACAGTGCAGTTCAATGCGAGCGAGGCACGAATGGCGAGTTCGACGGCGCGCTTATTCAAGATCGGCAGCGTGCCGGGGAGGCCGAGGCAGACAGGGCAGACGTTCGTGTTGGGCGCATCGCCGAAGCGGTTGGCACAAGCGCAGAAAATCTTGGTGTTGGTCAGAAGCTGGACGTGAACTTCCAGGCCGATGACGGTCTCGTACTTTGCGAGGACATCGGGGGCGATGGCGGCTTCTTCTGAGGATGATTTCGCCATGATGGAGCGGGAATTATAGCATCAGCGCGGGTGCCGGGAAGAGGTAGAGGAAGTAGGGGAGGTTGAGGAAGTAGAGGATTTAAAGCCACCCGGCGGCGCGCAATCGCCCGTCAAAATGACCTCGGAGACTCTCTTCTTCAGCAGGGCCACTTCCTCTACTTCTTTTACTTCCCATACCTCCTTCACTTCCTTCATTTCCCTTACTTCCCTTACCCCCTCTGCTTTCAGCCTAGTACCCTAACCGCGATCTTTTCTGGGCACCCGCCAGGAGGCCTTCGCGCCACCCCCGGGGTATACAGAGAGTTGTGAAGTAAACGTATGAAGGGAATGGGGTTGCGGGTTTTTGTGTGTGGGCCAAATGCCGTCGAGAGGGGACGACGCGACGAAGCTGGAATTGGATGAGCCGGACCCAATGCTGTATGGCCGAGGGGATCCCCCCTGGATTTTTCCGTAAACACTCATTCTAAAGGTGGATAAAGTCGTTTGTTTTGATACAGATTTGCAAGTGTTGATTCTAAGTGGTTTGTTGATATCGCTTAGGGCTCGAAAAGTGCGGTTGAAACAAAAAGCGCCAATCAGGAGATTGGCGTCCCCTACGGGGCCGGGCCTATTATTACCTAGTGGATAAAATACTACAGAAAACGCTTTTTGTCAAGAGTGAAAACGGGGTGATTTTCTTACGGCGTGTTTCGAGTCGGTGCAGAGGACAGGAGCAGGCGGCGGAGGGCGGGGCAAGCCCCAAGGCTGTCCAAATTGGTCCTAACCCGCCCTCGTTAGACGGGTTAAGCCTCCTGTTTTCAGCATCTGGTGGGCCTGGGCGGAACTCAGGTTGCCCTTCTGTCCCAGTGCTGTCCAAATTCAGGGGTGGCGATGCTTGCTCGAGCGATCCCTCCATAAGTCTCTCAGAACTAGCCTTTTCAGCCCTTTTGGACAAAGTTCAGTAGCTGACCGCATAGCTGCAAGGGCAGTGGCCGTCCAAATTGCACCCGTCCGAAAAGCTAATTTGGACAAGCTTGGGGCAAGCCCCGCCCCTACAGGTCGTGGTGAGATTGGGGGGAAGAAGGGTCAGTGCGATCCAGTTCCGGAATCAGCGGCGGGGAAGATCGGGAGCTGGTTCGCGGAGGGCGGGGAAGAGGCGCTCAGCAAGGGCGAAGGTGCCGAAGAAGAGGATGACGTAGACGGCGTCTCCGGCGAGGGTGTTCCAGAAGAAGGGGATTCCAGCGACATAGCATGCGACCAAGCCTGCGCCGGTGCGCCGGTAGGTGAGGCCAAAGGCCCAGACGGCGAAGTTGCTGACGAGGAAAAATTGGATGGCGCCGAGGAGGGTGGCGGTGAAGATGCGGGCGGCAGTGCGGCGATCGCGGAGCCAGAAGCCGATGGCGACGCTGACGAGGAAGCTGGCGTAGACGATGGGCATGAGTTTGTGAAAACCGATGAAGATGTCGCCGAGGAAGAGGGCGAGGAGAGGAACGACGAAAGCGAGGCGACGGTCTTTAATGACCGCGCCGGAGAACAGGGCCATAGCTCCAACGGGAGTGAAGTTCCAGGGGTGAGGAGCGATGCGCAACGCGGCGGCCAGGGCGATGATGGCGAGAGCAAGGAGCAAGCGATAAAGCAGAGATTCGTTTTGAGAGAGTTGCGTATTCATTTGTTGCTTTCTACGTTTCAGGAAGTATATCGCAAAAGACGAAGCCATCCCGGTTGACGATTTCTCCGGTGCGGATGGGAATCGGGGAATGAAAGATGGGACCGTCGTAGACGAAAGTGTGGAACTCACCGTTCTCGCCGCAAGGGTCGGCGTGCGGGGGAAGGTCGCGAAAAAAAGAGTCGTCGAGTTCGCGGCCGGCGAAGCTGGGATCGAGAACTTTGCTATCGATACAGACGGCGACGGCGCGGAATTTGTTGACGTGGAAAGAGCGGATAAGTTCGCGAGTGTCGCGCTTCCAGATGGGGAAGAGGGCGGTCATGCCGATGCGGGCGACATTTTTTTCGCGATAGGCGCGGAGGTCTTCGAGGAAGATGTCGCCGAAAGCGACTTTGCGGACGCCTTGATCGAAGTGGATGCGCAGGGCTTGTTCCATGCGGGCTTCGTAGGCGGGGTTTACACATTGTTGGGGGATGCGAACTTCGTGTAGCGGGAGGCCGATGGATTGGGCTTGGCGGTGGAGAAGTTCGCGGCGGACGCCGTGCATGGAGATGCGTTCGTAGCCTTCGGTGAGGGTGGTGAGGAGGGCGGCGATGCGGACGTCGGTTCGTTGGAGAAGGGTGTGGAGGGCCATGGCGGAGTCTTTGCCGCCGGACCAGGAGAAGAGGATGGGTTCGGGCATTATTTTGAAAAACCCTCCGAAAGCGTTAGAGCTTGCGATTTGGTTAAAAGGGCCGGGCAAGCCCGGCCCCTACAAGGAAAGCGTTAGTTGCGGCCGCTGAAGGTGTAGCGGACGCCGGCGCGCATGTCGCGGCCTAGCGCGGGGTAGCCGAGGGCGTCTTGATATTGTTTGTCGAAGAGATTGGTGGCGCGGGCGTAGAACGATACGCCGTGGCTCAGGCGGTAGCTGCCGGACAGGTCGAAGCGGGCGTAGCCGGGATTGCTGCCGAGGCAGGGGCCGATACAGGTCGTTCCGGTGGTTGTTACGCTCCTTATGCTGAGGAAATCGCTGTCGGTGCGGACGCCAGTGAAGTAGCCGCCGAGGGTGACGTTGAGGCGGCGGAAGGCGGCGTTGAGGGTGAGAGAGCCGGAGTTGGGAGGGCGGCGGAGAAGGCGGTTGCCGGGGAGTTCGGTGGGGTCGAAGGCGTTGGGCGATTTGAGCACCAGGCTGTCGTCGTACGTGTAATTTCCGGCGAGGTTCAGCCAGCGAGTGAATCTTGTTGTGCCGGTGAGGTCGAGCCCGCGTGCGCGAGCCAGGTCGGTGTTGAAGTAGTAGCCAAAATTCGGGCCGGAGCCAGGGAGAGTGAAGCCGCAGCTGTTTGAGTTTGGGTCCGGGTTGCTGGGATCGTGCGCGCAGAATTCAAAACTGACGATGTTGTAAAAGCGACTGGAGAAATATTCGGCGGTGAGGAGGACGCGGTCGCCGAAAAGTTTTTGTTCCAAGCCGACGGTCCAGGTTTTACTGGCTTCGGGTTTCAGCGAGGGATTGCCGAAGTCGCCGAAGTCGTCGCCATAGATTTGATCGAAGCGGGGTTCCTTGATGCCTTCGGCGTAGAAGGCGCGGAAAAGAGTGTCGCCGCGTGTGCCTTTGCCATAGAGAAGGACGAGGGAGGCTCCGGCGCGGGGAACGACGCGAGTGCCAAAATTGGCGTTGGCTTCGGCGCGGCCTCCGAAATTGAGAGAGGCGCGCGGATGCGGGCGGTAACGAAAATCAAGAAAGCCCGCCTGATTGTTGCGGCGGGCGTGCGGGACATCGATGGAAGTGAGGAAAGCGTTCTCGACTTCGTATTCGTAACCGGCGGTTACGCCGAAGTTGGAGAAGAGATAGCTGGTTTGCGCGGTGACGTTGGCGCGGTTGTATTGGAAGCGGCTGTTGCCGGGGAAATCGCAAAATTCAGCGGTGGCCACGGCCGCGGGATTGGTTTGCGGGCAGAAAGCGTTGGGATCGGTGGCGTAAAAGCTCTGCAGCGGGTTGTCGCTAACTTGCAAGTTGTAGGATTCGCCGCCGCTGATTTGGTGGCGCCAATGTTTTCCGGTGGCAAAATCCCAGCGTGCGTTAGCGCTAAAAAGATGCTGGGTGTAGCGCTGGTCGAGATTTGGCGGAGTGAAGAGTGTTTGACCGGGGATGCCGGCGATGCTGTCGTTGTTGCGGAGGGTGAGGCGAAGCTGGTTGGTGTCGCTGAATCGGTAACCGAAATTGCCAGAGAGCGTGCGATTTAGGAAAGCGTCGTTCGGGCCCTGGCCGTCGGTCTCGAAATAGGAGGCGGCACCGGAAAAGTCGAAAGCGCCGAGAAGACCACTGAGCTGCGCGCCGCCGCGGCCGGAGGCGAAG
Source organism: uncultured Acidobacteriota bacterium (assembly GCA_963779005.1). Lineage (GTDB taxonomy): Bacteria > Acidobacteriota > Terriglobia > Acidiferrales > UBA7541 > Acidiferrum. Next base: position 564,675 of record CAVZWO010000007.1, on the reverse strand, counting down.
TTGCCGCCTTCGCCGTAAATGCTGAACTCAGGGACGCGCGTCTCGCCGCGATGGGTGAAGAGTTGAATGGCGCCGGAGACGGCGTCGGTGCCGTAGATGGCGCTTTCGGCGCCGCGAACGATTTCGACTTTGTCGATGTTGTCGAGCGTGACGCTGGAAAAATCGACGGCTCCGCCCGGGGGATTGATGGGCGCGCCGTCGACAAGGACTTTGGTGAAATTGGAATTGCCGCCGTTGAGAAAGACGGAGGCGGTGCCACCTTCAGGGCCGGTGCGTCCGATAGCGATGCCGGGGGCGAAGAGGAGAGCGTCGGAGAGATCGACGGATTGGCGAGCGTCGATTTCCTTTTTGGTGATGATGGAGACGGATGCGGTGGATTGGTCGACGAGTGTGGGCTCGGCTTGCGCCGTGACAATGACGCTGGCGGAGAGACGCTCGAGGTTGAGAGTGAGATCGAGTTTGCGCTGTTGATTTGGAGAGAGGTCGAGGACGAAATCGCGCGGGACGAACGGGGAGCGTTCGAAGGATACGCGGTAGCGGCCGGGGGGGATGATGAGGCTGTAGGCGCCATCGGTGGAAGAGCTGGCTTTCCAGAGTTGGGCGGTTTTGTTGTTTTCAAGTTGAGCGGTGACGTTTACTTCCGCTACGCCGGCGCCGCTGGAATCGAGAAGAGAACCGAAGAGATGAGCGTCTTGGGATTGCGGGATTGCTTGAGCGGAAAAACTGACAGCAAGAAAACATAAAGAAAAAACTGCAGTGCGAAGAGCGTGTGAGTTCATGGTTTCCTCCGCTCCCTCTCGCGCGGGAGCTTGAAGGCTGGCCTGGCGACGGAAAGGAATCGCTGAGGCTTGCGGGCTTCGCCGGTCTCCTGGCTTGGCGGCAGTTCCGCGCTCGTTGTTCGTTGATGATTCGAACGAGAGCGGTGCGTGGCCTTCCCGTGGCGCTGCCCTATTTCTGTCCGCGAACTCTGGGAGAGCTCGCGAACGCAGAGCGATGCGCCGCAGTGGCCGCGGCAGTACCTTATTCCGCCTTACAGTCGCGCGGCGGCGACGGCTTGATTGCGTGTGGCTGCGGCGTTGGCCGGAGCTGACGCACCGTCTTCCCGTGCACGAAGTCCGCGATGATTGTGGGGACCCCAAGCGCAATTACTTGCGGGGGCCGCTGTGAGTTGTTCAGATGCCGCAGCTTGCGCTGCGGCGCTCGGGTGAACGATGGGACTGCCACTACTTTTCGGACGGCATGTTCACGCGAGGACGGCCGGAAGAGCCGAGCTCGACGGTGAGAGGCGTCTGAAAAACTTGTTCGAGCAATTCGCGCTGAAAGACCGTTGCGGGCGTTCCAACGCGAAGGCATTTGCCCTTTTGAAAAAGCGCGACCTGGTCGGCGTATTGGCCGGCGAGATTCAGCTCGTGGGTGACGACGACGACCGTATAGCGGTTGGCGGACGCGAGGCGGCGCAAGGTTTCGAGCAGATCGACTTGAGCGCCGATATCAAGATGGAGTGTTGGCTCATCGAGGAGCAGAAGAAGAGGTTGCTGGGCGAGGGCGCGGGCGAGAATGACGCGCTGCTTTTCGCCGCCGGAGATTTGATCCATGAAGCGGTCGCTGAGATGTTCGGCGCCGACTTGGGAGAGGGCGTTGCGAGCGATGGTGACGTCCTCTTCGGTTTCGAAACGGAGAGTGCGGCCGTAGGGATGCCTTCCTTGCAAAACAAATTCCCAGGCGCGCGAAGGAAAGAGCAAGGGACTTTCCTGCTGGACCATGGCGATGCGCTGGCCGCGGGCGCGGTGGGGAAGGGTGTGGGTGACAAAGCCGTTAAGGAGAACGCGGCCAGAGAGGGGCTGGAGGGCGCCGGCGATTAGTTTTAATAAGGTGGATTTGCCGCAGGCGTTGGGTCCGACGATGGCCACGATTTCGCCAGGGCGCGCCTGGAAACTTGTGGCTTCGAGCGTGAAGAGAGGCGCTTGAGTGGGATTGGCGGAGTAGGCGTAGCTGACCTGTTCGACGCTGAGGCGAACGTCGGAGTTGAAGTCGCCGGCGTCACCTCCCGGGCGCGAGGCGAAGGCGGAGCGGGCGTAACTGCTCACGCGAGCCTCCTGCGCATGAGATAGAGAAAGAGCGGAGCGCCGGCGATGGCGGTCATGGCCCCGACAGGAAGTTCGGCGGGAGAAACGACGGTGCGAGCAAGAGTGTCGGCGACGACGACAGCGATGGCGCCACCGAATGCGGCGGTGGGCAAAAGGATGCGGTGATCGGAGCCGAAGAGGAGGCGCATGACGTGGGGAACGAGGAGGCCAACGTAGCCGATAGCGCCGCTGACGGAAACAGCGAGGCCGGTCAAGAGAGAGGCGGCGATGTAAACGACGAGGCGAACGCGGCGGACATCGACGCCGAGGTGCATGGCTTCGTTTTCGCCGGCGAGGAGCAAGTTCAAATCGGAGGCGGTGGTGTAAATGATTCCGGCGGCGAGGAAGAAACCGAAGCGGAGGATAAGGCTGACAATGCGCGGCGGAGGCGTTTGGAGTTCGCCCATCATCCAGAAAGCGATGCCACGGTAATTGCCGCCGCTAAGGGTGGACATGAAAAACATAATGATGGCCTGCAAGAAGGAGGCGGAGATGATGCCGGCGAGAAGCAGAGTGGCGCTGTCAATTTGACCTCGACGAAGCCCGAGAAAATAGACGGCGGTGACGGTGAGAGCGGCGCCGAGAAAAGCGCCAACGGGCGTCAAAAGCGCCGCGATGGCCGGGGCGAGAGCCAGATGAGGCTCGACGATTAAGGCGATGATAGCGCCGACGGCGGCGCCGCTGGAGACGCCGAGAACGTACGGATCAGCGAGAGGGTTGCGCAACAGCGCCTGAAAACTGGCGCCTGCGACGGAAAGCGATGCGCCCACAAAAATGGCAAGAAGAATGCGCGGAAGCCGGATATCAAAGATGATGAGCTGGTATTCGGTGGAAAGCTGGCTGGTCTGGCGAAACAGAACGCGAAGGAGATCGTGACCCAGGCCGTAGAGAGAGACGGGCACGGCGCCGAGTTTGAGCGCAATCACCACTACAACGAAAAGGACGGCGGAGAGAAGCGCGCAGTGCGTGAGCAAACGGCCAAGCGTCAAAGGGCGCAAGCGCAGACCTCCGAAAAAGCGGGGATGTGGCTGAAAGAATCCAACGGCCGGGTCGCGAGCTGCTGGGAAGCCGAGGGCGGAGTTTTCTTTTCGTCGTCGGGATGCGCGGGGAAGGCTTCGGGGTGTAGCTGGCGGGCGAGGTCCTCGATAGCGGAAACGATGCGCGGAGCGGGCCTATTCACGGCATCGCTGATGACGGCGAAATGCCGGTTGCGCACGGCGTCGAGACCGCGCCAGCCCGGGCGTTGGGCGAGCACGTCAAAATCATTCTGGCCGGCCTCGGAATGGGACGCGGCAAAAACAAGAAAGTCGGGCTGAAGCCGGACGACCTCTTCGAGGCTCATTTGCGGCCAGTCTTGCGCGGAGTCGACGATGGAAGTGGCACCGGCAAGACGCATGGCGTCAGCGATGAAGGTGCTTTTGCCTATGGAGATCAGCGGATCGGACCAAACGATGAAGAGGACGCGGCGCGAGGGCAGCCCGTTGAGACGCTGCTGAAGGTCGGCCAGATGGCGTTCGAGATCGGCGCCAACAGCGGTGCCTGCTTCGGGGACGCCGAGGACTTCGGCAAGGCGTTGTGTCGAAGAGATGATATCTCGAACGGTGTGAGGGTCCGTGCCGTAGGAAGAGATGCCGAGACTATCGAGAGCGTGAACGGTTTCGAGCAGGTTCAAACTTTTGGTGACGAGAACGAGATCGGGACGAAGGGCGACGATTTGTTCAAGGCTCGGATTGATGGCGCCGCCTACTTTGGTTTTTTTCTGGGCGTCAGGAGGATAGTCGCAAAAATCCGTGTCGCCGACGAGGCGATCCTGGAGGCCGAGGGCGTAAATGGTTTCGGTGAGGCTCGGCGCGAGAGAAACGATGCGTAGCACGGGCTGAGGGACGCGTACCGTGCGGCCGGCTTCGTCGATGAATTCCTTGTAAAGGGGCGAGGGAGCAGAGACTGCGGGCGACGATTGCGCGCGCAATGAGCTGCACGAACCAAACGTAGCGCAAAGCAGAAGCGCGGCGGCGGTGCAGGCCGCCCCATGACCTCGTCGCATGATATTGCGTGTCGCCACAATTCCCCATTGAAAAAAGCTTTGAGACAACAAAAAAGCCCCGCGAGACACCTTGGGGCTTGGTGGCAGCGCTTCTTCTCGCGAAAAGCGCCAGCCGCTGCGGCGCGGGAGGGTAGTCTGGCTCACGGCTCAATCAGCCGATGACAGTGGCGGGACCGCGGCCGATTCTCACGGCCTTCCCCACTTCCCTAGCCTGCAAATTGAAAAATCAGTGTATGCCGGGGGTGAAGGAGTGTCAATCGCTGGGCACAAAGTGTGCGCTGGAGTGCGATCAACGATTTTTCCAATTTGGTTTGCGCTTTTCGACGAGCGCGCGGAGTCCCTCTTGAGAATCCTCAAGGCGATAAAGTTCGTTGAGGAAAATATTCATGGAGTTTTTCAGACCGTCACGGAGGGAAAGACCCATGCCGCTGAGAATGGCCTTTTTGGCCATGATGAGAACCGGGCCGGAGTGCGCGCTGATGCGCTCTATCAAATCGTTCACGGTCTGTTCCAGTTTGGCCTCTGGAACGAGGCGATTCACAAGACCGAACTCCAACGCGCGCTCGGCCGAGATGGCTTCCCCAGTGAGAACAATTTCGAGGGCACGCTTAGGGCCGACGAGAAAAGGAAGAATCGTGGCGGCGAGCGGGGGAAATACACCGATGGAAATCTCGGGCTGTGCGAAGCGCGCTTTTGGCGTGGCCACGATCAGGTCGCCAAACGCGGCAAGCTCGGCACCGCCGCCGATAGCCGGGCCATTGACAACGCAGATCACGGGCTTGGCTACGTCCAACATGCCTGTGAAGGCGCCATGGAACGCATCCAGCATTTGAAAAACGCGCTCCGAAGTATATTCGCCGATGTCGATACCGCCGCAGAAAACTTTGCACGCGGAATCCAGAACGACGAGCTTCACTTCAGGGTTCTGGCCGGCAAGCGTGATTCCCTCCGAGAGCTCGCGAAGAAACGCTTCGTTGAGGAGATTGTGTTCCGGGCGGCTGAGCGTCATGCGTGCGACGCTGCCATCGACGCGCATCTTGATGTATTCGAATTGTTCTGGGGTGCGCGCCGCGGGCTGCGACACATACTCCTGCGCGTCAACCGGCTCAAACATGTTCCGCCCTCCTCGGAAGTGGCCGCTGGAAATAAGCAAAACGCGGCGTTAAAGGACTAAATTGGATGCTAGCACGGTGGAGCGTCGTATCCCGGAGAAGAGAGCGAAGGCGTGCGCAAAAGGTTTGCCCCCTCACGCGCACGATTTGGCAGATTGGGGGGACGCTCCATGCCAATCTCCGCACAGCGAGATGTTTCGGGCGCAAGGAATTTTCAATTGCAGGTATGCTTGGTAAGGATTTCGATAGCTCGCGCCGGGGTGCATTGCGTGATCGCTGGAAAAACATCATCGGAACGTGGAATGGAGACGGTCATCGCCGTGCAATTCGCCGGCCGGGTCGATGCGGAGGGATTTCCGGCCGAGATAGTGTGGGAAGACGCTCCGGCGATACAGTTTGCTCACGATTGGCAGGGCAAGAACGAGGATCCTGGGCGAAAAACCGAGGCGCAGCTGCTTTGGACGCGAGATTCCCTTTATGTGAGATTTCTCGCGCACTACCGGAGCCTCACGGTTTTCGCCGATGCCGAAGCAAACGGGCGCCGGGACAAGCTTTGGGAACGGGACGTCGCGGAAGTCTTTCTGCAACCGGCGGGTTCGGACCAGCGAGATTACAAAGAGTTTGAGGTGAGTCCCAACGGATTTTGGATCGATTTGGACATTGCGCCGGGAGAGAAGCGTGACTTGAAAAGTGGATTGAGGCGGCGCGTTCGAATCGACGAGAAGAGCAAAACATGGAAAGCGGAGTTGTTGTTGCCGATGAAGAGTCTGACGAGGCGTTTCGATCCGTCCGCGGCGTGGCGCGTGAATTTCTATCGCGTGGAGGGGCCCAGCGAGCCGCGCTTTTACTCAGCATGGCGGCCAACGAGAACGCCTGCGCCAAATTTTCACCTGCCGGAGTCGTTTGGCACGCTTGTGTTTGAAACGTAGCCTGAACCTGCGCGCGGACGGACGCAGACTGGCGCGGCGCAAACTTTTTACCTATGCTGCTCGGGTGAAGAACTTCGTATCTGCGTTTAGGCGCTCGACTCTGAAGCGCGCTTTTCGAATTCTCCCAAGATTAGTGTTCGTTTTTCTCCTCTGTTCCGCGGGCTTGCCCGGCCAGAGCGAACCACCGCCTCAATCGGATGACAATGCGCCCTTCGTCACAAAGGTCGAGCCTCCCTCGTGGTGGACGAACCTGACACCCGAAGTAATGCTTCTGCTTTCGGGCCACAGACTCGAAGCCACCCGCGTTCTCTGCAACCTCGCAAGTGTTTTGGTGGAACGAACACAGGCCACCGCCGGGGGAGACTACTTATTTGTTTGGCTGAAGATCGCGCCGGAGACGAAATCGGGCACTGCCGTCTGTCGCATCACGACATCGACGGGAACAACTTCTTTTGAGCTGCCGATCGCCGCGCGCGGAATGAAGTTGGGCAAATTCCAGGGGCTGGCGGAAGAGGATGTGATTTACCTCATCATGCCGGATCGTTTTGCGAATGGCGATCCAGCAAATGATGAACCAGTTGAAGCTCACGGCACGCATGATCGTTCGAATGCGCGCGCGTATCATGGCGGCGACCTGCGTGGCATTCGCGATCATCTTCCTTATTTGAAGGAGCTCGGGGTCACGACGCTTTGGCTGACACCCATCTTGAAAAATGGCGCGGCGCAGGACTATCACGGTTATGGCGCCGTGGATTTGTACTCGGTCGATCCACATCTTGGAACAATGCAGGAGTACCGGGAGCTCGTCGCGGAAGCGCACAAGCAAGATATGAAGATTTTGTTCGACCTTGTGCCGAACCACGTCGGTCCGAAGCACCCATGGGTAGCGGAGCCACCGCTGCCGGACTGGTTCCACGGAACGAAACAGCATCACGCAGATTCCTCGGCGGGTGTAAGCGGTGCGTTCTACGGGAAGACGGACAAACCGGCGATCGCCAACGATCCGTTCGAAACGCTTACCGATCCCCATGCGCCGGCGCGGCTGTCGCGAAATCTGACGGACGGCTGGTTTTTCAACGTGCTGCCAGACTTGAATACGGAGAATCCCGCAGTTGCGCAATATCTTCTGCAAGAAAGTATCTGGTGGGCGGAGAGTTCTGGGTTGGACGGCTATCGGCTGGATACGTTTCCGTACGTTTCCCGAAAGTTTTGGTCAGCGTGGCATGCCGGGCTGCACCGGATTTATCCGCAGTTAACGACCATCGGGGAAGTCTTTCATCCTGACCCGAGTGTCACTTCGTTTTTCGCTGGGGGGCAGAAGAGATTCGACGGCATCGATTCCGGCTTGAATACTTTGTTCGATTATCCTTTGTTTTTTGCGTTGCGGGATGTTCTGTTGCGAAACGCGCCGGCGGGGAGAGTGGCGGACGTGTTGCGTCACGATTCACTGTACGTGCATCCGGATGCGCTGGTGACGTTTTTCGCCAATCATGATGTGCCGCGCTTTGCGAGCGTTGAAGGCAGTTCGTCCGCAAAGCTAAAGCTGGCGTTCGGATTGACGCTGACGTTGCGAGGGATTCCTGAGCTATATTACGGCGATGAAATTGGAATGCCCGGCGGCGGAGACCCGGACAACCGGCGCGATTTTCCGGGCGCCTGGCCCGGCGACAAGAAGAACGCTTTCACGGCGGAAGGGCGCACCGCGGACCAACAAGAGCTTTTCACGTACGTGCAAATTCTGTTGCGGTTGCGGCGGGAACATCCGGCGTTGCAAAGCGGAAAGCTGTGGCACCTTTTCTCCGACGAGACGGCTTATGTTTTTTTGCGGGAGACGGAAGAAGAACGCATTCTCGTAGCCTTCAATAATTCGACGGAGCCACGAGAGCTGAAAATTCCTATCCGGGACACGCCGGCGCAAGGCGCGGCCGGGTTCACGCGGATCCTGGGTCAGGGAAAGGCCGAAGTGCATAACGGAGAAGCCAGCATCGCCGTGCCGGGACAATCCATTTCAATTTTTCTGGCGGATTGAACTCTCAGAAGCTCAGGTGAACCTTCCAGTCTTTCAAAGAGTCAGGCACGGTGAGCGTAATGCAGCTCGCCTGAGGATCAAAACGCCATTCGCGAATCACTTGATCCCCGATCCGCACTTCTTTTGGTGCGGCGCCCGCGCCATAGATTTCCAGTTGCGTGGTGTTCCACCAGGGCTGGTAGCCATTTTTCTCTATGGCGCTGGTGACGGTCATATCGTGGGGAGTCACGTTGCAAGTGAAATTGACGCGCAGGAAGTTTCCCTTTTGATAGGCGAACGTGTGTCCATCATCGTCATACAGCGTCCCGTGGCAATCCTCGCCCATATAGACGCGAAGTTCGAGCGGGCCGTCTGGCTTTTCGTTCGTGCTTTGCACCACGGACTGCATGGGAATGATAGCGCCCGCTCGGACGTATAAGGGTGTTTCTGCGAGCGCGGGGTGCAGCGAAATTTGATCCTTGCTCGAATGTGTTTGCGCGCTCCAGAAGTCGTACCAATTGCCTGGCGGAAGATGGACGTCCAGCGCGTCCACTTTTTCCGTGATGACAGGCGCAACGAAAAGGTCGCGGCCGAAGAGGAACTCGTGGTCCTCGCCATAGAGATCCTGCGCGTTGGGATATTCGAGAAAGATTGGCTCCATCAGGGGGATGCCGGTGCGGGAAGTTTCCTCGATGGCCGTATATATATAAGGAAGCAGCTTGTAACGCAGCTCGATGTAACGCTTGCGGATCGCTTCCTGTTCGGGGCCGCTCGCCCAAGGCTCGTGATCGGCAGTGCCCTTCGCGGCGTGATCGCGGTAGATCGGATAGAAGACGCCGAGTTCGTACCAGCGTGTAAGTAAATCGACGGGAGGGGAGCCGGCAAAGCCGCCGACGTCCGCGCCAACCATTGCGTAACCGGAAAGGCCGAGATTCATGATTTGCGGAACGCTCATGCCGATGTGGTTCCATGTGGCGCTGTTGTCGCCGGTCCAGGTAGCAGCGTAGCGTTCGGCGCCGGCATACGCGCCGCGTGTAAGAACAAAGGGGCGCTCGTCGGGCTGAAGTTTCAGAAGGCCGTCGTGGGTCGCGCGGGCGTTTTCCATGCCGAAGACATTGTGGATGGCGCGATGATCGAGCGTCGTGCCGTCATCGAGGCGGTGAAGGTTGTCGAGCGGCATGGTTTTCGAGAGAGTCTGGAAGGTAGCCGGCTCGTTCATGTCGTTCCAAAAGCCGGCGACGCCCATGTTGACAAAGTCTTTGTAGAGGCCGCCCCACCAGTCGCGCACGCGGCTGAGCGTGAAATCGGGGAAGACGCTATCGCCGGGCCAGACGGCGCCGACATACAGCGAACCATCCTTACGTTTGACGAAGACATCGTTTTTGATGCCGGAATCATAAGGCGCGTAGCCGTGGTTCGGATCTTTTTTGATGTGCAGGTCGGTGATTAAAACGGTGCGAATACCTTGGGCGCGAAAGTCCGCGATCATTTTTTCAAAGTGGGGGAAATAGTCGCGGTTGACAGTGAAGGGAGCGTTGCCCTGCTGGTAGTCGATGTCAAAGTAGATGACGTCGGCTGGAATCTTTTTTTCGCGCAGCGTTTGGACAACTTCGCGGGCGCGCGCCTCCGGGTAATAACTGTAGCGGCTCTGCTGGTAGCCTAGCGACCAGAGCGGTGGAAGGGGCGTGCGGCCCACAAGCGCGGTGAATTGCTGGACAATTTTTTTGGGTTCCGGGCCAGCGATGAAATAGTAGTTCAGCTCCCCACCCTCGGCTCCAAACGAAAAATAATCGGGCGACTCTTTGCCGAAGTCGAAGCTGCTGCGATAGGTGTTGTCGAAGAAAACGCCATAAGCCGTGCCTTTGTGTAGCCCGATGAAAAAAGGAATCGTCTTGTAGAGGGGATCGTCGGACTCTTGCCAGCCGAAAAAGTCGGTATTCCACATCGTGTAAGCGCGGTTGCGGTGGTTGAGGGGGCCGGGTTTGTCGCCGAGGCCGTAGTAATTTTCCTCGGCGGGCATGCGCTTCCACGCGTGGACGTAGGTGCCGTTCCAAGCCATGGGCAAGGAGGGCTCATCGGCAAGGAGCACGTTGCCGGCTGAATCTGCGAAAGTGATAAGCAAAGGCGCTTTATTGACGATGACAACGACGCGGTCGACCGTCATGCGCAGCTCGTTCTTGCCATCTTCGATGCCGATCGCGGGAGGGTCGGGTGGTTCGATCACGGCCCAGGAAAAATCCTTGGGAAAGGAACCCTGGGGTGCGAGGCGGACGCGAATCACGCCGTCGCGGAAGGCGGTGATGCGGAGCTTGGCGGAGCCAGCGGTGAGTTCGACGCCATCCTTGAGTTTTTCCACGCGCTGGACGTTTCCAATGTGCTGCCATCCTGTCGCTGCTGCATTGCTGATGCTGAAGGCGCAGACCAGCAGGCCGAGTCCAGTACATTTTGCAAGCTGTGACATGAGACGCCTCTCTCCGCGGGGCTGTGTATGAAGCTTCGCTTAGAATGCCCAGGCGCGCCGGGCGAAGCGCAGGGCGAATTTATTATGCGGCGAGCCATTCCTCAAAAAAAGAAGAGGCTTTGGCGCCTTCTATGCGCCGGCGGACCGCGTCCAGGACGCGGCACTTTGCTGAACGGTCGTTGCCGTAAAACGCGAGCCAATAAGGCAGGTGCAATTCCACGGGAACTCGTTCCATTTCTATTTTGAGTGCCCGCAGCTTGAAAAAGCCTTGTTGGAATAGCACGCGCAGGACTTTCATGCGGAGCAGCTCTTGAGCGGCATCCGGCTCCAGACGCGGCGTGAGCCGATTCCGCGTCTCAATCGTGCGCAAATCCTCGTCGCGAGGAATTTGAGGGAATTCGTAGAGGTCCAGGGTCCCGTGGACGGCGTCCAAAGCGAAAATACGCGTGCTCGGGGCGCCGACCATTTCGTAGCGGACTCGATAAACCCAGAAAGGGACATACGCTTGGGCGATGCGCTGCAGCGGACCGCTGCGAATTCTCCAATAGGCCGCGCTGAAAATGCCCGAACGGAAAAAGCGAATGGCGTCTTCTTGAGTGACGTTGGGTTTCAGGCAGCGGATGGTCGAAGTTTTCATTTCGTTCGCTTACCCATTGGCGCCTTAGCGGAAGTAAACCCACAGGCCGATCACGGTCGCGAGCAACAGAAGACTGGCGACGACGTTGATGAGGCGTTCGGTTGGGGTTTCATGCGCGGGTTTGCGCTGGGGCTGGCCGACAACAGTGGTTTCGATCTTATCGTCGACGGTGGCAAATGTCAGTCCGGCAAGTTGTTTACGGTCGGGCGCCTTGGTCATGAGGCTGACCGTGACAAGGACGAGCGAGCAGACCACGAACATGAAAATGGCGTAGTGCAGAAAGTTCATGTCCACAATCCAACGAACGACGGGGGACTCGAAATGGCCGCCGGCAGCGCGATCCGCAAGTTCGAGGCTGAAGCGCGTTGCGCCCAAGACGAAGCCTGTCAAAAGCGACGAAATCGCCCCCGCGCCGTTCAGGCGCGGCCACAGAATTCCCAGGACGAAACAAGCGGAGATGGGCGGAGAGATGTAGGCCTGGACGCTCTGCAGATAGATATAGAGCTGGCTGCTGATGTAGTGGATGAACGGAACCCAGAGCAGCCCGAGCAGCACCATGAAACCAGTGGCAATGCGGCCGAAATTAACGAGCTGTTTTTCCGAAGCTTGCGGGCGAATCTTTTTGTAAAAATCCAATGTCACAAGTGTGGAAGCCGAGTTGAATACGGAGCTCATCGCGCCCATGACCGCGGCAAGCAGCGCCGCCATGACGAGACCGACGAGGCCGGTGGGCAAAAGGTTCAGGATGAGCGTGGGATAGGCGAAATCGGGCTTCTTGACTTGCTCGGGGAAAAGGGCGAAGGCGATGATGCCGGGGAGAACGAGCATGAAGACTGGAAGAATTTTGAGGAACCCGGCGAAAATGGTTCCTAATTTCGCGTGGCCCTCATCGCGCGCCGAGAGCACGCGCTGCACGATTACCTGGTCGGTGCACCAATACCAAATCCCAAGAATAGGCGCCCCAAAAAAAATGCCTGTCCACGGAAAATCCTTATCGCTCACCGGCTTGATCATGTGGAAGTAACTGCTGGGCACCATGGTCCTCAAGTGCTCCAGGCCGCCCACGCGGTGGAGACCGATGATCGTCAGAGTAACGGCGCCGCAAATCAAAATCAAAGTCTGGACTGTATCCGTGTAGATCACCGCGGCCAGCCCTCCGGCGACCGTGTAAATGCCTGTGGCGACAACCAGGACGACAGCCGTCTTCCAAAGCGGCCACCCCGCCACGCGCTCTAGAACGACGCTTGCGGCGTAGAGTTGCACGGAGATCTTTGTGAAAATATAGGCGATGATCGAGATGGCTGCGAGATAGACGGCGCAATTTCGATTGAATCGGCGCTCGAGGAACTCCGGCATGGTGAAGACGTTCGAGCGTAAATAGAAAGGCACGAATACCCAGCCCAGCACGAGCAGGATCAGACAGGCGAGCCACTCAAAGTGGCCGACGGCCAGGCCAGAAGAAGCGCCGGAACCAGACAGACCAATGAAGTGTTCTGTGGAGATGTTCGATACGAACAGCGATGCGCCGATGAAAAACCACCCAATGTCACGGCCAGCAAGGAAGTAGTCCTCGGAGGTTCGCTCCTTTCTCGCAAAATACATCCCTATGCCGAACACGATGCAGAAATAGATCCCAATGATGACGAGATCCAAGGTGGCTACGCTCTGGTGCGCAACCGTGACTTGCGAAGCGAACAGCATCCGTTCCTCCTCGCCAACCGGCCGCGGTAGCCGATTGGGGATGTATGGCTCAGTTGAACTTGCCTTCGCGAGCGAGTACAGCGCACCGACTGCATGTGACGAAAATGCGCCTGTAAAGTGGAATCCCAGCCGCCCCTAGACCGGAATTCAGCGTGCGCAGTCTATAACAGGGCACGACCAGTCTCAATGGGAGTTTCCGAGCGAGGAAGGCTAGCGACTCAGCCGCCGGGGCGCTGTTCGCTGGCAAATTGTGCAGCAGAAGCCCCATCATTAGACATGGCGATGGTCACGCTTCAAAACGTCAGCAAGGACTATCTGACCGATGGGCAGCGTGTCCACGCGCTGGACGATATCTCACTTGAGGCAAGCCGTGGGGAATTTGTGGCCCTCGTTGGACGCAGCGGCTGCGGCAAATCCACTCTTCTAAATCTCGCCGGCGCTATGGACTTTCCTTCCTCCGGCCGCGTTCTGCTCGACGGCGTCGAGACATCTACTTTGAACGACGCCGGCCTCACGCGGCTCCGGCGCGAAAAAGTCGGCTTCATTTTCCAATCGTTCCAGCTTTTGCACACGGTGACGGTCTTTGAAAACGTTGAGCTGCCGTTGCTGCTTGCCGGAAAGCCAAACGCCCGCGCTGCTGCCCACGAAAAGCTTGGATGGGTGGAGCTCGATGGGCTGGGCGACCGCTATCCCCACCAACTTTCCGGCGGGCAGATGCAGCGCGTTGGCATCGCACGGGCACTCGTTCAATCGCCCTCTATCCTTCTTGCCGATGAGCCAACGGGGAATCTCGACACAGTGACGGGCAATGTCATCCTCGATGTTCTGAGGCGCCTGACCCGCGAACTGAAAATCGCAACGCTGATGGCCACGCACAGCGCTGAGGCGGCTGCGCTGGCAGACGTCGTCGTGCGCTTGCGCGACGGAAAAATCGCAGAAGTCACACGCCGCTGACATGGGACGCCTCTTCCTCTTTTACCGCTTGATGCTTCGTCCGCTGCTGCAAGAGCCGGTTCGCGCCCTCTTGACGGTGCTCGCCGTCACTCTTGGCGTCGCGGTCGTGCTGGCGATGGATCTCGCCGGAGCGGCGGCGACCGGCTCGTTTCGCGCTTCGATGGAAACACTGGCGGGCGACAACGATCTGGAAATTGTCGCGTCGGGCGGAGTGCCAGAAACGGTAGTGGGTACGCTCGCCGCGCTTCCGTATTCCATTCGCATTTCGCCGCGTATCGAAGACTCCGCTGTCGTTGCGGACTCGAAGCAAACTCTTCCGCTCATCGGCCTCGATTTCGTCGCGGAAAGTAATTCTGAACGAAGTGGGACGATCTCAGAATTCAGTTCGAACGAATCTGTTGGCTCTTCAGAAAATGAACTTCAGTCCTTGCAATATCCCGACAGTGTTTGGGTCGGTGCAAGTCTGAAACGAAAGCCTGGCGAAAGACTTCGCCTGCTGATCAATGACCAGGTTCGCGAGTATACTGTCCGCGGCGTCTACCCGGATTCGAACGGCGCCGACTCCGCCATCGTGATGGACATCGCGGCGGCGCAACGAGCGCTGAACCGGTTCGGTCGTGTCGACCGCATCTTGTTAAGAATTCCAGAAAAGCCCAGCCTCGAGGATTGGCAGCAGCGCCTGCGCGCCGTGCTGCCCGCGGGTGTGGAAGTTCGCACGCAAGGAACAGGCACCGTCGAAAATCGCCGGATGCTTGCCGCCTTCCGGTGGAATCTTCGGTTGCTCAGCTACATCGCGCTCATCGTCGGAGCTTTTCTCATCTACAACACCATTTCGGTTTCTGTCGTGCGCCGCCGGCCAGAGACTGGAATCGTTCGCGCCTTGGGCGCCAGCCGAAACGCTGTGCTTGCCGCGTTCATTGGCGAAGCCGCCTTTTTTGGATTGGCCGGCGCGGCGCTTGGTCTGCCGGTCGGTCGCGTGATGGCCACTGGCGCGGTGAAGCTCATGTCCGCCACTGTCGAGTCGCTCTATGTCAGCAGCCGTCCGGGAGCTATCGAACTTACCGCGTGGTCGGTAGTGCTTGCGTTCGTTATCGGCGTTGGCGTCGCGATCTTGTCCGCATACTCGCCCGCCCGCGAAGCATCCCTCGTTTCCCCTGTGGAAGCCATGGCGCGCGGCAGGCGGGAGTTCACGGCGCGCGTACACAAATCGCGTGATTTGTGGCTCGCACTGATCCTCGGCATCTTAGCCGCAGGCGCATCACGCGTTCCTGCGATAGAAGGCAAGCCGGTGTTCGGTTATCTCGCGGCGATCTTGCTTGTAATCGCTTCCGCGTTGGCTATTCCGGCATTCACGTATGCCGTCATCTCTCGCACCTCACGCTGGCTCGGAAGAGTACTGGGAGTCGAAGCTCTCCTGGCCGCGCAGAGCCTATCAGGATCGCTTCGCCGCACTTCAGTGCTTGTGGGCGCGCTCTCCACCGCCATCGCCATGATGACTTCTGTCGGCATCATGGTAGGCAGTTTCCGCGAGACCGTTCTGATCTGGATGAACGACAGGCTTCCCGCTGATCTTTACCTGCGCCCCGCGGGTGAGCCCGCTCCCGACCGCCATCCGACCGTGTCTCTGGAATTGGCGGAGAAAATCAGCAAGCTGCCCGGCGTCGCTGGCGTCGACCGCCTGCGCGCCTACGAAATCAGCTACGACGGCATCCCGGCGACCCTCGCTTCGGTGGATTTAAGCGCGCTGCGATCGGATCATCAATCGAACTTTTTCTCCGGCCGCCCCACCGAGCAAGTCCTCTCCCAGATTCGTAATGCCGATGCTGTCGTCGTCAGCGAACCATTCACCTACAAACATCACGTGCGCGCGGGCGACACCATCACACTGGCGCTCGGCGCGGCCCGCGCGTCCTTTCGCATCGTGGATGTTTATTACGACTACGGCAGCGAGCGCGGCAGCATTCTGATGGATCGCCAGACCATGCTGCGCTATCTTCCGGATCC
Organism: uncultured Acidobacteriota bacterium; assembly: GCA_963779005.1. Lineage (GTDB taxonomy): Bacteria > Acidobacteriota > Terriglobia > Acidiferrales > UBA7541 > Acidiferrum. The sequence continues at coordinate 548,699 of CAVZWO010000007.1, read as the reverse complement.
CGCTCCTTCGAATCTCGCCATCTACGTCGCGCCCAGTGCGACGAGCGAAGCCGTACGCAAGGAAATCACGGAGGCGGCTGCAAGCTATCGCGTGTTGCTCTTCTCCAACCGCGACTTGCGCGCCGAGGCGATCCGCATTTTCGATCGTACCTTCGCTATCACCTATGCGCTCGAAGCCGTCGCGATCCTCGTCGCAGTCATGGGCGTCGCCGGCGCCCTGCTTGCCCTCGTCATCGATCGACGCCGCGAACTTGGCCTGCTACGATTTCTCGGAGCCTCCACAGGACAAGTCCGCAAGCAAATTCTCTTCGAAGCTGGTCTCCTTGGGATGCTCGCCAATTTCGCCGGACTTGCACAGGGATTCGCGCTTTCGCTTGTCTTGATTTACGTCATCAACAAACAATCCTTCGGTTGGACGATTCGATTCCATTGGCCCGTCGCAGTTCTGCTGGGTGCTATCAGTGGGGTCTACGCAGCCACGGTGCTCGCGGGATTGTATCCCGCGCAAGTGGCCGTGAAACTGAATCCGCTCGAGGCAGTTCATGAGGAGTAGGCTGGCAGCCCTCGCCGCGGCGCTCTTGTATTTCCATCCGCTCGCCGCGCAGTACCGCACTGCCTTGCCCGGCTATCGATTCGAATTCCCGAGGGACTATTTCGATCATCCCGGCTTTCAGACGGAGTGGTGGTATTACACAGGTAATGTGAAATCGGCGAACGGCCATCGCTTCGGATTTGAACTTACTTTTTTCCGCCAGGCTGTTAGCCGCGATCCCGCGCCATCCGCGGCTTGGGATGTCAAAGACGTTTATCTGACGCATCTCGCGCTCAGCGATTTGGACGGCCAGAAGTTTTACCACTCGGAGAGAATCAATCGGGCCGGCCCCGGCATCGCCGGCGTCAGTGAATCCGCCGCCCGTATCTGGAATGGGAATTGGCAGATTCAGTGGCAGGGGCAGGATCAACATCTGCAGGCGATCGAGAAGCAGTTCCAATTGCATCTGGCGCTTCATCCGGAAAAATCGCCGATCCTTCATGGGGAAAACGGCCTAAGCCAAAAATCGCAAGGCGCGGGCCACGCCTCATATTATTTTTCGCTGACGCGGCTCGCAACGAAGGGCCAAATTGAATTAAACGGTGAGAGTTTTGAAGTAACAGGCCTGGCCTGGATGGACCACGAATTTTTCACCCACCAACTGGAACAAGACCAGGTCGGCTGGGACTGGCTGAGCTTGCAACTTGAAGACAACACCGAACTGATGCTCTTTCGCATCCGCCGGAAAGACGGCTCCGTCGATCCATTCTCCGCGGGTACCTGCGTCGATGCGCAAGGCAAATCCACGCATCTGCGTGCGAACGAATTCACTTTACAACCGCTCGCCCAAACTTGGACTAGTCCCTCGACTCATGCGACTTATCCCATTGCCTGGAACATCAGGATCCCCAAATTGGAGATCGAACTGGAAGCACGTACGTCTCTCGCCTCACAAGAGTTGACCGGAAAAACAAAAATCGCGCCATCCTATTGGGAAGGCGCCATCATTCTGGGCGGGCATCGCGGGAAAATCCCGCTAAACGGTGTAGGTTATCTTGAGATGACGGGCTACGATCGCGCGGTCAAACTCGGCGAGTAAGCAAAGCGCTCGTTGCAGACGAAATCAGCGAGAAACCGCAACCTTCAGAGGCGGAGCCGTGCTCGCGCGCACGATCAGTTCCGGCTCGACCACGATTTCCTTGGGATAGGGCGCCTTCGCTGGCGCCGTGATGCGCTGCAACAGCGTTTCCGCTGCGATCATACCCATCTCACGCAAGGGCTGGCGAACCGTCGTCAGCGCGGGGTTCTGGAACGCCGCGCTCTGGATATCGTCGAATCCAACCACCGAAACATCCTCGGGCACACGGCGGCCGGCTTCACGTAACGCCTGAACCGCCCCGATGGCGGAAATATCGTTAAAAGTAAAAAGCGCGGTGAACCGTTCACCGCAGGCCAAAAGCCTTTGCGTGACTTGGTATCCCAGGAGCGGCGAAGAAGATTCGCCCTCGAGTTGACCGACGAACTGGTCCTTGATCTCAATCCCAAATTTCTTGGCCGCCTCGCGCACTGCTTCCCAGCGCACTTCCGTATCGGAACTGAACGCCTGCCCCTTGATAAAGGCCATTTCCCGGTGTCCGAGGTTGGAAAGGTGCTGCAAAGCGAGGCATGCTGCCCGCCCGTGGTTTAGAACAATATTCGTCACGCCAGGAACATCCCGGTGTCCGGAGACCGCAATGCTGGGAACATCCACCTTTTCGGAAAGAACGGTATCCACAACGATCAAGCCCTCCACCGCGCGTTGCTGCAGAAGCAACGGGTATTCCTGGATGAGTTCACTCCGGTGGCGGTGGCTGACCACGAAATAAAAATAGCCCTCCTGGAGCAGATGATCCTCGATGCCGGACATGACCAGGGCGGCATATCCCTCGCTGATCTCGGGAACGACGACGCCTATCGTGAAGCTGCGCTGCTGCCGGAGCGACCGCGCCAGATGATTGGGCCGATAATTTAATTCCCGGGCCGCGGCTCGAATCAGTTCCTGCGTGCGATGCGGAATGGACTTTGCGGCGGGTGACCGGTTGATTACGAACGAAACCGCGGCCTGAGAAAGGCCGACGTGTTCGGCGAGAGACTTCAGGCTCACACTCGCACCCGAGGTTTTCTGCGCGGGCGCACTGCTACTCTTTTTCGGACGGGGCATAGGGGTTCCGGGCTGGTAGTCTCCCACAAGGCACCAAGCGAGGACAAGGACCAAGACCGGGCCGATTTGGCCACTCAGGGAGGAATCGCTTCCCTCGCTTGTGTATCCTACTAAATCGGTTTACTATGCTGTCGCAGAACAGCAGGGACTGGCACCGAACTCCGGCCCCGCCTCTGCGATGGCAAGAATCCCTCGAGAATAAGGATTTTGTTGTCTGCGCGGCGGCGGCTCAGAACTCAAGATCGTTTGCTTTATTCATCCCCGATTGGCCCGGAATCGAGTAACTTGTTGCTACTTTCAGCGCTGAAAAAACACGGCTGGTTTGTTGTTCGACGGCGCCATCGGAGTTGTTAAAATCGTGCTCAATCCGCTCATTCGCTTCGCCCTTCTCTCCGGTCTGGTCATCGCTTGCCATTCCGCTACGGCTCAGGAACCGGCCCCTCCAAAAGCGCCCGCCAACTCGGCGGCGCACTCTATCCTCATAAATCCCGCAGCGGAAAAGAAAATTGACGCGCTGTTGCAAAAGATGACCTTGGAAGAAAAGGTCGGCCAACTGGTTCAGTACTCCGCCGGACAGCTCACCGGACCGGGAACGGGGCGCACCGATTACGACGACATGCTCCAGAAGGGCCAGATCGGTGCCCTGTTTAATATCACCACCGCGCGGGAGGCCAATGCCTATCAGCACGTGGCCATGGAAAAGTCCCGTTTGCGGATTCCGCTTATTTTTGGTTTGGACGTCATTCACGGCTATCGCACTGAGTTTCCAATCCCGCTGGGACTAGCGGCGACTTGGGATCCGGAGCTTGTCCAGCACGCCGCGCGCGTGGCCGCCAGCGAAGCGTCTGCGAGCGGAATCCGCTGGGTGTTTTCTCCGATGTTGGACATCGCAAGGGATGCGCGATGGGGACGCATGGCCGAGGGCAACGGCGAAGACCCGTACCTCGATGCGGCAATGGCGCGCGCGTTCGTGCGGGGCTATCAAGGCGAGAAACTGAACGCGCCGGACAGCGTCGCCGCTTGTCCCAAACACTATGTGGGCTACGGAGCTGCCGAAGGCGGCCGCGACTACAATTCTGTCGAGATTTCCGAGCACACTCTGAGAGAGTTCTACTTGCCCCCGTTTCGTGCCGCGCTCGATGCAGGCGCTGCCACGATTATGACCGCGTTCGATTCGCTAAACGGAGTGCCCACCTCCGCCAACCCCTTCACCATCAGACAGATTTTGCGCAAGGAATGGGGATTCCAGGGGCTCGTCGACAGCGACTGGACTTCCATCGCCGAACTGATTCCGCACGGTATCGCCAATGATCCCGCGACCGCTGCGCGAAAAGCATTCATGGCCGGCGTGGAGATGGATATGGTCAGCAGTTTTTACCACGACACTCTGGCCGAATTGGTGCACTCCGGGCAGGTGCCGGAGGCCGATCTTAACCTGGCGGTTCGCCACGTCCTTCGCCTCAAGTTTGCGCTGGGTCTGTTCGAACATCCTTACGCCGACGAAACAAAGGAAGCAGGCGCTATGCTTCAGCCGGAGAGCGTCGCGCTGGCGCGCACGGCCGCCGAACGTTCCTTTGTATTACTGAAGAATGCTCAAGTGGCCGATGGGTCGGCGATACTCCCGCTTTCCAATGATGTGAAAAATGTCGCCCTTGTCGGGCCGCTCGCGGATGACGCCGCGGACATGCTTGGCTCGTGGTCTGCGCAAGGCCGCCCAGCAGAGGTCGTTACGTTGCGCGCTTCACTCACACAAAAGTTGGGAGCGGATCATGTCCGCTACGCGAAAGGCAGCGAGATTACCAATGGATCGGACGAACAATTGACGGAAGCTGTCAAAGCCGCGCAAGACTCGGACCTTGTGATTCTTGCGCTCGGCGAGAGCGGTCCCGATATGACCGGCGAGGCTGCTTCGCGTGCCCATCTCGGCCTGCCCGGTCGCCAGGAAAAGCTCCTGGAAGCGGTTAGTGCCACGGGAAAGCCCGTGGTGCTTATCTTGTTCAGCGGACGGCCGCTCACGTTTCCCTGGGCCTTTGAACATGTCCCCGCAGTTCTTGCCGCGTGGTTTCCGGGAGTGCAGGCAGGTCCCGCTCTTGTGCGCACGCTCTTTGGAGAATCGAATCCCACCGGAAAACTCCCGGTCACTTGGCCGCGCAGCGTCGGCCAGGAACCGCTCTACTACGACGCTTTGAATACGGGACGTCCGGCGGGCAATGCCGATCTCACCAAGCCGCCGTGGGAAGGCTCGGACAAATATGTTTCGCGTTACATCGACGAGCAAAACAGTCCGCAGTTTCCGTTTGGGTACGGACTCACCTATACGAGCTTCGAATACGGCCCGACGCAGGCGAGTTCCGCTCAACTGAGCGCCAGCTCACTGAACGCCGGCCTGCGGGATGCGGAACACGCATCGAACGCCGGGATTACCGTCAGCGCCAACATCGCCAACACCGGCGCTCGCGCCAGCGAGGAGATCGTTCAGGTCTACGTTCGCCTGGAAGGCACGAGCACCGCGCAACCGGTTCGCGCGCTGAAAGCGTTCCAGCACGTGAAACTTGCCGTAGGTCAGACGCAACGTGTGACTTTCCATTTGGGTCCCGAAGCGTTTGCGCTTTGGGACGATCAAAATAAATATACAGTCGAACCGGCGCGCGTGAAGGTTTGGATCAGTCCGGACTCCGCGCATGGCACGGAAGCGACGCTTGAGATTAGATAGTGAACGCCATAAGCCAAACGAAAGTAATGCAATGACTCGCAAACTCTCGCTTTCTCGCAGGGACAGCCTCAAACTTGGCGCCGCTGGACTTCTCACGAGTTCGTTTGCGCCGCTACTGAACTGTTTCGCGGATGCGCAGAAGAAGTTCGTTCCACCGGCCGGCGCGCCTTATCAAGGAACCGACGAGAAACTTCTGGATGAAATCCAGCGCACCACGTTTGATTTTTTCTGGTTCGAGGCAAGTCCCAAAACCGGCCAAGTAAAAGATCGCGCCCTGGCGAACGGAAATGATACGCGCGCCATGTCCAGCATCGCCGCCACGGGATTCGGCCTGACCAGCCTCTGCATTGGCGATCACAGGGGATTCGGAAAGACCGAGGAGATTCGCGAGCGCGTCCGCAGCACGCTGCGCTTTCTCGCAAATGACCTCAAGCACGAACACGGTTTCTACTACCACTTCATCCATATGGAGACGGGCCAGCGCTGGGCAGATTGCGAGTTGTCCTCGATCGACACTTCGCTGCTGCTTTGCGGTGTACTGACGGCCAGGCAATATTTTGCCGACCAGGAGATCAAGGATCTCGCCACGAAAATCTATGAGCGCGTCGATTGGCCATGGATGTTGAATGGCGGTTCCACACTCTCCATGGGCTGGAAGCCCGAGTCGGGATTTCTCGAGGCCCGCTGGGAACATTTTTGCGAGCTGATGATGATTTATCTCCTGGGCATCGGCTCACCCACCCATCCGCTTTCGCCAGACGCGTGGAAAGCCTGGACGCGTCCCGTCATCAAATATCAGGGACTCGAATATATTTCCGGCAACGATCCGATCTTCACGCATCAGTATTCCCAGGCGTGGTATGACTTCCGCAAGAAGCGCGACGCCTACACCGACTATTTTGAAAATTCGATCAAAGCAACCAAAGCGCACAAACTCTTCTGTCTTTCGCTGCGCGACAAATTTCCAGACTACAGCGAAGACTTGTGGGGAATCAGCGCCTCCGACTACGAGAAAGGCTACACCGCGTGGGGCGGTCCGCCGCCGCAAGGGCCGATTGATGGAAGCATCGTGTCTTGCGCCACTGGCGGTTCGCTGCCCTTTCTCTATGACGATTGCATGCGCGTCCTGCGGAACATCCGCGGCCGCTACAAAGAAAAAGCCTGGGCGCGCTACGGATTCGTGGATGCGTTCAATCCGCTGGACGGCTGGTACGACCAGGATGTGCTCGGCATCGATCTCGGAATCACGATGCTCATGGCGGAAAATCATCGCACCGGCTTGGTGTGGGACATTTTCATGAAAAATCCCGAAGCGCAAACCGCCATGCAAAAAGCCGGCTTCCATCCCGCTTGAGCGCGCCACCTCCCAAGGAAGACCTAAGAAGAATCCGGAAGCGCAAGCGGCGATGCAAAGTGCTGGATTCGCCTCCGATTAGACCTTCTCCGGTCTGCCATTTGAGCGGGAGAGTTCCCGCGCATTTCCAGCAAACAAGAAGACCCCCTCCCCCGGTTTTTCTGTAAGTGCGGATTCTAAAGGACTTTAAGTCCTTATTTTTTGTAAGTGCGCATTCTAAAGGAGTTACGGGTAAACCTTGCGTAAGTGCGGATTCTAAAGAGGTTAGCGGTGCTTTGGCAGCGGGCAGAGAATCGGTCGATGCTGCATTTAGGGGAAAAAAGGAAGGGGAATTTAACGCAGAGGTCACGGAGGTCACAGAGATTGACGCGAAGATGGGAGAGCTGGAATGGAGCGAGGGCGCTGCTGGCGGAAATGAGCTGGAGCACGAGGAGAACATGGCAGAGGGTAGCATGGATTGGCGATGGCGTTAAGTGAATTACAGGCAATAGTCGGAATCAGGGGTTGAACGGTAGAAAATAAGAGGTGAACGGCGGAGGGCTACTTCCTTCCGGGGGCTACTTGATGCCGGAAGCGTCGATGATGGTGATGCAGCGGGCGATAGGAAGGTCCGACAAGGCGTTGTGACTGGCAGGCGAGGGGGAAGCCGGCCCGTGAGGCAAAGAGCGAGGTTCCAGTTGGCCTTGATCCGTTAAAGAAAAAAAGCTGTCAACAAGGGGAGAGTTCCACAGCTCCTCGTTGACAGCTTCCTCGAACAAATTATTAAGGAGGCGCTCCCCAACTTCGAGCTACGCCTCCCGGGGTGGAAAACTTAGAAGCTGAAGCGCGCTCCCAGCGTGAGGACGCGTGCAGCAAGAGCACCCGTAATCGTGCCGAAGTTCGAGTTGGCAATGTTATTCGAGATTTGGTTCGGGTTGAAGTTCAAATTGTTGAACAGGTTGTAGGCATCAAACCGCAACTCGATCTTGGCGTTTTCGCCGAGTACCGGGGCTTTGGGAAGGCCAAAGGCTTTGGCCAGAGTCAGGTCAACGCCTTTATATCCGGGAAGGTTGAGCGAATTGCGCGAGACATGAGAGAACGGAGGAAGCGCGGTTCCGGAGTTGGTGCCGGTGAAAACAACGTTAGTGAAGTTTGGTGTCGAGAAATACGCCCCGCCACCGTTGGGATAATTCGAATTCGCAACGGTTTTGAATGCATCATTGCTCGTGCTGTTACCGGCGCCGCCCAGGTAGGCAGCGGGGAACACGGACCCGTAACCGCATTGCCCACAATAGAGGCTTGCGCCGTTCGGAATGTTCAGCATCGGAGTCCAGGGGAATCCAGAGTGAATATTGAAGATGCCGCTGAGTGACCAGCCGCCGGCGATCTTTTCCATCCAACTGTTGGAGCCGTGGAAGAAGACGGGCTGCCAGACGCCAAAGATCTTGAAGGCCTTGCCTACGTTGTAGTCGCAGCGCCCATAATCCAGGCCCTGGTCGTAGGGGTAAGGCTGCTCCGAATATGGCGCGGAGCTAGTGTCCATGCACTTCGACCAAGTGAATTGCGAGTCAGCCTGGAACTGGTGCGAAAAGTCATGCTTTAGTTCCGCGAGCAGGGCGTTGTAGTTGCCGTGGCCGTTTACACCCCAGTAGTCCCCGCCACCGATCTGCGGGTTGAGGGGGTAACCCAAGGTTGAAGGGACGGCAAGCGGGTTCTCATGGAAAAAGGTGTCGCGAGACTGGCTCCCTTGATAACCCAATGACGCCACGAATTGGTGTCCCAGGTCATATTGGGCATCCAGCGAGTAATGGTGGACACGCGTAGTGGGCAGAGTGTTGGGGAAGATTTGCACACCGACGGAACCAGTTGTTGGCAGGCCATTTGCGCCAAAACTCGAAACGGTGTTCGGGTTTACTGGATAGCCGTTGAGATCATGCACGCCCGACGAAAGGGCGTAGATGATGCCGCAATTCGGCAGCGGCTGAGCGCAACTCGAAGCGGCGGGGCTGCTCTGGCTCAAGTTGGGAAACACTACCGATCCGGGATTATTGACGATGTTGGCAGAGATAGCGAGTTGTTCCCCGGTATAGCTCAAGCCATAGCCGCCGCGGATCGCCAAGCGGTTATTAAACTCATGTCCAAACAGCGAAGTCGGGCTCCATGCAACTCCAATCTGCGGTCCGAAGTTGTCTTTCTGCGCGTTCCAGGAATTGCCCTTGCGGACGACCAGGCCGGTGAAGTAAGCAGACCCAGCGCCGGGAATAGCGCTGAGCATATTGCCCTGTTTTGCGTACAGGGGACCAAAGTACGACCAGCGAAGACCGAAGGTGAGGGTCAGGTTCGAGCGAAGTTTGAAATAATCCTGGACGAAGAGACCGCCGAGGTTTTCGCGCTGGTCCTGGCGGATGGTAGTAGGAGCTCCAGTAATAGGATTGAAGCCTCCGCCTTCGCTCGCCGGCGCATCGTTTAGGAAGTCCCACATGTTGAAGAAGCTATAGCTGGGCACGCCGCAACCGGCGCACTCTTGCAGGTAGAAGAGGCGTGTGACATCACCGCCAAACTTAAGGGTGTGGCGTCCGTAAATCTTGGTGGCCACATCCTTGAAGGTATAAGTCCACTGGTCGAGAATGCTGCCGACGTTCGGTCCAAACGAATTCACCGAAATGCTGCCGGTGGTATCAATGCGATCCGTGGGAAATCCAACCGGAGACTGAGAGTTGGAGCCGATTTCATTCCAGCGCCAGCTGGCGGCATTGGCGCGGGCTTCGTTGAGGAAGGTGGACGAGAAGGTGTGATCCCAGATGGTCGAGAAAGCCTCATTGATTTGTGAATGGTGGAAGATATCGTAGGCGCGGTTACCGTTGTAGTTGTCTTTAGAAAGAGGAACGTAGTAGATGGCAAAGCCGACGCGGTCCTTTTCCGTGGCATTCACGTCCAGGCGGCCATTGTATTGGGTAGCCGTAAATTTAGTTGGGTCGATCGTGTTGTAGTTCGCGATGTCAGCCACGGTGCCCAGAGGGCTGCCAGCGGTTCCGCAGCCAGTGCCGGCGCCACCGCAGCCGGGGTTCTGGGCGCTAACCCACCCAAAATCCTGACTACCCAAGCCTGTTGTCAGAGGCGTACCGACATTGAGGCCCCCTGCGACTTCCGCGCAGTTTGCAACGGGGTTCTGAGCGGTAACGTGGGCCGCGTCGGTGAGACCGGCAGTGGCGCACGTGGCATTGGGGTTGAGCGTGCCGACCACACCGTTACCAGGGAAAGAAAGATACTTCGCGGCGAGGCTTCCCGAAGGCGCCAAGGCGGCAAAGGCCGGTGTCTCGTACCAACCGTTGCCTTGCAGGTTGGAGAAGGGTTCGCGAACAGTCTCATAGTTGAAGAAGAAGAAGATTTTGTTCTTCCACCTCGGGATCGGGATCGGGCCGCCGACGCTGCCGCCGAACTGGTCGAACTTATTGGCGTCCTTAGTTACGCTATTGCCCGCGCCGTTAAATCGCTGGTACGCGTCGAAACTCGGTTCGTGGTTCGTAAAGAAGAGGCTGCCATGGAAGTTGCTCGTGCCACTCTTGGAGGTGATCTGAATCTGGGCACCGCTGAATCGTCCATCCTCCGCATCATAGCTATTGGAGACGACTTTTACGCTATCCACCGAATCTTCGGAGGGTGTGATGATCGTTGCACCGCCCCAGACGGCGCTAGTAGTGCTGATACCGTCGATGGAGATGCCGTTGTTTTCAGTCTGCTGACCACTCGCAACGACCTGCGCACCATTTTCGGTTTTGAAGATGCCATCCGAACCACCTGAAGCCCCTCCCCCCGTCTGGGTGCCGGGGATATTATAGTTGTCGCTGCCACTCGCTTGGGAGCCATCGCTGAAGGATCCGGGAGCCAACTGCGCGAGTTTCAGCACGTCCCGCCCAAAGGACGGCAGGTGTTGAATTTGGTTCGTAGTTACAACCCCGTTAATGGAGGCGGTCTCCGTATCGATGAGTGGGGTCGAATCGCCGCTCACGGTGACACTTTGCGTGACCTCCCCAATATCCAGCTGGATATTCAGGGCGTTTGCTTGTTCCGGGATCACGCCTACATTTTCGAGCACCTTCTTCTTGAAACCCGCCTTCTCGACGCTGATGGAATATTTATTGGGAGGAAGGGCGTTGAAGTTGTAAATACCGTTTCCGTCGGTGGTAGCGGTTAGGATCTGGTTTGTATCCAGATTCTTCAGAGTGACGGCGGCTCCAGGTACGGCGGCGCCTTGCGGGTCGGTTACAACACCTTGGATCGAAGCGCGGTACTGCCCATGTGCGGAAGCCAAAACGAAAGCCAAACAAACCAGCATCCCCAGCGTGCGCAGGGATATCTTAAACACGTTCATTGGTGAATCCTCCCCCCGAACAATTGCCGACATGCCGTGCACCGCGAGCTAAATCGGTTAAGTACTCGTTTCGAGCGAGTATAGTGACGCCATTTTTGAATGTCAACGATTCTTAATTTGGATGCTTGCCGGGGAAACGAATGTTTCTATCTGGCGGTGGCCTGGCGCTTCGACCGCGTGCTCGCCCCGCTACATATTCCTCGCAGCAATCACGACCTTCGCGCCCTCGCGCGCAAAAAGTATCGCGGCAGCTCTCCCTATACCGGAATTTCCCCCGGTCACTAAGGTGACCTTTCCTTTCATTCCTCCCTTTCCGTTGTCCATTCGTCTTTGCCTTTCTGCTATGTGCTCAGCGACACAGCGTTGGTGTGCCCCACGGGGACGGCAACGCAAGCCGCCCTATCTCTGCGATGCCTGGATGGAGCAGTTGAAGGTAACGGGAGCGGAATAAAAAAAGAACAGTTCTAAGAAGACATGCGCGAAGTTGGCTCCCCGGGCTAGATTCGAACTAGCAACCCTTCGGTTAACAGCCGAATGCTCTACCATTGAGCTACCGGGGATCGGTTTGGTTGACTTTCAAGATTGTAGCAAATTCCGGGGCCTGCCGTTCAAGCCGAAGCTGAGTTCGATCCATTTCACGCAGGCAGAACCCATCCTGGACGGCGAAGTAGCGCCCATCTTGGCCAGACGCCGCACCTGGACGTCGCACTTAGACGCCGCACCTAGACGTCGCACAAATCCACCGCTTGGCGCAGCGAAGTCAGCGGGTCGCGCGCAGGCACAAATTCGTGCGCCACGTAGCCCTGGAAATTTGTCGCCACGATTCCGCGCATCACGCCGTCCCACTGCACTTCCTGCGTGCCATCCAGCTCATGCCGCCCCGGAACGCCGCCCGTGTGGAAATGTCCGAGCCACTGGCTATTCTGCTGGATAGTGCGAATCAGATCTCCTTCCATGATCTGCATGTGATAGATGTCGTAAAGGAGTTTGACGCGTGGCGAATTTACCGCCTGCATCACCTGCACTCCCCACGCTGTGTGGTCGCACATGTAATCCTTGTGGTCCACCTTGCTGTTGAGCAGTTCCAGGCAAATGGTAACGCCGTGGTCCTCGGCAATTTTCTTCACGCGATTGAGCCCCAGAATCGTATTCTTGGCGCCCTCCTCGTCGGACATTCCCGCGCGGTTCCCCGAAAAAGTGATTACGTTCGGCACTCCGGCCTTGGCCGCCAGCGGAATGTTTTTGCGAAAACCGTCCTCGATTCTTTGGTGATTTTCAACACGGTTCAAGGCTGTGGGAATCTCGCCGCCGCCCGCGTACCCCATGCTGCAAATCAAGCCGTGCCGGCCGGGCACTTCGTAATCCTCAGGACCGAGCAGGTCAACGGCCTTCAAACCAATCTGCGCGGCGTAGACACAAAGATCGTCGAGCGGAATCTTCTGGTAGCACCATCGCGAAACCGATTGCTTGATCTGTCCCTTGCGCTTAATCGGAGTATTTTGCTCTGGCCAGGACATCGAAGGCATAGAAGCCATAGTCGCTCCCGTAATGGCAGTCTTCAGGACCGTGCGCCGCGATAGTCTAGTCATGGAATTTTCTTCTCTCCTTCGAAATGTTTTTTGAAACTCCTCAGCTCATCCAAGAAAGCAAAGTCTGTAGATCGGCCGCCGCGTTCGATTCCGTCCCGCGAGGCATCGACGGTCCAATCGCCACGGCCTCGCTGTGATTTTCAAACCACGCGAGAAACGCAGACTGCTCCGCTCCCGGCAGCCGCTGCTGATTCAGCCAGTTGTAGTACGCACCCATATCTCCATCCACCAAGGAGCCTATCGGATCCAGTTCCGCACGGCTGTTGGTTGCAGACAGCATCTCGTTCATCGGCTTCTGCCGTTGGCGCGGCGCGAAGCGCACCAGCAAAGTGACCGGCTGCGCGCGCCGCAGCGCCTCTCGCGCCGCCCATTGCGCAAACGTCGTGCTGAAAACCTGTGTGCCAGATCCCTCCGTCAGCAGTTTTAGCTGGAAGCGATCGAGCACTGCACTCCTCGGTCTCGCCGCGCGGCCATCCGAGGCCTGCGATGTTCCATTGCCCAGTCCCAGATCGGCGGGCCGCATCTGCGCCAGCAAAGTGCGCAACGTCTCGGGTCCCATGCCGGGCTGCTCAATTTCCACGCGAATTTTGTTCGAGAGGGCCGCTCGCGCCGGTTCCAGTGCGTGATAGGAGACGCACGTAAGAGACGAGTCGTAAGCCGCTTCTTGTCCGCCGTCGATATACCAGTGGCCGTGAGCAATAGGATGCACTCGGGAGCGAGCCGCCACCGCATCGAGAAGCTGCCTTAATCCATTTTCCGGCTTTACACCGCTGTAGTACACGCCATGCGGCCGCAGCTTGCGGAACAACGGTTCTTCCGATGTCTCGACTCCTTGCCCGATCACGGTAATTCCCAGCCTCGGCATGGCCGGAGATTCTGGCGGCACCGCCGCTCGCAATCGTTCCGCGTACGCAAGCGCCGCTCCTCGGAACGCATCCAGTTGGTGCGTCGACCAAAGGTACGCCGAAAGCTGCTCCACAAATTGCGCCGGCGCGTTGATCCAATCGAATTGTTCGAGCTGCGCAGAAAGATGGATTTGCGCAAATCCTTGAAACCACGCCTTCGTCTGTTCCGCGGACAACGAGCTCAGATTCGCCAGCTCTTTCTCGATGGCTGTGCGCTCCGCGGGAAACTTAAAGTCGTAGTCGATCACTTCGCGCAACAGGCTTGGCAAGAAGCTCAGCGGCAGCCGCTGCAGCGCGGCGAGATCGTTCGTAACTAGTTTTCTCGCTTCCGGCGGGTAGCCGCTGAACTGCTCGGGCTTTAGCTCGACGGGTGGCATACAGTCACGCCAACTCGGCAATCGGCTTGCCTTGCGCAAACGCCGCAGAAAATCCGAGAATCGAGCCGATCGATGGCACAAGATCGGTGGAATCCAGCGCGCGATCGATTACCATCCCTTCGCGCACGCCCGCTCCCATCGCCATCATCCAGGTGGTGCGCGACAAAGCGTCTCCGGTGCGGTGATGCTGAAATCCGTTCCCGCCGGAATCGTCGTCGGAGTCCCGGCCAAAATCCGGAAGAATGAACACGGTCGTGTTGCCGGCGTATTCCGGTTCGCTTTGAATGGTTTTCCAAAGCTCGGCACACAGACGGTCCGTCCGGCGAATGCCCTCGATGTAAAGCGAATACGCGCCGGCGTGCGCAATGTCGATATCGTGGAGCGTGATCCACAAGAGGCTCGGGGCCAGCTGCCGCATCAACTGGCGCGTGATGTAAACGGAAAGCTCATCGGGGCTGGAAAGCGTGCGCGCATGCTTTTTGAAATCGTCCACAGAAAGTTTCAACAACATTTGCAACTGTTGCAATTCGAATTCGCCGCCGCCAAGCTCCGGCGCATAAAATGGCGTCTCGTAGTTGTCCCGCAGAAGATGTTCGTAATCGGTGCCGCCGGAAGTGGCTGCCGTAAGCAAATGCTTGGGCAAAATCACTTGTGCGCCCAGGCCTGGACCGTACGAGCGGTGATTGCTCTCCCCAATGCGATTGAAGCCGTTGCTCGGCGCGACCACCCAGGCGTCGGAAGCGGGGCGCTTTAAATCTTTGCGAAAGTATTCGAACGCCGTCGGATGCTCCGGGGGAAGAGACGCAAAATTGTTTATGGTTTCATAGACGCCGGTCGCCAGGCTGGCCGTGGCCACATAGTGGCCCAGTATTCCGCGGTTCACCACCTGCGTGAAAAAAGTGGATTGCGGAATCAGCTCCCTCATCAGATTGGGGATATTCTCCTGACCCTCGGGAGCAAACGTTTCCTGGTCCCGGGCGCCACCTCCAAAGGTGATGACGACCACTTTCCTTTTCTTTTGGGGAATCCCGGCCCGGGCCAGCATTCCGGAGCCCAACAGCGTGCCGCCCAGGGTGACTCCGGCGGCGCTGCGCAGGAATTCCCGGCGGGTAAAGGCTAGCCGCTTGGCCATTTCCCGCGGGCTAAGAGCTGAATCGCTTAACCTCTCCGCCGAGAAAGAAACCGAGTTTTGCGCCGCTAGAAATCGCGATGACGATTTGCAGGTCATTGGAAACGCAATGCTTAGCGTAAGCTACGCCGCGCCAATCGCGATGTCAAGCACCAGCGGAAGTGCGAATCGAGCCTCCTTCCGCACCCTCTGATAACTGAACTGGCCGGGCAAAAGCTTCGCCGTATTTAACCTGGTGGTTAAATACGGCTTCGATCCAGCCTATCTGCGCGCCTGCAAAGGTTCGCTACTCAGGGTTTGGAAGACGGAGAGTCTTTCGCTGCGTAGACAAATTGACGAATCTCCGCCCTTTGTTTTTCGAGGTCGGCCAGGTTCTGTTCGTGAATCTTTAGGTAGACCTGGAGTTGCTGTTGAGCCGACTCCTTTTGGCCGGTGCGAACGTAGGCTTGCCCCAACCGATAGTGGGCGTCCGCAAGATCGGGGTCCAGGTCGAGCGCTCGCACGTACTCCGGGATAGCCTCGGCATACTTACTCTGGTCAGAGTACAGATTGCCCAACTGCAGGTGCGCTTCGGCGAGTTTGGGGTCGAGGTCGAGGGACTTCTTCAGAAGGGTCTCGATTTGATGCAGGTCCAGGTTCGGATCTTGAGCGCGCTTTCCTTTCCACACACTCATCGCGTAATAGTAGAGGGCTAGAGCATTGCGCGGTTGGAGTTCAGCGAAACGGCGGAATCGTTGTATGACTTCGTCGGCTTGGTTCGGCGAGCTGTAGTAAGCCTTGGAGAGAAAAAGGTAACAGCCAGGATCGGAAGGGTTTAGATCCGCCGCACGGAGCAACGACTTGACGGCGTCCTCGTAATTGCCGTGCGCGTACAGAGCCATCCCAAGGCCGATCGCGAGCCGTTGCGATGCTGGATAGCGCTGCGTAGCGTCCTGAAAAACTTCGATCGCGGGTCCAAGTGTCCTGTGAAGAAGGAGTTCGCTGCCCCAGTCGAACAAATTGCTCTCGCTGGGATCGGCGTGTGCGGCAAGCTCGTACTCGTTGGCGGCCTGCACGAAGTTTCCGTCCTTTTCTTCCACCTCGCCCAGCAGGTCATGGAGCTCCGGAGTGTTCTTAAGCTTTAGAAGCTCTTGGATTTGGCGCCGCGCGTCCGTCAGGCGCCCTGTCAGGAGGTAGGCCAAAGAGAGATCATAGCCGTTGTCGTAAGAGGATGGGTTAATCTGCTGCGCGCGCAGGAGATAAGGCACGGCGTCCGGGACTTTCTGGGATTGCACGTAGAATTCGGCGAGATTGTGATTGGCGTCAAAATTCTGCGGCTCGAGCTCGGCCGCCTTCTTGAACTGCTCGCCGGCACGATCTATCTTCCCCAGCCGGAAGAGATTCGAGGCCAGATTGGTTCGTGCAGCTGCGGATTTGGGGTTTAAGCGCACCGCCTTCTCGAGGTGGGGGTTGGCAGCGGCGTCTTGGGACTCCGCGGAATAAACCAATCCAAGAAGTTCGTGAATTTCGAAGCTTTCCGGAACTTTCCGGACCAACTCCTCGAGTTTGGCAGCGGCTTCGGCGTAGTGTCCAGACTCGTTTAGAGCAACTGCGGCCTGGAATTCCCGGTCGAGGCCTGGGTCCTGTGCCGCCAAGATTGGCGACGTCAGTAGATACGCCAAAAGCATGAAAACAATAGAGTTGATTGAACGGGCTAGCATGAGCACGGCATGCCTAGGTTATCACCGCGAGATGCAGCAGAAAAGGATTGCGCGCAAAAAAATTCCCCATAGAGCGCCCTCGACGAGCGCTCTATGGGGAGGGGGTGGCTAACCTAAAAAACCAGTTTCAAGGCGAACTGGATCTGCCGCGGATCGTAGGGATCATCGCGGGTAGAGCCGATCGCACCAAAGTTCGAAGTGTTGGTGAAATTAGTCGATCCTGAGATCGAGACGACACCATTGCCGCCGAATCCGGGGGCGTTGAAATTCGGGTGGTTGAGAATGTTGAAGATCTCGGCGCGGAACTGGAGTTGGAAACGCTCGTTGATCGGAATCGTCTTAAAGGCCGAGAAGTCCAGTCTGTGGAATCCCGGCCCGGGTACTTGCGTGATGCCACCCAAAGCAGCAGCTCCGGTCAAGGGAGTGCACCCGGCTGGATTTCCAGTTTGGGGAACCCCACCAGCGCCCAGCACGCATGGCTGCGTGAATGCCGCGGGATTGCCAAACCAGCTCAGCTCGCTATTGGGCAGGGTGTGCAGTCCGAGATCAAGCGGTTGCCCGGTGTAGAGTGCACCGCAGCCGAGATTTGACGCCGTGCCAGTCGGGCAACCCAGAGAAATGGGTTGTCCACCCTGAAGAGTAGTGCTCCAGTTGATACTCCAACCTCCCGCAAGCTTGTCTTGTACACCGGAAGCGTCGGACATGAAGCGCTTGCCTTTGCCGAAAGGAAGTTCATAAGTACCGCTGAAGTGGAAGACATTCCGGACGTCGAAATCCGCCAATCCGTAGTCAAACGCCATACCTAGACCAGGAACGCTTGGGGCACGGAACCCGGCCACGCTCCCCCCGTTTAGCAAATCGCCAGCATCTGTCATTGTCTTGGCATAAGTATAGGTAAACAGGAAGTTTAGCCCGTTTGAAAATTGCTTCTCCACTTTGGTTTGCAACGAATGGTACGCGCTCATACCGGCCGTGGCCGCGTAGCTGGAGCCAAAACCGAAGTCCGGATAAGGCACCAGAGTACTCTCCGGGGTGCCCGCAGGCGCAATGGACGTCGGGTTGTTCGAGCCTGGGAACGACTCCAAGTGCCGGGCCAGCGAGGTCACATAGCCAGCTTGTACGGACATCGAAGGAGTAAGCTGATATTGCAGGGTAAGATTCGCACCCATGGTGTACGGGGTATCATAGTTAAACTGAATGCCCCGCAGTGCCAAACCCTGCGCATTGGTGACCAGAAGAGGGCTGAGCGGTGTGCACGCAAATCCTGCCTCAAAGGTGGCTGTGCCCCCATACGGTGCTGTGGCGGAGCAACCCGAGAAAGGAGTGTTTGCACTGATCGGCGTCACGTCGTTCGGAGAGAAGTACGAGAAATTGAACTGGAACGGGTAGTTCTCCCCCAGGTTCGGAGAAAATCCACGATTTTCAAAACCATTGTAGAAGATCCCAAAGCCTGAGCGAACCACCAGCTTGGGCGTGACTTGGTAAGCAATTCCAATGCGCGGAGCAAAGTTGTTCTTCTGGGAGTTGCCGAGTCCTTTGCCGTACTGATTGGTGATGCTCAAGCCAATACCGTCCTTGGCCAACAAGTCTGTGAGGCACAAAGGGCAGCCCGAAGACAAATTATTAGCGTTAGGTCCCTCTGGGATGATGTATAGCGGACTACCGGTTGGAGGCCCGCCGGGAACGAAATTGGCCTGGTTGGCGTGGTGTTCGAAGACCAAGCCGAAGAAATCATAACGAACGCCCAGGTTGACGGTTAGTTTTGACGTCACCTTCCAGTCGTCGTTGACGTAACCGCCGTAGTAGTTCTTGCCGTTGTCGGTGAGGGATATATTAGAGACATAAATCCCGCTGGAACCTCCAACGTAGGGAATTCCAGTAGCCCCCGCGGTGACACCCGCACACGGGGTGCCGGCCGCACCCGCCTGACATGGAGTCAACAAGAAGTCCGCTCGGCCCGTATTGCCTTGATCAACGTTGGGGATTTCGGTGTAGTCGCCGTTGTAATCAAATTCTCCGCGTGACCAGGGCGGCTGGAGAGTGGAGAACTTCACATGTTGCCACTCGAAGCCCATTTTGAACGTGTGCTTGCCGTAAATCTTTGTGACGCTGTCGGTCAACTGGAAAGTAGAGGTGACCTCGTCCGAGGGCAGAAAGGCGTTGCTGCCCAAGGTGGATAGTCCGTTGATCCCAAATGCAGGAAGACCGCCATTCAGGCTTTGTTGCGGGATGTCTGGAATTCCAAACTGGCTTGGGATGTCCGTCAAATCGCTCGCCGACGGCGAGTAACGCGAGGTGTGGAGATAGTTCAAGCCGGCGCGAACTTCGTTAATTAGGCTTGGGGAGAATGTGTGGGTGTAGCCGAGGGCGCTTTGCTCAGCGATGGCTGTCTGAGTACCCTGCTGGAAACCGCCGCCGTCCGCGACGCCGCCGAAGATGCCCGGAATAAATTGTGGGTCATCTTTCAAAGTGAACCGGTAGAACAACTGGTTCTTCTCGTTAAAGTTGATGTCCATGCGCGTGTCGAAAGCGTTGGAGTGCTCAAATAGCTTTGGGGAGTTGGCGAAGTTGGAGAAAAGCTTGCCGACCGTATTGTTTGTAGGCAGAGGATAAAGATTCAAAAGCTTAATAGAATTCTGATCTAAACGGTTGGCAGGAATGATATTCAAGCCGGGACAGCTGGTAAGAGAAACGCTCATCGTTGTGGGAGCACAGCCAAAAGGATCGCGGACATATTCGGTGACTCCCGCCGACCCACCCACCGGTATAGGCACCGGCAGTCCGGTCACGGGATCCGTCCCGCCGGTCACTACAGCCCGCGTCGTGGCAGGGTCGAGAATAGTTCCATTTGCGATCGAGCGGCCCAGGGCGTCCGTGTTGGACCCCGATTGGGCCATGATTAGATCCTGAAAGTTAGTGAAAGCGGTGGCGCCGCTGCCGCGCTCTGCAAGGCTGGGAACCGAGCCAGTCAAAATCGTCCCTTGAACCCGGCGAAGCGCTTCGTAGTCACCGAAGATGAAGACTTTGTTCTTGCCGTTAAATACGTGAGGGATGTACACGGGCCCGCCGGCCGTAAAACCGAACTGGTTCTGGCGGAGTTCGCCCTTCGGAATGCCGCCTGAGTTTTCAAAGAAATCTGCGGCGTCCAGCTTGTCGTTGCGGAAAAACTCCCAAACGTCGCCGTGGAACTCGTTGGTGCCAGACTTGATGGTGGCGTTGAGAACGGCAGCGCCGGAGCGGCCAAACTCGGCGCTAAAGTCGGAGGTTTGCACCTTGAATTCCGAAATGGCGTCAACCGGGGGAAGAACGACGAAGTTGGTGCCGTTGAGGAAATCCACGGTGTCCGAGTTGTTGTCGATACCATCGAGGAGATAGTTGTTCTGTGCCGGGCGAAGACCGTTGGCAGAGAAGGCACCGGAAGCTGCGTTGCCGCGGGTGTCGGCCTGAGGCGTGGTGACGCCGGCAGCGAGCTGGGCGAGGAAGGTGAAATTGCGCCCATTGAGCGGGAGGTTATTGACGCTGCGCGAGTCCACGACCTGGCCGACGGAAGCGTCCTGCGTTTCCAGCACGGGCGGAGCAGAAGTTACTTCAACCGTGGTAGTAACGTTGCCCGGCTTGAGGCTGAAGTCCGAGACGACGTTTTCGCCGACGTTGACGTTGACGTGGGCCCGCACGACCGTCTCGAACCCTTGGTACGTGACGGTAATCTTGTAGCTGCCAATCCTGACAGGCGTAAACTTGTAGCCTCCCTCGGGGCCCGTTTGGGTCGCGATTGTGGCATTGGTGCCTTCGTTGACTAGCGTGACCGTGGCACCATGGACTGCGGAACCGGAGGCATCCGTGACGGTCCCCAGGATGGAGCCCGCGTCCACCTGAGCGCGGAGCGGAGACACGCACAAAAGCATGAGTACTGTTGCGGCGACCATCCCCAGGAATGTGCGCCCGAGCAACCCAGAACCTGTCATTCGCTTCATGAACTTCCTCCTAAACACGAGCACCGTGGCATAACCGCACGGTGCCACCCCAAGC
Source organism: uncultured Acidobacteriota bacterium (assembly GCA_963779005.1). GTDB lineage: Bacteria > Acidobacteriota > Terriglobia > Acidiferrales > UBA7541 > Acidiferrum. Next base: position 527,820 of record CAVZWO010000007.1, on the reverse strand, counting down.
GTGGGTCATAGCCCGGAGGACCGCTCCGGAGTACGCCCTCGAACAGAAACAACGGCAGACTTCGGGCCCTATCCGCGCCTCGAACGCGAAAAGCCCGGGAAGCCGTTGGTCAACACCAAAGGGTCAGGTAATTGGAGAAAGCCAAGGCACCGCGATGGATGTAAATCGCACGACCCCAATTAAGCGACCCCAAAGCACAAAAGACTTAACCGCTTAACCTCGCAAATATCACGGTATTTTGTATGCTGTCAAGCACTATTTTTGATTTATACTCGGCGGCGGTGCGGGATTTCCCGTTGTCGGGGATATGGTGTAGGTTAGAAATTGGTCGAGGGCAGCTGATGCTGGCTATATGGGGTTAACCATCCGCGATGTGGCGAAGGCCGCAGGTGTGTCCACAGCGACGGTCTCGAATGTGTTGAATAAGACCGGAAAAGTGGGGGAGCGCACGCACCGGCTGGTGTTGCTGACGGTGAAGCGGCTCGGCTATTTTCCGAACGCGCACGCGCGGCATCTGGCTTCGCGCGACAGCCGCACGCTGGGGATTATCGTTTCCGACATCGTGAACCCGTTCTTTCCCGAAGTGATCAAGAGTTTCGAAACGCGCGCCCGGCAACTCGGCTACGACGCGATCCTCAGCGATACCAATTACGATCCGCGGAGAACGCGCGAGGCGGCGGAGCGCATGATGGAGCACAACGTACGCGGCGTAGCCATTATGACCTCGGAAATCAGCTCACGGCTGATCCTTGAACTCGAGAGAAGAAGAATCGCCGTGACGTTTCTGGACCTCGCGCCAGTCCGTGGCTATGTGAGCAAGCTGCGCATCGACTACTTCTCGGGAATCAAGCAAATCGTGGAATATCTGCACAAGAGCGGGCACCGGCGTATCGCTTTCATCGCGGGGCGCCCGAAGCTCAAATCCAATATCGCGCGGCTCGAGGCCTACGAAAAATGCATGACGGATTTGGGAATGCAGCCCGGGCCAATCGTACATGGAGACTTGCGCTTCGAAGGCGGACTGGCGGCGGGTTTGAACATAGCAAAATTATCGCCGCGCCCGACGGCGGTGATGGCTGTAAACGATCTGACGGCGGTCGGTGTGATCAAGGGATTATTGAAAGGGGGTTGCCGCGTGCCGCAGGATATTTCAGTTACGGGATTCGACAACACGCGCCTGGCCGAATACAGCAATCCTTCGTTGACAACTGTGGATATCCACAGGGACATGCTGGGAGAAATGGCAGCGGACGCGCTGCATGAACTCTCCTGCTCGGCGAGTCCGCAGGGGAGGGAATACCAGATTCCGGCGGAGCTTATCTTGCGGGAATCTTCCGGACCGGCTCCGGCGGAAAAGATCTAATCGAGCTGCCGGCGATTTCGGGGCTCGGAGCGGACAGACTAGTCTTTGGAACAGTTCCGCCCCGATGCTAACATGCGAAGGCTGGGCGATCGCGGCGGGGACAATCGAGAATGCGGCGCCGGAAAGATAGAGAGCAGGATTTTTCGCGGCGCGCTTTTCTGAACAAAATGCGCTGGGCGCCGGCGCTATTTTTGCCGGCGCCAATCCAAGCGCGGACGTTTCGCTCGTTCCTCGGAAAACCCCTAAACGAAGCTAACCCACCTCCGGAGTTCGCCGATTTTCGGATAACACCGCACTATCCAGCCAAATCTCCGTTGGATGATGTTCTGCGCAAAGTGGCCCCTGGCGCGGATGAATACGTCTCGGAAAAGCACGCGTTTGAAATCCTGAGGCTGCTGAACGAATGGAGCGAGGCACTCGAGGCTGGCGTACCCGCTCTCGGAGTTCTGGCAAAGTTCCTGGACGCGTCGTTCGAAGCGTGCTCGCTCGTACCCGTTCAGCAAAAAAGCCTGCGCCCGGAGTATGGGATCGAGGTAGTTCGGAGAACATTTGGCATTGCGGTCGTTGCGGGCCGGGAGCGATTTCTTGAGGAAATGAAAAGTTACCTGGCTTCGCTATCGCGCGTGGAGACAGCGGAATTTGAAATAACGGGGATCGAGGAATTGGCCGGGGCTTCGCCAGAGTTTCGCGCGGAGATTCGGTATGACTTCGTGGGCACGGCGGCCGACGCGAGCCGCGAGGCGCGCGTCGGACGATGGCTGACGCATTGGTCGCGCGATGAGCGCAACGGTTGGCGGGTTCGCCGGTGGGAGGCGATGGAAGAAACTTTGAGCCGGGCGCGCGCGCCGATGTTTGTGGATGTCACTTCCGTCGCGCTCGGCCAAACGGAATCGTACAAAAAGCAGATGCTTCCGGGCGTGGATTATTGGCGCACCGTTTTGGATGGAGCGTGCGGGATCGACGTCTACGGAAACAACGGGTTGGCGGCGGGGGATTTCGACAACGACGGACGAGATGATTTCTACGTATGCCAGCCGCCTGGACTTCCGAACCGGCTGTATCACAATCGCGGCGATGGCACTTTCGAAGACGTGACAGAGAAAGCCGGAGTGGGCGTTCTGGATGGCACGGCTTGCGCTTTCTTCGTGGATTTTGAGAACAAGGGACTGCAGGATCTTTTGGTGGTTTGCGGAAGCGGGCCGCTGCTCTTCTTAAATCAGGGAAATGGAAAGTTTTCGCTGAAGCGCGATGCGTTTCAGTTTGCGCGGCCGCCACAAGGGACATTCACTCACGCCGCTGTGGCCGACTACGACCGCGACGGGCGGCTGGATGTTTATTTCTGCCTCTACACCTATTATCTCGGCCTTGACCAGTATCACTACCCTGCCCCTTATTTCGATGCGCGCAATGGGCCGCCAAATTTTCTGCTTCACAACGAAGGGAACGCCACTTTTCTGGATCGCACGGAGGCCGCGGGCCTGAATGCGGATAACGACCGCTACAGCTTCGCGTGTGCGTGGGGTGATTACAATTCCGATGGCGCGCCGGATTTGTATGTAGCCAACGACTTCGGGCGGAACAATCTCTATCGCAACAATGGGGACGGGAGATTTACGGTGGTCTCCGCGGAGGCCGGTGTGGAAGACGTCGGGGCCGGCATGAGCGCGAGCTGGTTCGATTTCGACAACGATGGAAACCAGGACGTGTATGTTTCGAACATGTGGTCGTCCGCCGGCATACGCGTTTCGGAGCAAAGACGTTTTCATGAAAAGGAGCCTGAGCCGGTTCGCGCGCTTTATCGCCAGCACGCGCGGGGAAATTCCCTCTATCGCAACCTGGGAAATGGGAAGTTTCAGAACGTTAGCCAAGCGGCGGGAGTGGATGTGGGGCGCTGGGCGTGGGGCTCGGACTCCTGGGACTTTGACCACGACGGCTACCCGGATTTGTACGTCGCGAATGGTTATATTTCCGGGCCAAACACCTCCGGCCGCGATAGCGGCGAGGTCTCCAGTTTTTTTTGGCGGCAAGTCGTGGCGAATTCGCCGCCGAGCCCGATGCCAGCCGCGAACTACGAGTTGGGGTGGAACGCTATCAATGAGCTGATTCGCTCGGACGCCTCCTGGAATGGTTACGAACGAAACGTTCTCTTCGCGAATAACCACGATGGGAGTTTTTCGGATGTGTCGGGCATTTCTGGTTTGGACTTTCCTGATGATAGCCGGTCGTTCGCGCTTGCCGATCTGGACCACGACGGGCGTCTGGAAATTATTCTGAAAAACCGGAATGCGCCCCAACTCCGGATATTGCGCAACACAATACAGGGTATTGGCAACTCGATCGCGCTCCGCTTGCGCGGAACAAAGAGCAACCGCGATGCGATCGGGACAGCAGTGACCGTCGAGGCCGAGGGTCATCGACAGACGAAGTATCTGCAGGCAGGTTCGGGATTTTTATCTCAGCACAGCAAGGAGCTTTTCTTCGGTGTCGGCAATGCCGAGGGCACGGTCCGCGCGAGTGTTCGCTGGCCTAGCGGGCTGACGCAGGTCTTTGAGCATTTGCCTGTGAACCGCCGCATCCAGGTTGAGGAGGGTTCTGAAGATTTTGAGGCAACACCGTTTGCGGCTGCGCCTGTCTCTTACGTGAGCAAGCAGGAAGCTCACAAGCCGGAGGCTTTGCCGGCGTCGGTGGAGACATGGCTCATTGAGCCTTTGATCGCTCCGGAGTTTTCCTTGCCAGACGTTGCGGGAAAGACGCGGGACCTCCGGTCGTTCCGTGGCGGTTTCGTGCTGCTCCATTTTTGGACGACAGCTTCGCCCGCTTGTGGCGAGCAATTGCAAGTTCTTCAGAGACACCAAGCAACTTTCAGCGCAGCTAGTCTTCGCATATTGGGCGTCAACGTAGACGATCCCGGCGATGTCGGAAGAGTGCAAGCGTTTCTCAACAAGGCAGGAGTCTCCTTCTCGAACTTGGTGGGCACGCCAGAGGTCGCGGGAACGTACAATATTATTTATCGCTACCTGTATGACCGTCGCAGAGATCTTGCGCTCCCCACATCTCTTCTCCTTAACCCGGAAGGCCTGATCGTAAAGATTTACCAAGGGCCCTTGCATCCTGAGCGGCTCGCGGAAGATGTGAAAACCGTGCCGGGGACGCCGGCCGCCCGTATGCGCAGAGCGCTCCCGTTCGAAGGCACGCTGTTTCAAGACGTTTTTCAGCGCAACGACTTTTCCTATGGCGTGGCGATGTTTCAGCGCGGCTATTTGGAGCAAGCTGCGGCATCGTTCAAGCAGGTGATTGCTGCCAAGCCAGAGGAACCGGAAGCCTATTACAACCTGGGAACGCTCTGTCTGCGGAAAAACAATTTAGCGGATGCACGGCAGTATCTCGAGCAGACGGTGAAGCTGCGGCCGGACTATCCGGAAGCATGGAACAATCTTGGAATGGTAGCTGGGCAGGAAGGCCGTGCCGACGAGGCCATCCGCAACTTCCAGCAGTCTTTGTCGCTGAGGCCCGGCTACGTCACGGCGCTTCTTAACCTGGGAAATCTTTATCGGCGGCAGGGAGCTTCTGCGGAAGCAGAGAAGCTTCTGAACCGCGCTCTCGAGCTGGAGCCTGATAATCCAGAGTCGAATTACAGCCTGGGAATGTTGTGCGCGCGGCAAGAGCAACTCGAACGCGCCTCGAACTATTTGGAAAAGGCAGTGAACCTGCGTCCGGATTACCCCGAAGCGCTGAATAACCTTGGCGTCCTCTTCGTGCGGGAAGAACGCTACTCCGAAGCGAAGGAAAGATTCGAGACGTGCATTCGCGTAGCGCCCGGCTTTGACCAGGCCTATCTCAATCTCGCGCGCCTTTACGTGGTTTTGAACGACAGAGAAAAAGCGCGAGAGGTGTTGCTGGCGCTGCTTCACCAGCAGCCGCAGCACAAATTGGCTCAGCAGGCTTTGGAGATGCTAAATTGAATTTTCCAGCGCTGCACACGGTTGTGCTTGGAGGAAAATCAGGAAATGTTTAGCGGCGCATCATTGCGGCGTTCGTTCGCTTGCGCTGCTCCCCTGCCACGGATGTGTCGCATTCTCTCGTTGCTTCTGATTTTTGTTCCCGCGAGAGGAGTTGCGCAGCAAACCGGACCAAAGCCCGGCAACGCCGGGCAAACTCAGAAAATTTCGCCGGTTCTTCAGGAGGCGGAAGATTTGCTGCGTCAAGGTTCCGTCGAGGAAGCGAAAAAGAAAATCCAGGAGGAGCTGGAGGAGGATCCTGCCAGCATCGAGGGTTACAACCTATTGGGGATTATTTACACCGACGAAAAAGATTTCGCGAACGCGCTGGAAGCATATCAGAAGGCGCTGAAGATCAACCCCAACTCCACCAGAACGCTGAATAATCTCGGCAACCTGTATGTTGCCCAGAACAAACTTGATCTGGCGGAGAGAGAATTCAAGAAGGCTCTGCTTCTCGAACCCGGCAATCGCGATGGAAACTACAATTTGGGGTTGCTGCTGATGGCCACGGGTTCTCCGGTGGCGGCTATAGCGCACTTTCAGCGCGTTCGCCCACAGGACATTGCAACGCGTTCCAATTTAATCCGCGCGTACCTGCGGGCCGGCCGGACAGCCGAGGGGTTGAAGTCAGCCGCGGATCTTTCCGCTGAAAAGAAAGACGATGTGCAATTGCATTTCACGCTGGGTGTTTTGCTCGCCTCCGAAAAACAGTACCGCGCGGCTCTACTCGAATTGGAAAAAGCCAACGCGCTGCAGCCGGAAACGCTGGAGATTCTCTACAACCTCGGGCAGGCCTATCTTCGGAACGGCGACTACGCGAAGGCTGAGCTGGTGTTAAATCGCGCGCTGAAACTCAAACCCGATTCGCCGGAAACGCTTTATGTTCTGGCGCAGGTCTATCAGGAACAGAACAGGTCAGTGGATGCTCTTGATTTGCTGGTGACCGCGCATAAGCTCGCGCCTCAGAATACGGACATCATTTTTCTCCTGGCGCGCGTCAGCATGACCCAAAATTACTTTGAAGACGCGATCCCTCTGCTGGAATCGGGTTTGCAGATGGCTCCGAGGCGAGCCGATCTACGCGCGGCTCTGGGCGAAAGTTATTTCATGTCGGGGAAAGCGGAGAAAGCCATCGAGGAGTTCAAGTCGCTTATCGAATTGGATCCCTCGGCGCGGTCCTACGCCTTCATGGGCCTTTCTTATCGCCATCTTGGACAATTTGATGAAGCTAGAAAATATTTTGAAGCCGGACTGAAGCAGGATCCGCACAACGCCTCCTGTCTCTTCAATATGGGCTATATCGAAGAGCACCAGGGAAATCGCGCGCGGGCCGAAGAAATGCTTCAGGCGGCGCTGCGCTCGAATCCCAATCTCGCTGAAGCCATGCTGGAGTTGGCGAATCTGCGGATTGAAAGCAAGAAATTCCCGGAGGCCGCGGAGCTCTTGCGGCGGTACGTCAAGGTGAGCCGCGAGCCCGCCGCGGGATACTACAAATTGGCCATGGTCGAGCGAAGTCTCCATCAACTCGACGCCGCGCAAAGAGATTTGAACGTATTTCAGACGCTCTCGAAAAATGCTCCCACAGGCCCCTATCCGTATCAACACCTCTTCGATTATGTGGACAACCGCGCCAGCCTTTCGAGCCAGAATCGCGCTCAACTGGACCTTACTCAACTGATTGAGGAAGCCGCCAAACATCCCGACCAGCCACAGAATCTTTATCTGCTTGCGGAAACGTATCTGAAACTCAGCAAAACCGATGAGGCCCGAAAGACAATCGCCCAGCTCGATCAGTTGAGCGCGGCCGACTACCGCACGCAGACCGGCATCGGCGTGCTTTTGGCCCGTTATCGTTTGTACGACGACGCGATTCAACATTTTCAAACCGCTCTCGGAGCGAATCCTGACTCGGACGACGTGAAATTCGATCTGGCCGACGCGTATTTTCGCAAAGGCGCCTACGTACAAGCGCTTGATTCCGCCAACCAGGTTTCCGCACAGGGCCAGCAGGACGGCGCGTTCCTGGCTTTGCTCGGAGATATTTACGCGCATCTCGGCGATAGCGCCCGGGCTTCCGAGATTTTCAAGGACGCGATCAAGCGAAATCCCGATAACGATCAGTACTACCTCTCGCTCGCACTGGTTGAGTTGCGCGAGAACAATTCCGCCGGCGCGGACGAAACCTTACGGAGAGGATTGACGAGAATTCCCGGTTCCGGAAAGCTTTTCTGGGGCTTGGGACTGGTTTCCGTTCTGCAAGGCAAGACGCCGCAAGCTGAAGAGGATCTCGAACGCGCCGTCGACCTGCTGCCGGAGTGGCCGGGAAGTTATTCGACGCTGGGCGTTTTTTATTATCAAACCGGAGAGATCGCCAAGGCGCGGGAAGTGCTGAATCGCTTTAAGGGCAGCAGCGCCGCTGGCGGGTTCGACTTAAATCGCATCGAGGAAGCCTTGTCGCGCGCGCCCGACATGCCATCCACGATTCACGAACCAATGCCGATGGCCGCCAGAATGCAATTGCTACAATTGGCGCTCTCGCTCGCCGACCGCACACTTTAGAATGTTCGGCGGAAACTTGCGGTTGAACGCGTAAATTGCCGGGGCTAGAATGCGTCAGTCGCTTCGACTTTGTGCAGTATTGAAAGCGTGATTCACCCGCGGCCGGCGCAACGAACTTTTTCGAGAAAAGCCGAAATGTATAAAAAACCGGAGGCAGGCAAGCGACGGTTTCTCGTTAGCGTGTGCAGCGCCATCATGGCGTTGGCTTCAGCAGCTGGCGCAGCTCTCCATCAGATGGCGCTTGCCGCCCAGACTCCTAAAGTGCAGGACTCGCACATCACCGTCCGCTACACCGACGTTCGAAAAGAGGCCGGAATCACTTTTCTGCAAGACTCCACGCAAACCGAAGAAAAGTATTATCTCGAGACCATGGGAACGGGAGTAGCCTGGCTCGACTACAATCAAGACGGCTTGATGGATCTTTTCTTCGTGCAATCCGGCGAAACGGACGCTTACAAACCCGCGCACCCCCTGCGCTCCGCGCTCTATCGCAACAACGGCGACGGCACCTTTACAGATGTCACCGAAAAAGCCGGCCTTGGAGGCGCGGGACATTACGGCCAGGGCGTCGCCGTCGGCGACTACGACAATGACGGCTTCCCCGATCTCTACGTCACCGGCTATGGCCGCGCGATTCTTTACCACAACAACGGCGATGGAACGTTCACCGACGTCACCGCAAAGGCCGGCGTCGCCGATGAAGGCGGATGGTCCACCAGCGCCGGATGGTTTGACTACGATAAAGACGGCTGGCTCGATCTAGTCGTCACGAACTACATCGAATGGACGCCAAAAACAAATCTCTGGTGCGGCGAACGCCGGCCCGGCTACCGCTCCTACTGCAATCCGAATAATTACAAAGGACAGAAGACCAAGCTCTACCATAACAATCACGACGGTACCTTCACCGATGTGAGCGTGTCTTCAGGCGTCGGCAAGCCCGAATCAAAAGGCATGGGCGTTGTGCTCGCCGACTTCAACAACGACGGCTGGCCCGATATCGCCATCGCCAACGACACCTGGCCCAACTTTCTTTTTCTCAACAAACACGACGGGACGTTTCAGGACGTCTCGCTCGTCTCCGGCTTGGCGGCGAGTGAAGACGGCCGCTACGAAGCCGGAATGGGCATCGATGCCGCCGACGTCGACGGCGATGGCTGGCTCGACGTCTATATCACTCACCTGGATTTCGAGTTGAATCGTCTTTATCACAACAATCACGACGGAACGTTCGACGATTACACGTACCGCTCGGGCATCGGGAACAAAGCCATATTGTTAAGCGGCGTCTCCATGAAATTCCTGGATTACGATAACGACGGCTGGGAAGATATCGTGCAACTCAATGGCGCTATGCTGGACAACGTGCAGCTCTATCACAGCGAAGTCAGTTATAAGGAACCCTTGCTCATGTTCCACAATTTAGGAAAGGGCCAGTTCGAGAAAGCTTCGGACTCACTCGGTCCGGACTTCCTGCGCCCCATCGCCGGACGCGGCATTGCCACCGCGGACTACGACAACAACGGGGACATCGACATCGCGATCAACAACCGCGGCGATTATCCGGAGTTGCTCCGCAATGACGGCGGCAACCAGAATCACTGGCTGGAGGTTTTGCTCATAGGCACGAAGTCCAATCGCGACGGAATCGGTGCTTCGCTCAAATTGACTTCCGAGGGGTTTGTGCACGTCCAACAATCCAAAGGCGGCATGAGCTACATGTCGGCGAGCGATCCAAGAATTTTGTTCGGCCTCGGCAAACGCACCAAGATCGAGTCTCTGGAGATTACTTGGCCGAGCGGCCGAGTCGACAAGCTCGCGAATCTCCCCGTCGACCAAATCATCGCTGTAAAAGAAGGGACTGGGATTGTGCCACGGTCGTTTCCCAAAATAACGCCAAAGGCGGGGGCCCAATGAAGGCGCCGGACATACGCGATTTTGCTGGAATTCATGGGTCCTCGCCCAGTTCCTCGCGGCGGCGAGCTTCAGCCTGGAAAAATCACCGATCATGAATCTCTTCCGCCGCCGCTTCCTCGGTTCCTCTTCCGTTTTTCTCGGCACTGCGCTATTGGACGCGCTGACGAGTCCACTCTGGAAGTGGAAACGCACTCTGCTCCTCGAAACATCTGCGGCAGCGGATTCTCAAACACCTAAACAGGGGATTGCCACTCCATCCACAGCTTCGCCTGTCCAGTTCGTCGACGTCGCCAGGGAAGCCGGTCTTAACTCTCCCAATGTGTGGGGCGGCATCGACCAAAAAAAATACATTATCGAGGCCAAGGGCAGCGGCCTTGCATTTTTCGATTACGACAACGACGGCTGGCTCGATATTTATCTGACGAACGGAACACGCTTCAACACCGACTGGCCTGCGGGCAAAACGCCGACCTCCCATTTGTACAAAAACAATCGCGACGGAACGTTCACCGATGTCACGGAAAAATCCGGCCTCGCGCGCACGGGCTGGCAGACCGGCGTGTGCATCGGCGACTACGACAACGACGGCTGGGACGATCTCTTCTGCTGCTTCTGGGGGCATAACATTTTATTTCGCAACAATGGTGACGGCACCTTCGCCGACGTCACGCGAAAAGTGGGTCTCTACAACGAAGAAATCCGCTGGGGCGCGGGTTGCACGTGGCTCGATTACGATCGCGACGGCCACCTTGATCTTTTCGTCTGCAACTACATCAAGCTCGACGCCGCAAACACGCCATCACCAACTGCGCCTCCCGTTTGCCAGTGGAAAGGCATCCCCACTATGTGCGGCCCGCGCGGTCTTCCAGGCGACACCAACGTGCTCTATCACAACAATGGTGACGGCACTTTCTCCGACGTTTCGGAGAAGTCCGGCATTCTCAAACCTGGCCCGCGCTACTCCATCACGCCGGTTTCCTACGATTTCGATAACGATGGCTGGCCGGATATCTATGTCGCCGTCGATTCCCAGCCCAGCCTTCTCCTCCACAATAATCACGATGGCACGTTTACCGACGTCGCGGTGATCGCCGGCTGCGCTTACAGCGAAAATGGCCACGAACAAGCCGGCATGGGCGTGGCCGTCGCCGATTATGATTGCGACGGCTGGTTTGATATTTTCAAGACGAATTTTGCCGATGACACCTGCAACCTCTATCACAACAACGCCGACGGCACTTTCAGCGACGTTACGTTTTCGTCCGGCATCGGCATCAACAATCAGTATGTCGCATGGGGATGCGGCTTCATCGATTACGACAACGATGGCTGGCAGGACATTTTGCAGGTCAATGGCCACGTCTATCCGGAGATTGAAGGACACGAGACTGGCCAAACCTTCAAGAATCCCCGTCTTGTCTACAGGAATCTCGGCGATGGACGCTTCAAGGATATTTCGGCGGAAATGGGGCCCGGCATCAGTGAGCGATTCTCAAGCCGCGGGGCCGCGTTCGGCGATTACGACAACGATGGCGACATCGACGCCTTGATTTTGAACATGAACGATTTGCCTTCCCTTCTTCGCAATGACGGCGGCAACAAGCAGAACTGGATCAAAATAAAACTCATCGGCACGAAGTGCAATCGTACCGCCATTGGCGCGCGCGTCCGTGTCGTGACCGGCAAGCACACGCAAATGGACGAAGTGCACAGCGGCACAAGCGTCATGTCGCAAAGCGATCTGCGGCTGCACTTCGGCATCGGCAAAGCGCAGAAGGTGGATTTGATCGAAGTGAAATGGCCCACGACGCAGAAGCTCGAGCGCTTTACGCAAGTCGACGCCAATCAGATTCTTACCATTCGCGAGGGCAACGGTATCGTCGGGGCTATAAGACCCAAAGCAAAGTAGGTGCGCGGATTGTCTTGCTCTGGTTTTTCTAATGAGGCGAGGCGCCTGCGGGCTGGTCCTTCAAAATAATCAAGAATTGCCGAAGCTCTCTCCGCTGCCGCTCGCTTTCAGCGGCATCTATTTTCTCGATCTGCTCATAAGCATCAAATTCGCGTTGCGCCTTCGCGCTCTCGCCCGTCCGTTGATAAAGAAGACCAAGCTGGCGGTGCGCTTCGCCCAAATGCGGGTTCACCGCGATCGCTTTATTGCAATCCCCGATGGCTTGCTCGAAATCGCCTCGGGCGAAATGCATCACTCCCAGCTGAAGATACGCTTCGTCGAACCTCGGCTGGAGGGCCACCGCTTTATTGAGCAATTTTTCCCCTTGCTGGAAGCCCGCTGCACTTTCGGAGCCCTTGGCGCGCTTCCAGACGGTGATCGCGTAGTAGTAATTGGCCTGTGCATTCCCGGGTTGCTCTTGTGCAAAGCGCGCCAGCTTTTCCTCTCCGCATGGCAGCGGCGCAGGAGTCGTCTTCTCCATCTCCCCGAGAAAGAGATACGGTGCCGCGTCGTCCGGCTCTAAATCAGAAGCCTGACACAGCCGGCGCGCCGCTTCTTCCCAGGAGCCGCTCGCGTAAAGAGCCGCGCCCAGCCCTGTCAGCATTCTTGCGGAGTCTGGATGCGCGCCAGACCCGCGCGTAAATACTTCCACGGCCGGCTCGGCCGCTTTGTGCAGCAGCAGTTCCGTCCCCCATTCGAAATAATTCTCTTCGCTCGGTTCCATACGCGTCGCGTGCTCGTACTCACGCACAGCTTCCAGAGGCTCGTTCAATTTCTCGTCGAGTTCGCCCAATAGGCGGTGACCCTCGGCGTTGTCTGCATTCGCAAGCGCTTTGAGCACTTCCCGTCGCGCGGCCGCAAAGTCGCCCTTTTCTCTGTAAGCCAAAGCTGCGCCATATCGCGCGCTTGGGACACCGGCGGACGCCGCTCCCGGCTCGCCGGATTTTAGTGCGGACGTTTCCTTGGCGAGCGATTCGCTGGTTTTAGAGCTCGCCGCCGAACCATGCAAGCCGAGATTGCTCCAATCGGTTACGCCGGCCACGGTGAAACTCGGCTCGTCCTTGAACTCCATCGCGCCTTGCGATGCTTTAGGGGAAGGCAATGCCGGGGAAGTTTGCGCCTTCATCTCCGGAGGTGCCTCAAGCACTAAATCAACACGCTTCTTTTCTCCCAGCGAAAGTACGATTGCGTCGGCGACCGAGTCGCTAAATCCACTTTTTCCCGCACGCACCGTATAAGTCCCTGCGTGAGCTGAAGTGAGGACATAGCTGCCGTCCCCATTTGTCTTCGCCTCGACTGTCCCAGCATTTCCCTTCTCTTCGAGAATCACGCTCGCGCCGGCGACCGGCCGGCCGGCGGCGTCTCGAATCGTGCCTTCAATAGTGATGACAACGGACGGATCCGTTGACGGCTTCTGCCCGAACGATGCCGAGGGTGCGAGAATCATCAGCGTGACACCCACTACAGCCAGAAACACCGTGGCTCGATTTTGCGCGCGATCTAAGCAGCGCCAAGACGGATACCGCCTTTTACCCCGCGCAACGACGCGGTTTTCTCCTCGCTCGGGCTCACACTGATTCTTCATACTTCTGGACATTCTAGACCCGCCACAACCCGCCCGCAACGAATCCGCTTTGTCCGGCGCTTGCGGCAAGCTGCGACCTCATGTACCCTCCCAACTTTACGAGCATCCATGCATCAAGAAACTTGGGCGTTTGCGCTGCTCGTTCAGGCTTTGTCCCAGAAGGGAGTGGCTTCTTTGGATGCCCGGCCAGTACCTCTCGGGATCATTGTTTTGGCAACAACACTTCTTTTGAAAGTAATTTTCTGGTAGAAAAAATCATGGCGCTGCACTCCCCTCTACCGAATGGCATCCTATTTCTCCCGCTGGGATTGCTCTTGACCTCGAAAAACTGATGACGAGACGGGCGAACATCATCGATCGATTTCGTGCAAGATTCGGCGCGGACCCGCACGTCTATCGCGCCCCAGGCCGCGTCAATCTGATCGGAGAGCACACCGATTACAACGACGGCTTCGCCATGCCCGCGGCCATCGAGTTTTATTGCTGGGTCGCCGTCAGCGCAAGAGAGGACCGGCATCTCCGCATTTACTCCGAGGAATTTTCCGCCGAAGCGGAGGCGGATTTGTCTTCCGCGGCGTTGGAGCCTTCCAAAACGTGGAGCGACTATCCCATTGGCGTTGCGCTCCAGCTCGAGAAAGCAGGTTTTCGGCTGCGCGGCGCGAATCTGCTGATTGAAAGCGAAGTCCCCATGGGCGCGGGGCTCAGCTCTTCCGCCGCGATTGAAGTCGCCACCGCTCTGGCTCTCGCCGATCAATCCGGATGGTCCCCGGACCGCGTCCAATTGGCGCGGCTGTGCCAAAAAGCAGAAAACGAATTCGTTGGCGCTCGCGTGGGGATCATGGACCAGTTCGTTTCACTGCACGGTCAGGAAGACCACGCGCTGATGCTCGATTGCCGGTCGCTGAGCTTCGAACCCCTCCTGATTCCGGATTCCGTGAAGCTGGTAATCAGCAACACCATGGTCAAACACGAACTCGCTTCGAGCGAATACAATCGCCGCCGCGCGGACTGCGAAGAAGCCGTTCGTCGCCTTGCGGCGGTGCTGCCGGGGATTCGCGCCCTGCGGGACGTCAGCCTCAATCAGCTGGAACAGCATCGCCATTTGCTCACCGACGTCATTTACAAGCGCGCCCTGCACATCGTCACGGAAAACGCGCGCGTGCTCGACAGCGCCGAAGCGCTTCGCTCCGGCGATATCGTGCGCTTCGGACAGCGCATGGCCGAATCCCACCGCAGCCTCCGCGATTTGTATGAGGTCAGTTGTCGCGAACTGGATTTAATGGTCGACCTGGCTTACCAGCAAAAAGGCGTGTTCGGCGCTCGCATGACCGGCGGCGGCTTTGGCGGCGCCACCATCAATCTCGTCGATGCTCGTTACGCCGGAGAATTTAAGGAAAAAATGGCCAAGTCCTATCAGCGCGAAACCGGCCATGTCCCGCAGATCTACATTTGCCGGCCGGCCGAGGGTGCCGGCCCGGTTCCTTCTTCCGATCTCTGACGCCATTTCTGCGAGCGCTTCCGCGTTCAGCGCAGAAACTCTCTCCCGAAAATGGCTGCACCTATACGACTTCCGGAGAGGACGCAGCAATTTCGAAACTGACTTGCTGTGTCCCTAGGCGCGGATGCGTTGCCTTCAGCCGGGCTGTCCCCGGCTGCTCCTTCGCTCGGATCCATATGGCGCCGGTTCCGCCGATCAACGCAAACGGATTGTCGCCAATGATTTCCGCTGGCCCTTCCAGCTCGAATTTGATGGCGTCGTTCGCGAAGGGCCGGACGGCGTCAAATTCGTCGGTCACACGCAATACCACCCGCGTGGCGTCCGCTCCGTCCGCGTTCAATTGCGTTTCGTCTGGCAGCAGAAGAAATTTCTGATCGACGCCCTTGCCGGAATAGCTCTTTGCAATCGCTTGTTTTCCGTTCAAATAGCCCTCGATCCGCAAATCTCCCCAGTCCCCCACGGCGTGCCCTAAATCACCGACAAACGGTGGGTACTTCAAGTGCGCAAATTCCGCCTTGTTTGGATCGGCTTCCGCCACAAGTTTGCCACCGATATAAAATTTCAAGTGGTCGCAGTTGGAGCACACTACCGCTTTGTCGAAGCCGACGGATTCATCGCCGCGCGCCCAGTGAAACGCCGCCTCCAACACCACTTCGTCCGCCGGATCGCACTGCGACTTATAAAATCCCGCCGCCGGCTTGGGCTCGCGAAAAATATCCGTCACTCCGTGATAGCAGATGCGGTCTCCGCTGCCAAAATCGCCGTGCGTGTTGTAGTCGAAGGCGCACCAGCCGATTCCGCCGGCGTACTGCGGATCCGAAGCCAGCTGGTCGTGGATCCGCGCATGACGCATCGCGTGCTCCGTCAATCGCTCCACTTGATCGATCGTTTTTGTCGGATACGTGTGCCCCACGAACTCCGTGTTGAGATAGCGCGGATGGTTCGGCGGCTTCAGCGGAAAGCCAAAATCGTTCATCGTAAACACGTCTTCCAGAAATTCGGACGATTGGAAGTAGCGGATCCCTCCTGTCTGGCGCGTAGGATCAAGGCGATGCGCCAGAGCGTTGGTCCGTGTGTAAAAATCATGGTCGTCCTTCGACTCGTTAATGCGCACGCCCCACAAAATAATGCTGGGATGATTCCAGTCGCGACGGATCATCCGCGACACGTTATCGATCGAGATCAGTTTCCAAGCTTCATCCCCGATGTGCTGCCAACCAGGAATTTCTTCCAGCACGAGCAGCCCCATTTCGTCGCACGCATCCAGAAAGTGCCGGGATTGCGGATAGTGCGAAGTGCGCACGATGTTGCACTTCAGATTTTTTCGCAGAATGCGCGCATCGCTGCGTTGCGCGCGCCCCGGCATGGCCTGTCCGACGAACGGAAACGTCTGATGCCGGTCCAGCCCGCGCAATTTGATGACTTTGCCATTCAACGCGAAACCGTGATCCGTAAACTGTGCCTCGCGGAAGCCAATCGTTCGGCTGTCGTGGTCGACGAGCTCCGATCCCTTCATCAAACGCGCATGCACGGAATAAAGATTCGGATGCTCGAGGTCCCAGAGTTTGATCCCGCTAAGATTTTCAAAATGTACGGTATGCGCCATCGGCTCTGCCGCGGCCTCTGCTGCGGGCACGCGCTGCGACGCCTTGGCCACCACCCGCTCCCCGTCGCGCAACTCCACCTCCAGCGTCATCCCTTCGCGCGACGCTTCGGAGTGCTGAAGGAAGCAATCCACATCCAATCCAGGATGTTCGCTGAGCACTGCTCTGGGTTTCGCAAAAATATTCTCGATAAACGTCGCTGGAGCGATGCGCAGCCACACCTCGCGATAAATCCCGCCAAAAGTCAGGTAATCGATTTGATGGCCGAAGGGCGGTATATCCGGGCGTTCGGTCGAATCCACATCCACGGCCAGCACATTCTCACCGCCAAAATCGACGTGCTCGGTCAAATCAAACGAAAACGGCGTGTACCCGCCCTTGTATTCGCCCAGCCGAACGCCATTGATCCACACGGTCGAGGCCGTCATCACGCCTTCGAAGTCCACGAAAACGCGTTTGCCTCGCGCCTCCGCAGGCAGCCGAAAGCGCCGCCGGTAAATCGAGACGAACTCATACTCCTTGTCATCAAAGCTGTGCCATGGCAACCGCACATTCGTATGCGGCACAACCACCCGCTCGAAACTGGAGTCATCGAACTCGCGCCCATGCGCCCCTTCGACGAATTTCTTGCTGTAACGCCAATTCCGGTTCATCGCGCAAACCAGCCGTCCCGTTCCACTCGCAGGCGCGCGCAAGGGATCGCCGCCCAGCAAACGCGGCGCAAGTGTGCCGCCGGCAATCACAGTACTCGTCGTCTTCAAAAAATCTCTCCGGTCCATAGCCGTCCCCTTCGATCTTCAGCCGCAGCTAAACGCCGCCAGAAGATTGCGCCGCGCATCTTATCAGTTTCAGCCTCCATCTTTCGCAATTCTTCTGCAAGCTACTTATCGAGAGCGCCGGATGGACCGCCTCGTCTCTGTTATTGTGAGCTCGCGCCGGCAACGCCGCCCGTTGACGAACACCTTGACTTTTCTTGAAGGCAGGCTATTGTCGGCGTTCCGGCTTGAACGCGCGTAAATCGATGAAGCTAATTTTGCCGATTGCGCCACCAAAGGAATTTCATGGCTGACCTCTCCACCACCATTTCGTCGGACTTCGCCGCCTACTATGAATACATCGCGGACCACGTACACAAGTGGGTCGACCCACTTACGCAGGAGGAGTTCTGGCACAATCCCTTCTCGTACGGAAACAGCGCCGGGCATTTGATCCTGCACATGACGGGCAACTTGAATTACTACATTGGGGCGCGCGTTGCGCAAACGGGTTATATCCGCACCCGCGACCGCGAATTCACCGACACGGAAAAGCCGGACAAGGTAAAAGTAATGCAAGCATTCGATCAGACGATTGCCATGGTTGTGGCGACGATACGAAAGCAACGTACCGAAGATTGGACGGCGCCTTACTCGGGCGAGCGCGAACCCGAAGCTGCCGAGCGATTCATGATTTTCCTTCGCTGCGCTGGCCACGCGTATCACCACGTCGGGCAACTCATTTTTCTGAGCAAAGAACTCGCGCGAGAAGCGAAACCAGGATCCGCGGGCGCGTGAGCAAAACCAACGGCAATCCTGCGAAATCCATCAGGTGAAGGGAAATACCATGCGTAGAGTGTCTACAACCGTTGCCACATTGACTGCCTTTTTGGCGATTGGAGTGCCGGCTCGAGCCCAGCAGGTTGCGCCCGCGGCGGCTCTCGGTTCCGCCGCACCAACGATTGACCAGTCCCTCGAGATGAAAAGCGCGTTCAGCCCGGAGATTTCTCCGGATGGAAAGCGCGTGGTGTACGAAGTTTCGCGGACGAACTGGGAGGACAACGCCTTCGAGCGCGATTTGTGGGTGGCGGACACGGCGACGGGAGAAATCCATCAGCTCACCGCCGCGAAAAAATCGAGCACCAACGCCGCTTGGTCGCCCGACGGCAAGTGGATTGCCTTTCTCTCAGATCGTCCGGGGCAAATCCCCGGAACCCCCGATGGCAAAAAGCAGATTTATGTGATCGCAGCCAACGGCGGCGAAGCGCGTCAGCTCACAAAACTGGAAACAGGCGTGAACATCTTCGCTTGGTCGCCGGACTCGAAGAAGATGGCTTTCACCGCCGATGACCCCGAATCGAAAGAGATGAAAGACCGCAAGGAAAAGTACGGCGACTGCGAAGTCGTGCACGCCGACTACAGCATGGCGCATCTCTGGACGCTCGAGATTCCCAAGGGCGAAACCTCGGCCATTCCCGAGCCTCACCGGCTCACCGAAGGTGGGACGTTTAGCGTGGGCGAGTTTTCCTGGTCACCTGACGGATCGCGCATCGCCTTCAGCGCACAGCGCGATCCCGATCTGATTTCTTCGGAGACCGCGGACATTTATGTCGTATCGGTTGGCGACGGAAAAGTGAAAAAAATAGTCGACACGCCTGGCCCGGACAGAAATCCCAAGTGGTCGCCCGACGGAAAGCAAATTGCCTACGAAACTTCCGCCGCCTCAAAATATTTCTTTTATACGAACATGAAAATCGCGGTGGTGGACGCCGATGGCGGCACCCCGCGCGTGTTGACGGATGCCTTCGACGAAGATCCCGGCTTGATCGATTGGGCTGCGGATGGCATTTACTTCGCGGCGGAACAGAAGACTTACGCGCATTTATTTCGCCTGAATCCCGCCACCAAAGTCGTCGAAAAACTCAGCGCGCCGGATCATCTCTCGGCGGTTTCTTTTTCTTTTTCCAAGGACTTCAAACAGATGGCCTACCGCGCGGCGCTTGAAAACGAGTATGCCGAAATATTCACAGCGACCGTAGCGCCGTGGCAAGCGAAGAAACTCACCTCGATGGGAGACCAACTGAAGCCCTTCAAGGTAGCGAAGCGCGAGGTGATTTCCTGGAAGTCGTCCGACGGCGCCACGATTGAAGGAATTCTCTACACGCCGCCGGATTTCAAGCTTGGCAAAAAATATCCACTGTTGGTCGTCATTCATGGCGGACCAACTGGCGTGGACCAGCCGATTCTAAATGCCGACCGGTATTATCCAATCGAACGGTTCGTCGCCAAAGGCGCGCTGATTTTGCGGCCCAATTATCGCGGCTCGGCGGGCTACGGCGAGAAATTCCGTTCGCTCAATGTCAGAAACTTGGGAGTCGGGGATTACGCCGACGTAATTTCCGGCGTGGACGCCCTTATCGCCAGAGGTTTTGTCGATAGAGACCGCGTCGGCTCGATGGGCTGGAGCGAAGGCGGCTACATTTCCGCGTTCATTACCGCATCGAGTGACCGGTTCAAGGCGGTTTCCGTCGGCGCGGGAATTTCCGACTGGATGACGTACTACGCCAACACGGACATTACGCCGTTCACGCGTCAGTATTTGCACGCGACCCCGTGGGACGACCCCGAGATTTACAAAAAGACTTCGCCGATTACCTACATCGCCAAAGCGAAAACGCCGACGCTGATCCAGCATGGCGAAAACGACCGTCGCGTGCCCATTCCGAATGGTTATGAATTACGGCAGGCGCTGGAAGACCGCGGCGTGCCCGTGAAGATGGTCGTTTACAGAGGCTTTGGCCACGGCATCACCAAGCCCAAGCAGCAGCGCGCCGTGATGGAAGAAAACGAAAAATGGTTCGCGAAATATATCTGGGGCGAAGAACCCGCTCCCGCGCCCGCGGCCCCAGCAGCGGAGAAATCCGATAAGACGCAGAAACCCGAGAAACCATAAGCCACGAAATCGCGCGGGCTCTACGTTTCGAGCTTAAAGCGCGTCGACGCAAGTCGATACATACGCCGCCACACCAGGCGGTTGATGAGAACGACGATCGTGGCCATGATCAGCGTGGAAGCTAGAAGGATGTCGAACCGGCCGGCGTCGCTGGCTCGGCTGATGGCGCTGCCGAGTCCGACGGTCGAAACGATGCTTCCCTGAAAGTGAAAATACTCCGCAATGATGCTCGCGTTCCACGCGTTGCCCGAGGCGGTCACCAGGCCGGTAACGAGGTACGGAAAAATTCCGGGAAGAATCAAGTAACGCCAGCGATCCCACGAATCGAAACGAAAAATGCTGGAAGCTTCCTTGAGATCGGTGGGAATGGCCATGGCACCGGCGATGACGTTGAAGAGGATGTACCACTGCGTGCCAAGCAGCATCACGAGGAGAGCGGCAATCTCGAGCCCGCCGCGGAACTTGATCAAAAACAAGAGAATCACGGGAAAGAGCGCCGTCGCCGGAATGGAAGCGGCAATCTGCGCGAGCGGTTGAGCGATGCGCGCAAGCCGCGGGTTGAACCCGATGGCCACTCCCGCCGGCACGGCCCAAAGAGCGCCGATGAGGAGCGCCGCGTTAACGCGAAGAAACGTATAACCGGCGCTGCGCAAAAGCGTGAAGTAATCCGCCCGCTTTAAATCGGATAGCTCCTGAGCCGCATGAAATACGGCGACACCGATTCCGGCGAGAATCGCGGCGGCAATCAAGATGAGAAGCGAATGGCGCACGATCCGGCGTTTCGGGACATGGAAGGTGGCTGCGGCCCGGCGTGCTCCAACGGCGAGACTGATGGTGATCCAATCGAGAACCGGGCGCACCACGTATCGGAACAGACGAATCACGATCGAGGCGCGTCCGAGCAGACTGATCAAAGGAGAAGGCGCGGCTTTGGCGGTTTCCACTTGCTCGAATTTGAATTTATCCGCCCAGGCGATCACCGGCCGCCAGATCAGTTGATCGAGCAGCACGATGACGGTGACCATAGCGGCGAGGCCCCACAGAATCGCGCGCGTGTTGCCGTGGCTCGCGGCGGTTTGCAGAAAAGATCCGAGTCCCGGCAAACGGAAATCTCGATTGCCGAGGACAAACATTTCGCACGCCATCAGGAAGAACCATCCCCCGGCGACGGACATCATCGAATTCCACACAAGCCCGATCGTGGAGTACGGCAAATCCAGCTCGATGAATTTTTGCCACGCGCCGAAACGATAGATAATCGCCGCTTCTCTTAGTTCGCGGGGAATGCCTTTCAGCGAAGAGTAAAAACTGAACGCGATGTTCCACACTTGGCCGGTGAAAATCAGAATGATCGATCCGAGTTCGATGCCCAGCTGGCTGTGCGGAAAAAGCGCGACCATAGCCAGCATCACGCCAGGAAGAAAACTCAGCACAGGAATGGATTGCAAAATGTCGAGCAACGGGATGAGAACGAGCTCCGCCTGTTTCGATCGCGCCGCAACGTAGCCGTACGCTAGCGCGAAGAGCATGCTCAACCCGTACGCCACGGCGAGACGCACCAGCGAATAAACCGCGTAGAGCGGCAGAGCGCTTGGGCTCTGCGAAATTTCGACGTGGGCAGGGACAGGGCCGAGCCAGGTGTGGCCGATGGCGTACACGCCATAGATAGCGGCGAGCACAAAAAGAAAAACAAAAATATCGATCAGAAATGACCACGACCAGCGCGAACCGGCGGGGCGCCGGATAGCGGGAGGAACTGGAGACGTGCTTTGCGCAGCGATCGTGGGTGTTGTCACAAGTCGGTCAAGCCTCGGTGAGCGTCAGCTTGCCGGTGGCGGCGTCGTAATCGAAAATCTCGGCGTATCTGCCCCACTGGATGGCGGTTTCCAGTTGGCGGCGCGATTCATCCTCGC
Organism: uncultured Acidobacteriota bacterium; assembly: GCA_963779005.1. GTDB lineage: Bacteria > Acidobacteriota > Terriglobia > Acidiferrales > UBA7541 > Acidiferrum. The sequence continues at coordinate 505,724 of CAVZWO010000007.1, read as the reverse complement.
TGAAATGTTCGTCGAGAAGGTCGCGGAAGAATTCGTCAGAGAGAGTGCGGTTGGACTTTGCCCGGAGAGCGTTTTGCATCTGGCAAAGTAGCGGGATATTGGCGAGAGCGGTTTTGCGAAAAATGGCTTTGCGCGCTTGGATGTCTCCCTGCGCATAGGCCTGCCCTTCGGGGGTGATGATGGCGTCGCCCTCTTCGAGGCGGAGCATGCCGAGAAGTACGGCAGTATCCACGGTGGGGAGAAGCGCGTCGACCTCGAGGCTCAACTCATCCGCAAGCTTGTGAAGATCGGCGCGGCCGGATTGGTCCATGAGGATTTCGAGCAAGCCAGCCAGCCCGCCGGGCCGCGTGTGCGGAAGCATGATCGTCTTACGGGGCGCTTGTTTGCCGGGAGCGGCGGTTTTTGGCGGAGCGGAATCGTGTTCGTGGTCCGGCCGCGTCAGGACGCGGTAAATTTCGTCCACCAGGGAAACGAAGCTGGAAGACTTTCGGTCGCGGGGATGAGGAATGCTGACCGAAAAGTCAGCGTGGATGTGGGCAGGGTTGCGGCCGAGGACGACGATGCGATCGGCGAGCACAACGGCTTCTTCAATATTGTGGGTAACGATGAAGATGGCGCGAGTGGGAATCTTGTGGCCAAGCCAGAGTTCCAGAAGTTCGCCGCGCAGCGTTTCCGCGGTGAGCACGTCGAGCGCGGAAAAAGGTTCGTCCATGAAAAGAACTTCGGGCTCGACGACGAGAGCGCGGGCGACGCCCACGCGCTGCTTCATGCCGCCGGAGAGTTCTTTGGGATACGCGGACTCGAAACCATCGAGGCCGACCGCATCGATGATGCGCAGAGCGCGTTTGTGGCGCTCGATGGGAACCATGCCGCGCGCTTCGAGCGGTGCTTCCACGTTTTCGAGTACCGTGAGCCACGGAAAGAGTGCGAAGCTTTGGAAAACAATCGAGACATTGGGCGCGCCATCGCCAACCGGTGCTCCGTGCCAAAAGACAGAGCCGGCGCTCGCTGGGGAAAGTCCGGTCAGCATACGAAGCAGAGTGGATTTACCGCAGCCGGAGGCGCCGAGCATGGCGATAATCTGGCCGGGATAGACGGCGAGATCCGTCGCGGCGATGACCTGGATGCGGCCGCCGTCGGGCTGGGGATAAAATTTCTCGAGCTGGCGCGCTTCAATAATTGGCTCGGAGTGGGCGGAGTCGGGCAATGTGCTGGGCGTGCTCATCAGAGCGTGTATTATCGCTCAAGTACGCGCAAGACGCACAGAGGGATAAGAGCCTAGTGATAGTTTGCGTCCCGGTTACAATGGCATGAACAAGGCATGACATATTCCCGTAACCCATTGAATGCTCAGGCCTCGCAGACGAGCCTCCGCAGCTGGCTGATCGCTTTCTTCCTATCATTTGTGATTTCTCTAATGATTATTTCTCCCTTTTTCTGGCTGGGGAACGCCACGGGACATGATTTCCAGTATCACGCGGCGTCGTGGCTGGATGCGGCTGGGCAGTGGAAGCAGGGCGTCGTTTATCCACGGTGGACGGAGTGGGCGAATTACGGATTCGGCGAGCCGCGGTTCATTTTTTACCCGCCGGGTTCGTGGATGCTGGGAGCGGCGCTCGGTTCGGTGCTGCCGTGGAATCGTGTGCCGATGATTTTCATCCTGCTGGTGCAAACGTTCGCGGGCTTGAGCGCGTTTGCGCTGGCGCGGCGGGTTTTGCCAGATCGCGCGGCTTTGTTCTGCGTGGCGTGCTACGCGGCGAATCCGTACGCGTTGCTGATCGTCTATATGCGCAGCGATTTTGCGGAGCTCCTGGCCAATGCGTTTTTCCCACTGCTCTTTTTGGTGGCGCTGCAAGTCTGCGATTTGTTGCAGAGCGCAGTGCCGGCTGAGCGTTGGCGGCCTTCACGGATGATCGCTGCGTTCGCGATCGTGTTTGCCGCGATTTGGCTTTCCAACGCGCCGGCGGGCGTGATTGCCAGCTATAGCTCCTTTGGCTTGTTCGCGTTTGTGGCGTTGACGCGCAGGACGTGGCGGCCACTTCTGCGCGGAGTACTTGGGCTGGCCCTTGGGTTCGGCTTAGCCGGATTTTATTTGCTGCCAGCGGCGTACGAACAGCGGTGGGTGAACATTGCCCAGGCGCTCTCGGCTGGTTTGCTTCCCTCGGAGAATTTTCTTTACACGGTCATCAACGATCCGGAGCACACGCTGTTCAACTGGATTGCCTCCACCATCGCTGTATTGCTGATCGTATTGACGGGGTTTGCGGCGTTAGCAACGCGCCGAGCAGAGCAAGATGCAGAAGGAGAGCGGGACAGCCGCGTGTGGCTGGCGCTGCTGCTTCTATCTGGAGTCGCGACGGTGCTCATGCTGCGATTTACTTCCCCGCTTTGGCAAGTGCTGCCGAAATTGCGGTTTGTGCAGTTCCCCTGGCGGTGGATGTCTCTGCTCTGCGTGCCCTTCGCAATTTTCCTGGGAAGCGCGATGGGGCGCAGGCGGTGGGGATGGATCTGGGCTGTAGTCACGTTCGGGCTGATAGGCGCCACGGGCGTTGTACTGGTCCAGCGCGGGTGGTGGGACACGCAGGACATTCCCGCGTTGCGTGCCGCGATTGCGGACGGATCAGGTTTTGACGGAACAGATGAGTACGATCCCGCGGGTGACGATCACACAAACATTCCCACGAAGTCTCCGGAAGCGATGGTGATGGATACCGATTCGATTCCCGGTCCGAATTCACGACCGACGGTTCGTGTGGATCGCTGGAGTCCGGAGAACAAGGAAGTTTCGGTTACCTCTCGCGAGCCATTTTTTCTTGGCCTTCGTCTGCTGAATTATCCCGCGTGGCGGGCAGAGGTGAACGGCGCGGCGGTTACGCCGCGAAGCGGCGACGATTTCAACCAAATGATCGTGCCGGTGCCGGCTGGCGAGTCGCACATCCGTATGCACTTTGTTCGGACGTGGGACCGAACGCTTGGCGGCGTCCTCTGCATGTTGGCCGCATTATTTCTCTTGTGGCTCGCCACGCGCCAGCCCCTCGCGGATCCTGAGGGATTGAAAAGGTAGGCAAGGTTGGGTCGTGCGCGTATCTGTGTTGTGTGGCCGGGGGCCCCCTGGGGTTTTGCGTAAGCACTCATTCTAAAGACGATAAAGTCGTTCGTTTTGTTACAGATTTGCAATTGTTCATTCTGAAGGAAGTTAGGGATTGCACTGAAATTGCGCAAATCCCGGTGGCTCAAAGCGATCCTGCTCTCTCGGCTTAGACTGAGGAGCGGGGACAGGGGGATTTTTTACACAGAGGGCACAGAGTTCGCAGAGGGAACCGAGAATGGGGAGGCCGTGGACAGACAGTCAATCCGCGAACTTTTGAGCCGCAAACGAAACGAGCGGCAAGATGTCTGCCGCCCGCTCAAGGAGATAGATTTTCCTGCCAAAAAGAATACCAAATATTGTCGCGAAAGTCAAGACAAATCGAAAATATCATTTAATGGTTTAGATTGAGGTGGTTAGCGGGAGGCGAGGAAGGGGGGCAAAAGAAAGACGGGCACGACAAGTCGTGCCCCTACAAGGAGGGGCGGCGGGATTGGGGGTTGGCGCGCTCGAGGTAGGCGGCGATTTGGAGGAGGAGATGTTCGTCGGTGACTGCGCCGATGAGTTGGAGGCCGACAGGGAGGCCGGCGGGGGTGAAGCCGATCGGGACGGTGATGGCGGGGACGCCGGCTAGATTGGCTGGGCGGTTGGTGCGAAGGAGGAGGGCGCGAGTGGAGTGGCCGGTTTCACCGATGCGGATGGATTCCTGATCGATTTGGGGTGCTGTTATCGGCGTGGTAGGAATGGCGAGGGCGTCGAGATCGGCGTCGGCCATGGCCAGGTGCAGTTGCTGAATGAACTTTTCGCGGGTTTCGAGGGCGGTCAGATAAGTGGTGGCGGGGACTTGCGTTCCCAAAGCGAGGCGGGTGCGGACGTCATCGCCGTATTCGGCCGAGCGAGCGGGAAACCATCCGGCCTGCTGGTGATAGTGAGTGGCTTCGGCCCACGCGATTTGGTTTCCGGCATCTTCGGTTTCGTTTAGGAGCGGAAGAGAGATTTCCCTTATATTGGCGCCTTGCTTTTTCAAGATGCGAATGGCTTTGTCGAAGACGGCGTGGACATCCGGGGAAACAACATCAAAGAAAAATTCTTTGGGGACGCCTAGCGTGAATTTTGGTGGTTTGACGGAGAGTTTTCGCGACGAGCGGAAGCTGGGTTCGCCTTTGACGCGGGGGAGGATGGGCTCGATGAGGAGGGCGGCGTCGTGGGCGGTGCGGGCCAGCGGGCCGACGCAATCCAACTTGGGCGAGAGCGGGATGACACCTTCGACGCTGACGCGGCCGAGAGTGGGTTTGAGGCCGACGATGCCGCAGAGGGAGGCGGGGATGCGAATGGAGCCGCCGGTGTCTGTACCGATGCTGCCATAGCAGAGGCCGGCGGCGACGGCGGCAGCGGACCCGCCGCTGGAGCCTCCCGGAATGCGGGAGAGATCCCAGGGATTGTGGACGGGGCCGAAGTGGGGGTTGTTGCTGGTGACGCCGTAGGCGAACTCGTGCATGTTGGTTTTGCCTAGGAGGACGGCGCCAGCGTCTTTGAGTTTGGCGACGATTTCTGCGTCGTGCTGGGGAATGAACTTCGAAAGAATTTTTGAGCCTGCCGTGGTGCGAATATCTTCCGTATAAATGTTGTCTTTCAAAGAGATGGGGATGCCGTGGAGAGGGCCGCGATCGCGATTGGCTTTTCGACTGAGGAGTTCGGACTCGGCTTTTTTGGCTTGAGAGAGGGCGAGATCGGAGGTGACGGTGATGAAGGAATTGAGTTTGGAGTCGAGTTTAGCGATACGGGAAAGCATCAGGCGAGTGAGCTCGACGGGGGAGAGTTTGCGTTGGCGGAAGAGGCGGGCAACTTCTGCGATGGAGGCAAAGGCCAGGTCGGTGTCGGTGGTAGGCGGCATGGGAAATGGGTGGACTGGGGAATCTAACACACCCATCGAGAGCGGAGCCACTTGAACCAATTTGTAGGGGATGAGGAAGAGCCGAAGAGAGGTGGCGAGTTGCGGACCGGAATTGGCAGTAAACAGATGTAATGAAACCACTTGTCCGATAACGGCTGCGAGCTCAGATGGTCGGCGCAACACTTGCGTCCGAAATCGTCTCTCAAAGGTTGTGGTTCCACAGAAAGAAGGTGCAGATTGTCGCGAGCAAGACGTAAACTCTGGCTTTCCCAGCTCCGAAAAGACCGAGCGCGAAAACAGCGACAGATAGAATCACCCCGATCCGTCCGACCGTTCCAAAGTCCGGTTCCCCGTGGTTGGAAAGATGGAGCAAGAAGAGAGCCACAATCAGCGAGCTATTAATACCAGCTCCGACGACCGCCACGGAAAAAAAGCTACGTCGCCATTCAACCAGCGAATCAGAATTCTTTCGCAACCAGGCCCAAGCCAAACCCACAAACACAAATGGGGCTAGCCAAACGAATAGGCCGAACAGGACCAAAAAGACCAACTATTAGCCTCCTGCGATTTATCATACAGCAGGAGACCAGGAAGCTCCTGATTAAGCAGGCTGCTAGTCATCCTATTTGACAAGTGGTTTCGGCCTGAATCCACTTTTCCGGTTTCGGCGTTTACCAGGCTCTTACCGACTTTGGACAGCTTTAACCAATTCGGCAAGAAGACTCGCGGTGCATGCCCGACCCGTCGTGACTTGGACTTATAGTTTAGCCATGCAACTCACCACTCGGAATCTCCAGGGTTTTTCGCTGATTTTCGTCGCTTCTTGCGCCGTCGCTGTGATGGCTGTGTTTGTGTGCCTATCGAAAACGTTCTTCCTATCTGACTGTGCTGAGCAACTGTGGCGAATTTGGAAAGCGGTAAGTTTCTGGTGGTTTGTGACCCTTATCTTTCTTCTCGGAATGGCTTTTGCGTTGGACGCGTTGCTACGACGTGCTCCCAAGATGCGAAAGCAGGTAAGGTTGTCCAAGAACGCGAAACGAGTCGGAATGACCGTCGTCATTTGTTCGCTGGCGGTTATGTTCTTTTATGGTTCGCGTCCGTCTGTGTATTCCGAAAATGGGCATTGGATAAGCAAATCGAAAGCAGGAACGTGGGAAGTGAGTCGGGATGTGGCCATCGATTCGTACAAGCGAAATATCACTTGGGATTGCATGATTATTCTGCCTTTGGCCGTGTGCTTTGCTCTTCAAGCGGCAGTCTACGTTCGGATAGAAACTCCGCAGGAATCTCAATGAGAATCGCCCGCGTTTATCTCAGTGCCTGAGTAGTCGGGTTACCGGACAAGTGGAATCGCGGATCGGCATCTGTACGCTTAGCGCTAATCAGGCAAGCAGCGGTTCGCGGATGATAATCTCTCTTACGCTGGTGCCGCTGCCTTCGCTTAGAGTAGACTGCCCCCGCTGGATTGGGTTGAATGGTCTAAAATGCAAAATGAAGAGTGGATCAAAACGCTTGCTGACGGTAGAAAAGTGAAATTTATCTACCAGGAATTACCAGAAGACGGTGCGTTTCTGACGGCCCAGCTTGCGGGGCATGAAGTCGTTTATTCCGTCGTGCTGGCCAAGGCTGGAAACCCGCTGAATCACGAAGAGGTGGAGAGCCGTTTCAAAACCGAGCTTCCGGGGAATTAGCATTTGTGTTCGAAATGGGACTGCGGAGCTTGTTCGCGAGCGTTATGATGATTGTATGCGACCTTCTAAGAACAAGAAAGGCCCCAGCAACGGGGCGCTGGCAAGCGTCAAGAAGGAAATGCAGAAGCCACGGGTCGCCAAGTCCGCAAGAGTCGCGCCCAAGACTAGAGCAAGCGCATTTTCAAGTAACGCGAGAAGTCCGGAAAGAGCATGAGCGCCGCCATCGAGCTTCCTGCTATAAGTATTGAGAGCACGACAATCCCCAAAATTGCCATCGAATATATTGTGGATTCCTCACCTTCGTCGTAAGGGATCCCAGAAGGGCGGACTGTTCAGCTCGACACAGTCCGGTAGGAGTCCTTGCGGTAAAGTTTCGTATCCCCCCACAACACAAGGCTAGGCTGTTCCTGAGGAGCAGACTAGCTTCCCGCCGTCTGGCCAGTACGTGAAATCCACATAGACGACTACGGCGCAATCAAGACTTGGGCGAGGTCGGCGAGCAGTTTGTAGAACCGCATGAGCGCCGTCCTACTCCATCAAGTCTTTTTCGCCAGTGCGGTGGCCACGGAAAAAATACGCGGAGCCGCCGATGACGATTGAGAAAAACGCAACGATGATGGCGAGAATACCCACGGAACCACCGCCACCGGGGCTGCCCCCGGGTGTAGACCTCCATGGCGCGTACAAGCAGACGATGAGCATGCCAACCAGGAAACTAAGCAACGTGACGCTGTAAAAAGTTTTCATAGGTTTGCCAGCCTGCAGCCTTCGACTCCGCGAGCTAACGCAGGCCGATCCGGCCGTGAATCGTTGAGGAAAAGATGGCGTCGTGATTCATACGGCCTCGGATCGACCCTGCATACGAGGCGAAGGGTTTCCCCAGGGTTCGGGCGGAGGCATTGTAGGATCCGGATCGCCGGGAACGGGGTCGCGCTTCTCGGGATCCGGGTTCGTGGTATTCGGCCAATCCTCGGGGGGATTTGGCTCCCATCTGGAAGACTCGGAATATCTTTGGTGTTGATCGTGTGGCATAAGACTTTCCTTTCAAACGGAGAACCGACGGCCGTTTTCTTCTGGTGCTGGCGACGAAAACTGCCCCTCGATTTGCTTTCTTCTTTCTGCGATGTAGCCACCCAGGGCATAGAATTTCTTGAAGATCAGGTAAATGACGCGGCCCCGCATGGCTCCCTCGGGACCTTAGAGCATTGTGCTAACGCAACCTCTGGCTCAGTACGCTAGCGGATGTCGAGAACGGGCGCTGTTCGTTTTTATTCACTCTGCAAAGATTATTGGCCCGCGAATAGTCCACCGTTCCTGGCCAGCAGGCTCCGCGGCGGCAGACTTGAAAGCGATGTCCCGACGATGCACTGGGGATGAATCACGCAAGGGGAGAGGCACGGCGGCAGGAGTTAGAAGATTTTTTCCTGGCGGCGGAGGTTACCGAAGGACCCGATGTTGGCGATGATGAAGGTGGCGGTGAAGCGGTTTTCGGTGCGGACCTGGCCGAGGTTGATGCGGCGGTATTCGAGGGCGAGGCCGCAGCAGTTGCCGTTGTAGCTGACCTGGACGAGCTGGCTTTGGAGGGTCTGGTTGGTGAAGTCGTAGCTGATGCCGGTGGTGAAGTTGAAGCCTTTGCGTGTGAGGTTGCCGTAGCCGAGGAGGGCGCGGACCTGGTTGGAGAGGGGCTGTTGAAAAGGGATGAAGTTTGGAGGAGGCGTGACAGGGAGATCAGCCTGGACGGGATTGTCGTTCAGGCGGAAGTAGGAGACGGTGGCGAAAAATTCGCGATAGGGCTTGATTTTGAGGAGGGTGCCGACGGTGACGAGGCGCTGGATTTGGGGATCGTACTGGAGGATTTGCTCAACGTCATAGAGGCCGCCAGGGGTGATCTTGAAATCGCTGACGATGGGAGACCAGTTGCGAGGACCGAAGGCGAACGCAAAGGGGGAGATGGAGTCAAATGCTTCAAAGACGTTGCGCTGGCCGTTAACGATGGCGCCGCCGAAGGTGGGATCGAAATAGTGCTTTTGAAAGATGCTCCAGGAGAGGAGTTCCTCGGGCTGGTCGTCGCCGTTCTTGGTGAAGAGTCGCTGGGTGATGCCGTACTCGATCTCGTTGGTGTCGGTGAGAGTGGCGTCGGAGTCGAAGCGGATGAAATCGGCGAAATTGTTGACGCCGGTGACGTAGCGATACGTGATTGTTGGTTCGATGGTGTGTTTGTAGCGCTTGTGCAGTTTGTTTTTGTCGAGAGGGGAGCGGTCGAAGAAACGCTCGAGAGTGGGAGGGCGAAGCTCGACCGTAAATTCACCGGTGTTGCGGGCGATGGACTGGCTGCTTAGCTCGCCTGCGGCGTTGTAGGAATCACCGTAGTAGGTGGTGCGGAAGGCGGCGGAAGTGGTGACGCCAAGCCAGGCGCCGAAGTGGAGAGGGATAGTGACTTTGGGAGCGAATTCGGTGCGGGACACGAAAGCGGGGGTGTTGAGAGGAGTGTCGTCCTGGCGATGGAGAGCACCGGTGAAGGCGTCGAACGAAAAGTAGAAAGGGAGATTCTGCCAGGGGGATTGTTCGACGGAGCCGAAGCGGGCCTCGGGCGCGTCGCGGAGCGAGACACCGACGGCGGGAGTGGTAACGCCGGTGGTGGCGGAAGTGATGGGAATACTGAGAAATGTTCGATCGGCGAGGGCGGCGAAGTTCAGGCTGAAACCGCGGAAATTGTTGGTCAGGAAAGTGGCGCTGCGTACTTCGGAAGTGATGGCGTCGCCGAACGTGTCGGCGAAGGCCAGGCGGAAAGTGAGCGAAGTGAGTTCGTTGACGTCGGCCACGAAGCGCCAGCCATCGGAGAGAAGAGACTGGACTTCGAGTTGTTGCTGGTGGCCGCCCTGCTTGGCGAGGAGGGTGGTGCCATTGGGGCCAGGGATCTGAAGGCCGCGGTCGATGACTCCAAAATAGGTGTACTTGATGGAAGTATTTTCAAAAGGGCGAGCGCGGAATTCGGCGCGTTCGGCGGAGCCGCGCTTGGTGAGGAGTTCAGCGCCAAGGGTAGCGTCGAGCCAGGGTTTGGGCGCGAGATAAAGTGCGTCTCCCAGAACAAAACCTTTGCTATTGCTCTCACTGAAAATGGGGAGAAGGATGCCGGACTGACGGATTTTTTCTCCGGCCGGGGCGGTGGCGTAAGGGAGCCAGACGAGAGGGACATGGTAGAGGCGGAAGTTGGCGCTGACGAGGGCGACGGATTTATTGAGACGGATGCGGGCGTGCGGAGCGTAAAACTGCCAAGTGGGATGCCGCGGGTCGCAGATGGTAATCCAGCCGTGGCTGACGAGGTAGATGTCGGTGGCGAGGCGCTCGACTTCGGGAGCCTGGAAATAGAGAGGATTCTGGGAAATGAGGATTAAAGGGTTGGCGCGCCGATCGGTTTTCACGGTGCCGCGAACGTTGGTGAAGGTGCCGTGGCCGGTGCTGACGTTGTAATGAGCTTCATCGGCTTCGAGGTGCTCGTTGTTGTAGTCGAAGCGGACGTGGCCGCGGGCAAAGGATTCGGAGGTTTTTTCGTTGTACTCGACGTGATCGGCCTGGAGGCGCTCGTCGCCGTAGTGAATGTCGACGTCATCGTCCGCGAGGAAGAGGTCGCCGCGTTTTTGCTGCGGGCCGCGCGACCAGATTTCGACGTCGCCGGCTTTGTTGGAGTGGAGGGCAGGTTGTTGCGCGCGGGAAAGAGGAAGCGCGGTGTTGAGAAGCGAGAAAAGCAGAGCTACGAGGAAGAGAGGGAGCCGTGGCGCGGACATAGTCCGGGCATGGGAGTGACGATTCACGCGGAGCATTTGTGCGATGAAAACAGTGAGATAGCCTAGCATGCGGCTGCGGGGATGTGTAGCCGAGGGGGAAAAAGCTGAGGGCGCGCGCTCGAAATCGAGCCGTTGCGCGTTGGCGCCAAAAGAGGGGAAGCGAAACGCGGAGCAGGCATGGCGCGTCTGCCTGAACATCCGTCTCAACTTTCTGAAAAAGGGTTGGTAGGCCATTCCTGAAACAATTGATGCACGGCGGGGCATCGAGGAGGTATGATGCCCGGCCTTGCACATTAGGGGGAAGAAAATGGATCGTCGTGCGTCTGCATTGCGGATGATTTTTGTGGCGGTGGTGTGCTGCGCTGGATTGGCGATGGTGTCGCCGGTGGAAACGGCGGGGCAGGGAAATGCCGCCGACAAGCTGAAAAATTTAGAGTTTCGAGAGATTGGGCCCGCGGTGATGGGCGGGCGGATTGATGACTTCGGCGTGGTGGAAAGTAATCCGAATATTGTTTACGCAGGGACGGCGTCGGGCGGGGTGTGGAAGACGACGAATAACGGGACGACGTGGGAGCCCGTGTTTGACAAGGAAGGCGTGTCGACGATTGGAGATATTGCGATTGCGCCGTCCGATCCGTCGGTGGTGTGGGTGGGGACAGGCGAGCCGAACAACCGGCAGAGCTCTTCGTGGGGAGATGGGATTTATAAGTCGCTGGACGCGGGGAAGACGTGGCAAAAGATGGGCCTGGGAGCGACGCATCACATCGGCCGGATTGTGATTCATCCGAAAAATCCGGAAGTGGTTTATGCGGCGGCGCTGGGGAATTTGTGGGGACCGAATCCGGAACGCGGAGTTTATAAGACGACGGACGGCGGGAAGACGTGGAATCAGGTGTTGAAGATCAATGATGACACGGGCGTGAGCGATATTGCGATGGATCCGGAAAGTCCAGAGACGCTATATGCGGCGGCGTATGAGCGGAGGCGGACGCCGTTTGGATTTAATGGAGGCGGGCCGGACGGAGCGATTTATAAAACGACGGATGGCGGGGCGACGTGGAAGAAATTGATGAAAGGGCTGCCGTACGAAAACGGGGGCGATGTTGGGCGCATCGGGCTGGATATTTACCGGAAGGATTCGAACATCGTTTACGCGATTGTGCAGCACGAAAAAGGCGGGACGTATCGCAGCGAGGATAAAGGCGAGACGTGGAAGAAAATGGGGGACACGAACCCTCGGCCATCGTATTACAGCCAGGTTCGGATTGATCCCAACAATGATTTGCGGATTTGGGAGTTGGGCGCGCAGATGTTTTATTCGGAGGACGGGGGGAAGACGTTTTCGACGCAACGGGTGAAAAGTATTCACGGGGATTTTCACGCGATGTGGATCGATCCGGCGGATTCGAACCATGTGATTACGGGATGCGATGGCGGGATTCACTGGAGCTACGACAGCGGGCGGACATGGGATTTCATGAACGTGATTGCGATTGGGCAGTTTTATGAAGTGGGACTGGATAACGAGAAACCGTACAAGATTTGCGGCGGGTTGCAGGACAACGGGAGCTGGTGCGGGCCGAGCATGTCGTTGACGAGGGACGGCATTGTGAATAGCGATTGGACGCTGATGCCGGGCGGCGACGGATTTTATGCCCGGATCGATTATGCGGAGCCGTGGATTGTGTACACGGAATCGCAGGATGGGCATATCTCGCGGCGCGATGAGCATACCGGGCAGCAGCGGGAGATCATGCCGGAGGCAAAGGTCGGAGAACCGCATTACCGGTTTCAGTGGAACTCGCCGATGGAAGTGTCGGCGCACGATCACAAGACGCTTTATTATGGCGGAAATTATTTGTTCAAGTCGACGGACCACGGAGATTCGTGGATACGGTTGGGTGGAGATCTGACGACGGGTGCGGACCGGAACAAGCTGCCAATCTTTGGGAAAACGCCGGATAAGAGTACGTTGTCGCGACACGACGGCGTGGAAGAGTATCCGACGATTACGACGTTGAGCGAATCACCGTTGACGCCGAATGTGCTGTGGGTGGGGACGGATGATGGCAATTTGCAGGTGTCGCGCGATGCGGGGAAGACGTGGAAGAACGTGGTTGGGCGTGTGCCGGGCGTGCCGAAGGGGACGTATGTGACGCGGGTGGTGGCGTCGAAGTATGCGGAGGGAGCGGCGTTTGCGACGTTCGATGGGCACCGGACGGACGATTACAACGTCTACATTTTTCAAACTTCGGATTATGGAGAGACATGGAAAGCGATTCGAAACGGGATTCCGGATGCGGCGGGGACGGTGCACGTCGTGCGCGAACATCCGCGGAACGCGAATCTGCTGTTTGCGGGGACGGAGTTTGGGCTGTGGGTGTCCTGGGACCACGGCGCGAATTGGACGGCCTTGAAGAATAATTTTCCGACGGTGCCGGTGGACGACATCGAGATTCAGGCGGAGCAAAACGATTTGGTGCTGGCGACGCATGGGCGGTCCATCTGGATTTTTGACGACATCACGCCGATCGAGAAATTTGATGCGAGCGTGGCAAGCGCGGATGTGAAATTGTTCCCCCCGCGGACGGCGATTCTTTGGGATTTGCGCGAGAGGCGGTGGAGCGCGGGACAGAAGATGTTCACCGGGAAGAATCCGCCGTATGGCGCGATTTTGAATTACTACTTGAAGGAAGCATTGCCACCCGAGGCGCCGAAGACGGCGAAGGATGAGAAGGAAAAGGATAAGGACAAAGAGAAGAGGGAGGCAACCGCTTCGGAGCAAAAAAGCAAGACCGAAGCTGCGGGGGAGCAAAAGGCGAAAACGGCCGACGCCGGGAATAAAGAGGGTAAGGCAAAGATCAGCGTGTACGACAAGGACGGCAAATTAGTGCGGGAATTCGACGGGCCGGGGAAGGCGGGCGTAAACCGCACGAACTGGGATTTGCGGTGGAATTCGCCGGCGGTGCCCACGCCGGAACAACTGGAGGCGGCCGCGGCGGGATTTGATTTTGGGCCGCGCGGGCCGCTGGTGGAACCGGGCGAGTACACGATCAAAATTAAGGCGGGCGGGAAGGAAGATTCGCAGAAGGTGGTAGTGGAAGACGATCCGCGGCAGCAAATGCCGGCGGCGGATCGTGCAGCGCGGAGCGAAGCCATTCAACAGCTTTATGCGCTGGCGAAGTTGACGGACAAAGACCGCAAGACGATTCAAGGAATCAAGGAAGGGCTGAAAGCGGCGAGGGAGCAGTGGAAGAAGGAAGCCGAAAGGCCAGAAGCGCCGAAGATTCCCGAGGAAATCCAGAAAGCCGCGGAGGAGTTGCAGAAGAAAGTGGATGCGGTGGCAGAGAAGTTTGTGCGCGAGCAAGAAGGGCTCGGGAATGCGGGGCCGCCGTTTATCTGGAAACCGGAACCATTGCCGCAACAGGTGCAGAGTTTGTTGCGGGATCTGGACGGATTCTGGGCCGCGCCGGGAGGACAACAGAAGGACAAGCTGGCGGAGTTGCCGCCGCTCGTGAATGACGCGTCGGCGCAGGTGAAGAAAATTGCGGAGGAGGATTTGCCGGCGCTGAACAAGAAGATGAATGACGCGGGGATCCCGCACATCGTGCCGGCGGCGCCGCCACAGAGGCCCGGCAGAGGCGGCGAAGCGGATGACGACGAGTTCTAGACCAGGACGATTCGAAAGAGTTCGAGAAAAACACGGAGGAAAGAGAATGAACGCGAAGCATCTGAGCCTGCGCGGTCTGGCCGCGTGGTTTGTGGCAATGGCGGTGGTTCTCGGGGGATTTGGCGGGCGCGTTCAGGCGAGACTGCAAGATGCCGCGGCGCAGGACAAGCAGGATAAAAAAGACGAAAAGAAGGAAGAGAAAAAGGACGAGAAGAAAGGATTGCCGCTGAAGGCGGCGCGGAAAATCGAGTTCACGACGGACGAGGGGACGTGGCTCTCGCTGGATGTTTCGCCGGATGGGAAGACCATCGTGTTCGAATTGCTTGGGGATATCTATACGCTGCCGATCGAGGGTGGAGTTGCCAAGCTGATCGATGGGGGCATGGCGTTTGACAGCCAGCCGAAGTTTTCGCCGGATGGAAAATGGATCGCGTTCATTTCGGACAGGGAGGGCAGCGAAAACGTCTGGATCATGCATCCAGACGGCACCGGCGTGAAGCAGGTTTCTAAGGATCCGAACAACGAGTTTGCATCGCCGAGCTGGTCGCCGGACGGAAACTATATTTTTGTTTCGAAGGCCGGGTTTGGAATCACCACGTATGAAGTATGGATGTACCACGTCGATGGCGGGTCCGGTGTGCAGGTTACAAAGGCCAAGCCGACGCCGGCGACGCCGCGAAATGAACGTGGAAATGCGATCGGTGTCGTAGCTTCGCCGGATGGGAAATATCTGTACTATGCGAAGCGGAACGGCGGGTTCGAATACAACGCGCAATTTCCGCTGTGGCAGGTTGCGCGACGAGACCGCAAGACAGGCGACGAAGATGTGCTGCTGCAATCGCCGGCGAGCAGTTTCCGGCCGGTACTTTCGCCGGATGGGACGCAGCTTCTTTACGTGACTCGGTATGAGACGGAGAGCGGGCTGCGTTTGCGAAATTTGCAAACGGGTGA
Source organism: uncultured Acidobacteriota bacterium (assembly GCA_963779005.1). GTDB lineage: Bacteria > Acidobacteriota > Terriglobia > Acidiferrales > UBA7541 > Acidiferrum. Next base: position 490,645 of record CAVZWO010000007.1, on the reverse strand, counting down.
AGATCGCTGGGTTCGCTATCCGATCACGCGCGACGACCAGGAGTCGCGCTTCACGCGGGATCTTTTTCCGGGGTACGCGTTTCTTCCGGACGGCAAAGAGATCGTTTACAACCAGGACGGCAAAATCAGACGGTTGAACATCGCAACGGGAGCGGAGAGCGTGATTCCGTTCACGGCGCAGGTATCGCAGGAATTGGGGCCGAGGCTGGATTTTCCGCAGAAAGTGGAACAGGGGCCAGTGAAGGTGCGGTTGATTCAAGGGCCGGTAGAATCGCCGGACGGCAAGAAGCTGGCGTTTTCGGCGATGACGCATCTCTACGTGATGGATATTTCTGGCGGGAAGCCACAACGGTTGACGAGCGGGAAAGAGGGCGAGTTTGAGCCGACGTGGTCGCCGGATGGGAAGTCGATTGCTTATGTGACGTGGTCGAGCGAGGGCGGAAAGCTGTGGAAGGTTTCCGCGTCGGGCGGAACGCCGCAGCAGTTGTCCAGGGCGGACGGGTTGTACAGCAATCCGGTCTGGTCGCCGGACGGAACTCGCATCGTGGCGCTGCGCGGGAATGCGTATGACCGTGACTTAGAACAGTTCGACACCGGCCAGACGCGGAACGCCGATCTGATCTGGATTTCCGCGCAAGGCGGGGACGCAAATTTGATTTTGCCGGCGCGCGGCGCGGGTTCGCCGCACTTCACGCACGACAAGGACAGAATTTACATCTACACGCCGCAGGGATTGATTTCGCTGCGCTTCGACGGGACGGATCGCCGCACGCACATCCAAGTGAAGGGGAGCGGGCTGTATTTTGCGGAGGAGCCAACGCCCGCGGACGATGTGCGGGCAAGTCCGGACGGTCAGTGGGTGCTGGCGCATGTGATGAATCAGCTCTACTTGACGGCCATGCCTTTGGTTGGTGGGGAGGCACCCACAGTGAATATATCGTCGCCTTCCGTACCCGTGAAACGGCTGACGGATATAGGAGCGGATTATTTTAATTGGGCGGATGACGGAAAGACGATCACGTGGGCCGTTGGAGCAAGCCTGTTCCGCGAGCCGTTGAGCGCAATTTCTTTCGAGCCGCCGAAAGAAGAGGAAAAGAAGGACGCCGAAAAGAAAGACGGCGGTACGCCACCGGCGGATGCCGGCAAGGACGAAAAGAAAGAGGAGAAGAAAGAAGCCAAGAAGTTGAAAGAAGAGGAAAAGAGCGTTGAGGAGATTGCCGTAACGCTTGAAGTGCCGCGGAAGACGCCTAAGGGCACGATTGTGTTGCGGGGAGCGACGGTGGTGACGATGAAGGGCGACGAGGTTTTGAAGAACGCCGACATCGTGATCGAGAATAATCGTATCAAGAGCGTTGGCGCGAAGGGCACCGTGCCTTCGGGAGCGAAAGTGTTCGACGTGGCCGGGAAAACAATCGTGCCGGGCTTTATCGATACGCACGCGCACTGGTTCGAGATTCGCCGGGGAATTCTGGACACGGAGAGTTCGGCGTTTTTGGCGAACCTGGCGTACGGCGTGACATCCGGGCTGGACGTGCAGACGAGCACGAATGACATGTTTGCCTACCAGGATTTACTGGACAGCGGGGACATGATCGGACTGCGCGCGTTTTCGACGGGGCCGGGTGTGTTTTCCGATAACGAATTCAAATCGGAAGACGAAGTGAAAGGAGTGCTGACGAAGTACAGGAAATATTACGGCACGCACAACATCAAGAGCTACATCGTGGGCAACCGCAAGCAGCGCCAGTTCATGGTGCAGGCGTCGAAAGAGCTGGAGATGATGCCGACGACGGAAGGCGGATTGGACCTGAAGCTGAACCTGACGCACGTCATCGACGGCTTCCACGGGAACGAGCACACGCTGCCGATCACGCCGCTCTACAAAGATGTATTGCAGCTGTTTGCCCAGTCCGGGATTGCAGAAACGCCGACGTTGATCGTGAACTACGGCGGCCCGTTCGGACAGGAGTACTGGTTTGAGAATACGGAAGTGCACGACAACGCGAAGCTCAACCACTTTACGCCGCACAACCTGCTGGATGAAAAGACCAACCGGCGGCCGGATTGGTTCCGCAAGGACGAGTACGCGTTTCCGAAACTGGCGGCGCAGATGGCGAAACTTTTGAGGGCCGGCGGGCTGGTGGGAGTCGGCAGCCACGGCCAGATGCAGGGGCTCGGTTATCACTGGGAGATGTGGATGCTGGCGAGCGGAGGGATGACGCCGCTCGAGGTGTTGAAATGCGCGACGGTAAATGGGTCGAGAATTATCGGAAGGCCGGAGGAGCTTGGTTCGATCGAGCCGGGGAAGCTGGCCGATTTGGTCATCCTGGATAAAAGCCCGCTGGACGATATTCACAACACAAACACCATTCACTGGGTGATGAAAAACGGCGAGTTGTTCGAAGGCGATACTCTGGATCAGGTGTGGCCGGAGCAAAAGAAGCTGGGGCCGCTGTACTTCTGGAACTTCGACAAGCCGAAGATGGGAGAGCCGTTGAGCTATGGGAAGACGGTGACACCGTAGAAGAGAGTGAGTAGTGAGTAGGGAATAGTGAGTGGTGGCGGAGGCGTTACGGGCTGTCTGCTTGATGGCATCAAAAAATCAGTGGCGCCAATTGGGGGAGCTGGGGCGCAGCGTGCTGCGCCCCTACAGCATCAAAGTGACCTTCAGTCTTTGGATTTTGATTCGGCTTTGGTTAGGGTCGAGCGATACCAATCAAACGTCCTACTTAGACCTTCTTCAAAAGAGACTTGTGGATCGTAGCCGAGGAATTCGCGTGCTTGCGTGATGTCAGCCTGGGAATCGCGAATGTCGCCGTCGCGGGGCGGATCGTACTTGGCTTCGAGCTTCTTTCCGGAAATTTTGGCGAGCAACTGAAGGGTCTGGTTCAGGGTGAAGCGGCTGCCCGTTCCGACATTGAAAGTCTTGCCGGATACATTGGGAGCTTCGCACGCGAGAAGATTGGCTTGCACGGCGTTTTCGACGTAGGTGAAGTCGCGGGATTGCTCTCCGTCACCAAAAATCGTGGGCTGCGTCTCTTCCAGAAAGCACATACATAATTTTGCGAGTACGCCGGAGTAGGGCGAGCCGGGATCCTGGCGAGGGCCGAAGATGTTGAAGTAGCGGAGCGAGACATTTTCGAGGCCGTAGCAACGGCCGAAAGTCTGCGCATAGAGTTCGCCGACGAATTTCGTGACCCCATAAGGCGAGATGGGTGCGGGCTGCATGGTTTCGACCTTGGGCAGAGTCGGCGTTTCGCCGTAGGCGGAAGAGGACGCGGCGAAAACGACGCGCTTCACTTTGGCGTCGCGGGCGGCGACAAGAACGTTGAGCGTGCCATCGATGTTGATTTTGTTGGTTTCGATGGGATCCTTGACGGAGCGCGGGACGGAAGTACGAGCGGCGAGGTGCAGCACGTATTCGGCTTCGTGCATGGCCTTGCGGACCACTTCGATGTCCGTGATGGATCCCTTCATGAAGGTGATTTTGTTACGAATTTCAGCGAGGTTATCTTCCTTGCCGGAGGAAAGGTCGTCGAGCACGACCACGCTGTGGCCGCGCCGGACGAGTTCGTCCACTGTGTTCGAGCCGATGAAACCGGCGCCGCCTGTGACGAGGTAGCGCATTCAGGAAATCCTCCTCGATCGAGGTCCGCGAGCGGTGGAGTGCCGTCCCGGTCATAGACGAAGCGCCAGCGAAGACGCGGGCCTCGCGTTTTGGTAACCTCAAAGTTCGTGGCGAGTGACCGGCGGACATTGCCGGCCTACCGCGGACGAATTCGTATTGTACGACGGAAGAACAAAAGGCAACGGAATGTTTCCAAAGCGAGTCACACAAAGAGCATGAGCTACCGGAAGGTCATTGGGGTCGTGAGCCTCGTCGTTCTCGGATGCGCCGCGGGCGGTTATTATTGGCTACGTGAAAGAAGCCAGGAGTCGGCGCGGGCTTGGGCTGCGAGCCACGAGACTGAACCGATGCCTTCCGTCCCTGACGAGGTTCATACGAGCGTGCCTGCCAGCCCTCCAGCAGCTCCGGGCGCGATTAAGAATGCCGAGCCAGCACCCGATCCTGGCCTGCCTCTGCGTGGCGGAGAAATCCTGGAATACACGGCGAATGTGGCGAACCTGAGCAATGTGGCAAATCTCAAGTTGCAGGTCCGAGAACACAAAGACTTTTTCGGGAAGAACGCGTGGCATCTGCAAGCGTTCGCGCATACGGAAAATCCGCTGCGCATGGTTTTCGAGCTGGACGATCAATTTGATTCGTACAGCGATGCCGCGAGCATGGCCAGCTTGCAGTACGAAATGCATTTGAGTGAACGCGGGCAGAAAGTGGATTCGGTGCAGCGCATGACGGCCACGGGAAAAGAGCCTGCCCCTCCGGATGCCACCGCAGCGCGCGTCCTGCCGGGAACCCGCGATCCGCTAGGGATGATGCAGTATTTGCGGAGTGTCGATTGGACAAAGACGGCGGAAGTGCGAAGCCCGGTCTACGATGGCCACAAATTATATGAAGTGAGGGCGAAACTGACAGGGGCGGGGGAAGCCGTTACAGTGCCCGCCGGAAGCTATAAAACTTCAAAAATCGAGATGCGAGTATTTGAGAACGGGCAAGAAATGAAGGACGCCCACTTCACGCTGTATTTTGCCAACAATGTGGCGCGTACGCCCGTGCTGCTGGAAGCGATTATGCCGTTCGCGACGGCGCAGGTGGAGTTGGTGCACGCCAAGTAGAAAAACAGGCTAGGTGAAGCCAGGCGTTATGCCGTGGCCAGTCGTTCCATCAACGAACAAGCGATGTGGCCGATTGTGATGTGCGCTTCCTGAATGCGTTGCGGATCCTGGGAAGGCACGTTCAGGAGAAGGTCGACTTTCCCCGTGAGCGCGCCTCCAGTCTCGCCAGTGAGTGCAACCAGAAAAGCGCCAGACGCGCGGCCGGCTTCGACTCCGCGAACGATATTTGGACTTGTGCCGCTGGTGGAGAGGGCCACAAGCACGTCTTTTGCTGCGACCAGAGATTCGATCTGCCGGGCGAAAATACGCTCGAATCCGTAATCGTTGCCCGCGGCGGTGAGCACGGAGGGATTGGTCGTGAGCGCCAGGGCGGCGAGACCGCGGCGATCGGTGCGCAGCCGAACGACAAGCTCCGCCGCCAAGTGCAGAGCGTCGGCAGCGCTTCCGCCGTTTCCGAAGAAGACAATTTTTCCGCCACCGCGGAGCGCGGCTGCGCTTTTTTCAGCGAATTGCGCAATGCGTTCGACCAGCTCGGTGGAGAAGCTCTGCTTTATGCGAGAGCTTTCCTCGAGCTGGCGTCGTATCTCGTCGGCGGATGAGGCCATCGGCGGCTAGCAGAGAACGATTTTGTCGCGATGCCGCATAACGCGGCGCGTGGCGTTGCGCGTGTCCACTACGAGCTTGGCGGCGTCGACGATAGCTACGTAATCGTAGCTGGAGTGGTCCGTGGCGATGATGACGCCGTCGTAGCTGGCAAGCGTTTGCGGATTCAGCGGGACGGACTTCATGTTCTCGTAGTTGTAGTGGCGCATTTTGTGAAGTTGGGGAAAATAAGGATCGTTATATTCGAGGTTGGCGCCGCGTTGCTGGAGGAGTTGCATGATTTTCAGGGTTGGCGATTCGCGCAGGTCGTCGACGTCTTTTTTATAGGCAACGCCGAGGATCAGGAGCTTCGCTCCCTTAAGACTCTTGCGGTGATCGTTGAGGGCGGCGGCGACGGCGTCGACTACGTGATAGGGCATGGCGGTGTTGACTTCACCGGCGAGCTCGATGAAGCGGGTGGAGAAATCAAACTCGCGCGCTTTCCAGGAGAGATAATACGGATCGACGGGAATGCAGTGTCCGCCCAGGCCTGGACCGGGGTAAAAGGGCATGAAGCCGAAGGGCTTGGTCGCGGCGGCGTCGATCACTTCCCAGATATCAATGCCCATGCGCAGGCTGAGCATCTTCAGTTCGTTGACGAGCGCGATGTTGACGCAGCGGAAAATGTTTTCGAGCAGCTTGGCCATTTCCGCGGCGCGCGTGGAGCTGACCGGGACGACGCGCGCGACTACTTGCGCGTAGATGGCTTGCGCGGCGCGGCCGCTCGGCGGATTCACGCCGCCGACGACTTTGGGAATTTGCGCGAGGCCAAACTGTTTGTTGCCGGGATCTTCGCGTTCAGGAGAGAAGGCGAGGAAGAAATCGCAGAAAACATTTTCGTTTTCTGGGCCGGAAGCGATGGGGCAGTGCAGGCCGCTCTTTTCAAGGATGGGGAGGACGAGTTCCTCGGTGGTGCCGGGATAGGTCGTCGACTCCAGAACAACCAGCTGGCCGCGTTGCAGATGCGGCTGGATGGAAATTGCGGTTTGCTCGACGTAGGTCAGGTCGGGCTCGCGGCGTTCATCGAGTGGCGTGGGCACACAGATGATGATGGCGTCGGCTTCCTTGATGCGCGCGAAATCGGTGGTCGCGCCAAAATGCCTGGAGTTCACGAATTGCTGAATTTTCGTTTGCGGAATGTGTTCGATGTAGGACTTTCCGGCGTTAAGCATCGAGACCTTGTTGGGATCAGTGTCAAATCCCGTCACTTTGTGGCCTGCTTCGGCGAAACGCAGGGCTAGCGGCAGACCTACATATCCGCAGCCAATGATGGCGACTTTCAATTGAGCGCCTTTGAAGAATTCGGGTTTCCGGTCGATTGGCATGAGTTACGTCGCTCTCCTAGTGATTTTTTTGGGGATGAAGCAGGCCATTTGGCCGATTGGATAAAGACACACCAATATAGCAGGTTCCGGGAGAACAAAAAATCGCGGTCGTTTTGGAGTGTTACCGCTTGTTTACGGGCGGTTGCGGCCTGAAGCGGGACGCGGGAAAATAGAAGAAATGCACCTCACCAGGGAAAAGAAGACCCGGGAAGACGCCATCCTTCCACAATGACACTTCTTGTTTTGCTGCTTGGGCTTGCGGTGGGAGTGCTCGTGGGGCTGCTGGGTATCGGCGGTGGCGTGGTGCTGGTGCCGGCGATGGTTTATTTGCTGCACATGGACCAGCATATGGCGCAAGGGACTTCGCTCCTCATTCTATTGCCGCCCGTGGGGCTGGGCGCGCTGCGAGAATATTGGAAGCAAGGGCAAGTGGATGTCCGCGCCGGAATTCTGTGCGCGCTGGGAATCCTGATGGGAGGTTACCTCGGGGGGTTGATCGCCGTTCCACTCGCCTCTCGCGATCTCAAGGGATTTTTCGGCTGTTTTCTGATGTTGGCGGCCATTTTGTTGTGGCGCAAACCACAACCAGAAAAACCCACGCCGTCCGCGAGTGAGGAGTCAGCCCATGTCTGACGGCCCGCTGCGCTACGCTGGGGTTTTCTTTGCGGCTTGCGTTTGCGGCGTAGCGTCCGGGCTGTTTGGAATTGGAGGCGGTGTGCTTCTGGTTCCATTCCTGGCGCTGTTTTTTGCATTTGGGCAGCACCGTGCGCAGGGGACGAGCTTGATTGCCCTGATACCGCCAACGGGGTTGCTGGCGTTCTTGGCTTACGCCAGGGCGGACTTCGTATCCTGGAAAACCGGGCTGCTGTTGATCCCGGGAGTTTTTGCCGGAGGCATACTTGGCGGTTCATTAGCGAAACGGCTTGAGCCGCAGCGCATGCGTCAGGTTTTTGCCGGGTTGATGTTTATTTTGGGAGTGTGGCAGGCCACGACTGCCTGGTGGCGCTAGGGAGATTGCGAAGACTATGGTCGATGTGCATTGTCATATTTTGCCAAGGCTGGACGATGGCCCCGACAACATGGAGTTGTCGCTGGCCATGGCCGAGTCCGCTATTGCAGACGGCATTACGCACGTTGTGGCCACGCCGCATGCCAGCACGGAGTATAGATTTGACTATCCGCTCGTGCGGGCGCTGCGAACCGAACTGCAGGAGAAGGTCGGCGACCGTTTGATTCTGGCCACTGGCTGCGACTTTCATTTGAACCCGGAGAATCTGGATGCATTGCGCGCCGATGCGCCGCGCTTCTGTATCAACCAACGGGACTACCTGCTCGTGGAATTCAACGAGTATTCGATTCCGCCGGCGATGGATCAAACTTTGCATGAGATCCAGCTCATGGGAATCCGGCCCGTGATCACCCATCCGGAGCGCAACGCCATCCTGCGCGCACAGTCGGAGCGGCTTGCGAAATGGGTACGACTCGGTTGTTTTATCCAGGTGACGGCGGGCTCTTTAACGGGAGTTTTTGGCCCGGGAGCTCAGAAGGATGCCTGGCGGTGGATGGGCGATGGATTGGTACATTTCGTGGCCAGCGATGCCCACAATATGCGCGGAAGGCCACTGAAGCTCCAGCCGGCGTTCGAACTTGTCCGGGAACAGTTTGGAGAGGAGAAGGCTCGCGCTCTTTTTGTCGAGAATCCTTTAGCCGCTTTTGAGGGCCGCGACCTGCCGCACGTCCCGGAAGTGCAGGACGAAATCGAGACTCCCCGCCGCAAGCGATTTTTCTTTTTTTGAAGTGTTACTTTGCGGGGCGCAGGGGCATTCCAGCCCAGGAGTTAAAGATGCCCAGGGTTTCACGGACAACATCGAGGGCGTCTCCGGTTGTCCGCCACCATTTTGCGGGCTCAAAGGGATCGTTTGAGGCAGCCCGCACGAGGGCTTGCCCGCGGTGAGCAGCAAGGCGGCGCCATAAGGTGCGCACGCGCCGTGTATGCGCTTTGCTGGTCACGATGATCACGCTCTTGCCATTTTCGTCTTCGAGGGCCGCAGAAACAGCCGCGATTTCATCCGCTGTGTTGACGATGGGAGGCTCAAGTATGCGAATGGCATCCGCGGGGACGCCCTCATGTTGAAGCACACGGAAATTGTAGAAGTCTTCGCCTTCGTAAGCGATTTGCATTGCTTCGAGCGTTGCACCAGGCTCCGTGGAATGCGTCAGCCAGACTTTCGGCGCGTATCCTAGGCGATACAGCCTTGCGGCTTCCATGGCCCGCATGGGCATGCGGCCGCTAAGGACGACGATGGCCTGAGCTTTTTCCAGTGGGTCTTCGATCACGAGCCAGCGGCCTATGCCAAGAAAAAAGACAACTATACCTATTAGAACAATCGCAGTCAGTGCTAAGAGAATCGGGCGTTTTCGGCTGCGGGGCCGGGCTGTGCTCTCAAACTTGTGATCAGGCGCCATACTCGGACATTCCTCACGGAATGGGCGAATCCTATCCTTCGGCAGAGATGTGGTCAATTCGCCGGGCGCAGGCTAAACTAATAAAATACTCTTTTTCAGGAGGATGCATGAAAGCGGTGGTGACGGGCGGAGCAGGATTTTTGGGGTCGCATCTCTGCGACCGCTTGATTGCCGAGGGCTGGGAGGTCCTGGTTCTTGACAACCTCGTTACCGGAGTGGAGTCCAACATCGGACACCTCCTCAGGCATCCCAATTTTCGTATTGCGCGGTGTGACGTCTCGAAATATATCGACGTGCCAGGACCCGTGGACTACGTCTTGCACTTTGCCTCGCCGGCAAGTCCCGTGGATTACCTCAAGCTGCCGATCCAGACGCTGAAAGTGGGAGCTCTGGGCACGCACAACGCCCTGGGCTTGGCGCTTGCCAAGAAAGCGAAGTTCTTCCTGGCTTCGACGAGCGAATGCTATGGTGACCCGGAAGTCTCGCCGCAGCACGAGGAATATTGGGGCCATGTAAATCCGATCGGGCCGCGAGGCGTGTATGACGAAGCAAAGCGGTTTGCCGAGGCCATGACGATGGCTTACCACCGCTACCACGGCGTGGACACCCACATCGTACGCATTTTCAACACCTACGGGCCGAGAATGCGCCTCAATGACGGCCGCGCCTTGCCCAATTTTGTGCACCAGGCGCTGACCGGAAAGGCTTTGACCGTTTATGGTGATGGCAAGCAGACGCGCAGTTTTTGCTACGTCTCGGACTTGATCGAAGGCATTTACCGCTTGATGTTGTCCGACGAACACTCACCGGTAAACATCGGCAACCCGCAAGAGATCACTATTCTGGAATTTGCCGAGCGGGTTCGCGCACAGTTCGAGGATGCACCCGCAATTGTGCTGGAGCCGCTTCCGCAGGACGATCCGAAACGGCGCTGTCCGGATATTACGAAGGCGAAGCGCATTCTGAAGTGGGAGCCGAAAATCGGCTTGGATGAGGGTTTGCGGCTGACCCTCGCCTATTTCAAGCAAGGATTTGCTGCCCGAAAAGGCGCGTAGCTGGCAATGTGGGCGAAATGCCTGCGCACGGCGGGTCGATGGGCTCACTCGGAATTGGCCGTCCTAAAATTCTCCTAGGCTCTTCCGAACGAGTGATACTCAAACCCAAGCTCGCGCATATGATTGGGAGAATAGAGATTCCTGCCATCCACGACAAGGCCGCGAGCCATGAGCGGCTTGGCGCGTTTCCAGTCCAAGTTGCGAAATACGTCCCACTCGGTACAAACCAGTGCCGCGTCCGCGCCACGAAGGGCATCATACGGGTCTTCGTGGTAGGTCACCTTCGGGAAGAGTGCTTTCGTTCTCGCGATGGCTTCCGGATCGGTGGCGTGGATGACGGCGCCCTCCTCCAAAAGCCGCTTAACCACTTCGAGCGCGGGCGCAAATCGAATGTCGTCGGTGTTGGCCTTGAACGCCAGCCCCAGAATCGCAATGTGTTTGCCCTTGACGACCCAGAGAGCCTTATGCACTTTTTCCAGAAAACGGTCGATGCGCTGCTTGTTGACGCGCTCGGTGGCTTTCAGCAAATCGAAGTCAACGCCTACGGAGGCTGCAAGATGAATGAACGCCTGCACATCTTTCGGAAAGCAGAAGCCGCCAAATCCCAGACCCGCGTTGAGGAACTGTCCGCCAATGCGAGGGTCCAACCCCATCGCATGCGTTACTTCTTTCACGTCCGCGCCGATTCTTTCGCAAAGATCCGCGATGACGTTGGCGTAGCTGATTTTCAGCGCAAGAAAGGAGTTTGACGCGTGCTTGATCAGCTCGGCACTGTTGATCGTGGTGACCAGGAATGCCGCCTCATGGGTCGTCGGACAAGTGCCGTTGTGGACGGGACAATGAAATTTGCGCTCGAGGATCGGCCGGTAAATCTCGCGCAGATCGGCCGCGGCGGATTCGTCCTCGACGCCGACCACGATGCGGTCGGGATGGAAGAAATCCCCCACGGCTGTGCCCTCGCGCAGGAATTCCGGGTTGGAAGCAACACGAAACGTGGATTTGCCGCCACTGCTGTAAGCCGCGAGAGCACGCTGCAATTCGAGCCCCGTACGCGCCGGGACTGTGCTCTTTTCAATTACCAGTTTGGGAGAACGCGCTTGTTCCGCAATCTGCCGCGCGACTTGATCTATGGCAGAGAGATCGGCCTCGCCGTTTTCTTTCGGAGGTGTCCCCACGCAAATGAAAATCGCGTCGCCCGCGCGGATCGCTTCGCCTGCGTCCGCAGTGTAGGAAATCCGCCCCGCCTTGCCGGCCGACGCAAGAATTTCTTCGAGGTGGTGCTCATAAATCGGCACTTCACCCGCTTGCAGGCGCCGAATGCGGTCTGCATCGATATCCGTGCACGTCACTTCATGCCCGGCCGCGGCCAGACATGCCCCTGTTACCAAACCGACGTATCCACATCCGATCACAGACAGACGCAAGTCGCGTTCTCCTTGGAGCGCTTCAGGCAATCACCCAGCGCTGGTCCGAATACAACACGAAACAATAATTTTGACCGAATCCCACGGTGGATGAAAGGACGCCGTGCCGGGCCGATGCGCCACAGGCACCCACGCGCTTCCCCGAAGGATCGCCTAACTCTTTAATCCTCGCCCCATCAAAAGTCCGCGCAATCCGAGAAGCACCAGCCGCGGCTGACGCCTTACGACGTTCCAAAGCAAGCGGGTTGATTCGTCGCGGTTGATCTCTCCAAGGGATTCCCGGGTGGAAGCATCGAGCAGGTCCACAAGCTGCGAATAATCTTTTTGTTGAAAATGATGCAGCGCCCGGCGGATCAACCAATGCGTGCCGAGTTCGCAACGCAGCGCAGTCAATTCCTTATTCCCCCCGCCCTCCAGGATGGATTGCCCTACTCCGAGCGCTCCACGCAATCCAGTCACAATGCCGCCCACAGTGGAAACTTTGACCTGCGCGGCCGCGTCGCCAACGAGGTAGACTTCGCCACTGCCTACGCGCCGGCGCACCGGGACCCAACGGCGGTAGACCGGTATGCGCGCCCCCTGCCACTCCAGCGGCTCAATCTTTTTTTTCTCGAGAAACTGGGAAAGGCACTTCTTCGTGTCGCGGCCGTGCTCGCCGATGATGCCGAGCGCGCCTCGCTCTGGGGATTCCGGTATCAGCCAGTAGAAATAGGGCGTGTCGTCTGGGACGAACCAAACACGCGTCGTGTCGGCAGGTTGATCCTTTGGCAGGCGCACAATGGCTTGGACCAACGGGACCGTCTCAATCGGAGGCCACCCGGCGCTCCGCGCTACGCGGCTGGAAGCGCCGTCCGCTCCCACAACGCTTTCGGCATGCAATTCCTGGCGATGGCCGGCGGAATCGACTTCGACGCGCAACCCCCGGCCGTTTGCGGCGAGTCCCAGAAAGCGTGTATCAAACGAAATCGTGGCACCGGCTTGCTGCGCGGTGCGCGCCAACGCTGGAATCAACTTCGATCGTTCGATGATAAGGTCAGGCCGTTTCAGAGCGACTTGGGCCGAACGGCCATCGGTGAACAACTCGAAGCGCCGGATTTCGTTAACGATGCTTTCGGAAGAGGAAGCGCCGAGCTGGTTGCGGAATTGATCGGTTACGATAAGCGAGCGCGGCGCCGGCTCAAAGCCCGGCCTCGATTCCAGCACGCGAACCTTGCGCCCTCCCCGGGCCACCGTGGCCGCCGTGTAGAAGCCCGCTGCGGAGCCTCCGACGACAATGACTTCGCCACTCTCCCCGCTCTGCCGGGGCTGCTTTTCAGTGCTTGGCACGATTTCGCTTTCCCCACTTACGTATACACCCCTGACTTTTCAATGGCCGGGTGTTCGCATCCAAAGTTCTCAAGAGTATGGACAGTTTTCCGCTCTACCCGACGAGGTATGCGACGAAAATGAGCGAGCGGACAACCCGCTAAGTATAGCGAATCCAAGGGTGCGGGCAAACTCGCGAAACTTCTCTCCAACTTGGGAAATCAGCACGCCTGATATGAAGGGCAATTTAAGAGGACGTGACTGGCTTCTTTGCCTGACGTTCATAAGGAGCCTGTTCCAGAAATATGACGCCACCGAGCACAGTGGCAAACGCAACCATGGCGACCAGTACCGCGGCGAGCGGTCGCAGATAGCTCACGAGAATCGCTGCTCCGCCGCTGAGGAGTCCCAAAGAGTACAAGCTGACGACCGCGCCGCGGTGCCCGAGCCCAAGATTTGCGAGGCGATGAGCGGCGTGATCTTTGCCTGGAGTGGCGAAGGGCAGCAAGCCGCGACGCGAACGCGAGATGGTAACGAGAGTGGTATCAAATATGGTTACTCCTAGAATGAGCAAGGGCGCCAGCCAGGCAGAGAGATGGTTCGCTTGTTCGAGGCGCAGCTTAAGCCCGAGAGTGGCCATGAGGAAGCCCAAAAACATGGCCCCGCCGTCACCCATGAAAATTTTGGCAGGCTTGAAATTCCATCGGAGGAAACCTGTCGCTGCCCCTAGAACGGCGGCCGCGAGCGTGGTGACCAACGTCTGACCGTTCAAGTAGGCAAGCAAGGCGAAGAAAATGGAAGCCATCGCAGCGACACCGGCACAAAGGCCGTCCATGTGGTCGAGAATGCTGAAGGAGGCGGTGATCCCGACGACAAAAAAAACGGTCAGGACTGCGTCGAGAAAGTAGCCTGTCCGCCCGTTCCAATATACTTCAAACACCTGGGCGTGAATTCCCGTGAGCAACAGAACGCATGCGGCGAGCGGCATGCCGAGAAACAGCTTGATCTGGTGGTGAAGCAATCCGCGGTCGTCGAGGATGCCCACGGCAGCGACGATCGTCGCGCCTGTCAAGATACCGACGATTTGAGCGCGCGCGGGACCACTGAAGGTAATCAGAACCGCCAGAACTACGGCGCCGTACATGGCCAGGCCGCCAAGCAGAGGGATCGGATTGAGGTGGACTTTGCGCGGTCCGGGAAGATCGATCATTCCGACGCGCAGCGCCAAAGCGCGCACTGGTAGCGTGAGCATCAGAGATGCGACTAAGGCGATAAGAAACGCCAGCAGTCCGGCGGGCATGTCCCCTCGAATTATTTGAAGGTGCCGGCCGGGATGGTGCGGCCAGCGCCTCAAGCGTGTTCTGCCGGGTTGGGGGCCCGGCTCCCAAGAAAAAATGGCTGCCCCACGCAGCTTTAACACGATACTTCGAAAATTGTTTCGTATCAATCAGGATTGTTTGCGGCGTAATCAGGAAGGCAGGTTATCGGAAATTTAGGTGCAGAGAACGCATAATGTGAAAGGCAGTTCGGATGCCTGTGTTTGCGCTCGTGCGTTTATCTTTCGGTGAGCATGCGGCCAAAGGTGCGTTTCACTTCTTCCCGGTCCTTCGTCACGTAATACCAGTCGATGGTGCGTTTCAAGCCGTCGCGGAAGAGCACTTTGGGCTCCCAGCCGAGTAACTTCTTTGCTAGGGAATTGTCCGCGACGCGATTCAGCGGGCCGGTGGGCATGTCGGGCCGCAGCTTGATCTCGGCTTTGTGGCCTGTGAAGTCGCAAACCAAATTCACGGCGTCAATAACCTTGATGCGCTCCATCGTTCCCAGGTTAATGGCCGTACCATCGTTGATTTTTTCGCCGGCGAGGATAGTTCCTTCGACGATGTCCTCGATGTACGTCCAATTGCGGATTTGTGTGCCGTCGCCCCACACTTCGAAGGGGTTTTGTCCCAGAAAGGCTCGGGCAATCATGGCGATCACGGCGTGATTTTCGACACCCCGCGGGCCGTAGACCGTGAAGTAGCGGCAAGAAGCTGCACCCATCCCGTGTTCCTTGGCATAAGCGCGCAGCGTAAATTCGCCCATCAACTTGGCCCACCCATAGGTGTTATCCGCGTCGTTCGGGCCATTCGTGAGATCTTCCGTGAGGTAAAGCTCTTTCTTCACGTCGGACTGCAGAAAATTGGGATAGACGCAGCCGGAGGAAGCGAAGACTACCTTCTTGACTTTGGCGCGAAGGGCTTCCGCAAAGACGAGGCCGTCGAGGAAAAAATTTGATGCGGGGCCGGCCTGATGCAGATCGACATAGCCGCGGCCGCCATGGTCGGCGGCGAGATGAAAGACGGTGTCCACGCCTTGCATCGCATTGCGGGTGACGCCCGGTTCGCGCAGGTCCGCATGGATGAAATCGATCTTGCCGCCGGCTTTGTGCAGCTTGATATTGTCGAGGTGCCCGCTCGTAAGATCATCGACGATGCGTACTTTCGCGCCCCGCGCGAGCAGGTGATCCGTCAGGGTCGAGCCTATGAAGGAAGCGCCTCCAGTCACCAAAACAAGTTTGCCGCTCCAAAAAGTCTCCGAAGATGTCACGCGTTCACGGCTCCTTCGATAATCTTCACGAATTTTTGCAATTCTTTGACTCTATCATAATCGGGCGCGACCGCCCGGGCCGCGCGTCCCATGCTTTGCACTTTGGCCCCGTCCTTAACTAGTGAACGAATCGCGGCAGTGACAGTCTCCGGTTTGTCCGGATCTGCAGAAACGGCGAAGCCGAACTTCGCGCCAAGCGAAGCTGCGTCCGTTGTCTCCGGTGCGATCGCTACGATCGCTTTTCCGGCGGCGAGGATTCCATACATTTTGCTGGGGACGACGACTCCCTCGAGGCCGCGCTTTACCGTGATGATGTGCGCGTCCGCCGCAGCCAGCACGGATGCGATCTGACGCGAAGGAAAAAAAGGAAGGAATCGGACGTTTTTTGCGTCCTTTGCGAGTTTCTCGACGTGTTCGCGCTGCGCTCCTTCGCCGACGAAGACGAGACCCACGCCGTCCGCTTGCAGGTTTCTCGCTGCCGCGATCAAAGTTTCCCACGCGCCATAGAAACCAAGATTGCCGGCGTGAAGAAGCACAAATGCGAAGTCGCCGCGAATCGCGCGGATGACTTCGTCCTCCAACGCGGGCGGCGGTGCATCGCTGGCGAGAATGTCGGCGCCGTCGCGGACAATTTCGAGTTTGGCGGGATCGATGCCTTTGCCTGCGATGCGTGCGCGCATGTCTTCGCCAAGCACAATCACGCGCGTGGCGCGGCGAAGCGCCCAACGGTGCAATCTTTCCCAGACGCGCACAAGAAGGCCGGGTTCGACAATGGCACCGCCCACCGCCATGTCCGGGTACATGTCGCGGATGTTGTAGACATACGGTTTGCCTTTGAGCAGAGCGACGATGGCTCCCACGATCCCTTCGAACGGTGGGTCAGTCATCGCCAGCACGACGTCGCATGGCAAAAACAGAGCGCCCGGAACGGCGAGCGCAACATAGCTCAGATAATTCAGCACTCGTCGTTTCATAGCGAAACGCGGGTAGTCCGTCGAGCCCACTCGGATAATTCTGACGTTCTCGCGCATTTCGGATTGCCAGAGCCGCCATGGGCGGCGTTCCGTGGGGTCGTACGAGGGGCGGCCGCAGAGCACCGTCACTTCATGCTGCGCTGAGAGGGCATCGACAACTGTCGCGGCCATCTTTGCGGTCGCCGATGTATCGGGCGGAAAGTACAAATTCAGCAGCAGGATTTTCATTCGAACGGTGCTCGCCGCGTGCGATTCATGAGCGCGTGATCAGGAAATCGCCGAGCACCAGCGCATCCATTTGCGTGCGCTGGAAGCAGTCGAGCGCTTCCTCCGGCCTGCAGACAATGGGTTCATTGTCATTGAAGGAAGTGTTCAGAACGACCGGGACTCCAGTGAGCTGCTCGAACGCCTTGATTAGGCTCCAATAACGGGCGTTGGCCTCGCGCGTCACGGTCTGCAACCGTCCCGTTCCGTCAACGTGCGTAGGCGCCGGGATTTTGTCGCGCTTCTCGGGACGCACGGAATACGCCAGAGTCATGAACGGTGAGGGATGCGATTTCTCGAACCACTCACCCGTGGATTCCGCAAGTATCGACGGCGCGAATGGGCGAAAAATTTCGCGGTGCTTGATCCGCTGGTTCAGGATCTCTTTCATTTCGGGGCGCCGCGGGTCGGCGACAATGCTCCGGTTGCCGAGCGCACGCGGTCCCCATTCCGCGCGGCCCTGAAACCAGCCAAGAATTTTCCCATCGGCGATGATGGCGGCAGTGCGGCGCATGAGGTTGTCTTCGGCTAGTTCTTCAATCTGGCAACCTTTCCTTCCAACTGCCTTTGCGTCGATCGCCCCGCGAATCTCCTCGCGCGCGTATCCCGGCCCCCAGTACGCGTGTTCCATCACAAACGTACGTGGCTTTCCGAGAATCTGATGCCAAACATAATACGCGGCTCCGACAGCCAGCCCCGCGTCGCCCGCCGCCGGATGCACATAGATTTGCTCAAAGCCCGTCTTGTCGAAGATTTTTCCGTTGGCCACGCAATTGAATGCCACTCCGCCAGCGAGACAGACGGCTTTCAACCCGGTGCGCTCCGACAGCCTTTTGAGCATGCCAAGATAAACTTCTTCGAGCCGCGCCTGAAGCGCGGATGCCAGATTGCGGTGGCGCTGTTCGAGCGGGTCTTCCGGATTTCTCTTTGGCCCGAGGCGCCTCTCCATGGCTTCGGAAAACATTTTGCCGAGCGCAGGAGTCTTGTCGGCCTCCGCCCAACTCATTTCCGGCCCGCTGCGATGGTGCGTGAAATAATCGAGGCACAGCCGGAAACCGTCGCCATTCGCGCGCACGATATCGCGAAACGCTTCGAGCTGTTCCGCTTCGCCGTATGCTGCGAGGCCCATCACCTTGTACTCGTCGCCGAATTTCAGAAAGCCCAGATATTGCGTGACGGCGCTATAGAAAAGACCAAGCGAGTGAGGGAAAGCAATGGCGCCATCTATTTTCATGCGGCTGCCGCTGCCGCTGCCCCACATGGTGCTGGCGAAATCGCCCAGGCCATCGGCGGAAAGAAGCGCGGCCCGTTCGAACGGGGAAACAAAAAATGCGCTGGCGAGATGCGCCTGATGGTGCTCAATCCGATGAAATTTGGCGGCAATCTTTGCCGGATCCGCATCAAACGCTCGTGCGAGCGCCTCGGGTATGCCCGTGAACTTCACCAGCACTTTGGCTCGCTCGCGTGCGAACGAAGGCATGCGCATGGCGTAGAAAAGTTTCGTCCCAAGGCGCGCGTACGGGTTGCGCGGCACGGCTACGTGATCGATATCCCTGAGTTCCAGCCCTGCTTCTTTCAGGCAATAGCGAATGGCCTGCGCTGGAAAGCCTGCGGCGTACTTCACTCGATTGAAGCGCTCTTCTTCCACCGCAGCCACGAGCCGCCCGTCGCAGACGATAGCTGCCGACGCGTTCCCGTGGTATGCATTGATCCCAAGAATGTTCATTGCGAGTAAATTCAGTCTACCTCAGCAGCGCGAATCATGCCGCGAGGTGGCGCCGGCACCACTCGTTGAGGACGTACAACGCCCACGGTCGCGACCATGAAGTTTTGCCGTCAAGAAAGGAGGCCCACACGCCGCGCACGCCTTCCGCTCGGAGCTGCGGCGCAAGCGATGGCGCGATGTCTGCAAAACTTGTCTCCAATCGCGGGCGTAGCGGCCCGCGAAGCCACACTTCCCAGGGCAACGTAAAGGTGCGTTTTTGCTGGCCAAGAATTTCTTCTGGCAGCAGCCCATCCAGCGATTCGACCAGAAGCGCTTTCTGTGTGCCCGGGCGATGGCGCGCCGCATCGGGCAGGGAACTAACGAATTCCACCAGCGGTGTATCCAGTAAGGGCACGCGCACTTCCAGCGAACGCGCCATGCTCACCGAATCCGTATCCCGCAGCAGCGTGCTCGCCATGTAACAGCGCATCTCCATCCATGCAGTCGCGGCCACCGGTTCCAATTTTCCAGCTTCCATCGCGGCGCGATCGAGCCAGCCGAGCCATGTCGGTTCAAGGGTAACCCCGTCGGCGCCCACGGTGCTTGGACGGAATCGTGGCTCCATCAATCGCTCGAGATGGCCCGGAGGAAAAAGGGCGCGCGCGTAGAAATACGGATCCGGAAGGGTGTCGGGGTCGGTCCACGCAGCGATGGCTTTGCCTGCGGCATCGCGAGACACGCGAGTCCCAATGATGCTCGCGAGCAAGGGCGCTACGGCGCGCCGCAGCGGCTGCGGTACAAACCATGCCAGACGAGTGAGCCGCTGAAGAAGTGCGGTGTTCGCGAAACTGGCATAGCCGGCGAAAAGTTCATCGCCCCCGAGACCGGAAAGCGCCACCTTTAGTCCCACTTCACGAGCGGCCCAGGAGACGAAGGAAGTATTGATGCCGTCCATCGACGGTTGGTCGAGTCCCGAAACCGCCTCGTCGATGCGCTCAAGCATCGCGGCACCATCTAGAGGAACTTCTGTGTGTTTCGTACCGCATCTCTCGGCGACTCTGCGCGCCAGCGCAGCTTCGTCGTACGAAGTACCTGGGAAGGACAGCGTGAAGCTTTGGATTCCGACCTGCGATCGGGCCGCAAGCGCAGCGATCGCTCCAGAATCCAGGCCGCTCGAAAGAAAGAGACCAACCGGCACGTCCGCGATCAAATGCGCGCGCACGGCATCTTCGAGCAATGGGCGCAATTTCCGCGCCGCGGAACTTATGTCCTTGGGCTTATGCGAGTCGCGCGCCGCTGGACTCGACTGCGGATCCCACCACGGCCTCGCCCGCGGCACGCGCCGCCGCTCCGGAACATACAGCAGCATGCGATGGCCAGGCGGGAGAGAGAATACTCCTTCGACTAGGCTCACTGGTTCGGAGGCGCTTCCGAAAAGCAGGTAGGAAGTAAGCGCATCCTGAGAAATCTGCTTTGGAACGGTCCCGCTGGCCAGCAGCGCGCGTACTTCCGACGCAAACGCAAAGCCTTCCGCGCTTTGCGTGTAATAGAGAGGCTTAATGCCCAGCGGGTCGCGCGCCAGAAAAAGTAACGGGGCCGTCGCAAATCGCCCGCGCAAATCGAGCAACGCAAACGCAAACATGCCGCGGAGCTCGTTCAAACACTCTTCGCCCCACTCTTCCCAGGCATGCACGAGAATTTCGGTATCGGACTGCGTGGCGAAGCGGTGTCCCAGCAACGTCAACCGCTCGCGCAGTTCCCGATAGTTATAAAGCTCGCCGTTATAGATAACGGCGACATCCCGCGTTTCATTCCAGACGGGCTGCTGGCCCCCGGGGAGATCAATGATGCTCAGGCGTCGCATGCCGAGCGCCAGCCCCGGCGCTCGCGCATCGCCGATCAGGAATCCTTCCGCGTCCGGACCGCGATGCCGCATGGCCGCCGCCATCGCACGCACGCGCGACTCCGCATCTTTGCTGCGCGAAGCAAAGGCGACACCGCAAATACCACACACGCTATTGTTTGATCTCCGGCGTCGAAAAGAAAGCCACACCCGCGCGCAAGGCGTGCTCGCGGAAGTGGAACCGTGGAATGCGCAATCGGCTGTCGGCATACCACGCCAGGACTGCTCGCAGCAACAAGAAGAAAAGCATGGCCGCGACGCTTGCCACCAGGTAAAAAAAGGACTCTCGCTCGAGGAGCAAGCTCCAATCAATGGCTTCTTCCCATCCCGGTGCAATCGTGCTCAAGATCCTCCGCAGCCCAAATCCGATATATGGCAGCCTCGACAGCCTCACGTGAGCAAAATGATCGTAGGTGTATTCACGCGGGTACTTCGGAATGACGCTGACCGCCTGTTCAAAAGTCTCGGGATTTTGCAGGTCTTTGCGCGTCAGATAGTGGCCGGCGGAATCCTTCAATATCACGCGATACGTAGGGTCGACGATAATCCAACGGCCACCTATGTAGACCTCAGCCACGACGTGTTTCGTATTGTTATCCGGTGTCAGGAGAAGCAATCGCCGGGCCCGCAAGTCGGAACTCCGCACAAGATTCAGGAATGCGTTTGTTGCCGTGCCACACACATTCAGCAGTTGACTGTAGGTGAGGGTAATCTCCGGATCGCGCTTGGCTAGTTCCTCCGGATTCGTCGCGACGGCCCGCGACGGCTCGGCGCGCATCCAGTTCAAAATGGCTACAAGTTTCTGTTCCTCAGGCAGGGAGTTTGGCACAATCGCGTCTGAGAATCCGTCCAGATAGCGCCGGACCGAGTACTCTCGAACGCCGGCGTAGATCGACGACACAATCACGGCGACAAGCAGCACATTTACGCCGCGCCAGACTAAACGGAAGATGAGGTGCCTCGTCGTCGGCAAACCAATTACTCCGGTGCCTCGAATTTTGCACTGGGGGCCCTGTTTTTTGCAAGCCTGTTGTAGAGCGCTTCCATCTCGCGAACCGGCTCCTCCCAGCCCAGGCGAGCGGTCACGGTAGCACACCCTTCCGCCAATCGTGCACGCAATTCGGAGTCGTCTAGCACTGCATTTATGGCACGGCCCAGGGACGCTTCTTCATGCGGCACCACCAGCCCAGCCACATCCGCCAGAAGCGGAGCGATGCCGCACTGCTCCGTCACCACCACGGGAGTGCCTGCCGCTATCGATTCCGCCGCAGTATTCCCAAAGTTTTCATTTTGGGATGGCAACACAAATACATCAGCGTCACGGTAAGCGGCCCATTTGGCTTCCTCAAAAATCGCACCGGAGAAATGGACTTGCGAACCCAGCCCAAGCTGCGCCGCCTTTGCCGAGAGCCGCGCCATCATGCCGCTCTCATCGGGACCTGCAAATACCAGATGCTTTGCCCTATCTGCCGCGGCAAGGATCGAGAAGCTTTGTAGCAGCATTTCCGGGCTCTTTTTCTCCGACAGCCGGCCAAGAAAAAGGACAACTTTCGCTTCCTTACCAATTCCCAGTTTGCGCCGAAAGGTTCCCCGTTCCGGCCACCCCTCAGGCGCTTCCACTCCATTGCGCCGCAGCGCGATTTTCGCTCGCGTCACGCCTCCGCTCACTAGCTCCTCGATCTCTTGCTCCGAGGTCGCCACGATCGCGCTCGCATTTTCAAACAATCGCCGCCCATACAGCGCGTGATATACCCGTTTGAGTCGCAAGCTGCGCACGATGGGCACAAACATTCCAATCGGCTCGAGCACGTACGGGATTTTTCTTTTGGTGCAAGCGTCTGCCACCGCCGGCCCGAGAAAGTCGTATAGCCCGTAGATGTGCGCCACATCAAAATCCTGCAAACGAACCTTGCAAAATCGCTTCACTGCTGGATTCCAGCTCACCGACCGGTAGCTAAACCATGTCGGCAAATAGATCGTCTTTACGCCATTCTCTTCGCGTTGCCATCCGAACGGCCCTCCCGTCGCTCCGGCTCGCTCATTCTCGCTCGCGCGTGCTTCGAATCCCCAATCCGCTGTGAGTACTGTCACCGGATCGCCATGCCCGGCAAGTCCCCGCGCCAGCGCTCGCACCTTCACAGGTGGCCCGCCGAATTCCAGAAAAGGCTCGTAGGTTTCCGTGACGCTCAGGATTCGCATTGTTCGCGGAGGATCTTCTTCAGCGACTTGGCAAACACGCTGAACCGGAATTCCCGCTCGACTCGCTGGCGGCCCCGCCCGCCCATTTTCTGCGCCAAAGCCGGATCCGAAAGAAGCGTCTCGATGGAGGTCGCCAGTTGCGCCGCGTCGCCGTGCGGCACCAGGTATCCCGTCACGCCATCCTCGATCACTTCCGGCGCCCCGCCATGCGCGCCGCCGATCACCGGTTTCCCGTGCGCCATCGCCTCAAGATACACAAGCCCAAAGCCCTCTCCGCGGCTTGGCAAAGCAAATATTTCGCAGGCTTCATAGCACGCCGCGAGCTCCTCAACGCTCAATCCGCTAAGAAAGTGTATATGCCGGTGTACGCCATTTTTTTCGGCGAGTTCCTCGAGCCAAATGCGGTCATCGCCATCGCCCACTGCTAGAAGTTGCAGCTCTGGCCACCGCGTCAGCAGCCGCGGCAGCGCTGTAATTAATGTATCCATCCCTTTGTAGCGCTCCGAGGCCTGCCAACGCCCCACAGTCAGGATCACTCGCCCTTCGGGATAGCCATCGGGCAGCTTTGCCGGCGGGGCATTGGGCGGTAGTACCTCAAATTCCGGATCGAGCGCCCACGGCAGTACCTTGATTCTCTCCCGCCGCACGTGTTGCTCGGCCACATGATTCGCCGTATCCTGGCTCGGCGCGAGCACTACATTCGCCCGTTGCAGCGCCAGCCTCCGCAAAGCCGCAAGCCGCTCCCATACCTCCACTCCATGCGTGCAAATAATTGTCCTAAGCCTCGGCGCTGCGATTTTCATTGCCTGCGCGACAGGTCCAAGGTTCGGATGCCCGGCCAGGACTACCTTGGCGTGCCGTCTCGCGGCGCGCACCGACGTCGCCGTGAACCGCGACTTGCTTCGCTCGCATCCTGTAAACACGAATTCCTTGCCGCCCACGGACGCTCGTTGTAACTCCCGCGTATCGTTCAAACTTATCAGACGGCAGTCCATGTGGCGGCTCGCCGCAAATTCGGCGAGCACTGCCGCCAAATGCCGGCTCGCCCGCTGCACCCCGCCTGTCCCCTCTAATTCACTGAATAGCCCAATCAGCACGCGCCGAGTCTGCCTTGTGTCGTACTGTAAGGCAAGTCCTCCTGAACGGCCTGTGCCGATTCCCTCTACAAATTGCCGCTCCACTTCGCCAGTGTTAGACTCGCGGCGCTTATCCAACTGTGAATAAATCTTTCAGCCCTGCGATTCCTTACGTGTGGCCCTTCCAAATATTCCTCGCCGCCGCGCTCCTGCTCCATTTGCAACTCCCTGTTCTCGCGGCACAAACGCCCCAAGCCGCTCGTCCACACGAGGAACTTCATGGCGTGATCTCTCGCCAACAATTGAAACCTCCTCTTCGCAACGCCGATGTCGCCTTGCATTACAGTCCTGACGGACGCTCCCTCATGGTGCAAAATCCTTCAGGCATTTACCTCTTTTCGAGGGAACCGCTGACTTTGCGCTCACACATGGCCGCCGAGGAAGTTTACCCCGCGCGATTCTCGCTCGACTCGAAAGAAATCACCGTGATAGGGCACGGCTTAATCTTGAACCGCGAAGTGGCCCCTGGTGGACCCATTCTCGAACAGAGGGAACTTCCCATCCACGAAGGTTGCCTGGACGCCGAACTCGCCCCGGGCGCCGAACTCTTTGCTTGTCTCACACCGGACTTCAATCTGCTTGTTTACCGGCTTCCTTCTAACGAGCTGATTTTTTCTGTTCCGCTGGACCAAACATATTCTTCCTATCGCGTCGTTCATATTCCTCTTGATCCCGATCTAGCCTTCCCCAGCCCCTTCGGATTTCGCCTGGCCAACAGCTGGGAATCCATTGCCAATCGAGGCCTGAAATTCATCTCCATGAGTTTTTCCTCAAACGCCAAAACGCTGCTGGTGCAAACGCAAGAGCAAGCCTTTGTCCTGGATCTTACGACTAGGCGCAAAACATCCCTGGCAGGATGGCTACAGAAGCGCCTGCAAGCGTCGTTTGCCCTCCTGAATGACGAGAGCGTATTAATCGCCTCTGACGAGAAAGAAGCCCTGCCCGCTATCGTCTCCTTGAAGACTGGCGGAATTACCTTGCATCCATCCTTTACAGCAGACTCCGTTCGCATCGCCGCCAATCCGCGCTACGCTCTCTTGTCGGATGTCGGCTCGGTGGGCTCTCGCGTTTTCGATTTGGAGCAAAATCGCGAACTAGCAGTGCCCGACAACCTTTGCATCGATATCTTTGGCAACGAAATGGCGGTCCTAAACGAAAGAGGCACCCTTTTTCTCTATCGCCTCGGCGAAAAACTCCCCTTTCTCGCCGCCGATTTGCCCCTAGACTCTCTGCCTCCGCTCCGCGTCGCCGCCGTCTCTCCCAACCTCGACCGCATTGCATTTTCTGTGGACGGCAATTCCGCCATCTTTAATGTGGCCGCTGGCAATCGCACCTACACAGGACCCCGCTTGGCTGCCGCGAACTTCCTCGATCCAGCTTCTGCCTTTCTTCTCCGCCCGAGGGATCGCCTCCATCCGCCTCGCGTTCTCCAACTGCCTCTCGCCTCCGGCCAGCCCACCTCCGCCTGGAACGGCGGAAAGGACTTCCTCCGCTCCGGCGGACCAGTTCTCTTCGAGTACGTGCTACTTGCCTCCATCGGGCATCGTTTCACCGTGGCCCAGGATAACGACGTCCCGTTCCGCTTGCGCGCGCTCGATCCGGCCACTGGCAAGGAGCTCTGGAAGCGCGAATTTTTCGAAAATGGACCTGAGCCGTTCGCCGACCCGCAAGGCGAACGCCTCGTTCTCGGGTGGAAAGCCACTAGCCCCAATGCCCAATCCGCCGCCAAACGCTTCCCCGCCGTCTGGGAAATTTTCAAACACACGAAAATCTCGAAACTGGATTCTTATTTCGAAATTATCGATGCCGTCTCCGGGAAGTCGGTTGGCGGCGTCCTTGTTCAAGTCGGCAGCGGCCCCGCCAGTTACGACGCTGCCTATTCCGCAGGCGACGCCCTTTTCTTATTGAAAGACGGAAAGCGCGTCTCCGTCTATTCCATCGAGGACGGCAGTTTAAAGGCCCGCCTCGTTGGCGGTTACCCCACTGCCAACGCGCATAGCAAGCTTTTTGCAATGGAGGAAGGCCCCGGCCGCTTATTCCTATACGATCTGGCAACGGGCGCAAAGCTCGACGAACAAATTTTCCCGGAATCCATCGCTTACTCCCATTTCTCCGCTGACGGCAATCGCCTGCTCGTCCTCACCAAACACCAGGTGGTCTACATCCTGGATGTCACCGGCGCGCACCGTGCTCCAACACCTGCGGCCGTTTCCCCGCCTCAATAGTTCTCTCCGCGAGACAATCCCCCGCAGCGAATGCTACGATACCGCCAAATGAAAACCTCTTTGAAACTGCGCGTTTCCCGCATCCTGGCCACGGCCATTTTCTTTACGCTATTCGCGGTTAACTCAAGTTCGGCGCAAACCGCGCAGGTCTTCCGTCTCGACGGCGGCAATTCCACCTACGCTTTCGGCGTCAACGAGCGCGGCGAACTGCAGCCTCTCTATTGGGGCGGTCGCCTCGGCGCACAAGACGTCGTTCCTCCAGCGCATTCGTTCCCGGAAATTGCCTCCTTCGATTCCACATTCACGACTACGCCCCAAGAATTCTCAGGCTGGGGCGCGGGTTTGTTCACCGAACCCGCGCTCAAAGTAACTTTCTCCGATGGCAATCGCGATCTTGTCCTTCACTTTGTCCGCGCCACGAAAAACACTCCGCAATCCATTGACGTCCAGCTAAAAGATATTTCGCGCGACATTTACGTCACACTCCGCTACTCCATCGACCCCGAAACCGGCATCCTCGCCCGCTCCGCCGAAATCGAAAATCGCGAAAAGCAGCCCGTCGTCCTCGAACAAGCCGCCGCCGCCCAATGGACCCTGCCTCCCTCTCGCTACACCTTGAGCTATTTAACCGGCCGCTGGGCCGGCGAGTGGACGCTGAATCAGGAGCCGATCCTCGGCGGCGCGCGCGTCATCGAAAGCCGCCGCGGTACCACCGGCCATCAAGCCAATCCGTGGTTCGCAATCTCCCGCGACGACAGCGACTCCACTACAGGTCCTCTCCACGCCGGCGAAGAGCACGGCGAAGTTTGGTTCGGCGCCCTCGCCTGGTCCGGTTCCTGGCGCTTCACTGTCGAGCACACCCAGCTTGACGCCGTCCGCGTCACCGGCGGCTTCAACCCATTCGATTTTGGCTACAAACTAAAACCCGGTGAGCATCTCGAGACGCCCATTTTTTACGGCGGCTATTCCGATCACGGCCTCGGCGGCGCCTCGCGTCTGCTTCATCATTTCGAAATCGCTCACATCCTCCCACAATCGCCAGACCCCAAGCCGCGTCCCGTGATCTACAACTCCTGGGAAGCCACGGAGTTCCACGTCAGTGAAGCCGGTCAAATGGCGCTCGCCGAAAAGGCTGCCTCCATCGGCGTCGATCGCTTCGTAATGGACGACGGCTGGTTCGGCCAACGCAAGGACGACCACGCCGGCCTCGGCGATTGGTACGTAAACTCCGAGAAATTCCCTCACGGCCTCAAGCCGCTCATCGACAAGGTCCATTCCCACGGCATGGATTTTGGTTTGTGGGTCGAGCCGGAGATGGTCAATCCCAATTCCGATCTCTATCGCAAGCATCCCGAATGGGTCCTGAATTTCCCCGGACGCCCGCGCTCCGAATCCCGCAATCAACTCGTCCTCAACCTCGCTCGCCCCGATGTGCGCGATTATGTCGAAGGTTTTCTCGACAAGCTCCTCACCGAAAACGATATCGCATTCCTCAAGTGGGATTACAACCGCAACTGGTCCGAGCCCGGCTGGGATGCGGTTCCTGTCGATGAACAAAAACGCGTCTACGTGGAGTTCATCCGCAACCTCTATTCCATCCTCGCGGACTTGCGCAAAAAGCATCCCAAGGTCGAAATCGAAAGCTGCTCCGGCGGCGGCGGCCGCGTCGATCTCGGTATTCTCCGCTACACCGACGAAGTCTGGACCTCCGACAACACCGATCCCTTCGACCGCCTGTCCATGCAAGACGGCTTCACCTACGCCTACACTCCGCAAATCATGATGGCCTGGGTCACCGACTCTCCGCACTGGCTCAACAACAAACGCTCGACCTCACTCGCCTACCGCATCCTCAGTTCCATGCAGGGCTCGCTAGGCATCGGCGCAAATCTAGATCATTGGACCGCCGAGGACTTCGCCACCGCCAAGCGTCTCATCGCCGCCTATCACTCCGTCCAAAAAACAATCGTCCGTGGTGATCTCTACCGCCTCATCACCCCGCGCGACGCCAGCCAATTCTCCGCCACCCAAACCGTCTCGCCCGACAAAAATAAATCCGTCATCTTCGCCTTCGCCAACGCCACGCAAGAAGGCCGCGGCTTCCCCTTGCTCCAATTGCAAGGCCTCGATCCCGCCGCCCAATACAAGCTCTCTTGGATCGAAGGCAAAGCGCTCCCCGGCACTCCCGAAGTCGCCTCCGGCTCCTGGTGGATGCACCACGGCCTCCAGCTCGATCTCCGCGGCGATTTCCAACCCGCCGCCTTCCACCTCGATCGTCAGCCCTAGTTGAAGCATGCTTGTGAAGGGTACCGCTGAAGGATAGCTGTTGAAGGAGTCCAAACCATGCCGATGAAGAATCCACCCCATCCAGGCGGCTTTGTCCTGCGCCAGTGCATCGAGCCTCTTGGCCTCACAATCACCCAAGCCGCCGCCGCCCTCGGCGTCACTCGCACCACTCTCTCCGAGCTCGTCAACGGGAAACGCGGCATCTCCCCCGAAATGGCCGTCCGCCTCTCCAAAGTTTTCGGCGGCACTCCCGAATCCTGGCTCACCCAGCAAGCCCACTACGACCTCGCCCATCTCCCCACCACCCACATCAAACTCAAACGCCTCCAATTCGCCTGATTGCCACCTACAACACGCCGCGCCGAGACTTCGTTTTTTCGCGCTCGCTCGATGAAATCTCTCCTCGCTTTCACCAACCTTCCGCTCCCTGCATGGAATTGCGAAGGTGGTATCCTGATCAACACAGCCCCAAACCGCAGGGAAGGAAATCTCAGCGTCTCCATCGAGAATCTATAATCATCCCCAAATCTCTCCTTCGACCGCTAGCCTCCACAGTCGCTCTCTTCTGCATACTCAGCACACCGCCTATGGGTATCGCCCACTCGTTCCCCAAAAACGCATCGCGCCTCATCCTCCGCGCCCCCGCGCAAGACCAGCCCACTCCTGCCAACCTGATCCACGTCGACATCGTCGGCCTGCGCAACGACAAAGGCCAGGTCATCTGCGACCTCTACTCTTCCGCCGACGGCTTCCCCAAAAACGGCGCCAAAGCCGTAGCCCACGCCAAGTCCCCGATTTCCAGCGCACACGCCGTCTGCGAATTTTACGGCGTCCAACCAGGCACCTATGCCGTCGCCTCCTTCCACGATGAAAACTCCAACGGCAAATTGGACACCAATTTTATGGGCATGCCCCGCGAAGGCGTAGGCGCTTCCAACAACGCCAAAGGCCACATGGGCCCGCCCAAATTCGACGCAGCCGCCTTCCGCTTCCCCGGCGCCCGCCTCGACCTGAAAATCACCATCACGTATCTCTAAGGAATCCCATCGGTGCAGCAACTTAGGCACCCCGCGTTAGTCTTTTAACGGCGCCGCGCAACATCGCCAAATCTACCACATTGTGGTACTATCACAATGTGGAGTTTATCGAATCCCAGCCGTTCTCTCGGAAGCTTCATCGGCTTGCCGGTGATGAAGCCGACGAAGTACTGATAGCGATCCAACGCGACCTCGCGGCCAAACCGGACCGCGGCGCGATGGTTCCTGGCTTGGGTGGCGTCCGCAAAGCGCGCATAGCCAATCCGGGCCGCGGCAAGGGCAAGCGCGGCGGCTACCGTTATTTGTACCTGTATTTGGAGACGCGTCGCCACATTCACCTGCTCCTCTTGCTCGACAAGAACGAACAGGAAGATGCCAGCGAAGAGCAGCGCAAGCAAATCCGGCAGTGGGCTGCCCAGGTTAAACGAGAATCAGGAGACTAAGAATGGCGAAGAAAATCAAAGTAAACATTTTTGACGACATGAAAGCGGCTCTAAAAGACGCGGCAGCCTATGAGCGCGGCGAACCCGTCAACTTGCGCGTCACGCGCATCCCCTCGCGCCCCAAACCGATTTCCGCCAAAGAAGTCCGCCAAATCCGCCAAACGCTAAACGCCAGCCAATCCCTCTTCGCCACCTACTTAAACGTCAGCCCCAACGCCGTCCGCAGTTGGGAACAAGGCACCCGCCGCCCCCGCCAAGCCGCCCTAAAACTCCTCGCCATCGCCAAGAAAAATCCCAAAGCCCTGCTGGTTGCTTGAACTAAGCGTGATCAGTTGAGGTCGCACCGAGGCCAGACAACTAAGACGCGGACATTTTGCCAAAACTAAACGTCCTCTTGGCGAGGGACGAGGTTTGGCGGAATTTGCCAGAGGGGGAGTTGCAGTCCCGCTTCGCGCTTCTGCGATGCTACGGAGATCCAAAAAATTGGCGCTGACGCCCCGGAGGCCTCGGCTTTGCGTCTACCCTTAGCTTCTTTGAGAAAGCCTGCGTGCCTCCAAGCGATGCGGACGTCCTGAGGTTCACCTTCTCCGAACGCAAGCTCCTGAATGTTCGCTGATCCCGTATCTTCCTTGCTAAGGTTTTGCAACAAGTGCTTATTGTTAATATGAGAATGAGTCTTGGGTAGGGCCAGCCGCTCCCCTGTAGCCCCAAATAAGACTCGCAGGACCGTGGATTCATCCTTCGAACGCTTAGTTAGCACAACCTTGATAAAACCAATCTCCGGCCGCTTCAGACAAAGCTGCTTCGCAACAACTTCTTCTGAGACCTTTGCTATGTTTCTCGCCCAGTGCCGAAGCGCGAACGGAGATATAGGTTCCCACGCCGGGCAGCTGCCCAACCAGTCTTCGATCAGCTGCCCTGGCATGAGCAATGTTGCCGCGAAGCTGTGCATGCATTGTTCGTGAACCCAATACTGGGACCGTTCGAGAGCCGGAGAGACGTGCAGTTCTCTAAACGCGACCAGATGTCCAAGTTCATGAGCCACTGAAAATCGCTCACGAGGCGTGAGGAGTAAATCCTCATGATTTTGCAGACGCCTCAACCCTATGGTCGAGGACGGACGCGATAGGTAAATTGTCGGTGGTGTCGCGGCAAGCTCGATATGGGCTGTTGTGTGAGCGTCCCAGCTCTGAAAACGAATGCAGACCCTAACCCCAAGTCTATGCGCGATTTGAAGAACAGGGATGAATTGCCGCCCGGTTGGGCGAAGGTCCTCGGCAAGATGCTCAAGCTGCGATTGTAGGTTTCCGCACGCCAACATGGTCAATGTTTTATATCAAAAGCCAATCCACTCGGAAACTTGAAATCCTTGAACTTTTCCACAGCCGGTGGATTTCCGAAGATTGCACGAAACGCGGGCTGTAGCATTTCGTGTCGAACCGCACCCACCGAGCATTCGATCTGCTCTCGAGCGATCTTAGAATCTGCGGTTGGATCCATCTGGAAGAAGAAACATTTGAAGACAGACTGAAGATTCTGCTGGGCGGATGGCGGCAGACGATCCCAACAACTGCGTTCCACGAAGACGTGGGCGCTCCATAGTTCGTAGAAGCGGTTTACTTGAGCACGTAATGCGCCCCGAGTCAGGCCGGAGTCTTGCTGGTCCCTCTCATACTTGTCGAACGCGCTCACACTGCCCTCAACGAGCAAATTGACTTCCGCGATCTTCGCATTCATACGGGCATCATGGGGGGAGTACATTACTGTTGATCCGACTGGCAGCCCGCACAGGGCTTCGATTCCGCGCAAAAACTCGAGACGATGCTTAGGAGCTTCATAGAGGCTTAACAGCTTCGAGACTCGCGGATTCTCAGAATTGTGAGGCCCGCTAAAATCGCTCATTCTGAGCTTATGGCCTAGGGTGTATACCTCCCGATCGCGAAGCCTCTCGATGAGCCGATCAATGAGATTCACTTGGGCTTGTAGTTCTCCAATTGCGAGGGTCTCGGGACCGTTCCGATCTGTGCATCCAGTTGCACCTCGCGAGTCCCCCGCTCCAGCGACGGTCGGGTACAGCTCGGGAGACCCACCCATTTGACCTTCGATATCATCTCGTTCTGCTTTAAGGCTATGCTGAAGCTTCCTCTTGATTTCGCTCGTGGCACCCGCGGCGAGTTTTTTCAAGACCCCCACCAGCCCGTCGTCGGAACTCTCCAAAAGCAGGTCTTCCAAGGCGGTCTTGTATCGATCTTCAGCCACGCCGAGGCGCTGATACAAGTCCCATATTTCCAGTAGGCACCGATCGAGCACGCCCGTAAGCGAGAGCTTCGTGCGGTGGAAAAGGACTGTCTCCCCAAGTTTGTAACGCGCATCCAACAGCTCCAATATATCGGTTAGCGCGTCATGCCTGATTTTCTCAACGGGCCCGATATTGATGACGAACTTCGCGGGGCCATCGTTCGTCCCACCCTGCCGCGTATGGCTTCGCACCTCCATGTACTGATAAAGCCGCTTGTCGTGGTAAAGGGATTTTCCAAGATGGTGCCAGTCGCGAAACAGGTAGTCTAGAAAATCTGCACAAATCGTATTCCCAACAATGTCTCGACAAACGCTTAGATCGAAAGACTCTTCGATCTTTTGACGGATTAGGTCCCATTGCGCGATCTTGACTTTGTCCTCCCCTTTCGGGGGCTTGCAGACAATGTGGGACAAAAGTATGAAGGGTTCCACGGGAACAGCAATCCTCTTGGCGAACGGACCGTAGATCGCATTTACCAGAGCCCTCAGACTCCATCCAGCTGCGGGGCGTTCGATGCCCACATCAAGCTTGAGAGCGCGGCAGATCTCATATTGTTCATAGCAACGCTCCGAAACGAGAGATAGCCTCTCGCTCCCGTCGTGATGTCTCAGATGTCCTAGCTCATCTTCGAGTGTATGACCCACGGGCAAATGACCGATATCGTGAAGCAATGCGGCAAGCCGGATGAACCGAGCGGTTGGGTAATCAACTCCACAGCAAACCCAATCTCCTACCTCGGCGGTTAGCTCTCTTCTACGGAAATTATGATTAATGTGATTAACAATCAGTTGCGCGACATGTACGGCCCCTACGGAGTGCTCGAAGCGCGTGTGAGTGGCGCCCGGGAATACCATGTGTGCCATTCCCAGCTGGCGCACCCGGCGAAGCCTTTGGAACGAAGGATGATCGATAACGGCAATTTCTTCGGGGTATAAGAGAACGTGTCCGTGCACGGGGATGAACAGTTCTTGCGCCCGGTCGAGCGCCTCAACCTGCTCGATGGGGTCCTTCTTCGAGTCGTAAGGACGCTTGGACATGATGTGCTCATATTATCATGATGATTAGTCTCTGGACTTCTATAAGTGTCATAGTATGTAGCGCACACGTACAGGGGGTGCACCGGGCGGGTGGGGCGGGTGGCCCGGGGCCCCAGTCCGCAGCTGTCAAACTTTGGCGGGTGGCCGTCACTGAAATCTGTGGCGGGCGGGTGGTAGTTTCTTAACTCTGGGTGGCTCATCGTTTGCGCTTTTGCTTCTTGCAAACGGTGGGTCACTCCTCTCTCGTCTTTCTACTCACTCTCCCGCGCGTGCCTCAGACGTTCGCCTCGGCCGCTACGCCACCCACTTCATTGTGAGTTTTTTCCGTTTCTTCGCGCAATCCAGAAGATACAGATCGATCAATTTCTGGTAGGGAAGCCCCGTCTCCTCCGCCAGACCCTTGAAATAGTCCACCACTTCCGGACTCAAGTTGATGCCCACCGCCTTTTTCTTCCCGGCATACGGGTTCTTCAACTCCTTCAACTTCGAAAAATTATATTCCTTCTTCATAAAATCGAACCTCCTTCTTGGTCGCCTTCCTCGCGGAAATGATCCGAACTACAAAATCGGAATCCCTGTAGCAGTGAACGACGACCAGCGGCCTCGCCGCTGAACTCAGCCCAAGCAGGAGGAACCGGTCCTCTTCCTCCGAATGCTCTGGATCATCGAACAGCCGCGCATGGACATCGCTGAAAACGCTCTGCGCCTCTTCAAACCACACTCCATGCTTGGCCCGATTTGACTTATTCTTCCTCTCATCCCAATCGAACCGCAGCATGTCTATATAATATCTAGACAATCTAAAGATTGCAAGGCCAGTGGGTGAGCCACGCCCTCGAATTGGGTAGCGCACCCTTTGGGGTTTGGTTTTTCAAAGGGTGCCGGCCTCCGCAAACAAATTTCCAGAACGTCCAAAAGTGTACAGCCAGCCCCGCATAACTCCCTCACCATGGACTGACCATGGCAAGCGCTCAACTTACAGCTCCTACCACCTCCCCGAACACGCGCAAGGTGGAAAGAACAGCCAATCCTGCAAGACCCGTCGTCTACATCAACAACACCATCGTCGAAACCAGCCAGGTCGATGTCCAGCTCTATTTCTCTTTTATTCACGAGGTCACTCCCGGAAAATTTGCTTCCGTGGAACAACTCCTCGTCGTCATGGCTCCCGAGCACGCCCTTCAACTCTCCGAATCCCTACAGAAAACTCTGCAATCCTACGAAACCGCCCACGGAAAAATCCGCGAGATCAAGTCCGAGCAACCACCCGCCGCCAAGAATTTCCTCGAATAACCCGTTTGTCCTGCGTACGACTCACCATTCACTACTCACTGTCTTTCCCGTCTCACTAAACTACAAAATTCCCGCCAACCCCTTCCATCCACTCCACTTCCGCGTCTCACGTTCGAATGATAAAATAATAGTACTGATACCTTGACAGTAATCATAATCCGTGCTACCATCCCCCATGCTCGCCGCTAACCCCACCTCTATCTCTAGACCCGCCCCCGCTTCTGACCTCTGCGAACTCTGCGTCTCTGCGTTTAGCTCTCCGAATCCTTCCCCGTTCAACTTTAAACTCTCGACTGGCAATCTTCTTTCTCCTATCCCCTTTAGAATCCGCACTTCTGCAAAACACACCCGTAACCTCTTTAGAATGAACACTTCCAAAACAAAGGACTTAAAACCCCGTAGAATGAACACTTACAAAAAAAGGGGGGAGGGGCCCCCGGGCTATACTCGACTTTCGTTACCTCTTTACTTCGTTACCTCATTACCTCGCCGCCCCCGAAACATTTCTTCGCCTTCCGGGTTGAAGCCCCAAGGTACAAGGGAACCTCGCGCCCGCCTCGCGCCCGTCCCAATTTGGGCCGCCCCGCCAGTGCAAACCCCATGGGGCATGGCGCCGTCATCTCGCGCGGCTCATTCGCCCACGATGGAGTCTCCAATATGTCCACGCAAGCTCAGCAAGTCCCGCCTCTCACCGCAACTCCCGAACGCCGCTTCTATCCTCGTATCGCTCCGAAAGCCCCCATCTTTGTCGCTTTCCACCAAACCAAATCCGAAGAACTCCTCCTGCTCAATGTCAGTGAAAACGGTCTCCTCGTCTCCACTCCCATTTGCCTCACTTCCAATTTTGTCGCTCGTCTCTCTCTCCCTCTCAAAGGTCTTCCCAAGCCCGTCCAGGTTACCGTCCGCGTCGTCTGGGCCAGCGAGGACCGAAACTTGTCTGGCATCCAGCTTCTCGACCTCAGCGAACACGACCGTCAGCAAATCCGCAAATGGGGCGCATTGGAATCTGCTTCCGCTTTGCATTCTCAACCAGACGGCACTTTGCTCGTCGCTCCCCCCGTCCCTGCCTCTTCCGAATCGGCAGGTGATGCCCACGGTTTCGCGGAACATCCTCTCCACAACACGTCAACCCACGACGATGCTGCTGCTTCCCCGCAAGTCGTCCCCGCCCGCCGCGCTCCCCGGCGAGCTCTGCATATCGCTTTCCTTGCAGCAGCTTCCCTTGTCGTCGCGGTTTTGCTCATCAAAGCCTCCCCTGGCAATCCGTTTGCTCGCTTCCGCCAGGATCGCGGGCCAAATACTGTCGTCGCCTCGCTGGCTCCGGAAGTTCGATCAGCTCCTGCGCTCGTGCCGGTTCCAGACAACACGAAACCAGTCTCCGCCAATCCGCCGGCATCACCCACGCCGCCTCCGAATCCAACCAAACCAAAAACTCACTCCGCGCGAGTTTCCGTTCCCCAAGAACCTCAACAAATAGAACAGGCTGCCGCTGACGACGATCAGCCGGACTCCCCTGTCGACACCAGCCAGGATCAAAGCACCGATGCGCCGGCGCAATCAGATTTGCCTGCAACACCCACGGCCGCTTCCGCCGTCACCCCGATTTCCCCATCCGCGGTTGCGGCGACGCCGGAAACGCCATCCGCGTCTCTCAACGCGGCTCGCGCCAACGGGGCTCCCATGGCAACTCCGTTAGCGACCCCGTCCAATCCCCTCTCAAACGCCGCCGTCCCCGCTCCTCCCCCGCCCTCCCCACGCCCCGCCGCCCCGGCCCTTTCGCCCGTCATTCAGATGGACGCGCCACCAGCCCAAACCCTCCAGGTCCATCTCCCGTCCGGCTACCAGGCGCCCTTTTTCAGTCTCCCCGGTGAACGCGTCCTCGAATCGCCCGCCGTCACCGCGCATATCCAGCGTTCTGTACACCTGCCCGCTACGCACGCCGGCTGGCCCTTCAATCGCAACAAAAAAGTCGTCGTCGGCGAACTCATCTCCCGCGCAGATCCACTTCCTGCGCAAATTTCCTCCGGCACTGCCGCTTCGGTCCGCGTCAAAGCCACCATCGCTAAGGACGGCCACATCGCAAACATAAACCAGATCCTCGGCCCGCCAAACCTGGTCGCCGCCGTCAACCAAGCCCTCCACCAGTGGCGCTACCAGCCCACTCTCGTCGACGGCAACCCCGTCGAAACCCAATGCTACGTCGTGTTTCAATTTCACGCGCCGTCCTACCGCGCCGCGAAACGCCAGCCATGAAGAAGTCGAGGAACCGCTTGCTTATCCGAAGGTGTACGATTTTTGTTTTAGAAGTTTCGCCCTGTGGCGGCAATTTCGCTTCGCTATTTCAATTCAGCGCGGCTAAATGCCTCGAGCATTTTTTCTTCGGAGGGAGGTTGTAGAACGTTTCGCTTTGCAAATTCTTCTGCCTGTAGATACTTCGTTGCCCGGATGCGAGCTGCCGCTTCTGCGAGATCGTACGAACTACGCCGCAATGCAACGCCGGGACCGAGCAAGAGCCAGTACGCCCCTGGCTCCCCAAACGGCATCCCCACGCTGCCCGCATTCACCACTCGAATTTTTCCCACCGTTCGGTCAAATTGCATATGCGTATGGCCGCAGACCACCAGCCGTGCGTCGACGTCCTCAAACACGGGGAGCAGCCGCTCTTCCGCCGTCAACCGCGTGAAACACTCCGTGTCGTTCCGCGGCGTAGCATGGCAAAACAAAACCTCGCCAATCCCCGCTATCTCCATGCGCGAAGTCTTCGGCCACGCGGCCAACAGCGTGGCCAGCTTTGGTTCGAGTTGCTGCGCCGTCCACCGCACCGGCTCTCGCCACTGCTCCTGTGCTCCGCGATACCACTCCGTCTCCGTCCCTATCATCTGCGCAAGCACTTCGCGGTCGCCATTTCCGCAAATAAATTCCACCGGAACATCGATCTTCAGCAACCGCTCCAAAGTCTCGAGCGGCATGGGCCCCGGAAACACGTCGCCCCCCACCACGATGCGGTCCACACTCGCCCGGCGAATATCCTCCAGCACCGCCTCCAGCGCCGGCAAATTCCCATGAATGTCATAAATCGCTGCAACCTTCATCGCCGATCCGCCCACTTGTCGAGATTTGACGCTGGATGGACTCGCACGAACGCACTTACCTCCATCAGCACCAGCTTCCGCTTGTGCTCATCTCCTCTCGATCCTTTCTATTCCCACGATTATTTCCGCCATTCATGCTAGTCTGTTGCCTCCGATATATATTACCCACAGTGTTCCTAACCGGCCCTATGCGTATCTTAACTATCCAACCCTTCATGCCACGTCTCTTCCGTTGTTTTTGCTCTTTTGCATTCCCGGCTATACCACTTCTCATCGCGAACCCATCTCTACTCGCGCAATCATCTTCCTTCGCGCCCGTGATCCAGCGCATCAATGACAGCCCTCGCATCGTCCTCAAAGGTAACGTGCACCCGCTAGCCCAGGCCCGCTTCGACCGAGGCAGGGTCCCCGACTCTTTTCCGGTGAATCGCCTGTTCCTGATGCTTCAGCGCCCTCCAGAACGGGAAGCCGCGCTCCAGCAATTCCTTCAGGGCGCGCACACGCCTGGCAATCCCAGCTTCCATAAATGGCTCACCCCGGAACAGTTTGGCAAATTGTATGGTCCCGACAACTCACAAATCGCTGCCGCTGCTTCCTGGCTGCAATCGCAGGGCTTCTCGATTGCCCGCATAACCAAAGGCAAGACCGCCATCGAATTTAGCGGCACCGCCGGACAGCTCCGCAAGGCTTTCCTCACGGAAATTCACACCTACCTCATCAACGGCGTCGAGCACCACGCGAACAACCTCGACCCTCAGATTCCCGCTGCCCTCGCTCCGATCGTGGCGGGTCTAACCGCACTCAACGATTTTCCCCCGAAGTCGCATGCCATATTCCTCGGCAATGCTTTGTACGATCCCAAGACGCATGCGCTTACGCCACAGTGGACCTGGTCTGGGACAGTTCCTCTCGCGCTGGCGCTTGGCCCAGCTGATTTCGCCGTCCAGTATGATCTCAATCCACTCTATAGCTCGGGCATTACTGGAACGGGCGTCACTATCGGAATTATCGGCGCCTCGGATGTCGATCCAGCCGCCATCGCCAACTATCGCTCGTTCTTTGGACTGCCCGCGGGCACTCTGAAGGTGATTATTGACGGCAGCGATCCCACGCCAGGCACCGGCAACTGGGCCACAGGGGAGTCCTATCTGGATGTTGAGATTGCTTCCGCAGTTGCGCCGGGCGCAACCGTCAACCTATATACCGCCGCGGACACTTCCGTTCAGTTCGGTCTTCTTCTGGCGGCACAGCGCGCCGTGGACGACGACCAGGCTTCCATCCTGAGCACCAGCTACGGCACTTGCGAACAGCAACTGGGCACCGCGGGAAACCAGTTCTGGGCCGGGCTTTGGGAGCAGGCTGCTGCTCAGGGGCAGACGTCCTTTGTGTCTGCCGGCGATAACGGCTCGGCAGGTTGCGATGACTTTGAAATTCCGCAGCCAGCGGAAAGCGGCCTGGCGGTAAGCGGTTTCTCTTCTACTCCCTGGAACGTCTCCGTAGGCGGCACGGATTTTTACTACAGCAGTTACAGCGCAAGTTCCAACTCGCAGGTTGCTCAAATTTCTACCTACTGGAATTTGACCGCCACGGGTCTCCCTTCAGAATCTCTTCTCCAGCCCGTTCCGGAGCAGCCTTGGGACATCGCTTTTGGCCTGAATCTCTACGATAACGGCGTATACAACCCCGGTCTGAATGGCGTTTCCATCGTCGCGGGCAGCGGAGGCGCCAGCACGCTCTACCCGAAGCCTGCTTGGCAATCCGGCACGGGCGTGCCTCCGGATAGAGCGCGCGACCTTCCGGATGTGTCGCTCTTCGCATCCGGCGGCGGAAACGGAAGCTTCTATCCCGTCTGCATCGGCCCGTACAGTTGCATGCCGGAGTCGGACGGTTTTTACCAGATAGCTGCCGTCGGAGGGACGTCGGCTTCGTCGCCCGCCATGGCCGGCATCCTGGCTCTCATCAACCAGAAGTTTGGTCCCCAGGGTCAGGCTAATTTCATCCTCTATCCGCTTGCCGCGCAGCATCCCACCGTTTTCCACGACATCACCATGGGCAGCAACGACGTTCCCTGCCTAATAGGCTCGCCGAACTGCTCGAACAGCACGCTCAACGACAACACGAAGGGCTTGTTAACTCTCGGCCACTACCCGGCTACTCCGGGGTACGATCAAGCCACCGGTCTTGGCAGCGTCGACGCCAATTTGCTGGTCAAGTTTTGGAATTCCGTGAGTTTCCAGCCGTCCACCACCGCTCTCAGTCTGAACGAGACGACCTTTCCGCACGGCACGCCCGTCCAGCTGAACATTTCCGTCACGGGGAATGGCGGCACGCCAACAGGCGATATTGGCCTCGTGACAACGGCCACTCCCGCGATCAATACGAGCCTGAGCAAACTTACGCTGCAGAGCGGCGCTGCCTCCGGCACTTTCAACGATCTCCCCGGAGGTCAATACCAGCTGACCGCGAAGTACACGGGCGACACCACTTTCGCCCCGAGCAATTCCAGTCCGGTCACGCTGAATGTTGCTCCCGAGGCCAGCACCGTCTCGCTCTCCGCAAGCACATGGAGCAACAGCAGCAACGCATTTGTGCCGGTCACAAATGGCGGAAGCTATCCGTACGGTTCCTTTATTGTGATAGATGCGCAGCCTCGTGGCGCCAGCGCTCCCGCAGGATCACTGGACGGCTTGGCCACGGGAACCGTCACCTTCACCGATTCGATCACTGGCGGCTCCGTCACCTCCGGCCCAGTGAGCATCCTCAGCCTGGGCCTCGCGGAATGGCTGCCTCGCCTCAGCCTTCCAGTCGGGTCCAACAGCGTGGTCGCAGCGTATGGTGGCGATTCGAGCTTCCATGCCTCCTCGAAGGCCACGCCGTTTACCTTCACCGTCACCAAAGCTCAGCCCGCCGCTTTTCTCGACGCGAAGCCTTCTCCCGTGGCGCTCGGTTCTCCCACGATGCTCAACATGCTCGTTGGTTTGAATTACGACAGCCCGCTTCCCGCGCCTCCCAGTTCCACCTTCGGTTCGTCGTCTCCAGCTTCCCCCACTGGCACCGTCACCTTTTCTTTTGGAAACACCGTGCTCGGAACGACGCCTATGGTTCCCTTCGCAAACAGTTTTTATAACTCTCAGGCTGTTCTCAGCACAGGCAGCTTGCCTCTGGGCATGGATACGGTTACAGCCACCTACAGCGGCGACGCCAACTATCTTTCCGCCACCTCGACCTTCAATGTGAATGTGGAGCAGGTCGCCACGCTCTCGGCGGCCGCGAACCCGAGCACGCTTACGCAAGTTGAATTCACGGCAATCACAGCTACGGTCACGGGTGATAGCGGTCAACCGGTTCCCACGGGCACTGTGAACTTCTTCGCTGCCGGCGTCGGCTCGGACTGGTCCGACCGCCAAACTCTCAAGAGCGGTTCTGCGACATCCATCGCCCTGCCCGCCGGTATTTTCCTTCCCGGCACTGGTTCTGTTGACGTGTCTTACTTCGGTGACTCCGTCTACGGCCCCGCTGACGTGAGCGTGTCTCTGACCGTCACGCAAGGCACTACACCTCCTTTCACCTTCAACGCAACAGCAGTGACCATCGCATCCCCCGGCGCAACGACCAACAACACATCCACCATTGGGGTCACGCCGGGTAACGGTTTCACCGGCGCAGTGTATTTATCCTGCGTGTTGACGGCTTTGCCTTCCGGCGCACTGTTTCCTCCGACGTGCAATCTCCCTGCTTCCGTCAATATCAGCGGTGCGAATGCGGTTAGCACCACAATGACCATCAGTTCGACAGCCCCCAGCACCGGCGCCAGCTTTTCAAGTCCGCAAAATTGGGGTTCGCCAAGACCGCCTTGGCTGCCTGCGGCCACCCCATTAGCGATGGCCGGCGTCCTCCTCTTCCTGGGAATCCTCGCGCAGCGCCGCACCAGGCTGCGATTGGCCGGTTTCCTTTTCCTCTTCGCTATTCTCAGTGGTCTCGCCGGATGCGGCGGTGGGAGTACTGGGAGCGGTGGCGGTGGCGGCATCCCCATCCCTGGCACAACCGCGGGAAGCTATACCTTTACGGTGAGCGGTTCCTTCACCCAAGACGGCGTCAGCCAGGCTCAGACCACCGTGACCGTCAGCATCCAGTAGTCCTCTCGCTCACGATTCAAAGAGTCTTGCGAGTTCGCTAAAAGTATCGAGATAAATATCCGCCGGGTTCGCTCCGCGGTCATGCACGCCAAACCCGTAATTCACGGCGGCGGCCAGCGTCCCTGCGTTGCGCGCGGTTTGCACGTCCACTTCGGAGTCGCCTACCAGCAGTGCCTCCCGCGGCTCGGCTCCAAGCTCGCGCAGAATCGTCCTTGCGCCCAGCGGATCAGGCTTCTTCGTCTCGAAACTGTTTCCCCCATAAATCGCGCGAAAATATTTCGCAAGGCCCATTGACTCGAGAATCCGCACGCTGATCCGCACCGGCTTGTTCGTCAATACCGCCATCGGCATGCTCGCCAATTTCTCCAGCGTGTCCGCCACGCCTGGATACGCGCGCGTCGTATCCATCTTGTGCTCTTCGTAGTAACCCAGGAAAAATTGCAGCGCCCGCTGACGTTCCTCTTCCGTGCACCCATCTCCAAGCGCTCTGGCCACAAGCTGCGGCGCTCCATGCCCGATGTAATCTGAAATCGTCTCGGCCGCCAGCTCTCCGCGCCCCAACTCGCGCAGCATGGCATTCACCGAGTGAATCAAGTCCTGCTTCGAATCGATCAGCGTGCCATCCAGATCGAAGATCAATACGCGCACGGAACGAAATCGTGTGTCAGCCATGAACCTCTCATTTTAGTACGCCCGCCGCCCTTTCGCTGCGGCCCCGCAATCTTTAACGCATCATGAAAGCTGCATTAAACAAAACGTTCTATCGTTTATCAGAATCCTCCCCACTTCGCGTAAACTAGGGGGCTTGTCGCTCGGCACTAAACACAACCGGAGACCCACACCACATGGCCCAGGTTCACCCCTTCCAGGCGTTTCGTTACAACCCTCAACGTGTCCCGTTCGAACGCGTTCTCACGCAGCCCTACGACAAAATCTCCACATCGATGCAGGATAGCTACTACGCCGCCGACGCGCATAACCTGATCACCGTCGAAAAAGGCCGCACCTACCCGACCGACAATCCGCAGAACAATGTTTACACTCGTGCGGCCGCCGCCCTTGAGAAGTGGATTCGCGAAAGCATCGTCGTGCAAGACTCCTTCCCCTCCTTTTATGCCTATTCGCAGGAATACACGGTTCCTGTCACGGGCGAGCAGCGCACCCGCCGCGGCTTCATCGGCGCCGGCAAGCTCGAGGAGTATTCCGCCGGCGTCGTCTTTCGCCACGAGCACACTCTCTCTGGTCCCAAAGCCGACCGCCTCGAGCTACTCCGCCACACCCGCACGCACACTGGCCAGCTTTTCATGATGTACTCCGATCCGCTGAAGCGCATCGACAACATTCTGGCGGACGCCGAATGCTCGACGCCAGCAGAGACGCTTTTACGCGACGAATACGGCGTTGTGCACCGCTTGTGGGTCATCTCGGATGCCAAGCGCACTGCCGCCATCACTTCCGCAATGGAAGGCCAGAAACTGGTCATCGCCGACGGCCATCATCGTTACGAGACCGCGCTGAACTATCGCAACGAGCGCCGCCTCCACGCCGGCGGCCTGCATCCATCAGCGCCGTACGCGCAGGCGTCTTACGATTTCGCGATGATGACCTTCGTCAACACTTGCAGCGAAGGCCTCACTATTCTTCCCACGCATCGTCTTGCCGACAACCTCCACGATTTTTCCTGGATCGAAGCGCGACGCTACCTCGAACCCTGGTTCGAAGCGCAGGCCTTTCCTTTTGCAGACGAAGGACAAAACGCGGAGGCGCGCAACAATTTTCTCTCGCATCTCCACCAGGCGCGCGGACAAAGAGCCATTGGCGTTTACCCCGCCGCCGAAGCCGGCAAGCGCGCCTACTATGTCTTAACGCTACGGCGCGGCGCCGATCTCTCGCAGTTGCTTCCATCCGTTTCCCCGTTGCAGCGCGAACTGGACGTCGTTCTTCTCCACGACGGCATTCTCGAGCCCGCCTTCGGCATCACTCTGCAAGCCGTCACCGCCGAAAAAAATCTCAGCTACGAGCGCCACGTCCCCGCCGCCCTTGACGCCGTCGACCGCGGCGAGGCGCAAATCGCGTTTCTCCTGAATCCTGTCGACGTCGAGCAAGTCATGCGCATCGCCACCGCCGGCGAAGTTATGCCCCAAAAATCCACCGACTTCTATCCCAAGCTCCTCAGCGGCATCGCCATGTACCGCATCGACGATTAGCGGAGCGCCTCGCCGCC
This sequence comes from uncultured Acidobacteriota bacterium, assembly GCA_963779005.1. GTDB lineage: Bacteria > Acidobacteriota > Terriglobia > Acidiferrales > UBA7541 > Acidiferrum. Next base: position 446,855 of record CAVZWO010000007.1, on the reverse strand, counting down.
CAAATTGCTGCTTTCCCCATCTCGCTTCCGCGCCAAAATAAAAAGGACACGCAAATGCGTGTCCTCTAGGAGAAACCCTTCTTTGTCCCGCGGCTGCTCTTACTTGGCGAAGCTCGCGACCGCCTCGGCTTCGCTGTTGTACACGTCAAACACCGTCAGCAGTTTCGTAATTTGCAGCACTTCCTGGAACTTGCTCCCCAGGTGCGCCAGCTTTAGCGCCGCGCCCTGCGACTTCGCGCTGTGATGCGCCGCCACCAGCGTGCCCAGGCCCGCGCTGTCGATAAACGTGATGTTCGCCATGTTCAGCACAACTTTTTTCTTCCCTTCGGCGATCAAGCTCTTCACTTTTTCGCGAAGCGCGTTGCTCTCTTCTCCGAGCACAATCCGCCCGTCCAGCGCCACCACGGCTACCCCGTCCACTTCCCGGTTCGTCATCTTCAAAGCCACTTTATTTTCCTCCTCGTCGGATAGCAGTACCGGCGGCAACCCGGGCCGGGACCACAAAGCTTATCAATAATAGTCCGCGCAAGACATGTAATATCCGCAGACCGGGCAAATCAATTTGCATCGTCGCGATTCCAGCCGCTTCGAGCATACCGGACAATAGCGCGATGGATCTTCCCCCGGGACCCCCACGGTCCCTTCAACGCTCGCCGGCGAGGTCTCCTGCGTAGATACCTCAACCGGCCCCTGCTGAACCGGAGCAAGCTCCCGTTTCGCGGCACTATTCACGGCCCGACTCTTATAGCACATCCCCCGCTAACAATGGTAGCGTCAGCTCCCCTCAACTGCCTTGCATCAAGTTCTCTGCTAATCTCTTCCTTTGCCGATCCCATGCCATCAACTATTCCCCAAGTCCTCGGCCTCCACCTCGACCCCCAAACCCGCTGCCTCCACTACCATTCCCCGCTCGACATCATCGCCATCAAAATGAAATGCTGCGGGACCTACTACGCCTGCAAAGACTGCCACGACGCCTTAGCAAGCCACGCTCTCCAGCCCTGGCCGGAATCCGAATGGCACACGCCCGCCATCCTCTGCGGCGTCTGCCGCGCCGAACTCACCATCTCCGCCTATCTCGCCTGCAATTCCGCTTGCCCCGCTTGCCACGCCGCCTTCAACCCGCGCTGCAGCAACCACTACCATTTTTATTTCGCCGGCCACGCCATTCGCCCGTTGCCACGGTAAGCCATGTTGGCAATCTGCCCCGCCCGCGCCGCTGCCACGCCCGTCTCCACCGGCGCGTTCGGCTCCTTGCGCGTCTTGATGCACTCGAAAAAATTCTGCATGTGGTCGATCGTTCCATCGCGAAAACTGTCCGCCCGCAGCACCGGGTTTTCTCTCCCCGTCACCCCTTCGCGATACACGCCAAACCCGTTCCGGTTCAACTTCATCGTCGCGTCCGTCCCGCGGAACTCCAGCCCGCCGTCATCAATCGACGACGCCATCATCCCCTCATACACCACATCAAATCCCGGATACCGCAGCGCCGCTTGCACCGTGTCCGGACAATCCCACTGCTCGAAAATATATTTGTCCGCCAGCATCTGCGCCTCGCGCGGCTGATCCGCCTTCATCGCCCAGTGCACCACATCGATCCAGTGTGTAAACAGATCCGTCATCGCTCCGCCGCCAAAATTCCAGAACCACCTCCACCTGTAAAACTTTTCCTCGCTGAACGCCTGCTCCGGCGCGCCTCCCAGCCACTGCTTCCAGTCCAGCGCTTGCGTGTCGATCGCCTTGGCTCCGCCCCACGCCCGGTAGTTCTGCCACCAGTACGTCCTCACCTGTACGACCCGCCCCAGGCTCCCTCCCTGAATCAACTCCACCGCATCGCGAAAGTGGCTCCAGCTCCGCTGCTGCATTCCGCACTGCAAAATCTGCTTGCCCCCGCGCACCGCCCGCGCAAGCGCCGCGCCTTCCTCAAGCGTGTGCGTCACCGGCTTTTCCAGGTAAACATCTTTCCCCGCCGCCAAAGCGTCCACCGCCATCCGCACATGCCAGTGATCCGGCGCAGCGATCAATACCGCGTCAATCTCCTTCGCCAGCACGTCGCGATAATCCCCGTGCGTCGTCGCCGTGCCTTTCGATCGTTCTTTGATCGCGTCCCGCCGCGGCCCATACACGTCGCTCACCGCCACAATCTGGTACGTCCCCGCCCTGTCCGCCGCATTCAGCAGGTCGTTCATCCGCCCGCCCGCTCCCAGCACTCCAATGCGCAAAGCATCGTTCGCTCCCAGCACTCGCGTCGACGCCAGCGCCGTCAGCCCGCCCGCTATCAAAAAACTTCGCCGATCCGGTGGATATCTCATGCCGCCCATCTTAACTCTATTCCCTACTCTCCGCGAAAGCCTCGCCGCCAGCCTTCCGCCTTACACCCTGAACCTGCGCCTCGACGACCGCGAGCTCCTCGAAGACTGGGGCTACGCTGTTCGCAAGAACCGCGCCATCCCCCCGCGTCGCACCTACCGTCACCTGGGAACATTCGACCATCGCACCTTCGAACGCCGCTTCGGCCCCTGGTCGCAACTTCCCCAGGTTTTTCGCAAGTTTGCGCAAGACAAACCCGAATGGGCCGATGTTCTCGTCCTCCTGCCGCCTCCCGCACCAAATCCTTCGCCGAAGCGCCCGCCAGTAGCACAGTCACTCGTGCCTGTGCGCTCTTCCCCATCCAACAAAAACTCCGCCCCAAACCACCAATCGCCATCCACCCCGCCACTCGCCAAACTTCGCTACCCGCCCTTGGACCGCCGCCCAACCTATGGCCAGCCCATGGATGTTCGCGGCCTTCGTCACGAGCCCGTAAACGAACAAGGCGTGGTCCTTCTCTTCGGCATGGTCGCGAAAGAGCTCGGCTACATCGTCGAAGCCGTGCAATCCGCCTTCCCCGACTGCGAAGCCAAGCGCCAGATCGGTCCCGAACGCTGGCAGCGTGTCCACCTCGAATTCGAATTTGAGAGCCGCAATTTCCGCGACCACGGCCACTCCCTCACCGGCTGCGACGTCATCGTCTGCTGGCGCCACAACTGGCCCGACTGCCCCGCGCACCTCGAAATCCTCGAACTCTCCTCCCTAATCAAATCCCTCCCCGCTTCCGGGGATGTCCTGTAGCCGCCCTCTTCAGAGGGCGGGCCATTCGTAGTGGCGGGCTTTAGCCCGTCGCGTTCGCCGGTTGAGCTGGCACGACTTACCGGGAGTTACCGCCCGCCCGGCTCAGAAGCGACGAAAATTAACGTTACATCGCCGACCATTCTGCCTGCCGGTAACATTCCGAAAGAAACTGACCGCGCGAGACAGCCAGAGGAACTTCCGCTTCTTACTTATGAAGCCTCCAGAGTCCGCACAAACTCAGCTACTCGTGCCGCAGTGCGACCATCGGATCAATTCGCGTGGCGCGGCGGGCGGGGATGTGGCACGCGACCAGAGCGACAACGGCCAAAAGCAGCCCGACAGAGGTAAACGTAATCGCATCGGTCTCACTGACGCCAAAGAGTTGCGCCTTAAGCAACCGCGTGAATGCCACAGCGAGCGCCGTGCCCACGACGAGGCCCGCCAGTGTGAGTCGGAATCCCTGCTCGAGAACGAGACGGTAGATGCCTCCCTTCTCCGCGCCGAGCGCCATGCGGATGCCGATTTCTCGCGTGCGTTGGCGAGTGGTGTAAGCCACGACGCCATAGATGCCGACGGCGGCAAGCAGCATGGCGAGAAGACCGAACGAGCCTGCAAACGTAGCCGCGACGCGTCCAAAAAGTGTGCCGAGCTGCATGGTGACGGAAAGCGGATTCACATTGAACAGCGGCAACTCCGGATTGAGCTGATGGATGGTCTCTTCCACAGAAGAAGCCATGGCACGCGGATCGCCAGTTGTGCGGAGGTGAATGGTGGTGTCATGTGTCGGGCTATAGGTTTGGTAACTCGGAAAATAGATGACAGGCTCGGTCGGGTAGGTGAGCAAGCGGTATTTGGCATTGCGCGCTACTCCAACGATGGTGAACCGATCACCCCAGTCCGTCACCTGTTTGCCGATAGCGTCTTCACCCGGCCAATAGCGATCGACAAAGGCCTGGTTGACGACGGCAACGAGTTGCGAATCCATCGTATCCGCTTCGGTGAATTCACGGCCTGAAACCACCGAGGTTCGGAGAGTGCGAAAATAATTCGGCCCGACGATCGCTCGGCTGATCTCCATCGATTCGTGCGGTTGCGGCACGTAGCCTTCAAGCTGCAGATAGTCGGTGTGGATGCTGAAGCTCAGCGGTGAAAAATCAGCCAAGGTCACGGATTCGACCCCGGGAAGCGCCGAGAGCCTGTCGAGCACCTGCCGATTGAACGCCACACCCGTCGCGCGCGTGTAACCAGCCGGCGAGAGTTCATAAGAGGCAAGCAGCAGATGACTTGCTTCGAATCCCGGGTCCGATTGCTGTGCTTTCTGAAGGCTGCGGGTAAAGAGTCCCGCGCAGACCAAAAGAACGAGCGAGAGTGAAATCTGTGCCACCACCAGGCCACTCAAGAGACGACCCTTGTGCAAAGTAAGCGAGACGCTGGTCGCTTCCTCCTTGAGAACAGATTGCACCGGCAGGCTCGAAGACCGCAGGGCCGGAACAATAGCAAAGAGGATCGCAGCGAGGATGGAAACCGCAATCGTCACGAAAAGCACGCGTTGATCGACATGCGCGTCGTTTGTCAGCGGAAGAGAGCTGGGCGGAAAGAAAGCGACGAGGCTGCGCGAGGTACACATCGTAATCACTATGGCGGCAGTACCACCGAGCAGACCAAGCAGCAGGCTCTCGATCAAAAACTGCCGGATGATCTGTTTGCGTGAAGCGCCCATTCCCATCCGGATGGCGATCTCCCGGCGGCGTCCGACCGAACGCACCAACAGGAGACTGGCAACATTGGCGCAGGCCAGCAGGAGCAGGACCCCGGCGAGCCCCAACAACATCGGAAGAATCTTGTAAAGATAACCGTTAATACCAAAGGGAGAGCGCCAAAGGGGGTCGAGAGAAATCTCGTTCGGACTATCCCGGTGATCCTCCGGGAACCGCTCGGCGATTCCCCGCATGAGCAGGTTCAGTTCGGCCTGCGCCTGATTCTTCGTGACACCCGGGCGAAGCTTTCCGAGCACGTTCAGCCAGAAAATGCCGCGATAATCGGGACGGTTAAAACCCCAAACATCACGATCCATCGATACAGGAATCCACAGTTCGGTGCGAAGGCCGGGCGCGCAGCCCGTGAAATCCCGCGGGGCTACCCCAATAACGGTGTAGGGATGGCGATTGATCTGAATCGTCTTGCCAACGATTTGCGGATCACCCGCGAAGTGGTTCTGCCAGACGGTGTAACCGATGACGATCACCGCAGCGCCGGCGCGCGGCGTTCCTTCCTCGGGAAGAAAAGTGCGGCCGAGAATCGCGTGGACGCCGAGAACATCAAAATAATTGGCGGTGGTCAGGGCGCCGTAGATGCGCTCGGGCTTTGCGGCGCCAGTGAGAGACATGTAGTCATCGTGATAGCCGAGAAGCCCGGAAAAAGTTTGAGTGCGCTCGCCGAGGTCATGAAGATCGGGATAAGAAAATGGCGGGGTGGGATGATCGCTGCGATCGCCGCGCATGACGGTGACAAGGTCGCTCGTTTGAGCGACTCCGGGAATCGGGTTCAGCAAGCTTGCGCTGATCCAACTGAGCACAGTGGTATTGGCGGCGATGCCGAGCGCCAGCGTCAGGATGACGACGGCGGTAAAGCCGGGAGATTTGCGCAGTAAGCGGACGGAGAAGCGAATGTCGCGCCAGAGATCTTCGACGAAGGACTCCCACGTAGCGGAGCGAACTTCTTCGCGCGCGATTTCGACGGTGCCTGACTCCAGCCGAACAGCGCGTAGCGCTTCTTCGCGGCTCAGACCGCGCTTCATTTTTTCCTGAGCGGCCATCTCGGCAAAGACGCCGATTTCCTCGGACAGCTCCTGTTCGACCTGTTGCTTTCGGAAGAGCGACCGGAGCCCACGCGCTATTTTTCGGACCGACGCCATTCGCGTTCCTTACGACGCCTCGAGGATTCTGGCGACGGCCGCTACTTGCCGGCTCCATTCGCGGGTTTCGTCGTTGAGTCTCTTTCGCCCTTTTTGAGTGAGCGAGTAATACTTCGCGCGGCGGTTGTTTTCGGTAGGTTGCCATTCGGCGTCGATCAAGGCGTCGCGTTCAAGGCGCTGAATGGCGAGAAAGAGCGAGCCGGCATTGGGTTTAAAAACGCCTTTGCTGATCTGCTCGATGCGGACGGAGATGCCATAGCCGTGCATGGGTTCCAGGGCGAGCGTTTTGAGAATGAGCATGTCGAGCGTGCCCTGGATCAGATCGCTTGTCTTTTCCGGCATTCCGACGGTTCCTCCTGGCCGACAGGAGGAGGATACGCCTCTCCTACCGGATGTCAAGAGGAGAAGACCTAACATCATCTGGCAGGAGATTCATGTTACGGGGGAACTCAAGGCAGCCGTGCAGGCTTGGCAAACCCAAGCGACTCTCAGATGCCTGGTTAACGCGGTTATCGTCTAAGTGGGATCCTGCTAGTACCGGATGGAATCAGGCTTCGGTCTTCATGCGGAACGCTTTCGACAGCAGCCAGGTCAGCACGGATAGAAGTGCATAATGATGGGGTGCCGCATCCCTGCGGTTTTCAGGGTGCGGGTTTTCAACCAATCCAACACTAAACACGGAATCGACCCGGCGGCGCAACTCGCCACTTCCCCTCATTCTACGAACTGCTCGCGATCTCAATCGGCTCGCCCGCGGCGCCAAGCGGACACTCCTCGGGCATCCACAAGTGGTGAGGCCTTTGTTGCAAAAGTTCCAGCGCGATGCGGTTTTCAGCCGCGAATTTCCCAATGGAATCCCCGAGACCGAGAAGCGCTCCGATCGCAACTACTTCAGCACCAACGAATTGCAAATCGCGGAACGCTCCCCGCACCGCCGAACCGGCGCTGATCACGTCATTGACAATCGCCAAGCGTTTGCCTCGAACGGCGCTATGCAAAGCATTAGGCAGACGATACTCAACCGGAAATAAACCCTCGCGCGACGAATTTGCGAACCGTTCGGCGTACACAAAATCGCACCCAAGCTCGAGAGCAACCAGCAACGCCACATAAGCCCCCTCCACCAGCGGCCCGCAAACCACCTGTAGCTTGTATTTCCTGAGTGCTGCCGCGAGTCGAACCACAAACGGCTGCATTTCTCGAGGGCGCAGGCACAGCGTCTCGAGTTCGAGCCACAAATCCCCGTGATGACCCGATTCCAGCCTGAAATGCCCCTGGCGTCCGCGAACGAGGGATAGAATGTTATTGTCCATGGAAGCTTGGCCAGCCTCGAATCGGCCGATCACCTCGATTGCGAAGCATGCCAAATGGTGCTGATGGTTACGCGGTTTCTCCGCACGCGATAGAGAATGATGTAGGGAGTTCCGCCCACAATCAACTCGCGAACTCCAGGCTCCACTCCGGCGCGGCCTAGGTGCGGTTGGTTTCTAAGCGCCTCGACGATGGCGATGATTCGCGTGGCCAATCGTTCCGCTGCCATGGGCTTGTTCATGGCGACGTAGGCGCGAATTTCCTGGAGGCGGGCTAGAGCCAGAAGGGACCAGACGATCTCTGCCGGCGCCGGCTTAGCGTCACTTGACCTCTTCATCGTGATTCTTGCCACAAACGCATTTTGGAGGAGGGAGTTCGCGGCCCGTGCCCCAGGAGAGCAGCCATGCTTTCATCTCAGCGTGTGGGATGTAGTGTCCGGAGTTCACCTGACGGTCTGCTTGGCGCATTTCCGCGAGCAATCTTTCCTGGTCGGTCACATAAGACTCAACGGCATCGGAAATGAGGAAGTTGGAGCTTCTGCCGGACGTCTTTGCGAGCTTTGCTAAACGGCTTTTGATTTCCGGTTTGAGGCGGATACTCAGGGTCGCGCTTCGTGTGTTCGCCATAGACACATTCTAGCACAGGGTGCCGGGTGCCAAGGAAAATGCAGCCGGGTGAGGCAAGCCAGTATGCTGAAAAAATGCCGATTATTGATCCCAATTCCAGTTGGCGAATTGTTCGCGGAGGGTGATTTTTTTGAACTTGCCTACCGACGTGCGGGGCAGGGCTTCGAGAAAAACGAAGGCATCGGGAAGTTGCCACTTGGCGAAGGACTTGGCCAGGAAAGCGCGGAGTTCCTCCGGGGTGGCTTGTGCGCCGTCTTTGAGGACGACGGCGGCCAGCGGCCGCTCTTGCCATTTGGGGTGCGGGACTCCCACTACCGCTGCCTCTTTCACCGCCGGATGTCCCATCAACATATTCTCGATGTCCACCGAGCTGATCCACTCCCCGCCCGACTTCACCAGATCCTTCGCCCGGTCCACCAGCTTGATAAATCCTTCATCATCCATCGTCGCGATATCGCCCGTCTTGAACCACCCGTCTTCCGTCCAGCGGTGGGCTTGATCCGGCGAATTGTAGTAGCTCGCGGCCACCCACGGCCCCCGCACTTCGAGCTCGCCGGGAGTGACGCCATCTCGTGGAGCTTCAACGGACTTGCCTTCGAGCCCTTCCGGGCGCATCACGCGCAGCTCGATAAATGGCGCCGGCCAACCTTGCTTTGCGCGGACTTCATATTGTTGATCCGGGGTCCAATCACCCATGTGGCGCTTCAGTTTGCCGACGGTCGCCAGCGGAGTCGTTTCGGTCATGCCCCACAAGTGGAGAATGTGCAGGTTGTGTTTGTCGAGCGCGCGCATCAGTCGCTCTGGCGGCGCGGAGCCACCAATAACGATCCGAATGTGCCAGGGAAAACTCCAGCGGCCAGGATTCTTCTCGAGAGCGGCAAGCACCCCGAGCCAGACCGTGGGCACGCCGCACGCAATCGTGACGTGCTCCTGCGCGATCAAATCCAGTACGCTTTCGGGGTCGACATTGGGTCCCGGAAGAATCAGCCGCGCACCGGCCATCGTGCACGAGTAAGGCAAACCCCACGCATTGGCGTGAAACATGGGCGCCACCGAAAGCACCGTGTCGTGGTTGCTGATCGCAAACGAATCGACACCCAATTCCGCAAACGAATGCAGCACCAGCGCTCGATGAGAGTAAAGCACGCCTTTGGAAGTTCCCGTAGTTCCGGACGTGTAACACATCGCCGCCCCGTCATTCTCGTTGATTGCGGGGTAGCGAAAATCGTCGCTCGCGCCCGCCAGCAGCTCTTCGTATTTCAAAGAGCCTTCCAGCGCCCCGCTGCCGCAGTAGGGCACGACAATGATTCGTTCTAACGACACATTCGCGCTGAATTTTTCAAGTGTTGGCAGCAGCACATCGTCGATGAGCAGAAATCGATCAGCGGCATGGTTAACGATGGCCGCGATTTCGTGAGGGTGCAGTCGCAAATTAAGCGTATGCAGTATTCCCCCCGCGCACGGCACACCGAAAAACGCTTCCAAGTGTCCCGAGTGGTTCCACATCATGGACGCAACGCGGTCGCCGGGACGCAAGCCGAGTTTGGTGAGCGCGTCCGCGAGCCGTCGCGCCCGGTGATAGAAATCCCCGTAAGTCGTTCGAACGATCGACCGGTCAGGCCTGCGCGAAACGATCTCCACGCGATGGAAAAGTTTCCCGGAGCGCTCCAGTATGGCAGGGAGCGTCAACGGAAAATCCATCATAGTGCCGCGCATAGCTTTATCTTTAATCCTACTGGAAATTGATTTGGCCGCATCCTATCACTATTCCGTAACAGCCGCTGGCGCAAGCGCCTGCGCACGCCGCATCGCAACTCGGTGGATGTTCCCGCAGTGACGGATTCGCCCATAGCCGCCCAAGCGGGTAAGACTCTTTCCGGTTGCAAAAGCGGTTAATTTTCGAGACCATGCCTCTGACCGCTGAAGTGCCAGTCTCGCGCCCGCGGTGGTTCGGCTTCCCCGGCTGCCCGTGAACGATTGCTGTCCTTCCGCGCGCTCCGCGACTCTCACTTGGGTTCCGGGCAGAAGGAGTGGGCAGGTGAAGAAGCTCTACATCGGGAATCTTCCGTTTTCGGCGACGGAAGAACAGCTTCAGGAATGGTTCGCGCAAGTAGGCGTTACCCCCTCGGGCGTCAATCTCATTCGTGACCGTTTCACGGGACAATCTCGCGGTTTTGCCTTCGTCGAAGTGCAGGGCGATGAAGATGCGGATCGCGCGATCAACTCGCTCAACGGCCAAAATTTCGGCGGACGGAACCTGGTGGTGAATGAAGCACGGCCTCAAGCTGAACGCGGCGGGGGTGGTGGCGGGCGTGGCTCAGGTGGCGGTGGTTATGGAGGTGGTCGCGGTGGCCACGGCGGAGGAGGCGGTGGTCGAGGCGGACACGGAGGCGGGGGCGGGCGGGGCGGAGATCGTGGAGACCGCGGGAACCGCTGGTAAGCAAGCCCTCAGAATCAAGAGCGGCGTGTTTGATCCGCGAGAGCGACTTGTTTGATCCCCAGGAGCGACTTGTTTGATTCGTAGGAGCGACGTCGTTGATCTTCAAGAGCGGCGTGTTTGATCCTCGAGAGCGGCGTCAGTCATCCTCATGGCGGCGATGAGAATCTTCTTCAAGAGTCCTCGGCGGTAGATGTGCGGGGGCTGCGACCCTTTCTTTGTGCAACATTTCCGTTGGAAATCCGTCTATAAAAATGGAGGTTCATGTAGCTTCGCGGAGCTTTACAGAGCTTCATGGAGCTTCGCGGAGTTTTATGGAGCTCTATGGAGATTCGAAGAGCGCGTGCCTCGGGTGCGCGTCGCTGAAACGTGAGGCGAGACGGGATTGACGAAGAAGGGCGAGCGATCGCAGGCGAAAACTTACTATTGAATACAGGGTGCTGCGCATAGCAATAGGTCGAGAAATGCGCCTAGCGGCAAAGTGACTTTTGCACAGCCGGCTACTCTGCATGCGAAACAAATCGCCCGGTAACGTGTTTGAAACAATAGCCAAGGAAAATGGCCCTCGTCGCGGAATGTGGAGTATCTTGAGCGCCTGACGGAATGTCTCCCAAGGGAGGCACGGGCGGTTGCGAGAGCCGCGGGTGGTAAGAACGATGGCTGACAAATACGAGACGAACCTTCTGTCCGCTCCGTGCATCCAACAGGAGACAGAGGACGTATCCATAGATAAGAGAACGATGACCACCTGGCACAAACGCGATTGGCAACAGTTTTACGAGCTGGCGCGCCGCCCCTGGCAGCGCCATCGGCCGCCGCGGCCGGTTTATCCGACGGGGCTGAACCGCGTGTTGCCCGCGCAAGGTTTTAGCTTGTCCGAACTGGACGACGCCGGCGTCGATCTCGATCAGGCCGAGCGGCTTGGCTTGCCTGTAGATGCAGGCCGCATAGGAGCTTACGGACCGAATGTGACCGTGCTGCGCGATTTCGTGCGCTCCTCGCGCCAACCGCGGTAACTTCTTCCTCTTCGAATTACTGCTTTTCCTGCTCTAAACTTGCGGCGCGGATGGCGACGATCTCGACGGATTGGCCATCTCCCTCTTGCAGCGAGATGCTCTGCCCCTTCGGTTCGAACGGCTTGAGAAAATCAGGATCTTCCCACGCATTCGGCTCGACTTCTTCCCAGCTGAAAAGTTTGTAGTCGCCGGGCGCGATGCCGCGGATGCTGTAGCGGCCGTGTTGATCGGTCATCGTTTGCTTGAAGAGATGGAACTCGCTGCGGCGCGGCTCACCGGGAACGAGGACGACCCAAACACCGGCCACCGGCAAGCCATCCAAATCCTTGACGGTTCCTTGCACTTGTGCGCCGCGAGAACTGATGGTCACCTCGAGCGTGGCCTGCGTTCCGCGAATGACGTTGAACTCATCGTCCGAAACTTCCATTCCCGCGTAGCGGATCGATTTCAAGTAGCAGTCCTGACTCTGGCCTGTGGTGGTTAAGCGGTATAAACCCTCCGGCAACTCGCGCAGTAAGAACGCACCGGTGGGAGCGACGCGGAATTGCGAAGCGTACGCGAACGTGGTGTCTGCGGACTTGGCGAAAACTCGCAAGCCATTCTGATCAACGCCCGGTTTGGGGTCCCAGAGGACTTGGCCTCGCACGTCCATTCCAGACAGAGGAGTGAGCTGGATGCCTTCGGCGTCGATGTTCGAGATGTCGATCGACTGCCGGGCCTGATATCTTCGGCCTTCCTCGAACACGAGCGCAGTGAGGGTATAGGAACCCGGCAACACACCTGAAATCTCAAAGGCGCCATCGGGCTTATCGACGATCGATTGGCGCGGGGGGACACTCCAGCCGAGACCAGTCGAGCGCGGCTCGAGCGCGAGAATGATATTGTGCGAGTTGCCGCGGGAAGCAGCGTAGTTCACGCGACCACGAATGCTAAAAACCGTGGTGGGTTCGAGCGAAATGTCCATCGACGAAATCTCGTCGCCGGGTTTTATGGTCAGCGCGGTAGCCTTTGCCGGATCAGGCGTGCCGGGGTAGTACGTTTGCACGTAGCCCGATTTTCCGGGATCTTCGGCGTCTTCATCTTCTTCGCCTGGATCCAGGCGTTGGCCAGGCTTGTAGATGGAGCTGAGGAAGTAGCGCCCGGGGCGCAATCCAAAAAGGCGGTATTCGCCGAGGTCGTTCGTCACCACCGTCACTTCGCTCGACAACGTCCGCTTGCCTCGTTGATACGCAGCCCGCAGAGCGCTCACCCGCACCCAGGGGAGCGCGTCGCCGTTTTCATTCTGGATCCGCCCGCTGATTACCGCCGACGGCAGCAGCCGAAAAAGCAAATCGTTCAAATCCTGGCCCGGGCTTAAGGCGAGAATCGCGCCCGGATCGTTGGGTGTCCTCTGCCCGTATTCCTGGGTGATGTAGCCATTGCGAATCACGCGAAGGCGATACCGGCCCGGGTCGATGCCCCGGATTTCGAATCGTCCGGCGGCATCGGTCGTGCCTGAAAATGTGCGGGTGTGATCGTCCACGCTTTGCAGGCGCACGGTGGAGGACGGCAGCGGTACACTTCCCCGCAGCTTCACCACGACACCTGAGACGCTGCAAGCGACTGACTTCGCCGCATCGGTTGTTGGATTGCGCGTCTGCGTCTTGGCCGTGGAAACGGCGAGAAATCCCAGCCAGGCGCCAGCGAGCGCGATGGATGCAGCCTTCATCCCGTTCTCCAGCGGAAGAGTATATGATACCCGCCTTGTCCGGCCAGGATGCACTGTGCCCTATGGAAAGCTGCCTCTCTAGAATGGTGTTTCTCAGGAGTGAGGCGTCGGACCAGGAGTGAAGACCATCATGAGACGACTCTTGTTTGCAGCAGTTTTCGCCGCGCTACCGCTGTTGGCTGCTCCCGTGGCGCCGGAGTACACGATTCAAGCCATTCGCTATGCCTCGGCCGAAGACGAAGTCGCTGGGCTAGTCATGGGCGCGCCCCAAGGCGAAAAAATCAACATCGCCATGGTCGTCTGGCTAATCCGCGGCGGCGGCCACAACATCCTTTTCGACAGCGGCTACCACCGCGACACTTTCCTCAAGTATTTCCCATCGACCGGGTACATGCGCCCCGACGAAGCCGTCAAGCTCGCCGGAGTGCAGCCCGAAGAAATCACCGATATCGTCATCAGCCACTCTCACTGGGATCATTTGGGGGGCATCGATCTTTTTCCGAAGGCCAACGTCTGGATTCAGAAGGAGGAGTATCGCTACTACACTGGAGATGCCTGGCAGCGCGGCGGCAATCACGGGGGCATTGATCCTGAAGACGTTCAACAACTCGTGCGCATCAACACCGAAGGCCGCTTGCGGCTGGTAGATGGCGATAACGTCGAAATTTTCCCCGGCATTCGCGCCTACACCGGCGCACGCCACACCTACGCTTCGCAGTATCTCCGCGTCGACGGCAATCCTCCGTTCGTCCTCGCCTCCGACAATTGCTATCTCTACCGCAATCTCGCAGAGCATAAAGCGAGCGCCACGTTCAGTGAAGCGGATCACGCCGGCAATATCGCTGCGCAATCTCGAATGATTGAGCTTGCTGGCTCCGCGGAGCGCGTCGTGCCGGGCCACGACGCGCTCCAATTCAAAAAATTCCCCACGACTCCCGACGGCCGCGTGGCCAAAATTAAGTAAGCCGTCGCGCGTCTTTTAAGACGGGTTGAACGTCGAAAGTTAAAAGTTGAAAAAAGAAAGAGGGGAGCTGGTTGATTTTGGCTATGCGGCCAGAGAAAGGTTTTCAGCCCTGTTTGTGTAAATGGTTTTTCTTTTTTTTTCCACAATCATTCACAATTTTGCACAGACATTTTTCTCGAATCTTATTGACGCGGAAAACATCCAGGAATATCTTCCATTGCAGATTGAACCGGAAGCATAAACGCTTTGCGGTTCAGCCTAAGAGGCGCGGGGGCCTAACGGCAATCGCGCTTTTAGACTGGACTGGAAAGTGGAGAACCAACGTTTCCGTTTGGAGTCCGCAGAAGCTTCACCGCTCTTGCGGCGTCAGGCTGGATCGGAAAGTTCGAAGGGTTGTACGCATCAGTTTGGAAGGCGCAGTCAGCCGCAAGGCTCCTGAGTCGCTGAATTGAACGGAAGCCTGATACTTTACGGCTCGATTTAGAGGGCGCAACATGCTTCACTGCGTGTTGCGCCCTCAGCTTTTTCCCTTCTGCTCCGCGTCCCCTGCGCGCGCCGCAACGTCATAGGCAAGCTGCATACGCAACCACGCTTCCGCCGTGCTCCCGAACGCCTTCGATAGCCGGAACGCCATCTCCGGGCTAATGCCAGACTTGCCGTTCACAACGTTATTGAGAGCTTGCCGCGTGACACCAAGCACCTTCGAGCCGGCGGTCACGGAAAGTCCCAAAGGCTCAAGGCAATCGTGGCGAACGACGCGGCCAGGATGAACGGGGTTTTTCATGGCCATGGAATTTTCTTCCTCCCTGATGGCAGTCGATCATTCGTTGGGATCCCCTGTAAGCGCGCTCATGCTGTCGCGCGATGCTCGGCCGCCTCAACGCGCCGCACACGAACCTTCACTTCGACGCGCGACCCGAGTCGATTAATGATCGATATCAGCCGATCGACAGTGAAGCGCCCGAGGTTGGCATTGCGAATCCGCGAAAAGTCGGCCGCCGCAATCCCTGTGCGCCCATGCGCGGCGCGCACCGTCAAACGTTCTTGATTGAGTGCCTTGATAATTTCCGCCGCCAGTATTGCTTTGAATTGTTCGGTGTCCGCGTTCTCTTGCCGCAGATCGCGGAACACGTTGCCGCTTCCCCGCACCACTTGCAGCTTCTCTTTTTTCATCGCAAAAACTCCTTCAATCTTTTCAAACGGTCCCTTATCACTTCGATTTCGTGCTGCGGCGTCTTGATGCCCTGCGTCGATTTCTTCTGAAATGCGTGGACCACCCAAATGTCCTCGCTGAACTGCACCGCGTAGACAACACGAAAGGCGTCACCCTTGAACGGCAGCGCAATCTCAAACACGCCCGAGCCCAGACCATGCATGGGCTTCACGATGTCGGCCTTCCCGCCCTCCGCGGCGATCGTCAAGGCTGCTAGACAGATCGACTTCGCATCCTGCGGAAAGCCTTCGAATTCTTTCCGGGCCGCCTTGAACCAGGAAACCGGCCGCGTTTTTCGGATCATTTCCGGTCCGCCAACTCGCCTCCCCCGCATAGCGTATGTTGTCATATGTGACAACGAGCGTCAAGCGTTCCTGCCGGCCAAACGGAATCGTGGCCGCTTTCCTTTGGACTTCATGTTTCCACTCACCATATGCGAGAAAGGCGATGTGGTCACAAAGTGTGACCGCCTCCACGAGAACGCGCCATTTGTGCCGCTTCCCAAATCCAGCTAAAATGGAGAATTCGAGCTGCCTCCATGGCCACACCGTTTAACATCATCTCGAATCAATCGCCGTCGCCAATCCCCTCGCCGGGGGCGCATCCGCGGCCGGATTGGCTGCGCGTGAAGTTCTTTGGGGGCGAGCGCTACCAGGACCTGAAGCGCATCATGCGCACGCTGGACCTGCACACGGTTTGCGAGAGCGCGCGCTGCCCCAACATGGGAGAGTGCTGGGACCACGGGACCGCGACGTTTATGATTTTGGGAGACATCTGCACACGGGCTTGCGGATTTTGCGCTGTCCCCAGCGGCAAACCGGCCGGCCCGCCGGATGAAGAAGAGCCATTGCGCGTGGCGGAGGCCGTAGCGCGAATGGGATTGCGGTATGCGGTGGTTACTTCGGTGAATCGGGATGACCAGGCCGACGGCGGGGCGCACAAATTTGCGCGGACGATAGAGGAGATCCGGCGGCGCGTGCCAGGATGCAAAGTGGAAGTGCTGATCCCCGACTTTCGGGGCAATTGGGACGCTTTAGATGTGGTCCTCGCGACGCGGCCTGACGTGCTGAATCACAATACGGAGACCGTGCCGCGGCTGTACCGGCAAGTGCGCAAGGGGGCGGTGTACGAGCGCTCGCTGGAATTGCTGCGGCGGGCCAAGCAGACGCATCCGGATGTGCCGACGAAGACGGGGTTGATGCTGGGCCTCGGCGAGGAAAAAGAGGAAGTGCTAGCTACTCTGCAGGACTTGGCCGCGCAAGGCACGGACATACTTACCCTGGGACAGTATCTGCAGCCGACGCGTGAGCATCTGCCTATCGTGCGATACGTTCACCCCGACGAATTCGCGGAGTTCAAAATTCTGGGCGAAGCCATGGGATTCAAGCATGTGGAAGCCGGACCGCTGGTGCGGTCTTCGTATCACGCTTTCGAGCAAACGGAATCGGCGCACAAGTAGGACAGGCAGGAATGCCTGTCCTACTGTTTGGGCGAGGCGGTGGACCAATCGGTGAAGGGGACGGCGCGGCCGCCGCGGACCACCGTGGGAATCACGTGGTCAAAGCCCTTATGTTCCTTTGCGGAATAGTTGAGTTTGAGTTGTGGGCCGAGACCCAGGTCGTGGTCGTGGATGGTTTCGATGGCGTGAATGAGTCCTTCGCGGGTCAAATCCTTGCCCGCACGTTTGAGGCCCTCGACCATGACCATGGCGTCGACAAAACCCTCGAGGCTGACAAAATTGGGCTGTTCCGAAGGGAAGTATTTGCTCAGAGCGCGGCGATAAAGAGCGACGGACTTCTGCTCGGTCATGTAGTACGGCGGGACAACCTGTGTAATCACGACGCCTTCGGCGTCGGGGCCGGCTTCGGAGATCAATTCGTCGGTGCCGACGAAGGAGACAGTGACAAACAAGGGCTTCCAGCCCTTGGCGTGCGACTGCTTGAGGATAGGCGCAACGGTGTTGGCCGGTCCGACCACGACGACGGCATCGGGGTCCGCCGCGCGCACAGTGTCAATCGCACCTCCCACTTGCGCCGTCTGGCGCTGGTAGGAAGCGACCGAAACAGGTTGGGAGCCCTGCTGCTTGAGAGCGGCCTTGACGCCTTCCAGAACAGCGGCGCCAAAGGCGTCTTCCGGGTAGATAACAGCGATCTTCTTGAAGCCGAGCGTCTTCCAGAGGCCATCGACTTGCTCGCGGGTCTCGTCAAAATAAGAGGCGCGGACATTGACGATCCAGTGGCGCAGAGGAACATAGAGGGTTTGTGCGCCGGTGAAGAGGCCGATAAGCGGAATCTTGGCGCTGTCAGCCATGGGGACATACTTGACGGCGGTTGGCGTGCCTACGAAGAAGCCCAGCGCAAAAACTTTTTCGTTCATCAGATGATCGAAGCAGGCTTGCGTTTTGGCGGGATCATAGCTGTCATCGACGGAGACGAGCTTCAATTTTCGGCCGTTCACACCACCTTCGTCGTTGGTAAGGCTAAAGTAGGCTTTTGCGCCGGTCACGGTCTCCACACCCAAGAAGTGGGAAGGCCCTTCGAGAGCGGAGCAAGAACCGATCAGAATCTCGTTGTCCGTTACACCGGGAGCAGTTTGGCCGAAGGTTGGAGACACGGCCAGAGTGAGAAGTGCGGCAAACAGACAAGGCCCCACAACTGATTTCCGTAAATCGATTTTCATTTTACTCTCCGTGTAGAGGGAAGCCCTGGCGTTCCTGGATAAACTCTAAGATGAATGGCGATAATCGGCCTGTCAACGAACTCGAGGATTCGAGGGTGCGAAGGAGTAAGTGGTGACGCTTAAGTTACTTGAAAGGTAAACTACGATTTTTTGAGGGCAGGTTCAAGAGAGATAGGCGGGGCGGATCCTACTTGACTCTGGGCGCCAGGGCAATGAGCAGGGCTCCGGCGATCAAGAGGCCTGCGGCCGCGGCAGGCGGAACCGCAGCGCGTTCCGGCTTCTCGACGGAGGCCGTAACCGGCCCAATTTTGGCGACTTCTTCTCGCTTGTGATAGTCGAAGTTGGGATGCAGGAGTGTAAGGAGACCGAGGATTGCCAAAACAAGACCAAGTACCAGAACGAGGCGCTTCATAGGGCTGACACTACCACACACAGGACGAAGCGCGTTTGGGAAAATGAGACACACCCCTGCGCCGGAATGGCGAAGGGGAAGTGTGGACTGCGAGAACGGAGAGAAAGGAACTACGAACGGCTTGCGGCGGCGGCAGCAGTAGCGGCTGCGGCTTTCTTGGCAGCTTTCGCGGCGGTGGAAGCCTTGCGGCGGCGCTTGGTTTTCGGCGGCGTGGCTGGGGCTTCACCGATCAGTTCGGCCACCATAATGCTGGTAACGAACAACTTGGGGCCGTGATCGTCAAAATCAATTGCGGTACGTTCCTGATCGGAAGCGGTAACGATTCCCAGGCCGTACGTTTCGTGCTTGACTGTCTGACCTTCTGCCATCACTTGCACATCGTCCTCCTTGAATACATTCGCGTCGCTGAAAATCGATTCGAATCTCGTGAGGTGCGGTGCCCCCAAGGAACGAGGGCACCCAAATGCACAGGCTAGAGGCCGGTAACGTTCTCTGCCTGAAGGCCTTTGGGGCCTTTCTTTACTTCAAATTCCACTGCCTGGCCTTCGTTGAGCGATTTGTATCCGTCCATCATGATCGCGGAGAAGTGGACGAAAACATCTTCACCGGTCTGACGCTGGATAAAACCATAGCCCTTCGAAGCGTTGAACCATTTCACAGTTCCTTGTTCCTTCACTTCCACTACCTCGAATGTGCTTTCCCGATTTGGCTGGGTCTGCGACATGGAATTGCTTTGTTTCTCCTGGTCCGTACCCTGGAAAGCGACGGGCGAGCCAACACCCGAACTGTCCCAAGCGCCGTGACAGCCTCAAACCCGTAAAAAAAGACCGCAAAGAGTGTCTCTGCAGCCCCCTCTCACGAGTCAGAAGGTAATACAAGAGCAACAAACGCTAGCCTAAGAATACCACGAAATGGGCCATTTGTCTATGTCGCAGTCTGGTACTCCAGGGGCTTGTTTTCTTGTATAAACTGCTGATAAATAAGGATTTATAGTGACAACGGAGGCAGTGAGTGGAGGGCGAGCGGACGAATTCCGGTTATTCCAGGGACTCGGGTTGAAGGCTCAAACCGCTCTCTCCAGCAGCCTTCTTTTCCCAATACTTGCGTACCCAGGCTTCCCAACTTTTTCCGGCGGCGGGATCGCGGCCAGTGAAAGCGAGTGCGGAGATTTCGGAGTAAGCTATTTTTTGTCTTTGGTTGGAATCCTTGGGCAGAATGCGCACAAAGGAAGTTGCGAGAGTGGAACCCGCTATGCGATCAAAGATGTAGCCCTCTATCTTCTTGCCACCTTTGGTGGTTAGCGTGACGTCGCCGCGGTAGTCGAAGGCTTTTTCCAGCGCAATGCGAAGTTCGTCCTCGGTGGCAAGCTCGGGAACCCAACCTTGCACAGCCTCGTGAATCGTACCAGGCGCGACTTCAAGTATATCGGGATTGGAGACGGCGCTTTCCGTCTGGCTCGGCCGATCAGCGTGGCGTGGGCCCGTCAAGCGCTAGTCTCCTCGAATTGGCCCTTGGTAGCTTCGATCTGAACAAGTGGATTATAGGAGTGGACGGGTTTCGCAGGCTCGTTAAGGAGGGCCAGCGCATCCGAGTCTGCGTAATTTCCGGAAAAGGTAGCCTTTATCGTGGCGAAAAGGCCGCGCAAACCGCTAAAAGTGTGATCCACCGCGGAGGCTTCGTAGCCGCTGTGAACCATGCAATTGGCGCACTTGGGATTTCCGGATTCCGTGCCGTAATTCTGCCACTCGGTGGTGTCCAGCAGTTCCTGGAACGAGTCGGCGTAACCGTCCTGAAGCAAATAGCAGGGTTTTTGCCAGCCGAAGACGTTGTACGTGGGCATGCCCCAGGGCGTGCAGGCATATTGTTTTTTGCCCATCAAGAACTCGAGGAAGAGCGGAGACTGATTGAACTGCCAGGATTTTTTGCGATTGGAAAGGATGGCGCGGAAAGTGCGACGCGTGCGCGCACGGCCCAGGAAGTGCTTTTGATCGGGGGCTTTATCGTAAGAATAGCCTGGGGAAAGCATCATGCCTTCGACGCCCAGCTCCATCATTTCGTCGAAAAATTGACGGACGCTGTTGGGGTCCGCACCGTCAAAGAGCGTGGTGTTCGTCGTGACACGGAAACCGCGCTTGAGCGCTTCCTTGATGCCTTCGACCGCCAAGTCGTAGCCGCCTTCGCGGCAGACGGAGAAATCGTGGTGTTCGCGCTGGCCGTCCATGTGAACGGAAAAGGTCAAATACTTGCTGGGCTTGAAAAGGTCCAGCTTCTCTTTCAGAAGGAGAGCGTTGGTGCAGAGATAGATGTATTTTTTGCGCGCAACGAGGCCTTCAACAATTTTGTCGATTTGCGGATGCATCAGCGGTTCGCCGCCGGGGATGGAAACCATCGGCGTGCCGCACTCGTCGACCGCCTTGAAGCACTCTTCGGGGCTCAATTCCTTTTTTAGAATATGCGCGGGATATTGAATCTTGCCGCAGCCGGCGCAGGCCAGATTGCAGCGAAAAAGCGGCTCAAGCATCAGCACAAACGGGTAGCGCTTGCGCCCCGCGATCTTTTGTTTGAGGACGTACGTGGCGACCGTCCACATCTGGGAAATAGGTACTGGCATTTGCCCCACTTGATTCTAAATTCGATGCAGCCAAGAGAGAAGTAGATTCCCTCTAGAGTGTTCTATTGTAACCAAATTGGCGTAATTCTGCTTGGGGTGGATTTATTGCCAGCGGCTCGTGCGGTAAGCCTCGGGCACGTTTGAGCTTCGCCAAAAATAGAGATGTGAGCGAAAAAAGCGGCAGCAGGGCTGCCGCACTCCAAATCGCCACGGGGCAATGTCATGCAGGGGGGCGCCGCTGTGGGGGGTACAGCGCACCTAATCGCAATTGTCGAGACCGCCGTAGAGGGAAATAACCTGGGGCGTACGGGTTTTGACGGTCGGAGGCACCACGAACTTGCCGGATCTGTCTATGTAGGCCATCTCGGAGTGATGTTGCGTCTTTCCTGCGTTGGTCGTTGGATTGTCCACGAAGAGGCGAGCGAGGCCACCGCGAAATTGGCAGCCATAAGTGTCCTTCGGCAAGGGAATAACTACCTGTCCGGAGGCGTCGATGTAGCCAGCTGTTCCATCCTTATCCACGACAGCCGCCAAACCCTCCGAGAACTCGGTGGCATAGCGGTAATGCGGCTCGACGACAATATGGCCACTGCGGTCAATGAATCCCTTCCAGATATTGTTTTCCTCGATTTTGGCCATGCCGTCATGAAAATCGCCATCGGCAAAATAGAAATTGTTTTGTACGACGACTTGGGGGCTGTTTTTGTGGTCGACGAAAGTGATCTCGCCGCTGGCTTTCACGCGGGCGATGCCTTCGCTGAAATTTCCCGGATAAACATTCTGGTACATGAGCGGGATGACGACCTTGCCGTGAGCATCGATGTATCCGAACGCGAATTGGTCATTGGCGACAGCGGCGAGGCCCTCGGAAAATGGGCGCGCATAGAGGAACTGGGGAGGGATGACGATTTTTCCGGTTTTGTCGATGTAGCCGAGCTTTCCGTCAGCGGCACGAACCGCAGCCAGACCCTCGGAAAAATCGGCATTCCTGTCCCGGCGCCAGAACGCGGGCATCATAAGATCGGACATTGGATAACCATAGAAAACCCAAGTCGTGGGGATGACAAGTGCCCCCGTTGTATCGATGTAACCTGCTTTTGCCGGGACGTCTGATCCGGTGACTTGGGCCAGGCCTTCTGAAAACTCGCCTATCCACACAAATTTGCTCAAGAAAGTAATTTTGCCGGCTGCATCGATGATTCCGTGCCCCTGCGTGGATGAATCGACTCGCGCCATGCCGTCGTGAAAATCCCAGGCGCGCGAGAATTGTGGCGCCACGGCGATTTTTCCGGTGCGATCCATGTAGCCGTACTGGCCGTTCAGGCGGACAGGATAAAGCGGCGGCGCATCGGCAGCTTTCTTGGCCGACGGGGGAGCCGCTGCTTGGGGCAGGGCCTGCGCCTGTGCCGATGACGCGGACAGAGGGGCGAGCCTGACGCTGGCAATCGTCAGGACCAAGACGAGAACGGCAGCCGAGGTCCGTGCGGCATTGGAGATAATTTGTAGCGAATACTTGGCGATCATGTGAGTTTGCTCAGGCGTGTGAACCTCGCTCTCGAGCGTGCTTTGCTTTGCGCAATCGCGTGAAGCCTTTGAACAAAATTATCACTGAAAGACAAAGGGCAAGCCGGGCTTTTACCGTGAGGTGTCGAAAGCCGAATTGGCGGGAACGGAAAAAAAGACTTGACAGCCTATACTGTGTGACATACAGTGTATGGCATACACTATATGACGCCTGGTACAGACAATCACGAACTCTTCGAAAACCTCCGGTTGGAGCTGCGCCGCGGCTCGCTGGTTCTGGCGGTGCTGGCCGCACTGCGCAAAGAGCACTACGGCTACACGCTGCGGAAGACGCTGGCCGACCGAGGAATGGCGATTGATGAGGGCACGTTGTATCCGCTGCTGAGGCGGCTGGAGAGCCACGGGCTGCTGGTCAGCGAATGGCGCGAGGAAGAAAAGCGAAACAAGCGGTTTTACCGGCTGTCGGCGGACGGGAAAGAGATTTTCAAGCAGTTGATGGCGGAGTGGCAGAGCATCAGCACGTCACTGAACGGAATGCTGTGAGAAGGAAGGAGTGCGTCATGGACCTTGTTGAAAGTTATTTGAACGCAGTGGCAAAGGCGCTGCCCGAAGAGCAGCGTGGGGACATCATCGGCGAACTGTCGGAAGACATTCGGTCGGAAATGGAAGAGCGGCAAAAGGAGCTCGGGCGGCCGCTGTCAGAAGACGAGCAAGAAGGTTTGCTGAAGAAGCGCGGTAACCCCTGGCTGCTTGCGGCGCGGTACCGGCAGGACCAGCGGTCGGTGGCGTTTGGCCGGCAGATCATCGGGCCCGTGCTGTATCCGTTCTACGTGAAGGTTCTGTCGTTCAACCTGGGGCTGACGTTTCTAATTGTCGGCGTGATTTATATGGCGCTGCGGCTGGGCGGACAGAAGATTTCGTTCGGCGATATGACATCGACGTGCATCCTGCAATTTTTCATTCAGTTTGGCGTGGTAACGCTGATTTTTTCCGTGGCCGAGCAGCACCTGACGAAACATCCGGATCGCTGGCACATAAAAGGAATGGGCGGGAAGGCCCGTCTGGATCTGGATATCGAACGTGACATTCAGGCGCGCATCGGAAGGAACCTGAGCGAGGTGTCGCGATTCGAGTCCGTGTCGGTCATCGTTGCGTCAGCGGTCGCGCTGGTGTGGTGGACAGCGGTACAGAACCATTCCTTCCTGATTTTTGGGCCAGCGGCGGCGTTTTTGAATCTGGCTCCGATCTGGCATCAAATTTATTTTCCGATTGTGGTGCTTACGGACCTGGAGATTGTCCGCGCGATCATAAATCTGGTGCGCCCCGACTGGACGCGGTTTCGCGCCATAGCGCGTGTGATTTTGCAGGCCGGCGGGCTGGCGGTCGCGTGGTTCGCGATCAAGACGGGAAGCTGGGTGACGGTGGCCAATCCAATAGCGGACGACGGAGGTACCTACGCCAACGTGGCGCACATCGTGAATCAGTGTTTGTTGTACGTCTTCGTGAGTGCGGTGATTCTCTCGGCAGCGATGATCGTTTTCAGGATAATGGAATTGATGCGGTGGCGGGATGCGGGGCCACGAAGCGTCGGATCAGCGGCGAAGGAAGGGAACTAAGGCAAGTACTGGCAAGAGGTTTCGCCAAACATGGCACTTTGCGTGCAAATGAGCTAAATGCGCCGGCGGCTGCAATCTCCACAGAGGCGTAG
Source organism: uncultured Acidobacteriota bacterium (assembly GCA_963779005.1). Lineage (GTDB taxonomy): Bacteria > Acidobacteriota > Terriglobia > Acidiferrales > UBA7541 > Acidiferrum. The sequence goes on along the minus strand of CAVZWO010000007.1, from coordinate 422,621 downwards.
AATCAAGCCATCCCAGAGGCGCGAGATAACCGGGGATCATGTCCCGAGAAAACCTTCTATCTTTGTTTGGCGAGTTCGAGCGCTATAAAAATGATGTCGCGTTCGTGCAGAAACGCGGCTATCGCCGCGAAGCGTGGACGTACGGCAAGCTGGCCGGTCTGGCGTGCGCTTGCGCCTTGGAACTGAAAGAAAGAGGCGTCCGGACGGGCGATCGTATCCTGATTTGGGGGCCGAACAGCGCCGAATGGACAGCGGCTTTCTGGGGTTGCTTGTTGCGCGGAGCAGTGGCCGTGCCGATGGACGATGGAGCGACGCTCGATTTCGCGGGACGTGTGGCAAGAGATGCGGGCGTCAAATTCGCTTTTGCCGCGCGGGAAAAGGCGGCTCTGGAGAACGCCATCCCGAGGCTGGTATTGGAGGATTTGGCTGACACCGTGAAGCGCGCGAGCGACGTGACGGCATCGCTTTGGAGCGGACAATCGAAGTCTGCGAGCGAGAGTTTTGCCGACGAGCCCATCACGCGAAATCACATCGCGCAAATCCTTTTTACTTCGGGAACGACGGCTGAGCCGCGCGGTGTGGTCTTGACGCACGGCAATTTTCTGGCAAATCTCGAGCCTATCGAACGCGGCATCGATCCCTATCGAAGATACGAGCGTTGGTTTCATCCTGTGCGGTTTGTGACGCTGGTGCCGCTTAGCCATGTGTTCGGACAGTTCATGGCTCTGTTTGTGCCGCCGCTGCTGGGCGCGACATTGGTGTTTGAGGAGTCCGCGAATCCGAGAGAGATCATCCGCACGGTGAAGCGCGAGCGGGCCACGGCGCTCATCGCGGTGCCGCGCATGCTTGACGTCTTGCACGCAGGAATTCAGCGCGAATTCGAAGCGCGAGGCCAGAGTAGCTGGTTGAAGAAAAAGCTGGACGCCGCGAAGGGTCAGAAGTTTTTGCGCCGCGCGTGGAGATTCCGCCGTATTCACCGGCGATTCGGATGGAAGTTCTGGGCGTTTATTTCCGGTGGCGCGGCGCTCTCGCACGAGGCCGAGGAATTTCTTAAGCGTTTGGGTTACGCCGTCGTGCAAGGTTACGGCATGACGGAGACCGCGTCGCTTATCAGCTTGAACCATCCCTTTCGCGCGACAGAGGGCTCGATCGGAAAGCTTCTCCCTGGACGGGAATTTCGCCTTGCAGAAGACGGCGAGATTCTGGTGCGAGGCGACAATGTTTCCAGCGGCTATTGGGAAGGCGGAGCGGTGCGACAAGGTGTGCGCGACAAAGAAAATTGGCTGCGCACGGGAGATATTGGCGAAGTCGATGCCGAAGGCAATCTCCGATTCAAAGGCCGCAAGAAAAATGTCATCGTCACGCCTGCGGGGCTGAATGTATATCCCGAGGATGTGGAAGCGGCGCTGCGCAAACAGGCAGGGGTGCGCGATTGCGTGGTCATTGCCTATGAGCGCGGGGGGAACGCGGAGCCGTTCGCGATTGCCCTGATGGACAACAGCGCGGAGACTAGGCCGCAAGATTTGCGAGCGGCGGTTGAGAAAGCTAACGCCATGCTCGCCGAATACCAGCGCGTGCACCGGTGGCTCGTCTGGCCGGAACCGGATTTTCCGCGCACGCCGACGGGAAAGCCGCGGCTGAGCCTCATCACTGCGATGGCGGCGGAATTGTCCGATGGCTCGCCCCTGGCAAATGCCCCGACAAGCACTCTTAGTGATTTGCTGGCGAAGTTCTCAGCAGCCAAGGGCGCGTCAGAAAAGCTAGAGAAGGATCTAAATCTTAGTTCGCTGGACCGCGTCGAGCTGATGAGCGCGCTTGAAGAGCGCTTCCAGGTCGAGTTGAACGAGACTTCCTTTGCCGAGGCGAAAACGGTTGCGGATGTGCAGCGCCTCCTGCAGCAACCGGGATCGCATCGCACGGAATACGTTTATCCGCGGTGGGCGCAACGAACCCCGGTGCGCTGGATCCGGTTGGCCGTGTACTACGGGTTGGTTTGGCCGGCCACGCAAATTTTGGGGCACCCGAAGATTGTTGGACGAGAGAATCTGCGCAATGTGCGCGGTCCCGTGCTTATTGTTTCGAACCACATTACGCGCCGCGCCGATATTGGGCTGATTCTGGCTGCGCTACCGCTGCGTTTTCGTCATCGCCTTGCGACAACCATGGCCGGCGAGACTCTTCAAAATATGCGCCGGCCGCCGCGCGACTGGTTTTTCGTGAGGCGCTGGGCCTACCACATGGGCTACTGGCTTGCCACGGCGCTCTTCAACGTCTTTCCGCTGCCGCAACATTCCGGCTTTCGCGAGAGCTTCCGGTTTGCCGGCGAGTCCGCGGACCGCGGTTACAGCATCCTCGTGTTTCCCGAAGGCGAAGTGAACAATTCGAAAGACGGCCGCATGGCAGCTTTCCAAGGCGGCATCGGCTTGCTGGCCGAAAATCTGCGGCTGCCGATTATCCCGATGCGGCTCGATGGGGTCTGGCAAATGAAGCGCGAAGGGCGCCGCCTAGCCCACTTTGGCGAAATCACAGTGCGCATCGGCGAACCGATGAACTTCGCTTCAGGCACAACGCCGGAAGAGATTGCGCGGATGCTAGAGGCGAGAGTGCTGAATTTGTGAGGGGGAAAGCAGGATGCAAGAGGGAAGGCTTGCGGTCACCCTTTACAAAAGAGGATAAAGCGCGGCACTCCGATCAGGAGATTCAACCGGTGAACCAGCGCGCGATGTCCTTCAAGGCGCCAACTACCAGGTCGCGGGTAGTGCCGGGATCGGCCCACCAATCGCTATGGCGGGTTATAGAAAAATACTCGGACGCCTCGGCCTTTGCCATGGCGAGCTGCAAGGGCAGCGCGGGGTCGACGGGCTTCGCGTCTCCGCTGGCGGCTTCCATGAGTTGCGCCAGCATGCTTTGCTGCTCCCGGAGGTCGAGTATGGAGATCGGCGAATGGCAAAAGGGACAAGTGGAACTCGTCTGCAAGTTGACGGCGCCTCCGCAGTTGGAGCAGTGCACCTCCTGCACGCTTTCGCGCAGGCGTTGAATCTCCTGGGTCGAGAGGGGGCGAATGAAATTCTTTTCTTTGAGGAAATCAAAGAAGCTGATGTAGTGGCCGTGCTGGCTGGGGCATTGCCAGTAGACGAAGCGCACGTTGCGAGCCATGTTGTGAGCCAGGGTAAGTCCGAAGCCGCAGTGCGGGCACATGAGACGGTCGGGCAGCGCCGGCTTCGGGGTAAAGGAGTGGTCGCCGATATACTTCATTAATTGCAGCGTTGAAGCCGGAGTGAGTCCGAGGTCTTCGTGGCGCTCGAACCAGAAAGCTTGACAAGGCGTGCAGACATCCACGGTGAGTTGCACGCCGAGGTGGCCCGTGAGCTTCCAGTCCGTCATTGGTTGCGCGCAGTTGGGGCAGATCATGGGGGAAGTCTTCAACCTGTTTAGCTGAGCGGCTTCCAGACGGGCTTGAGTATAGCTGAGGAAATTGCCGAATCCGCGCGTTTTGGGTGACCCGCGTGTTCTGTGGCAAAATAGGGTGTTGTCTGAGATAGGTTTATGGCCGACCGTACAGTAATGGCATTAGAACGCCCCGCAAAACCTGCCAAGGGATCGAAGAAAGCTGGCGCGAGCAACGAACAGCGCGAGCGCGTTTTTGACGTTTTCCGGCGTTGGGGGTATTACGAGGCGACGCTGGACCCGCTTGGCGTCTTCCAGCCGCAGAAGCTCGCTGACCTGGAGTTGACCGGAGAGGCTGCGGACGAGGCGCGCCGGATCTATTGCGGCAACGTGGGCGTGGAATTCATGCACTTGCCCGAGCCGGAGCGGCGTCGATGGATTGCGGAGCGTATCGAGGGCCCCGAGCTCGTGGTGAACCAAGAGAAAATTCTGGAGCGGCTGGTGCGCGCCGACCTTTTCGAGCAGGTTCTGCAGGCGCGCTATCTTGGGACGAAGAGGTTTTCGCTTGAGGGCGTGACTGCGCTGATCCCGCTTCTCGATTCGATTTTGGATACAGCGGGCGAGTTTGGGGCGGTCGATTGCGTCATGGCGATGAGCCATCGCGGGCGATTGAACGTGATGGTGCACGCGGCGTGCAAGCCGCCGCACGAGGTGGTGGCGGGATTTGAAGATGTCGATCCACGCAGCGTGCTGGGCGCGGGGGACGTGAAATATCACGTTGGAGCCACCGGAACGTACACGACCACGTCGGGCAAGCCGATCAACATGCACCTGGTTTCGAATCCCAGCCACCTCGAGGCGGTGGATCCCGTGGCGATGGGCCGAGCGCGCGCGAAGCAGACGCGGCGAGGAGTGGACGGGCCGATCATTGACCGCACGCGTGAAGCGCTGAACAAAGTTTGGCCGATTGTGATGCATGGTGACGCGGCGTTTGCCGGGCAGGGCGTGTTGGCGGAAACGCTAAATCTTGCGGATTTGAAGGCGTACACCGTGGGCGGGACGGTGCAGATTGTCGTCAACAATCTGATTGGCTTCACGACGCAGCCTGGGCAGGAGCATTCCTCGCGCTTTGCTTCGGACATTGCCAAGCGGCAGAGCGTACCCATCTTTCATGTCAACGCGGAAGATCCGGACGCGGTCGTGCGCATCGGAAAACTGGCGGCGGAGTATCGCGCGACGTTTGGCAGCGACGTTGTGGTGGACATTATTGGTTATCGACGCCATGGGCATAGCGAGGTGGACGATCCCACTATCACGCAGCCAGTTCTCTACGAGCGCATAAAGAACCACGCGCCGCTTTGGAAGATTTACGCCGAGAAGACGGGCATCGACGCCTCACTGATTGTCGAGGGCGTGAAAAAAGAATACGAAGTTGAGCAGGAGAAGGCCGGGCAGCTCACGAAGATTCCCCATCTGCGCAAGCTGCCGGACTATTGGTCTCCTTACAAGGGCGGGAAATACGACCCGGCGTACGAAGTCGATACGGGGCTGACGCAAGAAAAGCTTGCGGAGCTTACGGACGGGCTTGTGCGCGTGCCTGCGGGCTTTCACCTGCACCCGAAAATCGCAAAGCTTTTGGAACAGCGCAACGAAATGGGGCACGGCAAGCGGGCGATTGACTATGGGTATGCGGAGGCGCTGGCTCTGGGTTCGCTGGTGCTCGAGGGAAGTCCCGTCCGTCTCACCGGGCAGGACACGCAGCGTGGCACGTTCAACCAGCGCCACGCCGTTCTGATCGATACGGAGACCGAGCACAACTATCTCACACTGTCGCATCTTTCGCGGCAGCAGGCGTTTTGCGAAATTTACAACTCCTCGCTCTCCGAAGCCGCTTGCGTGGGCTTCGAATACGGCTTCAGCCGCGACTATCCGGAAGCGCTGGTAATGTGGGAAGCGCAGTTCGGCGATTTTGCTAACGGCGCGCAGGTGATTATCGACCAATTCCTTAGCGCCAGCGAAGACAAGTGGAATCTTCCCACCGGACTCGTGCTTTTACTTCCGCACGGCTTTGAAGGCCAGGGGCCTGAGCATTCCAGCGCGCGCATCGAGCGTTACATGCAACTCGCGGCGGAGGACAATTTGCAGATCTGCCAGCCTTCGACGGCCGCGCAATATTTCCACATGCTGCGACGGCAGGTCCGCCGCGTCTGGCGCAAGCCGTTGATCGTCTTCACGCCGAAGAGCATGCTGCGCCATCCGGACGCCAGTTCGAACATCGAGGATTTCACGCGGCCACGTTTTCTGCCGCTCGTGCCGGACCAGGAAGTGAAGAATGCCAAGCGAATTTTGATCGCCAGCGGCAAAGTCGGCCACGAACTTCGCGCGGAACGCCGCCGCCGCAAGGACACCAGCACGGCCATCTTTTTCCTCGACCAGCTGTATCCGCTGCCGCGCCCGGAAATCGCTGCGGCGCTGGCTGACCATCCCAATGCCCGAGAAATTGTTTGGGTGCAGGAAGAGCCCGCCAACATGGGAGCGCTCTTCTATGTGTTGCCGCGCCTCGAACGCCTGGCGCAAGCCCGGGGCCTGCAAGTGCGGTCGGTGAAGCGCTCGGCTAGCGCCAGCCCCGCGACCGGGTCCGCCAAAGCTCACGAACTGGAGCAAAAAACGCTGCTTGCTCTCGCTTTCACGACTTCCAGCGGGGATTAGCCGCCGAATGCAGCGTTTACACTCCATTCATATTGATGTTATCGCTGCGTGACACGCCCGCTGCCACAATGAGACGTGTTACGCACATCTCAAAGTGACCCTAATCTTGCAACCTCCTATCGTATTTCTCCGGCCTACGGTAAACTCTCGCCAAGCCGGCGAGCGGAACGTGCCAACCTTATGAAACGCGTCTTGATTATCGAGGACGACAAAGACATCGTCGAACTCGTTCGTTACAACCTCGCCAACGAAGGCTTTCAGGTGAGCGCCGCATTTGACGGCAGCGCGGGCCTGAACACGCTCAAGAAGACACCACCCGATTTGCTGCTTCTCGATCTCATGCTCCCGAAACTTTCCGGGCTGGACATTTGCCGGGAAGTCCGCCGGGACGATTCGTTGAATCGGCTTCCTATTCTGATGCTTACCGCGCGCGGCGACGAAGCCGACCGCGTTGTGGGCCTCGAGATGGGCGCCGATGATTACGTGACGAAGCCCTTCAGCCCGCGCGAGCTCCTCGCGCGCGTTAAGGCGTTGCTCCGCCGTGCAGAGCCGCCCGCTGATTCGCCGCGCGTCATCGAGATCGGCAAACTGGCCATCGATCCGGCGTCTTATCGCGTGAGCCATTCAGGGAAGCCCGTTCCGCTTAGCACGCTCGAATTCCGGCTGCTCTATTACCTTGCTTCGCGCCCCAACCGGGTCTTCACACGCGATCAGTTGCTGGATGCCGTGTGGGGCACGGATCGTTTCGTGACTCCGCGCAGCGTGGACGTGTATGTGCGCCGCCTGCGCGAAAAAATCGAAAGCGATCCGGAAAATCCGATTCATTTGAAAACGGTGCGCGGCGCGGGGTACTTGTTCGAAACTCGTGCGGCTTAATCTATTCTGGAAATTCGCGTTCTCGTTTCTCGCGCTCCTGGTGAGCGTGCTGCTCGCCGTGGATTTCTTCGCCGAGCGGGCCCTTCGGAACGACTACGAGCGCACGGGCTTCGAAAAGCTCGCCGCCATCGCGCGCATCGCTCAAAAACGTCCTCCTCAGTGGACCCCCGCTTCCCCCGGCCAACCCGAAGACCTCTCGGCTCTTAACGATTGGATCTTGCAAATGGGAGCCAGCGGCGCGCGCGTCACCGTGATCGCTGCCGATGGCCGCGTGCTGGGAGATTCGCAGGCCAACGCGGAAGCCATGGAAAACCACGCCAATCGCCCGGAAGTCCTCGAAGCGATGGCCAAGGGCGAAGGCCGTTCCGTGCGCCGCAGCGTCACCTTCAATCGCGACCTCCTTTACTATGCCGTTCGCCAAAGCACGACTGCCGGTTCCCCGATGGTCCTGCGGTTTGCGCTTCCGCCCGAGGCTGTGGATGAAGTGTTGAGCGCCTTCCGGCACAGACTTTGGCTCGCATCCTTTTTTATCCTGTTCATCGCTGGCGCCGTTTCCTTGTGGTTCTCCCGCAGCTTCACGGATCGCGTTGAGCGACTCAAGGATTTTTCCCGCCGCGTCGCCGAAGGCGACTTCCGTCCCTTGCCTTGGGATAATTCGGGTGACGCTCTAGGAGCGCTTGGAAGTTCGCTCAACCGCACTGCCGCCCGTCTGGACCGCACGATTCAAACCTTGACCGAAGAACGCAACCTGTCCTCCGCGATTCTGGGGAGCATGGTGGAAGGCGTCGCTGTTGTGAACGGTTCCGAACGCCTGGTGTTTGCCAATCCCGGGTTCGCGGAAATTCTCGGTCTCGATGTGCCTCCTACTTCTGGAAGTGCGCTGGTCGAAGTCGTGCGCCAGACCGAACTGGTCGAAGCCGTGCGCCAGGTTCTCGGCGGGGAACCACGCGTACAATCGGAAATTGTAACGGGCACCCTGCGGCAGCACTATTTCGCCATTACTGTCGCCGCGGTCCGCGCAGGAGATACCACGGGCGCCGTCGTCGTGCTGCACGATATCACTGAGCTCCGGAGACTCGAGCGCGTTCGGCGCGACTTTGTCGCCAACGTCTCCCATGAATTCCGCACTCCCCTCACCGCGATTCAAGGCTTCGCGGAAACTCTTCTCGCTGGAGCCCTCGACGATCCTCAGAACCGCACACGCTTCCTTGAAATCATTCTCGAACATTCCCGGCGCCTGGCCCGCCTGACGGAAGATCTTTTGGTCCTTTCCAAAATGGACGCCGAGCGCCTCGAACTCGAGATTCGCCGCCTCAGCGTTTCCCAGCTCATCGAAAGCTGCCTTGAGACTGCGCAGCATCGCGCCGCGGAAAAAGACTTGCACGTTTCCTTGAACATGCCGCAGGACTTGCCGGATATCGCGGGAGATCGCCGCAGGCTTGCGGAGGTTCTGCAGAACCTCCTGGATAACGCCATTCAGTACACATTGCCCGGCGGGAAAATCGTTGTTAGCGCGGAAACAGCGGAGGAAGAGATCATTCTCACCGTCTCAGACACTGGTATCGGCATCCCTAAAGCTGACCAGTCGCGCATTTTTGAGCGGTTCTACCGCGTGGATGCAGCGCGCTCCCGCGAAGCAGGCGGCACGGGCCTCGGTCTGGCCATCGCCAAGCACCTCGTTGAGGTGCATGGCGGCCGCCTGTGGGTCGAAAGCGAAGTGGGCCGGGGATCACAATTCCATTTTTCCGTGCCGCTCTTTGATACAGAGGCTCCCACCCTACGCTCCGTCCCCAGCGGTGTGAGCGGACGGGGCGGCGCCAGTCTATAGGGCTCTCTATGTTTGGGCCCCATTTGGCACAGAGCTTTCCAAACACCCCTCCCGCGGCCCCCGTTTACAGTCCCCAATCTCTCCGTAACTCGCTGATTTACAGCACGTTCATCTCTTTGTGAACACCGTGTAACTATCTCTTTGCAAGAATATGGACTACGAGCAGGGGTGTGACTCCAGCCCCCCACTCTGGAAGGGGATCCATGGCAAGTTCCGCTGGTCTGACGGAAGCGGTTCTTTACGAAACACTGGTCAATTATTTGGTCTCGATGGCCCGCACGGTCGAAGGCGCCATGAACCGAGCCCTCGATGCCATCGTCGGCGTCAATGAGCAGCGCACGTGGTCTCTCCCCGGTGAAGTTTTCCTTCTCGAGCCCCGCATCAACGAAATGGAGATCGTCATCGACGAGCACGCCATCCGTCTCCTCCGGCGTGGCTCCTTCTCGGACGACGAAGTCCGCCTTATTGTGGCCGCCCTTAAAATCACCAATGATCTCGAGCGCATCGGAGATCTCGCTGTAAATCTGGCCGAATGCGTGATTTCCCTCCGAGAAATGCCAGCCGCGCAATTGCCCGAGGAATTAGCTCCCATGACTTCCGCCGTACGTGCCATGGTCAGCAAGAGCCTCGGCGCCCTGATTTTTCGCAACGTCGAAATGGCTGGACAAGTACTCCAAAGCGACGATGTCGTGGATCAGTACCGCGACCGCATTTTCGATCAGCTCATGCAAAGCATGACCCAGCAAGCGGCGCTCGTCAGCCCGGGAATGCAGTTCATCCTCGCCACCCGGCATCTCGAGCGCATCGCCGACCACGCCACCAACATCGCCGAAGACATCATTTTCTGGGTCCGTGGTCTGGATGTTCGCCATGGCCGCGGCTTGACCCTAAACGCGGAAGGCAGTCAACAGACGCCTTCCGCCGGCGAAGAGGTCATCGAGAATTCACGTGCCCTTCATTCGGACGTGACCCCGGGCTGCGATACTCAGCGTGTTTAATCTTCGTTCCACGTCCTACCACGGGGATCGGCGCACCCCTGGCTCCGATCCCCTTCTCCCCCCTCTGGCATGGTGAAACGCAGTTCAGGCATCTCCTTGACCGATGCGGGCACTCCAATTATCGTAGGTAGCAGCACAGATATGCACAGACCATCCGCAATCCGTAGGAAGGGCGCCAAGCGCCATGCTTGGGTCTGCGTTTTGCTCGCTTTTTTGTTCCTGTACAACCCTTTCCTCGTTCCACTCGGTTCCGGAACCGGACTCAGTGTTCTCCATCCCGCAAGCCATCGAGCCACGGTCGGCTCGTCGGAGTTGGACAAGTACTCCTCTCCCAAAAGTCAGAGCGTGCCTATCTTTGTCTCTCTCTTTTTCGCCAAAGCTTTTTCGTTTCTGCCGCGCATAGCGACCCGCGCGTTACTGCCTCGAGTGTCGGAACTGCTTCCTCCCCAAGAGTTTCGCGCAAGTTTGTGGGTTCGACCTCCACCGGCTGTTTAGTTCCTCATCCGATTGCTTGGACTCTTGACACCTGCAACGGGTGAGCCTCTCATAGCCCATTCGGCAGGCCACTTTCGAATTGCGCAGGCTTCCGGCGCTGACGCTATCGCGCGATCCTAGTCGTCTCGTTCATCAGGAACTCTCTATGACCATGAAAAAATGGATGATTACCGCAGTCGCTCTCGCTGGTGTTTGTCTTCTGGTTTGGGTTTGGATGGGTCGTGGTTCCTCCGAGGCCGAAACGCCAGTCAACACCGGGAGTGCGCACGCCGCTGTTGCGCGTGTGGAACGCCGGACGATCGCAAACACACTCTCGATCTCCGGCGCGTTCAAGCCGTTCCAGGAAGTCGACGTTCACGCAAAAGTTGCAGGCTACATCAAGGTGATTTACGTTGACGTTGGCGACCATGTGAAGAATGGCCAAACGCTCGCCGTCCTGGAAGTCCCCGAACTGACAGCGCAGCTTGCCGGCACGGATGCCGCTGTGCGGAAATCCAAAGAGGAAATTCGCCGCGCGCAAAGCGATATCGAGCGCGCGCAATCTGCCCATTCTGCCGCGCACTCCGCGTATAAGCGCCTGAAACAGGCGGCGGATTCCCGCGCCGGCCTTGTTGCTCAGCAGGAATTGGATGATTCGCAAGCCAAAGACCTGGAGGCCGAAGCACAAGTCTCCAGCGCGCAGGCGGAGCTCTCCGCCGCGCAGCAACAGCTTGAAATAGCCGAAGCAAGTCAGAGGCAGTACACGGCACTCTCGGATTATTCGCGCATTGTTGCGCCTTTTGCCGGGGTTGTTACGGCACGCTACGCCGATACCGGCGCTCTTGTCGCCGCGGGCACTTCCTCAAGCACGCAGGCCATGCCGGTGGTTCGCCTCGCCGAAATCTCCAAGTTGCGGCTCGTGCTGCCTATTCCAGAATCGCTCGCAGGCCAGATCCATCTCGGCGACCCCGTGAAAGCGCATGTGCAGGCTCTAAATCAGGATATCGAAGGCAAAGTCTCCCGCTTTGCCGATTCGTTGGATGCGCAGACGCGCACGATGCAGACCGAAATCGATTTCGAGAATCGCGATGGCCGCCTCATTGCCGGGATGTATGCGGAGACACGGCTTTCCATGCGCGAGAAAAAGAACGCTTTGACTGTCCCGCTCGAGGCCGTGACGCGAAACGGCGACGATGCAACCGTCCTCGCTGTAAATCCCCAGAATGTCCTTGAGGAGCGGCACGTAAAACTTGGTCTTGAAGATAACGCGCGCGTCGAAGTGCTCTCGGGGCTCTCCGAGCAGGACCGCGTCCTCATCGGCAATCGCAGCGAGTTTCACAATGGCCAAAAAATTCAGCCGAAGGACGTTTCTTCACCGGCGGCCGATACGACGGGAGGGAAGTAATGTCCCGATTTGCAATCAAATATCCCTTCCTCATTATCGTGATTTGCCTCGCCATCGCCATCGTCGGTACCGTAGCGCTTGTTCGCATGCCGGTGGATCTCTTCCCTCCCATCAACATCCCTGTCGTTGTCATCGCCACGTTTTATTCCGGCATGCCTCCGCAGCAGATCGAAACCAACATCACGAATCCCTTCGAACGATGGTTCACACTGGCCAGTGGCGTGGATCATATCGAATCGCGCTCCCTTCCTGGCGTGAGCCTGATCAAAATCTATTTTCAGCCTGGCACCAACGCTGACGCCGACTTAAGCACCGTTTCAAATCTTGCGATGGCCGACCTGCGCCGGCTTCCGCCCGGAACTCTGCCTCCCGTCGTCCTCAAGTTTGACGCTTCCAGTTTGCCCGTGTGCCTGATCACTCTAAAAGGAGAAGGCCTCAACGAAACGCAGCTCCACGATCTCGGACAGTACAACGTTCGAAATCAGATTGCCAACGTTCCCGGCGCTTCCGTTCCCCAGCCATTCGGAGGCAAGTATCGCGAGATCATGGTTTACGTCGACCCTTTTAAGCTGCAAGCCCATCAGCTAAGCCCCATGGACGTGGTGCGCGAAATCAATCAAAGCAATCTGATTCTTCCCACGGGCGACGTAAAGATCGGCCCGTTCGACTACAACCTCTATTCCAATAGCCAGGCTCCCACGGCCGCTTCGATCAACGACATGCCGCTGAAATCCGTCGGCCAGTCCTCGGTGCTGGTCGGTGATGTGGGTAAAGCAGTCGATGCCCAGGCCATTCAGACCAACATCGTTCGCGTGGACGGCCAGCCGTCCGTTTATTTGCCGATTCTGAAACAGGGCGGCGACACGAACACGATTGCGGTCGTCCAGGGCATCAAAGACGCGCTTTTGCATCTCGTGGATATTCCCAAGCAGCTCAAAACCAAGGTCGTTTTCGACCAATCCATTTTCGTCAAGACGGCCATTTCCAACCTGATTCGCGAAGGCGGCATCGGCCTTGTCCTGACAGGCTTGATGGTTTTGCTTTTCCTCGGCAGCCTGCGCGCCACTGCCGCCGTATTTCTCTCCATACCGCTCTCGGCGCTGGCCACTTTTCTAGCCCTCAGCGCGGGCGGTGGCTCGGTCAACACCATGGTTCTCGGTGGGCTGGCACTGGCGTTCTCTCGGTTGATCGATAACTCCGTGATCGTTCTCGAGAATATTTTCCGCCATCTCGAAATGGGCGAACCGCCGGAAGTCGCCGCGGAAAAAGGTGGACAAGAAGTTGGCTTGGCAGTTCTGTCCGCAACGCTGACGACTTCCATCGTGTTCTTCCCCGTCGTATTTCTCTACGGCGTAAGCCGCTTTCTCTTCGTGGCCCTGGCGCTCGCCGTAATCCTCTCCCTGTTTGCTTCCTACTTCGTGGCCATGACCGTGGTGCCGCTCTTCTGCGCCAAACTCATCAAACTTCGCCAAGCGGACAAGGAATTGGGCGACAACTTTACCTGGCGCTGGGATGGCATCGGCAAGACGTTCAACCAAGCGTTCGAAAAAATGCTCGGCAAGTACGATCGCACTTTGGGCACCGCGCTATTGAAGCCGGTCGCCACGCTGGTGGCACTCACGGGAATTTCCCTGCTATGCCTCGGGCTCTATCCATTTCTGGGTGTTTCCTTTTTCCCCCGCACGGATCCCGGCCAGTTCGTCATCAATTTGAAAGCGCCTTCGGGAACGCGTTTGGAGTTGACGGAAAACTATGTAAATCAGGTTGAGGAAATCATTCGAACCGTCGTCCCGAAAGACGAGCTGCAAATCATCGTCTCCAACATCGGGACCACCACCGATTTCTCGGCCATCTACACACCAAACTCCGCTTCTCACACCGCCTTCGTCCAGGTGAGCCTCAAAGAGGGCCACAAAGTGGGCAGCTACGAATACATGCGGCGCGTCCGCGAGCAGCTCGGCCAGCAGTTGCCTCAACTCAGTACCTATTTTCAGTCGGGCGGCCTCGTGGATGCTGTGATCAATCTTGGATTGCCTGCCCCCATCGACATTCAAGTCAGCGGAAATAATCTCGACAAAATTTATGGAGTCGCTGCAAAAATCGCCCAGCCGGTTCGCGAACTTAAATCCGTCAGCGACGTCCTTATTCCGCAAGATATCGATTACCCCGCGCTCGAATTGGATGTCGACCGCGAAAAAGCCGGTCTCCTCGGCCTTTCCCAAAAAGAGATCGTCGACAACGTCATCACCGCGCTCACTTCCAACGGCATGATCGCCCCAAACTACTGGATCGATCCGAAGAACGGCAATCCTTACATGCTCGCTGTCCAGTATCCCGAGGATCAGATCAAGACCATGACTGACCTCAAGCAGATTCCCCTTCGCGGCGCGAAAAGTACGCAGGCAACTTTTCTGGATTCTGTCGTTCGGCTCAAAACCATTCCTTCGCCCACCGAAGTCGATCACTATCAACTCTTTCGTGAGATCGACGTCTACGTTTCCCCAAAGTCGCAAGACCTCGGCGCGGTCACTTCGCAGATCGAGTCCATCCTGAAGAAAACGGATCTTCCCGAAGGCGTGCGGGTAAATCTCCGCGGCTCGGTGCAGGGCATGCGCGCCTCCTTCAAGAGCTTTGGCATCGGCTTGATTCTTTCGGTGGTCCTTGTCTACCTGGTTCTGGTCGCTCAGTTTGCGTCGTGGGAAGATCCCTTCATCATTTTGCTGGCGATTCCGCCCGGGCTTGCCGGTGTCCTTCTCTTTTTGTTGGCGACCGGCACCACATTGAATGTCATGTCGCTGATGGGGATCGTCATGATGGTCGGCATCGTGGTTTCCAACAGCATTTTGATCGTCGAATTTGCCCGTCATTTGCACCACGAAGGCAAGCCCGTCAAAGAGGCTGTCTCGCTTGCCTCCCGCATGCGTCTCCGCCCCATTTTGATGACATCCTTCGCCACTCTGCTCGGCATGATCCCCATGGCCATCGGAGCCGAGCCCGGCAGCGAGCAGTACGCCCCTCTCGCTCGAGCGATCATCGGCGGTTTGCTCGTCTCCGTTGTCGTGACGGTCTACCTCGTCCCCGCCGCGTATCTCCTGGTGCATAGAAAGCGCGAAGCGAATCTTCAAGAGGTGCAGCCGTGATGCGATTTCTGCTCCTGATAACGATCGTCTTCAACGCCGCTTGTTCGCAGCTCCTCGCGCAGACCCCCGTCCCCGCGGCTTCCCAAGTCTCCGCTCAAGACCAACCACAATCGGGTGTCCCGCTCACTCTGGCGCAAGCCGAAGCCATCGCCATCAAAAACAATCCGCAGATCACCATCGGCCGCTTGCGCGCTCTCGCCGCACAACAATACGTCCGCGAAGTTCGCTCCGCCCTGATGCCCAATGCCTATCTCAGTCTCACCGCCGTAGACTCAAATCCCGGCAGCCGCCTGGCCGCCGGCTTTCTCAACAACCCCGTTCTCTACCCGCGCGCTGCCGACGGCGTGAACGTCAACCAACTCGTCACCGATTTCGGCCGCACTACCAATTTGCTTTCCAGCTCCGAATACGGAGCCAAGGCCGAAGATCAGAACGCTGCCGCCACTCGAGCCGACATTCTCCTCGTCGTCGACCAGGCCTTTTACAATTCCCTGGAAACCAAGGCCCTGGTCACCGTTGCGGAAGAAACGGTCCACGCCCGGCAGACCCTGGTCGACAAAATCCAAGCCCTCACCAATGCCAAACTCAAATCCCAAATCGATCTCAGTTTTTCCAACGTCGAACTCGCCCGCGCCAGGCTCCTCCTCCTGGAATCCCGAAACAATTACCAAATTTCTCTCGCCAACCTCTCCGCCGTCCTCGGCTATCCGGACGAACAAAATTTCCAGCTCAGCGAAGACACAACCCCAATCACACAGCCCGATCTCGAGGTCGCTCCCCTCATCCAAAAAGCTCTGCTGCAGCGTCCCGAAATCAAAGCCCTCCAGTTCGAAGTCGACTCCGCACAGAAATTCGGCAGCGCCGAGCACGATCTCTGGCGCCCAACCGTTGAAGCCCTCGGCGTCGTTGGCCAGGCTCCGGTCCGCGACAACCACATTCAAAGCTGGTACGGCGCCGTCGGCGTGAACATCAACATCCCCGTCTTCAACGGCTTCCTGTACAACGCCCGCGCCAAAGCCGCCGACCTCCAAACCGAAGCCAATCGCCAGAAACTCCTCGACACACGCAACAACATCGCGCGCGACGTTCGCAACGCCTGGCAAGATTCCCGCCGCGCTTTTGAACGCCTTTCCGTTACGCAGCAACTCCGCGAGCAAGCCAGCCTCGCTCTCGACCTTGCGCAAGCCCGCTACAATCTCGGCCTTGGCTCCATCGTCGAATTCACCCAGGCCGAACTTGAAAAAACCGAAGCCGACATCCAAGACACCGACGCCAAATTCCAATATCGCTTGACGCAAATCGTTCTCGCCTTTACCATTTCCGCGCCGAAGTAAGACCTTCCTCGCGTCGAGGCCGGAAGGCCGTTTATCGAAGCCAGGAACGAGCGGGGTTTTCGTTTTGCGTAGAAGAAACGATAGCGTTGCCGGTATCCAGCACTTCCGGCAAATTGCTGTTGTCTTCTCTAGCTGTTGACGCCCTCCTCCTTCCGTAACCTTCGAACTCTAAACGGTTTACGTCCATCGTTTCCAGATTGTTACAGGATATTCATATTCGGTTGACGTAACTGTAAAACGCGGCCTTTACCTTTTCGCGCGGGGTGGTTTGCATTTTCCTCGGTACGCGGTCGAATTTTGCTCTAAAGAGAGAGGCAATGAAAAAAATAGCAGCACTCACACTATCGCTGTTCCTCACAGTTGGAACAGCTCTCGCTGATACACCGAAGGACACGCCGAAGGACGCCGACGCGCAGCCTGCAAAGCCTGCTACGCCTGCCAAGCCTAAGGCGGCCAAGAAGGCGGACAAGTCGGACTCGGCGATCGCTGCCGAGATTGAAGAACTCCGTCAGACTCTTCAGGCTCAGCAAGAGCAGCTCAGCTTGCTGAAGGAAGAACTCGCCAAGCGCGATCGTCAAATTGACGAAGCGCGCGACGCGGCTGCCGCGGCTAATGCGCGCGCAGCGGAGGCCAGCACCAAAGCCACCGAAGCGGTCAACTCCACCGCCGCGGTGAAGAGCACCGCTGACACGCTCAACACCACGGTGGCGGATCTCAAGTCCAGCACCGAAGTTCTCAAGACCACGGTTGCCACGGCCGCCGCCGACGAAAAGAAAGCTTCCGAAGATGGTCCCTCTTCGATTAGCTACAAGGGCATCAAGATCACACCGGGCGGCTTCATCGCGGCAGAAACGGTTTTCCGGAATCACGCTACGGGCGACGACATCAACACGCAATTTACCGGTATTCCTTATCCAAACAACGCGCTCAGCAGAGTCAGCGAGAACAACTTTAGCGCCAGGCAGACGCGCCTCACGTTGAAGCTTGACACAACAATCGGCACTGCCAAAGTCACGGGCTACTACGAAGGCGACTTCCTCGGCACCGGTGTGACCTCTAACAACCGCCAGAGCAACAGCTATGTTTTCCGTCAGCGCCAATTGTGGGCAAAAGTAGCTTGGGAAAATGGCTTTTCCGTTTCCGGCGGCCAAATGTGGAGCATGGTCACCGAAAGCAAGAAGGGGATCGAAAATCTCCAGGAAGCTTTCCCGCTGCAGATCGACCCACAGTACGTCGTCGGCTGGGCTTGGCAGCGGGCCTACGGCTTCCGCGTCGTCAAGGCCTTTAACGACAACAAATTTGCCTTGGGCTTCTCGGTCGAAGGTCCGCAGACCACCTACACTGCACACGGTGCAGGGAACAACTTCTTCTTTAATACCTCCGGCGCCGGCGGCGGTCTCTACAATTTCGCCGACACTACCGGCTACACCGCGAACAAGTCGCCAGACTTTTTCGTAAAAGCCACTCTCGATCCGGGCTGGGGCCACTACGAAGTCGTCGGAATCATTAGCCCCTTCCGCAGCCGCGTCTATCCTTGCGGTGCTTTGCCGGTCATCGTCGCCAACCTTCCCGCTGGCTGCGCAGGCAGCGGGACCAACGTCTTTGGCGCTTTCAACGACTCCAGGACTGGCGGCGGCGTGGGCTTCACGGCTCGCCTCCCCATCGTGGCCAAGAAAGCCGATATCGTTGCCCACTTCCAGGGTGGCGACGGCATCGGGCGTTATAGCTCAGCCCAATTGGCTGACACCACTGCCCGCCCTGACGGCACTCTCGCTCCTATCCGCTCTGCCGCGTGGCTCGGCTCGCTCGAACTTCACCCCAGCCCCAAATTTGACGTCTACGCCTATGGCGGCGGCGAATACGCAGCTCGCACAGCCTATACGTATACCAATGCCGCCGGCTTCGCGGTTCCCGTCGGCTACGGCTCCGCCCTCTTCAACAACTCTGGTTGCACCACGGAAGGTTTCCCGGCCGCTTCAACGAGCTCTGCTCCTACGGCTCCGGCCAGCGCCGGTACCTGCACTGGAGATGTTCACAACGTCATCGAAGGCACCCTCGGCTTCTGGCACAACATGTACTCCGGCTCCAAGGGCCGCCTCCGCTGGGGTATTCAATACTCTTACCTGACCAAGATCGGATGGTCCGGCGATAACCAGAGCACCACCACTGGCATCGCCAGCATCAGCCAGCGTCCCAAGGCCGTCGACAACATGGTCCTCACCTCTTTCCGCTACTATCTCCCGTAAACTGGGAAAACTATCGTCCGTCCATCACTGGACGGATAAGGGGCAGCTCCTCACCGGGCTGCCCCTTATTTTTTTGCTGTAACACTCCACCCCTATCCCTCACGCCTCTAAGTCATTGGCCAAGCACATGTTAGCCCCGCTCGCTCCCCGCCCCCGACAAATCAAAGAACTATGAAGATGTTGTAACAATGCTGTAACACGATTAATGGATACTCGGACACCCTGGGCAAACAAATCTTTCGTGTGGAGATGACGGATGAAGCGAGTCGCAGCATTCCTTCTGTTGAGTTTCGGTTTGGCGGCATTTTTCGTAGCAAGAGCCGCTCTTTCCATCACTGGTGCAGGTGCCACCTTTCCCTACCCCATGTACTCCAAGTGGTTTGCTGAGTACCACAAAAAAGACGCGAACATCGAGATCAATTATCAGTCTATCGGTTCTGGCGGAGGCATCAAGCAAGTAACGGAAGGCACGGTCGATTTTGGCGCTACCGACGGTCCGATGAACGACGACCAGCTAAAAGCCTTCCAGGATAAGCACGGTTTCCCCGTCCTCCACTTTCCGACGGTTCTCGGCGCGGACGTGCTCACTTACAATATTCCTGGCGTGACCGTCGATCTAAATTTTACGCCGGAAGCGATCGCCGGAATTTTTCTCGGGAAAATTACGAAATGGAATGATCCCGCTATTGCCGGGGCAAACAAAGGGGTGAATCTCCCGGGAAATGATATCTACGTGGTTCACCGCTCTGATGGCAGCGGCACCACCTACATCTGGACCGATTACCTCTCCAAGATCAGCGAGGAATGGAAGAACAAGGTCGGCAAAAACACGTCTGTCAACTGGCCTGTCGGGCTCGGTGGCAAAGGCAACGAAGGCGTGTCCGGGCTGGTAAAGCAGACACCAAACTCCGTTGGCTACGTGGAGCTGATTTATGCCATCCAGAACAAAATGCCTTATGGCGCTGTGAAAAACTCGTCTGGCGCTTTCATCAAGGCAGATCTTGCTAGCGTTACGGCTGCCGCGGCTGGCGCAGCGAAGAACATGCCAGATGACTTCCGGGTTTCCATCACCAACGCGCCCGGAAAGACCGCCTATCCCATCTCCAGTTTTACCTGGCTGCTCATTCCTTCCAAATTCTCGGATGCCTCCAAACGCGACGCCATCAAGAGTTTTGTAAAGTGGATGCTTGCGGATGGACAGAACTACACGGAAGCTCTCTCCTACGCGAAGCTGCCCAAGGAAGTGGTCGCTAAGGAAGAAAAGGCTCTCAACAGCATCCAATAGCTCAATGTCAACCGCGAGTACAACCCTTCCGAGCGCGGGCCCTGCTGCGGGTTCGCGCTCCTTTTTAAGCCGCTTGCGCGAGGGCGACGAGATCGCGCGCCTCATTACGTTTTTGTTTGCCGCCTCGGTTGTTCTTATCACCATCCTCTTGGTCTTCGAACTCTGGCAAGGCTCTGTACTTCCCCGCCATAAATTTGGTTTGGCGTTTTTCCGCACCTCGGTCTGGGACCCGGTTTTCGAGCAGTTCGGCGCGCTCCCTTTCATCTACGGAACGGTGGTCACATCGGTCGTTGCCCTGGCGATCGCCGTGCCGCTCGGCATCGGCGCCGCCATTTTTCTCGCCGAGCTCGCCCCAGCTCGAGTATCCGATACCCTGGAATTCTTCATCGACTTGCTGGCAGCCGTTCCTAGCGTGATCTACGGGCTCCTGGGCATTTTCATTGTCGTTCCTTTGATGCGAGAGTATGTTCAGCCAGCCCTCAAAAATACTTTGGGATTTTTGCCATTCTTCAAGGGACCGGCTTATGGCTTGGGGTTCCTCACGGCCGGCATCGTCCTGGCTATCATGGTCATTCCCTACATCATTTCCGTCTCGCGCGAAGTGCTTCTCTCTGTTCCACGTGATCAACGCGAGGCCGCCCTCGCTCTCGGTTCCACGCGCTGGGAATCCACCTGGAAGGTCGTGGTGCCATTTGCTCGCACCGGAATCATGGGCTCGATTTTCCTTGCGCTGGCCCGCGCGCTTGGCGAAACCATGGCTGTCAGCATGGTCATCGGCAATGCTCCGATCATCAGTGCCTCGCTTTTTTCTCCTGGTGACTCGATCGCCTCCGTCATCGCCAACCAATTCAGCGAAGCCACCGGCGAGATGTACACCCAATCCCTGATTGAACTCGGTTTGGTTCTCTTTCTGCTCACTTTTCTGCTGAACGGAATCGCTCGCGTTTTGATCCTCGTAACCTCTCAGCGCGGCAGCGGAATGGGGAACGCATGAACCCTCGCATGCGATGGCGCAAATTCGTCAGCAATTTCATGCTCACCATGACCGGTGTCTGCGCTTTTGTCGCCGTCTCCGTGCTTTTCTTCATTTTGGGCAGCCTCGTCTACCACGGCGGAACCTCCATAAACTGGAATTTTTTCACGAAGTTGCCCGCTCCCGTGGGCGAAGCGGGTGGTGGCATGGCCAATGCCATCGTAGGCAGCGCCAAGCTGCTTCTTTTGGCCACGCTTTTTGGTGTTCCCTTCGGATTCTTGGGCGCCATCTACATCGCTGAATTCAGCGGCAGTAAAGTTGCTTTTGTTGTGCGTTACTCCGCGGATTTGCTCAATGGCGCCCCTTCCATCGTCATCGGCATCTTTGCCTTTAGCATCGCCGTCCATCCCTTCAAGCATTTCTCCACTTTCGCCGGCGGTTTTGCCCTCGGCGTCATGATGATTCCCATTACCTTGCGCACCACGGAAGGATTTCTTCTTGATGTGCCACGTACTTTACGTGAGGGCGCAATGGCTCTCGGCGCCAGCAAGTGGAAAACGATCACCACCGTCATCGTGCCTGCCGCCTATCGCGGCATCCTCACCTCGATTCTCCTGGCGTTTGCGCGCGTTGCAGGGGAAACCGCGCCACTCATTTTCACGGCTTTGGGCAACAGCTATTGGAGCCATGGCCTGAACGAGCCCACCGCGTCGCTTCCGGTCATGATCTGGAACTATGCCATTTCGGCCTACGACGACTGGCATCGGCAGGCCTGGGCCGCGGGTCTCGTTCTGCTCGCTCTGATCTTGATCATCAATATTCTTGCCCGTGCGATTTTGTCCCGTGGCATTTCGGTTCCGAGGTAGTCATTCATGAACGCTTCTGTGAGGTCGGCAGTGTCCGTAAACATAACCCCTCCCGTAACAACCGGCGCGACCCGCGAAACTGCGGCCCCCGCCAATATGCGCATGACCATTTCCAAGGTGAATTTCTGGTATGGCGCTAAACAGACGCTTTTCGACATCAGCTTGGGCATTGCCACGAGCAAGGTCACCGCTCTCATTGGCCCATCGGGCTGCGGCAAGTCTACTCTTCTCCGCACTCTCGATCGCATGCACGAGACCGTCCGTAGCTCTCGCCTCGAGGGCGAAATCCTGCTCGATGGCAAGAACATTCTTGCTGAGGACGTCACCTTGCTCCGCCGCCGCGTCGGCATGGTGTTCCAACGTCCCAATCCTTTCCCAAAGTCCATTTTTGAAAATGTCGCTTATGGGCTTCGCATCAACGGCACAAAGGTCCCCATGGCAGAAGCCGTCGAGAAAAGCCTTCGCCATGCCGCTCTCTGGGACGAAGTGAAAGACCATCTCCACAAATCCGCCTACGAGCTCTCCGGCGGCCAGCAGCAGCGTCTGTGTATCGCCCGCGCTCTCGCCGTCGAACCCGAAGTCCTTCTTCTCGACGAGCCTTGTTCCGCTCTCGACCCCATCAGCACCGCCAAAATCGAAGAGCTCCTCGTCCAGCTAAAAGATCTCTGCACTATCGTCACCGTCACTCACAACATGCAGCAGGCTGCCCGCATCAGCGATTTCACGGCCTTCTTGCTCACTGGCCAGCTCATCGAGTTCAGTCCCACTCCGCAACTCTTCACCAAGCCGAGTGATCCGCGCACCGAAGCCTATATCACTGGCCGCTTCGGCTGATGTCGTTGCGGGCCGTGGCAGGCACCGTCTTGGTCGATTGTCATTCCGAGCGCAGCGAGGAATCTGCTTTTTCCGGACCCGGAGCTGTAAACTACAGAGGGGATTGAGTTCATGGAACGCCACTTCGAAAAAGACCTGAACGAGCTGAAAGAGCGTCTCTTGTGGATGGGCAGTCTCGCCGAACGTGCCGTCCATCAAGCCGTCCATGCTGTCCTGGAAGCCGATGAGCAGTTGGCCAAGCGCGTCCTGGATGAGGAAGACGCCATCAACGAATTGCAGCTCGAAATCGATGACCGCGTCGTCCAGCTCCTTGCCCTGCATCAATTGATGGCCGTCGATCTTCGCTTCGTTCTCGCCGTTTCGCGCATCAACAATGATCTCGAGCGAATCGGTGACCAGGCCGTGAACATCGCGCAATCCGCCACGCGCATCCTTCGCCATCCGCGCGTCAAGCCCTACGTCGATCTGCCGCGCATGAGCGAACTCGCCGAAGAGATGGTCCGCAACGCTCTCAATGCCGTCGTCCGGCGCGACGTCGACCTCGCACAAAAAGTCTTGGCTACCGACGACCAGGTCGACCACTTCCGCGACCAAATCTTCCGCGAGCTCCTCACTTACATGATGGGCGATTCCAGCGTCGTCTTCCCCGCCTTCGAGCTAATCCTCGTCGCCAAAAACCTCGAACGCATCGGCGATCACGCCACCAACATCGCCGAAGACGTTATCTACATCGTCCAGGGCCAGGACGTCCGCCACCCCAGCGTCGACCGCCGCTAACCAATTTTGCCCAACCCTTCCCTCCGCTGCGCTCCTTAGCACTTGTAAGGCACGATTCGACGTGCCCTCTTCGCTTTTGCCCCCGCCCCTTCGCCTCCCCCTAACCACCTCAATCTAAACAACTAAATGATATTGTCGATTTCTATTGACTTCCGCGACAATATGTGGTAGCGTTCCTTTTAGGAAAATCTATCTCCTTAAACGAGCGGCAGACATCTTGCCGCTCGTTTCTTTTATGGCTTAAAAGTTCGCAGATTGCTTGTCCACGGCCTCTTAATTCTCCGTGCCCTCTGCAAACTCTGTGCCCTGTGTGTAAAAAATCCCCCCGCCCGATCCGCAATCTAGACCGAGAGAGCAGGATCGCTCCGAGCGACCGGAATTGGCACAATTTCAGTGCAATCCCTAACTACCTTTAGAATGAACACTTGCAAATCTGCAACAAAACAAAAGACTTTATCTGTCTTTAGAATGAACACTTACCCAAAACCCCAGGGGGGAGGGTAATTATCGTTAACCAGAAATCTGAGGAAGGATTTCTGTCCCGAGGAGCATCGCGACGAGGAACCTCTCCTACGTAGCACAGACTTCAGTCTGTGCTCTGCCATCCTGAGTCAGCGCACGTCGCCGGGTCAGCCATCCGCCGATGAAATACCCAAGCGTTCCGGTGATCACTCCGCCGAACACATCCGCCACATAATGGTTCCGCACATACACCGTCGAAGCACACATGCAAGCCACCAGCGGCAGAAACACCCAAAACAGCCACCGCCGGTGCCGCCAGGCTCCCCACAGTGCCGCCATCGCTCCCGCCACATGCTGCGAGGGAAATGCCGCCCCATGCACCCGCCCGCACTTCTCAATCAAATTGATCGCCGCCGTAAACGGCCCGCCCGCCAACTCTCCATGCCACATCCCCGCAAACGTAAACCACGGACTCTGCACCGGAAAAACCATCGCAATGACATACCCCAGCGCATACCCCACTGCCGAGTACGTCATCACCGCCCAATAACTCTCCCACTCCTCCCGGTAATAAAGAACTGCGCCCAATACCAATAAAAATAAAAAGTAACTGAAGTACGCAAACTGCATGAACTCATTCAGCGCCGGATGCGCAAACCGCTCCAGCCAAAGCGAAGGATTCACTCCTGTCAGCCAATGATCGAACGCAATCAGCTTCGCATCCTGCCACCCCGGCTGCACCAGATGCACCAGCCGCCCCATCTCCTCAAAGCAAAACAGAAAAAACAAATGTGGATACCAGAATCGCCAGAAATGCCAGAACCCCAGAGTAGGACAGACACTCCTGTCTGTCCCTCTTCTTGCCTCCACCCCACACAAAACCAAAATCACAGCGGCAACGCAAGTCTGCGTGCCGATTAGACGAAAGGGATGCGCCAAATTCTCCGCAAACAAAGCAATCAACACTGCAGAAAACCCCAAATAACTCAGCGCGACGAACTCAAACATCTCGCAAGCCGCCCACGCCGCAAAAAATTCCCGCCGCGCCCATTCACCAAATCCAATTCCATCAAGTCCAATGGCTCCCGCGTCGTCACTTCTCTCCAGCACATTCTCTCGTCCCACAATCGCGTAACTTCTCTTTCGGTACTCGCCTCTCAGAAAATGACTCATGCCCTGAATCCCGCCTTCGCCCGAGTAATCTGCAATTCCTTTTCGCTCTGCTCTGTTCTCCGTGACCTCTGCGCACTCTGTGCCCTCTGTGTAAATGTTTTTTCTTTCCTCCACCGCAAAACCGCCCAATCATTCCGCCCCGCGATGCGCGCCAAATCATTCGTCGGATTCACCGCCGCCGGTTTTCCGACCGCCTCGAGCATCCACCTGTCGTTCGCGCTGTCCCCATACGCAAAACATCGCCGCAAATCCAAGTCCTCCGCATCCGCGATTCGCTGGATAGCCCGCTCTTTCGCTTCGCCAAACATCGCCTCTCCCACAATGCGTCCGGTCCATATTTCGTCCTTCACTTCCAGCCGCGCCGCACAAACACGAATCGCGCTGCGTAGCCCGCGCGCTTCCAGCTCAGTTTCCATGGCGCGCGCCGCTCGCTGTGCCAAAGGCTCCAGCGTCCCACTCACAATCACAAGCAAATGCCCGCGTTCCGCATGCCACGCCATTCGCTCGATCGCCTCTGGAAAAAGTGAGACAGGCATTCTTGCCTTTCTCTGGCTTCCTCCGGTTTCTGCTGCCTGGTCCCCGGGGAAGAGACAGACAGGAATGTCTGTCCCACCCCCCGCGCGCATTCCGCGCAAATGCATCTTGTTCGCATGCAAGATCTGATTGATCCCGCGAGGAAGCAGTCGCAGCGACTCCGCAATCCAGGCAAAATAATTCCAAATTCCAACCGCTTTTCGATACCGCAGCATCGAAAAAAACCGCCTTTCCAAGGACGGCAACGAAATCAACGTTCCATCCAAATCAAAAAACGCCGCAACGCCCGCGTTCTTTTCCTCTACCTCATCTACTTCCTGTAGTTCCTTTACCTCCTCTCTTCCGTTCACATCGCCTCCTGCGTGATCCTTTTTGCCACGCGCGCCGGCCGGACGGTCCCTGACAAATACGTCCACCCTTCCGCCAGCACCGGCAATCCTCGCAGCAAACAAAACGCCGCCGTCATCCACGTCAGCACGTGCGCGCCAACTCGAACCAGCGCGTGCACGTCCGCGGTCATTCCGCCGAGTAGCGCGACAGGCCCGCGCGTCAGCGCAAGTTCCATCCCGAGATAGCAGAAGCAGAGACACTTCATCGCCGCATACAAGCCGCGGCTCCAGCGCGACGCCACCAGCGCTCTTCCCCACCAGGTCTGCAGCATCGTGTTGGCGCCCCAGCCGGAATGACCCGCGCGCATCGCCAGCCCGCGCAAAAAATCCGTCGCCGCGCCGCGCGCAAAAAAGAAAACCGGGAGCCACAGCGACACCATGCCGACCACCGCGAAATACGTGAAGTACACGTTCTCGATCATGCGGTCGCCGAGAATATCGATCTGCGCGCCGACCGCCGTCGCCAGCTTTTTCTTACGTGCGATATGCCCATCCAGCGCATCGAGCGCAATCGCTGTAACGGTCAGTCCAACTGCCGCGAGATTCGCCCACGGCCCGCGCCCAAACAAGATCACTGCGGCGAACCCCACCGCCACGCGAAGCGCCGTTACTTTGTTGGGTGTCCACTGCATAGCCACCTGCCCAGCCTGCTGCCTGCTCTGAAAGCAGCCACTTGCCATGTCGCAACCTGCCTGCCAACGCAGCGGCGCGCAAATCTTTCAATCTCCAGCACTTAGGGATGTCCCTGTCTTCCGAACTTGCGCGCTGCGTCGGCCAAATCTTTCATCTGTCGCCGGAATCCGTACCTAGGTATCTAATGCGGCTCGCCCGCGTCTAATGGATGGTTGTGCTATCGCTTCCCACTGTTGCAGCGCCGCTGTTTCGCTCACGTATGGAGCAAACATTTCCGCGGCCAAAAATGTCAGGCCCTTTTTGTGGGAGAATAAGAAGCTGGGCTTTGCGGTCTAGAGAGTGTGATAGTTTCGGCGCGCAAGCCGCACTGGTTTGTTGAGCACGGGTATGAGGATCGAAACAGAATGAACAATGAAGTCACGCTTGCAGGCTGCTTTCTCGCCGGGCTTATTTCTTTTCTTTCCCCGTGCGTTCTTCCGCTCGTGCCCGGTTATATCTCGATGCTCTCTGGGGTCGGGATGGAACAGCTCCGGCAAGGTGAGGTCCCGCGCTCGGGACTTTTCACATCCGCGCTGGCGTTCGTGACCGGTTTTTCCGTGGTGTTCATTTCTTTTGGCGCTGCCGCGAGCGCGGTGGGTGCGTTTCTTAACGCGCATCGCCACACGCTGGTGCCCATTGCAGGCGCACTCATCCTTCTGTTTGGCCTGCACCTGCTTGGAGTACTGATAAAACTAAGTCTTCGCGTTGGACTGATTCTTGGTTTCTTGCTGGTTGCCCTTGGAGTGATTTCGCTCGTGCGGCACGCTCCGCTGTTCGCCGATCTCGGCGCGCTTCATTTCTTCTCGCTCTCGGTGATCGGTTTCTTCGGACCGTCGCTGGCACGCTGGTTGAATCGCGATGTTCATTTGCGGAGCAGCGTGGCTCAGCCCGGCATTGGAAGCGGCTTCTTGCTTGGTTTCGCGTTCGCGTTTGGCTGGACGCCCTGCATTGGGCCCATTTTGACGACCGTGCTGGGCTTCGC
Source organism: uncultured Acidobacteriota bacterium (assembly GCA_963779005.1). GTDB lineage: Bacteria > Acidobacteriota > Terriglobia > Acidiferrales > UBA7541 > Acidiferrum. The sequence continues at coordinate 395,277 of CAVZWO010000007.1, read as the reverse complement.
CGGCGCGAGCGGTACGGTGAGCCGTGGTGTGTTCCTTCTAGCGGTTTACTCGGCGGGCCTGGCCATTCCTTTTCTCCTGACGGCGCTGGGAATCAGCCAGTTCATGACGTTTTACAAGAGTTTCCGGAAATACCTGCACGCGGTCGAAATGTTTAGCGGAGTTTTGTTGCTCTTTGTCGGCGGATTGATTTTCTTCGACAATTTGAAATGGCTCACGGGCAAACTCACGTTTTTGCAATCCACGGTTTTGTGGCTGGAGCACGCGCTCACGCAAGGAACCGGCTCCACGGTTTTCTGGGGATTGTTCGGGTTGCTTGTGTTGGCGATCGTTATCTTCGCACTTTGGAAGAACTGGAAAACGGTGAGTTCGATGCAAGGAAGAAAGACGGTCTTAATCGTAGTAACTGTGGCTGTGCTTATCGCAGTAACGGCGCTCGCAGACCGGGCGACGCGTTTGCCGAAGCAGAGTTCTAGTCCTGAAAACACTGGTGCTCCTGTCCCCACGGAAAAAGTGGCGGGACTCCCTGCGCCGCAACTGACGCTCAAGGACCTCGACGGTAAAGATATCTCTCTTAGCGAGTACAAAGGCAAAGTGATTCTGGTCAATTTCTGGGCGACGTGGTGCGAACCTTGCCGCGTGGAAATTCCGTGGCTGATCGAGATGCAGAAGCAATACGGTCCAAAGGGATTCGTGATTCTGGGCATTGCTCTTGATGAAGAGGGCAAAAGTGTAGTTGCGCCCTTTGTGGCCAAAGAGCGTTTCGATGTGAACGGCGAAAAACTGCCCATGAGTTATAAAATCCTCATCGGCAACGACGATGCTGCTGACAAATTCGGCGGACTTTTCGGGTACCCCACAAGCGTGCTCATTTCGCGCGATGGCAAGCAGATTAAGCGCGTCACCGGAATGATCAGCCCCGACGAAATGAGCAAAGCCGTAGAATCACAACTCTGATACGCTGAAACCATGCTGGAAGAAAAAGATTTTCAGAGAAAAGCGGATGCTGCTTTCGAGGAGCTGAAGAAGCGGCTGCTTGTGGTGGCGGACGAGCATGGATTCGATGTGGAAGGCGAAAGCGGGAAGCTCGAAGTGATCTTCGAGGAGCCGGAAGAAGTGAAGTTCGTGATTTCGCCGAACACGCCGATTCGCGAAATCTGGATTTCGGCGCTTTCCACTTCGTTCAAGCTGGGCTGGTCGGAGGCCAGAAATGCGTTCGTGCTGGAGAAAACGGGTGAAGACCTTTTCGCAGTTATGAATCGAGTCGTGTCGCAGCAGCTTGGCACGCAGGTCGCACTATGAAACTCGCAGGCGTACTTTTTATATGCGTCGTTCTTCTTGTGGGCGTGGCGGCGCTGCCTTCCGCGCCGCAGCAGGTTCCGTCCCCGCGCGACGTTGTCGCGCCCACGATTTATGTTTCGCTGGACCCCGTGGGCCGCGGAAGCCAATTTCAAATTGCGGCGGTCTTGAAAATCCGTCCCGGCTTCCACATCAACGCCCGCGAAAAATCGGAGGATTATCTGATCGCCACCGATCTTCGCGCCGATGCCCCCGCCGGCTTTCAGTTGGGCGAAGTTTCTTATCCCAAGGGCGCTTTACACTCCTTCACGTTTTCCAAGAAGCCGCTGAACGTCTACGAGGACACGATCACGCTCCGTGTCCCAGTGACCGCGCTCACGACCGCTCCTCTCGGCGCGCAACACATCCCGCTCAAGCTCCGTTATCAGGCGTGTAGCACGGAAATCTGCCTCCCGCCTGTCACTCTGGCGCTGGACGCCACTTTCAACGTCGCGGCTACCGCGGGAAAACCCACCCACCCTGAGATTTTCTCTCGGAAATAAGCTTGGCGCGTCCGCGGCTCAGGGGAGTGGGCTGATTCGGGACGTGGTCGGGGCCTAGATAACTGGGACGCGCACGGCGTACCGTGCCCCTACGAGAGGTCGAAATTGTAGGAACCTTTTCGCCTGTCTAACGTCTTCTACGGCATGAACCTCTACGCCTACCTTCGCTCCGCGTTTCGCCAAATGAAGCGCAATCCTGGTTTCTTTGCGGTAGCCTTTGCCGCCCTGGTTCTGGGAATCGGAGCCAACACGGCTATTTTCAGCGCCGTCGAAGGCGTTCTGCTGCATCCGCTGCCTTACGTTGATCCGAGCCGGCTCGTCATGGTCTGGGAGGACGCATCCTATCTCGGTTTCTCTCGAAACACTCCGGCGGCAGCGAACTACGTGGATTGGCGCGCGCAGAATCAGGTCTTTACCGACATGGTGGCCATTCGTTATGCGAACGCGGCGTTTACAGGCGACCAGGCGCCGGAACAGCTTCTTGGGCGGCGCGTCACGCCGAACTTTTTCGATGTGCTGGGAGTCCAGCCGGCGATCGGGCGGCCTTTTACGGCTGAAGAAGATGCCGCCAAGCGCAAGCTGGTGGTGCTGAGTTATGCGCTTTGGCATAGGAGGTTCGGCGCCAACCCTGGCGTGGTCGGGCGGTCGATACTGATGGACGATGAAGCGACCACCGTTGTAGGCGTCATGCCTCGCGGCTTCTTTTTTCCCGACCGCCAAACGGAATATTGGGTGCCAGCTTCTTTCACTCCCGAGGAGCTGTCCAAGCGCGGAAATCACAATCTGGAAGTGGTGGCGCGGATGAAACCTGGCGTCACGCCTGAACGGGCGCAGCACGACATGGACGTGATCGCCAAGCGCTTGCAGCAGCAGTATCCGGATACAAATGCGAAAGTCGGGGCGGTGGTTGTTCCGCTGCGCGAGCAATATGCCGGCGATGCAGCAACGGGATTGTGGGTGCTGCAGATTGCGGCGGTACTCGTGTTGCTGATCGCTTGCTCGAACCTTGCGAATCTTCTATTGGCGCGGGCCGCCGGAAGAAAACGTGAGATGGCCGTGCGCATTGCTCTGGGTGCGAGCCGCGCGCAGATTGGCGCGCAACTGCTGACGGAGAGTCTCCTACTTTCCGTAGGCGGAGGATTGGGAGGGCTGCTCGTTGGGCGCGCGTGTTGGAGCGTGTTTGAAAAATTGGTGCCTGCGCAAATTGCTGGGAACGGATTTTCGCTGAACGCGCCCGTGCTGCTCTTTACCGCGGCCGTGTCTATTTTAGCTGGCGTGTTTTTTGGAGTCGTGCCGGCGCTGCGCGCTACCGATGTGTCTCTCCAGGAATCGCTGAAGGAAGGTGCGCGAGCTGGCGAATCGCGTGGCGGCGTGCGGCTGCGGGATAGTTTGGTTGTGGCGCAATTCGCGATGGCGTTTGCGCTGCTGGTGGGCGCGGCTTTGATGATCGAGACGCTGTGGAATTTGCGACGGGTCGATCTTGGTTTTCGCGCCGACCACTTGTTGACGATGGCTGTGCCGCTGCCGGACACGAAGTACAACACGAATGAAAAGCTGCGAGCGTTTTATCGAGATGTTTTGGACCAGACACGGGTGCTTCCTGGCGTGAAAGGCGTCGGGTTCGGCTCGGACGTGCCGTTCACCTCGATTGGCGACACGGAGGGATACGCGATCGAAGGCGCGCCTCCGACGTTGCCGGGGCAGGACAACGTTGCGCTGTATCGCGAAGTGACGGCGGGATACCTCGAGACGATTGGGGGAACGCTGGAGGCGGGGCGACTGCTGGAAGATCGCGACATCGAGTCCAGCCAGCCGGTGGTGGTGGTAAATGAGTTTCTGGCGAAACGGCATTGGCCGGGGCAAGACGCTGTGGGGAAGCGGTTGAAACTTTCTGGCTCGAAAGAGCCATGGAGAACCGTGGTGGGAGTTGTGAAAGATATTCGCGAGCGCGGATTGCTGCTGGACATGAAACCAGCGGTCTATGTGCCGGTAAATCAGGTGGAGCGTCCGGGAGCGGATTTTCTTGTTGCGAGGACTTCGCAAGACCCGGCGAGTGTGATCAATGCGTTGCGCGGGGCTGTTTGGGCGGTGGATAACGAACGGCCGGTGGCGTTCATTCGCACGATGGACCAGTTGATGGAAGAAAATGTTGCGGACCGCGAGCGGCCGATGACGCTGCTCGGGATTTTCGCGGGGCTCGCATTGGTGCTGGCATGCATCGGGGTTTATGGCGTACTGGCCTACTCCGTGGCGCAGAGGACGCGGGAGATTGGCGTGCGGATGGCGCTTGGGGCGCGGCCGAGCGATGTTACGCGGATGATTTTGGGGCGAGGTTTAAAGCTGAGCGCTGTGGGATTGGTTGCTGGGGCGGCGCTGGCGGGGGCGCTGGGAATTTTGCTGCGGTCTTTGCTGTTTGGGGTGACACCGGCGGCTCCGCTGGTTTATGCGGGGACGGCGGCGGCGCTGGTAGTTGTGGCGCTCGCAGCTTCCGTGATTCCGGCGCAGCGGGCGGCGCGAGTGGATCCTGTTGAGGCCTTGCGCGACGAATAATCGGGGAATAAAAAAGCGCCGAGAGGATCCCCCGGCGCTTTTTTCACAGCCAATCGGTTCAAATTAGGTGAATGCCTGTCGTAAGCGGCTGACAACGCGCGCCTGCCCGAGTGCAACCATCGTATCGAAGAGCGGCGGCGCGACGGCTTGGCCTACAATGGCGACGCGGCAAGCGTTGATGAGCAGGCCGGCTTTGACACCGGCGGCTTCGGCGACGGCGCGCGAGGCGTGGTCGCAGGCGTCGTGATTCCACTCGGGGAGGGCGGCGAGGGCATCCGCGAGTTTGGCGAGCAGCTCGGGGACTTTCGGGTCTTTCCAGAATTTGTCTTTCGCGGCTTGGTCGATCGGAAATTCGTCGCTGAAAAAAGCGCGCGACCATGACGAAAAATCCGGAAGCAATCGAATGCGCGGGCGCAGCAAATCGACCGTCTTCGAAAACCAGGCGTGATCTCTGCCATCCGGGCCCGGAGCGGCGCCCGCAGCCCATTCCGGCTTCCACAAATGGCTGTGCTTCAACTCTTCTTCCACTTGTGGGAGCAAGTCTTCGATCGGAAGTTTTTGCAAATACTGCGTGTTGAACCACTCCAGCTTGGCTTTGTCAAAAACGCCGTTCGTGCGGCTGACGCCTTCGAGCGAAAATCTCTGAATCAATTCGCTGGTGCGAAGATATTCGTCGTCGTTGCCCGGGGACCAGCCGAGCAGGACGAGGAAATTGCGGAAGGCTTCGGGGAGAAATCCTTCGGTGCGGTACATGTTGACGTCGGTCGCGCCATGGCGTTTCGAGAGGCGCTTTTTGTCGGGGCCGAGAATGAGCGGGACGTGCGCGAACAGAGGCGGCTCCGTGCGGAGCGCACGGTAGATCAGGACTTGCTTCGGCGTGTTGGAGATATGATCCGCGCCGCGAATGACGTGAGTGATGCGCATTTCGATGTCGTCGACGACGACGCCGAGCTGGTACATGGACTGGCCAAATTCTTCGTCGCCTTTGCCGGAGCGTAACAAAACAAAATCTTCGATCTCATCGTTGGAAAACTCGGTTTCGCCAAAAACGACATCGGTGAATTTCGTGATGCCGCCAAGAGGGACTTTGAAGCGCACAGCGGGTTTCGCGCCGGGAGTGGAGGGTTTGCCATCCCGGCAACTGCAGCGCGTGACGCGGCGCGCACCGCCGCCTTTGGGCTCTTCATCCTGACCGGGCTCGGCGTGGTCGCCGCCGGCATATTTTTCCGGAGGGCAGTAGCACAAAAAGGCGCTGCCATTCGCGAGGCACTTTTCCGCGGCTTGGCGGTAAAGCGCGGTGCGCTGCGATTGGTAGAAGGGGCCTTCGTCCCACTCAACGCCGAGCCACTTGAGCCCATCAAGAATGCCGGTCACCAGCTCCGGTTTGTTGCGCTCGGCATCAGTGTCTTCGATGCGCAGGATCATCTTGCCACCCTGGCGGCGCGCAAACAGCCAATTGAAGAGGGCCGTGCGCGCGCCGCCGACATGCAGATAGCCCGTCGGGGAAGGCGCAAACCTTACGCGTACTCCGTTTTGTCGTGTGTCAGTCATTTCACTCGTTCTTCAGGCGTGTTTTGCCCTTCTATTTCAAACGTCCAGTTTAGCGAAACACCGAAATGGCGTCCAACCCGCACTTCCTGCGACGCGAGGGCGCCCAGTCGAGCGCCCAGCCGCCCCGGCAAGCGGCTCCCTGTATGGAAACCGTTACCCCCTGCCCTGCTGCCTCTTTCGCAACCGGTACCCCGGTACACTTGCTTCCTGAAAATTGCATCGTCCATAATCACAAGTACTTTGTTTTGTGCATCGAGGTGGCACCTCGCGCCGCAGCATTGCTGTCCTCATGCGGCGCGGACGAGGTTTTCGTTCCATCTTGAGGCACAAACGGCAGAACCGTCTTTGTACGGTGCAACGGAGCCGTCCGAGTGTGGGACGGAGAATTGACCGAGGCCTTGACCAACCAGAGCTTCATCGCACTGGCATTGCTCGCGGCTACCTCTTTGGTGGCTGGGTTCTTCGCTTATATCTACCAGCTCAAGCGGCGGCCCTACCTTCTCTATTGGACTGCAGGATGGGCCTTCGTTGCGCTCAGTTATCTCGGGCCCGTCCTCTCCGGCCTCCACAACCCCTGGCCTCTCCAGACCGCGATCGATCAGTTTCTCTACGCAGCGGCTGGAATCTTTTTCTTTCTCGGGGCGCAACTGTATGCACAGCGGCAGCTTTGGACTGTCCCTGCGGCGGCGTCCGGCGGCGTCCTGGTATTTTGGGGAGGCGCGAATGCGTTGGGCTGGTTCCACCTTCCGCTGATACTTCCCGCGGCAGCCATTTTTCTGTGTGTGTTCTACATTTTCTGGCAAGAAAGCCGGCGCCAGGAAACGCTGGCGGACTGGTTGCTCGCGGTGTCGTTCGCGGTCTGGGCGGTCGTGGGACTCATCTTCTCGTTCTTTCACACCGCGCCGTTCTTTAGCGACATAAGTTTCCAGACAGCGGCGGCGGTGCCCGCGGCGTTCGTGGCCATGCTCATGGTCATGGCGCTTTACGAAGAAGAAAAGCGGCGGGTCGAGCGCAACATGCTGGCGCTCTCGAATCTGAACCTGGCCACCTCAAGTTTTGTCGGCGGAGAGATTCAGAGGATGCTGGCGCAAGCACTAGACCGCGTGCTTGGCGTCGTGCGGCTTCCGGCGGGAGCGTTGTTTCTTCATCACGGAGACCCGCAGGGCCCCACCTCTGTCGTGGCGGTCGGGCTTAGCGACAATTTCTGCCGAACGGCGCAGGAACAGGGGCTGGACGACTACTTAGTCGGACTGGTCTCGCGGCTTGGCGGATTGCTGGGGTTCCGTGACCTTCGCAATGACGATACGGTTGCGGCTCTGGAGCGCGAAGAGCCGATACGGCGATTCCGGCAGCTCGCACTTGCACAGGGGCTTCGCAGCATCGTCGCGATCAGCCTGCAGGCCAAGGAGCAGGCGTTTGGTGTGCTGCTGCTCGGGACTCCGGATTCCCGCCGGTTTACACCCGCGGAGTACCGGCTGTTGCTTGCGCTAGGGCACCAGATCGGGATGGCCGTCGAGAATAGTTATCTGATTCAGCAGACATCGCGCCGCTCCGAAGAGCTGCACGTCCTGAACGAGATCGGGCGCGCGCTAAGCTCGACTCTCAACAAGGAAGATTTGCTGCGGAAAGTTTGGGAAGAGCTGCGGCGGCTGTTTGACGTCGAGAATTTTTACATCGCCTCGCTCGACCCGCTGCGCGATGAGATGAAGTTTGATTTTGAGGTGATTGAAGGCACGATCAAGCCCCCGCGGACGCGGCCGGCGGGCAATTACCTGACGGAATACATTATTCGCACACGCCAGCCCGTACTGATCCGCGACAATTACGCGGCGGAAATTAAGAAGCTCGGGGTTGAGCCGGTGCACGATCGTGGGTGCTTCTGCGGCGTTCCACTGGTGGCTTACGACCACGCCATCGGCGCCATGGCCGTCTTTTCGGACAACGAGCGTGTATTCGATGAGGGCCACCTGGAGTTGCTGCGCGTGCTGGCGAGCGAGGCGAGCATCGCCATTGAAAACGCGCGGCTCTTCAACGAAGAGCGCACCAAGGCGCGGCATCTTACGCTACTGAACACGATTTCGCGCAATGCGATCGCGACGCTGAATCCAGACGAAATGCTGGCCAAGATTGCCGAGCAGCTGGAGGCCGGGCTCACCTACGATCACATCGGCATCAGCGTTCTGGAATACTCGACGCGCGAATTGATCGTGCAGGCCGAAGCGGGGGCGCGCCGCGGCGCTGTGGGCCGGCGCATTCCCCTCGGCAGCGGACTCATCGGCCAGGTCGCGCGCAGCGGCCAACTGGCGGACTACCAGACTTCGCCGGCCAATGACTCGCCGCACAAGCCCCTTTTGCCGGACTCCATCGCGGCGATGGCGCTTCCCGTGTTCTACGCGGAACAGCTTCACGGTGTGTTGTACGTCGAATCGTCCGTCCCGCTCGAATTTTCCGAGGAAGAAATCCTTCTCCTGCGCACGCTCGCCGACTTGATCGCCGGTGCGCTTCACAATGCTCTTTCGTTTCAGAAGGCTCAGGAGCAGGCCATTACCGATGGCCTCACCGGCGTCAAAACCCACCGTTTCTTCATGGAAGCGCTTTCCGCGGAGTGGAAGCGCTCGACCCGCGCGGGGCGCGCCTTTGCGCTTGTGCTCATGGATCTCGACCGCTTCAAATTCGTCAACGATTTTTATGGCCACCTGGAAGGCGATCTTGTTCTCCAGCGGGTCGGCCACATTCTGGAAACGAATTGCCGCCGATCTGATGTGGTCGCTCGCTACGGTGGGGATGAGTTTGTCATCCTGATGCCGGAAACGAATATGGAGCATGCGCGGCAGCTGGCCACGAAGCTGCGTGGCTGGGTTTCCGCCGATCCTCTGCTGCGCGAAAAGAATATCAGCGCCAGCTTTGGTATCGCCTGCTATCCGCTGCACGGCTCCTCGCCGCAAGAGCTCATTCAAGTGGCCGACGCCTCGATGTATTTGTCGAAGCATCAGGGCGGCAATGCGGTCTCGACGGCCGACCATTTCGATCCCAACGAGGCAAAAAAATGGAAGCGCGATGTCCTCGAAGCCTATCTGGGCGTAACTCTAAAACGGCTGTTCGCCACCGGTCCGGAAGCTTTTGAAGAAATCTACTCGCGATTGAAACAATTCACGGAGTCGCTGGCCACCTCGGAAGCTCCCACGATCGGAAAATCACCTCTCGGCTCTTCAGCCCGTGGCCCGGAAGGGCTCCCGCAGGCCGTCCTTGACACAGTTACTTCGCTGGCCTTCGCTATCGACGCCAAGGACCATTACACGCAAGGGCATTCGCAAAAGGTCTCGGCTTATGCGGCCCTCATCGCCGAGTCTCTTAACATGAGCGATACGGAGATCGAGGAGATTCGGCTCGGCGGCGTGCTGCACGACATCGGAAAAGTCGCCATCCCGGAAAACATACTGAACAAAAGCGGCCCTCTGAATCCCGACGAATGGGAAACGATGAAGTCTCACGTAAGATTCGGCGCGAAAATTCTCGATCCTCTCAGCCCGCTGGCGCGCATTCGCGAGATGGTGCTGCACCATCACGAGTTTTTCGATGGCTCCGGTTACCCCGATGCTCTCTCTGGCGAGAGTATTCCGTTAGGCGCGCGCATCATTGCCGTGGCCGATGCTTACGACACCATTACGAGCGACCGCACGTACAAAAAAGGCCGCACCTCGAACGAAGCGCTGGCGGAGCTCGAACGATGTGCCAACGCGCAGTTCGATGGGTCCATCGTGCAGGTCTTCGTGCGCACCATGAGGCAGCTTCCTAACCCCATCATAGAAGTGGCGACAACCGCCCCACGCAACTCGTAGTTCCGCACACCAGGCCTTGCCCACTCTCGTTCTCTAACTCCGTTCATCCGGGTGAAGTTGGGTTGTGCCATTTCGGAACAATTGATTTTCTGAAGTTTGGCCACAGAAGTGCCATTAAAGACGGTGTGAAGCTGCGGCTATGAACCCCACCGACCCACAGATCACGAACAAGATGTCGCACTTGCGGCGGAGCCAGCGTGTTTGCCTGCGGCTTCCCATCCATGTGCTCAGAGAAGGACCGGGAACAAATGTGGCTTCGGAAGACACGCATACACTAATCGTGAACGCTCACGGAGCGCTGATCCAACTGGCATTGACGGTGGAAGTCGGCCAACTACTCGGCGTGAAGAACCTGCAAACGATGGAGCAGTTGGTTTGCCGCGTCATCCACTTGGGCGCAGACCAAACCGGGAAGCGGGAAGTGGGCATTGAGTTCGAACATCCTTCGCCGCGATTCTGGCGCATAGCCTTTCCGCCGTCGGACTGGACGCCGCGGAGCCCCGAGGCAAAAGCGCCAACGAAGCACGTACCGGGCGGCAACCTCGCCGTGAAGAAAGTTGAGCCCGCTGTCGCCGGAGTGGAGAAAAAACCAGGGAGCTAAATACCTGGACCGGTGCAGAACTGAGGACCGCTGGGGATCGGTCTGCTTACGCCGTCCCAATTCGGCAACGCAGGCGGGCCATTTTTTCCCACAATGGTTTTCAAGCCATTCAGCAACGAAGCTCGCAGGTCATCGTCCGTCGAGGTCTATCTCTTTGATCGGTAGATCCCAGTGTGCGTCGAGAATCTCGAAGCGCCTCTGTTCTTCCTTTTTATAGCTCTCCTGATCCGGATAGAGCTGTTTGATCAGCGGGCCATTGTCAAAGGTGTCGTTCGCAATCGCCGCGTTCTTGAAAACGATCGTCACGCGGTAGTCCCAGCGGCCGTCTTCGGTCGTGTGATAGCGCGGCCCCGTCATACTCACCTTTAGGATCCGTCCCAATTCCATTTCCTTTTTCAGCACGGGGTAATGATTCTTTTTGAACAGCGCGAGGAACTCGTCCGCATGGCCCCATTTGGCCTTGTAGTAGTACTCGATCACGAACGGCTGGCCGGTCCCTTCAATCCCTGCGGAGCTTTGATTCGCGATTGCGTGAGATTGTCCTGCCGCGAATATCGTCAGAATCGCAAGCACGCCGATTCCGAGCCAGGAAACAGCCATTGTTTTTCTCGTCAGCATAATTCTCCTCCCTCTCTTCGAGTAGCGACGACACTATCCTAACCTCAGTTCCCGCCAGACGCGCCGATTTAGTAAAAGCAGTTGGCAGTCGAAACTAGACCGTATGGGGTTCTGCTATCCTTTTTAAGCGGGCAAAAGTGGGGAGGATTCAGGAGGTCAATATGCAGACAGCATCCGTTCAATGGATTGGCGACGAAAAATTTGTAGGTACCAGTCCTTCAGGCCATGCGATGGCCATCGATTCGGATCGCACCTCGAACAAAGCTCCCGGGCCGATGGAGCTTCTCCTGCTGGCTCTGGGCGCATGCACGGCCACGGATGTAGTAAGCATTCTTAAGAAAAAACGGCAAAAGCTAGAAACGCTGGAAGTGATCTGCTCCGGGGAGCGCGCGGCCGAGCCTCCCAAGGTTTGGACAAAACTCGAAGTGGTTTACCGGCTTCGCGGCACGCTCGAGGAAGCGGCAGTCAAACATGCCATTGAACTCAGCGAACAAAAATATTGCTCGGTTTCCGCGATGCTGCAAAAGACCGCGAAACTCACCTGGCGCTACGAAATTCTTCCGCCCCGGGAATGACGCACCATCCGTTGTGTGGCGCCCCGCGCCAGCACGCGTCTGATCCGCCGCAAGTGCTTGTATCTTTCTTTCGTGCCTTGTAACCTCGCATCCGCATCGCATAGAATTTCGGATTGGTTTTCCTGGCTTTCATCTGCAAGGAGAGACATGTCGCACCGCATCGCGGCTAAAATCACCGGGGTGGCAGGCTATGTGCCGCCAAAAGTGCTTACCAACGCCGACCTCGAAAAGATGGTGGCCACGAACGATGAATGGATTCGCACGCGCACCGGCATTTGCGAACGCCACATAGCCGAAGACGGCGTCGCGGCCTCGCACCTCGCCACCGTAGCCGCCAGGTCCCTCCTCGCGCAAACCAACACGGATCCCGCCGATATAGAACTCATTGTGCTCGCCAGTGTCACGCCGGACATGATGTTTCCCGCCACGGCCTGCCTGATCCAGGACCGCATCGGGGCGAAAAAAGCCTGGGGCTTCGATCTATCGGCGGCTTGCTCTGGTTTTGCGTACGCGCTTACCGTTGGCGCTCAATTTGTGGGTTCCGGAGCGCACAAAAAAGTTTTGGTCATCGGAAGCGACAAGATGAGCTCGATTCTGGATTACACGGATCGGGCCACCTGCATTCTTTTTGGAGATGGAGCGGGAGCCGTGCTTCTCGAACCGGCCGGCGAAAACGAGGGCATTCTGGATTTCGAGCATGATGTCGATGGGGCAGGCGGCCAGTTTCTCTACATGCCCGGAGGCGGATCGCTTCATCCGGCAACTTCCGAAACCGTTGAGAAAAAAATGCATTGCGTTCATCAGGAAGGTTCGCAGGTCTTTAAATATGCCGCCCGGCGCATGGCGGAAATGTCGGCCAGGCTTCTCGAACGTAACGGCTTTACGAAAGACGATTTGGCTTTGCTGGTTCCTCATCAGGCCAACCTGCGCATTATCCGCGCGGCGCAGGAGCGCCTGGGCATCGCTGACTCAAAAGTGCTCGTGAATATCGACCGCTACGCGAATACGACGGCCGGGACGATTCCTCTAGGAATGTGGGATGCGGTGAACCAGGGACGCCTTCATCAGGGTGATCTGGTGCTCATCGTGACGGTCGGCGCGGGCTACACCACCGGCGGCGTCCTCCTCCGCTGGGCCTACTAACCTCGAGCTTTGTTATCGAGGACTGCCTGCCTTGCGAATGTAGATCTGCCCCTGGAAATTTGTGAATTGATATTCCGGGCCGCCGCCGTTGATGGTGCCGTGGACCGTCTTGTCGATCTTGACGCGGTACTTGCCGCCTTTGCCGCGGCCGTCCTCGACTTCCTGGTGTGGGGCCGAGGCTTGCAGCTGGACGTCGAAATCACTGAAGACATCGCCGCGATCGGAACGGATGCTGACGTTGGCTTTCACGTCGGCTGGAAACGTGACATCGATATCTCCATTCAACGAACTGAAGGCCATGGGCTTTTGCGGATTCACTTTTGCGAATGTCACGTGCACGTGCCCGTTCAACGCATGCGCTACGGCGCTGCCGGAAACGTTATTCAGCGTCACGGCGCCGTTGATATCATCGACGTCCAGCTCGCCGTCCACGCCCGTCACCATGATGTCTCCATCATTCACAGCGCGCAGCTTGACCGAGGTATGCACGGGAACCGAAATCGTCAAGTCGATCGTCCTCGCGTAGGACTCGGTGCTAATGCGCACTTCGTTGTTTTCTTCTTCCACGGTCAGGCCGGTTGTGGAGATCTTCAAGCGCTTTGGACCGCTGGATGGCAGTTTCTCATTCTCTTCGTTTCGCTCGCGCGCTTCGACGATGACTTCCTTGCCGTCGTAGGCCTTTACCGTAATGCCGCCGTTCACGGAACTGGCTTTGATGAAGGCGGGCCGCGACGGGTCACTGAGATTGACCGACACGCGATCGCCCCCGGATTGTGATTCCGCGGCAACGCGCGCGCCAGGCGCAAGCAACGCGGCTCCAAAAATTGCCGCGACTGCCAGAACTTTTCCAAACCTCTGTCGTTGGTTATTCATGATTTTCAAGGATGCGAATGTCTCCATTTAGATTTTCAATCTGAATCTCGGGACCGCCTGTGTTTACACGCGCTTCCGTGAACCGGTCGGCCCGATAAACCATTTTTCCGCCATGTCGTTCTTCCTGAATCCCATGCACAGGCAATGTCGTTACCGGAAAATCGCTGTAGATGCCGCCGTTGAACGTCTTGAAGCGGAAATCCGCGGACAAATCACGCGCAAAACGGAGCTCGATGTTTCCATTCACGGTTTTGAACTCGGAATTCTCGCGCGGGTTTTGGCGGAAAGAGACAATCACCGGGCCATTCACCGTTCGCGCCGTCCCGGAGCCGGCCACGTTGTCCATCTCGATGTCGCCGTTCACGTTGCGGACGACAAAGCTGCCGTTCACGTTGCGCACCACCACGCGGCCCTCATTTACCGTCTTCACGTTGATATCGATATCGCGGGGCACGTGAACCTGGAAATCCATCTTGACTCGATACCCTTCGTCATCTCGCGAATGGCGGCAATCGTCACACTGGCAGCGGAACGGCCCGTTGACATAGACCTTTAGCGCGCCTTCTTCCTGAGTGGCGTCCAGCGTGACTTCCTTTTTTGCCTTCTCCAGCTTGTCTTTCGATTCGGCGCTGGTGACCCTGTTCACCACCAGCTCCACCTTGTCGGTTGTGTCGGCGATCACTTCGATCGATCCCCAGATATTGTCAATCTCCAGCGATTTGTGAGCGGCGTCCGGAAGCGTGAAGGACTTCTGGATCTTTTCCTCGTCGCGCGCGCCGAAGTAACGGTCGTCGTCATCGCGGCCCTTTGCAGACACGGTTTGCGGCTCCAGTGCCGCGAGCAGAACGCTCCCCAGGCTTCTTCGTGAATGCGAACGTGCGCCCGGCAATTGGCTCGCCGGCAACACGGGAAGAATCAGCGCGACTGCCACATAGAGCATCACAACCTGAATAACAGTTTTCTTTCGCACGCGTTCCTCCTCAATTCAACTTGCTCAGCGCCCAATCCGCGCGCTGCTTCACCGTGGGATTCAAATTCGGCGTCTGCACAAAATTCCGCAGCCGCTGCGCCGCATCCGGATCGCGCCACTCCACCATCAAATCAATCAGCGCCACTTGCACCAGCGGCGACTGCTGTTCCTGAAGCGCGTCCACAACTCCCTTGTGAACCTGCGGCTGGGCGCCGTGCCGGCTTAGAGCATCGAGCGCCGCCAGCCGCACATCCACGCTGCCGTCGTAACGCAGGGTGTGGACCAGCGCGGACATCACTTGCGGATCGAGTTGGTCTTCGCGCCGGCTGTAGCTCACCGCCTGCAGCCGCTCGCTCGCGGACTGCTGCTGCAGCATCGAGAGCACCACCACCTGCTTCATATTTGCCAGCTCGGCGTGCATCGCTGCGATTTCGTCCTGATTCGCATTCGAATGCGTCGGCTTGTTCCCAAAATAATTGCCCGCCGAAACTCCGCTGAAAACACCGATGATCAGCAACGCTGCGCTCCACGCCACCGCTCCCACCGGCGATCGCAGCCAACTCCATAGTGACGCGCTCTTTGCACGTTCCACTCCACTTGCAGCTTTATCATTTCGCCCGGTCTGATAAGCCTGCAGCATCGCTTCAAACCGTTCGCGCGACGCGGCGCTCGGCTGCTCCACCGGCAGCAGCGACAATTTCTTCCAAATTGCCACTTCTTCGCGGCAATCCGCGCACTCGGCAATATGTTTTTCCACCAACTCGTCCTGCTCGGCCTTCAATGTCCCCTGCAAATAATCCGGCAGGAGTTCTCCAATCTCTTCACACTTCATTTCCAAACCTCCGTGGCGGAATCGTTTTCACGACAGCAGGTCCCGCCTCGCGTGGCGCAAGCCCGCGCTCCAACTGCTTGAAAGTCTGCCGCAGCTCCTGAATCGCCCGATGGATGCGGGTCTTTACGGTCCCCAGCTCGCATCCCAGCAGCCGCGCGATTTCGTCGTACTTCAATTCCTGAAAGCGGCTCAGAACCAGAATCTCTCTCTTTTCTTCGGGCATCTGCATCAGCGCGCGGTGCAAGAGTTCCGACTCCTGCGATTGCTGCGCCGCATCTTTCGGCATCACGGCCGGCGCCATTTCCGGGTCGAAAGTAATGTGCCGCGGCGTCTTGCGGTAATGATCCACTCGTGCGTTCCTCGCAATCTGGTAAATCCACGCCCGAAACGGCGTCCCCGGCTGATAACTATGACGGTATTTCAAAATCCGCAGAAAAACTTCCTGCACCAGGTCTTCGCTCAGCGTGCGGTCGCCCGTTAGCTTCGAATAAAAGTTGTAGAGCGGCACGTGGTAGCGATCGAACAACACCCCTAGCGTTTCGCCCGTGCCGTTGCGCACTTCGAGCATCAAATCCTCGTCCGGAGCCAACTTCATTGCCTGGTCATTTTCCGTTTCGGCCCGTTCTTGCTCTTCCAAAGGTGATTACTGTGAAACCCCAAAAAGGTTACACCCGCCCCCCTCCGTTGTAACGCCTCCAATGCCTATAAAGCCTTTGTAGGGGCGCAATTCATTGCGCCCCAGCTTGCCCGGGCGTAAACAAGTTGGGCTGTTAGGCCCTCTATTGGGTCACACGATGGAATAAAACCTTCAGGGATAAACGGGGGAAGGAGACAAACGACTATCTAAAATGGAGAGAGAAGAAAGGCCCAACGGCCAGTGTGTTTCAGCCCCGCGTCAGCAAGACCGCAAAGCCGCCACCAGCGCCAGATTCGCCTGCAACCGGCGATCAATCTGTACCGCCGCATACCGCGCGCAAATCACGCGCTCGCGTTCGCACCACTCCGCAACCGCAGGCATGCGCATGCCAGAAAGCACGCCCAGCCCTTCCACAACGCGGTAGTAAGCCCGCACCAGGCTGAGACTGCCGCTGCCAGGGGCCAGTTCAGGGGTCAGTTCGTGCAGACCAGCTAGCTTCTCGAAGTCTTCGCCCTGCATGTGGCCAGCGTCGAGATTCGCCGCGGCCAAAACACGGTCGGAAACCGGTTGTGCAGCCACTCCCGCCAAAATCGCCCGCCAGTAGTACAGGGCGAATTGCGTGAGCGCAACAATGGAGATCGCAAGTAGCATAGCGGCGAACATCCCTCAGTAGCCTCTACCCAATATTCTGCCGCCAGCCTCTGTCCGCGCCAATAGCCCGCTAGTACCACCCCCGTAGAACTCCGGTGGAAAAAACACAAGCCTATCATTTTCAATAGCTTACGGAAATCTTTGGCGCGTTGATGGGCAAAACATCGTCCATTGTCCCGTCTTCTCTCACTTCTGCACCGCGCTTGTGTGGTCGTGAACAATTTTCCAACCATCGGGAGAACGCTGCCATACCAGAGAGAAGACGCCGCCGATATCGCCCTTGTCGCGCTTCAGATGCCAGCGGCCGAGCACCAGCGCCGCGTCCGGCCCCAGGAATCGAAACTCCATCTCAGAGAAATCGAGCTGTCCCATCGCGGCACTGTCCGGATAATTCTTTTTGTACCGCGCCAGGACTCCATCCCAGCCTCGCGAAACTCCGCTGCTGCCGGAAAAGGTCAGCTCCGGCGAGTGCCAGTAGCCGACAAGAAATGCGTCCACGTCCCCTCGGTTCCATGCGCCTTGCTGCGCGTTCAACACGGCCATGATCGCGGATTGGTCCTTGTCGTGTACCTGAGCTGCTTTCGCTTGCTTGCCTGTTCTCATTCCAATCGCGAACAACAGAATCAGCGCCGCACCCGACACCACCCAGCGAACTTGTTTCTTCAACATGTTGCCCCCCTCCCGGAAGCACGGAGCATAAGGTGGCCGCCTCGAGTCTGCAAGGTCTCGCCATCTAATTTCAGCCATCCAGTTTTCAGCCCATCTAATTTTCAGCCCGGCCAGTCTTCCGCCCGCCAGTCCTCAGCCCATCCAATCTCGTGTCATCCCGAACGAAGTGAGGGATCTGCTGTTTCTGTCTGTTTCTTTGCTTTCACGCGAGGCGCACCGACAACCTAATATGATGGTTGAGAGGATGCAGGAGAGTGGAGCAGGACAACGGCAAGAAAGAAGGATTTTTTCGGCGCAAGATTGCGCGGCCGATTTTGGATTTGCTGCGCCAGGGCGTGACGCCGGAGAAGATGGCGTTGAGTCTGGCGCTGGGCTTCGCGATTGGCGTATTCCCCGCGTTGGGGACGACGACGGCGATTTGTGCACTGGTTGCCTTTATCTGGCGGCTGAATTTGCCGGCAATCCAGATCGTGAATTATTTCGTATACCCGGTTCAGCTTGCGCTGATCATTCCGTTTTTTCGCGCAGGCGAAATTTTATTTGGCACGCCGCACTTGCCGCTCTCGGCGCCGCAGATTGTGGGGATGGTGCGGGCGAGTTTATGGGGCTCAATGCGCTTTTTGTGGACGACGACCTGGCACGCTATGGTGGCGTGGTGCTTGGCAGCGCCTCTGTTTGTGGCGCTAGCGTATGTGATTCTCGTGCCGCTTTTGCGGCGGGCATTGCGCAGGCAGATCAGAACAAGTGCGGAGGCCAGTTGAGGCGCTTTGGTCGACCCCTCGGCTTGGGAACAAATTCTAGAAAGCTGTACCCGGCCACAGGTAGCACACTGACGAGACACTTCCCGTGCGCAAAAGCGGTCTGCCAACCTGAGGAATCGTCTTCATGGCCTTCAATACCTCGCCTAATGAGAATCGTGCTGCAAGCCTGAGAGTTTATCCGAATGTTCTGCTTGCATACACAGCAGGCGTACCGCAGTTTCTTGCCTTTGGAGAGAGATTTTTTCTTCATTTTCTCATCGCGAAACGCGCCACGTTACAGAATGTCGAGGACTTCTTCGTAGCGTTTGAATGGCGGAATTAAATACGCTCCAGCAAGTTCGGTGCGCGCCCACGCCAGCATTTGGCGCGCGACATCGAAGCCGCGGTCGCGGGCGTCGGCTCCGGCGGACTCGAGCGAAGCAAGAACCTGTTGAGGAATGACGATGCCGGGAACTTCGTTGTTCAGGCGAAGCGCTTGCTTGTAACTGTTAAGCGGCCAAATGCCAACGAGTACCGGGATGGATGGTTTGCCGCCGAGTTTCTTCACGAAGTCATACCAGTGTTCGGGATCGAAAATCGGCTGGGTCATCGCAAAGTGAGCGCCGGCTTCGATTTTTGCCTGGAAGCGCTCGATTTCGTTATCGAGATCGTCCGCGACGGGATTTACGGCGACGCCGATCGCGAAATTGGTTGCGCCGCCAAGAGTTTTACCTGCCCAGTCCGTGCCTTGATTCAAGCGGCTGAGCACTTTGACCAAGCCGACAGAATCCACTTCGTAAACTCCGCTCGTTTCCGGGTAGTCGCCCACGGCCGGCGGATCGCCGGTGATAGCGAGTACATTGCGAACGCCGCCGACCGTCCACGCGCCGAGCAAACACGCTTGCAGACCGATAATGTTGAAGTCGCGCGTGGTGAGATGCGGCACGGTCTCGACGCCGCGTGCTTCGAGGGCGCCCGCGGTAACAAGCGCATCCATGCCGACGCGAGCCATCGCTCCGCTATTGATGTCGATGGCGTCGACTTTTTTCGAGGCCATGATTTTGTCGACTTGCTCGAAGATGCGGTCTAGCGAAAGGCCTTTAGGCGGATCGATTTCGACGCAGACGGTAAATTCCTTGGTCTGAAGCTTTTTCCAGAATTTGCTTTCCGGGTCGCGCTGCAAAACGGGCGTTGGTTTTGCGGCCACCTCAACGGTGTGATGTGCCCCGCTGGATTTTGCGGGACGCAGAGACTTGACGGCTTCGGCCATCGCGCGGATATGCGCCGGCGTGGTGCCGCAACAGCCGCCGAGAATCCGCACGCCGAGCGCGGCCGCTTCGCGCGCGAAAAGCGCGAAATATTCCGGCGAAGACTTTGGATAAACAATGCGGTCGCCTTCGCGCTTCGGAAGGCCTGCATTGGGCATGCCGCTAACGCGGAGGTCGTCGACTTCCGTCAGCTCGCGCAATATTTTCAGCAGTGGCTGCGGGCCGAGCGTGCAGTTCGCGCCGATGACTTGCACATTTTTTGCCTTGAGCTGAGCGGCGGCACCGGCAGGACGCAGATCTCCGTACGTGGTTCCTTCTTCCGAGTAAGTCAGTTGGGCGACGATGGGCAAACCGGAAAAAGAGCGAATGGCATCAATGGCGAGCAGAATTTCTTCGATGTACGAAAACGTTTCGAGAATGTAGAAATCGACGCCGCGTTCCTCAAGGGCAAGCGCCTGCTCGTGAAACACGTCCTGAATTTCGTCAGGCGCAGGATGGCGGGATTGCACGCCGAGGCCGAGCGGTCCGATGGAGCCGGCGATCAGAACTTCGCGAGAAGCGGATTCGCGGGCTTCGCGCGCAATTTTTACGCCGCGCGAATTCAAGCGCTGCACTTCGTCGGCAAGACCAAGCGGCGCGAGCTTAAACCGATTCGCGCCAAACGTGTTGGTCTCGATAATTTGCGCACCCGCTTCGATATACGCCTGGTGCACGCGAAAAACCGCCTCAGGCTCGGTGGCGTTGAGCTCATCGAAGCAGCGCTGCGTGCCCACCGCCTCATGCAACATCGAGCCCATCGCACCATCCGCGATAAGTATCGAGTCTCTCAGCCGTTCATTGAAGTCGAGAATCTTCAAAACTATTCCGCCTTAAGTTCGTGGATTGCGTCGCTGGCCAGCGTTCAACGTTTTTGTTCCATGAGCGAGGCGACGGTGCTCATCAAATCGTATTTTGTGAGGATTTCGAATTTGGCGCCGTCCATTTCGACGAAGACGGCGGGATTTTCGTGACTGAGAATGTAGGTGACGCGCTCGACGGGCGAGTTCCCGGGAATGCGCGGAAGCGGCTTGCTCATCACCTCGCGGACGACAAGTTTGCGCAGGTCTTTTCCCTGAAGCGCCATGGTGAGAATTTGATCTTCGTAGATCGTGCCGATGGGAAGATTTTCCTCGAAGACGGGAATCTGCGAAATGTCCTGCTCTTGCATGGTTTTTAGCGCGTGAAAAACCGTTTGATAGGGACGCGCGATGACCAGATCGCGGACCTTGCCGGCTTTGTGCTTGGCGTTGACGACTTCGGCGGCGGTGATTTTTACAGCGGCTTCGACGTAGCCGCGCTCGCGCATCCATTCGTCGTTGTAAACCTTGCTGAGATAGCGCATGCCAGTGTCGGGCATAAACGCGACGACAAACGCGTCGGAGCCCAGATCCTTGGCGAGGCGCAGGGTGGCGGAGAGACATCCTCCGCCCGATCCGCCAGTGAAAATGCCTTCAAGCTTGACGAGACGGCGCGCGACAACAAAACACTCCTCATCGGTGACTTGAAAAACGTCATCGAGAATCTTCATGTTCATCGTCGTGGGAAAAAAGTCCTCGCCGATGCCTTCGACGACGTAGGTCTTGCCCTTCACAGTTTCGCCGCTCTTGAAAAAATCGTAGTAGAGCGAACCGATGGGATCGACGCCGATGATTTTGACGGCGGGGTTCTTTTCCTTCAGATATTTGCCGACGCCGCTGATCGTTCCACCAGTGCCCACGCCGCAGACGAAGTGCGTGATTTTACCCTGGCTGTCTTCCCAGATTTCCGGGCCGGTAGATTGGTAATGGGCTTCGGGATTCATGGGGTTGTCATACTGATTTGGATAGAAAGAATTGGGAACTTCGCGCGCGAGTTTTTTGGCGACGGAATAGTAGCTGCGGGGATCGTCGGGCTCGACGGCCGTGGGACAAACGATAACCTCGGCGCCAAGCGCTTTGAGGAGATCGACTTTCTCCTTGGATTGCTTGTCCGTGATGGTGAAGACCATTTTGTAGCCGCGGACGGCGGCGACAAGCGCGAGACCCATGCCGGTGTTGCCGCTGGTGCCTTCGATGATGGTGCCGCCGGGTTTGAGGAGGCCGCGCTTTTCCGCGTCGTCAATCATGGTGATGCCGATACGGTCTTTCACGGAGCCGCCGGGATTGGTGTAGTCCGCCTTGACGAAGATTTGCGGCTTGAGGCCGTGGTTGATGCGATTGAGGCGCACCAGCGGCGTGTGGCCAATGGCTTCGAGAATGTTGTTACAGAGCATGAAGTTTTCCATGGCGCGGCCCGGCGAGAACCGCGCGCCGGGGCTGTGCCATAATTCCTTCAGTTTAGCATGCAGCCTCGCCGGGACACAGGAAGGCGAGGCAAAGGAGACTCATTTGGCACGGGAGAATATTTCGAGCGGGACAGCGTGGGAGCCCATTGTGGGTTATTCGAGGGCGGTGCGGATTGGCAACGTGATTAGCGTTTCGGGGACGACCGCTACGGGACCCGACGGAAAGATTGTAGGTGTGGGAGACGCCTACGCGCAGACTATTCAGACGATTCGGAATATCGAGGCGGCGCTGGTGAAGGCTGGCGCAGGATTGAAAGATGTGGTGAGGACGCGGATATTCGTGATCAATATCGCGGAGTGGGAAAAGATTGGGCGAGCGCATGGAGAGTTTTTCGGGGCGATCCGGCCGGCGACGAGCATGGTGGAAGTGAGCAAGTTAATTTCACCGGAGATGTTGGTGGAGATTGAGGCGGACGCGATTGTGGAATGAAGTAGAGGAAGTAAAGGAGGTAGAGGAAGTAAGGGAACAGAGGGCCGCGGCGAACACGCGCAACTGGGGAATCGATTTGGATTCGCGCTGTCGGCGCTTGGAAAGCGAAGTAAGGAACTAAGGAAGTAAAGAAAAAATCTCATGAGCAACGCGCTGTACGACGGATTTATTGCGGATTATTACGATGAGTCGCCGATTGTGCGGGGACGCGTCGGGGATGTTGCGTTTTACCGGGATGCGATGCACGAGTTTGGTGATCCGGTGCTCGAATTAGGCTGTGGCACGGGGCGGATTACGTTGGCGCTGGCGGAAGCTGGGCACCGGGTTACGGGACTGGATATTTCGGAGAGGATGCTGGAGCGGTGCAATCAGAAGCGGGCGGCGATGCGGACAGAAGCGCGAGAGCGGGTGCATTTGGTGCAGGGTGACATGACGCGGTTCGACCTCGGTGAAAAATTTCGACTGGTGATTATTCCGTTTCGGCCGTTGCAACATCTTCTTGAGATTGAACAGCAAATTTCGTGTCTGGAGTCCGTGCGCAAGCACCTTTGGGCGGATGGCAGGCGAGCCGGGGAGCGACGGGGGCGGCTGATTTTGGATGTTTTTCAGACGGACGCGGAGCGGATGCATGATCCGGCGTATCTGGAGGAAGGGTTGGTGGCGGAGTACGCGATGCCGGACGGACGGCGAGTGAGGATTATGGAATGCGTGACGGCGTTTCACCGGGCGGAGCAGCGGAACGATGTCGAGATGATTTTTTATGTAACGGATGCGCGAGGGAAAGAAGAGCGGCTCGTGTTTGCGTGGACGCTGCGGTATTTTTTCCGCTATGAAGTGGAGCATTTGCTGGCGCGATGCGGGTTTCGGGTTAGCGCGATTTATGGAGATTTTGATCGGTCGCCGTTGGTGGATGCTTCGCCTGAGATGATCTTTGTGGCGGAGGCGGAGTGAAAATGCAAGGGGCACGGCGTGCCGTGCCCCCTGCGAGAATCACCAGTGAGCGCGGACGCGGTAGCGCAGGACGGACGTGCCGTTTTTATCGACGGGAACAGTGAATTGGGCCGCGAAGGCGGCGGTCTTCGTATATTTGAAGCTCGCATTTAGCATTTCCCAGTCGCCGCCGATGGGTTCGTTGACCTGGACGGTGATGGGAATGTCCTTGTGGTTGCGCAAGGTGATTTCGTATTCCATTTCCCAGGTGTGCGTGTCAATTTTTTTGTAGTCGGTTTGTCTGCGCTCGGCGATCACGTCGAAAGCGTTGCCGATATGGATGGTGATGCTTTCGTCTTTGGGAGTGTGATCGATGCGGTCTTCGCCGACAAAGAGGATTCCTCCCTTGGAGTCCTTTTGATAGACGCGGACGCTGCCGGCGGGCAACGGCATACCTAGTCCGGCTTTTTCTTCATTCTTAAATTTGTAATAGACCATAACCGGATCTTTCTGCGGAGCGCCGGGAGCCTGCGCGTTTCGGTAGTAGTAGTTTTGGCCGTTGACGACGAAGATTTTTTCGACGGGAACGCCGGAGCCCTGGAGCAGGCTGATCTGCTTGGTTTCCTTGTCTTCGACGGAGGTGCGGCGGCCGAGCGTGTAAAGGTGGTATTCGCTGAAATTTTCCTGCTGGAATTGAGCAGCGGCGGGAACAGCTGATTTCATAGCCATCATTTCTCGAGTGACGCCCCCCGAGCTTTGAGGGAGACGGTTGAGATCGCCGGCAACGAGTTGGAGACGCGCGTTGTGAAAGGCGGTGCCGCTGTTGTTGACGAGGGTGACCCAGCCGTCGAGGTCGGCGGCTTTGTCGTCGCGGCCCACGGTCAGGACGTAGTCGGAATTCCAGGACAAGTTGTTGGCGAGGTAAGAGGCTTCGATTTGCTGTTTGCGCTGGCCGGTATTCTCCAGGGACATGAGGAGGGTCGGGCGGTCGTAAAGATTCGCGGGAATATCCGGGAAGCGGTAGCTTTCGGCATAACCTCCAGTCACGATGTCGTTGCCAATTTTCCAGACCTGGCCGTTGTTGTCGGAGAGAAGAGTGGCTTTGATTTCTTCGTGCTTGGTAGTGCCGTTGTCCTGATAGGAGCGGACCAGCGTGATTTCCTTGCCGACGTATTTGTGGAGGAGCTTGGCGGGTTCGAGGAGATCGTATTCGTAGTTTTGCTCGATAACGCCGAGTTTGTCGGGATCGGTGAGGGAGCGGAAATGGACGGTTGCGGGATTCACCGTGGCGGCGATATCCATGAATTTGAGGCGGAACGTGCCAGCAGGCAGTGTGAGATTGCGGACGTCGCGGACCAGAGCGATGTTGGAATTGTAGACAGTGACGTTGAGATCGGTCTGGTCGTTCAAGCTGGTGGATTGATCGGGGCCGTTGGCGCGAGGGGCTTCTTTCTCCTGCGAGGATTTTTCCTGGGACGCAAAAACGTGTTGCCAGCGGCACGCGGGATAAACGAACGCGGCAGCGGCGAGCAGAACAGCGGTGCCAGAGAGAATCCAGGGCAAGCGGCGCTGAACTTTTGATGTGCGGATTTCCATGATGTTCACCTCGACCAAGATTTAGCTTCCAGCTTAGAACGAAGGGCGGCGAATTCCTTGCACAAGGGGAAAGCGGATGCTTGGGATGCACTACCGAGCGTTGCAGAATGCGGCATGGTGCGACGTGCTGAGAAAAGCGGCAGCCGACCTGCCGCACTCCAAATGCACTCCATAATGATGCGGGGCTTAGTTGTCGCTGGGGGCAGGGGACCAGGTGCGCCCGCCGTCCGAAGTTTGATAGGTCTTGATGAGACCTGTCTGTTGGTCAGGGACGAACCAAATGCAGGCGTGCGTGGCATCCTCAGCTCGGATGCCGGTCAGGTCGTTGGTGACGGGCGAGTCCAGCTTTGTCCAATGCGTGCCGCCATCAGTAGTGAGGAGGATGGTTCCTGATGTGCCGACAATCCAGCAAACCTTTGTGGATGGAGCCGAGCCAGCGAGGAGATCGGTGTAGACGCCGCTGATCTGTGGGATCCAATTCAAACCTTTGTCCTTGGAATGTTCGAGCAAACCGGCTGGCCCGATACGCCAAAGCTGCTTTCCACCTGGTGCTCCAAACACTCGGGGATTTTGCAGCGCGGCGGCACGCATCATGGCGCGTGTTTTGGCGAAGGACTCGGGAGCGCCAGAAACTTCGAGCGCAGTGCTGGCGCCGGATGAAGTGATGGTATCCGCAGTCGTAGAACTTATGTCAGGTGCGGTGGATTTTGCCGGGGCCGCCGGAGCGGGCTGAGGCGGAGCAACTTTGGCCGCGGGAGGCGGGGGAACCGCGCCATCGGCCACAAAAGCGGGCTCCGGCGATGGTGGAGGCGGGATAGGAGATGGAGCTGTCAACGCTCGCGCTGGAGCGGCCCCTGTGGCTTGCCCTGTTGCTTTCGGGATGGAAGGCGCGTCGAGCTTTTTCTGATTGGCGACACCCGCGTTGCCGGCAGCGATCCGGTTGATCTGTTGTTCCTGCTTTTGCTGGTTCAAATAAGGGCCGTGAGCAGCAGGGGCGTTCTGAGAAAGAGCCCGTTGGTTTTGCTGGAGCTGGTTTTGCGATTCCTTTAGGGCGAGGCCACGATCTGCCGAGTCCCCTTCCGCGGCGACGCCAGCGGATGGAGCGGCGGCTTGATCCTTGCGCTTACGTTCTGTCGAGGCCGGGAGTGCAGGTTTCGGAGAAGGGGCGGCGACGGCGGGCTGGCGATTTTCGGCGACTTCCACGGGAGAAGAGGTCGCGACAGGCAAAGGTTTCGGCGTTTGCAGGGAAACCCAAGCGACCAGAGCCGCGGCAATGGCGCCCGCAGGAACGAGCCAGAGCCAACGCAAAGAATAAATGGGGCTTGGACGTGCGCCAGGGGCGGGCGAAGCGGCCCTGGCGGACGCGACTCTTTGTTGCGCGACCAGAACATTTTCCTTGACGTCCTGACCGACGGGAATGTCGAGGGGTGTTGCGAGATGCGCGAGGACCAGCTGGCAACTGTCGCAGCTCACGACGTGCTGCTTCCAGAAATTGCGTTCTTCGAGCGAGAGAGAGCCATCGTGATAAGCGGCCAGCGTTTCCGGATCGGGACAGAGTCCGGCGAGCGGAGCGGCAGGAGCTCCGGTGGCTGCCTTTACCTCCGGGCTGGAAGAAACCGAGGAACGCAGCTGGCGGGCGAGCGCTTTTTCAAAGGTCTTCTCGCGGTCGTCAATCGCCATGGTCTTCTCCTTCCTTAGAACGAAGGCTGGCTGCGTTCTTGCAATAAGTGTTGATGAAGCAGAATTTCATGGGCCGGGCCTCCCGGCTGGAGGACCTGCAGGATGGGCGCGCTGAAGGAGCTTTTCCAGGTCGAAAGAAGCGTCCGCGGAGGCGTATTCGAAACAGAGAGCGATCTGAGCATCGCTAAGACCAATTTCTGCGGTGAAGCCGTTGACGGCGGGACAACCAGTGCGAAGTGTCTCTTCAACGGCACGGCGGAGAGCGAGCCGGATGCGGTCCAGATTTCGCGAGACGCTGGACTCGTGTTCGGCGAGTTGACGTCCGATTTCGGCTAGCGTTTGTTGCTTGGAGTAGTAGAGACGCAACCGCTGTACATCGCGCGGATCGAGGGCGGCGAGAGCGGCATGCAGGGCGCGGACGAAGAGTGCGACGTAGCGTTCCCGATATGGGTCGGAAGGTTGCACAGAAACAGCCTTAGGCATTTTAATGGCGCTCGACTTTGACTCATCATCGAGGGACTCGAGACGGCGGCCGGCGCGGATGGCGTCAATGTGGCGCTGCGCGAGAACGGCGCGCAGCCAGGTCTTCAGCGAGCTGCGGCCATGGAAATACCGGAAGAGCGAGCATTCGCGGCGCTCGCCATCCGCCAGGCCATAGAGCTCGGCAAAAAGCGAGTCGGCGAGTTCGCAGGCTTCCGCGGAAGTAGAACTGCAACGGAGAACGGCGGCGGCGGCGGAGCGAAGGTAGGTACGGAAAGCACCCACAAAGTGGTCCCACGCCGGTTCACAATTTTCCATGCAGGCTGTGGCGAGAGCTAAATCTTCAAGATGCAGTGCGGTCAGAAACTCCTCGACCTTTTCAGGCGCGAGGTTACCGCTTGCGAGGCGCTTTTCCGCGCTGCGCTCGAGGGAGGCCGCAAATCTCTCGCGGGAAAGCCCCCAGCTCCCAGCTTTAGACTGCGCATAGAGCCACTCGAGTTTGGCTGGGGACGCTACCCCCGTTGGAGCGGGGATAGTGCGGCCAGCAGGGTTTCTGGCCTGTGACCGGTCTGGGGTACTTTCCTTCATAGCCAATTCAGGTATTTACAGTATCGCAGACCATCCAACGCCTTGGGTATGCTTGGCATCCTAAGAGCTTAATCCAGCCCGGCAGGACCTGTATGTAAAAGTAAGGACCCCGGAGGGCAGGATTGCGGTATCCTATACGGGTTGCGTACCCGACCCCGCAACAAGAACCGCCTCGCCGGGTTAGCAGACGCGTAGAAACCGGGCGCTCGCGGGACCATTAGCGACTTCGCGACGCTAGTACGAAAGTCCTATTCGGACACCCTCAGCCCCGTAAGTACCCTAGTACTCGTCAAGCGCAAGTACTGGTAAAACTGGCGAACTTGGGAACACCAGGCCTTCCTAGAGGACCGAGGTTCCCAAAAAGGAAACTACTTAAGGCGGCACGCGGATGACAACCATGATTGCAGATTCACCAAGGAGCGCGACGCGGTTGGGCGTCGGATTAGACGCCGACAGGCGTCGCCAACCTAATGCAGACGCGTGGAAGGCGGCCATCGGTACAAAACCCGTTGCTGCTCGACTCGCCTTACTGCCAGACTCAAAACCCCGCTGGAGCCGGATAGGCATCAGCGCGGTCTTTCAACTTTGCATACTGACTTTTTGCGTGCTGATCCCTCTGATCTATCCGGACCAGTTGAAGACGGCGCTGCACTTTCAGAATGTCGAGATCTCGCAGCCACTAACGGAGATTCCCACCCCACCGCCACCCCCGCCGCCGCCGAAGGTGGTGAGAGCGAAAACGCCTCCACCACAACCGAAGCCGGCAGTGGTCGAACCAGTGAAACTGGATCCCAAGAAACCGCACATCTTCGAGATACCGAAGGCCGTCGTGCCCAAGGTGCAAAAAGTGGAAGCTCTCGCGCCAGAGATGCAGGCGCATCTGGAAGCGGCGAAAATCGACACAAACATGAATGGGCCAAAGAAGCCCAAAGAAGATGTGAAGCTAAACAACATGGATGCGGGAAGCGCAGCTCCAGCAACCGTGAAGGCGCCGATAAACAAGGTGCAAACCGGCGGCTTTGGCGATCCCAACGGGATGGCAGGCAAGGGCGATCCGCAGCATGCAACGAATGTGAACCGTCAAGGTTCGCCTGCGCTGCCTGGTGGGCCGGGCTATGGCAACGGAACCGGCGGCGACAAAGGCATTCGAGGAACCGTAGCGAGCACAGGATTTGGAAATGGAATCGCAAATCCTCCGCCGAGCGGTGGTAAGCAAGGGAGAGTTCAGGCCTCGGGATTCGGCGACCAAGCGGCGGCGGATGCGCCGAAGAAAAAAGTGGCAGCCGCGGGTCCAGCGGACACGCCTGTTGACATATTGGAAAAGCCCAAGCCGGAGTATACGGCCGAAGGGCGTAGTCTTAAGTTAGAAGGTGACGTGGTGATTGACGTGGTGTTTCTCTCGAACGGCACCATGCAAGTGAACCACGTTGTCAGCGGATTGGGCCATGGCCTCGATGAGGCTGCGGTCCGTGCGGCCCAACAGATCAAGTTCAAACCAGCAAAACGCGAAGGCCAGCCGGTCGATTTTCCGGCACGCGTGCGGATTGAGTTCCGCCTGGCCTATTGAGGGGAGAGAGAAATGCGTAAGCTAGCTACAGTTGTCCTCGGATTCATCTTGGGAGGGTCCGGGGCCATCGCCAGTGCCGCGGCGCCCGAACCGCAGCAAGCGCGGACGATGGATCAAGTGATCGATCGTGTGATCACGAACGAAAACCGGCTCGACCAGCAGATCCGTCAATACTCGCCGCTGGTCGAGACGTATATTCAGAACCTGAAGCCCGACAAGGATCTCGGCTACGTCCCCGCGGGAGATAAATATTTCCTGGGGCGCGCCGATTTCTCGAAGGGTGTGCAGCTGGTGTCGTTGAGCGACGCGGAGAGCAAGGGCAAGAAGATCTTCGGGTCGATCGGAAATTTCTTTTCCTTCGCGATGCAGTTTCTGCCGGACGGTTTCCTGCAGATGATCTTCATCGACACGAATGGATTCGACAAGCAGCACTACAAATTCGATTACGTACGCCGTGAATTTCTCGGCGAAGTGCGCTGCCTGGTGTTCGACGTGACCCCTCAGGATAAATCGGGCAAGGGCCGCTTCCTCGGGCGCATCTGGGTCGAGGATCAGGATTACAACATCGTGCGCTTCAACGGCGCGTACAGCGGCGGCGGACACTCCAGCTGGTACTTCCACTTTGACAGCTGGCGCAGCAACGTGCAGCCGGGGCTGTGGATGCCTTCCTTCGTTTACAGCGAAGAGAAGGATCTGCACTACGCGATGAGCAAGAAGCTGGACTTCAAAGCGCAGACCCGGCTCTGGGGGTACAACCTCGGCCACTCGCAGCAGGAACAGGAACTGAGCAAGATTCTCGTCGAGACGCCGGTGAACGACGACACGAAAAACGCGAATGATCTGTCGCCGGTACAGGCGCAGCGCTCATGGGATCACCAGGCGGAAGACAATGTGATTGACCGGCTGGAACGCATCGGATTGATCGCGCCGAAGGGCGAGGTCGACAAAGTTCTGGATACGGTGGTGAACAACCTCGAGGTAACCAACAACATCGATGTCGAGCCGGAAGTGCGCTGCCGCGTGATGATGACCTCGACGCTCGAGTCTTACACGGTAGGCCACACGATCGTCCTGAGCCGCGGACTAATCGACGTGCTGCCGGATGAAGCCAGCCTGGCGACCATGATGGCGCACGAGCTGAGCCACATTGTGCTCGGGCATCGCCTGGATTCCACCTACGCCTTCTTTGACCAGTTGCTGGTCGACGACAAGGAAACCTTCCGCCACTTCGGATTTGCGCGCACCAAGGACGAAGAGGATGCCGCCAATGCGGAAGCCATCAAACTCCTGAACAACTCGCCCTATAAGGGCCAGCTAGGGAACGCGGGGCTATTCCTTTCGGCTCTCTCTGCACGCGAAAAGGAAGTTCCTAACCTCGTCAGCCCGCACTTGGGAAACCGCGTGCCGGTGATCGGCGACTTGAAGGCTTCGACGCCCGTGGATCAAAAGCAGAATCCGCAGATGATCGCGGCGCTGCCGATTGGCGGACGCGTCAAGCTGGATCCGTGGAATGACACTTTGACGTTGATCAAGAGCAAGCCCATAGGCACGGTTGCTGAACGGGAGAAGATGCCCTTCGAAGTCACGCCGTTCATGCCTTACCTGACGCGCTTTGGCACGGAAGCAGGAAAGCCTATCGCGGCTAGCGCGGCAACGCAGGCCGATCCGAAGGCTGGCGATGCGCCCAACAAACCCTAGAACTTAGACTCTTACCTTAGAAAGATCCGGCCCGGTGAAGACCTCTTCACCGGGCCGTTTTTCTTTGGCTCGGAAAACGCGGCGCCCGCGGCAACACTTTGTGACGTTTGGAGGCGGACGCGCGAGTTCATTGCATCGGGGGAGGTGGGTTTACTGTTGGCAGCGGAGGCAAGGCAAAGGCTCGGCGGAGACAGCCGGAGACGTACGACGCGGCCAGGAAGAGCAGGATCAGGCCAAGGCCGGGATCGAATAAAAAGCGCATGACGAAAGCCGCGAAAACCATCAGCCCCACCATCTGCGGCTTCATCACCGGCTGACCAAATCTCCAGTTGACGAACCGCGCGATTTCTTGCGGCCACTTGAACACCCAATAAAGATTGTAAATCGGGATGAAATGGTAGCCGACGGCGCGCGCGGGAGAGATGGGGTGCTTCCAGCCCGGGACATGTTGCATAACCACGTGATAGCGATAGACGCAAACGAGCCAGTAGACGGCGCCCACGAACATCAAAAGAAATAGGTACAAGTTGGGAATGGGGAAGTCGGTGGTGGGCGGGTCTGAAGCGTGGTTCGAACCCTCGATGAGTTCCGCAACGACAGTCGCAAATCCAAGAAGATAGCCGACCCACAATTGCGGGAGTGGCGGCAGCGCCCCTGGCTGTAGCTGTTGCTGTGGTGATTCGTTGGCCGAGACGTCCATTCCATCCTCAAGAAGCGAGCATTGGCAGCGTAACGGTCGCCATGCAGGCGCGTCAAACAGATTGGCAGGCGTGGCTTTGAGACTTCGTGCGGCGAGTTGCTTCGCACCGTGCGCATTTCATAGACTGGCGGAGTAGAAACGACAGGAGGATGACGTGACATCGATCAGGAAACGCATGGCGCAAATTGCTTTGGGCGCGGGATTGTTTATTGCGGGAATTGCGGCGGGCTCGCTCCATGCCCGGAGTGCGGCCGTTCAGAACCGGTTCGGGCAGCCGAAGACGGTGCTGCATGTGGTGATTTACAAATTCAAGGACGCCACGTCGAACAATGACCGCGAGGTAGCCATCAACGGGATAAGGGACATGGCGGGAAAGATTCCCGGAATCAAGAATATCTGGATCAAGACGGAACGCAATCAGATCAAGGACTTTAGCGGCATCTATGCGATCGAATTCACGAGCGCGGAAGCGGCGGCGGATTATGCGGAGAGCCCGGTACACGAAGCCTGGTCGAAGAAGTGGCAGGAGTTGCGAGAGAACAGCCTTTCGTTCCAGATTTCCAATCCGTGAAAGTCAGTTGCCGCGGACGATTCCAAACCTGCGCCGGAAAACGGCATCCACCATCTTGTCCGACAACAACCGTTCGCACCATTTCGCGACGACAGCTAATCCAGTGACGAGGTACCGAACTTTCGGATTCGGCGCTTCGATAGCGCGAAGGACAGTGCGCGCGCAGTCATCGGGCGTGGTACGCGATTTGGCGCGGGCGCCGGTGACGCTGGCGAGAAATCGCGCGTAGAGCGGGGCGTACGGACCGGTGCTCATTTTGTCCAGGTACGGCTTGGAGAGTTCCATCGCGGCTTGCTGGATGCCCGTGACGATGTAGCCCGGCTCGATCAAGACGACTTGCACGCCGAACGGATACAGTTCGAGACGAAGCGCGTTGCTCATGGCTTCGAGGGCGAATTTGCTGCTGCTGTACGCGCCTTGCGTTGGGGCAGTTACAAAGCCGGAGACGGAACTCATCATGACGATGCGCCCACGCTTGCGTTCGCGCATGTGGGGCACGACGGCTTGCGTCACGCGCAACACGCCGAAGAAATTTGTTTCGAACTGGCGCCGCCAGTCTTCCAGACGCAAGTCCTCGACCGCAGCCGAGAAGTTCACGCCGGCATTGTTAAAGAGGACGTCGATGGCGCCGGCCTTTGCCAGAACCGCGGCCACGGCTCGCTCGACGGACGCATCATCACAAACGTCGAGTTCCAGCGTCTCAAGCGGCAGATTCTTTTCTCGAGCCAATGTATCGAGTTGTGCGCGCTTTTCCGCGGAACGCCCCGCCGCGAAAACACGATAACCGCGCTGAGCGAGCAGGAGCGCCGTTGCTTTGCCCAAGCCGTCCGTTGCACCGGTGATCAGCACAGCTTTTTGTGAACCTGCCTCAGTCGCCATTCTTCCCTCCAAGTCACAGAAGCATTATGCTACCCCGGTTCTTCTGTGCCGCGGGCCTGGCGCGAAACGAATGAAACGTTTGTTGCGACCGGCCCGTCACATGGTGCAGCATCCGGTCAGGTGCCAGGAAAAATAAAAAGCGAGGCGATGATGAGAATGGCGAGTGGGAATTTGTGTGAGTCTGCCTGGTCAGGGCGAGGTTTCTTGCGGCGAATTTTGCTGGCGGGACTGGCAGCTGCACTCTTCGCGGCAGTTGCGCCTGCGCCTGCGGGCGCGCAAAGCGCTTCCGCAAACGATGAAGAGTACGGCAAGAAGATCCACGAATTTACGACGGAGCCATATTTCCTCACCGACCTTGTCGATCATTTGCCGGCGTCCACCACTGTGCCCTCACCGGACAAAATCCTGGGCCACATCGTTGGCGCGCCGGACTTTCTAACCTATTCGAAGGACATCTATCACTATTACGACGAGCTCGCGAAGGCCAGCCCGCGCGTAAAAGTCTACCGCGTGGGCAAATCGGAAGAGGGGCGCGATTTTCTGCTCATCGCCGTGAGCGATGAAGCCAACATCGCGCAACTTGACCACTTGCGGGACATCACGGCCAAACTCGCCGATCCACGCAAAATCACTGATGCCGATGCGAAGCAACTTATTGCCGGCGGCAAACCATTCTATTGGGCCTCCGGTTCGATCCACTCGCCGGAAACGGGTTCACCGGAAATGCTGATGGAACTTGCGTATCGCTTGGCGGTGGAAGATTCGCCGTACATCCAGAATATCCGCAAGAACGCAATTTTTCTGATTACCCCGATTGTCGAAGTGGACGGCCACGACCGCGTAGTGGACTCCTGGAATTACAAAAAAGCGAACCCCGATAAGCCCCAGCCCGGATTGGTCTACTGGGGACATTACGTCCAACACGACAACAACCGCGACGGCATCGGCATGGCGCTGAAACTTTCCCAAATGATGATGCAGAACTTCCTCTACTGGCATCCGCAAGTGCTGCACGACTTGCACGAATCCGTGCCGTATCTCTACGTTTCCACTGGCACCGGGCCTTATAACGCGTGGCTCGACCCCATCGTGATCAACGAGTGGCAAAAGCTGGCGTACAACGACGTGCAAGGATTGACGGAGCGAGGCGTGCCCGGCGTGTGGACCCACGGCTTCTACGACGGCTGGGCCGCGAACTATATGTTCTACGTAGCGAATGGGCACAACTCCATTGGACGATTTTACGAAACGTACGGAAATGGGACTCCCGAAACGAAAGACGCGGAGTTGCCGGCAGCTTCGACGAGCCGCACCTGGTTCCGTCCAAATCCTCCGCTGACGAAGGTGAAGTGGTCGCTGCGCAACAATACGAATTTGCAGGAGAGCGGCGTGCTGCTCGCGCTGGGCTACACGGCGGATCATGGCCAGGAACTGCTGAAAGATTTCTACGAGAAAAGCAAGCGTTCCGTGGCGAAGGCCACGACGGAAGGTCCGGCGGCGTGGGCCATCGTGAATGATGGAAGGAGGCCCGCGCTGGCTGCTCAGCTGGCGAATTTGCTGCAACGGCAGGGCGTGGAAGTGCAGAAGCTGGAGCAGGATTTTGACGTGAAGGAGAAAGCGGCTCCGGCGGCGAAGTCCGCCGAAGCAAAGCCCGAGAGCAAGCCCGAAAAACCAAAGGAGGAAGCGGGAGCGAAAAAGCCAGAAGAAGCGAAGTCGACGAAAATTCCGCTGGGCAGTTACATCATTCGCATGGACCAGCCCTACAGCCGCATGGCTGACATGCTGCTGGACACGCAGTATTACTCGACAAACGATCCGAGGCCATACGACGACACGGGATGGACCCTTGGGCCGTTGCGAAACGTAAAGACTTTGCGCATCACGGATACGGGAATCCTGAAGGCTCCCATGACGCTGGTGGACACCGCCGCGAAGTTCGAGAGCGGCGGCGTGATTCCGCCTCACACTCCCAAGAATGGCAAAGTGCCGGCTACCAAGTGCTACGTGATCAACGCCTCCGGAGAGCCAAGCCTCGCGGCTCTGCGTTTCCGCTTGAAAGACGCAAAATTTTTCGCCGCAGAGGAAGGCTTCGAATCCGCGGGACAGAAGTTCGTTGCCGGCTCGTTCCTTCTGCCCATGGAAGGCAACCCCGCGGACATCGACTTGCGGCTGAACGCCGCCGCGCGCGACCTAGGCGTCCGCGTGATCAGCGCCGAGGCCGTGCCAGATGTGCCACGTCACGAAATCGGGGTTCCGCGCATTGCCGTGATGCACAACTGGACGGATACCCAGAACGAAGGCTGGTTCCGCCTGGGCCTCGAAGAATCCGGAGTGCCCTACGCCTACATTTCTGACACGCTCGTGCGCGCGACTCCCAATTTGCGCGAGAAGTACGACGTCATTCTGTTTCCTCCCACTTTTTATGGCCTGCAACAAATCCTGAACGGCGTCCCCAAGCGCACTCTTCCTGACGGGAGCGATTCCGGTCCGATTCCCTTCCAGACCTCCCCAACGACACCGAATTTCGGGGGAGTGGACGAAACCGCCGACATTCGCGGCGGTCTCGGATTCGAAGGCGCGGCGCACATCAAGAAATTTGTCGAAGACGGCGGACTCTTCATTCCCATCGCCAATAGCTCGGTACTGCCCATTGATCTGGGCATGACCGACACCGTCTCCATTTCCGAGACGCACCAACTCCAGGCGCGTGGAATGATCGCGCGCGCGATGGTGGACGACAAAGCCAGCCCCATCACCTACGGCTACGACGACAGCGTCGGTGTCTACTTCAACCAAGGCCCGGTGTTCAGCGTATCCGTGGCGGGCCGCTTCGGCAGATTTTTCGCCGAGAGCGGAGGCGGAGGACGCACCAGCGGCCGCGGTTCCGCGACGGACCCCGACATTCCGCAGGGCCGCCCGTGGACCGACCCAGAACCTCCCGTGCACCGCAGTAAGGCGGAGCAGGAGCTTTATGTGAATCCCGCAACGCGAGGAGATTTGAGCAGCGTTCTCCCTCCGGCTTTGCTGTATCCGCGCGTGGTGCTGCGCTTTGCCCCGGAAAAGGATCTCTGGATCAGTGGCATGCTCGCAGGTGGCTCGGAACTCGCAGAGACGCCCGCCATCGTCGACGTGCCTCTCGGTCGCGGGCACATCGTCTTATTCGCGACAAACCCCATGTGGCGGCAGGGAACGCAGGGGAGCTTTATGCTGCTCCTCAACGCAGCTCTGAACTTCGACCACCTGAACGCGGGACGGAAAACGCCGGCCCCTGCGAAACCCAAAGCCGAGGCCATGCCAACGAAACCCTAGTCCGCGGCTGTCTAAAACGAAACGTCTCGCTTTCGGCACACCCGTCCGCCGCTCCAAACCAGCTTGCAAGAATGGCTGCTAAGATCGTTCTATCTCAGTAGCTGCCGCTGGTACGCGTGGGTGCGCCTGCATGGCCGACGACGCAAGTCCTCTGATTCGGGAATCTAACGGGAAGTGGCGACTCGGCTTTTGGAGCCTCATCGTCACGCAGTTTCAGGGCGCGTTCAACGAGAATGCGCTTAAATTTCTCGTCATCTACCTGATTTTGGCTCTCGAGCGCGACAACGCCCAGCGCGCCAGGCACGAATTCCTCGTTGGCGTTCTCTTCGCCGCTCCCTTCATTCTATTTTCTCTGGCGGGCGGCTACCTCGCGGACCGTTTCAGCAAGCGCACCGTCACGATCCAAACCAAATTCTTTGAAGTTGCCGTCATGCTTCTTGCCGTCGTCTCCCTCGTCGGTCCGAATTTTCGTCTGGCCCTTGCGGCGATTTTCCTCGTTTGCACGCAAGGCGCATTCTTTGGACCTTCGAAATATGGATTGCTTCCTGAACTCTTGCCCGACGAAAGATTGTCCTGGGGCAACGGTGTGCTGGAGCTGGGGACCTTCCTCGGAATCATCGCTGGAAGCGTCAGCGGTTCCATTCTCGCGGAGGTGTTTGCCGGCCGCGAGGTCTATTCCGGCGCGCTCCTCTTTGCGTTCACCATCGTTGGATTGATTTGCAGCTTCGGCATCGGCAAAGTCCCCGCCGCCGATCCCGCGAAAAAATTCCATCTCGCCTCTTTGATCGATGTCTGGTCTCCGATGAAGCTGATTCGGGCAAACCGCGTCCTGTGGCTCGCCGTGGCTGGAAACACGTACTTTTTCTTCGTAGCCGCTCTCCTGCAATTCAATATTTTTCTCTACGGCCAGGACGTGCTTCATCTCGATCCCAGCCACGGCGGCCTGCTGCAAGCCGCCGTAGCGATCGGCATTGGCGTGGGGAGCTTCGCCGCAGGATATCTATCCGGCGGAAAAATCGAATACGGCCTGATTCCTCTCGGCGCCTTGGCGATGACCGCCTTCGGTCTTTCCCTTTCCGTTCATGGATTGTCCTTTCACGCCGTTCTGGTCGTGCTGGCGCTCCTCGGTTTCGCTGGCGGATTTTTCATTGTGCCCATCAGCGCCCTTATTCAGCACATCCCGGAGGAACAGCACAAAGGCGGCGTTCTCGGCGCGGCGAACTGGCTCTCTTTTGTAGGCGTAGCCGTGGCCTCGGGCGCCTACTACGCAATGTCCCACTGGCTAGACCTGAGCCCGGGAGTAATATTTTTGTGGGCGTCGCTCGCCACTCTCGCGGCCACGGCCTACGTCGTCTACCTGCTTCCGGACTCGTTGCTGCGTCTCCTGCTCTGGATGCTCACGCACACGCTGTACCGCCTGGACGTCGCTGGCCGCGAACGCGTCCCGGCGCGAGGCGGAGCGCTTCTGGTCCCCAATCACGTTTCGATGGCGGACGCGGTGCTGCTCCTCGCCGCGCTCGACCGTCCCGTGCGCTTTCTGATGTTCAAAGGCTCGTACGATCATCCGCTGGTCAAGCCATTCGCAAAAATCCTCGGCGTGATCCCGATTTCTTCCGATCAAGGACCGCGCGAAATGATTCATTCCTTGCGCCGCGCGACGCAAGCGCTTCAGGAAGGCGAACTCGTTTGCATTTTTCCCGAAGGGCAGATGACGCGCATCGGCCAAATGATGCCGTTCCGCCGCGGCATGGAACGCATCATCAAAGGCGTCGACGTGCCGATCATCCCCGTGAATCTTGACGGCGTGTGGGGCTCGATTTTCAGCTTTGCGGGCGGCCGCTTCCTATGGAAATTGCCGCGTCATCTACCGTATCCGGTGCGCGTGACCTTTGGCGCGCCCCTGCCCTCCACAGCGTCGGCGCAGGAGGCTCGGCAAGCCGTGCAAGACCTCGGAGCGGAAGCGTTTGACCGCCGCAAGCGCGACATGCGGCCGCTGCCGAGAACTTTTCTCTACACCGCCCGTCGCCATCCTTTCCGATTCGCCATGGCCGACGGGCAAACGCCGAAGCTTTCTTTCTTCGCCGTGCTTGCAAGAACG
The DNA here is from genome assembly GCA_963779005.1 of uncultured Acidobacteriota bacterium. GTDB lineage: Bacteria > Acidobacteriota > Terriglobia > Acidiferrales > UBA7541 > Acidiferrum. Next base: position 357,033 of record CAVZWO010000007.1, on the reverse strand, counting down.
GTCGTCCTCGCGCGGCGCTTGCGAAAAACGTGGCATGGGCAAGACATGGTTGGCATTCTGCTGCCGCCATCGATTCCCGGCGCTTTGGTAAATCTCGCGGCGATGCTGATGGGCAAAGTGCCCGTCAATCTGAACTACACGGCCTCGAACGAAACGCTGGAATCCTGCGCCAGGCAGTGCAACCTGAAAACAGTGATCACCGCGCGCGCTTTTCTCGAACGCGTTCACGTGACGCCGCCGGCAGAGACCGTTTTCCTTGAAGACCTTGCGCAAAAGCCGCGGTTCAGCGAGCGTCTCGGCGCCGCGTTGGCGTTTTTCCTTCCACCGCGGCTTGTCGAAAGATATGCCGGAGCCGAGCGAAAGACGACCCTCGAAGACATCGCCACGATTATTTTTTCCAGCGGATCAACCGGAGATCCCAAAGGAGTGGTGCTGACCCATTACAATGTGGCCTCCAACGTCGAACAGCTCAACCAGGTTTTCCTCCTGCATTCGAACGATCGCATTATGGGCATCCTTCCGTTTTTTCACTCCTTCGGTTTCACCGGCACGCTCTGCCTTCCCGCAGCGACTGGAATCGGCGTCGTGTTTCACCCCAATCCGCTCGATTCCCGCGTGATCGGAGCGCTCGTCAACAAATATGCGGTCACCATGCTTCTGGCGACACCCACTTTCCTCAACGCCTATACGCGCCGCTGCGAGCCGGAACAGTTTGGCAGCTTGCGCTTCGTGATGGCCGGCGCGGAAAAGCTCCCTGAACGCATTTCCCAGGCCTTTGAAGATCGCTTCGGCCTCCGCCCTCTCGAAGGCTACGGCTGCACGGAGTGCTCGCCTGCCGTGACCGTCAACACGATTGATTTTCGCGCGGCCTCGTTCCGCCAGGTGGGCGCCAAGCGCGGCAGCATCGGGCATCCCCTGCCCGGCATGTCGGTGAAAATCATTGATCCCGAAACTCTGCAAACTCTGGCCGTCAATCAGCCCGGATTGCTGCTCGTTCGTGGACCAAACGTGATGCAGGGCTATTTGAATCAGCCGGAAAAAACGGCCGCTGTTTTGCAAGATGGTTGGTACAACACCGGCGACATCGCCATGCTCGATGAAGATGGTTTTCTCCGCGTCACTGATCGCTTAAGCCGTTTCAGCAAAATCGGCGGCGAAATGGTCCCACACATCAAAGTGGAGGACAAACTCCACGAACTGGCGCACGCGACGGAACAGGCGTTTGTCGTGACGGCCGTCCCCGACGAACGAAAAGGCGAGCGCCTAATGGTCCTGCACGCACTCGCCGAAGATAAGTTGAAAGAAACTCTCGACCTGCTTGCCAAGTGTGATTTGCCCGCGCTCTGGCGGCCGCGTCCCGACCAATTTCTGCGCGTGGAGAAGTTGCCCTACCTGGGCACAGGCAAACTCGACTTGCGTAAGGCGCGCGAGCTCGCCCTCGAAGTCGTGAAGCAGGCATGACCGATGGCGCGCAACCGACGCGTCCCAGGGCGAGAATTTCCCCTAAATGACAAACGCTGATAGTACGCGCAATTGGCGCCGCTTCCTCCGCCGGATAGCCCTCACCGCCATCGCCCTGGTGATTTGGTTCTGGACGCAATCGCTGCTGGCAAAACGAGCGCTGCCCGCTTCTGGTATTGGCGACGCGCTTCACACACTGACGGCCGGCCTGAACTCTTACTTCTATCATTCGCCAAACGCGGCCAACGCTCTCCTCATTCTGAGTTCTGCCTTGATCGATGGTCTGGGAATTTTCCTGCTCGCCCGCTGGCTCTTTGGCCCCAGCGTCCGGCCGTTCCTGGGACTCGTGATTCTGCTGGGGCTGCGCCAATTCATGCAGGCGATCTGTGCGCTCCCGGCGCCCCCGAACATGATATGGCACTATCCCGGCTTCCCCTCCGCGCTTGTGACGTACAACGTGGGCAACGATTTTTTCTTTTCCGGCCACACCGCCATCGCCGTCTTCGGCGGAATCGAATTGGCACGTCTCGGCAAGCGCTGGCTCACCATTGTGGCCGTTGGTATCGTCCTCTTCGAAATTGCCACCGTGCTCGTCCTGCGCGCTCATTACACCATGGATGTCTTTACCGGGCTCCTCGCGGCACTTTGCGTCGCCAGGATTTGCACCGTCGTCTCGCCCAGCATTGACGCTTGGATATCCGCGTTAGGTTAATTTCCCCGCGAAGTGCAAGTTGCCTGCAATTCACTCATACCGTAGCGCGACCATGGGATCGACGCGCATGGCTCGCCGCGCCGGAATGTAACAAGCCGCCAGCGCCACCCCGGCGAGCAGGAGCGCAACCACCGCAAATGTCAGCGGATCGGTCGCGCTCACACCGTAAAGCAGACTAGCCATTAGGCGCGTCAATCCGAACGCCGCTAGGAGGCCAATCGCTACACCGACTCCAACCATTTTCATTCCATCGCCAAGAACCAGACGAAGCACGTCGGTTCGCTTCGCGCCAAGGGCCACGCGGACGCCAATCTCCTGCGTGCGCTGCTGCACGACGTAAGAAATGACGCCGTAGATCCCCACGCTCGCGAGCGCCAGCGCAAGCGCGGCAAAAATCCCGAACACCGCCATGGAAAAACGCTGCGCGGCAAGGGAATCCGAAACAATCTCGTCCATGGTTTGCGCCTTGGACATCACGTGCTCCGCGCTGATGCCTTTGACGGCTGCGCGTAGCGAATCGCCGATGGTTGTGGCTCGCGGATCATAGCGCACCATGACGCCCGTTCCGCTCCCCGAAAGCTGCATGGCCTGGTCCGGTAACTGCATGAAGGGAAAATAGAGCTCCGCGCGCAACGTCTCTTTGTCGTCCGAGTCCAGTCCCCACTGTTTGACGTGGCTGACGATCCCGATGATTTCCGCGCGCCCTCCCTTGTTATCAAGAAAGATATGCTGGCCGATGGGATCCGCGTCGGGAAAATATTTTTTCGCGAAAACATCGTCAACGACGACCACGTGCGAAGCGTTTTCATTGTCCTGCGCGGTGAAAAATCGTCCGCGCTGAAGGGGGATGCCCATCACCTTGAGATAGTCTTCTTCTACGACATAGCTCAGCGACCAATTCTTGTCGTCGTCGGTTTGCGGCTGCGGCTTCCCTTCAATCCAGAAAAGATCCTCGTCGTCGCTGCTGAGTGGCACGGCTCCCCACGATTGGGAGATAGACTTCACTCCCGGAACGGTGGCGAGCTGCCGGTCCACGTTGCGAAGAGCCGCGCGAATCTCGGCGGCGCTGACGTTGCGCATGGAAGGCGGGAGAGCCACGCCAAAAGCAAGCACGTTGTGCGAGTCAAATCCCGGGTTGACGTTCCAGAGCGCTGCGAGGCTCCGCAACATGAGCCCCGCTGAGATTAACAACACCAGCGCCATCGCCATTTCCACAACGACCAAAAGGCCTTGTGCACGGTGACGTGCGCCGCTCTCTCCGCGTCCGCCTTCCTTCAGCGTATCGTGCAGGTTGCGGCTCCGGCTTTTCAGCGCGGGGGCCAACCCAAAGAAAATCCCGCAGCCCAGCGAAATCAATACGGTAAAGAGAAGTACGCGCGCGTCCAGATGAACTTCGCTCGCGCGGGGGAGGCCCTGCGCCAGGAATTGCAACGCGGCTCGCGTTCCCCATGCGGCCAGCAGCAAACCCAGCGTTCCCGCGGTAAGCGCCAGCAGCAGACTTTCCGTCAGGAGCTGGCGCACGAGTCTTGCCTGGCCCGCGCCCAACGCCGCGCGAATCGCGAATTCGCGCGTGCGCGCCGCCGCTCGAGCGAGCATCAAGTTTGCGACGTTGACGCACGCGATCAAAAGCACAAATCCCACTGCGGCAAGCAGAACCAGCAGCAGCACGCGAACTTCTCCAACCATCGTTTGCTTCAATGGCCGAAGCGCTGCGCTGATGCCCTTATTGGTGTCCGGATACGCCGTGGCAAGATTGCTCGAGATGCGATCCATATCTGCCCGCGCTTGCTCGATGGTCACGTCCGGCTTCAGGCGGCCAACACCGTGCATTCCCAGGCCGGCGCCGCGCTTCGAAAGCAACGGATTCGTCCATTGCCCGGCTGGCGCGTAAATATCAATGTCGCGGAAAAGCCCTGAAAAATCGAAGCTGGCTGGAGTAACGCCGACGATCGTGTAGCCGGTGCCATCGAGGTTGATACTTTTTCCAAGCACATCTGAAGAAGAGTTGAACTTACGCCTCCAGAGTCCTTCGCTGATCATCACGATCGGCGCGCGGCCGATGTCATCTTCGCCGGGAGCAAATGTCCGGCCGATGACCGGGTTCACTCCCAAGACGCTGAAAAAGTCAGAAGTAATGAACCGGGCATGCACCTGCTCCGCGTCACCCAAACCTAAAATATTGAAATTGTAGGACCGGTAGATGGCCATGCCGGAAAACGTGTGGTTGTCTTTCTGCCAATCACGAAAATTCGGAAAGGAGATGGAACCAGTTGCAAAATTGGGTTTGCTCTCGGCAAGCCAAACGAGTTGTTCCGGATGCGGGTACGGCAGCGGCTTCAGCAAAACGCCATTCACTACCGAAAACAACGCGGTGTTCACTCCAATCCCAAGCGCCAGCGTCAGAATGGCCACGGCCGCAAAGCCGGGTGCCTTCACAAGCATGCGCATTCCGAAACGAAGATCTTGCACAAGCCGCTCGAACGAACCCCAGCCCCACATCTCCCGTGTAACCGCCTTGATCAACCCCACGTTGCCCAATTCCCGCCGCGCGCCGCGGCGCGCCTGCTCTGGCGTTTCGCCGCGGTCCGCGTCGATCCTGCTCCGCCATTTGCAAATGGCTCTGTAGTTCTTCGTCCAGTTCGCTCTCACGTTTTTGACGATGCCAGAAAGAAAATGTCACGCCTCGTTCTCCCTGTTCGCCGGATTCAGCACTCCCGCGATGGCATCAGAAACCTGTGCCCACCGCGAGCGCTCGGATGCGAGTTGCTTCTTGCCCTTGGCCGTCAGCCGGTAAACTCGCACGCGCTGCTTGTTTTCCGAAATTTTCCAGTCCGCCCTGATCCATTCCTGCTTTTCCAGCCGGTGCAGCGCCGGGTACAACGACCCCGTATCCACCTGCAGGATATCTCCCGAATTCGCACGTATCACCTGGCTGATGCCGTAGCCGTGCTGCGGCCCCCAACGCAAGGTTTGCAAAATAAGCAGATCAAGCGTCCCTTGCAGCAGCTCGACGCGGTTCTGGTAGCGTGGACTCATATTCGCCTCAGGCAGTAGATGTTCTACACCCACGGCATGTAGATTGTCTACACCCATTACCCTCGCAAACGAATGGCCAAGCGCGGGAGCCTGCCAAGTACTTGTCCGCTAAGCGCTTAACGGAACCCATCCTCTCTTGCAGGACCGCCGTTCCTGACCGCTCGCGGGAAAGGGTGTCGCGAAACCGGCCATCTTCCGCTTCCCCTTTACTCTTGGTCCGCTCGCAGCCGTTATCGCATTGTGGCGCCCGCTTGCCGGTGTTACGGTTTTAATCACTCGGTGGTGAAAAAATATGAGGCGTTTGCAACGTCGATTCTTACTCTCCCTGTCGATGCTCGCGCTAGCAGTCTCTCTCATTGGCCTGGCAAAAGAGCAAACGGCCCTCGGCCAGAGCGCCCCGCTCAAAATCGGTTATCTGATGGACTCTCTCAAAGTCGAGCGTTGGCAAACCGATCTGGACACCTTCCAAAAACGCGCCAAGGAACTGGGAGCCGAAGTCCTCGTGGAAACCGCCGAAGGCAACGACGATCTGCAGCTGCAACAGTCCCGGAAGCTGATGGATTCCGGCGTAAAAGTTCTCGTGCTGGTCCCCCACGACACGGACAAAGCCGCGCGCATCGTGAACGCAGCGAGGGCGCGCCATGTCCCCGTGATCTGCTACGAACGCCTGGTACGCAATAGCGACGTCGATTTCTTTGTCGGCAGCAACGCGGAAGTTATCGGCGAACTGCAAGCCTCCACGCTCGCGCGGCTGGCACCGAAGGGAAATTACGTTTTGATCGGCGGCTCCCCGTCGGACGCCAATGCCAGAGTCTTGCGCGAAGGCCAGCTTCGCGTGCTAAAGCCTCTCGTGGATAACGGCGACATCAAAATCGTAGCCGACGGTTGGGCAGTGGATTGGGATCCCGCTGAAGCCTACACCATCATGTCCAGAGCCTTAACTTCCACGAACGGCGACGTTACCGCTGTCATTGCTTCCAACGACGGAACCGCAGGCGGCGCGATTCAGGCCCTTCAGGAACACAAACTCGCGGGAAAGGTTTTCGTATCTGGTCAGGATGCGGACCTCGCCGCTATCATCAGGATTTTGGACGGCACACAGACCATGACGGTATACAAGCCGCTCGGCCTGCAAGCAAAACTTGCGGCAGAAGCTGCGGTGAATTTGGCGGCTGGAAATCCAGTAAAGAACGCCGTTTCGATCGCCAATGGAACCAAATCCGTTCAGGCGATCTATCTAAGTCCCGTGGTGGTAACGAAAGAAAACGTAAGACAAACAGTGATCAAGGATGGTTTCCAGAACCTGGAAACGATTGAGAAGAGCTTGCCCAAAGAAAAGTGGCCGAATTAGAACTTCACGCCCCAGAATGACGGATCCGGCCTGACGAGCTCCAGCCCGACATCCCAAGCCTCGTGATCGCGCCAGACAACGTGGGCTTCCGCAATTTTTCCGCTAGTGGGATTGATGAGGCGCACCCGCTTGTGAAGCGGCAGTCCGGCGCCGACGACGGCCAGACACCCGGACTTGCTTATGTCCACGGTGACGCCGTTGGCTTTTTGACGTTCCGAACCTTCTTCCCATTCCACCTGGAATTTCACTCGGGAGACGACGCGCCGGTGGGTGCGCAATTTTTCCCAGCGTTCTTCAAGAGCTTTTCCTGCAGGGATGCTGATGGTGTTAGTCGCGGTATCGGTGGCCATGCCTGCCTCGCAGCGTGTGTGGGATTTTCCTATGTTGGCCGGGTCCAGCAAAAACTAAGTTAAGCCGTCGAGCGGGAGCAGTCAATAGTACTTTTCATGCTTTTTCAATTTGCTTTTCACGCAAGAAGGGGCCGCGCGCTTTCGGGTAACCGGAATGTGGATCGCCGCAAAGCCCGTCTATCTGTCTGACGGGAAAGGCGTTAGCTGGCCTCGCAAATCATCGCTCTCCAATCTTTTCTCCTTTTCTTCTCTGCGATTTCCTTGCGCCCTGTGGAAGCTTTCTCCGCGTCGCGAATCCGGTGCATCAAGAATATGAATGCATTTTGCCAGCGCTCTTACCGGCGTTCGTGGTAGCTTGTCTCCAGACTGTTCGCCCGGCGCGAGAGTCGTTTTGGAGGTGAGCCCATGCCAGTGGAAGAGAATCCCGCCTGTCGTACCCGTCGCTCCTTTTTGCAACTTTCCGCGGCCGCTGCGGCCGTAGCCGTTGGTTATCGCATCGTCACCGAACCGATGCTGGCGCATGCCGGATCGGTTCCTTATCCAAAGGACGCGGTACTCATCAACGCCAACGAAAATCCGCTTGGTCCCTGCGGGATTGCTTGCGACGCCGTCAACAATGTCGCTTCGCAAGGTGGTCGTTACTCCGATTGGATGACCACCGATCTCATCAAGACGTTTGCGTCCGCGGAAGGCATTAAGCCCGAGTACGTTCGCGCTTTCCCGGGCTCCAGCGGTCCGCTGCACTATTCCGTGCTGGCGTTTACGTCTCCCACAAAGAGCTACGTCACGGCCGATCCCGGTTATGAAGCTGGCATGCATGCCGCGAAGGCTACCGGCGCGCGGGTCGTAAAAGTGCCGCTGACCAGCACGTACTCGCACGACGTGAAAGCGATGCTGGCGGCCGCTCCGGATGCGGGCATGTTTTATATTTGCACGCCGAACAATCCCACTGGCACGCTCACGAGCCATTCGGACATCGAGTTTCTTCTCGCTAACAAGCCGAAGGATTCCATCCTTCTGGTCGACGAGGCGTACATTCATTTTTCCGACGCCACGACGGCGCTCGATCTCGTCAAAGCTGATAAGGACGTGATCGTTCTGCGCACTTTTTCAAAAATCTACGGCATGGCGGGATTGCGCTGCGGATTTGGGATCGCCCGGCCAGAATTGCTCGAAAAAATGACGGCGTTCTCCGGTTGGAGCGCGATGCCCATCACCGCCGTCGCTGCCGCAACCGCCAGCTTGAAGGATTCGAGCCTCATCCCCGATCGCAGGCACATTAATACGACTGTTCGCGAAGGCACGTTTCAATGGCTCTCGAAGAACGGCTATTCGTTTGTGCCGTCGCAATCCAATTGTTTCATGCTCGACGCCAAGCGCCCCGCGAAGGAAGTTATCGCCGCGATGGCTGCGCAAAATGTTTTTATTGGCCGGCAATGGCCCGTTTGGCCCACGCATGTGCGCATCACCGTGGGCACGCAATCCGAAATGGAGCGTTTCCAGGCGGCATTCGATCATGTCATGAAGAATCCGTCCGCCGGGGTCGTTAGCTCCCTGCAGCCAGCGGCCGAGTCCTCCACAGTCCATCTCGATGGACTCGTCATCCCAGCTACCCGCGCCTGAGCGGAAAGAGCCGAGTCGGCGGGTGTGACCCCCTACCCCGGGGGGCACAGCCATTTGTCCGCATGCGCATGAATTGAAAGAGGTTGCGGCATTTCGTGTGTGGGCCATTTGCGAGCCAGCGAGTGGCCAAGAGCGCGGGGTTACCCCCTGCCCTCCCCCGGTTTTTTGTAAGTGCGGATTCTAAAGGACTTAGTGACTTGTGACTGGGGCTCAAGACTGGTGGAAAGGAGACAATCGGTGCGGTGGCTGCTGAGTGGCGATCGGCTAGCCTACGGAAAGTGAGGATTTGGCTCGAAGGATGTGACCCCGCGTGTTTTTTGCAAGCGTGGCAAACACAGGACTTATGCTTGACGTGGCTCGTAAGAGTGGCAGCGAGAGGACTTAGAGGTGAGCTTACAGCCGACAGCACAAAGAGGGGCGAAAAAGCAGGCGGGGAGCCAGCGCCCGGATGGAGAGGAGAACTGGGCATGGGACGCCGAAAACGTTCGGTGCGGGAGGGTGAGACGTGGGCGAAACATAGAGAATGATCGCATGGATGTATACTACTGTAAATGTTATAATAATATATTAAAATATAGCTGTTTGTTTAAAAAAACGGAGGGTGCGGTTTTTCCATTGCTCGTTGAAGCCATGGAAGATGGCGTAGCTGATGCGTTCGACGCTGAGTTCGTTGACGAAGCAGACCATGGGGCGGGTCGGTGAGGAAATTGGGTCAAGTGCGCGCGATGGCAGCGATGGAATCGAGAATGAGCTGTTTGTCGGGCGGTTGTCGCAAGGGATGGGGCCTTGGCTATTTACTGACAATCGTATACCACTTGATGACGCTACACGCGAGGGCGAAGCGTAAGTGGCGCGAAAGAAGAGAGATGCTTCGCACCGCAGAGACGGCACATTGCGGAGTGCGGTGCGAGGGTCAGAACTTCGTGATGTCGACGGGCGTGAGGCCTTTTTCGGCGCAATGGTCGTGGTAGCGCTTCAGGAAAGTTTGCCAGTTTTCGGTGGCGACGGTATTCCCGGCGTCGTCGACGAAATCGAGCGCGCCTTCGATGACGGCGAAAACGATGGTGTCTTCCTTGCCGACCATACGCGGCGAATGCGTGGACCCGGCGACTTCGAATACCACGTCACCGGCTTCCGAGACCCAACCCTCGTCGTATGTCCACGCGCCCTGAACGGTGTAGACGACAACGGTCCCCGGATGAAAATGCATTTGAAGCGCCGCTCCGGGATGTGACCGGATGAACAGAATAATTTGGCCGGTAATGGGATTGAGTTTGATCAGTTTGATGAAATGCCCTTCTGCCCAAGGGACCCACGGCAAAGTCTTTGGGTCCGTATGGCTGGCCATAGCCTGATGAATGGGATGAGCGCCGACGGCGTTGTTCATGATTGACCTGCCTGTTTCGCGAGCGACGAATATCGCACAGCGGCGTGGATGTTCGGCTCGCGATAATTTTCGCGCGTAGCGTAACACATGAGCGAAGAGCGCCGGAGCAAATTGCGAGCCGCAACGTCTAGGTGCGATAGGAAGCGTTGATGCGGACGTATTCCGCGGTGAGGTCGCAGGTCCAATAGCGGGCGCTGGCGGTGCCTGCGTGGAGGTGCAGGACGATCGGAACGTGTTCGGCGAGAAGGCGGTTGCTGGCGGCGCGCTCGTTGAAATCGAGGGGCTGGCCTTTGCGGAGAACGGGAATGTTGGCCATGGTGATGTCCACGCGCGAGGGATCGAAAGGTACGCCCGCGCGGCCGGCAGCTGCGAAAACGCGGCCCCAATTGGGATCGCCGCCGGCGAAGGCGGTTTTGACTAACGGGGAAGTAGCAATCGTCTCGGCGATTTTCTTGGCGGCGGCTTCGGTTTTTGCGCCGCGAACTTCGATTTCGATGACGCGCTGGGCGCCTTCGCCGTCGGCGACGATTTGCAAGGCGAGGGAGCGGCAAACGTCTTCGAGGGCGGCGGTGAAGGCGCGATGCGCTGCGGTTCCGGCTTTGATTGCGGGAGTGCCGGCTGCGGCGTTGGCGAAAACGGCGAGAGTGTCGTTCGTGGAGGAGTCGCCGTCGATGCTGATGCAGTTGAAGGTGCGCGAGCAAACGTCGCGGAGAGTTTTTTGGAGAAGAGCGGGGGCGATGGCGGCGTCGGTGACGACGAAAGCAAGCGTGGTTGCTAGATTGGGATGGATCATGCCGGCGCCTTTGGCGCAGCCGACCAAGTGAACGCGTTTGCCGGCCATCTTGAAAGCGGCGGCGGCGGTCTTTGGGCGAGTGTCCGTGGTGCAAATGGCGAGCGAGAGTTCGGCGAAAGAGCGCGCGGAGGGACGACGGTTGCGCGTGAGTTTCGGCAGGGCGCGGAGGATTTTGTCGACGGCGAGAGGCACGCCGATGACGCCTGTCGAGCAAACGATAATTTCGTTGGGGGTGCAGCCAAGGCGCTTGGCTGTTTCCGCGACGGTTTTCAGTGCAGCGGCGTGGCCGGCGGCGCCGGTGGCGCAATTCGCGTTGCCGGCGTTCACAATCGCGGCGCGCATACGGCCTTTCGATGCGCGCAGGTGTTGCCTGGAAATGGTGACCGGGGCGGCGACGACAAGATTTTGCGTGAAGACCGCGGCGGCGGAAGCCGGTACGTCGCTCGAAATGATGGCGAGATCGAGCGCGCCGGTTTTTTTCAGGCCGCAGGCGAGGCCTGCGAAGCGGAATCCGCGCGGGAGAGAGGCTTCGGAGAGTGCGTGCTTGATCAACGGGATATCCGTGTGACTAGCGCGACGTCCCCGGAAGCGACCTCCTCTCCTCCGAGACGGAGGTTAGGGTGTTTAGTTGGATTTCTGTTTGCGTGCTCATGGCTTGGCTCCTATTTGAGAGGTGAATTGTCGTAGACGGTTCTGCAAATTCGCAATGGCTTCGCGCACCGATTCGACCGCCGTGCCGCCCGGAACGTTTTTTGTGGCTATAGCTTTCTCCGGCGAAGGATCCGCAAGAAAGTCGGCTTCAAAGAGCGGAGAAATCTTCTGCACTTCGGCGAGCGAGAGCTCGGTCCATTGTTTGTTCTGAGTTTCCGCTTCGCGCAGAACTTTGCCGATCAAATCATGCGCCTTCCGGAAAGGCACGCCTTTGTGCACCAGATAGTCCGCTGCATCGGTGGCGAAAAGGACAGGATTGGATGCGGCGGCGCGCAAGCGGTCTTCGCGAAATTTCGTGTCAGTTAGCGCGCCGATTGCGACCAGAAGCATATCGGCAACTTGGTCGTGCGCGGCGAAGAGCCCTTCCTTGTCCTCCTGCAGATCCCGTTGATAGCTGGTTGGCAGGCCCTTGAGCGTTGTGAGCAAGCTCACGAGCGCGCCAGTGATGCGGCCGGACTTTCCGCGAATCAACTCCCACGCGTCGGGATTTTTCTTTTGCGGCATCAGGCTGCTGCCGGTGGAATATTCGTCAGGCAGAATTACATAAGCAAATTCTTGTGACGCGAAGATCACGAAATCTTCAGCGAGGCGCGACAGATGCGTGGCTATACCTGTCAATGCGAAGAGATAGTCGAGCGCGAAATCGCGGTCACTGACCGCATCAAGGCTGTTCGCTGTGATGCGCGAGAAGCCGAGTTCCTTCGCAATAGCGTTACGGTCGATGCCAAAGGAATTTCCGGCGAGCGCGCCAGAACCCATCGGGCAAGCGTCAGCACTAGCTGCGGCGTTTTGCAGACGGGTAACATCGCGGCTGAACGCGTCGGCATGTGCCAGCAGAAAATGTGAAAGCAGAATGGGTTGCGCGTGCTGCATATGCGTCATCCCGGCCATTGGTACTGAAAGATTCAACTCGGCCTGGATCCCGAGGATGCACAGGAGTGAGGCGAGAGCTGCATGTACCTGGGAAGCGGCGTCGTTGACGAACAGGCGGAAGTCGGTGGCGACGAGTTCGTTGCGGCTGCGGCCGGTGTGGAGTTTCCAGCCGAGGGGGCCGAGCTCTTCGACGAGGGCTTTTTCGACGAAGTGGTGGACGTCTTCCGCGTTGGCGCCGAAGGTGTCGACCCATGAGGGATCGGATTGGGCCCGGGCGGAAATTTTGTCGAGTGCGGCTAACGTTTGCTTCACTTCTGTGGCGGAGAAGATGCCGATGGGTTCGAGAGCTTTGGCCCAGGCGCGGTCGACGGCGATTTCGTAGGGGAGAAGGCGGCGATCGAACGCAAAGGAACGCTGGAACGCGTCGAAGTGAGCGTTAGGCTCACGTTCGAAGCGTCCTCCCCAGAGGCGGTCATCTTTGCGTTTGGTCATTGGTCGTCGCTCAATGGTTGCCAAGTAGGGGCGCAGCATGCTGCGCCCCTACTTGGGAGGGGCAAGCCCCTCCCCTACAGAGATTAATTATTACCGCCTTCGGCTTTGGCTTTGGGACGGACTGTGACTGGCAGAGCGAAAAGGTTGATAAAGCCTTCGGCGTCTTTGGGGTTGTAGCGGCCCATGGTGAAGCTGGCCAAGTCGGTGCGATAGAGCGAGAAGGGAGAGACGCGCTTGGTGACAGTGAGCGAGCCTTTCCAGAGCTTGAGGCCGACGGCGCCGGTGACGCGCTGTTGCGAGACGTTGAAGAAACCGTCGAGCGCGGCGCGCAGCGGAGAGAACCACAAGCCGTAATAGACAAGTTCGGCGTAACGGAGCGAGAGAGCCTGCTGGAAGTGCGTGGTCTCGCGATCGATGGTGAGGGCTTCGAGTTCGCGGTGCGCGGTGACGAGGAGCGTGCCGCCGGGAGTTTCGTATGCGCCGCGGGACTTCATGCCGACGAGGCGGTTTTCAACGATGTCGGTGCGGCCGACGCCGTGCCTTGCAGCGATTTCGTTGAGAGTGTTGAGGAGGTCGACGGGACCGAGCTTTGTGCCGTTGACGCTGACCGGTGTGCCCGCTTCAAAACCGATTTCGACTTCCTCGGCCTTGTCCGGGGCTTTTTCCGGAGAGACGGTCCATTGCCACATGGCTTCGTTCGGCGAGTTGGCGGGATCTTCGAGTTCGCCGCCTTCGTGGCTGAGGTGCCAGATGTTGCGGTCGCGGCTATAAATGTTCTTTTTGCTCTGTTCGACCTGGACATTGTGTTTTGCGGCGTAAGCGATGGCGTCTTCGCGAGAGTCGATGTCCCACTCGCGCCATGGGGCAATGATTTGCATGTTGGGGGCGATGGCTTTGTAGGCTAGCTCGAAGCGCACCTGGTCGTTGCCTTTGCCTGTGCAGCCATGCGAGAGGCCGTCGGCGCCGAGTTGGAGCGCGAGTTCGGCCTGCCGCTTACCGAGGATGGGACGTGCCATGGACGTGCCGAGCAGATACGTGTGTTCGTAGACTGCACCGGCTCGCAGCGTGGGCCAAATGTAGTCGCGGACGAATTCTTCGCGCAGATCTTCAACGTAGGCGGTGGAGGCGCCGGTGGCGAGGGCCTTCTTGCGGGCAGCTTCGAGGTCTTCCTGCTGGCCGACGTCACCGATCATGGCGATGACTTCACATTGATAGTTTTCCTTAAGCCACGGGATGATGATGGAGGTGTCGAGACCTCCGGAATAGGCGAGAACAACTTTTTTTGGTTTAGGCAGTTGCGTTTTCACGGTTCCTCGTTTTCAAAGAAGTTTAAGAGTTCAACGTTCAAGAGTTCAAAGATTCAGAAATTGGCGCTTCAACATCTTACCGATTGCCCGTGCTTACAGGGGCGGGGCAAGCCCCGCCCCTACAGACTTGAAACCATGCGTTAGACCGGAGCCACGCATCAGAACAGAGTATGCAGGATGGCTTTCTGCACGTACATGCGGTTTTCGGATTGGTCGAGGACGACCGATTGCGGGCCGTCGAGGACTTCGGGAGTGACTTCGAGGCCGCGGTGCGCCGGAAGACAGTGCATGAAGACGGCGTCAGGGGCGGCCAGGGCCATCAGTTCCGGGTTGACTTGATAGGGCGCGAAGACAGCGCTGCGGACTTCGCCTTCGGCTTCAAAGCCCATGCTGGTCCAGGCATCGGTGTAGACGCCTTGAGCGCCGGAGACGGCTTCGCGCGGATCGGTCATCAGCTCGATTTTGGCTCGCGTTTCTTTGGCGACGCGTTTGGAATCGCCAACAACATCCGGGTCGGGTTGATAGTCGCGCGGGGTGGCGACGCGCAAATGAACACCGAGGCGCGCGGCGAGATACATCAGGGAATGGCAGACGTTGTTTCCGTCGCCGACGTAGGTAAGTTTGAAGCCGCGGAGCGCGCCGAATTTTTCCTCGAGAGTGAAGAAATCAGCGAGGGCCTGGCAGGGGTGGAATTTATCGGAGAGCGCGTTGATGACCGGGATGCTGGCATTGGCGGCCATTTCGTCGAGGACTTTCTGTTTGTAAACGCGGGCGACGATGCCATGAACCCAACGGTCGAGATTGCGGGCCACGTCAGCGATGGATTCGCGGGCACCGAGAGAAGCGGAGGCCTGGGTGTGGTCGAGAAACACGACCGAGCCGCCCATGCTCTGGATGCCAACGTCGAAAGTGACGCGGGTGCGAAGGGAGGGCTTTTCGAAAATGAGAGCGATGAATTTGCCGGTGAGCGAGGAGGCGTAACGGCCGGGGCGTGCTTTGATCTCCGCAGAGAGCTGGAGCAGGTCACGGGTGTGCGAAGGACTCCATTCCGCTCCAGTGAGCAAGTCATTCGACAAAGAAATAGGCGAAACAAGCGTTGAGGTTGTCATTGGTTTTCACCTTGCCGCGGCGAGGGCAGCATGCGGCGGAGGCGCGGATTTCGCGGGCTCAGCGGAGGCAGCCTTTTGCGGGATAGTTACAAAGAGTTTTTCCAGAAGACGGAGGAACTGGCGGACTTGCGCGCGCGTGACGATAAAAGGCGGAAGAAGGCGCAGAGTGAAATCGTGCGTACAGTTGATAAGCAAACCTTTAAGCATGGCTTGCTGGACGAAGGGCGCGCCCTCGATGGTCAGTTCGATGCCAATCATCAGGCCTTCGCCGCGAATCTCGCGGACGAAAGAGAATTTCGCGGCGAGCGCCGCAAGACCTTCCTGCAATTCGGCGCTGCGCGCGCGAATATTTTCGAGGAGTTCTTCGTCGTCGACGATATCGAGGAATTCGAGAGCAGCGTCGCAAGCGAGCGGTCCGCCGCCGAAGGTGGTGCCGTGCAAGCCGGGGGAAACTTTTTGGGCGACGGCTTCGGAGGTGAGGATCGCGCCGAGCGGGAGGCCGGCGGCGAGCGGCTTGGCGACCAAGACAACGTCGGGCTTGGAGGTAAATTTCTGATAAGCGAAATAGCGTCCAGTACGACCGAGGCCGCACTGGATTTCGTCGGCGATCAGGAGCGCGCCATTTTTTGTGGCAAGGGCCCGCGCGGTGTTCCAGAACTCTTCGCTGACGGGATAGATGCCGCCTTCGCCTTGGATGGTTTCGAGGAGGATGGCGCAAACGGTGTCGTCAAACTTGGATTCCAAGTCGGCCACATCATTGAAGCGGACAAATTCGACGCCGGGAACGAGAGGCGCGAACGGGAGACGATATTTTTCGGTGGCGGTGACGCTGACGGCGCCGAACGTGCGTCCGTGAAAGGAATTTTCGAGGGCCAGGATGCGATGTTTGCGCGCAGGAGCGCCGGGGGCATCGGAAGCCGTGCGTCCATAGAGCCGAGCGAGCTTGAGAGCGCCCTCGACGGCCTCCGCGCCGCTGTTGGAGAAGAAGACACGGTCCATGCCGGACCAATGAGCAAGTTTGCGAGCCAAGGGGCCCTGAAACGAGTTGTGAAAAAGATTGGAAAGGTGAATCGCGCGGGCAGATTCGCGGCGAATCACCTTCACGATGCGGGGATGGGCGTGGCCCAGGGCGTTGACGGCGATGCCGCCCAGAAAATCGAGGTACTTTTTTCCGCGCGAATCATAGACATAGCAGCCGCGCCCGTGCGTGAAGAGAATGGGCTGGCGCTTGTACGTGGGCATGAGAAATTGATTGGCATCGCGCAGAATGGAATTGGCATTCTGCGAGCGAGGCGAGGATTTCTTGGCCGTTCGAGCAGCGGCTTTCGCTATCTTTTTTGTGCCGAGCTTGCCCATTACGCCGCCGAAAGCGCCTCCTGAGCGTTAGGAAAATGCTCGCGGAGAACGCGCGTGCCGGGAATCGGCAAAGAATGATCGGCATTGGCGAGTTCAGCGGAGTGAAACGCGAGGAGGAGAGCATCGTGGGAGGTGCCACCGACGATACGCACCTCGCGGACGCCGCCTTCGAGAGCGCGCTTGGCAGCTTCGAGCTTGAGAATCATGCCACCGGAGACGACGCGGCACTGAACGAGGCGCTCGCTCTCCTCGCAAGTGATAGCGGAGAGAACTTTTTCGCCGTCGAGTACGCCGGCCACATCGGTTAGATAGATCAACTGGTCGGCGCCAAGAAATTCGGCGCAGGCGGCGGCCATGTGATCCGCGTTGATGTTGTAAAGCTCGTTGTCTGGCCCGAGGCCGAGGCAAGGAGCGACGGGGAGAAG
Source organism: uncultured Acidobacteriota bacterium (assembly GCA_963779005.1). Taxonomy (GTDB): domain Bacteria; phylum Acidobacteriota; class Terriglobia; order Acidiferrales; family UBA7541; genus Acidiferrum. The sequence continues at coordinate 340,047 of CAVZWO010000007.1, read as the reverse complement.
GCGCTCGCGCCAGAGCGATTCGATGAAAGCGCTATTCAAGCCGGTGAGATAGCCGACGAAGCCGAGGCTGCCTTGCACTTCGCCGTGGGTCATGGGCTCAGCAAGAAAACACTGGGCATCGGCGGCGGAGATGCCAATGGCAGGGTAGCCTTCGGCAGAGATGGCGGCGGCGAGGCGCTTGTTCAGCAGGCCGGCGAAAACCATGACGGCGGCGTCGCGCGTCTCGCGGTCGGTAACGCGGAGTCCGGAGACAAATTTACTCTCGATGCCCATACGCTTGAGGGCTTCGGTGAAGGCATGGCCGCCGCCGTGAACCACGAGAATCTCGTGGCCTTCATTGGCGAGAGTGGCGACCTGCCGCGCCAGGGCGCGCATGGTCGGTTCATCTTCGAGCAAAGCACCTGCGAACTTGATTACGGTTTTCATTGAAGTGCGGTTTTCTCCTCGAGACCTAAAAGATGGTTGAAATTCTGAACGGCCTGGCCGGCGGCGCCTTTGCCAAGGTTGTCGAGGCAGGAGACGACGATCAAACGCTGGCCGGATTTATCCAGGACGAAGCCGATGTCACAGAAATTGGTGTGGGCCACGTGCTGCAGCTCGGGCAAAGAGCCGGCGGGCCAGATGCGGAGCATGGGGCGGCCGGCGTAAAACTTGCGATAGAGGGCTTCGATCGCTTCGGGGGGACGCGGAGCGGAGAGCGTGACGTAAATTGTGGAAAGAATGCCGCGCGCGAGAGGCAGGAGGTGCGTTGAAAAGATGAGCTGCGATTCGGCGATACCGGTGTGTTCCAGGATTTCCGGCGTGTGGCGGTGAGAGAAAAGATTGTAGGCTTTGAAATTTTCGTCGACTTCGACGAATTGGAGATCGCGGCGCGGATCTTTGCCAGCGCCGCTAGCGCCCGACTTGCAGTCACAGACGACATTTTGGTCCGACGCGATGAGACCGGCATCGGCGAGAGGCCGGAGGGCGAGGATAACGCTGGTGGCGTAGCAGCCAGGGTTAGCAACCAGGCGTGCTTTGGCGATTTCTTCGGAGTAGAGCTCGGGGAGGCCGTAGACGGCTTCGCCGAGGTAGCCGGCGTGAGGCGTGGGCAAGTGGTACCACGAGGAGAACGTCTCGGGCTGACGGAAGCGGAAAGCTCCGCTCAAATCAATCACGCGCAAGCCTGCTTCGAGAAGCGCGGGAGCCAACTCGGCGGAAACTTCATGCGGAGTGGCGAGAAAGGCGGTGCCAGCGTTGCTGGACGTGATGGCATCGAGAGAAAGAGCGCGCAAAGGAGCTTGTCCCCAGCCGCGGAATTGCGGAAAGAGTTCGGCGATGCAATGGGCGCCGTGCGTATCCCGGAGGTAGAAGGTGGTGGAAGCGACGGCGGGATGTCGCAGGAGTATGCCCGCCAGCTCAAGACCGGTATATCCGGTGACACCGACGACGGCGACTTGGCGAAGGTCTCTCATTTCACCAGGGCTTCGATCTTTTTTTGGAGCGACTCGCGGGTACGCTTGTTGGGAGTGATGATCAGGACGGTGTCATCACCCGCAATGGTGCCGGCGATTTCTGGAAATTTGGAGGCGTCCACAGCGGCAGCGAGAGGCTGAGCGCCGCTAGGAGGAGTCTTGAGGACGAGCAAATTTTCCGCGGGGCGAATGTCGAGGAGAAATTCGCGAAGCGCACGGGCGAGGGGAGGAAGCGGGAGCGCGCCGTTGTCCTCGGGAAGAACGGTTTCAGGTTTGTAGCCTTCCTGAGTCTTGACGAGGCGGAGTTCCTGGAGGTCACGGGAAAGAGTGGCCTGGGTGACGCGCATCTTCTGCTGGGCGAGACGGCGGCGCAGCTCTTCCTGGCTGACGATGGGCTGGCCGCTGACCAGCCGGAGGATTTGCCCGTGACGAAATGTTTTACCAACGCTCATTACAGAAACAAGTATACAGTCTTCTGCATTTTTATACAATTATTTTTGAAGGGGAGCAAAATATTTTTTGCGGGAATCGGCGAGGAGGAGGTGGCCGGAAGGACAGGGGGTGCGCGAAGAGGCTATGCAGGATTGGCAACTCTTCGCGGAAGGAGACTGGATTTCAGGGGCAAGGAGTGGTTACCTTTCTTGTTGGCACAGATTGCGCGCACTATGGCTATGCCGTGCAAAGTAACGGGATGCAAGAACGACTCGCCGCCAGCCCTCGCCGAGCAACAGCAGGTTTGTGTATTGCACTTCACGCTTTCCATTGAAGGAAGCTGCGCGGAGATGCGCCGGGAGACGGCGCTGGGGAACGCGCCGCAGGAACGGCAACGCGAAATCATGCGATTTATCACAGAAAGCGGGGAACGGCTGGCGCGCGTGGCGACCAGCGGATTGCATTTGACGGACGACTTGAAGGCGAGAATTCTGAGCACGTTTTTAACGCTGATGAACCTGCGAGAAAATCTGGACAGGGCGAATATGAGGAGCTCGTTTGGGCGCTCCGGCCAGCATCGCTGACGCTGAATAGAATTTTTTCCCGCCGCGAAGAGAACGAATTCCACCTGGAAGATGAAAAGATCAAGCGCCAATATAGCGGGCGTAGAGAGTACGCGCGACCGCGGGATCTTTTGTACCCTTGAGAATGGCGCGGCCATCGGCGAAGACGGTCATTTGATACGGTTCCACGCGAAAAGAAAGTAGAAATTCATTTTGGCGGACGTCGGAGACGATGGATGCGAGCCGGCCACCCAGCGCGGACAAATCGAGAGCGCGGCCGCGTTCGTGAATTTGCACGGAATCGCGCCCGCAGAGGGTGATGTGAGGCTGTGCTTGCCCCTGGAGATAGGAAAAATCCCGGCGGGCGCAGGCGCGGCAGGCTGAGTTGCGGGCTACGCGGACGGATTGGAAGTGCCCGCTCCAAACGTCGCAAGAGATCAAGCGGCCGTGGAGAGCTTGCTGGCGGCCAGCAAGGAGCTTGAGGGCTTCGGCGACTTCGAGAGAAGCGATCAGATTAACAATGGGACCTAGGACACCGACTGTGTCGCAAGTCTCCTCGAGGCCATGTCCGTTGGCGGATGATTGGAGGAGGCAGGCAAGGCATGGGGTGAGGCCGGGGCGGACGGTCATGGTGACGCCGTAACTTGCGACGGCGGCGGCATAAATCCAGGGACAGTCGGATTGGACAGCAAAGTCGTTGATGAGGAAGCGGGTTTCGAAATTGTCCGTGCCATCGAGGATGAGATCGAAGCCGCCCAGCAACTCCTTGGCGTTGCGCGGGTTTAGGTCTGCGACGAGCCCCTCGACAGTGACGCTGCTATTGATGGCGTGGAGTTTGCGTTGGGCCGCGACGGCTTTGGGAATGGCGTTGCGAGCGTCGTCTTCATCGAAGAGAGTTTGGCGCTGCAAATTCGAGGGTTCGACGAAGTCGCGGTCGAGAATCCTGACGCGGCCTACGCCGGAGCGGACGAGAAGGCCGGCCGCGGCAGCACCGATCGCACCGCAGCCTACAATGACGGCGCTGGAGGCGAGGATTCGCTGCTGGCCCTCTTCGCCGATGCCTGCGAAGAGCATCTGACGCGAGTACTTTTCGGGTAGCGAGCCGTGGAAGAGCGGGCCGGGCGCGTGTATGTCCGTCATCGTCCCTCTTAACTCATCATAACGCTAGAGATAGCGGGATGGGCAACGCCCTTGTGCTACGCTTCGTCTGAGCGATAGTGAGCATGAAATTGAGATGGGGAAAAGGGTTAAGGGGGATTGCCGTCCTCGCGCTGCTTTTTGGAGCAGCGAAGAGTTGCGCCCAGACACAAGCGGAGAGAGCGGGGCAGCCAGCGGCGCCAGCTCCGGTAGTAGCGGTAAGGATTGTCACCGAAGACGGGCGCGTGCTCTCTGAAACGCCATCGGGAATTGCCGTTGAGATTGGGAAACCCCTGGATAGAGAACAGGTAGCGCGAAGTATCCGCGCGCTTTACGGGACCGGCGATTACGTAGATCTGCGAGCGGTGACAACGGCCGTGGGCAGCGGCGTGCGGCTCGATTTCGTGGTTCGAGAGAATCTCTTCTTTAACAGAGTGTTGATCGAGGGGCTGGCAGCGCCTCCGACGGATAGCTCCGCCGCAGCCGCAATGCAGCTTACGCTCGGACGGCCCTTCCGGCAGGAGGAGGTGGACGAAGGACTGGAGCGATTGCGAGAAGTGTTGAAGGAAGAGGGACTGTACACGGCGCAAGTGTCGGCGGAAAACGAGCCGCATCCGGATACTCATGAGATGGACATTGTGGTGCACGTAAAGCCGGGTCCGCGCGCGCGAGTGGAGACTGTCCAGCTGCAAAACGAGACGGCGTACCGAGACGCGGAACTTCTATCGCGGCTGAAAATGAAGCCTGGCCAGGCGGTAACCACGGCGCGGATACAGCATGGCACCGACCGGATCCGAAAGTTTCTGGTGAAGAAGGGGCGACTCAGCGCGCGGGCTGCGGTGAGGCGTGGCGAATACAACGCGGCGAAGAATACGTTGCCGCTGGAGCTGGAAGTGACGGAAGGTCCACAGGTGCAACTGGCGGTGACGGGCGCGAAATTTTCAAATGGAGAATTGAAGAGACTGGTTCCTGTCTATCAAGAAGGAGCCGTGGACACGGATCTTTTGGAGGAAGGAAAGCGAAACCTGCGAGAGCGCCTGGAGCGGAATGGATATTTTGACGCGCAGGTAAATTACACGACGGAAACAAAGGAAGTGGAGGGCAAGGAGCAGAAATCGAAGGGTACGGAAGAAGTGATTACCTACCATATCGAGCGAGGAGATCGGCACAAGCTGATAGGAATTGAAATTACAGGGAATCATTACTTCAGCACGGAATTGCTGCGGAGCCGGCTGCAAATTTACAGGGCGGCGTTCGGGTCGCGCGGGCGGTTCAGCCGGCGGCTGATTGATTCGGACGCAGAATCGATGCACGGGCTGTATGACGCAAACGGATTTCTGGACGCGAAGGTGGCCGGGCAGGTGATGGACAATTACAAGGGAAAAGAAGGCGATGTATATGTGCATTTCGCGATCGAGGAAGGCGAGCAAACGCGGGTAGCTTCGCTGGCCATCGAGGGGATTCACGCCTTTAAAGAGGAGGAGTTGCTAGGTGTGGTGGGTTCAACCCCAGGGCAGCCTTACTCGGAGTTTAACGTGACGACGGACAGGGACAATATCCTGGCGCTTTATTTCAACGAAGGATTTCCGGGGGCCAGCTTTACTTCGACAGCTGATCGCGTCACTGCTCAAGCGGGTCCGACCGGGAAGACGGAGACGAAGCCAGGGGATTTTGAAAACGAGAAGAGCCAGAAAAAAGAAAAAGAAGAAGAGAAAGAGAAGAAATCCAGGCCCGAGGCAGCACAGGCAGCCCCCGTGCGGTTGGTGTATCACATTGCTGAAGGACCGCAAACGAGAGTGCGGCGAATTCTGCTCAGCGGTTATGAAAGGACGCGCACGGGAGTGATTCAGCGCGAGATCCGCGTAAAAACCGGGGCGCCGCTGCGCGAAGGAGATGTGGTGGAGTCGCAACGGCGTTTGTACAACCTGGGAATATTCAACCGAGTCACGATCGAACCGCAAAATCCGGATGGGACGGATCCAGATAAAGACATTGTGGTGCTGGTGGAGGAAGCAAAAAGATACACGATGGCGTATGGCGGTGGATTTGAAGTGCAACGGCTGGCAAGCACGACAAGTCCGACAGGCGGAGAGGTCCAAGCCGCGCCGCGAGGAATTTTTGAATTGACGAAAGTGAACCTCACGGGGCGGGCGGATTCTCTTTCGCTGAAGCTGCGGGGCAGCACCATCGAGGACCGGGCGCTGCTGGGCTACTCCATCCCGAATACATTTGGAAATTCGCACTACAGCACACAGGCAACGGCGTACACCGAAAAAACGCAGGACATCAACACATTTACGGAAATGAGGTACGAGGTATCGGGGCAGTTAACGGACCAGGTGACGCCGCTGACGACGTTGGCGTACCGGTATGCGTTCCGGAAAGTGCTGGTTTCGAATCTCAATTCGCATATTGCCCCCGAAGAGATTCCGTTGTTCGAACAGCCGACGCTAGTGTCTGAATTTGGAGTGACGTGGCTGCGAGACGCGCGGGATAATCCGGCGGATGCGACAAAAGGCAGCTTCAATAGCGCGGATTTCAACGTCGCGAGCACGAGCATCGGTTCGAGCGCGAGCTTCATGAGGTTCTATTTCCAGAATTCGACGTACTACCGGATTAAGCGGCGGTTCAGCTTTGCGCGTTCCATCCGGATCGGCATTTTAGAACCATTCGCGCACACGGAATCCCTCACGTTCCCACCTCCCACAGCGACGCAATGCACCGAGGCGGCGCCGCCGGGCCCTGAGCCGGAGATCATCCCGCTGCCGGAACGATTCTTCGGTGGAGGCGGCACGTCGCTGCGGGGATTTGCGCTGAATCAAGCAGGGCCACGCGATCCGTGCACGGGCTTCCCGGTGGGAGGGCAGGCCTTGCTGGCCACCAACCAGGAATTTCGCTTTCCGATGCGCTTGCCGTTTGTGGGCGAGCAACTGGGCGGGGCCTTGTTTTATGACGGCGGAAATGTTTATAGCCGGCTGGATCGGATTACCTTGCGCGCGTACTCGCCCAAGCCGGTTTTCGCCTTGCAGGAGCCCTCGCAGCCGCCAAGCGCGACGAATCCGACGATTTGTGTGTACAACTGCACGAACGAGCTGAACTATTGGGCGCATACGGTCGGGTTTGGGCTCCGGTACGCGACGCCGGTGGGGCCGATTCGCATTGATTTGGGTTATCAGATCAACCGTCCATTTTTTGTGCTCCCGTGCGTCCCCAGCACGAGCGCGACGCCTACAATTCCGCTTTGCTTAAAAGGCGCGCAACTCCCGAGGCTGCAGATTTTCTTCAATTTGGGGTCGAGTTTCTAATGCGACGAGGGTTCCTTTTCGGATGGGGTGCGCTTCTGATCGTACTGGCGCCGGCTACCTTTGCTAAGGGGCAAGAAGTTGTGGACCGCATCGTGGCGCGCGTGGAGAACGACATCATTTTGCAGAGCGACGTACAAGAATTGAAAGAGTACCAAGAACTGGTGGAAGGAAAATCCGAGAGCGACAGCGCGATTTTGGACCGGCTCATTGACCAGTGGATCGTGAGGTCGGAAGCGGAGCTGTCGCGCTTCCCCGAACCAAAGGCAGAAGAAATCGACCGAGGTGTGGCACGCGTCGTGAAGTCATTCGGCTCCCCCGAGGAATATGAAAGAAGGAAAAAGCAAAGCGGGCTAAATGATGCGGAAGTACGACAGATCGTGGCCTCGCAATTGTACCTGGCTAATTATCTCGATTCGCGATTTCGCCCGTCGGCGCAGATCGATGAAAAGGCGATTGAGGATTTTTATCAAAATGCAGTGGTGCCTAGAGCGAAGGCGCACGGCCAGGAGCCACCCACGCTCGATGCCTCGCGCGACGTTATCCAGGATGCCTTGGTGCAGAGCGACATCAACGAGCAAGCGGACAGGTGGCTGAAAGAAAGCCGCGCGCGCCTGCACGTGCAAAAGTTTCTGGGTGAAGGGGCGAAATGAAGGTCCGGAAGCGCCATCCCATTTGGAACTGGGTGATCCACACGCCGTGGGTGCTGACGGTCATTGCAATCCTTTGCGTGATTGGCTTCTTCGGAAGCGGCGCCGGAAACCCGATCCTACAACGCTGGATCGTGAACCGTCTTGAGAAGGTCACGGGGGGGCGAGTGGAGTTGCGAGCCATTTCGATCCAGTGGCTTTCGATGCGAACCACGTTGAAGGGATTAGTGATTCATGGGCAGGAGCCCGCGGGAACACAGCCTCTGTTTTCCGCGGAAGAAGTGCAAGCGGAATTACAGATCGATTCGTTTTGGGGGCGAAAAGTATCGCTTAGCGATTTGCTGGTCAAGAAACCTGAAGTGCACATCAGGGTCGCAAGAGATGGGTCGACAAACATGACGACTCCATTGCAGGCGCAGAGCTCGAACAAGTCATTGCGCGAAACACTTTTCGATCTCCGTGTACGCAGGGTCAACATCGAAGACGGGTGGCTTCTGTACAACGAAGTGAAAGTGCCGCTGGCGGTAGAGGGCGGGACGATGACCCTGGGTCTGGATGCTGGGGGAACCGCAGAGCATCCGCTCTATCTGGGGAATCTGGATTGGCAGGGAATTAAATTCACCGCGAATCGTATGGTGCCGGTGCCCGCAAGCCTCACCGCGAAATTCACGATATGGCGCGAAGGATTCACCCTGGAGCAGGGGGTCCTGAGCGCCGGGCGGTCGCACCTCGATGCGCAAGCGGAAATGTCCAACTTCGCGAAGCCGAGATGGAGTTTCCGTTACCGGGGATGGGTGGAACTGCTGGATTTCCGCAAGACTTTTCGTTCACCGCTGACGCCCACCGGACACGTGGATGTGCGAGGTGAGGGAACGTTCGCGGACGACCAGTACAAGGGCGCGGGCAGCTATGCAGGGCGCGACATCCACCTCAGTTACGACATATTTCATGCCGCGGGACTCACGAGCCGCGGGAGCTATAACATCAATAACGAAGGACTGGTGGTGCCTGACTTCCTGGCGGAAGCTTTTGGCGGAAAGGTGACGGGAAAAGTGACGCTGCGATTCGCGGGCGTACAGTTCCGGGCGGAGACGCATATTCAGAATGCGGACCTCGCTGGAATATTTTCCGCGATCGAACATCCGGGATTCCCAATCGAAGAACTGGAATGGGACTCGCTGCTGAGCGGGGACACAATCGAAACGTGGAACAATGCCTTCCAGCATTTTGAGCTGGGCGGCAAGATGGACTGGACACCGGGAGGTGTACTTGTGGCGGGCCACTTGCCAGTTACCGCAAGCTGGCAGATACACTACCGCTACGATTCGGGATTATTTGCCATCAGCGCAGGCGAATTCGAAACACCGTCATCAAAAGGGACGATTACGGGGCTGCTAGCACCGCGGAATTCCATGCTAGACGTGCATTTCGAAACCGGGGCGCTCGAATCGTACAAAGAATTCATCGATGCCATACGCGGTTCCAAGCGCGGCTCCGCGGACGCGATCAAAGAACTCTCGGGGAGTGCGCAGTGGGACGGCAAGATTGCGGGACCCGCAGGACATCCGACGTTTACGGGGCATGTGCGCAGCGAGCGGGTGCGCTACAACGGAGCAGCGCTGGATTCCCTAGAAGGCGACATGAGCTACTCGTCGACGCAACTCGGGCTGGCTCGAGGGACCTTAAAGTTTGGGTCGATGGAGACGGCGGTTGAAGGAGCGCTCGACTTAACGGATTGGAGTTTTCTGCCGGAGAACGGGTGGAAAGCGGATGTGAACTTTGACAAGACTCCGATCGACACCATTCAGAGGCTGCTTGGCACAAAGTATCCGGTACGGGGCGTTTTGAGCGGCCAACTCCACGGGCACGGGACGCGCGAGGCGCCTGTGGTGACGGGGCTCTTCGATCTCGGCGAAGGAAGTGTCTTTGGCGTCTCCTTCAACCGATTGCGAGGCCAACTTAACCTTGCACCGGACGAAGTGCGCATCGCGGACGCGGAGCTACGCGTGTTTGCTCCCGGAAAAGAGAATGGAAGGGGCGCAGGAATCGTTACCGGGTCAGCCGGCTACCGGTTTACAGACCAGAACATTTCGGCGGATCTAGTGGGAGCGTCTCTCCCACTGGAGAATATCGAGAAGTTACAGTCGGTGAGGCTGCCGATCGGAGGACTTGTCACCTTTCGTCTCAAAGTGAATGGTCCTCTGCTTGCGCCGCAAAGCGAGGGGACATTCCGAGTAGTGGACTTTCGCATCGGGAGGGATGTGATCGGAAGCTTCGACGGAGGCCTGACGTCGGACGGACGCACAGCAAAGCTGGAACTGGGTTCAGCGATGACCACAGGAGGGATTTCGGGCCAAGTGACACTTGGTCTGGCGGACCCCTACGCGGTGAATGGGAAAGTTTCGATTACGAACATCGACCTGAATCCTTTTCTGATGACCGCATTGCATCTCACGCAGTTTAACGGGCACGGCGTGGCTGACGGCGATATCAGCATCGCCGGCGAGTTGAAACAGCCCGAGAAGATTGTGCTGGACGCCAATTTTACAAAGCTGGCATTGAATTATGCGAACGTGCAGTTGGAGAACACCGGGCCGATTCGGCTGCGAACGTCGAGAGAGAGCCTGGAAATTGATCAAGCCACCTTTAAAGGAACGGATACCAACATCGCCATTTCGGGGGCGGTACGATTTGCGGGAAGGGGTACGCTGGGCTTAAAGCTAAATGGCGCACTGGACTTGAGGCTGCTCACGGGGTTCCTGCCGGCGCTGGAGGCGAATGGGCCGGCACAGATCAACGCGTCCTTCGAAGGACCGTTCGATCGCCCGCGCATCACAGGAAGAGTGCATATAGAAAAAGCCTCGGCGCGAGTAGCTGATTTCCCGACAGGAATGAGCAACATCACGGGCGATCTGGTGTTTGACGCGACGAGGCTCTTTTTTGAGAACGTGACGGCGGAATCCGGCGGCGGCACCATGCACCTCACAGGAGGCGTCAACTACAGCGAGAGTCCGCTGCGGTATGACATAACGATGCGTACGGACCGCGTGCGCATTCGATACCCCGAGGGTATGAGCTGGCTGGCGGGCGGATCTCTGCGGCTAGCCGGAACAACGACTTCGGGAGTTCTTTCCGGAAAAGTGGTGATTGAACGGGTAACCCTGACGCAGGGGCTTGAAGTTGCCAGTGTGCTGGTTTCTTCGAAAGGGAGCATTTCCGGCCCATCGACGAGTTCGCCATTCCTGCGCAATTTGCAGTTCGACATCTCGGCTTTATCCGCGCCTGACGCGCGAATGGAATGGCCTGGAGCGGAGTTGGAAGCAGAAGCGAACCTGCGTGTCCGCGGCACGTGGGAGCATCCGATTTTGCTGGGGCACATTCATATCCTCGCCGGGGAGATGACCTTCCATGGCGACCGATACCGGGTGACGCGCGGCGACATGGATTTTGCGAACCCGTTCCGGTTAGACCCGGTGCTGAACGTGGAAGCGACGACGACGATTCAACAGTACGAAATCACTCTGAATTTTAACGGGCCGGCGAGTAAGCTCACGCTCGCGTACCGCTCGGACCCGCCGCTACCGGCAAACGACATCATCACGCTACTGGCGCTGGGGCAGACGAGCTCGGAAGCGAGCATACGAGGCGGTGGAACGGCCACGTCCCAAACAGCTTCGACAGGCGCTTCGGCGATTCTCTCCGAGGCTGTATCGAGCCAAGTGGGTGGGCGGCTCGAACGCTTGTTTGGGATTACGCGGTTCCGAGTGGACCCCGGACTAGCTGAGGTGGGCTCGACGGGTTCATCGCAGAACGCCGCGGCGCGGGTGACCGTGGAACAACAGGTCACGCGCAATCTAACGATTACGTACGTTTCGAATGTGGGCTCGACGCAGCAGCAGGTGATTCAGGTGGAATACAATCTGGACCGCAATGTATCGATAGTGGCGCTACGGGATTACAACGGCACTTTCGGCATCGACATCAAAATCAAGAAACATTTCAAGTAGGTCTTACCGCGGCCGCTGAACTCCTAGAATTGCGGCGGATCGGGTTGTTGGGCGGCTTGCTGAGACTGCCCTTGCTGAGCGTTTTGTTGCGCGCGCGCGCCCGGCTGCCAGCGGCGAGGAGTATTGTTGCTAAGCCGCGCGGACTGGCCGATTTCCGGATTCTGCGCTCTCAATGCCTGGAGGGCTTCCTTGGCGGCCTTGGCGCCTGTTGCGCGGCTAACCACCTGGATTTCGCGGCCGATCTTGGGCATCTCCGCGGCGACCTTCTGTCCCACCGGGGAACCGTAGAACTGCAGCATGGTCTTGATCTCCTCGTCGGTGTAGTGCTTGTCATAAATGGCGACGAGCTGCTCGGTCATCTGGTCGACATCAAATTTCTTCTGATAGCTATCGATGAACGAGATGACAAAAGCTTGGCCCTTCTCGTTATTGGGAACTGTGGCGAGAAGCTTTTCGCGGTACTGCTCGCTGGAGGTGCTGACAGCATCTTGAATCTGATCGCGCGCGCCGATGAGTTCCATGAGCGAGCGAATGTCCGCGTCTTTGACGGGATCGATGGGTTTGATTTCCGCCGGAGCTGTCTGGTCCTGCGCGGCTGCGCTTTGTGGCGCGGCGCTGACGGGATTCTGGGAGGCCCCCTGGATGGCCAGGAAGAAAGTTCCGACGTAAATAATGACCAGGGCTAGGATGGCTTTCATGACTGACTTCCTCCGCGGCAGAGCTTTCCGAGCGTTTCCGCCACTCCTGCGATTTTAGGGAAGGGGGCGGCCGGGCGCGTCAATCGCGGGGGACAGGCGTGCTTCTGGTTTAACTGTCCGTCCGTTCAGGTGGTTCAGGCGCGCTGGATGTGGCTTTCTGGTACCATGCCGCGGCATGACGGAGACAATCTCCACGAGCCCTGCAGCAACCGGCCCCGCGGAGCACGACGAAATTGCCAAGCGGGAAGCAGGACTCCATCGAAATTTAACACCTCGACAACTCTCCATGATCGCGATCGGCGGAGCCATCGGAACAGGGCTCTTTCTCGGAAGCGCTATTTCCGTAAGACTCGCGGGGCCCGGCGTAATTTTCAGCTATTTGGCGGCGGCGGCAATCGCCCTCTGCTTGATGTGGGCGCTGGGCGAAATGACCGTGGCGCATCCCGTGGCGGGCTCGTTCGGCGTTTACGCGGAGATGTATCTTCATCCATGGGCGGGCTTTGCCATGCGTTACTCCTACTGGCTCGCCCAAGTGATCGCGACCGGCAGCGAAGTGGTGGCCGCATCGATTTATTGCAAGCACTGGTTTCCAAACGTGCCGTCGTGGATGTGGATAGCGGGATTTTCGGCGGCCCTGGTGTATGTGAACGCGAGGAGCGTGGCGAGCTTCGGTGAGTTCGAATACTGGTTCGCGATGATCAAAGTGCTGACCATCGCCATGTTTCTGATTCTGGGGGCCGCGTTGCTTTTGGGTTTCGGGTTTCCGCGGATTGGGACTGCGAACTACACCGGGCATGGCGGGTTTCTTCCAAACGGATGGCAAGGAGTGGGGCTCGGCGTGGCGATGGCCATTTTCAGCTTTCTTGGCGTGGAAATCGTGGCGGTCACGTCTGGAGAGGCAAAAGATCCAACGACAGCACTGCCGAGAGCTTTGCGCTGGACACTTGGCAGGCTGGGGCTCTTTTATATCGGGGGGTTAGCGGTTGTCGTTGGAATCGTGCCCTGGAATGAAGTTGGGCTGGGCGAAAGCCCGTTTGTGCGTGTCTTCGAAATCGTGGGCATTCCCGCAGCGGCTGGCGTGATGAATTTCGTGGTCTTGACAGCGGCGCTTTCCAGCGTCAATTGCAATTTGTATTTGATGGCGCGGATGCTCTTTTCTCTTTCGCGCGGAGGATATGCGCCCGCGGGATTAGGGCGATTGAGCAAGCGCGGCACTCCCGTTGTGGCGTTGCTCGTCTCCAGCGCGGGTATGTTTGCGGCGCTCTTCATGGATCACTGGTTTCACGCGACAGCGTATGTCTATATGCTGGGTTCGGCGTTCCTTGGCGGGATTTTCGTTTGGCAAATGATTTTCGTTACTCACCTTGCGTTTCGGCGGCGAACTGCGAAGTGGGAAACACCGCCGTTGCGGTTGGCGCCTCGCGGGCCATGGAGCTCCATTTTCGGACTAGCTGGGCTCACGGCAGTTCTGATTTCGACCTGGTGGGTTCCCGGTCTCCGTATCACGCTGATCGCGGGGGTTCCCTGGCTTGTGTTCATTTCGCTGTGCTACCTTGTCTGGAGAAAGGTCCGTTCCCCCAAGAATTCCGATGGAGCCTTGCAAGATGGATGAACTGCTGAAGTGGCGCGGCGAATTTCCGATTCTTGAGCGCACGACCTATATGATCAGCAATTCGCTCGGCGCCATGCCGCGTGGTGTTTATGACGAAATGCGCGCGTACGCCGACTCATGGGGCGGGCGCGGAGTCCGCGCATGGGAAGAAGGCTGGTGGGATATGGCGGTCGGCGTGGGCGACAAAATCGCTCCGCTGATCGGCGCGGGTACGGGCGAGATCTCGCTCCATCAAAACGTTACGTTAATTCAGGCGGTGATCAGCTCGTGTTTTGATTTTCGCGGGCCGCGAAATAAAGTGGTGATGACAGACCTCGAGTTCCCGTCGATTCAATACTTCTATCACGAGCAGCGCCGCAATGGCGCGCGCGTCGAACTCGTCCCCAGCAACGATTCCGTGCGGTTCGATCTGGACAAGTTCCTGGCAGCCATCGACGAGACCACGCTCTTCGTGCCGATCTCGCAAGTGTTGTTTAGAAGCGCTTACATCGTGGACGCGCGTGCCATTATTGAGAAGGCACATCGAGTCGGGGCGTACGTGATCCTCGATGTTTTCCAGGCGACCGGAACGATCCCCATCGACGTCCGCAGTCTTGGCGTGGATTTTGCTTGCGGAGGCGTGCTTAAGTGGCTGTGCGGCGGACCAGGCGCCGGATATCTCTATGTGCGGGAAGATCTACGGGCGAAGTTGAAGCCGGCGATCACCGGATGGATAGCGCACCAGCGGCCTTTCGCGTTTGAGACTGGCGCTATCGATGCCCGCGAAGACTCCTTCCGCTACTTGAACGGCACCCCGCACATCCCCGCGCTGTATGCCTGCCAGCCAGGCCTGGACATAGTGAATAAGGCAGGGATAAGTGCGATTCGAGAGAAATCCATGCGCATGACGGAGCGTCTCTTTGATGGTGCAAAGGCGCACGGATGGCGCGTGAACACACCCGAAAATCCGGTTGAACGCGCGGGGACGGTTTCCGTGGATTGCCCGCATGCCGCCGAAGTATGTCGTGAACTGCTGGCACGGGAGATCCTGGTGGACTATCGTCCCAAAGCCGGCGTCCGGCTTTCCCCGCATTTCTACAATCGCGAAGAGGAGTGTGATCTGGCAATCGAGCAGATCGCGGACATTCTCGATACACGGGCCTGGGAAAAACATGGGGCTGCGTTCTCGCATGCTTGACGGGGGGGAAACTTCGCTTGTCCTGCTTTGGAAAAGGAGAGGACGGCAAGATCGACATGAAGCTCTTTGGCAATAGCGCAGCTGGTGAGCCGCTCCAAAGCGCCGCTGACGGCGAATTCGCCGTTCGGCGCGCTGAAATGGTTGAGCAGCAATTGCGGCGGCGCGGTATCACCGATTTTCGCGTACTTTCAGCGATGGCTGCGGTTCGGCGCGAGGAATTTGTACCGGATGAGTTTCGCGGGCGAGCTTACGAGGATGCCCCCTTGCCCATTGGCGAAGGGCAGACCATTTCGCAGCCTTATATCGTCGCGGCTATGACGGCTGCGCTCCACCTAACCGGAAGCGAGCGTGTTTTGGAAGTCGGGACGGGCTGCGGGTATCAGGCGGCAATTCTTTCCCATCTCGCGAAACTCGTTTTCACTATCGAGTCACGCTCCGAGCTTGCGGCAACCGCCGCGGCGCGGCTTGAGCGTCTCGGCTACACAAATGTTCATGTGCACTGCGGGGACGGCACGCTAGGGCTCCCGGATGTTGCGCCTTTCGACGCGATCCTTGTCGCGGCGGCAGCGCCAGCGGTACCGGAGCCGTTGCGTTCGCAACTCGCGGAAGGCGGCCGGATCATTTTGCCCGTGGGAGATGCCGAGAATCAGGAATTGCTTTACATCGAACGGCATGGGAATTCCTTCGAGACACGCACCCTGGAAGCCTGCCGGTTTGTGCCCCTCATCGGCTACTACGGCTGGAAGGAACCGCCGGCACGATGAGTTCTGGCGCGCCTGACCTTTCGATAGTCATTCCTGCTTACAACGAAGAGCTACGCCTCCCTGCAACTCTCGAACAAATCGCAGCCTTCCTCCCCATTTTGGGAGCTGAGACGGAAATTCTCGTTGTCGATGACGGCTCGAGGGACCGGACGGCCGAGGTTGCTGAATCTTTTCGAAAAATACTTCCGAGCCTTCGTGTCGTTTCGAACGGCGCGAACCGCGGGAAGGGCTTCAGCGTTCGTCACGGGATGCAGGAAGCGCGCGGCCGAAGCGTGCTTTTCACCGATGCCGACCTCTCCGCGCCGATCGAAGAAGCGCCAAAGCTTCTCGATGCGCTGAAAACCTACGATGTGGCCATCGGCTCGCGAGCGCTGGACCGCAGCCTTATCACTGTTCATGAGTCCCGCTTTCGCGAATTCGCCGGCATTATCTTCAACACGATCGTGCGCGTGATCCTTCGCCTGCCGTTTGTGGACACGCAATGCGGCTTCAAAGCCTTCCGGCGTGAACCTTGCAAAATACTTTTCGAGCAGCAGCGCATCGAGCGGTTTGGATTCGATCCGGAATTGCTCTACCTGGCCCGTCATCACGGCCTGCACACCATCGAGATACCCGTCCGATGGGGACACTCACCAGCCACGAAAGTAAATATGTTCCGGGACAGCATCCAGATGTTCGTGGATGTGTTCACCATCCGCTGGAACGCGATCCTGGGCCGCTATCCGAAGCAGGCTTGAAGCTTTGCAAGACCTCCACTTTGTGACACAAAGTACTTGACACAGCTCTTCCCTTGAGATAGCCTTCTGGCATGGTAGCCGCTGGCCCCCTCCGTTCGAACAAGCGCGAGCCCATCCCGATAGACGCGCGCGCCGCCGATCACCTCAAATACATTCGCGAAACGATGGAGAGTGCGGCCGAGTTTACAGCCGTCCCCGGATGGGGCGGAGTCGCCATGGGCATTACGGCTCTCGCGGCCGCCTTCGTCGCAGCGCGTCAGTCTTCCCTCCGCGCGTGGCTCGCGGTTTGGCTCGTGGAGGCATTTGTCGCAGTGGCCATAGCAGCGCCGGCAGCAGCCACGAAAGCACACCGCGCGAACTCAGCTCTATTTTCCGGTCCGGGACGCAAATTTCTTTTCAGTTTTGCGCCTCCCATCATCGTTGGAGGCTTGTTGACTTTTGCACTGTTCGCGGCGGGGGTGGGAACCGCACTTCCGGGCGTTTGGTTGCTGCTTTATGGAACTGCGATTGTCACCGGTGGTGCGTTTTCCGTGCGCGTCGTTCCGGTCATGGGCTTTTGCCTCATGAGCCTCGGAGCCGCTGCGCTCTTTGCGCCGGCGCGATGGGGTGATGCGTTCATGGCGGCGGGATTCGGCATTTTACAGATTGGTTTCGGAATTTGGATTGCGCGGCATCACGGAGGATAAAGGGAGTTTCATGGCGAAGTCATCGACAGCACACCAGGAACGGCTCCAGCGCGCGCGCGAACGTGACGCCTCGCTGGCTACCGTTCGCGGATCCGCGCGGGAGGCCGTTTCTCCAGACTTGGACCGGCTCATCCACGAGCGCATTCGCCTGGGGATTGTCAGTGCTCTGGCGGTGAACCGCTCCCTTACCTTCAACGAACTCAAAGCTTTGCTTAAGACCACGGACGGCAATTTGAGCGTCCATGCCCGCAAGTTGGAGGAAGCGGACTATATCGTTTGCACGAAATCGTTTGATGGCCGCCTCCCCAAAACGGAGTATCGCCTGACGGCGTCCGGGCGCCGTGCCCTGGAGCGCTACTTGAACCACATGGAGGCGCTGATTCGCGCGACGCGCGAGGGCTAGGACGGCATATTTTTTTGTCCCTGCACTTTGCAATGCAAAGTAATTTGCGAACTTTTCCGGCGGCGGAGAAAGAAGCAAAACTATGCAGCAGTTGACTACGCAACATCTCATGACGACGAAAGCCGAATTGGCCTTAGCTCCCGGCTTGCACGTCGCCATCATCTCGGACGGCAACGGCCGCTGGGCCACTTCTCGCGGGTTACCTCGCTCGGCAGGCCACCGCGCCGGCGCCGAATCCGCGCGCCGCATAATCGAAGCAGCCCCGCGCATGGGCATTCATACCCTTACGCTCTTCGCCTTATCCTCCGCCAATTGGAAACGGCCAGCTTCCGAGGTCAACGCGATACTCCGCCTGCTGCATGAATACCTGCTGATAGAAACAACGCATTGTATCCAGGAAGGCGTGCGCCTGAGCGTTATCGGACGCCGGGATCGCATTCCTGCCACTCTGCGGCAAGCCATTGCCGATTCTGAGGCTGCGACAGCCGGCGGCAGGAGGCTTCATCTACGGCTTGCGATCGATTACTCGGCTCGGGAAGCGATTTACAACGCAGCCTGCCGTTTTTATAAAGTCACGGAGCTATCGCCCGAGTCTTTCTCGAACGTCCTGGCGGAAGTGCTCCGTGGAGGCTCCACCGAGGTTGATCTGCTCATCCGTACGGGAGGCGAACAACGCCTCTCCGATTTCCTCTTGTGGGAGTGTGCATTCGCCGAATTCGTTTTTTTGCCGAAACGCTGGCCAGAATTTACGGTGGCTGATCTCGAGAGCGCATTGCAGGAATTCGGCAGGCGCGAGCGTACGCGCGGGGCTTTGCCCGACGCTATCGCAGGATGACGTCATCTGGAGGGAGCATCAAAAATGGCTGAAACCACACCCCATTTGGCCCCCATCGTTGTGCTGTTATTTCTCGCTGCGGTTTTCACCACCGGCGTGAGCCTCCTGATTTTGCTGTACGGAGCGGCCCGTCGTTCCAAGCTCTACGCGCGCATTGGCGCCGCCGCCGCTCTGACGGTCATTGCGTGCTACGCCCTTCTGCTTTGCGGAGTCTCGCTCGCGAGCCACGAAAAAGTCGTGCCCGCCGGCGGCTGGAAGTATTTTTGTGAGCTAGATTGCCACATCGGCTATTCCGTTGCCGGCATCCAGACGACAGCCGCTATCGGGCCAGAGTTGCGAGAAACAAATGCGAAAGGCCAATTTGTAATTGTTCGCCTCAAGGTATGGTTCGACGAGCGAACCATTTCTTCCGCCCGGGGCGACGGGCCGCTCACACCCAACGCTCGCCGCGTACTGCTCGTTGATGCGAATGACCACGCTTACGAGCTATCTCCCGAAGGGGAAGCCGCGCTTGCGCATCTAGCAGGCGATTCGGGCTCGCTGCGACGGCCATTGCGTCCCGGCCAATCTTTCGCGAAGGATCTTGTTTTCGACGTCCCCAAAGACGCTCCGGGACTGCGGTTGCTAATCACCGAGGATGATCCGGAGACGCATCTGATCATCGGGCACGAAAACAGCCTGTTGCATAAGAAAATCTACCTCGGGCTCGATGCTGCGCCCACTATCACCTCTGCAATCAGTCCTTTAGCTTCCAGCAAGTAAATCGCCTGACGCTTTCGCGAACAGCCTTGCCCTGACATTTTGCCACTCTGCGGCGTCTATATCCCAGGAGCACAGAATGGGAACTATGGGACTTGCGCTGCCCTGGGAGACTAGAATCTCTTCCGTGCCGCGCGAACGGGAGATGCGAGTGGAACCCTCCGAACACCAGACAGGCCGCCCCAGCCAGACCGCGGCGCCTGCTGCCACGCGGGCGGCAGTTTCCGAGGACGCCGAGCTGGCGCAGCGCTGCCGTGCCGGCGATCTGGGCGGGTACGAGCGTCTCTACGCGCTCCATGGGGCGCGCATGAAGAATGTGGCGCGCAATTTACTGGGCAGCTCGAGCGACGCGGAAGATGCGGTCCAGGAAACGTTTTTGAAAGTGCAGCGAAGCATCGGCGGCTTTCGCGGGCAATCCAGTTTTGTTACCTGGACGTACCGGATTCTCATCAACACTTGCTATGACGCGCGCCGCAGCCGGGTGCGCAAAAAAGAAGTGGCGAATGACGACTGCGAAGATTCTCCGCGGCCGGAGCCCCGCGCGCCGGGAGCGCATCCCTCGCTTCGTATGGCGCTGGAACGAGCGCTGGCCAGCTTGACGAAGCATCAGCGCGACGTTTTTTTGTTGTACGAAGTGGAAGGCTTCCATCACGCGGAAATTGCCGGGATGCTGGAGATCACGGAAACGGCTTCGAAGAACACACTCTTTCAAGCGAAGAAAAATCTTCGCCAGGTACTTGAGCCTCCACGAAGCAATAGTATCGCGGGAGCACGGTGAACGACGATGAACATTACATGTGAAGACCGCGACAGGATTCTGCTGGATGGCACTCCCGCCGACTGGGCTGCTCTTGAAGCGCACAGCGCGAATTGCGCCGCCTGCGCCGAAGAGTTGCGCGCCTGGAAAGCAATTAGTTTCGCGGCAAAGGAACTCCGCGATTACTCCGATACGCCTGCGCTGTGGCCCCGCATCGAGCGGTCCCTGACTGAAGAAGCCGCCGCGAAGAAACAGCGAGCAGCACGTTGGAGTTGGCTCTCGCTCGGGTTCGGCCTCTCTCTGGGTTGGCAAACAGCCCTGGTTGCCGCGATGGTTTTGGTCTTGACAGTCTCCGCAGGCTGGGTTTATTTCCATCGCGCCGGGTACGAACCTGCCGGCGACCAGTCCTTACTGAAGAAGCCTGCGCTCGCCGAAGTAGAACGCGCCCAAGCTGCCTATGAGCAAGCCATCGACAAGCTGGCTGCGGACGCAAAACCGCAGCTCGACAGTCCCGCGACACCCTTGCAAGCGAACTACCGCGAGAAGCTTCTTGTGCTGGATAGCGCCATCAACGATCTTCGCACACAAGCCGGGATGAATCCTTCCAACGCGCATCTGCGCCAGCAACTGCTGGCCATGTACCAGGAGAAACAGCAAACGCTGCAAGACATTTTGGAGGAAAAGCGATGAAGTTGTTTGGGTCGAAGGCGAATCGAGAGCGTTTGCGGTATGCGCGCCGGGCAAGCGGCATTGCGGCTGTCCTTGTCCTAGCGGCGTCACCCGCGTTGGCGGCTGGGAGCCGTGCGCAGGATGAAGTCACACGTAATTTTGACAAGACATTGACCCTCGGCGCAGGCCAGTCCGTTCGCGTCGAGCACAAATTCGGCGAGGTCAAAGTCCACGGAGAATCCGGACGCGAAGTTAAAATCTCCGCCATCATTCGAGCGCAAGCCAGTTCGCATGAGGAAGCTGAGTCCTTTGCGCAAAAGATTCAGATTGAAGTGCAACAAACGGGCGCAGGCATCAGCATCCGCACAATTTATCCATCCGAGGAAAACAAGTGGTTCCATATCAGCAAGCATTCCTCCTGGTCTGTCAATTACGACATCGCTGTGCCAACCGATGCCCCGCTGAATATTCGCAACAGTTACGGAGGCGTGAGCGTCGCGCGTGTCCACGGGGCGGTCGAGGTCGAAAATGGCTTCGGCTCGCTCGCCGTGCAGGACGCTGGCCCGGTGCGTCTCAACAATTCCTTCGGCAGCATTGAGCTGACCGGCGCCGGAGGCAATGCCGCCGTCAACAACAAGAACAGCTCCGTCCAGATTTCTGACGTGAAAGGCACCCTCGATGTGCAAGACCGCTTCGGCAGCATCACGGTCCGCAACATCCAGGGCGGCGCAACCATCACTGGGGGCAACGGAACAATCACGCTCGACGGCGCCGCATCCGCCACTGTCACTACTTCGTTCGGCAATGTCGATACCCGAAACATCCGCGGCGATCTTTCCGTTCACGACAACAACGGGAACGTGGATATCTCAACGATTGGTGGGTCACTGGATGTCAGCGACAGCTTCGGAAATGTGACTTTCACCGACGTGAAGGGCCGCGTAAACTGCACCACCAACAACGGCCGGGTGAAGGCCAACGGACTATCGGGAACTTCCGTGACCATTCGCGATTCCTTCGGAAACCTCGAGCTGGAGAATATCAACGGCACGCTGGACGCGGAGACGTCCAATGGCAAAATCGGGGTGCATGACATCCGGGGAGCAGTAACGCTCAAGTCCTCCTTTGGGGCAATTGAGGCGACAAACATCCCGAAGGGCATTCGAGCCATCACCGGAAATGGAGCAATTACTCTCACCGACATCGGCGCTGACGCTTACGCGAAAACCAGCTTTGGAAGCATCGAGGCCGACCGAATTAACGGCAATTTGACCGCCGAAGACACCAATGGCTCAATCACGGCGCGAAATGTGAAAGGCGACGCAAACGCGACGACTTCCTTCTCAGGGGTTACGCTGGAATCCATAAGGGGCCGCATCCGCGTGGACAATCAGAACGGAGCGATTTCCGTTCTCGCCGTGCGTCCCGCCAGCGGCTGTCGCGACATTTCCCTCAAGACGTCTTTCTCGTCCATCCACGTTCGCATTCCGGACGGCGTGGGCTACAACGTTTCGGCTCGGACTTCGTTCGGCAGAGTTTCCTCCGACTTGCCGGTCACCGCTACGGGAAACATCGGCGGCGATTCGCTGAACGGCACGATTGCGGGAGGCGGCTGCCAATTGCAGTTGACCGATTCGAACGGGAGCATCGAAATCGCCAAAGCTCCCTAGGGATCTGGCTAAGAGAATTTCTTCAGGCGCGAATCAACGCGGCGCGCCCCGCGAGCGAGCCATGGCGAATGCTTTCTTCAGTACCCGTGTTGCGGTTTCGGTCAGATGAAATTTCTCAAGTTCGTCTTCCGTTGCATAAGCCACGTCCGTAACATCGCTTCCCGCTTGCGCTTCCCCTCGGATGCGCTCGCATAAGTAGTCCACGATGACAAAATGAAAGCGTGGTGGTTGTTTCTGCCCGGAAGCCTGCACTTTCTCGTCCGGGAATATCCGGTCAAACACTTCGATGAGTTCAAGCACGCGCACTTCAACCCCGGTTTCTTCCAGCAGTTCGCGCGCGACGCCGGCTTGTAGCGACTCGCCAAGCTCCAGCGTGCCTCCCGGAATCGACCATTCTCCCCGCAGAGGCTCGCTGCCGCGCCTAATCAGAAGCGCGCGGCCATTCTCGATGATCACGCCGCCAACGCCTACGATGGGACGCTCCGGATATTCGCGCGAGGAAGCCACTTTAGGAATTCTGGCCCGGAGCGGTTTACAATCGAAGCAGCCGCCCCGCGCATTCGAGTTGACTTAGGACAACGCGGTATATAATACGCCATGGTGACGGCGGCACAATCGGTAGGGCGCCGCCCTGCGAACATTCCTACGGAGGTTGGAGCCGTGATCCGCTGCCCTGAGTGTTCCACGGAAATCGATGTGGACGAAGACGAAGTAGAAGAAGGCGAAATCCTGAGCTGCCCCGAGTGCGAATCTGAGCTCGAGGTCTCCCAGACACATCCCGTACATCTCAACCTCATCTCCGACGACCTTGATGAAGAAGAAGAGGACGACGAAGAAGAAGCCGCGGAGAACGGCGACCTCCCTGAAGAAGACGAGGAAGACGACGAAGAAGAAGAGGATGATGAGTAGCCCGCTTCGACCGTCCCGTGCAATATCCCCTTTCCCCGGCGAAAGCATCTAAGCGGACAGGAGTGGGCTAATGCGAACTCCCCGTTGGATTCTCCTCGCGGGAACGGCTGTGATATTCATTTGCTTCGATGCTGTCGCAGACAGAGCGCAGGATCCTGTGCCTCCGCCTCCCCAAGCGCCGCCGGCCCCTACCGCCCCAGCGCCCGAATCGACATCGTCGGGGAAGCCCCAGAAGCCGAAATACAGCCACGCCAACGATTTCTTGATCATCGGGACGGTATTCGATGCAAAAGGGTATGCCTTTCCAGGCGTCGAACTCCGGATTCGGCGCAGCGCTGAAAAAAAATACCGCTGGGATAGCTTCACCAATTCAAGAGGGGATTTTGCCGTGCGTGTTCCTCAAGGCTCGGCCTACGAAATGGTGGTCCATGCAAAGGGGTTCGCGGACCAAACACGCTCGTTGGACGCCAAGACAGGCGTCAGCGAAGCACGTATAGTGTTTCGTATGGAAGTTTCGGAGGGAGGGAAGAAATGAGCGCGCCAAAACGCGTTATTCTTATGTCGGCGCTTCTGGCCTTGGTGGGCATTTTGGCCTTTGCACAAGACGCCAAACGCGAAGCCCAGCTGCGGACTGTGCATGGAAGCGTCCTCGACAAAGCCGACAATCCAATCTCGGAGAGCGTCGTTTTCCTCAAGAACACACGCACCAATGTGGTGCGAAGCTCTTATACCGACAACACGGGTAAATACCGCTTTAGCGGTCTCGATCCAAATGCGGATTATGAAATTCACGCTGAGAAGGAGGGGTCCCAATCGGCGACTCGCACGGTTTCGAGTTTCGAGAGCCGCAAGGACATCACCCTCAATCTGAAAATCGATAAGAGGAAGGGTTGAGCCACCCTGCTTGCGCTTTCGTCTTTCAGTCTTCTTGATCGCGGAAAACCACCCAGCCACATGCCTCAGCCGGTCGCGGACCCAAAAGCCAGCTTGTCTGGAATAACGCGGTACATTCAACCGCTCACTGGCACGAGCGCGCACTGTGCAGCTTCGTTAGACTGCATTCGCGCGTGAAAGGCCAATGAAACCCTTTACGAGGGAAGCGAATCTAAGTTTCAGCACGGCTTTCTGGATACTCGGCAGGCCCTTCTTCGCATAACACATCTCCACGGAGAGAATTGGAGTTTTGAGTGACTAGTGCCATTGAGAGGCCGCGCCATTTGTGTCTACGAATCCTGTTGGCGCTGCTCTTTCTAGCTCCAGCGACATTTTCCCAGCAGCCCCCGCCACCAACGCCCGCCCCGGCAGAGTCGCCTGCGGATAAACCCACCGAGGTGAACGATACGCAGATTGGGAAAAGCAAGCTCGAGAAAGAAACAGGAACTGTGAACGACCGCATCTTCGAAGTCCTGCCGAATTACGGCACAGTGGAAACTGCCAAGACTCTTCCACCGCTTACCTCGGGTCAAAAATTTCGGCTCGCCACGGCGGGAGTTTTCGACTGGGCTGCGTATCCATTCAACGGTGCGCTTGCCGCAATTAGCCAAGCGAAGAATGATCCAAAGTCCTGGGGACAAGGTTGGGGAGCCTACGGACAGCGCTATGGCGAGTCCTTTGCCGACAACAGCATCGGAACGTACATGACTACCGCCATTTTTCCTAGTTTGCTTCACGAAGATCCTCGCTATTACCAGATGGGGAGAGGCCGCTTCGCCCACCGCGCATATCATGCGGTCAATCGGCTGTTCGTCACGCGCACGGACTCCGGGCATGACCGCTTTAACATTTCCGAGTCGCTCGGTAACGCCGTAGCCGCTGGAATATCCAACGTTTACCATCCAGCGGAAGATCGAACAGTTGGGCGGAACGCTTCCACATTTGGTCTTCTCATTCTTTGGGATGGCCTCTCCAATGAATTGAAGGAATTCTGGCCAGATATTCGGCGAAAGGTGCTCCACAAAGAAACGCCCTGAGAAGTCGCGGAAGCGAGATAGTCGAGAATCAGCTTTCATTGGGCGCCAGAACCCGGACCGCTTGCTGCACTACCTCAATCTCGACCGGCGCAGGTCCCAAAATCTCGCCGTCTCCGTGATATACGCACGGCCGGTCTGTTGCGATGTTAACGGCGCGAACCCGGAACCGTTTGACGCGTGGAGTTCGAAGCTCACCGTCCTTCATTAGCCGCGGTAATAGCCACAAGACTTGAAGGAAATTCAAGTCTTCCACGATCACCGCTTCGAGCCACCCATCGTCCAAGCGCGCTTCGGGCGCAAGACGAATCCCCGCTCCGTAGCTCGGCGTATTCAGTACCGCCGCCAAAAGAGCATGGACTTCTATCGCCGGCAAGTCGCTCCCTGGAAATTCCGCTTTCACCACCATCGTGCGGTGTCCACAGAAAGCCCACAGCGCAGACAGCACGTAGCGGGACCGGCCGGGCAAGCGGCGAAATACTCCATTCGCCAGCCGCGACGCCTCAGCATCTATGCCCAGTCCTCCGCCGCCGCAATACAACCGCACTCGTCCATCTGCGGTTCGCGCTCGCACGAGATCCACGCTTCTTGGCTGACCGCGAAGGCTCGCTTCGGCTGCCGCCGCAGGATCTTCAGGCAATTGCAGTGCGGCCGCAAAGTCGTTGCCGCCGCCGGTCGGCAGAACGCCTAAAACTACGTCGGCGCCGTACGTCGCGTTAACCAATTCTTGAAACGTCCCGTCGCCGCCAAGAGCGAACAAGAGCCGTTTTCCTTCCTTCATCGCTGCAACGGCTTTTTTCTCCAGGTCTCCGGCTCTTTCGACGAGAATAAATTCGGCAGGAACAGAGGCTGCTTCGAAGACTTTTCGAATACGCGGAATGGTGGAAAGGGTGCGACCGCCGCCTGCGTGGGGATTCACATACACAACGGCGGGCAGGAATGATGCGATAGAGCTGGAGGCGGCCACTTGTTGTGCCATCCTGCCCAACTCGTCCGACGCCTGTCAATCAAAAGGAACGCGACGTGCAGTTCTCTCTGCGCGATTTTATGGTCTCTCTCGAAGCATTTGTCTCGTGTTGAAGACAATTGCGCAGGGAAGCTGGGTCCTTGAGACTTACTTCTCGGCCCCGCCTGGAGCCGTCGGGGACGAGGTTATCGCCGCAAGATTATTTTCCATGAGCGTGTGATTGAACGCAGGCAGATCTTTTTCGATCAGCTTCTGATAGTCCGCGATCGCCCCACTAAGTTCCGTCTCGATCATCTGAAGCAAGCCCAGGGCCGTGTCCGTCGGGGCAAAGTCCGCCCCGCCGGCAACGTCTCCGCCGCCAGGACCAACTTCAGCGTTCAGCCAAATCAGATTGAGGTAAACCTTGTCCGCCTCGACGAAATACTTGTCGTCGCTGTTGAGTTGTGAGGGCGTCACTATCTTGAACTCGACGGCCAGGAGCTTTTTGTCCATCTCCTCGACGATTTTCAGAAGTTCGGCCTTCCGCTTGGATTGCGCCTCATCCTCCGCCGGCGCGGGCTCCGGTTCATCGTAATCATCCGGTTCGGCAAACGGCGGTTTTTCCTTCTCCTTCTTCTTTGGCGGACGAAGCATCGCCTCCAGCACTTCGGTTTGCTTCCGCAACCACTCCATTTGGTTGAAGGTATCGGAAGCGCGGCTGATGTCGTCTCGAATGCGCAGCTGGGTTTTGACCGACGCTTCAATGTCGGTTTCCGAAGCCGAAATCCGCGGATCGGGTAGTACGGTCAATGGCTGCGTAAAACTCTGGCCACCCACCGTCAGCTTCACGGAGTACTTTCCCGGCGCAACCATGGGCCCCACTTCCGCCGGAGTAATTCCCCAGTGGGTTATCGGCCGCGAGTCGGAGTCGCGGAAGCGCGGCTCTTCCCAGATGTGTGGATTGTCCACGGTTGCCGTGCGCAGCGCAATCAACCGCGGCGACTCGTAGTGCATGTCCCACTTCACGCGGTTGATTCCCACATGCGCTTTCGTTTTCAGCTTACGAATCGTATTGCCTTCCGCATTGAGGAGTTCAATTTCGATCGGATCTTTCGGCGCCACTTTCAGCGAGAAATTGAGCATCGCAGCTCCGCCATGCACAAACCGGCGCGCCGGCCTCGGCTCAAAAAGTACTGTTGGAGCGTCGGCGTGACTCTTGGCGAGTTGTTCGAGCGGCGTGATGTCGTCAAAAATGTAGAGCCCTCGCCCGTACGTGGAAATAACCAAGTCGTGGAAATCTTTCTGCACCACCGCCCAGGTCACGGGAGCGTGCGGCAGACCGGTTTGCAGCGCCGTCCAATGCCCTCCGTCGTCCAGCGAATAGTAGAGACCGTTCCCCGTCCCCGCGAACAACAAACCCGCGCAGTTGGGATCTTCAGCGATAGCTCGCACATAAGAAAGCGGATGTTTCGGCAAATTTCCGCTGATGGCTTTCCACGTTTTTCCAAAGTCCGTCGTTTTATAAAGAAACGGGTCACGGTTATCCATTAAATGAAAATCAACCGCGACGTAGGCAGTGCCGGCGTCGAAAGCTGACGGCGCTATACTGGTGATCGTTCCCCAGGCTGGCAATCCAGAAATATTCTTGGTGACATTCGTCCAGTTTACAGCGCCGTCTTTCGTGTACCAGACTTGCCCGTCGTTCGTACCCGCCCAAACCAGTCCCTTCTGTATTTTAGAGGGCGCAATGGCAAACACGACTTCTCCATAAAACTGCCCCAGATTGTCTCCGACAATTCCTCCCGAAGACACGATCCGGCTGGGATCCTGCGTCGAGAGATCCGGACTAGTGACCGCCCAATTCTGTCCCCCGTTCGTCGTTTTGAAAATCACCTGGCAGCCGTAGTAAACGGTATTATGGTCAAAGGGATCCACGGCCAGCGGCGAAGTCCAGTGGCATCTGTATTTGATCTCCGTCGGCGGCGCGTCCAGTGTGTGCAGATAGGGACTCACCGACCGCGCTTCTTTGATTCGCGCGTCCCACCTTGTCACTTCGTCCCCGTAACATGTGGCCCACACAACGTTTGGATCGGCAGGATCAGGAACGGTGAACCCCGATTCACAGCCACCCATGTGCCGGTCCCAACCCGTTTCCTGCGAATCGACGGGCACGCTGGGCCCGCGCATGTTCCCGTCATCCTGCATATTGCTATAAAAGTAGTAGGGGGTTTGGTTGTCAACATCCACGTGATACATCTGCCCGATCGGCAGCGTGACCCGATGAAAACCCCGTCCATGCACCGTCGTAATGATCATTCCGGCGTCATCCGTGATCACAAACCGGTCGGGATTTGCAGGATCAATCCAAATATCGTGCGTGTCTCCGCCCCAACGCACCTCTTGGAAATTTTGTCCGCCGTCCAGCGACTGATAGAACGAGCTGTTCGCCACCAGGACTTCATTGTCATTTCCGGTGGAGACCGCGATTCGGATGTAATAACCCGCGCGCCCAATCAAGCCTCTCTGATAATCGACCGCTTTCCAGTGTGACCCCGCGTCGTCGGACCGCCACACGGAGCCCTGGTCTTTCGTCTGAATCAAGGCGAACACCCGGTTGGAGTTCGTCGGCGCGACAGCCACATCAATCTTGCCGAGCGGCGCATGCGGCAATCCGTGTTCTTCGATATGCGTCCATTTTGTTCCGCCGTCGCGCGATACATAGACCCCGCTACCCGGCCCGCCGCTGAACTCCCCATACGTATGCATTTCCAGTTGCCACATTCCGGCAAACAGCACCCGCGGATTGTGCGGATCCATGGAGAGTCCCGAGCAGCCGATGTTCTCTCCCGCAAAAAGGACTCGTTCCCAATGCTGCCCGCCGTCCACCGTACGGTAGACGCCGCGCTCCTGCTGCGGCCCCGTCGCGCGTCCCAGCGCGCACGCAAATACAATGTCGGGATTCGAGCGGTTAACGAGGATTCGCCCGATACGCCCGGTCTCCTGCAGACCCATGTTCGTCCAGGTTTTCCCGGCGTCCGTCGATTTGTAAATTCCATTACCGATCACATCGCTGTCGCGGATGACCCAGGCTTCGCCAGTGCCAGCCCACACAACACTCGGATCGCTGGGCGCTACGGCAAGAGACCCGATCGCGGCGACGGGCTGTTTATCAAATATCGGCGCCCAACGGTTGCCGCCATCCGTCGATTTCCACACTCCGCCGGACGCCGCTCCCGCATAGTACGTGCTTGGATCTCCGGGCACTCCCGCCACGGACGCGATGCGGTTTCCCACGCGCGGCCCCACAAATCGAAAGCGAAATTGACTGTCTTCCGCGGGATCAGGTTCCGCTTGCCGGGCTTGCGCAGCCGCAAGACAGCACAAGCTCACCAGCAGCGCGAAAAAGAACTTTCCGCTTCGCATGAGCGCCACGTATGCCTCCATAAAAGGGGAATCGCAAACAATGGTGCCGGCGGGGGGAATCGAACCCACGGCCTAGGGATTATGAGACCCTCGCTCTACCACTGAGCTACGCCGGCACAGAGACAATTCTTAATGCTACGAAGCAGGTCGCAAATGTGTCAAGCATTCCCGCGAGGAGTGGAATTCACCTGATTTAGGGTGTTTTGCCGGCACATAACTCTAAAACAGGGGCATGCATTTATCCGGAGCCACTGGTGGAAACACCAGGACGAAGGAGCTCGTTATGCTTTGGTTCGCGACGATGAATATCGTGACCGCAGCAATTCCTAAACGCTCCGTGGCACTTCGCTCATCAATTGGTGGACGTTTCCTTCGCTATCGCGGAACGCTGTCATCCACAAATCGTGCGTCGGCATCGGCGCAATCAACCGCGGCGGCGATACTATCTCCGCGCCTCTCCCAACGAGCCGTTGGTAGCCTGCCTGAATATCCGCGACGCGGAAATACAAGATCGAACTCGGATGATCGTATTCCGGCGACGATGCCGTCCCCAGCATCAGGCGTACGCCGCCACAATCAAAGAAAGCCATACTCGGCACGGTGAAGAGCAGCGGCAGCCCAAGCACGTCGCGGTAAAACGCCGTTGCCCGTTCCACGTCCTTCACGATAATCGAAATCTGCCCAATATTCTGGATGGCCATGCTTGCAGCCGCAGCGCTCATTTTGCTTTACCTCCCGGAAACAATTCGTTAGCATAGCTAACTATCTTCCATGTCTCCTGTCAAGCGCAAAGTTCGCTCCAGCCCGAGGGCCGCCGCAGCGTCTCCCTCGGCTTCCATTTCCGCTCCACCATTCCCTTCGGTCCACGCCGGCTCCCCGCCTGATATGGCTTCGACGGAATTGGCCGACCATCTCCACTCCGCCGCCATCCACCTCCTTCGCCGCCTTCGCGTCCGCGACCGCGCAAGCGGCGTCGGCCCCGCGCAGCTATCCGCTCTCTCTGTCCTGGTCTTTGGCGGTCCGAAGTCGCTCGGCGAACTCGCCGGCGCCGAGCAAGTGCGTCCCCCCACCATGAGTCGAATCGTTGCCGCGCTCCAGCGCTCGGGGCTGCTTCGGCGGCATACCACGGCAGACGGCCGCCGCATGAGCCTCGAAGCCACTCCCAAAGGGGTCAGCCTGATGTGG
Organism: uncultured Acidobacteriota bacterium; assembly: GCA_963779005.1. Classification (GTDB taxonomy): domain Bacteria; phylum Acidobacteriota; class Terriglobia; order Acidiferrales; family UBA7541; genus Acidiferrum. The sequence continues at coordinate 309,305 of CAVZWO010000007.1, read as the reverse complement.
GAAGCGCGTAACCGGCGCGTCGACTCACTGGCCAAAGCCGTCACGAGGCTTCCGGAAAAGGAACGAGGGCAACTCAGCGACGCCCTCGCCCTCCTCCAGCAAGTCCTGCAAAATCTCTAGCCTCCTTCCGCGTCCGAATCCAGACTCTTCAGCTCTGAGAGGAAAATGGATTGCCTAGAAGGACTCGATCTTGCGAAGGATTACGGCTAGGAAGATTGCCCGTAAGGATGTGGGGCGGAGAATTTCGTGTATTCGACGCCGTAGCGGAAAACGAGACCACCGGAAAGCGTTTCGACGCGCTTGATTTGGGCTGGAACAAAAAGCGCTGTTTCTCCCGGAGAGAATGGCGCGGCGACCTCTATGAATGAGTCCAGCGGGTACTGCTGCAAGCTATGGAAACAGACGCCGGCTTTTGAGACGTTTTCACACTCCACAACTTGGTCGGCGTGTGCCGGATGCCGCACGCACGCGCTGAAACTCACTGTGATGCGAACGTGCCTCCGTTTGTTGACAGGCCGCCCGTTTGCAGCTAGCTGTCGTGCAGTAACATCGCCGGTTTTGACCGCGGGATGCGCAGCGGGCTTGGCAGGTGTGTGAACGGCAGGCTCAGGCGCGAGCAACACGGCACTGGCCACGACGGGCGAAGTTTGAATGTCGGTCAGTGAAACGAATTCCGAAGTGGTCGATGCAGCGGAGTACGATGAGGTCAGTTCACCCGAGGCAAGCGCACTTGAATCGTCCAGCACCGGTTCAAAAGCCTCCAGAAGCGAAGCCACGGGTGCTTCCAAAGACGGATTCGACGTTTTCAGCGGGGGCGCGAGCGTAAGCAAGCTGATACTTGGCTTGGCTGCGCTCGCGGTCGAAGCGGGGAGGGCTTCGCCTTCGGCCTTTTTCCACGGCGTTGACGTGCCGCACTCCGCGCAATAACGAAGGATGTTTCCGTTGACAGCGTAGACATCCTCTTCGATGTCGGCTTGTTGAATCTCTGCTCGCGCTTGGCACAGGCTGCATTCGAGCCCTATTCGCAGGCTGGCCGGTTCGAACGGATCGGGCGGAGGAAACTCCATTGGCCAGAAGTCCGGATCAGGATCGACGAACGCGACGCCATAGACGTAGCGGCCCGGTTCGCCTCCAATTTGTCCGACGAGCCGTATTGCAGCCTCCTTGGCAGTCCCGGGGAGCCGCAGCGTCATGCGTTCGTCCGGCGAAAATCGATGTCGCGTTACAACTCCGGCGCCGTGGCGGCTAAGGACCACGGTTTTCGTTACTTCCGAAAACACTTTTCCGGTAGTGTCGGTTCCGAGCAGGACGATAGCTAACTCTTTAGCGATGCGTCCGCTTCGTCGTTTTCGTTGCATGGGTGCGTGGGCTCACGCTTTCCACATCGGGAGAGTCCCCGCGGGTTTTGGACAGTTCTCTCCTGGTGTTTAGTGGCCCTCCTGATTCTTTATCAGGCTCCTCCTTGTTCACTCCTCTGTTCATCTTTGCAGCTTTGTGCGCACGGGAGAAGCGGCGAATGGCCAGGAATAGGTACGTAGGTACTAAAAAGAGCCTCGCGGGGACACCGGGAAGTACTGAGAAGAATGAACCGCTCGGCCTATCGACGTGTACCGGGACTCAGCGCAGAATCGTAATTGTAATCGGGAGTTGGTTGCGGCTTCCGGAGCAGAAAGGTTTGGGCCTGATTGCTCCTGTACCTCGTTTTGCTGCTCGCGAGCGCAGCAAAACGCGTGGAAGCATCGGACTGGCTTCTGGTTGCAAGACCCTCCATCCCCCACGCCCGAGCGGCCGGTCCCCCCACCGGCCGCTCACTTTTTTGCCCGCCGTTTTCTGGCGGGCCAGGGGCTAGCGTCTCTTCTCCAAAGTTATGAGTTGGAATCGGCAAACATCCTCTGCCCTGCGTGATGCCTCTACTTGGAAGGAGAGGTTTGGCGGCTTCCCATCGCAGTCACGTCAGGCACCGTCGGGAAACCCGCCGCGGTGCAGCACCATGGGATAGTGCGGCAGCGTGTTGGGCTTGCGGACTGACGCCCGCCACCCGCCGGCGTGGGGCTCCAACCCCTGGAACAGCGGCGACGTCTCATCGGCGTTTTGCCCCGCCAGGCGCTCGAGTCTCTCCCGAAGTTTGTCCATTCTGTCCTTGCCGAAGCGGTCTTCCCAGCGCCGTTCAATCAGCGCGAGCAGTTGCTGGTACGCCTCTCGCGCCTTTCGGCCTTTCGCCGTGAGACGTGCCATCTTAGCCCGGCCTGCCGACATATCCGCTTTCGTTTCAGCAAGGCCTCTCTTCTGGAGGATTCCCATTGCCATGCTTAGAGCCTCCTTGGATACGCCGGTCAATAGTGGCAACTCTCGTACCTTCTCTCCCTTCTCGCTCAAGACTCGCAGTAGGTTCGCGCAGATGGCCAGCGACAGCTGCGACTCCTCCTCGAATTCGATGGCGAACGCTAGAAGCACTTTGGATAAGTACGCTGGAAGAGGGAGATTCGTAAGCTCGCCCTCCTCGCTGGTCGTAAGCGGCCGTCTCTTGTCCTCTGGCCCTCTGCTGAACAGACCGTAACCTAAGATCGGGAGACAGTCTGGTAGTTCGAGGTTCATCTTGTTGATTAGCGCCAGGAGGGAATCGCGAAGCTGCGCGATCTCGTCTTTTCCGAAGCGCTCTTGCCATCGCTTTTCAATGGCTCCAAGCAGCGGCCTCCACACTTCTTGTGCCGCGCGCCCACCGGGTTTGGCGCGAATCAGCCAGTCGGAGAGAGGCGGCTTCGGCCGTTTGTCGGCAGGATCCGGTTGCACGGCGATGTAGCCCCACCTCTCCATGCCGTTAAAGTTCGTCTTGGTGCGGGCGAGTCTCTCCAGCTCTCCGACGTGCACGCCTTTTTCTTCAACGAACTGCATGCAGTTCGTCCACATCACCATCGAGACCAGCCAAGGAGCGTGGAGGGATCCGCCGGCCGACTTGAACTTGGAGCCATGTCTCGTGGTCCGATGTTGGAGGAGGCGCTCGGCTTCGTTGTCGAACTCAATCGTGAACGCAACGAGCGCAAAAGAAAGCAGGGTTGGCAGAGGCAGCCGAGTCGGCGCAGGCGCAGTCAAGTCGCGCATAGCCCCACAACTATAAAGACTTCCTGTTTCTATTGCATTACGCTGGCGGGTCTGAAACCCAGCGAGAATCAAAAGAAAAAAGGGCCCCAAGGACATAGGGCCCCTTAACGAAACCACTTCGATGACACACTCGCGGGAAGCGAACCTCCCGCACCGGCCAACCACCACCCATGAGAACGTCCAAAATAAAAAAGGGGGCTGGTGCAAGCCCCCTTTTTTGAACTGACCCCCCAATAAACCGGAACCGAGTCGAGGTTCGGATCCGGCCACCCCGGGAAGCCAATCTTGTAAGTTGCCTTGGAAGAGAGCAATAGTTGTGCCAGCAGTGAACCGAGTTGGTCCTTTGCTAGAGGTCTATGATTCAAAAGAATTTACAAGAAAATCGACCCGGAAAGCCGCTGAGACAGCGCGTCCATTCTACAAATTCTCACAGAATTTGTAGAATCACCTACATTCTTTAGGAGTATTGCATCGAAAAAAACGATGCCGAGAGAGCTCAGCACCCGCTGGCAGCTTCCCCCTCCGATATGTTCTTGAGAGCGCGCCAAGCTGTCGAGATGTAAAAACAAAGTGGGAAAATTGGCTTTGCTCGGTGAAATTCCGCCGAGAGGCGTTAACGTTACCGCGACAATTTGGCTCCCGGCTCCTCTCAGATCCTAATCGACGGCTTTTAGGCGCAAATGGAACGATCTCGAGGCGGGCTCGTAATTCCAGGTGTCTCCCGCAGCGTCGCGTTTCCGCTTCCGAGCTCATGGTGACAGTAAGTTTTTGCGTTCCGAGAACCCATTGCAATGTTACCGTCTTTGCATTGCAAATGCTTCCTGGAGGATTGTCATGGCCGAGATCGTCTACGTTTCCAAAATACGGATTGAGCGGAAGAAGGGACCGCTGCGCGTCGCTTATTTGCCGGGCGAGGCCCAGCCTGTAATTTTCAGCGTGCACGGTGGGATCGCAAAACACTACAAAGTGGACCCGGCGATACTTGGGGAATCCCACGCGGCGACCATCGACTACGTGATCGCTTCAACCGCTGGTTGAATGATGGGCACTTTTGGCGGCGCGCTGGAAGCGCGTCAAATCGATGCAAGCGACGGCAAGCTTATCGCGAACGTAACGGGAGAGGTCGAAACAGAGGACGGCGTCCTGGTCATTCGCCGCATTCACGTGGATATGCATTTGGCAGCGCCGGAGGAAGTTCGCGAAACCGTGGAGCGCGTGCATGGCATCTATGCCATGAACTGCCCGCTGTATCGCACATTTTACAAAACGATCGAACTCACGTCGTCCTGCATGTTGACAGCCCCACGGAATCATTCAGCCAATTAAATGGAGGCTGTGGCGTGCCGCCACCGCCTCCAGACCAGCCAGGCTGGAATAGAGAAAACCAAAACCCAGAAGCAAAGCACCGGCCCGTATTCGGCGAAGAAGAGAACGATCGACAAAAGCGTGTCGGACACATTGCGATAGCCGTCGACAGCAGCATTGTGAATCAGCGTGGAAATCGCCGGAGCCGGCGAGTCCAGCTTGGCTTTGTATTCCTCCGACAGGTTCAGGTCGATGGTCGCGAAGTCCACGCGGTGCTCCAAATTTTTCTGTTCGGCTTCCATTTGCTCGATTTCCCCGCGCACCCGGGCGACCTCTTGCTCCACTTCGAGCACGTCGCTGATTTTCCCAGTTCGTTGCGCCAGTATTGCCTGCAAGCGCTGCTCGGTCTCGCGAGAATTCTTCAGCCGGGCCAGGAGATCGGCGTGCTGCTGCGTGACTTCATCGCCGTTTTGCGATTCATTTTCGACCCTGCCCAGCGCTCTTAATTCGAGAATCGCTGTCGCCAGTTGAGACGCAGGGATGCGAAGTGACGCCTGGAGCGAACGCGCCGCGTCTTGCGGAGTCGCAACACTCAGGCTGGCGGCATATCCGTTGCGCCGCAAAAGGATGGCATCGAGCGACCCGCGCGAAGAATCGAAATCCTTCGTGATGATGGCAAGCGACACAGTCCGCGCGATCATCGGCCCGGCCTGTCCAGATTCTCCCGGTCGCGCTATTTTTGAGTACAGTTGCAGCTTCTCGAACTCTCGCGTTGCCTTGTCAGTAGGAGTATTTGAGACATCAGCTCTTGTGAATCGATCGCCCGCAGTCACTATTCCTTTTTCCTCTCCCAGTGCGGCTACCGGAGCAGACAAATTCGCGCGCGAACCATCTTCTAGCTGCTGGCGACCGAAAACGGCGGGTTCCTTGGCCTCTTTCTCTCTCGCCCTGAAGGTCGGCGACGGAGCAGCAAATCGAAACTCACTGAAACCGATTATCACAAACAGCAAAGCAACTAGGGCACCGGAAGCGGTGAGCAATCTCAAGTACCGTCTCGGAAAAATGGATCGCTTTATGCTACGCGCGCCATCTAGGCCTCGCGAAGCGTCAACGGCTGCCGAAGAAATCAGCTCCGTGAACTTAGGGTAAGCGGGCGCCGCTGGAATGTTCCAAGTGGCTAGGGCTTGCGAGGTGCCACGCAGGGACGTGAGCACCTCCTGGCAGGCAGGGCACTCCTCGATATGTGCAGAGAGAGACTGGGCGCGCGCAGGCGCAAGTTCGCCGTCGAGGTGGGCCATGATTTCTTCTGGCGCGAACGGATGTGGAGTGGTGCTCATAGACGAATGCCTTTCTGCGTAATGGATTGCGCCGCGTTCGGCGAGGCGGACGGCTCGGCGGATTGCGGCGCAGCATTCGCCGATGGCTCAAGCAAATTGCGCAAGGCCGTGCGAGCGCGGAAAAGCCGGGAGCGGACGGTATTGACGGGAAGCTGAAGCAGGTCCGCAATTTCCGCGTAACTCAGTTGCTCAAATTCTCTCAGCAGTAGCACTTCGCGGTCGATGACTTCGAGCTTTTCGACGGCCCGCCGAACCCACAGACCCGATTCCGTTGCGTCCTGCTTGGCGGGATCGGGAATTGTGCTGGGCCGCCCAAAAAACGTAGCGCGAAACGCCATTTTCCGCCGGTGTGCACGAAGAATCTTGAACGCGATAGCATAGAGATAAGTCCGGAAGAGCGCCCGCGGCTCGTACCGCCTAGCCGCTCGCACCAGCACCAGAAACGCCTCCTGCGTCAATTCCTCCGAATGCGAAGGATCAGCCGTCCTCCGGCGAAAAAATCCGTAGATGGGCTGTTTGTACCGCAGAAACAGTTCGTTGAACGCCTCAGCGGAGCCCTTGGAAAATGCCAGCATCAAGTGCTCGTCGCTGGCAGGACTTGCCGGAAAGGCGGGAGTAGGCTGCGTATCGTTCATAACGGTGCGCGGAAGAGCCTCCGAGTTTAGAACGGCCGCTGGCAGCGCGTCTTGCATGAATACCGCAGTGAGCCTCCACTAACGGTAATGTCGCCAAGCAGCGAAAAGTTCCCCAAAGAGGCGATGAAAAATAATGCTTGACATATTCCTATATCGGAATGTATTTTGTTCCCATGGCTCGCGCCTCCACAACTTCTGACGCCTTCAACGCCGTCGCCGAACCCCGCCGCCGCGAGATCCTCAACTATCTCGCTCTCCAGGAGCGCCCGGTCGGCGAAATCGTGGACGCCCTCGAGATGGAGCAGCCTTCCGTTTCCAAGCATCTCCGCGTCTTAAAGGATGTCGGCCTCGTGCACGCGCGAAGGGACGGTCGTCAAATGTTTTACCGCACCAATGCAGCAGCCATCCGGCCCCTCTTCGAATGGGCCAGCACTTTTGAAAAGTATTGGCAGCATCAACTTCTTCGCATCAAGGAACGGGCCGAAGCGAAGAGCGGCGCCGCGAAGAAAAAGGTTGACGACATTTCGGACTGAAGTGGCAGCAACTACTTAAGGAGGAATCATGAGCTCGACCGCATCCGCAGTAGTAGCACTCGACAGCTTGACCCTGAACATCAAACAGGAAATTCACGTGAAAGCTTCGCTCGAACTCACCTTTGAAGCCTTGCTCGAACAGCTCGGGCCGGGGAGCCAAATGATGGACGGGACGCCCATGCCGATGAAGCTGGAGGCTTGGCCGGGCGGGAGGTGGTTCCGCGACCTCGGCGATGGCAATGGCCACTTCTGGGCGACGGTACAGGCGATCAAGCGGCCGACGCTGCTCGAATTCAGCGGGCCGCTGTTCATGTCCTACCCCGTCTCTTCGAACGTGCAATACCGCCTGAGCGAAGTGGACGGCGGCACGCTAATCAAGTTTCATCACTCGGCTTTGGGGCTGATTCAGGACGAGCACCGGAAGGGCGTGACGGCCGGGTGGGGGACGATCAACGAACGGGTGCGGAAGTTGGCGGAGGTCCGTGGATCTTCGGAAGCGGGAGACGGCAGGAAGCAGTAGCGCGCGGAGAGACCGCGTTCCTGTTCACCTCTGAGACAGAGGGATTGTAGTTTCGAAACAAAAGGAGAAGCAGCATGTCGATTGCGCAATCATTGCTCGCGGAATTCGAAGTCCAAGCCCCAGTCACTCGAAAGTTTCTCGAGCGCCTCCCGGAAGACAAGCTGACTTGGAAGCCGCACACCAAATCCATGTCCGCCGGTCAACTCGCCTTGCACCTCGCCTCCGTCCCGGGCGGAATCGTGCGCTTCGTGCAGAACACTCCCGCGCAAGCCCCGGAGTCTTTCAACTTCCCGCAACCCGCGAGCCGCCAGGAGATCCTCAAGAAGTTTGACGAAAGCATCGCCACGGTGCGCAGCTTGTTGCCAAACTTCGATGACGCGGCAATGAAGGAAACCTGGCGCATGGTTGCCGGCGGACGCGAAGTCCTGGCCCAGCCTCGCGGCGAGTTTCTCCGCGACGTTATGCTGAGCCACTGGTACCAACACCGCGGCCAGTTCAGCGTTTACCTCCGTATGCTCGAAGTCGCCGTGCCCGCAAGCTGGGGACCGAGCGCCGATGAACCTCCTCCTTTCATGCAGAAAGCTCTTTCGGCCTAGTCGCCTCTAGGAGAACCTTATGTGCCCTGCCTGCCTTGCAACGACAGCCATCCTCATCGCCTCGGCCGTTTCCAGCGGTGGAGCGGCGGCTGTGCTGGTTAACAAGCTTCGCGCGAAGGAAATCGCGCGCAATATCTTCGTAAAACAACCTAAGGAGAAAACATGGGAGCCACACACGAGCAAGTAAACCTGATGCTGCATTTGTATGAGTTGAGACGGGAAGCAAAGCTCCGCGAAGCCCGCGAATGGATGTCCGTGAATTTTCATCCGAAAACCGCGGACGAAGCCATGAAGCTGGTGCCTCCCGGCACTAAGGAAAATGGCTACATGCGCATGGTCCTCGGCTACTGGGAAATGGTGGCCAGCATCGCCAACCGCGGCCTTGTCGACGAGGAACTCTTCTTCGAAAATTCCGGCGAACAGTGGGGCGTATGGCAGGCGGTGAAGCCTGTGGTCGGAGAGTGGAGGACCATGTTCGAGAATCCACAGTTCCTCGGCAACCTCGAAGAGCACTGCAAGCGCCTCGATGCCTGGCGAGAACGTCGCAATCCAGGATCTGTCGAGGTGCTTCGCAACGTCTACGCCCAGATGAACCAGGCCGTGCAGGAAAACAAAGCCCGGGCAGCAGGCAATTAGCGCCGGAGTTTGTGGAAAGAATTGCCCCTGTAGAGACGGCGCCGGAGATCGTTGCATACAGATAGCGGGCTCCTGCGCCGTCAGAGTGGTCGACGAAAATTCCTTCGAGGAGAACTAGCCATGAGCCAAGTCACAGTCGAGAACCCCAAAGTCGTTTCCGAGGCAGAATGGATCGCGGCACGCAAGGAACTATTGGCCAAGGAAAAAGCATTGACACGCCAGCGAGACGCGCTGGCCGAGGAGCGCCAGAAGCTGCCCTGGGTGAAAGTCGACAAGAAGTATGTGTTCGAGACAGCGAGCGGGAAGAAGACGCTGGCCGAGTTGTTTGGCGGTAAAAGCCAGTTGGTGATCTATCACTTCATGCTCGGTCCGGACTGGGAGCAGGGCTGCCCCAGCTGCTCGCTGCTTGCGGATCACTTTGACAACCTGGGGATCCATCTGGCGCAGAGGGACGTCAGGCTCATGATCGCTTCCAGGGCGCCGCTGGACAAGATCGACCTCTTCAAAAAGCGCATGGGATGGAAGTTTCCCTGGGTCTCGTCTTACGGAAGCGACTTCAACTTTGACTATGAAGTTTCCGTGCCCAAGGACGAAGTGGGCAAGGAGCACGTTTACAACTATGTGATGACCAAGTTTCCGAGCGACGAACGCCCGGGCATGAGCATCTTCTACAAAAATGCGAACGGCGACATCTTCCACACCTTCTCCGTATATGGGCGCGGGTTGGAAGACTTCATGGGCATCTACGCGATTCTCGACCGCGTGCCGAAGGGCCGCGACGAAGCCGGCTTGAAGCATGGAATGGCCTGGGTCCGCCATCACGACCGCTACCCCGAAAGCAACATCGTCGAGGTCAAGACGGCCAAGCCGTAAAATTTCATCACCATGGAAAAAGCGGCGGTTTGCTTCGGCGAGTGCCGGAGCAAACCGCCGCACTTTTTCGCGTTCTCTTCGGAGAAATCTTAGGCGCCGATGCTGGAGCGCAGAGCGTGCGCTAGAGACTGGCTGAAGCGTTGCACGTCCGCGTCGTGTTCGGCTTCCACCATCACCCGCGCCAGTTGTTCCGTGCCGGAATATCGCAAAACCACTCGGCCATTTTCCCCAAGAGCGGATTGCGCTTCGGCCAGCGCCCGCGAAACTTCAGGAAGCGTTTCGAGCGGTGGCTTCGATTTCACTCTCACGTTGACGATCGTTTGCGGATAGTCCTTCAGCCCCTCGACCAGCGTCTCGATTTTTCCGTGCATCGAGACCAGCGACGCGACTTTTACCGCCGTGAGCAAGCCATCGCCCGCCGGGCTGTCTTCTAGAAATATCACATGCCCCGATTGCTCGCCGCCAATCACATTCCCGCTGCGCAGCATCTCTTCCAGAACGTAGCGATCCCCCACCGCGGCCCGCGCGAGCGTGATGCCTTCTCGCGCCAGAACGCGTTCCAACCCCAGATTGGACATCGGCGTTGCCACAACGCGATTCCCTGTGAGCTTGTTCTGCGATTTAAGGTAACGCGCCACGGCGAGAAGAACGCCATCTCCGTTGACGATTTTCCCCGTTTCGCAAACGAAAAGCGCCCGGTCGGCATCGCCGTCAAACGCCACGCCGAGCTGAGCTCTCTCGGAAAGCATTCGTTTTTGCAATCCTTCAAGGTACAGCGAACCGCAGCCCGCATTGATGTTGCGCCCATCCGGCGAGACGCCCATGGTCACGACTTCGGCGCCCAGCGACCGAAATAGTTGCGGCCCGAGCTTGTACGCGGCCCCGTTGGCGCAATCCAGAACGATCCGAAACCCTGGGAACTTCGCTCCCGGAATGACGCGACTGCGAAGAAAATCGAGATACTCGGCATCGAGCGATTCGTCCGCAACAAGCAGCGGCGGATTTTTCGGCGGTCCGTCGGAGCGATGTTTGAAAATGTCCGCTTCCAGTTCTTCTTCCACCGCATCCGGAAATTTCATCCCTGCGTGCGAGAAGAGCTTCACTCCGTTGTCCTGATACGGATTATGCGAGGCCGAAATCACTGCGCCGGCCTGAAAATCGTTTTGCCGGACCAGGCAAGCCACTCCAGGCGTAGTGATCACACCTGCAAACGCGACCGAAGCGCCCGCTTGCGCGAGGCCCGCGGCCAGCAACGCCGCGATGTGCGGCCCCGATTCGCGCGTATCCATCCCGATTAAAACGTGCGCGGCGGAATGCTCCCGGAGCAAATACGCGGCGAGAGAGCGCCCCGTTGCGAAGAGTGTGGCGTCGTCGAGTGGCGGAGTGCCGGGAACGCCGCGAATACCATCGGTTCCGAAAAGTTCTTTAGGCATGAGAGGTTAGCAGCCAACTCTTGAGCGGGCGGCCATACAAAAAGTCTAGCACACGCCCCAACGGGCGCCCCGGCAGCCGCACCTAGCTGCTTCCCCTCAATCAACAGCCAAGCCGCGTACCGTATGTCTCTCCAACGCGGGGCTGCCCATTCCAAATGCGCAACGCCGCCGAGCGATGCCGTTGCGGACTTGCGTGGGTGTGCTAACGTGATTGGAACGGAGTGCCTTGTGCCAGAACCTGAGATTGCAGCGCCAACATCTACCGTCCGAATTGCCGGTTCCACTTTCAGTTTGCGGATTCTCGCCGCCGCGATCATCCTGCTCTTCTTCTATTACGCAGCCGGCGTCGTCATCACCATGCTGCTCTCTATTTTGCTGGCCTATTTTCTCGATCCCGCCGTTGAGTTGCTCGAAAGATTCCACCTGCCCCGCACCGTGGGCGCCATGGTCATGGTGCTTTTGATGCTTGCCGTGCTCATCGCCGTCGGCTATGGAGTCGCGACAAGAGCCGAAGATTTTGAGGCCAATTGGCCGAAATACGGTGCGCTTTTGAAGCAAGCCGCGGGTGCGGTCGAGGGCAAGATCAAGGGAATCGAGGGAAAGGTCTCCGAGATCGCGCCTGAAACAGCCCCGCAACAATCCGGTGGAGAGAGGCCGGAGGCGGCGATTGTTCGAACGATGCTGTTCCGGGGGATTGGGTCGCTCTATGCCCTTTTTCTGGAAATCACGTTTGTGCCCTTCCTGGTGTTCTTCATGCTCGCGGGCAAACACGAGGTGTGGCATGGCACCCTGCAATTGTTTCCGGCATCGCAGCGGACGCGCGTGAAAGAGACTCTCGAGGATTTGCGCGATGTTTTGCGCGACTATCTGGCGGGAATGACGCTCCTGACGCTGATGGTAATCGCGGCGAGCAGCTTGTTCTTCTGGTTCCTGGGGTTGGACTTTCCGCTGGTGACGGGCATCGCGTCCGGCTTACTGAATATGGTGCCGTATATCGGTGCGGTGCTGGCGTGGCTGCCGGCTTTTGTGATCGCGCTGGCCAAGTGGAAGACGTTTGGGCAATTCGCGCTGATCGCCGGGGGATTGATGGCCATCCATGTCCTCGCGCTTAATTTCGTGGCTCCGCAAATTGTTGGCAAGCGCGTGCGGTTGAACGCTGTGGCAATCACAGTTTCCTTATTATTTTGGGGTTGGGTCTGGGGCGGCATGGGGTTGCTGCTGGCCATTCCCATCACCGCGGCTTTGCGCGTGATATGCGATCACACCGAATCCTGGAAGCCCGTCGGACGCTGGTTGAGCGCTTGAAGCAGTGAGCACCTGCCGCTTCCTGCCATTCACTTTGATGCTTTCATCTCCCCGAAACCTTCTTTAGACTACTTTTCTCTTCTCCAGGAGAAGAGTTCCTGGGAATCGATTCTGTGTCTGTCCAAAATTCGCGAAGATTGATGCGGTGCCATCCATGAAACGGTTTGGGGTTTATTTGAGTTCGCTTTGCGGGCTGGTCCTGCTCTTCTGGCCCTCGGCGGCGTTTGCGTGGGGATGCAAAGGCCACCAGACCGTGGCACTGATCGCCGAAAAGCATCTGACGCCCGAAGCGAAACAGTTCGTGCAAAAACTTCTGACGGAAAATCCCGTCGATCCTAAATTGAACCGCTATTGCGGCGGCGCGAGCCGCGATCTCATGGCCGATGTGTCCACGTGGGCGGACGATGTGCGTGGCGAACGAAAGAATGGGCCATGGCATTACATCGATATTCCGCGAGGATCGCAGCGGGGACCGCTGGACCCATTTTGCGGTCAAGAAGGCTGTGTGACGCGGGCAATCACCGAGCAACTGGCCATCCTGAAAGATGCGAAGGCGGATGCGTCGAAACGCGCGGATGCGCTGCGCTTTATCATTCATTTTGTCGGCGATTTGCACCAGCCTTTGCACACCGTCACTAATGCCGATGAAGGTGGAAATTGCGTGCCCGTAAAATATTTTCGGCGCAACGCGCGCGAGCGCAATCATTCCTTTTCGCCAAATCTCCACGGCCTGTGGGATACGGCCATCCCCGAACGCGACGCCGAAGGTGCCGACGCGGCGGAATATGCGGATACCCTCGACGCCCAGTTTGCGGCGGACATCGACGGTTGGCAAAAGGCCGGCATTCACCTCGATGATTGGGCCTGGGAAGGCTTCGATTTTGCAGAAAACACCGTCTATGGAAATCTGACGCCGAACATTGCGATCGAGCCCAACGTTCCCGTCCACAGTTGTTCGGACGACAACAATATCGGCGAGCGGCTGTTGCATCTGAACATCACCGCGGGCGAGGCCTACCAGGAAAAGGCGGCTCCCGTGGTCGAAAAGCGCCTCGCGGAAGGCGGTGTGCGCCTGGCCATGATCCTCAACGAGGCTGCGAAGCCGAATCCGTGGCCGAATTTGTCGGCGCTTTCGACGTGGCAGTCGCAGCAGGAACGGTATCCGCGACGCCCAGGGATTTGATGTAACTGACAAGTTGCCAACGCTGCGGCTCGGGCAGCTTCGACCACACGGGCATGCCTCGCCACACGACGCCATTGGTTATGAGCCAGAAAAGCGCGCCCGGCTCCGCGCTTTGAACTTGCTCCACCATAAGGCTAGGGCCTTTTCTCCCACCTTCGGCTAAATCGCCGTGACATTCCGTGCAGTGCTGCTCGAAGAGATTTCTTCCCGCCGCGACAGCGTCGGGATCTTTTTCCAAAGGATTTCGCTTGGCGCGCGCTTTTTGCGGCGCCTTCCCCAGTTCGGCGTAGACCAGGGCGTCCTTATGATATTTGTAGGCGGGAGGCTTCTCTTTCTGTGCCAGCGTGATGGAGACGCAGAGAAGACCGGCGGTGACGGACAAGGTTGCGAGATAGGCCCTCATCGGTGGCCTCCAAACAGCCGGCTGACCATCGAACCGAAACCGGGGATCTCCCGGGAAACTCCCCAGCGCAGCAAGAAGCGATGGCTGTCGTCGTTCAAGCCGAAGCCGGCGGAGAGCCGCAGCGTCCAGTCGGAAGGCAGATTCCAGGCTATGACAGGAGCAAAATAGTGAGAAGTGTCGTGCAGTCCGAAGCTGTGACGATCTCCGAGACCGCCGTACATCTCGGCTCCTGCGATGAAGTTTTGCCGGCAGAACGAGCAGCGTTTTGCGGAAGCTTTGAGAGCCAGCGGTCTGCTCGCGCCAATGGCGTAGCCAAATTCCCAGGGTACATCCGAAAGGTTTTTTGTCGCAATGGTGTTTTCCGTGAAATTCCAGCCTTTATGCGTGCCAGAGAGGAGGAGCTTGAATTCGAGTTCGTGATCGTGCTCCTTGCGGAGCACCGCGTTGCTTTCCGCGTAATCTGATTCCACGTCGTGACCTTCCACTTCCTTCAAGATTTTGTCCGCGCCACTCGTGTTTTCGTATTCGACGTAGAGAACCGGATTAATGAAATGCTCGCGTTTCAAGACGCGAAAGCGGTTTTCAAAGCGCACGCCCGTGAAGACAGTCGAATCGCCGAAGGTTGTCTGGCCGTCGACATAGAACTCCGTGGTCCACCAGGCCGTGGCGCCGTACTCGAACTCCATCCAGAAGGCATGGAAATCGTTGCTGGCGCGCTGTGTGCCAAAAGTGGAGAAGTATTCGATTTCGAGGTTGCCGGGCTCTTCCAGGTAATGGTCATAGGCCACGATGTACGGGTTCTCCTGAGCGTGAGCGGTCGTGGGCAGGAAACAAAACAAGCATGCGATGGCGATCAGAATTGGAAGAAGGCGATAAGCGGAAGCGATCACAAATTCTCCTTGCAAGTTGGTTGCAACTAGAAAGCAGACTAACTTAGTCCGATATTAGATGCAAGTCATTTTCAACTGTACTCCCCGCGCTATTTCCACCTCCACGAGTGCCTCTTCTCCACTCTCGCTATCTTTTGGGCAACTTCCCCTTACGGACGCCTTGCGTGTCCACGCTGAAATGGTAATCTCAGGGAGCTTTACGCCTTTGCTCTTCTTGGGTGTTGCAATCTCTCGCAGTTCCCTCCTCTCGCCTGCGGGAAACTTTGTTTCACGATTCGACCTCCCCCTTCCTGAAAGAGCTGCAAAATCACATGCGACCCAGCGCGCAGTGCGAGCAGATGCTCGCCGCTATTCTCAAGTCAGCCGAGGATGCCATCGTCGGCATAACCTTGGACGGGTTAATTCATCTTTGGAGCAACGGGGCCGAGTGTCTTTACGGATACAGCGCGGAAGAGGTCACCGGCCAGTCGCTCTTTGCGCTTCTGCCCATCTACGAAGTTCCGGCACTGCAGGGAGTTCTGCGGGCGGCGCGCGAAGGAAAAATGATCGAAAGCGAGACCGTCGAGCGGCTGCACAAATTTGGTTCCAGGATAAGCGTGGCCGTCAAGCGAAACGTGGTGCGAGACGAGCGCGGTGAGGCTACGGGCATCCTGGAAAGCGGGCGGGCGCTCGGCCAGAGAACGAACGACAAGCCACTGGAGAGGCAGTTGCGCCAGGTTGTCGAGCAGATGCCGCTACTGCTGTGGACGACAGATCAACATTTGCGAATTACATCAAGTTGGGGCTCGGGTGGGCAACACGCCGAATCGGAGACTGTCGAGGTCACCGGGATTCCGGTGTCTGACTACTTGAAATGTCACGATACGAATACGACGCCGATGGCGCATCATTACGCCGCTTTGCGCGGAGAGTCGGTGCGGTTCGATTATCAGTGCCGGGACCAGGTATTGGAGGTCCATCTCGAACCGCTGCGTTCGGCGTCGGGGGAAATCGTCGGGTGCATTGGGGCCGGCCTGGATATTACGCAGCGAAAACGAACCGAGGAGCAGGTCCGCTACCAAGCCACGCACGACGGGCTGACAGGGCTGGCGAATTACCGGGAATTCATGGACACGCTGGAACGAGAGGTGCGCCGGGCGGAGCGCAGCCACCATTCGTTTACCGTGATGCTGTTGGATATGGATGGCTTGAAACGGGTCAATGACCGGCTGGGCCACCTGACAGGGAACCGCGCGCTGAAACGGCTTGCAGAGATTATGAAGGGGCAGTGCCGGGGGACGGATCTTGCGGCGCGCTATGGCGGCGACGAATTCGGGGTCATCCTGATCGAGTCCGACCACGCCATGGCGCAGCACGTGGCACAGCGCATCGAAACGTCGGTTCGCGAGGATCAGGAAGAGCCTCCGATTAAGGTGAGTATCGGCATGGCGGTATATCCGAACGAGGGACGGACGGCGCAGGACCTGCTGGAGGCCGCCGACCAGCAGCTGTACGGGCGAAAGCGAAAAGCGCAAAGCCGGGGAGTGACGGCCGGATAAGCCAGCCAAACATTCGGAAGCGAACCTGTTGAAAATTGAAGAAAAGCGAACTCGGGATCCGAGCTGAGATTGGCGGAGCCGCAATTTGGGGTACCCCCACCCCGGGTGTTTTTTGTAAGAGTGGCAAACAAAGGGGTTAGGGTTGACGTGGCGCGTAAGAGTGGCAAATGCAGGACTTAAAGTGGTTTTGTTTTCAGTTCGTTGCAGGGGGTGGGTAAGAGTGGCAGGGAAAGGGGTTAGGGGAACAGTGGCAGGCGAGCACACCCGGAAGGGGGATGGGAATTGGAAAAGATGTTTGGATTGAAGATGGGGACCCACCCCCCGGGTATACAGAGGACTGTAAAGTAAACCTATGAAAGGAATGGAGTTGCGGGAGTTTGTGTGTGGGCCGTATTTACTGGCTGTGGAAAAAATAGGAAGGGATTGGGCGGAGTGGAAGAGTGGGGCAAAGGAGATAAAGGAGGTAAAGGAAGTAGAGGAGGTCGGGGACAGAGCGGGAGTGGAGTGGATGGAGGAGAGTTGCGGATTCGGCGAGGACAACATGAAGGAGTGTAGCACGGAGTTGGCGAGAGAGTAAAGACATTTACAGTGAATAGCCGAAATTGGGGGTTGAACGGCTATTAGGGAGATTGAACGGAGATAGTGGGGCGGGAAGAAATGCGGGTGAGAAGAGTGCCCACCGGCCCGCCAGCAGAAGGGCCCGCGCTTGCCTTTCTCGTGATATCACGATATCATTTGGAATATGGCGCAATTGATTGTGCGTAAGATCGAAGACGAAGTGAAGGACAAGCTGCGGCGGCGCGCGAAGCGGCACGGGCGAAGCGTGGAGGAAGAAGTACGCGAAATCCTGCGCGACGCCACGAAACAGGAGGGCAGAGGAAAGAGGCTACTGGGGACGGAAATTGCGGGGCTTTTCCGGAGTGACGGACTTAAGCAGGGAGAGGAAATCCGCGAGCTGCGCCAGATCGAGATCGAACCAGCGGATTTTGACGAATGATTGTTCTGGACACAAACGTCATCTCCGCGCTGATGAGGAAGGAGCCGGAAAAACCCGTCGTGAAGTGGCTGGACGGGCAGCCAGCGGCATCCATCTGGATCACGGCCATCACGGCGATGGAAATTCGCTTTGGCTTGCAGACCATGCCGAAAGGGCGGCGGCAGGAGGCGTTGATCAGAGCGTTCGAGATGATGCTCAAAGACATGATTGAAGGGCGCATCGCTTCCTTTGACGCCGAAGCGGGAATTCATGCCGCGGAGTTGATGGCCCAACGAAAGCGCAGAGGCCGGCCGGCAGAGGTACGCGACACGATGATTGCGGGGATTGTGCTTGCGAACCGGGCGACACTGGCGACGCGGAACACGCAACATTTCGAGGATTTGCCAGTGACGGTGATTAACCCGTGGGAGATTTAGAGGCGAACGGACGTTTGGGCCACGCGCCGTGGCTAGCTAGGGAGGCTCGAATTCCCACTTCTCATTGGCTCAGCGGGGAATAAGAGAGTTTCAGGCAAACGGAAGAGGAAGAGAGATTTCTCTCTGCGCAGGCCGACATCATCGCAGGAGCGAAGATGAAAGAAAAAGCGTCGGCCTGCTGCGTTCGAAATGACGGTCGTAGGGCGTGGCGCGAAGGAGAAAAGCGGATCCCTCGCTTCGCTCGGGAGGACATTATTTTGGGGCTCGGGATGACATATTGGGGGGCGCGCGATGGCGATTTTTTTGGGGAGGAAGTGGCGAGGGGCTAGTGACGAGTGGCGAGTGGCGAGTGGAAAAAGAAAGGATAACGCAGAGGCGCAGAGTTAACAGAGGAGCGCGGAGAAGAGGGCATGATGTTCCGGCTGCTGCCCGGAATCTGCGAAATCGTGCCCCTACAGGAGAGATGGAGGGCGGTGCGGGTTTGGGAGAGGCGGGGGTCGGCGAGGATGTGGTAGCGAGTGCGCGGTGTCGAGCGAAATTGGGTGCTCACTCAAAAGTGAGTGGGCCATTTGCGGGCGGCGTGGAAGACGCGGAGGATTTCGAGGGCGTTGGCGCGGACGCGATAGGGGATGATGTAGGGCGTGTTGGGGATGAGGAGTTCACGGGTGCCGGGGACGCGGCCGGGGCGGCCCATGGCGGGATTCCTGGCTAGCAGTTCGGTGGCGCGAAAGATCCTGTGGACGAAGCGGGCTGCGGCGGCTGGATTGTCCTCGGCGATGTAGTCAGCGGCGGCTTGGAGGTTGGCGAGGGCTACCTTCAGCCACCTAACGCGCACGGCGCGACCACTTCTTGGCCACGCGCTTAACTTCGCTTTCGGTTGCAAAGTCGCCGCGATCGGCTTCGGCGAGCGCTTTGTGAATCTCTTCGATTTGCCAACTATTGAGATCTACGTAATCACGAATGGCTTCTGCTGCGAGGAACGAGCGGGACCGGCGAGTGGCGCGGGCAAGTTTATCGAGCTTGCCGGTGAGGGAGCCTTCCAGGCGGAGTGTGACGATTTTGTGGGACGCCATGTATGCCTCGCGATTACAGACGAATACATTATACTCGCAGCTGATGAGAAACACGAGTCGTGGCAAGCTTGGAGCAAAGGATAACGCCGAGGCGCGGAGATAACAGAGTTGCGCAGAGGAGGGGATGACGATGCAGGCTAGCGGGACGTTTGAGGTGAAGATGAATGTGCAGAAGGCGGACAATCCGGAGGCGGAGCGGGCGGGGATTGGGAGGATGTCGATCGATAAGAAATTCTTTGGGGAGTTGGAGGGGGTGAGCGCGGGGGAGATGTTGGGGGTGAGGACGGAGGTGGCGGGGTCGGCAGGGTATGTGGCGATGGAGCGGGTGGAGGGGAGTTTGCAGGGGCGGGCGGGGACGTTTTTTTTGCAGCACAGCGGGACGATGACGCGCGGGGAGGCGCAGATGAGCGTGACGGTGGTGCCGGACTCGGGGAAGGGTGAGTTGGCGGGGATTGCGGGGGCGATGACGATCAAGATTGAAGGCGGAAAGCATTTTTACGAGTTGGAGTACACGTTGGAGAAGGGTCGGTGAGGAAGCGGCGGGAGACGGGGACGGTTTGGCGTGTTGTGAGTTTGTTTTAGGGAAGGATTAGACGACGGCGGTTGCGAGCTCGGATGTTGGCGAATTTTCGCTGGCGCGCTTGGATTCCATGAGAGCGGCGAGGCAGGGCCCGTCGATGGCGTGGGGAGCGTCCTTCTGCATGATGGAAAAGACCTGTTCGAGAGGAAGGGCGTCGCGATAGGGGCGCTTGGCTTTGAGGGCGTCGAAGACGTCGGCGACGGCTAGGATGCGGGCGGAGAGAGACAATTGGTCGCCGGAGACGCCGCGCCAGTAGCCTTCGCCATTGAGGCGCTCGTGGTGAGAGGCGGCGTCGAGGCTGAAGTCGGCAAAGGCGGGGATGCGGCGGAGGATTTCGTAGGTGAAGAAAGGATGCTTGCGGATTTCGGTGAACTCTTCGGGAGTGAGCTTGCCGGGCTTTTCGAGGATGGAGTTGGAGACGCCGAGTTTGCCGATGTCGTGGAGGAGGGCGGCGCGGCGAATGGTTTTGAGGCTGTGCTCGGGCATGCCGAGAGATTGGGCGATGGTGACGGCGGCGTCGGCGACGCCATTGGAATGTTGATAGGTGAAAGGAGTTTTGGCGTCGATGATGTCGGCGAAGGCGAGGCAGATGTTGTCAATGTTCTGCTCGGAGGCGGTGAGGCGGCGGGTGTGGGGCTCGAGAGCCATGACTTCGGTGATGAGTTCCTGGGAATCGAGATTGGACCACAGGCGACCCTGTTTGCCGAGGGAGATGGCGGCCTTTACGAGATCCGGGTCGAACCAGCGGCCGCTGCGGGCTTGGGCAGCTTCGATGGCGGCTTGCGGGCCCTGGGCAACCCAAAAAACTTCGAGCGTTTGGGCGAGATTGGCAATGTTGGAGGCGAGAGGAATGGCCTGCTTCGCCAGCTTATCCGGGTAGCCGCCACCGTTCCAGTGTTCATCGAGGCTGTGGATTCCAGCGGCGACATTTTCGGAGAATCCGAGTTTGCGAGCGATGGAGGAACCACGTTCGCAGCGGATCTTTACGAGGTCGCAGGAATCGCGTTGCTGGGTGGAGGCGGCCTGGATAAGTCGCCAGACACGCTCGGCAAAGGGCATTTCGGTGGCGACGTGAGTGATGGCGTAGTGGAGGCTCTCCCAGCCAACTTTGGTCCAATCGGTGGTCTTTACGTCGCGTTTGGCGCGGATATCGTCGGCATTGAGGATGTGAAAGAGACGGGAGGAATTGCTGCTGCAGCCGGCGTCCTTGAGAAGCAAGGTGTAGTAGAGATCGGCTTGGGCTTCGGGGGGCAGGCCGAGGTGTTCGGCGATGCGCATGCCGAGGAGACAACTGCGGACGGAGTGGCCCATGGGACGGCCTTCGGTGAGGTCGAGGGCGTAGGAAAGGGCGGAAATCAGCTCGGAAACACGGATAGAAGGCCTAGGTTGGGCAGGCAAATCGGTAGGCGGATGGCCGTGGCTAGAGACATCTAGAGCTGCGGACAAAGACATTACAAAACTCCCCTCAAAATCCCGAATTGCTTCGATTTGCGCGGCCAATGGTGCTAGTGGAGCCGCCCGTCCATCGCCGAAACGCGATGGTCCCCTGGGAGAGCTAGATTATTAGGGAGAGAGTGGCGCGGCAATGAGCCTGCAGGCTCATCTCGCTGGTACGGAGGTACCCTTCCTGTTCAGGCAAGGGCGAAGGAGCGGAGCCAGGCGAAGGATGGGAGCCGTTCGGAGGGAAAGGGAGGACTTTACTGCGAGGCGGGTTTGATGCGGTGGAGGATAGTAACAAGGAGTTGAAGAAGTTGAAGAAGTTGCCACTGGTTCAGGGCGGAGAACGTCTAAGTTCGTGTCGGGCCGGAGGGCGGGACGGCTGGAGGTAATACAAGCGTGATGAAGAATCGGTCATTGCCAACGGACAGCGTGTTGCCGCACGTCACTTATCGGAATCTCGCTGAAGCGATCGACTGGATGGAGAAGGCTTTCGGATTTCGAGAGCACTACCGATATGGGGAGCCCATGAGCGGAGCACAAGTGCGTCTGGGAAAGGCGTGGATCATGTTTCAGGAGGCGCGAGAGGGACGCACGAGTCCGGCAGAACTGGGGTACGGAACGCAGAGCTTGACGGTGTTTATCGAGGATGTGGAGGGCCATTTTGAGAGAGCAAAGGCGGCGGGGGCAAAAATTCTGGAGGAGCCGCATGAGACGGTTTATGGAGAATTCCAGTATGCGGCCGAGGATTTGGAGGGGCACCATTGGCTCTTCTCGCGGCACGCGAAGGACTTGAGCCCGGAGGAATGGGGCGCGACGGTGGCGGAAAATCCGAGCACCACGTAAGTAAAGGGAGATGCGAAGGGTAAGCCAAAATCTTCAGACGCTTAGAACCGGAACCGGAACGGCAGAAATGATTGAGTAGCCATGAGTCCGCAAGTGACCGCCATAAGGCTGGCATCCGGTCACGAGCAAGTCCGCCTGGGTCTCTCGGGCAGCTTGACTGAGGACTTTCGGCACGTCGCCACTTCCGATAAAGACTTCTGCTTTGGTACCCATTTCGCGCTGGAGATCCGCCATGTGTTGCGAAGCACTGTTGACGAGGTCTGCTTTCCACTCCGGATTGACGGAGTTGCCGCCGGGACCCCAAAACTCCACTGAGGGAGTGACGTGGGCAAGTGTGAGGCGGGCAGCAAAATCGGCCGCGAATTGGGAGGCCCAGGAGACGGTGACACGGTTGTGGGACCTGAAATCGACGGCGCAGAGGACGTTGCGGATAGTAAAGTTCTGCGCCGAGGATGCTTCAACGTGGGCGCCGGTCCAAACGGGGGCGTTGGTACCGCGGAGGACTTTTGCGGTCACGGAGCCCAGAAGAAACTGATCGAAGGTATAGCCGTAGGAAGGCATCATGATCAGGTCGGCTTTTTCCAGTTGCGCCATTTCCATGATTTCCTGGGCCGGCTCGCCTTCGACTAAGGATTGTCGAATGACAAGGCCATCAAGCTCGGGCCGGAGAGTCCGGTCCAGATTGCTTTCCGCTACCTTGAGGATCTCGGAGAGGAGATTCCAACCCGCGGACTCTGCGCCTGCATAAGGCACACCGGAAGCGTGGCTCTTGGCAGTGACGACGTGGAGTATCACGATCTCGGAGCGGAAATGGCGGGCCAATGTGGCGGCCTGATGAATCACCGGCAACGAGACTTGGGGAAAATCGACCGGCAAAAGAATCGTTTTGATGTTCAGCATGGCGCACCAGCCGGATAGTCAAAGAGCTGGACCTCGAAGTTAGGACGTTTTGTCCCCGCTTTGGGGTGCAGGCTAATCCGGCCGAGATCGTTTAAAGACGGTCAGCACGGCAGACAGTTTAGCGCGGAAACCGATCAGCGAGAGGAAAGCTGAAAAAGGCGGGACCGTGAAATGCTCTCCGTCCAAGTGCAGAAGCTTTAGGTTGCTGGGCACAGCTATAGTACGCTCACGGCAGTTGCGGGGGAGGGAATGAAAAAGCACATGAGCAAGAATTTGAGAGTGATGGCGTGCGCGGCAGTGTTTTTGCTGATGACGGGCGCGAGTGCGGCAGCTTTGCCGCAAGCGGGCGGGGGGAAATTTGAGGTGTCGTTTCCAGCGTCGGCGCATGCTGGGGCGATTACGGGGCGGGTGTTTGTGGTGGTGAGCACGTCGGAACAGCCGGAACCGCGTTTGCAGGCGGGAGGTTTGGGCGACGCGGGGCCATTTTTTGGCGTGGATGTGAATGCGCTGAAGGCGGAGCAGAGCGCTGTGATTGATGCGAGCACGCTGGGGTCGCCGGTGAAGAGTTTGCGCGACGTGCCAGCGGGAGATTATTACGTGCAGGCGATTGTGAACATTTATACGGAGTTTCACCGCGCGGACGGGCATACGGTGTGGCTGCACATGGACCAGTGGGAGGGGCAGCATTTCAACAGGTCGCCGGGAAATTTGTATAGCGAAGTGCAGAAGGTGCATTTGGATCCGGCGGCGGGATATGACGTGAAGTTGAGCTTGACGAAAGAGATTCCGCCCGTGCATGTGCCTGAGGATACGGCGTGGGTGAAGCACATCAAGATACAGAGCGAGATGCTGACGAAATTCTGGGGACACCCGATGTATATCGGGGCGATTGTGCTTTTGCCGAAGGGATATGACGAGCATCCAAACGCGCGTTATCCCGTGATTTATGAGCAGGACCATTTCAGTTTGCGGGCGCCGCTGGGATTTAATCCGGAGAATGTGGGGATCAATGCGGAGATGCGGGCGCGGATGGCCGATTTGAATCGCGAGACGGGGCATGAGTTTTATGAGTCGTGGACGTCGGATAGCTTTCCGCGAATGATTGCGGTGAGGTTTCAGCATCCGACGCCATATTACGACGATTCGTATGCGGTGAATTCGGTGAATAACGGGCCGTATGGCGATGCGTTGGTGAAGGAGATGATTCCGTATCTGGAGGCGCATTTCCGGATGATAGCGAAGCCATATGCGCGGGTGTTGACGGGCGGGTCGACGGGCGGATGGGAGTCGCTCGGCGTGCAGGTGTTTTATCCGGATTTTTTTGGCGGGACCTGGACGCTGTATCCGGACTCCGTGGATTTTCGGCGGTATGGGACGGTGAACGCGTATGAAGATGAGAATGCGTTTTTTGAGCCGTCGCACACTTGGATTCAGGTGCCGAGGTACATCATGAGGACGGCGGAGGGGCAAGGCGAGATAACGATTCAGCAGTTCAGCCAGATGGAAGAGGTCTTGGGGAGCCATAACCGGTCGGGGGAGCAGATTGAAATTTGGGACGCGGCGTACGGGCCGATTGGAGAGGATGGGTATCCGAAGCCGCTGTGGGATAAGAAGACGGGGAAGATCGATCACAGCGTGGCGATTTACATGCAGGAACATGGGTACGACTTGAGCTACAACATTCGAACGAATTGGGCGACGTTGGGGCCTAAGCTGAAGGGAAAGATTCATGTGTACGTTGGAGACATGGACAACTTCTTCTTGAACCTGGCGGTGTACAAGCTGGAAGAGGAGATGAAAAAGCTGACGAATCCGGCGTGCGAGTGCGATTTCCAGTATGGGCGGCCGATGAAGGGGCATGGTTGGCAGCCGACGAGTACAGCGAACTTGGTGAAGTGGATGGCGGAGCATGTGGAGAAAAATGCGGGGGGAGAGGATACGAAGCAGTGGCACTACTGAGGAAATGAGGTTGAGGAAGTAGAGGAGGTAAAGGAAGTAGAGGAACGGAACAAAGCGCAACAGTGCATGCATGCGGGTTGCGCGGTATGCTTGGAGGGTAAGGATTCGGATTGGGGATTTGAGATAGGCCATGTTTGAAAACCTGACTGAGAAGCTGCAACGGACGTTTAAGAATTTGCGTGGGCAGGGGAAGCTCACGGATGAGCACTTGGACGTGGCGCTGGGGGAGATACGCGAAGCGTTGCTGGAAGGCGACGTAAACGTTGGCGTGGCGGACGAGTTGCTGGCGAATATTCGGAAGCAGGCGCTGGGCAGCGAAGTGATGCTGCAACTTTCGCCGGACCAGCAAGTGGTAAAGGTCGTGCGCGACGAGTTGTCGGCGATGCTGGGGAAACATGCGAAGCCGTTGTTTGCTTCGCGGCCGCCTTCGGTGTGGATGATTGTGGGACTACAGGGTTCCGGCAAGACGACAACTACCGGCAAATTGGCGAAATGGCTGGTGCAGCATGGGCACCGGCCGCTGGTGGTTTCGACGGACGTGTACCGGCCGGCGGCGCGAGAGCAGTTGGCGCAGGTGGCGAAGGCGGTGGGGACGGCGCTGTGGCCGGGCGCGGGGACGGATAAGCCGCTGGAGATTGTTAAGGGTGCGATCCGGGAAGCGAAGCTTTCGGCGAGCGACGTAATTTTGGTGGACACCGCCGGGCGTTTGCACATTGACGACGAGTTGATGAACGAATTGAGCATGCTGAAGAAGGAACTGACGCCGAGCGAAATTCTGTTCATTGCCGACGCGATGATCGGGCAGGACGCGGTGCGGTCGGCGGGTGAGTTTCACAAGCGGCTGGGACTTACCGGCGTCATTCTGACGAAACTGGATGGCGATGCGCGCGGCGGGGCGGCGCTTTCGATTGGGAAAGTGACCGGAGCGCCGGTGAAGTTCGTGGGGCTTGGCGAAAAGTACGACGCGCTCGAAGGATTTTATCCGGAACGGATTGTTTCGCGCGTCCTGGGAATGGGCGACATCATGTCGCTCATCGAGCGGGCGGAGCAGACCGTTGATAAGAAAGCCGCGGCGGAACTTGAGCGCAAGCTGCGCAAAGAAGGGTTCACGCTGGAAGATTTCCGCGACCAGTTGAAGCAAATTCGTAAAATGGGGCCACTAGAGCAGTTGGTGGACATGTTGCCGAAGATGGGGCCGCTGCAGAATTTGCCGAAGGACGCGAAGGTGGACGAAGGGAAGCTCAAGCAGGTCGAAGCGATCATCAACTCCATGACGAATCAGGAGCGGCAGGACCACAACATTATTGATGGCAAGCGGCGCAAGAGGATTGCGAAGGGGAGCGGGACGACGGTGCAGGACGTGAATCAGGTTTTGAAGCAGTACCTGCAGATGCGCACGATGATGAAGCAGTTCGGGGCTATGGCGGCGCGGACGAAGTTGAAGGGGCTGGGGAAGCTCGCCGGTTTGTCGTGAGACGCGAATTATTCCTTCGGTTTTAAATTCAGATAGAGATCGGCGGTTTTCAGGGCGAGCGCTTCTGGATCGAGATCCGTGCGATTGCAGAGGATGATTATGGTGAGATTATCGGAAGTGAAGCGCTGGATGACGGTGCGGAAGCCCATGGTGCTTCCGGTGTGCCACATGCGCGGCTGTCCCCAGTAAGGATCGAGGAACCAGCCGAAGCCGTAGGAGACGGGCTTGCCAGGATGAAGGTTGTCATCGTTAGCTTCCCTGGGCCAATAAGGTTGGGAGCCGTCCTTGAGTTTTGCTGGGACGAGCGCGGGAGCCATTTCGTCTGCGGTCAAAAGCGTGTGATTGCGCAACGCGTCGTCCCACTTGGCTAGATCTTCGAGATTGGAATAGATGCCGCCGTCGCCTAAGGTAGCGGAAGTGGAACTTTGGTCGGTTTCCTTTAGCGTGTCGCCTTCCTTGGAGTGGCCAAAGGCGCGGTTTGTGACTTTATTCTTTCCCTTTTGATACACGATGCTGTTATCCATGTGCAGCGGAGCGAAGATGCGGGCGTGGAGAAAATCGGCGTAGGATTGTCCTGACACTTTGGCGACAATAAGACCCAGAACAACGTAGCCGGAATTGCTGTAGGACCAGCTCGTGCCCGGCGCAAATTTTCCTTTTGTTTCGTTTTCCAGAAGCTTCAAAACTTGTCCGTCCTGAATCTGGCGTTCTGGAGTCCAGACCCACGAGTTGCGGGGCGTCTCGAGAGCTTCCATGAGGTCCTCGTAATCCGGCAGGCCACCGGTGTGATTGAGAAGATTGCGAATGGTGATGTTCTTGCCGTAGGGTGGAAAATCCGGGAAGATCCCGGTCAGAGTTTGATCATAGTGGAGCTTTCCGTCGTGCACGAGCAACATGATGGCCATGGCGGTAAACTGTTTGGTGAAAGAGGCGAGGCGGAAGTTGGTGTGCTGGTCGATTTTTGATTTGGTTCGTAAATCGCGGACGCCATAGCCTTTTTCGAAAAGCGTGCTTCCATCTTTGCGAACAAGTACCGCCAATCCGGGCGCGCGTTCTTGCGTCACGGCTGAGAAAATGGAGTCGACTGGATTCTCAGCTGGTGAGAGCGGGACCTGGGGAAGAGATTCAACGGCAAGAGAAAGAATGACGATGGCAAGAACAGCGAGTGCCGTGCGCATAGGTCCTCCCAGAGACGCCCGGCAGGATAGCATTTCTCCCACGCATTCATCTGTCCGTAACACAGCTCGGCTATTAATCTTGGTCCCCTGAGAAAGCTTATGACACGCACTGCGCTTGACGACCCGCGCTTCTATCTCAACCGGCACCTGGAATGGCTGGAGTTCAACCGGCGTGTGCTCGAAGAGGCTCGGGATATCGGAAATCCATTGTTGGAGCGGGTGAAGTTTCTGGCGATTACGGCAAACAACCTCGATGAATTTGTCGAGGTGCGGGTGGCCAGCTTTCTGCAGAGAATTGAGCACGGCTCGCGGGAGATTAGTCCGGATGGCCTGACCGCGGCGCAGGAGCTGGAGAAAGTGTCGGCGGCCATGCACGTTATGGTGCGCGACCAGTACAAATGCTGGAACGAGGAACTGCTGCCGGCGCTGGCGAAGGAAGGGATTCGCGTGCTGCCGGCGAGTGCGCTGGAAGGGAAGGCGGCGCACGCAGCGAAGACGTTTTACGAGCGGCGTGTAGCGCCGATGTTGACGCCGGTGACGGTGGACCCTTCACATCCGTTCCCGCACGTGCAGAACAAGGCGTTGTGCATCGCATTTCTCTTGCGGCGCCGGAGAAGCGGGAACGGGAAACCGTATTTCGGGGTGCTGACCGTGCCGCGCGCCTTGCCGCGGCTGCTGAGCTTGCCCGCGACGGACGGCGGCTTTCATTACGTGGCGCTACAGGAGATTGTGTCGGCGTACGCGGCGAAGCTTTATCGCGGATACGAAATAATGGCATCCGCGCCGTTTCGAATCACGCGGAACAGCAATCTCTATCTGGAAGAAGAAGAGACGCGGAGCCTGCTCGATGCGGTCGATTCGCAGGTGTCGCAGAGGCGCAAGGGGGACGCGGTGCGGTTGGAGGTCGCGGCGGACGCGCATCCGGACATCATCGACCGGCTGGTCTCGACATTCGAGCTGGACGAATCGCTGGTTTTTCGGGCGCAGGGGCCAGTGAATTTACAGCGGCTGTTTCATCTTTATGAGGAGACGCCGCGGCCCGATCTGAAATTTCCGCCGTTTGCGCCACGGCAAGTGCGCGTGGGGCATGACGCTGATTCGATGTTCGAAGCGATTCGGCGGCAGGGATTTCTGCTGCATCATCCGTACGATTGCTACGACGCGGTAGTGAATTTTCTGCAAACCGCGGCGCGCGATCCACGAGTTCTATCCATCAAGCAGACGCTTTACCGGACGAATTCGGACTCGCCCATTGCGCGCGCATTGCTGGATGCGGCCGGGAAAAAAGAAGTGACGGTGGTCGTAGAACTGAAGGCCAGTTTTGATGAGGCGACCAATATTCGCTGGGCGCGGAGTTTCGAGGACGCCGGCGTGCAGGTGTTCCACGGGCTAGTGGGGCTGAAGACCCACGCAAAGCTGATGCTCATCGTACGGCAAGATCCGGATGGGAAGATCCGGCGGTACGCGCATCTGGGCACGGGGAATTACAATCCGTCGACGGCGCGGTTCTACAGCGATTTGAGCCTGCTGACGAACGATGAGGCGATTACTTCGGCGGTGCACGACGTTTTCAATTTTTTGACGGCGTATGCAGAGCAGCCGAATTACAAACCGCTGCTTCTGGCTCCGCGAGACATGGCCAAGGCGTGCATTGCGTTGATCGACCGAGAGGCGCGGCATGCGAAGCGCGGAAAACCCGCGCGAATTATCGCCAAGGTGAATGCCGTAATTGATCCGCCGGTGATTCAGGCGCTGTACCGAGCCTCGCGGGCGGGGGTGGATATCGATTTGATTGTGCGCGGACAATGCGCCCTAGTGCCGGGTCTGCGCGGACTCAGCAGCCGGATACACGTGCGAAGCATTGTCGGACGGTTTTTGGAACACAGCCGGATTTTCTATTTCGAGAACGGCGGGAAGCCGGATATTTATCTGGGAAGCGCGGACTGGATGCCGAGGAACCTGTACGAACGCGTGGAAGTGTTGTTTCCGCTAAAGGATCCTCAGCATTGCGAACGCGTGTGCAACGAAATCCTGTCTTCTTATCTTGCCGATACGCGGAAGGCGCGCATCCTGGGCTCGGATGGCTGCTATTCGCGGCCGCGGGCGGTGCGCAATGGACACGGATTTTCGGCGCAGGAGCATTTTATGCGGCTGGCCGATGGCGGCGGAGACTCCCAGAATATTGCCGCACTGCGGGACCATAGAGTCGTCTATACTCCGGCTACCATGATTGCCCCGCCTGTTAGCGCCACCGAAGAGGAAACCTCCCTGGACTCATCGAATGCAACCGTATGATCTGATTGTCATTGGCTCCGGACCGGGCGGGCAGCGCGCCGCTATCCAAGGAGCGAAGGCCGGAAAGCGCGTCGCGGTGGTGGAGAAGCAGGCGGCGATCGGCGGCGTGTGCATCAATACCGGAACGATTCCCAGTAAAACGATGCGCGAGGCAGTGCTGCATCTTTCCGGATTTTATTCGAAGAGCTTTTACGGATCGAATTACAACGTCAAAGAGAACGTGACGATGGCGGATTTGAATTTCCGCGTGCAGCGTGTGATTGAGAACGAAGTGGCGGTCACGCAGGACCAGCTCAAGCGCAACGGCGTGGATGTGATCCACGGCTTCGGCAAATTTATCGATGCCCATCATCTGCGCGTAGAAAACGGCAACGGATACACGGAGCTGGAGGGGCAGTACTTTGTGATCGCCACCGGGACCAAGCCGGCGATTAATTCGAAAGTGCCGATTAACGGGCGGAATATCATCAATAGCGACCAGATCCTTACGATGCCGCAGATACCGCGGACGCTGATCGTGGTGGGCGGCGGCGTGATCGGGGTGGAATACGCGTGCATGTTTGCGACGCTAGGCGTGCGCGTGATCATCGTGGAGAAGCGGCCGCGGCTGTTGGAATTTGCGGATACGGAAATGGTGGAGGCGCTGACGTATCACATGCGCGATCACCGGGCGACGCTGCGGCTCAATGAGGAAGTGGAAAGCGTGGAGGAAACGCCAGAGGGTAAAGTGGCGGCGAATCTCGTCAGCAAGAAGAGGATTAATGGCGATGCGTTGCTCTATGCGGTGGGGCGCCAAGGGAATGTGGACAAGCTTGACCTTGCTTCCGCGGGAATCGAATCGGACGATCGCGGGCGCATCAAGGTGGATGCGGATTTCCGAACGACGCAAGCGCATATTTTTGCGGTAGGCGACGTGATTGGATTTCCGAGCCTGGCGTCGGTTTCGATGGAGCAGGGACGCATTTCCGCGGCGCGCGCGTTTGGGCTGCAAGTTCAGACGGATCCGGCCAGTTACCCGTATGGGATTTACACGATTCCGCAGATTTCATTTATTGGGAAGACGGAAGAACAGCTGACGGATGCGGATGTTCCGTACGAAGTTGGCGTGGCGTATTACCGCGAGATTGCGCGCGGGCAAATTTCCGGCCACACCGACGGGAGATTGAAGCTCCTATTCCACCGGGAGACGCTCGAACTGCTTGGAGTGCATATTTTTGGCGAAGACGCGGCTGAGTTGCTGCATATCGGGCAGGCAGTGTTCAAGTTAAAGGGTAAGATCACCTACTTTATCAACACAGTCTTCAATTATCCGACGCTGGCGGAATGCTATAAAACAGCGGCGTTTAATGGCCTCAACCGCCTGGGTTAGCTGCTTTGTCGCGCGCGTGGGCGTCCAACTTTAGGATGAATTCTCGACGGCGCTTCAGTTCCTTTTCAGTCGGAATAAATTGATTTAGGAGAGCGATTACCTCCGCAGCGATAGAACGGTGATTGCTCTTGGCCTGCTTGCGCAAGGCATCGTAAAGGTCGCGCGGCACGTTTCGGACGTAGAGTGTAGCCATGGACTATTGCCTAGAAAAGATTAAGCTCCCACTAAGAACCTAGCAAGACGTTTGCGAGAACAAGTCAAGCCCAGCCTTGGCGGTACTCGCGGCGGAGGAAGTCGTTGGCCGAGGCGACGTTGGTGACGCGCATGTTGGCGCCGTCGTAGTTGATCTTTTTTCCGGCGCGGAGGGCGACGACGCCGAGCAGCATGACTTCCGTCAGGCGCGCGGCGTATTCGAACGGGCAAGAGGTCTCCGTTTTGTTTTTGGCGGCGTTGACCCAGTTCATTTCGTGATCTTCGTTTTCAATCCGGGGCAGTTTCTGGGGCGGCTTGCCATAGGAATCGTGGAGCGATTTGGGCAGCAGGCGGGGCTTCAGGCCATAAGTGTCGTGTAGCAGTTTGCCTTTACTCCCGATAAGTAGCGCGCCGCCGCCCTTGTTCAGATCTTCATCGCCGAGTTCTTCCGGCTTGTTGGGCATTAAGCCGCCATCGTACCAGGTGAGCTTGACGGGCGGCATGGAGCCGCGCGCAGGGAATTCGTAAAAAGTTTGTGTAGCGTGCGGGTAGGAGACCCCGTTGAAGGGCGTGGAGACGGTTTCCACGGTCGAGGGCAATCCGAGGTTGAGCGCCCACATGGAGTGGTCAATCAGATGGGCCCCCATGTCGCCGATAGCGCCAACGCCCCAATCGGACCAGCCCCGCCAGTTAAAGGGGTGGTAGATGGGGTGGTAGTCGACATGCGGACCGACGCCAAGAAACAGATCCCAGGAGAGTTTGTCGGGAACGGGATAGTTGCCGGCCATCGCGGCGGCGAGGCGAGCGTTCACTCCGGGACCGTTCCAGCGGAGCGTGTCCGCGGGTTCTTTGAGAGCTTCGGGGCGCGGGACGCCTTGGGGCCAGAAACCGAGCGGTCGATTGGTCCAGATGTGGACTTCGCGGACTTCTCCGATCGCACCGGCTTGAACGTACTCTACGGTGGTGCGGGCGTCGTTCAGAGAATGCCCTTGATTGCCCATTTGCGTGGCGACTTTGGTTTCTTTCGCGCGCTTCGACATCCGCCTGGCTTCGTCGATGGACCATGTTAGCGGCTTTTGGACGTAGACATGCTTGCCGAGAGCCATGGCGGCGAGAGCGATGGGAGCGTGCATGTGGTCGGAGGTGGCGACGAGGACGGCGTCAATGTCTTTCTGCTTATCCAGCATTTCGCGATAGTCTTGATAGCGGATGGCTTTTGGGAGATGCTCGTTTTTCAGGCGAATCATGCCTGCGAGGTGGGCTTTGGCTTTGACGCGATCGAATTCGACAGGAGGCTGGCCCGCGGCTGGCGGCGCATCGGGCGAGTCGAGGCGCTTTTGCAGATTGGGGATCTCGGTGTCGAGGCGGTCAAAGCCTTTGCTGGCGTATCCCCAGTCTACATCACATAGGGCGACGATGTTTTGACTGGCAAGATTGACAAGATTGGTGCGGCCCATGCCGCCAATGCCGACGCCGGCGACGTTGAGCATGTCGCTGGGGGGAGTAAAGCCGCGACCGAGGACGTGACGGGGAACGATGGCAATCGCGGCGCCGCTTGTGGCGACGCCGGTCAAGAATTTGCGACGGGATACTTCGTTCTTCAGTTCGCTCATAACTTCTCCATGGGGCTGCGGGCATTATCGCGCTGTCGGGCTTGCATTGCGATTGGTAAGTTGGAGAATGCCCGGCCGGCAGCCCGGCGACGAGGTGGAGCTGCATCCGGGTCCTCAGCCTGTTATTTTGACGGGGAAGCGATACCAGCCGGGTACCGGGTAAGATACTCATTACCCCCGACTCTCCGATTGCCGCAAGCTACCCAGACAGGCTAAGATATCTGTTGGAGGCATGAGTTAGTGCTAACTATTCGTTTATCCAGGATTGGCAAGAAAAAGAAACCGTTCTACCGCGTGGTAGTCATCGAAAGCAGTAAGCCGCGGGACGGGCGCGTCGTGGAATTGGTGGGAACGTACGATCCGCTGAAGAAGCCGGCGGAGGTTAAGCTCAACGCCGAACGCATCAAGCATTGGCTCGGAGTCGGTGCGCAACCCAGCGACACCGTACGCAGTTTTATCGACCAACAGAAGATCGCGTAATCCCAGCGAAATCCGCATCTAATGAGTGTCCCCGGTAAGTTGGGGGGCTTATCCACGGCCAGGGAAAGGTCGAGCACGTGGAGGTGAAGGATGAAAGAGCTGGTCGAAGCTATCGCCAAGGCACTGGTGGACCATCCTGAAGATGTGCAAGTGCGGCCCGTCGACGGTTCGCAGGTCACCGTACTGGAGCTACGGGTGCATCCAGAGGACTTGGGCAAGGTGATTGGGCGGCAAGGCCGAACGGCCAAAGCGGTGCGCACGCTGCTTGGCGCGGCGGGCATGAAATTGAAGAAACGCTACACGCTCGAGATACTGGAAGATTGAGCGGCGAAGCCCAGCGTTGGGTGGTTGTCGCGAGGATTCTGCGGCCGCGCGGCAATAAGGGTGAAGTAGCTGCGGAACTCCTCACGGACTTTCCCGAACGGCTCACACAAATGACGGAAGTTTTTCTCGGCCCTAGCGGCGGCGGGGCGGTCGAGCCACGCCTTGCGGCGTTGAAAGCCTGCTGGCTGAGCCAAAATCACAAGGGGCAGGCGGTTTTTCATTTTGAAGGATGCCATTCGATCTCCGAGGCGGAGAAGTTTCGTGGGCTGGACGTTTGTCTACCGATTGAGAAGCGCGTGACGCTGGGTCCGGGGCAGTATTTTGTGGATGATTTGATCGGATGTTCCGTTTTTGAAACACCGGAGAAACGCTCCGTTGTGGCTTCCTCGCCTTGTTCTCTGGAAACTGCGCCGGCTTTGCTGGGCATGGTGCGCGACGTTCAATTTACCGGCGAAGGAGTTTCGGGGACGCCGCTTCTTGCCGTCGATACTTCGGCGGGCGAGCTTCTTGTTCCGCTTGCCGAAGACATTTGCGCGCGCATTGACACCCGCGCACGAAGAATCGATGTGGTGCTCCCAGAAGGTCTTCGCGAACTCAACTCCCCATAGCTAAACGGGTGTACGCTCCTAAAGATGTCCCCTGTTTTTCGGACGCTGATTTTCACGGTGATCGCGCCGGGCTTCTGGACCGTTGTTCTGCCCTACTGGCTCTTGCCACGAGGTACGCGGCCGGATGTGCGAGGACCCGGAGCTGCCGGCTGGCTGCTTATCGCTGCTGGAATCGCGCTTTACTGCGCATGTGCGTTTTGGGGCTTCGCGATGCGCGGCCAGGGAACTCCTTTGCCGCTCGATCCTCCGAAAAAACTAGTTGCGGCAGGGCCGTATGGCCTTGTGCGAAATCCCATGTATTGGAGCGTTCTGTTCGTGATGCTGGGCGAGGCGGCGATATTTCACTCCGTGGTGTTTGCCGAGTGGTGCGCAGGCTTCTTCGTTGGCGTGAACTTGTTTGTTCTGTTTTTTGAGGAACCAACGCTCCGGCGGAAATTCGGGGCGGAGTATGAAGAATACTGCAAACGCGTGCCGCGCTGGATTCCGCGAGTAAGCAAAAGGCAGTAGCGCGGGAGCTCACGCGACGCCACCGGAAGATTTAGTGAACGTCAATCGTGGTTACGCTTAGCGCCGGCAGTGTGATGGTCATGGATGATCCACCTACGGCCATCGTTCCAATGGAGACAGGCGCGACAGGGTTTTGCCCTTGGGCGGTGGCAGCCGTCATTTGGTACAAGTGAGCGGTGCCGGAGAGAGCCGCGCCATTGATCGCTGTCACCTGCTCGGAAGTGGAACGATTGATGGCCACGAATACGGTGCGGCCAGGAGTCGTACTGTCCGTGCTGGCGTAAACGATTACATTTTGCACGTTGCTCGACGTTGCCTGGAGCGAAGTGTCGCCGAAGCAGGCATTGGCGCCATCGAAGCCTCGGAAGGCGCGGAAGCCCGCGAGCACGTAAGAATAGGTTCCACCCGGCGGCCAGAAGCTGGCGGCAAACAAGTTTTGATTGCCGAATATGCCGAGATCGTCGGCCTGCGCGATGGTGCCGGCGATGTGGTTCGTTCCACCATTCTCGTATTCTGTGATGGAAATTCTCATGCCCGGATTTTCAGCATTGATTTTGGCTTGCAGGCGTCCCAGCAGATTGATCGGTGTGTTGCCGAGTTCCTGGTAAATCCAGGAATTGCTGTTTGTGGAATCGGTAAAAGTTGGATCCCACAACGCGCGCGGGCTTTGCACGATCAACTGCACCTGGGCGTCGGAGAGCGTGGTGCCTGTAAGGTCGAGGGCGCGCGTTCCGCCGGAATCGTATTCTTCGACGTACCAATGGAAATCGTAAACATCCACTAAAGGCTTTCCATAAGTTGTCGAGGCGGCCTTTACTGCCGCTAAATACTTATCCGGGAACCAATTTGCGCCGCCTGGAGTGGCGCTCAGTTCGCCCTGCCAATTGTAGATACCCTGAAATCCGTAGTGGACAGGCCCGAAAATGACGACATTGGGGAACTGATCCTTCAACGCTTTCGCGAGATTGATGGTTTTGGTGATGTAGGCATCCGAAGTAACGGCCGTGGCTCCCTGCACCTCGAGATGCGTCGAGTTCCAGAGTTCGGGCTCGTTATCCAGGCTGATGAACGTCGGGTGCGTGGGACTAGCGCGGAAAATTCCCATGCCGCTGAATTTTTGATCGAGCGCCCAGAGGAATTCGTCCATATAGACATTGGCGTCGGTCGTGGGAGGAGTGAAGGTGAAAGCGGTTGCAGAGACGGTGCTCTTTTTGTCGACGACCGTTTTGAAGCGCGTCAGATCAGGCGGACTGGCCACGCTTACTGGGCCGTTCTCGTCCGCGGAGACCAGGCCTTGCAACTGGAATGTGACCAGACTTGCTAAACCGTTGGCTTGATCACCGGCGATGAAGCCTCGCACGGCTTCCGCGGGTACGTTGCTGGAGCTGAGATAGTTGTCGCTCTCGTAGAGATAGTCGCTGCCGGCGTTGGAGGCGTTGTTCTCCCAATTATAGGCGGTCCAACGATTGCCGCCATCGCGGTCGAATGTCAGAAGAGGCGGAGCGCCGGTGACGCCGGAATAGAAATTGATGCCGTAGATGTACGGGGAGATGGGATGGCTTACCGCGGGGTTGACGGTAATGGTCACATCGGGCGCGGCGCCAGCTGGGGTCGCGGAGACTTGAGATGAATTGGCGCTTTCACCGGCGGCGTTCAAAGCGGAAACGACGTAGTAGTACGTCGTGCCATTTGTAAGGCCGGTGTCGGTGTCGGACGTTGCCGTAGGCGCGGCGACTTGCGTGTAGGGACCACCGCTGGTCGTGCTGCGTTTGACGTGGTAGCTCGTCGCCGCCGTGCTGGCGATCCAGCTGAGGAGCACCTGGGCATTTCCTGCACTGGCCTGCAGACCGGTTGGCGCGGAGGGTGGAGTGAGGGGAGCCGCGGGTGTAGCGCTGACTTGAGAGGAATTCGCGCTCTCGCCTGCGGCGTTTAGCGCGGAGACAACGTAATAATAGACCGTACCATTGGTGAGGCCCATGTCTGTAAAACTCGCGACCGTTGGAGCTGAGATCTGCGTGTAGGGACCGCCGCTGGTTGTGCTGCGCTTTACGTGATAACTCGATGCGCCGATGCTTGCAGTCCAGCTTAGGCTGACTTGCGCATTGCCGCCGGTGGCTTGGAGGCCGGTCGGTGCAGCGGGCGGGACTAGGGGAGCGGATGGTGTGGCGCTTACTTGAGCGGAATTTGCACTTTGTCCAGCGGAGTTAAATGCCGAAACAACGTAGTAATAATTCGTGCCGTTCGTGAGCCCGGTGTCGGTGTAGCTATTGGTGGAAGGCAATGCGATTTGCGTGTACGGGCCGCCGGTAACCGTGGCGCGCTTGACGTAGTAGCCCGTGGCGCCCGTGCTTGCGGTCCAGGCCAGGGCCACCTCGGCATTCCCTGCTGTTGCCAGGAAGCCTGAGGGGATTGCGGGGGCCGTTTTGCCGCCGTCGCCATTACCGTTGGTGCCGCCGCCTGTGGAGTTCAATCCCGCGCAGCCTGCCAGTTGGAGCATGAGCAAGCCCATCAGAAAAATGCGTGGCAGTATGCGGACTCGGGTAAGGAACAGCATTGCGTCATTCCTCATGAAGGCTGGATTCGAGCGGTGAGCTGGAGTCCAAAGGTTACGTGTCGAGAAACGGCGAAACAAGCTGTTCGATAGTACAGATACCGGTCCTGAACCTTTCCGGCAGTGGAGCGATTCCGCGGACCAAGGCGGAAAGAGGCGATGGAAGCTGTGTCTTTGTTTGGCTACACTGGCTTTACATGCGCTTTGACCTGATCACCATCTTTCCGGATTTTTTTGCTGGGCCGCTGGACCACGGCATCCTGCGGCGCGCACGAGAGACGGGCCTGGTTGAGGTCCTGGTGCAGGATCTGCGCGTGTTTACGAAAGACCGGCATCGCAGTGTGGATGACCGGCCGTTCGGCGGCGGCGAGGGGATGGTGCTCAAACCGGAGCCGCTGTTCGAGGCGGTCGAGGCGCTGCTCGGGCAGGATTTGGGCAGCGCGGAACATCCGGCTTCGCTTGGCGCTAAGACGGCGATTGTCCTGATGTCGGCGGCGGGTAGTCTTTTCCGGCAAGAGACCGCGCGACGCTATGCGCAGCTGGAGCGCATTGTTTTTCTATGTGGGCGATATGAGGGAGTGGATGAGCGAGTGGCTGAACATTTGGCTACGGAAGAAATCTCCGTTGGGGATTATGTACTTAGCGGTGGGGAGCTTCCGGCGATGCTGGTGATCGATGCCGTGACGCGGCTGATTCCCGGCGCGTTGGGGAACGAAGCGTCTTCACAGAATGAATCGTTCAGCGCGGTTGCTGCGGGCGATTCCTCGCCTGCAGGGGTGCCGCCGCTTGGGGTTCAGGGTAAACACGCTGCGTCATTCCAAGCCGACTCGAAATTTTCGGACCACCTCCTGTTGGATTTTCCGCACTACACGCGGCCTGCCGATTTTCGCGGGTGGAAGGTGCCGGATGTTTTGATTGGCGGCAATCACGCGGAAGTGGCGAACTGGCGGCGCGCCGCCGCACTGGAGAAGACCCAACGGAACCGGCCGGATTTATTGTTGCGCTGAAAATGGCTGGGGGTATACTGAAGGTTCTGTGAAAACAGCAATGCAGACCGAGTTTTCGCGTACCGTGCAGGGCTTCTGCCGCTGCGGGCAAGCCTGCGCATGTCCATGCTGCGCTTGTATGTGTACCGCCCCAAGCGGCATGGGAAGTCCTTCGGTCTAGCGCAAGACTAAACCTAAAGGAATCCAGGGCCGCTCGGAATAAGCGGCCCTTTTTTATTGTTAAGGGAATGAGGAGCAAAGTGCCATGAGCAATGCGGCAAGCGGGAACGGCAAGGACCACAGCCTGGCGAAACCGATCGCCATTTATTACGAGCAGCAGCATTGGTTCAAGCCGCTATTCGACCAACTGGACGCGCGCGGCGTGAACTGGGTAAAGGTGGACGCGCGGAATCATCAATACGATGTCGCGGCGAAGGAACGCGAATATTCGCTGCTCTTTAACCGCATGAGCCCTTCGGCGTGGCAGCGGGGCATGGGCCACGGGATCTTCTATACGCTCAACTACCTGTCTCACCTGGAAGAAAAAGGCGTTCGCGTGGTGAACGGCTCGCGCGCGTTCACTCACGAAATCTCGAAAGCCTTGCAGTGCAGCGTGCTCGAAGCCTTGGGCTTGCAATATCCCAAGGCGCGCGTGATCAACCACCCGTCGCAAGCGCTTAGCGCCGCCGAAGGGATCGGCTATCCACTCATCATCAAGCCCAACATCGGCGGGAGCGGCGCGGGGATAAAGAAGTTCAACTCAGCGGACGAATTGCGTGGGGCGGTTGAAGAGAACAGCTTGTCGTTTGGCATAGACAACGTGGCCCTCGTGCAGGAATTTTTCACGGCACGAGACGGCGTGATCACGCGAGTGGAAGTTCTTGGCGGCGAATATCTTTACGCTATTCAGATTCACATTACCGGCGATACCTTTGATTTGTGCCCGGCCGATATTTGCAAGAACACGAAAGGCGAAGAGCTTACGCGACTGGCATGCCCCGTGGATGCCCCGAAGTCTGGGCTCACGGTGGAAGCCTACGACCCGCCCCGGCAGGTGATTGAGGACGTCGAGCGCATCATGGAAGTCGCCGGCATCGAGGTGGGTGGCATCGAGTATGTCATCGACGATCGCACGGGGAGGCTGCTCTATTACGACATCAACGCGCTCTCGAACTTTGTTTCCGACCCCGAGCGCATGATTGGCTTCAATCCGTACGCGCGGCTGGCCGATTATTTGATCAGCGAAGCGCGCATTCACGAGGCCAGCCTGGGCGAACGGCTAATCTCCACCGGGAGCATTCGATGAGATATGGCTACTGGCTCCCCGTTTTTGGCGGCTGGCTGCGCAACGTCGCCGACGAAAATATGCCCGCGAGCTGGCCGTACGTAAAGAAGCTCGCGCAACGCAGCGAGCAGCTCGGCTTCGACCTCACGCTGATTGCGGAATTGAATTTGAACGACATCAAGGGTGTCGAAGCACCGTCGCTCGATGCCTGGTCCACGGCCGCCGCGCTGGCCGCTGTTACCGAACGCATCGAACTTATGGTTGCGGTGCGGCCGACGTTCCATCTGCCCGCTCTGCTGGCCAAGCAAGCCGCCAACATCGATCACATTAGCGGCGGACGGCTCACTCTGAACGTCGTCTCCTCGTGGTGGTCGGATGAAGCAAAGAAATATGGCGTGGGCTTTGAACAGCATGACGACCGTTACGCGCGTACGAACGAGTGGCTGGATGTGCTGCATGGCGTGTGGCTCCAAGATCATTTTTCGTATTCGGGGAAGTATTACCGCGTGGAAGACAACGTACTTGAGCCCAAGCCCGTGGCGCAGCCGCATCCTACGATTTATGCCGGCGGCGAATCGCCTGCTGCGAAAGACCTCATCGCGGAGAAATGCGACGCGTACCTGATGCATGGCGACCCGCCGGAACGCGTCGGCGAAAAGATCGCAGACCTGCGCTCGCGCCGTGCGAAGCACAATTTGCCGCCGCTGAAGTTTGGCGTCGCAGGCTACGCGATCGTCCGCGAAACTGAACGCGAAGCGCAGGACGAGCTGAAGCGCATCACGGACGTGCAGCAATCGGCCGCTGGTTACGCAAATTACCAGCAATGGCTTGCGGGAACGCAGCTCGAGCAGCGCGTTTCGCTCGAAGACTATTCCGTTTCGAATCGCGGCCTGCGCTCTGGGTTAGTCGGCACACCAGAACAGGTTTCCGAGCGGCTCGCACAATTCGAAGCCGTTGGGGTCGAGTTGGTCCTGCTTCAGTTCAGTCCGCAACTCGAAGAGATGGAGCGATTCGCGGAAACTGTGATTCGCCGAAACGCGTCCGTGACGGCTCAAGCGTAGCAAAGGCTGAGTGTCCGTCTAATTTTGTTGAGGCGAGTACTCCGTCTCTTCGGGAACATCCGTAGGGCTTTCGAATTCGATCTGGTAGCCATCTGGATCGTCGAACCCGACCACCCAAAGGCCGTTGCCAACGAATGGGGTATTTCTTACCTTTATTCCCCGCGCCGTCGCTTCGTGATAAATCGCCAGCGCGTCTTCACACATGAAGCAGATGTGTACGCCCTCTCCCAGTTTGCCTTCGGGCTTCCAGGAATCGTGGCCTTCCTTCCGGAACTCTTGCAGCATCAAGGCCGCTTCACCGATTTCGAGCCAGCACCATCGGAGCTTGCCCTCGTCGATCCATTGGTTGGTCATCCGAAAGCCAAGGCCATCCACATAAAAGCGGAGCGATCCCTCCATGCTGGAAACGCCGAAAAATGGCACCGCTTGCTTGACGTTCGCTCCTATCCTCTCTCCAGGGCTCATCTTTCATCTCCAAATCGGATTTCAGGGGAAGCGGCGCGGCTGATTACGATCTGACAGCCAAGCGAAGGAAAGAGCCGTCCATCGAGCGCTGTAGCTCGACGCCGATGGGGAGTTTAGGCTTGGCCAGACCAAACATGGGAGAGTTATAGCAGAGTGCCTAGGCTGCGGCCAGACAGCCCACAGCAGATTAGGCGGTTAACCCGTTTCAACAGCAAGAAATCGCTTGGCAAGCGGAACCCTTTGTGGTAGTCTGTATTTGCGTTTGTTGCTCTTGTATCGCCTTTGGATGTGTAAAGCGGTCGCAAGGTCAAACTTGCGGCCTTTTTTTACGTCTGGAGACAGCCGTAACTCTTAAGAGGGGTTCGGATTTCGAGGCACCAAATAGCTCAATTTAGTAATGTTCGGTTGCAATACAACCGACAGAAAAGAGTACAGCAGTGAGTAAAGAACAAGGAACAGTGAAGTGGTTCAATGCCAGCAAGGGCTTCGGGTTCATCCAGCGCCAGAGCGGTGAGGACGTTTTCGTCCATTTCTCCGCGATCGTGGCTGATGGCTACAAGTCGCTGAATGATGGCCAAGCGGTTGAATTCGAAGTGACCAAGGGCCCCAAGGGCCTGCAGGCCTCGAACGTCCAACCCCTCTAATTCCACTTCACAAAATTA
Source organism: uncultured Acidobacteriota bacterium (assembly GCA_963779005.1). Classification (GTDB taxonomy): domain Bacteria; phylum Acidobacteriota; class Terriglobia; order Acidiferrales; family UBA7541; genus Acidiferrum. Next base: position 267,761 of record CAVZWO010000007.1, on the reverse strand, counting down.
CAGAACGGGCGGCGCGCTTCGGCGTGCCGCCTGTTTTTGTTTTTGGTGGCATAGGCTTCCGCCGGCGCCAAAGGCAAATTACGCCAACGCTTGTTTCAAGTCCGCAATGAGGTCTTCCGATTCTTCAAGGCCGATAGAAACGCGGACTGTCCCGGGACTGACATTCGCACGCTGCAGTTCCTCGGCGCTCATATTGTAGTGCGAACTGTAGATGGGAAGGATGACCAGCGACTCGACACCGCCGAGGCTTGCGGCCAGAAGAAATAGCCGGACGCGATCGCAGAAACGCCGCGCGGCAGGCAATCCCCCCTTCAAATCAAACGCCAGCATGGTGCCGAATCCGCGCATCTGTTTTTTAGCTAGTTTGTGATCCGGGTGCGAGGCCAGGCCCGGATAGTGCACGCGCGCGACCTTCGGATGTTTCTCGAGAAACTTCGCAACCGCCATGGCGTTTTTGCACTGCCGCTCCATGCGCACGCCAAGCGTTCGGATGCCACGAATTAAGAGATATGCGGCGTCCGGATCCATCGAGCCGCCGAGATAGATGACCATGTGGCGGACGCGCTCCATCCAATGCTTGTTACCCACGGCTACGCCGGCGAGCACGTCGGAGTGCCCGGCCAGGGCTTTCGTGGCGCTGTGCACGACGATGTCGAAGCCCATCGCGAGAGGGTTTTGCAGGACGGGCGTCGCGAAAGTGTTGTCGATGATCGAAACGAGTTTGTGTTTCTTCGCGAAAGCGATCGCTTTGTGCAAATCAACGAGGCGCAGAGTCGGATTCGTCGGTGTCTCCACGTAAAGACACTTCGTGCGCGGACTCACAAGCTCTTCGATCCCGGCAAGGTCGGTGCCCACCTGATGCACCCGGATCCCCATTTCCGGAAAAACGTCGCGCATCAACCGGTAACTGCCGCCATAAACCTGCGCCGTCGAAATCAATTCGTCGCCGCACTTCAGCACGCCGAGCAACGCCGAGGAAATAGCGGCCATCCCAGACGCGGTCACCACCGCGGCTTCGCCGCCTTCGAGCGCGGCGATCTTGCCCTCCGCAACGGCAAGTGTCGGATTGCCGTAGCGCGTGTAGATGTACGCTTTGCTCTTGCCCTCAGCCCACAGCTTCATTTCCCCGGTCGAGGAAAAGGTAAATGTCGACGTTCGGCAGATGGGCGTTCCGACGGGCGCGCCAACTCCGTGCCGCTGCGGTTCACCACCGTGAATTGCGGTCGTTTGCGGCCCGTGCTTTTGCCCGGTGTGCTTCGAAGCTGGTCTGTTTTTCATAAGGACACCATTTTGGCCGCACATTTCCACCCGGCAAGCACCAAATTGGCGCCGCGCGGTGAAACTATTGCTAGAAATCGGAGTACTTCTTGTACTCGACCAAAGCCATCCGCTCCCCTGCCGGACCACCGCCTTCCAAGGCAAAAACAAGGCCCGGCCCGCCATGCCAGATTGTCAGTTCGAGGGGTCTCCGGTCTTGATACGTAAGAATGACTTTGGCTTTGTGCGCCTGAAATTGACGATCTCCAATTGTGATAGTTTCGTCTTCCATTCTCTGGAGGGTACGGTCGGCCTGCGCAAGGTCCAGTTTGTCTCCGTAATTGAGAACTGCTAGTTTGCCGGACGAGGTCTCTCTCGATTCAGCGGGTGACTCAACCAGCCACCTGCTGAGAAGCATAGGAAAAGGGAAAGCATAGAAGAATTCGAGCGATTCCCGGCCATGGAGTTTTGCATGCTGGTCCCGGCTGTGACACCTAACCTCTTTAACGGAGACTTCGCACTTCATCAAATCGACCGTTTTGCCATCAAGAAGCTTCTTTGCGTGGACAGTCAGCGCGAGCGGTCGCCGATCCTGCCCATAGCGGATAACGAAATCTGTTTCAGTCGTGCTCGATTCTAATTCTCTGCGAAGCTCAGGACTCAAATTAGCAGACTGAAGCTGCGAAAGAAGTTGAGCCGCTGGGTCTGTCCGCAATTGAAAATGATCCTCTAATTCGTATTCGCCCCCGGGAAGTCGCCAAAGGACCCAATTCTGTTCGCTGCCCTCCACCCGCAGATTGTCTTTTAGGCGGACGTATTGCCCTTCGGAGATTTTTTGTCTTTCGCCTGACCGAGTCATCTGAGATGAGGTCGCGTCAGGTGACAAGGGAAACAATGACACCATACCTGCCATGCATAGTGTCAGTCGAATCTTGCGGGATTTAGACGAAATTATGGTATTCCCCTTAATTGCCAATGCGGAGAAGAGCAATCCGCCCTCCACGACAAGACAGGGCAGGGCAGACACGCTACGCCTCTTCTTCAGCCTCCGCGTGAGCGGGTTTGTGGGCGTCGATGACTTTCTGCGCCAATTCGTTTGGCACGTAGTCGTAGTGGGAAAATTCCATCGAGTACGTGGCGCGGCCCTGCGTTTTGGAAATGAGATCGTTGGCATAACTTAACATCTCTGAAAACGGCACCTGCGCTTTGATGATCACGTTGTGCCCGCGAGCTTCGCTCCCCGCGATGCGCCCGCGCCGCGAGCTCAAATCGCCCATCAAGTCGCCCGAGTATTGATCAGGTGCGTAAACTTCAACATGCATCACCGGTTCGAGCAGCGCCGGCCTCGCCATTTTCATCGCTTCCTTAAACGCGAGAGAGCCGGCGATTTTGAAGGCCATGTCCGAAGAATCCACGTCGTGGTATTTCCCGTCGTAAAGCACAGCGCGAAAATCCACCACCGGGAACCCCGCGAGATAGCCGCGCGCCGCAGCATCGCGAATCCCTTTTTCCACCGACGGAATCCAGTTCCGGGGAATCGCACCGCCAAAAACGTCGTCGACGAACTCGACGCCTTTCCCGCGTTCGATCGGCTCCATCTTGATGCGGCACACGCCGAACTGCCCGTGCCCGCCAGACTGTTTTTTGTGTTTGCCTTCGGCGTCCGCTTTGCCGCGAATCGTCTCGCGGTACGCCACCTTAGGCGGCTTCAGCGTGAGATCGACGTGATAGCGCTTGTGAAGCTTTGCCACAACCACTTCGATATGCTGCTGCCCCGACCCGGCCAGCAAAAATTCCTTCGTTTGCGGATCGCGCATGAAGTGCAACGCCGGATCTTCTTCGATGATTTTGTGAATAGAAACGCCAATTTTATCCTCATCCGCGCGAGTTTTCGGTTCAATCGCGAAGGTGATCGAAGGCTCCGGAAGTTGCGCGGGCTTGTAGAAGATGGGGGAAGCCTTGTCGCCCAGCGTTTCACCCGTGGTGGTCTCTTTCAGCTTGGCGATCGCACCGATATCGCCCGCGTGCAATTCCGCAATTTCCGTAAGCTGCTTGCCCTGCACAACCTGCGTGTGTTGGAAGCGCTCCAGTATGCCCCGGTTGTAATTTGTCAGCGTCGCGTCGTTCTTCAGAACGCCGCTCTTCACCTTGAAGTAGTTGATGCGCCCCGCGAAGGGATCCGCAAGCGTCTTGAATACGAAAATTGACAATGGCTGACTGTCATCGTACTTGCGCTCCACGCGCTCGCCTTTGCCGTTGGGCTCGGTGAATCCTACCTGGGCATGTTCATCGGGATGGGGGAACGCATCCGCCACAAAGGTCAGAAGGCTGGCAGTTCCCACGTTGCGCAGCCCCGAAGCCATCAGAACGGGGAATATCCTTTCGGCGACGATGGCTTTCCGCACACCCGGAATCAAATCCGCGATGGGAATCGTCCCTTCACGGAAAAACTCTTCCATCAATTCGTCGTCGCCCTCCGCCACCATTTCTACCAGCTTTTCGTGCGCCTCTTTGGCATCGTCGGCGAGCGCCGCGGGAATCTCCTCGATGACGGGCTTTCCATCTGCATCCGGCTTGTAGATATGCGCCTTCATCGCGACGAGATCGATCACTCCGCGAAACCCTTTTTCCGAGCCGATGGGAAGCTGCAGCGCAACCACATTACGCCCAAACACCTGTTCCAGCGATTCCATCGAGCGGTCAAAGCTTGCCAGTTCCCGGTCCATCCAGGTCAGCACAAACGCGCGGGGAATGTCGTACTCGGTGCAGTAGTCCCAGACTTTTTCCGTAGTCACTTGCGCGCCGACGTGCGCGTCCACCGCGATTAGCGCGCAGTCCGCCGCAATCAGCGAAGCTTTTGTCTCGGTAATGAATGTCGAGTAGCCGGGAAGATCGATGAAATTAATTTTAACTTTTTCAGAGCCGCCGGGATGCCCCCCCGAAGAAGGCCACTCCGCATAAGCCAGTCCGGTCTGAATCGAAATCTTTCTCGCGATTTCTTCTTCGTCCCAGTCGGTGGTCGTGCTTCCTTCCGCAATTTTTCCCCACCGCGGCGTCATGCCTGCGGTGTAGAGCAACGACGACACCAGTTGCGTCTTCCCGGTGCCGCCGTGGCCGACAATGCCAACGTTTCGGATGTCCTTGGTGACGTAGCTCTTCATACAGACCTCCCTTTGCGTGGACCCGGCGATGCCGGAGCCATCAGACGAGGTCCGTCCCCGAGAATTCAGGCGCGGGCCTGCGCCTGGGTGTGTGATTCAGAAGTTGGTGGAGAGCGTGGCCCCTACGCCGGCGGTGTGCAGTGTGAAGCGCCGGACAAGTATCTACCCCTGGTCCGTTCCCCAACTCCGCGGATGCTAGCACAGGCACTTGGCCTGCGGCAATCTCCGCGCTAGGTTTGGAGCGAATACCTTTTGATTGGAAATTCCTGCGTTGGGACAGGGAGAATTTTCTAGGACTAGTACTACGCATTCTATTTGCACTCGCACCTTCGCTTTGCGACTCCATGAAGACAAAGGCTTTACAGCTTGCCAAATCAACCGCTTCCGGCCAGCGGCGTGCTCTCTCCACTGCGGAGATGTTTGTCTCAAGCTTCTTAACGAACGAGTTTACGGGATATTGAAGGGCAGACCGTCTCCAACGCTTCCACCAATGTTCATCCCGTGCTGCCCGGCTGAGGTAAGAGATCGAGGAGGAGAAACATGGACGAATATCAAGAAACCAACCACAACATCAACGAGCCTGACTGGGCAGTTGCGCGGGCAAACCGCTGGCTGGTTATCGCGGTCGTAGCGTTGCTGGGCATCACAGTCGTCACTTTCGTCTACGGCTATCACCAACAAGTGCTGGTTCGCCAACTGACTGCGCAAACCGCAACCGCCAATGCGTCCGTGAATCAGATGCAAGGGCAGCTCAATGATGTGACTGCCAAGCTAAACGCTCTGACGGCCGCGCAGAACCCGGCGTCCACGCCGGCGGCTTCGACGCAGACTTCCGTCGACACGGTGCCCTCCGGCCCCTCAGAAAACGCTTCGGCCAATCCTCCAGAGGCCGCATCCAGCGCAACGCCAGTCGCTTCTGCCAAGCCTGCGCCTGCGCCCGCCAAGAAGCACGTCGCCAAGCGCCGCGCTCCTGTTGTCGACAAAAAATATGAGCAGCTTCAGGCTCAACTAGCCGAGCAGCAAAAAGAGCTGAAAGAAACGCAGGACGAAGTCGCGAAAAACCGCACCGACCTCGAAGGAACCATCAGTTCCACGCGCGATGACCTAAATAATTCGATCGCCAAAACGCACGAAGAACTCGTGGCCCTCGAAAAGCGCGGCGAGCGCAGCTACTTTGAGTTTGACCTCTCCAAGTCAAAGCAGTTCCAGCGAATCGGTCCTCTTACGCTTTCCCTTCGCAAAGCGGATACGAAGCACAAGAGCTATGACGTCGCGATGATCGTGGACGACAACGAGCTTCAGAAGAAAAAGGTAAATCTCTATGAGCCTATTTGGCTTCACACGGAGACAGATTCCCAGCCGGTGCAGATTGTCGTGAACCGCATCGACAAAGACACAGTCCACGGCTACATCAGCGCTCCGAAATACAAGCCCTCCGAGCTGGCTGCCATCGGCTCCGCAAACGTGACACCCGTCTCCACCAAGTCGCCGGCGAACGCGCCCAATTCGCAACAGCCTCAGCAGCCCCAGCAATAAAACGCAGCTATTCCAAGTGGAGGGCACCCGCCAGGGTGCCTTCTTTTTTTTTGGTGGCCTAAGCCGTACATCATGATTATTTCGCGGGTTCGAGAACCGGCTTCAGCGCGACTTGGCTATCCTTCAAGATTTCGAGGTTGCGCTTCCACTCGCCAAATCCTACGGCCCTTAGAACCATGCTATGGCTTCCCGCCGCAAGCTTCAGTTTTGCCGGTGCGTTGCCCACGAATTTATCATCCACGTAGATCTCCGCGTCCTCCGGATCGGAAGTGATCGTAACCGTTCCGAAACCGTGCGTCGGCTGAGCCGCGAACGGCTCGGAGGGCGTACCTGCAGCCTGAGCGCCGGTCATGGATACGCTCGAGTCGGCTTGGGCTCTGCCGTCCGAAGAAACAGCTGTGATGCCGTCGGAGCCACTGCCACTGCTTAGCGGAGCTGTAGCTGCTGCGACGTTAGCCGGCGGAACAGCGAAGCCAGGCTTCGCGGCATTTTGAGCGGGGGAAACATTGGGATAAAAACGGTGCAACACTTCGAGGAGATCGGTCGCGCTCAGCGCAAATCCAATTCCTGTCACATTCTTCTTCACCAGCTTCTGCGTGTTGATGCCGACGACTTCGCCTCTGCCATTTAGCAAAGGTCCCCCGCTATTCCCGGGATTGATCGGCGTATCCGTCTGAATCCACGTGCCCGGCCCGGCACTGGCAAATTTTCCCACGGCGCTGACAATACCTTTCGTCACGCTGAACAACATGGCATCCCCCGGATTGCCGATCGCCAGAACATTCTCACCCTGCCTCACGGTAGAGGCATCGGCAAGAGCCAGATGCGGAAAGTCCTTTCCTTCCACTTTCGCCAGCGCGATATCGAGGTCCCCATCGATATAAACCACTTTGGCTTCCAGTTGCTCGCCTCCTGGCAGAACTGTCAGCAGCGACTCTTCTCCACGCGCGACGTGCGCATTCGTCGCAATCACCCCGGTGTCGGTCACAAAAAACCCCGTCCCAGATCCTCCTAGCCCCTTCAAGTAAACAACCGCGGGCTTCGTGCGCCGCACCAACTCTTCCAGCGAAAGTTCAGGCTGAAGATCGACGCTCCCAGCGTTGGAAAGCTTCGCCGTGACTCCGCCGGTAAACACTTGCGAGATCGGTTGCAGACTCACTTCAAAATGGCCGCTCTTGAAGAGCCAGTATTCCCCGTGATTTCTGCCGTAGATCGACACCCAGTTCATCGGCCCGTCCGTCATTTGGATCTCTTTGGTGGCGTAACCCGTCAAACTGATGCGTGCCACCAATGGGTGCTCGAGCCGCGCGCCCATCGACGTCCGGGGCCTGTGAAAGTATCCCCCGGGATACTCTTTTTCGAAGGGAGTTGTGCCAGCGAGCACGCCGTCAATCTCGACCGTTGCGCCCGGTGGATTGCTCGTGATTTTGAGAGTGTCCGCCGGGGAACGGGCCGGACAGACAAATAGAACGAAAATTGCTATGAGACGAGCGGCCGAGCCCGACGTCATGGGAGGACCTCGCCGGATAGATGAACCCGGCGCCAAATATATCACACTGGTAACGACAAATAGAGATTATTCTAAGCGCCGCCGGAAGGCTCCGGCTTCTTTTGATAGCCGCTGCAGGAAAGCACCGGTAGCCTGGGGTATTTCGCAAAGCGAGGATCGCTTCGCGATAGCTCACACAGGAGAAAAGCCGACCCGCGGCTGGATTCCACACTCCGGCTGTAAACGCAATCCGCGCAAAGGCCGACGCGCTCCCGCGTCACTCGGCCCTCAATCTGATCTCCCATGCGCCAAGATTAACGCAAAAAAGTTCATCCCGCTTCTTCAAAGCCCGCCTCTGGTGCAGGCAGCCGGTCGCGATCGGCCGCAAACCACACATATAAAGTCGGCAGAAGAAAGATGCTCAGAAGCATTGCACCAACAAGCCCTCCCACAATGACAATGGCAAACGGCCGCTGCGAATCCGAGCCAATACCCCGCGAAAGAGCCGCAGGCAGCAATCCGAGGGTCGCCACAAGCATCGTCATCATGATAGGCCGAAGTCGAAGGACAGCTCCGTCGACGGCCGCATCCTCAATCGTGTGTCCGCGCGCGCGCAACTGGTTGATGTATTCCAGCATGATGACACCGGTTTGCACCGACACCCCGAATAGCGCCAGGAAGCCCACTCCGGACGACACGCTAAAATGCGTGCCTGTGAGCAGTAACGCGAGCAATCCACCAATCGGCGCCATAGCCACGTTTGCCAAAAGCAGGAGCGCCCACTTCATGGAGCGAAACATCGCATAGAGAATGCCGAATATCACGAGCACGGTCAGCGGCACGATGACGAGGAGGCGCGCCTCTGCCCTCTTTTCACTCTCGTACTCGCCTGCCCAATCGATGTGGTATCCCCGCGGGAGATGAACCTGTGCATCAACTTTCTTGATCGCTTCCTCCACAGCTCCGCCAAGATCCCGGCCCCGCACGCTGTACTTGATCGCGATGTACCTCTGATTTCCTTCGCGGTAGATCTCCGAACCCCCGTCCCGTATCTCGATCTTGCATAGCTGCTTGAGCGAGACTCTTTCCCCGGAAGGAGCCAGCAGTCGAATATTTTCAATCGTTTCTTTTGTATCGCGGTACTGCGGCAGGTACCGCATCACGAGATCGTACCTTGCCTCGCCCTGAAGCACCTGAGTAAAAGCGGTCCCTCCCACGGCGGTCTGGACCGCATCCTGCACATCCGCCACGTTGATTTGATGGCGCGCGGCTTGCAGCCGGTCCACCGAAATCTCCAGGTTGGGTTGCCCGAGAACTCGAAACACCCCCAGATCCTCGATTCCGTTCACTTGCCGCATGATATTGACGATCTGATCGGCTTGGGTCTCGAGTAGCTTGAGGTCATCGCCATAAATTTTCACGGCCAGCTCGCCTTTTACGCCGCTAACCGCTTCTTCCATGTTATCCGCGATAGGTTGAGAGAAATTCCAAATCACGCCGGGAATCTTGTCAAGCTCGCGCTGCATGGCTGCGATGACTCGTTCCTTGTCCTCGTGAAACACAGGCCGCCACTTTTCTTTCGGTTTCAAATCGACGAAATACTCGGTATTGAAAAATCCCGTTGTGTCCGTGCCGTCATCGGGGCGCCCTACTTGGCTGGTGCATTGCGTCACTTCGGGGAAAGAGCAAAGCAGAATCCGTGCTTGATTCGCGAGACGAGTCCCTTCTGTGGGTCCCGTGCTGGGTGCAAGCGTGCCGCGTACCCACAGCGCTCCTTCGTCAAGATGCGGCAGGAATTCGGAGCCGATAAGTCCGCCAAACGTAAGATAAATGGTGACCGCAAAACCAATCACCGCTCCGCCTACCGTGACCAGCCGATGCTCAATCGCCCATCTCAAAGCACTGCGATAGCGCTTTTTCAGGAATTCCATGACAGGGTTGTGCCATTCACGTATTCCTTTCCCAAACAACAGACTGGCCAGAACCGGTGCGACGAGCATCGAAAATAGGAGCGCGCCCATCAGCGCAAAAGCCACCGTCCACGCCATCGGATGGAACAATCGCCCCTCCACTCGCTGTAGTGTGAAAATCGGCAGGTACGCCGTGATGATGATCGCAATCGCGAAAAAGACGGGCCGCTGGACTTCGTGCGCCGCGCTGCGGATGAGTTCCAACGGCGTCTTGATGGAATTCTCCTGGTGGCTCATGTGGCGAACGATGTTTTCCACCATCACCACGGCGCCATCCACAACCATTCCGAAATCCAGCGCCCCGAGAGAAAGCAGGTTCGCCGGAATTCCTTTTAACTTCAGGCAGGTCGCCGCAAACAGCAGAGCAAACGGCACCGTCAACGCAACGATGAATGCTCCTCGAACGTTTCCGAGAAACAGGAAGAGCACCAGCACAACGAGAAGTATGCCTTCCGTCAGGTTATGGAGAACCGTGTGGGTCGTATAGTGAACGAGATCGCTGCGGTCGATGAATGGAACGACTTTCACTCCGGGAGGTAAGAGGTGATCATTCAACTCTTTTACTCTTTCGTGGATTCCGGCAAGTGCTTCGTCTGCATTCGCGCCCTTGCGCAGAAGTACAATGCCAGACACCACGTCATCGTTATCTACAATCGTTCCGTCTTCCCGGTGAATCGCTCTCGCGAACTGGCCCAGCCGGATCTTTGGCCCCTGTGATACGACCGCGATATCCTTCACACGCAGCGGCGTCCCGTTCTTCGTCACAATCACGGTGTTTTCGATGTCGCGCACATCTCCTACCAGGCCTACTTCCCGGACATTGATCTGTTGCAGGCCGCCTTCGATAAAGCTGCCTCCCGCATTGGCGTTATTGTTGGTGAGTTGCTGCTCGACCTGAGCCAGACTGAGTCCGTAGGCGATCAGCTTGTTGGGATCCACCCGCACTTGATACTCGCGGGTCGGCCCGCCGAAACTTGCCACGTCCACGACGTCTGGAACGGCCTTGAAGTTTTTCTCGACTGTCCAATCCTCGATGGACTTTAACTCCATCACGTCGTAACTTGGGTTTGTGCTTTTCAAAGTAAAAAAATAAATTTGCCCGACGGGGCTCCAGTCCGTTCCCATCTGCGGCACGACGCCCGGCGGCAGTGTCACCTGCGATAGTCTCTCGAGAACCCTCTCCCGGTTCCAGGCGTTCTCCTCCTCGTCATCGAAAATCAGCTTGATGTCCGAAAGCCCAAAAAGAGAAAAAGATCGGAGGTGCGTTACGTGCGGGATCCCGTTCATCACGATTTCGAGTGGAATGGTGACCTGCTGCTCGATCTGTTCCGCGGAAATTCCAGGCCACTGCGTGATGATCTCCACGTAGTTGTTGGCGACGTCCGGATACGCTTCCACAGGAAGCTGGTGAAACGAAATGGCGCCCCAGCCAAGCAGCAGTATCACTGCCGCTAGAACAAGAAAGCGATTTTCCAGCGAAAAATCGACAAGCTTCTTGATCATTTATTGCTCCGCGGTGTTCTGCAATACCAGGGCGTTGCTCACAACCTTTTGCCCTGCTTGCACCCCCGCGAGGATCTCCTGCATTTTGTTCGGCAGCGTCTCGCCTGCCTTGACCTCCACGCGCCGAAAGCTTTTATCCCCTTCTGGCCTGTACACCCAATCGCGATCGTGCAGATGCAAAATGGCGTCCGCCGGGACGGCCGCGTGCATTTCCTTTTTTTCGCCTCGGAAAGTCGCCGTCACGAACATTCCTATTCTCAGCGATCCCGGATTCGCAACTTCGATCCGCACTTTTGCCGTTCGCAGGTTGGGGTCGAGAATCGCACCGATGTTGGCGATTTCCCCGCGCAACACCTTGTCGGGATAGGCGTTCATGCGAATCTCGGCCGTCTCTCCCACGTGAACTCGCGCAAGATCATTCTCGTAGACATCGCAGAGGATCCAGACGTAGCTCAGATCGGAAATCGTGAACGGATTCGGCGAACCCAGACCCGCCACTCCCGCCGCGTTTGTCACTTGTTGGTCGGTAATCACTCCGGACACGGGAGCGTAAACATCCACCACCCCCGACGGATGGTCCAGCGGGCTGCCAAGTACCCGCAAATGCTCCGCCGTTGTTTCCACGTCAACTTGCGCCTTGTTCTCGACATCCTCCGAGGTTTGCAAATCGTTTAATGAAATGGCCCCTTTTTCGTACAAGAGCTTGGCTCGATCGAGCTGAGTGTTGGCCAGCTTTTCGTCCGCCAAAGCTTTCCGGTAGTCCGAAAACGCCGAGGCAATATCCGCGCTCTGCACGCGCAGCAGGAGTTGTCCTTTTTTCACAGTGTCGCCGAGCCTCGCCTTGATCTCCACCACGCGTCCGGTGGCAATCGAGATCACCGGCACCGTGCGCGCCACATCCGGCGCCACTACTCCCGTTGCTGCCAACTGGTCAGCGGCCTCGTACTCGATCGCCGTGAACAGCGGAAACTGCTCCGGGTGCTCCACCTTCACCAGGTTGGCGTCCTGCTCTTGTTCGACCTTTGCCGCTGGCGGCGCTTCCGCCTTCGGATCGCCCTTGCTCTCCCCACAGCCAGTCACGGGTAGGAGCGCGGCGAGAAAAAGCGCCGAATATGCTAAGCCTATGCGATTCATTGCCGGACCTCGTGTCGCCGCGCGAGACGCCTGTCCCAGCGCCAGCAGAAAAAGATAGAAAATATTCAGGGAATCGTTCTTACGATATAGCTCGACCTTTGCCTCTCAAGATAGCCGGGCAGCCTTGCGCCTCCGCCACCGTCCTACGTTACAAGCGGTTTCAGAAGCGCGAACTTATGCTCTAAGGAAAAGATTGTTCAAGATTGGCGAGATGAAGCGGGAGGAGCCCTGCCGAGGGCAGAGAAAAAATGCCGGCTCAGGGATCCAGTGGCGGCAGATGGCGTTGCCGCCCCGAGCTGAACTTGAGGGCCTTCGAATTTGCTCTGGCGATCTAACTCGCTTGCCGGATATTCGATCCGAACAAGCGCCGGACTATCGCAGAGCGAAAGCGCTCCGGAATTCCATTCTTCCTCGTTGCCCCAAAGTACCGCTGGAAACGCAGCGGGGTTGGCCAATGTGAATTTTCCGTGGCCGTCATTCAGCAGCACGGCAACTCGCGTGTGCTGCAGGGTCGTACTGACGAGGACATCCAGCGCATCGTCGCCGTTCACATCCCGCGCCACGATCTGCAACCCGCCCGCGGGCGCAATAACCCCAAACACTTGCGCTGCTCCCGCCGTCAACTGCAGCCGGATCGAATAACGCGTGCTGCTGGCGGAGCTGCCCGTTTGGACTTCCACGGTGGCCAGGTCCGGCTTCCGGTCCCCGTCGAAATCCGCAATGGCAAAATTCGATTTGAATCCCGTGGGAAGGTTGGAGGACTTCTGAACGGAGGTAGTGGCCGCGTTTGCCCGGCACACCGTGCCAAGCGCTAGACACAGCACCAGCAAGCCCTGAAAAGAGGCGCTGACGATGTGGATGCTTTTATGGCTCCGCGAGAACATAAACTCCAGATTGAAACGCAGAATCAGGACAGCCTTTGCGCGATTCTATCCCGTCAGAATATCACTCTAGGCCTGAAATCCGTTTCTATTCTCTTCCGAATCGTTACGAGGAACTAACGCTTTCCCGGCGGGACAGCCGCGGAACTGGCCGCGGGGGGCGCCGCAGCCGTGGGCGGCTTCCCGAAGCGCGCATCATCGATCTGTGGGTCGAGCTCGATTTTATCCACCACAATTCTCTGCGTGACGTCCGCTCCGGGCGTGTTCGAAACAAGCTCGAACGCGAACTTCAGCCCTCCCACATCCCGGTAATCGTGAAAAAAGGTCTCCCGCGTCACGGCCTCTCCATTTACACTATCCGCCCCGCTCCACTTCGCCAGCAAAAAAGTCTTTGCGTCAAACGAGTAGGAGGAAACCTGCCCGTCCTTATGCGTCACTTTGAGTATGTAGGTGTCTCGCCCTTCCACTTTCTCGGTACCGGTCAATTCGATGACGTTTCCTTTGGTTTTGGCATCCACGAGCGGGCCGTCGAAATCCGCCTCGTTCACTGCATCCTTCAATTCCACCGCGGACATCGGCTCTGGCGCGTCCTTCCCCACAAACGGGTTACTCACCCACCCCGCATCCTTGCCATTGAAGGACCGCACCACCGTCTTGTTTTGGATCGTCACTTCGTTGTGCATCTTTCCCGGCCGCTTGAACTCCGCCAGGAACGGTCCATACAACTCCGCCGTGAAATAAATTGTGCCCGTGATGCGCTCCGTCTGAACCGCCTTGGCTTTTTCCAGCCCGCCCCGCGCAACCAATACTTTGGTCACGATTTCTTCGGCGGTCTGTGCCGCTGTCTGGGTGGGGCACATCAGTATCTGCCCCAAAGAGAGTCCCAGATAGGGAATGGCGAGTAAGAACGCGCGTTTTGCTAGCCCTTGCCGCTTGCTATTCATTGGTTTCCCGTTTGTCGACGCGGCCTACACCAGCGGCGCCCTTTTCCTGGCTCATTCTCATGTTATGTGCAGAAGCGCTTTGGGTCAATTTCGTTGCCTGCATGCAAGATGCCCTTGACGTCTAGTGGAAGGACGAATACGCTCCCGCACCTGGCTGCTCTACGCTCGCTAGCACTCGCGCTTGGAGCACATCGAAATCAGCCTCGGGAAATACGAGAACTCAAAAGGGAGATGGCATGAAACAGATGAGATGGGGCGCAATTCTAGCTGGTCTTCTCTTATCTTCTTGTTTGGCGAACGCACAAATTCTCCCGCCGGACCTCACGAAACAGGTGGACAAGGTCTTTGACAAGTGGGACAGGCCAGATTCACCGGGCTGCGCCCTCGGCGTCTACAAAGACGGCCAAATCGTCTACAAACATGGCTACGGCATGGCCGATTTGAACGACGACGTCCCCATCACGCCGGCGACGGTCTTTCACGTCGCGTCTATGTCCAAACAATTTACGGCCGCTTCCATCGTTTTGCTCGCTCAGCAAGGCAAACTCTCCCTCGATGACGACGTCCGCAAATACATTCCGGAACTCCCTGACTTCGGCCAGCGCATCACCATCCGGCACTTGGTTTACCACACGAGTGGCCTTCGTGATCAGTGGGAGCTCCTTGGCCTTGCCGGCTGGCGCTATTCCCTTGATTTGATCACCGACGACGACGTGATGTCCGTAATGACCCGCCAGAAGGATCTGAACTTCAAACCCGGCGACCGGCACGTCTATTGCAACACCGGCTACACGCTGTTGGGCCTGGTGGTCAAACGTGTCAGCGGATTGTCTCTTCGCGAATTCACCACCAGGAATATTTTCGAGCCCCTGGGCATGACCCACACCCACTTCCGCGACGACCACGCGGAAATCATCAAGCACGATGCGCTCGGCTACGAACAAGCAGGCAAAGACAAGCCCTTCCGCATGAGCCTCACCAACTTCGACACCGTCGGAGCCACCAGCCTCCACACCACGGTCGAGGATTTGCAGCTGTGGGACGAGAATTTCTATCATCCGCGCGTGGGCGGGCCAGCTTTTATCCAACAGATGCTCGAACGCGGCAAACTTAATAACGGCGAGCAGCTCGATTACGCCTTTGGCCTGTTTGTCGGCAAATACGAGGGCCTCCCGACTGTCGACCACGGCGGCGCCGATGCCGGCTATCGCTCCGATCTCACGCGTTTTCCCGAACAGCATTTCTCTGCTGCCGTCCTTTGCAACTCTGCGGAAGCCAATCCGACCGGCCTTGTCCGCCAGGTCGCGGACATCGTTCTAGCGAAAGACCTCAAGGCTCCTGAAGCGGCTCCTGCCAAGGAGCCGGTAAAGAGCGCCGCCGCGGCACCCTCAGCCGAGCAAATGGCTGCGTTTGCCGGAACGTATTGGAACCGCGAAAATGACGCTTTCGAGAAGGTTTCCGTGAAGGACGGCAAACTCCACATCGGTCTTGGCGGCGACGAGGTTCACCCCCTGAAGCCCGCCGGAGAAGCGCGCTTCCACGTCGCCGATGTTCCTTGGGGCGATCTGGTGGATATCCATTTCTTTCCCGCCACGCCGGAAAAACCGCGCCGTCTCGAGCAAACCTTCGGCGAAGGAAAACCAGACATCTTCGAAGCTGCAACGCCCTACACTCCCACTGCGGCGGAACTTCCGGAATACGCGGGCGCCTATGTGAGCGAAGAGATCGACCCCGTCTACCGAATCATTCTTCAAGACGGCAACTTGACTCTCTCTCGCCTGAAAAATAAACCCGAGACTCTTCGCCCAGCCGTCCGGGACGTTTTTGTCGGGGAAATCGGCACAGTCCGCTTCACGCGCGACGCCAACCAACGCACTTCCGGTTTTGTTCTAAACGCCGGCCGCATTCAGAATTTTCGCTTCTCGAAAAAAGCTAATTGAGGCGAGCGGCGCGCTACACGGCGGTGAACAGCGATCCGTCTGCAGCAACATAGCCGTACGCCATGCGTGGCGTGTTAAACGCAAAGCCCGGGTTCCCTTCGCAGTCTAGCAAGATCAGTCCGCCGGTAGCGTGCGTGCGTTTGGCCAGCAAGTGAACCGCTTCTCGAGCCGCGTGCATCGCCGAATCCGCCGCGCAAGATCGCGGCAACCCGTCTGACGCCCCGCGCGAAGTCTCCGCCACACAAAACCCGCCATTGTGGGTTCGCAGCAAGTCCGTCGCCGTCTTGGCCATCACAATCTTCATGATCGCCTCGCCGTACCCAGTACATGACACGCCGCCAACGGTCGTATCGGCATAGCACCCGCATCCAATGAGCGGTGAATCGCCCACGCGCCCCGGAAGCTTGCAGCATGTGCCGCCAGTCGAAGTCGCCGCAAATAATTTGCATCCCGCATCGATGGCAACGGCGCCGACGGTCCCCTGCTCGTGCCCGCGATGATGCGCCGCCGCATGTTTGTCCTGGCTGCAAATCCTCCAAGCCTCGCGTTCCGCATCGCTCACCAGCTCCTCAGGATCGCATAGCGCAATTCCATTCTCTTTCGCAAAGCGTTCTGCTCCTTCAGAGACGAGCATCATATGTGGGCAATGCTCCAGGACTGCGCGAGCCAGCCGAATCGGGTTGCGCACACGTTGCAACGCCGCAACCGCGCCAGCTCGCAACGTCGCACCGTTCATCACAATCGCATCGCACTCCACACGTCCATCGAGATTCAGATGCGAACCGAACCCCGCGTCGAATACAGGCTCATCTTCCAGCACCACGATCGCGGCTTCCACCGCGTCCAGCGCCGATCCTCCGCGCGACAATACACTCCAACCCGCCTCCAACGCGCCACGGCATGCGGATTTGCATGCGTCAACCGCTTCGTCGGGAATATCCCAGGCTCCGCCATGCACAATCAAAGAAGGTTTCATTGCGACGAGAATGGCAAAGCAGGCAGGCTTTGTCCAGAACGGGGAGAGGCGTTGGTGCCCATCCTCTAGATAAAGAAATCGAGAACGAACAGGGCCGCGCCAAGAAAAAGCAGAATAAACGCAGGGTTAATGTGCCGCCGCGGAAACCGGCTGAGCGACCTGACGAATTGAGAAGGAACTGCTATCAATCGCGATTCCTCGCGCAAACCGTAAAATGGTCCAATCACCGTATACCGGGAGAGACTTCGTCGAAATGCTCCGAACTCGTCATGCGCCCATACGGAAAAATCGCTGCGATTCCGCCACACCAGCGCCGCGCCAGTCGCAAACGCCACATAGCCAAGCGCGGTCAGAAGTCCGAGACCTGGTCCTGCTCCCCAATACATAAGCCCTCACAGGCAATCTGCTTACATCCTTAGGACGCTGGGAAAACTCGAATGGTTACTCGTCCTCGTGAATCGTAGTCAGCCGCACGATCTCAAACTCTTTCTTCCCGGCCGGGGTCGCTACCTGCACTTCGTCTCCCACTTTTTTGTTCAGCAGGGCTTTGCCGATCGGCGAGGTCGTTGAGATCATTCCCTTCTCGACATCCGCCTCTTCAGTGGTCACCAGTTTGTATTCGATTTTCACTTCTTTGTGAATATCCAGCACTACAATGCGCGACCCGTACCCCGATCTGTCTTTCGGAATGTTGCTCAGGTTCAGCATTCCCAGGTCGCCCATGCGCTTCTTCAGCTGCCCGATCCGCGCGTTCACGTACCCCTGCCGTTCCTTCGCGTATTTGTACTCCGCGTTTTCAGAGAGGTCTCCGTGCGCCCGGGCTTTGGCAATTTCTTTCGGAAGGTCGATGTTCAGCTCGTGCTCGAGCTGGTCGATCTCCCCTTGCAAACGCTGTTTGATTTTTGCGAGCGGGTCAGACATGGTCGTCGGTCACCAGAAGTCACAGCTAAAAAATGTTCGCGGAGTCCGGTTTAGCAGGATGGCCCGCCGGACCCCGCGCGAACAGACATTATAGATGCCAGTCATTTCCCGCCACAAGGGGCACGCCTAGAAAGTTAACCGCCTGCCGTTTCACTTCATCCACTTCATGATCCGGCTTCAGCGTACTTTCAGTTCAACCTCCTGCGACTGCGTGTGGCCCGCAGCATCTTCAATTGTTAGCGTATAAGTTGTTGATTTATTGGGAGATACATCCACGCAATGAGCTGTCGACGGCCAGACGGCCTGCGTCTGCGGCTCGAGTCTCACTTTCTTGGCGTTGGCCACCCCATAACATAGCTCCGCTGATTCTCCTCGCCGAATCGCCGGTGGGCTGGCGTAAAAACTTAGAATTGCAAATTCCTTGCCGCCAAGTTGTTCGACCGCCAATCGGTCTTGCTCCTGCTGTTTCTCCGCGCGTTCCTGTGCCGCATGACGCTCCCTGTTGCGCGCATCCTCCCACCGGGAAAGCATGACATATACCACTGCTAGCAGAGCCACTCCAAGGATCGCCGAGGAATATAGCAACGGATTTTTCAGAGCAGACTTGCGTTCAGAAACCGGCTCAGGCTGCATGGATATGCTCCGGGAGGAACGGTTTCATCGTCAGAACATAGCTCAGAACATAGCTTGGATGCCGCGAGCCGCAAAAAAAGTTCGTTCGCACCTGAACGAACTCAACTCATTTTCTTGGGGCCGTTTATCACCGCGCCTAAGGTTTCGCCGCCGCCGCGGCCGCCGGAGGATTTTTTACATACGTGTTCAGCCAGTTGTTCATCTCCCAGAACATGTGCAACACCGATTCCCGCCCTTGATATCCGTGCGATTCCAACGGCAGCAGCACGAAACGCACCGTCGCTCCGTGCCCCTTCAACGCGCTAAAGAGCCGCTCGCTTTGAATCGGAAATGTCCCGGAATTGTTGTCCGCCTCCCCGTGAATCAACAAGATGGGAGTCTTGATTTTATCGGCAAAGGAAAACGGCGACATTTTGTAATACACCTCTGGTGCCTGCCAGTAGGTCCGCTCCTCATTCTGAAAGCCGAACGGCGTCAGCGTCCGATTGTATGCCCCGCTCCGCGCGATGCCCGCCTTGAACAAATCGCTGTGTGCCAGCAGATTCGCAGTCATGAACGCGCCATACGAATGCCCCATCACCGCCACGCGGTTGCGATCCACCACCCCAAGCCGGACACCCTCATCAATCGCAGCCTTGGCGCTGGCCACAAGCTGTTCCACGTATGTATCATTCGGCTCCGCTTTCCCTTCGCCAATGATCGGAATGCTCGCGCTCTCCAGCACCGCATACCCCTGCGTCGCAAACGGTACCGGCGAACCCCAATACAAAAACGCAAACTGATACGGCGATCCCGTCACTTGCCCGGCCGCCGCCTTCGTCTTGTATTCTGTTGGATACGCCTCCATCAGCGTTGGCAGCGGACCATCGGAGGGTTTGTACCCCGGTGGCAAATAAAGATTCGCGCTCAAGTCCACGCCATCCGCCCGCTTGTAATGCAACACCTGCTTCTTCGGCAGCGGCCCGTTTCCGTAGGGGTTCGGGAAAAACGTCACCTGCTCCGCGGAAGCCGCCCCGATTTTCTTCAGGAAGTAATTCGGACTCTGCTCCTGCGATTCTCTCCGAATCAAAACCGTGCCTGACACTGGATCGACAACACTTGTCGCAACCTCAAAATAGGGCGCACTCGACTGCCAAAGCTGCTTCTCCTCGCCGCTCGTCGCATTCATCACCGCAAGAAACGGCTTGTCCCCCTCCGGAGACGCGCCCTCGCCCCGAAAATAAATTCCTCTGCCGTCCGCAGTCGTCTGAAGCACCGGCTTTCCGGCCGCGTTCATCTCCTCCAAAGCCGTTCCCGGATCGTGATAGCGGTCTTCGAATGACCCTTCGAACAATTTCACCGGCGCAGCCGGCGCTCCGGGAGCCACCGCCAAAATCACGCGCTTGCGGTCTTTCCATCGCATCTCCTCGACAAGCGCCAGATGATCGTTGCCCCACTCAACGCGCCGGTAACGGACCGCAAGCTCCGCCAATTTGCGCGGCGCGCTATCAAACGGGGCATCCAGCAAGTACAGCGTATCCCGCACCGCGGCTTCCTTCCGCGGATCGCCTCCATCCCCCGCTTCCCCCCAGAAAACCGTGGCCGCCGCATCGCTCCGCCATTCGTAATCCCGCGGTCCCGGGGCCACTGCGTCATGAATATTCGGAATATTGTCTTCCAGCGGCTTATCCACCAACTGCTTCGCTGTTCCCGTCTTCAGATTCACAGCCGATATTCGCTCCGGAAACGCGAAAAAGGGCAGCAAGTAGGTATAAGGATGGTGCCGTTCGAATAGAAGCGCCCACTTCCCATCTGGCGAAGGCGTCGCTTCCACAAATACGCCGGCTTTCCCTAGCAGGAGTGCCGCGCCGTCCATCCGCACAATCGCTATTTGCGACTTGGCGTAATAATCGAAAAACTGTTCGTCCTCCGGATTCTTCAATAGATCTTCGAACGTCGCTCCAGGTGTAACCCGCCCAAGATTTTCCTGCACTACCGGACCCGTAGGCACTTCGCTCCGAACCGGCGCCGCACCTCGATCCGCGGGAACCGTTCTACACACCAAGCCTTGGCTATCGCTCAGCCACTCACACGGCGCCCCAAAAACTCCGTTGAGCGCAATCCCCGGCAACTGCCGCGCCTGCGCCGTCGCCAAATCAACAATCCAAAGACTCAGCCCCGCGCTTTCCTGCGCATCGCTGATATTCACAAACGAAATCTTCCGTCCATCCGGCGACCAGTCAGCAAATCGGATCTTCGCGTGTTCCGGCAAACCCGTAACAGAAATCGGTTTCCCGTCCGGCAACGCCTGCAATTCCAGCGAAGTGTCATATCGCCCTCTGCTCGGACCATCCGTCTTCGGATTGAACCGCAGCCCTGCCAACCGCAACTCCGGCTGCGCGAGATCCGCAATCGTCGGCAATCCGGCGAAATGCTCGATCAGCATCCACCGCTTGCCGGCGGCCCCAGCAGGCGAAAGCTTGATCCCCGGTGTCGGCAGAGCATCCACAATGTCGACGATAGCTTGTGGCGGCCGCTGATACTGCAGATTTGTC
The DNA here is from genome assembly GCA_963779005.1 of uncultured Acidobacteriota bacterium. Classification (GTDB taxonomy): domain Bacteria; phylum Acidobacteriota; class Terriglobia; order Acidiferrales; family UBA7541; genus Acidiferrum. The sequence continues at coordinate 246,882 of CAVZWO010000007.1, read as the reverse complement.
TGCGCCCGCCCTGCTGGAATCGCGAGCACGCACAACCCCGCGCACCAGAAGATACAAAAAGAGAAACAAACTCGAAGTACTCTGCGCGAAACGGCCATACGCGTCACACCTTTCTCAGTCAGTGACCACTGTTTTTTGAACTACAGTTTCTCATTGTGACGCAGACTCTAGCACAGGAAGGTACGCCCACAGATGATTCCATCCATCGCTCGCTACTGTTGCAGGGGAGGCGGCGCCGTCGACATTTTGCGCGCCACATCCTCTTCGGCCTTTGCATGCAGTTCCCGGACTTTCGCGAACTCTTTTTGGGCTGCCGCCTGATTGCCGGTGGCCTGGTAGACACGCCCTAGCCGGTAGTGCGCATCAGGCTGCTCCGGATCGAGTTCCACGGCCCGCTTGAGCGCGGCGATGGCGGCGGGGTATTGGCCCTGCTCCATCAAGATAGCCCCCAGGTCGAGATGCGCTATGCGGATGTCGTCGTGGGCCTTCAAGGCCTTCTTTAGCAGAGGCAGAGCGCCGTCCAGGTCATTCCGCCTGAACGCGGTATCCCCCAGATATGCCAGGGCTTGCGCATTGCCCGCATCAATCGCCAACTCGCTGTTGAACTCCTTATCCGCTTCCTCGTACTGCTTCAGCTTCCAATAAAGGTAGCCCAGCCCGAAATGCACATTGGGCTCGCGCGGCGCGGTTTTAACGGCTTCTTGGAACTCCGCGATCGCCTCCGGCGTCCTGCCCAGACCGTCGAGGGCTTCTCCCGTAAGAACGTGAGCGGCGGCTGAGTTGGGTTCGCGCAATTGGATCTGGCGGAACTCTTCCAGTGCGCAATCATATTTCTTGGCCCAGAGGCAGCTTTGCGCCAGGACCTGTCTCAACTGCAGATTATCCGGGTCGGCCTTCGCGGCCAACTCCAGGTGCCGGGAAGCTTCGGCATACTTGCCAGCTCCGTAATAGCTCATCCCCAGGAGTCCCCGTGCCTGCAAGCTGCTTGGCTGGTCTTCCAAGGCGGCGCCGAAGGGAGCAATGGCGGCCTGAAAGTGGCCTTGCTTGAACTCCGCCAGTCCTAGATTCAACTGGATGCCCGGCAGGGTAGGGTCCAGAGCAAGAGCCCTCCTGTAAGCGGAAGCCGCCAGTGGGTATTTCTGTTGCCGCGAGTAGTCCACCCCCAAGCTGGCTAAAGCCCTGGCATCACGTGGGTTACGCTCGATCACGGCTTGCCAGACTTTGACCGCCTCCTCCAGCTTCCCCCTCTGTTCGAGGGCGATGGCTTCCGCAGGATCCTCCACGGAGGTCTGTGCGACGGCCAGCGCCGGAGAGAGGAAGGCAAAAAGAGCCGCCGTATTCAACCATGTGGTTAAATACGAGCCCATGTTCCAACGCACGAGCGCTGGCGGACAGACCTCCCGAGAAGAATCGGCGCCCGGATACTTTCCGTTCCATGAGTTCAATGATTTCAACGAGGTACAGGCCCCTTTGTTTGCTCCGAGGGAATCATATCGCAGCGATTTTCAAATTGGCATAGGCGTTCGCGGCATGCGCCAGGGACGGATCGGCGGCCCAAAAGAAAAGCCCCGCTCGCTGTGCAGGCGAGCGGGGCGGGTTGCTGCTTCCGGGGTGGTTAGAAGTAAATCTTGCCGCCGAGCTGCATGATGCGCGGGTCGAAGGCAGAGGTGAATTGGCCGAAGCGGCTGTCGCCAACCGTGTTGTCTGTGTTTTGGAACTGAGTGTGGTTCCAAGTGTTGAAAGTTTCGATACGCAGTTCGAAGCGGCTGCCCCGAGATTCGCTGAGCAAGAAGCTCTTGAAGAGCGAGAGGTTCCAGTTGTCGCGGCCAGGGCCGGTGATCCCGTTGTGCGGGAAGGTGCCCCAGGTGCCTACCGCCGGGGCGGTGAAGGCCGCCGGATTAAAGTATTGAATCTGTTGAGCACCGGCGAGAACCTGGTGCTGATAGTCGATACTGCCGGTCAGATCGGGACGATTGTTGCCGCCGACGCCATTGCCACCCTGGGAGCCAGAGAGGTTGACGTTGAAGGGCAGTCCAGATTCTGCGGTGATGATGCCGGAGACTTCCCAGCCGGCCACGACGCTCTTCACCAATTTATTTTCGCTGTGGCGGAGGAGCGGGATGTCGTAGATGAAGTCTACGACGGCGACGTGAGTGCGGTTATAGCCGCTGAGGCCGTTGTCATACAACCAGCCTGCGTAGGGGTTAGAAACAGTGCCCAAATCGCCGCCACCGCTGCCACCCGTAGTCGGGTCCACCGCTCGTGACAAGGTGTACAACGCACGCAGGGTGAGGTCATGGGTCAGCTGGGAGTTGAGATCGACCTGGAGGGAGTTGTAATGCGTGTTGGCTTCGTTGCTCGACAAATTGATGTTATTGAAGCCAGAGTAAGGCAAGCCGGCTACGGTTTGATACGGAGCTCCCCCAATCAGCGCCGCCATTGCGGTCTGTTGTTGGGCCGCCGTACCGGTGAGGTAGGGCGCGTTGTCGTTCGTGTAGTAGTTCTGGTGCCGGCCCTGGTTGCCAACGTAGCTAGCAGACAGCACGGTCTTGGCGCCGAAGGAGTGCTGTACGCCGACGCTGTACTGATAGCTGACAGGCAACTTGTAGTTTGTAACGTCGAGGCCGGTGATGCTGGCGGCGTTGATGGGCTGAGTAGCGGCAGTTCCCGTGGAGGTAGCAATACTCGGGCTACCAAACTCAACCGTATTGAGGTTTACTTGCACGCTGAAAGGAATGTTGGGACCGGCGTTGTACATGTCGTTACCCTGGATGCGCTCGTACATGATCCCGAAGCCGCCGCGAACGACGGTTTTGCCGGTACCGGTAAGGTCATAGGCAAATCCGACGCGAGGACCGAAGGCGGCCCAGTGGTTGTTGACGAGGTCCTTGGGGACGCAGAAGTTGGTCGGGCTCGTGTAGCATTTGTTCTCGATACCAATACCGTTTAGATAAAGTGGAACGTTGGCGATAATCGAGTTGGGGCTGTGGCCGAGGCCGGGACTTGCAGCCGTGCAACCGGGATCGGTCGGGCCGCTGCAAATGCTATTGTTGCTGTCAAATGTGGCAGCAAGAGCCGGATCATAAAGCTGCGGATAGAAGTTGCCCATGCGATTGTTGGCTTCGTACGTATGGGGCACGCCATCCCAGCGCAAGCCGAGGTTCAGGGTCAGGCGGTGATTGACGCGCCAGTTGTCCTGAGCCCAAAGTGCCCACGAGACGTTGTTCCACTTGCCGCTGTCCTGAACTCCGAGCTCTTGGTATGAATCGGGCATGCCGAGCAACATATCGGCAAAGCTGTTGCCCGTGTACAGGCCATTGAAGTTGTAACCACCTTGGGTTTGGCCGAAGAGCTCCTGGACTTTCTTGTAGAGGGCCCAACTGCCGCCGATCCTGAACTGATGGGCGCCATGGGTCCACGAAACGTCGTCGCGGATCTGGTAGTCGTCGGCCTTGTTGATCCACGGCCAACTGGAGATTTCAAACTGTGCGCCGCTCTGGCCGCTCAAGTCGATGTTGGGAATGCGACTGTCAGTGTTGGGGCCGGTAAAGAGCCGGGTGCCGGTCCAACCGCTGGGGAGCGCCAGGCTGGACAAGCCGGTAGCGGAGTAAGGAATGATATTGATGCGGTTGCCGTTATAGTTGAAGGCAACTTCGTTCACCAGCGTGGGACTTATGGTGTAGGTCGTATGGACCACAGCGCTATACGATGGGTTACCGAAGTTGTCGCCAACGGTCGGAACATTGTCACCGCTCCACTGGCTAATGGGGAAACCCTGGGTGGCTTGCTCGGCGATAAAGTGTCCAAAGACCGAGAACTTGCTGGTGAAATTGTGGTCGATGCGAACGATCTCTTCCTTGAGGCTCGTATCAGAGTTGGCGCCGCCGACGAAGTTACCTGTGCCGTTGGTGATCGTGCTGCCCGAACTGATATTCGGGAAAATACCGGCCTTCAGCAGAAGTGCCGCATTGGGATTAAGGAAAGGTAGCTTATTGAGATTAAATGGCGCAAATACAGGCTGCGTCGTCGGAATAGCGGGATTGGCATTTAACGCGGCGTTGGCATTGGCTGCGCAGGAGCCATTCGGCAATGCCTGGCTGAGCTGCTGGCCGGCGAACATAGCGAGCAAGGCGGCATTCCCCTGTATCTGGTTGGCGCACGGAGCATGCAGACCGGAGAATGGGATTGGAGCATTGCTGACTTTCGACATCAGGTCGGCGGGTAAATCATTGGCACCGCCAAAATTGCCGCCGTACGTATTCGCATCGGGAACCGACTGGACGGTACTGCCGCCCAGAATGTATCGACGCCACTCCATATTGTAGAAGAAGAAGGTCTTCTTCTTATCGGGGTTGTAAAGGTGACCGAAGGTTACCGGGCCGCCGACGTTAAAGCCCCAGATGTTGTAACGCAGTTCTTGCTGTTTGGGCTCGACGGCAGCAGGCTGGAAAAAGTTGCGAGCATCGAACGCGTCGTTGCGGTTAAATTCCCATGCGGAGGCATGGATCTGGCTCGATCCGGACTTGAGCACCATGGTCATGGTGCCGGCCGAAGAGAGACCGTAGTCCGCGCTGTAGTTCGAGGTCAGAGCGCGAAACTCCGCGATTGCGTCGGTGGAAGGAGCGATGCTCATGCCGCCCGCACCGCCGCGGTCATCATCTTCTCCGCCGTCGAGCAAATAGATGTTGTGGTTCTGGCGCATGCCGTTGAACTCGACGCTGGCGTCGCCGCCCACAGGGGTGTTGATCGTACCGGTGATTTGGCTTGAAGCGCCCGGAGTCAAAGCAGCCAACTGATAGATGCTGCGGCCATTGATGGAGAGCTGGGACATCTGCTCTTCGTTAATCAGGTTGCTGACTTCGCCCGAATCGGCCTGAACGCGAACGGCATTGGCTTCGACGGTCACGGTTTCTTGCGCGGCGCCCATTTGCATCTGGAAGTCGACGCGGATGCGATCACCGACCGTCAGGACGATGTTCTTTTGTTCGGCGGCCTTGAAACCCTTGGCCTCGGCCTTGACGGTGTAATGTCCAATCTGCAAATCGACAGCGACGTATTGGCCGGCGTCATTCGTGGGAATGACGACGCTCCTGCCCGTGTCGGTATTGATCAAAGTGACAGCGACATTCGGGATAGAAGCACCCGAAGGATCGGTAACCGTCCCAACGATCGTCGCCTGCTGAGCTAGCGTTGAAGCAGAAAAACCAATCAGGGCAACCAGAAGAACAAATAGAAAGCGCAAAGCAACGGACTTACGCACAAAAACGATATTCTGAACAAACGACAGCGGTTGATTCATAGTGATGCCTCCACACCCCACGGCGATTGGAAACGCCGTTAACGTGCACGGAGCTTTTCATTTGAGACCTGTCATTGTCAAGCACTTTTTTTGATTTGTAGAAGCTGTAGGCGTGATGCATATCCCTGTAACAAAACAGAAACAAGAGAGCGGGCTACGGAGGGTGGGACCCAACGTGTGGTACTCCCAGTAGCCCTTGGAGAGCGGAGTTCCCGCTTTTATAACGCGTTTATAAGAGGACAGCGTCCTGCTCGCTCGCTCGGGTGACTGGAGAACGGAATTCGAGTTACGATGCTGAGATGATCCCTGCCATGCCGCGAGTGCCGCGGCGTACCAATCTGGTTTTCGCGGCGAGCCTAATTCTCGGGATTCTCTCTATCTTTTTGCTCGCGCTTGGTTCGAGAGGCCAGCAACCCGCTGACCCGCAGAGCAAGCAAGCCACTTCTGGGATGGGAGTGGCCACCGGAGGCGCGCACCCGGCCGTGAAGGATTCGCTTTCGCGGCCAATCACGGCCGGCGGCTTTGTAGATGGCGCCACTGTTGTGTTCAGCGACACCACCAGACAATCCGGCCTGGAAAAGTTTCTGCACCGTTCTGGAACTACGCAGAAGCAGACCATCCTGGACACCATCGGCTCGGGCGTGGCGCTGATTGACTATGACAATGATGGTTGGCTCGACATTTATCTTTTGAATGCCTCGACCATTGCTGCGCTGAAGGGCAAGGAAGCTGCACCGCGCGCGATGCTTTTTCACAACAATCATGACGGCACGTTTACGGATGTGACCGAGAAAGCGGGGGTGGCGAACGAGCGATGGGGGGTGGGCGTTGCGGTTGGGGACTATGACAACGACGGCTGGCCAGACATTTACGTCGCAAATTTTGGGAAGAACCGTTTGTATCACAACAATCATGACGGCACGTTTACGGACGTTGCCGAGAAAGCTGGCGTAACGGTTGGAGGCTGGTCGGCGGGACCCACCTGGGGCGACTATGACCACGACGGCTTGCTCGATCTGTTCGTTCCGGGTTACGTGAAGATCGACACAGACAATTTGCCGATTGCCGGCCAGGGAAAGATTCCCGCGAATTTCTGCCAGTTTCGCGGAATCGCGGTGATGTGCGGGCCGCGGGGTTTGCCGGGAGAAAGCGACCATCTGTTTCATAACAACGGAGACGGAACGTTCACGGATGTAAGTGTGAAAGCCGGCGTATCCGATCCGAACGGGTACTACGGGTTGGCGGCGGCTTTCGTGGACGTGGACGACGACGGATGGGTGGACCTGCTGGTGGCCAACGATTCCACGCCCAACTATCTGTACCGCAACAAGCACAACGGCACGTTCGAAGATGTAAGTTACGCGTCAGGATTTGCGTTAAGCGAAGACGGACGGGAGCAGGCGTCGATGGGGATCGCGATTGGCGACTACCAGCGGACAGGCAGAGTAAGTTTGTTCACGACGACGTTTTCCGACGACTACAAAACGCTGTATCGCAACGACGGGCACGGGAATTTTTCGGACGTGACTTATCAGGCGGGGCTGGCGGGGCCGACCACACCGTTCCTGTCCTGGGGAACCGGTTTTCTCGATTTTGATAATGACGGTTGGCTGGACCTGTTCATCGCTAACGGACATGTCTATCCGGAGGTGGACAAGCAGGATTGGGGAACCACGTGGGCGGAACGTCCGCAACTCTTCCGGAATCTTGACGGAAAGAAATTTGAAGAGGTTCCGCCGGCAACGGGGAGCGGGCTGGCGGACGTCATTTCGGCGCGGGGCGCAGCTTTCGGTGATCTTTTCAATGACGGGCAAATCGACGTTGTGATCAATAACATCGATTCCAGGCCTACTCTCTTGCGGAATGTCTTGAAGACGGGCAACCACTGGCTGGAGCTGAAACTTGTCGGAGGACCGAAAAGTCCGCGTGACGCGAATGGCGCAAAAGTATTCGTGAGGGTGGGAGGAGTTCGGCAGCGAGGCGACGTGTATAGCGGGGGATCGTTCAGCTCGAGCTCGGATGCACGCATCCACTTTGGATTGGGCACGGCCACCAAGGTGGATTCGATTGAGATTTATTGGCCGAGCGGCGCTCAACAAAAATTTATCCCACCCGGCGTAGACCGCATACTTTACGTGGAAGAAGGAAAACCGATTTCCGAGGGCGGCAAGCCATAGTTCCGAAAGGAGGAGTGAATTTGCTCCAGGCGCTGCGCGGGGAAAGTTCAGGGGTTGGGATTCACGGGAGCATTGCTGCTGGGGATGACTTCCAGTGCGCTGGGATTTAATAGGTAATCGTCTGCTTCGATGGAGCCAGCGGGACCATCGTGAGTGAAGGTAGTGGAGGCGAGGGCCTCCAGCGGAATATTCACATCCTTACCCACGCCGACGCTTCTGCAGACAGTGCCCTTTGCGGGGATGGAGAGCGTGAGGGAAGCGGGCTGGGGCGCTTTTCCCGGGACAGGAGTTGCGTTCAAAACTCCGGTGATCAGCAGATCAGTTGTGTTCGTAAAGCAGTAGGAATTCCTGGGGCCGTGGACTTCCTGCGTGGCGTCGGTGGAAAAAATTTTGAAATTGCTGAATGAATGGCGGCGGTAAAAGCGATGGCCGTCCAATTCGACGTAGAGCTCGGCGGTCTGCGGAAGCCAGAGTTGCTGGTGGGTGCTGCGGAATTGGACGGAAGCGAATTCGATGGCGATGTGTTCGCGGTTGAGGCGGATTTTTTCGACAGGCTTGAGCAAGTCGGATTCAAGGCGCAACACCTGAAATGTGCCGGCATCGATCCATGCCCGTCCGGTCAGCTGCAGCGGGTAGCTAAAGCCATCGATGACATAGGAGCGAAAAGGATTTAGATCGTTCTTTTTCTCCTCGAAGTGGACCAGCCAGGTGGGGTGGCCTTTCCATTCGCCGAGACCTTCGCAGGTGAAATGGAAACCAGGCGCGAGGAGCGGATGAAAGATCAATCCGTGTTCCGCCAAATTTGCGGTCCGAATGCCCGAGGGAAATTGCTGGGCACGGACGATGCCGCCGTTGCGATACTCCTGCATTTGGAAACCGCCCTGGGCATCGTGAGAGACGGAAACGACGTAATCGAATGAGCGGACATCGGCGGCGCCCGGAACTCCGGCGGCGTTGAGCTTGTAATGTTCGACGCGCTCCGAGGCGTCAAACTTTTGGAGCGTGTTGAGGAGTTGCTCGGCGCGTTGGCCTGCGCCATTCAGAACGGAAGTCAGCGAACACGGGACATCGACCGCGACTTCAGGAACCATTTCATCGACGCGCATGGGGATGATGGAGGCTGGCCCGGGCGTGGGGACCGGTTGGGCAGGGGAATGCGCTTCCACGCCAGGAACGGTCGTTGCTTCTGATGCTGCAACGGCGGGGGTGACCGCGTTCGCAGGAGAAGATGTTGGAGGAAGGGCCGCATCGACAGATGGGCCCGGATTGCCGCCGGAGGCTTGCAGGGACTTCTGAACTTGCTCTTGCATCCTGCGCACGCGATCGGCGGTGGCGCCATCTGGCGTCAACTTGAGGTAGCTCTCCGTGTCCTGCAAAGCGTGAGTATAGTCGTCGGTGCGGATATGAAGATTGTAGAGCAGCAAATAGATTTGGGGACTTTCTGGCTTCAAATCGCGGACAGCCGTCGCGCAAGTTAGGGCTTCCTTGAAGCGTTGCTGTCCGGCAAGAGTCACGGCGAGTTCGAATTGGCCGCGCCAGGAGGAAGAATCTAGGGCAATCACCTTACGGAGCAGCGGCTCCGCATCGGAGAAACGCTTGCCAGCGTTGAACATCGAAGCCAAATCAATCATTGCCTGCGGATATTTTTCTGTGCTGAGAGCGATGGACTTGCGGAGGGCCGCTTCTGCCGCCGCCGCATCACCCATTTTGTTCTGTGCCAACCCCATGGCTGCGTACGCTTCGTAGTAGGAGGGATAGCGCGCGGTGGCGCGCGCAAATTGGGCGACGGCACCGCGATAGTCGGACTTTTCAACGATGAGCTGGACACCCTTATCGAAGGATTCGCGCGCTTTGGAAGGAATGCTCAGCTCGTGCTCGGAGACGGGTTTTACCGATTTGGGCGCAGACTCGGTGCCCGCGGGGCGCAAGAGAATATCCTTGTAGACATGGCCAGAGCCGTCCGGCCGGATGTATTCACGCACGGGCGCGTAACCATCGCGCTGAATCGAAACATAACAATCGCCTGGAATATCGTCGAATTCGTACGTACCGTTGCGATCTGAGAAGACGAAACCGATCGGCGTGCCCATGGCATTTTGCAGCTCGACGCGGGCTTCCCCGATGGTGTGGCCTGTGCCTTCCTCACGAATGTAGCCGGATAGGATTTTCTTCAGCGGCTCCTGTTGCGCAAAGCAAAAGGAGGGGATGAAGAGTAGTAGAAGGAACAACACCCGTGGGTACCGTCGCCGCATAAGCCACTTCCTGCCAGCGATGATAGCAGGAGGCGACGTACAGCACCACGATACAGTTGGGAGGAAAATGGCGCAGCTCCCGTTTGCCTACATACTTAAGGCGACGACAGTATAAGAACGAGGGGGCAGTTCGAAAGTCGTAGGCCCTGCGGCGCTCGCCGGTCTGTCTGCCTTTTGGGGCGTGACTCGGGTGGGCGAATCAAATGTATTTGTGGCTTTCAAGTCGCTCCCGGTGAGGACGTAAGCATCACTCGCACGGGGCGAAGTCCCTTCCCAGACGATTTCCACCGTATGGGGCTTGGCCAGGTCACGGTTCAGGAGGAAAAGCGCCATCTTTCCGGTTTCCGCATGATACGTTGCGGCCGCGTCCACATAGCCAACGGGGCCCAGGCCACTGACGTCGTACGAGGGCGAGTCCACGAGCAATTCCAGCGCCGCCCCGCGAGCGAATTCCAGCGCCCAGCTGTAGGGATAATAAATCGTTTGGCGAAGCAGGCCATTCGCATTGGTCATAATCGGCGCGATGACGTTGACGAGTTGCGCCAGGCAAGCGAGTTGCACGCGCTCTGCTTTGCGAATCAACGAATTGAGGAGGCCGCCGACCAGAAGAGCGTCTTCCAGGTTATAGACTTCTTCCAGCAGGTGGGGAGCGCTTTGTCTGTGGCCGTTTACGGCGTCACCGGTGCGGGCGCGGTACCAGACGTTCCATTCATCGAAACTCAGCCACAGCTTTTTCGGCGAGCGTTTGTGGCCGCGGACCATGTCGCAGACCGCGGCGACTTCTTCAATTTGACGTTCCATGCTCAGGTTCATCGCCAAAAACTTTGTACTGTCTCCGCCGGTCTCTTCGGCGTTGCTGAAGTAGCGGTGCAGGGAAATCGCGTCGACGTATTCGTAGCACTGTTCGAGGACTTCGCGGTCCCATTCGAGATAGGTGGGCATGCCGGGGCCGCTTGAGCCACACGCAATGAGTTTTAAGGAAGGATCGACATAGCGCATCTGACGCGCGGCGTCCTGGGCTTTCAAACCATATTCGGTCGCGGTCATGTGGCCGATCTGCCAGGGGCCATCCATTTCATTGCCGAGGCACCAATGCTGGACTTTGTAGGGTTCAGCGATTCCGTTCTTGCGCCGCAGGTCGCTCCAGCGCGTGCCTTTCTCCAAATTGCAGTATTCCACCAGCGCGGCCGCTTGTTCGGCGGTTCCCGTGCCCAGATTCAGGCCCAGCAGCGGTTCTGTGCCGACGAGCCGGCACCACGCCAGAAACTCGTCCGTTCCAAATGCATTCGAATTGATTGCATTCCACGCTTTGTCCAGGACCGCAGGACGGTTTGCCTTGGGGCCGACGCCATCGAGCCAGTTATATCCCGAGACAAAATTTCCGCCGGGATAGCGAATGATGGGAACGCCGAGCTTGCGGATTTCGTCGGCAACGTCTTTTCGAAAGCCATTGGAGTCCGAAAGTTTGGATTGCGGGTCGTAGATGCCCTCATAGATGGCGCGACCGAGGTGTTCGAGGAAGGAGCCAAAGACCTCTCGATGGATGGGAGCGATAGTCCGGCGGGAATCGGCGTAGATGCGGACCAGCTGTCCAGTATTTGGAGCCGCGGATTGGCCGAGCAAGTGGCTGCCGAATGCCAGGTTCGCGCCCAGGGCGATTCCGGTTTTAGAAGCGTCTTGCAGAAAATGCCGCCGAGAGACAGAACGCATGGAAAGATCTCCTCAGAAAATCTAAAAGTTGGTTCCGATCGGTTCGTCTTCCGCTCGAACCGGCGAAGCGCGCTAAGAACATTGGCGCGTCTAATCGACTGCGATCCCTGACTTTGTAGAAAGGCTGAGCGTGATTGTACTCCTCAAGTCAACGCGCGCCATTGGCGACCTATTTTACGCCGCAAAGCCCACTGCCCGATTGTTCTTTGCCTGCGCCTCATTAAATCGTGTTAACGTACGCGGGCCGTACGCCCGGTATCCTGAATTTGCCTTCCAGGGGTGGAGGCTTAGGATGGGTGCCCGGCACTGCTGGAACTAATCGGCCATTTTGTGAGTACTGTGTGTTTGGACTTGCGTGGCAGCGCGGGATCGAACGCCGAAGCACGCGCCGCGCGCGGAATCACGGAGTGCGTCAGATGAGCAAGGAGAAACACGGAATCCACCGCATCGCCGAGATGGCGAGCGTTTCCATCGGCACGGTGGATCGTGCGTTGCACGGGCGCGGGGGCATCAAGGAAGCCACTCGCAAACGCATTCTGCAAATCGCGCAGCAGATCGGCTATTCGCCGAATCTGGCCGCGCGCGCTCTGTCCGTTGCGAAGTCTCGCGTGCGCATCGGCGTGTGCATTCCCAGGGAGATTCATTTTTTTTACGACCAGCTCTGGCGCGGAGTTCTGGAGGAGGAACATCATCTGGAGCAACTTGGGGTCGAGTTTGAAAACCTCCCTGTGCAGACCCTTGGAGAAGGCGACATTGACGTTTTCAAGGAACTGGTAGAAAGCCGCGTGGATGGAATTGTTCTCACGGCCGGAAGCCCAAGAGAATTAACGCCTCTGATCAACGAAGCGGAAGAAAAAGGAGTACGGGTCGTTTGTGTTTCCACGGATGCCCCGGAAAGCCACCGGTCGAGCATCGTCTGCGTCGAGCCTCATCTGAACGGCTGCCTGGCGGGGGAGTTGATGGGAAAGTGTCTTCCCCCCGGCTCGAAAGTTGCCGTTGTTGCGGGAATGCTCTCGACCGAAGATCACCGCAAGAAAACGGACGGCTTCACCGAAGGATTCCTGCGGCATTGCTCCGAAGGAAAAATCGTTAGCGTAGTGGAAGGCCATGAGGATGAGGACGAAAGTTTCGAGAAAACTTCCGATCTGCTCCGGCGATTCCCTTCGCTGGATGGACTTTACGTCAATACCGTCAACTGTCTTCCAGTTTGCCGAGCTCTAGGAGCCCGGGGTTTCGAAGGAAAAGTAAAACTCATCACGACGGATCTGTTCGCCGAGATGGCCCCTTATTTTCAAAAAGGAATTATAACGGCCTCGATTTACCAGCACCCCTACCGCCAAGGGCAGATTGCCGTGCGATTGCTCGCCGATAACCTCACCAACAAAGTTCATCTCCCACCAGCAGCGCACCTTAGTCCCGGAGTCGTGATGTCCACGAACCTGCACCTCTTCCGCGAGATGCGGCAGGCGGACTCCAAATCGAGCGAGCCTGCGCCAAGGAGCCGCAGCGTCGTGCAAGCGTGAGAATTTCGTCCGGTGATCTAGCTATTCCCGGTCGCTCGACTTACCGAGTATCCACCTGGAGGAACCCGAAGCCCTTTAACATGCCCGAGATTGTGGTTCGCGCGTTGTCAGCGGCGATCTTGAGGATGCCATCTTGCAGCGCGGCCTGTCGCAGCTGGCGCTCCGCTTCCTCGCGCACCTCGCTTTCAAGGTTGGGATCAGGGGAAGAGAATAGGCCGGTGTCACGCGAATAGACTTTCGTCCGCGCATTGTCGATCCGTGTGCTCAAGACTTCCGCTGGCGGCAGGTGAATCGACACTTTGTGCCCTTCGATTTGGACGTCGCCCGGCTGCAACCCTGCGAGATTGATGCCCCCCACCACTTCTCCATGCACCACCAGCAGCAGGCGGTCACCCGCCAGAAATTTCGGCAGGAATGCATTGTCGTGCTCGCCAGAAATAATTTTGTCCATCGTGTAGCTTACGGTTTCCAGCCGCTGAAGCTGTTGAATTTGATGCACCACGGTAGGCTGATCCACGTTGAATTGCGTGGGTCCTCCGCGCAGATTGCTTATCAGGTGGAATAGCCCGAGCCCGGTCGACAGCCAAACCAGTGCTCCCAGCAAAATGACCGTGAGAATCGCCCCCACCAAGGCTCCCAAAACCCAGGAGTACACGCTTCGCGACTTTCGTTGCCCTTCGCGAGGCGCTGGTTCGTTAGCGAGTGGGGTAGTGTCCATGGTCATCTATCTGCCCAACAACTCTAGTGTAGAGCAAAGCGAATCTCCGTGGCCGCATTCCTTCCTGGCGCGCGCTCAGCTGCCACTCCCCATGAAATACATGGCACGCATTCTCTATGCGTGGGATGCTGCAGAAACGCCGTTAGCGCGCAAGTGTTCCAGCGTCTTTCCTAGGCTTTCCTCAGACCTTTTTTGGTAACGAAACGCTCGCGGTCCTTGCTTGCGGTTCGCCTGAACCCGTGACAGGATCATTTAGGAAGGACCTGAAGATCGCAACCACGGCCATGACAACGCCGCCCAATCATTCCATCATTCTGACACGTACAGAGGTTCTGACGCCGGTTCAGCGTCCCTCGCGCAAACGGCAAGCCCTTGCCTTCGCGGTCGCTGCGGTCTCCGACTTTCTATCCTTCTGGACGGTGCTTGCCCCGCCCATGCAATGGCTAATTGACCTGGGAACGGCAGGACTTCTCTTTCTGATCCTTGGCCGTCGCTGGGCGATTCTGCCCGGCTTGGTTGCGGAAGCTATTCCCGGAATGGGCGTTTTCCCCGTGTGGATCCTTGTGGTCCTTTCCCTCATCGTCTACGACGACATCAAAGCCCGCAAACATTAGGTCCGCACTTTGCTTGCCGTGGCTCCGCCGCCAGAGCAAAACATCAAGGCAGCCGCCAATCCAGCGCGTAGATTTCCTGATTGCTGATGTCGCGGACGAGCAGCGGAGAGCCATCGGGAGCAATTCCGCTCCACGCTCCGAGAGGGCCATAGAAGCGTGCGGTGTCTTTCAGGCTAACAATCGGGGCAAACGTAAAATCCGACATGCGAAGCCGGTAGAAGTAAGGATCCTGGATCTCCTGGGTCTCGAAGACGAGAGATTTCGAGTCGCGGGTAAACGCAAAGTATCCCAGGGTGCCGATGCCTTTAACGGCGACGCGCCACGTTTGCGTGGAAAAATCGTAAAACAAAAGCTGATCCCAGGAATTGTTTTCGGCGGCGAGGTAGCGGCCGTCGGGAGACCAGCGCGGGCAGCAAAGCCCATCCGAGCCCGGCAGCGTGCTCGCCGCATGCGTTTCCAGGTTGAGCAATCGGATGGAGAGGTGGTCCTGGCCAAACGCCAACGTCTTGCCATCCGGCGACCATGCTGGATCGAGATCGGCAACAGCCCCAGAGGTGATTTGCTCAGCCGCCCCTCCGGCCGAAGGCAGAAGATAGATATTCCAGGCTTGTCCCTGCTTCTGCGCCGAAAAGGCGATGCGAGTTCCATCCGGAGACCAATGCGGCAACGCAACGCGCAAAGAAGGACTCGTAAGTTGAACCTGCTCGCTGCCATCGGCCTTGCTACGCCAAAGCGTCTGGTCGGGATATCGGACGAACACGTAAAAGTGGGCATCCGGAGAGGCCTCAGCATCCGCCGCTGAGATGCCGGAAAGAAATGGGAGAAACTGGCCGGACTTCGAGTCGTAACGGACCAACTCTGCACGCGGCTGCTCCGCCGTCACGAAAAGTTTTTTTCCATCGCGGCTGGGTGCGGCAGAATAAAAATTCAACGGCTCTGTAGTCAACAGGACGGGCACCGGCGACGGTTTTCGCAGAGACGGTCGGGCGTCGGGAAGGATCCAAATCTTGCCCGAGCCTCGCTGATAACTCTGGAAAACATAGTAGCGTCCGTCGGGAGTCCACGTTCCACAACATTCCTGGGGTATCGGATGCCAGCCAGGCAAAAGCTCGTGGAGTCCGGAGCCATCGGCGCGCGCTTCCCACAGCGCGCTAGTGTATTTGAGCTCATCCACCACGCTCATCCGTATCCGCGTGCCGTCCGGAGAAAACCCAACCGAGTGTATCGCACCAGGACCCGTTAGCAGCTTGCGCTGCCCGGAGCCATCCAGCCCTGCGATGAAAAGGTCCGGGCCTTGGCCAAAGACCAGCTTATTTCCAGGCGCCCAGGCCACGGCATCGGAGTTAATTCCGGGAACATCGCGAATCGAAGCTGTCGCCAAATCCATGATGCGGACAGCAGCTTGGGGGGTATGCATCTTGTGCGGCACAAAGAGGATCTGGGTGCCATCCGGCGAAATGTCCCCGGGCAGAAAACCTGCTTTGGAGGAATCCAGAGAGGCAGGCTTGCCCCCGCCGACAGGCATTTGGAAGGCGGAATACTGTCCCCCGCGGCGCGCACCGAAGAAAAGCGACTTTCCGTCGGTTCTAAGATTTTCCTTGGCCAGGCCATCCCAGGTTAGTTGGGTGGAACCTGTGATTTGAGGGGGCGAGAGCGGCGAACGCAGCCAAACGACAAACGCCCCTGCGCCCGCGGCCAGGAGCAGGGCGAGCGCTGCTCCCGCGACGCGAGCGGGAGAGAAAAGGCGCGCGGGTTTTGCCGCTACGGCAGCCTCCTGAGCCGGCGCTCCATTGATGGGCGCAATGAAGCGATAGCCGCGGCGAGGGACCGTTTCGATAAAACGCGGTACGTCCGCGGAATCGCCAAGCGCTTCGCGAAGCCGCTTGATGGCGGAGTTGAGGCCCGTATCGAAATCCACAAAAGTGTCGGCGGGCCAGAGAGCGGAGTGAAGTTCTTCGCGCGTGACGAGGTTGCCAGGCCTCTCCAGCAGCTTGAGCAGGACCTGAAAGGGTTGCTCCTGCAGCTTTAGCCTCGTGCCGTTCCGCCGCAACTCGCCGGAGCCGGGGTCCAGTACGAAGGATCCGAATCGATAGCCGGGCGTGAGTTGTGACGAGGCTGCCATCGTTCTGACTCGCTCTCATTATAGACGGACGAAAGCCAATAACTTTTCAAATTATACGGGTCAGAAGGGGCCGCAAATGCAAGTGCAGCCGGGTTTTAGCTCGTCAGATAGAGGCCAGAGCCATTGTAGACCTCAACTATGGTGCTGCCCAGAGGGGTAAAGCAATCTCGGCGCGACCGCACACGCGGGTGAGGTGGCGCCATGAGGAAAGTTGTTGCGGTGTTTGTCGGTTTGTTCCTTCTGTCTCAGATGGCTACAGCTAAGGCACGGAAGGCCCCGGACCAGAGTGGTCCAGCCGACGAGGTTTCCTTCGAACTAGTTTCCGGATACCTGGTGGTCGTCAACGGAAGCATCGGCCCGTTGCACGGGCTGAAGTTCGTCCTGGACACGGGAGCCACGCACAGCGCGGTCAATAGCAAAATCGCCGATCAGCTTGGCCTGCACCGCGTAACCGGAAAGGTATTCAACATCGACAAAGTGGTGCAAACAGACTGGGCTGCGCTTCCGGAAGTGGAATTTGGGCCGATTCAGGCGAACCAGGTCCCCGTCATGATCACGGACCTGGGTTACTTCAAGTCGTTGGGGAGCCATGTGGATGCCGTGATTGGGCTGGATTTGCTCCGCAGAAGGAATTTCAGTATCGATTTCGGCGCCAGGAAAGTGCGATTTGGCCAGATCGAGACGGGTCGACATTCTACTCCAATGCTGTGGGACGACATCTCGCTGAGCGTTCAAGCCGAAGCGAACGGAAGACTCCTACACATGATCCTGGATAGCGGAGCACCAGGCCCGATGTTTTACGAGGAGCGCCTGGAGAACCACGCCGTGGACTATCGCATCGAGGAAGAAGACTACGGCTATCGCATCAACGGCGTTCTGCGGCTGACGCGGGGAAGTGTCCGAAAGTTGCAACTGGGCGGGAGCGATCTAGAGCCCAACGTATTTTTGACCCACTCCCCCGCAAAGGGAGTAATGGACGGAGTCGACGGGTTTCTTGGGTTGAGCGCCCTGAAGGCTCGGCGGATCAGTTTTGATTTTGAAACGAATACGCTCAGCTGGACGAACTAAACTGCAAGTTTCGGCAATCGATAAACTCTCAGCTTCCGGAGATAGGCGAGGCTGAAATCCATTCCGCTTTGACAAGCACCTCGTAGGCAACCTCGGTCACGGAACGATTCTCGTTGGCGACCTCGAAATCCTCTAGTCGCGCGTGATCGAGGATTGAATTCAATTTCATGACGCGGGCAACATATTCCTGTTGGAATACACCCGTTTCGCGCATTTTAACGCGCTGCTGCATCGCTTCGAGACTTGCAGTAAGACGGCAGACGGCTGTGTTTGCTGCCGAAACAACGCTTTGACAGAGCTCCAGTTCGGAGCGGCCTTCCATCGCGCGGGCCACCAGTAGTCGCTGGATTCCAACGGAAGCATAGTTTTTGCAGAGAGACTGAAGGTTGTTATACATCACGGCTTCGTTGCCAGCCGTCGACGGAAGATGGGCGAGGCCGAGCGCGTCCAAATCGATGGCTGCATGGACGATATGGTGTTGCGCAAGGATATCCGACGCCTCGCCAAGAACCGTGGTCTTGCCGGCTCCCATCGAACCCGTAATGATGAGTAGCGATTGCGTAGTTGCTCCTGCGGCGTTCCATCATGGCACGGGTTTAGAGCTTGGGTGACGGGTGGATTTCGATGTAGTCCACAGCGGCGTGCTCCTCGCCATCTGGAATCCCTTCGATGCGGATGTTGTCGCAGGGGCTAAGCGCGATGCTGGCGATGCGGCGCCGCGTGGACGAGTCGCCGTTCGGCTTCGTCGCCGGCAGATGATCGTCAGCGACCCATTCATCGACTACCCGGCCCTCGACCAGTACGCGGAAGTGCGACTTGCCGTTATTTTGATCAAAGTATTCGACGTCAAGCTCGTAGTTGCCTGCCGCGCCCTCGAAGGCAAAGGAGGCGGCGCATTTTTGCGCGGGAGGCGGGCATTCGATCGCCTCTCCGCCCGAAGCGGTTTCACGTGGAACAACCTCAAACGGCACATAGCCTTCGAGTTGCATTGCTTCGGCCTCTACCCGGCCGGGATAATGCCCCACGCGGCCGAACTTGTCGGCTATGCCAGAAATTTGAAAAAACCAAGTACAAACCGCATCGCGCCAGACGATCGCATGTCCAGCTTGATATTCGAGGCGCTTCAGCACTTCCTCATATCGTTCCTCATCCACGCCGCCTTTCAACGTTTTCCACTGGTTGACAAAACCCGCCGCGAGTTGCGCCCCTGCATAGTGCGAATCGTAAATGTGCTGGATGACCGTCTTTCCTGAACTCAATCTGGACGTGTATGGGACGTGATGGAAAAACAGCAGCAATTCGTCCGGGGTGGTGTTTAGGGATTCATACATCTTCGCAACGGGCGCGCGATATTGATCGACGTAGCCCGTGCCCGTAGCCGCTGTGCGGTCCATGCCTATCCCGTCGTGGTCGGCACGGTGCCATTGTCCCCATCCATTACGCTCCGAAGATTCGACCCCAGGTCCGTAGTGGCTGCCAAGAATATCGGTGAGCGTGCCCGCGCCCAGGGGACCCGTGTAACTTTCATAGACGGTCCAGGACGAGGCAAGCATGTTTTTGATGGCGCGTACCACGGTGGGGTCGTTCCCGAAGGTGAGGCGAGTCCATTCCTCCGCGATCGTCTTCATATCGAGATTGGGATTCCACGCGAGCCGTCCATACCCGTAGAGATTTGCCATCGCCAACGGGTGTGCCAACCAGTTTTCATCCATGCCGACATTTACGACGGCGACGAATCCGCCGAGCGGACGATGAAATGTTTTGCCTGCCACAATATCTTTCACCGGCGTAGGCCCCTCGCCGGCGTGCATGTCGAAATCGAGAACCTGCTTCCACATCGTCGGAAGAAAACACAAATGCCGCTGCTGGCCGGTGTATTCCTGTGTGACTTGTAGTTCGATCGCTTCATTCGTCTTCACGAGCCCGCTGAATAGCGGCGACACCGGCTCGCGCACCTGAAAATCGATCGGGCCATGCTTGATCTGGATGATCACGTTATCGTCGAACTTGCCGTCGAGCGGACGAAAGATGTCATACGCGGCGCGTGCGCGATCATTCTTGAGATTGGTCCAATCAAGGTGATGGTTGTAGACGAACGCGCGATAAAAAACGATTCCGCCATGCGGCGCAAGCGCACGCGCAATTACGTTCGCGGCATCGGCAGGCGTTCTGCCATAAGTCGCGGGGCCGAGCCGCCCCTCCGAATCCGCCTTAACGACAACTCCCGCAAAATCAGGAATGAGTGCATACAGCTCATCAAACTTTTTTTTCCACCACTCGGCCACGCGATGATCGGCTGGATCGAATGTATCCAGTCCGCCAATCACTTTCGGACTGCTGAGATCAACCGAGATGGAAAGCCGGACTCCCCAGGGACGAAACACATCGGCGACGCGAGCGAGTTGCGGCAAAAAGTCATCTTCAAGGACACGGGGATTGGCGTTCACATTGTTAATCGCGCATCCGTTGATCCCAATGGACGCGAGCAAGCGCGCGTACTCGCCTGCTCGCGTGAGGTCCGAGCGCACGCCGCCATTTTCAAAAAAAATAGACGGCCCCGCGTAGCCGCGCTCGATCCGCCCGTCGAGATTATCCCATTGGTCCACCCACCGAATCGGTGCGGAAGGCTGCTGCGATTCGTGCAGCGCGGAAACACTTTCTTCGCGCGCGACCTTGCTGAGCAATGCAAAAACGCCATATAGAATGCCGCGCTCGGTGGACGCAGTCACAATCACGCATTCGAATCCGTCGAATTTTCCAGTGGTCAGCATAAAGCCGTCTTCGCGCAGTTCTGCATTCTCAAGAAAATTTGACGAGGTCGCGCGCAATGCGGCGAGCGTGCCAATGACGATGGCTCGCTCTTGTGGAAGACCCTTGACTTCGCGCAGGTTCCTCCCAAGCATTCCACGCACGCCGCGAAGCAACTCTGCTTTCGCGGAATTCAGCACCGGAGAATCGCCGAGTACCACCACGGTCGCAGGCAGGTCCGAGTACATTTGCGCGGCAAGTTTCTCTAGCGGCGCATAGCGCAGCCACGCCTCTGCCCCAGTTTCCGCGCGCGAATCTTTCGCCACGAACGCTAGCAGCAGAAGCGCGCAACAAAACGCCGCACGTCTTAAGCGCAACATGAAATTGTCCGCCTTCATTAGCCCGCGAAAGATTCGCCGTGTACGTTAACGGCCGTGCTATAGTACCAGCCGTTTTTCAGATTACAACTATCGGTATTTTTTCTCGGAGGCTTTAATGAAGCTTTTTTTTCCTGCCCGGCTCGCACTCGCCGCGTCTCTCACTCTCCTCGCTTGCGGCCCACTCTTTTTGCGCAGCCAAGCGCAAGATGTTCCCGCCTACCGCAATCCGAAACTCCCCATCGAGCAGCGCCTCGCCGACCTCCTGTCCCACATGACCCTCGAAGAAAAAGTCGCCCAAATGGAAGGCGTCTGGGAGAACCCGGCGTTCATGCGCACTCCGGAGTCGCGCTTCGTCGATGACAAAGGCGCGTTCCTCCCCGACCACGCGGCGATCCTGTTGAAGGACGGCATCGGCCAGATGTCGCGTCCCAGCGAAGTCTCCCACGGCCCGCGCGAAGAAGCGGAGTTCACCAACACGCTGCAGAAATGGATGAAGGAAAACACGCGGCTCGGCATTCCCGTCATGTTTCATGATGAATGCCTGCACGGCCACGTCGCCGACAAGGGCACGTCTTTTCCCGCGGCCATCGGGCTCGCGTCCACCTGGGATCCGGAATTGCTTCAAAAAGTTTTCACCGCCGATGCCGCGGAGGCGCGCTCCCGTGGCGTGCACGAATGCCTCGCGCCTGTGCTTGATCTTGCTCGCGATCCCCGCTGGGGCCGCACCGAAGAAACCTACGGCGAAGATCCCTACCTCGTGTCGCGCCTCGGCGTAGCCGCAATTAAAGGCTTTCAGGGCGACGGCCCTGGCGTCGATAAATCACACGTCATGGCGACTGCGAAACACTTCGCTGTCCACGGCCAGCCGGAGGCTGGCACGAACGTCGCCCCTGGAAATTATTCCGAGCGCGTCATTCGCGAATACTGGCTGAAGCCGTTCGAAGCGGCCGTAAAAGAAGCTCACGTGGATACCGTGATGGCCTCCTACAACGAAATCGACGGCATCCCTTCGCACAGCAACAAACATCTGCTGACAGATATTCTGCGCCACGAGTGGGGATTCAACGGCGTCATCGTCTCCGATTATTTCGGCATCATGGAACTCATTCGCGTTCATCACGTCGTTGCGAATAAGGATGCCGCCGCCCGCATGGCCCTCGACGCTGGCGTGGACATCGAGCTGCCGTTTCCCGACGCCTATCCCGGTCTCGTGCAGCAGGTGCACAACGGCACGGTCTCCGAAGCTGCCGTCAATCGCGCCGCCGCAAGCGTGCTCCGCGCAAAATTTCTAGCCGGCCTTTTCGACGATCCCTATGTCGATCCCGCCTACGCTGAAAAAATCACGAACAACCCAGAGCATCAGAAACTCGCGCTCCAAGCTGCGCGCGAAACTCTCATCCTCCTGAAGAATCAAAATAATCTTCTGCCGCTCGATGTCTCTAAGTACAAACACATCGCCGTCATCGGTCCCAACGCGCACGACGTGCACCTCGGCGGCTACAGTAATAAGCCAGGCCGCGGCGTTAGCATTCTCGATGGCATCAAAAATCGCGTCGGCTCCAGCGCGGAAGTTCTCTTTTCCGAGGGCACAAAAATTACGGAAACGCTTCCCGATTGGGATGCCGACAAAGTGGTCCTCGGCGATCCCGAGCTCAACGCAAAGCGCATCGCCGACGCTGTCAAAGTCGCACAGAAGGCTGACATCATCATTCTTGTTCTCGGCGGCAACGAACAAACTTCCCGCGAAGCCTGGGCCCCGGAACACAAAGGCGACCGCGACGATCTCTCCCTCCTCGGCAATCAAGACGACCTCGCCAAAGCCATCCTCGCCCTGCACAAGCCGGTCGTCGCACTTCTTCTCCACGGCCGCCCCAACGCCATCCCTTATCTCGCCGAGAACGTCCCCGCGATTCTCGATGGCTGGTATCTCGGCCAGGAAGGCGGCACCGCTGCCGCCGAAGTCCTCTTCGGCGATTACAATCCGGGCGGCAAACTTCCCATCACCATTCCGCGCTCTGTCGGCCAGCTTCCCGATTACTACTACCAAAAGCCTTCCGCCAAGCGCGAATACATTTTCGGCACAACGCAACCTCTTTTCCTCTTCGGCTGGGGACTCAGCTACGCCACTTTCAAATACGACAATCTCCATCTGACGCCCGACACCATCGGCCCCGAAGGCACCACGCACGTCAGCGTAAATGTCACCAACACCGGCAAAGTTCGCGGCGACGAAGTCGTGCAGCTCTACATCCGCGACGAAGTCAGTTCCGTCACACGCCCCGTCAAGGAACTCCGCGGCTTCCGTCGTATCACTCTCGATCCCGGACAAACGAAAACGGTCGAGTTCTCTCTCGGGTTCGACGAACTCTCCTTCCTGAATCGCGACATGCACAAGGTCGTCGAGCCGGGAGCGTTCAAAATTATGGTCGGCGGCAATTCTGTCGACCTCATTGAAACCACGCTCACCGTCGCTGAAAAATAATCGCCGCCTATTCGACGCTCTTCCGAATCGGCCACTCGCCTAAGCCCTTAGGCGTCAGCTGCCTTGTGGCGGGTGTATAATCCTGTTATGGCGAAGCATGTCATCCGTATCTCCGAAACGGAAGCCGCGAACGACTTCGCGTCGCTTCTGGCGCGGGTACGCGCCGGCGCGGAAATCGTCATCGAGCATGACAAGCATCCTGTGGCCGTCCTGCATGCTGCCGAGCCGCTCCGCCGCAGCATCTCCGAGTGTATGTCCCGTGCCAAGGCGCACGAAGACGAATCCGGCAAAGCTCCGGTCCTCGATCCAGACTTCGCCGAAGACGTAGAAGAAATCCTCAGCCATCGCAAGCCGTGGAATCCCCCGTCGTGGGAATAATTCTCGACTCCAGCGTTATCATCGCCGCCGAACGCAGAGGGCACACCGTATTGGAAATCCTGGGACAGGTTCGCTCCAGTCAGGGAGAAATCGAAATCGGAGTGTCCGTCGTCAGTATCGCCGAGTTGGTCCACGGTGCTTATCGGGCCAGGACCGAAGTTCAGCAACAACGCCGCTTGGAATTTATCGAGCGACTGTCGAACGACGTGCCCGTTTACCCCGTGACACTCGAAATCGCGCGGCTGGCTGGCCGCATCGAAGGCCAACAGGAAGCGAAGGGTGTTCAGTTTGCGTTTGAGGACCTGCTCATCGGCGCCACGGCGTTGCATCTCGGCTATGCTGTAGCCACTTTGAATCTCCGAGACTTCCAGCAAGTACCGGGGCTGTCTTTAGTCAAACTCTAGTGTCGGTGAATGCTGAACAAGCCCTTACTCTTCGACCAGGAGGCATAGTCGGTGTCGATCAAAAAGGGTCTCAAGTATTTTGCGATCGTCGTCGTTTTGATCTTGGCGGTCGCGGTTTGTTCCGCCACCATTTATCGATTCTTTGCCCAGCGCAGTATCGCCCAAGCCCGTGCCATCCACTCACCAGACGGAATCGATACACTCGAAAGCGTCTCCATCGGCGGCATCGACCAATGGATCGAAATCCGCGGCGAATCGGTAAAAAACCCCATTCTGCTTTTCGTTCATGGCGGACCCGGCTCTACCTTCATGCCCGTCGCCAGAACGTTTCAAGATCCATGGGAGAAATACTTCACCGTTGTTCAATGGGACCAGCGCGGCGCCGGCAAAACCTATTCCTCCGACAGCAAAGACGTGCTGCGCCCCACCATGCACATCGACCGCATGCACGCCGACACGCTCGAAGTGGTCAACTATCTCCGCAAACGTTTCGGCCGCGATAAAATCTTCGTCCTCGGCCATTCCTGGGGCAGCATTCTCGGTCTTAAGTTGGCGCACGATCATCCCGAATTGCTCTACGCCTACATCGGCGTCGGCCAGGCCACGGACGCCGCGCAAAATGAAGTCGTCCTCTACAAAGACTCATTGGACGAAGCGCGCCGCACGCAAAATAAGGACGCCATCAAGGAATTAACCGGCATAGCCCCCTATCCCTCTCCGAACATCACCTTCAAACAAATCAGGATCATGCGCGAGTGGTCGAACGCCTTGATCGGGCCAAAGCAATCCGGCGAGTCCGCCCTGGGCCCCAAAACGATTTTCTTGGCGCCCGAATATTCTCTGCTCAATGATCTCGATTGGTTCCGCGGCCAGTTCTTCTCCGTGGACACGCTTCTCCCCGACCTCGCCAAAGTGAACTTCGCCGATCTCGGCTACGACTACCGCGTCCCCATTTTCTTCCTCGAAGGACGCCACGATCCTTTCACTCCCTCGTCCGTCGCCAAGGACTTCTTCGACAAAATGAACGACCCCGATAAACACTTCGAGTGGTTTGAAGACTCAGGCCACTTCCCCTTCCTCGAAGAACCCCAAAAGTTTACAGACGCCCTGGTCCGTGAGGTTTTGCCCCTGGCGCGTTGAGAGTGTCCTGTCTCCAGATTGAAACGATTTCGATTCTCCCCTCACTACCTGCCTAGTACGTCAAAAGCAGTTCATCGCAGTGGTATTTCCCGCGAGTCGCCAGCCCCGATTCCCCGATCTCCTGCTGTGATGAGAAGGAGTAGTCATGGCTACCCGTCCCAAGTCCATCTCCATCCAAGAGCTTTCCGGAGCCGTAAGTGGTGCCCTGGCAAAGCTCAAAGTCAAACCCTCGCCCGACGATGGTCCCTGGTTTTTCATCAATCCAGGAATCATCTGCGGGCTAATCTTCAATGGTCCTATCGTGGAAGCCAACGGAATCGCCGCCGCGATTGCCACGGATGTTTCGGCTCATGCCGGAGTCACCGTCGCTCCGGTTGTGCAGCAAGGCGCAGCATCGGTGGGCGCAGCGGCAACCGAAGCATTCCGGCCCAACCACGTGATTTGCGGCTACAAGCACGATCTCCAGATTCGCGCCTGAATCGCGGAGCAGACCTCACTTCCCTAAGCTCAGCCCACAACAGCCGGCTTGTCATGTCGCGGGTGTTGGCATCCGCCTGCTCCCGCGCCATGACCGTGCCAATATCTTTTCAGAAAGAGGACCCCTATGGGCGCGACCAAATCTGCGGGCCCGGTGGCCGCACCGCAATCTGAACATCTAATGTGTCCGAGTGCGCCTCCCGAGATGCAAGGCAGCCGCGTCCTCGGCGTAGTCGGCGGAACTCCCGAAGCTCCTGAGGTCGCCTACCTAAATGAATTCCTGCCGGTAAGTTCCCTCTTCCTGTCGCTGCCCGCGCAGGCCAAGCCAACTCAGCTGCTGCGCTTCGCCGCTCCCTGCCAGGAGAGCGCCTGCTGCCACTTCGACGGCTCCAAGTGCAACCTCGTAACCCGCATCGTCAACACTCTCCCCGCGGTCGTCGACTCTCTGCCCGCCTGTCTAATCCGCCCCACCTGCCGCTGGTACGCCCAGGCGGGCCGCAACGCCTGCCAAAGGTGTCCCCAAATCGTCACGTATGTCGAAGAACCTGACGAGCGCATGCGCTTCGCTGCAGAGGGCAAGTAGCGGCCCATCGTCACACGGCCACGTGGACCTGACCTTATGGCGCTAAGTTTCTGACGGGCGCGTAGCGCCTTGACGCGACATCGCGAGCGCTCTTTGTCCCTTCTCCACATCCGCGCTGACTTTATCCTTTGTCTTCGCCAGTCACCGGTCTCGAACCACACGCGATCACCCACTTGGCGCGCGCCGTCCAATATGCTCTTCTATTAGGGACGCCATGCGACCGACGAAAACCACTCGACTTGCTCCTCACCGGCAGCGGCCCACCAGCCTCTGGCTCGTTACTTCATTACTTCTCTTTTTCTTTCCTTTTCCTTCTTCTGCCCAGCAAGCCGCCCCACCGCAAGACAATCAACCCGTCATCCGCTTTGTCCGCAACCCTGATCCCGCTCCCGAACTGAATATCACTGCCCTCGACGGCAAGCCACTCAGCCTTGCCGACCTGCACGGCAAGGTCGTCTTCCTGAATTTCTGGGCCACCTGGTGCGGCCCTTGCCGCGCCGAAATTCCCGACCTCATCGCTCTGCAAGACCGCTACAAAGACCGTCTCCAGATCCTGGGCCTCAATGTCGACGATGAAGAAGCCGACATCAAGCAGTACGTCGACGAAATGCATATCAACTATCCCGTCGCGATGACTTCCAACGACATCCGCATCCAGTACGGCGGCATC
Source organism: uncultured Acidobacteriota bacterium (assembly GCA_963779005.1). GTDB lineage: Bacteria > Acidobacteriota > Terriglobia > Acidiferrales > UBA7541 > Acidiferrum. The sequence goes on along the minus strand of CAVZWO010000007.1, from coordinate 220,137 downwards.
CCCGCCCTTCCCACTTCTTTTGTCTTGGACACCGAAGGCCGCGTCGTCCAAAAGCATGTCGGCCTCTGGAATCCCGCCGTTTACGAAGCAGAAATTCGCTCTCTCCTTGGCATGCCCGTCATGGCCAGAGTCGAAACTTTCGAGGACAAGGGTGAAGTCTTCCTCGCGCACGCCGACCGCGCTACCGAACTTCCCGGCGTCGACCTCTCGAAACTCACGCCCGAACAGAAAAAGGTAGTTCTTCACCGCTTCAATGCCGACACCTGCACGTGCGGCTGCAAATTTACTCTCGCGCAATGTCGCATCTGGGATTCCGCCTGCGCTGTCAGCAAAGCCGCTACGGAAAAAATCGTTACCGAAGTTGTTGCCGCTCCCCCTGCTCCTGAGACCGCTCCGGCGCCGCCCGATCCCGGTTCGACTCAGCGACCCGGTCCTCCCCCGCAACCAGCTTCGCCCGCGCCGGCAAAAACGTCTGCGCCTCCAACGCCTCCCCCAACCGTCCACCAAGAATAATCGCGGTCGCGAAATACTCTACAAAAATGCAGGTGAATTGCGCGGCCCCCCGCAAATTCTCCGTTGCCCGCGCTCGCTTCGGCCCGCATACTATTTTCTCCATCGATGCCCTTGCTCTCGAAAATCCTTTTTTTTCTGGCGCTCCTCCTTTCCTTTACGGGACTTCTCTCTCCTCCCTTAGCTCTCACCCTCGGCATTCTCTTCGGCTTGTGTTTTGCCGTTCATCCCTACGCCGCAGCCACGCGCGCATCGGCGCGAATCCTTCTTCAGGTTTGCGTCGTCGCTCTCGGCTTCGGAATGAACCTGCACGAAGTTCTGAAAGCCGGCCGCAGCGGCTTCGTTTACACGGTGCTGGGAATTTCGTTTGCGCTTCTGGCTGGTCTCGCCCTTGGAAGAATCTTACAGGTTCGCGGTAATTCCTCGTTTCTGATTACCGCTGGCACAGCCATCTGCGGCGGCAGCGCCATCGCCGCGATGGGCCCCATACTCCACGCCGACGACGAAGAAATGAGCGTCTCGCTCGCCACCGTTTTCATTTTGAACTCCGTCGCACTTCTGATTTTTCCTCCGATCGGCGGCCTACTTCATCTTTCCCAATCACAATTCGGCCTCTGGGCCGCGCTCGCCATTCATGACACCAGCTCTGTCGTCGGCGCCGCCTCCAAATATGGTCCGCAAGCTCTCGTCGTCGGCACCACGGTAAAGCTCGCCCGCGCCCTTTGGATCGTGCCGCTGGCTCTCGCCACCGCCGCCATCAAGCGCAGCAAATCCAAAATTCAGTTCCCTTGGTTCATTTTGTTTTTCTGTCTCGCCGCAATCCTCAACACGTACGTTCCGCTGGTCCAGCGAGGCTCGGCCGCGCTGTTCACGGCTGGCCGCCTCGGCCTTACGGCTACCCTCTTTCTCATCGGTACTGGAATTTCGCGCGCCACATTAAAAGAAGTCGGCTGGCGCCCCCTGCTTCAGGGTGTATTGCTCTGGATGTTGGTGGGGATCACTTCTCTCTACTTCATTCGCATCGGCTGGATTGCGTTGTAATCCGTTTTCAGATCTGCGCGAATCCTGCGGAGCGAAACCTTCGGCCCCGCCCTGCCCGCGGAGTAAACTGCGCGTTCTCAATTTTCCTTCGCGAATGCGCGCCGCTATTTTTTTAGGAGATCCATCACTGCGGAAGTCATCGCTTTCACGCCGGTTCGAATCGCCGGATCGGGCACAGGAGCGAATTCGCTCGAGTGTGGCCCCGGCAGCCGCGTACCTTTTTCCATCGCCTCCTTTAGTTTTGCAGGATCAGCCGCACCTAGCCAGAACATGCTGATGGGTGGCCTTGGATCTTCGAGCGCAAACAGGCTGAAGTCTTCGCTGGCCATAATCGGCTCGCCCGGCAGCACATTTTCTTTTCCCAGCGCGCGCTCCAGCGCTGCACCCACGCGGTTCGTCAGCGCGACATCGTTAATCGTGGCGGGCACATGATCTTTCGCCACTTCCACGATCGGCGCCCGCTCGGCGGGCACGCCAGCTGCAGCCGCCACGCCGTTCGCGATGGTCGCGATCGCAGCAAGCACTTTTTCTCTCTGTTGCGGATTCATCGTTCGAACCGTGAGCTGCAAATGCGCTTCGTCAGGAATGATGTTGTGTTTCGTTCCCGCGTGAAACGAGCCAACGGTGACCACAGTGGGAACCTGCGGATCCATCTCTCGGCTAACTATCGTTTGCAGCATGACCACAATCTCCGACGCGATCACGATGGGATCCTTCCCCGCCTGCGGCGCAGCCCCGTGGCCGCCATAGCCGCGCACCGTGATGTCGACGGAATCCGCGCCCGCCAGCAGCGGCCCCGCGTGCCAGGAAACTTTTCCCGCGGGAACTGCCGACGTGTCATGCAGCGCGAGAACGTAATCCGGCTTTGGAAACTTCTTGAATAGCCCGGCGTTGAGCATCGCTTCCGCGCCCCCCACCGTTTCCTCCGCCGGCTGGCCAATCAGCACGACGGTTCCGCTCCAGTGATCTTTCATCTGCGCCAGCATGCGCGCAGTGCCCAGAAAAACCGTCATGTGCAAGTCGTGCCCGCACGCGTGCATCACTCCCACTTCGCCTCCGCTTGCCCTCGCCACTTTCACACGACTCGCATACGGCAACCCTGTGTTTTCGATGATCGGTAATGCGTCCATATCGGTTCGAACGTACACCACAGGGCCGGGGCCATTCTTCATCACCGCGACGACGCCATACGAAGTCATGCCCGGCTCGGCGTATTGGCCGAAATGATCGGTGACTTCGTAACCCGATTTTTTCAGGTCCGCGGCGACCAGCGCGGAGGTTTCTTTTTCCTGCGTCGATAGCTCGGGATTTTCGTGAAGATGTTTGTAGGTGGCCAAGAGGGAGTCGGCCTCTTTGTTGATGCGCTGGTCGAGCTCGCTCTGAGCATGGACCTGCGCCACGAAACAGACTGCAGCGGCGACGGAAACGATCGCGGTTCGCTTAGCGTAGCGCATCAGTTCACCTCGGAAAAGATGCGGCATCTTAGCACTTGTCGCACGCCCCATCGCATTCTCCTTTTCGCAGCTCGCGGTCGCCCCACCCCATTCCCGCTTTCGTAGCTCGCGCACGCCCTCCCGCATTCTCGTCTTTGCGGCTCGCGTGCGGCCCGACCCGCAAGCACTCGTACGCGGGGCTTCTCTCCGACCCGTAAACGCCTGTAGGGGCGGGGCTTGCCCCTCCCTACCGACCCGCAACTCAACCTTCACGCCGAAGTGGCAGCGCCCATGTCTTACCTCGCAGCTTGCGACCGCGATGCTTTGCGGCTACACTCGCGCGGGAAATCCGGAGTCCATTTCTCGTTGATTCCTATGGAGGCATGCCGTGAATCGTAGATTCAGTTTTCTGGTCATCGCGCTTGTCGTTGCAGGGATACTCAGTGTGAACGGCGCATTTTCCCAGCCCACAGCAAAAACCACGCGAAAGGTTTTCAACGCCCCTGATAAAGCCGTCCAGGCCCCTTTCAGCGACGGCATCCTTGCTGGCAACACGCTCTATTTGGCCGGCAGGATCGGTCTCGATCCCAAGACGGGCCAGCCGCCTGCCGCGATTGAAGACGAAATCAAGCTTATGCTCGATAGCTTGAAGGGCACGCTGACGCAAGCCGGTATGACCATGGACGACCTGGTCTACGTCCAGATTGCCTGCACCGACCTCTCCCTCTTCGACAAATTCAACCCCATTTACAAAAGCTACTTCACCACCAAGGATTATCCCGCACGCGAATTCATCGGCGCCGGCTCGCTCCTCCGCGGCGGGCATTTCGAGTTGCAGGCCATTGCCGTCCGCCGCTAACTTGCGTGGAGCGCATTTTGGACCGCATTCATCCTTTGCTTGACACCTGCGCCGCGAGCGTTTACACTTAACGGTGTTAAGTTAATGAGGCTGTCTGCCACATGGGCGTAAAAGAGCGCAAAGCGCGCCAGAAAAAGTTCTTGCGGCAGGAAATCATGGACGCCGCCAGCGAACTATTTGTCCGCGATGGCTACGAAAACGTCTCCATGCGCCGCATCGCCGACAAGATCGAATACTCGCCCACCACGATCTACCTCTATTTCAAGGACAAGGCCGAACTGCTCGAGCAAGTCTGCAAAGAGACCTTCTCGCGATTGGTCGTTCGCCTCAGCAAAATCACGGAGCAACAGGCGGATCCCGTCGAGCGTCTCAAGCGCGGCCTTCTCGCTTATATCGAGTTCGGCCTGCAAAATCCCCACCATTACAGGGCTACGTTCATGATGCGGCTCCTTGACGAGTTCGAAAAGAAAAAACATCTCCAGGAAGATTCGCCTGGAATGCAAGCCTTTGCCTTCCTGACTCGCGGAGTGACCGACTGCATGAAAGCCGGAAAGATGCCGCCGATGAACGTCGAATTGGCGAGCCAGACCCTCTGGGCGGGGATTCACGGAATCACGTCGCTTCTGATCACCCACCAAGGCTTCCCGTGGGTGGGCCGGGAGAAAGTTATTCATTCCACGGTAGATACGTTGGTGGCCGGCCTGGGAGCGTAACCGTTATATTTTTTTGGTTGAAGATTAACAGTGTTCATCTAACGAGCGGTGTTACTTTTTGTGGGGGTGATACGTATTCCGCATAGGAGCTGTCCGATGGGTCTTTTGGCTAGACGCAGTCTCTTCCACGACAAGGTTCGCTTCGTCGTGACTCTTACCGGCATCGTCCTTGCCCTCGTGCTCATCATTGTCCAATTCGGGCTACGGGCCTACCTGACAGCTGAGGCGTACGGCACGCACCATTTTGGGGGTCGTGTGATTCGCGTTGGCAGAGATCTGGGAAGTAATAACGACCGTACCGACGTGCCTTCCGGCCGCGTCGACACCAAGTTATTTGAGACGCTTGTCGAATTGGACCCCGCCGAGCGTCTACCCTTGGGATCGAGCGTGGAGTCGTTCATGGAAGTCGGTGCACCGGAGTCGAAAAGGTGGAGGGCCGCATCCCATGAACAAGCCAAACCGAAACAAATTGGCGTAATATGGGCAGACATCGAATCGATTCTATATGGTCAATTGCCCTTATATGGGCATTAATGATAGCGCCCGATTGCTCAATCGGATAACAAGTTCTTTAAAATGAATGACATAATTGTGGATGAAATTTAACGTTCAATGGAGGTTCAGGTGCACTTGATGTACGACATTGAGGCGGACTCCATGCTACGGATCACAACCGAAAAAAAGCGTGGCAAGACGGTGCTTAGCGTCGAAGGACGCCTGGCGGGGCCTTGGGTTGCGGCTTTGGAACAGAGCTGGCGCGAGCGCGCGGCGGGGGAGAAATTCAGCGTGGATTTGTGCGGAGTGAGTTTCATCGATGCGGCGGGTCGAGCTCTTCTGAAAGAGATCCATCAGCAGGGCGGCAAGCTGATCGCGGAAGGCTGCTTGAACCAGGCCATTGTAGAAGAAATCGCGGGCAAGGAGCGTTCCGGAAAGACCGGCTGCTGGAGCCGCAAAAAGGGCTCGCACATTATTTTTTACGTGGCGTTTTTCAGTCTGCTGGTGACGCCTGCCATGGCCCACGCACAAGGCACGTCGCGGCGGAATCCGTTGCCCGGAGATGCGCCGAACGGGATCATGCGGCTGACTCTGGATCAGGCAGTGACACTGGCGCTGAAACAAAATCCTACAGCGCAGATCGCCATCCTGACCGCGGCGGAAAGCGTGCAGGACCGGAACGTGGCGCGCGCCGCGTTGCTGCCACAGGCGAGTCTAAATGTTACAGACACCGTGGAACGCCTCAACCTTCGAGTGTTTCTCGGCACGACAGTGCCGGGATTCGCCCAACACGCCGGCCCTTTTCAGGTCTTCTCCGCCGGGCCGGGATTCAGCGCGCCGGTGTTCGATTTGACGCTGTTCCGGCGGTACCAAGAAGCGCGCGAAACAGCGAACGCCGGCAAAGCCGACAGCCTTTCGACGCGTGAGCAGGTGATTCTGCTGGTCGTGTCGCAGTACATCGGCACCCTGCGGGCTGTAGCGAACGTGCAAGCTTCGCAATCGCGAGTGGAGCTGGCGCAGGCGCTGTACGACCAGGCGGCGGACGTGCAGAAGGAAGGTGTAGGCACAGGCATTGATACCTTGCGAGCGAATGTCGAGCTGCAGAACGAAAAGCAGCGGCTTCTCGAAGCGCAAGCCGACCGCGACACATCGCTCTTCGGGTTGAGCCGGCTGCTGAATCTGGATCCGCGGCAAGCGATTGAGCTGGCGGATTCCTTGAGCTTTTTCGATACGCCGCAGCCGGACGTCATGGCGAGCATCGATGCGGCTCTGGGCGAGCGCCAGGAGTGGAAGGCGCTGCAGGAGCGGGAGAAGGCGGCGGGGTTGGAAAAAAAGGCTTCGCAGGAATCGCGGCTGCCGAAGGTGGATTTTAGCGGCAACTGGGCATACGAGGGTAGTTCCTCGACGACGGGCATTCCGACTTACAACTACCAGGCGGGTGTAAGCGTGCCGCTCTTTACGGGCGGGCGGATTCATGCGGAGATCGTGAAGGCAGACCTGGAGATTCGGAAACTGGAGCAGCAGGAAGACGATTTGCGGAATTCGATCGCGCTCGACGTGAAAACGGCGCTGATTAATTTGGATTCGGCGCGGAACCAGGTGGCCGTTGCGAATTTGGGTGTGCAGCTTTCGAGGGAAGAAGTGGATCAGGCGCGGGACCGCTTCAAGGCCGGGGTGGCCAACAACATCGAAGTGATCCAGGCGCAGGATTCGCTGGCACGGGCGAACGATAACCAGATCGCGGCGCTCTATCGCTTCAATCAGGCGCGCGCGGACTATGCTCGCTCGATCGGACAGATGGAAAAAGTTTACTCGAAGTGAGGGGAACCGATGAGCATTGAGATCGAAGTAGGACTGGAGAACGCGACCAAAGCCCGGCCGGCTGTGGAAGACGTGCCGTTCGAGAAGGAAGCGCCGAAAGGTCTGGCGAATCCAAAGATCCAGCGGATGGCAATGGTTGGCGGCGTAGTGCTGGTCGCCGCGGTCGTCGGATTGTTTTTGTACTACAACAACCGCGAGAGCACGGACGACGCGCAGGTGGATGGGCATATCACTCCAATCGCCGCGAAGATTTACGGAAAAGTGTTGAACGTATTGATAGACGACAACCAGGCGGTGAAAGCCGGCCAACTGCTGGTGAAGATTGACGCGCGCGATTACCAGGCCGCAGTGGATCAAGCCAAGGCGGCGCTGAATTTGGCGGAGAGCGAAGCGCGGTCGGCGGGCGTGGACGTTCCAAGGACGGCGGAAAACGTGGCCAGTGGAACTTCCGGCGCGGACGCGCAATTGCTGGGTGCGCAAGCGGACCTGGCCAAAGCGCAAGCAACGTACGAGCAGGCACAAACGGCGGATTTGTCGTATGCGCGGGCCAATGTCGAGAAGAGCAAGGCGAACGCGGCCTTGGCCCAAGCGGATTTGGCCCGCTACAAGCCGCTGGTCGACAAGGATGAAATCTCCAAACAGCAGTATGACGCGGCAAAAGCCAATGCGGATGCGACGGCGAGCGCTTTGAAAGCGGACGAAGAAAAACTGGCGCAAGCGCAGCGCAACGTCGAGGTCGTGAAAGCGCAACTGGATGCCGCAAAAGCCAGGGTGCTGGAAGCGCGCGCGACCGTGGAAGGCGCGCTGGCGAACCGCAAGCAGGTCGGCATGCGCACAGCAGATGCGCAAGCGAAAGTGGCAAAAGCGGCGGAGGCCCGCGCGGCGCTGGACGCAGCGCAATTGAATTTGAGCTACACCGAAGTGGTTGCTCCGGTGGATGGCGTGGCGACGCACAAGCAGGTTGAACCGGGTCAGATCGTGCAGGCGGGACAGGGATTGCTGGTGGTTGTGCCGCTGCAGGATGTATGGGTTACGGCGAACTTCAAAGAGACGCAACTGAAAAACATGAAGGCTGGGCAGAAGGCCGAAGTGAAAGTCGATACGTACGGAAAGACGTTCAGCGGGCATGTGGACTCGATTGCGGGAGCCACTGGCGGTGTGCTGAGCCTGCTGCCGCCGGAAAACGCGACGGGCAACTACGTGAAAGTCGTGCAACGAATCCCGGTCAAGATCGTGCTGGATCGAGATTCCGTCGGTTCCTATGTGCTGCGGCCAGGCATGAACGTGGACGCGACGGTAATTACGAAATGAGGAGTCGACAGTTCAAAGTTAAAGGTTCCACGAGATAGTGATTGACGCAAATTTTGCAGGTTTCGCGGAATAAAGAAAGACGGAGAACCAGTCATACGTATCAACAGGTAGAGCGTTCGAGAGCCGAGTAGAACGCCAGCGAACGAAATAGAACGAGCCATGCGGAACAGACTACTAGCGAAGCTGAGAATGCCGGACGGGTCGATCAACCCCTGGGTGATCGCCGTAACGGTGACGCTGGCGACGTTCATGGAAGTGCTGGACACGTCGATAGCCAACGTGGCGCTGCCGCACATCTCCGGCAACCTGTCGGCGGGCGCGGACGAATCCACTTGGGTGCTGACTTCGTACTTAGTCTCAAATGCGATCGTGTTGCCGCTTTCGGGATGGCTCTCCGGGCTGATCGGCCGGAAGCGTTTCTACATGTCTTGCGTTGCGCTGTTTACGGTCAGCTCGTTTTTGTGCGGCCTGGCGCCGAGCCTGGGCGTGCTGGTGTTTTTCCGGATTTTGCAGGGCGCGGGCGGCGGCGGATTGCAGCCCAGCGAACAGGCGATTTTGAACGACACATTCCCGCTGGCGAAACGCGGCATGGCGTTTGCGGTTTACGGAATTGCGGTGGTCGTCGCGCCGACGATCGGGCCATGGCTGGGCGGCTGGATTACCGACAATTTTTCGTGGAGATGGATTTTTTATATCAACGTGCCGGTAGGAATTATTTCGCTGCTGTTGACGTCGGTGCTGATTTCGGACCCGCCGTATATGAAGCGAGCCAGCCTCAAGAGCGGTTTCCGGATCGATTACATCGGCATCGGGTTGATCAGCCTCGGCCTGGGCAGCATGCAGATTGTTCTGGATAAGGGACAGCGCGATGACTGGCTATCCTCCGGATTTATCCAGGTTTTCTTTGCGCTGATGGTGATTGGAATTATCGCGGGAATCATTTGGGAGTGGCGGCACAAGGATCCGGTCGTCGATTTGAAAATGTTGAAAGACCGGAACTTTGCGATCTCGACGGTCGCGATGTTCTTCCTGGGATTCGTGCTGTATTCGAGCACGGTGCTGATTCCGCAATTTTTGCAAGAAATGCTGGGCTACACCGCGGAGCTTGCAGGAAAGGCACTTTCGCCGGGCGGCGCGGTGATCATGCTGATGATGCCGGTGGTCGGAATCCTGGTGTCCAAGGTGGATACGCGCATTCTGATTCCCTTCGGGTGCGTCGTTTGCGCGATTGCTCTTTTCTGGATGGCCGGCTGGGATTTGCAGCTGGATTACAGCCACGCGGTGCGCGCGCGGATGTTGCAAAGCTTTGGTCTTGCGTTTTTGTTCATTCCAATCAACGTGGCGGCGTTTGCGTACGTGTCGAAAGAGAAGACAAACATGGGCACGGGGATCATCAACCTGGCGCGAAACATCGGGGCGAGCGTGGGAATTGCAACCGTCACAACGATGCTGGAACGGCGGACGCAGTTCCATCAAGCGCATCTGGTGGAGAGCGTGAACAGCCTGAATCCGGCACTGCTCAAGATGACCAACGGCAACTCGGCGCGTCTAATCTCTTACGGGTCGAATGCCTCGCATGCCGCAGTGCAGGCGAAGGGCATGGTCTACAACCTGGTGCAAAGCCAAGCCGCGATGCTGGCTTTTATCGACAACTTCAAGATGTTGGGCGTGGTCTTCCTGGCAGTCATCCCCGTCTTGCTGATGATGAAGAAACCAAGAGTGCCGGCCGGAGGTGTCCCGGTTCACTGAGACGCGAGAGCGTCCGAGCAGGAAGGCAACGAGATTCTCGAGACGATTTTTGCAGTGACGCAGTGCAACGGTTTTCCGCAGTGAGTTTTTGTTGTAATTGGGGGGAACGATGGCAACGCAAACAGCAATGGCAGCACAATCGTTGGTGACAACACAGTTCAGCGAAGACAAGCTGATTCGCGCCGGACAGAAGGGCGACGCGCAAGCGGTGGAAACCTTGTTCCGCCGCTACCAGCGGCCGCTCTTTCAGACGGCGTTGCGCGTCCTCGGAAATACCGAGGATGCCGAAGACGCTCTGCAGGACGGGCTGCTTTCCGCCTACCGCAACATGAAGCGGTTTGAGGGGCGGTCGCAGTTTTCGACCTGGCTGACACGCATCGTGATCAACGCGGCGCTGATGAGGCGGCGCAGCGCGAAGGCGCGGCCGGCGGTCTCGCTGGATGAACCTCCGCGCGAAGATGAGCTGCCGATTTCCGAACGTTTCGCGGCGGAAGGACCGAATCCGGAACAGGTGTTCGCGGGTACGGAGCTGCGCGAAATGATCAGCGAAAACCTCGATGAGCTCTCGCCGCTGCTGCGCACGGCGTTTGTGCTGCGCGAAGTGGAGGGTTACTCGACGGGCGAAGCGGCGAAGAAACTCGGAGTGACCGAGAACACGCTGAAAGCGCGGCTGTGGCGCGCGCGGCATCAACTGGCTGAGCGGCTGGGGCAGCGTCTGCGCCGCATTAAGGATGATATGACGGGTGGCGGCATGGGCGATGCGGAGTGCAGCTACTGCTGAACGGCGGAAGTAATGACGTAAAGATGTAATGAAGTAACGAAAACAATGCGAGGAGGGCCGGCGAAATTTTGCTGGCCCTTTTTTCATGCTGGAGGCGAGCCCCATCCGGATATTGCTGCCCCCTACCCTCCCACCTTTTTTGCAAGAATAGCAAAATGCTAGCAAAAGGCACGATGAATCGCGCCCCTACAGGTGGCGGTTTTACTTGCGGGCGAGGGTTTCGGCGGTGAAGATGGCGAGTTTTTTGAAGAGCGGTTCGGCTAGGGCTTCTTTTTGGGGGGCGGGGAGGGTTAGGTGATGGTCGATTTCGGATTCGAGGGATTGGAGATCTGTGGAGGGGGCGAGTTGGGCGAGGTGCGCGAAGAGGAGTTTGTGAGCGTGTTTGCGGTCCATGACTTCGAGGGCGTCGAGGATTTGGCGGTGGGGGGTGCCTTCCCAGATGGCGAGGATCATGGCTTCGCGGAGCCAGCGTTCGGCGCCGTATTCGGCGAGAACGCCGAGGCCGCCATGGACCTCCATGGCCCACTTGGCGGTGTCGACGGCAAATTCGGCGGTCCAGTATTTGGCGAGGTGAGCGACGAGGCGGAAGAGATGGTAGCGATCTGAGTAGGGTGGGCGCTCCATCCAGACTTCGTTGAGGAGATGGACGGATTCCCAGGCAAGCGCGAAGGCGGAACGGAGGGAGTGGAGGCGAGTTTCGAATTGATGATGGAGCAGAGGATGCTCGAGGATGGGCTTGCCGAAGGCGGAGCGTTGTTCGGCGTAGGAAAGGGCATCGGCCATTGCGCGTTGCGCGAGTGCGACGCTGACTACGCTGTTGGCTACGCGGGAGAGATTCAGAACTTCGAGGATGAGATAGATGCCGGAGTCCGCGGAGCCGAGTAGGTGGGCTTCGCTATCGCGCAGTTCAATTTCGCCGGTGGGGACGGAACGAGTGGCGATTTTATCTTTGAGGCGGCGGAGGAAAAAGTTGAGATCGCCATTTTTGTTATGACGCGGCACGAGGAAGAGAGCCAGGCCGCGGACGCCTGCGGCGGCTCCTTCGGGACGCGCGGCGACTACGGCTAATTCGGCGTTGGCGTTGCTGGTGAAATATTTGTCGCCGGTCAGTTGCCAGGAATCGCCTACGGGGCGCGCGATTGTTTCGACGGCGGCGCCTAAATCGGAGCCGCCTTTGATTTCGGTCATCCAGGTGGCGCCTTGCCAGACGGAGTCGTCTTTGCGCGTGAGTTGCGGTAGAAAGCGGGATTGCAATTCGGCGGAGCCATATTGGGCGAGAGGGACGGCGGTGCCGAGCGAGACGGTGTAGGGGCAGCAGATGCCGGGATCGTGAAAGGAGATGGTGTGCATGAGGAGATAGGTGGGTAGGAGGGATTTTTCTTCGAGGGCGCGCCAGACGACGCCGGAGCGGTAGCCGCGGCGCAACATGGTTTGGTATTCGGGCGGATAGAGAATTTCGTCGACGCGTTTTCCGTAGCGGTCGAACATGCGAAGCCAGGGAGTTCCGGCGCGGTCGATGGCGTGGGAGATGGAGAGTCCTTCGTTTTTCCACCAAGTTTCTTCGGATTCGAGAAGAGCGCGGTGAGGAAAATCGGGAAGCTGGCTCGTTAGAAAACTCAGAGGGGAACGGAGTGTGTCGAAGGCGGACATGGATTTCGTTTCTAGGCCTTGCCCTTTGGAGGAACTGAGGGAACTGCAGCGGAGTTGCGAGCGGCAGGATATAGACCGAGGACGCGAAGATCGCTGGTGGCCTGACGGACTTCGGCCAGGGCGGATTCGAGTTGAGAGGAAGAGTCGGCTTCTACATCGATGAAAAACTGATATTCCCAGGGGCGGCCATGAATGGGACGGCTTTCGATTTTTTGCAGATTGACGCCGTGTTTTGAGAATGGCTGTAGAGAAGCAAGAAGAGCGCCGGGGCGGTGAGCTAGGCGCATGGCGATGGACATTTTGTGCGCGTCAGGAGCAGGAGCCGCGGCTTCGGCGGCAGGACGAAGCAGGACAAAGCGAGTGAAATTTTCGGTGTCGTCCTGGATATCGGCGGCGAGGATGATGCCGCCGTAGTGTTCGGCGGCGCGGCGGCCGGCGATGGCCGCGGAAGTTTTGTCGCCGCGGGCGAGGACTTCGCGGACGCTGCCGGCGGTGTCTTCGGCGGGAATGCGCTTGAGGTGCGGATGCGCGACGAAGAAATGTTCGCATTGGGCGAGGGCCATGGGATGGGAGGCGACAGATTTTAGGGATTCGAGCGTGGCGCCGGGGCAGGCGATGAGGCGATGTTCAATGGGGAGAATGGTTTCCGCGACGATGGCGAGATTACTGGTGAGAAGGAGATCGTAGACGCGGACGACGGAACCCGCGAGGGAATTTTCGACTGGGGCGAGGAACGCGTCAGCGGCGCCTTCTTCGATGGAGCGGAAGGCGGAATCAAACGTGGGGCGGGGAACGGGAGTGATGGCGGGGCCGAGGAGTTGGAGAGCGGCTTCTTCGCTGAATGCGCCGGGCTCGCCCTGGAAGGCGATGCGCATTTGCATTTTAGGCGTGTCCTCAGTAGTCATAATTTGAGTGGCCTCGCTGAGTCGGTGATATTGCGGCGTCACGGGTTGGACACAGGAAAGACGCGTGTTGCCGTGAGAAACCGCGCCCTATGATGAAATGAAAACGGGACGGCTGCAAGCTGCGTGGCGACACTGCAAGGTGGAAGAGCCGCGGAGCGTTGAGCCGGGAAGTCCATCCGAGAAACCACGCAATGAAATTGCCGATAGCGGTAAAAATCGTGGCGACGGCGGCGCTACTTGGCTTGGCGGCGTGGCTGGGAACCAGCGAGCACTTTTACAAGTCGGCGCTGCTGTCGATATTTTTTGGAGTGACGCTGGCGAGCGTGGTGTTGATTCATTTTCGCGTAAGGCCGTCGTGGCAGGATGCGTTGGGGGTGGCCGGGGGCGCCGTTTTTTTCGCGGTGATCGATTTTGGACTTCAGCATTTCAGGCCGAGCCTCGCGGGGATCGCTTCTTATCTCGGGATCAGCAGCCTTGCGATACTTGGGTTGCGCGCAATCTGGTCGCGGGGTAAAGAGCAAGAGCGGATGGCATTGGCGTTTGTGCCTGCGCTGCTGTTTGTGACGTCGGATTGGGGCAGCACGATTTTGTTGGGGTGGACGGAGCGTGCCAATCCGAAAGTGCTGGATCTTTATTTGTTTTCGTTCGATTCGAGTTTGCGAGTGCAGATTGCGTTTTTGACGGGGCAGGCCTATGCGCTGTGGCCATGGTTCAGGGCTGTGGGAACATTCTTTTACATTGGGCTGCCGTTGGTCATCGGGCTTGTGTATGCGGGACAACTTTTGCGTGATCGCACGCGCGCGATCTCCGCGATGATTGCGTTTCTGATCACAGGGCCGGTGGGGGTGCTTTTCTATAACCTGTTGCCCGCTGTTGGGCCGATACACATTTTCCTGGGGCAATTTCCGTGGAAGCCGATACCTGCCGAGCAAGCCACGCACCTATCGGTAGAGCCGATCGCCGTAGCGGGCTTGCGGAACTGCATGCCGTCGCTGCACATGAGCTGGGTATTGCTGGCATGGTGGTATTCGCGCGGACTATCGGTTTGGGAGCGCGGGATGGCGATGGCGTTCGTGGTGTTCACGATTTTCGCAACGATGGGAACAGGAGAGCACTACTTCATAGATTTGGTGGTGGCGTTTCCGTTCGTGGTGTTCTTGCAGGGATTGTGTGCGCTGGAATTGAAATGGAACGAGCGGGCGCGCGTGACGGTGATTCTTTATGGATTGCTGCTGACGCTCGCATGGATCGCTGCTCTTCGTTTCGCATTGAAGGTTTTCTGGATCTCGCCGATTTTGCCCTGGGTCTGCTGCATTGCGACGGTGGCTTCGGCCCTTTTCGCGCAAAAAAGATTAGAAGCGGCGACAGACGGCCGCAAGAGCCAAGAGACTGCCGGCGTGAGCTCCGTTCCCGTTACCGTGTCCTAAAATTCGCAGAAAAGGTAGTGCAGTCCGGCGGCCCAGTGGCCCGGAGCCACATTGGCGCCAAGGATTCCAGTGCGATTTCCGGTTGGCGTGTTTTCGGTAGAGACAGGCAGGGTATACTGCGCCAGGGAGAAGAGTTATGAAACTGCAGAGACCTGAGCAGGGAGAGTACGCGGCGTACTACGAAAAATATATTGCACTGGTTCCCGGGACTGACATTGCGAGCGCGCTGGAGACGCAACGCGTGCAGACGATGCAGCTCTTTGCGGGGCGCGGCGAGAGGGATGGGAATTTTCGATATGCGGCGGATAAATGGACGGTAAAAGAGGTACTGGGGCACCTTAGCGATTCCGAGCGTATTTTTGTATACCGCGCATTGCGGATTGCGCGGGGCGACCAGACGCCGATGCCTGGGTTCGAACAAGATGATTACGTGCGCAGTGGAGGATTCAACGAGCGGCCACTGGCGAGCCTGGTGGAAGAGTTCGCGGACGTGAGAAGCGCAAGCCTGGCGCTGTTTCGCTCGCTGGGCGCAGAGGCGTGGTTGCGACGCGGTGTGGCGAACAAGAACGAGGTAAGCGTGCGGGCGCTGGCGTTTATCACGGCGGGGCACGAGCTGCATCACCGGCAGATTCTCAAAGAGCGCTATCTTTCGGCTATCCCGCGCGCCTGAGCCGCGCCGACCGCGAGCGCAGTCCACGGCGGGGCTTCAAAAGGAAATACAGTAGGATCGCCGCCAAGGCAATGCTCAGCGCTGCCGCGAGGACACCGGCCGCTTGGGCATCCAGCGGGTGTTCGAAGGCGTCTCCAAGCAGGTAGAGACCCAAAAGCAGGAAGAGCGCGGCAAGAAAACTGGCCAAACTTCCGAAGGTACGCGCCAGCCCTCCGCGAATGACCAAAGGCTTGAGGTTTTGCCCACCGAGACGCAGAAAGGTATCCGTGCGCATAGGTCACCCCTTGCGGGAAGCCACTTGCGCCGGGACGGGATCCTCGACGCGGAGAAACTCGAGATAGGTGAAAAGCGGCGGGGCGTATTTCTTCTTCATGGGCGCGCCGCAGACGCAACGCGGGTTGCTTCCTTCGATTTCACTTTTTGACTGGACCAGAACCTCGCAGTGACACGCCGGATTTGTGCACCGCCAATGTTCCCCTGTTTTCATGATCATGATGGCCGTCCCTCTCTGGAGTGCAAGCTGGCTGGGATCGCCGAGAAGTCAGCTACAGCTGGGACTCTCAGTAAGTGGAGTTGAACTATATAGAGAGGTAATCAAAAGTCAAGAGAAAGATTCCTGTAGAAAGAATATACTGTACAGATAACTGTGGAAAACCCCCGCAAGCTGATATTCGCGCGGATAAGCGGGTGAGGCTTGCATGCCGAAGGATCTAAAGGCGGTAGGGCAGCGGAATTCAGCCACTGTGCGAGAAGAAAGAGCGTGGACGGGACAACGGAGGGCCACATTGACGTAAGCCGCTGACGGATGCTATAAAATACTGTTCAAACAGGCAGCGTCAGGCCCACCGTAGTGCCCCTTCCCGGGTAGGGGGCGCGGCGCGGCTGCCGATACGGTGGCCGGTCCGTGGCCCCAAAGCGAGTTTTAGGCTTCACAACTAAATGCAAGAAATTGTTCACCAACTGGGAGAACTCTTCCTTCAGGCTGTGCCTACAGTCCTGATCATTCTCCTTTTTTACTTCATTTTGCGGGCGATTTTCTTTAAGCCGCTGCTGGCAG
The DNA here is from genome assembly GCA_963779005.1 of uncultured Acidobacteriota bacterium. Lineage (GTDB taxonomy): Bacteria > Acidobacteriota > Terriglobia > Acidiferrales > UBA7541 > Acidiferrum. The sequence continues at coordinate 203,715 of CAVZWO010000007.1, read as the reverse complement.
CGATGGCGGTGAGGGATGCGCGCACGGTGGGCGCGCGGAAGGCAGCGGAGGCAGCGCAGGCAGCGGCGCAGGAGAAGGGGAAGCAGTACGAAGATGCCTTAAGGCAGGCTCGAACCAAGGTTTACGCGGAGCAAGAAGCGGAGCGCAAAAAGGTGCTGGATGAACGAGCGGCCGCGGTAAAAGAAGCGCGTGCGGCTGCCGCTGCGCAGGTGGCCGCCGGCAAGGAGCGCATCGCGCGCGAGGTTGCCGCCGCCCGGGGCGAACTCGAAAAAACGGTGTCTGAACTTTCCTTCGAAATTACCCGGCGCATCCTGAAAACGCCGCCCCGTCCCGGCACTCCAGCAAGAGAGGCGCGATGAGGAATAAAGGGATCCGGCAAAGAAGGTGGAGCGGCGTTCCTGCGAATTTGCTGCTGCTGCTTTTCATCGCCGCGCTGAGCGCGCGGGCCGCCGAAGAAGGCGGCAACGCCGCGGCGGAACGCGCCAACGAACTTTTCAAGTGGATCAACTTCGCGATTGTTGCGGCGGTTTTGATCTGGCTTTTTGCGAAGAAACTGCCGGCGTTCTTCCGCGGCAACGCGGACAAGATCAGTTCGGCGATTACCAAAGCCACGGCCGCGAAAGAAGAAGCAGAGCGGCAGGTGCGCGAAGCAGAGACCAAGCTGGCGAACCTGCAGCGGGAAATCGCCGGGCTCGAGGCAACCGCAAGGCGCGAAACAATCGAAGAGGGCGAGCGGATTCGAGCGATGGCGAGGAACGACGCCAAAAAAGTGGGTATCGCGGCTCAGGCGGAAATTGAAGCGGCGGAGCGCGCGGCGCGGCTGGAGTTGAAGGCGCTGGCGGCGTCGCTCGCCGTGGAGGGCGCGGAAACGCTTCTGGCGAAGCAACTGACGCCGGCCGCGCAAGAGACGCTTCTAGATACGTTTGTGAAGAGCCTGGAAGGCAGGCCGAATTGAAGTCCGCCAGCCTGCAATACGCAAATGCGCTGGCGGACGTGGCGCTCGCCCAGGGCGCGGCGGATGCGGCTCTCAAGCAATTGGGCGATTTTGGGGCCGCGTTTGCGATATCCCCCGAGCTGCGAAATTTCTTGACGAGCCCCGGAGTGCCGCGCGAGGCAAAGCACGGGGTGATCGAAAAGATCGCGGCTCGCCTCGGAGCGGGCAAGATCATCCGCAATTTTCTTTTCGTCATCTCGGATCACCAGCGGACGCATGTCCTGCCGGAAATCATCGCTGCCTTTCAGGGCGTGATCCGGCAGAGGGAAGGCATTGCGGAGGCGGAGATTTCTTCCGCGGTGGAGCTGAGCGCGGCGCAGAAAAGGAAGTTCGCGCAAACACTCGAGCGGCTTACCGGCAAAAAAATCGAGGCAAAATATTCGCTGGATCCAGCTTTGCTGGGCGGGGCGGTTGTGCGGGTTGGGGATACGATTTATGACGGCTCGGTGCGCAGCAGCTTGAACGAAATGCAAGCGCGGCTCGCGGCGGAGTAGAGGAATAGGGGTCAGGAGCAGGCATGGCGAACATCAAGGCAGATGAAATCAGCAAAATTCTGCGCGAGCAGATAGAGAACTACGAGCAGACGGTTTCGGTGGACGAAGTCGGCGCGATCATAAGCGTAGGCGACGGCATTGCACGCGTGCACGGGCTTGAAAAAGTCATGGCCGGAGAGATGCTGGCCTTCCCGAAGAATATTTACGGCATTGCGCTGAACCTGGAAGAGGAAGAAGTGGGCGTTGTGCTGCTGGGCGAGTCTTCGGAGTTGAAAGAGGGCGACGTCGTCAAGCGGACGAACACGATTATGTCCGTGCCTGTGGGGGAAGAACTCGTCGGGCGCGTGGTCAATCCCCTCGGCGAGGCTCTGGACGGAAAGGGGCCTATCGTATCGAAGCAGCGCAACCCACTCGAGCGGCTCGCTCCGGGCGTGCTGGACCGGCAGCCGGTTCGGGAGCCGCTGCAGACAGGCATCAAAGCGATCGACGCGATGATTCCCATCGGCCGCGGCCAGCGAGAGCTGATTATCGGCGACCGGCAAACCGGAAAGACGGCCGTTATTCTTGACACGATCATCAATCAAAAGGGCGGGGACGTTATTTGCATTTACTGTGGCATCGGGCAAAAGCGCTCGACGATCGCGCAGGTGGTGAAGACGCTGACGGACGCCGGCGCGATGGACTACACCATCGTGGTGGCCTCCAGCGCCGCGGAACCTGCTTCGCTGCAGTACATCGCACCTTACGCCGCGTGCGCCATCGGCGAATATTTCCGCGACAACAAGCGGCACGCCGTCGCGTTCTACGACGACCTCTCGAAACACGCGCAGGCCTACCGCGAAATTTCGCTTCTGTTGCGACGCCCGCCGGGCCGCGAAGCGTTTCCGGGCGACGTGTTTTATCTCCACTCCCGCTTGCTGGAACGCGCGGCGAAGCTGAACGACAAACTCGGCGCAGGATCGCTGACCGCTCTTCCGGTGATTGAGACGCAGGCGGGAGACGTCTCCGCGTACATTCCAACGAACGTGATTTCCATCACGGACGGGCAAATCTATCTCGAAGCCGATCTCTTCAACGCCGGCATCCGGCCTGCTATCAACGTGGGTATCAGCGTGAGCCGCGTCGGCGGCAATGCACAGATCAAAGCGATGCGCCAGGTGGCGGGCACTTTGCGTCTGGACATGGCGCAATATCGCGCGTTGGCGGCCTTTGCGCAATTCGGCTCCGATCAGCTCGATAAAGTTACGCAAGCGCAGCTGGCGCGAGGCCAGCGCCTCACGGAAATCCTGAAGCAGGATCAGTACGTGCCGCTCTCCGTGGAAAAACAGGTGCTGAGCATTTACGTGGCAACGAGCGGAGCGATGGACAGCGTGGCCGTGGCGGACGTTCGGCGGTTCGAGGGCGAGTTCCTGCAATTCGCGGAGGCGAACTATCCTTCGTTGCTAAAGAATATAGCCACGAAAAAAGCACTGGATGACGGGCTCAGGGCCGAAATTAAAACGGCCGTTGATGGCTTCAAAGAGCGCTTCACAGCTGGCGTAGTCGCCGCTGCCGCGAACTGAGGCCGTTAAGCTAGCTAACGAACATGGCCACACTTCTCGATTTCCGGCGCCGCATCCGCTCGGTGAAGAACACCCAGCAGATTACCCGCGCGATGAAGTTTGTTGCCGCGGCCCGTTTGCGCCGCGCGCAGGAAGCGGCGCTGGCGGCGCGTCCTTATGCCAAGGAACTCGCCCGCGTGTTGCGTTCGATCATTTCGCGCATCGATCAGCCCGAGCATCCGTTGCTGGCGCATCGTCCGGAAGAGAAAATTCTCGTCATCGTGTTGACGGGGGAGCGCGGGCTCGCCGGAGCTTTTAACTCGAATATTTTACGCAAAGCAAACGAGTTCTTTCGCGCCAATAAAGGCAAAAAACTGTCTTTAATTCCTGTTGGAAAAAAGGGCCGGGAGTCGCTGAAAAAGGCCGGGTATTCGTTTTCCGCCGAATACGTGAACGTCCTGGCGAAGGTCAATTTTGGAACGGCGCGCGACATCGCGGCGGTGGTGACGGAGCTTTACGCCAAGGAGGAAGTGGATTCGGTGTACATCGTATTTAGCGAATTCAAGACGGTCATGACGCCGAACCTGGTGCAGGAAAAGCTCTTGCCGGTAGAGGCGATGCCTGCTGACGAGGAATCCGCTGCGGAAAAGGCCTCCGCACAGGTCGACTACATTTACGAGGAGCCCAAGGAAAAGCTGCTCGATAAGCTGCTGCCGCGCTACATCGAAACGCAGATCCTTCGCGCCATGTTGGAATCTTCCGCGGCCGAGTATGCCGCCCGCATGACGGCGATGGAATCAGCGACGAAAAACGCCGGCGAGGTCATTGAAGCGCTCACGCTCCACATGAATAAGGTACGTCAGGCAGCCATCACCAAAGAGATTATTGAAATTGTCAGCGGAGCTTCATCGACCGCGTAGGAGAAGGCATGGCAGAGAAATACGCAGCCGTCGGACACATCGTGCAGATCATTGGACCGGTGCTCGACGTCCAGTTTGAAGCGGGGCATTTGCCCGCGATTTACAATGCGGTGCGCATTACCAGCGAAGGTTTTAATGTACCCGAGCCGATCGAAGTCACCGCGGAAGTGCAGTTGCACTTGGGCGAAGGACGCGTGCGCGCGGTCGCGATGGAGCCGACGGAAGGTTTGGTTCGCGGTATGAAAGCGTTTGACACAGGGGCGGGCATAACCGTTCCCGTTGGGCGTCCGACGCTCGGTCGCGTGATGAATGTGCTCGGCAAACCGGTGGATCAGCTTGGACCGCTGACGAGCAAGACGAACTATCCCATTCACCGGCCAGCGCCATTGCTCTCCGACCAATCCACCACGCTCGAGATGTTCGAGACTGGCATTAAGGTCATTGACTTGATTCAGCCGTTTTTGAAGGGTGGAAAGATCGGGTTGTTCGGCGGCGCCGGCGTGGGAAAGACGGTCTTGATTCAAGAATTGATCAACAACGTCGCGATGCAGCACGGCGGCGTGTCCGTGTTTGCGGGCGTCGGCGAGCGTACCCGTGAAGGCAACGACCTGTGGCTGGAATTCCAAGAAGCCGGAGTGGTGGTTCCGGGAAATTCGGAGAAGTCTCGCGCTGCTCTGATTTACGGCCAGATGACGGAGCCGCCGGGAGCGCGTCTGCGCGTCGGCCTGACGGGACTGACGGTCGCGGAATATTTCCGTGATGAAGAGCATCTCGACGTGCTTCTCTTCATCGACAACATTTTCCGTTTCGTGCAAGCGGGCTCGGAAGTTTCAGCGCTGCTCGGCCGCATGCCTTCCGCCGTCGGCTATCAGCCGAACCTCAACACCGAAATTGGCGAGTTGCAGGAGCGCATTACCTCGACGAAGTCCGGTTCGATTACGTCCGTGCAGGCGATTTACGTGCCTGCGGACGACTACACGGACCCTGCTCCTGCCGCGACGTTTACGCACCTGGACGCCACCACGAACCTCAGCCGCCAAATCGTGGAGCGCGGTATTTATCCTGCCGTCGATCCGCTGGCCAGCTACTCGCGCATTCTCGACCCGCGCATCGTCGGCGCGGAGCACTATGCCGTCGCGCGCGGCGTGAAATCGATTCTCCAGCGCTACAAGGACTTGCAGGACATCATTGCCATTCTTGGCATCGAAGAGCTTTCGGACGAAGACAAGCGCACCGTGGCGCGCGCGCGCAAAATCGAGAATTTCCTTTCGCAGCCGATGTTTGTGGCCGCGCAGTTCACCGGGCTCGAAGGCAAGTACGTCAAGATTGCGGACACCGTGCGAAGTTTCAAGGAAATCGTGGAAGGCAAGTACGACGACATTCCGGAGCAGGCTTTCTACATGGTTGGCACGATTGAGGAAGCCTTGGCGAAGGCTGAGAAAATGAAAGCGAGCGCATAGCAACGCAGATGCTTCCTGATTCCATCGAGCTGATCATCGTCACGCCGGAGAAGCGATTCCTGCGCGAAAGCGTCGTCGAAGTCGTGATGCCTGGCGCCGAGGGAGAGCTCGGCATTTTGCCGGGCCACGCACCGCTGATCACCGAACTTGGCATCGGGGAGTTGACCTACCGCGGAGCTGGGTCGAATCCCAGCGGAGTACTCGCCATTATCCAGGGGTTCGCGGAAATATTGGGCGACCGCGCTACCGTTCTGGCGGAGACTGCCGAGCGGGCGGCGGAGATTGACCTCGCGCGCGCCGAGGCAGCCAAAGCACGCGCGGAAAAGCGGCTGGCCAGCGGCGACCCGAGTCTCGATCTGGACCGTGCCGCTGTCGCGCTACAGCGCGCGCTCATTCGCATCCAGGTCGCGCGCAAATATCGCGGCGCACCTGTCGAAACTCGCTGATCGTGGCTGCTCCTTGCCTGAAGAAGCACATCTCTCCGTGCCTCTTGCGTCGCCATCCCTTATCCAGCATCTAATGTAATTGGAGCTTCTGATGGAAACCCTGACGATGTATACCACTCCGTGGTGCCCGGACTGCCGGCGCGCCAAGACATTCTTGAAAGAGCGCGGAGTAGAGTTTCGGGAAGTTGATATCGAAAAAGATCCCGCCGCCGAGGAAGTCGTACTCAAGGCCAACGATGGCCGGCGAAGAGTTCCCACGATGGAAATCGGCGGACGCTATTTTGCGTGCAGCCCGTTCGACGCGGAAGGACTGGCGGAAGCTCTCAACATCCCACTAAATTCGTAAGTTTTGATCAGATTTTCTTGGTAGGGCAGAGCATCGGCGTGCGCGTCCTGAGCGATCCCTAGGTTACCGCCGCGCCACGCACCCAGACATTGGTGACTTGCAATGCGTCATCCAACAGGACGATATCCGCATCTGCTCCAACTCGTAGCGCGCCTTTCTTGAATTCGATCCCAAGCAAAGTGGCGGGGTTTAGCGTGAGCATGCGGACCGCGTTTGCCAGAGGCGTCCCCAGTGCAACGATGTTTCTCAATGCTTTGTCCAGCGTCAGGGTACTGCCCGCCAATTTTCCTTCCGAATTGCGGCAGATGCCTCCGCTGACCGTGACTTCGAGATTCCCCAGCATGTACTTTCCGTCCGGCATCCCCGTAGCCGAAGTGCCGTCGCTGATCAGAATCGTGCGCTCAGGGCCCTTTGCCTGGATAAGGACCTTCATTGCGGTTTCGTCGACATGCACGCCGTCGGCAATCAGTTCCGCGGTCACCTCGGGCGATGTAAACACCGCGCCGATGACGCCACTGTCGCGGTGCGAAAAGGGGCGCATGGCGTTGTAAACGTGCACGGCGTGACGCACGCCGTGGGCAATCGCCGCGCGCGTTTGTTCGTACGTCGCATCCGTGTGGCCCACGGCTACGACCATTCCGGCTTTGCGCGCCGCGTCGATGCAGGGCATGGCCCCGAGCAACTCGGGCGCAAGCGTTAGAATTTGGGCGTTGCCCGCCGCCGCTTGCAGAAATTTCTCTAGAAGCTCCGCCGACGGCAGCTTTAACCACTCCGTGGGGTGCACTCCCCGCCGCGCCGGGCTGAGAAACGGTCCCTCAAAGTGAATACCCAGAACTTCCGCGCGCGCGTCGTTAGTTTCGTGCTGCTGGGAAATGTAGTGCGCGATTCCTTCCACGCTTCGAATCGTATCGTCGGTGCTCGCAGTGACCGTGGTGGCCACGAATGAAGTTGTTCCGTGACGCGCCACTGTCTTGGCTACGCCGGCCAGCGCTTCGGCGCTGCCTTCCATCACGTCGCGGCCCCCCGCGCCGTGAATATGCACATCCATGAAGCCGGGAACGGCGGTTTTGTCGATCGCGGAGATTTCTCCGGCGCCATCGGGCAGGTTCATGCCTTCGCGGAGCCCGATTTCCTCGATGACGCCGTCGCGGATCAGAATGCCGGCGTCGGTAATTTCCGCTGCGGGAGTGAGTATCCGTCCGGCGTGCAAAAGAGTCGTAGTCATAAGTCAGACTTCATCGTAGCGGAATCCCACGATCTTTCAAAAAACAAAAGAGGCAAAAAACAAAACGGGCGAAGCTGATGCTCCGCCCGTCAAAAAAAGTGTTATGGGAAGATCCTATTTGCCGTTCGCCGCTGCCATCTCGATGCTATCCAGCTTGAGCTTCTCGCCGTCTACCGTGCCTTTCACAGTAACATGATGCCCGGCGTGCGCCGCCACTTTATCCTGCGCGTCCACAACGTAGACTTTCTTATCCGCGTCATTGACGAACACGTATTTGGCGCCGCCTTTGACGCAACGCGTCGTACACTCGCCTGCCTTATCGTTTGCGCCTTTTGCGCCGCAGTTGCTGTCCGAAATATAGCCGGTCCAGGTGCCGTCCGCGGCCATGGTTAATGTCGCCGCAAACAGTGTAGCCGCCATCGCAGCTGAAAATCTTAGCTTCATTGCGTCCCCCTCCAGAAAATCCAGTGCATCTAAAGATAGGCCAGGATCGACATAGCTTGGCACAATCCGCGTCCACCGTCCACGGAAAGCACGGTCGTCCAGCGGGAGAACGAAGGTGCAGTATGGCCACGCAAAAAAAGGGGGAGAGTTCTCTGGAACTCTCCCTCTGGCTCTACTCTCTCAAAGATTCGTAACTGGGTTAGCTCGTGAACTGTTTTATTGGCCGGAGCCGGAATTGTTGGCAGCCGACGTTTCCGGGGCCTTTGGTATGCTCAGGTAGCCCGACGCCGTCGTCTTGCTAACTTTGTTGACGACCAGCTCGAGAGCAGAGCGGGTTCCCCCCGTGTAGAAGAAAATCGGCTCGTTCACGGAACGGTTCTTCTTCTCGAAGGTCTTGTCATCCGCCAGCACATTGATTGTGTATTGGTTCTTTTTGGTGTTGGTGTCCTTGAGTTCGACCTGGATCGAGCCTACCTTCTGGTTTCCGCCCTTGCGGGTCACGGTAAACTCAAAGTAGTCGCGCTGCCCCATGCGGCGAAGCTGGTCGATTTCGTCATGGTTCCGGGCGATCAGAGTGCCCATCTCGCTGCGCGCCATTTGGAGATTGTTCTTCTGGGCGTCGAGGTCGCTCTTCACGCCAGAAACGTCACCGTTCAGTTTGTCCACGTCGCCGGAGTTGGCCTTCGTGGCGAGTTCAGCTTTCACGGACGTTGCCAAGCCCTCGACCTTTTGGTCCACGGCTGCTGTGGCGTTCTTGTTTTGCTTCCGCGCTGCGATCAACTCGCCTTGCGTCAGGTTCAGCTTGTCCGTTACCACTTTCAAGTCGCTCTGCAATGCCTGATTAACTTCGTCTTCTTTCGCCAGCCGTTGGGCCAGCGCATCGTTCGCCTGCTTCACGGAGGCTTGCGTGGATTGCTCGATGGTGTTCGCGTGGTTCAACGCGCTCCAGCCGATTCCCAAGCCGAGCAACGAAATTCCGCCCAACACGGCGACCGCCAAGCCCACCCAGCGCGGGGTTCCGGTCGTGGTGTGGTTCAAGGGTTCCTGAAACTCGCTCATAAACATCTTCTCCTTTGGGGTTTTCCCCCTGCGGATGGGGAAAGGTGCACCCGCCACGCCAAAGGCAAAAAGTTGGAGCATGGGCGGATAACCCTAGTAGATACAAGGGTTTGCGCAGGTGAGAGGGCAAAGGAGGCCATAGGCTTATACGTACTAGTACTAGTAAAGATTACGTGGTTCTTTTCTCGGCTGTAAAATTTGCAGTTGGAAGATGAGAAGGGAAACATGAAATTTTCGCGAGGTTCATCCGCGAGCGACGGCAAGCATACACGAACGCTTTATCAGTAAACTCTTGAAAAGGAATGTGTTGCGCGCTGAATTTCAGGCTGCTTGAGGAGCAGGTTCTTCGTCGGAGCCTTTGATGGGGGTGAAATATCGATCCAAGGTGCTCATGGCCGCATCCAGCACCATGTGGCAGTCCGCGCAGGAGTCCAAGTGACGCTTGATTTCGCTCGCCACTGGCGGCGACAGTCTTCCCTCTAAGTACCAACAAATCAAATGGATAGTGTCTCGACAGCTCATGACTGCGGTCCCCCCGTGGCCCCGCGCCGATGTCCGGCTCGACTTTCCTACTTGCATTTGATTCACCAAATGCAAAGGAAGGCCCGGAAATCTTAATGGATTGAATATCAATGACTTAGCAGATGCCCTCGCGGAGAGTAGGAAAAAGGTGCGGGCGCCGAAGGGAAAGATTACTCAGCCCTTGCAACAATCGGGCAAACGCTCGAACCATTTAGCGCTTCGGAACCACACTCATCTCTCGAAGAGCCTCGATACGTTTCTCGAGCGGCGGGTGAGTGCTGAAGAGCGAAGCTGCCCCGCCCATGCCAAACAGCGGCTTTACGATACACAGGGAGGACGTGGACGGGGAAATCGAGGTTGTCGGGATGCGTTGATTGTACGTCCCAAGCTTCTGCAGGGCGCTCATGAGGCCGAACTGATTGCCGACCATGCGCGCACCGGTTGCGTCCGCCGCATATTCGCGCTGCCGGGATAGGGCCAGCTGCAACAACATTGCGGCGAGCGGCGCGAGAATCATAAGAGCGAGCTCAACCACGATATTCCGATCGCGATCCTCGCCATCGCCCCCTCCGAACCACATTCCCCAGTGCGCAATCCAAGTGATCGCTCCGGCCAGGGTGGCCGCGACGGAACTGATCAAAATGTCATAGTTGCGCACATGCGACAGTTCGTGCGCGATGACACCCTCGAGTTCCTCGTCGTTCATCAATTCAAGTAATCCCTGGGTCACCGCAACCGAAGCGTGGCTAGGATTCCGTCCGGTGGCAAAGGCGTTGGGCGCCTCGTCGGGTACGATGTAGAGCTTCGGCACCGGGATATTTGCCTTGGCAGCGAGCCGCTCCATCACCTCGTAGAGCCGCGGCAATTGCTCGCGACTCACGGGCTTAGCTCCGCTCGACATCAGCGCAATCTTGTCCGAAAAAAAGTAGGCGAATGCATTTGTACAGATCGCGACCCCCAGGGCGATCGTCATCCCGTTGCGGCCGCCCAGCAAAGAGCCCACGAGCATCAGGCAGAGCGTCAGAGCCACCAGCACAAACGTTGTTCGAAACACTCTCATAATTTTCCTTCGCTACTTTCTACGCTCCAAACCTGGAACTTCTAAAGGCGGCGGTCGGAGAGGGAGAGCGGAAGATCTCGCGAGCTTCCGCCCTACGCCTATTAGACTTTAGCCGCTGCCGCCGGTTGTTTTGCCTTCGTGCGCTCGAAACGCATGGCATCTTTCTGTCCGTCGCGATCCACGCGAATGTGGTCGCCGGGCAGGACTTTGCCTTCGAGAATGTGCATCGCCAGCGGATCCTGAATCATACGTTGAATCGTGCGCCGCAGCGGCCTCGCTCCGTACGCCGGATCATAGCCTTCTCGCAGCAGCAGCTCGACCGCCGCCGGTGTAAGCGCCAAGGTGATTTGCCGTTCTGCCAGGAGTTTCTCAACGTTTTTAAGCAGCAGTCCGACGATGCCTGCAAGCTGCTCTTTGCCCAGCGGATTGAATATTACAATCTCGTCGATGCGGTTGATGAACTCCGGCCGAAACGCAGCGCGCAGAGCTTCCATAGCTTCTTTTCGCGCGAGTTCCGGGTCTTTGTGCGAAAGCTCGAAGATTGCCGACGAGCCCACGTTGCTGGTCATCACCAGCACAGTGTTGCGGAAGTCTACCGTTCGCCCCTTGCCGTCCGTCAGCCGGCCGTCCTCGAGAATTTGCAGCAGCACGTTGAAGACATCCGGGTGTGCCTTTTCAATTTCGTCGAATAAAACCACGGAATACGGATGCCTGCGCACCTGCTCAGTGAGTTGTCCGCCTTCTTCATAGCCGACGTAACCTGGAGGCGCGCCGATGAGCCGCGAGACGCTGTGCTTTTCCATGTACTCGCTCATGTCGATACGGATCATGAGCTTTTCGTCGTCGAAGAGAAATTCCGCCAGCGCTCGCGCCAGTTCCGTTTTGCCCACCCCTGTCGGTCCGAGGAAAATAAACGACCCGATGGGCCGCTTGGCCTCCGACAATCCGGCGCGGCTTCGGCGCACGGCGTTCGCGACGCGGCCGAGAGCTTCCTCTTGTCCAACCACGCGCTGGCGCAGCCGCTCTTCCATGTGCACAAGTTTCTGCGCTTCGCCTTCCATCAGGCGGCCCGCCGGAATCCCGGTCCATTTGCTGACGAGCTTGGCGATGTCTTCTTCGTCGACTTCTTCCTTCAACATCGGCGCGTCCTTCTGCACCGAAGCAAAGCGCTCTTCCGCTTTCTTCAGTTCCTGCTCGGCGGCCGCAATCTTGCCGTAGCGGATTTCCGCGACTTTGGCCAGCTCGCCGACGCGTTCAAATTTCTGTTCTTCCGTTTTCAGCTGTTCGATCTGTTCCTTCAGCTTGCGGATTTTGCCGATCGCATCTTTCTCCGCTTGCCACCGCGCCTTACGCGCGCTCGAATCCTCTTTCAACTTCCCAAGCTCTTTGTCGATCTGATTGCGGCGCTCTTTCGAGTGCGCGTCGGTTTCTTTAAGCAACGACTGCCGTTCGATCTCCAGTTGCAGAATGCGCCGTTCGATTTCGTCGATCTCCACGGGCAGCGAATCGATCTGCATGCGCAGGCTCGCAGCCGATTCGTCGATCAAGTCAATCGCCTTGTCCGGCAGAAAACGGTCGGAAATGTAGCGGTGCGAGAGTGTCGCCGCCGCCAGAATCGCGGCGTCCTTGATGCGCACGCCGTGGTGAACCTCATAGCGTTCTTTCAAACCGCGCAGAATGGCAATCGTGTCTTCGACAGTTGGCTCGCTCACCAGGACCGGCTGGAATCTCCGCTCCAGCGCTGGGTCTTTCTCGATGTACTTTTTGTATTCGTTCAGCGTGGTCGCGCCAATCGCGCGCAGCTCGCCACGCGCTAGCGCTGGCTTCAATATGTTGGAGGCGTCCATCGATCCTTCCGCCGCGCCAGCGCCGACAAGCGTATGCAGCTCGTCGATAAAAAGAATAATCTGACCTTCCGCCTCCGTTATCTCCTTCAGGACTGCCTTTAACCGTTCTTCAAATTCGCCGCGGAATTTTGCGCCCGCCACCAGCGCCGCCAAGTCCAGCGCCACGATGCGCTTGGTCTTCAGCACGTCCGGCACGTCGCCGGAAACAATGCGCTGTGCGAGCCCTTCGACGATCGCCGTCTTGCCGACTCCCGGTTCGCCGATCAGCACAGGGTTATTCTTCGTGCGCCGCGCCAGAATCTGCATCACGCGCCGAATCTCTTCATCGCGTCCAATCACCGGATCGAGCTTCCCCCGCCGCGCCAAATCCGTCAGGTCCCGCGCGTATTTCTCCAGAGAAGCGTAGGTCGCTTCGGGATTTTGCGACGTCACGCGCTGCGAACCGCGCACACCCGTGAGCGCCTGCAGAATCGCTTCATGCGTCGCTCCCTGGCGTTTCAGCAACTGGCCAGCCGGATCGCGTTCCTCACCGGCAAGCGCCAAAAACAGGTGCTCCGTCGAAACGTACTCGTCCTTGAATCTCTTCGCCTCCTCGAAGGCGCGCTCCAGAACATTGTTCAGCGGCTTCCCCATGTGCTGCTGCGCAAAGCCCTGCACTTTCGGCAGGCGCGCGATCTCGCGTTCAATTTCTTGCGTCAAGGCCTCGCTGCGGATTCCCAGCCGCGCCAGCAGCGGCGGCACCACGCCGTCCGTCTGCGACACCAGCGCCTCGAGCAAATGCACCGGCTCAACCTGTTGATTTTCGTGGCGAGCCGCCACCTCGTTCGCTTGTTGCAGCGCTTCCTGCGCTTTCACAGTCATCTTGTCAAATCTCAGCATGTTCTACCTCTCTTCAAAACTCCGTTTCCCAACAAAAAGGGGCCGGCTCGCAGGCCAGCCCCCTTCCTATCATAACTATGTTGCTGGCTTACTTCGCCCCAGCGGCGGCCGCGGCCACTGCCGGCGTCCCCACACTCACCTTGATCTGCTTCGGCTTCGCTTCCTCGCGCTTCGGAATGGTCAGCGTCAGCACACCGTTCTGGTAATCGGCCTTGATCGCTTCCGCGTTTACGGTGTTGGCCAGCGAGAAGCTCCGGCTGAACGAGCCATACGCACGCTCGACGCGCAGGTAATTGTCTTCGTTCACTTTCTTCTCGAATTTGCGCTCACCGCGAATCGTCAGAAGGTTGTTCTCCACGCGGATGTCCAATTCCTTTGGATCCACTTCGGGCAGGTCGGCCTTCACGACAAGTTCATGCTCGGTCTCGTAAATGTCGACCGCCGGCGCCCAGCTGGTGAGGTTTGATTCCTCGCCGGCGCGCTCCAGCACATTACCAAACAAACGGTTCACTTGCTCTTGCAGAGTGGAAGTTCCGCGAAAAGGTTCCCAACGGTTGATTGTAGCTCTCATGATTCGCTCTCCTAATGAACTTACTGCAACGCGATAATATTATATGAGCGTATCATTGTCAAGCATAAATTCTGGTCTTTCCATACTCCATTATTCTATTTATTTTCTCTAGCTTACAGGCATGAACAGCTTCCCGCTTGTCCAGAGATTGCTAAGCGGTACGCGTCTTCCTGCCCTCTAATTCTCTCCGTTCTTTCCCTTCTTCCCTCAGCTTCAGATGCTGCTAGACTTCCCAATGATGCGATTGGACGACTTCGACTACCACCTGCCGTCTGGTTTAATTGCCCAGAAGCCCTTGGATCGACGAGACTCTTCCCGTCTCCTCGTCGTTTCCCGGGCAGGAGCGGCTCTCGCAGATCGCTCTTTTGCCGACCTCCCCGGGCTGCTCCGTGGCGACGAACTCATCGTCCTGAATAACACGCGGGTCATTCCGGCCCGCCTCTTTGGCCGCCGCGCAGGGGTATATGCTCAGCCGCCATCCCGCACGACTCGCCGCGAACATCTCACCGGCAAGGTGGGGGTTTTTCTCACTCGCCAGATTGATCCGCAGACCTGGCAGGCACTGGTCCGGCCGGGCCGCAAGATGCAAACCGGGGAACGTGTCTTCTTTGGAGAAGGCGAACTCGAAGCCGAGGTGATCTCGCGCGGCGAACTGGGGCTGCGCACCCTGCGTTTTGTTTCACGTGACACGCACGGCGTCTCGGAACACCTCGAACGCCTCGGTCATGTTCCCCTGCCGCCCTACATCCACCGCACCGATGAAGCCACGGACCGCGAGCGCTATCAAACAGTCTTCGCGAAACAGCCCGGCGCGATCGCAGCTCCCACTGCGGGCCTGCACTTCACACCGGAAATTCTGGAAGAGATTCGTGCGCACGGAGTTGAGATCTGCGAACTGACGCTGGAAGTTGGCCTCGGCACTTTTCAGCCAGTGCACACGGAAACGCTGGAAGCGCACGTGATGCACGCCGAGTCCTATGAAATCCCGGCGGAGACAACGCAACGCATTAGAGACGCGCGCGCCGCGGGCCGCCCCATTCTTGCCGTTGGCACCACCGTCGTTCGCGCATTGGAAGCCGCAGCTCTGCGTGCCTCAGAAGCAAACTCCGCAGAGTTGCTGCCCCCCGGCAAAGCCGAGGCCAGCCTGTTTATCTACCCGGGGTTCACCTTCCGCGTGGTAGACGCTCTGCTGACAAATTTCCATCTTCCGCGCTCGACACTGTTGGCATTGGTCTGTGCATTCGCCGGACGCGAAAACGTACTCGAGGCCTACAACCACGCGGTGCAAGCCGGTTACCGTTTTTATAGTTATGGGGATTGTATGTTGATTCGCTAGGGTCCGTTACCAGGTGTGTCCCGAAGAAGAAAAAAGTTTTTGAGGCCGCCTGCAGAATCGTATCAACCGGTGAATCGTCTCAGCCATGGCTGAAACCGGCTCCTGCCATTTCATGACTTGTCCAGAAAAAAGTACGAACAGGGAGGCCGCTGTTACGAGCAACCTCCCTCTCGTCCGTTCGAAAAGAGTCACAAGAACTCCTCGCTTACTCGCTGAATACGAACACGCGGGTCTGTCCGGAGAAGCGGACTTCCTTTACCTGGCCGTCCTCGCTGATGAGCACGGAATCGCTTGAGGACTTCGTGGAACGGTCTTCCCAGCGCCCTTCGCTTTCCGCGATAACCTGCCGGCCCTTCTGGACGGTGGCCTTGTTTCCGTCGATCATTAGGCGATATTCACCGGCTTGCAGATCAGCTTTGCCGATCTTGGCCGACTGGGCGATGTTGATGGTCTTGGTGAACGGTTTTGCGAGGAGCGGAACTGTCGAGGCCAAAGCGGCTGCCAGGGCCAAACTGCGGAGAATCGTATTGAATTTCATGCGTGTCAACTTCCTTTCCGTCAGGGTCGAGTCAGCCGTTTCTGCAAGCTGGCGCAAGCGGAACGAGCGGAACAGAGTGTTGACACGCGTGCTCAGGGCGAGTAGTCTCACCCGCAAGACACCTCGTTCTTCCTGGACTAACGGCCGGAAAGACTGCGTGTCATCGCCCCGCGGCTGCCACCGCGGGGTTTTTCTTGTAATTCCTCTGGCTTGCCTGCGCAGCTCTACCGGCTGCACTTGTATAGACGAACGCGCCCCCGCGAATGTTTCGCCGCCCATCGTTTTTTCTTCTGGAATCTTGCTGATTATTTGCTTTGTTTCGTGTTGGTAACTTTTTTCTGCCGGAAGGAATTGCAGGAATTTGTAAAATTTCCATAAATATTTTCAATTTCCATGGAACCTTTTCCGCTCTGCTCCGTCTCCTCTCGTTACTCTTCCGCAACTTTGCCCGCGTAACGTGCATCGTCTCCCCGCTTCATCTATACTCAATGACATTTTGCGGATGGCCTGAATGCGCATTCTTGTTCTTAGCGATCTTCACGCAAACGCCACAGCTTTCGCCGCTGCTCTCGATGCGGCGGAGGGCCGCTGGGACGTTTCCGTGTGTCTCGGAGATGTCGTTGGCTACGGGCCTGACCCGCATGAAGTCGTGGCACGCCTTCGCGAGCTCGGTACGCAAACCATCCGCGGCAATCACGACAAAGCTGTCGCCGGACTGATGGACACGACGGATTTCAATCCCGTGGCAAAAGCCGCCGTGGATTGGACGCGCGCGCAATTGAACGCGGAAGATCTAGCCTGGCTCTCCGAGCTGCCTCCCGGGCCGCTTGCCACCGACGATATCGTTCTGGTACACGGTGCGTTTCAAGATGAAGACGAATACGTCTTCACACCCGCGCAAGCACTGGATGGTCTGCTCGACTCCACCGCCGAAGTCACTTTTTTTGGCCACACCCATCATCAGGGCGGTTTCTCGTATCAGGATTCGAATCTTGAAGTTCTGCAAATACGTCCGCGCGCTTCGGAATCTTTTTGCGCTTTGCGTATTGAGGAGCCACGCCGCTATCTTCTCAATCCCGGTTCCATCGGCCAGCCGCGCGATGGAGATCCTCGCTCTGGTTTCGCCATCGCTGATCTTGAGCATCAGACCGTGGAATTCTGGCGCGTTCCGTACGACATTACTTCGGTCCAGGAACGCATGCGCGCCGCGCATCTTCCCGAACCTCTCGTGCAGCGCCTCGTTGTCGGCCGGTAAGCAGAGGCCTTTGCGCGTGCGAGGCTAGTCGTGGACCTTCGAGCATGACGCCTCTACTTTCGCGCCTGCGTTTTCCCCACCCGCTTGACGCCCGCCCAGTTTCGGGCCAGCATCATTCCGTCATCGATATCCATGTCTGAATCTTTGCACATTGAATCTCCCGGGGAGCCCCAGCCAAAATCCGGCCGTTCCTGGATCGTTTGGATGGGCGCCGCCACGGTCGCCATCGCGCTCGCCATCGTGATGTGGCCGGGCACAGACCGGCATCCTGCCTCCAACACGCGCGAGTCGCACCTGCCGTTTGGCCCAGCCGAGCAGGCTTATGCGCCCAACGTCCAGATTGAGAACCTCGCTCTCAGCCGCGCCGAGAATTTTCTGAACCAGGAGGTCACCACGCTCGCCGGCCGCCTCACGAACACGGGCAATCTCCCGCTCGGCAATGTCGAACTCACCGTGGAATTCTCCGACCAGCTAGGCCAAATCGTTCTGCGCGAATCTCGCGCCGTGTTTGCTCTGCAAACGCCTCCCTTTGCGCCCGGCGAACGCCGCGACTTCGAAGTCTCCTTCGAGCACATTCCCTCTTCGTGGAATATCCAGCAGCCTCTCGTCCGCGTCTCCGGCATCCTGTTTACTTCTAAGAAAGAATAGTCCACAAGCCAATTGTTTCCTTTATACTCTTTAACGTGGACCTCTCCGCCGAACTGCAAGCGTGCCTCAAGGAGTTCACCGCTGATGGCGCCATCGAAATCCGCGAGAACGGCGGACGTGTCGCTCCCTTCTCCGGCCTTTCCTGGGAAGTCCGTGGCGCCTCGGAGAAACCCCTCCTGCACCTGTGGTCGGAAAATCACAATTTAACGCGTCGCGTTCTTGCCATCACGGATCATTCCGAGCAGCGCCTGTCCCTTGCCGTCGAGCGCTTCGGACGCTCCAAGCCCGACCGCCTCGAGTTTATCCGCCTCGAATTCGAGCGCGCCCAGCGCGACCTTTCGCGCGAAGCCTTTTGCAGTTCCTTAGGCCCGCTCCTTGCCGAACAATTCCCCGACGAATCGGTCGAGTCTTTGACCAGTTCACCCGATCTCGAACACTCCATTTCGGGGAACTATGTTCGCGGCCTTCTTCGCCGCGGTTCTTCCCACTTCGCCGTCCTCGCCGTTCCAGACGGTGAGTCCTCGGACACCACGGAAAACAGCCTCACATTTGCGCTGCTCTGGCTGGAACGCGCGCGGACCTCCAACCGGCGTGGCAACGTCACCGGGCTTCGCCTCATTCTGCCGAAAGGCACTGCGCGTCACCTTGCGCATCGCGCGGCCGCTCTGGCTCAGGATGTGTCTCTCGAGCTTTACGAACGCGATCCCATTCGTGAAACGCTCGAAAAAATCGATCCTCGCCGGGCCGGAAATCAGGACACTTGGCTCGTTCCGCACCGTGAGTCGCAAACCTTGCTCGACCGCTCACGCTCTGCGCTCGATTCCATCGTTGCTTTGTCCCCGCGCGCCATCAGCCTCCACCCTAACGTTCAGTCACAGGAAGTTCTGCTTCGTTTTCGGGGTCTCGCTTTTGCGCGCTGGAATGATGCACGCGTTTTCTTCGGCTGTCCCGACCCCTGCGAAGAACTCAAACCCGCATCCTTGCCCGCTCTCAAAAATCTGCTCCGGCAGCTGGAGAATTACCGCCATCCCCTCGCCACCGAAACACGCCACGCTCTCTTTCGCGCGCAACCTGAGCGTTGGCTCGAATCCCTCGTTCGCGAGGACGTCACCCGCATCGATGCCGCGATGGACCCACGTCACGTTTATTCCCAAGTCTTCGCGCAGGCCGGCGGCGAGCACGGAATTCTTGACCTGCTCGCCGTCACGCGCACGGGCCGTCTCGCCATTCTCGAATTGAAAGCCAGCGAACACATTCATCTTCCTCTGCAAGCCGCGGGCTATTGGCTCCGCATCCGGCGGCATCTGGAGCAGCGCGATTTTGCCCGCTACGGTTATTTTCCTGGAATCGAATTGCAGCCCGCCCCGCCGCTCGTCTATCTGGTGGCTCCCGCGCTGCGTTTCCACCCCTCGACGGACACACTTCTTCGTTTCCTTTCGCCCGATATGGAAAACACACGCGTTGGCTTGGCGGAGAGTTGGCGCCGCGGACTGCGCGTCGTCATGCGCCAATAGCAAGACGCTGCGAGTCCTTCGCACCGTCCCTTGCCTGCTGCCTGAAATGGATTGCTTGTAGGGGCGGGGCTTGCCCTGCATACTCGGTTCAAGGCGGAATCTCCTGTCCTTTAAGTTGGTTCTTGTCACGGAACCCAACTCAAAGTAACAGGTCTTTCCGCCCTCCCACGAAAACCTAATTTGGACAAGCTTGGGGCTTGCCCCGCCCTCCTTGCTCTTTCCCCCGCGTTTCACATGATTATTCTTGCTGACGAAATCCTCTGTTCTGCATCTCCCCGGCACAGTAGAATTACATGTACCAGCCATCAGGAGCGCAGATTGAACTTTTCCGCCACCATCCGGCATACGCCACAAGCATCTCTGATCGATCTTCGGGGACGGCTCACATTTTTCGAAGTGGGCGTTCTCCGCGAAAACGTAACGCGTCTTCTTGGTGAAGGCCACAAGCATATCGTTCTTAATTTGAGCGGGCTGCAATACCTGGACAGTTCCGGCATTGGCGAACTGGCGCGTATCTATGTGATGGTGCTAAAAGGCGGCGGCGAAATGAAGGTTGTTGGATTGTCGCGCAATGTCGAGGAAGTTTTGAAAGTCACGCATCTCTACCAGGTTTTCCCCGAATTTCCTGATGAGCAAGCCGCTCTGCAAAGCTTTCCCGGGGCCACTCCGGACAAATCTTCCGGAAACACCTAGTAGAAAACAATTAGAAGAAAACCGCGCTTAAAAGGAGAGAAGCAGCTAAGGCGTTGGGCCTTAGCTGCTTCCCGGGGTGTGTCCTCGAAGTGGTTAGTTATTAATTTAGATGCGCGCCAGCGAAAAAGGTTTCTACTAGTTTAAAAAATCTTCGCCGGTCCTTCAATTTACGCAAAACGCCTAATAAAACAGATACTTACGCCACCGCTCGTCGCGGTGCCCGATCAGCCGCATCAGCTGCCTCGAAGTGTGCAACGTGAACGGCCTCGGCCGCCGCGCCAGCTTGAACCCCGCCTCTTCCGGTGTCCGGTCGCCCTTGCTGTTATTGCAACGGTAACAGCATGCCACCAGGTTCTCCCACGAAGAACGCCCGCCGCGGGATCGCGGCACCACGTGGTCCAGAGTCAATTCCGAACTGGGAAAAATCCTCCCACAGAATTGGCAGGTATTTCGGTCGCGCAGCAAAATGTTCTTCCGCGAGAGCGCCCGGCTCTGCTGCGGTATGTGCCTGTACGCCAGCAGCCGAATCACTGAGGGCACTTTATGCGCATGCGCCGCGGAGTGCACTTCCGAGCTGTGCATCTCTTCCGCCTGCGCCACGCCCTTCAGGAGCAGCACCATGGCTCGCCGTACCGCCGTGACGTTGATCGGCTCATACGTAGCATTCAGCACGAGCACAGGCTCTTGCATCAGCGATGCACGCCTCGGCAATGTTGAGTTGTGGGATCTACTGTCCGCGGGATCCGCAGATGCGGGCGCAACCGCCCCGCCTACTTCGGGGGCATACCGCCCTCGGAAATCGCCCGACTTTGGCCGGTTTGCGCTCATCGCGCTACCCTTGTTCGACTTCCCTTACAGGTTACCACTATCCGGGGCTGGCAGGGGATTTCTTGCCGCCCGCGCTACAGTCAGTCCTAGTACCGACTTGGCACCCGACTCCAGCAACGCCCTCGCACACGCATCAAGCGTCGCCCCGGTGGTCATTACATCATCTACCAGTAAGACGCGTTTCTTGTCAACTTGGCTGCCCGGACGTGTGGCAAAAGCGCCACGCACAGACTCCCAGCGCTCCTCAAGACTGAGCACCTGCTTGTCTGGACGCGGCCTGGTTCTCATCAACAAAACCGCCCTATGACGCAACTTTAGCTTTCTGGCGAGAGGTTTGGAAATCAGGCCTGCCTGGTTAAATCCGCGGTGCCGTTCGCGGTCCCGATGCAGGGGGACGGGCACCACCACGTCAGAATCCAGCAACTCACCGTCGCGGCGAACGATCTCCGCCAATCGCTCCGCAAACCACGCTCCAAGCGGTTCGATCCGCTCCCATTTGAGCAGCAGGATCGCCCGCACCAGCGCACCGTCATAAATCCCGTAACTGCGCGCCCGCTCAAACGCATAGGTCTTCTGCTGGCAAGCCCGGCAAACGAGCGCCTCACCGTCCCTCGCCGTCATCCCCGCAAGCGCCTGCCCGCAAATCTCGCAGGATTTTTCAGGACGCGCCGCGAACGAATCCAGACACTCCCCGCAGATCGGCACCCGGCTCGCCCGCACGAGCAAAGAGTCGCAAATCCGGCACCCCGCCGGGAAAAACACGCTGACTACGGCATCCCCGGCGCCCGCCAGCCATCCACGCACACCCCTAGTCAACGCACGAGCCGACGGCAAGGAAGAGCCTTCTCCCATAACGCCGGCAACAATCTACTCTTCCTGCTTGTATATTTAAAGAAGGAATGTACGCTAGGGTAATTTCAGAAGGATAGGACTCTTAAACTGCGTCCGGCCAGCCCCTTTACCCTGACCGAAACGAAAGGGTTGAGGCTGGCCGCTCGTCCTGCTTCTCTCAGCGGGCTTTTACAGCAGCCCCTGTTCCATCTTTTCCTGGCAGGTGATGCAGTGCTTGGCCCACGGTACCGCTTCGAGCCGCTTCTGCTGCATCTCCTCCTGGCAATTCGCGCAAACGCCGTATTCATCCGTATTGATGCGCTTCAACGCCGCATCGATCATGTTCAGGATCGTGCGGTCCGTATTGGTCATGCCAAAGAGGAACTCCTTGGTGTAGGAGTTCGCCGCCTTGTCTGCCAGGTCCACCGTCGGATCTTCGTCCGCGGTGCGTCCCTCTTCTTGCGTGCGTGCAATTGTCTTCATCAACTCTTCGCGCCGCACCTGCAACTTCTTCTTGTAGTAGTCGAGCCTTTTCTTGTCCATGGAAATCCCGCCCCTCTGTCTGCTTTCGGGGCCATCTAAAAACTCCGTAGTGTAGACCTGCTCTTTCGGAGTGTCAAGGTACTGCATATTGACTCGTGCTTAGATGCTTGCGTGCCTCCATTGGTCGCAAGATGCAGCCAGTCAGGAAGCCCGGTGCTGCGCAAGCCCCTCGACTCCACATTAGAAGGCTATGTTGCATCCCGGCCGAAACTGGACTATAGTCGATTATCGATATACCGACTATCGACTACCTATGCCAAAACGAAAACTCGATCCCTTGCCTTCTGCGGCCTTTCAAATTCTGCTCTCCCTTGCAGAAGAAGATCTCCACGGTTACGGCATCATGCGCCAGGTCGCCAACCAAACGGATGGTTGCATGCGCCTCGGCCCTGGCACGCTCTACAGCTCCATCCAGTCTCTGCTCGAAGAAAAATTCATCGAAGAGCTTGACCCGCGCGAGGACATGAAACTTGGCGAGGAGCGCCGCCGCTACTACCGCCTGACCTCCGCCGGCCGCAAACTGGCTCGTGCCGAAGCCGATCGACTCGCCGGCCTGCTCCGCGTCGCGCGTTCCAGAAAGATTTTGAGGGGGGACTATGTCTGAGAAGCTATACGCTTTGTTGCTTCGTCTCTTTCCTTCTCATTTTCAAAAACAGTATGGAGAGGATGCCCTGCAACTGTTCCGCGATCGCGCCCGCGACGAAAAAGGGTTCAGCCCGCGCCTCCGACTCTGGCTGGATCTCTTAGCTGATCTAGCTATTTCCGTCCCGCGCGAATACTTCTATGCCGAGCCGGAGCTCCTCGCCGCTTCGGGCCAGCCGTGGAGCGCCACGCCATCGTTCTATTTTATGGGCGCCGGATCCCCGCGTCCTGGAGCTTTGTTTTTGGGCCTGCTGCTTTCCTTGGCTGCGCTGGCTACCTTTTCGACTCTCCTCAGTCAGGGCGGAAACCACCACCCACGAAGCGCGTCCGTTCGGCAACCTCGACAGTTCGCTGCGCCCGCGCATCCAGCACCCCATGTCGCGGGCGATCGAAACACTTCGGTTATCGGTGAAAGCGAATCGCTCGCGTCCACAGCTTTCGACCAAGAGAATTCGAGCGACTCCATGCGACCGGCGCCCAACGAAGCCAATTCGACGCTTGCCGCTCCCGTGGGACACGGAAACGTGAACGCCGCCGAGCGCCGGCGCGTAGTGGACAGCGCGATTGCCAATCTAAGGCAGCACTACGTTTATCCTGACAGGGCTCAGAAAATGGCCGAAACGCTGCTAGCCAACGAGAAGCGTGGCGAGTACGACGCAATCTCCGACGGCGATATTTTCGCGCATCAGCTCACCAAACAAATGCGAGATGTGAGCCACGATATGCACCTCGAACTCGTCTACAGCCAGGATCCTCTGCCGCCGCAGCCAACAGAGCAAACACCGGAACAACATGCTCGTTACCGCGAAGCGATGAAGCGGATAAATTGCGCCTTCGAAAAAATCGAAACCTTGCCCCACAACATTGGCTATCTGAAACTTAATTTCTTCCCGGATCGTTCCGTATGCGAGCAAACCGCGACCGCGGCGATGGCTTCTCTAAACAACTCCGACGTTCTCATCCTTGATCTGCGAGACAATCGCGGTGGCATGCCAAACATGGTCGCTCTAATGGCTTCCTATCTTTTCGATCATCCCAAGTACTTCTACAACCCCCGAGAGAACACCACGCAGGAATCCTGGACGCACTCGCCCGTTCCAGGAAATAAATTAGCCGACAAGCCGGTCTATGTCCTCACCTCGTCCCGCACTTTCTCCGGCGCCGAGCAATTCTGCTACGACCTGAAAATGCTGAAACGCGTCACGCTCATAGGCGAAACAACAGTAGGTGGCGCACACTCCGGCGTTTGGTATCGCATCGACGATCAGTTCGGCATGGCCATTCCCGAAGTGAAGCCCATCAATCCCTACGCGACGCCCGATTGGGAAGGCATCGGCGTCGAGCCCGATGTAAAAGTCAAAGCCGCTGACGCGCTCGCAGCAGCCGAGAAGCTCGCGCAGAGCAAGCTGCCGAAAAAATAGTCGCGTCCTATGGAACCACCGGCACGATCAACGCCGACGGATGCGCCTTGTCGTGGTAAATCACGTTCGTCGCCTTGATCATCCGCGTCCCGCGCGACTGAATTTCGCCCGTATTCAGATTCCGATCGAACCGCGGAAAGTTGCTGCTTGAAACTTCCAGCCGCAACTTGTGCCCCGCCAGAAAAACATTACTTGTTGCCCACAAATCCACCGTTACGTGATACTGCTCGCCCGGATTGGCCAGCTCCGGTTTCTCCTGCGAATTTCTGTAACGCATCCGCAAGATTCCGCTCGTCAAATTTTGCGCAAATCCATTCGGCCAAACGTCCACAAGCATCCCCGTGAAATCAGTATCCACCGCCGAAGTGCTTACCCACAAATCCAGCGTCACTGGCCCCGTCACTTCATAATCCTTCTCGAACGCCGGCGTCGTGAACACCAGCACATCTGCACGCCCTTCCGCAGGCCGCTGATCTTCCGGCCCGATTCCCGTCGGCAACGCGCCACAACAAAGCGGGCCGCCAATCGTTGGCGCTGCGTCGCTCGGATCGTAAACATACTGGTCGGCCTTTTCTTCCGCAGGCGCCGCTGTGCTCAGCGTTCCGTTTCCTCCGAGCCCATTTGCTCCGCCGTTCGAATGCAAATAATATTTCGTACTTTTCGCGCGTGTCAAAGGCCAATCGTCCTCATCGCGCCATTCATTTTTCCCCATCACAAAAATCTTCACTGGCTTTTCGTGCTCCACGCCATTCGCTACGCCCTTAAAAATCGAGTCGTACCACCTTAGTGTCAATTCATCCTGATCGATCGGCAGCTTCTCCCCAAAATCCACTCCGCCCACCCATCGGTTCGACGAACCACCCGCGTGTCCGCCCACATACACCACCAGCTTCTGCCCATGCTTCGCCGCGTCCGTCCCGCCTTCGGTCTTTAAGCGTTGATAATTCTTCAGCGATCCGCCCAGAAAAATGTCATACCACGCGGCAAAGCTCAGCACCGGCACTTGAATGTTCGCGTAGTGATCCTCGATCGACCACTGCTTCCAATACGAATCGAAGCTCGGATGCGCCAGCCAATCCTTGAAATATGGCGCGATCCCCACCGCCGAAGGCGCAGCCAGCACCTCGAAATCCGCCAGCGGCAAAGTTTTCGTCCCCGCCAGGGCGTTGCTCTCTTCCACCCGCCGCCGCATCGTGTTCATCGCCAGTCCCGTCGACCACGACTCGTTGAACCACTGTTCAAACGCCCCGCCCTGATACGTCCACCCGTCGTGATAGTTCGACGCCGTCACCGTCGGGCAAATCCCCGCAAGATGCGGCGGCTTTGCAATCGCTGCCAACATTTGCGTCGCGCCCACGTAAGATCCGCCAAACATCCCCACTTTTCCATTCGAATAAGGCAGCGCCGCCGCCCACTCCACCGTGTCGTACCCGTCCTGCGACTCATTCTTGAACGTGTAGAACTCCCCCTCCGACGCAAATCTCCCCCGCACATCCTGCTCCACCACCACGTACCCGCGCGCCGCGCCCTTCATTCCAAAATTCGACTCGTTCGTCTTGTCGTACGGCGTCCGCACCAGCAACACCGGAAATTTGCCCTCCGCCTTCGGCCTATAAATGTCTGCCCGCAAAGTCACGCCATCGCGCATCTTCGCCGCCACGTTTCGCTCCACCACCACCTCATAATTCTCCGCCGCGCGCGCAACCCCCGCCGCCATCAACGCGCAGCCCATCGCAATTGCCACCGCCCCAGCTAATCTCTGTCTTGTTCTCATGAACTCTCCCCGTCGCAGCCCACTCTGCCGCCCCCGCAAACAGCGCAGCCTAGGTCCGTCCGCCGCCTCTGTCAAGCCGCCCCGTTAATCTGTCGCTGCAAAGTGAGAATGTCCGGTTTGTGCAAAGTAGAAATGTCCGGTTTCATGGGAGGTTGGGGGTCCCATGGAAACGGAGCGCATCGCCTTGAGCCAACGAGAACGGGACCGACTGAAAGTATTGCATGATGTGCAGGAGGGGTATTTGACGCAAGTGGAAGCAGGACAGCGGCTGAAGGTTATTGACCGGCAGGTACGGCGGTTGTTGATCCGCATGGGCGACAGCGGAGACAGAGCGCTGGTTCACGGGCTGCGAGGCCGCGCGTCAAATCGCAAGCTGGCGCTCGCTTTCGAGCAGAAAATCATGGGGAGGGTGCGACAACGCTACGCGGACTTTGGGCCCACGCTGGCGGCGGAGCATTTGGCCAAGGAGGATCTGCTCGTGAGCCGCGAGACGTTGCGGAAGTGGATGGTCAAGGCCGTTTTGTGGCGGCCACGACGGCAGCGCGTCAAGAAGGTGCATGTATGGCGAGAGCGGCGGGCCAGTTTTGGGGAACTGGTGATGCAGGACAGTTCTCCGTTCCGCTGGTTCGAGGACCGCGGCCCGGCTTGCCAGTTGATCGCGCTGATCGACGACGCCACCAGCCGCGTGTGGGCGCGTTTTGTGGAGCACGACAGCACGGAAGAGAACCTGCGAACTTTGGGAGGATGGTTGCAACGCTACGGACGTCCAGTTGCGCATTACACTGATAAAAACAGCATTTTTCGCACCACGGGCCCAGCGGCGCTCGGCGAACAACTCCAGGGAGAAGTGGCGCGTTCGCAGTTCGGCAGAGCGCTGAAAGAGTTGGGCATCGAATGGATCGCGGCGCACAGTCCACAGGCCAAAGGCCGCATCGAGCGACTGTTCGAGACCCTGCAGGATCGCTTGGTGAAGGAGATGCGTTTGGCAGGAATCGACACCATCGAGGCGGGGAATTATTTTCTGGAGACGCATTTTCTTCCGGAGTGGGAACAGCGCTTCACGGTAGCGCCGCGCCATCCGCGCAATGCCCATCGACGACTGGGACGAGGACAACGTCTGGAAGAAATTCTGAGCGTGCGGGTGAGTCGCAAGGTGGCTGAGGATCACACGGTCAGCTGGGAAGGAAACCGCTGGGGTGTGCCCCGCGCCGAAGTGTGTGCCGGACTTCGCGGAGCGCAAGTGGAGATCGAACGACGGCTGGATGGCGCACACTGGCTGCGCTTCCGTGGCCGCTATCTCCCGCTGCGCCACTGCCCGGAACCGGCGCCGCGCGCGGCAAGTCCTTCCGGCCTACGGCCTACAGGGCTTGCCATAAATCCCCTTACAAGAAAGAACAAAAGTGCACCTCCAAATCATCCCTGGCGGACATTTCAATATGGCAGAAAACCGGACATTTCTACTTTGCGTTGACAGCCGCCCCGTTAATCCTTTGAAGGGGCGCAGCACGCTGCGCCCCAGCTTGCCGACTAACCCAGCTCGTCCCCACCAACGATTCTTAACTCTTCACCCTCTTTTTCTCTTTGCTCCCGCGAATTACGAAGTACGCCACAACCGCGGCTGCAATCAGCGCCACGACTCCCACCACGACCGGGTGTCCATGCTTCAGAAGAAGAGGCAGTAACCTTCGTCCGTACCGCGCCGCCAGATACGCCAGCAGCATGTACCTCACGATTCGCCCCAGCGCCATTGCCACCAGGAATTTCTTCACCGAATATTGCATCGCCCCTGCCGCCAGCAGAAATGGCACCAGCGGCACGGGAGGCGGCAACATCGCCGGAATCGCCACAGCCGCAAATCCCCACCGTTCAAAAAGCTTCACAACGCGCTTCATCGTTTTTGCCGACAGCCGCTTCTCCAACGATTTCTCACCTCCCTTGCGCGCTAGCCGGTACGTCACGTACCCGCCGAGCACCGAGCCTACCGTCGCCATCACCGCGTAGTACGGCCACAGCGCCGCATCGCGAGCCGCCAGAATAATCGTCAACAGATCCATGCTTCCTGGCAGCGGAATGATCGAGCTGTCGACGAGTCCCAGCGGAATAAAGCCCAAGGCGCCAAGATGAATGAGCCAGCGCCTCACGCTGTGCTCCAGTGTCGGTTTCGCGGCAGCGATCAGCAGGTGAGTGAGAGCGAGCATTCTCGTCAGCAGTCCGCGCCCATTCTCGCATGCTTTACCACGTCATCAGCATCCACGCTGCCGCGACCCCTTGCCTTTCTCCGCTCTGTCTTTTCCCTCTCCTCCATGTCCTCTGCGCCCTCTGCATTCTCCTTTTCTTCCTCATTTCTCGCTCGCCACTAGCCACCCGTCACTCGCCACTTCCCCCTCCAAAAAAATCTGTCAACTCCCCCAAAATTGTCATTCCAATACACTCCCGGGTGGCGGTCTATGCACACCTCCATCGAGCCGCAAATTCTGCCTTCCGCCTCCATGTTCGACTCTCACGAATCACCAGTCACAAATCACCGGTCACCGTCTTCCCCTGGTTGACTTTCCCCCCAATCTCGTTGCAAATGGTCACTCTGGATTTAGCTCTCAAACCGGACCGAGCCGACCATGAACATCCTCGACCTACTCGTTGGCAAGCCCATCAAGACCTCCGACGAACGCGCCGAACAGATCGGCCCGTTACAAGGCATCCCGATTTTTGGTTTGGATGGGCTCAGTTCCGCCGCCTACGGCCCGGAAGCCGCTCTCAGTCTGCTCATTCCCCTGGGACTTCTCGGCGTGCACTACATCGTTCCCGTCAGCGCGGCGATCATCATCTTGCTGATCATCGTTTATTTTTCCTACCGCCAGACCATTGCGGCCTATCCGTCCGGTGGCGGCTCCTACACCGTCGCCCGCTACAATCTTGGTGCTTATCCCAGTCTGTTGGCAGCGGCAGCTTTGCTCACCGACTACATTCTTACTGCGGCGGTGGGCATTTCTGCGGGCGTAGGCGCCCTGATTTCCGCCGTGCCCTCGCTGCAGCCTCACACCGTCTTGATGTGTGTTGGCATTCTCGTGATCATCACTGTCATCAACCTTCGTGGAGTCCGCGAAGCCGGCGGCGCGTTTACCGTGCCCACCTACCTGTTCGTCGGGACCCTTTTGATCACCATCGTCGGCGGCCTGGTGCGGACACTTCTCAGCGGCGGACACCCCGCTCCTCTGGCCGCCCTGCCGCCGCCTCCCGCGATGACCCAGGCCGTCAGCTTCTGGCTGCTTCTCAAAGTCTTTTCCAGCGGCTGCACCGCGCTAACCGGCGTCGAGGCCGTTAGCAATGGCGTGAAAGCCTTCCGCGAGCCCGGCGTGAAGAACGCGCAACGCACGCTCACGATCATCATTTTTCTGCTCGCGATCCTGCTCGCCGGAATCTCGTATCTCGTGAAGGTCTACGGCATTGCGGCCACGGACCCCGGCAAGCCCGGCTACCAAAGCCTGCTTTCGATGCTCGTTGCCGCCGTGTTCGGCAAAGGGATTTTCTATTACCTGACCATCGGTTCGATCCTTCTGGTTCTCTCGCTTTCCGCGAATACCGCCTTTGCCGATTTTCCGCGCCTTTGCAAAGCGATCGCTTCAAACAACTACTTGCCGCATGCTTTCGGTTATCGCGGCCGCCGCCTCGTTTACACCTACGGAATTGTTGTTTTGGCGTTGTCGACGGGTGTGCTGCTGATCGTCTTTGGCGGCGTCACCGATAATCTCATTCCCCTCTATGCCGTAGGGGCGTTTCTGGCGTTTACACTGTCACAGTTCGGTATGGTGATGCATTGGCGGAAAAATCGCGGGCCGCACTGGTTCAAAAGCGCCCTGGTGAACGGCCTCGGGGGTTTTGTTACCGGGATCACCGTGGTCGTGGTGCTGGTTGCGAAATTTGCTGAAGGTGCCTGGATCACGCTGATCTTCATACCATTGCTGATCATCTTCTTCCGCGTCGTGCGAGGCCACTATCACGCCGTGGTGGTGGCCACCACCAGCTGTGAACCCGTCGTCCCCGCGCAACACGGCCGCCATCCCATCGTGATTGTGCCTGTCGACCGCTGGAGCCGCATCTGCAAGCAATCGTTGGAATTCGCTTCGCGTCTTTCGCAAGAAATTATTGCCATTCACGTCGAACCTGGGGAGCACTCCGAACTGCTCCGTGAGGATTGGGAACGCTACGTCGAGCGACCCTTCCGCGAAGCCGGCGCCGAGCCTCCCAAGTTTGAGATACTTCCGTCGCCATACCGCTTCGTCATCATTCCCCTTCTGCAATACATTCTCAATCTCTCGGAAAAGAATCCCGACCGTCGCATCGTCGTCGTTATTCCCGAGTTGGTCGAAGACCACTGGTACGAATACTTCCTCCACAACCAGCGCGGCCGCCTCCTCGAGTGGACTATCCTTGTGCGCGGCAACAAGCGCATCTTTACTGTTTCCTCCCCTTTCTACATCGCCGACAAGGCGGCTGCCGCGCAGCCGGCGTCGACGGAAGACGCCGGAAAATCCTGAACTTCGCCGGCCCGGGTGAGGAGACACTGCCTTCCCGGTGTGAGAACCTAAGTGCTCAGAAATGACAAACTTAGGCAGGGCGCCGAATTAGCCAAAAACCGTCTCCCCGCAACCCATTGTTAACAAAGGATTAAAGTGGCGTTGACGCTCCAGTCCTCCCCGGGCCGTTGGCACGCTACTTGCACTCTCTATCACTGACCGGCTACAGGGTATCTGGCCTTGTTGTCGGTTTGTGACCATGTCCCCAGAGAGGGTAAACTACATTGAAACGAATCATTCTTCTGGCTTCTTTTGCAGTTCTTTGTACTCCTTTTATTGCGAGCGCTCGTGACTGGAACGGCGGTGGCCGTCCTCATCGAAAAATGGGTGCGGATCAGATGGCCGGCGCAGGTCTCGCTGCAGCGACGATCATCAGCGTTGCGGGTTTTCTGGCATTGCGCAAACGCTACACCGCATAACAACGAACCGGCTCAGCCCCGGCCTTCGAACGGTCTGCAAGAGAGGTCTGTAGTGTTCTCGTTCGAATGCTCTTAGGCGCGATCTGAAAACAAAACCACTCGTGTCACTGCCCCTCACATCGCAACCGAGTCTTCGCTCCCAGATGGCTCTTTACCAGGGGAACCTCACGGTTCCCCAGTTCTCTTTTCTCGCGCTGCTGCTCACTTTGGGCGCTTGTGCGGCCGATCAATACTTTGCCCCGGCCTTGTACAGCACCGCACCACTTTGGTCGGTGGCGGTGTGCGCGGCACTGGTCTGGCGGCGCGGCGACGCTGGGTTCGAACGCATAGCAGTAACGGAAAGATTTGGTTTTTCCCTTGTTCGCATCGGCATGTTCTTGACGGCGCACGCCTTCCTCGTTTCAATGGCACGTTTATGGCAGGAGGCGCTTGCGCCGGTTTTGGGAACAAATTCCTGGGCAGGGTGGATCACCGCGGCGCTGAAAATGTCCGTGGTTCTGCCGGCACTGCTGCTTCTGCCAATGAACCGCTGGCGGATGCTTGCACGTCTCTATGCTGCGGAAGGCATCGCCGCACTCGTCGTGCTGTTTACATTTTTCCCCGGGCGAATTCTTGCCTCGGTTTGGCCGTGGTACGGCCAAGCGCTCGGAAAGCTGGTTTTCGTTTTCTCCAGCCTATTCGTCCACGGATTGACCTACACGGGCGCCCTCACTCCCACCATTCACGGCCCGGACCTCGACGTCACGGTCCTTCAGTCCTGCTCTGGAATCAGCGGCATTGCGCTTTTTGACTACCTGTTTATGTTCCTGGCGCTCCTGGACTGGAACCGTCTGAACAAACGCTCCACGTTGCTGGCCTATTTCGCTGGAATTTTGGCTATGTTGCTTGGCAACGGACTTCGCATCGCCTCTTTTGTCGTCCTGGGCAATCACGGATTTGCGGAATCCATTACGCAGTTTCATCTCACGGCCGGCTGGGTCTTTTTCTCCCTTGTTTTTCTCACGTATCTGTCCCTGACCTATCGCAGGCTTCTGATACCCGCCAGATAGAAGCCTGTTCGACCTCTCATCCGCCGCACGCCAGCCCCAATCAAAAGCCTTCAATTTACGTAAAGACCGTAAACTTAGAATCTCTCCTTCCTAACCTGCAAAAATTCCAGAAAGAATTGAGGTGACTCCAGCAAAGAGTTTTCGTCTTCCCGTTAGCCCCGGTAGAGGAATCAACCGCCTGCGCAGCTTGATCGGGTTGGTGGCCACCCGAAACAGCTCCCCTGCAGGCGGTCTGTGGTGGTTGTGCATTTGGGGCAGGGGAGGAAGCGATGTCGGCCGCACGCAAGCGTTCCCTGGCGGTTTTTCTGGTGCTCGTAGTCTTCCTATTCTTGGGCGGTTCACCCGCTTATTCGCAAAGCCCGCCGATTCCGAATTTGCATACCACCAGCACCGCCGCTCTGCGCGTCACTTCCAGCGCCTGGCCGGCAATTTGCCCGTCGCTTTCGTCCAGGAAACTCGCCGAAGAGCGCGCAAGCGACGGCTTCGATTGGCCCGTGCCAGGGAATGCCACGCCAGTCGATTTCTACCTGCCGCGTGCTTCGGAGACCTTATGTTTAGAATCCGTACTTCCCGTCCCGCCGCGGCCTGACGCAGACAATCCTTGTCTCGAGACTGCGGCTCGCCCTCCCGGCATCCCAGATGTCCTCTCCTGTAAGGATGCTGCAGATACGGTTCTGCCCGAACTGTCTACGTTCGGCAAAGCAGGCGCGAAGATTGCGCGGGCACGCGAACAGGTCCTGGCAATTCTGCGGGCCGACAATGCCTGCACGGAATGGTTCGTTACAAAAGATGCGACCCCTGCCGCAACTTTCCAATCGCTCAGCTTCATTATCGACAAGCGTGGCCAGGAAGACGTCCTCGAAACCGCGCAGCCTGACTCGATGTTCCTTTGGCGGCAGCCTTATGTGGCCAGTGCTACCCAGGATGGCGGAGCGCATACCGCCATCACTATCAATGCCCACGGCGCCTTCTACCGCCAGCAGGGTAACGTTTTGAGGCTGTTCCCTGGAGGCGGCCCCGTCCGCGCGGATGGCGCGCGCCTTCTTACCGTCGGATCCTATACCGGAGACACGCTCCCCGCGCAGATG
Organism: uncultured Acidobacteriota bacterium; assembly: GCA_963779005.1. Classification (GTDB taxonomy): domain Bacteria; phylum Acidobacteriota; class Terriglobia; order Acidiferrales; family UBA7541; genus Acidiferrum. Next base: position 170,754 of record CAVZWO010000007.1, on the reverse strand, counting down.
GTGACCCTCTTGCACGAGCTTGGACACATCATCGATCTCCTCCCCGCGGATGCCGACAATCTGGACGGCAAATCCGTTCGCAACACCGACGAAGTCCTTCGCCACTGCCGCGCAGAGGTGGAAGCCCGCTCGGAGCTAGCGAAGCAAACGGCGAAGAGATAGTCCCCGGCATTTCCGCTTGCGGGAACGGTGCTTGCTCCCCTTGACATTCTACTGGAAGCCATATAGCGTCACCTAGAATGTCTATCAAAGAAGAACGCGAACGCATCGAGCTGCTGCAAGGGACGCTGGACTTGCTGATCCTGCGCACGCTCCTCCTCGGGCCCGCCCACGGCCACGCCATCGCCAAAGCCATCGAATTCCGTTCCGAAGACGTCCTGCAAGTCGAGCAGGGGTCTCTCTATCCGGCGCTGCACCGGCTCATCAAGCGCGGATGGATTTCCGTGGAAGTAGGAACCTCAGAGAACAATCGCCGGGCCAAGTTTTACAAACTGACCCCGAAGGGCCGGCGGCAACTGACCTTGGAGACCCGCAAGTGGAACAAGCTGGTCGGAGCGATTGCGCGAATTCTGCGGCCGGCGAAACAAGGCGGTGAGCCATGAGACGTCGCAAGCGCATGCTCGATGGCCTCGACAAGGACATCCGCGAGCACATTGCGCGGGAGACGCAGGACTACATTGAGCGCGGCATGTCGCCGGTAGAAGCGAGGTATGCAGCCATGCGAAAGTTCGGAAATGTGACGCGGGTAAAGGAAGAGACGCGCGAGGTGTGGAGCGTTGTTTGGCTGGAGCAGTTCTGGCAGGACATTCGCTATGGCCTCCGCATGCTGCGTAAGTCTCCCGGCTTCAGCGCTGTCGCGATCCTCACTCTCGCGCTTGGCATTGGCGCCAACACAGCTATTTTCAGTTTGATCGACGCGGTGATGCTGCGGTCGCTGCCGGTCGGGAATCCGGAGCAATTGGTTGTACTGAAGTGGGGCGCACACCACATGCCAAACACTCACGGTTACCAATCCACGAGCGACTGCTCCAGCCCCTTGTTCTCTGCCGCCGAAAACCCCACTGGCTGTTCGTTCTCTGAGCCAATGTTTCGCGAAATTGCAAAAACGGATGTCTTTTCTGCGACCACTGCGTTTGCCAATACCGGCCGGTTGAATCTGACTGGGAACGGGCCGGCGACCGTCATCAACGGCCAGCTCGTATCTGGCGACTTCTTCCGCACCATGGGTCTTCAACCCGCCGCAGGACGCCTGATTGCCGCTACCGACGACACGCCGTCAGCTGCACCCGTCGCTGTGTTGAACTATGGCTACTGGCAAAGCGCCTTCGGCGGCTCCAACGATGTAGTTGGCCGCGCGATCGAATTGAACAACGTTGCTTTCACGATTGTCGGCGTAGCTGAACAGCGATTCACCGGAATTACGCCTGGGACCGATTACGATGTTTGGCTGCCGCTTTCCGCCGCGCAGCGCATTACCGATCCCATGCGGTGGAGAAACCGGCAGGGCGATGTGAGTTACTGGTGGCTCACGATTGTCGGCCGGCTCAAATCCGGAGCACAGCTCGCGCAGACGCAAGCGGTGGTGAGCGGCCTCTTCCGCAATGAAATGCTTCACGGAGCCGTCCCGCTTTTCCATGATGGCGCGGCGGCGGGAACACCTCTCCCGGTGCCAAGCGGGCCCAGTGGCGGCAACGTTGCGATAGGTATGTCTGCTGTGCCCCAACGAACGCCGGAAGCGAACCTTGCTCAAATTCCGAAGGGGGCAGCTAGCGGGGTGATGCCGCCATCCGCCGGCAATAGGCCCCTCATGCTGCTTCGGCCGCCCGGCGCATTGCCGGCTGGCCTTCCGCCCCGCTCCGAAGCGGCCAACGAACCGGGGACATTGTCCACGGCTGCGGATAATCCGGAAGTGACCCTTGTCCCGGCCCAAAGCGGACTAGTGGGCAGTCGCGCAAGATATTCGAATCCGCTGTACGTTCTGATGCTCGCTGTCGGGATTATTCTGCTGATTGCTTGCGCCAACGTCGCCGGGCTGATGCTTGCGCGGGCCGCTGCCCGGCAAAGAGAAATGGCAGTGCGACTGGCGCTGGGCGCGGGACGCGCGCGGATTGTGCGCCAGCTCTTGACGGAAAGCGTAATGCTCTCGGTGCTTGGCGGCGCCTTGGGAATTCTTTTTGCCTATTGGGGAGCGCACGCGATCCTTTCATTTGTCTCGAGCAATCAACCGCGCCCCCTCGGATTCGCGACCGGCGTCGACCCGCGCGTCCTTGGATTCACCGCCGCGATTTCACTCCTCACCGGAATTCTTTTTGGTATCGCGCCCACGTTTCGCAGCGCGCGCGTCGATTTGACCCCGGCACTCAAGTCCGGCGAGGGAAGCTCCTCGAGTTCAGCACGTGCCGCCGCAAAATGGTTCAGCATTGGCAATGCGCTGGTGGTAGCGCAAGTCGCGCTGGCGATCGTCGTGCTTGTGGGCGCTGGTTTGCTCGTGCGTACTCTCCAAAATCTGCGCAGCATTGACGTTGGCTTCGATTCGCACAACATCCTGATTTTCGGGATCGACCCGACGTTGATCGGTTACAAAGGCCCGCAAGCGGATAGCCTCTATCGCGACTTGCAAGGCCGACTGGCAGAAACGCCTGGAGTGAAATCAGCCAGCTACTCGATGATGCCGTTGCTGGGCGGCGGGATGATGATCACCGGCTTCCACTGGCCGGGAACGCCACAGGATCAGGAATCCCAAGCGGACGTGCTTGAAGTCGGGCCGAATTTCTTCGAAACGATGCGCATCCCATTTCTCGCTGGCCGTGAATTCACCGCTTCCGATTTCAAGCTGTCCGTTTCAAACGTTGGAGCGAGTCCGACATCGGCGCCGTCTCCCGTGATCGTGAATCAAGCTTTCGTAGCGAAATTTCTCGGAATGGAAAATCCGATCGGGAAGCTGTTCGGCCAAACGGAGGCTAGCGCGGAGGGACCCGCGAGTCCGGGCAATGAAATTATTGGCGTGGTGCGCGACGCAAAATACAGCGACCTGCGCAGGGACATCCACGCCATGATGTACGTGCCACAAAGGTTCGGGGGAGCGGCCTTCGAGCTGCGCACGGCAGCTGATCCGCAGGCCATTCTTCCCGCGGTGCGTGAAGTCGTGGCGCAAGTAAGCACGAATTTGCCGCTCTTCGACGTGAAAACGGAATCCGAGCAAATCGACCGGTTGCTGTTTCAAGAGCGGCTGGTCGCCAGGCTCTCCGGATTCTTTGCGCTGCTGGCGCTTGTACTGGCGTGCGTGGGTTTGTACGGATTGCTTTCGTACGAAGTTTCGCGGCGCACTCGCGAGATCGGCATTCGCATGACCCTCGGCGCGCACCAGGGAAACGTGCTGAAGCTGGTCTTGCGGCAGGGAATTGTGCTGGCTCTTGTTGGGGCTGCCCTGGGGATCGGCGTGGCCCTCGGCGTCACCCGCTATCTGGCCAGCATGTTGTACGACGTGCGCGCCAGCGATCCATCGACAATCGCAGGCGTCGCGATTCTACTGACGCTTGTCGCGCTCGCCGCTTGCTGGATTCCCGCGCGCCGCGCAACGCGCGTCGACCCCATGGTCGCGCTGCGGCATGAATAATGCTTCTCGCGAGCGACCGATAGCCCCCGCTTGGCACGCCGTGCCACAAACACCCTGGCCCGGCGCACCCCACCTGCACCCGGTGGATGCATAGTCCTCGCATCTCATTTGTAAGAATTCCGCGCTCGTTCTCCACAACCGCTGCCCTCAAGGTGTGCCTAAGTGAACAGACATTTCTTTTTAGGACGCGCAATTTAGGTCTGCCAGAAACTCCACAGTACTTGGGATTGGGCGCTGTGCGCGGATATAGAGAGGGCTCGGTCTCGCGCGCGGAAATAAGGAGAAGAAATCATGTTGGGAATTATTGCGGTAATTTTGATCGTTTGCTGGTTGCTTGGACTTTTCGCATTTCACGTATCCACAGGTTTATTCCACATTCTGCTGGTCGTCGGCGTCATTCTCCTGATTTTGCATTTCGTCTCCGGAAGAAGGGTCAGCGTTTAAAGGACGGATCCTGTCCTCAGATGTTGCGATGGGTGTGGTGTGTTCGGAGCCCGCTCATCGCGTGAGATTCCGAAGTGTCACACCACCCCGGGATTGATTTCGGGAGTGAGAAAAATTAGGAGGAGCTTGGCATGAGCACATTGACATTGGTCATTATCATCGGCGTGATTCTCATAGGAATTGTTGGCATCGCTGCGGCAATGTTCCTCAAAAAGCACAAAACCGAAAGACTGCAGACACGATTCGGGCCGGAATACGCGCGCGCCATAACGGAAAGCGGCGGCCGGCGCAAGGCGGAAGCCGGGCTCGAAAAGCGAGAAAAACGCGTCGAGGCATTTGCCATTCGGCCGCTCGCGCCGAGCGACCGGGAGCGCTACCTGGCGTCCTGGCGCAAGGTACAGGCGGAGTTCGTAGACGATCCGAATAAATCAGTTACCCAGGCCGACCAACTGCTCGGCGACGTGATGTCCACGCGCGGTTACTCTGTGAGCGAGTTCGAACAGCGCTCGGCGGATATCTCCGTGGACCATCCTCTGGTCGTGGAAAATTACCGGGCCGCGCATGAAATCGCGGTTCGCCATGCAAGCGGTCTGGCCAGTACGGAAGATTTGCGGCAGGCCATGATTCATTACCGCACCTTATTCGATGAGTTGGTGGGTGAGCCGGAGATGGCTCGTGCGAAAGCAGCGGTAGCGTAGAGTTCGGTTCCGAAGTGAAGAAATGTCGCTAGCCGTGGAAGTGTGCTGAAAAAATCGAGGAGGAAATATCATGGACGAAACAAAAAACATCTTGGGCGAAGATACGGATACGGGACTGACGACGGCGACTTTGGCAGGGGCCGGTGCTCGGCCGGAAGTGCGCGCTGTAGCAGCTCCAGCCTTCAGCGTTGGCGGCGGCTCTTCTGCGGGCGCCGCAACCGCGGTGGCGTTGGACAAACAAGTAGTGCCGCTGTTTTCAGCCGAGGAAGCAAAAGATTTTCGCGGCCGGTGGGACGCCATCCAGGTCAATTTTGTGGACGAACCGCGCCAGGTTGTGGAGCAGGCGGACGGCCTTGTGGCCGTGGCGATGAAGCGCTTGGCCGAAATGTTCGCAGCGGAAAGAGCGCGCCTCGAGAGCCAGTGGGACCGCGGTGAAAACGTTTCGACCGAGGATCTCCGTCTAGCCTTACAGCGCTATCGTTCGTTCTTCGGGCGCATTCTTTCGGTGTAAAGAAGTCGGCCCCGTTTCGCGCGCATCCCCCAGCGATTAGCTCTTTTGCGAGCGGCGGTGATCGAAGAGAAAAGTGAGCAGGGCGAAGATCGCGAAGTAGAACGCGGCGTTCACGCTGATCGCGATGCGCAAAAACCAGCTGAAAGTCCACGCCAGGGATGCGTGTTCCGCGGGCATGGCGAGTTCCGCGATTTTCAGGCCGGGCGAAAAAAGGGCCACCAGCGAAACGGGAAGCGTGGATTCGCTCGTTACGGCCCAAGCTAACGCCAGAAAGCCCACCAGCAGACCGAGTATGGCGGGCAAAATCCAGCGGAAAAAGAGGTTTTGCGGCACTGGGTCAGATTCTAACAAAAGGTTGCGTCTGAGGCGGTCGGGACTTTTGTCAGGTTCCCAGGACTCTTCGCGTTGCGTGTGCGTGCAGTGGACCGGCTGGATGAAACGATTTCGGTTTCCATCGCACTACACAAGTAGTTAGGCCATTCCCAATTCAAATGCCCCTGTTCTAACCAATGGGGGCACCGTAGTCCAGGTGCCAGTCGTGGGGGTAATTGGTCGGGAGACGCGTGGGGGAGCACTTCAGGGAGAGTTGTGCTCCCCGCGTGTTACGTCCCGGCCAAGGCGCGCTACTCTTCGTGAGCGAGGGCTTTGCCGTCCGGACCTACCTGAACTTCAGATCGTTTTCCGTTCGTTTCGACTTTTGCCTCGTACGCGACCAGTTTGTTCTTTTGTGTCAGGGACTCGACCTTCAGAATCTTGCCGTTGCCCGCCTTAGCCTGCAATCCCGTTTTGACTTCCGGTAAGAGTGAGTCCAGCGCAACCTGTTCTTCCACTTCGACGATGGAGCCATCCGCGGTCATGGAGACATCTTTGCTGTGGCCGTTGACCGTCATTTCGGCTTCGTAGAGAGTTTGGCCATTTTCTTTTTCGGTGGAGAATCCGCGGATCGTTGCTCCCGCACTTTGGGCCGCAACTGTTTTTTCGACGGCGGGCGGGAGATCCGATCGTTTGATTTTCTTTTCTTGAGCCGAACTGTTGACTGCAAGAAGTAAGACACCGGCCGCAAAAGCTGTCATGCAAGTCTTCGCCATGATTTCTCCTGTGTGAGGCAGCGCCCTCCGAGTTGAGAGAAATCTACTGCCAGCTTCCTAAACACAAGGTAAACGGGGGGCCAGGGTCCTCGGCAACGCCAATTTGTAAATCCCGAATGAACCAGCTACACTAATCATCTAGATGAATCATCTAGGTTGTTCCTGAAGGAGCCCGACGATGCGGACGGTGGGGATATTTGAGGCCAAGCAGAAACTATCGGAATTGGTCGAACGGGCGTCGCGCGGGGAGCGCATCCGCATTACGCGGCGAGGCAAGGTTGCGGCTGAGATTGGGCCAGCGGAGGGAACTGCGCATTTGAGCGAATTGTTTGCAAGAATCGAGGAGATCCGCAAACGCTCGAAGAAGCCCAAGAACGTGACGGTAAAACAGCTCATCGAAGAGGGAAGAAGGTGATACGGCGATTTCTTCTTGATGCTTCGATTGCATTGGCGTGGACCTTGGATAACCCGATCCCGCAATTCGCCGCAGACATGAAGCAGGAATTACTCGGCGGCGGTCGCGCGATCGTACCTGCTTTGTGGCATCTAGAGATTGCCAACGGTCTGGCGATGGCCGAGCGGAGAAGGGATCTTTCCCGAACCGACAGCGAAAGCGCGCTGTTCGTGATCCAGGGGATTGCCGCCCAGAGTATCGAGACGGATACAACTCTGGTTTCCGCGTCCGAGGCTCTCGCTACCGCACGAACTTTTGAATTGACGGCCTACGACGCCGTGTATTTGGAAATCGCGCGCAGGGACGCGCTGCCGCTGGCGACGCTGGATAAGGGTCTGCGTGCGGCGGCGGTGAAGGCCGGGGTGGCACTGCTGAAATGAAGTAAGTAGGGCGGCGATCCGGCGGAGAGTCGGGCATGCGCCGCTTGGCTGTGGAAAGTTGATTGGGGGAGAGATTTCCGCATGAAGAATCTGTTTGAAGCGGGTCGGGTGGAAGAAGTCAAGCAGCGCATAGCGCAGCTGAGGCCGGATAGCGCGCGCCAGTGGGGCAAGATGAGTCCTGCGCAAGCGCTGGAACATTGCTCCCGAGGGATGGAGATGGCGCTGGGGGAGAAGAATCTACCGCGGGTGTTCATCGGGCGGATCCTCGGGCCGATAGTTAAGTCGAGAGTGATGGCGAACGATGAACCGATCCGCCGGAATGCGCCGACGGCAAAGGAACTTGTGGTGTTGGATGAGCGCGACCTGGGAACGGAACGCACGCGGTTGTTCGGATTGATCGACCGGTTTGCCGCGGCCGGGCCCGCGGGGTGTACCACGCATCCGCACGCCTTCTTTGGGCGGCTAACGCCGAACGAGTGGGCGATCCTGACGTACAAGCATCTGGACCATCATCTGCGGCAATTTGGCGTTTAGCGCCGGCAACGGTTGCGTTCGCGGCGAGGCATTCTGACTGCATTGATGTTCCAGCAGCGACGGCGAAACGGTTACAATCGAATCCTGCGATGAAAACCGAACTGCGACAGATCCTGCAAGCCATGACGCCCGCTCAAAAATTGCGGGCGGCCGAACGCCTGTATTGGTCCGCGCGCCAACTTAAGGCGGCTGCGTTGCGGGCGGAGCATCCAGATTGGACGGAGGAAGCCATCCAGCAGGCGGTCCGCCAGATTTTCCTCTATGCCCGAAGCTAGCCTCTTTCGGCAAGGTTGTTGTGCCACGCGCAGTTCTTTGGAGTGAACTTACATCAGGACAAGCAGTTGACAGGCAGGTAGCGCGATGCTACCATTAGCACCGTGCTACTAACCGGGCTGGGACATGCTTCGGGCCCGGAACTTTAAGCACTAAAAGCGAGGACAACCCCATGATTCTCCTTACCGAAACACAAATTGGACGTATCAGTAGGAGGCTAGATGGCAGCGAGCTACTCGCTCCTTCGCTGCAAGGAGCTGGTAAAGGAAGGTAAGTACCAGGTTACTGTCACGGCCCTTCAAACAGCGGTTCTGATGGGCTTTCTGGATGAGGACATCACGGATTGCATCGTCAATTTTCTAGAGCCAAGTCATTTCTATAAGACGATGGCTGCGGAACAGATGGCTGGATTGATGCAGGACGTTTACAAGATTACTTATGAAGGCAAACGCGTGTATTTGAAGCTGCAAATCAACAAGAGCGGGCACGCGGTGATTGTGTCGTTCAAGGAAGACGAGAGCTATGGCTAGCTAGGCACGTCCGTTTGGATAGTCGAGAGCCGGGGGATTGAGTGGCGCTTTAAGAGACTTCAAGGGAGAGTATGAAGGTTACATGTGCAGTTTGCGATTCGGAGAAGGTAAAGAAGATTCGGCGGAAGTTTGAGGCGCGGTACAACCAGACGCCAGTCGTGATTGAGGGCGCCGAGATGTATCGGTGCGAGTCTTGCGGTGAGGAATTCTTCACGGCGGAACAGTCGCGCGAATTGTCGAGGCAGATCAAGAGCCGCGTCCGCGAGGACGCAGGATTGTTGTCTCCCGAGCGGATTGTGGAGATACGAAGGAATCTTGGGCTTTCGCAGGCGGAGTTAGAGGAACTGTTTGGGCTGGGAGAGAAGGTCGTGACGCGGTGGGAAAATGGGCGCGTGATTCAGGGGAGAACGGCGGACGTTGCTTTGCGTTTGCTGGAGATGGAACCCGATGTGTTGCCAAGGCTTCGGAAGGCGTTAAGTCGGTCACGGCAGCCAAGGGTATACGCGTAGAAAGAGGCCCGAGGGAGATTCACAATGGCAATCGTGGCGCAGAAAATAAAGGCGAAAGTCCCTGTTGAAGCGGACTTCATCATCGCGGGCGTTTTTTTCGCTGCGCGCAATGCGTGGGAACTTCTGCGTGATGCGCGGATGTTGCACAACGCCGGGAGTTTCGCCTCAGCTTATGGATTGGCGGTTTTCTGTCGCGAAGAACTTGGAAAGAGCAAAATATGGCAGGAACAATGGAACCGGTGCAGACGCGGAGACCTTGTAACCCTGGATGATTTGAAGCTCAGCGGTGCCACCAACCATAGAAAAAAGCTTGAGCGTGTGGGAAAGCACTTGTCTGAAGGAGTTTTCTCTGGTGGAGAACCGCCTGAGCCGGGCTCCAGTGAAGAAGCCGAGCTGGCGAAGAGAATCTCCGAAATAAATGTTCGTGCACGCCAGGGAGACCCGGAGAAAAGCCATATTGGAAGACTTCATGCTTTCTTTGTTGAGCCTGGTGGGAATGAGTTCCATGCGGCCTATGGTCAACCACGTCATCGGTTTGATCGAATGAGGTCAAGCAGCCAAATTATCGAAGCTGAGCTAGCATATGACCGAGTTCGAAGGGAACTGATGGCCTTGATAGTGAGCGACTCCCTTCCTCACACGGTGCTGACAATATTGCCAGAAATCCATGCCGACGGCCTTGATGCCGTGCTAGGGGCCACTGGAGTTATGACTGCATCCCAGTGATTTTGCACAGCGTCCACAGGGCTGAGGATAACTGGCAAAAATAATTATTGCGGGGACTTGACGAAAACAAAAAGTCTGGTATAGTTACAAATGGCTCGGGGGTAGTAGAGCCAGCAGGGGCATCACAGTCGGGTCGAAGAAGCGTCTTCCCAGCGCAATACCAAGCGAAGGCCAAGAAGTAGATCCTATAGTGAGGTTCTTTACGAGCACAGGCTAGAAATCTGTCGAGCATCGCGTGGAGCCACTCAGATGTGGGTGGCTGTACCCGGCGCTCGACGCCGGGTTTTTTATTTTGTGGAAGTGCGTAGTGGATAGTGAGTAGTGGGTAGGCAAAGCAGAAGCGCCATCCTGCGGTCACGATTCATCTAACACGGAAGCAAAAGCAGAGCTGGAAGGCAAGATCGCGGAACGCGATTGAGTAAGACCCTCCAGACAAGCCCTAATGCGATTAGGGCATTCCGACAAGCTCGGAATAAAACGCTCTTTGACAACAGAAAGGCTGGCAAGTCCACGCCGATAACCTGGAGGGGATTACGGTCCCTGACGGGGCAATGGTGTGGATTATTTACAAGTTTTGCTCGAGAATCGAGCAATACTGTGGAAGAAAAGGCGGCTTATTCAAACCGCAGTAGCGCAAGCTGCTGAGGAGTCCGAAGACTGCTGGATCGAAAGCCTGCAACGGATACCTGAAGTGATTTTCCAAAAAAATCATCAAGACTTGTTCGTGACTCATGCCCGAGTTGCGGCGAGATCGGTTGCGAGGATGTATGGAACTGCAGGAAGCGGGACGTCGATAGCCGGATTTAAAAAGCACGGACTAAGCACCGTGTGAATCGCAAAGGATGAAAGTCCCGAGCGGAGTCTGACAGAAGACGGATTGAGTAAGTTTTATGATTAAGCTACTAAGGGCGTACGGTGAATGCCTTGGCGCCAGAAGGCGATGAAGGACGTGGCAAGCTGCGATAAGCCTCGGGGAGCCGCAAGCAGGCTTTGATCCGAGGATCTCCGAATGGGGAAACCCGACGGGATGAACTCCCGTTACAGCCCGCTGAATACATAGGCGGGTATGAGCTAACCCAGGGAAGTGAACCATCTCAGTACCTGGAGGAAAATAAATCACAGAGATTCCGAAAGTAGCGGCGAGCGAAATCGGAACAGCCCAAACCCAAGTGCTTGCACTTTGGGGGTTGTAGGACCGCATAAGTAGAGTTACCAAACTGACAGCTAGATGAACCTGCTGGAAAGCGGGGCCATAGAAGGTGAGAGCCCTGTAATCGAAAGCTGATCAGACTCGAAGCGGCATCCTGAGTACCACCGGACACGTGTAATCTGGTGGGAAACTGGGGAGACCACTCTCCAAGGCTAAATACTCTCTGGCGACCGATAGTGAACAAGTACCGTGAGGGAAAGGCGAAAAGAACCCCTGCGAGGGGAGTGAAATAGAACCTGAAACCGTATGCTTACAAGCAGTCGGAGGGCCATGCATGGACTTCGGTCCATGAAAGCCTGACGGCGTGCCTCTTGCTTAATGAGCCGGCTAGTTATTCTTACGTGCAAGGTTAAGCGCAAGCGAGCCGTAGCGAAAGCGAGTCCGAATAGGGCGACAAGTACGTAGGAATAGACGCGAAGCGGGATGATCTACCCTTGGCCAGGTTGAAGGTCGCTTAACCGCGACTGGAGGACCGAACAGGTGTGAGTTGAAAATCGCTCTGATGAGCTGAGGGTAGGGGTGAAAGGCTAATCAAATTCCGTGATAGCTCGTTCTCCCCGAAATGTCTTTAGGGACAGCCTCGTGCGAATTACCGCGGCGGTAGAGCTCTGAATGGACTAGGGACCAACTCAGGTTACCGAATCCAATCAAACTACGAATGCCGCGGATAACTACACGGGAGTGAGACTACGAGGGATAAGCTTCGTGGTCAAAAGGGAAACAGCCCAGATCGCCAGCTAAGGTCCCTAAGTATGTGCTAAGTGGGAAAGGAAGTGTATTCGCTCGGACAGCCAGGAGGTTGGCTTAGAAGCAGCCATCCTTTAAAGAAAGCGTAACAGCTCACTGGTCAAGCGGATATGCACCAACAATCCAACGGGGCTCAAGCACATCACCGAAGCTGCGAAATGGTTATTTCTTCGGAAATAATCTTTGGTAGGGGAGCATTGCGTGGAGTCTGAAGGTAGACCGAGAGGACTACTGAACACTACACAAGAGACCCTGCCGGCATAAGTAGCGATAAACACGATGAGAACTCGTGTCGCCGAAAGTCTAAGGTTTCCTGAGGAAGGTTAATCCGCTCAGGGTTAGGCGGGTCCTAAGGTGAGGCCGAAAGGCGTAGCTGATGGACAACAGGTCAACATTCCTGTCCCGCCTGGCGACGTTATCACGATGGGGTGACACAGAAGGATAGGAGAGTCAGGTGATGGATATCCTGATTGGCCACTGTAAGCCGGATTCCGGAGGAAAATCCCCGGGGTCATTCAACGGTCAGAGTGGTGACGAGGTCATACGACCGCAAAGTCTCTGATTTCACGCTGTCGGGAAAATCCCCTAAGGAGTCGTCCAGGTGCCCGTACCACAAACCGACACAGGTAGACGAGGTGAATATCCACAGGCGCTCGAGAGAACACTCGCTCAGGAACTAGGCACATTAGTCCCGTAACTTCGGGAGAAGGGACGCCGCACTAGGGTTTATAGCCCGAAGCGGTCGCAGCGAATCGCGCTCTGCAACTGTTTAACAAAAACACAGCTCTCTGCAAAGTCGAATACGACGTATAGGGGGTGACACCTGCCCGGTGCCGGAAGGTTAAAGCAAGGGCTCAGCCCGCAAGGGCGAAGGCTTGAACTGAAGCCCCGGTGAACGGCGGCCGTAACTATAACGGTCCTAAGGTAGCGAAATTCCTTGTCGGGTAAGTTCCGACCTGCACGAATGGTGGAATGATAGAGCGACTGTCTTGGCGAGTGACTCGGCGAATTTGTGGTTCCGGTGAAGACGCCGGATGCCCGCATCTAGACGGAAAGACCCCGTGCACCTTAACTGCACTCTGGCCATGAGTAACGGATTGATCTGCGTAGAATAGGTAGGAGCCTGTGATACCTTGGTTTCGGCTGAGGTGGAGGCAACAGTGAAATACTACCCTGACTAATCTGTCGCTCTAACCTACCGCCCGCGACGGGCGGGGAGACACGGCCAGACGGGTAGTTTGACTGGGGCGGTCGCCTCCTAAACTGTAACGGAGGCGCCCAAAGATCGGCTCAAGCGGATTGGAAACCCGCTGTGGAGTGCAAGAGCATAAGCCGGTTTGACTGTGAGACTTACAAGTCGAGCAGGAACGAAAGTTGGGTCTAGTGATCCGGTGGTCCCGCGTGGAAGGGCCATCGCTCAACGGATAAAAGGTACGCCGGGGATAACAGGCTGATCTAAGCCAAGAGTTCACATCGACGCTTAGGTTTGGCACCTCGATGTCGGCTCATCGCATCCTGGGGCTGTAGAAGGTCCCAAGGGTTAGGCTGTTCGCCTATTAAAGCGGTACGTGAGCTGGGTTCAGAACGTCGCGAGACAGTTCGGTCCCTATCTGGTGTGGGCGCAGGAGAATTGAAGGGAGTTGTCCCTAGTACGAGAGGACCGGGATGAACAGACCTCTTGTGTACGAGTTGTCCCGCCAGGGGCATAGCTCGGTAGCGAAGTCTGGTAGAGATAAATGCTGAATGCATCTAAGCATGAAGCTCGCCCTAAGATAAGTTCTCCCAAGGCTTAATGCCTAAGAAGGGCAGTCGAAGACTACGACTTTGATAGGCTGGAGGTAGAAGCGCAGCAATGCGTGAAGCTGACCAGTACTAATCGCCCGTTCGGCTTAATCATAAAACTTTCTCATTTCGTCTTGGCCCCGGCATAGGGGCCACAGAACGAAGAGGAAGTAAGAGAAGATCGCCTTCTCTTTCGCAGTATGTTCGACCCCGAGTCGAACCTGTAAATTGCCAGCCTTATGTGTAAGCCGCTTAGCGCGGCTACGCAGAATCTGTTGTCGCCATCGCCCCGGAAACGCCGGTATCTTTATCGGCGCTTCTCGGGTCGCGAGGGCCAAAAAGTTTGCAGTCGTGGTTGGATCTTGAAGGTGCTTTAGACCTTCAACTTTCAACTTTCGACTTCTTCAAGTTTCCTGGTGATCATACCGCGAGGGTCACACCCGTTCCCATCCCGAACACGGAAGTTAAGCCTCGCCGGGCCGATGATACTGCACGGGCAACTGTGTGGGAACGTAGGTCGTCGCCGGGATTAAAATCAAAAGGCCGTCTTGAGCAATCAAGACGGCCTTTTTGTCTTTCTGCGCGTTTTTTATTTTCTGCGCTTCTTCAATTCGATAGTCCAATTCCCGCCAATTCACTCTTTTTCTTGCGATTAAGGGTTGATCGTCGATCCAGCAGCTGCAGGCGGCGTGGCCGCCTGGTTTTGTGCCGCTTGATTTCGCTACTCTGAATTGGCCCACTTCGCGCATTTGATTTGGCCCACCCTGTACATCACGGACGGCCTAACCTGTCAGCGGGAACGACGGGGGGCCGATGGACAGGAGACGCAAAGTGGAACTGTTCGAGGAGATACGTCGGGAGTACCGGTTTGGAGTGGGCACGATCCAAGGAGTGGCGAAGAAGTTGAACACCCATCGGCGGATGGTGCGGCAGGCGCTGGCCAGCGCGATCCCGCCGGAGCGCAAGGTGCCGGCCAGGAGCAGTCCGAAGCTGGGACCGGTGCGGGAGTTCATTGAGGGGGTTTTGCAGAGCGACCGGGAAGCGCCACGCAAGCAGCGGCACACGGCGCACCGCATCTGGCAACGGATTCAACAGGAGCATCCCGAGGTGTGCGTGGCGGAAGCCACGGTGCGGCGCTACGTGCGGCGGCGCAAGCAGGAGCTGGGCGTGGCCGCGCGAGAGACATTCGTGCCGCAGAGTTACGACTGGGGCGTGGAGGCCCAGGTGGATTGGTACGAGGCCGCAGTGCAGTTCGAGGAGGGCCGCCAGATCACGTATTTTTTCACGATGCGTAGCATGGCAGGCGGCGGGGCGTTTCACGCCGCGTATTTTCATGCCACGCAGCAAGCTTTTTTGGAAGCGCACGAGCAGGCTTTTCACTATTTCGGTGGGGTGTTCAAGCGGCTGCGTTACGACAACCTGAAGAGCGCGGTGAAAAAGATTTTGCGCGGATACCAGCGCGAGGAGACCGACCGGCTGATCGCTTTCCGGTCGCACTGGGGATTCCAGACGGAGTTTTGTAACCCGGCGCGCGGCAACGAGAAGGGCGGCGTGGAAGGTGAAGTGGGTTATTTCCGGCGGAACCATCTGGTGCCGGTGCCGAAAGTAAAAGACCTGGCCGCGTTGAACGAATATTTGCGCGCGTGCTGCCAGCAGGAGAAACAGCGGCGGATTCACGGGAAGCCGCTCTCGGTGGGTGAAGCCATGCGCATCGAGCGGGAGCATCTTCTGCCTTTACTCAGCGAAGGGTTCGAGCTGGCGGAAACGAGTTTTCCGGTGGTGGATGGACAAGGCTGCGTGAAAGTGCGGACGAATCGCTACTCGGTGCCGCTGCGAGCGGGAACGAAGACGCAGGCACGGCTGCTGCCTGCTTACGTGGAAGTGTGGTACGAGCAACGCTGCGTGGCGCGGCACGAACGCAGTTTCGCGCGCCATCAGGCGGTGTTGGATCTGGAGCATTATCTGGATGTGTTGGAAAAGAAACCGGGCGCGCTGGCGGGCTCGACGCCCTTGCAGCAGTGGCGAGAGCGCGGGCGCTGGCCGGAAAGTTTCGACCGCTTGTGGCAGAGCTTGCGGGAGCGGCACGGGAAGCAGGAAGGCACGCGCGCGATGATCGAGCTGCTGCGCCTGGGCCCGCAACACGGCTGGGAAGCGTTGCGAAAAGGGATTGCGCAAGCGTTGGCGCTGGGCTGCACGGACGCGGCGGCGGTGCGGCATCTGCTGGTGGCCGGCACGCTGACCCACGGCGAGCGAGCGCTTCCGGAGATTGGTTTGTTGGGACGCTACGAGCGGCCGCTGCCCGCGTTGAACGACTACGACCAGTTGCTCGAAGTGGTGCGGCCATGAACCAGCAAGCACAAGCACTGGAGCACGCTTCGGTGCGGCAGTATTGCAAGGCGGTGAAGGTGCCAGTGGTGGGCGCGAACTTCGTGCAGTTGGCGGAACAAGCGGTGAAAGAAAATCGCAGCCACATCGGTTATTTGGAAGCGCTGCTGGCGATGGAGAGCGAAGAGCGCGACCGGCATGCCATCGCACATCGGCTGCACGAAGCCAAACTGCCGCGGATGAAGACGCTGGAGGAGTTCGAGTTCGCGCGAGCACCGCAGATACCGGCGGCAAAGATTCGCGAGCTGGCCGAAGGCGGCTACATCACGCGAGCCGAGCCGGTGGTGCTGATCGGCGAATGTGGCACGGGCAAGACGCATCTGGCGTCGGGGCTGTGTGTGGCAGCATGCCGCCAGAAACGGAGAGTGCGCTTTACGACGGCGGCGAACCTGGTGAACGAGTTGGTGGAAGCCGGCCAGCACCACGGAGTGCGGCGCGTGCTGGCGCGCTGGATGCGCTATGACGTGATCGCGCTCGACGAAGTGGGTTACGTACCGCTGGCGGAGATCGGCGCGGAGTTTTTGTTTCAAGTAATCGCCGAGCGGGCTGAAAGGGCCACGCTGATCGTGACCACCAACCTGCCGTTTTCGGAGTGGACGCAAGTGTTTCCGAATCCGCGGCTGTGTAAGGCGCTCCTGGATCGCGTCACCGACCGCGCACACATCATCGAAACCGGCACGGAGTCGTATCGCTTCCGGCGCACGGTGGAAGGAAGGCAGAAGAAGAAAGCTTCGTGAGAGAGCAGGATCAGGCGCTGCGCCACGCGAGTCCGTGGCCCCGGCGTCCGCTCCGTCCTAAACGCGGTCCTGAAAACCGGACCGCAGGACTCCGCTCCCTCCGGGGCCACGGAACGGAACCCCCGGAAGAAGAGGAAAATCACGGCCTTAGGGTGGGCCAAATGAAAGTATCAAAGGTGGGCCAAATCAGGTTGTCAAACGCAATGCCGTGATCCTGGCGAATATTCAGACGCAGACATAGCCTTCGGAAGTTATGCAAAAGGAAACCTGGGGACAGACGGAACGTTTCCTCGTTTTTGAATTTTCCACAGCCGTATCAAATGAGTCAGCCCCCGCCCAACCCCTTCAAATCCTTCCACTTCCGCCATCCTCATTCGAATACCAACTCAGTAATCCATAAATCTATTGACATTCGGTAACTATCGTGCTATAATTCCGCATGATCGCCGTCAACCTCGCCCGAACCCCTCCTCCCCTTCCCGGCGACCTCTGCCTCCGCAGCTTACCCCGCCCCGCTCGGGGTCTTGCGCCCACCCCTCCTCGCCCAGCCCTTCCAACGCCTCCCAAATCTCCTGTCCGTCCCGCGTTACCATTTTGCAAAATCCGCGCTCTCCCAACCCATTCAGAATCAACACTTCCGCAACTGTTCATTCCACGCCACTTTATCTCCTTTATCAGCAACAGTTACAAAAAACCGGGGGAGGGCCCCCTCGCCGCGTCCCCAAATTTTAACAACTCGTCACCCCTCCCCCCAATTTGTCATTCCGAGCGCAGCGAGGAACCTGCTGTTTCATCCTTCCGTCTCCTTGTCTTTGCTTCATTACCTCGTTACTTCGCCTTCCCAAGCATTTAGCCCACAAACGAACGCCCGCAACTCCAATCCCTTCATGGGTTTACTTCACAACTCCCTGTATACCCCGGGGGGGCCCGTTCTCAAAGGGAGCAGTTTCACCTCTTCTCCCAATGTTCACGGAGCACGGGCCACGGATCACGGGCCACTCCCCATTTTCTCCCCCTTGAAACCCCAACCCCAAATGGCGCATCCTTATCTATGTACGTGCAAGAAAGGCCCGGCGGCCCGGGAACCCAGGTACTCACCATGCGCCGCTTCCTGATGGCTATCGTTTCTCTCGCGGCTCTCCCGGCGATCGCTTCCGCGCAGCGCGGAGGCATAGGAGCCGGAATGGCCCACCCCGCAATGGCTGCCTCTGCCCCCCATGTTGCCATGCACGCCGCTCCCTCTAGCGCGGCTCACGTCAGTTCGGCAAACCACTCTTACGCAGGTTATCCCCGCTTCGTGCGCACGCGCTCTGGCGCGATCGTCGCTCGCACGTCGCCGCGGTCGGGGACTCCTCTTCGCAGCACCGGTTCCGTCGGCTCCGGCCGGCCTTTGCGCTCGCAGGACATTGTCCCTGGGCTCGGTTTTGATTACGCGCACGTCGCAGCCGTCCATCCGGGCGGCACCAACGGGCGAGGCCGCAACGGCCGCTTTTACGGCGCGTATTTTCCGTTTTACGGCGGCGGATACTATGGTCCGATCTTCCCTGACGACGGAGACGAAGCTCCCCCCGCGGATGCGCAAGCCGCGGACAACGGCCAGCCCGAACCCGTGCAACCCGCGCTGCGCCCGGGCGACTACGACTCTCGCCAAAACCGCCCGTACGCCGTTTCGCCCTCGCAAGACGTTGCCGAGCAGCCCGTCGAACCTTATGTCTTCGTTCGCCGCGATGGCACGGTCTTTTTTGCGACAGCCTATGCCTGGGAAAACGGCACGCTCCGCTACATCACCGCCGAAGGCCTCCGCCGCACCGTCACCGCCGACAAGCTCGACCTCGACGCCACCCAACAGTTCAACGAACAGCGCGGCCTCACCTTCCGCCTCCCCGCCTAGCGTGCGCAGCTGAAATCGGCGCCGATTGTCGGCCAGTGAGTAGTGAATAGCTAATAATTAGTATTGAAAACTAGATAGTCATCAAAGGTGCGGAAGTAGCCACCGCAGCCCGCCAATCCATTGCGCTATTTCTTCACCGGCTCCGGCATCACATATCCCGAAACCGCAGGCAATCCCGCTCGCTCAAACTGCACCGTGGTGTGTTCGATCTTGAATTCCAGCACCGCTTTCTCCTGAATCGCGCGCAGCAGCCGCTCGCACTGATCCATGTGCATGTCCGGAATCCGCGCGTGCAAACTCAGTGCGTTGTGCCCCGCGCCCAGCGACCAGATGTGCACGTCGTGAACTTCCTGCACGCCGTCCACCGTCAGAATGGCGCGAGCTACATCTTCGACGCGCATTTCCCTCGGCCGTCCCTCGAGCAAAATGTGCGCGGACTCGCGGAGAATGCCGATGCTGGACCACAACACGAGTAGGCCGATGGCGATGCCGAGGAGCGGGTCGATCCAGAGGGCGCCGGTCATGCGAATGGCGATAGCGCCGGCGATGATGGCGATGTTGGAAAGGGCATCGCCGAAATTGTGCACGAGGATGCTACGCAAGTTGAGGTCGCCGCGTCCGCGGACCAGGGCCAGCGTGATGCCACCGTTAACGGCGAGGGCGGCGAGGGAGGTCCAGATCATCCAGCTTTCGACGACTTGGACGGGAGAGTCGGAAGCGTTCGAACGATTCGTAGCCGAGCCAGAGCGAGAGCAGAACGAGCAAGATGGCATTGGTGAACGCGGCGAGGATGCCGGCGCGATGGTAGCCGTAGGTTTTTTCGCTGTCGGCGGGACGCGCGGCCCAGCGCATGGCCAGCCAGGAGATGCCGAGAGCGGGAACGTCGGAGAGATTGTGGACGGCGTCGTTTAGCAAGGCGACGGAGCGGCCGAGGACGCCGCCAAAGATTTCCGCTACAACCAAGCCCAGAGTGGCGACCATGGCCCAGCCGAGAACGGATGGGCGCAGAGGCGGGTGGTCGTGGCCCTGGTGGCTGTGCGAATGAGGGTGATGTACGTGGCCGTCGTTATGGCCGTGCTCGGGGTCGTGACTATGGGAATGGTCGTCCATGCGGTCTATTTGCTCTATTCTACGCACGTTAGCCGTCGCGCGCAGCCCCGGTCAAAAGAGTCAAAAAGCGCACAGGCAGGAGTGCCTGTGCTACCAGTGGGAAGTTTGACACGTCGCTGTCGCGAATTCATTGACGCATTTGGGCTTGGCTGCCAACATCGAACTAGCTTCCCTTTCCCGCTGGTTTGGCGGCGGGAATGGCCTGCGCGCAAGGTGTGCGCCGAGGGACATGACGGCTCCCATTGCAAAACTGAGTTTTTGGGGCGTTCGCGGATCGACCCCGACGGTGGATCCTGCCACCTGGCGCTTCGGCGGGAATACGCCTTGCCTTGAATTGACGGCGCCGGACGGGACGCAATTCATTCTGGATTGCGGGACAGGGCTGCGGATGCTGGGCAGCCGATGGGCCACGCCGAACGGGGGCGGAAATCCCGAGACACATATTTTCGTGACGCATTATCACTGGGACCACATTCAGGGGATTCCGTTTTTTGCGCCGCTGTATGCGGAGAATAATGAGTTTCATTTTTATAGTTTCCGCTCGAAATTCCTGGGGCGAGACAGTTTGAAGCAAGTATTCGAGGCGCAGATGGCGCTGCCGTATTTTCCCGTAGACATGTCCGCGATGAACGCGAAGAGAAAGTTCAAGGAAGTGGAAGGCGGGGATTCGTTCACGATTGGGGAAAATAAAATCACAGCGAAGTGGCTGAACCATCCGCAGGGATGCCTGGGGTTTCGCATCGAGACGCCGGCGGGGACGGTTGTTTACGCGACGGACAATGAGCCGGGCGATCCGAAGCTGGACGAGAGTTTGCGGGAACTGGCGACGGGCGCGGACATATTTATTAATGACGCGCAGTTTACCCCGGAGCAGCTGAAGACGACGCGAAAGGGATGGGGGCATTCGTCGTGGCAAGAAGGCGTGAAGCTGGCGCGGGAAGTTGGCGCGAAGACTTTGGTGCTGTTCCATCACGATCCGGACTCGACGGACCGCATGGTGGATTCGATTTTGCGGCAAGCGCGGGAGGAGTTTGATTCGGTGTTTGCGGCGAGCGAGGGCATGGTGATTACGCTGGGGGCGACAGGAGACAACGTGCAGGCGCACATGCCGGGGGCGCGGACGTCCTTGCGGCGAGAGGCACAGTTCCGCGCGAAGGTTACGGGAGTGACAGAGGATGGAAAAGAGTTTCAGGAAGAGACGGTGGTGCGCGACATCTCTTTGCAAGGGGCGTTGATTTCTCTGCAAAACCTGCCGCAATTGCAGTCGGAATTGCAGGTGACGATGCAAACGCCGGGGGAGAACGGGTCGCAGTCGTCGATGAAGTTGAAGGGGTATGTAGTGCGGGTCGATGCGGGAGCGGAGAAGGGGCAGGTGGCGGTGGGCGTGGTTTTTACGGATTAGGTCCGAAGGCCGAGCTCCACGTGGGGTACATTTTCGCTGAGAAGTTTCGCGTTACATCTCTTCAAACCAACTCGATCATTACACGCCGTCCAACCATTGCCGCGGCCCGTTGCAGACTGGAAAGCGTGATGTCGCTTTTCGGATTGAGGAGCCGGTCCACTTGTGTGCGGCTCGTCTTCAGCAGCGAGGCCATTTTGTTTTTGGATATTTTTCGTTTCTTCATGGCCTCGTCGAGCTGCCATGCCACGACTGCCTTGACCGCCTGCGATTGCGCCTCTTCAAAGATGCCCTCTTGCTTCAGGAAATCATCGATGCTCGAACCCAAATGCTTCTTGCCGGTCTTGCGTTTCCTGCTCATCGCGAATCTCCCGTCATCCTGCACCTTATATGGTACCAATGTACCTTATTATGTACAGTCAGGCAAGCCGCGCGATTCCGGCCCCGGCCGACCAGCCTTTGAAACGCTTCGAAATGATTTTCGACAGCCGCGCCAGAATTACCGCCGTGGCGGCAGTGCTTAAAAAAGAACGGCGGAGAACCGCTTCCCTTGACAGCTTAGGAGAGAGCGTCCTAGACTCCTAACCACGTTAGGAGGAAACGTGACAGGCCAAGCGCAGCTTCTTCCTGGAACTCTCGATCTCCTCATTCTTAAGGCTGTTTCCCTCGGCCCTCTCCATGGGTACGGCATTCTTCTGCGCATCGAACAAATTTCGCGCCGGGCTCTGCTTGTCGAACAGGGCGCGCTTTATCCCGCTTTGTTTCGGCTGGTGCGGCAGGGGCTGCTGACGGCAAGTTGGGGGACTTCCGACAACAATCGCCGCGCCAAATTTTATGAATTGACTGCGGCGGGCCGGAAACGTCTGCGGGAGGAAGCGGACGACTGGAAACGCCTGGTCGCGGCGATGAGCGCGGTACTCGGTGCACAGGCGGAGGAAATATGAAATTTCTGACTTCACTCCGTTCCAAGCTCTCCAAGTTTTTTCGCAGCCGGCGTGTGGACGCTGAGATGGAAGAAGAGATGCGGCTGCATATTCAGAATCGCGCGGAGGATTTGGAACGATCCGGGTTGTCGCGCGGGGAAGCAGAGCGAAGGGCGCGGATTGAATTTGGCGGAGTGGAGCGTTTCAAGGAGGAAGTTCGCGAGGTCCGGTGGGAAACTCATGTCGAGAACATATTTCAGGATTTTCGGTATGCGGTGCGGGGGTTAAGCAGGGACCGGAAATTCGTGGGGACGGCGGTGTTTGCGCTGGCATTGGGCATTGGCGCGGCCACGGTGGCGTTCAGCGCGTTTTACAACCTTTTGTTTAATGCGTTTGCGGCGAAGGACGCGCGGCGGCTGGTGGTTTTGACGATGCAGAATGCGGCGGCGGGAGGACGTCCGGAGTTTCTGGAGCCGCTCGAAGGATCGCTGTCGGATCTGGATGCGATACGGAGGCAGAGCAGCGTTTTCGAGGACGTTGCGGGCCTCGCACGCGGAATTGAGTTGTTGAACGACGGGAAGGACAATCACCAGGTTTACGTGGCGCACGTGACGGGAAACGCGTTTGATTTTTATGGAGTGTTGGCGCTGTTGGGGCGCGGGCTTGTCGCGGAAGACGCGAAACCAGGGGCTCCGGCAGTGTTTGTGATGGCCTACCGGACATGGCTGGGAGAATTCGGCGGGGATTCGAGTTTGATGGGGAAGAGTTTCCTGCTGAACGGTGAGCAACGGATGCTCGTGGGGATCATGCCGCAGCGATTCCATGCGTTTGGTGCGCTGCATCAGGTGTGGACGCCGATCACGGATGCGCGGAGCGCTGGTGGAACGGAGAGGGAGCCGTCGGTTGGGACGATCATGGCGCGGCTGAAGCCGGGAGTAAGTGTCGCGGCGGCATCGTCGGAGCTCGACGTGATTGTGAAGCAACTGGCAAAGAACAAGCCCGAAGCGTTTCCAAAACGCTTCACGGCGCGGGTGCAGACGGCTACGGATTTCCTGATGGGACCCTGGGGAATCGGGAACGCCGGCGGAGCGGAGACGGAGCATTTCGATATCAAACACATGCTCTACGATTTGCTGGCAGGCGTGCTGCTGTTGCTTTTGATTGCGTGCAGCGGGGTGGCGAATTTGCTTATGGCGCGAGGGGCGGCGCGAGAAAAGGAAATTGCGGTGCGGACGGCGCTGGGTGCGACACGCTGGAGATTGGTAAGGCAACTACTTGTAGAGAGCGCGGTGCTGGCGACCGCGGCGTGCGCGCTAGGCTGCGTGTTCGCGTATTTCGGGATGAAGGTGGTGGCCGCGTCGATTCCGAATAAAGGAGCGAGCGCGGGCGGGGAGGTGGTTATCGGTCTGGATTCGATGGTTTTATTTTTTACTCTTGGAGTAGCGGCGGTGACGACGCTGCTTTGCGGGTTGGCGCCGGCTCTGCGCGCGGTGAGGCGCGATGTGCAGCCGATGCTGACGGGGAACGGGAAGGGAAAGGGCGGGAGTTTGCGGCACGGGAAGCTTCGCGGGGCGCTGGTGATCGTGGAGGTAGCGCTGTCGATTGTGCTGCTGACGGGCGCGGGATTGATGATGCGGAGCTTCTATGAGTTGACGCACATCGATCTCGGCTTTAATGCGAGGAACCTGCTATTCGTGGCAGCTTTTTCTCCCCGCGGAGCCAACTACAAGCCGGAACAGCAGGGAGTCATCTTCAAGAAGATCGCGGAGCGATTGAAGACGATGCCTGGAGTGACCGAGCTGGCGATTAACAATTCGCTCCCGGGTTACAACACGAGTCGAAGGTATGAAGCGACCGTTCCCGGATCAACGCACTCGGAGCTGGCCGGGTTCGACAAATGTAGTGAAAGCCTTCTGCAAACGCTGGAGATGCAGATGGTCAGTGGAAGATGGCTCTCGCGGAGCGACGTGGATTCGGCGGACCATGTTGCCGTGATTAATCAAACGATGGCGACGCGCTTTTTTGGCACGGAAAATCCGCTCGGCCGTCAGGTGCTCGCGAAGGCATTTGTAGACAAGAGTCAGCCGCCGCAGGATACGTATTTTCAGGTGATCGGTGTGCTGCGCGATATTAAAGATTTTGGGCCGCAGGTTCCGGTTCTTCCGATGGCCTTCATCCCCTACACAATCCAAGAGGGTGGTATGTCTTTTTCAGGGGGCGGCTTCTTTTTTCTGAGGACCAAAGGAGAGCCTGGATTGTTGATGAACTCGGTACGGAAGGAGGTTTGGGCGGTCGACCGCGATCAAATGTTTTCGCCGGAGAGTGGACCTTACACCGAAGAATTTTACACGCTCACTTATTCAGCGCACGAGCTGGGGCTGACGACGTTCACGGGAGTGGCGGGGATTGCGTTGGTGCTGGTGGTGATCGGGGTGTTTAGCGTGATGGCGTATACGGTGTCGCTGCGGACGCAGGAGATTGGTGTGCGGATGGCGTTGGGGGCGCAGCGGGGGGAGATATTGAGGATGGTGTTGCGGCGCGGGGCGGTGCTGATTGGGACGGGGATTGGGATTGGAGTTTTCGCGAGTTATGGGTTGACGCGATTTTTGGCGAGCCAGATATGGGGAGTTTCGGCGACGGATCCGTGGACGTTTGGGGCGGTGGTGGCGCTGGTGGTGGTGACGGGGCTGGCGGCTTGTTTGTTGCCGGCGCGGCGAGCGGCGGGTGTCGATCCGCTGGTGGCGCTGCGGTACGAGTGATGACGATGAGGGTGCGAGAGGCTTGGTTATTAACGACCAGGGTTCGCAGGACGGCGAATTTTGTTGAGCCTCGTTGAGAATCGGTATGCTCTGTTTTGGAAGGCAAAATGGAGAGATTGCAATGATGAGAAAAGCTCGACACAGAGTGGCGGTGCTCTGCGCGCTATTCCTTCTCGTGCTCAACGGGCGGCTCCTGCAGGGGCAGGAGACGAGCAAATTTAAAATTGGTTTTTCGATTGAGGCGATGAAGGGAGAGCGGTGGCAGACGGACCTGAATTCGTTTGAGGAGCGGGCGAAGAAGTTGGGCGCGGAAGTGATTTCGGCGGACGCGGGTGGAGACGATGAGCGCCAGTTTCAGCAAGTGAAGGACATGATCAGGGCGGGGATCAAGGTGCTGGTGTTGCTGCCCCATGATACGGCGAAGGCGAGCCGGATGGTGGACGCGGCGAAGGCGGCTGGCGTGAAGGTGATCAGCTACGACCGGCTGGTGCAGAACAGCGATGTCGATTTATATGTGAGCTTTGACCGGCTGGAAATTGGATGGATGCAAGCAGACTTTCTCGCGAAACATGCGCCGAAAGGGAATTATGTGCTGATTGCGGGTTCGCCCAATGATGAGGGAGCGAAAACGCTGCATGACGCGCAGATGCACGTTCTGCAGCCGTATATCGACCGCGGCGAGATCAAAGTGATTGCCGACGCATACATGAAGGACTGGCTGCCGTCGGAGGCGTACTTGTTTATGTTGAAGGCGATGGATTCCGGGCAGGGGACGATCGCGGCGGTGCTGGCTTCGAATGATGGATTGGCTGGCGGTGCGATTCAGGCGCTTCGCGAACATAATTTGGCGGGCAAAGTGGCGGTTACCGGACAAGATGCGGATTTGGCGGCGGTGATCTGCATTGCGCAGGGTGTGCAAAGCATGACGGTCTACAAACCGATCACGAATGAAGCGGTGGTCGCGGCCGAGGAAGCGGTGCGCCTGGCGAAGGGCGAGAAGACGCGGGCGAACAAGACGGCGAATAATGGTAAGACGGACGTGCCGGCGATCCTGCTGAAACCGATTGTGGTGACAAGAGAAAATATCAAGACGACGGTGGTACAAGACGGATTCCAGACGCTGAAGAGCATTAATCAGGCGTTGACCGCCGAGCAGCAGATTAAGTAGGGCAGGCCGCCTGGCCGGAGCCCTGGCAAAGACACGCGAAAACAGACGACGCAGGAAGTTTGACTGGAATGGGCTGAGGCGGCGCGGTGCGCTACAATCGTGGCCTCATGACAACGCCAGCTTCGCGAACTCCCGATTTTGTTCCAGCAAGTTCCCTCGATAAAAGAAGGCCGTCGAAGATGGCGCTGATCCGCGGGATGGTGCGGCAGGCGCCGTTTGTGGCGAAGAATTTTGGGCTTTATTTTCGGAATGGGTGGCGGCGGAACATTTTGCAAACGAACGTGGTGGCGCCGTATGCGGTGACGTTTTATGTGACGCACAAGTGCAATCTGGCCTGCTCGTATTGCACGCAGAAGGAGCCGGACGTTTTTAGCGAGGAGTTGGCGACGGGGGATACGATTCGTTTACTGCGGAAGATTCGCAAAGAGACGGATTCGATTGTGATTACCGGTGGGGAGCCGACGTTGCGGGCGGACATCGAGGAGTTGGTGGACGCGGCGAGATATTATTGCAAGTTTCGGTCGGTGCTTTTGATTACGAATGGGACTCTGCTGGATCGCAAGCCCGGGATTTTGGGGGCGGTGACGGGACTGGTGGTGAGTTTGGATGCGCTGGCGGCGGATCCTTCGAATGCGCTTTCGAAGCCGGCGGCGTTGCCGAAGGTATTGCAGAATTTAGAGATGGCGAAGCGGGCGCTGGGAAATGCGTCGAAGATTACGATCAGCACCGTGATTGAAGAATGGAATATCGGAGAGGTGGAGAAACTGCTGGAGTGGTGCGGGGAGGAAGGGTTTGTGTTTGCGGCGCAATCGGCACAGATGGAGAAGATGCCGAATTTGCGGCTGGCGCAGAATCCGAAGTATCAGGCGCTGGTGGATAAGATTATCGAGCGACGGCGCGCGGGGACGCAGCCGATCAACGGGACGCCGCGAACGATTGAGACTCTGCTGCGGTTTCGGGAGTTTCAGTGCTATCCGACGATGTTTCCGCGGGTGTATCCGAATGGGAATGTGTTTTATCCGTGCGAGCCGCTGCACAAGGTGGCGGGGAATTTGTTGAAGGACGGATCGTTGAGGAAGATTTTTGCGCGGGGGAAGAAAAAGTATGGGGATATTCCGCCGTGCGCGGGGATCTGCTATCACTTCGGGAATGTGCTGTCGCATCATTATGTGAATGATTTTTGGGAGTTGGCGGGGGATTTTGTGCGGTGAAAAAGAAAGAGTTACACAGAGGGCACCGAGGACACAGAGATCAGAGAGAAAAGATCGGAACGCGGCTAGTTGAGGTCGGAGATTTTTTTGTCGAGGTGGGCGAGGGCGGCTTCGAGGGACTTGCGATGATTGGGGTTGGTGGCGGCTTCCAAGTCGTGGGCGATTCGGATGCGGGATAGTTGCAGATCTTTACGTTCTTGTTCGCGGTGGAGCTGTTCGGGACTCTTTGTTTGGTTGCCGTAATGGCCCTTGGGGGCTTGGCCGGATTCGACCTGCGCTGCTACATCCTTGCTTTCCCATCCTCGCGCCATAGGTATAGTTTGACACATTTTGCAGCAGGTGGGGTGTTTATGAAGGAGAAAGTTCGAGGCCGGGCTTAGGCGCCGGCGGCGCGGCTGCGGGGCAGAACGGCCAGCGGGGAGCGCATTTGCATCACGCTGGCGAGGGTGGTCTGGGCGACTAGGGCAAGGTGCTCGGCGAAGACGCCGTGGTAAGAGAAGTCGGCGGCGGTTTCCGCCCAGCGAATTTGCAGGATCCAGCGGTCTCTTTTTTGCGTGGGCAATACGGCGGAACTGGTGATCCCGGCAGCGGGAATGACGAGAAGCGTGTTCAGGTGGGAGTCGAGCGCCCAGATTTGTTCGGCGCCGACAAAAAGTTGGACAGCGGCCGACGGGGGCATTTGCCAAACGATATTTTCCGCCGTTAACGATGACGAGGGCCCCTAGTTCGCGAGCTTTTTCGTCAGCATTGGCGTGCGATTGCGCAGGGGGCAAAAGGATGGACGCGAGAAACATGGCCAAGCCGGCGATGGCAGCGAGCCAACTGTTCCAGAGGCTGAGCGGGAGGATGACAAGCGCGGCGCCCGCGAAACCGAGGAAGACGCGGAAGGTCATCCAGGTTTGGGGATTGTGACGGATGCGGAGAAGCTTGGGTATTAGAAGAACGGCGGCAAACATCGCGCCGATCAGGAAGTTGCGCAGACGCGCGAGGGTTCCTTCGTCGTGCGATGCTGCAGTGGCCGGGGCCGTGCTCATCTAGCTTCCTTGGGTTGTGCAGCTACTTAGTTAGAGTATGCGGCGGGGGCTAAGGTTTCAACGAATCTATCTCGCGCATGCGGGCGAAGGCGCGGCGGACGTGGGGAATGGTGATGGAGCCGCCGACAATCAGGGCGATATTGAGCGCGTCGATGACTTCCTCGCGATTCCAGCCTTCTTCGCCGCAACGGACAAGGTGATAGGTGATGCAGTCGTCACAGCGGAGGACGGCGGAGGCGACGAGGCCCAGAAGTTCCTTGGTTTTCGTGCCCAGGGCGCCGGGTTCGTAGGCTTGATGATCGAGCGCAAAGAAGCGTTTCATGCCGAGGTGGCCGCAGTTGAGAATTTCTTCGTTCAAATCAGCGCGAAATTTCTGAAAGTCTTCCAGGCGATCCGCCATGGGTCCTCCGAAAGTGAAGCGAATATTATGAACTAGATGTGGGCCGTTTGGTTTGTGAGAGCGCGGCGGATGTGCGCTTAAAGCAGGGTGGGATCATCCACGGAGTTGTCAGTCCGCAACGGCTGCGAGAGCTTTCTGAGCGAGTGCTTTTGCGCCGGGTTTGCCGACCAATACCAGATTCGCCCACTCAGCGCCAACTTGCGAGAGGCGGACGGCTTCGCTGGTGAGCGATTCGGGACCGCCGGAATCGTTGCCGCCAAAATAGATGCGGTCCATGGGCTGCGCGGCGGCGATGCGGTTCTTTGTGTACTGGCCGGGAATGGACATGAACATAGGATGGCCGCGGCGGTAGATGCGGACTTCGATGGGATCGACGTTGAATTCGGGAAGGATTTTCTGAAAATCGGTGAGGACGCGGGCGGCGAGCGTTTTGCAATCGGCTTCGTCGAGGAGCGTGGAACGGAATTCTTCGCGAAGCGGGGTATAGAAGGAGAGGATGTTGTTTTTTTGTTTGTAGCCGGGATTGTTGCGGACGGTCCAGTCGGCGACGATGAAGTCGGTGAAGGAATTGCCGGGGCACCAGTTGTCGTAGCCGCGATTGTAGACGGGTTTATCGAAGATGAGATTTACGACGGGATAGGGAGCGAAGCGAGTGTGGCGCATGGCGGTGCGCTGAGCAGCGGGCAAGCCTTGCACAATGCGCGAGGTGATGTGCTTGGGCGTGCACATGAGAACCGCTTTGGCGGAGACGGTCGTGAGTTTTCCCTCTCGCAAATAGGTGACGTTTACCGCGTTTTTTTCCTGCACTGCCGCGACGACAGTAGTTTCGCTGAGCATGCGTTCTTTATATTTTGGCTGAAGGACTTCGACGAGCTTGTGAGTGATGCAGCCAAGGCCGCCTGGCAGTATGGCGCGCTTGCCATCGCCGCCCGTGAAGAGATCGTTTGCATTGTAAAGACCAACATAGGCGGAGGTATCGGGAGTGGTGGCTCCCCAGTTGGAAGGCCCGAAAATGTCCCACCATAGCTGGACTTCGGGGGCGTAACCGGCGGTGAATTGCGAGAAGGGAAGCGCGTCGAGCTCCGCCATGCGCTCCTTGATTTTCATTTTCAAAACGTCTTCCCGGAATTTCAGGAAGCTGGCGACGACATCTTTGGGGTAGGGAAGCTGCGTAATACCGGTTTTCCAGGTGTCCGGGACGTAGGTTTTGTTGACGAGCGTGGGATCGGGCATGTTGACCATCGGGAGTTTCAGGCCGATCTCGGAGGCGAGGACGTCACCTTCATCGCCGTGATAGGCGTAAGCAGAGCCGGTGGCGAAGGGCTGGCCGTCGAATTCCTCCTGATAGGCGTTGCCGCCGAGGTGGTCTTCTTTTTCGAGGAGGAGCCAGTCTTTGCCGCGAAGATAATAGGCGGCGGAGAGGCCGGCGACACCGCCGCCGACGATGACGATATCGGCTTTGGCAGAAGCGGCGGGGAGATCGAAATGGTGGCCGTCGCGGAGTTGATGGCAGATTTCGAAATGTTCGCCGTCGACGAGCGGCACAGCGCCGGGAGCGGAAGCTGGGTGCGTTGAATCGGGGGCGGGAATTAAGGCAGCGTCGACCGGGCACCCCGAGGCTACCGAGCCTGCCACAACATATTTAATAAATTCGCGACGCGAGTGAGACATAGGCCCTCCCGGAATTTCTACGGTTTTTCAAGCAGTTGCTGTGCTTCCGTGCCGACGCTGCGCATTCGAATGCGGTACCAAATCACGATGAGGACAACAGAAACGGCGAAAATCAGAGTAGAGACCGCGTTGATCTCCGGCGTGATGCCACGGCGAAGGCGGCTCCAGATTTCGAGAGGGAGCGTATTATCGCGGCCGATGAGGAAAAAGGTCACGGCGATTTCATCCATCGAGAGCGTGAAGATGAGAAGGGCAGCCGCAATCAGGGAGAGCTCGAGATTTGGAAGCGTGATACGCCAGAAAGTTTGCCAGGGAGTGGCGCCGAGATCCAGGGAAGCTTCTTCCTGCGCGCGGTCGATTTTTTGGAGGCCGGCGAAAAGTTCGGTGGCCGCTACGGAGATGAGAGCGGTGCCGTGGCCGAGAAAAACAGTGAGCAGGCTGAGTTGAAAGCCGGCGAGCACAGCGAACATGAGGAGGGAAAGGCCGGTGATGATGCCGGGAAGAATAAGCGGAAGGAGAACGAGTCGGCGGAAAAGAGCTTTGCCGGGGAAACTGGCGCGATCGAGAGCGAGCGCGGCGAGCAGGCCCAGAGTGAGCGAAAGCATAACGGCCCCAGCGGCGACGACGAGACTATTGACGACGGAATCCCAGATGGGGCCATCGTGGAAGAGCTGACGATACCAGTCGAGCGTGAGGCGCTGGGGAGGAAAGCCGCCGACGCCGTCGCGGTTGAAGGAATAAAGAATGAGCTCAACGAGCGGAAGATAGAGGAACGCGAAAACAAGCATCGCGTAGATTGCCAGCAACGGAGAACGGCGAGTTGTCCTATTGCGGCTCATTTGAAGGACCAGCGTTTTTCGAGGCGCTCCGATAGAAAAAGGAGAGAAACGGTGATGAGCAGAATACAGACGGAGATGGCGGCACCGAGGGGCCAGTCGTAGGCGGCGCCGAAAAGGGTTTGCACAATGTTGGCAATCATGGTGCCGGAAGAGCCGCCGACGAGGAGAGGAGCGAGGAAGTCGCCGAGGGAGAGAAGGAAGGCGACGGTTGCTCCAGCCAGCAAACCGGGAATGGAGAGCGGAAGGATCACTCGAAAAAAAGTAGAGAGGGTGCCGGCGCCGAGATCCTGCGAGGCTTCGACGAGAGGGCGGGGGATGTGTTCGAGCGAAGCGTAGATAGGAAGAAAAACGAACGGAGTATAAATGTGCGTAAGCATGAGGACGACGGCGAAGGGGCTGTAGAGAAGGAAACTGACGGGCTGGTGAGTGATGTGGAGATATTGGAGGAAGCCGTTGAGGACGCCTTCGCTGCCGAGAATGGTTTTCCAGGCGTAGCCGCGAACGAGATAGCTGACCCAAAGCGGCACGATGACGAGTTGATAGAGCCACTCTTTGCGCGGGCCGGCATGAAACGAGAGGTAGTAGGCGAGAGGATAGCCAAGAAGCAAGGAACAGAGCATCACCGAGGCCGCGATGCGCATGGTGCGGAAGAGGACTTCGGCATAGAGAGGATTGGAGAAGAGCTTTTTGTAATTGTCGAGATTCCAGTGATGAACGAGCGCGCCGTCCTGTACGGCCCAGAAGCTGTGCGCAAACATCAGGGCGTAGGGGAGCAGCAGGAAAATC
Source organism: uncultured Acidobacteriota bacterium (assembly GCA_963779005.1). Classification (GTDB taxonomy): domain Bacteria; phylum Acidobacteriota; class Terriglobia; order Acidiferrales; family UBA7541; genus Acidiferrum. The sequence continues at coordinate 138,939 of CAVZWO010000007.1, read as the reverse complement.
GCAACCCAGAGAAGCGGTGGAGCGGAGACGATCGTTTTGTAGGCGCGGGTGTACATAGGGAGGTTATTCCGAGACGCGGACAGCATCCGCGATCGAAAAAATAAAATCATGCTCGGCGGTGAGCGGGCCGCAGGCGGGCAGACGCACGCGGAGGAGTAGGCCGTTGGCGCAGTCCACTTCGAGCAGTTCGCTGGAGCCGGCGTAGATTTGTTGCCGAACAGAGGCGCGAAATTTTACTTCGCTGGCCTGGCGATTGCCGCCGGGAGAGATGCGGATGGCTTCAGGACGGAGCGAGAAAAGAACAGGCCCATCCGGTTCTTCCAAAGGCCAGCGCAGGACGCCACAGGTGGCGATGCCGCGGCGGATTTCGCCGCGCAGCAGGTTTGTTTGGCCGATGAACTGGGCCGTGTACGCGGTGGCGGGATGCGCGTAGATTTCACGCGGAGAAGCGACTTGTTCGAGCGCGCCATCACGGAGCAGCGCGATGCGGTCGGAGAGGGCCATGGCTTCTTCCTGGTCGTGAGTGACGAAGAGGAAGGTGATGCCGATTTCGCGCTGCAGAGCTTTCAATTCGCTTTGCATTTGCTTGCGCAGGTTGGCGTCGAGCGCGGAGAGCGGTTCGTCGAGAAGCAGGAGCTGCGGACGGTTCACGAGGGCGCGGGCTAATGCGACGCGTTGCTGTTGGCCTCCGCTGAGGCGGGAGGGGCGCGCGGCGGCGAATTCCGACATTTTCACCATGTGCAGAGCTTCTTCGACGCGCGCGGGAATTTCCTTTTTCGGCGCGCCTTGTACGCGCAAACCGTACGCGACGTTGTCCCGCACGCTCAAGTGGGGGAAAAGCGCATAGTTTTGGAAAACTGTGTTGACCCGGCGCTTGTAGGGCGGCAGCGTGTCCAGACGCTCGCCGGACATAAAGATCTCACCCGAGGCAGGCTGTTCGAAACCTGCGATGAGGCGGAGAAGCGTTGTTTTTCCAGAGCCGCTCTCGCCGAGCAGGGTTAGGAACTCTGCCGAAGCAATGTTGAGCGAAATATTTCTTAAAACGACGCGAGTGCCAAAGCGCTTGGCCACGGCGCGCACTTCGAGAAGCGGAGCGTTGGCGTCCACGGAAGCGGGCTGCGGAATGGCAGCGGAGCTCACTGCGCGGCTTTCACCTCGTTCCAAATTTCGTTGTACTTCTGGCGGCGGGGGACATCCTGCCAAAAATAGATGCGCTGCATATACGCATCGGGATCGTCCATGTGGAGATTTTTCTTTTCGGCATCCGTCATAAGAGCGGTCGAAGCGGGATTCGCCGGCGAGTAACCCGTGATATCGGTCACTTTTTTCTGGGTTTGTGCCTCGATCATGTACTCGAGAAACTGCGAAGCCAGTTCTTTCTGCCGGCTGGCGGTGGTGATCATCAGGTGGTCGATCCAACCGGTGGTATTTTCTTTGGGAATGAGCTCTTTGATGGGGAATCCGAGTTTTCGAAGCTGGTTCGTGATCAACGGCCAGCCCATGGCCATCGCAACTTCATGATTTTGGAAGAGGTTGGTCAACTCTCCGCCGGTGGACCACATTTTGCGGATGTTGGGTTTGAGTTCGAGCAATTTCTTCTTAACGGTTTCGAGTTGTGCGTCAGAGAGATTGTAGAGTTGCGCTGGGTCGGGCTTGTCATAGCCAAGAACCTGGGCCGCCATATAAACCGTTGAGAGGTCGTCCCACACGGAGATTTTGTTTTTGAGGTGAGGTTCCCAAAGGGCCGCCCATGAATCTGGCTCTTGATCGATGGCAGTGATGTCGTACAGAAGCGGGTTGGGGCCCCACATGAAAGGAACGCCATAGACTTGACCGTTTGCTTTGACGAGTGGGGAATCACGGAGTCTGGAGGAGAGCTGAGTGTAGGAGGGAAATTTGGAAAGGTCGAGAGGGGAGGCGAGTCCAGCATGAGCGATCGAAGTGGCGACGTCGCTGGAGGGCGAGATCACGTCGTAATTCGAGGCGCTGCCGCCACGCAGCTTGGCTACCAGCTCGTCGCTGGAACCCATGTAGGACGCGACGATCTTGCAGTGATGAGCCTCCTCGAAGGGGCGCACGAACGAAGGGTCGGCGTAACCTTCCCAGACGAGCAGACTGAGCGTGGATTCTTTCTGCCTGCAGGCGCCGCAGAGCATCGCGAGCACGAGGATTCCGGATGCGATTGCGCGCCGGTTCATGCGGCCTCCCGATTTGCCAGCATTTGCATCCTCCCACGCATCGAGTGTTGCTGGTCCCAGCCTGAAACGCTGCGAAACCCTTTTCTATTTCGCGTCTGCCTCATAGACCACTTTTCCGCCAACAATCGTTTTTATGACTTTCGTTTTCGCGATGGCATGTGGATCAATCTCGAAGATATTTTGCGAAACAATGAGAAAATCGGCGAGCTTTCCGGGCTCGATCGAACCTTCGGTTGTTTCACGCCGACCGGCGTAAGCAGCGCCGAGAGTGTACGCTTCGACAGCCTGCGGCAGTGTGACGGAATATTGCGGCAGCCATCCGCCTTCGGGTGTGCCCTCGACGGTCTGGCGGGTTACGGCCATTTGCAAGCCTTCCCAAGGATTCAGAGTCACGACATTCCAATCGCTGCCGAAGGCAAGACGACCGCCGGTTTTTAGGATGCTGTTCCAGGCCCAGGCACGCGAGGCGCGGTCCGGGCCGACATTGCCAGCCCAAACCCGTAGGGTGTCCTCGTCGGGGTAAGCATGCAGAGGCTGCATGCTGGCGATAACCCCGAGTTTTCCGAAACGCGGAATGTCGGCGGCCGTGATGGTCTCGATATGCTCGATGCGCGGGCGGCGGTCGTGAGTGTGATTGACGATTTCGGCGTTCTCGTAAGCGTCGAGAGCGGTGCGCACGGCGTAATCGCCGATGGCGTGAGTAAAGAGTTGCAAGCCGCGCTTATCGAGCTCTGCCACGGCCGATTTGTATTTCTCGGGATCCCAAAATAATTTTCCTTTTGTGGATGGGTCGTCGGTGTACGGATCGAGCATGGCGGCGGTGTGCGATTCGACGACGCCATCGATCATCATTTTGACGACGCCGGCCGAGAGCCAGTCGCCGGTATACTTCCTGCGCGCCGCTTCGATTAAATCCATATCTTTGGGACGCAGTTCCGGTGGATTGAGAAAGTAGGCGATATACATTCGCAATGTCAGTTCGCCGCCGCGGCGCAGCTCATCGTAGAGATCGAAGTCCTCGAAATCACCGCCTGCGCTATGGACGCGCGTCAGGCCATTTTCATTGGCCCAATGGATGCCAGCGCGGAGGGCAGCGAGTTTTTCGGCGCGCGTGGGTTTCGGAACGAAATTTCCGACGAGGCGGCTGGCGGATTCTTTTAGAGCACCCGTGGCTTCGCCGGTCTTTGGATCGCGGACGATGGCGCCGTTCGGCGGATTGGGAGTGTCCTTGGTGATGCCGGCGAGCGCGAGTGCTTTCGAATTAGCCCAAGAGGTGTGCCCGTCATAGCCGGACAGAAAAACCGGGCGATCCGGGAACAGCTCGTCGAGATATTTTTTGTGGGGAAGATTTTCGTCGCCGAACATGGCGTAGTTCCAGCCGCCGCCGAGGATCCAGGTGTTGCCAGTGTGATGGGCCGCGTAGTCGCGTAGGATGCGCTGGATGTCCGCAGGATTTTTGGCGCCTTCGAGGTTGGCCTGGCCGAGACTTATGGAGCCTTCCAGAAAATGAATGTGGCAATCGACAAAGCCGGGCAGAACCAGTTTTCCGCCGGCGTCGATGACTTTTGTTGCGGGTCCACGCAGCTTTTCGATTTGGGAGTCATCTCCCACCGCGACGATTTTGCCGGTTCGAATGGCTAGTGCATGCGCCCAGGGCTGCTTCGTGTTTACGGTGTAGATATTTCCGTTGATTAGAATGGTGTCGGCGGCCGATTTTGGGGAGTCTTGGGCGTCAGCCGCGGCGATTCCGAAGAAAAGGGCAAGTGCCGACGCCAAAACAGGCAATACTATGCGCGACTGGATCATCGGCGGTCTCCAGAAAGAATGTTTGCAAAGTTCATTCGTTACCAATCACCGGTCACTTTCTTTAAAACGTCGGAGGCGTATTGACCCACAGCAGCCAGGTCTCAGAACGCCCGGGATTTCGCCAGCGGTGTGGAGTCGAGCTCTCGAAATACAGGCTGTCGCCGGGCTTTAGCCGATAGTGTTCCTGGTCGCTGAGCCAAATTTCAAAATCGCCGCGAAGAACGTGCAGGAACTCTTCGCCTTCGTGCGAGTAAGATTCGCCGCTGCCACCGCCGGGCTTAATGCGGAACAGATGTGGCTCCATGGCGGTTTGACCCCAGGCGAGCAATTCCATGCGGACGCCGGGAGTGGTTTCCAAAACTTTTCGCTGGCCAGGGCGAACGAGGCGCGGATTCTCCGCCGCGGTTTCAAAGAGGGAGAGAATGTTGGTGCGATAGAAACGCGCGATCCGGCGCAGTGTGGAGATGGAGGAACGCATTTGACCGCGTTCGAGCGCACTGAGAAAGCCGATGGAAACTTTTGTAGCGCGCGCCACCTGGGCCAGTGACAGTCCACGCCGCGTACGAAGACGACGAAAACGCTGGCCGGGAAGGGGGGCGCTCTCCGCCGGCGCGGAGACGATCCCCTGGCGCTTCAATACATGAACGATGGCCGCGGGATTCAATCCGCGCGCACGACGCAGAAACACCGCGCGCTGCAGGAGGCGCACGTCGGCCTCCGCATAGAGACGGTATCGGCTCTCTGTGCGCTGCGGCGAAACGAGGCCGAGAGCTTCCCACGCGCGCAGCGCGGAAGAAGAGATGCCCACGCGGCGGGCCACCTCGCTGATACGCAGAAGGCGGCGGGCCGCTCGATTTGCTGATGGCTTGGAGAAATTCTTTCCGCTTGACACGGCTCCCGGCTTTCTCTAAGTTTGCGGGATTATAGTAAGGTTTCGGGGGCACAGCAACCTCGAAGAATCCGCTGCCAAGTGCATTCTTCGAGACAAGGGGTGAGTTCATGAAAATGGCCGCAGGACTGGGGCAGCGCGAGCCGCGCCGCCATCGTAATCTCCTATTCCTTTGCATTTCCGCGCTGGGCATGTTGCTCGCCGCGCCTGATGCCGGGGCGCAGAGCACCGGCGGACGGATTCGCGGAACGGTCAGCGATCCTAGCGGCGCCTCGGTGGCGGCGGCGACCGTAACTCTTATCAATGAGGCGACACACGCGACGCGCGACGTGCAAAGCGGCGCGAATGGAGAATACATTTTCATTGAGGTGCCGGTCGGTAGCTACGAAATCGACACCACTCAGGCTGGGTTCAAGAAATATGTGCGCAAAGGCGTGGCGCTGGACCTGAACGAAGTGATCAGCGTCGATATCACGCTGCAGCTCGGATCATCGGCGGAAAGAGTAGAGGTCACGGGAGCGCCGCCCGTGGTGGACACCAGCTCGACGCAGCTCGGCGCGGTAGTCAACGAGCGCGCTTCGACGCAATTGCCATTGAATCAGCGCGACGTCTATCAACTGTTGCAACTCCAGCCAGGCGTTCAGTCGCAACTTGGCAACGATCTCTTTTATGGCTCGGACAAGCCCGGCGTTGTTACGGTAAACGGCGGCCGCGGGCGTTCGAACAATTATTCCGTGAATGGCGGAGACGGCAACGACCTCTTCGCCAACCTGCCTGCGATCGAGCCGTCGCCGGACAGTATCGAAGAGTTTCGCGTTATCAGCAATTCGTTCGATGCGGAGTATGGCCGGAACTCCGGCGCGGTCGTCAACGTGGTGACCAAATCCGGAACGAACAACATTCACGGCAGCTTTTATGAATTTTTCCGCAATGACGTGCTGAACGCCCACCCGTTTACTTTTTTCCAGGCGCCGAAGCCGGACTTCAAGCAAAATCAGTTCGGCGGGACCATCGGAGGCCCCATCAAGAGGGATAAGACCTTCTTTTTTGCATCGTATGAGGGCCGGCGGATTATTCAAGGAATCGTGTCCGAGCCGATTGCCGTGCCCACGGCAGCCGAAGTCAACGATGGCGATTTTTCTGCCGGACCTGCATTTTCTGGATCGCTCACCGACGTGACTGTCGCAAATATTCTGCAGAACCGATGCGGCGCCAATGCACCTTCTTCATTGCCCCTTAACCAAAGGCTGACCGCTCCAGAACAGGCCGCGGTGGCCACTGTGGCGGGCGGCGGCGGGCCCGTGCCTTACAGTTCCGTTTTCCAGGGCAATCAGATTCCGACCGGATGCTTTGATCCCGTGGCTCTCAGCTTGTTGCAGTATGTTCCGGGATCCGGCGGAAGCGGCGGCGTACAAGTGACCCCCAACAAAACAGACCGCGGGGACCAGTTTCAGATCCGCGTTGACCACAACTGGTCGAACAATCAGAAAACCTCTTTCTATTACTACTTCGATGACGACAACACGCTGGACCCGTTTGCAAAATTTCAGGCATCTGGCGCTACAACCGGCAATTTCCCCGGGGTTTACGCAACCCGCACGCAGCAACTGAACGCAACGCACACGTCGACGATCGGCTCGACTGCAGTCAACGAATTGCGCGTCAGCTATTTTCGCGAGGGCCAGCTCAAGTTTGATACTCCAACGCGCACGAATTCGATCCAGGCTTCGTGCGGCACCGGGGCCGCAGCTCCCTTCTGTTTCACCGGAACGTCGGATACTGCTCTGACCGATGACAACGGAATTCTGCTCGGTACGAACCCGGACTACGGCCTGCACTCGGGTCTTGGCGCGAGCAAAGAGGGCGTTCCGTTCATCAGCGTGGATGGGGGCTTTTCCATTGGTAACAACTACAACGGCCAGTTGCCGCAGACGGGCAACACCTATCAGTTCAGCGATAACTACAGCAAGATCATCGGGACGCACAGCCTGAAGTTCGGCGCGGACGTACGCTACCAGATGTTCAACCAACTGCTCTATTTTGATGTGAACGGAGACTTGTCTTTCCTGTCCTCCAACTCGGCCCCGACCGGCGATGATCTGGGTTACTCCGACGGCTATCCCGACTATTTCCTGGGGCTCGGAAACGATTTTTTTCAGGGTTCGGCACAGCACGAACTGGTACGCAGCACTTCGATTTACCTCTACGCGCAAGATAGCTGGAAGATCAAACCCAACGTTACCTTTAACTACGGCATCCGTTGGGAAATGAACACTCCGCTCACCGACATCGGCAAAAAGGTGCAGACGTTCCGGCCGGGGCAGGACTCGACTATTTATCCCTGCACGCTTCCAATGGGCAGTCCGCTCTACATGGCCGGCAGCGTAACGACTTGCGATGAAGCCGGGGTTACACCGGTTGGCCTGGTTTTTCCAGGCGATAAGGGCGTTCCCGAATCGCTCACAAATACCTACTACAAGGGCTTTGCACCGCGGTTGGGCCTGAACTGGAGCCCAGGTTGGAAAGACGGATGGCTCAGCAAACTGACAGGTGGCCCGTCAAAAACCAGCGTCAGCATGGGATACGGAATTTTCTACAACCCCATCGAACAGCTCGTGCTCGAACAGTTCAGCGCCGAGCCACCCTTTGGCGGCAGCAACAACATCGTGAATCCGCTCCTGCAAACCCCTTATGTCGACTCGAGTGGTGACACTTTCCCAAATCCGTTCAACGGTATTCTTAATCCGCCGCGAGGTTCGTCGATCGATTGGTCGCAGTTCCGGCCGATGACTTTTTTCGGAGAATTTCCTCCCAACCTTCGGATGCAGTATTCGGACCAATACAATCTGACGATCAAGCGGCAGCTGCCGGGGAATATTCTTTTCCAAATAGGCTACGTCGGATCACAGGGCCATCGACTTCTGGCGAGTTATGAGATCAATCCTGGAAATCCGACGACGTGCAATGACCTGCAAAATATATCGACTCTCACCGGGGACAGCAGCCTGGCTTGCGGCGCATTTGGAGAGGATACGGCCTACACGATCGCTGCTGGAGAGATTCCTGCCGGCGTCACACTCCACCTTCCCTATGGCAGCGTTCCAACAGTGACGGGGCCGAATCCCACTCCCATCACACTCGTTGGCATACGCAAGTATTCTTCGCCGCTTTGCCAGCCGACTACCGGAGCTGGTTGCCCGTCGGATGGCACGCCGGTTTTCTCCAGCATCTTTAGTGAAAACACGGTGGCCAAGTCGAACTACAACTCGCTGCAGGTATTGTTGCAGAAGAATTTTGCCCACGGATTGCAGTTCCAGGCTTCCTATACCTTGAGCAAGACGATGGACAACGCCTCGAGCTTTGAAAGCGCGCTCAACCCGCTCAACTTCGATGCAACCTACGGCCTCTCGGCCTACGACGCGCGAAACCGCTTCGTCTTCAACTACGTTTGGGATCTGCCCGTGCCGAAGTACGACGGCTTTAAGGGAAAACTCCTGGACGGCTGGGAAGCGTCCGGGATTCTGAGTTTCCAAAGCGGCTTCCCGATTCGCATTACGTCGTCGGATGACGTCGAAGAGCTGGATTCCTTGGATCTATTCGAATTTGCGGGTGAACCGAATCTTACGGCGCCCTTCCACACGCAAAACATCCGTCAGAACAACGGATTCGTGTTCGATCCGAATCTCTTTACGAATGCCACTGTTGCGCCGGGAACAATTGGAAATGCGCCGCGCTCAATCTGCTGCGGGCCGGGGATCAACAACTGGGACATGAGCTTCATGAAAGAAACAAACTTCGGCGAAAGACTCCAGATGGAATTCCGGGGTGACATCTTCAATATCTGGAATCACGCGCAGTTCTATAGCGTCGATGGAAACGTGTCAGACTCCGGGAGCACATTCGGCCAGGTCCAGCATGTTCACGATCCGCGTCTGGTCCAATTCTCGTTGAAGTTCCGCTTCTAGCGGGCTGCGAGGTGCTAGGAGAAAGAGAGGCGCCCCGGATCGCAGGGGCGCCTTCGCATGTACCTGGAAAGTGAGAGAATGAATACAGTGGCGACAGCTCCGTCGCCACAAACTGACCGCAGGGAACAGACCTGCCAGCGTTGGCTGCTTGCGGCCACACAGCTTATGGGATGAAGAAATGCACGAGGCACTGCAAAAGGAAATCGCCACCTACGAGAAGCGCACACCGAAATCCGCGGAGGCGCACAAGCGCGCTCTACAGCGCATCCCGCTCGGTGTCGCCAGCAACTATCGTCATTACGAGCCCTACCCGCTCTTTGTGAAAAACGGCGTGGGAAGCAGGATTCACGACATCGATGGAAACGAATATATCGATCACAATCTCTGCTTTGGCGCGCTCATGGCCGGGCATTGTCATCCCGCGGTCGTGAAAGCCGTCGTAGAGAAATTGCATGAAGGCACGACGTTCGGGATGCCACACGACATGGAGTGGGAGCTTGCGGAAGAAATCTGCAAGCGCTATCCCGTCGAGATGGTGCGCTTCGGTTCGAGCGGGACGGAAGTCACGATGCATGCGTGCCGCATTGCGCGGGCGGCCACGGGCCGCGACAAAATTCTGAAGTTCGAAGGCGCTTATCACGGATTGCATGACACCGCGCTCGTCAGCGTCAAGCCCAAGGAGCCCGACTACGGTGACCCCGATGCTCCCACGTCCGTTCCAGGCGGAGCGGGCATACCCAAAGCCACCCTCGCGAACGTGGTCGTCGCCGCCTTCAACAATCTTCCCAGCGTCGAGCGCCGCTTCCGGGAAAACCCAGGCCAGATTGCCGCGATCATTCTAGAACCCATTTTGATGAACGTCGGCTTGTGCATGCCGCAGCCCGGTTTTCTCCAGGGGTTACGCGATATCGCCACGAAAAACGGCGCGCTGCTCATCTTCGACGAAGTGAAGACCGGCGCAAAACTCGCATGGGGCGGCGCCAGCGAATACTTCGGCGTGAAGCCGGACATGATCTGCCTGGCGAAATCCATCGGCGGCGGAATGCCGCTGGCCGCATTTGGCGCGAGCCGTCCGGTGATGGATTTGATCGCGCAACACAAAGTTTTTCACGGCGGCACCTACAACACGAATCGCGCGGCGATGGCGGCCGGCCTCGCCATGTTTCGCGAAGTGCTTTCGCGCGAGAATTATGCGCACGTTGATAAGCTCAGCAAGAAGCTCACCGAGGGCTATCGCGGCATCGTCAAAAAAACCGGTCTGCAAGCTTACGTTGCAAGCGCCGGAGTCAACGGTGCGTTGATGCTCTACCCGAAGGAAATTCTCAACTACCGCGACTGGACGAAAATCGACGTCGATCTTTGGCGCCACTACTGGTTCGCGATGGTCAACCGTGGCGTGCTGCCGCAACCGTATTGGTGGGACGAGCAGTGGACCATCTCCGTGCAGCATACGGAAGCGGACATTGACCAGCACCTTGCCGTGTTCGACGAAGTCGCGCCCGCTCTTGCGAAAGCTCAGATCGATCGCGGCGCAGCCTTTGTCGGTGCTGCAGGCCACTGATTCCAGGAGACCGCTGCGTTGCAGAACGAGGCCGCCATTGCATCCGCCGCGCCCATCGCCCCTGCGGTTCAGGAGGCGCTTCATTTGCGCCGCGTGTTGGGACGGATGGACCTCGTTCTGCTCTTCGTTGTCGCCGTCTTCAACCTGAACGTCGTTCCCTCGATTGCCGCGAACGGCGGCGTCACTGTCTGGCTCTGGATTATTTCGCTTTTGCTTTTTTTTTGGCCGCAGGGAATCGCCGTCATCGAGCTTGCCCACCGCTATCCCGGCGAAGGCGGCGTCTACCTCTGGGCCAAGGAAGTCTTCGGAGACTTCCACGGTTTTCTCTCCGGGTGGTGCTACTGGACCAACAACATGATGTACGTTCCGACGATCATGCTGTATTTCGTCGGCGTTTCCGTTTTTGCGCTTGGAGCGGGTCACGAGGCGCTCGGCGAAAACAAAGTATTCGCGCTGACCGCTTCCCTTGCGTTGCTGGTCGTCCTCGTCGCTCTTAACATCGTCGGACTTGGCGTCGGGAAATGGATCAACAATTTGGGAGCAATCGGCACTGGAATCGCCGCCGCGGTGTTGATCGGACTTGGCCTCGTTGTCTGGCTGCGCTTCGGCACCAGCGTGACCTGGGCCGACTTTCGAGTTCCGCCAAATCCAAAGTTTGTCCTGAATTCCTTCGGAGTGATTTGCTTCGGGCTGGTGGGGCTCGAACTTGCTTCCGTCATGGGAGACGAAATCGAAAATCCGCAGAAGACACTGCCAGGTGCCGTAGCTTGGGGCGGCGTTTTATCCGGTCTGCTCTACATCGGCGTGACGCTGACGCTGCTCATCGCTCTCAGCAAAGGCGACATCAATGTCCTGCAAGGGATTGTTCAAGCTGTTGGTCACATGGCTGGCCGAGTAGGAGTCGCGTGGATTGTCGCGCCCTTTGCATTTCTGTTGAGCCTTTCCATTGCCGGCATAGCTTCTGCGTGGCTCGGCGGCTCGGCGCGCATTCCATTTGTCGCCGGCCTCGATTCCTACATGCCCAGCTGGCTTGGCAAAGTTCATCCACGTTACCGTACACCCTACGCCGCGCTTATCGTTCACGCGTCCGTCTCCATGATCCTCGTTGTCCTGAACTTCAGCGGCTGGTGGATCTGGAATAAAATCATCGGATTGTCCTTCGTCGGATCTGCTTTGCGATCGCTGGGATTTTCTGTCGCGAATCTGATGGCCAGCGAAACTGGCGTGCAGGAGACGTTTCAGAAGCTGCTCTCCCTCGCTGTCGTTCTTCAGCTCATTCCTTTTCTCTATATTTTTGGAGCGCTCCTGAAGATCGCCTTAAGCGGTTCTTTTGTGAAGAGATGTTATGGCAAGACAACCTTGATACTCTCCGGCGCCAGTGGCCTGCTCACCACCGTGCTAGGAATCGCGCTGGCTTTTTTCCCGGCTCAGCAGGTCACATCTATTCTTTCCTACGAGGTGTGGATGTTTGGAGGTACGCTGTTTTTCATCGGGCTGGCGGCATTTTTCTTTTTTGTGTACGGCCGGCGCAAGACCGCGAGAAAGCTCGCAGAGGCTGTGCCAGTTGTGTGAACGCGCTGCGCCCTTGGCGGGACGCTCGCTTCAAAACGAGTTTGGGAGGCTGTGATGTCCAGCAGTGCGACAGCGGAAGTCCGAACGTATCAAAATTATGTGAATGGCGAATGGGTGGCCAGCGCGTCAGGAGAAACGTTTCCCGTCTACGATCCTTCGACCGAGGAAGTCATCGCGCAGGTGGCCGCCGCTGGCGCCGGCGACGTCGATCGCGCCGTAAAAGCCGCGCGGGCCGCTTTCGATGGTGGTCCCTGGGCGACAACCTCCGCGCAAGATCGCGGCCGCTTCTTATTCAAACTTGCTGAAAAAATTCGCCAGAGCAGCGCTCAGCTTGCCGAACTCGAATGCCGCAACACCGGCAAGCCCATCGTCGAAGCCGAATACGATATCGCGGATGTGGCCACCTGCTTCGAATACTATGGCGGCCTCGCAAACAAAGTTCTTGGCAGTGTGAATCCCGTTCCGGCCAACGCGCTTAGTTTCACGCTGCGCGAACCGGTCGGCGTGGCGGGACAAATTATTCCATGGAACTATCCTTTATTGATGGCCGCGTGGAAACTCGCGCCTGCGCTCGCCGCGGGCTGTACTTGCGTTCTTAAACCCGCCGAGCAGACGCCGCTGACCGCGCTGGAATTCGCGAGCTATCTGACGGAAGTTGGGCTGCCGCCAGGCGTCGTGAACATCATCAATGGCCTGGGTGAAACCGCGGGCGCCGCGCTCGTCGCGCATCCCGGCGTCGACAAAATCGCCTTCACCGGCAGCGCCGCCGTCGGAAAGCTCATCGTTAAGAGCGCCGCCGACACGCTGAAACGCGTGACGCTGGAACTTGGTGGAAAATCGCCGAACATTTTTTTCAGCGATGCCGATTGGGAAGCTTCCGTGGATGGCGCGCTTTTTGGCGTGTTCATCAATCAAGGAGAAGTCTGCTCCGCCGGAAGCCGCATCCTGGTCGAAAAAAAGATCTACTCCAAGTTTGTCGAAGCGATGACGGAAAAGGCCAAGCGCATCAAACTCGGCGCGCCACTCGACCGCGAAACAAAAATGGGCCCGCTCGTGAGCAAAGAACAATACGATCGCGTCAGTTCTTACTTGGCACTCGGCAAGAAAGAAGCCAAGCTTGCCACCGGCGGCGGCCGCCCGGCACAATTCGGCAAAGGCTACTACCTGGAGCCGACGATTTTTTACGACGTCGAGAACAGCGCGCGCATCGCCCGCGAGGAGATCTTCGGCCCGGTCGCCTCCGTAATCCCCTTCGATGGCGAAGCCGATGCCATTCGAATTGCCAACGACACGCCGTATGGCCTCGCCGCAGCTGTCTGGACGCGCGACATTTACAAAGCGTTCCGAGTTGTCAAATCGCTCCGCGCGGGCATCATCTGGGTGAATCACATGCAGCCGACTTATGTTGAAGCTCCCTGGGGCGGATACAAACAGTCCGGCTTTGGCCGCGAGCTTGGTCCGTGGGGCCTCGAGGAATATCTCGAAACAAAGCAAGTCTTCGTCAACCTCGACGAAACACCCATCGGCTGGTATTAGCATTCGGGACGCCGGTTATTGTGCGGCCGGCGGCCAGAGAAAAAAGGAAACGAAAATGGCTACGATTCAGATTCGAACCGAAATTCCAGGTCCTCGTTCGCGTGGGCTTATGGCCCGTCGCGAAGCCGCCATCCCCCGCGGACCGGCCAACGCCACGCCTATTTTTGCCGCACGCGCCGACGGCGCAACGATGGAAGATGTCGACGGCAACCGTTACATCGATTTCGCCGGTGGTATTGGGTGCCTCAACGTCGGCCATCGCTCTCCTCGCGTTATCTCCGCGATTCAAGAGCAGCTCGAAAAATATTTGCATCTCTGCTTTGCCGTCACGCCATACGAAGGCTACGTCGCCGTCGCGGAAAAACTAAACGGGCTGGCTCCCGGCAATTTCGCCAAGAAAAGCATCCTTTTAAATTCCGGCGCCGAGGCCATCGAAAATGCCGTCAAGATCGCCCGCGCCTATACAAAGCGCCCTGCCGTTATTTGCTTCGAAGACGCCTTCCACGGCCGCACGCTGCTCGCCATGTCTTTGACCAGCAAGACGCACCCGTACAAAGCCGGCTTCCAGCCTTTCGCCAGTGATATCTACCGCATTCCGTTCGCCTACCCCTACCGCAATCCATCCGGGACGACTTCCGCCGGCTTCGCGCATCATCTCGAGGATGCATTTAAGCGCTCGGTAGCGGCGGAATCCGTCGCCGCCCTCATCGTCGAACCTGTCCTCGGCGAAGGCGGCTTCATCATTCCGCCGCGCGACTATTTCAAACTGCTGCAAAATATCTGCCGCAAGCACGGCATCCTCTTCATCGCCGACGAGGTGCAATCCGGTCTCGCGCGCACGGGCAAATGGTTTGCTTCCGAGCACTTTGGCATCGAGCCAGACCTGATCGTTACTGCGAAATCGCTTGGTGGCGGGATGCCCATCGCCGCCGTGACGGGCCGAGCCGAGATCATGGATGCACCCGGCCCTGGAGCTCTCGGTGGCACCTACTGCGGACATCCGCTCTCCTGCGCCGCCGCGCTCGCCGCCATCGAGACCATCGAAAAAGAAAATCTGCTCGCGCGTTCCACCGCCATCGGTGAACAGTTTGAAAAACGGGCCCGCGGCTGGCAGAAAAAATGGCCGTTGATCGGCGATGTTCGCGGCCTCGGTGGCATGTGCGCCATGGAACTGGTTCGCAACAACGAAACGCGTGAGCCCGCCGACACCGAAACGAAGGAGATCGCCAGATATTGCTACGAGCACGGCCTCATTTTGATCACCGCCGGCACCTTTAACAATGTGATCCGCATCCTTGTGCCGCTAGTTGTCACCGACGAGCAGTTCAATGAAGGCTTGGACGTGATCGAGGCCGCGCTCGCAAGTGTAGCGGAACGCAAGCAGGCTGCGCTTTCTCACGCATAGTCTGAGTTCGTATTTCCGGCGAGCGCAGAATCACCTGCAGCCACATCTAACATCCGGATAGTTTCAGGAGCATACGGTGCAAGACACAATCACGAAATCCCCGAGTGCGGCCCCCGAGCTGAAAGACCCGCGACTCTTTCGGGAAGCTTGCTACGTTGACGGAGTATGGATTCAGGCCAGTTCGGGTCAGACAATCAGCGTAGACAATCCCGCCACCAAGGAAATCATCGGCAAAGTGCCCAAATTGGGTGGTGCGGAGACGCTTCGCGCCATCGAAGCCGCGAACTCCGCGTTCCCCGCATGGAGCAAGAAGACTGCAAAGGAACGCGCCGCCGTGCTTCGACGCTGGTTCGACCTGATGATCGAGAACCAGGAAGACCTCGCGCGCTTGATGACGATCGAGCAAGGCAAGCCGCTCGCCGAGTCACGAGGCGAAGTCGCTTACGCAGCCGCATTTCTCGAATGGTTCGGCGAGGAGGCTAAGCGCGTTTACGGCGATACGATTCCGCAGCACCAACCAGACAAGCGGATCGTCGTCATAAAGCAGCCAATCGGCGTCGTCGCGTGCATCACGCCCTGGAATTTTCCGCTGGCTATGATCACGCGTAAAGCTGGACCTGCCATCGGTTCGGGCTGCACCGTCGTATTGAAGCCCGCTTCGCAAACTCCATTTTCGGCGCTGGCACTTGCAGAGCTTGCCGAGCGCGCCGGCGTTCCCAAAGGAGTGCTGAACATAGTCACGGGATCGGCGGCAGAGATCGGCGCCGAACTCACTTCGAATCCAATCGTTCGAAAACTCTCCTTCACCGGATCCACGGAAATTGGCAAGATCCTGATGGCACAGTGCGCAGGTACGGTGAAAAAGCTCTCGCTCGAACTCGGTGGCAACGCGCCGTTTATTGTTTTTGAAGACGCGGATTTAGATGCGGCCGTCGAAGGCGCCATCGCTTCCAAGTATCGCAATACGGGACAAACGTGCGTCTGCACGAACCGTCTTCTCGTACAAGACAGTGTTTATGACGTTTTCGCGGAAAAGCTGGCCGCCGCAGTAAAGATGCTGAAGCCCGCCCCGGGACTGGAAGCGGGCTCGACGCAAGGTCCGCTCATTGACGAGGCAGCCGTCGAAAAAGTGGAAAGCCACATCCGAGACGCACAATCCAAAGGTGCGAAAGTCCTCGTCGGCGGACATCGGCATGCTCTCGGCGGACGCTTCTTCGAGCCGACGATCCTCACCGATGTAACTCCACAAATGGCCGTAGCGCGCGAAGAGACCTTCGGTCCTGTCGCTCCGGTCTTCCGCTTCAAATCAGAAGCGGACGCCGTCGCCCTCGCCAACGACACGGAGTTTGGCCTGGCTGCTTATTTTTATGGTCGAGATATTGCCCGCGTCTGGCGCGTCGCCGAAGCTCTCGAATACGGCATTGTGGGCATCAACACCGGAATCATTTCCACGGAAGTCGCGCCTTTCGGCGGCGTAAAAGAATCCGGCCTCGGCCGCGAAGGCTCCAAATACGGCATGGAAGAGTACGTCGAAATTAAATACCTCTGTTTCGGCGGAATCACTCCCTAAAGCGGCGATCCAGAAACATCCTGCATTCTTTATATATAGGCGTTAGCTACGTCCTATATCGGGTTGATGTCCTGGTTTTTCTCCAGCCGCGCGATCAGTCCCTGGATCTGGTTTTTTGCCTGATCTGGCGCGCTGGCAAGCGCGAGCTTCATCTCTTTCAGCGCCGTGGAAAAATCGCCCCGTGCAGAAGCCATCCGCGCCAGTTCGCCATGCGTGTACCACTCGTTTGGCCGCTTCTGAATGTTTATCTTGAAAACGGCAAACCCTTCGTCTTGCTTCTTCTGAATTTGAAGCCCGCGCCCATAGACGTGAAGCTGTACGCCAGTCGCCTTCTCAAACGCCTTAGCCTTAGTGGCGTCCGCTTCTTGTTGCTTGCCCATCGCTGTCAGGATCTGCGATTTCGTCAGCAAATTCTCGAAGCGCTCCTCGTTTTGAATGGAAGTGTCTTCCCACTTCAACGCTTCCTCGAGATTGTAATTATTGTCCAGGCACCAGTTCGCCGCCTCGTCAAAACCTCCCCATGTAAATCCGCCGGTGTTGCGTAGTTGGTTGTGGATGCTGCGCAGCACGAGCGCCTTCACGTCCACGGAGATTTGGAAGGGCACCGCCAGCTTTTCCCATCGGAGAGTCGCTGCCGCCGATTCCGGCTTTATATCGTCGAACGTATAGGTCAGCGCTTCGCGAAATTCCGCCGGGTGCGGCGTTACGTCGACCCGCAAAGCATCTTCTTTTTCGTCGTAGCTGAAGCTGCCCCACGAAGTCGAATTGTTCGAGAAGATAATCGTCCAGCGATCCGCGTTCGGAATCAGATGCAGGCCGTACGTACCGGCCGGCAGCGGTTTTCCCTCGACGGAAACGTCGTCCGTAAACGTAATGGTCGTATTTTGATTTGCCCCCGCGCGCCACACCTTGCCGTACGGGATGATCTTGCCCCACAGCTCACGTCCGCCCACCAGCGGCTCGTAATAGACGATCGTAATGTCCGTCAATCCGATGCGCTGCGTAACCACCGCACGCTGGCTCAAAGTCGGCAAATTCAACTCTGTCGCCTGCGCGCCATTTTTGAACTGCGCGTCCGCCCGTCCTGCGAGACACCCTGTAACCAGGAATAGAAGTCCGATGTTTCTTGTCACTTTGCGCATGAGCACACCCCTCCGCCGATTTGAAGCAATCGAAATGGACAAAAGCACAACAGTGCTTCGCCCTCTCACCTATTTCGAATAGACGCCAGTCAGCCGAATGTGTGAGCAGGCTTCGCGCGCCGCGCCACTCGTTTCCCCGAGGGAATCCTCCCCGCGAAGCTACCCCCGCTGTGGCGCAGTCCTGGCGCGAGGCAAGGCTCGCGAAGGAAACTCGATGTACAATGCACTACACTCGGTTTTCCAGATAGAGAATGCCCCGGAGAAATCGAGGAGCTTATGCGGCGGGGCCCTCGGAGTTTGTACAGCATGGTCTCCCTGATGCGCGCTACAAAATTCGAATTTGAACAGCGCTTCTGGGTCATCGGCCTCATCTTCTCTGTCGGTTTCGGTCTTTCCTGGATAGACCACGTCTATTTTGTTACCGCCCTGCTGCATTTCCTCGCGCCCGGCATACCTCCGGACAGCACGCAGGGAATTTTTCTGCAACGGCTGATGTTTGCCGCCGGCGCGGCTCTTCTCTTCCTGGCCGCCATGCTTCGCACCTGGGCCACCGCGTATCTGCGCACCGAAGTCGTCCATGACACCAGGCAGCATTCCGAAGCGCTCGTTGCGGACGGACCGTTCCGTTACGTGCGCAACCCCCTGTATCTTGCGAATCTGCCCATGGCTGCGGGCATAGGAGTCATGGCCAGCCGCGCGGGTTGGTTTTTCCTCGTCGGAGGAATTTGGTTCTTCGTCTATCGCTTGATTCTTCGAGAGGAGGACGGCCTGCTCCAGACCCAGGGCGAGTCCTACCGCGCTTACCTGAAAGCCGTTCCCCGATTCTGGCCGGCTCTGACGCCGCGCCTTCCATCCGGGGGCGTCAGTCCCCGCTGGGGCCAGGCCATTGCCGCGGAAATGATTTTCTGGCTGTTCGGTGTGGCCGTCCTATGCTTCGCCTTCACCTTGAACATCAAGCTCACTGGCATTGTCTTTGCGTCGAGTTTCGTCTTTTACTTTATCGCTGTGCCTCGCCTTAAGAAAAAAGCAACCGTGCCCGGGCCGAAACCCGGAACCTCGACGTAAAGAAAAATCTTGGCGACCGCTGGGCAATCATCCCAGGAAAACCCCCCGCGAGTCGCCCGTGATCTCGCGAATCTAGGGCTTCGTTGGTTCGGCAGGAGGCGCCGGCGCTGGCGGTGTCGGCTTGTAAACGGTCGCGGGCCTCGCGGGCTGATACGCCACTTTGACTTCCTTTTTCTTTGGCTTCTTTTTCTCTCTGCTTCTCACGTCTCGATTGCCCATCGCTTTGTCCTCTCCAAGTTGATCGCTGACAGCGTGGACTAGTTTACCTGACCTGCCCCGCGGATGCCTCCGCCAACCCGCCCGTGCCCGCGGCACGCCAAGATAAGTCTCCGCAAGGTCGTCGCTCACGGGAGGCTTGCCGAATTGTTAGCCGTGAGCAGTCATCGCGGCCTGCCAGTCGCTACTGCACTGTCAGCGTAGCAGAAGTCGTTTGCGAGAGTGTGCCCGACGTTGCGGTTATCGTCAATTGGGAGGTACCCGCAGGCGTGCCGCTTGTTCCGGTAGCGCAACCTGCCAGGAGGAGTCCACTGACGAGTAGCAGCGCCAATGGGACCCTGGCTGTGTAACGCCGAAGCCTCGGAACTCGGCGGAGCAGGAGCGCCGCATACAATCCCGCGAGCAGGGCAGCCGTCCAGCAAACGAGCGGCATGCGCGGCACCGGCCTTATGGGCCGATTTATCGGCGAATCGGGTAGCGCGCCGCCACGAGCCATCGTCACAATCATCAAGTTGGCCGTCGATTTTGCGCTGCCCGGCGTGGCCATTAACGGCATCAGGCTCGCATGCGCCGGCAATCCCGTCACGGTGAATGTAACCGGGTTTGAGAAGCCGTTTGTCGTGGGCGTAATCGTGATCGAAATTGAGGCGGTCGCACCTGCCGTCACCGTCACCGGCGACGTCGGACCAGCTAGCGAGAAACCATCAACGGTGAAGGCCATTGACGTCGGTGTTGGGCCTCCTCCCGGCGCTGGATTCGTTACCGTTACGTTGACCGTTCCCGCGGTCGACACATCCGTCGCCGCAATCGCCGCCGTCACTTGCGAGGCGCTGACGAAGGTCGTCGGTTCAGCCTTTGTGCCGAAGTTCACCACGGAGGTCGCCACGAAGTTCGTGCCGTCGACCGTCAATGTAAAGCCAGTTCCGCCCGCGCCATGAATCTGGGCAAGCGTTGTAACCGTCGGGACAGGATTGTTGACCGTGAAAGTTTCCGCGACCGAAGCTCCGCCCGAAGGCGCCGGGTTGGTCACTGTCACTGAATAGACGCCCGCGGTCGCGATATCCGCTGCTGGTATGAGCACCATAATCTGGGTTGGAGTTATTGAGACGGGGGTGAGAACCGGATTTGTTCCGAAACTCACCGTCGCCCCATTCGCAAAGCCGCTCCCGTTGATCGTGAGCGTGAACGCCGCCCCGCCGGCAAGCGTAGTGGTAAGCGAAAGGCTGGAGACGATTGGCTGCGGGTTATTGTTCGTCAGCGAGAAGTTCGCTGGCGCCGCGACTCCCGCCGCCTTGGCCGTCACCGTGTATGCGCCCGCGATGCCGTTGGCTGTAAACACCGGCGCCGTCGCGACGCCGCTTGCGTTGGTGGTAGCCGTGTTCACTTCGCCGGCGAACGTGCCGCTGGCTCCGCTTGCGGGCGCCGTAAATGTTACGACTGCTCCGCTCATCAGGTTATTTCCCGCGTCCCTCACGGTCGCCTGCAGTTGCGTTGTAAACGCTGCATTAGTCGCAGCGGTTTGCGGAGTCCCCGCGGTCGTGGCGATGCTCGCCGCCGGCCCCGGATTGTTGGTCAGCAAGAAGTCAGCAGCCGCCGCGACCCCCGCAACCTTCGCGGTCACCGTGTACGATCCCGTCGTCGCGTTTGCCGTGAACGCTGGCGCCGTTGCGACGCCACCCGCATTGGTCGTGGCTGTAATCACTCCGCCGGCGAACGCGCCGCTTGCTCCGCTGCCAGGCGCGGCAAACGTTACCGTCACGCCGCTCACCGGATTGCTCTCCGCGTCCTTTACCGTCGCCTGCAGCTGTGTTGCGAATGCGGTATTGATTGTGGCGTTTTGTGGTGTGCCTGCCGTCGCCGTGATACTCGCGGCCGGCCCGGCGCTGTTCGTCAGCGAGAAAGCTGCCGGTGTCACGACGCCCGCGACCGTCGCGGTTACTGGATAGGCCCCCTCGGTTCCGTTGGCCGTGAATACTGCCGCAGTGGCTATCCCGCTGGCGTTGGTTGTCGCGGTGTTCACTCCGCCGGCAAACGTGCCGGCGGCCCCGCTTGCCGGCGCTGTGAAGGTTACGAGTACGCCGCTCACCGGATTGCTCCCCGCGTCCTTTACCGTCGCCTGCAGTTGTGTTGTAAACGCGGTGTTGACCTGCGCGGTTTGCGGCGTTCCCGCGGTCGCCGAGATGTTGGCCGCCGTCCCCACCTGGTTGGTTAATGAGAAGTTGGCCGAAGTTGCGCCCGTCGCGCTCGCCACCACGTTGTATGGCCCGCCTGCTGTCGCGTTCGCCGTGAAGACTGCCGAGGTGGCCACGCCGCTGCCGTTGCTCGTCGCCGTCTTCACTCCCCCGGCAAATGTCCCGCTCGCTCCGCTCGCCGGAGGCGTAAATGTCACCACTACTCCGCTCACCGGATTGTTGCTGGCGTCCGTAACCGTCACCACCAGTGGCGCGGCAAACGCCGCGTCGATGGCTGCACTTTGCCCGGAACCGTTTGTCGTTGCCACCTTTGCGGCAGGTGTCGCCGTGTTCGTCAGGGCGAAGTTTGCTGAGCTGGCTCCTATCGCGCTCGCCACCACATTGTAGGGTCCGCCCGCGGTACCATTAGCCTTAAAGACTGCCGAAGTCGCCACACCGCTTGCGTTCGTCGTTGCGGTATTCAATCCACCCGCAAAGCTGCCGCTGGCCCCGCTCGCTGGTGGCGTGAAGGTCACCACCACTCCGCTCACGGCGTTGCCTCCCGCATCTGTCACGGTCGCTACCAACGTCGCCGCAAACGCCGTGCCGACTGGTGCGCTTTGCGGCGTCCCGCTCGTTGCCGCCACTCGCGCTGCGGGACCTGCTAGGTTCGTCAGCGCGAAGTTCGCCCCCGTCTGTCCAGATACCGATGCCGTCACCGCGTAGGTACCCGCTATGCCGTTGGCCGTAAAGACTCCCGAAATGGCCACACCGGATCCGTTGGTGGTCGCTGTATTCACTCCGCCGGCAAACGTTCCGCTCGCTCCACTCACAGGTGGGGTGAACGTCACCGTGACTCCACTCGCGGGGTTCCCCCCGGAAGTCACTGTCACGACCAACGGGTTCGCGAACGCCGTGCCCACCGCTGTGCTTTGCGGCGTCCCGCTCGTGGCTGTCACCGTATAGATCGCCGGCCACTGATTCACCAGGTTTGCCGCATTGATGGTGCCGATTCCGGTGGCCGAGTCCCAGCCGGCTGCACTGCCGAAACTCGGCTGATACGATGCCGATAGGCCTGTTGCGGCCGTGCAAGTCGCTCCGGACCCGCCGCCACCTGACAAGGTACAAATCGGATTTCCGGCATAGCCTGCGCCCCCATTGGTGATATTGATCGCGCTCACGGCTTGGGCAGTCAGTGTCGCCGTACAAGTTGCTTGCACCCCGCCCGCGTATGTCGAATAAGCTGGCCGATTGCTGGGAGCAGAGATCGCGCAGCTCGGTGCGCTCGTATAGCCAGATCCGCCTGACGTCACAGTGGCGCTGCCTACCGGACCAGTGCTCAACACCCCATTCGTGCCCGAGGGCAAATAGCAATTGACGCCGCCCGTACACGGCACATCATTATCGCCCTGAGTTACATCGTAGAAAACGCAGGTGCTGGCCGCGCCATTGCCCAGCGCGGAGTTGCAGGCTGCGCTTCCCGCCACGCCGTATTCGTTACTGGCGAGCGCGTAATACGTTGGATTCGGATTACCCCATTTGCTCCCGGTGCTCTGATTTACGAGTGCCTGGATAGATGCCACGATCGGCGCCGAGACCGAAGTTCCGCCAAATCCAGACCAGGTGCTTGGTGCGCCCGTGCACGGCGCTCCGCCTCGCCCCGCCCCGGGGTCGGAAAAACAAACAACGTAAAAGTGTCCCCAGACTCCGTTTGCGGCGAACAGCGATACATCGGGAGTGTCGCGCACGCCATCATTCGGATTTCCGAATACGCTTTGCCACGATGGCTTGGGAGTACCCGCACAGGTCCCTCCGACGACTCCGTTCGTCGTCGGTGCTCCCGTGGCACAGCCGCTCGGACCGCCGGTGCCGCCAACGACTTGGACCAAACCATCATTATTCGCGGCTGTGCTATTGCAGAAACCGCCTGTTCCGTACGTTACGCCGCTGCCGCTGACGTAAGTTGCCAGCAGCACGCTTGCGCAACTGCTGTTCCAGGGTATCTCCGGAATATAAGAGAGCGCCGAGCCAAAGCTGGCCGAGTTCGTCGGGCTCCAGTAGGTCGTGTTCGTTCCCGCGAAGGAATCTCCGAAATCCGTCCCGCCAACCGCCACGTTGTACGCCGTCGTAGCATCCCCGTTGACGTTGATTCCGTGTGTTGCGGTTGCTCCACCTGCATCATTCAGAGCTGCGCCCTCGTCGCCCGTCGAAACAAAAATCGATACGCCCTCGGTTACTGCCTGCTGATACAGCGAGCTGACATAGGCATTGGCCGCTGCGCCGTTGGACACCTCCGGCGATCCGTAGCTCAAACTCATGATCGCAGGCGGTGTCCCGCTGGCGCTAATGAGGTTTTGCATCGCGATGAACGCGCCAAAATTCGTCGTGTTCGCGCAGGATGCCAACTCAATCGCCGCGCTTGGTGCTCCCGCGCTGGCCCACTCCACGTCGATCGTCGCTTCCGCGTCATCTCCTGTGGCGCCGGGATCGTTGCAGGCGCCCGCCGTGCCCGGCGCGGGGTGGATTTGCGTGAATGAACCCGCACTGAAACTGGAAAGGCCAAATGTCGAACGGAATGTGCTCCAGTCCGCCGCATTAAACACGTTGCTGTCCTCGAGCAGCACAATCGTTTGTCCCTGGCCCGACTTGCCATTCGTAAACAACGGATTGAAGTTGTAGATTGTCGCCAGGTCCGCAGGCACGACCGCGTAGTTTCCTCCCCCAATCGTGTATTGAGCGCGCCGCACATTCAGCGGGCGCGGCATGAAGTTATGTAGCGAAACAATGCCGGCAATGGCCGGAGCCAGTGCCGCCGGAATCTGCGGGTCGCTCATATTCGCGAAATGCTTTTCCCCGCCAGCTTCCAGATTATGTATCTCCGTTCGGAACGCGGTGCGCACTTGCCCCGCCGTGCCTGAAAAATCGATCGACCTCGGGAAAATGAAATTGACGGTGAAACCCTCCGACTGCAGCCACCCAGTAATCGCCTGGACGTCCTCCGGCGCCAGACTGAACTGCTGCTTAAATTGGTCTCCCGTAAGCCATTTGTGGAAGCTCGGCGAGCGAGGATCCTCGAGATCGTGAGTCAACTGCTCCAACTCCCGCTCCTTCTCCGCAGGAAGCTGCAGTTGCAGCATCATGTCCATTGGTAAGCTATCGGCAACCAGGCCCAGGTCATTCTTCGCGACCGCCTCTGGCCGCGTATTGCCCGCCAGCGTAACCATTTTATTTTCGTCTATGGCTTGCGTGATGAGACGGCGCGTAGGCTGTCCAGTCTGCTCCTGGCAGTGCGCGGACCCCGCGAGACAGAGAACGGCCAGACCAACGCCGAACTGAGTAGTCGAAAGGAATTTTCTGAGCATGGGCTCTCCATTCTTGGGACCGGGCACATCACGGATGCCGCCGCGGTTTTTCAGTCGCTTTCCGCGCGATATTCCCAAGCCATGGAAATTCCAGATCAGCTGCGAACAAAATCTACGTACTGTAGAAAAGGAGGAGTTGAGAACGAAGTTCCGAGGGGGAGAACGAATGCCTCAAGCCTTGTAAATCGGCGAAAGGCCTTTTCATTCTTGGAAACCGGGCGCTCACAACCTGCACAACAGCTAACTCTAACCACCCTGCTCCCGCCATCCTCCGCCTGTCAAGCCAATTTCGGGCGAAGGCATCTCTTGCCGCCAGCTCGAGGCGCCTTGCCCGCCCACACTGTCGAGGCCGGGCGTGCTTGCCGAAGAATCTCACGACAAGCGATTCGGCGTGAACCGCGCCGTCATCTCCATCACTCGCCGGTAATACTCGCGCTGTTTCAACCGCGCCCCCGCTGCCTCATCGATCACAAACGTCACATCCGGATGCAGTTGCAAACAAGACGCCGTCACCGAAGCCGTTATGGGTCCTTCAATCGCTTCCGCCACGGTCTCCGCTTTCGCTTCTCCCGTCGCCAGCAACAAAATTTTCTTCGCTTCCAGAATCGTGCCGACCCCCATCGTGATCGCGCACTCTGGCATCTCTTCTCCCGCGCCAAAAAATTTCCGGTTATCCTCAATAGTTTCGTTCGTCAACACCTTCAAACGCGTCCTCGATCCAAAGCTTGAAGTCGGCTCATTAAATCCGACATGCCCATTCCTCCCAATTCCTAAAATTTGCAAATCGATACCGCCCGCCTCGCCGATCTCCCGCTCGTATTCCGCGCAATATTCCTCATAATCCCCGCCGATCGTCCCATCCGGAATATGAATGTTCCCCACCGCCACATTTACATGCCCAAAAAAATTCTCCCGCATAAAACAATGGAAACTTTGCGGATGCCCCGCCGCCAGCCCCAAATACTCGTCCAAATTGAACGTCACCACCCTCGAAAAATCCAGCCCCTGCTCCCGATGCAGCCGCACCAATTCCTTGTACATCCCCAAGGTCGTGCTTCCCGTCGCCAGCCCCAGCGTCGCGTTCGGCTTGCTCCGCACCGCGCCGGCCACAATCCGCGCCGCCTCCCGGCTCAACTCCTCATAATTCGCATTCAGCAGTACCAGCATGTCCCCGCCATTTTCCTCATTCTCCGCTCTCTTGCCTCACTAATTAGAAACTGCCTAACGTCGCCCTCACACGTCCTTCCGGTGTACCATTCGCATCGGCTACACATCGCTAAACACTATGCCACCCGGTGCTATATATACCAAATCCCGTTGCCTCCTAAATCGCTTCGGAAAATCTTCAAATATCGGCCAATTTCAGTGTAAACTGCCCCGTCCTAATTTTGCTTGCATCCTAAGAGCTATATAGCAGTATACTAAGCCGCTTCACGCACCACCAGCAGCGCACCAGCGGAGCAAAACGAATTATGGCCCTCACCGCCACCGATTGGATCGTCATCGCCGCCTACCTCCTCCTCAATCTCCTCATCTCTCTCTACTACCGCCGCCGCTCCTCCGGCAGCACCGAGGAATTTTTCGTCTCCGGCCGCAACGTTTCCTGGTGGCTCGCCGGGACTTCCATGGTCGCCACCACGTTCGCCGCCGACACGCCCCTCCTCGTCACCGGCCTCGTCGCCCGCAACGGCATCTCCGGCAACTGGCTCTGGTGGTCGCAATGTCTCTGCGGCATGATGACCGTCTTTTTCTTTGCGCGCTACTGGCGCCGCGCCGAAATTCTCACAGACGTCGAATTCGTCGAGCTCCGCTACCAGGGCAAACCCGCCGCCTTCCTCCGCGGCTTCCGCGCCATCTATCTCGGCGCGCTCATGAACTGCCTCATCCTCGGCTGGGTCATCAAAGCCATGATCAGCATCACCACCGTTCTCCTCGGCGACGCCATCGCCCAAGGCCGCATCCTCTCCATCGGCATCGCTGGCCACAATCTCACCACCTATACTCTCGGCACCCCCGAACACACCGCTCTCCTCATCTGCGTCCTGCTCCTCGTCCCCTTCACAGGGATCTACACATTTATCGGCGGCCTCTGGGGCGTCCTTGTCACCGATCTCTTCCAATTCGCCCTGAAAATGACCATGATCATCGTCCTCGCCTGGATCGCCGTCGCCAAAATCGGTGGCATGGCCCTCCTCAAAATCCAGCTCTCCCACGTCGACGCCGTCGCCCGCCAATCCGGCGAAACCACCGGCTCCATCCTCTCCTTCTTTCCTTCGTTTCATTTAGGCTGGACCACCGACGCCCTCTGGACTCTCCCCGTCATCACCTTCGCGCTCTACCTCGCCGTCCAGTGGTGGGCCAGTTGGTACCCAGGCGCCGAACCCGGCGGCGGCGGCTACGTCGCCCAGCGCATGTTCTCCGCAAAGGACGAAAAAAATTCCCTCGGCGCCACTCTCTGGTTCAACATCGCCCACTACGCGATGCGCTCCTGGCCTTGGATCGTCACCGGCCTCGTCGCCGTCGCCGTCTACTCTCCCCACGGCGGCCTGCACCCTAGCGCCGAGTTCGCCGCCGAGCCGGAAAAGGGTTACGTCATGGTCCTCCGCGATTTTCTACCGCCCGCGCTTCGCGGCCTCATGATCGCCGCCTTCTTAGCCGCATTCATGTCCACGGTCGGCACCCAGCTCAACTGGGGCACCTCTTACCTCATCAACGATTTCTACCGCCGCTTCCTCGTCCGCAAAGCCTCCGACAAGCATTACGTCTTCGTCAGTAAAGTCATCATCGTCCTGCTCGTCATCCTCAGCGGTTACGCCGCCGCCAACATCACCAGCATTCAATCCGCCTGGCAACTTCTCCTTGGCATGGGCGCTGGCACTGGCTCCGTCCTCCTCCTTCGCTGGTACTGGTGGCGCATCAACGCCTGGAGCGAAATCTCCTCCATGATCGCCGCCTTCGTTGTCTCTATGTCCCTCACGCGCGTCACCTTCGCCGGCAACAGCTCGGTCATCTTCGCCAAAACCGCTCTCATCACCACGGCCGCCACAACCGTCGTCTGGCTCCTCACCACGCTCATCACAAAGCCCGAGCCCGAAGCCAAACTCCTCCAGTTCTATCGCCGCGTCCGCCCCACCATCCACGGCTGGAAGCACATCGCCGCCCTCGCCCCCGACGTCACCCCCGTCTGCGACCTCGCCGCCAGCACTTACGATTGGATCGCCGGCTGCCTCCTCGTCTACTGCGCCATGTTCTCCATCGGCGAACTAGTCCTCCACGAATGGCTGATGGGCACCGTCCTCCTGCTCATTGCCGCGCTCTCCGGCTGGTTCATCTTCTGGAGCCTAAGCCGCCGCGGCTGGCAAACCTTCTCCGGCGCCTGAACCTTTTCTCTGCCGATCTCCAATCGCAATTGCGATTGTCATCCCGAGCGAAGCGAGGGATCTGCTTTTTTCTCTTCTTCTCTGCGCACTCTGCGAACTCTGCGTTAAAATCCCCACGCCGCTATGCCGCAATTTTTGCGATGCGTGCCGTATTCACCCGAATTTGCCTCGCACAGTGCTAAGCTTCCTAAGACCGCCCAACACGCCTCAATGCTCAGGGAGCACCCATGTCCACCAACGCCGCTACCCAAAATCTCCGCGCCAACTCCACCACCCTCGGCGCACTCTGGCTCCTCTACGGCATCTACCGCCTCGTAGCCGTCATCCTCCTCGTCCTTTACGCGGCCACAGCCACAGTAATGTTCGGCGCCCTCCTCACCCGGGTCCCCGACTACCCGACCTTTATGGCCGTCTTCCACGTCCTCTACATCGCCGCCATTATCGTCACCGCCCTCTCCGCCCTCTTCGCTCTCCTCGCCGGCGCCGCCCTCCTCTCCGGAAAATCCCCCCGCACCCTCGCTCTCCTCGCCGCCTTCTTCTCCCTCCATGACCTCCCCTTCGGCACCACCCTCGGCATCTACACCCTCATCGTCTTCCTCCCCTAAACTTAAGACTAACCCCTCACATCGATGTGCACGACCTGGTATAGAATCGGTGAAGCTCTCAAGCCTCGCGAAGGAAACTCTGATGAACAAATCCTATTCCCGGCACGTGTATCTCTCAGTTCTGACCCTCGCCTTTCTAGTCCTCACTTCTGTATTCGTGCTGCCCGCGGCCGACACCACTTCTTCTCTCCCCGCGCCCCCGGTAGCAAAGAAAGAGCCGAAAACCACCGAAATCAATGGCCGCAAATTAGTCGACAACTACTACTGGCTCCGCGAAAAGAAAAACCCTGAAGTGAAGGCCTACCTGGAAGCGGAAAATGTTTACACCGACGCGGTCATGAAGCCCACCGAACCTCTGCAAAAAAAGCTCTACGGCGAAATGCTGAGTCGCATCAAGGAAACCGACGTCGAAGTCCCTTACAAGGACGGTGCCTATTTCTACTACGTGCGAACGGAAGCGGGTAAGCAGTACGGCATTCGCTGCCGCAAAAAGGGCAGCATGGAAGCGTCGGAAGAAATCCTCCTCGATGTGAACGAACTGGCCAAGGGCCAGAAGTTTATGTCCCTGGGCGGTTTCGAGGTCAGCGACGACGGAAATCTCTTGGCCTACACCACGGACAACACCGGCTTCCGCCAATTCACGCTGGCCGTCAAGGATTTGCGCACCGGCAAAAAACTCCTCGACCACGCCGAACGCGTTGACTCCGTCGCTTGGGCCAACGACAACAAAACCATCTTCTATACCGTTGAGGATGCCGTCTCCAAGCGTCCTTATCAACTGTATCGTCACGCCGTCGGCACAGCCGGCCCCGATCCCCTGATCTATGAGGAAAAGGACGAAAGGTTTGAACTTGGCGCCAACAAAACCCGCAGCAAAGCCTACCTCCTGCTCATCTCCAGCAGCCACACCACCAGCGAGGCGCGCTACCTCCCCGCGGCCCAACCGATGGCCGAATGGAAACTGATCGAGCCTCGCAAACAAAATGTCGAGTACTACCCCGATCACAATGGCGAGTTCTTTTATATTCGCGTGAACGATACAGGACGCAATTTCCGCCTCGTCAAGGCGCCGGTTTCCGATCCCAGCAGCAAGAATTGGCAGGAAGTCGTGCCTTATCGCCCCAGCGTCATGCTCGATGACACGGACTTCTTCAAAAACTACTTCATTTCCTACGAACACGAAAACGGCCTGCCGCAGATTCGCGTCACCAATCTGCAAACCGCCGAATCCCGCCGCATCGAATTTCCAGAGCCGGCTTACGTGAACTATCCGTACGTCAATCAGGAATACGACACCACCAAATTCCGCTATGGCTACCAGTCTTTTATCACTCCGCAATCCGTCTTCGAATACGATCTCCCCACCGGTACTTCCACTCTGCTGAAACAGAAAGAAGTCCCCGGCGGCTATGATCGTACGCAGTATCAGGTCGAGCGCATTTTCGCCACGGCCTCCGATGGCGTGAAAATCCCCATCTCCGTCGTCCACCGGAAAGGCGTCGCGAAAGACGGCAAAGGTCCCATCTATCTCACCGGCTACGGTTCCTACGGCATCCCCTATGACATCGGCTTCGACTCCGACCTTTTCAGCATGATCGATCGCGGCGTGGTCGTTGCCGTCGCGCACATTCGCGGCGGCGGCGAAATGGGCAAGGCCTGGCACGATGACGGACGCATGATGCACAAGATAAACACGTTTACCGACTTCATCGCCTCCGCCGAATATCTCACAGCTCAGGGTTACGGTTCGAAGGACCGCTTGGTGATCGAAGGGCGCAGCGCTGGCGGCCTGCTGATGGGCGCCGTCCTGAATATGCGCCCCGATTTATTCCACGCCGCGCTGGTCGGTGTTCCGTTTGTCGACGTAATGAATACCATGCTGGATGAATCTCTCCCTTTGACGGTCACCGAATTCGAGGAGTGGGGCAATCCCAAGGAAAAGCCGGCCTTCGATTACATGATCACGTACTCTCCCTATGACAACATCGAAGCCAAGCCCTACCCCAACATGTTGGTTCGCACCTCTTTCAACGACAGCCAGGTCATGTATTGGGAGCCGGCCAAATACGTCGCTAAAATGCGCGCGCTCCGCACCGATCACAACACTCTAATTCTAAAAACCAACATGAACCCCGCCGGCCACGGCGGCGCCTCCGGCCGCTACGACCGCCTCCACGAAACAGCCTTCGACTACGCCTATTTCCTAACCCAAATGGGAATCAACAACTAACAAACGCATACCGCCCTAATTTCAAGTAACTATAAATTCAAATAACAGCCATTCCGAACGAAGCGAGGATACTGCTTTGCCTCGGGCGGGTGGCCGTGAGGCATGTGGGGTGCCGCATCCCTTGTGATTTTCAAGGGTGCGGGTTTTGACTTTTCATCGGCTGCGTCACGTTCGGTGCTTCTCTATCCTCTCGACCACACCCTCCAGATCCGGATACCCAGCCCCGAAGCTCCGCGTCAACCAGTTTCCCCCGCGCTCCGCGATCTTCTCGCCATCCGCCACCACATCAAACTGCCCCGTCTTTCCCGGCACAAGCACCACGTCCACATTCAGCCGATTCTTAATGAGGTCCACGAGACTCGTGACCTTTACCTTGTTGTTCTGTCACGTCGGGCAATGCACGATTTCAACTTTCATTCGGTTCTCCGATCTGGTCTCTAAATTCTGTTATCCCCGTGACATCGAGGACAATTCCTACACGGTGGGACAGCCAATCCTGTCTGTCCCCTTCCCGTTTTTCACGGGACGCTGGCCACGGACCACGGTTCACAGTTCCTCCACGCGTCTCCGCGAACTGCGTCTGCCGCGACCCGGTCGAGGCGTCCCCGCGTTGTCTTTTCCTCTCGCCACTCATCACTCGTCACTCGCCACTTCTTCATCACTCAGAAACTCTTCATTTCGTCACGCTGCTTGTCCTCGTTTTCTCAAACTTCGCCGAGCGCACAATACCCTGTCCTTCTTTTACTACGATCATCTGGTTGGGCTTCACGTCCTTCAACGTGTCGACCGCGCCGCTCGGCCAGCGGATTTCCAGCAACTCGACCTTCTCCGCTTTTCCAATGCCAAAATGCACGCGCAAATCGTTTTGCGAAATGTAGCTGCCGCCGCTGCGCACTTCGTCAATTTGAGAGTGCGGTTTCGTTTCCCCCGGCGGATGCGTCACGCAGCGCAAACGCGCCCCAATGCCGCTGCGATTCGATTTTGTGCCGATCGTTTTTATTTTCAGCCAATTATTTTCAGTCCGCGAATCGCAGCGCAGCAACTGGGGAAAATCATTGTTCGTATTCACGACCACGTCGATATCCCCATCATTATCAAAATCGCCGAACGCCGCTCCCCGCGACGCAACCGGAATCATGATGCCCGCCCCGCCTTGCTTGGACACATCTTCAAAATGCCCGTTGCGCAAATTGCGATACAGAATTTTCTGCTGCGCATACCCCGCTTCGGTGCGCAACTGCTCAACTTCGGGATAGACATGGCCGTTGCAAATTAAAATGTCCGGCCACCCATCATTGTCCATGTCGAAAAAGCCGCAGCCCCAGCCCAGATACTGGGTATGCTTGCCGAGGCCGGCGGGAAACGTGGCATCCTCGAAATTGCCGCCGCCGATCCCGTGGTACAGCGACGGCGTATCGCCCGCAAAATTTGTTTTAACGATGTCGAGATTTCCATCGAGATCGTAATCCGCGGCGGAAACGCCCATGCCGGCTTGGGGTTTGCCGTCCGCGCTCAGCGCGCACCCCGCTTCCATCGCGACGTCGCTGAAGGTGCCGTTCTTTTTATTTTGGTAGAGCGCGCTGGCTGTCGAATCATTCGCGACATAAATGTCGGGCCAGCCATCGTTGTTGAAATCGGCGGTAAGCACACCGAGTCCGAAGGTTCCATTGGCTTGAAAAATTCCGGCGCGTTCGGAAACATCGGAGAAGGTGCCGTCGCCATTGTTGTGAAATAAAATATTTTTCCCGCCGATGAGTCCCGGCGGGCCGCAGGCAACAAGCACACCTTTGTAATTGCATGGCCCGGATTCGGGGAGCGGCGCGGTGGCTAAATCGAGATCGATGTAGTTCGCGACAAAAAGATCGAGGTGGCCGTCGCGGTCGTAATCGACAAACGCGCATCCGGTGTTCCAGCGTTGTCCGTTTGTGCCGACGCCGGCATTTTCGGTGACATCGGTGAATGTGCCGTTGCCGTTGTTGTGATACAAAACGTTTTTTCCAAACGAAGTGATGTAAAGGTCGTCGAAGCCGTCGTTATCATAGTCGCCGACGCAAACGCCTTGTCCCCAGCCGTAGTGGAGGATGCCGGACTTCGCCGTGACATCGGTGAAAGTGCCGTCGTGATTATTTTTGAAGAGATGCGAGATGGGCTCCTGGCCTTTGGGGAAACCTTCGAGACGCCATCCGTTCACTAAAAAAATATCGAGCCAGTCATCGTTGTCGTAATCGTAGAAGGCGACGCCGCATCCAGTTGTCTCGAGCAAATATTTATTTTTGTGTTCGCCGCCGAAAATGGTTTTCGCGTTGAGGCCGGATTCGCGGGCGACATTCAGGAAGCTGACGCCAATTTCGGCTGGCGCAGGAGGATACGGATTCGAATTCGTTGCGGCGGATTGGTTCGAATTGGTCGAGGGAGCATGATTTGAATCGCCTAGAGACAAGCCATGCTTGTCATTCGAAGGAAGCGGACGCGCCAGGGCTAGGACGCTTTCAAGCGGGAGAACAAGCGCGGAGCGGCTTAGCGATTTAAGAAAGGCGCGACGTGAGGAGGACAAATGGAATCATACCTTCCCGGGTTTGGCTCGTGCTAAGATTTGCCGCCGCTCCGTATTGTACGGCCAAATGATGATTCGAACTGAGGGGCACGAGAGAATGATGGGTTCTCGCGTGCTACAGGCCTTCCTACCGTGATGGAACAAACAGACGCAATTCGAAAGAATCTGGGATTTCGCGCAGGTTTCTTCGGCACCATTCTACTCGCTGCTCTTATAGCGGCGAGCGCCCAAGCGCAAACGGCGGCGAAGTCTCCGGAAGCGGTAAGTGCGCCGGAGCCAGCGCGTTCGCTTGAATTAACGCGAGCAGTGCGGCCTTGGGAGTTTCTGCCGGCGCTGGGGACGCGGGCGGCATTGCTGGGGAATGAAGCGGGGCGGATGGAGGCGTGGGTTTATCCGCTGAAGATCTTTCGCGAATTTCATTTGAAATTTCATGTGGATGGAAAAACGCTGGCGGCGGATTCGCTGGCGCGGACGCTGATCACGCGGCCGGAATCGAGCACGATCGTTTACACCGGCGATACGTTTTCGGTGCGAGAGACTTTTTTTGTGCCAGTCCGCGAACCGGGGGCAGTGATCCTGCTGGAAGTGGAAACGGAAACGCCGCTGGAAATTGAAGCGGTGTTTCACCGGGATTTTCAGTTGGAGTGGCCTGCAGCGCTTGGGGCTACATATATAGGATGGGATGCCGGGCTGAGGGCGTTTGCCCTGGGGGAAGAACAGAGAAAGTTCGTTGCGATGGTGGGATCGCCTACCGCGGAAAATGCGCAGGAAGAATTTCAAACGAATTATTCGGAAGCGCAGCAAAATTCGTTCGGGCTGGGCGTGACGGCAAGAGGGAAAGAAACGAAGATCGTTGTGATTGCGGGGTCGATGACTGGGCGGGCGGATGCAGAGAGCGAGTATCGCCGGCTGACGGCTGGAAACGGCGACATGTTGCGCGAGTCGGCGCAGTATTATCGGGACTATCTTCGCCAGACGGTGAGCGTGGAATTGCCCGACGGACAACTGCAAAAAGCGTACGACTGGTCGAGAGTCAGCATGGTGCAGGGGATGGTGACGAATCCATTTCTTGGTACGGGGTTGGTGGCGGGTTACAGGACTTCGGGCGAGAGCCAGCGGCCGGGGTTTGCGTGGTATTTCGGGCGAGATTCGTTTTGGACAACGCTGGCTTTGAATGCCGAGGGAGATTTCGCGAATACAAAGACGGCGCTGGAGTTTGTGAGCAAATTTCAGCGGGAAGACGGAAAGATTCCGCACGAGATTTCGCAAGGCGCA
The DNA here is from genome assembly GCA_963779005.1 of uncultured Acidobacteriota bacterium. Classification (GTDB taxonomy): domain Bacteria; phylum Acidobacteriota; class Terriglobia; order Acidiferrales; family UBA7541; genus Acidiferrum. Next base: position 104,437 of record CAVZWO010000007.1, on the reverse strand, counting down.
AATTTTGTCGAATGGTTCAAGGGGTATCCGTATCCGTACGCTTCGGCGGATGCGACACCGCTGTACATCATTGCGGTAAACGATTACGTCGCGAACAGTGGCGATGCGGAATTCGCAAAGGCAAAGTGGGCAAGCGTCTGGAAGGCGTATCAGTTTTTGAAGTCGACGTATGACGCTTGGGGGCTGCCGCAGAATCAGGGAGTGGGGCACGGCTGGGTGGAAGGTGGGCCGCTATTGCCGGTGAAAACAGAGTTTTACCAAAGCGCGCTGGGCGCGGAGGCGCTGCGCGCGCTTGCCAACCTGGCGAGGTACGCGGGGCAGGCGGATTCGGGCGCGGCGTTGGAAAAAGAGTTCGAGAAACAGTCGGCGCTGGTGCAAGAAAGTTTCTGGATCGGAGGGAAGAAGCGATACGCGTTCGCGCTGGACAAGGACGACAAGCAGGTGGATGAGCTAAACGTGCTGGGGACAGCGCCAATGTGGTTCGGCTCAACGCGCGATATGACGGGAGCATGGAGATCGATGCAGCTGCGCCAACTGACGGGCGCGGACATGGAGACCGACTGGGGGATGCGCATTATATCGGAGCAGTCGCCGCATTTCAGCGGAGGCGGATACCACTACGGTTCAGTGTGGCCGCTGTTTACGGGGTGGGCTTCGGTCGCCGAGTACCGGCATCACCAGGAATTTTCAGGATACGAAAATTTGCGGGCCAATGCGCTGCTAGCCCTCGACGGATCGCTTGGACACGTAACCGAAGTGCTCTCGGGTGACTATTACCAGCCGCTTTCGACAAGTTCACCGCACCAGATGTGGTCGGCCGCGATGGTGGTGAGCCCGCTGTTGAAAGGAATGTTTGGGCTGGAGCGCGATGCGACGAAAAAGACCCTGAAGTTCGTGCCACATGTTCCGGCGGACTGGACGAATTTCAAGATTAACAATGTGCGGGTCGGCGACAGCGTTCTGAATCTGAGCTACGAGAAGGTTTTGGGAGAAATCACGCTGGAGGTTACGCGGACGGGCGGAGAGTGCACGCTCGATTTCGAGCCGGCGGTGCCAAATACAGTTTTGGATGTGCGAGTGGATGTGAACGGGCGGCAGCAAGGCTTCGATCAGGAGATGGATTCCGAGCACTATCACTTGAAAATGCAAGTCGCTTTGAAAGAAGGGAAAAACGTCATTCACCTTCACGTACCGAAAGATTTTGGTTTGTCGTACGCCTCCCGCTTACCGGAGTTGGGAAGCAAGAGTTCCGGTTTACGAATCATCTCCGAAGAAATGGGTTCCGAGCGGGCGCCGATGCAATTGGTAGTTGAGGGATGCGCGGGTGCGACCTACGATCTGGCGGTGTGGAACCCGAGCGTGATCGCTTCGGTGCAAGGGGCGGAACTGGTGAAGGACGCGGCAGGCGGAGCGAAGCTGCGGCTTCATTTTGCAGAGAAGGAAGGCGTGGAGTACGAACGCCAGCGGGTAATCATCTATTTTCGCCTGCGGAATCTACCCAAGACGCGGAAGGATTTTCTGAAGGAGTAATCAAGGCTTTGATTTTCCTGAGGCGCCGCGTTGGGTGCGGTTGGTGCTTTTCGGTGAGATTGCATCTGGAGAGAATGAGAATAGAGGCTGACATCTCACAGCTGACAGCTAACAGTCAGACGCCGGATTACTCTGGATGGCCTTCGAGGTAAGGGTATTTTCAGGGGAGACGTCACAGAGGATACGGAGAAGAGGAAGCGCGTGGGAGGCGGAAAATCCTGTTGGCGGGGAATTGGCGATGTCGAAGAATTGAGAGGCTGAAAGCAGAGATAGTTCCCTATTTATGGCATCAGTGGCTTAAATGACCGTATGAAAAAGCAAGCGATTCGTACAACCCTTGATATACCTGCTCCCCTATACCGGAGACTGAAAGCGCAGGCTGCCGCGCAGGGGCGATCCGTTGGCGAATTAATTCTCCTTTGTGCGCGAGGCATTCTGGCGGAACGGAAGCGCCCTCGTGCCAGACGTGTGAAATTCCCCTTGATTGTGTCGGACGGTCCCAAGGTAGTTCTTACGAACGAACAGATCTATGAACATGCCAAATTTCCTTGATGCCCAGGAAAAAGCCCCGGGTCGCAAGGTCACTCTAAGGGCAGGAAAAAGGCGACCGAGGACATAGTGGACGACCAACAGGGAGGGGCAAGCCCCTCCCCTACAGAGTGGAACGGACTCCTACTAGCGCAGAGTGAACATTGGGGAATGGCGATAACGAAACAACGGCCCGCCGCTGACGGTGAGCACGGCGACGCACGTTCTCGGTGAGATTGGCGGAGCGGTTGAGGGCGTTTTCTTAACACAGAGGCACAGAGGGCACGGAGAAAGAGAGACGACTGTGAATACGAGAATATTGGGTGTGGTTTTGGCGATATTGGGGACGGGAGCGAGTTTAGGATTTGGCGCGCCTGGAGCGTGGGCACAGACGAAGGGGGTGGATGCGGAGGGGCATGCGTGGTGGCAGCATGCGGTGTTTTATGAGATTTATCCGCGGAGTTTTGCGGACAGCAACAAGGATGGCGTGGGGGATTTGAAGGGGATTACGTCGAAACTGGATTACTTGAAAGAGCTGGGCGTCAACGCGATTTGGATTACGCCGTGTTTTCCTTCGCCGCAGGTGGATTTCGGATATGACGTCTCGGATTACGAAGCGATCGATCCGATGTACGGGACGATGGAGGATTTCGACAGTCTGGTGGCGGAAGGGAAGAAGCGGGACATTCGGGTGATTCTGGATTTTGTGGTGAACCACACTTCCGACAAGCACAAATGGTTTATCGATTCGGAGTCGTCGAAGACTTCGGCGCATCGCGACTGGTACATCTGGCGCGATGGAAAGGGGCCGGGGCAGCCGCCGAATAACTGGCTTTCGACATTTGGGCTATCGGCCTGGAAGTTCGACCCGAAAACGAATCAATATTATTACCACTATTTTTATCCGGAGCAGCCGGACTTGAACTGGAGAAATCCCGCGGTGGAAAAGGCCATGCTGGATGTGACGCGGTTCTGGTACAAGCGCGGGGTGGCGGGGTTCCGGTTGGATGCGGTGGATACGCTCTATGAAGATCCGAATTTGACCGACAACCCAGTGCTGCCTGGGACAGACAAATTTGGGCGGCCGAACATGGACGAAATCCACAACAAGAAGTTGCCGGAAGTGCACGACGCGATGAAGAAATTGCGGACGGTGGCGGATGAATATGGATCGGTGCTGATCGGGGAAACGTGGACCATCAATGTGGATCAACTGAAGGACTATTACGGGGCGAAGAACGACGAATTGCAGATGCCCATGGATTTGATGATGACGGGTTTTAATGGCCTTTCGGCCGATGAATACCGAAAGCATATTGCGGCGGTAAATGCGGCGGGGCACTGGCCGGTATATGTGATCACGAATCACGACATCGTGAGGTCATACACGCGGTACGCGGATGGGATTCACAACGACGACATCGCGAAAATGATGGCGGCGCTGTATTTGACCTTGCGCGGGTCGGCGATTATGTATTACGGCGAAGAGATTGGGATGGAGAACAACGACCCGAAACGGAAGGAGGACGTGCAAGATCCGATCGGAAGGCTCGGCTGGCCCCTCGAAAAAGGACGCGATGGGGAGCGGACGCCGATGCAGTGGAGCGAAGGAGCAAACGCCGGATTCAGCGTGGCGAAGCCGTGGCTGCCAGTTCCGGCCAGCGCGCAGACGCACAACGTGGCAGATGAGATGAAGGATCCCGACTCCGTGCTCAGTTTTTACCGGAAACTCTTAGCGTTGCGGCACACAGAGCCGGCGCTGTTGGACGGAGACTATGTTTCGATCAATGAGAATCTCCCGAATGCTTTGACGTATCTTCGGCGATATAAAGGCGAAGCGATTATGGTGATTCTGAACATGTCGGCAGTGGAACAAAGGGTGCCGTTTGAGCTTTCCGAGACAGGGTTCCGGGAGCCGAAGCTGAAGGAAGTGCTGTTGACGAGCTTTCACAAGCAAGTGAAGGGATCGATGGCGTTCTTGCCGATGGAGCCTTATTCGGTGTTTATTGCGAAGATTACGAAATAGGAAAAGGATTTTACACAGAGGACACAGAGAGCGCAGAGGGCACGGAGAAGAAGCGGCACAAGTCAAGAATTGGGTGGATGAGGGAACAAGGTTTTCAGGCGCTGGGTGCGGTAGGCGAAGATTTGGCGGACTTCGTTTGCGACGAAGAATTTGTTGATGAGCGCGCCGCCGATGGGAGCGTATTTTACGGTGTCCTCGCAGGTGGTGCCGCCTTCGTGCACGGCGAAGCGGTGCTCGTGAATACATTGGCGATAGGGGCCGCGGAGTTGTTCATCGACGAAGCGATGCGGCGGATCCCAGACCGTGATTTTGCTGCGCCAGCGGATGGGAACGCCGTGGATATTGAGGCGATAGTCGATCTCAGTGCCTTGCTGGATGTGAATGGGCGCCGGCGTCAGGATGTGAAAGTGCAACGAAGCCGGAGTAAGTTCCTCGAGATTCCGGGCGTCGGAGAAAAAGGCGAAAACTTCGTTGATGGGGCTCGGGAGCCACAGGCGCGAATCAAACGTAAAAACCTTCAAGAATTGCCTCTCGTCAGAATTCTAATCGGCCTGGTGAAGGCTTCGCCACGGCGTTGGCACAAGAAAAGTTGTTCGTTCGCAGGGGCAGGCTATCTATCGATCTTCGTCAAGGTCTGGTGAAACTCTTCTACCAGGGAGGGTTTTTCGCGAAACAGGCCGCGAAGAGCGACGGTGGTCATTTGCGCTTCGTGGCATTTGACGCCGCGGACAGCGACGCAGTCGTGGCGGCCAGTAGCGCGGGCGACGCAGCCGAGCGGCTTAACCACGGACATAAAAGTGTCAGCGATTTCGGAAACGAGATCCTCTTGCACGATGGGGCGAGAGGCCATGGCCTGAATAAGGCGTGGGATTTTGGAGAGGCCCACGATTTTGCCGTCGGGGACGTAGCCGAAGTGCATTCTGCCGCGATAGATGAGCAGATGATGCGGGCAAAGAGAATAGAAGTTGATGTCGGACACGACGATGAGTTCGCGATGTTTGGAATCGAAAGTCTTCAAGAGCGTAATGGGATCGATGCGGTAGCCGCGAGTGAGTTCGCGAAAGAGGCGGGCTACGCGAGCGGGAGTGCCGGAAAAATGTTGATCGGTGAGATCGAGACCAAGCTCGGTCATGAGTTCACCGACGATTGCTTCCAGTCGGCTCGGCTTGGCATCGCCGGGCGTCAGAAGCGCGAGAGTTTGGTTCATCTGATTTTCGGAGTCCAACACGGTGTTCATGATTTTCCTCAACTCATACATCTAAAATTATTTCCAAACGGCTCTATCTTTTGCTCTTTACGCGAGCGCTCGAAAATGTATTTGAGGCGGAGTGCGAGAGAGCCCTGTCAGGAGGCGAGCAGGGCTCTCTCGACTTGCCCTTGTGGTGGAACTACTTGGGCAGAACCACGGAGTCGATAACGTGAATGACGCCATTGCTGCAGAGGATGTCGGTCTTGACGACTTTGGCGTTGTCGACCATGAGTGAGCCGTTGTTGACGCTGATGGTGAGCGATTCGCCGTTGACGGTCTTGGCGGAGCTCATTTTAGTTACTTGACCGGCGAGAACTTTGCCGGGGACGACGTGGTAGGTGAGGATGGCGACGAGCTTGGCTTTGTTTTCGGACTTGAGCAGATCGTCGACGGTGCCGGCGGGCAGTTTGGCGAAGGCTTCATCCGTGGGAGCGAAGACCGTGAAGGGTCCTTTGCTCTTGAGAGTGTCGATGAGACCGGCGGCCTGAAGCGCGGCGGCCAGAGTTTTGAAAGAGCCGGCGGCGGCTGCGGTATCAACGATGTCTTTGGACGCAGGCTTGGGGCTCGCGAATGTGCCTAGAGAGAGGACGAGGACAACCGCGGCTGCCAGAGAAACCAACTTTACAGATTTGTTCAAACTTCCGTTCATTTTTCTTCTCCTTGGATTTGCTTTCGATTCGAACTGGATTTTGGTGATTACAACTTTTGTCGTGATTCTGATCTTGCACCGCTGTTATCTGGAACGCTGAACCATTGGCGTGACTTGCCAGCGGCTCTGCATGGCCTTCCAACTAGCGGCCTGGTAGATTCCGGCGATAGCGACGAGGCCATAGACAATGGCGCTAAGCACGGAAACTTCGCCGAACTTCATGCCGAAGATGGCGGCGACCAAGTCGAAGTGAGCGACGGCTACGAGGCCCCAGTTGAGGGCGCCGACGACCACGAGGACGAGGGCGAGAACGTCTAGCTTTTTCATGAACAATTCCTCCATGCGATTGATGAATACTGCGAGGTGCATGTTTAACTATAGAGAAAAAAGATTTGACAGCAAGGAAAATGCAAGCCAAACTAAAAGTCAGGTGAACGGGAGTCAAATCCTGGCGAGTTTTTTGCTTGCAGGTTAAACACAAGGAGAAAACGTGCTTTCAGAGACGCTGAGCAAAGGGTTGCGCGGGTACGCGATTGGGGAAAAGCTGCGCGGGTTGCGGCTGAAGAAGAAGATGGGGCTCGTGGAACTGGGGCGGCATACGGGGCTTTCGGCGGCGATGTTGTCGAAGGTGGAGCGCGGGATACTTTTTCCGACACTGCCGACCTTATTGCGGATTGCGTTGGTGTTCAGCGTGGGGCTGGAATATTTTTTCACGGACGAGAGGAAGCGGCACGTGGTGGCGATCGTGCGCCGGGGGCAACGGAAGCGCTTTCCGGAACGGCCGGACGGAAAGGATATTTCCTTTTACTTTGAGTCGCTGGATTTTACGGCGGTGGAACGCAAGCTGAGCGCGTATTACGCGGAGTTTCAGCCGCTGGCGCCGGGGAAGGCGCGGACGCATCATCACGCGGGGGTGGAGTTTTTGGCGTTGCTGAACGGGAAATTGGAATTGCGCATAGGAGTGGAAGAGCACACTTTGGAAAAAGGGGATTCGATTTATTTTGATTCGTCGCAGCCGCATGCCTACAGAAGAGTGAGCCGGTCGCCTTGTGGCGCGATTGTGGTGACCGCGCCGTGATTCTGGCTTGGCCCTGGCTTTCGCCGCAGCGCGGTGAAGGGAACGGTTAACGAAGGGGCGGAGAGAAATCGGTCAAGGTGAGGAAAGTGGAGTCGACTTTTTCGACGATTTTGCCGTTGGCTTCGGACTTGTCTCGGACGGATTGCCATTCAGGGTCGTCGCCGAAGGATTTCCAGTTGGCGGTGGCGGCTTCGCGGCTGGGGTGGGCGATAATGTAGAAAAGCGTTTTGCCTTTGAACGGGTCGTCGGTGGGAGTCCAGTAAGCGACATTCTTGATGCCGTGTTTTTCGAAGAGCTTCATCGTGTGGTCGCGAAAACGGCGGAGGAGCTCGTCGAGCTTGCCTTCGTAGGTGTGGTAAACGCGAAGTTCGTAGACGGTAGTCGAGGATGGGGCAGCGCCGGCCATGAGCGCTTTTGGAAGAAGAGCAACCGCGGGAAGCGATTGTAATAATGTGCGCCGTTTCATGGACGGGATTGTAGCAGAGGCGCGCGAAATTAGAAGAGGGTTAAAGAATTTAGAATGGTTGTGAGCGGAATGCGGGGAGGGGTAGCATCTATGGCTGCCGGAGGAATGAACCCGAGTGAACGCCGCACCTGCTGAGACCCAAGGGACGATTACGATTCGGCGGAAGTCGCCGGACGACGTGCAGCAGCGGCAAATTATTGTGAAGGTGGACGGGGAAATTGTGGGGGAGCTGTTTTACGGGGATACGATCTCGGTGCCAGTGAAGGCGGGGCATCACAGTTTGCGCGTGGACAATACCTGGAATTGGAAGACGCTGGAGTTGGATGTTGCGGCCGGAGAACACTTGAAATTTCAGACCGTGAGCCGAGCGGGGCGGTTTACGTGGTTTTTGGTAAGTATGTTTGGGGCGGGGCCGATCTACGTGTCGATCGTGCGCGAGGAGTGAGGCGAGGGCTCGTCGTGGCAATAAGCTGAGGACGCAAGGAACCAAAAAGCGGATTTCGTTACTGGAATGCGGGGGGAGAAAGCATGTCACGGAATACTGCGGTTAAGATTTTTGCTGGGGTGGTGATTTTGCTTTCCGGGTTGGCGATGGCGCGGGCGCAGATGCCGAATCCGTATGGCCCGGTAGTGAGCTTGGAGAATGCCAGGAAGGCGGCCGCGCCAGCGTTGGCGGAGGCGGAAAAAAATCACTGGAACGTAGCGGTGGCGATTGTCGACACCGGCGGAAACCTCGTTTATTACGAGAAAATGGACAACACGCAAATCGGAAGCGCGAATGTGGCCATTGAGAAGGCACGCACGGCGGCGCTTTTCAAGCGGCCGACAAAGGTGTTTCAAGATGTTCTGGCCGGAGGCGGAGATGGACTGCGGATTTTGAGCCTTCAAGGAGTGGTTGCCGTCGAGGGAGGAATTCCGTTGGTGATGGACGGCAAAATTGTTGGAGCGATTGGCGTGTCTGGTGCGACGAGCGCGCAAGACGCACAATGCGCCAAACTGGGCGCGGATGTCTTGAAGTAACGGCCGCCGGGCATCCACAATTTATTTACTGGATTTCTTCTCGCCGAGGGCGATGGCTTCTTCAACGACTTTTTCAAGGCGGCGGGCGCGGGCTTCGGGCGAGCGGTAATAGAAGATGGCGATCAGCAGGCCGCGCCGATGCGAAGGCGACATGAGATTCCACCCTTCAAGGGCGCGTGGGTCGCGCGTGAAGGCCATCTTCAAAGCAGGAGGCAGCTCGCGCTCGGCTTCCATGGCAGAGAAAAGCTGTTCGGCGACTTGTTCGGCGCGGCGCACGCGTGAAGCAGCACTCTTAGGCTGCTCGACCCAATCAGAAATCCACTTGCGAATGGAATAGCTTAGCGCATCAAACCAACGGCGGAACGCACGATCTTCCGCGAGGATGAGCTTCAGTTCGGCGGGAGTGGCGACGACGCGCTCTTCCATGTCGGGTTCGAGATGGAATTCCGCGGCCGTACCTTCGGAGGCATTTCCGCCCGCCTGCATCTTTTTATTTACCAGGAGAAAATGTTCGCCCTTGCGCGTAGGAAAGAGCGAAGTCCGAAAGGCAAAGCCGTTGATTTCTCCTTTCACGCGAAAGCGCCCGCGCGTTCCCCAAACTTTCTGGACGCTGAAGGGAATCCAGACAACAACCCAGCCGAGATTTGAGCGAAGCCGTTCGAGCGTGGCTTCGAACGATTTTCGATTGAGCTTGGGCTGAGGCTTGGTCTGTTTCTTAGGCTTGGATTTAGTTTTCATCGCGGTGTCAGGGCGAACGAAGAGATTTTATTACGCGCGGGGAAAAGCGGCGAATTACTTTTGGGGCGGAGACTTGGGTGCGGCCCCGCTACCTTCCCGAAGGGTGTGAATCTTATCGACCGCGAGTCCGTCAAAGGTCTCGACCAGGCCACTGGGCCAGCGAATTTGTAAGGAATCAAGCCTGGTGGCTGCGCCCAGGCCGAAGTGAACACGCATATCGCTATTCGAATCGTAGCTGGAGCCGCTTCGCACTTCGTCGACGAAGAGGCGCGCGCCAGCTTTCATCGTGATGCGGGCGCCGATGGCGTCTCTCGAAGAAGCAAAGGGTGTAGAGGAAGTAGAGGAGACAAAGGATGAAGAAGAGAGCGGATGCGGCGCTTGTGAGCCGGAGGCCGGTTTTGAAGATGGATTTTGTTTTTCCGAAACTGTGGCGTACGAAGTGCCTATGAGATGAAAGGCGATCCAGTGATTCGCGTTGCGAACGTCGTTGACGAGCAGGCTTGGCGGTGCGTTCATGTTGCTGATGACTGCGGAGAGATGGCCGTCATTCCATAAATCGCCTATGGCCAGCCCGCGAGAAGAATTCACGGTGGTGATGCCGGGACCAGCATCGGCGGAAATATCGGTGAAGGTGCCGTTGCCATTATTGTGATAGAGGATGCGTGGTTCCTGGAAACTGCTGCCGAGATGCTGGCTGTCGACCTCGGGGTAGACGTGGCCGTTCACGAGGAGAAGATCGGGCCAGCCATCGTTGTCAAAATCGAAAAACATGGCGCCCCAGCCCAGATATCTGGTGTTGAGGCCAAGACCGGCGGGATAGGTGACGTCGTCGAAGGTGCCGTTACCGTTGTTGCGATAGAGAGTGGCGGTGTCGTCGGAAAAATTGGTTTTGAAAATGTCGAGCTTGCCGTCGCCGTTGTAGTCCGCGATTGTCGATCCCATGCCGGCTTGTGCGCGACCGTCTTCATTGAAGGCGGCGCCAGCGGTGATGGCGACATCCGTGAAGGTGCCATCGCGATTGTTATGGTAGAGAATGCTTGCGGTGCTGTCGCAGGCAACAAAAATGTCGGGCCAGCCATCGTCGTCATAATCGAGTGTAGAGACGCTCAGGGAGTAATGGCCGTCGGCCTGGTCTATGTGGGATTTTTTGGAGACATCTTCGAACGTGCCGTCGCCACGATTGTGGTACAAAATATTTTTTGCCTGAGGGAGGCCTCGCGGGCCGCACATCACGGGAACACCTTTCCAGACGCAGGAAGCGCGGTCGCCGGGAGATGGCGCGGTGGAAAGATCGAAGTCGACGTAATTCGCGACCATGAGATCGAGATGGCCGTCGCGGTCGTAATCTACAAAGGCGCAGCCGTTGCCCCAGGATTTGCCGGAGCCAGCGACACCCGCTTTCTCGCTCACGTCCGTGAACGTTCCGTCGCCGTTATTGTGATAAAGGACGTTTTTTCCGTAATAGGTGACGTAGAGATCTTCCCATCCGTCGTTGTCGTAATCGCCGACGCAAACACCCTGACCCCATCCAGTGTGAGTCAGTCCGGCTTTTTGTGTGACGTCGGTGAAAGTTCCATCATGATTGTTGTGATAGAGATGGCTGGTAGGCGCGTTTCCACTGGGGGGAGCGTCGAGGCTCGTCCCGTTGACGATAAAAATGTCCGGCCAGCCGTCGTTATCGTAGTCGAAGATGGCCACGCCGGTTCCCGTAGTTTCTATGATGTATTTCTTGGTATCCACGCCACCGAAAACCACAGAGTTGACCAGTCCGGCCTTTTTGGCGATGTCGGTGAAATGAGCGAGCGGCTTCGAATTGTTTTTGGGCAGCTGGCTTGGGCTGAACAGCAGAGAAAATGGCAGGAGCAAAGCCAGGGAGACCGGAATACCAAGGAAACGCATGCGCGAACGATGAGTCTGACCGGAAATCATGAACTCTTGGCATACTAAGGTGCCGGTTAAGCAGGGTCAAGGCGGAGTGGAGGTCAGAGCTTCGTCGAACAGAACGGAACGAGATTTGAATTGAACTCTATCGAACCACACCACGGGATGGGGAACGGCTTGCGAGTTGGCGCCCTTTTGTTGGCGCTCTTGGTCGTTTGTTCAGGCGGACAGGCGCAAACAGAGAAGTCGAAGAAGAGCGCCGACACCGAGGCTGCGAACGCCATCTACAGCCAGGGGATAGAGGCGTTGCAGCGACGGGATTTGGCTAGCGCGCGCGCGGCGTTTGAAAAAACCGTGAAGCTGGTCCCTCGGAGCCCGGAACCGCACAATTCGCTGGGTTGGGTGCTGTTGGCCGAGGGCGAAACGGAAGCCGCGATTGCGGAGTTCAAAGCGGCCGTGAAGTTGAAGCCAGATTTTGCGCAGGCGCACATGAATCTTTCGAGTGCGCTGCAGCAAAACGGCGACGCGCAAGGGGCAATTCGCGAATCGAGCGAAGCCGTGCGTTTGGCTCCAAAGGATTCCGAGACGCACCACATCCTGGGAAAAGCACTATCCTATTCCGGAGATGCAGCGGGAGCCGCAGCGGAATTGAAAAAGGCGATCGAGTTGGAGCCGAACCGAGCGGAGTTGCACGATGATCTCGGTTCGCTTTTTGCGCAGCAAACGATGACCGAGCAGGCGATGGCTGAGTTTTCGGAAGCTCTGAGGCTGCAACCGCAATTTGCGCAGGCGCATTTGCATCTGGGCGTCCTGCGCCTGGAGCAAAAGGACCTCGATGGCGCGGAGACCGAATTGCGTGCGGCCACGAGTCTTGATCCGGGCAGTGCTCCTGCACATTACTATCTGGCGAAGGCGCTGGAATCGAAAGGGGAGACAGATGCGGCGTTGCAGGAATATCAGTCCACGGCAAAACTGGATCCCGGCAATGCGGATGTTCAGAAGCACTTGGGGATTTTGCTGCAACGTTCCGGCAACGCGGAAGAGGCGCTCGCCGCATTCCGGCAAGTGGCGAAGCTGCGGCCCGAAAGCGCGGACGCTCACAACGATCTAGGCCTGGCCTTCCTGCAAACAGGAGATGCGGAGAACAGTATTAAGGAATTTGGCGTGGCGCTGAAATTAAAACCGGCCGATGCGGGGTACGAAGCGAATCTGGGCGTGGCGTATCTTCAGAAAACGGATTTTGACGCCGCGATGGCCCATTTTCAGGCGGCATTGAATGGCGCGCCACAAGATGCGACGTATCACTACGACCTGGGCCTGGCACTAAAGATGAATGATCGTTTGCCCGAGGCCATTGCGGAATTCAAGAAGGCGGAGGAACTGGACCCCAAACTGGCGGACGCGCACTACACATTAGGGGTGACTCTGTGGCAGCAGGGGGAATTGGCGGCGGCCGCCGACGAGCTTCACTTGGCCATCCGTGCAAAACCCGATTATGCGGAGGCGTACTACACGCTTGGTTCGGTGTTGAAGCAGAAGGGAGATTTGCAGCCGGCGGCTACGGCTTTGCGCGAAGCCATCCGCTTGCAGCCGGATTTTGCCGGGGCGCACACAAACCTGGGAGCTGTTCTGCGGCAACTCGGAGACACAGAGGGAGCGGCGGCGGAGAGCCACGCGGGTATGGAACTTCTGAAAGAGAAATCGGATGAGCAGGCGGCGGCCATCGCAACAAACTCCGGCCGCAAGCTTCTGAACGCAGGGGATCTTGATGGCGCGATTGCGCAATTCCGGGCTGCGATCCAGTCGCTGCCGACCTACGCGCAAGCGCACTATCAGCTGGGACTGGCGCTGCAGAGAAAAGGAACCCGGGAAGAAGCGTCGAAGGAATTTCAAAAGGCCGCGGAATTGGATCCCCGCTTCAAGGCTCCGAGCCGCTAGTCGTATGTGAAATTCCTACTGAATCGGTGAGTCTAGAAAGTGGTTTTGCGGATAGCGACCAACTCGGTTTCGACGGGCACGCCGCGAGCGACTTTGGCGCGAATCACGGCTTCAAAAGGTTTCAGCTCGCCGTCCGGCGAAACCGAAAGCCGCAAGAGCAGCTCTTCCAAAGAGCTCTGCCGGCAAACGTATTCGACAGCGGCTTGCGTTCCGATGGTGGTATTTCCCGCAAGAATTAACACGGATTGCCCCAGATTCATTCCTTTAACCAGGCCGAGGAGAGCGTAATCCTCGGTGAGAGGCTGACCCGAGGGAGTTGCGAAGAATTCCTTGGCTTCGTCGGGTTGTGGGTGCCTGTTGATAATGGCATGGTCGCCTTTACGAGGGCCGGTGGTAATCTGCTCGAAAACAAATTCCTGAGTGCCAGGAATCTCCAGCAACGAGAGATTTTCCACCGGCGAACCGATGAAAATCAAATTGTTGTTCTTGGCGTCGTCGAGCGAAAAGAGGCTTCCCCGCTTGACGCGGATGCGGCGGTGCAGGAGGGCGAACACGCGATCGAGTTCGTGCACGGCCAAGACCTCGCCGACGCCAGTATAGTGGTCGAGGATGGGCGCTCCAGCATCACGCGTTGCATCGCGGTAGCGCATTCCCGTTTCTGGTCGCCCGATAAAGGCGGCGTTGCTAAAGACAACCCATGGCTCCTCCGGCCCTGTGGTAAAGCCCTTCCAGAAGACGCGGAAGGCCGCCGGCACCGGTTCGCTTTCGCTGGCTAGACCCACAGGGCTGGAATTTCGGGTCGCCATTAGCCACACAATCACGAGGATTGCGGCCGCAAGAAAGATGGAAAGGGAAATAACCTCCGTGCCCCATCTACGTTCGGGGTTCTTCTCGATGGCCTCTGTGCGCACGGCCCCGTTCAGGGCGCCGGGTGAAGACTTAGCGGGCGAGGCGTTACGATGATGGAAGGAAAGCACATAGGTGCCCTTCGGGATTTCCACGACGACGGGGTCCTCCAGACCGTCCGAACTGTAATACTCCGTCAGCTTGGAGCGAAGGCGACCCGCCTGTACTCGGACCATGGAGTCGAGTTGCGGATCAAAGTCTGCGGAACGACCGAAGACCTCCGTGGCGATCTGGAATTCCTTAATGGGGGTACCGGGATGCTCGACAGCATGTTTGGCCAAATAGCGGAGCAACTTGCAGAGAGACTCCGAGCCATGCAGGGCATGGCTGTTAACGAGCCGGTTGATTTGCTCGAGGAGTTGCTCCCGTTCGTTCACACTGGTCCTTGATACGTCGAAGTAACAGGAGTGTAACAAGTGGCGCAACTTACTGCAAGGCGGTCAGTTATAGGATGTAACCGTATCAGACGCATTGAGACTTCCAACAGGCCGCCAAAAAACAAATAGTACGCATCAATATTGCCGCATTATACGCCTGTGCATTGGTGCCAACGCGTAAGTCGCGTTTGGGGCGCAATTGCGGCGGCCTCTCAGAGGCTGGGTGCTTAAGTGCGAAGCGCATGTCGAGGGCGCTTTAGGTTTGCTGTGGGGGTGCCTTTAGCGGCTGAGCTAGGCTTGGTCTTTGCGAGCGTTGGTTCAGCCTTCCTTAGTAAGCAACATTCTACCAAATCGTAAGTGCACGAAAGCTCGACAAGCTGTTTCTCGCTTAGTGGCGGGCCAGGCTTTCGACGATTGGAGTTGGAATGCTTCTGAAAGATGTGGGAAACGGATCTGCTAGGAGGGGTGGGATGGCAAAGCGACTCGTAGTTCTTGGTTTGGCGGTTCTGTTTTGTGTGTTTTTGCTGAATGCACCGAAGGTGTCAGGGCAGGCGGTGTTTGGAAGCATCATCGGCACGGTGACGGATCCTCAGGGGAATGCCGTCGTCGGGGCCAAAGTCAATGTCACTTCGACCACCAAGAGCTTTAGCTACGACACGACCACGAATGAGAGTGGGAACTATTCGGTTACGCACTTAATTCCAGACACGTACAAAGTGCAAGTTACGGCCACAGGCTTCCAGGCAACGGTAATACCGAGCGTGATCCTAAATGCGGACACTTCTGCCACTGTGGATGCACAGCTCGTGGTCGGGGCAGTAACGCAAACCGTCGAAGTCACTAGCGCCGTTCCCCAACTCCAGACGGACCGCGCGGACGTGGACATCCAATTCAATCAGCAGTATATCGAAGACCTGCCAGTCCTTAATCGCAATTTCACCAACTTCGAATTGCTCTCTCCCGGTACGCAAAAGCTCGTGGGTTGGAGCCACGCAGCAACTGAAAATCCGCAGGGTGGTGGGCAAATCTTCGTCAATGGCCAGCATTTCTCTGGTACCAACTTTGAGCTCGATGGAACGGATAACCAGGACGCCATCCTCGGCATTATCGTGGTCAATCCTAATCTTGATGCTATCGCAGAAACCAAAATCGCCCTCCAAGACTATGACGCGGAATCCGGCAAAGCAGTCGCCGGCACGGTTGGAGTCTCGATCAAGTCCGGCTCAAACGACTTTCACGGGACGGGCTTTTTCTACTACCGCAATAGCGACCAGCAAGCAACGGATCCATTTACGCCCCGGAGTGTTCCGCTAGCCCCCGCCACCTGGAAGCAGTATGGCGGCTCCATCGGCGGGCCGATCTTCAAAGACAAGCTGTTTTTCTTCGGAGATTATCAGGGTACAAAACAGATTCAAGGAATCACGAACAAGTACACCATCCCGACCTCGGAGGTGATCAACACCTGCAATCCCGCCACGAACGGCAGCAGCGATACGCATGGATACTGCAACCTGAGCCAGTATCCCTTTGCGATCTATGATCCTGCCACGGGCAACCCGACGGATGGTTCAGGCCGCACGCAATTTTGCGGACCCGCGGGGTGCCTAACTGAGCCGAATTGGATCCCTATCGGGAGGATTTCGACGGGCATGGGCAAACTTCTGTCTGAGTTTCCCACGCCCACGGTTAGCGGAATCAACAATAACTTCGACTCGTCGGGCAACGGTCCTTACAATCAGTATTCCTTCGACACTCGCATCGATTACAGCGCTCCCCACAACTATCAGGTTTTCGGACGATTTAGCCTTGACTACTTCAACTTGTCTGGCCTCGGTGGCTTGGGTGCTCTCGGTGGCGCGGGATTTGGGCCGGGCGGGTTGAACGGCACTTCGATCAACCACGATTACAGCGTAGCCGGAGGCTTCACCAAAGCGATCGGCACCAGGTGGCTAACGGACTTCCGGGTAGGGTGGTTCCAATATAACCCGGTAACGCATTACTCCGATGCGAGCGCGAGCCCCATGGATGGGTTCGGGTTTCCTGGGCTCAACTCCGGCCCCGGCATTCAGGGTCCTCCTGAAACTGGTGGTCTGTCCGGTTTCCAGTTTTCTGGCAATCAGACGCTATCCGCTTTTGGAGACGGTCTGAACATCGGACGTTGCAACTGCCCGTTGACGGAAAGAGAACGTCAAATCCAGTTTGTAAATAACTGGACGCACACCATGGGCAACCACAGCTTCAAGTTTGGTGCCGACATCCGCTATGCCACGAACCTTCGCATCCCGAGCGATTCCAGCCGTACCGGCATCTTGAACTTCGATTCCGGCGACACTTCCCTCGCGGGAAGCGGTGGTATGGCTTTGGCTACAATGCTTCTAGGCGACGTCAGTAATTTTCAGCGCTTCGTGAGCCCGCCAAACGTCCAAGCCGTCGGGCATCAATGGCGCGAGTTCACCTATGCCCAGGATACTTGGCGCGTCACCCCGAGGTTCACCATGACCCTAGGCGTGCGCTGGGAGATTTACAATCCAGAGGCGGTGAGTGCCAAAGGCAACGCGGGTTTTGGAGACTTGAATAATGGCGAGCTTGTGGTGGCTGGCTACGGCGGAGTTTCCAATAACGGTAACGTGTCGAATACGTTCAAAGCGTTTGCCCCGCGCGCGAGTTTTGCCTATCAGTTTGACTCCAAAACCGTTCTACGCCTCGGTTACGGTCGCGGGTTTGACATCGGCGTGTTCGGCTCTAACTTCGGCCACGCCGTCACGCAGAACCTGCCAATCCTCGCGTCGCAGAACCTGACGGATTCAAACTTGCCGGGGCATACGGGATATCAAGACAATCGAAGCGCCGTTTTCAACCTCATGAACGGCCCACCCGCGTATAGCTTCGCAAACTTGATAACCGATCTCACGACAAACGGTTTTCTGCCGATTGACGGCCCTGATGGAACTGCCTCGACGTATATTCGGCCACGAGTTCAGCGGCTTCCCACCATTGACCAGTGGAATGCTACATTACAGCGTCAACTCACGCCGACCCTCAATTTGACCGTCAGTTATATCGGAAATAAAGGCACGCATGTGTTCGCCGGCACGGGACCTTCCTACGGCATCAACGATGTTGCCGTTGGTACCGGTACCTCTCCTTGGAACGGCACTGTCGCGGCCTTCACGCCGAGCATAGCGGCCAACAACCGGCGCGAATACTTTCTGAACGGCGTCCCCGCCTTCAACTATGGAGGGATACCCGGCTACACGCCGTGCTGCTCATTCGGTATAAGCAATTATTTTGGTAACGACGCCAACAACAACTACAACGCGTTGCAGATCAAGGCGGAAAAACGGACGAGCTACGGTTTGCAGTTCCTTGCACATTACACGTTCTCCAAAGCCTACGCGTACGACTCTACCTACTACGACGTGGATAAGAAGTATGCCTATGGCCCGAACCCGGACAATCGGACCCACGAATTCGTAGCCAACACGATTTATGAACTGCCGTTTGGTAAAGGCAAGAAATTCATGAGCGACGCCGGTCGGGCGATGGACCTGGCGATCGGTGGATGGCAAGTCAGCAACACTTTGACCTGGGGCGGCGGCCTGCCGTGGACGCCTAGTGTCCAAGAATGCAGCGAGGTCACAGACGTTAGCATATGCCGCCCGAACATCGTTCCCGGCGAGAAGCTGAAGACTGGTGTTGTAAAGAATGCCAACGGAACGTTCTGGTACACACCCGTTGCCCCGTTGCAGTACGCGGCCACTACGCCTATAGGTACGGACACCTGCACCTTGGCACGGCCGACATCGGGGCCCTTCGCGCTACCTGCGTGCGGCCAGATTGGCAACGTGGGATTCGATTCGTATCGCGGACCGCATGTCTTCTACGACGACATGTCACTATCAAAGACGTTCAAGATCACGGAGCGTTACAGGGCGCAGTTCCGCTTTGACGCGTACAACGTCTTCAACCATCCTGTGTTGGGCTTCAACGGCAATCAAGGTAACACTTGCATTGACACCAGTTGCGGCGCTAACGCCGGACAAATTACCGACATTCAGGGCGACAACTCGCCGGGTTCACCCACTGGCATGCGCCAACTACAGTTTGGCTTTAGATTCATTTTCTAACAAAGAAAAGACAACACACCCCAAACCGACGGGGAGCCCTCACCGGCTCCCCATTTTTTATGCTCTAATCGTTTTTGGATTTGCATAGGGGTAGACACATGCCGAAGAACCCCCGATTAGCCGCCGCTCTTTTGGGCATCTTGATTTTGAGCGCGGCGCCTATGTGGGCGGAAATCACTCAAGCGCCGCAGAAACCGTCCCCGCCCGATGCTCCCCGCCCATCTCAACAACCCTCTCAGGTCTCGGGGCTCGATTTCGATCAGGCTCGCCGCCTCCTGCAGCAGGGGAAATATGACGAAGCGATCTCGGCTCTCCTCGACTTGGATGCGAAGCATCCGGGGATGAAAGGGCTCACGCACGAACTGGGAGCTGCGTATTACAAGAGCGGCAATTTCGTAAACGCCATCTTCTACCTTAAGAAAGCGCGGGAAAAGGATCCGGATGACGCGGAGGCGGTACAGCTGCTTGGACTCTCGTATTACCTGGCTGGGCGGCCTGCCGAGGCGATTCCTGAGCTGGAAAAGGTGCAGACGTGGTACGCCAGTGCGAATGTCGATGCTTCGTACATCCTGGGGATTTGCTACATCCAGACGAAGGACTATCCCAATGCGCGGAAAGCCTTCGCGAAAATGTTTGATGTGCCAGCTGACTCCGCAGCCAGCTACTTGTTCACGGCGCGCATGCTGCTGCGGCAAGACTTCGGGCCTGTGGCGGAAGAATACGCACGGAAAGCCGTTGCGCTCGACCCGAGGCTTCCAATGGCGCATCAGCTGCTGGGGGAGCTGTACCTCTATCATTCTCAAATAGAGGCAGCCATCGGGGAGTTCCAGAAAGAAGTGGAGCTCAATCCTGGCAACGCAGCAGCATATTACAAACTTGCGGACGGCTACTCGCGCGTACAGAAATATGATGACGCGGAGCGGCTTCTGCAGCGTTCGATCTGGCTGGATTCTACTTCGACGGGGCCGTACATTCTGCTCGGGAAAGTTCTGGAGAAGAAAGGTGAGACGGAGCTGGCCGTACGCGCGCTGCAACGCGCCCTTGCGATGGATCCCAATAATCCCATTCCGCATCACCTTTTGGGCCAAGCTTACAGGGATTTAGGCAAGAACGAAGACGCCGATAGAGAGCTAAAACTCGCCGGCCAATTGGAACAGAGCCAGAACGCGAGACCTTGAAGGGGCGCGCCACCCGATGAGCTTTTCCAATGCCATGTTTCGCGGTTGCAGACTCTTCGGGGCATGCCTTTTTCTGTTGAGCGCGTCCGCGCTGTTTGGGCAGGAAACGTACGACGAACCCTGGCGCCCGCAGTTTCACTTCACTCCGCCGAAAAATTTCATGAATGACCCGAACGGCCTGGTCTACTACAAGGGCGAATACCATCTCTTCTACCAGTACAATCCGCAAGGAACGGAGTGGGGCCACATGAGCTGGGGCCACGCCGTCAGTGCGGACATGCTGCATTGGAAAAATCTGCCCATCGCCATTCCCGAAGTTCCTGGCCAGTACATGATCTATTCCGGCAGTGCGGTGGTGGATTGGCACAATGCGAGCGGATTGTGCGCGAGCGCTGCCACAGCGGATCCTTCCTGTCTGATTGCCATATACACCGCGGCAGGAAAAGATTTTCAGAGGCAAAATCTGGCGTACAGCAACGACCGCGGCCGCACGTGGACAAACTTTTCTGGCAATCCCATTGCCGACTTGAAGCAGCCCGACTTTCGCGATCCCAAAGTATTCTGGTATGACGCGGACAAGAAATGGGTGATGGTGGCCGTCCTCGCGGACGAACGAAAAACCGTGTTCTTCGATTCGCGGGACTTGAAGAATTGGACGTTCCGCGGTTCGTTTGAAATCGGCGGCACTGATAAAGGCCAGTGGGAGTGCCCGGATCTTTTCGAATTGCCGGTGAACGGCGATTCAAAAAACAAGAGATGGGTGCTGATCGTGAATCGCAACCCTGGCGCACCAGCCGGGGGCACGGGAACGCGCTATTTTGTCGGCACTTTCGACGGCATGCACTTTGTGAATGAAACGCTGGCCACGCAGGAGCTTTGGGCCGATTACGGCAAGGATTTTTACGCCACAAACTCGTTCTCCGATCTTCCGCCGAGCGACCACCGCAGAATATGGATGGGATGGATCAGCAACTGGCAATATGCAAACCGCGAGCCAACCGCAATTTGGCGCGGGGCGCAGTCATTGCCGCGCGAGCTGAGCCTTAAACAATTTCCGGACGGAATCCGGCTCGTGCAAAAACCCATTGCGGAAGCAAACAGACTGCGCGAACGAGAGTTGATCGAGCTTTTCGGGGTTTCCGTCTCGATGGCGAACCAGGCGATGCACATGGCAAGTCTGCGCGGCGACACACTGGAATTTGAAGCAGAGCTGGCTTCAGGAGATGCGAAGGAGATAGGATTCCGGCTGCGCAAAGGCGAAAACGAAGAGACCGTCTTAGGATTCATGACTGAAAGTAAGGAAGTGTTCGTCGACCGTACTCGCTCCGGGCAAGTTGCCTTCGCGCCGGAATTTTCCGGGCGCCACAAAGCGGTTGTGCGGCAGAATGCGCGAGTTAAGCTGCACGTTTTTATGGACCGTTCGAGCTTAGAGATATTCGTGAACGATGGCGAGGTGGTCCTGACGGAGCGCATCTATCCTTCCCCCGGCAGCGATGGAATGGTGTTGTATTCGGATACGGGGAATGGCAAATTGCTCTCGCTCAAGGTATGGAAACTTAGCTCCGTCTGGCGCTAAGTCTTGGAGCAACGCAACTTTTCTGGTGGTGTGATCGAACGTCTCGGGCGTGGCACCAAACAGAAGCCGTACAGGGTAACGCGGGTCGTCCATGAAAAAGTTCACGACAGTCGGGCTGGGCGAATTGCTTTGGGATAATTTCCCGGAGGGACGCCAGCTCGGCGGCGCGCCCGCAAACTTTGCTTACATGACGAGTTTGCTGGGTGACGAAGGCATCGTCGCCAGCCGCGTCGGCGGCGATGAGCTCGGTGAAGGAGCAAAACGGCGCCTCCAGCATTTGGGTCTCAACACTTTTTATTTACAGCTCGATCCAACGTATCGCACGGGAATTGTGCAAGTCGAAGTCGATGCAAAAGGCCAGCCGACTTTTCAAATTGCGAAGCCCGTCGCGTGGGATGGATTCGAATGGACGGCGGCCTGGCAATCCCTGGCGCAAAAGGCGGACGCGGTTTGCTTCGGTTCGCTGGCGCAACGTTGCGCGCAGAGCCGCCAGACCATCTATTCTTTTTTGAAGACAATCCGGCCGGAAACCACTCGCGTCTTCGATGTAAATCTACGGCAGTCTTTTTATTCCGCGCAAATCCTCGCGGATTCCGCGAAACAGTCGGACATCATCAAGCTGAATCACGAAGAGTTGCCCACGGTGGTGCAACTCTTGGGATTTCCATTTCACGATGAAGAATCCGCGTCGCAGTGGCTCTTAAATACGTTTCACATCAAGCTTGTCTGTATCACGCGAGGCGCAAGAGGGAGTTTGCTGGTCGCCGAATATGCCAAACATGAGCATCCCGGCGTTCCGGTGGAGGTCGCGGACACCGTTGGCTCCGGGGATGCCTTTACTGCCGCGCTTGTGTATCACTATTTGCGCCGCGATTCTCTCGCCACGATAAACGAGGCCGCCAATCGAATGGGATCGTGGGTTGCGAGTCAGACGGGAGCCACTCCTCCGCCCGATGAGGCCCGCCTGGAATTAATCCGCGGAGCCGTTGTTTAACAGAAGTGGCCAGGAATCGCTACTGCGCCGCGCCTGCGGCGTGCTCCTGTTCCTTCGCAAGTCTCGTGACTTCGCTCGGCGGCAAATCGTGCAGGAGCACTAAAAAGACGCCGTTGGTCCAGCCAAATCCGACAATGTTCATGTGGTAGCCGGCGGTAACTTGCGTCTCTGAAGATCGCTTCACCGCATCGTACTTCTCGCGAATCGTCCCGTCGCGCCGGAAGTTTTCCATCACCATGGAAAGGAATTTGTAGGACAGCCGGTTCGCATCTTCATTAAATCCGGCGCGGCGCATGCCCTCGATGGCCATCAGTTGATTGGGCGCCCACGCATACGGAAAATCCCACTGCCCGCCGGTTTCGTAGGGGCTCATCACCAGCCCGCCAGGCTGCTCGAATTTATCCACATGCTGCATCACGCTACGCGCCTGTTCGGGAGTCGCGATGCCAGCCCAGAGCGGATAAAACGTAGTTACATATTCATAAGTCGAGCGAGTCTGTTTCTCGAAATCGTAATCGAAAAAAAGGCCTCGCTCGCTATCCCAGAGATATTTCTGCATGTTGGACTTTCGCTGCTCCGCGCGCTGCCGCCATTTTTCCGATTCCTCTCTTCGGCCCAGTGCCGCGCTCATCTGTTCCAGGTCCTTCTCCGTTTTGTAAAGCAGGCTATTGAGGCACACCGGCGCGAAATGATGGGTAGCAGCACCGTACGGACCGAAGCGAAACGAAATGTCGAAGCCGGATTCGCGCATGGCGCGATCGCCTTTGTAGTAGTCCGCGCTCAGCGCGGCCGTTCCCGCCGGATCGCAAGCCGCACGCTCCATCGTTCTTGCGACATCGCAAATTTGCAAAGCAAAAAGCTGCCCAGCGGTACGCGGATTGGGTTTCGACGCACTCGATTCCAGAACGTAATCTCGTCCAAGGCCGGGCTGCTGAAGGAAGTAGGCGGCCACTTGGCGATAGTGTCCCGTTTCGTCTTTCAAGCTTTCTGGCGCTGGCCCATTGCCGAAATCGAAATATCGCGAGAGTCCGGTCGATCCCGCCAGATGAGGTTCGCTCGTCCAAAGACTGTAGTCCCTAACTGCATAGTCGTAGGCTTTCGCGAGCCATTCATTTTTCGCGCGGCCGCTGGTTTTCTCCGCATCATAAACCGCCAGGATCATGGAAGTAAGGAACGGAGGCTGCGAGCGCGTCAGATAATACGTGCGGTTCGCATTCAGTACTCCGCCGTAATGCTCGATCTCGAAGAAAAAATTCTCGACCATGCCCTTGGCGAGGTCGATCCTGCCGTCGCGCACCAATCCGCGGATGATGAAGTAGCTGTCCCAACCGTACATCTCGTTGAATCTTCCGCCGGGAACAACGTAGCGGTTTTCCAGGTAGAGCAGTCCGGCCGGATCGATTTTTCCGGGGTCGAGTTCGCCGATGTGGTGAATCACTGCCGGCAAATGCTGGGCCTGCACGTTACATTGCTTTTGCAGTTGTTCGACAGAAGCCGGTACTGCAAAATCGGCGGGCAGATAAAGCACCGAAACCGAGGAGAGCTTTGTGTCCACCACGGTAGCGCAATCCGTTAACGATCGCGTGAGCGAATCCCAGCCCGTCGAAATGTAAGCGCGGATTTGCTCGAGGGAGTTCCCCGCCGGTTTCGCGCCGGTCCCCGCGGAGGTGGGAATCGCGTTGAGCAAGCAGACGCAGAGCAGGCAAACGCACAACTTCGTCAGTCTTTGCATGAGGTTAGCACCCCCGCAGCGCACCCTCGGCGGTGCCTATTGCGGCCCTAGAAGCATAGTCTCTTCTACAGAGAGGGGCAACCTCAGGTAGCGGCAAAAAACGGTGTGCGAGGCGTATATTAAGGTACGGTCAAACGCTGCTAAGTCCTTTCCTTAGAGGCAGTTGCCTCGTGTCAAGGCGAGACATTCATGGCTTTGGTTCTCTCCCCGAGAGTCACCGGACCATGAAAATAAGGCCTCGTATTTAACCGTGCGGTTAAATACGAGGCCTCCTCAAAATTCGCTTACTTCCATCCCGATTTCGCCGAGAAGCAAATCGTTCTATGCGGACGCGGTTTGCACCTTGGGAGCCGGCAGATATTCCACGGGAATGAAGAGATGCTCGCAGCGTTTGCACTGGAAGCCATTCTGCTTCATGTTGTCCGACAGATCCGCAAACTTGGACCGAGTCTTCGCCTTGACCCACTTACGCGCAAAAAAGCCTGCGACCAAAGTGCCGGCAAAAGCAAAGAAGCCGAGGTATCCGTTGAACAATCCAAAGACAATCCCAAAAGCGATCCCGAAAAATACAGACGCTACGGGAATCCAAATGTTATAGACATACACTGCGCCAAAACGCAGAATCTTTCCAAACAGGCCGGAAGCCGACGCAACCATCGTGATTTTCTGCGTGTCCTCGCTCTTGCACTTTGGGCATGTCAGATCCATTTTCATTCTCCATTCTGTAAATTTTCAATTTGTTGACCCGCGCCGTTTTCAAAATCGGAAACCGCCGTGAGGTCGGCCGAATTGCCACACGCCTCAGCAAATCCACGTTGACCGTGTCAACGCAAAGTAGAAATGTCCGGTTTTCTGCCATATTGAAATGTCCGCCAGGGATGATTTGGAGGTGCACTTTTGTTCTTTCTTGTAAGGGGATTTATGGCAAGCCCTGTAGGCCGTAGGCCGGAAGGACTTGCCGCGCGCGGCGCCGGTTCCGGGCAGTGGCGCAGCGGGAGATAGCGGCCACGGAAGCGCAGCCAGTGTGCGCCATCCAGCCGTCGTTCGATCTCCACTTGCGCTCCGCGAAGTCCGGCACACACTTCGGCGCGGGGCACACCCCAGCGGTTTCCTTCCCAGCTGACCGTGTGATCCTCAGCCACCTTGCGACTCACCCGCACGCTCAGAATTTCTTCCAGACGTTGTCCTCGTCCCAGTCGTCGATGGGCATTGCGCGGATGGCGCGGCGCTACCGTGAAGCGCTGTTCCCACTCCGGAAGAAAATGCGTCTCCAGAAAATAATTCCCCGCCTCGATGGT
The DNA here is from genome assembly GCA_963779005.1 of uncultured Acidobacteriota bacterium. Taxonomy (GTDB): domain Bacteria; phylum Acidobacteriota; class Terriglobia; order Acidiferrales; family UBA7541; genus Acidiferrum. The sequence continues at coordinate 79,146 of CAVZWO010000007.1, read as the reverse complement.
GTCGATTCCTGCCAAACGCATCTCCTTCACCAAGCGATCCTGCAGGGTCTCGAACAGTCGCTCGATGCGGCCTTTGGCCTGTGGACTGTGCGCCGCGATCCATTCGATGCCCAACTCTTTCAGCGCTCTGCCGAACTGCGAACGCGCCACTTCTCCCTGGAGTTGTTCGCCGAGCGCCGCTGGGCCCGTGGTGCGAAAAATGCTGTTTTTATCAGTGTAATGCGCAACTGGACGTCCGTAGCGTTGCAACCATCCTCCCAAAGTTCGCAGGTTCTCTTCCGTGCTGTCGTGCTCCACAAAACGCGCCCACACGCGGCTGGTGGCGTCGTCGATCAGCGCGATCAACTGGCAAGCCGGGCCGCGGTCCTCGAACCAGCGGAACGGAGAACTGTCCTGCATCACCAGTTCCCCAAAACTGGCCCGCCGCTCTCGCCATACATGCACCTTCTTGACGCGCTGCCGTCGTGGCCGCCACAAAACGGCCTTGACCATCCACTTCCGCAACGTCTCGCGGCTCACGAGCAGATCCTCCTTGGCCAAGTGCTCCGCCGCCAGCGTGGGGCCAAAATCCGCATAGCGTTGTCGCACCCGCTCCATGATTTTCTGCTCGAAAGCGAGCGCCAGCTTGCGATTTGACGCGCGGCCTCGCAGCCCGTGAACCAGCGCTCTGTCTCCGCTGTCGCCCATGCGGATCAACAACCGCCGTACCTGCCGGTCACTGACCTTCAGCCGCTGTCCTGCTTCCACTTGCGTCAAATACCCCTCCTGCACATCATGCAATACTTTCAGTCGGTCCCGTTCTCGTTGGCTCAAGGCGATGCGCTCCGGTTCCATGGGACCCCCAACCTCCCATGAAACCGGACATTTCTACTTTGCACAAACCGGACATTCTCACTTTGCAGCGACAAATCCACGTTGACCGTTGCCGCTTGACCGCCCCGGTGATAAAGTTCCGTCCGATGAAGGGGCTAGACTCCCCCGTCTCCCCGCACCGGAAAACCATGGGGTTTGCTGCTTCTCACTACGCAATACGTAAAAGGGACGAGAAAACCGTCATGACGGCGAGAAACCTCCGACGAGACTTACCGGAAACTTCTCCCGAAACGCCACCAGAAACGCCGCCGTTCGCGCTCCCGGAAGCGGTCTTGCCCGGGAGGGACCGGGCATCGCTAGACCTTTTGTTTAGTGCAACTTACGAGGAATTGCGACGCCTGGCGTACAGCGTGCGCCGCGGTGATCCCAGCGCCACGCTCAATCCGACCGCGCTTGTCAATGAAGCCTGGATGAAGATGGCCAAGTCTCCGGAAATTGCCGCAGCCTCGCGGTTGCACTTCAAACGCATCGCCGCACGCGCCATGCGCCAAATCTTGATTGAGGCGGCGCGCCGCCGGAACGCCGGGAAACGCGGCGGCGGCCAGGACGTGACTGTCAGCTTCGACGATTCCTGCCAGAATGGGCCTTCCTGCGGAGAAGACTTACTTCGGCTCGACCGTGCCCTGGACGAACTTGCGCGCATGAATCCGCGCCAGGCGGCGCTTGTCGAAAGCCGATTCTTCGGCGGGCTCGATATACCTGAAACCGCGGCTATCTTAAATGTGTCCGAGGCCACTGTGCTGCGCGACTGGCGGGCAGCCAAAGCGTGGCTGGCACATGAGCTTCGGGAAGCCAGCTAACCAATCACCTTTTCTCCACGGCTCGAGGGGCAGTGATGGACAGCGAGCGCTGGCAAAAAATCCAGACTCTGTTTCACAAGGCCGCCGACTTTCCCGCAGCCGAGCAGCGCGTTTTTCTAGAAACTCAGTGCGGCGGCGATCCCGCGCTCGTCTCTGAAATAATGATCCTGCTCGAGGAAGATACGCGCGGGGCTTCCTTGCTGGACGGCGGCATCGCCCACGTCGCGCATCAGATTCTAAGCGTTCCAGCGGCTGCGCCTCCTCCTTTCAAAGAGTTCGGCCCGTATCGAATCGTAAGAGCGCTTGGCGAAGGCGGCATGGGCGTGGTCTACCTTGCCGAACGCGCTGACCTTGGCACGCAGGTTGCGATAAAAATACTGCGCGACGCCTGGCTTTCGCTAGCCCGACGCGATCTCTTTGCCGCGGAGCAGCGCACTCTCGCGCAGCTCAATCATCCATCCATTGCGCGGCTGTATGACGCGGACACTTCGCGTGATGGCTCTCCCTTTTTCGTGATGGAATTCGTGGAAGGCGTTCCTCTCACTGTCTACTGCAGCGTGAACAATTGTTCCGCCCTCGGCCGGCTGCGTCTCTTTCGATCTGTTTGCGAAGCGGTACTCTACGCCCATCAGCATGCCGTCATTCACCGTGATTTGAAGCCCTCCAACGTCCTCGTGAAAACCGACGAGACACTTCGGCTACTTGATTTTGGAATCGCGAAGCATATCGAGAGCCTGAGCGAATTGGCCGCCGATCGCACCCTGACCGGCTTGCGCCTGATGACGCCAGCGTATGCCGCGCCGGAGCAAATCCGCGGTGAACAAGTCGGAATCCAGGCGGATGTCTATTCGCTGGGAGTCATTCTGTACGAGCTGTTAGCGGGCCGTCTCCCGTTCGATGTTTCCAACCTGACGCCGGTGCAGGCTGAAAAAGTGTTAACCGAAAACCAGCCGGAAAAGCCGTCGGCTCTAGCGGAGAAGATGGCTCGGCTTCCACAACGCGAGAGAAGCGGCACCTCCATTAGCAGGAGCGCTTGGACCGATTTGGACGTCCTCTGTCTCACGGCCATGCACAAGGACCCGCAACGCAGATACCGCTCCGTCGAAGCGCTGATACGCGACATCGATCATTACCTCAGGGCCGAGCCACTGGAGGCGCGCCCAGACACGCTCGGCTATCGGCTGAGAAAGTTCGTCGCTCGCAACCGCCAGCCGGTGGGCGTGACTGCAGCGGTTTTCACGCTCGTCGTCGGCTTGGTCATTTTCTTTACCTTACGGCTGGCCATCGCTCGCAATGCGGCTCTTGCCGAAGCCGCGCGCACCCAGCGCATTCAAAAGTTCATGACCAATCTGTTTCAGGGCGGGGACGCATCCGCCGGGCCTACGGACAACCTGCGCGTGGTTACTCTTCTCGACCGCGGGGTGCAAGAAGCGCAGTCGCTCAACGCGGAGCCCGAAGTTCAGGCGGAGCTTTACGAAACCCTCGGCACTCTGTATCAGAAACTGGGCAAACTCGATCAAGCGAACACGCTCCTGAATTCCAGTCTCCAAGAGCGTAAGTCGCTCTATGGCCCCGACGCCGTCCCAGTAGCGGAAAGCCTCGTCGCGCTCGGTCTCCTGCGAGCCGATCAGGCCCAACTTCCGGAAGCCGAAAAGATGGTCAGAGAAGGCCTCGCCATGAGCAAGCGCCATCTTCCACCGAATCACCCAACGGTAGCGAAAGCGACTGCCGCGCTCGGCCTGGTTCTCGAAGACCGCGGTTCCTACGACGAAGCTATCAAGACGCTCGAAGAAGCCATCCGCCTCGAATCCGTCAAAGGCAACGCCACTCCCGAAGTCGCAGCAAGCCTCTACGAACTCGCCAGCACGCATTTTTACGCCGGACATTACGATACTTCCGAGGCCCTCAACGAACGCGTGCTTCCCATGTACCGCCAAATTTACGGCGAGCGCCACCCTCGCGTGGCTGACGTGCTCATCAATCTCGGGGCCATTAAATTCGATCTCGGCCATTATTCCGAGGCCGAAAAGTATGACCGCCAGGCGCTGGATATTGTTCAGAGCTGGTACGGCAAGGACAATCCCGAAACCGCTGCGGACTTGACCATTCTTGCTCGCGCGCTCGTCCGTGAAGAGCGCTACGACGAGGCCATGGATTTGCTTCAACAATCTCTCGCCATCAAAGAGCGCGTCTTCGGAAACGTGCATCCCACCGTGGCTTCCACTCTCAACGAGTTGGGTTCCGCCGCGCTCAAGCAGCACAAAAACGATGTCGCGGAGCAATATTTCCTCCGCATGGTCGAAATTTATCGCCAGGTTTACGGTGAGCACCACTATCTCTACGCCGTTGCTCTCTCCAACGTGGGCAGCGTCTATACCAGCCGCGAAGATTGGCCCCGCGCCGAAAAAATATATCGCCAGGCGATTCCCATTTTCACGGAGTCGCAATCCGCAACTCACATCAATACCGGCATCGCCCGTATCAAACTCGGCAGAACTCTGTTGCGCCAAAATCGCTACGCTGAAGCAGAAACCGAAACACGCGCCGGCTACGATATTCTCGTCAAACAAATGGATCTGAAAGTGACATGGCTTGTGAGCGCGCGCAAAGATCTTGCCGAAGAATATGACGCCCTGAAACAGCCCGAGCAAGCTGCCAAATTCCGCGCCGAAGCGGCCGCCCTCGACACCAGCGCCAGCGCCGGCCCCTCCAAACGGTAGCCCGCTCCCTCGCTCCGGATTTCAGTTGCATCAGCGAAGGGCTGCACGCCGCTCCTTTTCGAGGTACGATATTCAACTGTGAGGGGGCCCGTAGCTCAGCGGTTAGAGCAGCGGACTCATAATCCGTTGGTCCCAGGTTCAAATCCTGGCGGGCCCACCAACACCAGGCGGTCCAACCCGGACACATGGGTAACTGAACGTACCGGCTACATAGGTAACAACTTTGGGTCGGACGGTATCACCTATCCCAACTTTTCTCTCTGCCGTCACTCGTGTGCCTCCAGACACGCGAGTCGACCTCCGGACACAGTTACTAATGCTCTATCCATCCAGTTTCTTGGCGTTAGCCGCATTCTTCCGCGTGGCATAATTCGTGCACAATCCCTACTACGGATAGACGAATTTCGGTTTCGCGACACCAACAATATGCTCGCGCTACGCATCACGATTCTCCTCTTCGCCTCCGGCGCGTCCCTGGCGCTGCTCAGCTTCGCCTGCCATCCACATAGCACTGCAGCGAATCTCTCAGCCACAGCCGCGAGCGCTCCGAATCTTGCCGAGGCCCAACCTCCCTCCGCCCAACCCCCTTTCGCCCAACCTTCCCCGAGCACGGACGACCGCTTTGCTGACGGCACTCCGGACTTTCTGCGCCTCGACGCGCCTTCCGATCAGGAAACGTTTCGCCGCTGGTTCGTGCAAATCGCTGAGTTTCAAGCCCTCCGCCCGCAAAACGAACTCCCTCGGGAAATCAACGATTGCGCTGCGCTCCTGCGCTACTCGTACCGCAACGCTCTTCGCACGCACGATGCAGATTGGTTCCGCGAAACACAAATCGAGCCCTCCTCCGCCCTCCCGTCCCTTGAAAAATATCGCTATCCCCACACGCCCCTTGGCGCCGCGCTCTTTCGCATCCGCCCCGGCGCTTTTCTACTCGACGACTTGAAGAACGGGACCTTTGCCGAATTTGCCGATGCCAAAACCCTGAAGGACTTCAATATGCGTTTCGTTTCCCGCGATATCCACGCCGCTCGCCCCGGCGATCTGCTTTTCTACCGACAGCTCGAACAGGATTCTCCCTTCCACTCCATGATCTTCATCGGCCGCAGTCCGTGGCTGGCCGACTCGAGTCCCGCGGACAGCGGCGACGTGGTCGTCTACCACACCGGCCCGATCGGCAATGCTCCCGGCGAAATGCGCCGCCTCGCTGTCGCTGATCTCTTACAGCATCCTTCGCCGCGCTGGCGGCCCGTGGCCGGCAACAGCAATTTTCTGGGTGTTTTCCGCTGGAACATCCTGCGAGGAGCAAACTAGTGCGCTGGAAACCGATCGTTCTTCTTGCCTGCCTTTTCACGCTCATCACCCCCGCCGGTGGCCAGCGTCCCAACGCCTTTTTCTCACTCTCCACCAACAAGACCTATCTCCCCGGCGAAAAAATCGGCCTCCACGTGTTCGCGAACAACGTCGATGCTCTCGAATTCCGCATCTATAAAGTGAAAGACCCCGCTCTCTTTTTCGAGCGCCTCGACAACCCGCACAATTTTGGGCGCGTTTTCTCGCCCAAGGAGCAAGTTGACAATCCCACTGTCCTCGAACGCTTCCACGACTGGAAACACGGCCTCTGGGTCGATATCCGCGACTTCTTCCGCTATCAATTTTCGGCGCGCACCCGCGCCCAGATGCGCGAGGAGCGTCAGGAAAAGACCAAGGCGGCGGCCGGCCCAACCGCCGATGTGTTTGCGCAAGCACCCGTGATCAACAGCACGCAGCTTGTCGCTCGCTGGAAACAGGAAATGCCGCCGCGCTTTTATTCGGAAATGGAAAATGTTCCCCTTCAGAACTTATCGAAAGGCCTCTATCTCGTTGAAGCGACCGATGGCCAACTCCGCGCCTACACGATTGTTATCGTCAGCGAGCTCGGCCTCGTCACAAAAACTACCGCGGGCCAGGTGCTCACGTTCGCAGCCGACCGCCGCTCCGGCACTCCTATTGCTGGAGCCGACGTCCACGTATGGGCCGACAAAAAAGAAAAAGCGCATATCAAGAGCGATGCCAGCGGCCTCGCGGAAACTCCCGTCTCCGAAGGTCAATACCAGGACGTCCGCATCCTCGCCGTGCACGACGACGACGTCGCCCTCGTCACGCCCTACTCTTACAACATCAGCAGCAATCCCGCCGAGGACTGGACCGGCTACGTCTACACCGATCGTCCCGTCTATCGGCCCACGCACACGGTCCATTTCAAAGCCATCCTCCGCACGCGCGCCGGCGAAAAATTCAAGGTTCCTGTCGGTGAGCAAGTCCAGGTTCTGATCGAAGATCCCGACAGCAAGCCCGTATTCCAATCCACGCTTCCTATCTCCGCGTTCGGCACCATTCACGGCGATCTCGATCTCTCCGCCGCTGCCGCGCTTGGCTACTATTCGATCACAGTGAACGGGCGAGGCGGCCAGCGTTATGCCATCAACGGGGGTTTCTACGTCGAGGAATACAAAAAGCCCGAATATGAAGTAAAAGTCACCACTTCCGCGCCGCGCGTTCTTCAGGGGGATTTCATCGAAGCAACGCTGGAGGCGAAATACTATTTTGGCGAACCGGTGGCCGGCGCGGATGTGAAGTACGTCGTTCACACGCTTCCGTACTGGTCTCCTTTCATCGAGCGCGACGAAGAGGAAGGCACGCCCGGACAATCCTTCGGAGAAGAAGGCGATTCCGAAGATGCGGGCGACTACGCCGGAAATCAGATCTCCGAAGAGTCCGGCAAGCTTGATGCGGATGGAAAACTGAAAGTTCGCATCCCCACGCACATCGACCAACATCACAACGATGTCCGCTATCGGATCGAAGCCCGCGTCACCGACGCCGGCAATCGGGAGATCGCCGGACATAACGCGGTCATCGCCACCTACGGAAGCTTCGCTGTGGGCGTCTCCGCGGAAAGTTATGTCTACCAAGTCGGCGAAACCATCCATGCCACGGCCGTGGCGAAGGACTATGACGGAAAGCCCGTCCAGACCGCCGTTCACGTCGAGCTAGTTCGCGGCTACTGGTGGTACCGCGCGGGAAATCAGCAAGAAACCGTTGTGGACTCGCGCGACGCCACGACCGGCGCCGACGGCACCGCACTCGTCACGTTTAGCGCGAAAGAAGCAGGCAACCTCTATCTTCGTGTGAAAGCCGAGACTCCCGAAAAGCGCGAAGTCCAGGGCACGGGTTATCTGTGGATCACCAGCACCAATAATAATTGGTGGGGCAGCGAGAACCGCGAAATTCGCATGGTGGCCGACAGAAAATCCTACAAAGTCGGAGACACCGCGCATGTCCTCGTTTTGACCGGAATGTCCGATGCCTATCTTCTCGTCACCACGGAAGCGCGCACCATTCAGACCAAGCGCGTCATCCACGCCACCTCTTCCTCCGTCACAATCGATGTTCCCATCACGACCGATCAGCAGCCCAACGTTTTTCTGAGCACCGTTTTTATCCACGACAACAAGCTCTATACCGCCAACAAGAGCCTGAAAGTTCCCGCCGTTCAGCAAAAACTCCAAATCGACATTCAGCCATCGCAGAAACAGTTCCAGCCCGGCCAAAAAGCCAGCTACACGGTTCTCGTCCATGATTCGAACGGCAAGCCCGTAGTCGGCGAATTCAGTATCGGCATCGTCGATGAAGCCATTTACGCCATCCGCCCCGACACCAACGGCGATCCTCACGATTTGTTTTACGGCCCCGCTTACGACCGCGTCTCTCTTGACTCTTCGCTGAACTTTTTCTTCAGCGGCGAAGCCGGAAAAAAACAGATGTTCCTCACCTACCGCGGCAACGCCAATCCCCGCGCGCTCGCGCAGCTTAAGCCCGAAACTCTCGTCCAGCCCAAAGTCCGCAAACTCTTTCCAGACACAGCCCTCTGGCTCCCCGACGTCCACACTGATTCCAGCGGCCACGCCGACGCCCAACTGACCTTTCCCGATTCACTCACTACCTGGCGCGCCACCGTCCGCGGGGTCACGATCGACACGAAAGTGGGCCTCGCCACAAACACCGTCATCGTTCGCAAAAATCTCATGGTGCGTCTCGCCGTCCCGCGCTTCTTCCGCCAGGGCGATGAAGTCACCATCTCCGCCATCGTTCACAACTATCTCGCTAACGCAAAAACCGTTCAGGTCTCTCTCGATCTAAAAGGTCTCGAGGTTCTCAACGGACAAACCACTCCCATCGAAGTCCCCAGTAAGGGCGAAGCGAAAGTGGATTGGCGCGTCCGCGCACAATCCGTTCACGAAGCCGATCTCCTCGCGAAAGCTCTTACCAACGAAGAGTCCGATGCCATGGAAATCACGCTTCCCGTCATTCCCGTCGGCGTGAAACAAACCGACGCCAAATCCGGTTCCGTCGGTGGCGCTGATGAAGAGGAAAAGACCGTCGTCACGCTGCCAGGAAATCCCGATCAATCTTCGCCGAGTTTGGACATCACACTCAGCCCGTCGCTCGCCGGTAGCCTCTTCTCCGCGCTTGACTATCTCACCAGCTATCCCTATGGCTGCACCGAGCAAACGATGTCTAGTTTTCTTCCCAATATCGTCGTCGCCAAAGCGATGAAAGATTTGAAATTGCAAGCCACGGTGGACACTCCCGAGCTTCAAAAGAAGATTGAAGCCGGCATGGCACGCCTCAAGGATTTTCAACACTCCGATGGCGGCTGGGGCTGGTGGAAAGAAGATGACAGCCAGGTCTTCATGACCGCGTATGTCATCAGCGGTTTCGGCCAGGCTCGCGAAGCCGGGTACGATCCCGGCGCTGATTCCATTAATCGCGCGATCGATTACTTGCACACCGCTCTCGCTCAGCACGTCAACATGCACGAGGATCTTCGCGGCTATGTCGTCTACGCACTCGCGCTGAACCATTCTGCAAAACCGGAAGAGGTGCAAGACGCGTGGAAAGCGCGGAGCAACATGAGCACGCAAGGCCTCGCCATGCTCGGCCTCGCACTCCTCTCGACAGGCGATCAATCGAAAGCGCAAGAACTCGATGCCACTATCGAATCCCAGGCCGTTGTCACCGATTTCGAAGCCAATTGGCCGTCTGTCTATGATCACCTGATGGGATTCGAAATCGATGACGCCGCGGAAACCACCGCCTATGCCGTCCGTCTCCTCAGCCTAACAAAACCCGCAAGCCCGCTGCTTCCCAAAGCAGCGCTCTGGCTCGTCAATCATCGCGAGGGTGGCTACTTCTGGTTCAGCACCAAGCAAACCGCGATGGTTATTTTTGGCCTGACGGATTACGTCAAGTCCAGCCACGAACTTGACGCCAATTTCCGCGCCGAGGTCTACCTCAACGGCAAACAGGTCATCGCGCGCCAATTCACACAAGCGGATGCCTGGAATCCCGCGCAACCAGCCATTCGTCTCAACGCTTCGCAGTTGCAAATCGGCGCCAACGAAATTCGCATCCACAAGTCCGGCTCAGGCCGCCTCTACTGGTCCGCCACCGGCGCCTACTATTCGAACGACAAGCGCCTCGTCCAAAACAACAAGCTCTCTCTGAATATCACGCGTGATTATTTCCGCCTCACCCCTGAGCAAACCAACGGCAGAATCGTCTACAACCTCGATCCTCTCCAGGGCGACTTGCACATCGGCGACATCCTCGCTGTGCGCGTCACCGTCGGCGGCAGCGAGTGGCGCTACCTCCTCATGGAAGATCCTATCCCCGCCGGCGCTGAATTCATCACGCGCGACGATCTCTACGAACTGAAACAGCGTCCCTCCTGGTGGGAGTATTGGTTCACGCGCCGCGAATTCCACGATGATCGCGCCGCCATCTTCCAAACTTATTTCAGCGGCCGCCACGAATACGTCTACTTGCTCAAAATCGTCAATCCTGGCAAGTTCCAGGTCAGCCCCGCGATGGTGCAGCCGATGTATCAGCCATCCATCATGGCGACCAGCGATGCCGCAGTCGTGGAGGTGAAGTAATGTCCCGTCTCGAAATCATCCGTGGCACGTGCTCGGACTGCTTCCGCTCCGGCCGCCTCTGGCTCATCCAATTCTTCGCCAACATCATCTTGTTCGCGCTCTTGGTGGCGTGGCTTCTTATTCCCGTCGCCAACAATTTGCACGTCGTCTTCAATTTCGTTTTCGCAGCGGTGCTCCTCTTGGCCGTTCTCACCCTTCACTCCGGCACGTTGAACGTTAGCCTCGATCGCCTTCGCAGTGAGCCCGCCCCACTCTGGCTCGCATTTCGCCGCGCATTTCGTCATTTCATCCCCGTCGCGATTTGCGTCGCCGTCTTCTGTCTTCTCTGGCTTCTCGTCAACGCGCTCGGCTCTCTCCAGACCGCTTTTCCGCCCTATGTTCGCTCCACTCTGCCTGTTTCCATTCGCCGCCACATTTCTTTGCACACCTTGGACAACCTGTTCTCTGCCGTTCTCTTCTTTGCGCGTTGGATTCTCGCTCCGGGTCTTCTCTTGCCTCTGCTCTTGCAAACCGCTGACCTCGGCCTTCGTGGATTCTCCCGCCAAGGTCTCGTTGCCTGGAGAAAAACCATTTTCAGCTTGTCCTACTGGCTGGTCCTGCTGATCGCTGCGCTCCTCGGTGTGTTGGCCACACAAAAACTGATGGGTTGGACACCGGATTTTAAAACTTCGACCTTCCACAGCGAAGCCATAAGCCTCGGTGCTCGTCTCATCGTTGCCTATCTTCTCGGATTGTTTTCCTGGATTCTGGCTTGTTCAGTGGTGAGCCGCTCCGCCGCTTCCCACGGAACTTCCTCGGACGTTGCTGGGAATCCCAGCACTTAACCAACCCAAGACAGTCTCTTTTCCGTGCTCCTGCACCAGCGCCGTCACGCGACTCTGTGCCGCCGCATAAGCCTTCTGCGCGTCGTCGCGATTCCGCGGCTGCCGCAAAACCGCTTCGATCTCCTCATCCGTCATCGGCGCAGCCGCTATCCCTGCTCCATTCGAACTCGAAAGAAACAGCACAATCCCCTCGCGAAGCCAAAGCGGCGTAGCAGTCTTGGCCTTTGCTTCCACCAGCACATGAAGAATCTCATGCCGCAGCGTCGACTCCACAATTCCCCGCTTTCGCAATTCCGCCATCGGCTGCATCCGAATCGTCTTCCCTCGCGTGGACGCCGCCACCCAACCTGGCTGCCCTGTCGTATCGCGGTACGAATCCATTGTCGCGTAAACCTGCAATCGTAGCCCTGCACCTGCCTTCCACCCAATGGTCTCTTCGTCCTCCTTCAAAAGTCTCTCGGCAATCGGCAAGATCGACGCATCAGAATCCGGCTGCGTGCTCAATAACTCCACGCGTTCGCCGCTCCGTTTCTGCCACTTCGTCCCATCCGGCGTCCCGACACCTCCAACCTGCGGCGCCGCCGCTCCAATCTCCGTACCGGGATAATAGAAACTCAATATTTCGCGATAACTTTTCCCCTGGCGCGCCATCTCTTCCGCGCCCGCCTGACACATTCCCACTCCGTGTCCCGATCCTCTTCCCGAAAAAATAATCCGCTCCCCGGCATTCCTCACTTCATACAAATCGCTTCGAATCTTGTTCCACCCCAGCTCACGGTCCACCGCAAACCGAAATGTCGACGCCGAAATCGGCGCACTTCCCCCCGCGCCTCCGGACAATTTCAATCTCTGCGCCCGCCCGCTCTCCGACCGCGACAAAATCTCCATCGTGCTCCAACCGGCGGGCATCGCAATCCCCGCTGCGCGCAACGCCCGGTCCAAATCCGCGACGCGGATGGCGCTCTCCCACTGCAAAGTGCCGCGAGCCGCGCAATAGGGATCCGCATGTGACGTCAGATACGCTTCCGTCACCGTCGGCCACGCCTCGCGCGCTGCAGCCGTCGTCCCCCCGCAATTCTGGTGATAAAACGTCTGCGCCAGCTTCCCTTCGAATCGCAAAACTTCCCCGCTCGTTGCGCTCACCGCCCCGCGCGCAGCCGCGTTCGCCCCCTTCCACCCAAACACCTGGCAATGCGTCGTATCACAAAAATCAAATCCCTCCGACGCGTGTTGGCCTAAAAAGCGCATTGCATACGTCCGCGCCACCACCGCCATCGCCTTCCGCGATTCCGCATTTTCAAAGTCACCGCTCTCCGCCATCAGCACCGCGGCCACATATTCTTCCAACGGCATCGTCACCGTCACCAAAACGTGCCCCGCCCGCCGCTCAATATGCGCTGGATAACTCCCCGAAAAGAGCGGCCCGCTCCCGGGCCTCATTTCGTAATGCCCCGTTACAAAAAACTCCCCGCCGCCGTCTTCGGCTCCCAAACCGACCGAAAGCTCCCGCCCGCTCTTCTCCGCACAAGTCGCACACAACCGCCACCGCACCTCTCCGTCCAACGCTCGTATCGAGAGCGTCTCTGGCGGCCGGGCCGTATACAACCTCACCCGCACGTCTTGCGCGCACAACACGCCCGGCGCCAGCACGCACCAAGCGAACATAATCCGGGCTCTTCTATTCCTCACTGCACCCATCCACCTTTCGCCGCCGCTGCAAACACGCCACGCGCCACGCCCGCCGCATCGCCCCCGTTTCCTTGCTCCAAATAAATCACCACAACAATCTCTGGCTTCCCCGCGGGTGCATACCCTACAAAAAATCCGTGCGTCCTCGCACTCTCCCGCGAAGCCGCCGTTCCCGTCTTCCCCGCAACTTTCAGCCCCTCCACATTCGCTGCATGCCCCATGCCATACGCCACCGACTCCTCCAACCCCGCAAACACAGCCGTGTCCCTTCCGATCGCGCCCCCGTCTCCGGGAAGCGCCCCTGTAGGGGCGGGGCTTGCCCCGCCCGCGCTTGCCCCGCCCGCGTCCGCTGCACCCGCGACGTTCCTCTTCTGCACCGCCAGTTTCCGGTATGCTTCCAACAACTCGAGCGCCGTCACTTCGATCCCTCGATCGCCCAGCGCCTCCAGCTGCAACATCTCTCGATCGCGCGGCATCTCAATCCGGCCGCGAGCCTCTTCCTTTACCAGCCCGCTCGCAGAATCCAGCCCCGCTTTCCGCAAAGCCTGCACCAGCTCTGCCGCGCTCAACCGCGTCGCCGCCTCCGCAAAATACGAATTGCACGAGTACGCAATCGCCTCCTCTCCATTCAAATCCACAATCGAGCTGGCATGTGCGCAATCCATCCGCACTCCACCAATCCGCAGGGGTCTCCGACACAATAGTCTCTGGCTCGCTTCGATCTTGCCGGATTCCAGCAGCGCCATCAGCACAAACGGTTTCAGAGTCGACCCCGGCCGCGCCAGCCGGTGTGCCGCAGTCTCCAGCCCCTGCTCCGCCAGGATCTGCCCCGTCTCGACATCCGCAACCACCGCCGCCCCTGCGCGCGTCTCCATCGCACGTTCCACGGCCGCGCGCAACTCTTCCTTCTTACCGGTGTTTACAGTACTCAGCACCCCAGCCGGCAAAACGAACAGCAGCACGGCAAAAGCGCGTCTGAATAGGCGTTTCCGCATGTCAGCCGATTGTAATGCGGTCAGCGCCTTTCGCAGCCGCCGCTTTTCGAAGAGTGTTCGCCCTGTACATTGCGCCAGTTAACTGGCATGCGTCATTTGGAATTCATGACGTTGTCCGCGCCGCTTGCGCAGGGTACGGTGAATCAAACACGGTTGTACGCCGTGAGCTCGCTGTTTCCCAGTCGCATCAAGTTTGGCTGGTTGCCTCAGCCAGACGGGTCTTGCTTAAATCAAACTCATTCGAATAGGAGCCACTCGCAAGATGAAAAGCCTTAGCAAAGCGATGTTCGTTGTTTCTGCGCTCTTGCTCTTCGTGACTGCGGCCGTTTCCGCACAGCCGCAGCCTCCGAGAGACCATCCGGCATATCTTCACGCTCTGACGGACCTCCGTCACGCGCGCGCCCATCTCCAGCGTCCCGATGGCGGCGAATTGCGTGACCAGGAAAAGAAAGCCATTCACGAAATCGATGAAGCCATCAACGAAATCAAGAAGGCCTCCATCGACGACGGCAAGGACCTGAACGATCATCCTCCGGTTGACGCTGGCCTCGACTGGCGCGGCCGTCTCCACCGTGCCTTCGAACTCGTCAACAAAGCCCACAACGATGTCGCCCAGGAAGAAGACAATGCCTTCGCCCAGGGCCTTCAGCAGCGCGCTCTTGAGCACATCGACAAGGCGCACAAGCACATCGAAGAGGCCATTCATCTCGTCGACTAGTTTTTGGCTAACTTAATTTGCATCTCTGGACGCCGCGACCATCTTCAGCCGCGGCGTTCTATTTTCCCTGCAGTGCGTTCTCCAGCTATGTCTTCTTCCCGTCTTCTCTCTGTGTCCTCTGTGCTCTCTGCGCCCTCTGTGTAAAATTCCTTTTTCTCTCCCGCCCTACTCCATCCCCTCGTAGATCGCTTTCGCTTCCCCCAGCCGCTTCAGCACATACTCTTTTTCCGCTGCCGAGTTCCAGTCGGGATAGCTCGATGTCACTTCAATCGTCCGTGCAATCCACGCGGCAAAATATTTCGCGTCCTCCGGCGACCGCGGCGCCTTCCCGCCAATCGTCGCGTAAACAGGGCTCGTCGTCGCATAAACATAATTATCCATGACCGGATACTCCGCCCCGTCGCTCCAAGCCCGCAAAACGCACCACCCGCTCTCCGCGAGAGGCAGCGTCCCAGTCGCATCCGCGGAATCCCGCGCGCCGGAAAGTTTCAGTGTCGCCGCGACGCGCCCGTTGCAAACCACCTCCAAATGATCCACCGGCACAATCGACCGCAGCTTCGCCGTAAACGCCACGGCGGACTGTGCGCCATCAAATTTCAATTCATCGCCAACGCCATGCCCGCCAAGCGTGAATTCAAGCAATGGCCCATTCGTCGCAAACGTCCGCCCTGCCTTCAAATTCTCTTTCCATGAATCCAGCGTTCTCGATTTTTCTGGCACGCGCACGTACACGCGATCCATACCCACGTGCCCGCGTATCGGAGCCGCGTAATCCGTGGTCGCATCAGTTCCCGCTCCGGCGGGAACACGAAATCCCAGGTTCAGCAACCGGTACCACACCGCCGCTGTCGAGCGGTGATCGCTGAATCCCACAATCTCCATGTAATCCAATTTTCCCAGCGCTACATCGACGGGAAGTTCATCCGTAATCTTCTCCGGAGGATTCGCAAACGGATTCGGTTCCGCATCAAAAGGGTGCACTGCGCCGACAAGCGCGCCTTGCAAGTGCGCCATGTCGTACACATCCGCATTCATCGGATATAAACTCGCCGCCGCCGTATTCGGATATCCCGCGTACCCCGGCAAAATAAGCGAACCGCGCAGCGCTACAAGTCCGCGATGCCCCCAATAGCTTGTATGAAATTCCTGCCCGCTGACGATCACCACATTTTCAGGAGCAAAATTGTCCTGGTTCTCGCCGACACTCGCGATGTCTGGAAATCGCTGTTCCTTGTTCACGATCAGATTGCTCACGACTTGCAAGCCTTCCGCTTTAGCCTGCTCGGCCAAGTGTTCTGGAACATTCGCGTAAGTGCCGCCGTAGTTCATGTGCACATGCAAATCGGCGCTGATCCAGTTTTTTGTGTCGGTCCATCCATTCGCAAGGGGCTCCAGCTTTATTTCGACTCGTTTTTGATCGCCGGGCTGTACCTCCACAATTTGTGTGACTGGCGCGTACTCGAAACCTCTTACCACATCGATCTTAATCTTCCCGACGGGCACGACCACGTTGGCCAATCCGCTTAAATGAAAGTAATGCTCTTCAAAGGGCCGCTCTTTGCGGTCAAATCCATCATCGGCATGAATCCAGGAGAAATCCGGCGCAACAAATTTTTCCTTTTCATCGGTTATGGAAACGCGCGCCGGCAAATCCTTCCCGCTTCCATCCACCACGCGGAGTTCAATGGTTCCCCGCGAATTCAAATAGCTCCGCTCTATAAACGCCGGCCCACCGACTGGCCCTCCTGGAACATCGCGAAACTCAATCTGGGTGGCTGCTGTCCCGCCGTTGTTTGTGATGAACGCGAGTTGTTTTCCGTCGGGTGACCAGCGCACATTCGTGCAATCCCAACCATAGTAAGTCAGCGGAAACGCGTCGCCGCCGTTCGCCGGCATCACCCAAACGTTGTGCCACTGCCCGCCGAGGTACGAGCTGTAAACCATGCGCGAACCATCCGGCGAAATATCGGGCCGCGCTTTCCAGTTTGTTTCTTCATAGTGAATCTCGCGCGCTTCGGCGCCGGGTTCAGCGCACATTCGCCAAAAGCCGCCGCTTCCATGGATGTGTCCGCGATTCGAGACAAAAAGAATTTCTTTGCCGTCGCGCGTCCACACCGGGCTGATTTCCGTGTCGTACGCGCTGTAATAGTAGCGCGGCAAGTTACTCTTCGTTTCCCCTGTCAGCCGCACGACGTTCTCAAGTTTTCCGTTGGTCACATCTGCACGGAAGATATGAAAGCGCTTGTTGTAGGAAGTCGAAACAAAAACAATCCGCTTTCCGTCGGGCGACCATCGTGGCTCCACGTTCACGGCTCCGCCGCTCGTCAATTGCTGCGATTTTCCGGAGGCTACATCCAGCAGCCACAATTCCATCGCATCTTTTTGGTACGAAACGTAAATGACGCTCTTTCCATCCGGCGACCAATCCGGCTGGTAGTCGTATCCCTCGCCATCCGTGATTTGCTGCGCCGCTCTTGAATCGATCTTTTGGCGCCACAGCGATCCCCCCATCGAGTACACCACTTCTTGCGAGTCCGGCGACCACGCCACGCTGCTCGGGCCGCTCGTCAGTTGCGGCAAATACATCTCGCGGAAATAATAGGGATGCGGCAGATCGATTTGCGGAAGGACGGGCTTGCGTTGCGCGCAAACCGGCGAGCCCGCCGCCACGAGCGCCGTCAGAAACAGCAAACTTCTTTTGAGCACGTTAGGCCAGGCCTGCTTTGGATAGCGGAAGTTCGCGAATGCGCTTGCCCGTCGCGGAATAAATCGCGTTGCAGAGCGCAGGTGCAAACGCCGGCAATCCCGGCTCGCCGACCCCGCCTGGAGGCGCGTCGCTGGGCACGATGTGGACATGCACTTTGCGCGGCGCGGTGTTCATCCGCGCCACGGGATAGCCGTCAAAGTTGGATTGGTCGATCACCCCGTTCGTGGCGGTAATTTCACCATAAAACGCGACGCTCGTTCCCATGACGGCCGCGCCCTCGAACTGGTTCCTCACCATCTCCGGGTTCACGACGGTCCCCGCGTCGAGCGCGGAGTCCACTCGATCGACATGCACGCGGCCCGCGTCATCGAGATGCATCTGCACAACGGAAGCCACGTAGGTGAGGAAGCTGCGGTGCAGCGCAATTCCCATTCCCACCCCGTTGCCGGGTTTTTTCTTTCCCCAACCCGATTTATCCGCCGCTAGCTGCACGACCCGCTTGAATCGCGCCGTGTCGATCGGATATTGCGCGTAGTCCGCGCCATAGTTGGAATAATCCTTCGGCAACTCGCTCTTGGGAATGATGCGATCCGGTCCAAGAAGTTGCAGAGCGTATTCCACCGGATCTTTTCCCGCCGCTTGTGCAAGTTCATCCGTGAAGGACTGAATCGCGTAGGCATGATAAATGTTCGCGACCGAGCGCAGCCATCCGATGCGAACATGCGCCGCCGCCGGCCCATTCTCGGAGCGGTGATTCGGAATCGCAAACGGCAAATCGCTGAAGCCCAACCCAAGTTCATCCGCATCCGAATATTTTTCGCCGTCTTTGAACGTCGAACCGATGGGAGGGAACACCGTTCGCTGTAGCCAAGCCGTCGGTTTGCCGTCATCGCCGAGCGCCGCTTTCATGTACATCGCGGAAACCGAATGATACGTGTCGAACTTGATGTCGTCTTCGCGGCTCCAGACCACTTTCACGGGCTTGCCTGTTTTTTTCGCAAGCACCGCTGCCTCCACCGCGAAATCCGGAAACGATTTCCGGCCGAACGCGCCACCAAGCAGTGTTACGTGCACCGTGACGTCTTCTTTTTTCACGCCCACCGCTGCGGCGATGGCGTCGCGCGCGCCGACGGGGCTTTGCGTTGGCGCCCAGACGTCAACCTTTCCATCTTTATACACTCCAAGCGCCGCGGGAGGCTCCATTGGCGCGTGCGCCAGAAGCGGCGCGTAATATTCCGCCTCCACAATCTTGCCGCCCTTCGCAAAGGCCGCGTCGACGTCGCCAACTTCGCGCACCACTTTGCCCGGCTTTCGCGCCGTTTCCTGAAGCTCTTTCTTGTACGGATCAGAAGTGAAAACGTCGTGCGAGCTGTTCGCCCATTCGACCTTTAACTTTTTCTTTCCCTGAAATGCGGCCCAGGTGCTATCCGCCACCACGGCCACCCCGCCGAGAGCCTGATACAGAACGGGCGGCTTGAAAGTGTCGATAGTAGCAGTCTGCTTTACGCCCGGGACGGCGAGCGTTGCCGAATCATCCAGCGATTTAACGGTGCTCCCGAGTACGGGCGGATGCGCCACGCTGGCGTAGAGCATTCCGGCCATGTGCGTATCCTGGCCGAATTTCGCTTTGCCCGTGCACAAATCTTTCAAGTCATAACTCGACGCCGGCTTTCCGATGTAACGCCATTCGCTGCGCGGCTTCAGCTTCAGCTCTTCTTTCTTTGGCACCTCTAATTTGGAAGCGGCAGTGGCGAGCTCGCCGTAACCAGCCTTTTTCACCGAGGCTTTGTGGACGACGTTGTGCAGTTCCGTCGAGCATTCCGTCGCCGGCACGCCCCACTGCTGCGCCGCGGCCCGGATCAGCATCAACCGCGCCGATGCTCCCGCTTCACGTAGCGGCACAAAAAAGCTGGTAACGGAATGCGAGCCATCTGTGTCCTGGTCGCCGTATTTTTCGTCGCCTATCGCTTGCACGACTTTCACGCGCTTCCAATCTGCATCCAACTCATCGGCAACGATTAGGGGCAAGGACGTGCGGACTCCATTTCCCATCTCCGAGCGGTGCGCGATGACGTACGCCGTTCCGTCGGTTCCGATCGCTAGATAGACGCTGGGCTGCAGCGGCGCCTTCTCGGACGGTGGAAATGGATTGCCGGCGCTGCCGGCCGCGGCCACGAAAAGATGCTCGGGCAACACGGAAACGGCGAGCACCAGCGCGCCCGCTCCCAGGATTTCTTTCAAGAAATTCCGACGGCTATTCGGTGTTTCACCGTCGTTTTTCTGCACATTTTCGATGTGAATCATGGCGCCCACGCTCCGATTTTAGACTCTCCCCCGACACCTTCCGAGCAACATCCTACCGCCAATCCCAAATGTTGCAACCGCGCGTCAAGTCTCCAACCGTTCCAGAGAAGCGGACCCCTATGGCTCCGGCCACGCGCCTAGAGCGCGGCGCAAATACACGAGTTGGCCAAGGTGATAAGCATTGTGATCCGCGAGAAGCAGCGCTTCGCGCAGAATCGTTTGTCCCTGGCCATGCGGAATTTTGGCGAACAGATCTGTTCGCGGGTTTCGCACGATGCGGACCATCTCTTCTAAATCGCGCTGGAACGCCGCCACGCTCTGGTTCCATGCTTCGTCGCTGGGTGGCGCTGGCGTTTTTGGCCAGTATCCGGCTGGAAAAGGAGGTGAGACGTGTTTCGGATTTCTGGTGAACTCCAGGATGTCCCATTGCGCAAGCCTGGCGTGCTCGAGCAACTGCCAACCCGTATGCGGAAGGGCGTTAGCGAATGTTCCGTATTTTGCCGCGGGGAATCCATCCAACGCATCCATAAAGTGTACGTGCGCGCCTCCGCCTTTCAGGAGGTAAACGACCTGCTCGCGCAAATCGCGGTCGGAGGTACGGGGCGGCTTCGACGCACCTTTTTTTGCTGTTTTTTTTGCAGCTTTCTTGGCTGTCTTTTTCTTTTTCATTCCGGCTTCCTGGATAACAGAACCTGCTGGGGCATCCCTGTCACAGGATGCAGAGTGGTTTTTGCAAACCCAGCATTGGCAAACATGTTTTCGTACTCGGAAAAAGTGTACGCGTCACCCGCGTCGGTCCCGACGAGCATGTTCAGGCTGAAAGCGGCTGCGCCAGGGGGAGTCACGCGGTCTTCGTTCGGCACAAACTCAAGAGTGACGGCTGTTCCACCGGGCTTGAGCGCGGCATGCACGCGGCGCATCAGAGTCTCGCAGGTTGGTATATCGAAATGATGGAAAATATTCGTCAGCAGAACAATGTCGAACCCGCCGCCAAGATCCGTTTCAAACGCGCTTCCCGGGCGTCGTGTGTACCGATCGGCAACGCCGGCAATCCGAGCGTTTTCTTGCGCAACTTCAAGCACGGAAGGCCAATCCACGGCGACGATCTTCGCATTTGGATTTTTCTTCGCGATGGTGATGCCGTAATTTCCGTGACCCGCGGCAATATCCAGTACGGTCCATGGTTTGCCTCCGGTGGCGCCGATAAGTTCGGCAATAAAGTTTGCCGCGGGTATCGTGAGCTTGGCCATCGATCGCGCGAACGCCACCCACACTTCATCCTGCGGCTTCGAATTGTCTCCCTGCGTTCCGGCCGTTCCGCCTTTGCGGACGGCTTGAGCAAGGGCTTCCACATTTTTCTTGTGCCAGGGGCTGGCGAGAAATCCGGTCACGGCGTGGAGCGAGGCAGGCGAACGCTTGTCGAGAAAAAGAGCCGATTCCTCGGTGAGCGCGTAACGCCCGTTCTCCTTTGCGAGGAGGCCCATGATCGTCAGATAGTCACAGAGAATTCTTACTCCGCGCTCGGCGGCGCCGATCTTCGCCGCCAGGAGTTGCGCAGTGTTCGCGCCTTCACCGATCGAGGTGAAGACATCCAGCTCGATCCCCGCTTTCAGAGCTTCGGTCTGCTGAAACGCATTCATCATTGAGAAGATGCGCTCGGGCGTCGGGCGATTGGTTGTAGAAGGCGTGGCCATTCTGTTCGTCCCCGGGAGCAAGCTTTTCTGAGTCTAAATATACACCGAGGACGGTCTCCGGCAGCTATCTCAATTCGATTGCTCCCATCCGTGGTGGGCTGGCATACTTTCTCTCCCCGCGCGGAGTGCGAGGAGCCAACTATGAAACGTGAATATCACCGCTGGTATTCTCACCGGCTCGGCCTCGACATGGGTGTGCTTGTGCACGGGCATTGGGGACAGCCGATACTCGGATTCCCGACGAGCGCTGGCGATGAGTTTGAGCTCGAAGGCCAGAGCATGATCGGCGCGCTAGCCGATTTCATCGACGGCGGAAAAATAAAAGTCTTCAGCATCAATTCGATCAACGGGCTCAGCTTTTACGACAAAGGCGCCCATCCGTTTCACCGGAGCTACGTGCAGACGGTTTTTGATTCTTACCTTCGCGAAGAGGTCGTTCCGTTTATCTGGGACAATTGCCAGAGCCCCGGGATTGTCATTTCGACCATGGGTGCGTCGTTCGGCGCGTATCACGCGGCGAATTCGCTGTTCAAGCATCCGGATGTGATCAAGCGGTGTTTTGCGATGTCGGGCGTTTACGACATTCGGAATTTTATGGACGGCATGTATGACACCAATTTTTATTTCAACAATCCCGTGGACTACATGGCTAATTTGAACGATCCATGGGTCTTGGGGCAGCTCGCTAGCTGCGATATTCACCTGACGACAGGAACGGGAGCTTGGGAGAATAGCGGGCCCACCTACCGCATGTCCGAAATTCTCTCCCGGAAGGGGATACGCCATTCCCTGGACAACTGGGGGCCGGAGGGCGGGCACGACTGGCCTTACTGGAAGCACCAGATGCGGGAATACGTAGCGCGTCTGTTCTAAATAAGTCCTGGCAAATCTGGCGGTAAGGTGTGGGTCAAGTTTGTGACCTGGAGTTCGAACGCCGGTCGAGACAAACAGTCTGCCTCGAACTGATCTAGATGCCGTAGTTTACGCTGCGAAGGCCGTCCTTGTAGGCGTCGCGGGCTTCCGTGGCTTTGGTGTGGGCGTCGTGCTCCTTGAAGTGAGCGGCGTCCCAGTGCTCCATGGCGACCATGGAGTGGTCTGGGGTGGCCAAGGCTTCTTCGGCGCGGATGGTATCTACCCATTCGTCGACGGCTTTTTTGTAGGCCAGACGCAATTGATCGAGATCTTCTTTGCTCATAGGCGATGGAGAGTAGTGCTGCAGCGGTGCGCGGTCAATGGGATGGGAGAAATTTAACGGAAAATTAATGCGAGGCGGGATGGAGTTGCTTCGCGCGAGAAGAGCGAGCGGAGGAGCTGCGTGAAGACAAGAATCGCTGCATGGGTCGTGATTTTTGGATTGGCAGTGTCACCCGCGGCGATGCTCGCCCGGAAACAAGGAAAGGTGCAGGTTTGGCTGACGAATGCGGACAAGTCGGCTTTGTTTGAGGAGCAGAAGCCGTCTTTGAAGTTCACGAAAGCAACGAAGGAGAAAACCTCCGGGGAGCAGGGAGCTGCGATCGAGATTGATGAGCGGAAGAAGTTTCAGGGGATAGATGGGTTTGGGTTTGCATTGACGGGAGGCAGCGCGCACCATCTCGCGCGGATGGATGCAGGCGCGAGGGCGGCCCTGTTGCATGAGCTGTTTGGGGTGGACGGCAAGAGTATTGGGATTAGCTATTTGAGGGTCAGCATTGGGTCCTCGGACCTGAACGATCATGTGTATTCCTATGACGATTTGGGGGCCCGGGAGACGGATCCGGAGTTAGCGAAGTTTAGTTTGGCGGAGGATCAGGCCGAGCTGATTCCGGTCTTGAAAGAAATTCTGGAGATAAATCCGAAAATGGAAATACTGGGGTCGCCGTGGTCAGCCCCCGCATGGATGAAGACGAATGGCGACGTGAAAGGCGGGAGATTGAAGGCGGAGAATTACGCCTGCTACGCAAAATATTTTGTGAAATATCTTCAGGGAATGAAGGCCGCGGGGATTCCCATTGCCGCGATTACCGTGCAGAACGAGCCGTTGAACGATAAGAATACTCCAAGCATGTTGATGTCCGCGGAGGAAGAGGGGCTATTTATCAAGGAGCATTTAGGGCCGGCTTTTGCGGCGGCGCGTATACGGACGAAGATCATTCTCTACGATCACAATTGCGACGTCCCGGAGTATGCGATTTCGATTTTGAAAGATGCGGCGGCGAACCGGTTTGTGGATGGTTCGGGATTCCATTTGTATGGCGGAGAGATTCGCGCGATGTCGGAAGTGCACAACGCGTTTCCAGGGAAAAACTTGTACTTTACGGAGTTCATGGCGGTGGAACCAACGGAGAGAAGGAGAATTTCGATCGCGAAACCAGTTGCGGGGACGTTCATCGGGGCGCTGCAGAATTGGAGCCGCAACCTCTTGCTATGGAATCTGGCGGCAAACTCGAAGTTCGAACCGCATACGGACAATGGCGGGTGCCCGATTTGTCAGGGAGCGGTAACAATTGATGGAAATGACGTGACACGGAACCTGGCGTATTACGCGATGGCGCATTTTTCGAAATTTGTGAGGCCGGGATCGGTGAGGATCGGGGCGAGCGAGCCTGCGGGGTTACGGGATGTGGCGTTTACAGTTCCAGGTGGCAAGACGGCGTTGGTTGTGGCGAATGAAGGGAAGGCGGCGCAGAAGTTCGCCGTTCAATACCGCGGCAAATCTTTCGAGGCAAAATTGGATGAAGGAGCCGTGGGAACGTATGTGTGGTAGAAAGGCTCGCGGATCAGGTTACTGAGAGCGGTGGGCCGATGAGTTCCATGCCATAGGCGCGGTAAATCTCCGCATCATTAGCATAATTACCGCCGTTGAAGCGCTTGGCGTTGTCGCGAAAGAAAGCTTCCATCTTGTTGGCCGGAGCGAAGGCGATGAGAACTTTGCCGGGAGTCTCCCCGGCGAAGGCCCAGGCGTGAGGGATTTCGCGCGGGGCGAGAATGGAATCGCCTGCTTTCAGATGGAAGCGGTCGGAGCCGACTTCCATGATGTACTCTCCTTCGATTGCGTAAAACCATTCATCTTCGTTGTGGTGCAAGTGGCGCGGCGGGCCGCCTTTTTTGTGAGTGGTGTGCTCGAACAGAAAGAGAGCGCCGCCGCTATCCTGCGTGGTCACCTTAAAATCGGTGGTGCTGATGCCGATGCTGTGATGTTCGCCGTTGCGGTCTTCGCCGTGAGGAACGAGAGCGGCCTTCACCGCCGGCGTGGAAGTCTTGATGGATTGGGCCAGGGCCGCTAGCGGAAAGGCGGAAAGTGCGCCGCCAACGAAGGAACGGCGATTTAGATCGCGCATTTGTATGGTCTCCCGTGTTTGGCAAACTCCTCGGGCGGGTGCCGAAGGTTTCGAGCGCAGGAAGTATACCTTTTGTTGAGTGAAGGTGCTTCGCTAGTTGGCGATGAATACGAAGGGAGTTGTTTTATGGAAGAAGCTGCGGCGGGGGAGAAAGAGAGAAAAGATAACGCGGGGTGCGCAGAGAGGTTTGGAATCGCGATTTGTATTTTCCATCAAATCAAACACAAATACGGGTTGGTTTGCACTATAGTTGCCATCGAGAATTTGAATGCATGGAGGCGGCGCGTGAAAATCGTGACAAAGAAAATCGTGTTGATGGTGAGTGCGGTGGCGGCTGCGCTGATGTGCGCGCCGGCGGGACGAGGAGACGCAGCGCTGGCAGCAAAGAATTTGCGATGCGAGTACAAGGTGGACCCGATCGGGATTGATGTGCGAAAGCCGCGGTTGAGCTGGGAGCTGGTTAGCGCGGAGAAGGGCGTTTTGCAGACGAGCTACGAGTTGCGCGTAGCGGGGTCGGAGGCGCACCTCGCGAAGGGAAAAGTGATCTGGGATAGCGGGACGCAGGCGTCGGATGCGTCGACGCAGGTCGAGTATGCGGGGCCGGCGGTGGCAAGCGGGCGGATTTATTTTTGGCAGGTGAGAGTGGCGGATAATCACGGGCATTTGTCGGAATGGAGCAACGCGGCACGGTGGGAGATGGGCTTGCTCGAAACGGGGGATTGGAAGGCGAAATGGATTACGCCCGGTCTTGCGGAGGATGAGGCGAAGTCGAATCCTTCGCCGATGATGCGGCGCGAATTTTCCGTAAATGCGAAGAAAAAAGTGGAACGCGCGAGATTGTACGCGTCGGCGATGGGATTGTATGAGATGGAACTAAATGGCAAGCGAGTAGGTGAGGAATATTTTACGCCGGGATGGACGGCTTACGATTTTCGGATTCAGTACGAGACATACGACGTGACGGGGCAGTTGAAGAACGGCATGAATTGCCTGGGAGCGGTGTTAGGAGATGGATGGTTCCGGGGAAGGTCCGGCTGGGATAAGAGGAGGAATGTTTACGGAAAGAAGTTGGCGCTGCTGGCGCAGTTGGTGATCCGGTATACGGACGGGACGGAAGAGGTTGTGACGAGCGACGAGAACTGGAAGGTGGCGACCGGAGCGATTGTGTGGTCGGACATTTATGACGGCGAAGAATATGACGCGCGGCTGGAAAAAGCGGGATGGAGCGCCGCGGGATTCAACGATGGTGATTGGAAAAGCGTAACTGCGATCAATGCGCCGAAAGCGAAGATTGTGGCGCCGGCGGGGCCTCCAGTGAAGAAGATCGAAGAGTTGAAGGTTGTGAAAGTGTTGAAGACACCCGCGGGCGATACCGTGCTCGATATGGGGCAGAACATGGTGGGCTGGGTGAAATTTCGCGTGACAGCGCCTGCGGGAACGACAATCTCGCTGCGGCATGCGGAGGTTTTGGACAAGGCGGGGAATTTCTATACAGCGAATTTGCGGTCGGCCAAGGAAACCATTCGATACACGACGCGCGGCGGAGGGAAGGAAGTGTATGAGCCGCACTTTACGTTTCAGGGATTTCGGTATGTGGCCGTGAGCGGTTGGCCGGGCGAAGTGAAGCCGGAAGATTTTACGGGTGTGGTGGTGCATTCGGCGATGCCGCGGACGGGAACGTTCGAGAGTTCCAACGCGATGCTGAATCAGCTCGAGCACAACATCATTTGGGGGCAGAAGGGGAATTTCGTGGATGTGCCGACGGATTGCCCCCAGCGCGATGAGCGCCTCGGCTGGACGGGCGATGCGCAAGTGTTTGCGCCGACAGCTTCCTACAATTTTGATACGGCCACGTTTTACACGAAGTGGTTGAGGGACGTCGCGCTGGATCAAGAAGATGACGGCGCGGTGCCGTTTGTGATTCCGAACGCGCTGACGCACGACACGCGGAAGGGCGCGGCAGCGTCGGCGGGGTGGGCCGATGTAGCGGTGGTGCTGCCCTGGACGGTGTACCAGGCGTTTGGGGACAAACGTATTTTGGAGGAGCAGTATCCGAGCATGAAGGCGTGGGTCGAGTACATGCGCCGGCAGGCTGGCGATAAATATATCTGGAGCAACGGATTTAGTTTTGGGGATTGGCTGGCGTTTGCGACGACGAATGCGGATTATCCGGGAGCGACGACTGCAAAGGACTTTTTGCAGACGGCGTATTTTGCGCGGTCGACGGAATTGCTGGCGAAGACCGCGGCAGTGCTCGGGAAGCGCGAGGACGCTGCCGAATATGCGGAGTTGGAGCAGAAAATTCGCGGGGCGTTTGTAAAGGAGTTCGTGACGCCGAACGGGAGGCTGTCATCGGATACGCAGACGGCGTATGCGCTGGCGCTGGAGTTCGATTTGCTGCCGCAGGCAATGCGTGCGGAGGCAGCAGCACGGCTGGCGGAAGATGTGAGGAAGTTTAAGCATTTGACGACAGGATTTTTGGGAACGCCGGTGTTGTGCAAAGCGTTGAGTGATTATGGTTATTTGGATGAGGCGTACATGCTGCTGAATCGGAAAGAATACCCGTCGTGGCTGTATCCAGTGACGCAAGGCGCGACCACGATTTGGGAGAGATGGGACGGCCAGAAGCCGGACGGAAGTTTCCAGGATGTGGGAATGAATTCGTTCAATCACTATGCGTATGGAGCGATTGGAGACTGGATGTATCGCGTGGTGGCGGGGCTTGAGCTGGATGAAACGGCGCCGGGGTACAAACATATATTGATACAGCCGCATCCGGGCGGCGGGCTTACTTCGGCGAGTACGTCGGTAGAGAGCATGTACGGATTGGTGGCGTCGGGCTGGACGATTGCCGACGGAAAGATAACTCTGAAGATCGAAGTGCCACCGAATACGACGGCAACGGTACGCATGCCGAGCGCGAAGTTGGAGGACGTTAGCGAGGGAGGAAAGGCGCTGGCTGGGCGCTCGGATATTTCCAAGGCGCGACAGGAAGGTGATGCGGTGCTGCTCGAAGTGGGGTCGGGGAAGTACATGTTTGAGAGTGCGTACCGATCTACCAAATAGAACTCGCGAGCACTCGATGGTCCGCAGCGCGCTGCGTAAAACGAACCATGGCAAAACGAAGAGGACCAACTTAGAGAATATTAAGGATTAGCCGAGGCCCAGGTGGTCTAGCTGGTAGTGGCCTTTGGAGATGACCTGGTCTTCGTCGATCCATACGTCGCAGTTGCGGGTAAGGACGTCGACGTGCGTTCTGGATTTCCAGTCGGCGTGAGTCTGGCTGCCGTAGGGATCGCCGAACGCAATGTGGACGCCAGGAAATTTTTCGTCTTGCAGTAAAATTCCAATCATCGAAGATAAGCCGAGATTGGTGCCGAAAGCGAGTTCGCCGACGCGGTCGCTGTTTTCATCCGTGTGACAGTATTGCCAGAATTCTTCTTCGAGATCTTTGCGGGCGCAATCGACGCCAGTCAGGCGAGCGCCTTCAATGGTCAGGACCATTGGAGTGGTTTGCAAGTCGCCGTATTTCCCATTGAAATGATCGCCGGCGGTGGCGTCACAGACGAAGGTGCCGTCGACGGTGGCTGGCGTTGTGAAGACTTCGCCGGCCGGTAGATTCGACCAGTAACGCGGACTGATGAGGCCGCTGGTTTTGACCCAGTCGAGGCCGCGATCGAAATGTGCGGCGAAGCTCGTGCCGGCTTCGGTTTTCACGGTGAGTGTTTGTGCGCGGAGCATGCGTTCTCGGAGCTTGTCGCTGAGGCGATCGACCATGCGATAGTCGGCGCGCATGCCTTGCTGCATGATTTCGGGTGTAACGCCGACCATGTGGGCGTAGCGGATCTGGCGGCGTTCGACGACGTGGACGATGGCCATGCGGGCGCCAAGTTCGCCGGGCCGCGGCGTCATGCACATGGCGCCGACGTCGGCGGTTTCGAGAGCTTGGAGGACGTCGGGGGGAGCGGCAACCATGGGGCGCGGGCCGAAGTCTTCGAGAAGAAGGCCTGTGTATTGCGCGCCGCGGTCTTCGATGGCCGCGGCAATGCTGGCGGCGACGGAGCGGCTGGTTTCGTCGGCGATGAGAGCGACGTGCTCGCCGGGTCGAACGCTGAGGCAGGTTTCCACGGCGTTCTTTGCGCCGGGCATTAACTGTGGGTCTGGGTGGCCAAAGTACATCTCTTAATTTTACAAGAATTTGCCGAAATTTGAAGAGGCGTTCATCAAAATTGCCGGTGGCATGGAAACGGATCGATCGGCAATTATGGAGTTCCTCTAATGTTGAATGGTGCGAATTGGCGAGAAACGCGGCAGCAGAGTTGCCGCCCTCAACATCGGGCTTACGCAGCGCGAGGGCTGACGCGGAACGCGGGTACTTGGCCGCCGCCGCTGGTGACGTTGGCGAGCCCGGTGGCGCTGAGGCGCGTCAGAAAACCGCAGACTTTTCCTCGGAAAAGATACGGCGCGAAATCAACGAGCATGTCGCGGTAGTCGACTTTGCCGACGTTGGCGATATATGGGAAAACTTCGCGGCGGATGGGGATGCGTTCCTGCACGATCCAGGCGCCGTTTTTTGCGGAGAGGGCGCGGCCGATAGCGGCATCCCAAGCGGATTCGTCAGTTTCCCAGCCGAGAGTGACGCCGGTGCCGCCATATTCGTCGCTGGGCTTGAGGACGAGGTTCTCGCGTTCTTTGGCGATGAAGGCGAGGAGCTCCACGGGCTGGCCATAGTGTGAGGTTTTTATGTCGGCGACGACGCGGGTCCAGGGAATGTGGCGGCGGATTAATTCGCGCTCGTCGAGGGAAAAGAGCGCCCCGTTTTGCTCGTCGGTGAGAACGGCGAAGAAGGCTTTGACGTGAGGTATCTTGCAGCGGAAGTTGTTGGCGACGCAGACAGCGTTGGCGGTATAGGCCTTCACGAGAGCGGCGCACTCGGCGGGCTTGGCGACGATATCGTTGATCAGGACGCGGCGGTAGACGAGGTCGATCTTTTTGTCGTGAGCGACAAGTTTCTGACCGTCAAATTCCAGTTCGCGTGGATCGGCGATGACCGTGGGAACGCCCATTTTTTCAAAGCGAGACTGGAGAATTTCAAACTCGCTGTAGGTGGGAACATCTTCCCAATCGACTATGGCGATTTGCGGAGGACTGGCGGAACCGCCCCAGTCGATGTAGCTCATGACGAGGGCATCGAGGAGTTTGGCGCTGAGCGGATAGCTATGGACGGAATAGGACTGCATGAATTTTCCCATGACGGGGAGTTCGCGAAAGATTTCGGCCAGCGTTTCGGCGTAGCCTGCGCCGGCGGGAGACTCGCCGTTGTACTCGGCGAACTTCAGAGAATCAGGAAGAAGAAACGCGTCAAGGCGAGAGGCCGTGCTGGCGCGGCCGTAAGCGACGGTGAGACGGGCGAGGCGTTCTTCCTCCGGTCGAAGATGGAGCTGCGCGAAAAGATGTTTGTCTTCGAGCGCGGCGGTGACGACACGTTCGCCGAGATCGGCGATAGTTTCCGCAACGCTACGGACGCGCTCCTCATCCTCGGGGGAGAGAAAAAAGGGGCGGAGGAACGGGCAGTGGACGCGATCGCCGAAGGTGAGTTTTGCGCGGCGCAAGCGCTTGAACAAATCTTCCGGGAGAGAGGGGACACGCAGAAGCGTGGCCTTGAGAATGTCGGTCCATTCGTCGGCGGGATTGTGTGGAGCGATCGAAGGTGTGGGTGCGGTGGTCATGTGGACTTGAGGCCTGCCGAGCCCGCGGAGGAGACCGGAGCGGTGCGATTGGCCGGCTGCAAAGGTTTTGGGAGCGCCGGTGAAGCCGCCGGCTGCGCCGATGCCAAGCATTTCTTCCCAGCGGGGCCAGGGAAAGGAAGCCACGCCGTGGAGAGCGCGGTCGATGACAAGGCGCGCCATTTTATCGACGACATGATCGAAATAAAATTCGGTGATGCGGTCGCGCTCCATATCGGGAGCGGGATTCAAGAAATCGATGGCGTAGGGAACTCCATCCTGTACGGCGAATTCGATGGTGTTCATTTCGTAGCCGAGGGCTTCGTTGATGGTCTGCGCGTCCTTCACGACGCGAGCGCCGAGTTCAGAGGAGAGGTAATTGTGATCGACGAGATATTTGCGCTCTTTCGGATCGTAGTGAACGGGAGTGATGTCGGATTTTCCGAAGGTGAAGCAGCGGACGTATTTGTCGAAGTTGATGAACTCCTGGAGAGTCATGCAATAGGGAGAAGTTTTGTCGTAAGCGGCGAGGAGCTCCTCTTTGTTGTTCACTTTGTAGACGTGCTTCCAGCCGCCGCCGGAGAAAGGCTTGAGGATGGCGGGGCGTCCGACGAAATCGAGCAGGCCATCCCAATCGACAGGGTAGGTGAGGTTGTGAAGCGATTCGGAAGTGATGTCTACGTCGCTGGGATATCCCTTTTGCGGGAGCAGGATGGTTTTCGGAATGGCGATCCCGAGCTTCGTGGCGACGGAATAGTTGAAGAATTTGTCGTCGGCGGTCCACCAGAAAGGATTGTTGATGACGTAGGCGCCCTGAAGGACGGCGTGTTTGAGATAACCGCGGTAGTATTCGACTTCGTGAGAGATGCGGTCGACGATCACGCTATAGCCGGAAGATTCGCCCATGCGTGTTCCGCCAAGTTTGGCGAATTCGGCCGCGACACCATCTTTTTTGCCGAGTTCGTTGACGCGCACGATGAAGGCAGGGGGAAAGCTGTATTCACGCCCGCAAAGAAGGCCAACCTTTTTCATGATGTCTCTCCTGACAGGATCGAACCCAACAGACCCGACGGATTTGCAGATGCTCGCTAATTGATCGCGTGAGCCGACGAAGCCCGAGGCTCGCTGATGCCGCGCGTTTCCGAGACGAGATGACTGTACAACGGCTTTCAGATCCCCGGTTTGCTGGTAAACGCGCAATTGGCGTTCGGCGCTGGTGCCGTCCTTGAGAATGGTATGGACGTATTCGACGGCACTGCGGCTGCCGAGATCGTCCACAACATCATCGACAAAATCGAGAAGTTCGTGAGTGAGGTCGCGCATAGGGACTTCGACCTCTTTGCCGAAGTCGATGAGTTTGCCTTCGATACCGTAGCGGGCGGCGCGCCACTTGTTTTCTTCAATCAGGGCGCGGCGGTAGAGACGGTAGCTCTGGTTGCGCTCGTAAAGCCGGTGGAGCTTAACGACGATGGCTTGCGTAAGAGCGGCGATGGAGACGGCTTCTTCGACTTTGGTGGTGACATCGAACATGCGGAATTCGAGAGTGCCGAACATGGGATGGGGCCGGACGTCCCACCAGATTTTTTTGCCGTTGTCGATGCAATTCAGTTTGACGAGAAGATTGACGAAATTTTCGTAGGCGCTCCAGGACTCGAATTGTTCGGGGATGCCGGTACGCGGAAAACGGCGGAAGACCGTGGTGCGGAAAGACTTGAGGCCGGTGTTGCGGCCCATCCAGAAAGGCGAGCTGGTGGAGAGAGCGAGAAGGTGCGGAAGGAAATAGCGGACCATGTTCATCATGTCGATGGTGGTCTGCCTGTCGGGCATGGCGATGTGAACGTGCATTCCGAAGATCAAAAGGGATCGGGCGAGTTGCTGGAGCTCTTCGACGATGTGTTCGTAGCGTTCGCCGGGGGAGATGACCTGATCGATCCAACTGGAAAAGGGATGCGTACCGGCGGCGGCGACTTGCAGGCCAACCCGCTCCGCGGCGGCGACGAGCTCACCACGCGTGTGGTGCATTTCGATGCGAAGCTCGCCGACGTTTTCACAGATTTTGGTGCCAGTCTCGACGATGGATTGGTGCATTTCGCTTTTGACTTGCTCGGCGATGGTAGGAGAAGCGGCCGAGACAAGCTGCATGACGTGGGAACGCAGAGCACAGGTGGCGGGGTCAATGATTTGGAATTCTTCTTCGACACCGATGGTGAAGCGGTGAGCCATGATGTGGCCCTCCGGATGGCCGTGGTCTAAATGGGGACTTCGCAGGCGGTATCATACCCCGCCCGAGGAAGAATTTACACCAAGACATGGAGAATGACCGTTTCCAGATTTAGGAAAGGGCGTAGAGGCGAATGAGGCATCTGGAAAAGGGAAGGAACGGACGAGCAAAGTGGAGCGACGCCGGCGTAAGGGTTGTGCGGATTGGCGGATAGTTTACATTTTAGACCAGGCGGATGCCTGACAGTTTCTGGTCCTCGTGAGCGTGAAGGGGGCTGCCGGGGAGGTGGACATGTCCCCCTCCCCTTCTTCGTAAGCGTTGCGTCTAAAGAACTTACGCCACTAGCGACGGCATGTGCGTTGTAGAACCTTTAGGCTGCCAATCTGGCAGCTCGCAGCCGACAGCCCACAGCTGACAGCTCACAGTCGACAGCTGAGACCCAGAGAACCGAGGGGAGTTGCTAGCGAGCGTGGCGGTGGCGATCCCCCCAGCTTTTTTGTAAGTGTTGCATCTAAACGAGATAGCGTTTCTGTACGTGGTCTAGAATCAACGGTTGCGGACATTCTCGTAAGCATTGCTTCTAAAGGACGTGCCGGCCCTCAATTGCACTAAAATTGTGCAGTGCGCGAACTCGGGTCGTAAATATTGCGCTCAAAGGGTTTGGGATGCGGCGGAGGAAAACGCACGGGCACTCTCGCGTGTGATACCCGGGAAGACGCACAGGCAAGAGTTCTTGTGGTACCAGAAAAGCAAAAACGCCAGCGGGAAGCTGGCGCTGATTGGTTGAAGCCGCAGTAATATACAAGCAAAACTGTATAGTGAGAGTAATCATCTGTCAAGGAACATTTGCGGGGGGCACGAAGGAGACGAAAAAACAGAATCCTCTCTGACATTCGGCATTTTAGAGCGCGTTCTTGGGGAAAAACGCGGTTCAGGAGCAGAGAGGGCAAGAGGATTGTTGGCGCATGGGGGAGGAGCGATTTGTGTATAATCAGGCGCACTTGCACTCGGATAGGTGGCCCATGAGCACAGCGCAAACTCCGAACGTGTGGGTTCCCGTGTGTTGCGAACGCGTCATGAGGTACAACGTGTTCCGTCAGAGCGACGGTTCGGCGTATGGAGCGCTCCTCTGCGCCGTATGTAATAAGAACGTGACGCTGGAGCTGGAACAGATCGCGGATTTGAACGTTTACGGGGAGGGTGCGCGGGCGCTGAGCCTGCTTGCATCTCCGAAGCCGCCGAATGTGAAACGTCGAAAAGCGGCGGGGGATGCCGTCGATAACGACCAAACGCTGTAACCTCGATCGCCGCTTCGATTCGCACAAACTCCGCCATGATTGACGAGACCATCGCTCACTTCCGCATCCTAGCGAAGCTGGGTGCTGGAGGGATGGGGGTGGTCTATAAAGCCGTGGATCTGCGGCTTGACCGCGCCGTGGCCTTGAAATTTCTGCCCGACCACATGGCGCAGGATGCGCAAGCGGTAGAGCGTTTTCGGCGGGAAGCGCACGCGGCTTCGGCATTGACCCACCCTGGTATCTGCACCATCTACGACATAGGCGAGCAGGATCATCGGCCTTTCATTGCGATGGAGTTTATCGATGGGGAGAGCCTGAAGCAGCACATCCATGGGCAGGCACTTCCTTTGGCAGAGATTCTCGACCTCGGGATTCAACTTGCGGATGCGTTGGATGCCGCGCACGGTGAGGGCATCATCCATAGGGACATCAAGCCTTCCAACGTGTTTGTGACGAATCGAGGCCAAGCGAAGGTGCTGGACTTCGGTTTGGCCAAGCTTGGTGCCAAAGACTTTATGAAGGGGATTTCCGAAGAATCTGCTACCAAGCCCTTCGAGGAGTCCGTCTCCGTAGTCGGCGTGATTAGCGGCACTCCCGCTTACATGTCGCCGGAGCAGGTTCGCGGCGATGATCTGGATCAGCGGACCGACATTTTCGCATTAGGATTGTTGTTGTACGAGATGTCCACGGGCCGGCAGGCGTTTAGCGCCAAAACGGGCGGAGCGCTGATCGAGGCCATCCTCACACACTCGCCCGCCTCCGTCCGGAGTTTGAATCCCGAAATTCCATTGCATTTGGAAGGGATTATCAACAAGTGCCTGGAGAAGGACAGAAACTTGCGCTACGGCAGCGCCGGAGCGGTGCGCGTGGATTTGCGGCAGGTCAAACGCGTTTCCGAGTCCGGGCAAGTAATTTCCGCTGGCGAGGCGACAAAGGCTCGCGCCGGTTGGTTCAGCTGGAAATCCGCGGCCGCAGGAGTTGGAGTGTTTGTCGCACTAGCAAGCGTAGCAGGCTGGATCTACAGCGCGCGCCGCGGCCGTGCCTTGACGCAGAAGGACACGCTCGTTCTACTGGGGTTCAGCAACAAAACAGGCGATGCGATATTCGACGACACTTTGCGCCAAGGCCTCACCTCTCAGCTGCAGCAGTCTCCATTTCTGAGCTTGGTCTCCGAACAGCGCGTGCAACAGACGCTGCGGCTGATGGGCCAGCCGGCGGATAGCAAGCTTTCGCCGTCCCTGGCCGGGGATGTCTGCCAGCGAACGGGGAGCAAGGCGTACTTGAGCGGTTCCATTACAAGTCTAGGGAGCCAGTATGTCATCGGCGTGAGCGCTGTGAATTGTCAGACGGGGGATTCTCTCGCTGAAGAACAAGTTACGGCCGACGGCAAAGAGAATGTGCTGAAGGCGCTGGGGGTAGCCTCGACGCAGCTGCGAAAAAAGCTGGGAGAGTCGCTTAAGTCGCTGCAGGAGCTCGATACGCCGATCGAGCAGGCCACCACGCCGTCGCTCGAAGCGCTGCAATCCTACAGCCTGGGGCGAAAAACGATGGTGGGGATGGGGAACTATACGGCGGCGGTGCCGTTGTTCGAGCGCTCTGTGAAGCTCGATCCAAAATTCGCCATGGCGTATGCCATGCTCGGAACCGCGTATCACAATCTCGGGGAAAAAATGCTCGCGTCGCAAAACACAAAAAAAGCCTACGAACTTCGCGGGCGCGTAAGCGAGTGGGAGCGGTTCTACATCGAGTCTCACTACCATCACTTCGTGACGGGAGACCTGGAGAAAGCGCGCCAAGCGTACGAGGTGTGGGAGCAAATCTACCCGCGAGAAGAGGTGCCGGCGATCAACCTCGGCGTGGTGTATCAATCTCTGGGGCAGTATGACAAATCGCTGGGGGAGTTCCGCGAGGCGCTGCGGTTGGGTCCGTCGGAGAGCCTCAATTTCAGCAATCTTACGCTTGCTTACCTTCATCTCCATCGTCTCAGCGAAGCTCGAGCGACGGCCGAGGAAGCGCTGACGAAGAATCTCGATTCCGCCGATCTGCGCCTCTATATGTATCAGATGGCCTTCTTAAGAGGCGATGAGGCGGGCATGGCGAAACAGGTGGCGTGGTCGTCGGGGAAGCCCGGGCTTGAAAATGCCATGCTCAACCTGGAAGCGAACACTGCTGCCTATTCGGGCAAGCTGGCTGCGGCGCGGGAGTTCTCGCGGCTGGCGATGGCTGCGGCCGAGCGCGCCGGCGAAAAAGAGATGGCGGCGGGCTGCGAAGCGGGTGCGGCCCTCCGGGAGGCGCTCTACGGAAATGCGGCGGCCGCCGAGGAGCACGCGGTCAGAACACTTACCATGTCGAATGGCCGCGATGCCCAATTTGCTGCAGCGTTGGCGCTTGCTTTGACTGGGGATACGAAGCGCGGTCGTGCGATAGCGGAGGATTTGGAAGAGCGGTATCCCGAAGATACGATCGTGCGTTTCAATTATCTTCCAACGCTTCGCGCCCAGTTTGCGCTGGGTGCGCCCGACGGAGCGACACGCGCGCTCGAGGCACTGGTCCGTGCCACACCGTATGAATTGGGCGTTTCGGGGAACAGCACGTATTGGACAAACGCCTATCCGGTCTATGTGCGGGGTCAGGCCTTTCTCGCTGCCCGCCGGGGACCAGAAGCGGCAGCCGAGTTTGAGAAAATCCTGGAGTGGGAGGGCGTTGTGATCAACGAGCCCATTGTCGCACTGGCGCATCTCGGGCGTGCGCGCGCGTTCGCCCTCGCCAGCGAGACGGAAAAGGCACGCTCGAGCTACAACGCATTCTTCAGTCTGTGGAAAGATGCTGACTCCAATATCCCCGTGCTCATCACTGCTCGGGCGGAATACGCCAAGCTGAAATAGTCCGTCGTACCGTCAAACAGCCAGCTTTTTGCTGGGATTGCTCCTAGCGATCCGTGGGAGTGCGCTCTCTGGGAAAAGGGAATGAGCCCGCCTCTTTTCTTTTCCGTGGACGGATAACCGCAGGATCGGAGACTGCACTGGTGCCCGACGGGAGAAAGTTGGCTGGGGAAAAGAGTGAGACAGACAGAGAGACAGACAGGAATGTCTGTCCCACTCGGTTAAGGACCGAAGCTAGAGAGAGCGGAGGAAGTCTAAGAGATCCTGTTTTTGCTGGGGACTCAGCTGTTTGAAATTGTTGATGACGGTGTTGGCTTCGGAGCCGGAGCTGGCGTGTTCCTTGATGGCGTCCAATAGATCGCTGGTCCGGCCATCGTGGAGGAAGAAGATGCGCTGGCCGAGGCCCCACAGAGGGGCAGAGCGGAATTCGTCGGGGCCGGCGGCGCCTTGCGAGACGCCATCGGCGAGATTGGTGCCCATGTGGTGGACCAGCAAATCGGAGAATAGGTTGGCGTTCACTTGGTTCAGGCCGGGAGTGAAGCTGGAAGCGGAGGTCTGAAGAGATGGGGTGTGGCACATAGCGCAGCCAAGCGCACCAAAGAGGCGGCTTCCGTTGGCGATAGAAGTTGCGCCGCCGGGATTGGTGGTGGATGCGGTTGGGGGAGCGAGAAGGCGCATGAACATGGCGAACTGAACGACGTCGCTGGGAACAGCAGGATACTGCGTAGAGACGAAGTTGGTTGTGTCCTCCGGGGTGGGGTTGATTTTGCAGTTGGCAGGGAGGCCGCCAGCGAGAGCTTCATCTGGGCTGGCACGCTCGTTTTGGAAGAGTTCATTGGTGACACCCATTTCGACGTTGTAGGCTTCGCCGGCAAATAGCTCGAGAGACTTATTCTGGGCCTTCCAGCCGAAGCGAGAGATCATGCCGTCATTGCCATCGCGGTTGGGATGGCCGGAAATGCCGAGCGACTGCTTTTGTTGGGCGTTGGCCTGCATGTTGGCGTAGATGGCTTCTTCGGAAATGTTTTCGATGAGGCCTGCGCCAAAAGTGGGCGTGGGAATGCGGAAGATGACGTTGTTCAGTTCAAGATTTTGATGGAAGTTGGGCTGTTTGATGGCGCAGACGCCGGCATCGCTGCGGCCGGAAATAACGAAGAGGTCGTGGACGCCGCCGTCGGGCGAGTTGCTGAGAGAAGCGTTAGGGGTGAGGAAGAATTTGAAGCGAGCTTCGCGGACCGGACCGTCGGGAGTGATGAAGGACGGAAGAAAGTTTTGAGCGCCATCCAGGTTGTAGACCAAAGTTTGCGGATTGGGGCCGACAAAGGGGAATACGGTTGCGCTGGGGCTGGTACCCCCGATGGCAGGCTGCGAATGGCAGCTGGAACATTGGTTGCTATTAAAGCGCGGGCCAAGGCCATTGTTGGTGCCGCCTTGAACGGATTCGATTTCCTGGAAACGGAGGAGTCCGTTGGCGAAGAAGTCGGAGGCGCCGGGAGTTTGTGCAAGCGAGGATAACGGCTGGCCGGAGTCAACCGTTCCGCCGCGCACGCCTGGGTCGTGCGGGGAAAGCTGGCCAAGGGTGACGGAGGCAAACGAGACTGCGAACAAGAATGCAACGGAAACAAGAGACTTGCGAATGGGAGTGAGCTTCGAGTGCTCGACTCGACTTACGAATACACCAGTAGACATAGGTTCTCCTTGGGCAGTCCGGGGAGGAGATGTTTTCCATGGCTAAACCGTGTGGTTCGCTGCGGACATACACCTGGCTACCTGGTTGTGCCAACTGCCAGAACGCTCGGTGAGGACCTGGTTTGAGAAGGGCTGAGTGGGGAGAGCCCAAGCGTAAGGCTGGGATGCTGTGAGGGAGAAACTATTGCGTTGGGAGAAGCAAGTCACCTGAACCGAGGGACAGTTTTGGTACAAGTACATTTGTGTCAGCGGAACAGCGAGTGATGCGGGGTCTTAGATGGCGGTGCTGACTCGCGGGAGGAGCCAGGGGGAGAAGGTGAATGCAAAGAAAGAATGGGACAGACACGAATGTCTGTCTCACCAAAAGAGAGAATCGGGGTTTTAGATGGCGGTGCTGACTCGCGGGAGGAGCCAGGGGGAGAAGGTGAATGCAAAGAAAGAATGGGACAGACACGAATGTCTGTCTCACCAAAAGAGAGAATCGGGGTTTTAGATGGCGGTGCTGACTCGCGGGAGGAGCCAGGGGGAGAAGGTGATTGCAAAGAAAGAATGGGACAGACACGAATGTCTGTCTCACCAACAGAGGGAATCGGGGTTCTAGATGGCGGTGGTAATTCGCGAGAGGAGCCAGGAGGAGAAGGTGATTGCAAAGAAAGAATGGGACAGACACGAATGTCTGTCCCACCAGATGTTGTGTTCGCCGAGCTTTGCGACGTCGGCTAATTTTCGGCAGCGAGCCAGCGGATCACGCCGCGCCTAGCGCACGGCGCTGCTGGAAGCATTCTCGGCAAAAAACGGGGCGGCCTTGTGTAGGCCGAAAGGGGACAGTGGTGTCCTTGCCGCACTGGGAGCAGGTGGTTTTGGTTTCAGAGCGCATCTGGGAGGCGCCGCCGCCTCCACCTCCACCTTCCGCGCGCTTGGCCTTGCAACCTTTGCATCTCTTCGGTTCGTTCTTGAAACCCTTGTCGGCGAAAAACATTTGTTCGCCGGCAGTAAAAACGAATTCAGCGCCGCACTCCGCACACTTCAGGACCCTGTCGTGGTATTCCATGAGCCGCTCTCCCCTTGCCCGAGTCAGGGAGGGGGGTGGGTATGTTTCGCAAAGTGGACCAAGTGTTGTAATTGAACCGATAGTCCGGGGATACCGGGCTGGGGTCCCTTGGGCCTGCAAATGCGAAGCTGCAACAGAAACCCAACGTCTCTGCCTAACCGGGGTCTAAATCACGGAAGTGCGGCGCTGAACGGCAGCGAGGCGGAGGTTAGTCCGCTTCTCGCCGTTGCTTCTTGCGCAGTCGCTTCCGCGAAAGGGCTTCCTTGGCCCGGCGCTTTTCGCCTGGCTTCATGTAGAAGCTATGCTTCTTGATTTCCTTGATGATATCTTCCTGTTGCACCTTGCGCTTGAAACGGCGCAGTGCATTTTCCAGAGACTCACTTTCCTGGATAATGACTTCAGCCACGTGTACATTCACCCCCAATCCGGTTCGGATTGGCTACGTGCGGTGTGACAGCTAGGTTCGAACACCGCCCTTGGTCATTATCGCATGGCAACCGCCGCGCGGTCACGCACACCGCTAACGGCATCCCACTCAAACTTGGCCCAGAGCGCATTGCAAATACATGCCTCATGGACCGCATTTCGACTTGCGCACCATTAACCGTTGTGGACTCACCCTGATGAGGTAGATGGCATCTTCTAATCAATTGCGGGTATGGAAGTCAAGGAATCTTTACAGAGAAGAGGGAGAAGGCGGGAATTAGTATCCCTGTAGTTACTGAGGTAATTCTTGAATATACAGCGTGAGCCGCAGGATGGTGGATAGAATTGGCGATACTTACGCAAGTGGTGGCGCTTTGTCAACGCAAAGTAGAAATGTCCGGTTTTCTGCCATATTGAAATGTCCGCCAGGGATGATTTGGAGGTGCACTTTTGTTCTTTCTTGTAAGGGGATTTATGGCAAGCCCTGTAGGCCGTAGGCCGGAAGGACTTGCCGCGCGCGGCGCCGGTTCCGGGCAGTGGCGCAGCGGGAGATAGCGGCCACGGAAGCGCAGCCAGTGTGCGCCATCCAGCCGTCGTTCGATCTCCACTTGCGCTCCGCGAAGTCCGGCACACACTTCGGCGCGGGGCACACCCCAGCGGTTTCCTTCCCAGCTGACCGTGTGATCCTCAGCCACCTTGCGACTCACCCGCACGCTCAGAATTTCTTCCAGACGTTGTCCTCGTCCCAGTCGTCGATGGGCATTGCGCGGATGGCGCGGCGCTACCGTGAAGCGCTGTTCCCACTCCGGAAGAAAATGCGTCTCCAGAAAATAATTCCCCGCCTCGATGGTGTCGATTCCTGCCAAACGCATCTCCTTCACCAAGCGATCCTGCAGGGTCTCGAACAGTCGCTCGATGCGGCCTTTGGCCTGTGGACTGTGCGCCGCGATCCATTCGATGCCCAACTCTTTCAGCGCTCTGCCGAACTGCGAACGCGCCACTTCTCCCTGGAGTTGTTCGCCGAGCGCCGCTGGGCCCGTGGTGCGAAAAATGCTGTTTTTATCAGTGTAATGCGCAACTGGACGTCCGTAGCGTTGCAACCATCCTCCCAAAGTTCGCAGGTTCTCTTCCGTGCTGTCGTGCTCCACAAAACGCGCCCACACGCGGCTGGTGGCGTCGTCGATCAGCGCGATCAACTGGCAAGCCGGGCCGCGGTCCTCGAACCAGCGGAACGGAGAACTGTCCTGCATCACCAGTTCCCCAAAACTGGCCCGCCGCTCTCGCCATACATGCACCTTCTTGACGCGCTGCCGTCGTGGCCGCCACAAAACGGCCTTGACCATCCACTTCCGCAACGTCTCGCGGCTCACGAGCAGATCCTCCTTGGCCAAGTGCTCCGCCGCCAGCGTGGGGCCAAAATCCGCATAGCGTTGTCGCACCCGCTCCATGATT
Source organism: uncultured Acidobacteriota bacterium (assembly GCA_963779005.1). Taxonomy (GTDB): domain Bacteria; phylum Acidobacteriota; class Terriglobia; order Acidiferrales; family UBA7541; genus Acidiferrum. Next base: position 37,782 of record CAVZWO010000007.1, on the reverse strand, counting down.
TTCTGCTCGAAAGCGAGCGCCAGCTTGCGATTTGACGCGCGGCCTCGCAGCCCGTGAACCAGCGCTCTGTCTCCGCTGTCGCCCATGCGGATCAACAACCGCCGTACCTGCCGGTCACTGACCTTCAGCCGCTGTCCTGCTTCCACTTGCGTCAAATACCCCTCCTGCACATCATGCAATACTTTCAGTCGGTCCCGTTCTCGTTGGCTCAAGGCGATGCGCTCCGTTTCCATGGGACCCCCAACCTCCCATGAAACCGGACATTTCTACTTTGCACAAACCGGACATTCTCACTTTGCAGCGACACAAGTGGTGGCGCTTGCGCCGGGACTTGCATGTGCTGTTAGAATGGGCCGCTTTTAAACACGTGTCCGGAGGGCAGCCATGTCTGCGATGAGCGATGCCATCGGAGTGCTTCTCGCCGGAGGGCAAGGCGAACGGCTGTGGCCCCTGACGCGCGATCGCGCAAAACCCGCCGTGCCGTTCGGCGCCTTATATCGCATCATCGATATCACTCTCTCGAACTGCATCAACTCCGATCTGCGGCGAGTGTTTGTGCTGACCCAGTACAAAGCGCTGAGCCTGAACCGGCACGTGCGGGCGGGGTGGTCGCCGCTGGCGGGGCTCGGCGACTACATCGAAGTGCTTCCGCCGCAGATGCGCGTCTCGAAGGAGTGGTATCAGGGAACGGCGGACGCCGTGTATCAGAATATTTATTCGATCGGCAGCGAGCGGTCGAAGTACGTGTTTATTCTTTCCGGCGACCACATTTACAAAATGAATTACGCCAAGATGCTGAAGCAGCATGTGGACTCGGCGGCGGAAGTGACGGTGGCGACCATTCAGATTCCGGCAGCGCAGGCGGCGAAGCAGTTCGGCGTGATCGAAGTGGACAAAGACTGGCGAATCATCGGCTTCGAAGAAAAACCACACGAGCCGAAACATTCACCTCATCATGCGGGACATTGTAACGCTTCGATGGGAATTTATATTTTCAATACGCAGCTGATGATTCCTATCCTGCTGGCGGATTCGGAAGACCCGAAATCGAGCCACGACTTCGGTAAAGATATTCTGCCGCGGATTATTTCGAAGCACCGGGTATTCGCTTATAACTTCGTGGACGAAAACCAAAAAGACGCTCTCTATTGGCGGGACGTGGGAACGCTCGACGCATATTACGAAGCGAACATGGATCTGGTCAGCGTATCGCCGGTATTCAATCTGTACGACAGCAATTGGCCGCTGCGAACATGGCTGCGCCAGTATCCGCCCGCGAAATTTGTGTTTGCCGATCCGGAACGCATGGGCGTGGCACTGGATTCCATCGTGGGGGGAGGATCGGTCATCTCTGGAGGCCGGGTGCAAAGGTGCGTCATCGGGAATGACGTGCGCGTGAACAGCTACTGCGAAGTGACGGATTCCATCATCTACAATCACGTGAATATCGGAAGGCACTCGCGCATCCGCCGCGCGATCATCGACCGGCACGTCAGCCTTCCCGAGCGGACGGAGATCGGATTTGACACCGAGTCGGACCGGCGCCGGTTCCATGTGACGGATTCGGGAATCGTGGTGGTTGTTCGGCAGGAATCTCTAATCGAAGAACCTGAAACTGCCTAGTTGGAGAAGTTTTCGAAATAAACTCCTTCCAAATCACGAAAATGAAGAATCGGCCGGAGGGCCTTGCGGTGGAGCGCTCCCGGCGTCTGCTACAATCTGAAGTTCAAATTAATCCAGGAGATGGACAGGACATGTCTACAAAGATTACACGGGTCGTCGCGCGGCAGGTGATCGACTCGCGCGGAAATCCAACTGTCGAAGCCGACGTGTACGTCGAAAGCGGGGCGAGAGGGCGCGCGGCGGTGCCTTCGGGAGCGTCGACCGGAGAACATGAAGCGCTGGAATTACGCGACGGAGACAAGTCAAAGTATCTCGGCAAGGGAGTGCTGAAGGCCGTGGCGCACGCGAACGGCGAGATTGCCAAGGCTGTTGTCGGTCTCGATGCGGCAGATCAACGGGCCCTCGACAAGCGCATGATCGAGTTAGATGGGACGCCCACCAAGTCCCGCCTTGGGGCCAACGCAATCCTCGCGGTCTCGATGGCGGCAGCGCGAGCTGCGGCTACAGCACAGAATCTTCCGCTGTACAAATATCTTGCGCAGTATTCGACGGACAAGAGCGCGAATCTTCTCCCAGTCCCAATGATGAATATCTTGAATGGCGGCGCGCATGCCGACAGTTCTGTCGATTTTCAGGAATTTATGGTGATGCCTATCGGCGCGTCCAAATTTTCGGAAGCGTTGCGGTGGGGAGTGGAAATATTTCATGCGCTGAAAGCCGCTTTGAAGAAGCACGGCTATTCGACGGCGGTGGGCGACGAGGGCGGCTTCGCGCCGAGCTGTAAGTCGAACGAGGAAGCGATTCAGATTGTGCTGGAGGCGATTGGAGCGGCGGGGTACAAGGCGGGCGAGCAGGTGAGCATTGCGCTGGACCCGGCCGCCAGCGAGTTCTACGACAAAGCCAGCGGAAAGTACGTTTTCAAGAAGTCGGATAAATCCACGCACTCACCGGCGGAGATGGTCGACTATTGGGCGAAGTGGATCGAGAAATATCCGATAGTCTCGCTGGAGGACGGAATGGGAGAGGAAGACTGGCCCGGTTGGAAACAACTGACGATGAAGGCTGGCTTGAAAACTTCGGCAAAACGGATTCAGCTGGTCGGCGACGACATTTTTGTGACAAATACGGAGATATTCGCGCGGGGGATCAAAGAGGGGATCGGGAACGCGATACTGATCAAACTAAATCAGATTGGGACGGTTACAGAGACCATTGACGCGATTGAGATGGCGCGGAAGGCTGGATACAACTCGATCATATCGCATCGCTCGGGCGAGACCGAGGATACGTTCATCGCTGATCTCGCGGTTGCCACGGGCGCCGGCCAGATAAAGACAGGGTCTGCTTCGCGGACCGATCGGATCGCAAAGTACAACCAACTGCTCCGCATCGAAGAAGAGCTTGGCTCGGCGGCTCGGTTCAATGGGAGAGCTGCGCTCGGCTAGACGACTGTTCCCGGCAGGATGAAGGTGTGACGCTCCGATTCGGGCTTAGTGCAGATGTTTCGGCGCTCGCCGGGCTGATCAACGCGGCGTTCGTGGTGGAGCAATTTGTTTTTGAGGGCGAGCGCATTAACGCCGAAGAGACGCGCTCCTTCATGGAAACGGGCAAGTTTCTGATCGCGGAAGTCGAAGGTGCATTTGCCGGGTGTGTTTATCTGGAAATCCGGGATGGCCGCGGGTATCTAGGTCTGTTATCGGTAGATCCGGCGCGGCAGGGGATGGGATTGGGCCGGAAATTGGTGGCTGCCGCGGAGGATTATTTTCGCGCCGGCGGTTGCTGCGCAGTTGATCTGCGCGTCATCAGCCAGCGCACTCCGCTTCTCCCATTTTACCGGCGCCTTGGGTATACCGAGATAGGCACGGCGCCGTTCTCCATTTCCCTAAACCCAAAAGTGCCTGGCCACTACATCATTATGTCCAAGCGGCTCGCATGATCCGAAGATTCGCTTCTCGTGGAGAAGGCAATCAGTGTGCTGGCGGGGAAGGAGGGCCAAAATACCGGTAGTGTCCGGTGATTTTCCAGGAGAATAAGACGTCTTCCATCTTCGGCCCCTGACCGATGTTGTGAACAATCAGCAATCGTCCGCTCTCCGCGGACTTTACATTTACGACGATGCCGATATGCGGCACATCGCCACCCAAGTCCCAAGTGACGATATCGCCCGGGGAATAATCGTCCGCGCGCAGCGAAATCGGCAGACTCTCTCCCTTGCGGCCGAAAAACACCATCAGATTGGGAACGCGGCGGTGATCGATGTTCGGATCGGGACGCGCTTGATGCCATTTTTCTTTGGGTGGATAGTCCGCCCAATTCTTGACCATGTCTTCGTGGACTTCCTTCTGAAGATCGACGCCGACGGCGCGATAGGCACGAATGATTTCGTCGGAGCAGACACCCGTGTCCGCGGGGACGTCTCCGCCGGGATAGTCGAGATGGACATACGCAGAGACGTACTTCACGGAATGATTTGTGCGTTCGATCGCCGCGGCGACGAATTTGTCCAGGAACTCCTGACGAGGATTTCCGGTGGCTGGTCTGATTTGCGCGAAGCTGAAGGAGGGTGCGAGGCTTGCGCAGAGAAGGACGAGACAAGCTGCGATAGTGAAGGGCCTTCGCACACGCACATTTTACCAGCAAATTCCAGCGCGCCTGCGAACGCCCGGGGCTGTGTGCGGGAAGTTAAACGCGCGCGTTTAAGGCAACGCGCCCAGAAGTGCTTGAACCGTTGCATTGTCGCCAAACGTCTGACTGATGTGCGCGAAGCGGTCCACATTTCCGGATGCGAAGACGAAGCTGCCGCCGAGCTGGAAAGGATTCTGACCTAGTTTGTGCTGATGATGTCCGGCGGAGCGCGCACGTTTTCGCGCTACGGCATTTTCACTTCTGAGGAGGTGCAGGAGATTCGCGGACTTTAGTTCCGCCGCGCGATAGGCCTCGCGCGTCTCGTCGATTAGCAGAGGAAACGTGATGCCCGATTCGTCGCGAAACATGCGAGCGTAATTACGGTCACCCAGGCCAACGGCGGCAAGCGCCGCCCCTTTGTCGCGGAAGGCTTGCTCGTGATCGCGCAACTGCGCAATATGCTCGCGGCAAAAGATTCATCCATAGTGACGGAGAAAAACGAGTACCGCAGGCTGGGCAGCCCACAAACTGCCGAGACGAAACTCACGCCCGTGGGCATCAGGAAGGGAGATCCCAGCAAGTCTGCTGCTTAACGAATTCTCCAAGATTCCTCAATCTTGCGTGGCGCCCGGAGGAGTGTCAAGGGATCCCGTCCCAGGATGGCTGTCGACGATCATGTGAGCCTTCTTCCATTCTTTGAGAGAGCGAATATCGGTTAATCGCTGATTGCGCACAGCCAGATCGCAGGCAACAGCCCCGGCGTAGAATTCGAGCTAACCTGGAACTAGACAACGGAGGGTAAATCCTTGGAGGATCAGCTCGTTTCAGCTTCCTTGCCCGAGCCCACGCAGGACGAGCGCAGCTTGGCCTTTCTTGCGCATATTCTTCAGGTGTTTGCAGGATTCATCGGGCCCTTGATCATTTTTTGCATCAGACAAAACTCTCCGTTCGTGAAATTTCACGCTTTGCAGTCTCTCATCTGGCAGCTTTGTTACATGGTTGTGTTCTTCTGCGGCTTCTTTTTCGTGTTTATATCCATGTTTGCGACCATCCTGCACAGTACGTCGGCTGGCCACAATGCGGGGCAGCCACCCATGTTCCTGCTGGTCTTTCCGTTCTTTTGGTTGTTCGGGATGCTGGGGTGGGTCGCGAACGTCGCCATGGGTATTGTTTACGGAATCAAAGCCAATCGCGGGGAGTGGGCGGGCTACCCGATCATAGGCAAGTGGTGTCTGGCCAAATTAGCTCCCGTTGCGCCGGCGACGGCTTAACCTCCGAAGTCATGATTTGCATTCTGCAGTGTTCGCGCCTCCGGCGTGTATAATCCTGCTCCGCCATGAGCGAACAAACTCCCGGTTCACAGATTCCTACCGGTCCACAGCGCCAGCAGCAAATTTACGCCCTCGGTTTAACGGGCGGGGCGCCGTCGGTGCCCGTGTCACTTTCTCTGCTGGAGCAGAAGGCGAGGGAAGTGCTCTCGCCAGCTGCTTTCGATTATGTGGCGGGCGGGGCGAGCGGCGAAGATACGGTCCGCGCAAATCGCGAGGCCTTCTACCGATGGAGAATCGTGCCACGTATGTTGCGGGACGTTTCGCAGCGTGATCTGAGCGTGGAGCTTTTTGGCGTGCAACTGCCTGCGCCGGTGATCCTGGGCCCCGTGGGTGTACAAGGCATTCTCCATGCGGAAGGGGAGCTTGGATCGGCGCGGGCCGCTGCGGCGCTCGGTTTGGCTTTCACACTCAGCACTGCGGCAAGCCGCACGATCGAACAGATTGCGCAAACCGGCGAAAGCGCGGGCAGCGGCGTCCGGTGGTTCCAGTTGTACTGGGGGAAGAACCCCGACTTGACTGCCAGCATGCTGCAGCGCGCCGAACGCGCTGGATACAAGGCGTTAGTAGTTACTCTCGATACGAACATGTTGGCCTGGCGGGAACGCGATCTTCAGCACGCCTATCTTCCTTTCATCCTCGGGCAGGGGTTGGCCAACTATTTCAGCGATCCTGTTTTTCGCGCGCTTCTTCCTCAGCCGCCGGAGCAAAATCCGGCAGCGGCGATTCAGGTATGGAGCAGCCTCTTTTCGAATGCGGCCCTCACCTGGCGCGACATTTCCTTCCTGCGCAGACATACGAGACTTCCGATTATCTTGAAGGGGATTCTGCATCCTGAAGACGCTGCGCACGCTCTGGAGGCGGGTGTGGATGGCGTAATGGTGTCGAACCACGGCGGGCGTCAAGTGGACGGCGCCATCGCTACGCTCGACGCTCTTCCTGCCGTCGTGCGCGAAGTGAATGGACGAGTTCCGGTGTTGTTCGATGGTGGCATTCGCCGTGGTGCCGACGTTTTCAAGGCGATTGCCTTGGGTGCGCGCGCCGTTCTGCTTGGGCGGCTCTACACCTGGGGACTTGCGGTGGCTGGCGAGCAGGGAGTGCGCGATGTGGTTCTCAATCTTTTGGCGGATCTCGATCTCACCCTGGCCCTGAGCGGGTACACGTCTTGCCGCTCTCTGGAGGCTTCGGCCTTGTGCGAGTCGCCGTGACCTCTTCCCGTTCACAAGGTGCCTTGCGCCCGAGGTCTTTGCAAATCAGACAGGTTGGAGTGCGCGACGACCGCGTAGATTTAGTAAGTGCCCTCGCCATCAAGATTTGTAAGTAACACATTATAAATTACTTATATGGATTCGTGTGGTTGTCCGTGGCAGATTGCCCCATTGGGGAACTTCTGGGCCGTCGGGGTAGGCCGCCACTTTGCTAGTTAGTACTAGAACTTTTGTTCAGGAAAATCGCGTGCCAAGCTGAACCAATTGGACTGTTCCAAATTGGTTCTTCCAGACCATTGCCCAGAGCGATTCGAGATTGCATAATTAGCGGAAATAGAGGCCCACCATTGGGTGGGACCTAAAAGACCCAGGTCCCAAAAAGGAGAATTACAGCAATGCGTACTCGGCAAAAAGGCTTCTCTCTCATAGAGTTGCTGATCGTCGTGGCGATCATTCTGATCATCGCGGCTATCGCAATTCCGAACCTCCTGCGGTCGCGCATGGCGGCCAATGAGGCTTCGGCAGTCGGTTCCATTCGCACCATCAACACCTCGGCAGTGACGTATTCCTCCACCTATCCGAACGACGGCTTCCCAGCTTCGCTGGCAGCCTTGGGCGGTGCGGCACCTTGCACGGCCACTTCGGCAGCGGCTTGCTTGCTTGACCAGGTTCTTGCTGGCGGCACCAAGAGCGGCTACGTCTTCGCGTGGACGGGCGACGGCAACACGCCTTCGGTCGGCTACTCGATCACCGGAACCCCGGTCACGGTTGGCACCACTGGTCAGCGCATGTTCTGCTCCGACCAATCTGGTGTGATCCGCTTTGACCCCTCCGGCGCGGGCTGCACGGCTGCTAGCTTGGCCTTGCAGTAAAGTCGGCTCTCGGCCAGGAAACTGGCCGGGAAAGAAATCGACAGAGCACGGGATTTCGGTCCCGTGCTTAGTCATTTTTGGCCCCACCAAAAGAGCTTGCCCCTACTCGGCAAAAAAGCTTGCCAGGTCCCCCCTCATCTAAAGTTATCCCGTCCGGCAAGTTGCGGCACCTCTGCCCTGGTGCCATAATCCGAACTTACAACGCAGCGAGCAAGGACAAGATAGCGCTCTTGTCCTTCGGGCCGGTTCGCACGGTCATTGAGGGGGCATCATGGCGATACGCGATAGCTGGATTGCATCGAGGGAAGCATCTGCCGCAACGGCAAACGGGAACAGGAATATGTCCCAGATGCATTTCGCACGGCAGGGCGTGATTACGGAGGAGATGCAGTACATAGCCAAGCGAGAAAAGCTTGAGCCCGAGCTGATTCGCGGGGAAGTGGCGCGCGGGCGCTGCATCATTCCAGCGAATGTGAATCACCGCAACCTCGAGCCGATGGCGATTGGCATCGCCACGAAGTGCAAGATCAATGCAAATATCGGGAATTCCGCCACCAGCTCGAATATAGACGAAGAGCTGAAGAAGTTGCATCACGCCGTGCACTACGGGGCGGACACAGTGATGGACCTATCCACCGGAGGAGATATTCCGGTGATACGGAAGGCGATCATTGATGCTTCGCCGGTTCCCGTTGGCACTGTCCCCGTGTATGAAGCAATATCGCGGGTGAGGCGTCCCGAGGATTTGACGATTGATCTGATGCTCGAAGTGATTGAAGAGCAGGCCGAACAGGGCGTCGACTACATGACGATCCATGCCGGCGTGTTGCGCGAGCATGTGCCGCTGGTGCGAAAGCGGATCACAGGGATTGTCAGCCGGGGCGGGTCGCTTATGGCCCACTGGATGGAGCACCATAAGAAACAGAATTTCTTGTATGAGAACATCGAGAAGATTTGCAAGATTTTCAAGAAGCATGACGTGAGCTTTTCGTTCGGCGATGGGCTGCGGCCAGGATGCATCGCGGACGCAAGCGACGAGGCGCAGTTCGCGGAGTTGAAAGTACTGGGCGAGTTGACCAAGAAGGCGTGGGAGCACGACGTGCAGGTGATGATCGAAGGACCTGGACATGTGCCGCTGGACAAGATCAAGGAGCAGGTGGATAAAGAGATGGAATGGTGCCACGAGGCGCCGTTCTACACACTGGGGCCGCTGGTTATCGACATCGCGCCGGGCTACGACCACATCACGAGCGCCATTGGCGCGGCGATGATTGGATGGCACGGCGCTTCGATGCTTTGCTACGTCACACCCAAAGAGCACCTCGGGCTGCCGAACCCTGAGGACGTGAAGCAAGGCGTGATCGCTTACAAGATTGCGGCGCACGCCGCGGACGTGGCGCGTCACCGCCCCGGGGCACGGGATCGAGACGATGCCTTAAGCTACGCCCGATTTTTGTTCGACTGGAACAAGCAATTTGAGTTGTCACTCGACCCGCCCACGGCCAAGGCCATGCACGACGAGAACTTGCCCGACGATTTTTACAAAGAGGCGAAGTTCTGCTCCATGTGCGGGCCGAAGTTCTGCTCTATGAACATCACGCAACTTGCGGAAGCCGAAGGCGGCCACGATCAGACAGAACGCAAGCAGAAATTCGTCGAACTCCTCGCCAAAGTGCAGGGCGCAGGCGCCTAAAATGACGTTTCTGCAGGGTGGAGTTGCAGTTGTTACCGGCGCCGGCAGCGGAATTGGGAGAGCTCTCGCGCAGCAGTTGAGCGCGGCTGGCTCGGCACTGGCGATTGCGGACATTGATGAAAAAGGTTTGGCGGAGACTGCGGCTTCGCTTACGGGAAAACAGGCCGCGCTTTCGACACACCTGCTAGATGTTTCCGATGAAGAGGGCGTGCGAAGTTTTGCCGATGATGTCGTTACTCGGCACGGCCGCGTCACTCTGCTGATCAACAATGCGGGTGTGGCGTTGATTGGCAACTTTGAAGAATTGGCTCTCGATGACCTGCGCTGGCTAATGGGCATCAATTTTTGGGGCGTCGTTTACGGCGTGAAATACTTTCTGCCGATTTTGAAGCAGCAGCCGCGCGCTCAGATAGTGAATTTGTCGAGTGTGTTTGGGATGATCGGTCCCGTGGGGCAGAGCGCGTATTCCGCAAGCAAGTTTGCGGTCCGCGGATTCACAGAAGCAATCAGGCACGAGCTCGAGGGCAGTTCGGTTTTTGTGTCTTGCGTGCACCCAGGCGGAATACATACCCCGATTGCCCGGCATGCCCGGCTGGGAGCCAATGCGCTGCAAAAGAAGAAAGAGGAAGCAGTAGCGATGTTTGACAGGGTGACACCGACCTCGCCGGAAGCTGCCGCGGCCCGCATCCTAAAGGGAGTCGAACGACGCGAACCGCGAATCCTCATTGGGAAGGACGCCCGCCAGATCGATATCGTGCAACGGCTACGCCCCGCCACCTACTGGAAAATCATGGCTAAGAGAGCCAGTGTGCACGCCAACTCGAAGTAAGCGAGAGCGCTCGCTCCTTTGACGCCTGATTCTACGGAAGTTATACTCGGCCGCGTCACAGAAAGCATTCCAAGCATTTGGTTCCGCGCGTCTTCTTTTTGCCAAGGAGCAGAAAATATGCCGTTTGTAAAAGCTGCGAAGACTGCAGATGTGCCAGCGGGCGCCGTGCATGAAATTCAGGTCGATGGCAAGGCTGTGGCGCTTGCCAACGTGGCGGGTAAGTTCTTCGCTATCAATAACACTTGCCTTCATCGAGGCGGGCCACTGGGGCAAGGCTCGCTGCAGGATAAGATTGTTACTTGCCCATGGCATGGTTGGGAGTACGACGTGACCAACGGGAAGCTCGTCCAGAACCCCAATATGGGGGTGGCGTGCTACCCGACCGAGATCCGAGGGGAAGAGGTTTTCGTAGACATCGCGTGAAAATTCATCTAACCCATTGTAAACAATAGAGATAGCGTGAAAATGCAACGCCGGGCTGCTCCGGCGGTATCTACTCAGCCGATCTTGATGGACAGCTAAAGCCCACATTTTGTTTCGCTTTTTGGTCTTCCCCGTGTATATTGCTGCGGACTCGACGCCTCGATGGCAACTCCGACTTCGCAACGACACTACTGGATTTTTAGCGCCGACCCGCACCACTACCATTGGGACACCCTTTTCGTGAAGGGCAAGGAAATGTGGCATGGCGCGGAGTCAAAGCCGGACGCCATTCGCGCCCTCAAACAGGCGCGCAAAGGCGACCGCGTGCTGTGCTACCACTCCGCTCCGGAGCGCACGCTCTACTCCATTGCCGAGATCACACGCGATCCCTACCCCGATCCACATGACCAGAAGGCGAAAAATCTGGTCGCGGACTTGCGAGCCTTTGACCGACTGCCTAGGCAAGTCACACTCGCGGAGTTGCGAGCTAATCCCGCGCTGAAAAAAATGAAATTGCTCAAAAACGTGCGCGTGCTGGTTTCTCAGATTACCGAGGCCGAGTACCAGGAGATTTTGCGCATGGCTGGGATTGTGGCTTCGCCTGGCATCCCCCTGCCCTGAGGCCATGTTCGAGGGCATCTTTTCGGGGAAGACGCGAGTTCTGGATCTCGCGTACGCGATTAGCGACAAGCTGGTGTCCTGGCCTGGAGATGAGCGTTGTTTCGAGGCCAGCGTAAACGCTACCGTCGAGAGGGACGGCTACTTCACGCGAAGCTTCTGGATGCTAGAACATTACGGGACGCATTTGGATGCGCCGATCCATTTTCCTCCCGGGAGGACGCCCATAGACCAGATACCTCCACAACGATTTTTTGGGATGGCCATGGTTTTTGATGTTCGGGCGGAAAGTGCAGCGGATGCGGACTATGAACTTCCCGCCAGACGTATCGGCGAATGGGAAGAGCGGAACGGGCAGATTCCGGCAGGAGCCATCGCATTGTTAAGGACGGGCTGGGCGTCGCGCTGGCCGGATGCGCGAAGGTATCGCAATCAGGACGAAGCAGGGAAGATGCATTTTCCTGGATTCTCTGTGGAGGCAGTAGAGCGGCTGATCGATCGCAAGGTCAGCGGGCTTGGATGCGACACCATGAGCGTCGATCGTGGCGCTTCCGAGGAGTATGCGGTCCATCGATTGGCCTTGGGAGCGGGGCTCTATCACCTCGAGAATCTTTCCGATCTTAGCGAACTGCCAGAGAATGGGGCGTTTCTGGTGGTGGCTCCCATCAAGCTCGAAGGCGGCTCCGGGGGACCGGTTCGCGTGTTCGCTCTGCTGCCGTGAAGAAAGCCAGATTGCCGTAAACATTTCCGAAGGTACATACGTCTTAGTTAAAGGGTTCGGGTAAGGGTGGGTTCATGAAAACAATCAGGTACCGCAGGTTCGCGCTGTTGCTCTTGTGCGCCGCAGGCATGGCAGCTTCGCCGGCGTGGGGGCAAACGCAAGAATTTTCAGTAAGCACTCGAACACTGAAAAATGGGATGAAGGTGCTGGTGCAGCCGGACCACAGCATTCCGAACGTGGCGCTTTACATTTTTTACCGCATAGGATCGCGGAACGAGCACCCTGGCACGACTGGGCTGTCTCACTTTTTTGAACACATGATGTTCAACGGTGCAAAGAAGTATGGGCCCGGGGATCTCGACAAAGTAATGGAGGCGAACGGCGGTTCGAACAACGCGTACACCACTCGGGACGTGACCGTCTATCAGGACTGGTTTCCGCGCTCGGCATTACCGCTGATTTACGACATCGAGGCCGACCGCATCCGCGATTTGACGTTCGATCCGAAGAAAATCGCTTCGGAGCGCGAGGTGGTGGCATCCGAGCGGCGATTGAGTGTCGACAATGAGAATTCTGGCGTGCTGGATGAGCAGCTGTGGGCCACGGCTTTTATTGCGCATACCTATCAATGGCCAGTGGTGGGCTGGATGAGCGACATCGAGCACTGGACAATGGACGACCTGAAGCACCATTTCGAAATGGGGTATTCCCCCAACAATGCCACGATGGTCGTGGTGGGAGACGTCACCCCTGAAGAAATCTTTCAGCTCTGCGAGAAATTTATCGAGCCAATTCCTTCCCATGCGCCGCCTCCGCCGGTTACGACCATCGAGCCGGAGCAGCTTGGCGAACGGCGATTGGTAGTTCACAAGCCTGCACAACTGCCCCTGGTGATGATTGGCTATCACACTGCGAAGACCAGCGACCCGGACTTCTATGCGCTAAACATTCTTCGGAGCATTTTGTTTCAAGGAGAAAGCTCGCGTATGTACCAGCGGCTGGTGGACAAGGACCAGCTCGCGCTCGACGTATCTTCCGAAGTGGAGCCGGCGTTCGATCCGACATTGGCGATCATCACGGCTCAGCCGAGGCAGGGCGTAGACCCGCAGGCTTGCGAAAAAGCGATCTACGAAGAACTGGAAAAAGTGAAGAGCGCGCAGATCAGCGATCAAGAGCTCGAGAAGGCCAAGAACAGCCGGCTCGTCGAGTTTTACAGACAGATGCGGACGATCAGCGGACGTGCCAATACCATTGGAACTTACGAAGTTTTCATGGGCGACTACAACAAGCTGTTTGACGCGGCGAAAAACTATTCGGCGGTGACGAAAGAGGAAGTGCAGAGCGTGGCGAAGAAATATTTTGGACCGAATAACCGCACTGTCGCAACACTCCTTCCCGAAAATGAAGGGAAGGCAAATCAATGAAACGCGCGAAAAATGGTTTGCGGCTTCTCGCTCTTTTTGGTTGCTTGCTTCTGATCTGCCCGAGTGCTCCGGCGCAATCGCTGCACCTACCCCCGCATGAGCGGTTCGTACTCAAGAATGGATTGACCGTGTTGCTGATGGAGAAGCGCGGCGTTCCACTGGTCAATGTGTTCGCCATCGTTAAGACTGGGGCTGTCGCCGATCCCGCCGGCCAGGAAGGGCTCGCGTCCGTTACCGCGTCGCTCTTGCGAAAAGGAACGAAGTCCAGGACGGCGCAACAATTTTCGGCCGACTTTGACTACATCGGCGGTTCGTTTGGCGCCGATGCCGGCGCGGACTTCACGAGTATAAGCGCGGAATTTCTGACCAAGGATCTCGCGCGCGGATTGGAGCTTTTTTCGGATGCCGTGTTGCATCCGACCTTTCCTCAGGACGAGACCGACAAAATGCTGGCGCAGAGTTTAGATGCGGTGAAGTCCGCGAAGGACGAGCCGCGAGCGGTCTTAGGCCAGTACTACGAAGGCTATCTCTACGGCGCGCATCCTTATGGGCGCCCTTCGGATGGCGACGAGCTGTCGCTGAAGCGTATCCAGCGCGACTCGATTGTGAAATTCTATGCGGCGAACTACGCGCCAGGAAACACAATTCTCGGAATCGCGGGTGAATTCGATGCCGCGGAACTGCGGAAGAAGCTCGAAGAAACGTTTGGCGCGTGGCCGGCCCGAACGGTGGCCCTCGCGTCTTTGACGGCCGCTCCGCCTGCGAAAGGGAAAAAGCTTCTCCTCATCGACAAGCCGGACGCCACGCAGACCTATTTCGCGATCGGGAACATAGGCACGGCCGTAAACGATCCGGATCGTGTCGCGATCCGCGTGGTCAACACCATTTTTGGTGGGCGATTTACGTCCGAGCTGAACGAAGCTCTTCGCGTTGAATCGGGCTACACCTATGGGGCAGGATCTTTTTTTGATTCGCGCAAAACTCCGGGACCGTTCGAAATATTCAGTTTCACCAAGAACGAAACCACCACTCCAGCGATAGACCTTGCTCTCCAAGTTCTCGAAAAGCTTCACAAAAACGGTGTGACCGAAGACCAGCTGAAGTCCGCGAAAAGCTACATCAAGGGGCAATTCCCTCCGACCATCGAAACTTCCGGACAACTCGTGCGGAGGATCGTGGTCAACGAATATTATGGGCTCGGCGATGACGAGGTGAATCAGCTGGAAGCGCGAATCGACGCGGTAACACTTCCGATCGCCAAGCAGACGATCGAGAAACACTTCCCGCTGGATAATCTGGTTTTTGTGCTGATCGGGAGGGCTTCCGCCATTGGCCCAGCCGTAAAAAAGTACGCGGACAAAATGGATCAACGCTCCATTAGCGATCCCGGGTTTTGGCCGCCACCGGCAGGCGGCCAGAAATAACTGGCTGCAGCGTCGCTCATCGGGTCTAAAGGTTTGTTGAAAGTTCTTCAGGAGGAATGATGCGTTTTCGAACCGCAGCGATCTTGGGAACCCTGTTATATGCGTTGCTGTGCACGGCGAGCCAGTCGGCCGCGGCGGAAGGGAATCCGTTGCTCGTACAGGCGCCGACGATGAGCAAGACGCAGATCGTCTTCGTATACGGCGGATACCTGTGGAGCGTCCCGCGGGAAGGCGGCGAAGCGCGCCAGCTGACGACTGGGGGCCATGAGAGCAGGCCTAGATTTTCGCCTGATGGAAGATGGCTCGCCTTCAGCGGACAATACGACGGCAACATAGACGCCTACGTCATGCCTGCCGAGGGCGGTGAACCCAAGCGGCTGACATGGCATCCCGACCCGGACGTCGTTGAAGGATGGACCCCTGACGGCAAGAAAGTTCTGATCAGTTCGCCGCGCGAAGCATATGCGGACTTTGATCGCTTGTACACCGTGCCGGCCGAGGGCGGCGTTCCCGAGGTTCTGCCGATGTGGCGAGGGGAAGCGGCTTCGTATTCGCCGGACGCGACGCGGATTGCCTATGTGCCGAATCTCAAATGGCAAGTTGCATGGAAGAGGTACCACGGCGGGCAGACCACACCCATTTATTTGCTGCGCTTGAGCGACCTGCAGCTTGAGAAAGTGACTCGTGAAAATTCGAATGACGACGACCCCGTTTGGGTTGGCGACACGGTCTATTTTCTGTCGGACAGCAAAGGCCCGGTGACGATTTTTGCCTACGACACGAAAGCAAAAAAAGTCAGACAAGTTTTGGAGAACAGCGGGCTTGACCTGAAATCGCTCTCGGCCGGGCCGGATGCGCTGGTCTATGAACAGTTCGGCGGAGTTTACACACTCGATTTGAAAAGCGAAAAAGCCACCAAGGTGGACATCCGCATCTCCGGTGACCTGCCGGCGACCCGGCCGCATTTTGAAAAGGTAGGCGATAAAATACAAAACGGCGCAATCTCGCCAACTGGTGTTCGGGCCGTGTTCGAGGCGCGCGGCGAAATCCTCACTGTTCCCGCAGAGAAGGGAGACGTCCGAAACCTGACGCGAACGACGGCGGTGGCAGAGCGTGATCCAGCCTGGTCGCCCGACGGCAAGTCGATCGCGTTTTTCTCCGACGAATCCGGCGAATATGCGTTACACATCGTGGATCAAAGCGGACTGGGCTCGGTGAAGAAAATCAGCCTCGGCAATCCTCCTTCGTTCTTTTACGGGCCTTTATGGTCTCCAGACAGCAAAAAAATCGCTTATACGGATAAGCGCCTGAATCTCTGGTACGTGGACGTGGAGAAGGGGGCTCCGGTAAAAGTGACGACGGACCGATACGAGGATCCGTCCTCGACGCTGAATGAAACATGGTCGCCGGACAGCAAGTGGCTGACGTACGCCAAGTTTCTCGAAAATCACATGCGGAACATTTTCGTGTACTCGCTCGATTCAGCCAAGGAGTCGCAAATCACCGATGGCACGAGCGATGCGCGCTATCCCGTATTCGATAAAAATGGAAAGTCACTTTACTTCGCGGCCAGCACGGACTTGGGACTCTCCATCGGGTGGCTCGATCTCTCGAGCTTTCAGCATCCTGTTTCCAGAAGCATCTACGCGGTCGTGCTGAAGAAGGGCGATCCGTCTCCTGTCGAACCGCAGAGCGACGAAGAAAAGGCCGCCAGCGACGAGAAGAGCAAAGACGCGGACAAAGACAAGGCTAAGGACGCCGACAAAGGCAAAGAAGGCGAGAAAAAAGAAGGCGAGAAGAAAGACGAAGTAAAGGTCACCATTGACCTGGACGGAATCGGCCAAAGAATAGTTGCCCTACCAATCAAAGCAGCCAATTACATCGGCTTGGATACCGGAAAGACAGGGGTTGTCTTCCTGAGCGAAATACCCGCCGTGCCGAGCCTCACGGAACCGACGCCTGTTTCTGTCTCGAAGTTCGACCTGAGCACACGGAAAACAGAGCCGTTCCTGGGAGGAGTGCGAGCATTTGTTGTTTCCGCGAACGGCGAAAAAGTGTTGTACCACCAGGGGCCTGGATGGTTCATCGCAGCCACGGCCGTTGTGCCTAAGCCCGGAGACGGCGCGCTGAATCTCGATGGCATGGAGGTCTACACCGATCCGCGCGTCGAGTGGAATCAGATGTACCACGAAGTATGGCGGATCGAGCGCGACTTCTTTTACGACCCGAATCACCACGGGCTGAATGTCGCAGCCGGCGAAAAAAAATATGCGCCTTATTTGAAAGGTGCGGGAGGCCGCGCTGACATAAACCATCTCTTTGAGGAGATGCTAGGCGAGCTTACGGTTGGCCACATGTTCATCGGCGGTGGCGACGTGCCGCAGCCGAAGCGAGTGAAAGGCGGGCTGCTTGGCGCTGACTATAAGGTGGAAAATGGGCGTTACCGCTTTGCGCGGATTTTCAACGGAGAGAATTGGAATCCCGAATTGCTGGCGCCCCTGACGCAGCCCGGTGTCGACGTCAAGGTCGGGGATTATCTCCTCGAAGTGAGCGGCCGCGAAATGCGCCCGCCCGTGGATGTCTATAGCTACTTTGAAAATACCGCGGGCACTCAGATAAGAATCAAGGTCGGGCCGAACTCGGACGGTAAGGACGCACGCGAAGTGACTGTCGTGCCGCTACCGAGCGAGTTCCCGCTGCGTAACCTCGCTTGGGAAGAAGACAATCGCCGTAAAGTCGATCAACTGAGCGGCGGCAAAGTCGCATACGTGCACGTGCCGGACACGGCTACGGGCGGGTTCATTAATTTCAACCGCTATTATTTTGCGCAGGTTGGCAAACAAGCAGCCGTTATCGATGAACGCTACAATCATGGCGGGGAAATTGCGGACTATATCATCGACTTGCTGAAACGGCCGCTCCGCAACTGCGATATTACACGCGAAGGAGAGCAATTCTGCTCGCCGCTCGCGCAAATTTACGGGCCGAAGACGATGGTCATCAACGAAATGTCCGGTTCCGGTGGCGATGCTCTGCCGTGGATGTTCAAACAGGATAAAGTCGGGCCGCTTGTCGGAACGCGGACCTGGGGCGGGCTTGTCGGCATTTATAACTATCCGCCGCTGATGGATGGCGGCTTTATCACCGCGCCACGCGTGGCTATCTTTGGGCTGCACAGTGAGTACGAAGTGGAAAATCATGGGATCGCGCCGGACATCGAAGTGGAGAACGACCCGGCATCCGTCGCCGCAGGGCACGATCCACAACTCGAACGTGCAGTCCAGGTCACACTGGAAGCGTTGAAGGCACATCCGGTTGTGATTCCCGGGCCTCCGCCTTATCCGAACTACCAGAAGAAGTAAGAGGCGAACTCCGTAGCCGATCATTATAACCATGCAGATCGCAGAGTAGGCCTGCTCCGCTACAGGGGATGTGTTATTTTGTTTGTGATCCCTACATGCCGGAACTTCCTGAAGTCGAAACAGTGGCGCGAGGGCTGCGGCGAACGATTGTTGGCCGGCGGATTCTGTCCGTGCGGCTCGGAAAAACCGATTTTATCGACGACCCGGCGGCGCTGGAGCAGCATCTCCCGGGCAGACAAATCGAAGCCGTCGAGCGCTATGGAAAATTCATGTTGCTGAGGCTGTCGCCCGTAAATGGCGCCGGCCTTTCGTCCCCCAACGGCGATGCCGCATCGGCGGCGCTGCTCGTGCATCTAGGAATGACCGGCCAGATCGCGCCGAATCCCGCCGCCCAGCCCTGCGAAAAACATACTCACGCTTGCTTCCTGCTCGACGATACTCGCGAGCTTCGCTACACGGATGCGCGGCGTTTCGGACGGCTTGCGTACCTCTCGGCAGAGCCGCTCGCCCAAGAATTGCGTGCTTTCGGCGCCGATCCACTGGAAGTGGGCGTGGAAAAATTTGTAGGGCAAACGCGGACCCGGCGCGCCAGGATCAAAGCGCTCCTGCTGGATCAGAGCTTCCTGCGTGGCGTGGGGAATATTTACGCGGACGAGAGTCTATGGCGCGCGAAAATCCATCCAGCGCGGCTCGGCAATACGTTGAAACGCGACCAGGCTGCGAGACTGCATCGCATGCTGCAAGAAATCCTGGAAAAGGCCATTGAGATGCGCGGCTCGTCGATTTCCGATTTTCTTGACGCCGAAGGCCAGCCGGGCGAATATCAGCGCCACCATCGCGCGTATGGGCGAGAGGGCAAGCGATGTTATCGGTGCGGCGCATTGATCCGGCGGGCGATTGTCGCAGGGCGGAGCAGTTATTTCTGTCCGAAATGCCAGCCCGCGCCGCGGGATTGCGCCGCGCAATTGATGCCTCTGCCGGCGAGGCACGCTAGCAAGTAGGAAGATCAAATGCGAGCTGTGGTGCAAAGAGTCAGCCGTGCGCGTGTCACGGTCGCAGGAACGATAACAGGCGAAATCGGTTTCGGACTTATGATTTTGCTTGGCGTCGGCCGCGAAGACAGTTCAGCTGTCGCCGCATCCATGGCTGAGAAAGTCGCAAACCTGCGCATTTTTGAGGACGACCAGGGAAAAATGAATCGCTCGCTACTGGACGTACGAGGAAGCGCTCTTGTCGTTTCGCAATTCACGCTCTATGGCGATGCGCGCGGGCAACGCCGTCCAAGTTTCATTTCGGCGGCCCCACCGGAAAAGGCGAAGACACTCTATGAGGAATTCAAGAAAGCGATACAAGATCTTGGCGTGACAGTCGCGACAGGAATATTTCAGACCATGATGTCTGTGGAGATGGTTAATGAAGGCCCGGTCACAATCCTCCTCGACTCCGACAAAACGTTCTAATTCGGTGCGACGTTCGATTCCCAGGCGTAATTGGACGAAGGCCGAAGTCCTCCAGGAACTGAAAAACGTCGCGGATCCAAAGGCGCGCGCGAAGCTGGCCTACTTCGGTGTCAACGTTCCGAAGTCCTATGGAATTTCAGCGCCCGTGTTGCATGCCTTCGCGCGGCACATCGGCAAGAATCAAGCGCTAGCCGAGGAGCTGTGGTCCTCGGGCATCCACGAAGCAAGAATCCTCGCCCCGCTGGTTGGCGAACCCGAGAAAATCACCGCCGCGCAGATGGAGCGCTGGGTGCGCGATTTCGACTCCTGGGACGTGGTCGATACGGTCTGCTGCTATCTCTACGCAACCGCAAAGCCGGCCTGGGACAAGATTCACCAGTGGAGCCGCCGCCGCGCGGAGTTCGAAAAGCGCGCCGCATTTTCGCTGGCCGCTTATCTGAGCTATAAAGACAAGCTTGCTGAGGACGCCCGCTTCGAGCGTTTTCTTACCGTAATTGAACGCGAGGCGTATGACGAACGTAATTTCGTCCGCAAAGCCGTAAACTGGGCCCTTCGAAACATCGGAAAACGGAATCTGCATCTCAACGCGGCCGCGATTCGTACCGCCGAGCGCATTCGCCGGCAGGACACGCGCGCCGCGCGATGGATCGCCGCCGACGCATTGCGCGAACTGAAGAGCGAAGCGGTGCAAAAACGCCTTCGCAAGAAACCAGGCTAAGGGATGGCCAGGAAATCGCAGAATCGAGGTGTCAAAATTCGCCGAGCGCGGGCCAGCGACGCCGCCCGAGTCGCCGACCTGAGCGGCCAGCTCGGCTATCCAACGACTTCCGCGGAGATTACGAAGCGATTGCGCAGACTGAAGCCCGCATCGCAAAACGCGCTGTTTGTAGCGGAATCACCCGGCGCCGGGGTTGTTGGATGGGCTCACGTCAGTGTCACGCACCTGGTCGAAGTTGGCACGCGTGCGGAGTTAAATGGCCTCATCGTCGACGAAGCTCAGCGCAGCCTGGGCGCCGGGGCGCGGCTGCTCGAAGCTGCAGAGGACTGGGCCTGCAAGCATGGATGTCCGAGCATGTCGGTGCGTTCGAACGTGATTCGTGAGCGCGCCCACAAATTCTATCAGCGCCAGGGGTACGAGCACTACAAGACGCAAAAGGCCTTCCGCAAGGCCTTGTGAACCGCTTTCCGCTCCCCTGGCGGATTGCTGGAAGTGAAACCTTCCCTCGCACCGCGTGGAAAGGTATATCGCATTACGATATACTTAACACATGGGACTGGAGATCACCTCCTCCGAGTACCTCGCGCTGGCCGAGCTTCGTTACCGCATCCGCCATTTTCTGCGCGAGGGCGACGCCAAGGCGCGGGCCGTCGGCCTGGAGCCACAGCAGTATCTGATGTTGCTCGCCATTCGTGGCCTGCCGCAGGGGAGCGAGTCCACAATTCAGACGCTTGCAGAGAGGCTGGCGCTAAAGCACCACAGCGCTGTCGAGCTCATCGACCGGCTCGAGACGCACGGCTACGTGCGTAGAACGCGCAGCCGCGACGACCGGCGCCGCGTCTTCGTCACACTGCTGCCGCGCGGAGAGCGTCTGCTCGAGCAAGTCGCGCGCAATCGCATCAGTGAACTGCGCACCAGCGGAGAGGCGCTGGTCGGCGCCATCGAGGCCTTGCTTGAGCGCGGGAAACCAACTGGCAACCACCAGAAAAGAGCCGGTAAGAAGGCAGCTCCAGACAAGCGGTCTCAGAAATAGAAAAATAACAAATTCGACTTTGAAGGCCCGCAGGACAATTCGCGCAAAGGCCCCTGGTACATGATGCAAGACACAGAACGGATTCAGACCCGCTGGTGGAAATCACCGTCCCGTCATTGGAACACTCTGCTCAACGAGCGCGAGGAACAAGTCTTTCTTGTGCTGACGCTTCTGATCGGCGCTTTAGTGGGCCTGATGGCTGTGGCCTTCATTGTGCTGACGGAGCGTGTCGGCTCGCGCCTTTATCCTCCCGGAGGAGCCGCTTGGCATCGCGTTCTCATCCCCGTAGCGGGATCCCTCATGATGGGGTATTTGCTTTACCGCTATTTTCCTGACGCGCGCGGCAGCGGCGTCCCGCAGACCAAAGCAGCGCTCTACGCTCGCGATGGCCGCATCACCGCTGCCACAATGTTCGGCAAATTCTTCTGCACTTCCGCTACGCTGGCCAGCGGAATTCCCCTAGGACGTGAAGGGCCGACAGTTCAAGTTGGCGCCGGCATCGCTTCAGTGCTGGGCCGGCACCTGGGCTTGCGCCCGGAAAAAGTGAAGGCGCTTATCCCGGTTGCCGCGGCCGCGGCAATTGCCGCGGCGTTTAACACCCCATTGGCGGCAGTGCTGTTTGCTCTCGAAGAGATCGTGGGAGACCTTCATGCCCCCGTGCTCGGATCCGTCGTGCTGGCCTCGGCCACTTCCTGGGGCGTGCTGCGGCTCATTTTGGGCAATGACCCGCTCTTCAAAGTTCCGCAATACCAGCTCGTCAATCCCTGGGAATTTGCCATCTACGCGGTGCTGGGCGTCGCGGGCGGCCTCGTCTCAGTAGCTTTTACAAAGCTCCTGCTCGGCATGCGCGAACGCTTCCTGAAATTTCCCCGCAAGACTCTTCCATTCCAGCCCGTAATCGGCGGAGTTCTCGTCGGTGCCATGGGCTGGTTCGTTCCCCAAGTGCTCGGCGTGGGCTACGAGCATGTTGGCGCGGTCTTGAACGGAGGCATGGCCCTGCGCCTAATGATTTTGCTCTTGGTCTTAAAGCTCTTCGCGGTTACCACGAGTTACGCCTCGGGAAACGCCGGCGGCATTTTCGGCCCCAGTTTGTTTCTGGGGGCGATGCTTGGAGGCGCTATCGGTACCGTGGCCCACAACCTGTTTCCCCATCATGTGGCGACCGCAGGGGCGTATGCTCTGGTTGGCATGGGCACGGCCTTTGCCGGCATTATTCGCGCTCCCATGACTTCGGTCGTCATGATTTTTGAGATCACCCGCGACTATGCCGTGATCGTCCCCTTGATGATCTCGAACCTGGTGAGTTTCTTCATTTCTTCGCGGCTTCAAAAACAGGCTATCTACGAATCGCTAGCCCGCCAGGACGGCATCCACCTTCCAACCGCTGAAACACGCCAGTTGGATAGCCACCGTCAGGTCATCCTGGCCATGCGCCCCGCGACCCAAATCCTTTCGGCCGACATGACGGTGCCGCAAGCTTTGGAAAAGATTCAATCGAGCGAATTCACGGCTTGGCCCGTCACAAACGACCGAGGGCTGATCGGTGTCCTGAGCTTTGGCAAACTCCAACAAGCCGCGGCCGCCGCTCCCGATGCCAAACACATCGAAGATCTGCTCGATGGAGAAGATTTTCCTCATCTCCATGTGGATCACCCCCTTAGCCTTGCGCTGGAACGCATGGGTGCGTGTCAGGTAAATGCACTCCCGGTCGTCAACCGCGGCAATATTCACAAACTCGAAGGCCTGGTCACTCTCAAGGATGTTCTGGCAATCTACGGCGTAGGAGCCTCCGAGAAAGCCTAGTTGGAATAGCAGCTCGCCTCACGCTACTCTAAGCACTTGCGTCGAATGAATCCGCTGGACGCGCACAGGAGAAGCGATGGATTACGTCAATCTTGGCAAGACCGGCCTGAAGGTCTCCCGCATCTGCCTTGGCTGCATGACCTACGGTGCGCCAGCTACAGGGAAAATCAAGCCCGGCAGCCACGCCTGGGCTCTCAACGAAGAGGAAAGCCAGCCCTTCCTTCGCCAGGCTCTCGAAGTCGGCATCAATTTTTTTGACACTGCCAACGTCTATTCGGCAGGCGCGAGCGAGGAGGTCCTCGGCCGTTTCCTCCGAGCAAACGTCCGCCGCGAGTCCGTTGTAATTGCTACCAAAGTCCATGGAGTGATGCGCGACGAGCCGAACGGCCGCGGCCTTTCTCGCAAAGCGATCTTCTACGAGCTTGAGCAGAGCCTTCGCCGGCTCGGAACTGACTACGTGGACCTCTACCAAACGCACCGTTGGGACTATGAAACGCCCATCGAAGAAACTCTCGAGGCTCTGCACGACGTCGTGAAATCGGGCAAAGTGCGCTATATCGGCGCGTCCTCTATGTATTCGTGGCAGTTCGCCAAAGCCCTCTACCTCGCCGACTTTCACGGCTGGACGCGTTTCGTCTCCATGCAGAATTACTACAACTTGCTCTATCGTGAAGAGGAACGCGAAATGATGCCGCTTTGCCAGTCCGAGGGAATTGGCGTTATTCCCTGGAGCCCGCTCGCACGCGGCCGCCTGGCCCGCCCGTGGCAATCGGAAAACACGAAACGTTTCGAGACGGATCAGTTCGGCAAAACTCTGTATTCGAAAACAGAAGAAGCAGATCACCGAGTCGTGGATCGCTTGAGCGAACTCTCCGCAAAACGAGGAGTTCCCCAAGCACAGCTAGCCCTCGCCTGGATGCTCAACAAGTCTTTTGTCACCTCCCCGATCGTCGGCGCCACCAAACAGCATCACCTCGTCGACGCCGTTGGCGCGCTCTCGTTGCGCCTGACGCCGGAAGAAGTTGTGTCGCTTGAGGAGCTTTACGCGCCGCACCCTGTTCTCGGGTTCACTTAAGCCCTAAGGTGGAGCATCCCGTAGATTATCTCTGGTCTATCTTGGCTGATTCGTTTATGCTGCCCTCGCCGTGTTTTGGCTTCACTCTTCACATGCTATTCAA
The DNA here is from genome assembly GCA_963779005.1 of uncultured Acidobacteriota bacterium. Lineage (GTDB taxonomy): Bacteria > Acidobacteriota > Terriglobia > Acidiferrales > UBA7541 > Acidiferrum. The sequence continues at coordinate 13,440 of CAVZWO010000007.1, read as the reverse complement.
AACACAAAGCGCTTCGGTCTACGGTATCGACGCCTACCTCGTCGAGGTGGAAGTCGACGTGGGTTCCGCGCGCATGCAGGACTTCAATGTCGTCGGCCTTCCCGACAACGCCGTCAAGGAAAGCCGGGAGCGCATCAAGTCCGCGCTCCGAAACTGCGGCTTCGAGTTTCCGCATGGCCAAGGCGTCACCATCAACCTCGCTCCCGCTGACGTTCGCAAAGAGGGTTCAGCTTTCGATCTGCCCATGGCCTTGGGGCTGGTCGGATGCATGGGCCACTTCTTTGGCAAGCAACTCAATCAGACCATGTTCCTGGGCGAGCTTTCCCTTGACGGCAGCATCCGCTCCGTGCGCGGCGCACTTTCTGCTGCGCTCGCCGCACGCGAATTTGGCTTGAAATCTCTAGCTGTGCCAGAAGCAAACGCGCGCGAAGCCGCCGTAGTCGAAGGCGTGAATATATTTGGTCTGAAAACCTTGCCGCAGGCCGTCGATCTTGTGAATTCGCCCGAGTCTTTTCAACCCGTGCTGGTGGACGCCAAGCAGATGCTTTCGGAAGCCGCGCAATATTCCGTCGACCTGCGCGATGTCCATGGGCAGCAAGCCGCCAAGCGCGCGCTCGAAGTCGCCTGCGCCGGCGGCCACAACATCTTGTTTATCGGACCTCCCGGCGCGGGCAAGACCATGCTCGCAAAGCGCATCCCTACCATCCTCCCACCAATGTCTCTCGACGAAGCCATCGAGACCACGCGCATCCACAGCGTAGCCGGCGTCCTCGAAGACAGCCGCGGCCTCGTCGGCACTCGCCCCTATCGCTCTCCGCATCACACCATCAGCGACGCGGGCCTCATCGGCGGCGGCGCCGTCCCACGCCCTGGAGAAGTTTCGCTTGGCCACAATGGCGTCCTCTTTCTCGACGAGCTTCCCGAATTTCAACGCAACGTCCTCGAAGTCATGCGCCAACCCCTCGAAGACGGCGCCGTAACCATCTCCCGGGCCGCCGTTTCCGTCACCTTTCCTTCGCGGTTTATGCTCGCCGCCGCGATGAATCCCTGCCCCTGTGGTTATTTTGGCGATCCCATGCGCGAGTGTCATTGCACGCCGCCGATGATCCAGCGCTACGTCTCCAAAATCTCCGGCCCGCTTCTCGACCGTATCGATATCCACATCGAAGTGCCCGCGGTGAAATACAAAGAGCTGCGCGCTCCATCCTCCTCTGAAGACTCAGCCGCCGTCCGGCAGCGCGTCATTGCCGCACGCGATAGGCAGCTAGAACGCTTCCGCGCGGAAAAAAAGACCTACGCGAATGCGCAAATGATGCCCAAGATGATTCGCAAACACTGCGCCATCTCCGCCGAGGGCGAAAAGCTCCTCGAGAACGCCATCACTCGTCTCGGCCTATCCGCACGGGCCCACGATCGCATCCTCAAAGTCGCCCGGACCATCGCCGACCTTGATACCTCTGAAAATATCGATCCTCGCCACCTCAGCGAAGCCATCCAGTACCGCACCCTGGACCGTTCCTACTGGGCCTAGTAGGACAGACATTCTTGTCTGTCATCTTTTGTCTTGATTATGTATTATATGCTTTGGTAAATATACGCAAACAGGGAGACAGGCAAGAATGCCTGTCCTACGAGAAATGCCTGCCGCCAAAACATACTACGAACGCCATCTACCGCACTGGCAACCGCCCGGGAAGGAACTCTTCGTCACCTGGAGGCTGGCTGATTCTCTTCCGAGATTGTTCTGGCGCTCGTGCACACAGTCCATGGACGGCCGACGATTTGTTGAATACGACCGTGCGCTTGATGCGGGTCGATATGGTCCGCAATGGCTTCGAGAGCCTCAGGTTGCCGAACTCGTTGTGCAAGCGTTCAGACATGGTGAAGAAGTACGTCAATTTTACAGGCTTCTGGCTTATGTGGTCATGCCCAACCATGTCCATCTCCTCCTCAAGGCCAATGTACCGCTTCAGAAAATCACACAAACACTTAAAGGCTACACAGCGTTCCAGGCCCACAAGATTCTCGGCAAGCGCGGAGAAGCATTCTGGCAGGACGAATCCTTTGACCATTGGGTCAGAAATCCCGCCGAACTGGATAAAATTCTGCGTTACATCGAGAATAACCCGGTAACGGCTGGCCTGGTCCCTCACCCGCAGGACTGGCCGTGGTCCAGCGCGGTCTTTAGATTGGCTGAAACAGCGCTCTCATCGAAGTAACGATGCTTTCAGGTGGGACAGACATTCCTGTCTGTCGCCTTGCCCGTTCTCTTGCCAGGCCAGGCCACGCTGAACAGTCCAAGAATAGGAGACAGGCAAGAATGCCTGTCCTACCAAAAACCCCAAGTGCTCCATTGACTTACGTTTAGCCGCTGTGTTACCGATAAGTGCGCTCTCTTGGGGCCATTTTGCCTCCGGCAGGGCGCCACGCATGGGCACAGACCCTAAGCACCTCGAAATCACGCTGGAGACGCAAGTCGAGAGCGTCAACCTCGCTGAGGAGATGTGTCTTCGTGTAGCCGAGGCCGCTGGCTTCGGCGAGGACGACTGCTACAAGATCGGTATGAGCGTGCGCGAAGGCGTCATCAACGCGTTTCATTACGGCAACCAGGAACGCCCCGAAAAAAAGATTCATCTCGCGGTCGATCTTACCGGCGAAAAAATGATCATCCACGTACTCGATGAAGGCGCAGGGTTCACTCTTGCCGACGTGCCGGATCCTCTCGCCGAGGAAAATCTACTCAGCACCTCCGGCCGCGGCATCTTCCTCATGCGCGCTTTCATGGATGAATTCGATGTGGTACCGGGCCGCACCGGCGGCGCGGAGATCGTCATGTCAAAGAAACTGCCTCTCCAGGAGAACCCCGGATCGAACGGCCAGGGCAGTCAGGGCGCCACACCGCCCCAGGGAGCCTAGAGGAAATTATGGCTTTGCGCGCTACGCATCGGGATGCGGCTCAGGCCACTGTCGTGGACCTCAGCGGCAAGATTACTTTAGGGGAAGGCAGCGCGTTGCTTCGCAAAACGATCCGCGGCCTGCTAGACGATAAACGGATACACATCGTCCTCAATCTCGCGGACGTCGATTATATCGACAGTTCCGGCATCGGCGAGCTTGTTAGCGCCTACACCACGGCCAAGGGCCGCGGCGGCGAGCTGAAATTGTTGCACCTCACGAAAAAAGTGCATGACCTGCTCCAACTCACTAAGCTCTACACCGTCTTCGACGTTTATTCCGAGGAAAGCGCCGCCCTGGCCAGTTTCAAGTAGGAGTCGGTCCTTTGCACACGGAAGCCTCGTTTCACCCCATCGCCCGCTCGCGTCGCGCCTTTTCCTGCGGCACAAACGTTCCGTGCCAACCCGCATTCTGTTTCTATGAATAGCGCTACCGCAACCGCTTGGATTGTGGACCGGGCAAACTCCCTGGGGTTCGCCCTCTGCGGAGTCGTCCCCGCGCAGAAATTTCCCGAGCTGGAGTTCGCGGGAGAGTGGCTTGCGCGCGACCCGGGCTTCTTTAAAGGTATGAGGCTTAAGGCTATTAGGAACAACAACGCACAGACTATGGCGAGAAGATTGTAAAACGGCATAGGAGAAGGTATCACATAGCCCGTCCCTAAACCGAGCCCCCGGAGATCCGGAAGTAATAATTCCAGTAACTTGAATAGAAAATGGATTCCAATTCCCATGACCAGAGCTTTCCAGACAAAGCGCGCATTCCAACGCACAATCAAGCCCGGAATCTCGGAAATGTACCTGGCATTGGACCAGACCGCCGAACACGTCGATCCGTTCGCCGCAGTGCGGGCAGGGCAGGTACGACATGTTCTCGATCACGCCTACGACGCGCTGATGCAACTGGGCGGCCAGCGACCCGGCCCGCTCGGCTACCTCGGACGAGGCGAGCTGCGGCGTGGTCACCACGATAAGCTCGCTGCCCGGCACCAAGTGGGCAGCGAGGGAGTCATAGCACCCAGGCAAGTCGCGGCCGTTCACGCCAGCGGCAGCGGGCCACTGCCGCCGCTGGCTCCGCTGGCTCCCCTCGCGACCCGGATACTGCCCGGCGGCATCATCCTGATCACAGGCCACGCCGCCGGCTATGTGGGGTGACGGCGACAACATCCTCTGGGCCGAAGGCGAATCGCTGATCATCGCCGGACCTGACGGGGTCGGCAAGACCACCGTGGCCGGGCTCATCCGCGCGCCGGCCTCGGCATCGGTGACGGCTCTGGTGCTCGGCATGGCCGTAACCCCGGGGAAGCAGAACGTCCTTCTCTGTCGATGGACCGCCCCCGGCAGGCCCGGCGCTCGCTGCGGCGCATGTTCACCAAGGCCGACCGGGACATCCTCATCGAGCGGCTGCGGATCTGGCAGGGACCGCCCCGGCCGACCTCGCCCGCAACGTCCTGATGCTCGCCGAGCTGGCAGCCTCGCCGATGCCGACACGATAGTGGTCAACTCGCTGAAAGACGCCGCGCTGAAACTCGCCGACGACGAAACCGGCAGCGGGTGAAATAGTGACCGGCAGCTGCGATCGAACCGGCGCGAGCTAGTCGAACTGCACCATCCCCGCAAAGCGCAGGGCAACAACCACAAGCCGTCCAAGCTGGAGGACCTCTACGGCTCACGGTGGATCACCGCAGGCGCCGGATCGGTAATCACGCTGTGGGGCGAACGGCGACCTGGTCGTCGAGTTCACCCACCTGAAGGCGCCGGCCTGGCTGGCCGGCCCGTGAAGATGGCATCGACCAGGCGGCCGGCGCCGTTCACCTGACGGCCGATCGATCTGGTCACCCAGATCCGGCAGCGCGGCAGCAACGGGATGACCGCCGAAGTCGCCGCCCGGCTGATCTACTGGCGCCAACACAGCCAAACGCAGCCAGATCGAGAAGGCGCGCTACAAGCTCAACAAGAAGGTTGCCGAAGGCGTCCTGTACCGCCGTAGGTGCCCGCGGAGGCGGCCGTGACCGCGAGCCGGCAACGTGGTTCCTCGCTGCGAGCTAAATCAGGAAACCAGCGCCAGCCGAGCAATCAGAAACCAAATCAGAAACCAATCAGACACCCCTGCCGGCCAAGGAATCAGAAACCGGGGGGGGACTCTAGTCCCCCGGTTTCCTGATTCCCCTAGCGGCACGATGAGGCTCACCCGGATACCGTCCGCGATGCGCTGAGGCGGAACTACCCGGACGTAGCTGCCCGGCTGGGGATCGAGTCATGACCACGGTAAATGTTGGTGGCACAAACATTAAGGCGACCGCGCTCACCTACGACCTGATGACCGAAGCCGAGCTGGACAAGAACGTCAAGCACCTATGCCGTGATCTCGGACTGCGCTGCTACCACACCCACGAGACAGCCGCCGTTCACCCGCCGGATTCCCTGATCTCGTCATCGTCGGCTCGCGCGGCGTGATCTACGCCGAACTGAAGTCCAGCGACCGGCAAGCTAAGACCAGAGCAAACCGAATGGCGAGATGCACCTGGTCGCTCCCCAGGCCAGACCTGGCAGCTATGGCGACCGGACGCACTAGCAGGACGGCACGATAGCCCGCACGCTCGCCAGCATCAGCATCTACCGGAGACCAGCATGACCCGCCGCGTCCGCACACCCGCCGCCACCGTCGTCGCCCAGCACCAGCACGACCTGACACACCAGCCGTGAAGCAGCTCACCCGCGCCGCCGAACCGCGACCGGCGGTGCGCCTCGCCACCACACCGGCATGGACCGGCAGCCACCTCGCCGCCAGCAGATACCGGCACCGACTGGCTCATCGCCACCGATGCCCGGACCCTCACCCTGCCAGCCGGACCCTGCCACCACTGCCACCGACGCATGACCATCGGCGAACGAGTCGCCGACCTGCCAGCAGGCGGCACCGTGCACCTGCCCTGCATCGCCAGCGAAGAGCAAAACCCTGATGACCGTGGGCACCTCACCCGAGAAACGGCGCCACGCGACTCACAGGTCTACGGCGCGGCCTGGCGCCGGGCGGCATCCCTGCAGGTCACTCACAGTGACATCGCTCGAGCGAGACGGCGACGCAGAACCAGAAGTCATGCGCCGAGCCGGGCTGGCCGTGCGGTAGCGATCTTCAGCAGGAAGCAGCCCCCCAGAGCCCGCGCCTCGCATCCCCCCCCCCACGCGTTGTGACACGCGGGTCCTCCCGCACTGTGTTCGCATATTGCCGACTGCCTGCGGGAAGGCGTCACGGTGGGTGACGGATGGTGCCCGCCCGGGCGGGTCTGGTTCGCGATATCGGCTGTCCTGCGTGTCGCGTGCCGGAGACCCTCCGGCGTCCCGGGAGGGTTACGCTGCCGGTATGGCTGGACCGAATCAGAGTGACGTGATCGCTGAGCTGAGTCTCGCGGTGCTGGACTTGTACAGGTCGTCGGGGTTGCTGCGGCAGCGGATCGGTTTCGGTGATGACGGGCTGGGTCTGCTGGCGAAGTTCTCGGGGCAGACCGTCGAGGCGGTGCAGGCGCAGCTGGCCGGCGATGTGGAGCCGATGCCGGGTCAGGCGCTGGCGCTGGCCCGGGCGGTGCGGCTGCTGGGTGCGGCGCGGGCCGGGGTGCTGGCTGAGTCGAACGGGGCGCATCGGTGAGTGCGCCGCCGCCGAGGGACCCTTACGCCGCGAGGACGCGGGCCGAGCTGGCTGAGGTCGCGGAGGTTGAGCGGATGTTCTCCCGCGCGGTGGCTGACCACGCAGCGCAGCAGCGGCGGGAGCGGAAGCAGTCGAAGCAGCCGTACACGCGGCCGGGCCGTCCGGACTGGGAGTTGTTCACCGCTGAGCAGTGGGAGTTGTTCGACGAGTTCGACGCGCACTGGGCTGCGATGGACCGTAAGCACGGCCGGCTGGTGCCGCGGGCGATGGCGATAATGCGGGCGAACAGGGGGATCTGGTGACCGAGTTCTCGTTTGACTTGTCGGGGTTGTCGCCGTGGCTGCGGCAGGAAGCTGTCCGGCACCTGGAGCAGACGTACCACATGAATTTCGGGGGCCAGGAGCGGATCACCGCGAACTTCTTCCGGGTCCCGGTCGCCGAGTGCACCGACCGGACGCTGCCAGCGGTGGTTCTGCGTGACCTGACCGCGGGGTTCCGTGACGGCGGGCCGCTGCGGGTGAGGGCGGGCGGCCTGGGCCGGGTGGAGCGGGCCAGGGTGTCGGCGTTGCTGGAGCAGACAGCGGCCCGGCCGTCGCGGGAAGGTCAGGATGAGCTCGGCCGGTCGCTGGAGCGGTTGTGGCGTGAATGGGACCGGCAGTTCAAGGTCCCGGCGGGTGAGTATGAGCGGGCGGAGCTGGTCGCCTACAACGGCCAGGTACACGGCCCGCGTGGGCAGCCGGCCCGAGTCGTAGGAGCGTAGAGTGATGGCGCCATCGCAGTCGCGCATCGAAGCTGAGGCAGAACTCGTGCTTGCCGGCGCCGGGCTGAACGCCCTCGGGCTGGAATGGCTGGGCGGCAAGCTCAGCCAACCTGGAGGACCTGACACCGGAGGGCCTGCCGGGGAACTCGCCGGCCACATAGAGCAGCTGGCCGAGTTCCGATGAGTGAAGGGGTGACAGCAGTGGCGAAGGGCGCGAAGCAGGGGCCGCGGGTGCCGTCGAGGCCGGGGACGGCCGACGGCGGCGCAGCGGGCAGGCAGGTCAGGTAACGGTCAGCCGCCGATGTCGCCGGACTATCAGGCACCCGGATCCGGGACCCCGGCCGAAGGGTGTCTCATCCGCTGCCCCGTGAGTCGACCGTGCCGCGTTCCCACGCGGAGCGGAACGCGTGAGTAGCTTGCCCTGGATCTTTCCGCGGCCGGGCCAGACGCGGTTCACTTCCGGCGCCTTCGGGCTGGGCGCCCCGGCCCCCGGTGACCCGGAAAGCGGGTGAACGGATGCGTGCCCCGTGCTGCGGCTTCCTGCGTACCGGCGACACTCCGGACGGCCACGACCCGGCGTTCGCGGAGGCTGGCAGCTGCTGGCCACCGCTGAGGACATCGCCTGGCGGCGGGCCTCGCTGATGCAGTTTGCCGATGATGCCCGCCGGTACGCCGGGCAGGAGCGTGTCAGCGCTACGTCGCGGGGTGCGCGGCCGGGCTGAACGCCCGCGCGGCGCAGCTCGGCCTCGAGCGTGACAAGAGGCCAGGCGACTCGACCACCTTGAGAGGCTGACGTGACAACACCGGTCAGCTTCACGCAGGGCCAGCGGCCGCGTTCCTGAGAGCTTCACCAGCTCCAGCCCGGTCCAGGCCATCCGGCAGTTCCCCCTCGACCTGCACCGGCTACGACACGACGCTGATCAGCGACAGCGTCCTGAAAGTCCCGCTGCCCTTCGCCGGTGCCCAGTACATTTTCGATGCCATGATCTTGTGGAACTCCGGCAGCGCGGACCTGAGGTTCGAGTGGCAGGTGCCGGGTGGACGCCGACCTGGTCTACGGCCTCAACGGGATCGGGTCGGGCGGGGGCAGTTTCGACGGTGACGCGTCCCCGGGTAACACCGTCGAGGTGCTGGGGGCGCCGGGGACGCCGTTCGCCACGGCGTCGGCGTGGTTCTCCGGCAGCCTGATCATGGGGCAGACGCCGGGGGTGCTGCAGTTCGCCTGGTGCCAGCAGACACCTTCCGGGCTGGTGACAACAGTCATGGCCGGGTCTTACGTTCAGCTTCAGCAAGTCAGCGGAGAGTTCCTGTGACAACCCCTGTGCCGTTCTACGCGGGCACCCGGCCGACAGCCGCCGCGCTCAACGAGATTCAGCCGCTGCAGGCCATCAAGCCCGCCAGCCAGTCGGTCACCTCGTCGGTGACCCTGGTCAGCGACACGGCGCTGGCTATCCCGCTGCCGGTCGCGAACGCTCAGTACATTTTCCGGGCGATGCTCTACTACAAGGGCGGCACGCTGGGCGCCTCAGACCTGAAGCTGGTATGGGCTATCCCCTCCGGCGCGTCGCTGGTCTACATGATCAACGGTGTCGGCGCCGGGGGCCAGTTGTCGTTCGACGGCGGCGGTTTCGCTGGCGGCGGCGGCGCGCAGGCGTTCGGCACCCAGGGCACGAGCACGCAGTGCGGGGTGCTGTTCTGCGGGTCGCTCATCGTCGGCTCCACGACGGGGACCCTGCAGCTTGAGTGGGCGCAGAACACGTCGTCGGGGACGGCGACGACCGTCGAGGCCGGGTCGCTGGCATCACTGACCCGCGTCTCCTAGACACAAGCGGAAGGCCCGCCACCAACGGTGACGGGCCCTTTAAATCTTGCGAAGTTCAACTTCGGATTTACCGCGAGAGCGACCGCATCAGCGTGCGGGTAACCCTTCTGCGGACCAGCCGCCTCGTGAACGGTCCGGGACCGCGCATCGCGGCCTGCAAGTCGCCGAGCGTCCGCTGACCGAGGTACATGTTGCGGCGGATGTGCTCGACAGTGTGGCTGGCGCCGCAGTCGTGGCACCGGTAGGTGACGTGCTCGCTCATCGTGGTTTCCCTCCGGGACAGTTTTCAGCGGCTTACATGCCCCGTACAGCCGAGGCGGCGCCGGTGCGGCGGTGCCGTCCCAGGTGCCGGGTGCGGGGGGGGCTGTGGTCGAGCTGGCGGCAGCGGGCCGGGATCCTTTTTGGCTGGCTTCTCACATCCGGCCCTCCTAAAATTTGTACCTCAGCCGCGAAGTCATCGACTTGATTGATGCCAGGTTTTCCCCGCTCGGGTCCTAGACGTCGGCTCTGACAGTTTCCCACAATACAGCGTCACCACGTCACCACCAGCCGGTGCCGCCCGCTACTGGCGGGCGCCTGGCTGAACAGGCTCCGCAGCCCTGACGCGGCCCTGGCCGACCCGCGCAGGCACCAGCCGTCCGCCACGATGCGCCGCATACGACCGTCTGGCGCGCACTGGCGGCCGGTGCTGGCCGGTCACCGGCCGTCCCCGAAATACTCCGGCGCGGAGTTCCTTCACTGCCTCGATGTGATGCTCCAGCGCGCGACCCGCAGGTCGGCTGCCTCCCGGATGGTGATGGTGCCCAGGTCGGCCTGAGCGCGGATGCGGACCAGCCGCTCATCCAGCAGCCGGTCCTGTTCGGATGCTTCCCGCATGTAGTCGCTGCTGTCATCGGGTAAGGTCGCTTGGACATAGCCGGACCTCGTTTCCGGTCAGGCCCCGGCAGGCCCCCTTCGCCACGCCGCGTCCGGGGCCGCTTGCTGGCGTACGTACGCCACGCTAGCCTTGGGCGTACGTACGCCGCAAGGGAGTGGGGCCGTTGAGTTCTGTACGTACAGCCGGCAAGAATGTCTCAGTGCCAGGCGGATGGAAGACACCCCATCGCAGCGTCCGCGTCGAGGACGCTGACTGGCACGATCTCGACGAGGTAGCGAAGCGAGCGGGCACCGACAGGGCGAAGCTGATCGTCGCGTTCATCCGCTGGTATCTGCGGCGGCCGGGAGCCGATCTACCTGAGCGGCCGGGCAGGGACTAGTCCGGACGCTCAGAAAGTAGCTGTGTAATTAGCAACTCACCGGTCGGTAAAGAAGACGGGCTTTCCGGCCGAGCCCGCCTTGCGCTCGGCGTCGGCCGAATCGAGCACGGTGCAGCCAGGAGCAGCCTCGGTCATGCCGTAGGCCTGCTGCACCGTCATTCCCCTGGCCAGCCAGGTGTGCAGCGTCGGAAGTGACAGCGGAGCGCCGGCCGCGGCTACGCAACGCAGCGCCGACAGGTCCGCGGTAGCGAAGGCGGGCTCGCGTGCGATCGCGTCGAGCATGGTGGGAACGGCGAAGAACGAGTTGATCCGCTGCCGGACGATCTCCACGTCGAGCGTGGCAGCAGGGGTCGAGGACCAGGACGATAACCACGCATCCGCCGCGAAGCAGCGTCGGGTTGACGGTGCCGTTGATGCCGCCGATGTGAAAGAGGGGTGCCAGCGCGAGCGTGCGCTCGTCTGCCGCCAGGTCGAAGCCGAGTAGCTGATTGGCCGCGTTCCAGGTCATGTTGCCATGGGTGAGCACGGCGCCTTTCGGCGCCCGGTAGGTGCCTGAGGTGCATGATCAGGCAGGGGTCGTCGAGGCTGACAGGCTCATCCCGGAGCTCGGGATCGGCCTCGGCCAGCAGGCGCTCGTATCCGATCGGCTGCGGCGATGCAGCGCCAGCGAGCGGCGACTCGACTGCGACCCATGACCGCACCGCCGGCGTCGCGCTTGCCAGGTCGGCAGCCTGAGGCGCCTGGTCCGCGCCGTACACGACCACGGTTGCACCGGCGTGCTCGAGAATGTACTGCGCCTCTGGCGCGGTAAGGCGCGCGTTGAGCGGCACCCAGATCCCCCCAAGCTGGCCGCAGGCGAAAAGCGTCTCTAGCGCTGAGGGATGGTTCGCGCTGAACCAGGCCACCCGATCGCCGTGCCGGACACCAAGCCCGGGCCAGCCCGGCCGCCGTGCGGCGAACGCGCTCGGCGAAACCCGCATGGGAAGTTGTCTGACCCTCGAACCAGAGAGCGTCCGCGGTCCGGGGTGATGCGCAGCCTTCGTTCCCGGCCATGATCCCAGCCCGGCGTTACGCATGGTCGCGCTCCTTGCCCAGCCGCAGGACTCGGGTGGCATTCTCTTTCATGATCAGTGGCCGGGCCTCTTCCCGGATGTCGATGGCGGCAAAGTCCGTCAGCCACCGGTCCGGGCGCAGCAGCGGGTAGTCGGAGCCGAACATGACCTTGTCCTTGAGGAAGGTGTTCGCGGCGCGGATGAGCTGGGGCGGGAAGTACTTCGGCGACCAGCCGGACAAGTCGATGTAAACGTTGGCCTTATGCTGCGCCACCGCGATGGCTTCGTCCTGCCACGGCACCGACGGGTGCGCCATGATGATCGTCAGGCCGGGGAAGTCGGCCGCAACCTCGTCGAGCAGCATCGGATCCGAGTAGCGCAGCTTGATGCCTCGCCCGCCAGGCAGGCCGGAGCCGATGCCCGTCTGCCCGGTGTGGAAGAGCGCAGGCACACCGAGCGACTCAAGCTCGGCGTACAGCGGATAGACCGAGCGTTCCCTCGGCTCGAATGCCTGCACCGACGGGTGGAACTTGAAGCCCCCGCACGCCGTGGTTTTCGACGAGGCGGCGAGCTTGGCGTACTGCGGCCCTTCCGCGTGCAGGATCTACTGAACCGAACGGGATCAGCACATCAGGATGCCGGGCGGCTTCGTCGGCGATCTCCTCGCTGGACAACGGCGCCAGACCCGTCGCGGCCTCGGCGTCGACGGTGAAGATGACTGCGGCCATCTCCAGGGGCGCGGTATGTCGGCCGCTATCTCCGGGACCGTCGGATGATACGGCTACGCCCCTTGAAGTACTTCGCCGCTGCGCTGCGCAGTTCCTCGTCCAGCGAGTAACGGCCCTTGGCGTCCTTCTCGACATGCACATGCACGTCAATCGCGAGCAGCTTGCCGAGATCCATGGAGGTTATCGTCTCGTGTTATGCAGCGTCTGGTCGAGATGTTGAGGCGTAGACCACCTTGGCCGTGAGTCGCGCTTCTGTCAGACCACTCGGTCACACTGCCGGTATGACATTCACGACCCGGATGCTAACGCCGGAGACTTGGGACGACTTCGCCGCGCTCGTTGAAGCCAACAACGGCGTGTGGGGTGGTTGTTGGTGCATTGGATTCCACCCGGAGGGCGTCGGCCCACACCGGCACCCCCGAAGGAAACCGGGAGCTGAAGCGTCGGCATGTGACGTGCGGAACGGTCCACCAGGTGCTCGTCTACGACAGTGACCGCTGCATCGGCTGGTGCCAGTTCGGCTCGCAGGCGGAGATCCCCAATATCAAGAACCGGGGCGCCTACGACCGAGAGGCCGATGGTCCGCCGGACTGGCGGATCGGCTGCATCTTCACCAACTCGAAGGACCGCGGCAAAGGCGTCGCCGCCACTGCGGTCGCGGCGGCGCTCGAGGAGATCAAGCGGGTCGGCGGCGGTGTCGTCGAGGCCTACCCGGAGCAGACCGAGCAGCGGCCGCCCCAGCGTGGCGCCTATCTGCACACAGGACCGGAGGAGTTGTATGCGCAGTACGGCTTCACGCGGGTCCGGAAGATCGCGAAGTGGCGGTGGGTCATGCGCACCAAGATCTGAGCCCGCCGCTCGGCGCCGTTCTCGCAAGGTGATGCTTCCGTGAGCCGGGCGCGTCGATCATGATGCCCAGTCCTCGCGACCTGCCAATGCTTGCCTCGTTTGATTCTGGTGGCCTCTGGCAGAGAACATCGTCATCTGCCGCTTCTCGGTCAGGGCGCTCGTTGAAGCTGAACAAGCGGTATGGGCTCGCAGGCGAGCACTACCGGGCTGGTAACGTCCGACTCGCCGTACCACAGGTGGAGCATGCCGCTGCGGACTTCCGCGAACGGTCGTGGCGGAGTCCGGCTCCCCGGCCATGGATCATGACTGGCTTCGTCAACATAGTCCTGCAGTTCGTCAAGCGCCTGCGCCGCTACACCCGCCAGTTGGTCCTCGG
>CAVZWO010000006.1:0-441855 GCA_963779005.1 uncultured Acidobacteriota bacterium | reverse complement strand
ATTGCGGTTCTTTGCGAGCGTTCACATCCCGAAGACTCCGGTCCGCGTGGGCTTCATAACTGGCGCGTTCGGCCGCCACACTGCCGGTCCCTGCCCTCACTGTGGGCTACAGGTCCACGCCTCAAGATTCCTGGACTGGTGTGTCTCTACATCGGCGTTGCGGTATACATCGTCGGTAAGCTACTGCACCTCTAGAAGTCACACTCGTCCGGCAAAGGAACGTGGACGATGTCACCCTTCGGAACCGGCTCGATGTAGTGCTTCCGTTTGTTCTTGCACTGCGTTTCCCAATCAGCCCACCGACAGTTCCCAGGTTCATAATTTCCGTTCACGTCTATGCGGTCGAGCGTCATTCCCTTGCTCGGTCGCGGTCCCATGTCTTCCAAAAAGTTCAAGATGGATTCCTGCCAACGGAGACAGACGTATATCCCACGGCCGCCGTAATCATCGTACGAATTGTTGTTCGGATTGGTGCACCGTTGGAGCATGGAGCGATAAAAATTCTCCCGTGCAAGCTACGTCTACGTTTATAGGCACGGTGCAAGCATCCGCAAGACTTTGACTTCCCGTCTGTCAAGTCTTGCGTTTGCACCGAATTTTTTCGACACCGCACACACCACATCGGCACATCCAACCGTTAGCGGCCCGACGATGAGGGTTCTTGGTAAGTCTGCAGTACCGTCCAGTGGCCAAACTTCTGGCCGGTTAGGTCTAGGCCATGCCGGACACCACCCGCAACTTGTCGATTCACCACTCCGCAAATTGCAGCTCTAGAACCGACTTCTTGGAGCCACATTCACAGCGACACCACCAACGAGTCTGTGCACAACGGCGTTTCTGGCGACGTCTGTCCCGGCGCAGTACGGTCCAATGTCCGAACTTCTTACCAGTGAGGTCCCAGATGGTCTTGGCTGATTGGCCGCAGACATAACCGCAACTCTTCGTGTGTCAGTTGTGTCAGAGGTATCTCTTGCACAAATCCGCTTGAGGGTTCCGCAATCGCAGCGGACCCACCAATAGTATTTCCATTGGCGACTAGACCGCTCGCGGCGTTTGGACGGACAAATCATTTTGAGTTTTTGTCCGAACCTTTGACCTTTTAGGTTTATGGGTTTGCGGCGCACATACCTGTCGCCCGTGTTCCGTCGTATTACGGAAGGTCTAGCCCTCCGGCCTTTGCACGACGGCGGTCGTGGTAAGCAACGAAGTACGCACGGCGACACTCAACGCAGTACGGACCTTTCTTCCCTTGCCGCAACGCATCTGGTCCGTGGCTGCGTCGAACTTGTCTCCTGGGCACCTTGGGCTGCCGGGGTTCAAAACCGCCTCGGCTTATAGGTTTCAAACCCAAGTCGTTCCGCATATCGCACCAGCGTTTCCAGGATGCGGTCAATTGCGCGCTCGAATGTCCATCTCTTCCGCAATGGTCGGTGCGTGCCAACGCAGTCGCCAAGCGCGGTACGACACGGCGGCTATCATGGCAAGGTAAGACCCGGCGTCCCGGCAGGCTGCCAGGTGTTGCATTGAAACGTTCCACGCTTTGATACCGCTCTCTTTGTCCGCTTGTCTGTCGAGAGCGAGTTGCGTCAGCGTCTCTATATCGTTCGCAACCTCAGACGGAATGCGGCCACCACCGAAGGCATACCCAATCACGGCTTGCACGAGCACGGCTCTCAACTGTTTGTTGTTTGCATAGAAGGTAGGAATCCAACGCTGTGTTCTACCGCGTGTATAGATGCGTCCGCATTGAGCCAGTTCACTCGGGTCCAGACTGACGGCCATCGCGTCAGCGTGTATGCGTCCCGGTCGGTAGTCAGCAAAACTCATGTCATCCCTAAATCAAAAAGGGCCGTGAACCCGTTCGAACTCCTCCGGAGTTGACGGAGGTCTTTTCACCGGCGCTTTCCGTCGCTCGGTACAACGAAAAGAAAGCTCCCTGAGGGATTCAGGGAACCGTTCGGGAGTTCCTAGCCCTTCTTGCAAAACTCCATCGCAGATGCAGGTATGAGCTGTCTGGCTCCGAACCTAGGGAGTACGACCTCTCCTAAGCCCAGGATGGTCCTCTACTTAATTCAGCTCTTGGCCCACCTTGGTCGTCATTGGGTGGGGTTGTTGGCCTCTTAAGAGCAGTCGGAATGACTTGGTAGTCATAAAAGAACGGCAGGGTGTTACAGGAAAGTGTGACATCAACAAAAAGGCCGCCCGGTTAACAGCGGCCTTTCGTCGGCACCCCTGCCAACACGTTAGAGCCCGTTTGTCACGGTCTCTACCGAGTTCAATTACGAGTGTTGCTGCAACACACCGATTGGATGCGTGCTGGAAGCAACGGTGAGGTTGGAATCGATGCGGTAGTCCGCAAGGAAGCCAACTTGGCGGTTGATGGCGTACAGCTCGTTGAGCCGCTGGACGTTCATTTCCCGCACGATGCGAACCGTGAATTTCTTCAGGTCGCCGAAGACCATCGTTTGTGCCGAAGGCGCAATGATGGGCATGGATTGGTTGATGACGAACGGATAACCGTGAGCTTGTCCGGTTCGTCGGACGCGATGCCCGGTGCCCACAGAGGACGACCGAACTTGTCGAGGATTTTCTTCAACGCGGACAATGTTGAATCGTGGAACATATATTTTGCATTTCGGCGGTAGGACGGGTCAACGCTGAATTCCAGGTTGACGAGGTCGGATAACCGATGCTGTTCGCGCCGGTCTGCGACCCACCCGTGGATTCCGAAGAACCCGCAGCAATGACCGGGGTCACGCTGTTATTGGACAGCGCGGTCAGCAAGCCCGTAGGCTGGCCAGAGCCGGTGCCGTTGGTCAGGAAGCCTTCCAAGGCGCGACCGAAACGTTCGCCGAACCGTTCTGCAAGCCAGCTCTCGAAATCAAATGCGCTGTCCTGCAAAAGCTCGGTGCTCGCCTTAATGACGCCAGCCGACAGTTTGTAAGCCGCAAGGACAACGTGGTTTGGGTGATGCCCACTTCGCTCACTGGCGCTGCTTCGCCAACGATTGTGGCCTGTTGATTGGTGTCATCGGAAACGGAAACGGCAAGGGCTGGCCAGTTCCGGTTCGGATGACGGAAAAGACACCATCTTCCGTGAGTGGGGCAAACCACTTGGTCGCCTGTTCGATGCGGTCAACGAACCCGGTCGGGACAAAATAGCCCAAGCCGGAATAGGTTCCAACGTGGGTCAACATTGGAGCGCCTTCGGCGACGTCGCGTTTTCAGGCTTAATGCCTTCCAGCCGCTTCACCACGGCGCAGCCACTTGCCGAATGCGTCGGCGCGTTTGACTTCGGTCTGCAAGTCGGCAGTGCGATAACCGGGGTCGCCAGTTTCCGCGAGGTTAATTTCTTTGGTCAGACGTTCAACGTCGGCCAGTGCGGCAGAGGCCGACTGCATGTCGTTGCGAGCAAGGAATCCAGACGCATCTGCGTGCGCCTTCATTCGTTGCTGGTAAAGATGGGATGGAGTTTGCGGCTCATTTTGTTTCCCTTGTAGCTTGAAAGTACGACGAACAACCCACACCCGCCTTGGGGTAGGAGCCCTCGCCTGTGTTCTTACCAGTGGTGGCCTGAATGGGTCCGCAGCTTGCGGAGTTTCAGACGATGGACTTGGTAAAGAAAATCGTTAATGTACGATTGCCGCGGGCAGGGCACCGCGACGCATGTACGCGTTCTCGTCGTCCCAGGTGGACCCTGAACACGTTTCTCAAGGTCTGCCGCCAAAGTCTTGGCAGATTCAAACCATCGTTTTTCCAGGTTGGCCTTCAACGCGGTGTCAGCCTTGTAGCGAAGCTCCGCTACCGATTCTCGGTAGCGCACGTCATGGTCAATCTCGGCAAAGTCTTCGGCGCTGAGGTTTCGTTGGAGGTAAGTCCGGACGTGCGGTAGCCCAGCCACAAGCTTATTCATTGCCCGTGCCAGCTTCGTGTCTGGCTGCACCGAGCGGGCCGGAATTGCTTGCAGTTCGTCCAGCCAAGATTTCAGTTGCTCCACCACGTCTTGCGGCGTTAGTCCGCAAGCCTTAATCCAAGACTTCAAGGAATCCCCTGAAATGGAAACGCCTTCGTCGGCCAGGTCAGCCAAGCTCACTCGTGTCGCTATCATCATCGTTCTCCTTGTGGCGAAAAAATTCCCGTCGCGTCTCAGCCGATTTCTTGCTGCGGTCCCGAAAGGCTTCGTGGACTATCTGGCGCGTAAACTTTGGCGGCAGAACCGAAACACCCAATTCAATTCCTTGCTCACTACGCGCACCGTGATTCCTTCAAACGGCACGCGTATATCAGGTCGCTCCTGCTCGCCGAAGCAAATCAGCTTGGCTTGGCCCGCCCGAATCGTTTCCAGTAGCGTCTTTGGCGGTGGTACAAATCCAAGTCGTTTGGCGGCCTGCGCTGTCGCGTGGCTGCCGATTGCTAAATCCAAGCAATGCCGATTGGCCGAATCGTGTGTATGGGCAGCGACAGTTCCCGTAAGGTTCCGGGCCGGACCCACCTTGCCGCAGTGCTTGACGGTTTCGCCCGCGTGGTCGGGGACGCTCGTCTTGCAGCGGTTGCAGTAAGAGTCAACCCGGCGTCCTTACCGCTCGCGGTTATCACCTTGTACCAACCGTGCGGCAGTCCAGCGGGGTTGCTCTGCTTTTCTAGGTCTTGACCGGCGACCAGTCCGAAGTTTTCCTGTTCCACACTTTCGGTCGTTTGCATTTCGTCTCCTTGTGAAGTCCCAGAGGCTGCGTCAGGATGGCGTAGCCCGCCGGATTGTCATGCTTCGCGTTGCTTTTGGAGGCACCACGAGCAATTTTCCTAACGGAGTCAGGGCCGCTAAGAAATCCAATCTTTGTTTGGGAGTCCTACGTATCCTCCCGAAAGTGTTACGGGGTATTTACCTGAGTCCAAGGCGGTGCAGCGCACGGTAGGTTCCGGCCATGCTGTACCCAATCCTGCGGGCCACGGCGGCAACGTTCTTGAGCGCACGCCAAGCCTTACGAATGGTCTTGTCACTACGTTTCATAGTTGTTCTCCTCTTTTCTGCTCGGTGGTGTTACAAGTGCTCCCGGCGCACCAGGGCAATGGCCGGCTATAGTCCGGACGCTCTGGTTTAACGAGCAGCGAATAGGAACTGAATGGCCGAGGAATACCGCCGCAATGCGACTTCAATAAAGTTCCATTTCGCGGACGTGTATGTACGACTCGCAGGCGTTCGGAAAACTTTTTGCGAATCCAAAAAGCACCCCGCGTAGGGTGTTGCCAGAGCGGGGTAGGCAAAGCACTTATTCGTCGTGGCGTTTTAATTCACGGAGAGCGTGTGCAATACCAGTGCGGGTCTGCCGTGTGTACGCCTATGGTGTTCGACTATGGAGATGGTGGCGTTCCGTGCAGGACGGAGGGTTATTAGGCGGGGTCTGTGGGTACTTCTACGAAGGTCTGTAGGTGGGTCCGGCCGGCTTCTCCCGTGAGAAGATTGATGTCCATGCGGCAGCCACAGTCCTTGTTAGCACAGATGTAGTACTGGATGCCTTGGTAGTTGCGCTCGAAGTCTTGTGCTTCTGCCTCTGGTTTGTTGGGACAGCGGAAAACTTGTGCCATTGTACGCTCCAATAAAATTTATTGCGGTGGTGGGATTTGAACCCACGGCCTTTTGCGTATGAAGCAAACGAGCTACCGGGCTGCTCTACACCGCATAGCGTCTGCCAGGTGTTACCGCTCCGGCGGCTTAGTGAAATCGAAGTCAGGGATTGAGAGGTCCATATCATCTACTTGCGTTCCTTGGGCCGGTACTCTGCCAGGTTGGAGCGGCTGTTCGTGTTTGTATTCTGCGATTGGTAGCCCAGGTCCATGACGCCAGCGTGTCGGCACGTAAGGTCGTGGATTCTTTGGGTCGTCGCCGGAGGTGGGAGGATGGTGCTCTTGGCACAGACACACAAGGTTGCGCGGGTCGTGGCCTTTGCCGATGTCAACTCGCGGACTAACTTTGTGGTGGACAAATTTCGAGGGTTGCAAACACTGGACGCCGTTCACTAGGAATTGGCATTGTGCGTTGTACGCGATTGCGGTCGGCTGTGTGGTGTAGCGCCACTCCGAAGTCTGGTAGAACGCGATTTCTTCCTTGGAGCGTTGCAGAGCGATTTTGTGCCGACGGTTATCGTCCTTCTTCTTGGGGTTGAGCTTGGCGCATGGTTCGCAGTAGCCACGCTCTACGGCGTAACCTGGACAGCATGGCGTGCGGCAAACGGTTTGGGGAGCGGTCGCCATTAGGCAGCTACAGCCTTTCGTTGATTCGCTACTTGTTCCTTCTGTGTCGCCCATCGTGTGTTGACGGGTTCGTAGTTCCCGTCGTTATTAGGAAATCGGTCCAGACTCTTACCAGGTGGTCGCTCTCCCATATCAGCGTAGAAATGTTCGAAGCTGGTCCAGCGGTCGCATACCTTGATGCCACGATCGCCATAGTAACGATAGTTCGATTTGTTCGGGTCATTGCAACGCTGCATCATCGCCGCCCACGAATTGTAGGTCGCGGTTCGTCGCATTCCATGTTTATGAGCGTTCGCTTCGTTGCCCGCACGATACTGCCAGCAGCCGCAACTGTTCGTTAAACCCTGTTTGAGATGGGTCGCCCATACAAGGTGTTCCGCTCCACAATCGCACTGACACCACCATGCGCTCGCTGGCTGGCCGACATAGTTCCTCGGCATCCCACCGTCGGCAATTACCGTGAGCTTCCCGAAGCGTTGGCCTATCACAGTTTCAACCGTTCTCGTAATTTGTCTATGATGTGCGAGAGGGCTCGGTTCTTGGCTGACTCGAAAGCCTTCGTAAGCCATCCGCGAGCGGCAATGTGCACCGTACCGAATTCGAGCCAGCGGCCAACGTTTGCGGCGGTCGGCGTACTTGAACCTGTGAAGGATTTTCCACGAATGGTGACTTTGTGTGTTCCCTTGGCGTCGCCGGGATATTTTGCAGTGGTTGGTCCAACGAATGCGGATCCGGCCAGGTCGTTGCGACTTAGCTTAACCTTGACCTTGATGTTCTTGCGTAGGAAGCCAGCCTGCGGACCTTCGTCCTCAACTGGTGCGGATTCCTGTGCGGCGCGTTTGATGTCACCGGCTCCTGCGGACAAGGCAACGCGGAGTGCCAGCTTCGCGTCCTTGGGAAGCTCTCAGTGAGCTTCTTCTGTAGCTCGTCCCATCCGGTAAATTTAGTTGTGACCACGTCGCCCATCATCTGTCCTTGCGTACGACCGTTGGTTCCTGGCCGTTAAGTTTCATTCCAACCAGTGCTCGCTCCACGAGGTCCGCAACATCAGCGTTCCGCATTGCAACGCACCCTTGAGCCCTGGTCTGGTGTTGTTTCACCGATACGTTGTCCATCGGCAGGTGAATTCCTGCCTCATACAAGAAGGCTTGCAGTTCGTGTTCTGTGGTTCCCACTGGCAGGTCGTTCAAACTAATCCAAGTGGTATTGCGCGGTAGTTCTTTCATGATGGAACCGGCCACTTTCTGGTGGTCCCGGCCTCCCAATTTTTCTTCGCAGCGGATACAGCGTCCTGCCGAGCCTGAGTCCACGGCAAGTACGAATAGCCGGTGAATCGTCCGTTGGAAAAGGAAGGCATTCCAATCGCGCGCGCAATGTTTGTCGCGTACTTGACTCCTTCGTCCGAGGTCGCCACGTCAAAGAAAACTTTCTGCCCTACGCACAGAGCCATAGGTGCATCGAAAATGGTGAAGCAGTATCGTGTGCTCTCACCTTCCAGCAAACGGCCAACACCGAAGGCTTGGGGTTTCAATGGAGTTCCGTATCGTTCGGCGAGCGCAGCGTTGGCGGCACGGATGGCTGGCCACTGCGCATAGTTCGACAGGTCTATGTACGCCTGAATTGTGCCGGTGCAACTCATCGGTTCGGTCCGTCTCTTTCGTCTCGCTTCTCACATTCCCTACTGCAAAACGGTCCTGTCCCCGTGTGGAAGTGCAGACCACGTCCACGGTAGGCACAAGCCTTCTTGCGCGACGCGGTCGCAACGGTCGTCGCGGGTCCGTAGCCGTATTTCACTACCGGGTTTGGATTGCTAGCCACAACCCCGTCCGGCGTGTGTTAGGGGTGGAGCGCCCCTGCCGAGCCACGACAAACCCCACCCGGCGCGTCGCGCAAGATGTGTGGCGGCCACCTCGGTTCGGCGAAGGGTTTAGTCAGTCTAGATATGTACAAACAAACATCGCACAGCGGCCGCGCGAAGCCGGCTGTATCTAAACTAGGTTCGTAGATACTCGAAGACTGACTCAAAGTTAAGTCCTGCGTACCAGTAGGACCATTACTACCGTAAAGCAGCACTGGCAGTCCTACCGTAATGCAGGTTCCCGTCCTACCGTAATGCAGACATTCTTACCGTGAATTTTGGTTTTGCTCGTCTTTTTGGCCCCTACCGTATTGCAGCACTGTCGGGTTTCGCAGCAGGTCATTCTTAATTTTCAGCCAGTAGGGTTTCCAACGCTGTCCGGTTGTCTTGGAAAAGATTGTTAGAGCATCGCCGAGCAGGAACGCCAGCGTCGGCCTGCCTTTGAATTCGATATCCTTGTGCCGGTCAATTGTGGTCCTTGCGGCGCGGGCCATACGTTCGCGGTCGCCCTGTGCAGCGAGTTTGATGTCCAATAGTTCGTCGGTAAGGACTTGGAGCGTGTGGTCGCTGCCGTAAACATAGTGGAAGTAATCGCCGACGGTTTTCACTTGGCCACCTTACGCTGCTTGAGTGTCTGCACCACGCGGTACAGGCAAGAACCTGGGCTGCCACCTTCGTACACCCCGTCTTTGCGGCGCAGGTTGGCTGCCTCTACCTCTTTGCGGAACAGGGTTAGGATTTCTTCGTCAGTGCCGAGCTTACGGTAGCCAATGACTTGGTTTTCGTAGACGCGGAGCTTACCTTTGGAAATGGCGTACAGTTGCTTGACCAGTGGGTTGGTGTCATAAGACCAGGACAACACTTCACGGACCCGGCACTCTTGCGGAAATTTCTTAGCGCGGTCGTTGTGGGATACCCATTTGTAATTGCCATTTTCAAGACGGACAAGCCAACCGTGTTTAGCTAGTGCGCGGAAGGTACGGCGCACGGCTTCGTAGTTACAATCGAAGTGAGCGGCCACCTTCTTCACTGGTGCGAAGAATTCGTTTTGGCCACCAGATGTCACTCGGGCAATCAGGTCGTAGACAGCGACGTGGAGCCAAGATGCTTTGAAGTGCCAGATTTCGTTGCAGGTAAAACCGAGGTGTTTCGGAGGAGCTTTCTTGAATTCGGGCACATGGGTCCAGTTCTAATGGGATTCAGGCGGTTCCAGGGACTTCGTTGAGCGAATGTCGAATGCCGTGAGCCCTTACGGCCGCATGCTCGGAAGTTTAGTCCCGCCCGAAGATTCCATTACGCGAACGCTTTCGCGTCCGGGTGCGTTGGTTTAATGGACCTCGCACTCGGTCCAATTTGTACTACTAGTGTTCCGGCTGGACAGTGAAGGAGTGTTGCACTGAGCGCTGACCACAATCCAACCCATGAACAAATACAATTTAACGCTGAACCCAAAACAAGACAACTGGAACATTTTGCTATGTTGCGGAAGTGAGGATGTGGTATACTGTGTCCGTTGGAAGGGTTTGCATTCGGGAGTACTCAACCCACCACTCATGGTGCGGTGTGCCCGAATTCCCTTCTCCTACCCTAGTAACTGAACCCCGCTTGATTTCCAGCCCTGCGCTGGTACAAGGTACTCCCGCAACGCCGCACACCATTGGTCTAAGGGGACCAGTGCCGCGACGACGGTTTCAACGTGGTAGCTTCATCAAAGAACCGAACGGTGGTATGTACAGCATGCACTACATTGACGCGGTCGGGCCTGACGGGTCCATCGTGTCGAAACAGGTCAAACGGTTCCTCGGTAACTTGAGCCAGATGTCCGAGCGTGCAGCCCGCGCCGAACACGCGAAGCTCATGGTTGACGTGAATCTCAAACGGGGTAGCGTGCGCCCGGTACCGAAAGGTCAAACGCTCGCAGACGCTGTTACCAAGTGGCGTGCCGCAATCTCTCCCAATCTGTCTCCCGCGACTGTACGTCCGCGTGAGTCATTTCTCCGCACACACATCATGCCGCGATTCGGTCGCAGTTCCCTGCAAGACCTTGGGGTCCACGAGGTCCAGCAGTTCGCCACCGACTTGCGCCAAACCGTATCCGGTAAACGGTGGTCAACGTTCTCTCAACCTTGTTCGCGGTTATCCGGTATGCCGACAAGTGCGGTATGCGAGTCGCCAAAGTGGGGTTCGCAGACCTAACGCTCGGTTCTACCAAGCGCGAAACGCCAGTTCCCTTCTTCACACGCGAACAAGCTGGTGACATCATCGCCGCCGCCAAAGAGCCTTTCAAAACTCTGTTCGCCTTGCCTGGTACACAGGTATGCGCGCCGGTGAGTTGCTCGCACTCACCATAGCCGACCTAGACTTTGACCAGCGCACTATCCGGGTAAACAAATCCGCAGACGACAACACACGCGAAATCCGCCAGCCAAAGACCAAGTCTTCGGTCGCCCTTCTACCCATGCCGACGGTACTTGCAGACATGCTCCGCAACTACCTGCTTCACTGGACGCCGAACCCCAAGGGTATTTTGTTCGCGACCCGCAACGGTTTGCGCCCGCGCTCCCGCGACAATATGGTCAAGGTCGGTTTGAAGCCGGTGCTCCGCAAACTTGGTATTCCTACAGCCAGCACAGGGTTACACGCGTTTCGCCACGGTCTAGCTACCGAACTCGCCGAAGCGTCCGTACCCATCACCGTGCTGCAAAATCAATAATTGAGACACGCCGACGTTAAGACCACGCTCAAGGTGTACGCGCACGTTATTCCGCAGTCCCAGCGCGACGCTATCGAAGCTCTCGGTAGCCAACCCTTACGTTCAAACGTTACCTTACTTTTCAAGCGGGGTAAGTGACTCACAACAAAAGCATTGGCGGAAGCGTGTGGGAGTCGAACCCACCATTCGACCCGCGAAGGGCCGAATCGCCGGCTTTGAAGGCCGGGAAGATCACCGGACCCCTTTCGCCTCCGAGGAGAGTATAGGGTCAGGCGCGAACGGTTTCAATTGTGTTAGCGGCGGCTTTGGTGCGAATCAAGGCGGCGACGAGGTCGTAGAGTTTGGGGCTGGTGCAGACTTCATAATACGGATGCGTGGAGGCCGCGCCGATTTTTCCGTCTGGCAGAAGCTCGCGCGCGAGGCTCTTGCGCAGAACGAGAAGTTCCACGGATTCGCCCATGGGCACTTCGCCATAGTGGAGGGTAACGTTTTCCTTGCCCCAGGGCATTTCGAGTTTCGTTTCGACGGAATCGAGCGAAATTTCTTCGGACAATTTTTCGAAACCTTCTTCGTTGAGCTCGATGCCGTTCATGTTGTAGCGGACCAGGAATTCGTCAAGCTCTTCGGCCGAAGCTCCTTCCATCGCGGTCAGGAATTGGTAGACGCAAAAGTGCGTCTTCTGCCCGGAGAGCATGCGCTTGGCGAGTTTGGCGCAGCCGGAAAGGCGGTCGGAAAGATTGAGGGCCTTGGAAATCATGATTTTCGAGTCGCCGTCGGTCCAATAGGTTGGAGCCGATCCTTGAAACGCGACTCCAACGCCAAGCTCCAGCGCGGGGAGATCGCTTGCGGCGGCTCGATCGTTGTAAGAATTGCAGACCGCGAGAATTTGACGCGAAAGAATGCAGGCTTTGGCGACAGCCCGGGCGTAGGTACGTGTGGATTCCGTCTCGAAAATCGCCAGAATCACGGCATCGCCTTCGATAAAAACTTTCTTGGCCCCGAAGCGGTCCAGCAGTTTTTTTACAGGCTCGTGCAGGTTCAAGCTGAAGTGCGAAGCCGGGCTGAGGCCTCGAGAAAGTAGGTCTTGCGTCATCCTGGTCGATCCGCGCACGTCGGCCTTGATGATCACGTGGGAGACGACCTGATCCTCTTTCGTCTTGGCTTCTTCCTGGAGGACGCACTCGTAGAGCTTATTGTTCAAGCGGGAAAGCTCGCGCGCCTGCTCGGTCGTGACCAGATGAACGCGTTCCATGCACGTCGTCAAATGCTCCGCGTCGCGTAAGTCCCTGCGCAATCGCAGGAAATCGGTCGCGAAACGCAGGACAAATACCTGCATCTCTTCTCTCGAATAGCGCCGGATCTTTTTGGATAGTTCTTCGATAGGCTTCAGCGAGAGCTGTTTTGCGGGAACATGCTTCAGTACTTGCTCCACCTGCTTCATCTCATCTTTCGAGACAATGGCCTTGCGCAATTGCTGCAAGTGCACCGGGGGACAGTACTCGTTCGCGATCGGCCGGATTTCGTAGCTGGCCAGCACGTGGTAAAGCACATCGTGCTGTTCGAGCCGGTCGACGAGCTGCGCCAGAAGCCGGGCCTTCTCTGTCGTTTCCGTGTCGCCGGCGGAAGCATCGAAAAGCCGCTTGGCGTTCTCCGGATCGTTAAGGTAATCGCCGAGGCGCCCTTTGTAATCCTTGTTGAAAAAGTCCAGCTTTTGCTTGGCCGCATCGATCTGCGGGCCCATCTCCTCGAGTTTCACTTCCTGGTGCTTGAGCCGCATTTCGATATCGCTCAGCGAAGCCTTGAGGTCCGAAGGATCAGCGGAAGTCAGAAACTTGTTGAAAAAACTCTCGCCGCGATCCAGCTTTTTGCGGATGCCCTCCCGCTGCTCTTCCAGGCTGGCAATCTCCGCTCGCATGGCTGCCGCCTGTTCGAGCAAGGCGTTGTGGGCCTGATTGGCCTCGGTGAACGCTGGATCCTGGCCAATCGTCAGGCCTGCCTCGCAGAGAAACTCCTGGAACAGTGCGTCCATGGCCTCAAAGCGATCCGGGTCTCGCGAGTAATTCCCGAGTAAAACGTAATTCTCCAGGAAGAAGACATCGTCCTTTCCGCCATCCAGAAAGATAATCCTGTTTTTCAGAATTTCGTAAATCGGCGCAAAATCATCCCCAAAGAGCGCTCGCCGTGTTTTTGCGATGACGTTGTCTTCGATATCGGCAAGCATCTGGGCGACTTGCTGCCCTACACCGCGGATCACCTTCCGCCGCGCGGCCTGCAACTCCGAAAGGCGCGCCTTGATCACGTGCGCCTGTTGGCTGCGCTCGAAGTATTCGCCGCGCTGGCGAATCCACTCCTTCCCTTCCAGCATCAGGTTGGCGAACTGATTCGTGAGTTCCTGGGTGAGAAATTTGAGCAGGCCAAGCCGGAAAACGAGATCGATCTCGATATTCTTGTAATATTTGGCCTGCGTGAGAGCGCTCTGCAGGAGGTCCGTCAGCATTTTGCGAAACGCCGCGTTGTCCAGGCTCTTGACGTTGCGCAGTTCGATGCCGGAAAAATAAGTCGCGCTGGTGCTCTGGCGAATCAGGTCAAACAGATAGTCTCGCGCCGCTTGCACGAACTTCGGGCTAAGGAATACGTCGTGGTGGATATTGTCCACACCAATGGACAAGGAACCCATGGGGATCGTTACGTTATAGCTTTTCAGCTCGATCCGCGCCGCTTCCGCCACGCCTAGTGTGAGAGTTTCGTCCGCCATGCACACTCCGCCCGAAGGGGTATTCACCAAGCTAGCAGCGCGCGCCGGGCGCCGCAACAAAACTGCCTGCTTCGGTAACGAGATAGTAAGGACCGTGCCACAAGCCTAACTAAACAGAGAGGTTACAGAGCGGAAGTACAGGGAGGTGGTAGACGCCGCGGGAAGCGTGTCGAGGGCAGAATAGAGTCAACTGACGGAGATTCGGCGCGAGTCTCCGCCAAGGTGTTCCAGGCGAATGCGCACCTGCGGCCAGGGCGACTGCAGCGGAAAGCGCTCTGACCATTCCAGAATCACCACCGCCGGTTTGAGAAATACGTCTTCCAAACCGAGCGTCTCGAAATCGTGGAAGCTGTCAATGCGGTACAAATCGGCGTGATAAACCTTGGCGGCTTTTCCGTAGACATGGACGAGGGTGAACGTAGGACTCGTGACTTCCTCTTCGTTGGCCGCGCCCAGCCCCGCAACAATGCCCTTTGTCAGCGTAGTCTTTCCGCTGCCCAGATCACCTGTCAGCAAAACGAGTACCGGCGCGGCAAGCCTTTTCGCGAAATCTCGCCCCCAGGCTGTGGTCTCTTCGGAGGAGTGCGTGATGATCTTTTCAGCCACCGAACTGGATCTTCCTGAGAAGACTTTCTCGGGCTTCCGGAATCATTTGCGCGACTTCGTGCGCGAGAACACCGGAAGGCTCTCCTTCTTCGGCGAGAATGTCGGCCGCAGTGCCATGCAAATAAACGCCCAGCGCCAAAACGCGCAGCCAGTCCTGCGTTCCGAATTGCGCCGTCAGGGCCGCAAGCACTCCCGTCAGTACGTCTCCCGTGCCGCCCTTCGCCAGGCTCGGCCCACCAGACGTATTGACGAAAACACGTCCATCCGGAGCAGCGAGAATCGTGTGGTAGCCCTTCAGAATAACGTGGGCTTTCCATTTTTTGGCCGCTTCCGTGGCCGCTTTCAGTCGATCGCTTTGCACGTCGGAGTTTTTCACTCCCAGAAGCCGCGCCATTTCGCCGGGGTGGGGCGTTATCGCCAGGAATTGCGTTTTTCGTTGGCCCAGTTTGTATGCTTCATTATCAAAACAATTCAACCCGTCCGCATCCAGGATGATCGGGAGAGTTGCCTCGCGCACAAGTTGTTGCACCACCATGCGCGTTTCCACATGAGTTCCGATCCCGGGCCCAATCGCCACGGCTGCCTTGTCCTCCAGCAACTTTGTGATTCGTCCCGACGATGCGTTCGCGGCCGCGATGCCGCCCGTCTTGGTCGAAAGCAGTGGCTCTGTCATGTACTCCGCATAAGCGGCAGCTACCACCGGCTGAATCTCATCCGGCGTGGCGGTCGTTGTCAGTCCCGCGCCTGCGCGCAAACACGCGTAACTAGCTAGCACTGCTGCTCCGGATTTACCGCGCGAGCCTGCCACAATCACCGCATGCCCGAACGTTCCCTTGTGCGAATCTGCTGCCCGCACCAGCTGCATTTCTGAAAACTCGTCGGGCCCTGCCCAGCGAACTGCGCCCTTCCCAGTTTCTTCAATCAGTTTGGCCGGTGAACCAATGTTGACCACTTGCAAAGCGCCACACGCTTCCGCTGCCGCCCCTGTCAATTGCCCGACCTTCGGCGCGGTAAATGTCGTCGTCCAATGAGCTGCGAGGAACGGACCTTCCGGGGCCTCTCCATCGGAAGGTAATCCCGAAGGCGTATCCACCGCCAGAATCAGAAAGGGCCAGCTTCCCGTCGCCTTCCGCGATTTTTCATTCACGTCTGCGATGGCCTTTGCAATCGGGCCGCTCGCGCCCCCCTTCAGCCCTGTCCCGAGCATCGCGTCCACAATGACGTGCGACTCACGCACTCCGCTCCAGACCCGCTCCCAGTCCGGCTCCCCATCCACGATCTCAACTTCTCCGCCGGCTTCCAGCCACTTGGCCAAGTTTTTCGCGGCATCCCCGCGAACGTCTTCCTTCTTTCCAAACAGAACGACGCGCGTTGCCAGCTTTTGTTCCTTCAAATGGCGCGCAACAACAAATCCATCCCCTCCGTTGTTCCCCTTGCCGCAAAGCACAATCACGCGTACCTTCTCGTCGACGCCATGCCCCGCAATTCGCCACCAGACGGCGTCAGCGGCGGCCAGGCCGGCATTTTCCATTAATTGTGAACCGGGAATCCCAAATAGTTCGGTCGTCAGGCGGTCGACCTCGCGCATCTCGGCGGCGGTAAGGACTTTCATAGGACAAAGTTTACGCGGCGCTCGCTTGCGGCATCCATCCGCTAGAGCATCCATCCGCCGCTGACGTTCACGACTTGGCCGGTCACGTACTCCGCCTCGTCAGAGACAAAGAACGCGACAGCGTTGGCCACATCTTCGACGGTCGGTGGGCGGCCAATCGGAAACCGCGCATCACGAATACGCCGCGCCTCGCTCAGCGTCAGCTCCTTTTCATCGATGCTCGATGGATTCACCACATTCACGGTGATCCCGTTCTTCGCTTCCTCAAGCGCCAGCGAACGCGACAGCGCCACCACCGCTGCCTTCGCTGCTGCATACGCCGAAATCTTCGCTTGGCCAAACGCCCGCTCCGAACCGACCGCTCCCAAATTCACGATACGCCCCCAGCGGCCGCGGCGCATATGTGGCAAAACCGCGCGGCTGACATAGAGCACACTCGATAAATTCGAGGAAAAAATGCTTTGCCAATCTTCCAGAGACGATTCCGCGAGCGTGCCCCAGCGAAACCCGCCGACGTTGTTCACGAGAATGTCGATTCGTCCGTAGCGATCGGCGACCGTTTGGACAAGCTGCTCGGCTTTCGCCGCATCGGTGACATCCGTTTCCACCGCCACGCAATCCGCGCCGCTGGCCTGCAGTTGGCGGAGCGCCTGCTGCGCCGCCGTCTTGTTGGAACGGTACGAAATCGCTATGCGCGCGCCCTCCTGCGCCAAACGAACGGCAATTCCCCGCCCGATGCCTCGGCTTCCTCCCGTAATCAGCGCAACGCGATTCACAAGCGGCATTCGTCTCCTCGATCGCCTCTATGGAAAGCTTGCCAGTATAGCCCACTCGCAAAAGCCGGACTAGGATGTCCGCTGCGCGCGTTTCCTGCCCGCGTCACCGAATGTCAGGCCTAGCGAAGCCGCGCCACCACCACCGTCATGTCGTCCGCTTGCTCCGGCGTACCCGCCCACTCTTCCGCCGCCATCATCAGCGACTGCCCGACCACCAGTGGGGCCGAACTCTGCATGCGCAGCGCCGCTTCCTGCAGCCGGCGGATACCGAACTCTTCCCCGTAGACATTTTCGGGCTCGACCAGTCCATCGCTGTATTCCACGAGCAACGCATTCGGCGGCACGCTCACCGTGCCTTCTTCGTAGACGTAGTCTTCGACCACGCCGAGGACCATGCCGCCCTTGTCGAGATGTTTCGAGGATCCGTTGGAGATCAGAAATCCCGGCAAATGTCCGGCATTAGTGTAGCGGAGAGTGCGTGTCGCGCTGTCGTAGACGGCAATAAAAAAGGTAGCGAACCGGTCATCGGCGGTGTTTCGCACCATGTGCATGTTCAACCGGGCAACCAGCTCCGCGGTGCTCATCTTCTCGCTGTCTGCCGCGAGAAGCTGGCTGCGCAGCGCCGCCTGCAGGCTGGCCATTAAGAGCGCGGCGGAAATTCCCTTCCCCGAGATGTCGGCCAGCGCAATGGCCAGGTGCGTGGGGCTGAGCTGGATGAAATCGTAGTAGTCTCCACTTACCGTTCGCGCGGCTTTGCAGATGGCTTCGAGCTGGACTCCCGCGACCGATGGCAGCTTTTGCGGAAAGAGTTGGTTCTGCACTTCGCTGGCGATCGAGAGCTCATTTTCCAGGCGCTGCCGTTTTTTCGATTCCTCGAGCAAGCCGCTGATCGACCCCGTCATGTCATTGAACGATTCCCCCAGCACGCCCAACTGGTCGCGGCGCTCAATGCGCACGCGATGCGTCCAATCGCCGGCTTTCACATATTGCGTCGCCTCATACAGATCGCTCACCGCCTTGGTGATGCGCCGCGTCATCACGACTCCCGTGATCAGCGCCGCGATCTCGATCAAGGAAAAGAGCACGAAGACCACGATGAAACCAACGGCGTATAAATCGCTGAGCTCGCCGAGAGACGAAAAAATCCGCCCATTCAACCGGGAGGGCCGCGCATTGAAGCTGACGAGCACGGGCCGCCGCGGATCAAACATTCCGCCAGTTCCGACGTAAACCGCGTCGAGCCGGGAAAGCCCAGTAATCGCCGGATCGATTATCCAATGCGCCGGCGGGTGAAGAGTTCTGTTTCGCGCCAGAATTCTGCTGGTGGTTTCGTATTGCACGTTGCCGGAATTGTAGAGAATTCCCTGCCGCGTGCCGCCCTCGAAGCGCCGTGTCAGATTCAGTTGAATCGCGCCAAGGTCCGGCGCAATGGTGGCCAGAAACTCTGGCGTAATAGGCACGCGCAGCGTTACCACGCGGACGCCCGCCGGCTCTGGCATCTCCTTCAGGCTCATCAGGTAAGGCGTGTCGCCCTCTTCCACAAAACCTGCAAACGAACTCCTCCCCGCGCCCGCCACTTTTCGCAAAAGCTTGGGATCATTCGAGAAATCTATACTCAAGCCCGGAAGATCCTGATCGTGAACCAGGTGGGACTGCGCGGCGAGGACGTGCTCCGATTCCTCCTCGGAGACGCCTTTTGGCAGGGTGCGGTGAGCAGCGGCAATGTGCTCCGTGATGTCCGCCATCATGGCTATGCGGCGATGGATGTCGTCGTAGAGAATGTACGCACCGAGCTGCGAATACAGGATTTGGCCGGCGAGAACGACGAGCGTCAGGATCAGCAGGATGGGGACAACGGCGATAAACAAGTACGCGACGATCAACCGGTTGCGAAGACTCCAGAGCAGTCGCGTGCGCCACCAGCCCACAAACCGAAACAAAACATAAACGGTGGCGAGAACGGCGAGAAATTTGAGGAAACTGGCCAAGCCGCCGCTGAGGTCAAGCATGGCCGCGGTTGTCCCGCCGAGAATCAGCAGAATCGCAAAGAGGTCGATCCGCGAGAGGCGGCGCCACGCGTTACGCAGGTTCGCAGACAGAGCAGTCATCGGGCGACGGTACAAACTACTACTTTACCTGAAGAGGTCTCTCGCGCGCAGGGCAAAGGCGCGGCAAGAATCGGAGCGGGTGTTTATGCGCCGAGCCAGCGAAAAGTTATTTCGCTTCGTTGCGCACCTTGCTGTGTTTCACGCTGTAGGTAAAATAAATCACCAAGCCGATGATCAGCCAGACCACCAGGCGGATCCAGGTCACGGCTTTGAGCCCCGCCATCAACCCCAGCGACACCAGCATGCCCAGTATCGGCACCAGGGGGACCAGAGGCGTCTTGAATGGTCTTACCAACTCCGGACGCCTCACTCGCAGTATCCACACGCCGGCGCAAACAATCACGAACGCGAGCAGAGTGCCGATGCTGACGAGTTGCCCGAGGTCGCCGATGGGTACCAGCGCGCCCACAAAGGCCACGCAAATTCCAACAATCGCAGTGGACTTCCACGGCGTACGGAATCGCGGGTGGATGTCGCCGGCCCACTTCCAGAGCAATCCATCATTCGCCATGGAGTAGAAGACCCGCGACTGGCCGAGCATCATGACCAGCATCACAGTGCTTAATCCTGCCAGCGCGCCTGCGTTCACCACATAACTGCCCCACTTCACTCCAGTCTCGCGAATGGCGAGGGAGACGGGAGCGCCGATGTTCAGGCGTGAGTAGTGGACGGTGGCCGTCAGCAACCCGGAAACAAGCAAATACAAAATGGTGCAAACGACTAAGGACCCCAGAATGCCGATGGGCATATCTTTCTGCGGATTTTTTGCTTCTTGCGCCGCAGTGGAAACGGCGTCAAAGCCGATGTAAGCGAAGAAGACGACTCCTGCGCCTCTTAAGATGCCCGACCAACCGAAGGCCCCAAACGTTCCGGTGTTGGGCGGGATAAAAACTTTCCAATTCGCATGCGCGATCTCGGGGTGCTTCATCACGAATGCGCCGGCGACGGCGATGAACACCAGTACCGCTGTCAGCTTTACGAAAACCACTCCCGTATTGAAATTTGCAGACTCCTTGATTCCAATGATCAGTAGTGTCGTGACCGCGAGCATCGCCAGGAACGCGATCAAATTAAATTTGGCCGTAACCGTCGGGAGCCCCGCCACTTGATCCATGCTCATGGATAGAGTGTTTAGCGGCATCCACCGGCCATCGTAGAGGACCCACTTGGCGCCGGGGACGTCGCAGATTTGCGGGGGCAGGCTGATGCCGTAGTCCTGCAGGAACGCGACGAGCGTGCTGCTCCAGCCGCTGGCGACGGTTGCCGCGCCGAAAGCGTATTCCAGAATCAGATCCCAGCCGATGATCCAGGCGACAATTTCGCCCAGCGTGGCGTAACCATACGTATACGCGGAACCAGCAATGGGAATCATCGAGGCGAATTCCGCGTAGCACAATCCAGCGAAAACGCAGCCAATCCCGGCGAGGACGTAGGAGAGCATGATTGACGGTCCGGCATACAGCGAAGCCGCCGAACCCGTCATCACGAAGATACCGGCGCCGATGATGGCTCCGATACCAAGCGTAACCAGATTTACCGGGCCGAGAGCGCGTTTCAGGCTGTGCTCCCCGGTGGCCCCCGCTTCCTTCATCAGCGTGGTCATCGACTTCGTCGCGAACAAGGGGTTGCCCATGCAACTCCTCCTTTAGGCGCCGCGCGCCCGATTCCATCTACCGCTTATTCCTGCCAAATTGGACGTGCACATTGTAGGGGCGCAGCATGCTGCGCCCCTACAAGAAAATTTCGAAATTTAGTCGCCAGCAGGCACGGGCTCTTTCGCTGCGCCGGAGCGTCTCGACCACAACCAATACACCGGGAGCCCCAGCAGCACGATGATCAGCCCGCCGCCCGCTGTCTGCGTTTGGTAAAGCAACAAGACGATCATAATGGCCGTCGCCGCGGCAATGTAGAGCAGCGGAACAAACGGGTAGCCGAAGGCGCGATAGGGACGCTCGGCGTCGGGCCGCTTGCGGCGCAGCACAAAAATTCCAAGGATGGTCAGCACATAAAAGAGCAGCACGGCAAAGACGACGTAATTCAAAAGATCGCTATAGAGGTTGCCGTAGGTGACCACGCCCGAGGCATCCACGCGGCGCGTCCGTAGCAGAATCAGGACGGTGATCCAGATGCCTTGATAGATCAGCGCGCTTCTCGGGACGCCTTTCTTGCTCAACGTGCCGGTGGATTTGAAGAAGAGCCCGTCCCGGGCCATGGCGTAGGAAACGCGCGCTCCGGCAAGAATCAGTCCGTTGTTGCATCCGAACGTCGAGATAATGATGGCGACCGCCATGATCGCCGCGCCCGGAGCGCCAAAAATGGCGCTTAGCGCGGCGGTGGCTACCCGATCGTCGGGCGCTGTCTGGATTTGCACGAGCGGTAACACAAACAGATAGGCCAAGTTTGCCAGGCAATAGAGGGTGATGACGATGCACGTGCCAAACGCCATGGAAAGCGCGACGTCGCGCTTGGGATTTTTCACTTCGGCGGCGGTGAACCCGATATTGTTCCAGGCGTCCGCCGAAAAAAGCGAGCCGACCTGCGCCACGCCGTAAGCCACGATCAAACCCAAGACGCCGCTGGCGGCCGTGACCGTCGGTATCACACCGCGCAGGAAATTCGCGCCCGGCTCGATCGGCACCGCGCCGCGAATGGCCCAGAATTTCGTGAAATTCTCCGTCATGGCGCCAGCGTTCTTCCCGACAAAAATTCCCAGAACAATCAATCCGACGAGCGACAGCGCTTTTGCGCTCGTAAAAATGTTCTGGATCAGCTTCCCAAGTCGCACGCCCTGCGTATTGAGAAACGTAATCAGCACGATCATCAAGACCCCAACAAGTTGCTGGATCGAGAGGCTTATCGCGAGTCTGGAACCAAGCGCGATGGGCGGAACCACCCAGGTATTTGGCGAAATGGAGGGAAACAGGACGCCGAGGTAGCGAGCAAAGCCCACGGCAACCGCGGCGATCGTGCCCGTCTGGATGACGAGAAACAGCGTCCATCCGTAGAGAAACCCCCAGAGCGGCGAATACGCTTCGCGCAGATAGACGTATTGACCTCCGGCATGCGGAAACATGGCTGCCAGCTCGCCGTAGGAAAGCGCCGCGGAAACCGTCAGCAATCCGGTCAGCACCCACGTCAACAGCAAGCCCCCCGGCGATCCCGTTTGGCGTGAGATGTCCGCCGCCACGATGAAAATGCCCGAGCCGATCATCGAGCCCACGACGATCATCGTGCCGTCGAAGAGACCGATAGCGCGGACAAATCCGGGCTCATTTTTTGTGGGGCTTTGCGAAAGTGGATGGGTCGTGTCAGCCATTCGCCGGGCGCCTCAGAACGCCGCCTGCTTCGCGGTTTCGAGTGTCTCGATGTATTGGCGGGCGCGCTGCGCGGGGTCTGGCGCGCTCAGAATTCCGCTGATGACGGCAACGGAGTCGGCGCCGGCTTCGATGACCGACGCGGCGCGCTCCAGCGTGATTCCCCCAATCGCCACGATTGGTTTGTCGGTCAGTCGTCGCACATCCCGAATGAACTCCACCCCGATGACCGGGTCCGGATTGGCTTTCGATGATGTGCTGAAAACGGGGCCGACCGCGATGTAATCCGCTGAACTCTCGGCTGCGCGCTCGAACTGCTCCAAATTGTGCGTTGAGACTCCTACAAGCTTGTCGCCGCCGATTACCAGCCGCGCCTGTTCCACATCCAAATCGTCCTGGCCGACGTGCACGCCGTTTGCGCCCGCCAGAAACGCCACATCGGGACGGTCGTTCACAAAAAATGAGACGCCGCGCGGGCAAAGCACTTCGGCTAGTCTGCGAGAGGAATCTAGATACTGCCGCGCCGGTGCGGACTTGTTCCGGTACTGGAGCAGACGGACTCCTGCTTCGGCGAGGCTCAGGGCGCAATCTCGTTCGGGAGAAGTAATCAACGCTGCGTCTAGTATCACATACAGCCTGGGGAGGACAAGGCGCATAGACACTTATTTTCCGCTTGTGCCTAGCAATCTTTCGATGAAGTGCGTGTCGAACCGGCCGGCGGCGAAATCGGGATCGGCAAGGATGCGCCGGTGAAGCGGGATGGAAGTCTTGATGCCTTCGATGACGAACATCTCCAGGGCGCGTTTCATGCGGCCAATGGCTTCTGCGCGATCGCGCCCCTTTACCACCAATTTCGCAATCATGGAATCGTAGTAGGGCGGTATTACGGCATCCGCGTAGGCTGCGGAATCGACACGAACACCTATTCCTCCGGGGGCCTGGAATGTCGAAATGCGTCCCGCCGAAGGAACAAAGGTCTCGGGATCTTCGGCATTGATGCGGCACTCGATGGCGTGGCCGGAAAAATTCATCTCGCCGACGGCATCGTCCAAGCCTTCGCCCGCCGCAATGCGAATCTGGGCTTTGATGAGGTCCACGCCAGTCACCAGCTCGGTCACCGGGTGTTCCACCTGAATTCGCGCGTTCATTTCGATAAAGTAGATCGAGCCGTCTTGATCCATGAGGAACTCGACGGTCCCGGCGTTGGTGTAGCCCACTTTCTCGAGCGCCCGCACGACCTTCGCGCCGAGCTCCTTCCGCTTTTTCGCGTCCATCACCGGCGATGGCGATTCTTCAATCAGCTTCTGGTGCCGGCGCTGGATGCTGCATTCGCGTTCGCCAAGATGAATCACTTTGCCGTGCTGATCGCCGAGCACTTGAAATTCGATATGGCGCGGATGCTCGAGAAACTTCTCGACGTAGACGTCCGGTGTGCCGAACGCTTGTTGAGCCTCGCTGCGCGCCGTTTCGTAGGCGTTCAGGAGCTCTTCCTGCTTGTGGACGACGCGCATGCCGCGGCCCCCGCCGCCCGCGGAAGCCTTGATAATCAAGGGAAAGCCGATACGCTTGGCTTCCTTCGCCAGTTGCTCTTCCCCTTCCACAACTCCTTCGCTTCCCGGCACGGTGGGCACGCCGAGCGCGTGCATTTCTCGCCGCGCCCGGTCCTTCTCACCCATCATCTCAATCACTTCTGGCGTGGGGCCAATAAACGTGATCTCAGACGCTTCGCACACCTCGGCGAAATTGGCGTTCTCGGAAAGGAAACCATATCCCGGGTGGATGGCATCGACGTTGGTGATTTCCGCCGCGCTGATGACTTGGGGAATGTTCAGATAGCTCTCGCTGCTCCGCGCCGGCCCGATGCATACCGCTTCGTCCGCAAACCGCACGTGCAGCGAATTCCGGTCCGCTTCGGAGTACACGGCTACCGTGGAAATGCCCAGTTCTTTGCAGGCACAGATGACCCGCAGCGCGATTTCCCCGCGATTGGCTACTAGGATTTTCTGGAACATGGCCTCGGGCGCCGGCTACCTCTTCCGGCTGGGTCGGATGCCGAAGAGCGGCTGGCCATATTCGACGGGCTGCCCGTTCTCGACAAAAATGCGTATCAGTTCGCCGCTTTCGTCCGATTCAATTTCGTTCATCAGCTTCATGGCTTCCACGATGCAAAGTGTTTGCCCGGATTCGACATGCGCGCCAATCTTCACAAACGCTTCCGCGCCTGGGCTGGGAGCCTCGTAATACGTGCCCACGATAGGCGACTTCACCAGGTGGAGATCGTCGGTTGCTCGTGGCTCCGCCGACGCCCCCGGCACGCTCTGGGAACCTGCCGCGGGCCTCTCTGGCGCCGCCCCCGGGACTATAATTTCAGGCACGCCCAGGGAGCGCGCATAAACCGGCACTCCCGCCGACGGCTTTTTCAGCCTAATCTTCAGGTCACCCCGCGAATACTCGAACTCCTCGAGGTGGTGCTCACTCATAAAACGGAGGAGTTGCTCGATTTGCTGGACTTCCGGACTCGCGATAGAGGAACTTTCCGCTGGTTTTGAGGGCTGTTTTCGTTTCATGCCTGTGTCAAAGCTCGATGAGATCCCGCGGTATGCGGGTCAGTACTTCCGTTCTGCCCGGATGTACGGCGACATCGTCTTCTATGCGAATTCCCCCGACGCCCGCCATGTACACCCCCGGTTCAATCGTCACCACGAATCCCGGTTCCAACCGTGCCGTTTGCCCGCGTGCCACCCGCGGATCCTCGTGAACTTCCAGGCCCAGTCCGTGCCCCGTGCTATGGGTGAAAAGCCGGTCTAGTTTATAACCGGCCAGAACCTGCCGCGCCGCGGCATCGACATCCCCGCAACTGGCCCCGGCTCTCACGGCCGCAATCGCCGCGATTTGGGCTTCCAAGACCGCCCGATACCATTGTTTCACACGTGCCGGAGCTCTGCCAACGTAGACGGTGCGCGTGATGTCGCTGCAATAGTGCGCGAGTATAGCACCCAGGTCTAGTACCACCAACTCATTTTTCTTCAATCGCTTGGCGGTGGGCCGCGCATGCGGCAAGGCCGAGCGTTCCCCGAAAGCCACGATGGTTTCAAACGCTGGTCCTGACGCCCCGCGCTTCCTCATCTGGTATTCGATCTCGGCGGCGACTTCATTTTCCATCACGCCGGGTTTGAGCAGCGGAATCGCGGAAGTCAGTACATCTCCTGCCAGAATGGCCGCCTGACGCATACGCGCGAGTTCAGAGGGCTCTTTGCGAGCTCGAAGACTTCCTACCATTCCGGGTGCCGGAACCCATTTTGTGCCCGAGCCAGCTGCCTTCCGCAGCAGGCTAAGTTGCGCCACCGATGTTTGTGTCGGCTCAAATCCCACTCTCCGGAGGCGTTTCTCCCGCAGGAATCGCCCTGTGGATTCAAGCAACGAACCCTTCTGCTCGATCAATCGTACGGAAGCGGTCTCCTCGCGGACTTGCGTCGTGAACCGCCCGTCTGTGATCAGGGCCGCTCCTCCCTGGTTCAGGATGAGCACTCCCGCTTCACCGGTGAATCCGGTCAGGTAATACCAGTTGGCGGGGTGCGTGACCACCAATGCGTCGAGCTTGGCGCTCGCGATGAGGTGGCTGAGTGCTTTTCGACGAATCTTCAGGGGTGAGTTCATAAATGAAACGAGGAGACCGAAGTCTCCTCGAATCCGCTTTTTCTGTGATGCCTTTGCTTCCGGATTACCCGGGTATGATTCGTGGCGTCAGGAAGAACAGCAATTCCTGAGATGTGATGGATACGTTCGTGCGCTTGAAGAGGTTTCCGATCAGCGGCAAGCTGCCGACAATGGGAACCTCCTGGATGGAGGTGTTCTGGGTCGAGACGATGATGCCGCCAATCACGACCGTTCCGCCGTCCGGAACCAGCACTTTGGTCTGCGCGGACTGCGTGTCCAACGCCGGGATGCCTTGCACGCGGGGAATACCTTGATCGATCTGCGTATTCTCCACGAGCACGTCCATGAAGATGGTGCCTTCGGCCGTAATCTGCGGAGTAACTTCGAGTTGCAGCACGGCGTCGATGAACTGCACCGAAATGGTGTTGTTGATGGTCGTCTGAATGGGCAACTTGACGCCCTGCTTGATGACGGCCTTCTCATTGTTCTGCGTCACGATGCGCGGCTTCGAGAGCAATTTGCCCACGCCCTTCGATTCCGCGGCCGAGATAAAGAAGTCCAGGGCGAAGTTAGCCGACCTGAAGGAGTAGCCTACGCCAGACGTCGGAACGCCCGCGCTAAGGCTCGTGGCGAGTGGGATACCGCTCTGTGGACCGCCGGTCGAGGTATTCGTCGGTGTTGTGACGAGAGGAGGAACGGGAGTCGAGTTGATCGGACCGGGGCTGACACCGACTTGCGGCGAGCCGTACCATTCGTTCTGGTTGTGCAGGGTGGTGCTTGCACCCGAGAAACCCAGTTCGGTGCCGATGTCACGGGCGAAGGAGCGGGTCGCGGAGATGACGCGAGCCTCGATCTCTACCTGCTGAGATTTGCGGTCCAACTGGCGGATCAGGTTGTCGATGACCGGGAAGACCACCGGGATATCGCGGATGATGAGCTGATTGGATCGGTCATCGGCGATGATGTCGCCGCGGGGACTGAGAAACTTCTTCAACGTCGCTGCCAGCGTGGAGGCCTTCGCGTAACTGAGCACGCGGGTGGTGGTAGTCGGTGCGATGGCTTCCGCCTGGGCCTTTTCCAGGTCGCGCTGTGTTTCCGCTTCGGTCTTGAGCGTATTGCGAGTGGCGATGCGCAGGACGTTTCCGTTCAGTTGCTTGTCCAGGCCGTTGTTCTGGAGAACGATGTCCAGCGCCTGATCCCAGGGCACTTCATCGAGAACGATCGTCAGCGTCCCCTTTACCGCCGGGTCCAGCACGACGTTCAGGCCGCTGATTTCGTGAATCAGGCGGAAGAAGTCGCGCAGATCGACGTCTTTCAGGTTCACTGAGATTGGCTCGCCTGTGTACTTTCCAGGCGCCACAGGACCCGAAGGCGCCTGCGTTTGCGCGGTGGTGGCCGCTAGCTTGTTGGCCGCCGCATTCGACGCTTGCGCCGCTTGCTGCGCCGCGTCTTGCGCTGTTGCCGGACGCGCTGGCTCATTCTTCCCGCTGAAAGAAGCCAGGGTGAATGAGGGCTGGGTCAGTTCGCCGGGCAGTGCGAAACGAGGAGGAGGAATCTGCAAAGAGTTGGAAGGCCGCGAAGCTGCACGGGGAGCCGCGGCGCTGTACTCGAATCCCGCACGCGTCTTCGTGGACTGCTCCGAAGTCACCGTCGGGGGATTCGATGGAGTTGCGCTGGGCGCTTCCGGCTGTGCGTCAAACAGGATGACCAGAGCCGATCCGTCATGGGAAATCTGGTAAGGAGTCACGCCGCTCAGGTCCACGACAACGCGGGCAACGTTCGGACGATACTGTCCGAGGCGAACGTCGCGAACAGGCTCCGAGACGCCGGGGATAAGAGTCTTATCCACCGCCAGGCGTGCGCCCGAGAAATCGAGCACCAATCGCTCTGGATTCTGCATGCGCGAGACACGGGCATCGAGACGCCCTTCGCCTTCCACACGCACACTGGCGCGTTGCGGCGCTTGCGTTATCGCCACGCTTGAGATCACCGCGGAGGTCGCGGTCGCGCCGGCGGGCTCCTGCGTCTGAGCGAGCATCGGGCTTGCGCCCAGCGCTGCGCTCGCAAGGATCAGGAAGCCGCACCGAAAGGCGGGCCAATTCGTCTTCATTGCTGTTCTCCTGCACTGGAGTAAATTCTCTTGTTTACTTGGCGTTCCACGGGTTTGCCAAATGCATCTTTCCCGATTTCAT
The DNA here is from genome assembly GCA_963779005.1 of uncultured Acidobacteriota bacterium. Lineage (GTDB taxonomy): Bacteria > Acidobacteriota > Terriglobia > Acidiferrales > UBA7541 > Acidiferrum. Next base: position 414,016 of record CAVZWO010000006.1, on the reverse strand, counting down.
GGAACGAAACGCCATCCATCGCAATCTTTTCCACGCGTCCGTCGTACAACTGGTCGCCTTCCCGGAGGAAATAGGTACGCGCCTGGGGGTTGGTCACGACGGCAATCATCCCGTTCGGGGCTTTCACAATGCCATCCAGACGCAGAGTGCTGACTTGAAGGCCGGCCTTACCCGGGGGCAACTTCTCGGAGATGCTTCTTTGCGCCTGCTGGCGTGCCACCAGAGACTCGAACGGATCGCGACGCGCGCCCTTTTCTTCGCCTTCCCTCGGCGCGTCTGGATTGACCGCGGTCTCGACAGGCTTGGCGGGCTTGGGAGCCCTCGCCGCTCTATTCCTTGCGGGTTTTGCCGCTGGCTTTTTCGCCGCCGGCGCCGCCGGATTCGCTTGCGCACGCAGCCCAGGTGCGGCTGCCGCGAGCAAAATCCCTAGTACGAGAGTTAGTGCTGAACGCATAGATCGCTCATTCCCGCTCAAGGGTTATTTCCCCACCGGCTTGACTGCGGACTTCGCCCCCGGTGCTCCCGGAGCCGCTGCCACGTCAGCTGGCTTGGTAAAGAAAGTAGTTGCCGTAAAAATCGCCGAGACTGTTGTTCCCGGACGTATAGGGTACTTGGTGCCCTTGGACTTATCCGGATCCGCGAAATCCAGATCGCCTACGTTGATGATTCGCGAAAGCCGGCCCAACCGCCCAAAGAAATCCATCAGATTGAAATACGGCCCGTCCGCCTGCACCTCGAACGGCATTTCATAATGAAAATCTCGCGGCACGATGGCCAGCGCCGTCAACCGGCGAATCGAAACGTTTGACGCGCCCGCCGCTCCCTGGATCAAGCGGATGAATTCATCCGTCTCTTTTTCCTCGGGAACAATGGTCTTGAGCGTATCGAGTTGCTTCGACAGCGCGTCCATCTGCTGCTTCAGTTCGCCATACCGCTGCCTGTAAACCTGCAATTGCTGCACTTCGGTACTCAAAGTCGAGCGCTGTTGCACGGCTTTGTCCACGGAATCCCGTTCCTGCGCTACGGGTGAGAGCGGAATGTAAACGCCGAGGAGAAGCACGACGACCGCGATGGCTACGGCCACCAGGCCTTGCATGAACACCGACATGTCTCGAAACGGATTGGCCATGGTCGTCCGTTATCCTTTCTTGGCCGGAGTCGCGGCTGGCGCGGCTTTCGCCGGCGTGTTGGCCGGCTTTGGCTGCGCCGGAGGTGCTGCCACCGGTTGCGGCGGAGTGATTTCCGCGGTTAACTGAAAGTTATACGTCTGCACCGACGTATTCTTGTCGTCCTGCTTGGTTTCCTTGATTTCCACCTTCTGGAAATAACCCGAGCGCTTCAGTGCGGTGATGAAATTGGCCACCGCATTCACGGAAGCCGAAGAGCCCTCAATCGAAAGGGTGGTTCCCTTTCGCGTCATTGTCGTCAGCCACAGATTCTCCGTGCGGGAAACCGTATTCGCCACCATGTCGAGCAAATCCTGCCCGCCCGTGCGATCCCGCTGCAACTGCTCGATCGTCGAGACCCGTTGCTGGAGAACCTGTTTTTGTTTATCGAATGCCTCGACTTGCTGCTTGATGTTCTCGAGATCGGTCTTCTGCGCCTGCAGCGTCTTGATCTTGTTGTTTTCCGTATTGAGCTGCTGTTGCCACGAATAGTAGAGGAAGCCAAGGACCAGGATGCCGAGTACAAAGCCCGCGCCAATAAAGAGGATCGGCAGCGCCGCACCGGTGTCAACGGGCCGCCGCGACGCTTTGGGCCTAATTTGTCCGAGAAGGTTTATGCGAATCATGGTTAGTCAAAGCTCCTCAGTGCCAGACCCACGGCAATGGCCAGCCGCGGCGACATCTCGCGAATCTGGTCATCGCTGTGCCGGCTGGGATTGACGAGCACCTTGCGGAATGGATTGAGTTCCTCGACGGGCATCGCAAATTCTTCGCGGAGCAAATCCACAAGTCCGGGAACGCGCGCCGTTCCGCCCGCTACGACGATACGCTGGATGTTCTCGCCGCTCGCCGTGGCGCGGAAGAAGTCAAAGGTCTTTTGAATTTCCAGCGTTAGAATGTCCGAGACGCTGCGCAGAATCTGTTGCTTTTGCTCGTCGGTCACGCTGGGGAGGGTGTCGCCTTTTTTCAGGCGCTCCGCATCCTCAAAGCTTAGATCCAATTCCTTCTGAAGGGCGTCCGTATACTGGTTGCCGCCGACGCTGACGTCGCGCGTAAACAGCGGCACGCCGCCCCTGACGATATTAATGTTCATGACGCTGGCGCCAATGTTGAGCAGCGCCACCGTCTGCCCGGCATCTGGTTCATAGTTCACTTCGAAGCAGTTCTGCAAGCCGAAAGCGTCAATGTCCACGACCACTGGCGTCTTGCCTGCCTGCGCAAGCACGTTGGTGTGATTGAGAATTTTGTCTTTCTTCACGGCAACCAAGAGGACGTCCATCTGCGCGTCCATCGATTCCAGCAATTGGTAGCTGAGGTTCACGTCCGCGATGTCGAAGGGAATGTGCTGGCTGGCCTCCGAAGGAATGCGGTCATACAACTCTTCTTCTGTCATCAGAGGCAGCGGCACTCGCTTCACGATCACCGAGTGTCCCGAAACCGAAGTTGCCACATTCTTTGTCTTTATCCGTTGCGCGTCGAAAATCTTGCTGATCGCGTTGGCCACTTGGGGCGCGTCCATGATCGCGCCATCCACCACCGTGTCCTGCGCCAGCGATTCCATGCCAAAGCTCACCAGCTCATAGCCGGCCTTCGTTGACTTCAGCTCGACCGCTTTGATCGAGCTAGAGCCGATGTCCAGCCCTACCAGTTGCTTGTTTTTGCCCATACCCTGAATACCTCGGTCTCTTTCGCCAATACGCCCGGCAAGCTATCGGCGCCTCGCGTGCGCCTGGCTCATCTTGCGTTCCATCCAGCGGTCCAGAATCGTCTTACGCAGTTTCCAACGATTACCAAGTTTGAATGCTGGAATTTCGCCTTCCGTGATGTAACGGTACAGGGTATCCGGGGAGATACCCAGATACTGCGACGCCTGTCTCACATTCATCACTTCACGCGATTCATTCACGAGGAACGTCACCCCGGCGCCGCAAACGCACGCCAAACCCACCACTGCCAAGGGCACCCCTGCTGCGCTGCGGATTACTGGAGGTGCGGCCCGTGCATGCTTTATGACATTCCAAACCTCAGAGCGTCAAGGGATTCTCTTCCGGAGTTGCCTTAAAACTACCCCTATTCTTAGGCAGTTCTGGGGTATTGAGGGTAGTTTGTACTAGGAGTTGTAGAACGCATTACTGCGAACCACTATATATTGCGTTTTTCCGCCCTCGACGCCTGTCCTTAGGGACGGTTACGCTTTGGGGGCAATCAATGGCTCGCTCTCTCCGTGCCACGTCACAGTTGCAATGTTTTCCAGATGGCGGCGATGCGCGCGCGTGTTGCCTCATCCATCAGGATTTCATCCGGCCACGGGCGCGTGAATCCTTCCGTCTCCCACTTGCGCGTCGCGTCGATTCCCATTTTCGAACCGTAGTCCTGCATTCTTTGCGCGTGATCCAGCGTGTCCACGGGCCCTAAAGAGAATTGCACGTCGCGCTCGGGGTCGAGGGCGCACAGAGCCTTCCAGACCACTTCGCTATAGTTGCGTACGTTCACGTCGTGGTCCACCACGACAATAACTTTTGTGAACATCGCCTGGCCCAGCGACCAAATCGCGTTCATGATTTTGCGCGCGTGTCCCGGGTAGGACTTGCGAATCGCCACAATCATCAGGTTGTGGAAAATTCCCTCGGCCGGCATCGCCACATCCACAATTTCCGGATACTGCATCTTCATCACCGGCAGAAACACGCGCTCGACCGCGTAGCCCATGTAATAGTCTTCCTGCGGCGGCGGCCCCACCACTGTGGTGAGGTAGATGGGGTCCTTCTTGTGCGTCACACACTCCACATGAAAAACGGGATACTCCCCTTCCAGCGAATAGAATCCCGTGTGATCGCCGAACGGCCCTTCCGTACGCATTTCGTTCAAATTCACATAGCCTTCCAGAACGACTTCTGCGTTCGCGGGAACTTCGAGATCATTTGTCTCGCACGGCACCATCTCGACGGGTTCGCGGCGCAAGAACCCTGCGAACATCATTTCGTCCAAATCCGGAGGAATCGGGAGCATTCCCGAAAGCGCCGTGGCAGGATCCGCACCAATCGCTACGCTTACAGAGATGCGCCCTTCCGGATTTTTAGCCCTCGCGCGCCGGAAGTGTTCCGCGCCGTGTTTTTGTGTCTGCCAGTGCATCCCGGTCGTTCGTTCGTCGTAGACTTGCATCCGGTACATCCCAACATTGCGCTTGCCCGTCTCCGGATTTTTCGTGAATACCAGCGGAAACGTGATAAAGCGCCCGCCATCCTGCGGCCAGCATTTCAGAATCGGAAAATCAAAGAGGTTCACATCTGTGCCGTGGTGCATCACTTCCTTGCACGGCCCTGACTTCACGGTCTTGGGGAAAAATGAGCCCAACTCCGCCAGCTTTGGCAACATCTTGATTTTGTCGAAGAGCCCCTGCGGCGTCTCCATCTTCAAAAATCCCTGAATCCGCGCCGCCACTTCGTCCAATTCGCCCACTTCAAACGCCAGCGCCATGCGCCGCACGCTGCCAAATGTGTTCACCAAAAGCGGCACACGCGAACCCTTCGGCTTCTCAAAGAGCAGAGCCGGACCGACGCTGTCCGGCAAGCGGTTCTTGTCTCGCGCAACCCGCTGTGTCACTTCCGTAATTTCCAGAATCGGGTCCACTTCTGCGCGAATCCGCTTCAGCTCCCCTTCCTTCTCCAGCTTCTGGACAAACTCCCGCAAATCCCGATACGCCAATTCCGCCTCCAGGTCTCTGCTTTTGCTTTCAACTGCGGTAGGCAGCTCGAAGGGAAGACTCTAGCACGGTCACGCGCTGGCGAGGAAACGCAGCCGATCTCGGACCTTTGTCACTGTACGTGAGCGTCGAAGACGCCGGTTTCCACTTGCCCACCGCGTTTGATTTGAACGAAAATTCTGTACTCTCCGGCCTTGGGAAAACCGTAAGGAAAGGTGACTTCCGGCTCAAGCGCACCCGTCGGCATCGCCATGGCCATCCCGCTGGGCATGCTTCCTTCCGCGGCGACAGCTCCCGCTGCAGGGGTACCGTTCGCCAGATCCAGCGCGGCCATCGAAGCCGAGCCCGCCGGATGGATGTGCGCAAACACGCTCATATCAGAGCTAACGAACTCCGCGTGCCCGGCCATTCCCATGTACGGCTCCATATCTTTCGCGGGGTTCCCGTCCTTATCCTCAACTCTGAACTTGAACACCATCGCCGCATTCGCGACCAACGGCGCGCTTCCCTTTTCCCAAACGATCCGCCCACCGTCCGCAAGTTGCGCGACGGTCGCATCGCCGGCCTGCGCTGCCAACGCCGTTCCCGTCCAAGTCGAGTCATCCCCCGCAAGCGCCTTCCCATTTATCTGCGGCAAATCCACTTGCCCTACCAGCGTCCAGGGAAAACCCGCCTTGTCCACGATGTCCGCGAACACTTCGTAGTGCCCTGCCGGCATATTCGGCAGCTCGTCCACAAACGATCCGCTCTCTCCTCGCTCCGGATGCAAATGCCACATACGTTCCATCCCTGGCGTGCTCATCAAAAACAAGTGCATCAGATGGCTGTGATCCGGAATTACGTCTTCCATCTTTACTTCTCTCGACCACTCCGGATCCTGTCCCTTGGCTCGGATCACCAGCCGATTTCCGTTAACGAGCTGCGTCTCCGCTTCCGGCGGTTTGAAAAAATTGACGCCTCGCTTGTAGTTCGAAGCTTCCGCGCCCCACCACGCTTTCCCCAGATAGATAATTCCCAGGACGATCACCGCTGTAATCACCATCACGAGTCTGGCGCGTCTTGCTCTCGCGGGCGACGGCATCTCTCCCGGCTCCAGATTTCCTTCCCGCGACGCCGCTCCTGCGATGAACACCAGACCCACCGCCAGAAACACCATCAAAAATCCCAGCAGGCCGCTGAGGGATCGCTCCATAGGAAGAGTTCTCTGTGCATACGCCGGTACGGGCACCGCAAGTTCTCCCTTGCCTTTACTGCCCTCCACGGAAACACGCACCTTCAGCGCTCCAGATTCCATCAGCCACAAACTTCCGGTAAAGAATTGCGGATCTTGCTTCGATCTTTCCGCGACGTCCGGAGTCGGAGGAAAGTTCGAACCCGCCCCGCTCAGCCGCATCGGAACAATTTCGACCTTCTCCACATCATTCGAAGCGCTGCGCACTTGAATTTCCGCGATCCCCGGAATCACTTGAGGCACGCGTACCGTCACGTAAAGGTGATACGGCCCAGCATCTCCCTCAAAAAACACGTCCGCGCTTCCCACGTGCGCGCTCACCGAAATCGCCGCCACCAACACCAGTATAAAAATCCAGATCGTCCGTCGCCGCATGTATCTCCTCAGCCCTATCCCTGTATCTTCTCTTCCGATTTCGGCTCTGCGAATCTCTGCTGACTCCGTGCCTCTGCGTTATTTTTTTCTTTCTTCTCTTTCTTTTCTCTTGTCCCGGCTCACCGCCTCAGCCGCCGCATCCAATCTCCCCATGCGAATCCCAGCCGCGCTGTAATCACGCTGAAAACGAGCGCCATCATCATCAACGCCCAGAACCGCCCCGGCCTTTCCAAATTTCGGAACTTGTACGGATCATAAAGAATATTCGCCGGATCAAAATACGCGAAGTACGCCGTCCCGAAAAACCAATTGCGTGACCCTGGCGACATCAGAAAATTCGCAAATGGCCACTGCACCGCCAAGAAGCTCAGCACAAGCGCCGGCCCCGTCACTGCCGCCAGCTTCCATCTTCCCCATGCACCCGTCTTGCGCCACAAAAGATCCAGGACGAACGCAGGCACAATCAGGAGCAGCGGAAATCGCAGTGGCACTAAATGCGTGACGTGCTGATAGACCGGCCCCAGCTTTGGCTCCGCCGGAAACAACGGCAGTATCCATTCGAACGCCAGCAGCACTGCCGTATAGATCCCCGCAACAACCGTGCAACCCCATCGCCACCGGGAACCCCACGCCGGCGCGATCAGCACCGCTGGAGCCGCAATCGCCACCGCCAAGTAGCACGCCGCGGTGTGCATCTCCGTCGGCCACGTGCTGCCAGTCAGAATCAATCCCATCTGCGCCACGCACCCCGCGCCAATAAAAAGCAAAAGTGCTCCCAGCGTTCGGCGCACGCCATCCGAAGCGCGGTTCATCAACCCGGCCATCAACGCCATCAACCCAATCTTGATGGAAAGCGAACCGAGCGAAAGCAAAGTGTGCGGCGGGCTCACAATTTTCACGTCCAGCCCATACGCGTTGTGCCACCAATTATCGAACGGCGCCGACGTCAGCATCGCAATGCATCCCCACACTGCAATGAACGCGCCGAGAGGCCCGCGAAATCCCCAAATCTTCACCGACGCTTCCTGCCTCGCCGCGTCATGCCCAAACGTCGCCGCCAAAATCATGTATCCGCACGCGATTCCCACCAGCACCCCGGTCATCTGAATCATGATGTGCGCCGGAGTCCAAAACGTGTCTCGCCCGATCGACATGTGCCACGAAATATCCCACGGCCCGCCGATCATCCCGCTGACAACTCCCGCCACCATGCACCAGATCGTCCACGGCACGGACTCGACACGCGCGCCAACTCCCGCACCCACCCGCACCGCCACCGGCGGTCTTGCTATATGTTGTCCAAAGGGAATCGACTGTCCCACGGCCTTCAACTCCCCTTCCGCCACCACAAGCGGCATTTTCCCATCACTTCCGCGAGTCTACACCCCACCGCAGCTTCTGAACACTCCCGAACCGCCAGCTTTACCTTGCACCACTCATCAATTACGCATTTGGATGCAATTAGTTTCTGCGCGCCGCGGTTAATGGGAACATTCCATAAGCGTCTTCGTACATAGAAGTGCGGCTTGCAGCAGCAGTCAAATCTTTCAAGTTTCGCGTCCTGGGGGTTGCGTCCATGCGAACATTGCTGGTCGAAATGAAACAAGTCTTACGCCGCCTCCTCAAAGCGCCCCTCTTCACCGCGATCACGCTCATCACTCTCGCCGCCGGCGTCGGCGGCAACACCGTTGTCTTCAGCGTCCTCGAAGGCGTACTCCTCAAGCCTCTCCCCTACCCCAAACCCAATGAACTCGTTGCCGTCTGGCACACCGCTCCCGGTATCGGCATCGACGATCTCAACATGTCCCCCTCCAACTACTTCATATACCGCGAGCAGAACCAAAGCTTCCAGGACGTTGGCGTTTATAGCGGCGGCCGCGTCGCCCTGACTGGCGTCGCCCAGCCGGAACGCATCGACTCTCTCAACGTCACCGACGGCACCCTTCCTCTCCTTGGCATTCCCCCGCTGCTCGGCCGCACCTTCACCCGTCAGGACGACTCTCCAGGCGCGCCCGATACCGTCATCATCACCTACGGCTTCTGGAAGAAACAATTCGCCGGAGCGCCCTCCGTCCTCGGTCAGAACATCCTGCTGGACGGCGCTTCGTACCAAATCATCGGCGTCATGCCCGCCAAATTCCACTTCCTCGATTTTCAGGATCCCGCCGTCATTCTCCCCTTCAAGTGGGACCGCGGCAAAACCACCCTAGGCAATTTCAGCCAGCAAGGCCTCGCCCGCCTCAAGCCCGGCGTCACCCTTCAGCAAGCCAACGCCGACATCGCCCGCATGCTTCCTCTTGTCGTGCGTTCCTTCCCCGCCCCGCCAGGCTTTAGCGCCAAACTTTTTGACGATGCCCACATCGGCCCAAATCTTCATCCCCTCAAAAACCAGGTTGTTGGTGACGTCGGCAGCATGCTCTGGGTCCTCATGGGCTCCATTGGCATGGTTCTGCTCATTGCTTGCGCCAACGTCGCCAATCTCCTCCTCGTCCGCGTCGAAGGCCGCCGCCAGGAGCTTGCTGTCCGCTCCGCCCTCGGCGCTGGCCCTTATCGCATCGCTGGAGAACTCCTCTTCGAGAGTGTCATTCTAGGCTTACTCGGTAGCGCCATCGGACTCGGTCTCGCCTATGCCGCGCTCCGCATTCTCATCGCTCTTTCTCCCGCCGGTCTTCCCCGCCTCAACGAAATCGGCATCGACGGTCCTGTGCTCCTCTTCACCCTGGTCCTCGCTCTCCTCGCCAGCCTCCTTTTTGGCGCCATCCCCGTCTTCAAATACGCGGGCGTCCATCTGAACACCGGCATCCGCCAGGGCGGCCGCGGCAACAGCCAAAGCCGCGAACAGCATCGCGTTCGCAGCGTCCTCGTCGTCGTGCAAGTCGCGCTCGCTCTCGTTCTCCTTATCTGCTCCGGCCTGATGATCCGCACCTTCCGCGCCATTACCCGCGTCAATCCTGGCTTCACCGATCCTGCCACCGTGCAATCCTTCAGCATCAACATTCCCGAGAATCAGATTAAGTCCGATGAAGCCGTCATCCGCAGCTTCCAGGCCATGCGCGAGAAAATCGCGGCCATTCCCGGCGTTTCCTCCGTCGCCACTTCCACTCTTTTCCCCATGGACGGCAGCTCCAACAACGATGTCGTCTATGCCGAAGACCACCCTCTTGCCGATGGCCAGTTTCCTCCTCTTCGCCGTTTTGCCTTCATCACTCCTGGCTTCTTCTCCACCGTTGGCACGCCGCTGCTGGCCGGCCGGGATATCAACTGGGACGACGTCTATCAGAAACGTCCCGTCGTTCTCATTTCGGAAAATTTTGCCCGCGACTACTGGCAGTCTCCTGCCAACGCTCTCGGCAAGCGCATTCGCGTTGCCAGCACCGATGACTGGCGCGAAATCATCGGCGTGGTCACCGATGTCTACGGCGACGGCGTTACCAAGGCTCCGCCCTCGATGTGCTATTGGCCGCCTTTACTCGAGCGCTTCGAGGGTCAGGCTCACCGCGTCGAAAGTTATACCCGGTTTGGAGTACGCAGCCCACGCGCCGGCTCGCAAGCGTTTTTGAAGGAACTGCGCGAAGCTGTTTGGTCCATCAACCCCAATCTCCCCCTGTCCCGCGTCGATACCATGCAGTCTTTCTACCGGGAATCCATGGCGCGCACTTCTTTTACCCTGATCATGCTGGCCGTTGCCGGTGCCATGGCTTTGCTTCTCGGCGTTGTCGGCATCTATGGCGTCGTCGCCTATTCTGTCTCGCAGCGCGTCCGCGAAATCGGCATCCGCATGGCCCTCGGCGCACAAACAAAAACCGTAACCAACATGTTCGTTCGACACGGCCTCATTCTCGCCAGCGTCGGCGCCGCCTTTGGTCTGCTCATCGCCCTGTTCGCCGTGCGCCTTATGTCCTCGTTGCTCTTTCACGTCAGCGCCATGGACCCCCTCACCTACATCGCCGTCACGCTCGGCCTGGTCGCCACCGCGTTCGTGGCCAGCTATCTGCCCTCACGCCGCGCCGCCACCGTCGATCCCGTCGAAGCGCTCCGCGCCGAGTAGCGCAGGGCGCCACTACTTTTTGGACACCACGCATCGCCTCTGGGCGCTGACGCGCTCCGAGTGTGCTGCAATGGAGGTACAGAAAGGTATTGAGCAAGCGCCATGAAACTCGCTCGTTCGTTCGCCGCGTTGCTTCTCCTCTTCGTCATTCCCTGCGCTCACGCGCAAAAATCAAAGCCAATCGAAAAGGATGAAATCGCGAAGTGGACCAATCGAATGGAAGAATGCCCCGCTGATCAACCGCCGCATTTCTGGAAGGTGGACTACTACGACTTCAAAGGAGACGGCACCCAGCAGGCTATCGTGATCGCCGGAACCTGCATGAGCGGCACTGGCGGACCCGACATCCATTCCGTGCTCGCACGAAACTCCGACGGCGAGTTGAAAGAAATGAAAATCGCCGAAGTCGACCCCAAAACCTACGACAACATGTTTGGCAACCGCAATTACGATCTCGTCGTCGAAAACGGCTTGCTCGTCGCCAATTTCGAGGACGATCCCTCCCGCGCCAAAATTCCCTCATCATCCGCTACAAATGGAACGGCAAGGAATTCGCCGTGGATTCTATCCACAAGACCGGCATCTTTCCCACGAGCTATGACTGCAAGAAATCCTTAAGCGAAGTGGAAAACGCTATATGCCATGTCGAAGAACTGGCCACCTTGGATGTGCAACTAGGCGCAGCTTACACAGCCCTGCTTGCCAAGCTCTCCCCGGCAGATCGCGATGTCCCCATAGCCGAGCAGCGCGCGTGGCTTATAAACCGCGACAAACAATGTGCTCCCTATAAGGGTTGGATCGACTGCCTCACCGATTTATACGAGAAGCGCATCGACGAATTAAAAAAACGCGCTCCTGCTCCTTCGCCAAAGCCCGCGACCAATTCTCCGGCTGCGAAAACCACTTCCCCCACACGCTAGTGCCGCTATAAGCAGTTCCGGCCCTCGGCAATCATCGCGCCGAGGGCCGCTTCGCTCTTAGCTTGTTACGTTGCTCCTTCAGATTGCCGGACGTTGCAACGCGCGCGCCATCGAGCGCCTCGCCGGCGCCGCATTTTTCCAACTCTTCGCCTTCGCTATCTGGTTCAGTTCAGCGTATTGCGGACCATCTCGGCATGAACGATCAACCGCTGTGGCGCCGTGCCGGCAAAATCAAACGGGTAGCAGGTTACCAGCGTCAATGTCGGCGACCTCGTAGCATTCAGAACCTCGATGGCATCAGGAAGAACCACACGCAGGGAAACCACTCGATATTTGAACGTGCCCGCCGAGGTGGTAAGCCGAATTTCGTCTCCTGCTTTGATCTTTCGCAAGGAACGAAAAAAAGTATCCCGATGGCCCGCAAGGCCGACGTTGCCGGAGGGACCAGGGAGAGCGGTGCCCGGGATATGTCCAACGGCCAGCTGAAGCGTACTTGCATCGGAACCTTCGAGCACCCGTGTGGCGAGACCAACCGCCGGAATCTCGATCCTTCCAACCGTCGTTGTCCCGCCAGGCCGGCTAACGCTCGGGGCCCGCGGTTGCTCCGTGGCGCGCGCAGAACTGCGTCCCGCTAGTAGCAACACAACCGTCATCGCCGCACTCACAATGTTTTTCTTGGTTCGAAGAGTAAGGCTCATTTATGCCCCTTATTTTCGGCTCCAGATCGTGCCGAGAAAACTGCGCTCCGCCCGCGTATGCTCCGATGCAGAAACCTGGAAGAGGGAGGCCCGAATCTCGCGGCTGAACACACAATAGCTTGTCGCGATATACCGCACTACTGGTCTCTGGGACAGAAGGAAGACACCAGTCCCACTGGCGGTGCGACTGTCGAAGACGAGTGGATGCAAACGAGGGGGATTTCCGCGATTCTTACGCCTCTCGGCTTACCGCCGTCGTAGTATCCTGAGAACTGTCCTATGAACCGCGTCTACCTCGATTACAACGCCACGACGCCCGTCGACGCTCAAGTCCTCGACGCGATGCTCCCCTATTTCTCCGCCGATTTCGCCAACGCTTCCTCCATCCACACACCCGGCCAGCGCGCTCGCGCCGCCGTCGAAACCGCACGCGAACAAGTCGCCGCCTTCATCGGCGCACGTCCCCAGGAAATCGTTTTCACCAGCGGCGGCACCGAGTCCGACAACCACGCCATCTTTGGCGTCGTCGTAGCCAGGGTGGGACAGGCATTCCTGCCCGTCGCCCCCTCTGATTTATCAAACCGCGCACCTCACCTCATCACGAGCACCGTCGAACACGAAGCCGTCCTTAACGCCTGCCAAGCCTTGGAAAAGCAAGGCGCAGACGTCACCTATCTTCCAGTCGATCGCGAAGGCCTAGTAAATCTCGGGGCCGTCCGCCAGGCCATTCGACCCGAAACCGCTCTCGTCACCGTAATGCACGCCAACAACGAGCTAGGCACCATCCAGCCGCTAGAAGAAATCGGACGCATCGCCAAAGAACACAAAATATATTTCCACACGGACGCCGTCCAATCCGCCGGAAAAATCCCCATCGACGTGAACGCCCTAAACGTCGATCTTCTTTCGCTCTCCGGCCACAAACTCTACGCTCCTAAAGGCGTCGGCGCTCTCTACGTCCGCAGCGGCACTCGCCTGCGACAGCTTCTCTACGGTGGCCATCACCAACGCGGCTTCCGCCCCGGCACGGAAAACGTCGCCGGAATCGTAGGTCTCGGCAAGGCCGCGGAAATCGCGCGCGCCTCACTGGCAACTGACGCGCAAAGAGTCTCGCACTTGCGCGGCAAACTCGAACACGGCTTGCTCCAGCGCGTCCCGCAAATCCGCGTCAATGGCGGCACAGCGCCACGCACACCCAACACCACGAATCTCCTGTTTGCCGGCATCGAAGGCGAAGCCCTCGTCATCGCGCTGGACCTCAAAGGTCTATCTTGCTCCGTCGGCGCCGCCTGCTCCTCTGGAGCCGTCGAGCCTTCGCACGTCCTCACCGCCATCGGCCTCACCCAGGAAGAAGCCAAATCCAGCCTGCGCTTCAGCCTCGGCCGCCACACCACCGAATCCAAAATCGATTTCGCCCTCGAAGTCATCCCCGCCGCCGTCGCCCAACTCCGCGCCCTCTCTCCAACCTATCGCAAAGAGGCCGCCTCCCATGTCTAACGCCCCGCCTCTTCTCCGTGCTCTCTGTGTCCTCAGAGAACTCTGTGTAGACTCTGATCTTTTTCTTCCAGCGCCAGAATCCGCTAAACTGAGATAGTCACTACTATGAACGCTGCCGCCGAATTCGACACGCTGCCAACGCGAGAAGAAACCCAGCGAGGCCTGATCGCCATCGCCATGTCCGGCGGCGTCGACTCCTCCACCGTCGCCGCCGTTCTCCAGGCACAGGGCCACCCCATCGTCGGCCTCACCATGCAACTCTGGAACCAGCGCCGCCTCCCCGAGCTCCAAGGCGACGGCCCCAAGCAGCATCGCTGCTGCTCGCTCGACGATGTTTACGACGCCAAACGCGTAGCCCAGCACCTGAATTTTCCGCACTACGTCGTGAATTTTGAGGAGCAGTTCGAGCAGCGCGTCGTGCGCCCCTTTGTCGATCAATATCTCGCCGGCCGCACGCCCATTGCCTGCACCAACTGCAACACCGACGTAAAGTTCGAGCCGCTCCTTCGCATGGCGCGCCAAATCGGCGCGGAGCGTTTGGCCACGGGCCATTACGCCCGCATTCGCAGGAACGAGCAAACGCAGCGTTGGGAACTTTTGCGCGCGCGCGATGAAAGCAAAGACCAATCCTATTTTCTCTGGGGCCTTTCGCAAGAACAGCTTTCGCGCAGCGAATTTCCGCTCGGCGAATTGACCAAGGAAGAAGTGCGTACCGTCGCGCGCCGCACCAATCTACCGGTCGCGGAAAAGCCCGAAAGCATGGAACTCTGTTTCGTTCCCACGGGCAATTACGTTCAGTTCATCCAGGCCTATTCCAAAGATGCAGGCATTTCCCTGTCGCAAAGTGAAGGAGAAATTGTCACGGAAGAGGGCGCGCTCGTCGGCCACCACAACGGCGTTCACAATTTCACCATCGGCCAGCGCAAAGGTCTCGGCTTTTCTGCGGGGAAACCACTCTACGTTCTCTCGATTGATCCAGAAAAAAATCGTGTCGTTGTCGGCGATGACGACGCCCTGCGCACCACCACGTTTGAAGTCGAAGACGTAAATTGGGTATCGATCGAAAGGCCCGCCTCACCGATCCGCGCACAAGTAAAAATCCGCCACAAACACGAACCCGCCCCCGCGTTGGTTGAAGCTCTCGCCGATTCGCGCGCCCGCATCACGTTCGACACACCGCAACGCGCCATCACGCCCGGCCAGGGCGCCGTGTTCTACGAAGGCGTCCGCGTCCTCGGCGGCGCCTGGATTAGATAGGACGAACGTCGGAAAGTGGAAGCAGACGAGAAGACGAAACGAGGTAAAGAAGTAACGAAGAGATAGACAAAGAAGAAAAACTGCAAATAGGAGCTTGCGAAATTCCGCGAGAAAACCGCCACCAAGAGAAGAGCGACTTTGAACTTTGAACTTTGAACTTTGAACTTTGAACTTTGAACTTTGAACTTTGAACTTTGAACTTTGAACTTTGAACTTTCGACTTTGAACGGTTAGCTGTGGGCTGTCGGCTTTTAGGTGTAAGCTCTTCAAATAAAAAGTTCTTCCTCTTGCTCCAGCGGCCCATCCGGATTCCGCGAAGCACGGCGCGACCGCAACAAATCCAGTCCAACTTTGATTCCCTGCAGAAGCGCCGACGCTTTCTGCATCGGCCGCCAAACCGTGCTGCGGAATTGCGACCCCGCGTCTTCCACGGCTTCCAACGCGCCCGTCAAAATCCGGTCTGCGTGATTCAGTTGCCCGCGCAATCGGTCCGTTGCATCGGTTAGCACGCGGTCCATCTTCTGCGCCTGCCCCCGCGTCAAATAAACGATGTGCGCCGCATCGGCCACCATGTTGGAAATTTTCGGTTGCGTGTCGTCGAGCAGAATCTGCGCCCGCGTCAAAATCGGTCCCAGGCGCGTATGCAAATCGGTGACGAGCCCGTTGACTTTTTTATTGGTCTGTCGCACTTCGAAAAACAGCGCAATCAGCATGGCGCCTTGAACCACCAGCGCCAGCGATGCCACGATGCTGAAAATCATCAGCCAGGTTTGCATGCTCGCCCCACGCGTCCTCTCAGGAGGACGGAATCATGCCGTGCCGACTTCCCCCGCTTCCAATCTGTTCAACAGCAAGACTTTTCAGCTTAAGACTTGGAAGCTTCGCGACGATAAGCCTCACGCGCACCTTCGACCGCCGCGGAGATCGAATCTTTGCCGCGTGTCGCCGCGTCTTTGCTGCGCTCGATCAAATCATCCGCGCGTTCGCGAAGTTCTTTTGCCTTGCGCTGCGCGTAGTCCTTGCCTTCATCGGCCTTATTAGCTAGATACGCGCGCGTATCTTCTCCGGATTTCGGGGCAAACAAAATACCCACTAGCGCGCCCACGCCGAGCCCCACGAGGAAATAGGTGACCTTGGAACCAACATTGTCCGCCATGAGAACCTCCACAAAAACCGTAACATAGCGGCACAGAGTCCGCAATATGGACTAACCGGCATAGATTACTCAGTCCGGTTATCGACGGATTCGCCCTTCAAAGTCGATCCTTCTAGCTGTTGGAACAGTTTTTCCGCAGTTTTCCGCGGAATGACTTCGCTCAATCTTTCTAAGCCGGCCCGGCGCACATTCGAAACGCTGCCGAATTCGCGCAAAAGTTTTTGCACCGTGCGCGGCCCGATGCCCGGGATCCCATCCAGAGCGGATTTTGTCTGGCGTTTCGCGCGTCGCTCGCGGTGAAACGTGACCGCGAACCGGTGAGTTTCGTCGCGGATTTGCTGGATTAGATGTAGCACCGGCGAGTGGTGTTCCAGAACGATGGGCTCATCTTCTTGCCCAAAGACGTACAGAATTTCTTCTTTCTTGGCTATGCTCGCCAGCGGCTGATTGATGATTTGCAGCGAATCCAGTGCCTGCGCGGCGGCGTGAAGCTGGCCGATACCTCCGTCGATCAGAATCAAGCTGGGCAGCGGTTTCTTTTCCTCCTGCAGGCGCCGATAGCGGCGAGTCACCGTTTCGCGCATGCTTGCGAAGTCGTCGTTCTTCGAGTAGGAAACTCCGTTGCCCGCTCCACCGCCGCGCCCCTCGTCTCCACGAATAATAAATTTGCGATAGTCCGATTTTTTCATGTGGCCATTTTCCCAAACGACCATCGAAGCCACCGTGTCCGTTCCTTGGATGTGGGAAATGTCGAAGCTTTCGATGCGGCGTGGCTCCTCGGGAAGATTCAGAGCGTTCTGCAGAGCCTCGCCGATGGCTTTTGAACTGGGTTTCATCACGCGGAAGCGCTGTTCGAACGAGTGCTTGGCGTTGCTTTCTACTAAATCGAGGAAAGAGCGCTTGTTGCCACGCTGCGGCGTGAAAATTTCAACCTTATGCCCAGCGCGCTCGGCAAGCGTTTCTTCGAGCAGTTCGCGATCCTCGAAATCGATGGGCACGTGAATCGCTTTGGGCAGATACTCCGCTTCCAAATAGAGCTGCTTGAGCAGCGAAGGAACAAATTCCTGCGCATCGAATTCGTCCAGGTCTTCCCAATAAAATTCGCGCCGGTCGACGACACGGCCTCCGCGCAAGTGAAACAGATTCGCGGCGACGAGCGGCGGTTCCGCGTAATAAGCGAGCACGTCGGTGTCATCTCCTTGCGCCGCTGCAATGCGCTGCCGCTCTTCGATATCTTCGAGTGTGCGAAGCAGGTCGCGATAGGCAGCGGCCTGTTCGAATTGCTCCTTCTCGGCGGCGGCCATCATGCGCGCTTCGAGGCTCTTGATCAGGTCGTGGCGACGGCCTTCGAGAAACAGGCGGACATCGCGAGCGGCTTCCGCGTAGCGGTCATCGGTGGTGAGGCCAGTGACGCACGGGCCGAGGCAACGCTTGATGTAATACTGCAAACACGGGCGCGGATGGCTGCGCGTGAGATCGACCGTGCAACTCGGAACGAGAAATCGCTTGTGCACAAAATGAAGAATGCGCCGTGCCAGACCGGCGGGAAAATATGGCCCGAAATAAAGCGAGCCATCTTTCTTTATTCGGCGCGTGAAATAAACGCGCGGATATTTTTCCGCCGCGGTGAACTTGATGTACGGATAGGTTTTGTCGTCCCGAAGCATGACGTTGAACTTCGGGCGATAGAGCTTGATGAGATTGTGCTCGAGCGCGAGCGCTTCGCGTTCGTTGCCGACGAGGATGGTTTCGAGGTCGGCAATTTCGCGCGCGAGCGAGCCAGTCTTGGCGTTTACCCAACTCGATTCGAGAAAATACGAACGGACGCGGCTGCGCAGCGAAGCCGCTTTGCCAACGTAAAGGACATTGCCGCCGGCGTCTTTGAACAAGTAGACGCCCGGGCTCTCCGGCAACAGATCCGCTATTTCTCGGGGTTCCATGGGAATGCAGCGCGGAATTTAGGCTTAACCGCGAAGTTCCATCATACTAGAATTGTGACTGGTGACTGGTGACTGGTGACTGGGGGAACGTGGGAGTTGGCAACATGCTCGGGAGACCGCAGCATCCAATGGGTGGTATGAAACGAAAGAGTTCAGTTCTGCGCCGCGCATTCTACGCGAGTCTATTTGCTCTGCTGATGCTCGCGCCGATGCGGACTCTCGCGCAGGACCCGCCGCCTCCACCGGATAAGCCTGCGGCTCCCCCGGAGAAACCGAAGACGCCCAAGACGAATGCCGACAACGCTACGCAAAGTGCTCCGGACCAGCCGACATGGGATCCGTTGCGCGCGGAAAAAGACATGCAGGTCGGCATGTATTACATGCACAAAGGCGACGTAGATGCCGCCATCGACCGCTTTCAGGATGCCACTCTCGCCAAGCCCGGGTACGCTGTTCCCTTCCGCTACTTAGCCGAGGCGCAAGAAAAAAAAGGCATGAAGAAGCAGGCCATCAAATCCTACAAGCGTTATTTGGATCTGTATCCGACGGCGGAAGACAAAGACAAAATCCAGAAAAAAATCGACAAGCTTTATAAAGACGTGGAAAAAGAAAAAAGTCGTTGAGCTGAGAGCCCATCTCATGAGCGCGCGCCTCAGACCACCTTCCATATGGGTTTGTACCCTTGGTCTTCTTGTTTACGCAGGTTGTGGTCATCCCACAGTAAAGGACGTCAACGCAGCGAACGGGCGGTCTGCAAACGATTGGATCAGAAACTTGCCGCCGAAAGTGGATTGGAGCGTTTGGCCCCAGCCGTTAGACCGCACACGCTGGGAGCCCGTGCCGAGCGCTCAGCAACTGCACGCCGAATCCTTGCTCCGAGCAACGGCTTGTGCTCGCTTGACGGAGAAGCAGCTCGCCATGTTCTTGCCCAGCAAGAAGTCCGACGGCATGCCATTTCTGGTTCGTGCCATCAGCGCTACATGGAATACGGACCGATTTGAAATCACAATGAGCAATAACGGAGACCTCTGGGTTGGGGGCGCTGCCCTAAGCCGTCGAAATGTGCCGATCGAGCGGCGTGCCGTCGTTGTCTGGCTAAATCGCGCGCCAAAAGAGGTGTACGTCACGTTCGGCATTTACGAATAAATTCTGCCAAGGCGCAGTTCTAGCGGGCGAGGTGATCGAGGATGCGGCGGGCGCGGGCGAAGTCGGTGAAGAGTTTTTCTTCGGCGCGAAATTCGGGGGAATGGGAGACGAGGCTGCAGCCGGAGCGGCGGGTGGGATGTTTGACGTGGAGCATTTCGTGGTAGAGGACGTACTCGACGGCGACGCGCGGAACGCGGGGATGATCCATGCGGCGATTCAGCAGGATTTGATTGGGGCCGGGATCGTAGCAGCCGAATTGGCGGCGCCAGCTTCGCGTGCTCCAGCCTATGTGCGGGCGCTGCAAATTTCCGGCAAAGTATTTTCCGTTTAGCTCACCAAACATTTTTTCCAAGTCGAAATGGCGGCCGCGCGGCCCTGTGGACGCGAGGCGAACACGGCCGCGGCGCATGCGGCTGATACGGCTGCGCGTTCGATTGGAGCGTGCGTAGTGCAAGTAGGGATCGACTAACGCGCGCGGGGCTTTACGCCGATAGACGCGCGAGAGAAGGAGCGCGGCGGCGCCTTCCAAAACCGGGAGCGGAGCGCGCTGTAGCAGATCCGAGAAGCGCACGTGGACAACGTCTTCGCGGCGCCGAATCGTCAACACGAGGCTGGCATAGGGATAGAACTCGACGCGGAAGCGCGGGGGGCGGCCGTCGCAGCCGAGGCGGGTGAATACGCGCTGAAAAAGAGCTGCGCCACCAGGAACTCCAGAACTCGCGCGGCGCGGGGGCTTGCGCTTCTTTTTCGTGGCAGTTTTCTTCGCACGGCCACGTGGCGCGCGGCGGGGCGTGGGAATATCGGGGGATGGCGGCGCGGACGAAGAGGGAGGGGCAAGCCCCTCCCCTACAGAGGTGGCGTGATCCATCCAGAAGTGGAGTTGCCGCGGCGGGGCGACTTGCTTCGCGGGAGTTATTTCGCGCGCGGCGTTCATTTCTTTCGCCGCACCGGCGGCGGGGCGACATTTTTCTTGGCGGCTTCCGCTTCTCGCGAGGCGTCGCGCGTGCCTTCCATAGCGTCGTCGAGATTGTCTTTGTAGAGATCGGAGTCGGGCGCATCGGTGGGCATTTTCTGCAGAATCGCCAGGAAGTCTTTCGTGCGGGACGCCATCAAGTCGATGCCCTTGCGAATGTTCTGTTGCTTCTCGATGCCAAGCTGAATGAGGTCCGCGGCATCGTCCACGCACCCGACGTAGGCGTTCAAAAGCGAATTGATCATCTCCATGTGGTTGGTCTGCGAAGGATGTTCCAACTCGTACTGCAGTTTCTTCAGCCGGTCATCGGCGAACGTGAGGAACAGCGTGATGCGCTCGTTGGGCGTCTCGGCTTCGCGAATTTTGTCGGCTTCGACGCCGGAGAGATAGTCTTTCTGCTGGGTCTGTCCCTCGGCGGGCAACGGCGAAGCTGCAAAAGAAATCATAAGACCCAGCAACCCTGCGTAAATATGGCGTTTCATGAATGCACTTCCTGGTCGGGAGGAGTCGCTGGCGGAGCCGCGGGAGCGGGAGCCGGCGGCTTCTTCTCATGGCGCCGCGGAAAGAGAAATCGCAGCAGCTCGTCGTCCAGACTTATGAGGTCATTCCGTACAAGTTGCAGCGGCGGCTTGTATTCCGTCGGAGCAACGACCAGGATTTCGTCCACTTCGCGCAAACCCTTCTGCACATGCATTTCCAGCTGCTTGTAGCCGCCGGGATGGCGCTCGCCATCGGGATTTTCCTTCTCCAGGACCTGCGCCGCGGCGCGTACATTGTCTCTGTATTTTTCCATCAGCAGGCCCACGGTGTTGTAGTCATCCGCTTTACCGGCGCGGCTGGCCTCCTCGAATTCGGCGTCGCCAAGCTTCTGCAGCATTTTTGCCTTATGCACCCCGTTCGTTTCACTGTCGAAGCGCGCTTGAAGCTCGCTGAGCTTGTCCGCGGCCGCAGCGCTACCCCATACGCATAAACCGCTCATCAGGATTGGCAATGCGACGCGTTGCGCCACGCGCGGCCTCATGGGGCTACCTTTTCTGATCCAGCATGCGGCGCAAGACTTTGCTGCGCTGCTGCGCTTGCCAGACCTGGTCGGGATTCTTGTCCTGGTCGAGCTCGAGAAACTTCTCGTAAGCTTCGAGCGCAGGCTTGGGCTGGTTCAGTTTATCGTAGCAGAGAGCGCGGATAAACCACTCGCCAGGTCCAGGGGTTTCCGCCTTCGCAATCAGGTCGAGCGTGGAGATGGTGGCCGGAAAATTTCCGCCGAGATAGTACGTCGAGCTCAGATCCTTCCAGTACGCGAGATTGTTGCGATCCAGTTGCAGGGCGGCCTTGATCTCTTTTTCGGCGTCGGGAAAATCCCGCTTCTGCATGTATACGCGTCCGAGGCCGCCGTGAAGCTGCGCGTCGTTGGGAGACATCGCGATGGCTTTGCGAAGCGTGACGATGGAATCGTCCCATTTTTTCTGCGCGATCTGGATATCGGCTCGCGAACGCAGCGAATCTAGCGTCGGAGCTTTTCCCGCTTCGGCGCGGTCGAGTTCGGCGAGCGCCCCGTCATACTGTTTCTGATCGAGCAGCCAATGAATCAAACGCGCGCGCGCCGCGGAATTGTCCGGATTGGCCGACAAGTAGTCACGATAAGCATCCGCGGCTTCGGGCTTTTTTTGTGCGTCAAGGGTTTCGGCCAGCCCAAGGAGCGCTGGCGGGGATTTTGGCTCGCTCTCCAGAGCTGCGCGGAACTTCGATTCAGCGTCCGCATACCGCTTCAGACCTACGTAGAGATTGCCAAGGTGGATGACCGTTTCGGTGTCGCGCGGATCGAGCCGAAGCGAGGCTTCGTAGGAAACAACCGCGCCGGGCACGTCGCCGGAACGCTCTTGCGCGAGTCCCAGGAGAAAGCGAGGCCGGCTTTGCGCGGGAAGCAGATCGACGGCTCGACGTAACGGCGCAACCGCGGCGGCGGGATCTTTCTCCGTCAGCAGAATTCCCAGATTCAAGTAAGCCTCCGACATTTTGGGGTCCAGCGCCGTTGCCCTTTCATATTCGGCTCGCGCTTCATCTGGACGTTTCAGCGCGGTGTACGCGTAGGCAAGTTGGAAGTGAGCCCAGGCAATCTCAGGTTTTTCCGCGATGAATTTCTGCAGCGGAACCACGGCAGCTTCGAATTGGCTGTTGTCGATATCGCGTTGCGCTTCGTCGAGCAGATCGTTCAGCGGATTGGACAGTTTTTGCGTGCGCGAAGATTGTGGTTGGCTGGATTTTTGGGTTGGGGACTGCGCATCGCAAGGGTAGGCCGTGGCTGCAAGAGGCGCAGCAAGCTGCGCCACTACAAAGAGAATTAGGACCGCGGGCCAACTGGAAAATGTTGCGAGCTTCATGCGAGCTTCATTGTTCGGGCGGAGGATTTCCTGCGCCATTCGCGATTGCACCCGAAGGCGCTACGGACTTGGATGCTCCATTCACGGAGCGCTTTGCCTGCCCGTTCGCGCTGAGCACGCGGGCCAGGAAGCGGCCCGTGTGCGAGTGCTGATTGCGCGCCACTTGTTCGGGAGTGCCGGTGGCGATAATTTTACCGCCTTGATCGCCGCCTTCGGGGCCAAGGTCAATCAGCCAGTCGGCCGATTTGATGACGTCGAGATTGTGCTCGATGACGAGCAGCGACGCTCCTGACTCGAGGAGCTTGCGGAACGCCGAGAGAAGTTTCGCGATGTCGTCGAAATGCAGTCCGGTCGTAGGCTCATCGAGGATATAGAGAATGCCCTGGTTTTCGGTGCGCGCCAGGTGCGCCGCGAGCTTCAGCCGCTGCGCCTCACCGCCGGAAAGCGTGGTGGCGGACTGCCCGAGGCGCAAATAGCCAAGCCCAATTTCATTCAAAATGCGCAGCTTGGAGACAACTTTGGGAACGCCGGTGAAAAACGCGAGAGCCTCGCGCGCCGTCAGTTCGAGAACTTCGTGCACATTCTTGCCACGATAGCGAACCTCAAGCACGCTGGTCTTGAATCGCGTGCCTCGGCACTCTTCGCACACCAGCTCGACGTCCGCGAGGAATTGCATCTCGACGGTGACGGTGCCGTCGCCCTGGCAAGTTTCGCAGCGGCCGCCCGGAACATTGAACGAAAAATGCCCAGCCGTGAACCCGCGCCGCTTGGCGTCCGGCGTAGCCGCAAACACTTCACGAATCGCGTCGAACGCCTTCAGATACGTTGCCGGATTCGACCGCGGCGTGCGCCCGATGGGCGACTGGTCCACGATCACTACTTCGCGAATATCCGCGTCCCCTTCCAACCGGTCACAAAATTCTTTGACGCTGCCACCCGTGCGTTTTGCGGCGAGCGCGCGATAAAGAACATCGTGAATGAGCGTGGATTTCCCCGAGCCGCTGACGCCGGTAACCACTGTCAGAGTGCCGAACGGAATCATCAGGTCGACATTCTGCAAATTGTGAAGCGTCGCGCCATACAGCCGGAGAAATTTGCCGGTGGGCTTGTGTCGATTGTTCGGCACAGGGATGGCGAGTTCTCCGCTGAGGTAGCGGCCCGTCAAAGATTTGGGATCGGCAAGCATTCCTTCGTAAGTCCCGGCAAAAAGAAGTTTGCCGCCAAGTTCGCCCGCGCCTGGCCCGAGATCGATGACGCGATCGGCGGCCCGAATGGTGTCGGGATCGTGCTCGACCACGAGAACCGTGTTCCCGAGGTCTCGAAGCGATTTGAGAATGTCGATCAGGCGTTGCGTGTCGCGCGGGTGCAGGCCGATGGATGGTTCATCGAGAACGTACAGCGCGCCCACCAAATGCGAGCCTAGCGAAGTGGCAAGCTGAATGCGCTGCGATTCTCCGCCAGAGAGTGTGGAAGTGAGCCGATCCAGCGTGAGGTAGTCCAGCCCCACTTCGTCTAGAAATTGCAGCCGCGTGCGAATCTCTTCCAGGATTTTCTCGGCGACTTTCGTTTGCGCTTCGGAAAGCACGAGCGTTGAAAAGAAAACGCGCGCCTCTTTCACCGTCAGTTTGCAGAGCTCGGTAATCGCGCGTCCCGCCACGCGCACCGCGCGGGCCTCTGCGCGCAGGCGAGTGCCTCCGCAGTCGGGGCACGTGGCATAACCGCGGTAGCGGCTCAAAAAAACACGTACGTGAAGTTTGTATTTTTTCCGCTCCAGCCAGTTGAAAAATCCCTTTACACCTTCAAACTCGTTCTCGGGATCGCCTTCCAGCACCAGGCGGCGCTGCTCCACTGTGAGCTGTCGCCACGGCACGTTGAGTGGAATCCCCCGGCCACGCGCCCATTTTTTCACGTCCTGCAAAAGCGCGCGATAACGCGGCTTGGTCCACGGCTCGATCGCGCCCTCATCGAGCGTCTTGCCGCCATCGGGAACGACCAGATTCAGGTCGAAATCAATCGTGTTTCCGAAGCCCTGGCAGCGCGGGCATGCGCCGTAGGGATTGTTGAACGAAAAAAGCCGCGGCTCCGGCTCTTGATACAGCGTTCCGTCGTTCTTGCATTCAAAGCGCTCGTTGAACGTCAGACGCTCCGCGTGATTCCCCGCTGATTCAGCGATAAATTCCAGGATCGCTTCCCCGCCGCCTTCGCGATAACAGATTTCGATGGAGTCCGTCAGGCGCGAACGCGATTCGGGACTGACCGAAAGGCGGTCCACCAATACGTACACGGGCTTCGAAAAATCCACATCCAGAAGAGTCTCCGGCGAGGAAAATTCGTGGACGCGGCCGTTCTGATACAAGCGGTTGAAGCCGCGCTTCTGCATGTCGCCCAGCGCTTGCTTCAGCAATTCCCCCGGCGGCGCGGGCGTTTTTTTCTTGGGAACGCGGCGCGCCGGGCCGGTCGCGCCTTGCGGCGCAGCGATGCGCAGCGGATACAGCATGTAAAATCGGCGCCCGGCGGCCAGCGAAAGAACTCGCGTCGCGATTTCATCGGGACTGTCCCGCCGCACTTCCGCCCCGCACTTGATGCAAAACGTCTGCCCGCAACGCGCAAACAACAAACGCAAATAGTCGTAAATCTCCGTCGAAGTAGCCACCGTCGAACGCGGATTGCGCGTGGAGTTTTTCTGGCGGATGGCCACAGCCGGGGCAATCCCGGAAATCTCGTCGACATTCGGCTTTTCCATGCGCTCGAGAAACTGGCGTGCGTACGAGGAGAGCGACTCGACATAACGCCGTTGCCCTTCGGCGTACACCGTGTCAAACGCTAGCGATGACTTTCCCGAACCGCTGACTCCAGTAACCACTGTGATGGCGTTGTGTGGAATTTCGACCGTGATGTTGCGCAGATTATGAACGCGGGCTCCGCGGACGCGTATGGCCTCTTGTTCGCTGAGCGCGGGTGTGAGTTCTTTGGTAGCCAAGGGGAAGCTCAGACAGCGCGAATCGAGAGCGCTGCCTAAACTTTTAATTATACGGCCGCGGCATAACGGGAGCAAACGCGCTTCGTTCGTCCCACTCTGGCGCGGGCTCGCGCGTGTTCTACGGAACGGTTTTCCAAGGAACGGTCTTCCGCGGAGCTACTGCTCTTCGCTGAGAACAATGCGGCCAACGCCGCCTTCCACCTTGAGGTGGATCGTCACCGGAGATTTGCCATACATTTCGTTGGTGTACTCGTCGCCGTCGTGCTTCAACCCGCCGGCGTCGATCGTGCCGAGGCCGCCGCTCGCGTGCACGATGACGCCGACGTTCTTCGGCAGCCGGATGTTTGCTTCACCCACGCCGCCTTCAATATCCGCGGTCAGGTCGGATTTGCGATCGCCTGTGAGATCGACATCCACCTGTCCCGCGCCCATGTCCAGATTGAGGCGACTCACGTCTATATCACGCAGGCGCAAGTTGCCCCGCCCGGCGCCCATGTCGATTTTGATTTCGAGCGGAATGTCATTGGCCAGGTGCAGCGTCCAGTGATTGTCGGAGCTTGTGCGGATATGGCTGTCGTTGTCGTCCTGCGAGATGCGCAGATCGCCGGTGGTTCCCGAGATGGAATAATCCACCTTGGGTGTGCCCGAGGAAGAGCGATAGTCAAAATCCGCTTCGAGAAGATGACTCGCACCGCCGCTTAGGTTTATATCTCCTGCTCCCATTTCAAGCGTAGCCCGCACGTTTTTTACGTCGCCGCGATCCACGGTGCGCGACTGGTGCTGCATGGCG
The DNA here is from genome assembly GCA_963779005.1 of uncultured Acidobacteriota bacterium. GTDB lineage: Bacteria > Acidobacteriota > Terriglobia > Acidiferrales > UBA7541 > Acidiferrum. The sequence continues at coordinate 387,758 of CAVZWO010000006.1, read as the reverse complement.
TAGACCGTGCCTCCGCGCCAGCGATTGAACCTTCTTCCGCTAACGAGAAGAGCCAGAAGTACAAGCACAAAGAGTATGGCTCCGATGGAGCTTCCGATCGACGAACCTCCCGTTGCCGCGTCAGGATTCTTCCGGCGCTGCCAGCTGTCATAAATTTTCCCCGCCCCGATAAAGATGAGGATGAGCGGCCAGTACGTCCAGAAGATGGGCCAGGGATCGAAGGCAGGCTGCCAGTTGCTGTACAGAATGATCCCGCCAATCGCGATGAGCAAAATCGGAAAAACGAGCGAAACGCTCCGGGGAGGGACATTTTGAGCCATCGCACACCTCTTCACTCTTTAATACGCAGCGTTACGCAAAAAAGTTCAGGGGTTCACAAGAACGCCGTTCTTTCGGGAGGATACTGAGACCACCGGAGATGGTCAACGGCAAGGCGCGGAACGACCGCGCGATTGTGCTAGAGTGCGCCGAAGGGTAGAGCGTATGGCAATTCGCAATAATCCGTCACGGAAGGCGAGAACGGGGATCGGCGATGTCGAAATTCCAACGAGTGATCTGGATTGTCCTGGATAGCGTGGGCATCGGCGAGTTGCCGGATGCCGCGGATTATGGCGACGTTGGGCGAACGACTCTGGGCCATATCGCGGAGTCGCGGCCGCTGCGGTTGCCGAATTTAGTTCAGCTGGGGCTTGCGAATATTGCCCCGCTTGCGCATCTCGCCCCTGCGGCCGCGCCGACAGGCGCTTATGGCAAAGGCATCACGCATTCACCTGGAAAAGATACGACTACGGGACATTGGGAGATGGCAGGCGTTTGGTTGGAGCAGGCCTTCCCAACCTATCCACACGGTTTTCCAAGAGAACTTATCGCTGAATTTGAAAAACAGATCGGACGCGGAACCCTCGGAAACAAACCTGCCTCGGGCACGGAGATCATCAAGGAACTTGGCGAAGAGCATGTGCGCACGGGCAAGCCCATTGTCTACACCTCGGGCGACAGCGTGTTTCAGATAGCCGCGCATGAAGATGTGATTCCGATCGCCGAGCTTTACCGCACGTGCGAGATTGCGCGGAAATTGCTCGATGGACCGAATCGCGTGGGCCGCGTGATCGCCCGGCCGTTTGCGGGCGCGAGCGGACATTTCGCCCGCACGACACGGCGGCATGACTACGCCGTCGATCCGCCCAAACCCATGTTGCTGGATATGCTCGCGGAGCGCGGCGTGCCGGTCTTTGGAATCGGCAAAATTCATGACATTTACAACGGGCGCGGCGTCGAGAAGTACGTCACAACAACCGGGAACGCCGATGGCATGGCCAAGCTGGCCGGAGCTTTGCAGGAAAGAAAAAACGGTTTGATTTTCTGCAATCTCGTCGATTTCGATATGCTCTACGGCCACCGAAAAGATGTCGAAGGATTTGCGGAGTCTCTTGAAGAATTTGACCGCATGCTGGGCCCCTTCCTGAAACTCTTGAGTGCTTCGGACTTGCTGATGATTACCGCCGACCACGGCTGCGATCCCGATCCCCGCTGGGCCACGACCGACCATTCGCGCGAATATGTCCCGATTCTGGCCTATTCCGCGGCGAGCGGTGCCGGTGTAAATCTTGGCGTGCGCTCCACCTTGGCGGATATGGGACAAACCATTGCGGAGAATTTTGGCGGCACGATTCCGCACGGCAAGAGTTTCCTTCGCGAAATTAGCCAATCGGCAGCCTCGTCTGCACGTTGATTGGTCCCCGCATTGCACACACCTTGCTTGTAGGGGCGCAGCATGCTGCGCCCCGATGCGGTCTCGAAGATTGCGCCGGGGACTGGGAATCAACACGTGCGAGCGATCTTGTAAGTTCGGAAAAGCCGCAAGATTACCTAGCAAGTAGCACAAACGATTGTTTTCTTTTATCAATCGAAACGGGATTGCGCTAAAAACCTACTTATTATCTGCGAGTTAGAGCATCATGACTTCCTAACGTGGTTGGTGACATGCTGGCGCCACTGATCAAATGCTGATTCTTGCGGAGGAAATACGAGTATGGACATGTTTAGAAAAGGCGGGCGGGACGACGCCGAGTTTGAGATGAAGCGGGCGGCTCCGTTTTTGAAGCTAGGTGTCATTGCCATTGGAGCGCTGCTTGTGGTGCTGCTGCTGGGACTGTTTCTGATTCGCGTCACGCGCATCGAGCCGGGACACGTGGGGGTACAGATCAACCTTGCGGGCAATCAGCGCGGCGCGTCCGAGATACCGGTGCGCACGGGGTGGGTGGTCTATTCCCCGTTGAGCACGGAGATCATTGAGTTCCCCACGTACGTGCAGACAGTGAAATGGACGAAAGACGTGAACGAAGGGCATCCCGTCAACGAAGAGATGGGCTTCAACTCGAAGGAAGGCATGGAAATTTTCGTGGATGTCTCGCTTTCGTACGCGATTGAAGCCACGAAAGTACCGGACTTCTACGTGAAGTACCGCGTGTCGGACATGGATATGTTTACCCACGGGATTTTGCGCGATGTGGTGAGGAACTCGCTGAACGAGGTGGCGTCCACGTATGTGGTGGAAGATATTTATGGCGAGAAGAAGGCTGAGTTTCTGCGGAAGGTGCAGACGCAGATCGAGCAGAAGATGTCGCCTGTGGGCGTGGTCGTGCAGCAGTTCGGGTTTATCGGAGCGCCGCGAGTGCCGAGTGTAATCGCGGCGGCAATTACGGCGAAAGCGCAGGCCATTCAAAAGGCGGAGCAAGCCAGAAACGAACTGCAAACGACGCAAGCGGAAGCCGCCAAGAAAATCGCCGAAGCCGAGGGCGACGCCAAGTCTCTGGTAACGCGCGCGCAAGGCGAGGCCGATGCCAACCGCATCCGGCAGAATTCGCTGACGCCGCAGCTTCTGGAATTGCGCCGCATCGAAAACAGCCGCGCACTGATCGATAAATGGAACGGCCAGTTACCGACGGTCGAGACCGGACAAAGCAACGCGATGATGTTGCAGCTTCCGAAGCCGCAATAGCTGACGGAGCGAAAGCCTTGGCCAGTCGGTCGGCCTCGTTTTTTGCGGCCAATTCTCCAGCGGCTTACCGACAAGGAGAATGGGACGGGCAGCACTCTGCCCGCGAGTAAGGAGTGGAGACTGGTGAGTTTTTGCCGTAGAATTGGGGAAGAGTAAGACAATGGCGAATCCTTCCATCACCATTCCGCTGGACCCGCAAACGGCGAGGGCTTACGACTCTGCCGGGCCAGAGCAGAAGCGGAAGATTCAGGCACTGCTTAGCCTTTGGCTTCGAGAGTTGGCTGCCGGGGAATATCCCTCGCTGCAAAAAGTGCTGGATGAGGCCGGCCGCAAAGCCAAGGACCGCGGGCTTACACCGGAGATTTTGGATTCTCTTCTCAAGGGCGTGTAGTTGCGTTGCGTCTTCGACACAAACGTTTTGGTCAGTGCGTTGCTTTTGCCCGATTCGAAGCCTCGTCATGCCCTCGAACTGGCGCTCCAAAAAGGAAGAGTCCTGCTCTCTTTTGCGACGCTCGCCGAACTTTATGAAGTCCTCGGCCGCAAAAAATTCCTTCGATACATAGATGAGGAAGATGTTCGAAGCTTTTTGGCGGCTCTGACGCGCGAGGCGGAATGGGTTGAGGTGGATGTACGAATTGCGGCTTGCCGCGATCCGAAGGACGATAAATTCCTCGAACTTGCCGCGAGCGGGCGCGCGACCCACATTGTCACTGGCGACGAAGACCTTCTCGCGCTAAATCCCTTCCAGGGCATTGAGATTCTTCCTCCACATCAATTCTTGTAATTGTCACCATCCAGTCGAGGAGTGAGTGGGCGTGAAGTGAAAGGACTGAACTCGGAAAAGAGCCCCGGTGCGACCGGCGGCACCTGGGGCACCCGCTGTGGGTTTGCGGTCAGATGCACGCACAATTCGGTGAGCGCGGCGGAGGCTGGCCACGCTCCTCGAAGTTCGATCCTGCTTCCACACACCTGCATTGGCTGGCGCCGGCTGCGCCAGTGGGGGCCAAAGAGGACTAAGCTTCCTGCGAGTTGCCGATCAATTCGTCTGGCGCGAAAGCTGCAGTTTGTCGGCAGACCGCGCCGCCGTCGTCATTTCAGAGGTTTTGCGCCAGTCGACTTCACTGACGTCCACGCCTCCTTTGCGGCCTTGCGCGTCCTGGAACATCAACAGGTCGCCGTCTCTTTGATACCGGGTGACCTCGTAGGTTTCGCTGGACTTGAGGGCCAGAATGGTGATGCGTTCAAACGTTTTCGTCTCGCCAGGCTGCGGCACCAGGATTTGCAGCGGCGCAGGGTTTGCCGCCGCAACGCTCACCGATTGCTGCACGGCCGGCTGCATCGCGTTCCTCTGCGGCGTCACGTTGTAGGAGCTTTGGCGTCCGGAGGCGTACGGCGGGCGGTCGGGATGGAGCAGGGCTTGCGGCAGGACAATGTCGTCCATCAGGCGAAGCTGCAGCGGCTCTTCGCCCTTCAATGTCGGCCGTGGACCACGGAACGGCAGACTGACTACCTTCCAGGGCCACAGCGGGGGAAACATCCACTCCACTACATCCCGTTTCGCGTGACCCCTGCCATCGATGTCCCCATCCTTGTCCACCTTGTAGCCGCGCGCCATGATCACCTTAGCCGGGACGGGCAGATCGCCGCTCGGCAGGATGATGCGGTCAAACGTGATCCTCATGTAGCCTTTCCCGACGAAATGTCCCGGTTCCTTGTCGGCTTCGAGATGTCCGCCGAGCATGCTGCCTCTCGGAAAGAGCGGCTTGCCGAACTCCTGCATGGTTTTTAAGTGGCACAGCACCGGATCGCCAATTGCGGCTGTGGCCGAAGAAAAGTTCGGCTCGTTCAAGGTACATTGCAGCAGCGTACCGGCCGGCACGAGTTGATCCTGAGCGCGGATTCCCCGTGCCGACACCAGTAGCGCCATCGCACCCACCAAACCGCCGATGAGTCGTTTCATGATTGACCTCCAGGTTGTCGCGATCTGTCTTTATCCACGGCCAGGCGAGCTAGCCGTTTTCACCGGAGAAACGCCCGAAAGCTCCCCACTGGACACACTCGGACACCACCCACGGTTGTCCGACCCTAACCCAAAGGACTCTAGAAAGTCGCTTACAAAAAGAGAAATTTGCTTGGGGAGCCGTTCCGCGAGGCTTGGCCCCAGCCAAGCAAGGGCTTGAGGAGGCTTCGACACCTTTGGGAGGCGGAGCCTGGCGGTACCCGGGTTGTCCCTTAGGGAAGCGGAAAAGGAACCAACTGCTTCAGATCTCTGGATTTCCTGTGCATTGTCGCTTTTTGTTCGCCAATCCGGGGTAGACACCACCGTTCCCAAGCGGTACTATGGGGTTGTCCGCAGTCCTCCCAACCCTAAGGAGTATCATGAAACGCTTAGTTCCAATTCCCAGCAGTCTGGTCGACCCCCTGAAGCGCGCCGGAGAGACAGGCATAGGTTACCAGGTGGTTTCGGTCGAGCTGCGGGACGGTCGAAAGTTCGATCAGGTCGTGACCAGCGAGGGTCATGTCATCGAAGTTCGCGGCTTCAAGGAAATTCCGTTTTCGCCGGATGAAGTGGCTTGCGTCAACGTGAATCACAAGCTATGGAATTTCCGGGGCGGCTCGGGAGTTCGGCAAAAAGCACGGGCAGCAACCGCTTGAGTTCGCCGTACCGCCAGCACAATCGCTTCTAATCGAGCATTCCCTGCGTTAACATCGTTGCGCTTTGCAAAACCCTGGCGAGTGCGAGGAAGCAATCGTGGCTAAGCCTGTGTCGATTCGCTGGTTTGGCGGCGCTATGGTGTTGGCAGTTCTTCCTCTGGCCGCTCTCTACAGCGTCGGTTCACCGCAGCAGTTGTCTAATGCAACGCCTACTCCTATTCATCTGACCGCCGAGCAAGATCACCAGCGGTTGATGGATCTCCTGCGCATCACTTCCCTGCGCCGAGGCGCGGATGGCGACCCGAAGTCTCCCAATGCCGCCAACTATGACGAGGAGAAAGCGAAGCCCGATCCCAAGCTGCCCGATCCACTGACATTGAAGAACGGAAAGAAGGTGACGACCGCCAAAGAATGGTGGGAGTTACGGCGGCCCGAGATTGTCGAAGAGTTTGACCGCGAAATTTACGGCCGGGCACCCAATGCAACGCCCAAGGTCACTTGGGAAGTCACCAAGACCGTTCAGGAAAAAATTGGCGATGTGAGCGTCGTAACCAAACAGCTTGTCGGGCACGTAGACAATTCGGCGTATCCGGCGGTCAACGTGGACATCCAACTTACCTTAACGACTCCCGCCTCCGCACCTGGACCCGTTCCCGTGATGATGGAGTTGAGCTTCAGTCCGGAAGTGATGGCCATGATCGCCAAGCGGTTTCCAGAGATGACCGCTGCGGCGAACAAAGGGCCGACATGGCAACAGCAAGTCCTGGCGAAGGGTTGGGGCTATGCAGTTTACATTCCAACCAGCGTGCAAGCCGACAAGGGCGATGGCCTGACGGAGGGAATCATCGGGCTAGTGAACAAAGGACAGCCGCGCAAGTTGGACGATTGGGGCGCGTTGCGCGCTTGGGCCTGGGGCGCGAGCCGTGCGATGGACTATTTCGAGAGCGATAAAGCCGTGGACGTGCGCCAGGTCGGGATCGAGGGACACTCACGTTATGGCAAAGCGGCGCTGGTCACGATGGCCTACGATCCGCGCTTCGCCATCGGCTACATAAGTTCCTCGGGAGCGGGCGGAGCCGCTCTCTACCGCCGGAATTTCGGCGAGCAGATCGGCAATGTCGCCGGAACCGGCGAGTATCACTGGATGGCCGGAAATTTCTTGAAGTATGCCGGGCCGCTGACGCCCAACGATTTGCCCGTGGATTCGCATGAATTGATCGCTCTCGCTGCGCCGAGGCCTGTGTTTATTGGTGCAGGCGCGACGCAAGGCGACGGATGGGTGGATGCGCGTGGTATGTTTCTGGCTACAGTCGCCGCCGGTCCGGTTTACCGCCTGCTTGGAAAAAAGGATTTAGGCACCGCGGAATTTCCGCCGATCGAAACTCCACTCATCAATGGAGACCTCGCTTATAGGCAACATAGCGGCGGCCACACGCCCGCCCCGAACTGGCCCACTTTCCTGACCTTCGCCAGCCGCTACCTCAAGGCTCCATGAGTTAGAATCATGCCGCCCCTATGACAGGCAAGCCGACGATTAGCGTCGATTCCAAATGGCTGACGACCTTTTTCCGCAACCAAGGCATTTACTTGTGCCTTGCCTTTGCCGTGGGTGCCATTTTCTGGGCTATCGGCCAGCCCATAAATCTGTTCACTGTCCTTGTATACTCGCTGTGCATCGGCAATTTTCTGTCGCCGCCGGTGCAGTGGCTGCAGTTTCTTTACGAAAAGCAAGCTCCCTATGACTTGGTCATCTTCACGGCCGTGTTGATCGTCGTGACATTTCCTGTCTACGGGCTGTCCACTGTAATTGTCTGGTGGTTGGCCCCGCCCTCTCCGCAATCGCTCAGGCACCTGATGCTCACCGGTTGGAAGATGCCCTTTCTGATCACCGTGGTCTACGGCGGTATGAATTTTCTCTACAAGCGGAGCAAGGCACGCCTGGAGCGCCGCAACTTCGAACTGCAACGCCAGGTTCAGGCCGGTGCCGCCCGGTTAGAGATTCAAGACGAGGAATTAGAACGCGCGCGAGAGATTCAGGAGTCGCTCCTACCCAAGGTGATTCCCCAGTTGCCGGGATTCGAGGTGGCCAGCGCCTGGCAGCCCGCGCGCGCCGTCGGCGGCGATTATTTCGATGTGCTGAAATTGCCGGAAAACCGGCTGGCCATCTGTATCGCCGACGTTTCCGGCAAGGGCGTTCCGGCCGCTCTGCTCATGGCTAACGTGCAGGCCAGCCTGCGCGCCACGGTTCGCGACATGGATAGCCCCGCGCGCGTGTGCAGCATCGTCAACGGCATGCTCTGCGAAACCATCGCGGCCGACAAATTCGTGACTTTCTTCTTCGGCGTTCTGGACGGCCCTGCACGCACCTTTCGTTACTGCAATGCCGGCCATCCCTATCCGATTCTTATTTCCTCCGGCGAAGTGCGGACGCTGGACCAGGGCGGCGCGGTTCTGGGCGTTTTCCCTGCCTGGAAGTATCAGGAATCGAGCATCGAACTCCGTTCCGGCGACAGGCTGCTTCTCTTCACCGATGGGATCACCGAGGCGGAGGACTCACAAGACGAAGAATTCGGAGTGGAACGGGTCGCTGCCTTCGCCAAAGCCAATGCGTCAAATTCCGCGGCGAAGATGAATCAGCAGTTGCTCGCGCAGGTAACCGACTTCTGCGGCGCGCATTTTCGGGATGACGCTACTCTGCTCGTCCTGGCTGTGAAGTAGAGCGAGCTGTGTTCTGATCTCAGACCGGAGAGCGACGCAAGATGAACAAGAAATCTACCTCCAGGAAACCTCGTAAGGGACTTCGACCAATGACGGCCAGCGCAATCGAACGCGCCGCACTCGCCGATCCCGACGCATTGCCTTTGAGCAGCATCGATTTAAGGCACATGAAGCGGACGCCGCAAGCAAAAATCATTCGCCGCGCTTTAGGAATTACGCAGGAAGAATTTGCCGCCCGTTACCATATTCCGCTCGGAACGTTGCGCGATTGGGAGCAAGGGCGCGCCTACCCAGACCGGCCCGCACAAGCCTATCTGAAAGTGATTGCTCGAGATCCTGAGAGGGTGCAGCAAGCGTTGGAAGCCTAATCCGTCTGACGAAGGGGGAGAGGGCGGATCAGTCCGCATCGGAATCGTCAGAGGAATCCGGCGAGTCCAGACCCCCTTTGGCGAGGAGTCTGCGAAGGGCTGGCTCTCCCCCTGCCCCGCGCTGTGTTGCGGCGATGTTGCCCTCGCGATCGATGACCACATAGATGGGATACACCGTGGCCTGGTACATCGCAGCCAGATTTGTATCTTCCATTAGAACGATCTTGCAGTTTCGCGGGTGCACATCGAGGTACTTTTTGACGGTCTTCTTGGATTCTCCAACGTTGATCGCCAGCACCACTAATCCCTTGTCGGAGAGTTCGTGACCGATCTTGTCGACAATCGGAGCTTCATCGAAGCAGAATTTGCACCACGTGGTCCAGAACTCCAGCAAGACAATTTTCCCCTTGATCGATTCGTTGCTGAATTTTTCGCCTTCGGTCGTCCTGGCGTTGAATCGAGGAGCGGGTTCCTTCGCGCCGGTGCTTGCCAAAGCGCACATCGCCGTTAGAAGCAGCGTGAACGGCAGGGCCCGGCGAAGGAGGGAGATTCGCAACACAATAGCGTCACTATATAACACCCGGTTCGGCGCGAGTCAATTCCTTCATTGGTACTGGCAGGGGAACGCTCCGCGCTCACGAGAGAGAGTCATCTAACCACAAGCCTGGAAACGAGCTAGTTCCCCGCGGAGTTGGAAGCGGGAGCGTTGGGCGCGTAGTAGCCGTTGCGCGTGCGGGCGACCAGCTTGCCACGGCCGCGCGGCGGAATCACCTGCACGGTGACGGCTCGGAAGGTGCCGTCTTTTCTGGTATTCGACGGGTAATATGCCAGCGTGTACTGGTTGCGGATATCGTGCGCCACCTGTTCGCAGATGGCGTGCACGTCGTCGACACTTTCCGGGAAGAACGCCAGGCCGCCCGATGCTTCGGCGATGTGCCGCAAAGCCTTCATGGCGCTGTTCTTCTCTTTTCTTTTCTCGTCGCCGAGCAAACCAATCGTATAAATCACCGTGTCCGTCTTCTGGATTTCGCGGATCGTTTTTTCGAGCGAATTATGGCTGGAATTGTCTTCGCCGTCGGTCACCACGAGCAGCACGCGCTTGTCCTTGGCGGCTTTCTTGAGGTGGTCGAGCGAGCCGATAATGGCGTCGAAGAGCGCTGTGCTGCCACGGGAATCGATGCGCTCGAGCGCTTCCTTCAGCTCGGGAATGCTGTTGGTAAAATCCTTGTCCAGGTCCAGATAAAAATCGTCATTGAAGTTGACGACGAACGCCTCGTCCTGCGGATTGCTGGACTCGACCAGCGTAAGCGCCGCTTCATTCACGCGTGGCCGCTTGTCGCGCATGCTGCCGCTGTTGTCGATCACCAGGCCCATGCTGACAGGAACATCCTCGCGCTTGAATGTCGAGAGCTTTTGCTCGACTTTGTCTTCAAAGATTCGGAAATTTTCAGGTTTCAAGCCGTCCACGAACTTGCCGCGGTCGTCGAGAACGCTGGTGTGCAGCACGACGAGGCCGACATCGATCCTGATCGTCGAACCCTGCTTTCCAGCATTTACATCTTGACCGGGAGGAGGCGGCTGCGGCGCGGGTATGGGAATCTGTGCAAAGCAGGGCGAGGCAAGCACAGCAAGCGCGCACAGAATGAAAACGACATGCTGGAGGGCGCGAAGCACCCGCAACCCAATCTCAGTGGCTGGGCGCGTAGTAGCCTGTCTTTGCAAATACATTGAGGGGCGGCAATCCTCTCGGAGCGCGCAGCTTGATCTTGATTTTGCGCCAGCGTGCATCGTGCGCCTTGTTGCTCGGCCGGTATCCCAGGACATATTGATTTCGCAGCTCCATGCCTATTTTTGAAGCGATATCCGGAAGGTCCTCAAGTTTCTCGACGGAAAATACGCGCCCCCCGGTCATCTCTGTTATTTCTGACAGCAAAGACGGACCGTTCAGTTCTTCCGGCGTCCGGTTGCGATATCCAAGCGCGTCAAAGATGCCGACGGCATAGAGCTGGGTGTCCGCTTCCTTCACCAGGCGCTTGATATCGCTTTCGTTGTAGCGACTATGATTATCGCCTCCATCAGATAGGATGAGCAAGGCGCGTTTGCCGTTGTGTGCACCTCTCATCTGGCTTAGTCCGAGGTAGATCGCGTCGAGCAGCGCGGTGCGCCCCTTCGCCGATGTCAGCATCAGGCTGCTTTGCAAATCCTCCACGCTGTTGGTGAACGCGCTGGTCAGCTCCGCTCGTTCATTGAAACTCACCAGAAAAAATTCATCCGAGGGGTTGGCTGTCTTGAAGAATTGCATCGCTGCTTCGCGCGCTTTGCCCACCTTGTTGGCCATGCTGCCGCTGAAATCAAAGATCACGCCAATCGAGATCGGCACATCTTCCGCGGAGAAGGTCACCACTTCCTGCTCGACGTTGTCCTCGAAAACGCGAAAATTCTCCATCTCCAGCCCGGTCACCAATCGATTGTAGGGATCCGTGACGGTGACGTTGACCAGCGCGAGGTCCACATCCATCTTCAACGTGTGGCCAGGCTTCAGCTTTTGGCTGGGCGTGTCTTTCTTTACGTCGTCTTGAAGTTTCTTTTCGTTTTGCTTGGAGTCATCGCCGGTGGATGGCGACTGTGCTTGTGATTGTTGCGCTGCGAGAATGGCCGCGCGAGACGTAACGAGGCAAGCGAGTAACAGCACCAGCAGACAAAAAACAAAAACGCGAAAACCAGATCTATCGCGTTTCACGGCACCCCCATCGTTCCAGTCACCCAGAACGGCCGCGCGGCTCGGACTAATCGAGATTCTACCACTCGCGCAAGCGAAGACAAGGCAAATCCAGTACTAGCTCGCACTTGGTACCCGATACCCCGCGAGCAAACATGGCCATCCTGCGTCATAGCGAAATCCGTCGCTGTGCGAGATTGCACACTCCCCACTTCCTGGCACCATACAAGAACGACCGCAGGCAGTCCCCCAATATTCCCGAATGTGCGAGACGCAACGCCATGCGAGAATAAGTGCCATGAGTTCCACCAAACCAGAAGTCGTCATCGTCATTCCTGCGCGCTTTGGCGCCACGCGGCTTCCCGGAAAACCGCTCGTTTCGCTGGCGGGCAAGCCGATGATTCAGCGCGTCTACGAGCGCGCCAGGTTGGCCGCGCTCGCCTCTCGCGTGATTGTCGCTACCGACGATGAACGCATCATGAAGGCAGTGGAAGGATTCGGCGGCGAGGCCCGCATGACGCGCTCGGATCACCGCACCGGAACCGAGCGCGTTGCGGAAGTCGCCGCCCACGAAAAAGGCGACGTTTTTGTAAACGTCCAGGGAGACGAGCCGCTCCTCGATCCCGTGGCGGTCGACACGGCCGTCAGTGCCCTGCTCGAAGAGCCTGTCGCTTCTATCGCTACGGTCGCCACGCCCATCAAGACGCCCGCCGACATCATGGATCCCAACGTCGTGAAAACCGTCCTCGATTTCGACAACAACGGCCTCTATTTCTCACGCGCGCCCATTCCCTGGGTGCGCGACACCGGCAGCAAAATCCAGGTCCGCCACCTGAAACACCTCGGCCTCTACGTCTTCCAGCGCGACGCGCTCCTCGAATATCCCACCCTGCCCCAGGGCGAACTCGAACGCATCGAACAGCTCGAGCAGCTCCGATGGCTCGAAAACGGCTGGAAGATTCGTGTGGCCGAAGTCGAGCACGACGCCGTCAGCGTCGACGTCCCCGACGACGTCGCCCGCGTCGAAAAACTCCTCCAAAAATAAAACCGCCCAGCCAACATCAGCCGGGCGGCGTCCTGGATGATCCGTCGGCGCTATTGTGTTTGTGCGTTGAGCACGCCAACGATCACGCGATTCGAGCCCGTGCCCATGACGAGAATCGTGCTTGGGTTGGCGATATAGGCGAAATAATTTATTGTGACTGCCGGACTACCTGTGAGCGCAGCGGCAAAAGTGCTGTGCTGACCGGTGCTCCCGGTTCCATCCCCACCAACCGTGATGGTGCCGTTAAAGGGAGTGTCGAGGAACTGCTTTCCATTTCCGAACTCGTTGTAATCCACCAAGCCATTCGGGTTTGTGCCGGCGGTCGTGAAGGCACCAACGAAGTCTTCTTCCCCGGTGCTGACACCGCTCCAATTAAATGCGTACGAAGTTGCGAGCCCTGCGGAAGCAAACGGGGCGCCTGTTTGTGCAAGGAGAGTCCCGTCTGCGACATCCACTGGCGTAGCGACGTTGTTAATCAACACCGTGCTGACGTCCTGGATCACGCCCTGCGTCGCGGAACTAAGATAGAAAACGAATGTGTACGTTCCCGTGTGACTGACCGTGTCTGTAAAAGTGAACGTGCCCCGGCCCGAACCATCGCCGTCCAGAGTCACCGTCCCTCCACTCAGAACGCCAGTCGTAGGCACGGCGATTTCCGTCCCTGCGTTATTGTTGTCGAGCAGGATTGCGGATAGAGCTCCACCGGTTGCGGTAAGGCGCCCCGCACGCGCGAGTGGCGCCCCACTCTGAATCCCGGCGCCGCCCATGGCGAAAACGAAGCTGTTGCCGTTGAACGAACTGGTTTGTGTCGGAGTGCCTGCCTGCTGCGCGATGGCTTCGCCAAGCAGCGTTCCAGGAGCCGCCGCGTCTTCATCTGTCGCCATAAATTGCACGTGCTGGCTGTCAATGACGTAGTAGACGAAGTTGGCTCCGTTGATGACGGCAGTGCCTCGTCCTGTCTCAAGGTTCGCATTGTCCGGTGCATAGCTTCCTCCGGATATAGAGCCCTTCGTGATCAGATTGCCAGCTTCATTGACGTCCCAGAAACTGCCCACGCCAAAGCTGCCGCTGCCCGCTGTCCCCGCAACCAGGTCGCCAATCGCCGATGTGGGGTTACCGGTTCCGTCGGGAGCAATTCCGGCAAAATCGAAGGTATACGTGCCGGCGGCAATGCTTGTGGCGCTTTGCAGACTAAAGCTGCCGCTCGCGGTCTCCTCGTCGCCATTGATCATGTCCACGATAAATCCACCGCTTGTCGAAACCAGACTAATACTGTACTGAACAGTGGCCCCACCGGAGGCTATGAGGCTCAGAGTACCCCTGCCATCCGCATTGATCGTGTAGCTCCCGCCGGTGATCCCAAATATATTGTCCGCGCCAAATTTATGCACGTCCTCTACCCCGCCCGTGGTCGCAATATCACCCTTGCCGTCCGCGGAGAAAACTCCCACACGCGAGAAACTGCTCGTGCCAAACGTGTTATCGGCCGTTGTGCCCGTCATCGAGAAAACGTAGGTCCCACTAAGGCTGGCGTTCGTAAACCCTCCCTGAGGCGGCGGGGGACTAACCGAACTGGAGCCTCCGCTGCAGGCCGAAGTCCAAGCACCTGCGAAAAGCGTCAAAACAAAAAGCAGGCGCTTCATCGCGCACCTCTCGGCATGTGCACGGCGGGCATTTGGAGCACTTGGCCTTTGGTATTCCGCACCGTAACGGAACGCGTCCCGTTTTCAATAATACGTGCTGCGAACATGCTGCCTTGCCCGTAGGACACCATCTCTCCCGTGATCCGGATGGAATCTCCAGGGGCCAGCGTGAACCGGTTCTGCTGAAGAAGCTGCGCGCTGCCGACATGCACGTCCACCAAGCCAAAGAGAGTCTGAACGCTTACGTGCGCTCCGATGGGTGGCACATTCGATTCCGGTGCGTAGGAAATCACCTTGCCCCGCAATACGGTCTCCCGGGTCAAGTCATACGTGCTGTTTTTTTGTGGAACCGTCCAGTTCAGCTGCTGCGCGCCTGCAAAGGACGAAATAAGAAGAAAACCTGCGGCTACCGCACAACCTAAGTCCATTCGTATTTTCAGTTTCATTACCCCTTCCCCACGTTCGAGCGACTCCCCAATAGCCCCTCAGGATAGCGTCGCCGCTTGTCACTTGCGGCTCTACGCAGATGTACCACTGCTTGGATGGCTACAACACTGCAAACGGTTTCCGCGCCTGCGCATTTTGTTCAATTCGACAACACCCGCTTTTCCCGCGATGTCGCGCGCACTACCCCCGCGAAGTCAAACCCGCCCCGCCCGCAAAAGTTTCGCGGACTTGCTGATTCCGCGGCAACAAATTCCCCTCTACGCTCCAGATTTCTTTCCTTCTCAACCAATTTCATGAATTCCTCGTATAAATTCTTCGATTTGACACCCGCTCGCATTCCGATGATAATTATGCGTACGTCACTCCTGTGGAGGGCTGATAAGCCCGGCGACCCGGGAAATCCCGGACGCGGGCTGCATGGATGGCGCCAAAATATATTTTTGTTACCGGCGGTGTTGTTTCCTCACTTGGAAAGGGAGTTGCAGCTTCCTCTATCGGTTGTCTCCTCGAAAGTCGCGGTTTCAAAGTCACCCTTCAGAAATGCGATCCGTACCTGAACGTCGATCCCGGTACGATGAGCCCGTTTCAGCACGGTGAAGTCTTTGTCACCGAAGACGGCGCGGAGACCGACCTCGACCTCGGCCACTACGAGCGCTTCACGCACGCCAAGCTCTCCCGCGACAACAACTGGACCACCGGCCGCATCTACGAAACCATTCTCACCAAGGAACGCCGCGGCGATTACCTCGGCAAAACCGTCCAGGTCATCCCGCACGTCACCGACGAAATCAAAGCCACCATCAAAAAAGTTTCCGATGAGGTCGACGTCGTCATCGTCGAAATCGGCGGCACCGTCGGCGACATCGAATCGCTTCCCTTCCTCGAAGCCATTCGCCAGATGCGCCTCGAACTCGGCGCGGAAAACACGCTTTTCGTTCACGTCACTCTGGTTCCCTTCATCGCCGCCGCCGGCGAACTGAAAACCAAGCCCACGCAGCACAGCGTCAAGGAAATGCTCGGCATCGGCATCCAGCCCGACATTTTGCTTTGCCGCAGCGATCGACATATTCCCAGCGAGCTCAAGAAAAAAATCGCGCTGTTCTGCAACGTCGCCGAAGCGTGTGTCATTTCCATGGAAGATGTCGACACGATTTACGCCGTCCCGGTCGAACTCAGCCGCGAAGGCCTCGACGCGCAAATCCTCCGTCACTTGAAACTGGAAGAGCGCCCCTCCGACATGCGCCCCTGGCTCGACCTCGTCTACCGCATGCACAATCCCGCCGGCGAAATCCGCATCGCCGTCGTCGGCAAATACGTTCAGCTCGAAGACGCTTACAAAAGCCTCCGCGAAGCCCTCCTCCACGGCGGCCTCGCCCACAATCACAAAACCGTTCTCGAATGGGTGGAAGCCGAGGAAATCGATTCTCCCGAAGCCGCCGCCGCGCGCTTGCATGGCTATGACGGTATTCTCGTCCCCGGCGGCTTCGGCAAACGCGGCGTCCAGGGAATGATCTACACGATCCAGCACGCTCGCGAACACAAAATCCCCTACTTCGGTGTTTGCCTCGGCATGCAATGCGCCACAGTCGAATACGCCCGCGATGTTGCAGGCCTGAAACAGGCTGATACCACCGAATGCAATCCTCAATCCCCGCACCGCGTCATTTATAAACTGCGCGAACTCCTCGGCGTCGACGAAATGGGCGGCACCATGCGCCTCGGCGCGTGGCCCTGCAAACTCGTGCCCGGCTCCTTCGCGCATCGCGCTTACGGCAAACTCGAAATCAGCGAGCGCCACCGCCACCGCTACGAATTCAACCGCGACTACGAAAAAGTTTTAACCGACGCCGGCCTCCGCATCACCGGCCGCACTCCCGACGAAAATTACGTCGAAATCATCGAAGCCCCCGACCACCCCTGGTTCCTCGGCTGCCAGTTCCATCCCGAATTCAAATCCAAGCCGCTCGAACCGCACCCGCTCTTCGCCGCCTTCATCGGCGCCGCCATCGAACACAAAAAGCAGCGCTTGCGCCCTGTAACGGAAGCGCCGCGCGTCCAATCCGCCGCCATCGCCCCCCACGCCAACGCGTAATTTTTATCCTGGTAGGGGCGCGATTCATCGTGCCTTCTTCGCTTCATGAAAAAACCGCGCAACAATTTTCGCCACCCTGGGTTGTTGCAGACTGGGTTGGATAAATCAACGCGGATGGGAACGCGTACGTGGGGGAATCCGATTCGATGACACGGGCAACCCTCGCACCCGCCAAGCCATCTGTTTGTTTACCAACAGCAGGTTAGTTCGTACGTAGCTGAAGTCGGTGAAGTACGCGCTTGCTGCCGCTTGGGCACTCCCTGCTCTGTCCTTGCCTACAGCACAAGTGTGTCTCAGTTCGGGGGCAGGCACATCATGAACGGAAAAGTGTTGTGGCTTCTTTCTTTTTTTTGCGCGAGTCTTTTCGCTGTCCCGGCATCCGCGCAGTGTAGAAACCAGCAGGACCGGGCCTGTTGGAGTCTCCAATATATTCTGTATGCTGCGGAAACCGATTTTCGCGAGTTTCGCGGCGTCACTCCTCTCAAGCCTGGCGATCGCAAACTCACACTACCGAACCCAGACCTTTCGGTCGGCGAAATCCACGTACCCTGCCACACGGATTTCTGGCTGGCAAGCGAAGTACCCGTTTACATGTGCTCCGCTGAACTTCCAGCTCAGGAAGCCGAGGAGTGGTACGCCAAAACCATGGCCGACCTCCATGAGCTTCAGTATTTGTGGCAATTCAAAGAGTCGCCCGGCGCCGATCATTATGTGGACGCAGGCCCGCAGGGCTGCGACCCACCTCACCTGGAAACAACCAGCTACGGCCCCTACCACGTCGAGGAGCTTTACATCGCGGAGGGACCTTACCTCGGCCAGTGTCCCTTGCATCTCCAAACGGTTCGACATCCCGATGGCACAGCTAGAATTTCTTTCTGGCTAAACTCGTCAGTGAATCTTGCGCGGAATCCGGCGCCGCCTTCGAAATCCTTAGAGCTGTCGGTGTCCGCGAAGCCTCCAGCGCCGCAACCACGTTCCGCATCGATTCCGTCGCCGGCATCCCAGCCAGCGCCAGCAACATCAGCGGCCGCAACTTCTGCCCTGGCAACTTCCGCGCCCGCCAATCCCGCCGCAGTGTCCGCCGCACCTCCTGCCCTTGCCACTCCTCCGGCGACCGCAACAGAGAATTCGCACGCTGAGCCCGCTGTGGATCACTCCTCAGTTCGCTCATCCGGGCGATACGGCGGCTGCGACGATTTATGCCAGGGCCTGAAGAAAATTTTGGAAAACCGCGCGAGCTCGTTCCGCCAATTGGCGACGAGCAACGGAAGTTCTCTGCCCTCCAAAACCGCGTCCTTCGAGGCTCCCGTTATACTTTCCGGCGCGGAGAGCTGCTCGATTCATGCGGAGTCTCCCGCGCGCACAAGATCCTCAGCAAGCAACGCATTCTTCCCGGGCGCCACTTTCGCTCCGGTATCCACAAAGAATACGAAATCCCTCGCGCCGCGCCCACCTGCCAGGCCAAAAAAGCAGTACGTCTGCTATTGGCCGCAAGATTCAGAGTCGGCCGCCGAAAACGAATTTCATGATCTCGCCGGGCTCCTGCGGATGTTGATCCCTACCAGTTGGTCCGCCCAACAGAAAAGCGAGGTCGACGATCTTTCGGGCGCTCCAATAACCGTCTGGTCCGCCCGCGATTCCAGAAATAGATCCGTCATTCGCATGTACCTGACGGGCCGATCTGTCGGGCTGCATATCTCCTCGGGTGAGTAGCAATCCAAACCTCGCCTCACCAAGAAACCGCCATCGAGCGCGCAAGGTTTACCAGGCACGTGGAACCCAAGAGGCTCACGGACGCGCTCCGTAAACAACGTCAAACGGTGTCTCCGCCGCTCTCCGGAAACGGCTGAAACCCGCTGCGGTGACCACTTCGCGAATCCGTTTTTCGCCCGACTGTGCACCCAGGCGCATCGTCACTTCCTGCGAACGCGAACAAGGCATGCATAGCAGATTCGAAAAAGAGTAGCACCCGCGCCGGCCGGTTCAGATTCTCTTTTAGTTCGTAGTGGGCAAACAATTCGACGATCATCCATGTTCCATTCTTACTCAGTGAATTACACATCATGCGCACCAGAGCTACTATCGAATTGCTTGTATACTTGCGATGTTGGAGCGGCCTCAAACTGCGTTTGAGTGGTTCGAAAGAAGTGTCTCTAGTGGCTTCGCCTGCTGGCGGTATTTTCTGAAGAACCCCCTCACCTCAAGAATCTACGCGAGCTGCCAGACTTCGACGTTCTGGTGAGCTCGCTGCACTCCACGTATGCCGACCACCTCGGCTTGCTCTAGCGGGATCCGCCGGCGCGTGCTCCTCGCGCTGCCCCACACCACCGCGGGAAGGCTGATTCCCGGCTCGAACATATCCTGTTGGTGGGAGCGTGCAAAGCCAGCTTCAGAAAGAAAGCCCGATGCGGCGGGCAAAATCCTGGAAGCGTGGCTCCGCGCGCAGATTGTCCAAGCGCGGATCGAAGCGGAGGACGGGAGCCGAAAGAGAGCGTTCGGCGAACGCTTTTTCGAGTTCGTCGATGGCTTTTTCGTTCTCGCCTAAGCCGGCATGGACAATCGCCAACTGGTAGGGGGAAATGTAAGTCCTCGAGGATTGCTCGGCCATCGATTGCAGCATGTTTCGTGCGTCGTTACGCCGCCCCACACTGGCATAGACGTGGCCGAGCGAGCCGAGGCCATATTCCCCGCCGGACAAATCGATAGCTTTTTGTATCTCAGTCATGGCCTCGTTCGTTCGCCCCTCTTGCTCGTAAACCATGCCAAGAAACTCATGCGCGGGCGGGTAGTCAGGCTGCATGGCCAGAGTCTTGCTAAGTTGGTCCAGTGCCAGGTCATTCTGGCGACGGAAATAAAAGTACTGACCGTAAAAGGCGCTGGAGGAAACTAGCGAGGGAAGAAAATCATTAAACTTCTTGAATTCGATGTCGGCTTCCGCGACGTGATTCAATGCTAACAAATAGAACCCATACCATTGATGTACGAGAGCAGGATCGAATTCTCGTGCGATTTTGTATTCGCGTCCGGCTCTGGGAAAGTCCCAATCATATTGAAAGGCGATGTAGCCGCGAAGGGAATGCGCGTAGGCAACGGTGTTGTCCAACTCGATCGCTTTTGTTTCCGCCGCCCTGCTCTTCGGAACGAACTCGGCCGGGGCCGTTCCGAAGCGGAAGAGCCGCAGGTAACAATCGCCCAGGCCTGCGTACGCCATCGCGTAGTTGGGATCGATGGCGATGGCTCTCTGAAAAGAAACGATACCCTTATTGGTGCCATCCTCGGTCCCCAGATTCATGAAGTAATGGGCATTCAAGAAGGCTTCGTAGGCGGCGGCATTCTGCGTAAAGCGCCTGCGGAATCTCTGCTGTTCTTCGTGATCCAGAGTCACCGTCAAAGCGCGCAAAACTTGAACGGAGAGAGAATCTTCCACCTGGAAAATGTTGGTGAACTTCTCGTTGAAGGAAACAGTCTGCAAGGAAGCCGCGTCGCGCACCCGGATCAACTGGACCGTGACTAGACCTGCAGAGCTCTGGATATTTCCTTCCAAAATGTAGTCCACGTTCAGCGCCCGGCCCGCAGCCGCGGGGTCATTGTGCAAATCGGAGTAATGCAGGACCGTCGACGTCGGACGAACGGAAAGATGTGTGCTGCTGCTCAGTTTTGAAGTCAGCGCGTCTGCGATTTCAAGACCGAGAATTTGGTCATCTCCGCTGGAACCAGCCGATTGAAACGGCAAGACGGCGATGGAAGTCACTCGTCCGGCAGACGCTGGCGGCTTGCGCCCCGCAAAAGGCTTCCAATAAAAGGCTCCTCCCAGCAACAAAACGCAGACGACCCCCGCAAGGACCGCCCTCCTGGAAGACAACGATCTTCCCGCGGCTGGCGAGCCTTGCGCCACGCTTTGCGTAGAGACGAGCGTGGCAACCCCCGTGGTTGAAGATAATGTGGGTGCGCCTTCCTGCCCTCCACCCTCGACGCAGTCCGTTTCTCTCTGGCAGTCTCCAGCAGATCCGTTCTTTACCTCTATGTTTGCGACGAACCGATAGCCGCGCGTATGCACGGTCTGAATGTACTTTGCGGTTTTGGAGTCATCGCCCAGCGTCCGGCGCAACTTGGCGATGGCACTTGCCAGAGCGTTCTCGGTGACGTTGATGTCTTTCCAAAGCACGTCGAGGATCTCTTCCTTTTCGACGAGCCGGTCCCTGTTTTCGATGAGGAAAACCAGGAGCTTGAACGCCTTGGGTTCAAGTGCAACCGCGGCGCCGGCCTTGTGCACCTCGCCCGTGCGAGGCTCAACCTTCACGTCGTCAAAGGAAAAGACCTTGGATGTCTCAGTCGTCATAAAACCGTCAGGAAATCGCCAGAAAAGAGAAGCCTTCCGTCAAGACATGCACCTGTCCGCCGCCTATATTCGCGGCAGACGGTCGGTTACTTATTGTGGTGCAAGGAGAACTCGGAATGCAACGATTTGGCCACTCCGCACCGCTGGCGCTTCTATCTACCGCGCTGTTGACAGCGCAACACGTAAGCCAGAACCAATTCCCGAAGCCAGAGTTGTCTAGAGGATATCCCCATGACGTCGTGCGAAAGGCGGCTATCTTGAGCGAGAGCACCAAAAGGCTCCCACTGGCTGCGTGCCTATTGCTCATATTTGTTTGCGCCCCTTTGTCGAAGGCGCAAACCCCGGGCAACGTCCAATTCCCGAAAATTGAGGTATTTGGCGGATACTCATCCATTGAAACCAACGACCATAACTTTCATTTTGGCCCATCTTTCAACGCCTCTGATACCGACTTCGACGAAGGCGGCAAAGGCTTTGAAGCTGCGGTCGTTCGCAATCTGAACCGCT
Source organism: uncultured Acidobacteriota bacterium (assembly GCA_963779005.1). Classification (GTDB taxonomy): domain Bacteria; phylum Acidobacteriota; class Terriglobia; order Acidiferrales; family UBA7541; genus Acidiferrum. Next base: position 366,224 of record CAVZWO010000006.1, on the reverse strand, counting down.
ACTTCGGCATTATGGGCGACTTCTCCGCGCATTTTAGCGATGACCAGGGCCCGGTCAAGCTCACTCCGCCCTGCTCCCAGCCGCCGTGCTCTCCCGTGACACAAAACGCGGACCTCAACCCAAGATTGTTCAACTTCCTCGCCGGGCCGGAGTTCAAATGGCGCAACCATACCCGCTTCACTCCATTTGCTCACGCGCTGTTCGGCGTGGCTCACACCACAGCCACATTCAGTACCGCAGGCCCAGCCCTCAGCCTCTCGAAGGGCGACGACGATACAGGATTCGCGATGACCTACGGCGGAGGGCTCCAGATCCGCATTTTACGCAGGGTGAGTTTCCGCGTGTCCCTCGATTACAGCAAAGCTTTCGTGGGGTCGAGCGCTTTGCCCCCGCAGAGGGTCGACTCTGTCGGCTATTCCGCCGGTGTTGTCTTTCATTTTCATTAGGTTGCGCGCCGGTACTTTCGCTGAGATCGTGCTCCAAAGTTCCAGACCGCTGGTCAGATGCCCCTCCTCGGAAGTCCCTGCGAGCTAACTCCTGATGAATCGTCCGACCGGAAACTGAAACAATTCAACGGACGAGCAATTCTCCAAATCAAACCCGCGTGTATGCTATCTTCGGTAGCTTCGATGATCCCTGCTCATGACATTTCTCTCGGCACGCTGCGCTTGGGCATCGGCAACCCACTCTTTCTCATCGCTGGCCCCTGTGTCATCGAAAGCGAAGCGCACGCGCGAAAAATGGCGGAAAAAGTATCGAAAATTGCCGCCGACGCCGGAGTCCCCTACATATTCAAAGCTTCCTACGACAAAGCCAACCGCTCCTCCGTTAAAGCCTTCCGCGGCCCCGGCCTGCAGGAGGGTCTGCGCATCCTAGCCAAGATAAAATCCGACCTGATTCTCCCCATCCTCACCGACATCCACGAATCCTCCCAAGCGCAACCCGCGGCCGAAGTCTGCGACATCCTCCAGATCCCCGCCTTCCTCGCGCGCCAAACCGATCTCCTCCTCGCCGCCGCCAAAACCGGCCGCATCATCAACGTCAAAAAACCCCAATTCGTCTCGCCCTGGGACATGGCCAACGTCGTCGAAAAAATCGCCAGCACCGGCAACAAAGACGTCATCCTCACCGAACGCGGCTCCTCTTTCGGCTACCAAAATCTCGTCGTCGACATGCGCTCGTTCCCTATCCTGCAAAAGCTAGGGTATCCTGTCGTCTTCGACGTTACCCATTCTGTCCAGCTTCCCGGCGGCCAAGGCCACGCCAGTGGCGGCCAACCAGAGTTCATCGAGCCTCTCGCCCGCGCTGGTGTAGCCGCAGGCGTCGACGGTATCTTCCTCGAAACCCACGACAACCCCGCCGAAGCCCTCTCCGACGGCCCCAACGCCCTCCCTCTTTCCCAACTCCCCGCCCTCCTCAAACGCCTCAAAGAACTCTCCACCGTCGTCCGCCGCTGGAGCGTCCAATGACCCGCTCCTCGACCTCCTTTGTAGGGGCGCAGCTTGCTGCACCCGTCTTCTCCATTGCGCCCACCCCCACAGCGAGCTTAAGTCCTTTATACGCAACGCTTACGAAAAACGTGGGGGGTGTGTGTTGAGCCCTAGCACCGCCCGCCCCTCCCTAGGCACGTGCCCATGAGCCTTGATACCGCCCGCCGCTCCTCGACCTCCCTTGTAGGGGCGCAGCTTGCTGCGCCCCTCTTCTCCATTGCGCCCACCCCTACAGCGAGCTTAAGTCCTTTATACGCAACGCTTACAAGAAACGTGGGGGGTGCTCGTTGAGCCTTAGCACCGCCCGCCGCGTCCTCAAAATCGAAGCCCAAGCCATCCAGGACGTCTTCGCCCGCCTCGACGCCAGCTTCGAGAAAGCCGTCGACATCCTCTTCGACTGCAAAGGCCGCGTCGTCGTTACCGGCATGGGCAAATCCGGCCTCGTCGGCCGCAAAATCTCCGCCACCTTTTCCAGTACCGGCACCCCGTCCTTTTTCCTCCATCCCGCCGACGCCTTACACGGCGATCTAGGCATGCTGGCTCGCGGCGATTCCGTCCTCGCCGTCTCCTATGGCGGCGAAACCGACGAGATCATCCAGCTTCTCGAAGCACTGAAACGGCTGGAAGCCCCGCTCGTCACGTTAACCGGAAAAGTCTCCTCCACTCTCGCGAAAGCCAGCGACGTAGCTCTCGACGTCAGCGTGCGCGAAGAAGCCTGCTCGCTAAATCTCGCCCCCACCGCGAGCACCACCGTAGCGATGGCCGTCGGCGATGCGCTGGCCGTTTCGTTGCTCGAACGCCGCGGATTCCAGCCCCAGGATTTCGCCGATCTCCATCCCGCCGGCCGTCTGGGAACAAAACTGCTGCGCGTCGAGCACACCATGCACTCCGGCGACGCTCTCCCGCGCGTCGCGTTGGACACTCCCATGCCCGAAGTCATACACGAAATGAGCCGCAAGGGCCTCGGCATGACGACAGTCCTCGAACCCGATGGCCGCCTCGCCGGCATCCTTACGGATGGCGACCTACGCCGCCTGATGGAAAAGCACCGCGGCGTCACGCTGGAGATGTCCGCAGGCGCCGCCATGACGCGCAACCCCCAAACGATTGGGCCGCACGTCCTGGCCAGCGAAGCCCTCAATCAAATGGAAAAACGAAAAATCACGAGCGTCGTCGTCGTCGACGAATCAAAAAAAGTCTTGGGCGTCGTTCACCTCCACGACCTCTGGACTCTGGAGCTGATTTAGAAATGTTTCTCGGAGTGGCTTCTTTCGCTGTAGTGGCGGACCTTTAGGTCCGCGATTTTCTCCAACTTTTTGCAGGAGCAAACCGTGGCAAAAGGCATGACCAAAATCCCCGCAAGCCTCAAAAAGCGCGCCAAACAAATTCAGGTCCTGCTTATGGACGTGGACGGCACCATGACCGATGGCTCCGTCATCCTGCTTTCGCAACCAGACGGCACCGCCCTCGAAATCAAATCGTTCGACGCGCACGACGGCCAAGGACTCACGCTCGCGCACACAGCTGGCATTCGCACCGGCGTTATCACTGGCCGCGAAAGTCCAGCGCTCGTGCGCCGCGCCAACGAAATGAAAATGGAGTTCATCTACCAGAAGCAGCCGACGAAAATTCCCGCGCTCGAAGACATCCTCAAAAAAACCGGCGTGCCCGAATCCGCCGTCGCGTATGTCGGCGACGACCTTCCTGATTTGCCAATCCTCCGCCGCGTCGGCCTCGGCATCGCGGTCGGCGATGCTACCCTCGAAGTGAAACTGGCGGCGCATTATGTCACCAAGGCCGTCGGCGGACGGGGCGCCATCCGCGAAGCCGTCGAACTCATCCTGAAATCCAAAGGCATCTGGGACGAAATGATTGAGAAGGCACGAGCCTAGCGCCGCACCGCGCTTGTGCTGCAACTCCGGCATGCCCCAGCGAGCGCGCGCCTTTACTCTTTTGGCCCGAGGGCACTTTCCGGCGATAATAGATCGTAGCCATCTTTGAGACCCCTAGTGAAGGATGTGCGCAGATGCTCCACGCCTGGCATGATGTCTCTCCGGGAGACGAACTTCCCCGCGATTTTCAAGCAGTGATCGAAATCCCGCTCGGTTCCAACGTGAAGTACGAACTGGACAAGCCCAGCGGGCTGCTGAAGGTTGATCGCATCATTCACTCCGCTGTGTTCTATCCTGCGAATTATGGCTTCATCCCGCAGACCTATGCCGAGGACAACGATCCGCTAGACGTGCTGGTTCTCTGCCAGGAGCCTGTGCAGCCCCTTGCCCTGATCAAGGCGCGCGCCATCGGCCTTATGTCGATGATCGATTCCGGCGCCAGCGACGACAAAATCATTGCCGTCGCCACCGGCGATCCGGAATTCAGCAGCTACCTCGAAGCGCGCGATCTTCCGCCGCACCGGTTGCTGGTGCTTCGGCGTTTTTTTCAGGATTACAAGTTGCTCGAAGGCAAAAAAGTGGAAGTCGAGGAAATCCGGCCGGCCTATGCCGCGTTGAACGTCATAGAGCGCGCGCTGGCCAGCTACAAAGCCGAGCGAGAACACCTGCTGGCAAAAGATGCCCGTAAGTAGAGAAACGGGCCGCGGCTAATGCAAAAATACTATTCAACCAGTGCCGCCGCGGTGTTACGTTTCGCTGCCGTGAACCGTGAATGGGTGTATTCGCGATGAGTGTCTTCTGGAAGTGGACGATCGCCGTTGTCCTGGTGCTGCTTGTTGCCGTGTTCCTAATGCTCTGCAAAATGGCCGGCAGCCCCAAGGACGTTTACGGCATGGTGCGCTATGCCCTGCCGCACATGCACCGTGGCAATCTGAAAGTTGGCGACGACGCCCCCGACGCTCGGCTCGTCGCTCTCGACGGCTCCGACCATTTCCACATTCGCGAACGCACAGGCGGCCGGCCTCTCGTCATCATCTTCGGCAGCTACACCTGACCGCCCTTCCGCCGCCACGTCGGTGACGTGGTGCAGATTTACAACGACTACAAGGAACATGCCGATTTCCTGACGGTCTACGTGCGCGAAGCTCATCCCACAGATGAATGGCAAATGAAGTCCAACGTGAAAGACGATGTTTGTTACGCCCAGCCAAAAACTCTCGCGCAGCGCGTCGCCATCGCCAACGATTTCATCCAGCGCTTTCACTATCCCATCGCCTTCGGCATCGACGACATCAACAACGCCGCTAACGACGCGTATGCCGCGTGGCCCGAGCGCCTGTACGTTATCGACGAATCCGGCCGCATCGCGTATCGCGGGGGCATGGGGCCGTTCAACTACGACCCGAACGAAGTGCGCGCGTGGCTCGCGGCCCGCTACGGCGCCGTCAAGCACGACGCACCAGCGACTCCGGCCACATCGAATCCTTCCTGATCAGCTGTGGTCAACAATGCAGTGATTCTTGGCATATTCCAGGACTGCGACGATATCGTCTTCAGACACTTCGAATTGTTCCATAATTTCGGCTACACTCAGGCCATCATCGAAGTTATCAACAATCGCGCTCACTGGCATACGCGTGCCGCGCAGAACCGTAGCGCCGCTCTGTATTTGAGGGTTTGCTTCCACAAATGGACATTGCGACCAGTCGACTTTCCGTTGCTCAGCCATGGTGATCTCCCGAGGACTAAAGTTCCAGACCAACTCTCAATCCCCGATACAATAATATCGCCATGACGAGTTCATCTCCACAATGCCAGGCCTAGCCCGTATGTTGTCCAAACTCGGATATTGTTCCCGCGCACAAGCCGCGCAACTCGTTCGCGACGGCAAGGTTCGCCTCAACGGCGTTCTCCGCCGCGATCCGGATACGCCGGTGCGGATTGGCAAAGATCGAATCGAGGTCGACGGACACCAACTTCAAGCCGCGGCTAACATTTATTTGGTGATGAACAAGCCGCGCGGGATCGTCACTACGGCTTCGGATGAAAAAGGGCGCGATACGGTTTACTCGGTGCTTGGAGCAGAACTGCCCTGGGTCGCGCCGGTTGGCCGGCTGGATAAGGCGAGCGAAGGATTGCTGTTGCTCACCAACGATTCAGAGTGGGCCGCGCGCGTCACGGCGCCGGAAACGCATCTCGACAAAACGTATCACGTGCACATCGGAAAGATTGGAGACGGAGAGCTGCTCGAGACGCTAATGAAAGGAGTTCGCACGAAAGAAGGAGAGACGCTCCGCGTAAAAAACGCTTCCCTGCTGCGCCACGGCGAGCGGAATTCCTGGCTGGAAATTATTCTCGATGAAGGGAAAAACCGGCACATCCGGCGAATGCTCGAGGCTTTGGATATCGAGGTGCTGCGATTGATCCGCGTGGCGATCGGACCGCTTGCGCTCGGCGAAATTACCAAAGGCAGTGTGCGCGCGTTGGCGGACGAGGAAAAATTGGCGCTCGATCGGCGCGATGCAAAAGAGAAACTGCTAATGCCGCAGCGGTCAGCCTCATAAGGCTGACCCTACAAGCTGCGCGGCGGCTGCGCGCGACTACTTCTTTTTCGCGGGTTCCGGCTTGGGCTCAGCGGCAGGCTTCAAATCCTGTGCCGCTAGTTGCAGGCCGCTGATCGCTACCGGATCCAATTGATATAACGCCGGTTCGCCATCGCGCTTGGCTACATAGTGATCGCCGTCTTTCGCGATCAGTATCTTCTCGACGTTCTTGCCGCCGTTCGAGGTTGCGGTTAATTCGAGTTCGGCGCTGCGGAATCCGGAATCCAGAAATTTGCTCGCCGCAAGGTCGCGCACTTTCTGCACAAAAGTTTCTGCGCTAATCGCATCGACTTTTTTCCCGTCGCCGGAAAACCAATCGGAGCCGCCCTTCGTCAAGAAATATGCTTTCGATCCGTCATGAAGTTCGATCTTGTCGGGATCGGTGAAGCCAAAATCGAAAAGTTTTTTGTTCCGGAAATCATCCACGGTCTTGTCGAGAGCCGTTCCCAGATCGCTCCCGACTTTGTAGACGCCTTCGACGGCGCTCGATTTTGCGTAGTAGTCGTCTTTGTTCTTGCGGACTTGCAACTCTTCCGTGTCCGAAGCATCGGTCACTTTGGCGCTCGCCACAGCAGTCCCGGAGTTGAACGCGGCCGCCGCTCTTTTCTGGTCGTCCGCGGAAAGGTTGAGGTCCATCTTTGCATCGCCGAGCTTGCGAATGAGCTCTTCCACTTTAGAGTCGTCGGCGCGGAAAGGCTTGGGCTTCACGATCTGCCACTGGTCTTTGTTGCGGCCAAACTCGATGTCCTGTTTCTTCGCGCTGAGTTCTACTCGGCTGAGTTTGTCTTGATCGAAAACCAGCAGGCGTTTGTCGCGCAAATCTTTGGCGCTTTTGTCCAAACTTGTTTTGCTATAGCTCGCGAGGGTGAAGACGCGCGGATCGCCGGCCAGCGCGACGTAGGCCGCATTCCCCGCTGGCGTGTTGTCGCCGATCAGCACTTTTTGCGTCTTGTTGTCTTTCTCGGTGACATCCACTTCGACGTTAGGCTGCGCGAGTCCGTAATCAGCAAGGTTGGCCGCTTTTTGTTCGATCAAGCGATCGGAACTCAGGGAGGACAACGTCGAGAGCAGACTGGAGACTTCGTTTTGGTCGGCGCGCAGCGGCTTCGCTCCCGCAATCAGCCACTTCCCAGAAGCGTCCTTGGCGAGTTCGACTTCGTCGCCGGTCTTTTTCCGGATGTCGACTTTCGTGATGTCCGCTTGCGTGAGCGTCAGAATTTTCGGAGGCGCGTCCGCGGAGACTTTTACCGTATCCTCCGCGGGCTTGCGGTGATTCGACCAGTAAAGAACTCCGGAGAGCGCCGCCAAAACAATCGCGGCGGCGAGCAGACTATTCATTTTCATTGGAATGGCCCCGGCATTTTGCGAACGGCTCTTTGCAGCTCTGGCTGCGCCTTACCTTCTTCGCCACCAGACCGATATCCCCATGCCGATGACGATGAGCGGAATCAGGAGCAAACTCGTGATGCCAACCCAGCGCACTTGAGCTTTCGTCATGTTGAGCTTGCGGTCCTCGGGCTCTTTCGGGCGGATGGAAATCAGATCCTCGTCGGAAGACAGCCAGTTGATGGTGTTCAGCGCAAGATCGCGATTTCCGTTGAACGCCAGAAAGGAGTTGGCCGCCCAGGAGGAACTGCCAACCACGACAAATCTTCCTTGCGAATTATCCTTGCCCGTCTTGTACGTTCCTGCGGCGGCGATCGTCAGCGGCCCTTTTTTATTTTTGGGATCACTGGGATCGATTCTGTCGGAGTCCAGCTTTGTCGTGGCCAGGCTGCTCTCCGAGCTATCGAAGAGCTTGTCGACGGACGTCTTGTCACCGTTTTTTGTTTCGAGCGAACGCGACAGCGGGAAGCCGGTAGCTGTGCCTTTCATTTCGTTCACGATGGCGTGCGATTCGTAGTGCGTGACGAGCGGAACCTGCGGCCCGAGGCCAACCATCTGGCCAACCGGGTTGAAGTCCAGGATCAAATCTTTATTCGGAGTTACGCCCCAGCTGGCGAGCAAGCCCGTGAGAGCACCGTTCTCGCCAATTTCCTGAGTCCCGATTTTCAGCGGCGGATCGAGCAGAAAGAGCGCGCGGCCGCCATCCTCGACAAATTTTTTCAGCGCATCGACTTCGGGCTGCTGGTAATCGCCGCGAGGCCCGCCCACGACAACCACGGTGCAATCGGAAGGCACTTCCGCTTTCTGGAGCAGGTCGATGGATTTGCCTTGATAGTCGTCCTTGCCAATCAACTCCTTCAGGTGCGAAAAACCGCTGCGGCCGGAGTCGTCGATCTGGTGCTCGCCGCTGCCGGTGACAAAGCAGACGGTGCGCGTGGTGTTCTTCAAATCGCGAATGAACGCGCCGGTGATGTCTTCTTCGCTGTCGCTTTTTGCTTCGTTCTTGCTTGCGCCAATCTGCACGATGGCAGTGTTCAAACTCTTGAAGCCCGCCTGCGTAGCCACCAGCGGCTTTTTGTCGGGGTCAACGTAGACGACATGAACCTTGGGCGAAAGATTGGCGTACAGGTCGAGCTTGTCTTTGGCGCTGCTGAACTGCGAGTCTTGCGCGAAGTAGGTGATGGTGGCGTCCTGCTTGAGGCCCTTGATCACCTTGATGGTTTGGTCCGAAAGGCTGTATTGCTTGTTGGCCGTCGAGTCGTACGACTTGTCGTAACGGTTGGCAAGGACATTGGCAACGGTGACGACGGCGAGCGTCACGAGAATATAGAGCGTGGCGTAGGCCACATATTTAGTTTGCCGCGCTTTCAACAACTCGGTATTCACTTACGACCTCCAGCGCAGCGATTCCATCGAGCGCGCCGTCAGAAACAGTCCGACAAAAATAAGCGTTACGTAATAGATGGCGTCCTTGGAGTCGAGAGTTCCTCGCGTGAACGATTCCATGTGGGTGGAAACGGAGAGGTAAGTCAAAACTCGCGCCCAAGTGTCGCTGTTGTATTCACCGATCCAACCGCAGACAAAGATGAGCAGGCACGCGCCAAACGTCGCCGCTCCCGCGATGATTTGATTCTTTGTGAGCGTCGAGATGAATGTGCCGAGGGCGAGCAAAGCGGCGCCCTGTAAAAGAAGACCCAAATAGCTGACCAGGATCGGCTTCCAGTCAGGATGGCTGTAAATGAAAAGAAACGCGATATTGATCGCACTCAAGAAAAGAAGGCAGCAGTACATCGTGGTGGCCGCAAGCCATTTTCCCAGGATGACTTCCCCGTCGCGGATCGGAGACGTCGTAAGTAGCTCGATCGTGCCGGTGCGCTTTTCTTCGGCGAAGAGGCGCATGGTAATCAGCGGAATGATGAAAAGACCGGTCACGGGAATGTTTCCAAAAAGCCGGCGAGTGATTTCTTCCGGCATATTGATAGGAAACATTTCGCCGCGCATCTGGGCTTCCATACTGAACTGCAAGTAGGCTTGCAGGAGGCTCCAGAAGAAAAATCCGAAGATTAATGCGCACATCAACAGCAATATATAGGCGATGGGAGATACAAAATAGCTGCGCATTTCTTTGCGCCAGATCAGCCAGACGTTTCTCATTGACCCGCTCCTGTAAGCACGGCAGGTTCCTTCGGATCTTTCGGGTCTTTCGGAGCAGGTGCTTGCGTTCCGGTGAGCTGGAGGAAGATTTCCTCGAGGCTAACGGCGGCGGAGCGCATTTCATTCAAGTCCCAGCCGGCTTCCACAATGGCGCGCGCAAGATCGCCGCGGACAAAGCGGTCTTTTTGCGTTTCGATTTCAAACGCCGAGCGCGTCTGCCGCTTCTCTTTGAAAAGCACGCGGCTCACGCCTGGAACTTTTTCCATTCTCGCCTGGACGATCTTAGAGTCCAGGTCGCCATTGCGGCCGGCCACTTCCACGAGGACGGACTCGGCGCCACGCGCGCGCGTCTGCAGATTATCGACAGTGTCCGTCGCAACGAGCTTGCCCTTGCTGATGATGATCACTTGCTGGCAAATCTGTTCAACTTCAGGAAGGATGTGCGTGCTGAGAATAATGGTGTGATCGCCGGCGAGGCTTTTGATCAAGTCGCGCGTTTCGTTGATTTGCTTGGGGTCAAGACCCGATGTGGGCTCGTCCAGGATGAGCACATCGGGATTGTGAATGATGGCTTGCGCGAGGCCGACGCGCTGGCGATAGCCTTTCGAGAGCTTGCCGAGCAGCTTGTTGCGGACGTCGGCGATGGCGCAGCGCTCGGAAACATAATCGACTCTTTGCTTTAGCTCCGCGCCGCGAAGCCCTTTCAGGCTGCCGACAAACGAAAGATATTCGCCCGTCATCATTTCCGGATAAAGCGGCGGCGTTTCGGGCAAATAGCCGATGCGCTTTTTCACTTCCATCGGCTCTTCGAGCACGTCAAAGCCGGCGACCGTCGCGGTTCCCGCCGTTGGCGGCAGAAAACACGTCAGCATGCGCATGGTCGTGGTTTTGCCGGCGCCGTTGGGCCCTAAGAAGCCGACGATCTGCCCCTTTTCGATGTCGAAGGAGATGTGGTCGACAGCCGTGTTGCGCGCGTACCTCTTCGTAAGCTCTTTAACTGTGATCATGTATTTTTGTTTCGTTCCGCGAGATGCACAACGTTTCGAACCGCCCCAAGCAAGCTTCCTTCATCATTTGTGAAAGCTCATGTTATGAACTCGGGTGGGCTCGTGTCAACCCTTCCCTGGAAAAAGCAAACAGCTCCCGTGGTGCTTCGACGCGGCAGCACGGCTACTCAAACTGTTTGCGAAATTCGGCAAACTGCCGCTTCAAATCAGCAATCTCCGTTTGGAGACGCGCGATTTCATTTTCCAACTGCGAAAGCCGGCCATTCTCCGCCGTGGCCTTAAGCGCGGGAGTTTCACTGGCACCGGGCACCTCGCGCACCTCCACGTCTCCAGAGAGTAGATGCGCGTAACGAGCCTCTTTGTTGCCCGCCTGGCGCGGCAACAATTTCACGAGCGGGTTCTCGCGTTCCATCAGATGCTTCAGCGTGGTGTGGACTACACCCAAGTCTTCAAACGGATGCATGCGCTCGGCGCGGCTGCGCAACTCGCCGGGAGTTTGCGGCCCACGGAGCAACAACTCGCATAAAATCGCGGTCTCGGGCCGCGTAAAATTGAAAGTATCCGCGAGGCGATGCTCGTATTTCGGGACGCGGCTATCGCCGCTGGCCGATCTGGCGAGCAACTGTTCGCCCAGCGAGCGCAGTGCCGACCGCACCGCAGCTTCGTCCAGGCTCATCAGTGGATCGCGATTGGATTTCTGATTGCACGCGTGAAGCAAGGCATTCAAGGAAAGCGGATAGTACTCCGGCGTGGTGATTTCTTTCTCCACCAGAGAGCCGAGGACTCTTGCTTCGATATCACTCAGAACAATGTTCACGGCCTAAAATCATACAGAAAGAGCGACGCCATCCCAAATCCGGAGAATGGCGAACAGTCATGGAGCCGGCGCTTCATTGTGCGCTACGCCACCAACAATCCCATGCGATAAAAATTGGCGAGATTTCCGTCCACCTGAGCGGCTATCGTTTCGCGGGGATCGTTCGGGAATTCGGCTGCCATGGCGTCCGTAAGAGCGTGCCGGTCGCGCGTCTCGTCCAGCAATTGCAGAAACTTTCTGCCCTGCTCATCCTCGAGATGGAGATGCGTGTGGAGCAGCGTCGTGACCATGCCTCCCTCCTGCGCCATCAAGCGCGCCAGCAGACTGGCAGCTGGCTTTTCGCCGACGCCGAAAGCGAGCGGCGGGTCACAGGTGCGCAGGTCAGCCAAAGTACTCGCGGCAAGTTTGAAGATGGTCTGCGCGAGGGCGTCGACAGCTTCTGTTTGCTGTGGTGGTGGAACTACGGGAAGCATCGCGTTTACGAGTTCCTCGAAGCGCTCGGAGTGAGGCCAGATTTGTTCAAGGCGCCGCAGCGCGGCGATGATTGCCGGATTATTTGTCGTGAGCGTGCCGGCGCCGCGGGTGTTGGTGAATTCCACGGCCCCATCAGGTTGCTGCGCGGCGGCTCTCATCGGCGAGGCAACGCGCAATTTTCTTACGCCGGCAAGGATTCCTTCGCGTCGCAGACGAAGCTCGGCATGACAGAGCAAAGTCTGGCGAAATCTTCGGTAGCGCGCGAAATCGAGATACTGCTGATGTGCAATCTCGTCGCCGGCGGCGAGATGCTTCAGTGCTTCGCTCGCTCCCTCGGGCAACTCAGGTTCCATGACGTCGCTTAGATGCGCGTCGCTCAAAAACTGCAAGCCGCACTCCTGCGCGCGCCGGGCAAATTCACCGAACGAAACCGGTGAGAAGCACTCCGCAAGATCGTCGTGATAGACGACCTTTTCGTCGCGCTTGAACATCAACTTCAGTTCCTCTTGAAAAATCGCTTTCCACGGAGTTCGCGCATCGGTGGCCTTCAGAATCACTTCCAGAAATTCGCGGCCCGCCTTCACCGGATCCCCACCGCCCACGCGGCCACCGTGGAATTGCATCATCTCGCGCAAGATTTCGCGGATGTGGCCGGCCGGCTGCGTGTTATAGCTGATAAACGCCACTCCGTTGGCGGTGAGATTGGCCTTACAAATGGCGAGGATTTTTGTTTGTACTTGGTTCGGCACCCACGCATAGACACCATGCGCGAGGATGTAGTCGAATTCGCCGAAGTCTGGCCCGATCGCCATCAAGTCCATTTGGTCGATGCGGATATTCTTGAGGCCGAGGCGCCGGATTCTTTCCTGCGCGAAGGCCACCGGCTTCGCGGCCAGATCGACACCGACAAATTCGCTCCCGGGCAAGCCATACGCCATCGGAATCAAATTGCTCCCATCGCCACAAGCAATCTCGAGCGCTCGGCATTGTTTCACGGGGGTAGGAGTCATCCCAAAGAGTGTCCCCAGGACCGCAAGCCGATCGGGATGTGTTTGCAAAAACGCGAGGCTGGGATAGGGCACGCTGTCATACAAATTCATCGCGGAAGACATGTTGCGTACGTTATCTCTTTTCATCGCAAGGGTGAACCACGAACTCGCGCGGTCCAGAAGCGACTCCCGATGCAACCCCCGGCAAGGCAAATTGAGGTACCATCCTCAGTTCGCTTCGGGCTGGCAGGTGCGAACCCCTCCCAGCGACACTGTCAGATGAGGAGCACGGACGATGAGCGTGGAACAGCGTCGCGTTTTTGTATTAGCGATTTCGGTCGCATTGCTTGCCTGTTTTTCCGCGCGCGTCGGCGCGCAGGACGAAGGCGACGCCTGGGGCAAGAAAAAATCGGCGTGGCTCCTGCTTAAGCCCACAGAGCGCACGCAAGTGCAGGAGTTCTCCGAGGATTACAAAAATTACCTGAACGTTGCGAGATCGGCGCTTGGCTCGACGCGCGAGGTGATTCGCCGCGCGCAAGCGGCAGGCTTCACCGAATTTTCGAAGCCCGAACAAGTGAAGCCTGGCGCGCGTCTGATAGTCCCCAATCGCGACCGCAGCCTGATTCTCGCCGTGATCGGCACCGACCCCATCGTGGATGGTTCGCGCGTCGTCGGCACCCACCAGGACAGCCCGCACATTGAATTGAAAGGCCGGCCGATTTATCCCGCCGGCGGCTTCGCGCTCTTCAAAACCAAATACTACGGCGGCATCAAGAAATACCAATGGTCAAACCTGCCGCTGGCGCTGGTGGGCCGCATCGACACTTCCGATGGCCGCACCATCGACGTATCCATCGGCTTGAATCCGGGCGACCCGGTTTTTGTGATTCCGGATGCCGCTCCACACTCGGATGCCGATATGCGTACCCGCACCTATACCAACGTGCTGCAAGGCGAGGAGCTCGATCCCGTCATCGGCAGCATCCCCGGCGAAAAAGAATCGGTCGCGGTCGAGGTCACGCAGCTCTTAACCTCCACGTACAAGATAAAGGAAGAAGACCTCGTGAGCGCGGAGCTTTCCCTGGTGCCGGCGTCGCACCCTGCCGATGTCGGAATGGACCGGGGCCTGATCGGCGCCTACGGACAGGACGACCGCGTTTCTTCTTATTGCGCGGCGCGCGCCATCCTCGATCTGAAAGGCACGCCGAAGTTTACCGCGCTCGCCTATCTTTCCAATTTTGAGGAAGTCGGCTCGGTAAACAATACCGGCGCCGGCTCACAATTTTTAAACTCGACGATCGCGCGGCTCATCGGCGCGCAACGCGGCCCGGCGTACAACGATTTGGATTTGCGCCGCGCCTTGCACAATTCGCTGGTCATCTCCGCCGATGCCAACGACAGCCTCAATCCCATTTTCCCCGGCGCTTCCGAAGCCACCAACGCCGCCCGCCTCGGCTACGGCGTGACCATCAAGCTCTACGGTGAAGGCTTCGACGCGCCTTCAGAATACACCGCGAAGATTCGCGGGCTTCTGGACCGCAACGGCATTCCCTGGCAAACCCACACGTATAAGGTTGACGTCGGCGGCGGTGGCACCATCGGCGGTTTCATGTCCCGCGAAGACATGGAAGTCATCGACTTCGGCGTTCCGCTGCTCTCGATGCATTCGCCGTTCGAAATGTCGTCGAAGGTCGACGTCTGGTATTTCTATCGGACGATGAGCGTCTTTTATGCACAGTAATCGCTGGCCATCGGCTCTGGAAACGCGAATGACATACCTCTGTTCGAGCCTGCGCCGATGAACGCGAATCTCGCCAAAGCAACTGCGGTCGGCGCGTTAGGCGGCTTGCTCTTCGGCTTCGACACCGCCGTAATCTCGGGCACGACGCATCCCCTGACAATTGCGTATGGCTTGTCGCCCAAAGCCTTGGGCATTACGGTGGCCATGGCGCTTGTCGGCACCATCATCGGCGCTATGACCGCCGGAATTCCCGGCCAAAAATGGGGCGGGCGTGAAACGCTTCGCGTGCTTGCCGTTTTTTACGTGATCTCGGCGCTGGGCTGCGCCTTCGCGTGGAACTGGGACGCGCTGCTGGTAGCTCGCTTCATCGGGGGACTTGGCATCGGCGGTTCCTCCGTGCTCGGTCCGGTTTACATCGCGGAGCTGGCGCCCGCAAAAACCCGAGGACGCTTGGTCGGCACGTTCCAAATAAATATTGTGATCGGCATTTTGCTCGCCTATCTCTCCAACTACCTCATCGGGCGCATCGGGCTGGGGGCCGCGGAATGGCGCTGGCAGCTGGGTATCGCCGCGGTGCCCGCGTTTCTTTTTCTCGTCTTGCTCTTTGGCATTCCGCCAAGCTCCCGCTGGCTCGTGACCCAAAAGCGCGTGGACGAAGCGCGCACCGTTCTGCAATCGATGGGCGCGGAAAATCCGGAAGGCGAGCTGCAGGAAATCGTCGATTCCATTCATCTCGAGCGTTTGCAGACTTCCGAGCCGCTCTTTTCCTGGAAGTACCGCTTCCCTTTATTTCTCGCCATCACCATCGGCATGTTCAACCAGCTCTCTGGCATCAACGCCATTCTTTATTATCTGAATGACATTTTTGCCGCGGCCGGCTACAGCAAAATGTCCGGCGACCTGCAAGCCGTGGCTGTCGGCGGAATGAATCTCGCGGCGACGCTGCTGGGCATGTCCGTGATCGACAAGCTCGGACGCAAAACCCTGCTCCTGATCGGCTCCGTCGGAACAGCGGCATGCCTTTTCGGTGTTTCCTGGGTGTTCTTTGCGAACAGCCACCAGGGTTATCTCCTTGTGTTCCTCGTGGCTTACATCGCCTTCTTCGCCATCTCGCAGGGAGCGGTGATTTGGGTCTACATCAGCGAAGTATTTCCCAACCGCGTGCGCGCAAAAGGCCAAAGCGTGGGAAGCTCTTCTCACTGGATCATGAACGCCATCATCGCATATACATTTCCCCAACTCGCGAAGTCCTCGGGGGCTTATCCCTTCGTGTTTTTCGGTGCCATGATGGTGCTCCAGTTCTTCGTGGTGCTGTTCTTCTACCCGGAGACCAAAGGCTACTCCTTGGAAGGAATGCAGCATCGCCTGGGTATCGAGTAATGCTCCTTCCGCCGCCCACACTGGGATGGAACCAAACGCGACAACTCCACCATTTTGTAAAACAATTGTCATTCCGAGCGGAGCGAGGAATCTGCTTTTAGGACTTCAACCATGGACGCGGCTCGCTCATTCGCGCTCGGCGTCGACATCGGCGGCACAAAAGTCGCCGCCGGTCTCGTCAACTCCGGAGGCGAAATCCTTTCTTCTACGCGCGTACCCATGCCCGCCCACGGCACCGCCGCCGCAGGTTTTGCCGCCGTGCAATCCGCGATCGAAGCTGTCTTTGCCGCCCATCCGGATTCACGCCCCAACCTCACCGGAATCGGCATCTGCGCACCAGGTCCGCTCGACCCCGCCACCGGAGTCATCCTGAATCCTCCCAACGTGCCTTGCTGGCGAAATTTCCCGCTGGCCGACGAAGTTCAACGCGTCTTCGGGCTCGCCGCACGCGTCGACAACGACGGCAACGCCGCCGCCCTTTCCGAAGCCATCTGGGGCGCCGGAATCGGTCACCGAAATGTTTTTTACGCCACGCTCGGTACCGGCATCGGCTCCGGCATTGTCTTCGACCGCCGCATCTATCACGGCCGCACGGGCAGCGCCGCCGAAGGCGGCCACGTCACAATCGACTATCACGGACCGGTCTGCGGCTGCGGCAAGCGCGGCTGTATCGAAGCCCTCGCAGCCGGTCCGGCCATCGCGCGCCGTGCCAAAGACCGCATCGCCGCCGCTTCCCAACCTAATGCGCTCGTCAACTTGTCCCCGGACGCTCACTCCAAAATATTGGCTCTCGCTGGCGGCAATCTCGACGTCATCAGCGCCGAAATCGTCGCCGAAGCTTATCGCCAGGGCGACCCCCTCGCCGCCCAGGTCCTCCAGGAGACCGCTGACTTCCTCGCCATTTGGGCTGGCACCATCATCGACCTCCTAGAACCCGATGTATTTATCTTCGGCGGCGGCCTGGCGCCCCTGATGAGCGCCTTCTTCCCTCGCATCCGCGAACAACTCGCCCACTGGTGCGTCAACCAACGCTTCGCCGAAATCCCAATGGTCCTGGCTCACTACGGTTCCGACGCCGGCATCGCCGGCGCCGCTGCTCTCTGCTTCATACACCTCGATGAGTAGCCGCGGCCGATTGCGTAAAGCAGTTTCCGTCTTTTTCCCCGTCCCATTTTGGGACCGCTCCTGCTAACTCGGCTCAAACAAGCCACTTAGCATTCTCTACTTGACAATAGGTACTAATGTCTTATACTTGTTTCCATGAGTCGCGGAGGAGAAAGGAGTCACTGCCTTGCCTCTACTCTCCGTCTACCGGTCGCATCCCAAACATTTCCACCTTTTTCCACAGCCAGTAAACGCGACCCACACACAAACGCCTGCAACCCCTTTCTTTTCAAGAAGCTACTTCACACTTCCCTGTAGACCCGATGTTTTCCGCCACACTACCCTAGTCTGCTTTCTCCCGCTTCCGTCTCGATTTTCCTGCCTCGCGCATCCAACAGGCCGGTGGACAACTCCTGGGAACGGATCGAGGAAAAAACGATGAGTCACGAGCGAGAAGCAGCGAACAGGAAAGAATCCTTGGGCAAAGATTTGCCGGCCGCCAAGAGCGGCGAGTTCAAAATTGGCGGCGATTTGTCCGTCTGGCGGCTCGGCTTTGGCGCCATGCGCATCACCGGCAAAGGCGTTTGGGGCGAGCCTCAGGACCACGACGAAGCGATTCGTGTCCTGCGTCGCGCCGTTGAACTCGGCATCAATTTCATCGACACCGCGGATTCCTACGGGCCGGAGGTCAGCGAGCGGCTGATCGCGGAAGCGCTGCATCCGTATCCCGCCGGGCTGGTGATTGCCACGAAAGCCGGTTTCGATCGTTCGGGGCCTGACCGCTGGACCATGAACGGGAAGCCAGAGCATCTGCGCAAGGCTTGCGAAGGCAGTTTGCGCCGCTTGAAGCTCGACCGGATTGAAGTCTATCAGCTGCACCGGATTGATCCCGCGTTTCCGGCGGAAGACCAACTCGGCGCGCTGAAAGATTTGCAGACCCAGGGAAAAATCAGGCACATCGGCCTCAGCGAAGTGAGCGTGAAGCAAATCGAGCACGCCAGAAAGATCGTGCCCATCGTTTCCGTGCAGAACCGCTACAGCGTGGCGGATCGTGCCGCGGAAGACGTGCTGGAATATTGCGAACGCGAGAAAATCGGATTCATTCCGTGGTTCCCGCTGGGCGCCGGCAAATTGGCTGGCCCGGGCGGCAAACTCGAACGCACTGCCGCCGAGATGAAGATCTCCACTTCACAGCTCGCTCTGGCTTGGCTGCTGTGGCGCTCCCCAGTAATGCTGCCCATTCCTGGAACGTCGCGCGTGAACCATCTTGAGGAAAACGTAGCGACAGCGGCTGTGAAGGTGGATGACAAAAAGATGGAGGAGTTGGGCCAACTGGCCAAATCGGCTTAAAAATTTCTCCCGAAGGAGCGCGACTCATCGTGCCAGCGGCATCGGTATCACGTTCGCTGGCTCGGCCGCCTCGACGGCAACGCCATCGCGGAAGGCTACAACTTTTCCAGAATTCGCGGCGACGCGTTCTCCGGGAACGACGATGCCAACAAGATTGAGGGGATCGGCCGCAGAAATGGTAATCACCTCGCCCGTTGGCTGTTGATTTCGCATGGCCCGCAAGGACTCAACCGCCATGCTCAACGCAAATTGCTCGCCGAGAAAACCGCTGACAAAACGGCCGCCGCGCACTTCACCGCGGTCTTCGAGACGGCGAAGCGTAATGAGCAGCTCGCGCCACTTGGGGAGGTTGGCTTCCCGCGAGAGAATTTCGCGAAAAACCATGCCGTAGCGGCGCAGCAGCATCCAGCAAGTGGCTTCGAGGGCGCGAGCGTGGTCGAGCGCTTCACCGGAAAAAAGCAGTGACCAGCGGCCGGAGCTGTGGCGAGGCCGCGAAACCCGGCCAGTTCCCTGCCCGGAGCGGCGCTTCGGATCGATCAGCGCACGCAGATTGTCGAAACCATCGGCGGTGAGCAGCCCGGCTGCGACAAGTTCCCAGAGCGCGGCTTCGACTTCGGATTTGAGTTTGCCGGTGCCGCGCACGATGTCCGCGAAAAACGAAGCACCGCGCTGGCGCAAGAAGCGAAGCACGGCGGCGCCCTCGGCGCTAAGCCCGGTCATTTCCGCTTCGCCGGTTTCCCGGTGAGGAATCATCCACTCCGAGTCTTCGCGAACGAAGAAAGTGATTGGCGCGACGCTCGTGGGAATAACGCGGCGTTTTGTATCGGCGGATGAAAAAGTTTCGAGCGTTGCCGGATGCGGCGACAGACGGCCCCAGCCGACGGCGCCCGTGAGGCAAAGCTGATCGAGAGTCGCGGGATCGTAGTCGGCGATGCGGCGCTTCAGGATTTGGCGTTCCCACGAATTTGCCGGGGCTTCAAATCCCTGCAACTGACGGATGGCTTCCAGCGTGCCGCGCTCGCCAAGCAGCTGGGTGCTTGGAGCAATATGCTGCCAACGCAGCAGCCAGTGCATGAATTGCGCCGGCGTGACGGATTGAATCTGTTGGCGCAACTGGCCGAGCGTCAGGCGGTGGATGCGAGCGAGCAAGCGGCGTTCGCACCACTCGGTCTCCTGCGAAACCGGATCGGTGAATTTGCCGCGCAGGACTACGCCGCTCGCTTCGAGCCGCAAGAGGGATTTGTCGAGCTCCGAGCCAGGTAGCGCGAGGAGAAGCGCGAGTTGATTGGTGGTGACGGGACCCGAGTGCGCGATCCAGCCCGCCACAAGAGCGTGCAGCGCATCTTCTTTGCTTGGAGCGGCGGTCTCCTCGAAATCTGGGCGAGGTGAATCGAAGTTCGCCGTCGGAAAGATTTGCGTGAAAGAGCGAACACGCTCGGCGGCGACCCAATAAACTTTCTCGTTCCGTCGCGCGCGGAGAACACGGCGCTGTTGCGCCAACTGCTCGAAAAATGCGCTCCATCCTGGCAGCGATTGCCACAACCGGACGCTCAAGGGATCGTGATGCCGCGCGTCACTCGGCACAACGGCTGGCAGCGCAATCAGAGTGAGCAGCGCGTCGTGCAGTTCCTCCGCATCGCGCACATCCGGCCACGCCTCATCGCAAACTTCGGCGATGGCGGCCGGATCGAGCCGGCCCATTTCGCCGAGCACCGCTTCGGGAAGCATGCGGCGCATCTCGACGGCGCGAGCGCGGCGCTCTTCAATCGGCGCATCGTCGAGATAGGCGTAGGGATTGGCGTTGAGAATTTCGTGGGAGAACTGCGAAGGCTGGGGCGTATCGACTGCAAGACAAGTGACGCGGCCATCGGCGATGGCCAGAAGGACGCGCTCAAGACCTTCGATGTCCAGCGCTTCGGTCAAAACATCTTTCATCACTTCGCGGATCAGCGCGTGATTGGAGATGGTGATGTCGCCTTCAATGTTTTCCTGGCAGGCCTGCGCTTCCGGAAACACGGCGGCGAGCAAATCATCGGCGCGCATGCGCTGAATCTGCGGCGGGATTTTTTTGCCTCCGCGAAAACGAAGCAACGCGAGCGCGCGGCCGGCGTCCCAACGCCAGCGCGTGGTGAAGAGCGGCGAGGTAAGCACGGCCTGCTCGAGAACGGAGCGCAGCGAATTTGGGTGAAGGAAGTGAAACACATCCGCAAGCGGAAAACTGTGCTGCTCGCTCAGCGAAATATTCAATCCGTTTTCGGTAGCAGCCGCTTGCAGCTCAAAATTGAAGGAGCGGCAGAAGCGTTTGCGAAGCGCAAGTCCCCAGGCTTTGTTGATGCGGCCGCCGAAGGGCGCGTGGATGACAAGCTGCATTCCGCCGCTTTCGTCGAAGAAGCGTTCGGCAATGACAGTGGTGAGCGCCGGAACCGCGCCAAGCAAGGCGCGCCCGGCGACAATGTATTCGACGATTTGTTCGGCGCCCGGATCATCGAGGCCGCATTCGAGTTTGAGCCAATGCACCGCGGCCGAGGCGTGGCTTGCAGACTGCGGCATCGCGTCGGCAGAGATGCGCGGAACGAGTTCACTGATTTTTTCACGAAGCTCGGAGACATGCGCGGAAAGTTCGTCGGTTCGCGCCGGAGCTTCGCCGCGCCAGAAAGGCACCGTAGGCGAGGCACCTTGCGCGTCTTCGACCAGGACGCTTCCCGAGGCCTGCACGCGGCGAATGCGCCATGAAGTATTTCCGAGAAGCATGACGTCGCCGGCCATGCTTTCGACGGCGAAGTCTTCATCGACCGTTCCGACGATGATGGATTCGGGCTGCGCGACCACAGTGTAGAGAGAATTTTCGGGAATGGCGCCGCCGCTGGTGATGGCGGCGAGGCGGGCGCCGCGGCGGGCGCGCACCATGCCGTTCACGCGATCGCGGTGCAGATACGCGGCGTACCGTCCGCGCGCGGAGGCGATGCCTTCGCTTAGCATTTCAATGATTTCGTCGAAGTCCGCGCGTGAAAGTTCGCGGTAAGGATAGGCGTAACGCACGCATTGAAATAGATCGTCCTCGCGCCAATCTTCTGCGGCGCACATGGCGACAATTTGCTGCGTAAGAATGTCGAGAGGCTGCTCGGGAATCGCGAGCTTGTCGAGGTCACCCATCCGGATGGCGCGAACGAGCGCCGCACATTCCACCAGCTCATCGCGAGTGGTAGCAAAGATGCGGCCTTTCGGTATGGCGCCGCGCCAATGACCCGCGCGGCCGATGCGCTGCAGGGCGACAGCGATGGAGCGAGGCGAGCCCATCTGGCAAACGAGATCGACGCTGCCGATATCGATGCCGAGCTCGAGCGAAGCTGTGGCCACCAGCGCGCGAATCTCTCCGGCTTTGAGTTTTCGCTCGGCGTTCAACCGCAGCTTGCGGGACAGGCTGCCGTGATGCGTAGCGACGGCATCTTGTCCCAGGCGTTCGCCCAGATGATGCGTCAGGCGCTCGGCGAGACGCCGCGTGTTTACAAAAATGAGCGTGGAGCGATGCTGCGTGGCGAGCGCGGCGACGCGGTCGTAGATTTCGTCCCACATTTCGTTGGAAGCGACGGGGCCCAGCTCGCTGCCGGGAACTTCAATGGCCAGATCCAGTTCTCGCCGATGGCCAATTTGCACGATGACGTGGTCCGGGCGGGCCGTCCCTGCGAGAAACCGCGCGACCAACTCGATGGGCTTTTGCGTGGCGGACAGACCAATGCGCGCGAGGCGTTTCCCGGCCAAATGATCGAGGCGCTCGAGAGAGAGGGCCAGGTGAGATCCGCGCTTGTCGTCGGCCATGGCGTGAATTTCGTCGACGATGACGGTGCCGACCGTTTTCAAAACTTCGCGGCTTTTCGCGGCAGTCAAGAGGAGGTAGAGCGATTCCGGAGTGGTGACCAAAATGTGCGGGGGGCGCGACAACATGGCGCGGCGCTCGTGCGCGAGCGTGTCACCCGTGCGCACGGCGGTGCGAATCTCTGGAAATAAAATGCCGCGCTCGCCGGCGAGCTGAAGAATTTCGCCGAGAGGAATTTCCAGATTTTTCTGGATGTCGTTGCTCAGCGCTTTGAGCGGCGAGACATAGAGGACATCGGTTTGATCGATCAGTTCCCCGCTGAGAGCTTTACGAACCAAGCGATCGATGCAGATCAGAAATGCGGCCAGCGTTTTTCCAGAGCCGGTGGGAGCGGAGATCAGTGTGGTTTTGCCGGACAAAATACTGGGCCAACCCTGTTGTTGTGGCTCGGTGGGCGTGCCAAAGCGGCTCACAAACCAATCGCGGACGAG
This sequence comes from uncultured Acidobacteriota bacterium, assembly GCA_963779005.1. GTDB lineage: Bacteria > Acidobacteriota > Terriglobia > Acidiferrales > UBA7541 > Acidiferrum. Next base: position 343,532 of record CAVZWO010000006.1, on the reverse strand, counting down.
CGGGTGAGCCCATTCCAAGCCGGAAGGGATTGCGGAAGGTGATTCGGCGTTCATGACCTGCTTGGAATTATAGCGTAACGGATTGCAGCATGCCGGGCGGGTGCAGCGCGGTGCGGGGACGCGGGATCGATAGCTATTCTTCGTCGCGGTCTTCGGAAGGAAGTGCGATAGAATGCGCGGCACGATGGCGGAAAAAGCGCTAATTCGAGTGGGGACATCGGCGTTTACGGCGGCGGGGTGGGAGGGAAGCCTCTATCCCGCGGGAATGGAGCCAGCCGAGTATTTGAGTTTTTACGCTACGAAATTTGACACGGTCGAAGTGGACAGCACGTTTTACCGCACGCCGGCGATTTCGACAGTGCAAGGGTGGTATGCGAAAACCCCGCCGGGGTTTGTGTTTGCGGCGAAAGTGCCGCAGGTAATTACGCACGAAAAGATACTGGAAGACTGCGAAGAGGACTTGCGGCATTTTTTGAAGACGATGGATGCGCTGCGCGAAAAGCTGGGGCCGCTGCTCTTTCAATTTGGGTATTTCAATAAGACGAAATTCAAGAGCGGGAAAGAATTTGTGGCGCGGCTTGCGCCCTTCTTAAAGAAGTTGCCGAAGGACTACAAGTTCGCCGTGGAGATTCGGAACAAATACTGGCTGGACGCGCGGTTCACAGAGATTTTGCGGGAAAACGGAGTGGCGCTGGCGGTGATCGACCAATCGTGGATGCCGCGGCCGTGGGAAATGAAGACGAAGCTCGATCTGATCACGGCGGATTTTACGTATGTGCGCTGGCTGGGGGACCGCAAGGGAATTGAGGAGCAGACGAAAAGCTGGGAGAAGACCATTATTGACCGGCGGCCGGAGATGGCGAAGTGGGTGGACGTGTTTCGGGAATTTGTGGCGAGGAATATGAAGATTTTTGCGTATGCGAATAATCATTACGCGTTATGCCGACGTCGGCATAACCGCGTATAATGCCGCCTTCCGAATTATGCCGAATTGAGTCACCTCGCCTGCTCCCTTTGCGCTAGATTAGCCACTTTTACAGCGCTGCGGTACTTGAATGAGCCGGCATAATCCCGCTCACTTCTCTGGACGGTCCCTTGGACCGAAAGGAGAAGATTCACATGCAAAGTCATTCGGATAAGAACCCGTGTGTCCCGCTGAAAGAGGCGGGAGGCCCACTACATTCATACATCCCCGACTTCACTGATTCGCTTGCCGACCGAGGATATTCCAAAGAGTGTATCGCCTACAAATTCCGCCTTGTGCGAGCGTTCGACCAGTGGATGCGGAAACGCCAAATAAAAATGGAAGGCTTCACCGAAAAACGTATCCAAGAATTCATTCGCCACCGAGCAAAGCGATACAGCAAGCAGCGAGGGGATGCGGCCACGCTGCGGTCTTTGCTGAAACGTCTGCAGGAAGCGAACGTAATTTCTGCATTTGCAACCGACGATGAGCCCGCTCGACCAGCTGCAGCTCAGGTTCGCGCAATACCTGACGGAGCAGCGCGGTCTTCGACCGAAATCCGTGCGGCAATATCTCTTCCACACGCGGCGGTTTCTTGTCTGAGCGCTTTGCAGATGGCCCATTCTCTTTGAGAGAACTAAATGCCCAGGACATTGTTCGATGCATACTTCGTCAGGCCAGGATCGTAAGCCCACATGCCGCTCGCTGTATGGCCAAAGCGCTCCGCGGCCTGCTCCGATTTCTGCCAGCAGAGTGGAGAAATAGCCACCGATCTAGCAGCACGCGTTCCATCAGTTGCTAATTGGAGTCTTTCTGGGCTACCCAAATATTTGTTGCCGCAGCAGGTCAAGCTGGTCCTGAGGAAGAGCAATCGCGATGACCCTATTGTCCAACGAGATCGGGTGATTCTTTTGCTGCTGGCTCGCCTCGGTTTGCGCGCCGCCGAAATCGTGGAGATGACACTGGGCGACATCGACTGGGAAGTGGGTGAACTAACCATCCGCGGGAAAGGTGGACGACTGGACAAATTACCCCTCCCGAAGGATGTCGGCCGCGCTCTCGTACATTATCTGAAGCAAGTCAGGCCTCCGTGCACCTGCCGGAGAGTCTTCATTCGATCAGCGCGCTCCCCACGAGGGTCTCGCCGACTCCGCAGCCGTCGACATAGTGGTGCAACGTGCTCTTCGACGCGCTGGAATTAGCCCACCTAACCGAGGAGCGCACCTGTTTCGTCATTCGCTCGCTACCCAGATGCTCCGCAACGGAGCGTCGATGTCTGAGATCGCGAAGGTTTTGCGTCATCAGTCCGAAAACAGCACTGCCATCTACGCCAAAGTTGATTTGTCGGCGCTGCGCTCCATTGCCCAACCCTGGCCCGGAGGTGTGGCATGAGCAAGCTAAGAAAATCTCTCCGTTCATACCTCGCCCTGCGGCGAGCGCTGGGCTTTAAGCTCGATCGCAGGGGCGGCTCTTACATAGGTTTGTCGATTTCGCCGAAGAGCAAGGCGCGTCGTTTATCACGCGTGATTTGGCCCTTCAGTTCGCTTTGGCGTCTCCCCATGGGCAGCCAGCTCTTTGCGCGAAACGGTCTGCAAATCGTCCGTACGTTTGCCGAGTATCAAGCGGGCGTGGACCCTCGAACAGAAGTTCACCGCGCGGATTGCTGCCTGATGGCTATATAAGAAGGTCTCCGTATGTGTACAGCGATAACGATATCCGAAAACTCATCGAGGGAGCTCTTAAACTCGGTTCTCGCGCGGGTGCGGCCAACGACAATCGCCACATTGCTTGGACTACTTGTTGTTAGCGGGATGCGGATCGGAGAATGCCTCACACTGGATTGCGAGGATGTGGATCTCATCAGCGGCATCATCCATGTTCGCGATGCCAAGTTCGGAAAATCCCGGCTGGTTCCTCTGCATCCGTCGACCCGTAATGCGTTGAAGCACTATGCCGCATTGCGCCACCAAATCTTTCCCCAGCGCAAAGATAACCGCTTCTTTGTTTCGGAACTCGGCACGGGACTGAGCGTGTCGCAGGTGGAACATACTTTCTGCAAGCTGGTTCGGCGGGCCGGCTTGCGAACCCAGGCGGGGCAGCGCGGTCCGCGGATCCATGATTTTCGGCACGGATTCGCCATTCGGACCCTTGAGCACCTCTATCATGCTGGCGCAGATGTCGAGCGGCAAATGCCTGCTCTCGCCACCTATCTTGGCCACGTCGACGCGGTCAGCACGTATTGGTATCTCACAGCGACCCCCAGAACTCATGCGCTTGGCGTCGCGCCGTCTTGGTCGAAAGAGAAAGGAGGTTTGGTGATGAACACCTGCCTCCAGTCTCGAGAAACTCCTGCAAGCCTTCTTCACCAACCGCTTGATGCATCAAAGGCAAGCAAGCCCCAATACGATCGCGAGCTATCGGGACACTTTTCGCCTGCTCCTGCAGTTTGCACAACACGAGACTGGCAAGCCGCCTACGAAACTGACTATGGAAGTTCTGGAACCCGCCTTCCTCGGGGCCTTCCTCAATCATCTGGAGAGAGACCGGGGCGTATGCGCACGGAGCCGGAATGTTCGGTTAGCCGCGATTCACTCCTTCTTCCGTATTTTCGTAGCTTTCACCGAACCGTCCCTCGGTGCCTTGGCGCAGCGTGTGCTGGCTATACCCAACAAACGCTTTGATCGAAGACCCATCGAGTATCTCACTCGACCCGAGCTAGAGGCGCTACTCTCTGCTCCGGATCGAGCTACGTGGGGAGGCCGTCGTGATTACACCTTACTGCTCGTGGCCGCTCAGACCGGACTCCGCATATCGGAACTCATTGGTCTTCGTTGCGATGACGTTGTCCTGGTGTGGCCTGACCCCCTCCAGTTGTACCAGCTGATATGAGAGTCTAACGCCCGAGAGGGCGGGAGGACTCGATGAAAAGGAAGCGACACACACCACAAGAGGTCATTGCGAAGTTGCGCGAGGCGGAGGTGGACCTCAACCAGGGCGCGACGATCGAAGTGGTTTGCCGGAAGCTGGAGATCAGCGAGCAGACGTTTCATCGCTGGCGGCATCTTTATGGCGGGATGAAGGGGCCGGAGATGGCGCGGATGAAAGAACTGGAAAAAGAAAATGCGCGGTTGAAGAAGATCGTGGCGCAACAAGCCATGGACATCGACGCGCTGAAGGACCTCAGCCGAAAAAACTGGTGAGCCCGGCGGGCAAGCGCCGGGCGGTGAACCATCTTTGCGACGAGCGTAGCTACGCAGAACGCCATGCTTGCCGGCTGGTCGAGCAGCCACGCGCGACGCAGCGCTACCAAGCGCGCATCGATTATGAAGAGCGGCGCATTCGCCAGTGGTTGCACGAACTGGCCAGGAAGCACCCCGGTTCGGGTTACCGACGCATGACCAGACTGCTGCGGGACGCTGGAATGACGGTCAACCAGAAGCGGGTGCAGCGCTTGTGGCGCGAGGAAGGGTTGCGGAACCCGCTGCGCAAGCGGCGAAAACGGGCGCGCGGGCACAGCGAAAATAGTTGTGCGCTGAAGAAGGCGAAGTACAAAAATCACGTGTGGTGCTGGGACTTCACGATGGACGAGACGGCGGACGGAAGAAGGCTGAAATGGTTTTCGGTGCTGGACGAATTCACGCGCGAATGTTTGGCGCTGGAAGTGGAGCGGCGGATGACGGCACGCGACGTGATGGCGATTCTCGCGTGGCTGGAAACCCGGCACGGTGCGCCCGGAGCGATCCGTTCCGACAACGGGCCGGAGTTCATCGCGCGAGCGGTGCAGCGCTGGCTGGCGACACGCAAGATCGGATCGTTGTATATTGCCCCGGGCAGTCCGTGGGAGAACGGCTACAGCGAATCGTTCAACAGCCGGATGAAGGCGGAGTTTGCGGACCGGGAAATTTTCGGCTCATTACTGGAGGCCAAAGTTTTGGGAGCGGAGTATCAGCGGTACTGGAATCAGGAGCGGTTGCACAGCGGGATCGGGTACCAGACGCCGGCGGCCTTCGCCGCCGAACTTGGGCCGGACTCCGCTTCGCTCCGTCCGTCCCAAGTTCGATCAACACCACAACCGACTCTCATAAGCACTGGTACATAAAAGGGGGTCAGGCCATGGGAACCGGAGGCTCAGTGCGCTGTCGAGGTAAAGGACGCAAGGAGCGTTCCACACCGCTGCATAAAGATGTGGTGATAGCTCTACGCGGTTGGTTGCGAGAACGTCTCGGCAACCCCGCTGACCCTCTGTTTCCCAGTGCGCGGGGCGGGCCACTCAGCCGTGATGGCGCGGAGGGTATCCTGGCCAAGCATATCGCTAACGCAGGAAGACAGTGCCCAATGCTCGCTAAGAAACGCATTTCAATGCATGTGCTGCGTCACTCCGTCGCCATGGATCTGCTCCAGCAGGGTGTGGACCGCTCGGTGATCGCTCTTTGGCTTGGCCACGAATCAATCGAGAGCACCGAGGTGTATCTCCACGCCAGCATGGCGATGAAGGAGAAGGCACTTGCCAAGGCCACTTCCAGAAAAACGCGAAATGGCCGTTACCAACCGAACGACCGCTTGCTCGCTTTCCTGAAGACCCTATGAACCAACGATAATGCCGGTTTGCGCGGTAAACGGTCGTGCGTGCAGGACGTAGGTTGCTCGAAACGCCGCTCTGCTGACGGCAGTTCTATTGCACACTCAGATGAACCGGTCCATGATTTTTATGTGGAAATTCGACGACAACCAGATAGCTCTTTGCTCTGGGCGCTCAGCAATCTTGTCTTCGCCACAATAACGTTTGTAGCCTTCTCATACGTCCGCTTCAGCGGTATAGGCGTCTGGCTCGTAAAATTTGTCTTTGTCGGTTTTGTGGGGACCGTTGTTTTCTCAATCCGAGACCTGTGGAGAGGTAAAACCCGGGGACAGGGTTTCATTGCACTCTTGCTTTGTGTGCCGGTGCTCATGTTTTTCGGTCTTCTTACAGTTTGGGAAGAGCCCCTTTACGTCTCCGTAACTGGTTCGCCCGTTCCCGAATTTCAGATCGATGGGGCGGCAGGATATCACGGCCTGCAGATTTACGGCCCAGAACATTCCAAGGCTGAGTGGCGTGGAGACGACATCGACCTGGTTTGGGGCTTTGACTGGCAAAGGCGGGGTAAGTTTCCCCTAATGCGACTGCGATTCGCGTACGGAATCTTGCCAACCGGCTATTCGCAAGAAGCGCCACTAACTGGTGTGGCTCCGGCGCTGGACCCAGAAGTGACCTATACAGTTGTGGTCCAGCCAGCTATGGGTATGCCTGAATATTTCACGCTTCACGGCAGGGCTCTCATCAAAGCCGAGAATGAGTATGCGACCGCAGTATGTTGGGCACCTCTCAGCGTTCCGGGAAGGAGCGACCCTGCGTATGTGCGCGCGGATTGTGTGACAAAGGCGCCTTTGCCAATGTCGCCGCAGTCAGGCAGGCTCAAGGCTTACCAAGAGAAGCACGTCGTCTACTATTAGCGACGCAGAATTTGCGCGGGATTATGCCGACTTATTCCCGCATCACTGGGCCGGGACAGCCTGCTATCGAGAGGAAATGCGGTTGCAACGAGACTCAATCGGAATTCGGAAGGCGCATTATACGCGGCCACGGTCCGGCCACGGTGAAATTGTTTTGGGATTTGTGGGAGAAGAAGAAGTAGCACCGGACTTTGAAACAATTTCCTGAATGCATAGCGCCATTTTTTCCATGAACGTCACGGACACGTGCCTTCTATACTCTCCGGACCTGCCTTGAAAAATTGGACAACGAGGAGTTTAACGATGATTTCTTTTTCGAGAACCGCGGTCGTGCTGATAGCCAGCGGGTTAGTGTGCGCAGGAGCGCTGGCGCAAAACGACACCGCAAGACACGGCGCGCAGAAAACCAGCAGCAAGCACTATGTGCTTCCGGCAAACAAAGAAACGGTGCAATGGGGCTGGCTGAACCCGAGTGAAAAACCCAAGCTGGTCGTGGACTCGGGAGACACCGTGTCCATCGAAACGCTGAGCCACGGGATGGACGAGGTGAAGCCGGGCGCGACGATAGAGGAGATCGTCAAGCTGCGGCTGGCGAATCCGGGAGGCGGGCCGCATTCCGTGACGGGGCCGATCTATGTGAACGGCGCGGAACCAGGCGACACGATGGAAATTCGCATCGTGAAGATCGTGATGAAGGACACTGGGTTCAACTTCAATCTTCCGGGCAAGCAGTTCCCTACCGTGGGTTTGCTGGCGCCGGAATTTCCCGAAGGCCATGTGCAATATTTCAAACTGGACTCGGCAACGATGACGACGGAATTCAAGCCGGGGATCGTGCTGCCGCTAAAACCGTTTCCGGGGACGATCGCCGTAGGCCCGGATCCGAATGAGCCGAAAGAAAAAGCGGGGCCTCCGATCCGCGACGCGAAGGGCCGCACAAGCACGCTGCGACCGTGGAAGAACGGGTCGAACATGGACGTGAACGAACTGCAGGCAGGCTCGACGCTGTACCTGCCGGTGTTTCAGAAGGGCGGACTGATCTGGACGGGCGATTCGCACTGTTTGCAAGGCGGGGGTGAAGTGAACCTGACGGCGCTGGAATGTTCGTATAAGGAGATTGAGATCCAGCCGATCGTTCGGAAGGATTTGCACACGGAGTGGCCGCGGGCGGAGACGGCGACGCATTGGGTGTTCATGGGATTTGATGAGGACTTGAACGAAGCGATGAAGATTGCCGTGCGCGAGACCGTGAATTTTCTGGCGGAGCAGAAGCTGGTTCCGATGACGCGCGAAGAGGCGTACTCACTGACTTCGATCATCGGCGACTGCCGTGTGTCGCAAGTGGTGGATATTCGCAAGGGCGTGCATTGCATGATTCCGAAGGCGATTTTCACGAAGAAGTAGAAGGCTGGCGGAGACCCGCCAAATTTGGGCTCATGCGAATGGATGAAGAGAGCGGCAGCAGAGCTGCCGCACTCCACATTGCTTAATCGCGCGAAAGGCCGAGAACGTCGCGCAAGGCTTTTTGATCGGCGCCGGAACTGGCGAAATCGTCAAAGGTACTTTTGGCGGCTTCGATGATGTGCCGCTGGATGAAGGGCGCGCCCTCCCTTGCTCCCTGCTCAGCGCTTTTGATGCAGCACTCCCATTCAAGAATCGCCCAGCCCGGGAAATCATACTGCGTGAGCTTTGAGAAAATCGTGGCGAAGTCGACTTGGCCGTCGCCCAGCGAACGAAAACGGCCGGCGCGCTGGAGCCAGGGCTGATAGCCGCCGTAGACACCTTGTTTGCCGGTGGGGCGGAATTCCGCGTCCTTCACATGAAACATCTTGAGGCGCGAGTGATAGAAGTCGATGAATTGCAGGTAGTCGAGCTGTTGCAGGACGAAATGGCTGGGATCGTAGAGCATGTTGCAGCGCGGATGCTGGCGAACTCGGTCGAGAAACATTTCGAAGGTCGCGCCATCGTGGAGATCTTCTCCGGGATGAATTTCGTAGCAGAGATCGACGCCAGCTTCGTCAAAGGCGTTGAGAATGGGAAGCCAGCGTTTGGCGAGCTCGTCGAAAGCGGTTTCGACGAGACCTGCGGGACGCTGCGGCCAGGGGTAGATGTAGGGCCAGGCGAGCGCGCCGGAAAAAGTGACGTGGGCTTTCATGCCGAAATGTTTCGAGGCGCGAGCGGCGAAGATCAACTGCTCGACGGCCCACGCTTGTCGGGCTTTGGGATTGCCATGAACGGTTGTGGGGGCGAAGCCGTCAAACATCGCGTCATAGGCGGGATGACAGGCAACGAGCTGTCCCTGGAGATGCGTGGAAAGTTCAGAGATGACAAGTTTGTGGCGCGCGGCGACGGCGGCGATTTCGTCACAGTAGGCTTTGCTCTCGGCGGCACGCTTCAAATCGAAGAGCCGCGCATCCCAGGAAGGAATCTGAACGGCTACGTAGCCGAGGCTCGCAGCCCACGCGCAGATGGCGTCGAAAGAGTTGAACGGCGCGGCGTCGCCGGCGAACTGCGCCAGGAAAATTCCCGGACCCTGCATCGTTTTCATGCGTAAGCTCCCGTTAGATTCCTGGCGGATGCGTGGGTGGCCAGGAAGCGATATTTCTTTGTACTGAGGTGCGCGAGAGAATTCTACCGTTACGACGGGCGGAAACCGCAATGATTAAAAAACGGCCCGAGCCACGTCCGGATTCTATCGAAAGGAATAATTATGTTGCATAGTCTTCTCTTACAAGGCAACATGGGCCCACTCTCCCGCTAAATCTAGTGTTCCATGCAAGCACTCTTATGCTTGCTTCGCACGAAGGAAAAAACATGGTCACAAAGAGAAAGTCGGACAGCGGCAAAGCGGTTGGCGTATCGCTGGGTGTTGCCGCACCACTGCCGCGGAAACGGCATAGTTGCATCGTGCTGGGAGCCGGCCTTGCCGGGCTTGCCGCTGCGCACCGGCTGACCGAGCGGGGATGGCATGTAGACGTGGTGGAAGCGCAGGAACGGATTGGCGGGCGAGTCTATTCGCATCGTTTTGACGAAGAGCCAAGCCTGGTGTGTGAACTGGGCGGCGAATGGATCGGCAAGGGCCACGAAGAGATGCTGCGCCTGCAGAAGTTCTTTCATCTGCCCAAGATGCAACACCAGTATGCGTATTCCTTCTGGGAATACGGCAGACCGCTCAGCTTCAAGAAGCCAGGCGGCTGGCCTCTCCGACCAGAGGCGGAGGCAAAGTTCAACGCTCTGGAGGAACAATTTAACAAGGACAGCAATATCCGAGACCCGAAGAAGCGGTTGGAGACTCTTAAAAAGATGGACATGCTCGATTGGTGGACACTGCTCGACGAAGCCGGCTTTGAATTGGAGGATCTGCTTCAGCGCGATTTGATGGACGGCACCGATTTCGGCGAATCCATTCGGCAAGTCTCGGCTTACGTTGGCGCTTCGGAATATTTTGGCGCCGTGGGGGAGAGCGCGGATTCCACCGACGAAATGGACTTCAAGCTGGAAGGAGGAAACTCACAACTTGTCTTCGCGCTGGCAAATTCCGTGGGCCGCTCGAAGATTCACACCGGGTTTACGGTCGACAAAGTGCTGCAAGTAGGCGGCAAGGTGCAGGTGTACTCAGGAGAAGACAAGCTGGAAGCCGATGTTTGCATCTGCGCCCTGCCCGCGCATCAGTTGCCGCGGATTGACTGGGGTAACCCCGGGCTGCCCCCAAAGCACATGGATGCCGCGAAGCAATTGCAGTACGCGCGCATTACGAAGACGGCAGTTCTTTGCTCGGAGCGCTTCTGGCCGAAGCCGCCGAGCGGCGGATTTTCGGTGTTCACACCGCTGGCCTCCGATTTTTGTTTTGACAGCACACTGGAGCAGGAGGGAGATTGCGGGATTCTTTGCAGCTACGCGATTGGCGACAAGGCGGACGACATCGCTGGTTCGCCGATCCGAGAGTTGAAAGACTGGATTACGGGCGACGTGGCGAAGGCCGCGAAACCGGAGTGGGACGACGCAAAGGTTAGAAAAGTTGCGTTAGCGGCAAAACGGCAAGCCTGGCAAAATGACCCGTTCACGCGCGGCGCGTATGCATTTTACAGGCCGGGTCAGTGGTTCACCGTTCGCGAGACTTTAAAGAGACCTCACAAAAACGTGCACTTCGCGGGAGAGCATATCGCCGACGAACAAGGATTCATGGAAGGCGCGGTGGTCTCGGGAAAAGAGGCCGCCGACAGCTTCAAATGAGAAGAGGGGCGCGCCCAAGCTTGGCGCGCCAAACCGCCGGATTGACACTATAATTCCAATCGAATACAGTCCGCCGCGGGTGATTGCAGAAGTCCGCGGAACCAGGTGTCTCCGAATGAGGGCACGAATCGCAGGGTCGCTTTCGGTTTTGGTATTGTTGCTGCTGCATGGCGCAGCTTTTTTGCAGGGCGCTCCGCAGCATTCTCCTCCCATCAAAAAAAAGGGGCTGATCGACGCGCTGGGAACAGGCGGCCTCTCGGCGGCCGAACTGATTGACCTGATCCATCAGCGCGGCGTCAACTTCCGTCTGGCGTTCGACGATGAAGAGGAACTGCGAAACGCCGGAGCCTCACCCGCTGTTCTGGAGGCCATTCGCAAGTACTATCACAGCACGCCCATTTCGCCAGCGGATAAGACGAACGCGGCAAGCTTATTGAAATCCTCGCGCGCCTTGCTCGATGCACACGACCCGAATAGCGCGCTGCCGGTGGTAACGCAGGCGCTGGCGCTGGACCAGGATGACGCCGAGGCGTACGTCCTGCGAGGCCGCATCTACCTGGCTGCGTCGCAACCGAAGAAGGCAGAAGTGGACTTCCACATCGCGCTACAGATCAAGCCGGGAAATGCGGAGGCAAAACAGCTTCTAGCCACAGCGGAAAATCCGTCGAACGGCGAAGTGTCGCCCGCCTCAACGGGTATGACGATCCCGGCCCCCGGGCACGGGGGATATTTGGGGTTCCGCTGGCACGTCCTCAACGGGCAGATCGCCGTCTCCGGTGTTCTTCCGCTGGGCAGCGGAGCGCGCGGCGGAATACAGGTAGGCGACGTACTTCTCTCCGCCAACGGCCTGAGCATGAAAGATTTCGCCGAGCAGTACGTCACCCCGGCGAAAATCACGCCAGGAATGAGCGTGCGATTTCAAATCCAAAGGCAGGGGCAGCCAATGGAATTGCAAATGACGGCGCTGCCCCGGCCGGCCGTGGGCGACGAAGCGCTCAACTATTTCGGCCAGGTGATTCAGCTCTTCCCCGGCAACCCTGAGGGTTATTTGTATCGAGCGATTGTTTACGGACAGCTAAAGAATTACAACGCCGCGCTCGACGATTGGAATAATTTCATCCGCCTGGCTCCCGAGGATCCAGTTGGGTATGGTGAGCGCGCGAAAATCAAGACAGCGCTAGGCGACCAGACCGGAGCCAAAGCCGATCAAGATGAAGTAACGCGGCTGACCGCGCCGGCCAACAGCGCGCCGCCAAATCAGCAGGCCGCCGTCCCCGCGAGGACTTCTCCGGGCGGGAATCCGGGAACGAATGCTGCGGCCAATGCCGCGGCGATGGGGCCGTTTCCCCAGAACTGGAACTTTTTGCAATACAACAAAGCGTTTACGGTCCGGATGGTCAGCAACCATCTTTATATGCAAAGCACGGATAACGTTATCGTCGCGGATGCGGAGCAGACCACCGACAAAAAAGGGGTTGTGGTTTTTAAGGGCAAATGGCGGCAGAGAAATACGAACGGCACGATCAGCGTGTGGAACATGACGCTGAAGACGGTCACGCCGCAGCGTATTGAAGGAACGGTGCTCACGCTCATCTTCTCGGGAGAGCCGGTCACGTTCGTTCCGCAATAACCTTTTTCATCTTTTGATCAGGAAACAGAGAGGGCGGAAAGTCTCGCGCCGCCCCTACTTTAGAACATTGCCTTTTTTAGGCCGCTGACCAACCGCTCCGCCACTTTCTTTTCGCCGCCGTGGACTTTGGTGAGGTAGAGCCCCTTGTCGCCCGCTTCCCCGACCCAGAGGTCGGCTGTGCCGCGCACGTCCGTAATGGTGACGCTGCCTCTGCGCTCGGTGGCCGTGCCTTTCATGATAGCGTCGGCATCCTCGACGCGAAGAACGACGAGCACGCGTCCGGGCATTTGCCTGGAAATTTCGGCCTTGATGTATTCGTCAAGATCGTTCGGCATTTTCTCGATGTACAGCTTTTTTACGTCACGAATCGAGGCGATATTTGATGCGTTGGCGGGAGCGGCCGGCTTCTCTTTCTCCGCAGGAGGCTGAGAGATTGGAGGCGTTGCCGGTGGAGCGCCGACCGAAGCGGCAGGCGGAGAAGTGGGTGTTTGAGTGGCACCACCTCGCAGGGGCCGCTGCTCCTGCGCCGCGCAGATTGACGCGAACCGCTGCCAGCAAGTCCGCATCCGCGCCGGCAGCCTTGAGATCGGACTCCTTGTCCGCGGTCAGTTCGAAATCCACGCCTCGCGTCTTTATGATTTGGGTCAGTTCGGGGTTCGTCAGACCGTGCGTCTTAAGCGAGTTGAGCAAGCCTTTGTACGTGATGGGCTTCGTGGTCTGCGAGAACGTGGCGGCAGCAGCGGCAAAAAAAAGAAACGCCACCATCGCGGCAAGGAGGGCGGGCCGCCGCTTCTCCGACGTCATGGATTCACCGGGGGTCTGGAGTTCACTGGTCGAGAGCCTTCAGAGCGGCGGAACGCTTGGAATTTTTGGAGCTTGGCTCCTTTCCTTCCAGAGCGCGGAGCGCGGCCTCTCTTTTATCATTCGCAGAACCTTTGCCCGAGGGAGAAGTTGTCTTCCCGCCTGCGGGCACGGCAACGACGCCAGAACCTACGGGAATGGTAACCGCCGGCTGGCTTGTAACGCTGGAATCTACCGGTTTCTGTTCATCCACGGGTTGAGAACCGGAGGCAGGCGCGACGTCCACGGCGGGGGCAGACGAATTGCCGCCGCTGGATTCATTACTGGCGCGAATGCGCATCACGATAACGGCCATCAATAAAACGACGGCTAAAACTCCTGCTGCTCCAAGAATCAAAGCCATCGGCGGAATCTTTTGCGTAAGCTTGACACGCTCGGCGGGCGCTTGCGATTGCCAAGCCGCGGCAACTGGCTCCGGAGGCGCAGGCGCGAGATTGGCCACGGGAGACTGCGCGGTAGGAACTGGCGTCGGTCTGACGGCGAAAGCAGGAGAGCGCGTGCCCGAGCCAGACAAGGACGGTAGATCCGGCAAGGCCAAGCCAAACTCTTCCGCCGTTTGAAATCGCTGGGCCGTGGATTTCGCCATGGACTTCTGCACTACGGAGTCCCATTCGGCCGCCGAACCAGTCTGGAGCATGTCGGCGAGAGGAGGCGGTTCCTGCTCGAGCTGGGCCTTGATCAATTCGAAATCCGTTTGTGCGGTGAAGGGCAATCTGCCGGAGAGCATCTCGTAGAGCACGACGCCTGCGGAATATAAGTCCGAGCGAGGGTCCGACTCATCGCCGCGGATACGTTCGGGCGCGATATATTCCAAGGTGCCGATGATGCGACCGGTGCGAGTCATGCGCGAGGAACCGAGAACACGAGCGATGCCAAAGTCAGTCACCTTGACGCGCCCGTCGCCGGTCACCATGATGTTGGCCGGCTTGATGTCGCGATGCAGCACACCCATGCTGTGCGCGTGAGAGAGCCCATCGAGGGTTTGGCTCATAATGCGCGCGGACATGCTCGGCTCGAGCCGGCCCGCGGTGCGGATGATCGCCTCCAGGGGCTGGCCACGCACGAACTCCATGGCCATGTAATAGTCTTCGCCTTCGAGGAAGAAGTCGTAAAGGATCGCGATGTTAGGATGGTTGAGCCGGGCAAGCGTGACGGCCTCGCTGCGAAAGCGTTCGATCAGCTCAGGCTGGCGGGCCAGCTCGGCGCGCAAAACCTTCATCGCAACGGGCCGCTCGGTCAGAGTATCCACCGCTTCGTAGACGGCGCCCATCGCGCCGGAACCCAGCTCCCGCTCGATTCGGTACTTCTGGACTTGTTTGCCGATCATTGCGCCACCTCGACTTGCCGGGTGTCCTTCAGCCCGTCCGGCTGGCCGTTGCTTGAGTATATCGCGACAACAGCTACCGTAATATTGTCATAGCCGCCGCGCTCTTTGGCCATCTGGATCAATTTGCGGCAGGCGTCCTTCGTCGATGAATCCTTGACCACGGCCATCATCTCGGAATCTTTTACCAGGTCGTGCAGACCGTCTGAACAAAGCAAAAACGCGTCTCCCGGCCGCACGTCCATGGGCTCCGGCCAACGCATCATGGAGAATTCCGGCTTGGTCCCCATGGCGCGAAGCAGCACGTTTCGGTCTTCGTGCTTCTCCGCTTCATCGGATGTGAGCAGGCCTTGGCGAACCAGGTCAGCGACCGCCGTGTGGTCCTCCGATAGCTGGTAAATCTCGCCGCCTCTTATCATGTACAACCGGCTGTCGCCGACGTGCGCGGCCCAGGCCTCATTGTTGACGATAGCCAGGGCGGTGCAGGTCGTGCCCATGCCGGCCATGGACGCATCTTCCTTGGCCAGCTTGAAGATAATCTTATGCGCTACGCGGAAGGCTTCGTCAAGGGCCTCACCGGGCGTGCCTTTGGTTTGCTGATAGACCTCGACGATCGTGGTGACAGCCGTTTGGCTGGCGACTTCGCCTGCTTTGTGGCCGCCCATGCCATCCGCAACTACGACGAGCAGCCCTCCGCCCTCGCCTCCGCCGTTGGCAGCATGCACAATCGTTCCCGAATCTTGATTGATCTGGCGGTGGCAGCCGACGTCGCTGAGCAAAGCCACTTCCTGCCCTTCTACCGGAGCAGGTGGAGTTACTTCCTTCTTCCGCAATTTCGATAGCCAGGACAATCAGGGCTCTCCCACTCGGTCCAAGGATTCGTCGTAATCCGACCGTTCGGTTACGTTAAAGCTGACAGCTTTCGGCTTGTAGCCGTCACTGCGAAGGATGAGTTTCACCTTATCTCCCACTTTTGCTTTCAGTGCGTACGGCGTCTGTCCTACCACTTGCCCGCCGCATACGACCTGCGCCGAAACGCCGACGGTGGAGAGCGTCACGGTTCTCATCTCACCCGCAGGCGTTTCCGCATCCGACGAGGACTCCACGCAGGGTGAGGAACCGGGATCGGCGGTTGAGGGGCGCGTCAACTGCACCACTCCTACAATCACTGCCACAAGCACAATCGCGCCTGCCGCGATGGCCCCGACCAAGCGAAGGGAAACGGCGGGCTTTACATCCAATCGCGGCTCAAATCGCGGGGGTGGAACAGGCGCCGGCGTCGATTCTTTTCGGCCCTCGAGCGCATCCAGTGCCGAGAGCAATTCCCTTCCCGAGGCGTAGCGCCTGGTTGGCTCTTTCTGCAGGCAGCGTGTGACGACCTTTTCGAACGGGTGTGGCATCGCCGGCTGGATGGAAGAAAGCGGGGCAGGCTTCGCGTTCAGGATTTGCGCGTACAACTCCCGCGTAGTCTCCGCACGGAAAGGCAAGCGGCCGCTCAGCATTTCGTAAACCATCACTCCAAACTGCCAGACGTCGGTCGCCGGAGTGACTGCCAGTCCGTTTACCTGCTCCGGGGCAAGCATGCCGGGAGTGCCGATCACCACTCCTGTACTGGTCATGCTCCTTGTGGACTGGAGGCGTGCAATGCCGAAGTCCAATACCTTTACGCGGCCATCGGAAGATATCTTGATGTTGTTGCTCTTGATGTCCCGGTGCAACACGCCCTGCTCGTGGAAGTGAGCGACCACCGCGGCGATGGCATGCGCAATGCGAAAAGCTTCCGGCGGGGACAAGGATCCTTTTCGCTCGATGACACCGGCAAGAGTCTGACCGTCCACATACTCCATCAAAATACACGGACGACCGTGGTATTCGTAGAATCCGAGGTATTCCGCGACGCCCGGATGGCGGAGGCTGGCCTGGATTTTCGCCTCGCTGTAAAAACGCTTTACTGTCAGGGAGTCGCTCTCTCCCGACGTCAGCACTTTAACCGCAATGACCCTGCCGAGATGGGTGTGTGTCGCCTTATAAACCTCACCCATTCCGCCCGCACCGAGAAGTTCACTTACACGGTACTCGCCAATCAGAACGTTCAACAGCGAGGCCATAATGCGGGATCCCCTTGCCCCGGAACTCTACTTCGCCTCCATCGGTTTCACGGTCATCAATTCAAGTCCATAGCGAATGGGGATGGCTCCGCTGATGGAGACATCGAGCGTTCGGCCCAGCGTGAAAATGGCGATGACCCGCCCCTTGTCGTCGAACACCGGGCCTCCGCTGTTGCCAGCGCCCGTGGAGTTGATGGTCAACTGATAGTAGTCCCCTGCGAACACCTTGGCTTGATCGAAGCCGGTGGCGCCCCGCAATACGCGACCGATATTCCCGGCGGAGAGCGTGGGGTCGGGAATTTCCTTCACGGTCATCTGCTGGTTAAAAACGTCGTGCGAAGCCGCCACGCCATAGACAGGCTCGGAAACGCCGGGATATCCGAGCGTGACCACCTGGTCGCCGACTTTGATCGTGTCGTAGTTATCGTTCAGGTCGGCTTTCTTGAGCGTCTGCGGAATATCGATCTTGATCATGGCCACGTCGTTGCGATCCGAGGTGCGTGCCAGTTTCGCCGGAATGCGGATGCGATTCTTCGCGAAGGTCACGTCAAGATAGTCGTTGCGCCCTTCAATCACCTTTCCGCGGGTCTGAAACTTCGGCATGCTCTGGAGCGTCGAGAGGTTCTCCGAAGAGGTTGTGATCCGGCTGGCATAGGCAGGTACCCAGGAAACGCTCTGCCGGATGTTGATGGGCGTCAACGTGAGATTCTTGCCCGTGTCATCAACCCCGATCACCAGGCCGTACTGCTCGGGAAAATGATATTCGGTGAACCATGTTGCCGCCACGTGACGGTTGGTCAAGATGTAGCCGTCGTTGCTGACGACAAATCCGCTTCCGCTATGCCGGCCGCCGATGGGCGCATTGTCGTGAGCCTTGTCAGCCGTCTTGTCGTCGGTGGAAAGCCATGGTTCCGGTTTGCCTTCCACCGAGAAGAAAGCAGGCAGATAATCGTCGCCGCCGCGGAGAATCTCCGTATATTTGTTATCGGAGCCGGGAACTTTCACTCGATTGGGAATCAGCACCTGGTACAGCTCTTTGCCCGAGTCGGTGTAAATGAGTTTCCAGCCGACCTCAATAAAGACGGTGGCCTCGGTGTTAGCCGCGGCGATGGCCGCCGGAGCCATGGGGAGCCCTTCTCTAATTCTAGATTCCACCCCGCCAACATCAACGGGCTTTGGCCTCGTCGCGTACAGCCACCAGGAGGTGCCGCCAATAATAAGGATAAGCACGACCGCGATCACGTACACCATGGTTCGGTTCTGCGATTTGGTTTGACTGATCATCCGCTCGACGGTGGCCTTGCCGACCACGGCCTTTTCGGGCGGCGCCCCGGTTCCCACTGCAGCCGCATTTGGCGACTGGCGCGTGGGAGCCATCGCTGTCGGGGCTTCCCTTGTCGGAGCCAGCGTGGTGCCTCCCGCCATCGGCGCGTCGGAGAGACGCGTGGGCTTAATCATGTTCGCGGGGCGAGGATCGAGGTCGAAGTCGAACTGCGGACCGTCCGGCCCAAGCTGTATCTGATCGCCGCAATTGAGCTTGGTCGGTTCGAAGATGCGCTTCTTATTGACCATCGTGCCGTTGCGGCTGCCGAGGTCGGCGATGGTGTACTCGGGAGCGTCGCTAACCCGCGTGATTTTTGCGTGGCGCCGGCTCACCAAATCGTCGTTCGGATCGAATTTGATGTCGCAGGACGGGTCTCTTCCGATGATCAGTTCGCGCGACTGATCCGACGAGAAAGTCTCCGTCTGTCCTCCTTTGAATTTGCTTCCGTTCTTGATGAGCACTCGAGAGTCCACGTTAGTCTCCAGTTCGTGTGTGCAGGGTCCGGCCGGCCAATGAGAAGGAATCGAGCCAATGACACTGTGGCTCATTCTCATTCGCACCGTAGCGGTGAATCACAGAGGAGGAAGATCCGTGCTGCACTTTGCGGCCACTCGGACACCTTACGGAGTCAACCACGACCTTCATATGAGGCGGGATTCTGCTACATTCAGCTAGTTAGGTCAATCAGAATCAAAAACAGGGCCGCGAGAGGGCGGCGCCTGCGTTTCGGATTCGTGACTAGCAAAAGCGGTGGAGCGACGGAGATCAAGCCACACTTCATGGATAAGAAGTTACTCACCGCGGGGACGTACCCTCCCCTTAGCCGCCAAATCCTTCCGCGTGCCGGTCCGCCGCATGTCCTCTATCGGACAGCTATTCAGAACTCCGGCGTGCATACTTGCAGCAAGCTAGAACACCTACGGAGGGGTTCGCGATTCCCGGAGGAACATATGCATCTTGCAGCTAAATACCTGAGTTTCCTTTTCCTGACGGCGGCACTCACTGCCTCTGCCGCACCCAAGGCTGGCGCGGCGCAGGAAGTGGTAGTCAGGGTCGATCATCCGCGCTACTACGATCGCAATCATCGTGACTACCATGAGTGGAATGACCGCGAAGACCGTTCCTACCGCGTCTACCTTGGCGAGCGGCACAGAGACTACCGTGAATTCCGCCTCACGAGTCGCCGTGAACAGAACAATTACTGGAATTGGCGCCACAGTCACCCAGATCGCGACTAGGCGCATTCTCTACCAGCTAGGCTCAATGCGTTAACTAAAATCCTTTCCTCCACTCCTGACGGGGTGGGGGAAGATTTTGGTTTTTCTCACTCGCTTGCCGGCATGAATCCGTTTTCGATCGACAAGGCGAGGATATCGCAGCGGAAAGGAACCACTGTGTCATTCGGACTCTATGCCATCGGATTCGGAGTTCTAATTATCGGTCTTATCTACGGCGCCTTCCTGCTCCATTTGCCTGCACACTGGATTGTCGTCGGGGCCATCGTACTTGTGGGCGCCGGAATACTTTCGGGGGTCAAAGCGACGCGGCAAAGGGATACAGCGGCTTAGCGGCTGTTCTTCTGCCGATTCGTTCTTCTCGCGCAATTTCCGCAACACGAACTTGAACACCTGCCGGATGCACGTATCATACTTAAAACAGCAGGGGCAAAGAAAAAGCCGGCTCGCGGTGAGCCGGCTTTTTTGTCATTCACGCTTGATTTAGCGGGGCGTGGAGGATGCTGTGACTGGCAGTACCCCGATCGAAACGATCTTCGTACCGATGACTTCACCGGATACGATCAGCTCGACGCGCCTATTCTGTTGGCGGCCGTCGGATGTGTCGTTGGAAGCGATGGGCCTGGACTTGCCGAATCCTTGAGCAGTCGTAGAGGCTTCAGGCACACCTTGCTTGGTGAGATAGGTCCTGACGCTATTGGCTCTGTTCTCGGAAAGCGTTTGGTTGAACTCTTCCGATCCCACGCTGTCGGTGTTGCCTTCGACTGCAAGCATGAGAGTCGGATAGGCGAGGACGATGCCTGATATTTTCGCCAGCTTCTCGCGGGCGAGCGGCCGCAACGTATATTGGCCACTGTCGAAGAGCACGTCGGACATGTTTACGACAAGTCCGCGGGCGGTGTCGCGCGTCTCGAGGATCAAGTTGAACTGTTGAAGCAGCTTTGCGCGCAACTCTTCGCGGTCGTGAACAGCTTGTTGGGCTTGCATATCCGAAGAGGCTGCAGCTGCGCGGTTGCGCTCGGAATCTGCTTCGGCGGTGGCTTCGGCGCTCTTGGCTGCTTGAGCTTGCTGATCGGCAGCGGCTGCTGCTGCTCGATTTCGGTCGGCGTCCGCTTCGGCATTGGCCTGGGCGCCTTGAGCTAGCCGAGCGGCTTCTTCGGCCTGGTGCTTCTTGCGGTCGGCTTCGTCACGGTCGCGAACTGCATCTGCGGTTGCGGCGTTTGCGTTTGCTTCACGTCCGGCAGAGGCGTTGCGTTCGTAATCGGCGCGGTCGGAGGCAATGCGCTTCGTGGCGATTTCGCGAGCGTCTTCCGCGGTCTGGACCGTTTCGCGCGATTGGGAGATCAGCGCTTTCTTGTTTTCGTGATGGCTTGTGGCCATAGCGTCCGCTTCTCTCATCTGGCGAACCGCATTTTCGTAGCTCGGGCCGGCGTAGCGCTCGGCGCCCGCGGATTTCGCGATGCGCACGGCGTTGCGCGCTTCAAAGAACTCGAGGGGCAACTTGGCGTCCAAGACCACAGGGTCGAAAGTGTAGCCCGTCGGGATGTAGCCGCCGCGGTCAATCAGTTCGTACTTGGCGTCTACGACTTCCGACTTGCCTTTGGTGTCCTGGCGAATCACGTTTTCCATGATCACGGCGTTGCTCGGGCGGCGGACCGCGAAATAAGGTTCCGCGGTCACGATGAGCGCGAAGGCTTGAAGATCGGTGGTCACGTCCAGCTTGCTTCGGTGGTTGTCGCCAACCAAGACTTCGCCAAGATTAACGGATCTGCCTTCCGGCGAGATGGCCCACATGACGTAAGTAAGATATTCGTTGCCAAAGGCGGTAGGCCGGTCGAGGTCGGAAAATTCGGCTTCGATACCGAGAACTCCGCGCTTGCTTTCCACTTTTGCCTCGCCCCTTGCGCTGGGCATAAGGTCGGTGCCTTGAAAATCCACGTGTGTCGATCCGCTTCTGTGTCTGTAACTCACTGCGCGAGCCGTGCGGCTGACGACGGTAAACCGGTAAGTCGGTGTAGGATCACCGGCCTGTGCGGGTGTTTGTGCTTGCGCCTGGCCATAGATGGAAGCGCCGAGGGTGATTGCCAATCCCAATGTAATTCGTGAAAGCTTGTGCATGAGTCTCCTTCGAAAAACTGCGAGACCCAGAGTGTGACTCTTGCCGGACAAGAATACTGTGCGTAAGTGCACAAGATTGCAGACAAATTTCCGGCCAGGAATCCTTCCAGCGCGCGGTGGATTGCCGGATGCCGGATTACGTTTAATCGATCGTTGAAGCGTTAGAGTACGGCAATAAAGTCTTGCGGCGAGCCCAGCGAACTCACTTAGCGAGCAACTACCTCTCAAGGGCGCATGGCGTCGAACTGAGGGCGAAGCCAAGGCTGACAACGCGTTGTTCCTCTCCGCCGGCCTTACGGACGAAAGGTCTTCTGATTCTTCAGCCGAGCGGCTACGGCGTCATCTGATTCTTCTTTCTGACGCGCGGCTTCTCTCTTAGAGCCTTCTAATTTTTCGAGTTGCAAGGATTCGGCGAGCGCGAGTTCAGCTTCGGCACTGGCGCGCTTCGAGTACAGCACGAGTCCATAGCCGTCCGTAAACGCTGAATGGACAAGATGCAAGGAATATTGTGCACCTTCCCAGGAGGCAACAAGGATGTCTTTGGCGTCGTACGTGTCGAGCGCCGCTGGATCAACCGTAGGAGCGAGCGTTGTCAAAGGCCCATATTTCGCGGAAATGGACTTCACCATATCGTCGGCCTTAAGGCCTTCCGTAGAGGCTCGATCGTAAGTCACGGACATCTTGTAGAGCGCGCCGTTGTAGAAAGAAAACAGAATCTGTCCGACTCTATCGGCCCTGAACCCGGGACCGGGGAGATTCGGCGGCCTCCAATTCAGCTCCTGAAATAGCCCTGAGCCGCCGTGAGGGACAGTTACGTCGGCTAACTTCTGTGCCGTCTGTTTCAGCACAGTGGCGAGGTTTGCCCCGAGCGCAAAGCCTCGGTAGTGAGAATAATCCTGCGCCCGCAGCAGAGGAGCCGTAAGAAGGAAAACGGCGAGGCAAAGAATGGCAGCGCGAGTTTTCTTCATTTTCAAATCTCCAGCGAATGCGAAATGACCGGTTCGATTGGCGCTGTGACAGCCTCTCCCTTTTTCCTGGGATCAGTATTGTTGCAATATTTTAATGGCCGAAAGATGAGTTTTCCGGGCCGAAAGCCGGCGATCACTAGGTTAATTTGCTTTGCGAGGGGAACTGCGCGCTAAGACTTAAGAGTGAGACAGCGAGGGGAGGGAAACCGCCCGTCCCAGCCCTGGTAACCGGCCAATGTCGCTCCTTCTCGCCGTCTCGCAAGCAATCTAATCGACAGGCAGGCATGCCCGCTGTTCCCTTTTGCACAATCCGTCGCGAATTCTCGTACTTTGTGCCCACAGAGTTCCATCTTGCTTCTTATATTCCGGTGGAGGAGTTTTATCGACTCTGTGATGTTGCACAGAGTTGAGAAATGTATAACCATCATGTATACAGTACTAGACGGATACTACCGCCCGGAAAGACAGCCCGGCGTGGCGTAGGTTGGTACCGATTTGCTCTGTCTACTAAATTGGGCAAACGAACCGGAAAGCTCGCAAAAATGTAAACTGTTCTGTTCTGCACAGTCTCGTGAGAGTTCGATTTGGTACCGTGGACGGGGCCGGGAAATGCGTCCCCGGAACGCTCGTGCCGGCCAGCCTATGAAAAAAGCAAACCACAGCAGAAATGGCAAAGAGAAGATGTTCGATCCGCAGGTGTTTCTCGACACCGCGGGTATTTCTCGAAAAATTGCCGAATATCGGAGAAACGAGTCGATTTACACGCAAGGAGACAGTGCGGGTAGCGTTATGTACGTCCAGAAGGGCGGCGTAAAGTTATCCGTGGTGAACGGGTCGGGAAAAGAAGCGGTGGTTGCCATGTTTGGCCCGACCGACTTTTTTGGCGAGGGTTGTATGGCCGGCCAAGCCGTCCGGATGGGTACGGCCACGGCCGTCACGCCGACCACACTTCTCATCATTGAAAAGGAAGAACTGCTGCGCGTGCTGCATACGGAGCAAGAGCTGTCGGACCATTTCATCCGGTACATGCTGGCGCATAACATCCGCGTCGAAGAGGACCTCGTCGACCAACTCTTCAATTCCAGCGAAAAACGGCTGGCGCGCACGCTGCTGCTACTCGCCCGCTACGGAAAACAAGATCAACCGGTTCGCATTTTGCCAAAGGTTTCGCAGGAGACGCTGGCGAGCATGGTGGGAACGACGCGTTCGCGGGTGAATTTCTTCATGAACAAATTCAGAAAACTAGGCTTCATCGAATATAACGGGAAGATTAAGGTCAACAAGTCCCTGCTGACCGTGGTCTTGCACGAATAAAACCAAACGCGCCTCTCCGAGCAGGGGAACGCGGTTCAGGATTCGACGAGAAAGCGAAGCGTCCAATGCAACTCCAGGTTGCGTAATTCTTGGGTTGGCACGCCGCGATTCTTCCGTAAATCAGTGATGCACTGGAAAACGAATGTCTTTGCCAAAAATAATTCCTCTCACAGAAACCGAAGCAGTGATTGAGTTGCAGTCCCTCGTGTTGGAAGAGAAGCCCGTCGCCCTGACGCCGATCCCGCCCCGCTCTGTGCTCCCCAACAGAATCGCGGTCGTGGGCAACTACCTTCCGAGGCGCTGCGGTATTGCCACATTCACGACCGATTTGTGCGACGCCTTGCACGCGGAATACGGAGCCACCGAGCTGCTGGCGCTGCCCGTGAACGATACGGAAGAAGGGTACGCGTATCCGGCGCGAGTCCGATTCGAGCTATCCGAAGATAATCTGGCTTCTTACCGGCAGGCGGCGGACTTTTTGAATTTCAGCGGCGTCGATCTGGTATGCCTTCAGCACGAATATGGAATCTTCGGAGGACGCGCGGGCGCGCACATTCTGGAACTTCTGCGTCGGCTGCGAATGCCTTTCGCAACGACTTTGCATACGGTGCTTCGCGAGCCAAATCCCGAGCAGCGCGCAGTGATGGAAGAGATTGCGACGCTTTCGGACCGCTTGATCGTCATGAGCCGGCAATCCGCGGAGATCCTGCAGGAAGTGTTCCGCGTGCCAGCCGAAAAGATTGATTTGATTCCCCACGGCATCCCAGATCTGCCATTTACCGACCCGAGTTTTTACAAGGACGGGTTTGGAACTGAGGGAAAAGAGGTTTTGCTAACTTTCGGGCTACTCTCGCCGAATAAAGGGATAGAAAACGTTATAAAAGCGCTGCCGCAAATACTGGCGCGTCATAGCAATGTTGTTTACATGGTTTCCGGCGTCACGCATCCGCATATCTTGCGGCGCGAAGGCGACAAATACCGGCAATCCTTGCAGAAGCTGGCGAAGGAGCTCGTGGTCGAGAGCAACGTCATTTTCCGCAACCGCTTTGTGAGTCCGCAGGAAATGGTGGAATTGATCGGCGCGGCGGACATTTACATCACTCCTTACAAACACAAGGATCAGGTTGTTTCGGGCACTCTTGCCTATGCGCTCAGCGCCGGAAAAGCGATCATCTCAACGCCTTACCTGCACGCCGTCGAACTTCTGGACGATGAGCGCGGGGCGCTGGTTCCCTTCGATGATCCGGAGGCAATCGCGGCAAAGACGGTGGAACTGCTGGACAACAGTACGGCAAGGCACGCCATGCGGAAACGCGCATATCTCTACGCGAGAGACATGGTGTGGAGCCGCGTCGCGCAGAAGTATATGAAGAGCTTTGAACGGATCTACAACGAGCGATTGCGAAATCCCCGGGCCACCTTTTCGGCGCAGAACACGGAAAAGAAACTCGACAAGCTTCCCGCCATCAAATTGGATCACTTCTATCGCATGACCGACCATACGGGCATGGTGGAGCATGCGGTGTTTGTAGTTCCGAACTATCCGGAAGGTTACTCGACCGATGACAACGCGCGTGCATTGATCGTGACCACACTCCTGGAGGAGATTGGAGTTCACGCTCCGGCAAACTCGACCGACCTGGCCTCCCGGTATCTGGCTTTCTTGTGGCACGCTTTCGATCCCGCCAGCAAGCGCTTCCGAAACTCCCTGACCTACGAATGCCAGTGGCATGAGACGGAACACTCAGAAGACAGTCATGGCCGGGCGATGTGGGGATTAGGAACCGTTCTAGGACGATCCAAAAACGCGGGATTGCGCGGAGCCGCAGGCCGCATGTTTGAACTTGCTGTCCCGACAGCTGTCGAATTCAAAAGCCCTCGGGCCTGTGCGTTCGCGTTGCTGGGAGTCCAGGAGTACCTCCACTCGTTCCCGGGGGATCGCGCGGCGCTGAGCGCTTCTGACGCGCTGGCAAACCGGCTACTCAGTTCCTACCGTGGGCACCGGACCGACGACTGGAAGTGGTTTGAGAATAGCCTCTCTTATTCAAATGCGCGGTTGCCGCAGGCGTTGCTGCGGGCAGGAGTGCGCGCGGGGAACGAAGAGATGATGTCGGCCGGACTTGAAGCATTGGACTGGCTGGTCACGCTGCAGCGTTGCGAAGTGAAAGGACATTTCGTGCCCATCGGCTCGCAGGGGTTTTATTCCAAGACCACCGAGAAGGCCCGCTTCGACCAGCAACCGGTGGAAGCCTGTGCGGCAGTGTCGGCGTGCCTCGAGGCTTATCGAGCAACCGGAAAGAGCCGCTGGCGCAAAGAGGCGTGGTCGGCCTTCAATTGGTTCCTGGGAGACAACGACCTTCAGATCGCGTTGTACGATCCGGCGACAGGCGGTTGTAGAGACGGCCTGCATCCGGACCGCGCCAATGAAAATCAGGGAGCGGAGTCCACATTGTCCTTCCTGATGGCACTCTTGGAAATGCGTCAGGTCGAACAGCCTGACGGCATGGAAAAAAAGAACTGAAGCGCCGCACCTTAGGTTTGAGGCTTGGATAGAACACTGGGAGAAATCTTCCATGAACGTAGTGACCTTCGCGACGAAAGCCAAAATGATTCAATATGAGACGCTGTTTCAGCGACACGGCGGCAATCCGATCTTGTCGGGAAAGGATTGGCCGTATTCGATCAACAGCGTGTTCAACGCGGGCGCAACGCGGCTGCCGGATGGTTCGACTCTGCTGCTTTGCCGGGTGGAAGATCGCCGCGGACTCTCGCATCTGTGCGCCGCACGTTCGGTGAACGGCATAAACGAGTGGCAGATCGATGGCGAACCGACTCTGCTGCCCGATGCGGAGCGATACCCCGAGGAGGTTTGGGGCATCGAGGATCCGCGCATCACCTTCATCCCGGAACTAAAAAAATATGCGGTGGCTTATACGTCGTATTCGCGCGGCGGTCCTGGAGTTTCCCTGGCGCTGACGAGCGACTTCCGCAGCTTTGAAAGACAGGGCGTCGTCATGTCTCCGGATGACAAAGACGCAGCACTTCTCCCGCGAAGGATCAACGGATTCTGGGCATTGATCCACCGGCCGATGACGCCGCTGGGCGCTCACGTTTGGATTTCCTACTCGCCGGATTTGCGGCATTGGGGGAATCACAAGCTGATGCTGGAAGCGCGGCGTGGGGCCTGGTGGGATGCGAACAAGATTGGCATGTCGCCGCCACCCATTGAAACTCCCAGTGGCTGGCTGATGATTTACCACGGCGTGCGAAGGACGCCCTCGAGCTCGATTTACCGGCTGGGGCTGGCGCTCTTCGATCTGGAGCAGCCGGAAAAGTGCCTGGTGCGCGGGGATTCCTGGATGTTCGCGCCGGAGGCCGAGTATGAGCGTCACGGAGATGTGCAGGACGTTGTTTTTCCGTGTGGTTATACGATCGCGGCGGACGGGGACACGGTGAATCTTTATTACGGGGCGGCGGATTCAAGCATCGCCCTGGCGCATGGGAGCATCCGGGCTCTGCTGACTTGGCTGCACGCCAATGGGCATTCCGAGCATGGAAACGATCGCCGACATCGATAGGATAGGCCGACCGTCGGCGATAGTAAGAGGTTAGGATTCCCGGTTAACCATAGTTCGTGGGCTCCCTTTTTTCCGTAAACATTCATTCTACAGGTAGTTAAAGTCATTTGTTTTCATACACTCTTGCAAGTGTTCATTCTAAAGACGCTTACAAGAGAACCAAAGGCTTGGCAGGCAGAATGAAGACTTCTCAATGGTCGAAGAGAACGGCGGGAGAGTTTCAGGACGATTGGGCGAAGTACCTTACGAAGAGATAGTACCAGAAGGTCAATAACTTGTCAAGAAGAAAAAGATGGGTCCGCTCGCCGGAGGGGAAAAAACCCGGCGAACGGGCCACAGGTAACAACTAGTTGGAACCGTGTTCGGATTCGTTGACGGGTGCGCTCCGTTGCAGGACGTGGACCAGATGACGGCCTGATTCTGGAACGCCGGTGTGTTCGCCTCGCACGATTTCGCTGGCCTTCATATGGTGGCCATAGACATCGGCGCTAGCGTCGTCATCGGGGCGGATCGTGGAACCTTCCAGGGAAACGCCGGCAAAGACGCCACGCGAACGGGAGTAGCTGAGGATCTCGGCGCGCATCCAAGCGTCGGTATCCGCGGAAGCATCACGTCCCTTGGGTCCGCCAGCAACGGAAGCATCGGCGCCCAGCTTGACCTTGCTGCTGAGGATCGAGTCCATGCCGCGGCCATTCATGACCAAGAGGATGAGGTCGGTTTCTTCGCCGCCGATTTGGAAGCCAACGCTGCCGCCTTCAAGGGCGTACATCGCAGGAGCTCCCCATGCACCACGGAAGTGCTCGCCGGTGCGGCAAACCATAGCGCCGCGGCCGAAGTCCGCGCCGACTCCAAAAGCCAGCTTCTTGACGGACGGGATAACGATGACGCACTCCGCTTTCTCCAGAAGATCATGAGGGATGTTGTCCGGGATGTTGAGGACTTCCTGCATGACCGTGCCGCATTCTTCGAGGCGGCGTTGTTCCTTGTTCAATTGCCTGGCGTAAACGGCGCCAGCTACGAGCGAGAGACATGCTGCGGTAACCAAAAGTTTCTTCATTGCTGACCTCCAAGGTCAAAACATCTTGAGCTGACTTTTGAAACCAAACAAAATCTTGATTGAAGAACCTTCAACACAATTTCTTTTGCGAGAGGGTTATGCGTTACCCGACTCTCAGGCGGGCGTTGCTGCGGATTTGAATTAGGAACTTTTCCTGGCGCCAACGACCAGCAATCCGATCCCTCCAAGGAGGACGACGCCGCCGAGGATCGGTGAAATGGGAACCCGGTCTTTCGTATCCGCCGTGATATGCATGGAGCCAACATCCAGTACCTGCTCGTGACGCGTGTAAGAGAAACCCTGGTACGCGAGTGCCAGAGCGCCCAAAACGATTAAGACAATTCCGGCTATGGAGATAGGCTTCATGAATGCGGGCCGCCAGTGAGAGATGTTAGACGAACGGAGAGGGGGAGTCTGTCCCGTACTGCACACATTTGTTTTTTTCATCGGTTCGCGGGCTAGTGAAGTTTGAGGACACTGTTGGCCAAGCAGGCAGGCATTCCGCTTCAGTAAAAAGTGTCCATAAAATCTTCTAATGTGCGAGGACAGGTCGCGGCGGGGCAGTTACAACTCCGCGAGCGCGGACGACAAAGCGGTCAGGGGCGGGACCGAAGTAGTCAAACGGGAAACAGGTGATGAGCGTGAGAGTAGGGACGACCGTCGCGCTGAGGACCTGGATGTTGCTGGCAGGAACGATCTGGGTGGATTCGACCAGATATTGAAAGTCGCCATCGGGAGTTTTGAGCGTGATGGTGTCGCCGAGCTTGATATTGCGGAGCGGGCGAAAAAAAGTGTCGCGATGACCGGCGAGAGCGACGTTACCGGGATTGCCAGGCAGGGCGGTCTCGGGGATGTGGCCAACAGCACGGCGCAGAATGGTGTGGGAATCGCCTTGAACGACGATGGCCTTCAGATGAAGGCGAGGGACCTGGATTTCGCCGATGACGCCGCCTTCGACGAGAGGAGTTGGCGCGAGTTGCGGTTGGGTGCCGGCGACTTCCAGTTTTGCCTCGAATTTGGTTTGTTCGTAGGCTTGGTAGGCGTGCGCGTCAACGACCACGTAGACGGAATAACCCAGCGCGATGAGGCCAACCGCGAGAAAAAAATATGAGGCGATGCGGAGAATTCTTGAGCGTATTTGCGGTGGCCGCGCAATGACAGTGTCAGCGGGGTTCACGAGGCGCTCTTATCCGCGGGCGGGGGTGCCTTGCCGGGATCCGTAGCGAAATAGCCAGGGCGATAGCGAACGTGAAGATTGCCATGGCCGGGAGCGGAGACTTTCACCTGGATTTTGCGAAAGGAGGAATCGGTGACCGGTTTTTCAGGCGCGAAGCCGAGGGTGTATTGATCGCGGAGATCGCGGGCGATGAGAGCCGAGATACTGGCGATGGTTTGGGCCGACTGCGGAAAGTAGGCGATGCCACCGGTACTTTTGCTAAGGTGGCGAAGGATACCGGGATTTTCTTCCTGGGCTTCACCTTGAAGGACGATGGAGTAGATGACGACCTGTGAGTGCTGGGCAAGAGCCAGGATCTGAGAAAACTTTTCATGGCTGGCGTTGTCGCCGCCGTCACTGACGATGATGAGAGCCTTTTTTTCGCAATGGCCAAAGCGCAAATGATTGAGGCCCTCGGCGACGGCGTCATAGAGAGCGGTTCGACCACGAGCCGAAACGGCCGCGAGAGCAGTCTCAAGATCTTTTGGATTGTGGGTGAATGGCTTTCCACCGAGCATTTGGAGCCAGACGTCGTCGTTGAAGTCGACGACGAACATTTCGTCTTGCGGATTGCTGGAATGGGCGAAAGCGTAGACGGCAGCGGTCACTTCGGCGAGCTTAGGGCCCATGCTGCGGCTGTGATCGACGACGAGGCCAACGGTGACGGGAGCGTCTTCTTGCTGGAAGAGAGTGAGTTTTTGAGGCCTGCCGTCTTCAAAAACGCTGAAGGCTCCCTGAGTCAATCCAAGGACGACATTGCCATGCGAGTCGGTGACGCGGACTGGGATGGCGACTAGTTCTGACTTTACTGAGATTGTGGAAGCAGGCGCGGAGGCAGACGGCTGCGGCTGTTGCGATTGGGATTGCGAGAGTCCGGTGGCGCTGGAAAAGAGGAGAAAGACGGCGAGAGGATAGCACCAGTGGAGCGGAGCGAAGTTGTGCGGGTGGATGGTTGTTGGAGTCACTGGCAAATCTCCTTGCGCCGCGGGAGGGTAATGATGGATAAAGCCCGCGGCGCACTGGAGTTTCGTTGCGTTTATGAATGGCCCAAGTTCCAGTTCTTAGCTCGAGAAGCGCTTGAGAAGAAGCGCTACGCCGAGAGACGACAAGCCGAGCAGCGCGATCAGAGGAAGCTGGCTGGCAGTCTGCGGCAGTTGCTTGGTTTCGACGACTGGCGCGGGAGCGGTCTCAACGACAGGTGTAGCAACTGCAGCCTGCGCGGGCGGCGGAGTGACCATGATCACTTCGGCTACGGGAACTTCTTTCTGTTCTGGGGTTACGGCGATGATCGGAGTGGATTTGATGTCTGTGTCGTCAGCGGCGAGTGCCGGGATTGGTTCCTTCACGATGACGGCCAGTTCGATGGCTCGCTTTTTGGGATAGACAAATTCCTGGCCAAAATTATCGCCGGGATAGAACCAGGCCTTGAGAGCTTCCGGGTTGTCGCCCGCCCGCTCGGCAAATTTCACTACAGTCTCGCCCGTCGGTTTGAGGCGGTAGTCGTTGATGGCGAGAATGGTGGCAATGATTTGCGAGCCGTCGGCATTGAAAATCTGGACGATGTGACGATCGGAAGGCGAATCAAGCAAAATGAACGTGTAGGTTCCGGCGGGCAGAATCTGTCCGGGGATTTCCACGGGCTGACTAAAGGTCATTACGGTTTTTTTGTTCCACTCATCCGCGCTGGCGCTGGTGGTGGCTATGGTGGCGCCGAGCAGTGTGAGTGCTAACACTGCGAAAATTGTCCTGATGAACTTCATTTGTGTTTCCTCCCAAGATTTTTTGGATCGATTAGTAGCTGGAGTGACCATGTTAGGCCGGAGAAGAAAGAAAAGCTGTTCAGTAGCGCACAGTTTCGACGATTATCTGGCGGATTCGGCCAAAAGAACGGCTTGCCGCTCAAGATCTGGCGTAGGCGGCGATGAGACGGCGGGAGAAAGCGATGACTCTCCGGGAAGCAGGGCCGCTCCTGTCCAGCAATTGTTCGCTGGCCCACCAGAGGAAGACGGCGGCAAAGGTGGCGAGAGCCAAAACTAGGAAGACACAGGTGAAGAGAACCAGGGAGACCAAGAGTTCGTGGACGTAGTAGGAGTAGAGATCCAGCACAGCGATCGTGATGAAGAATGCGGCAGTACATTTGATGATGTTGGTTCTGCTCACAGAAACTCCTTGGCCTCGTGGCCTCATCTAGGCGTCGGCTGGGACATGCCGGGTGCGGCGTTTGCATCGGGAGTGGCGGACTTCAGTTGGTCGAGCGAGGACAGAACGCTTTGCCACTGACCGCTGTTCTTCTTGGTTTCCAGAGGAAGAGAAAGGTCGGAATAAAAGTCCAGGATGTTGTCCCGGAGGTCCGCTGAAGTCAGGTCGAACTTGCGCCCCGCCAGCTGGCTCAAGAGTTTTGCGTAGGTCTCGTCGGTCAGAGAGTACTCGGCGGCTTTGGTTACTTTGCCGGTGTCAAAATCGGAGTTGGTGAGTTGCAGAGAGCCAGTAGCGACTTGTTTGAGATAAATGCGGTACTGGTCGACGGTCGTGTTGATGCTCTTGAAATACATGTCTTCGGTCTGCGCGGTGGGATTGTTGAAGGCGAGCGCCTTGAAAGGGCCAATCTTCGGCATAAATCGCAGGATCACGGCCCAGACGCGGGTGCCGAAGTCCGGTTTTGTGTAGTCTTTTCCCCACTCTTTTTCGTAGTCGGAGCGCGAAAGCCGATACAGGAACTTCTTTTTCGCGAAGTCGGGAGATTCCTTCATCATGTCTTTTTGGTGGGTGCGCAGGGCAATCTGCGTCATCTGGGGAATCATGCGGCTGACCGCGAAACGGTAGGAACCGATGGCGAGATCTTCATGGGTGAGCACATCGTTAAGTTCGAGGCCGTAGACGATGGGGAAAGTGCGCTCGAGCAGCGGCTTGGAAACCTGGAAGCCGATGAAATCGTGATATTGCTGCGAGGCGTAGCGATTTTTGGCTACCTGAACCATGTCGAAACCAAATTCGGTTTTCAGATGCGCGGTGTGGTTCTCCGCATACTTCACGGAATTGCCGTACTTCGCGCGCAACTTGGGGTATTGAAGGGCAACAGACGCGTTGACGGTAGGGTGACCTGCGATATCGGAGGCGTAGTGAGCGAGCGCGCCAAGAGCGAAGGCGTATTCGTTGGCGTCCTGGCTCTGCGCGAGCAGCTCTCGAACGAAGTCGCCGCTGCGAACGTAGTGAACCAAATTGCTGAATTCCACGCTGCCAAAAGGATAGTAGCCAAGGTCTTGAATAACGGCACCGCCGTAGGCGTAAGCGTGCGCCTCTTTGAGTTGGGCTTCAGTCAAAGAGGGAAAACGCTGGAGGAGAAGCGGGCTGATCTCGGTGGTCCAGACCAGGTCAACGATTTCTTCGTGGGTCAAAACGGAGTACGCGCGCAGACCAGTGGCGCACAAAAGCAGAATGAAAAATGCGATAACTGCGCGCGTAGCCCACTGACGTCGATCACTGACAGCCGCAGGGTTCGGAGATGGTGTCCTACTTCGCTCTTCTGAGTTCATAGACTAGTTTTCTAGCTTCCTTCATGCGCTCCTTGTAAAAGGAGGGGCTGATCAGGACTTTCTTCGCACCGAGGAGCAAGTCAACCTTGATCCCCCGCTTTGACAGGAACAAAGAAAGAGCCAGATAGGTCTTGATCTCTTTCTCGAGAAAGGCGATTGCATGGCGCCTGGATTCATCCATCGCAGACCTCCGGGACAGAAGAGTTGCAGAGACTAGATGCGTCCGAGCAGAACGAGAATGACGACGATGACGAGCACGAGGCCGAGGCCGCCCGTCGGGGCATAGCCCCAGTCTCTGCTGTGCGACCATCGAGGCAGTGCGCCAAAGAGAGCCAAGATCAAGAAGACGATTAAGATAGTTCCGAGCATTGTTTTCTCCTCGTTAAGTAAAGCTTTTCTACGACATAAAGATTCGCCGCCCCGGCTGGCCCGTGTTTCTGGAAGGATATCCACGCCGGGTCGGCGGAAAGTTCAACAACACAGACTTGCGACCCCTAGATCACGACGCTGATGGAAAAGCGAGCGCCGGGATAATACGGGTTGTACATGTAGTAGCCGCCGTCGACGTAGTCGATGTAGACGTCATCGGTGTAATACCAGCCTGCGGGCCATGGTTGAACGAAACCAAACCAGAAGCCGCCGTATTGGAAGCGAGAATATCCGCTGACCAAAACGGGATTGCCCATGCGGAAGTTGTGTTCACGGCCAAAGTTGGAACGGAAACGGTCGTCGGGAATTCGGCCACTGCCTCTGGCGCTAAGGCGAAGCGCGGGCTGAGAGCGTTGAGCGGCCATCGCTTGCTGGGTGCGCTGTGGCGCGTGTGAATTGCCGGCTCGCTGTTGCTGGGAATTGGATTGTTGTTTTACGGAGTTGTTTTTCTGTTGTTGCTGCCCCCTGGCTTGCTGCTGAGACTGTTGCTTCGGAGCTTGCGCCTGTTGCTGACGCTGAGGCTGTTGCTTCGGAGCTTGCGCCTGTTGCTGGCGCTGAGGCTGTTGCTTCGGAGCTTGCGCCTGTTCCTGGCGCTGAGGCTGCTGCTTCGGAGCTTGAGCCTGTTGCTTCTCAGGCCTCGCCTGTTGCTGTTGTTCCGCGGGCTTGGCCTTTTCTTCTGGTTTTTGTGGCCGGGCATCAGCTGTAGCGATGAGACCTAGAATCGAGAATGCGGTTATGCCTATAACGCGAATTGAATTCATTATGTTGCCTCGACTGCATCTACTTGTGCGCTTATCACTCTTCCAAAATGCCGCGCCTGTTGTTTCCGGTACTTAGTTCCCTTCCGCGGCAAGCGAGTCTTCGCCTTGCTGTTCCTTCGAGGGCTACACTAACCGACGTGAACATTGGACAGGGAGTGGAACAATCCAAATACATTGAGAAGCCACAAAACCACGCATATGACGACCACTGCGTTCAAGATCGACTTGATGCTTCCGGCCATAGGAATGAACCGGTTCACCAGCCACAACAAAACACCCACGACAATCAGGGTTAATACAATTTGAAGGAGAGGCATGCTTTTACCTTTCTGTCTCAGTTGGGAGACACTTCTTCGCGGATCCCAAGGACTGCCGGATGCTCCGCCCAAGATGGAGTACGTGTTGTTTGAAGTCCTCAGCGCTTAAGCGAGCCCTGGAGAACAAGCTGAAGAAGGGGGACTGGCAAACAGCACAATCCGTTTACCGCAAAGCAAGCTTGGACTTTAAAAAGGAGCGCGTCTGTCCTTTTGTATACAGTTTGAAACTCGGATGCAGAGGGGTGTGTGATGCTGCGGACTTACAACAGACAGGAAACGAAGAGGGTTGGCGTTATTCGGCTACGTTCCACACGTACAAGAAAGAGACGTCGCTGGCGGTGGCAACCTTCCGGCCGGCTTTGCGAGTTGCACGATTCAGGGCGGAACGAATCTTTTCTTTTGAACCAGCCACTTCAGCCAGCGGGACCTTAATTGCCGCGCCAGCCTTAAGGCGATCGAGATCTTTGAGAATGGTGGTGATAATCAGCTTGTGCTTTCCGTTGCGTCCCTGCGGGACATCAAGTTGCACTATGGTTTTGAAGTGTGTCGGGCCGGATTTCAACTGGGCGCTCCCCATACGGCACTTCCTTGAGAAGAAACGCTAAATAGACGTAACACTATCGTATCTTATCGTAGCGAATCCTACAAGTAAAACTGAATACGCCGCGGAGGAAGGCTCGACAAACTCGCTCGGCAGAGTGAGACAAACGATTGACTTCCCTAACCGAGGCGCTTGCGGGCGCAAAGCGCCAGCCTTTGCGTCCCAAAAGATTCCAAAAGAGCTGACCCGTATGAACTGGCTTTTGCTAGCTTTTGAGGAAGAGGAAAGCTTTCGTGAACAAGTCGAACACTCATTTCGCGCAAGTGCCGTTAGAGATTGTCAAAAAGATTGTAGCGGAACAAATCCATGCGGAGATGGCGAGCGCACCGGATCAAGGAACCGAAAAGGAAACTCTGATGGAGATTCTTTTGGAGACGGAGATGCCATCCATCGCCCAGAGCATCGCGCGAGCGGAAGAGGAGTCGCTAAACAAATTATGAATCCAAGAAAGAAAAATCCGAGACCTATCGCAGTCGACAGGGCT
Source organism: uncultured Acidobacteriota bacterium (assembly GCA_963779005.1). Taxonomy (GTDB): domain Bacteria; phylum Acidobacteriota; class Terriglobia; order Acidiferrales; family UBA7541; genus Acidiferrum. The sequence goes on along the minus strand of CAVZWO010000006.1, from coordinate 307,987 downwards.
GGCCTGGATCCCGAAGCATTTCTGGACTCCGCCGGTCTCGCAAGAAAAGTCAGAGAGTTCAAAAAGGCGGAGGTCATCTATTCTCAAGGAGATGCCGCAACAGGTGTGATCTACCTGAGGGAAGGCAATGTGAGGCTCTCCGTGGTGAGCGAAGGCGGCAAAGAAGCGGTGGTCGCTATTCTGGGGCCGGGCGACTTTTTTGGGGAAGGCTGCCTGGCAGGGCAGTCCGTGCGCATGGGAACCGCTCGCGCAATTAGCGCGAGCACAGCGTACGTGATCGATAAGAAGGAAATGTTCAAAGCACTTCATGATCAGGCCGGCTTTTCCGACAGATTCATCTCGTTCATGCTGGTGCGAAATATTCGCATCGAAGAGGACTTGATCGATCAGCTCTTCAACTCGAGTGAGAAGCGGCTGGCGCGCACGCTGCTGTTACTCGCGCGTTATGGCAAAGACGATGCGCCCCACGCCGTGATACCCAGCATATCGCAAGAGACGCTGGCGGAAATGATCGGGACAACGCGCTCGCGGGTGAATTTTTTCATGAACAAATTCAGGAAAATGGGATTCATCAAGTACAATGGAGTTCTTCAAATCAATACTTCCCTGCTGAGTGTTGTGCTGCACGAATAAAGCCTGTCACCAGTTTTCGGTGGAGGAGACAGAAGACAAGCAGCCGGGCATTAGCGGCAGATTGAGACTAGATCTGAAGGAAGATTAGTTCAGCGAAATCGGCCATCCAGGAGCGTTGCCTCGCACCGAGACACTTTCCGAGACGTGCCGATCGGCCGGATGGCGCGAGTCGAAATCGCATTCTATCGCGATCGCAGCCAGACACGCAGCGCGTTCAATCCATCGAAGCTCGTGAAAAAAAGGTTCGCGCGCAGCGCAACAATACATCTCCAAGGAGCCAATCTCTTCACTTCCTTCCCCAAAGAGAACTCCGGAAAAGAAAATATGCAATCCGAAGAGGGCTGCGTTCCGCGCAATCTCCGGGATATTTGCGACATCTTCCCCAGCGAGAGAAAAGAGAGAGACCATATTCCCGATTTGGCAATCAAGGGCGGTACAGATTTCGTTTAGAATTTGGGGAAGAGGCGCGCGCGCGCCAATCAAGCGAAGTATTTGCTCTTCCGCTTCCAGCAGGTATTGAACCCGGCCTTCCAAATGGTGAACGGGCGAGGGAATCGACCGCCTTTCGCGGAAGCGAGAATTGTGTTCATCCATTGGATTTTTCCTTTTCAAAATCATTCCGCATGTGAATCGCGCGGAGCGGTCCGCGCGGACGGCCGGCGACTGTCTTTCATCGCATAAAGAGCTTTGTCCGCGGCATACAGCAGGGTTCCGATGGAATCGGCGTCCTTGGGATGGCTGGCAATCCCGACGCTGACCGAAAGCGCAGGGTGTTCGGTCTCGCCTGCAAGAAGCTCGCAGATTCGCCGTGCGACCAAGGTTGCGGCGGCGATGCCTGTTTCCGGCAGCACCAGTGCAAACTCATCTCCACCATGGCGCGCCGCGGTATCGATCGATCGGCAGCAGTCTTTCAGTATCTGTGCAAGACGGCAGAGGGCCCGGTCACCCGTGGGATGTCCAAGTTGATCATTAATCTCTTTCAAGCCATCGAGATCCAGCAGTACAAGGGAGAATTCCCTGCTGGTCCGGTCGGATCTACAGATCTCCGCATGGAGGACCTCGAAAAGGCGGCGATGATTAGCCAAACCTGTCAGCGAATCGCTGGAGGCCTGGTGGCGCAATTGGTCTTCGAGAGTTCGCTGCTCCGTGACGTCCACGGCGATGATTTCATGGCCTGAAAAGCTCCCATGATCGTCGTAGACCCCTCGGCCGCTCAGCTTGGCTTTCAGAGCTGTTCCGTCCTTCCGCTTCAACTCGATTTCAACCGGCTCGATTCGTTCCGCCGCGCTGGAGGGAGCAGCCAGGATTGATCCCGAGCTAAAGCTGGAAAGGAGTTCCGTCAAACAGTTCGCCGTGAGAAGTTCTTCCTTGCTTGTGTAGCCAAGCATGGCGATCATAGCGTGGTTAACGTCGATGGCTGCTCCTTCCGCGTTGCATCGGAATATGCCATAGGCGGGATTATCCACCAGCGCTCGATAGAGCGATTGAGAGTGCCGCAAGGCTTTTCGCGCCTCCTCCAACTCCTCCCGGAGTTTCTTCTCATTCAGAGCCTGGCGAACCGCCATCGGGAGCTGAGCGATGTGTTCGCGCTCCAAGTAATCAAAAGCGCCGTCGGCCGCCAGTTGAGCGATGGAGTCACTTCGCATCGCGCTAGTCACGAACAACAAAGGGGTCTCCTGCAACTCCTTGTGGAGGACTTGCAACGCCTGGGATCCTCTCAAACTCGGACAGGGGTACTCAGCAAGCACGACGTCGTAGGATTGGGAGCGCAAGCGTTCGCCACACTGCGTCAAATTCAAGACGAAATCGGCACTAACCGCGAAATGCGCTTTTTTCAGCTCTTCCAGACAGCTCTCCACGACCTCGGCATCGCGATGGACGAAAAGGATGCGGAGCGCGCGCCGCCGGTGAGAAGGCTTGCCTTGCGCCCGGAAGCTCGTCTGTTCAGGGCGGAGTTCGTTTTGAACCAGGTTTGGCATAGAGGCACACTTCAGTCAGCCGAAGCCGCTCACACGAATGGGGGTGAGTCGCTAGTAGGCTGACCCCTTCCCGGATAAGGTATGCTGGGCGGGAAGCGGAGTCTGTACCGTTTTGAACATGTGCCAAATATGATAAGAAACTGTTCCAGCGGTAGTAAATCGTCAGTTTCGCGCGTGGCGCGGGGATCATAGCCTCCGTTTGCCAATGTCCAAAATGGAACAGAAAATTGCTTATCCACTGATTCAAAATGACTTGGTCGGTTGGGTGTCGATGCCAGGCGAGGAGAATCTTAGTGAAGAGCTGCCCGGAGTGCGAAGGCTCGAGGATACATGCATCTCGACGAAAAGGGATTCTCGAGAGGAAAATTCTCGCTCTGATTTTTGTGAGGCCGTTTCGTTGCGAGAGATGTGACGCCCGCTTTTACCGCTGGTCTCTCTCCGCAAATCCTCAGAACTCCCGGCAAGCGGCGCGGCTTTCCTAAGCGGCGCGGCTGAGACGGAGCAAGCTACAGCTGAATACAGACACAGCCCAGAAGCATAACGCACAAAATCCCACGCGAACTCGACAAAAGCTTCGTGCAAGACAATTAGGCCTGCGCACTCTTCGAGAAGGCTTCCGCGCGTTGGCCGCCTGGGGGTTTTGTCGCGCTCTTCTTAATGGCCGTCCGGATGCTCGTGGCGCCAATTCCAATAAGCGTTCTGCTGATTGCGATTCAGTTTCGAATATTCCCGGTAGTCTTTGTGCTGGTCCCCAAGGTATTGGCGGTAGAAGCGGTCTTCGTTGTCATCCCAATTGTGATAGTCCTTGTGCGAACGATCATAGACGCGGGTTTGCTTTTTGTCGTCTCGGTGGTCGTCCTGGGCCGCGGCATTGGTTCGGATCGCGATAGGCGCTGTAAGTGCAGCGGTCAGAATGACGAAACTCAAGTATCGGTATGCAGACTTCATTTGTTGGGCTCCTCCGCTTGGGAATTTGGGATTATTTTTCCCAGCTGGAGTGGAGTATGTGCGGCACGACTTGCCAAAGCTGTTCCATAGAGGACACAACTGCGAGTGTGCAGGTAAATTTAATTTTCCTCATCTGCAATCTACAATTTTGAGACCGGAGAGGGCGTAAGCACATAGTTAGGTACGAGCGCAAAATCGGCGCGAAGCTCATGTTCCCTATTGGGAATAGCTCCCTACATCGATGGAAACGAGGTTTCCAGCTTGCAGGTCAGTACAGAATCGTGTTCAAAACCGTACAGAACTGCGGGCCGGAGATTTCTATAATTGCGCAAGAGAGCCGCGCTGACTTCGGCTGCGCGAATCTCGAAGGCCTCTCCTCAGAGCAAGTCGTCGGATTGCAGATCTTTAAAGACTGAGCTTAGTTGACCTGGTTGACCTCTCCGAAGCAATGGATGATCAGGCGGAAGGAATCACGATGCGTTTTATATTGTCTATTCGTTCGTTGTTGTTCGCTTTGGTACTGCTGGCTATCTCGGCGGCTTCGTCCGCCCAAATTGGCTTTGGAGTATCGATTAGAATCGCTCCACCCGAACTGCCCGTCTACGAGCAGCCCATCTGCCCCGGAGACGGTTATATATGGACGCCAGGATATTGGGCGTATGGCGATGACGATTACTATTGGGTCCCTGGAACATGGGTCGAGGCTCCTGAAGCCGGTTATCTTTGGACTCCCGGCTACTGGGGCAACGATGGCGACGACTACATCTTCCACGAAGGATATTGGGGGACGGAAGTTGGTTTCTACGGCGGAATCAGCTACGGCTACGGCTATTTTGGCCACGGCTACGAAGGCGGCCGCTGGGACAATGGCCATTTTGACTACAACGAGTCGGTAAGCCACATAGACGTCTCGCGTAATCATAATTTTTATAACACTAGAGTCGAAGACAACTCCAGGGGCAACCGCGTCAGCTTCAACGGCGGCAACGGTGGGGTACAGGTGCGAGCCACTTCCCAAGAAGAATCTGCCGGACGCCAACGCCACATCGCCCCTGTCGCGGCGCAAACGGCGCACGCCCAGTCTGCGCGCGCCAACCCTGAACTACGCGCCTCCGCGAATCACGGCAAACCTCCCATCGCTGCTACATCCAAGCCTGGGGCCTTTAGAGAAAGCGGAGCTGTAGCGGCCAAAGAAGGCGGCGCCGTTCACAACTCCCCGCCTGCTTCCGCAAACAACAACGCGCGCCCGAACAATCAGACCAATCGCCCAACCAACGAGACTGCACGTCCTACCAACGAAGCTAATCGTCCAGCGACCGAAACAGCGCGCCCGAGCCCAGCAGTCCATGCCAAGGACATTCCCCCAGCAGAACGCGCAGCCGCTCCCAACACGGGCAATGCCAAAACGGATAGAAAATATCAGCAGCAGCAGGACAAACTGCAGACACAGCAGGTTAAGGAACGGCAGACACTGCAAACAAGACAAGAGCAGGATCATCAGCGCCTGCCACAAAAGCCTGCCAATGAGGCGAAACAGCAGCCTCTAGAGCAGAAGCATCAGCAACAGACGCAACAACTGGCACAAAAGCACACACAGCAGCAACAACAATTGCAACAGCACCAACAAGCTGCTTCGCACCAGGCTGCGCCAAAGCAAGCGGAAAAAGGCAAGCCGGGAGCGTAACGCGAGACCCATAAAACCCGGCTGGCCGAATCGGCCGGCCGGGTAATGTTGGGACCCGTTTCATAAATTCGGCCATCGTCCCCGCCGGGATTTGTAGAAATGGACGCAGGTAGCAGCTCAAACAACTGAGTACAAATTGTGAGCGACAACGCCAGTATTCCCGACCGCCTGATGAGCCAAGAAGCAGGCCAGGCTCGGTCCTCGATGCCGGCCTCGCTTGGCTATCTCTCCGGCTTGATTACGCATTTTCTTGAGTGGTTTGGAGAACTTGGGATCTTTGCCTGGCGCGTGATGCAGGCCGCGGTGCGACGGCCATTTGAAGGCCGCGAGATGGTGCGGCAACTCGACGAAATCGGTTCCAAATCATTGCCATTGGTTGCGTTGGCGGGTGCAGCCATCGGGGCTGTGCTGTCTTTGGAGAGTCGCAGCACCCTGGTTCACTTCGGCGCCAAGTCCATGCTTCCAGCTGCGCTCGTGTTTTCCATTATTCACGAGACGGGACCCATCGTAACAGGTCTGGTTGTCAGCGGAAGAGTGGGAGCCGGCATAGGCGCTGAGCTGGGGTCGATGAAGGTGACCGAGCAGATCGATGCCATCGAGGCGTCTGGCGTAAATCCGTATAAATATTTGGCGTTCACGCGGATAGTGGCCTGCATACTTATGCTTCCGCTGCTGACGCTGGCCGCTGACTTCTTCGGAGTGTTGTTTGGATGGGTCGCGGATACTCTTGCCGACCCGATTTCCTTTACGACATTCATCCATCACGGCTTCAAGGGGACAAGCTTCAGCGACTTTCTGGCGCCAACTTTCAGGACGGCAGTGTTCGGTTTGATTATCGGGATGATTGGATGTTTCCAGGGAATGCGAACGCAGGGTGGAACCGCAGGAGTTGGGCTTGCGGCGAAAAGCTCGGTGGTCCTGTCCTCGCTCTTCGTCATTCTGGCCGACGTGATCCTTGTGAAATTGATCCTGGTGTTCTTTCCATGATGCTCTCCGAACAGCAAGCTTTGCTCGAAGCCCGGGAGAGCCCGGCGACTCGGCCGAAAGAAAGCTCCAGCGAAAAGAACGACGTTCCAGCCGTGGCGTTGCGCGGCTTACACAAATCGTACGGCAACCAGGTTGTGCTGGACGGAATAGATTTGACCGTGAAGAGCAGCGAAACGCTGGCCATCCTGGGACGCAGCGGCACTGGCAAGAGCGTGTTGCTCAAGCAGATCATCGGACTGCAAAAGCCGGATGCGGGTTCCATACTCGTCGAAGGTCAAGAGATCACAAAGCTTGAATTGGCGGCTATGAATCAGATCAGAATAAAGATGGGGTTTTTATTTCAGAACGCGGCGCTGTACGACTCCATGACCGTCGGGGAAAACATTGCCTTCCCCTTGAAGCGCCATACAAAAATGACGGAATCGGAGAGAGTAGATCGCGTCAAAGAACTGCTGGCTAGCGTGGGCATGGAAGAGGATCTCAAAAAAATGCCCAGCGATATCTCTGGCGGGATGCAGAAGCGGGTCGGGCTGGCGCGCGCGCTGGCACTTGAGCCCGTCATTCTATTGCTCGATGAACCGACCGCGGGACTCGATCCCATCACCTCCGGCGAGATCGATGAATTGATCCTCAAGCTGCAGGAGCAGCATGACATGGCCTCCATCGTGGTCACTCACGATCTGCAAAGCGCCAAGAGGATCGCGGACCGCATTGCGCTGCTGCACGAGGGAAGCGTGTTGATCGAAGGCAGCTTCAGGGATCTGGAGAAGAGCGACAACAAATTTATATCGGCATTTATGAATCGAGATGCCTAGGGAGCGCGTATGTCAAGGGCGGCGAGGCTCGGAGCATTTATCATCGCGACGCTAGCGATTCTGGCGGCGGGAATTTTTATCATCGGGAGCAGGCAGTACTTGTTCAGCCCCACGTATCGGGTGAGGGCGCAGTTCGCCACAGTTGTAGGACTTGATGCCGGCGCGGAAGTGCGCATCGGCGGTGTGCACGCCGGAACAGTGCGCGAAATCGACCTGCCCCGCAAGCCAACCGACAAAATCACGGTGCTAATGGATCTGCAGCGCTCGACGCATTCTATTGTGAAACAAGACTCGATAGCTTCGATCGAGACCGAAGGTCTCTTGGGGAATGAATATGTTGCGGTCTCCTTTGGCTCTGAGAAGGCGCAAAATGTGAAGGATGACGAATTGATTGGAAGTGAAGCGCCGCTTGTCATCGCCGACCTGATGAAGAAGGCCGACGGCATACTGGATACCAGCCAGGAAGCGCTGAAAAACGTCAAGGTGGTCGCGGCCAATCTGAGTTCCATAAGCACAAAGATCAATGACGGCCAGGGAACGATCGGGGCGCTGGTGAACGACAAGAAGATCTACACGGAGCTAGACCAAACGACGGTCGGGTTACGCGACACCGTCAACCACGCGCAAGCCGGAGTCACTGCTTTCCAGGAGAACATGGAGGCGCTGAAACAGAATTTCCTGATACGCGGGTTTTACAAAAAACGCGGGTATGAAGATTCCGCGGACCTGGGAAAAAACGAAATCGCCAAGCTCCCAGATACAACGCCTCTGAAGACTTTTACGTTCGACTCCAAGCAGCTGTTCGACAAAATGGATACCGCAAAACCAAAGAACCAGAAAACATTGCGGGCGGCCGGGCAGTACCTGGCCGACACGGAGTTCGGCGTCGCGGTGGTCATCGTTTCCACAGGCGAGTCGGGAGACTCGCAGAAGGACCTGGTGCTCACCCAGGCCCGCGCCATGGTGGTGCGAGACTACCTCGTAGGTAATTTCTCCTTTGATGACACACAACTCAAAACTCTTGGACGTGGCAAAGAGAACAGCGAACTTCCAAATTCCGGCTGGGGTACGGTGGAGATCATCGTCTATCCGGCTAATGCCGAGTCTCCGGTTCAGACTAGCGCGTCCAGTCCGAAGTAAAGTCAAGCGACCTCCGTCGATTCTTCATCGAGGATTTGAGCAGCAATGCAGGCTCATCGCGAATTCCTAGGGTGGAAAGAACGTTGTGGGAAGAAATTGCTGTGGAATATCAACGCGACGTGAATCTCTCAAAGCAATTTGCACACGAATCCTGCGCCTGTCGGAAGCCCTCGGCACAGGCAAATCGCCTCATCCCGGATGAAGTTGCGAACACGGCGTCGATAAAAGCAGCCGCGGCTCCAGTTGAAAAAAAAGAATGTTCGATTGTCCTTGACACGAGCCGTCGTGAAGAACACTATCAACTCGTGGTTTCGCTGTATGAGGCGAAACTCCCGCTACTCAGTCCATTTTCAGTTTCATTAAAGGACAAGCTCCGCATCGAGCGCCAACAGGGCAGAACCTATCAGGTTCTTTTTATTCTCTCGCGCGGGGCCCTACCTCCTGTTCGACGTACAGGTGTGTAAACCCAAGACGCCAGCGGTCTCAAGCCACATCGTTCTAGCCGGCTCGCCACGTGCGAGAAGGAAGTTCGTGTCATTCAAAAAGGAGATTCATCATGTCTGAACAAAACAAAACAAACGTCCGCCGTTTGTTCGAAGAAGTTTGGAACAAAGGCCATGTGCAGGTAACGGACGAGCTCATCGCACCTACTTACACTCACCACGACAGTTCAACGCCCGATGTTGGCCGAGGACCCGACGCTGAGAAAAAGCGAGTGACTCTTTACCGTAACGCTTTCCCCGACATTCGCTTCACGGTCGAGGACATGATCGCCGAAGGCGAAACAGTTGTGGCTCGCTGGTCTTGCCGCGGTACCCATAAGGGCGAACTCAACGGTATTGCGCCCACCGGGAAACAATTCCACATCACCGGTGTCAGCATTGCTCGCTTTACGAACGGCAAAATGTTCGAAGGCTTCGTCAACTGGGACGCGCTGGGCCTTATGCAACAGCTCGGAGTTGTCCCCGAACTAGGTAGATCCAAAGCCGTCGCCGCTGCCGCGAGGTAGTCGTCATTGCTCGGTCGACAAAATCGGAAGGCCCGATCCCAAATCGGGCCTTCTGTTCGACTTCCTGATTTCCTCTGTAACCCTCTCCCTTCGTACTTCTAACTCAAAGACCTACTCTCGAAATGGTTGCCGTAAGAGCAATCTGAACCTAAGCCGAAGGCGCACGATCGAAAGTGCTCAATTTGGAACAGACACGAATTGGGAACTCTCTTATCGTTGCGGCGTTCGGTCCTTCGAGTAACTCGCTCTTGGGAAAAGGCTCCTCTGAGACGGAGCCCAAGACTGACTGAAGTAAGGAGAGACAGATGGCAATGGAAAAACCAAAGAAATGCGCGCACCCAAATTGCTCGTGCACGGCAATGGCCGGAAAATATTGCAGCGTGCAGTGCGAATCGATGGAAAAGACGCCAGACATCGACTGCAAGTGCGGCCATCCGGCGTGCAAAGGCAAAATCGAGTAGAGGGTTCGTCGAGCTCTGGAAGGCGCGCCAGATTCACCCTATTGAAGCCGGCCTTTGTGAAGGCGCAAGCTGATGAAGCCAAGCACAGAGGACGAGATGCAAGGCAAGTGTCACGGTGAAAAAGGGAAAGTGATGAATAAGACCTGGTCACTTACGAATGATCCTGATCTCCAGGCTGAGGGCATGGCCGAAGAGATCAGCGAGAAAATCCAGGAGAAGTTCGGACAGGTAGAGTAGGCCGCAGTGGAGATTCAGGAAGGCCGCAAAGAGAGGTCCTAAATGTTACTGCTAATTATTGTGCTGCTGCTGTTGTTTGGAGGTGGCGGCGGATATTACGGATATTCAAGATGGGGAAATCGCGGCGGGATAGGGATCGTTGGGGCGGTGCTACTCATCGCGCTAGTCGTCTACCTATTCGGCGGACTCCGAATATAGCCGCAACGAACCTCACTTCTATCCCGTGCCGAGCAGTGGGAATGTGAGAGGCAACGTCAGGCAGAGCTCCGTCCCAATGGATCATAAGGGAATCGGGAGCGATGCCTGGGACACACGGGTGCAATTATCCCACGAGTCATCTGAAGTCGTATGCGCTCACGAGAATGCGCTGGAACTGGAAGTTGACGTTGGCAGCGGCGTGGGCAGCCTTTGCGAGGCCTTGCGTTTAGTGCGTTTGTGTACAGACACAATTTAAAAATCCCTTTAACGTTGGTCGAACGAGATTTGGACCTGGAAACTCTCGCGCCATCGAGCCGAGCCTTTCTTTTCGGATGCGAGCTGTGAGCGACCCATCCAGGTCAGCGATTTAGAAAAGGAGAAACATGAGATCCAACATATTAACTGGCGGGCTGCTGGCGATATTCGCCGTGGGGACGATTGCAGGATGCTCGAGTACGCCAACGCAATCGGCAGACGTTAGCGACGCCATCGGCCAGTCTCTCAAGCAAGCAGGGCTAAAGGATGTCAGCGTCAGCCAGGACCGCGACAAAGGTGTGGTGACCCTGACTGGCACAACCACGTCGGATGCAGATAAATCGCAAGCGGAATCCATCGCCCGATCCGTGGCCGGCTCGCAAGTGATCTCCGACCAGATAGCCGTGCGTCCTCCTGGAGGAGAAAGCGTAGCCAAGAAAGTGGACTCCGACCTCGATGGCGGAATTGAAAAGAACTTCGACGCGGTGCTCCTGCAACACAAACTAGATAGTGACGTGAAGTTCGATGTGAAGAACGGCGTGATTACGCTTACCGGTCATGTTAACTCACAGACCAGGCGAGATTCGGTGGAGCACTTGGCGGCGGGAGTGCCCAACGTAAAGCAAGTGGTGAATGAACTGGAAGTAAAGGATCAGAAGGCGAGTTCCACAGATTAAGAGCTTGCGCAAGCCATAGCCCTAATGCGAGCTTCTACACGGTTTACAGAGCAACCGATCAGACAAGCTTTCCAGACTTGCCTTTACGGAACCAAGGTGTTCGCTTTTGCACAGTCATGTTAGGAATAATCAATTAAGTTGTAACCAACGCCCGGCAGGACACGGAAAGACATGACAAACAGGAAAACTCTGGCTACTCCACTCGCTGGCTTCGGTTCCGGAGCCAGCCTGGGTGGCAAGATTTCGCACTATCGGAACAAACACAATATTTACTCCCAAGGCGCGCGCGCTTACACGCTTTTCTATATTCAAGAAGGCGGTGTGCGGCTCACAACGCGGACGCGAAATCAAAGCTCGGCGGTAACTGCCATTCTCGGTGTGCACGATTTTTTTGGGGAACTCTGCCTTGCAGGCTATCCACTCCGCACGTCGACGGCGATCACACTGACCGCCAGCTCGATCCGCACCATCAAGAAAACAAAAATGATCGAGATGCTGCGCAAGAAGAATAAGACTTCAAACGCCCTGGTGGCCTATCTTCTCGCCAGTGTAAAGCGCTACAGCGATCACGTAGCAAATCTGCTGACCTCTTCCGCGGAGCAACGATTGGCACGTGTGCTGCTGCGTCTGGCGCACCTGGAGAAGAACGGCCGAGCAGTAGCAGAAATTCCTGTTCTCAGTCACCAGGTTTTGGCGGAAATGGTTGGTACGACGCGCTCGCGAGTGAATGTGTTCATGAATCGATTCCGGAAAAAGGGATACATTGACTACGATGGAGGACTGGAGGTCCGACAAACGCTTCGAAAAGCCCTCCGGAACTGAGAGTTACGCGTATCCATTGATTCTAAAGGAGTTGTTTAACCTTTGGACAAGACCGTAGTGGCTTGCCCGCCCGGGCGAGGCTGTGCAATATTGAACAGTCCCGGAAACCGTCAATTATGCTAATCTGATGTATGTTGTCCGTGGCAGTTCGGCGTGAATCTTTAGCGGTCCCCCGCTCGCTTCCTAGAGCCAAATCAAACAATACTGCGTTCGACCTGAAATTGTTTCTAGACTCGGCCGGTCTCGGAAGAAAGGTGGCCAAGTTTGGAGCGAGAGAAACTGTCTTCGCGCAAGGCAATCTCGCAAAGAATGTCATATACCTTCAAGAAGGCAGCGTGAAGCTCAGTGTAGTCAATGAATCCGGCAAAGAAGCCGTCGTAGCGATTCTGGGACCTGGGGATTTTTTTGGCGAAGGATGTCTCGCCGGTCAATCCATATGTATGGCCACTGCAACTGCGATTACACCAACCACGGCGCTCGTCATTGACAAAGACAAGATGATTCAGGTGCTCCACGATGAAAGCGAGTTTTCCGACCGCTTTATCCGCTATATGCTGGCACGAAACCTCCGAGCCGAAGAGGATTTGATCGACCAGCTATTCAACTCCAGCGAAAAACGTTTGGCGCGCACACTGCTGTTGCTCGCACGCTATGGGGCAAGAGGCCAGCCGGAAAAGGTGTTATCCAAAGTATCCCAAGAGATGCTTGCAGAAATGATCGGCACAACCCGATCGCGGGTAAACTTTTTCATGAACAAATTCAGGAAACTGGGCTTCGTGCAGTACAACAAAAACCGAGAAATCCACGTTGATCCATCTCTTCTAAGTGTAGTCCTGCACGATTAAGTCAACGACTTCGCAAGATGAACTCCGAAGGAACCATGGGTGGGCGGAGAGTGAAGAATTCGCAGAATTATCTCGCCGAATGTGCGGCCGGGGTTTCCATGAAACCCAGCATGGCCTGCTTTAGTTGGGAATCGACTTCGTCTGCGATGGTCATCACGTCGAGGAGCACCGTGCTGAAATCGACTCTGCCAAGATTATTTTGAAGAGTATTGAAAATGCAGACTTGAAGTATCCGCGACTCTTCAACAACCATGGGGACGGTGTAGCCCTGCTTGCGGCGAAGAATTCCATGTTCGCGAGCGGCATAGGAGATGGGAGATTCGGCTTGCGGAGGAAGACGGAGCCGGCAGACAAGATCGGTCAGGAGGAGCGGGAGATGAAGGGTACGCTCCTTGCGGGTCATAGAGATGGCTGTGAGTTCCTCGGTGTGCTCGACGCGGGAGAGCCAATTCTGAATGGTGACTTGGAGATCGCGTTCGAGGATAGCCGCGACGCGTTCTTTGCTAGTCGCGATATGGGATGATGGGTTTGTGAGCTTTTTATGGATAATCTCAGCGATTTCTCTGAAGCCAATTGGTTTTAACAGGACCTGATCGGCCTGGAGAAGGATGGCAGTCATAGCGGCTTGAAGAACAGGGTAGTTACTAAGTACCAGAATTACAGCGTTGGGCTGAGTATGACGCATGGCGTTGACTACAGTAAAACCATCACTGGCATCCGGTATGTAGAGGTCCGAGAGTAGTACATCGAACTTTTCGATGGAAATGAGCCCCAGAGCTTCGCTGACGGAGGAGGCGGGCACGACTGAGAATCCGTGGTTTTCCAAGCCTTCCTGAAAGGCATTGCGAACGTCTTCTTTGTCTTCCGCGAGTAGGATTTTGTTTTTGTTCATTGCAAGTTAGACCTTTCAGCGGGAAGAGCAACTCAAGATGTCGACGCTCGTAACGGGTAAACAGGCGAGCCGGGGTTCCGATACTCGTGAACAAGAGGCGTTCATTTACCGACGCTGGGCAGGCAGCCATCTCGCTCAGGGCAACCCACGGGCAGGACTAGGCCCAGCCGCGCGCCGGCTTGCGATGCATCCAACGTCCCTGCGGGCGCGGCGGATACTGTGCAAATCGCTTGCGCAATCCATACTGCGGTGGGTCTGTTAAGCGCAAAAGGTTTGGGTGCGACTGTATGCCTTTGCAGGTTAGGACCGTGAGAGCTTGGGATGAACTGGAGGCCATTCGCCCGGCGTGGGAGAGAATTTTGCAAGATGCCGAAGCGCTGACCATCTTTTCGACGCTCGAATGGATGGGAGCGTGGTGGAAGGCGTTCGCGAAGGGCAAGGAGCTCCTTGCCCTTGTTTTCTCGAATTCGGGCGACGAGGTAGTGGGGATCGTTCCTCTCTATGCAGACTCGTTCGAGCCAACACTTCCCTTTCGCGTCAGACGATTGCGATTCGTTGGGGACGGCTCGGAAGATTCGGACAATCTCGACTTGATCATCCGCCGGGGTTATGAATCTAGTTGCACAGAGGCACTTCTATCCTGGCTTGGTTCGAACACGGATTGGGATATCTGCGAGCTAAACACGCTTCCTCTGGATTCCGCCGCGATTCCGTCGCTAACATCAGAACTGAAGAAGCACAGTTGGACCATGCGCCGCCTGGAACGCCCGCGCTCCAGAATTCCTCTGCCGGAGACCTGGGAAGATTATCTCCGGCAAACAGTCTCTAAAAAAGAAAAAACGAAAATCGGTTACTACACAAACCGTTTACGAAAGCATTTTAAGGTATTGATCGCGAGATGTGAAAACGTACAAGCCATTCCAGAAGCATTAGAAATACTGTTTGGACTGCACCAAGAACGCTGGCACTCAAAAGGAATGCCAGGGGCGTTCGCCTCGGAGCAACGACGCGAACTTTATTACGGGATGGCGGCCTCTTTCCTGCAGCATGGATGGCTTGAATTCTGGATTATGCAACTGGATGGGAAGCCGGTTGCCGCGCAGTATGGTTTCCGATATCGCAGCACTGTTTATTCGCTGCAAGAAGGATTCGATCCGTCGTATTCGGCCGACCGCGTTGGCTATGTGCTCCGGGCTCACATCCTTAAGACATTGATCGGCCAGGGCATCCGACAATACGATTTTCTCGGAGAAGTGGACCCGAGCAAAAATCGCTGGGGCGCCGAAGTGGGTAGCTACACTGATCTCCATTTTGCCCGGCCGTTGACGCGCGGAGCTATTTATTTGAGATCTGATCATGCGACGCGCGCCATAAAGAGCTGGCTGAAGACGAATCTGCCGGCTCCGATGATTCAGGCTCTTCGAAAGCGTAAATCATCAGCGTCCTTGTTGTGAGGTTACAAGCTCCCCCAATTCAGGATCGATAAAAGCTTGCGAGCGGTTGATCGTTCCGCAACTTCCATAAGTCTTTGAAACAGAGCGCCACATCCAGGCGCTATTGCGAGCCGGACATCGCATTTGCTGCAGAGGTGGCCGTCGCTGTGGAGCAGTTGCGTCACTGCCTCGAGCAGTCCCCTCTGGAAGGGCTGCCGCATCAATTTGCATTTACCTGCCGCAGCGAACTCACGAACAGATGGAGAACTGTTCGCCGGCGCGAACGCGAGGTCAGCAGCACTGAGCATTTCAAGGTCCTGATCGTTGTCACCGATCGCGGCAACGGGCTCGCCCTCGGAGCACAGGTATTTCTTGGCCCATAACAAACCAGAACCTTTGCCGACACCATTGGGGACGATTGTTGTGTCCGCTTCCGTGGTCAGGAATCTCAAACCATCGAATCCCGTACTGTCCAGAATGCCGCGAACTTCATCATCCGACAGGCCTACCGTACATTCCCTGTCGTAACGGAAGGCCCGCACAGCCGTCCGGTAGTTTGGATCGACGTAAACGCCTGGGAGCGATTGAATTGCTGTTTTGCATCGACTTAGCTGCTCGGCAGCCTCCGGCTCGATGAGCGAGATCTCGCTGTGAGCGAGGGCGTCGACAAAAAGGCAGCCGGATTCAGCAACCCCGCCCTGCAAGCCATAGGCCTCGCAGTATTGCCGGACATCCGTGACGCTGCGGGCGGTGTTGAGAATAACGGAGAATCCATGAGCCTGAAGCCTCGCGAGAGCAATCAGACCGC
The DNA here is from genome assembly GCA_963779005.1 of uncultured Acidobacteriota bacterium. Classification (GTDB taxonomy): domain Bacteria; phylum Acidobacteriota; class Terriglobia; order Acidiferrales; family UBA7541; genus Acidiferrum. The sequence continues at coordinate 292,164 of CAVZWO010000006.1, read as the reverse complement.
TGCTCGTCGCTTGAGGAAAGCCCAAAACGTTAGTGTCGAAGACCCCATCGAGATCGAGAAAAATGAGCCGTAGAGTCCATTGCATAGTGGAGCGCTTGGGAAGCAGTGCCGCTGAAAATAGGTTCATTTGATGAACCAAGAAGTTGCGGGCCAGCACGAGGCGTTCGTGCCAGAGCATGAGCGTGGCACTGCGCGTCTCGACGCCAAGCGCCGCGGTAGCAAGCTCCATCCCTACGAGACCGTGCACAATTTTCCAGAGTAGAATGCGCTCTGCCACCGCAATATCGCCGCCGATCCCCACATAGTGCTCAATCAGTTCCTGTTCGTCCTTGGAAGAAAGCTGAAATTCGCAGACCGCATGTGCGAGGTCGTAAGCGGGATCCACAATGTACAACTCGGTTCGCCCGAAATTATGGTGTTCGTAATCGACCTTGCGAGCATTGTCTTTAGTTTGGACCCAGTCGCAGGGCTTCATGTGCCCGTCAATCAGCGCGGGGGCGCGACACACATATTGCTCAAGATGCTTGTGGAGCGCCGCAACCTTCATACGTCCGATGTACGGGCCGTACGCTCTTCGCAGCGAATCGATCAGCATACTCCAACCCGTCCAGCCGTAGGCCAAGCTGATAGGATAGGTGGTGTCCTGTCTCAGTCGCAATGTTTTCGCGCGGGCGGCAACGTAGGCCGCTAGACGTTCGATCGCCGGCCTGGCAGGTTCGCTTTCAACGCGTTCAAGCCACTCCATGCATACAAGACCTTCTCGAAGGCCAAGCATTGCGGGAACAAATCCAGCAAGCCGCTTGCCCGCGAAAAAAGCTTGATAGCCGAGCCAGCCCCAGCCGACGCTTTTCGCAAGAACGCGCCTGACCACAGGCGGGGCGCCATCCTTCATCAGGCGAACATCAAAAACGCGCTTGAGCCGGCACTGGAAGCCGTCCCGAAAGTGTTCTTCGAGGCGCGCATTCAGGTCGCGAGTGCGGATGCTGTCCACGAGCTGAGCGTCATCCCACCCGAGAGCTTGGAAATATTTCGCGATAAGCAACTGAACCGAACTGGGTTCGAGAAGATGGTTCTTGTGAAGATCCTTAGCCTCCAAGTGAATGACCTTTATCCCGCGATACTGCCCCATGGAAGGGAGGCTCCAATCGGGACGCGCCGGATGCATGGCCGCGAGGAGAACAATTCTATCTGGCGCCACTCCCCTTTTTCGCAGGAGGTTCACCAACAGCCGAAAGGTGTTGCCAGTATTCGGAGACTCATCGATGACGAGAACCTGCACATCCGGCGATCGCATAGCCTGTAACGCGTGCTCTTCCCAAGGCGAAATTCCATTCTTCGGCCGAATCGTACACCAGGACACGGACGTCCAACCAAGCTCGGAGAGTTTAGCCTTCGCGGCGGGAGCAAAATATGCGCCCATCGAGCGCGGGCCAATGATCAAGAGCGTAGATCGGCGATTCTCTTGAGAAGCAGCAAATAATTCAGCGAGCGAGAAAGCGTCTTGATGGGCAAGATCCTGGCTGCGAAATCCCGAGGGTAACTTCATCCGGCAATTGAGAAGGGCCTCGGGGAGGGGAGTGGCGAAGCACTCTTCGAGGGATTTCTTCAACTGATCCGCTTGTAGCGGTAAAGGCTTTCCGGTCCGGACGAGAAGTTCGCACACCGCGTCGACTCTAGAAGTCCATCTTCTCCTCCATCGCGCGACGCGCAATTTGTGCGGACAATTGCCGACGAAATGAACGACGTCGATTATCTTCTTCACGAGAAGAAGAGGAATTCGCAGCCACGGAATCCCGCGGGAGAGCTTCGACACATCGTGAGGAGTTTCAGCCAAATAGTCGTCGATGGTGCATGTGAGGGCCGAAGCCATCAGATATACATTGGTTTTGCACTCTTCGATCTGCCAGGGCACGTTGAGCAAGTTCAATTGGTCCAGGGACTCCCTGAGATGCTTTAGTAAGTCGCGTACCGAAAGAACAGGATCAAGCGCCCATTCATAGCAGGAGTAAAAGTTTTCCTCGCCATCGACGTCTGGACAGAGATCGCTGCTCTCTGAAACGGGCGGATGCGTCCAGACGCTAGCAGCCATTGGTCATTTCCTCTTCATTATCGAGATCCGATTTTTCCAAGCCAGGCCTAAATCCCTGCGAGGCGAGAGCAGACACATCACGCCTGTCAGTTCAGATGGAAGAAGGAGTTCGATTCACTTCCACCGGAGGTAGAGTGCCGCCCGGACGCTCATTCGAATCGAGCAGCGAGCTACCGGCCATGAGATCCCGAAGGACCCACCAGAAGACACGCTGATTGCGCCTGGCTTCCCTAAGCGAATAAGGCAGCCAACCATGGCCATAAGGCACGTAGACGCGAACGGGCACATGCAGTTCACCCGCTACTTTCAGAGCCCGCTTCACGGGCAGGCCGTATAAAAGCTCGAGGGCGCACGGAGTGCGAGCTAGGCGAAGGCGACCGAGAGCAGTTCGCGCGAGTTCGGGGTCATGTGTCGCTACAGCCACGAAGCGTGCCCGACCTGCCAGCCGGTCAATGACGTTTAGATAGCCTTCGCGAAGATCCATCTCCCGGCATTGCGGGTCCGGCCACTGTCCTTTCACTACTCGAACATGCAAACCAAGATCTACTGCAATCTCTGCGTCCGCGACGCTTCTCACCCATCGTCCGGGCAAGGTACAGCCTAGATGCGGAAAGGAACGCGCCGCCCGCGCAATCATGGAGAAAGTTTCATCGCCTGTTTCGTGTTGCAAGGAATCGAAATGGATAAGGGTATTCTCGCGGCGTGCTGACTCCAATACTTCGTTCACGAGAGCCCAGTCATAGTTAAGCGGAGGGAGTTTGATGGAAAGATAACAATCCATCTTCTCGTTGGCGAGGAGAGCGAGCGCGGCCGCGTAAGCGTCCACTATCCGTTTCGGTGAATCGCTCTCGGCGTTCCAGAAACAGATTGTCCCAGCATAGCCAAGCACGGAGAGAAGCCGGCAAGCACTCATGGCATCGTCCAACTCCGGTCCAGCGACATAGGCTCTGCCCGCATGCTTTGCGACGGCCTCCCAGACGGACCAGACTAATTTGTTGAGATTGCGCTTCATTTCTTTTTTCTTTTCGTGGCAACGGCAAACCGTCGAAACATCGCCCGGCAGGCATCTGCGGCCAGCGCGCCGACGCCTCGAGCCCGGAAGGGATACGCTCGAATCGTCACGGATTGACTCTCATCGTGCGTCCAGATCCGTGTCCAGCTTTCAGCGTTACCCAGGAATTGATAGGACGCGAGTCCTCTCGAAGCTGCGTAGCGGATGGTCTCCGCCATCAGCAACATGCCGGGCGAGCATCGAGCGAACTCTTCGCGGTAGCCAATCTTCAAAAGCCAGAAGCTCCCCCCCATTCAAGTGCAAGCTGCATCGCCACAGCTCTGCCGCCGACTCGCAAAAAACACAGTCGCAAGGTGCCCGCAGCGCTGGCCGCCGCGGCAAAGTGCCGGTAGAACGGGCCGCGCAATCTGTCGTGCGCGATGGCGCTGCCTTCACTTCCCTTCCAGTTCGCAGCTTCGACTTCCAGAGCCTCTTCAAGAATGAGCCCAAGTTGCGAAGGAGTAGGCGACAGTATCTGATAACTGAGCGGACCGATCTTTTCAGCGTTTCGAACGGCTCGGCGCAAATCTGAGCGACGGCTGCTATTGAGCTGGCTTTCCGGATTGCGCCAGCCCACGTGTAACAGGATGCGAGGAAATGGCTGAGCGGGCCGTACGATCACCAATCCGCGGCCGCGATAGGCTTCTTGAAGCGCCGCAATGGTTGGCGAGCTGGCGGGAACTCTGTCCAGAAAAAGAGCCGAGCCGAGTTTGAAGAGAGTGTTTGCAAGATTCTTGAGAGCGACGGGATCGGAAAACACCAGATCGGCAGGCTCACGAAGAATTTTGACTCCGAGATGTTCTAGACGGCCAAGAGGGCCTTTGGAGCGGACAAGGGGGGCGATGGCTCCTGTCTGCGATCCTGTTTGCTCGACAACAAAATGGAGTTTGCCCTCAAGGGGTAAGGTCCCGCAGCATGTTTCACTCCAAAGAAACTGTTGAACCGGGCTTGTGATACAGCGTTCGAGAGCGTGCCAAAGTGGCGCGATTTCGTCGAGCTGGTGCAAGCAGCCGGCCGGGGGATCCCAGTCCTTATTTTTTCCGTCACGAGCGTTTAGGCTGACCGCAACCTGACCCGGGCGAGGAAGTGTAAACGCGTTTTGGAGAGCATGACCGTTGTTAGCGCGACGCAAGTCGGTGGTTTTTACTGGAATCATGGATGATGGTTCACGGAGATTAGCAGAGGATATTTCGTGGTTTTGCCAAAGACACGCATCGTCAAATCCGAAGAAGCGTTAAGCACTCTGGACTTCGACAAGTTGGTCGGCTTGTAGACTCCGATTCCGCTCTTACGATAGTCTTGAGTTATAAATGCGCGGAAAGCGGGAATTGTTAGCGCGTGTGTGCTCCCGGACAGGGCTCACAAGAGTCCTGGAAACCATGCCTCAGCGCCGCGTCTTGATCATTCTCAACTACCATCGCATTGGAAATGCGGACGAGACCCCGTTCGACTCGGGTGTATTCTCAGCCACGGCCGAGCAGCTCGATTTAGAGATCGCCTACCTGAAACGTCGTTTCCATATGGCAACTCTTGAGGAGGTGTTTGCCATGTTGAGCGGCGACACGCCGCGAGGGACCAGCGTGCTCCTCACCTTCGACGATGGATACTTGGATAATTACACTCTGGCATTCCCGATACTGCGCACATATGGTGTCCAGGCCTTATTCTTCCTGCCTACCGCTTTCATCGGCACAGGGAAGCTTCCCTGGTGGGACGTGATTGCCTACATTGTCAAGAAGAGTGTCAAGGAGCGAATCCACCTCGCGTATCCGGAACCTGCGAGCTATGACCTTGCGCGCGATGGAGGAAGGCGTGTGAGCGTGCAAATCCTTCGCCTCTTTACGCAGCCCAATGTCAAAGATCCCGAACGCTTCATGGCGGATCTTGAGAAAGCGTGCGAAGTTCCGCGCCCTACCGGCGGCGCTGAGCGCTGTTTCCTCGACTGGGATGAAGCCCGGGACATGCAGCGGCACGGTATGGCGTTCGGCTCTCATACCCATAGCCATGAGATCTTAACCAGGCTTTCCCCCGAACTGCAGCAGGAAGAGGCTCGCTGTTCGCGGGAGATATTGCAACGTGAACTTCAGAAGTGTATCGATGTTCTAGCCTACCCTGTCGGGCTGAAGCATTGCTTCTCCGGCGATACAGTAAGCGCCTTGAAGAGGACAGGATATAGGGCAGCTTTTTCGTTTTACGGCGGCTCGAACCGTCCCGGAGAGATTCAACCATTTGACATACGTCGTTACGGTGTAGCTGATGAGAGTTATGCCCGCTTCCGATTGGAAACCACCTTGAGAGCGGTGACGGGGGCTGGTTCGCTCTGAAAGCGTTTTATGCAGTGTGACTACCGTGGGTATCGCATATTTTGGTAGGGGATCACGACGGGGACAGAATCGGTCACAGCTTGAATCGGGCTGCGATCTCCCGAATCTGCCGAAAACGTATTCTTCAGAGACGACAGTCCCTCCAGACGCTACCTGATCCCACTCGTTTCTTAAGCTCGGAACCGCCTCAGGCGAAAGCAGGCGTCCGGAATAGAGCTTTTTGAAGGGCCACTTCTGTTCTCAATTGGTGAGGGCATCGCTGCTGGAAGGGAGGCCAGTATAGGCCTATCGAGAATAGATAGACAGTTCGCAAACCTAGCACCCAAACAAGCCTAGTATTTTCTTGAGTTTAGACCAACCGTGAGATCGTTCCTCGGGCCCCTCCGCGAGGATGAACCAGGCTATTTTCCTCCACGCTATCCTTATTAGACACAATGGACACCTGAGGACAGCATTTGGGCAGTTCCCGTTTTTTGGACTGTTGGTCAGATGTATTGGCCGTGGCACTCCTGTATTCAAGATAGGTAGGAGCACGTGTTGCATTTGAGCACGGAGCTCAGGGAGTAGCCGGGTTAAAACTTGACTGCCAGACGTGGTGCACAGACTCACGAGTCGTTGGCGCTTCTCCTTATTTTCCTCTTGGGAAGCCTCACCTTTTCGGGGTGCGCGGGTTTGACAAGCCCTGGGAGCACGACGCCCCCCAGCAAAGGGAATGGCGCGACCGCGCCTCCGTCGATCACATCGCAACCCCTCAGCACAAACGTCACGGTTGGACAAACGGCGACATTCTCTGTTGCAGTTACGGGCACGGCCCCTTTCAACTATAAATGGCAAAAGAGCGGAGTGGCTATCAGTGCCGCGACTTCTTCAACGTACACTACGCCGCCTGCGGCAGTTGCGGACAACGGTGCAAAGTTTACGGTAGTCGTAAGCAACAAGGCGGGAAGCGCGACGAGCAGAGCCGCCACTCTTACTGTCGTGAGCGGTGGTGCAGTCGCTGTCCAGGTTAACCCAAATACTGCAACCGTAGCACTGGGAAGCACGGAACAGTTCGCGGCGACGGTAACCGGTACTACGAACACGGCAGTGACTTGGAATGTTATTGGCGCAGGTTGCGGCGGCGCAGCGTGTGGTACCATTTCCGCAGGCGGACTTTACACCCCACCGGCGAGTGTACCCTCCCCCGCAACACTCAGTGTGACCGTGACCAGCGTGGCGGACCCCACCAAATCGGCTTCGGCAAGCGTAGCGCTTGTGGCGGCAGCTGCGATTGTGCTGAGCATTACTCCGACGAGCGCTGCTGTTCCGACTGCGAGCACGGACTCCTTCACGGCGAGCGTGACAGGCACAACGGATACGGCGGTGGCGTGGAGTTTGACTGGCGCGGGCTGCAGCGGGTCCTCGTGTGGGTCACTGGCAACTAGTTCGCTAGCGGCTGTTTATACCGCGCCATCGGTGGCACCTTCGCCGCCGAGCGTAACGGTGGTTGCAGCCAGCCTGGCGGTACCGAGCAAAACCGCGACTGCAAGCGTGACCATTGTGCCTGTTGTTATTGTCACCGTTTCGCCGACCAGCGCCTCACTTCTGACAGGGACGACTCAGCAGTTCAACGCGTCAGTTACTGGAACCTCGAATACGGCAGTGACATGGACAGTGCAAGGAACTGGATGTAGCGCTGCGGCTTGCGGAACGATCAGTGGCAGTGGACTCTACACGGCCCCTCCAGCGGTTCCCTCGCCAGCCTCTGTCACAGTCACAGCGATCAGCTCAGCGGATGCATCGAAGACAGGTTCTGCGTCGGTTGCCATCTTGTCCGCGAATTCTACTAATACGATTGACGGTCTTAATATTCCTGTAGGCCACCCGAGGTTGTTCTGGAACGCGGGAAGAATCGCGACGGCGCAGGCATGGGTAAAGAGCACGAACTATGCGGGATTGAACACACAATACGTCCGCTCGCTCGACGATTACGATATGGCCTTTACCTGCTTCACAATGAGTGGTGCGGTTGCGACAGGGGCGTGCGCTCAGGTGATCACAGACGCGTTGGCTCTCAGTCCCTCTGGCACAAATGGAACGGGAGCAGGCGACGATAACATGCGAAGGAATGGGGAGTGGATCATGCTGGTCCTCGACTGGCTAGCTCCTGGCTGTGGCAGGGCTCAATGCCTCACATCCGCGCAGGTGACGACTCTCACTGATAATTGGAACCTTTGGCAGGCGAATCAGGATAACGTAATCCAGACTTGGGGCAACGTCGGGATGCCCGCGAACAATTATTTCGCCGGGCAGTTTCGCAATGATTTCGACTTCGGAGTTGCCACCTATGGTAACAATGCCAGTGCCGTCGCGAACTTGAACTATGGGCTGAATGGCCGGTGGCCCGATTTATTAAATTTCGTATCTCCAACCGGAACAGGGAAAAACGGAACCCATGGCTACGCGCTGAACAGTCAAGAAGGTGGAGGAGAGTACGGACGATATTCTCTCAACTATTACGCACTACCTCTGGCTTCGTCAGCACTTCTAGGGCGCGACATGTGGACCGAGACGACTGCCTTCAAGTCGGGTGTGTTCCAGACGATCTATAACACGATGCCTACGACCACCACCAGTCGGAGCATGTGGGACATGTTCACTTGGGGCGACGACGAAAACTGGCAGGCAGGCGCGGGTTGCGGCTATCAAAGCCACAACGGACCCGACGGGCATGGCGGATGCGGAGCATCGAGCCAGTATTACGGCGATTTCATGCAGGCGGCGGCGAATGAGTTTCCCGGGACTTCGGTTGGCAAATTGGCCCGTCAATGGATAGCCACGGTTAATCCCGCTATCGGCCCAATCTTCCTTTCCGTCAATCCGGGAGGAACGACGCAGCCATACCCGACGATGCCGCTGGACTATTACTCTTCGGGGGCTCAGTACATGTATTCTCGCAGTGATTGGACGACGACCGGAACGTCAATGCTCTGGCAGATGGGCCTCTACAACGGAGACAACGTTCTGTCGGTGCCTTGGGGCGGGGGGCACTCGCATCAAGATGCAGGAACCTTTCAGGTCTTTCGCAAAGGCGTAAACATCATCCGGGAGACTGCGGCCTACTCGGAAACAGTGGCCGGCTATGGCGGCGCAGGCAGAATGGATGCCGCTACAGGTTTCGCGCACAATATCCCATTCGTGGGAGGCCAGGCGTCAATCAACGTGTTCGGCGGCTGCTCGGACGGCCCCGGAATCGTGAAGCGACTGGAAACGCAGCCAAATTACACTTTCGCAGTCACTGATCTAACGCTGACGTATGAGAACCATGTCTGCGATTCGGGGCACCCGGAGCGCGAGAACCCTTACGTGGTCTCTGTGGTCCGTGAGTACTACTATCTGCGTGGCATCAGCACGCTTGTTATTGTGGATCGTTTGCAAACCGACGTGGCTAAGCGAAGCACGACGTTTGTTAGCCACTGCGAAACGACTCCTACTGTGTCGTCCGCAACCGTCGCCTGTATTGACGGTACGCAGGAAGCGCTCTATACAGCCTTGGTTCCAGCCGCTCCTACCATCGCTATTGTCACTGAGAACGCGAACGGCGCCAATGCCGCCAACTGGCAACATCGGATTGAGGCAAACAACGCAAATCCCGGCAACGTAGTCAGCTACAACATTTACACGATTCAGCTAGGGGATGTGTCTGGTTTCAATGCGCTGACTCCGGGAGTTGTCGATTCGAGTCCAGGGAATCCGTCGAGCGGCACGTTTACGATCACTCTGGATGCAAACGATAGCCTCGTAATAAACAAGGGGATCGCGTCGTCAGGCGGGACCATCAAGGCCGCAGGCTCGACAAATACTCTAGCCACTACAGTTCAGAGTATGACGATCACCGACGGCGGACCGGTCTGGCAGTAAACTTTCGTGGCAGTCTCGTCAGCTGTTTGGCGGTCTCCCGCTCAGCAAGACCGCACAAGGTACAAATACAAATTGGGGACGTCAGCGAGGGCCTTTTGGGGTCTGCAAAGGCGATCTCATTTTTCAAGATAGATGACCATCCCGCTTGCGAAGTGCCTCATGAAAGGCAGGGCGCTGAGTATCGCGTGATCGATACGCTTAACCACCGGTCGGTTTAGTAACTGGACGCGTTTGCGCAAACGGGAAGCGATGTGGAATGGTCTTGCCACTAGTCTAGAGAATTCCGGTCGGACCTCCTGGACCTCCTTCCATGTCACGGGGCGCTCGCCTTTCGTGTAGTCCCTCTCCTTCGGACGCAACCGCTCGATCGTTTTAGAATTTCCCATATGTTCGAAGAATAATCCGCGGCCACCCGGTTTGAGGAGACGTTTTATTTCCATCAAGCCTATTTGCAAGCCAATGTGATGAAGAATTCCGAATCCGTGCACGACATCAAAAGATTCGCTGGGAAATCCGGTTGGGTCACAACGCATGAGCATCGCACTGACACGGTCACCGACACCGTTCAGTTTGGCGCGCTCCCTCGTGAGCTCAATTCCAACGGGGGAAATGTCGATCGCGGTCACCTGAGCGCCCATTTTGGCGAGGTAGGTGGCCTCTTCACCTTGCCCGCATCCGTAGTCCAGGACGCGGCACCCTTTCACTGACCCGAGAAGCTTGGCGCCATATTGACGCCAATCCCAATCGTCCCGTGGCGCGGCATACTTCTGAAAGAAGAGCTGGTTCAGCTGCAAGTTATGTGCGTAACGAGCGTAGCCTTGATCCGCAAATCGCACCTCGTCTGCTAGTCTTGCTTGCTCTTCTCCTTCGGAAGTGGTGGGGGTAGCGGCATGTGTATGAATAGAAGCGTTCGGCATAGTTGCCATTGTGGTTCCCCCGGAAAAGATATCGAATTAAATTACTCGGTCGAATGAGTGCTGAACTTCCTGGAAATAACTTTTCCCGCTACTCGCTGCAAAAGGTGACCCCACACTTGGCACTTGCCGTAGCAGACTGGCATGGGTGTCGTGACGGGGGGCCGACAGAAAAGCGAATAGGGCGATATCACTTCGCCGCGCAGCTCTCCTGTACGCGGCCCAGAACATTCTCGTTGGATTTGACACGCTCGGCCGCCATGGTTTCCTGCAAGCCGGAAGCGACGCCGATGCGCGGTTTCCATCCAAGTTCCTTGGCTGCCCGGGTGCAATCAAACTGCATGCGAGCGAGCGCTGATTTGACGCGGTAAATGGAAAGCGGGGCCGGGCGTTTGAGAATCTTGGACAAAAGTTCGAAACCGAGCGCCACACTGTAGACGACCGGAAGCGGAACGCGTATCACTTTTGCCTTCATTGCGTTCTTCGAAGTGTAGTCACAAATGACTTGATTCTGCGTAATCCGGGTTCGATCTACGATGTGGAAGACCCTGCCATCGAATTCGCTTGTTTCGGCGGCCAAGACAATCGCATCGATCACGTCGTCCACATAAACCAGAGGTAGTTCGCGAGTGCCATCGCCAAGCACGACAAAAAAGTTTCCCACGCGACGGGCGACTTCTGGCGTTAGTAGAGTCATCCCTGGACCGAAAACTCTTCCCGGTCGAAGCAAGACGGCGCGGAGATGTTGATCTCGGACAGCATCAAGCACGATTTTCTCGGCCGCAGTTTTCGCCTGCGTATATGCTCCCCGTTTTGTTGGAGATGGTTCTATTGGCCAATTCTCTGTGATCACGTCGCCGCGCCGCGCAACTTCCGCGTGCAGACAACTCAGGGAGCTGATGTACACGAGACGCTGCGCATTGTACCGAAGCATGCTATCCACAACATTTTGCGTGCCGCAGACGGTGCCTCGTTCATGATCGTGAGCGGCTCCCGTCATTGCAGCGCCCACGTGATAAACAATTTCCGTGCCTGCAACAGCTCGATCGACGGCGGCAGGGTCCCCCAGATCTCCCAAGAAAACCTCGACTTTTCCATCGTTCATGAACTCCGCCGCCGGCTGCCGTCGAACATAGATGCGAACGGAGTTCCCTTCCTGCAAAAGCCGTCGTACCAAATGCCGCCCGATCAAGCCATTTGCTCCGGTCACCAGAACTTTTGCTTGTCCCGCAGTCTGGAATCGGGACTGGAACTCAATCTTCGCGGCATCCGCTTGCTGAGAGACGCGGTTCGTCCAATAAACGGTAGAGCGCGCTTCGCCGACCGGCACTGGCATCGGTGCGCCCGTTTGCAACGCGGTATAAAACGCAGCCACCAGGGAATGCAGGCCGTCGTACTGAACTATTTTCTTGGCTGCGAAACGAGCGATGTTAACTGGGACTTGTGCACAAATGCTAAGCCCTTCAGTCATGGCCTGCAAAGCGCGCGCTGCGGCCTTCGGGAGCGGAAGTTGCCGGGTATGGGTCACCCACATGGAGAAGAGATTCGCTCGAACTACGCCTTTCGTCCCTTGGACGACGAACCAGTTCTGTAGCGGGCGTACATTCCATGAAATCTGAATGTTCGCAGTGCCACGTTTGCATTGCGCTGCCACGCGCCACTCGTCAAAGAGTAAATTGGAGTCGCCTCCATTGGTGTTATGGAAAGCTTTCGCATCTTCGATTGGACCCAAGAAAGATTCGGCGAGATATAACGCGTGAACGCCCTGGTCCAGGAAAGGGTAGCCGCCACCCTGGTAATGGACCGGCAGTGGTCCTCCGCGGTATGGAGGATATTCGCTGCTACGGAAGTAATCGAAAGTAAGCGGTTCTCCAATCGCTCCCGAGCGGACGATATTCAGCGCTTTGGATACGAAGCGGTCGTACAACATGGAATGGTTGACACATACAGATTTTTGGGCTGTCGTGGCTGCGGCAGAAATGAGATCGACCTCTTCCGCATTCATCGCGAGCGGTTTTTCTACGAGCAGGTGGCAGCCGTTTTTGAGCGCCGTAATCGCTAATTGCGCGTGAGTGGCGGGAGGAGTGAGGATATGAATTACCTCGACTCCCTCGTCCATCAGGGCTTCCATCGTTGAGAAGACTCTCGGAATCCCGAACCGGCCGGCCATGGCTGTCGCGCGAGAGTCAACGACGTCGGCGATTCCGACGATTCGCGCGTTAGGCACCCGCTGGATGGCGCGAGCGTGAAATTCGCTGATGTAGCCGGCTCCAACAAGTCCGACGCGAAGCTGTGTCTCTGGAGACATTACAGTTCCCTTTCCAATTTAATGGGGCTCGCACTAACCTGTTTCATCTGCGGAACGGTCCGGGCCGAACACTCACCGAGTGCTAACTGAACTACGAACCGGGCATTCCCGAGCCACGTATGGCGCTCGAGGACGGTCTGTTTCGCCCGCGCACCGACTTCGTTCCTGAGTGCTGAATCCTCGACGAGCCGCAGGAGTGCGTTTTCTAGGGCGCAGTAGTCCCCGTGAGGAAACATGATCCCCGTCGCATTGTCATCAATCACGTCGCGCATTGGACCAAGATCAGGGACTACGCATGGCTTACCCATGGCCATAAACTCGAACAGGGCAATGGGAGAGCCAAAAGCATTGGAATCAGGGAGCACGCAAATATCCATGGCATCGATGTACGCGGGCACAGCGTATCGAGGCACCGGGCCGACAAAAATTACTTCCTTTTCCATTCCCAATCGAAACGCTGTCTGTTTGAGGTTTTGCATCTCTGGGCCGTCACCAACGAGCAATATCTTTACGCTTGGATGGCGCTTACGAATGCTTTTCACAACCTCAATCAATACATCCAGACGATCCCAGCGATAGAACAGTCCCACATGACCTATGACGATTGAGTGCTCAATACCCAGGTTCCTGCGGAGGCACTGTTCGGGTTTCGAGGGCCGGAACCGATCAGGATCAATTGCGTTGGGCAGGACGTGAACGCGTTCACTTCTGGCACCACGGTGCCGAGCTTCGCCCGCCAGAACGCGCGACACGCAAAGAATATGGTCGGCCCGAGAGAAAACCCAGGTGTCGATCCTTCGCGCGAGGCGCTCCATGATTAAGCCGCGGGCTCGCGTGAATCCTGCGAGTTCATTCACCTCGAGCACGACTGTCCGCTTTAACAATTTCCCCATAAGAACACCCATGAACATGAAGTAAGCGTGTCTTTCGTAGAGGACAGCCTCCGGTTGACGCCACAAAACCGGCAACACGCGAAATGGGATAAACAGGTTGTAAAGGAGTTCGAACACCTCAAAAACGAACTGCGGGCACTCGCAGCTTATATATTTCCAGATGCGTTGAAGGCCGCGTGCCCGATCCCCTTTGCGCAAAAATGGCATCTTCCCAGCAGACTGGAGAGGGTCAACGCCCGGAGGGGATACGATCGTCACTTCGTGCCCGTCGATTTTCAAGGCTTCCACGAGGCTGCGAATGTGCATGGCCTGTGAACTGCGGCCCATGGTGCGATGGTGGTAAATGAATTGCAAAATTCAAGGCCTCGGAGAAAGAACTAAAATGAAGCAGTCCCGACGCGCCAACTTAATGACATGTAACAAGGCGGACTGTCTGCAGGCATAAACTCTTCTTGTGGCGTCTTGTGAGGGAGTGGTGCTCTAAACGGAGTGCAACATTTGATTCCGGGGAACGCCACCATTGTAAAGACTCATGTAGTCGTCGAGCATTCGTTCCGGCCGGAAATACTTTTCGTAACAGTCGCTCGCCAACTGGCTCATCCTTGGAAGCTCTTGCCGCCGGGCGACCGCGTAACACAATGCAGCTGCCATGCCTTCGGGATCGGATGAAGGCACGAGTGTGACGGCGCCCGACAAACGGGCGATCTCGCCCATGCCTCCGACATCCGTGACCACTGCCGGCAGGCCGACCGACATTGCTTCCAACAGAGATACTGGCAATCCTTCCGTGACGGAAGAACTAACAAATAAATCAGCCGCCAGCAGGAATGGCGACACATCAGCCTGTTCAGCGAAAAAGGCGACACAACCGTTCAACCCGAGTTCAGAAGCGAGCTGTTTCAGGCTGGACTCGAGAGGACCGCCGCCCACTATCCATAGCTGCACGTCGGGATGGTGCCTTCGTGTGAGTGCAACTGCCTGCAGCAGGGTGGCATGGTCTTTCAGAGGCACTAAACGGCCAACATGCACCAGGGTAAATCCCTTCTTGGGCTGTGGAACAGCCTTAGTATTCGCAGGCCAAGCGCCGTTATAGATGTGAATGATCCGGTCGCGGGCGGCGAATGGAGCTGCCAACAAGTTCGTCCGAGTTCCCTCGCAGACTCCGACAATCCAATCGCACAAGTGCGAAGCGAGAGCAAATTTCAATTCTCGACGTATTTGGTACGGAGGCTTAACCAAACCGTGCCGCGTTGCTATGACCCTCTTCACTCCTGCGAGACGGGCGGGAAGAGCAGCCATGATGGCCGCGGTCGCGTTGTGGCAATGCACTACATCGGGGCGAGAGCGCCGAAACGATCCGTACAAGCTACGGACTAAATGAAGAAAGGTGGAAGGATGGTGGAGAACAACTTCAAAGCCTTCGGCCCGCAGCTCTTCACCGAGCACGCCGAGCCGATAGAGGCAATGGACGGAGGGCGTGTGGCCCCGGTCGCGCTGCAGCCGGCACAGCGTTGCCGTCAGCTTTTCGGCCCCACCCATTTCCATGCTGTCACCAACATGCGCGATTCTCAGAGAGCTCCTGCGCTCAGCTAGCGCACTCGCCATTGGTGTCGAACTCACTTCCGCCATGATGCCATTCATTCGAGTAAAGCCTCTTGGAGTCAAAGGGATGAGCCGCTTCGGCTGGCACTTTCAGGGTATCCGGTGCATCGCTTCGAAAAAGTTACGAGTCAACGCGCGAGGCCAACTCTGGCACTTTCGGCCATCCTCTCAATGAGCCGAGCGGTATCGCACGTAACAGTAGCTCCCCGGCTAAGCCAGGCTTCATTTCGCGGAATCGGGATTTATGTGGAGCAAGAGAAATCTGGTTGGTTGGTTCTTTCCAGTGGAGCCGTTTTGGAAGCGCTGAGTTTCTGAAATAATCTATTCTGCCAAGGTGCGATCCACGAAACTGCTCTTATCACACGCTCTGGAATGGGCACACGAGGCCCCACCAGTTCTGTAAGCTTCCGCAGGTGATACTTCGTGGCTGGGATTTCTCGCCAGCCGGAAAACATACGAGAAAACTCCCAAGGGCGATTGGCCCAAGGGTAACCTGGTCGATGCAAATAGTCGCCGAGGAATCTCCCAGAATGGTATTCCTTCAATCGCAGAGGATTAGGGGTCGAGATGAAAACGTAACCTTTCGGCCGTGTCACTCGCCTGAGCTCCGTTATTAGCTGGGCGCGGGCCTGCCTGGAAGTCACGTATTCCAACACAGAACTGCAAACGGTCAGGTCGAAGTAGTCATCCTCGAAAGGCAATTGCTCCCCGGCGGAATAACTCAAGAAGGACACGAGGGGGGATGAGAGATCATGTCCAGTTGCTCGTACTTGCGCCGCCCGCACTGCCAAATGGCTAGCGTCGATTCCGACGACCTCTGTGGGGCGCAAGACGTGGGACGATGCCATCGCTACGCTGAATCCGCCTGTTCCGCATCCCACGTCCAGGATTCTTTCGGCTTGGCCGACATACTCTTCCAAAAGCCAGCAGGCATTCCTCCGATGCTGGTCTACGCGTTCCAGTTCCCTCTGGACAAATTCATTGTCAGCTGCGTGGGTTACCGCAAAGCCCACCACGACAGGAGAATCATGGATATTTTGGACCGCGGCTCCTTCCCTCAACAATTCGACGAATCGCGTTCTATAAGGTTCTTTCATTCCTACCCCCGCTTCGATTCTGTAACACCTGGTACTGGAAATTCGGAATGTCGCGGCAGCGCCTCCAAAAGAAGGACAAGGCGTGGCCGGACCGCTAATCAGTCGGGATGGGGTCACGGCCGGAGGACACGCCCGTTCTTATCGGGAGACTTCCACGGCCTGCGTTTGCGGAACTAGAAAATCGACCAAATGCTTAAACGAAGAACCGACTGGCGTCGGCAGCAAAGCGGAAAGTTGCAGCAAGCGCTGGCGATCATCCTTCTGCAGCACCATAAGCAACCGGCTTGTGACAAGGAAAACAATCGCACCTACGGGCACGGCAACACTCAACTTCGCGAGGGCCTGGAACGGCATTGCCACAATGCCAACTACGACGATCGCCATCGCAAGAATTGCGGCTGCAAGCCTTAGCAGGACAGGAATATCAATCCGAACAGGATAGCGAATCAAGACTCGCCCCCAGATAGTTAGTGCGGCAAACGATTGAGCGACACCATTTGCCCACGCTGCCCCTAGCGCGCCATGACCGGGAATCCAAGCGACATCCAGTAGAATGTCTATCGCCGCAGCCAGACAACCCCACTTCAGAATGAAACCCAGATCTTCGGCGGAATACAAAAGAGACTGGGCGGGCGTCAGTATGGCCTTGGGAATGCTAAAAAGTGCTACCACGATGAAAACGGGGATTGCTGGGAGGTATTGCGATCCGTAGATGACCCGCACGAATGGACCGCCGATGCAGGCGACCCCGATCAGTATAGGGAGTGCTCCGACGAGGACATAGGTGGATGCTTTCGAGGTCATCCTAAAGAGGCGATCTTTATTGCGACCGTACTCGGCCATCTGCGTGGCGGCGAGAGCATTGGCAAACGTTTGCGGTACCTGCATGAGCCGGTCGGCCACACTGAAGCAAACCGAGAAAAAAGCCAGCTGACGAATATCGGGCTGCAGCAACTTCAGGAAAATGATGTCGGAGCGGTCCCATATCACGATCTGCAAAATCATCAGACCGGTACTTAGACCAGAGAAGGAAAACATTCGCTTGCGAATGTCCGCCGGCAGCGGAATCCGGCGGACGGTTTTCATTGACTTAAATACTGGCAGTATTTTTACGGCCAACTCGGCAGCGCGATAGAGCAATACTCCTGCGGCAATGCCTACCAGGTTCCATCCAAGGAGGAGACTTGCTGCTACAGCGACGACATAGACGATGGCCCCAACGAAAGCACCACGCGTATTGAGTGCGGCATCCTCGGCAGCGGTGTTCGCCTGGGAGGGCACGAACGTAATCATGTTCGGAACCATGCTCAAGACCAGCAGAATGGAACAGACACGATACGCGGGGTCAACAAGAGTAAAAACAGCGATCATGCCGATGGCCGTTAATACGCATGCAATCGCTGTCTGGGCCCAGAGATTGTAGAAGAATACCGCCCGCGCGAGCTCTTTCTGCCCGCCACCAAGAAATTCGCCCATGTACTTAAAAGTTGTGAGCGGAATGCCTAACGAACCGACCGAGCACGTGATGGAAGTTAGCCAAAATATCAAATTAAAGTACCCGAGCCGCGTCGGGCCAATGACTCGTGCAATTGCGACGGTCGTAAGCAATGTGCAAACGAGGGTAATCACCACTTCCAAACCCATAAAAATAAAATTTCGCCCGATGACCTTGGCATTACTTGGGACGGGTGTCGCGGCGGGTTTGGTCAGCGTCGTCACGCCAGTTTCCGGATTGGTTAGAGTTGTCAATCTGCCTGTGAGTTTTCGAGACAAGAGCGGCTGGTCTAGAGCGTCCAAGCGACTACATTTCGGGTGGCTTTTTGCCCGTCCGAGATGATTGGAGAAACCGTCAATGCAGTTTCTTCGGTTTCGGCAACGAGAAAACCAAATGGTCTCAAGGAGCTAAGAAATCTCAAGCATTCCACTGGGTCGCGATTGGTGCGCGCGGCAACCCGGGGATTGGCTTCCACTGTTATCACGCAATTTCGAGCTGACACAATCGTCTCGGCAGCACCCTTGAGGACCTCCAGTTCACCGCCCTCTACATCGATTTTAATGGCTACGTCGCCACCTCGCACTCCGAGACTATCGATCGTGACTACTTCCAGCGGGCCATCCCCAGGCACAAGAAAGCGGGCGTGATCCGAACTGTCATAAGCTGGAACTTCAAGCCGACCTGAGCCCTTGAAGCAACCTACCGCCTTGGTAACCGCTTCCGACCGAGTCTGGAGCTGGGATAAATTACGCCTCAGGAAGCCCGTTACATCAGGGTTGGGCTCGAATGCGATCACTCGCCTGACGCGGGAAGTTTGCGAGCATACGAGCGCTGAAAACGTACCAATGTCTGCCCCACAATCGAATAAGACCACATCCGCCAGCGGCTGTAGCAAGCGGCAAAACGTATGAATCAGTTGTCTTTCATAATCTTCTATTTCTCGCTGGTCCCAGCAAGTGTCGTCACGGAACAGGGGCACACTAAAAATAACCCCGCGACCTAATTGATACTGCGCGATCACATTCAGCACTCCCAACCGTCCGAAGATCCTCACAAGCCGGCTGCCGCCGCGGAAGCCCCATCGAGTCATGATTTTTGCAAATCTCAGGAGGAGTGGAGCGTGAGTCACCGTTTTGAGAACCGGTGATGCATGCGACCCAGTTAGCCCCGTCGTTCTTAGCTCTTTGACCTTGGGTCGCGAGCTGATTGACGCCTGGGGATGAGGGAGTGTTTTCATCGGAACTTGAATCGAGAGAACTTGGAACTTTTTGCGCGACAACAATCTAGCGTCGCATTAGGTCGGAAATCGTGACTGCCGTTCGATTTTGACTTTGCGCAGCTTCCACCACGCGCGGCAGTGCTTCTAAAGCTGGTTCGTTAATGCCGTGGTACAGAATGATGTCGCCAGAGGCGAAGCTGGTTCGATCCAACTGTGCTTCCACATCTCCAGGCCTGGCGCTGTAGTCCTTTAAATCGACGTTCCACATCACTACCTGCTGGCCAGCCGCCCAGGCAGGGATTAGGCTGCGGAGTGACAACTTGCCATGAGGCGGGCGGAACAGCTTGCACTTTTCTCCCAAAATACGGTCCAGAACCCACCGGGTCATTCCTATCTCTCGAATCGCGCCAGACCAGGAAAGCCGGTGGAAGTAGGGATGGCTATAAGAATGGCTACCGACTTCGTGCCCCTCTTTCCTCATTCGCAGAACGAGTTCCGGATACTGCTCGGCGGCTCCCCCCACTACAAAGAAAGTAGCTTTCACCGCTTGCTCTCGAAAGATGTCCAGTATCCGAGGGGTATGGACGGGGTCCGGCCCGTCATCGACTGTGATGGCAATCTGCGGCCGCTCGCGGCTCCCATGTTCAAATAGGCGCCTGTTGGGTACGGTGGTGAAGAGGGCCTTCTTAATGAGCGCGCGCCCGTGCGGCTTGTGCCCGTTTACGCTTGGCGAAGCGCTATCTCGCCACAAGTAAGTATCGCTGTAGTGCCTCCTGATAGTTTCGTCAGGGACAAAACTGTGAGGTGGATTTCGTTTCGGCTTCTCGGACTGCTGCTGCAACGCATCGTGTAGCCCCTTTTTATCGCCATCTTGGATGAAGTGGACCGTTGGCTGATTCCGCAGGGCTTCCGGAACGCGGACAGCCGTGGTAATAATCGGAATATGCAAAGACATGGCGCGTAGCACAGAGAGTGGAACGCCTTCCTGGAGCGAAACCATGGCATCGCATTCCAGGAGCGTGTCAGGAGTTGTCAATTCATCTGGTACCCACCGAATGTCCGGACCCCACCGCTTGAGGAAATTGTCACTTGAGAGTCGTTGCGGATCGTGTGCGGAAAACACCACGAGTCTGGCAGCTTGTCCACTCTTGCGCAGATCCGAAAATGCAACAAGCAGGTGATCGAAGCTGTCGTTGGAGTCTGGGCCAAGCGCGACACCAATCACAAACTTTTCTGAATTACGTCGCAACGCCACGGCTGAGGCCTCTGCGGGCTTCGGAGTCACAGCTGGCACAAGAGGGCTATCCACCCCAGCACCTTCCATGTCCGCCCGGAAAGCGGTAAAAGTACGTTGCAATCCTTCGACCGTCGGCACCAACTGCTTCCATCCGATGGAATGCAGCTTAGAATTGTCGAATCGATTTCCGCCCCACTGGCTTGCGGCCTTATAGGGAGTAAGAATTGCCGGCAACTGGCCCTTCGAATAGCGGTTGTATCTGGCCACCAACGAGGAAAGTAATTGTAGTGCGAAGTAAGACATGAAAATGGAGCGAATCTTGATTACGTTCTTCCTGTAGGCTCGAAGATACTGGCGGCAAGTCGGAAGATTATCGTCATGGACGTTGTAAACCTCACCGACGGCGCGCTGATCCGTGCCTGCGACCACCACAGCTTCCGCGCAGTTGTCGACGTAACTTAAAGGAAGGAGATTGTTTCCACCAAAGTGCAATAGCCATCTGCCAATCGTCAGCCCAACACGGTTGGAAAAATGACCGGCGTCAGGTCCATAGATGACACCCGGTCGCAGAACCACTAATTCGAATCCATTGCGTCGCTGGTATTCCCAGAACAGCTGTTCTTGGCGAAGTTTGGAGTAGGAGTAATGATCGCGCCACTCAGGGTGGGGCTCGAGCAGCGTCTCCTCGTTCACCCTTGCTCCTCGGCTAAGGCTGGCCACACCGTATACACCGAATGAACTCACAAGAACGATGCGCATCGGCTTTCGATCCGCAACGGCGTCCAACAGATTTCTTGACGCCACGACGGAATTAAGGAAAAGATCTGCGGCTGTTCCCTTCTTTCCGGCTGCGAGATGGAAAATAAGCTCTACTCCTTCCACGGCCCTCGCGGCGTCCCTGCTATATCTAAGATCCCCAACGCAATAATCAAACCGGACGAGTGGATAGTGCTCCAGGAGAGTATCTAGCTTGGGAATATCCGTCTGCCGGCGCACGTTGCAACGAATATTCGTGTAGCCGTGAGCAAGGAGGCGCCCAAGGAGAGCCCTTCCTAAAAAGCCGGCGGCCCCTGTAACGAGTATCTTCATGCCGCTAGCCCGGGATAGACCTGTGCGGATACCTCATCCATGATCTGGGATACTCGCAGAATCTCCGCGTAGGGGATCGGCACGGGAGTATCGTGCAGAATGCTTTCGTAAAACAGCGTCAACAACCGGTTCATCCCCGCAAAAAACTGAAACCGCGATCCGGCGAACTCGCGGGCATTTTTCGCGGCTTGTCGCAGAGATTGAAAACTGGACTTAAACGGCGGCAATAAACGGCCCAATGCGCTCGGCAGACTCTGTTTTTCTTCAACCATCATGCTGCGATGAGCGAAATCAATGTGGGCTGTATTTTTTGTGCCATATATCCGCAGGAAATGGCTGACTGGCCGGGCATTCGAGGAAAAAGTAAGGTACGCAGACATGCCCCCGGCAAGGATCATGACCCGTAATTCATCGAGAAAGCCATGCGTTCCCTCAACCGTCGGATGCCGCCGGCGGTATGCGCGTGCGATAATTTCCAACGGTTCATCGGGAAGAAATGGTGTGATTTTATTGATGGCGTGATCGATGACGTTTTGGAATAACTTTCCTGGTAATAGGTGAACCCAATGACGATCGTCAGAAAGCAATGCCTGGCCAAATCCGCCGGCCAAATCGTATCCATAATAACTTTCTATATGTATGGGGTCGCCTAAGTTTCCGTTTGCGACGAACTCCTTTAGCGCCAGAGCGGGCGATTCGAAGTTATACCAGTAGTTGATAGTCATCTTCCTGCCGGTTTGTTGCAGGCATTCGATCAGGCGTCGTCCATCTGTTGCGTTCAACGCGAGCGGTTTCTCGAGGAAAATATGGCAACCAGCCTCCGATGCCTTCTGTGCCAGCTCCAAATGAGACTGGGGTGGGGAGGCAACATGAATTACGTCGAGCCGGTGCTCGGAGAGCATTCGATCAAAATCGGTGTACCGATGTGGCACGGAGTAGCGAACTGCGAGCTGCTCGGCCAGGATTGGTTCAAGGTCGCACACTGCCAGGACGCGCGCACATCCGAGCTTCTGAATTTCCTCGATGTGACCGTCAGCGATTTTCCCACAGCCAACAATGCCAATATTTAGCATCAATTACTTTCGTTTCCTATTCGGACGCGATCCATCTGGCCGCTGTCCGCCGCGACTACCGGATCGCGGCCTTGGCCGAGAGCTTCAATCGCCAGATACATCTGCCATGCAGAGACGAAGTGAACGGCGCATCCACGCCGTTCCGCTTCCTCCACCAACATGTTGAAGGCCGACTCGAGCACGTCTTTCAATAGCGCTGAAGAGTTCCGATCTTGTGCTCCGTGCGTAAACAACTTGAGGAAGCAATTGGCTCCAATCCTCGGGGCTAACTCCACCCACCGCCTTACGCGATACGGCGTTGCCACGTTCCCTGGGCGAAGTTCGCCTGTTTCGAGCCGGGGAAGCCAACGGTCTCGCCATCGCATTCCGAGTGGTCCCGAAATCATTAGTAAGTCGCCATCCTCGCCACCACCAGGGGTGACAGGGACCCCATAGTCATACGATTTCGGCCGATCGGGATCGCCGTTGCAGTAATAGATCGTATTTACCAAGCGAGCTTGAGTTGGAGAATCGCCTGACGGCATTGTGAAGTCGGCATAACATCCGAGGTCGCGAAGCAATCGAATTTCGTCTTTGAGACCACACAAGCGGCCATCGGGCCGCGAATTATCCAGTGCCCAGTTGCCATGGATAAAACCGAACGTCAGCTTCCCATCGCGCTTCCGCAGCAGACCGTGGTCGTTGTGCAATGTTTTGCAAAATCTGCTGATACGGTCTACAAAATTCTGTCGGCCTTCGCCATCGTGATGAAGATGGACTTCAACGTCCGCTATTCCTTCACGGACCATTTCCGCCAGAGGTTCCATTAGGGACGGATGATATTCTTCTTCGGGGAAGAAGAAGGTATATCGAGGCGTATTACCGCTCGAATCGGATTTGCACCGCTTCGCAATCTCCGGCCATGCAGCTCGCCACAGAGCGACGCGCGACTGCGCGGTTTTCAAATCTGCGCGCCGCCACCTGGGTTCGTAGTGGTCCGCGATGGCTACCCATATCCGTTCCACCGGCTGCGTGGCGCTCAGCGTGATCTGCCGTAGCCGCTGCTTAATGTACGCGGTGCCCCAAATTTGCGAATTGTGGATTAATTGCATGACCGCAAGACTAACTTCAAGCGCATCGACTTACCGGCTCAACGCAGTCGCAACTTTAGCGCGCAGATCCGATTTTTCCGACCGTTGTTGTACCGCCAACTCACAAATTCGAAGCAATTCATCGGCAGCTTCATCCCAGCTTCTGCGAAATTGCTCCGAGATGGAATGTTCATCCCAGCGCCGGTCCATCGTCTCTTGAATTGCGTTTGCAAGTGCTCGCGAATCTCTTGGAGCAATGAGAATCCCGGATTCGTCGTTCACCAGCTCGAGGATGCCGCCGACATTCGTGGCAATTACGGGGCGTCCGCAGCAGAGGGCTTCAACGACTACGTTCGGATATCCCTCGTTATAGCTGGGCAGAGCGAGCACATTCGCCGCCGCAAGCCAATCGGCCACTCCCTGCGAAGAACAGGGGCCATTCAGAAAGATTCGATCCGTCAGCCCTAAATGCTGGGCTTTACCTCGCAAATGCTCGCCACCGGGCCCGTCGCCGACAAACGCCAGTCGCAAATTGGGGTGGTGGCCGGCAAGCGACGCAAATGCTTCAAGCAGTTCCTCGATGCCCTTCGCGGTGTCCAAACGTCCGACGAATAGCACAAGTTCAGCCTTGTCTTCTATTCCCAGTTGCGCGCGCGCGGCACGCCTGTCCGCCAAGTGAAAGACGCTCGGATTGCATCCATTCCGGATCGTCCGGACCTTGGAAGCGCTGATGCCCATCTCGATGGCTCGCTGGCGCAGATGCTCACTTTTGGTCACAACGAAGGTGGCCCGCTTCATCGCAAGTTTCGTTAACCATCTGGAAGCCGGGTCGACAAAACGATTCAAGTCTGAACCAATAGAGCCGATGACGGCCGGAATGCCAAGGCGTCGAGCCACTGCGACGGTGGCGTATCCCTGCGGATATAGCCAGAAGTTGCAAGCTACATCCGGCTGGCTTTCACGAAAATACGGCTCCAGATACTTTGCACAAACCAAGCCGTTGATGCACCTCGTTACCCCAGGTAGGGCGGGATATTCGAAGTAACGCGTGGTCACGCCAGGTGGAGAAAAGGACAAGTCAGGATGGCGATGGTCGTAAGTTGGCTGAAACCATTTCGGATAGCGTGGAAAGGGGCAAATGACATTCACATCGGCGCGTTTTGAAAGAGCCAAAACGATCTCGTACTCGGAATGGCCGCGGTACGGTTGGGCCGGAATAGGAAAAATGGGCGTGACCAGTGTAACTTTCAGCCTCATCGCGTCAAACCCCGGGTTCTTAATGAATCGTCTAAGCTCAAATTGAGCGGAGCCGCATTCCAATCCGCGCCCTCTGGACTATCCGCAGCAACCGTAGCAGGCGCCCCTGACGTCCAGATTTTCCAGAGTGGCCCGCGCGTGAACAGGAACTTGTAGAAGCCAACCACAACGGCAGCATTCAACATGCAGAAGGCGCTTGCTGGAGCGGCTATCCGGGTCAGGTTGGGAATGCCTCGCCCCGCGCCTAGAGCAGCGAGCGCGTAGAAGACCATCTGCGTTACTAACACACCTGCGTATAGCATCGATCGCCTTGCCAACACGGCGCTACTGAGGAGCAGTATCACCAGCAGGGCGGGCACGAGCAAACGCATCAGCTTATGCGAGATGAGTTCAAATCTCAGGCGGTTTTGGCGTGACAGCAGCCATGGCGCAAGCTGTATCAACTGGAAGTTTCCCGCTAGCGTTCGAACCTTACGATGAAATTCGCCCCGCAAACTTTTGGGCCAGATGTCATAGACGCGCGCACGCAAGTCCAAGACGGATCGGTAGCCCTGGCGAATCACATTCAGAGGTTGAAGCATATCGTCCAGAATTGTCCCTTCGGGCAGAGCGCTAGCTAGCTTGCGGCGGATCGCATAAAACCCGCCATACACTCCCAGCGGTGAATCGACTTTTGCCTCGCAATTGCGGATCCACTGTTCATAGCGCCAATAGAGCCCTCCAACAGCCTTGGCGCCGGCATCGTGGCCGTCATCCCGCAGCACTAACTCTCCCGTGACACATCCCACTTGAGGATCCTCAAAGTTGCTGATCAATAGTTGCAGAGCGTCGCTTTCAATCCAGGGACGAATGTCGAGGAATAGCAGGATTTCTCCGCTGGCGCTCTGCATTCCAATGTTTAGAGCCGCCGCTTTGCCTGAATGCTCGGCGCATCGGAGGCATTTCACACGCGGGTCTTGCAAGCTTTTCAGAATGTCGTCCGTGCTATCCGTCGAACCGTCGGATACGATTTCGATTTCCACACGGTCCTTCGGATAATTTAACGTCAGCAGGTGCGCGATTTTCTGCCGCAACAGGGCCGCACCGTTGTGAACAGCAAGGATTATGCTCACCGTGGGAAGTTTGGAGCCTTGCCGCTGTGGGCATGGTTGCAGCCGGCTTCGCAAATACATCCAGAGTGGATATCCCAGATAGGTATAGAGCATGAGCCATGCCGCGCACCAAAATGCAAACACAGGAACGTGTGTTCCGCTCATTCCGTCCTCCTCTGCTTGAAACGCGTTACTGCGCAGGACAGCGCTCGGGCTGGGAGACGGCTGTTGGGGCTTGCTCTTTAGTGGCTTCGTGGATTGGTAGGCGGTGCCATCGGCATCGTCCCGTTCGGCGCGCGGGTGCTGGATCGAATCGTGATTTTCAGTGTCGAAGGCGAACTAGGCCGTAAATCAAAATGATGATCAACGCCTCTGCAGTTATGGTCGAGATTATCCAGTGGCCGCGATCGGGCGGCTTGCGATCACCCTGTTGAAGTGCAATCGTTGCGGTGGCCAGTCCTAGAATCAGGTACATAGTTGTTGTATAGCTGCGCGATAAGAACCACGCCGTCGCCATAAATGAAACCAATGCGAGGCGTATCACCACGATCCACCGCTGTGGGACCCTCGGCGATTCAACAGGCTCTATGTGTGTTTCGAATTCCGGAACGTTGGCACTAGTCATCGCAGGCTGTGCTGCGGACGCATACGCGTATTTCAAACCGTTGATTCCACTCGATCGTGCGGGGTTTAAAGCCAGTGTACTTGTGCCCTGGATGGAACTCGCTTCAAAAAGGCTCAGCAACCCGTAAAATCTGAATGGCTGCCTTTTCTTTTGCACCCCGATGATGCGATTTAGGCCCATCGTCGTTGTGACGAGTAACCCCATCCACAGTGTGCTACCCAGGAGTCCAAGCTCAGCAAGACAGAGGACGAAGGAGTTGTGCGCGGTAATTTCATAGAGATCTGTGAAACCATTAAATCCAATTCCGAATAACGGAGCGCTCTTGAACATTTCGAGGCCATTCGCCCACGCTTCCAGCCGGTCGGCACCGTCAGCTGCTGAAATCCCGCGGCCTCCCGTGAAATCCAGCGCCAACATACCCAGTACAAATGCGCCGGCCAGAACCGCTGACGTCGTGGTCCCCAGTTTTTTCCGGGCTGCCATTAGCGCTACGGCGGCCAATGCGATCAATCCGCCGCGGGAATGTGTCAGATAGGTCGTCCAGAGCAACAACGCAGCCGGTACAAGAACAACAAAGACGTTGGCCACCATACGTCCCCGCCGCCAAGCTATAAACGCAAGTGGAAGAGCAATTAATAGAATTTGAGCAAGATCATTCGGATCGCTCAAGAAACCTGCGCCGCGAATTCGTGTCAGTTGGCCTATCACGTCCTCCTGCGGCGAGAAGATGTTAGTCACTAGAACGAACATCTCACCGTGGTAGCCGGCATAGTACCCACAGAGCGCTTCGACCGTTACTGCCAGGCAGGATCCAACCGCGGCCAAGCTCACAATTTTCATCCTTCGAACTGTCGTCACGTTTGTGACGATGAAGAAAAAAACCGCTGCGCTAGGAAGAAAGATTCGCCAGCTTTCGACGACCCCGCCGAGCCATCCGTGGACCACTTGCGACAAAGCGATTGCGACAATAAATCCGAGCAGCAAATATGTTTGGACTGACGTCTTCCAGGCGCGATGCGCCGCCAGGCTGGGCAAAGAAGCGACAGCAGTAATCCCGGCTAGGTACGTCATTACGTGATAGCTGGCCCACTCCTTCCCGAATTGCTCAGGCGAGATGATGGTGGCTACGATGTAAAGAATAGTGAGTGCGAATCCCATTAGTGCGAGGCTAATTCAATTGTTTTGCGTAAGTACCCGTAACAGCTTATGACCCTTATGACTGCCTGTCCTGCGAAAGGCGAGTGCGGCTATGGGGTGAAGAAAAGATCAAGCATCACTTGGCGCCACGTCCCACCAGAACGATCTTGATTGTGTTGAAGAGGATCAGCAAATCCAGCCCGACCGACGAGTTCTTTACATAATAGAGGTCATACCGGAGTTTTTCCTTGGCGTCCTCGATCGAGCTTCCATATTTATAGAGGATCTGTGCCCACCCCGTAATCCCGGGACGAACGACCTGCCGCAAGTGGTAGTGAGGAATCTTCTGATCAAGCTCTGCGACAAATTCTGGCCGCTCGGGACGCGGCCCGACAAGGCTCATATCTCCCTTCAATACGTTTACCAGCTGTGGAATCTCATCCACGCGAGTCTTGCGAAGGAATCGGCCCACTCGTGTGATTCGAGGATCGTCATACTCAGCCCAGGTCGGGCCTGTATCCGACTCGGCGTCCGCTCGCATCGTACGAAATTTGTAGCAACGAAAGACTACGCCATCTCGCCCCACGCGATTCTGCCAGTACAACACTCGGCCTGGCGAGCTGAGCTTGATTGCTAAAGCAATGAACGGAAACAACGGCAGGCTGAGTAACAATCCGAAAATCGAAATCACTATGGACGCAAACCGCTTGTAAAACAGAAACAGACGTGAGGCATGGGAACCCGGCGAGAATAATAGCCAGCTTAGCCGAATGGATTCGATCGGCACTTTTCCCGTAATCGACTCATAAACATCGTTTCCATCTTGTACTTGCACCCCGCGATTTTTCAGCGATAACAGCAAGTCCACTGGAAGCTTCCCGCGGCGTTCCTCCATGGCGACGACGATTCGATCTATACGCGGGATCTGAGAGCCGACCGCGAGTTGTTCGCTGAAGCTCGCCTGCGAACGAGTGATCGGCATTTGAACCCGGTCGTGAATGTCGCGTTGCGCTCCGCTTCGGGGCATCTGCGCGCGCCCCGCGATGCGAATCCCCAGTTCGGGGCGCGTTTCGATTTCACGGACAAGTGACTCAGCCAGAGTGCCATCTCCTAAAATGACCACGCGCTCGGCGATCCCAGCCATGTTATTGACGATCGAGAATAACTTCCGCCAGAGCAGCAACAACATCCCCACAATGAGGAACCCAATATGAAAGATGCCTCGTCCCAGTTGTAACGGTGGGTAAAGATAGTAGAGCAGACCCAAACCGATGTACGCGACGCCAAGGACCTGGATAAGCCGGACGATCGCCTCTCGCCGATTGCTTACAACGGCAGATTCGTATAAGTCGAAATAGTACATGCACGTCAAAAAGGCTACCGATACGAATAGAATCTTCAGTGAGCCATACTGACTCGTAAGCATGAAGCTGGCTCTCTCCGGACCCAACCGCGCCAGAGCCGATGCCACAAGCGCGATAATGATCAGGCAGGCTTCGGAAATTCCCAGCAGCAACGTGCGTTTCGGAACATAAGCATGCAAGAGACGGATCAAGGAACACTCCAGGTTAGGGGAAACGGCCGGAAAACGAGGTTTCTGCAACGAGTTAAAGGCAATGTCTTATTTGTGACCTCCATTGCGCCGCCGCCGGACAATAGCGCCGCCGATCAACAGTGCTGCCCCGAAGAGTAGCGCGGTCGCCGGCTCCGGAACTGGAGCTGGGCCCTGATCAATGGGAGTTGGCGGCGGACTAAACGCCTGGAGCGGATCCTGTTTCGGGCAACCCCAACTGAGCATCGCCGCGGCAAGAGTGAGACCAAAAATCCATCTCCTCCGGCGGGTCGCGGTTCTCTCTTTTGTTGTTTTCCAGGCCAGGAGTGGATTCAGGACCCAAGTGATGTTTCTCATGAGCTTACCGTCCTTCTATCAAATTACAATGATTCAAAATCGAGGTTGAGTTTTGGTTCGGTTCGATATCGAGGCTTGGTAAAGCGCTTTCACATCGACAAATTGCGCTGCTGGAAAATCCGGACGCAATTTCAATTCACACGCGTATTTATCTGGGCAAGCGAATCACTTCGGTAGGAATTCATTGACCTGCGGATAGACGCGGCGGGCAAACGCCACTGCGCGTGTTTGAGCCTTCGCTTCTCCATCGGCAGCCGTTGTCCAGATGCGGACCATCGCTCCGTCGGTTGGTCTGTTCTTCAATCCGTCGGCGATCAACAAGAGCTTAGCCAGGTATTCACTCGCAACTATCCGCCCGTGCGACTGATACCAATAAAGGACCATATCCCGCTTCGCTCCCTGTGCCACCAAGTATCCATTCACAAAGACAGGATCTCCGCCATCAGACCCGATCTGTACTCGAGCGTAGTGGACCGGCTCCCAGCCCGAACCAGGGAGACAATTTCTGGGAGAGTGAATTCGGTCACCAGAGCGTTGATCCCTGTAATAGCCGATATAAAGTTCAATCGGAAGCGGGCCGCCGAGATAAACTCGATTGATATAGTCATCCGCGCCTATTGCTCGCACTACTGGCGGTTCGAACGGGCGATCCTCGCTGCGTGCGAACCCTATCTCCGAGGGAAACCCATCGAGCGGTCTCTGCATCGCGGCGGCCTCTTTCGGCTTGATGCAATGCAACGCGAATATTCCGCCTGCCAGGACAGACGCCGCAACGATCGCTCGCAGATTGATCATGCTGACGCCTGTACGGGACTTTGAAATCTCGTAGAAATGACAAGCAGTTTGTGGAAAAGCACGAGCGAAAGAAATGCTAAGGCGAAGAAACCCAGGCCAAGTGCCAGATGGAGCAAGCCCGAATCCACATTCGGCCCGTAGAAATAACTGAGCGCACCAGTCGCAACGAGACGAAGGCCATTCATGCCGATCGCGATGGGAACACTCGCGACTGCCAGCACGCCGCGCCTCCACCAGCTCGACTCCGCGAAGTAACCGTACGCGACGACCGCTGCCAGCAAAGAAAGCAGAGAACGAATTCCGCTGCACGCTTCAACCACATTGAGCGTACAGTTCGGGAGAATCAGTAGATTCCCCTCTCGCAGTGTGTGAATCCCAACTGCGACAAGACCGCTTGCTCCCAATCGTGAAGCCCACAACTGAAGCGGCATCGTCAGCTGGTAATAGATGATGGCAGGCAGGGGGATCATGAAGAGCAGATAGCCGATCGGAAAGGCTATCGACCTCAGCACGCGTGAGCCGGTAAGGAATAAGATGATTCCAGAGATCAATATCACCAAGGACAGCCGCGCCATGAACAAGTCTGCCCCCAACGTCCCCAAAATGCGCACCGCGATTGCCAATAGCATGATCGCTAAACCGAAATTCGTCGGTCTGAGAGGCAATGCGCGCAAACGATCCCGCCCGCGCCAGACAACGTAGCCCGCAAACAGGGGAACGAAGAACCCATGCCCATAATTCGGATCGTTCCACCACTGTCGCGCCAACGAGCTCAGTACGGACGAATACATGATCAGTACTAACGCCGACAGCGATAGGACTGCGAACCAATTACCCGTTAGGGCCTTGTCCCTGGACCATTGTGCCTCCCAGTCTAGGTCACCAACTGTCCGCCACGGGTTGTCCAGAGATTTCCCCGACCGCACTTCCTCTTGCGAAAGAGGTCGCACACGGCCTCTCACACTTAGCCACACGAGGTAATTAACAGCCGGGAATAGTGAGAACGCCATTCCGATTCGACTCAATCTAATGCACGGAAGCAATTCCTAAAGAAACCTTTTCTTGTGGAGCTCGGTCACGCCCCTGCATGCCCCGTGTAGCTCTTTGAGCTGGAAAAATCTGGCATTGCCGCAGGCAAGGTTCTTTTCTGCCGATCGAGGAACGACGCTTTCCATCTCACCTAAACTACCCTAGCTTCCCCGAACGATTGTCGCCGGACTTGCGGGCCCCATAATACTGGCCATCATAATCGACCTGATCGAACTCGGAAGCCTCATTGATCACCACGCCGATTAACTTTGGATTATCGAGAGACTGCAAGCCGTTCTTGAGCGCCTTGATCGGCGCCACGCCCTCTCTTACGACCAGGAGCGTCCCATCCACCAATCGCGACCAGAGGTTGGTATCGATTACCGGCAGCATTGGCGTGGAATCCACGATGATCCAATCAAATCGGCTCGCCAACTCTGCAAACGCTTCCGCGAGCTGCGCTGAACGTAAGATCTCGGACGGCCGATCGCAGGCCTTCCCGGCTGGCAGAAACCACAGCGCCGTTCCAGAGAGCCGCACGAGGAAGTTTGAGAGGTCCTGGTTTCGTCTCGACCACCATTCGCCGAGCCCCTGCAAATCCTTTAGCCCAAACATGGATGCCAATGTTGGCCTATGCAAATCTCCTTCAATCAAGAGCGTCTTTGAACCGGAATACTTCGCGAGCGTCACCGCCAGATTCGCAGCCACAAACGACTTGCCCTCGTTGATTACGCTGCTCGTCACTTGCAACGAGTTCAGCTGATATTGCCGGCGCATGTCGTCCAACCGGACTGCAAGGGCTCGAAATTTCTCTGCTCCTAAACTATTCGGCGTACTCCAAGCCACCAGCCGCGACGTCAACGACGGCTGCGCCATCACCTTTCGTGCATTCTCGATCTCCAACGCCTTTTTGGGTTCTCCAGTTCCGCGCGAACTTGTCGCCTCCGGCGTCCCGGCGTTCAGCTCTTGTGCTGTTTCTGCAGCCTCGGGTAGCGCCAGATCGACTGGGACTATCTCCCGCCGAACCGCATCTATGTGGCTTCTCTGAACTGTCCCGATGTTCAAACCTTCAAATAGTCGGCTCATTGGTTTCCATTCTTAATTCTGAGTTGCCTCTCGACAAGGAATCACCCAGCTCATGTGGCTGCAATCCCACGATCGCTCACCCGTTGTAATATACATACAGGTTGCCGGTTAAAATCAATAATCCAACCACCGTCATAGCGCCACATTCTACGTATCGTGCGATAAGGCGGGCATGGTCCTCCTTAGGCGTGCTCAAGCGCGGTATTCCGACCAGTAATCGAGCTGGAAGAATCCCTTCCATGTCTTTCTCTTGGCGGAAGCGGACGTCGGTTAGTTCGAGGAAAGTGGCAATTCCGAAGCCAAGGCAGGCTCCGAATGCCAGACCGACAAGACTGAGCAGGAAACGGTTTGGGGCGGAAGGCTTGTCGGGCAACTTAGGAGGATCGACGATGTGGAACTGTTGACCCTGTTGCTGCTGCCCGAGACTCGTGGCGAGCTGTGACTGCGTTTGCTTCTGAAGAAGCGAATTGTAATTGGATTTTGCTTCCTCATACCCCCGGGAAACGACCGTTAGCTCTTGTTCCGTCTCCGGAGTTAAATTCAGGCGAGTCTGGTATGCCGCAGTCTGTGCTTCCAGTTCCTTCGCGTGTTGTTGCTCGTTCTGGATCTCCAATTGATTGGCCTTAAGCTGGCTCTGCAATTGCATGACGGCTGTGGGGGTCCCGCGTTGCAAGCCTTCTGCCGCTGAGAAGTCAGCCGGGGCTTTTGACTTGCCGGCCTTCTGATTAGCAGAGATTTCGGCTTCATTTTTCTTCTTTAGCGCCTCGGTCTTGGCAATCTCATCTTCCAGCGCCACCATATCTGGATGGCCGTCGGTATAGCGTGTGCGCATGGTTTGGAGTTGCAGCCGCAAATCTTGTAACTCCTTTTCGATCGCTTGCGTTGAGATTGCGTCTGAATCTGCTCCCAGACTCGCTTGCGCCGATTGATACTGTTGCAAAAGTGATTCCAAATAGATCTTCTGTTGCTTGGAAGTGTCCAATGCGTGTTGTGTGCTCGCCATTTCTGCTTGCAGACCGGCAAGAATTTGGACGTTGCTTTGCAATTGACCCGGCAGGTTTCCAGCATGCTTGGCTTTGAAGGCTGAGACTTCGGCTTCCTGTTCTTCCATCTTGGTGCGTGCTGCCTCCAGCTCGCCGTCCAGGAAGGCCGTTGTGCTCTCGGAAAGTTGTCGTTGCGCCCTCACATTTTCGTTTATGAACAGGGACGTCAACTCGGTATTTACCTGCTGTGCGAGCTCGGGCGTATCCGCCGAATAATGAATCTTAAAAGTGAAGAACTCTCCTCGATATCCTGGCGCCCCCACAAGTTCAATCTTGATGTCGCCGCGCATTTGATCAACAGGGTCCTTGGGCTTGAAAAAACCGTGCATCCGGGGAGGTGTTTCATAAAGCTTAAAGTGATTTATGATCTCTTCCAGACTGGCATAGCTCAATACCTTCTGCGTAGTGCTCTGCAGTCGATTTTGGAGATTCACATTGACGTTCTCCATCACGTACAGGTCTGAGACTTTTTCCTGCTCCGCGGAGATGAGTGCATCGGATGTGTAGGTGGTCGGCAGAGCCCAGCTTAGTCCCCATACAACCAGCCAGCACAAAAACAGTGGAAGCAATATCCACCACCGCCGCCGCACCACGATGGCGAGATACTCTTCCCATCCGCGCGGAACTCCTTCGTCTACTCTGTTAGACATTACTTGCCTCTCCGTGTCCATTTTCTTCTTGGCTTCTGGGTCTAGACTTTCGTCCACCCCAGGATCCAGCCTTTGGTCTCACAATTGGGGATCGCCCCCAGTCAAAAGTTCGTGCCTTATTTGCGGCTCATCGCTCGCGGAGGCATCTCACATTATTCGTCCCGGCTATCGCAATGAGATCGGGCGCAAGCCGAAATTGAACCCGACAGAAAATTCATGGGCAACGGAGCTGGCTCCACAGGTCGGAGTGGAGCATCCGCCAGGGCTCGCGGCCTCCAGTTGCGCCTCATAACTAACGAAAAGAGAAGTTCCAGGACGGAATTGATGGTCGAGTCGAACCACGGCATACCAAGAGTTGTAGTTTTCGTTTTCCAAGGTCGCCCCGGGCGGTAACAGGCTCCCATTGCTTGCGTAGCCGAGCGACGCCGTACCCTGCCACCTCGGGCTCAATGTTCGCACTAGTGTTGCTTGGAACTGCCCGGTTTGCGCCCCAACCAGCACTCCACTTCCCCCAGTGACCAGGTGATCGTAACTAAATTGCAGTGCGCCACGATCCATCTTGTAGCTGAGTGAGCTATCCACGGCCCACGAAACTTTGTTTCCGTAACCCGTTAGCGCCCCTCGGAGCATCACTACGCTCGGACCAGCGGCCACATGCCAGCTCAGTCTTCCGGTTACATTGCGCCCATAGGCAAGCTGCATTACGTGGTTTTGGATCGACTGCGCAAACTTGGTAAATCGGAAGTCATCGAAGCGATAGATCACCGCGATCGAACTCAGCGGATTGAGTGAGTAGTTGTAACCCGTCTGAAATAGCGTTTCAGCGCTATTGAAGTAGTCCACACCGAGGAAATTCAGCGTCCCGTAAGACCCGGAAGCAGTCCACGAAGCACGTGGGCTGACCTTGTATTCTATTTGCGCGACTGCCGTATTGCTTAGTCTCGGAACTATGATTGTTGGAATCGTTTGATTGGGACCTAGTATGGAACTCAGAGGACCGCCGGGGCCGAACGGAGAGTCGCCCGTGAGCAAGCCCAGGCCTCCGACGCCTCCAAACCCAAACGGTGATTCCGAGAGATAGCTGGCGTCATCACCCACCAGTAGCGTCCAGCGCTGCCATTTGAAGCGGTAAGTGAATTGCACCTCTTGAATAGCCGAGTTTAGGTAGGACGAGAACATGCCGCCACCCGTGTAGTGCAGCAGCAGTTCGGATCGATCTGATGCGTGGTTCAAATCCAAAGTAGCCAGCAGATAGTAGAAAGCTGCCGGCTGAGAAAAACCTGACGCAGAAGAACCTGTGGCCATCTGCGACACCGCAGTGAAGCTTGGTGCTAGCACGTTGGGAGCGCCCAAGTTTTGACCGAGTGTCTGATCCTGCACGCCGCTTAACGGCCGATCATCGCCGGCTACCGGAATATCCGAGCTCGGGTTCAGGGCCAATACACTAGTGCTCCCGGCCGGCAAGGGGGGTTGATAAGGTGCGACCGGTTGCACGCCAGGTTCAGGCTTGGCCGCATCGGTTCCTTGGCCCCGGACTGTCGGCATATATAAAATTACGGCCAGGAACACCCAAGCGGAAATGCGAGCCAGCTTAGCCATCTTTTTTCCTATGGAACGACAATCGTATCGCCAGCCTTCAGCAGAATATTCTGTTGTGTTTTGCGCCCGCTAATCACTTCCTTGTAGTTCATCGGGTATATTCTGCTGGCTCCGTTTTCGCTGCGCATGACGTAGATCTTCTTCAAGTTGGCGTATGGGGTGAATCCCCCCGCGATCGAGAGAGCCTGCATCACTGTCATGTCGGGGACCAACGGATAAGCTCCTGCCCGCATTACTTGGCCCAGAATGTAGACCCGAAGGCTACTCATCTGCGCCACGATCACTGTCACCTGCGGATGCACGATTGTCGCGCGTAATCTCTCTACGATCTCCGAACCAAGCTGTGTGGGGGTCAAACCCGCGGCCTGCAAATCATTTAGCAATGGCAGTGAAATCTTCCCATCTCTGCGCACCGGAACGGTTCGGGAGATTTCGGGCTCTTTCCACACGTCGATGGTGAGCACATCCTCGGGGGAGATGGAATAGTTCGGATCGTCTGTCGCCGCCTTCGCAGGCTGCGAAGTACCTTCACCCACGGCCAGGACCTTGGCACCTTCGCTCTTTATGTCCTTCCGCGCCTGTCCGTCGACCCTCACGGAAATCGCAAACAGAACCAGCGACGCTGCAGCCGTAACATGGAGCCACCTTCTCATGCCATCCTCGCGCGCAAGTTACTCTTTGACTCGGAGTCTTGCGTCCCAATCTGTCCCGGTTTTTCCACCACTTCCGGGCATTTCATCTCTCAACCTGCGCCATTGCTCCAGAGCCTCGTGCGACCACCGAACCAACTCCAGTTCCGGCGCCGGATTCTCTTATTCGTGGGGCGTCTATAGTTTCAACCTGGAATCCTGCTACCTCGATCGCGGCCGCTGTCCCTAAAATCTCTACCGATAACACCAATCGTGAGCTGCTCTTCTTCCGCACATAGATCCCTTCAATTCCCGCCAAGGGCCCGCACTTGACCCTCACCCAATTCCCGCATTTAAGGTAGGGATGCGCTTCAACACGCGCGCCGCTTTCGACAACTCTCCGAATCGCTTCGATTTCGACTTCCGGAATCGCTGCCGGTTGGCCTGCACTGCACACCAAGCCATATATTCCCGGCGTTGTCAGGATCTGCAGCCGGCGCTCAATGCCTCCGTTCAAGAACACGTAGCAAGGAAACAGAGGTAACGAGAGTGCTTTCGTCCGATCCTTCCAATTGTGCGTAGTTGCGTAAAGCGGGAGAAACGTGTTAAACCCCTTGTTGGTTAGAACCTGATCCACCATTTTTTCATGCTGATGGCGAGTGTAGAGCGCATACCAGGACGCATCTGAAAGATTATTCTCGATCGCACTCATTGACTCAGAAAGCATAGAGCTCCGCCCTGTGACTTACAGAGTCGAATCCTGCAAGCCATTAATTACATTTGACTTACGATCGGTTTCAGCTGAAATACCGTTGCGTCGCTGTTACCCGACCGCAATTTTCTTGACAAGTTCCTGCCGCCAAATTCTTTCAGAGATCGTGCTTCCCATTTGCTTCAACGATCTCTTCAATATTGAACCGCAAACCCGCCTGTCAGCATTCCCCTCTCCGCAGGACAACGCTCGGCCCGAAGAACCTCACCCTTGACCTCCACCGGAAGCCGACCGATTTCATCGGGAATTCCCTCCAGATCAATTTTGAGTACTACACTCGTACCCACCGGTGGGCAAGTAGGCGCAAATACAAACGCACCGTGTTCACTTACATCACGGCTGCGGCCTTCTCCACGTCGCGCTTCCCCGTTCCCATTCGTCCACCAGAATGTGACTGCTGTTTGCAGCAGGAACCGGAGAGTCTTTCTCGCTGGCCGTCCAGAGCTCAACAAGCACCCCCACCAATCTCTAAAGTTGCACTCTAGAGATAGAACCGAGAATGAACAAGAGAACGAAAGTCACCAGGATCTCGCGTGAAACGTCTTGAGACACCGACGATGCGATTTAGGTACGAACGTACCTTGTCTCATTTTGTACACCCGGACACTCTGTATAACCGCTGTAATCCGTACGTTCTCTCGATCTGTTTCGTCAGTCGGCTCGTTCGCCCATACATGGCTCGCCAGCGATTGAGCCGCGAATACTGCGGGACCTTCAGCAACTCGGAGTTCAAATTCCAAACGAACCAGCACTGGCTCGGCGATTTCCAGCCGTTATCTCGCCCTGCGCATTTGGAAAGATCTCGCGTTGCCGATTATTCAGAATCCATGGGGATTAGAAAACTAAGTGCCCTTGGCAGGATGAAAAGCCTAAATTTACCTTGAGGAAACGGCCCGATCCGAGCTTGTCGGCGACTCCTCCAAGACGGCCTCTGAATTCCGCTGAGTAGAGCCTTCTCGCCGGTCGAGCGCGTAAAGCGCTAGTTCGAGTCGATTCGAAGTCCCGACTTTGTTGAAGATCCTGAACAAATAGTTTCGCACCGTGTGCTCACTTAGTCTTAGTTCTTGGGAAATATCACGATTTGTCATGCCTTCCGCTACTAGGTGAACAACGCCTTCTTCTCTCTTTGTGAGCAAGCATGGTCCGCGGTGAGCGCTTGCTTTAGCGGTTTGCGCTGGGCCCAGGGCGTCAATCACGAAGTGTAATTCCTTGCTGCTGGCCCACACCTGCCCCTTGTGCACCGCGTGGATACACTTGCAAAGCAAGTCAGACGATTGATCTCGCGAAAATATCCCGCTCGCTCCTGCTCGGAAGGCCTCCACAACCAGGGCAGGTTTGTTCGAATCGAGTATTATGATCACGTTTGGTTTGGAGTGGGATGCCAGTAGCTCTCGCGTCACCTGGAAACCAGCCAGGTCTTCGTTTTCCAAACGAGCACCAATCACTGCTACGTCCGCTTCGCTTTGTTCGAGTCCTTCGTGAATTCCAGCGGCATCTGTCGCGTAGCCAACCACGCGGGTCCGATAGCGGCCATGCCGCACAGCCGCGGCGATCAGCTGGCAGCTAAGTTGGCTTCCATCGGCTATGAACACTTTTACTGCGCGTCCTGCGGATTTCGGCAATCTATTGCTCCTGCCGCGTCAAGCTCGCGGTCCCAAGATTCCCACGCAACCCATCTCGACTCAGCGAGTTAAGCCCGCCACCACTACCACTTTTTGCATTGGCCCTCACGCAGATGGCCGTCTAAGCTACGAACTAGCCCACCATGTCCTCCAGCTGCGGGCCTCTCACTCAATGTGTAGTACCGTATTATTGGTACTCTCCAAACCACGCGCTGTCTCGTTTTATACAATGGTCTGGCCTGTTCGCTTTTATACATTCTGCGGGACTTTTTCCTGCAATGGCCAGCATCCGCGGGAGCACACGAACCAACTACTTAGCGGTTCTGCTTTTGCCTTGGGCGCAGGATCGCCAGAGCTTCTATGTAGGAGAATCCTTTGGTTGAAATGCAATTAATAGCAGCCCTAGGGGCACTATCGGGGCCGGTTGTTCCCGAGATTGATATCAGGATTTTCAGACTGCGATTCAACTCTCTCGATCTGAAACCTCCATTTGTCTTCATCGAGGTATTACCAAGTGGGCCCAGCCAATTTTCAATGATCTGGAGTCCAATTTTTGGCTGAAACTGACTTTCAACAAAACTCATGTAATTTGGATCGTTAACTCATAATCCGGGTTACAGCACTGAAAGCGCGAGATTCCGCATTAATTTGCGTGCGGCCGCCCTGGAGGCGAGAATTCCCAAGGGCTACTGGCCAGTCGAATCTGTTTGCTCTGTTCTTCCATTTCGGTCCGGAGGGAGATATAAACGAACGTATGTTGCCAGTCAAAACCGAGAGACCGGGAGACTGGTCCGCGACGCGCATCCTGGTCGTGGACGACGATGTAGAGCTTTGCGAACTCGTCCAACAATATCTGCAATCCCAGGGGTTTCAAGTCGACGCCGTGCATGATGGCTCGACGGGCGTCGAAAGCGCCCTCTCGAATTTCTATGCCTTGGTTATTCTCGACGTCATGCTGCCGGGAATTCGCGGCTTTGAAGCCTTGCGGCAAATTCGAGGGAAGTCAGCCATCCCGGTTATCATGCTCACCGCGCATGGCGAAGACGTGGACCGCATCGTAGGCCTCGAAATCGGCGCGGATGATTATTTGCCAAAGCCGTTTAATCCCCGAGAGCTTGCTGCCCGTATCCATGCCGTGTTGCGGCGCACGAGCGCGAGCGCGGCCAGGGAGATTCAGAATCCAGCCTTCATCGTTCTCGACGACATCCGGCTGGATACTCGCGCTCGCGCTGCGCGCCAGAAAACGCGCGACGTTGAATTGACCTCCGCGGAATTTGAGCTTCTCGCTCTGTTCTTTAAATCTCCTGGACAGGTCTTGCCCAGGGAGGAGTTGGTGAAGGGTGCTCTCGGCCGGGAACTGGAGCCATCCGATCGAAGCTTAGACGTTCACATCAGCAATCTGCGCAAGAAACTCGGTCCTTGCGAGGATGGTACGGAACGTATTCGCGCCATCCGAAATGTGGGATATGTGTATGTCGCGTCGGATGCGGCCGTGAGCGGTAACAGGTGAATTCGAATTGCGAACGCTGTTTCTAAAAATCTTCGTCTCGTTCTGGGTGGCGATGGTTCTCGTCAGCGCCACGATGATCGCTTCTGTGGTTGCCACCCAATCCCAATTCAAAGCTATGCGCGCAGAGGAATTTGATCACACCGTGATGCCGCTGATGGCCGCGCGCGCCGCGGACATTCTGGACGATCACGGAATGGGCGCGCTCGCGGATTTTCTCACGTCGCTGCAGACCACGCTGCACTGGCAGGCGTATCTGTTCGATGACGAAGGCAAAGAAATATTGTCGCAACCTACGCCTCCCGAAGCGGACGCCATGGCTCTCTCTGCGTTGCAAACGGTCGGCACGAAAATCGAAACCGACCACGGCACCAGGTTTACCGCCACGAGGACTACGGGATCCACAGGCACGCACTACGTACTGGTAATAGGAACGCACGTCGAGTCCGTCGCTGATGTTTTGCGCGCGCCGATTCAGGTGCAGATCGTTCGTGCAGCGACTGTGCTGTTTATCGCCGGTGTTGTTTGCTTTTGGCTTGCGAGATACATCACTGCTCCCGTGTTGCACCTGCGGGCCGCAACGCACCGGCTAGCAACGGGAAATTTGGGCGCGCGTGTCGGCGCGGCGGCTGGGAATCGCACTGACGAACTGGCGGAACTTAGCCGTGACTTCGATCACATGGCCGAGCAGATTGAGTCGCTGATTTCGTCGCAGCGGCGGTTACTCGCGGATATCTCTCATGAGCTGCGATCGCCGCTCGCGCGGCTAACGGTAGCGCTCGGACTCGCGCGCCTTCATGCCAACCCGGAGAGCACCGCGGGGCTCGATCGTATCGAACTTGAGGCGGGGCGTTTGAATACGCTGATCGGCAGTCTTCTAAGGCTAGCGCGCCTCGAAGGTGGCAGCGAGCTACTGGAAGGTGAACCGGTGGCGCTGGATCGAGTAGTCGCAGAGGTGGCTGCGGACGCGAATTTCGAAGCGCAGAGCCGCAACCGACATGTGCGCGTGTCTCAGGCTGATGCTTGCACCATTCCCGGGAACCGGGAATTGCTCCGCAGTGCTATCGAAAACGTCATTCGAAACGCTGTCAACTACACGGCGGAGGGAACCGAAGTGCAGATCGCGTTGCAAAAACTGTCAGACAACGGACACGCCACCGCTTTGATCAGCGTTCGCGATCATGGACGAGGCGTGCCCGAGAAATCATTGCCGGATATATTTCTGCCGTTTTACCGTGTCGGCGATGCACGCGATCGATTGTCCGGTGGATCAGGCCTGGGTCTTTCCATCACCGACCGCGCGATTCGCCTTCACGGGGGGACTGTGTGCGCCGCGAACTGCCCCGATGGAGGTCTGCTGATCGAAATGCGTTTGCCGTGCGTGGCGAAACCAAGAAATGAAACCGCGGGAGCCTCGCCGTCGTAAACGCGGCTCGCTCTAGATACTTTGGTTGTGAAGATTACGCCGGCGGTAAACCAGGTATGAGACTCCGGCACAGATGAATGCCGGCGGAACCATGAGGATCAGGATGCCGTCGCGAAGAGCATGAATCGCGCGCGGTCCCGCGGCTGAGGCACTTTGGTAACAAAGAGCGCAGCCCTGGGCAGCAGCGCCAGGGGAAATCGCCAACGCCAATGCTGCGGCGCCGAGCACGCCAACCATCAATCCCAGGCATTTCTTCACCGTCATCGCGCGCGCCCTCCCGAAACGAGCGGTTGTTCTCCGCTCGAGGCTTCTAATGATGCCCAATGCTTACCATACGATAGGCGTCTGCCCAAATCTGGTTCATCATCGCCAGAACGAAGACGATGGACAGAACAAAACTCCAAAGCAGAAGCGGCCGGTCGTACTTTAGATGCATGAAATACAGCAATGCGACTCCCGCCTCGAGGAACGCCAGACTTAGCAGGATAGTCACCAAAGCGTGAGTCGAAAATCCCCGGTAGGTCAGGAGCACTTCGACACCTGCAATCAACAGCAGGACAATCCACACCAGGACATAAGATTTCATCTGGGGTTCGCGATGATGACTCGATCCGCTATCGGCCATATTTCCTCTTCCTTTTTATTTCTTTCCGTTCGCCGGCCTAACGCGCAGCGTTCATCAGATACAGCAGCGGAAAAACGAACATCCAAACCAGATCGACGAAATGCCAGTACAGACCCGTCGTCTCCACATGGTTTTCGTCGAGCCACTTTGTCTGAAATCCAATCCCGACCACGATTAAGGCTATGATGCCGCTCACCACGTGCAGCAAGTGAAGACCTGTGATGCTGAAGAAGGTTGCGCCGAAAATGACGGGGCCGCCCATGGGGTTCTTCGACAGACTCCAGCCTTCCGCGAACATGTGAAACCACTCGCGCAGGTGGAGGGTGGCAAATACGATCCCGAGAAGCACGGTGGCTCCGAGCCACCTCAGGCTTGCCGCTTTTTTACCGGCTTTGGCCGCGGAGACCGCACCGAGCATTGTAAGGCTGCTGGTCAGAAGCACGGCGGTCATAACCATGCCGTTTACGATGCTGGG
This sequence comes from uncultured Acidobacteriota bacterium, assembly GCA_963779005.1. Taxonomy (GTDB): domain Bacteria; phylum Acidobacteriota; class Terriglobia; order Acidiferrales; family UBA7541; genus Acidiferrum. The sequence continues at coordinate 249,526 of CAVZWO010000006.1, read as the reverse complement.
AAAAAACTGGAAAGGCCGCGGCCAATCGGAGGCGCCAACTCGCAAATACGAATATCCAAAAAGGACCGAGCCGAACGTGATAGCGTCCGAGGCGATGAACAGCCACATGGTCAGTTTTTTCGACTGCATGCCGTAAGGCGACGACTCCATCGTTGCGCCAATCCCGGTTGCCACCGATTCGCTCACAGCTCCTCCCTATGAATCATGTGCGCACCACCAGCAAAATCAAGAGATACACCCACAGTCCATCCATGAAATGCCAGTACAGGCAGGCAGCGCCGAATCCCGTCGTCTGCGCTGTACCTCTTGTGCGTACGAGCTTGTAGATCATGTAAGCGAGCGCGCCAATTCCGCCAAGCAAATGGAGGCCGTGCATCGCCGTGAGCACATAGAAAAAAGACGAACTCGGATTCGTGGAGAGAAAAAGTCCCTGCGCCACAAGAATGCGCCAGGCAAGAACTTGCCCGACGAGGAACAGCCCCCCGAGCGCTGCTGTGACCTGCAGCCAGGTCATTCCCTCAGAATAGGACGCCTTCGACGCTTCCAGGGAACCGGACAGCAACGCAGCAACAGACGCCAGACGCCGGCGGGCGAGACCGAGCGTGAAGCTGCTGGCTAACAGGACTGCCGTGTTTACATACAGAAGGCGCGGCAGCGCGAAATGTCTCCAGTCGGGGCTCGCTCCTTGCCGCACGATCAATGCGCTCGTGAACGCAGCGAAAGACATTACGATCGCGAAAATGCCGATCCAGACGCCCGTCTCCGAACGCTCGGGACGCAAACCCACGGCTGGCGCGGAGTTCAACGGTGCGCCGATTGTCGCCGCTGCCGCAATTTGCCCGGCTTGTGCCGTTTGTTGAATCTCAACTCTCAACGTGCCCCTTTTTAAACTGAATTCGCGTCCGCCGACTCCTAAGCACTCTTCGGTGGAGCGGCCTGCATCACAAAGTCAGTTCCGTCCGCCGTATTGATTCCATACTCGTTGGGACCGTTCGTAACCACCGGGTGCGCGCTAAAGTTATTAAATGGCGGCGGCGATGTGGTCGACCATTCCAGCGAAGTAGCGTCCCACGGGTTTTCCGAAGCGACAGGGCCGCGAAACCGGCTCCAGATCAGGTTCCAAAGAAAAATGAGCTGCGCGGCTCCAGTGAGCAATGCGGCGATGGTGATGAACTTGTGCACCGGGATCAAAGGTGCCAGGTAATCGTCCACGAATGCCGAATAGCGGCGCACGTTCCCGACCAGGCCCAGATAGTGCATCGGCATGAAAACGCAATAGACGCCGAGGAACGTCAGCCAGAAATGCCATTTGCCGAGCGTTTCGTTCATCATGCGTCCGAACATTTTTGGGAACCAGAAATAGGTTCCGGCGAAAACGCCGAACAGCGAAGCCACCGCCATCACGAAGTGGAAGTGGGCCACTACGAAGTAGGTGGCATGCAGGTAGGTATCGAGCGAAGGTTGCGCCAGGTAAAATCCGCTGATTCCACCGCTGATGAACACGGAAATGAAGCCGAGGCAGAAAAGAGCCGGCGTCTCAAATCGCATCTTGCCGCCATAAATGGACGCAGTCAGCAGCAGCGTCATAATTGTCGCGGGGATGGTGATGATCAGCGTGGGGACTGAAAACAGGTTCGCGGAAAACGGATTCATTCCGCTGACGAACATGTGATGGCCCCAGACCATGTAGCTTAGAAATCCTATGGCCACCATGCTGCCGATCAGCGCTCGAGGCCCGAGGAAAGGCTTGCGAGCAAACACAGGTAGAATCGTCGCAACGATGCCGATTGAGGGCAGGATTGCGATATAGACCTCCGGGTGGCCGAAGAACCAGAACAAGTGCTGCCACAACAATGGCGACCCACCGGAATGCGGCTGCAATTTGTCGCTGATAACTAGCCCAGCGGGAATAAAAAAGCTTGTCCCGCCCACGCGGTCCAGAATCAGCAAAATACAAGCGGGCAACAAGACCGCGAAAGCCAGCAGCGCAATCACCGAAGTAACAAACCACGCCCAGGTGCTGTAGGGCATACGCGCCAGCGACATACCCTTTGTGCGCAGATCCAGAGTGGTTGCAATAAAGTTGAGCGCCCCAAGGAGCGACGCGATACAAAATATCGCGATCGAAATGGCCCACAGATCCTGGCCCAGCGCCAAACCCGGACCGGCGTCACCTCCCACTGCGCTGAGCGGGGCGTAAGCTGTCCACCCGGAAATAGGCGGCCCATCGGCGACGAAGAACGAAGCCATCATAACCACGAAGGCCAAGAAAGTGGTCCAAAACGACATCATATTGAACCGCGGAAATGCCATGTCTTCCGCGCCAATCTGGATCGGGAGAAAATAATTGCCGAAGGCGGCGAATGGGGCATTCGTCAGCACGAAAAACACCATAAGCGTGCCGTGCATCGTCAGCAGGGAGAGATAATATTCGGGTGTCATCACTCCATTCGGAGCCCCGACGGCAGAAAACTTGCTGAGCAAAGGAATATGCCAGTCTGGATACGCCAAATGAATGCGCAACAGCCATGACAAAACCATCCCGATGAATACGGCCACGATCGCCAACCCGAAATACTGTTTCCCGATCATTTTGTGATCAAGGCTGAAAACGTATTTCCGGATGAACCCTGTCGGGGCCGTGTGCTGGTGAGTTACCGCGTGCAATGAAACTTCGTCCATGGAATCCTCGGAATGCGGAGGCTGCTGCTACGCGCGCCGCCGCGAGATCACTCCCCTATTGCCCCGCCTGGGTCTTAAGCCATTGCTCGTAATCTGCTTCGCTCATCACTTCCAGATACGCCTTCATATTGAAGTGCCCCAATCCGCAGAGCTGCGTGCAAACGATTTCGTACTTTCCTATTTGCGTCGCCGTAAAATGCAGAGGAATGTCGAGACCTGGAACGAAATCCTGCTGCACGCGCAGCTCGCGGACGTAGAAGGAATGGCCCACATCCTTTGAATGCAGAGTCAGTGCCACAGGACGATTGACCGGTACAACGAGCGAGGCCGCCACAATATCGTCACGCGCCGCAACGTCGTTCGCCGGATCGAGGCCGAAATAGTTTCCGCTGCCGTCATCGATTTTTTCCGGATGGACGGCCCCGAATTTTCCGTCAGGTCCCGCATACCGGAAATAAAATGCAAACTGTTCCGCCTGCACGTCGATTTTTATCGCATCCGCCGCAGCTGGCGTCAGATAGATAGCACCCCACGCCTTCGAACCCACAAAGGTCAGCGTAAAGACTTCGATGCCGACGACAAGGATAGCTGCCGTGACGAGCGGCGTGGGACCTCCCGGAAATGCTTTGATTTTTCTGCCCGGCGTTTTGTCGCTGGCCATCCACGCAAAAAACCCAAGCATCAACTGGCCCGCGATGAAGAGCAACCCAGTCCCGAACAGCGTTTCCTCGAGTTGATGGTCCACAGCCTTCCCGGTGGTCGAAATATCCGGGGGCAGCCACCAGGTGTGCATGACAAAAAATGCCACGGACACCACGGTAATCAGAGTGAGTACTACCGCGAAAACTTTGCCCATATCTCCTCATCTATATGGAACTGCGGTTAGAAAACGTGTCGAGCACAGCCGCTGCAATCCGACAATCAGAAAACTGCGGCGTGCGGCACGATACGCCCAACAGCCCTAATAAGGCAGCGCCTTGAAAGTGAAATTGACTCCCTTCGTCTCGCCGGACCCAACCGTTACGTCCTGTGTTTGCGTGCCGTACTGCTCTTGCCAGGCAGTGACCGTATACTTTCCAGGCGGAAGGCCCTTCAAGCTGAACGACCCATCTTGGCCGGTAACGGCATAGTGTGATGTGTTCAACACTACAAAGTAGCCGTGCATCCACGGATGGATATTGCACTTCACCGGAATGAATTCCGGCTTGTCGTATTTGGTGTCGATCGGCGCCGATCCAGCTGGCTGTGATTTGTTCCACTCCGGATTTACCTTCGCCAGCGGATGAATGTTGTGCGACGTCTGATCATCGTTGTAGATCTGCAGAACCTGGCCGGCGTGCATCGGCAAAATGTGGGGCAGATACTGACAGCCTTTCTGATCGTACCGGGCAATCTCCGTCGGTGCGGCAGAGGGTGCTTCCCCCGCGGAGATGTAAACTACGACGAACTGCAAAGCATTGTCAGGCCCGGTGGCGACGTTTTCCGTCATCACCGGTGTCGTATGTTGCTTCGCGCAGGAAGGTTCTTTCGCCATATCAATCGGTTTCATCTTCGGAGGCGTCCCGGTATACGTTACCTTTCCAGAGATGCCTCCGCCCGCTGGCGGCGGTGGCGGTGAACCCGCTCCTGCAACGCCGCCCAGCAGTACGGCCCCTGCTACAAGCAAAAGACAGTTAATTTTCATTGGACTATGTCCCTCCCCAATCAAAACGAATTTACTGCCCGCCGCCCGCATCCGGGCCGATCGGCTTGATCTGCGTGGCATGCTCCGCCACGTAGTTCTTCCACAATTCAGCTTCCTTCGTGTGCAGGGCCTGGAGGGTCCGCAGAAAGTGCACAAGATCCCAGGCGTCATTCGGTTGAATCACGTCCGCGAACGACGGCATCGGAGTTCCATCCACCCCGGTCATAAAGATGCGGTAGAGATCTTGATTTGTTTCGCCACACTTAAATCGCGAGCCCGTCGAGAAATTGTAGGGGCGAATCGGATTGTCCTTGCTGTCCGTTAGAGTCGCCGCGGACGGTCCATCTCCGTGTCCCGCGGGTCCATGGCACTTCCAGCACTCCATTTTTTGAAAAAGCTCTCTCCCGTGGAGCACGCTCTCAATCGTTACCGGAGTTTCTGGAGGAATGTGGATCGGCGTGCCAGACTTCTCGGTTTTCCAGCGCGGGGAAAACGTTTTGATGTACGCAACAAGGTCTACTCGCTGCTGCGGCGTCAGTGGATTCCACGATGGCATGTTCGTCGTCACAAATCCGCGAGTAATCGCATGGTCGAGATCCTCGTCGGTTGGCAACGTACCGGTGGGCGTGGATCTGCACTTGAACGTGGCCGCCGTAAAGTCTCGCGGCTTCGGATCAATCCACGGGGCGTTTTCGCCGTTCGAGTCGCCCTCAGGCCCGTGGCAGCCAATGCAGAATCTGCGATACAACTGCTTGCCGCTGCTGGCGTTTCCTGTCAGGCCGTCGACGTGGCTCTCCTGAGCACGGGTGGACGGAGCGTCAACGAGGAACGGAATGGCAATCCCTAGCGCGAATGTCACGAAGATTTTTTTCAGTGTCATTTTCGCCCTCATCCTAGAAGTCGAAGTCGAACCCGAGCATGACGCTGCTGCTCCAGACCGGATTCGCGGTTGAGAATACTTGGATCCCAGCGCCGTTACCGCTGAGAGGAAGGAAGCCGTTGGACTTCACGATCGAATATTCGTTATGCCAGGCGAGACCGGCGCGGCTGAACATGATCGGATACCACCGGTAACCGATGGAATACGCGGTTACGTTTCCGTAGTCCGCGGGGAATCCCGCATTCACAAACGCCTGTTGGGCGACGTCTATCTTTTCAAATCGCCCAAAAAACACGAATTGTGGATTCACGTAGTAGTGGCTCTCGAGAAACCCTCCGACGAACGCCGGAGCTTTTGCACCCACCGGTAGCGCGCTCGTCGAAGGCAGCCCGCCTGTGCCGAGATAAGGGTTGTCGTGCCCGTACATAAAGAGCGGCAAGAACTCAAGCTTCTTCAGGAAGAAATCACCGCCTACACCGACACGGTAGAAGGGTTTGTTGCCCAAGCCCACCAACTGCAGTGTGGTCCCGCCAGCGCTGGATGTTTCGTAGAAGGTTGGCCGCTCGCCAAAAAAACTAAAGGCTCCAATGCGCTCCAAGCCCATGCTGCCGCCATTAAACGCCTGGCTGAAAGCCAGATTGACGTCATAGCCCCGGTTTGACGGAGCGCCTGTTCCACTCGTGAACCCCACGTTTCCGTCGTTGCTGCTCAAGACCGCAACGGAATAGCGCGTGTAGCTGTTCTTCGAGTGGCCCGCCAGTTCCACGCCCAGTTGGTTATCGCCATAGCCGAAGTCATTGGTGGTTCCTGGGACGTCGTAGTGGTAGATCTGGTAGAGCCCGCCATTCGTCGAGAGAAACAGAAATCTTTTCTCGGAAATCAGGTTGTCCATTTCGAATTTGCCGAACTTGACGTTAAACCACGTGCTGTTCTTGATGTTGTCTATCCGCGCCCAGGCACTCTCGAAATGCCACGAGGCTGTCGAATCCGACGAAGGGAGCAGCTGGAACGAAATGTTCTTGTAGAGGGTTCCAGCCGACCACAGGTCCATACCCGAAAGGTCGAACCCGTTCTGTTGCAGCTTTCCCTTAACAAAGTTCGAACCCGTCCCCCCGCCAGGAACCGAATCGATCGCTAGATTATTCGTGCTTTCCCGATGCCAATTCGGCGTAATTCGAAACGTAATCGGGAAGTACGAAGGATTTTGCCAGATGGGTGAGTCGCGCTCGTTGCCGAGCTGATACCCATTGTCTCGAAACACCTGACCGAAATTGTTTAACTCGGGCCACGCGGTATGGCACGCCGAACAGGGCAGACCGTATTTCCGCGCAAAAGCTGGAATCGCCCTGACTCCAAGATTCGGCAAAGGAGCGGCCTGGGCCACTGAACCGTGGCGCCCGGACATCACTAACACCAGGAACGCGCCAACGACAACCGCCACTCTCAATCCTCTTGCTCCGATCGAATGACTTCTAGACATGTAGCCTCCTGTCAGAGTCGCGCAGCGACGGAAGAGTCGTGATATTTGCGTAGCGAATGGGGCGGTGGATTGAGCTGGTCGAAAACCGCCAAACTTGGCTTTGAATCAACGTCCATCGGTTGTTCTGGCTGTTAAGCATTCGAAAAACCGTCCGCGTGGATTCGAAAAACCAGCAGACAATACTCTTGAAGAATTAAGAATGCAAGAACAAAAATTAATATTTCTTTACCTTCATTGCGAAACGGCGGTCATTTGTTAATTTCCGGTGCCATTCTTAGCCCCGTCGCAGGGATTGGACCCCTTCGACGCCCGTATTTTCAGGTTGACGGCTTAACATAGCGGGTGGTACCACTTTGGGTGGCGCTCTTGACCACCGAGAGCGCCCGGTGAGCTTGTGATGCGAGCAGACTTGGGAGAACTTATCGAACAGTCGTCTAGCCGGCCTGATCTGAAACAACCCTATCCCAAGGGGATTTGCTCCCTTCCGCTGCGCCATCGCCCAATTTCGGCTCTCTTGATGGCCGCCTCTATCCTGCTTTTTGCGCCATCCTCTTTTCCCAATAAGGTGGCCGCCGCTCCGGAGTTTTCGATCGAGTTGCAGAGCCCTGAAGCCGACGTCATTGCCGTCGTTCAGACTGTTGTGGATGATCATGTAATCCACGGCACTTATGTCTACGAAAGAGAAAAAACTCTAAACGAGGCAGTTGCGGAAACTTCTTCGGCGTACTTCGGCCCCTGGAAAGATGCGGGCCGAGTTTTCTATAAAGTCCGTAGGGATGCGTTGGCACCTCGAAACTTCAAAGACAGTTCGGACATTGGGGTTATTACCGTTCGTTACGTGGTGCGGACTACCTCTGCTTCAACCACGCGCCTCATGATCGCCGCAGTGTTCGTCGAAGATGGTACCCACAGGGTCCACGTCTCGGACAGTACTGTTGAGACCAGTGAGTTCGCCGAAATTCAGAAGCAGTTGACCGCTATGCAGAGGGATAGACAGCTGGCAGCGGAGATTCGCCAGAAAAAGGACGAGGAAGCGCAACAGGCTGCCGATCTCGCACGGCAGCAGAGTGAAGACGCGGCGCGTGTTGTAGCGGAAGAATCTTCGCTGAAAACCCTGGAACGGCGAGCCTATGAACTTCAGCACGCAGTCGAGGCTCGTGTCCTGAATCCGGCCACTGAACTGAAATCTGCGCCGTTCCACGGAGCCACAACTTTGGTGAAGCTCGGCGCAAACTCGGATCTGCTAGTTGAAATCATCACCGCCTATTGGTATGGCGTGGAGACGACCGACGGGCATCGCGGATGGATTAGGCGCGATCAGGTGGCGCCGCTCCCATGAACTCAGCCTCCAGATTTTTGGTTTCCGCGCGTCTACTCATCTCGTTACTATCGCTCCTATTGCTCGCCGCTTTTAGCCGCGAAGTTGTGCTGGCGCAGAACGGCGACTATCAACAAACGTTCCCAGTCTCGGTAGCCGAAGCGAAAGCTGCGGTGCAAACAGTGAACGCGACATCCAGAGGCCGGCTGCCAACGTTGGAGGGCTTCGTCCAAGCGGGTGAGGAACCGATAGATCGATACGACAAAGGCTACTACGAATGCACGTTCCAAGTTTCAGCCGCAGCAGGAGGCGGCGCCGTGGTTCGCGCCACCGCGAAGGTGACTGCATGGTACAGCGATGTCGACGCCGCTCGTTCCGGTTATCGCGTTCTGATTTCGAACGGGCGCCTGGAGAGTGACGCTCTGGATCGAATTGCTGAAAGGCTTGCCCTGCGTCCTCAAAGTGGCTCACACGGAACGACGGTAACAACCACCCCGGCCTCTCCGTCGCCAAAAACCGCGGGCTCGAATACCGAGCCACACGCCGGCGACGCGCCAGTCCCGTTGCGGATGGGCTCCGCAGGCGCGGCAATCGGCGCTGCCACGAAGCCTCCCCACGTCGCACCTGACCCGGAGACTACTCTCCCCGCGGGGATGAGCGCGGAATCCGTGAAAGCGCAGCAAGCGGCGAACGAAAAAAAATCTCTAGAGCTCTCCGGGTACATAAAGAATCTGGAAGAGATCCAGCGCAATCAGTCCCATCCCACCGATCTGGCGGCGGTTAAGAGATCTAAAACGCCTGTCTTCGCGAAGCCCGCGGAAAACACGCAGGTACTGCTAAATGCGGAGGCTCAGGATGAGTTTCCGATTCTCGGTGTCGATGGCACGTGGGTACACGTGCAGATTTCAGGCCTGTCTCGTGGTTGGATTCGTCGCGCCCAACTCGAAATGCCATCGGATTTTTCGGCGACGGCAACTTCCGCATCGGAAGACCATTCGGCACACGACACGATTTTCAAAGTTGCAAACGAGCAGACGATTCCTTTTAGCGGAAACTGGGAACCGCTGAAAGGCAAGGTCGTGCGCATCGAGTGGGTACAACCCGCAAACCCAGCGATATCCACTACAAAAACGGAGAAACTGGCATTTGCAAAATCTGTCATTCTCAAAGCCTACGAAAAGATGCATGAGTCAACGCAGCCCGCACAAGGAATCGTAGTTGTGTTCGATTCAGCCGATGGCGGACAAATCGAGGCAACATTGTCCAGTGTGGAGGCTTTGGCTTCCCGGGCTCTCTCCGACGCCGGGTTCTGGAGGCAGTGCTCCCTCGATCCGCGCGATTCGTTTCTCGAGTCCCCTAAACCGTAACTGGTCGCCCTAGCCTGCGCCGGCCGAAGACACTTTCGAGCTGGAGCCAACGCTTGGCGAGACGGGGCCAACCGTAATTCCAACCCACTATTTTCTCACCGGTTCGACGACCGACGTTTCGAGTTTGGAGTCAGCCGATGGATGGGTGAATGACAGGAGAAGGTTTGTCATGCGGATGTTCATCACCTTGATTGTGCAGTTTTGATGCTTAATACTGCCGCGCTGAAAGAATCCCATCACAATGTCAATTACCGGGGGAATCGTTCTGGGGAGAGAAAGAGATTAATGAGTAAAGCCATATTCGATCGTGCTATCAATTTCTGGGTGGCGGTTCACTCGGAAGTTATTTCTGCCAGCCGATTTATTCGCTCAGAGTCCTGTGACACGGTCCCGCCCAGGAAGACATTCTCAAAATGAATGAGGGGTCGTTTGGGGGGGTCGTGAACTTTTTCCAGCCTACAGCCCAAGGTGCGCCTCAATGTCGTTGGCGGATTGGCGAACAGAAACTTGACGTGATGCCCATCGACGAAAAGATTCTCGGCTTTACGAATCGATGGTATCAGGTCGCTATGGATGCGGCCCAAGAGACTGAGATCGAAACAGCGCTTCGTGTTCGACCTCAAACGGCAGAGAGCCCGGATAGACGTGACCCTCGCTGCCTTCCGCGCAACATACAGTGACTTCGGCGCCGGTGGTCAGGTCCCGCGTGGCGTTGCCGGTCCCGACGATGCGTGGAATTCCGAATTCTCTGGAGACAATTGTTGCGTGGGCCGTGCGTCCGCCTTGATCGGTAACAATCGCGGCCACGCGCCGCATGACGGGTTCCCAATCGGGGTCGGTATTCGCGGCGACCAAGACCTCACCCGTTTGCACTTCGTGGAGTTTGCTTACATCGGTTACGACTCGGACCCGCCCCACGCCGATCTTTTCGCCGACGGCTTGTCCACTGACCAGTGGCGAGCCAGGTTTCACCTGCAGGTGATAAACGTCGGCCGTTACTTTCGTGGATTTCGCAGAATGGACGGTTTCAGGCCGCGCCTGGACAACATGCAACTTTTCGGTCACGCCATCTTTGGCTCACTCGATGTCCATCGGCTGCGGATGCCTGGCGAGATTTGAATAGTGATCTTCGATCTGGCACGCCCACCTCGCAAGTTGAAGCACTTCGGCATCCTTCAGGCAGTATCGCAGACGTTCTTCGGCGGGCGTCATTTTGCTCCGCGTTGTGCGGGTGCCTTGACCGTAGACGAGCCGAACTTCTTTTGTTCCAAGCTGCCGGCCGACGATCGGCTCGTGCCCGTTGCGCAAAGTGGTTTTAAAGACTGGCCATTCGTCGGGTGTGACCGAACCCTGAACGACAAATTCTCCCAGTCCATAAGCGCCAGAGATCGTGACGACATCCCGAAAGCCCGATTCCGTACCGAGCGTAAAGATTACGCCGGAGCAGGCAAGATCGGAACGTACCATTGGCATGACGCCAATCGACAATACAACTTTAAGTTGTGAATACCCCTGACGGGCGCGGTAGCTGATGGCGCGATCCGTAAAAAGAGAGCCCAAGCACTGATGTACTGCTCGCAGGAGCGCGGTTTCGCCGCGCACATTGAGAAATGTTTCCGCGGCGCCCGCAAAAGAGGCTTCGGGCAGATCTTCGGCGCTGGCCGAAGAGCGCACCGCCAGTTCGGGCTCACTTCCCAGGCGCTGAATGAGTTGCCGATACGAGTCGATGATGTTGGCGCACAAATCGGCGGGGAGCAGAGTCTCGAGAATCAAGGTGCGAGCGGCGTGACCGCGTTCTGCGAGTTGGTCCAGGTTTTCCGCATCGAATTTGGTGAACAGAGAGTCGAGTTTGATTCGCAGGCCCTGTTCTTGAAACAGGCGCCAATAGGCGCCCGTCGTGATCGCAAAACCGTCGAGCACGCCAACTCCTTGAGGCGCGAGGGCGTTGAAGAGTTCACCAAGCGAAGCATTCTTCCCTCCGACCCTGGCCACGTCGGTCGTGCGAATGTGGGAAAAGTTCGAAGTGTAAGCCGCCTTCATATCAACTCCTTTAGGGCCATTTGCAGGGCTCGCCCATTTGTTGCCCGCAAATCACCGGAACCCGTTCTTGCCCTAAGCTTGAGCACTATTGCGTGATCGTTTATTCGACAGTGGCTGAAATCACCGGAGGAAGTGACGGGAGACACACCCATCGGCAACTTTTTGCTGTGCGATGGATAACAGGAATCGGCGAGGCTTGGACTCACGGCAGTTATGTGTGACCGAATTCACTCGTTTCCGTGATGCACGCCACATTTTCTGACGCTGCGTGCTGAAATACTTCATTTAGAAGCAGTAACGTAGATTAGGCGTGCGAACTGCTTGGCCAGTCAGAAGCTGGCGAATGCTTTCCGGGAGAAATGCAATGCTTTCCTATGATCAGATCGAATCGCTTGGCCGACTCCCTGGAGCGGTGCTTACTGCTTATCTGAATACGCAGCAGGATGACACCACGCGGCACTTACCCTTTCCGGCCTCGCTTTCTTGGCTTCGCAAAACAGCGAAGTCCATCGAAGACAAACTGAAACCCGCCGAGCGCGAACAATTTGAAGAGCAGTGGGACCGACTAGAGACTTTTCTGGCCAACCGGCATCCGCACGAAAAGGCTCTCGCAATTTTTGCGGGACCGAATATTTGGGAAGTGGTGCCGTTGCCCGTCACGGTGGAAAGCGACCTTCGATGGGGTCGGCCAGCCGTCTCTCAGCTACTTCTCCTTGAAGAGGAGCACAGGGCCTATTGCGTGGTGGTTCTGGACAACACCAAAGCACGGCTCTTCCGCTATCAATTTGGCGAGCTGGCTGAGATCGAGGAGCGACCGTTTGTCCTCGACGTCTCGCAATGGAAAGAGAAGGAAATGGGGCACGTAACCGGGCAGCGCGTCCACAAAACGAGGGGCTCGCAACGGGATGCCTTCGACCACCGTGTACAAGCGCAATATGCAAGACTGTGCCGCGAAACGGCACTGGCCGCGGGAGCCATCTGTCGAAAGGAACATTTGTCAGGCATCTTTCTTGTCGGAGGCAGCCATCTCGCGGACCCAACGGCCGACGGCCATTCCGGCCGACTTTCGGCATGCGCTTGGATTCATTCACGAGGATCTTGGCGGGTTCTCCCGAATTGAGGTCGCCCATCGGCTTTCGGGCCCGATCCGCGAGTGGGAGCAGCAACGCTCCGAGTCTCTCGTGCAGAGCATTGTCGGAGCCGACCACGGTGCAGTCACCGAGCCGGATGAAGTGCTGGCGCAACTTCAAGAGGGCGCCATTAGCAGGCTCATTGTGTCGTGCGATTTTCCTCTAACTCTTCGCGAGTGTGAGACGTGCGGCTGGGTAGACCGCTCCGCCGATCCAGTCTGTCCAAAATGCGGCGGTATCCGTCGCACGACAACACTCAAGGACGTGTTGCCTCAATTGGCCAGAAAGTTCAAGACGGAGCTGCAAGTGGTAGAAGGCGATGCAGCTGCGCGTTTGCGCGAAACGGGCGGAGTAGCCGGTTGGCAGCGCACGATGAAACAAGCTGCCGCACGTTGATCAACCCGATTCGAAGATCGAATAGGGCTTCGAAGGATTGCGGCTGGTATTTAGATGAGGAGATTTTTCATGGTGCGCCGAGGGGTTCGCTGGACTCTGATGTCGTGCATCTGGACGGGATCGCTTGTAGCTGTTCTTGCCACACAAGAAAAGCAAAGCGAGAAGCCGGCGATCTCGTCGTCCGAGTCACCTTCCGGGGCAGAGCTTTACAACAAGCGTTGTGCCGTCTGCCACGGTAATGACCTGAAGGGAACCGGGCCATTCCCTCCCCCTTATCGAACACCGCCCGACCTAACGACCCTAGCGCGCAGGCACGGCGGCGAGTTTCCCGCAGACTACGTTTCGAAGGTATTGAAAAATGGTGTGCGACTGCCCGCTCATGGCCCAGCGGAAATGCCGGTGTGGGGCAACGATTTCGAAGCTGGCAGCAGATTGAATAAAACACAGATTGCCGCGCGCATTAAGAATCTGACAAACTACATCAAATCACTTCAGCAGAAATAAGCAATCTGAGCAGCAGTGACAGGCCAAAAATTCCTTACCAGGCGGATTCGTCCATGGTTCGGGAGCCCGGGGGACAAGAATTGTGTCGGCGACTATCTGTGAGGACGAAGCGAGGGCGCATAAACTGCGGTAGTCGGAGAGCATCTCCAACTACCGCAGCGAAGGAACTCAAGCGGCCTTCGGATGAATGCGCAGAGGTTGCGCTTTGACCACTTTGGGCAGGGTGAGCTCCAGAACCCCGTTCTTCAGGCTTGCCGTCACTTTTTCGGTTTCAATTTCGGCAGGAAAGTCCACGATGCGCAGGATCTGGTCTGAACAACTCTCCGCACAAAGCATTTTGCCCTTCTTCTCTTCTTTCTTGGATTCACGCTTGCCAGTAATGGTCAGCCTGCGTGATTCGACTCCCAGTTCGATTTCTTTTTCGTTGAAACCGGGGACCTCGGCTTTTACTTCGAAAGAATCGTCGGATTCCGTTAGGTTCAAGGGAACATGCTGGAGCAATTCCCTCTCCGCCTGGAACCAGTTGTCGAGATCACGCCCGAATGCGCGGCCATTGCTTTCGAACATTTGATACGCCCGGCGAGTAAGAGCATTGAACGTCTCGCCCATCTGGTCGAAAAGCGAAGTGTACTTGACTGGCTTGATTGGCTCTTCAACACGTTTCATTGCGGTTGCTTCTCCCATGTTGTTTTTTCCTCCTGCAAATCGTGTCAGCGCGGACTCCCGCTGGTCGTCTCCATAGGCGAAGGAATTCAAGTTTGCGCTGCAACAAAAACCTGACAGCATCCTCGCGCGAATGCAGTGCCCCAGGTCACGACGACTAGTGACTCCGCATACCGAGAGTCAAGGACGTGAAGAGTATTTTGGGAGAGATTTTGAATTTGGTTTCCGGCAGTTCCTGGGGGACTGGGGTAACTGCATCTTCTGCCGCATACATTTTTTCGAAGTTTGGGGAGGGGTAAATGAAAATACGTTTCGCCACACTGATTTTCTTGGCCTTTGTCATGGCCCTCGCGGTATCCGCGCAGCGTCCTGCGGCGCCGCATGGCAGCGCCGGTGCGCCGCGCGCCAACCAAGGTCATGTTCCACCACCGCCGCCAGCACGGAGCAGTCCTCGCGCAAAGCCTGAAGTTGAACACGATGGCAACGGGCGAACAAACAACACGCCACACGTCAATAACGATCACTGGTACGGCCACGATCGCCCAAACGATTCACGCTATCGGCTGCCACAGCCCTTTGAACATGGCCGCTTTGAGAAATTCGGCCCTTCGTATCGCTATGAAATTTCACGCATAGACCGCGATCATCACCGCTTCTGGTTTCCCGGAGGCTTCTCATTTGAAGTCGGGTTATGGGATTGGCCAATTTGCGCGGATTGGTGCTGGGACTGCGGCGATGATTTCATTGTTTACGAAGACCCGGATCATCCTGGCTGGTATTTGCTTTATAACATTCACACCGGTGTTTACGTGCACGCTCAATATTTGGGAATGTGAAAATGCGCAAGGAAGAGCGGCCGAAGAGCCTGCCTCCGAATGTGAGGTTCCCACCCTTTAGGAACTAGGAGATCACTATGCATCATAGATTCGACATGGCATTCGGCATCTTTTCTGTTCTTCCTACGGCAGTTGCTCTTCTTCTGCTCTCGGTTGCGAGCGGAGTAGCTAGACAGGCCGGCACCGAAGTTGCACCACACAGCCCAGCCGCGCAGGAAGCGAGGAATCAGACGACTGGAAACCCGGAACCGCAAACGCCTGCCGATCCTCAAGTGACTGCCGTCATATCCAAGTTGGCTGCCGCCGGCGTCGGCCATCCAACCACGGTCGAAGACGTGCGAAAAGCCTACGACTTCTACCCGAGGCTTTCGGGGACTCCCGAAAAGGTTTTTCACGTCGAGACCCAGGAGATCCCCGGACCTGCGGGAAGCATCCCTATCCGCATTTACAGTCCAAGCGCAACGAGTGGCCTGCCCATTTTGGTTTTCTTCCATGGCGGAGGTTTCGTGGCTGGTAGTCTCGATACGCACGATGCCCCTGTTCGTGCCATCGCAAATCGTTGCGGTTGCATCGTCGTTTCGGTTGGTTACCGGCTTGCCCCCGAAAACAAATATCCAGCCGCTCCTGAAGACGCCTACGCGGCAACCAAGTGGGCGGCAGAGCATGGCACCGAGATTGGCGGGAATCCGCATCGAATTGCAGTTGCGGGAGACGGTCCCGGAGGTAATCTCGCGGCCGTTGTTACGCTTATGGCACGCGAACGCGGTATGCCGCATATCATCTTTCAAGTCCTGATCTACCCCATGCTGGACGCTACCATCATGCGGCCGGGCTGGTGGACAGAATCGAACGACCTGACCGTTTCGCGGGAATCCAAAAACGAAATTCTTGGCTTGTATCTGCCCGTTACAGGAGAGCTTAGAGATCCTTTTGTCTCCCCGATATTTGCCGAAAATTTGAAGAACCTGCCGCAAGCTCTGGTGATCACCGACGAAGACGAGCCCATGCGCGATGAGGGCGAAGAATACGCGGGGCGTCTAATACACGACGGCGTTGCCGCAAAAGTTTCCCGCTACCCCAATATGATCCACGGTTTCTTTTTGATGGCTGGAGAGTTGGATGCCGGGAAAAAGTGCATCGATGAAGTGGGCAACACTCTAAGAAATGTTTTCAGGGGACAGCCATAAGCCCGGCGGCCCCTCGCGTTATAAGCCTTCGAATGCAGTTTGTCCAAGCAAAGCCAAAAAACCGCCTTCCAACGGGCTCGCGATGTGGGGGAGGGCAAGATCTGTTGTGAATAGACTGATGCGCGATGTGCGTTGGCCTTCGGAGATGACGCGCACTCGGCGGTTAGGCAATTAAGTGGTGCCGCCTCGACCCGGCAATCATGACATCTTTTTAGATCATGCGACGGCGGTCTTGGTGGCGACCGTCTGCGGCAACTGCCGAACGTTGATGGCTCGAAAAGTCTTGATGATCTCTTCACTGGAAAGCTCGGGCGTCCTGCCCAGACTCAGCGGCTCCGCACGGAGCAGCACGTCGTCCATGGAGATTACGCCGACCAGTGCGCCTTCTTTTGTGATAACGGGAAGGCGGCGCACGTGCCCTTCACGCATAGTGCGCAGGGCCGCATGAATATCGTCTTCTGGCGCGCACGCATAGGCCTTTGAGGACATCACTTCGGCTACCCTGACGTCGCCAGAAGGCTGGCCACGCGTTCCAAGCGCAATGCAAATGTCGCGGTCAGTAATGATTCCAATTACCTTTCCATCGCTTCCCAGAACCGGCAGGAAACCGCAGTTCCCTGCCCACCTCAGCTCGGTCGCTGAACCGAGATTGGTCTCCGGCCGGCAATAATACGGTGTTCCCATCATGACATCTTTGACTCTCATCGCTTTGCTCCCTTCTTCGAAATTTTTCTCGACTTCACGTTCGGAGCCACCTCCGTCCGAATTACTTCAACGGAACAATGAGCGTGCATCGCAACGTGCTCCGATACGCTTCCCATGGTCAGCCGGTCGAATCCCCGGCGGCCATGCGAGGCCAGGACCACGAGCTGTGCCTGCCATTGCTCCGCTTGCTTGACGATTTCTCTCGCGTCGCTGTCTCTCGGAAGCGGTGTTTCCGCCACGGCCGTTAGACCTGCTTTCGAGAGAACTGCGGCGCCGGATTCTGCGTAGCGCTTGGCGTCCTGAATCGCGGCGGCGTTCAGGGCCTCAATCTCCTTCATTTCAAAGTACGGAAATTCGCCAAGCGGCATAAACGGCTCCGGAATCGAGATTACTTTTGCCTTGCTGCCACTCGGCCATGGGCGGTTTGCGACGGACTGAATCGCGGCAGTTGAAAACTCCGACCCATCCGTAGCCACCAGGACTTTCATCGCAAGAAGTTCGCTTCCTGTGTTTTCATGTGAGGATGGCCGCACGATTTCCACGGAGCAAGGAACATGTCGAAGAACAGATCGGGCAGTGCTGCCGAGAAACAGACGGAGAAGAGCGCCCGCTCCGTTCGAGCCGACCATGACCAAATCCGCTTTCCACGAAGCCGCGCATTGCGCAACCACACGACGCGGCATGCCGAGGATCACGTCGGTCTCAGCCTTCCAGCCAGCCTGCACCAAACTCTGGGAAGCCTGCTGGAGTTGAACCGCAGCAGCTTCTTTCGCCCTTTTCAGGGTAATGGGTGCTTTCGCAAACGGGAAAGGATCGAGAACATGCACCAACAGAAATATTGTTCCCGCAGGCCAAGGCCGAGAGGCAGCCTCTCTGACGACATCGGTGCTTTGCGCCGACACATCCAATGCGATGAAAACTCTCACGCGGGCAACCCCCTTCGGATAGCGTGCTCGTGCCCCGCTCGACTTCCAAGTAGATTTCACTGCAAGAGTTGGGTGAGTGCAGTGATTGCGCACATGTCCCGATGTGACTGCGGTCACAGTTGCTCAGGATGTCCATTGCGAGAGGCACAGAGCAGCGAGCGTGATAGTATTCGACCGGCAAAACAATTCGGTCTTGTCCACCATGCAAACTCTATCGAAACAGAAGATGGATTCTAGATTCGCGCTCAAACTGATTTTTTTGTGCGCGGCGCTCGCGTTGGTTTTGAGCAACGGCCATGCGCAGGAGAAAAGCGATCAAAAACATCCGGCAAGACTACCGAACACAGAATCGGGCAAGGAGATTTATTTAAAGTACTGCGCCTCCTGCCACGGAGCCGGTGCCACGGGAAACGGTCCGGCGGCCATCGCGCTAGCGCCGCCGCCTTCGAATCTGACGACTCTCGCGAAACGTAACGACGGCAAGTTTCCGGAGGGCTATGTGGGGGCGCTCGTGAAGTTTGGCAGGAACCTCGCTGCGCACGGCTCAGGGGACATGCCGGTGTGGGGATCGCGTTTTAGGGAGCTCGATCCCATAAAAGATCCCACGGGACAGCAACACGTGGACGATGTGGTCGCGTACTTGGAATCTGTGCAAGTGAAATAACGTCAAGCGATTTGATTTAACGTCAGGTGGAGAATTCGCCAGTTTCAAGGTCTTCACAGACAAGCTCTTCTATCCAGCGAACAAAATCGGCAAGAGCCGAGGCATCGTGTCGTTGCTCGTTACGGAAATCTCATTGGGCGAGCACATCTGCCAGTTTCAGCAGGCTAAGATCGAGAGTTTTACGCTTGCCAACGATTTCGGCGAGGGGAGTGGCCGCAATCTCGCCTTTGATGAGCCCCACAAGGACGCCGAACTCCTCTTGGGCAACTTTGTCCGTGGCTGCCGCGCCGAAACGCGTAGCCAGCAACCGGTCAAACACACCTGGCGTGCCGCCGCGCTGCACATGACCTAACTTTATGACTCGTAAGTCGAAGCCGATTCGTTCGCGGTGTTCCTGGAAATAATTCGAGAGTCCTTCGGCGTTGTATTTCGCGCCTTCGGCAACGACGACTGTAGCGTGGGTCTTACCGCGTTCATACGATTGGCGGAGTTCGGAGGCTACTGCTTCTGGGTCCGTTTCGGCCTCCGGAAGCACAATGCATTCTGCTCCGCCGGCGATGCCCGAAATCAATGCAAGATAGCCGCAGTTGCGGCCCATGACTTCGACGAGGAAGGCGCGCTCGTGCGAGGAGGCCGTAACTTTGATCCTATCTATACTCTCGAGCGCGACGTTTAGGGCTGTGTCCACGCCGATGGTCATATCAGAGCCGTACAAATCATTGTCAATCGTCGATGCGACGCCAACCACTGGAAACCCCCTCTGAGATAGCGCGAACGCGCCAGCTTGCGAGCCATCCCCTCCGATGACAATCAGCGCATCGATCTCCCGCTGGCGAAGGAACCGGATTGCCTTAACCTGCGCTTCCTCAGTCTTGAACGCTGGACAGCGTGTACTGCCAAGAATCGTGCCGCCACACTGGATGATTCCGCTCACGTCGCGAGAGCCGAGCTGGACGAAATCGTCATTCATAAGGCCGGCGTAGCCGTGGCGGACGCCAAAGATCTTCCAACCTTTGTCGATTCCTGTACGTACGACGGCGCGGATCGCCGCGTTGATTCCAGGCGCATCGCCGCCGCTCGTGACTACAGCAATTTGCTTCATGGATTGCTCACCGAAAACTCTGCTCGCGCACTCTACTCGGACCTCAAGGCCTCGATCGGATCCAAATATGCTGCTCTTCTCGCAGGGTAATATCCAAAGCTCACTCCCACTAAAGCAGAGAATAAAACGGCAAGGAGCACGGCGCTGACACCGATTACCGTATTCCAGTGCGCGACACGAGAGATGATAGCCGACGCGCATATACCCAGAACAATTCCGACAATTCCCCCGGCAATGGACAAAGCTACTGCTTCGACCAAAAATTGTGAAAGAATGTCGCGAGTCTTCGCGCCGACAGCCTGGCGCAGTCCAATCTCCCTGGTCCGCTCCCGGACGGACACCAGCATGATGTTCATGATGCCGATACCACCGACCACGAGCGAGACAGATGCCACGGCTGCGAGCATCAGAGACATGATGTGCGAGGATTCCGCTTGCGCGGCAAAGATCTCCTGCATGTTGCGAATCGAAAAGTCGTCGTCTTCTTGCGCCTGCAAGTGATGCCGCTGCCGGAGCAGCGCCCTGGCTTCGTCCTGCGCAGCTTGAATCTGATCCCCACTCTTCGCTTCGATGGTGATGGAATCGACAGCATCCGCATTCGCCGACTTTATGCCGATCACCTTGCGCTTCGCAGTGGATATTGGGAGCAGAATGATGTCGTCCTGATCTTGGCCGGTTGGTGATTGGCCTTTCGGGCTGAGAACACCCACGACGACGAAAGGCACATTTTTGATGCGAATGGATTGCCCGACCGGGTCGAGGTCCCCAAACAAGTTATTTACGACGGTTTTGCCAAGTAGAGCGACTTTGTTGGTGCCGTCCACATCCTGCTGGGTAAAGGGAGCCCCGTCAGCTACGGAAAGTTCACGTATCTGCAAGTAGCCTGGCGTTGTGCCAGAGATAATTGTTGCCCAATTGGCGTTTCCATAAACCACCTGGGCTCCTCCGCGTACCGTGGGGACTGCGAGTGCGATATCCGGACACTGCGCAGACAGTTCTCGCGCATCAGATTCGCTCAAGGTAACCGCGTTTCCGGTGCCCATTCGTAGCCCGGAACTCGTCAGGCTTCCGGGCAGGACGATAATGACGTTGCTGCCGATGCTGGCAATCTGCTGCTGAATGCGCTGCTTGGCGCCCGAACCAATCGCCGCCGTCGCAATCACCGCAGCGACGCCGATGACGATCCCTAACATCGTCAGTGCAGAACGGAGCTTATTGGCTTTTAGCGCGCGCAAAGCGATGCGCACAGACCAGAGGAGGCGTTTCATGGGTGCACCCCAACCGGAGCGGCATGCCCGATCAGTTCAGGGGGCGCCGCATGGGGTCGTGAAGCTTCTTCGTCACGGATCACAAGACCATCGCGAAAGGTGATGATGCGATTTGCGTACTTCGCGACTTCATCAGAATGCGTTACCACCACGATCGTAATGCCTTGTTCTTGGTTCAGGCGCTGGAAGACATCCATGATCTCGGCACCCGTGCGGGAATCAAGCTGGCCAGTCGGCTCGTCCGCAAGGACGATCTCTGGTTTGTTGATCAACGCGCGAGCGATGGCGACCCTCTGCTGTTGGCCGCCAGAGAGCTGCGTCGGTAAGTTATTCTCTCGGCCTTCTAGACCGACAGAAACTAGGGCGCGCTTTGCCATCGCGTCCATGTCTGATGTTGGAGAACTTGTGTAGAGCAGTGGCAATTCCACATTCTCAAGCGCGGTCATGCGCGGAAGTAGATTGAAATTCTGAAAAACGAAGCCGATCTTCTGATTGCGTATTTCGGCGAGTTGATCGCGGTCTAGTCTTTCTACCGGAATTCCATCAAGCAAATAGCGGCCGCGTGTCGGTTTGTCCAAACAACCTAGGAGATTCAGGAGGGTTGACTTGCCAGAACCGGATTGCCCCATAACAGCCACAAACGCTCCGCGTTCCATCTTTAGTGTGACGCCGCGCAGGGCATTCACTTTTAGCTCTCCAAGCTGGTAGGTCTTGGTAAGGTCGCGGACATCAATGAGTGGCGCCATGGACTTCTCACATCCTCGGGCCGCTAGGCATCGACCCCGCTGGTGGAGTGCTGCTTGAGGACCCGAGCGTTGCTCTCACTACAAGCTGTGCGCCCGGCTGAAGTTGGCTCGAGCTGACAGCCGTATACTTGCCGTCAGAGAGGCCAACCTTGACGGGTATGATGCTGAACTTTCCGTTCGCAATCACGTAGACCTGCTGTTTATCCGCTTGCACAGGTGCCAGTCCGGCCTTCTTCGCCACACCCGCCGAGGGCCGGAAACGAAGCACGGAGTTCGGGACCTTAAGTACGTCATCGAGTTTTGCTGTCAAGATCGTCACGTTTGCGGTCATTCCGGGAAACAATTTCAGACCGGAATTGTCGACGGTGATCACCACGTCATAGGTGACGACGTTTTGGGTCACGATGGGAGCCTTACGTATATCGGCGACGACACCGTTGAAGGTTGTGTCGGGGTAGGAATCGACGCTAAAGGCAGCTTTTTGCCCGACCAGGATATTGCCAACATCGGATTCGTCCACATTCGTATCGACCTGCATCTTGGTCAAGTCCTGCACGATCTCGAAAATCGTTGGTGGGTTGAGAGTCGAGGCCACTGTTTGGCCAACATCCATGCGGCGCGCCACGACTGTTCCGTCGACCGGGGACATGATTCGGGTGTGGTCAAGATTGATTTGTGCCTGCTGAAGGACTGCTTGCGCTTGCCGTTCCTGAGCTACCGCTGTCGCTAATTGACTTTGCGCTACTTCAACGGAGGCTTGAGCGGACTTAATGTTTTGCTTTGTGGCATCGATCTGGGCTTGATCCGCCGTGACTTGCGCCACGGAAGCGTCGTAGGTCGCCTTGGCCGTGTCGGTATCCTGCTGGTCTGTGACCTGCTCACGGAACAGCTCATCCGCTCTTTCCCATTGAGCTTTCGCATTTATTTCATTGGCAAGATCCTTCGCGGCAATCGCCTCAGCGTTTTTCTCGCTGGCATTCGTTGCGCTCAAATCAGCTTTCGACTTTTCGAGCTGCGCTTGCGCTGTGATGGCGGCCGCGTGGGCGGAGCGTAATGTCGCGCTGGCTTGATCCACTTGTGACTGAAATATCTGAGGGTCGATTAGAGCCACGAGTTGGTCTTTCTTGACCTTACTATTCCAATCCGCATACAGAGCCTTAATGTTCCCGGAGACTTGGCTGCTTACGAGCACGTCGACGACAGCGTTAAGCGTGCCGGTCGCCGTGACTTTGGCCTGGATCGAGCCGCGCTCGACGGGCACTGTCTCATAGCGAATCGTGTTTTGTGCGTGCGCCCGCCAGAGAAATGCGCCTCCCGCCGACAGCACTACAAATCCCGCGGCGAGCGCCCACTTGAGCCACTTCGGACGGCTACTTTTTTCAGGAAGTGGCGAAGGAACCAAAGTCGGTCTTGCTGGAATCTGGCCCACATTGACCTGATTCGACATCGTCGACATCTGCTCCCTCCTTTCCAAAGCGCGCTGAATCGAAGTGAACGCCGACGAGCAAACTCAGGCGGCTGCGGCCTTAGCTGTCTCCCCACGTGCTGGTCGCGCTTTTTTCAAAAGTATCTCTAAAGACTGCCCGTTAAACTTCGCGGTGACCTTCGAAGGATCAACCTCGACAGGGAGCGCAACTTCACGAAACATCATTTCTTCTTGCATTTGTAGACTGTTCGCCGCGTGTGGAATGGCATGTCCCTTAGAGCGTGGCTTGCCGCAAATCGTGAGCCGCTTTGGCGCAACCCAAATGCCAATCGTTCCTTCCTCGAAATGCGCGGCGTCCATGCTTAGCCAAAGGCTATCATCCAAGCTCATACGTCCAAGACAGAGCGGCCGCAGTAGCGCCGACTCAGCCTGGCGCCAGTCTTCTTGTTCGTGCGCTCCAGTGCCGCGATTTACAAAAAGTTCATAAGCGCGACGGGCTATGGCGGCGTGTATCCGCCGTTCTTGTTCGTTGGCGTCGACGGCTGAAATGACTACTTCTTCTCCGGACCTCGAGTGTCTCTCTGCCGTTTCTAGGGTCATAATGCACCTCCTGTGCGCCTGCGCACTTTGAACACAACTCATGTTCCGTTCTGGCGATAGCTGCACGATATGACTCCAGTCACGGCAAATTGTGACGCGGGACACAACAACTTGAAGCCCAGGTCGGAAGAATGCATCCGGCGGGGCGGACCATGCCGTTGATCAAATCGAACTCGAGACGGGACGGGTTCGGCTTGAGGATAATGTATTCTGCTTTTTTGTAGGATATTGAGGGGATGCGCTCTGGCAACACTCAACCGGACGACAAACGCGAGTGACCTGACTCACGTTTCGCGAATTCTCGTGGCAACCGATTTCTCAGCACTTTCACTTCGCGTCTTGCAACATGCTGTTTCCGTGGCTCGGCATTATAAGTCGCAGATTTACCTCGACCAATAAGAAGCGAACCTAGCACTTCGCTAAAGGGAATCGGTTCAGGGCCTGATAGCGACCTTAATGACGCCGTCTCGTCGTTTCCCGAAGAGCTCGTAAGCTTCGGTGATGCGGTCCAGGGAAAATGTATGTGTCAAAAGAGGCCGCAATTCCAGCCGGCCGTGACGCACTAACTCCATCAGCCGGCGCATCCGCTCTTTGCCCCCAGGGCAGAGCGTAGTTACGATTTTGTGGTCACCGAGGCCAGCTGCAAACGGTTCTAGCGGCACAGACAATTTCCCCGAATAGACGCCAAGGCTCGACAATGTGCCACCCGCGCGCAGAACGCGTAGCGCACTTTCAAATGTTGCCTGTGTTCCGAGCGCCTCTATGGCGACATCCACTCCCTTGCCGCCGGTCATTCGCCGGATCTCCTGGACCGCGTCCGTCTTGGTGTGATCCACAACGACGTCCGCACCCATGCGTTTGGCCATCGCGGAGCGGACCGGATCGGATTCCACCGCGATGATAAAGCCTGCACCCTTGAGCTTTGCCCCTGCCGTGGCGCACAGACCTATAGGCCCTTGTGCGAAAACAGCAACCGTGTCGCCAATCTTGACTTCGCCGCTTTCCGCTGCCGAAATTCCCGTGGACGCAATGTCGGCCAAAAGAACGACCTGCTCGTCAGTCAAATCGTCCGGGATTTTCGCGAGGTTGGCCTGTGCACTCGGGACCAAAAGGTACTCGGCCTGCGCACCGTTGATCGTGTTTCCGAATTTCCATCCGCCGATTGGGCCTCCGCATTGGGACCAGTCGCCGCTCAAACAATAGTTGCACTGGCCGCATGGCGTGATCGCGCCGACCAGCACACGTTCGCCGACGGCGTAGTCTGTGACACCAACACCAAGCTCGTGGATAACTCCCACCGGCTCGTGACCAATTGTCAAACCCGGCTTTACCGCATATTCCCCTTTGAGAATGTGCAAATCCGTTCCGCAGATGGTCGTCAGCGTCACGCGGATCACTGCTTCGCCCGGCCCAGGTTTCGGAATACAGACTTGTTCGATTCCGATTTGGTTCGCGCCCCGGAACACGAGAGCTTTCATCGTGGACGGAGCGACTTGTTTCTTGGAAACCGCTGTTTGGAAAGTTGACGTCATAAAGACCTCCACATCTCTCAATATGATTAAGGCGACGCGGAACAGAGAGAGCCATGACCGCAGTCACCAAAGATGGTGATGCGTGTCACGTACCGTTGGATGAGCTGAGGATAAAAGTGCGTAGGGTCACGAGGCTGCGCTTGATCGCCTAGTTATGCGATGCGAGCAAAAGTGCATCTCGTGGTCAGATAAGCATGAATGACAGGCTTTACACCAAATCGTGAAGCGACGAGCTCTCTTTCGGAAGCTGGCAGGAGTTTTCTTCCTCGCGACGCTACACGGGCTAGCTGGCGGCTTGGTCTGCCCGCAGAGCCTGCCGGCCCCTCCTCAGCAATCGCCAGGTTCTCCTGTGCCTTTGCAGCAGAATATTCCCGCGAACGTCGCATCGCCTTGCGTTCAGCCGCCGCCGATGGTTCGCATAGAGGACTATGACGGACCGCTGAAGAAAGTGGTGGGGACCTTCGCGCGACCTTTGGAACGCAAGTCAGTGCACCCTCCCCACTACAAGACCGGCGCGAAATTGTGCGTTCTCACGGTCAAAGACAAATTTGTTTTGTTCGTCCAAGATTCCTTTGACCCGGTGACGTTTCTCAGCGCCGGCTTCGACGCCGGGATTGACCAAGCGGAAGACGCAGATCACAGCTACGGACAGGGCGCGCTGGGATACGGCCGGCGTTTTGGCGCTGAATATGGCGGTCAGGCCTCCTCTAGGTTCTTTAAGGATTTTGTGTATACCTCGATATTTTCCGAGGACCCACGCTATTACCGACTGGCCCACGGCACCACCAAGAAGCGATTGTTCCATGCGTTGGAGCACGCGGTCGTGGGTCATCACGACAATGGCGATGTCATGTTCAATTTCTCCGAGTGGCTAGGGACGGCAAGCGCCGTCGTGTTGAGCAACACCTATCATCCAGACAACCGGCGCGGTTTCTCCCCCGTCGCACAACGCGTCAGCTACAGCGTCCTTCAAGACATGGGCTTCGACGTGCTCCGCGAATTCTGGCCGGAAATCTCTCGGAAATTCAAATTGCCTTTCCGCGCAGAAGCCGAGCCAGAGCAAGAAGGCTCGGATCCTGTCGCTCGGTGAGTGTTGCTGTCGCATTCCAGGGAGCTTGAGGCAGGCGCGTCGTCAGGGGTTCGATTTTACTGAATACGTCGGGAGCAAGCCATGTCCCACTTTCAAATCTCGAAGCAGAAACGCCGAGCCTCCTATGCAAAATTAAGAATCTCATTCGCGCTCATAGACAAAAGCACTTGGTCGGGGTAACTCTAGGTTCGCTCGTGCTTATTGTCCTCGACTGGAGGAATGCGTTCAGTGGCGCCGTTGTCGATGTCGCGATTCTGGCTCTCGTTTTTTTCGGTTCGCGAATTGCCCCATGGTTTTTTGCTTAGCATCTTGACTGTACTGCTCGTCGCAACACTACCCGTCCGGCATTCAACAACAAGAGCCTGATCAAATGAGGCCCAACAATTTCCGACTGGCCCGTGATTCGACCGGTATCCTGATTTGCTAATTCAGAGAGTGAGTTCAAACAGCTGTTGGCAACAGTTTGGATTTCTGCTGGAAGCACCGGTGGAGGAACCGCGCATCGGCAAGACTGGTGCCGACGATCGATCTCGAAGACGCTTCGGTGATTACACAATCGCGAGGAGTTGGCGGAGAACGGGAGCTGGGAGGCAGGATTTTTCCACAAGGTCCTTCAGCTCTCTCGCGAGTTGCAATATCTCATCCGGTGCTTGCGAGGAGTGCCATCCAACACCAATTTCGCCAAATCTGGAGCACAGGAGCGCGCAAAAGAAGCTCGTCACGACGAATCTCGGAAGTACATCGAGAAAACTGTATTGTGGGGAACGATGCGGCGGCCGTTTGCGCGAAGCTCTTTTGCTGCCTCGCAGAAGTCGCAAGTCCTGTGGAGTGAAAGAGAAAGCTGGTAGGGGCGGTGGGGATCGAACTAAAAGCGACGTTGAAAGCACGTAAGTTATTGATTCCATTAAACGCGAAAAACGCCAAAAACATCACATTCGCCCAAGCGAGGTACACCGCAGGTACACGGCGCTCAACATAAATCAGCCACAATCATTCTGTATGACGGCCGGGGAAAAAGCATCAGCCACCTTAACATTTTGCTTCGCCCTCCGACACTTGGGAACCGAGAGGGAAATTGTCGTTTTGAAAGTGAAGGGAAACAATTTCTATGCGTTCCCACCGTACGCGAAGAAACCCTTCGGCAATGTTGACGGCCACATGAGTTGGCACGCGTCTGGCGAACGCCATGCTGTATTTAGGATTCGTTGTTTGTGCGGATGGGGCATAGACAAAAGGATGCAAAAGAAAAGCACGGTGAAGATGTCGGCCCCGCCGATGCTCAAGGGCGTGGGTGCGCTCTATCACTCCGGCATCTTTTATTCTCAATTTCATGACCTACTGCCCGCTGGAAGCAATAAAGGCATATCGGTCGTGCTCGATGCCGAGAGAGTGAATTTTAGAGACGACTTCGTTGTGATACGGGTCTACTTGGTGGAACCGGGGGCGGAAGCCAGCATCCCAATTTTTCCGGACACAGGGCCACGCATTTTGTACTTAATTAAACAGGTGACCCCGTGGATGGCGGTCGAAGTCTACCAACAAAACTGAGAACCACAAGGAATCTACGCTTCCGGTTTTTTGTCCGCTCTGTAATAGCTCAAGATTGTCTCTGGCTCTTCCAGTCGCAGCCGCAAAATCTCTTGCTCGGGAATCGCAATGTCTCTCAAGTACACAACGAGCCTCCTCAGGATGCCGTCATCATGACTCAACGAATCCGCCACCGCGAGTACTACCACGAACGTTTCCACGGCTCCCGCAACCTTTTGCAGGCTCCCGCTTTGTTCGATTGTTATTCCAAAGTTTTTCAAATCATCGGTGTGCGATAAGAGTTTCGCTTTGGTGTCTTCGCTAATATGACAGTGCTCCGTGCGAACACTCGGCGAGCCACCACACCGTGCGCATTTGTAGCCTTCGGCATCCCACCGGGAAGAGCCGCAGTTTACGCATCTCAGCAGCACCCTATGGATAGTCTCAAATGCGGTGTCTCCCGGATTTTCGCTTGTGAGAATTTCGTCCGTTCTAACGGTAATGCCCTCTCCCGGCTCGATTGCTTGCTTCGTGAGCCGCTTGGGATCGATATCGTAGTCCTTTAGATCGTCCATCGGGCTTCGGCCTCCTAATTCAGACGATTGAGCATTCACGTCTACCGAACCGTTTTCCAGTAGTCTCGCTTTGCCCAGGCGTACATGTGGTAGAGAAGGATTCGCCGCAATCACCGTTCGCACCTGCTCAACGAACTCCAGGCTGGCGTTATACCCGAGTGTAACGCTTAGGATGCACTCTGGAGGAATCGCAAACAGAAGAACATCAGTTCCCGTATTGTCTTTGCCGACTTTGGACGCCGCACTATTGAAATTAAGAATGATCCTCCATTCCTTCTCATAGTCCCACTTAGTTTCCTTCGTATAGAGATAGTCCTGAGCGCTAAGGGCAAGAAGATACGCAGGAGTGCGGTCAGCAACGTAGGTGACCCGGCGAAGATGGCGAAGGTCATCGTTTTCCGCGACCTTTTGCCAGAACCAGGATTGAGACGGATCAAACCCCACAAGAAGACCGCGTCCTTGATCTGCGTATCGTTCCCACATGAACGCGTTGGTTGATTCTTCCGAGAGGGATAGAATCCCAAAGTTTTTGTCATTCATTTCGTAGATAGTCTTTATCGTCTGTGGAAGGTTTTGCTTCGCCTGGTTGCGGAGCTTCGCCATATACTCCGGTCCTTGCTTTTCTACGAGGTCCATCAAGCCTGGATAGAGGGCTTCAGCCCTTTCTCTAAACTTCTGTTCAAACACCGCTTCTGTTGCTATTCCGTTGACAGGGGGCTTGAATTCCTCTATGTCATTCATCACGGAGACCTGACTAAAGCGAATCAGGAGTTTCCCGAGCACACTTGAAGCGCGTTCTGGGGGAAGGTACTTGTAGAGATTGGCCGGGGCGCTATTCATGTCTGTATATCAGTCCGAGGGCCGATAAGAGCATGGGCTGCTCCCATGTTCCCGGCGTTCAAAACGTCGTGAGAAATCCCCAAGGTCGCTTGGCCGTGAACCGTATCGCTGGCTCAGCCAAGCAACCATGATCCCCGCCATTCCCCGGCGGCTGTGCTCCGGGCACCGTAGGACAGCGCGCTCGATAACGACCGATGCCTCAGGCTCGCTCAATAGTTCGTCGATAATCTCCTCATGAAACGCCTCGCCTTTTTGATTGCAGAGGCGTTCGATTGCCTGCTGGATTGACGGGAATATGTCTTTTTGTTCGAAGCAAGCGCCCATATTCTTCTTTTCCCTTCGGCAGTATAGGGCAACGACATGATGGCATTCCCCGTATTTAAGTCAACCCGGACGCTGCTACTTGTCCGAGCATCTCAGTCAAGGCGTTCTCGAATTCTCGGGAAACATCGTCGTAGCCCGATTTCGCATGAGCGATCTCATGCAGCAGCGTACCTGCGAAATCCGGCAGTGACCCAAGTTGCTTCCTAAGAACGATGATGCTGCTGGAAGCCTCATCCCAAAGCCCCTGAGTGGTGCTTCCGGTCAGGAAGTCCGGTCTCATCGTCTCCGAGACCTTAATGTTTTTTACTTTTTTTGGAAGCCCGCCGATCAGACTTGCTATTCTTTCTCGGTGCTCGAAGACCTTCCGTTCAGATGGGGTCAGCTTCTCAGAGCTTACAAACTTGAACTCGAAGCTTTGCGCCCACTCCCTCTGGTATACATCGAGGTCTCGAACCGGATTGCCTTTCGAGTCAGTGATGCCACTCAAGGAATCCTTGATGTTCTCCGGCACAGTTACAATCTTCATACCGTCAGACTGTGCATGGTCGATGGCGTCCCTAAAAGTATTGAGATCATTTGCGGTGACGAAGACGACCTTCTTGGACGCGTTCAAAATCTGACAAGCGTGGACAGCCACATCCATCCATTTCACTTCGTCATGATTCGTACCAGCCTCTAGTTTTTGCATGTCGTTCGCCAAGGTGTCTGCAACAGCATCCGCAGTCGAAGCGAGCAGCATTTGCTTCACTCGATCAGTGTATGCAGTCCGTCCAACATTGGTGCGCTCTCGATTGAGAGCCTTCCGCATTGTGGCCGTCAAAGAAGTGATGTTGTAGGAGAAGGCGAAGTTCTCCTCCTCTGCCACCAGCATGCCAGTTACGTAAATTCGAGATTTTCGCCCCGCCCCCGTCTTCAGAATTTGCCCGTAGCTGGTGTCGTCCAGCACGGACTGATTCGAGAACTTCAGGAAAAAGTTCTTTGCGGCAGCTACGTCAGCATCGGACATGCCTTCGAAGCCAACATCGGTCCCCACGAAGGCAGGCTCGGCTGGGGAGTTGACGATCGCGTGCAAGGTGACCACATCGGGAAATCCGTGCTTCGGGGTCTGGCCCAGTGTGATGTCGCCATGTCTGGAACGAATGAGGACTTTGATCTTGTGGCGGTTCAAGGTAGCGAGCGCATCCTTCAGCCCGACGCCGAATTTCCCAATCACCTGGCTGGGATGCTTGAGTTTTTCTTGGTTCTCGTTCTGTGTCAGGTGCTCATATTTGAGTCCCCGCCCGAAATCCCTGATATGCCAAATGGAGTTTCGATCCTTTGAGATTTCCACGTCCTTGGTATTCGTGAGAACTTGCTCGTCCAAAGCGTTAGCGATGATTTCACGCGCGGCGTGGCACGTCTCCCAACCTTCCAGAATCTTCTCGATATTTAGATCGAATCTCCGTTCGGCTGCTTCGGCCATGCTCTACTCCCCTTCAGCGATCTTCCGACTTGAGCAGCCCAGCACAATTTCACGAAGTGCAGAGGCACGCTTACCGAATCCTTCAAAATACGCGCTCACCCCGCTTCGCATCGAGATCGAATTCCCAAACCTCGACATTCGGACCGATTAGGTGCCCCTGTGTCTTGATGTAGTGGGCTGCCAAGCTCACGTTCTTCCTCAAATGCTTCAATAGAAAGAGAATTTTCCGATAGCGATTGGGTGCGACGCTGAACAAAAGCATGGCCTCGTTCAGACTCCTGATTTTTGCGCTGGGTGAATTACCGCCACTCGTCCACGTGTACGATTTGCATTCAACCAGTATTGGCGGGCTTTCGCTACCCAAGTCGAATTTGTGAGACTTCTTCAATTTGAATCCGACCGGGGCGATGAAGCCTCCTTCAAGCAAAATACCTGTCGCGGCAAAGAATAGCCGCGCGGCATCTTCAAATGCTCTCCCTGCATGAGCATTACTAATCGAGCCAATACGCTGAACATTATTTTGCATGGCTCACCGAACCGAGCCGTTGACGCGGATTCTATCACCCGGCCTGGCCAATCGCCGGGCATTTCTTAACATTCAGCGGTAGAATCGCGTCTATGCTTAAACTGAGGAAGGTGAAAAGCAGATGCCAATCGTAAGACTTCACGGACCTGGTCCAGAACCTGACAACGAAGTTTTCGTTTCGCTAGAGCACACACCGGTTGTGATGGCCGACATCCGCGCCGGGCTTCCACAACTGAAGCAAGCGTTGAGTGACCGGTGGCCAATTGAGCGTGTTGAGATTGAGAATCGGTTACCTCGAATGCGAAACCCGATTGACGCGTCACAATTGGGACGCCTGCCCGAGATCATGGCGGACGCCGGCGTCGGGATAGCGATTCTCTTCTTCGCGGAGGCGGCTAGGGCCGCTGGCAAGAAACTAGGAGACACTGCGGGGAAAGAAATCGGCGAGTACGTGCGCGGATGGATAAAGAACGTAACACATGCACAGCCGGTGGAGAGCCAAATTCCGATCACGTCCGGTTCACGGCGGGCCTGTGAATGTGGCTGTGGAGAGCATCCAAAGAATCCTAAATCACGGTTTCTTCCGGGACACGATTTAAAGAAGGCTTACAACGAATCGGGTAGCGCTTCCCGCCGAGGCAAAAGGATTTCGCGCAAAACCTAAGAGGCAAGTAATTTGATTCATATCGTCGGGTGTAATCACGGAATTCAAGTTGGGAGGGACGCTATGTGATTTGAAATTGTGACTTCTTCACTCGTAGAAAATGTGGAATCACATCCGCGGCCTGACCTCCAACTCAAAGACTTTGTCTTTGATATCCTGTTTGCGAACGTGGACTTCTCCCGCGTCGTGTTTCAGCCAAACCTTCGGACCACTCGTCTCGACCTGAGTCACAGTAAAAGGAATATCCGCGTTTTGGAACCTTCCACTAACTCTGTCGCCAGCCTTGAGATCAGAGTTTGTCATCTGTGCCTCCTACCATCCCTAATTCTATGAGTCTAGTCCACGAATCTGTACGAATTCTTTCTTAGGAGCAGGGAGCATCTTCGTCTTTTGCTCCAATCTTGGATTCGCAAGCCCCTGGAGCCGATGGTCAATCGCACCCACGTCGCTGAACAATCCGCGATATGCACCGTACCTCTTTAGCCAGATTCGCTTGTGCGTAGAAATCTCGGCATTCAGGTCTTTTCCAAGCTCAAAAAGTTGGCCAGCGATGTCATTCATCTTGGTGTGATACTCGCTGCTCGACAGGTAGTCATAGACTCGTTGTACGGCCTCTTCTTTCGCTTTGCTTGTGATCTTCAGTAGAGCCATTCTGACGAGGCTCTCTCGAAGCGTGTAAGTAACCGGCTCAAGGCTCAGAGGGCTTATGACGAATACGGTTTTCTCCACAAAGTAAAATTGTTGTTTTGCCGGAAAGGCGTTTGTGACCAACACTGCGTAATCGGCTTTGCGCAATCTTCGTGCTTCTCGGGCTTGCTCTACATGCTTCTTATCGAAATGTTTGACTCGCTTACACTCATAAACAATTTTCCCGGCTTCGCTGTTTCGGTCTCTCACGGTTTGGATGATGTCGCCGCCCTTCCCCGGATGTTCGAACTTGTCGTGGGGAAACAGCTCCACCAATTTCTTGAGCAGCTTATCCTCTTCAAGAAGACCTTCGATCTGTGGTGTAATGCCCTTCTTGATTTGCTCCTTCAATCTCTTGATTTCGTCGTTCGCCGTTTCATATCTATTCGCCGAAAGCTCCAAGCTCCTCTCAAGCTGGTCCATTTTGTTCTTGGTTTTTCTCAATTCGGTTTCTTGCTTCTTGTATTGCTTCCGTTGCTCCTCGACTCCTGTCTTGACTCCTCGGTTGACCTCGGACTTAACCCTCGCGTGAAAGTTCTTTTCCCACGTCGCCCTTTGCTTTCTTAACTCAATCGCTGCCTTTTGCTTCTCCTCGGCCATCAGGCGTCTTGCCTTTTTCTCTAACGCCGCTTCTCGCTTGCGAAACTCTCTTTCTTGTTTCTCGGACGCGCGCTTGAGTGCGAGACCTTGCGTTCTCAGCTTTTTCCGTTCCTCCTCAAGATGCTGAATGTGTTCTTGCTTGTCTTTCCACAATCCCAAGGCGCGGTCGAACTCACGCTGCGTTAGAGGCTTACCACAGACTGGACATTTCCGTCTTCTATCCACAAAAACCTCCGAACTCGCGTTCTGGGTTGGCCGTCAATCGCGGGACGTGGATTTCTGACAGTGTGGGCTATGCCGTCTAGAAGCGCCGCACTCGCGCAAGTCGGGTACACTGCGAGAATTCGGGAGACATCAAGATGGAGCCAAAAACCACGCGGCCAGAACCAATCCCAAACTCACTTACGGACGCTTCCGACAAATACGAACAAGACCTAGCCATTTCCGGTCTTCACGGCAGTGGTAATCAGATCACGGTCGGCGTGCTCTCCGGGCTTGGCTCTCCCCATTAGTTTCCGATAGTCGGCGATGAGGGAACGATAATGTGGAGTATTGTCTTCGTTCTTCCCGAGTCCTTCCCACTTCATAAAGCCATTCAAGTCAGCATTGAAGTCGTTCACGAATCGCGGTTCATTATGAACGGAATCGTCAGTGCCTTGGGTCAAATAGTCGTCAATCAACTCGATTCCGTTCTGCAGTAGAATTTTCGCCGCAGTCTCGTTTCCAGGCGCAAATAGGGCAACCAAAGCTTTCGTGATATCCCGCGTTCCTGTTGGCATCCCCGCCCTGACTAAAACGTCTTTCAGCAGTTCGATCACAGTCATGTAAAACAGAAACTTCGACTGACGACGACTCGGCTTGTCTTTATCCGCCTTACGTCCAAAATTGAAGCCCTCAGCAGCTTCTTGAAGCCGATAGCTTGCGTAAAGATCATCAAGTCCAAAACCGTTGTCGCCGTTGCCATTCATAATGCGTTTGAAAACACCGCCGTTGGGAAGGAACGCCGCGTTACGTCCGTAGGCGCTGCCCGCCTCGCCAAACCATCCCGCGCCGTAGATTTTGAGCAGGTCAAAGGCGTTCGCAGCTTGAGTAAACTGTTTGATTTCAGGCCGCTGTTTCTGAAGTGCCCGTCGCGATTCCCAACCGCCACGCTGCACTTCCAAGAACACGTTGTGTTCCTCTTCCATCTGATTCGCCCAAGAGCGGAAATCCGATGTGAGGGTAAGGAAATCCTTTTCCTTTACAGCGTTCTGACTATTTGTGTATCGCGTAATTTCTTGCAGCAGCGGTTCACCGTGGGTTCCGACCTTTACGATCTTGGTCACGACTACGCCCTGCAATAAGCGCTTTTTCCAAGCCTCCAATGTTTCATTGGTGCCGGTACCGCCTGCTTCAAGTTCCTGTTGGCACACTTCCCAAATTGTCCGTGTGGTCTGACAGCCATTGACTACATATGGCTCGATTAGGTCGTAGCCACCATCGTTCGGTATAAAGTTTGCAACAGTGATGGTGATGCCGTTGTTGAACAGCCCGAACTGCTCGGGACTCTTGCGCAACGTTGCTTGCATTGCCTTGTTTACTTTGCCGCGGCCTCCAAGGAATCGCCTAACGTTGCGCTCGTAAAGTTGATCCAAATCTTGTGTAGTCTTCTTATACAGCTTGAGGAAGTCGAACAATGCGGTTAGCGGCGTTGATCCAACCAATAGCACGGGGCCGCTCTCCACCAAGTTCGATTTCAAGCGGACGCACAGCTTGCCTCCGCTAGCGTTCGCCTCGTCTTGCAGCCGCTTAAATATCGTTTCAAGCGAGACAGCCTCAACATCAAAGACCGGACCAAGACGGTTCCGGCCCATTGCTTTTACATCTTCAAGAGCTCGCCGTTGCTCATCTGATAGGGCGTCTTCGGCAGCGAACACTAGGATTATCCGGTCGGCATCGGATGCGCTCTGCCGAAAGTTGATAATCCGCGATAGCACTCCTTCGGCGAGTGAAGACAGCTTTGTACGCTTGCCGTCAAGAGTATCGATGACTTTTTGAGATTCTTCGATTAGGGTCTTCGTGCCCCTGAATGCACTGCCATATTTGCTTTGGATGAGGTACCACGTATCACCGGCGCTCTGCACGTCGCCATCGTTGTCCGCGGCTTCCTTGCGATAGAGGTAGGCAGCGTCGATCCCACCATCGCCAGAGCCGTCGCAATAAACGATGTCGTCTGTATCGGGGTTCACGTCCAACCATTGCGTGATGATTTTCTGTGCGAAGCGATTGCCGAGCTGCACGGAAGTCGGGCTATCGGCCCGAACGCTTTGCAGCCACTCAGTCTTGAACTGGTCGAATGTGACTTCTACTGCCATCCGCACCACCCTTTGGATAGGACTTCAAGTTTAATAACTCTACTTTAGCCGGGCCGACCTCGCGTGCCGCGCGTGTCTCTGCTGCTGTGTCCTGTCAAACAACGTAACTATTTCGAGACTCGTACCATTGCCTTCGTTCGTTTAATCGCAGAACTTGTAAGCAGAGAACATTCAGACAGGGGATAGGATTTCAGTTCCAATTCCACTTGTTCAAGGATAAATTGGAAATGAAGCGAGGACTTAAGATAGCAGCCGTTACGGCGGTATATCTGGTGCTGGCGTCCGGCGTGTTCGCACAGACAGCGCAAAATCCCGCGCCTTCAAGGATGACCGCGCTCGCAGCGACAGCCCAGGATGCAGCAAAATGGTTAAAGGTGGACAAATCTGACCCGCTTCGCGGGAAGCAGTTCTCAGAGTTTTCGCTTGAGGGCAAATACCTCACATCCCCGAGGAACGCTGCGCCGAACGCAACTCCAACGATTGTCGTGCGCTGTCAGGCGGGATCTCTCAATCATGGGCACTTGCATGGGAAATTTCTGGAAGGCTACATCTTTGTGGGATCAGTAGTAGATACCCATGTAAGCGACGATCTGAATGTCCGCGTAGCCGTGGAATACCGTTTGGACGACGGCAAGCTCCAATCCACTCAGTGGAACCATAGCACTGATTATTCTTCGATTTTCTTCGGCGGTGAATGCTCTTTATGCGGGAACGGATCGGTAGACTTCAACAACCTGCTGTACGGACATCTACTCCCACATAAGGAAAACACCACTCCACAGGTACATAAAGTCGTTATCGGCGTGCCTCAATATCTTGGTAGCGAAGTCGTCATGCAGTTTGACATGCCGGATGCGACGGACGTGGCCGAAACCTGTGGCGTAATTTGGCATAAATAGAAAATAGATTCAATCTAATGGCGATTCTGCTATGCCTCATCCCCTGGTCGAGCTATTCCGGTCCGCCGAAGTTAACAGTTTTGCGTCATCTGCGCTAGCTATGGGCGCATTGTCGGAAGACGAACTTCTTCTCATATTTGAGCAGCAACGAAGGACGGCACCCCATCGCGGGCTGCACCGGTCCTACTTCGTGGGGCACAACGGGAAGACCACATCGGGTCGCGCGACGAATCGGCTTGAGGAGCAGCTTGCAATTGCGCTCTGGCGAGCCTATCGGCAATCTGGCTTTGCGTTGCCGGACGGAATAGTGCTGTTCCCCGTTGAGTACCAACTACCGCTAAAGTCTCATAGGGACAAGGGAAACGCTGGTCTCGGGAAGGTTGATCTTTTCTGTGTTGAATCCGAAGGTGAACCGTGGATCACCGAAATGAAAGTCTGCTCGGTGGGGAATGAAAGAGTGGACACGCCGTTGAAGGCACTTCTTGAGGCACTCGCATACTGCGCCATCTTAGATGCTGATATGCAGTATCTTAGCCGCGAGACCGACAACAAGAAACGTAGGCTGCGCACGGTTAGCCCCTTACGACCGAACCTGCTCATCTTGGCACCATCGGAATATTGGGACCGGTGCGAACTTGCGGAGAGCCGTCATTGCTGGCGGGAGCCGCTCCAGGCGCTTAGCCGGCGCATCGAGCTTACATTCAGGATCAAAGTACGGTTTGTTCGCATGGACAATTGCCAATGGGAAATGACCGCGTCTGGAATGCCACGGCTGACTGAATTCCCCTTTTTCAATTGGGCTATGCCAGATGTCTGATTGTCTGGCCCACCTTGTCGACTGAAACACGAAGCGGTGCTTGCTGGGCTACCTCTCCAAGTATTCTTTCAGCTTCATGCCAACACGGTTTGGGAAGTCATCGCTGTCAACGTACTCCACTGGCCCCGCCTTCGTGGGCGCTCTGAAGTGCATCACGACAGTTGTTTTGGGAACTGAGCTGCGAAGTTTCGGGATTTCCTCATCAACGAAGGTTACAGGGTCTATGCTCGTCATTTTGAGCAGTTCGTGCAGTACCTTCTCGATCTCGTCGGCCTTGTGATTTCGCTACTCTGAATTGGCCCACTTCGCGCATTTGATTTGGCCCACCCTGTACATCACGGACGGCCTAACCTGTCAGCGGGAACGACGGGGGGCCGATGGACAGGAGACGCAAAGTGGAACTGTTCGAGGAGATACGTCGGGAGTACCGGTTTGGAGTGGGCACGATCCAAGGAGTGGCGAAGAAGTTGAACACCCATCGGCGGATGGTGCGGCAGGCGCTGGCCAGCGCGATCCCGCCGGAGCGCAAGGTGCCGGCCAGGAGCAGTCCGAAGCTGGGACCGGTGCGGGAGTTCATTGAGGGGGTTTTGCAGAGCGACCGGGAAGCGCCACGCAAGCAGCGGCACACGGCGCACCGCATCTGGCAACGGATTCAACAGGAGCATCCCGAGGTGTGCGTGGCGGAAGCCGACGGTGCGGCGCTACGTGCGGCGGCGCAAGCAGGAGCTGGGCGTGGCCGCGCGAGAGACATTCGTGCCGCAGAGTTACGACTGGGGCGTGGAGGCCCAGGTGGATTGGTACGAGGCCGCAGTGCAGTTCGAGGAGGGCCGCCAGATCACGTATTTTTTCACGATGCGTAGCATGGCAGGCGGCGGGGCGTTTCACGCCGCGTATTTTCATGCCACGCAGCAAGCTTTTTTGGAAGCGCACGAGCAGGCTTTTCACTATTTCGGTGGGGTGTTCAAGCGGCTGCGTTACGACAACCTGAAGAGCGCGGTGAAAAAGATTTTGCGCGGATACCAGCGCGAGGAGACCGACCGGCTGATCGCTTTCCGGTCGCACTGGGGATTCCAGACGGAGTTTTGTAACCCGGCGCGCGGCAACGAGAAGGGCGGCGTGGAAGGTGAAGTGGGTTATTTCCGGCGGAACCATCTGGTGCCGGTGCCGAAAGTAAAAGACCTGGCCGCGTTGAACGAATATTTGCGCGCGTGCTGCCAGCAGGAGAAACAGCGGCGGATTCACGGGAAGCCGCTCTCGGTGGGTGAAGCCATGCGCATCGAGCGGGAGCATCTTCTGCCTTTACTCAGCGAAGGGTTCGAGCTGGCGGAAACGAGTTTTCCGGTGGTGGATGGACAAGGCTGCGTGAAAGTGCGGACGAATCGCTACTCGGTGCCGCTGCGAGCGGGAACGAAGACGCAGGCACGGCTGCTGCCTGCTTACGTGGAAGTGTGGTACGAGCAACGCTGCGTGGCGCGGCACGAACGCAGTTTCGCGCGCCATCAGGCGGTGTTGGATCTGGAGCATTATCTGGATGTGTTGGAAAAGAAACCGGGCGCGCTGGCGGGCTCGACGCCCTTGCAGCAGTGGCGAGAGCGCGGGCGCTGGCCGGAAAGTTTCGACCGCTTGTGGCAGAGCTTGCGGGAGCGGCACGGGAAGCAGGAAGGCACGCGCGCGATGATCGAGCTGCTGCGCCTGGGCCCGCAACACGGCTGGGAAGCGTTGCGAAAAGGGATTGCGCAAGCGTTGGCGCTGGGCTGCACGGACGCGGCGGCGGTGCGGCATCTGCTGGTGGCCGGCACGCTGACCCACGGCGAGCGAGCGCTTCCGGAGATTGGTTTGTTGGGACGCTACGAGCGGCCGCTGCCCGCGTTGAACGACTACGACCAGTTGCTCGAAGTGGTGCGGCCATGAACCAGCAAGCACAAGCACTGGAGCACGCTTCGGTGCGGCAGTATTGCAAGGCGGTGAAGGTGCCAGTGGTGGGCGCGAACTTCGTGCAGTTGGCGGAACAAGCGGTGAAAGAAAATCGCAGCCACATCGGTTATTTGGAAGCGCTGCTGGCGATGGAGAGCGAAGAGCGCGACCGGCATGCCATCGCACATCGGCTGCACGAAGCCAAACTGCCGCGGATGAAGACGCTGGAGGAGTTCGAGTTCGCGCGGGCACCGCAGATACCGGCAGCGAAGATTCGCGAACTGGCCGAAGGCGGCTACATCACGCGAGCCGAGCCGGTGGTGCTGATCGGCGAGTGCGGCACCGGCAAGACGCATCTGGCGACGGGGCTATGCGTAGCGGCGTGCCGCCAAAAACGTAGAGTGCGTTTT
This sequence comes from uncultured Acidobacteriota bacterium, assembly GCA_963779005.1. Taxonomy (GTDB): domain Bacteria; phylum Acidobacteriota; class Terriglobia; order Acidiferrales; family UBA7541; genus Acidiferrum. The sequence continues at coordinate 209,701 of CAVZWO010000006.1, read as the reverse complement.
ACCACCGCGGCGAACCTGGTGAACGAGTTGGTGGAAGCCGGCCAGCACCACGGAGTGCGGCGCGTGCTGGCGCGCTGGATGCGCTATGACGTGATCGCGCTCGACGAAGTGGGTTACGTACCGCTGGCGGAGATCGGCGCGGAGTTTTTGTTTCAAGTAATCGCCGAGCGTGCTGAACGGGCCACGCTGATCGTGACCACCAACCTGCCGTTTTCGGAGTGGACGCAAGTGTTTCCGAATCCGCGGCTGTGTAAGGCGCTCCTGGATCGCGTCACCGACCGCGCACACATCATCGAAACCGGCACGGAGTCGTATCGCTTCCGGCGCACGGTGGAAGGAAGGCAGAAGAAGAAAGCTTCGTGAGAGAGCAGGATCAGGCGCTGCGCCACGCGAGTCCGTGGCCCCGGCGTCCGCTCCGTCCTAAACGCGGTCCTGAAAACCGGACCGCAGGACTCCGCTCCCTCCGGGGCCACGGAACGGAACCCCCGGAAGAAGAGGAAAATCACGGCCTTAGGGTGGGCCAAATGAAAGTATCAAAGGTGGGCCAAATCAGGTTGTCAAACGCACCTTGATCGCAATTGGAAACCCAACGATGTAGTCAACTGGGACATGTCCTTGGACGGGCGACCACGCTCTTGCTGCACATGCCGAATGGCACGCACCGAGCCAGAGGGCAACCGGTCTGACGGCCTTTTTCAGCACGGACCACAACTCGGACCAATCAACTCCATTCTGCACGGTTGGGCCAAGACCGTCCTCGTCTCCATGTGTGCCAATGAACAGAAACTGTGCGTTTGGATTGCCTTGGAGCCAGCTCTCGATTGTCGCGATGGCTTCCAGCTTGGTTCTAACATCGGCGTGGAGGATTTTCACCTCGCTGCCGAATGCTCTCAAAGCAGAGTTGGTCTCCTTATACTCCGGCGTGTCTAACCACTGAAGCAGAAGAATCGGTGCGTCGGTTTTTTTGTTCGACATAAGCTCGCTTATAGGCTCAACCGAGAGTGGAGGCGCTGGGCCAACTGCCGCCGCTGTCGGCGCAGACAAACCCAGCGATTACCGTAATTTAGCTATTAAAGCTAAACCGCTTATGCTTTAATATGAACCTGGCTTATTAAAGCGAGCTTGCATAGCAACCAATGGCGGACGAAAAACACTCAAGGCTCGGCACCTATGTCTCGACAACCACGGCGGGCGAGACGGTCAAAGCTTTTATGCCTCAACCCTTGCCTCCAGACCCGCCTGTCGATCTAAGTGGACTATACCACCAGCTCGACCGGGCAAATCAGGCTCTTGGACGCTTAGACGGCCTGACAACGCTCCTGCCGGACACTCAGCTCTTCCTTTATCTGTATGTGCGCAAGGAAGCCCTTCTTTCTTCACAGATCGAAGGCACCAAGTCTTCCTTCTCCGATTTGCTCCTATTCGAAAACGAAGCAGTGCCCGGCGTTCCCATCGATGATGTCGAGGAAGTCTCCAATTACGTCGCCGCAGTGCAACACGGTCTTCGTCGCATCAAAGGGGGTTTTCCGCTCTCGTTGCGGCTCATTCGGGAGATTCACGGAATCCTGCTACGAGGTGGACGCGGGGCGAACAAGACACCCGGCGAATTTCGCCGCTCTCAGAATTGGATTGGCGGTAGCCGTCCGGGAAACGCTGCATTTGTTCCCCCTCCGCCAGAACGCATGATGGAATGTTTGGACCTCTTCGAGCATTTCCTTCACGACGAAAAACACAAGCTGCCCGTGCTTGTCGAGGCCGGACTCATTCACGTCCAGTTCGAAACGATCCACCCCTTTCTCGATGGCAATGGTCGGCTGGGCCGTCTGCTGATTACGTTGCTTCTCTGTGCCAAAGGCACTTTGCGTGAGCCGCTCCTCTATTTGAGTCTTTACTTCAAGACTCACCGTCAACGCTACTATGATCTGCTTCAGCGTGTTCGCACGGAGGGTGTTTGGGAAGAATGGCTCGCTTTTTTTCTTGAGGGCACGGAGACCACGGCGCGCCAGGCAGCCAGCGCAGCCGTTCAGATTCTTCACCTCTTCGAAGCTGATCGGAAAAAAATTCAAACGATGGGGCGCAAAGCTACATCAGCGTTGGCAGTTCACGAATACCTGCAAGCACACCCACTCATCAAGATCGGGCCAGTGGCAAAAGACCTCAAACTCTCCGTTCCCACTGTCACGAGTGCTCTGGAAACTCTTATGAAACTCAAGATCGCGAAAGAATCAACCGGCAAACGGAGAGATCGTTTGTTTACGTATCCTCGGTATTTGAATATCCTAAGCGAAGGAACTGAGCCGTTGTCTTATAGTTGAGATTGTCGTGTGTCGATTTTAAGCGTTCAATAAAACGGAATGCGTTTGGGACAATCCGGGCTTTCTGAGGAGGCTGCGCGTGCGCCTACTATTCATCGCTGCGGTTCTAGTTATGTTTTCCGGAACCGTATCTGCGCAGATGATACGAAATGGTTCTATCGGCAATGACCCCGCCAAAGAGGGACTATGTGCGTCAAGGGCGAAAGGTCAAACTGTGCCCTTTGAGATCGACTCTCGCTATGTCGCATCTGAGCGTTCGTTGCATCCAGATGCAACTTTCATTGCAATTGACGGGCTGAGCCCCCAGCTCGTCGAGTGTTACCTTCGCGAAGGAACAGGCAGATACGAACCCGCCAGTTCCAGTCCAGAACAAAGCTATTGGCACTTGATAAAACCGAAGCAATTCGAACCGGGGATCAACACTCCCAAGGGCATATCGACGGCAGCGAATGTCTGCCTTGAAGCCGCGCGAACGAAGATCAACCATCCGAATTACGACCACACCATCTACACAGCAGTTGTTGAGGTCAGTCTAGGCGGTCCCAAATATCACCCCGGCGCGCAAATAGCCGGCAAGACTGCACAACGGTATGACATTGCAGTGGGAGGGACTTACTTCTACAAATCGCCCCCCGGACCGAACTTGGTCGCGATCAGGTTCAGTTGCTTGCTTTCGCCAATGTTGGAGTTGAAGGGGTTTCTGGCCAAGTAGCGTGACGGCTCTATGTGATTTTTACTCGGCAACAGTCGCGAACTCCCGTAATGAACGATCCATGCTGTAGTGCCAAGCACCCGATCCGGCTCTACGAAGAACGGTCAATCCAGGATTTGCCTTTGACGAACTTCTTGGCTGCTGGGCGATCTATCAGGCGAGAGTGAAGTGGAGATATATGAATCAGGGAAAAAACACTTGGTCCATCGTGCGCAGCCATTTACCGCCGTCCGGTCCCATTGAAATAATCCCATTGCGGTGAAAATGTAAACTCTTGAAAAGGGGCTTGCCGCCAGAATCTCTTGCAGATCGGGACTTGCATTGAATTCTGATACACCATTGATTGCGAGAATCGTTTCGGAAGGGCGTTGGCTTCGTTGAACTACAAGCCATAGTTCATCCGTGAGCCGATACTGTTTCTCGGACTTCTCCACGATAATTCTTGAAATGATCCCAGCAGGAGCCACTACGAAACCAGCCGTTATGTTCGAATCCCACTCACTACGCTCACACCGTCGCAAGACAATGTCCTTCAAATATTTTCTCATCAACGGAGACGTAATTTCGCCCCGCCAGAGACTGACGCAACCATTTCCAGTTCTGTAACCCATGCAACGCACGCATTCAAGAACTTCACAAACAAATCTATCATGCTCCTGCCTAGGTGGTATTGCATCCTTAAACCTAAACAGAATGTATATGCTCGCCAGTTCGGGATGTTCTCGTCGAAAAATCTGTGACGTTGTTTCAAACTCTTCCCATGCGGCTTCAATGGCACGCTTCGGGATGCCCGCAAGAGCCTGTCCCGATCGATACATAGTAATTTCAACGCCGATCGTTCGCCCGGACATCCGAATCACAAAGTCTGGCGTTTCGCTTTCCAAGGGCTGGCTTTCGAGTTCGACACGCGTGGCCGACAGCAACTCCGAAAGGGCCTCACTCTCATCTTGTTTCTTCCTTGGTCGGGTCATCTCGATTTCGCTGTCCTAAGATTATTGCGGAGAGCCTGACACTGAACTCACCGCGATCTGATAATTGCACACGATCTTCATCTGCCTAGCTATTCAGTAGACCGTTTGTGTTTCTTCTTGCCCTTCGCCCACCGAGCCTTCGCTGCTTTTCTTGCGAGTTCTTTCCGTTGCTCTGGCGTGAGAGCTGCCATGCGTGCTTTTCCGCCCTTGCCCCCGGCTGCCTTCCCGCCCTTTCTACCCATCTCACGCATGACTTTGGAAATAAGGTCGCGTCTCATACCTTCATCTTATGAGGAATGGGTATTACTCGCCAGTTTTGAGGTATTGACACGTACAGGTCGGTTTGCAATACTAAATGCCACTTGCGCTAGTGGCATGAGGCTTGTGCTCCAACGCGCCTTTATCGATTGAGTCAGAACGGGACGCGCCGGTGCTTGAACACCAAACGCGCCCCTGACCAAGTCGCCTGGTTAAGAGGCAACGATGGCTGCATTAGAAAGTAACGGGTTCACCCCTCGGGTGCAACCCGTTCATCTCTGTTTGGTTTCTGTCGCACGCTCCGTCCCTCCGCGCGTCGCGCATCCCCCGCCCTCGCCTTGTTCAACCGAATCCGTGTGTCAATTCGTGTCGGCTCCCGATTTCAGCGGAGACGTGTGTTCCGACGCTCCTATCAACTGCCGAACAGCGGCGTTGTCGCCGCAAGCGATGGAGGAGACTTAAATGCAAAAAACACATCTGTATGAAGCAATTCTTTTGGTAAATCGAGGGATTGACGATGCGGTTCGGGGACTGGAACGGCTCAAACGTGCCAAGGACTCTGGTTTGAACCCGGCGTACTTCGACGAAAAACTGACATTGTTTGAAACACATCGCGCTCTGCTCAACGGCTGTTTCTGCAACAACGTCGAAGGTAGCGAGCGCCGGGACGAAGCTCGTTTTGCCAAGAGGCACCGCGAACACGAAAAGAGAATGTTGGATGAAGTGCAGGTCTATCAGGACGTGCAGGCGGTGGAGGAAAGCCGACGCCTTGATGGAAAAGCGCCGAAGGTGCGTTTCTTCACGCAGGAGGAGCAAAGAGAATGGGAGCGGCAATACCCGAAACCGCCCAGCGATGTTACGAGCGAAACGCCACGTCGCGAGGGAGAGCAGAGATGAATCTCCGCCTCTTCCAAGAACTCATGGAGTTGAACCTCGCATTTGAACAGGTCATTCGCGGCCTCCAACGCATGGAGAAGGTGAAGCTCTATCACAGCGACATAGTCCGCTACGCCCGCGCCGACGTGGAAAGCGCACGCGTAGACGCCAACCGGGAATTCTTCGACAACTTCGATGAGATCGTCGAAAACGATGCTGTATGGGCCTACAAATTCCAACGCGAATACAACAAGATGATTAAAGACCCGGATGACATCTATCTTGAAATCAAGGACTCCGAGGAAAAGCGCAAGAAGAAAGGATTGCCCCCGCGCCTGGTAATCCTGCCCGGTTGGGACATGTCCGACGAAGAACGCTACGACGAGGCGGAAGCCAAAAAGCGAAAGCGCGTCGGGAACAAGGGGCAGAAAGCAACGAAGAAACGTAAATCGAACCATTCGAAGCCATCACGACGTGCAACAAACCCTCCACAATCAGGTGCCACACCGACGCCCGAAAAGGAGGCCACCAATGCCAAAACGTAACGGACTAGCGACGCAAAAGGTACGTTTACGCTCTACCGGAAGGCGGTATCCGGGCGTACAAGGCAAAGTTGTGGATTACGTCAGCCATTCCATCGACGACGGAACGCTTTGCGTCAATGTCTGCTTCAAGGACAAGACCCTATTCTCGCTGCGCTTCGCCTGTGACATGTCCATCGTCAGCGCCGACCTCAGCGATTGGAAGACCGGCGACTACGAAATGATTCGCGAGTACATGAAGCCGATTCCGAGGTAGAGGCCATGAACATCAAGAGATGGCAGTCACAGCTAACGGCAACGGGAGAGACATCATGAAGCGCAATCCTCTTCCTCCCACCAGGCACTTGAGAGGCGCAATACGAAGAATTGACAAGGTCGTCCGCAAACTCTGTGATGAACAATTAGCAGCCTATATCGCGTACGTTGAAGCTGTTTGCTGGGACAACAAACGCAAAGCTCACAAGCTGTTTTTTGCAAAACTGACGGAATTCGGAGACCGGGCAGCCACTTTGGAAAGCAAACTCACTCCGAAAGAGAAGCGCCATGCGCTTCGTTTGATGGCGTATGACAGCGAGATCGGTTCTTTGCACAACGCCGCAAGGCGGCTGCAATCGAAGATGGAAATCGCATACTTGCAGCAGAAGAGGTTTCGGCACGGCATTCTGGATGAATCGGTAGAGAGGCATCCAAAGACCGCCAGCTCTCAGTGAAGTGTGGCGGTTGTCGGATCGCAGAGAGGCCCATGCCTCTCATGGCGGGGACAGGTCCGAAGCGCAGACGCGGTCAAGGGCAACCGTAGGGAGCCGCGTAGCGGGCTTGCCCCTTGACGGCGGCGAGAGCGGAGCAAATCCGGGTCTATCTGCTGATGCTTTGGCTCACTTCCTGTATGTGTTCCTGCACCTGGGTTCGCCCAGATGGCGGCTCGATCTTCTGTGCTGGCGGTGTGGACTCACGACTGGGTTCGATTGCGGATCGGTGGGACACGTCGCGTGACAGTTGCTCGGTCAAATGCGTTTTGTCGTTGGTATAGAGTTGCGTGTCGTAACGTCCCCGCGAAACAGCCACATACGCCAACCGGCGGTTGACGAGTTTTTCTCCTGCCTGTTCCGTGTCCACGTGAACCAGTACTCGGTCGGCGGTTTGTCCCTGGCTACTATGGCTGGTGACCGCGTAGCCGTAGTCGAGATGCGGATTCTCTTTGATGTTGAATGCGACGGTGCGGCCCGAGTCGAGGCGCACTTGCAGCTTGCCGGTATCATCGATCTTTTCGATAGTGCCCAACTCGCGGTTCGCAATGTGTTGTTCTCGGTTCGGTGCGGTGAACTGGACGCGGTCTCCTTGTGCGAGCGAACGCTCGGTTTCGCGATAAAGCGTGACTCCTTGCAGGCGGCGCGGATCGTAGCTCACGTGCTCACCGCTCTGCTTTTCGACAGTCACGACATTTTCTTTCGCGTTCACTCGCTCGACGCGGGCGTATTCTCCCGCTTCGATCCCGTGTGTTTTGCTGCCCTTCGTGTAGCGCACGACATCTCCCCGTGCGTACTGCTCGGCCCACTGCCGGTCCGCGCCGGTGACCTCTTGCCGCGCGACGAGCACTCGCACGTTTCTCTCCCCGTGGTCCACTCTTCCGGTCTTTTGCATTTCCGTATGGATCATCCGGTTGATTTCCATTCGTGATCGATTGTCGGGCGAGACAACGAGTGTTCCTTCCGGCTGCTTCGCGTATTCCTTGGCGATTTCCTTGAGCCGCTCGCCGCGATCCGGGATTTCATGGACGCGGCCTTGAGCGTCTAGTTTTTCGATTGCTTCTCGCACATTGCCGCGCGCGAGATGTTCCACGACTTCTTTGAGCGCCGGGTCTTTCTGCCGCACGATCTCATCAAGCCGTGCCGTCTGGATTCCCGCTTCCTGTAACTGCTGGTATGGTGTCCCGGCTTCCATGGCCTGGTGCTGGCGTGTATCGCCTACTAGCAAAACACGGTCGTTAGCCTTGAGTCGATGGAGGAATTCGTTCATTTGCTTGGTGCTTGCCAAGCTCGATTCGTCTAAGACGTACAGACGCTTGTGTCCGTCGTTCTGGTCCTCGCCCTGCGCGAGATGCCTCTGTAGAGTGCCCGATTCAATTCCTGCCTCCGCGAGTTTCTGTGCTGCCCGCGATGTCGGCGCAAACCCTTGGACCACATAACTTTCCCGTTCGGCAGCTTGCCGAACTGCCGACAAGGAAGTCGTTTTCCCCGCGCCGGCGACGCCTTCAAGCGCCGTTACCTGATCCCGACTCGCAAGGATTTGCTCGACCGCCGCACGCTGACTGTCGCTCAGACGGGGATGATTTTTCTCGACGGCTCTGCGCGTATCAGTACTGACAAGCACTTCGTGCTTGTTCTGCCCATCGAGCATCATCTGAATTGTGCCGCGCTCGTAGTCCAACATTTCTTGGGTCGTGAATGCCCGGCCCGGTCTGCCAGTTTTCTGCTCAACTCCGATAAACTCGCCGCTCCCCGTGCGCCTTTCGAATTCGGTCCTAACGTCGGCGAGTGTTGCCTCTCCCATCGAACGCCTCAGCGCGTCCCTTAACAACTCACGTTCATCTACAACGGCCTCTCGCTCCAGATTTCTTTCCTTGGAGAAGGTGACGGCAGCTTGTGTAGTCGTACGCGGTGAATCCTGTTCGATTTGTGTTTCTCTCGCTGTGGCCGCTGCCACGGCACGCGCTGGCTGATTCCCGAACGCTTCGGCCATCTGCTGATGACGCTGTTGCATCTCCTCCTGTGAAAGTTCGAGCTTCGGTTGCCGGGTCTTATGCGCGGCGATTTGTGCGGCGTCGGCTCCTCTCTGATTCTCTTTCGCGAGATGCTCTTCGATCTGCTGGCGGCGCGGACTCGATGCCGCGAGATATGCTTCGGAATAGCCTGTGATTTCTGGCTGGCCGCTTTTCCCACGTTCTATTTCGTACCCCATTCCTTTGAGCCGCGCGGCTAATTCCGAACGGTACACCGCCGTGGCATACTGCTGCGTTTTGTAAAGCTCTCGTGGTTGCAGCGAGTACGTTCCTCCATCCTCTGTTTCCGTAAGATTGAAGAAAACCACGTGCGTGTGGAGCTGCGGCGCCGCGTAACCGTCCACGGGCCTTGCGCTATCGTGCTCGAACTTCGCTGCAACCCATTTCCCCGTTGTCTCTGCCGGCAGGTTCCCGCCGATACGTGCCTGGACGTATCGCTCCAGTTCATCAAGCGCGACGGCAACGCTCTGTTGATGCGCCTCGCGAATTCGTTCATCCCCGCCCACAAGCGCCGTGAGCGATACGCTCTTGGGCGCGGAGAACGTGGCGTCCCAGCCCGCGCGGTGCTCCATCGTGCGTATCTTTTGGCCATGCTCATTTACGTATTCTCGTGCCGCCTTGTGGCGGACGAGTTGCTCACCGGTGGTCGGGTGCTGACCTTCCGTGAGTCGTTGAAAGTGTTCCTCGCCAACCTCACCGCTTAGTCCCCACTGCTCGGCAAGCCTTCCGTGCCATTCGCCGCGAATTTGATCGCCCTGCGTGTAATAGTTCTCGCGAGCATTGGAGAACTCTTCCGCGTGGTACGCCAACGCCTGGCTTGCACTCAGCGGATTGGAAATGGTCAGCATCGTGGTGTTGGCCTACCGGAAGAAATGTCCTTGCCATGTACTGGATCGTTTCAATTCCTGTTCGCGGTCCTGATTGATTTCGTGCTGCGTGTGTTTTTGTTCCGGCCCGCCGCCAGCTCCCGCCGCGGCCGTTGCTGCTTTCGGCGGCTCTTCCGGGCGGATCTCCGCTGGTCGCTGGATGAACCTCGGATGCTTTGCGCGAAGCTCGACGACCGGAAAGCTAATCCGCACCACAAGGTTTCCGCTTTTGAGATACCCGTGCAGGTTTTCAAGGCCACTGATCTCGGAATCCATCACGAGCGGCACCACATCGCGCTCGTTGTTGTAACTCGTCGTACTCCGCTGCCCGCCCATCTGCCCGCTCGAACGGCTCTCTCGTAGGCGCTCGATCTCCATTTTGCCAATGGCGTCCGAAATCCACTTCGCCGCGTTCGGCTCGCTCGTGCGGAGGAAAATCTTGGTGGCTGGCTGTGAAAGCATGGCCTCGGCCTCATGACCGTAGCGCGTCTCCAGTTGGCTCCGCCCTTGGAAGCCAAGCACAACGGGGCTATTGGATTTACGGTTCTCAGTAACCGCCGTGTGGAGTTGCGGCAACCGCTGCAACGTCGCCAGTTCGTCCAGCACAAACCACACTTTGCGCGAGCTTGTCTGTCCCTGGTTCATCAATCTGAGCACCAAGGTGTCGAGCCACAAACTCGTAAGGGGCAAGAGCCGTTCGCGCGTCTCGGATGTGCTTGTGAGAAACAACCAGCCGTTGCGCTGCTTCGACCATTCCGCCGCGCTCCAACGTCCATTCGCTTCGTTTTCTGACGGCAAGAGTTTGAGAGAATCGGCAACCATGTTGAGCGACGCCAGAATGCCGCTTCGCTGCGCTGGTGCCTTTTTGTCAATCATGGCTGCGTACTGCGAGCCTTTCACTCGCTGGTCGATCTCTTCTTCATGGCACATCCACCAGGCCATCTGCTCGGGTGTTGGCCTATAGGTCAGAAGGTGGGCGAAGATTTTCCTGGGTCCCTCGACGAAGAATTGGTTCTCGTTGCGACGGTCGGGGAACAAGGATGTAGCTAAGGTGAGCGCTTCCGCCGGGTGTCGCAGCTCTTCGCCTGGACTCCAGTACGGCATCCGCTCATCTAGGGGATTGAGAATGGCATCGCCACGCTCGGGGCGATAGAACTCTGGTGTGTAGTCGAGTGCTGGGTCGTAGACAATCGCCGTCTCCCCGCGTTCTTCGATCTGTTGCATGACTTTTCGAATCAGAGTGCTTTTGCCGGTGCCGGTGTCACCCATAATAAGGATGTGGTTCGGTTCGATGGCGAGAGGGAGCCTGATGCTCGGCACAATTCCGAACAGCTTTTGCAGGAATGTTTTTTCCGCCAGCTCAAAGCCGATACCGTTCGAACGATTCCTGCGATTGAAAACTCCCGGCGTGACAAGCTCCGGTCCTTTGAGCCTGCGGCCTTCCCTCCGCTCGCGGGCACGGGCGGAGTCCTTCGGGATCGCTACCGCGAGGCAAACCAAAAGCACCACCAAGCCGCCCCACAACGCGGGCCTCAGAAAATCCATAGGCGTCTGATCTTGGTAGAACGAATGGCCGAGAAGCTCGTGCAGCGTTCCGCTGTTGATCTCCACCTGCTGTAGTTCAAGGCGAAGGTCACCAATCTTCACCGCTTCGTCAGTAAGTGCGAGCGTCGTCTCGCCAGTCTCCGTCTTTACTTCTGTTACCTCGCCTTCGGCAGCCAAGTGGCTGCCTTTCTTCATGACAACGGTCAGCATTTGATAGCGGTCGCTCTTCGCAAAGCTGGTCACGCTTCGGAGTCCGCTACGGATGTACGTGTTCAGATAAAACCGCTGCAAAGGCGTCCACGTTTTGGTGTAGCGGTAGGCGCAGATTGGCACCACGCTTACGAGCGCCAAAAACACCGCCGTCCATGTCCAAACTGCATAGCGATTCGGCCACACACCCGCGTGCTTGTTTCGACCCCATTCCTGGCTCATGACTGCCTCCCTGCAACTGCTTCCGCGAGGCGCTCCTGCGCTCTGCGGAATCTTTCCTGGTCGGCCAGTTCGGCTAGGTCCTGCAAGTCGCGCTCGCTCAGTTCCACTTTCTGTCCAAGTTTGCAGAGAGCATTGAGCAGGATCATCCGCAGCGCTACGAACTCGGCAAGCAGGGTCCGCTCGGTCGCGCTGGGCTTCACCACATCGCTGGCACTCGCGTGCGCCAAAAGCACCTCGCGGCACCACTCCCCAAGTGTCAACCCCTCACGCTCGGCCACGGCCACAACTTGTTCGTATTCGCTCTCGGTCATCTTCGAACCAACGGTTCGATTCCGCAGTTGATCGGCTGGCATGGCAGAACTCCTTGGAAGGAATTTCCAAAAACCGTTCGCTCCAGCGGGAGCGAGCAAAATCAACAAGTTAACGAAGAGCGCCGGAATCTAGCGGTCAGGGCCCGCGATCCGCTAACTCACGTAGCGTGAGCAAGTTAACGCGCAGCGCTGTGCAGCACCCAGTTTGGGGTGGCGTGTCCGTCCAACTCCCGGTGCCGTAGGCACCGCTCTTCGAAAACACGGCGCAAACCGCCGATTCGCGCTATCAACCCTGTTCGCCATATTCCAGCCGAAGCTCCTCCAGCCATCGCTGCACCTCGGGAAAGGCTGAGGCTTTCTGGGAGAGTTCACGCAGAGCGACCCACTCGCGCTCGGTAAACTCGATGCCGACATCGTTCCGCCTCAGCCAAAGCGTGATCGTCGTGGCACCCTTCTCCTTGCTGGGAGTTGCAACAAAATGCCTGCCGTTCCACGAACGCTTCATGGGCCATCCCGCGAGCATGGTTTGAAACTCGGCCAAGTCCGGGTAGCGGGCGATTAGAAAGCTCATGCGACGAGTCGGACCGAGATCAATCGACATGCCCAATTCGGGGCGAGCGATGCCCGAAAAGGAAAGCCTCAGATCATCCGACTCCAGCGGTTCGGGCAAGATAATCCGGTGGCGAAAATCATCTTCGTTGGGACCGACAAGGCGCACGGGTTGGCGTTCGTGCTGTAGCGAATGGCCCCGAGCGGCAAGTCCCCATAGAGTCGGCCAGAATGGTGCAAGAGCCTGATCGAGTTTGGAGCCTTCTACCTCTTCGTCTCGAATCGCTACAAGAAGGCATCTGGCAACTGAGCCTGGGCGCTCCCATTTTTCAGACGGTTTGAGAAGCAACTTCCTCGCCGCGATCTGTTTCAGAACTGCTTGGTGATTCTGTTCTGGCTTCTCATCGGATGTTCGAACGCCAGCGGATTCGCCGCCGAGGTTGCGAACGTAGTACCACGCGTGCTTTGAGGCCGGATTCTTCCGGGTCAGATAGACGGCTTCGAAAGCATCCAGCAAAGTGACATAAGACTCTCTGGAAGGAATGGCGGGCCAGAGCAGCGGTGGTTCCTGGACCTCCTCCTCAGCTCCGATCTGCACATAGTGCATGAGCACATCCCACTCGGCGACAGCGAGTGCGTGCTGTGATTCCCACTTCTTGCGAATGTGATAGAGGGAAGGGGTCGGCGTACTGAGCATTTCATGACGGGCTGTTTCACGGTCCATCCCTTCGACGCGCTCCTCGATAACAAGAAAGGCGGCCTCACCCAAAGACACTTCCCGTTTCAACCGCTCACTAAGAACTTTCTGGTAGCGTTCCAGCAGCTTGAGGCGGTCTTCGCTGAGTCGAATTGAGATGACCTCGTGCCTGGGTTTCTTCTTGAGGATCGACATCATGGTTGACATATTCTCCTACACTGTTGTATAGTGTTTACGTTATCGTAGCTCGCCTGGCGGCTGGATGCAAGAAGAATTTTTCATCGCCACTTTCGGAAGCCGGAGAGCCAATCGACGAGGTACTCGTCGATCTTCGCAAACCCTGGAGGAGTCGCTGCCTCGCAATGTCCGTACCAACCCAAATCGAGACCTCGGTGCACATCGAGCGGCATTATGCCGTTGCGGAAATCGCCGAATTGTGGAACTTGAGTCCTGATAAAGTTCGTGACCTATTCGAGAACGAACCGGGCGTGCTTGTCATAGGAGAGCGGAGTCCGCGCCACAAGAGACGATACGTCACACTGCGCATCCCTCAGAAAGTGCTCGAACGCGTTCATCATCGTCTATCATCGAAGTCTGGCAGACCGAGGAACGAAATATGAAATCGTTTTGGGTGGTGTCGCCAAATGTTGGAGGAAAGGCTTCCGATTGGAAACGAATAATCCTCCGAGAACACGTCGCTGTGATGGGGTGGGGACCAAATCACAAGATCGGAGAAAGGTTCATCCAGATACCGCCCGAAGACGTGATTCTCATCTCGAGACGCCACACAGGTAAGGCAGAGCTCGTTGGGATAGGCGTCGTCCGTGGACCGGCTGACCGGGGCAATGTTCGGGGGAAATTCAAGAGGTTTGTCAATCCTTCCCGGTTTGGCTCACTGCGAAATCTCGCACCGTTTGTGCCGATCCGTGATGTACGGAAGGGCATTCCTCTTGTGAAGGCTGTCAACCATTCTATGGCACTGGTAAAGCTGCACCCGAAGCGTAATCCGGCACACAAGCAGGTATGCGATTGGATGGAGGGGTTGCTCCGAGAAAGGAACAGGCAACGGTCGCGAGATTCAGTCTCCCGTGAGACGCAGGCGACGCAACACAGCAAGGAAGTGCATCTCGCAAATCCTGCCGAGAATCGCGACTACGATTATAAGTTCCAGCCCAAGAATGCAATTGTCCGTGCGCGAAAAAAAGAAGCGAAATTACTCGAAGCGTATCGCGCGTGGATTAAGAAAAAGCACGGATACGTCCCAAAGGCACTAAAGGCGATGGGGCTGACAAACGATTGCTTTGACGAGCGCCGAGGCAACCTGATCGAGGCCAAAGCGTCAATCAAGCGCGAAGACATACGTATGGCTGTCGGCCAGCTTTTCGACTACGGTTTCTATGCTGCGAAGCGATTTGGCAAGCTCAATCGCGCGGTCCTCTTGCCGAAGGAACCGGCTGCAAACGTAATTGAATGGCTCCAGCCCTTGGAAATTGGCCTCATCTGGCAGGTGCGAAGCGGTTTTCGAGATAACGCCGGAAAGAGATTCGTGTGACTGCCTACTTTAGAATCAGGAGTATTCCACGATGCTGACTACCTATCGCCGTCATCGAAAGGGTTGCAAGCAACGCGCAAAGGGTCGGAAATATCGGCACTGCCAATGCCCCATTTGGGTTGACGGAGCACTCGGTGGGAAAGAGATGCGAGAGTCGCTAAAGCTCCGCGATTGGCAGCGAGCACAAGACCTGATCCGCGAATGGGAAGCCGAGAACCGCCGCACAGTCCAGCAGGAACACCAGGTCACGATTGAGGATGCTCATACGAAATTCATTGCCGACGCAGAAGCGCGGAAACTGAACGATGCCACGCTGAATAAATACCGCCTACTCTTCCGACAGCTTGACGGTTTCGCGGAAACATACAAGCTCCAATTCCTCAAACAGCTAGACCTAGACGCGCTTGCAACATTTCGCGGAACGTGGACGCAGGGGCCGCGCACAAGCCTCAAGAAGCTGGAACGGCTCAGGGCGTTCATGCGCTTCGCCGAAAAGAGAAAATGGATTGACGATAATCCGGCGACTGAACTGAAAGCTCCGAAGGTTCCCAACAAGCCGACAATGCCATTCACTCGGGAAGAGATGATTCGCATTTTTGCCGCGATTGAACCTTACGGCAAGAGCGCGGGCGCTCGCAACGCGCGACGCCTCCGCGCTTTTGTTTTGCTGCTGCGATATTCGGGGTTGAGGATCGGGGATGCAACCCAGCTTGATGTAAGCCGCCTCGACGGGAACAAGCTACTTCTGCACACGCAAAAGACTGGTGTACCTGTTTACTGTGTTCTGCCTGATGTGGTGGTTGAAGCGTTGAACGTGGCACCGCGCTCAAGTGAGCGGTATTTCTTCTGGACAGGCGCATCGAAGGTCCACAGCGCAAAGGGAAAATGGCAACGCAGATTGCAGCGTCTCTTTGAATTCGCAAAAGTCCCCACGGGTCATCCGCACCAATTCCGCGATACCTTCGCCGTCGAATTGCTGCTCGCGGGTGTTCCTCTCGACAGGGTCTCAATTCTGCTCGGACACAGCAGCATACGCATCACGGAGCGTCACTACGCGCCGTGGACGCGTTCACGCCAAGAGCAAATCGAAGCCGATCTCAGGGCCGCTTGGGCCAACGATCCTGTGATTGGAGAGGTACACGCGGGGTACACGGGAAAACGCGTCGCAAGAACTCCTGTGTTTTCAAGAAGAAGGATTGGTAGGGGCGGTGGGGATCGAATTTGCGGTACATCTCATAAGTCCTGCTGATTCTATTGCCCTTGTCTCCTCTCTACCCCCGAAAATACAGCTAGAGGGCAGGGTTTTGTGGCCTAGATGTGGCCTACTTCCGACGGTGAGGGAGGGGGGGGGCGAAATACTGGATTTAGTCGCTGGAATGGCCGAAGACGAAGTGGAACGAGTTTGTGAAAGCTGAGAATTCGTCGCCGTGATTTTCGGTGTCATTGTTGAGGACCTTCGTAAGACAGGACATCAACTCTCAAGTGCGCAGTCGCATGATAGATGTTCAGACCGCCGTCCGTAAGTTTGACAGTCTCCATCACCGCAAGTCCGGCTGGGATGCTCCCAGTGTAACCATTCTCGAAATGAATCGGCTGTCCGCTTTGGTCAGAAAATATGACTCGGTACGTCACTTTCGTAACGTCCGTTTTCGTGTTGTTGCGGAGAGAATAAGATAAGTCTGCCCAACCGTTTTGATAAGTTGTCCATCGGAAGTTTGACGCCGTGATTGCTTTCTTTGTGGAGGGAACTGGCTTTTGTTGTGCTAAGACGCAGGTAAAACAGCAAGTTATGAGAAGAGCGCAAAGAGAAGTACGCAGAACTCTCATTTTGCCTCCGCAAGCAGGTTTTGGACGCATCCGTAGTAATCAACGACGTAATCACATCTTATCGCACTTTGCCCGAATCCCCCGACCCTTTAGGTCGCGATTTCCTTAAGTGTATAATGTGGTATCCGATAGGAAAGCGCATGGAACCAAAAGCCCCGGACCTGATCAGTGCCGCTATAAATCTCCGGGAAATTCCTGCGCGTGTTCACGCCATGTCCGAAGCATTTAGGAAGGTGGTGATTGAATGTTTTCTGTCATGACTGTCTCACTTGTGCTTCAGGATGGACACCAGACCAATCAGCGCACCAACCAAACCGGTACCAATAGTGATGACGCCGACAATTATTTTGACCCACCACTCAACCGTTTCACGCGTTTCCTTTTTTTCTTTTCTTATCAGCGAGCGCAGATCAAGCATTGCTTCTGGGGTGAGCACTTCGCTACTAACGGTGCCGGTGCTTTCCTCTCTGACATCAATCTGCCACTTGTCTTTTTCTCCGTAGGACGGTCTTGGCAGATGAAGGAGGTCAGCTTCATTTAGCAGGCTTCTTGTGACCAATTTCTTTCTTTCCCAACTGATGTCTTCGTATTCGCGCTGCGCACCGTCATCCAACCAGTTGTCCAATAACACCGAGTCATTGGTTTTCTGGGATTCTTCAAAAAGAGCCTCTCCCTGCTTACTGAGTTTTCTTTCGCGGCGATTTAACCGATACAACTTACGGCGATAACTAAGCCACTTAAACATATACAAAACACTAGAATAGTGCCCCTCAGAAAGCAATGGAAAGTGAACTTCCTTGCCGAGTGGTACACGTCTCTCTTCATCGTCTGCTCATATTCGCGCAGTCAGTTTCCTTCGCGCACCGGCGAACCTGAGGATGCGGGTGATTTCGAGTAGATCTCCAAGAAGTCCTTCACGCAGATGTGAATTTGCTGTTGAAGCTGCGGGTCCTCGAACCTGTCATATTGGACCTGAAAGACTTCAATCAGGATGTTGAGCGCCACCTTGGCTGCGGTGTCGGCTTCTTTCCTCTGTGCTCGTGCGATGAACGCGAGGCCACCTTCGGGACTGTCCTCTAGCCGAGCCAACATGGAAGCCACGGTTGCATGAGCCTGCCGCAGAGGCACGTAGTAGCCGGGCACAATCAGTTTGCCGAGAGACGTTGCTTTGGCCATCGCTACCATGTCGAGCTTGCTCCAGGTATGGTTCGGTTTTTTCAGGTCGCATTGAGGGTGCTTGCAGCATTTGATCTCAAACCTGATTTTGACTGCTTGGTATCTCGCTTCCAGATCAGCCACGGTTTCAGCGGAGAACAAGTCTTCTCCGACCGTCTCATTGGCTGCGCGCATGAGCCGTATCTGCGCCACGTTGTGGAAGTCCCAGAAGTTGTCTAGTTCATCTGGATGCTCGTGCAGGTATCGGAGCGTTACAGCGCGTTCGTACAATCCCCGGAGCAGTTTTGTACCGGCCACTCCGTATCCGTTCCCGCAGCACACCATGATCTCGGAGAAGTCTTCCCAACAGACCTTGCCCATCGTTATCACAAAGTGGTCGATTGGTTCGGAGAAATGCTTCGTTCCTAGGAAGGCCAAGTTCGCGGCCTTCTGAATGTTCGGAAAGCTTTCAAGAAGTCGGACGTTCCTTCTTCCGAAGTCATGCCACTCCTCTTGGAACCCGAAGACTAAGTTGTCCCAATTATGCTCTGCCGTTGATTCCATTTTTGCCTTCCTACGCTCAAAAAGAATGCTAAGAGTCGTGACGGCCAAGATGGCCACTATGAAAGCGAATGAGTGGTGTAGAGGATACATCTATACGCATGTAGGCATTAGCAATCATAAATGCCATGCCCAATAGCAGTATCCGAGCGCAAAACAGAAGAGGGATGTGAGGCCACAAGACTCCACGAGCGCACACTTAATCGGCGTGTAGGATTCCAGCGCGTGCAGATAATTCTCGTAGAAGTTAATCACGGTGATGCAGAAGGCCAGCGAGAACGCGATGCTATAAGCCAGGAGCATTTTCGCTGTGAACACATTCCCATTCGTCGAATTCAATCCTCCGAAGCTGATCGAAGCCGCGGCCAATCCGATGAGGACTTTCGCCATTCCCGTATATTGCGTGATGAACGGATCGAAGTTGGCTGTCTTAGATACCTCGGGGAGGTTTACTTCTGGATGCGCCTTTGCATAGTCCTGCGGATTGAAATAGATGTGGGAAGTTCTGTTTGCTTTTGGTCCTCGGTAGATCAGATAGAGACCACCCAAGAGGATGCAGAAGCAGGCAAGACTCCAGACCGATGCCAGGATGACCGGGCTGAGCATAGCGGGAGTTTACCACGCGATCCATCTCCAGCATCACCGGGCCATTTGGGGACGGACTTCCTCGTAGAACCTGACGCGGTTGTTACGACGATTCACCCCCTGGTTGCGGTGGCTCGCCCAACTCTCCGTAGAGAACTGAGGGGCAAATGCTCGAATTTTGCCCCCGCAATAAGAGTTCTGCTTCCATGTTGTGTCCAAGTTTCTCTGAGTGAGTCGGTCCGCCTATTTCTTTTCGATCTGATCTTTCAGATGTTTCGCGCAGGCTTCCGCCGTTGTCTGCTCGCCGTGAAGCGTGTTTTTCTTGTTCACGGCATACGCGAACACGATAACTCCGCTTGCTCTGTCTATCATTTGGACGCTGGCCGCATCGTCGGAATGAATTTGTCCCGTGAAGGCGATTTTGGCCCATCCGGGCTTCTTTTCCTCGGCGGTACCTTTGAAAATGTAGGTGGCTTGCTCCCTGCTGGCCACTGGCACCAAAGGAACGCCCTTCTTCTGGAATGCCGCTGCGATGTAGTTCTCAAAGCCCTCCATCGGTTCAACGTAAACGGTCGCCCCCGAAATTATGTGAGTGTTGACCGGGCCCGTAGCTGGCATGACCGCAGCCGTAGGTGAACTAACCGGGATTGTTGCGTTGGGGTTCGACGGCCCGCCAGATGGGGATTGATCCGCTGATGGCGGAATAGCGGCTGCGGGAGGTTTGACGGTGGCCGTAGTCGGCTGCGTTGCCTGCTTTGCGTCCACAACATGGCACGCCATCCCATTCACTAGCGTTTCATTCGAGAAGACCACATTACCCGATGCTGATATATCGCGGCACTCCATCTTAACGGGAGCTGCCGCTTGTTGCTGAGCAAGCGTGCCCGTGGTGGAAAACGCAAACACAAGGACGGCTACATAATTCTTCACTCTATTGATCCTCCAACCTATAGCCTGCGACACGGAATCGCGTAGGAGAACGTTACCTTCGTACTGCTGTTAGGAAAGGATTACATGGTCTCAAGGACAGGTCGCTCTGGCAGTAGCTTAGGGGTGTGGGGTAAACAAACAATAAAACGAGAAAAGTCCTGTACCATAACCTTGCAGGAGAGCTAACTCCGTATTGGACGGGGCACAACAGGTGAGTCTTTAAGAGCGTAAAAACGCTAAGGCAAAAAGAGGAAATCAGGTACAGAGTAGATGCGTAGCTTTTTGGTTTGTGTTTGAGCGAGGGAGGCCGAACAAGATGGCACATCGTGAGAGCGAGGAGTTCCAGAATGAAATGAGGGAGATTGCCAACGTGCAAAGACTTGAGGAGGAAGCCGACCTTTTTCTGGCCAATCCATCGGTTTGGTTGCATTTCAGGCCAGATCGTGTGGTCTCTCTTATCGTCAGCTTTAAAGCTCTGGTAGGGGCCCGCGAGGTGAGCAACCGGCTTGACCCAGACATTCAACAATGGTTCCGAGATCATCCACTGAACGAGGACGACGAAGACTAAGCCTGGGCGCACTCTAGCTTGCGGTGAGTCGAGGGTTTCATTTTCCGAAGCAAGTCGTCTGCGGTTGCCGGAGAGATGGGCCTGAGTAAACTGAGACCCGCCATCACTCGCGCAAGGTACTCGATTCTCTTGTTATCGCTTGACGGGCGATTTTGTTTGCCACCACCCGGATAGCGATCGTCTCTTAATGCTCGGCAGAATTCTCCCGCGTGATCGTGTAGAGCCTTCGGGCAAGCACACGGCGATTGACGGTACCAGTGCCTCTCGCGTCCGGTGCTATCCTTCCATTTTCCCTGCCGTTCCCATTTGAGCCAGTGCTTCGAGCGGCTACATATTCGGCGAACTTCCGCTGCGCTGCGCGCTCGTTTGAGAGCTTCCCAAAGATGCGGCTCGCCGGGAATCTTCGGGTACCGTACGCTCGCTTTTTCCTGGCCCGTTTCGAGTGCGTTGAATTCTTGTTCTTCTTTCCGTACGCGGTCCTGCCACTCTTGGCGTTTTGCGGGTATTTCGTGCGCCCAGAATTCGCGTGGCTCATCGCCGAAGATTCGAAACAGTATTTTGTCGGCTCGGAATTCGCGCAGTTTTTTGCCGGGCTTGAACACTTGCAACCTCTCTTGCTCCGGTCTGGTTGACCTTATGAGCATGGTCGCACCGTACCCGCCCGGAACATCCTCTTGCGTTTCAGACGAGCCGTCCCTGAGTCCCTGGAAGGTTTGTGTCCAGACATGTTCGTAGTAGAGGAGTTCTTCAACGTTTGCGAGCATTGGTCTGCCACGTAACCGCTTGCCTATCATGCCTTTACCTTAATTTCACCCCAAAAACCATTTTTGAGTATTGCGCGTTTGCCGTTTACAAGCAAATCTCGGTTGACGAGCGGCGGTAATCGTCCTGTTTGCAAAGTGAAGGAAAAGGAGATGAAGGATGGCCGTAGAAAAAGAAAAACCGACAGTGCGGCAGGAAGAGCCGACAAGGTTCGGGGCGTGGCGAGATACGAGGCGTGGATCGGCGGCACCAGTTTTGGAAGATGACACGGACCCAGGAGAGCCCAATAGCGAGGAGCGGGACGCGGAGCTAGGAACTGTCGGCCTGCGATTATCGAAAAAGGACCGCGAACGATTTACGCGCGAAGCGAGAGCAGAGGGCGTGAGTCTGTCGGAATATCTTCGCAACGTGTTGCACGATTTGGAAGAGGACCCTGGCCTTGTGGTCCGGGAATTTCTCCGCGAACTGTCGCAGGCGCAGAAGAACCTTGACGACTTCTCGAAGCTTCCAGCCAACAAAAACAAAAAAACTTCGAACCTGGCTGCAAAAGCGGCGAGTGCGGTCGCTGATTTTTGCAAGCAGTTGACAGAGAAGCCAGGCGAAAAAGAAGAGAGCGGCTTCTTCGAAAATTTCTTTTGAGGCTCGACTATGAGCGAGCCGAAACAGCACAACCTAATCGTGGGATGCGTGGGAGTGAAAGGAAGCGGAAAGAGTCACAAGCTGCGAGAGATGATTCCCTTCGCTCCCCGCGCCGTAGTTGTTGACCCTGCGATGGATCACTTCGACTACATCCCAAACAAGTTTCGAAAGCCTGAGGAAGTCTTCAAGTTTCTCGAATGGTCTAAGGGACAAAAATCTTTTGCCTGCGCCTATTGCCCAGAGGAGCCGCTAGGGGAGCGCGTGGCAGACGTGGTTCCAGCTATGCTCGAACGAGGAAATCTGTTGGTGACAATCGACGAGATACCGGAGGTTTGCGATGGCGGAAAAGTTCCAAAGAGAATTCGGTACTTGATACGCGTCGGGCGCCATGCCGGAATTGACATTGCCTATACGGGACAACGATTCGCTGAGATTGCCCGTACCGTCACTTCGCAGACGGATGTATTCATTCTTTTTCGCCAGAGCGAGCCGCTGGACCTTGACGGAGTGGCGAAGCGTATTTCGCGCGAGATTGCTGAGCGCGTCAAGAATCTGGGACCGCATGAGTTCATCGTGTACGACGTGCGGAAACAAAACGAAGTCGAATTCGAGGCGACTATGTTCTCACCCGAGTCAAAGGCGTGGACCCTTGCTCACATCGAACGCAAGAACGAAGAGTTGGAGGATGAAGAGCAGGAAGAGGAAGAAGCCGTTCGATTGGAACGCGCGAATGGAATGAGGGACTAAGAATTGCATGAGAGGAGCAAGGAACACGCTCAAGTTGAAAACTCTGGCAGTCCTTGAACGCGCAGGCCGGGCGATGGAAGTACCAGAGTTGGCTGTCGCTGTCTCTTACTACCCCGTAGACGGCTTTTTCTCCTACTGCCGACGCCTTGAGAAGTGGGGACTCTTAGCAGCGATGAAAAGCGGGGCCGGAAAGTTGGCTTATGCGGTGACTCAGCGCGGTCGCGAGCGGCTCGCGTGGCTCCTCCGTCAGGAGATTTGAAAATAAAAAGCCGGGCGCTGGTAACGCCCGGCGAAAGGACCCAAAATTGAAATCGACAAACGAAGTATCTGTAACAATCCCGAAAAAGTCAAGAACCCATCCATTTGCAGCGTCGTTTTCCGAGAGGCGCATCAAGAACATGACCGACTCGGAGCGAGCGGGTCCGACTCCGCTGTCCAGAAAAACTCACGCAATTGCGAAAGACCAGCAGTTTCCAGATCGGCCTTTGACCGAGTGTGGGAATCCCGCGAGCCGTGTCGCGATTGCAGAGCCGAATGAACTGCCGACGTGCAAGCTTTGCGCGTCGAGGCGGGGGAGATCGTGAACACGACGGCGCGAGTGGTTTCGAGACTGCCTTATGACGCGCTGCTTGGCAAAGCGAACTGTCCCGAATGCGGACGGAAGTGTTTCGGGAATTGCTTCATGGATGATTGTAAAGGACCAGCGTGTGACGATTGCGACGGTCGCATAGTTCTCGGGTTCCCAGTGCTGGTCTGTGCGGTCTGCCGGAGGAAGTACAAAGGTGGCGCATGAGCGGTTGTGGAAATGGCAAGATCGTAGTGTTTCCGCTTCTACTATCCGCCCGAGAAGTGAAAGCGCGAGCTGACCTGGCTTTGGTAGCCGGCCAGTTCACGCGGCTTCGTCGTTGCGGTCAGCAGTTAGTCGGTCTTTGCCCACTACATTCCGAGCAGCATCCTTCGTTCTATGTCCATCCTGAGAAGCAGGTTTTCAAATGCTTCGGGTGTGACTCTGGCGGGGACGTATTCGATTTTGTGATGAGGATGGTTGGCTGTGACTTCCGCCGTGCGCTCGAAATCATCGCTGAATTTTCCGAGGGGGTAGCGAGCGGCAGTGATCCGCGAAGCGGATCACGTCTTGCCGCTCGCGAAGGGGGCAAAGCCCCCTCAGGCCGCGAAGAGGCCGCTCTACATAGCCAGTCCGTGCAGGAGGCTCGCGCTCGCATCCTGGCGGCCCTAGACGCGACAAATCGGCGACTGGCACGGATCACTGCCACAAATGCGGCAGCATCGGCGGCACTCGCGACGGCGTGCGAGCCGGATCGCGGCGGTGAATCTCTTTTACTTGAGAAAACAGAATAACTGTGGCGGACAGCCTTCAATTCGGCGTTTGCCAACATGCAGCAGCGGAGCGCGAAGCTTTATTCAATGCCCTGGTGCCCGAAGCTGCGTGGCATGACGTTTCGTTTGTGACGAAGCGAGAGCGGGAGCGGAATCTTCGCTTTGCCCGTAATCGGCGGAGACAGGCTGACACTGGCGATGAGTATTGCTCGCCGGAGCGCGAGAGCGATTTGCAATGCGAACGGCCTGCATTGCGGCGTCAGGTACGAAACCGAAAGCCTGGTGACCCGTCGCGGGCGGTCCCATTGGCTTTTGATACGGGCGGCGATTTTGTTGAGCCTCTGCGTGGTCGGATTCCTGAACGGCAGGCGAGTCAGGCACGGCTGCTACTCGAACAAGGACTCATTGGCAAAGCACGGCGGCAGGCATGGTGCGGCCTTATCGGGCGGCGGCGGGATTGTTTCTCCGGTAACTCAGAACACAAGTTCTACACACGTTGTCTCTGTGGCAATCGCTACTGTCCTACGTGTGGGCCGAAATCCTTCCGTGATCTATTCACCCATCACTCTAGGTTGCGACCGCTGGTGGAATCTTTGCTGCAACATCGGCCTGCGGATCACAGGCATCGCGTTCTGGCGAAGTTGGACATTACGACGCGGAACGTCGGCCAGATGCCGACTGCGGAAGAGGTTCGCCAGTTTAACAAGGACATTCGCAGATTCTTCCGCGCTATTGAACGAGAGTTTGGAATTTCGCGGCGCGAGTATGGGGTTTTGTGGTGCTGCGAATTCGGGAGTGGGAACACAAACCTTCACGCTCACGGAGTCTATGCCGGGCCGGAGCTTCCTCAGCGCGACTTGTCG
Organism: uncultured Acidobacteriota bacterium; assembly: GCA_963779005.1. Lineage (GTDB taxonomy): Bacteria > Acidobacteriota > Terriglobia > Acidiferrales > UBA7541 > Acidiferrum. Next base: position 185,321 of record CAVZWO010000006.1, on the reverse strand, counting down.
CGCATTTGGTCTGAGATTCGTGCGGACGGTTCTTTCATTGTCTCGATTAAGCGGGCGCGCTCATTCGAGGCCGCGCTCGGTCATGCGCTGAAATATCCGTCGAAATTCTTTAACGCTCCTCCGGCGCGGCTCGCGGAACTGGAGGTTGCATTTGACCGCGTTCGGCGTGTCCACGCTCTCGCGGCTTTTTACAATCCGAAAATTGAGCGCGAACCGGGCGAAGAGGGACCTTGCGAACCTGGGCATTGTCCAATTTGTGGTGACCTGCTACTCGACGCGCCGGGGTATCACTTCATCTCTGACCTACAGCGCGAAGGGCGTCGGGATGCGGACGCAGTTCGCATTGACACTGCGCGTGCAAAAACTTTTGCCGAGTCTCCGCCATGACGCAAAGGTTGAAACAAATCGCGGGTGCCATGCCTTCCAGTGACGGAAGCGACGGTGAGGTGTCTGAGGTGCGCGTCGAGAATCAATCCCGCGCAGAAATTCCGGGCTTTTCCTCTCTCTCTTCTGTGCCTGTGCTTCTCTTAAGAGGGCCGGAGGTGATCTGCGGAGTTAATGTCGGCGCTTCTATTACACCTAACTGTGCTACGCTGCGCGCACAAGGGCAACGAGTCAGCGGGCCAGGGGTGAAAATGGCTCGCCGACGTTACCAGAAAGGAAGCATTCGCCGTAGAGGAAATCAGTGGACGCTTCGTTGGCGGGAGGATGTTGTGACCGCCGACGGAACTACGAAGAGAGAACAGAGAACAACGTTGCTCGGCACGCTCGAAGACTTTCCCACGAAACGGATGGCGGAGCGGGAAGCTTCATCCTTCCTTGCGCGCGTCAACCGGCTCGACTATCGGCCAGTGAGACGAGCAACGTTCGCGGAATTCTCCGAAAGTTGGAGGAAACAGGTGATTGAGTTACTCAAACCCTCGACAGCTAAAGTCATGGCGTCACATCTGCGCTTTCATCTTGTCCCGGCGTTCGGCCGCATGAGGCTGGACGAAATGGGACAAGAGCAAATGCAGACGTTCGTCGGGAAGCTGGCGAAAGGTCGGAGTCGGCATACCATCCTAAATGTTCTCGGTACTCTCGCATCTATTCTAAAGATGGCGCGTAGGTGGGGCTATGCGGTGGCAGGATTCCAGCAGAGTGATCTTGTCATTCCATGCTCGAAGCCAGGCATGCCTGGCCGGTTCTTCACGGCGGAGCAAGTGCGTTCAATTATCGCGCTTGCCTCGGAGCCGTGGCGGACGATCTTCGCGCTCGCTGCCATGACGGGACTCAGACCTGGCGAAGTTCTCGGGCTCTCGATTGACGACCTGGACTTCGAGCAGCGGCTGGTCTTTGTGCGGCGCTCGGCTTGGTACAGCCATCTCATCTCACCGAAAAACAATCGCAGTGTGGCGACGGTGCCGATGCCTGGGCCACTGGCCGAATTGCTGACAAATTATCTTGCGTCGTGGCGTCCAAACGAAAAGCGATTGCTGTTCTCGAATCGCCGAGGCAATCCCTACAGCGAAAATAAGGTCGTACAGAAAAGGCTCTGGCCGATTCTGGATGCACTTTCAATTCCTCGCTGTGGGATGCACGCATTCCGGCACGGGCACGGAAGTCTCATGCATTCGAGCGGTGCATCGTTGAAAGTTGCTCAGGCCCAGTTGAGGCACGCGGACGCGAGCACTACTTCGCGATATTACCTTCACGTGATTCCCTCAGAACAGCGCGAAGCAGCAGAGAAAGTTGCTCGGATTTTGTGTCCAGATGTGGCCAAGCAAGAACGGAAGTTGGTTCATGTCAACTAGTTGTATGGTAGGGGCGGTGGGGATCGAAAACAATGCCTGGTGGAATCTAAAGGACTTAGAAGAAATGCTGAGGAGCGCTAAGCTATTGAAAAGGAGCAATAGGAAATCCAAGGGAATCCTTATTGGCCCCTCAATGGCCCCTCGTTTTTTCAGTGCTTAGATTCCTTCGCAGTGTTTTTTCTCGCTGCCCAAAACACGAGGTCGGCTTCGGGTCAAATTTTGCGGTGCGGATGGCAAGCCGACCACCGTGTTCAAGAGATGAAAGTCAATCCTGAGGAGTATGGCAGTGTGCTTATGCCTACGCCTCGAACAAAGCAAACCGAGCGAATCAGCGCGCGGGCATGGCAAGATGCCGTGCTTGGAGGCTTCATGAAAAAAACAGGAGACAAGAACATGGCATCACACAGTCTCAGCAAAGGCTAAACCCGTCACAAAGGCGTACGCTTGCCCAGCTTCTCGATAAATATCTGCAACATCTGACTGTGAAGGGCTACAGCGAAAGCACGCTGAGAGTACGCCGTGTTGACATGGAGATGTTTCTGAAGTGGTGTCGAAGAATTCGAGCCACTATGGCGAACCAAATTGCGCGGACATCTCTCGAAAGCTATCAGCGACATTTGTTCCAGTATAAGAAGAAAGACGGCCAGCCGTTGGCAGTCTCCAGCCAACACTCCAGGCTCGCACCGCTGAAGGTGTGGTTCAAGTGGTTGGCCCATCGAAAGTATATTCCGAAGGATCCGGCGGCCGAGTTGGAATTGCCCCGCGTCGGCTACAAACTCCCAAACGTGATGAACAAAGACGAAGCTGAGCGCGTTCTGGCTCAGCCCAAGATAGAAGTCCCGTTGGGCGTCCGGGATCGTGCCATGCTCGAAATTCTTTATTCCAGTGGATTGCGCCGCATGGAGCTTCTGCATTTGAAGCTGTACGACGTGGATCAAAAACACGGCCTGATAACCGTACGAGAAGGAAAAGGCAAGCGGGACCGCGTGGTTCCGATCGGTGAACGTGCTTTGGCCTGGCTGGACATGTACCTGAATAGCCTAAGACCTGAAATCGTGAGGCAGCCGGACAACGGCATCGTATTTCTCACTTCGAATGGCGCGCCATTCACACCGAATCACCTGAGCTGGCTTGCTCGCCAATACGTTAAATCTGCCGGGATCGGCAAGGGCGGGGCGTGCCACATCTTCCGCCACACCATGGCGACGCTCATGCTAGAGGGCGGCGCAGACATTCGCTACATCCAAGCTATGTTGGGCCATGTGCGGCTCGACACCACGCAAATCTACACCCACGTTTCGATTCGCACGCTAAAGCAAGTCCACACGACGACTCACCCAGGCGCGCGGCTGCAACCGGCAACCGCCGAAAGTGGAAAGCAGGAGATGCCCTCCGAACAACCCGCGGGAGTCGCCGATTCGCCGGCGTTGGAGTGAGTTTCGCTTAGACGGGGCTGAATGAACACATTGCTCGCGAGAGCACTACACGATTCCGTCATCCAAAATGTAGAATTCAAGTGATGAGGTCAGCCAGCCAGCAAGCAGTGCGCGATGAGGGGATTTTGGCCTCACGGGCAGCCTACTTGCGCGCTGAGACGGTGCCAGAATATCCACAGGCATCGTACTATAGCGCCAGATACTACGACGCGGCTGCGGGGCGGTTCCTCGGCGAGGATCCGATCCGGTTCAACGTCGGAATGAACTTCTACGCGTATGTCCGGAACAACCCGACAGGCCTTATTGACCCGAGTGGTTTGGCTCCGTGTTTAAACATAAATGCGTTCGTGAATGAGCTCAACAGTAACGCGGGGGACGAGTCCACTGGCGAGTGCGCCAAGTACGTTAGGTGGGCGCTGGAGGCCGGTGGGATCAATACTAGCGGACATCCAGGTTCAGCAAAGAATTATGGGCCGTTTTTGGAGGGGCAGGGCTTCTCGAATGTGTCTCCGGACAATTACGCTCCACAGCCCGGGGACATTGCAGTTATTCAGCCATATCCAGGAGGTAACCAGAGCGGCCACATCGAAGGTTGGAACGGCAGCCAGTGGGTTTCGGATTTCAACCAACCCTATTATCCGAACTCTCCAGGTGGGGGTGTCTATCCAGGACCAGGATACAGGAACGCCGAACCTGACTATTCAATTTACCGCCCAACTCCTTGTCCCCCTCCCAATCCCCCTTCCTCTCCGCCCCCTCCGGAGCAGGGCCTTATACAACAAATACTAGGTTGGCTCGGAGGTAAGTTTGGAAAAGTCACGTTTTAGTAGCAATGCAGTGATGTGGATTTGCACATGGATGTTGTGCGCGGCTTTGCTCTGTTCCGCTAAGACCGCATTGGCGCAGAAACTGATGACCGACCCCCTCTTCGGTATCTCATATGACCGACAGAGGATGACTTTTGAGCGAATGCCTGCGACCTTGGCGGAGAGTTGTCCACGTCTGCGCGGCAGGTACGTAACCGCTTGGGTCTATGGCCATTTGAAAACGCCTGATTCTGAGTATTTCCTGATTTCAGGCTTGATGGAATCTCACGCGGATGAGCCAGGCGGCGCCCGGACTGTCGCGCCGGACGAAGGCGGGGGGGTGGCCGTGGCTCTACGAGGCTCGGGGTGCGTTGTAGATCAATCTGAGTATTTCCTCACGCAAGAAGTCAATCCTGGCAAGACTGCTACACCAATCATAGTTCCAAAAGCCGTTTTGGTCAGCATCCTTCAAGAGGCGTTCAAGAGATACGTTATCGCCTTCGGCTCAAAACAAGAGTTCCTGAAACATGTAAAGCCGAAGGCCCTATTGCCGGTCGTGCGAGAACAGTTTGAGGCCTTCGAGAAAGATTCCGTTCAATAGGTGGACGGGCAACTTGGATACCTTCAAGTACGATCCCTTAGTCGTGAATTCAACACCGAGAACAGTCTGTATTACTACCGTACTGAAGTATCTGGCGCGGTAGTAATACAGACTCGGCGCGGGATTGAATTCGCAAACTGAAATGTTGCCGGCGATGTGGTTTAGACCAGGCATGAAGTTGAGTCTGAACCCGCACACGCAAAACCGGCGTATGCGACAGCCAGAATCGTCACAGAGCTTATCATCTGTGCCACTCGCCCTTGCTCGTTCACCAAGTTAAGCGTGTCAGTTAGATGATGTACGCTCGCCACGTTGCTCAATTTCAGCCATGGCATCAAGGGCTTCAGCCCGCAGAGAATGACCTTCGTGGAATTGATCCTCGGCGCTTTCAGCAACTTGCCTTAGCTGAGGAATGACTTTGGAATCGCCGATTTGTCCTAGGGCAAAAATGCTCCAGTATCTTACCGCGTGGTCCTGGTCTTTGTCCTTCAATTGGTTGAGCAAAACGCCGATTGATTCTTTATTCTGAATGTATCCGAGAGCCTCGGCAGCATGACCGCGTACAGAAGATTCCTCCTTAGGATTGCTCAGCACTGCTTCTAAGGAAGCTCGTGCAGGTTCATGTCGATTTAAACCCAGGATGTACGCCGCGGCCGCACGCGCATCGGCCTTCCTACCCTTAGTCAGCAGAGACATTAGACGCAACGCCAAGTCGGTACAGAGGGAGCTTAGCTCCTTGGCCGCTTCCCAGGTTTCTTCTCGGGTACCGCTTTCAATGGTTGTCAGAAGTTGCTGTACGTCTCTGCTCATTGTTGTTCGCACTTGAAGCTGCAGTGTCTCTTGTACGTCCCTCTCGGCACCCTCGTGTTTGCGTCTTTCTCTGCGGCAAGCTGCGCTTCGCCGATAGAGTTTCCGTACCCTTCTCCCGTAACGAACGCCGGGGCATTGGGAATGTTACTGAAATTGTTTATGTGGCACTTGGCCGTGCAGTGCCATTTGCCTTTCGCCTGTTTACAGGGTGGAGGCGGTTGTGGGGTCGGCTGCGGAGTGTCCCTTTCTCGCGCCTCTTGAATCATATCCCATTCGATTTTGCCAAGTTTCAATTCATAATAAATCAAAGCCGCCGCGCCTGCCCACTCCGCGCCTGATGCAGGCCAAAAGCCAGGACCGCCTGGTGCTGTCACTGGCACCGGGGAATCAGGAATTGGCCTCGGAATCGAAGGACTCGAAGGGGGAGCTTCCGTCGGTGCGGTAACCGGTTGCTGCACAGCCGTCGTCTGCCAGCCAAAAGGATCAACCGAACTTGCAGGACTATTCATCACATACGGATAGAAGTTCGGACTTGCAGTAAACCCTATCGGGTCCTCACTGAGGAATCTTCCCGTGGTTCCATCGTAGTATCTGGCGCGGTAATACGATGCGCCGAACGGAATGGATATTTCGACCATCTGGCTGTAGTTAGCCAACTTCTACCACTCGGCCCGGCTGGATGGAGAGAAGCGCTTCGGCGCAGGCTGGCATGAGCGGTAGCAAGTCCTTCAAGCGATTCGATTTCGCACGGAGGATCAAGATGGAGACGCTTCGTCCGGTCATATTCTGCTGGTACTTGATATTCCGATCGCTGGTGAGCAGCACGTCCCATCGACCTTCCGCAAGCATTAGGAGCTCGCCGTTCTTTTTCGAACCATATCCCGCCCTTCGTACCGTTTGACACTCGTGGCCCATGGTCGCAAGAGTCCCTTTCAGTTCGTCTGGAAGGCATTCATCGATGAGGATCTTCATTTCCCGAAGCGGGCCAAGAGAAGGGTCTTGGCCTCTTCCAACGCAGCTACGGCTTGCTCGCGGCTTACTCCAGGGTATTGTTTCAGGAATTCATCCAGCGTTTCCCCGCCCTCCAAATAGTCAAGCAGGGTCTGGAAAGGAACGCGAGTGCCGCGAAAGACGGGTTCTCCGCTGTGGATGTCCGGATCTTGAACGATCACGCTCTCAGAGACGGTAGCCATCGGACTTCTCCTTATCGAAGACCAATTATCTCACTCGGCCGAGAAGAATGCTCCGAAAAGTGCAATCGCCCAGCACGATAGCCACTCTAAACCCGCACACGCAGAACCGTCGTATTCGGCACTGAGAATCGTCTTGGAATTTATCGTCAGTGCCACCCGCCCGACGACGCCGCCTGATTGACAAAAGGCACACACTTAGTCCCCGGCAACCTGTTTCGTGCCCATGAGCAGAAGCCCACGTTGAATTTGACTCGTGTATTGTTGACAAAGCCAGTCCACGGTCTGCGCTGAAGAATATGGAAGCTGTCACGCTTCCGTTAGATTGGCCTCGCGAAACGAATCTTTGCCTGAAAGGGAGTCAATTTTAAATGCGCACTAAGGGGGCAGTTCTAAATGCCGTTGACACTCTCACATCATCGGGCGACTAAGAAGCCACAAAATTGCTAGCAACCCGCCACTCAGGAACACCAAGGCCGCCGCCAGGACGGATTTGTATCGGCAAACAAACCCAGAAAAAGCGACAACCAGGGAAATCGCCGCCATCGTGTGGCCCAGCAATAAAGACTGCGCGGTCGAGTGCAGGTAGTAGCGGGAATATATCCACAAGCCGATAGCCAAACTAGCTGCGATGATGAGTGGCATAACTCGACCTGGGCTGCGCAAGCTGCGGCGGTCATACTGATGCTCAAATAGGGCTGCCGCAGCAACAAACAGAATGGGCAAAAGAACTACGATGAAAAGGCTCATGGTTCCGGCGACTCCTGGCACGCAGGACCGAAGCACGCGGACGACTTTTCATAGGCATCTCTCTCCGCTGCATCCGGGTCCGTTATAGATGTCTTTAGAGCGATCCACCCGTTGTGCCACGTTAGGTGAACAAGCTCATGGAGAATAATACCTTCGAGAGGACACGAACTGTTGAAGGCGTCGCCCGAAATGGCAATCTGTTCCGTGAACCAGTGTAGAGGTCCAACCTGGCCGTCAACGGGTTTATTATTGAAAATAATCTTCGGATAGAACGTAAAAGTTGCGCCTTGACCATAATTAGAGGGCTGCAAATGGTTGAGGATTCTGCGTCGAACATCGGGATCAATGCAGCAACTGCTATTCAACTTGGCCACCAACCTACCGATAGCAATTGTCATTTGGGCTGCTTCCGCTGGTGGGAAATTTTCGAGAGTGTACAGACCCGTTGGATCGGCCTGGTTGATCGTAGAATTCCTGGCGTAACGATAGAAGTTTATCCCAGCTCTAAAGTGAATCGGGTCTTCGCTGAGAAACCTGCCCGCAGATGAATCGTAGTATCTGGCGCGGTAGTAATACAGGCGGGTCTCAGGGCCGGACTCACGAGCCGTGTATTGGAACGGGTTGGTCAAGGAACCGGTCGTCGAAGAGTGCAACATCGTCAGCAGTCCGAGTCCTACCCCTGGTCGTCGTAAACGACCTTGGCGTCGATTACTGCCAACAGTGCCTCTCTTCCTTCATAATCGGAATGGCTTGGGAAACTAACGACACGGCACCGAAAATACTGAAAATCTTGTATGGGAACATCCGAAAAATCGAAATAGTCGATAAAAGCCAATGTAATGTCGTTGGGACTCACAACCATATCCTTTTCTTGATCCCAGTATCCCGCTTCTCCTGGGCCACTTAAACGCTTGATCAGAATTAACGCTCGTTCCTTTGGGACAATGTTTAGAATGAGTGATGAGCCGCGCGTCACGCCAGTTTCTCCGTACGGGAGTTCGCTTAGGACGAGTGCATCAAACAGCAATTCTCGTATTTGTCCGAATGCGTCTAATGATCCACCGATATCTTCTCGTTCGGAGAAATAGACGTTCCACAGGTTCCGAGAACACTCTCGATAGGCGGTCATTAGCCGCGTGATGTCTCTCACGGCCATGCTGGTCCTCCCGGAGCCCAGGGTGTACCACCGGCTGGAGGCGTGGGGCTATCTAGCCGTTTTGGGATGCACTCGCAATCTGGATATGGCGTTTGGTTCCAGGTCCAATAGTGATAGTGAAGGCCCGACGAACTTCCATGCGCGCCCGGATTGCCTTGCTGATCCCAATATGGCGAATCAGGCGGGCACGGCTTACATTTGCCTGGTTCGTCATCGCACGGTCCCGGTTTTGTTCTACCGGGCCAGGGGATAGGGTCTGCGTGAGCTCTCTTCCGAGCCGCGAACCATTGGTGCAACGCATATCCAGTGGCAGCTACTGCAACGACAACCGCCCCGCCTATAACGATTGTCTCGCAAACGCCCGAGCCAAAACAGATGATAGTCCCCGCGCCCTCCGCTAATGGAACCGCTACCGCTGCGGCAGTGTTTCCGCTAGGATCGCGCAAATTGTTCGGCCTATTTAGCGAATAAGTGTAGAAGTTCGTGCCGCTAACAAACCCGATCGGGTCTTCTCGCAGGAACCGACCGTTCTGCGGATCGTAGTATCTGGCGCGGTAATAATACAGGCCGGTTTCCGAGTCGAATTCCCTTCCTGTGTACTGGAAGGAATTCGTGAGGGAACCGGTTGATGCTGTTAGCTTGCCGAATGAGTCGTAGGTGTAAGTATTTGCGAGTGCCCCTGAAGTATTGCTCAGGGAGGTTAAAGAGCCAAGGCCATCCGCCTGGTAGTAGCTCGTGGTTGAACTGCGCAACATTGCCAACGGCTCATCGATGTTCAGTCCTTGCGAGTAGCGAGCGACGGCGGTCCCAGAGGAATTCGTCTCTTCGATCAAATTGTCGCCGTCGTAGGCGTAGACCGATGTGCCACTCGAGGAAGATTTGTAGATGCGCCGTCCAAACGGATCATATTTGAAGCTGACCGTGCCACTGCTGCCGGGAAGCGTGACACTGCTCATGCGGTTCTCGTAATCCCAGAAGTATTGGGTTGTCCCAGTCGAGTCCACTTTCGTCGCCGTGTTGCCGTTATTGTCGTAAGTGTAGGTCGTACTCGATGTCGAGGTCAGCTCGTTCGAGGAATTATTCGTGTAAGAGGAAACTCCCAGCGAACTCAGGCGATTACCCACTGGGTCGTAACTGTAGCTCTCGGTCGTAGACGAACCTTGCGTGACCTGAGTCAGCTCGTAAATCGAGTCGTACGTAAAATTGCTGGCGGATCCTGAAGGCAGCGGAGTCCGGCTGGTGCGATTGCCGGCGTAGTCTACGGCGTACGATGCGCCATCCAGCGTCGTGCCAGACTTGGCATGAGTGACCGAAAGCAACCGAGACAAGTTGTCATAGCTATAGGCAGTGTTCACGCTGTTCGGGCGCGTCAAGCTAGTCCTGCGGCTCAATGCGTCGTAACCAAACCCGAAATTGCCGCTTGAAATCGCCGAAGGCGGCGTCAGTGTCTGGAGCCTGTTTAGAGTGTCGTACGCATAAGTGCTCGAACCACTCTCAGGATCGGTGAACCCCGTGCGGTTCGACGCGGCATCGTAGGCGTAGCTGGTGGTGAAGTTTCGCCCGGTCAGAAACGCATATGCTGTGGTGGTGCCCGTCAATCGACCCATGTTGTCGAACGTGAACGAGTACGTCCCCGTAGGATCGGAGACTTGCGTCAGCCGCGAGTCGTTATCGTACGTGTAATTCACCGTGGTGGTATCAGGATAAGTCTTCAGCGTAAGCCGATTCAACTGGTCGTACCGGGCATGATTGTGTTCGGACGATGGTGCTGGGGCATCGACGGGCACGGAGCTTGGATGTTGGCAGGGATTCACAGGAGGGAGAGGAAAGAGATTGGTGAAAAGGGGTAGAGTTTCCGCATCGGGAACGGGAGCAGGCGATTCGCTCGTGAGCGATGCGGTGCGGGGTGGGTCGCTTGTGGGCCGGTCGATTATGCTTATGGGCTGAGAGCCCGCTGTCGTATCTGGCCGCCCTGCGACCCACCCGGTTGAGCTTCGAGCTCGCATAGGTAGTTGTCGATTCGCCCCGCAAAAACGGAGCGGGATCGCCACGGTCTCTGACCCTCCAACAAGATGAGAGGAAGGACCACGATCCAGTTCCGGAACCCCGCACCCCATCTTTCCCGCCGGTTACCCGGCAAGGAGGTCTATGCGCGATGCTACGCTTCGTCGGTTGTGATGTCCACAAGCGAACGGCGGTCTTCACCATCCTGCTTTCGGATGGCACGCTGTTCGGAACCTACACCGTTCCCGTAACACGAGAGGCTCTGGCGGCCTTTGCTGAGCGGCAACTCGCTCGGGAAGATCGCTTGGCGATGGAAGCCACTACGAATACGTGGGCAGTAGCCGGGGTGCTGCGGCCGTTTGTGAAAGAGATCGTCATCGGGAATCCCCTGAAAGTCCGGGCCATCGCCGAAGCGAAAATCAAAACGGACAAGGTGGATTCGCGGGTGCTCGCAGAGCTGTTGCGCTGCGAGTATTTGCCGATGGTGTGGCAACCGGACCAAGAGACGCAGCGTTTGCGGCGGCTGACCCATCGCCGTGCCGCGCTCGTGAGCGATCGCACGCGGCTGAAGAACCGCTTGCACTCGATCCTGCACCATACCCTGGTTCCTCTGCCGGACTGCGATCTATTCAGTAAGAGAGGGATCGCCTAGCTCAGGCAAGTGCCGCTAGCCCAGGAAGAAGCGCTGGCGCGTGAGAGCGATCTGCGTTTGCTCGAACTGACCGAACTGGAAATCGCGCAACTGGACGACTTGCTGGTGCGCGAAGCCTGGCAGGACGAGAAGGTGCGGCTGGTGATGAGTATCCCGGGAATCGACTACACCGTGGCGCAGACCTGCTTGGCAGCCATCGGAGACATTTCGCGTTTTGCGAATGCCAAGAAGCTGAGCGCGTACCTGGGATTGAATCCTTCGACTCGCCAGTCGGGAGCGCACTGTTATCACGGGCCCATCACCAAGCAAGGCAACGCACACGCGCGCTGGCTGTTGGTGCAGGCGGCGCAGCATCTGGCTCAGTATCGTGGACCGCTGGGACAGACCATGCGGAAAATCGTGAAGAGGAAAAACCGCAATGTAGCGGTGGTAGCCTGCGCGAGAAAGCTGGCTGTGCTGCTTTGGCACGTGCTGAGTTCCGGTGAGCCGTTTCGCTACGCGCAACCGAAGAGCTTGCAGGCGAAGTTTTCGCGGCTGCGTATTCGTGCCACCGGGAAGCGGCGGAGAGGTGGAGTGGCCAAAGGCACACCACGGTCGCCGCAGTATGGGCATGGAAGAACCAGAGCCGTGCCATCGCTTCCGCAGGTGCTCGCGGAAAATGGTCTGCCCGGCGTCGCTCCACTTTCCAAAGGGGAAAGAGTCATGCTGGAACGAAAGAGGCTGGATAGCTTTTATAACGAATTGCAGACACCTTCCCGCATCCAGGCCAACACACCAACCCCTCAAGTCGAAGAAACAGAGGAGGATTTCAAATCTGAGTTGACACAATCATAGGTACTCGCAGGCGTCAATACCTTATGAACCATAATGTTGTGAATAATCTGTGAAAAATCATCTGCGATGGCGAGTTTTGTTAGAAGACCAAGTGAATTCGAGGAAAGGATAGGAGACTTTGGACCTAATCGCCCGCCAGGGCGCCGCTCCGGATTCCCGAGGTCCTGAATAGCTCACGGGCCCATGGCCGGGGAGCGCCATCTCGAGACCGGTCTAATGCCCATGAGCAGCAATAAGATATCTATAGTTGACTTTTAGCTGTGCATGGACTACTATTCATCGAGTCCCGGGATCTTGGAGTATCTTCATGCCCATCACACCTGATGACCAGTCCACGAGGCCCTCTCGGCCCCTTCCGCTCGTTCCCATCTATGCCTTTAGCTTCCTATCTGCCCTCATGGTGATTATCGGTCTGCAGTTCGGTCACTCTGCACACATCGCACTCTTGAGTGCTGGCTTTGTATTTGCTGCAATCGCAGTGGCATGTTTCGCCCGGTTCCTAGTGTCGGCCGATGAACTCTTCAAAGACATCAATTATCGAGCACTCGTGTTTGGATTCGTTAGCTCGCTAGGACTCGCCCTCCTCCTGGATTTTCTGCGCAGTCTCGGTTTCCGCGTTCCCGTAGTTCCAACCTTCGCTGTTCCTGTCAGCATGATTATCTTGTGGACGGTGGGCTTAGTTCTTGCCGCCGCCAGGCAACGGTCTATCGCGGAGCGTGAGGAATGAAGACGCGCCTCCGAGTACTTCGTGCCGAGGTGGAGTGGTCGCAAGCCGAGCTCGCATTGCGCGTGGGGGTCTCGCGAGCTTGCATCAACTCCATCGAAACGGGACGCTACGATCCAAGTCTTCCGCTCGCCTTCAAAATTGCCCGAGTTTTCGGGAAGAACGTCGAAGAAGTGTTCCTCTATCAAGATGGCGCCACGGCGAGTCCCAGCAGTTCCCAGAGCTAACAGGGTAGGACGATGTACATCATCTGCATATTCTTTTGGCCTTCTCTCTTCGCTCCACTGCGACATTCGACGCAGATTTTTCCGTTTTCGGCAATCTTGCCTACGTTGGCATTTCTTCCACTACTTCCTTAGGAGGTTATTTCATGTCCCGAGGTTTTGAGAGCTTCGAACTTGACGATTTTCGCGATTCGCAATCGCGGTCTGAACCCGCGAGCCGAAGTCGAGAATCGACCCGAGGACGAGGCAGTAGCTCCCAAATAGACGCCGGCGTCAGAATAAAACTGGCAAAGCTCCGGGAAACCGAATATCAGTCTGATCATCTCGATTTGCAGAACCGCGAGCGCCAAGAAGCAAAGCCCTTGCCCCGCGATACCCGCCAAGCTGACATTCTCGCGGATCGTGAGCGCACGGAAATTCTTGATCGCGATAGAAGCTATTCGCTCCGGCCATCGGAGATTTACACCCTCACAGAAGTCGCCAAGTTTCGAGTTGTGGCTGTCGAGGATCTCGCTAAGCACGCCTACGCAGGTGACCGCTCACGGCTGGACAGCGACCTTCGCAACCTCATTCAACAACGGCTTGTCGAGCGAAGGGACACGAGCGTGCTCAAGAAGGAGTCCCAGCAGGTTCTCACTCTGTCAAACGTAGGCAAACGCCTGATTCGTCGCCACGGGTTCGTACTCGACGATCAAGCCATTTATTCGGGTTTTGTGAAGCCAAAGGAAGCAGACCATGATGCCGCCTTGTACCGCCTGTATCACAAGGCTGCCGATGAGATCGAACGCAAAGGTGGCAAAGTGCTCAGTGTTCAGCTCGACTATGAACTCAAGGAAAAGCTCTACCGAAAACTTGGCCAAGCGCAAGGCGAGGGTCAAACGCAAGGCAGGAAAGAAGCCTTAGCGCACCAGTTGCATCTCCCGGTCGTTCACGGCAAGGTCAGTCTCCCCGACCTGCGTATCGAGTATGCCAACCAAGAAATGCAAATCTCCCGTGTGGACCTGGAACTCGCCACCAGCCACTACCACGCTGGCCATCTAGCGGAAAAGGCCCGCGCCGGGTTTCAAATCTACGCCCGGTCGGAGGACGCAGCTGGTCTTCGCCGCGTGCGCGACGAACGGGAGATCATGACCGCGATTCTGAGTTTGTGAGCCATGTACTTTCCTGAAACCAGCATCGAGAACCTCCTTGGCTTCGGTTACACCGAGGACGAGGCGCGCTTCCTATATCTCGTGGCTACCCACTCTGGGTATTTCTCCACGCGTCAGTACTTAGCCTTCACGGGCGCCAAGAGCGGTGATAAAAGCATGGCTTTCACGCAAAAGGTGCTCGGAAAGGGGCATGCCACGGCCCGCCTGCTCCTCCGAAACGGCCGCGTCTACCATCTTTTCTCTCGCCTCGTGTATCGCGCCGTCGGTCGGGAAAATCTCCGCAATCGCCGCGAGCATTCCGTCGAACACATCCGCACGAAACTGACGATTCTGGATTTTGTCCTGGAGCACCTCGATTACCGCTATCTCGAAACCGAGACCGAGAAAGTCGACTATTTCTACCGGAAACTCTCCATCCCTCGATCCATGCTTCCCTCTAAGCGGTACAAGGGAGCGATCCGGGAAAAGACCACGGACCGTTATTTCGTTGACAAATTCCCGCTGTTCTTCGCTCCAGAATCTTCCTCTTCATCCCCTGTGGTCACCTTCAGTTTTGTCGATCCTGGACTTCTCAGTCTCGCCAGTTTCGAGACGCATCTCTTTGCGTACAACAGTCTGTTTTCGGCAGTGCCGAAGGTGAATTTTGTTTACATCGCTACACGCCCCAACCACTTCGCAGCGGCTCGTGAGCTGTTTCTGGCGATGGCCCCACGAACTACGGACCCCGATCCGGACGTGGAAGGCTTGCGCTACTTCCACTACCGCCACATGTGGGAGACCAAGCAGTTCGCAAGGCTGAACGCGGAACAGATCGAATTCCTGAATGAGGCTAAGAAGCGATTCGATGATGCGCTGACCGACATTCGATATGAGCAATGGTTGAACGGCAAAATCACGGCTGGGGCTGTGAGCGAGGAATTTCGGAAGCTCGCGCCGAGGAGGGAAGCATCTTTCCGCACGGAACTCGTTGACGGCCAAACCGCCCTGTTTGAAGCGCGAGTCTCAAGCAAGGTGACGGACAGCTCACAACCGACTTTCGGTTCAGCTTTCGGAGCAGTTTTCGAAGGGAATTCACTACAAACAGAAGAGAAATAAGCAGATGCGTAAGACGAAGGCAAAGAAACTGCACGCGGGCAAAACACTAGGAAGGGCGGGAGCGACCCCACTTTTGGCGGCTTTCAGCCGCCCAAAGTTCCATGGGGTCGCTCCCGCCCGTCACCGAGGAACGGTGACCGTGTTTTGCCCGCGTGCATACACAGATGTAATCAACCCTGAATGCAGACAAGTAACGATCTCAAATGAAGAAAGGAGAAAATCCCGATGGCAGTATTGAAAGCACCACTCAAACAACCCAAAACCACAGTTGTCCAACTAAGACTCGACGACGAGGCAAAGATGAAGCTCACAAAATACGCAGAGTTTCTCGACTGCTCACCGTCGTATGTCGTAACGGAAGCCCTGAAACTTGTCTATAACAAAGACAGAGAGTTTCAGGCCTGGCTTTCAGGCCAACACACCAGTAATCAAGATTCAAGCTCGAAAGGGGAATCGTTCCAACTGCAATTGAAATAAGAACCTATGCACCACCACCTCCAATCCGGTATGCGTGAGAACCCAGCGTCATCTCGACGACATGACTCACGCCAAGCAGCTCCCAGTCATTCGGATGCAGGTCTCGTCGATCAGAACACGTCAACCTCACAGCCGCTGGCACTTAGAGAAAATCATTCGTTCGGCGGCGATGATAGCAAGCCCCATGCCGCCCCACCCCGCGCGGCCAAAGGCGAAGAGAGAAAAGGCCAAAACGAGAGTCAAGCTGTCGCAGTCGCACTCATGCGTTCACAAAGGCCTACGCTCGACTTCGAGCCGCTGATTGGGAGCCCCGAGGCGGCCAAACTGCTCGGCAACATCCACGTCAAGACGCTGCAGCGCTATGCTCGTCGACGACGCATTCCTGGATATCAAATTGGAGGTCATTGGTATTTTCGTGCATCGGAACTGGACTCCTGGTTGCGATCTCAGATAAATTTGTCATGCTATCCGTGCCGCTTACAGGAGAAATCGGATGGAACATAAGCGGCAACGGGTTCAGTTTGGTTGGGTTTGTTTGAAAGCAAGAAAGAAGGGTCCAGACGTGTGGGTTCTGCGTTATAGAGAGAATCTCCCGGACGGAAGCGTAAAAAGGCGAAGCGAAGCCATCGGAACAGTTAAGGAATATCCGAACGAGTCCCAGGCACGCAAGGCCGCTCTGTCTTGGTTATTTTCGATGAACGCGGAAGGAACAAACGGAACAACTGTTTCGTTCGGGGCAGTCATTCGGCGCTACTTAGCGGAAGAGATTCCCGAAAGGCCTTCAACGGCTTCACGGTATCGCTGCTGGCTGAAAAACCATGTTGAGCCGAAATGGCGAGACCATCCGATTGAGCGGATCAAACCACTGCTCGTTGAGGACTGGCTCAGGAAGCTCAATTTGGCACCGAAAAGTAAGTCTCATCTCAAGAACCTAATGCGCGTCCTGTTCAACGCGGCGATGCGGTGGGAACTGATTCCCTATCAGCACAATCCTATGAGCCTCGTCCGCGTGAAAGACAGTTCTAAAAGACTGCGGGAACCGAAAGCACTTTCAGTGGATGAGTTTCGTAAAGTGCTTGAGAACATTCCCGAACCTTTTCGAACAATGTGCATTGTGGCGATGTGTTTGGGACTACGAGTAAGCGAAATCCTCGGCTTGAGATGGAATGCCATCGACTGGGAAGGACTGCGCTTGGCGGTACGACAAGCTTACGTCTACGGGAAGCAAGGGGACGTAAAAACACAGGCCTCTCACCGATGGATGCCTCTTGACCGTTCGCTTGCGGATAGACTTCGTCAACATAAGGCGAGGCTGGCTCCGCGAGCGAAGGCCGAAGACTGGATATTCGCAAACCCGGAAACAGGAAAACCGTATTGGCCAGGCCGAATTCAAGAGAACTGGCTCGTCCCTGCTGCAGAAAAAGCGGGGATAGGCCGGATCGGCTGGCACACGTTCCGACACAGCCATTCAACGTTACTTCATGCGCTGGGTGTTGATCTTAAGGTGCAGCAGGAACTCTTGCGACACGCAGATGTTCGAACGACTATGAATATCTACACGCAGGCCGTTCCTTCCGCTCTGCGAGAAGCGAACAGCAAAGTCGTTCGCTTAGTGCTGCCCGCGCAAGTCGCCTAGCGTTAATGGCCCCTCGTGGCCCCTCGAAAAGTCACAAGTTGCTAGATATGAAGGAGATGTTGGTAGGGGCGGTGGGGATCGAACCCACGACCTTCGGCTTAAAAGGCCGCTGCTCTACCACTGAGCTACGCCCCTGCGGTGTGAATTTCTTATTGTAGCATGAGCGCTGCTTCCACCAAGCGCACCAGCCACGCCGCACTTTCAGGGCGACGGAAAGCAGCTTTGCTCACGGAGATTCTTTGCCACCTTCCGCGCAGGGGGAGGCCACCCGCAACTACGAAACCACCACGGCCGGGCGGGGCCGTTTGCGTTTCCACTCGTAGTCTTTACGAAGGCGCGACTGGTGTTTTTTCAGTTGCGACTCCAGTTCGCTGAAGGCTTGCTTGCAACTGGCGCGGACGTTTTCCCCGGCTCCCGTCGCGTGGAGAGTTCCGGTGGGGAGCGACAGATTCAGCGAGAACAAACTCTCTTCCCGGTGTGGATTCTTCGAAAAAACTCCGTGCAACACCACGAGGTCGGGCTCATAACTCTTCAACAATCGATTCACTTTGGCGGAGTAACGTTCCACTTCCTTCTCGGCTGGTTTGTGCGGCTCAACGTTTTTGTAGCTGATCGATAGTTTCATGGATGCACCTGTAGGAATTCTTGCAGAAGAGGCGGGCGACGCGGGGTAACACTTGGCACCGCATCATGTTCAAAGCATACCAGCGTGGGTTGCGCGCGGCAATCGCGCTGCCGCGAATTTCGGCGTCTGTTAACCCCCTCGAACGCGTTGACATTTCCGCCTGCTCCCCTCTACTCTGCCCTCGGCTCTTAAGTAGCATGGCAAGTCCCGGCATTGCGGTGTCAAGTGTCACCGGAAAAAGGCGCGCTGCCAGATACGGCCGGCCTTCGGAAATTCGCCCTCGATGGGAGACCGCCGCCGCATGCCGCGCTACGACCATGGCAATCCACGTATGCCCCCTCTAGCAAAGCCGCAGTCACCGGCAGTGATTCGCGTTGGGCCGGCAGGATGGTCTTATCCGGACTGGGCTGGGTATGTTTATCCCGCGCGGCGTCGGAAGGGTTTTCATGAAGCGACGTTCCTCGCGGAATTTTTTGACACCATCGAGATCAACACTTCCTTTTACAATCCAATCCGCGCGGACCATGCTGCGCAGTGGATTGACCGGGTGGCAGCTAATCCCCGGTTCGTTTTTACAGCAAAGTTGTGGCAGCGATTCACGCATGAGATTGTTTCTGCAGATTCCGGCGGCGCAATGGGCCCGGCTCTAGCCGCGGCCTCCGCCGAAGACGAACGCGCGGTTCGCGCGGGGTTCGATGTCTTGCACAAAGCCGGCAAACTGAGCGCTGTGCTCCTGCAGTTCCCTTTCTCATTTCATCGGAATCGCGAGACCGTGGCGCATCTCGCGGCGCTTTTGAAACGATTCGGGGATTATCCCCTGGTCGTGGAAGTGCGGCATGCTTCGTGGCAAACGCCCGAAACATTTGCGATGCTTGCGGAGGCTAACGCAGGCTTCTGCAATATTGATCAGCCCATCATCGGCAAGTCGCTCGAACCGTCGGCAGAAACCACTTCCCCGATTGGCTACGTCCGGTTGCATGGGCGGCGGTACGACACCTGGTTCAGCGACGATGCCGCGATGCCCTCGCACGAACGGTACAACTATCTTTATTCCACGGAGGAGCTTGCGCCGTGGGCCAAGCGCGTGAAGAAAGTGGCGGAGAAGTCCAGCAATGTCTTCGTCATAACCAACAACCACTATCAGGGAAAAGGCGTAGTCAACGCGTTGCAGCTGATCAGTATCTTGAAAGGTGCGAAAGTCAAAGTTCCGGAGCCGCTGCGCGAACGCTTCCCGGAGCTGGAGTCGATCGCCGATGCGCCACCAGCGGAGCCCAGTTTGTTTCCTTTAGGCAGGGACGAGTGACCGGCGATTTTGATGGGTTAAGGTAAATAGCTGTTGGGCGGCTCGTCATCCGCAAGTATCACTTCCAGTTGAAAGCATTGATAAGCGTGAGCTGTCAGCTGTTAGCTGCCGCCTGCTAGATGTTGGCCGCTGCGGGGCTTCCGCACGAGGAGCGCACGACCAGTTCGCAATCCAGCAGAATGTCCCGGGCCAGCATGTTGGGATGCTTGATGCGCTCGAACATGGCGGCCATTGCAGCGTGCCCAATTTCGCGGCAGGGCTGATGAATCGTGGTTAAGGGAACCGGCAAGAGCTTTGCGTACTCCACGTCGTCGATTCCGACAATTTTGAAGTCTTGCGGGATGCGGCCGCCGGTCGAGAGCAGGCTTTGCATCAGACGGCCCGCAGTCCGGTCGTTCACGCAGACAAAACCTTCCGGCCGAAATTTGTGGAGCATCTTTTGTAAGCCGTCGTTTTGAAAGGAAGAAAGGGATTGAACGAGGCGTTGCTCCACCCGAAGGTCATTGGCGAGCAGGGCTTCCCGAAAACCGACCATGCGGGCTTCTACCGTCGAAGTGACACTGACGTCAGCGATGAATAGTATACGGCGGCACCCTTGCCGGGCCAGGTGATCCGTGGCTAGGTAGCCTGCGCGGCGATTATTGATCCCGACAAGATCGTAACGGCTGCGTTGGGGGAACGGCAGAATGCAACGGTCGAGAAGCACCACGGGGATTTGGGCTTTGTCCAGAGCCTTGACGACGGCGTCATTGGCGCTGCGCCTGGTAGCCGTGATTTCGAGAGGCGCAAAAAACACGCCGGCCACTCTCCGCTCGATGAATTGCTGGCATAGGCTCCAGGCCTGCTCTTCTTTCGTGGCTCCGGCCACATCCGTTCGGCCCCAAAGCAAGCCATACTCGGATTCCTTCGGAGCGTTGGCCATGCCCTGGCAAATGGGCTCGAAAATTTCCGTTTCCCCGAGGTCGGGAATGAGCAGGCCGAAGAGCGGCGCGCCGTCGCCGCCTCTGTTGCGGACATAGGTGCCCGAACCAGCGATCCGCTGAACCAGTCCTAGTTCCTTCAATTCCCGGACCGCGCGGCCCACCGTAATTCTCGAGGCTCCAAACAGGCGAACCAAAGCGGCTTCACTGGGAAATTTCTGGCCCGGTGCATACTTGCCGGAAGCGATGTCTTTGGCCAGACGATCAAGAATCTGGCGATACTTCGGACCTTCCTGGGATAACCTGCGGCCGCTCACAGCCAAATTGTATAACTTTCGCGAGCAATGGTGCGGGATGGGAAAGCGCTAGAGTAAGCCATGTAGCCGAGCGTATAGCGAAACAATTCTGCAGTTGAGGCTCAACGAGCGCAGAGCGTTCGCCTTTGGCATTCCATCACTCGGGGAGCTTGATAAGGGCGGCGAGTTTTTTGGGAGCGGTAAGGTGATAGCCGGTCAGCAGGAGGTCGCGAACTTCGGACCAATCGACTTTGGGAAGGTCGAGCCGGAGGGCGACCCAACCGCGCGGCCCGATGTAGGCGGGGAGATAGTAGCGTTTGGGCTGGGCCTTGGCGAGAGCCGAGTTTTCGCCGGGGAAGACTTTGCAGGTGACGGCGACGATGCCGTCGCCGTGATGGTTGTTGAGGAAATAGGCAAAGATTTTCTTGCGAACCAAAAAGGCGGCATGGGAATTCTTGAGTACGCGCGTGGTTTCGGGCAATGCGAGAGCTAGCGCGCTGAGACGTTTGAGGATCGGAGTTTCGGACGAAGAGTTCGGCATGAACTTACTATTCCCATTATTCGACTGTGGCCAGCAACCATATTGTAGCTGGGGGACCAGCGAAAACGTGTTGACGAATTTTAGTTTGAGCTCGGAACGACTTTCTGAGCAATGGTTTCGCCGCCCGATTTGGTGGCCTGGCAGGCGCTGAAATTCACTTTGACTTTGAAGGGAGTCGCGCCGTAGGAGCCCACTAGAAAAATTTCCTGTGGGAGTTGCAGGCCGTTGACTTCCTGGTAGTCGATGGTGACGTCGAGATCGGTGGCATCGGCGGCGGTGGCGCCGCGATAAATGGCCTGATAACTGGACAGAAGAAGCCCTTTGGGATTCTTTTTGAATCGAGGCTTTATCGTGGAGTCGAACTCGGTAGTTTTGACTCTCATGCTGCTGATGGCGTAGTCGTGATCCATCGTGGTGGTCACCTCGGCGGAGCCTTCCTTGTAGGAAATAACATAATCGGAGCCGATGGAGTTGAGCTCGAAAGGGGTCGTGAGGTCGGGGAGGGCGGGAGAAATGGTGTAGGCAGACCACGTTTGGAAGAAGCCGGTAGCCATCTGCTCCATGCCGCTGTAGACCTGCTTCAGACCGTCGGCCACTTGTTGGTTTTCGGCCGTGAGTTCGTTATGAGTGACTTTGGCGTTGCCATCGGCACCGACGGAGAGGGCGAAATGCAGGGCCTGAAGTTTTTGAATCGCGGCGTCGATGCCTGTGGGATTGGCTTCGCGTTGAGGTTCCAGGAGGAAAGCCCAGTTGGGGTCCATCGTGCATTGAAACCCGGTGAGGCCTTGATCTTTGAGGCTGTAATAGGATTGGCGCGCTTTTTTTAGGGTTTCCGTTTTGTCGGGTTGTTGCGCGAGAGAAATGCACGGAAGCAGCAGCGCCAGAGCGAAAGCGACGAAGTAGACAGCAGGGAAACGCTTGGCGGGGAGTGTCTTCGTCATTTTCGGCTCCAGTCTGAGAGGCGCGAGAATTTCTGGCGCGGAGAGTTGCGCTTTGTGACACCGAACGCGGCTGCGAAAACACGCCCGGGAGCGGCCGGTTGGTGCGTAATCAAACATAGCATGGCGAAAGAAAGATGGTCGGAGCGGGTTGTAAGGCCGTGCCCGAGATGCAAAGATGCGAACCGCACGGAGCGTGGGGACCGCCGGCAGGGCCTAGGAAGTGGAACTTTTTGGGGTGGCAGACGTAGTATTGGGCAGAGGGAGACTCGGAGGGGGTAGAACCATGTATTGCGATGGCTGCGGAAAACCGTTTAACCCCGGGACTCGGTACTGCACCGCTTGCGGTAAGCAACTGATGACAGGGCCGGCGGCGCCAAACGCGCAGGCTGCACCAACTACGCAGACCGCGGCTGCACGGCGAGCAACTGGGGATGGGCGCGTTGGGCGGAACATCAGTGTTGTGGCCGGGTTATGGGCTGCGAGCGGCATTTTGCGGTTGTTCGGAGTGGCCTGGTGGATGATTTTTCGAAGGTTAGTATTTGACGGCGGATGGCCGTTCGGGAATTTGGATCACGGGTTGCGTTCGTTACTGTGGGGAGGAATCTTTTCCTCGGGAATCTTTCTGTCTGTGTTTGGAGTGCTTCACCTAGTGCTGGCGTGGGGATTGTTCGCACGGCAGCCGTGGGCGCGCGTGTTAGGGATCGTGTTGGCCTGCTTTGCGCTGATACGGATTCCGTTTGGGACGGCGTTGGGGATTTATACGTTGTGGGTGCTGGCGCCTGAGGGCTCGGGACGAGAATATGACGGGATGGTGGGAACGGGTGCACGGTTAAACTCCCCGGGGTATTCGCGCTGACGCGGATCGAGGAGCGAAGAATGAGGGCCGGCAAGCCCGGCCCCTACAGAGTGGTTCCCTGGTGAGCTTTACATTCCACCCCAATAGATGGCGTTGAAGAGGAGTTGGAAGGTGCCTTCGGTTTGCGCGCGGTGTTGGACGCGGAAGCCGAACATGACGATTTTGCCTTTGCCGCGCTGGAACGCCACCGCAGCGGCTTTGCGCTGGAGGCGTTCGGCGCCGTGAGCGTAGCCGGAGACGAGGATGTCCTTGGCGTCTTCGGGATACCAAGCGATGACGCTGCGCTGTATGTCGGGCGTAGGGAGCGAAGTCTGGAAAGCGATGGGCGAGTCGACGAAGGCGTTGATTTCGTGAGGCATGCCAGCGGCTACGGGATGGTTGGTGTCGAGATAGACGCGCAGGAGTGAGCCGGGGACGTTGAAGTCGGCGCTGGTGGTGGCGGCGCGGCCTTGCGCGGCACTGGGACTGGCGAGCGCGTTGCGAACGGGTAGATTGAAGTCTTCGCCGATCAGGACATCGCTGGCATTGGCGAAGGTGATCAGCGTGCCGCCTTTGTCGACGAATTCCCGTAGCGCCTTGAGTCCTTCCTTGCCGATGCCGCCGGTGTATTCGGGCGGAAATTCTTCTGAAGAACCGAAGCGGCCTTCTTTTCCTTCAACGATCACCTCGCGGGACGAGTCGGGGAGAATGATCACGTCGAAGGAATTGTTGAGATTGCCTGCGCGCACTTCCTTGTTTTCGAGGCTTTTGTACTTGAAGCCGTACTGATCGAGAAGAAAGCGCGTCCATCCTTCGTCCATTTCGGCGATAAAGGACTTGTAGACGCCAAGGCGCACGGGTTTGAGCTGAGTTGCGCCTTGGGGAAGATCGGCGCGAGGAACGAGTTGCAGATGGAATTTTTCAGCATTGGCGGCGAGCTGCGCGTGAGCAGCAAAAATGAATTCCGGGGTTTCGTTGGGTTTCGCCGAGAGGAAAACCTGGCCGCCGGCGGATTGCATGGCGTTGGCGAGAGCGAAGATATTATTTTCATGAGCGGCAATCGAGAAATACTTGCCGCTGGCATTTGAGAGACCGCCATCGGGCCACTGCGCGGATTTGAGAACGCGCGAGGAGTTGAGCTGATCGGGACGGACGGCGAGGCGCTCGGCTTTGACGCCCATCATGAGAGGCAGCGACCACGCGGCGACATCGTAAGGCTCGAGAATGCCGCTGTTGGGCGCCGGGCGAACTTCGGGATAGCGCTGTACACCCATCATCTCGTCCACGAAGCGGCCGTAGGGCTGAGCGGTGGGAACGAGATAGATTTTTGCGTCAGAGTTGATGCGAACTTCGACGCCGTGTTCGAGCAGGAGCGCGACGAGGTGAGCGGCGGTGACGGGGTCGCGCTGGTCTTCGATCGGAATGCGCCAGCAGACTTGCGGATCAGCGGACTGCACGGCTTGCGTGGCCATAGTCGCGACGCCGCGGAGAAGTTCCTGGCGAAATTTGCTGACGGTTTCGAGAGCGGCGCCGGAGACGAGAAGTTCGTAGTCCATGATGTCGCGCAGACGCCAGGAACCACCCGGCCAGGGATTGGGAAAATTGATTTGCTGCTCGTACGTGATGAGACCTTTTGTGCCACCTTGCAATTCATCGGGCGTGACATCGATGGGAGTGGCGATGCGCGCGCTGGCGACTTCCGTTAGCACGCCGTACATGTTTTTCCACCAGCCGGTGTTGCGCGTGCCGCCGGGCCAGTAGGCGTCAAACGAATAGCCAAAAATCACGCCGGACTTCCCTGCTTCTTCGAGTCGCCAGCCCATATCCGCACCCATGAGATTGTTGCCGCGATGGACGAGCGGATTGACGAGTTTGGCGACGGGGTCGGCGTTGGGTGGGATGTAGATACGCGGGCCGGTGGAACCCATTTGATGTTCGTCGAGCCAGAATTGCGGGAACCATTCGTGATAGACCATCTGATTCACGTTTTTGGTTTCGATTTGGGTGAGCATGAACCAATCGCGATTGTCGTCGTGGCCGACGTAATGGTGATAGAGATACGGCATGGGGCCGCCCTCGTACTTGGTGGCGAGATATTTTCGGTACCACTCGGTGACCATGGTTTCGCCGTCGGGATTGAGCGAGGGGACGAGAAGGACGATGGAAGTGTCGAGGCGGCGGAGGATTTCGGGATCCTGCGAGGTGGCGAGATTGTAGGCCCACTCCATGGACATCTGGCTGGAACCGATTTCTGTGGAGTGAATGTTGCAGGTGAGGAGGAGGATGGTTTTGCCATCGCGGGCGAGAGCGTCGATTTGTTGGGAGGTGAGGCCGCGGGGATCGGCGAGTTTGTGCGCGATGTCTTTGTATTTAGCTTTGTTGGCGAGATTTTCCGGCGTGGAGATCACGGCCATGAACATATCTTCGCCAAGAGTGGTTTTGCCGAGAACCTGGATTTCGACGCGGTTTGACGCAGCGGCGAGCGCCTTGAAGTAGGAGGAGATTTGTTTGTAGTCGGCGAGTTTGCGATCGGCGCCGACTTCAAAGCCGAGGAATTCGCTTGGCGTGGGAACGTGGCCGGACGTTCTGGATTGCTGTTGCGCGTGCGCGAAGGGCGCAAGAAGTAAAAGGACCGCGACGACGAATAGGCTGCTACGTTTCTGCATCATCCTCTCCTTGGGAAGGCAAAAAGCGTAACAGTATGCACCCGAGACGAGGATTTTGCGAGAAGCGGAAGGCGGCGGTGGAGCTTAGTTAGGTGTTTCGCTTAGTTGACTGGGAGACGGCAAAGCGGCAGCCGAGCTACCGCACGCCAAGTCGCGGCAGGCTCGCGCTCGGGACGCGACACCCCCCTCCCCCTTTTTCTACAAGTATTGATTCCAAGGCGTTTAGCATTTCCTGTAAGCTTATTAGAATCAACACTTGTGGGCAGTTCCCGGAAGTGTTGATTCTAAAGGATTTGAGGCGCGACAAAACACGGCAAAACACATAGGTAAAACGCGGTGTTATGGCAGCTGATGAAAACAAAGGAGTTGCTAAATTTGAGCTTGTCGAAAACAAAAAACGCCAGCTGAAAGCTGGCGGTACGAAATACAAGGCGAAGTGTTACTTGGAAAGTAGCATATCACAGTGCCATTTTTTGTCAAGGAAAAAATTCCAGGGGCACGAAGCAAGAGACTCGGACGAAAAAAGCCGTACAGGGCAAGTACCACGCTCCCCTGCCCGGCAATCGAGAACTAGCAGGTTTAGAACCTCAGATGCAAACCCAATTGCAGGAAACGCGGGCTGCCAATGGTGTGCTGAATCAGGCCGAGGCTGCCCACGGGGGGAATCGAAGGAGGACCTTCGTAATTCGGGAAGAAATTCACGTCGTTGTTTGGCGCGTCGAAATCAGGGTGGTTGAACATGTTGAAGGCGTCCGCCTCAAACCGGAGGCGGAAGCGCTCCTTGATGGGGAACTCCTTGGCCAGGCTCATATCGAAGCGAACCTGGAATGGACCACGGAACAAATTCCTGCCCGAAGAACCGTAGGTGGACTCGTACAGATCACATCCGGTGGCGTCGCAGGCAGGCACACCGTTTGTGCCGGGTGCAACAAACTGCGGGGCGAAATCATTGGCGTTGAGCACAGGATTGCCTGCGTTAACGCCGAGAGTGCCCTGTAGCTTGGCCTGACCGGGCTTTATGCCCGGCGTGAGAGGCACGATGGGGTTTCC
Organism: uncultured Acidobacteriota bacterium; assembly: GCA_963779005.1. Classification (GTDB taxonomy): domain Bacteria; phylum Acidobacteriota; class Terriglobia; order Acidiferrales; family UBA7541; genus Acidiferrum. The sequence continues at coordinate 158,805 of CAVZWO010000006.1, read as the reverse complement.
AATGTAGTCGCTAGTGCCGAAGAACAGGCTGGCTATCGACCCTGAATAGTCATAAACGCTGTAAGGCTGGCCGCTTTGTGCAACGGTCTGCCCGCCGATGACCCAGCCATTGACCGCATAACCGAGCGCATGGCTGTGGACCAGGTTTGGAATGGTGTAGCTGTAGTTGACGAGGAAAACGTGAGTCTGATCGAAGTCCGAGGAGGCATAGTTAGATCTCGGATTGAGGGGATTGTTGCCGGTGAAGAAGAGACCCAGACCGCTCTGCTCGTCGAGGGAGTGGGACCAGGTGTAGGAGCCGGTCAACGTCAGACCGAACGACAGGCGTTTGCGGACCTGAACCTGAAGAGCGTGGTAATTGGAGATACCCTCGGCCTCGAAGAGAACGGAATTCATGTCGTAGCCGGGATAGGGGACACGAATGGGAGCGTTGCCGGCATATTCGTTGGTGTAAATGGGCTCGGTGTCGAGAGTCGGCAGTGGGTCCCCGTAATAGTAATTCTGGTTCGCCAACGGGCTCGTGCCTCCATAAGAAGAGGTTTGGCCATTCACCACATGGGTCGGCGTAGCGATAGTGGGCTGGTTGAAGGGGATGGGGAGCACTAAGTGGGTGCCGTGATTGCCCACGTAGCCGATGTCCAACAACCAGTTGTTGGCGAACTCGTATTGGAGGTCTAGCGTCCAGTTCTGGGTGTAAGGCAGTTTGTTGTGGATGTCATAACCGCCAAAAAGGAAAGGACCGAACTGGTTGCCTGTCGGCCAGCATCCGGGATAACCGCACGCGGTATCCTGAAGGTTGGGCAGGTAGTTAAGAAAGCCAGCGGCAGTCGGCGTCGGCACGGTGGGCACGGTGGTGCCGAAGGGCTCCGAAAGGGTCGCATTTTTCGCCGCGGAGACGGGGGAGACGAAGGGAGGTGCCAACGTCACGCCGAGCGGCCCGTTGAAGCCGGAGCCGGCGCTTGGAGAGAAGTAGCTGAAAAGCTCACCGCGATCGAAGTAGAGACCATAGCCCGCGCGCACAGTCCACTTCTTGAAGGGCGACCAGGCCACACCGATGCGCGGGGCGAAGCCGATCTGGTGGTTTTTCATCAAGGAATTGCCGGCCCCCGGAGTACCAGCGGTTTTGTTATTGGAGGCGACGACCAGTCCGGAACTGGTGATTGCATCGGTCCCGCCGTCGCATTGGCCGCCGTTATAGTTGGTCAAAGCAGGGTCGGCTGGAACTCCGCCAACCAAGCACTGGACGTAGCTGTATTTGGATGGGTCAAACGAGGTGAGCCGGCCATATTTCTCCGAGAGTGGCCCATCGAAATCCAAACGCAAGCCACCGGTCACAGTCAGGTTGCTGCGGAGCTTGTAGTTGTCGTTGATGAACAGCCCGGCGGTGTTGGACCGATAGTAGCGATCGGCCGAACCGGCAAACTCAGTTCCGTCGTGAACGGTGCCCTCGACAAAGTTGAGGAAAGTATTGAAGTCGACGGTATCCGTGTTCGTGTTGTTGTTGATGATATTGAGCTGAGTGTGGTCCCATTCGCCGCCGATGCTAATCGTATGCTTCCCTTTTAGCCAGTTGAGAGTAGAACCGCCGCCCCATTGATTCTGGAACATGCCGGCATTCCCAAAGCTGGTGCTAGGGCCGAATTCGAGGCCGTCACTAGAGGTGGGAGAGGCATATGAGATACCGAACTGCGGAAAGGAAGCACCGCCAGGCAGAGTAATGCCCTCTGAATTCGGGCTGAAGCCCGATTGAGTGTTGGCGTAAGCGCGCAAGCGTGTAAATCCACCGTGTTGTTCCCAGGTGAGGCTGGGGGAGAGAATAATGGTGTTCGAGAGAGAGATGACTTGGCTTCCGGCGGCCAGTTGCTGGGGGAAGCCCAGCAGGGAGCCTACGGCACCGAACGGATTGGTAGTGGGGTCGCTTTGGAAGTAATACTTGGCTGCCAAGCGGTCCTTGGCGACAGGAACATAATCGATGCCGACGATCGCCTGGTTGACGGAGGACTCAGAGTTGGGCCCTTGGACAATGGCGTCGTAGCCAAGCTGATTTTGCTGAGGCCCAGTAAACGTCGCACTAGGAATGAGATATTGGCCGTTCGGGAGTTTGGCATTCAGCAGGTCCATGGCGGCGGTATTGATTTGACTGGCCGTAATCGTCTTGCCGTAGTCCAGATGAACCATATTCATGATGCCCGCGGCGCTGCGGTCGTTTGTGAGGTCCAGAGGGACATTTATGTCTTTCGTGGAGGACTCTGCATCGGCGATACGAACTCCCTGATAGGAGCCGAAATAGAAGAGCTTGTCCTTGATGATGGGGCCGCCGATGGTGACGCCGAAGGAGTTGCGATTCAGGAATGGCCGGGGCAGGAACAACTTGCCAGTAACCGGGTTAACGCCCGCCGCATTGTAGAAGAAAGGCGCGGCATTCATGTCGCTGTTCTGGAATTGTTCCCAGACGGCGCCGTGGATGGCGTTCGTGCCCGATTTCGTAACCACGCTGATGTGCGCGCCGCTATTGTTGCCCTGCGTCGCGTCGTACATCGAGGAGTTCACGGCGATTTCCTGGATGGCATCAGGCGGAGGCGTGGGGAGGGCCTGGCCAATTGCTCCGTAGACCGAGGTACTGGTCTGGATACCGCCGCCAGAGCCAAAACTTTCCCCGGTGTTAAGAACGAATCGGTTCTCGCCAACCTGGCTGGTGGAGTTACCGTTAAAGAGGTTGTTCGTGCTGGTGCCATTTAAAGAGAAGCTGTTGCTGGTGTCGCGGTTTCCATTGGCAAAAATGGCCTGATTGCCCAGGCCGGAGTTCGAACCGTCACCGCCAAGGAAATCAGCGTGGACGCCGGGACTGAGGATCGCGAGTTGCGTGAAACTGCCGGTGCCCAGCGGGGTCTGCTCAATGGTGAGTTGGTCGACGACGTAGCCGTTGGTGGTATCCGTCTGGTTCATCAGTGGAGTGCCACTGACGGTGACAGTCATGGTTACTTCCCCGGGCTGCAAAGAGCCGTTCACCGTGGTCGTACGATTACCCTGAACGACGATCTGGGAATGAACCTCGGTTTTAAAGCTATCGCGAGAGAAGGCGACACTATAGACGCCGATAGGTAGATCGGTAATTTCGAACGAGCCATCTGCGTGGGTCGTGAGTGTTTGTTCCAGACCGGTGGCCAGTTTATGAACCTTAACGGTGGCATTGTGGATGACTCCGCCGGAGCTATCGGTGACCGTCCCGCTGATGGAACCGAGAGTTTGCTGCGCTGGGGCCGAGGAGACGAACAGGCAGACAAGCGCCACACAAACGAGGAGTAGTCGACACACTTTCTTCATCTAAATAGACCCCTTCTGCTGGATTTAACCGCGCAGTAACGCGGATGTATCACGTCCCGGTTGCGTAAAGCTAGTCCCGGGCTGTGGAAATCCTCGACCGTCTCCGTTGATTTGGCGAGAGTATGGGGTGGACATGAACGCAAGTAAAATCGAAAGTTACAATCGTGTGAATTAGAGTTTGAGGGGATAAGCGGTCGAGACACAGGGGGCAACGCGCGGCGTTGGACGTAGCCCGCTCCGAGAATAGGCGCGATTTGATGCGAAGTTATTGGTGGGGAGCCGAGGGATCAGCCGTGTTTTTTGCGACGGCTGGATCCTGATGGGCTGTACCAGCCGAAGTCACGAAGATTTCGCCTGACGTGGATGTGAGATGGTAAGTGAGCTTGGCGTGCTGGCCCTCCATATCCTTTACAGCCCAGGCGTTGGAAATCTTCCAGGTGTGGTGATCCTTCTCACAGGCGAAGCTCTGGCCGTCCTGACTAATGTTCCCTGTGCAATTGAGGACTTTCTTGGAATGGCTGTCGTCTTGGCCGAGAAGTGGCATGGCGGCCAGGAAAAGAACGGAAACAGATAGCAAAATGCGCTTCTTCATGATGGATCCTCCTATTTTGCGGGGCCGTTTGACTTGCGCTTGGAAAAGTTCGCGGAGCCGCTCGCGAGACTCCGTGTGAAGGCATTCTTGCTCTGGCGATCGCCGAAGGCCAACACAATCTTTGCATCGGTAATATCGCGAAAATCCATCGTTCGGGGAAACTTCAAAAGGGACTGGAGAGGGACCGAGAATCGCGGAGAAGAAATTTCGTTCGTGCGGAATGGCCGATCGAAATGACACCGGGTGTTACTTTTTGAAGAGGTCCTCGAAGGCCTGGCGGGCGTCATTGGTGCGAGGTGGAGGTGCGGCGGCAGCGGCCGCTACTTGTGCGGGTTGCGCATAGGAAGTGGGGGCGGTGTCTTTTTCGATGGTCATGCGGAATTCGTAGAACTTGCAATCATTCTTGGTGTCTTTGGGAGTGATGCGTTCGGTGATGGGCTGGGTGCATTCGAACTGGGCGCCGGAATCGAAGAAGCGGCATTGCTTGCAACTGTGAAGCTCAAACTGACACTTGGGACACTTACCGTTGGGGTCGAAGCCCGCCGTCAAGACAGCGCCGCAGTTGGAACACCGCCCGCGCGTGACGGTGCCGACCATGCGCGGGGTACGCGGGCCGAACTGATCGGCGCGGGGACCGCCCTGCGGCGGCTTGCGCTCGTGCTTCTCTCGCTTCTCGCCTTTTTCCGTGTCGCGATAGCCGCGATGACCATACTTTCGATCCACAAACGCCTCCGTCCGGACGCAATGCCGGACTATGACTGAGATTGCCTAAACTTCCGCGCTGGAGCGCACGCACACCTTGTGATGAATCCGACCGGATTGTTACACTCGGTCCACAGCGCAATCGTTACCCAGAGGATCAGAACAGGATTGGCTACGTCCAAGCAGGAGATGGGACATCTATGTTTTTAGTCCTCTGGGAGTTCGATGTCAAGCAGGGAAGCGAAGAACGGTTTGAAAGCGTATACGGGCCGGAGGGAGACTGGGCCCGGCTGTTCCGGCGCGACCCTGCATATCTAAAGACTCTCCTTCTGCGTGATCCATTCCGTGAACGTACTTACGTGACCTGCGACTTCTGGGAAACCCGGGAAGCGTGCGAAGCGTTTCTGCTAGCGAACTCGGACGCGTACCACGCACTCGATGAACTTTGCGAAGGCCTCACTTCGGCAGAGCGCAAGATCGGTGCGTTCGAGCGACTTACCGATGACAATTGACACGCTACGCTGATTCAACTCTTGGCCCAGAGGCCTGCGAGGCCGTCGGGCTTTAAGTCGGGCTGAAGAAACTGTCGCGGCGTTCCCGCTGTGCGCAAAACCGCTTCCGCGGCTAAATAGCCGCTGCGAACTGCGCCTTCCATAGTGGCGGGCCACCCTGTTGCGGTCCAATCACCGGCGAGGAACAGACCGCCGATGCTCGTCTCTTGCATTGGACGCCAACGGTCAACGCCGGGTTGCGGAGAAAATGTGGCGGCAGCCTCTTTAATGACGGTGGCTTTGAGGAGAGTGGCCTCGCGGGCCGCGGGCAGGGCGTGGCGGACCTCCTTCAGGCAGAGATCAATGATTTCCTGGCGAGGCTTCTGGAGGAGGTCGAAGGAGGCGCTGATGACCAGTTGCAGGTATTGGCCTCTCTCAGCCGCGGGAGCAGAGCCGTTTGCGCCGTTTGTGGCGGTTTGAAGCGCTGATTTGTTGAAAATCCATTGCGTGGTGGTATCGAGAAGAGAGATGAAGGGCTCGGTCATGACCTGGCGGTCAAACCAAAGATGGACGCCAGTGATGGGAGCGTCGTTGATTTTGTCGAGATTGCCGAGCGCCGTGTCGGTGCGCTTAACGCTTTCAGGAAGCAGCTCAGAGAGAGCGACATGGGGAAGCGCAAGGACGAAGGCGTCGGCAGTTTCTTCGCGGCCCGCGTCAAAGAGAACTGCGACGAGACTGTTGTTTTCGATGCGCAGGCCACGGACGGGCGAACGGAAGACGACTTCCCCGCCCTTTTGTTCGATAGCGGCGCGGCAGCCTTCATAAAGATCGCCAAGGGCAACGGCGGGGACGCCCATGCGGTAACCCGTCTTGTTGGAGAGAACGGCTTTCCAGAAAACGTCGATGCCGTAGCGGGCGTCAATGCGCTCGAGTTCTTCGGAGAGAGCGCTGACGAGTACGACGCGCCAGAAACGGGAGATGGCAGCGGGGGTTTGTTTATGGCGATGGAGCCATTCGAGCATGGAGATGCCGCCGGGTTCGTCGACATCAGGAGGGTGGCCGCCGCTTTGCAGGATGGAATAAAAGGCGCGGGCGATGGCGAGCTTGTCCCTGAGAGCCAGCGGCGAAAACGTGAGGAAGCTGCCGGTCATGTGAAACGGCGCGGGCAGCAGGCCAGCGTGCATTTCACCTCGGCGTCCCTGAGGATCGAGGAGCAGGAGGCGGTCAAAGAATTTTATTTTGTCGGCCGAGCCCACGCGGCGATAGAAATCCTCGAGGTTGGTGCAGCAGCCGAAGGTGACGTGCTGGCAATTGTCGACATGCTCGCCGTCCGGCAAGACGTAGGAAGCCGCGCGTCCGCCAAGAAACGGGCGCTGCTCAAAGAGACGAACGCGCCAGCCGGCTTCAGCTAGCGCGACGCTGGCTGCCAGCCCCGCCAGCCCGCCGCCGATCACGATCACGCTTTTCAAGGATATTCTCTTCCGATAGGCGGCCAAAGCGCGCCTTTGCGATGAACAACATTTTTTCTGCTTTCGAGAGCCGCACGCGTTCGCCGAATACGGCGAAATCGACGGACTCGATGCGCGCCAACAATGCGCTGTACGTGTGCACCAAAAGCCAGAGGGCGCCGCGGCTTTCCGGCTCGATTAAGCCGAAGAGCGCGGAGCCTTCCTCGTAAAATTGCCAGGCGCGGTCGGCTTCAAAACGGAGAAGTTCGCGGACGCCGAGAGTGGCTTCGTTCTTGCCAAAATCCTGTGGGGAGACTCCGTAGCGGGCGAGGTCTTCTTCGGGGAGATAGACGCGGCCGACGGCGAAGTCTTCGTGGACGTCGCGGATTATGTTGGTGAGCTGGAAGGCCAGCCCGAGCTTTTCGGCAAGATCGAGGGCGCGGGGATCGGTGAAGCCGAAAACGTGTGTGCATGTTAGGCCGACGGTTCCGGCGACGCGATAGCAATATTCGCGCAGGCGATCGAAAGTGGGATAGCTACGAAGAGTCAGATCCATTTCGGCGCCGCTGATGAGGTCGTGGAGATAACGCGCGGGCATGTTGAAATGCCGCATGGTGTCAACGAGGGCAGGCAGAACTTCCGATGCGCCGGTGGGCGCAGCGGAGGCGAGCGCATTGGAGCCGTCGACGAGCTGCACTTGCCCAATGATGGCATCGTCCAGGGCAGCGCGCCAATCTGCGAGCCCGCGCTGCTTGCAGGCAAGATCGTCGCCTTCGTCGGCAACATCATCGACGAGGCGCATAAAGGCGTAGAGCGCAGCCAGGGCGTCACGTCTTGGTTTTGGGAGAAGGTAGAAGGCGTAATAAAAATTGCTATGGGCGGCCCGAGCGATGCTGTGGCACGCGGCGTAGGAGTCGGGTACGGACTTGCCCGACTTGGGCGCAGCGTGCTGCGCCCCTACAAGGGCGACGCCGCCGCTTTCGGGTTTGGGGCGGTTGGGTTTGGCAACCAGATGGGCCAGCAGAGAGCGGCCCAAGAGGCGGACCTGTTTGGCTTTGCTGATCGAGGGGCGATGGTGCAGGGTGTCGTAGCCCATGGCTTCGATGGCGTCGAGAACAGCAAGCCCGCCGCGGCTGAACATTTCGAGGTCGATGCTCAGGCGGCCGTTGACCATTTTTGCGAGGGGAGCGCCTTGCGCGAAGAGCGCGCGCGTGCCCGCAATCAGGTCTTTCATCAGCTTTACGAAACGTTCGTCGAAGCGGCGCTCGACAATGTCGGTCTCTGTCAGGCCGTGGGAAGCAGCGATGTCGAGCGGGATGTAGATGCGGCCCTTTTCGAGGTCGCGGCTGACGTCTTGCCAGAAATTTGCTAACTGCAGCGCGGTACATGTGGCGTCGGACATGGCCTGGCGTTCCTCATCGCGATAACCGCAAAGGTAGAGGACGAGGCGGCCGACAGGATTCGCGGAATAGACGCAATAGCCGATCATCGATTCCCACGTCGGATAACGATTGACGTTTTGGTCTTGTCGAAAAGCTCTGAGCAGATCGGCGAACGGCTGCTTCGGAATATTCTTCGCGATTACGGTTTCGCGGAGCGCTACAAAGACGGGATGGGAGGGGCGGCCGTTGTAGCAATCGTCGAGCTCGCGCTCCCACCAATCGAGAAGTTCGAGAGCACGCTCTTTTTGTGGCACCTCGTCGCCGAGATCATCGGCCCAGCGGCAATAGGCATAGAGATTATAGAAATGCTGGTGCAAGTCCCTGGGCAGAAGCCAGGAGACGACGCTGAAATTTTCGTAGTGATGAGTGGCTAGCCAGCGGGTGTACTCCTGCGCCGCAGACTCAGAGCAGTTGTTCGCCGGAGCGTGCGCGGCGATTTCGAGTTCACCAGGACGCAACATCGAAAAGCAGATTCCTCGCTTCGCTCGGAATGACAGAGACTAGTGGTGCTGGAAAAGCTGACGCTCGTGAATCGGTGCTGAGCATGCCGCCAGAGCCGAAAGCGGCAGCAGAGCTGCCGCACTCCAAACTCACGGCCTCACGGCCAGCTTGATTTCGCCGCTGCGGCTCTTCATCCGCTCGAAGGCTTGCGGCAAATCGGTCAGCCGAATCTCTTCCGTTACGAAGTCATGACCGACGATATCGCCCCGGCGGATGGCTTCGAGAGCTTCGCGGATAAAGCGGGGCGTATGGTGGAAGGGCGAAATCAGCTTGATCTCCGAATAGTGGATGGCGGCTGGGTCAATCGAAACATTGGTGCCCGAAGGCAAGCCGCTGAAAAAATTCACTACGCCGCCACGGCGAACCATCGCAAGGGCCTGCTGCCAGGTCGCCGGATTTCCCGCCGCTTCGACAACGGAATCCGGGCCGCGATGATCGTCTGTTAGAGCCTTCACTGCAGCGACAACGTCGGTTCTTTCCGTTACGTTGATCGTGGCAACCGCTCCAAGCCGGCGTGCGACATCGAGAGGGGCAGTGCGGCGAGCGAGGGCGATCACGCGCACGCCGCGGCGCGAAAGCATACGAACGTATGTGAGGCCAATGGGGCCGCAGCCAATCACGGCGGCAGTATCTCCATTGCGAACTTCCATTTCGTGAATGCCGCGGAGCACACAGGCGAGCGGCTCGACGAGGGCGGCGCTACCATCGTCGACAGAGTGCGGCACTTCGAGCATGTTTTCCATGGCGATGCGGCCGGGAATGCGCATGTATTCGGCGTAGGCGCCATTGTTGAAGAGCAAGTCTTCGCAGAGATTTTCCTGGCCGCGCCGACAATGGTAGCAGCGCAGGCACGGCGCCGAATTTGCGGCCACGACGCGCATGCCAACGCGCCAGCGGGCGTCCACACGCTTGCCGACCGCCGCGATGTCTCCCACCACTTCATGGCCAAAAACGGCGGGCGGCTGGATCATTTTGGCATGGTAGCCGCGCTTCCAAACCTTGAGATCGGTGCCGTCGGTCAGGGCGAGACGAACGCGGAGGAGCACTTCGTCGGCGGCTAGATGCGGCACGTCGATCATCTCAATGCGCAGATCCTCGCTGCCATACAACACGGCAGCCGTCATCTTCGAAGGCACAGCGACCCTCGCGACGACAACTCTTGCCTCTTCGCCTACTTCAAGCTTCTTGGTCGTGGTCGTTTTCATGCGTGCGTGATCAGAATCTTCAGCGATTCGGCCGTAGGCCGGGCCGCAAGCTCCAAACCTTCCTGGATTCTATCCAGGGGAAACCTGTGGGTGACGATTTCCATCACCGGCAGTTTCTTTCCCAACACCAGATCGGCGGCTGATTCTTGGATGTCCACAGCCGCGCTGTAGCTGCCCAGGATCTCTTTTTCGTCGATGCCCACTGCCGCGGCGGGAAACTCGATCTTCGTAACCGGGTCGTTCGCTGCGAAGAGCAGTACGCGCCCACCAGGTCTTGCCGCTGCCAGAGCATCCGTGACTACCGACGGATGTGCGACGGCGACAAGCAGTGCGTCGGCTCCCCTGCCGCCGGTACGGGCCTGAACCTCTTCTACCAGCTTACCACTGGTTGGGTCAAAGGACTCCAGGGCACCCAGAGTAAGGCTCTTTTCGCGCCGCTGCGAAATTGGATCACTGGTATATATCCTCGCCCCTTCCAGGTTGCTGACCATGAGCAACTGCAGGCCGATGGGGCCGCAACCCAGGATAAGGACGGTTTCGCCAGCGACGATGCGCGCCTTCTGAACGGCTTTCACGATCGTGTTGATAGGCTCGATGAAGGTAGCTTCTTCAAAAGTGACGTTGTCCGGCAGAGCGACGATACCTCGCTCCGCAACCCAGGGCATGGCTTTCACGTACTGCGCGAAGCCACCGCCGTTGGGTGTGAAGCCTGCCGTCAGACCCGTCGTTTTGTATTGCTTGCACTGCGAGAAAAGCCGTTTCTCGCAATAGAAGCAGCGGCCGCAGGGAGTGTGGTGAAAGCTCATCACGCGATCGCCGGGCGTCCATTTGGTAACGCCGCGCCCAACTGCGACGACCGTGCCGGCAAGCTCATGCCCCAGAATTTGCGGCGGCTCGACGTATCGCTGGAAGATTTTCTTGATGTCCGTGCCGCAAATGCCGCAGGCGGCGACTTTGATGAGGACTTCGCCGTCCGCGACCTCTGGGACGGGAACTTCTTCGACGCGGACGACACCCTTGTCGCGGTAGACACCGGCCCGCATGGTTTTTGGGATTGGCCCGATTGAGTGCAATGTCTCTGCGGTTGCGCCAGCGCTGCTCATGTTGCGGAGACCTCTTCAATTTTTGGATGGGCAACTCTCATCCAGTTTTGCGAGATTGCAGGAATGTAGCGGTCCAGAAAATCGGCCAACGATTTGGCTGCGGCGCGGCTTTGCCGGCCAAATTGAACGAGCAGCGGGATTCGGTAAGGGCTGAGGCCGACTTCTTTAAGCAAACCACCCATTTTTAAGTGGCCGTGAGAATCGAGGATGCGCGCAAAATCGACGGGAAGGTCTTCATCGGCGGCGTCGCTGATAGCGCGAACGGCCACGCACGGAACAGAACGCTGCATCGCAGCGGCCAGGATGGGAGTTGTCTCCATCTCCACGGCGCTTCCCCTTTGACTCAGCGATTCCTTCTCTTCGGCCGTTGCAATGATTTTCTCAGAAGTGAGGAACACACTCACGGGCTTCGCACCGGAAGCGGCGGCAAGATCAACAAGATTTACGTCACTGGCCGTTTTGCTAGTTTGGCCGAGCGTTTCGGCGGTGCGAGCTACAACGACGTCGCCGGGCCTCAAAGCGGCGTCGAGCGATCCTGCAAGTCCTGAGGAGATGCAGACATCGTGAAGTTCCAGCGGGATGGAGAGCATTGCCTTTGCGGCGTTCTCGCTGCCCATGCCGGTCAGCAACACCGTGACTTCGTCAGGACCGATATTGGCTTTGAACAGATCGAATTCGCGGCGTGTTTCCCAGTTTTCGAATTCATAGGGCACAAAGGGATGGCGGGAGGACCAGGGGGAGAACTCGGCTTTGATGGCGAAAGTGACTAGGATGCGCATAATTCAATCAAACTTTGATGCCAGACGTTGGCTCAAATCTACATCTTGCTCACCCCACGTACTGAGCGGGGCAAGCCCCCGAATCGCTTCACTCTAGGCCGCGGCGCGCAACATTTTCCTGGCGCGGCGTGGCTTTACGTAGCCGTTCGCTTCGTACCAGCGAACCGCGCGCTCGAGAGCCGCCCCCACCGAGCCCGGCTTGAAACCTAATTCGCGCTGTGCTCGCGTGCAATCCACAAACATCATGTGCCGCGCGATTTTCACGCCCTCGACGGGAATTTGCGGCTCTTTCCCAATCAGCCGCGAAAAGATCGTGTTCACATAGGCTACACCTAATGCCACGCCGTGAGGAATCTTCAAGCCCGGCGCAGGCAGCCCGGTGATATTGGCCAGTGCGTCCAACAATTGTTTGAGCGTCAAGTTTTCCGCGCCCAGCAGATAGCGTTCCCCGACTTTGCCTTTCTCCGCAACCAGCAAATGCCCTGCGGCGCATTCCTCGGCGCCAACAAAATTCAGACCCGTCTCCACGTACCCCGGCATTTTGCCGTTTAGAAAGTCGAGGATGATTTTGCCCGTGGGCGTCGGCTTCCAATCGCCTGGACCGACGGGAGTTGTCGGCATGGCTACGACAACCGGGAGCCCTTCGCGTGCCGCGTTGAGCGCTTCGCGCTCGGCCATCCATTTCGAGCGCTTGTAGTGGCCGACCATTTCCTCAAGCCGGGCGTCGGTGGCTTCCGTCGGCAACTCCGGGCGATCGACAGCAATCGTGGCCACCGTACTGGTGTAGATAAACTTTTCTACCTTCGCGCGCTTTGCCGCTTCCAGCAGATTCTTTGTGCCGCCGACATTCGAGTCGTAAATATCGCTGGATTTTCTGGCCCACAGGCGGTAGTCGGCGGCAACGTGAAAAACGTATCGCACACCCGCTAAAGCGCGATCGAGAGACGATGAGTCGCGCAAATCGCCAGTCACATATTCGAGGGATAGATCGGCAACAGCGCGATTGGTGCTGGAAGACCGCATCAAAACGCGCACATCCTCGCCACGAGCTACCAATTGCCGGGCAAGATGGCTGCCCAGAAAGCCCGACGCGCCTGTGACCAGGGTGGTCATCCGGCTTCGGCACCTTCCTCGAAGCGGTCGGTTTGCGTCTCTGGGAGAGGTCGCCGCTCGACCAGCTGTGCATCTCGCGTTGCAGCCGGCATCGCCACGGATTCAACCAGCCGCGAGAGGAGCGCCCAGCGCTTGCTCAACAAACGGCTGCGAAGCTGTTCGACATTCTTCTCGATCCCGTTTTCTTGTGCCGCGCTGGTGATCAGGAAGCCATCCACGTCGAGTCTGCGGATTTGCGTATGCAGAGCCTCCAACTCGCTGGGCTCGCCACCTGGCGGTACGACAAGATGCGCGCAGGTGAAGAAGCCCGCCAGCCTCGCCATACGAAGAGCCTCGAGTCCAACGCGATACCCGCCATCTTCTGCGCGGCACTGTCCATCGAGCCGCTGCGGCAAATCGAAGCGAATCGCAAAATAGAAACGGGAGGACGGCTGAAACTCATGCAGCCGCCTTTTCAGTGCAGCACCGGAAGACTGAAGAAAAACGTGTCGATCTGAAGCGGCTAGCGCGTTGGTGAACCGAGCGACATCCGGATAATCCAAAGGCTCGCCACCAGCAATCCAAAGTATAGGTGACCGGTATCGCGGAACGAGTGCGCCGCCTTGCGACGAACCGTTACCGGGCGTGCACGAGCCCCCGGCGGACGAGTCAGAACCAATTTGGAAGTCGGTTTCCGGCGAAAGCTGCAGTATCAGCGGATATCCCTGATCGTTGCCCATTGCACGTGCCGCCAGAGCAAGGGTCAGATCCGCGGTAAGCCGCAGAGTGAACGTCATCGCGGGCTCTAGAACCCGCTCCGCAGCCTGAATTCAGCTGGCTGGAATTTCATGGCGCAATACTCGTGCGGACCAAGCACGTCCGTACGAAAACGCGCGAGCGCATACAGCGGAAACGAATTGCGGTAGAGGTGATACTTCAAGTAAAACACGCCGGGAAATCCTGTGCCGGTAAACTCGGCTTCGCTCCAGGAGCCGTCGGAATTCTGCTGTTCCACGAGATAAGCAACCGACTTCTGGATTGCAGGATCGCTGGGTTCGGCGCCCGCAAGCAAACCTATCAAGCCCCACGCTGTTTGCGACGCGGTGCTGTTTCCCTGCCCCTTGGTGGCCGGATCGGTATAGCTCCACAAGGATTCGCCGAAGCTGCCGTCCTCTTTTTGGACCGCACGCAACCAGCCCACGGCGCGCTGGCAAAACTCTTTCGCGGTAAGCGAAACGGTTTCCAGCGCGCGCAGCACTCCGCTCGTCCCATAAACGTAATTCACGCCCCAGCGCCCGAACCAGGAGCCGTCTTCGCACTGATCCTTCAGCAAAAACTTCACAGCCCGCTGGATCGCCGGATGTTCCGCAGGCCAGCCGAAGCGGCCGAGGCATTCGACAACGCGCGCAGTCACATCCGCCGTCGATGGGTCGATCATTGCATTGTGGTCGGCGAACGGGATGTTGCACAAAAGCTGGCGGTCGTTGTCGCGATCAAACGCGCCCCACCCGCCGTCCTTGTTTTGCATGCTGAGCAGCCATTGCAGGCCCAGCCGAATCGAGGTTTCCATGCGCTGCGGATCAGGATGCTTAACCCGTTGCAAGGCCATCAGCACAAACGCCGTGTCATCCACGTCAGGGAAAAAGTCGTTGCGAAACTCGAACGCCCAGCCTCCTGGCGCGGCATCTTTATTCTTGAACTGCCAATCGCCGGACCCAAGCACTTGCTTCGAAAGCATCCAATCGGCAGCTTTCACGAGGGCGGGATGATCCGCCGGCAGGCCGGCCTCTTCCAGCGAGACCATGGCGATGCACGTGTCCCAAACTGGCGAGACGCAGGGCTGCATGCGAATCGTGTCGCCTTCTTCAATCTCGAAGCGCGAAAACTCGCGAATCTCGCGAGCCGTCAGCGGGTCATCGGGCGAATGTCCCAGCGCCATCAACGCGAAGATCGAATTCATCATTGCGGGGTATATGGCCGCGAGCCCTTCGCTGCGCTCCATGTGCGCAAGCATCCAGGCTTTGGCTTCGCGCAACGCCCGGCGGCGGAGCGGCTTCCAGGGAAGTTTTTCGTAGAGTTTCAAAGCGCGATCAATCGCCAGGAACACGTTGCGCCACGAAATGAGCTGTTTGCTCCAGTCAAACGCGGCCGCTTTGTGCGAAATGTCCTTGAAGAGTTCGTCGACCCGCGCGCGCTCCGGCAGACGCCAATCCGGCCGCAGCGCGGAAAGAATCGCCATGGGGATGACGATGCCGCGTGTCCATGAAGACATTTCATAGATATTGAGATAAAACCACGTCGGCAGAAGCAGCAGTTCGGGCGGAATCGACGGAACAAGTTCCCAGCCCACGGCGCCAATCAGCGCGAGGTAAAAACGTACATAGGAATTGGTGTATTCCAGGCCGCCGAGACGGTGCACCGTTTCGCGGGCCTGCTTCATATGCGACGCTTCAATATCATCGCCAACGAGCTTTAGCGCGAAGTACGCCTTGCAAGTCGCATTCAGGTCCGAAGGTCCGCCCGGAAAAATATTCCAGCCACCATCGGGCAGCTGGCGCCGCCGAACATAATTGGCGAGCTTGGCGATGCGTACGGGATCGGCCTTGCCGAGCACATACAAGTAATAAATGTAATCGGATTCGAGAGTTGTATCGGCTTCGAGTTCGCCGAGCCAATAGCCTTCTTCGGCTTGCAAGGACAGCAGATGATTTGCGCCGTTCTCGATGGCTTGTTCAAGAGAACTGGACAAATCCTTCTCTTGCCAAATCGGTGGGATTACCGGTGCAGGCCTATCCAGTCCAATGCGTGTACCTGTCGCCAAATTGCATTCCCCCAAGAAAAGTCTATCGAAATGCGGGCCTATGGAACGGGTCCATTCCTGCCACAACGCCTAACTGCCCTGTTCTGAACCACTTCCCAGAGCGTCTGGCACGAGCGCCAGCTTCCATTACGACCGGGTAACACTAGTACCACTGAATTATCGCTGTCTTCCCCCGTTGGGTCAACTTCTAAGATGCGCTCCTGTTACCGATTCGTTGTCAGAGAGTGATACTTGGCGGGGACTGCAAGGCCCTCTCGACGAGCACGTGGAGCGGCTCGGGCAGCGGCCCCCCTTCTTTTTGAGAGACGGAAGGCTTTGTGCGAAGCAAGTTGGCTGGGAGCCTTATCCAGGGCGGCGCGGCAGCGGGTGAATCCATGGACCCGCGGATAACGAGCGCATCGGCGCGATCGAGCGCCACGCGCGCTGAGTCTTTAAAGTCTTCTCGGGCGGGATCGATCACGGCGAAATAGAGGCTGGGCTTCAGAAATTGCAGCAATGAGTTGCTTTCGACAATGAGCGGCGGCGAATCCTGCCCGTTTGGCGAGAGCGTTTGGCCAAGAGCCTCCCGCATCAGGGGCAAACCTTCGGCGAGAAATCCTTGCTTCGTTCTCAGCCAAAACGAACGTTTCGCGCCCGCCGCCAAGAAGCGCGCGCTGTCCGTGCCCGATTGCGGCTGCGCCTCCCATTCGATCGCGCAAACGTGTTCGTCGGGGGCGCAATCGCAGTCGTTGCCGTTCTGCGCGCATACGCCATGTCCGTATTGCGTGATTTTTCCGGCGATCCAATTGGCATTCGGGAAAGCGCTGATGATGTCGCAGACGAGTTGCGTCTTGCCGATGCTGCGGGTATGGCCACCGACTACGATCACGCGCCAAGGTTGCGATGCGCTCACTTCACTTCCCTTTTGGTCTGACCTTCGAGCTTGGCTTCCAACTCTTTGATGCGCGCTGCCAGTTCCGGGAGACGCGCCTGCCAGGCAAATTGCTCTTTAAACTTATCGAGCGAACGTGCCGGTGTTCCCCAGACAGTTTGCCCGCTGCGAATGGTTTTGCCCCCGAGAACGCCGGATTGGCCACCGATGATCGCGCCGTCTTCCAGGTAGCATTGTTCTCCGAAACCGGCTTGGCCGCCCACAACCACATGCTTGCCGAATTCGCACGAGCCGGAAAGACCGGCCTGCGCCGCCATGACGGTGTGCGCCCCTATCTGGCAGTTGTGTCCGATGTGCACGAGATTGTCCAGTTTAACGCCTTCCGCAATGCGCGTATCGTCGAGCGAGCCGCGATCGATGGTCGTGTTCGCGCCAATTTCCACGTCGTCCGCGATCTCGACAATGCCCGCCTGCGGAAATTTCCAGTAGCGCCCCTCTCCTTGCGCATAACCAAAGCCGTCCGCTCCGATGACCGCTCCGGAATGTATTTCCACGCGATGCCCGATGCGGACGCCTGCATACAAAGTTACGCGCGGGTGAATGCGGCAGTGATCGCCAATCCAGCAGCCGGCCCCAATCACGCTGTGCGCCCCGATTTGTGTGCCTTCGCCGAGGTGCGCATCTTCGCCGATCACGGCAAACGGACCGATTCCCGCGCTTGCGCTGACTCTCGCCAGCGGGGCCACGATTGCCGTTGGATGAATGCCGATCGCAATGGGCGCTCTTTCCAGGATCAGTGCCGCCGCTTTTGCAAAGGCAACTTTCGGCTGAGAACTGCGAAGGACGGTCTTCCCTGGCAGCGCAATATAGTCCGCCGCGATGACGCAGAGCGCCGCCGATGACTCAGCCCGCTCTGCATGCCTGGCTTTCTCGACGTAGATGAGATCATGCGGTCCAGCGCGCTCGGGCCCCGCGACACCTCGCAATTCCAGGGTGCCGTCCCCCTCTAACTTCGCGCCAACTGCATCCGCCACCGATTTTGCCGTTTGCATCATCAAAGACCTCTCTCAAAAATCATACAGCGAAGGCTCGCCTTTAGGCCTCGTCTTCCACCGCTGGTGAATCCAAACCCACTGGTCAGGATACTTGCGAATAATCTCTTCGATGACTTTTGTGAACCGCCGCGTGTTCTCGAAAACGTCGCGTTCGGTATCGCCCGTGCGAATCAACTCCACGGGCGGCTCGAAACGGAGCCGGTATTTCTGCAAACTCTCATCCCAGTAGGCGTATCCGGGGACCACGGCCGCATCCGTGTGTAGCGCCACCCGCGCAATTCCAGTTGTCGTGCACGCCGCTTTGCCAAAAAAATCGACGAACACACCTTCTTCCGGCATGGTGTTTTGATCCGCGAGGATGCCGATGGTTCCTGAGTCTTTCAGAATCTTCAGCATCACACGCGCTGATTCGTTCTTGAAAATGGGCTTATTGCCGGACGCGCAGCGGTATTCGTTAACCAATCCATCCAGGCGCTTGTTGTCGAGCGGCCGAGCCATATAGCGCAGCGGATAGCCGTAGAGCGCGTGGGCAAAAGAAGAAAGCTCCCAGGCGCCGATGTGCCCCGTCAGATACAGAACCCCTTTCCCGCGCCGGTGCCCTTCCAGAAAGTTTTCGTGGCCGTCAAGAATCACAAGCTGTTCGATGTTTTCTTTGGTCAGCTGGGGCAAACGTGCAAATTCCGCCGCCATCCAGCCGAGATTGCGCACCATTTTGTGAATCACTTCGGTGCGCTGATCGTCCGTCCAATCTGGAAACGCGAGCCGGAGATTAAACTCCGCCGTCCTCCGCAACCTTGGCTGTAAAGAAAAAAGTAATTTCGTGACGAACGTCGCAAAGCCCCTGGCGACGCGCCGAGGTAGCGCGCCAATCGTCTTCAAGATGAGCCAAGCAGCGACGTATTCGAGCCATTCTTTCATTCTGTTTCGATGCGGCCAAAGGAGGGCCGACGCGCGACAGTATGCAAGATGTCGCCGCTTCGAAGATAGAGATTCAATGCTAGACTTTCCCTTCCGTGAGCGAATCGTCTACTGCCATCGCTGAGAATCCGACGACCCGTTACGCCGCCCGCCTCGGCTGGTCCCTTCTCATTGTCGCCACACTTTACGTTTGCTATTTCAGCCATCTTGGCGCGATCGGATTTGTCGGCCCCGACGAGCCGCGTTACGCATGGATAGCGCGCGACATGGCCGAGACGGGCGATTGGGTTACCCCGCGTCTTTACGGCAAGCCCTGGTTCGAGAAGCCGCCGCTCTTCTATTGGGGCGCCGCACTTTCCTTCAAACTCTTTGGCGTAAGTGAAGCGTCGGCGCGTTTACCCAGTGCGCTTTCCGCCCTACTGGCGACGCTCGCGCTGGCGTGGCTGGCTTTGCGTCTCTACGGGGCCGAAACTGCGCGTTGGTTGCTGCTTCTGCTCCCCACATCCGTTGGCATGATTGGATTCTCTCACGCCGCCGCCACCGACATGCCCTTCAGCGGCATGCTCACCATCGCCACGGTCTGCGCCGCCGTCATCCTCGGCCTCACTCGCAACGAAAACACTCCTATACTCCCGCGAACGCCATGGCTTGCTCTTCTTCTCTTCGGCTTTTTCCTGGGCTTAGCCGTTCTCGCGAAGGGCCCAGCGGCAATCATCCTCAGCGGCGGAGCCGTTTTCTTCTGGGCGCTCTTCACAAAACGCTGGCGCGACGCCTTCCGCTTGTTTCACCCCGTTGCTCTCGTCTCGTTCTGCGCCACTGCGCTCCCCTGGTACATCCTCTGCGCCCGCCGCAATCCCGATTTTTTCCGCATCTTCATTATCGAACACAACTTCAAACGCTACCTCACCCCCGAATTCCAGCACATCCAGCCGTTCTGGTATTACCTGCCGATTCTCCTTTTGGCCATGCTTCCCTGGACTGCAATTCTGCTATGGAGCACGGTCTCGCACGTGCGCGATTACTTTCGAACACAAACTGTTGATCCTTCCCTGCTATTATTTGGGATGTTTGCCGCGTTCTGCTTGCTGTTCTTTTCAATTTCGAAGTCAAAACTTCCCGGTTACATTCTTCCTGCAATACCGAGCTTAACCCTTATCATAAGCAAATCTTCCGCTCGCTCGCGGTCGCTCAATCGCAATTCACTTTCGTTCTCTCTCTTCAGCTTCAGCCTCTTGCTTTTCGCCTTTGGAATGCTCCTAGATCGTAATCTGGCGCATCTTTTCCGAGGAGATTCTCTCGATCAATCGGGCATTGCGATACTATTTTTCTTGCTAGCGATTCCGAGTCTGTTTTTGGCTTATGGTTTTTACTCCGGTATAAGTTCCTCGCGTGCCAGTGCCATGACGACGCTGTCAGTGCTCTGGCCAGTTGTTCTTCTCTATTTCGTTGGAGGGCGTTATCTCACAATCCTCGATCATGACGAATCTGCCCGCTATCTCGCTGGAAGGGTTCTTTCCCGAAACCTCGCTCCCGAGGTGCTGACGTATCGGGTTAATCGTGCCTGGGAATTTGGGCTGAATTTCTACTTACATCGACAAGTGTCGGAGTGGGGGACCTTGTCTTCCACAGACTCGTATGTCCTGACTAGCATTGGCGGACTCGCGGAGCTCAAGAAAAGAGGCTTTTCAGTCCAGTTCGTCGAGTTCGGCCGAAGCGGCCGGGATATACAGAATATCTCTCTGTATCGCGTCACAACCAACCCGGCTAGTGGCTTGGCCCGCCCGTAGCGGGCAGCCGCAATAAGAAAAAACTCACCACGAGATTCTCATAATCGCGCTTCTCGTTGTCGTCCATGGAAACAAAATTTCCATGCGGAATAATCGTCTGCTCGCGCGGCTCAGGCGCTTTGATAAACATCTGCCTCGTAATATCCGCAAGCTCCGGATCATCCGACGCTTCGATAAATAGCTTGGGCACGCCCGCCAGCGCGCTCAGCTTTTTCGAAACCGGCGGATCGTCTCGATACTTATAATTCAGCCACGTAAAGCTGAGTTCCGCCGAGCGCACCATCAGCGGAAATCCGCCGAGGCCCGTCCGCTCCACTCCGATTTTCACCATCTGTTTCGGCTCGTCGTATACCGAATCCAGCACGATGGCTCGAATGCGATGATCGTTTTCCGCCTCGCGCAGCGCAGCATACGCTCCCAGGTTGTAACCCCACAATCCAAGGCGCGCCGGATCCACGTCGTTGCGCGCCGCCACCGTGTCCACGGCCGCCCGCACTTCGTCCGTTTCGCGATAACCAAATGTCGTTATCCCGTCATTCCCGCCGTGCGCTGCGAAGTCAAAAACAAACACGTTGTACTGGTGATCCTGCAACGCCGAAACAAGCGTCAACAGTTCCCCCCGGCTCGACCCGTATCCATGGCAGAGAATGATCGTCGGCGCGCCGCGCAACCCGGGGAAAAACCACCCATGGCGCGCTCCCAGGCCCGAAACCGTGAAATCTACCAGGTCCGGCTTACCCGGAAAGCTCTCCATATCGATTTCGCTGCTGGTGCGCTGCGGCTTGACGATCCGGTAGACAAGGAACCCCGCGATGGCCACGGTCGCGAGCACGGCAAAAAAAATCAGCGCCAGCACCGCCGTGAAAAGTTTTGCATACCACTTGGTTGGATATCGTAGTTCGTAGAGGATCGACATTCTCAGTCTGTCTAATGATGCGGCCAGCGCCGCGGATTTTCACTCCTCACAAAAAAACCATCACTGGCGCGATGTTAGCACACCTTTTCCGCGCCACTTCCCGAACCCTGCCCCAGCTGTGTCGGAATTGTATCGTCGCCTCGCCCTGCTTGCTTGCGCGGGCGCGGATTCGGCTATCATAGAGCCTGCGGAGCAGGGGCCGCGCGGCAGTTCTCTTCCACATGAATATTGTCGATTTGCGCCAGACGACGGTCCGTCAACTCGAGCCGCTCCTTGAAGAGGAAGCGCGCCACTGGCGTGATGAACTCCATTGGGACTATCGCAGCGCTCTGGAACTGATCAAGCGCTTTATGGACGCTCACGCCCTCGCCGGCTGCGTCGCCTTTGAAAATGGAAGCGCGGCAGGCTACTCGTTTTACGTCCTCGAAGAGCAAAAGGGCCTCATCGGCGGCCTCTATGTATCCGCTAAATTTTCGCAAGCCACCATAGGACAGCGCCTGCTTGACGAAATGCTTTTCTCCATGCGCGCCATTCCCCAGCTCTCCCGCATCGAAGCCCAGCTCATGCCCTTCAGCGGTCCCGTCGAAACCCCTCTCAGCGAGCAAGGCTTTCGCCTCTACTCCCGCCAATTCATGCTCCAGGATTTGCAGAAGCTGCCGGAAGCCAAGCCCGGCGTCTCCGCAGGCATGCGCCTCGACCGTTGGAATGACCGCTACTTCGAGCCCTGCGCCAAGCTCATTTATCTTGCCTACGCCAACCACATTGACGGCGAAATCAACGATCAGTACCGCAGCCGCTCCGGCGCTCTGAAGTTCTTGAAAAACATCATCCTTCTTCCCGGCTGCGGCCATTTCGTCCCAGGAGCCTCCTTCGTCCTTCGCCAGCCCGGCAGCGATGACCTCATCGCTGCCGTCCTGACCAGCGAAGTCTCGCCGGGTGTGGGCCACACCACGCAAATCTGCGTCCTCCCCGGTTACCAGGGCCACGGCATCGGCCGCATGTTGATGCAAACCTCCGGCGAAACCCTGCGCAGCATGAAATTTAAGGAATTGACTCTGACGGTCACTTCAGAAAATTACGGCGCCGTTCAGCTCTACGAAAAGCTCGGCTTCACAACAATTCGAACCTTCACCGCCGGCGTCTGGCCGCGGTAACCACGCGCTCATTTCTTGGCGCGGTCCTTCAATAAATTCTTCAACTCCGACATGAATTCCTGCACATCTTTAAAATCCATATAAACCGACGCGAACCTCACATACGCCACCTTATCCAGCTTCTTCAATCGATGCATAATCATTTCGCCGATCTCCGTCGTCGTGAGCTCCCGCTCCGTCGCCTCGTGCACCACGCCCTCAATTTCATCCACGATCGCCTCAAGTTTCGGCGTCGCCACAGGCCGCTTCTCGCACGCTTTCAGCAATCCCTGCAAAATCTTCTGCCGTTCGAACCGTTCCCGCCTCCCATCCTTCTTGATCACCATGTAGGGAATTTCGTCGATGCGCTCGTAGGTCGTAAACCGCCGCCCGCACTTCAGGCACTCCCTCCGCCGCCGGATGGTGTCTCCGACGCGGCCCTCTCGCGAGTCAATCACCTTATCGTCCAGATGCGCGCAGAATGGACACTTCACTCGCTCTCTCCCGAAGGCAAGCTATCCAGCGTTTCGTGCTCCGCCATCTCTTTTAACTTCGCTAGCGACAGTCCCTGGTGCAGCAAGATCGGCAAACCAACCACCGCGACCGCAGCAAACGTAATCACCCAAATCACGATGGCCAACGCAGTCGCAAGCTCCGGTTCTATCCCAAAAACCTTCGTGAATACAAGAATGGACGCCAATTGCGAGCCCCCGCCAATTCCCGGCAATTGCACAATCGAGCCCACCAGCGAAAATGCCATGACCAGCATCGCATCGCCCAGCCGGAATTCCGCCAATCCCCCGCCAAAAGCGCGTATCACCCACTCATATACAAACAAAACAAGAATCCAGTGGAGTGCGGAGTATACTCCGGCTAGCGCCAGGTCGCCCCACGTCCGAATCGTCTGCACGCCGCGCGCGAATCCCATCAAGACTCCCGCGACGCGCGCCTTCCAGTTGTGCGCATGGAGCCACGGCGCCAAGCGTTGCTCCAGCAGCGCCGTTCCGCGAACCCGCAGAAAGATCAGGAACCCGATCGCGCCTAGAATTCCAATGCCGAGAAGCGCTCCGGCCGCTTGAAACGCTGGCACAAACTTCCCTGCGGTTTCCCTGGACTCCGCCCCCGACTTGATCAGCACCAGGGCCAGTGCGGCGATAACCAAAGTACTCGCCGTATCGAGAATCCGCTCCACCAGGTAGATCCCGAATAGATCGGCCACCGGCATTTTTTCTTTTCGTGCAAGCAGCAATACGCGGATCGGCTCTCCCGGCCGGCCCAGCGCAAGCACCGCCGCAAAACCCGCCAGCGTCATCGCATAGATCTGCCAGAATCGCGATGGCCCTAAATTCCTCTGGAGTACCTGCCACCGCAGCGAACGAATCGCGTAGCAAGCATAAATGGCGACGGTCGAGAGTGCCAGCAGCGCCGGATTGGCTCGCCGCACCGCCTTCCACAAATTCGCAAAAAAATCCCCGGAATGGAGGAGTCCGCTCGACCGGTAAACGATGAATCCGACGACCGCCAGCACCAATAGGACGTAAAGCAGTTTCCTCGACGATGGACGCATGCGCTTGTCAGACTAACGGCCACAAACCCATGCGTCAAGGCGCTCCGCTGTCGGGTAGACCATCGCTCTCTCGGCGGAGCGCTAGGAAGTCGCGGCTATCTGAACCTTACGTTTTTTCCTCAAGATCCCCGCAGAGGTCAACGTGATCAGTAGCCCTACCGGGAAAGGCTCCAGGAATGTGAGCGCCGAATTGTAGAGGGGATTCTTGTAGTTTTCCTTGAGCTGGTTAAATTCGTTGATCTTTGCTTGAATCACTTCTGCTGTCGCCCCGGACGCTCTCAATTTTTCTATCGTGCTCAAGCCATAGTTATCCATAAAGTCCGGCATGAACTTGAAATAAATGATTTCCCATGTAGCCACATAGAAGGCGCACGAGATCAATGTGATACCAATTCCCACCAAGAATGCACCTCCGAACGTGATTTCACCATTCCCGACATTCTCTCGATAGGACCGGATTCCGAAAAACACCAGCATGAACGAGAGCACGATGGCCGTATAACCAACAATCGCCCCTCTGGTGTTTCCTATCTTGTGGAGGAACGGTAACGTCGACACCATCATCAGCGACGAAATGACTCCCGATATGAGTCCAAAGATGAGAATAGTTCGTTTCATTGCTTGGCTCCTTCAAGTTGGTGGGTATGCATGACTTCAGGCGCAACATACCGCATCAGGAGAGGGGCTTGTCGTCACCCGTTTGGGTGATTTTGACCTTTGCAGCGAAAAATCATTCTTTCGTAAGACGTTTCTAGGGCAACAGCCCGAATTCCTTACCTCGCTGAACCGCCTGTGTCCGCCGTCTTGCTCCCAATTTATCGAAAACCCGGCTCGAATGGGTCTTCACCGTGTTTTCACTCACAAACAGCTTCTCGGCAATCTCCCGATTGCTCATCCCCTTCGCAATCAGCTCCAGGATTTCCATTTCCCTCGGAGTAATCGCCAATTCTTCCCTTTTCGCTTCATTGGGGCAAAATGGGCCAATCATAGGCACCGGCACCGTAACAGTCACTTCCTTAACCACGATCCTTTCCTGTTTCCGCGTCAGTTTCAGCCCCAGCCAGATCCCCACCGCGGCAAACGTCGCGGCGATTAGCCCGCTGTAGATTTCGATGGAATGGTCAATCACCAGGAATCGGTATTCGCTCCACTTGAGCGCCGCAATCAGAATTCCACCGATGATCCCGTACAAGAAAATATGTTTCGCCGTCTCTTTGGACATCACCTGTCACCACTGCCACGCCGAAGAGTATCCCGCTCCATCGCCGTCGGCAAGCTTCTCTTCATTAGTGCCGGTTAGCTTTGCCACCGCAAAATAGGACTTCAGAAGTCGTTCACTTTGCTAGAACTGCGTTTGCATAGGATTACGAGAATCGGCTGACCAGCTTGACGCTCCCAGGCACCGGCATGACTGTCAACGTTCAAGTCTTAACCCGTCGGAAGAAGAACCTACAAATCCTCCTCCGGCGGCACCACCTCAGGCACCTTTTCCACAAAATTTGCACAAAATTTCCCTTGCTTTATTTTCATTTTGTGCTATAATAGTTTCTGTAAAATCTTGCGTTCGTGGAGTGCGGCAGCCCTGCTGCCGTTTTTTCATTTTAGGACGTCCTGTCCGCAATTGTGCTAAGTCTCTTAGAATCAATGGATCATGAAACGCCGCGTTTTGCCTTGTTTTACCTGGTTTTCTGCCCTCGCAAACCCTTTAAAATGAACACTTCCAGGAAACATCCGCAAGTGTTCATTCTAAAGGACTTACGTAAGGCATTAAGTCTTTTACAATCTGCACTTACGAAAAAAGAGGGAGGGGGGTAGCGACCCGCCCAAGAAAACCAATCTAGGGCTGCAGCCGGCTTTGCTGTTGGTTCGTCGTTCCGCCAACGGCGTCCCGGGGTGCGAAATGCCGCGGATCGCGCAGCAACGCCAGCGCCGTTCGCCCGTAACCGCTCCCCACATTGCTCTGATGCGCCTCGTAATCCGCCGCCAGCGCCCGCCGCAAAGAAGAGCCCTCACTCGTAACCAGCCCGAGTCCCTCGCGAGGGGTGGCCGCGGATTCACTCGCCATCGTCTACTCCTAGAAATGGAAGGATGCGCGAACCGACTTCTTGCGCAAGATTCAGCGCCATCCAGTGTCCGGCCTTCGATATCTCCTCGAACTTGGCGCCGGGAACAATCTCAGCAAGCTTCCGGCCATGCGCCGAAGGAAAGTGTTTGTCGTGCTCTGCCCACAAAAATAACGCAGGCGTGCGGATGCTTGGATAGAGCTGCTTCAGCCTCGGTAGAGTGCCCTGATATCCCGCGCACATGCGCACCACGAATTTCCTCACCTCTGGCCGCTGAAAGCTCTCCCAGAGATCGCTGCGCAACTCCGCGCTCAGTTTGTAACCCGGCGGCAAAAACGTCCGCAGCGCTCGAAAAAACACCGCTCGCGGCATACGCTCCAGCAAAATGCGGTTCCACCCAAATTTCCGCAGCAGCGCAATTTCCCAGGAAGTCTTTTCATCCCAAATCACCAGGGAATTCATCACCACGAGATGACTGAGTCGCTCTGGATGCTCCGCCGCAAACGCCAGCGCCGGCTGCCCGCCCATGTCATGTCCGACGATCGCCGCACGCTCGATCTTCCATGCATCCATGAGCGTTCGCAGCCGCCGCGCAAAATCAAACGGAGTCGCTCCGCCGCTCCATGCTTCGCTATAGCCCATTCCCGGCCAATCAAATGCAATCACTTCGCAGTTCGCGGCGAGTCGCGGTGCCAGTTCCGACCAGACTTGCAAATTATCCGGGTAGCCGTGCAGCAGAATCACGGGCGGCCCGCTCCCCATTCGCGCCACCCGCAGCTTGCGTCCCCCGTGCGTCTCGATCGAAGTCGCCAGCATTAGGAGAGATCCTTTCGCACACAATCCGCCGCCAGCACTCCTGAAATTGCGCAAAAACTTACCCACTGTCCCGGATGCGTCGCGCTGCCCGCCAAATACAGTCCGCTCACGTCAGCGCTGCGGTGCGCCAGCCTTCCCTCCCGCATGAATTTCGCCGTCATCACCGGATTAATGCTGTCGCGCGCCAGCGAATATTCCGCGCCCCACTCCGCAGGCGTGCGCCGCGCCAGCACACGATATCCGTCAATTCCCTCTTGCCACCATTTTTCTTCCAGCAATTTTTCCAGGTACTCGCCCTGCCCAATGGCCCCCATGCGCTGCGCCTTCGCATGGTCCATCGGTCCGAGCAACCGCGCCGGATACCACTCCTCGCTCTTTTCCTCCGGGTTCATCACACCGGGCCGGATAAACAACCGGCAGCGCTCGTCTCCTCCAGGCAGCAAGAATCGCAGGTACGGCGGCTCCATCTTCCCCTTCACCGCAAAGTACGCGCACACTCCCGGCGATTGCAGCGGCAGTTTTTCGCACCGCTCTCGGCTCGGACTATCTTTTTGATCGAGCAATTCCAAGTAGGTCGCGATGCCGCAATCCGAAACGACCGCGTCGGCAGCAAATGCTTCTCCCGTGTTTGTTTCCACTGCGCTGACTCGGTCGTTCTTCGTACAAATCCGTTTCGCTTTTGCGCCGTATCGAAACTCCACACCGGCAACGGCCGCTGCATTCGCCAGAACCGCCGGGATCGCTCGAATTCCCTCCTTCGGATAAAAACATCCGACGGAATGCACCAACGCCGGAACAAATGCCAACGGACTCGGCGCTGCCTCAACGCGCTGTCCAGCAACATGCGTCCAAATGGATAGCGCGTCGACAACCGGTTGCGGCAAACGTGAGCCGCGCAAAACCGATTGCAGCGATCGCAAAAGAAATCCCGCGTGCTGCCACCGTCCGCCGCCAAGCAACGACGTTGGTCCGGGCGCAGATCCATAAAGCAGCGGCCGCAATGACGCTTCAATCGCCCCCGTTTTTCGCACAAATCGCAGATAAAGTTCGCCGCTTCCCGGCCATGTCTGCTCCATCTCCGCTGCCGTCTTGGCATCACTCGAATAAATATTGACGGTCGGGAAGCCCCGCGACGCAACGCTGTAAACATGATCAATCGCCCGCAACTCAATGTGTTCGCTGAGCTTCAGACCTACGGAGGCAAACGCCCACTCCAACCCAGGCCGGTCCAGCAAAATATACGGTCCTGCATCAAACGAAATTCCGTCGTATACATTTCCGGAAGCCAGCCCGCCGGCTTCTGCCCGCGCTTCAAGCACCTGCACATGGAATCCCTCACGCGCAAGACGCAGCGCTGCCGTCAACCCGCCCATCCCGGCGCCAATCACAACAACCTTTTTGTTCACTGGGATGCAGCCTCAATAGCCTGCTGCTTTTTCGTTCGAGGAAAGTGCAATCCGAGCAGCCGCCGAAGCGCTCCGCGCAGAACGCGTTGGAGAAACGAAACGCGCTGCAACGGCGGAAACGCCTTTTCATCCATCTCCGGCACGAACAACGACCCACGCCCGCTTCCAAACACGTACACCGGGTAGGCCACAAAACTCAGCATCGTCGAAAATTCTGTCTCGTATGGGCCTCGCCACCCGCGCAAATTCTCGTTCGTCCCGACAACTTCAATCCGCCCCCGCGGATCGCCAAACCAGTGACACGCTGCGCGCAAAATATTCGTCTGCTCCGGCTCGCGCACCCCCATGTGCCGCGCCGCCACCAAATCCACCGCCAGCGCATCTTCCCCCGCGTATACTCTTCGCGGCGAAGGCGGCCGCGGGCATCCCATCACGCCTACCAACCCATCCGAAGCTTCGTCATACGCATCTAGCAAAACAAAATCCGGGGGAAACCCGTCCAGCAGCATCATCAAAGCCGTCTCGCGGTGCGCCTGCCGCTCCACAAACAAGAACTCGTCGCACCGCCCGCCCATCCACTCCAGATTGCCGATCGTCAGGTACGCCATCTCAATCGGATGGCTGCGCATCTTCCCGAACGAAATCCGGAAGTCCGCCTCTTTCCAGCTCCGCGAAATCGTGTTCTGCGCCATCCCCCGAAAGTAGGCGTGCGGCACCTGATCGCTTGACCCGTCAACAATCGGCAATCCGCACTCCTGAAAACCAAAGTAATCGGCCACTTCGGCAACGCTTCGGTGTCCGAAAAACTGGTCGTAGATGTTTGCCGACTCAATGAGCACGGCGTTTCCGTATCCGCGCCCGCGGAGAAAATCGGCAAGCTCTCGCAGAAGCTCCGCATCGGTGATGATCGAGCGGTCTTTCCTCGCATATCCCAGCATGAACGACGGCTTCACGACGATCCGTAAATCCGCCGGCTGTTTCCCCAGCCCTGCCGTACGCTCCTTTAGCCTCTCCGCCAACCCGCTCTCGTCCAGCAACCGGCGGAACACACTGCACTTCTCTCCCCTCGATCTTCCATCTGAAACAAAAACTCGTCCGCCGCTTCCAATCTTGTTGTTCACCACGGTCTGCTTGCGCAGCGTCCGCGGCAAAAAATACTCGCCAACATTCTCAATCTTTCGTGTCAGCGACTCTCCCGTTTCCCCCGCAACAAGCTCGTCCTTTTCATCGAGCGCGTTCGCAAGAATTTCGAAGATTTGCGCGTGCCGGTCTTCATCGTCCCGCACTCGCACAAAATCCTGCTTCAGTTCCGCTCCCAACTCTGGCACCTGGTTCGCCAGCAAAATCATTCGCTCGTAGCACAGCCTGGCCGTCTTCTCCGCATCAATATTGAAAACGCAAAAATCGCGGAACGGTCCATAGTTCAAATATTTTCGAACATCTTCCGGGACCTTCCCCGTCAGCGCGCCAAGCCACGTCACAAACGTCGCCCCCGCGCGAGAAACCGGCGCTTTCGACCACGGCACATGCTGCCGCACCGACCCCGCCCATCCCCCCACCAACCCGCCCATCTGCTGCGCGAACGCCTTCATCCGAAGCAACGGTCCGCCGTATTTCAGCAGCGCTCCGCGAATGTAAATCGAGTGCATCTCCTCGTCGCGCCAGGCCCATATCAATGCGTGCCTCATCAACTCGCGCACCGCCGGCGGAATCGGCATCGCTGAAAGCCGCTGCGTCATCAACTCTTCGCGGTAGCCGACGCTCACGAGCTCTTCCCGCTCCAGCGCCATCAGACACAACCCGATTAATTCGTCGCGCGACCGGCCGGCGTACTTCGCCTCCCACGCTTTCAGCTCTTCTGCGAATTTTTCGAAAACCGCACCCAAGGCAGGTCCCTCTTACCTCCCATATAGGCACGAGTTTGCATCACGGACAAGTCGCCGTCTAAGCACACGGAAGCTATGAATCATCCACAATTTTCAACGATTTTGACGACTTAGAAGCGTTCCGCGGGTGGTCCCAATAAAGCCGCGCATCTGCGCCCACGGATAACTAACGTTTCGCCCATAATGCCGATTATTTCGTCACTTTTTGGTTTTTCAGGATGAGAAGTAGTTCATGTTTTCGAGGTCGGCGATGAGACCGGGGCCTGTGGGGTGCCATCCCAACCTTTCCTGCGTTTGCGCGCTGGAACACGGACCGTCAGCACTCACAAAATGGGCGAGAAACCCAAAATGGTCGGCCGCCTCCTTGGGGGACTTCGAGACGACCGGCACCTTGAGGCCGCGTCCGATGACATCAGCGATGTCGCGAAGCGGCACGCCCTCTTCGGCCACCGCATGATACTTGGCTCCCGCGGATGCCTTCTCAAGCGCAAGCCTGTAGAGGCGGGCAACGTCGAGCACGTGCGCGGCGGCCCAGCGGTTGCGCCCGTTGCCGACGAACGCCGAGACGCCCTTCTCGCGAGCTAAGTTGATCAGAAAGGTGACGAGACCTTGCTTGACGGTGTCGTGGACCTGCGGCAGGCGCACCACCGCAGCGCGGAGGCCTTGCGAAGCCAGCGCCATGGCCGTCACTTCCGAAGCGCGCGGAGAGGAATTCGAGATAGGAGGATGCGCATCTTCTTCGGTCGCGGTGCGGCCTGGTGCGAGGAGCAAGGTTCCGCCGGTCACGATCAGCGGCCGGTCAGAACCCGCGAGCACGGCGCCAAGCCCCTCGATGGCGCGCCTGTCCATCTCACAGTTCGCCGCGAACTTTGAGAAGTCGTGGTTAAAGGCCAGGTGAATCACGCCATCCGACAGCTTCGCTCCACTGCGCAGGCTGTCGAGATCTTCGAGATCACCGCGGTGCACCTTCGCCCCGGCGTCGACCAGAGATTTCACGCCCGCATCGGAGCGCGTCAGACCGAGCACCCGATGGCCCGCTGAAATTAATTCACGCACAACCTGTGAGCCAATGAAACCCGTTGCTCCTGTAACAAAAACGTTCATAGATTTCTCCTTCGCTGCAAAGTTAGCGTGGGACAGGCATTCTTGCCTGTCGCCTTGCTTCTCTCGGTAGGTCAAAGAGACAGACAGGGTCGAAGTGACAGACAAGAATGTCTGTCCTACGAAAACGATTCGCCAACGAGTTGTTCACTTTTCTTCCAGAGGGCTTCCGCCGTCTCCGGGTCGAGCGCGTAGGCCCGCACGCCTTCGCTGACGCCGCTGAGGGTTACGTCCTCTCCGACCAACTGGCCCACATGGCAGTTTTCGCAATAGCGCCCGCCGATTTCGTCAGCACGAGCGACAACGCCAGCCCATACCGAGGTCGCGGCTCCCTGAGGGATGGTCTTCCACAGGAAGGCCGGCTTACCCTCGGCAGCAAGCTGCTTGGTCATCTGCTCGATCATGCCCTGGATGCGGGCCGGGTCGACGTAGCGAGCCAGTTCGGTGCGAATCACGCCAGGATGCACAGCGGCGGCGCGCACGCCACGGCTGCGGTGCCGCTGGTCGAACGCAACTGCGAAAAGGATATTCGCCGTTTTCGATCGGCCATAGGCGATGAAGGGGTCATACGGCGTGCGTTCAAAGTTAGGATCGTCGAGGTCCACATTGGAAAAGCGGTGACCGGCGGAAGACAAATTGATAAGGCGGCCTCCCTTCCGGATCAGGGGAGCGATGCGGTTGACGAAGAGAAAGTGACCGAGATGATTGGTGCCGAACTGCGTTTCAAAGCCATCCACCGTTTTGCCGAGCGGTGTGGCCATAATCCCCGCATTGGCGATCACCACGTCGAGCGGCTCCTTTTTTGCGAGCAGCTTGTCAGCGGCAGCGCGCACACTCTTGAGGCTGGCGAGATCGAGTTCAATAAGTTCGAATCCGGCGCCGTTGGCTGCCGCGACCTTGCGCACTTCCGCGGTTGCCGCTTGGGCCTTGGTCAGATCGCGTGCCGCACCCACCACGTGCGCGCCGTGGGAGGCCAGAGACCGCGCCGTCTCGATGCCGAGGCCGGCCGAAACGCCCGTGACCAGGATTCGTTTGCCATGCACATTCACGCCGGATAGAACGTCGTCCGTAGTTGATGTTGCGCCAAAGACTTCCACCATTGTTTCCTCCTGTATTCGCCGGTGCGAAGGCGGCACGTCCTGAAGCCTACGTTGACGGGCCGCCATGATTTCGATAAGACGGAGAACGTCTCCGTGCTAGACTTGGATTAACGGAGACTGTCTCCGGTTACATGGTTTGCAGAATTTTTTTTAGATATGCCCAGAAAGCGTTTACAACCCGCCCGGCGCAAGCCTCGTACCGATGCGCAGCAGAACCGCGAGCGCATTTTGGAAGAGGCGAAGGAGGCGTTCACCCGGTCAGGGGCGAGCACTAGCCTGGACGACATCGCCAAGCAAGCCGGTGTCGGCGCGGGGACTCTCTATCGCCACTTTCCCACGCGCGACGCTCTGCTGGAGGCGGTTTATCGGACCGAAGTGGAGAGGCTAGCGGACGCCGCGCGCGACTTCGCGGACGCCATGCCGCCACTGGAAGCGTTGCGCGCGTGGATGCTGTTGTTCGTGGACTACATAGCGGCCAAGCAGATCATCGCTCCGGCGTTGAATACGCTGGTGGGAGGCCCATCGAAGCTGTATGAAGGTTCACGCGGTCAGATTCAGGGAGCGATTGACGCGTTGGCACAGCGCGCTATCCGCAGCGGTGATATACGGAGCGATCTCGACCCCTTTGATCTGCTGCGGGCGCTCATCGGCGTCTCCAATGTGGCATCCGGCCCCGACTGGCAACGAAGCGCCAAAAGGCTGGTGGACATCCTGATCACCGGCTCACGCCCCACGAAATAGGCCTGACGACTCAGCCCAGATGCCGGCCAACCCGGAAAGAATCCACGAGTCAGAGATTCCACCCGAGAATCCTCGCCTGTATCGCTCAAGAGTTGACTTCGCGAGCGCAACTGGACCTTAGAACAGTTATGGGCAGAAACCTGAGATGCTAGCCTGATGCCAGGCCGAGAAGAAAAAGCGGCTCTGGCGTACAAGAAGAAGCGCCAAAGACTCAGTGAAAAGGCATAGGTGATCGTGTTCCGTCTGGATTATATCTCGTGCGTTCTTACAGTCCTTTCGACCGTTCTCATAGGAAGGAAATTCTGGCAAGGGTGGATGGTAGCCGGTGCAAATAGCCTGGTCGTCTGCATCATTGCTTCGCGAACCGCGCAATTTGGATTCATACCCGCAAATCTCTTCTGCATTGCGCTCTATTCCTACAATGTGTGGAACTGGCGCGGCCCGCGACTGCGAGCTTCCAAGTAGGTCCTGGTTAAACACGGAAAACTGAGAAGTGAACTTACGAAAGCGGCCTGAGTTGGCTAACGATCTCGGTCAACCATGCTTCCAGTCGTGACAGCTGATCGCGCGTCATGTCTGTGAAGGCCAGGCCCATGCCAAATCTCGCGTCGCAGTAGGCCACCCTTGCCTTCGTCTCGAACACGCCCTGATCCCTGAGAATCTTCAACTCGACTTTCGTGCCCTCGGGGAACGGATTTAGCGAGTCGACATAGCAGCCTCCGAGGCCGAGTTCCGAGGTGCGCCCGGAAAGTAGCGTTCCGGAACTTAGTTCTGTCACCTCTGCGGAAGCGACAAACGGGCAGCGTCGAACAGCACGCTGTTGACCTGCTCGCACGGATTTCCCTCGTTGAACCATCGATTCGTCACTCACCAGAGAGGCAGAACTGACTCTCGGACAGATATTCCCTGTACCGCAACTATCCTGGGGTTTGCCGGGCAACAGATTGGTTATCCAGCGCGGCTAGAACCCACTTCTGCAAAACGGCTCGAAAGTGAGGCTTTATTTCCCGAAATACCAGGCCCAAGCCCGCGGGTGTGACATAGAGAACGGATGCCTCGCCCTCGAAATATTCTTCTGCGTGGCGGATCTTCAGCAAAAGAGGATGCTGAAGCTCAAACGAAGCATTTGTCTCCAGGAAACAACCCCGTAAACTTAGCTCAGTCACACGCGCCGGGACAAAAGCAGTGGGCGAGCTTTCGGGAGCGATCTCCGCACCGGCGCTGAACGGAAACCTTAACCCACGAGGTTCTTGGTCCATGGCTCAAGCGTATTTCATTGAAAAACTGATGTCGAGCCGTCCGATAGACGTCCGACGCGAATTGCCTACTACTGGCAGGTGGAATATGTCCGGTAACGACTAATCAGGAGTTAGGCCGCCGTTGCAGAGCTATTGACCGTCGGTAATGCCTCATTTTGAATTCCTAACTGGCAGAAGGTCCCTTGACCGTCCATTGTGACGCGGAGTAAGTTTCGCCACTCGGAACCCAATCGCGTCTTTCGGATTACAAGGAGGTCTTCATGAGATCCATTGGTTTCTTCGCTGGCATTTGCGCGCTCTTGGCTTGTGGCTCAGCCGTCGCGCCATCCTCCACCCAAACTCAGTCGGCTAACGCAACGCCGCTCATCATCGAAAAAAATGAAGGCGAACGCCGAGTGTGGAGGCCCATCGAGGGTCTCGATAGCAAACTCTCTCTCTTCATCCTCAAAGTTGATCCACATAATGGCGGTTCGTCCCATCTGGTTTTCGGAACCGAAGACATTCCGGTCGGAGGAAAAATAGACGCTCATCGGCACCCTGGCTCGGACGAGATCCTTTTCCTGCAGAATGGATCAGCGAAGGTAAGTCTGGGCGACAAGACCAGGGACGTGCATGGCGGTGCCACCGTGTTCATTCCGGCCGGCACCTGGATTTCTGCCGCCAATACGGGCAAGGAAGCCATCCACGTAGTGTTTATTTTCTCCGCGCCGGGTTTTGACGAATTCATGCGGGCGGAATCCGTTCGCGAAGGAGAGAAGGCCGTTACGCTGACAAAGGCCGAGGATGCGGCGATCCTAGCGAAGCACGCCCACGCCGTGATCTACAAGGAACCTTGAATTCAGTCGCATTCACTGAGGGCTCATGCCTGATAAACGCGGTTACCGGAGAATGGTCCGTTCCCTAATGGTTAGTTTGCTTGTGTCCAGAGGCGGCACTGAGTAAGATGCCCCCACTCGCGGTCGGTCGCCCGGGCCAAAACAACAGGGAACTTTTCGAGAGCAGTTTGCGTTCCATAGTTGCAGGCCGAAGTTGGCCCCCTGCAACTTTTGGGGCAAACTGGTCACCGTAGCGGGTTTCGAGGCTGATGAACGTTGGAGCAGGACGCCCAACTGGTCCAGCAATGCCTCCAGGGCGACGGTTCGGCCTGGGAGGAACTTGTGCGCCGTCATACGCGCCGCATCTTCAACATTTGCTACAGGTTTACCGGCAACGGCACAGAGGCCGAAGACCTGTCGCAAGACGTTTTCCTCCGGGTGTATAAGACTCTTGGCAGCTACCGTTCGGCTCACGGCGGCTTTGCCACTTGGATGACTAGCGTGACGCGCAATCTTCTCATCGACCATTACCGCCGCACCAAGCGCGATCGCATTACGGACTCGCTCGAAGACTCCATGACGGTCGTTGAAAACAAGGAGTCCGCCGGACGCCGCCCCGATCAGCAGTTGTTGCTCGGCGAACTCAGTTCCCAGGTGCAGACGGCTTTAACCAAGCTTTCTCCGGAACTTCGCGAAGCCGTCATCCTGCGCGATTTGCAGCAGCTCGACTACAATGAAATCAGACAAGTTTTGGACGTACCGGAAGGCACTGTGAAATCGAGAATCAACCGCGGACGAATCGAACTCGCGCGCATCCTCCAACAGATGGGAGTGCGCCCGTCATGATGATTCGTTCATCTAAATGGGAGTACATGCATCGCCCGGCGCGGAGCATCTCATGACCTGGACTTGCGAACACATCGAAGAACACCTCAGCGACTATCTCGACGGCCTTCTCAGCCCCGACGAGCGCCACGAGTTCGACATGCACGCGAACTCCTGCGAAAGCTGCTCGCAACTCGTCGCCAGCATTTCTCATCTTGTCGGCGGCCTCCACTCGATGGAACAAATCGAAACGCCGCCGCAACTGGTCTATTCGATTCTCAATCAGACTCTTGGCCCGCGCGCCTCGAAAAAAGGCTGGCAGTCTTCCTTCGGTTGGCTGCGCGGTTTGGCTTCGCTCCGTTTCGCCTATGGCGCCGTCTCGGTCGCCGCATCATTGGTGATTCTGCTCACGGCCACGGGCTTTTCCTGGCGCAAACCAAAGCTCGCGGATCTTTCTCCCGTCAACCTCTACCACAACGCGGACCGCCAGGCGCATCTCGTCTACGCTCGCAGCACCAAGTTTGTCAGCGACCTCCGCGTCGTTTACGAAATTCAGTCTCGCTTGAACAAAGACAACGATTTGCCCACTACTCCGGAAAGCACCGTCCCGCAATCCTCTCCCGGAAAAAACCCCGGAAGCACCGACGGCACTCGCCCGGCAACTCCGCGCCAACAAAACCGCGCCAATGGCATCGGCAGAGAGATAGAGATTCTGGCTAGCGAAGTTCCCGTCGTCAGCGGCCGGTTGTACGTCAGATTGCTCGCAAGGAGAATTCCATGAAGTGTGCCGTCCATCCTGATGTGGACGCTACCGGCTTCTGCCGCAACTGCGGCAAGCCCATGTGCCCGGACTGTATTCGTCCCGTGCGCGACGTTCTCTATTGCGAAGATTGCTTGGCCACCATCCTCGGTCATCCTGCGCCCGTCGGTGCTCAGCCTCAGCCCGTTCCAAATGGGGTTCCGCTGCAGCCGCCAGTTGCCGCCTTGCCTCCCTCCACCTCTCCCGGCATCGGCCCGAACCCGGTACTCGCTTTCTTTCTGGGATTCCTCCCTGGCCTCGGCGCCTTCTACAACGAGCAGTACGGCAAAGGCATGATTCACCTCGCCATTTTCCTTCTGCTTTTCATCACCGGCGTTAACGGCCTGGACAACGGCGGCGCGGAAGCAGCTCTCTGGATTTGCATCGCCGCTCTCTGGATTTACATGCCCATCGACGCCCTGCGCACGGCCCAGGCCAAGCGCGCCGGTCAAACTCTTTCCGACCCACTCGACAATTTCAGCAGACAGCGCCCCGTTGGCCCCATCATCCTCATCGGCGTCGGCCTCCTTCTCTTGCTCAACAATTTTGAATGGTTTCAGTGGTATCGTATCGCGCGCTTTTGGCCGCTCATTCTTATCGTCATCGGAGTTTTTATGTTTCGCAACCGCATGGAGCGCCGTCCCTAGGAGAATCCTTCGCGAGCTTGAACGGAGAGGTTAATCACAAATGAGCGATCGTATTCGTTGCACCTGCCAGCGTTGCACCACCCGCGGCCTCATGGGCCCCGTCGTCATCGTTACTGTTGGTGTTCTATTTCTGCTGGCGGAAATGCGCGGCGGCTTCTTTGATTTTGGCAACACCTGGCCGGTCATCCTGATCGTCATCGGTCTTATCAACCTCGCCTCCGCTTTCGGTTCCAGCGAAGGTCACGTTTCCACGACTGCCTACGTTCCGCCCGCGGTTCCCCCGGCTCCCGCCGTGCCGCCCGCGCCAACCGGTCAGGCGCCCACCTCTTACCCAGGACAAGGACAATAATCCGATATGGCTAGTAGCCGGCAGCGCAGCAGCGGAATATTCTCAGGCCTCGTTCTCATCACCGTCGGCGCTCTCCTCCTCCTCCACAACTACCGTGGCCTGGAGCTGGGCGATTTACTCGTCCGCTGGTGGCCGCTGGCGCTCATCTTCCTCGGCTTGATCAAACTCTATGAGCGCACCGTCGCCAGCCGCAGCCAGGATCCCGGCTCCGCCCGCATCACTGCCGCCGAAATTCTTCTCGTCGTAGGCATGCTCGTACTCGTGAGCTGCGTCGTCGCCGTCGACATCATCAAAACGAAGGCCCAGGGCTCGGATTGGGGCATGCACATGGGCGAGTCCTATCCGTTCGATCTCGACGTCGCACCCAAGACCGTCCCCGCCAACGCACGCATCACGATCCGCGGCGGCCACGGTGACATCACTGTCCGCACCGCCGATTCTCTCGACATCCGCGTCGCCGGCAAGAAAAATATCCGCGGCTGGAATGAAGACGACGCCCAGCGCCGCTCCGGCCCCATCTCCGTCGAAATCGTCCAGAACGGCGACGGCTACGAAATCCATCCCACTGGAACCGGCTCCGGCGATAGCCGCGTCTCCGTCGACATGGACATCCAGGTCCCCATGAAAGCCTCCGTCACCATCCGCAACGAAAAAGGTGACATCACCGTCTCCGATATGACCACTCCGGTCTCCGTCACGAACGGCAACGGCGACGTCGAGGTCCGCGACACTTCCAGCGACGTCTCTATCGAAATGCATAAGGGCGACGTCAAAGTCACCGACACCAAAGGCGACATCAAAATCTCCGGCAAAGGCGGCCAGGTCGACGTCGCCTCCGCCACCGGCAGCTTCACCCTCGACGGCGAATTCTTCGGCCCCATCCGCGTCGACAAAGTTGCCAAAGGCCTTCGCTTCATCTCGCAGCGCACCGATCTCACGCTCACTTCCCTCACTGGCCACATGGAAACTAGCTCTGGCAATCTCGAAATCGTCGACGCCCCCGGCGACATCACACTTCGCACCAACCGCTATTCCGTCACCATCGAAAACGCCACCGGAAAGGTCAAAGTCGATAATCGCGATGGCGATGTCACCCTGCGCTTCTCCTCCCCGCCCAAGGCCGATGTCGACGTCACCAACACCAATGCCAGCGTCTCGCTTAGTCTTCCCGAGTCCGCCAGCTTCAGCATTCTCGCGGACTGCCATTCCTGCGATATTGATTCGGAATTCTCTTCGGACTCCCTGAAGAAAACCAGCGCGGACAACGGGGATTCCCATCTCGAAGGAAAGTACGGCAACGCCCGCGGCCCCAAACTCACTCTGAAAACCAGCTACGGCTCGCTCAACATCCGCAAAACCAGCTAAGTAGCACAGGCACTCCTGCCTGTGCGCCTTTTTGCCACGCGCGCAAATGCTTTGACAGACTCAACCAGTCTCTCTAGAATTTAATTAGAGAAAAATTTAGGCCTAGACCATGACCTATCATGTAGAAATTCCTGAATCGATTGCGCAAAGCCTGCAATTGCCCGAGTCTGAGATCGAATCTCGTCTGCGAACCGAACTTGCCCTCGCGCTTTATTCACAGAGAATTTTGACTTTTGGGAAGGCGAGTGAACTCGCCGGATTTTCGCGCCTGAGCTTTGCAGAACTGATCGGACAACGGAACATCCCGCGACATTACACCGAGGCCGACCTTAAGCAAGACCTCGATTATGCGCGCAGTCAGTAATACTTCCCCCCTTTCTGGGCTTGCTTATATAGGCCGTCTCCCTCTTCTGAGATCCCGATTTGCCGAGATATGGATACCTCCCGCCGTGTGGAGAGAATTAAAGGCTCATCCCGATGCGTCGGCCCGAACTGAAATCGAAAATGCTGTTCGCGATAATTGGATTCAATTGGGCGCTCCATCGCGCTCACATCTGCTTCTCACTCTGTCTAGTCGTCTAGATCAAGCCGAAGCCGAGGCAATCGCCTTAGCCACTGAAATCAACGCGGATGTCGTGCTCCTCGACGAACGAGATGGTCGCCGGATTGCCAAGCAGGTAGGTTTGCCGACAACGGGGGTACTGGGCCTTCTTTTGCGCGCTAAGCTGAACGGAGAAATTCCAGCTCTCAAACCTGAAATTCAGTTACTGCGCACCAGGGCTAATTTTTTCATCGCGCACCAACTGGAGTCGGAAATCCCGTCCTTCGCCGGCGAGTAAACTCGAAATAGGCCACGCATCTTCGCTTGGCTCAACTCTCCGCCAACCGCTCCAAATCCTCAAAAAACGCCGGATACGAAACCCCCGCGCAATCCGCGTCCCGAATCACCGTCTCCCCCTCCGCTCCCAACCCCGCCACCGCAAAGGCCATCGCAATCCGATGATCCCCATGCGGCTCAATTTCCGCGCCGCGTAATTTCCCCGCGTGCCGGCCCTCCACTTTCAAGCCATCCGGCCGCTCTTCCACCTTCGCTCCCATCTTCCGCAAATTCTCCACAAGCACCGCGATTCGGTCGCTTTCTTTCACGCGTAACTCCCCTGCATTTCGAATCTCAATCCCCTCTTCGGTGTACGGCCCCAGCGCCGCCAGCATCGGTAACTCATCGATCACCAACGGAATCACGTCCCCTTCAATCACGCCGCCACGAAGCGACGCGCCCTTCACCGCCAAATCCCCAATGATCTCCCCGTGCGAACTCGTCAACGAAAGCATCTGTATCGACGCTCCCATCCCCGCAAACACATCCAAAATCGCCGTCCGCGTCGGATTCAACCCCACATTGTGAATCGCAACGCTCGAATCCGGCAGCAACGACGCAGCCGCAATAAAAAACACCGCCGAAGAAATATCTCCCGGTACATCCAACGACTTTGCCACCAACTTCCCCGTCCCATTCGCGCCAAAAAGCCCATGAATCTTCGTCGTCCGCCCGTGCCGCTCAATCAGCCGCGCCAAATTCCTCCAACGCCAGCTCCGTATGATCCCGCGTCCGCGCCGGCTCCGTTACGCTCGTCAAGCCCTCCGCAAACATCCCCGCCAGCAGCACCGCCGACTTCACCTGCGCGCTCGCCATCGGCATCGCGTAATCAATCGCGTGCAACTTCGCTCCTTTAATTTCGAGCGGCGCAAAATTATCGTCCTTCGCGCGAATCTCCGCGCCCATTTCCCGCAGCGGCCCCACCACTCTCTTCATCGGCCGCTTCTGCAATGATCCATCGCCCGTAATTTTTGTCGTGAATTCCTGCCCCGCCAGAATCCCGGTCAGCAACCGTATCGTCGTCCCCGAATTTCCCGCATCCAGCGCCCGCCACGAACTCTTCAGCCCACGCGGCCCGTGTCCCGTCACGCGCACGACATCCTTTTCGACTTTGACCTCCGCTCCGAGCGAACTCATACACTTCAGCGTGCTATGACAATCCGCCGCCGCCGAAAAATTCCGCAGCTCGCTCGTCCCTTCCGCCAGTCCCGCCAACATCGCATACCGATGCGAAATGGATTTGTCCCCCGGCGGCTGCACTCCGCCCATCAAAAGTTTTGCCGGCTTCACAATTTGTTTTTTCACGCCAGGATTTTACCACGCCCCGCACTCCGCCCCCGAAACCCGCCGCTCTTACTCAAATCACAGCGACTCACCGCCCCGCCGCTCTTCGTCCGTTCCTTTACCTCCTTTACTTCCTCTACCTCCTCTACCTCATTTCCCTGTCCTTTCGAACAGTTTTTCCGCAAGCACCCCACAACGGCTTCCCTGAAATTTCCATCCAACTCTCTGCGTATTATTGAGTAAGGAGAAACGCAATGTCAGCGCGTAGAACGCTGCTTCATCTCGCCGCAAAAGCCACCATGCTCTTGGGCGCCATCTTTGTTGTCACCGTATTGCTGGTCGCCATGCCTGGCCACCACGCCCCTGCCGTCCAGGGCGAAGCGCAGCAGAGCCCTGCGACTCAACAGCCGTCACCGCAGCCCGTAAAATCCACGTCCACCTCCATGCCCGGCATGGACATGGGCGACGAAAAATCCAGCGAACGCGCCGCCGTCCACGACATGACTCCCGGCCACAACGACGCCCACAGCCATCACATGTTCATGACCAGCATGCGCACGCAGACTCCCGCCGACGTCGAGCGCGCCAACGAAATCGTCACGCAGCTTCGCGCCGCCATGGAAAAATACAAGGACTACCACGCCGCTCTAGACGACGGCTTCAAAATCTTTCTCCCCAAAATCCCGCAACCCGAGTATCACTTCACCAGCTATCGCAACGGCTTTCTCGAATCCCTGACCTTCGATCCCGCTCGCCCCACTTCTCTGCTCTACAAAAAAACCGCCACCGGCTACGAACTCGTCGGCGCCATGTACACCATGCCCAAGCGCGCCTCCGAAGACGAACTCAACGCCCGCATCCCCCTGAGCGTCGCCATGTGGCACCTGCACACCAACCTTTGCCTCCCGCCTCTCGGTCAGCTCCGCTCCGCCGACTGGACCAAGTTCGGCCTCCAGGGCACCATCTACACCGAAGACGCCTGCTCCGAAGCCGGTGGCCGCTT
This sequence comes from uncultured Acidobacteriota bacterium, assembly GCA_963779005.1. Taxonomy (GTDB): domain Bacteria; phylum Acidobacteriota; class Terriglobia; order Acidiferrales; family UBA7541; genus Acidiferrum. The sequence continues at coordinate 116,722 of CAVZWO010000006.1, read as the reverse complement.
CCACCCAATTATTTTTGGCTGGATGGTCCACGTCTACCCCTACGAGCAAGGCCTGGAAAATATCTTCGCCATGCACCACCACATGGATTAAGCCGCTCTTCCGATTCGCGATCTTTTCCCTTGTAGTGGCGCAGCATGCTGCGCCACATCTTGCAGCGAGCCCTAAAGTCCGTTTCTCCCGCCCCGGCGCTTGCCTTTGCACTCCGGATTGCATATCGTCGAAATTGCTGGAATTTCAATGAATCACGAGCGTCTTAATCGAATCACGGTCGAACCCGGCAAGTGCGGAGGCCGCCCTTGTATTCGTGGGCTGCGCATCCGTGTGTCGGATGTGCTCGAACTGCTTGCATAGGGAGCCTCGTTTGAAGAAATCCTGACGGATTATCCCTATCTCGAACGCGAAGACATCCTTGCCGCACTGGCTTACGCCGCCAATCAGACGGACCACGTCGTACTCCCGACGTCGTGAAATTTATCGTTGATAACCAGTTGCCGGTCGCTCTCGCCGTTCACCTGCGCGCTCGCAGACTCGATTGCCAGCACGTCCTTGAGGCGGGCTTGGGTGACGCCGCAGATAGCGCCATTTGCCGCCACGCCGCACTTCACGATCGCATCATCAGCAGCAAAGATGAAGACTTCTTTTACTTCGCCAAGCAGCACGACGCCAAAATCAAACTCATCTGGGCGGATGGCGCACCCTTTGGGTTCTGGTTTTACAAAGGGTGCGGGTTTTGACTCTCCTCGCTCAATGGAACGCGCCCGGCGGGTGGAACAGCCTCAACACAATGGGAGGGTTTTGATCTCATCTCTTTGCAGAACGCCACCCGTTGCGTTTACCAAATGCATCGAGCCACCCTTTACCTGCGCTTTTTCGGCGCTCGGTAAGCGACTCTTTGTTCCCGAGCACCATGAAAAATAGGGAGAATATCGGTGCCGCGGCCAGTCTTGCGATAATAGATAAGATAGTTCCCGGCGGGAAAGCACTTCACACCCTTAGCGACGTCATCCGCAGCCCTGCCCGCATCCGGATGTTCTCCTAATAGCCAAAACCGTTCCGTGATCCTCTCCACCACTCGGTCCGCAATGTCCAGACTTGTCCGGCTGGCCCAATAGAGGAAAATCTCGTCCAGGTCTCGCTCCGCATCCTCTGAAACACGGTAACGCATTACTTGCTTGCTGCTTGCTTCGCAAGGAGCTTTCGCCCCCTCGCCTTCACTCCATCGGCGAGTCTCCGGAGTCCTTCTCGTCCTTCGTACTCCGCAAACCTGCCTGCCTCAACGTTTGTAATGCTGGCGCGAACGCGCCGCCGGACGCCGTCGAGCTGCGTCTCCGTAAGATCGGTCAGGATGTCCGCGGCGCTCGGCTTTGCCAGGCGCAAGGCGCGTTCGTCCTCCTCCTCCATGCGCCGCAACGCGTCGCGCACCACTTCGCTGGCATTGTTATAGCGGCCGCTCCTGACCTTCCTTCGAACGTAGCCGGCAAGCTGATCTGTAATCGAGACGTTCATCTGGTCCATGGCGGGGGCCCCCTTCGCTTCGCCATCTTAACTTATCCACAAAACTCCCTAATGTCAATCTTTGACATCCGACCGGGCGCGTGGCGCACCCTTTGGGTTCTGGTTTTTCAAAGGGTGCGGGTTTTGACTCTCTTCGCTCAATGGAACACGCGCCGGGGGCCCCACGTATCGCTTTTATACGTGGGGATTTTGACTTCTTTTTGCCGGTGCAGCATCCGACTGCGGGCTTCCTCATCAGCCATAAATATGGCAGAATGAACCTATGCGCACCACGGTAGACATTCCCGACGCCCTTTACCGCGAGCTGAAGTCCAAGGCCGCCCGAGAGAAGCGCTCCGTAAAGGAACTCATCCTTCGCGGCGTGGAAGTCGAGCTCCGCGTCCGGCGAAAAAAGGGCGCCCGCCGCGTTGCCTTGCCGATTATTTCCTCGAAACGTCCAGGCACCCTCGAGATCGACAATGCCCAGATCTACGACCTCATTCCTTTTCCCTGATGTCAACGTATGGCTCGCGCTCTCTTACCAGCGCCACGTCCATCACCCCGCTGCGAAAGCGTGGTTCGAGCGGCTGGACGAAAATGCTCGTCTGTGCTTCTGCCGCTTCACCCAGCTTGGCTTGCTCCGGCTGCTGACCACCGACGCCGTCATGGGCAATGACGAGGTCTTGAGCCAGGCGGAGGCGTGGCGGGCCTATGACCGCTTAACCGGCGACGAACGCATCCTCTTTCTCGAAGAGCCTTCCACCATGGAGGCAACTTTCCGAGCCTTCTCTCGCGCCACGCGGCCCGCTCCAAAAGACTGGGCCGACTCCTACCTCGGAGCCTTCGCCGCCGTAGCAGGGCTGCGCCTGGTCACCTTTGACAAGGCGCTCCACGCGAAATTCGGCGAGGCGCTCTATTTGGGCTGAAAGATAGGCAGGCGGCGGGCGGCTGAAGCAAACGGTGACTGCGCTCAATTCCACGCCTATCAGGGCCGCTTATCGGCTCCGCTTCGTCCGAATCCGTTCATAGCGCAGCCCCACCGATCCATTCGCGTAGGACTTGCATTCGGTCAACCGGAAGTCGCGCTGCGGAAATTTCCCAGGGAAGCCGGGGATGCCATCACCCAATAGAATCGGACCAACGCCGATGTAGAGCTCGTCCACCAAATCCTCTTGCAGGAAACTGCGGCATAGTTCGCCGCCCCCTCCCAGGTAGATGTGTTTTCCTGGGCGGCATTTCAGCTTTTTCACGAAAACGGCGAGAGATCCGCCGACCACTTTGAATCCCTCGCGCTTGCCCGGCTTCCATCGCCGGGAGACTACGTAATTCGTCATGCCCGGCGTCTCGGGCATCTCTCCACTCTCGCGCATTTTGATCCAGCCAATGGCGGTCTTCCGGCCCATGATCGTGGTATCGATCTTAGAGAAGAACTCCGCCATCAGCGCTTCCCCTTCTTTGTCGATGACCAGAAAATCGAGGCCGCCGTTGCGCCGCGCAATATAACCGTCCAGGCTTATTCCGAATCCCAGGATGACTTTTCGTGGCACTGCCTCATCACTCCGCCGTCTTTAATTTCAACTTGCTTTTGTTCTCTTCCAAGAACTCTCTCAACTCCGTCGAAACATCCAGCAACCGGATCCACTGCTCGTAATACAGCGTGACGGGAAACCGCCCCAATCCATACACACTCACTCCGCCCTTTTCTCCCACGCGAAATTCCAAACTTCCTTTTTTCCTCGTCCCCGCCTGCTTTTTCAACTCTTCAATCTGCGCCATCAACTCTTCTCTTGTTGGCTCGGCCATGATCTCCGCTCCCTCTTTCTCTCTTCGGTGAAACTCCAGTCCCAACTCACCTCGCCGCATCCTACCAGTTTTCTCCCTCCCACGTCTCCGCTCCCCTCTCTTGCCCCTTCCGACAAACCACCGTTGCCTCTCCCCTTTCCCCGGTGTAACATACGCCCCTATAAGCTGGTCTCTCGTCTCTGTGCGACTGCCGGTCTTCGGTTCCGAAGAGGTTTTGGTCACAAATGAAACGTTTCTCGTCTTTCGCTCACAAATTCCTTGGGTGTGAGGAGCACTAACTTATGTCACGACTTTTTCGTTTTCTTTGTGTTTCATTCTTGGTAGTGGCCCCGTGCGCGGCGCAGCAGTCAGCCACGCCAGCGGCGGCCGCGCCGCAAGGTCCAAAGCGGCTCGTCGCCGTCATGAACTTCGACTACGGCACCGTGAAAACCGTCGTTGCCTCCATCTTCGGCACCGACCAGGACGTCGGTAAGGGCATCACCGATCTAATGGTTCAAAAGCTCGTCACCGACGGCAAGTACCGCGTCATCGAGCGCGCCGCTCTCGACAAAATTATTGCCGAGCAAAATTTTAATAACAGCGACCGCGCCGATCCCTCCAGCGCCTCCAAAATCGGCCGCATCCTCGGCGTTGACACCATCATTCTCGGCTCCATTACCAAATTCGGACGCGACGACAGCAAAGTTGGCGGCGTTGGCGGCGGCCACAGCGGCTGGACTGGCGCAGTTCTCGGCGCAGGCAAAAAGGAATCCAAAGCCGTCGTCGCCATTACTGCCCGGCTTGTCAACACCACTACTGGTGAAATCCTCGCCTCCGTCACTGGCAACGGCGAATCCTCCCGCTCCGGCTTGTTCCTCGGCGGCGGGGGTGGAAGCGGCTATAGCGGGGGCGGCGGTGCCTTCGACATGAGCAGCAGCAACTTCTCGCAAACCATCCTCGGCGAAGCGGTCAACAAGGCTGTCGCCGACTGCGCCACCCAACTCGACAACGCTGCCGCAACTTTGCCCACCATCCATGCATCGTATTCCGGCGTCGTAGCCGATGTCAGCGGCAACACCATCATCATCAACATTGGCAACAAAGTTGGCGTGCGCTCGGGCGATGTCATTCAGATCAGCCGCCCCGTTCGCACTGTAAAAGATCCAACCACCGGCAAAGTCCTGAAGACCGTCACCAGCCAGCTCGGCACGGCCACGATCACCGATGTCGATGCGGACTCCGCCACCGCCACATACTCCGGCGCGACTCCTCCTAAAGTGGGAGACGTCGCCGCCAGTTCTGGCGGGACCACTCCGTAACCTGTAGCACCGCCGCACGCGCGGCTCACTGATGCTTTTTTTTGATATTCTCGGTGCTTGATGAAATAGGCGAGGCAGCCTCCTAAACTTCCTCGCCTATTTTCTTATTGGAAGGGAGCCACACCATGAGCCAGGACTACTCCGTCGGACAAAAGCTCGGCGATTACGAAATTCTCGGCATTCTCGGCGCCGGAGGAATGGGCAAAGTCTACAAAGTCCGCAACACGATCTCCGATCGCGTTGAGGCCATGAAGATTTTGCTTCCCGACCTCGCGGGTCAAAAAGATCTCGCCGATCGTTTTCTGCGCGAGATCAAAGTCCTCGCCAGCCTCAATCATCCGAACATTGCCGCCCTGCGCACCGCGCTCACGCTCGACAATCAACTCGTCATGATCATGGAGTTCGTCGACGGCGTCACTCTCTCCTCGCGGCTTCATCAAGGCGCCATCCCGCCGGCCCTAGCCGTCAAATACATCGATCAGGTGCTCGACGCCCTCAGTTACGCCCACAAACAAAACATTATTCATCGAGACATCAAGCCCGCCAACATGATGCTCACTCCCGACGGCGTCGTGAAGCTGATGGACTTCGGCATCGCGCGCTCCGGCAGCGATCGCAGTCTCACTCTGACCGGCACGACGCTCGGCTCCCTGAATTACATGCCGCCGGAACAGGTGAAAGGCGAGCCCGCCGACAATCGCTCCGATCTTTATTCCCTCGGCGTGTCGCTCTACGAAATGGTCACCGGCCAGCTGCCTTTTGCTGCCGAGAGCAACTACGCCATGATGGCTGCGCATCTCCAGGAAGTGCCGAAGCCTCCTATCGTTCTGCGCCCCGGCATTCCGCAAACGCTGAATCAAATTATCGTGATGGCTCTTGCGAAAGAGCCGGGGCAGCGCTTCCAATCGGCGGACGCCTTCCGCGGCGCACTCAAAAGCGTTCAGGCGCAAGCCGCCGGCACGCAGCCCGATGTCAATCCACGCTCTTACGCTCCTTCCGCGCCCGCCAGCGGCGGCAGCGCCACTTCCCTGTTCAATGGCTCGCCAGCGTCCAACTCGCCCACAACGATGATGGACGCTCCGGTCTTTCAGAAGACTGATCCGCTTCCATCCGGCGCTCCGGGGCCAATGTTTGCCGGTGCCGCGCCGCTGCCGCCGACTCGTGAAGCCACGCCGCAGCCTCCACCACCTCCAGCAGCGGTGGGACATAAGAGTCATCGAGGCCTGTACATCGCGCTGGGCGCTTTTATCGTCGTGGTGGTGCTTTTTGCGGCTGGCCTCTATCTTCCTATGCGGATAAAGACGCTGGCCGGAGCGGGAAAATCCGCCAAGGCGCAAACTTCGGGGCCTGGCGGCGCGTCCGTCTCCACTCCTCTGTCCGTGCCTCCTTCCTCGTCAAGCGACACGGTAATTCCTCCGACTTCTCCCACGACTCCAACGGATCCCACCGCACAGACACCAGGTGGCAGTGCGGGATCGGCTTCTGGTTCGACGGGAGCGCAGGGGCAGCAGTCCGGCCAATCTTCGCCGGACGCCACGGGTACGTCTTCAGGTTCCAGCGATCCTACGGCTCCGACCAGTTCTCCAACGTCCTCCGGCGGCGCGTCTAATTCTGGCTCTGTCCTGCCGGCGCGGAAGCCTGGCGGCGGCAAGTCCAAGAAGGACGTGCAGGCTGACGCAGCGGACGCGCAAGCCAAGGCCGAGGAAGCTGCCCTGGCCAAAGAAAACGAACAGCGCTACGACGATATCGACGGGCGCTCGCTGGCCGTTTCGCAATCTCTGGATAACCTCCAGCGGCAGCAGGCTGCCTCTGGCTACGGGCTGCGCGGAGACATCGTCGCCGCGCAGCAGCGGATGCGGACCGACATCTCCAAAGCGCAAGCGGCAATGCAAAAACAGGACACCAAATCCGCGAAGAAGTATCTGGATATGGCCGAAGCCGAACTCTCGACCCTCGAAAAATTCCTCGGGAAATGAGCGACTGCCAACCGGCGTGAATCGTGAGGCAGGAGAACGAGAGTCACAACGGATGCGGCGCGCGCCATTGACACCTTCCTGCCAGGCATGTAACAACTGAAGAGGGACCTTTTATGCCGAACCCCAAAGATCGCGCGCACGAATTGATCGACCGGCTTCCGCCAAGGCAGCTCTCTGCTGTTGTTGGGGTGATCGAGGCGATGCTGGATCCGGTATCCCTCGCCATCGCTAATGCACCTATAGACGACGAGCCACTCACGGCAGAAGAGAAAAACGCGATTGCTGAATCCCGCGAGTGGTTAAAGCACAACCCCGGCATTCCCCATGAAGAGGTTCTGGCCGAACTCGGAATTACCCAAGAAGAGATCGAGCGCTTCAAAGAACCGAAGTGAAGCGAATCATCTGGACCGCACCAGCCAAGGCCGACGTCCGCCGCCTCGACAAATCGACAGCTATGCGCATTCTAGCGGGCTTGCATCGCTTCGCGGATTCGGGCGAGGGGGATGTGAAGGCGCTCCATGGAATGGAGGAATTAAGGCTACGCATCAGCGACTACCAGCTTATCTTCGTCAACGAACCTGCCGACACCATCGAGATTCGACGCGTGCTGCATCGCCGTGAAGCTTACCGGTGAACGGCGACGAACAGGTTATCGAGGAAGTCCAACGCGCCCACCATCGATTCTTTGTATTCGCCACCCGCCAGAGTTAGGCAGTTGGCTTTGGTTAGTAGAATGAGAGCGCGGTTTGCAACCTTCAGTTGTTAGAAATTGTGGGCTCGGCGTTGCAGTTCGGGTCGTAGTTGAAATTAATCTTGCACTGGCCCTCGCTGGTGATGGACAGCTTCATGCCATACCATGGCGGCGAAAAGCAGGCGCTCCGCATCTGCCAAGTTTCGTGGACGATGGCTGCCACCGGCTGGGGCATAGGCACGCTGATCGGGGCGCCGGACACGGGAACCACGTAGAACCTTACGTCGAGGGCCTCTCCGTCCGGAGTCGAACGGATGTCCAGGCAGAACTCTCTCCACGGTGTGTGGACCGTGCTGTCGACGGCCTGCATCGCGGCTTCGGCAAGACGCCTCTGCAAAGCGCCAAACGCTTCGAGGGCCTTCGGGGCTGCCTCCATGCTTGTACCTCCCCATGAAAAGAGATGGAAAAAGGTGATCGGCACCAGACTACGCCCGAGCGGCGCGGGAGAAAGTTAAAGTTGTGCGATTGTGCCCTGACGGGCAATTGAATTCAGGGCATTGAGGCGCGGGTGGTGGGGGCTGCCCCACCCATCCGCCGGGCTGTCCCAGCCGCCGATCTTTGTAGGATGATAACGGTCGGCAGCTCATCGAGATGAAATAATGCCAAAGAGAATTCTGCTGTTTGCACCTGCAGCTTACAATCTTGCCGAGACGACGCGCATGATCGAAATCGCTAAAGGAGTCATCGCCCATGAAACGGCAATCAAGAGATTTGGGATCCAATTTATTTCCGACGGTGGTGACTTTGAGCGTTTGATTGAAGACGAGGGGTTTGCGCTTCATAGGATGGAGCCCCGGCTGACCGCAGAAAAGATTGAACACATAGCTCGCGTGGACAGAGGGGAACGATTTGCACCGGCGTTTTCGAAGAGGGAGATGATTCAGCGAATCGAGAATGAGGTCGCCTATGTAAAATCAATAAGACCTTCGGCAGTACTTACGGGTTCCTATCTAACAATTCCGGTCACCTGCCGCATATTGGAGGTTCCACTTGTATGGGTAATTCAGTCCACGTGGATGGAACCGTTTTTCGCGACGGGAGCTGGAATGACCGACAAAGTGGGGCCAAGGCTGCTCAAACGCGTCGCCGACTTGCTAATCCTTGCCTTTATCAATTTCTGGATAAGATACGGTTTCCTCAATCCGGTAAACAACGCGGCCAAGCATTTCGGTGTTAAAGGGTATAAATCCATTTTTGACTTTTGGCACGGAGATGTCACGCTGGTCGCGGAGCCAGCAGAATTCTCAGGAACGATACTTCCTCCCGGCTACTTCTATTCTGGTCCCCTGATTGCACGAGAGAATTTTCCGATCCCGGAGGCCGTCAAGAATATTCCACGGGATAAACCTCTTATCTATTTCGCTATGGGAAGCTCGGGAACACCGGAGATTGTGGCGAAGATACTCGAAAGTTTTGAAGGAAAGCCCTATCGCGTGATTGCGCCGATCAAATTCCTCCTGGACCGGCTTAAGGGAGCGAAGATTCCTGCCAACGTCATTGTGACAGACTGGCTGCCCGCCCTCGATGTGAACAAGATGGCTGACCTTTCTCTCATTCATGGAGGGATAGGAACCGTAATGACGGCCGCCTACGCGGGGAAGCCGGTAGTCGGGGTGGGGATGCAGATGGAGCAGGTCGCCAATCTTGCCTGCCTGGTGCGGAAGGGCTTTGCGATTCGAGTGCCGAAGTCAAAAAATCCCTCCCGCAAGGTGCAAAAAGCGATTCGGCTTCTTCTGGAGGACAAAGACGCGAAAAGCAAGGCCGAGGCGTTCGCCAAGATCATGGAAAAATGGGACGGTCCGGGAGCAGCGGCGGAGCTCCTCCTGCAAAAATTCGGCTGAGGATGAGGACAGCGCGAAGCAAGCGGGGCGGGCTTACGATTTCGAGAGAACCCCCTGATGCAGAAACGGGACATCCAGCGAAGCATGTACGAGCTGCGGGACGCTTCGGTGCCGCAGCGGCTGACCCTGGCGGCGACGGGCGGCGCATGGGTCGCCATCGCGTGGTGGTTGCTGTTCGGTGGCGGAATCGGAACTGCGGGCGCGTGGTTCGGATGGCATTGGATATCCGGGGACGTGATTCGGCGCGCTTGTCTCGGCGCTGCATTCTCCGTTTATTACGTTCGGATTCTCTTTACGGAGTTCGTTTTTCTGAAGCGCGGAGTAAGTTGGAGCGAAGCGTTTACGATTGCTCCATGGTTATTGTGCATTTATCTGGTGCTGGGGATCGCGGGAGGGACGAATCAAGCGGCGTTCAGCGCGGCGGGTACATCGGCATAGTCCTGTTCGTTTTGGGATCGTGGATGAACTCGTATGCTGAGTACGCGCGGCACATCTGGAAACAGCGGCCTGAAAATCGCGGTCGGCTCTATACTCGCGGCCTATTCCGTTGGTCGAGACATCCGAACTATCTCGGGGACCTGGTCTCTTTTTCGGGCATCTGCCTGATTTCCGGAAGGTGGATGACGGTAGTCATTCCACTGCTCATGCTGGCCGGTTTCGTCTTCATCAATATCCCGATGCTGGATGCTCATCTCCGCGATCACTATGGCGTCCCGTTCGACGAATACGAGAAACGGACTCGAAAATTGATTCCATTCGTGTACTGAAGCGATGCCATTGCTTCATGCCGTGAGAGCGCAACATGAAGGAAGTTCAAGCATTCGCAAAAAACGTTTGGATCGTCGAAGGCCCGAGTGTCCGCGACATGGGCTTCCTGTTTACCACGCGGATGACCATCGTCAAGCTGTCCAACGGTTCAGCGTGGGACGACATCATCGCAGGAGCGATGGTGAAAGAAGATGGGGCGGCCCACTTCGTTCGGAATGACAGCGATGGGGGTCGTGAGGGGCGGGCGGGATTAGGCGACTTTGCGGGTGGATTTTTCGAGGAGTTGGTGGATTGGGGTTTGGTAGGGCTTGGTGGGGTTTGGATTCTTTGGTGGCCATGCGGCGGAGGTGGCGAAGAGGTTTTGGGACGATGCGGAGGAAGTGGCGAGTGGTGAGTGACTAGTGGCGAGAGAAAAAGATGACGCAGGGGCGCGGAGTTAACAGAGATTCGCAGAGAAGAGGGACGAGGCGGGGCCAAAGAGTAAGAGAGATTTCTCTCTGCGCAGGCCGATACGTTTGCAGGAGCAAACGTGAAAAGAAAAAGCGTCGGCCTGCTCCGTTCGAAATAACTGTGGGTCTGGCAAACGCGCGGAGTTAACAAGGGCGCGCTGGGGCTATTTGGCTAGGAGGATTTTCCAGCGGGCCCAGGCTTCGGCGCGGGCTTTTTGGTTGGCCGGGGTGGCGTCGGGGGCTTCACCGGCGCGCATGAAGCCGTGGCCGGCGCCGTCGTAGGTGACGGGGTCGAAGGTTTTGCCAGCGACTTTCATGTTGGCGATGGCGTCGGGGATCATGGCGCCGATGCGAGCATCATTGCCGGCGAAGAAACCGTAGACGGGAGCTTTGATGCGGGCCATGTCGGCTTTGTCGGGCGGGCCACCGTAAAACACAAAGGCGGCCGCCAGATCGCTCCGATTTGTAGCGAAACGAAAAGTCTGGCTTCCGCCCCAGCAGAAGCCCGCAACGAAGAGCCTGCCGTTGGAGGCGGGAATTTTGTTGGCGAAATCGGCGGCGGCGTTGAGGTCGGCGGTGACTTGATCGGGATTCAGTTTGCTGACTGCTTCCATGACTTTGTCGGCGGGGATGGAGGAGGTGCGGCCGCCGCCGGGGCCCATGCCGGAGAGAAGGTCGGGCGCGACGGCGATGTAGCCGGCAGCGGCGACCTGGTCGGCGAGGTCTTCGACCCAGTCGGTCATGCCAAAGATTTCGTGAATGATAAGGACGACGGGGCGCTTGTCCTTGGACTCGGGGTAGGCGACGAAGGTGTCGACGGAGCGGCCGTCGTGCTTGAGGGTGACCCACTCGGTGTGGCGGGGCGATTTGGCCAGAGCGGCCTTGGCCCAGTCTTGCGCGGAGACGGTTTGCGCGAATGCGACAATCAGAAGAAGTAGAAGTGCACGCTTCATTGTTTCCCCCCTTGTGGCAAGCGAGAATCGGACAACCGAGAGTCGTGCGAGCGGCTGAGAAAAGCGGCAGCAGAGCTGCCGCACTCCACATCGCCACGGTTCGCGGTGGATGCGATAACCGCGCACGCTTGCCTGCCGAACCGGACGGATGATAGCTGTTCTTCGCGGGTGGGAGCAATGGCCGATTCTTGGTAGGAGCGGGCGGAGCGGAGAGAGCGAAATCCGAGAAGCGGAGCTTCCAAGACAACATTCGAGAAACATTTTGCGCTAATTCGCGTTCCTATCTATGGTTGCCGTTTGGGGCGGCGTGGCCTATTCGTTGTGCATAGGACCTCAAGGCGTGGCGTGGGGAGGAACTCCGATGGATTCGCTGTGGCAGGACTTCAAATACAGTGTTCGGCAGATGCGGAACAACCGTGGCGTGACGGCAGTCATGATCTTCACGCTGGCGCTGGCCATTGGCGCAACTACGGCGATTTTCAGCGTGGTGTACGGGGTGCTGCTGCGGCCTTTGCCGTACAACGATGCGAGCCGGATCATGGCGGTGTTCGAGGTCAACTCGAAGGGCACGTGGTCGCGGCTGGCGGATCCGAACTTCGACGATATCCGAGAGCAAAACCGGAGCTTTGAGGAGATCGCGAAGTATGAGGACGGCACCGTGTCGATTGCTGGGACTTCGCAGCCGACGCGGACGAACGTTGCCAGCGTTTCACCGGACTTTCTGAAGGTGTTTCGGGTTCAGCCGATGCTGGGGCGAGACTTCGCGGCCAGCGACGCGAAAAAGGGCGCGGGGCCAACCGTGCTTGTGAGTTATGGATACTGGAAAGAGTCGCTCGGCTCGTCGACGGATTTTGCAAAGTTGCGGTTGAAGATTGACGGAACGATGTACTCCGTGATCGGAGTGGTGCCAGCGGGATTTCGTTTTCCGGAGGATGCCGAGCTGTGGTTGCCGGCGGATTTGGAAGGGGAAAATCCAAGCAGGACCTCGCATAACTACCGCGCAGTGGGGCGGCTGCGGGATGGCGTGACGGTGGTGCAAGCGAATGCAGATGTCAGCGCGATCGCGCGGCGGATTCACGATACGTCGAGCGAGCAGGGCGAGTATCTCCTGAAAGACGGAGTTGCGCTTCCGCTGCAGGACTCGATTACGGGAAAGGCGCGATCGCCGCTGCTGGTGCTGCTAGGGGCGGTAGGATTTTTGTTGCTGGTGGCGTGCTTGAACGTGGCGAATTTGTTGCTGGCGCAGGCGTCGGCGCGGGGACGCGAGCTGGCCATTCGCGGCGCGCTGGGGGCGGAGCGCGGAAGGTTGATCCGGCAATTTCTTACCGAAGCATTCCTGCTCGCAATTGCCGGAGGCGGGCTTGGAGTGTTGGGAGCGGTTTGGGGCGTGAATGGATTGCTGGCGCTTGCGCCGGGAAATTTGCCCCGGCTGGACAGCGTGGCGGTCAATCTACCAGTGCTCGGGTTCGCGCTGCTGCTATCGACGGCGGTGGCGGCGGGACTCGGGGCGTTCACGGCGGCGCGGGCAACTTCGGGAGATGTGCGCGAGGCGCTCGCGGAAGGAGGGCGAGGGCAAGCGGGCTCGCAAGGCAGCCAGCGCGTTGGGCAGGTGATCGTGGCGGCGCAAGTCGCGATTACGCTGGTGCTGGTGGTTGGGGCGGGATTGCTGGGGCGCAGCCTGATGAAAGTGCTGGAAGTGAATCCAGGGTTCCGCGTGGACAAAATTGTGGCGATGGAGGTATCGCTGCCGTGGGTGGAAGATCCGAAGGCGAAGGCGGGTCAGGCGATTTTTTATGCGAAGCTGATTGACCGGCTCAAACAAATACCGGGAGTGCGCAAGGTTGGCGCGGCCAGCAACCTGCCGATGGTGGAAGGCGGGCTGCCGGATGGCATGTTTCTGCTGATGACGCAGAATGAAATGCCAAAAAACCTGGATGAGTTCGGGGCACTGTTCCAACAGAAAGAGCGGATTGGCGTGGCGGACTTCTGCGTTGCGACAGACGGATATTTTCAGACTCTTGGGATACCGCTGATCCGAGGACGAATTTTTGATGAGCACGACGGCGCGGATTCTCCGCACGTCGCGGTGATCAGCGAATCGCTGGCGCGCAACCGCTGGCCCGGGCAGGATCCGATCGGGCACACGATCCAGTTTGGAAACATGGACGGCGACGTCCGATTGCTAACGATTGTGGGGATCGTGGGCGACACACACGAATATGGGCTGGATGCGCCGCCACGGCCGACGGTCTATGTGAATTTGTTTCAGCGGCCGCGAGCGGCGATGACGTTGACGATGCTGAGCGATGCCGACACGCGGCCGGTCTCTTCGGCTGCGCGAGGGATCCTTGCGGACCTTGATCCGGAGATTCCGGCGAAGTTCAGCACGTTTTCGCAAGTGTATTCGGCTGCGCTGGGGTCGCGGAGGTTTAACGTTATCCTCGTCGGATTTTTCGGGATTACTGCGCTGCTGTTAGCCACGGCAGGGGTGTTCGGCGTGATGGCTTATTCGGTGAGCCGGCGCACGCGGGAAATTGGGGTGCGTATCGCGCTTGGGGCGAGTCCGGGCGATATGCTTCGAATGATTCTGGGGCAGGGATTGAGGACAATTCTTATTGGGGCGGCGATTGGGATTGCAGGCTCGCTGGCGTTGACGAGCGTGATTGAGTCGCTGCTCTTTGGCGTGACGGCCACGGATCCGCTGACGTTTATTGGAGTGACGCTGCTGCTACTTGGCGCAGGGCTATTGGCTTGCTACATTCCGGCGCGGCGGGCGATGCGTGTGGACCCCATCATCACGTTGCGGTATGAATAGCGAAGAGGGCGGGGCCCATCGAGAGGAAAACAGCTGAGCCCGCACTTGGCGTTCGTGCTACTTCCTCGAATGCAGGCCTGGTGATTTTCAGATTTTTGTTGCGTGAGCGGCTCGTTTCCAAGAGACTGTGCGCTTGTTTCATCAGCTTTGGAGGCGACATGAACCTGCTTCGCGCCCTCGTTTGTATTTTCGCGCTGTGCATTTTAGTTCCTGTGCGAGCAGTCCCTCCGCAAGCGGCGGTTCCTGCAAAAACAGCTGCGCCTGCCACAGCTTCCGCGCCTGCGGCAATCTCGGAAACGAAGACCGGGGCCGTGGTTTCGCTGCCGGCAGCACATGCGCTCGAAAAAGCGGACCTTGAGGCTTTCTTCGATGGCCTCGTGCCGCTGCAGATGGAGCGGAGCGACGTCGCCGGTGCGACGGTGCTGGTGATGAAAGATGGCAAAGAGCTTCTGAAAAAGGGCTATGGCTACTCGGACCTCGCAAAGAAAACAGCGGTCGACCCGGACACGAGCATGTTTCGCCTTGCATCCATCTCGAAGCTGTTCACCTGGGTTTCGGTTATGCAGCTCGCGGAGCAAGGGAAGCTGGACATCGACGCGGACGTGAACAAGTATCTCGATTTCCAAATTGCGCCGGCTTTCGGCAAACCGGTGACTCTGCGAAATTTGATGACGCACACGGGCGGTTTTGAGGAAGTGCTGCATGACATCATTTTTGTGGATCCCAGGAGCGCGCATACCCTTCGCGATTTTCTGATCCACAATCAGCCACGACGGATGTATCCGCCCGGGGAAATCCCGGCGTACTCGAATTACGGCGTGGGACTTGCGGGCTACATCGTCGAACGGGTGGCGGCCGAACCGTTCGAGCAGTACGTGTCCGAGCATATCTTTCTGCCGCTGGGGATGAAACACTCGAGCTTCAA
The DNA here is from genome assembly GCA_963779005.1 of uncultured Acidobacteriota bacterium. GTDB lineage: Bacteria > Acidobacteriota > Terriglobia > Acidiferrales > UBA7541 > Acidiferrum. Next base: position 101,648 of record CAVZWO010000006.1, on the reverse strand, counting down.
CCAACCGATGACCTCGGAGCTCGCGCCTTACGTTTCCGACGGCTACCGCGACACGACCGAAAAGCCGGCCATCGGATTCGAAATCTTCAACCCCGCGCCCGCAGGAGGCATTTCTTCCGCGGCGGGCGACATGGAAAAATTCGGGCTGGCACTGCTGAACGGGGGCGAGCTCGACGGCCATCGTATTCTCAAGACCGAAACGCGCGACTTGATGTGGACGCGACAATTCGGGACGTCCGATTCCCTGCCCCCGCTGTGCATGGGCTTTTACCAGACGTGGCGTAACAATCTTCATTTCATTGGGCACGACGGGGACCTCATCGCCTTTCACAGCATGTTCCTGCTGGAGCCGTCGCAGAAACTGGTTCTCTTCGTCTCTTACAACTCGGCGGGCTCAGCAACGAAAAATCGCGCCGAACTTCTAGACGGTTTTGCCGATCGTTACTTCCCTGCGTACACGGCTCCAGCATTTCAAACCGTGCCCGTCGAACAATTGAAAGACATAGACGGCAACTTCCAATCGACGCGCCGGGCGGACAGCACCAAGCTGGCGATGGGGAATCCCGGGGGACAATCCGTTTTCAGCGTGGACAAAGACGGAGTTCTGAAAATCGATACGTCGAAGGACCTGCGCGGGCACACGCGCAAATGGAAGCCCATCGGCAAGGATCTGTGGCAAGCGGAAGACGAGCAAGCTCGTCTCTTCGCTATTCGAGACTCAGGCGGAAAGGTCGTACGCATTGCGGTGAACTTTCCCGGCGTGCAACTACAGCGCGTGCCATGGTACGAAAACAAAGCGTTTGTTGGGATCGCCGCGGGCGTGAGCGTCTTGATCGTGCTATTTGTCGTGGCAGCGAGCCTCATCCGTTTTACCCGGCGGCTATTTTTTGGCAAGCGGCCGCCGCTCCAGCCGCAACCTGGCACAGTGTGGATCAACCTGGGACCACGCTTGGCCGCCTTCACCTGGTTTATCGTCATGATATGTTTCATCGCACTGGCCGCATCTCTGCAGAACGAAGCGTTGCCGAAATTTCCCGTCATCGTGCGTTATTTTGGGCTGATCAATTGGTTTTCCGTGGTGGCGGTTTTCTTCAGCATATTTGCTTTGATTGCGGGGATTCGGATTTGGAGCCGAGCGGACGTGCGGACGATTACACGGATAAAATTTTCGCTGGTGGCCTTGGCTTGCGTTTTTCTGACCTGGTATTCGATTCATTGGAATTTGATCGGGCCCATTCACCGTTTCTAACCCACTTTCGATCGAGCGATCGTGCCCGGAGGGGCGCAGCAAGCTGCGCCCCTACAAGGTACTACGTGCATGCTGTGCGGGTTTTCTTGTTGACAGGCGAGAAGGCGTGTTCGGTGGAGGCGTTCGACTGGCTGCTTGACAACAATCACGCTTGGGCGTAGATAGGTAGAGTGTCTACGGTAGACGATCCACGGAAAGCGCTGGAGTTCCTGCAGGGGACGCTGGAAGTCCTGATACTTCGCAGCCTGCAATCCGCGCCGAATCACGCTTACGGCATATCGCAATTCCTCGAGCAGCAATCGAAGTACGAATTCCTGGTCGATAACGGATCGCTCTATCCGGCGTTGCAGCGGTTGCTGCAACGCCGCTGGATTGCCGCGCAGTGGAAAAGGACGCCGAATGCGCGGCGCGCGAAGTATTACCGGCTGACGCCGCTCGGGCGGAAGCAATTAGTCGCGGCGAAATCGAAATGGATGCGGTTTGTGGAAGCGATGGGGCGCGTTCTGGCGCCGCAACGGTGAAAGCTATGCGCGAATGGTGGGCAAAGATTGGGCGCGCTTTGCATCTACGCAAGGGGCTTGAGGAAGAGTTGTCCGACGAGATGCAAGCGCATCTCGAGCTGATGACCGCCGAAAATATCGAGCGTGGCATGCCTGCCGAGGAAGCGCGTGCAGCGGCGCGGCGCGCTTTCGGTAACCTCACTAGAACGCAAGAAAACGCGCGCGAATCCTGGCAGTTTCCCCGGTTCGAGACTTTTCTTGAGGACATTCGCTACGGTCTGCGAGGGATTCGCAGATCACCAAGTTTCTCTCTGGTCGTCATATTGACGCTGGCGCTGGGCATCGGCGCGAACACGGCTATCTTCAGCGTGGTGTATTCGGTGCTGCTGCGGCCGCTGCCGTATCCCCACGGAGAGCGGCTTGTCTGGCTCGGCGAATCTACCGCGAAGGCACAAGGCATCAGCATCACCTGGATGAATTTTGAGCACTGGCGACACGACAGCGATACTTTCGAGAACATGGGAGCGTTCGCTGGGGACGACTTGACCATGACTGGGAGAGGCGACGCCGTGCTCACGCACGATTGGCTTGTGACGAGCGGTTTTTTTCAGCTCACGGGCGCGAGACCGGCTCTGGGCCGGCTTTTTAGTGACACTGACGATACGCCGGGCGCCGCACCGACAGTGGTCGCGACAGCCGATTGCTGGCAACGCAAGCTCGGCGGTGATCCGAATGTGGTCGGGGAGACGGTCATTTTGGACGGAACGGCCTATCAAGTCATAGGCGTGCTGAGCCCGGGCTATCAATTTCTGACGAGGTCCGCCGACTTTTACCTTCCCCTCGGCCGCAACGCCGCCGCCCATCACAAACGCAGCGAGCATGGGTCCATGCGCGCGTTGGGCCTGCTCAAGCCGGGAACGACGCTTACGCAAGCGCAAACCAATCTCGACGCTATTATGCAGCGGCTCGCGCTCAGCGACCCGGGGCCCGAGGATGATCACCGCGCGTATGCCGCCTACTTCACGGAGGTGATGGCGGGGGACGTCCGCACGACACTGCTCGTTTTGATGAGCGCAGTTGGTCTCGTGCTGATCATTGCTTGTGCCAATGTCGCAAGCCTTTTGCTCGTACGCAGCACGGCGCGCGCGAGAGAGGTTGCGATTCGCGTGGCGATCGGCGCTGGGCGTGCGCGCCTTGTGCGGCAGATGCTCACCGAAACGATTGTCATCGCGAGCATCGGCGGCGCCTTGGGATTGTTGCTCGCGGGGTGGTGTTTGCGCACGCTGATACTGATTGGCCCTCGCGATATTCCGCGCCTCGCAGAAGCCACACTGGATGTTCCCGTTTTGCTGTTTGCGGCGGCGATTTCGGTCGCAGTGGGATTATTGGCGGGACTTGCTCCTGTTGTGAACGCCGGAAAAGTGGACCTGACCACCGCGCTGAAAGAAGGCTCACCCACCGCTGGCACGGGTAGACGCGGTCAGGGATTCCGCAATACGCTCGTGGTCGCGGAGATCGCCATCACGCTGGTGCTAGCGTTTGCGTCGGGGCTTCTCGTTCGCAGCTTGATCGCTGCGCAACATGCCGACACCGGCTTTGACCCACGAAATTTGCTGGCGATTGAGCTGCAGTTGCCGGATTCGCGCTATCGAAGCGACGACAGTGTTCGCGAATATTACGGGCAACTTGCGCAGAATCTGCGGGCTGAGCCGGGCGTCGAAGAGGTTGGTCTTGTGAATTGCCCTCCTGGCGGAGGCGATTGCGGCGATTATTGGTATTCCATCCTTGAAAAACCGACTCCGGCCCGCGACGATGTTCCACTCTCCCTTTTCAACATCATGGACGCCAACTATTTTCGCGTCGCGCACATGCGAATGGTTGCCGGGCGAACGTTTAGTGATGCGGATCGCGCAGGCGGCTCGCGCGTCACTATCATTAACGAACAACTCGCTCGTCAATCGTTTCCCGATCCACAACTCGCGCTAGGCCAGCACCTGAAGGTCGGCGGGCCTTACGCGGAAGGGCCAACACTTGAAATCATAGGCGTGGTAGCAAACGTCAGCCAAGAAGGGCTGGACGCGGAGCGATCACCGACATTTTATTATGCGTTTTCGCAGAAACCTTCCTCAGCAATGGTGGTGACGCTTCGAACCAGCGGCGATCCGGCACAGTGGATGACCGCCGCCCGGCGGCAGGTTTCAGCGCTCGACCGAAATGTGCCCATTCAATCGCTGCGGACGGCCGAAGACTGGCTAGGCGCGACGCTCGAGCGGCGCCGCTTTGTGACGTTACTGCTTGGGCTTTTCGGCGGGCTGGCGATGGTTCTGGCGGCGGTGGGGATTTACGGCGTGCTGAATTGTTGGGTTAGCGCACGGCAGAGGGAGATTGCCATTCGGCTGGCGGTGGGCGCGCAGCGAGCGGCGATTCTTCGCTGGGCAGGACTGCACGCAACTCGGCTTGCGGTGATTGGCGTTGTGCTCGGTGCGATAGGCGCGTGGGGCGCGTCGCGCTGGATGACGAGTTTGGTGTTTGGCGTTACCGCGAACAGCCCGTTGATGATGATGGCAGCGGCGGGAGGGGTCCTCTCCATTGCGGCGCTGGCGGCGAGCCTTCCGCTGTGGCGCGCAACGCACACGGATGCGGTGCGCAATCTGCACGAAGGTTGAATTGTGAAAGGCTGTGGGCCGGGCCGCGAGGAGAGCGCGACCGTTTACAATTCCCAGCCTTTGCGCCGGTCGGGCTTGATGAACTTCTGCGCGGCGGGCGAACCAGTGGCGGTCATTGTGGCGCGGTCCCAGTGCAGGCGCTCGCCAGTCATCGTGGCGACATTGCCGAGAAGCAGTGTTTCCGTGACCACGCCTGTAAATTCAAAATTTGCCCCGGGCTTTGTTTTGCCGCCCTTACACGCGTTGAGCCATTCGCGCTCGTTGCCTGGCGAGCGGGGCAAAGTTTTTGCGGGCTGCTTGTAACTGTCCATTCTGGCTTGCGGAATCAGCTTGGGATTTGATCCGTTGAAGCCGCACAGAATCTTTCCGCGATCGCCGACAAAGAGGAGACCCTCGCCCTCTTCATCTTCTTGCGCGAGAGTACGACCTTCTTCCAGTTCCTCGGGCCGAGGGGGCTTCAAGCCACCGTCGTACCAGTTAAATTTTACCGGCGGCATAGTGCCGCGGGCTCCGAAGCTATAGCGGACGATGGAAGCAAGCGGATAGGTCTCGTCGTAGCGGTCGCTGGAGCTGGATTCGACGCTCTCGGGAGCTTCGAGCTTGAGCACGCGAAAGATGGTGTCGAAGCTGTAGGAACCCATGTCGCCGAGCGCGCCACAGCCAAAATCGCTCCAGCCGCGCCAGGAGAATGGCAGGTAAGCTTCGTTAAAGCCGCGTTCGGGGGCCGGGCCCAGCCACAAATCCCAATCCAGGCCCTCGGGGACCGGATGGGTGTCTTTCGGGCGCTCGATGCCCTGCGGCCAGAAGGGGCGGTTCGACCAGTTGTAAACTTCGCGGACGGGGCCAATCGCGCCATCCCAAATCCATTCGCACAAAAGGCGCGTGGCTTCGGAGGCTTGATTCCCCACCGCAATTTGCGTGGCGACGCCGGTTTCGCGGGCGACTTCGGCCATGCGGCGGGCTTCGTAAATGGTGTGCGTGAGGGGCTTCTGGCAGAAGACGTGTTTTCCTTTTTTCATGGCGGCGATGGAAACGGCCGCGTGCAGATTGTCCGTGGTACAGACAACGACGGCGTCCACGTCCTTTTGTTTTTCGAGGAGTTCGCGAAAATCGGTGTAGGCGGCGCAGCCTTTGTAATTTCCAGAGCGCGTCTGCGTTGCGTACAGGGCATCCACGATTTTTTGGCAGGGCTCGCGGCCGGCCACGCCGCTGGTGACTCGCAAAGTGTGGGACAACTGGATCGGCTGGTCGGGGCTGAGCCAATCCCAGCCGGTATCCACGCCTAGCAGTTTGCGGACGGAATTGCAGAACTCATGCGTGTCCCATTGCGGATAGTTGGAGGCGCTTTTGTTGGCGTCGCAGACGGCAACGCCCTGGACATCGGGCTCTTTCAAAAAGTGAAGCATGACGCGCAATCCCTGCGCGCCGACGCCTATGAAGGCAAGATTGACTTTGTCGCTAGGCGGTACAATTCCCGGCCCGCCCAAAACGTGCCGCGGCACGATCGTGAAGCCGGCGGCGGCAGCAGCCGATTTGCCCAGAAATTCGCGGCGCGAGACCGCGCTCCCTGCGTTGGCATTCAATCGTTTCAAGTCTTCCATTTCGCACCTCGCCGCCGCAATTCTACATAGACCGGGGCAGTAGGTCGATAGTTTCCAAGCAACGTGTAAAACGCAGACCAGGAGTAGACGTGAAGCGCTCTGCACGCCCGGGGGTTGCTTGTGATTGGCCGCGCAGGCAAGGCAAGCAGAACTTCTTGCCAGTGCTCGACATCCCGAACAAGTGATGATAGCCTCCGCGCCATGATTGAAAAGCCACAAGAAGTCCGCAAGGCAGTGATTCTTCTCTGGGTTAGTTTGGCGGTAATGCCGATAAGAATGGCGGCGGATTGGGCTACCACCAAAGCTATTCTTAACGATGCTCTCGCCCTTACCGTTCTGGTCGCCACGATTGCCGTTCTTTCGTTTTTAATCTGGCAAATTAGCCGGGGCAAGAACGGGGCGCGACTTGTTTTTTTAGTGCTCTATCTCCTTGGTGTGCCTTTTAGTTTATATGCGTTGCCCACAGATTTTGGGCGATCGCCGATGGTAGCAGTTTGTTCGCTGGCACAGATCCTGTTGCAGGGAGCGGGGCTGTGGATGATCTCGAGGGCGCCGGGAAAAGACTGGTTTACGGACCCACGCCCCGCCGAGGCATCCGTACCCTCAATCCGCGCCTGACGTGATTCTGGGCACAAGCTAAACATCTTCAGCGAGCGCCAAGCCAGGATTCTATCGAGTCCTAGAACGCCTAGCCGCTCTGTCCTACACATCGGCCTTCCGGGGGTTCAATTGCTTCCCCGTACCTCGCCGCGTATGATTGGCAATTCATGCTCCCGGCTCGGTCTAATCTGTCCATGACACGCAATCTCTCCCGGTTTCTCATCGTTTCGGCCCTTGCATTTGCTCTCACACCGGCTATCGCTCCGGTGTTCTTTACGGCGCGAGCGCAAGCCCCGACCACCACCGAGATTATTCCCCTGAGTGAGGTTCGGCCCGGGATGCAAGGCTACGCGTACACCATATTTGCAGGCGACCAAGTCGAAAAATTCGACCTGGAAGTGATTGGCATCATGCCCAATTTCCTGGGGCCGCGGCAGACGATCATTCTCGTTCAGCTCAAAGGGCCGAAGGTGGAGCACACGGGCGTGGTAGCGGGGATGAGCGGGAGTCCCGTGTATTTCGAAGGCAAACTGGCTGGCGCGCTCTCGCTGAAGCTAGGCGTTTTCACGAAGGAGCCCATTGGAGGCGTGACTCCCATCGAGGACATCCTTCACCCTCAACTTCAGGTGTCGTCCGAGAACATCCAGTTCCCTGCGCAACCACAAACGCAAACGGGGGCAGGGAGCGCTCCACAAAGTTCTTTTCCTCAAGCTACCGCTGCACGCACGGGGCTGCCGACGGGTTCAGCGCTTGAACCAATCGAGACGCCTCTCATTTTCTCAGGGTATCAGCCTGAGGCGCTGAGGCAGTTTGCGAGCCAGCTGCAAAGCTTCGGTTTCGTGGCGGCACAGGGTGGCACCGCGCCTCCCAAACCGGATGATGGCCACCTCTTGCCGGGAGACATGGCGGGAATGGTGCTGGTGCAAGGCGACATGTCCATAAGCTCGGCGTGCACGGTCACGGCGATTCGCGCGAATCAGGTTTATCTTTGCGGGCATCCGTTTCTGAGCCTGGGGGACGTGCAGTTTCCCATGGCGCGCACGGAAGTGGTTACGACGCTCTCTTCCGAATTGGCTTCAACCAAAATCGTGAACGTGGGCGGCCCGATCGGGACGATTACGGGCGACCATCTGACGGCCGTCACGGGCAAGTTGGGGGCTCCGCCTGCCATGGTCCCTGTGGACCTGACGCTCTCCGTTGGCGGAGCCGAAAAGAAACTGCACTTCGAGATGGTGAATCATCCGAAGCTCACGCCGCTTCTGATGGGCCTGACTGTTTTTAACGGGCTGACGCAAAACTCGCTGTACGGAGAGGGCACGACACTGCATCTTTCCGGGGAAGTCGCCGTCCATGGACATGCGCCCGTGATTATCGAAAACACATTCGCTCCCGGGGATGCATTTTCGCCGGACGGCTTGCCCATCGCACTGAACATCCAAAGCGTGTTCACGCGGCTGTTCACGAATACGCGCGAAGTTCCCGTGTTCGACCGCATCGCGCTGCGTGTCGAGAGCGTTCCGGGCCGGCAGTCCTACAGCATCGAGAGCGCATGGCTGGAAAAAGGCGAAGCGGCGCCCGGCGAAACTCTGCGCGTGCGCGTATTGCTTCGCCCGTACCGCGGCGCTGCGCGCGTGGAGGAAACGACTGTTCGCGTGCCTGACCAGGCTACGCGGGGCACGATGCTGCGGGTTCTGGTTACCGATGGCGAGATGCTCAATCGCGCGTCGCGCGGTTTTTCGTTTGGCGGCGCGGGGGGCAGCAACGCCGGACTGGATCAACTGATCGCGTTGCTCAATCGCGAGCGGCGCAACGACCGGCTGTATGTCGGCCTGTTCGCCCCAACGCCAACCATTCTGTGGGACGACAAAGAGCTCCCCAATATTCCGCTTTCGCAGATCAATGTGATTGACGGACGACCCACGCCGGGGACGGTGCAAATCTTGCGGGAATCCCTGGCGAGCGAGTCTTCCATTCCACTAGGCGGACCCGTAAGCGGGGTGATTTCCTTGAATCTCCAAATCCGGTGACCACGCAAATGCCAAGCCGCAAGAAGACGATTTTCCTAACACGCACGGACAATCCACCCAGGCCCATGCGCGTGTTCGCAAGGATCGCCTCTTTGTCGTTACTTCTTTACTTCGTTGCGTCATCTTTCTCACCTCTCCATGCCGAACACACCCGGCGATGGCTGCAAACGACTTACGAAGAATTTCTTAAAGGAACCGCGCACGGCGTTGCAGTGCGAAGCGATGGCAGGCTGGAACTCGCTCCAAAATTCACGCTACTCGCCGATGCGGATGCTTCGTACCTGTGGTCGCTGCGCGTCGATCCCAAAGGCGCTCTCTACGCCGCGGGCGGCTCGCCTGCGAAAGTTTTTCGCTTCGATAACGGCGGTAAGCCGACCACTGTTTTTGAATCCACGGATTTGGTCGCACAAGCCATCGCCTTCGATTCCAAAGGCGCGTTGTATGTAGCAACTTCTCCGGACGGCAAAGTCTATCGCGTCTCCTCCAGCGGCGAAAAGTCCGTCTTCTTCGAGCCGAAAACGAAATACATCTGGGATATTGCCTTTGGCGCCGACGGCGTTTTGTACGTCGCGACTGGCGACAAGGGACAGGTGTTCGCTGTCTCGCAAGACGGCAAAGGCGAACTCTTCTATGCCAGCGATGAGGCCCACATCCGCGTGCTTGCTTTCGACGCGAAAAAAAATCTTCTAGCGGGCACTGAGCCCAACGGCCGCGTTCTTCGGATCACGAAACCCGACGCAAAAGCCGCGCGCAGAGACAAAGACGCGCCCGCCGCGGCTGCCGACGGCTTTGTGCTTTACGAAACCTCCAAGCGGGAGATCACATCGCTGGCCGTGGCTCCCGATGGTTCTATCTATGTGGCTGCCATTGGGGAAAAACAACGTACCACTTCGACGCCATCGACGACCATCATCACTTCGCCGCAAGGCACCACCACGTTTACAAGCAGCGCGGGTGGGATCGCGGGAACAATTTCTGGACAGATCCAGCCATCGACACCTTTTGTGGCGTTCCCTCCCACACTTTCGAGCAGCATCTACCGGTTCTCCCCGGATGGCGCGCCGGATGAGCTTTGGACTTCGCGCGACGATGTCGTTTACTCGCTGGGATTTGCATCCGACGGACGCGTTCTGGCCGGAACCGGAAACAATGGGGCTCTGCTCACTATCGATGGGCACGGTGTTTTCGCGCAACTGGCCAAAGCCGGCTCCGCGCAGATCACCGGCATCGCGCGCAACGCCGCCGGCAAAGTCTTCTTGTGCACGGCGAATCCCGGAAAAGTGTTCTCCGTCGGCCCCGAGTACGAACCAGAAGGCACGTTTGAATCGCGCTCGTTTGACGCGCAGCTTTTTTCCCAATGGGGACGGCTTGATTGGTGGGGACCTCCGCCGGCCACGTCGACAGCCGCAAAATCCGGCGCTGGCGCCGGCGAACCACGGCTTGAATTTTTCGTGCGCTCTGGCAATACGGAAGATCCCGGCAAGGAATGGTCACGCTGGTTCGGGCCTTATTCAAAGCCCGGCAGCGCCGTGGAAGCTCCACCTGCGCGATTTTTCCAATGGAAAGCCGTCATTCACGACGGCCGTCCCGGCGACGGCATAAATTGGGTGAACCTGGCTTATCTGCCGCGCAACGTCGCTCCGGTCATCGACGCCATTGTTCTGCAAGATCCTGGGGTCCGGGCGCAGGGGAATACAATTATCTCTACAGGTCAAGCGCCGAGCGTCGCGCTTAAGATGCCGCCAACGCCGAACACGCCCGGCATTTTCATCGCGCAAACTAGCACACCGCCAAAATTCGAACAGCCTCCACAGGGGTTTCGCGAAAAGGGCTATCAATCCGTTTTGTGGAGCGCGCACGACGACAATGATGACGATCTGCACTACAGCGTCTACTATCGCGGCGAAAACGAACACGAATGGAAATTGCTGAAGGACAAGCTCGACCAAAAATTTTATTCTTGGGATTCCACCGCTCTCCCCGATGGCGCCTACTATCTCAAAATTGTCGCGACGGACGCTCCTTCAAATCCGCCTGCGATCGCCCTAAGTACCGAGCGTGAGAGCGAGCGCTTCGAAGTGGACAATACGCCGCCCGCCATCGAAGGGTTAAAGGCATCCCTCGGAAGCTTTCAAAGTAGTCAGCTAGGCCGCGCCGAAGCGCTGATGATCCAATTCGCCGCTAAGGATGACACGAGCACTATCGAACGCGCCCAATATAGCGTCGACGGTGGCGAATGGATTCTCGTCGCTCCTGTCGGCCACGTGAGCGATGCTCCGACGGAGAAATATGAATTCACCGTGAGCAATGTCGCCCAAGGCGAACACACGATCGCCGTGCGCGCCTACGACCACTTCGAAAATGTCGGCAGCTCCAAAACCACAATAAACGTTCCCGCACGCAAACCGTAAGCCGAGTATTTTCGGGCTGCTACTGACAATGAGATTGAAGGTAGTTTGGAGCCTGGACTAGACTTGCGGCTTGCTGGGAGTTCCAGGTGCTTCTTGGGAGGCGCAAATGATCTTTGGTGCGCACATTATCGTCTACACAAAGGATGTCGAAGCCGACCGCAAATTCTTCCGCGAAATACTGGGCTTCAAATCCGTGGACGCCGGCCATGGCTGGCTGATCTTCGCGCTGCCGCCCGCCGAGGCGGCTTTTCATCCTTCCGAAAAGAATGGCCCGCACGAGCTCTATTTGCTGTGCGACAACCTGAAATCCGAAATGGCGGCGCTTGCAAAAAAAGGGGTCAAGTGCACTGAAGTTCAAGAAGAGAGGTGGGGATCGCTGACAAGGCTGCAGCTTCCCGGCCGAGGCGAAATCGGGCTATACCAGCCCAAGCATCCCACCGCGCTGGCGCTCGGCTCGAAAGTAAAACGCGGCAAAGCCAAGCGGCGTAAAAAATAGCGAGACCGGCGGAGCAATGCGCAAAAGGGGCGAAAGGCCCAGATCCGCAAGAGGGTGGAGCGAAAAGTGTGAAGAGACTATGCGCGACGGGCTACGACGTCCAGCGATCAGGTGCCGGATCGGAGGTGAATTTCACGATCTCGGCGCCAAAGCCGATGCGGCCATCCGCATAAGCCTCATTTTTCACGTGGACGACCCGCGCCATGCAATGCAATTCCTCGGTTTGGCTTCCCGTCACTTCCATGGGCATCCGCAGGGTGACCTCCATAGGCATGCCCACCTGGAGGGGAGCCGAGGAAGCAAAGTAAAACCCACCCCTTGAGATATTCAGCGCTTCTGTGAAATGTTCGCTCTTGTCGGCGGCGACGCCCGACGACCGGAATCGCAGCGGGGTGCGAAGATTGTGGCGGGTAAGTTGTCTGCGCTCTGCAGCTTGCATAGTGGCCTCCTCGAGGCGAGGGAGGGATTGACGCGGCCCTCGCGCCGTTAGAGAAGGGGTATCTCAGCGTAGCAGACCTGCCGAAAGGGTCAAGCATCAATCCTTAGTACTAGGGGTACTCCATGGCTTCCACCGCGAATCGCCCGCGCTGTCGTCCTGTCGCGGCTTAGTTCAGCCCGTCCTGAGGCCGGAAACGCCGCGTCGCTGCCCACTTGTCGTACCTGATGCGCTCCCGGGTCCTCTTGAAAATGAATCGGCACCAGAAAAACAGTAGCTAGTCGAACGACGCCGAACATCGAAGGTTTGCTTCACTCCGAAGGAGGAGTAGATGGTTGCCAGTATGTCGCCTTTCACGTTGTTTCATGTCGTGATCAGTCTAATCGGTATCCTCTCGGGGTTCATCGCCGTCTTCGGGATGATTGCGGGGAAACGGCTCGACGGTTGGACCGCCGTGTTTTTGGTGACCACGGCGCTGACCAGCATCACCGGCTTTCTATTTCCGTTCCACAAGTTGCTGCCCTCGCACATCCTTGGGGTGATTTCGCTGGTTGTGCTGGCGTTGGCGATTCCGGCGCGCTACGTCAAGCACCTCGAGGGTGCCTGGCGCAAGGTGTACGCGATAACGGCTTCGATTGCTCTCTGGCTGAACGTGTTTGTCTTTGTGGCGCAGCTATTTATGAAGGTGCCTTCTCTGCACGTGCTGGCGCCCACGGGATCCGAGCCTCCGTTCTTGGTTACCCAGGTCGTGGTGATGGCCGTATTTGTCGTGCTGACGGTCGCCGCCGCGATAAAGTTCCGTTCCGAACCTGTTCACGCGTAGAGAATCAGACGCTGATAAGCGGCTCAGACAGCCAGGCGGTGCCGCCGACAGTTAAGGTTTCGCGGAAAGTTTGTCGAGCGCCAGGTACTGCTCGCGTTGCTGATCGGGAGTGGCATGCGGCTTAGCTACCAGATGCATCACTTCAAATCCGCCTTTTGCGCCATACGGAGGCCATTGCGGGAGTCCGGCTCCGTTTGGGTCGCCGGTCTTTGCAAAATTCGTCCAGTAGCTGCCCATCTGCTCGGATAGTTCATAGTCCTCCGGGCGCCAGGGAAGTTTTTTAGAGTCGAGCATCCCAAACACAAATTCGATTTCGGCGGAATGGTATGCTCCGTGACTTTCCGGCGCTGGAGAACCAGCTGCGGGGGGCGGCATCGGCGGGGCCTCATCGAATTCGTAGCGGTACACCGAGGCTTCGCCCATTTTCGACTGCGTCTCGATCCACTTCCAGGTGCCATAGCCGATGAAGCCGGCGGTGCTGAGAAGATCCGCGGAGCGCTTCGCCTGGTCGTCCGTATCTCCCGGAAAAGCTCTTAAGACTTCCGGTGCCTTCTCTCCGTACACCTGGCTGACTTTCTTGGCATAGTTTTCCTTGGTGGGCGGGTCGGCGCCGAAAAACATGTGGTAGCTGCCTTCGTCATGATTCCAGCCAGCAAGCAGTGCGATGTGCGCCGCGTTGCCCTTGGCGTATATGTCGACGGGACTCTCGGGGAAGAAGTAGCCGTCGATGTTGGGGCCGAAGCGGAAGGCGTTTCTGTCCTTCATCGCCGCGTCGAGCGTCTGCTGAGAAGTCATCGCGCGGAGTTTTTCCAAACTGTCCGCGCCGACGGCTTGCGCAAACTTCACGCCATCTTGCTCACTGTCGGGAAGTGGTTTGGCGTTCAGCGTCCTTCCGAAGAACGCGCCGCTTTCTCCGATCGCGCGATGGATCAAAGATTTGGACAGTGGTGAAGCCATCAGCGCGCTCACGGAAAACGAGCCGGCGGATTCTCCGAAGATGGTTACGTTTTCTGGATCACCGCCAAACGCCGCGATATTTTTGCGCACCCATTGCAGTGCGGCGGCCTGGTCCTGCAAACCGTAATTGCCGGAGGCGTGATGCGGCGATTCCCTGGTGAGTTCCGGGTGCGAGAAAAAACCAAAGATGCCGAGACGATAGTTCATGCTCACGACTACCACGCCTTTGTGCGCGAGATGCTCGCCATCCTGACGCGGCTCGGACGTGGCGCCAGCCTGAAAGCCGCCGCCATAAATCCAGACCATCACGGGGAGCTTGGCCGCGGGCGAAACTTTGGGAGTCCACACATTCAGGTAGAGGCAATCCTCGCTCGGCGCGGCGTCGCGGAAGACCATGTCATCAAACACGCGCGCTTGCATGCAGCGAGCGGCGAACTCTTTTGCCGGCCGTACGCCCTGCCAGCTTGGCACGGGCTGCGGCTCTTTCCATCGCAACGCGCCAACCGGGGGCGCTGCGTAAGGAATGCCCTTGAAAATTTGCACCTTGGCGTCCGCACTCGCGGATCCTTCGACGCTTCCTGCAACCGTCCGCACTTGACCAGCCGCTGCGGTACTCACTCCCGCGAGCAGCAGCGCCCCCACAAATTTGCGCGTAGCGTGCCGAAATTTTTCTGCCGTCAAGCTCATGTGCTCTCCTCGCTCTTTGCCGAGCCCTGCATTCAAACCGCGAAGATAGTACCTCTCCACAGCCCGTGGAACAATTCGGATTCTGCCCGAATCTCCGACTAACGGGATTCGCCCGAGTCCTGGCAAGTAATGGCGCATGGAGCGCCAGAGTCGCAAGCGAGTGCTAGCGCCAAGTCCTTTCGCGGCCACATTGGCCTCTTCGCGCGCTTGACTGTTTTCGCCTGGCAAATCCAGAACAGCCGTTCTGTATGCAATAATCGGCATCGAGCCACAGCATCCGCGGGGGGCGCTTTTTCAGCGGCAGGCAAACCCATGAGCACAGTGCCACAAATCGAAACCAACAATTTCCAAGCTCCGACCTGGGAAGCCATTCGGGAAGCGCACGCGCGCATCGCTCCACGTATCCACCGCACGCCCGTTCTGACTTCCCATTCTTTGGACGCCATCGCCGGCGCGCAGTTTTATTTCAAGTGCGACAATTTTCAGAAAACGGGTTCGTTCAAAATTCGCGGCGCGACGAATGCGATTCTTTCGCTCACGGATGCGGAAGCTGCGCACGGAATCGTGACGCCATCGAGCGGAAATCACGGCGCTGCGGTCGCCTGCGCGGCTGCCTGGCGCGGCGTGCCTGCGTATATCGTTATGCCGAAAAACGCGCCAGCCGTGAAGTGCCGGGCAGTCGAAAGCTACGGCGGCCGCATCACGTTTTCGGAACCGACGATGACTTCCCGGCAAGAAACCGCGGCGCGCGTGCAAGCTGAAACCGGCGCAATACTGATCCATCCTTACGACAACGATCGCATCATCACCGGCCAGGCGACGGCGGCAAAGGAGTTGTTGGAGGAAGTTCCCGGCCTCGATGCTGTGTTCACGCCGGTCAGCGGCGGCGGATTACTGAGCGGCACTTGCCTTAGCGTAAAGGCCATGCACGAAAAAATCCGCGTGATTGGCTGCGAGCCGGCGCGCGCCGACGACACGTACCGATCTCTTGCGACAGGCGTTTTGCAATCGCTCGACTCGAGCGACACAATCGCCGACGGCTTACGCGCTTCGCTCGCGCCGCGGACGTTTGCGATTTTGCGCCGCGATCTCGATCGCGTGCTCCTGGTGAGCGAGGAAGAGATCATCTCAGCAATGCGGCTCGTCTGGGAGCGCATGAAAATCATCATCGAGCCGAGCAGCGCGGTAGCTATCGCGCCACTGCTCAGGCCGGGGGCGGTGAGCGAACTCAATCTGCCAGCTCGGCCTGATGGCGGGCGGCTCAAACTGGGCGTCATCTTTTCCGGCGGCAACGTTGACTTGTCTGCCCTGCCTTTCTGACGCGGCGAACCTACTGCAAAGACAATAAAAAAGTCGCATCGCTCCTGTGAGCGGGAATGGGATGGTCCACGCTCGCCTTTGGGGCGCGGGGCTGCCGGGCGATTGTCTCGGATTTGGCAATAACTTAAGCAACACCTAGTCGCTTTTCATCAAGTGTTGTCATGGCAATAGCGGCGGGCGCGTCCTATCCTGAATATATCCAGACGGGGGTAAATTCAGATGGGATTCGCGCGAACGGTGCTTGAGAAATGCCGTCATCTGGGGAGGTACGCAGTTGCCCTGGCGGCGATTTTGATCGCCGGTTCGGCCTGCCGTGCACAGTCGAAACCGGCCGGCCAGCAGCCCGAAATGCCGTGGACTCAGGACTTTACAAAATATCCAGGGCTGCTCGATGAACTCGGTCGATTGGTCGAGAAGCTTCAGCAAAACGTCCAGTTTCCCCCTCCGCGCGTGGAAAGCCGGCTTTTGCCGCTGTTGCCTCCCGCCACGTTTTCCTATGCTTCTTCTTCGAATTATGGCGACGCGACGCACCAGGCGCTGGCAGTTTTCCGGCAGGAGCTGCAGGAAAGCGCGGTACTGCGCGATTGGTGGGGACACGACAAACTTGCCGAAGGCGGACCGAAGCTCGAGGATCTTCTAGAAAAGTTCTATCAGCTCGAGCAGTTTCTTGGCGATGAAATTGTGCTTTCGGGCTCCATGGACGGCCAGGAGCCTCGCCTGCTTGTTGCGGCGGAAATCCATAAGCCGGGACTGAAGAAATTCCTGCAAGATTTGATCAAGCAACCCGCTGGCAACTCCCCGCCTGACGTGCGCGTGCTAGATGCCCAGGAACTCGCGGCCGCAAAGGACGACGCCGCATCTAAGCACCTCATCGTGCTGGTGCGAGCGGATTACGTCGTCGCTGCATTCGATATGGCGACGCTGCGCGGTTTCAACACCAGGCTGGAGAGCCGCAACACAGAGTTTGCTGCGACGCCATTCGGGCAGCGAATCCTCAAGGAGTATGAAGGCGGAGTGTCCGTTCTAGCGGCCGCCGACTTGCAAAAGTTCCTGAACCAAGTTCCCTCCATCGCGAAGGGGAACCCTAAATTTCAGCAAAGCGGATTTGCGGATGTGAAGTACCTGGTGTGGGATCGCAAGACCGTCGCCGGTCAGACAGTAAGCCAGACGGAATTGAGTTTTAACGCTCTTCGGCATGGAGCGGCGTCCTGGCTTGCGAAGTCGGCACCTCTGACCAATATGGATTTTGTCTCTCCCAAGGCAATCTTTGCGGGCACGCTGGCGCTGGCTAGCCTGCCGCAGATGTTTGACGATCTGAAGGAGATGGAAGGCGCTTCGGGCGCGAGCTCGTTCGCGACTGTCACCACATTCGAGCAGGCGCTAAAACTGAGTCTAAAGGACGATCTGCTCAGCTACCTTACCGGAGAGATCACCGTGGAGATGGACAGCATGGCTCCGCCGGCGCCGGTTTGGAAGGTTATCCTCCGCGTTACGGACGCGGACCGTCTGCAAAAAACGCTGAGCACGCTGCTGACCGCGGGAAATCTTCAAGCCGAGCGTTCGGAAGAAGGCGGAGTGACTTACTACACGCTTCGCGTGCCTTCCGGAAAAACCACGACCGAAATCAGCTACGCCTTTGTGGACGGCCACCTGATCATAGGTTCGGGCCATGGGGTCGTTGCTGACGCCGTTCGTCTGCACGCGGCCGGAGAATCGTTGGGCAAAGATCCGAGGTTCCTGGCCGCGTTGCCGGCAGGTCACTCGCTAAGCGCCTCGGCGCTGTTCTACCAGGACCCGACCGCAACGACGGCGCTGAGCATGCAGCAGGTAGCGCCGGAGATAGCGGCTTTCCTGCGCCAGTTCACGAAAAAGAGTCCCCCGTCGGTGGTTTGCCTGTATGGCGACGCCAATTCCATTCGTGCAGCGAGTCAGGGCGGAGCGTTCGACGTCGGCGCGGTTCTAGTGGGGGCCGCGGTGGCCATTCCCAATTTGCTGCGGTCGAGAGGCGCGGCCAATGAAGCAAGCGCGGTAGCCAGCATACGCACTATAAACGTTGCTCAGGTCACGTACGCGGCGACCTATCCGGATCGAGGCTTTGCGCCGGCTTTGGCCAAGTTTGGCACAGGCCCTGGCGGGCCTGCCGCCGTCTCTGCGGACCACGCGGGTCTCATCGACGAAAGTTTGTCGAATGCAAGTTGCGGCGGGGACGCGTGGTGCACGAAGGCTGGGTATCAGTTCCGTATAAAAGCAGTGTGCATGCAACACCAGTGCGCGGATTATGTTGTGGTCGCCACGCCGGTCGACAGCAATACGGGCACACGGAGTTTCTGTTCGACCTCCTCCGGGGTTATTCGTTCTAAATCGGGTCCTCTATCCGGGCCCGTCAGCGTGGCGGAATGTAAGACGTGGTCACCGTTGAAGTAGCCGGGCTCTGTATATCATTTTGCTGGCGTACGTTTTTGCTCCATCCAGAGCTGCTGCCTTCCTTACTCGTTCGTTGACCAGACACCGAAACTCCTCACATTCTTAGCGCCTCTAGCCCATGAAGTGACAATGTGGACTGTCTGTGAGTCTCTCCAAAACTGCCTCCCACACCAAATCCCCTTCGGGAATTGGTAGATTGACGATAGGACTCTGCTATGCAATCAGCCACTCATCGAAGGACGTGGAAGAGCCTGTTGGCCTTCGCGATTATTTATTTTGTATGGGGATCCACATTTCTCGCGATTCGCGTCGGCGTTCACGAGGTGCCTCCCCTTCTTTTCGCCGCGATGCGATTTTTGGCGGCGGGGCTCGCTCTGTATGGTTGGACGCTCGCAAGGCGCGAGCGTTCGCCGAGAGCACGCGAATGGGCGTCAGCATTTTTGCTGGCGACACTGATCTTCCTCCTGGACTACGGATTGTTGTTCTGGGCCGAGCAGCGCGTGCCCTCCGGAGTTGCCGCGGTGATGCTGGCTCTGATCCCCATGTTCATGGCGCTTTCCGAGATTTTTTTCTTGCACACACAGCGGCTGACTTTGCGCCTGGGCCTGGCGCTGCTGATTGGTGTTGCGGGAGTGGCGGTGCTGGTGAGCCGGTCCTTGAATCTTGGCGGTGCGCCGATCGATGGGAGGGGCGCGCTGGCGCTGATTTTTGCGTCGATAAGCTGGTCGCTGGCGTCGGCGCTGACGCGCAAGTTGCCACTGCCGGCTTCGAAGATGGTGAGTTCAGGAGCGCAAATGTTGGCGGGCGGCATCTTGTTGACGCTCGCCGCGGGTGTACTGGGAGAATTTCGCGGCTTTCATCCAAGCAGCGTGTCGCGAGGAGTCTGGTTTGCCCTGCTGTATCTGATTGTCGCCGGCTCCATCATCGGGTTCACTGCTTACGTTTGGCTGCTTCATCATGAATCGCCCACAAAAGTCGGGACGTATGCTTACGTGAATCCCGTCGTGGCCGTGCTGGTGGGATATTTCCTGGGCGGCGAGGCGCTGGGACCGCGAACGCTTCTGGGAACAATGTTTGTGTTGATTAGTGTGGTGGTGATCACAACGACGCCGGCGAAGAAACCGGCTGCAGAGTTCGCCGAGGAAGAGCCGGCGTAACTCGGCCATCACAGCGAAGCATCCCGGCGCGATTTTGCGCCATCCAACGAAGTAAGTGCGAAGGCCGAAGGCAGGGTTTCGGCGGGGGGGCCCCCGGGTCGAGGAGAAGATCATGAAATTCCACCCAACATTTTTGACGAGAGTCGCCGTGGTGTCTCGTGGCGCTTGCGTGGTCGCGCTCTCGCTTTCTCTTAGCGGTTTGGCATGGGCTCAGCAACAGCAGCAGGAGCAGCCGCCGCCCACCCAGGAGCAATCTCAGCAGCAATCGCAGCAGGGGCAGCCAGCGGACCGCCCGGCGCAGAGTCAGGACCAACCTCAGCAGCCCGCGCAGCAACAACCTCAGCAGCCGAGCCAGCAGGCCGATCAGCCTCCCCCGAGCCAGCAAGCGCCGCCTCCTCCTCAACAAAACGGCACTTCGCCACAAGACGGCAACCGGCCTCCCCTTTCGCGAGACCGTGTGCCGCAGAATGACGGGCAGTACGGGCCGCAAAATCCGCCGCCCAATGGACCGAATGATTCGTACGCACCTCCACCGCCCTTGCTAACGATCCCGGCAGGCACTGTGCTTATCATGCGCCTGAATGAGCCTCTCTCCAGCGATCACAGCCAGGTGGGCGACCAGTTTACGGGCACGCTCCAGCAACCACTCGTTATCAGTGGATGGGTTGTGGCACGGCGCGGCCAGGTCGTGATGGGGCAGGTAAAGTCGGCGAAGAAGGCCGGCCGCGTGAAGGGCACTTCCGAGTTGGGCGTTGAGCTGACGGACATCACCCTCGTGGATGGACAGCAGGCGCCCATCCTGACGGAATTGTGGAAGGCTTCGGGCGGCACTTCGCATGGAGCAGATGCCGCAACCATCGCCGGTGGAACTGGAGTGGGAGCGCTCATCGGCGCGGCAGCGGATTGGGGCCGTGGCGCGGCGATTGGCGCAGGCGCCGGTGCGGTTGCCGGTATCGGAGCCGTTTTGCTCACGCGGGGACGCCCCACCATTCTCGAGCCGGAGTCGCAGTTGACGTTTCGACTCGTGGATCCGGTGAAGGTGGACACGACGCACAGCCAGCAAGCGTTCCTGCCGGTTTCGCAGGAGGACTTTGGAGGCGGGCGAGGCGACCGGCCAAGGTTGCGTGGCCCCGGCGGTTATTACTATGGTTCTAGCGGGTATGCGCCTTGTGGCTACTCCTACCCGTGCTACTACGCGCCGGGCTATGTCGGGGTCTATCCGGCATTCGGCTGGGGGTGGTGGGGCCCGGGCTTTTATGGACGAGGCTGGTACGGGCCGCGCGGCTTTCGGCGGTACTGACCGAACGGTATGGGGCACGTGGGGCGGCAGGAGATGCGGGCGTTCCGGGATGGAGGGACGCCCGCTTTTTTTGCGCGCCTTGGAGAGCTTGGCGGGGCTCTGGGAAATTATTCTTGAGCCGAGCGAAACAAAGCGGCGGGCGCGGGGTTCTAGCATCGTTACAGGCGAAGTTTCACGGATATGCACAGAAGACAAGGGAACTTTGCCGGTGAAGTCGCGGAATAAGGGAATAAAGAACAAAGAGTTACAGTCAGCTTGTTGCGGTCACGAATTTTTCTTGGGTGGAGAAGTGAGTGGAAGTGGGCTCGAAGTGACGAGGGGTAGTGCCATTTATGCAAATTGGGCAGGAAGTTGTTGAAAACCGGGCGAAGCGATTGTGGTAACCTCGTTTCCAGTTTCTTGGGAGAAGTCGCGTTCGGCTCGAGGCCCTGCCAAAGCAACAACATTCTAAGAGAGTTACTCTCCCGCGAATGGGGTTGCGCCCTCTGAACCGAAGGCGACTCCGGGAAATACACACCAAATCTGCAGCGTGGGCGGGTTATGAAAACGACTAGTACTCTCATTCTACGGAATTCCCTTCTGTGTTTGGCCTCCATTCTCCTGCTTTTCAGCGCGCGCACGACGGCGCAAACGGCGCCGCAAACGAAGCTGGCCACGCCGCGCATTACGCAAGCGATCGACGAGGCGAACCTCGTGCCGATGCACGCGAAAGTGCATCCACTGGCTCGGGCGGAGTTCGATCGGGGAGTTGTTGCGGACTCCTTGCCAATGAACCACATGGTACTGATGCTACAGCGCAGCCCCGAGCAAGAGGCAGCGCTGCGCAGTTTGCTCGACGAGCAGCAGACGAAGAGCTCGCCGAATTATCACGCTTGGCTCACGCCGCAACAGTTTGGACAGCAGTTTGGCGTGGCGGACGCAGACATCCAGAAGGTAACAGCTTGGCTCAGTCAACGGGGTTTCACGGGCATCAAAGTGGGACCGGGCAATTTGTTTATCGAGTTCAGCGGGACCGCCGGAACCGTCCGCAATGCTTTCCACACGGAGATGCATAGCTTCCTAGTAAAGGGTGAATCGCACATGGCGAACGCCTCAGTGCCGCAGATCCCTGCGGCGCTTTCGCCGGTAGTCGCGGGAATCCATTCGCTGCACAATTTCCGGAAACAGTCCTACATGCACTTTTCAAATGCGTTGGCGACTGCGAAAGCGGAAGGGAAACTGAAGCCCGGCTTCGGAACTGGAACGGGGCTGTTCGCCGTAGCGCCAGGGGACTTCGCGAAGATTTACAACCTGCCACCGACGACCGGCGCAGGAGCGCTGGACGGGACAGGCCAAACGATTGCAATCGTTGCCCGATCAAACGTAACCGTATCAGACATAAATCAGTTCGGGACCGGTTTCGGAATATCGAACCTTACCAATTTTACGGCTGCCAACAACATCGTTTTGGCCAGCGCGGATCCCGGGATCATCCTAGGTGACGACGGTGAGGCGACATTGGACGTGGAATGGTCCGGAGCCGTCGCGCCAAAGGCGACAATCAAACTCGTGGTGGCAGACGGTACCGCAACGACGACATTTTCAGATGGAGTCGACCTCTCAGCGCTCTACATCATTCAGAACAACCTCGCCCAAATTATGAGCGAGAGTTTCGGCCTGTGCGAAGCCTTCTCAGACAACCAGTTTGACCAGTTTCTCTGGGAGCAGGCTGCTGCACAGGGAATCACTGTTATGGCATCCGCGGGCGACAATGGCTCTGCTTCCTGCGATCCGGATGGCGATCCCCTTGCCTCTACTGATGGACTCGCAGTCAGCGGGACGGCCTCTACCCCGTTTAACGTAGCGGTAGGAGGAACGGATTTCGATGATGCGGCAAATCCGCTGACTTACTGGAGCAACACTGCTGCGCTAGAGACGGCGAAGTCCTATATTCCTGAAATTCCGTGGAACGATACTTGCGCGAGCGCGGCGACCATCGGCCACGTAACGGGTTTCTGCACATCGCTGGACCAACAAGGCTTGGATCTAGTTGCGGGAAGCGGCGGACCGAGCCAGGTATATGCCAAGCCGACATTTCAGCCGACAACGCTAACTGGGATGCCTAACGACAGTGCGCGCGATATCCCAGACGTTTCGCTTTTTGCGGCAGTCAATAGTGCGAGCAACCACTTCTACATTATCTGCCTGGCAGATTCCGCGCTTCAGAATGGGCAGCCATGCAATCTGACCGGCAGCGGAACCGGCTTCAATTTTACCGGTGTAGGGGGTACATCGGCATCGTCGCCTGCGTTTGCGGGCATAATGGCCCTCGTCAACCAATCAGAGGTCAACGCCACCAGGCTTAAGGCAAGCGAAGGCCAAGGCAACGTGAACTACGTTTTGTATAAGCTGGCAGCTGCGCAGGCGACATCGCCCGGCACCAGCGCCTGCAATTCCAACGGGGCCACATCGCCCAATGCTGCGTGCGTCTTCAACGATGTAACAAAAGGCAACAACTCCGTTGCCTGCGATGGTGGTATAGGTGCTTTTGGCTGCAGCGCCACGACCGCCGGAACGACCGGAATTCTTCTAGAAGCCCCCGTGCCTCCCTACACTGCGAACGCACCGGGGTGGGCAGCAACGGCTGGTTACGATCTAGCGACTGGACTCGGGTCCGTCAACGTCACAAAGCTTGCCGCCAACTGGGGTACGGCCGTAACAAACTTTACGCCTTCCACAACGACTATCACCGCTCCAGCGTCAGTAAACATTGCACATGGTGCTACCGTCAACTTCGTGGCCACTGTGACGTCGGGGTCTGGAACGCCGACAGGTGATGTGTCATTAATCGCAAAGCCGACGACGGGTCCGCAACAAAGCGTGACCGGTGGAACGCTAGGACTCAACACTACGCCTGGCCAAGTTCTGCTGACTAATAACTTCCTGCCCGGAGGAACTTATCCGGTATTTGCACATTATGCCGGTGATGGCACTTTCGCGCCCAGCGATTCACCCGACTTCACAGTGACTGTCTCGAAAGAGAACAGCAGCGTGCTGCCAGCGATGTACGAGTGGGCCACAGCAACTCCGAGCGTAATCACGAGCGCGCCGTATGGCAGTCCCTATCTCTTCCGATATGATGTGCTCGGCTCGGCACCGAATGACAATCAAGTTTGTGCTAACGTGGCCATTCCCTGCCCCACCGGAACCATAACGGTCACCTACGACGGCAGTAAGCCCTTGAACGATTTCCTGAATACGGCAACGGGAACATCCACGAACGTGGCTACCCTGAACGTATTGGGATTGGTCGAGGATCGCGTGCTGGGAAGCACTGGCCTTCCGGGCGGAGCCCACACCCTCGTGGCAGCCTATTCTGGAGATATCAGCTACAATCCGAGCACGGCGCCCACACTTTCCATCACCATCACGCCAGCCTCAACACAAACCCTGGTTACGGTGAACGGCCAGGCCGCGGCCACGGTACAGACCGGACAACAGGTATCCCTCGTGGCTACAGTCCAGACGACTACACCCCTGGCCGGCGGCCTGTTCGGCGGCAGCGCAGGGGCCGGTCCTACGGGCTCCGTCACCTTCTCCGCTTGTGGCACTGCGGCGTCCTGCACAGTCCCTGTTGTACCCACGGCCGCAGGCAATAATACGGGCGCCGCCTTTGCGACAGCGACGCTATCGACCACCTTCACCACCGTGGGGACGCAGAACATCACCGCTACGTTCACCACTGCTGACGGTAATTACTTCAGCTGCACCACGGCAGTGAACACGACCACGCAGATTTGCAACTTCACTGCCCTGAGCTTGACGGTGAATAGCAATGTCGGCCCGGCGGCAAAGCTCGCGTTTGTGCAACAGCCGACAAACGTAGTGGTAGGCGCCTCCATTACGCCAGCCGTAACGGTAGCGGTTGAAGATGCGAACGGCAATGTCGTTACGACAGCGACGAATCAGGTGAGCATCGGCATCGCAAACAATGCTGGCCCTGGCGGAGTGCTCGGTGGCACCGCAACTGCAATCCCAGTGAATGGCGTGGCCACGTTCTCGACCTTGAACATCAACAAGTCGGGAGTGGGATATACGCTGATGGCCACCTCGGTGCCCGCACTTACGGCCGCAACCAGTAGCGCGTTTAACGTTACTGCCGCAGGCGGCGGAACCTTCGCCATTTCGTACAACCCGAATCCGTTGTTTCTTAACTCGACCACAGGCGCGGCGGCTGCGCTCACTGTCACCGTAACACCCTCTGGCGGATTCACCGGGATGGTGGCGGTGACGCCGACGGCAGCTTCCCTGCCGCCCGGCGTGAGCTGCACGCCCTCTCCGCTGAATATCAACGTGACCAGTGCCGCCGCTGTCATGGGCACGCTGAATTGCATGGTGACAGCTACCTCAACGGCACAGACCGCTTCCCTGGCACGCGAGGACCACATGTATAACGCAAAACTTATGCCTCCTTCCCAGACCGCACCTTCTTCCACCAGCGGAAAGGGCTGGTGGGCGCTTAGCGCAGGAACGGGCTTTGCCGCCATGTTCCTCATGTTCCTCCCCGGCGGCCGCAAGAAATATCGCGCGGCCCTTGGGTTGGGGCTCCTTTGCATCCTCAGCATCACGCTTGGTTGCAATGGCGTGAGCGGCGGCGGTGGTGGGGGTGGCTTGACGGCCACGACTACGAAAATGACGGTGACCAATCCCAGCGACAAAGTGGCCACCGGAACCGCGTTTACGTTCAGCGTCGCGGTTACGGGCGGCACACCCACCGGGATGGTGCAACTCTTCGACGGGTCGGCCATGATCGGGACGGCGGCTGCGGTTGCCGGCGGAACGGCAACACCTACCGCCCCGGCGCTCAGCGTCGGCACTCACTCCATCAGCGCGCACTATTTGGGCGACACGACGACGGCGGCGTCAGCGAGCGGTACGCTTAGCTTGACGGTGTCCGGTACAAGCACCATCGCTGTCACAACGACTCCGGCGGCGACCCCGGTGGCGGCTCCGATTAACATCACGGTCCAGTAGCCAGCGCGGATCACAACTTGCAGGAAGCGGCCCCGATGAAAATCGGGGCCGCTTTTTTTTGAGTATCGTGCAGAAAGCAAAGAAGAAAAAAACCACGGACTCTTACACAGAGATCACGGAGAACACACAGGGCGCTTTGAAGGGGCGATGCAGCCCACGATTCAACGGGCAGCGGGGCAGAAAGAGTACTCTAGTTAATCGATGGCGGAAAAAAGATGCCCCAGAAATTGGGCGACGGCGAAGTGAACTCGACGGGGACGAGTGATCCTTCGTGGCTCATCTGAGGAGGCCGCACGACCTTGGCTTCCACCTTGCTCTGGGCTTTGGGATTTTCGATCGTAACCACGGTTCCTTCGGAAAGACCTTCCGGCAGAATCAGCATGGCCCCGCTGGCGCTGACGGTATGGGTATTCCCTTCGAGAGAATTCGCCTTCCCCGCCACTTGGACCGTTACGCGGATCCTCAGGAGAACGCGCTGGGCGCGGCGCCGCTCTTCCGCCGTGGGCGGACGTTGAGCGACTACTCTCGCGGGGGATAGTGCCGGTTTGGCGTTAGGTTGTGGTTTAATCACAGCTCAAGCCCCCAAAAATCCATCTCTGGCGCGACGAGTTCGACGCCATATTCCCAACCATCGGGTCGCGGAACGCCCCGCCAGACCACTACGGCAGCGTTACTGGTATCCGTGGCAAGATTTGTTAGCGCGAGGCGGTGTTCCAACTGGAGTTCCTGCTCCAGAACGACCATGCAACCGTACGGATTCACGACGCGGGTGTGAGCCTCAACCGAGAAGCGCTTCCCCGCGTCCCCGTCCCATTCCAGCCGGACAGGAACACGCGAGTTCATACGGCGGCCACGGCGCTTATCGCCGTAGCGTCCGTCTAACACCTTGGTCGCACGCGTCTTAACAGGCATTTTTGCCTCTGGAAGCCATGCTAGAGTTGAGGGGAAAAACGGTCAATGGTACGGTCGAGTGGTGGCTCACGAATGGATAGCTGTCCGGAAGGACAGGTCGGCACGCCAGGACAGGCAACTCTTGAAAAACCTCATCGTAAATGCGGATGACCTGGGATGGACTGAGGGCGTCAACCGGGGGATCGCCGAGGCGCACCGCAACGGAATCGTAACAAGCGCATCCCTGCTGGCCAATGGCGCGGCCTTTCCCTCCGGCTTGGAGCTGGCGCGGGCCACGCCTGGATTGGGCGTGGGCGTCCATTTGAATTTGAGCGATGGGAAACCGGTGGCCGACCGTGAGTCGGTGACCACACTGCTGAACGACCAGGGCGAATTGGAGGCCAGGCCGGAGAGCCTGCTGTTGCGGCTGGCGCGGCGGAATGTCTCGCTCCATGAAATCGAGGAAGAATGGAACGCGCAGATTCAAAAGGTGCGCGATGCGGGAGTCTCTCCGACGCACCTCGATGGGCACCGCCACGTCCATATGCTGCCCGGGCTATTTGAGATTGCCTTGCGGCTGGCGAAAAAGCATGGGATTGCCGCGGTTCGCATTTCGCATGAAGACTCGGGCTTGCGCGCCGCGCTGTCCTCGGGGGCAAACCAAAAAAGCAGCGTGGTGATGAAACAAGGAGTGCAAGCGCGCGGGCTGAAGCTGCTGGCGCCGGATGCGCGCGAGCAAGCCGAACGCGCCGGTATTGCGACGGCGGACTATTTTTGCGGCATCGCACAGACCGGCGAGCTGACGAAAGAAGGCGTTTTGCGGCTGCTCGAGATTCTTCCTGAAGGTACGACCGAGCTCATGTGCCACCCTGGTCATGTGGACGAGGATTTGGCAAAATCCGCCACGCGCCTGCAAACTTCCCGGCAGGCCGAGCTGGAAATCCTTACGGACACGCAGATACGAAAACTTGTCGCATCTCAGGGGATTCGGCTGATAGACTATGGATTCGCAGCCCAGGAAGCTTGAGGAAAGCACATAACTTCCAGAATGAAGAACGATCCGCCCATTCGCTACTCGATTGTCGTTCCGTTTTATAACGAACAGGAAAATATCCCACCACTCTACGTGAAGCTTACGGAAGTGATGGATGCCATCGGCGAGCGCTACGAACTGGTGTTCGTAGACGACGGAAGCAAAGACAAAACATTCAAAGTGCTTTCGGATATTTATGAGCATGATCCGCGCGTGAATGTGGTGCAGTTGCGGAGAAATTTCGGGCAGGCGCCGGCTTTGAAAGCGGGCTTCGATTTTGCGCGCGGCGAAGTGATTATTTCGATGGATGGCGATCTACAGCACGACCCGGACGAAATTCCGCGGTTCCTCGAAAAAATTGAGGAAGGCTACGACCTCGTCAGCGGCTGGCGCATTTCGCGCACCGACCACTGGCTGATGCGGCAGTTGCCCAGCCGCATCGCCAACAAGATGATGGCCAAGTTGTCGGGAGTGGATTTGCACGATTTTGGCACGACTTTCAAGGCCTACCGGCGCGAAGTTTTGTCGGAGATTCATCTGTACGGCGAGCTTCACCGGTTTATCCCCGCGCTGGCGAGCTGGGCGGGAGCTTCGGTTGCGGAAGTGCCCATCTCGAATATCCCCCGCAAAAATGGCGCGTCGAATTATGGAATATCCCGCACCATCCGGGTATTGCTGGACTTGCTTAGCGTGAAGTTTCTCTTGGATTACTCGACGAAACCGCTGCAATTTTTTGGCCTGATGGGTTTGGCTTGCTTGACAGGTGGCGCTGGCATTGGCTTGTGGGTGTTTCTCCGCAAAGCACTTCTGGATGAAGGGCTGCTGGCGAACCATGGGCCGCTGATGCTGCTGGGTATGGCGCTGGTGATGGGCGGCATCCAGTTCATCGCCACGGGATTGATCGGCGAAATGCTGGCGCGGACCTACTACGAATCGCAGAACAAGCCGGTGTACAGCGTGCGTGAGTTCCGCAGCCGCCGGGAAGCGATGGCGGGCCGCGACGAGCCTCCCCGAACTGCAGGAGCCGGGGGCTGGTAAACCGTCAGGGATTGCGCAGAAAACCCAACAGTCATTTCGAGAACATGCAAGGCGAAACGCCCGCCGATAGCAGACCCGCGCAAATCTTTACATCCGCGGCGTCGCCGCCGATGACGGATGACGTCGATTCCGAACGCGCGCAAATCGAGGGCTAAGATTTCTCGGGGGGCTTGGTGTATCATGGACTCTCACCATCGAGATGCGACCTGAAGCTCTGAAATTCATTGTGTGCCCCGATTGCACGGCCGAATTATTCCTGTGCGGCGATGTGCCGGCCGCAGCGGAGGACGGCCACATCATGGCCGGCAATCTTGCTTGCCGAGGCTGCTCCTCGGCATTCGAGATTCGCAACGGCGTGCCGCTTCTTCTCTCCGCAAATCTCGCCAGCGTCAAACTCGAGACCGCTTCGCGGTTTGCGGAGGAATGGACGCGCTGGAGCGACCTTCGAGACTACTACGAACAGGAATTCTTCGACTGGGTCGCTCCGCTGACGGCCAAGGACTTCGCGGACCAGATGGTCTTCGAGGGGGGCTGCGGCAAGGGGCGGCACACCGCCATCGTCGCTTCCCACGGTGCAAAGGCAATAGTTTCGCTGGATCTGGGAGAAAGCGCCTTCGTGGCTTTCGCCCACACCCGCCAATTTCCAAACGCGCACGTCATTATTGGTGATTTGCTGAATCCGCCAGTCCGCCCCATTTTTGACTTGGCATTTTCCGTCGGCGTTCTGCACCATTTGCCGGACCCCGCCGCAGGTTTTGCGAGTCTGGCCTCGCGAGTGAAAGAAGGAGGACGCGTCGCATTCTGGGTTTACGGCCACAAGGGGAACGAATGGATCACCAGATTTGTGGATCCCGTGCGCAAGACCATCACTTCGAAATTACCGGCGCCGGTTTTGCGAATTGCCGCAATTCCGCCGGCCGCCGTGCTCTGGGCAGTCATAAAACTCTTTTACCGCCCGCGAGCTAACGGAAAGGGTCCTGCGAAACTTCCGTACGGCGATTATTTCGCGGCGCTGTATCACTACCCGTTCGACGAAATTCACGCCAATGTCTTCGACCAACTCGTTACACCCGTGGCCTACTATTTGCGTGAGGAAGAAGTCCGGCCTTGGCTTGCTTCAGGATTCATGGATGCGACGCTACGCTCGCATCGCGGGTACAGTTGGACGGGGCTTGCGACAGTGGCGCGGACAAGAGCAGCGGTTGCGGACTAGATGGAAGCCAGCCTCCCCGCGCCGACGCGCTTTCATTGGATTGTTCAGAAATATCATCGGCCAACGCCATTCTGATGAAAAGCGGCCGCATGAACATGGCACATTCCGCGACGGTGAGACCGCCACTTCGCAAACACCGCATCGTGCAATCTGCATATCACTTTTGGACTTGATGATCCTATTTCAATGAATGAAACGATGACGAATACAAGCGACGTTAAACCTGACGACGCTAGCATTCTTACACGCAAAAACTGGCTCGCATACTTGATCGTGGCGCTGGTTGCCTCGGCGATCTATCTCGGCTGTATCGTGTCGCCGCCGTCGCTGATGGACGATGTCGATGCGGCCGTGGCGCAAGTCTCAAGAAACATGGTCACCTCCGGGGATTGGATCACGCCGCGCGCGGATGGCATCGTCTTCCTCGAGAAACCCGCACTGTTTTACTGGCCGATAGCTGTCGCGTTCAAGCTTTTTGGCATTCACGACTGGGCGGCGCGCATTCCCTTTGCACTTTCGGCGATCGGGCTAGCCTGCCTGACTTGTGCGTTCGGCATCTGGGCGTTCGGACGGAAGGCAGGTTTGTGCGCGGGTTTGTGCATTGGAACGTGCGTCGGACTCTTCTTATTCACACGAATCGTCATTCCCGATGTGACCTTGACGCTCATCATCGCGTTAACGATGTGGGCTTTCTTGCGGGCCCTCGACGAAGAGGAACCGCACCCCCGATGGTGGGCATTTGCTCTGGCTGCCAGTATCGGGACTGGTGTGATGTTGAAAAGTTTAATCGGGGCGGTTTTTCCAATCGCAACGGGCGTGCTGTACCTGTTCGCGACCAAACAGTTTTTTGTGGCTCGCACCTGGAAGAGGCTGCGTCCCATCAGCGGATTTTTTATCGCTCTCCTTGTGGCCGCTCCCTGGCACATTCTCGCCACGCTACGCAATCCGCCTTACTTTTCTCTTGCGCTTCACGCCGGGCCAGGCGAATACCACGGCTTTCTTTGGTTTTATTTGATCAACGAACAAATCCTTCGATTTCTCAATCTGCGCTATCCGCGAGATTACAATACGGTTCCCCGGGTATGGTTCTGGCTCTTTCATTTTCTTTGGCTATTTCCCTGGAGCGTGTACTTCCCAGCTATCTTCAAGCTTTCCTTCAAGCCCATTGACCGGGCGGGCCGGACGCGGCTGCTGGCGATTTGCTGGATTGGATTTATCCTAGCGTTCTTTACGCTTTCCACAACGCAGGAATACTATTCAATGCCCTGCTACCCGGCGATGGCCTTGCTTCTTGGGTCGGCGATGGCCGCGGGTAATGAGTGGATTCGCCGGGGAACTCGTGTGCTTTCGGTGATTGCCGGCTGCGCTGGGCTCGCCTGCATCACGATTTTTTTTCTGGTACGCAACGTTCCGGCGCCCGGCGACAT
Organism: uncultured Acidobacteriota bacterium; assembly: GCA_963779005.1. GTDB lineage: Bacteria > Acidobacteriota > Terriglobia > Acidiferrales > UBA7541 > Acidiferrum. The sequence continues at coordinate 70,379 of CAVZWO010000006.1, read as the reverse complement.
TTCGTCCGCGCTCAGCCACCATCCCAGCGCATACACGCTCTCGCTGGGCCACATGCTGGATCTGACTTTTGATTCCTTTGCGTATCTGCGCCTGCCACTGCTGGTAGCGGCGGTTGCGCTGCTGGGAGGGGCCCTGGCAACGGCGCGCTGGGCCAATCTCCGCGCGTTTCTGGCGGCAGCGCTGATGATGGTTTTGTTCTACCACGCGGCTCGCTTGGCCATGGTAGTATTCGATCCCTTTCTGTCGTCGCGGCCGCTGGCAGAGGTGATCGCAAAATCTCCAGAGGGAACGCTAATAATCGACCGAAACCTTTGGAGCTTATCTTCCATCACATTTTATCTGGATCGCAGCGCGTTAATCTTGAATGGCCGGTACAACAACCTGGAATATGGCTCCAACGCTCCTGGCGCTCCAGAAGTGTTCATTGATGACGCGCGCTTCAAGACTCTGTGGCTCGGTCCCCAGCGCTTTTACCTTGTCACCTATCAGCCAAGTCTCGCACATTTCGGAGACTTAGTCGGGCAGGATAATCTAAACACCGTGGCCGCAGGAGGTGGCAAGCTTGTGCTTACCAATCATCCGTTGGAACGTTCTGGCCAGATGATGCAGGGTAACAATCCATTTGTCCTCAAGCAGCAGGATACCCGAGGTTCTGTGGACTCCGGTGCCATGGCGCGAAGCGCGCTAGCTGCGTGGCTCGACTCCGGGATATGAATGTCGCGCGAGGAGGTGTGCATGAACCGAGAACAGTTTTACGCGATTATGAGCGGCGACGGTACTCTGGACTATGAAGTCTATCTGAGCACGAAGACGCTGCTTTCCTGCCAGCTCGATTATGACAAACTCTGCAACGCGGACGAAATGCAATTCCAGATCGTGCACCAGATTGAAGAATTGTGGATGAAATTGATGGCCTATACGCTGCTGGACATTGACGAATATCTTCAGCAGGAAAACACCAACCGTGTGATTACGCTATTCCGCCGCGCGCATACCGCTCAGCGGCTGATGATCCAGCAACTCGCGCTGCTCGAAACCATGTCGCCGAAGGACTATCAGGAGATTCGCAAGAAATTGGGCAACGGAAGCGGCCAGGAATCACCCGGTTTTCGTGTACTTCTGAAGATGTACCAGCCGATCTGGAATTCGTTCAAGGCAAATTATCTGGATAAGCACGGCCTGACCGTCGAAATGATTTACGATTCCGCGTACAACCACGGCGACGCCTACATGGTCGCCGAGGAATTAGCCGAATTCGACGAGCTGTTCCAGAAATTCCGCTTCGAGCACATGCAGCTGATCTACCGCACGATTGGCTTCGGCTCGAAATCGCTCAAGGGCAGGCCTGTCGAGATTCTCGAGGACGGTATGCGCCATAAATTTTTCCCCGAGCTATGGGAGATTCGCGGCCAGATGACGGACCGTTGGGGCGCCGCCTATGGCGTGAAGCGAGACTCCCTCGGCGGCCATGAGTAAATATCAGAGTTGATAGTCGTCAGCGTGCCGGAGCAATCTGGCGGTAACGGCTTCGAAAGAAAAGTAGCGGCTCGCCCGGAAATAAATCCGCGGACTGCACTTCTCCCAGAAAAATCGTGTGGTCGCCTGCGATGTAGGAGCCGACGACTCGGCAAATAATCTGCGCCAACGTATCCTCGAGCAACGGAATGCCTGCTTGGGTCCAGCGGAAGCAAATTCCCAGCTTCGCTTCCTCCTCTGCATTCTGTTCCGACTGCGCAAAGTAAACCGAAACAGCTTGCTGATTCTCTTTTAGCACGTTCACGCCAAAAAAAAGGTTCTGCCTCAGCAACGGCAAGAGATGGCTGCGCTGGTCCACGCAAACAAGAATCAGAAACGGTTCGAGCGAAACCGATGTAAACGAATTGGCGGTCATGCCATAAACCTGCGCCGAGCCTTGCCCCCGGCCTTGGCTCGCACCACGCGGAACCGTGACAACCGTAACGCCCGTAGCAAATTGCCCGAGCGCGTGCCGAAAGTCCGTTGCTGTGAGAGGAGTGGATGTCATGTCCGAATTTTTGAAGATACCACACTGCGAGGCATCAAGGAAAAGACCGAAGCAGATCTGACATTCGGCAAAATACGCTTTCTCTACTTCGCTCGAGATTTTGCCTGCTTGAGAAGCGCAGTCGCTTCTTCCAAACCCGCTTCTGTCACCCTATTCGACTGCAATACACTCTTCAAATGGCGGATCGCTTTGGCCAGATTGGGTTCGTCCCCCAGATAGTATTTGGCGATCTCCAAGTGGGCTTCTTCATTTCCAAGACGAACTGATTTTTTGAACCACTGTACAGCTCGCTTCAGATTGTTTTCGTTTCGCCACATTACACCGATATTGCTCGCAGCGCACGCATCCCCACGCCGATAGGCCCTCTTATACCAGTACAGGGCTGCCGTGCGATTGCGGCGAACGCCCGTGCCATCATCGTAGAAGTTTCCGACGTAAACTTGGCAACTCGTATCTCCAGATTTCGCCGCAGCTAGGTAGAGCTGAAAAGCCGACCGGAACTTCCCCTTCTCTTCTTGTTTCGCAGCTCTGATAAACAGTTCTTCACTGTCCGCTTTGCGGGAACGTTTCTTGCGACTCCGCGATTTCGCCATGGTGCGAATCTCCTAGAGTGTGAGGAGTGCTCGCGCCAGCTTGCGTTTTTGGGCACGCGTACGCATTACAGTGGGTAGAATAGCGACCTTCATGCCGAGCGCGCGGATGGCTGCCTCTTGCGAGGCATCGCGGCGGTCAATGACAAACGTACCCGTAAAGTCGGCGTAGAGTTTAGCCACGGCAGACGCGGAGGAGCCGCAGCCCAGTTGGATGAGCATTTTGTCGCTTGGCCCTTTCAGCGATTTTCCGCCGACGATGGGGCAAACCGCGATGACGCTTTCTTTGCGCGCGCGCAATTGTTCGCGCACGCGCGGCACAGCGAGAATAGGCCCGATGCTAATCAGCGGATTGCTGGGGCAAATGATGACGCGGTCCGCATCGCAAATCGCTTCGAGAACGCCGGGAGCAGCGTGCGCGTGTTTCACTCCCGCGAACTGGATGCCGCGAATTCCCGGCTCCGTGCGATGCTTGATCAGGTATTCCTGAAAATGCATGTTGCCGTCGCGCGTCTCGATGATTGTGGGGATGGGCTGATCGGACATCGGAAGGATGCGCGACTTCACTCCGAGAGCTACGCGGATAGATTCCGCCGCCTGCGTGAGCGTTTTTCCATGCGCCAGCATATCCGTCCGGTGAACATGCGTGGCGAGATCGCGATCGCCGAGATTGAACCAGATTTCGCGCCCGTACACGCCGAGCCGTTTCAGAAAATGAAACGTTTCGCCCCGCATGCCCCATCCCGTCGTGGGATTGACGACTCCCGCGAGAGTGTACGTGACGATGTCCAGGTCCGGAGAAATTTTCAGCCCGTGCATGACGATGTCATCGCCGGTATTGACGATAATCGTCAAATCGCGCGGGGCCATCGCGCCATAAAGCCCAAGAAGCAGCTTCGATGCGCCGATGCCGCCCGCGAGGGCAGTGACCGTAAGTCTTTTTCCTGCAGCCATGGTGGAGTCAAGGATGCACGGGGCATGCGGATTCCGGCAAGTAAAAATCCGGCAACGTGAGCAGAAGGCTAAACGGCGGGAACGGGCGCAGCTTTAGCGGAAAAGATCTTCGGCAGCTGGCCGAATGATGCGCGAGGCTGGATCTTGCACGAAACGGTAGCGGAAACCACGAATCACCACCACGGGAGTGCCCGCGGACTTGCCCATGAGCAGGCCCGCCGCAGCGGCGAGTTCATCCGCAACAGCAAGCACCGTAGCTCGCAGCATTTTCCTATTCCTGTCGCGCGTGCCCCGCAGATCGACAAGCGCCGGCACGCCAGCCGCGCCAAGAGCCACATTCATCAAGCCCAGGCGCCAGGGCCTCCCAAACGTATCGCTGATGATGACTCCAACGCGCTTCCGCGAGGCCTTGCGCAGCGCCGCGGCCAACCGCCGCGCCGAGCGATCCGGGTATTTCGGCAGCAGCGTCACGAAATCGCGCCCTCGCACGTTGGAATGATCGACGCCCGCGTTGGCGCATACGAAGCCCTGATGCGTTTCAACAATCAGGACGCGCTCGGAACGCACGATCCGCCGCGACTCGTTGAGAATCACCTGCACCACTCGCGAATCCCCGGAAAGCTGTTTCGCCAATGCAAGAGCCTGCGCGGAAGGCTGCACCGTGGACAAGCGCACAACTCGTCCTTCTGCCTTTGAAATTACTTTCTGGGCGAAAACGAGAATGTCTCCGTCTTCCAACGCAATGTTCGCGCGGCGCGCGGCAACCGCCACAAGCCCGGCCAGATCGTCGCCCGTGCGAATTTCCGGCAGCCCGGGAATGACAAAAAGCGAAAGCTGCCCAGAAGCAGGCGACACTCGCTTGGGCTGCAACGAACGTGAAGATGGTCTCGCCATGTTCGGGAGCAAGCATCTTACGCGAGATGGGCCGAGGATTTCACATCGAAGCGGAAACCAGGCCTCACAAATCAGGTTTCACAAATAAACCGGGCGGGGCGCCTGCCTTGTGGCAAGCATCCCGCCCGGAAGTGACAGCGGAAAGTAAGCCTACTTATCTTTCTTTGGAGGCTTGTCTTCCTTTGCAGGCTTTGCGGGAGGTTTCGCTTGCGCCTTCTTCTCCGCCTGTTGTTGCTGTTTGAGTTTCGCTTCTTCGGCGTCGTGTTTTTTCTCTAACTCTTCCAGTTGCTGTTGGTGCTGCTGATTAAGCTTCTGCTGTGCGGCTTGCTGCGCCGCTTGATCGGCAGCTTTCTTGGCCAGCTCAGCCTTGTCCTTTTGTTGTTGCTGCTCGACCTTCTGGCGTTCCTGATCCTGCTGATTGCGCAGATCCTGAATTTGCTGTTGGTGCTTCTGCTCGAGCTGCGGATTCGCCGGAGGCACTGTCTTTGTGTTGTTCGGAGCAGTCGTGCTGCTCGGTGGATTGGGCCGGGAAGTGGGCGGCCGATCGGTGTAGCTCTTGTTGTTGGTATTTGTTGCTGGAGGATTGCCGCCTTTGTTCACGGCATTCGTTGTACCCGGATTGTTAGGGTTCGCTGGCCGATTGGGGTTGGGCTGAACGCCTTTCACCTGCGTGGCCAGTGGCTTGGCTGGGGGAGCTATCTTGACCGCTGCTCGCGTTTGCGCCGGCTCAGGCTGAATCTGGTGCATTTGCGATAGAGCCAGCGGCTTGCCGCCGTTGGCCTGGATGGCTTGCTGTTGCTTCGCAAACGATGGTGGCGGTGGCGGTGGCGCCGCCTTCGCAACTACGGCCCGTGTTTGCAATGCGGCAGGCGGCCGCACGCGGGCGGTCGCACCCGACCCGAGTACCGCTTGCTTCGACGGCGCGACGGCCGGCGTCGTCGCAACAACTTGCGCCGTCTCCACTTCCCGCTGATTGACGACCACCGCGTTCCTGGACACGGATTGCGCCGACGTGAACGCTTGCGGCGTGGTTGCGCTCACCGCACCCGGCACGCGCTGATTCACGTAGGTGACGTTAGTTACAGTGGTTTTGTTTATTACCGTGGTGTTGTAATAGTTGTTCACGACAGTGGTGTTCACAGTGGTGTTTGTGATGTTGACGTTGTTCACATAAGCGCGGCTCACGTGATACGACGGCACATAAACTTCACGCGGCCCCAGCGGGAACCAGCCCACGCTAACGCCAGCCGCGAACCCTCCACCAACTCCCACCGCGACGCCGAAGTGCGGCCCACCGACCCACGCGACAAGCGCAGGCGCGTAAACGGGCCGAACATACACGACGCCGACGACAACAGGCCGCGGCGGCGCAGGTACCCAGCCCCAAACTCCGCCAACGACGACCCAGCGTCCATAGTGAAACGGCGCAAAGCCCCAAGGCGCGTCATCGACCCAGGTGTAGCCCCAGGGCGCGATATAAGCCCAGTGCCCGAAGTGATATGGAGCCCAGCCAACGATCGAAACGTGCGGGAACCAGATCGTCCCGTAGTCCGGAGTGGGACGCCAACCGCCGTATTCGTCGAGGTCTTCGTAACCGATTACGTCGTTCGAGACGTAGCGCGCGGAAACCGAATTGTCGATGCGCCGATCGCGCTCGGCGCACCACTCGTCAAAATCATCGCTCGAGTTGTCCCAGCTTTCGATGTCGGCATCGAGTTCGTCGGTGCCGTTGAATGTGCCGGTTTCCTGGGGATGAATCGTGTAAGCGGAACCGCCGCCAGTGACTTCGCCTTGTCCATCGCGGACAACAACGATCGTAGCGTCGCCGGCTTCGTTGACGTTGACCTTGTAGTTTCCAGGACGCAGCAGCGTGAAGGCCAGATTGGGCGTGTCCACTTCAAAGGTTTCGTCATCGCCGAGACGGCGCACGCGAACATTCACAGTGCCTTCCGTCAATTGAATCTGCGTCGTATTATCCGTCAGGTTCAGAAAAGTGAAGCCGGTGGTGCTTCCCAGGCGAATCGATGCTGAGCCAAAATTCAGCTCGGAATAGGAATCGGTGTCGTTCCAGAGTTTATCGCCGGTCGTGAGCGGACGATTGATGACCGCCGAAACCCAGTCTTCTGTTCCAGCAGGCTCGAACGAAACATTTCCTCGAACAAAACCCAGACGCGCGACGCGGCCAGGCGGATCGTCATCATCCGCGGCGGCGCGTTGCGGAATAAGGCAAGCCATGGCCAGCGCGAGACTGAGCAGGCTCACCAAGTGCAGCGTGTATCTTTTCATTTGCGATTTCCTCTCTCCTGAAATTCCGGAGCCAGTCTTGGCTCCTTGTTGCGAGGTACTGCGTGCTTCAAAACCAGATCTCTTGAGTGCTGGGCTCAAGCGACCTGGCCCCATTGTGTGGTTCCAAGAGTAACACCTCCGGGCGTAACCGCGGATTACGGCCTCATTGCTTTGTCGAACATAGAAACGCCCAGGCTGGAACTACTCATAGAACACGCGAACGAAAAGAGAGTTGTAGCAAAGCTTCGGACTTGGAGGGCATGGGCCAGAAAGCAAAAGGCTCGCCGTCGTTCTTTCGAGGCGAGCCTTTTGGAAAGGAGCTGAGCTTAGCGATGGCCGTGAGATCCGCCGCCACCACCATGGGGAGCTGAACCACCGCCGTGGGGAGCTGAACCACCACCATGCGGCGTGCTTCCCCCGCCATAACTGCGGCTCGGCGCGGAGTAGGTGCGGTTGGGCGCCGAATAAGAGCGGTTGGGGGCCGAATACGAACGGTTGGGCGCCGATGGCGTCGAGTAAGAGCGCGACGGCTGTGGCGTGTATCCGCGATTGTTGGAGCCGCTATTCCCCTGCTGAGGCGTATAAGAACGGCCTCCGCCGGCAGCACTTGAGTTCCCGGAACCGGCCCACGGCGGACGGTTATTGGCCCGCGCGGACAAAGTAGAGTTGTTCGAGGGGCTGTGCGAGCTGCCAAAGCCCTTCGGCGCCTGGCCGCGATCCGTGGTGTTGCCTTGCGCGCTCCAATTGCGCGAGTTATTTCCGCCCGCGGATGGTGGACGGCTCTGCGAAAGTTGGTTCTGCCGCGCGTTGGTGTTTCCCGAGTACGTCCCCGCATGTCCGGCCGACAGATTATTGGTATTCATCGTGTGCACCGGAATGTGCGAGGCTCCGGCACCTGGCGAAGTCCGCGCCATGACGGAACGATTCTCCACCGAAGATGGCGGCCGGCTGACATTGCCTCTTGCGTTGGCTGCGCCGAATGCGCTCTGCCTTGTCGGCGAGACACCAGCGTTATTTGTAACCTGTGCGCCGCGCAGCGAGGCTTCGTTGATATGAGCGGCGCCGCGATTGACTGCTTGCCCACCGGTGAAGCCGCTACGAGAAGTAGCCGTGACCGCATGCGTGTCATGCGCGAACCGGTAATTGTTGTTTGTCGTGTGGACGCTGTTCACATTGCGAATATAAGTGTTACGAACGTTGATCCGCTCCGCGTAACCGTACCCGTGGTGATACCACGGATGGTACGCTTCGCCAAACCCGAGCGGGAACCAGCCCACACCGACGCCTACGCCAAACCCGAATCCGAAGCCTCCGCCAAGAAATCCGACGAACGCCGGACCGTAGATGCTTACGCCAAATCGCGGGCCAGGATACCAGCCCCATCGGCTGCCAATGTAACCCCAACGTCCATAGTGAAAGGGCGCAAAACCCCAAGGCGCATAGTCCACCCAAGTCCAGCCCCAGGGACCAACGTAACTCCAATAGCCGTTGCTGTAAGGCGCCCAGTCCGGCCCGACTTCCGACGGATACCAAACCGGCCCATTGTCGCCGTCCTGACCCCAGGTGCCGTTGTTATCGAGGTCTTGCGTGCCGGGCATGTCCTGAGGAACGTACCGCTGCGAAACGGAGTTTTGTTCGCCCAGGTCGCGCTGGTTCGCCCAATTATCGAGCCCATCCGGAGGAGGCGCCTGCGGCGCAATCGTGGACTGCACATCGTCCGTGCCGTTGAAAATGCCGCGCTGCCCGGGCTGCAGATCGTACGTCTTTCCGCTGGCCGTCACGGTTCCTGCGCCGCGAATCACGGTGACCCCCGTGTTGTCGCCATTTTCGTTTACATCAATGCGGAACGCGCCCGCCTGCGTGATGGTGAAAACCGCATTGGGCGTGTCCACTTCGTACGTATCGCCTTCGCGAATTTCTTTCACGCGGAAATTAATGGAGCCTTCCGCGAGGCGCATTTGCGTAATCGTTTGATCCAAATTTAGGAAAGAGAGCGCCGTCATGCTGCCGAGATGAATCGAGACGACTCCCGTCTGCAGTTCCGCGCGAGAATCCTTGTCCGTCCAGAGTTTGTCGCCGATGGTCATGGGGCGGTTGCGCGCCGCAGCTCCCCAATCGCCTGCTCCGCCGGGCTGAATCGAGACTGAGCCGTCCAAGTAGCTGATCCGTGCGACGCGAGTTGGGGGATCGACCGCATCACTGCCAGCAGGCTGCTCCGCCGTGTCAGGTTGATTCGGCTGATTGGGTTGGTCGCCCTGGCCTGCACGAGCATTTGGAGCGGAAAAACTTAGAAGACCGATCAGTGAGAGAGCCAGGCTAAGCGCGAGCTTGCCGGTATTTGTGGTCTTCAACATGGTTAGTCACCTTGTCCTTGGTCCGGACATTGCACTCGGACCATCGGGAGCCTATCTATATATAACTCCCATTGGGTAGAACCCCAAAGTGGAAAAGAAGTTGCTCATGGCGGGGCAGCAAACCCGGAGGCAGCATCCCGAGCAGGGGCTGGTTGGCCCTTCGGCCAGCAAGGGGCGTGTTATCTGTACTTTAGACCAGGTCTAGTGCCGGATTTGGGTGCGAGGAGTGCAGCCGATTCCCTTCCCGCCCTATGCCATACCCTGAGAAGTTCAAGGGTTGGGCCCCATTTCCGGAATGTTCAGTGGGGAGTACCGTTTCCGCCGATCTGGTAGCCGACTCCCCGAATCGTGCGGATAAGGTGATGATCGTAGCCAGAATCGACTTTGCGGCGAAGGTAGTTAATGTAGACGTCAACTACATTGGTCATCGTGTCGAAATTAATCTTCCAAACCTGCTCGACGATTGCCGTGCGCGTCACCGCTTGGCCTTCGTGTCGCATTAAGAACTCGAGCAGCGCGAATTCTTTGGGACTGAGGTCGATGGCGTGGCCTCCGCGCTGGACAACGTGCGCAACACGATCAATCTCGAGATCCCCGACCTTGAGAACGGCGCGGCCGGGCCGGCTCCCTCGACGAAGAACTGCGCGGATGCGCGCGGCCAGCTCGGCAAATGCAAACGGCTTCGCCAGCGAATCGTCCGCCCCGGCGTCGAGCACGCGAACGCGTTCTTCCGCCAAGCCTGCTGCCGTAACCATCAACACAGGCAGGTCCGGCTTCTTCGCGCGGATATTTCGTAGAACCTCCAATCCACCCTCCGCCGGCGTATTGAGGTCCAGAACTACGAAATCGTACGGCTGGTCATAGGCCTGACGCTGGGCTTCCCCTGCGTCTGCGACCATCTGCACGGAAAACTGTTCCTGCTGCAACCGCTGGTGGAGAAACTCCGCCAGCGGTGCGTCATCTTCAGCGACAAGAATGCGCATCGGCTCACACCGAACATTAAATTTGGAAGGGGGTGAAATGATATTGAGCGCGCTGAGGGAGAGTGTCAACGAACTCTACAGAGGTGATAGCGCAAAGGGTATCCCCTCCCCGAGCCGGGAATGGTCCAATCCTAGGCTGCGATAGTAAGGAGCTTGAAGAGATCAGCCACGGGTGAGGCGCATAACTATCGTTGGCCAAAGGCGTGCAAGTTTCCCACAGGGGCCGGCTTGGCGAATTGCCAGCGGGCACTCTGCGGGTCCCTGAGCGTTGAATCGGTAGCAGGGCACACACAAGGGAGCAAATATTTCCAAAGTAGAGCGAAGGGTGCGCACCAGCGAGACCGAATTGGGACGATGATTTCAATGTGGTACATGAATGTTTCGGCGGTCGGCCTGGTAAGTGCAAACACACCGAAGGCAACCGCAGCCGCGGTGAGAACGAGAGGTTCACGATGGACCAAAAGACATTGCACTATATCCTGATGGAGCGGGATGGCGTAATCAACCGGCGCCATTGCAGCCGACATGCCGAGAGCTGGGACGAGTTTGAATTTTTGTCGCGAGCGCTTGAGGCCCTGCGCCTGCTGGCGGACCATCATTACGCCGGCATTGTGATTTCGCGGCAACCGCACGCCTGCGATGGAGCAACCTCTCCCAGCGAATTGGAGGCCATCACACGGAGGTTGCAACTGGAGGTAGCGCTCGCAGGGGGCCACATCGCGCAAGTCTATTATTGCCGGCACCGATTTGAAGATGCCTGCGACTGCTACAGCCCGAACGCAGGATTGATCGCCAGGGCTAAAGCCGATCATGGCTTTCAACTGGCAGAATCCTACTTTGTGAGCGAGGGGGAATTTGATCTATATGTGGCGTCGGAGGCAGGATGTCCGTGTATAAGAATCCAGCGAGACGCTTTTCTGCATGCCCGAGTGGGCAGCATAGAACCGTTTCAAGTTGCGTCGAGTCTGTATGAGGCGGCAGAGCAGATTCTGGCAGCAAGACCGGTTCACTCGCGAGAATACGCCGCGATCTAAGTGTAAAGAGCGGATACGGTAGCCCACCGGTGCGACGCCAGTCCGGGCCTAACCGAGGTGGACCAAAGCAGATCTCCCACTAAATACGGAAATACAGTGCAATCAAGCAAATTGACCAGCTAAAGGTTCTGCTCCTTTCCCCAATAAACCGTTAACTTTCCGGGATCCTCCCCTGCGTCATTGCCCCTTGGGAGCTTCGCTGATCTTCGTCGCCTGCCACGCCACCGCCTGCCATCGCCCATTGCGCCGCAGGAACGTGCCGGTGTTTCGATAATGAGCCGTTTCCACTTTTCCGTCGCCGTGGTCCGTGCGGCCCTCCAACCGGAACGCCACAATCACGGTGTCGCCGTACTCGTGAAGCATTATATCCTCCGCCGAGTAGGAGCTCTTCCCTTCGGAAGCCGGAGAAGGTTTTCCAAGACTCGCCATAATGTCGGCCTTCGTGATCACCACGCCGGAAGCTCTCGTGTAGATGACGTCGTCGGCAAAAAACTTTTCAAATAGCGCCCGGTCGCCGCTCCCGGCGCCCGCAATAAACTCACGCAAGAGCGCCGTGACCGCTTCGCTAGCCTTCGTTTGCGCAGCTGCTCCGTTTACCGCGGTGGAGCAAAGCACCGCCACAACAAGTACAACTCTTTTGAAACTCATCACCGCTCTCCTTTTACCGGTCCAAGCGCAAATTCGGTCTTCCCGTGCGATGCCCTCGCTAAACTTGGCTACGGTTGGCGCGCTTATCTTGTCGTGCAGAACGCGATCCGGCAAGCCCATTGACACTCGCGAGCGGGATCGGGTCTCGCCGGCCCTCGCCACTTTTGCAAATAGCGGCATATCCAGCGCTGTTTCGAACATCGCACATTGTTTCTGATTTCTTGCCGCGCGCAGCCTTCCTGATAGGATAGTGCGTTTGGGGAGACGTTGAGGAAATTAATGGAAGCCGCTTATATCTGCGATGCCATTCGAACGCCAATTGGCAGGTATGCCGGATCGCTGGCATCCGTGCGCACAGACGACCTCGCGGCAATCCCGATCAAGGCCCTCATCGAAAGGAATCCTAACGTCGATTGGAATGCCCTGGATGATGTCATCTACGGCTGCGCGAATCAGTCCGGAGAAGACAACCGCAACGTTGGCCGCATGGCGCTGCTGCTCGCTGGCCTTCCGAAGGAAGTCCCTGGTTCCACCGTCAATCGTCTTTGCGGGTCCAGCATGGACGCCGTCGCTGCCGCGGCCCGGGCGATCAAAAGCGGCGAAGGAGAACTGATCATCGCGGGCGGGGTCGAGAGCATGTCGCGCGCTCCGTTCGTGATGGGCAAGTCGGAGGCTGCTTTTTCCCGCTCAGCGAAAATCGAAGACACAACCATTGGCTGGCGCTTCGTCAATCCACTCATGAAGGCAAAATACGGCGTGGATTCCATGCCGGAAACCGCTGAGATTGTTGCGGAGGAGTTCCACGTGTCGCGCGAAGATCAAGATGCGTTTGCGCTGAGGAGCCAGCAACGCGCTGCGGCGGCCATTTGCAGTGGCGTGCTTGCGCAAGAAATCGTGCCTGTCTCTATCCCTCAAAAAAAGGGGGATCCCCTGCTATTCAGCACAGATGAACACCCTCGGACCGACACTTCTGCCGCTGCCCTCGCGAAGCTACCCGGCGTTGTGAAGCCCGGAGGAACAGTGACGGCAGGAAATGCGTCTGGCATAAATGATGGCGCTTGCGCCTTACTCCTGGCCTCGGAATCGGCCGCCAAGCGCTATGGTTTGACGCCGAAAGCGCGCATCGTTGCCGCCGCCGCGTCGGGCGTCGCCCCGCGCATTATGGGCATGGGACCGGTCCCGGCGTCGCGCAAACTTTTTGCGAGGACGAAGCTGACGATCGCACAGATGGATGTCATCGAGCTAAATGAGGCCTTCGCCTCGCAAGCCCTCGCAGTTCTGCGAGAACTCGGTGTAGCCGATGATGCGGAACACGTAAATCCGAACGGCGGCGCAATCGCTCTTGGCCATCCCCTCGGAGCCAGCGGCGGGCGACTTGTCACCACCGCGATGTACCAGTTGCTCCGCACCGGAGGGAAATACGCGCTCTGCACGATGTGCATTGGCGTGGGCCAAGGCATCGCGGTCATCCTCGAACGCGTTTAGCTGCTGTCCGCCGCCGGAGGCGAATCTGCCCGAAATATCCCGGCTACGGGGGTTTATCCATCTCGCAAGCCGCACGGGAAACCGTTTTCTTTCCGGCGCAGGAGTGATTACACTCAGCGCATGAACCTGCTTGACCCCTTGTTTCGCTCTCAAGCCGTCGAAAAGGTCTTTTCGAATCGAGCGAATCTCCAGGCCATGCTCGATTTTGAGGCAGCCCTCGCTCGAGCCGAGGCGCGCGCCGGATTTATTCCCGAAAGCGCGGCGCCCGCCATCGAAGCGAAATGCCGTGCCGAGCTTTACGATATGACCGTTCTGTCGCGTGCGGCAGCCAAGTCCGGCAATCTTGCCATTCCTCTGGTGAAACAACTTACACTCCTCGTTGCGCAGAAAGAAAAAGACGCCGCCCGCTACGTTCATTGGGGCGCGACGAGCCAGGACGCCATCGACACAGGCCGCGTGCTGCAATTACGGCAGGCGCTTGCTCTCATCTCCACGGAGCTCGATTTGTTTGCCGTAGTTTTGGTCGAATTGGTACACAAGAATCGCGCGACGCTCGTCGCCGCCCACACCTGGATGCAGCAGGCGCTTCCGACGACCTTCGGCCTGAAGGTTGCCGGCTGGCTCGACGCCATCGACCGTCACCGTGCTCGGCTGGTAGAAACGCAGGAGCGCTGCCTCGTGCTTCAGTTTGGCGGCGCCGTGGGAACGATGGCGGCCCTCGGTGCCCGCGGCATGGATGTCGCCACCATTCTCGCCAAAGAGTTGCAGCTTCCCTTGCCAGAGGTACCCTGGCACAGCCACCGTGACCGCATGGCGGAAATTTCCACGACCCTCGGCCTTTGCTGCGGGACGCTCGGCAAAATCGCACGCGACATTTCTCTGCAAACACAAACGGAAGTCGGGGAGGTTTTCGAGCCGTCCGCGGACGGACGAGGCGGCTCCTCCACCATGCCCCACAAACGAAATCCCGTCACCTGCGCGGTCGTGCTATCTGCGGCTGCGCGCGTGCCTCCCCTTGTTAACACCATGCTCGCGGCTCTCGTGCAGGAGCAGGAGCGCGGTTTGGGGGGCTGGCACGCTGAGTGGGAAACCCTGCCGGAGATCGTCCGCCTGACTGCGGGCGCATTGCATCACCTCACCACGACAGTATCCGAGTTGGAGATCAACACCGAACGGATGCGCGCGAATCTGGATGTCACTCATGGCTTGATTTTCGCCGAGGCGGTTACCATGGCACTTGCGGAAAAAATGGCACGCGGGGATGCGCACGAACTCGTCCAGAATGCTTGTGCGCGCGCGCAGAGTTCCCGCCGCGATCTGCGGTCCGTGCTCGGGCAAGACGCTATCGTCAAAGCGAGCCTCTCCGGTGCCGAGCTTGACCGCCTGTTTGCGCCCGCCAACTATTTGGGCGTCGCGGATCAGTTCATCGACCGCGTGCTGGCATCGAGCACTGTCCAGCGTGAGCAGAAAAAATCCCGGAAAAAGTGAGCCAATGCCCTTCGCTCAATTAAAAGATGTTCGCATCCGCTACGAACTGGCCGGTCCCACGGGCGCCCCCGCATTGGTCTTCTCGAACTCTCTCGGCGCGACGCATTCCATGTGGGATCAGCAGGTGGCCGCGCTGCAAGAAAACTTCCGTATCTTGCGATACGACACCCGCGGTCACGGCGAATCTTCCGCCACTCCCGGTCCTTACACCATCGAACAGTTGGCGCGGGACGTTCTCGCGTTGCTCGACGAATTACATCTCGATCGCGTGAACTTCTGCGGACTATCCATGGGCGGCCAAACCGGCATGTGGCTCGCCCTACAAGCTCCAACCCGTCTCCACAAGCTGATTCTTTGCAACACCGCATCGAAAATCGGCACGCCGGAAATCTGGAACCCGCGCATCGAAGCCGTTCGCAAAGGCGGCATGAAATCCATCTCCGCCGCGGTCATGGAGCGCTGGTTTTCGGCCACGTTTCGCTTGAATTCTCCCGAAGTGATCGCCGCCATAAAACTCAAGTTCGAAAACACATCTCCCGACGGCTATATCGCGAATTGCGAAGCCATCCGCGATTTCGACGCACGCTCGGCCGTGGCCGCGATTCGCGTTCCAACTCTCGTGATCGCCGGGACTCACGATGTGGCGACGACCCCAGCCGATGGCCGCTCTCTTGCCGACTCTATCCCGCGCGCGACGTACATCGAGCTAAATGCCGCTCACCTTTCGAACATGGAGTCGCGTAACGAGTTCGATTCTGCGCTCAGTTCTTTTCTTCTTTCTCGATAAAGCAGGCCGAGCGCTCTCTCTACCCGTCCCAAAGGGCCCCCGCAACTTGCTTCAGTGCCACAATTTTTTCTAAATTTTGGGTAACCTTTGCCTGTTCCATACGTCCAAACTGGAAAAGCGAAGGCCAACGCTTATAGGCGTTGACGCCTCGAAAAATCGGTGTCTCCGGAGACAGTTCGCTGCGTGGGAGGGCGCTAGGTTCCCGGTCGCAATACGACGTTCGCGCTACATTGGGGAGCCCAAGTATGGGTGCCTTTGGCAGAAGCTACCTTCAAGACCGAACCAACAAAACCGTCCCGCACGAACTCATCGGCACCACAGAAAACCTGCGTCTCAGCCTCATCTCTGATGAACCGGGATTAGTCGAATTCCCCGGTTCCCCCAGAATTGTCATTTCCCTGCATGTCGGTCCATCCGTCACGGTTGACTGCCGCCGCGCTGGCCAGAGGCACCACGGTACAAACGTCCACGGCGATCTGGAAATCATTCCCCCAAATGTCGGCGGCGTCTGGGAACTCAAATCGCGGGATTCTGCTTTGGTCATCGGCCTCAAAAGTCGTGTCCTCGAGCGCGTCGTGCAGGAGTCGGGCGGTGATTCAAGCAAGCTCGAGGTGCTCAATCGATTTCAAGCGCGCGACTCTCAGATCGAACATATCGGCTGGGCCCTGAAAGCGGAAATGGAAGGCGGCTATCCATCTGGCCGCTGCTATACAGACGCACTGGCAACCGGCCTCGCGGCACGCGTTGTGCGCAATCACAGTTCGCTTGCACGCGCTTCGCGCACGCCAAAATCCGTAATGCCCGGCCGAAAATTGAAAACCATACTCGGATTCATCGAAGACAATCTCGGACGCGATCTCGGGCTTGACGAGATCGCTCAGGCAGCCGGATTGAGTGTTTCACATTTCAAAACGCTGTTTCGGAAATCGCAGGGTATGCCTCCTCATCAATATTTGATCCGCCGGCGAGTGGAACGCGCCGCCATGCAGTTACGCGGAACCCGTGTGCCGATCGGCCAAATCGCCCTGGAAAACGGTTTTTGTCACCAGAGCCACCTCGCACTCCACACCCGGCGCGTTTTCGGCGTAACGCCGCAGGAAATCAGGGACACCTGAGGAAGGAGGACTCCAGAGAGGGATATGAAATGCAAGAAAAGAGTTCCCATCAGCTTAGTTTGCGGCTCAGCTTCCTGCTCCGCGTGTATGGCGGCTCGTAAAGAGTCCCCTTATTTTGCTCACCTCCGGCCAATTTTGAGCGACGCAATTTCTTTCGCAGGTCAAGATTCAATCCGCGTGCTGCTCGCACTCAGCAAGGGGAACGCATTTTGAGGTAAGCCGGAGCTTTAAGTGCAGATTCCGCACGGGGCCACTATGAACGACTTTTCGAGAGCTAGGTTTGCTGGTACTGGAATGAAGGATTCGCCAGAGGAGACCGAAGCACCAACCTCGCGGCCCGCCGTTCACACGGCGATTGCCGAGAGGTTTCCACGCGTGGCGGAATTCCGTCCGCGATCGGAGACGCCGCCTGTGAAGCCGATTAAAATCGCAATCAAGACCAAGGGTAAAATTCTCCTCATACATCCTGGAGACATTCTCGCTGTCGAAGCAGAGGGAAATTACGTGTTGTTGCGGCGTCCCTCGGACTCTTACCTCTTGCGTGAGTCGATTTCGACCATGGCGGAGAAACTTCAACCCTACGGATTTATTCGCATCCACCGCTCCGTCCTGGTAAACGCCTCCTCCGTGGAAGAAATTCATCCCGGGGCCAACGGAGAGTACATGCTGCGAATTGCAGGAGGCAAAGAATATGTGGTGTCCCGCACATACAAGAACAATCTGAACGCGCTGGCTCACGCGTGGATAGGTACTGATTCGTTCGTCGGTGAGTGATCATTCGCGAAATTTGAGCGAGTAAACGGCGAGGATGTTGCTGCGGTTGCACTCTCTTAGTTGCTCTTCATTCGCAACCATGCGTCCTTCGGCCCTTGTGACTCTGCGAATCTATAAACTCAAGGTATCAAATCCTAATTTTTAGAATAAGTTTAGAATTACTGGAAGGAACTTCGAATTTCAGGCACACGGGCAGCTTTTTTCTCGTCTTTATCAGCTGCTCACCCTCCAAGAATTGGAATATTGTCAAGCTGCAACGCATTTGGGACGCGTTCACTTCGCACAGACACGAGGTGTCGCATAACGGGTGCGAAAGGCGTCCAGCCTGTCTTAAAGCAATTTCGGCCAGCTTCCTGATTCCATATTTTTGATTTCTTCATTTCCTCGAAGTTGTTGAAAACAAGTTAAATCCAAAAACTTTTGGATTGGTATAAGGCTTGCATTTGAGCAAGCGTCCATTGTGCGACGCGAGTGCCGCACAACTTACGAAATCCGAACCTAAATTTGTTGCTCTTAACGTGCATTCAACGGGAGGATTCTAAATGTCTAGTAAACGATCGCTGCTTGTGATCGCTGTTTTGTTCTGTATTTGTGCTTTGGTTCCGTCTGCGCTCTCCGCGCAGAGCGCCTCTACTGGCACTGTCGCGGGAACCGTTACGGACCCTTCTGGCGCGGCTATTGCCGCTGCGACGATCACACTGACGGACAAAGCGACAAACACTCCCCGGATAGCTTCAAGCAACGAAAACGGCAGATACATTCTTGTGGATGTGCCCGCTGGCACGTATGACGTCAGCGTCAGCAAACAGGGTTTCCGCGTTTCCAAGCTCAGCGATCAAGCCGTCAACGTCGGCTCCGCGCTCACTCTCAACGTCACTCTCGAAATCGGCTCCGTGGCAGAAAGCGTCGAGGTTACCGCCTCCAATGCCGAGCTTCAGACTTTGAATGCTACCGTCGGCAACACGATCTCCGGAACCGCGCTCGAGTCCCTCCCCAGTATTAGCCGCGACGCCTCCACCTTCTTCACTCTGCAGCCCGGCGTTGCTCCCGATGGGAGCGTCGCTGGCGCGGCCATGGATCAGAACTCCTTCCAACTCGATGGCGGCCAGAACACCAACGACATGGACGGCAGCATGAACATTTATACTCCGAGTTTTGCCGGTGACGTCACTGGCGGGTTGATCTCGAAGGAAGTCACTGGAAATCCAGGCGGCGGCCCCACGGGTGTGATGCCCACGCCCATCGACAGTATTGAAGAATTCAAAGTGAGCACGACCAACCAGACGGCCGACTTCAACAGCTCGGCGGGCTCGCAAGTCTCCATGGTCACCAAGCGTGGAACCAACGCCTGGCACGGGACCGGCTACGAATATTATTTGGACAACAATTGGTCTGGGAACACGTTCGACAATAATTCCGCAATTCCCCGAATCCCCGTGCCCAGCTTCCATTACAGCCGTTACGGCGGCGCTGTCGGCGGGCCGATTCTTCCTAAGGAGATTCTCGGCGGCAAGACGTATTTCTTTGCCAACTTTGAGGGCTTCAGTTGGCCTAATTCGGAAACCATCAGCAGAGCCGTTCCAACGGCTTCCATGCGTTTGGGTTTGTTGGAGTTTGGTGGGACGTATTACAACTTGAACCCAACCGCCGTGACCTTCAACGGTGTCACCTATCCTGGAACGACGCTGGATCCTCGCGGTATCGGCATTAATTCTCTCGTGGAGCAGCTGTGGTCCAAGATGCCCTTGCCGAATACCTCGGGCTGCAACGGCCTCACGCTCTGCGACGTTTCCTCAGCCGGAGGCAACATCGGGGCTTTCACGGGCAACATGTCCCTCCCACAGTCCAGCAACTTTGGCGTTGCTCGCCTGGACCACGACTTCGGCGCGAAATGGCACTTCATGAGCAGCTACCGCTATTACAAGCTGAATCGCACAACGGATAGCCAGTACACTATCGCCAACGGCAATCCTGAGTCCTTGTCCGCTCGTCCCCAGGTTCCCTGGTTCTTCGCGGCGGGCTTGACCACAAATATTTCGACAAATACCACCAACGATCTCCACTACAGCTATCTGCGCAATTTCTGGCAATGGGGCTCCGCCGGCGATCCTCCGCAGCTCACCGGCATTGGCTTGGGAGGAGCTCTTGAGCCCTTGGGCGAGCAGGGATCTGCCGCAGGCTTTGCACTTACTCCCTATAACGTGAACACACAAAACACTCGCACTCGTTTCTGGGACGGTCAGGACAACATGGTTCGCGACGACGTCAGCATCCTTCACGGCAACCATCTCTTCCAGTTTGGTGGCACCTATCAACGCAACTGGGACTATCAT
The DNA here is from genome assembly GCA_963779005.1 of uncultured Acidobacteriota bacterium. Lineage (GTDB taxonomy): Bacteria > Acidobacteriota > Terriglobia > Acidiferrales > UBA7541 > Acidiferrum. Next base: position 50,630 of record CAVZWO010000006.1, on the reverse strand, counting down.
GAGCGCAGTGACAACGGCGGTGGAATCAACTACCAGCCCGTGTACCAGCTCGGAACCGCCGTTGGTGCGGGTATAACCGTACCCTTCCCCGCCTCTCTCAACTCCGCGGACCAGATAAACTTCGGCAATGATTACGTCGCTGCATTGGGCATCGTCTCTATCGCGCAAACTGCTTTCACGCGTTCTGGGCCGCAACTCACCCTGAATGCCCCACTCACGCCTGCTCAGGATAAGAGCACAATTCCTTATTACAACGTGTATTTCAGCGATTCCTGGCGCATGAAGCCATCCATCACCCTTACCTACGGCCTGGGTTGGACTCTCGAGATGCCACCCGTCGAGGCGCAAGGCCGTCAGGTTGAACTCGTGGATCAGGCAGGGCAGCAAATCGACACGGAAGCCTACCTCAAAGGTCGCGAAACGGCTGCTCTGCAAGGACAAGTCTACAATCCAGAACTTGGTTTTGCTCTCGTAGGCAACACTGGCGGCGGGCAGAAATATCCTTACAACCCGTTCTACGGTGCGTTCAGTCCGCGCGTCGCTTTGGCCTGGAACCCCAATTATAGCGACGGCCTCCTTGGTCATGTATTCGGCCAGGGCAAAACGGTTGTCCGCGGCGGCTACAGCCGCATCTTTGGACGCCTGAATGGAGTGGACCTCGTGCTCGTCCCGCTCCTAGGCACGGGCCTCATCCAGCCGGTGCAGTGCATCGGAGCACAGAGCCCAACCGTCGGCATTCCCAACACTCCTTGTGCCGGACCCACTGCCGCCACGCCGGCTAACGCCTTCCGCATCGGCACCGATGGGCTGACGGCTCCAATACCCACGCCCAGCGCGACTTTGCCGCAGCCGGATTTCCCCGGTTATAACGCGATTGCCGCCGGCGCTGGCGAAGCCTTGGATCGCAATTTCCGGCCCAATGAATCCGACCAGTTTGACCTCACTATTCAGCGCCAGATCAACCCCAAGACCATGATTGAAGTGGGCTACATCGGCCGTCGAATCACCCATGAATATCAGCCGGTAAATATAAACGATGTTCCCTACATGATGACGCTCGGCGGGCAGTCCTTTGCGAAGGCCTATGCCGCGGTCGAGACGTCGCTCGGCTGCGCCACCTCTATCGCTGCTTGCGGCGCAAACGTTCCGCCTGCGAACCTCCCGGGCGGCGCACCTAACCCTGCTTACACTACTTATTTCAACGCGCTTCCAAAGCAAGCCTTCTTCGAAACCGCGCTTTCGGGCACGGGGTACTGCAACGGCTCCTATGCCGGCGTCGCCTTCTCCAGCTGCACCGCCGCCGCAGCGCTCAATGAGGCCGGCAATTTCGAGTCGCAAAGCGTTTGGAACTTGTGGAGCGATCTCGACAATGGCGGATTTAACTTCCCCCGCTCCATGCTCAACACGCCCATCGCCGGCTCCGCCTTCGGCGGCAATGGACAGTTGACTTCCGGCGTCGGCGAAAATGCCAGCATCGGCTACGGCAATTACAACGCCGGCTTCGTCACTCTCAAAATGTCGGATTGGCACGGGCTGACGCTTCAGCAGAACTTTACCTTCAGCAAAGCCCTGGGCACGGTTTCCGTAATTCAAGCGACCGGCGGGTTCACCAGCGTCGATCCCTACGACGTCGGCGCCGGCTACGGTCTCCAGCCCTTTGACCGCAAGTTCGTTTATAACCTCTTCACCGTTTACGTGCCTCCCTTCTTCAAGGGCCAGCATGGGTGGCAGGGTCGTCTCCTGGGCGGCTGGTCGTTCGCTCCGATTTTCACGGCTGCCAGCGGCCTGCCCCTCGAGCTCAACACCACGAACGGAGACGCCCAGGCTTTTGGTGAAGCGGACGGCGTGAATTTCGCGGCTGACGAAAACGCCGTTCTTACCTGCGCCAATAACTTCGGCAGCTCGCGCCACAACAACGTGACGGGCTCCGGGGGTATCGGAACTGCCGGCAATGTGAATCTGTTCGGCAATCCGCAGGCGGTTTGGAACTGCATGCGCAACCCGATTCTCGGCCTGGACGGCGGGGCTGGTGGCGGCGGTGTTCTTCGCGGCATGCCCTTCTGGAACGTTGACTTCCAGGTGAAGAAGAACATTCACATCAACGAGCGCTTCAGCGCCGAAGTGCAATCCATCTTCACCAATGTCTTCAACCATGATCAGCTTGCTGATCCGGTCCTCAACCTTCAGCAGCCGTCCAATTTTGGCGTGCTTAGTTCCCAGGTGAACGCGCCGCGCTCCATTGAACTTGGCGTCCGCTTCCGCTTCTAACTCTTTCCGGCCGTTTCTTTTATCCAGCCGCAAAAAACGGGGAAGGCCACACTGGCCTTCCCCGTTTTCCTTTTCCCATGCGCCATGTCGTGTTTCCAACCTCGGTCTGATGTGCTGCCACCTCTACGGTAGATCTTTGCTCAACCGCTCGACCACTCCCTTCGGTTCCGTCACCGGCGGGTTGTTCAAGTACTTCCCAAAAAACACCAGATACCTCTGCCATCTATCCTGAATATGGTGGGGTTCCACGAACCCGTGATTTTCCCTCGGATACGTCACATACTCCACCGGCACATGCCGTTCATACAGCGCCCGGTAAAACTCCTCCGACTGCGGAATCGGCACGCGCGTGTCCGACTGCCCGTGCAGAATCATTGTCGGCGTCTTCACATTCCCCACAAATTTCATCGGAGAATGATCCCAATACTCCTGATAGTTGTCCCACGGCGACTTCGCGTTGTAAAACACGGTGAGATAGCGGTGAATGTCCGTTTGCGAATACATCGAATAAAGATCAGGAAGCCCGGCTCCCGGCGAAATTGCTTTGAACCGGTCCGTCTGCGTATCGATCCACATCGTCATGTATCCGCCATACGACCATCCGAACGCTCCTAGCCTCTCCGGGTCTGCCCAGCCTTTATCCACCATCGCCTGCACACCGCTCATGTCATCCTTATAATCGCCATTGCCCCAGTCGTTCTGATTCGCGGCCTCGAATTTTTCGCCGCGTCCCGTCGATCCGCGAAAGTTCGGTTCCAGCACCATGTATCCGTTCGCCGCCATGATCTGTTCGGTCGGGTTGAACGTTAGTAGAGAGGCTCCGGTCGGTCCTCCGTGTGGATTTAGCAAGAAGGGCACCTTGTGCGTCGCATCAAAGCCCACCGGCTTCGTCAGAATCCCGTCGATTTCCAACCCGTCCTTGCTGCTCTTCCATCGAACGACTTCGCTCGCCGCGAGTGCGTACTCCGACAGCCACGCATTCTGATTCGTAATCCGCTGTAGCGAACCAAAACTTAAATCGCTGCGGAACACCTCATCCGGATGCGTCGCGTCCCCCCATGTGCCAACTGCCGTTTCCCCGTTTGTGCTGATGTCCGCCAGACTCACCACGCTCGCCGAGTCCGTAAGCGCTCGCACCGTCCCCGCCGTCACATCCGCCGCAAAAATCTTCAGCGCCTCGTGATCATCCGAACTGAAATAAATCTTCTTGCCGTCCTTCGACCAATGCGGCTCTCCGGCGTTCAACTCAAATTTGCCGCTCACTTTTTTCGGCGAGCCGCCGTTCGCATCGACCACGAACAAATTCACCTGGTACACGACTAACCCGGCGCTGCTCAAGTACGCTATCCACTTTCCGTCCGGCGACCACCTCGCCGTCTGCGTCGGATCAGCCGTTTCCACTAATTTCCGCTGCTTCCCGCTTGCCACATCCAACACCCACGCCGTGGCCAGGCTCGTATCATCCAGTCGCGGCGTCGGGTTGGCCGTAAACGTGACGCGCGTCCCATCGGGTGACCAGTGGGCATCGCTTACCGTGAAATCCCCTTTCGAAATCTGCTTTTCTTCATTCGTCGCAATGTTCCATGTCCAAAGCTGTGCCATCTTGAGATCATGATCCACTACCACGGCATCATCCTTCTGCTTCCCACGCTTTTCCTCGTCTTCGCTCGGAGGCACTGTCGCTGTCAGCAGCAGCGTCTTTCCGTCCGGCGAAAACTGAAACCCTCGCACTCCCGATTTGTGCTTAGTCACCTGCCACGGCTCGCCTCCGTCCACGTACATGAACCAGACCTGCGGCTTCCCTTCCTTCTCATCCCCAGCATCCATCGTGAACGCCAGCAATTTTCCATCCGGCGACCAAGCTACATTCGAAACGCTTTTCTCTCCGCGCGTAAATTGCCGCGCCGCCGTCGCCGGTCCCGCTGCCGGCACCACCCACAACTGCGTCACCGTCTTCCACGGTGTATCCTTCTCTTTCTCCATCACATTTTCCGCGGCGAGATAAGCCACTTTCGACCCATCGGGCGAAATCCTCGGGGAACTCACGCGCGCTACGCGCAGCGCCTCCGCCGTTCCAAATAATTTCTTGCCTTCCTTGCTTCGCGCACTCGACGTCTCCTGATTCGAAGAATTCTGCCCAGCCACAGCCGCAAGCGGCGCCGCGAAAATCACCGTAATCAAAATCCCGCGCAATAATTTCGTCATCATATTCTCCCTCGCTGAATATCTATCGCATCTATGAAACATTCGTTTCTCCGCTCCGCAACGCCGCGAAGTATATTGGCAACCCTCCGCCCACGCAAGGAATTCGCATCCGTTCCATCGCGCTCTTTTTCGATTCGTTCGAACGCCCGGGCGAATTCTTCCTCCACGCGCAACAACTCCGCAAACATGGAAAAATCTACACGCTTTTTCTTTCTCATCTTTTCGTACACGCCACTTCCTAACCGCTCTATGCCCTTGAATTTTCAGCAACTTATTAAATTCACTGGGCCTCTGGCCGTAAAGTTGCCTCTCAAACAGAGGGACCAAACAAATGACTCGCAGAGAATCCGTCCTCTCGTGAAGAGGAAAGCTCGCGAATCAAATCGCATCTCGCGCTAGGAGGCGCAAAAATGAAATACGCATCAAGTTGGATATTCAAATCCGCAGCCGTCGCCACAGGCATGCTTGCATTCGCGTCGCTCACGTTCGCAAGAAGTGCGAAAGATGAGCGCGATCGTCTGGAAAACTCCGGAAAAGTCATGCACGAAATCCTCAACGTCCCTGACGATATCCCGCAAGACCTGCTCGACAAAGCCCGTTGCGTCGTCGTGATGCCTTCTGTCTTGAAGGCCGCCTTCGTCGTCGGCGGCAGCTACGGCCGCGGCACCATGGTCTGTCGCACCGGCAAGGACTTCAACGGTCCGTGGGGCGCACCCGCCATGTACGCCCTCGAAGGCGCCAGTGTTGGCTTCCAAATCGGCGGCGAGGCCACCGACTTTGTCTTTCTCCTCATGAACGACCGCGCCGCCACCAGCCTTCTGCATAGCAAGGTCAAGCTCGGCGCCGATGCTTCCGCCGCTGCCGGCCCGAAGGGCCGCTCCGCGGAAGCCGACTCCGACGCATACATGCGCGCGGAAATTCTGAGCTACTCCCGCGCACGCGGCGTTTTCGCCGGCGTCTCTCTCGAAGGCTCGACGCTCCGCCCCGATGGAGAGGCTAATCGCAAACTCTATGGCAGCGACGTCAGCGCGGCCCATATCGTCCGCGAGTCCGATTCTTCCGCTCCTCGTTCCGCTCACGATCTGCTTGCCGCCCTGCAAACTGCCTCGCCGCAACTCAAGCGCTAACTCCGCTCAACGGAAGGAGACCGGTGAACTGCCGGTCTCCTTTCTCTCCAGTCGTGTGCGTCCTTTCGCTGACGCGGTCGCCGGCGCTCGTGCGGATGTAAATCGTCCCGCAATGCCGTCGCATATTTTCCACACTCTGCATCCGGCAACAACAAATCGATTCTCTTTGGGGGAGAAAATGACAAGTCCAAGTGCGACAGAACAAAAAGATCAAGCGCAGATCGCCGCGCTCTCGAACGTAGAACAAGCTCAAACTCGCGAACTATCCGAGAAGGACGCCATCACCTTCGCTCAGCGTGGCGACGCCACCGCTTTCGAACGCCTCTACCACTTGCACAGCTCACGCGTCTACGCCCTTTGCTTGCGCATGACCTGCGATCCCCCGGCAGCCGAGGATCTCCTGCAGGACACCTTCATAATGGTCTTCCGCAAGATCCGCACCTTTCGCGGGGAATCCGCTTTTTCCACATGGCTGCACCGTATCGCCGTCAACCTCGCCCTCATGCGCCGGCGCAAGAAATCGGCGTCGGAAACTTCTCTTCAGGAAACCGGCGATCCGAAAACCGATCATCCCGGCCATGTCGAAGAACTCGCTATCTCGGATCCCTTGCTAACTAGCTCCCTCGACCGGCTCCATCTCCAACGCGCGCTGGAACAGCTCCAGCCATTCCAAAAACTGGTCGTTGTACTTCATGACATCCAGGGCTACAAGCACACCGAGATCGCAAAAATGCTGGATTGGTCCATCGGTAATTCGAAATCGCGCCTTCATCGAGCCCGTGCACGGCTCCGCGAGTTGCTGCAGGAGAGTTTGCGTCTTCGGTGCCCCGGCTCTTCCCGAACTCCCGAAGCCGCCGTCACCACATGATTAGTCTTGACGCAGCGCGGTCACTGGGTCAACGCGACTCGCGCGCCTCGCCGGCAGAAAGCTGGCAAACAATGCCGCCAGCACGAGCAAGGAAATTGTTATGGCGAAAGTCGAAATCTCTATGGGCTGCATGCCTTCCACCAATTTTTGCAAGACGCGCCCGGCCGCCAGCGCAGCGGCCGCACCAAGCGCAACGCCGACAAGGATCATCCCAAGGCTTTGCCGCAACACGAGCCAAACCACACTTCCGGGCCTCGCTCCCAGCGCCATGCGTATTCCGATTTCAGGCACGCGCTGTCCCGTCAAATACGCCAGCACTCCATAAATTCCGATACACGCGAGCACCAATGCCAACCCCGCGAAAACGCCAAACAGCAACAAGAGAAACCTCTGCCGCGCCAACGAATCGCTCGCCAACTGCTCCATGGTACGAACTTCGTAGAGAACCTGGTCGCCCGTCGCTCCCTTCAGTTCACTTCGCAGCGAAGCAACCTCGGCGAATGGAGAAATCTCAGTCCGCACCGCGATCGACATCAGTTGGGACCACCGGTGCATAAGGCCATCGGGAAGCTGCGAAAACGGATAATAGATTTGTGCGCGAATCTTGGCTTGGTCATCTCCCGCGAGCCCCCAATGGCGTACGTGGCCCACGACTCCCACGATCTCGAACACGTTTGAAGCGTAGCCCATTTCTGGAATCCAAAGGCGTTTTCCAACTGGGTCCTGTGTCCCGAATGCTGTTTCTGCCAAGACTTCATCAATCACGATGACGGGCGTGGTAGCCAGCGTATCGCGATCATCCAAGAATCTTCCCCGGCGCAAGGAAATCCCCATGACCTTCAAATAATCCGAAGACACACACGTCATCAAAGCAAATGGCAGCCTGTTCCCGGGCGACACGTCCGCGCTCGTCCAATAACCTTGTTCGTTGTCGCCCTCGCGCATGGGAAATGTATCGACGGTTGCAACCGACTGCACTCCCGGAACGCGGCGCGCCCGTTCCAAAACGTCCTTCCATGCCGCTCGCGTTTTTGCCGGATCGGCAAGCGTCCCTGGCGAAAGTGCCATGCGGGTCACCAGCACATTCCGAACATTCACTCCCGGATCGAGCGACGAAAGATGCAACAGTGTGCGCCCAAGCATTCCCGCGGACACCAACAGCACAACGGCGAGTGCGAGTTCGGATACCACAAAGCTGCTGTGCATACGCCGGGAACTTCCCGCAACACCCCGTCCACCGCCGCGCAGCACCAGTTCCAATTTGTGCACCGGTGCTCGAAGTGCCGGCGCAAGCCCAAATAAAAATCCGCTCAAGAGAGAAACGACTAGCGCAAAGAACAGCACACGCCAATCGAGCTGTACTTCTTCCACGCGTGGCAAAGTTCCTGGCCAGAGCGCCACAAATGGACGGAACCCCAATGCCGCAAGACAAACACCGAGCGCTCCGCCGAAAAGCCCCAGCACAGCGCTCTCGGTCAGGCATTGCCGCACTAGTCGGCCGCGACCCGCACCAAGCGCCACGCGCATAGCCAATTCACGCTCTCGCGAAATCGCCCGCGCTAGCAACAAGCTGGCCACGTTTGTGCACGCAATCAATAGCACCAAGCCAACCGCGCCTAGGAGCAACCACAGCGTCGGACCGACGTCTCCGGTGTCCGGACGGAGTGGCTGTACGACAAAGCTTCGATCCGCATTCGTGTCTTTGTATTGCTGAGCCAGATCGCGCCCAATTAGGCGCAGTTCCGCCTGTGCCGTGGTTAGCGTCGCACCGGGCTGGAGGCGCGCCACAACACCAACCGGGTGTGCTCCTCGGCTCTGTAGGAATTTTGCAGTGTCCTGGCCTAGCGGCGTCATCACATCCGGCTCGCTGTCCCGCAGGCGAAAGCCGGAGGGCGCGATGCCGATAACCGTGTAGAGTTTGTCGTCGAGACTTAGAGAAGCGCCGAGCACGTCCGGCCTTCCCCAAAAATGCCGCTGCCAGAAGCTGTAGCCCAGGATCATTACAGGTGCTGCACCCGTCCGGTCCTCTTCGGGCAAAAACGCGCGTCCCTGCCCGAGATTCGCTTGTAGAACAGAAAATAGGTTCCAAGTAATCTCCCGGAGGTCGACATACTCGGGCAGCCCCGCTCCGCTAATAGTGCCTCCGTCGAACAGGGAACCCGCCAGCGCCAGAGAGCGGCTGTCGCGCTGGCAATCCAGAAAATCAGGGTATGAAACATTCTGTTCTCCAAACAAATCTGATCTCCAGCTGTCGCTGTGGCCGTGGACAACGACGAGCCGATCCGGCTCTGGATAAGGCAGCGGCCTCAAGAGAACACCGTTAACCACGGTGAACATCACCGTCGAAGCTCCAACGCCCAGCGCCAGCGTCAAAATTGCCACGGCCGCAAATCCCGGCCGGTGACGCAACATTCTCATCGCGTAACGAAAGTCCTGCCCAAAATCTTCCAGCCAGCGAGTCCCCCGAGCGTCCCGGCACTCCTGCTTCACCTGCTCCGGTCCGCCAAGGCTCAACCGCGCGCGCCGCCGAGCTTCCTCCGGACTGAACCCACGGGCGATCATTTCCTTCGTGTGCTGCTCTAGATGAAACCGCAGTTCCTTGTCCAGCTTCTCTTCCATTTCAGAGCGATGCAGAAGTCGTTGCCACCAATTCATTCCGCACCCCCTTCAGAAAGTCTCAGGATCAGCGCCACCGCTCCCGTCAGCCTTTCCCAGCTAGCCGCCTCTGCTTCTAACTCCGTCCTTCCTTTTGCTGTAAGCCGGTAGAATTTCGCCTCACGTCCGGTCTCCGTTTCCTTCCAGTCCGCCGCCAAAAGTCCTCTGTTTTCTAGCCTATGCAGCCCGGGATAAAGCGACCCTTGCGGCACCTGCACCACATGCTGGGACACCTGTTCCAGCCTCTGCGCTATCGCGTAACCGTGCACCGGTCCAAGTGCCACAATCTTTAGGATTAATAGATCCAAGGTCCCTTGCGGCAAATCCGACTTCGGATTCATCCACATACCTCCGGCTTCTGCCTATATAGTCGTAGACGTGTAGAAGGTCAAGGTGTTTCACATTTTGAGGTCTTTTTCGCACCATCCAAATGCCCCGCCCGCCCCCACCTCGTCTCTGTCGCTCACACATGTCGCCCCACGGTGCCAGAGTGAGTCGTGAACAGCCGTTTCTCTCCCAAATTTCCGATACACAAAATGCGATTTTTGGGTGAGCACTCTGCGCCCTAGGTTGATATCGTGTGCTCATGACGACGGCGCCTGTGTGCATCTCAGACCGAGGCCTGTTCTCAGGCTACACGCCGGGCCCCTTCTACGACGAAATGTTCGCCGCGCACGGGTGTGCCCGCCCCCACTACGCCCGCCTTTTCGAAAAACTCGGCATCATGGCTCCCGCCCAATTTGAAGAGCGCCGCAAACATGCCGACCTCAGTTTTCTACTGCAAGGCATCACCTTCACGGTCTATAGCGATGGCCGCGGCACGGAGCGCCTCTTCCCCTTCGACTTAATCCCCCGCATCCTCCCGCAATCCGAATGGACGCGCATCGAGGCCGGCCTCAGCCAGCGCGTTGTCGCTCTGAATCTTTTTCTGCAAGATGTCTACGGCAAGCAGCTCATCATCAAAGATCGCAAAATCCCCGCGCCGCTCGTCTATTCCTGTCGTCACTTCCGGCGCGAAATGATTGGCCTCGAAGTCCCTCACGGCATCTACACCCACGTTTGCGGCATCGACCTCGTTCGCGACTCTGCCACCGGCGAATTCCTCGTCCTCGAAGACAATGTTCGCACTCCCAGCGGAATCTCCTACGTCCTCGAAAATCGCCTGGTCATGACGCGCACTTTCCCCGAAGCTTTCCAGGAACACGAAGTCCTTCCCGTCAATCACTATCCCGCTGAGCTTTCGCGCATCCTGCGCACCCTCTCTCCTCGCTCCGACCCCGACGCCCAGATCGTCCTGCTCACGCCCGGCATCCACAACAGCGCCTATTTCGAGCACAGCTTCCTCGCCCAACAAATGGGGATCGAGCTCGTCGAAGGCCGCGACCTCATTGTCGATGGCGTGGTCGTCTACATGAAAACGATCTATGGCCTGAAGCGCGTCGATGTTATCTATCGCCGCGTGGATGACGACTTCATCGATCCTCTCTGCTTCCGTTCCGACTCCATGCTCGGCGTACCCGGCCTGATGGGCGCCTACCGCGCCGGCAACGTCGCTCTCGCCAACACTCCCGGCAACGGCGTCGCCGACGACAAAGCCATCTACGCCCACGTCCCCACCATGATCAAATATTATTTAGATCAGGATCCCATCCTGCGCTCCGTCGACACCTTTCTTTGCGATCGCCCGGATCATCTCTCCCACGTCCTCGGCAATCTTCCCAGGCTGGTCGTGAAAAGCGTCGGCGAATCCGGCGGCTACGGCATGCTCATGGGCCCCTGCGCCGCGCGCGCAGAAATCGAAGCCTTCCGCGGAAAAATTCTTGCCGAGCCCCGCAACTACATCGCGCAACCTATCGTTCCACTCTCTGTCGTTCCGTCGTACGATCTCGCCTCGCAATGCATGGCCGGACGCCACGTCGACCTGCGCCCCTACTGCCTCTACGACGGCCAGAAAGTCACGATTGTCCCAGGCGGCCTGACGCGCGTAGCTCTGCAACCGGGATCTCTCGTCGTCAACTCCTCGCAAGGCGGCGGCAGCAAAGACACTTGGATTCTACGGGGAGAGTGCTGAGATGCTCTCGCGCATCGCCGATTCTCTCTTCTGGCTGGCTCGCTATATCGGACGCGCCGAGGACACCGCCCGCATCCTCGACGTTACTTTCTACACGTTGCTCGAACAAATTCAGCAACCGCACGGCGTCCGTTGGGATCCCATTCTCTCCATGGCTGGCGAAGAAACTCTCTTTCGCCAGCTCTATAGCGAACCTACTGCTCACAACGTTTTCGAATTTCTCGCCTTTAATCCGAACAATCCCAGTTCCATCATGCAGTGCATCACCAAAGCCCGCGAAAACGCGCGCACTATCCGCGACCGCATCTCCCGCGAAATGTGGGAGGACTTAAATAGCCTTTACTTGACTCTCGGCCGTTTCGATCCCCAGGAAGAAACTGCTGCCGGACCTCACCGCTTCTGCGGCCGCGTCATTTTCGGTAGTCATCGTTTTCACGGTGTTAGCGATGCCACGCTCCCCCACGACGAAGGCTGGGAATTTCTGCGCGTCGGCTGGGCCCTCGAGCGCGCCGAAATGACTGCCCGCCTCATCGACGTGCAGTATCGCAACCTCCTCGCGCTCACTGCCACCGGCGCCACCGCCGACAACCATCAGTGGATGGCCGTCCTAAAATCCGTGGGCGCGTACGAGGCGTATCATCGCCAGTATCATGCCCCCATCGAGCCCGCTCGCGTCGCCGAAATGCTCATTCTCAACTCCCAGCATCCCCGCTCCATCCGTTACTGCGTCACGGAAATGCAGACTGGCCTTCGCGCCATTAGCAACACGGGCCCCGGCAACTACGCCAACGAAGCAGAGCGCCTCACCGGCAAAGTTCTCGAACGCCTCCGCTACAGCCGCATCGACGAAATTCTTGATGATGGCCTCCACGAATACCTCACTGGCCTCATCCAACAGTTCAACACCATTGGCGAAGTCATTGCGCGCACCTATTTCTACTACGCGGCGGTCGCATGAATCGATTCCATCTTCTCCACGCCACGGAATTCATTTACGACGGACCCGTCTACGAAAGCTACAACGAAGTCCGTCTCCGCCCCATTCACGACGATCGCCAGAGCTGTGTCTCTTTCCGGCTCATCACCACTCCCGCCTCTCGCGGCTCTTCTTACAAAGACGGCTATGGCAACTGGATTCATGTCACCAGCATTCTTCCTCATCACCGCCGCCTGCGCATCGAGGCCGAATCCGTCGTCCTGGTCCACGAAGCTCCCCTTCCAGAACCTGGCAGCATGCCCCTCGGCGAACTCGACGCCATCCGCTCCGACCTCTACGAAGAACATTTCGACTGGCTCGCTCCCAGCGCCTACGTACCCTATCTCCCAGAGCTTGCCGAAATCTCGCAAGCCGCTGAAGCCACTTGCGACGGCACCGTCGCCGGCTTCGCGCAAACTGCCGCGGACTTCATCCACAATAATTTTGTGTATATGAAGGGCGCCACGCACGTGAACTCCTCTGTCCGCGATTCGCTAACTTTGCGCGCAGGCGTCTGCCAGGACTTCGCTCATCTTTTGATCGGAGTCGTACGCATGCGCGGACTGCCCGCCCGCTATGTTTCCGGCTATTTAGTGAGCGGCAACGCCACTCCCGGCTCTAAACAGGAAGAAGTCATTGGGGGCCAGGCTTCACACGCGTGGGTGGAAATTTTCCTCCCCGGCGGCGGCTGGTTTGGCTTCGATCCCACTCTCGGCAAGCCCATCGAACTTCGCCACATCCGTGTCGCGTATGGCCGTGATTATGGCGACGTGCCCCCGGTTCGCGGCGTATATAAAGGCCGCGCCGGCCAAAGCCTCTCCGTCGATGTCCGATTTCGCCCCGCGCTCGACGATAGCGGCCAGGAAAAATTCGCAGAACCCTCCTCGGAATCCGAAGTGGACGAAGAGGCCGCCCCCGAGCGACCCCAGCAACACAGCCAGCAATAGCGCGTTAGGGATTCCTGTCAAAAACAAAACTCCCACGGATCCTCTCCGTGGGAGTTTTGTTTTCTTCGCGCTATCCGTTCTACTTCTCTTGCAGCGACGCCAGATAGTCGCACAGGTTCTTAATGCGCTTCCGTATCGTCACCTCGTTATAGTCCACCATGTTAAAGATCGGTCCCCAAACCGGCATGTCCGAAGACCCGTGCGCCGAGATTGGCTTCCCAAACCGCACGACGCCGCCCACATATTCATACGGGAACCTCCCGCCGTTTCCTTTCGCCAGCGTCGTCAAATCCGGCGGCGGTGTTTTCAATGATGAAGCCGCTGGCCCTCCGCCCTTGGCATTGTCGCCGTGGCACGACGCGCAATACTGTTGGTACGTTTGCCTTCCGGACGCGCTGTCCATCGGCTCGGTGCTCGCATTTCTCGCAACCGGCTTGGCCTGTCCACCCGCAACGCACGCCGCTAAGAGCAGCGCACCGCAAACGAGAATCGCTTTCATGTTAGGACCTCACAGTCAGTACCGCACACGGTGCGCCACAAACTATTTTGTATGCAACGGTATTCGGTGTATGCCCCGCCGCGAGTCCCTTCCCCCGCTTTGCGCCGATCACCACCAAATCCGCTTTCATCTCCCGCGCTACGCACAAAATCTCCTCCACGGGATCGCCCAGCCGCATGCGAAACGCCGGCTTGCACCACACCTCGCCTCCGATCGGCACAAGCTCCGCCAATTCCCGCGTGACGGCGTCTCGCTTCAAGGCCAATCCCTCTTCCGAGTAATCGGCTGCGTGCTGAACCACGTGCAGCAGCGTCAGGTTCGCCTGGTGTTCCTGGGCAAACGAGAACGCATACTCGGCCTCGCGCTCCGCTCCGTTCCCGAAGTCCGTCGCAAACAGAATGTTCTTGAACTCGATCTCCTTCGGCGCTCCTCCCGTAGCCGCGGGCCCGACCGTCAACACCGGGCACTTGGCCTGCCGGAAAATCTGTTCCGCTCCGGAGCCAAGCAGCATCTTCTGCAAACCGCCTACTCCTTCCGTGCCAACCACGACCAGATCGATCTGATATTTGCCGATCAAGGCCTCGATGGTCGGCCACAGAGATCCGTGTTCAATGACCGTCTCATGCGCCACGTCTCGCAGTCGCCCCGAAATCAAAATCTCGCCCATCTTCTCCTGCGCCTCACGAATTTCCCTTTCATGCGCCAGCGACATAAGCTCGGGCGCCAACATCACATTGGCGTCGCTCGTGATGACGTTCACCAGATAAATCCGCGCCTCGTATCGCCGCGCCAACGCCATCGCATAATCCAGCGCCCGCTCCGACGCCGCCGAAAAATCCATTCCCACCAAAATGTTCGTCAACCGCACCATCTTGCTTTCCAAGAGAATCTTTCCTTCCAAAACCTTCGTTTCCGCCTTTTCGAATGTTTTTGTCATGACGTTCACCTCGAAAACCGCTGCGCTAAACCCAGAGTTCAGCGCTCTGCCTTCTTTTTGCGCCTTATACCCGTCCAATGCTGTGAGTCGCATCATCCCGTAATGTGACCTCCATCACACGAGGAGTTAAGGCAAATGTCATTCCTGCCTATTCGCCACACATGTTCGTCGGAGATTCTGACAGGGGCCTGCTGATACAGTCGCCCCCAAAAGGTAGTGCCGCCAAGCGGCCCTAAATTATGTCGATTTCCTGCCGCGCTCGCCGCAATGGACCAACGCTACTTCCCCACCACCAAAATCCGGAACGAATCCGGCACCATCGCTCCTCGCCTCGGCCGCTCTCCTGGCGTAACCGCAGGCGGTGGACCAAATTCCGCAGCGATCAGCAAGATATGTCCCGTCTTCCCGTCCAACGTGAGCGTCTTCGCGCTCTGCGTCGTCTGAACCGTCTGCTCGACGATGAAGCTCGTCGGGCTATTTTCTTTAATCACCGTCAGCGTCCCATCCCACTGCGAACTAAACGCTTCCATCGTCTCCGGATTAAACACTGC
This sequence comes from uncultured Acidobacteriota bacterium, assembly GCA_963779005.1. Classification (GTDB taxonomy): domain Bacteria; phylum Acidobacteriota; class Terriglobia; order Acidiferrales; family UBA7541; genus Acidiferrum. The sequence goes on along the minus strand of CAVZWO010000006.1, from coordinate 35,526 downwards.
CCCATCCGCGCCATTCCCAATCGGCAAAGTCGTGATGATTTTTCCATCCAGCGAACTCAATATCGTCATCACCTGCGGCTGGTGGCACGCCGCAAACAGCACATGATTCTTCACGTCAAACGCCAACCCGCCCGGCCCTCCGCACTTCCCCGCCAAATCATAGTGCGCAGTTACCGTCATCGTCTTCGCGTCCACCACCGCGATGTTGTCCTTGTCTTCGATGTCCACATATATATGACCAGCTCCGTCGGTTACCGCCTGCTCCGGCGCTCCGCCCAAATCAATCGTCCCCGCAATCGACCCATCCGCCGCGTTAATCACCGTAGCATTCGGCGCTCGATGACTGAACACGTACACTCGCGCGTTAAATGGATCGAACAAAATCCCGTCCGGCCCGCCGTCCACATCAATGGACTTGATCGTCGCCAAAGTCTTCGTATCCCACATCACCACCGGCTTGCTGCTCCCAAATCCATGCCCCGACTTCGGGTCCACCGCCGCACCTCGCGCGTTCGCGTTCGCAATCGTTCCCACCGGTGTCAGGGTATCCAAATCAAACACGGTTATCCGCGCTCCAGTCTGCCCGGTCCGCGGTATGTACAACTTCCTCCCCGCATCATCCGCATATACATAATCAAACCCGCCGTCCCCTCCCACCTTCGCCGTCTTCAACACCTTATAAGGCCCCGCCGTGGCCGCCTGCTGCGCGGCTGCGCCACACGCCATCATCAGAATCGCTATCCCCATCGCCGCGGCCCATTTCACTACCAACGTCACGCAATGTCTCCGCATAAAATTCCTCCCTCGCTCTCAAATCTCCACTTTCTTCAACCAACCTCGCCGAAGCATACCCCCAGCAACCTGTCTCCCAGTTAAACGCACGCGCCCCCTCCCAACCGGTCCTGCCATAATGACAGGACGAACGCCCCGCCGGGACCGATGCGCGGAGTTTCCCCGAAGCTTAATTCAGTAAGAAGATGCGGATGAGAACAAATACGAGGTTTGTCGATCTGGTTGTCTGGAAGACCGTCAGGCGGGTTTTCATTTCCGGGCTCAGCATGGCCCAGGCAGAGAAAAAACTATTTGTCGCCGTACGCTCCACCGTTGTTTCCCCAGACCACGGAGTTGCCCCATACAACCGAGTTACCCCAAACCACAGAATTTCCCCAGACGACGGAATTGCCCCATACGACAGAGTTACCCCACACCACCGAATTACCCCAGACTACGGAATTACCCCAGACGACGGAGTTATTCCAGATTGTGGTGGTATCTCCGGCGATGGTGACAGTGTTTGTCGTCGCGTTGTAAACCGCAGTAGGTGACTTCGCTGAGCCCACCGTTGCGGGAGCGAGATCCGTATTGGCCAAGGCCCCGGTAGCGTCAACCGCGCCAGTTCCCACCGCAAATACGTCCTGCTCGATCGTGTAGGAGATGCTTGTCGCCTGGTCCGTGGCCGTCGCATACGATGAAAAACCCTTCCACGCGGTCTTCATCAAGCGCGCCTTCACCTGATCGGGCGTCAATGAGGGTGTCTTCTGCAGCAGCAGAGCAGCAATGCCGCTGACCACGGGCGTCGCCATGCTGGTGCCGCTGAGCCGCATGTACCGCGCAGAACCATATTGCGGGCCGCAACTGCTTAGCGAAGAGTTGCATGGATATATCGCGACTGCGGGAAAGGCAGTCGCAATCGCGTTGCCGGCTGAAGACATGCGCGAAACCACCGCGTTACCCGGGGCTACGAGGTCAGGCTTGACGATGTGGTCGAACGACGTCGGACCCTTCGAGCTGTAACTGGTCATCGTCTGCGAAGCTTGCGTGCCCGTACCGTGCGTGTTCGTCGCTCCGACCGTTATGATGTACGGGTCGTTCCCCGGAGCACCGATCGTTGAGTAACCGTTCGTGCCGGCCCCGTTGTACTGGCCCATGTTGCCGGCGGCGGCTACAACGATGATGCCTGCTCTCCATGCGGATTCCACAGCCTGGCACAGGGGATCCTGCGTGTAGCTCTCATAGACCCCGCGCGAGAGCGACAGGTTGATGATTCGAATGTTATACGTGCTCTTCAGCGCGACCGCTTGCTGGATGGCCGCGATCACCATACTGTCAGTGCCGGCGCCGAGGGCATCCAGCACTCGCAGATTGACGATGTTCGCTTCCGGCGCTACGCCACGATACACGCCAGGGTAGTTGGCAGTCTCGGAACTGTATCCGTTTCCCGCCACGATTCCCGCAATATGCGTTCCGTGTCCATAGGGGTCGTTGAACGAGTTGTTGTCCGACACAAAGTTCTGGCTGTAAACGATGCGCGACATCGAACTGTTGTCCTGAGCCAGGTCGTAAATTCCCTGGCTGATGCCGCTGTCAATCACCGCGATTCCGATGCCGGAACCGTTCCAGCCGTTGGAGTAGGCAATATCCGCGTTTACTGCACTGACCACATGGTCCAAAGATCCTCGAACCGGCCGATCCGGCGAGATATAAGCGACGCTCGAGTGGGAAGCGAGGCTGCTGAGGCTGCCGCCCTTGACGGTGACTAGCTCCGCGTTTACCAGCGGGAGCTCGCTCTTGGCCGTGGCTCCTTCCGCAGCCACGTCGGAAGCGCCGGATGAACTCTTGAACTGCACGATGACGTCGATCGGAGCCTCAGGGTTTACGCCCTTCAGATCCGGTGAAATTTTTGCGGCCGCCGTAGCTTGCTCATCGGCAGTGCTCGAACCGGCAGCTGCACTGGCGCTGCTCGCAATGCTCGGCCCGCTTGAGGGCGTCAGCGCAGGCTGCGTCGCGAGCACCTCGCTCTTCGCAGCGGCTGATATCGAAAGAGAGTCTTGCGCCGCGGCAGTTGTCGCTGGCGCTGAATTGCTATGGAGGGAAACTGCCTCATCTATCGCAATACCTAGCGAAGGGCCGGTTGGACTAGCCCCAGTTGGAGTCGTTTTGGAAGAATGCGCAGCTGGAGGGCGGTTCTGTGCTACGAGGCGGGAGGACGGCTGCCCAACGCCGCCGGAACCGATATGGTTCCATGCGTTGTATCCAAGGAGACCCGCCCCAAGCAGAACGGCCGAGAAAGCGATAAGCCTGCCCCAAGTAGTCGTCTTGAGTACGCTGCTTGCAGTGCCTCTGTTTTCGAGCTTTCCAGCCACGAGTTTTGCTCCTGCACTCGATTGCGGAATCGAATCCACGAAAGATACACGACAAAGTTCGCGTTTCAGTACTGGGAGTATCGCGGAGGGGTCGGAGGCTCGTCGATGGTACGTAGGGACCCAAAGTTTGGTACTAAAGTAAAGGGGGCTTGAGTCGCTCGTAAGCACGGAGCAACCCGTCGCTTATCCACACCGCAGCCTATTTTTTTATCCTTGTCGCTCGCCTCGCAAGGACCACGGTCGCGCTTCTATCGACATCGACGCTCTTATACGCTGGAATATCTATCGACAACGTAATCCTGCGAATTTGCGGGTACTGCCGCAGGATGAACCGGCAAATATTCTCGCCGAATATTTCATAGAAGTCCGTCTTATCGGGATACTCCATCGCGAACTTGATGATGTCATTCCGGACAGACTGGAAATAGGGGAAGTCGCTGGCACGTACTTTGTGGCCCTTCGGGTCGAAGCCCCCGCCGCTTAGCCGGCCGGAATATTCATACTCCACGTGGAACGTATTTAATTGGCCTTCGAATTGGTGATTGGTCATGAGGCTGGAAATATCGAAGCGAAACGAAATGGTTTCCACCAGCGATTTATTGAACTGCTCGTCGTCTGGGGCCGCCGCAACCGCGGATTTCGCTTGCTCCGTCTGGGTTGGTGCGCTTGTCTGGTTCCCTTGGGCGTAGCTCGAGAAGCCGATGATGACCGCGAAAAGAGTCATGCACGGCAAAAACCGCTTCAGAAATTGCACAGAGATCTCCCTTCCATCGATTTCTACCGAACCGTTGGATCCTCTCATCCTTCAATGTTTGCTGTTACTCAAGCAGATAAAGAAATAAGAGCGCTACGCTGTTGACCGTGAACATGCGAAAGGCCGCTAGCTCTCCGTTCCACGCTGGCGATTCCCACATCATGAACCATTCCCCGCCGATGGTGATAAATCCCAGGGACCACAAGAGGACGCCTGCCCACAGCCCGCACAGAGCGTATTTTTTTGCGGAGTTGAAGTCCGGAGACTTCACGTGGAACGCCATGCGCGCTCCCCCGGCCAGGCACAAGATCGCGGCGAGCGCTTCCCAAGCGATAATCACGAGATAGGCCAAGTGGTGGAGCGCCGGCAACTTGACTGCGTGCCAGGCCACGCGAGGATCCGGCGGTAGAGAATCCATGCTCAGGACGTGTTTCACAAACTGAAAATTTGTCCCGTAATCCACCGCGTTGTTGAAGGCGATGAGCCCGAAACAAAGGCCAAGCGTCAACGTGAGGGAGATTTGACCTGCTCGAGTAATCAGACTCATTTGTAAGGTTTAGTCGCGCGGCCGCAAGAACTCGCCTACGATTCGCTCGAGCTGCCTTCGATCGGAAGAGGAAACTAGCACCTACTGCCGAATCAAAGCAACTCTAGGCGCCGCCGACTGCCCACAACTCCCTTTAGACTGCTCGCTAGATGTTCGCTGTCGCTCGGAAGGCTGCGCCATCCAGCAACGGTTGCAGACTTTGCAGAACTTGAGGAAGCTGAGACGCGAGGGTCGTCACCGTCAACACCCCTACCGACGAACCGCTTCGCGCGTAAATTCGCCGATAGATCAGTTCCCTGCCGTCCTTGGTCGAGTGGCGCACGTCCATCGCCATGCTTTCGTCGGCGCCGCCGACGCGCGGCGGCATCGTCGGCTCGATCTTGGCGTCGCGGAGGTATCCGCGCAGAGTGCTGATCTGCGACTCGACAAACTGCTGCAAAGTAATTCCGCCAAGTAGTTCTTCGGTTGCGGCGACGCTGCCGGGAAATTCCTGGTGGCCCCATTGCTGCAGCCCGAATCCTTCTTGGACCTGCCACTCGGCCGGCGTCGCAGGAAACGACCATCCCACCACGGAGAATGGTGGACCTGGCGGTCTGGTGCCGTCGCCGCGCTCAAGCGGACCATCTCCGAACTTCCGCGCAATGTGAGACGCAACGCCTGGCGGCGGCGTGCTCGGCTTCCGCACATTTGCTCCTGCACCACCCGGATCTTGGGCGGGCTGCGGCGGCTTCGGAATGGGGCGAGGAGGCGGCGCTTCTGGGAGCGAAACTTGCAGCGCGGGCGGCTGAACAGCGGGCTGAAATTCTCGAGCTGGCGGATCGACGGCGGCATCCCTCGTGGATTTTGGCTCGCTAACTCCCTCGAGGTCCGCGCCCGAGGCAGCAGCGGGTCGAAGTTCGGAGACGATACGTACCGCAGGTGTCTCGACATCGGGACGGTGTACCGGTGACGGAGCTTGCGCGGGAGGCGGCGCCGATTGCGGTTGCGCCAGCTCTGCCACGCGAGGCCTGGGCTCTGGAGCAGAAGGCGGCGGAGGCTCCGGTCTTCGAGGCGGCTGCTGCGGAGCGGCTGGCGGCGGAGCTGGCTCGGACGCGCCGGGCCGCGGCTGTGGGGTTGCTGGCGGCGCAGCTTCCTGGGGCGTCGCGAGGGAGGCGAGTTTCGCATCGGCAACAATTTTCACTTTGAAAATCGTTTGGCCGCCCTTGATTTCGTCGCCGTTGGCAAGCATCGCTTCTTGAATGCGCGCGCCATTCAGGAAAGTGCCATTGCTGCTCTTGCGATCCTGCACGCGGCAGCCGCTCGCGCCGCACTCCACGGCAAAGTGCACGCCCGACATAAACGTGTCGTGCGGCAAAGCAAACTGCGCGCGCCCCTCCGCCCGCCCGATCGTGACGGACTCGCCGGTCTTCAGCCCGATGACCTTGCCGGCCATCGGGCCTTCTCGTATTTCGAGGACTACGCCCATTCCGTCTTCGATCGGGCTAGCGCACATGCGCCGCCGGTTTCAGTTTTTTCCGGTGCTGGTCTGTTCCTTCTTCGCATTCTAGCAGAGGCCGAAAATCAGTGTTTGCATTCCCGTAGCGAGCCGCCATGGTGAATGGGAATCGTGAAGCAAATTTAACTTCTAAGCTGTCAATCTTTCGCAGAAGGAAGTGGTGGTAAGCATAGACTAAACACCATTTCATCCGCCTCAAGCTGGTTTAGTAAAGGTTTCTGTATTTATACTTTCTATATATTCCTTAGTCCTACTGCCCACTTCATTCGTCTGAGAGGAGCGTGACGGACGCGCTAGAGGAAGGCAACGCGAGCCGGGAACAACGTGGAAGCCGGACCTGTATGCAAGCACTATCTACCTTCTGTCCATTCAATTAAACGCGAAACGGCGGGGTTTGGGTTCGTCATATAGACGGCCCGCAACCCTGTGAGGGCTTTTTGGCGCTGGGCGGGTCGATCTGCAAAAATCTCTCCAGCGGCAAAGCGACTAGGCCCCGCCTCTAGACCAAGCATATTCGGAAGGTACCGCTCCGCGAGTTCCTCCTGCAGGGACTTTGCCCACGGAGAGGAGAGCAAATTAAACATGGCCCGGATCAAAAGCAACTGCATTTTACGAGATGGTGCCGACGACATGCTGAGATCTTCATAGGCGCTGGTTAAAAGAGAGGTTCGCGCCTCGTCAGTCGTAGCAGGATCCTCGACGACCCCCATTACTTGTTCGAACACAAAAGGAGACTGCAGGGCCAGCTCCTTTGTTCTTTCCCAAATATAGCGAGCAAAGATTCCGCGACGCTGCCTGAAATCGTTGCGAGCTGCCTGGAAGATTTCGGAAGATGGCGCTTGCCGGGATTCGAGTTCGAGGGCAGCCTTAGTGTCGGGCAGGGCGTTCTGTGGATCGAGTAGCCGGGTGTCTTGATCATTCGTCAGGAGCACGGTGGCGTCATTGGACTGGCCTTTGCAGAATGCGACGAACCGGACGTCGGGCTGAAGAGACACATGCGACCACAGTCCGTAGTAGTCCATTACCCGGTGACTGCCAGTGCCGCGCTGACTGACCCGCAATTTGAAAGGTTCGCCCTTTCGCTGAAGGAGTGTTCCCTTCAAAGAATTTTCAATGTCCAGCGTGAGGTTCACCTCACGGTTTTGCAGCCCGCCCTGCTCGGGCTGCCAAGCGCCGAACGAAACGGCTATGACGCGAAATACGAAGATCGCGGAAGAATTGAGAACCTCCGAGCGGGAAGAGGTCTCAACTGAAGGCGGTGCCATTGGGAAATCCCCTTTCTGACTCACAGGGCAGCTGCCGAGCAGCGCCCAAAGGAAAAAAATAGCTGACATACAACCCGTCAATGCCGACCATCTCGGGCCAAGAAACCCAAACCCGTGGGGAAACGAACTTCGACCGGTGTCGTAACCGCGGCCGCAAGAGGATTAAACGTTGTGCGAGCTGTAATTCGGGCCTTCGGTGCGGTAACTACCGCGATCGCTCCTGTGGCCGGGTTCACTGTCCATTCTCCATCCATCATCCATTCAAGCCGCTGAAGCACAGAGTATAAACGATCTGCAGGGTCTCCCTTTGTGCCTGTGATGTTCGTCCAAAAGCACAAGGAGGCAGAGAATGTTAATCCAAAATGGAAGCGCACCAGCTTGGCGGCAGGAAATCCGGGATGGATCGACCCCTCACCATCACCCGGACTGTCGATGGCCTCAACGAGAATTCTCTGGCCTACTGCAGCCGGTGCCGCGGCTGTTCGAAGAGAGTTCCGAGTTCGCATTCGACTTGACGTCAAAGTAGCACTGTCGCCTCCGGTTCCGGGGGTACCTCTGCCGGTATCCAACAGTGTTGGCGCCACAATGGCGGGAGGAGGGTCAGCTGGTAGGAAGGTGTGATTGGCTCCAGTTGCTGAGCCTCGATTTGACGCGAAAATAGAGGGGTCTCGATGAAGCACAGGGGGCGCCACGGTGGCATCTTGGAAAGTTCCGACGATGTTTTCAGCGGCAGTTTCGTTGTTCACCCACCCGGCGAAAACCCTATCAACACCTCTCAGACCGTCATCGCCTCCGCCGACCAAGTCAGCCTGGACGTTCATGTGGATGATTTCCCCTGCAGGCGCATTAATATTAAAAGGTCCGCCGCTAGCGCCAATTCCCCCAGCACCATCCGACGCGGCTGTGAAATTGGCCTCGTGCGTGACGGAATCATCCTGAACAAATGTAACTCGGACCAGAACCAGATTCAGCATAATGAACGGCTCTCGGTCGATGCGTTTCCCCGTAGCGGCTTCGTCGAAGTCGAATTCTCCGTTTCCATTACAATCCACAAACGGACAGACATGAAATGATCCGACAGCGTCGGTGAAGAGCGTTGCGGTCCGACCGGCACCAGTTATTTTCGGGGATGCATGGGGTAAGAGCGTCTTAATACTTCCATGGTCTCCGTCTGGAGATGGACGGTTGTCGCGCGGCGCCTTCCATGAAACCGGCACACCTGCGGGAACTATTTTGACGCTGAGGTTGATAGGGTGTGCGGCCAAAACCGAGCCGTTGAGGAGAACGAGAGGCCTGTTTGTGGCAACGTTCACGTCAAAATCAGCGGCGGTGGGACCGCCAGACGCATGCGTTAAGGCGTGGCGCACTGGAGCATTGCCAAGACGCGTGGTATGAGGAGGTGTCACGGGGATGTCGGCCCGTAGGTCACTGAATTGAACAGTGGTCACTTTGACGTGGTCGCCATCGTCGCCGACATCTTTAACACCAAGCTGAAGCTCGATATCGCGAAGACCGCCGCTGACGCCTGCGCCCTCGATGAAGAACTTCAGACCAGTGTTGGGAATTGAAGCTGGCGGGAATTCGCGCGGCCAACTGAGCGAAGCTTTGCCAGCGGGAGGAGCAGCCACCGGGATCTCGGCGCCATCCGGGAAGATTTTGGGAGGTGTGGCAGCGCCGGTGACGACAGGTTTTAGAGTGAGGATACCAGTGAATTTATCGGGTTTGGTCTGGCGAACAATGAGCATGGCACGGCCATGCGCGATGCCGAACTGACGATGAACGAAACGGCCGATTCTTATTTTGTCGCCGACGGAGAGAGGGCCGGGGTCGGCGGTCGGAGAGGTGCGGCTTTTGCAGATATCGAGAGTTACTTCAACGGAAGTGAGTTGCGAAGTCGCCGGCGGTTTGACAGGCGCCGAACCCGGCTTGAGGGCAAGCTGAATGGTGATGTCGTTTTCTGCGCCGCTCGGCTTAACACCTTGCGCAAAGACAAAAACACCCGCAGTTAGCGCGGCGCCTGCAAAGACCCTGCCCGATTCGATCTCCGCGCCGCCGACGAGAGAGGTGAAGAATTTAATTTTATCGGCTCCGGCGGTGACGCTGAACTTGCCGGTTCCATCAAATGCCGAGTCGGTGTGCAGCTGGACCCGCTGACGAACGGGTTTGGCGATGTACGGCTTTTTGACCAAGACGAGAGGTTTTTGAACCCAAATAAGGGGCGCGACGGGAGTGGGAGCCGGACCCGGGGCATCGCGAGGAGGGTTGCCGCAAGCCGCGCAAGGGTTGCCCACTGCCTTAGCTGGAGCCGCAGCGTCGGCGGCAGCGCCAGCGCCAGCTAATCCAGGATTAGGAGCGGGATCCGCCATCGTCAGTCTCCTTTGGGCGCAAAGCCGCGACAGCTGCTTTATGTAGTTCGGTGACGCGCACGGATGAGCTTGGGAAATTCGGCTCGCGAAGAATAGCCGAAGCCCATGGCAATTGCGGATCGTGGTCAAAATCCCTGCCGAAAACGACCATGATGCCGATGTATTTGCAAACCTCCCGCTCCTGAGAGATTCGATAGTTTGCCGCACGCTGGACGCCGAATCGAATCAGGTCGCGCGCTGCCGGTTCTCCAAGTTTTGTCATGTGCTCTGGAAAGAACTTCTGGATGTGGGCCATCATGCGCGCCTCAAATTCTTCGGAGGCGGCTTTCTGAAAGACGGCAAGTTGCTGTTTGCGAATTGTGAGCATGGTTTAGTTGGGAATAGTTCCGGTGAAGACTTGCGGCGACGAGGCCGCCGGGAGATGCCCATTGTCGTAGTGAAAGGAGCAAAAGGAGATTTCTCGCTTTGCCCGGAATGACGATCCACGACCGCCGCTAGGCAAGCTGACGGAGCCGCGGGAAACAGGAGAGAGAGAGCGGATCGAAAAAAAGCGCGCTGTTTCAAGCGAGGGCAATTTGGAGCTCCTTTTGGGCGGCGCCTTTTGAGGTGGGTGTGAAATGCAGAGCTAGTTTCGGGTCTTGGGCTTCGATGAGGAATTGTTTTACGGGGCCGAAGAATTGGGTGGTTTCTTCGGCGAGGCATGTGGGAAGAAAGAGGCGGAGGACGCGGGGATCGTAGTAGCGGAAGTAGACTTGCTCGCCGTCGGGGAGTTTGACGGTGAGGAAATGGCGGAAATGGGTGCGGAGATCTTTGAGGGGCTTGTCGCAGGTGAGGAAGACGCCCCAGCTTTTGGACCAGGCTTGGTGGATGAGAGTGTCGAGGAGAGCGGATTTGGGCGGGATGCGAATGAGGTAGGGAGCGAAGTGGGCGAGTTGCGCGCCTTGTGCGCCTTCGTAGAGAGATTGATGTTCTTCCTTGGATTCGAGAATGACTTTGAGGACGCTGGGCTCGCGGGAGGCGTCAAGAAGAGCGTAGAGAGGCTGGAAATCTTTGCGGAGGAGATCCTCCAGGCGAGGTTGGCGCGGAGCTTGCGCTGGAATCCTGGAAGCCGACGAATCGGAGGCGACTGGCGGCAGATCGAACTGAGGAGCACGAGCCGGGAAGGAAGGCAGGCCACCATGCAAGGGGGAAGGCGGCGCCGCGGGTGGCGCTGCGGGCCACATGGCGGAACCTCTTGGGGCGGCAGGAGAAGTGTCGGTGAAGAGGAGGCGCGGAGAGGGGGGCGCGTCGGCTGGAGCAGGTTTGACTGGGGGAAGCTGCTTTGGCTGCGGCGGAGCGGGAGCGGGGGATTCGTGGGCAACGATGCGAAAAACGATGACCGTATTGCCGGCGCGGATTTCGTCGCCGTTGGCGAGAGTGGATTCCTTGACGCGGGCGCCGTTGAGGAAGGTGCCGTTGCTGCTGTTGAGATCGCGGACGCGGCAGCCGCGGGCGTCGCACTCGAAGGCGCAGTGGATGCCGGACATGCGGGGGTCGTCGGGAAAGGCGTGATCGGCTTTGGCGTTGCGGCCAATGCGCAGGGGTTGGCCGGTGGCTAGCGGGATTTGGGTTCCCGCGTTGGGGCCGGAGCGGATTTCGAGGAGGATTCGCATGGTCAAGAGTAGTGCGAAGATTCGAATTCTAGCCGGGTTTTGGCGTCAAATCCATTCAGGTCGTCCGGGTGGCGGAACCAACAAAACTTGAGGGGCATATTTAGAAGCCGGGACCTCGGGGCCAAACAGGTCGGAATTTGAATCATGGCCATGGGGGCAAAAAAACGGAAAACTGAAAATCGTCGATCAAGCGGTTCAAGTCAGCTCGGCGGGCCGCACCCGAGTGGACCGTGGGAATACCAAATTCTCGGGGCGGCAACTTCAGACTCTTAGGAGCATCGAGATTGGAAACGCGGATCATGAAATAACAAGGCCGATGACGACGATTGTCCAGGATGCCCATTTCGATGGGCATTGTGAACTCATTGAAAGTGGGGTCGAACTTCATAAGTTTCGAGAGGGAGCTGCGGTCGATCGTAAAGCGATAGGTATCAGCTACAAAGCCCGGGAAGTTCGAGTGGGCCAGCAAGGCCGTGTGTATCACGCTCGATAGGTTCAGATCGTCGATGATTATGAGCTGCTCGATGTCGAAATTCGCTTCGAAATCGGGCCGCACTTGAGTCACCGTGATCCAGACTTCGTCGAGGTTTTGGAAAGATTCGCCGGGATTCACAAATTGCACGTGCAAATCAAGTTTGGTACCGGTGGGGATCTTCCTCCACGGGTGGAAAGGGGTGGGACTTCCGCGCGCGGTCAGAAAGCAATCGAGGTCCTGATGAGGTTCCGTAACCACGCGTCCAGAAAGATTGGCACTGTCGAAATAGAGGATATCCTCCTTGGGATCCGGCGAGCTGGCCAATTTACCGGTGCGCGTCCAGACGTCGAGCCGGTCATTGAGGGAGCTCTTGTAGCAAAGAGCAGCCCAGAGGCCAGGCAGGCCGGGATACGACTTGCGGAGGTTCATGTGCGCGTTTTTCCAGGCTTCAAAGATTTTTTGCCCATCTTTGCCCGACGAACCAAAGAGATTTTTCAGGAATTCGCGGTTGATAACGGCGCTCACCTTTGCGTCCGGAGCGGTTTCGCGATATCCCAGGATCATGTGCACGGGGTGCGCGCCGCGCATGGCTTGCGACCAGAAAAATTGCTGCGGCCGACCAGCCAGTTGGCGACAAGCCGACAGGAGCACGACCTGAACCGTTGCCTTTACTGGCCACTGGCCACTCACCACTGGCCACTATGTCTTACCTGTTCGCGGCCACGTCGGGGCCTTTTTCCGCTTTGTGCTCGTTTTGCTGCCCTGGACATAGCGAAGCCCACTCGAGGAAGTCGGCCTCGGAGTCGTGCACGTACAGCCGGCCGCGCATGCGGTAATGGCCGCCACCGCAAAGCTCGGCACAGGCCAATTCCCAGTCTTGCTCGGCGGGCGGTTCGCTCCAGCGTCCGGTCTTGCGGTCGTAATCCTTCGCGAAACTGACGTTCGACTCGCGGGCATTGAACCACACCGGAATCGTCTTGCCGGGCAAAGCGTCTTGCTTGAGTCGAAGGTTCGGCAGGAAGAAGCTGTGCAAAACGTCGAGCGTCTTGAGGTAGAGCTTGACGTTGGCACCTTGCCACGTGTGAACTTCGTTGGGCAGGCGGATGTCATCAAACCACGGCGCTCAGCCCAGGCCCGGCGCCGGCTCTTTTTTCTTTGCCGCCAGCTAGAGTGGTAATCGAATCGTCGTGGATGCCCCGGGCCTCGTCCCGCGCAGCCGGATAGCGAATGCGCCATTCCCACTGCCGAGCCGTCACTTGCATCACCAGGTCGGGGGCGGGCATGCGCGATTGGTACTTGATCTCCTCCCAGGTCCGTACCTGAGCGAAGGCGATGTACAGGAGCAGCATAGGGCCGGGATAACGGTCCAGGCCAGTCGAGCCTGTGATTGCCGCGGACGAACACCGACCTGCGCGGGGTCGTAGGCGTATTTCCACATCGCGTAGACGAGAATTGCCTCGGTCAAAACGAAGAAAAACGCCGTGAAGGCGAGGATCACGTAGTAAAGAAAATCGACCTTGTCGCCGAAGGTGGCGACTTGCTTGGGAAGCCACCAACCGACGAACGGCGCCGCCGCCCAGATGCCGAACGCCGCCAGGAGAACGACGGCGAACAACAGGCTCCAACCTTTCTGCACGGGACCACTCCTCAATGACGGGGTGTGCGGGACGCGCTCTAGCGCGAGGCGTGCTGGGCCTCGGCAGGCGCTCGGTCGGCGGATAGACCTTGTTTCGGACATCCTTGGGTAGCATTTCCGGATAAGGCAGGGCCAAAATGAAGTTGACGAATCCCAGTATTTCTTGCCGTCGATCTTCTTCGCCCTCGCTACCGTCGGGATTCGTGGTCATCAGCTTCACCAGCGGCATCTGCGATGGAATGATGCCGCCCCGGATGGCGCCAGTACACATCCACCGGACGCCGGCCACCCCGGAAGACGCCCACGGTCAGGTTGGCCGGACGGACGAGCGTACCCCACTGGTCATACTTGAAGTTGACCTGGCGACCGAAGTCCTGGTGGCGGCTAATGCAGCCGGCACCCTTGAAGGCCTTGGGATGTTCGTCGGGCGTTGAGTAGGTGAAGATTTCATTACCCGCGGCGAACCGAGTCCATTCGATCCTTCTCGTTGTCCGCGGCATCGGGATACTGCGCCGGCTCCATGATCGACTTGTCCGATTCGGCCCAGGCGCTGCCGAAAAAGAGCTTGGTGAGGAACGCCACTTGAGTGGCCATGGTGCCGCCATCCGTTTCGCCCGAAGCATTCAGAAAATCCGGCTTATCCTTGCCGTTGATGATGGTCTTCAGCGTTTCAATCTCGACTTCGCCGCGAATGCTCAGGTGCATGACGTAGCTGATAATCCAAGCTCGAGGTCATCGGCGGCAATCAGCGAAAACGAAGGCATGGTCGTGCCATCGACGCCAACCGTAAGTTCGCCAGGAGGTGAGCTCGACGCGGCTTGCACCGTGTTGTCCTGAATCTTGTTTACCGGTCCGTGGAAATGAACTTGAAGGCACCCATAGATAGTCGCACAGTGTAGGTTGACCCGGACCAGTCGGACCACGGCCGTCGCCGGCGATGCCGTGGCACGTCAAGCAGTGGCGGCGATAATGCTGGCTGCCAACGGAGAGATTCTCGGATTGGAGCTTCAAATCAGTCACAAATCCGCTGGCTTCGTCGTCGCCGGCGACATTAATCGTCGGAGCTGCCGGGGTGCCGAACACTTTGCGAACTTCATTCGTGAGGTCCTGGCGCAGATCCGCCGGCCAGGCATCCGCGGGTCGCAGAGCCTTTTCCGCCGACCCCGCCATCGTCCTTGGGAACGCCGATGTGGTTGACGACCTGGACGATCGTGCCCGGCTGATCGGGGTAAAATCGCTCCTCGCCGGGAACTTCCGTGACAATCGGATCAGTGCGCGCCCCGGATAGGTGAGGTCAGCAGGGTACTGCCCGTGACATTCGTTTCACAGCCGGACAGCAGGCAAACGAGGGCGAAGGGGGCCGCCGCAGGAGGCGACAAAGGACGCCCGGAAGAGACGAGCCAGACATCACGCGGTGAGCCTCCTGACCAATCCGTGCACCGATGGGTAAACGGAGCCGTCGCGGAGAACCCTCAACTGAAAGCACATCCCGGCCGGGCTGGCAATGGAATAACCGTGTTGTAGTTGTCGCTAGCCACGTGTCAAGCATCTGACGCACAGGCAACATCCCTGGAATCAGCCGCGCAGCGAGAGCAATTGGTATCGCCACACGCCCCGGGTCGGCGACTCGCCGCGGAGCCGGTTTCGGTAAAGTGACCACCGGCGGCTCAAAAGTCGTCGCAATTATGGGAAGTTTGCCCGGCCCCATTCTCGGAAGCGGGAAGCAAGCAGGTACGGTCATGTTGCTCTATCAGTCGGGCGAACATTGCAGGTCGTGGGCATGATTCTCCTTCCCGTTGCCATCGCTGGCAACATCGCCCCGAGCCGCCGCTCGATCTTCGCACTTCGCTGACCTTGTCGGGCATCGGCATCGCCGTGTTCGCTCTTGGCTATCTGATCCAACAGGCGGGCAAGCCAAGGCGGTGAACGGACCTTTTCGGCGAAGACACCTTTTCTAGCACGGCAAAGGGCCTCGGTCGCCGGCTCACCCGGCGCCCATCCGCCGCATGTCTTGCTGATATAATGCGGCGGCAACGCCACGACCGGAGACCTCGCCCATGTGCGTTCGCGGGAGGCCGCGATTCCTGCTGGCCGCCCTGTTCCTGCTGGTGCCGCTGTACCGGCATGAACGGCCCTGGCTGATGTACCGGGGGAATCGAAAGCGACGGCGAACCGATTCACCGAAGTCGACCGGCACATCGCCGTCAAGAGCTGGGCGGATGCCCTCGACGAACTCCAGGCCATCCTGGACACGGCTGGCAACGATCTCGTGCCCGTCGACGCCGCGCACAGCGTCACCACCGGGCGACTCGTGCACCTGCGGGGATCGCAGGCGTTGCCTTCCGACGTCCTGCGCCGCTATCGCGATCGCATCGACGCGCAAGGCGCAACGCTGGCTCGATCGCGGCACCGCCACCCGAGACGAAGCGTTGTTCGCCAAGGTCGTCGAAGACGCGTTCTGCAGTCGACCCGCAGAACGCGCCCTGCGAACTGCTCGGGGACCTGGCCTTCGAGCGCGGTCATTTCGCGGAGCGCGGAGTCCTGGTGGCAACTCCTGGCTCCAGAGCCTGAGGACACACTGCCCGAGCGACTCGCTTATCCGCAGCCGGAACGCGATAGCGCCCGCGTCCGGGCGAAACAACTCATCGCGCACCGCTTCCAGAGAAAAGACGCCGAGTCGAACCCGCACTTCCAAACTTTCAAAGAGAAATACGGCGCCGCCGAGGGCATCCTCGGCGGGCGGACCGGCGAGTGCGTGGACTTCCTCGCTGGCCTGCAGCCAGCGTGCCAGCGTTCTGACAACGGCGCGTCGGATTAGGACCACCTACGGCGGCGATGCGGGCCGTGGCCGCGTGCAAGCGGCGGAGCCGCGACTGCTCGAACGACTGAGTTCTCTGTGTCGAGCCGGCCCC
The DNA here is from genome assembly GCA_963779005.1 of uncultured Acidobacteriota bacterium. GTDB lineage: Bacteria > Acidobacteriota > Terriglobia > Acidiferrales > UBA7541 > Acidiferrum. Next base: position 19,281 of record CAVZWO010000006.1, on the reverse strand, counting down.
GCGTGTCGAGGTCAGTTTACCCGGCTTAGCGGGGATTTTTCGCGGACGGTGCGCCGAGTCAGCCGGAAAAGGTTTTGCAACGTTCCGAGTTTTCCCGCGCCTTGCATTTCATCCGTTGATCGTCGACGACCGACTGCTAGTCGCGGACACGGAAGGGTGATGTCGTTCGACTTGCGGCGGGCAGGCGATCCCGGCACCGAGCTGTACCCTGCGGCATTGATCAGGGAGTCGGTGCCTTAGAATCTTCGTTTCAGTTTGACGGCCGCGGATGGTTACGTTTACGCCCCGGCTCGGCCCCCCGGGAGTTGCAGCAGAATCGCGCACTGACCGGGCCCCGTGCGCGGCGGCGCAACAAAGTCGGATCGTCTGCCTGGCGCTCGACCCGGCGCCCGGCGAAGGGCACGTTTGCTGGATCGAACGTGAATTATAGGGAACGAACGCGCGAGCGGTAGAGTGATCTTTGAAGGCGCAGGCCGCGGCGCACGCGACGGCATGGTCTACGTCGCGTCGACCCGGTTCGAGAACGGCCGCACGATAACGGCTGTGCACTGCTACGCGGCCGGCACTCCCTCGGGCAACGCGCACCGGGCGTCCGCGCCGCCGGAACCGACACTGCTCTGGCACACGGACATCAGCCGAATATGGGAGGCCGATTGACGCCGCGCCTACCGACATCACCTTCTGACTTTGGCCGGGCCATTGGTCGTCTGCTGCACGCAAACCGGGGCCGTCGTGGCGGTCGACGCGACCACGGGTCGAATCGCTTGGGCAGCCCGTTACACGGCGAAGCAACTCGCTTTCGAACAACGGCCGACCCTCACCGGGGCCTGGCACCGTGCGTTTACGCGAACGGCCGGCTCTACAGCGTCCAGTCGACGGAACGGGCGTGCTTTGCCTCGATCCGCAAACTGGCCGGACACTGTGGCGGCGAGTGGCATCGATGTCGTTCACCTCTTGGGTGTCGGGTCCGGACGCTTGATCTTCGCGACGCCGACCGGCCTCGAGCGGTGGGGGCGGACAGCGGCAGCGACGGAGAAGGTTGGTCGCACGAGGCCCGTTCCGACTATGGCAAGGACGGCGCCAGATGGGCTGGGACGCCGCGGGGCGCGGCTTGCTCGTCGGCGATTCGTCCTTTGGCCGGTGATTGACGCCTCGGGCCAATCGGTCGTGTACGCCGTCCGACAGGAAGACGGCGAACCGGACGATAATCCGACGCTGCTTCATCGTGTGCCCGTTGGCAACCTTGTTTATGCGGATGGCTCCTGGCGACAGCCGGCCGCGACGAGTTGCAGGTCTTCGTGCCGCCGGCCTGGCACTTCGCACCGCGGAACAGGGCGTCAAGGCGGCGAGCGAATTCCACGGCCGCCGCGCTGATGGCCCTGGCCAGGCCGGGAGACGAGGACGCCGGATTGTTCTCCCGCGTGCCGGGAAACGCGCAGGGGCGGAACAACTCGCCGGCCGAGGCGCCCGCCCAAACCGCAGGGACGAAGAGAAGCAACAGGTCTATGGCTCGAGGCGGGTCGGCAAGCGGTGTCCGCCCAACGATGGGCGGAGGCGAAGCAAGCATCGCCAAGGCCTGGCGCAAATTCTCGCCGGACGCCAGAAGCCCTGCCCTTTTGGAAGAGGCGAAAATATGTGGGAACGCGCGAGCCGGCTTGGCGACGCCGTGGCTTGCTCGGGCAAGCGATCCTGGATTCGGACGAGTTGCGCGAGTCGCTCGCATCGACGTGGAACACGCTGGACACGATGCCGCGCTAAAGCTGCAATCGCTTGACCCGCCGTACTGGATTGACAGAGAAAAAGCAGCCACGGCCTCCTACACTGGTCGCGGCCGCGAGCGGCGCCGCGCTGGCGCATCGTCCGGCGATTCCCGCACCGATCGCCGGCCAAGCTACTCTGGAATGACTGGCTTCGCAGTACGAAAAAGAAGGGAAACACGGAGCTGCCGCCGATTGTTGGCGCCGAATGCTCGCAGAGACGAACGACACCGTCTGATCGCACTGCTCGCGCGAGCCTATGACAGGAGGGCTGTCCGGAGGCGGCGCACCGCTTCTGGCAGTTGCTCGCCGACCGTCACGGCGATGAGACGCTGACCGGGAGCGACCGACCCGTTCGCGAATTCGTCGTCGATCATCGGGCGGCACTGCAATCCGCACCTTCCTCGGTTGCGCTGCCGCTTCGTATTGCCAAGGAGATTGCCCTCGACCCCGCCGAGGAATTCCTGCCTCTGCCGGGCGGCGATCTGTTCTTGACGGTCTCTGGCGCAGGCGGATTTTTCGGTGCTAATCTGCCGCAATGGACGCGCTACGCAGATCGCTGGCGCGCCCTCGGCTTCCGTCCATGTCGAGCGGCTACTTACGACGATATCATCCTTGTGGCGGGCACTTCGGTTTGGCTGCCATTCACCACGATGACGGCGCAGGCGTCCTGGCGGTTTCCGGGCTACCTGTCGAACAGCGGGGTGAGACGCTGTCCGGCTTTCGCTTCGTCGACGGACACATTTTGTGTTGCACGGGGGCGATTGGTGTCGTTCCGTGCTGACTCCGGAGACGTATGGCAGATGAAGCTTCCTGCCGCGGGGCTGCGGCCGCCACCGCCCGCGGGACGATTCGAGCCCTTCTTCGCAGTCCGCGGCGACCAGGCTTCCAGGTCCGAACCGTGGACGGTACCCGAGATCGCCCGCTGCATGAATACGGATGCACGTGCAGCAGGAAGCGGCAGAAAGCACTTGGACTTCGTCGCCCCTGGTGCTCGGCTCCGAGATGCTTAGGTCGAGGCCCCGCCGCGTCGTCTCGGTCGTGGACGGGGATCGGTGGACGTACGCCGTGCCCGGTGTCACTATTGCCCTCTCCGGTCGGCCGGCGGCTTTGCTCCGTTCGGCGATGCCTTGTTGCTTGTGGTCGAGACGAACATCGGACACCAGCTCCAGCGACTGAACCGGACCCGCGGCAAGCCAATGTCGCCAGCTTCCGTGCTTCTTTCCGAACCCGTCACGAGATCCGACAGACTCGGGCGACTGGCGACGATTCGGTCTGCCTGGTCGAGGCGGGTACGCTCATTGCTCGTTCGTTGGTCGACGGCAAGCGGGTATGGCAGACGCCGCTCGAACCGGCAAATCGGCCCTGGCACGTCGAACGGCTCACAAACGGACTCTTGGCGTTCCCGACCGCGACGACGGCCCGCCATTTTAGTTTCGCTGGCTAGCGGCCAGGTAGAATGGTCAGTGGTACCCGAGGCACTTGCGCGAGGCTGTAGGGCGCGGCTTTCCGGTTGTCTGCCTGGACACGGCTGGCCGGGTGAAGCAGCGCTTCGACCTGGCCGCCGGCGCTGCGGCGTGCGGAGTGAAGCATCCGGCGGATTGTCGATCGTGCCACGCGGCGCGGCGTCGCGCGGGTCTGCCGCAGCGGGCCTGCCTATGCAGGTATCTTCTTGGGGCATTGTGGCGGTCGTAGGGCCGCGCACCTGGTCGTTGGCTTCGTCAGCCGCGAAGTGAACGCGCGGCTCTTCATTCATTCGGAAGTTCCGTCATGCCAAATATCCGGTGCAAGAATTGTGGGCTGCTCATGCAGGTGCCCGCGGGCGGCCGCCGCCTGTGCGGCTGCGGCGCCTGGCTGTCCGGCGATGAGCCCGCCGACGTCGTCGAGCCGGTGCCGTGCCCGAGCCGAGCTCGGAAGGCCGTCCCCGGCGAGGCCTGGCCGCGCATCGAGGGCGACCTGTCCGCCATCGAGCGCCTCAACGACGGCTATCGCCGCATCCGCAAGGAGATGGGCAAGGCCATCGTCGGCCAGGAGCGGGTGCTCGAGGAACTGCTGATCGCCATCTTCGCCCGCGGCCACTGCCTGCTGGTCGGCGTGCCCGGCCTGGCCAAGACGCTCATGATCCGCACGCTGGCCGACTCGCTCAGCCTGAGCTTCAGCCGCATCCAGTTCACGCCCGACCTGATGCCGTCCGACATCACCGGCACCGAGGTGCTGCAGGAAGACAAGACGACCGGCCAGCGGCTCTTCAAGTTCCTGCACGGGCCCGCTGTTCGCCAACGTCGTCCTGGCCGACGAGATCAACCGCACGCCGCCCAAGACGCAGGCCGCCCTGCTCGAAGCCATGCAGGAACGCCAGGTCACCGTCGGCGGCACCCGGCACAAGCTGCCCGACCCGTTCTTCGTGCTGGCCACGCAGAACCCCATCGAGCAGGAAGGCACCTATCCGCTGCCCGAAGCGCAGCAAGACCGCTTCATGTTCAACATCCTCGTGGACTATCCCGAGGAAGAGGAGGAGTTCCGCATCGTCGAGATGACCACCTCGACGCATCATCCGCCAAGCTCGATCGCGTGCTGTCGGCCACGGACATCCTGGAGATGCAGGACATCGTCCGCAAGGTGCCGGTGGCCCCCTACGTCATCCGCTACGCCATGAAGTTCACGCGCCTGACGCGCAAGGGCACGCAGGGCAAGGACGGCAAGCCGGCGGAGGTGCCCGACTTCATCCGCGACTACGTCACCTGGGGCGCCGGCCCGCGGCCACCAGTTCCTGATCCTGGCCGCCAAGGCCCGCGCCGTGCTGCACGGCCGCTATTACGTCTCCTGCGAGGACGTCCGCGCCGTGGCTCCGCCGGTCCTGCGCCACCGCATCATCACCAACTTCAACGCCGAGGCCGAGGGCATCAAGCCCGACGACATCGTCCGCCGGCTGATCGACATCATCCCCCGCGATCCCAACGAGAAGAATTGAACCACGAATAACACGAATAACACGAATAAAGACGGGAGAAAGCCGTGGAGCTGCTCTACAAGGATGAGGCTTACGCCGTCATTGGGGCGTGCTTCGAGGTGTACAACTGGCAAGGGCTGCGGCTTTCTCGAGGCGGTGTACCAGGAGTGCCTGGAACTGGAACTGGGCCTCCGCGACATTCCCTTTCAGCCCCAGGCCGAGCTGGGCCTGACCTACAAGGGAAGGCAGCTCAAACAGCACTACTACCCGGACTTCATCTGTTACGGCAAGAGCATCGTGGAAATCAAAGCCGTCTCCGACCTGAACGACGAGCATCGATGCCAGGTCCACAATTACCTGAAGGCCACCGGGTATCGCCTGGCCCTCCTCGTCAATTTCGGCCACCACGGCAAGCTGCAATACGAGCGCATCGTCCGCTAATACTTTCTTTCTTTGGTCTTTATTCGTGTTATTCGTGTTATTCGTGGTTTAACCTCTTATGACGGACACCCAGAAATACCTGGACCCGGTGGCGCTGGCGAAGGTCCGCAACCTGGAGATGCAGGCGCGGCTCATCGTCGAGGGCTACCTGTCGGGCATGCACAAGAGCCCGTATCACGGCTTCTGTGTCGAGTTTGCCCAGCACCGGGAATATGTGCCTGGAGACGACCTCAAGCACCTCGACTGGAAAGTCTACAGCCGGACGGGGCGGTTTTACCTCAAGCAGTACGAGGAAGAAACCAACCTCGCCTGCTGGCTGCTCGTGGATGCCAGCGAGTCGATGCACTATGGCTCCGGGCCCGTGGACGACAAGGGCCAGCCGGTCGTCAGCAAATACGACTATGCCTGCATGGGGGCGGCCGCGCTGGCGTACCTGATCCTGCATCAGCAGGATTCGGCGGGACTGGTCACCTACGACAATGCCGTGCGCCAGTTCCTGCGGCCCTCCAGCCAGCCGTCGCACCTCAAGCAGATGGTCACCTGCCTGAACAAGGGGGCCGGCCGCGAGAGGACCCGCCTGGCGCCGATCTTCCACGACCTGGCCGAGCGCATTCCCCGGCGCGGCATCATCGTCGTCCTCAGCGACTTCTTCGACGACATGCCCGACATCCTCAACGGCCTGAAGCACCTGCGGCACAAGCGGCACGAGGTCATCGTCATGCACGTCCTCGACCGCGCGGAGCTGGAGTTCCCCTTTCAGGAAGCGACGCTGTTTCGCGGCCTGGAACAGTATCCCGAGCTGCTGACCGACCCCCGCTCGCTGCGCGACGGCTATCTCGAACAGATCGGGAACTTCGTCCAGGAACTCAAGCGCGGCTGCCTGACGCAGAACATCGATTACGTGCAGTTGCGGACCGACGCCTCGCTGGGCGTCGTGCTGTCGAGCTACCTGGGGTATCGTTTGGCCCGCACCCGTTGACAACGGGCAGGGAGGTTCCGGTGACTTCATCGGGAACGGGATCGGGAACGGGATCGGGGCACTGCTTCCCATCGTTCCCGTTCCCGTTGCCCGTCTGCTCCCGATTCTTCTCCCGGAGAGTAAATCCGTGGTGATGCTAGCCGCTCTCTTCGGCTGTGATTTTCGAGGCCCCCCTGACGGCGGCCGCCGTGGCCGGCGGGGCGTCTCCATCCCCATCATCATCCACCTGCTCAACCGCACGCGCTTCCAGGTCGTCACCTGGGCGGCCATGCGCTTCCTGCTGGCCGCCCAGCGGAAGAACTCGCGGCGCATGCGGCTGGAACAGCTCCTGCTCCTGATCGTCCGCTGCCTGATGGTGCTCCTGCTCGTCCTGGCGATGGCCAGCGTCACGCCCTGGGCCGAGGCGGTCTGGCACGCCATCAACCCGAGGGCGGCCTGGCGCACGGCTGCCGCGGGACACCGCACTCACAAGATCCTCGTCCTCGATGGCTCCTTCAGCATGGGCCTCAAGCAGGGGGACAGCACCTGCTTCGAGAAGGCACGCACCCTGGCGGCGCAGATCGTCCGCGATTCCAGCGGCGGCGACGGCTTTTCGGTTGTCCTCATGGCCTCGCCGCCGCGGCGCATCGTGCCCGAGCCGTCCGAGGACGCGCGCAAGGTCGGGGCCGAGATCGATGCCCTGCGGCTGACGCACGGCAACGCCGACCTCGCCGCCACCCTCAGCACCGTCGAGAGCCTGGTGCAGGCCTCGCCCGGCAAGTATCCCGACCGCGAGGTGTACTTCCTCACCGACCTGCAGCAGTCCACCTGGATCGCCCGGCAGCCGTCGGCCCTGGCCGCCACCTTGCAGAAGATCCAGGCGCGGCGCGGACGATCTTCGTGGACGTCGGCCGCGAGAGCGGCAACATGGCCGTCACCGACCTCGGGCTCGACGAGTCGATGGCCACCACCGGCCGGGAGACGCCCATCATGGCCACGCTGCACAACTACGGCGAGACACGCGACCGACGTCAGCGTGCGGCTCTTTGTCGGCCGGGCGCGGCCGCGGCAGGCGACAAAAGTCGGTTGAACTGCACGAGGTCGGCGAAACCCTCCTGCGCAAGGTCGAGCGCAACCAGCCGATGCCCGTGGCCTTCACCTACAAGTTCCCCGCGCCGGGCGATTACGTCCTGCAAGTGCAGGTCCAGCACGACGGCCTGGAGCTGGACGACCTGCGCAGCGCCGTGGTCACGGTCAAGAATACCGTGCCGGTCCTGCTCGTCAACGGCAAGCCGGCCACGGAGCTTCGACCGGGCGACCGAATGGCTGCGCACGGCCCTCAATCCCTTCGACGAGGGCTCACCCCGGCCAGCGTGACCGCCCGGCCGAAGGTGATCAGCGAATCGCAGTTCGCCGACGAGGGGCTGGGCGACCTGACGGGCTACGACTGCGTCTTTCTGTGCGATGTGCCGCGCTTCAGCCTGGCCGAGGTCCGCCGCCTGGAAAGCCACGTCCGCCGGCGGCGGCAGCGTCATCTTCTGCATGGGCGATCGGGTCGATCTCGGATCGTACAACGAGATGCTCTACCGCGACGGCAAGGGTCTGCTGCCGGCGCGCGGCTCCTGGGCAAGCAGCAGGCCACGGCCGGCTACCAGTTCCAGCTCGCCATCGACGCGGATGCCGACCGCGAGGACCCGCTCAAGCCCTTCCGCGGGGCCGCCGCCCGCGAGCGCCTGCTGGCTCGCCGCTTCCAGCAGTTCGTCCAGACGGAGCCGGCCCCCCGGGCCAGCCCGCGCAAGGTGCTCGGCTTCGCCCCGGTGTCCTTGCCCGGCCGGGAGCCGCCGCCGGCCAGGACGTCGCCGCCGCCGGGCGGCCCGGCCATCCTCGAATGGCGGCCGCCGTCATCAAGGAGGGCAGCGGCAAGGCGGCTGCTGCCCCGGCGGACTCGACGCCCTCAAGGCGGATGTCCCAGGTCCCGGTGCCCGCGAGCCCGCGGGCCGGCTGCCGCGGCCGGGTGGTGCTCCTCACCACCACCGTCAACTCCGACTGGAACAACTGGCCCGCCTCGCCGAGTTTCCCGGCCCTGATGCAGGAATTGCTGTACTACGCCGCCAGCGCCCGCCTCCGCGAGCAGGCGGTCGAGGTCGGCGAGCCCTCGAGCTGTACCTGCCCGGCACCGTCGGCGGCCTCGAGGCCACGGTCCGCACGCCGGACGGCCGGACGGAAGCGGTGCGGACCCAGAACCAGGACGACGCCAGCGTGGTGCGCTGGACCGACACCGACGTCAGCGGCGTCTACAGCATCACCATCGGCCAGACCCGCACGAGCACCTCTTCGCCGTCAACGTCCCGGCGATGAACGAGGCCCAGCAGCAGAGCGAGAGCGACCTGGCGCGAACCAACACGACGAAATGCAGAAAACCTATCCCGAATGGGAGGTCCAGGTCGTGACCGATCTCGGCCAGGTCTGCACAAACCGGCGAGTCCGCCGGCCAGCCGGAGATGGTCGTCCGCCCGCTCGGGCCCCTGGTCGCCAGCTGGCTGCTCCTGGCGCGTCTTGGCCCTGGTCCTCCTGGAGGTGATCCTCGCCTGGCAGTTCGGCCACTACAGCACCGACCGTCGAGCCCGACCAGCCGGCCCGGGAGGCCGGCCGCAAGCTGCGGGCTGCTGGGTCCTGGCGGCGCTGCCCGTCCGTGCTCTTTGGCCTGGCATTGGCGACTGGCCGGCATCCTGCTGCACGACGCCTTCAGCGGCGACTTCCTCGGCTTCCTGCCCGACGGGATCGCGCCGCGGGTCGAGGGCATGCTGGACATCCCGGCGCCGGCCCCCGGCGAGGGCAGCCGCTGGCGGCACGGAATACACCAGCTACCTCTGGGACGCCCACTCCGATGCCTGGCTGGCCGGCCTCATCGCGGTCGGCGCCGCGGCCGGCGTCTGGCTGATCTACGGCCGCGAAGGCCGCCGGCCGGCCCCGGCCGGAGCGAGACGGGCTCTCCGCCTGGTGCGGCGTGCTGGCCTGCGCCTGAGCTTGCTGCTCTTGCTCCTGGCGGTACTGCTGCCGCAGCTCAAGTTCTGGTTCGAGCGCAGGGCTGGCCCGACGTCGTCCTGCTCATCGACGACTCGCAGAGCATGAGCACCGTGGACCACTACCGCGACACGCAGATCCAGGCCGTCGCCGACCGGCTCGCCCAGCACGACGGAATGACCAAGAACGATCGCCTCAGCCTCGCCCAGGCCCTCGTGACGCGCGCGAATCCCGACTGGCTGACTGCCCTGCTGACCGAGCGCAAGGTGCGCGTCCACGTCTACCACTGCTCGGGCCGGGCGCATCGCCTCAGCGACGTCAACAGTGCCGAGGACATTGGCAAGGGGATCGAGGCCTCAACGACCTCCAGGCCGAGCCCGCCAACGATTCCAGCCAGCTCGGCACGGCCGTGCGCGCAGGTGCTCAACGATTTCCGCGGCTCGTCGCTGGCCGCCGTCGTCATGCTGACCGACGGCGTCACCACCGAGGGCGAGGACCTGCCGCGGTGTCGAAATACGCCCAGCAGATGGGCGTCCCGCTGTTCTTCGTCGGCATCGGCGATGCCCACGAGGTCCGCGACCTCTACCTGCACGACTTCCAGGTCGAGGACAGCGTCTACGTCAACGACCGGTCGTCTTCGAGGTCGCGTCTACCGCCCAGGGCTACAACCGCCTCAACGTCCCGGTGGTCCTCCGCGAGAAGGGCAAGCAGAAGGTGCTCGACCAGAAGACGGTCCAGTCGACGCCGCGAACAGACCGTCAAGGTGCGCCTCGTCCACCAGCCGACCGAGCCGGGCGAGAAGATCTACGTGACCAAGTCCCCGGCCAGGAGGACGAGGTCGAGAAGGACAACAACCGGCTCGAAAGATCCGTGTTCGTCCACGAGGCCCGCAGATCAAGGTGCTCTACGTCGAGGGCTATCGCCGCTACGAGTACCACTACGTCAAGACCCTGCTCGAACGCGAGAGCAACCGCATCAAGGGCAACAAGAGCATCGACCTGAAGGTGCTGCTGCTCGACGCCGACCCGGACTTCGCGCGAGCAGGACCGCTCGGCCATCAGCGAGTTCCCGACCAAGTCCGAGCTGAACAACTTCGACGTGGTCATCCTGGGCGACGTCGACCCCGAGTCCAGCGTCGACCGAAGATGACGGAGCACCTGAAGGACCTCGCCGACTTCGTCCGCGAGCGCGGCGGCGGCCTGCTCGTGATCGCCGGCGAGCGTTTCGCCCCGCCGCCTACAAGGACTCGCCGCTGAAGGACGTCCTGCCCATCGACGTCATCGCCGAGCGCGGGGCCGGCGCGGCGAGGACGCCATCGCCGAGGGTTATCGTCCGGAATTGACGCCGGTGGGGCGGATGCACCCGATCTTCCGCTTCAGCCCCGACGAGAAGGAGAACGAGGACATCTGGGCCAAGCTCGCGAGATGTACTGGTACGCCGACGGCTACCAGGTCAAGCGGGCGGCCGAGGTGCTGGCGGTCCATCCCAAGGTGCGGCGGGCGGCGAAGGACGGCACGAGCGCGACCGACAAGGAAGGGACGCTGGACCGCCACCCGCTGGTGGTGCAGCAGTTCGTCGGCGCCGGCCGGTGCATGTTCCTGGGCTTCGACGAGACGTGGCGCTGGGGCTTCCGCGAGGACCAGGTGCATTTCAATCAGTTCTGGATCCAGACGGTGCGCTACCTGGCGCGCAGCCGGCTGGGCCGGGTCGACCTGCGCCTGGACCGCCAGACGCCGTACCGCCGCGGCGAGCCGATCAAGATGACGGTGCGCTTCCCCGACGACGCCCCGCCGCCGCCGGCCGACACCGAAGTCAAGGTGGTGGTCGAGCGGCGCGACCCGGCCCACCCCGGCGACACCGAGGTGCGCACGGTGCAACTGTCGAAGCTGGAGGGCAGCCGGGCCACCTTCGAGACGCTGCTGACGCAGACGCCGGAGGGCGAGTACAAGTTCTGGCTCAGCTCGCCGTCGGTGCCGCGCCCAAGCCGCAGGCCGAGTGCAAGGTGCTGGCGCCGCCGGGCGAGATGGAGCGCCTGCGCATGGCCCAGGCCGACATGGAGCGCGCCGCCGACGAGTCGCACGGCCGGTTCTACACCCTCGCCGACGCCGACCAGCTGGTCGACGACCTTCCCGTCGGCACGCGCGTGACGGTGAACGCCCCGGGACCGCCGTACCTGGTGTGGAACCACTTCGCCGTCTTCCTGCTGGCGCTCCTGTTCCTGAGCACGGAATGGCTGCTGCGCAAGCAGAAGAACCTGTTATAACCGATGAGGATGCTCGCGCAGCGCAGGCGATGACGCTCTCCTTGCAGCATTCACTCTCTTGGTCACGGGATCGGGATAATGCCGACGACCGCGACGGCGCGAAAGACTCCGGCCGCGCTACGGAGCAGCGCCTGGCCGCGCTGCGGCGGAGCGTGCCGAGCCATGGTCGCGGCCAGCCGCGGGATCGGTTGGCTGATCGCCGTGGTACTCGTGCCGGTCGCGCTTGGTGGTTTGCTGGACTGGCGTTTTCATCTGCCGCCGCTCGTACAAGGACTTCTATTGGTGGGCACGCTGGTCGCGGCTGGCGTGGTCGCTATTCGCTTCCTCATCCGGCCCGTGTCCGGTCCCACCGACGACCTGACGCTGGCGGTACCGGCATTTGAAGAGCAACTCCGGCTTCAACGACGCTCTCGCCAGCACCGTGCAGTTTCTGGATCAGAGCGACGAATCGTCCGCTGAGTCCGCGAGCTTGCGAAAGGCGGCTATTCAGGGGACGCTCGGCCGGGCACAAGGTCTCGACTTCACGCGCGTCGTCGACAGCCGCGGGCTGCGTGCGGCGATTTTGTCGGCCGGGTTGCTGCTGGCTGGCGTCGTGGCGCTGGGAGTGCTATTCCCCGCGAGCGCAGCCACTGCTTTCGTTCGCCTCGCTGACCCGTTCGGCGGACACGATTGGCCCCGCCAAACGCAGATCGAAGTTGCCGCTCCGCGATCGGATCGGCCGCAACGAGGCATTCGAGGTTCGCGCCCGCCTGCATGGAGTCATTCCCGACCAGGCAAATGTGACATTTCACTACGATGGTTTGCCGCCGGTCACGCTCACTGCCGAGGTCTCCAAGGGAGCGCGACCACGGGCCGGTGCGTCGTGCATTGCCGCCGGACCGAGTTCAGCGGAGTTTTCGCTTTCGCGTCGCAGCCAACGATGCGGAGAGCAGCGAGTTCCTGGTAACGGTGTTGCCGCCGCCGGTGCTCGTGCCGCTGGGACCGGACGAACCATCGCCGGTCGTCCGTCTCTTTTATCCGCCCTACACCGATCTGCCCTCGCCCGCGTCGCTGCCAGCGGGAACGGGCAACGTTGAAGCCGTGCTTGGCACGGCGGTCAATTTCCGCGACCGCGCCGATCGGCCGCTGCACCACCTCATCGAATTCTTGCCTGACGAGCATACGGCACCGTGTCTCCTCCTGGCTGCGCTGGGTGCCGACCGTGATTCGCAGCTTGCAGCGCATTGGCTGGCGGGCAAACGGTCTGGTCGCCGGCGCCCGCGGTGCTGGACGAAGATCGCTGCACGCTTACCGTCGACTTTTTGCCGCGCTCGGCCGGACTGTATGCCCTGCATTTCGAGGACGAATCGGGCTTGGCGGCGACCCGGCTGTTTGAACTTCATCTGGCCCGACCCAGCACCACCGTGCAGCTAGACCGGCCGTCGCCCGCGCGAGCCTCCTATCCGTTTTGCCCGATGCCGTCCTGACACTGCGGGCCGCAGCGGAGGACCAAATTTTTGCCGTGCATCGGTGTTCCTGGAGTACCGCATCGGCAAAGAAACTACGCCGAGGCGGGCGAGTCTGTACGATCCCAGCACCATATCCGATCGAATCGCGCCAGCCGTTGGCCCGTCCATACGGTCCGCGAGGTTACGGCCGCGGCCACAGCGAGTTGAAATCAATCAGCCGCTGCCGCTTTCTCTTCTGGAGCACGGGGATGGCTCGCCGCCTGGCGAGGGCGACGTCATTCTCCTCGCCGTTTGTGCCGATGATTTTGACGACGTCGCCTTGGAAAAACAGCCCGGCCGCAGCCATGAGATCGAAATCCGCATCGTCGGCCGCAACGCTCTCGAAATCGTCCTCAACCAAGAGCAGGCCGCCATCCAGCAAGAATTGCTGCGTCTGCGCGAGAAGGAACGGGAAGCGCTGAAAAAAGTGACGGAGGTTGAAAACCGCCTGAAAAAGATGGAAAAACTCAACCCCGACGACGAGGAGAAGCTGCTGCAAGCCGAGCAGCTTCAGCAGCAAATCCGCGAGCAGCGTCGGCAACGACAAGGAGGGAGTGCGTTCGCAGGTGAAGCGCATTCTCAACGGACTGAAGGCCAACGACATGGGGGAGGACCGCCGCCCAGGAGCGCATGAAGGACGTGGCGCGGGATGTGACCGCCTGGCCGAGAACGAATTGCAGCAAATCGAGCCGCGTTTGACCGATGCCCGCAAGCTCGCCGAGCTGCTGGAAGAGAAGGCGCGGCCGGAACGCAAAGCCCAGCTGGAAAGCCGGGCCAAGGAAGCGGAGCAGGAGCGCGGGCCGCCGAGGAGTCGGCCGACAACAGGAGGCGCGAAGCGGCCGAGCGGGAGAAGCGCAGGCCGAAGAGAGCGATAATGACGCCGACAACAGCTGCGCCGGCAGCAAGAGGCCAAGCGCAAGCGCGAATCGCGCCGCGGAGCTGCGAGCGAAAGGCCCGCGAGCTGCGCGAGCAGGCCGAGCGCGACGCCGCGACGCCGACCTGAACCCGCGATCCGGCCCAGCCGCGCAAGATGCTGGCCGAGGCGCGCAAGGCCCATCAGGAGGAAGTCGAGAAGACCCTCAACGATTTGCTCCGCCGCCTGGAGCCGTGGACCAGCTCGCACGAAATCAAGGGCGAGGCCAATCGCCTGCTCGAAGAACAGAAACGCCTGCAAGCCGAGGTCGAGAAGCTGGAGCAGAACACCGACATGGCCGGCAAATCGCCCGACGACTTGACCGAGGCGCAGCAGGCCGATCTGGATAACGTCAAGCATGCCCAGCAGAAGCTCGAAGAACGCACCCGGCAATTGCTGGGAAAGATGGAGCGCGTCGCCGCCGAGCGCGATAAGAAAGATAAAGATCCGGAAACGGCCCGCGAATTGCGCGATGCCCTCAAGGAGGCCAAGCAAGACAATATCGTCGAACAGATGCGCGAAGCGCACGAAACATCAAAAATAACCAATTGCTCGAAGCCCAAGGAAAAACAGCGGGACAGCATCCGCGATCTCAAAAAGCTGGTCAAGAACCTCGAAGATCGCCGCGAGGCCGAGCTGGATCGTTTGGCCAAGAAATTGCGAGAGAAAGAGAAGGAGCTGGCCGAGTCTGATCGAGGAGCAAGAACAACTGCGGAAAAAGGTCAAGGAAGCCGGCCGAATTGGCGACAAGGCCAAGCGTGAGGAAGAATTGAAGCGTCTGGCCCGCCGGCAGAAGGAATTGCAAGAGAAGACGGAGGAGATGGTGCGGCAGCTGCGCGGCTGCGGCGCCGTGCGGCCGAGACGCTCGGCCAGGCCGGCATGCAAATGGCGGGAGCCGGTCAACAGATGCGGGACGGACAGCAGGGCGAGGACGAGCAGGAACAAACGCTCGACGGCTCAACGAGGCCCAGCGCGAGCTGCAACGCGGCCCGCAAGGAAGCCGAGGAGGAGCTGGGCCGCGAGCAGATCACCCGCGTCGGCCGACCTTATCCGTCCGTTGAAGGAACGGCAGGAAGCTCTCAACGCCGAGACGCCGCGCTTTCAGGAGAACGTCCAGCGCAAGAAAATGGGATCGTGCCCTTCGCAGCGACTTCTCGCGCAAAGGCGAGTGCAGCGCAGCCGACTGGGAGCCGAAACGGCAGATGTGGCCGAGAAGCGGCTGACCAAGCGCCGGTGTTCGCTCGCCTCATGCGCCGCTGCCAGCGAGGCGATGACGGAAGCGGGCGAACGCATGCACACGGTCGCGCAGCAGCCCGTCGATCCCGGGAGCTGCCCGACACGGAAACGGGGCGCGCTGCAACGACTGGCCCAGCGCCGCTCGACCCAGGTGGTCGATGCCTTGAAGGAAGCCGCGGAAAAGATGGAGCAAGCCAAAGCGGGAGGCGGCGGCGGTGGAGGCGACGAGGCGACGGCGCGGCCCAGAGCGGGCCGCCCAGCGACGGCATTCCGCCCGTGGGCCCAGCTCAAGCTGCTCCGCGATTTGCAAAAGGACATCAATCAGTGCACCGAGAGCTTCAAAAAGAGCATCCCGATCTGAAAAAGTTTCCGACAAGGATCGAGCCGCGCTGAATCGATTCGCAAGGATCAGCAGGACGTGGCCGAGCTGATCGAACGAGTTGAACCGCCCCTGCCGTGCGCGGCGGGCGACGCGGAAGGAGAAAAGAAATGATGCGGCGTTTGCTGGCCCTGTTGCTTGTCGGTCTGTCGGTTGCCCTCGCCGGCCTGGCCTCTTGCTCAGGAGCTCTCCTTGCCAAGGAGGAGCCCGCCGGTGCGTCTCAAGAAAGAAGAGCTGTGGTGGCGAGGGACAAGCCGAAAGTCGAGCCGAATAAACCCGACGAAAAAAAGGACGATGACAAGCCCGAGAAAAAGGAGGACAAGAAGCCCGAGATAGAAAAGAAAACCGAAAAGAGGAGCGACGAAATCAAGCCGGATGAAAAAATGCGCGACAAGGACGAGGCCGAGGAGCACAGCGCCCGCCGAACCCGAGCAGGACGACAAGGAAGTCATCGAGCACCTTGCCCGTAACATCCGCACGGTGGACGACCGCCTCGGCAAGGCAGATTTGACCGAGGGAACGCGCCAGCTGCAGGACGATATCCTCAAGGACATCGAGGCGAGCATGATCCGCCGGAGCGACAGCCCATCCTGGAGGCGGCGGTGGCGGCCAGCAAGATCAGAATCAGAGCGATCAGAATCAGCAGGGAGAAGCAAAAGATAAGCAGTCCTCGGGCAAGCAGAATCAAGGTGGCAAAGGCAGCCAGGGTGGTTCGCGCACGAAGAGCGGCGCACCATCGGCCCCGGTCAGAGTGGGGAAAGCCAGGGAAGTGCGCGGCAAGCGGCGCAGCGATGGCCGGCAGCGCGGTCAGCTCGCCCGCGGCAAGCGGCGCGGCGGGCCAGGCGGATCACCCCGGGCCCGGGCCGCGCGCCGCCGACCAGGGCGATACGCAAGCAAATCCGGCGACGGCCAACGGCAAGAACCCGGGCAGCCCGACAGGCGACAACAAGAGCAACTCTGAGCTAAATCCCATCGCCGATCTCAACAAGCAAGATGTCTGGGGCCACCTGCCCGAATCGATGAGGGCGGCGATGAACGCCTACGCCGGCCGGCAGGAAACCATGGCCAAGCACGAAAAGCGCTGATCAAGAAGTATTACAGCACGATCGCCGCGGAAGGCCGCCGTAAGGGCGATCAACAATGACCTGAGGTGAGTAGGCGTCGGTAGCCAGCGGAGGCTTGTCATGACCATTTCGCCGCGCGCCCGTTTCCTTGGCCACTCGGCATTGGGCCTGGCCGGTGTTGCTGGTTCGGCGTTCGCCTTCCCCGGCGACGGCGCCGACGCCACCGGACGAGGCGAGGCCTTGCCCGACGGTTCGGCGGCAAAGGGCATGATCACACCGGAGGCGGATCGCGCCATCGATGCCGGCCTCGCATATCTCAATGCCCGTCGTCATCAGAACGGCTCTTTCGACGAACCTGTACCACGGCAACGTCGCGGTGAGCAGCCTCGCCGCCCTTGCGTTCATGGCTGGCGGGCACCAGCCGGGCGCGGCAGCACGGCCGGGTCGTCAGCGACGCCTTGGGCTATGTGCTCAGTCAGGAAAACGTTTCCGGCAACAAACCGGGCTTTTTGTACAACCCGCACGCGACGCCGCACGGCCCCATGTACGGTCATGGCTTTGGGACCCTCTTATTAGCGAGGCCTGCGGCATGGTCCACGACCCGCGGCATCGCGATGAAGTACGGCGCAAGCTTCGACCTGGCGGTCAATGTCATCATCACCAGTCAAAACCAGGAGGGCGGCTGGCCCTATAATCCCGAGCCGCGCAACGCAGCCTGTCGGTCACCGTCTGCCAGATCATGGCACTGCGGGCCGCCCGCAACGCCGGCATCGCGGTTCCCAAAGCGAAGGTCGACAGCTGTATCAACTACGTCAAACAATGCCAGGACCACAGCGAAGGCCTGTTCCGCTACATGAGGCAAGGCGGCGTACTGGGGCACGCCTTTCCGCCACCGCCGCCGGCGTGACAGCGCTGTTTCACACAGGCCTCTACAAGGGTCCCGAGGTCGAAGCTGGTTTGCGTTCTGTTCAAACGCACTGCATGCCCGGCATGAGCTTCACCTATCGCGACCACCGGCCGGACATGCATTATTCCTACGGTCACTACTACGCCGTGCAGGTGATGTGGACGGCGGGCGGCGCTACTGGGCAGAATGGTATCCGGCGATCCGCAACGAATTGGTAAGCAGCCAGCAGAGCGACGGCAGCTGGGTCGACCAGATCTCCGCCACGTCGCTACCGCGATCGCCCTACCTCATACTGCAGGTGCCCAACGACTACCTGCCGATCATGCAGAAGTAGAACTCTCGCACGACGGGCTTTGGCGTGATTGACATCGCTTCAAAAGAGCACGGGGCGCCGCCAAAGTGCAGCCGCCGTTGCTGTTTGAAGATCGTGCGGTTAGGCTTCGCCGCCCAACTCGGCAAGGACGTGCAGGGCGAAATCCAGTGAGACGGGGTCGCCTTCGTGCAGGACTCTCATTGCACCAATCTATGTACAAATCTCGGACCTCGGCGGCGCCATCAGGTATTCGACCTCGACCTTCCGATACACCTTCGACACCGGGCATATCCTCAGCGTCGCTGTAGACGAAGTCACTCTTGTATTCGTCCTCGAACTCCGACGTTCCCGCCGGAGAAAGGCCTTCGCGATATGCGGCCGCGCTGGCCATTCGGCCGTAGGCAAAGTCGAATTGCTTGATGCTGCCCGGAGCCGGGTACTGGTACTTGGCGATCAGTTTGTCAAACGCTGGCCGGTCTCTGTGCAGCGACTCGACGCAATGCGAATCCGGCACATCCCGACCGCCATACGCCCGATAGTACGTGACGACCGCCCAGCTCGGACCCTCGATGATCTTCGCCCGGACGCCGTCGTAACTGACTTTCCATCCGTCCATTCGGAGGCTCATGAGCAACCCTCCCCGAAGGGCGCCATGCGTCCGGCGTGATTCCGGGCGCACTGATTCTGACTCCCCGTGATGCGAAGCTCGTACCAATCGACCCATGTACAATCGAATCGCCTATTTGGCCAGACCGAGCAAAATATACCACACAAACAGCACTTTATGCCCGATTGTCCGACGCTCAATCGAGCGTTTCTGGCCGGATATAACGGGGTTAGAGACCCCTACCCAGTTTATAAACCAGATCAGTCTTCCACCGTCGGCGCCCGGATACAAATGGCGAGATGCGCGGGCGTCTTCCCGTTATTCCCGATATCGATAGCACCTTCATTATATCCGCCGGGCTGAGCACGGCGCAACCGGGCGATTCATTGTATTCAGGTGTCCAGTAGCAATTGAGACACACAGGCATATGCAGACCTGGACAGTATCCGTGTGCTTAGCCTGGCAACGAACCCTGCCCGGACCGCTGGCGGTAAGCGCGCTCCAATGATGGGAGCGACTGTTCATAAGATCGAACCGCCGACCGGTGACTTGCTCGAGGAAGCTCGACCAGAATGGTACCGGGGGCATCCACGAAGGCATCGACGTCCGGAAGGTGGATCTGAAAGACCCGGGCCGCACGGATGGCGAGCTCGACGCACTACTGGAAGAGACGGACTTGCTCGAGATCACCGCAACGCGGCCGGCGTCGCTGGAACGGCTCGGACTCAGCTGGGAGCATTTGCACGCTCGGTTTCCGCGACTGTCGCAGGTGGCGATCGTCGGCAACCCGGCTCCGGAAGAAGACCTGCCAGGTCACGACCTGCTTTACCAGGCTGAGCAAGGATTGGTGCAACCACCCCACATGCCGCCGCATGCCTGGCCGACTTCAGCAGCGCGCAGGAGGCAGTGATCGCTGCCCTCCAACTTGCCCGCGAACGTGACGAAGGCGAGTGCCGGACAACGAGTCGCCGTCAGCCTGTCG
>CAVZWO010000005.1:0-588874 GCA_963779005.1 uncultured Acidobacteriota bacterium | reverse complement strand
GATGCGATCCAGGCCCGTGAATGGCACAATGGGCATGTCGCTCCCGCACCCATAGAACAGTTCTCGATGGAGTATCACGCGACGGCTGCCGCGGTAGAGCGGTTGACCTCGTCCATGATCCGCGGCCAGGCCTCGACGCGCTCCGCCCGATTGCAGCTGGGCAGGCAGGATACCAGGCTCACCGACCCATCAGGCAGATGCGGCACGACGCGCTCGGCTACCAGGCCGTCGTCGGGATCAGCGATGCCCCAGTGCGTGCGAGTGATACCGGCAGGCGGCAAGCCGCGCGCCGCCATCCTTTGGGGATCTTTCTCGTACTTCTTCTTCGTGCCGGAGATGACATCCGCCTCGAAGCAAGCGAAGAACTACACTTGTAGTCAAGTAGATCAATCCTTGCGGAGCCAAGCGAGCAGTGCAGCAGTCGACGAGTCACCGTGGTAGTTCCGCAAAGTTCGCTCCGTCGCCAACCTGTCCTGAGGATAGTCGTGGAATACCTGATGTGCGGTTCTGACAGTGTCTCCTCCAGTCAAGCCGAGCAAGTTAGGCAGATCAACACTGACCAAGTTGTCGCGAAAAAGAGCGTCGTTGGACGATCCCAAGAGCCGATGGCAATGCCAGGCGATCGAAATGCCATTCGGCAGGTTTATCGGAAGAGGATAAATATCTGTCCACGGAATCCAAAAGAGAGGTTCTCACGGGCGCGGCAAGCGAAGGCAAGTCGAATTCCATCAATGCCCCAAATTTGGCGGAGGTTTCTATGGAAAGCTCGGGAAGACGTGCGGCCAAATACTCGGCAAAGATATGGTGGAGAGAGGCTGCCACTGGTCTTGCAACGCCCAGTATCCCATATAAAGGTAGGCCATCTTCCTCCGCTTTGGCAGCTATATGAACATCCTCCAAGGATATGCTGGCTGGCAAAACTTGCTTGCAAGCAGGCGCTTGCAGGACCTCGGCGAAGGAACTGCTTGAAGAGATCGAAAACACCACAAGCTGGTCGCCGGGATTGAGGGTGCGGTCAGACCAGCCGCCCGAGGGAGGTAGGAGCGGTGTTTGGATGCGCTGTTGAGCGATTCGAACTCGGACGTCTTGACCCGGCTCTTCCCTAACCGCCCCTTTCAACACTTCCAAAAGGCGCGCCGTGAAATTGACGGTTCGCGACTGCCCACCGTTGAGAGTGTTGGCCCAATCGGTGGAGTCCACCGATTGGATACTGATGAGCAAAATGTGCGTGTCTCGAAGCACGATGGATGGTGAGTCCGAAACCAACCGGATCATACTGGCCCTCTTTCTATGGGAGCCTTGCTCCTTTTCGCAGGTCTTCAGTAGTACTGCAAAAGGACCAAGTCCAAAGACGACCGCTCCTAGGGAACGCAACAATTCTCGCCGACCCAAGCACACGAAGGTATCTTCATGGGTGCATCGCACGATCTAGGTCCTTGCATCGATCGAATAGAAATTCAACGCAACGGGGAAGCGAACTTCAAGGTGCGATGCATCCCTTTCCACAGCAGCCGCAATACGCTTTGGCGAACCGTCCGGAGTAACCTTGATCTTCGGGTTCACGGTCACTGTGGCCGCCCCCGCAGCGTTAAACGAGACGGCATAACGAGTCGTCCATAGATTCTGCTGGACGGCCGAGTATAAGCGACAGGCCGGGTTGGGAGTTGCGCCAGGTACCTTGGTAAAGTTGGTCCAGAGACAGAGGTGGGTTCGAAAATCAATGTTGAAATGAAAGCGGACCAAAGTGCCCGCATACATGAGAGGAGTGGGGCTGGCTCCCAACCCAGGGCTGTCAAACTGCTCAATCTGCCAGTCCTGGCCGACATTTAGCTTGTGATCAGCAGTAGGCAGATCCTGCTTAATGATCGCCGATGGTGGACCAGAGCAGCCGAACTCTCCGTTCCCACGCACGTATTGCCCCCAGTGCCCTCCGAGCCAAAAGGAGAAACGTCTAGAACCGGAGTTGCCAGTATGGTTGGCGCTGTGGTACTCCCCGTCATTCCCCCAGGAGGTACGAGGCCCGCCTGGTGAAAAATTCCACGCCCCAACGTCGCTGGAGCATTTTGCGCGAAAATCATACTCTCTACATGTGCTTTAGGAGGCACAACGGATGAGTCCAAATAGCTTGTCACAATATCGAGGTTCGATATATTTTGGACCCAGCCGGCAAAAAGCTGGTCCAGCCCAAGCTTGCCGTTGCCTCCCCCACCGATGACTGTAATCTTCGCAATATTGTGGGCTTGGGCACCCAGTGCGGTCCACGGGTTCCCAACGAGCCCTTCGGGGCTTGAAATTTGCAGACCCGTTGCAGCGGTGATGGTTGCGGCGCCGCCAAGAGCTTGGGTGGCCAGTACACCTGCCTTACTCTTATTCTTAAATCCCTGTGCCCGAATCAGAACCAAATTCATGACTATGAATGGCTCGCGGTCAATAACATTGCGCTTAGCGTCGTAAGGAGTGAATTCCTGCGAATCATTGCAATCCACAAAAGGACAGATGTGGAAAGAACCGACGGCGTCAGCCATTAAGCTATTTGACAGTGTGTCTACCTTGAGCTTATCCAGTGTCGGTACCGGCTTTGGAGACAGTTTGATGATGTCGGCATGATCGCCGACAGGAGCCGGGGCCACGTTGCGCTTAATCTCCCAAAGCACGGGGACCCGTGGCTTTATTTTGACGGACAGGGAAACTTTCTTCGCCGCGATGACAGAATTCTCCACCAAGACAAGAGGCGGATTCACCGCGAAACCCTCGTCATAGTCTTTAGCTACAAGGCCGCCTTGCAAAGGATTGTGCAGAGGAACGGGGCCATTACCCATGCGAACTTGGTTGGCTTCCGTCGGAAAAACGACAGCCTTAAGCTGACTAAACTGCACAACTGTCATCGCAACGCGGTCCCCGTCAGGGTCGACACCTTTGACGCCCAATTTAAAGCCAGTATCAATGATGGCGTTGCTTATACCCGCTCCTTCAGCCCAGAACTTGACGCCCGGGGCCGTGATACTGGCGTTGTCTACTTCGAAGGGATCCGCTAGCACCGATTGGCCTGCGATTGCGACCTCATCCGCCATAGCGAAGAGGCGCACTCTGTTATTGATTGCGCTCAGACTTAGTTTTCCTGAAAAGGTCTCCGGTTTCGCTTTTCGCATGATCACCATCGCTCGGCCGTGATGGTACCCGGTCTGGACGTGAACAATCCTTCCTTTCTTGATTTTGTCGGCGACCAGGTCCGGGTCTGTGCCTCGGGCCTTGCGGCTCTTGCAAATGTCGAGGGTGACCTCGACGGAGGTCATTTTGCTTGTAACGGGCGGGTTGACAGGCTTACACCCCGGAGTCAGTGAAAGCTGGAGCGTCACATCTTTTTCGGAATCGCTGGGTTTGGCGCCTTCTGCATAGACAATAGTTCCCAGGCTGAGAGCTGCGCCGGAAATGACGTAGCCGGAATTAATCTCGGTGCCTCCCACGTCACGATTGAAAAAACGGAGCTTTCCAGCCCCGCTTATAACTGTAAAGGTCCCGGTTCCGTCGAACGTCTGATCCGTGCTTAGTAACACCGGCTTGCGAGTTGGTTTGGTCGTGTACGGCTTTTTCACCAAGACAATAGGAGTCTGAATCCAGATAATGGGCGAGACGATAGGCGGCGGAGGAACGCCTCCGGACCAATCTGCAGCATCCTTGGGCGTGCCACAAATCCCCGTGGGTCATCTACGGCGCTTGGTGGAAAGGATGCACTTGCATCCGCGCCAGCGTCAGTCAAACCACCGTCAGGTGGGGTGGGGTTCGCCACTATGAACCTCCTTGCGAATTCTTGCACTCAAGCGCCGCCTTCTGGAGTTCGATGATTTTCGCAGCCGGCCCAGGGAGTGACTTATCATGCAAGATGCCGGATGCCCAAGGCAACGCGGGATCTTGATCAAAATCACGGCCAAACAAGATCATTATGTCGACGAATATGCAGATGTCACGCTGCCTGCGGATTCGGTAGCTGGCGGATCGCTGGATGCCATAACGAATAAGCTCGCGCATACGAGGTTGGCCGAGTTCCTCCATCTGCTTGCCAAAGCACTTTTTAATATGGGATAGCATGCGATCCTCAAAATTCTGGGAAGCGACTTTTTGGAACACCGCAAACTGCTCTTTGCGAATCGTGAGCATGGGGTTAGAAGTGGGGCAACGCAAAAAATGGAAACATAGTATGGCTTGCGGAGCCGATCAGATGCATATCGGCTGAGCCCGAGTCCGCGACCCGCTTAAATCCATCTCAGCATTGGGCAAATAATATCCGAATGAAAAATTAGTTTCCAGCAAAGTTCGGGAGTTCGCGGGGCGAATGTGGACGCGAGCGGGAAAAATGATTTGTGGCGGACGGGATGGATGCCGGCGGAGTTGCGATGGCTAAACGGGCAGCAAGGTGGAGCTCCTTTTTTTCGGGGCCTTGGGGGCCGGGGGGGATGTGGAGGGCTGGTTGGGGGTTTCGGACTCGATGAGGAATTGTTTTACGGGGCCGAAGAATTGGGTGGTTTCTTCGGCGAGGCATGTGGGGAGAAAGAGGCGGAGGACGCGGGGATCGTAGTAGCGGAAATAGACTTGCTCGCCGTCGGGGAGTTTGACGGTGAGGAAATGGCGGAAATGGGTGCGGAGATCTTTGAGGGGCTTGTCGCAGGTGAGGAAGACGCCCCAGCTTTTGGACCAGGCTTGGTGGATGAGAGTGTCGAGGAGAGCGGATTTGGGCGGGATGCGAATGAGGTAGGGAGCGAAGTGGGCGAGTTGCGCGCCTTGTGCGCCTTCGTAGAGAGATTGATGTTCTTCTTTGGATTCGAGAATGACTTTGAGGACGCTGGGCTCGCGGGAGGCGTCAAGAAGAGCGTAGAGAGGCTGGAAATCTTTGCGGAGGAGATCCTCCAGGCGAGGTTGGCGCGGAGCTTGCGCTGGAATCCTGGAAGCCGACGAATCGGAGGCGACTGGCGGCAGATCGAACTGAGGAGCACGAGCCGGGAAGGAAGGCAGGCCACCATGCAAGGGGGAAGGCGGCGCCGCGGGTGGCGCTGCGGGCCACATGGCGGAACCTCTTGGGGCGGCAGGAGAAGTGTCGGTGAAGAGGAGGCGCGGAGAGGGGGGCGCGTCGGCTGGAGCAGGTTTGACTGGGGGAAGCTGCTTTGGCTGCGGCGGAGCGGGAGCGGGGGATTCGTGGGCAACGATGCGAAAAACGATGACCGTATTGCCGGCGCGGATTTCGTCGCCGTTGGCGAGAGTGGATTCCTTGACGCGGGCGCCGTTGAGGAAGGTGCCGTTGCTGCTGTTGAGATCGCGGACGCGGCAGCCGCGGGCGTCGCACTCGAAGGCGCAGTGGATGCCGGACATGCGGGGGTCGTCGGGAAAGGCGTGATCGGCTTTGGCGTTGCGGCCAATGCGCAGGGGTTGGCCGGTGGCTAGCGGGATTTGGGTTCCCGCGTTGGGGCCGGAGCGGATTTCGAGGAGGATTCGCATGGTCAAGAGTAGTGCGAAGATTCGAATTCTAGCCGGGTTTTGGCGTCAAATCCATTCAGGTCGTCCGGGTGGCGGAACCAACAAAACTTGAGGGGCATATTTAGAAGCCGGGACCTCGGGGCCAAACAGGTCGGAATTTGAATCATGGCCATGGGGGCAAAAAAACGGAAAACTGAAAATCGTCGATCAAGCGGTTCAAGTCAGCTCGGCGGGCCGCACCCGAGTGGACCGTGGGAATACCAAATTCTCGGGGCGGCAACTTCAGACTCTTAGGAGCATCGAGATTGGAAACGCGGATCATGAAATAACAAGGCCGATGACGACGATTGTCCAGGATGCCCATTTCGATGGGCATTGTGAACTCATTGAAAGTGGGGTCGAACTTCATAAGTTTCGAGAGGGAGCTGCGGTCGATCGTAAAGCGATAGGTATCAGCTACAAAGCCCGGGAAGTTCGAGTGGGCCAGCAAGGCCGTGTGTATCACGCTCGATAGGTTCAGATCGTCGATGATTATGAGCTGCTCGATGTCGAAATTCGCTTCGAAATCGGGCCGCACTTGAGTCACCGTGATCCAGACTTCGTCGAGGTTTTGGAAAGATTCGCCGGGATTCACAAATTGCACGTGCAAATCAAGTTTGGTACCGGTGGGGATCTTCCTCCACGGGTGGAAAGGGGTGGGACTTCCGCGCGCGGTCAGAAAGCAATCGAGGTCCTGATGAGGTTCCGTAACCACGCGTCCAGAAAGATTGGCACTGTCGAAATAGAGGATATCCTCCTTGGGATCCGGCGAGCTGGCCAATTTACCGGTGCGCGTCCAGACGTCGAGCCGGTCATTGAGGGAGCTCTTGTAGCAAAGAGCAGCCCAGAGGCCAGGCAGGCCGGGATACGACTTGCGGAGGTTCATGTGCGCGTTTTTCCAGGCTTCAAAGATTTTTTGCCCATCTTTGCCCGACGAACCAAAGAGATTTTTCAGGAATTCGCGGTTGATAACGGCGCTCACCTTTGCGTCCGGAGCGGTTTCGCGATAGCCCAGGATCATGTGCACGGGGTGCGCGCCGCGCATGGCTTGCGACCAGAAAAATTGCTGCGGCCGACCAGCCAGTTGGCGACAAGCCGACAGGAGCACGACCTGAATGGAGGGGTGATTCCATTGAAGCGTAGGCTTAGGTCGAACCGGGCGGCGGTCAAAGGTCCAGAGGTCAGGTGCCGGTGCCGGTGTTACCGGGCGCGAAGCGCAGACTTGAATGTCATTGTCACCAAAAGCGAAACCTGGCATGCCGTGGCCGCTGAAAGCGAGAAGATTGGGCCTATCGCTACCGATATTGTGATGGACGGGATCAAAAAAGGATCTGGCGAATTCGAAAACGCCTCGGGAATTCCTGTTCTCAATATCGGCGCCACTGAGACTAGTAATGACAGAGTCGACGTCCAGTTGGAAAAGCCGAGGAGGACCTGGGACGACGAAGTCTTCTGTGGCAGGGCTGTCCACGAGGAGGTTCTGCCAACGAAAGCGGCCCTCGAGTCCCTGACCAAGAACGTTGCTGTCGACAGGGTTGGTTGCATCCCAAAGAAGGTACTGCAATTGAACCGGAGGCTTCGCGGGAGTCTTGGGTTTGCCACCAACAGCCGGTTTTGGTTTGGGCTTGGGTTTAGGCTCGGTCATGTAAGCTCCAGCCGGGAGACCGCGTCAGGTTCGGCCCTCGCCCAAAGTGGCGGGCGCATCCACGGGTTGCAGATCGAAAGAGAAATCGCGGGCGTTATTGGCAATGAAGATCTCCTGCACTTTGGCGCGCGTGGCGTCGTCATTTTTTCCCGTTATTTCAAGGCCGTAAAGTGACTGGAAGTGGCGGAGATTCTCCTGGAAATCGAGCTCGATGGGAAACCCCAGGTTGTGCAGGGCGCGTTGAATGGAAAAATCGCTTTGGAGATCGGCCAGATTGAGGAAGAGATCGAGTTTATAGGTGAAGTCACCCGAGCCGCCGGAACTGTCGTCCGGAGGATCCCATTTGACGACGCAGCGGGTGATGCCCTCGAGGGGGTCAACCACGAGGCCCTCCTGGTCCGCTTTATTGCCGACCGTTACACCGCTGAAAGTCAGTTCATAATCGACGCCGGGCATGACCTCCCCAAAGGCGTCGTGCAGGCGAATCTCCTGAATGCAAAAATTGAAGAGAATCGTATTGCAAGGCGATTGATCGGAGATGCGCTGGTAAAAACGGCAGGCGAAAGTGTCCGGCGAATCTTCGAAGCTGCGTTCCTCGCCGGAATCATGCGTGGAACGACGCGTATCGCCATCCGACCAAAAACGCTTCCTGCAATCGGCAGCGCCTTCTTTGTAGGTAGGGCAGGGCCACTTGGCGGGCAGTATCTGGCTACCCTTGCGAAAGACAAGAAGCATGACGCGGCGATTCGGGCTGTTGGCAGGATCGCGCTTGCCGCGCAAGACGGCTCCGTCCTTATTTGCAAACGCGTGCCGGTAGGCTGCTTCATCTTCACTGCTGAAGAGGAGCAGGGGGTTGAAGCGGCTGCAGCCTTGAACATCGCCCTTCAGGTCGGAGCCGGCACCACGGGCGAGAAAGTCGGCGGACTTGTCGAGTTTGAGGTCGGCGCAAATCGAATCCATGTAAGAGAGAAAGAGCTGCTGCCGCTGACCGGAATCGTTGGCGATGTCGCGGACGCGAGAATCCCGTGCCGACTCGGAAGAACTCTGGCTGGAAGAGCTGGAGGAGGAACTCGGACTCTGCGCTGCGGTTCCCTCGGGAGGCGGAGGGTCGGTCTGGTCCAGCATAATGCGAATCGCGCCTTCGCCCCAAACGTCGCCGCCGAGATGATTGGTGTAGAGCGTGTTCCAAAAACTAGCGTCGCGGATGAGCAAGGCATAGATAGCGATCGCACGGCGGCCGCTGAGAGTTTTGTTGTAGTCGTCACCGGATTGGGCGGTGGAAGAGCCCAGCTCGAAATTACCCTGATAGGAAGGATCCGCGTGGCCGAAGATGGAGATGGGTGCGCCCTTGACGAGGGGATCCTCTTTGCGGAGCTTGGAGAAAGCCGCCATGTCGACCTTGACATCCGGAAGAACAAACGACGAATCAAATTTGAAACGTACGTCGTCGATGTGAAAGCACGCAATCGGTATGAGGCACAGCCGGACAGTGTTGAGTTCACTGGAAGTCGTGGGCGCAACAAGGAACTGAGTAGGGTCGGGATCGCCATGCTTCCCGATTACGCCGCCATCGGTTGCGGAATGGATCGAACCTTGGCTATTGTCGGGCATGATGGCTCTCAGATGTGCTCCGGTTCACCGAACGGGGGACCTGCCTTGCGATTTTCACTAGCATCCATGGACCTGTTTGAGTTTGGATTGGGTTTGCGGGCCGCAGATGCCGTCGACGGCGAGGTCGTTTTCACATTGGAATTCCTCGACGGCGGATTCGAAGGCGTCTTCGTCGGAGCCGTCGAGTTTGCCGGCAAAATAGCCGAGGTTGTTAAGGCGGGCGACTTGGCCTGAGATTTCGTCGATGGGATCGAGGTAACCGATTTTGATAGGAATGACTTCGTTGGCGAAGGGGGTTTGATCGCCGCGGATGGTAAGAACGCCTTCCTTAGCGTCGAGAGGGATATCTTGTTCGAGTTTGCCGTGCCCATCGGTGGTTAGCTGATAGGTTTGGCCGTCAATGAGCAAAGCGCATTGGGCGCCGGCGATGGGCTTCTCGTAGATGTCTTCGAGGACTAGGCGGAGCTTGAGAGTTTTTTTGTCGACGGTGAAAGTGTGCTTTTTGTCGGTGGCGCCAGACTCCTGTTTTTGCTCCATGTCGGGGATGAAAACTTCATCGCCAGGAAGCAAGACGTTGGGATTCTGGCGCTGCTTTTTCAGGTCGGAGTTGTTGGGGTGATCCCAAATGACGGTGTAGTCGGTGAAGCCGTTGTCCTTGGCGATTCTGGAGAGGTGGTCGCCTTGTTGAACTGTGTAGTAGTCAGCCATGAGTGGTGCCTCGACGGAAAGGCATTGATCTGGAAGGAATCTGGAAGTATAGAAATAAGTTCATTTTTTGTGCCAGGATTTTTTGTCGATATCGGGAAACGTGATTTTGCAGTTGCCGGGGTCGATGCCGTCGACTCGCGCCTGACCCTGCCCATCGAGATAACCCTCGGTGGTGGAACCGTCCGGAAGCTCGATTTGGTATTGCTCGCCGGGGACGGGCTTGCCGGTGGCTTTATCGAGGAGTTCGATTTCGACCCAGTGTCCGGTTTGCGTTGCGGCAGAACCTGCCGCATTCGATAAAGCTTCTCAACCGGGACAAGCCTTTACGAAGGGAACGCCGGATTGGGCAGCTTCGGCCAATGCTTGGCCCGCGGTGGAGACACCAGGACTACCGGAAGAAGAGGAGGGACCTGTAGTGCCGCTGCCGCTCATGGCTTGCGCCAGAAGGACCATGGGCGGAACGGGCGGAACGACGACCGGAGAGCCCATGCCGACTTCGCCGATCATGACGGTGGGCTCACCCATCAAGATGGGATTGGCCGGGCCAAGACATAATCCGGGGATTTCCATGACAATGTCGCCCATGCGGCAGGCCATCATGTTGTTGATGAGGACGGTGGGGCTGCCAAGCATGACCATACCGACGCCGTCAGGGCCGGTGATATTGACCATGGGGCAGGCGTGCTGGTCCATCATGGCGCGCCAGGCGGGAAGACCGCCGATGAGCACATTGACGCTTCCGGGACCAGGAGCGAGCGGCATGCCGTGAGTGGTGATGTCGGTGATGCGAGCGGCTGGAGGCATGGTAAGACCTCGTGACTACTGGTTGAGTTTTCCACCTTTCGTGCCGTCGTCGGCAGTGTCTGGATCTTTCGGATCATCGGGAGCATCGGGACTATCTGGCGAAGAGGGGCTGGCGCTTTGCGCGCTGCCGGGTGCGCCACCGCTGTTGATAAGGACCATGGTGCCCTGAATCGAAACGCCGGCGGGACCGATATCGATAAAGCCACCCGGACCGACGAGAGAGAGCTGCATGCCGGCTTGGATGACGACGTTCATGCCACCGGTAATATAAACAGCTTGGCTCGCGGAGAGAACATCGTTCATGCCGATTTGCGTATTCCGGCTCTGGCCGATGGTGATGGATTCGTTGCTGCCGACGTTTTCGCTGCGGTTCTGGCCGATGGTGATGGACTCGTTGTTGGTGACTTGTTCCTTGCGATTGCCGCCGATGGTGATGGACTGATCGGAGTCGATTTTTTCCATGTGCTTGGCGCTGAGGTGGATGGAGGTATCGCCGGTCACCTTTTCGATGAATTTGCCTTTTACCTGAGATTGTTTGTCGCCGTCGACTTCTTCGAACTGACTGGACTTGACGATCATGTGGCGGTTGGCGCCGACGAATTCGCGAGACTCTTTTTCCACGCGCCAGTCCATGTCTTTCTCGGCGTTCATGAAGATTTGCTCGTCGCCTTTTTTGTCTTCGAAGCGAAGCTCGTTGTAGTTGCTGGAGCCGCCACCTTTCGTGCTGCGGGACATAAAAGTGGTGCGCGTCTGATTGTCGGCGAGCTTGTAGGGAGGCATTTGCTCGTCGTTATAAACGCGGCCGGTGATGAGGGGCCGGTCGGGATCGCCTTCCAGAAATTCGACGATGACTTCCTGGCCGATGCGGGGAATATTGATGGCGCCCCAGTTTTTGCCGGCCCACGGCTGCGAAGAGCGGATCCAGCAGGAGCTTGTTTCGTCTTTTTTGCCTTCGCGGTCCCAGAAGAAGTGCACTTTTACGCGGCCATATTTGTCCGTCCAAATCTCTTCGCCGGACTTGCCAGTCACGACGGCCGTTTGCGGACCTTGGACGAAAGGCCGCCTCGTAATGCGCGGCGGACGAAAGAGCACCGAATACGGAATGCAGCGAAAGTGATTGGAATAGAATTGATCCGCCTGGCCGGCGGACTCTGAATAACTGCTGCCAACAGACGCGGAATGCTGGACCTCGGTGAGAAGATAGGTCTGATTTTGGTCGGACCGGGCGTGACCGGAGAGGTCAAACCGATAGCCGGAAACGAACGTGCGGCAGTTACCGGCGCCAACACCAACCAGGTGACCGGCTTCCTCCTCTTGCATGCGAATCTGCGTTCGCGACTCGCCTTCGGCCTTTTTGGTATATTCGCCAGGATAATCAAAGATTTCGTAGCTGTCGTTCCCGCCGACCTTGAAAATCGTATCTTCGTTTGCAAGCAGGCTCGTGCTGGGAGTCTCGAAATTGTAGTCCGTCAGCGCATACTTTCCGGGGCGAAGTTCCTGTTCGAGATTCCAGGAACCAACGAAGTCCTCGTCCTTGCTGTAGCCGCCGGCAGTAAAATCCAGGCGGACTTTCGACTGACTGGGGCAGGGCTTGTGAACGCTGGTCTTGTTGCCCATCACGAGCGTGTGTCTGTCTTTTTCGTGCTCGAAGAAATAAAAGATGCCGTACTGCTCCATGAGGCGGGAGACGAAATTGAAGTCCGTTTCGCGGTATTGGACGCAGTATTCGCGCTGTTCGAAATCGCCCTGGAGCGAATTCTTGAAATCACCAAAGCCGCGATCCTTAAAGACCTTAGTGACGATATCGGGGATGGTCATGTTCTGGAAGATGCGGCAATCGGCGCGCCGGGTGAGAAACCACGTCCAGGGAACGATCTCGGCGTGATAATGCGTGAAGCGCTGGTCCACGCCGACCTGCGCAAAGCGGCTGACGAAACCGTTGAAGTAGCGCTTGCTTCCGTCCGCGAGATTGAGGGAGATGGAAACCCTCTGACCGATGATCTTGGTGAAGTCGATGGAGCCATTTTCCGAATAGAGCTGGGCAGTGATGCGGAAGAGGCGCGAAATGCTTTCCTGGGCAGAGAAGCTTACGAGGAGAAGTACATCCTTCCCCAGGGGGGTGTCGATCGCGATGACCCTGTCATCTTGCGTGTATGCCATATTCCCTGCGCACTTTCTTTGCTGCGCCGCGGACCGGCGGCAAATTAAACCCTAGCTCGGATCCACGGCATGTAGTTATCCAGAGAGTGGATCCAAAAATCAAGCGTAAGTGAAAGCGCCATTTTCGCCGACAGAGACGTGAATGGCTGCCGGCTTTTGGCGTTCGGCCATGCGGCTCAAGAGATAGCGGGAAACATCCGGGAGCATGGTATTGGTCAGGATGTTGTCGACGTTGCGAGCGCCGGATTCGACTTCAGTGCAGCGCTTGGCGACTTCGGCGACGACGGCTGGATCATAGGTCAGTTCGATTTTGTGATTTTCGCGGATGCGGCGTTGAATCTTGGCGAGTTTCAGGGTGACGATTTGCTTCATGGCTTCGTCGCGCAGCGGGAAATAGGGAACGGTGACGAGGCGGCCCATGAAGGCGGGCTTGAAAATTTTGTTGAGCTCGGGCTTCAGGGCTTTGGCCAGGCCATCGGCGCTGGGAGTGGTTTCGGGATCGGCGGTCAGCTTCATCAGGAGGTCGGTGCAGGCATTGGAAGTGAGAATGATGATGGTGTTTTTAAAATCGATCTCGCGGCCTTCGCCGTCTTCCATATTGCCTTTATCAAACACCTGGTAGAAAAGCTCGAGAACATCGGGATGGGCTTTTTCGCACTCGTCGAGAAGCACCACGGAGTAAGGACGGCGACGTACGGCTTCCGTCAAAACGCCGCCTTCGCCGTAGCCGACATAGCCTGGAGGCGCGCCCTTGAGGCTCGAGACGGTGTGCGCTTCCTGGAATTCGGACATGTTGATGGTGATGAGGTTGCGCTCACCGCCGTAGAGAAAATCGGCGAGCGCCAGGGCGGTTTCGGTTTTGCCGACTCCGCTGGGGCCAACGAGCATGAAGACCCCTACAGGCTTGACGGGATCGTCCATTCCGGCGCGGTTGGTGGAAATGCGCTGGGCGATGGCTTCGAGCGCGTGATTCTGGCCGATGACGCGGACGGCCATCAGGTCTTTCAAATGAAGGACGGTATTGATTTCGTCTTGCTGCATTTTGCCGACGGGAATACCGGTCCACGCGGAGATAACTTCGCCGACGATTTGCGTGTCGACGCAAACGCGCATGAGCGGCGAGTCACCCTGGAGTGCATCGAGTTCGGCGTTCAGTTTTTCGAGTTCGGCGCGGAGGGCGGTGGCGTCCGTCGCGGGTTGAGCGGCAGTGCCTGCCGAAGCGGACATGGCAGCGGGTGCGGCACCAGCAGGTGCGGGGGCAGACGGTGGTGCGACGGCAGCTTCGAGTTGTGTGCGAATATCTCGGATACGAGAAACGAGAGACAACTCTTTATCGCGTCGCTCTTCGAGCTTCTTGAGGCGGGCGGCGACGTCCACTTTCTGCTTGGCGATGAGGGCGAGGCGTTCGGAATGATCGACGCCGACGGCGGCTTCGCGTTCCAGAACGCGCTGCTGAACATCCAGATCGTCAACCTGGCGCATAGCGTCTTCGATCGCTGGTGGCGTGGCATTTTGCCCGAGAGAGAGCCGCGCGCACGCGGTGTCCATGACGCTGACGGCTTTGTCTGGAAGCTGCCGGCCGGCGAGATAGCGATGCGAGAACTTGGTGGCAGAACGGACTGCCTCATCGAGAATGCGAACGTTATGATGTTTTTCAAGTGAGCCGACAATGCCACGCAGCATGACCATGCACTGTTCTTCGGTGGGCTCTTCAACTTTCACTACCTGGAAGCGGCGAGCCAAGGCAGCATCTTTTTCGAAGAATTTTTTGTACTCGGACCAGGTGGTGGCCGCGATGGTGCGAAGTTCGCCGCGGGCCAATGCGGGTTTGAGCAAATTAGCTGCATCTCCCTGCCCTGCCGGGCCGCCCGCGCCAATCATGGTATGGGCCTCGTCGATGAATAAAATGATGGGCGACGGGGAAGATTTCACTTCCTCGATCAGGCCTTTGAGGCGATTTTCGAATTCGCCCTTGACGCCGGCGCCAGCCTGTAGAAGCGCGAGATCAAGCGATCGGATCGTGACGTTCTTCAGAACAGGCGGAACATCACCCGCAGCGACGCGCAATGCAAAGCCTTCGACAACCGCGGTCTTGCCGACGCCAGCTTCGCCGGTGAGGATGGGATTGTTCTGGCGGCGGCGCGTGAGGATATCGATGATCTGGCGGATTTCATGATCGCGGCCGAGGACGGCGTCAATTTTTCCAGCTTTGGCGTTGGCGGTCAGATCGATGGTAAATTGATTTAGATTTTGCTGTTTTCCAGCCGCGGGAATACCGGCCGCGCCCTGGGGCAAGCCTTCGATACCAATTGGAACGGCCTGCGCGGTTTCCTGGTCTTCCGGAGAACCCGCGACGATGTTCCAGAAATCTTTGTGAAGAGCTTCCGCGCTGATTTTTTGAAACTCGCGCGTAACTTCGCGCATGAGGCGCGAGAGATCGCCGGAGCCGGCAATGGCGAGAATGCAGAAGCCCGTGCGAACTTGCGCGGAGCCGAAATCGATCGAGCCGATCGTCCAGGCTTCGGACAGCATATCCGTGAGCGTGGGGCTGAAAGCGGGAGTGCGGGCGTTTCCCGACTTCAATTTATCGAGACTGCGCGTGAGGTCGCCGGTAAGGCGCGATTTATCGACGCCAAACTGTTTGAGGATGCGGGGGAGATCGCTATCCGCAACGTCGAGAAGCTTGAGAAGGAAATGCTCAACCTCGATGTCGTAGTGAGTGCGCGCAAGGCAGAAGCCAGCGGCGGCCTCGAGCGTGTTGCGAGTCGTATCGTTGAGTTTGCCGATCAGACCTTTTAGATTTGCCGTCATGACGACCTCGTTTCGCTAAACGTTGAAAATAGTTTCTTCCGGGTGGCGTTCCATGGGCTTTGATTTCATCCACGTGACCCAGCCAAGCTGCGGGGCGCCGTCACCTTCGCCGCCAAGCTGGCAACGCGGAACTTCTTCGCGTTCGAGAATAAGCTGTATTTCGAAATCGATCTCTTCGTTGGTCCAAAAACGCAAAAGAGAGCGGAGCGGTTCGTAGGCCGAGCCGTTGGGGAGGAAATCGAGATAGTTTTCCAAACCAAGCGGGCCGATGCGGATGCGCGCGCGCGCTTGTTGATTCCAGACTTCGTCGCCGACGACGGCGCCCAGGCCCAATTGTTCCGAAGGAGTGGAACGCTCTCCGATGCAGCACTCCGTGGTTTCGTCCAGGCGGAACCAGCCGCCGACCAACTGGATGACTTGGACGGGAACTTCAAAATAATCGTTGAGGAGAAGCTCGAGAGCGTGAGCGGAATGAGGGCGCTGGCCAAGGATCCCCGCGAAGAAAAGAAACGCGTCGTCCGGGACGGCCAGGCGCTCCTGCAAACCGAGAGTGCCAAGGCCGATCAAATCGAGGAGATGGTGGGAGAAACGATCGCGCTCGCCGCGCTCGTAGGACACGGCGAAGCGGTATTTTTCCCAAGCCTGGTAGAAAAACGAAATCATGCGGTGATGAAACAGGTCGAGAAAATCGCGAAGTGTTTTATCGCCGGAGCGCAGCCGCGCAAGAATGAGCGTTGTGTAGAAATGCGGAAGCGGGCCTTGCGGTCCGGTGGTGCCCATGAAGTTGACTGCGAGAGACGGAGGCTTCCCCTCAGGCCAATCAATGGCTTGGATTTCGCTGGCGGGGAATGCGAGCGAGGGGTAAGTGCCGACGCGCGCGACTTCATCGGACGGATTCGTGAATCGTCCGAGAGGCTTGCGTTCGGGCGCGATGCGCTCGAGCAGGCGGATGGCCTGGAAGAATTCGAAGCGATACGGCTCCTTGCGCAGCAACTCTTCGACTTCCGAAAGATCTACAGGAGAATTACTTCCCCCGCCCGGGGTGGCCATTGACGGAGAACCTCCTTTCTCTGCTGGGTGCGCACGGCGAGCTGGCTGAAGCTGTTCAGCGACGCATAGTGACCCAGAAAGTATTCGAGAATGCTGGCAAAGAGAAAAACGCCGCCGCCGACGAATTGTTCCTCGTCGAACTCCATTTGAACGCGATGGCCGCGCACGAAGCCGATGCCGTTCTCCGAGATGACGCGGGCGAAGTGTCGCGTGCTGGAGAGGTGTATGAGCCCGGCAACCTGGCGTTCGTTGTATCCAGATTCGCCGAATGTATAGAGGCGGAGAATCTCCTGCAGCGATTCCTTCCCTTCCTCAACGATGGAAAGATAGTTCAGGGAAAGATGGGAGATGAGGCGCCAGAGCATTCCTTTCCCAGTGGGAGGACGGACAGAAGGCGAGGGCTTGCGCAAGGCTACGATGCGTTTGATGGAAGAGATGCCTTCGAGTTCGAAATCGCCGCGCTCGTTGCCCATGGGAAGACGGTGAGGCAAATCGCGGTTCGAACACGTGCAGTGGATAGTCGCGGTGTCGGTGTCGGGATGAAGGGGGCGGCCGCTCAGATCCAGGAAGGACAGGTAGACATCGGTGCCTTC
Source organism: uncultured Acidobacteriota bacterium (assembly GCA_963779005.1). GTDB lineage: Bacteria > Acidobacteriota > Terriglobia > Acidiferrales > UBA7541 > Acidiferrum. The sequence continues at coordinate 571,987 of CAVZWO010000005.1, read as the reverse complement.
ATCGTCGCGCCGTGTGGAAGCTTGGCGGCGGGAATGCCAGAAACCTTTGGGGCGTTCGCGATGGCGCGAGGTCGTGTGGCGGAAGCGATAGAACGGTTCGAACTTCAGGACTTCGTGAGTCTGCGGATCGGGGGAGATTACTTCCTCGATGGAGAAAATCTCCATGGCGCGGCGGCGGCGCGCATCGGGTGTGATGAGGTATTCGGTGTGGGTTTGGTCGAGGCGGATCGGTTCGGCTGTATGCGGAAAAAGATTGATGGCCGGCGAGCAGCCGAGGCGAAGAGTTTCTTCGGATACATTTAGTTCGAGGGTTTGCTGCCGCTCGCTGCGTTCGAAACGGGAGATGAGGAAGACGATCTCAATTCGCGGGCCGAAACCGGAGCTGCGGAGTTGTTCGAGACCCTTTAGATCCACGAAGAAAAATTTTTCGGGGAAATGAAAATATTCCTGGAGGAGCCGGTAGCCGGAAAAAGACCGGCGAGGGTATGGCAGGAGAGCTTCTGAATCGGGGAAGCCGCCGGGTTGAAGATACGAGCCGGGAAACGTGATGGCGCTCTTGCGCGTGTTGGGCGTGCGATCTCGCAGAAGGATCTGGGTGCTGTTGTTGCAAAGCAATTCGTAGAGCGTGTGGATGAGGCTGCTTTCGCCGTTGAGGTAGAAGCGGAGCGAACTCAGCTCCAACTTGTCGAAGGTGACGTCGGGAAAACATTCGACCTCGAGGCGGAGCGCGGCGACGGCCTCCTGAGATTTGACGGCGGGACGCAAGCGGTCCGGCGTGACCCACTGCGTTGCGGAGATTTTCAATGGCCAGAGCGTGGTGTCAAAGCACGTTTTGAATTTGCAGGGATACCCGTCGACGGGCTGTGAGTAAAGCATCGAGCCGCGCGGAATGGGGAGGCCGGTGCTGAGTTTTCCCTGCTCGGGATCGAGATGAAATTGCACGATGGTGGAAGACGGAATAGGGCGAATGTAATGCGGATACAAGACGCTGAGCAAGGCTTCCGTTATTTCCGGGAATTCGTCGTCGATTTTAAGGTGGACGCGGGCCGCCAAAAAAGCAAAGGCTTCGATGAGGCGTTCGACGTGAGGATCTTCGCAGCGGTTGGGATCGAGCAACAGGCGCGAGGCGACCTTCGGATATTTTTCAGAGAACTCCGCGCCCATCTGGCGGAGATAGGTTAGTTCGCGCTCGTAGTATTCGAGCAGCTCGTCACGCACGGTCTTCTCCGGAAATGGAAACTTCGAGGCTGGTCAGTTCAATGGACGCGTCGTAGACGACGTGTTCGGGAAGCGGATCGATGCGCAGCATGCCGTCGATAACAAAACGCAACACGCGGCCCTGGCCGGCGACGGGGACCAGCGAGACTTTGACGCCATCGAGCCTCGGCTCGAACGTTTTCACGGCGGTTTCAATCGATTGCAGCAGTTTGGTTTGTTCGTAAAGAAAATTGGCGGGCATGGAGGTTATGTCGGGCAGGCCGTAGTAGTAGACGGAGCGCAAAATCTCGACAGAACCCTCTGGGATGTAGTCCGGGGTACGGCGCGTGTTGAGCAGATTTTCGAGATCGCGGCGGACGGCGGTCTTGAGGCGAGCGAGCGACGTGCTGCGGGTCATAGGCGCTTCCGTTTTGATTTTGTGCTCGTCGTCCAGGAGACGGTCCAGCAGCGGCAATCTCAGGGGCGCGTTGGAGTCGTAGTCCGGCATCACTTACCTCAGAGCCAGCGCTTGGCCGGGATCGAGCCGGCAAAGCTTCTGATAAATTTTTTGCTTTTCGGCGTCGTCGCGGCCCAGCTTGTCCGCGCAACGGTAGAGCAGCGCAAGGGGCTGCGCGACGATGGCTGCTTCTTCCCATTCCTCGAGCTTGCGGCGTTCGATTTCTTCAGCGAGTTCAACGAGGATGGGATAGGCGATGGCCTCGTGCTTGGTCGCAAGAAAAATATTTGCAAGCTGAATATGCCGTTGGAAACGGCCACGGCCTGTGCGCTCGTTGTTCATTTCGCGGGTTAGGATGCCGATAGCTTCCTGCACTTTTCCGGCGCGCGCGGCTGCCATCGCCGTTTCGATGACGTCGGGAGCCTTTTCTCCGTTTGGGCTTTCCGAAGAGAAGCTGGCCGACATCGCCGCGGGGGCAAATTCCGGTTCGGCGGGGGCGGGAGCTGCCAGCGGCGGCAAAATGCTTTCTTTGAGCCAGGTCTGCGTTTCTGCGTTGGCGGCTGGAGTGTCGTCCATCAGCGAGGAATTGAGCAGATCGGGGTAATCCGCAAGAAGGGCCTTCAATCCCGAGCGAATTCCGGCGGCGACAGGTTCGTACTCCGAACCCAGAGCCTCGCACGCGCGCACAGCATAGCGCTGCAAATCGAGCCAGCCGCGGCCGCAGGGCAGGCTCATGGCCTGCTCCGAGTTTTCCAACACTCCGGTCCAATCCCCCTCCATGGACATTTTCTTGATCACCGTGCGCTTTTCCGTAGGCGGAGCTTCCAGCAGCGCTGCATTCAACGTTGCACCTGCCGCTCGCAGCTCTCCCCAGCGCAGCGCCCGGAGCAGCAAATAAGGAACGGGATTCACAGCACTCTCGTGGCGCAAAAAGTGAGCCACGATAGCCAGGCGCTGCAGGGCATCTTCCCGGTCAGAGGGTTCAGCGGTGACGGATTTTTTCTTGGCCGCGGGCGCACCAGAAGCAGCCGGCGCTCCGGATTCTTCGGCGGTTTCCTCCGCAGGCGCTTCGGCCTGCTCCTCGGTCACTTCCTCCGGCGGCTTGTAATACTGCTTTACGAAATCCTGTAATTCTTCGAGAGCGGTGCGAAGGTTCGAGTAGCTGGGAGCTTCACGCCCGAACTTCTCGTCGCTCAAAGTTTCCAGGGCCTGAAGCGATTCCAGCGCCGCAGTGACATTGCCCGCAAGTTTTTCGTAATAAGCATCGCCGGTGGCGCGAACTGCCTCATCAAATTCCTCGGCGGTGCATTTTTTCTCCGCGATCGCTGCCGCGCGCGCGGCTGCCTTTTCTTCGCTGGTGGCGTCCGCTTCGTAACCGACGCGGCGCGATTCCTGATACTTGAAAAAATCAAGCTTATTTTTGGTAAGCGGCAGGCGGCGGACGCCGGCATCGAGTTTGGATCCCACCCAACCTAGAGGCCCGGCGCGAAATTCCAGGTCACCGTCATCTATTTCCGGGTAAAGCGTCTCCCAGAACGTTTCCATGAAACCGCGAAGTAAATCCAGCCCTTCGCGAAGCCCCGCAATGTGATCGCGGAACATGACCGCTTCCGTGAGCCACGCCGCCAACTGCAAATCCTTGCTCTTGGTGGATAACGCTTCCGTGGTCAGCTTGATGACAAGCGGAAAATCAGCCTTCTTGACTTCGCGAGACCAGTCGCCCTGCGGGAGCACATCTTCTTCACGGCGCGCTTCGCGAATTTTGTCGTAGACAGGATCGTAGCGCAGGGTCTTTCCGCTGGGATTGTCCCCGGGGATGGGGTTTAGGAGGCCTTCGGGAAGTGGCATGGCCGTTAAGAGGCCGTCTGAGCGATTGCGATTTGGATGTTGCGCAGCTCCAGAATCGGCCATTCCTCGTCATCGGCAAGCAGAATCTTTTGGCCCACAGGGATGCTTTCTCCGTCATCTGTTTCTTCCCAGACGGTCGCACGGCCAAGGCGCACCGCGGGGTCCTTGTGCTGACCTGCGAAAGGAGTCAGCACAGGAAGAAGTACTTCCCCAAGCTCGCGGTCTTCGTATTTGTCCGAAGTCCGGACCTTCGCGGGCAGCCACAAGAGGTCGCGCAGGCGCTTCGGGGGAGCAATTTCAATCGACGTCAACAACGCGAAGGGGATCCACATATAACTGCCGGCAGCGAAGACCTCAAGATTGGAGCCGATGCGCGGGTCGCCGTCAGACAAATCATGAAACGGCTTGCCATTAATGTTGACCGACAACTTGCCCAGCCCCGCGGTATTCTTGGGCATGGGATACTGCTTCTTGCTGAAAAGATCGTGGCGAGTGCGTTCGGCGTGAAGCGCCGCGTGATAAAGGAGGGCGCCCATTTCCGCGTTGCGGCCCTCGCTGCCGAGAATGTCCAACTGTTTTTCCGCGCGAACGAAATCACCTGAAAAACAAAGAAGCTCAAAGAGAAATGTGCGGCGTTTGGCGTCGGTAGGATTATCGCGAACTTCGGCGTTCAAAGCCTGAATGGCGTCGTCAAGCCGTCCTGCCTGAAAAAGTTGTTGAACTGACATGATACCCCGGATTCCTAAGCTGCCCCCGAAGAGGGGCGTGACGAGCAGCGCCGCTCCTGGCAGGAAGTCCGCTGGTGCAAACAGTCCCGCCAGGAGCCGCGCTATGTGAGACCTACATCTTCTTGTTGGCCAGCTGATCCCAGCCGGTCATGGTGTTGGCACCTTCCGTGCCGTCGGCATTTTGCGCCTTGTAGCTGTAGGAGATTTTGCCGAAGTTGAGGTAGAACGTGTCGATTGGGAGAGTGTCCTTGAGCGCGGTGTCTCCGCCGACGGTCTCGTAGCCTGAAACCAAGACTTGCTCGAGCTTGATTTTCAAGTATTCGGCCTGAGTGCCTCCTGCACGCCGGCAGGTCAGGGTCGCCTCTGGAAAATGCTGGCCACTTGCGCAAGCCAGCATGAGCTTCGCGGATGAGGAGTCAATGCGCTTGGTAAATTCAAATTCGTGAAACTGGGCCTTGCCGACCCCGCCGCCGGCGCCAACCGCGGCTGACCCGCCGGGCTGACGAACGCTGAATTTGAAACTGGCGAGATCAATTTCACCCTTGTGTTTGTCGTCCTGCGATTCTCCCTTGATGTCACCCAACTTCAGGAAAAAATCTGAGTGGGATGTCATGGGAGCCAGTTTTGATTCCACTGCTGTAGGCATTTTCGTGTCCTCCTATTCGTCTTAAATCAAAATTCAAACTCTTGCCGATCCAATAAAGCAGGCTTCCGAAACGGGTGCAAATACTTCGCAACGGGAGCCGGTAAAAATCCCAGGTGGCAATTACTTTGCCGGCGCCGGCAGTTCCGCCACAAGCCGCAACGAAACCGTCAGCTCATCCAACTGGAAGTGGGGCCGCAGGAAGGCGATGGCCCGGTATGCGCCGGGCTTTCCCGGAATCTCGCTGACTTCAATTCTGGCCTCGCGAAGCGGGAACTTCGCCTTGGTGGCGGCACTCGCCTGATCGTCATCGGTAACATATTGCATGATCCACTGGGTGAGGAAGGTCTGGCATTGCCCGCGGCTCATGAAGCCACCGATCTTGTCGCGCATGATGGACTTCATGTAGTGGGCAAATCGGGATACGGCAAGGATGTAAGGCAATTGGGCGGAGAGGCGGGCATTGGCGTTGGCTGCGGCTTTATCGAACTTCTTGGGTTTGTTCGCGGACTGCACGCTGAAAAAAGCCGCGTAGTCCGTGCCTTTGCAGTGCACCAGCGGAATGAGGCCCTGGTCGGCGAGTTCTTTCTCGCGCCGATCGGTGATGGCCACTTCCGTGGGGCACTTCAAGGCTACGTCGCCTTCATCCGTGCGGAAAGTGTGTGTCGGTAGTCCCTCAACGAGACCTCCGCCTTCCACGCCGCGGATCGAAGCGCACCAGCCATATTGCGCGAACGCCGTCGTTAAGCGAGCGCCGAGCGCATAGGCCGCATTGCCCCAGAGATACTTATTGTGATCGGTACCATCAACGCCCTCTTCATAGTTGAAGTCGTCGACAGGCTTTGTATCTTTCCCGTAGGGAAGCCGCATCAGCACGCGGGGCATCGTTAAGCCGACATAGCGGGAATCTTCACTGGCGCGGAACGACTTCCACTTCGCGAATTCCGTACTATCGAAGATTTTCCCGATGTCCCGTGGCTCGCCCAGCTGCGCGTAGCTATCCAAATTGAGAAGTTCCGGAGCGGCGGCTGTCAAAAAGGGAGCGTGCGCCCCTGCCGCCACTTGGGACACTTTCTCAAGCAACTCGATATCTTCGGGATGCCTGCTGAATTCGTAGTCTCCGATCAGCGCGCCAAACGGCTCGCCGCCGAAGATACCGAACTCATCTTCATAGACTTTCTTGAACATCACGCTCTGGTCAAATTCCGGAGCGCGCTGCAGGTCGCGCAGCAATTCCTTCTTGCTGACGTTGAGCACGCGGATCTTGAGCATAGAGCTGGTTTCGCTCTGATCCATCATGTACTTGATGCCACGCCAGCTTGCTTCCAGCTTTTGGAAGGCAGGATGGTGCAGGATTTCATTCAATTGAAGCGAAATAAGGTGGTCGATCTGGGCCACGCGAGAGTTGATAGTCGCGTCCGCGTCTCGCGAGAGCTTCATCTCGCCTTCCAATACCTGCGCCACGAACTCCTTCACCATGTCGCGCCCGCGTTCCCGCGCGACCTGTTCTTTTCCGAACCGCCCTTGTTCGACGATCTGATCCAGCAGACTTGACTCCGTCGTTTTTGCGTCCGCGGATGCAGCCGCCGCCTTCTCCGGCTTACTCATCGGAGCCTCCCTTGGGCTTGTCCTTCTCGAGTTCTTTCTTGATTTGGTCCGCTTTTTGCGTGTTGCCGACAGCTTCCATCAAGAGGTCGTCCAGCTTGTCGTTTCCTTGCAAAGCGCCACGCAGGTCTCCCAGCTTTTGACGGAGATCGAGGAGTTCCTTGAGCGGCTTCACGTTCTTGGCGACATTGGCGGGATCAAAATCATCCAGGCTCTTGAAGTCCAGATCAACTTTGATCTTGCCGGCGTCGGATTCGTCGCTAAGCTTGTTGTCGACTTCGAGAGACAGATGCGGCTTGAAACTTTCAAGTACGCCGTCAAAGTTGTCGGGAGTGATCTCGACGAAACGGCGATCTTTCAGCTTCGGCAGAGCCTCGGTAGGCTGGCCGCTCAGGTCCGCCAAGACGCCCATGACGAAAGGCAGTTCCTTGACTTCGATGGCGTCACCAACCTCAACATCGTACGTGACATGCACTCGAGGCGGGCGCACCCGCTCAAGCTTCTTATGGACGCTTTCTTTTGCCATGTGTTCCCCTTAAGTCTCCCTCTCAGTGTGGGTAGTGGTTTGAGAGCTAAAAGCGTTTCGCAAGGTAGGGCACCTGATTGCTTTGGCAGGGTTTATCACGATTCCCGCTGCCCGTCAATGAGTTCTAAAGTTCTAGAACTGGTCCTTGTGCCTCTTTCCCCGCATCTCAAAAAGAGAATCGCGATTCTGCCGCAACCCCCCATGCGTGGACGCGCGCCGGCCCGAAGTGGTAGCCTGCCTCCTCCTCGGAGTCGCACGACTATCACCGTCCGGCCAACCGCTTTTGCTCTCCTCAGCGTCATCATGGCGCACACTATCGCGGAATCCGCCAAGGAGAACAATGCACTGGCGGTGAACTGTGGGTGCATTGGAGGTGAACAAGTAGCTGTACGAACCGATAGGGATGAGGTTGCGAGGTCTCGCCCTAACCCGGTGCGGTACGCGATGCCATTCCCGTAGCCTGTCTGCGAGCCAGGCACGCAATCTCTTTTGACTTTCACTCATCCCTCCTGCTAGCGTTAGCCCCAAGCCATGCGCCAGCTTCAACCTGTCATCTGGTCCAAAGGCACCTTTCTCACGCCGCAGCATTTGCAGACACGCGACCGCTATGTCGAGAGTTGCCTGCAATTTCGCCTCGAAGGGCTAAATTTCCGGCCCTGGGGCTTCCTCGATTTGCAGATCAATCAAGAGGCGTTGACCGAAGGCAATTTTGCCCTGACGCGCGCAACCGGGCTTTTCGCCGACGGCCTCCCCTTTGAAATTCCCGAATCCGATGCCGCGCCAATGCCCAAGCCCATTGGCTTGTTTTTTGAAGCCGAACAAACCTCGCTGGACATTTATCTCGCCATTCCTGAATACCGTTTGCATGGCTTGAACGTCTCGATCGCCCAGAAAAACGCCGACGTCCGCTATCTCTCGGAAATCGTGAATTTGAAGGACGAAAATTCCGGGTTGACCGAAAAACCCGTGCAAATCGCTCGGAAGAATCTGCGGTTTCTGGTGGAAGGCGAGTCGCGCGAAGGGTTTAACTCGCTCCAGGTCGCTCGCGTTCTGCGCACCTCCGCAGGCACGTTTCGCCTCGACCCGCAATACATCCCCCCCCTGCTGGATATCGCAGCCAATGACTACCTGATGGGAATCGCGCGTCGCCTCGTCGAGATTCTCGCTGCAAAGAGCAGCATCCTTGCGGGTGGGCGACGGCAACGCAGCGCGGGCCTTGCGGATTTTTCCGCTGCGGACATTGCCAGCTTCTGGCTCCTTTACACTGTGAACGGCCACTTCCCTGCTCTCCGCCATCTTCACGACGTCCGGCATGGGCATCCCGATGTTCTCTTTCGCTTGTTTACCTCGCTGGCCGGCGCCTTAAGCACCTTTTCACTGAAGATTCAGCCGAGGGATTTGCCCCTCTACGATCACGAAAACCTGGGCGGGTGCTTCACGGATCTCGATGAGAAACTCCGTGAACTTCTCGAGACGGTCGTTCCCAGCAATTTCGTTGCGCTCCCTCTCAAGCTGGTAAAGCCTTCCATCTATTCCACCAGTATCGACGACGATCGCTATCTCGTCGGCACGAAATTCTTCCTGGCAGTCAGCTCCACCATGAACCAGGGAGACCTGATCAAGAAAGCGCCTCAGCTCATAAAAGTTTGTTCTGCCGCGCAAATCGAACAGTTGGTCCGGCAGGCTCTGCCGGGCATGCAGCTCACGCACGCGGTGAGGCCGCCGGCCTCGATTCCCATAAAGCTCAACTACCAATATTTCAGCTTAAACCAGTCGGGAGTGGCGTGGGAGACGGTGATCAAGGGCCGCAGCCTGGCGGCTTTTGTACCTAGCGACGTTCCGGAGCCTCAGCTTGAGCTTCTTATCCTGCTGCCGCAGGCAATTTAGACTCTTGTAATGACAAAAAACCCCCGCTGATTAATGTTGCCAGCAGCCGGCAAAACTCTTCCGGCGGTGTCTCGGGAACGATCCACTCATTGCGTTTCGCCATTTCGAACAATGCAGCGACGGAGGTTTTGCCGTCACATCGCGGAAGGAGAGCGGCCATCCAGGGCTGCACCTTGCAGTCGGACGCGAAAGGCATCTCGATCGAAAGAGTGAAATTCTCAGCCGAGATTTCTCCGTCCCGCAAGACGTGTCGCACAATGATCTCGGTTCCGGGTGCAGCGAAGGGCTTTGCCGCCAGCAGCCGCTGCACCGCGCCTTCCGCTTGCATCTCCGTTTCCCACAGCATGGCCCATTCGAGAGCGGCGGAGGGAGTGGCACTCCGGATGGTGCGGCGAAGAGTGAAGGTGCGGCGGCTTTCGGCGGTTCGCTGAACGATCAGAATGCCGAGCACAAGCTCGCGAACGTCGTTCCTTGTGAACAGTTTCTCCCATTGTAAGTACTGTTCTCTGCCCCCGTTCTTGGCGAGCGTTTCTTCGAGAGCAAATTGGCGCGGTTCGAGCGCTTGCAGCGTGAAAAAAGCCACGTCAAACTCGGATTGGCTCGTCCCTAGCCATTCGCGGACGCGAGTTTCAAAATTTTGGCCAGGCCGGTCTGTTCCCATCGTACGACAGTAGAAGCGGCCACCCGGCTTTAGGTGCGCCGGAAGGCCTTCGATAATCCTCTGCGTAATGGCTTCGCCAACCTCGCCGCCGCCGTAAAAAATCTCGGCCGTCTTTAGCACGGGGACATAAGGGGGATGCGCGGCGATGCGATCAAATTTACGTCCCTCCACGGGTTGATATAGATCGCCGAGGGCAAAGTTCACGTTGTGAATGCCATTGAGCGCGGCGTTGAACTTTGCGAACTCGATGGAGCGCTCCGCGATATCGGCGGCCCACGTGTTTTTGGCGGTACGGGAAGCCAGCAATGCCGCTGGCGCAGTTCCCGCGCATAGCTCCAGAAAATCTTCACAAGGCTCGTAGGAAGTGAAGTCTATGAATTGCTTCGCGGACTTCGTGAGCGCCGGATACACGATGTCTGCGAACATCGTGCGGGGGGAATGGTCCGGGTTGTTCCAGCGATCCGAGACAATCAACAAGTCCCGAATCGGATAAAGCGCCACGGTAGCGACACAGCGGCTCGCATCCGCGGCGTCTGGCGCGATCAGGTGAAATTCGCACAGGGCCTCCCAAACCGCTGGCGGTAAGTGCGCCCGCGTATCAGCCTCCGGGAGGGCATCACCTGCAATGAAGAGGTCGAGCAGGGCGTCGAGCGCGTCGGCCGGCTTTGGCCTTGCCGGAGGACGGCCGGAGAGCACGCAAATGTCCAACTCCCGATCCGGCCGAAACTGCATCCGCTGGCGGATGGCTTTCTCACCGAACCCACACTGCACAAAATACGCGTGCAGGGCCGCAAACTGTTCCGCTTTCAGCATCTGCAACGCAGGCATCGGCAAGTCTCACGAATAGCGCGGGCATAATACCAAATACCGACAAGAGCAGGGTGAAAGTCTTGACATCCATTCAAGCAAACGCCATAGTTAGGCTCGTTTCAAGCCTTTAGCGGCTTTTCCGGGTCTTTCGTACGGCTAGAGATCGATCACAAGTCGCAGCCTGCGCTCCCGCCCCGCCAGCAAAAAATGCACTGGCCGAACGGCGATCCGGCAATGGCTGCACTGCGTCACAGGAGAGCTGGTTCGCGCTAGGTGAGACGCAGCATGCCGGCGCCGAGCCTGGCATGATCAACTGAACAATGAAGCATCTTTCCAAGGTGGTGTGGCACGAGGGGATGTACCTGGGCCCCCATCACTTCCAGGTCCAATCTCAATCCTTCGAAGACCTCGTTCATTTCTCGACGTCGAGTCTGTGGTTCGCCCCGTACGGTGTAGTCAGCTGCAAACTTGATCCGGACGCGCTGCAAAATGGAATGCTTTCGCTGGTGCATGCGCGTGGCCTTTTTCCGGACGGTCTCGCGTTTCAAATGCCTGACGCCGATGCTGTGCCTCCCGTCTTGGACATCAACAATCTTTTCTCCGCGACTCGCGAATCTCTTATGGTCCTGCTCGCCGTGCCGGCCAGGCGTCCGGAAGGACCGAACTGTGCGCTCGATTCCGAGCCTTCGCCGATGGACTTACGATATCAAGCGGAAATGCTCACCCTGCCCGACGAGAACACCGGCCGCGATGAGAAACAGATTCAAGTTGGCCGCAAAAACATTCGATTCGCGGTGGAAACCCAGGATAATCAAGGACTCGTTACGCTCCCCATCGCTCGCGTGCTCCGCGACGGTTCAGGCCGCTTCATGTATGACGCAACCTTTATTCCTCCGTGCCTGCAAATCAGCGCAAGCGAACGGCTTTTGGTCATCGCGAAAACTTTAGTCGATATCCTCGATGAAAAGAGCGCGTCCCTTTCCCGCGCCCGGCGTGCCACTGCGCAAGGCCGCGCGGGCTACTCTTCGGACGAAATCGCGAGTTTCTGGTTCGTGCATACCGTCAACGAGAGTCTCTCCGTCCTTCGCCATCTCAGTCAGTCCGAGCGCGGCCATCCGGAGCAGCTCTACATGGAAATGTCCCGGCTGGCTGGGGCTTTGTGCACGTTTGGGTTGGACTCGCACCCGGAATCCTTGCCAGCCTACAATCACGATGATTTGGAGAAGTGTTTCGGCCCATTAAATCAGCATATCCGCGCCCACCTCGAACTGGTGGTGCCTTCGAACTGCGTGCAGATCCCGCTGGTATCGGCGGGACGAAATTTCCGCAATGGAGATGTTCTGGATCAGCGATGCCTGGATCGCGCTCGCTGGATTCTCGCGGTCCGCGCGGAAACCGGTGAAGCGGAAATCATCGCCAAGACACCGCGGCTGGTTAAAGTCTGCTCGAAGGACCTCCTGCCGGAACTTGTCAAAACAGCGCTACCAGGTCTGGGGCTTGTGCATTTGCCCATCCCTCCCTCGGCCATCGCCCCGAAAGTCGAGTTTCAATATTTCGGCCTGAGCCGCACCGGCAATTGCTGGGAACACATCGTGCAAACGCGAAAAGTCGGCGTCTACGTTCCCGATGATCTGCCCGGCGTCGAGCTTGAGCTTCTCGTAGTCTTGGAGTCCTAGTTTTGGATTCCTAGGAGGATCCGGTGGGAGCAACCATGTTTGGGGCCTCGAGCGTCCAGCCCCGCGAAGTGTCCACCAAACGGCGAGCGGAAAATCTCGCCTACATTTATCAGCAAATTCTGACGGTGATCGTGCGCGTGCGCCAGAACCGCCAGGCCGTCTCCGACGCCAATGCTTTCCGCGCAAACATCCAAGCCGGGCTCCGTGCCGCGGAAAAAGACGCCGTGAAAAAGGCCTACGCGCCCGACGACATCCGCAACGCCACCCTCGCCGCCGTCGCCTTCCTCGACGAATCCATCTTAAATTCCAGCAATCCCGTGTTTAGCTCCTGGCACAGCATGCCCCTGCAAGAAGAAATGTTCGGCCATCACGTTGCCGGAGAAACTTTTTTTGAAAACATGGAAAAGCTGCTGTCGCGCCAAGATACGCACGACGTCGCGGACGTCCTGGAAGTCTACGCCCTCTGTCTCTTGATGGGCTACAAAGGCCGCTATGGCATGTCCGGCCCCGAAGCCACCCGCCCCATCATCGATTCCACGCTGGAAAAAATCCGCCGCATCCGTGGACCCCTTGTGGGACTCTCTCCGGCCTGGGCCGTCCCGGAAGGCGGTGCCGTAGCCGCCAAGCGTGATCCCTGGGTGAGCCGCCTGGCCTTCGGTGCGCTCGGTTGCGTTATCCTGGGAATTTTATTTTTTATCATTTTCAAAATGCGTTTGCTTTCAGGTGTTTCGGCGATTCACTCGATTGCACCCTAAACCACCCGTAGGGAGTGGCGATGCGATTTACATGGCAACATCTGGCAGCCGGAGCGGCTGTCATCGTCGTGCTGATGATGACGTGGTTTGGCCCGCAAATTCTTCATGTCACGGGCACGAACGCTTTCGTTCTGCGCGGCGGCATCCTGTTGCTCGGCATCATTGCTGTCATCGGACTGCTTCTCTGGGCTCGCTCCGCGATGCCTGCGCTACCCGCGACTGAAGAAAGCCCCGCGCCGCAAGCCGGCGCGTCCGGTGGAGCAGCCTCCCAGGATGTGGACATCCTGATTCGCGAGGCTGCTGGCAAAGTCGCAGCGGCCCGCCTCGCTGCCGGCGCCAAATTGTCGGCGCTCCCCACTGTTTTTTTGATTGGCGAAACGGGCGCCGGCAAGACCAGCGCAATGGATCAGAGCGGCCTGGACGCCGAACTTCTTGCAGGCCAGGTCTATCAGGAGAGCAGCATCGTCCCCACTCGCGTCGCGAATCTTTGGTTCGCGCGTAAGACAGTTTTCGTCGAAGCCGGCGGCCCTCTCCTCGATGATGCTGGCTCGTGGGTTCGCCTCGTAAAACATTTCCTGCCCGGCAGCTTCCGTTCCATCTTCGGTGGCGGCACTCTCGCTCCGCGCGCGGCAATCGTCTGCGTGGATTGCGAAAAGCTCGTCCGCGAAGCCGCCCTCGACAAGATCGTCGCGCAAGCCCGCAAACTTCGCGCACGCCTCGAGGAACTCTCTTATCACATGGGTGTGAGCCTTCCGGTCTACGTTCTCTTCAACCGCGCCGACCGCATCCCCTACTTTGAAGAATTCGCGGGCACCTTCAGCAACGAAGAAACTTCGCAGGTCCTCGGCGCCACCATGCCTCTGGTCGGCGCCACAAGCTCCGGCGTATACGCCGAGCAGGAAACTAAACGCCTCACCGCCGCTTTCCAGGCGATTTTTTTTACGTTGGCCGAGTGCCGCCCTGGCCTCCTCAGTCGTGAACGCAATAGCGATCGCCAAGCCGGCGTCTACGAATTTCCCCGCGAATTTGGAAAGCTCAGCAAGCCGCTCGTCCAGTTTCTCGTCGATCTTTGCCGGCCTGGCCATCTCCGCACCGGCCCCTTTCTTCGCGGCTTCTATTTTGTGGGACAGCGCATAGTCACCGTCTCGGCCAGTGCCGGCCAGACCATGCTCGGCACACGGTCGGCAGTGCAACGCGCCCCCGGCGGTTTCAACCCCGATGCAACCAGCCTTATCAGCGCGCAGGATCAATCTGCCAAAACTTCCTGGGCCACCGGGACATCGTTGGAAGGAGCAAGCGAATCCCGAAGATCCGTCCAACGTGTTTTCCTCAGCCACGTCTTCAGTCACGTCCTTCTACAAGATCGCGCCGCACTCGGCGCCAGCGGCAAGAGCACACGCGGCGACTTCGGACGCCGCATCCTGTTTGCCACGCTCGCCTTCCTTGCTCTGCTTTGGATCATCTTCACAGCCGTTTCGTTCGTTGGGAACTCCCGCCTGGTCTCGGACATCCGCAGCGCCGGCCACGACCTCTCGGCAGTGCAGAATCTCGGCTCGCAGCAGCCGACCGCCGACTCCCTGAAGCGCCTCGACGGCCTCCGTCAAAGCCTCGTCCAGCTTCGCGATTACAACCAGAACGGCGTGCCCTGGCATCTCCGCTGGGGACTGTATTCCGGTGGAGAAGCTGCCTTTGACGATGCTCGCGCCATCTATTTTCATGCCTTCGATCTGATTCTCTTTCAGCACACCAAAAAGAACCTCATGGCCGATCTGCAATCCTACCGCGGCGATCCGCAACCCAACGCCGATTCCGGCGCTGCGTACGATGCTCTCAAAGCCTATCTGCTGATCACTTCCGAGAATCAGAGGAACTCCGGCGAATTCCTGCAAGACTTGCTGATGAAGGACTGGAAGCGCGATTTAGGCGACATCGATCAGGAGCGCAACGACCTGGCCGCGCAACAATTCGCGTTCTACAGCACCGAACTCACCCAGGACAATCCTTTCTCCAAGACGAACGACCCGGGCCTCGTGGACCAGGTACGCGCGTACCTCAACAAGTTCTCCGGCCTCCAGCGTCTCTACACCAGCATGCTCACCGACGCGCGACAAAAAGCCAAAAACTATCGCTTCGCTGCCGCGCATCCGGAAGCTCTGGGGGTCGTCAGCGCCCGCGCCGACGTCGACGCCGCCTTTACCTCCGAAGGCTGGAAGGTCATGGATCAATCCATCCAGAACCCCAAGCGCGTCCAGGGCGAAACTTGGGTTCTCGGTACAGCCACCACCACCAATCTCTCCGCGGCGGACCTAAGCCAGCAGCTCCGCGCCATGTACGACAAGGACTTCATCCAGCAGTGGCGCGCTTTTCTGAACGCGACTTCCGTGTCTCCCTACGCCAACGATGCCGACGCCGCCGCAAAACTCATGAAGATCTCCTCGAACGCCTCGCCTCTCTTGGCTCTCCTCTGCGACGTCGCCGACAACACCAACGTGCAATCCACCGAGATTAAACTGGCTTTCCAGGCGCCGCAGCAGGTCGTAACCCCGGGCTGCGGCGTCCAAAAGAAATACGACCAGTCCTCGAATGACCAATACATGAAAGGCCTTTTGAATTTGCAGCAATGCGTGCAGCAAGTGGCGGATGCCGCTCCGGAACAAAAAGACGCTCAGAAAACCACTTGCGCCCCCACGGTATCGCAGGCCCACCTTTCCGCCGCGCAACTCTCGCAAGGTCTGCCGACCGATCCGGCGGGCCATGTAGACCAAACCGTAGGCACGCTCCTTGACGAGCCGATAAAAGGTCTGCAGAGAATATGGATCTCGAATCTAAGCGGTGGTGGCGATGCTCTCTGCAAGCCCTTCAATGACCTCAAGAAGGCCTACCCCTTTAACGCACAGAGCACCCGCGAAATCACGCTCGCCGAGTTCAACGATTTCTTCCAGCCGGGCAAAGGCAAACTATCCCAGTTCATCGTCGCTCAAAAGAACAACCTCAGTCCGCAAGGCAGCAGCTTTGTTCGTGCTCTCGGAAGCACCACACCGGTCGGCCCCAACTTCCTGCACACCTTGAATGAGCTCTACGCGATTCAACTCGCCATCTATCCCGGCAACGCGAATGATCCGCACTTCGAATATTCCGTTACCGCCCACCTCCCCGACGCTGGCGGCTTCAAGAGCGAAAAGCTGGCTTTCGATGGACAGGAATGGACCATCACGGGAAGCGGCGGCTCCCGCAAATTCATTTGGCCTGGCGTCACTCTGCAAGGCGCAACGTTAAGCCTCAACAGCGGCGGTGGCGATCTTGATCTTCAGACCGCTTCCGGTGTCTGGGCCGTCGCTCACTTCTTCGGTGGATACAAGTGGCAAGCCTCAGGCACTGGTTACATCATTCAGGGCCCGCTTCACGGGCCGACTGGCCAGCCCATTATGAGCAATGGCAAGCCTGTTGAAGTCCGCTTCGACGTCGACTTCAAGGGCGTCCCTCTGTTCCAGGCCGGCTTTCTCTCTAACTACACCTGCACCTCCATGAGCAAGTGAACCCACCATCGTCCCGGTGCTTTTGAACAGCCCTTCCCTTCCCAAAAATTCCTGTGGCTTGACAGGCCGCGTTTGAGGCAGTATACGCATTATCAAATGTCCGGGCGGAGAGGTGATGAAGAAACTTTTCTATCTGTCCTTAGTGGTTCTAACGATCAGCCTGCCGGGTTGTCTCTCGACAACTCCCTCCTCCGGCACTATCGGCATCAACCCCGATAACGTGACCGTTGCCGCAGGCACCCAACAAATGTTTTCTGCCATCCTCACTGGTCGCTTCGCCAATGCCTCGGTTAAATGGAGCGTGCAGGGTCAAGGATGCTCTGCCTCCTCCTGCGGCACCATCGATCAGTCTGGCAACTACACCGCTCCCACTGCTCCGCCCACGAACCCCTCCATCCAAGTTGTTGCCACGATTTCCACCAACACTTCCCAGGCCGGCTACGCCAATGTTACGATCGCCCCTCCGGTCAGCATCGCCATTAATCCGCACACGACGCAAACTCTAGCCGCCGGACAGAGCCAGCCCTTCACCGCGACAATCACGAATACAAGCAATTTGACCGCGAACTGGACCGTCTCCGGAACCGGTTGCACGGGCGCAGCCTGTGGCACGATCACGCCTTCCACCGTTGGCGCGGCTCCCGCTACCTACACCGCCCCCCTGCTTCTACCCACTCCACCCACCGTCACGATCAAGGCGACCTCTGCAGCCGACAACACCAAGTCCGACACTGTAAACGTCAACCTAATCCTGCTTGTCAACGTGGCCCCCTTGACGGCAAACGTCGCTGTTCTTCACTCGCAGCCCTTTATGGCCACCGTCGTAGGTTCCGCCAACCAGGCCGTCACTTGGACTTTGTCGGGGACCGGGTGCGCCGGCGCTACCTGTGGCACCATTGATGCTGCCGGCAACTACACTGCCCCGATTGCCGTCCCAACACCCCCCACGGTCACCGTGACCGCCACCTCACAGGTCGATAACACTACTCAAGGAACGGCCACCGTCACCGTCACAGGCACCAGTTCCGGGGCACCCGGCCAACTTCTGGGCCGCTATGCCTTCTTTTACCGTGGCTATCCCACTCCTACGGGCACCCCACGAGTGGAAGCTGGTTCGCTCTTATTTGACGGCAATGGCAATGTTCTTGCCGGAAGCCAGATCGACCAAAATTCGGGCGCCGCTCACACCCAGGTTGCCGTCACCGGAACCTACACCTTCGACACTGGAAGCACAAATCGCGGCGTCATTACTCTCACCGCCGGATTTGCTACCTCTCTCAAATTTGCCCTTGTCCCACATGCAGGAGCGCTCGCCACAAAGGCTTACATCACCGATTTTGGCGGCTCCGTGGCTGGCGGCGGCAGGCTCGAGGCGCAGGATCCCACGGCGCTCTCCACCGGCGCTCTGAACGCCGGGGGTTACGCCATATCTTTGCGTGGCGGAACCAACACCGGACTCGCTACCACCGTAGCTTCCGCCGTGGGGCGATTTGATCTCAGTGGCGGCTCTGTTGCCCACGGTGAGCTGGGCCGCACGTTTGCTGACGCCTCATTCGGAGATTGCAACGCCACGCAAACCATCAATGCGAGTCTCTCCCCTGCCTATTCCACATTTACAGGCAATTACGGCGCTCTGAACACCAGCACCGGCCTTTCTACCATCAGTCTTGCGAACGTACTCTTTGGCAACAATACGACCGGCACGACCATCACTTCCATGTCCTTTGCTGCTTATGAGGTCTCCGCCAACGAGATCTTCCTGGTCGAGACCGATACGAATGGCTTCACCTTCGTGGGCTCCGCCGAACTTCAGTCCACGAATAACTTCCAGAACGCCAGCTTCGACGGGGAGTATTCCCTGCTGATGCAAATCAACAACGGGGCGGCAGCCGGCAACGCCATCCTTACTCCCTTCCTCACGCCTGCCGGGGCTGCCATCCCTGTCAACGGGAACGTGCCAAACATCATGCAAGGCGAATACACCGGCAACCTCGATGGGAACCTCCTCCTAGGCTTGGACATAGGCGAGGACTTCCCCGGCGGCGGCTATTACGAAATGACGCAGACGAATGGTCTCGCCTTGACCGCGCTTTGTCCGGGCGCCTTCGTTCCACGCCTCGTGATGTATTTCGTTTCTCCACAGCGAGGCTTTGTCTGGAATTTCGACTCCAATTTCAGCGGTACCATGCTCTTCCCGAGCGATATGATCGGCGAATTCGATCTGCAGCAGGGCGGGCCCTATGGAGCGCAAGGACAATCCTCCATCAACGGCACGTATACCTTCGGCTTTGAGGGCGTACAGGGTAACTTCGCGGCAGGCGCTCACACCGTCTCGAATGCTATCGCCGAAAGCGGCCTAGTTACCTTCACGACCACCGGTACCGTCGATCTCACCGCTCAAGGCGAAGGTATGCAACAGACTGGCACAATCACCTTCACGATCGACCAGGCCAATGGTACTAGCGTATCCAGCAAAGTTTCGGTGACCGGCACCTTCACATTTAACGATGACGTGGACGGAAACGACGATGGCATGGACGGAGAGAGCATCGGGGAAATCGTCTTCTCGGCTCCTCCTGCTTTCCCGGTCCCCGACCAGTTCCTGGTCGTCAACGGCAATAAGATTCTCTTCCTCGGACTCAGCACGAGCTATAACATCAGCGGAGTTGCCGTAAATCAGTAAGGCGGCCTTCGGCCTTGGGCTCGCTTGTACTTTCTGGCTGTGAATAGAGATGCCGCGCGGGTCAGCGCGGTAGATATGCGCCCTTAGGCTGGGGACATTATCTTTATTCTCCCCTGAAAATAACCCGGTCCCGCAAGTTGCCAAAACAAATCCGGCCCTCTGGCTGTCGGCTATAAGCTGCCAGCATCGGTTTTACGCCTGCTGGGTCTCGCAACAGCGGCATTTCGGGCTGTGTTCTTCCTGAGGGATTAGCCGACCACATGGAATGGCAGCACAGATGGTTTGGCCAAGGCTCCCCTACTGCTTTGCACCTGTTTCTAATTCCAAATACCCTTGATGAAATAGGTCTTAGTGTGAGTAGGAAATGCCTACAAGTGGGATGAACTTCGACCGCAATCCCGGGTCATCCAGCTTGATCACTACGTTCCCCGTGATCAGAAACTTACCAAACGGCCGGAACCGAACTCCAACCGAAGCATTCGACGTATTAAACGAACCCTTGGTCTGCTGGAAGGTCGGATCGACCGCTCCCGTCGGCTGAAACGCATTGCAAGCCGAGAGCCCGGTCTGCCCAGGCGGAGGCGGCACAGCGCAAGCCGGTAGCTCCTGCAATGACGAAGTGGCGATACGCGGCGCGTTGATGTAGTAGTTCCCGAGATAATCTACCGCCAGCGAAAGCCGCCGGACCAGGCCAAATTCCGCACCCGCCGAATACAGCACTTGCGCCGGAAGGTTGTCTTTCGTCGCCGCGGGCGTTACACCGTTGACGGTGTTCGGCGTTATATTGCCTGCCAGATAGGAGTTGCCGTTCCATTCATACCCTACGTTCAGGTGCGGCGCTATTCTTCCGCTGCGCGACCAGGCTCCAAACACCTTCAGTCCCACGGCTCCGGCCCCTGTGTAGTTCAGAGCGTCTCCTGTCGGCACTCGCACGTCTCCGCCCACCGCAAATCCCTGCTTCTCACCCCTCCAAATCGTATACTTGGCGCGGAACGTGAGATCTCCAATCCCGGTCGAGCCGTTATGGTTCGAGAAAGTTCGGTTGAAACATGGATTCGGCAGGCATCCTTGGCCCGTCGCGGGATCGATGAACTGGATGTTGTTGTCCGATCCATTGTTATGCACGGTGGCGGCGGAGGTCACCGTCATTCCCACGTTGATCACCGGAACGGCCACGGATACGTCGAACCGGTCCGTGATGCCAAAGCTGAGGAACGACGTGTACTGATTCACGGACAGGTCGATGTTTGTCCGGGACACGATCACATCGCGAATAAAGGCGCAGCCCGCCGTAGCAGTAGCCGCGCTGCTCACCGAGCAGCCCCCAACATCGTTCTGTGTGAAGGCCGCCGGCAAATTCTTCAGCGCCAGCCCGTCCAACGTGTCGAAATCGAACCTCTGATAGCTGAACCCCACGAGGAACTTGTGCCGCCCAATGGTTCCTGACCGCTCGCTCAGCACCGAGCCGAAGTTGTATTCCAGAGGAACGAACACTCCCAATGCTTTGTCAAACGCGAACGCTATACCGGAGGCGGGTGACACCAGCGGCAACTGCCCCAACTGCCCACCGACCGCCGAGTTCAACGCCGTGAGGTTGAGGAAAAAACTGGTAGGCTGCGCTCCGAAGAAATTATGCTGCACCAGCGCCTGGCCGTTGGTGGAGAGGCCCCCTGGCCCGTACACATTCGCAACCGTGCACGCGACTTTCCCGCTGTCCGCTCCCGACGAACACAAGTTTTGTGCGCGGCTACTGGGCGCAAGACAAGCGCCAAGGACCAGCACGGCCAAAATCGCCATCCGTGCCGATCTCCCGCGAATCCAGCTCTCTCTCCGCCGGGTAGGGCCGATATCTTCCAACCTGGTCGTTCTCTTCGGAAACACACGTAATGTCTTCACGACACGCCCCGCGCAACTTCTAGAGGCAGTCTATTTGTCACTTTCAATTTGTCAAGGAGTTTCCAAGCCTCCCTCGGGGGTGCCCCGTGTCGCTACTCCCTTCCCGCGCTCCGCTCCGCGGGCTCCACGCGGATCGTCCCCATCATCCCTCCGTCCTGGTGCTCCAGAAGATGACAATGGTACGGAAAAATCCCCACGATCCGCGGACTGCGGAAGTCCATCCGCAACTTCACGCTGGGATATCTGCTGCTCTTCCCATTCCAGTAGGGCACGTTTACCGTATCCCTCAGAGCCGGCTCCCCGACCCCGCGTCCACTTGACTCCAGCACCAGGAAATGGATCTGGTGGATGTGAAAGGTGTGCGCTTCTTGCGAGCGGTTCTCGACCGTCCAGTCCTCCACCGTGCCTTGCCTCACCGTAATGTTCGGCTCTTTCGAATTTGGGTCGAATACCATGGGCTTTTCGCCATCCACGGTAATGTAAAACTTCGTCGGACCATTGGCATTCTTGGGATCTTGGGGCTCTTCGGAAAAAAACAGCTTTCTTTCTCGTGTGGGGCTCACTCTCTCCAGCATCTCGGCTTCTGCCTCGTTCAACTTTTCTGCGTTTCGCGGCAGTCTGGCGCGCGGTTCGGGCGCCTTTCCCGTCCCCATGATCGTCGCCAACGGCCTCCACGGATCGTTCTCTCCCATCGGGCCCGTATCCACGCTCCTCGTAATCAATTGTGCTTCCTGCCCCTCCACCGGCCCCTTTACCACGAATTCCACACGCCCCCCGGGCGGCAGAAGAATGTATTTGTCCAGGACTATCCCGTTTGCATATCGTCCTCGCAAATCCCATGGCACACCATCAAATCCCACCACTCCCATGGCCTGCCTTCCTCCGTTGGCCATCAACTGCAGGCCAAGATAGGTGATCGCCGATGCGTTCAGCACCCGCCACAACTGCCGCTCTTCCGGCTGCATCCGAATTGTCGCCGGCGGATATTCCGGATACGGCACGGACACAAAATTGATAGAAAGGTCTTTGGCCGGTTTGCCCTTCCCTGTCCCGGCGTTCAATATGTCGCCTTCGGCATCTCGCCGGACCGGAGGCTGGCCCGCTCCCGTCTTGCTTGGTTCCGCATTGGCGTTCTTCAAGTCTTCATCTCGTATCACGAACACCCGTTCCGGCAAGCCTTCCACCTGACTATTGGCCCGTTCCAGTCCCTCCACGATTAACACTCCCGAGGCGCCTCCCAATACCTGTTCCTTCCCTTGCCCGTGCACGTGCGGGTGATACCAGTACATTCCCGGCGGCTGCTCCTTCGGAATTTTTATTCGGTATTCGAACGGCGGCGCTCCCGGCTCGACGAATGTGTGCAAGGTGTCGTCCTGATGGCAGATGGGCGCGACGTCCAACCCGTGGAAATGAATGTTCGTTGCTCCGGCTGTTGGCCCGCTTCCTGCGCAGCGAGGTTCCTCAATTCTGCTTTCGCGGCTAGTCTCCTCAAGTTTGCTTTCTGTCATTCCGGCGTGCTTCGCGCCACCCGCGGCCCCACCATCAATGTGCGCTTCGTTCTTTAAGATCAGAATCAGCGTATCCCCCGGGTGCAGCCGTAGGTTCGGGTTTTGAATCCCCCCCCTCGTCACATAGCAATACAGCTGCTTTCCGTCGGGTTTCCTGTAACTTCGAAAGAACAGCTCCACGCGCAGCACGCCATTCTCGCTGCGCAAATCCTCGGGCTCCGGAACCAGGCTGCCTTCTTCAAATCGCAGGCAGCCCGCAGGTCTCGCCTCGCTGGGAGCGCGCTCTGCTGCCTTCTGCCGATTCCCAGGCGATACCGGAAAAAGACTGATGCCGGAAATGAGGCACCCAATCAGAGGCCGCACCAGCGCAAAGCGAATTCGCGCCCGGCCCTTCCCAGCGCATGAGGCAATCTGCTTTTTCATCTCTTGCCCGGCTCCGCGGCGCCGCCGGCGACAACTATAGTAAGCATCCCACCGCCTCCGAGCATGTCAATTTTTCTGAGGTCACTAGCGTGCGGACTCTCTGAGGGAAACACCGCCGGCGGTTAACGACTGCCCCTAATTCGACGAAACAATAATCCACTGCCCATCAAAGTTCTTCAGCTGAATATTTGTCCGGAACGGTTTCGCGTCCTTCATTTTGGTCAGTATGGCGTCGCACGTCACACTCGCCGTGTCTCCACTTATTTGCGGCGCCGAACAATTCCGCAGGGAATATCCCTTTCCCTTGACCGAACTCAGGATCTCCGGAAGTTTCTTTTCGTCCTTCGGATCATACTCCCGCACAGCCCGCAGGGCTCCCAGGTTTCCTTCGTCATACGCCTTCGCGAACCTTTGTATGACCGAATTGATCGCCGCTGCGTCGTTCGAAACGGGCGTCGTTCCTCCACCGGTCGTCCTCGCACTCTCTATTTCCTTCAGCGTGCGATCTATCCGCCCCACGATATCGCTGGCTTCGGCGGCGTGACGGCCGCCTTGGCTCGCCACGGGTGCAAAATATTTGCTCGATTCTTTCAACACCGCTTCATTCTTGTCGACCACGGCCTTGCTCGCCGCGCCCCTTCGAGAGGAAAACTCTTGATCCTCCTGGCGCCCGCTCTCAATCTGCCGTCTCAATTCGTTATAGTCGCCCTGTCCCGGAGGCACGCCATTCAATTTCCCTTCAGCGTCGTCCCACTTTGCCTGCCCGATCAAGCTGCGCACCTCTGCCAAAACCGGCCCGTAATCCGGCGCAGGTTTCGGCGGTGGATTCGGATTCGGGTTGGGGTTTGGATTTAGCGGCGGTACGATCACGCCAATCTGGTCATATTGTTGCTTCGCGGAAGCCACAAGCTCCGGATCGCCGTTCGGAACTTTCATCACCCGCCCGAACAAATCCTTCGCCTGCTGTTTCGAGCCCGACCGTTCCAATTGCACCGCCTGATCGAGCATTCTCTTCTGTTCCTCGCGGCCCCGAATCGCCGTAAGCAGCCGTTGCGACTGCGTATTCACCTCTTTCGACACTCCATTCGCATGTGTCGCTTGCTCCAGATCCTGAGTCGCCGTCCCGTAGTCTTTTTTGTCGTACGCCTCTTTCCCTTCCTCAAACAAGGCTTGCCATAGCGGCTTCGTCGGCGTCACTCCCGGGCCCTTGCTGGCGATATCGTATCCGCGCTTCGCCTCTTCCGTCTTCCACAAATTCATCTGCACCACTTCGTTAAATTTTTCCGCCGCCTCGGGATACTTCTTTTGTTCGTACAGCAGGCTCATTCCTTGCGCGTACAACTGCTCCACGGCCACATGTTTCTGGCCAATATCCCCCATTTGTTTCACGGCTTCTTCGTGCAGCAAACCTGGATGGTTCGCCAGCTTCGTCCAGTCCGCCAGCGATTCATCGAATTTGCGGTTTTCCCAAAGTTGCTTGGCTTCCGCTTCCAACGCGACATCTTCCGGCGCGGGTTTCACTGGCGCGGCCGGCCAAAAATGAATCACGCCATACACCACACCCGCCAGCGCCAACCCCGCCACCACCAGCACCGCTGGCTTCCGCAGCACACCTCCCGCAGCAGGCGCTGCAGTAGTCTGCGGAATTCTCTCTTCGATTCGAACGCTCGTTTGTATGACCGGACCAGGCTGAACAGCCGGCAGCGGTGTCATTACTGGGACGGAAGGCTTCGGCCGCGTACCCGAGCTAGCGATGCTCGTCGCCGATTCATGCATCGTCGGCGCCATCGGCGCGGAACTCGGTGGCGGCAGAGGCTGCGCCGGCGCCCTCGCGCCGCTCCCCGAGGCAGGCTTCTCTTCGCCAGCGGAAGGGCGCCCCGGTTTTGCTTCTGGCTTCGCCTGCTTTTGCGCCTCTTTCCGCTTCTTCTCTTCCTCTTTGTTCTTCTCTTCCCTCTTTCTCTCCTCTTCCTTCCTTCTGCGTTGCTCCTCTTTCCGGGAGACTTCCTCTTTCTCCGCGATCTCCGCCATCATCATCTTGGTTTGCGTATCGCCTGGCTCGACAATCCGGTTGGCGATTGCGTTTTCCAACAGCTGCGTCGCGCCCGCATAATCCTGCTTCTCCACCAGCGCCCGTGCATCCTTCAGCTTCTGGCTTCGCTCATCCCGCTTCCGGTCTCGCTGGTTGGCTTCCACCTCGGCGGCTTGCAGCAGCTGCGTCACATCCGTATCCGGCCCAAAGGCCGCCAGCGTCTGCCGCGCCATATCGATGGCATCCGTCAACTCTTGGCGCTTGATCTTGCTGCGAATCTCCTGAATGCGCTGGTGCACTTCCCGCTGAACCTTCTCCTTCTCTTGCTGCTCCTTCCCTCTCTCATCGGCTTCCGCCGCCAGACCTCGAAACAGTTCGAGCTTCGGAAACTCCTGAAGCGCCTTCCGAGCCAGTTCCGCCGCCTCCCGATATCGCTGCGTCTCCAGCAGCCCGCGTACCTGTTTCTCTCGCTCCTCGGCATTTCTCTTTTGTTCTTGCTGCGCAACTTCGCCCTTCGCATAGCTGACTAAATCGTTGACCTCATACTCTTGCGGAAATTCCTTGAGTAATCCCTCGCCCTTCGCCACCGCTTCCCGGAGCTTTCCTGCGCTCACCAGGCTTCGCAGGCTCGTCAGCTCTTCCTCAAGCCGCTTCTTTCGCCTTTCTTCCTGCTCCTCCTGCGAAAGCAGCGCCTGCAAGTTGCGCACTGTCGAGTCCTGAGGCTGCTCCTTGGCCAGCACGTCCAGCCCCTTGCGCGCCTCCGCCAGCTTGCGTTGTCCCAGCAGCCGCCGGATCTCCGATATGTGAACCTGCTTTTTCTGTTCCGCTTGATCCGCTTTCGCCGTTTCGTGCAGGCTCTTCAACTCCGGCTCATTCGGAAATATCTTGAGCGCTTCCGACGTCAGCGCGAGACACTCGTCATACTTCAGGTCTGTCCACAAACTTCGTGCGCGATGCAAAAGTTCGCTGAGATGCTTTCGTCTCTCCCGCCTGGCTTGTTCCTCTTCAATCTGCCGCTTCAGTTCCATCGCTTGCGGATGGCTGGCATCCAGTTCGATCGCCTGCCGCAAAGCCGTTTCGGCCTCCGCAAGCGCCCCTTCCGCCAACCGCTGTTTCGTGAGCCGCAGCTTCTGCTCCAATTGCTGTGCACGCGCCGCGGCCGCTTCGACCTCTGCAAACAGCTTTTTCGCGGGCTCGTGTATCGAGTCCAGCCCCAGCGCCGCTTCCGCTTCCGCCTGCGCTTCGCGGAATTGTCCCGCTTGCAAAAAGCTTCTTCCCCGGCTCAGATGTTCCTGCACCTTGGGCTGTATTTCCGACCGGCGTATTTCCGAGGTTATTTTTTCCAGAAGGCTTTTCGCCTGTGCGTTGGAATTGTCTATCTGCCGTGCCCGCCGCAGCGTGTCGTAAGCCGTCGGAAGATCCCCAAGGTTGTACAGCTCCTTCGCCCGCTCTGCTAACGTAACCGCCGCGCTCACCCGCAAGCGGTTCCAGACTGGCTCCAAATCCAGCAGCACATCTTCCATGCTCTGGTAGCGTTCCGCCGCCTGTTTTCTCAGCATGCGCTGGATAATCGGTTCAATTTCCGCCGCGCACTCCGGGACGATCGGGGCAATCGCTGGAAACTCGTCTTCCATAATCGTCCGGATGATGTCGTATCCATCCCCAATGAATGGCCTCTGGTAGCAGAGCAATTCATAAAACGTTACTCCCACCGCCCAAATGTCCGTTCGCTCGTCCGCTTTTTTCTTCCGGAAAAGTTCCGGCGCCATGTACGCCGGAGTCCCGATCATCATATTCGTGTGCGTCCGCGAAAAATCCACCAGCCGCGCTATCCCGAAGTCCACTACCTTCACCACTCCTTCGGAATTCACCATGATGTTCCCGGGCTTGATGTCTCGGTGCACCACGCGGTTTTTGTGCGCGTACTCCAGCGCCTGGCAGATCCGTACCACGTAGCCCACTTTCAGCGCCAGTGGGAGTTCGGACTGCTTAACGATCGTCTTTTCCAGGCTGTCGCCATCCAGGTATTCCATGGCGATAAACGGCGTGTCTTTTTCCTGCCCCAGTTCGAACACCGTAACTATGTTGGGATGCTGAAGTTTTCCGGCGGATTGCGCTTCCTGATAGAAGCGCTCTAGCAAATCAGGACGGTCGACGAGGTTGCTGTTGATGGTCTTCAGCGCCACCAGCCGCCCGATGAACGGGTCGCGCGCCTTGTACACGACGCCCATGGCGCCGTGCCCTAGCTCCGCGAGAATTTCGTATTTGCCCAGCTTCTGCAATCGAGGCGACCCTACGCCGTTTAATCCTAACAAATCCCGGCCCGCGCGCAGGATATCAGCGCTGGAAGGTTATCGTAAGTGGAAAGCGAACCGCCACCGGCTTTCCTTCCGATTTCGGTACGGTTGCCTTCCAATGTTTCGAAGCGTCCTTTACCTTCTTGAAAAAATCTTTGTCCGGATTTGCATTCCCTTCCTTGTCCACCTTCACGCTCCCGTTCGATTCGACGGTCACGATGACGGTTAGGGAATACGGCAACCTCCCAGGCTGGTTCGCATTTTCCGGCAAGTCCACCATAGGCACGCCAACCCATTGCAGTGGCGCGTTCGCGTCCAGCTGGGCGCAACTGACTCCTCCGCCTACCGACGGTACCTGCGCAGCAGCACGCCCGGGTCCGCAAGAAATCGGAGGCAGCGGAACTTTCCCCGAATTCTGCGTCGCTGATTGAATCG
The DNA here is from genome assembly GCA_963779005.1 of uncultured Acidobacteriota bacterium. Taxonomy (GTDB): domain Bacteria; phylum Acidobacteriota; class Terriglobia; order Acidiferrales; family UBA7541; genus Acidiferrum. The sequence continues at coordinate 544,387 of CAVZWO010000005.1, read as the reverse complement.
TAGTCGGTATGGTCGTCTTCACGTAGAGCGCCGCGTTCTCTTTGTAAATCCCATTCCCGCTGGCTATCTTTTGAAACTCCTGCATCACGCCATGCGCAAGCGATTCGATGTCCTTCTTCTGCTTCGCTTGCTCGAAATGTTGCACGGCCGCATCGAACGCCGCTTTGTCCCCGTTCTTCTCAGCCGCTTTGCTGTAGGCATCGGCCATGCGCTTGTCTAAGTCGTGCGCGGAGGCAACCAGCGCGCTGTCTTCCGCACGCCCCTCGAATCCGTGCACTTCATCTTGCACGTGTTGGATCGCCGCCGTGTCGCCCTTGCTTTCGGCCGCCTGTGCGTCGCTTCGAATCGAATCAAACTGTTGCTGCTCCGCGGCGCGCAATTCCCTTTGCAGCTTGTCGTGCGTCTTGCTCCATTGCTGCGTGCCATCTATCTGCGCTTTGGCGGCCCGATATGCTCCGTTATGGATGGCTTCTTCAATGCTGCTCACGGTCTGCAGCACCTTCTCCACCACCGGCAACTGCTTCTTCGCGTCGCCGCTCTGCGCTCCCTTCTTGTTTATCAGCTCCTGGAACAGTTGCTTTGCCTCCCCCCACTGTTCGTCCTTCATGTCCTGCAATGCCGTCTCGTACGTCTTCTGGTCGTTCCCCATCTGCTTGATCTTGCCGATGTAATTCTCCGCTTGCGGCTTCAGCGTCGAGGAGGGAATGTTCAAATCCAGCATCGCGCGAAATTCCTTGCGCGCTTTGTCATAATCCTTGGCTTGGAAGAGCTTCACCCCCTCATCGAAGTGATCCTGTTCTTGCTTGTGAACGTCAGTCGCCGCCAAACCCGCCTTCGCCACGTCCAATTCCCGCGCCGCGTCATCTGCGTGCCACAAGTTCAACTGAACGACGTCCTGGAAGCCCCGCTGCGCGCCCGCATAGTCTTTCTGCTCCTTCAGCAGACCCTCGGCGTTATCAAATTTCTTCTGTTCATCCGCGCGCCTCTCTTCAATTTGGCTGACCTGCTGGTTGGCTTCCTTTTGCAGCGGGCCCTTGCTCTTTGCAAGCCCTTGCCAGATTTGTTCCGCTTGATCGAATTGCCGGTTCCGCCAAAGTTCTTCCGCTTGTTGTTTTAGTTTCAATTCCCCGGCCGACGGGGCCCCGCCGCTCGTCTTGTGCGGCCAGAGCATCACTGTCAGCAGCAAGACCACGGCCACGCCTATCCCCACGAGGACCGGCGGCCGCCGCAGAATCGGCAGGACCTGCGCCATAAAATCAGTCCCCGGCTTGGCCTTTGCCGCGCTCCCCGGCCCCGCCGTCGCCGCTGCCACGGTTCCACTCTCGCGTGTCACGGGCGGAACCCCGCTGGGTGTTGCCCCTTGCCGAGTCGTCGGGCTTGCAATCACCGTCCCGCTCGGGCCTTCGACTATTCGCGCTCCGGGCACTCTAGGTTCAGATTCCGGACGCCGCGGAACTTCTCCATCCTTCCGCAGCCCTTGCCTCTCTCCCGGACCAATCACCTTCGTCGCCGAGAATCCTGCCGCTGGAATGTTCTGCGCGGATTCGCTCACCTGCGTCGTCTCGCGAGTAGGAACCGGCGGTTTAACTGCCGCGGGCTGATCCTTTTTCACCGGTGCGGCTGGCTTTTGCACACCGGCCTTTGATGGCGGGCTAACGCTCGCCGCCGCTGGCCGCTGCCCGCTCGCAAGGTTCGAAATTTTTCCGCGTAGCTCCTGCATTCGCGGATCGGAAGGCTGAAGTATTTGTGTCGCCATCACTTCGTTGAGCAGCTGTGTTGCCCCCGCGTGATCTCCCCTATCCACCAGCGTCTGCGCGGCGAGAACCTTTTTCTCGACGTCATCCTTTTTTTTCCGCTTCTCTTCCGCGCCTTGCAGCAGCTGCGTCACGTTGGGATCGGGTCCCATCGTTTCCATGGTCTGCTGTGCCAGATCGATCGCGTCCGTGATCTTGTCCTGATTGATCTTGCTGTTGATCTCTCGCACTCGCCGCTGCATCTCGTTGCGCGCCCTCTCGCGGTCGTCCTGCTCTTTCTTCAGAGCCTCCGCTTCCGTGGCCAGCTTTCGAAACGCATCCTGCTTCGGAAATTCCTCTATCGCTTTCCGCGCCGTATCCAGCGCCTCTCCGTACCGCTCGCACATCAAAAATCCTTGAATCTGTTTCTCCCGCTCCTCTTCTTTTCTCTTCTGCTCTTGCTGCGCGGCTTCTCCCCGCGCGTAGTTCACCAATTCCTTCAGTTCGTAATCCTGTGGATACTCCTGCAAAAGCGGTTCGCCCTTCGCCACCACCTGCTTGAACTTCCCCGCTCCCAACATCGAGCGCATCGACGTGACTTCCGTCTCCAGCCTCTTCTGCCTGTTCTGCTCCTGCTCCTCCTGCAACGCCAGGTTTTGCAGATTCTTCACCGAGGCGTCCTGCGGATGCTCCTGCGCCAAAACTTCCAGCACCTTCCGCGCTTCTACAAAATTCTGCTGCCCCAGCAGCCGCCGCACTTCCGCCATCTGTCTCTGTTTCTGCTGCTCCGACTGGTCTGTCCTCGCCGATTCCTGCAGCTTTTTCAACTCCGGATCGTTCGGAAATTCCTGCAATGCCGCCGCCAGAACCGTCAGGCATTCCTCGTACTTCAATTCCGTCCAAAGCGTCCGCGCGCGATGCAGTATTTCCCCCAGCTTCTTTCGCTTCTCCCGCCGCACGCGCTCTTCTTCGATTTGCCTCTTTAATTCCTGGGCCTGCGGGTTGGCGTCATCCATCTCCAACGCCTGCCCCAAAGCCGCCGCCGCCTCAGTCAGCGCTCCTTCGGCCAATCGCTGTTTCGTCAGCTTCAGTTTCTGCTCCAACTGTTGTGCTCTGGCCGCCGCCGCTTCCACTTCCGCCATCAGCTTCTGCGCCGGCTCGTGTTTCGAATCGAGTCCCAGCGCCGCCTGCACTTCCGCCTTCGCTTCCCGCAGTTGTCCCGCCTTCAAAAATCCTTCGCCTCGGCTCACGTGCTCCTGCAGCCTCGGTAAAATCTCCGATCGCCGCAGCTCCACCGACACTTTTTCCAACATGCTCTTCGCTTGCGAATTCCCCACGTCAATGTGCAAAGCCTTTTTCAGCAGCGCATGCGCACGCTGCAAATCTTTCGCACCCACCAACTGTTGGCAATCCGCCAGCAACCCCGACACTGTCGCCTGCTGCGCCGCCTTCCAGATCGGCTCAATCGCGTGCAGTACATCCTCCATCGACTGGTAGCGGTCCTCGCTCTTCTTCTCCAACATCTTATTGACGATCGGCACCAGCTCTTCCGTGCACTCCGGCGACAGTCCTATCAAATCTTCGGGCTTCTCATAAATAATGTGGAACATCAACTCCGCTTCGCTGTCCCCCGTAAATGGCCGTTTGAACGCCAGCAACTCATACAGCGACACGCCCACCGCCCAAATATCCGATCGCGCATCCGCCCGCTCGCCCTTATACAACTGCGGGGACATGTATGCCCGCGAACCAATCATCATGTTCGGCTGCGTCATCGACATATCCGTCAACCGCGCGATCCCGAAGTCCACCACCTTCACCACGCCTTCTTTGGTGACCATGATGTTTGCCGGCTTCACGTCCCGATGCACCACGTTGTGCTGGTGCGCATAGGCCAGCGCGTCGCAAACCCGAACGATATATCCCAACTTCACCGACAGCGGCAGCACCGGATGCTGTTCTATAATCCGGTCGAGGCTATCCCCTTCCAAATACTCCATCGCAATAAACGGAGTATTCTTCTCATGCCCCAATTCGTAAATGGTGACGATGTTGGGATGCTGCAGCGCGCCTGCCGACCGCGCTTCCTGGTAAAACCGGTCCAGCAGATTCGTCTGTGCGGTGGGCCCGCCAGTAATCGTCTTCAAGGCAACCAAACGATCAATCAGCGGGTCCCGGGCTTTATACACCGCGCCCATGGCTCCGCGCCCGATCTCCGAGATGATCTCGTATTTGCCTAAAAGCTGCACACACACTCCCCTATCGGCAGGATGGTAACAAAATTAGGGCCAAACCGCGCGGTTAGAGTGGAAGCAACGTGCCCATCCAGAAGATAGTGTTCTGGACCACCCAAACGCTTCGACCCACACACATTCTTAGTCCGCAAATCGTTGAAAACAATCAAACTTGAGTACCAGAGGGAGAAACAAGCGGACCATGGAAGAAATACCAAACGGATAACCGAAAAGCGCTCGGAAAAACGGCGGGGAGTTTTTGACCCCATGAGTGCCCGCAACCTTTCCCGCGGACGCCCCATCCGTTCCGAAATTGTCACTGCTTTTTCACTCTGGGCTGGGCGCGGCATACCGGGTTACCCGCGCCATTCTACTCACCTTTCGCAAAATTTTGTCGGCAAAGTGATAAGATTTCCCTTGCACCAAAAAACCACGCTTTCCCGGAAGAGATTCCCGTCATGTCTAACGTCACCAAAGCCCCCGGCGCCCCGCACACTCTGGCCCATCCTTCCGAGCCGGCCTCGCTCTCTCCAGCAGACACCGCCCTCGCTCACCTCCACAATCGCGCCCTCCAGCCCAACCGCGGCGTCCCCCTCAATCTCGATTGGGTCGAAGACGTCCGCATCAACACCAGCGCTGTCGAACGCCGCGCGCAAACTCTCGTCACCCGTCGCACCGTAAAAAAAGACTACCAGGCCGCCTGGCTCCTTCGCGCCATCTCCTGCATGGATCTCACAACTCTCTCCGGCGACGACACCGACGAACGCGTCCGCCGCCTCTGCGCCAAAGCGCGCCAGCCTCTCCAGCACGAACTCGTCGCAAAACTTGGCATCGAATCGCTCGACATCAAAGTCGCCGCCGTCTGCGTCTACCACGTCTTCGTCGAGACCGCCCGCCGCGCCCTCGAAGGCAGCGGCATTCGCGTCGCCGCCGTCTCAACCGGCTTCCCTGCAGGCCTCTCTCCCCTCGCGGAACGCGTCGCCGAAATCCGCCGCTCCGTGGAAGCTGGCGCCGATGAAATCGATATCGTCATCACTCGCGCCCACGCCTTTGCCGCCAAATGGCAAGCCCTCTACGACGAAGTCGCCGCTTTCAAACACGCCTGCGGCCCCGCCCACATGAAAGTCATTCTCGGCACCGGCGATCTCCTCACCCTCCGCAACGTAGCACGCGCCAGCGTCGTCGCCATGATGGCCGGTGCCGACTTCATAAAAACTTCCACCGGCAAAGAACCGGTAAACGCCACTCTACCGGTAGGTTTAGTCATGACCCGCGCCATCCGCGAATACGCGCTGCAAACCGGCTTCGCCGTAGGCTTCAAGCCGGCGGGGGGCATTCGCACAGCAAAGCAATCGTTGGAATGGCTGGCACTAATGAAAGACGAACTAGGCCCTTCGTGGCTAAAGTCCGACCTTTTCCGCTTCGGCGCCAGCGGCATGCTCGCCGACATCGAACGCCAACTCGAACACCACGCCACCGGCCGCTACTCCGCCGATTACCGCCACCCCCTGGCTTAACAAGAATCTCTCGCGCTCATTTTTTCCTGTAGGGGAGGGGCTTGCCCCTCCCTCTTCTCTGTGTCCTATGTGACCTCTGCGTTAAAAGAAACACTCAACACAACCGAGGTCGGTCCGTGGAAAGCAACTCACCTTGCCAATCTCTCTCCTCCGTTCTCCCGATTTTCCATTACAATCAACTCACCCCCATGAGCATCCTCGGAAAATTCGTCACCATGGACTACGGCCCCGCCCCCGAAGATCCCCGCGAAGCCATCGCCTGGCTCGACCACCACCACCGCCGCTTCTCTCATTTCATCAATGGCGCCTGGCATCCTCCGCTCGAAAATAAATTCTTCGACACCACCGATCCCTCCACCACAGAAAAATTAGCCGACATCGCCCAAGGCTCCGCGCAAGACATCGACGCCGCCGTAAAATCCGCCCGCGCCGCTCTCCCCGCCTGGCAATCTCTCACTCCCCACGCCCGCGCAAGATATCTCTACGCTCTCGCCCGCCAATTCCAAAAACACTCCCGCCGTCTAGCCGTCCTCGAAACCCTCGACAACGGCAAGCCCATCCGCGAATCCCGCGACATCGACATCCCGCTCGTCGCCCGCCATTTCTATCACCACGCCGGCTGGGCCCAACTCCTCGCCCAGGAATTCCCCGGCCACGAAGCGTGCGGCGTAGTCGGCCAAATCATCCCCTGGAATTTTCCGTTACTCATGCTCGCCTGGAAAATCGCCCCCGCTCTCGCCACCGGCAACACTGTCGTTCTCAAGCCAGCCGAATTCACGCCGCTCACCGCGCTCGCCTTCGCCGAAATCTGCCAGGAGATCGATCTCCCTCCCGGCGTCGTCAACATCGTCACCGGCGACGGCTCCACCGGCGAAGCCCTCGTCGCTCATCCCGACGTCGACAAAATCGCCTTCACCGGCTCCACCGAAGTCGGCCGCGCCATTCGCAAAGCCACCGCCTCCTCCCACAAAAAACTTTCGCTCGAACTCGGCGGCAAATCTCCCTTCATCATTTTCGAAGACGCTGACCTCGACTCCGCCGTCGAAGGCCTCGTTGACGGCATCTGGTTCAACCAGGGCCAGGTCTGCTGCGCCGGCTCCCGCCTCCTCATGCAAGAAAGCATCGCCGAACCGCTCATCGCCAAAATCTGCGCGCGCATGAACACGCTCCGCGTCGGCCCGCCTCTCGACAAGTCCATCGACATCGGCGCCATCATCGCCCGCGTCCAGCTCGACCGCATCCAGCGCCTCGTCGATCAAGGCGTCGCCGAAGGCGCCACCTGCTGGCAACCCAGCATTCCCATGCCCTCGCGCGGCCTCTATTTTCCGCCCACTCTTCTCAGCAACGTCCATCCCACCAGCATCGTCGCGCAACAAGAAATCTTCGGCCCCGTCCTCGCCGCCATGACGTTCCGCACGCCCAGCGAAGCCGTCGAGCTTGCCAACAACACTGCCTACGGCCTCGCCGCCTGCGTCTGGTCCGAAAGCATCAACGTGAGCCTCCACATCGCTTCTCAAATTAAAGCGGGCGTCGTCTGGGTCAATTGCACCAATCTTTTCGACGCCAGCTGCGGCTTCGGCGGCTATCGCGAAAGCGGCTACGGCCGCGAAGGCGGCCGTGAAGGCCTCCTCGAATATCTCGAACCGACTTGGTTCAAACACGCCCCGCCACTCCACCCGCGTCCGTTAGCGATCGATCAACCGCCGCAACAGATCCCCGAATCCGCCGGCGATTCCGCCGCCAATCCGCCGATCGACCGCACCGTAAAACTCTTCATCGCCGGAAAACAAGCCCGCCCCGACTCCGGTTACAGCATCCCCGTCCACGCCCCCGACGGCCGCCTCCTCGGCGAAGCCCCGCTCGGCAATCGCAAAGACATCCGCAACGCCGTCGAAGCCGCCCGCAAAGCCACCGCCTGGCCCAAGTCCACCGCCCACAACCGCGCCCAAGTCCTCTACTACCTCGCCGAAAATCTCAGCCAGCGCCGCGAAGAAATCGCTAGCCGTCTCTCCGATGTAGTTGGCAAGCAACAAGCCGAAGCAGAAGTAAGCCTCAGCATCGAACGCATCTTCACCTACGCCGCCTGGGCCGACAAATACGAAGGCGCCATCCACAACCCACCCTTCCGCAACGTCACACTAGCTATGCAAGAACCCGTCGGCACCATCGGCATCCTCTGCCCCCAAGAAGCCCCCCTACTAGGTTTCGTCAGCACCGTAATTCCGGCCATAGCCGTAGGCAACACAACCGTAGCCGTCCCGAGCGAAATCTACCCGCTCATTACCGCCGACCTCTACCAACTCTTCGAAACCAGCGACCTCCCCTCTGGTGCCGTCAACATCGTCACCGGCCACCCTCACGAACTCCTCAAAACTCTAGCTGAACACGACGACCTCGACGCCCTCTGGTGCTTCGCCGATGCCGCGACTTGCAGCACCGCAAAGGCTCTCTCCATCGGCAACCTCAAACAAACCTACACCAACGAAGGCCGCCACATCGACTGGTTCAACTCGCAACAATCCGAAGGCCGCTTCTTCCTCCAACACGCCACCCAAATCAAAAACATCTGGGTCCCCTACGGAGAGTGAGGTAAACATGTCACCTGTATGTCCCATTCATAAATCAGAACTGCGGCAGTTATCGTCGCCACTCGCAACGAAACAGCACAGTCCTATAGAGGGTAATCTTACGGTGTTGGAGTGCGTTACACCGGGATGTCAAGTAAAGTACTCGCTCAAAGTTGCGCCCGACTGGGGCGGTTTCTTCACCCTGGACTCAAACGGTAGGCCCGTAGCCCTCAAATAGTTGAGAGAGGCCGATTGCGCGTGGGACATCTAAAGGGCACCGTGCGCCACAGTGCAGTATCGGTGCTCAGCCTCATTGCTACGATCTTCGCTCGTTTCGTTGCCGTACATGTCTCTCCGTGATTTTCCTTTCCAACCGAAGCGTGCCCGTGCCACTTTTCTTCTATTTACTGCATTATTGTAGGCTTCCATTGAATCAAAACCCGGCTCAATCCAAAAATGAACGCCAAACTCCTCGGGCGGCACCCTTGCGAGAATGACGTCGACCGTGCCACACATCGGATCGGAGTCTACGTCGCTTTTTGGAATGGATTTCAGAACCTCTTTGCCTTTAATTTTGTTCCAGTACCAATCCAGCAACGTAATTTTGATTAGACAACCGCTATTCCGCGCCGAAGTTAGATTTAGGTAGGGTGAATAGTTTCGGAACATAGAGTCTGGCTTTTCTTTTTCCCGAACAATCGCCGCTGGTTCCAAGCTGGCGTGCAGGTCAACCTCTTCCGTTGAGAAACTGTGCCAGTCTTTGTTGTAGATGAGTTCGCGGGTGATGTATGAAAATGAGAACCCTTTGTTATTCCAAATATTCCAGTGCTCCTTGGTAAGCTTCTCTATGCCGGCCCGAATTTCTGCCCAACCTTCGTCGGTTGGCTCAACCAAATCGAAGTCCAGAAGAATGTTGTGTAGATTGGGTGACACAAACACGGTGAAAGGAACAAACCTTGGCTCCTTAGCAATGGAGAGCAAGCTCCACGACATTACCGCGTAGAGCAGTAGCGCCAACAAAAAGCTTTGCTTATTGGAGAAGCCGCCAAGAAAGTACAGCAAGCAAAATAAGACCCCGATGCACACTATCGCTCTGACGGAGCTGAGTAAGAAGTTCTTCATTTGGCGCGCACGTTACCACACGCTACGCAGCCTAATCAATCACACGGGCGGGTGGCGCGCCCTTGGCATTTGGTTTTTCAAGGGTGCGGGTTTTGAAAACCCCGCCTCATCCGCATCCGCCGTACCATGCTAAACTGTGGCTAGAGATTAGCCACATGAAGACGAAGCGCAAATTTACCGTGGTCATTGAGCAAGACGAAGATGGCTACTACGTCGCGACGGTACCCGCCTTGCGAGGTTGCCACACGCAGGCCAAAACTCTCGACACATTGATGAAGCGCGTACGCGAAGTGGTCCAACTCTGCCTCCAAGAAAACGGTGGCAACAGCACTACCCTCGAACTCATCGGTATCCAACAAATCTCCGTATGACCCGGCTTCCCCGCGCCAGGGGAAACGAAGTCGTTCGAGCACTCGAACGCGCTGGCTTCTCGGTGGAACGGACCCGCGGCAGTCACGTTTTCCTCAAGCATCCGGATGGCAGAGTGACAAGCGTTCCCGTGCACTCACGCGAAACACTCGGCCCCGGCCTGTTACGCGCCATTCTGCGAGACGTCGAAATGTCCGTTGATGAACTGATCGCGCTGCTTTGACCTCCGCTCTAAACCGAGCCAAGAAAAACAAAGACTCTATGAAGAAAACGCCCTCTAGAAAAAAAGCCATTTCCGCCGAAACCATCGCCCGCAGCGCCGACAACGGCAAAGACGTCTCCCGCTTCTTCACCAACTCCGGCAAAATGATGAAGCCCATCCAGCGTGTCAACGTCGACTTCACCGCCGCCATGGTCGAAGAACTCGAAGCCGCCGCCAAAGAGCTCAACATCAGCCGCCAAGCCGTCATCAAAACCATGCTCCGCCAAGCGCTCGACCAACGCCAATCCGCTCGCTCCATGCGCCGCCGCTAGCCGAACAGGGCCATCCTGTACCCCCCCTCTTTTTTGTAAGTGTTGCTGATAAAGGACTTAGCGCGACTGTAGGGGGCCTCAAACTAACGGGTGCGGGCTGAACCAAAGACCGTCCCAGCCCCGATGGTAGGGGCGCGATTCATCGCGCCCTCTGAGCCATCTGGCCACATCCTTGCCCGAAATCACTGACCGGAACTGGAGGAAGTCTTCGCCGCAGGCGCAGCCGGCGCAGTCGCTGGCGCAGCCGCCGGAGCCGCATCCTTAATCAAAATCGGCCACCGCGGAAACGCAAAATTCCCCGCGACATCATCGATCACATTCACCTGGCAAATATAGAGCCCCGGCTTCAGCGATTGCAGCGGCAGATCAATCTGAAACACAACCGCCTTCCGGTCCGGAGCCGTCACTTCCGTCGCCGCCACTTGCTTCGACTCGTAAACTTTCACGTTGCCCTGCAAAAACTCAATGCTCGTCAAAACGTGAATCGACTCCTTGGAGTGCGGCAGCTCTGCTGCCGCTTTCCCCGCCGCAACTCCGGCACCGTTTCCTGTTTGCGCAGCTCCGCCAGGAGCCGCAGCAGTTCCAGGCGTCGCAGCGGCAGCGGCAGCGACCGCAACAGCCACCTTGCCCTTGGCCGCATCGTAAATCTCATACTGCAAATACAAATGCTGGTCGCGCGTAAACACATGCGTCACGTTAGGCACCAGTTGCGTCTGATCTTGAATCAACGGGTTCGCGCCCTTCTTCTTCGGCGCATTCGTTACCGGCGCTCGCAAACTGCTGAGCACTACCGAACTCATCCGCAGCGGCACCTTGCGCAAATCCGGCACCTGCACATCCGTCTCAAACGACCCCATGCGCCCCGTCTGATTTTCGCGCACGATAAATTTCAAATGATAGCTTCCCGGAGCGAGCACAAATCCCGTGTTGTACTGCACATTTTTCCGCCGCACCTGTTGTGTGCTGTCGACTGACAGCTTCACCGTATCGCGCAGCTGCCCCACCGGCAGTCTGCCTTTGCCGTCGAGCCGCACCTCGCCAATGATGTCGATCGTCGCGTTGTCTTTGTCTTTCTCCGACACGAACGGAATCTGCGAACCTGGCACGACGAGCGAAACCGCCAAATAATAATGCGACTCATCCTGGCGGAAATACGCCGTCCCCGCATAGAGCGGCACATCCGTCTGCGGCAACTCCGCCGCCAGCTCATCCTCGAGTTGCGCCTCGCGGTCCGCGCGATTCAAATGTTGGTAGTCCCGGCCGGCGTAATATCCCGGACGGAATTCCAGCTTCACGTCGGCCCGGTTCACCTGAACTTTCAATCGGCGGTAGCGTCCATCTTTCAGCGGATTTGTACTCGTGAACCCGAGGACGTAATACGCCGAGCTGTCCTTCTGCACCTGCGTAAATACGCCGCCGAAATCGTTCGTATCGAAGAACGCTTTCCCGCCGGTGTCCGCCGCCAGCGTCGAAAGCGTCTCCTGCGAAGCGGCATTGCCGCTGAGGTCGTTCAACACCGCGTTTCCGTTATAGGCCGATTGCCCATGCAAACTCGCGCTTTGCGCTTCTCCACCCGGAGGGAACGCCTGCAGCCCGCGCACATCCACGGGGTAAATCGAAACATTATTCCTCACTGCCGCCGCCGTCGCCGCGCGCAGCGCCGACTGGTTGTCCGTGCCGGTCTGGCTGATCCCGTTGCTGAAATAAATCAGCGATTTCTTCTGCGTGATTTTTCCGAGCGCCTGCATCGTGGATTGCAGCGCCAGCAGCTTCCAGTCCGCGCTGAAGGTGTTGTAATCCGTGTCGTCCGGGGTGTACGAGCCGCCCGTTTCGGCCGTCCCTTCGGCGCTCCCCGTATCGCCCGCGGCAAATCCTTGCCCCGAGCCGGAGGAGTACGAACTCAGAACAGAAAGGATTTTTGGCTTGTCGTCCGTGAAATCGAGATCGACGCGCATGTTCGTCGAAAGCGAAACGAGCGCCACAATGTCGGCAGGCTGCATCTGCGCATTGATATATTTCTTCGCCGCATCCACGCAGCGGTCAATCTGATCCGGCTCCATGGCGGAAAAATCAAAATACAAAACGATCACGCGCCGGTCCCGCGCATTCAAGGCGGGCGCATCGCTCTTCTTCAGCACGCCGGCAGGTCCCGCCGCAGCCGCCGCTTCGCCAGTGACCGTTTTTTCTGCCGCTCCCGCCGTCTCCAGCTGATCCACATTTTCAAAATCAAAGGTGGAAATTTCCTGCTTCTTCCGTCCTCGAATAATGTGAAATCTTCTTTCTTCAAATCGCGGACAAGGTTTCCCCTTTTGTCGCGCACCACGACATTCGCCAGCACCAACTCCGAAGTCACGCGGATCTCGGATCTTGGCGGTTGAAGCTGTCCTTCTGCCGGGATGTGCTGCGTCGGTATTGGAGGATCAGCCGGATCCTGCGCGAAGCAAGAAGCACCAAGCTGCAAAAGCAGAGTTGTACAAGCAATGCCTGCGAGTCTTCTAGATGTAACACTCATGACTCTTTGCCTCAAAACCGGAACCTCGCCTGCACCGTCACGCGCCGCATATTTCCAACGCCAGTCACTTCGCCAAACGTGGTCGAGTTCACCGTCGTTCCCAGCGAACTGAAGTTCACATTGTTGAAGACATTGTTCGCCGTGATCCGCAAATCGAGCGAGCGGTATTCCTTGATCGTGATCGTCTTGTTGAGCGACATATCCAAAACAACTTGCCCGGGCCCTTCCAGAATATTGCGCCCCGCATCGCCGAAGGTGGTGTCGCTGGCATTCACGCAAGTAGCGGCTGGATTGATGAGCGTAGTCTCCGGTTGGCAAAACGCAGATGTGTTGAACCACTCTTTCGTCGTCGCATCGCTGACACTCACCGATGTGCCGGGAACCACATTCGCGCGCAACGATCCGCTCACGCCACGCTGAATATCCAGCGTGCCGCCGAGCACGCGTACCGTAAACGGCAGCCCGCTGGCTACCGTAAAATCCCCGCTGTACTGCCAGCCCGCGAAAATGTGCGAAATGAATCCCTTCTGCAAAAATCTCCGGTTTTCGCCAAACGGCAAATCGTAGATCCAGTTCCCCGTAAATTTATGCCGCTGATCAAAACTGGAAAGCCCTCGGTCGGCAGCAATGTCGAACGGATTCTGCGCCACGACCACGCCGCCGCCGCCAATCGAAGACGCATCATCAATCGACTTGGAATAATTATAGGTCGCGCTCAGTGCAATTCCCTTCGCCAGCCGTTTGCGAAAGCGAAGCGAGCCCGCATGAAACACGGAGTTTCCCGCGGATGACTCGTAGGTGAAAGGCTGCGAGCCCCCTGGAATCAAAATGGCCCGCTCGGTATCCAGCCGGGTTCCTTTCGATCCGTTGTAATCGATATTCATCAAAAGGCCGCCGCCCAGATCGCGCTGGATATCCACATTCCAGAGCTGGACGTAAGCGAGCCGGTAATTCGGATCGATGGCGAAGTTATTCGTGACTGTGCCCGGCGCGAGACTGGGAAAAGCGTTCGCCAGATTCAGAGAACTTGAAGTGGTGGCAACGTTGGTGGCTGTTTCCGCAAACGGCGGCTGAAACGCAAAGTTTTGCACCACCGCCGAATATTGCGCGAGATTGTAGTTCACGCCATAACCGGCGCGCACAACCGTCAGCTTCATGGGCTTCCAGGCGAGGCCGATGCGCGGCGCATAGTTGTTGCGATCCGGATGAATCAGCGAAGACGGAAAAACGCCATTGTACGGCCCAGTCTGTCCCGGCTCGACAGGCACCGCCGCGCTGAAATTTGGCGCAACATCCAGGTTCACAATATGGTTGTCCGCTTCGGTGAAGGGACCCTGATATTCATAGCGGAGACCGAACAGAACCGTGAGGCTCGCGCGGACGCGCCAGTCATCCTGCGCGAAAAAATCGTAGGAGTTCGCACGAAAATTGTAGTTATCCGTGCCAAATTGCACGCTGCTCTGCTGGGGCAAGCCCAAAAGAAAATCCGCAAGATCGCTGCCCGTTCCCGGCTGCTCGACTCCGCCCACATACTGCGCCGTCGCAAAACCGGTGAAGGTGAAACTGCCTTCGGCGTTTCGCGCCGCGTGAAAGCTCTGCAAAATCCGCCGATAGTCGGCGCCATAACGCATATTGTGTTTGCCGTGATTCCAGATGACCGTGTCGGAGATGGTGTAGGTCTGATCGAGTTCGCGGCGCGGCGCAGTGTCGTTCAGGCCGGAGAAGGAGGTGAAGTTAATCCCTGGAATTCCCCAATCAAATGGATTCGTCGAGACGCCGCCGATCTGCGCCAAGGACGGAACATCAGTCACATTTGAATACAAATTCGTGGTCGAAACATGATTGTGGTTGTAGGTAAAGCGCAGATTGTTCGTGGCGCGCCCTTTGCCGTACACCCATCCGGCATTGGCGTTCAATCCCTGCGTACCGGTTCCGCCACTTAGCGACGGAAATGCTCCGACAATATCCGTCGTTGTTTTTGTCCAGCTCAATCCCATATTCAAATTGTTCTGCGACCTTCGCCGGCCCCCGCCACCACCGCCTGCCCCGCGTCCTCCGGCGCCCGGACCGAGCGGCCCTTGCTGCACGGGACCAAAATTGTGGATCAAGCGCAAGTTCACGGAGTTGGAGTCGCTCTCCGAAGAAGTCACTTCATGATAGTTCTGCGTGGCTCCTGGCAAGTTCGGCAGCGGAATGTACTGCAGTAATGCTTGCGCTTGCGGCGTGATCAGTGCGGGATCCATCACATTCAGTTGCCCGTTGAAATCGAACTGCTGGCCCGTCTGTGGGTTGAATACCGGTGTGGTCAGCGCGGAGAAATTCCCGCCGCGCTCGGCCATCGTGGGCACAGTAGACAGCACGTCGGATGGCGAGCTCCCCCGCGTTCCGCTCCACCCTCCGAAGAAAAATGTCTTTCCGCCGCCGTTGTAAATTTTCGGAATATTCAGCGGGCCGCCAACATACGCTCCAAAATGCAGCTGGTTGTAGTCCGCTCGAGGCAGAGGATTTCCGTTCAGCGAAAATGGCCTGGCGTCCAGCGCGGAAGTGTCGTCATAAAAATACATATTGCCGTGCGGTTGATTCACATTGAAGCCGCGGCCCAATCGGCCGAACGCAATCGGCCCCCCTCCGCCCGGTCCACCACCTCCGCCGGGCCCACCCTGACCGCCGAAGCCAAGCTGTTGTGCGCGATCGCGGAATTCCTGGATGCGATCCTGGAGATCGCCTTCGCTCCCGCCACCAAAATCCTGGGTGCGGCCTTGCACGCCGCTAATGCTCACGGATTCTGTTGGCGCGTCGGCGCCTGCACCATTCAAAGGCAAGCCAGACAAATCGCCGGCGCTCGCGTTCTGTCCCGCGCCCACGGCAAGGCCGGAATTCGCTGCTCCAAGCGCCGCGTCGCTGGAGTCGAGCGCCAGACTTTGGAAGCCGCGTCCAGCGGCTGCGGCAGCGGCGGCGCGTTGGGTCGTCTCTTCCTGTTGGCGCGACGCGAGAATCAACTCGAGATCAGCTTTTCCAGATGGATTTTCCGGATTGAGCACGACTTCCTGTGTCTGCGCCGCAAAGCCCATAAACTCCGCGCGCAACACATATCGTCCCCGGGGCAACCCGGCCAAAAGAAACGTCCCATCCGAAATGGTCGCAGTGGCGTACTTCTTTCCGGTCAGAGTGTTCGAAGCGGTCAGCGCCACGCCCGGCAGCGGAGTCTTGCCGCTACGAACGCTTCCCGTAATCTGATAGGTGGCGGGCGCGGGCGCCGCGGGCGGATTTTCTTGCGCGCACAAACACGGTATGGCGACTACCGAAAGCCCCACGAGAACAAAAGTCCGAACAAAAAATTTCAATGTGGCGGCTCCGGCGGTTTTTGCTGCTGCGTATTATCTTTCGGAGGGTTTGCGGGCGGCGCGCCACCGCCCATGCCCATTTCCTGCATGCGCTTCCACTGCTCCGGTCCAATCACCATCACGGATTTGGGCTGAAACGCGTTGTTGGCCATGCCGCCACGCACCATGATGTGATCCCCCACTTGAATGTCGGCCATGGTGATGCTTTCGCGGCCCTTCCGCAGGGAAGTTTCTTCATTCAATTCGACAGTCTGCGTGACGTTATCCGGCCGGAGAATCGTCAGCTTGGGAGCATCCACAGCTTTCACTTCGCCAAAAATATAATCCTGGCCGAGCACGCCCAATGGTCGTCCGCCTCCAGGGCCAGCGCCGCCGCCCGGACCACCGCGCCCGGCTCCAGCGCCGGCGCCTTGCCCACCGCCAAAGCCAGCGGGACGCGTTCCGACGACGTCCGCGCTCCATGTGTGATCCGAATTTTCCTCGCCGCGCACGAAGACAATGTCTCCGACCTTGAAATCGCTGAGCTTCGCGTCCTGCCCTCCTTTCCGGAACCGCGTGCTACCCGCAACCTTCACGGTTGCGACGCTGCCGTCCTCCCTGGTTATCTCGATGGACTGGTCGTGCACTGCCGTCAATTTTCCAAAGACTCCGGGACGCCTTTCGCCGCGCCCCTGCGTCTGCGCTGGGGTCGCGCCTTGCGCTGCGCTGGAATTCTGGGCGGGCGGAGCTTCCTGCAGAGGCGCCGCAGCCACGCGCATGAACGCAAGTAATAAACAAATCAGTAAGCCGATTAAAATTCCTGGGATTGCTTTCATTGCGACCTGCCTCTTCCCCGTGTTAAAGATGTCTTAGATAAATGTACGCCCGGCTGCCGCGAAAAGTCCCAAATTTCGTTTCCGCATATGGAGGCTTAGACGGCGGCGATGGCCGCTTGAGTTTCCTCCCTCTTGATACGCACGGCAGTCTCTCTAAATTCCGTTTCTTACTGAACTTAGTTCCCGCTTGAAGGACGAATGAGGATAGAAAATTTTGTGCTCGAAGATAAATGGGAGGTAAACGGAACCGGCCAGGAACGAAAGCGCTCCTGGCCGGTTCGAATGAGAGGTTTCCGCAAGACGAGAGCGGATTTATTTGGTTTTGTAAGTGAAGGTAATCTTTGTCTCTTCATCCAAAACGAGCGGACGGACGAAGCTGAAGGAATTGCCGGCACGAGGGACGTCCACGCGGACGGGCAGAACGCCCGAGACGCGGCGCTGAAGATCGAGAACGTTCGAAGAAGCAGAGTTGGAAACCTGGGCTTTGTCTTTCTTCAAGTCGCGCTCGATTTGCCGCGATTCTTTGGCCTGATCATCGCTACGCAACTCTACGGACTCCGCCGTGGCTCCGATCTGCAGGGCAAAACTGACGGATGTTGGATAATTTGTGTTGTACACCACGTCACGCACCGTACTTTTGAAGCCGCGCATGGTGGCGAGAACTCTCACTCTTCCGGACGGCATGTTTCCGACGATCCAGCGACCGGAAGAATCGGTCACCGTGCTGCGCTGCGCGCCCGTGTCCAACTGCGTGACGTTCACATTCGCTCCGGCGACCACCGCGCCGGTCGGGTCAACAATATAACCACCGATCTGCCCCGGCAGCAGTTGAAGCGGCGAGATGCGATCGGCCGCCCCGCCCGCCGAACCGTCCACGGAATACCCAAAGCCTACAGTGCCCGCGGCTCCTTCGGACGATTCAGGTAAGAGATTCGCAGCCAAAGCGTCGCCACCGAAATCCTTGACCTTGTACTGCTCCGGGAGAAACAGCTCCCATTGCAACACGGTTATGGGGACATCCATTTTCGGCAGCGAAATTTCCGAGCCTCCTTTTTTGGCGAAGGGAGCGCCGGAGTGCATGAAGACGAAGGAGACTTCGTACGAATCCGTTGGGCGGAAGCCGGGGCGCAGAAGCGGGACGCGCTGGCCGTCGGCGCCTTCGACGGGCTTGACCTTTTCTCCGGCGACTTCCGCGGTGACTATGCTCGCGCCCGCGGGCAGCTCCACTTTCAGAAACGGCTGAATTTGATTTCTCATGGTCAGCTTCACTTCGGTCAGCGACCGGCCCTCGGTGGTGACAAGCGTGGTGACGACGGCTCGTTCGGCGATGGCGGCGAGCACGCTGCTATCCGGGAAGCGCGTCCATTCGAGAGCGAGGCTGGGATTTTCCGCCGGCTGGCGGTGATAACGAAACGCGGCTTGCAACGGCGAACGCGCAAGCGAGCGCAGATAGGGATTGGTTTCCTTGATGTCCATGCGCTTCAGGCTGCCGCTTTCCGTCGCGGTGAGTTCCATGGTGCCTACGCCTTCGACGAGGACTTCGCCGGTTTCGCGTTGCGAATTCTTGATGCTGAGGAAAGGCACATCGGCTTTCGTCACGCCGATGGGCTTTTCCATCGAGATCAGAAATTGATGCGTGCGCTGGGCGGGGGCGTTCACTTTCACGATCAAAACGCCTGATTGCACGTCGCTGGAATCGACCGACGCGCCGGAAGTTCCCGTGACTTCATAGCCGGCTGGAACTTCGATTTCAAATTGCGTGGGATCGCCCTGAATCACATTGATGTCGGCAAGCACGGCGAGGCGAACGTCCGCTTCGCTGACGGAGACGAGCGTTTTGACGTTGGAAAGAAAACGGACTTCGCGCGGGACGACGGGAGCGACCACTTCCCGGGTGGCCCACCAGAGATTCGCGGGCTGGCCGGGGACGAGCGTGGCTTCGATGGTGGTGGCACCGTTTGCGGTCGTGCGGCTCGTGATCAAGCCCGGTGTGAGTTTTACGTTGGTGTGATCTCCCGGAACTTCGAGAGTCAGGCGCACGCTTCCGGCTGCGGGAACCGGAAGAGTGAAGGAAGCGCGGCCGGTTTCGATGTTCAAAGGCAAACCGGCATCGAGAACGACGGAAAACTCAGCGGGGCCAGCGACGATGGCCATCTGTGTGCCGCCTTCTTGTTCGAGCGGCAAGACTCGGCCTTCCTGGCGCGCGTCGAGAATGGTCATTCCGGAAGTGAGCACGACTTTCGTTTCGCCCTTGTTGAAAGTTTCGCCTTGCAATTGCACGGTGCCCATAACGGTGTCGGTGCCTACGCGCAATTTAAGTTCGCCGCGCTTGATGGTGTACGGAAGCGGAGCGGATTCCACGCGCCGCGGCGATTTATTCGCAAGCTCAAGCAGGCGGTTGTACTCCTCGAGGGGGAGTGTGACGTTTCCCGCGGGAGGAACTGGAGGTGCAACCCTGTCTTGTGCAAATGCGGGGACGGTCATCAGGAATGCGACTGCCAAAAAGAATTTTTTCATCGCCCACCTGCCTTTTTCTCGCGTTGATAATTCAGATCGGTGCTGGGTGCCTGGTTTTCGCCTGTGAGTTCGGAAACAAGATAGAGCGAGGGTCCGAGAGCCGCGAAGGAAACGCTGATCGGCAGAATTCCAGAGGCCTTTCCACCTTGCAGGGCCATGCGGAAATTGTCGACGAGCGTCTGCGTGGAGGGTTGATTCAGGTTCAACACGGAGCGCCCTTCGATGGACAGTTCGGTAATTGCCGACGGAGCGGCATCCTCGACCATGATCTTCGGCGACTTGGGAGGAGCCGCGGGCGCCATGGCCATGGCGCGTGACGGCATCGGTTGTGGCGGCGGTGGAGGATTGAGGGCTGCGGAAGTTGGATCCTCGTACGTTTCCGTGCGGAAGGAGCCAGGTTCCGGCGTGACTTTGAACAGCGGCGGATGATAGACGAGCAAGCCGGTGCGCGAGACGGGCAAGTCCAGCGCGGGAAGTGCGAGCTTGAACTGGCCCTTGTCGTTCCACGCGGTGCCGCGGCTGATATAGACGAGTTCAACGGCGAACTCCGGAGAGTCTTCGCCAGCGTGCGCTTTTTCCAGTGGGAGCAGGACGCTTCCGTCGGGCGATTGGCCGGGGCGGACAGGCTTGCCCGCCAGCGAGGCGCTCCAAAGAGTGGCGCCTTGCGGCAGCGTGATCTTCAGGAAGTTTCGCTGATTGTTGCGGACGGCGTAGCGCGCTTGTACGAGCAGCTTGCCTTCGTTGGTGATGAGCACGTTGTAACGCGCTTCGGCGACGTTGGCCATCAGGACGGCTTGCGGCGTGTAACGCGCGACGTTTACGGTGAGCGACCGGGTTGTCTTGGCATCGCCCGAGCGGAAACGGAAGGCGGAGAGCGAAGTGGATTGGCGGCTCGAGACAATTTCGCCGAGGTCGCTGGCGTCGGCGTTTTCCAGGCCTTCGGTTTTGAACTTGTTGATTTCGCCGGCGCCGAGAACTTCGACGGCCACGCCGCCGGTGTCGCGCTCGGTGTTGAGCAAGCGAAGCAGTGGAATATCGATCTGGCCGTCGCGGGGGCTGCGCGTTTCGCCGCTGACGATGAACTTGGCGGTTTGCTCGACTGGCTCGAGGAACGTCACCGCGAGCTGGCCGTCTTTCATTTCCCAGTCCTCGACCGTGGCGCCGGAGACCTGGTTGATGGTGACTTTTTCGGGAAGCCCGATGCGGACTTCGCGCGCCGCGCCTTGCGTCACTTCGATGTTGACCTGGGCGACGATGGTGGCGGTGTCTTCGCCAAGGCCGGTTAATTGGGTGAGCGAGCCACGCAGGCGCAAGGCTTGCGCGCTGCGATGATCTTCGGTCTTTCGTTTCCAAGTAAATGTGAGCGCCTCGTTGCCACGAGCGTAGGCGAGCCATTTGCTTTCGGCGCCGGGTTCGGATTTTTCCGCCAAGAGGCCTCCGGTTAGCCGGATGTCCACCCCCTGGCGCGGAAGGCGAACTGTGGCGCGCGTAACACCGGAAGCGGTGGAAGGCAGAGAAATACTTTCTTCGCCTGCAGTGGAAATGACGGGCAGCGCGATATCGAGTTGCAGTATGGCGCGCCCGGGTCGCGAAAGGAGAGCGGAGAGTTGGTTCGTGCCTTTCCCCGGGGCGCCGGGGACAAGCGAAACAAGTTTGCCGTCGAGCTTGGCTTCGCGGACGAGAAGGCCTGGCGGAATCGGTACGCGCACCCAACCGTCTTTTAGTACATCGACGGTGAGACTAGCGCGGCCGGCGGCGAGATCGCCGTCGATGTGCAAGTCGTAGTCGACGCGCGTGAGTGTAGCGTCGACGGGCGGGCCCTCAGGCTCGCGCTCGGGCGGATAGGCTTTGGCGTGCAGCGTTCGATAGTCACTGATGGTGATGACCACCCAACCGGGAGCGTGCGGTGCGTTCTGCGCGGGGAGACTGCGCGCGCAGAGCAAGAGTGTTGCAACGAGAAAAGTGATGAAGCCCCAGTGATTGCGATTTTTGTGCGGGAGCGAAACGGACGGACGTGAGCTGGTCATTTTCGACACCTCTAGCTTTGTGAAATTGCCTCGGCTCTTGCTGATTGCAACCCGGGGAATGGAGGACCGTCTTAAGAGTGATATGCGCGCCCCTCGGCGGACGGCGTTCTCACTCTGGTTTGTTACCTCATTAGAGTTAGCATTCTGGACACCGGGTTGCTTGCGGTGACGTGGTTAGAACGAATTTGTCGTTTCAGCTTGCAGAATTTCTAAAAGAGTTTTTGAGGCCGATGGAACGGTGGAAATCTGGAGGCGTCTCGCTTTCTGGCGCCGCCTTGGCTGAGAGGAGCTATAATCCGGGTGTTCTGTTCCCACGAGGCGCTCGGCCTGGCCGCAGGACGACGCATAACCTGCGCGGCGGAGCGCCGGTCTAAGTCTCGGAAGTCCAAGAATCAGGAGGCCCAATGAACACTTTGGAAGCAGTCGACACCAGCAATGCTGGGACTATCAGGACTCTTGGGCGACGGTCGTTTCTGCGGGTGAGCGCGATTGCGGGGGGCGGGCTCCTCCTTGCGGCGTATGTCGAGCCTGTTGAGAAAGCGCTGGCGCAGGCTCCGGCTGGGCCGCCGCAGGCGGTGCTGACTCCTAACGCGTTTATTCGGATTTCACCGGAAGGCATCGCGACTATTACGGCGAAGAATCCGGAAGTTGGGCAAGGGATTCGGACGATGCTGCCGATGCTGATCGCGGAAGAGCTGGACGTGGATTGGAAGGATGTGCGGATCGAGCAGGGCGACGTGAACTTCGCGAAATATGGATTGCAGGTTGCGGGCGGCAGCACGGCGACGCCGAACAATTGGATTCCGATGCGCCAAGTTGGCGCGGCGGGGCGGCAGCTGCTGGTGACGGCGGCGGCGCAGACTTGGTCGGTTCCGGAAACGGAGTGCACGACGGCTTCGGGGCGCGTGCTGCATGCGGCGACGAAGCGCTCGGTTGGTTACGGCGAGATTGCTGCGAAAGCGGCGGCATTGCCTCCGCCGGATCTGGCGAGCGTGAAGCTGAAAGACCCGAAGGATTTCAAAATAATTGGCAAATCGATTCCGAGCGTGGACAACCAGGCGATTGTTCGCGGCAGGCCGCTCTACGGAATCGATTTCCGGCTGCCGGGAATGCTGTGGGGAGTTTTTGTAAAGTGTCCGGTGTTTGCAGGAAGAGTGGTCAGCGCGAATCTGGATGTGATCAAGGCGATTCCGGGTGTGCGGCATGCGTTCATTGTTGAGGGTGGGACGGATTTGACGGGACTGCTTTGCGGCGTGGCGATTGTTGCGGATAGCTGGTGGATTGCGAAGACCGCGCGCGAAAAGTTGGATGTGAAATGGGACGAGGGAGCGACGGCGACACAAAGCAGCGAAGGATTCGCAAGCAAGGCCGCCGAGCTTTCCAAACAGAAGCCGGCGCGCTCGCTGCGCACGGACGGCGATGCGGACGCTACCCTGCAATCCACCGCGAAAACCGTCGAAGGCGCTTACTTTTATCCGTTCCTGGCACACGCGCCGCTTGAACCGCAGAATTGCACGGCGCGCTTTGCGGACGGGAAACTGGAAATGTGGGTGCCTAGCCAGACGCCGCAGCGCGGCTTGACGCAGGTTGCCAAGACGCTGGGAATTGCGGAGAGCGACGTGACCATTCACTTGCCACGCATGGGCGGCGGTTTTGGACGGCGGCTGACCAACGACTACATGATCGAAGGGGCGTGGATCGCGAAACAACTTGGTGGCACGCCGGTGAAGCTGCTGTGGTCACGCGAAGACGACATGCATCATGATTTTTATCGCCCCGCGGGATTTCACTTCTTGAAAGGCGGCGTGGATTCAAGCGGTAAGCTCGTTGCGTGGCGGAATCATTTTGTGAGTTTTGGTGAAGGCGAGAGATTCGCGCCAAGCGCGCAGATTTCTCCCGACGAGTTCCCTGCCCGCTTCATTTCGAATTTTGGACTGCACTCCTCGGTGATGGCGTTGGGCGTTCCCACGGGCGCGATGCGCGCGCCGGGAAGCAATGGCATTGCGTTCGTGATGCAATCGTTTATTGATGAGCTGGCGCATGCAGCGGGGGCCGATCCCGTGACGTTCCGGTTGGCGCTGCTCAACACGCCTGCGTTCGACGCCGCACCGGCGCTTGCCGGAGGCCAGCCAACACCGGCGGCTTTTTTATTTAATGCGCAGCGCATGAAGGGAGTACTTGAGCTTGTCGCGGAAAAATCCAATTGGGGCTCACGCAAGTCGCCGCACGATACTGGAATGGGCGTGGCCTTCCATTTCAGCCATCGCGGCTACTTTGCCGAAGTGGCGGAAGTGCGCGTCAGCAAGGACAACGGCCTGAAAGTGAACAAAGTGTGGGTCGCGGGCGATGTCGGCAGTCAAATCATAAATCCCACCAGCGCGCTGAATGAAGTGCAGGGCTCGGTGATTGAAGGGCTCAGCCATCTCATGGGGTACGAAATCACCATCGAACGCGGGCGCGCAATGCAAAATAATTTCAATGAATATCCGCCGCTGCGCATGAACCAGGCGCCGCCGGAAATTGAAGTCCATTTCCTGACGACGGACAATCCGCCAACGGGACTCGGCGAACCGGCGCTTCCGCCGATCCTGCCCGCGGTTTGCAACGCGATTTTCAGCGTGACAGGAAAGCGCATCCGCGCGCTCCCCCTTGCCAAGCTAGGCTACAAATGGGCTTGAGCTTCGAGCACGCTGGAAGCCTCAAGCAGCCTCCCGGATTTTCTCGCCGGGCCGAACGCTGAAAAGTTGCGCGATCGCGTCCGGCGTGCAAAAATGCCCGCCATGCAAACCTCAAAAATCTGGCTTACTTCTAGACTTTTGCTTCTGACATTTCTCTGCGGCGCCCCGGCGAACGCCCAAATCACCCGGCCGGACGCTGAAAAACAGCTTGCGCACGACATCTACAAACAATTCATCGAGGTGCAATCGGGGTTCACGACCGGTGCGACGACGCCTGTCGTCGACATTGCCGTCGCGCGATTGAAAGCCGCGGGATTTCCCGACTCCGATATTTTCACGGGCGGAGCCATTCCGAAGAAAGGCAATCTCGTCGTTCGCTACCACGGGACCGGCGCGCGCAAACCCATTCTTCTGCTTGCGCACATCGACGTCGTCGAAGCCAAGCGCGAAGACTGGAGCACCGACCCGTTTCAATTTCTCGAGAAAGACGGCTTCTTCTATGGCCGCGGCACCGGCGACGACAAAGCTCAAGCCGCAGTCTGGATCGCCAATCTCATCCAATACAAAAAGGAAGGTTTCAAGCCCGACCGCGACATTATCGTCGCGCTTACCGCCGACGAAGAGGGCGGCGGCCCGTACAACGGCGTCGACTGGCTGCTGAAAAATCACCGCGAGCTGATCGATGCGGACTTCGCGCTGAATGAAGGGGGGTGGGGCGAAGAGTCCAAAGGCAAAAAAATCTCGAATGACCTGCAAGTCAGCGAAAAATACGTCCTCAATTTCCGATTCGAGGTGCGCAACAAGGGCGGCCACAGCTCGATGCCCGTGCACGACAATGCCATCTACCATCTCGCAGGAGCTTTGTCGCGTCTCGGCGACTTCGGCTTTCCTCTGAAAACGAATGAAGTGACCGCGGCCTACTTCCAGCAAATGTCAAAAATCGAAACAGGACCAATCCGGGAAGACCTCGGCAAAGTCGCGGCCGGCTCGCAGGAAGCGATGGAAAAGGTCGCTGCAGCGTCTCCGGCGTGGAATTCCACTCTGCGCACCACGTGCGTCGCAACGATGCTCGAAGGCGGCCACGCGATCAATGCGCTGCCGCAACTCGCCGCTGCCACTGTGAATTGCCGGGTGTTGCCGGAAGATTCGCCCGAATACGTGCTCAGCACGCTGCAAAAAGTTGTCGCCGACGATCAGGTTAGCGTGAAACAGTTGAGCGACTTCAGCAAAGCGCCCGCCTCGCCCATGCGCGCGGACCTGCTGAAGGCGGTGAGCGATATCACCACGAGCATGTGGCCGGGCGTGCCAACGGTCCCCATCATGGTCATGGGCGCGACCGACGGCCGCTATCTCCGCGCGCAGGGGATTCCCTGCTATGGGGTGCAGGGCTTCTTCATGGACCGCGATGACATCCGCTTCCACGGACGCGATGAGCGCATGGGCGTGCAGTCTTTCTACGAAGGCCAGGCGTTTCTGTACGAACTCGTCAAGCGCCTCTCGACGCGCTCCAGGTAAGAATGAAGCGGAGAGAAATGCATCGGCGCGAAAGCCGCGTCAGGCCGTCTGCCGCAATCGGGTGATCAGGTTGTGCACGCTGCGCGCCAGGTCCGCCACTTCCCCGCGTCCTTCGATCTCCAACTCGGTCGCGCCGCCGCCCTGCGCCGCGTGATCCACGGCTTCCCGCAAGGTGATCAGCGGTTTCACCACTTGCCGGGGCAAAATAAAACTCACCCACACGCTGAACAGAAAAGTTATCGCGGAGACGATACTCAGCGCCCACTCCGCCGAATGCAGAAGCCTTCGCGCCTCTTTATGATCGCTTTCCACGCGCTTCCAATTTTCCGATTCCAACTCGTTCAGCAAGGTCAGCACTTCCTGGCTGGAAGTCTGCAAATCCGCGGTGACCGGGGCGAGAGCAGGGTTCCCCGCCTGAACGGTCTGCGAGATTTGCGCATCAAACGAGCCCACGCGGTTTCGCAACTCCTCGATCAACTGTTCGCGCCTCTTCAATTTCGCGCCACGAAGCAATTCGTTGAGGTCGTTTTCATAGGCGCGCACCACCGCCTGAATGCGGTCCGCATCTCCCTGCCCTGGCTGCGACATGGCTGCGACAGCCGCGCTGAATCTTTGCTCGTAAACTCTCAGGGATTCCAGGGCCTTTTGTGTTTCGCCTAAATCCTGCGGCTCGAGTTCCTGTATTTGGCTCATAATCTGCCGGGTCCTTCCCAGCGATTCGTGGTTCGCCGCCAGATAGATCGGATCGTGCAGCAATAAATAATTTCTCTCCGCGCGCCGCGCTTCCAGAATCTCAATCGAAGCTTTCTGCGCCAGTGTCGCGGCGGGAGCATCCAAATTCACGATGCGGTCCACGATCCATCCCATCTCGAAGAGATAGTAGATCGCCAGAAAAATCACCGGAACGAGAATCGCCCGCGCGATGGCCAGACTGTACGCCACTCTCTTGCGCAACGAGTTTCCCGGCGCAAGGATCTTGAAGGTCTTCCGGATTCCGAGTCTCATAAGCCGGCTCCCCTGAGAGTGCTTGCTCAAACTAGCGGCCCGATTGTATGCCACCAACAGGTGGGCGGCGTCCAGTTTTACGGAATGGTAGCCCATCGTATGTTTTCCCGCCCACCCCTTCGAAGATAAAGGAGCTAGTCGATGGCAGCCTAAATTGAGATTAGGACCGAGACCTTTCCGATTCGCGCGAGTCCGTCTATCCATGCCGGAGTCTCTCTGGCTAAGCATTGCGAAATTCGACGGGTTTTTTATATGCGGTTAACACTCGTCGCGTATAGTTTTCCCTACTGTTCCAGCGGAAATCCCTCGACGGAGTTTCCGTTCCTGGCCTCCAGTAAGCCTGCGGATCATTTCCTGAGCCGGCGGGTGGAGACTATGTTGACCGAAGCCCCACTCTATTCCCGCAGGTTCTCCGCGCGCGTTGAACTGCGGGACCTCGTCTGCGTTTATTGGAGTTGTGGTGGCAAAGAAGACATCTCGCCGATCCGCGATGTAAGCACCGGAGGGCTCTTTCTTCAAACAACCAGTCACCGCGCCGTCGGTGCCACAGCTAAGCTGGATTTCCTCGTGCCGGAAGGACAGATCCGCGCCGAAGCCGTTATCAAGCGGGTAGAGCCTGGCCGCGGGTTGGGATTGAAGTTCACGGCCGTGCGCGAAGAAGACCGGTATCGGCTGGCGGAATTTTTGAGAAGGCACCGGCGTCCGTCCTGATTTCGGGAAGTCTGCGGGCAAGGGGCAGCCCGCGGCAGCCGGCTAAATTAGGACTCCTGAACCAGGCGAAGCAGCGCTTCAGCCGATGCGACGGTCGCCGGCGGGCCCATCGCATCAACCATATCTTCCGGCAAATCGGCGAAGGGAGTCTCTTCGGCAACAACGAGCGGACCACCCGGCCAAATCATGAAGACCGAACCCATGCGAAGTACCGCCAGCAGGCCTTGCCAAAGCCGCAAATCTCCGCAGGGCCGCTCGACATAAATGGATTTCAGCTTTTCCGTATCCGAGGTCATCGGTTTCACGGAGATGTGGCAGAAATTCCTGTCATCGTAGAAAACGCGCCAGTAATCCGGTTCCGATTCCTTTTCCACAATGGGA
Organism: uncultured Acidobacteriota bacterium; assembly: GCA_963779005.1. Classification (GTDB taxonomy): domain Bacteria; phylum Acidobacteriota; class Terriglobia; order Acidiferrales; family UBA7541; genus Acidiferrum. The sequence continues at coordinate 516,806 of CAVZWO010000005.1, read as the reverse complement.
AACAACGCGCGCACGGCGGCTGCGGGGATTCCTGACTGGGCGGTTGTTCCGAAACATTCGAGAAAAACTTCGAAACCCATTCGTCCTCACGCAGGGCGGGTTGCGGCGATTATTTCTTTACGGTTTGCGTAAGCGCATCGATGGCGTCGACGCTATCGATCAGAGATTGGTCGAAGCCGACTTCCGCAAAATCAACGTGGAATTTTTCTTCCAGAAACACGACAATTTCGACGGCATCCACGGAGGCGAGGCGTCCGCTAAGCAGCAGCGAGGCGTCATCGGCGAATGGCTGTTTGTCGCCCTTTTGCAGAAGCAGCTCCTTCAGATACTTGCGAATCTCTTCGCGGTGGTCCATGTGTTTTCCTCAGATCGTCAGATTGAACAGGTGCGCTAAAAATCGAAAATGTTCGGTGATGGGATAAGCCCGCTCCGTGTAATCAAAAACATGGAGCAAGCAATAAAAAAGAATGACGCAAAACGCGGGCACGACACGCGCGCGGAGAAATCCGGACGGCGCTGGGCCGCGCTTGCGGAGCTGCGAAATCGTGATGGCGGAAGCCAGCACCAGGCAATAAAAAATGTAGACGTGATACGCGGCAATCGAGGGCCACAAACCCATCTCGGCGATGTACTTCAAATCACGGATGTAATGGTAGAACGCATTTCCGAAACCGGCGGCGGCAAACGTAGCCACGGCCATGCGCACTTTTTTGTTCGACTTGAAATAATTCAGAAAGACCGGGTAGAAAAAAACATCGACCATCAGTTCCTTGAAATAAAAATAGTAGCGGTTCCAGAATTCGGCGATGGTGCGCGAAGCGAGCGGACGGTATGTGTTGCGCAGCGCGTTGAAACCGGCCAGGCGGCAGCAAGCGATGAAGCGATGGCCCCAAATCGAAATGGTGATGATTTCCTCGAAAAACTCCGAGAACAAGCTCGCCCAGCAGACGTACCACGGATCGGCGGCATGCTGCACGCTGCGCATGAATTCCACGCGAAACGTGGGAATCGCCAGGTAGCTGTGAACGAACTCCATATAGTACCTGGCGAAAAGCGAAATGAGCAGCGACCAGGCCAGCAGCTTCAAGCCCTTCAGTTGCGTAACGGCGAGTTGTTCGCTGTCGCGTGCTTCGATGCGGCGCAAATAGCTCGCGCCTTTCGGAAACGGCGTTACCGTCGAGCCCCAGAACGGGCGGTACGTGCCAAGTTGCAGAAGCAGGCCGTCGCGATCCTTCAACCGCAAATCCAGTAGCGAATAAGCGATGAACCATAGATAGAGGCCGAAAATGCGCGTGAGATCCCAAACGGTCAGATAAACGGGCGTGTTGTTGGGAAAATAGGCAGCGAAAACGATGAGCAACGAGTAGCCAGTCAGCAAAATGAACACGGGATGCCGGCCGATGACGGTGCGCGGTAATTCCAGCGCCAGCCAGAAAAGAGTTGCGCCGGCCGCGATGACGAAGACGAGGAGCGCCGAGGTGTAGACCGGGTGCAGAAAAGTCGTCCACGGTACAACGAAGGTGAAAATGAGCGTGGCGGCGGTGACGAGGAGCCTGCGCTTGAGCGGGAAAAACGTGATGGCGGCGAGGCAGAGACTTAGTGGAATCCAGTCTTGCGTTGCGAAGCGCAAACCGAGCGCAAAGAGAGCGAGGATCAGGAGCTTCCCGGCAAACGTCTGGGCGAATTTGATGACGACCGGGTAGGTGTCGACGCGCGGGATGATGCGAAATTTTGCGAGCCGCTCTGGCCACGCAACGGATGGAATAGCCGAAGTGGCTTCCACAGCGCCGTTCACAATTTTCCTCCCGCCAATAGTTCGGCGAGTTCTTTGCGATTCACTTTGCCGTTGGCGTTGAGCGGGATGGATTCGATGTGATGGACCGTCGACGGCACCATGTAACTTGGCAGGCGCTTTTTAATTAGCGTTTTCAAAGCGGGGTCATCGGCGCCAATGCGTCCGCAAACAAAAGCGACAATGCCGCTGGCGGAGCCGTGCTCGACGGGCCAGGCGATGACGGCCACGGAATCGGTTTCGTACACTTCGCGCAGGTGCGCTTCGATTTCTTCGAGCTCGACACGGAGGCCCAGCACTTTCACTTGATTGTCGATCCGTCCGAGGTGATGGAAGACGCCGGACGTGTCGCGATAAGCGAGATCGCCCGTGCGATACCAGCGCCGCCCGGCAAGCGTTGGAAAACATTTGGCGCTGAGTTCCAAGTCGCCGAAATATCCGGAGCTGAGCTGCGGCCCGGAGAGAAGCAGTTCGCCATTCTGCGCATCAGGGACAAATTTTAGCGAGGCATCCACGATGGCTGCTTCCATGCCTGGAAATGGAGTTCCGATGGCGACGACTCCGCGCGTGGGCGTGGCATTTTCCGGACCGTAGAAACGCTGGCCGATGCAAACAACCGTCGCTTCCGTGGGGCCGAAGAGATTGTCGACGACGCTGTTGGGCGCGGCCGCTTTCCACATCGAAGCCGACGCGACGGGCAATGGTTCTCCCGCGAAAAAGGAATACCGCAAGCTCGTCATGGAATTTGGCGCGAGCAATTTCATGCGCTGCATGCTGGCCGCGATCGAAGGCACGGTGAAAACAATGGTCGGCCGATGTTTCTGAATGAACGACGAGGGCGCCATCATTTGCGTCGCGGGGACCACGAGAAGCGCAGCGCCGTATTTCCACGTCACAAAAAGATCGAACACGGAAATATCAAACGTGATTTCCGTGATGCCCGCCATGCGGTCCGTCGGCTGAATGCCGTATTGCGATTGCATGGCTTCAACAAAATGATGGACAGCGCTAACGGGAATCATCACTCCCTTGGGAATCCCCGTCGTTCCAGAAGTAAAAATGATGTAAGCGGTGTGGTCCGGCGAAACTTCGACGGGCTTGTCCGAAGCGTCGAACACAGGAAGCGCATCGCGCCCCGCAAGGATGATTTTTCCTCCGTCTTCGAGCTTGCGCTCCGAAGTTGTGGGCATCCCGGCGGCAAGAATGTTGCGCGGGCCGCGGTTGAGCACGCGGTCAGTAAGAAGCGCCATCCCGGCCGAATCGACAATCAGCGCATCCAGCTTGATGCGCTCAAAATGTTGCAAGAGCCGCTCTTCGGGATACTTGGGGCTGAGGGGAATGTACGTTCCGCCAGCCCAACACGTGCCCAAAATGCCGAGGTACGTTTCCGGCGTCCGTGAAGCCAGAATGCCGACGCGCGGCGCCTCGGAATGCGTCTGCGTGCGCAGCCAGCGGGCGATCGGCTGAACTTGTTCGCGTAATGCCCTGTAGGTGAAGTGGGAATCGCCCACGGAAAGCGCAAGGTTCTCCGGATGCGCCAGGGAGCTTTCATAAAAAGGATGAGCGAGGTTGTAGTGCACGATGGCTGTTCTCGGCCTAATAAAAAAGGATACCAGCGCGGGTTGCGTTTGCAGCCGGACTGCCGAAGGATGTGTGTTGGAAAGGGCAACCGAGAGCGAATCGGGCGGATCGCGATGGACTGAGTCTCCCGTCGGCGCGACGGCAAAGCGGTTAAACTGGACAAAGACGAAAGTTCATTATTGAATGCCGATGCACCGCTCTTTAGCAGAGCTAGAGCAGAGAGGGAGTTTTTCCCATGGCCGAGCCAGAAGCAGACCTCAGCAAAAAATATGACGCGGTGATCATTGGATCGGGCGCGGCTGGTGGCATGGCGGCGCATGTTTTGACGACGCACGGGCTGCAGGTTTTGATGCTCGAAGCGGGAAAGAAATTGAACATCGAGCAGGAATTGCGCTCGATGGAATGGCCTTACGACAATCCGCACCGGGGAGGGCTGCCTCCTGGTTCGCATTCGCTGACACATAATGAGTACACGATTCGCAGGCCGCCGTATGGCCCGGGCTTTGAAAAATCAAAAAATCTCTACAGTTATATCGGTAACAGCGACTACACGAAGAACATCGTGGTGAACGAACGCGACAATCCCTACACGGGGACGAATTATGCGTGGGTGCGAGCGCGATGCCTCGGAGGAAAAACAAATATTTGGGGGCGCCTGGCGCTGCGCCTCTCCGATTACGATTTCAAAGCCAAGGACCGTGACGGCTACGGCGAAAACTGGCCGATCAGCTACAGCGACATCGCACCCTACTACGACAAAGTGGATTTATATCTCGGCATCACCGGGGTAAAAGAAAATCTGCCGTATCTGCCGGACAGTATTTTTCAGCGCCCGACCAAATTGAGCTGCTCGGAGGTGACGCTCAAGGAAGGCATCGCGAAAATGGGCCGGACGCTGACGCAGTATCGCGCGGGCGTGACCACCGACGGCTTGAAGCACAACAAATATCGCAGCCGGTGCTATGGACGCGGGGCCTGTTCGCGCAAGGGTGGCTGCGATATTCACGCGGCGTTCGATTCGCCGACTGGATTGATCTATCCCGCGATGGATACGGGCAACCTGACGCTGCGAACGAATTCCATCGCGCGCGAAATCACCGTCGATCCGCAAACGGGCAAAGCCTCCGGCGTGCACTTCACGGATTCGCAGACCATGAAGGACTACACGGTGCGGGGAAAAACGGTGATCGTCGCGGCGTCAACTCTCGAATCCGCGCGGCTCCTTCTGCTCTCCAAGTCGCGGCTCTATCCAAACGGACTCGCGAACTCGAGCGGCCACGTCGGCCACAATTTTTGTGAACACATCATGGGACCGTACGTGGCCGGGCAGGCAACCGATCTTGTTGGGAAACCGCCTACGCTGGACGACGGGCGTCCGGGCAGCTTCTACCTGGCGCGTTTTCGCAACCTCACGGAGAAACATCCGAAATTTATTCGCGGCTACGGGTTTGAGGGCGGCAGCGGATGCAGCATGTTTCCGCCGGGCACAGACAGCCCCGGGTTTGGCGCGTCGTTCAAGGAAGAAATTCGGAAAAATCAGGGGTCGTACATCGGCATGGGCGCATTTGGAGAAGTGCTCTCGCGCTACGAGAATTTTGTGGATCTCGATCCCGTAGTGAAAGACAAGTGGGGCATTCCGGCGCTGCGCTTTCACTATAAGTTCGGCGAGAACGAACACAATATGGCCAAGGACATGAAAGAGACGGCGCAAGAAATGTTCGAGGCCGCAGGCTTCAAGATTATTTTTGTGAGCGACCGCATTCTCACCGAGGGATGGTCGATCCACGAACTGGGCACGGCGCGCATGGGAAATGATCCGAAGACGTCGGTGTTGAATCAATATCAGCAGTCGCATGACGTGAAAAATCTGTTTGTGGTGGACGGCAGCGCATTCGTGAACGCCAGCTGCCAGAATCCCACGTGGACGATCATGGCGCTGTGCTGGCGCTCGTGCGACTACCTGGCGGATCAGTTGGCCAAGAACGAGTTGTAGTGAAAAAACCAAGTAAAGAAGTAATGAAATAAAGACGTAAAGAAGCGGCGGCGACCGCGTCGCTGCAACGACTTCGAGGGGGAAAAATGTCGGCGAAGAATCCGATCGATTTGAAGCAGGACCGGCGCCAATGGCTAAAGACCACGGCCACTGCACTGGGCGCGGCGGTCTTGCCCTTGCCCGGAGTGGCGACCGAAGCTTCGCACGCCGAGCCTCAGGCGGCGCCACCGACGGCGACAAATGCGAGCAACGCCACAAGCACGGAAGCCAAGCCCGGCGCGCGTTTTTTCACACCGGCGCAGCACACGCTCGTCGAAGAACTCTCGGAGACAATTATCCCCGCTGATAGCCACTCGGGCGGAGCAAAGGCAGCGAAGGTGGCGGATTTTATCGAGCAAACCGTCCGGGAGAGCACAGACGACCAGCAGAAAGCGACATGGCACGAAGGACTGCGGCTTATCGAATCGATGAGCCAGCACTACAACGGAAAATCGTTCGTCGCGGCGAGCACGGAAGAAAAGATCGCCGTCATCCAAGTGCTTTCCGACAACGAACAAATGACCGAGCTTCCCGAAGTGCGGTTTTTCCGCGAGCTAAAGCATTTGACGGTGCGCGGGTATTACACAAGCAAGATCGGCATTCACGACGAATTGGAGTACAAGGGAAACCGCATACTTCAGGAGTTCGTCGGCTGCGGCGACGCCACTCCGCCGACGACCTAGTACAAGAGAGCGGGGCAAGCAGCACAAGAAGGCCGGGCAACTCCCGCCCCGACAAGCTGCTCGCGCGGGGGAACTTTACGCGTTGCCTGCGAGCTACAACCCGCTTAGTCGGTCATGAGTCAAACTCACTGGAGCGGTTTCTGCTGCGATTGCAGTTCCTGGGCGCGGGCAACCAGCTTTTTCAACTTTCCTTCGATGGCGGCGTCGCCGATGTGCTCGTCCTGGAGAACGCCGTCGGCATCGATGGTAAACGTCTGAGGAATGGCCTTCACGCCGAACATCGTGGCGATGGGGCCGGTGAAGCCGCCGTCACGGTAATGCGTCCAGGTCATTCCGTTCTTGGTGACGAAGTCCTTCCACTTTTGTTCGTCGGAATCAAGACTCACGCTCAGCACGACCAGCGGCTGGCCCTGAAATTTTTTGGCGATTTGCTGCATATGAGGCAAAGCTTCGCGGCAGGGACCGCACCAGGTGGCCCAGAAATCGATGAGGACCACTTTTCCGGTTAGATCGTCGAGGGAAAGGTGCTGTCCATCGAGCGTATTGACGGCAAATGCCGGGGCCATCCTGGCGCGCGCCAGTTCCGGCTCGCTGATGTAGCGGAGGACGCGCTGGCGCTGCGGATCGCCGACGGGCTTCATCTGTACAAATTTTGCGAACTCAGCTTTGGCGGCCTCGTCCTGCTTCAGGTGGGCGAGCGCCTTTCCGTCGGAAACGATGGCCTCAGGAAAATTCGGGGCGGCGGCCAGAGCTTTGGTGAATTCTTCGTGGGCGCGAGTAAAGAGTTCGTCCTTGCGCTTGTCCAGACCTTCATTGAAGAGGACAAAGCCAAGTTCAAAATGAGCAAGAGCGATGTTTTTGTCGCCTTGCGCCTCGGTAATCATTTCTTCGGCGGCAAGCTGGGCGGTCTTCCATTCATGAAGCTCAAGGCCGTACTGGATCATTTTCCGTTGGCAGGCGAGGCAGCGCCCTTCGTCTTGTTTGTCGGCCTTCTTAAAGCTGTCGAGGGCAAAGTCAATTCTGCGCTTGTGAACATCCTCCAGGGCGTCTTTGTAGGTCTTTTGCGCTTTTTCGCTGGAGGGGCCTTCCGCGGGGGTTTGCGCCAGCAACGGGGCGGCGGACAGAGCGAAGAGCCAGAGGAGCCGGGGGTAGCGCATGGCTAGTCTCCTTTCGGTGACCGCGAGTGAGAGGCGGCGACAGGAGGCTATCACGAGTGGTAGGTATTATGGGAGGGGTAGAGTGAGGCCTGAGTAAGAAGCCTCCAGCGGGCAGTCGGTGGGGCGGACGAGACTGGTCAACCATGATGAGGACCCTCCCCCACTTTTCTTGTAAACGTTGATTCTAAAGGGAGTTAAAGTCGTTTATTTTGATACACTTTTACAAGTATTCATTCTAAAAGACTTACTCGACCTCATAAAATGGCGCAAAGGGGACAAACGTGCGCAAGCGTCGCGAGTATAACGTTGAGGCGGAGGGAGATCATAAAACAAAAACGCCAGCCGGAGGCTGACGCTACAGTCAAAACTTACGGTTTTCCCTATTTAAAAGATTACACCAGATGTAGCATTTTATCAAGACTCATTTCGGGTACGGGTGCCGGATTCTGGCAGCGGCGTGCTCGCGATGCCTGAGGGACAGAACAAAACGGCAGAAATGACGTATCCTTATATGGGGCGTCAAAACACGAAGGAACCGAGGCTCATCTGGTTAGACTGTCCGCTCGTGGGACAAGGATTCCCACATTCGGCCAGACGAGCCAGGTTTGGAGTTTGGTGGGTTGCCGTAAACCATTGACAAGGCGAGGGTTTAAGCGAATTCTCTTGGGCAAGGGAGTTGCGCCTAAGAAGGGCTATAACGACTATGGACATCCAAAGACCATCCAACGCAAGAGCCAAGAAAATCCGCCGGATTGCTTACGGCACCGTCGCGCTGCTGCTGCTGGGAGGCGTGACGTACGCGCTGTCGAAGCTGAAGCCGGCGGCGCCGTCCGTTGACCCGGGAACGATCTGGTCGGACACGGTGAAGCGCGGACCCATGGTGCGCGAAGTGCGCGGACTTGGGACGCTTGTTCCGGTAGACATCCGGTGGATCGCGGCGCAAACCGATGCACACGTCGATAAATGGGTTTTGCGGCCGCCCGCCGTAGTTAAGCCGGACTCCATCATCATGGAATTGAGCGACCCAACGGTGCAGAAGGATGCGGTGGACGCGGAATACCAGCTCAAGGGAGCGGAAGCGGACTACCAGAACCTGAGAGTGCAGGTGAACAGCGACTTGATGAGCCAGAAGGCCACGGAAGCGTCGGTGCGCAGCGACTATGAGCAGGCGAGAATCCAGCACGACGTGGATGAGAAGTTGGTGAAGGAAGGTCTCACGGCGCAAGTGATCGAGAACTTGTCTCGCGTTAAGGCGGAGCAGCTCAAAATCCGCGCGCAGTTGGAGGCTGAGCGGACAAAAATCTCCACGGATTCTGGGAACGCAAAACTTGCGGCGGAGCAAGCGAAAGTGGAGCAGATGAAGGCTCTCTATGGGTTGAAAAGGAGCCAATTGGAAGCGCTTCATGTGCGCGCGGGCATCGACGGAGTGCTGCAACTGCTGCCGGTGGATGTGGGGCAGCACGTGACGCCGGGAATGAACCTGGCGCGCGTGGCGGACCCGAAAAAGCTGCGAGCGGAAGTGAAAATTGCCGAGACGCAGGCGAAAGATGTAGTGCCTGGGCAAAAAGCGTCGATTGATACGCGCAATGGAATCGTGAACGGCCATGTTTCCCGCGTGGACCCTTCCGTGATCAACGGCACGGTCACAGTGGACGTGACGATTGACGATCCGCTGCCGCCCGGAGCCAGGCCGGATCTGAGCGTGGACGGCACAATCACACTCGAGAATTTGAGGGATGTGCTGTACGTGGGCAGGCCAGTGCACGGGCAGTCCGACGGCACGATTGGCATCTTCAAGCTATCCGAGGACGGCTCGGAAGCGACGCGAGTGAACGTGAAGCTGGGACGGAGCTCCGTCAACACGATTGAGATCCTCGATGGGTTGAAAGTCGGCGACAAGGTGATTTTGTCCGACATGTCAGCCTGGGAAAATTTCGACCGCATTCGCCTGAAATAGTGGCTGCTTCGGGGCAGCGGGCGGCTGGCTGCTCGGTCACGAACGAATTTTGGTTCTGGTTGCTCTCATTCCTTAGACGGTAGTCCTGGTTTCTTGCGGAGGCCCAGTGCAGACTCTCTGGCAAGACATTCGCTACGGGTTGCGAATGCTGGGGAAGAATCCGGGGTTCACCATTGTTGCCGTTGCCACGCTGGCCCTCGGCATCGGCGCAAATACCGCGATATTTAGTTTAGTGAATGCAGTGATGCTGGAGTCGTTGCCGGTGCAGCATCCCGAACAGTTGGTAGTGCCACGATGGTCGGCGCACAGCTGGCCGCAGAATACGGGGACGAGCAGCTTCGGCGATTGCAAGAGCCAGAATCGGGACAAGCCGAGGGCGAACTCGGGTGGATGCTCGCTCTCCTATCCGATGTTCAAAGAGATCCGGGCGCAGAAGGATCTATTTTCGAATGTCGCGGCATTTGCCGGTCCGGCGGAGCTGGACCTGAGTGGGAATGGTCCCGCGAGCATGGCCAGGGGAGAACTCGTCTCGGGAGATTATTTTCAGACGCTTGGCGTGCGCGCCGCGATGGGCAGAACGCTGGGACCCTCGGACGAAGAGCCGGGCGCAGCGCCAGTGGTGGTGCTGAATTACGGGTATTGGCAGAGCGCGTTTCGGCGGGTCTGCAGCGGCGATCGGAAAAACAATTCGATTTAACAGCGTGGCGTTCACGATTGTTGGCGTGATTGATCCGGGATTTACAAGGTTGACGCCCGGCAAGACGCTCGACATGTGGCTGCCGCTTACGCAACTTGTTCCGCTGGGACTTCGTTGGGGTGGCCGGTCGTTGGAAGCGCGGAATTGGTGGCTCACGCTAGTGGGGCGATTGAATCCGGGGATGGCGCCGGGGCGGGCGGAGGCGGCCCTGAGTCTGCTGTTCCGCAACGAAGTTTTGCACGGCGAGAAGCCTGCCATGAAAGAAGCCGACGATCCGAAAATTTTGCTGGTGCCCGCGCAGGACGCATTGACAGGATTTCGCTCAAATTTTGGGGAGCCGCTGTACTTGTTGATGGGGGCAGTAGGGATCATTTTGCTGATTGCGTGCGCAAACGTTGCCGGATTGATGCTGGCGCGCGCAACGGCTCGAGAAAAAGAGATGGCGGTGCGGCTGGCGATGGGTGCGGGGCGCGGGCGCGTGATCCAGCAGCTCTTGACGGAGAGCGTGATGCTTTCGGTGGCCGGGGCGGCACTGGGTGTGCTTGTGGCGTTCTGGGGAGCGACGGGGCTGGCGGAGTTTTTTGCGTCGAATTCGTATCATCCGTTCAAGCTGGATTTACAGCCGGATGCGCGAGTGCTGCTGTTTACCATCGGAGTGGCCCTGCTGACAGGCATTGGATTTGGACTGGCACCGGCTTTTCGGGGAACAAAAGTCGATGTGGCGCCGACGCTCAAGGAAAATGCCGGAAGCCTTTCGGCGGCGAGGAATGCGGGTGGGAGGCGGTTCGGGCTGGGAAGTTCGCTGGTAGTGGCGCAGGTGGCGCTTTCGATGGTGGTGCTGATTGGCGCGGGGCTTTTGTTGCGCACGCTGGAGAATGTGCAGAGCATCAACCCAGGCTTTGACACGAAAAACGTCCTGCTTTTTTCGGTTGATCCCACGCTGGCGGGCTACAAGGAATACAACATTCAAAACGTTTACGACGATCTGACGCAGCGGCTGGGGGCTTTGCCGGGGGTTGTCTCCGCGAGCTATTCCTCTGACGCACTCCTGGATGGCGGACTTTGGACTGAGGATTGAAGATCGAAGGGCAAAAAGGAAACGACACAGTCGAAGTGCAGATGCTGGCGGTGGGTCCGGAGTTTTTCGAGACGATGCGCATATCGCTGGTGGCCGGTCGGACTATGAGCGCCGTGGACATGCGTTCGAAACAAATGTGGCGCTCGTGAATCAGGCGTTTGTGCGGAAATATTGGAGTCGAGAAATCCGCTGGGCCTTCATTTTGGCGGTGGCGATCCCGGAGAGAAGCCGACAGAGAAATTATAGGCGTGGTGGCGGACACGAAGTATGACGACATGCGCAAAGCGGATGAGCCGACGGCGTATGTTCCGCTGAAGAATAGGGAACTCACGTTTGCGTTGCGCACGGCGGGCGCGCCGGGGGCGCTGATTCCCGGGGTGAGGAAGACCGTCAACGAAGTGGACAGCAACCTGCCGGTGTTAGCGTGCGGACGCAAACGCAGACGATCGATCAGTTGCTGTTCAATGAGCGGGGGTGGCGCGGCTCAGCTTGCCTTTGGCCTGCTTGGATTGCTGCTGGCGTGCCTTGGGCTTTATGGGTTGTTTCGTATGAAGTCGCGAGGCGGACGAGGGAGATCGGGATTCGTGCGGCGCTCGGCGCGCAAAGACGGGATGTGTTGCGGATGGTGCTGCAGCAAGGTCTGGCGCTAATCGTTGCGGGGTTGGTCGTGGGATTTTGGCGGCTTATGGCGCTACGCGCTTTTTGCAGACTTGCTTTTTGGATTCGTGCGAACGATCCGCTGACTTTTTTGGCGGTGTGCGGGCTTGTGGTCACTGTGGGGGTTCTGGCGTGTTACATCCCGGCGCGGCGGGCGACGCGCGTCGATCCCTTGGTGGCGCTGCGCTATGAATAGAATTTGCAGGAGTGAGTTCGGATCGATTGGGGGATTGTGGTGTTGATGTTCTGGCAGGACCTGCGTTACGGGCTTCGGATGTTGGCAAAGCGCCCGGGATTTTCCGCCGTGGTTATTCTTACGTTGGCATTGGGGATCGGAGCGAACACGGCGATTTTCAGCGTGGTGAGCGCGGTGCTGCTGTGGCCGCTTCCCTTCCCGCAACCGGACCAGCTTGTGGCGTCGATCGCCTGGACTCACGGTCCGGCGAGCAAGTACGGTCGCAGAGTTATCCAGACTTCGCCGACCTGCGAGCGCAGAGCAAGTCGCTTGAAGCCCGGCGGCTTACGACGAGTCGTCCACGACCATGACGGGCCTGGGGGAGCCCTTCACCTGACGATGGGAATTTTTTCGGCGGATATTTTCAGGGTGCTGCAAGTTCGGCCGGCGCTTGGACGTGAATTCACCTCGGAAGAAGACAAACCCGGTACGCATGTCGCTCTCTTGAGCTACCACTTGTGGAAGACGCGGTTTGGCAGCGACCCGAAGTTACAGACAAACAAATCGTGCTGGATGGCAAACCCTACATCGTGGCTGGAGTCATGCCGGCGGAGTTTCAGTTCCCTGTGGACTCAGAGCCCATGGACCTTTGGGCGACCATTGCGGTGGAAGGAGCGGACAGCCAGTCGGAGCGCGGCTCTCATTTTCTGGGAGTCATTGGAAGGCTCCGCGATGGGGCAACGCTCGCGGCGGCTAACGCGGAAACCATGGAGATCAGCGCCCGTCTCGGAACGCAGTATAAGGACACGAACAGCCATTGGCGGATGGCTTTGCAGCCGGAGTTGCAAGTGTTGGTTGGGGACGTGCGGCCGGCTTTACTGTTGGTTCTGGGTGCGGTGGGATTTCTGCTGCTGATTGCATGCGCAAACGCCGCGAATCTTTTGCTCGCTCGCGCCGCGGGAAGGCAGCGAGAGATGGCCATTCGCGTGTCTCTCGGCGCGGGGAAAAGCCGTATCCTCACGCAACTCTTGACCGAAAGCGTGCTGCTTTCCCTCGCAGCTGGAGCGCTTGGCCTGCTACTGGCCATCTGGGGAACAGCCGCTCTTGCGAACCTGCCGTCGTTGGGAATTCCACGGCTAGCTTCAGCAGGAGTGGATGGCCGCGCGCTTGTTTTCACTCTGACATTGTCTTTGTTCACGGGCGTCCTTTTCGGACTGGCGCCCGCCCTGCAAGCTTCCCGTTTCAACTTGTTTCGCTCATTGAAGGAAGGAGGCCGCACGGCGACCGAAGGCATAGGCCACTCGCGACTACGAGCGATCCTGGTGATCTCGCAAGTGTCGCTCGCCGTCGTTCTCCTGATTGGTGCGGGTCTGCTCATCGAGAGCGTGTACCACCTTCTCCATGAACCTCCGGGATTTGAGCCGCGAGGAGTTATGGCTTTTAATCTCGACTTGCCAGACTCGCGCTACGGCAAGCCGGAACAGTCAGCCGATTTTTTCCGCGATTGCTTAGCCGGATCCGCGCGGTTCCAGGCGTAAAGGACTGCCAGCGCCGTGCTCCCTTTGCCGCTCTCCGGCGATTCCATGCGGACCACCTTTGAAATTGAAGGCAAGCAGATCGCAAAGAGCGATCTGCCGAGCACGCACATCCGCGCTGTAGGCCTGAATTATTTTCAGACTATGCAGATTCCCTTTTTAGCCGGGCGCGAATTCAACGCGCGTGACGACCGGCATGCCCCTCACGTCGTCGTCATCAATCAGACGCTGGCGCGGAGATTCTTTCCGAACGAGAGCCCCTCGGGAAGCGCATCAAGCCGGGGTATGTCCTCCGGAAAGACCGAGACCCATGTGCGAGATCGTCGGAGTCGTAAGCGACGTCAAGCATAGAAGGCTGTGGCTCCCAGATGATCCCGAGTCGTATGTTCCTTACGACCAGAACCCCATCGGAGGCATGTACATCGTGGTGAGGTCTGCAGGCGACCCGATGACACTTCTCCCAGCCTTAAGGGCGCAAGTGCAGGCCCGGATCCGGAGCTTCCCATTTATAAAGCGCAACGAATGGAAGACTATGTGGCCGCGTCTGTCGCCCAACGGCGGTTTACCAGCTTGCTTTGCTCGATCTTTGCAGGTGTGGGCCTGCTACTCGCGGTTGTCGGACTATTCGGCGTGATGTCTTACAGTGTGGCGCAGCGCACGCACGAAATCGGTGTAAGGGTGGCCGTCGGCGCCGCCAAAACGGACATACTGCGACTTATTCTCAAGGAAGGTATGGGGATTACGCTAGTGGGTGTCGGCTTCGGATTGCTCGGGGCGCTCGGGCTCTCCAGCATCGTAAAGAGCCAGCTTTTTGGAGTCAAAGCGACGGATCCGGTGACGTTCCTCGTAGTGGTGACAGGGCTGGGGATTGTTGCAGCAGTGGCGTGTTACATACCGGCGCGGCGGGCGACGAGGGTAAATCCTGTGGTGGCGTTGAGATATGAATAGTTTTGCAATACGGAAGGATAAGGGGAACCATTGGGCGAGGCGTTGCGTATTCCCTGTTACAGAGGATGGACTCCGGTGCGCCTGACCTATCGCGGGTTGGAACGTCCAATACGAGGAGCGGAGTGGGTTGCCAAATCTAAGGGTAGTTCAGTAGACGGGAAATGGTGGGAATTTGAATCCACATTGCGGTACCGGTACTCGGATTATTCGACGAGCGTGGTGCTCTTGGAACAGTTTAGTGCGCTTATGCAAACGAAGACAGGCGCGAGGGTGAACGCGTAATGCAGAATCTGTGGAAAGACATTACGTTTGGGCTTCGGATGCTGGCAAAGAGCCCCGGCTTCACGGCGATTGCCGTGATCACGCTGGCGTTGGGCATCGGGGCGAACACGGCGATCTTCTCACTGATGAACCAGGTCTTGCTGCGGCAACTCCCCGTCAAAAATCCGAACGAACTGGTCCTGCTGCGAGCGCCCGGGCCGCAAACGGGCCACGTCTCGACCGACGGCGATCCCGCGGAATCTTTTTCCTACCCGATGTACAAGGGCCTTCGGGAAACGAATTCGGTTTTCTCGGGAATATTGGCGCGGTATGGCTTTTCCGCCAGCGTCGCGAATCATGGCCAGACCGACAGAGCCACTGGAGAAGTCGTATCCGGGAACTACTTCGAGGTTCTGGGCGTGCAGCCGGCGATGGGGCGCGTGTTCAGCCAGGACGATGACAAGGTGCCGTCAGCCGAGCCCTACGTTGTGCTGAGCTATACCTACTGGAAGCAGCATTTTGGGGGCGACCCCAGCATTTTGAACAAAGTGCTGCTCATTAACAATGTGGAGATGACTGTTGTCGGCGTTGCGCAGGCGGGATTCAGCGGCGTGCAGGTGGGCAAAACGCCAGACTTGTACGTGCCCATGATGATGACGCCGCTGATGACGGAGTACGGCGAGACGCTCGATGGCTGGAACGATTACTGGATGACGCTGCTGGCACGGCGGAAGCCGGGCGTTTCTGAGAAGCAGGCGGAAGCGGGAATCAACGCCGCGTATAAACCGCTGCTGGAAGAACAACTCCCACAAATCAAATCGAACTGGACCGAAAAGAAGCGGCAACTCTTTTTGGACAAAAAAATCGCATTATCTGCCGGCGCCAACGGCCGAACGGTACTGCAGCGGGATGCGGGCGGACAAATCATCACGCTGTTCGTGATGGTCGGCCTGGTGTTGCTGATCGCCTGCACGAATGTCGCAAATTTGCTGCTGGCGCGCGGTGCGGGCCGGCAACGCGAATTTGCCATCAGGACGGCAATGGGCGCCAGCCGCGCCCGGATGATCCGGCAACTGCTGATAGAGAGTTTGCTCTGTGCCGTTGGCGGCGGTGCGACGGGCATTCTGCTCGGCACCTGGTTGATGAGGATTTTGACGCCCATCGTCGTGGCGAACGCGGGCATTCATGGGTTGAACGACAGCCTGGACAAAGGCGTTCTAGGATTTGGGATTGCGGTGACGCTGGTTTCCGGGGTCTTCTTCGGACTCATCCCGGCGTGGCGTGTAACGCGCATGGGCATCTCCGACGTTATCAAGGACCAGGGCTCAACTTCCTCCGCGAGCATGTCTCACGTCGGCTTCCGCAAGTTGCTCGTCGCGGGACAGGTCGCGTTCACGATGCTGCTGCTCACGGGCGCCGGGCTCTTTGTGCACTCGCTTTGGAACCTGCGAAATCAGGATCTCGGCCTGAAACCGGACCATGTCATCACGTTCTCGATTCAACCGGCGTTGAACGGGTATGACACGCCGCGCTCAATTGCGCTCTTTGATCAATTGCGTGCGCGGCTGGCCGCTATGCCGGGCGTGCATTCCGTTGGCTCAGGCGACGTCCCCACCCTGACCGGCGACGATGAGGGTAGCAACATTACAGCCGAGGGTGGAATGCAGGCGCAGCTTCCCGAAGAGCTGCAAGACGTGGATCACATGAGCATCAGCCCGAACTATTTCTCGACGCTCGGCGTTCCGCTTCTCGCCGGCCGCGAACTGACCGAAGCCGATGGAACAACGGCGCCAAAAGTCGCGGTGGTCAGCGAGGCCATGGCCAAGCGATTTTTCCCCAACAGAGATGCGGTTGGACTGCATTTTGCGTTTGGCGGAGGAAACAAAGTCGTGCCCGACATTCTGATTGTGGGCGTGGTTAAAGACGTAAAGCAGGAACATGTCAGCAGCGCTCCGCAACCGTATGTGTACATCCCTTATGCGCAGAGACCGAAGCTGAGGGAAATGAGTTTCTACCTGCGTTCGGAACGTGATCCCCTGTTGTTGGCATCGGGGGTGCAAGACGTGGTGCGGCAGATGGACGCGAATCTGCCCGTGTTCGACCTCAAGACCATGGAACGCGTGGTGGAAGAGGATCTGTTTTCGGCGCGAATGATCGCGGTGCTTTCCGCAGCCTTCGCCGGCCTCGCGGCGCTGCTGGCGGCGTTGGGAATTTACGGCGTGCTCGCGTACGTCGTCGTGCAGCGAACGCGGGAGATTGGCATCCGCATGGCTCTGGGCGCGATGGCCGGGCAAGTGCGCTTGCTCATCGTGAAGGAAGTCGGCGTGATGGTGCTGATTGGCGTGGGCGTCGGGCTGCCGCTGGCGTATGGCCTAGCGCGATTCAGCGAATCGATGTTGTACGGCGTGCACGCCGGCGATCCTGCGGTCTACGCTTTGGGTTTGCTTTTGATCGGAGCGATCGCGCTTGCGGCGTGCTTCCTTCCAGCGCGGCGTGCCACACGCGTCGATCCGCTGGTGGCGCTGCGGTATCAATGATGGAACGGTTTTCGGCAGTTTTTTCGGCAGTTGGGCACGGCTGAACGGGTTTGCGGTATGAGCTTCAAGACTAAAACTGGTTAAGGAGACGACATGTCAGACGCACCTACACTCATCAAAATGGAAGGCGTAAAGAAAGTCTTCTATACGGACGAAGTGGAGACGCACGCACTGGAAGAGATCCACCTGGAGATCAAGAAGGGTACGTATATTTCCATCGCGGGGCCTTCGGGCTGCGGCAAGTCGACGCTACTCTCGATTCTGGGGCTGCTCGATTCGCCGAGCGACGGAAGCTATATGCTGAACGGCCAGCCCGTTGGCAAGCTCACGATCAGCGAGCGCACCCGCATCCGCAATCGCGAAATCGGATTCATCTTCCAGGCGTTTAACCTGATCGGCGACCTCACGGTGTACGAGAACGTGGAGCTGCCGTTGACGTATCGCGGCACGAGCTCAGCCGAGCGCAAGCAGAAGGTGCAGAACGCTCTCGAGCGCGTCGGCATGGCGCACCGGCTGCGGCACTACCCCTCGCAACTTTCCGGCGGTCAACAGCAGCGTGTGGCCGTGGCTCGCGCATTGGTCGGCGATCCTCTCATCCTGATGGCCGACGAGCCGACTGGTAACCTGGACTCAAAAAACGGCGAAGCCGTCATGGAACTGCTGCGCGATTTGCACCGCAACGGCGCGACCGTTTGCATGGTCACGCACGATCAGCGCTATGCAAACTTCGCCGAGCGCACCATTCACCTGTTTGACGGCCGCATCGTCGAAGAAACCAAGGAAGCCGGCGTTAGCGCATAACGGCGTCCGCGAGCGGCAAGAAAGGGCGCCTCATGGGAACCTTTGGGCAAGACATCCGCTTTGGTGTGCGGATGCTCGTCAAGAATCGGCTCACCACGCTCGTGTGCGTGGCGGCGTTGGCGCTGGGCATCGGCGCGAACACGGCAATGTTCAGCCTGGCCGAGGCGTTTTTGCTGCGCCCCGTTCCCTTTGACAATGCGGAGAAGTTCGTGGCCCTGGTGGACGCCCGGCCGGGGCAAAACATCGACATGAACTCAGTCGCGCCAGCGACCTACTTCGAGTGGCAAGAGCAGGCGCACTCGTTTGACGAGATGGGCGCGTACCGGTGGGACACTCTAAACCTGACCGGCGCCGGCGAGCCGGAAAAAGTCCAAGGTTTCGAAATCAGCGCGAATTTTTTCGGCATGCTTGGCATACAGCCCCGGATGGGCCGCACATTCCTGCCCGAAGAAGAACAGCGCGGCAAAGATCAAGAGATCATCCTTAGCTCTGGCCTGTGGGAACGGCGCTTTGCTTCCGATCCCAACGTTCTCGGCAAGACGTTAAAAGTCTATGGCAAGACCTACACAATTGTCGGCGTGATGGCCAAGGGATTCGATTATCCCAAACCCGCGGAAGCGTGGGTGCCGCTGTCCTTTGACGTGAAAGAGCGCGCGGCGCGCGATCAACGCCAGCTGTGGGTGCTGGCCCGGTTGAAGCCGGGAGTCACCTTCACGCAAGCATCCGCCGAAATGCACACAATCACCGCGCGGCAGGCGCAAGCCTTCCCCGACGTTTACAACGGCTGGAACCTTCACGCCATGCCGCTGAGCGCATTTGCCACGGGTGACCTCACACGGCAGTTCATGTTTCTGTTGCTGGGCGCCGTGGGATTCGTCCTGCTGATAGCCTGCGCCGATGTGGCCAACGTGCAGTTTGCGCGGGTGACGGGCCGTCATAAAGAGCTCGCCGTGCGCACCGCTATGGGCGCCAGCCGTAGCCGCATCGTGCGGCAACTGCTGACGGAAAGCGTGCTGCTTTCGCTGGCGGGCGCCGCCCTCGGGCTGGTCCTCGCGATGTGGTGGATTTCTTTGATTGTGAATCACATGCCGCCGGATGTGGCGCAGTTTATTGCCGGCTGGAATACGATCAGCCTCGACTTGAACGCGTTTTTGTTCACGCTGGCCATCGCCGTCCTCAGTGGCATCGTTTCCGGCATTGCGCCTTCGTGGTTCCACTCGCAAACAAACATCAGTGAAACTCTGAAAGAGAGCGGCCGGGGAGCCAGCACAGGCCGCGCGCGCCATCGTTTGCGTAGCGCTCTGGTCATTTCCGAAATTGCTCTCGCTTTGATTCTTCTGGTTGGCGCGGGACTGCTTGTAAAAGGCTTTCGTGCCCTGCTGAGCGTTCATGAAAATTATCACCCGGCCTCGGTGCTGACACTCACGCTGAGCCTGCCGGACGATCAATATGCGCGAAAGCCGATGCGCGTGGCCTTCCACGAGGAAGTCCTGCGGCGGCTCGCCACGATTCCGCGTGTGGAATCGGCCGCGCTCGCCACCGTCGTGCCTTATGCAAACGGCGGAGGTGCGGATCTGGAGAACTTCACGATCGAAGGCCGGGCTCCGCAAGAGCGCGGTGAGACAAACAGCTCCATCGTCGATACGATCAGCCCGAATTACCTGCGCTTGATGAATATTGGTCTGCGCACCGGGCGGGAGTTGAGCGATTCCGACGGCGACAGCACGCTTCCAGTAGCGGATATCAGCGGAGTCCTGGCGGCTCGTTACTTCCCCGGGGAGAACCCCATCGGAAAGAAAATCAAAATCGGCAAGGCGGACGGCGACAGCCCCTGGATGACGATCGTGGGAATTGTGGGCGACGTTCACTATAGCTGGATTGACAAGCAGGAATTGCCGACCATCTACCGCAGCTACCGCCAGACGCCTCCGATGTATACTTCCCTGCTTGTGCGCACACAAGGCGATCCGGTGGGATTTGTCCCGGCGGTGCGCAGCCAGGTCGCGGCCGTGGACCCAAATCTGCCGCTCTTTGACGTGAAATCGTTCGACACACTCATAAACGATTCGATTGTGGGCATCGCCTACGTCGCCGCGATGATGGCTATCCTTGGGCTCATCGCGCTCGTGCTCGCTTCCGTCGGGATTTACGGCGTGATGTCCTACTCAGTCGGTGAGCGCACGCACGAGATCGGCGTGCGTATGGCGATGGGCGCGTCCTCAAATGACGTGCAGAGGCTCATCCTCCGCAGCGGGCTGTTCCTGACGATTACAGGCATGGCCATTGGCCTGCCGCTCGCTTTGGGGCTGGCCTATGCCCTTTCCAGTCTCCTCTTCGGCGTGAAGGTCGCCGATCCTTTCGCCTTTGTTGGACTGCCCCTGCTTCTAGCTGCGGTTGCTACTGTCGCCTGCTACCTCCCCGCGCGGCGCGCCGTGCGCATGGATCCCCTCACCGCACTGCGCTACGAATGAGCCTCAGCGGCTAGCGTCTTGTAGGGGCGGGGCTTGCCCCAAGCTTGTCCAAATTAGGTTTTTGGGTCGCCGACAATTTGGACAGCCTGAGCCTCTACAGAACGACATGGGGCCTTAAGATTTGGTCGAAAGGCTCTGAAATCAACTGTTTTCAGTGGTTTCGGTTGGTCTCAGGGTCTGACTACGGTCAGGTCGCAATTTGGACAGCACTGGAACGGAGGGACAAACCTCAATTCGGATTCAGTGCCAGTATGATTGAAAACACAGGGCTTAACCCGTCCAACGGGGACGCTTTAAGCTTAATTTGGACAGCCTTGGGGCTTGCCCCGCCCGCTTTGGCCGCAGCGGGGCGTGCCCCACGCGCTTTTTAAGTGTGATAGTCTCGAAACGGAATGAGAATTGGGGCGTCATCTTAGTAACGCCCAAGGAGCGAGAGTGGAACCCCTGATTCAATTACGGAACCTGGAGAAGGTTTACGAAGCGGGCGGCAGCAAGTTTTACGTTTTGCGCCGCGTGTCCCTGGAAATTCAACCGGGCGAGTTTGTCACCTTCATGGGCCCTTCCGGTGCGGGCAAGTCCACGCTGCTCAGCATCATCGGAATGCTCGACGGCTCCTGGACGGGCGAGTTTTATTTTAATGGCGAGGCCGTGCATCGGCTCAACGTCAAGAAGCGCAATGAGCTTCATAAAGCCAATATTGGCTTCGTTTTCCAGAGCTACCACCTCATCGACAACTTGACGGTCTTTGAGAACCTGGAGATTCCGCTTTCCTATAAGAATGTCCCGCACAAAGAGCGCGTCAGCCTCGTTTGCGACATCCTGGACCGCTTCAACATCGTTGGCAAAAAGGATTTGTTCCCCAACCAGCTTTCCGGCGGTCAGCAACAGCTCGTCGGTGTCGCCCGCGCGGTCATCCAAAGTCCCAAGCTGATACTGGCCGACGAGCCCACCGGCAACCTTCACTCCGCGCAAGGGGAAGAGATCATGGAGCTTTTCCGCAAGTTGAACGAAGCCGGCACGAGCATCATTCAAGTGACTCACTCGGAGCGGAATGCGGCCTACAGCCATCGGGTCATTCAGCTGAAAGACGGCTGGGTGGTCAGCGAAACCAGCAACGCGGCAGCCCGGGTTGGCTAGGTGCATTTAACTTGCCGGTTAAATGCGAGTCCAGTTTGGATTGAAAACATCTTCCGACTCGAATGAAAAACCCTAGCATTCATCCTTATCGCGTCCTTGTGGCCGACGATCAGGCCGACATCCGCGATGCTCTGCGCCTACTGCTTAAGCGCGAGAGCTACGAGACGCAATCTGCCGCTTCGCCCGCCGAAGCGCTGGCAGCGATTGAGTCGCGCGAGTTCGACGCCGTGTTGATGGACCTGAATTATGCTCGGGACACAACTTCCGGGCAGGAGGGGCTCGATTTGCTGAACCGCATCCAGGCCGCGGATGCGACGCTGCCCGTCATCGTGATGACGGCCTGGAGCAGCGTGGAAATCGCGGTCGAAGCCATGCGCCGTGGCGCTCGCGACTTCATTCAAAAACCCTGGGACAACGAGCGGTTGCTGAGCATTCTGCGCACGCAAATCGATCTGCGGAATGCCTTGCGACAGGCATCGCGCCTCGAAGCCGAGAATCGCCTGCTGCGCGCCGAATCGCGGCCTACGCTGATCGCCGAGGCGCCGGTGATGCAGCCGGTGCTCGACGTGATTGGGCGTGTGGGTCCTTCGGACGCGAGCGTGCTTATCACCGGGGAGCATGGCACGGGAAAGGAAGTCGTGGCGCAGACGTTGCATGCGATCTCGCAGCGGTCTGGCAAACCGATGGTGACGGTGAACGCGGGCGGCTTATCGGATGGTCTCTTCGAGAGTGAGCTTTTCGGCCACGTCAAAGGCGCGTTCACGGATGCGCGCAACGATCGCGTGGGGCGCTTCGAACTTGCCGAAGGCAGCACTCTTTTTCTAGATGAAATTGCGAACGTTCCGCTGAATTTGCAGGCGAAACTCTTGCGCGTGCTGGAGACCGGCGAACTCGAGCGCGTTGGATCCTCGACGACACGCCGTGTAAACGTGCGCGTCCTGGCGGCGACGAACGCCGACGTGAATTCCGAAGCGGCGGCTGGCCGGTTCCGGCAGGACCTTTTGTTTCGACTGAATACGATTGAAATTCATCTTCCGCCGCTGCGAGAGCGCCGCGAGGATATTCCGTTGCTGGCACATCACTTCCTCCGCGGTTACGCGCAGCGCTATCGCAAAAGTATTTCGGGCTTTGACCCTGGGGCGGCGCAGCTGCTGCTGGAGCATCCGTGGCCGGGCAATGTGCGCGAGCTCGATCATGCCGTCGAGCGCGGAGTGTTGCTGGCGCAGGGGCAGCTCGTGCGCTCCGCCGATCTCGGACTGCGAACAAGCCCCACGGGAGGCATCATGCGGCTCGAGGAGATGAGCCTCGATGAAGTGGAGCGGCACCTCATCCAGCGCACGCTGTCACGCCATGACGGAAACGTCAGCCAGGCGGCCAAGGCGCTGGGCCTCAGCCGCAGTGCGATGTATCGCCGGCTGCAAAAACACGGATTGGAATGAGACGCCTTACGTATGAGCGCCGCATCCAGCTACTGGCGCTGGCGGCGGGATTGCCGGGATCGTTCATTGCACTGATTCTGCTCTGGAGTGGCTCGTATTCGTCGCGGACCGCATGGACACTCACGTTTTTGATCGTGAGTCTATGGTTAGGCTTCGCGCTTTCCTTGCGGCAACGCGTCGTTTTCTCTCTGCAAACGCTGTCGAATCTTCTCTCCGCGATGCGCGAACAGGATTTTTCTTTTCGCGCGCGGGAAGCGCGGAGTGACGACGCGCTCGGCGAAGTGATGATCGAAGTAAACGCGCTCAGTGAAACGCTTCGTTCCCAGCGCCTGGGAGCGCTGGAAGCAACCGGCCTGCTGCGCACGGTGATGGAAGAAATCGATGTCGCGATTTTCACGTTCGACAACCACCGCCAGTTGAGGCTCGTAAATCGCGCGGGAGAGCGGCTTCTCTCCAGGTCAAGCGAAAGGCTGCTTGGCTTCACGGCCGCTGAGCTTGGGCTGGAATCGTGTCTGGAGGGCGAACACGCGCGCACCATGGAATTAAGTTTTCCTGGCGGCTCTGGCCGATGGGGCGTGCGGCGTGGCTCCTTCCGTCAGGGCGGCTTGCCGCACGATCTGATTGTACTGAGCGATTTAAGCCGGACGTTGCGCGACGAAGAGCGGCAAGCCTGGCAACGGCTCATTCGCGTTCTGGGTCACGAACTCAACAACTCTCTGGCTCCGATCCAATCCGTTGCGCAAAGCCTGGAGAGCGGACTGGCGGGAACCGCGAACGTGCCAGAGCTGCAGACTGGGGCCGCGTCCTCCATTTTAGAAGACATGCGCCACGGGTTGAGCATCATCCGCTCTCGGACGGAAGCGCTGGGGCGCTTCATGGCGGCTTATGCGCGGCTCGCGCGGCTTCCGCAACCAACACTGGCCCCCGTGAATGTCACGGAGTGGATCACGCGGGTGGCAAAACTCGAATCGCGCGCAAAGATTCGTTTGGAAAAAGGGCCGCCGCTGGTCATCTCCGCGGATGCGGACCAGCTAGAACAATTGCTGATCAACCTCGTGCACAACGCCGCCGATGCAGCGCACGAAACAGGCGGCGGGGTGAGGCTCACCTGGTTGCGCTATAGCACGTATCTGGAAGTCCTGGTTCTCGATGAAGGCCCGGGAATTTCGAACACCGCAAACCTCTTCGTTCCCTTCTTCACCACGAAACAGGGTGGTTCGGGAATTGGCCTCGTCCTTAGCCGCCAGATTGCGGAAGCCCACGGCGGCACGTTGACGCTGCAAAACCGCCGCGACGGTCGCGGGTGCGAAGCCAAATTGCGCCTGCCCATCTGAGTGGTTTTGTTCCTGCCGTTGTCGCTTCTCCGCGGCATTGATTCGAAGGAGACCCTCGCTGTGGGGCGAAGCAAAAGCGCGGTGCAGTGTCCCACTTCTGCATTGGTTCATTCCATTTTGGAACTTCCTCCGCCAATTCGGACGCTTCTTTCGCGTAAGCTACGTTTTCGTTCCGACAGCTCCTGACGACTCCTACCACCAACGCATTCGAACTACAGCACTTACAGAACGATTGGAATTTGCTTAAGGAATGGCCTGCCTTGTGCCTTGCCTGAGAGGGAGGTCCATTTCTATCTGAAGGCCCGCGCATGAAAAAATTGCACTCGTATTTTCGCGTCGTCGCGGCGTGTGCTTTCAGCCTCTCGGCCTCCGTGATTTCCGTCGCGCAAACGCCCGCGCCGGCCTCGCAAAAGCAGACGCCGCCGCAAGCACAGGCGACGAGTTCGAACTCGATAGCTCCTGCAGACATCGCCGTTTCTTCGAGCGACTTTCAGGCGGACGATGCTCGCGAAAATAAACTTGGCCTTGCACTAATAAAAAATCTGGCGCGCGATCAGAAGGCCATTTGGACAAGTCCGGCACACCTTCGCATGGGCGATGCCATCTGGTTGGTGCCGTTTGCGGGAATCACGGCGGGGTTTTTAGTGACGGACCACGACGCGATCTTACATTTGTCCAACTCTCCCGCCACGCTGCGGCATTACACGAGCTTTTCAAATTACGGCCTTGCGGGAATGGCGGGCGCGGGAGCCGGCCTCTATTTGTTGGGCAGGGCGACGTACGACGAGCATAAGCGCGAGACGGGCCTGCTGAGCGGCGAAGCCGCTCTTGACGGATTGTCTGTCGCCACAGCCTTGCAATACGGATTCGGCAGAGAGCGGCCCAGCGTCGACGCGTTTCACGGCAAGTTTTGGCAAGGCGGCAATTCGTTCCCCTCGGACCACGCAACAACCGCATGGGCAATTGCCAGTGTGATCAGCCACGAATATCCGGGGCCCTTTACAAAGATTTTTGCGTACGGCGCAGCGGCGGCGATCACCTACGCGCGCGTTCGTGGGGAGAAGCACTTCCCCGCTGACGCGCTCGTTGGCAGCGGAATGGGTTGGCTCACGGGCTGGCAAGTCTACCGTTCGCACCACAATCCCGAACTGAGCGGGGCCATGGCCGGCGATTTATCCGATTCGCCCATGGTGGAAACCGATCGCACGCCGAAGCAGATGGGTTCTCCGTACGTGCCGCTCGATAGCTGGGTCTATCCTTTATTCAATCGATTGATTGCCTCCGGGGCGATCAACGACGCGATCCTCGGGATGCGTCCCTGGACGAGACTGGAATGCGCGAGGATGGTTTCCGAAGCAGGCGACCGGTTGCAGGATGCCAACTCCGCATCCATGTCCGTGCGGTTGTACGAATCGCTTCGCAGTGAGTTTAGCGCTGAGCTGTCGCTTCTTGCAGGTGGCGGCAATCGCGCCATCCATCTCGAATCCGTGTATGTGCGCGCAACGGAGATTGCCGGGCCCCCGCTAACGGACGGTTATCATTTCGGCCAAACCATTTACAACGATTTTGGCAGGCCGTTTCAGCAAGGCTTCAACAGCGTTGCGGGATTTTCTGGTTGGGCGACCTCGGGCCGCTGGGTGGTCTACGCGCGCGGCGAATATCAGCATTCCCCGGCAGGCCCTGAGAATTCCGCTGCCGTACAAAACACCATCGACACCATCGATGATAATCCCGGCCGCGCTGCAAGCCCGCAACGCGCACACAATCAGGCAAGGCTTCTCGATGCGTATGTTGGACTGAACCTCGCAGACTGGCAGCTTTCTTATGGCCAGGAGAGCCAGTGGTGGGGCCCCGGAGAGAGCGGTCCGCTGCTTTTCACCGACAATGCTTCGCCGGTTCGCATGTTTCATATCGATCGTGTCTCTCCGTTTCGTCTCCCGTGGATCGGAAAACTTCTGGGGCCCATGCGATGGGACGCATTTTTTGGAAAGCTGCAAGGAAACCAACTTTCGCCCGCGCCTTTTTTCCACGGAGAAAAGATCAGCTTCAAGCCCACGCCCAATCTCGAGTTTGGCTTTACGCGAACGGTGGAAGTTGGCGGCGAGGGAAGACCCTTCACCTTGGACCGGCTTTTTCTCACGTACCTCAGTGCCACAAGCTATTTCGAAAAGCCGGCGCTGAAAGATCCCGGGAAGCGCGACGGCGGTTTTGATTTCAGCTATCGTCTCCCGTTTCTTCGCAAATGGCTAACCATCTATAACGATTCCATTTCCGCCGACGACCCTTCGCCGCTGGCCGCGCCGCGCCGCGCGGGATTCAGTCCGGGTCTCTACCTCACGCATTTCCCCGGAATTGCCAGGCTGGATCTGCGCGTCGAAGCCCCGCTCACCGACACTGTATCCACGGATGTGCCGGGCCGTTATATCTATTGGGACAACTACTATCGCGACCTCTACACCAACCGGCATTTCCTGATGGGAGATTGGGTGGGCCGCGATGGAGCAGGAATCCAGGCTTGGAGCCGCTATTGGCTGACGCCGAGGAATTCCATCCAGTTCAGCTACCGGCACGCCAAGATCGATAACAAGTTAATTCCCAACGGCGGAACGATCAACGATGCGTCCGTGCGCGCGGACTATTGGATACGGCCGGCTATCAGCGCGACTGCGTTTGTTCAGTACGAACAGTGGACCATCCCGCTTCTCGCCAGCGGGCTACAGAAGAACGTAACCGGTTCGCTGCAAATCACTTACTGGCCCGAATCGCACAAGCATTGACGCGCGGTTTGGCGAGCTTGCCGCCGGAATCTCTCCTCACAAAATCCTTAGATTCGATTCACCACTTTCTAAGGCACACACGGATAAATTATCGTGTCACTAGAAACTCTGCGAGACTGAACCTCGTCCTAGCAGGCACTGGCGAAGTGCGCCCAGCGACACAAACTCTGGGTTACCATGATTGGCGCCTTCCGTGTGGGCGCCCAGGCCGAGTTTGCGATCTCGTGGCGCAAGAGACACCGGCAAAGGAGAATCGTATGAGAGACGTGGTTTTCATCCTAGTGACTCTCGGCTTCTTCCTCGTCGCGATTGGCTATTTGCGCGGGTGCGAGCGGCTGAAGTAAGTCGGAGATTCTTATGCTCGAAAATGTAGTCCTCATTCTGATCAGCTTGCTCCTCTTTGGTTACTTGATGTACGCGCTGCTCAAACCGGAGGATTTTTAAGCATGACCGCGAACGGGTGGTTTCAAATCGGCCTGTATCTGCTGGTGCTGTTTCTCATTACCAAGCCCATCGGGATTTTTCTGGCGCGTGTTTTTGAACGCGAGAAGACGTTTCTGGATCCTCTGTTGCGCCCCGTGGAGCGCCTGATTTACCGCCTTTGCGGCGTGGATGAAAGCAAAGAGATGCGCTGGACCGAATACGGCGCGACGATGCTGATTTTCAGCGCAGTCTCGTTGATTCTGCTCTATCTCTTTGAAAGGGTGCAGTATTGGCTGCCATGGAATCCGCAGCGGTTGGCGAACGTGCCGCCGGATCTTGCCTGGAACACGGCGGTTTCTTTCACGACCAACACGAACTGGCAGGCCTACACCCCGGAAACGACGATGAGCTATCTGACGCAGATGGCCGGGTTGGCCTATCACAATTTTGCGTCCGCGGCGGTTGGGATTGCGCTGGCGATCGCCGTAATTCGCGGAGTTTCGCGGCATGAATCGAAATCGATCGGGAATTTTTGGGTGGATTTGACGCGCTGCTTTCTTTGGGTGCTCTTGCCGGTGTGCCTGGTCGGCTCGCTGGTGCTGGTTTCGCAAGGTGTGGTGCAAACCCTGAAGCCCTACACCACGGCCCAACTCGTCGAACCCCAGGTTGTGCAAACGCAGGGAACGGACGGTAAGCCGGCATCGCAAACCGTAACGACTCAAGTGATTGCGGTCGGCCCGACGGCGTCGCAGGAAGTTATCAAAATGTATGGCACAAATGGCGGCGGGTTCTTCTTCGCAAACAGCTCTCACCCTTTCGAGAATCCGACACCTTTCACAAATTTTTTCGAGATGCTTTTGATTTTTGCGATTCCTTCCGGGCTGACCTACACCCTGGGCCGAATGACCAAATCGCAAGGGCATGGATGGGCCGTGTGGAGCGCAATGGCGGCGCTGTTTCTGGTGGGAGTGAGCGCTGCCTATTGGGCGGAAGCGCGTGGGAATCCTGAGCTGGCCCGAGTCGATCAAACGGCAAGCGCGCTCCATTCCGGCGGGAACATGGAGGGAAAAGAAGTTCGCTTCGGCATTGCGAACTCGGCGCTGTTTGCTACGGCTACCACCGACGCGAGCTGCGGCGCGGTGAATAGCATGCACGATTCGTACACGCCGCTGGGCGGCATGATCCCGCTGGTGAATATCATGCTGGGCGAAGTGATTTTTGGTGGCGTGGGCTCCGGCCTTTACGGGATTCTCGTCTTCGTCATTCTCGCTGTTTTCATCGCCGGACTGATGGTGGGAAGGACGCCGGAATACCTTGGCAAAAAAATTGAAGCCTTCGACGTAAAAATGGCCATGCTCTCGGTGCTCATCTCTTCTCTAACCATTCTGATCTTTGCCGCGATTGCGGTCGTCGCCAAATTTGGCACTTCCAGCATCAGCAATCCAGGTCCGCACGGCTTGTCGCAAATTCTGTATGCCTACACGTCGGCGACTGGCAACAACGGCTCCGCGTTTGGCGGATTGAACGCAAATACGCCCTGGTACAACACGAGCCTCGCCGCGGCCATGCTGCTGGGAAGATTTTTTGTCGTGATTCCTATTCTTGCGATCGCGGGAAATCTTGCGCGCAAGAAGATGACTCCCGCGTCTTTGGGCACTTTTCCTGTGACAGGTCCGCTGTTCAGCGTTCTGCTGGTCTCCACCATTTTGATCGTTGGCGCGCTGACGTTTTTCCCGGCCTTGAGTCTGGGGCCCATTCTGGAGCATCTGCTGATGGTTTCCGGAAAGGCGTTTTAAGGAAAACATGGACCGCGCATCCCAAGTGAAGTCGCAGTCGTTGGCGGACACAAAAATCCTGAAAGTCGCCATCGTGGATTCGTTCCGGAAGCTGAATCCTCGCACGATGGTCAAGAATCCCGTCATGTTTGTCGTGGAAGTGGGAGCGCTTCTCACTTCGATTCAGCTGGTGCGCGACGCCATGCATCACAGCGGCGAATTTGTCTTTGGTTTGCAGATTACCTTGTGGCTGTGGTTTACCGTGCTTTTTGCTAATTTTGCGGAGGCCATGGCGGAGGGGCGCGGCAAGGCGCAGGCGGACACTTTGCGCAAAGCGCGTGCCGAAACCGAGGCGCGGCGATTGAAGGCGGATGGATCGACGGAGGTCGTTCCCAGCTCCAAACTGCGCGCCGGCGACCAGGTCCTCGTCGCGGCTGGAGAATTTGTTCCTGGCGATGGAGAAGTGGTGGAAGGCGTGGCTTCGGTGGATGAGTCGGCGATCACCGGGGAGTCTGCGCCGGTGATTCGCGAATCTGGCGGAGACCGCTCGGCGGTCACCGGCGGCACGCGCGTGCTGTCGGATGAAATTCGCGTGCGCATCACTTCGAATCCTGGAGAGACATTTCTCGACCGCATGATCAGCCTTGTCGAGGGCGCCTCGCGCCAGAAGACTCCTAACGAGATTGCGCTCAACATTCTTCTGGCGGGGCTGACGATTATTTTCTTGCTGGCCGTCGTGACGCTGCAGCCTTTCGCGATCTACTCGGGCGCTCCGCAAACGATTTTCGTTCTCGTATCGCTTCTCGTTTGCCTCATTCCCACGACCATTGGCGGTCTTCTCTCCGCGATTGGCATCGCGGGGATGGACCGCTTGATTCAGCGCAACGTGATCGCCATGTCGGGGCGCGCTGTCGAAGCGTCAGGCGACGTGGACGTGCTGCTGCTCGACAAGACCGGGACCATTACGTTGGGAAATCGCGAGGCCACTTCTTTTCATTCGTGCCCGAATGTAACGGAAGTGGAGCTTGCGAGCGCGGCGCAACTTGCATCCTTTGCCGACGAGACGCCGGAAGGCCGGTCGATCGTCGTGCTGGCGAAAGACAAATACGGCCTCCGTGGCCGCGAGCTGGCTCCCCACAATCCGGTTTTCATTCCCTTCTCCGCGCAGACCCGCATGTCCGGCGTGGATATGGACGGGAGCGAAATCCGCAAAGGCGCCCCGGAAGCTATCGACAAGTACGTTGCGGAAAAAGGGCAGGTCGTTCCCGCGGAGATCAAACACATTGTGCGCGAGATTGCCAACGGTGGTGGAACGCCGCTGCTTGTGACGCAGAACCGTCATGTGCTTGGCGCCATCGCGCTGACGGACATCGTGAAAGGCGGAATGCGCGAGCGGTTCGAACATCTGCGCGCCATGGGCATCCGCACCATGATGATCACGGGCGATAATCCGCTGACGGCGGCTGCCATCGCGCGGCAGGCTGGCGTGGATGATTTTCTCGCAGAAGCCAAGCCAGAAGACAAAATGGCGCTGATCAAGCGCGAACAGGCAAAGGGCAAACTCGTTGCGATGACCGGCGACGGGACCAACGATGCGCCCGCGCTCGCGCAGGCCGACGTCGGCGTTGCCATGAACACCGGCACGCAAGCGGCGAAAGAAGCGGGCAACATGGTCGATCTCGATTCGAATCCCACCAAGCTGATCGAGATCGTCGAAATCGGCAAGCAGTTGTTGATTACGCGCGGGGCTCTCACCACTTTTTCCGTTGCCAACGATGTGGCCAAGTATTTTGCGATTATTCCGGCCATGTTCAAGGCGGCGTTTCCGCAATTGGAAGTCCTGAATGTGATGGGGCTGCATACGCCGGAGTCCGCGATTCTTTCCGCGGTCATTTTCAACGCGTTGATCATCATCGCCCTTATACCGCTGGCGTTGCGGGGAGTCCGCTATCGGCCTCTGGGAGCGGCGGCATTGCTTCGCCAGAATCTTCTCGTTTATGGACTCGGCGGCGTGGTCGCGCCCTTCGTGGGAATCAAGCTGATTGATATGGCGATCACCTACCTGCATCTGGCGGGAGGAACTTTATGAAACAACATTTGCGCATCGCGATTTTGATGACGCTGGTGACCACCGTTATTTTTGGCCTGCTTTACCCGCTAGCGGTGACTGGTCTGAGTCAGCTCTTTTTTCCCGCGCAGGCGAACGGCGGAATGATCCTGCACAACGGTCAAGTCGTGGGCTCCCGTCTGATTGGCCAGCCGTTTTCAGCCAACTGGTATTTCCATCCGCGTCCTTCCGGCGCGGGGAACGGCTACGATCCCGTCGCGCCGGGCGGTGGCGCATCCAACCTCGGCCCAACCAATCGCCAGCTTGTGGATCGCGTTAAGGGTGACGTCGAAAAGTTACAGGCCGAGAATCCTGGCGCGGCTATTCCTGTGGACCTTGTCACCACTTCAGGCTCCGGCCTGGACCCGGACATTTCACCAGCCGCCGCGGAATTCCAAATTCCGCGCGTCGCGCGCG
Source organism: uncultured Acidobacteriota bacterium (assembly GCA_963779005.1). Classification (GTDB taxonomy): domain Bacteria; phylum Acidobacteriota; class Terriglobia; order Acidiferrales; family UBA7541; genus Acidiferrum. Next base: position 485,035 of record CAVZWO010000005.1, on the reverse strand, counting down.
AGCGCCACATGAGCGAGACCGATTTGCGCGCTTTGGTTGCAAAGCACACTTTCGGCAGACAGTTTGGCGTGCTGGGCGAGCCGCGCGTCAATGTCGTCGAACTGAATCTGGAACTCGACGCGTCGCATCCCAAACCATAGTTCTCAGCTTTTCCGCGAAGCAGGCTTGGCAGGAGCGCCTTTTGGCCCCTGGAACCGGTACCCGATCCACGGCTCCGTCAAAATATATTTCGGCCGCGCGGGATCAGTCTCAAGTTTTTTGCGCAACTGGTTGATCACCACGCGCAGGTTTTCCGTTTCTTCCCCGTACTCCGGACCCCACACGGCCTGCAGCAGCCTGCGGTGCGACAAAGGCTTCCCCAAATTACCGACGAGGTGCTTCAAAACGTCGAACTCTTTCGGCGTCAGATGAACATCGCGCCCGCGCACGACCACCTGCCGGTTTTCGAAATCGATCGTCAGATCCTTGGCGCTGAACGTGGGAATCGCGTCGCCAGGAGCATATCGCCGCAGCGAGGCACGTATTCGCGCGAGCAGCTCTTCAATTCCAAAGGGTTTGACGACGTAATCATCGGCGCCGGCGTCGAGCGCGAGGACTTTGTCGCGCTCCGCGTTGCGCACTGTCAGCATGATGATCGGCGCGTCGCACATTTCGCGAATCTCGCGAGCTGCTTCGATTCCGCCGATTCCCGGCATGTTCACGTCCAGCAGGATGAGGTCAGGCCGTTCCTTGCGCACCGCCTCGACCGCTTCTTCGCCCGTCGTCGCTTCGCGGATAACGTAGCCGTGGCCGGAAAGCGTCGTTCGCATCACCCGCCGGATTTGCGGCTCGTCATCCACCACGAGAATGGACGCGGTGTTCATCGGGTTTCTCCGGCGCTGCGGTCCACCGGCAGTGTGAACGAGAAGACCGAGCCATGGCCAAGCTGGCTGGTCACGGAGATCGTCCCTTTGTGCGCCGTAATAATTGCTTTCGCGATCGGCAAGCCCATGCCTGTCCCGCGCACGAGATAGCGTTGATCTTTGCCCCGGTAGAACTTGTCGAAAATCATGCCCTGCTCGAAATCATCAATCCCGGGGCCACGGTCTGCGACACTTGTGGTGACGGTGTCTCCGGTGAGCTCGGCGGAGATCGTGATTGGCTGCTCCTTCGGCGAATAAATGTTGGCGTTGTCGATCAGATGGACGAGCGCATCTTTGATGCGGTTCAAGTCGGCGCGAACTGGCGGGAGGTTTGGAGCGAGTTTTACTTCGACTTTCCGGCCGGCCAGCCCTGTGTCGCACTGCGCCAGAGCGGCGTCAATGATCTCGCCAATCTGCGTTGGCGCCAGGTCCAGTTCGAATTCGCCGGCCTCGAGCCGCGACATTTCCGCCGCTTCTTCTACCAGGCGATTCAGCCGGTCGCACTCTTCGTTGATGATGGTCAGCAACTCGTGCGTTTGGCCGCGGTCCGGCGTTTCCGCGGCAAGCAGGCTCGTGGTCGCGGCTTTGATGGATGTGAGTGGCGTCCTGAAATCATGCGCGATGGAATCCAGCAGCGCGGATTTCAGCCGCTCGCCCTGACGCTCGGCTTCCGTTTCGCCCAATTTCTCGACCGCTCGCGCGCGTTCAATGGCGATAGCCACAAGGCTGCCCACCGCATCCAGCGTCTGGCGGGATAGCCGCGATCCGGAAATTCCCAGACTTCCAATGGGGCGAACGCCCATGCGCACCGGAATGAAGTACAACCCCTCCTGCGATTCGAACACGCCTTCATCTCGGAGAAAAACCGCTTTCATTTTTTCTTCATCCAGATGCGCCGCGCCAAAGCCTGAGCGGTAAAATTTGTCTTTCTGCGGAAGAAACAGTTCCGCCGCTCCCCCTTCGAAACTCTCCACGATATAATTTGGAATCGCGTTCATCAGCTGGATGACGTTCCCCTCCGCCAGCAGCTTCTGGCTGAACTTATACAGCCGCTCGATTTCGCGGCGCCGCTGATGCGACTCCTCGGCTTCCTTGCGAATCCGCGACGAGAGCTGGCTTCCCACGATGGACGTCACAAGAAACGCAAACAGCGCCATCCAATTCTGCGGGTCGGCAATCGTGAATGTTCCAATCGGCGGAAGAAAAAAATAGTTGAAAGCCAGCACCGCCATCAGCGACATGAACACCGAGACGAACATCCCCCACACCGCCGAAACTGCTAGAATGGCCAGCAAAAAGGTAAGCGCGACCGTTGTCTGATTGACTTCCCGCGCGTGGCGGTACAGAAAAGTGATGGCAGCGACGAGCGTCAGCGACACGGCAAATCCGAAGAGCCGGCCTGCGAGCAGTCTCTGCATCCTGCTATTCTATAGCATGCTCCCTGTTTGATACGGAGAACCTGAGCCTTGCCCAAAAAGCCCGAGGACTGGCTGGAAGTCGCCTCCCCGCCGCAGAAAGCGCGCGGCATCTTCAAGCTTTTCCTCGGCTACGCTCCCGGCGTCGGCAAAACCTACAGCATGCTCAGTGAAGCCCTACGCCGGCGCAGCCGCGGCGAAGACGTAGTCATCGGCGTGGTCGAAACGCACGGCCGCAAAGGCATCGAAGAGCTCGCTTCGCAAATCGAATCCGTCCCCCGCAAACAGATCGAATACAAAGGCACCGTTTTCGAGGAGATGGATGTCGATGCCATCCTCGCCCGAAAACCCGAAGTCGTCCTCGTCGACGAACTGGCGCACACCAATATTCCCGGCAGCCGCCATCGCAAACGCTACGAAGATATCCAGGATCTTCTCGCCGCCAAGATCGACGTCGTCTCCACGCTAAACATTCAGCACATTGAAAGTATCGCGCCCGTGGTGCGCTCCATCACGGGAATCACCGTGCGCGAAACCGTCCCCGACTGGGTGCCCTTGACGGCCACCGAAACCGTCATGGTCGACCTCACTCCCGAAGCCCTCCACAACCGCATGAAGCGCGGCGACGTCTACAGCACCGAAAAAGTCGAACGCTCCCTCAAGAATTTCTTTCGCCGCGGCAATTTGATCGCTCTCCGCGAACTTGCTCTCCGTCAAGTCGCTGAACAAGTCGACCGCAGCCTCGAAACGTACATGGAAGACGAGGACATCCGCAAAAACTGGGGTGTGCGTGAACGCATGGCCATCTGCATCTCCGGCAATCCCGCCGGCCAATATCTCGTCGCTCGCGGCGCGCGCATGGCTCGCCGCATGGACGCGGAGCTCTATGTCGTTCACGTCGATCGCGAGCTCGGCCCGAAAGAACCGAACGCTGCCGCACTGGCCGCCAATCTGCGTTTTGCCGAGAGCCTCGGCGCAAAAGTGGTTCGTTTGAAAGGCCGAAGTGTTGCGGATTCGGTGGCGGACTTTGTCCGTTCGAAGCATATTACCCAAGTGATTTTCGGCCGCGCTCCCGTCCACGATTGGCGGAAGTACTTCTATCTCTCCGCCGTGCACCGCTTCCTCCGCGAATCTCCGCCGGTCGACGTCCACATCGTCACTCAGGAAGCGGAAGAGTAGCGCAGCTTCAAGGCGCCGCTGGCACTTGCAGCGTCCCGTTCAATTCCAGTTCAATCTCCACGGTGGGATCGGCCTTCAGCAGAAACGTGTTGGGACTCTTCAGTCCCCACGCGATATACGGCACACTGAATTTCGCCGAACTTTTCCAGCGATTGCCGTTCAGCTCTGCCTGGACGGGCACAACCAGTTCATGTTCAGCGCCATGCAGGACGAAAGTCCCATGCACCTGCATGGTGAAGGGGCCTTGCGCCGAAACCTTCCCTTCGATTCGATTGGGGCGAAAAATCACTTCGGTGTAGCGCCCGCTCTCCAGGATCTCGCCGTGCATTTTCTTATCGCGCGAATCATTGCCGCTCTGGCCGCTCGTGGCGTCGACAACGAATTCTCCGCTGGCTGTCCCGCTGGCGGGATCGAACTTGACGCTGCCTCGCTTGAGAGCGAACGTCCCATGAACGGTGTGCAACGTGCTGTCCAGCATCCAGCGCAATCTGCATTGCCCAGGATCGAGATTCAGCGTTAGTTCGGATGAATTTGTCTGTGCTGCTGTCCGCGGTGCTTCCGGCCACGCGCTTGCCGCCACCACGGCGCAAAGCGCAAAAATCCACACTGGCCGAACGAGACTGCGGGCAAGCGGTCTTCGCTTCATCTCATCCCCATCAAAATCAGGCCGCCAGAAATTTCCAGCCGAAAATGGCGCCGGCCGTCGCCAGCTTGAGCGGACGCGTCTCGCCCATCTGGTAGGCAAGCATCCGTTCAAAGAGTTGCGGTGCTGCTTCGAGCGAACGCATCGTGCGATTCCGGAGTCCCGTTCGGCGGCCAAGCAAGAGCAATAGCTTTCCAACCTGCCAGGGCCGCCGGGACATACGTCGGTGCCCCTCTTGGTACTGACGCAAGTCCCCACCCTCCAGCGCATCCGCCAGCGCGCTCGCCTGCCGAAAACTCAGCGATAGTCCTTCCGCCGTAATCGCATCCACACCGCCCGATGCGTCTCCGATCAGCGCGACATTGCCCCGATACACCTGTTTCAACCTGGCCATGCCCGTCACTGCCCCGCGTTCCGCGCTCGCCCGGCCCGCGCCTTTGAGCCGGTCCTCCAATTTCGGAAATCTCAGCAGGCAGCCGTCAAAACGCAAATCCTGCTCCTCCGAAATCAGCACAATACAAATCTCTTGTGGGCCCACCGGGGTAACGTACGCTTGCGCCCCTTCGGCCCAATGTATCTCGGTGAAATCGTTCCACGGCTCGAGGCGATAGTGCGCTCGAAACGCAAATCTTCTTTTCCGCACTCCGAAACTCTCCAGTCCGCTCCATCTCCGCACCCGCGAACCGCTCCCATCTGCCCCGATGACCCACTTCGCCCGTATTTTATTCCCGCCGGCCACCACGCCTTCTTCAAAAAGCCCCATAACCGGCGTGCTCCACATCAATCGAACGCCGCAATCGCCCGCTCGCTCCACCATTCTCTGATGCAATACTTCCCGCCGCACTCCAAGTCCAAACCCCGCGGGAAAACAACCGTTCATCGACGAACGCTCATCCTCAAAACGAATTCCTCGAAGCGCGCACCCATCCTCCTCGCGCAACTCAACCCCGAGTTCACCCAGCGCCGCTAGCGCATCCGGCAAGAGCCCTTCCCCGCACGCTTTTGTAATGGGGGGTTTCGCGCCGTCCGCAAGGATCACTCGAAAGCCCCTTTGGCGTGCTGCAATCGCCGCGGCAAGCCCAGCGGGGCCTCCGCCAACAACAAACACGTCCGTGTCACACGCCATGCATCCCCCGTTTTACAAAAGTGAGCTTTCCTGCACAGATCGGAAGGGTTAACGACTCAGGGCGTTTCAATGGACCCGGTGGCAAGCGCAGCTTCCACTCGGCCACTCTGCAAAAGCACGACTGGCCTACCGGTGTGCAGTCACTCCGCTTGGGAGATAACCGCCTTGGTTGCATCCAATCCCATCCTAATTATACCGGTGCTTGGAGTGTTCTCCTGTGCATTAGTGAACAGCCGGAATGGGCGGACGAATCCGGCCGGCCGAAGGCCATGTCCAGAGCCGCCAGTTGCGTTCCGGTCCTAAACTTGGCCCGCGTTGAAACATGTAAACCGCGATGCCTCGATTTTAGATGCGCTCTGCGCGCGGAAAGTGTGTCTCAGAACCTTAAATGCCCTTCGGTTTGCGCAGACTCCAAAGAGATTCCTTGCATAAGTTGTGCTTATTTCTGTGAATAAAAGTATTAATTGGACTGATTGACTTCCCCGGCCACATCCTGTTATCTTCATGGCGGCTGCTATGAACACTGTCGCCATCCCGGACGCTCGGCCCGCTTGCACGATTTTTGTGCGCGGCATGGCATACCGGGCCGTCGTGCGAATTACCCCTGTCATCGTACGGGGCTTAACATATAGATGATGGCCGCCTAGCACAGCATCACCAGAGAGTTTCGGGGCCATCATCAAAACCAAGATGATGGCCTTCAGTTTTTTTGGGCTTGTCATCGCACTTTGACTTTGCCGCAAGCCTGCGAAGGAGAATGCCACTGTGACCGGATCCTCGCTCAAGACTCGCAGTAGCGCGCTGATCGACGGCCCCCATCGCGCCGGCGCGCGCTCCATGCTTCGCGCGTGCGGACTGCGCGACGACGATTTCACCAAGCCACTCATCGGCGTGGCCAATACCTGGATCGAAATCGGCCCGTGCAACTATCACCTGCGCGAGTTGGCCGTGCATGTCAAAGACGGCATCCGCGCTGCAGGCGGCACGCCTCTCGAATTCAACACCGTTTCCATCTCCGACGGCATCACCATGGGCACGGAGGGCATGCGCGCTTCTTTGATCAGCCGCGAAGTCATCACGGACTCGATCGAACTCGTCACCCGCGGCAATCTTTTCGATGCCCTCGTGGTTCTCGTCGGGTGCGATAAGACCATTCCGGCAGGCATCATGTCTCTCGCGCGTCTGAATATTCCCGGACTCGTTCTTTATGGCGGCTCGATTGCCCCCGGCAAATTTGAGGGCCACTCCGTCACCATTCAGGATGTTTACGAAGCCATCGGCAGCCATTCGCACGGCGATATGTCCGACGCGCGGCTCAAGGCCCTCGAAGAAACGGCATGTCCCGGAGCGGGCGCTTGCGGCGGACAGTTCACCGCCAACACTATGGCTCTCGTTTGCGAATTTCTCGGTATTGCGCCCATGGGCCTTTCCAGCGTTCCTGCAACCGATTCGGGCAAAGCTCATGCTGGCCATCGCGCCGGCGAACTCGTCATGGATCTTCTGCGCGGCAACGTCACGCCATCCAAAATCATCACCAAGGCTGCTATCGAAAATGCCATCGCAGGTGTGGCTGCCACCGGTGGCTCAACCAACGCCGTGCTGCATTTGCTAGCGATTGCAAAAGAAGCGAATATTCCGCTGAGTATCGACGACTTTGACCGCATCAGCGTACGCGTTCCCATTATTGCAGACCTTAAACCCGCTGGGCGCTTCGTCGCCACGGACCTCTATGCCGCGGGCGGCACGGCGCTCGTAGCCAAGCGTCTGCTCGATGCGAAACTTCTGCGCGGCGATGCCATCACCGTCACCGGCCGCACGCTCGGCGAAGAAGCGGCCGCCGCAAAAGAAACTCCGAATCAGGAAGTCGTACGAAAGATCGACGCGCCACTCAAGCCCACCGGCGGCCTGGTCATATTAAAAGGCAATATCGCTCCCGATGGCTGCGTCATTAAAGTGGCCGGGCACGATTACCAGCACTTCCGCGGCCCTGCGCGCGTTTTCGACAACGAAGAATTGGCGTTTGCTGCCGTTGAGAAAAATCAGATCCGGCCCGGCGATGTTGTGGTCATCCGTTACGAAGGGCCGAAAGGTGGGCCCGGCATGCGTGAGATGCTGGCCGTCACCGCGGCTCTGGTCGGAGCAGGTCTCAGCGATTCCGTCGCTCTTCTGACCGACGGGCGTTTTTCTGGCGCTACGCGCGGCTTTATGGTTGGCCACGTCGCTCCCGAAGCCGCGAATGGCGGCCCCATCGCGGCCATCGCCGATGGCGACATGGTGGTCTTCGACATTGCCACCCGCAAGCTCGACGTCGAACTGACGGACGCCGAAATCCAGAAGCGCCTTGCCTCTTGGAAGCCGCCCGCTCCTCGTTTCACCAGCGGTGTCATGGCCAAATACGCTTTGCTCGTTTCGTCCGCCGCGGTCGGCGCGGTCACTGCCGTGCCCGCATCGTTTGCATCACCAACTCAGCCTCAAACAGTTGCGCCGGGCACCGCTCATGCGCAATTGGGAAGGACCCTATGAAGCTCACTGGCGCGGAAATCCTCTGCGAATCGCTCACCAAGCTGGGCGTGCACGACATTTTTGGTTATCCCGGCGGCGCGATTCTTCCTGTCTACGACGCACTTGGCAAATCGAAGCTCCACCACATTCTTGTGCGCCACGAGCAGGGCGCCACGCACATGGCCGACGGTTATGCGCGCGCGAGCGGCGGCGTTGGCGTTGCTATGGCCACCAGCGGCCCCGGCGCCACGAACATGGTCACTGGCATCGCCACCGCGATGCTCGATTCGTCTCCTGTTGTCTGCATCACCGGACAGGTCAGCAGCAAGTTGCTCGGCTCCGACGCCTTCCAGGAGATCGACATCACCGGTATCACCATGCCCATCACAAAGCACAACGTGGTTGTCTCTCGCGCCGAAGACATCGCGCGCACCGTTCGCGAAGCTTTTATCATCGCGAACACCGGACGTCCCGGCCCGGTTCTCGTCGATATCACCAAAGACGCCCAGCAAGCTTCTTGCGAATTCGATTGGGACGCCGCAACGCCGAAGCTTCCCCAAAAGCGCGTGCGCAATGATCACAACCAGGCCGAATTCGATCGCGCCGTCGAACTGCTGAATACAGCGAAGCGTCCCGTGATTCTTGCCGGACGCGGCATCATGCTTTCTGGCGCCATGCGCGCTTTCGAGCAATTTGTTCGCACCTGCGACACTCCCGTCGCCATGACGCTCCTCGGCATCGGCTGCTTCCCCGCTTCCGATCCCATGAACCTTGGCATGATGGGCATGCACGGCGAAGCCTGGGTCAATCACGCCATTCAGGAATCCGACTTGCTCATCGCCGTCGGCATGCGCTTCGATGACCGCGTCACCGGCGATCTGCGCACCTACGCGAAAGGCGCGCGTAAAATTCACATCGAGATCGACCGCGCCGAAATTAACAAAAACGTCGCAGTGGACGCAGCGCTCATCGGCGATGCCCGCGAAACTCTCGAAAAGTTGATCCCGCACATCGTCAATCCCGACCGCGCTCCCTGGCTCGCCCACATTAAAGAACTAAAAGGCGACTCCGCCGTCCGCGACATCCAAAGCCTTCCCGACAACGGCCATCTCTACGCCGCTCACGTCATCAACGACCTCTGGAAAGAAACCCGCGGCGAAGCCATCGTCGTCACCGACGTTGGCCAGCACCAGATGTGGGAAGCGCAGTATTACCACCACAACCAGCCGCGCACTCTGATCACTTCCGGCGGCCTCGGCACCATGGGTTTCGCTTTGCCCGCCGCCATCGGCGCCAAATTCGCCAAGCCCGACTCCGAAGTCTGGGTCGTGGTCGGCGACGGCGGCTTCCAGATGACCATGTGCGAGCTCGCCACCATCGTCCAGGAAAAAATCAACATCAAGATCGCCATCATCAACAACGGCTATCTCGGCATGGTCCGCCAATGGCAGGAATTTTTCTACGACAAGCGTTACGTCGCCACCCCGCTCGTCGCGCCCGATTTTGCGGCGCTCGCCAACGCCTTCGGCATCCGCGGTGAACGCATCACCCAGCGCGGCGACGTGCTTCCCACGATTCGCTCCGCGCGCGAATCCAACGAAACCGTTCTCATCGACTTCCGCGTCGAGCAGGAAGATTCCGTCTACCCCATGGTTCCCGCCGGCGCGTCGCTCCACGAAATGATTCGCCGCCCCAACAACCCGCTCGTCGAAACCGCCACCGAGCCATAGAGGCTCCGAGAAAACCATGAGCAAAGAGGAAAGCACATGCAAACACTAGTCGCTTACGTCGAGAACAAACCGGGCGTGCTCAACCGCGTCTCTTCCCTCGCGCGGCGTCTCGCCATCAATATCGATTCCCTCACGGTCGGCCCGACCGACAACCCGCAAATCGCCCGCATGACCATCGTCGCCCACACCGACGAAAAAGGCGGCCATCGTCTCGAAGCCAGCCTCGAAAAATTGGTCGACGTGCTCCTTGCGGAGAATATCTCCGAACGCTCTTTACTCGAACGCGACCTGGCGCTCATTAAAGTGCTCGCCGATCAGCAGTCCCGTCCGCACCTGATGGAGCTGATCAAGGTCTTTCGTGCGCGCGTCGTGGACGTCGCTCCCGAATCGCTCATCATCGAGGTCTCAGGCACTGTCGACAAGATCGACGGCCTCCTCGAAGTCCTCCGCCCCTTCGGCGTCCTCGAGATGGCCCGCAGCGGCCGCATCAGCATGACCCGCGGCGGCGACCTCCTCCGACCACCGGCAGCCACAGAGCCGCCCGCGCAAGCGGTGGTGACGAGCTAATCCCGTGGCGGGGACCACAGTGAGGTTAAGTCCTTTATCAGCAACACTTACAGAAAACGGGGGGAGGGGTTTCCGAGACCATCCACCGAAAACGCGGCCCCGGCAGGTGGGCAGCCGCCGGTGACGAGGCAATACGCGTGGCAGGGACCACAGTGAGGCTAAGTCCTTTATCAGCAACGGTTACAGAAAACGGGGGGAGGGGTTTCCGAGACAACCCCTCAGATTTCAGCGGTTGCAACGAACTCTAAATCCAGGCCGTAACCCGGCCCAAGAGGAAAAAATGGCAAATCTCTACTACGACGACTCCGCGGATCTCGCGCTCATCCAATCCAAGAAAGTCGCCATTATCGGCTACGGCTCGCAAGGCCACGCCCACGCGCTGAACCTGCGGGATAGCGGCGTTAGTGTTTGCGTGGGCCTGCACGAAGGCAGCTCTTCTCGCGCCAGAGCCGAAAAACAAGGTCTCACGGTGATGACGCCCGGCCAAGCGGCCAGATGGGCGGACGTCATCATGATACTCACGCCCGATACCAAGCAGCCCAAGCTCTACCACGACGACATTGAGCCGCATCTCCATAAAGGCAAGACGCTTATGTTTGCCCACGGCTTCAACATTCGCTTCGGCACCATCAAGCCGCCGAAAGATGTCGACGTCTCGATGATCGCGCCGAAAGCGCCCGGCCATCGTGTCCGCGAAGTCTTCACCGAAGGCGGGGGCACCCCCGCGCTGATCGCCGTCGAGCAAGACGCCAGCGGCCACGCCAAAGCGCTAGCGCTCTCTTACGGAAAAGCCCTCGGCTGCACCCGTGCAGGCGTCCTCGAAACCACCTTCACGGAAGAAACTGAGACCGATCTTTTTGGCGAACAAGCCGTCCTGTGCGGCGGCGTCAGCGAACTCATCAAAGCGGGCTTTGACACGCTTGTCGCCGCGGGCTATCAACCCGAAGTCGCCTATTTCGAGTGCATGCACGAACTCAAGCTCATCGTCGATTTAATTTATCGCGGAGGCCTCAGCTACATGCGCTATTCCGTCAGCGACACCGCCGAACAAGGCGATTACAGCGCCGGCCCGCGCATCATCACGCAAGAAACCCGCGAAGAGATGCGCCAAATCCTCGCGGAAATTCGCGACGGCAGCTTCGCCAAAAAGTGGGTCGCCGAAAACGAAGCCGGCTGCCCCAATTTCCTCGCCACGCGCAAGCGCGAACAAAGCCACGCCGTCGAACAACTCGGCCCCAAGCTTCGCGCCATGATGCCCTTCTTGCAGCCCGTAATCGCTCCCGGCCTCGAAGAAAAAGCCGCCGCAACCAAAAAATAACAAGCGCCCAACAAAAACGGCTCATTGACGCAGGCACGAGAGTCACCAGTCACGAATCACCAGTCACGAATCACCAGTCACGAATCACCAGTCACTTTGTGTCTTCGCTGAGCACAGTTGACATACTTGCAATTTTGGGCAATTCTCTGGCGCCATGAAACGACCACAAGTTCCCTCTCAAGCATCGGCTCCCTCGCTCGCGGAGCGCATCGAGCTTCTCAGCGCCAAGCGCCAGGAAATTATTCGGCCGATACTCGAGCATCCGCGCGATTATGTTCTCCTCAGCGTGCGCGCCATGGCCAAGCGGCTGCACACCGACCCTGCCACCGTCGTGCGCATCGTGCGCGGCCTGGGTTTCGAAAGCTACCGCGATTTCCAGCGCCATCTCCACGATCTTTCCATCGCCTTCGCGACGTCGCTCGACACGATGCAATCCGCCGGGCGCGTCAGCAGCATGCCCACCTATGTTCGCGAGGCGCTCGAGCAGGACCTGAAAAATCTGCACGGCCTCAAGAACAGTCTCGACGCGCCGCGCCTCGTCTCGCTCGCCAAGCGTTTCTACGACGCGCGCCGCATCGTCCTCCTCGCCGGAGATCTCGCCGCGATTCTCGCGGATTATTTGGAGTATCAAATCACGCTGCTGGGCCTTCCGGTTTTCACAGGGACGTCCGCGGGCCGCATCGCTCACCTCGTTCGCACCGTGAACAAAAACGATCTCGTCCTCGCTATCAGCTTTCGCCGAGGCCTGCGGCAGACCGTCGAAGGCGTGCACCTGGCTAAAGCGCACGGCGCCTACTGCGTAGGCATCGCGGACACGTATGTCTCTCCGCTCGCCCGCGAGTGCGACGAAGTGTTCCTGGCCAGCGTCGAATCCACCTCGTTCGGCGCCTCGTACGCAGCTCCTGTCGCGCTCGTGAACGCCATCCTGGCCGCGTGCGGCCAGTACCGACGCCCGCAAACGCTCGCGATCGTCAAGGAAATCGCTGAAGAGCAGCGCAAAGGCTTCCGCTGGTACAGCGTTTAGCACCACGGCAGGCGCCGTGAGCAAGCGCCGTGAAACAATCGTTTCTTAGATTCATTGCAGCAGCACCGCATATAATGCCTCGCCTGAACGGGTCGACGGCTAGGCCAAATCCTAGCGATTCCGTTCATCCCAATTCGGCAACATTTGTATCTCGCACAGATTCGCAATCTCGGCTATGATGTCTCGCGCCTTCTACCGGATAGCTTGTTCGGCTAATGAAAACGCAAATGCCCCAACGCAAACCAATCCCAGCGAGCAGCACCTCTGCAAAGTCGAGATTGACGTTTCCCTTTCAACTGTTGCCTCTACTTCTCGCTGCGCTTTTGCTCTGGGCTCCGGGCATCCTCACCGGACAATCTTCTGCATCTCTCGCTCCGGGACCAAAGCCCGCTGATATCCCGCAAGCCTGGAAGCCGTGGATCGGCGAATACGGTCCCGCTTCACCGAGGGCCGCCGGCAACATCTACGATCTAAGCGAAAAAGATGGCGTGATCTGGATTCTGCAACAGGAGGGAAAAGCAGAGGACCCCAAGTACAAGCCTGTGGAGAAGTTTGCCCTAAATCAGCCACCGCCGACTGATGCTGCTCACGGCCTGATACTGCACTTGGGCTCCCGCAGCCTGGTCATGGGTAACGTCGCAAGCGTGAAAATCACCCCTGACTTCAATGCACCCCAGCAGGTCCTCATAACTCCCGTTCGCCCCGTCCCGGAACTGCGCAAGCAAGCTCTCGCGGACTCTCCACCCGAGGAAGCGGGCCCATTTCGGAAACCCGAGCTTGTTGAACTGACGACGCTGGACCCGGCGATTCATTTGGATATTCGCTACGCTACGACGAATGATTTTCTTGGCACGCCGGTTTACACGCAGGCGCGCGCGTTTCTGCAGCGGCCCGCGGCGGAAGCTCTGGTACGCGCGCTGCATAAGCTTCAGCCGCTCGGCTACGGATTGCTCATTCACGACGCTTATCGCCCGTGGTATGTCACGAAGATTTTCTGGGACGCAACGCCGCCCGAAGGCAAAATCTTTGTCGCCGATCCATCGCAAGGTTCGCGCCACAATCGCGGCTGCGCGGCCGATCTGACGCTGTACGATCTCGCCACAGGCAAGCCCATCGAAATGCCCGGCACGTATGACGAAATGTCTCCTCGCTCGTTTCCCGATTATCCGGGCGGAACATCGTTGCAACGCTGGCATCGTGATTTGCTGCGCCGCGCCATGGAATCCGAAGGCTTCACTGTCTACGAACACGAATGGTGGCACTTCGATTACAAGGACTGGCGCGAATATCCGATTCTGAACATCAAGTTCGAAGATTTGCATTCCGGCCAGGGACTCGCCAGCGCCCAATAGCGCGCAAGCCCCAGCCGATTTTTTCTCTGAGGAGTCACACTTGTATACCAGCCGCCGTAATTTCCAGTTCCCTGCTTCGCTTTCTTCTGTCACGTTTTGTCTCGCGATTTTCTTTATGGTCGCGCCACAAGCACTTCGTGCGCAATCGACTGGGACACTCGCCGAGCGCATTCAAAAAGTGATGGAACGGCCCGAATTCGCGCGGGCGAATTTCGGGATCGAGTTCTACGACGTCGCCACGGGAAAAATCGTCTATTCGCTCAACGCCAATAAACTCTTCGTGCCAGCCTCGACCACCAAAACGCTCACCGAAGGCACTTTGCTCGCCAAGTTTGGCGCCGATTACCGCTTCCACACGGTCATCTACCGCACCGGCCCCATCGACAAAAAAGGAACGCTCAAGGGCGACCTCGTACTCGTCGCGAGCGGCGACCCAAATCTCTCGAATCGTATCCAGCCCGATGGCACTCTGTCTTTCGTCGATGAAGACCACGCCTACGGCGGTCCTGCCGTGGCTGGCGATCCCCTTGCAGTTATTAAGGAGCTCGCCAAAGCGGTCGACGACAAAGGCATTCACAAAATCGAAGGACGCGTGCTCGTGGACGCCAGCCTCTTCCCCGACGGCGGCAAAGAAGGCGGCACGGGCGTCGTCATCTCGAGCATCGTCGTCAACGATAACGTTATCGATCTGGTTGCCACGCCCGGCGCGAAAGCGAACGATCCTGTCGCTCTCACTGTCTCTCCCAAAACCGCTTATGTCAGTTTCGTAAATCACCTAACAACCTCGGCCGCGGGCGTTGCCCCTGAAATTAAAGAGCCCGCCGCGGTCACGAATCCTGACGGCACAGTCACGGTCACGCTGAACGGATCTCTCCCGCTTGGCTCGCAACCTCTCACTGCGCCGTATGCAGTCCCCTCTCCCACAAAATTTGCCGAGACCGTCCTGAGCGAGTCTCTCTCCGCCGCAGGCGTCGAAATCAAAGCTCCCAAAAATGCGGCCGCTTCCGACTTCAAATCGCTGGCCCATCTCTACACGCCGGACAATCAAGTAGCTGAACACGTTTCGCTGCCCCTCGCCGAAGAAATCAAAGTCACGCTCAAAGTGAGCCAGAATCTCCACGCCAGCATGGGCCCCTACCTTCTCGGCGCGCTTATCGCAAAAGATCTGAACGATCCAGTGCACGCAGGTTTCAAAGTCGAGCGCGGCTTTTTGCAGGACGCGAAGCTGGACCTTTCCGGCATCTCGCAAGGCGACGGCGAAGGCGGAGATTGGGCCGACCTCTTCAGCCCGGACTTCATCGCGCACTACATGGCTTATTGGAGCACGCGGCCCGACTTCCCTGTTTTCTTTAAGGCGCTACCGATTCTGGGTAAAGATGGCACGCTAGCTAAAATTCAAGTCAACAATCCAGGCGCAGGCCACGTCTTCGCAAAAACTGGCACGTTCGGCTCGGAAGACAAGCTCAACGGCAAAATGATGCTTAACGGCAAAGGCCTCGCCGGCTTCGTCATCACGTCCAGCGGCAAAAAACTGGCTTTCGCCGCTTACGTGAATCACGTCAGTCTGCCTCCCGATCCCGAAGCGGCGCAATCTGTCGGCGGACAAGCCCTCGGCGAAATCGCCGCTGCCGCCTATGACGCGCCGCTGGATGCTCCCGCGCCAACTGCTTCGACTTCCACAGCTCCCAGTTCTTACGACATCATCATTCGCAACGGCCACATCATCGACGGCACAGGCAATCCCTGGTACGCCGCCGACGTCGCGATCCAAGGCGACCGCATCGCCGCGATCGGAAATCTGAGCAACGCCACCGCGAAAAAAGAAATCGATGCCAAAGGCCAAATCGTATCGCCAGGTTTCATCGACATGCTCGGCCAATCCGAATCCGCTTTGCTGCTCGACAATCGCTCGCTCAGCAAACTCTCGCAAGGCATTACATCCGAAATCACCGGCGAGGGCGGTTCGATTGCGCCGCAAAATGAAAAAACTCTCGCCCCACTGAAGCCGTTCCTCGAGCAATTCCATTTCACTGTGGACTGGACCACGCTCGACGGCTATTTCAAACGCCTCGAAAAACAAGGCACGCCCCTCAACATCGGCACGTACGTCGGCTCCGCGCAAGTCCGAGAAGCCGTGATCGGCGATGACGATCGCGCTCCCACGCCCGCCGAACTCACGGAGATGGAGTCTCTCGTTGAACAAGCCATGAAGGATGGCGCTCTCGGCGTTTCGAGCGCGCTGATTTATCCGCCGAATATCTACGCGAAGACCGACGAACTCATCGCGCTCGCGAAAGTTGCTTCCAAATACGGCGGCCTCTACGCCACGCACATGCGCAGCGAAGGCGCATCCGAAATGCAGGCTCTGGACGAAGCGATTCGCATCGGCCGCGAAGCCAATCTGCCCGTCGAAGTTTTCCATTTGAAGGTCAGCGGCAAAGCGCGCTGGGGCAATATGAAAAAGGTCGTTGCAAAAATTCAAGATGCACGCGATTCCGGGCTGGATATCGCGGCGAGCATGTATCCGTATCCCGCTGGCGGGACGGCGCTGGCCTCCGCGCTTCCGCCGTGGGTCGCGGATGGCGGCGTGCAAAAACTCCTTGCGCGTCTCAAAGATCCGGCCGTGCGCGCGCGCATCAAAGAGGAGTTGAAAGGCGATCATCCCAACTGGGAAAATCTGTACTACGATTGCGGGGGCGGGGCCGGCGTTCTTCTCGCCTCGGTGGAAAAGCCCGAACTAAAACAGTTCGAAGGCAAAACCATCGAAGAGGTCGCCAAGGCATGGAAAAAATCCCCCGAAGACACGTTGATGGATTTCGTTATCGCCGACTCCGCGCAAACCGGCGCACTCTATTTCATGGCCAGCGAGGAAGATATTCGCACCGGCCTCGAACAGCGGTGGACGAGCATCGGACTCGACGCCAACGAAATGTCGCTGGACGGACCCATCTTCGAGCCGCACACGCATCCGCGCGCGTTTGGGTCGATGCCGCGCTTTCTGGGTCATTATGTTCGCGACGAGCATTTGATGCCGCTGGAATCCGCGATTCGCAAAATTACTTCGTTTCCGGCGCAGCGCGAGCATCTCGAAAGCCGCGGGATTTTGAAGCCGGGTTATTTCGCGGACGTCACGATTTTCGATGCCGCGACGATCATCGACAAGGCCACCTTCGTCAAGCCAGCGCAACTCTCCGAGGGGATCGACTACACCATCGTCAACGGGCAGATTGAATATGACCATGGCAAACTTACGGGAGTGACGGCGGGGAAAGTTCTTCGGGGGCGCGGGTGGCAATCGAGTGGGAAGTGAAGAGTGAGTAGTGAATAGTGAGTAGAAAAAACTTGGGATGCTCTTGCCGTTGGTGAAATAGGCGGGGCAAGCCCCGCCCCCACAGTGGTTTCTTTACTTGCTTATCTACTTGCAGCCTAGCCCAGCGAGGTCTTGCCCATTTCGGCTACGCGGCGCTCGTAGGTCATTTCTGACCAGCCTTTTTTTCCATAAAAGCGCAGGACGATCTTGTGGCCCGGCACAATCTTCGCGCGCGCCTTGGTCAAGGAATCGGAAAGCGTCACCCACTCGCCGTCCACAAGGTAGCTGCCCTCCCAGCCGCGCAATTCGAACCGCCCATCATTCTTGAGGATGAGAGGCGCCGCCGAGCAAGACATCACCTTGCCTTGCACTTTGGCTTGCGTGCATTGGTAGCTGCCGGAAACGTCGACCGTCTGAGCTTTGACACCCGAAGGATTTAACACCATGCACAACGCTGAGAAGGCCACATACCGCAAAAAGCTCTGAGCCACTCTTTCGAGTCCCATCCAGCTCTCCGTAGCCAGGAGGCGTAGCTGCGGGGCACCGTCCCTGGCCATTGGTACAGGTGCAAGTCACGAGCCAAGCCTGCACCTCGTAAGACATTGATACAAAGCAACTTAGAGAACGATCAGACCTGTACTTCCGGACCGCTCGGGAAGATTGCTTCCCATATTTCACACTCCAGAGGAGTTCCCTTACGAAAGTAACCCCCCGCCTCTGGGACCCAGGTCCACCTAAGGTTAGCTGCTAAAATGGTAATTCCGCTGCAGCCTGCCCATCCTTCCGCGGGTCCGACGCGCCATAGTTGACGCCCGCGGCAAAATCCCGCAGCACGACCTGGCCGCCACCCACGCGGCTTGAAAAAGTTCCGAGAACTTTAATCTGATGTCCCTTGGCCGTCAACTCGTCCCGCACTCTTCCGCCAAACCGGTTCTCCATTTCAACGTCGCAGCCCGAAAACGTGTATTTGGTGAAGCGCGGCGCCTCAACCGCTGCCTGAATGTTCATTTTGAAGTCCGCGATATTGGCGATGAACTGCGCATGAGCCTGCGCCTGATTCCAGCCGCCCATGATGCCAAACGCCATGCGCTTGTCGCCGTTCTGGGCAAAGCCGGGGATGATCGTGTGCCGCGGCCGTTTGTGTCCCGCCAGAGCATTCGGCGAGGCGGGATCGAGTGAGAACAAGCCGCCGCGGTTGTGCAGCACAAATCCAGCACCCGCGGGCACAATCCCCGAGCCGAACGCCGCGTAATTGCTCTGGATCAGGGAGACCATATTTCCGTCGCGATCGACGACGCTCAAATACGTTGTGTCGCTGCCGCCGGCAATCTCTCCCGCGGCGATGTCGCACGCTGCTTTATCGGGATCGATCAATTTCGCGCGCTCCACGGCCCACGCTTTCGAGAGCAGAGTGGCGGTTGGAATTTTCTGTCCGCGCGGATCGGCTAAATATTTCGCGACGTCGGCATAGGCCAGCTTCTTGGCTTCAATCATGGCGTGCAGGGACTTGGTTGAGCCGAAGGCCATGTCCTTGTCTTTCTGCCCTAGAGGAAAGGTCTCCATAATATTCAGCATTTCGAGAGCGCCAATGCCCTGCCCGTTTGGCGGCATCTCGTAAACTGTCCAATCGCGATAGGTGGTCGAAATCGGGTCGACCCATTCGCTGGAATACTGCGCCAAGTCCTGCTCCGTCATCGTGCCGTTGTGGCGCTTCATGGCGTCTAGAATTTTTTTCGAAATTTCACCCTTATAGAACGCATCCCTGCCACGCTCGGCAATCTGCCCGAGCGACACCGCGAGGTCAGGATTCTTAAACACGTCGCCAACTTTCGGCGGACGGTCCCCCGGCAAATAGAGACTTGTCGCCGCATCATCCGTGCGCAGCAAATCCACTTCCACGGCCCAATACGCGGCGTCCATCTCCGGAACGGGAAAGCCGTCCTGCGCGGTTCGAATCGCGGGCGCCAGATCGTCTTTCAATTTTTTGCGCCCAAACTTGTCGGCCAATTTCTGCCAGCCATCCACGACGCCGGGCACAGTGACGGAGTGGACGCCGGTCTGCGGCATGTCTCGCAAGCCCTGCTTGCGCAAAAAATCAATTGTTAAACCCTTGGGGGCCCATCCGCTGGCATTCAATCCGTAAAGCTTGTTGGCCTTCGCGTCATACACAATCACAAACAAATCGCCGCCGATGCCATTCATCATCGGCTCGACGACGCCCATCATTGCGTTCGCGGCAATGGCCGCGTCCACGGCGTTGCCGCCGCTCTCAAGAATCCGTACGCCGGCCTGGGAAGCCAGCGGGGACTCAGTAGCCACAATTCCGCCTTTCGAGATCACCATCGACCGGGTCTGCCCGCGATCCTGCGCATCCGCCGCGACATTCATCAGCGCCAATCCTCCCGCCAAAACGAACAATCCCGACCCGCGCACGCGACCCAGAATTCGCATAGTCCCCCTCAACGGCCTTGTTCAGAACGCCCGCATCTTACATCGGCGGTCAAAGGTAAGTCTCCGATTCCTTTGTAGTGGCGCAGCACTGCTGTGCCCCAGCTTGCCCGGGGCAACCAATTCCAGGTGTCTGCTTTCCCGATATTCGAACTCGCACAAAAAAATTCCCCAGGGTGTCACTCACCCTGGGGAATTTTTTTAACCCAATTGGTTTTTTCTCAGCGGTTACCACCGATGGTCATGGTCGTCGTCATCACTCTTCGGGGCAAACGCCACTCCGCGGAAGACTTCTCCCGCGCGCGCGGTGCGCACCGTCTGGAAAGTTCCCAGCCAGCCACCCGTAGGCGCCGTGGTCGCGGAGATTACGTCGGTTACTTTGACCAGCTTGTTCGGGTCAGCCCCGTTATCGCCATTGGCGCTGACGGTTGAGGTGATGGCCCAGATTGTTGCTGTGCCATCGCGATTTACGCGTCCGGCGATATTGCGGCACCCGCCCGTCGCCGGATTAATCGAAGCGGGATAGTGGTCGACGCCATATTGCACGCCGATGTTGAGGCCATTCTGCAGAACGTAGGCCATGGTCCACACGCCGTTCTGCAGAACCCACTTCTGCAAACCAGCGGTCGCCAGGGATTGCGCGTCCGCGACGTTGTCACCACTCGCCGCCGGCGGCACAAACGTTCCGTCGCCCTCATCGCAAACATACAGGGTGGTTGCATTGGCAAAGAACATCCCGAAGGGGAAATTCGTGCCCGTGCTAGCTTCGGTGTTCGGAAAGCCCGGCAGGATCGTCAGCGGTACGGCGGCCAACTCCGTTGGCGTGCCCGTGGGCAAGGTGCCCTGCGTGCCTTCCTGGAACACGGAGTTGATTCCATTGCCTCCACTGCCTTTGCTGACATACACGGTATTGTTAAAAATGGTGATGCCGCGGAAGTTCGTGTCCTTACCCGGCTTGTCGCCAGATAGGAACTCCAACCTGCCAATCATGTCGATGCCGAGGCCCGGAGGAGGAGGCGGTACAGGCGGCGTTGTGCCTGGAATCCGCAGTTCCGCGCCCGTGGCGTTGATCAGCTCAAATCCCGGGATCGTGAGTGCCAGCTGCTTCTTCCCAATATTCCCGCTGTTGTCGTTACCCACCATGTAGTAGATGCCGTTGCTGCCTTTGATCGCCGCGCGCCCGTTGTCGCCGCTGTACGCATTTCCGTCGGTGATGCTGAGGTGACCATCTCCATCCACTTCCGCCACCGCGCGATAGTAGGTCGTGATAGTAGACGGCGAATTCTGCAAGCTCGAGGTCACCGGGTTCGTTGGATCGCAGATTGCCGGCGTGTTAGACGCGGAAACGTCAATGAGATTTGGCGCCGTGGGCGAAACGTCAGTGCCGCCACATCCCACTCCGCCGTGATAACCCATAAATGTCAGCGACTTGCCATCCGCAGAGAGGTTCAGAGCCAACTCCGACTTCGAGCTGAAGCTCGTCACGATCTTGTCGCTTGGGATTGGCAAGGTACCGAGTACCCAGCCATCCTCGGTAATATTGTCTAGAAAGATCGGTGAAGTGATTCCAAAGCTGCCATCGCTGCCGGAGTTATTCCAGACGTTGTGCGTGTCCTGATCGTTGGGAGCCTCGCCGTTATCGCTGGCGACCCCGCAAGGAACCGCCACGCCGGTGGTGCCTCCCGCGATCAAAGGCACTTGGACCGTTAATCCGGTTGCGCCCCCCATACATCCGGGCGGCAAAGCCTCACCCACAATCACCGTCGAAGCGTTCCCCACATACACGCTCTTGCTGAGCACCAAGCTGTCCTCTGCAAATCGAAAATGCCGATCGTGATGATCGTCATCGTCCGCAGCCATCTTACTTACAAAGACAGCTCCCGCCAATGCAAACGCGGTTGCCGCCGCCAGAACTACCGCTGTAACTGTTTTTTTCATGTAGGCCCCTCCAAGGCGCACAAATGCTGCTACGTGAGACGTGGCCACACCTTTCTCCTGCGTTAAGAATCAGTGAACGCTGGGTTGCGAGTACTAATAGCTCTAGGAATCGCTTGGGTGCCTGCTTGCTTTACAACCGGACCTCGCAAGGGCCTCAGGCGCTAACCTCAACTTCGCCTATTCGGCTCGGCGGCGAGCACGATCCGGAAACTCACTACTGACTACCCACCACTCACCGCCCGCTGTACACTGTACCCCGCCTCCGTCGCGCTACCTCTTCGGAGCCAAGCCTCATGCCAGACGAAAAACACCCAGCGTCCTCTCCGCAGGCCAGCGCCGCCTCGCCAGCCAAGGACCCCAACATCGAGAAACAAATCGATGCCCTGCTCCGCGGCCGCCACGCCGATCCCTTCTCTCTGCTCGGCCCGCACCCCTACTCGACACCTGACGGCAAGCGCTGGGTCATCCGCTTTTTCCGCCCCGGCGCAGCCGATGCGCTCGTTCTGCTTAAAAGCTTTTCGGAGCCCATCCACGCACATCGCGTACGGCCCGAGGGCTTCTTCGAAGCCGTTCTTCCCGACTCTTATCACGACCGGCCCGATCCTTCCGCCTATCGCATCCGCTATCGCACTGGCTATGGCGAAACCGTCGAAGCCTTGGATACCTACGCCTTCCCCTATCTGCTCAGCGAGTTCGATCTTCATCTCATGGGCGAAGGCCGTCATTACGACACCTACGACAAACTCGGCGCGCACATTAAAACGCTCGAAGGCGTCCGCGGTGTTCATTTTGCCGTCTGGGCGCCGAGCGCCAAGCGCGTCAGCATCGTGGGCGACTTTAACCGCTGGGACGGCCGCGTCGATCCCATGCGCGCCCGCGGCTCATCCGGAATCTGGGAACTTTTCGTCCCGGAACTGGCCGAAGGCGCGATCTACAAATACGAAATCATCGGGGCGCAAGGCGCGATGCTGCCTCTCAAAGCCGATCCCTACGCGTTCCGCGCCGAACTCCGCCCCAACACCGGCTCGGTCGTCGTTAACCTCGACACCTACCAGTGGACCGACCACGACTGGATCAGCCAGCGCTCCCAAAAAAATTGGCTAGAATCGCCCATTTCTGTTTACGAAGTCCATCTCGGCTCGTGGCGCCGCGTCCCCGAAGACAGCAATCGCTGGCTCACGTACCGCGAGCTTGGCGACCAGCTCATTCCCTACGTCAAAGATCTCGGCTACACCCACATCGAGCTGCTCCCCATCATGGAGCATCCGTTCGATGGCTCATGGGGCTATCAGACCATCGGGTATTTCGCGGCGACCAGCCGCTATGGCTCTCCCGCGGAATTCATGGAATTCGTCAACCGCTGCCACCAGGCAGGCATCGGCGTTTTTCTGGATTGGACTCCCGCGCATTTCCCACGGGACACGTTCGGCCTTGCCCAATTCGATGGCACGCATCTCTACGAGCACGCCGACCCCCGCCAGGGCACTCATCCCGACTGGGGCACGCTCGTCTACAACTACGGCCGCAACGAAGTCCAGAATTACCTCATCTCCAACGCCCTATTCTGGCTCGACAAATATCACATCGACGGCCTGCGCGTGGACGCGGTCGCTTCGATGCTGTATCTCGACTACTCGCGAAAGCAGGGCGAGTGGATTCCCAACGAGTATGGCGGCCGCGAAAATCTTCATGCTATCGGGTTCATCAAGCGCATGAACGAAGTCGCCCACGGCCGCTTCCCCGGAATTCTCACCATCGCCGAGGAATCCACATCGTGGCCGAGCGTCACGCGGCCCACGTACCTGGGCGGCCTCGGCTTCAGCCTGAAATGGAACATGGGCTGGATGAACGACACGCTGAAGTATTTTTCCGCGAATCCCGTCCATCGCAAGTACGAGCACAACAAGCTGACCTTCTCGATGCTCTATGCCTTCAGCGAGAATTTCATGCTTCCCTTCTCCCACGACGAGGTTGTCCACGGAAAAAACTCTCTCCTGCACAAAATGCCCGGTGACTTGTGGCAGCAATTCGCAAATCTGCGTCTGTTGCTCGCCTACCAATGCGCCCACCCTGGAAAGAAATTACTCTTCATGGGGCAGGAACTTGCGCAGCGTGGCGAATGGTACGAAGCGACCAGCCTCGACTGGCATCTTCTGCAATACGACTCCCACAAAGGCGTTCAAAGCCTCGTCCGCGATCTAAACAAGCTCATCGCCCGTGAGCCCGCTCTCTACGAAGTCGATTTCAATTGGCAGGGATTCGAGTGGATCGACGCCAACGACGCCGACAACAGCGTCTTCGCCTTCGCGCGCCACGGCAAAGAGCCTGAAGACTTGTTCATCGTCATCATTAATGCCACCCCGGTCGTCCGCGAAGGCTACCGCATCGGCGTGCCTCAACCGGGGTTCTACTCGGAGATCATGAACACCGACGCCTCCATCTACGGCGGCTCCAATGTTGGCAACCTGGGGGGCCAAAGCGCCTCGGATCAGCCGTCGCAAGGCCGCGCTCATTCCCTTTGCCTGACCCTGCCGCCCCTGGCCGCTATCTTCCTGAAATGGCAGGCAAAGTAGGCGCGTAGCATGCTGCGCCCGGATTGAGCAAAGCGCCAACCGTCCGGCCTCCCCGCTCGCTACGCCAAAAAATCAGGAAACATTTTCGTGCCGACCCTCGTATGTCTACTCAAATGCCCAAGGAGGCATCCCGCAATGACCAGCCGCACCCGGCACCTCTTCCCCGTACTCGCTTTTCTGGCGGCCGCCTTCCTATACGCGCCGCTCCCTACACAAGCGCAAACAACTCCAAGCCAATCAAGCACATCCGCCCACGGGGAGCGCTGGCTGCATGTGCGCGTCATCAGCACCAACTCTAAAGGCGAGACGGTCCGCGTCAACGTTCCTCTGGAGCTGGCGGAAAAGGTTCTGCCGGCCATCGACCATGACCGCCTCCACAACGGAAAGGTCCGCGTCGGCTGCATGGATTGCGACGGCGTGGACGTTCGCACCATTTTTGAAGCGGTACGCTCAAGCAAGGACGGTGAGTTTGTGACCGTGCAGAGCAACGATGCGGACGTCAGCGTCATGAAAAAGGAAGGCATGCTCTACGTTCACGTGCACGACAAGAACAAACCAAAGCACTCGCAAGTCGAGGTTAAGGTTCCCATGAAGGTTGTGGAAGCGCTGCTCTCCGGCTCAAGAGACGAACTGGACATCGTGGCTGGGCTGCATGCGCTGGCGTCGCAAGGCGATGTGGAACTGGTTTCCGTGAAGGATGACGACAACACGATTCGCGTGTGGCTGGATTCCAAGAACGTTACGACGGACTAAGGGGAAGATTTTGTAGTTTAAAGCTCGGGGAGGTCTCGCGCAGGAAGCGGGAGACGGGAAAGGATAAGCACCATGGTACTGCTCGGAAAAATCGCTCTGGGTTTTGGGGCCACAGTACTGCTTGCGGGGGCTTATACCTTTCGAGAAGGCGTTCTCCGCGTGGACGTCGATGAAACTCGCGGAAAGGGAGAGCACGTGCACATCTGGGTGCCGGCGGCCATTGTTCCGATGGCGATGCATTTTGCTCCTCAGCGGCAGATGCTGCGGGCGGGAGAGCAATCAGCAAAGTTTATGCCGCTATTACACGCCGTGGCAAAGGAGCTGCGAAAATATCCTGAAGCCGAACTGGTGGAAGTTCACGACGGAGAGCAGTACGTTCGGATTCGCACGCACGACGGCCAGCTGATGATCGATGCGGAGGAGCCGGGCCAGACGGTGCATGTCTCCTGCCCACTGGAGACCATCGATGACGTTTCCCGCGAGCTTGCTTCTTTAGCGCCAGCTTCCTGAAGGCGGCGCATGGTGCGCGGGGATTTGCGCTCGTGTGCGTGCGCACCCCTGCTCATCGTTGGCCTAACTTCGTCCCAGCTTGGAATCCATCTCAATGCCTCACTATGGATTCTGTGGCTTCTGTTTTTGCATCTGTTCCATCATCTGGCGTCTCATTGCTTCAGGATCGAATTTCGTGGGAGTGCCGGTGATGTGGTCCTTGGCATCGGTAATCACCTTCACCAGGACCATGGAGTTTGTAGGAGTGACTTCTTTCACCAGGCTCATGGGAGAGACCTTTGAGCTGGCCCAGACATCGCCCTTTCCGTCATCTTTCGTCCAGTGATCGCAAACAAATATGCCCGCCGGGACTGTGATGGTTTCCGTTCCGACCTTGTGCCACTTCTCCATTTCGTCGGACATGCGAGACCTCTGCTGCGCGGTCGGGCTCATGGGCATTTCCATGGGAGGCTGGCCGGGCTGCTGGAAAATCATGCGATGAAACTGGAAGTCCTCCTTTGTAACGAGCATTTTGCCATAGGCCATCGTCCCGCTCCGGGGATCAGTGTGCCCAAACTCAAGCCAGTAGGCATCTTTGCCTTCGAAAGGTTCCTGGCCGACGATCGTCATTTCCAAGGTGCTTTTCTTTTGATCTCGTTCCGTTTCGTAGACCGCGCCATTTCCAACGACGGGCTTAAAAATGTCGGAGATGGCGGGCTTCTTGAAGAGGTCCATCCCCAACTGCGCGCGGGCGGCGGCGCCAAACAGCAAGGATAGCCCCGCAGCTAGTAGAAGCACGTTCTGCCGTTTCATTGTGAAACTCCTTTGCCGATCTGTGCCGCCAGGCTGGCGGAATTCTCTAGCGTGGAGGGCTGGAGAGTGCTGCAAAATTACCAGCTTACGGGAGGCGAAGCAATCGAGACGGTGAGGCAAAGTAGCGAGAAAGAACACGGCTTGATTCGAACGCACGGGAACCTCTCAGAATTATGAGCGGCATAGCGACGGCGGGAATCGCTCAAGCGCAGGACATCTACTCGTAGGCGAGGGCGACGACGGGGTCGTAGCTTGCGGCGCGGAGGGCGGGATACATGGCGCCAATGGCGGCGCCTGCCAGAGCCAGCAAAGCCGCCGAGAAAACCCACATCGGCGTAATCATAATCATGAGGCTGGGATTTGCCTCTTTCATGATCGCCTGAAAGGCGAATGTGAGGACGATGCCGAGGGCGCAGCCCAAGATCGTCAGCAGGAGCGTTTCGCCCAGCAGCATGCGCATAATTCCTAAACGGGAAAGACCGAGGGCTTTCAGGATGCCGATTTCCCGAGTGCGTTCCATAACCATGGTGTGCATGTTGAGGAGCACAACCAGAAAACTGATGATGACGCCGAGGCCGACCATGGTACGCGTAAATGGCCGCAATTGAGGAAGATTCGAGGAGCTCATCAGCGTTACGTATTCGGTGACGGAGCGCACGCGGTCGAGCGGCGTGAGATTCACAATTTGGGCGCGAGTGCCTTCGGTGTCGCCTTTGCTGCGGACGTAGAACATCGAGACTCGCTTTTCGGCGCCGGCGATTTCCTGCGCGGTCTTTAAAGGTATGAAGTAACGAGCGCCTTTGCCGTGGGCGACGATTCCGCAAACGGTAAAGGAATGGTTCAAGAGGATTATTTGTTGGCCGACCTTCAAGTGCTTTGTTTGCGCGATGATGTCGTCGGCGATGGCTTCGTCGGCGGATTCGAAAGGACGTCCGGAACGGAACAGAAATCCGCGGCTTAAGGCATTGAAGCGTTTGTAGTCGATGCCGTAGACGATGCCCAGGTTCTTTGGTTCCGTAAGGATGAGCGTGGGAGCGACTTCATCGACGCCAGGAAGCGCGGCGATTTTGTCGCCCAAAGATTCCTGCATGACGGCGCTGGAGAAGGCGAAGAAAATGGACGAGTTGGGTGGCTGAACCAGAAGATCGGCGCCCACGCCCTCGACGCGTTTTCCCCATTCAGAAAGAACTCCCGTTGTGAGACCCGCAATCAACAGAACCAAAATGACCTGGATGGCGATGGCAATGACGCTGAGAAAGCTGCGCAGTGGCCGCGCGGCGATGTTGCCCCAGAGCATCTGCAGGAGAGAAAAAGTTCCGTCGAAAGTATCGTTCATCCGAAAGCCCGAAGAGTCACTGTAGCATCTGCATTCGGTTGAGGTCAAAAAGAGGCGAGCGATAGTTGCAAGAACTATGCCGAACCCAAAAGAAAATATTTCTGCCAGATTAAGTTTTCAACACAAGTGTTGATAAGTGTGTGGAAAATGCGGCCGCACCGACAGCTAACTTCACTTTCTTCAACAGCCTCCTCCTGTTTGCACAATTTCAGTGCAGTTATTTTTTTTCGCAGCGGCGTTTCTGCATCGCGCGAAACGGCGTGCGAACACAAAGCGCGTGGAATCAGAGCGCTGCAAGAATGGAACAAGAAAATTCTTGCGAAGTTGTCCCGCTCACTTCGAAGGATTCACACCGAAAACCAAATTAGTACCACTTCGGAGGCCGTTCGAGGCGTACTTTGATGACCTGGTGAGGATCTGTGATGTCGTACCAACGTCCGTACGTCTTCCAACCTTCGGCAATAATTTGAATCAGTGCGCGGCCGAGAGGAGCTTCGGCGACATGAGCGACGCCTTCGCGATTGGTTTTGACGTTCAGCTCGAGTTTTTTGTCCTTCTTGATGACATGCTCTTCGACATATTTGACGTAGACGCTCGCATTTTCGACGGGTACTGCTTTCTCGCCGCCCGTGACTTCAATCGTCAGGCGGTTGGACTCAATAGTTTGCGCCGGCGCTTTGGCCGGAGGCGGCGATGGATCCTGCGCGGATAGCGCCAGGGCTGCTGCGAAGACAAAAACGAAGAGAAAAGTTCCTGAGTTAAGCCGAGAAAATAGCATGTTCCGGTGGACCCCATCCTCCGCGGAAAGACCTGCCGCCGTTACGTTACCTCGCTGTGGCTTAGGATGCAAATGCGGGTCCAGGTGCTGCTTGGCCATCGCTGCTGCACAGCGGCCGCAAGATGTATTCCAAGCTACAGCGCGCTGAAGCGGATTTGACTCACTGGTATTGCTCCTGTAACTTCGGAAGAATCTGCTTTGCAGGTACTCGAAGCCGCAAGCGCAGCGATGGGCCCCTAGTCCCGATACTTCCACCTCCGAGGGGAACCGCAGTGGAATTTCCGCACTGCCAATGATTTGGCACGCAAGGATACGGAACGAAGTAAGAGGAGATGACCATGGGATTTGCCACGAACGCCATACACGTCGGGCAGGAGCCGGATCCAGCGACGGGTGCGATCGTTGCGCCGATCTACCAGACCTCGACGTACGTGTACGAGGAGCTCGGCAAGAACAAGGGTTACGACTACGCGCGGACGAACCATCCGAACCGGAAGGCGCTGGAGCGCACCGTAGCGAAGCTGGAGGGCGGGCACAGCGCGTACGTTTTTACTTCGGGTATGGCGGCGATCGATGCGGTGTTTCGGCTGTACCGGCCGGGCGATCATATTGTGCTTTCGGAAGCCGTGTACGGGGGCGTGTACCGGCTGTCGACGCAGCTTTTAGTGCACTTCGGATTGGAGTTCAGCTTTGTCGATACGTCGATTCCGGCGTGCGTGCTGGCGGCGCTGCGTCCAAATACAAAACTGATTTACATCGAGACGCCGACGAATCCGACGATGCGTGTGACGGACATCGGCGCCATTGCAAAATTGGCCAGCGAACGGAATGTGACGCTGGCGGTGGACAACACGTTTCTAAGCCCGTACTTGCAGAGGCCGATCGAGCTTGGCGCGCAGATTGTTGTGCACTCCATGACGAAATATTTGAACGGACATAGCGATTCGACCGGAGGAGCCGTTGTGCTGACGCGGCCGGAGGATGCGGAGAAAATTTATTTTATACAGAGGTCGGCGGGAGCCGGGTTGGCGCCGATGGATTGCTTTCTGATTTCGAGGGGGATTAAGACGCTGGCGATTCGCATGCTTCAGCACAACGCGAACGGAATTACGGTGGCGCGGCATTTGGATGCGCATCCGAAGGTTCGCAAGACTTATTACCCGGGGCTGCCCACACATCCGCAGCATGACATCGCGCGGCGGCAGCAAAAAGGACCGGGAGCGATGATTGCCATTGATTTGGGTTCGCTGGAAGCAGCGCGGCGGTTTTTGAACCAGTTGAAGCTGTGCTCGCTGGCGGAGAGTTTGGGCGGCGTGGAGACATTGGTTTCCTTGCCTGCGCAGATGACGCATGCTTCGATGCCGCCGGAAGTGCGGGAGCGGATTGGGATTACGGACGGGTTGGTGAGGCTTTCGGTGGGTATCGAGGACGTGGAAGATATTATGGCGGATTTGGATCAGGCGTTGTTGTACGTGTAACGCCAACGAGAAGAGACCGGACTCTACACAGAGATCACTGAGGGCACAGAGAAGGAAGATTGACTAGGTGTTTTCGTCGAGCCAGTCGAGATAGGACTTGGAACCGGCGACGATGGGCAGGGCGATGAATTCGGGGACTTCGTAGCTGTGGAGGAGTTTCACTTCTCTTTCGAGGCCGCCTAGTTTTCTGGCGGTGGTTTTGATGATGAGCAGTAGTTCGCGGGCTTTTTCTACTTTTCCTTGCCAACGATAATGAGATTCGATGGGGCTGCGGAGGATGTTGACGCAGGCGGCCAGGCGTTTTTCGACGACGCTGCGGGCGATGAGTTTTGCCTGAATGTGATTCGCGCAGGTGACGAGGACTAACCGATAGTTGTCGCTGGGCTTCATGCGGCGGTCTCCAAATAAATCAATTCACGTGATGCTGTGCGCGGGCGGGGCAAGCCCCGCCCCTACAGGAGTTGGGTTTGCTCCACCCATGTACGGTGCTTCCGTATTGGGAAAACTGGGAATAGAATACGACGCTATGAGCGCTTCCCCTATGATGAATCCCTCTCCCATCAAGTTCGGCACGTCAGGATGGCGCGGGCTGATTGCCGACGACTTTACCTTTGCGAACGTGCGGCTGGCGGTGACGGCGATCGCAGAGCACGTAAACAGCAAGACGAAAAACCCCACGATTCTGGTGGGCTACGACACGCGATTTTATTCGGAAGAGTTTTCGCAACTGGCCGTAGCGATTTTGCAATCTCATGGCGTGCGAACCTTGCTCTGCGAGACATTTACCCCGACGCCTGCAGTGGCTTATGAGATTCAGCGCTCGAAACTGGATGGAGCGATCAACTTCACCGCTAGCCACAATCCCGCGCAATACCACGGGCTGAAATTTTCATCGGCGGACGCGGGGCCTGCACTGCCTGAGGTGACGAAAGATATCGAGGCGCGTGTGGCGAAGATTATTGCCAAGGATGGTGCGTATCCCACTTCGCCGGCGGTGCCTTCTGGCGGGATGAAAACGGAGAAGGTGAATCTTCGCGAGAATTATTTGAAGCGGCTTGGCGAACTGGTGCGCTTCGAAACGCTTCGCAAGGCAAACGTCAAATTCGTGACGGACGCACTGCACGGTTGCGGTGCCGGCTACCTGGACAAGGCCTTGGCGGATCACGGCGTAACCGTGCAGGCGATGCGAACGAATCGCGATTGCTTGTTTGATGGAACGGGGCCGGACGTCAGCGAAGAGAATCTCGCACCGCTTCGAAAAGCGGTTTTGGATTCCGGCGCGGCGGCGGGCCTCGCTACCGACGGCGACGCGGACCGCTTTGGAATGATCGATCGCGATGGGACCTGGATGCAGCCGAATCACATTCTGGCGCTGGTGTACGACTACATTGTCGAGACGCGGGGATGGAACATGCCGGCGGCGCGAAGCGTGGCCACCTCGCAGTTCATTGACGCGGCTGCCACAGCGCACGGACAGAGGACGTTTCAGACGCCGGTGGGGTTCAAATACATCGGGCAACTGATTCGCGAGGATAAGATTGCGCTGGGCGGCGAAGAAAGCGCGGGGTTGACGATTCGCGGGCACGTGCCGGAAAAAGATGGAATTTTGGCAGGCTTGCTGGTGGCGGAAATGATTGCCGCGCGCGGGGCTTCCCTGGGCGAGCAAGTGAAGCAACTCTTCAAGAAAGTGGGACGCGAATTTTGGCCCGTGCGCGAAAATTTGCACCTCAGCGACGAACAAAAGGCAAACGCCGTGAAGAAGGTGGCGGTGGACGCTTCGACACTGCTGGGGCGAAAAGTAGTATCGGTAGACCGCACGGACGGCGCAAAATTCAGTTTTGAGGATGGTTCGTGGATGTTGCTGCGTCTGTCCGGGACGGAGCCGCTGCTGCGCTTGTATGTGGAAGCGAATAGCGCAGCGGCTTCGGCGAAGTTGACGAGCGAGGCGGCGAAGTGGGTATTGGAAAGTTGAAGAAGAAAATCGCAAAGGTTTCGGCGGAAGAAAAGATTCGGTCGCTGATGCGGCAGTATGGGCGCGGGCTTTTGGGCTTGCTGGTGCTGGTAATGATTGTGCACGATGTGTTTGGTACGCACGGTTTTCTGGCGATGCGGCGGACGCTGAACGAGATCCGGAAAGTGAAAGCGGATCTTGACGCGTTGAGCAAGGAAAATGCGGTGCTCGAACAGGAAGTGAAGGATCTGAACAGCGATCCGCGGTTGATTGAGAAGATTGCGCGCGACGATCTGGGTTTGGCGCGGCCAGGCGAGATTATTATCAGGATTCCGCAGGGGCAGCAGTTGGAGCAGGATCCGGCAGTGAAGCGTTAGATTGGTTTCTCCGTCTGTCTTAATTCCCTACTGAAACAATTCCCTACTGAAGTTTCTCTTTACGCTGGCGATGGCGCTGCAGCGGGTATTTGGATTTTGGCGCGGCGATTTTTCCAATAGGTGCGTAGGAGGGAGAGCGCCAACATGGCCAGGCAGATGATGCAGAGACCGATGCTGGCTTGAAGGACGGTGCATTTGTGTTTCGGGAAGATGGAGAAGCGGCCGTAAACGAATTCGATGTGGACCCAGTAGACGAGGAGGGAGGTTTTCCCGAGTTGGATCATGGGGCTAAATCCCATTTGAGCGAGGCCCCAGCGGCACCACGCGTAGACACAGAACAAAATGATCAGCAGGATGCCGGCACGCATCAGGAAGAAGTTGGGGCTGGTGTGCCAGTAGTCGTAGACGGGGTAGAGATGGATGGCAGATGCGTCGAGCTTGAGTGATAAATAACACGCGAGAATGCCTGTCGCGCCGAAACCGAAAAAGATGAGCCCTTCGTGGCGCTTGGCGACGTTGGTGAACAGGAAGAAGCCGACGGCCAGCCCGACGAAGGCGAAGGCAGACCAAGGGAAGATGGGAAATAGCCAGGGTTGCGGGTTGCCGTAGATGTGGACCCCGTTGATGTAGGACTCGAGAGGCCAAGGAAGCGCGCGGGGGCGATGCGTCGTCCAGAGAAGCGGCGTGGCCATGGCTACCAGAGTTGCGGCGAGGAGGCTGGCGAGCATTCCGCGAGTGCGCGAGGCGGCGACGTTAAGCGGTAGGGCGGAGACGTCTGCGGCGGCGCGTTTGGCGCTGAGCCAGCACAGCACGCCCATCAGCATCATGGAGAGCCCGAGAATGTTGAGGACGTCGACTCGTAAAAGATCCGTCCACGGAGAGTAGCCGTAGCCGAGTACATATTCCTGGAGGCGGAAGAGCAGACCGAGCACAAAAATCTCGGCGCCGCGGCGGATGGTGGTTTTGGCGATTGCGCTGGAAGCGGCGCCTTTTTCGCGGAGACGCTCGGTGACGAGCGCGAAGGAAACGCCGGAAAGAAAGATGAAGAGCGGTGCGGGGAGAGTGCCAAGCAGTTGCGACCAGACGAAGAGGGCAGACTTGCGCGCTTCCAGGCTGAGCCAGGAGTCGTAGCAGTGCGTTTGAAACATGAGGACGCAAGCGAGGCCGCGCATCCAATCGATGTACGCGAGGCGCTTCATGCTTGTTGCGCCGCAACGCGCGCGAGCGCTTCGCAGGAGCGCGCGTCATTCGCCGAATACTCACATTGGATTTGGGAAGGCATTTGTCTGCGCTACAATCTTCTTCTTTCTTTTGCACTTTTTGAGAAACCACTTTGCCGGCCACTCGCCAACTCGGTGTGTTTCCCATGCTCGGCCTGTGGGCCGGATTGTGCCTTCTTGGAGCCCTGTATGCCGCCTGGCAAGGCTATGGCGGCCGCGACTTTGCGGCCACGCTGACGGCATTCGCGCTCTTCTTTTTGGTGATGCTGCTTTTCGCGGCGCGCGGCGTTGCTGATGGGCTTGCAGCGCGCTTCGGCCCGGGCGGAGGCATCGCCTTGGGCGCCGCCGCGTTCCTTGCATACCTGATTTACGGGCTGGGCACAAATACTTTTACGCTTGAGCGTGCCGGCGTTGCGGCGTGTTTCGTGTTCGTGCCCATGGCGCTGACGGCCTCGGCGGAGAGGAAGCCGGGCGGAACTTGGCAGGATTTTTTGACGCTGGCGGCGGTTTGGGTGGCGGTGAAACCATTTCCGAATCCTTGGGAGTTTTCGCTCTCCCATTGGCTGTGGCCTTATCCCAGCGGGCGGCTGGCTTATGTGTTTACAGTCCTGCTGGCGATGAACGTTGCGCTGGCCGTTTTCGTTTTGCTGCGGCGCGTGGATGGCATCGGGTATTCGATTGCGTGGGGACGGCGCTGGGGATTTTACGTGCTCGGAAGCTTTGCCGTGTTTGGATGCATCGCTATTCCGCTAGGGACGGCGATGCGCTTCATCGCGTTCGCGCCGCAGTGGCATGCGTGGTCTTCCTTGCTGTTCACCTCGCTGGGCATCTTCTTTTTTACGGCTTGGCCGGAGGAGTTTCTGTTTCGCGGGCTGCTACAGAATATGCTGGCGCGAGCGTGTAAGAGCGATCTGGCGGGATGGTGGACGGCCTCGGTGCTGTTTGGATTTTCGCACATCACGAATCTCGGCTTTCCCAATTGGCGGTACGTGATTCTGGCTTCGATTGCCGGCATTTTTTACGGCTGGACTTGGCGGAAAACAGGATCGATTTTTGCTTCCGCGGTCGTGCACGCGCTGGTGGATGTGGCTTGGCATTTCTTGTTCCGCACGGGGTGAGGCGAGCTATAGAACGCGCAGACCAAGGGCGGAGGCGAGTTTGGCCTGTTTACTGTCGAAGGTAAATAGAGTATCGGCTCTTAACACGAGCGCGGAAGCGACGTGCAGTACATCTAGTGCACGATTCCCGATCACAGGCGTCTGCGTTCGGGCGATCTGCTTGGCGCGGGCGAATGCAGCGGCCGGAATTGGAGTGATGCGGATCATACCCTCTTCGATGTCCTTCTCGAACGCATCGAAAACAGCACTCTGTTGGCCAACCAAAACCTGCTTTCGGAAAACCCTCCACGCCACAGCATTTGTAAACTCGAATTCACCGAAGTCCGTTGTATGAAGGGGCCCCTTGAAGCGCAGCATGGCCGCTGCTGCAGAGCCAGTGTTAGTGTCGGAAAGATAGAGAGAGAAGAGAAAACTAGTATCGGCGTAGACAATCAAAAGCGTTCCCGCTCAGCGGCGAGTTGTTGAGCGCCGGAGAGCTTCAGGCGCTTCTTGCCGAAGATTTTTCTTATGCGGCCGAGGAAGTCTGGCATTTTGACGGGAGTTACAGGCTCAGGCGGCAAAAGCCGGGCGATCACGCGTTTGCGCTTCGTAATCTGGATCTCGTGACCGTCGCGAAGGAGATTTTCGACGACCGAGAAGCGGTACCGTAAGTCACGAACGGAAGCTTTCTTCATGTGATACATTTTAGCATCACACATTCCAAGATGCAATAGACTCAAGCTTAGACGTACGAGCGGTCGGGAGCTCGGTAAGAGCGGTGGAACCCCCAGAAGCGTGAGTCGCAGTCATCGCAGCGATAGGGCCAAACGAAGGCGAAACGGAACCAGGTTCGTTCGACGAATCCTTTTCTCGTAGATCGGCGCACCGAGCTGCCTTGGCAGACGGGACACTCGCAAACTCGTTTGGCAAAGGTGAGATGCATGGGAATCCACTACCCTCCGTTTCTCCAATTATCAGGAGGGGATGCTCATTCTCAGTGCGCAGAACGGAAGTGTTGTGTGCTGCTGATATCCTGACCGGACGAACAGTGGTCCTGACCATACGAACAGTGGTATCGAAGCGTACGTTACGAGAGAGGCATAAGAGGTACTTTGAGTTGCGCAATGAAACGGCTTGCGGGATGATGCATCCAAGGAAACGCGGAATCGTTCAAATACCGACTGGACCAAGAGGGAGACAAAAATGAAAGAGATGACTCCGGAGACTGCGACGTACTTGCTTCATGGATTGTACCTTCCGGCGCTAAAGAATGAGAGCCAACTGACAAAGAAAGTGATCGAAGCAGTGCCTGCGGATAAGTCCGACTACCGTCCCGACCCGATATCCAAGAGCGCGATCGAGCTGGTGCGCCACATCGCCGCGGCGGATGTGCGGTTCGCGGATACGGTGATTAACGGCAAGTTTGAGACGGGCGCGCTCCTGCCGCCGGAGTTGAAGACGCCCGCCGAAATTGCAGCCTGGTACGAGAAAGCGTATGCGGAAAGACTGGAAGCGCTCTCGAAATTGACCAGCGAGCAGTTGTTGAAAATCGTCGATTTCCGCGGGATGTTTCAACGGCCCGCCGTGACGTTTCTCATGTTCGGCGCGCACCACACCGTTCACCATCGCGGGCAGCTCAGTTCGTACTTGCGCTGTATGGGAGCGAAGGTGCCTTCGATCTATGGCGAAAGTTACGATGCGGAGCAGGCAAGAAAAGCAGCACAGGCCTGACGTTTTTCACGATCCGGCGAACTTTTCGGAAATTCCATTTCCACAAATCGCAACTTGAACGCGGCCTCCGTGTTTTATGAATAGCTGGCATCGAGAGTCCCGCGAATCCCCAGCAGGGGACTCTGCACGCATTGCTGCATAGTCGGCAAAAGAGCGCAGTGCAAAGCTGAGAATCCTGAGGAGGATTGCAAAATGTTGCGAATAAAGGGATATCTGGGGCCCCTGGTGATGGGCGCGGCCATGCTTGCGCCGGTTTTAGCGAGCGGATGCGCTGCGCATGCGCGGTATTACGACGCGTATTATTCCGATTACCATCCATGGAATGATGGAGAAGTGCGCGCCTACCGCGTATGGCTGGTGGAAAGGCATTACGAGTATCGCGACTTCAACCGCCTGAGCCGCGAAGACCAGCGCGAGTACTGGCGCTGGCGCCACAATCACCCCGGCCGATACTAGTCTTCGCCACTCAAGGCTTGGGACAACCTTAAGGACGGCGGGAGAGAGTTTATATGACGGGCCGTGATGTGCGGCGGCGAGTCGCTGAGATGACCAAACAGTCGGAAGCCAAGCCAGGGAAAAATCCTCCGACTTCAAGAGACTAAATTAGCGAACAACACCGCTTAGGGGACTCGATGCTGAGGCGTAGAGACGCTTTGGCATGCGGCCGGCCAACCACGCTTTGCGGCCGGCGGATATGGCTTCGCGCATCGCTTCGGCCATGAGGACCGCGTCGGCGGCTTCGGCGATGGCGGTGTTCATGAGGACGCCGTCGGCGCCCAATTCCATCGCGACGGCAGCATCGGAAGCGGTGCCCACGCCTGCGTCAACAATCATGGGAACTTCGGTGATGCGTTCGCGGAGGATGCGAAGGTTGGCTGGATTCTGAATGCCGAGACCGGAACCGATGGGAGCGGCAAGCGGCATGACGGCGGCAGCGCCAGCATCGATAAGCTTGCGCGCGGCGATGAGATCGTCGTTCGTGTAAGGGAGAACGACGAAGCCTTCTTTGACGAGGACGCGCGTGGCCTCGATCAGCTGTTCGGTGTCGGGAAAAAGAGTTTGCTGGTCGCCGATGACTTCGAGCTTGACCCAATTCGAAAGGCCGACTTCGCGGGCGAGGCGGGCGGTGCGAATGGCTTCGTCGGCGGTATAACAGGCGGCGGTGTTGGGCAGGATGAAGATCTTTTCGCGGTCGATGTAGTCGAGAGGCGATTCTTTGGAGCGGTCGGTGAGGTTCACGCGGCGGACGGCCACGGTGACCATGTCGGCGCCTGATGCGGTGTGTGCGCGAGCCATTTCCGGGAAGCTGCGATACTTCCCTGTTCCCACAATCAAGCGGGATTTAAAGGCGCGGCCTGCTATGACCAGTTCATCGGACATTTGTGTCTCCGTGTAGATTTTAGACCTCCCCGGGGCTGGCGACAAATCGGAAGGTGAACCTGCAGGTGGGCGATCAGTTCCCTATCGAGCATGGACTTTACGCGGCAAATTTTCGATACTGTCAAGCGGGCTGGGCGGACCTTGTCTGGGGGAAAAATGCGAATGAGAACGACAGTAGTAATCTTGCTCGCGACGCTGTTCG
This sequence comes from uncultured Acidobacteriota bacterium, assembly GCA_963779005.1. Classification (GTDB taxonomy): domain Bacteria; phylum Acidobacteriota; class Terriglobia; order Acidiferrales; family UBA7541; genus Acidiferrum. The sequence continues at coordinate 447,403 of CAVZWO010000005.1, read as the reverse complement.
CCGTGGGAGCGCGCGCGCAGAGCAACGACATTGACATTCCATTTCAGAAATTCGTGCTGAGTAACGGATTGACGGTGATCGTGCACGAGGATCATAAGGCGCCCATCGTGGCGATCAACACGTGGTATCACGTCGGCTCGAAAAACGAAAAGCTGGGCAAGACTGGCTTTGCGCACCTGTTCGAGCATTTGATGTTCAGCGGCAGCGAGCATGCCCCGGATCGCTACATCGACGCGATGGAAAAAATCGGCGCGACCGATTTGAACGGGACCACCAACAACGACCGCACGAATTATTTTGAAAATGTGCCGACGTCGGCCGTGGACTTTACTCTGTGGATGGAGTCTGACCGCATGGGATTTCTGCTCGGCGCGCTCGACCAGAAGAAGCTGGACCTGCAGCGTGGCGTCGTGCAAAACGAAAAGCGGCAAGGTGAGAACCAGCCGTACGCCGTCTCGCGGCAATTGATTACGCAAAATACATATCCGGCGGGGCATCCCTATTCGTGGACGGTGATTGGCGACATGGCCGATCTCAGCGCGGCGTCGATGGAAGACGTGAAGGAGTGGTTCCGGACATATTACGGGCCGTCGAATGTGACGATCGTGATTGCGGGAGACATTGACTTCAAAACAGCGAAAGAGAAAGTCGAAAAATATTTTGGGAATATTCCGCCGGGGCCGCCCGTGGCGCATCAAGAAGTTTGGGTCGCCAAAATGACGGGAACGCACCGGGAAATCGTGCAGGACCGGGTGCCGCAGGCGCGGATTTACAAGGTGTGGAATATTCCGGAATACGGCAACGCGGACGCGGATTACCTCGATATGGTGAGCGATGTCTTGACCTCCGGGAAGACTTCGCGGTTTTACAAACGACTGGTGTACGACGATCAAATCGCCACGGACGCGGGCGCGTTCGTGAGCTTGAACGAAATCGGCGGCCAGTTTCGAGTGCAGGCAACAGCGCCGCCGGGAAAAGACCTCGCTCAGATTGAAAAAGAGTTGGATGAAGAGCTCGCGCGATTTCTGAAGGATGGGCCGACCGCGGAGGAACTTGCGCGCGTGCGAGCGCAGCACGAAGCGAGTTTTGTCCGCGGCATCGAGCGGATCGGCGGGTTCGGCGGTAAGTCGGATCGACTGGCGCAGAGCCAGGTGTTCCGCGGAAGTCCCGACGCCTACAAGATTTCACTCAAGAGAGTGCAGACCGCGACGGCGGAGGATTTGAAGGCGGCGGCGAATCGCTGGCTTTCCGACGGAGTGTACATACTCGAAGTGCTGCCCTTCCCCAATTACAAGGAATCAGCCACCGGAGCCGACCGCTCGAAGGCGCCCGAAATCGGCACCCCGCCGGAGTTGAAGCTGCCCAAGCTGCAACATGCGACGCTCTCGAATGGGCTGAAAATCATTCTTGCCGAGCGTCACGAGGTTCCGCTGGTGGGTTTCTGGCTGAATCTCGATGCGGGGTATGCCGCGGATCAGTCTGCTTCTCCCGGAACGGCGAGCATGGCGATGGCGCTGCTCACCGGCGGCACGAAAACGCGCAACGCGCTGCAAATCAGCGATGAGCAGGACCTGCTCGGCGCGCGAGTGGGAGCCGGCTCGAATCTCGACATTTCCTCGGTCGAACTTTCGGCGCTGAAATCGAAACTTGATCCTTCGCTGGATCTCTTTGCGGATGTGATTCTAAACCCCGTCTTTCCAGAGGCGGATTTCAAAAGGCAGCAGAAGCAGACGCTGGCAAGAATTCAGCGCGAGAAAAATACGCCAGTGCAGATGGCGCTGCGGGTATTGCCGGGGCTGCTGTATGGGCCGGGGCATGCTTACGGAAATCCGCTGACAGGTTCGGGAACGACGGAAAGCGTTGGGAAAATGACGAGGGAGGACCTCGTTAAATTTCACGGCCGGTGGTTCAAGCCGAATCACGCGACGCTGGTCATTTCGGGCGATACGACGCTTGCGGAAGTGACGCCTAAACTCGAAAAATTGTTTGCCGGGTGGAAGCCGGGCGCAGTTCCGGAAAAGAACATCAAAAGCGTGCAGTTGCCGGCGAAGTCGGTCGTGTACCTGATCGACAAGCCGGGGGCGCAGCAATCGATCATCATCGCGGGAGACATTGCTCCGCCGCAGGCCAACCCGAAGGAGATTGCGATTGAGGCCGCGAACGACGACTTGGGCGGAATGTTCGGCTCGCGATTGAACTTGAATCTGCGCGAGGACAAGCACTGGTCTTATGGCGCGACGAGCCTGCTTTGGGGCGCGCGCGGGCAAAGGCCTTTCCTGGCGCTGGCGCCCGTGCAGACAGACAAAACGAAAGAATCTCTCGCGGAGATGAACAAGGAATTTCGCGGGATTCTGGGAGACCATCCGGTGACGGGGGATGAGCTTTCCAGGATTCAGGCGAATGAGACGCTGAGCCTGCCCGGTTCGCGCGAGACGTTAGACGCCGTTGGGCAATCCATCAATGAGATGGTGCAGTTTGGATTGCCCGAGGATTATTACGAGACCTACGCCGGCAAGGTGCGGGCGTTGACGACGAGCGAGGTGGAAGACGGCGCGAAAGCTATCGTGTATCCGGATCATTTGATCTGGGTGATCGTGGGCGATCGGGCGAAGATCGAACCGGGGATCAAGGAACTTGGGCTTGGGGAGATTCGGCTGCTCGACGTGGATGGCAAGCCGATCTGAGAAAGAGCTAACAGCGCACAGCTAACAGCTAACAGTCAATGCCAGATACGCTTGGTCTTTGCGTTAGAGGGGACGAGTTGGGGCGAAAAGCGGCAGCAGAGCTGCCGCACTCCATGGTTAGTCTTGGAGGATGGGGCGGGGTTCGGAGACGTCGGAGTAGAGGCGGCCGATTACGTCGGAGAATTGTTGTTCGACTACGCGGCGGCGGAGTTTTAGGGTGAAGGTTAGGCTGCCGTTGTCGAAGGTGAAGTCTTCGGGGAGGAGGGCGAAGCGCTTGATGGTTTCGTATTGGGCCAGGTTGGCGGTTAGGCGTTTCACTTCGCCTTCGATAAGCAGGCGCACGAAGGAATTTGCGACCATTTCCTGATTTGAAGCGAACTTGATGCCTTGCTCGGCGGCTTTGGCGGCGACTGTTGCGGGATTGGGGACGATCAGCGCGGAGATGAATTTGCGTTTGTCGCCGACCACTATGGCGTTCAGGATGTATCGGCTCGTCTTCAGCGCGTTTTCGATGGGTTGCGGGGCGACGAATTTGCCGGCGGCGGTTTTGATCAGATCTTTTTTGCGGTCGGTGATGAAGAGGTAGTTGTCTTTATCGAGGTAGCCGATGTCGCCGGTGCTGAACCAGCCGTCGGTGCTGAGCACTTCGCGCGTGGCTTCGGCGCTTTTGTAATAGCCCTGCATGACGCAGGGGCCTTTGGCGAGAATCTCGCCGTCTTCGGCGATGCGCAGCTCGACATTGGGAATCGGCTTGCCGGAGCTGCCCATGCGGTTGTCCGGATAGTTGGAGGTCAGAACCGGGGCAGTTTCGGTGAGGCCATAGCCCTGATAGATGGGAACGCCAATGGCCCAGAAAAATTCGGCGAGCTCTTTGGCCAGCGGGGCGCCGCCGGAAAAGACGAGGCGCAGTTTTCCGCCAGTGCCTTCGCGAATCTTCGAGTAGACGAGCTTGTCAGCCAGTCCCCAGGCGAGCTTTACCTGGGAGCTGGTGTTCTTTTCGCCGGAGCGCCACAAGGCGGAGCGGCTGGCGACTTCCATGGCCCAGTCAAAAATTTTGCGTTTATAGCCGGTCTGTTTACTTCCCTGCTCGACGACGCGGGCATAAATTTTTTCGAACACACGCGGGACTGCGCCCAGCAGCGTGGGATGAATTTCGAGGAGAGCCTGGGCGACGTGCTCGACGGCTTCGACGTAGGCAATGGTTACGCCGTGAAACAGGTAGACGTAATCCAGCGTTCGGCCGTAAACGTGAGCGAGGGGGAGAAAGGAGATGGCAAGGTCGCCCTTCGACTCGAATTTGACGTTGTAGCAGGAGTCGGTGACGTTGGAACAGAAATTGGTGTGCGTCAGCATGACGCCTTTGGGCTCGCCCGTGGTGCCGGAAGTGTAGATGATGGAGGCAAGCTGGCCGGGCAGGACTTGCGATAGCCCGCATGCGGTAGGAGGCGACATCGGCGCCGGTGGCGGTAGAGATCAGGGTTTCGTAGCGGAGAAAGTCCGCGGGAAGATCGGCGGGGCGCAATCGGCGATGATGATTTGTTCCAATTCCGGGAGCTGCGCGCGAATGGCTTGGAGCTTTTGCATTTGCGCGGCGCCTGCGGCGAAGACGACCTTTCCGCCGCAATGCTTGAGGATGTAGATGATGCGGTCGGGGGATTCGTTGAAATAGATAGGGACGGTGACGCCCCCGGCGCCGGTGATGGCGAAGTCGGCGGTGTGCCACTCGGGGCGATTGGCGGCGAAGAGGCCGACGCGGTCGCCGGGCTTTACGCCGAGTTCGACGAAGGCGGTGGAGAGGCCAGCTACGCGGCGCAGGAATTCTTCGGAGGAGATGGACTGCCAGCCATCGGCGGCGCGGAACATTTGCGCGCGCGGATTCGACAGGGAGTCGACGGCGTTGAGCAAGCGCGAGGGAAGGGTCCCGTAGTTCATGCTAGGAGACTCACTGTATCGTACGTGAATGGATGGCGCAACGGCGGTGGGTAGTGAGTAGTCGTGATTGGAGGTGACGCCTGTGAGTTGCCGAGGCTTAGTGGGCCGGCGTAGTTTGTACCTGGCAAGGTCCATTGGTCGCCGAGCAGGAGATCCAGTAAAGCTGATCTGAATTCACTGCCAGGTCAGTTATTCTACCCGGGCAAGACGCGAGTTTGGTGCGTCTGCCACCTTCCTTAGGAATCTTGAAGATCGCGCCGGTGCCGGTGTAGTTTCCGAGGAGCGTCTCCTTATCGGAGACAGCGAAATAGACGTTCGATTGATCGATGGCCAGAGACGAAGGTGTTTGGTTTTGTGAAACGCCTCGGTCGTCCAGGACTGACGCCGTCATATCGCTTTTGCGTACTCTCGTGACGCCGAGGTCCGTACCGAAATAAAGATAAGAAGCATCCGAAGCGAGATTGGCGGTTGCGTCGCCTTTCCAGAGCACTTTTGGGGGAGTGCTGGCATCCTTGGGCATGCTGCGCAGTTCTCCAAAGAGCTGCCAAAACAGGCTGTCTGAATCAGCGGCAATATTCCTGAGAAACTGGCCGCGGGCGAGGACTTTGGGCTTTCCGCCTTTTGCAGGAGCGCCCATAAGCAAGTAGTCGTTGGGTTGCGGATAGGCGACAACCCAATAGAGTTGAGAAGAGTTTGCTATCAATTCCGTCACCACGGGATCGAAATTGGTCCCTTCCAGGAGGTCGTGGAATTCCTTTGGTGTCAACACAACATAGCCTTGGACCGGATTGAAGCGATCCACGCTCCCCTGCTTTGTACAGGTTGCCGTCACATTGGCGGTGGCCTGGATCGGCTTTGTACACACATTGTTATGGAAATCGAGCCAGTAAAGGTCGGTGGCGTCCGCAATCGGGCCCGTAGAGAGATTTTCGGAGGCTCGAATGACTTCGGTCGACGTTCCGTCCTGGTTAATTCGTACAAAGGTCGAGGGGCTACCCAACGACTTTTGCATGACATAAACCGCATCGGGTTTGACGATCATGTGGGCCAACGCATAGTCTGAAGAGAACAGCGTTAGAGGCTTTGCAGTGCATCCGGCCAGTGCTAGAACCACGAATCCGAGACAAAACAGGCAGATATGCCTCGACGCAAAAGACATATCGTGAACGATCCCCCTCGAAAGAATGTGCACGCTTTCCAAGATCAAACAACAATTTGTAAATCGTGTTGGGTTACGAGCCGGAAAAGATGGCCGACTCTACCGCAAGATTGGCGTGTTCGCCAAAGACTATTTCGCAAGGGCGAGCTGCGCGGCGAGATCGCAACGGTTGGAGATTGTTGGGGGTAGGCGCGGGCGCTGGGATGAGCGATGGAGAGGAGCGGGGCGATTGGCGGCGAAGAGGCCGACGCGGTCGCCGGGTTTTACGCCAAGCTCTACGAAGGCGGTAGAGAGGCCCGCTACGCGGCGCAGAAATTCTTCGGAGGAGATGGACTGCCATCCATTGGCGGCGCGGAACATTTGTGCGCGCGGATTCGACAGGGAGTCGACGGCGTTGAGTAAGAGCGAGGGAAGGGTCCCGTAGTTCATCGGAGCCTTCACTTTAGCGCAGGGCATTTCGTTGCGCAATCCAACTCGAGTACTGGTCGTGGGTCAGTTTTCGGTGACGGCTTAATATAAATCTTGGTGGGAGTAACCAGCGCCAAGCGAGAGCCCAAGGGAGCACGGGGTGACCTTCATTGCCTGATGTCGGGAATCGCGACGCCGTGTTCGCCTTTAAGACCGGGGGGCGGTAGCACACTGGGCTTCGTTCACGCCCTCAGGACAAGGGATGGGGACTTCAAGCGTGGCCGACCCGCCGTTCGACCTGTCTGCGTTCTTCCACTTCGCAGCGGGCGTGCGCATCATCTCTTCACGTTCGCATTGCTAATTTGCCATCTCTGAGCCTCAGGAAAATAGCCAGCAGAAATGCGCAGACGGCCCAGTAGCCGAACTTGACGTCGCATCTTCGTCTCACGATTCACAACGGAGAAGGTATCCCAAAGGCAATAAACATCTTGCTTTACTTCCCCAGGAACCGTGTGACATCCGAACTGATGATGTCAGAGAGACCGTGAACGAGGAAACCACGCCTCTCACCTCGCCCTTTCCCAACGTGTTGGTGGCATCAGTGACAGTGGAAAAGCTAAAGACTCCGTTGAACGGGAGGAAGATCGGAGACTTTGAGAGATTTACGCGAGTGATGCCAACTTCCAGTACAATAACATTCTTCCATACAGGATGGCCTCGTGAGACGGATTTCAAGGGGTCTTGCGATTTCCTGCGCATGTACGGCGGATGACTCTTGGGCGCAAGCAGTCGAGTCAGCGGAAGCAAATCAATAAGGCAAATCGGTGACGAAGCCTCATGGAGATAGCATTTCGGCTTTACTTGGACACCTGAATCGTAGCAAAATTGTCCGGTTGTCGCTTGTTTTTTGAAAATTGCGAAAACCTAGTCGCGCCGCGATAAGTCGGGTAGCGGGAAAATGACGCTGCTCCAGCATTGAGTGTGGCCGACGCGGCTGTATGGTGCGCGGGCCGGTGTGGTGCGGGGCGCGGGGCTGCGTTAAGATGAACGCGGAGTTTCTTGATGAGCGCTACGCTTTCGGGAACAGTGGCTAACGGAGCTTTGTCGCGCGGGCCTTTTCGAGCGGCGCGCGGGACGACGCTTTCGTGCAAGGGCTGGCAGCAGGAAGCGGCGCTGCGGATGTTGATGAACAACCTGGATCCGGAGGTGGCGGAGAAGCCGGAAGATTTGGTGGTTTACGGCGGGACGGGGAAAGCGGCGCGGAATTGGGAGTGCTTTCATGCGATTGTGCAGTCGCTGAAGGCGCTGGAATCGGACGAGACGCTTTTGGTGCAATCGGGGAAGCCGGTGGCGGTTTTCCGAACGCATGCGTATGCGCCGCGCGTGCTGCTTTGCAATTCCAACCTGACGGGACACTGGAACAACTGGGAGAAGTTCAACGAACTGGATCGCGCCGGGCTGATGATGTACGGGCAGATGACGGCGGGGAGCTGGATTTATATCGGTACGCAGGGGATTTTGCAGGGGACGTACGAGACGTTTGCGGCGGCGGCGCGAAAACATTTTGGCGGGTCGCTGGCGGGCAAGCTGGTGGTGACGGGCGGGATGGGCGGGATGGGCGGCGCGCAGCCCTTGGCCGCTACGATGAATGGCGGGGCGTTTTTGGGGATTGATGTGGACCCGGAACGCATCAAGCGGCGCGTGAAGGGCGGCTACTGCGACGTGATGGTGACGAGCCTCGACGAGGCTTTGCGGATTTTGAAGAATGCGGTGCGCAAGGGCGAGGCGACTTCGGTTGGGCTGGTGGGCAACTGCGCGGATATGATTCCGGAGATGGCGAAACGCGGGGTGGTGCCGGATCTTTTGACGGACCAGACTAGCGCGCATGATCCGATTGCCGGGTATGTGCCGAACGGGATGACGTTGGACGCGGCTTTGGAGCTGCGCAAGAGCGATCCGGCGGAATATCGGAAGCATTCGCTGGCGGCGATGGCGCAGCATGTGCAGGGCATGCTGGATTTGCAGAAGCTGGGAGCGGTGACGTTTGATTACGGGAATAATATTCGGACGTTTGCGTTCGAATATGGCGTGAAGAACGCTTACGACTTTCCGGGATTTGTGCCGGCTTACATACGGCCGCTTTTTTGCGAAGGGAAAGGGCCGTTCCGGTGGGCGGCGCTTTCGGGGGAAGCTTCGGACATTGCGCGGACGGATCAGTTGGTGCTGAAGATGTTTCCGCATGACGAGCATTTGACGCGATGGATTAAGCTGGCGCAGAAGCGCGTGAAGTTTCAGGGGCTGCCTTCGCGGATTTGCTGGCTGGGGTATGGGGAGCGCGACAAATTCGGGTTGGCGCTGAATGAGTTGGTGGCGCGCGGGGAGTTGAAAGCGCCGGTCGTGATCGGGCGCGATCATCTGGATTGCGGGTCGGTGTCGTCGCCTTATCGGGAGACGGAGTCGATGCTGGACGGGTCGGATGCGATTGCGGATTGGCCGCTGCTGAATGCTTTGGTGAATACGGCGAGTGGAGCGTCTTGGGTTTCGATTCACAACGGCGGCGGCGTGGGGATTGGGTACTCGCAGCATGCGGGGCAGGTTTGTGTGGCCGATGGGACGAAGGAAATGGCGGCGCGCATTGAACGCGTTTTGACGAACGATCCGGGGATGGGAGTGGTGCGGCACGTGGACGCGGGATACCCCGAAGCGATTGAGTTCGCGAAGAAGAACGGTGTCAAAATTCCAATGCTGTAGCGCGTATCTTCCCTGCCCGGCTTGGCATCCTAATGAATCAGACAGCGGATCGAGGAGGAAACATGTACGTCATTTTAGGGGCTTCGGGACACACGGGAAGAGTTGTGGCGGAGACGCTGTTGGACGGCGGGCAGAAGGTGCGCGTTGTGGGGCGGAGCAAGGCGCGGCTCGAGGGATTCACGGTGCTGGGCGCGGAAATTTTCGAGGCGAATGTTACGGATTCGGCTGCCTTGACGAAGGCGTTCACGGGAGCGAAGGCGGTCTACGCGCTGGTGCCGCCGAACATGACCAGTACGGACTATCGAGCGGAACAGAATGCGGTGATTGAGTCGATCGCGAAGGCGCTGGAAGCGGCCGGGGTTGGTCATGTGGTGGCGCTGAGCAGCTTTGGAGCGGATAAAACGGACGGGACGGGGCCGATTGCCGGGCTGCACGAGATGGAAGAGAGATTTTCGAGAATCCCGAAGCTGAATGCGCTTTTCTTGCGCGCGGGATATTTCATGGAGAATCTGCTGCCCCAGGTGGGTGCCATCAAAGGCTTCGGGATGATGGCTGGGCCGGTACGCGAGGACCTGCCGCTGCCGGCGATCGCTACCCACGACATTGCGGCGGTGGCTGCGGACGCGCTCGCCAAATTGGACTTCACGGGGCAGCAGACGCGCGAATTGCAGGGGCAGCGGGACGTAACTTATCTGGAGATGGCGAAAATCATCGGCGCGGCGATTGGGATACCGAATTTGAACTACGTGCAACTGCCTGACGAGCAGGTGATTCAAGCGATGACGCAGATGGGTATGTCGAAGAATATGGCCGGGCTGATTTGCGAGATGGCGGGAGGGTTGAACAGCGGGCATGTGCGCGCGCTGGAGCCGAGGTCGGCGGCGAACAGTACGCCTACGACCTTTGAGGAGTTTGTGCACAACGTATTTGTTCCGGCTTATAAGGGGCAGGCGGCGGGCGCTTGAGGTAGGACAGACATTCTTGTCTGTCGGGTTTTGTTTCGCCGATTAGAGCATCACACAAACATGGGAAAAAGAAAGAGAGACAGGCAGGAATGCCTGTCCTACTGTCTGGCATAATAGCCGGGCTTTGTCTTATTCACTTCTCATTACGGGTGCATCGCAGTTGTTGACGCTGCGTGGGCGCGGGCCGCGGCGCTGGGCGGCGCTCGCCAGGCTGGGCATCGTGAAGGGTGGGGCGCTGCTGGTGCGCGATGGGCGGATCGCGGCGGTGGGAACGCGCGCGAAGATCGAAGCGTTGCCTGAGGCGGCGGGCGCGGAGAAGCTGGACGTTGGAGGGCGCATTGTTCTGCCTGGGTTTGTCGATTCGCACACGCATCTGGTGCATGCAGCGAGCCGGGCGGAAGAGTACGAGCTGAAAATTGAGGGCGCGAGTTATGAGGAGATTGCGCGCAAGGGCGGCGGGATATTGAATTCCGTGAAAAAGCTGCGCGCCGCGACATCGGAGGCCTTGAAATTGCGAGCGCGACGCGCTCTCGCGCAATTCGCCGCTTATGGCACGACGACGATTGAGGCAAAAAGCGGGTACGGCTTGGATGTCGCCAGCGAGCTGAAAATTCTTCGGCTACACAAAGAACTTGCGGCAGAGCAGCCTTTGGAGATCGTGTCGACGTTTCTGGGAGCGCATGTCGTTCCGGCGGAGTATCGGGGCTCGGCGGATGGCGCGAAGAAGTATATCGAGTTGCTGATCGAAGAGCTGATTCCTGAAGTGGCGAAGGAGAAACTGGCGGAGTTCTGCGACGTTTTTTGCGATCGAGGGGCGTTTACGCGAGCGCAAGCCGAGGAGATTCTAGAAGTTGGGAAGCGTCATGGACTGGCACCGAGAGTGCACGCGGAGCAACTCACGCGCACGGGGGCAACTCAATTGGGGGTAAAGCTCGGCGCTGCCAGCTGCGACCATCTTGAGCAAATAAATTCCAGCGATATTGCGGCACTAGCCAAGTCGCAGACGGTGGCCACGCTTTTGCCCGGCTGCGATTTTCATCTTGGCCTCGCAAAATATGCGCCGGCGCGCAAACTGATCGACGCGGGGGCTATTGTGGCGCTGGCTACGGACTACAACCCCGGCACCAGCCCGACGATGAGTATGCCAATGATCCTGTCGCTGGCGTGCTCGCAGCTGCGCATGACTCCCGCCGAGGCCATTACCGCCGCAACCATCAACGCGGCCTACGCCTTGCGCCGCGAAAAGCAGATTGGATCGCTGGATGTTGGCAAATTCGCGGACCTGGCCGTCTTCGAAGTGGCCGATTACCGCGAAATTCCTTATTATTTTGGGATGAACAACTGTTGGATGACCATGAAGCGGGGTGTCGTGGTCCATGCCGCCGACAAAGCCAAAGCCTAACCCGCGGAAAAAACCGGAAAAAAAGATAAAAATCCTGCAAGTGAAGAGGACGGAGCAGAAGTCCGTGTGGTCGGAGCACTTTTATCCCATATTGGGAATTATCTTCGTGCTCAGCTTTTTTTTCCTCGGGGCGTTCGGACTGCGTTGGGATGAATCCGGGTTGGTAGGGCTGTGGATCGTCGGAATTATTTTTGTTGGCAGGCAGGTGGTGCTCTACATGAAGGGCGCGCCGGCCGCCAAACGGGAAGAAAAAAAGCCGTTAGCTTCCATACCGCCGAAAAAATACACTCCGCCAGCGCTGCCTCGCGTGAGCAAGGATTTCCGTCCGATGCCGCCAGAGGGTGACAAGAGATATCCTCCTCCAAGCCCATTTATTAAGCCGCCCAATAAAAATTGAGCAGAGTTGCGCATCGCTGGAGGCAGTTCCTGGAGTGTGCAATTGGCTGTCAAGGCATGAAATCTCCTAAGATGGTGTGGTGAGACGCGAGGGACACGTTGGCGATGAAACGACTGATTGAATGCGTGCCAAATTTTTCCGAGGGACGAGACGCGGCGAAAGTTGACGCCATCGTCGCGGCAATGAGCGGCGTCCCCGGGGTTTACGTGCTCGATCGCGAGATGGATGCCGACCACAATCGCTGCGTGATCACGCTGGCGGGCGAACCGGATGCCGTGGCGGACGCGGCGCTGCGCGGCGTTGGGAAGGCGCTGGAGTTGATTGACCTGACGAAACACACTGGAGCACACCCGCGCGTGGGAGCGACGGATGTCGTTCCGTTCATTCCGATCGAAGGCGTCACTATTGAAGATTGTGTCGCTCTGGCACACCGAACCGGGCACGAGATTTGGGCGCGCTACAGAATCCCTGTGTTTTTCTATGAAGCCGCAGCGAGGCGGGCGGACCGGGTGAATCTCGAGAATGTGCGCCGGGGACAGTTTGAAGGATTGCGCGAGGAGATGAAGCACAATCACGACCGCCAGCCGGATGTGGGAGAGCCAAAGCTGCACCCGACGGCGGGAGTCACAGTGGTAGGAGCGCGCAAATTTCTGGTGGCGTACAACGTCAATCTCAATACCTCGGATATCACCATCGCCAACAAAATCGCAAAGGCTATCCGTCATTCATCGGGCGGCCTTCGCTACGTCAAATCGATGGGAGTGGAGCTGAAGGCGCGCAACCTGGCGCAGGTGTCAATCAACCTCACGGATTTCGAGCAGACGCCGATGCACCGGGTGTATGAAATGGTGAAGCGCGAGGCGGAGCGCTACGGCGCCGTGCCGGTCGGCAGCGAGATCGTCGGACTGATACCCAAGAAAGCGATTGAGATGGCCGCGGACTTTTTCTTGCAGCTGGAGAACTTCTCGCCAGCGCAGGTGTTCGAAAACAAGCTGGAAGCTGCGCTGGGCGGCGCGCCGCTTGAAGCAGGCAAGGACCGCAAACTAGCCAGCCTGGCGCGGCCTTTTCTGGAAGCGGTAGCGGCGCCGACGGCAACTCCGGGAGGCGGCAGCGTTTCCGCATTGGCAGGGGCGTTGGCGGCTTCGCTTGGCCAAATGGTTGCGGGACTCTCGCGCAAAAAGAAGTCGCAGGCAGGTTACGTTGACAGACTTTCGGCGGAATTGGATTTCTTGCGGCGCATCGCCGACGAACTCGCGGAAGCAATCGATCGAGACGCGGCTTCCTACGACGCCGTGATGGCGGCGCACAAGCTGCCGCAAGGCAGCGCGGAAGAAGTGCAAAAACGGGAATCCGCGATTCAGGCCGCCACAAAGGGTGCGTCTGAGGTTCCGCTGAAAGTGGCAGAGAGTACCGTTGCTCTTTTCGAACGATTGGGACAACTGGAAGCTATCGCCGCGGCATCCATGAAGTCAGACTTGGAAGTGGCACGTTACATGGCCGCGGCTGGGGCACGCGGGGCTTTGGCCAACGTCGAGATCAACCTCGAGGGAATTACCGGCAGCGCCTACGTGGCGCTGATGCGCACAAAGATCGCGGCCCTTCGCGAGCGATTGGGGAATGCACCGCGTACGACGACCGCGTAGAATAGAACTTCCCCCGGCCTTTGAAAGGAGCAATTCATGAAGCATCCATCGAGTTTAGGCTTGCGCTTTGTTGGGCGAGCGATTTCCATCTGTGTAGCCATCAGCTTCCTGCTGGGAGCGTCACTGACGCTGCCGCAGCTCGCTCAGGCCAGCCGCCTGGGCGCGGACGTCATCGGCATGTTTCCGAAGGACGTGGGCGAATTTGGTTATGCGGACATGAAGAAAGCCCGCACTTTGAAATGGTTTCCGCAATTGCAGGAGCAGGTGCTACCCGAACGATTCCGGCAATTCGAAAAATTTCTCGCGTCCACGGGCAATGATCCGAACAGTCAAGTAGATGAAATCGCCTGGGCGCTGGTTGCGGAAGGAATGACCGCGAAGGCCGAGGGGACTGGTTCGGATGCGGTTCCCAGCGTTGAACAGATGGTGGGCATCGCGATCGGCAATTTCAATCAGGACTCGACAGCCTCCTATTTCAAGAAGCAAAAACTGCCAACGTCCAATTTCCACGGCTATACGCTCTACGCTTTTGGCACGGGAACCGGGGCCACCGACCTTTTCTTCGTCTTTATCGATGCAAGCACGGCCGCTTATGGGCACCGCAGCATTCTGGAAAAGATGATTAGCGTTCGCTTTGGCGATGAAGACGGCCTGATGCGCAACGACAAGTTCTTCTCTCTGATCAACGAGGCGAACACGGGTAGTTCGGTGTGGCTGGTCACGAATCCGGCATACACTCGCCTGGCGATCCAACAATTGGCACCGGAGATTCAGCAGTTCCCCGAGGCGGCGAAGCTGGTGATGAGGATGCAAAACTCGATCATCAACATCGAAGCGGGCAGCGACCTGGACGCAAAAGTGCAGGCCATCTGCGGATCCACCGATGATGCCAACACGCTTGGCCAGTTGTTGCAAGCGGGCTTTCTGTACAAGCGGTATCAAGCGCAAAAAGACAACCCGGATCTTGCAGCGCTGCTGGATCAGGTTCGCATTACGCCGGGAGGCGACCGCGTGACACTGAGCATGTCGCTGAGCGACGATCAAATGACATCGCTGATCAAGCACAATACATTCGCGTTCAAGATGTAGGAAGATCGAGAGTGGCTGACAGCTTACAGCCGACAGCTAACAGTCGAGAGAGCCGGGCACGGAAGCGTGCCCGGCTCTTCTGTTTCGCAGAAGGTTCTATGCGATGCGCGGTGCGTGTCCTAAATACTTCGTCAAACGCGTGACGGCTACGCCGTCGTGCGCTTCGTACTGAACGCGGTCGACTCCGCCCAAGCCCCCGCCACCAGCCAACTGGCCCGCAAATCCGGCAATGCGATCGAGTCCCACAGCCGGCTCCGCCTCACCTTTATGAGCCATGGCAACCTCGATGCGGTCCGGATAACGGGTAAGGGTCACAGTGAGGTGAGGGTGCTCGCCAGCCAAATGCTCAAACGCTTCCTCGCAGGCAGCGACGACGGACTTTTGCAGGTCGGCGGCTTCGTCGCTCGTCAAACCGGCGGCATCGGCCAGAAAACGCGCGGCCCCACCCGCGGCGGCCGCAAGCCGGGCATCGGCGTCAATCTGCAACTCGAAGCTTTTGGCTTCAGCGCTCACTCTGATTGCTCGCAAGCGAGACGTCGCAAGCTTCGCGGCAGTCCGGGCAATAATACAAGCCGTCGGCGCAGAGCCTTACGTTAATTTGGCCCTTACAAATCGTGCAATACTTTTCACAAGTGCACTGGCCATCCGGCTTGTCACACTGAACGCAAAGGACGGGACCCTGCATGGGAGCCTCCAGCCAAACTGTACCTGACGTTGGCTAAAGCCAGCAAGCCGGACGTTGGTACCATGCGGCGTTTCTTTAATTACGGCACAGGATGCCTCTCTGGGCGCGCAGATCCCGCGGCCCGCCTGGACTCTTTGGGGCACGCGCCGCCCTTCTTTGACGCGTTTCGAAGCGCGTGTTAGTATCGATTTCTGCTTGAGCATGCGGAATGGAATCCGTCACGACTCCTCCTATCACCGAACTCCGTAAAACGCCGCTGAACGCGGTGCACCGTAGATTGGGCGCGAAGATGGTCAATTTCGGCGGGTGGGATATGCCTGTGGAGTATCCCGCGACGGGTTGGCTGGTGGCGGAGCACAAAGCGGTGCGCTCGAGCGTAGGTGTGTTCGATGTCAGTCACATGGGCGACATCCGGATTCATAGCGGCCGCACCCCCGGTGGTGCCCTGGCGGCGGTTCAGTACCTCAGCATGAATGATGCTTCCAAGCTGGCGATTGGCCAGGCGCAGTATTCGGCGATGCTGTATGCGGATGGCACGTTTGTTGACGATGTGATCGTGCATCGCCTCGGCGAAGACGACTATTTGCTGGTGATCAATGCCGGAACTCGCGAGAAGGACATCGACTGGGTTCGCGAAAACACGAAGGGCTTCGATTGCGTGGTCGAGGAGTTGAGCGACGCGTACACTCAGCTGGCCATTCAAGGCCCCCGGGCGGCTGAGCTTTTGCAGAGATTGACCGACGCGAATCTAAGCGTCATCAAAAATTATTGGTTCACTCACGGAACGGTTTGCGGTCTGAAGAACACGTTGATCGCGCGCACGGGCTACACCGGTGAGGACGGCTTCGAGATTTATGTTCCTTCGGATGCCGCAACGAGCGAGATGGTCTGGAACAAGGTGATCGAAGCCGGGCGCGAGTTCGGCATCATCCCCTGCGGCCTCGGAGCGCGCAATACGCTGCGTCTCGAAGCAAAGATGGCGCTCTATGGCCACGAAATCAGCGACAAAATCAACGTCTGGGAAGCGGGACTGGAGCGCTACTGCAAGATGGAGAAGGGCAATTTCATAGGCCGCGCAGCCTTGGAGCAGGCAAAAGCTGCGGGCGTGACGCGCGCCTTAGTTGGCCTGGAAATGGTCGACCGCGGGATTGCGCGCGACGAATATTGCTGCTGCAACGAAAGCGGCGAAGCGATCGGGGTGATCACCAGCGGCTCGCCGTCGCCAACCCTTTGCAAAAACATCGCGCTGGCGTACGTCCCGCCCACGATGACGGCGCCTGGCACGCCTATCTACGTGCAAATTCGCGCGCAAAAGTGCAAAGCAGTGGTTGTTCCAACGCCGTTTTACAAACGGCCCAAGAAAGCCGCGGTGCCGCAAGCCGCCGCGAACGACTGACCGATTTTTATATGGCAGCCCCGGCCTACTGGGGCGGTGAGGAGAAATCCAATGGGGTATCCTGCGAATTATCGCTACACCAAAGAGCATGAATGGGTTGACGTGAAGGGTGACGTGGCCTCCATCGGGATCACGGACTACGCGCAGCACGAGCTTGGAGATGTAGTGTTCGTCGAGCTTCCGAAGGTTGGCGCGAAGATCGAAACCGGCAAAACGTTTGGCACGGTCGAATCGGTAAAAGCCGTCAGCGACATTTACGCCCCAGCCTCGGGCGAAGTCGTGGAAGCCAATGAAGTCCTGCACAATACTCCGGAAAAAATCAATACCGATCCGCATGCCGAAGGGTGGCTTATAAAAGTCCGCCTCGCGAATGCCGCGGAACTCAACGGCCTGATGGATGCCGCAGCCTACGAGGCCTACATCGCCTCACAAGCCAAGGAAGCCAGCGCCTGATGCGCTATCTCCCGAAGAGCCCTGCCGAGCGGCAGGAAATGCTTGCCTCCATCGGCGCGAACTCCATCGAAGATCTATTCTCAAGCATCCCGGAGCGTTATCGTCTTCGCGATGCTCTGAAATTGCCCGGCCCGTTTTCTGAAGCCGAGATCATCGATTTTTTCAAAGCCCGCGCCGGAGAAAACTCCGGAGGTTACACAAGTTTTCTTGGAGCTGGCGTATACAACCATCTTCGTTCGGTCGTCACCGACGCCATCATTCAGCGCGGGGAATTTCTGACCTCCTACACGCCGTATCAGGCGGAAATCACGCAAGGCACGCTGCAAGCCATCTTCGAATTTCAAACCCTGATGTGCCAGCTTACCGGCCAGGAAGTCGCGAACGCTTCGATGTACGACGGGTCAACCGCCACCACCGAAGCCGTTCTGATGGCGGAGCGGCTCACGGGCCGTAGCCGCGTTCTCGTCGCGCGCTCCGTGCATCCCGAATATCGCGACGTTTTGAAAACGTACGCCAAAAACTCGGGCTTGCAGGTGGAAGAGATAAGTTACGCCGCAAACGGAACGCTGGATCAGAAAGCGCTGCAAGCCGCGATGAAGAATGATGTGGCCGCGGTGGTTGTGCAATCGCCAAACTTTTTCGGCGTGATCGAATCGCTAGCCCCGCTGGCTGCTGCCGCGCATGCTTCCGGCGCGCTGCTGGTCACCGCCATTACCGAAGGCGTTTCGCTAGGCGCTTTGCGTCCGCCCGCCGAAGCGGACATCGTGGCGATGGAAGCGCAAAGCTTCGGCTTGGCTCCGAGCTATGGCGGTCCGTTCGCGGGGGTCATTGCATCGCGCGACAAATTTGTGCGCCAGATGCCCGGGCGACTCGCCGGGCAAACGACCGACTCGGAAGGCCGTCGGGGCTTCGTCCTAACGCTGGCGACTCGCGAACAACACATCCGCCGCGAGAAGGCGACATCCAACATCTGCACGAACCAGGCGCTCTGCGCATTGGCTGCGACGGTGCACCTGACGCTGCTTGGCAAAGAAGGCCTGCGCGAGATGGCGCACCAAAATCTCTCCAAAGCGCTATTCGCGCTCGCCGAACTTGAAAAAATTCCGGGAGTGCGCCGGGCGTTCGACGCACCCTTCTTCAACGAGTTCACGATCGAACTGCCGCGCTCCGTAAAAATCGTGAACGCATATCTCCTGCGCGAAAAAATCATCGGACCTTTTGTTTTAGGCACCGCCTACCCCGAGCTGACAAAACACGCTCTAGTCTGTGTCACAGAAACAACACCACGAACCGAGATAGAACGCTTCGCCGCGGCCCTGCGGCGCGCCCTGGAGCAACCACTTTAGCGGAGAGATTTCCTTTGTATGCGGCGCAGCATCCTGCGCCACGACAAGCACGAACTCAGACATGACCAACAAAATCAAAAAAGCGTCAACGCATCCAAGTCAAAATGAAGGCCTAATCTTCGAAAAATCCTCGCCGGGCAAGCGCGCCTTCGAACTTCCGCCGCTCGACGTTCCCGCGGCCGACCCAAGCAAATCACTAGGCGCAGCTCACCGCCGCGAAGGCGTCGAAGACTTTCCCGAAGTCAGCGAGATCGAAGTCATCCGCCACTTCACGCGGCTTTCCACATGGAACTACGCCATCGATCTGGGCATGTATCCGCTAGGCTCCTGCACCATGAAGTACAATCCGCGCGTCAACGAATTCGTCGCCCGCCTCGACGGCATCGCCACCGAACACCCGTATCAGCCTCAAGAGCTTTCCCAAGGCTGCTTCAGGATTCTGCAACTGCTCGAAAAGTGCCTGCTCGAGATCACAGGAATGGACGCGGTAACGCTGCAACCCGCCGCCGGAGCGCAAGGTGAATTAACCGGCCTCCTCCTCATTCGCGCCTATCACGAAAAAAACGGCAACCCGCGCAAAAAAGTGTTGATTCCCGACTCAGCGCACGGCACCAATCCCGCCACCGCCGTGATTGCAGGCTACGAAGTCGAAAACATCAAGTCCGAATCGCACGGCCAGATTGACGTCGACAAATTGCGTGAACTCGTCACTTCCGACGTCGCCGCGCTGATGATCACCAATCCCTCGACGCTCGGTATTTTTGAAGAGCGGATCCCTGAAATCGCGGAAATCCTGCACGCAAAGGGCGCACTGCTTTATATGGATGGCGCGAACATGAACGCCCTCACCGGTATCACGCGACCCGGCGATCTCGGCGTGGACGTCATGCACCTGAACCTACACAAAACTTTCTCGACTCCGCACGGCGGTGGCGGCCCCGGCGCGGGACCCGTGGCGATGAAAAAAATTCTAGAGCCTTTCCGCCCTGTTCCCATCCTGGTGGAAAAAGAAAACGGCCGCCTGGCGCTAGACCAAATGCGCCCCGACAGCATTGGGCGGGTTAAGGCGTTCAGCGGAAATTTCGGTGTGCTTGTTCGTGCTCTCGCCTACATCCTCGCTTACGGTCCAGGCGTGCGTCAGGCCACGGAAGATGCGGTCCTCAACGCAAATTACATTCGCAAACATCTCGAAGGCATTTTCGATCTGCCCTATTCCCTCCCCTCAATGCATGAGGTGGTTTTCAGCGACGCGCTGCAAAAGAAAAACGGCGTCAACACCATGGACATCGCCAAGCGCCTCATCGACTATGGCTTTCATCCCTACACGACGGCGTTTCCGTTGATCGTTCCCGGCGCGCTCATGATCGAGCCAACCGAATCGGAGTCCCGCGAAGAGTGTGACCTTTTTATCGACGCGATGCGCTCGATCGCGGAAGAAGCCGCTGAGAATCCCGAACTCGTCAAGACCGCGCCACACACGACGCGCGTCGGGCGACTGGATGAAGTCGGAGCCGCCCGCAAGCCCATCCTGCGCTGGAAGTCTGCGACATCTCTCAGGGAGGCGGCGGACTGAGCGAGCTCACCTGATACGGCGCTGGAAAGGCCCCAGCGCGCACTGCGCATTTTTGTTTGCGGCACATGCGTTAATTCACGGGACTCTGCTTGCGCTTGCCCTGATAAACTTGTCCCATTGGAGTTCGTTCCTGTGACCGTACCAGCATGAGTTCCGCCGTAAATCAGTGGCTTCCAAAATCCGTCCTCTTACTACGCGATTACGACCGTCATAAATTCGGCTCGGATCTAGTCGCTGGCGTCACGGTCGGTCTCGTTGCCCTGCCCCTTGCGATGGCCTTTGCAATCGCCTCTGGCGTCTCCCCACAAGCCGGAATCTACTGCGCAATCGTTACCGGCTTCCTTATTTCCGCCCTCGGCGGCTCAAAAACGCAGATCGGCGGACCCACCGGCGCTTTCGTCGTCGTTATCTCCGGGATCATCGCCAAGCATGGCATCGACGGCCTCTTCGAGTGCACCATGATGGCGGGCGTCCTGCTCGTTCTCCTCGGCATCACCGGCATGGGTGCGGCGGTCAAGTATTTTCCACGTCCCGTCATCATCGGTTTCACAAACGGCATCGCCATCCTCATTGCCAGCACGCAGATTCGCGACTTCTTCGGCTTGCGCATGGACCATGTCCCCGGCGATTTCTTCCATCGCATGGAAGCCTTCGGCGCCGCCTGGAACACCATCTCGATGCCCGCAACGGCGCTCGCCATTCTCTCCGTAGCCGTAATGATTTTCTGTCTGAAGTTTGCGAAGCGGATCCCGGGAGCCATCGTCGTCACGTTCGGCGCAACCATCGCTGTCACGCTGCTGCACATCCCCGTCGAAACCATCGGTACGAGATTCCATGGCATCCCCAGCGGCCTTCCCACGTTTGCCATCCCGCATTTCAGCTACGACACAGCGCGCCAGCTTCTCTCCCCCGCTTTCACTGTCGCCATGCTCGGGGCCATCGAATCGCTCATGTCCGCTGTCGTCTCCGATCGCATGAGCAACGACAAGCACAATCCCAATGTCGAGCTCATGGCGCAAGGCATCGCCAATATCGTCTCCCCGCTCTTTGGCGGTTTACCCGCCACTGGCGCGATTGCGCGCACAGCCACCAACGTGCGTTCCGGAGCGAAAACTCCGGTCGCGGGAATGATCCACGCGCTCACTCTGCTGGCCATCGTTCTTTTCGCCGCGCGTCTC
This sequence comes from uncultured Acidobacteriota bacterium, assembly GCA_963779005.1. Lineage (GTDB taxonomy): Bacteria > Acidobacteriota > Terriglobia > Acidiferrales > UBA7541 > Acidiferrum. The sequence goes on along the minus strand of CAVZWO010000005.1, from coordinate 426,342 downwards.
GTCAGCAATGTGCCCCTGGCCGCTCTCGCGGCCATCTTGATGATCGTGGCCTACAACATGGGCGAATGGAACGAAATCCCGGAGATCTTGAAGCTGTCCGGCGCGGATATCGCCGTCTGGCTCATCACCCTGACATTGACCGTCGTTGCAGACCTCACCTTTGCGGTAGAAGTGGGGATGGTACTCGCGGCGCTGATGTTCATCCGAAAAGTGTCTCGCACGACTACCGTGGCGCGGGTAACGAAAGATTACGTCGAAGACAGCCGCAAGCACATCCTCCAAGGCAAAGACATCCCCCCGTACGCCACGGTCTACCGCATTCATGGACCCTTCCTCTTCGGAGCCACCGACAAATTCGCGGAAATCCTGGGCGAATTGGATTCCCTGCCGCCGATCGTGATCTTGCGCTTACGCAACATGACTGCCGTTGACGCCACCGGCCTCGGAGCCATTCGCGACCTTGCGGACACGCTCCACGCCTCTGGCCGCTCGCTGTTGCTCTGCGGCGCCCGCGAGCAACCCGCCAAACTCATGCACCAAGCCGAATTTGAACGCCACGTCGGCGCGGAAAATATCTGCCCCAGCATCGCTGATGCACTTGAGCGTGCCGCGAGTCTCCACAGCGCACAGCACACCTCCGCTATCGAGGAGATTCCCGAAAAGGTGGTCTAACAACGCGGGAACGGACTGCACTTCGTTTCAAACGGATTCCGAAACTTTCACTGCAAAAAAAGCGGGCGCCTCTTCGAGACGCCCGCTTCGTCACCTTTATTGAGGTATCTTGCCAGCTATCGCGATTCGGCGCGATCTAGCGCTGGTCGTCGCCGAACTGCACGGCAGGAAGCACTGGCGTTCCTTCCAGACGAACGGCATCCAGCTTGTTCGGATCGAGTCCCAGGATTTGCAGGATCGTGGGAGCCACCTGAGCGGTCTCCACGAAGCTGTGAACGGTCCGGGCCTCAATGTGGGGGTTCGATACCAGCAGCATCACGTTGGTATCGTCCCACGCGTAGCCGCCGTGTTCGGACTGCTTTTTGTCGCCGCCGGTGTAGACCACGCCGACGTTTGGAATCACTACGATGTCGGGTGTACGCGGATCGCCGCCAGGCCTGAGAAAGCAGCAAGGACCGGGAACAGTAGGTAGTCCCGGCGGGTTAAAGAGCGTGTTAAGAGACGAGCCATAGTAAATCTGGCCCAGTCCGATCGCTGTCCCCGCATTTTCCAGAGCCGTTACCGCGGCCGCTGTTGTGCTTGGATCTGCCAACCAGATCTGGGAGATGTCGTCCTCAGCTATTCCGAGGGCGTTGTTCGGGTCGTTATAAACGAAAGGGAGAAGGTTGGGATTCGGAGGCAGGAGGGCCGCGGAGGGCGGCTCACCATTGTTGGTCTTCCCAGGAATCGGGAAGAAGCGATTCGGATCGATCGGCGACTGCCCGTGTTTTGCGGTAATGATGATGGTGGTCGAGTCCAGAAGACCTTCGTGCTTGAGCGCAGCGACCATCTGCCCGATGGCTGCATCCACGAATACGATTTCCTTCGCCATCAGGGGTCTGGGAGTACCTTGGGCGTCCTCATAGCCCCCCGAGTTGCTGTCGCTTCGCTCCGAGGGCAATGCGGCGGGAGTAATAAGCTTCTCTCCGACGCTGACCGCCTGGAAGTTCATGCCGAGGATCACAGGGACCGGAGCCTTCTTCGTCCCAAGGTGGTTCTTGCCGTTAATCCAATTCACCACAGCGTTGACCTTTAGCTGGTCATAGCATTTGATGGCGTCGAAGTCGGTCGTCCAGTCATTCCCGTCCATGACGACGCTGGCACAATTGTAGTTGGTTCCTGCCGTGGTGAGGCCAGGGAGCGGAAATTTATTGGAATTGACTTCGGGGGAATAGTAATCATCCACATTGCTGGGCTGATTGGTTCCGGTGGGGCCCGAAACAAGAGAGTAAACGGCGTGCTTGTCGGACCAGGCTGTGTAGCCGCCTGCGGCGTGGATCACGCCATAAATGGTGTTCGTGCGAATGAAGTTCCAAGGATATACGGGTTGGCAATTATTAAACGGATCGCGTATCAGCCTGGCGGGATTAATGGATGTAACGTTGCCGTCGATGAGATCTAATGCACTTTTGGCAGGAGCGGGGCGCCCGTTAAGCTGCGTCTCGTCGAATTCGTCGCCCTCTTCATATTCGGTCTCCGTCCCGGTTGATCCGTCTGAGTTCTTATAGATTTGATTGGGGACACAGGGTAGCAGTGTCGCGTCGTCGGCGGTGCCCGGCAGCCCGTTACCGGTAGTCTTTAGAGGCGGAGCCAAGACGCGATCATAAGCCACGTCGTAGAACCCGCCTACAGTTCGGGGGCTCCCGCCCGTCACTAGTGCCAGCAGGCCGGGAAAGGAATCGGATGGCCTGGAAGTGGTTGTACGGGTGTAGTTTACGCCGGTCTTGCCGAGTGCCGCGAGGCTTGGGCAAGTGCCGGCGGCCACGCAGTTTTTGAAGTCGACTGCGTGCATTCCATCGATACTGATCAGCAGCACATGGCGATTGCCGAGATGGTCGTCGGAGTGGTGCCAATCCTGAGCGCTCGCCACTGGAGCGAACGAGACGGCGGAAGCAAGAACAAACGAGAACGATTTCGCTAACAATTTGGAAAACATGAAAACCTCCGCCAACTGTGATATAGGGGAGTTGTTGAGACTCTGTGACACTGGCGTTAATTCTCGTTTCCCGCGGGAGAAATCTCGCTAAGACAAAAGCAGGAACCTAGAGTCGAGCGAAACGAAGGCGCGAGATTTCAAACATGGGCCAGCCCGGAACGGAAAGATTCAAGAGCTCCTCGTCACCTCAACTGCTCAAGGCCCTGTGGAAAAAATGGGAAATGCACTTCTTGGTGGCGGCGTTTAGCGAAGGGCCCCGGCGAAAGCCGACTCCATTCCTTCCTGGCTGCCCTAATCTCTATTTGCCAAACCTAACCGAGTCCAATATCGCGCTGAATGTTTGATCGTATTTTTCGTATTCCTTCTGCGGCGCCACGCAAATGAAAGAGACCAGACCTTCAGGTCGGAGAACAGTGAGCAGCCAGTCCGTCTCGTCTCCCCCCGTCGGCGATTCGTTATTCAGATAAGTGGAAAGCGCCGGCTGTCCATTCAATCGCACGCGGCCAGACTGCCGAGCAATCTTCATCTTTGGATTTTGCTTCTGAAGCGTGGCAATCAAATCCTGCGTTGCCTTCTCCAGCGCCTTCGCATCACGCGCATCTCCCGCCACTTTCGTCACATCTACAATGACTCCATATGCCAGTCCGGGCTTCCCGTCGCTGCCTTCCATGACTCCGCCGTCCGGCGCAAACGAAACGCTCTCCTTTTCCCCATACCTTTTCCAATTGTCCGGGTACTTCATTCCATAGGCGGCCGCTTGATACTCCTCAAATTTCGCTGAAGGCGCTGGCGGTGGCCCCATTGGCCGGGGAGCAGGTCCGCCAGTCGTAAGGGTCTCTCTTCGCACGACGGGCAACGCTAAGACTTCGCGCTTGATCGCTTCGAACTCCGCCGAATCCCTCTTCATGTTCCGCGGCAAGCCGCCCAGCTTAGCGATCTCTTCCTGTACTCGTTCCACGCGGTGTTCCGGGTTTGGATGATCCGAGAAAAACTCCGGCGGGTTGTGCCCTTTGCTTTCTGCCTCAATCTTTTCGAAAAATTGCGCCAGCGCCCGCGGATCGTACCCCGCGTCGTACAGCACCTGTGTCCCAACCACATCCGCCTGCGTCTCGGCGGTGCGCGAGTAGCGCAGCAGCACTCCGCCCGCGCTGAATCTACCCAGTTCCGTCAGCAAGGCACCGCCCGCATTTCCACCGAAAATCGTGCTGATGATTCCGACGCCGGCCTGCGCGGCCTGCGCCTTTGTCGCTTCGGCGGTGCCATGGCGCAGAGCCACGTGCGCAAGCTCGTGCGCCATCACTCCAGCAAGCTGCGCCTCATTGTCCGCCGCCTCAATGGCTCCTCGATCCACGAACACGTATCCGCCTGGCAACGCAAAGGCGTTGATTTCCTTGTCATTTACGCAATGAAATTCCCACGGGTACTCCACTCCCCCCGTCGGCAGTTTCGCAATCAGCTTTTTGCCTAGATCGGCCAGGTAGGCGTCTACTTTCGGCGCGTTGCACGAGGGCAATTGCTTCTCCGCATCCACCGAAACTTGCTTGCCCAGCTTGATGTCTTCCTGTGGGGAATAAAAATTCCACGCGGCCTTGAACTGTGTCCGCTGCGCATGGATGGACGGCGCAGCAACTAGACAGCACAGCACAAGGGAAGTCCCTGCAGTAAGCCGCAGCCAAGATGGACCCATAGCGATAACTCTACACCGAGCCGCCAGCAAAAGAAAAAGCCCGGAAGGTGTTGCTCCCGGGCTTGCTGAAAATGTGAATGCAGAAGTGCGGTTAGCGCGCCATGCGCGGTGTCGGTTCAGGTCCGATCGCTGTCGATGGAGCCTCAACACTTTTGCCGCTTCTGGCCTGCGAAGTCCGCGTAGCGGCAACCGTCTCCGTCCGTCGCGCTGGCAGCGCCAAATTCTCACCCTCACGCACGAAGCTCAATCCCTCGTTGCCCTTGCTCCAGTCGATGCACACCAGGTCGCCCAAATGCACCTGCTCCGTAGCCAGCAGATTCGCCAGAGGATAGACCACGTGCCGCTCGATCGCCCTCTTCAAGTGCCGCGCTCCGTAGCGCTGGTCGGTCCCTTCTTGGAGCAAGAACTCTCTCCCAGGTGCCGTAACGCGGAACAGAAACTGGCCCTTGGCCGTCTCCAACACTCTTTGCTGAACCTGCCCCAGCTCGATTTCCAGGACTTCCTCAAGTTGTTCGCGCCGCAGAGGATGGAAGACGACCACTTTATCCAACCGGTTCATGAATTCCGGCGAAAACTTCCTGCGCGCTGCCTCGACTGCCGTCCGTTCGACTTTTTGGTCAAGTCCTGCAGCCGGCTTGTCCTTGGGCTGGATGAAGCCCATCCCGCCCTGGAACAGTTCCGTGATCTCTCCACCGCCCAGGTTCGATGTCAGAAAGATTACCGTCTGCGACAAATCCACCCGGCGGTTGTCCCCGAGCGTTAGCGTGGCCTTATCCAACATCCCTAGCAACAACTGCCACAGGGCGTCCGAAGCCTTCTCTATCTCATCAAAGAGCAGAAAGCTCAGCTTCAGCTTTTCTGTATGGCTCTTCGATAATTCCTCTTGGGTGATTAAAGGGTGCGTTTCCCTGTGTCCCAAATACCCTGGAGGCGAGCCGATCAGCTTCGCAATCTCATGAGAATGCTGGAATTCTGCGCAGTCCACCTTGATCACGGCGCGCGCATCTCCGAACAGAATCTCCGCAGCCGCTTCCACGATCCGCGTCTTGCCCGAACCTGTGGGCCCGAGGAAGAGCAAGTTCCCCACCGGCCGCCCCGGCGAGTTCAATCCCGCGCAGAAGACCTGATAGAGGTCCACGAGCGCCTGTACGCCTTCCGCTTGCCCGACGATCTTCGAGCGCAGCGCTCCTTCAAAATCTCGGGTATCGGTGCTACGGATTGTTGGATCCAGTTGCTGTCGAGCGGCGGCTTTCATGAAGTCGTTCCCTTCCGCGTTCACCTGCCGAAACGCCCAAGCGTCTCAGCCATGCGCTTGCGGGGTATAGAGCATGAGAACTGCCATTCCAGCTCCCGAGTTCCGCCTCAACAAACTGGTACAATTTCAATGACATACAGGTGTTGCGCTTTTGGAAACTGTCTCACGGCGTGAGACAGTGTGCCAGACAGGGTCAAAGTGAGAGGATGAAACAGTTTGTGTCGGCAGTCCAACGACAAAAAGGGGCGCATCCAGAGTGGCATGCGCCCCTAGATATCTTGAGACCTAATCCAAATCGCGTCGTTAGCGTTCCGACTTTTTGCGCCCCTGCGGGGCCGCTGCAGGCGCCACGGATGGCTGAGCCGCACGCAGTTTACGCTCGGCGACAACCACTTCTGCCGGAGGATCGGCCGTCTTACCATCTTTCGCCTCCGCCGAGGCCGCAAGTTGGTCAGTTTGGGGCACGGCGGGCGTCACCAGAGCCCCTTCACCCTCGCGTGCAAACGTCAACTCTTTGTGCTTGCGGTCCCAATCGATGCAAACCAGGTCCCCAAGGTGGACCTGCTCCGTAGCCAACAGATTCGCCAGCGGATAGACCACATAACGCTCAATGGCCCTCTTTAGATGGCGCGCTCCATACCGCTGGTCGGTTCCCTCCTGCAGCAAGAAATCTCTCCCCGCGGAAGTTACCCGAAACAGAAACTGTCCCTTCGCTGTTTCCAACACCCTCTGCTGGACCTGCCCAAGCTCAATCTCAAGTACTTCTTCAAGTTGTTCGCGCTGCAAGGGGTGGAACACTACCACTTTGTCGAGCCGGTTCATGAATTCCGGCGAAAACTTCTTCCTTGCCGCTTCCATGGCCGTCCGCTCTACTTTTTCGTCCAATCCCGCAGTCGGCTTGTCCTTCGGCTGGATGAAGCCCATGCCGCCATTCATCAATTCCGTGATCTCGCCCCCTCCCAGGTTGGACGTCAGGAAGATCACCGTCCGCGACAAATCTACCCGCCGGTTGTCCCCGAGGGTTAGAGTCGCCTTGTCCAGCATCCCTAGTAGCAGCTGCCACAGAGCGTCGCTCGCCTTCTCAATCTCATCAAACAATAAAAAGCTGAGCTTTAGATCATCCCGATGACTCTTCGATAGTTCTTCCTGGGTGATCAATGGATGAGTTTCCCGGTGCCCCAAATACCCTGGGGGAGAGCCAATCAATTTGGCAATCTCATGCGAGTGCTGAAACTCCGCGCAATCCACTTTAATCACAGCGCGCGAGTCGCCAAAGAGGATCTCAGCTGCGGCTTCGACGATGCGCGTCTTGCCCGAGCCTGTTGGCCCCAACAGGAGGAGGTTCCCCACCGGCCGCCCCGGCGAGTTCAAGCCCGCGCAGAAAACCTGATACAGGTCCACGAGCGCCTGAACGCCTTCCGTTTGTCCGACGATCTTCGAGCGCAGCGCGGTCTGAAATTCAATGGTCGTGTTGCTACGCAGGTTTGGATCGAGTGGCAGTATGTGGGAGCTCATGGTCTCCTCCTAACGGCCTTGCATCCGCAAGGCCGCATGACTGAACCGTCCGCGCTTCCGGTCAAACTGGTTGAGTTTCACCTGAAGTGTGGATTGCAAAAGCCGCAACTGCACTAACAGCTCTCGCGCCACCGTGGGCGTTTCAGAAATCCGTAGGAGAGGCGGAAGCAGGTCCGCCAGTTCGAGATTGAGCGCTCGCAGGCTGGATACGAGTTTTTGGATCGCCGGTGAGCTGGCATCGGCTAAATCCACTTGCTGGTTGGTTTGTTCGCGCAGAGCCTGCCAATTCAGCTCCACGAAGGGATGTTTCTTCGAGACTTCGCGCACCACCTCGTCCGTGATGCGCGCGCGCTCCCCAAGCCGCGCCAGATGCAGCTGCCGCACTTTTCCGCCGCGGCGCACATTGTGCACCAAATAAAACGAATTCCCTTTCCGGCGGACAAAAGCCATGACATCACCTCGAGTCATTGACCGTGACTGTAGTGTACTTGCGTTCCACTACGCACGTCAATGAACGATTCGTACTACCGTGACTAGAGCGAAAGATTCTTTTCGATCGGCGATGCCTACAACCTAACGAATTTGCTCCCGAATCTCTCATTAGTTTTTTCGCTTTGTTTCATCGGTTCCATGCATCGTCGCCGTTTTCTTCTGCCTCTCTACTCCTTACTACGTTAGATGCGGGGCGTCAGATTTCGATTGCTCGATTCCTCACTCACCGCGTCCTACACTATCAAACACCGCCCGGCGGATTTTTTCTCTTGCCGCGTTTCGCGCCTGCTCCTACGATGTCTTCCGCGATTTCGCAGAATCCTTTCGAGAAGTAGTGCAAGGAGTGGCCGCAACGTGTCGTTTGATCCCGTCTACAAGCTCGTGAAACAAATTCCCCGCGGCCGGGTTCTTACTTATGGAGCCCTTGCTAAAGCCCTGCGCCTTCCTGGCGGCGCACGCACCGCCGGACGCGCCATGGGCGCCACCCCGCAAGGCCGAGGCATTCCCTGGCATCGTGTCCTCGGCGCCAACGGCAAAATCCTCATCCGCGAACCCTACGCTTCCCTCCAAAAAAAGCTCCTGGAATCCGAAGGCGTGAGCGTCGTCGAATCTCGCATCAACCTGAAAAAGCATCTCTGGACTCCGCCGCGAAAACGAACTGCCGCCGCTAAGAAATCCCGCCGCGCCGTTGCTACCAGGTAAGGTATTTGTGGCATGCTAAGAACTTAGACATCGCCGTGAAAGGGGCAAACGTTTCATGCGCAAGAAGACGCTTGGGTTCGCGTTCGTGGCAGTGATCGCCATCCGCCTGGCCTTTCAGGGCACGCTTGGTGCGCAACAAGTCCCGCAACAGCTCCAGCCACCCGCGGGTGAACAGCTTCTGCTTACAGTTCATGCGAAAGGCGACCAGGTTTACGTCTGCAAGGAAAGCGTCACGGAATTCGCGTGGAATCTGAAAGCTCCCGACGCGCAACTCTTTGACAAGGACGGCAAACCCTTCGGCAAGCATTTCGCCGGGCCAACGTGGGAAGCGAAAGACGGCAGCCGGGTCACAGGCAAAGCTGTGGCCAACGCACCTTCGCCGGAAGCGGACTCCATTCCATGGCTTCTCGTCAACATCGTGAGCCACGAAGGCACCGGCGTCCTCTCGCGTGCCACAACCATCCAGCGCCTCAACACCAAAGGCGGCAAAGCGCCCGCGACTGGCTGCGACGCCGCGCATGCCGGCCAGGAAGTTCGCGCTCCCTATTCCGCCGACTATCTTTTCTACGCCCCGAAGTAATTCGTTGGCGCGACCTCCCGCCATTGCAGGGAAAACGCGGAGATGCGTTATCCTTAGGGGCGCCTTTGCGTAGAACCAGATAACACTCAATCTCGATGACAAATCCTATCCTGCAAGTCGAAAACCTGGTCAAGAGCTATGGCGACGTGCAAGCTGTTCGCGGCGTCAGCTTCAACGTCGAGGAAGGCGAAGTCTTCGGACTGCTCGGCCCCAATGGCGCCGGAAAAACCTCCACGGTCGAAATCCTGGAAGGCCTTCGCAATCTGGATGCGGGCCGCGTTTCCGTCTGCGGGCTCGACCCGCAACGCGATTCGCAAGCGCTGAAACACGAAATCGGGGCAGCACTGCAATCCACTTCCCTTCCCGATAAGCTCCGCGTGATGGAGGCGCTCCGCCTCTTCGCGAGCTTCTATAAACGCCGCCGCAATCCCGAAGAACTTCTCAAGCGTTTTGGACTCGAAGAAAAGCGCAACGCCTTCTATAGCCAGCTTTCCGGTGGCCAAAAACAGCGCCTCGCCCTCGCCATGGCCCTCGTCAACGACCCGAAAGTGCTCTTCTTCGACGAACCAACCGCCGGTCTCGATCCGCAGGTCCGGCGCGAGATCTACGACATCATCGAAGAGCTCAAGAACGAAAAGAAAACAATAGTAATGACCACGCACTACATCGAAGAAGCCGAGCGCCTCTGCGATCGCGTGGCTATCGTCGACCACGGCAAAGTCGTGGCCCTCGGCACACCGCGCGAATTGAAGTCGCGCGCCGGCAGCGCCACGCGCATCGAAGTTCGTCTAGCAAAACCCGAATCCGACGCCACGCTAAAAAGCTTGGAAGGCGTAGCCGACGCACGTGAACTGGATGGCGCCTACGTAATTCACTCGCATCGCCCTCCAAAAACCATCGTCGACCTCGTGAAACACCTCGAAGCCGAAGGCAACGAACTCGTGAGCCTCGAAATCGCCTCGCCCTCGCTCGAAGACGTCTTCATCGAAATGACCGGAAGGAGGCTACGCGATTGAGAAACTTCGCCACACTCACCCGCATGCGCATTCAACTGACGCTGCGGAATAAAATGTTTTTGTTCTTCACCGTGCTTATGCCGTTCGCTTTTTTCTTTCTCTATGCCGGCGTGTTCGCCAAAGGCCAGCCCCACGTCGTGCGATTTTTCCTTGGACCCGTAGTCGCTCTAACGGTCATGGGCAGCTTCTGGGGACTCAGTGCGGCTCTCGTGATGTTTCGCGAGCAGGGCATCCTCCGCCGCTTCCATGTAACTCCGGTTACTGCCAGCGACATGCTGGCTTCCAGCATCGTCGCGAACTACGTACTCATGTCTCCCACGGTCCTTCTCGAATTCTTGTTCGCACGCTACATCTTTCATGTAGCCAATTTCGGCGACCTGCTTGCTGCATTCCTCTTGATCAGCATCGGAACCGTCTCGTTCGCGTCCCTGGGTCTCGTGGTTGCCAGTGTGACCAACACGATGCAAGAAACCCAGGTCATCAACCAACTCCTATGGCTTCCGTTGATATTTCTCTCGGGGGCGACTTTTCCCCTGGCGTTCCTTCCTCAGGTCGTCCAGAAAGTATCTTTGTTCTTGCCGGCGACTTACCTCGTCCAGGGACTGCAGCGCGCCATCTTCGATTCCATTCCCATCTGGCGGCTCGGTGTGCAGGTCGGCTCTCTCGCCTTCTGGGCCATCCTCACTTTTTTCTTGTCGACCCAGCTCTTTCGATGGGAGCCGGAGGTCAAAGTGCCTCGCAATGCCAAACTCCTGGTCATTGCCACCGCTATCCCGTTCCTGCTCCTCGGCCTCTGGGAGAACAAATTCGGCAATATCCCGGCGCAAGCTCAGTCGGCGTACGATTCCTTGAGTTCGCCCGCAAAGTCGTCACCTCCGCCAGATTCGCCCAAGTGAAACCCCGCGTTTGTTTCACTTGAGACTATAAGCGCCAATTTGGTTTTTGCGTTGACCACTGCATTCAGTACACTTTATTGACGCTCTCCACCGCGTACCGTATTCTGCCCTTTCAGGCTTCACCGCGAGTGGCGCCACTTAAAAGGACACCATCATGCCCATCCAAAAGACCGACAAAATCTGGCACAACGGCAAGTGGATCAACTGGGACGACGCCACCCTCCACGTCCTCTCGCACGTCGTGAGCTACGGCTCTGCCGTCTTCGAAGGCATTCGTTGCTACGAAACCAAGCAAGGCCCCGCCATTTTCCGCCTTCGCGAACACATGCAGCGCCTCATCAACTCCGGCAAAATCTATCGCATGGACTTGCCTTACTCCATCGACGAGTTCTGCAACACCGCCACCGAACTGGTGCGTCTCAACAAATTGAATTCCTGTTACGTCAAGCCCATGGTCATGCGCGGCTACGGCGAAGTTGGCGTCAACCCGCTCAGCTCTCCGATTGAAATTTACATGGCTTGCTGGTCCTGGGGCGCATATCTCGGCCCCGATGCGCTCACCAAAGGCGTTGAAGTCGGCGTCAGTTCCTGGACGCGCATCGCGCCTAACACTCTGCCAGCCATGTCCAAAGCCGCCGCGAATTACATGAACTCACAGCTCATTCGCATGGAAGCCCAGTTCAATGGCTACGCCGAAGGCATCGCGCTCGATTCTGGCGGCCACGTCAGCGAAGGCTCCGGCATGAACGTCTTCCTCGTCCACGATGGCGCGCTCTACACGCCGCCGCTGGCCACCAGCATTCTCCCCGGCATCACGCGCAACACGGTCGTCACGCTCGCCGAAGATCTCGGCATCCCCGTGAAGGAACAGGTCATCCCCCGCGAAATGCTCTACATCGTAGACGAAGTCTTCTTCTGCGGCACCGCCGTAGAAATCACGCCCATCCGCTCCGTCGACAAAATTCAAGTCGGCAAAGGCGTCGCTGGCCCCATCACCCGCCGCCTCCAGGAAGAATTCTTCGCCCTAACCAGCGGCACCAAACCCGACCGCCACAACTGGCTAACGCCTGTTAACGCCCCGGTCGCCGCAGTATCGCTAAAGTCAAGGTCTCTGGCGGTAGAATCTCGCCGCATTAGCATGAAGTGGGGCTATGCAACGTAGTTATCGGGAACTTCCGATAGCCTACTTGCACGTGGAGGTGCTTAGATACCAGTCATGTTGGATTGTATTAGGCAGGTAAGGCACCTCCCATCCGTTCCCTGAACATCGGCGGTGGCGACGGGTCAGCCATCCTCAAAGGCAGCGGTGACCCCCATTTGAATCGTGTCTGCACCGACTTGTGGTAGCGGTCGTGTCCGCACTAGATGAACTCTCAGTTAACGGGAAATGCTGCCTGGCTACGTTGTGAGTTTCTTGAAAACAATTCTCAATCGTCTTCCAATGCTACTTGAACGCGTTCTTTGACGGTCTCACGTGGAGATTGCTGGCTCGCTAGCGACGTGTCACAACTCTCGGAAGAGGCCCAGACATTGTTGACGATGACGCGCTGCTCTTGGAATTCGCGAATGCTATGGTCGAACTCGCAGCGGCGGTTCGCATTCGTATATCCAATCGTGTTCTGGGCGCTCTGTAAGTTTTGCTCTGACCGCTTTCAGGCTTGCGTCGCTTAGTCACAAACGCAACCGGAAACCAGCCCACGAACAACTCTCCGAAGGCTGGCGTTTCCGCTTTGCGTTCCAGATAGAATCCTTCCGGTCGCAGCGGACACGCCTCGTTCCACGGCCGGGAGGCTCCTTGATGTACAACCTTGGGCAGAAGCTCACGGCGGAATTCATCGGCACGTTTCGCTCGTCTTTTTTGCCGAAGGCGCCGCTGCGTAGATTGGTATCCGCACGCCTCGAACGCGCTTGGGCTTCTTCGGCATCGCCCTAGCCCATGGCCTGACCATGGCCGTTATGGTTTCGGCCCTCGGCCATATCTCCGGAGGCCATTTCAACCCCGCCATCACCATCGGCTTCTGGGTCACCAAGCGCCTGAACACGCTCGACACGGTTGCCTATTGGGTCGCCCAACTCGCGGGAGCCACCGCCGCCGCGTTTCTCCTCAAAGCCGTCATCCCGGAGGACACCTGGCACGCCGTCGCTCTCGGCACGCCCATGTTCGCGCACGATTTCACGCGCCTGAACGGCATGCTCCTCGAAGGCATCGCTACCTTTTTTCTCGTCCTCAACGTTCTTCGCCACCGCGGTTGATGAACGCTCCTCCCCTTCGCGCGCCGTCGCCGGATTCGCCATCGGCTTGAGTATTGTGTTAGGGTAGTCGTCGTTGGACCGTTTACCGGCGGGGCTCTCAATCCCGCCCGCGCGTTCGGTCCCGCGCTCGCCTCCACCCACTGGCAAAATCATGGCATTTACTGGGTCGGTCCTCTCGCCGGCGGCTTCCTCGCCGGCTTTCTCTACGACTCCCTGTTCCTCAAGAAAACTCTCTAGGGGAGGGGCTGCTGCGCCTCCCGCCGCGCCCAGCCGGGACACTGATCACTGAGTCACCAGTCACGAGTTACAAGTCACAAAAAACTGTCCTTTCGTTCAGGTGACTACCGCGCAACCGCCCCCGCGCACCTTTCTTGCCCGCCCCCATTTCGGGTGCTAACGTCGCAAGTCAGTCGTACTCTCGCGGAGCTCACACGAAATGGCAATCAGCATCGACGATCTTCTCCGGCGCGCCGTTGAAAACAAAGCCTCTGACTTACATTTGAAGGTCGGCAATCACCCCTACCTCCGCGTCGACGGTCTCCTCAACCCCATCACCGACGTCCCCCGCATCACCCCCGAAGAAATGCTCTCCATGGCGTTCAGCATGATGACCAACCGCCAGAAGCAAAAGTTTAAGGAAACCGCCGAACTTGACATGGCGTATGGCGTCGCCGGCCTTGGCCGTTTCCGCGTCAACGTTTTTCAGCAGCGCGGCAACGTCGGCATGGTTCTGCGCGTCATTCCCACAAAAATTCGCACGATCGAGGAACTGAATCTGCCCAACGTCATCGGAAAAATTTGCGAAGAGCAACGCGGCCTCGTCCTCGTAACGGGTACCACCGGTTCCGGTAAGTCCACCACGCTTGCCGCCATGATCGACCGCATCAATGCCAATCGCGCCGATCACCTCATCACCATCGAAGACCCGATCGAATTTCTTCACCGCGACAAGCGCAGCTTCATCAACCAGCGCGAAGTCGAAGTCGATACCGCAAACTTTTCCACGGCATTGCGCGCCGCTCTCCGTCAAGACCCCGACGTCATCCTCGTCGGCGAAATGCGCGACCTCGAGACCATTTCCACCGCCCTGCTCGCCGCCGAAACCGGCCACATGGTTTTCTCCACATTGCACACTCTCGACGCCACGGAAACCATTCAGCGCATCATCGCCGTTTTTCCGCCGCCCGAGCAGAAACAGATTCGCTTGCAGCTTGCTGCCACGCTGAAAGCCATCGTCTCCCAGCGCCTCGTCCGCCGCGCCGACGATAAAGGCCGCGTCCCCGCCGTTGAAGTCATGATCGCCACCGCGTACATCCGCGATTGCATCATCAATGCCGACAAGACGCGCCTCATCCATGACGCCATCGCCGCCGGCACCAGCCAATACGGCATGCAGACTTTCGACCAGTCGCTCTTCGATCTTTATACCAAGCAACTCATCACCCTCGAAGAAGCGCTGCTCCGTTCCACCAACCCGGACGAATTCCAGTTGCGCATCCAAGGTATCCGTTCCGCCGCCGACTCCGCTCGCGAGGAAATGGAACGCCAAATGGCCGACTTCGAACGCTTCGCCCGTAAGTAGCCTCCGTTCCGCCAGCCGGCTTTGATATTCTCTTGGCTGGTTGGCCTATGAGAATTCCGTGCCTTGTTCTGGCTGCGCTCATGATAAGTGCGATCCTCCCGCTCGCGTCCACCAAAGAAGCCCGCATTAGACAGATTGACTTCAAGAATTTCACGTATCCATGGGGCAAAACGATGGAAGACGGCCCCGCAGCCGACTACAGTGACGCTGCGGCTCAGCCGTACGCCTGGCTGAATCCACTACCGCAACAACGCACACGCGTCATAAAAGGTGTGCATCACTTCTATGTATCCGGCGAGGACCCAGATGAGCGCTCGCGTGATCCACTGGTCAGCGTCGATGACATAAACTACGGAGACTTGGATTCCGATGGCATTGAGGAAGCGGCTGTGCACCTCAATTGCAGTTCCGGTGGCACGGCAAACTGGGATTTTCTCTACGTATACAAGCTCACTGATGGTCGCCCTAAGCTACTTGGCCTCCTCGGCGCGGGCTCGCGGGCTTACGGCGGACTGGGGCGGGTAGCGATCTCCGGCGGTTTGTTGATTTTGGATTTCAACGATCCGGACCGTCGTCAAGGCGATTGCTGCTCGGACGGGTACATCCGGGTGCGATTCCGCTGGCAAAACGGCCACTTTGTTGAAGCCGGCCCTCGCGAACGTGGGGACTGGCCAAAACAAAACTAGTCGGTGGAACGGACGGCCGGCTGCTCACCGTTTCCATACCCCTTTACTTCCTTCCCTCCTTACTTCATCTTCTTCTCGTGTTCTCCAAGCCCCGCCAGCTCGAATCCGAAACCGAGCTCTACGAAGCCGCCGTTCGCGCCCTCATGCGCCGCGCCTATTCCGTCTACGAAATGAAGCAGCTCCTCGGCCGCCGCACTGAAGACGATAATCTCCTTCGCACCGTCATGGACCGCCTCAAGCGCGCCAAAATGATCGACGACGAACGCTTCGCCAAACAATTTGCCCGCCAGCGCACGGAAATTCGCCGCCAAGGCAAATTCCGCATTGCACTCGACCTCCGCGCGCGCGGCGTCCCCGACCGCCATATCGAAGCCGCCCTCGCCGAATCCGCCAAAGATACCGACGAGTCCGCCGTAGTCCGCCAGCGCCTCGAACGCAAACTCCGCTCCTTCCGTGGCGAAGTCACCGAAAACAAAATCGCCTCTCTCTACCGCAGCCTTCTCCGCGCAGGCTTCTCCGCCGACGTGGTGCGCAAAGAATTAAAAGCGATCACACGCGAGGAAGTTCCAGAAGCCGACCCACAAAGCGAAGAATAACGCACGAAGGAAAGAACGAAGGAAGAACGAAGAAACGAGCGAGCGAACCGCCAAACCGCAAGTCTTGACTCCTACTACTCACTACTCACGACCAACTACTCACTTTTCACTCCACTTCTCACACCCAGCACCAATCGATACTTCTTATAATCCTCGCCCGTCCCAAACCAGTTCGGCAGGTCTTCCAGAAACTCCGCTCCAAACTTTGCGTTCAGTGCCTGGCTGCTTCCCGGCCGCGCGTGTCCGTAGACCACGTCAAATCCCTTCCCCACCGCAATCCCCAGCCAGTGCGCCTTCAAAATCGCGCCCAAACCTCGCCTCTGAAATTTCGGCAGGATCGTATTCGAATAGCAGCACACCGCATTTTCTTTTTCGCTGGCGGGAAGAAGCAACAAATTCTCCAGGAAATCCGTCGGGCTCGTCAGCGGTATGCCATATGACTCGCCCGCAATTTCCCCATCCACGAACATCCACACAAAAAAGGCCCCCGGCGTATTCCAAACTTCCTGCTTGTCGGCAAGATCCAGCTGCAAATTGGGATGATAGACCGTTTCAAATTCCATCGTCTCTTCCAGCGGAACGTCGTACTTGAATCTAATCTGCGCCACTTCCCTACCTCGCTTTGGGCTTTGGCTCTCTACTTCCCCATCTTGACACACCACTCCGCCGAACTTTAGCTTCCGCTCCATTTATCCTCTGTTTATGCGCCCACGGCTAACTTTCCCGATGAGCCGAAGGCCGGTTTTCATGGCGCACCTGCTTTGCGGATAATAGCGGCGCATCATTTGCAGAGTTCCTGGGTCATGTCCCGTCGCGAAGGAGAATTTTTATGAAGGCAAACAGGTTGACGCGCTTTTCCATCGTATTGCTTCTGCTTGTGCTCGCAGGTTTTTCCATCTTGAAAGCAGCGCCAGGCGGCTATCACCTGCTCAAGAAGTATAGCTTCGGCGCAGCCGAAGGGGCCACGCGCGAATATTTTGACTACGTCACCGTGGATTCCGCCGCGCGCCGCGTCTATCTTTCCCATGGCACCGAAATCAAAGTTCTAGACGCGGACACCGGCTCTCTCGTCGGCAATATCACGGGCCTAAAGCAAGATCATGGCGTCGCCGTCGCCGCCGAATTCGGCCGCGGCTTCATCAGCGACGGCGCCCAAGGCAAAGTCATCATCTTCGATCTAAAAACGCTCAAAGTAATCGGCGAAGCCGTAGCCGACAAAGACGCCGACTGCGTCATTTACGATTCATTCTCCAAGCGTGTCTTCGTCATGGATGGCGATCCGCACAACTCCACGGTGATTGACGCGAAGATCTCCAGCGTCATTGGCAAGATCGATCTCGGCGGCGGCCCCGAATTCGCTGTCGCCGATGGCAAAGGCACTGTCTACATCAATCTCGAAGACAAAAGCGAACTCGTCGCCGTCGATTCCACTTCCCTAAAAATTAAATCGCGCTGGCCCCTCGCGCCCGCTGGAGCACCCACCGCGCTCGCCATGGACGTCCCGCATCACCGGCTCTTCAGCGCTGGCCGCAACCCGCAGATGATGGTTGTCCTCGACTCCGACACCGGTAAAGTGATTCAGTCCTTCCCGATTTCCGCTGGCGTCGATGCCGCCGCGTTCGACCCGGAATCCGCGCTCATCTTTGTTTCCACGCGCGAAGGCATGATCCACGTCTTCCACGAAGATTCGCCCGACAAATTCAGTGAAGTCGAAGCCGTCAAAACCGAATACGGCGCCAAGACCATGGGCCTCGACACCAAAACGCACCATCTGTTTTTGGACACCGCGGACTTCGGCGAAGCTCCCGCTCCCACCGCCGATCATCCCCACCCTCAGCGCTCCCCGATAATGGGCACGTTTCACGTGTTGGTTTACGGCCGCTAACAGACCGCCACGAGCTAGAGAAGTCGCTCGAAATAGATGAGCGGAGCTTTGCGGTAAGTCACGCGCCCCACCTCGCGAAATCCGCACTTCGCATAAAACGCTCCCGCCCCGGCATCCGCATCGAACGCATCCAGCCGAATCGCATTGGCCGGCCAGGCACGCGCCTGTTTCACTGCCTCTTTGATCAGCGACCGCCCGATCCCCTGCCTCTGCATCTCCGGCAACACCGCCATGCTGATCAGATACAGCGCCTTTTTCACCCGGGTAAAGTAAGAAACATCAATCGCCCACGGCTTCTTGGCCAGCAAATGCAGCGTCCCAACAATGCGCTTCCCGCCATGCGCCACAATCACGCGCGAATGCCGCATTCCAAACAACACACCCTTCTCCGTCGTGTGGGAGGACCACGGCCCGCGCCCGTAGCGCTGCGTCAGATCATCCGCAATAGCCGTGTGCAGCGCCGCCAACTCCATCGCATCGCTGGGCTCAGCAATCGAAAAAGTAATTTTCATTTTTCATGAGGATACACGAAACACCAGGCGATAGCCGCAACTGTGGGGGCACGATGCATCGCGCCCTTCTTTCATTGCTTCCCTACTTCTTTACTTCATTACTTCTTGCCTCGCCGCCATTCCCGAAATGCAAAAAGGCGGCCCGCTCTTGGTGTGGTCTTTCCGGTTGAGTTTCGCGGCAGCGGTGCTGAACGTCGGCTACGCAATCCTTCACAAGCCCCGGGATAAGGGCTATGCCGGTTCTGCGCAGAAAAGCCGCGAAGGCTAACGCATGATGAATGCGCTACCTTAGCGGCCCTCTGCGATTCTCTTAACCAAAACCTTCCAACGAACGAATGTCCGAGTCCTCGAAATGCCGCTCGACTCTTTAGTCCTTGACGCAGCTCATTGCCGCGCCGAGTGAGGCTGCGCGACAGCCGCCAACTCGGCGCTCCATAGGAGCGTCGAGCCAGACGGCCAATTCCCTGGTCAAACGATTAGTCTCTAACGCAGCTCTTTCTCCCATCAGGAGCTGTGAAGACGTGCTCATGGTCCGGGCAACCCGTATCGTGGCTATCTCGCGCTCTCGCGTCGGTAATTCGCTGATCTTCCGCTCGGCGCTGCTCGTCTGCGCGTCGTTCTTCATCCGTGCGGTGGGCGTCTTTCCCCTGATCTCCAGTTGCGCCTGTCGCGCCCGCATCTCCTTGCGGACCTGCTGGCCCCGCTGGTCCTGCCACTGGAGCTGCTGCTGGAGCAGCCTGGCACCCAGTGATAAATAGCGCTAGCGAGAACACGCCCACAAGTAATGATGTCTTCATTTTCATTTGATTTTCCTTCTTGGCGTCGTCCGTTTTAGAACGCGTCAGCTTCCCTTCCGTCTACCCAGCTACGACGTTACCCGGAATGCGAATAAGGCGCTGTCCCAATCCGCACAGTTGCGCACTTTGCCGTGGCTGATAAAGAGCTCTCTGGCAGCGTTGCCTGGCGTGCAAAACCGGCCGAGATTGCGGCCCTATCGGTGCTCTGCGATAATCACGTGATTCAGCTAACGCAAAGATTGAGGCAGACGTGACGGGCGACGATTCCAACAAGAAATTCATGAGCGGCAACGAAATCCGCGAGATGTTCCTCCGCTTCTTTGAGAGCAAAGGCCATCGCCGCGTCCGCAGCTCCTCGCTCGTTCCCCACGGCGACCCCACGCTCCTCTTCACCAATGCAGGCATGAACCAGTTCAAGGACGTCTTCCTCGGGCTCGAAAAGCGCGACTACAACAAAGCCACCACCGCACAGAAATGCGTCCGCGCCGGCGGCAAACACAACGACCTCGAGAATGTCGGCTTCACCAAGCGCCACCACACCTTCTTCGAGATGATGGGCAATTTCTCTTTCGGCGACTATTTCAAGGAAAAAGCCATCCCCTACGCATGGGAACTAGTCACTTCGCCGGATTGGTTCGGCCTAGCCAAAGAAAAGCTCTACGTAACGGTTTTCGGCGGCGCCGAAATTCCAGCCCCGGCTCCCACCGGTCATTCCGAGCGTAGCGAGGAATCTGCTGTTGGTTCTAATGTAGGGGCGCGCTTCAGCGCGTCCCCCTCCGGCGGCATAACCCTCGGCGTAGACGAAGAAGCCCGCGAAATCTGGCTAAAAGAAAATATCCCCGCCGACCGCATCGTCCCCATCCCCGGCCTAAAAGACAATTTCTGGGCCATGGGCGACACCGGTCCCTGCGGCCCCTGCAGCGAAATTTTCTACGACATGGGCGTTGCCGCCTCCGAAGAAGGCCACGTCGGCGACAAGGAGTGCCAGTTCCCCTGCGACTGCGGCCGCTACGTCGAAATCTGGAACCTGGTCTTCATGCAATTCAACCGCGACACCACCGGCACGCTTTCACCGTTGCCAAAACCCTGCGTAGACACCGGCATGGGCCTGGAACGCACCGCCGCCGTCCTCCAAGGCGTCATCTCCAACTACGACACCGATCTCTTCAAGCCCCTCATAGAAGCAGCTTCGGACATGTGCCAGTCGAATTTGACTCTCCGTCCCGACTTGATCTCCTCATATCGGATTATCGCGGATCACTCGCGGGCCGCGACGTTTCTTATTTCGGACGAAGTGATTCCGTCCAATGATGGTCGTGGATATGTTCTTCGCAAAATCATCCGCCGCGCCCTGCGTCATGCACGAATAGTTAGTGCGCCTCCGCAGTTCTTGTCCAAGATGGCAAGGCTTGTCCGCAACCAAATGGAAGTGGCCTATCCCGAACTGGCCGAGACAGCGGGAAGAGTAGATCGGGTCCTTGACGAAGAGGAAGCTCGTTTCGATCGGACGATCGGCCTAGGTCTCAAGAAGCTTGAAGCAGTGCTCGATGACCTGCGGGGATTGAGCGTCGCCCAACATATCGCCGCACAACATTTGAGGGGAACTGTATTCAAGGTTGGTGTGCTTCCGGGAGACGACGCTTTCAAGCTCTACGACACCTACGGGCTCCCTCGCGACTTCATTGAAATTATTGCCGCGGACCGGGGCTTTGAAGTGGATTGGAAATCTTTCGATGCCGCAATGCAAGAACAGAAAACACGCGCGCGGGCTTCGTGGAGAGGTGGCGCGGGCAAAGAGGCGGTCAGTCCGGCCTTCGCGAAGATTGCGGAGACGTTTAAGACGGAGAAGGATTTTTATCACGGGACGACGGCGAAGGACGCGCGGATTGAGGCGATTCTTACGAAGAGCGGGCCGGTCAACGAGTTGAAGGCTGGCGAATCCGGCGAAGTGGTTCTCGACCGCACCGTGATTTACGCCGAGTCGGGCGGCCAGATGGCCGACACCGGCGCTTTCTACGACAACGCAGAAGCGCAACTTCTCGCCGAAGTTACTGGCGCATATTACCCCGTCGCCGGACTTGTCGCGCACCGCGTAAACGCCAAGGAAACTTTGCGCGTCGGCGATCGCGTCTCCGTCATCGCCGACGCTGAGCGCCACGCCCGCATCATTCGCAACCACTCAGGGACGCATCTCGTCCACGCCGCGCTGCGCAACATCCTGGGAACACACGTCAAGCAGGCCGGTTCACTGAACGCGCCAGAGCGCCTGCGCTTCGACTTCTCTCACTTCGCCCACGTCGATGCCGAAGAGTTGAAAGACATCGAGCAGCAAGTCAACGACGAAATCCGCCACAACACCCCAATCGAAACCGAGATCACTTCGCTGGACAACGCCCTTGCTTCCGGCGCACTGGCCTTCTTCGGCGACAAATACCCCGAAGCCAACGTCCGTGTCGTCACCATCCCCGACGAGCGCTCGCCCAAAGGCTTCTATTCCAAGGAGTTATGCGGCGGCACGCACGTCCACCGCATCGGGGACATCGGCGTCCTCAAAATCGTCAGCGAAGGCTCGGTAGCCGCCGGCGTCCGGCGCATCGAAGCCGTTACCGGCATCGGCGCCCTCGAGCATTACGAAAAGCAGGCGCAAATCCTCTCGCATTTAACCAGTCGGTTAAATACGAGCGAAGACGCCCTTTTGGCCACCGTCGAGAAGATGTCCAATACTGTCAAGCACTTAGAGAAAGAATTGGAAGGCCAGAAACGCAAAGGCGCCCTAGGCCAACTCGACCAGCTCGCCGCGCAAGTGCAAGTAATTAAAGGAGTTAAGCTGATTGCCGCCGAAGTCTCCGGAACAGATAAGGAAAGTCTTAGGCAATTGGTGGACTCTCTCAGACAAAAACTTGGGTCTGGGGTGGTGGTCCTCGGAACGATCCATGAAGAAAAAGTGGCCCTAATCGCCGGAGTCACCAAGGACCTCACCGCTAAAGTCCATGCTGGCAAGATGATACAGACACTCGCCAAACTGGTGGGCGGCTCCGGCGGCGGAAGGCCCGATTTGGCGGAGGCTGGCGGAAAAGACACATCCGCCCTAAATAGTGCCTTGGGTACCATCCCCGGCTACCTGGAGCCGTTGCTATGATGGGTTCCAGCGCCAGAAGCGTGTCCGGCGGGAGACGCTAGCGAGTCGGTGGTCGAACCATGCCACCTGCCTCCAGGGGATCCCAGCCAAGGCACGGCTTCTAAGTAACAAGACGAGACAGCCAAATCCGGCTTCACTTTGTTTCGCGAAACGGATAGGCTGTCCCGAACACGACTATAGCGCACCCTAACCGGGTGCTGTATCGCTGTACTGAGTTGGCATCACCGTTGCACAGCCTTCCCCGAGGCAAGATGACGAAACGCGGCACACTAACGGCAAGCATCGCACTGGCAGCCTTCGCTTTAAGCGCAAGCAGTTTTGCGCCTATAGCGAACGCGCAGATCGCCAGGACGGTGGACACCAGCGGTCGGGAGATGTTCGTAAACGCCGAGCCGCCGGTGGTAACCAGATTCGCTGCCGCCAAGCCGCGTAGAACCATCTACCTCCCTGCGGAATCTAGCTTTATGGGCGCGAGCCATCCGGCCATGAGTATCGACCGGGACGGCGCGGAAAAGCTCGTAAAGGAAGCGGCGGAGAGGCACAACGTGGACCCGGCTTTGGTCCGCGCGGTGATTGAAACGGAATCGAACTGGAATCCTTCGGCATATTCCCGCAAGGGAGCCGGCGGATTGATGCAGTTGATTCCGACAACCGCACAACGGTACGGTGCAAACGACGTGTTCAATCCGCAACAGAATATCGACGCCGGGGTTAGACACCTTAAGGGTTTGCTGGAACGATACAATGGCAACCTGGAATTGGCCTTGGCGGCGTACAATGCGGGTGAGGGGGCTGTTGATCGGGCTCACGGCATCCCTGCGTTCCGGGAAACCCGGAACTACGTGCAGAAGGTACAGGATGCGTATTTCAGGCCTGGATCGGGTCGTCTTGAGAGCGCGTTTTCAAATCCACGCGCCATCCATCGAGAAGTCGATCCCTCCGGACGCATCATATTCAAGAACGATTGATTCGAGACTGACTGAATCGGCCCGGCAGTGGCGAACAGTCAGAATGATCGCTTTGCGATCCTGTGAGTGAAGGCCCGTGGGGGGCCGGCGATTTCCATTCCCAGAATGTAGGGCGCGTATGGTGGGGGTCCGAAAAATTTCGAACAGAAGATTCGCCCGGCTTTCGCCAGTTTTTGTAGCTCTGGGGATTGCAGCAGCCGTGGTCTGTTTGAATCCGCCGGCGAGCTCTGCGAAGGCCGCTGCAAAGGCCGGGGACACGACCACCACCAGCGCGGTAAGACGCGAAGCTGCCGGCGCGCAGTTTGCCCGAGCGGAAGAGCAGCGCTCGAATCTAAACAGCAAGCCGCCGGAAAAGCGCACGCTCGCGGAATACAAACAGGTGGTTGCCAGTTATCGGCGCGTCTATCTGATTACGCCGCGCGCGGCGGAAGTGGTCGATTCCCTTCTCTCGGTCGCGGAACTCTACACAGAGATGGGCGATCGTTTCGGGCGGAGTTACTACCAGTCGGCGGTCGATTCCTACCAGTTCCTTGTCCATGAATATCCTGGGAGCAAGTACAGCCAGGACGCGATGCTGCGCGTCGGGAAACTGCAGAGAGAACAGCTTGGCGATAGCGCGCAAGCTTCCAGGACGTTTGAAGATTTCTTGAAGAAGTATCCGCATTCGCCGCGCAAGCGCGAAGCACAGGAAGAGATGGCCGAGCTAGCGCTGTTGCAACACAACGATGCGCCGGAGCCCCCGGGGAATGGTCCTGCGGAGACATCCGGAGCCGCGCCGCCGCAGCCGCAACCGAGCGTTGAGGTTGCTGGGCCCGTTCGGGGAGGCGTCGAGGCCACGGGACGCAGCAGTTCGGAGGGTGCACCGCGCATCCGGCGAATTACCGCCAGCGCAAACGCCGACGCGACGCGCGTGACGATCGATCTGGAAGATACCGTGCAATACAGCTCGGCGCGAATCACCCATCCGGACCGCATCTTTTTTGACTTGCACTCGGCGCGATTGACGCCGGAAGTGGCGCGCGGGAATGTGCAAGTCATGGGGAATTTATTGACAGGCGTGCGCGTCGCGCAAAACCATGCCGGCGTAGTTCGCGTGGTTCTGGACGTGAATGGAGTGAAAGATTACGCCGCTTCGCTGCTGAGCAATCCGCCGCAACTGGTGATTTTCCTGTATTCGACGGTGCGGAATGGCAGTGTGGTTCAGACAGCAAAAGCAAGGCCCGCAAGACCGCAAGGTGGAGCGATACAGACGAGTGAGGATGCGAGCGCGTCATCGAACGACTCCGGAAATGTGAAGAGTGTTTCGGAGAAAAGTTCGAGCGTGGATCCGGGTCCTTCCTCTTCCAGCGCGCCATCGAATGCCATGACGCGGAGTGCAGGGACGGGCGGGAAAAATTCTCGGGCGAAGCAAATCGGCCCGTTGGCTGGGGATACGAATGCCAGGCCGGATTTGATCCGGCCGAGCAGCGCGCCGCAGCCGACGAGGGACGGGCAATCGACTTTGACCCGCGCCCTGGGATTGAAGATTGGGCGCATTGTGATCGATGCGGGGCATGGCGGGCATGACACCGGCACGATTGGACCAACCGGCTTGATGGAAAAAGACTTGTGCCTGGATGTGGCTTTGCGGCTGGGAAAAATTATTCAACAGCGCCTGCCCGGCGCAGACATTGTCTACACGCGCTCGGACGATACGTTTATACCGCTGGAAGAACGGACGAATATCGCCAATCAGGCGAAAGCCGATCTTTTCCTTTCGATTCACGCCAATTCCAGCCAGGACCATGCGGCGCGAGGGGTTGAGACTTACTATTTGAATTTGAAGGGGTCCGCGGAGGCGATGGAAGTGGCGGCTCGCGAGAATGCGTCGTCGGAGCAAGGCGTGCATGACCTCGAGGATTTGGTGAAGAAGATCGCGCGGAACGAAAAGATCGACGAATCCAAGGAACTCGCGGGAGACATTCAGGATTCGCTGGCGAAGCGCATGCAGAAAGCCAGCAAGACCGTCAAAGACCGCGGCGTGCGCAAGGCGCCGTTCGTGGTGCTGATTGGCGCCGACATGCCTTCGATCCTCACAGAGATTTCGTTTCTCAGTAATCCCGCAGACGAGAAATTGTTGAAACAGCCGGAATACCGGCAGCGCGTGGCGGAAGGACTGTATCAAGGCGTGGCGAGTTATCTGCAGAGTATGAACAGCATGACGCTGAACACGAATGGCAAGAGCGGTCCCAGCCGGCCGGCGGCGGTCACTGCAGTTGAACAATCCAGGAACCAACGGTAATCTGTTGGTGTCTAAGCGATAGCAAGGGATGCGCCGACTGTCACTTTTCGTTTGCGGCATTGCGCTGCTCAGCGCTGCGCCGCTCTCTGCCCAGGAAGTTGCCCTGCCGAAGCAATTCCGCGACTGGCATCAGTCTACATGCTCCATCAAGTCACCGGTGTTTGGCTTCGGGAAGGAAGCCGGCGAGCGGGAATTCAGTGTGTGCGCGTACAAATCAGGCGACAGCATTGTTATGGTCCGGGCCGGTCGATATCACGACCCGAGTAGCGCGTTTGAGGTGTATACAAGCGAGTTGCGAGCGGGAATCGTGCCAACGAATCTGGGCCAGATTTCTGCCTTTGACAAGGAAGGCGTGATCATTTTGGAAGGCAGCCTTGTGCTGTCGACGACGGCCAATGTTTCCAAGGACGATCTGATTGGGCTGGTAAAGGCCGTTGAAGCCGGGAGCGAGAAAGGACCGCTTCCGCCGGTTCGGACGTATCTACCGAAGACGGGCCGCGTGCTAGGGACCGAGCGGTATGCGCTAGGGCCCGAGGCGATGCGTGCTGCGCTGGACGAGATGGGGCAATCGGATTTGGCGGCGTTGGTCGACGCTGCGGGGTTTTCTTCTGGCGCGGAAGCTATGCTGGCGCGCTACGCGAGCCCGGGCAAGGGGAACGGAGTCTTGGTGCTTTTGGAATATCCGACCCCGCAGCTCGCGGAGCAACACATTCATCACCTGGATGAAGTGCTTCCTGCGGCGGCGAAACAGGCGGGGACCGTGATTGAGCGGAAGGGATCGCTGCTATCGATGGTGTTGGCGCCGAGTTCGGCGGAATACGCGACAAACTTGCGAACCGCCGTGGATTACGAAACGCAGGTTACCTGGAACGAGGCGGGCCAGACGGCTACCGACCCGCCGATCACGAGCATCATGGTGAAGATATTCATTGGGACTGGCGTTTTCATGGTGGCGGCGGTGGTACTGGGGATTGCGTTTGGCGGCGTGCGGGTCATCACGAAGAGGTTCTTCCCCGGGAAGGTGTTTGACCGGCAAAATCAGATGGAAGTGTTGCAACTGGGACTCTCCGGCAAGCGGATAGATCCTAGCGACTTTTATTG
The DNA here is from genome assembly GCA_963779005.1 of uncultured Acidobacteriota bacterium. Classification (GTDB taxonomy): domain Bacteria; phylum Acidobacteriota; class Terriglobia; order Acidiferrales; family UBA7541; genus Acidiferrum. The sequence continues at coordinate 399,752 of CAVZWO010000005.1, read as the reverse complement.
AGCTGCCCGCGCGTTGGAGAAAGCGCGGCGGGCGGAGTACGTTGCCTGAAATAGAGGAAAAGCGGCAGCAGAGCTGCCGCACTCCAGATGGGCCCCCTTCCGGAAATATAACCAGCCTGTTTTCTGCGCGTCTAATGGAGACGCTCGGTATTGCGTCTTGGTGGAGGCGCAAAGGTGTCGTAAAATTTGCGTTTGCACCGGGGGAGTGGCGCCCAGCTATGCAGGGTCTAGACATGATGACAAATACGCGGAGCTGGTCCGCGCTGATGCTGCTGGCGGGAGTATCCCTTCTGGCCATGGGGTGCGGCCAGAAGACTTCGGCAGGAGGACCTGGAGCGGGCGGGCCACCGGCGATGCCTGTACAGGTGCAAGTGGCGCAGTCGGTGCGCATCCCCGAAACGACGGAATACCTGTCGGTGTTGAAGTCGCGGCAATCGCCGGTGATCAACCCCCAAGTGGAAGGGCAAATCACCAAGATTTTTGTGAAGTCGGGCGACGACGTGAATGCCGGAGCGCCGCTGCTGCAAATCGATCCACTGAAGCAGGAAGCAACTTTGAATAGCCAGGCGGCGACGCTGGTATCGCAGGAGGCGAATCTGCGGCTGGCAAAGATTTCGCTCGAGAGAGCGCAGAAGCTCTTCGCGGCGGGTGTAACGAGCAAACAGGATTTCGATAACGCACAATCCAATTACGACGCGATAGCGGCGCAGGTGAAAGCGCTGGAGCAGCAGGTGGAACAGCAGAAAGTTGAGCTTCACTACTACAAGGTCAGCGCTCCGGCGGATGGGATTGTTGGAGACATTCCGGTGCATGTGGGCGATCGGGTGACGGTGACGACGCTTTTGACGACGATTAATCTGCCTGGAGCGCTCGAAGCATACATTTACGTTCCGGCGGACCGCGCAAAGGACTTGAGGCTGGGCTTGCCAGTGCGATTGCTGGGAGAGAACGGCGAGACGGTCTCGGAGACGCACATAACGTTTGTTTCGCCGCAGGTGGAGACCGACACGCAGACGGTTTTGGCAAAGGCGGCGGTCGAGAATCCGCGAGACAAGCTGCGGATCTCGCAACAGGTGCGCGCGCAAGTGACGTGGGGCTCGCATGAGGGGCCGGTTGTGCCGGTGCTTGCGGTGCTGCGGATCAACGGGCAAGCGTTTGTGTTTGTGGCCGTCAATGAAGGCAAAGGAACGGTGGCCCGGCAAAAGCTCTTGAAATTGGGCGACACGACTGGCGATAACTACACGATTCTGGACGGATTGAAGGCCGGCGACCACATCATCCTTTCCGGAACGCAATTCCTGCAGGATGGCGCTCCTGTGCTGGAGCAGATTCAAACCAACGCGAAGCCTGGCGACGGCAAGAGCGCCGCAACGCGCTAGGCGCCGCAAACTCGATGAGCGGCTCTCTCTCAATCCAAATAAAGGTGGACCCCGGCTTTGTTCGTTGATTTCTTCATAAGGCGGCCGGTGTTTGCGACGGTTTGCGCGCTGATGATTATTTTGGCGGGCGCGATTTCCATTCCTTCGCTGCCGGTGGCGCAATTTCCGAATTTGGCGCCGCCGCAGGTGGTGGTTACAAGCGTTTATATTGGCGCGAACGCACAGACCGTGGAATCGGCGGTGACGATTCCGCTGGAGCAGGCGATCAACGGCGTGCCCAGCATGAAGTACATCACGTCAACGAGCAGCAACAGCGGCGTGAGCACGATCACCGTGACGTTTGACGTGTCGCGGGATGTGGACTTGGCGTCGGTGGACGTGCAGAACCGCGTAAGCCAGGCGCTTGGGCGGCTGCCGAATGAAGTAAAAAATACCGGCGTGATTATCACGAAGCAGGCCAGCGGGTTTGTGTTTGGCGCGGGCGTTTATTCAGAGAATGGGCAATACGACAGCCTGTTTCTAAGCAACTACATTGATGTGTATGTGCGCGACGCGCTGAAGCGTGTGCCGGGCGTGAACGATGCGTTCATCTTCGGCGAGCGGAAGTACGCGATGCGGGTGTGGCTCGACCCTTCGCGGATGGCGGAGCGCGGGCTGACGGCAACCACCGTGATCAACGCGCTGCAAGAGCAGAACGTGCAAGTAGCCGCTGGGCAGATTGGTCAGCCTCCCAACGAGGGAGAGCAAGCCTTTCAGATTAGCGTGAGGGCGGTGGGGCGGCTGACGAGTCCCGCGGAGTTCGACAATATTATTTTGAAGACCGGGACGGATGGAACGCTGGTGCGATTGAAGGATGTGGGGCGGGCGGAGTTGGGCGCCGAAAATTACGACGTGCTGGTGCGCTTCAACGGGCACGAGGGGATAGGCTTTGGCGTGACGCAGCTTCCGGGAGCGAATGCGCTCGACGTGGATCGCGCCGCGAAAGCCGAACTGGCGCGGCTGGCCAAGAGCTTTCCTCCGGGCGTGAAGTATGCCGTGGCGTTTGACTCCACGACGGTGATCGGCGAGTCGATTCAGGACGTGCTGATTACACTCGTGGAAGCCATCCTGCTGGTGATTGCGGTGATTTATTTGTTCCTGCAGGATTGGCGCAGCACGCTGATTCCGGCGGTGACGATCCCCGTTTCGCTGATTGGGACGTTCGTTTTTATTAAGCTGCTGGGATTTTCGATCAATACGCTGACGCTATTTGGGATCACGCTGGCGACGGGTTTGGTGGTGGACGACGCGATCGTGGTAATCGAAAACGTCGAGCGGCACATCATGGAAGGCATCACGGAGCCGCACAACGCGGCATCCGTGGCCATGAAGGAAGTTGCCGGTGCGGTGATCGCGACTTCGCTTGTGCTGGTGGCGGTGTTCGTGCCGGTCGCATTGTTTCCGGGAACTACGGGAATTTTGTTCCGGCAATTCGCGCTGACGATCGCGTTTTCGGTTTCCATTTCGGCGTTTAATGCGCTGACGTTGACGCCGGCGCTGTCGGCGATTTTGCTCGGGCGGCATCGCGAGCGCGCGGAAGGAAGATTTTTTCGGGCGTTCAACCGGATGGTGACGGGCGGAACGAATATTTATCGCAACGCGGTGAGGCACGTGATTGGCTGGCGGTTTGCAGTGATTCTTGTGTTCTTTGCGGCGCTGGGGCTGACGTACTGGATTTATAACAAGGTGCCGCGCGCGTTTATTCCGGAAGACGATCAGGGCTACATCATCTTCGTGATTCAAGCGCCGCAGGGCGCGTCGTTGCAATACACAGAGGGAATTTGCGCCAAAGTAGAGGAAGTCATCTCGCATGTTCCCGAGATTCAAGGAGCTTTCTCACTTCCGGGGTTCAGCCTGTTTGGCGCAGCGCCGAACAGGGCCGTGGTCTTCAGCGCCCTGAAGCCGTTCGCGGAGCGCAAGGGCGCGGAACATTCAGCGGCAGCCATCATTCAACGGCTGCGCGGGCAACTGTTCGCGATTCAAGGGGCGTTCGTGATTCCGTTCAATCCGCCGGCGGTGCAGGGATTGGGGCAATTCGGCGGGTTTCAGTATGAGTTGGAAGACTTGGGGCGGAACTCGCTGCAAACGATTGCGGATACGGCCAACAGTCTCGCGGCGCAAGGAAACGCGGGCAAAGACCTGGTGGGATTGTTCAGCAGTTTTACGGCGAACGATCCGCAGTATTTGGTTCAAATCGACAGGGAAAAAGCCAAGAGTTTGCAGGTGCCGCTGAACCAGGTGACGGACGCACTGCAGGTGTACATGGGCTCCGTGTACGTGAATGATTTTGATTTCAACAACCGGTCGTATCGCGTGTACGTGCAGGCGGACAGCAAGTATCGGTCGGCGCCGAAGGATATTCGCCAATATTATTTGCGCTCGGACGCCGGGAGGATGATTCCGCTGGACAATCTGGTGACGGTGGAACCGACGCAGAACGCGCAGGTGATCAGCCACTACAATCTCTTCCGGTCGGCGGAAATTGACGGATCAGCGGCGCCAGGACACAGTTCCGGCGAAGGAATCGCCGCGATGGAAGAGCTTTCGAAGAAGGCGCTGCCGCAGGGAATGGCGTATGAGTGGAGCGGGCTTTCGCTGGAAGAAATTCAGTCGGGTGGCAAGGCGCTGATATTGTTTGGGCTGGGATTGATCGTGGTGTACCTGACGCTGGCGGCGCAGTATGAAAGTTTTGTGCTGCCCTTTATCGTGTTGATGGCTGTGCCGATTGCGATTCTGGGGGCGATCGGGGCGCAGGCGATGCGGGGATTGCAGAACGATGTGTATTGCCAGATCGGATTGGTGATGTTGATTGGGCTGGCGAGCAAAAATGCGATTTTAATTGTGGAGTTTGCGGAGCAGTTGCGCGAGCAGGGGATGACGATTGTGGAAGCGGCGATTGAAGCGGCGAGGATCCGGTTGCGGCCGATTTTGATGACGTCGTTCGCGTTTATTCTGGGCGTTGTGCCGCTGGTGCTGGCGCAGGGTGCGGGGCGCGCGGGAAGAATTTCTGTAGGGACGACGGTGTTTGGCGGGATGATTGCGGCGACCACGCTAAATCTACTGTTTATTCCGGTGCTCTACGTGATCGTGAAGAGTATTTTTCCTGGCGGCAGAACGAAGACAGACGCGATTGCGCACTAATTCTTTCCCGCGAACGGACGATTCCTTTTTCCAGTTTTACTTTCAAGAGAAGAGTGACGGACCGCTTCCTTGCTTCTTGAGGAGGCACATGCCGGACCACGGGCGGTTGCGACGAGATTTCTCCGTTTCCGGGAGAAGGGCGAACAGCCTGAAAATGAGAGAGAGGCGTTTGAGCCGCGCGGCGGTTTTTAGGAGCGAGCGGACGTCGACGGGCGTCCAGCCGTAAGGTATGAAAAAATTGGGTCCCTCCGGCGGAGCAAATTTGAAAGGGGCGTTGGCCTTCTGTAGCTTGGCCATTCTTTTTGCGAGCAGACGGAGAAGGCCTGGCGACGCGATATCGAGAATCCAGGATTGGAAACTGGGTGGCGCGGCGAGATCCGTGGCGAGGCCGGCGACATCGTCGGAATTCAAGTAGATCAAGAGACCTTCGGTGATGATCACTGCTTTGGTGCTTCGGCTTCCGAGATCCGCGAAGAGTTCGCGCCGCGCCGTGGCGTTCGAGAGATCGAGGCGGATCCGTTCGAGGCAGCAGACGGGTTTTTCGCCGCGGAGAACGCCTTCCTTGTAGGCAAGGATTTCGGGGAGATCGACTTCGACCCATTTGAGGGATACCGGGAGATGCATGCGGTAGGGACGGGCATCGAGACCAGCGGCAAGGTTGATTACCATGTCTACGCCTTGCTGGACTTGCTCGTTGATGAACTGGTCTCCGAGCCAAGTGCGGGTAATCATGCTCCAGTCGTTGTCGCGGCCGAGGGGCATGGATTTGGCGATTTGCTCACCGCGTTCGCCGGCGAGACGGCGAGCGAAGGGATCGCGGAAATGCGCGTCGGGGCGCTCGGTTTCGCGTGCACGATAGACGGCGACCCAACGGGCTGTGTCGGAGACGTTGCGGATCAATGGTTCCGATTGGGGTTCGGCGCCAGATGACAGGGACGGTTGCGCCGGAGGAGTTGGCTCGTTCAAGTATGCCCTCGCGCCAATGCTAAGAAGCAATGGTCAAAAGTTTAACTGCTGAGCCCGTGCTCCACAACCCAGGAACAAGGGACCCGGCGCAGATGCTCTAAGCCGTTCGCGAAGAGGATGTCGTATATAATCGCCGCCAACGCCGGGGAGTTAGTATTGCGCGTTGATGGGAAGACGGAAGCGAAGGCGGATGTCGTGAATTTCGAGTTCAGCGAGAAGACGAAAGAGCTGCAACGGCGATTGCAGGCGTTTATGGACGAGCATGTCTATCCGAATGAACGGCGGTTCGAGGAGGAGATTGAGCGCGAGCGGTGGAAGCCGACGCGAGTTATCGAAGAGTTGAAACCAAAGGCGCGCGCGACGGGATTGTGGAACCTTTTTTTGCCGAATGATGAGAGCGGAGCGGGATTGACAAATCTCGAATACGCGCCCTTGTGCGAGATCATGGGGCGGAGCGTGATGGCCCCGGAAGTGTTCAACTGTTCGGCGCCGGATACCGGAAATATGGAAGTTCTTGCGCGGTACGGAACACAGGCGCAAAAAGAACAGTGGCTGAAGCCACTGCTCGCGGGCGAGATTCGATCCTGTTTTGCGATGACGGAACCGGAGGTGGCTTCTTCGGACGCAACCAACATTCGCGCTAGTATCGTTCGCGAAGGAGACGAGTACGTCATCAACGGCAGGAAGTGGTGGACATCGGGAGCGGGAGACCCGCGATGCAAAATCGCAATCTTCATGGGCAAAACGGATCCAGCGGCCGAGACGCATAAACAACAATCGATGATACTGGTGCCGCTGGAAACACCGGGAGTCAAGATTCTGCGGCAGCTCACTGTATTTGGTTATGACCATGCGCCGCACGGCCACAGCGAGGTTGCGTTCGAGAACGTGCGCGTGCCTGCGTCGAACATGCTGCTTGGCGAGGGGCGCGGATTTGAGATCGCGCAGGGGCGGCTGGGGCCAGGGCGCATCCATCACTGCATGCGATGCATCGGAGTGGCCGAGCGCGCGCTGGAAACGATGTGCAAGCGCGTGCAAGCGCGCGTGGCGTTCGGAAAAGCGATCGCCGAGCAAGGCACCATTCGCGCTGATATTGCGGCGTCGCGCATGGAAATCGAACAGGCGCGGCTGCTGACGCTCAAAGCGGCGTACATGATGGATACCGTGGGGAACAAGGAGGCGCGCGCGGAGATTGCAATGATCAAGGTGGTGGCGCCAAACATGGCACTGCGCGTTTTGGACCGGGCCATTCAAGCGCACGGAGGAGCGGGAGTTTCCGAGGATACGTTTCTTGCGAGCGCGTGGGCGAATGTGCGGACTTTGCGCCTGGCGGATGGGCCGGATGAAGTACACTCGGAATCGATCGCGAAAGGTGAGCTTCGAAAATGGAGAAAGCCGCGGGCACGGGAGCAGTCGGTTTGATGGGCGGCCGGATAAGTAAAGGAATATTTTCTGCCAGTGGAGACCAGCGTGGCACCAGTCGTCGTGGAAACTCCTGAGTCATTCAAGGAATATGTGGGGAAGGAAATTGGCGTAAGCGACTGGCTTACCGTTACCCAAGAGCGGATCGCGCAATTCGCTGATGCGACGGAGGACCACCAGTGGATCCATCTTGACCGCGAACGGGCCGAGCGAGAGTCCCCGTACGGAACGACGATTGCGCATGGGTTTTTGACGCTGTCGCTTATCAGCCGATTTATGAAGGACGTGATTCAAGTGCGTGGCGGAGTCGGACTGATGGTCAACTACGGGTTAAACCGCGTGCGGTTCCCTGCCCCAGTGAGGGCGGGTTCGAGGATCCGGGCAAAAGTCGTGCTGCTGAGTCTCAAAGAAATTGAGAAGGGCTACGAAACTACTTTTGCGGTGACCGTCGAGGCCGAGGGCACCGAGAAGCCATGCTGCGTCGCGGAATCGGTGATGCGCTATTACCGTTGACATTCGCTCGCCAGGCCGGAGCAAATCCAAAGAGAGAACGCAAAAAGGAAAGAATTCAGATCGTGCCGGTCTCAGCGGTTTGCAGGGCTGCGCGCAGCAGCAACTTGATTCGATGAGGCATGGTAGCGAAGCGCTCGTCGTGCGTCAGGCCCTGGTGATAGCGGAAGTAAATCTGCTGAACGATAACGGCGAGCTTGAAACGCGCAAACACCAGGTAGAAAGCCATCTGTGAAACGTCGCGGCCCGTTTTTTGCGCGTAACGTTCGGCGAGTTGGGCGCGCGTCAAGCTGCCCGGATAGGTGGTGGGGCCCCAGCGCGTGTCTAGAATTTCTTGCGGATCGCCGGCATCCACCCAATAGGCCAGCGCGGTTCCCAGATCGGTGAGTGGATCGCCGATGGTGCACATCTCCCAATCCAGGACGCCGATAATTTTCTTGAGATCGTTGGGATCGAGAACGACATTGTCGTATTTGTAGTCGTTGTGGATGAGCGCCGCGCCGCTGGCGGCGGGAACGTGCTGCTGAATCCAATTCGAGATGGTGTCAACTTCCGGAAGGTCATGGGTTTTGGAGCCGTGGTATCGTTCGATCCAGCCACGCACCTGGCGTTCGAGATAGCCCTGCGGCTTGCCCAAATCCGCAAGGCCAACCGCGTTGTAATCGAGGCTGTGAAGCAAAGCGAGATTGTCGAGAAAAGACTCGCAGACACCGCGGGCCGCCGCCGGAGAAAAGTCCAGACCCTGCGGGACATCTCTGCGAAGAATGACGCCGTGGATGGGTTCCATTAAATAAAACGGAGCGCCCAGAACGGAATCGTCGTCGTAGAAAAGAAGAACCTGCGGAGCCGGAGGATAATGGGCGTGCAGTTTGGAAAGCACGCGAAATTCGCGCCCCATATCGTGCGCGGTTTTGACTTTGCTGCCGAAGGGCGGGCGCCGAAGAACCATTTCTCGCGCGCCGAGCAGAAGCGAATACGTGAGATTCGAATGGCCGCTGGGATATTGCCGGATGACGAGCGGGCCGGTTTCCTCCGGGAAATGGCTGCGAAGAAAAGGGCCGAGCTTGCCGGGGTCGAGTTCCTCTCCCGGCCGGACGGGCGTCGTTTGATCCTGAAGGCCGTTCATGTCAGAGCGCATTCCTTAGCGATAGGTCAGCAACGCTGGATCGTCAAGATGCTGAAACGAATTGAAAGTACTGAGCGTAAAACGATCGCCGGAAAATAAGAACTCGCTGTAGGAACAATTGCGAGGCATCCACGCCACTTGCAAAGTGTCATGCGGCGAAAGGCGCAAGGCGCGCTGCACGGATACGGCGACAGGCCCGCCAGAGGTGAAGATGGCGCAAGTTTCGCTTTTTGTTGCGGTGGACAGGAATTGCGAGAGACCGCGATTGACGCGGGCGATGAACGCATCCCAGGATTCAACACCATCGACCGCCAATTCTCCATGGACCCACATGGTGACGACCGCATCAAACAGTTTCTGAAAGTTTCTGCGGCGCTGGAGCGGACTGTTGGCCGTTTTGACCGCAGAATCGAGATCGCGGATCCGGGCGTTGGTCTCACAAAGCCCGGGCAGGCTTTTTTCAAGCACGATGTCACCCTGGAATTCGTCGAATTCCTCGAAGACGACAGCGGCTGGAAAGCTCAGACCATGTTTGACGTAGGTTTCGCGCACCGCTTTTTCGGTGCCGCGATGGCGAACGCGAGGGCCGGTGCAGACTCGATCGAACATAATTTTGTGGCGTGCCCAATACTCGCCCAATATACGCGCCTGTGTTTCGCCGGTGGCGGAGAGCTTGTCGTAATCCTGCTCGAGAAAAGAAGCCTGCGCGTGGCGAACCAGAAAAACGCGTCCCATGCATCACCCGAGAAAAACGTGAGTCGTTTCTGAGAGAACAGGAGCTAGCTTCAAGCAACCCACGATCGGCGCGAACGCCACGCAACCCTAGGCTGTAACGCTTTGTTCTTTGTGGAAATCGGCAAATTTCTTGTCTTCTGTTGCGAGGCGCTTCAGAAGCGGAGCCGGCTCCCAGAGTTCGCCGTGCTGCTTATGGAATTCTTCAACGCGATCGTAAACTTTTTTCAAGCCGACGGTGTCCGCGTACCACATTGGCCCGCCGCGATACGCCGGGAAACCGTATCCGTTGAGATAGATAATGTCGATGTCGACGGCGCGCAGGGCGTAGCCTTCTTCAAGAATGCGCGCGCCTTCATTCACCAGAGCGTAGACGCAGCGATCGACGATCTCTTCCTTGGAAATTTCTCGCTGGCGGATGCCGGCTTCCGACGCCCATTTGCGGACCAGCTGCGCGACTTCCGGATCGGGAATCGCACGGCGGTTCTCGTCATATTTGTACCAGCCCGCGCCAGTTTTTTGGCCGTAGCGGCCCGTCTCGCAAAGATTATCGCCAGCGAAGGCCTGCCGAATGCCGGGTTTCTCCAGGTGCCGATATTCCTTGCGGATGCGCCAGCCAACATCGAGACCGGCAAGGTCACCGACGGCGAGAGGCCCCATGGCCATGCCGAAATCGTAGAGCGCGGAATCGACAGCTTCGACGCTTGCGCCTTCTTCCAAAAGAAAAACGGACTCGCGCACGTAAGGGTGGAACATCCGGTTGCCAACAAAGCCGCGGCAGTTCCCTACCAGAACGCCGATCTTGCCGATTTTCTTGGAGAGCTGCATGCAGGTGGCGATGACTTCTTTGCCGGTAGCTTTGCCGCGGACGATTTCGAGGAGACGCATCACATTGGCGGGGCTGAAGAAATGCGTGCCAATCACGGAATGCGGACGCGATGTGGAGGAGGCAATCTCGTCGATATTCAATGTGGAAGTGTTGCTCGCAAGAATTGCGCCGGGTTTGCAGATGCGATCCAGTTCGGCAAAGACTTCCTTTTTAAGGGCCATGCCTTCGAAAACCGCTTCAATTACCAAATCAGCGTTCGCGAAAGAATCGTAGCTGAGCGTGGGCTGAATCAGCTTGAGCCGCTCATCGACAAAGTCTTGCGTGAAGCGGCCGCGTTTTACGGAGGTCGCGTAATTTTTCTGAATGTTCGCCAGGCCGCGATCGAGCGCCGCTTGATCGGCTTCCTTCAATAGAACGGGTATGCCCGCGTTGGCAAGGACCATGGCGATGCCGCCGCCCATGGTTCCCGCGCCGACAACCGCGGCTGCGTTCACGGGAATGAGCGGAGTCTCCTTCGGGATGTCAGGGATTTTGGCGACTTCGCGCTCGCCGAAGAAAACGTGGATGAACGCTTTCGATTGATCGGAGAAGAGGCAGTCCATGAAGAGCTTGCGTTCAAGTTTGCAGCCCTCTTCGAACGGGAGCTTCGTGGCAGCTTCGACGGCATCGATCGCGGCCAGCGGCGCGATCATGCCACGCTGCTTCTTGCGGGCGTTCTCGCGCGCTGCGGCGAAGAGTGCGGCATTTTCACTTGCGGAACCCAGCTTGTCGTTGCGCTCGCGAGTTTTTCGCACCGGCTTATCGGCGATTTCGCGGGCAAACGCGACGGCACCGGCCAACAAGTCGCCTTCAATGAGACGATCAATGATGCCGAACTTCAACGCGTCCGCAGCCTTGATGGGGTTGCCGTCCGCGCACATTTCGACGGCTTTGGCAACGCCCGCGAGGCGCGGCAAGCGCTGCGTGCCGGCGGCGCCGGGAATGAGTCCCAACTTCACTTCCGGCTGGCCGACTTGCGCGGCTGGCACGGCTACTCGATAGTGGCCGGACATGGCGAGTTCGAGGCCGCCGCCAAACGCGCTGCCGTGAATGGCCATGACGACGGGCTTGCGGCAGTCTTCGATTTTCAGAAGGAGCGACGGCAATTCCAGGCCGCCGCCGGATTTGCCGGAAGTGATCTTGCCAAATTCCTTGATGTCCGCGCCAGCAACGAAGGTCTTGCCCCCGCCAATGAGCACCGCTGCTTTGACGGAATCGTCCTTGTCGATCCGTTCCATCGCGTCGGCAATTCCCTCCGGCACGCCGGGGCTCAGCGCGTTCACAGGAGGATTGTTAATCGTGATGACGGCAATGCCGTTATCTTTCGTAAGTTGAACCAGGTCGCTCATGAGTGGCCGCTCTTTCTTGGCAAATGCTTTTCTTAGCCAACTGAACTATTGTGTCTGCGCCGGTCCTATCACGCAGACATGCAATTCTTTTGTAAGACTCCTCACTTCCGGGTGGCAAATTCAGGCCGGATCGTATCTTGTCCACCCCAATACTTTTTGCGCAGTTCCCTTTTCAGGATTTTGCCGGTGCCGGTCTTCGGCAGGGAATCGAAGAACTCGACAGAACGAGGAGATTTGTAATGGGCGATGCGAGCGCGACAAAAATCGAGCAACTCGGCTTCCGTGACTTGCGCGCCGGGCTTCAAGACGACTAAAGCTTTCGGCACTTCCCCCCATTTCTCGTCCGGGACGGGGACCACCGCAACTTCGTAGACATTGGGGTGGGCGAGGAGCGCTTTCTCCACTTCCAATGAAGAAATGTTTTCGCCGCCGCTGACGATGATTTCTTTCTTGCGATCGACGACGAGCAGGTAGCCGTCTTCATCGATCGTGGCCATATCGCCGGTGTGAAACCATCCGCCGCGCATCGCTTCCGCGGTGGCTTGCGGCTGGCCCCAATAGCCTTCCATCACTACGTCGCTGCGCGCCACAACTTCGCCGATGCTTTGCCCGTCGTGAGGGACATCCATATCGTTTGGATCGACGACGCGAAGTTCGACTCCCGGAATGGCGAAACCGGTCATAGCCTGGCCGATGTATTTCTGCTCGCCTTGCCAATTAAGGCCAGGCTTCATTCTGGAAACGGACAGGGTGGGCGAAGTTTCTGTGAGTCCATAACCGGAGCGGCAGCTTGCGCCGAATTTTTCTTCGACCTCGCGCACAAGCGTTGGAGAGGACGCGGCACCGCCGATGTTGATGATCCGCAAGCTGCTCAAATCGTGTTTTGGACGCTCGGGACAGTTGACGAGGGCGGTGGCCATGGCCGGCACGAGACACATCGTTCGAACGCGCTCCTGCTCGATCAAGCGGAATATCGCCGCAGTCTCGAAGCGCCGCAGCATGACGTGTTTTCCGCCGCTCAAAGCCAGGGCGTGCGGAGTGCCCCAACCATTAGCATGAAATAGAGGAATGGTATGGAGCTGAACGCCTTCGGCGGTAGGATCGTCGGTGAGGCAGGCATACAGAGCGTGCATGTAGACATTGCGATGCGTGAGCATCACGCCTTTGGGATTGGCGCTGGTGCCGCTGGTGTAAAAAATTTCGGAGACGGCATTTTCGTCAACGGTCATGATGTCGGTACGGTAGGGCGCGGCGTCGCCGAGCAGCTCGTCGTAGTTTTTAGGCATAAGCCAGTCTGCCTGAGGCTCGGCGTCGAGAAGATAGAAGGCTTCCACCGTCGAGACCGTTCCACGGAAGGACTCGACCATGGGGAGAAAATCTTTCTCCAGGAACAACACTTTTGCGCCGGCATCATTCAATATAAATGCCAGTTCCTGCGGAGCGAGCCGGATATTCAGCGGAAGCAGGATAGCGCCAGCGTCGAGAACGCCGTAATAGGCTTCGAGCAGGCGATGGCAGTTCATGCTGAGAAACGCGACGCGGTCGCCGGGTTTCACACCGGCGGCTCGCAGGGCGCCTGCCAACAACGCGGCGCGATGGGCGAACTGCGTGTAGGTAAAGCGCAAATCGCCGCAGACGACGGCGGTTCGTCGCGGAAACTGTTCTTCCGCGTATCGCAAACATCGTAGTGGTGTGAGTGGAATATTCATGTGGGATCCAGCGCCATTCAGGCGGTTTGTCCTCCATCGACGACTAGAACATGGCCGGTGACGTAATCCGAAGCGTCCGAACAGAGAAAAACGGCCGCGCCCTTTAGATCGTGGTCATTGCCGAATCGACGTAGCGGGATTCGTTTCAAAAATTCTTCTTTATTTCGCTCTATCACAACCTGGGACATATTTGTGGGAAACCAGCCCGGAGCAATCGAGTTTACCTGGATGTTGTGGACGCCCCACTTGCAGGCAAGGTCTTTGGTGAACGCAATCACGCCGCCTTTGCTGGCGTGGTAACCGATGGCCTGAAACTCCGGCGGAGCGCCATGGATGCCCGCCACGGAGGCGATGTTGATGATCTTGCCGCGGCGCCGCGCGACCATGAATTTTCCGGCGGCTTGCGAAAAAAGAAAAGTACCCGTCAGATTCGTCTCGATCACTTTGTTCCAATGCTCGAGGCGCATCTCTTCGACGGGAGCGCCCCAGGAAGTTCCCGCATTATTGATGAGAATATCGATCTGCCCAAACTGAGCCATAGCTTCGTCAACGACCGCCTGAACGTCTGCTGGATTTTTCACGTCGCAACCGAGCGCCAGCGTTTTCACGCCGCGGGCTTGCAATTCGGCAGCGGCCTGCTCGCAGCGCTCTTTCTTGCGCGCGCACAGCACGAGATTCGCTCCCATTTCCGCCAGGCCTTCCGCCATCTGGCGGCCGAGTCCAATAGATCCGCCGGTGATGATCGCAACGCGTCCCGTCAGGTCAAAGAGTCGTCGAACATTCATCGTGAGTAGCGCGCTTTCCCGTTCTAACTAACGTGCCTGTCTCAAGCTTACTCATTCGCGCATTGGAAAATACTAGAAGCAAGAGCATACGCCAAGCCCGCTTCGATTATCGACTGATCCGGGGCGGTCTGCGAAATCCCCGCAATTAATCCGCGGCTGCGGGCTCTACCAACAAAGGATCTCGCACAAAACTTCGCCCATGGCGCTCCTTCCCAAGCAATAGAAGTACGGCTAGCGTGAGAATCGTGACTATTTCAAATCCTGCAATCGCCCACTGATATCCCACGCGGTCGCGCAAAGCGTACTCAATCGTATTCGTAGGCGCGGCAAAGAGAATTCCCAATTGGTAGGTGAGTCCGGGCATCAATCCACGCGTGGCATCCGCGGACATCTCGTTCAGGTGTACGGGAATTACGCCCCAAGCTCCCTGCACGCCCATTTGCATCAGGAAGGGAGCGATGACTAGAAGAGCGAAGCTCCCGCCAAAAGCCCAAAAAGGAATGATCACCATGCAGAGCGCCAGCGCCGCAATCATACTTTTGCGCCGCCCGGCAACCTGCGAAAGCTGTCCAAAGACGATAGCGCCGATCACCGCTCCGCAATTGTAAAAAATGGCGATGTTCGCAACGACGGCGCTGGAAAGGCGATGGATTTCCTTTAGAAAGTCCGGATACAAATCTTGCGTGCCGTGCGACATGAACATCATGAAGGTCATCAGCACGACCAAGTACAGAAAGCGCTTCCAATCGAGCATAACCGTCCGCAATACTTCGCCCGTGGTGGCCGCGCGGTGCTGCTTCCACGCCTCGGACTCCGGAACTTTCGCGCGAATGTAGAGCGCGAGCAGTGCGGGAACCGCGCCAATCCAAAACATCGGCCGCCAGCCCCACACGGGCAAAAGAAACCGTGCCGCCATCGCGGCAAGCAGATAGCCGATCGAATAGCCGCTCTGCAAAATACCGCTGAGAATGCCGCGCCACCGCACGGGAGCGGCTTCCATGGTAAGCGATGCGCCAACGCCCCATTCTCCCCCCATGCCGATCCCAAAGAGAGCGCGCATGATCAGAAAAAAAGTGAAATTTGGAGAGAATCCGCACAAGAGCTCTATCAATGAAAAATAGACGACGTTCACCATCAGTGGCACGCGCCGGCCATAGCGGTCGGATAGCAGGCCGAAAATCATGGCTCCAATCGGCCGCATAGCAAGCGTGGCGGTCGTGGTCAGGATGATCTCTCGCTTGGATACGCCAAATTGACGAGCCAAGGTGTCGTAGAGAAAGACAACGACAAAAAAGTCGAAGGCGTCCAGCGTCCAACCAAAAAATCCGGCGAGGACCGCGTGACGTGCGTTCGATTTTGTACCGGGGGTTGGTTCAGTCATTTGCACGCGATGAGCCTTTGATAGACGGGAGATGACGGCAACTCATAGCCGGAGAAGTGCTCGACGCGCGGTTGGCGCCGGCTCCGCCGCGTTTGGGTGCTACGCCGGCAACACTTGTCCACGGGTTTCGGCTCCAAATGGAATCAAGAGTAGACCAACCGCAAACGCAACCGCTGTGATCGCCACCGGAACTCCGAGTGATCCATAACGCTGCACACCGCTGCCTACGAGAAATGTAATTGCCGCTCCGCCGAAGCGCGCGAACGAAGTGGAAAAGGCGAAGGCGCTGGCGCGGCATTCCGTGGGGTACTGCTCTGGCAACCAAAGCGTATACACGGCAAAGTTTGCGCCACCTAAGCCGAGAAAAAACAAACACACAAAAAACCACGGAAGCGCGGAAGGTCCCAGGTAGAAAATTTTGCCGAAGGTAAGCGCAATGAACACCATCATTAGCGCAAAAAAGAAGCCAAGCGCACCCCGCCGGCCAAGGCGTTCGGCCAGCCACGGCATCAGCAGGCAGCCGAGAATCGTTGCGAACGCGACGAGCATGGTGGCGCGAGATGCGAGCTGCGCCGCTTGCGGTCCCATGCGTCCTGCGGCTTCTGCAAGGGAGGTTACCGCAGCCGGAACATAGACCGTCCCCGCCCAAAGCCCGCTGATGGACGCAAGCATGAAGAACGAGTTCAAAATTGTGCGGCGTCGCAAAGCGGGCGAAAAGAGCGCCGCGAATGGCTGATAAATCTGCCAGGAGCGAACGACCCCCTCCTTGCTGGACCAGCGCGATGGCTCTGTGACGCCGTGGCGCACCCATGCCAGCAGCAACGCCGGGACCCCTCCCACCGCGAACATGGCGCGCCAGCCGTAACGGCTGCCGATCGCATAATTGGCCAGCGCGGCGAGAAAAATCCCAACGTAATAGCCCGTGTGCATGTAGCCAGCACCCGCGCGGCGCCGGCTCTCTGGCCACTCCTCCGCGACAAGCGTGCCGCCCATGGCCCATTCCCCGCCAATCCCAATTCCCGCAAGAAGCCGCAGAATAGCCAATTGCCACACGCTGGTGACCAGCGCACTGAAAAACGTGAACACGGAATACCAAACAATCGTGAGCATCAAAGTGCGAACTCGACCGAACTTGTCCCCCACCGGTCCCCATAAGAAGGCGAGTCCCCATCCAATCAGGAAAAGTGCGAAGAGCAATCCGCCGTAGAAACCGATATTGCCCTTCGTCGCGGCGATGCCAGAACGCGGCAAAAGATCGCGCAACGAAGGCAACAGGACCAGCGCATAAATGAAGGAATCCATGCCGTCGAGCGTCCAACCGCCCCATGCGGCCCAGAATCCCCGGATTTGATTTGAGGTTAGCGGCACCGAAGGGGGCATAGTTGTGTTGGAAGTGGCTACCGCCATTGCCGGACGGACTATATCAAAAAGTGCTGGCAGGAAAAGCAAGAAGTGTCGCCATCAAATCCAATTTCGCTGCAATCGGTGGTGAGGTAGACTCTCTGATTCGCGCGGCGGCACTTCGGACGCAAGGGGGCTCGGTGAAAATAACGGATGCAAAGGTGCTCATCACCTCACCCGGAAGAAACTTTGTCACGCTGAAAATTTACACCGACCAGGGTATCTACGGCCTCGGCGACGCCACACTAAACGGCCGCGAACTTGCCGTCGCCTCCTATCTCTCCGAACATTTGATTCCCTGCCTCATCGGCCGCGATCCTTTTCAATCCGAAGACATCTGGCAATATTTCTATCGCGGCGCGTATTGGCGCCGCGGCCCCGTGACCATGGCTGCGATCGGCGCCATCGACATCGCTCTCTGGGACATCAAAGGCAAAGCCCTCAACACACCCGTCTACAACCTGCTCGGCGGAAAAAGCCGCACCGGCGTCATGGTCTACGGCCACGCCAATGGCCGCGACATCGAAGAAACCATCGACGAAGTCGGCAAGTATGCCGCCATGGGTTACCGCGCCATTCGCGCGCAATCGGGCATCCCCGGCATTCCCTCGACCTACGGCGTCGCCAAAGACAAGCTCTACTACGAACCCGCCGAAAAAGGCCTCCCTCCTGAAAATCTCTGGTCCACCGAAAAGTATCTGCTGCACGTTCCCAAGCTCTTCGAATCGCTGCGTCTCAAGTTTGGCGACGACATCCATCTCCTACACGACGCGCATCACCGGCTCACGCCGATCGAAGCCGCCCGCCTTGGCAAAAGCCTCGAGCCTTACCACCTTTTCTGGCTCGAAGATGCCGTCACCGCCGAGTTGCAAGAAGGTTTTCGCATCGTCCGCCAGCACACCACCACGCCGCTCGCCCTCGGTGAAGTCTTCAACACCATCTGGGACGCCACCACGATCATCACCGAACAGCTCGTCGACTACATTCGAATGGCCACCGTTCATAGCGGCGGCATCACCCACCTCAAAAAAGTCGCCTCGCTCGCGGAGATCTACCACATCCTCACCGGCTGCCACGGCGCAACGGACTTGTCCCCCGTCTCGCTGGCAGCCGCGCTCCATTTCGACATCTCCGTCAACAACTTTGGAATCCAGGAATACATGCTTCACACCAAACAAACCGACGAAGTCTTCCCGCACACGTATTCTTTCAGCGACGGTTACTTGCATCCCGGCGATGGCCCCGGACTCGGCGTGGACTACGACGAGAAACTCGCCTCGAACTTTCCCTACGAGCGCGCGTATTTACCCATCAACAGAAAGTTGGACGGCACGATGTTCAACTGGTAGCTCAAGCGCTCGAGCGCTGCCTTGCAACTGCGCATGGCGCCAGAGCAACAGACAAACATCTTTTATTCGGAGAGCTGAACTATGGGATACAGCAAGCTCGATCTAAAGGGCAAATCCGCCGTGGTCATCGGCGGTACCTCCGGCATCGGCCGCGCTATCGCTCTCGGCCTCGCCGAAGCCGGTGCCGATGTCGCACCCACATCCCGCCGCGCCGATCAAGTGGAATCCACCGCCCGCGAAATCGAACTGCTCGGCCGGCGCTCCTTGCGCGCCACTTCTGACGTCACCGATCGGGCTTCTCTTCAGCAAATGCTCGACGCGGCCATAAAAACCTTTGGAAAAGTCGATATTCTCGTGAACTCTGCCGGCCGCACCAAGAAAGCCCCTACCATCGATTTCCCCGAAAAAGATTGGAACGACATCCTCGATACAAATCTCACCGGCATCCTGCGCGCCTGCCAGATTGTTGGCCGCCACATGGCCGAGCGCCGCTACGGCAGAATCATCAACATCGCTTCCATTGGCTCTTTTCTTGGCATGCTCGAAGTAGCCGCTTACTCCGCAAGCAAAGCAGCAGT
The DNA here is from genome assembly GCA_963779005.1 of uncultured Acidobacteriota bacterium. Taxonomy (GTDB): domain Bacteria; phylum Acidobacteriota; class Terriglobia; order Acidiferrales; family UBA7541; genus Acidiferrum. The sequence continues at coordinate 381,017 of CAVZWO010000005.1, read as the reverse complement.
CGCTTCGCTCACGCAATCTCTCGCCATCGAGTGGGCCCCACACAACATTTGCGTGAACGCCATCGCCCCGGGCGTTTTCCGCACCGCGCTCAATCAAAAGCTCCTCGACGGTACCCCGCGCGGCAATGAATGGCTCATGCGCACACCCATGAAGCGCTTCGGCCAAGTCGAAGAGCTGGCCGGCGCCGCCGTCTACCTTGCCTCCGACGCGGCCAGCTACACCACCGGCTCCGTCCTGATTGTGGACGGCGGAATTCTCGCCAGCGGCGTCAATCAGTGAAAAAATCAAGGCACGATCGAATGAAAAGCAAGCTACGCCGTCGCGTAGGGCGTAAATTCTTCTTTCCAATGCCACCAGAAATTGCACGTTATATCGCGGTCGCCGAATCAGGACTGGAGAGTGAGGCTTGCAGCATCTGGCTCATATTCGTCGGCTAGAAACACACTTGTTCCACTCTGTCTCCAGGCGCCCAGGATCATGTGCGCATGCTTGGTGTGGTGCACTCTCGCCCAATCCAACCCCGCGAGTTGCTGTGCCGCATCTTTTCTCACCAGGAACGCCTGGTCAGCGAGCCTGAGAAGATTCCCATTCATAACGGCCACAATCTGTATCGGACCTGTGGTCGTCAAATACTTGGCCTCGCGCAGGTCTCGCCACAGCGGCAAGGATGACGTCAAAAATGCGACCCCGCCGAAGAGCAGCCCACCGCAACCGAATATGGCGATTGGAATCCACAGAGAGAGTCTGTTCGGGGAGGACAATACGTCCTGGTCGAAATACAAAATCACAGCCACGAGAAGCAGGGGCGCGCCAGCGGTGAACGCGAAAACAAGGAAGGAATCACGAAGGGACTTCTTCATGGAGGCTCGAATGGCGTCGGCGGCACTGGCAGTCAGCGGGAGTTCGATCGTTGGCGCTGGCGCGGACCCGAGGCCTGCCGCATTTGCAGATGAATCGCCTGAAGTGGCAGTGCCGAGCGGCTCTGTAATTCCTTTTCCGTAGGCTATTAGACGCCAACCCGTAACCATCAAAATCAGGCCGTACGCCAGCCCACGCAGCCGAAAGTCACCTTCGAAAACTCGCACAACGAAGAGCAAACTAAAAAATGCTCCAAAAAGGAACAGAATCCAGCCGGCAATTTTCATGCGTTTTCTCTCATTTGTTCCACAGTCGTGCGAACTTCGAACCTCTCATGCAACCCCAGATTGCTGTGCTCACTTCCGCTGCGATGCGCGTTTCTATCGGGGATTCTCGCCAAGCCGGCCACCCGTGTTTCTACCGACAGAGTTCACCTCGGGCGATAGCAACTCGCCACTCTCCAGGAATCCGCGGGCATCAAGCGGCGAAGAGAATGGACAACGATTCCTCCGATGGCCGCAATCGTTCACTCCAAACAAACCAAATTGGCAGAGAAGATAGAGAAGAAGTCGAAAAAAGGCAAGGATTACAAGCTTCGTGCAACACGTTCAGTTTGTATGATCTGGGATACTTCGATTTGGAGACCCGGGTGTTGGAACCGTTGGAAAATCCCTTCGGCCCAAAAGTGTTACTTATGTAGCCGGTACATTGTGTTACCTATGTCTCCGGGCTGGACCCGGGATATCTGGAGCCGAGGGTGGGAGTTGAACCCACGACCTGTCGATTACGAATCGACTGCTCTACCACTGAGCTACCTCGGCCTACTCTTTGACAATAGCATCCGCGCAAAATTTCTGTCAATTCAACGCGCAAGTTGTGGTTCTTTTCGCGCGACCTCGCTGGCCTCGCGCCGGCTTCTCGCCGCTCACCGCGAGAACGGATACATTGCCCACCCAATCCCCACGCCAATCAGCAAAAACAGAATGAATGACCAAATGATGTACTTGACCCGCTCATTGGTCCGCCGCCTGCTCAAAAACCCGAACGCAACCGAAATCAGCAGCGCAAAAAGCAACATCGCCTGAAAATGGGTGAGGTGGAGGTCCGTCAGGGCCGTCACGCCTTCCGCCCTCGCGCCGCTTCGTAGGCATGCAACGCGGCCAACAAATTCAGCACCCCTGCTGCCGCAAGAAATCGCGTCCCGTAATCGCCTTCGGCATGCGCCACATCCGAGCCATGGGTTTCGAGCGCCCTCGCTGCGAAATAAAACGAACCCGTTCCCAGATCGGCGACATAGCCCAGCATGGCGAACGCGTCGCCCCCGTCGGAGTTGAATAAATTGCCGCGCATTCCCACACCGAGAAACACAAGCGCACCGACCGTCAGAAAACAGCCGAGCGCTCGGCCCCACATCTTTTGCAACGCGTGGCCCAGTCCCGGAACGAACCACCCTGCCACGCCGATGGCAAAAGCCAGCGCCTCGCTCCTCTGCGCAGGTTCGCCGTGAAGCGCTTGGCTCTGAACTGGTTCGCTGGCAGTATGCTGGGCGTTCGTCGTGGGCGGTGCGCTATTTGAACTCAGTTCGTCAGGCATTTTTCTGTGTGCTCGTTCGTAACGGACAGCTTTTCTAAGCTAGCAACGCCAAAATCTCTTTCTGAACGGCACCTGTCACGCGTGCCTCTTTTTCCCCGACGTAAACATTGACTTCGCTTCGAATGCCGAATTCCGGCAAATAAATCCCCGGCTCGACCGAATTGCACGTCTTCGGAATCAGATGACGAACGTCGTGCGTCTCCAGCCCATCCATGTTCACACCGTTTCCATGCACGGACTGACCAATATTATGGCCTGTGCGGTGGAAGAAATACTTTCCGCACCCCGCTTTCTCAATCACTTTGCGCGCCGCGTTATCCACTTGCCAGCCCTGCAGCGGCTTTCCCGCAGCCACGCTCGATTGGATCAGCTCGACCGCTTTGTCGCGAGCCTCGCGCACGACCCCAAAAACCTTCGCCATTTTTTCCGGCACTTTCGCGCCTAAATAGCCGACCCACGTAATGTCATAGTAGACGCTCCCCTCGGCTTTCGTTTTTCCCCAAACATCCAGCAGAAGTAAATCGCCTTCGCGAATGGGAGAAGCGCTCTCCAGGGTCGGCCCGTAATGCGGATCGCTGGCATGCGGCCCGACGGCAATGTCCGGCCCCTGATCCACAATAATGCCCGCCGTTTCAAATTCCTTCAAAATCCACTGCTTCAAGTCGTATTCCGTGAACGTCTTCTTCTCGCGCACGTTTTTCGCCGCCAACTGAAACGCTTCTCGCACAACGCGGTCAATCACCGCGCCTGCTTCCAGGTGCGATTGCAACTGCGCCTCGCTCCAGCAGGCTTCGTATTTTTGCACCAGGTCCGCGGAGCTTACGACTTTCACGCCCGCGCCACGGACAAGCTCGATCGTTCCCGCGTCCACCATCGCCACGTAGGGAATCTCATTTTTGGGCGAGTATTGCATCGCCACTTTTTTCGCGCGTCCCAAAAGTTTCTTCAGATTCTTCCGCAGTTCCTCCTGCCCCGCGTAAAACAGCGTTTCGCCCGGCAACGCCGCCAGTGATTCCGTCTCAATCTTGTGCACCAATTTTCGTGGCGTTCCCTTCGCCGGCACGAAGTAATACCATCGCCGCGTGCGCATTCCGGGCGGCAATTGCAAAATTCCCTGCGCAATCGGATCGCGCCCGCGAAAGTCGTAAAACAGCCAGCCATCCAGCTTCGCGGCCCGTAAATCGCTTTGAATGCCGTTGATGTCAGCGCTCATGTTCTGAAGTTATCCTCGCCGCTCGCCGATTCGTGTTGCCGCGTCCGATCACGCTTCCTGCTCCAAAAGCCCGAGCACTTGCTGTTTCGTGACGCCACTGATTTCGATGCGTTTTGTGCGGCTGCGTTCGCCACCAAGAATTCTAACAGCCGACTTGGGCCTTTTCAAAAAATGCGCCAGGAGTTCCACCAGAGCTTCGTTCGCCCGGTTTTCGAGCGCCGGCGCTTGCAACCGTATCTTCAATGCGCCTTCCATCACGCCAACGACTTCGTCTCTGCTGGCCCGAGGTTGCACGCGAACCGCAAAAGATACCGTGCCCGCGGTGACGTTCTCCGAGATTTCCGGAACTCCCACTCGCTCACCAGGCCCGCTCATACTGAACGGGAGCCTTAATCTTCACATCCAGCGCCTTTGCTGCCCCCCGCGGCCAATAAGGATCGCGCAGCATCTCGCGCGCCAGAAATACCAGGTCTGCCTGCTCCGTCGAAAGAATCGTCTCCGCTTGTACCGCTTCGCTGATCATCCCCACTGCGCCTGTCGCAATCCCTGCCTCTTTGCGGATGGCTTCGGCAAATCCGGTCTGATATCCCGGTCCCAAAGGAATCCGCACTCCGGGCACCGCGCCGCCGCTCGACACATCCATCAGATCCACGCCAAGCCCCTTCAAGTGCCGGCTCAGTTCAATCGTCTGGGCCAAGTCCCAGCCGCCCTCTTTCCAATCCGTCGCGGACACGCGGACAAAGAGCGGCAACCGTGAAGGCCAGATTTCGCGCACCGCACGCACAACTCTCAACGTCATTCGAATGCGATTCTCAAAGCTCCCGCCGTATTCGTCCGTCCGCGTATTCGAAAGCGGTGACAAAAACTGGTGCAGCAAGTATCCGTGCGCCGCATGAATTTCAATCACTTCAAAGCCCGCCGCTCGCGCGCGTTCCGCGGACTTCTTGAACGCACCAACAATTTCGCCAATCTCAGCAGCCGGCAATTCGCGCGGCACCGTATAGCCCGTGTCAAACGCTACCGCACTCGGTCCCACCGGCACCCAGCCGCCATCTTCTACCGAAACCGGTTTCCCTCCCGTCCACGGCGGCGCCGTGCTTGCCTTCCTCCCTGCATGCGCGATCTGCATTCCCGGCACTGCGCCGTGCGCACGAATAAACTCCGCTATCGGCCGCCACGATTCCACGTGGCCATCGTCGTAAATCCCTGTGTCCGCCGCCGAAATCCTTCCCCGCTCCTCCACCGCGCTCGCTTCGGTAAAAACCAGCCCCGCGCCGCCAATCGCCCTGCTTCCCAAATGAACAAGGTGCCACGGCTGTGGATGCCCGTCTTTCGCGGAGTATTCACACATCGGCGAAACCACAATCCGATTCTTGAGCTCAATCTCGCGCACCTTAAATGGACTAAAGAGCTTCATCCGCATCCCCCGTGAAAATTGTAAAAACTAGCCTAAAAATGGTGATCACTATTGGCCGGCAATCGCAGCCCCGCGCGTTCCAAACAATGCCGTTCCCACTCGCACTTCCGTCGCTCCCTCTTCGATCGCCACTTCAAAATCGTGCGACATTCCCATCGAAAGCACCGGCAAGTCGCGCCCCAGTCTCTTGGCAACGGCGTCGCGCAATTCCCGCAGCCGCCGGAAATGAGGTCTGGTTTGCTCGGCATCCTCCGCGAAAGGCGGGATGCACATCAAGCCGGCCAACTCCAGCTTAGGCAGACCAGCCACTTTCTCTGCCAGCGCGGGAACCTCCTCCATCGCCGCACCACTCTTCGCCTCTTCCCTGGCGATGTGTACTTCGATGAGCACACGCATCCTTCCGGTTACACCAGCTTCGCTCCTCGCCCGGTCCAACCGCTGCGCCAGTGCGAAATCATCCACCGAATCAATCGAATGAAACAGCTTCGCTGCCCTCGCCGCCTTATTGCTCTGCAAATGCCCAATCAAATGCCACGTCGCGTTCAAATCCTGAACCCCACCCTGTTTCCCTTCCCATTCCTGCACGCGGTTTTCCCCAAAATGCCGCAATCCCGACTCGTAAGCCTCGCGAATGGCCTCCGCCGGATGCGTTTTCGAGACGCCAATCAGCGTAATCTCTTCCGGACGCCGGCCTGCTCGCTGCGCCGCAGCAATAATCCGTTCCTGCACTCGCAACAAATTTTCTTTGATCGAGGTCATCGCCATGTGCAAATTTATCCGAAATTGAATCGTAGCATGCGCGGCGTTGCAGCATCGAGACTGTGCGGTTAGACTGGCTTTCGTACATGACTCCGCCAGGAAAACTCATCGCTATCGAAGGCATCGACGGCAGCGGCAAACGCACGCAAGTCGCTCTTCTTGAAAAAGCATTACTCGCCGGGGGCCACGCTGTCTATTCCACTGGCTTCCCCCAATACGATTCCTGGTTTGGCAAAATGGTCGGCCAATTCCTCAACGGCGATTTTGGCGCCCTCGAAACGGTCGACCCGCACTTCAGCGCGCTTCTCTATGCCGGCGATCGCTTCGAAGCTAAGCCTCGCCTCGAAGCCGCTCTCAACCAAGGCCAAATTGTCTTAGCCGACCGCTACATCGGCTCCAATCTCGCCCATCAAACCGCGCGCGCCGCTGCCAAAGATCGCCCCACTTTTATCGAATGGATCGAACATCTCGAATACAACATCTACAATCTCCCCCGAGAAACGATGGTGCTCTATCTCCGCGTACCGCCTCGCCAGGCTCAGGAACTCGTTGCGCGTAAATCCGCCCGCTCCTACACCGCCGTCAAACAAGATTTGCAGGAAGCCAGCCTCCGCCATCTCGAAGACGCCGCTGCCATGTACGATCAACTCGCGCAACGCTCCAACTGGGCCACAATCACCTGTTTCGACGATGCCCGCGGCGCCATGCGCCCTCAAAAGCAAATCGCCGCCGAAATCCTCGCTGCCGTCTCTCCGGTCCTCTCGCCAGCTCTAGCAAAGGAAGGCCGCTGACCCGTGGGCTTCTCCGACTTCCTCGGCAATGAACGTATCGTCGCCGCTCTCCGCGGCGCCCTCCGCAGCGACCGCGTTCCGCACGCTCTTCTCTTCAGCGGAGCGCGTGGCGTTGGCAAATACACGCTCGCGCGCATGTTTGCGCAAGCCGCCAATTGCGAGCGTCTCAAAGACGACTTCTGCGGCGAATGCGAAACCTGCAAACGCATCGCTCTTCTCGCCGATCCACAACCGCTCATCGAACAGGGTCTCGTCGAACGCGGCGAAAGCGCCGACGCCGCCACCGTCGAACGCGTCCCGCTTATCCTCCAGACCCATCCCGACGTCTGGGCGCTCGTCCCCGACCCTGTCCGCCTGAAAACTCCTGTCGCGCGCCCCATGCTCCGCATCGGCCAACTCCGCGCCGTTCAGCGCGCCGCCTACTTCCAACCCCTGGGCCGCCGCCGCGTCTTTATTCTCGAAGCCGCCGACACCATGCATCGCAACGTCGCCAATGTCTTCCTGAAAATCCTGGAAGAACCGCCTGGCTCTGCCACACTCATCTTGACTGCCCCTTCGCCCTACACGCTACTCTCGACCATCGTCTCCCGCTGCATGCAATTCCAATTCGCGCCGCTGTCGCAGCACGATGTCGAAAACATTCTCCAGGAAAAAACCGATCGAAAGCCGTCCGAAGTCAAACTCGCCGCCCAACTCTCCGAAGGCAGCCCCGGCCTGGCCCTGGAAATGAACGTGAAGGAAACCGCCGACCGCCGCCGCAACGGGCTCCAAATCCTTGAGCGCGCCGCCCGCGGCCAGGGATTCGCTCAACTCTTCGCCGCCACATCCATCTTCGCCAAGGACCGCGAATCCTCTTTCGAAGATCAGCTCGCCGTTTTCTATGGCCTGCTCACCGATCTCCTCGAACTCACTTCCGGCGTCAAACATCCAATTCTGCGAAATGCTCCTCTCGCCAAAGAACTCGAAACGCTCGCCAAGTCGATTGACTCCCGCTGGGTGATGCGCGCTATCGCGGGCCTCGATGAAGTTCACGCCGGCGCCCGCCGCAATCTCAGCCGCCAACTCAGCCTCGACGCCCTCGCCGTCTCCCTCTCGCCAGACGCCTAGCTTGCCAGCGTCCCTTTCCGCAGTGCCGTTCTCTGAGAGAAACCCTCTTTTTTATGTGTCAATTTTTTTCCATGGCCTGTAACCCAGCGCCTCTTGCATGCATCTCACCAAATGAACTCACCCCACCGTTAGCTGCAAGGAGAAGTCATGGTGAACCGCAGAATGTTTCGCCCGGGATTTCCGGACGTAAAGGAGCAGCCACCCCAACGCATCTCCCACAACGGCCCGGCACCCAGCAAAAAGCCTGCGCCGCCGGAGACGACCCACGCCGAGAACTTCTACTGGGTCAAGCAGATGCAGAGCCACACCCCCATGGTCGTGGTTCTCGATAGCGGCGAAACTCTTCGCGGCACCGTCGAATGGTATGACCGCGACTGCATCAAGCTGACCCGCCAGGGCAGCCCCAATCTCCTCATTTTCAAGCGCGTGATTAAGTACGTCCACAAGGACGGCGAGGAAGCCGCAGCCGGCGGCGACGAATAGTTTCTTGCGGTCTGGTCACTTGCTCTCTGCGAGCAATCGCTGCATGGGCTCTTCCGGATCGGCCTTCAACTTTTAACGTTCAACTCTTGAACCTTTTAGCCTTACTGCGCTCCCTCACCGCGGCGCAATCGAGTGTCCCCGCGCTGCTCCAAATGTCAGCAGCGCCTTAGCAGCCAACGTGCCGTCCTCTTTATAAATCTCGCACTCCGTCACTACAAAATTTCTCCCTGTCCGTAAAACTTTCCCCTCCGCTCTAATCCGTCCTCCGGGCACCGCCTCCAGAAAATTTATCTTCATCTCCACAGTCGCAATTTGCGTCCCCTTCGGCACCGTCGTATACGCCGCAATCGCCGCGACGGTATCCGCCACCGTCGCCAATACTCCGCCGTGCACCACTCCATGAAGCTGCTTGTGCCTCGGCCTTACCCTCATACTGAAAACAACATGCCCCTTCTCCAAACTCTCCAGTGAAAGTCCCAGCAATGACGTCGCCCCCGTCTCATTCGTACGCTTACGTAGCGCCGCTTCATATTTCTTCAAATCATTGAACAATTCCGATTTCATCGAGTCCCCTGGCTCCTCTCCACACCATCAATATGCCGAAAGCCCGCCATCCAACGGCACCGCCGCCCCCGTCAACCAACTCGACTCCTCCGACGCCAAAAACACCGCCATCTCCGCCACATCTTCTGGCCGCCCCATCCGCCCCAGCGGAATCGACGCAATCCTCGCCTTCCGCAAAGCTCTTCCCTCTTCCGATGCCGCAAACAATCCCTGTACCAACTCCGTCTCCACAATCGACGGACAAATACAATTCGCCCGCACATTCTCATGCGCATGATCCAGCGCCATCGCCTTCGTCAAGAGCGTCACTCCGCCCTTCGAAGCGCAGTACGCCGCGCGATCCTTCATCGCCACCAACCCCAGCACCGACCCTACATTCACTATCGCCCCGCCTCCCGCCTTGCGAAATTCCGGCAGCGTCGCTTTACACATCAAAAACGGCCCCTTCAAATTGATCGTGAGCAACTTGTCCCACTGCTCTTCACTCGTCCCCTCAATCGTCGCCGCGTGCAGCACCCCCGCATTGTTCACCAACACATTCAATTTCCCAAACGCCTTCGCTGTCTCCCGCACCGCACGCGCCGCGTCCTTCGCCTTCGCCACATCGCACGCAATCGCCAACCCTTCCCCGCCCTGCCTCTCCATCTCGCGCAGCGTTTCCTGCAGCTTCTCCTTCCGCCGCCCCGCCACCGCCACTTTCGCCCCTTCGCGCGCAAACGCCAGCGCAATCGCCCGCCCTATCCCCGTTCCCCCGCCCGTAATCAGCGCCACCTTCCCCGCCAATCGTGTCACGGTTTCACCTCCTCCCGCGTCTAATGGAGTGCCTTTGCGGCCCAATCTCGGGTCTGCTCAGCCGGCGTGCGTTAGTAATCTCTAAGGCCCGCAAGGATGCGCTTTGCCGGTAGAATGCTGCCCTATCTGTCCGCGTTTCACAACTGAGGACCACGGAGATCCTCTGTCATGAAAATCGGCATCACCTGCTATCCCACTTACGGCGGCTCCGGCGTCGTCGCCACCGAACTCGGCCAGGAACTCGCCGCCCGCGGCCACGACATCCACTTCATCAGCTACGCCCCGCCCATCCGCATGAATCCCAACGACCCGCGCATCTTTTTCCACGAAGTCGAAGTCGCCAGCTACCCTCTCTTCGATCACCCTCCCTACACGCTCGCTCTCGCCACCAAGATGCTCGAAGTCTTCGAGGCCGAATCTCTCGACCTCCTCCACGTCCACTACGCCATCCCCCATTCCGTCAGCGCCCTGCTCGCGCGCTCCATGGCCGCCCCGCGCCGCCTCCCGTTCATCACCACGCTTCACGGCACCGACATCACTCTCGTCGGCACCAATCGCAGCTATCTCCCCATCACAAAATTCTCCATCGAGCAAAGCGACGGCGTCACCGCTATCTCCCGCTATCTCCTCAACCAAACTCTCAAGGATTTCGACATCAAGCGCCCCATCGAAGTCATCCCCAATTTCGTGAACTGCGATCTTTACACGCGCAAGCCGCAGCCCGGCCTCCGCGAGCAATGGGCCCCCAACGGCGAACCCATCCTCATGCACCTCTCCAATTTCCGTCCTGTAAAGCGCCTTACCGATGTCGTCGAAATCTTCGCCATCGTCCGTGCCAAAATGCCAGCCAAGCTCGTCCTCATCGGCGACGGCCCGGACCGCGGCGCAGCGGAATACCTCGTCCGCAAAAAGCGCCTGCAAAAAGACGTTATTTTTCTAGGAAAGCAAAACGGTGTCTACGAAAAACTCGCCGTCGCCGATCTTTTCCTGATGCCCTCGCAACTCGAATCCTTCGGCCTCGCCGCCCTCGAAGCCATGGCTTGCGAAGTCCCCGTCATCGCCACAAACGTCGGCGGCGTCCCCGAAGTTGTCGAACACGGTGTCGACGGTTACCTCGTCGAACCCGGCGACGTCAAATCCGCCGCCGCCTACGCCATCGAAATCCTCTCTCGCTCCGATCGCGGCCGCGAAATGGGTCACATCGCTCGCATTAACGCCAAGAAAAAATTCTGCGCCAACGACGTCATCCCCGCCTACGAAGCCTACTACCGCCGCGTCCTCGAACAATCCTCCGCCGCCCGCGCGTAGAGCCGCCATCCCCAAGTATTGTCATTCCGAGCGGTCTATCAGCACAGTGTCATTCCGAGCGAAGCGAGGAATCCGCTTTCTCTCCTCCGTGTCCTCTGTGCCCTCCGTGTCCTCTGTCTAAAATTCCGAATCCCTCTTTGCCCCAATCGCGATCCTTACGCCCGAGGCACCACCGCCTCCACCGCCTCGCAAAACCGGTCAATCTCCCCCGTCGACGTATACACATTCGCGCTGACTCGTATCCCATTCAAAAACGGCGACACAATCGGCGTGACAAAAATGTTGTACTTGCTGAACAGCGCCTCGCCCAGCTTCCCAGGCTCAATCGTATCGAAGTGCATCGTCGCAAACGCCCCCGACTGATCCGCATCCAATTTCACCAACGACTTCGCGCCAGGCACCTTCCCCAACCGTTCCGCCCACTGGTTCTTCAAATAACAAAGCCGCGCAAACTTCCGCTCCGCCCCAATCTGTTCGTGAAACTCCAGCGCCTGCAGAGTCGCATTGTGCATAGCCGCCGGATGCGTCCCAATCTCCTCATACTTACGTATATTCTTGTCCATTGATGGCGGCGCCGCCATCAGCGCCCAGTGCTTTTCGATCCGATCCTTCCGCACGTACAACATCCCCGTCCCAATCGGTGCTGACAACCACTTGTGCAAACTCGCGCCATAAAAATCACAGTCCAATTCCGAAAACGAGAACGGCACATGCGCAAACGCATGCGCCCCATCGACAATGCTCGTAATCCCCCGCCGCCGCGCCAACGCGCAAATCTCCTTCACTGGAAAAATCTGCCCCGTCATGAAACACACTTGCGACACATGGATCACGCGCGTCCGCGGTGTAATCCCTTGTTCGTACAAGCTCACCAAATCCGCCGGCTTATTCACCGGCACCGCAAAATCCATCTGCTTCAGAACTATCTTTTCCCGCCGTTCCCGCTGTTGCCACGTCGTGATCATCCGCGGATAATCCTGCGAAGTCGTCAGCACTTCATCGCCCGGCGCCAGGTCAATCCCAAACTGCGCGATCTGCAGCGATTCGCTCGCGTTCCTCGTAATCGCAATGCACTCCGGGTCGGCGCCCCACATCCGCGCCAGCCGCGTCCGCACATCTTCAATCTTCGGCTCCAGGTCGTGCCACATGCGATAGCTCGGCAGCTGGTTGCTGTAGCGTATCGCTTCGATCTCCGCCTCCAGCACAGCCGCCGGCGCCGGCGCAACCCCGCCATTGTTGAGATTCAGAATCGTCGGATCGTGCCCGTACGCGTCCCGAATTCCCTTCCAATAGCCTTCCTCCCCTGCCAAGTCTTCAGCTGGCACATGCGCGTACGCCCGGCTCAGGAATCCTGCCGCCACCACCGCTTCTGCCCCCAGCAAAAAATTACGCCGATTCAGTTGTGTCTTCATGCCTGTAAACTCCCACTATCCGCCTCCATTTGCAAGCAACCAGATGCGTCACGCCAGAACATCAATCGCCACCATCGTGATGTCATCCTTCTGCTCCGCGCCCGCCGGCTGCCAGCTCCGAATCCCGCCGAGCACCTCCTCCAACAACGCCGCGGGCTCACGCCGCTGATTCATCAACACGACTTCTTCAAGCCTATGCGCTCCGAAGGCCTCCCCGCTATTATTCTCCGGCTCGCTCACTCCATCGGTATAAAGCAAGAAACGGTCGCCCGCGTGAATTTCCATCTCCCAAACCGGATACTCCGCCTCGGGCAGCACTCCCAGCAGTAGACCGTTGCTCTCGATCAGCTCCAGCTTGCCCCCGCGCAGATGCAGCAGCGGTGGATGTCCCGCGGCCGAATACAGCGCTCTCCGCTTCTCCCCATCGACCCACAAATACGCCGCCGAGACCAGCTGCGCTTTCAACTGCGCGAACAGGATATTATTCAACCCGCTCAACACCTCTCGCGGATCGTGCGCGTACGGCACCACGGAATGTATCGCCACCTTGATCATCGACGCGATCAGCGCCGCAGGCACTCCGTGTCCAGTAACATCCGCCACCAGGAATCCCGCCCGGCTTTCATCCACAGCGAGAAAGTCATAGAAATCTCCGGCCACTGCCGTCATCGGATGATACGCTGTGACAATCAGAAGATTTTCCATTTCCGGACTCTTGGAAGGCAGAATCGAAGCTTGAATCTCCTGCGCGATCACCAATTCATTCTCAATCGAAACCAGCCGCCGCTCTCCCGCCAGCACGTTTTGCACCGCCATATATCCGAGCGCAAAAAGCAGCGCCGCTAACCCCAGCGATCCCGTGATCCGGTATGTCTGGTAATGCAACAGGCGCGCCACGGTGAAATACAGTCCTTCCATGGCAAATACCAGTGTCCCGACAATTACGACGGCGCGATTTGGCAGAACCAGATACTTGCGGGAGAGTTTGGGAATCGCAAGGACGATGATGAGAACAACAAGTCCCGCGGCGGCAACAAAGTCCAGGCAAAGCACCAAACTATCGCTGATACCCGTAACCACGAAAATTCCGATTCCAGCGATACCTATGGCCAAGCTCAAGCCGACGACTGTCTTCAAAAACACACGCATTTTTCCGGTGCTTAGCTCCAGCCAGGCAAGCGAAGCTACCGAGAAATATAGATAGCCCACAGTCATCGTCAGGAAAGGAAGAGCGGCCCGCCCCGCCTGCGGCAGCGCCGCCGCCACAGCCGGCGAGTCCGCCAGCACTAGCTCCCCGTACATCGCACTCCAAATCCCCAGCCACACAAAGATGCGCACACTCCTCCGCCGGCGCACCGCCGCAAACGCGCACGCCACCAACCCAATGAACACAAAAATCGTGCCCGTCATGATGCCAATCACTTCGCTGCGCAGTATCCCCACCACTCCCTCTCGCAAACTCCTGCCGCCTCAACACCGCCACGATAGCAGACTCACTCTTCTTCCCAAATGAATACGCCGTCCGCCCCGCCTCTGGATGCGCATGGCCTGGCCTTCCCTTCGTATGGCAACTTGCGCAATTCTCTGTTAGCGAGAGCAGCCACTCGAGCTCCGAATAGCCTTATACTCCGCAAAGGGGACTTCATGAAGAAGCTCGGCGTTCTAATGTTGGTGTTGTTGGTTGCGGCCACGTGCTTTGCGAAGACGCGCCAGTGGAAAACCGCGAAGATCGAACTCACTTCCGAAACCGACGTTTCCTGGAAATTGTGGGGAGAAAAAAACACTCTGCACTACACCATCGAGACCGAAGATAAGATCTACTTCGTCGAATATGTCTATAAACCCGGCCATGGCGATAACCACGTCCCCGACGTTACAGGCCGTGAGCTAGCGCAGGTCGCCATCGAGGGAAGACACGCCTACGCTCTCGACTCCGCTGGTAAAGAAGTAAAATTCCATATCGTGAAAAAGATGGTAAAGCAGTAGCATTCCCTAAGCTCCAGGGGCCCACCTCGCCCCGAATCCGACTCCTGCTCCAGCGATTTTGCTTTCCCGTAGACCGGTCCCATCTTCTCTGCGCCCTCCGTGCTCTCTGTGTAAAAATCCCCCTTCTACTTCCTCGATACGTCGACCCCGCCACCGCTCGTCCAAGCCCACTCACGAATCCCGAAAATAGGCCGCACCCGCTCCGCAACGAGAAGCATCTCAATTCACATAACGACTTTGGCGTTCAGCCATTCACCCAACGATAAGTATCTTGACGTCCATCGCAAATTTAAAGGGGACCAATGCACCCTGGCGTGAAGAAAATATCTCGCATCACGCTGCCAAGAAAAGGATGTGGCATACCATCATGACCAGCAAACCTCTAGCGGCAATCCTACTGTCCCTTGGACTCGGCTTTGGCGCCACCCTCGCTTCGGCCCAACGTCAGCCGGAAACATTCTTCAAAACCAGAGTCGGCTTGGCTGACACTGACATTCAGAAGATGAATCAAGGCCAGGTCGTCACCAAAATCCTCGACTCCAATGACAAGAAGTTCGGCATCCTCGTATTTGGCGGTGTTTATATCAATACTACGGTCCAGCGTTTCGCGGATTCCTACCGCGACGTGAAGAGCCTCCTTGAAGATAAGGTCTATCTCGACGTACAAGCCTTCAACGAACTCGGTTCGCCGCCCAAACTTTCCGACTTCGACCGCATCGCCTTCCCTCGCAAGGACATCGACGCCCTGCAAAAGTGCAAGCCCAACGACTGCGATCTCCAGGTCTTTGACGTTGCCGCTCTCCAGAAGCGCATCAACTGGAACTCCGTCGATAAGTACGACCAGGTCAACAAATTCGCCCGCCAGCGTCTTTTCGAGGTCGTCTCCACTTACATTTCCGGCGGCCTGAAAGCCTTTGGCAGCTACACCGACCGCGAAAAGCCTTTCAATCTCTATCAGAACATGCAATCCATGCTCGAAGGTTCCTACTACCTGCCCAAGGACAAGTCCGGCGGCATCTACCAACACATTCTCAACTATCCAGACGACAAACTCCCCGGCGCTTTAGACTTTTTCTACTGGGAAGACATCGACTTCGGTCAAGGACCCACCATCCGCGTGAATCGTGTCTCCATGTTCCCGAACGGCGTCGGCGTCATCAAATATGTCGTCTCCAATGAGCAGCTCTATGCCAGCCGCTACATCCGCATCGCTCTGCAAATCTTCTACTGTGTCCCCGACACCCAGAACCCCGCCAAACCCGGCTTCTACCTCATCGAGATGAACGATTCGCGCATGCCCGACTATGGCGGCCTGAAACTCCCCATCGTCAGGAAAATCGCCACCGAAAAAGCCGTCCAATCCACTCAGGACATCCTGAGCCTCTACAACAAAAGGCTCAGCGGAAAATAAATGGTTGTTGGTTTAGGTGTCTGATCGCGTGGCCCGCGCTTTGGAAAATGGATATTTGTCGTCTGTTCAGCGCCCCACCATTTTTTGCAGTTCTTCGGGGTACCGGGCGCCTTGCAGCGGGATCTTCGACGCAGCGCTCTCCAGTTCGCGCAGATCTCCGGCCGAAAGCTCCACGTCCACAGCTCCGATGTTTTCCTCAAGCCGATGCAGCTTCGTCGTTCCCGGAATCGGCACTATCCACGGTTTCTGCGCTAGCAGCCAGGCCAGTGCAATCTGGGCAGGCGTCGCTTTCTTCTGTTGCGCAAATCGGCCGATCAAGTCAACCAGCGCCTGATTCGCTTTCCGGTTTTCTGGCGTAAAGCGTGGCACGATGTTGCGGAAATCACCTTTCTCGAACTCGGTATCTTTGTTGATCTGCCCCGTAAGAAAACCTTTCCCAAGCGGGCTGAAGGGCACAAACCCGATCCCCAGTTCCTCCAGCGTCGGTATCACTTCCGCTTCAGGCTCTCTCCAAAACAGCGAATATTCGCTCTGCAGCGCGGCCACCGGCTGAACCGCATGCGCGCGGCGAATCGTCTTCACCCCCGCTTCCGATAGTCCGAAGTGCTTCACCTTACCTTCCTGAATCAGTTCTTTCACCGCTCCCGCTACGTCTTCGATCGGCACGTTGGGATCTACCCGGTGCTGGTAGAACAAATCGATCACATCCGTCCTCAGCCTCTTCAGCGATGCCTCGGCCACTTCCTTGATGTGCGCTGGCCGGCTGTCCAGCCCAACCTGTTTGCCGGTCTCCGGATCAATTTTGAACGCAAACTTTGTGGCGATCACGACCTGCTTGCGGAGCGGAGCCAGCGCTTCCCCTACAAGTTCTTCGTTCGTGAACGGTCCGTAGATTTCCGCCGTATCGAAGAAGTTGACGCCTCGTTCCACGGCCGCCCGAATTAGCGAAATGCCCTCTTGCTTGTCCATCGCTGGACCGAAGCCAAAGCTCATCCCCATGCAGCCCAGCCCCAGAGCCGAAACTTCCAAATTGCTTTTTCCAAGTTTGCGCTTCTGCATTTTCTCTCCTCGATCGGTGCTCAACCGTGAAGGCCAAATCACTTCGTGCCGGTTGTAAGCGTCTGCTACAAAATCCCCGAATCCACAATAAGGATTGTAGTCTCCTCGCACTTCGGACGCTTGCCTGTTACCCCGGACTATTTGCCCAATCCTCCGACCCTCCAGTAGAGTGCCCCAGCCGCCCCGCCAGCCTCTCCGGTTCTTATCTACGGAGTGCGGCAGCTCTGCTGCCGCTTTCGTTTCTCAGGGACTCGCCTCTACCTCACTTCCACCATCGGCCACGTGCCGCATCCTGCGCTTCTTAAGCCTGCGGGTCTTCACTCTTCCCTCTTCTCTGTGTCCTCAGCGCCCTCTGTGGCCTCCGTGTAAAATCCCCTTTCCCTTCAACCTCGCGCGCCCAAATTCACTCTTGCCGCCCCACCCCCCTTCTGCTATTCTTTTTTTAGGAAACACCGCGCCTCGCTTCTAGCGAGGCTTTCTTATTTCAGCTCAACTTTAGGAGATTCTCATGTCCTCGGTCAGTTCACTGAGCCGCGCCAACGTGTGTCTCCACACTCGCGTCGGCCACCGCAGTTCCCTCAGCCACGCACAATAGAGAGGAAGGAACCCATGGGAATCCTTGCTAACGCCAAGCCCGCTATCGTTGTCTGCACTAGAGACCGCGTCCGCTCAATCGCCTTCTATCGAGACATCCTGGGACTATCGCTGGCCAAGGAAGACAACCTCGCCGCCGTCTTTCATACTGGCGGCGTCACCCTCCGGGTCTCGACGGTCCCTGATTTCATCCCCCACAACCACACCATCCTGGGCTTCCAGATCCAGGATGTGCCCGCCACCGTCAAAGCCCTCAAGCAAAAGGGCGTAACATTCAACCTCTACCCCCGCTTCCACCAGGACGAGCACGGCATCTTGGCCATCCCTGGCTGCTCGATCCGGGTCGCCTGGCTCACCGACCCCGACGGCAACGTCCTCAGCATCACCAACGCCTGAAGCGGAGTTTCGATCCTGGCTCCCTAAGCGCACTCCTGTCGGGACCGAGAGCGAGGGACCACTAACTCTTTTAGAATCAGCACTTACAGAAAACAATGTAAGCCTAAGATTCTAAGTCACTTAGAAGAATGTCTAAGTCCTTTATCAGCAACACTTACAAGAAAACGGGAGGGGGGTCGAGCATGCTTACCTCAAGAGTGGGACAGACTTCAGTCTGTCTCCCCTTCAGCCCAGCCAGAATTCCCGCCCCCGAGTCACTCACTACCCACTACCCAAAACTCTCCACCCCGCCAACCCACAAACAACAAACCCAACCCCATTGAGCACCCCATGAAACTCCGCCATTTGCCGAATGTTCACAAATGCCTGCAAGGGATACTCGCCCGCCGCCCAAGCCCCCGCCAAGATCATCCCTGCGGCAACCGACGCGCCCGCCATAAAGAGCAGCCAGCGCCCTATCCCATTCCGCTTAGCAATGCCGACACGGATCATGCCGCCCGCAAGCCCAAGCTGCCCCAACGCAACCAGGAGCGCCCCAACCAGCTTCACCATAGGCCCAAGCAAAAATGCCAACCCCAAGGCTCCCGGTCCCAAAACCACGGCCACCAAAGCGCACCGCAGCATCCACCGCCCTCGGCGCCCAGCGGAAGCCTGATCCACCAACCCAGCCAGCACCCCCGATGCAAACCCCGCGAAATGAAAATGCACCGCGGTCAACAAAACGATCGGCTCATGAAATCCAAAGAAGGAAATCCCCGCTCGCGAAGCTACCAGCCAAATTCCCGCCACGAGCAAATATCCTTCGCCAATCCCGAAACAAAACTGCGTGAAGGAGTTCGCACCTGAAATCACAAGCCGGCGCAATCCATCGCCGGCAAACGCGGCGCAAATCAAAAGCCAGGAACTGGCGAACCAAGCCGCCACAACTCGGTTGTCGAGGAAGAACGAAACGGTGGTCAACGAAGCGGCGGTAAAGAGCGCCCAATCGCGAACGCCGCTGCGCCGGGAAGAAGTTCCTGTGCCGCGCACCAGATCCGCCCCGAGCGGCACGACAATCCACGGTCCAAGCAGAAACAACACTTCGATGATGCCGATGTGAATGCGAGAGGAAAAGTTTGCTAATGCAAGCACGGCCCAAACCACCGCGCCAAGCACGAAGGGGAGACGGAAGACGCCACAAACTCTGGATTCCTGGCTCATGGCAGCGCCTCAGACGCGCGGCAGAAACGCAGCCGCTCCGTACGCCACAGTTAGAAAGATTGCCGCCGCCGTGAATGCGATGTCGCCGGCCCGATTCGTCCGCCGCAGGGACGCATCGTAATAAAGTAGTTGCACCGGCGCGCGGAACAGCCAGAACACGCAAATCCCCGCAGCCAGAAATCGTCCCAAACCGTGTCCGCTCGCAAGCTCAGCGGCAAATCCGAAGGTCAGCGCCGCGAACAACAGCAACACGCCAACAATGTAGACCGAATGCACCACAAAAATCTGCCGGATGATCGGCGCCACGCGTTCCAGATTTTCCTGGTATTTCAATTTTCTCGGAAGGTAAAAGTTAGACGCCGCGATCAAAATCTGCACCAGCGCGGCCATCCACAGCAGGAGTAGCAGGGCGTTCATGTTGGCCTCCTATCGAGCGACAGGCTTCTTTACTCTACCGAGCGGCAAGCTCGTTTCGTATATCAACCGTTACGCTCGTTTCGTCACTTCGGGAACCGCGCAGCTGACCGCGGCACAACTGCGGTGCATTGCGATCGACCGATACCAGTTCCTCATCGCCCCCATCCCGCCTGGCACTTTGCTGAACCACACCAGCGGCCGCGCCCACCAAATCTCGCGGGCTAAAGCCACCGCCGCGTCAGCTCCCCCGAACTGCCGCCCATCCGAAAGCAAAAGCCGTATCTCGCGCAAAAGCTCCTCGCGCGTCATCCCCAGCAACGCGCCTACGCGAGGATCCTGTAGCGGCGCCACCGCCAACCCGCGCCGCTCCAAAATCGGCGCCAGCCACCGCGCAATCCGTGTACAGAACGCGCACTCCGCATCAAAAAACAACCACCCTCGCGCGTGCCGCCCTTTTCCGTCTGTAAATTCCGATGTCAGCGAAATCATGGCGATTCTCTTTCTTTACTTCGCTACTTCGTTACATCCTTACTTCTCAACCCGCTTTCTTCCCCAGCAGCGTCACCACTTTCCCGCGCAACTTTCCAACGCCCTTCAGCGCCGCAACCGGCATGTGCAGCACTTCGTCAAACAATCCGGTCATCACCGTCAAGAACTCGAGCATAGTCTCGAGGCGCTCCCGCGTGTAGGCTTCTCCCTCGCCGTTCGGGTGAGCTTTCGCATCGGCAACGCACTCCGCCAGCACGCGAAGCGTTGGATCGATCTCCCGCCGCTTCCGCTCTTCCGAGACAATCCGGAAAATCTCCCAGACATCCTTGATGGACTCGAAGTGGTCGCGCCGGTCGCCCAGAACGTGCACCACGCGCACGATTCCCCAGCCTTGCAGCTCGCGCAAGCAGGTGCTGACATTCGAGCGCGCCACGGCCAGGGTAGTGGAAATCTCGTCCGCCGGCAGCGGAAGCGGCGAAAGGAAGAGCAGCGCGTGGACCTGCGCGACGGTGCGGTTAATGCCCCAGCGGGTGCCCATTTCGCCCCAGTGGAGAATGAATTTCTGAGCTACGGGAGAAAGCGTGTGTTTTGTATGGTCTGTCATTTCTGTAGTTTCTCTCTGTACAGAAATTACCGTAAGGACGGCTGTTTGTCAAGCCCTTTTTCTTCGCCTCCCCCGTGCCACTTTCCCGAGGAGAGGACTGTCCTTTTGTATTTCCAAGAATCTGCCTTTGGCAAACGCTAGCCGGCGTTTCCTCACACCTGTCCTTTTTTCGGACTTCCCTGCCATTTACATGTGCGGAGGCCTTTGCCAGAGTGTTAGAAGTGAGGACGTTGTGCCGGCGAGCTTAAACAAAATCCGCAGAGGCAAATCCGCGGCATTTGGCATGCCTGCGTCGCTCGCGCTGCTAGCGGCGATCGCCGCGTTTGCCACGCTCGCTTGCGCGTACAGTCCACTGCCAGCGGGCAAGGCGCAGAGTCAGGCCAACTCCGTCGACGACGCGGCGACCGCGGCGCTCTGTCCGGTGGTGTATCCGGATGATCAGGAGCCAGCTTCGCGCGGCTACCACTACACATTTTTTGGCAACGCTTTCTTCATCAATGATGAGGGGTATCTGCTTACCGTAGCGCATGTGCTGGAGACATTCCGCGATGGCGGCCAAGCCTACATTCTGGTGAATCGCAAAAACGCGCCGCCGGGGCTGGTGAAGGTTACGGTGGTGGCGAAAGATCCGCAGCACGATGTAGCCATTCTGCGCGCTACGACGAATCCTTTTGTGGGCAAGTACACCG
Source organism: uncultured Acidobacteriota bacterium (assembly GCA_963779005.1). Classification (GTDB taxonomy): domain Bacteria; phylum Acidobacteriota; class Terriglobia; order Acidiferrales; family UBA7541; genus Acidiferrum. Next base: position 359,874 of record CAVZWO010000005.1, on the reverse strand, counting down.
TCAAGTACGTGCCGCTGTCCACCGAGCCGGCGGTCCGCGGACAGTCCGTGCTGGCGCTTTCGCTGCACCCGCAGAGGTTGCAGGATGCGCACAGCTTCGATTCGTCGCGCGAAGACTCCTCGCCGGGAACAGTGCTGAGCTTTGAGTCCACGCAGCTCGAAAAGTCCGCGCCTGCCGCAAACGTGTTTCTTCTCACCCATCCGGTGGTGAAGGGCCAGAGCGGCTCTCCGGTTCTCGCCACTGAATCGCACGCGGTCGTCGGGCTCGTCGAGGGATTGTGGTTGCGCGGCACGCCGCTGGCGCTAGCAAAGTCCTCGGCTCAGAGTAGCTCTACGCCCGGCGCTGCCATCCCCATTCAATACGCGATCACCTTGCTCAAACAGCACAACGTCTCCTGGCACTCGGGCACGGCTGCGTCCTCGACGTCAGCATCGCCGGGCGCGGCGAAGCCGGGCTCAACTCTGGCGAAATCGAGTGCGGAAAAACCGAACCAATAATCATGGACCGAATTGCTCGCGGAGACCTGATAAGGCTCGTTGCGCAGTAGGAGGGCGCGACGAGGTTAAGCGAGTCGTCAGGGGATAACCACTAACCTGCGGCCGCGTTCCGCGTGCTGCCACGCTTGCTCGATATCGGCGAGAGGCACGGATTCGGTTTCGATTTGGAGGGCGCCGCTTACGGCACCGTCCAGGACGTGGTGCATTGCGGCGACGAGAATAGCGCGCGAGGGGATACCGGCAGTGCCGGTGATTGTGAGAGCGGTGCTGCGCAACACGGCTGCGGGAAGTGAGATGGCGGGCCCGGCGCTTTCCCCGACTTGTACGAGACGCGTCTCCGAATTTATGACGGCAAAATCCGGGCGAGTGATAGCCGAGAGCAAAATTTCCGTTGGCCGTCCCCACACATAATCAATCACGACGTTGAATCCAGACTCGCCGGCTTCCAGGGCGAAAGCTTTTCGCAAGTCGTCTTCCGGCTGGTTGAGCTGTATCGTTGCATCGGCTCCGAGGGCGCGCAGTTTCTCAAGAGCCTGGAGATTGCGGCCGGTGGCAATGATCCGCCCAGCGCCTAGTTGCCTGGCGATTTGTATGGCGAGTTTTCCGGTCACGCCGGTGGCGCCTTGTATCAGGATCTTTTCGCCTTTAGCGAGTTTGGCACGCTGGGTAAGCGAGAGAAAAGCGGAAATGCCGGGGTTGGAGATCGCGGCGGCGGTGGCGTCATCGAGTGCATCCGGGACGGGGAAACAAAACGCGGCGGGCACAACGGTTTGCTGGGCCATCGCGCCGTACGGACGACGTGCGCCGCCGAAGAACACCCGGGTGCCGTCGGAGAGGTTGCCGACACCGTCGGTTCCGCAAATCGCCGGTAGCTCGCGTGGACTAGCGAAATGAGTGCCAGCGGCAAGCTGCTTGTCGACGGGCTTTAGCGACGCTGCCCGAACTTGGACGAGGGCTTCTTCGGCGCCCAGGGAAGGCTCAGGGAAGTCCTGATAGCTGGGAGGCTTGCCTAACTCGTGCAAGACGGCGGCTTTCATATATCCTCGTGATTTTCGTTGAGAGACTCGGTTTGATAGCGAGATCAGACCTTGGACCGGCAGGGATTATGCCACTTTTCGCCGAGCGCCGCGAACGGTTAGGATGTCGATTTGAGGCGAGGTGTTCGTCTAACGGGTAGGAGGCAACAAACATGCAATATCTGATGCTGATTTATCATGCGGAAGCAGAAACGAGCAAGAGGTCGCCCGCGGAAATGGCGGCCCTACACAAGGACTACTTCAAGTTCACGCAGGAGATCACCGACAGCGGGCACTACATTGGAGGGAATCCGCTGCAGCCGACGCCGACGGCGACGACCGTTCGTGTGCGCAACGCAAAACCTGTGGTTACAGATGGGCCGTTTGCGGAGACGAAGGAACAGTTGGGCGGCTACTACCTGGTGGAAGCCAAGGACTTGGACGAGGCTCTTGGTATCGCAGCGCGGATACCGGGGGCGCGGTTTGGATCCATCGAAGTGCGGCCCGTCGCCGCGATTAACCGGGCCGCGCTGGCGTAGAGAATCGGTTTTCTGGCTGAAGCTCTGGCAGACCGATTAACTAAAGTTGACAATCCCTCGTTTGCGGGGTGAGATAAAACTCACCCCGATGGATTTAGAGAAACTTCACCGCGAAGAGTCCGGGCGCATTCTATCGACGCTGATTGGCCTCCTCGGCGATTTTGATCTCGCCGAGGAGATGCTGCAAGAAGCGTATGCGACGGCGTTGCAAAAATGGCCCGCCGATGGTGTGCCGGCGAATCCGCGCGCGTGGCTGATCAGCACGGCACGCAACAGAGCGATTGACCGGCTGCGGCGCGATCGGCGGTTCGATACGAAGCGCGAGGAGATTGCGCGGCACACCGAACTGACGGCGCAGCTTGGTGCAGATTTGGCGGATGCAGCCGATGCGACTGGCGAAATGTTTCCCGATGACCGTTTGCGGCTGATTTTTACTTGCTGCCACCCGGCTCTTCCGACCGAGGCGCAAGTCGCGCTGACACTGCAAACCGTGTGCGGCGTGACGACCGAAGAAATTTCGCGAGCGTTTCTGGTGCCTCTGGCGACGATGGCGCAGCGGCTGGTGCGGGCGAAACGGAAGATTCGCGATGCCGGAATTCCCTATTGTGTTCCCTCGCAAGAAGACTTGCGCGACCGGCTCGATGCCGTGTTGCTGGTCGTTTATCTCATTTTCAATGAAGGCTATCTGGCAAGCAGCGGCGATGCGCTGATCCGGCGGGAGATGTGCGCGGAGGCGATTCGGCTGGGGCGGGTGCTGTGCCAGCTGCTTCCGCAACAGCCTGAGGCGCGAGCGCTGCTGGGATTGATGCTGCTGCATGATTCGCGTCGCGACGCCCGCGTGAGTGCTGATGGCGAGTTGATTTTGCTGGAAGAGCAAGATCGCGGTCTGTGGCACTCCGGGCAGATTCAGGAAGGCACGCAGCTTGTGGAATCGGCACTTCGTAGCGGCGCGGCGGGAGCTTATGCGGTGCAGGCGTCCATCGCCGCGCTGCACGCCAACGCCAAAACGCCGAAAGACACGGACTGGCCGCAAATCGCGGGCTTGTACGACATTTTGTTGCGGGACAATCCTTCGCCGATCGTTGAGGTGAATCGCGCCGTTGCTGTGGGAATGGGGCGCTCACTCGAAGAGGGACTTGCGCTGCTGGACGATCTGGAAAAACGCGGGGTGCTGGCGGATTTTCATCTCTTGCCCGTCGCGCGGGCCGATGTGCTGCGGCGATTGGGAAGAACCGCGGAAGCGGCGGAGGCGTACCGGAAAGCGCTCACGCTAGCGACCAACGACGTAGAGCGGCGCTTTTTGCGGCGCATGCTCGCCAGGGTTGGAACGTAAGTGGTGGTGAGCGGTCCATTTTTACTTAGGATTTCCTGTCCTGTAACATCACCCTCGTGAAGCCTATTGAGTTGCTAGGCCAGACATTTTCGCCTGACGGCACCGTTCTGAAACTGATTCGTCGCGGCGACGAGTACCTCATACTGGCGGACGGCGCGATCCTTATGTCCAGCCGGATGCACGGCTCGGAAGAGGCGATGGCGGAGTTCGCGTGCCAAGGGATGCGGAAGTTGAAGAAGCCAAGCGTGCTGATTGGCGGCCTGGGAATGGGTTTCACGCTGCGCGCGACGCTCGATCTGCTTTCACCGGGTGCGACGGTTGTTGTGGCCGAGCTGGTGCCAGCAGTCGTGGAGTGGAATCGTGGTCCACTCGGGCCGTTGGCAGGTCACCCGCTGAAGGACAAGCGCGTGCGAGTGGCGGCAGAGGACGTCGCCGTCACACTCCGTTCAGGCCATGGCCAATTCGATGCCGTGCTACTCGACGTAGACAACGGTCCGGCGGCAATGGCGGCCTCGAAGAACGCCGGACTCTATGACAAGCGCGGAATAGCCTCTGCCTCTGCGGCTCTCAAGATAGATGGAGTGCTGGCGATCTGGGCGGTCCGAGAGGATCGGAAGTTCGAGCAGCGCTTGCGCGAGGGCGGATTCGAGGTGCAGGTGCGGCGGGTGCGTGGGCGGCTGAAAAGCGGTGGCCCGCACCACACGATTTTTCTCGGCCGCAAATCAGCGTAACGCTGCGGCTTGGAAATTCTGCGCTCCTATGATTTATGACCATGGTATAATGACCATAGTTTAAATGGAGTTTTGTATGAAGAAGATGGCCGCAGGTGCGTTCAAGACAAATTGTCTTGCTGTGATGGACGAAGTTCAAGCCAAGCGCGAGTCTGTCATCATCACCAAGCACGGCAAGCCAGTGGCAAAGCTTGTTCCAATCGAGCCGATGGAGAAAGAAGATGATATTTTTGGTTTTCTTGCAGGCAAGGGCACCATCACTGGAGATGTCGTTTCGCCAGCGCTTACTCCGGAAGAGTGGGGTGATCTCTATTGATTCTCGTCGATACGCACATCGTGGTCTGGCTGGCGTTCGATCAGACTCGACTGTCGCAAAAAGCAAAGACGGCCATCGACGAAGCACGTAAAAAGGAGGATGGCCTAGCGGTCTCCGCTATCACTCTGTTGGAGCTGGCCTCGCTGGCAAAAAAAGCAAAATTCACCATTCAGATCAGCCTCGAATCCTTCTTGCAGGAAGTTGAAAATCGATTCGTCGTTCTTCCTATTACTGGCCGCGCGTGCGCCCGCACGGCGGTACTGCCAGCGGCATATCCAAAGGATCCAGCCGATCGCATCATCGGAGCTACCGCGCTAGTCGAGGGACTCCCGTTGGTCACCGCGGACAGTGAGATTCGCCGATCAAAAGCAGTCCAAACAATTTGGTGAGAAGAAGATCAAAGGGCATCGAAGGAACTTCAAGGGAAACCGCCCTTTGAGAAATGGCGCGCCCGGAGAGACTCGAACTCCCGACCCTCTGGTTCGAAGCCAGATGCTCTGATCCAACTGAGCTACGGGCGCGTGAAAGCATTATAACCCAGACCCCGGAGCTGCGCGATACTGCAAATACGCCTAGGCCATCGGCTCTGCGGATGTTCGACTTGTATTACAGAGCGTAATACAGAAAAATAAGGATCGAGTAACTCATGGCATCACCTCTCACTCTCCGGTTGGATGAAAAAACGCGGCAACGGATTGCGCGGCTGGCTCGCCGGAAGCGGCTCTCGACTTCGGAGGTCGTGCGGCAGGCGATTGCGGCATGGGCGGACCGCGAAGAGCCGGTCACTTCTCCTTACGAAGCGATGAAAGATCTGATCGGCGTTGTGAACGGCGGGAACGCAAAGCGTTCTGAACAAACGGGCCGCAGTTTCACCGCGCTTCTTAAGCGCCGCAGGAGCCGGCGTTGATTCTTGTCGATGCCGGGCCGCTGGTGGCATTGGTTGATGCGGACGACCAGCACCATGGCAAATGTGCGGCGGCTCTGAGGGAGGTTCGCGAACCACTCGCGACGGTCTGGCCTCCGCTTGTCGAAGCGATGTATCTCTTGTCGGACCTGCCGTTGGGGCAAGAAGCGCTTTGGGAGATGCTCGAGCGGGGCGTGGTCTTCCTACTTCCTCTCGATACGGGTGATTTCCCGAGGATGCGCGAACTGATGCGCAAATATGCGAATCGCCCGATGGATCTCGCGGACGCTGCGCTCCTGCGCGTCGCGGAGCGCGAAGGTATCCGCAAAATCTTCACAATCGACCGCAAGGATTTCTCCGTCTACCGCCTACACAATAGAACTCGCCCTACGCTTATACCCTAGTTTCCACTCGCCCTAGATTTTTCAGCCGACGGTTTGCATGGCGGAGACCAGTTCGGGGATGTTGATTTTGATGAGCGTGCCCTGGCCGGGGCGGCTTTCGATTTGGAGATGGAAGTCGGCGCCGTAGAGGACGCGGAGACGTTCGCGGACGTTGCTGAGGCCGATGCCTTCGACGTAAACGTGCGGCATTTTTTCTTCGGAGATGCCGACGCCGTTGTCTTCGATTTCGATGTGCAGGCGGCCGTCGCGGTTGGTGGTGCGAAGCTGGATTTTGCCGCCGTCGAGTTTGGGGGCAAGGCCGTGCTTCAGGCAATTTTCGACGATGGGTTGCAGAAGCATGCTGGGGACGAAGGCTTCGAGAGTTTCGTCGTCGATGTGCTTGATGATGTCGAGGTTGTCGTGGCCGAAGCGGGCGACTTCGATATCGAGGTAGTCGTCGATGAATTCGAGCTCTTCGCGGAGGGGCACGAACGTTTCGTGTTTGCGGAGGAGGCGGCGAAGAATGTTGCTGAGCTTGAGGACGACTTCGCGAGCGGTGTCGGGGTCGAAACGGATGAGCGCGGAGACGGTGTTGAGCGTGTTGAAAAGGAAGTGCGGATTGATTTGGCGAGAGAGGGCGTCCATGCGGGCTTTGAGGAGGAGTTGCTGGTGGCGCTCGAGGTTCATTTCGATGCGGGTGTTGTTCCAGATTTTGAGCGGGGCGGCGACGGACATCAGCGTGGCGATAACGGTCAAGACTAGCCACCAGTCCCACTGCGGGTGAATGGCGAAGAGCCACTTGGGTTTGGTGGCTTGGACCAGAGCAACGCGGCCAAGCTCAAGACCGACGCAGACGCCGAGAGGCGCCATTTCCCAAGAGAGTTGCGCTTTTTTCAGGAGGCGGACGACGGCTTTAGGAATGTTGAGAAATGTGAAGGGGCCAAAGTTCCAGAGGTCTTCTTTGTTGGGGATGGCTTGGCGGATGAGGCCGCCGAGCAAGCCGGCAGTCGAGGCGGCGGGCATGGCGAGCCATTCGTGAGAGATGAGCGCGGGGATGGTGATAATGGCGCCGCCGATGGGGCCAACGACCCGGCCGCCGAGCAAGCCCATGAGGAAGGCGCCTTCGAGGGAGAGGTCGGCGAACTGGTAGGGATAGCCAACGAGGCGGAGCGTGACACCGAGAATGAGCGGCGGAGTCATGAAGAGCATGAGCTTGAGTTTTTGGTCGGGGTCGCGCTCTTCGGTGAAGAGGACACGGCGGAACGTGTTCCATCGGGCAAGGAGTGCGGCGATGGAGGAGGCGACGCCGACCTTGAGGAGCAAGGTGAAGAGGAGGTCGCGGACGGCGGTGGCGGAGTCCATGGAGGCTTGCGCGAGCATCTTTGGTAACGCTAGCCAATCGCAGGGGCGATGTAAAGGCTCTCTTGGCGTAGCTGTTATACTTGTGGTTTGCCATGACGACAAAAGTGAAAACGGACGAGAAGCCAGCCCAACGGACGCAGAAAAAAGCGGGCGGTGTGGAGTTGATTGCGGAAGCAGCGCTGCCGACGCGTTACGGGCGTTTTACGATTTACGGGTTCAAAGGGAGTGGGCCGCTGGACGAGGCGATTGCTTTGGTACGCGGGAAGGTGAATGGAAAAACCGCCCCGCTGGTGCGTGTGCACTCGCAATGCTTGACTGGAGACGTGCTGGCGTCGCTGCGGTGCGATTGCCGGGCGCAACTGGAGCTTTCGCTAAGGAAAATCGGGAAGGCGAGTTCGGGAATATTGCTTTACCTGCCGCAGGAAGGGCGCGGCATCGGGTTGATGAATAAGTTGCGCGCGTATCAATTGCAGGATGGCGGGATGGATACGGTCGAGGCGAACGAGACGCTGGGGTTCGCAGCCGACGCAAGGGACTACGATTTTTCGGCGCAAATTTTAAAAGAGTTGGGGGCAAAGAAAATTCGGCTGCTCTCGAACAATCCGGAAAAGGTTCGGCAGCTGGAGCAGTCGGGGATTCGCGTGGTGAAGCGCGTTCCCTGCCAGCCTCGCATCTCGAAAACTTCCCGCGCGTATCTGCAGACTAAAAAAAGTAAAATGGGCCATCTGCTCGACGGACTTTGAGGAATCGATCCCATGACTCCAACCATTTCGCAACGCGTTAAATTTGCGGCTTCGCCGGAAACGCTTTTCGAGATGTATCTGGATTCGAAGAAACACGCGGCTGCGACGGGAGCACCCGCAAAGTTGAGCCGGAAAGAGGGCGGGGCCTGGAGCGCGCATGGGGGAAAGATTGGCGGAAAGAACCTGCTGATTATTCCCGGGAAGCTCATTGTGCAGGCGTGGCGCGCCACGTTCTGGAAAAAGCACGAACTCTCCGTCCTGATCCTGACATTTGAAAAAGCGGCTGGCGGCGCGCTAGTGGAGCTCGTTCACGTGGGGGTGCCGCGGCACGATCAGAAGGGCGTGCGAAACGGTTGGCCCAAGTATTACTGGAAGCCTTGGAAGAAATATTTGGCGTCGCAGAAAAAGAAATAGCGCTGCGATGTTAGCCGCCGCCCACGAATTGCACGATTTCGTAGCGGTCGCCAGGTTCGACCGGCGTTTGGGTCCAGGCGGGGCGCGGAAGTATTTCGAGGTTGCGCTCAATGGCCACGCGTCCGGCGTCCAGGCCAAGGAGAACGAGCAAATCGGCAACCATCGCGCCAGGATGGGCTTCGCGTTTTTCGCCGTTCACCATAATGGAGATCGCTGTTTCCATCGTCATTTTAGCTTCTCGCGCAGGTGCGAACGCCGCTTCTACGCCGTCGGGACGCGCGGGCGCGCTTTCAATTGAAATTTCAACTGGCCCTTGGAATCCGAGTGAGTGGCTTCGATGACCAGTGCGGGCTCGGCTCCGGCGAGGCGGGGCATTTCGAATTCGAGCTGGGCCAGGCCATTGGCTCCCGTCTCCGTCGAAAACTCCGTAACGTCGGCGGCGCCGTCAATGCGCGCAGTGACCAGCGCCATTTTGACTGGCTCTCCATTTTGCTTTTTCCGGACAGCAACTTGCAAGTTCGCGCGCTTTCCAGCCAGCCAGCTTTTGGCATTGATCAACTCCATGGCGAGCGACGGGGGCGACGGAGGATTTGACGGGACGGCGGGCTCAGCCTTCCTGGCAACGGGCTTTTCCTGCACCGGCAGCGGAGGGGGTACGAGCTTCAAGAGGCCGCTGCGAATCTCTTCCGTGACAGTGCGATGCTGGTCGTCAATGCGCTTTCTGAGAGCATTCTCATGTTCCGGGCCGAGCGGCAAGAGATCGAGATAATTGTTGGTGCGGCGATGCAGCACGCGGCCGCGGCAATAAACGGTGGTGTCGATCAAGCCGTTAGCGGTGCCGCGGTCCTCGGTCTGGACGTGATAGACCGTGTCGCCCACTTTCACATCGGTGTTATGCCCAAAGAGCATAGATTGTAGTTCCACTTCCCCCACGGCACGCTGAATTTGGCTTCCGCCGCGCGCGACGCAGGATTTTTTTCAGGCCATTTGACCGACTGGCGGTTGAATGGATATTATAGCGCTTCGCTTATGACTGATTCAGGCTTACAAGCGTACAGTCCGCTTCTCATACACCTCCTGGTAGCTAGCGCTCTTGCCGGTGCGCTAACGGCTATGTCCGTGCTGGTGGGCTGGCGCAAACCGAGCCGCGCCAAGCAGCAGCCCTACGAATGCGGCATGGAGCCGACGGGCGATGCAAGAGCGCCGATTTCCGTAAAGTTTTACCTGGTCGCAATGGTGTTCATTCTGTTCGACGTGGAAGCCATCTTTTTGTATCCGTGGGCCTACATCTACCGGGATTTCATAAAGATGTCTCCAAGTATTGGCATGTATGGATTCCTGGAAATGATGGTATACATCGCCATACTTTTGGTGGGCTACTTCTATCTTTGGAAAAAAGGCGCGCTGGACTGGCATAAGTATTAGCCTGCGCCTGAGGGCTTGGAAACGGTGACCGAGAATACCAGCCAACGCGCTAGTGTTGTGGCCGAGCACCTGCGTGCATGGAACCCCAACGCGATTGAGGAAGTGCTTGAATTCCGGGGGGAGACGACCCTGGTTCTTCCGCGCAAGATATTGCGGGCCGTGGCCGAGCGTTGTCGTGATCATGCAGAGCTGCAGTTCAATCTGATTACAGATGCCGTTTGTGTTGACCGCTTCCCCCATGAGCCGCGCTTTGAAGTGAACTACCACTTAGTTTCCATTCCCCTGAAAGACAAGATTCGTTTGAAGGTGCGGCTAGCCGGATCGGACCCTGTGGTGGACACGCTAGTGCCGGTTTGGCCTGGGGCCAATTGGCTGGAGCGAGAAGTATTCGACCTGTTCGGCATACGATTCGCGGGCCATCCGGATTTGCGGCGCATCCTGCTACCGGAAGACTGGGAAGGGCATCCATTACGGAGGGACTATCCTGTCGAGGGATACCGCGACGTTCCGATGATGACGGGATTTAGAAAGAGCTCTGTATGACGACTGTCGAAACCGCTACCGGCGCAACAAAAACGATGGTGCTCAACATGGGCCCTCAGCACCCTTCGACCCATGGGGTGTTGCGTGTGCTTCTGGAGCTGGATGGCGAAACGGTGGTTCGGGCGGTCCCGGATCTTGGTTATCTGCACACGGGAATTGAGAAGAGCTGCGAAGACAAGACGTACTCGCAAGCGATCACCCTCACGGACCGGATGGATTACCTGAATCCGCTCGGCAACAATCTGGTGTACTGCCTGGCGGTGGAAAAATTGCTGGGCCTCGAAGTTCCCAAGCGCGCCCAGTATGTGCGCGTGATGCTGGTCGAGCTGCAACGAATCTCTTCGCATTTGGTTTGGCTTGGAACGCACGCCATTGATATGGGGGCGATGTCCGTTTTTCTTTATTGCTTCCGCGAGCGCGAAGAGATTCTGAAGATTTTCGAGATGTTCGCGGGACAGCGGATGATGACCAGTTACATCCGCATCGGCGGAATTGCGCTGGAGCCTCCGGCAGGCTGGCGCGGGGCGGTCGAGCGCTTCCTGAAAATGATGCCCAGCCGCATCGACGACTACGAATCGCTGCTTACGGGTAACCGCATCTGGATGGGGCGGCTCCAGGGCGTGGGTTATATTTCTCCGGAAGATGCGGTGGCGCTCAGCATGACCGGGCCGACGCTGCGCGCGGCCGGCGTTGCCTACGACAACCGCAGGTTTTTTCCCTACTCGAGCTACGACGAGTTTGAGTTTGACGTTCCGACGCGCACGGAGTCCGATTGTTTTGCGCGCTACATGGTCCGCGTGCTCGAAATGCGAGAGAGCTTGAAGATTGTGCGGCAGGCGATGGCCAAAATAAAAGATGACGGCCCCATTAAGACCGATGCCCCGGGCATTGTGCCGCCGTCGCGGGAAAAAATGAAGACGGAGATGGAAGCGCTCATCTACCACTTCAAGATTTTTACAGAAGGATTTTCGCCGCCGCCGGGCGAGGCTTTTGTAACAGTGGAGTCGCCGCGTGGCGAACTTGGGTGCTTTATCGCCAGCGATGGATCTCCGAAGCCGTTGCGCGCGCACTTCCGCTCGCCTTCGTATATCAATTTGCAGGCATTGCCGAAACTGGTCACCGGGCAGTTGATTTCCGACGTGGTGGCGTGCATTGGGACGATTGATATTGTTTTGGGAGAGGTCGACCGGTAAGAGCGAAAAAGAAGTAATGAAGTAAAGATGTGACGACGTAAAAAGAACGCGAAGAGATTAGGGAAAGCCTATACGGAATGGAACTGACTCCACAACTCGCGGCGAGATTCGAGAAGTTGCAGAATGCGTATCCCTTTAAGCGCAGCGCGCTGATTCCCATGCTGATGTACGCGCAGGACGAGTACGGCTGCGTCAGCGACGAAATGATCGCGGAGATTGGCCGGCGCTTGGACCTGAACAGAGTTCAAGTCGAGGAAACGCTCGCTTACTACTCGATGTTGCACCGCAAGCCGATGGGCAAGTATCACGTGCAGGTTTGCACGAACGTGGCGTGCATGCTAAAGGGCGGGAACGAAATTCTGGACCGCGCCAAGAAGCGGCTGGAAATCGGCCATAAAGAAGTGAGCGAAGACGGGGTTTTCTCCCTCGAAGAAGTTGAGTGCATCGGCGCTTGCACGGGCGCGCCGGCCATGCAGGTCAATTACGACTTCCACGAAAATCTGACGCTGCTGAAGTTCGACCGCATCATCAAGGATCTGGACGGCGGGAAAATTCCGCCGCCGGAACCCGTGACGGCGGGGGCGCTGCACGAGCGCGAGCCGGGAGAAACGCCGCTCATCAGCAAACGCTGGGGCATCAAGGATTCGCAAAAGATCGACGTTTATCTGCAACACGACGGCTACAAAGCGCTCGAAAAGGCACTGAAAGAGATGACGCCGGAATCGATCATCGACGAAGTCAAGAAATCCAGTTTGCGCGGGCGCGGGGGCGCGGGATTTCCGACGGGAATGAAGTGGTCGTTTGTGCCCAAGGATTCGCCGAAGCCAAAATATTTGATTTGCAACGCGGACGAATCGGAGCCTGGCACTTGCAAAGACCGCCCGCTCATGGAAATGGATCCGCACCAGTTGGTCGAGGGCATGATCATCGCGGGCCGTTCGTTTGGCGCTCATCGCGGCTTTATCTACGTGCGCGGGGAATATCGCTACGTCATGGACATCGTGCAGACCGCGGTCGATGAAGCCTATGCACACGGATATCTCGGAAAAGACATTCTCGGCTCCGGCTTCGATTTTGATTTGATCACGCACACCGGCGCGGGCGCTTACGAATGCGGCGAAGAATCCGCGTTGATGGAATCGCTCGAGGGCAAGCGCGGCTATCCGCGCATCAAGCCTCCCTTCCCTGCCGTAGTTGGCCTTTACGGTTGCCCGACAATTATTAATAACGTCGAAACTCTCAGCTCCGTCCCGGCCATCATTCTGGAAGGCGGAGAAGCCTACGCGAAGCGCGGCACACCGAAAAATGGCGGCACGCGTTTGCTCTGCGTCGCCGGCCACATCAATAAACCCGGCATTTATGAAATTCCGCTGGGCATGAACATGAAAAAGTTCATCTACGAAATGGCGGGAGGAATTCCCGGCGGCAAAAAATTGAAAGCAGTGATCCCCGGCGGCAGCTCCTGCCCGATTATGAGCGCCGATGAAATCGACATCCCGATGGATTATGACTCCGTGGCAAAAGCGGGCTCGATGCTAGGCTCGGGCGGCATGGTGGTGATGGATGAAACCACCTGCATGGTGGACATGGCGCGCCGCATCATGCATTTTTACGCGCACGAATCCTGCGGCTGGTGCATCCCGTGCCGCGAAGGAACGTCCTGGCTGAAGAAGATGCTGGATCGCTTCCATGTGGGGTACGGGCGAACCGAAGACATCGACATCGTTGGGGAACTGGCGAAAAACATGCTGGGCCGCACCTTCTGCCCGCTCGGCGACGCGGCAGCGCTTCCCACCATCAGCATCGTGCAAAAGTGGCGCAACGAATTCGAAGATCACTTGAACGGAAAGTGTGCGTATAAATCCGCGGAAGCACTCGTAGGCTCGCGTTAGGAATCCATGGCAGAGACAAAGGTAGTTACGCTGAAGATTAACGACCGCGACGTGCAGGTTCCTCCCGGCACGCTGGTGATTGAAGCGACGCGGCGCATTGGCACGGAAGTGCCGTCGTTCTGCTATTATCCCGGGCTTTCGTTGCAAGCCGCTTGCCGCATGTGCCTGGTCGAAGTGGAAAAAATGCCGAAGCTGCAGACGGCTTGCACGCTGGTCGCTACCGAAGGCATGGTCGTTCGAACGAACACCGATCAGGTGCGTGGCGCGCGCAAAGCGATGCTGGAGTTTTTGCTTACCAACCATCCGCTGGATTGCCCTGTGTGCGACAAAGGCGGCGAATGCGAGCTGCAAGACATGGTGTTCCGGTACGGTGCGGATACGAGCCGCTTCGTCGAGGAAAAGATTCACCGGCCTGAAGAAAAGTGGTCGGAGCTGGTGTATTACGATGCGCCGCGCTGCATTTTGTGCTTCCGCTGCGTGCGCGTCTGCGACGAAGGCATGGACGTGAAGGCGCTCGGCGTGGGCATGCGCGGCGCGAACAGCATCATCATTCCGAACCGGGAAGATCATCTCGAGTGCGAAGAGTGTGGTATGTGCATCGACATTTGTCCGGTCGGCGCGCTGACCAGCGGCACGTACCGCTACAAGACGCGGCCGTGGGAAATGACCTACGTTTCTACCGTTTGCACGCATTGTTCGAACGGGTGCAAAACGACTCTAAGCGTGCGCAATCATGAAATCATGCGCGCGAATAACCGCGATCTCTCCGGCATCAACGAGGATTTTCTGTGCATCAAAGGCCGATTCGGCTTTGATTTCACCAAACATCCGGAGCGCGTTCGCCAGCCGCTGGTGCGCAAAGGAGACAAACTTTATCCCGTTTCCTGGGAGGAAGCCGCGCAGACGGCGGCGACGCGGCTCAAGCAGGTCTACGACGCCGGCGGCAGCGATTCGATTGGCTTTATCGGTTCGAACCGCACTTCGAACGAAGAGAATTATCTGTTCCAGCGGATGGCGCGAGCGACGTTTGGCACCAACAACATCGACCATCACCGCACGGCGGATTACACGGGGCTCGTCACGGCGCTTGGCGATCGCGCCGGCGATTCCCTGCTGACCATGACGCAGTTAGCGGAGGCCAAGGCCGTTTTGCTCGTGGGCAACGACCCGACGGAGCAAAATCCGCTGGCCGCCTGGCAAATTCGCAAAGGCATTCGTCACATTGGGGCGAAGCTGTTTATTTTGAATTCGCGCGACATCAAGCTGAAGCGCAAAGCTACGCAATTTGTGAAGCTCAGCGCAGGCCAGGAAGCGGCGGCGATTCGCTGGATGGCTCACGAAGAGGGCCAGCTGCCGAGCGACCTCGTCGAACAGTTGGTGCAAGTACAGGCGGCGCTCGATGCGGAGCCCGAAGTGGCGATCGTCTTTGGCGCGGAAGTGACGGGCGCGGCGATCGCGCAGCTTGTGGCGTTTGGCTCCAAACTCCACGGCAAAGTTCGCTACATGGCGCTCGGCGATTACGCTAACTCGCGCGGAGCCGCCGACATGGGCCTGCTGCCAGACAGGCTCCCCGGTTACGCGCATACCGACGATTCTGCGGCGCGCGAGATGTTTGAACGGCTCTGGGGCGGCGTGCTCCCCTCGAAAGCGGGACTGACGGCGCCAGCGATGGTGGAGGCCGCGCAAAACGGCAAGCTCAAAGCGCTCTACGTAATCGGCGCGAATCCGCTTTCGCATTTTGGCACGCTGGGATTTGGCCGCGGCAAACTGGAATTGCTGATTGTTCACGAAATGTTTCTGACAGAAACGGCGAAGCTGGCCGACATCGTTTTCCCCGCAGCTTCGGCTTACGAAAAAGAAGGCAGCGTCACCAACACTTCCGGGGAAGTGCAACTCCTGCATAAAGCCGCCGAAGTGATGGGACCGCGCAGCGACTTCGACCTGCTGCGCATTCTGTCGCATCAACTCGAGCGCTTGGGACTCGGCAAGGCATTCCATTACAAATCGCCAGCGGCGGTGTTCGAAGAAATTCGCAAGGCGGTGCCCGGGTATGACGTGCAGGCAGCGGGGTTGCTGACCGGCAGCGCGGAACCGACGCACGTGCACGCGGCAAAGAACGGGCACGCGCCATACGACGTTCCCGTCGGCTTGATCCGCTCCGCGCAGGACACGCTTTTCACCAGCGGCACGCTGGGCCGCTTCTGCACCATGATGGACTCTCTCCCGGAGGCGGAAGCCAAGCCGTGAGTTCTCTTCTCCACTGGATCCTCGCCGAACTGGCAGCAAATGCCGTGATCGTCATAGCGATCATAAAGGTAGTTCTCCTGCTATTCATCGTTCTCACTGTGAATGCCTATTTGACGTGGTTCGAACGCAAAGTTGTGGCGCACATGCAATCGCGTTGGGGACCGCATCGCGTGGGGCCGCACGGCTTGCTGCAGCCTTTGGCCGACGGCGCGAAATTTCTTTTGAAGGAAGATCCGACGCCAGCGGGCGTGGATAAGTTCACGTATTTTCTCGCGCCGCTGATGGCGCTGGCACTGGCGCTGACTTCGATCGCCATCATTCCGTTTGGCCCCGACCCGCTGCCATGGACCATCTGGGGGCAGACGGTATATCTCGGCATAGCGAACCTCAATATCGGCATTCTCGCGCTCTTTTCGATTACCGCGCTCAGCGTTTACGGCGTCGCTCTGGCAGGCTGGTCGTCGAACAGCAAGTATCCGCTGCTCGGAGGCTTGCGGAGTTCGGCGCAGATGGTGAGCTACGAACTTGCGTTGACGATGTCGGTCGTTGGCGTGCTGCTCCTGGCGGGCAGCTTCAATTTGCGCGACATAATCAACGCCCAGGCAAAACATCCCGAGTGGGGCATCGCTGGCTGGAACGTATGGCCCCAGATTCTCGGGTTCTTCTGCTTCTTCGTCGCCGCGGTGGCGGAAACCAACCGTTCGCCATTCGATCTTCCAGAAGCCGAGTCGGAACTGGTTGCCGGTTTCCACACGGAGTATGCCAGCTTCAAATTCGCGATGTTTTTCATCGCCGAATACACCAGCATGATCACCGTCTCGTGCCTGTGCACGATTATGTTTTTCGGCGGATGGCTCTCTCCCTTCCCTGCCAGCTGGACGTTCACGCACTACTTGCCTTCGGTGATTCTGATTCCGGCCGGCTTGTGGGTGATTTGGGACGGCATCCGGTACGAAACGATTTTTGGCAAGATTATTCTTCCCGGCGTCGGGACTGCTATCACCGCCCTCGGCGCGGTGCTTATTCTGTTCCCCGCTGTGAACGACTTCATTCAAGGGCCGTTCTGGCTGCTCTCCAAAATATTCGTATTTCTATTCGTGTACGTCTGGATGCGCGGCACGCTGCCGCGCTTCCGTTATGACCAGCTCATGTCCTTCGGCTGGAAATTGCTTCTGCCGGTTTCGATTGTCAACGTCGTAATCACCGCCTTCGTGATGTTGCTCCGGGGTGGGAAGTGACGCCGCAACTCGCGATCTTTTTCGTTCTCGCGGCGCTCGCCGTGATCGGCGCGCTAAATCTCATTATTCAGCGCCACCCCATTCACAGCGCGCTTTCGCTGATCGTGGTGATGGTCGCGCTCGCGGGACTTTATCTATTGATGGGCTCGGAATTCGTCGCCGCGGTCCAGATCATTGTTTACGGCGGCGCCATCATGGTGCTTTTCGTGTTTGTGATCATGCTCCTGAATGCCGGCGTCGAAGAACACACTAATTTTTCGAAGCTCGCCGGCATCGCGGGCGTTCCTCTCGCGGTTGTGTTGCTTAGTTTTCTCGCGTACGTCATCGCGCGTTCGAAGGAGAGCGCGCAAGCGGGTTTGGAATCCGGCGCGCTGGCCAATACAAAAGAGATTTCCACCATGCTCTTCAAGGATTTTGTGTATCCCTTTGAGCTGACTTCGTTCCTCATCCTCGTGGCGATACTTGGCGCGATTGTTCTCGCGCAGCGGGAGAAAAGCTGAAGATGGTTCCGACCAGCTACTACCTGATTCTCAGCGCGGTTCTGTTCGGCCTCGGCGTTGTGGCGTTCGTCTTCAAGCGCAACGTCATCACGATTTTCATGTCCATCGAGTTGATGCTCAACGCCGTGAATTTGGCGTTTGTCGCGTTTAGCCAGGCGCGCCATCAGTCGGACGGCCAGGTATTTGTCCTGTTCGTGATCGTGGTTGCCGCGGCGGAAGCGGCGGTTGGCCTGGGAATCATCATTCTGACGGCGCGCAATCGCCAATCGCTGAACGTCGAGCGCGTGGACTTGCTCAAACTCTAATGCCCATACTCGATCATCTGTGGATCATTCCGCTGCTGCCGCTGCTCGGCTCGGCCATCAACGGCCTGCTGGGCGGCAAGTGGCCAAACACCATCGTCAATACCGTTGCGCTGGGCGCGACGGGGCTGTCCTTCGCCTGCGCTCTGGAAGCGGTGCGCGAGTATTTCGCAAGCGGGCAAGCGTTTGTTCACCATCATTATTTCAACTGGATTTCGGCGGGCAAATTCACTGCGGGCTTCGATTTGCAGCTCGATCAGCTCACCGTCGTCATGCTGCTGGTCGTCACCGGCGTCGGCTTCCTGATCCACATCTACTCCACCGGTTACATGGCCCATGAGGGCGGCTACTACCGCTTCTTTTCCTACCTGAATTTGTTCATGTTCTTCATGCTCATCCTGGTGCTGGCGGCGAACTATGTGCTGCTCTTCGTCGGATGGGAAGGTGTCGGTCTCTGCAGCTACTTGCTCATCGGCTTCTATTTCTTAAGAAAGTCAGCTTCCGATGCGGGTAAGAAAGCTTTCATCGTCAACCGCATCGGCGACTTCGGCTTCATGCTCGGAATGTTTCTCCTCTTCCGTACATTTCATACGCTCGACTTCTCAACTTTATTCTCCGCTGCGTCCGGCCCGGAATGGGCACATGAGCCTTGGGGCCAATTCGGCACGATGACGATTGCGTGCTTGCTCCTCTTCATGGGCGCGACGGGCAAATCGGCGCAGCTCCCCCTCTACGTCTGGCTGCCGGATGCCATGGAAGGCCCCACTCCCGTCAGCGCCTTGATTCACGCGGCCACGATGGTCACCGCAGGCGTTTACGTCGTGGCTCGCTCGCACATACTCTTCACGCACTCTGAGACGGCCATGGTCGTCGTCGCCGTTATCGGCTGCGCCACCGCCTTTTTCGCCGCCACCATCGGCCTCGTGCAAACCGATATCAAGCGCGTCCTCGCCTACTCCACCGTCAGCCAGCTCGGCTACATGTTCCTGGGCTGTGGCGTCGGCGCATTTTCCGCGGGCATCTTTCACCTGATGACGCACGCTTTCTTCAAGGCTCTTCTGTTCCTCGCCGCCGGCTCCGTCATTCACGCCATGGGCGGCGAGCAGGATATGCGCCACATGGGCGGCCTCAGCAAAAAAATCAAGTGGACGTGCTTGACAATGTGGACAGCCACGCTGGCCATCGCCGGCATTCCGCCGCTCGCCGGCTTCTTCAGCAAGGACGCCATTCTGTTCAGCGCGTTTCAAATCCCGGGCGGCCATCCGCTCTACGCCATCGGCTTGCTTACCGCCCTGCTCACTTCGTTCTATATGTTCCGGCTAATTTTCCTGACGTTTCACGGCGAGCCGCGCTATGACGAGCATCACGTCCATGTCCACGAATCGCCTTGGAGCATGCTCGGCCCGCTGGTCGTGCTCGCCATCCTCTCCATCATCGGCGGCTGGATTGCCGCGCCTGCACTCTGGGGCGGCCCGGACTACTTCTCCAGCTTTCTCGCTCCTGTATTCGGCTCGCCCGAAGCAGCAACGGCCGTCAGCGAAGCCGCCGCGCATCAACTCGAACTCATTCTCGCCGTTGTCGCTGTCGCCTCCGCTCTCATCGGCCTCGGCGTAGCTTTCTGGCTCTACCTCCGCCAGCCCGGCAAGCCCGAGCAAATCGCCAAGTCGCTGCAGCCCGTCTACAACACACTTTTGCACAAATATTACGTCGATGAGCTTTACGCCGCTGTAATCGTAAAGCCTTTGATGTGGATCTCCACCGACGTGCTCTGGAAAATCGTGGACGTCGCCGGCATCGACGGCGCCGTGAACGGCGTCGCCACCGGCGCGAAGGACATTGGGGATGTGGTCCGCCACACGCAATCCGGCAACACGCGCAGCTACGCCGTCTGGGTCGTCATCGGAGCGCTGGTCGTCATTGCCGTCATCTTTTTCTGGCCCGTTGCGAAGCCGGTCATCGGGATGGTGCGCTGATGCCCGCCCTACCTTACCTCACGATTCTGATTTTCCTGCCCGTTGTCGGTGTGCTCGGGTTGCTCTGCCTGCGCAGCGAAAACCACGAATGGATCCGCCGCCTGGCGTTCGCCGTCTCGCTGCTCGAGTTTATTTTTTCGCTGATATGGCTCCTCCCCGGCGTCCCCCCTCGCAGGCCGGCCTATATGCTTGAAGAATTTCATCAGTGGATCACTCTCGGCCCACATGGTCCCCTGGCGAAAGAGACCTTCATCAACTATCACCTCGGCGTGGATGGCATCAGCCTGTTCCTCGTGATTCTGACGACGTTCCTCACGGTCGTCTCCATCCTCTGCTCGTGGAACAGCATCCAGAAGCGCGTTAAAGAATTCTTCATCGCCATGCTGATACTCGAAGTCGGCGTCGTTGGCGTTTTCCTCTCCCTCGACCTCTTCCTCTTCTTCCTCTTCTGGGAGGTGATGCTCATTCCGATGTATCTCCTCATCGGCATCTGGGGCCACGACCGCCGGATCTACGCCGCCATCAAATTCATCCTTTACACCATGGCCGGCTCGATCCTTATGCTTGTCGGCATCATTTGGCTCTACAACGCCACCGGCACGCTTCGACCTGCCGTTGCATCCAGCAGGTGCTCCAGAGCGGCGACGCTCGCTCTTCCTCGCGGCACGGAAACTCTTCTCTTCCTCGCCTTCTTCGTGGCCTTCGCCATCAAAGTTCCGCTCTTCCCGTTCCACACCTGGCTGCCTGACGCCCACGTCGAAGCGCCCACCGCCGGTTCCGTCATGCTCGCCGGCGTCCTCCTGAAAATGGGCACGTACGGCATGATTCGCTTCTGCTTGCCGCTCTTCCCCGACGCTTCTCGCCGTTTCGCCCCGGTCATCGCCACACTCGCTATCATCGGCATCATCTACGGCGCGCTCGTCGCTCTCGTTCAGCCCAACCTCAAAAAGCTCGTCGCCTATTCCAGCGTCAGCCACCTTGGCTTCGTCGTCCTGGGCATCTTCGCCTTCCACCAAATTTCCATGCAGGGCGCCGTCTTCCAGATGCTCGCTCACGGCATTTCCACTGGCGGGCTATTCTTGCTCGTCGGGATGCTCTACGACCGCCGCCACACGTTCGAAATGTCCGAATTCGGCGGGCTCGCCACGCCCATGCCGCTCCTTGCCGCGTTCTTCCTGTTTGTAGCGTTCTCCTCGATGGGTCTGCCCATGCTCAATGGGTTCGTCGGCGAATTCCTGATCCTGCTAGGCACCTATCAAGCGCATTGGAATTGGGCCTCCTGGGCCGCCACCGGCGTCATTCTCTCCGCCTGCTATCTCCTCTGGTCCTACCAGAAAGTTTTCTACGGCGACATCACCGTCGAGAAAAACCGCGCACTCCCCGACATTTCCGCCCGCGAGCGCGCCATTCTTGTCACCATGGCCGTCATCACTCTCTGGATGGGCATCGGCTCCGTCTTCATCACCGGTCGCACGGCCTCAGCGAGCGATTCAGTGATCCAACAGATGACCCGCCCGCCTCGCGCCGAGGAAGCGAAGAAGCCTTCGACTCCCGCGCCCGCCGTGCCAAGCGCCGCACAAAAACCAAACTCATTGGAAAGGCTCGGAACCCGCTAAATGTCCGCGTTCCCCAACTCCGCCGACGTGCTTCGCGTTTTGCCGGAACTCATCTGGTGCGGCTTCGGCGCGCTTCTCATGCTGCTTCAGCCGGTCGTCAGCAGCCGCAAGGCGCTCACAACCATCGCCGTCATTGGAGCGCTCGCGGGCATCTGCGGCAATTTCTACGCGGTTCACAATCCCGGCTCGGCCTTCTCCGGCCTTGTCGCTGCCGACCCGTTCAGCATCTTCTTCAGCCATCTAGTTGGGCTAGTTGCAGTCCTCGTCATTCTCGCCGCCGCCCCTTACCTCGACCGCGAACGCCTCGCCGACGCCGAATTCTACGCGCTCGTCCTCTTCGCTACCGCCGGAATGGGCGTCCTCGCCTCCGCGCAGGAACTCCTCACCGCCTTCATCGGCCTCGAGCTCAGCTCCATCTCCAGCTACATCCTCGCTGGCTACCGCCGCGACACTCTGAAATCCGGCGAATCCGCCATGAAGTATTTTCTCCTCGGCTCCTTCGCCACGGCCTTTTTTCTTTATGGCATCGCGCTCGTCTACGGCGTCACTGGCACCACCAATCTTCTGCGCATGGACGCCACCGCTGGTACCGACAGCACCAGCACCATGCTGAAGTTAGGCCTGGCCCTGATCCTCATCGGACTCGGCTTCAAAGTCGCCGCCGCACCCTTCCAGATCTGGACGCCGGACGTTTACGAAGGCGCTCCCACTCCCGTCACCGCGCTCTTTTCCGCCGGACCGAAAGCCGCGGCATTCGCGCTGCTCCTGCGCATCTTTGCCGACGTGCACGCCGCCACACAGTTCTGGTCCTGGGCTTTCTGGATTCTCGCCGTCCTCACGATGTTCGCGGGCAACCTCGGCGCTTTGCTGCAAACCAACGTCAAGCGCCTCCTGGCCTACAGCTCCATCGCCCACGCGGGTTATATTTTGGTGGCTTTCGCCGCTGTCACAAATCTTTCCGCGGACCCCGAAATCGGCGCCAGCCCCGCCTACGCCGCCGTCCTCTTTTATTTGCTGACTTACGCGCTCGTGAAAGTCGGCGCCTTCACCATCGTCTCCCAATTCGGCGGCGCCGGTGAAAAGCACCTCCAGCTCGACGACTTCGCCGGCCTCGGCGAACGCCAGCCCGTCGTCGCTGCCGTCCTCTCGCTTTTCCTGCTTTCTCTTCTCGGCCTGCCCGTCACCGCAGGCTTCCTCGGCAAATTCTACATCTTCAAAGCCGCCGTCGATTCGCACCTCATCTGGCTCGCCGTCATCATGGCCATCAACAGCGTCATCGGCGCCTACTACTACATCCGCCTCATCGTCATCATGTACATGCGCGAACCCAGCGCCGAAATCGCCGCCACCGCTCCCGCGCGCTTCCCGCTGTCCGTCAACGTCGTCCTGGCCATCGCCGCCTTCGGCACCATCTTCCTCGGCGTCCTCCCCAGCAAAACTCTCGCCTACCTCCTCCGAGCCGACCTCCTCAACCACTAGTGTGCTGCAACCTCCCCACACCCGCCATAACGCCCTTCAATGCCCGGCAAGTTCGGGTGTATACTGAGACCGTTATGGACGACAGAACAACTAACCAACTCCGTTCCGCCCGGAAGCAGGACAATCGAGAGTATAAAAAGGCCCACATTCAGGTGCTGGGTAACGCGGAGCGCATGCAAGAACTCACAGAATGGCAAAACCAGAAGCGCGTGCGGATGACGACTTACAGCAAAGCATGGGGTTGCGAAGTCGGGCCTTCGGCTTTTGCAACGCTGTATGCTTTCTTCCACAACCCGGATGATGCCAACCACGTTCGCGTCGAACCACTCGTAGATTTTTAGCCTTTCATCCCCACGCGAGTTTCTTTCCTGTTGACTTCTATCGTAAGTGAGGCATAGCGTATAGTTGCGTGTGGATATGACGCCTGACCAAATACGCGCCCTTTATATCCTTGCCGGTCTCATGGCGTTCGCTTTCCTGTTCCGACGAAGGGAAGCTATAGCGCACGCGATACGCGGCACAATTATCGCGGCGGTCTGCGCTGGCGTGGCCTTCCTTCTTTTGTGGAAAGCGGGGCTATCCCCGTTGGCCGCGTACATCTCCGCGCTAGTCGTCGGCGTGCTGATTCGGCGGGCTGAACCACGGCGCTCTCGATACATTTCAACGCGGGCAAAGCGCCAAGCTATTGCTAAGTTTGAGAAGGAGACTGGCAAAAGCTTCAACAGGCGCATCCATGAACTAGACCACGTGCTCCCACATTCGCGTGGTGGGGGAAATGCGGAAGACAACATCCAAGTGCTTACCAAAAAGCAGAACCGCTCGAAGGGTGCGAAGCGCCGCTGGAAAGACGAAGAGGATTAAATTGCTTTACGGAATCAGCGAAGCCGCCTTGACCACCTTAGCCCCTGCCGACGTTGCCCAAGGACGATTTCCCTTGCTTTTTTTTCATTTTGTGGTATACTTGGTTTTGTACAGATTTGCATCTTGAGCGCGGCAGACACTCTGCCGCTTTTTCATTTTAGGGGCGTCCTGCCCGCTATTCTGCTAAGTCTTTTAGAATGAATCGATAGAGAAACACCGCGTTTTGCCTTGTTTTACCGGTTTTTCTGGCCTCGCAACCCGTTTGGAATGAACACTTCCAGGAAACCTCCACAAGTGTTCATTCTAAACGCCTTACGGGAAACGTTAAGTCCTTTAGAATCCGCGTTTACGAAAAAAGGGGGAGGGGGGGTAGCCGCGAAAAAAGGCCCGAAAGCTTCCGCCTCCGGGCCTTTCCAATTCCGCGTGATTGCTACCCGATTACAGCTTCGAGTAGAGGAGGAAACCCAACGCAAAGGTAAACAGCGTCAGCGTCTCGACGAACACGAGGCCCAGAATCATAGCCGCGCGAACGCCGCCAGCCGCTCCCGGGTTGCGTGCGATGCCTTCGCAGGCCGCTGCCGCAATCCGTCCCTGGCCCAGCCCGCCGCCAAACGCCGCAACGGCTACGCCAAAGCCAACCGCGATCACCAGAGTGGTCGGGTTGATCGGTGGCTTGGCCGCTTCTGCTGCGGTCTGCGCGAACGCCCCCGGTGCAAGTAGCAACACCGCGACGATCGCTACGAACAATACAACTGCTAGCTTCTTCATCACTTCCTCCTCATGAATGGCCGCCAGGAGGTGGTTCCCGGACACCGTGCAGCCGGGCTCACGCTGGAGCGGCTTAACAAACTCATTAGCGCACGCCGCTGTTTAGTGCTCGTCCTCCGTAGCCATGCCGATGTAGACGGCGGGCAAAATGGCGAACACATACGTCTGAACAACCGATACGAAGACGTGCAGGATAAGGAACGCAATCGGCGCCAGCGCCGGAAACACTCCTAATACAACACCCAAAGCCGCGGACTTTGTTCCTGCCCAGACGGAGAGTCCGGTAAACAATCCGAGAAACAATCCATAGATCAAATCGCTGGCAAAAATGTTGGCCCACAGACGCACCGTGAGCGAGAGCAAACGCGCGGCTGTGCTGATAACTTCGACAGGAAACATCAGCGGAGAGAGCCAGGCCACCGGCCCTGAAAAATGCTTGGCGTACCCTAGCGGGCCGTGGTGCTTCAAGCCCTGCCAGTTGAAATACACAAACGTGATGATGGCGCACGCCAGGGGAACGGTAACGTTCGCCGTCGGCGCGCTCAAGAACGGAAACGCGCCAAAGAGATTCGCCAGCAAGATGAACAACGCCACGCTTCCCACCATCGGCACATACTTTTTCCAGTCGTGCCCGGCGTTTTCTTCTAGCACGTCGTTGATGCCAAAGCCCATCGGGTTCGTCAGCAGCATTTCAGCGATCTGTTGCGAAGGCCCGGGCCGCTCAACCGATAGCCGCGACCTCAGCAACAGCGCCAGCACCGTGCCCACCGCCAGCACTGTCAACGCCATGACCACGTGCTCAGGGATGGGCATTTCCGGATGGCTCGGCTTGATATGCAGCGCCGAGAGCAGCGCCAGGGCTACTCCGCCGAGGTAGTGATTCACAAACTGTGTAAGCCAGCTTACGTGTTGTTCCATTCCCTATTCCACAGGACGCAGGATTTCGTACACACTCACGGCGATTGTCGCGGCTCCTAACGCACACAAACCCACTACCATGCTCGCAAGGGGAACTTTCAGAACCTCAAAAATAACATACACGCAGAAGCCTATCAAGCCGTAGCGGAACAGCAGGCGAAACCACGTTCCAACAGGGATTTGCGGCTTGGCGAAGCCCACCTGCGCGGTTGCCACCGCCACCAGGGCGTCCAGCCCGCGCCTGAGCCAGCGAAAATTCAGCCACGCCAGCGCGGTGCCGATCGCCAGCCCCTCCGCCCACGCAGGGTGGCGCAGAATTGCCACGATGATGGCCGCTGTGCCGCCCAAGACCAGCGTTAGCCACGCGATCCGCCGTTCGGTACGCGCGAAAGCGTTGGAGCTTGCCGCTCCGTCTCCGCCCGCGGCGGCTTGGCCGGCGGTATCCATCTCCATCAGCCTGGCAAGCGGCGCAGAATCTCGCGCACCGCCGCGAAAAAACCCAGGGCGCCCAAAACAAACATGAAAATGAACTTCGTGTGCAGCCAGTGGTCGAGGAAGTACCCCACGCCGCCGGCAATGACAACCGTCGCGACAAAGATCACGGGCAGCTCGATCGCCGTGCCAAACTGTGTGCCGGCGCTCTCTTCCTTTTGCCCGGAAGGGGAGGTCGAGCCCGTTTTGTTGGGTGTATCGTCCAAAGTTATTGTCCGAAGGCGTAGCGCGCTAGCCGCAGGAACGGTTCAGGATACAACCCCGCTGCGAGCGAAACAAACACCGCAGCCGTCAGCGCGACCGTCTGGCCGCTGCTGATGGTCAAGGCAGGCAGTTCGATGGCCGATGCGTCGATGCTTGGCTTCTTAAAGGCATGCGCCGCGACGCGGCCGTAGTAGTACACCGAGACCAGCGCATTTACCACGGCAAACGCTGCGAGTTCGGGATGCGGATGTGCAAGCAGCGCTTTCACAAGGTAATACTTCGCCAGGAATCCCGCCGTCGGCGGTACCCCCGCGAGCGACATGGCAAAAACGAGCAGCAGCAATGCCGCTGCCGGGCTTCGCCAGTACAAGCCGTCGAGATCGGAAAGGCTCATCGTGCCCGTGCCGCCCTGCTCAAGCAAAATCAAAATGCCAAACGCGCCGATCGTCATGAAGACATGGACGCCCAGGTAGTACATTATTCCGCTGAAGCCGGCTTCATTCCCAGCCACCAGCCCCAGCACAATAAATCCCGTCTGAGCGATCGATCCGTAGGCGAGCAGTCGCTTCACATTGCTCTGCCGCAGCGCCGCGATGTTGCCCCAAAGCAGCGACACAATCGCCGCGCCTCCCCAGACGTGAATCCATTTCTCGTGCGCAAACACAAACAAAAAGGAGAAAAATCGCAGCAGCAAAGCAAACCCAGCCGTCTTCGCGGCCGCGCCTAGATACCCGGCGACCGGTGCCGGAGCGGAGTCGTATATTTCTGGCAGAAACCAATGAAATAGCCCCGCATCGATTAAAAAGAAACTGCCGACAGCAAGCGAAGAGAGCGCCAGCACCGAAGGCCAAGCGGTAAGCCCTCCAAACGCCACGCCATCGTTCAAACGCGTTTCAAGAACGGCTCCGATTCGCCCGAGATTCGCAGTGCCGTAGAGCCGGTAGAGTGTTAGAAAGCCGCCTGCCAAAGCAAACGAGCTGCACGCCCACACGAATGCGTAACTCCGGGAATCTCCCGTCGCTTCCGGCCTGCGCGCCGCGAACCCGGTTAGCAAAAAGCAGCTCAATGACATGACCTGCAAACCCAGAAACACAACGATCAAGTCGACACCCGAAACCATTAGCATCATGCCCGCGCAAGCAAACAAAAGCAGCGCGTAGTACGCCTTGCGCCGGTCTTCTCGTACTTCGAGATAACGCACGGAAAGCAAAACCGTGAGAGCAGTAGCCGCGAGAAATAGCGCGGCGAAAAAAAGAAAGAACGGATCGACCAACACGCTCTGGTGCAAACCCAGAAGTCCCGGCGACTCTGGATTCCCGGCGCGCAGGGCTTGCATCTTTCCGTGCTGCACGTAAAGCGTAAATCCGCTAAAGGCCGTTCCCGCCAGCGCCAGCAGCGCGTTCCAGTGCTTCTCATTTGCGGAAAGCCAGCGATCGATCACCAATATTCCGCACGCGAACAGCGCCAATTCCATCTCCGGCAAAATGAGCGCGCCGTCTCCGCTCAGAAACCCGCGAATCACGTTGATGAGTGTATGAATCATTCCGAAGGATTTATCGGCAGTAAAACCAGAGCGGCATATCGACTGGCGAAGCCGCTGCGATGGGTGCTATTTCTCGAACAGCAATTCCCCCGCGCGATGCGTCGCCTTCACCACCGCCTTGATCAGCGTCACACGCAGTTTCCCCTCTTCCAGCTCCAAAATGCCGTCGATCGTGCAACCTGCAGGTGTGGTCACCGCGTCTTTCAACAGCGCCGGATGATCCCCCGTCTCCAGCACCACGCTCGCCGCGCCCTTCATCATCTGCGCAGCAAGCAAGGTCGAAACATCGCGCGGCAATCCCACTTTCACTCCCGCTTCCGCGAACGATTCTAAAATAATATACGCAAACGCCGGCCCGCTCGCCGAAAGCCCTGTGACCGCATCCATATGTTTCTCGTCGACAACCACCGTGCGCCCCACCGCGTCAAACATCGCCCGCGCCGTCTCCAAATCCTCCGCGCTCGCGTGTGCTCCACCGCAAATTCCCGTCATTCCGATGCCCACTCGCGAGCAAGTGTTCGGCATCGCGCGCACCACGGGCACATTCGCACCGACATGCTGCTCGATGTAACTCGTCGGCACCGACGCTGCCACCGAAATCACCAGAGTCTTCTCGCTCAACTCTGGGGCAATCTCCTTCAACACTTCGCCAACTACTTGCGGCTTCACACCGAGCAGAACAATATCCGCGCCACGCACCGCCTTGCGGTTCTCCGTGACCGCGTTAACGCCCAGCTCTTTCGCCAGCGCCGCCGCTTTCTCCGCGTGCTTAACCGTCGCCGTCACGCGCTTCGCCGAAAACAATCCTTGCTTCAGGTAAGCCCGAAGCAAAATTCCGCCCAGCTTCCCCGTCCCCAACACCGCCAGCTTCTTGTCCGTTAGTTTTTTCGTCATAGTCCAAACATTGTTAACGACGCGCCCATTCGCGTCAACCACCGATTCTCGAAACATTCGGGCACACTGCGGTTTTCACGAGTCACCAGTCACGAGTCACAAGTCACTCTGCCCTAATATTTGCACTAGCTAGGAATTCGGGATCAGTCGTGCCGCGCCCCATGCAGCACATGCACCGCATGCGGCAAGAGATGCGCCACCGCATCCAATGACTCCGCCGCGCCTTTGGGACTCCCCGGCAAATTCACGATCAATGTCTTCGTTCGTACTGCCGCTATTCCGCGCGAGAGCACCGCCGTCGGCGTCAACTCCGCTCCCTTGCGCCGCATCTCCTCACCAATGCCCGGAACAATCCGGTCTGCCACTGCTTCCGTCGATTCCGGCGTATTATCCCGTGGTCCAATCCCGGTCCCGCCCGTGGTCAACACCACATCCACGCGCCCTGAATCCGCCAACTCGCGTAGCTGCTCACGAATATTTGCGGGATCATCCGAAACGCGCAGCACCGAAGTCACTTCCCAATTCAATCCGCGGCACACCGCGACCACCGCCGGGCCAGACAAATCCTCGCGTTCCCCTCTCGACACTGTATCGCTGATTGTGAGCACCGCGACGCGCATCAGGCCGGCTGCTTCGTTTCCACAGTATCTCGGCTGGCTTCATCCATCAGCCGCATTGCTTCCATCAGGAGGCCAGTAGTGTTCTTCGTCGTGGTTGTGCGGGTCGAAGCATTCGCGGCGTTGAAATCAATCTCAAATTCGCCCGCCGTCCAGAGCACCACGCGATACACCGCGTCGTCGCCCTCGACTTTTCCGCTCTTCGCGTCCCGGCATTGCCCATTCGCAAAATAAAGCTCGCCCTGCTCGCCGTTGTGATTCACTACCAGGCGGCACGACTTCTGCCCCATTTCGAGCGACTGCATTAAATCAATCATGCTCATCTCTTCGAGGCGTCCCTGAATCACGCCCGGGCGCGAAGCGCGCTTCTGCAATTTCTCCAGGTGCAGCCGGTCCACGACTTTCTTCGCAATCCGCACCAGATCCTTCACAAGAAACGGCTTGGTAACAAAATCCTCGACGCCATCCACCAGCGGCCGAAGCCGTTCTTCTATATCCGCGCGGCTCGCCATAAACAAAAACGGTATATGCCGCGTCGCCTCGCGCCCGTGCAACTTCTCAAAAAGTTGCCGCCCATCCAAACCAGGCATTTTGTAATCGCAGAGAATCACATCGGGCGGAGTGTCAATCACCTTCAAGAGCGCATCCGCGCCATCCGATGCCGTCTCCACCTCGCAATACGGCTCCATGCCCTTAATAATCAAGTCCCGGACGAGCGGATTGTCATCCGCCACCAGCAATTTAACGGATTTTCCGCCAGCAGCGCTCATCGGCCCAGACTCCGAGCGCTCTTTTTGCGCGAATTCTTGCGCTCGCCCGCCGCAAGATGAGCCCCGCGAAAAAAATCCCCGCTCTTCCCGCCAGTTTTCTTGACGAGAACAATCCCGCTAATCTCCATCCCTTTATCCAGCGCTTTGCACATGTCGTAGATCGTGAGGGCCGCAGCGGTAACGGCGACAAGGGCTTCCATCTCGACCCCCGTTTGCGCGGTCGCCGTAACTTCGGAGCGAACTTCCACGCCATTTTGGCACAGCCGCGCAGTCACATCAATGTGCGTGAGCGGCAGTGGATGACAAAGAGGTATCCACTCCGCCGTCCGCTTCGCCGCCGCAATCCCCGCGATCCGCGCCACTTCCAGCGGATTCCCCTTCGGGTTCTTCAGCCGCTTCACCGCCCGCACCACCCAGGCGCTCATCTTCACAAACCCCTGCGCCGCCGCCGTCCGTGTCGTCACCGCTTTCTCCGACACGTCCACCATCCTCACTTCGCCGCGGTTTCCGTAATGCGATAGCTTGGCCACTCTTGCCCTTGCTCTCTGTGTTCTCTGCGCTCTATGTGTAAAATCTTTTTCTTTGTTCTTTGCGTCGCCAGCCTCAAATCAAATCTCGTCTCATCAAGACTTCCACTTTCTCTCCAACCTCTAACTTTTCTCTTTCTGCCGGCACCACCACAAAACAGTTTGCCTTCCCCAGCGCCGCCACATCCCCTGAGCCCTGCCACTTCAAAACTGTCACTTCCCGCGCCGCGCCCTGCCCTTCCATCCGTGCCGGCAGAAAGTGCGTTACTCCGGGCTTCTCATTTAATTCCTCGGCCAGGCGCGCCTCTACCAAAGGCAATTCCCGGGCCTCCGCGCCACTCAACAAATCCACCGCCGGGGATACAAACAATTCAAACGTCACCATCGTGGACACCGGATTCCCCGGCAGGCCAAACACAAATTTCTCTCCGCACTTTCCGAACACCGCCGGCTTTCCCGGACGAATCGCTACCGAATCAAAATAAAACTCCGTCTCCATCCCCTTCAAAACTTTCTCCACCAGGTCGTACTTCCCCATCGACACTCCGCCGGACAGAACCAGCAAATCTTCCTGCAAACCGCGCCGAATCTTCGACGACAAATCGTCTTCGCGGTCCATCGCGTTCCCGAGCAAAACGGGCTTCCCTCCTGCTAGACGCACCTGGGCCGCAAGAGAAACGCTGTTGCTGTTACGAATCTGGAATCGCCCGGGAATGCTGTCCACCGGCACGATTTCGTCCCCGGTTGAAAGAATCGCCACGCGAGGCTTCGACGCGCATTTCAGCTCCACCGCTCCCACCTGCGCCGCTAAAGCAAGTTCCGCATAGCCAAGCCGCATTCCCGGCGTTAAGAGAGCCTGGCCCGCGCGCGCCTCGCTTCCCCGCGGCACAAAGTTTTGTCCAACAACGGCTGCTCGTTCGAATCGCACCTCATCGCCATCGCGCTTCGTGTGCTCGACCATCACCACGGCGTCCGCGCCCGAAGGCACCGCCGCCCCCGTCATAATCTGGACGCAAGTCTCCGCCCATAATTCCTTTGTAACGCGGTCCCCCGCCTTAATTTCGCCGGTACACTTCAGGGTCACTCCGGCCTTCACATCCGCCGCAAATACGGCATATCCGTCCCGCGTGGCCCGGTTAAATGGCGGATACTCCCGGTCCGTTTTCACCTCCTGCGCCAACACAAATCCCAGCGCATCGCCCACGCGAACCTGCTCCGTGGCGCGCGGACCCTTCTTCTCAGTTAGCTGTTCGATGACTTTCTGGCGTGCTTGCTCGTAAGTGAGCATAGGTGAACAATTCTCTTAACTCTTCTCCGTGCCCTCTGTATCCTCTGTGATCTCTGTGTAAAATCTTTGTCTTTTCTTTTTGTTCTACAGCCATCTGGCCAGCAAGGTTCCCGCCGGCACAATCGTTGCATCCCGCTCCGGCCCGGTCGAAATCATGCCAATCTCGACCTGCAAGAAATCTCCGATAAACCGCAAATAATCCAGAGCTGCCTTCGGCAATTTTGCGCCATCCTTCACGCCATACGTCGTTTCATTCCATCCCGGCAGCGTTTTGTATTGCGGCACAACCTGCTCGTACTCCTCAGCCAACGCCGGCATCTCCGTCAGCTTCTTCCCCTTATATGTATATCCCACGCACACCTGAATCTCGCGCTGCGTATCGAACACATCCAATTTCGTCACCACCAGCGAATCAATCCCGTTGATCATCTTCGCGTATTTCAAAACCATCAAATCGAGCCATCCGCAGCGCCGCGCTCGCCCTGTCACCGCCCCAAACTCTTTCCCGCGTTCGCGTACTTCCTGCGCCTCGAGCTCAGGCATCTCTGTAGGAAATGGCCCGCCACCGACACGCGTCGTATACGCCTTCGAAATTCCCAGAACGTTCTTGATTTTCGTCGGAGGTACACCCACACCGGTCGTGGCACCACCGGAAATCGCGCTCGACGAGGTCACATACGGATACGTCCCATGATCAATATCCAACATCGTGCCCTGCGCGCCTTCAAATAAAACCGACTTCCCTTCATCCAACGCGCGGTTCACCAATTCCGCCGTGTCGCAAATATATCCGCGAATCTTCTCGCCCAATTTCAGAGTCGCTTCCACCTCATGCGAAAAATCAACGTCCGCGCCATAAGCGCCTTTCGCCAGCCGATTCTTCTCCGCCACTACCCGGGCCGCCTTCTTCCGAAATAACTCCGGCTCCAGCAAATCGCACATCCGCAAACCGCGGCGCGCCATCTTGTCCTCGTATGCGGGCCCGATTCCTCGGGACGTGGTCCCAATCTTGTCCGCGCCGCGCGCACCTTCCGCGGCCTTATCCAATTCGCGGTGATAAGGAAAAATCAGATGCGCGCGATTGCTGATGTGCAACCGCCCCTTCACATCAATGCCCGCTTTCGCGAGCGTCTCGATCTCGGCCACCAGCGCTGCCGGATCGACTACCACGCCCGTTCCAATTACTGCTTGCTGCTTGGGCCGCAAAATGCCGCAAGGAATCAACTGCAGTACATACCGGTCCTTCCCAATAATCACGGTATGCCCCGCGTTATGCCCGCCCGCCACGCGGGCAATAAAATCAAACGAACCAGCAAGGTAATCCACGACCTTGCCCTTTCCCTCATCCCCCCACTGCGCGCCCACCACCACCACCGATTTCATTCAGCTAATCTCCTAGGTAGAACAGGCACTCCTGCCTGTTCGCTTACGCCTGTCCTCAGCAAAGGCAACCACACCCCATCGCCGTCTCATTCACTTCATCTTTACTGCGTTGGAAAGCACCAGACTACGGCAGGCTGTTATCGTAAGCTCGCCTCGGCCTCAACGCAAGCAGGCGTCAGTCATCCGGGGAGCAAGCGGTTTCATTGCATCGCGCAGAAAACCCGCTTATCCTGTGCTCTCACAAAGGAGCTTCGTCTCGATGCGAACACTTTTTCTTTTCTTCTTACTCGCGGCTCTTGCGACAGCGCCCGCGGCTCTTGCCCAGGACCCGGTAACCGTCGATCCCGCCGACGTGAAAGTCGCGTTCGAGAACGAACAGATCCGCGTCCTGCATGCGCGGTACGCGCCGCACCAGAAGATCGCCATGCATTCGCACCCATCTCGCGTGGTTGTGTACATCACGGACATGCATGCGCTGGTCACTTCCGCAAGCGGTGCAACGGAAGAGTTGCGCTATAAAGCTGGTGATTCGCGATGGTCTGAACCGGTGACTCATTCCGTGGAAAATCTCGAAGACGCACCGTTTGAGATCGTCGAAATCGAGCTGAAAAATGCAGCCGGTGCCGCGGTCGCTGTTCCACATCCCGCCGCTTCCGCGGCCGGTCTGACGGAGCCCGTTCCTGTTGATAAGGAACCACACCATCACTTTGTTTTCCAGAACCAGTACGTCCGCGTCTTGAACGTTTTATTTCCTGTCGGCGAGACTTCTCTGTTTCACACGCACAGCAACGACAACGTGGGCATTCCCATAAGCGGTGACAAAACGCAGTCCCAGCCGTTCGGCGGGGAGTGGAGCGAGGCGCAGGAGGTCAAGCCTGGCGTTGCCGGTTTTCGCAAGGCTCGCGGACAGGCTTACACACATCGTGTGCGCAGCGCCGGAAAGCTTCCGTTCCACGTCATCGACGTCGAGGTTTTCCCCTAATTCATTAGGATCATGTAAAGAACATAGGAAGAGCCACAAACATCACCGATCTAACTCAAGCCTGTGTCGCGCGCGATGGCGTCGTAACAGGCTATGTTCAAGTGCTTCTGCCAGGAAGAAACCACTCACTCTCAATTTCGTAAGGATGCTCTGGAAATCATCTAGGAAGCCCTTCGCGTCGGCACTTTTCAAAACTCCAAGCGTACCTGAAATCCGGATATTTCTGCTCAAAGCTACGGACCTTCCAAGCCGGTCGTCAATTAATAGGATTTCGGCCGGCGCCTCATGGATCTTCTACCATGCCGGAAGTTCGATAATGCGCTGACTTACCTTCTTGGGTGTTCCGGAATGAGTCAGCTCAGCACGGACAGCGAGCGGAACGGCAATTTCGCCAAATAGTTGAGGCAGTAGGTGCTCTTGCTCAATGGCGATCAGATGCCGCAAAGGAGTGGTATTGGAAACTGCAGGCATGCGTCGGGATTACGATCTGTTGCGTCGCCTAAACGCGGCTTCGACCGCCGCAGCGTCCCGATCCAAGTCGGCAACAGTGAGGTTCGCAAGAGGCACTTGGTTGCGCCCCAAGAAATCCTCCGCCTCGATCCGCGTTAATCCCAACATCTGGGATAATTGATAAAGTCCCAGGGTTTCCTTCCGATAGCCATCGATCGCCAGCGCTTCCAGTGCCCGCCGCGACAGATCTCCACCTTGCGGTTCGAGTTGCTTGGCAACTTCATCGGGAATGTGGAGGGTTACTTCCATGCCGCCTAGTGTCTCACGCCAGGGCTTACCCCTTTACAGCCCTATTTTCCCAATTCCGCATACCGAAAACACGAAACGAGATGATCGTTTACCATGCCCGTGGCCTGCATGAATGCATAACAAATCGTCGAGCCTACAAACCGGA
The DNA here is from genome assembly GCA_963779005.1 of uncultured Acidobacteriota bacterium. Classification (GTDB taxonomy): domain Bacteria; phylum Acidobacteriota; class Terriglobia; order Acidiferrales; family UBA7541; genus Acidiferrum. The sequence continues at coordinate 325,077 of CAVZWO010000005.1, read as the reverse complement.
ACCCGCGTTTCTTAAGATCCTTGCTCATAGCATCCGATTCCGCCGTCTTCGCGGGCAAATGCTTGTGGGTCCTCCAAGCATTCAGCTTCGGTCTGCCGCCCACAAGCTGCCAAATGTACTTGTCAAACGAACCAAACTCTTCCTGCACGTTCAAAAACGCCTGCGCATTCGAAATCGTGGCCGCAATCTTCAACCGGTTCCGAATAATCCCCGCATCCTTCAAAAGCTCTCGGACTTTGTTCTTGTCATAGCGCGCCACCTTCTCCACGTCGAAGCTGTCGAATACCTCGCGATACCGCGCCCGCTTCTTCAAAACCGTATCCCAACTCAGCCCTGCTTGGGCTCCTTCCAGAATCAAGAGCTCAAACAACGCGCGATCGTCGTGTAGCGGCACACCCCATTCCTGATCGTGATACGGAACGTTTAACTCATTCGTCGCCCAATGGCACCGCACGATTTTCGAAGTGTCTGACGCCGCCATTCGCCACTCTCTCATTGCACCTGAAGAGTCACATTCACCACATGCCGATGACCGTCAGGCTGCGTCATCATTTTCACTTTGGAAGAAGGGGTCAAGAATCCCTGCAACGCACCGATCGCATCCTTTTTCATGAAGTCCGCGGCCGCCGTTTGATCAAAAACGTCGCCCTCTTTCAAGCGCCACTTTTTCTTGAGCTTCTCCACCGCCGCTGGAGGCAGCCCCGTAACGACGAAACTTCCCATCCGGTACTGCGGCCCTTCCGTGACTGCCACACGATAGTGGACCGCTTTGTTATCCTCCTCCATCACCGGCTCAGGTCGCAGCGACGATTCGAAGTAGCCGCACTTTGCATACGCTTTGCGAACTGCATCCCAGCCATCCTCAATTTTCTTTCCATTCGCCAGTTCGCCGGCCTTCATCCCTGTTATCGCGTCCAACTCACCAGCTACGATGGCTTGGTTCCCGGTCCACTCGGGTTTGCCCCATTTGTACGCACTCCCCTCCGTGATGGCATAGCTCACTTCTACGGCAAAGTCCGTCGAATCGCTCGACCGGCTCACGACATTCACTTTCGGCGTTTCAAAGCTTGCCCGCAAATAACCGCGCTCCCGGTAAAACGGAACAATTGTCGCCGTTCCAAACAAATTGGAGCGAAACAGAGAATAGTCCCGGCCGATGAACTTCTCCGCTTCATGCTCCAAATCGCCGGGTTTCACAGCCGAAGTGCCTGTAAACCGAAACGACTGGATTCTCACCTTCGGCCCTTCCGCCGAATAGAGGTGCTCCAATTCGGGTCCCCAATCTGCGCACCTTCTATGCGCCGAGCGACATGAACGGTCACGCCTTTTTCCTGTGACAGTTTTTCGAGCGCGCCGGAAATCTGATCGAGCATGTCTCCCGTTTCCGGCGCTACTCCGGTATACAACGTCACGTCCTTCTTCAACCGAGACTGAATTTCCTCGTCACTCATCCACACGAAATTATCAAACACACAAGCGCGAAACTTCGTTGCCTCTTCCACCTTGAACTCGATGGAAATCAGGCCGCCTTCCGGCACATAGCTGTAACTGATCACCGGAAAGACTCCGCTCTTTCCGAGCCTCTCCGCCACCGCATCCAGATCTTTGGGACTGAAGTTTTGCCCCGCCTTCAAACCAGTCGCGGCGATCACTTGCTCCGCGGTAAATCTTTTCTGCCCGCTTATGCGTATGGCCCCGATCTTCGCCGCCGGAGCCCCTGGGGATTGCGCTTGTCCCTCCGCGCCAGCGGAGGCCACCGAGGCAGCCGCCAAGGCTACCGCAACCTGCACCACCCTACGCGTATGGGGATTTAGCACGTGGCGAATTGTAAATGTCTTTGGACCGAAGCGCAAACGCGATATCTGCCCGTTCGCGAGCTGGGCAATCTTTGCTAGGGCGGGGCTATTTCAGGATGGAGTGAATGATGATGGTGTTGCCGCCGAGGAGGACCGGATCGGACGCTAACTCGTCTGTCCAACGGTCCTTGCGGCGCTTCGCCGGGGTCAGCTTCGCCAGAAGCCGTATAAAGGCCACAAGTGGCCAGTACAGCCACTGATTCCCTTTTTTCCTGTCGCGGTAAACGCCCTGGATCGCAAATCCGTTCTTTTCGAGGTAATAGCGCAGCTCATTGTAGCCGATGGGGTTAGCGTGGACGGCAATCTCGTCCATCCCCGCGCAATCGTAATGAATCTTGGCCTTGGATTGCTCCGAAAGCGGCTTGAAATGCGAGGTGTAGCCAAAGAGCAGCCACTTCAGCCGCTCTTCGACATTCATGATGTTAGGCACGCTGATGATCAAGTGGCCGCACGGCTTCAACAGGCGGCGGTATTCGCGAAAGGCCTGCGGCGGCGAATCAATATGCTCCAATCCATCTAAGGAGGTGATGTACTCGAAGGACTCGGATGCATAAGGCAGCGTGCCTGCCAGATCGCCGCGCTTGATCTCCACGCCGTCCAGCCGGAAGAGCTCCGAGTACAAATCGCAGCAGCGGACATCGAATCCCTCTCCGAGCAGATCCTGAGCCAGCGCGCCCTCGCCGGCGGGACAATCCAAAATCTTTCCGCGTGGCAGAGGCCGCAAAATTTTCAGCACGGTTTCGTGCAGCCCCGGCCGCGACATGGGCATCGGCCCGCGGTCTCCTGCCAGCAACGGGGGATGATCCGCGGATTTTACCGTTCGCGTTGTGGTTGCTGCTGTCTCTGCTGTCGCCAATCCATGCTCCTAGACTTGCTGCCCGGGTCCATGCCACAAAATACAAAGGGGCACGCCGCACTTAACTGTACGACATGCCCGGGGAAACTTCCTATTTTTTTGGTGCTCGTCTGGTCCGGCAAATCAAGGGACAGTTGAATCGGCCAATTACGCCAAGTGCCGGTCCAACGCCTTGGTAATCTGATCCTTCGGCACCGCGCCGACAATCTGTTCGACCACTTGCCCGTTCTTGAACACGAGCAATGTCGGGATTCCGCGAATGTTGTAGCGCCCTGCCGAGTTCATCGCTTCGTCCACGTTCAGCTTCATAACCTTGAGCTTGCCCGCGTAATCATGCGCAATCTCGGCCACCGTGGGCGCCAGCATGTGGCAAGGACGGCACCATTCCGCCCAAAAATCGACCATCACCGGTTGCGTGCTGCTCGCCGTCAAAACCTCTGCTTCAAAATTTCCATCCGTCACTGCCTGGATAGCGTTCGAAGTCCCTGCTTGGATATTGTCAGCCATGTTGTTTGTCCTCAACAGCTTGCCGCTAGGCCGCTGTCTTTATCTCCTTCGTCAGTTCAATTAGATGTTGTAACAGACATTTGGTTTCGTCCCGCCTGCCCTGCGCCCCGGAGTTCCAACGCCGCTTTGTACACTTTCGTATACTCGGCCGCCGGTCCCTTCCAGGAAAAATCCTTCGCCATGCCATTCAATTGGATGCGCCGCCAGATGCGTTCGTCCGTGCAATGATGCAAAGCTTGCCGAATCGCGTACATCATGGCGCCGCCGGAGTATTCCGCAAACTTGAAGCCTGTTCCCGTGCCGTGCTCCAAGTCAAACGGCTCGACCGTATCATCCAATCCACCGGTCGCTCTCACAATCGGCACCGTACCATACTTCAAGCTATAGATCTGGTTCAAGCCACAAGGCTCGTAGCGCGATGGCATTAAGAACATGTCAGCGCCAGCTTCGATTTTATGCGCAATTTCGTTGTCGTAGGCAACTTTCACGCCGACGCGACCGGGGAATGTACTCGCCATCGCCTGAAACAGCTCTTCATACCTGCGATCGCCGGAACCGAGGACAACGAGCGTAAGCTCCTCTTTCATCAATTCGTAGGCTTCTGCCGCAATCAGGTCGAAACCCTTCTGATCCGCGAAGCGCGATACGATTCCAATTACTGGACGAGAGGCGTGCTCCGGGGCGATGCCGAACAGTTCCAGCAAGACCTGCTTACACACCTGTTTTCCGCTCATGTCTTTGGCGGAATATTTCATGGGGATCAGTTTGTCCTTTTCCGGGCTCCATGCGGAATAATCGACACCGTTCAAAATGCCGACAAGCCGGTCAGCACGGCCGCGCACCACGCCATCTAATCCGTATCCGTATTCGGGGGTCTGAATTTCTTGCGCGTACTTTTTGCTGACGGTGGTCAGATAATCGGAATAGACGAGTCCGCCTTTCAGGAAGTTCACGTTGCCGTAAAATTCCAGGGCGCCGGGGTTAAACAAAGGCAGCGGAATGCCGGCACGTTCGAGAACGTCTCTCGGGAATTGTCCGTGATAGCCCATGTTGTGAATGGTGAAAACCACCGGTATGTCTTTCACGGCCGGATCATCGCCGTAGGAGCTTCGGAGCAGCACCGGAAGGAGCCCCGTTTGCCAATCGTGGCAATGAATGACATCCGCCGGCCAGACATGCTTCACGATTTCGATGGCGGCGCGGCAGAATTCGCTGTAGCGCTCGGGGTTATCCGGAAAATCTCCGGCGCTACTTCCGTAAATTCCCTCGCGATCGAAATACGCGGGGTCGTCGACAAAAAAATAACGGACTCCGGAAATGACCGTGCCGTCCAAAACGGCGGGAAAGCGCAGCCGGTTCGCCATGGGGATCGTCAGGCTCGGCAGAATCACGGATCCGGCTTTGGTTCCGCGGTAGCGCGGCAGCACGACCGCCACTTCATGGCCTTGCGTCACGAGCGCCTTCGGCAGAGCCTCGACTACGTCCGCGAGGCCGCCTGTCTTTGAAAACGGCAGCCCCTCCGATGCTACAAAAAGAATTCTCACTTTAGGCTCTTTACTCGCTTCCGTGGACGGTTTTCGCGTCCTTCTCTTCTTTGGCGCGTTCACGGGATTGATCGCGTGTTGCGCATTCATTTTACGCTACTGGAGCGGATTCCTTCCGTCAAGACAGAAGCGCCCCGCTGGAACTTGCCGGCGCGCTTCCTGATAAACTTGCGACACATGGCTCGTCAACGCCTAGGGCAGCATTTTCTTGCGGATATCGACTGGCGCGAACAAATTGCGCGCGCGATCGGCGTTTCGCCGCATTCAACCCTGCGGCCTACTATGGAGGCAACGGAGCCGGGCCAGGCTACCTCGTATTGCTGGATAGAAATCGGCGCCGGGCACGGAGAAATGACCGAGCACTTGCTTTCGAGCGGCGCGGCCGTCTGCGCCATCGAACTAGACGCATCGCTCGCATCCCGGTTGCAAAAACTCGCGAAAAAATATCCAAATCTCTCGGTCGTGCGTGGGGATGTTCTGGAGACCGATCTGGCGGCGATCGCCGGAGGGCGGCGCATGCGGCTTTACGGCAATCTGCCGTACTACATCACTTCGCCGATTCTTCATCATTTTTTTACGTTCGCGGACTTGATCGATGAGATTCATATCGTGATTCAAGAGGAGGTAGCGCTGCGGCTCACCGCGAAACCGGAAACGAAGCAATACGGCTATCTCTCTGTCGTCACGCAGCTCTATACTCGCCCGGAATTCGTACTGCGCATTCCACGCAATGCGTTCAGCCCGCCTCCGGAAGTCGGCTCCGCGCTGGTGACGCTTCGGCTTCCCGGCGAACGCGCAAAGCTCGAGTTGCGAGACGAAGTGACATTTCTGGATTTTGTGAAAATGTGCTTCTCACAGAAACGCAAGACTCTGGTGAATAACCTGCGATCAGTGGCCAAACCAGATACCGTCCGCGAAGCCCTGGCCGGGCAGAATCTTCGACCTGACGCGCGCGCCGAACAACTCACCGTTGCCAACTTTGCGGCACTGAAGACCGCCCTGGCCGCGAAGGGTTAACTTCGTGCGCCGTCCTTCTTCAAGGCCCCGACCAACCGATCCGGATAATCGCTCATGATGCCGTCCACGCCAGCAGACACAAGAAGGCGGATGTGCGCGGGATGATTGACGGTCCAACACACCAACTGCAAATCGTGTTTATGCGCTTGCTCGATCATGGCCGGAGTGACGAGGTCACCGCGCACCACAAGTTGCCGGGCGCCCGCATCGAGCGCGGATTTCTGAGGATCGGAGAGCTGGCCGTCGTATAAAACGCCGGTCATCAGAGTGGGCTCGATCTTGCGCAAACTCGCCACGATTCCGGGATCGAAGGAAATGACCATCACCCGCGCCACTTCGCCGGATTCCCGCAATGCGCCAATCAAGGCGTGTTCCCCGCCCCAGGAGCCGCTGGGTTTCAACTCCAAATAAAACACGACATCGGTCTTCTTTGAGAATTCCAGAATTTCTTCAAGAGTGGGGATGCGCTCGCCGGTGTATTCGCTGCCGAACCAGGAGCCCGCATCGAGACGGCGAAGCGCTGCAAGAGTTTGATCATGCACCTTGCCCTGGCCGTTGGTGGTGCGGTCGAGCGTGTCATCATGGATAGCCACAAACCGGGCATCGCGCGAGAGCTGCAAATCCGTCTCGATGAACGTCGCGCCCAGTGCGACCGCCTTCTTGAACGCAGCGAGCGTATTTTCCGGGGCGTGGCCCGAGGCTCCGCGATGACCAATGATAAACACCGCTGTGCTCTCCTTCTCGCAACCCTTGCAGTTCGCAGTTCAACGGCGGCGAATTCCCGATGTTACAGCTCAATCTCTATGCTACCACCGGCTTACAGCAAAAACGGTACGCGCCCAAGACCATACATCGTGAATCTAACAAGCAGAGATACCAATTCCATTGGAGTTGCAGACGATGGCTATTCGGCGGTAGCGTCGACACATCATTGCCCAAAGCTGCCGCGGTATTTCCCATCGGTTGTAAATTTCTGTCGCTTTGCGGCACCGGCCAATCGCCGAGGTTCACCGCCGACTTTCTCCTGCCGCCATCCCATTGAACACAAGGGGGTTACAGAGGGCAGGGAAACGTTCGATGGCCTCCGAATTGCACACACCCGCTCCCGGTCCCCGAACCATCCCAACCTCCGCCCGGGAGAAACGAGAAAACATGGCGACAGCGACTGCAAAACTTAACCCGGCAAACGTGCCTCTGCCTTTCGCGAATCGCGTCGTGTCCGTTAACGCTGTGCCAGAGGAGTTCGACCTGGCGAGCGGGCTGCCGGCTGGATTTCTCGAGTTTCTAGCGCCACTTCATGCGGCGCTCACGCTTCGGCAACGCGCACTGGTTGCGCGACGCGAAGCGGCTCTGACCGATGCGCATGCCGGGAAGCTGCCGAACTACTTGCCGCCGTCCGTGGCCACGACAAATTCCTGGCGGATCGAACTGCCAGCGTGGTGTGCCGACCAGCGCAACCAGATGACGGGACCTGCCGATGAGGCCGAACTCGTCGTGAAAATGCTCAATTCCGGCGCGCCGGGCGTGATGCTGGATCTGGAAGACTCGAACGCCAACTCCTGGGAACACACGATTTGCGGCATCGAAAATATTCTGGATGCGCTGGAGGGGCGGCTGACGTATTACGACCGGAAGCGCGAAAAGACGGTGGCGATTACGCCGAGCAATACGGTAATTTTCACGCGTCCGCGCGGTTTGCACATACATCAAGAAGGGATTTTGCCCGGCGAATTGCTGCCTGCATCGCTGTTCGACGTGGCGATGGTCGCGTATCAGGTGGATTTCAGCGCGCTGAAGCATCCGCTCTGCTTCTACATTCCAAAATCTGAGTCTGCGGATGAGGCGCTCTGGTGGCGCGATCTGTTCCAGATGATTGCGCGCATGAAGGGGCAGCCGTCAAACGCGATCAAGTGCATGGCGCTGGTGGAATCGCATCCTTTGGCTTATCAGATGGAAGAGTTTGCGTGGAATCTTCGCGAGCATATTTTGGGATTGAATCTGGGCCGTTGGGACTACATGGCTAGCTTGATTCATTTCCATCTGGAAAATCCGGAGTGGGTGCTGCCGGACCGCAACACGATTCCGCACAACGTGGCGTTTTTCCAAAATTTGCGCGAGTTGATGCCTGAGATTTGCCATAAGCACGGAATGCTGGCAATTGGCGGCATGACCGCGCTTTTTCCGAGCCGTGAAGATGCGGAGCTGAATGCGCGCGCTTTGAAGGTTCTGGCGGAAGACAAGAAGAATGAATCCACGTCGCTGATGGATGGAGCCTGGACCGGCCATCCCGATCAAAACGCGATTGCTGTAGCGCAATTCCCCGCCCCCAATCAACTGAGCGCGCGTCCGGCGAATCGCGACACACATCCGAATTTGAGGCCGCAGCCGACGGGAGTGGGCCGGCGGACGCTTGCGGGGACACGGGCGGCGGTTCGCACGGTGATTCGGTATCGCGATGGCGTTTTGAATGGGAAGGGCGCAAGCCTGCTCGACGGTTACATGGAAGATCTGGCGACGGATCGCATTTACCGGCTGATGATCGCGCAACGATTGAATCATTCGAGCAGCGTGGAGATTCTTGACGACAGCGGTGCGCCCGTCCGGCACACACCGGAATTGATCAGCCGGCTGTTTGACGAAGAGCTGGAGCGGCTACTAGCGGAGCCGGCGGTTGCCAGCAATCCCCAAGCGGCGGGTTCCCTTCGCGAAGCGCGCAAGATGAGCGAGGAAATGATTCGGCGACACGAATTCAATCCGGCGTAGGAAAATGCGCCTCTGCGGGCCGGTCTGAACTTTGTTCTCCGACGGCAATTTAAAAAAAGAGTGGGAAGGGGCCTGGATAGGCCCCTTTCGCACGTTTAGGCCTGTTGCGATCGCCGAAAGGACGGAATCGTCAGTTCGGGCTTGTGGTGGCGGCGGCCGGCGCGGTGCTTGCGCTCGTCCCTTGGCCGATTTCGAGATCGAACTTGTCGCCGCTGAAGAAGAGGGAGTTGAGCGAGTAGCTGCCGTCTTGTGCGGCAGTCGAGGAATAGCCGTCCTGCCTGTTTGCGGCCGGCACAGTAACGAGACGTGCAGGCACAGTGGCTACGGTTTCCTTGCCCTTGAGGATGTTCACCTTTACATCGGAACCGGTGCCGGTCCATTCGACTTTGTATTCGCCGGCGGGCAAAGTCTTGCCGTCGATGGTGACGTTCTTATCGAGATGGAGAGATTTCTTTCCGGCGTTTCCCGCAAAGGCGCTGGCGGAGAACAACAACGAACTGCCGACCAACAGAGAGAAGAATTTTGTCGCTTTCATGTACTACTCCTTTTTTTCTCCGGACCGGCGGCGGTAAAGACGCTTTGGTCCTTGGAGGAATCAGACTTGGTAATTCGATTTATTAGATGGGTGGCGGCGTGCCGACGTTAGAATTGCGGAGGCGGCAAAGTTTTCCTTGAACGCAGAAAATAATTTCATCGACAAAAACGGATAGCGCTAAAGGGTGGAATTGCAATAAGTTGGCGATGCGAAAGAGGGAGACGCCGCAACGGCGACGGGAGTTGATATGACAGCTTTGTTTGCAACGAAGGATCGTTCGAGCAGTTTTGTGCGGAGAATCGACGCCTTGGATTGGGCAGCAGCGGAAGAATCGTTGTGTGCGCGGGGCTACGCCGTGACAGATGTAATTCTTACACAGGAAGAGTGCGCTGGATTGGTTGCGATCTACAGCGACGAAAAACAATTTCGCAGCCACATCATTATGGAGCGGTACCGTTTTGGGATCGGCGATTACAAATATTTCGAGAATCCGTTGCCGAAGGCAGTCGCGGAGCTTCGGGCTGCCGCATATCCGCATCTGACAAAGATTGCGAATCGTTGGGTGGAGGATCTGGGTAAGCGCGATGAAAGTGCGCAATATCCGTTGGAGCACGAAGATTTTTTGGAATTGTGTCACAAAGCGGGACAGAAAAAGCCAACACCGCTGATGCTGCATTATGAGGCAGGTGGTTACAACTGCCTGCACCAGGACCTTTATGGAGAAGTGAGTTTTCCATTGCAGATGGTCTTTTTGTTGGGGCAGCCCGGGAAGGATTGGGAAGGCGGGGAATTTATCCTGGTGGAGCAACAGCCACGCGCGCAATCAAGAGCGGAAGTGGTGAGCGCGAAGCAGGGGCAAGCGATAATTTTCACAACGCGTTACCGGCCGGTAAAAGTGGCGCGCGGCTACTACCGAGTGAATTTGCGGCATGGCGTCAGCAGGGTGCGCAGCGGGACGCGTTACACCTTGGGGATCAACTTCCACGATGCCAAGTAGTCTCTGCAGGGAAGACAACTGGGTCGGAGACGCGAGCGTTTGGAAACACTCCATACACCGAGAGACTGGACGTTCCGTCCGATCACGATATAATTTTCCGCATGCCTACTCATCGTCTTTCACAAAACGTCCGTGTACTCGCTATTCTTTGCGCTCTGCTTGCTGCGCCAGCTTTTGCGCAGGAGGCAGGTTGGGATCATGACCTCGCGGCATGGCGCACGCAACATGTGAACGACCTTCTGAAGCCTGCGGGCTGGTTGTCGCTCACGGGGCTCGAATGGCTGCAGCCTGGCGATAATTCCTTTGGGACTGCGAGCGACAACAAAATTCATTTAGCGGGAAGCGGCGCCGGACACATCGGCGTTTTGCACCTCGAAGGCAACAACGTGAAGCTATTGCCACCGGCAGGCGGCTTCCCGCCAGATTTGCAAGTGGCTGGTGCAGCGGCAAAGGAACAGCTTCTGCTTGTCGAAGCGGACAATGATCGGAATGCTCCGCATCTCACGATCGGCACTCTGAATATGTATGTCATCCGGCGTGAGGACAAATATGCGCTGCGAGTGAAAGACTCGAAGTCACCAACGTTGGTCGGATTTCATGGCTTGAACTGGTATGAACCGAACGAAAAATACAGGGTGAAGGCGAAATGGATTCCGTACGATCCGCCGAAGTCGGTCACGCTGGCCACGCTGGCGGGAACGACGTATGCGCAGCCCGTTCCCGGCGCCGCCGAATTTGTGCTGGAAGGGAAAACGTACCGGCTGGAGCCTGTCCTGGAAGATCCCGCAGCCACGCAACTCTTTTTTATTCTTCGCGACACGACCAGCGCGACGACGACCTACAAGGCTTGCCGGTTCCTCTACACCGTTTTGCCGACGCACGGCGCCGACAAGCCGGGCGAGTTGTGGCTGGATTTCAACCGTTTGGAAAATCCGCCCTGCGCTTATACGCCGTTTGCCACCTGCCCGTTGCCGCCGCCGCAGAACCGGTTGCCGATTGCGCTGCCGGTCGGGGAGAAGCGCTACCACGAGTGAGATTTGGAATTTGGTGGCAATCTGGCGGACAATAAACGAATACGCTGAATATGATTCCTCCCGACGCCAGAGCGCTCGCACGAAAAGACGACGACGCAGCCGCACGCGAGAAGCTCATCACGCTGCGCCTTGCGCTGCTGAAACTGCATAAGACGCTTCTGGAAATGGAGCGGCGCGAATACGAACGCGCCAACGGCAAAGTCACGGTAGGTGAACTATTCCGGCTGGTGATAGACCACCAGCAGTTCGGCTGGCTTCACAATATTTCCGAGTTTGTGGTTCGCCTCGACGAAACACTTGCGGGGGAGAGTCCCGTGACGGCGGAAGATGTACGCACGGCCATCTCGCTGGCACGCAAAATGTTTGCGCCCTCGGAAGCAGGCGACGCGTTTCAAAAGAAATACTTCGATGCGATTCAGTCGGACCCTGCTGTTGTGATTGATCACGCGGAACTCGCGCGGCTGTTTAACAACGAGCCGCCGGACGTCAGTTCGACGTAAGCCGTGGAACGAGCGCCTCTAAAATTGCGCCGCATCACTCGCAAAGAACTTCCCGTTGACACATTGGCACTCGCGCGGTTTCTGATCGGCAAAGTCGTGGTCCGCGATCTGCCGGAAGGGCGTCTGAGCGGGCGCATTGTGGAGGCGGAAGGTTATCCGCCGGAAGATCCCGCTGGGCATCATTTTCGCGGCCCGACCCCGCGCAACCGCTCCCTCTTTCTCCGCCATGGCCACGTCTATGTTTATTTCAATTACGGCATGCACTTCATGCTGAATATTTCGAGCGAGCGCGCGGGCGTAGGCGGAGGCGTTCTGATTCGCGCGCTGGAGCCGCTCGAAGGAATCGCGCTGATGCAGCAACATCGAAAGCGCACAGAGCTTCGCGATCTCGCGCGCGGCCCGGGACGGCTGGCGGCCGCTCTAAGGATTGACCGCAGCCTGGATGGGCTGGATCTATTCTCGCGCGGGCCGCTATGGCTCGGGGAGCTGGCGAATTCCGCATCCGCCAAGCGCTCCGCGCATAAGAAAATTGAGATAGCGACGGCGGTGCGCATCGGCATCACTCATGCGGCCGACAAATTGTTTCGCTTCTACGAACGTGGCAGCCCTTTCGTAAGCGGCCCCAAGCGGCTGCTGCAGCCCTGAGATGTCCGCTCCCTTCGAGGATTCGGAAGTGAGGCTGGCCGCTCGTCCAGTGTAATCAGTAAGCCACATGGATTACGCTGGCGTTCAGTTACCGGGAGCTGTGCCATATATACCAACCGTAGGAACGGCCGAGGAGATGAATATGAACGCGAAGTGGATCTTCCGGGCGATCATTCTCTTTATGCTGTTGGGCGCGATCTACCCGGGATGGCGGATGATGCATCCGTCCAGCCCCAGCTTTTTTGAGCCGGCGCATGCCAATCAAGCCACTCCGCTAGACACCGTGAACGCGATGTTCGAGATGATGAAGGCCGTGCCGGGAGCAGACTATTCAAACTCCATCAACAAGTTCAATCCTTTTGATTCCGCACATCTTTTGACCGGCAAGAGCATGACCGGGGAGGAGCAGCAGTTTTCGGAGCTATTCTGGGATCGGCTTTGCAGCGGGGTCATCTATGATGTCCTGAGTGAACGAATGAAGAAAGCGCCGCACATTATGGACCATACCGAGACGGGCGATGCCGCGAAGGTTACGTTTTCCGTTTCCGTGCTCCCACAGAATGAGGGTGATTCCTCCGAAGCCCTCTGCACATTTGAGCTGAAAAAGCGGGGATCAAACTGGCACATTTCCGAGATGACGTCACCGAAATCTCCGGCGGGAATCTATGAGGCCTTCAAGGAGCGGATGGGCGCAACGCCTTGAGCTGAGAATCGCAGAATTGAGCAGCTACTCGCGCGGCGGACTTCCCGCGAATGTAGTGTTCGACCTGCGCGAAGGAATTCCTCGAAATTCCAAGCTAATCGCCACAGGCAAACCCAGCTTGCGTGTGTAAAGACAGGAACTCTTGAGAGCCGTTCGGCTTCACGGGCTTGGACGAGCGCAGCCGCGCCATGGTGGAAACGCGGCGCAACTGCTTCTTGCGCAGCGTCTCCCGCAGAATCTCGCGTAGGCTTCTGTGAGCGCGGAACAGCCGCAGCCTGACGGCTACCGTGGAAATGCCCAGGCGCTCAGCCACTTCGTAAGTGGAATACTGCAAGACATCGCGCAGCAGGCAGATTTGGCGCAAGTCCGGAGCGAGCCGCGCAATGGCTGCGGCCATGAGGACGCGCTGTTCGCGGCGGGCGTATCGCTCTTCCGGATTGTCTGTGGTCGCGGGGAGGCGGTTGCCAAGAGTCTCTTCCGGCACGATTCCGGGTTCTTCGAGCGAGACGTACTTCCCATCGCGGCGTTGGCGGATCAAATCGATCGAAGCGTTTGTGGTGATGCGCGAAACCCAGGCGTGGAGATCGTCCTTGCCTTCATCCTGCTGGCCGGCAAACTGGCTGAGGCGTGAAAATGCTTTGAGCATGGCTTCCTGGCGGGCATCTTCGGCATCGGCGGGATTCCCGGTCAGGCGCAAGGCGCGGCGATAGAGTCCAGGGCCATAGGGCAAAACCATTTCAGCAAAGGCTTCACCATCGCCGAGGCGCGCGTCGGCCAAAATCTTGCGCTTGGCGGCGCGAACCGTATCGGACGATCCCGATTCAAGGCCGTAGGTGCTTAACGAAACAGTTGCGGCGCTCATATCGGGGAGCGGAGTCGCACCCTAAGCGCCACGCGGGATGGTTGTCATCTCACAGAAAATAAAAGAGTTATCTTTGATCGGGGCAGTTGAGAAGCTTGGTGAACCGTCCGATTTTGGGACAAAGCGTCGCGATTCCGGTCAGTTGAAGACAGGAGTGCGTTGCTGAGGGGGCGAACTAGTGGCCGGGAAAGCTGCTCGCTTCTGGCACGAGATTCTCGAAAACTTTGCCGCCTTTCATTACAAAAAGGACACGGCGGGCGGCGGTGGGGTCACGCAAGGGATCGCCGTCCATGGCAATGATGTCGGCGTCCAGGCCGGGTGCGATCGCGCCAATTTTATCTTTCAGGCCGAGCGATTCGGCGGAGATGCTGGTTGCGGACATGATCGCGGCCATAGGGTCCTGGCCGCCGTTGCGCACGCGGACGATGAATTCCTCGCAATTGCGGCCGTGTGCGCCTGCGACGGCATCCGTTCCATACACAATTCTCAGGTCCTTATGTTTGAGCGCTTTTTTGAAGGTGTCCAGGACGATGGCGATGCCCTTCTCCATGAAAGCGAAGCCTTGTTCGTCATAGTTGCCAATACCGAGGAATTTTTCTTTGTTTTCCAGGTAGTTTTGGAGAACGAGGCCGATGTTGGGGTCGTAGTAAGTGCTGTGCTGGGCCATGAGGGCAAAGACGTCGTCGGTGACGTAGGCGCCGTGTTCGATGGCGGTGCAGCCGGCGAGGGTTGCGGCTTTCGCGGACTCGGCGGAGTGAGCGTGAACGATGGTGCGCAGTCCGAGCGACTTCGCTTCGCCGCACGCAGCTTGTAACTGCTCGTCCGTCATGGTCTGCGTGCCGCCTTCGCGGATGCTTTTGGAGGCGAAGAGTTTGATGAAATCGGCGCCCTGTTGTTTTCGTTCGCGCACGAGCTCTCGGAGTTTTTCCGGCGGGCCGCTCTGCTCGGTAAGGGGTTCGAGCGAGGTGAGTATGCGCGGGCCGGGAATGATTCCGCGGGCGATAGCGTCCCGCAAGTCTTTGTCTTCAGGCGAGCCGGGACTTTGGATGGTAGTGAAACCTGCATGAAGCGTGAGAATGGCGTTGTCGGCGGCGTGAAGCATCGCGCGGACCCGAGGCTCGTCTTTACCAGCCAGACGGCCGTTGTCGAAATGCCAGAAGATGTGGGAGTGTGTGTCAATCCAGCCGGGAGTGACGGTCAGTCTGGTGAGATCGTAGCTGATGGCGCCAGCGGGCGATTCTCCACCGATGCGCGCAATTTTTCCCCCTTCGACAACAATGGTCGTGTTGTGCAGAACCTGGCCCTTGCCGTCGAGAACCATGGTGGCTTTCAGAACGATGGGGCGTTCCTGGCTTGGGGCACGCTCTGCCACAAGCAGCATCATGCTGAACTGCAGAGCAAGAACGAATTTCAAGGTTCCCGACATTCTGGCCCCTCCTCGGCGAACATCTTACAACTCCAGCAGGGGAATGTGTCGCCGCAGTTGCGGTTCCTTGCCGAGTAGCTAGCTTGGAGGATTTGTCTTGGCAAGGTTGCTGGCTCAGGGCTGAACTTGCTCAGTCTTCTTTGAGAGGATGCGCATGTGTGGCGAGCCATTCTCTGATCTGGCCTATTCGAAATTCTCTCTTGGTGATGGATTCGGTGATGAATTTGTGAGCCGCGATAGTCTCCAACTCGAGATACAGGCCATTCATCCGGAGAAAAGTATCGGTTGCGGCCAGACTAATTCTCTTGTTGCCATCGAGGAAAGCATGATTGTTCGCAAGCGACTCCATGAGAGCGGCGGCTTCGTGGATGAGGTCGTCGTAGTAGCCATTCTGGGGGCGGAAAACGGCAGCTTCGAGAAGGCCCTGGTCGCGAAGCCCGTGAATGCCGCCAAATTCATCTATGAGCTGACGGTGCATTTCGATGACTTCGCCCACGGTCAGGTAGATGTAGCGGGGCGAGAGATTCTTTTCCTCGGCCATTAAAGTTATTTGGCGAGGAGTTGATGGAGCTTCCGGTTCTTGTTTGTAGAAAGGCGAAAATGGCTCATGACTTCGGGCCGCACGGTGCCCTGAGACGGAACCACGAAGCGAAGGTAGTGCTCCAGAGCTTTCTCGAGCAGAAACCGGCGGGACTGTCCATTCTCCTTGGCGAGTGCGGAAAGCTGCTTGTAGAGACGCGCGTCCATCTCCAGGCCGATCTTCTTGGTAAGCGTCTTGGGCATCTTAATTCCCTCTCGTCAACGATTCTAAGCTTCGGAAGTACATGAGTCCAGACAAATCTAGAATTGTCTACTTATTTCTGAAGACGATTTTCTTTCACCCCCCGCGAATCCGGAGGTCCACGCTCGGGTGGGAATCACTTGCTCGCGGGCGTGATGACGATGCTGCGGAAGAGGACGTGGCCTTTTTCGGTGCCCTGGAGGTAGATGGGGCCGGGGAGCGCTTCGTGGCTGTCGAGCGCGCCGCCGGTGATGCCCGGGATTTCCTTGTTGTCGATGACAGTTTTTCCGTTTTGAACGACGGTGACCATGCGGCCGATGAGCGTGATGTCGTAGGTCTGCCATTCGCCAGGCTTGCGCGGAAGTTCGGGAGCCGGGGCGAGGAAGCCGTAGACGCCGCCGGTATGATGGCTAGGCGGTTCGGCGACGGAGTCGGTTTCGATCTGCACCTCGTAGCGGCCGCGAAGATAAACGCCGCTGTTCGATTCGGGGCCGCAGTTGAACTCGACATGCAGCTTGAAATCTTCAAATTTGGAATTGTTGATCAACTCGGGGCCATTGCCGGGACTGACGAGCAAGCCGTTTTCGACTTTCCACGCGGGCGCAGCACCAGGCTTACTTTCGTGCCAACCGGTTAAGTCCTTGCCGTTGAATAGAGGGACTGGGGCGCCCCAACTCGGCGCGCTTGCACGCTTTAGCGACGGAGCCCGGCGTCCGGTCCATTGCCAGGTTTTTCCATCGGGGCCGTTCAAACTGCCGGAAAGGAGTTGCCCCTTCAAGGTGCCTTCGAAAAGCAAATCGATTTTGCTTTCTTCCTCCTCTTTGGGAGAGACAAACTTTAAATGGGCGCTCGAGATCTCGGCGCTGGGAAGCGGACGTGCATTTCCCCAGCGGCCCACCATCTGGGCTTTGAGCTGACCATTTTCCTCGCGCAACTCGAGCCAGGAAGGATACTCGCGATCGGGCGCCTTCAATGTCAAATCCCAACGGCCAAGGAAGGGTTTGGCGGGATCCGCGGCAACACTGGCTGTTTTCTTTTCACTTTGCGAATACGCCGCAGCGCACAAGAACGCAGCGGCAGCGAGCGCGAAGGCAACTTTTCCAATCTTCATGGCGCTAAAGTACTCCTCTTCTCAAAAATCACCCGCCGTACGAACGCGCTTTTGTATGCTAGTTCGTCGATTTGGAAGCCACCCCAACGCGGCGGTCACTCATCTTTATCGAGATACTCCTCCGGAACGTCGTCCTCCGGAACTTCGTGCGTTCGTATCTCGCCTTCATCGGCGTCGGGAACATCCTCGATGCCCTTGATGACTTCAGCTTCGAAGGCATTGCCTTCCTCGAGCAGTTCGTCGACGCTCTCCGAATCCGCGCCTTCGCGGTTCGACAAGCCTTGCAGATCGCCGGACTGGCCGCCGGAACGAGCGCCCAAGCCCTTAGGCTCAAACACTACCGTGTCCGCATTGTCGCCTTCGCCGCGGGATCTGGTCCTTTTGAGCGCCTTCTTCTTTTTTGTAGCGGCTTTCTTGGGCGGCGCTTTTTTCTTCGCCGCGGTCTTTTTTGGCGCCGCTTTCTTCGCTGGGGCCTTCTTGGATTTGGCTTTCTTCTTCTTTTTGTTGGTTATGGCTGGCATGGCAGGAGTGTACCACTGACATGGCAAACCGTGCATTTCCAACCGGGCCGCCGGGAGGTAGCTCCGCTTGCAAAGCGGGGAGACAACCTCTAGTCTGCTTGGGCTGAGCAGACGAAAGGGCCAACGGACTTGCCGGAGATAACTCCCGAGCTTCTCGTATTCGGATTCATCTGGTTCATAGCGTTTCTTTTCTCGACGACGTGTCACGAGGCGGCACACGCTCTGGTCGCTAAGTGGGGAGGCGACGAAACGGCTGCCCTCGGCGGACAGGTCTCGCTGAATCCCGTGCCGCACATGAAGCGCGAGCCCTGGGGAATGATTGTCATCCCCATACTGTCGTACCTGATGATGAACGGAAACGGGATGATGGGATGGGCGAGCGCGCCGTACGATCCCGCGTGGGAACGGCGGCATCCGCGGAGGTCGGGTTGGATGGCCCTTGCCGGACCGACCGCCAATTTTTTGCTCATGCTCCTCGCAGTCGCCGGACTGCACCTGGGCGCTGCAGAAGGGTGGTTTCATCCCGACCCGGTCACTGGGCATCGGGATTTTGCGGCGGCGAGCTTGATGGTTTTTTTCTCGTTGAACCTGCTGCTGGGCACGTTCAATTTGCTGCCGGTGTCGCCACTGGATGGCAGCACGGTTATCTTGCTGTTTATGGGTGAAAAGACGGCGCAACGCTATCTGGACTGGCTGAGGGGAAACAGCCTCGCCATGGTCGGACTGCTCGTAGGAATTCTCGTGTTTCGTTATATTTACGGGCCCATTTATGGGTTCGCGAGCGCGCTGTTGCTCCCCGGCGGGGTGTAGTGCTCCGAATCGAATCACTCCGGGTAGGAGTGTCGCTGCAGCGAACATTTTCCGGGCGTTCGGCCGGAGGAAGTTTCCTCTTTTCAATTAGATAAAAAACCTGCAAATGGCTCTTGGCCTGCAATCCCTTCCTTTGGAGGAATTGCATGCTGCAGTACGCTCGTTTTCCTGCTGCGCGCCTCTATGCGGTCGAGGTATCTGGTTGGGACAGAGCTGAGAATTTCTTCGTGGAGAAGTGCGAACTGGAGTGGGACGAGGAGTTCGGCAAGCAGGTCGCGCTCAAGAGCATGCTGGGAGACAACGCCATCCTGCTGGTGAAGCTGTTGCAGCGTGAAGAGACCGATCGCGCCCATCCCGTCGCTTTCGTGGCCGAATTCTTGGGGAAAACCAAGAACGGGCTGCGCCAATTCCGGTTGAATGTGGTCATTCCCCGGGCACAAGAAGAAGAGAGCTCCGCCGCAAAGCCCGAAGGCATGTAGCCAGCCTCAGGTGGAGCGGAGTTGCGGTTAGAGAATGCTGGAGATCCGTACCGAAACGGCACCGTGAACCAAATTGAAAGGCGCGTAGTCGCCATGGGTGTGCGCTTTGCTTCCCGCGGTTTTGCCAGTAACTGGGTTCTGGCAACCTTAGGCCTCCCCAAATGATTGATTCTGTTGGACCTGCCAAACAGCGGTTGAGCGTGAGGTGCCAAGCGACGCCCCTAAGCGCGAAACGTCCAAGGATGGCACAAACGTTGCGAGTGTAAGGGCGTGGCACACGCTTATACAAGAGCTGCTGAACTCGCATCGCCGAAGACTTCTCTGACGCCCTGCATCCTGGACGACGACCACTCCCAATTGGAGTCGCTCTCCACCGTGATGGAGGATATGGGGTATGAGGCGATTACCACATCCGACCCGGAGGAGGCATTGGGACTGGTGCGCTCGGGACGGTGCCGCCTGGTGTTGGCGAACGTGAATTTGCCAGGAATGAACGGGTACGAGTTCCTGGACCGGGCGCTGCGGAACGATCCAGGAATTCACGTTATCGTGATGACCGGGGAATACACGCTGGAATCGGCACTGGACGCCATCCGGCGGGGCGCGACGGACTTTCTGCCGAAGCCCATCGATAAAATCCGGTTGAAACGGACGCTGGATGAAGTGGCCACCGTGTACGACCAGCGAAAGCGAGTGCGGGCTCTCGAAGAGCAACTGCTGAAGGATCTGGAATTTCATGGAATTGTGGGAAAGAGCCCGGTAATGCTGGAAGTTTTTGATTTCGCGCGGAAGGTGGCGCGGCATTACACCAATGTGCTGTTGGTGGGGTCAACGGGCACGGGGAAAGAACTGGTAGCGCGGGCGATCCATAACATTAGTCCAGTAAGCCAGCAGAAGCTGGCGATCTGCAATTGTTCGGCGATGGTGGACACGCTGCTCGAGAGCCAGCTCTTTGGGCATGTGCGCGGATCGTTCACGGGCGCGACGGATACCCGTCCGGGACTGTTTGAGTATGCGAATAATGGGACAGTTTTTTTGGACGAGATCGGCGAGACGTCTCTGCCCATGCAAGCCAAGCTCTTACGTGTGATTCAGAACCGGGAGATTCAGCGGGTGGGGTCGCCGGAAGTGCGGCAGGTGAGTGTGCGGTTGATTGCGGCGACGAACCGGGATTTGCGGGCGGAAGTGCTGGCGGGGCGGTTCCGGGAAGACCTCTTTTACAGGCTTAGCTCGATTCAGATTCGCGTGCCGTCTCTGACCGAGCGGCTCGAGGATATTCCTCTGCTGGTGCATTACTTCCTGAAAAAATACAACGACGTCTACGGCAAAAACATTTCAGGGCTGACGCGGCGGGCGCAGACCGTGTTGCTACAGCATGCCTGGCCTGGGAATGTGCGGGAATTGGAAAATGTGATCGCCACGGCGGCGATTACGGCGACCGGCGATTTCATCGACCTGGCAGACTTGCCGGAACATTTACAGCACCGCGGCCAGCGCAGGCCGGAAGGCGATGACTGGCGGCCGCTATCGCTCGACGAAGTCCGCAAAGTGCATATTCAGAAAGTGCTCGAACTCTGTCAGGGCAACCGCTTGCGGGCGGCGCAAATCCTGGGCATCGGGCGGACCAGCCTCTATCGCTATCTGAAACGCGACGGCCATGAAATGCGAAAGCACGAAAAAAGCGGCGGCGCGGCGGCCTGAAACATTCCATTCACAAGGGATTCCAAGTTCGTTGGCGCGCTGGCGACCCCGTCTGTGGGATTGCAACTTCTCTGTTTGTTCCTGGAAGGCACAGTGTGCCGCGATGACGCAGCAGCCGTTTTGGCCGCGATGGTAAGCCAAGGAAAACGCAGAGTTTGCGGCGGAACCGTTTGGCAAGCGCCCTGCAGTTGAGGAGTCCGTTCACCAAGGCCCAATCGCTTCGCGGCAACCGGGAAGCAGATACAACAAATGAATGTAAGATCGAGAAGGGAAAAGATTTGCGCGGATCTCAGCGGCGAATGCTCGCCGCAGTCCGGGGCGAAACAGTTCCCGCCTGCAGTAGTGCCTCAACGTAAACCCCGAACAACCCGCCAGAACCCCCAAGAGCGCCGCTGCTCCCTCCCCTGAGCGGAGTGCGGCGCTCCTTTCCTTCCCGGCTAGCGCGCGCTCCATCGCCGGGGAGCTGATGCGCCGGCAACCTCGAACTTCCGCCTGCAATCTTATCCGTGCCTTCCCGGAGTCTGCGCCGCGTTCGACGCCCGGTCAGTGTGATTTTTCCACAGGCAATTCGCATATATCCGCCCATCCTCAATCCGTATTAAGCCGGTTTGACATAGCGTTACGAAGCGTATTGAATTAACCACTCACACTCTTCTGTCAGGGGAGACAGCATGCGCAAGAAACATCTCTGCACCCTTCTCTTCGTAGTTCTGACCACCGTTCCGGGCTTGCACGCTCAGGTGACGGCAAGCATCACCGGGGTAATCACCGACTCTTCCGGAGCGCGGGTTCCGGCGGCGGCGGTTACGGTGAAGAACGTAGAAACCGGGGCGAGCCGCAACACCGTCTCGGACGAGGCGGGGCGCTATCAGGTGCTGGCGTTGCCAGTGGGTGAGTACGAGATCCGGTTATCGAAAGCCGGTTTCCAGGAACAGATTCGCAGCGGCATCCACCTGGCCGTGGGACAAGAGGCTGGCGTGGATTTGACTCTGCAGGTAGGCGAGGTGAAAGCGCAGGTCACCGTGAAAGAGGACGCGCCGATCGTCAACACTACGACGCGAGACATCTCCGGACTGGTTGGAGAACGGCAAGTCAAGGAGCTGCCCTTGAACGGCCGCAGCTACGACCTGCTGCTGCAGCTGAATCCAGGGATCGTCAACTTCACGTCGGAGAAGACGGGCGGGACGGGAATCTCGAACTCGACGACGGCCAACAATTTCGCGGTATCGGGAAACCGGCCACAGCAAAATATCTTTCTGCTGAACGGAGTGGAGTATTCCGGCGCTGCGGAAAATAACATGCAGCCCGGCGGCACAAGCGGGATGTTGCTGGGCGTGGACGCGGTGCGCGAGTTCAACGTGCAGCGAGACACGTACAGCGCGGAGTTGGGCAAGCATCCCGGCGGCCAGGTGATCATCGTCACGCAATCGGGAAGCAACCAGTGGCACGGTTCCGTGTATGAGTTCCTGCGCAACAATGCGCTGAATGCGTCGAACTTCTTCGACCAAGGTTCCGCGCCGCCATTTCAGCGCAACCAGTTTGGTACATCCACGGGCGGGCCGATCCAAAAAGATGGAACATTTCTATTTGCCAACTACGAAGGCTTCCGTCAGAACCTGCACCAGACGTCCGCCGCATTCGTTCCCGACGCCGCGTCGCGGGCGGCAGCGGTGGCCAGCGTTCAGCCGCTCTTGAATCTGTGGCCGACGGCGCCGGCGGGAGCGCCGGACTTCAACGGAATCGCGGAAATGTTCAGCAGCCCGCTGCAAACGATCCGAGAAGATTTTGGAACCGTCCGGGTGGACCATACTTTTTCGCAGAAGGATTCGCTCTCCGCGATTTATACCGCCGACGATGGCCAAGACGTGACGGCGACTCCGGCAGATCCGTACAGCAGCGACATCGAGACTCTGCGAGAGCAGGTCTTGAGCGCCGAGGAGACGCACATTTTTTCGCCCACGCTTCTGAATACCGCGAGGTTCGGCTACACGCGGGCGGGATACTACTTCACCGGAGAACCCACGCCGGGAACTCCGGCGGCCAGCGTTCCGGGATTTCTGGCTGGACTGCCTGTCGGCGCGGTCGTCGTTGGTGGGAGCGCGGCCTCCAATCCGCAAGCACAAGTGGGATTGGCGGGCAGCAACAACGGCAGCAACCTGCGCATCCACAGAAATCTTTACACCTTTGAGGACCGCGTAACGCTGACACATGGGCGGCATCAGCTCAGTTTTGGCGCATGGTTCCAGCCTTTCCAATCGAACGAAACCATTGCGCTCAGCCAGTATGGACAGGCTACGTTTGCGAGCCTCACCACATTCCTCCAGGGAACGATCGGCACATTTCTCTTCGATCCCGCCCCGACAGAAATGAATTGGCGTTCTCTATTCGGCGCCTGGTATGCGGAGGATACGATCCGTCTCAGCCGGAAACTCACCATTACGCTGGGTTTTCGAGATGAATTCTCGACGGGATGGAACGAAGTCCATGGCCGGGCCGCGAACTACACGTTTACCAACGGCGTGATCTCCTCGCAGCCGCAAGTGGGGAATTCCCTTTTCACGACAAACAACGCCAAGTTTCTGCCACAACCGCGCATTGGGGTTGCGTGGAGCCCGTTCAGTTCCAAAACCGTGGTGCGCGCTGGCTTCGGGATGTACAACGATTTGCAGGACGCGCTGGGTTACCGCACCGACCAAAACGCGCCATTTAATCCAACCTATAGCATTCCTTCGCTGGCCGTGTCAAAGCTCCCTATCGATCCAACGGCGCCGATACCCGCAACCGCAAAACTGGTACCTGGCGGCGTGCAGCCGAACATGCAAACGCCCACCCTGATCTCCTGGTCGCTCCGCGTCCAGCAGCAGCTCTCGCCGAATACGTCGCTAACGGTCGGCTACGTCGGCTCACAGGGCTATCACGAAATCGTCGGCGTTGACGCCAACGAGCCGACTCCCGTGATTTGTCCGGCGTCGCCGTGCCCCGCCGTGTTCCCAACCTACGATCCGTCGCAGCCGGCTTCGGCCACCAACTCTCCCACCATCGGCTTCCCTATCGGCTCACCCTTGGCGGGAGCGCCGGTGCCGGCCGGGACTTATTACATTCCGGCGGGAACGCCCAAGCCAAACGCGACGCTGGTCAATACCTGGACATGGTTTTCGGAAGGCGTGAGTTCCTACCACGCGCTGCAAGTGGACCTGACGCGGCGCCTAAGCCGTGGGCTGTCGGTGCGCGGAGTTTATACGTGGTCGAAAACGCTCGACGATGGCGATTCCTTGAACCAGACAGCCGCGGGAAATGCGCCTGGACTGGTTTCCAACCCATTTGACCTTGCTGCGGACAAGGGGCTCGCCACGTTTGACGTAAGAAATGTGGGCGTCATGAACGCCATTTACGCGCTACCCTTCGGCCGCGGCCAAGTTTACGGAAGCGACCTGGAAGGCTGGAAAAACGGTCTGGCGAGCGGGTGGTCCGTCGCCAGCATCGTCACCGTGCAATCCGGCTTTCCGTTCACGCCGCAGCTTAGTTACAACCCGTCGAATTCCGGCGATACACGAAATCCTGTAAGACCTTTCCTGAATCCGGACTTCAGAGGCAGCGTGGTGCTCGGAATACCGGGACAATGGTTTAATCCAGCAGCGTTTATCGCGCCGCCATCCGCGAGCGGCTTCTTCGGCAATGTCGGCCGTGATACGTATATTGGGCCGGGGCTGGCCACATGGGATTTTTCGGTGCTCAAGGATACAGCCATCCGTGAGAGGCTGAGCGTGCAATTCCGCGCGGAGATTTTCAATATTTTGAACCGATCCAATTTCAACACGCCTAACCTGATCGTGTTCACACCGCCGACGGCGACAAATCTCACCGGCCTTTCCGGCACAGCGGGCGCGATTACGAGCACATCGACCACGGCGCGTCAGGTGCAATTCGCGCTGAAATTCCTCTGGTAAAGCAGCGCTATTGAACCGTAACCGCCAGAGTCAGCGTATGGCTGACCGCTTGCGCTCCTGCGCCTCCGCTGGCGGTGACACTCGCGACGAATGAGTTCGTGGACGTGCCGCCTGAGCCTATCGACCCGCTTTGGGTATGGCTGCAGGCGCCCATCCCGCCAAGAAGAGAGACGAGGACCAATAAGACAGCAACTCTCGACCACCGCTTCTTTTCAGGCCAGGCCAGCAGAAATGCGCAAGCCAGCATTGTGCCCATGAGTGAGGAAACAATCCGCGCGGCGCCGCGCGGGTATGCCTTCTGCATCGTCGCCACTATCGCCGGTGGTCTGGTGATGCGGAGGGCGACGGTTAAGGGAGTAAATCCGTCCAAATTGGGCTGCGGCGGAACGAAACTGCATGTGGATCCAGTGGGTAGTCCGGAACAACTGAGCGACACGACACCGACATAGCCCAATCCGGGGCCGGGAGTCAGAAGCAGATTGGTGGCGCCGGGCCCGGAAACTGAAATGACGACGTTGCCCGGATTGGCCGTAATTTGAAAGTCGGGATTGCCGACGACGAGTGTGGCCGCGGCAGAGGTCGATCCAACGAAGTTCGGATCGCCGGAGTAGGTTGCCGTGATGCTGTCCGCCCCAGGGGGAAGTTGCGTGGTCGTCAGCGTGGCGATCAGATTTTTCACCTGCACGGGAAGACCTAGAGCCGTTTTCCCCGCAAAAAATTGCACGGTGCCGGTGGGATCGATAGCTCCAATGGGAAGCACGATCGCTTGCAGAACCACGGAGCTATTCGGCAATGCTCCGGAGGGTATAAATAGGATGGTGCTTGTCGGGCCCTTGGCAACGCTGACAGAAACAGGGCCGGCATGGCTTGCGGAAAAACTGGCGTCGCCGGAATAACTGGCGTTGATCGCGTGGTTTCCCAGAGGCAGATTTGTCTCGGGCACCAGCGCATTGCCCTGACTATTGAGAGAGACGCTCAGAAGCGTGCTGGTATTTCCATTGAAAGTGTCCGAAAAAGTAAGCATTCCCGTGGGCGTTCCCTTTTGCGAAGCGCCCGCAACGCTTACCTGAAAATCCATGTAGGCTCCGTACGTCGAGTTGACTTGCGACGAGGGATTTCCCGATTGGCCGGAGAGAAACGCCGAGAAGGTCGTGCTGCTGGCTTCCGGATGGATGGTGATCGGCACCCCCGAAGAAAGGCTCGCACCAAAGGTGCCATCGCCCCCGTAACTTGCGGTCACCGAGTACGAGCCTCCAGGCAAATTCTGAATACTCGCGGAGACCATTCCGTTGTTCAGCGTGCCGAGATTGACCCCTTGCGCTCCGTTCGCCAGCAGAGCTACATCGCCCGTCGGTGTGCCGCTGCCAACGCCAGGAGCAACCGTAGCCGTCGCGGTGACAGCCTGCCCGTGCGTGAGACTCGCAGGGGAGACCTGTACCGACGTCAGCGACGAGCGAAGCGTCACGTTTTGCCAACTGGCCGCGAGATTCGCGGCATCGACGGAGCCCCAACCCGTGGCCAAATCGTATCCCACGCCCGCGGGGAAGCCGGTTTGCCCGGGGACCGAGTTATTTCCCACGGTGATGTCATTGAAGAGGCATTGCGATTGTGGCGGATTGCTGGCGTTGCAGTTCGCGGCGTTCTGCCCGGCAGCCAGTGGATACAAAACAAAATTCGCCTGGCCCTGCCGCGAATTGGTTTTCTGCGCAATCAGCGCCATGATAGCCGCAAACGTAGGTGCGGCAGCGGACGTGCCGCCGACCAGTTCGGCATTGACCAGTTGCCCGTCTGCATTGGTTGTGCAAATGCCATCCTGGCATAGCAAATAGCCGTCGTGGCCGGCCGCGGCATCAAGCGAAACATCCGGCAGGTCGCGCTTGCCATCATTCGGCACGCCAGAACCAACTTGCCAGGAGGGCTTGGCGTAAAGCGTGCTCGCGCCGCCGCTGCTTGCAAATAAGGAAGCGACACCGCAGATGTTGGGGTCCGCGCAACTCTCGTTCCACACATTTTCCGGAATATAGCCGAGCGCGGAGGATTGGTCCGGCCCGTTTGTGGACGACCAGTACGTGCTGTCCGCGCCGTTTTCATCGAATTGCGTGCCGCCCACGGCGATGTTGAATGGTGTGGAAGCAAGGCCGTTCACGGCGAGTCCCTGGCTCGCAGGCGTGGATTGATCGGCGCTGTCGCAGCCCGCGGGACCATTGTCGCCGCTGGAGATCACGGCAGTTATGCCCTGCGCGGCGGCTTGTTCCCACAGATTATTGTAGAAAGCGTTCTCCGCCTGGCCGAGGCTATTTTCGCATTCGCCAAAACTGGCGCTGAGAACCGGCGCAAGATTGTTGTCCACGATGTAGAGTGAAGAGAGATCGACGCCGTCAGTGGAATTGGTGCTCGCGGAAACCACAAATTTGATGGTGGCCTTCGGTGCGATGGCGCCCGACCATTCCACGTCCAGATCGGCTTCCGTCTCTTCGGGGCCAAACAAATTCCCGGGATCGGGGCCGTCGAGGATGATTTGCGGGTCGTTCACCGGGAGCCCGAAAGCGATGCGGAAAATTTGCACGTCGGAGAGGTTGATATTGTTTCGCGCCACGATGGCCACGCTTTGCCCGGCGCCGTCGATGCCGTTCTGATAGAGACCTGCGGTGTTGTAGATTTTCGCGAAGTCTCCCGGCGCGAGGAAATGTTCAACGCCTGCCGCGCCGCTAAACGTGAATTCCGGCTGCCACAGACTGGTGTTGGCGACGCGGGTGGCTTTTCCCATGACACGGATCGAGGAATGTTTCCGGAAATTGTGCAGGGTGCCAATTCCGGCGACGATGGGCGCAAGCGCCGCAGGAATTTGTGGATCGCTGGCGTTGGCATAGTGGGTTTCTCCGCTCACGGAATAGGTATGAATCGCCGTGTGAAACGCCTCTTTCACCTGGCCGGCCGTGCCGCTGAACTCGATGGTCATTCCGCCCTGCGCCACGCGATGGACGCGAAACCCGTGAGTCGCAAGCCAAGCCGTCAACTTCTGAAGGTCGGCTGTCGAGGCGCCAAATTCCGCGCCGAACTGCGCAGGCGAAAGCCAGACGTGGAACTCTGATGAGTTCTTGTCTTGCTGCAGGGCAAGGAGGCTCTGCAGCGCGGTTTCCGTTGCCGCATCGCGCTTCAAGACGAGCAGCATGCGTTCCATTGGCAAATCGGGAGCGACTTCTCCGCGATCATTGGCAGCGGTGGCTAGCGGATGCCGGTTCCCTTTCAAAACGATGAGAGAAGATTCGTCAATCGTGCCGATGCGGCTCGCAGAGTTTGGCGTGCTTTGCGCGCGTAACGCGGCAGGCGAATGGGCAAGAATCGCGACGGAAATCACAAAACCGGCCAGCAGATTTTTATGGCGAGGCATGGCGTACCTTGACTGGGCTGGAGGCTGTTGGAGCACTTCGTCTTATAGCTGAATTCCCAGGCTGTGGGAAGCGCAAGTTACCAGCAAATCCTTTCACCAGTTATTACAGAGACGCGAATCCCAAGCTTGTGCGCGGCTGGTTTCAGCCTTGCCCCGAAAAGCGAGCGCCGGGACGCAGACGCTTGAATCCATACGGGTACTTTGGTACATTGGTACCAGAGAGGTCTGGTTGAAATGACGGAAGAGACAAAGTTTCTCGTTGAGCGCGTACAAACCGGGGTCCGCATGGAAAAGCGCATCCTGAAAGTGCTGAAGGCGTTCGGGGAGTTTCACGACATAACGCTCGGCGACCTGCTTGAGGGCATTGTGCTCCACGCGTTCGATGGCAAGTGCCCCTTTGGGACGGAAAGCCTGAAGCGCATCAAGGAATTGAAAAAGTTCTATGGGCTGGACCTGGATTCGCGCGCGAGCCACCGCCTCACCGAGTCGCGCGCCAGTCATCCTCTCAGAAAGGGTAAACACGCTAAATGAACGTGAACTTTACGAAGGCTTCTATTCCCCTGCTGCGCTGGACCGTCGGCTTGGTGCTCGTGCTCGAGTCTTTTGATTTTGTCTTCTCCACCTCCGCCGCTCATTTCCTTGCCAAGGCGGGACTGCCCTCATGGATACAGCCTGTTCTCAGCGGCTCGGAAATTCTCGCTGCCGTTTTATTCCTCGTGCCATTCACGGCTGCGATCGGAGGCTATCTCCTCCTTGCGGTTTTCGCGTTCGCCGCTCTGCTCCACATTTTGCACGGGCAGTACAACTTTGGGGATCTGGTGGTTTATGCCGCGGCTGTCCTCGTTTGTCTGGCCCACGCGGAGAACAAATCACCCGAGGCAATCCATGAACGAATCTGAATGGATCCAAGCGTTTGAGAATTCGACTCTGCCGAACGAATCGTTCCACCACGCTGATCACGTAAGAATGGCCTTTCTATACCTTCAGAAGTACGCTCCTCTGGAAGCGCTGGCGCGCTTTTCTTCCGCTCTCAAGCGATTCGCCGCCGCCAACGGAAAACCAAATCTCTACCACGAGACGATTACCTGGGCCTTTCTGCTGCTCATTCGAGAACGCCTGGCGCGCACAAGCTTCCCACAAACCTGGGCTGAATTTTCCGCGGGCAATCCTGATCTCCTGCGATGGGACGACAGTATTCTGAAAAAGTACTACCGTCCTGAGACTCTTGCTTCTAATCTAGCCAGGAGCGTTTTCCTCTTCCCCGACAATCCGCCCCCAGAACGCCAAGGATCCACCTGAAGCAGCATCGAACAGGCCCGCCGATTCCAGTTGCACTTTCTGCACGTGTCGCTTTATTATTTCTGGCAACCATTAGAGGACTGTGGGCTTCTCGTTTCTGCCTGGCAGGAGCCTGAGACGAGTTTGCGTCGAACTCTCTCGCCTCGTTCCGAGGCAGACGCATATACATAGGTCAGGCCAGACGATTGCGCCCGCAGGCAACGGAAATGAAATGCGCCGCGTTTCATCGGCGAGTGATGCGACAAGCGAGTGGGATGCCCTGTTGAGCGAAACAACGGACAAAAGAACCACGCCTCTGGAAAGCCGGCCTCAGAACATCACCGAGCCGCGCGGCACGCAGTGGCTGTACTCTGCCCTGCAAGACCTGCGCTTCGCCCTTCGCACTTTGCGCAAGAGCCCGGCCTTCGCCGCCACCGCCATTCTTACGCTCGCGCTGGGCATCGGCGCAAACACCGCTATCTTTCAACTGCTGGATGCCGTCCTTTTGCGCAGCCTGCCGGTCGCCGATCCATCGTCCTTGGTCAGAGTGAGGATCGAGGGCGGAGTGCAAGGCATCGGCAAAAGCACGAGCGACACGGCGCTCAGCACAGCGCTCTGGGAACAGATCCGAACTCAGCGGGGAGCATTCTCGGGGTTTCTCGCCTGGCGCAGCGCCCCCTATGCGATCGGAGAGAGAGACCAGGAAAGATTGGCGCAGGGTCTTTGGGTAAGCGGCGAAATGTTTCCACTGCTCGGAATCGTTCCTGTCCGGGGCCGGCTATTCACGCCGGATGATGACCGCCCGGGATGCGGTATCTCTGGCGCGGTCATTAGCTATGCGCTCTGGCAGAGCGAGTTTTCCGGCAGCGACTCCGTGATCGGAAGCAGAATCGTCGTCTACAACCGTCCTACCGTGGTGATCGGAGTGACCCCGCAAAGCTTTTTCGGCCTCGATGTCGGAAAACAGTTCGAGGTGGCGCTTCCGATGTGCTCGGTCCCCAGTTTCATTGCCGGCGATACCACTCTCGCAAGGCGCGACGTTTTCTGGCTGGAGGTCATGGGGCGTTTGAATAAGAGCGCTTCGTTGGCACAAGCATCAGCGCAACTGGATGCCGCAAGCCGTGGAATGTTCGAGGCCACTGTGCCGAGCGAATACAGCACTGCATTGCTCGATTCCTACCGGAATCTCAGGCTCACCGCCTCTCCCGGCAGGACCGGCGTGAGCGCGCCCGCCAAGACTTACGACACTTCTCTCTGGCTGCTTCTGGGAACCACGGCCTTAGTACTACTTATTGCGTGCGCGAATCTGGCAAATCTCACGCTCGCAAGAGCTAGCGCGCGCGAGAAGGAGATGGCCGTCCGCTTGGCGCTCGGCGCCAGTGTTGGAAGAATTAGGCAACAATTGCTTTTGGAGAGCCTGGTGCTGGCGGTGTGCGGGGCGCTTGTAGGAACCGCACTGGCCGCATTCTTCAGCCGCACCGTGGTCAAGCTTTTGAGTACGGAAAGTGACCCGATCTACCTGATCACGAATATGGATTGGCGGGTCCTGTCTTTTACTGCATCCACGGCTGTGGTGACGTGCTTGCTCTTTGGGCTTGCTCCTGCTTTTCGCTCCTCGCGAACACAACCGGGCGCAACTCTGAAATCCGGCGGCCGGGGAATGACCGCTGGACGCCAAAAGTTTTCGTTTCAGCAGACTCTCGTCGTCTCGCAAATTGCTTTTTCGCTGGTGCTTCTTGCCGGTGCGTTGCTGTTTGTGCGGAGCTTCTTGAAATTGCAAACTCTCGATCCAGGTTTTCGCGAGAGCGGTATTCTCCGCGTTTATGTAAGCTTCCGGCGCCTCAACATTCCTCCCGAACGCTATGAAACTTTCAAGCGCGACCTTCTGGAACAAATTCGCTCCCTTCCGGGCGTCGAGTCGGCGGCGACTTCCACCCACGTTCCGCTGGACGGCCGCTCGTGGTCGCTGGATGTTCGCGCTGGCGGCATAGAGGGCAGCTCCAAGTTTGACTGGGTAAGTCCCGGCTATTTTCGGACCCTGCAAATCCCCGTACTCGCGGGGCGCGACTTTACCCCTCGCGACACCTCTCAATCGCAGCCGGTTCTCATCGTGAATGAGACGTTTGTGCGCCAGTTTCTCGGCGGCGGCAATCCCGTGGGCAAGACCATTCGCACCAATGCGGAGCCCAACTACCCGGAAACGCAGTACGAAATCGTTGGAATGGTAAAAGACACCAAATACGGCGGACTTCGCGATGAGATTCCGCCGGAAGCCTACTCGCCAGCGCAACAGTTTCCGGACAAAGAATATTTCACGAACGTGTTCATTCGATTTTCGTCGTCGTCCTCGGCGGTAATCTCCGCCGCTCGTGAATCACTTAGCCAACTCTATCCCCCCATCAGGCTCGAATTTCACATCTACAAATCGGAGATTCAGAACGGCCTCGTCCGCGAACGCGTGATGGCCACGCTTTCCGCCTTCTTCGGCGCGCTGGCCGCTCTGCTGGCCATGATCGGACTCTACGGAGTCATCTCCTACATTATTGCCATGCGTAGGAACGAGATTGGCATCCGCATGGCCCTGGGCGCGACCCGCCATGACGTGGTGGGCATCGTCCTTCGCCAAACGCT
Organism: uncultured Acidobacteriota bacterium; assembly: GCA_963779005.1. GTDB lineage: Bacteria > Acidobacteriota > Terriglobia > Acidiferrales > UBA7541 > Acidiferrum. Next base: position 293,182 of record CAVZWO010000005.1, on the reverse strand, counting down.
GGTCCTGCTCGCACTGGGCGTCGGGATCGGCTTGCTCCTCGCCGTCGCTGTAACCAGCGGCGCGCGCTCACTTCTCTATGGTCTGCAGCCCGGCGATCCTCTCAGCCTGATCGGAGCCGCTGTTTTCCTCGCCGTCATCGCGTTAGCCGCAAGTTCCTGGCCCGCCTATCGAGCCACGCGCCACGATCCCATGAAGGCCCTCCGCTACGAATAACTCTCACTCATAACGCAGCGCCTCCACCGGATCAAGGCGCGCCGCCTTCACAGCGGGATACATTCCAAAAAATAATCCCACGCTCATGGACACCGTCACCGCCAGCAGGATCGCCCACAAAGGAACAGCTGAAGGCAAGCTCGGCACAAAAAGATGAATGAGCAGACTGATGCCCAAGCCGAGCAACACACCAATCACGCCTCCTGCCCCTGTCAGAACAACCGCTTCCGTCAAAAATTGCGCAATCACGTCGCGCCTCCGCGCCCCGATCGCTTTCCGCACGCCAATTTCGCGCGTCCGCTGCGTGACAGACATCAGCATAATATTCATCACCCCGACGCCACCTACGAGCAACCCAATCGAACTGACCACCGAGATCAGCAGCGCCACCGACGCCGTAATCTGCCGAAACTGATCGGCAATCTCTTTTGCGCTGGAAACGCCAAAACTGTCCGGCTTGTTGTACGGAACATTTCGCCGCCGGCGCAGCACCCCGCGAATCTCGTCCTCGGCCTCCGGCATGCGTCCCGGGTACGACACCGCACCAATCAAGTTCTCATCATCCCCCGGCCTGTGCTTCTGATACGTGCGGTAAGGTACCAGAATCGTTTTGTCAGCCGCCTGGTCCTTCATCAGCTGGCCTTTGCGCTTGGCCATGACGCCGATGACCTCGTACGACACGCCGTCCACAAGAATAGGCTTCCCGAGCGGGTCTTCATCTGGATACAACGCCTTTGCAATATCCGGACCAATCAGGGCGACATCCCTGCGGTGCAGATTTTCCCCTTCGCTGATAAATCTTCCGCGCTCTGCCTTGGAATTAAACACCACCTCATCCTCGGGCAAGATTCCGTGGTAATCCACTCCAGCTACTTCCTTCCCTTTGTAGCGCGCGCTCATCAGCGGCCGCCCACTTGGCGACCCCTCGACGATGCGCGGCAAAATCGCTGCGGAAACCGCTTTGACGTCCGGGCATTGCTCCCCAATCGCTTCGGCGTCCTCCAGCGTTAACGGCTTCCGCGAGCGTTCCTCGGGCGTAAGCCGGCCCGACGTGTGAATCCCGGGATCAAACTTGAAAATGAAAAGCGTGTCTGAACCGAAGTCGCTCAGAAAAGCGTTCACGTCATTGTAGACCCCCATCAACACCGCAACGACCGACAGAAGCGCCGTGATCCCGATCACCACGCCCAGCACAGTTAGAAACGACCGCATTTTGTTCTCATGCAGCGTCGTGAGCGCCATTCGCGCGTTTTCGCCCAGCGTCAATCGCATTGTGTTGTGCTCACCCGCTAAATCTCGGTGCGCAGCGCTTCTATCGGCTGCAGCATCGCCGCTTTTCGCGCCGGATACACGCCAAAGAAAATCCCCACCGCCGCCGATATCAATTCGGCCAGAACAACCGCCGTGATCGGCACATTCATCGGAACCGATGTCGTCGCCCGTGTGAGCAGGCAAATCCCATATGCCGTCAAAATACCAAGCGTTCCGCCCACCGCCGACATTACGCACGCCTCCACCAAAAACTGCAGCATGATGTCGCTTCGGCTCGCCCCGAGCGCCTTGCGGATCCCGATCTCACGCGTCCGCTCCGTCACCGTCGCCAGCATCACGTTCATAATCACCACGCCGCCAATCACCAGAAACACGGAGACCACGCCGACCATCGCCATCGCAATCACGCCGGTAAGCTGCTTCCACAGATTCATGAGCGTCGCGGAGTCCAGAATTCCAAACGAATCCGTTTCGTTCGGCGCAAGGTGCCGCCGCGCGCGCATCAACACCCGCGCTTCATCTTGCGTCCGCTCCATCCACTCCGGCCCGCGCGCCTGAACGTTGATCCACAATCCCTCGTAGGCGCCGTAAATCTTGATATACGTCTCCACCGGTATGTACGCGAAGTTGTCCTGCGACTGCCCGAGCACCGTACCGATCGGTTTCGCAACGCCCACGACGATGAACGGCCGGTTATCCAGCATCACTTCGTGTCCGACCGGGTCCAGGCTGGGGAAAAGCTTGTTCGCCAGTTCCGATCCAATCATGGCCACCATCGCATGGCTGTTTTCATCCGCTTCCGTGATGTACCGTCCGTCCGTCATTTCCTGCGCGTCTATGTCGCCCATGCTTGCGGTGACGCCGCGGATGCTGGTGTCTTGAATCGTCAGCGAACCCACTTTGGACTTGCCCGATGTCCAGGCCTCTGCTCCCACTCGCAGCGGCAGCTTCAGATTCTCGCGCAGTGCTTCATAGTCGTCCCAGGTGACGAGCTTGTTCCGCCTCATCGCCTTGACCAGCTCCTCCATCTCCGTGATCACCGGGTAGCGCATCACCGTGAACGCATTCGAGCCCAGGTTGGCGACCTTATTGGCTATGTATTGGTTGACGCCGGAGATCAGCGCGATCACCACGATCAATGTGGCCACCGAAAGGATGATCCCCAGCAACATCAGGAACGAACGCATTTTGTGCGTTCGCAGGGTCTCTAGCGCAACGCCCGCCGGTTCTCGCAGGTGCAGACGCCGCTTCATCAACACTTCTCCTTACCTTGTGCTACGGCCTGCGCTTATGGAAAGTTTCAGTTCGTCTTGCCAGGAGCAAGCTCTTCGGTGCTCTGGAGGGTAGCACTAATTACTTGGATGCGGTGTTACTCCACCGCCGTTGCTGTGGTAATTCGGGTAAGCCGGCTTCTTGTGTTTCGGCAAGGGATTTTTCTCCAAATCCGCCAGAAGTAGCGCCACCGCTTTTTCCAGTTGGGGATCGCGTCCTTCGCGCACCGCTTTGGGGTCCTGCTCGACCTCCACATCTGGGGCGATTCCGTGATTCTCCACCTCCCAATCGTTGTTCGGCGTCCAGAAGCCGCGGCTCGGCGCGGTCACGGTACCTCCGTCCATCAACGACTCCCCGGGGCCAAAAAATCCTACCAGCCCGCCCCACGTCCTCTTGCCAACCAGCACGCCAACCTTCGCTTGCCGGAAATGCCACGGCATAGCGTCACCGCCAGAGCCCGCATACTCATTGATGATCATCGCCTTCGGCCCTCGAATCAGGCTCACCGGCGTAGTCATATCCTCCCCATCCCGTGTCGTGCGGTAGTTCATCAGCGTGCGCCGCAAATAATCCAGGATGTAGTCGGTATTCGTTCCGCCGCCGTTGAACCGTTCGTCCACCACCGCTCCATCTTTGCCCGCCTGCGAGAAAAAATACCGGTTGAAATAGGTGTAGCCCCCGCTCGCCGTATCCGGCAGATAGATGTACGCCAGCCTCCCTTTGCTGAGTTCGTCCACCTTCCGGCGGTTGCCTTCAATCCATGCCAGGTTGCGCAACCCCAGCTCGTTTTCGATGGGCACAACGCTCACTTCGCGCGAACCGCTGCCGTCCGCATTCGGCCCGACACGTAGCATCACGGACTTCCCCGCCGTCTCTTCGAAAAAGCTGTAAACGTTATCGCTGCCGCGCACCTCTTTGCCATTCACAGCCAACAAATATTCCCCCTCCACCACATTCACTCCCGGCTGCGTCAGCGGCGCATGGAGTTGTGGATTCCAGTTCTCCCCGTCGTAGACGCGCGCAAATCGATACCGTCCATTCTCAACTTTGTAGTCCGCGCCGAGCAGCCCTACAGGAATCCGCTTCATCTCCGGACCTTCGCCGCCGCGCACAAACAAATGCCCAACCGTCAAATCCCCCATCGTCTCCTTAAAGATGTAATTCAAATCGTCTCGCGAAGCCACACCCGGCAAATACGCCGCGAATTTCTTCTCCGTCTCCGCCAAATCCAGCCCGTGGAATCCCGGGTCGTAAAAGAAGTCGCGCTCCAGCCGGAACGCCTCGTGATACATCTCCTTCCACTCCACCATCGGCTCAATCCTCACGTCCATCGTGGAAAGGTTCAGCGTTTTCGCTCCCGCAGGCGCGCCTGTGGAGTGCGGGAGCTCTGCTCCCGCCCCCACCGTTGCGACCGGAACCGCAGCAATCGCCCACACTTGTGCGGCCGCCCCTCCACCGGGTTGCGGAGCATTCGCGTGCCGGTAAAGCATCTTCTCTCCATCAGCGGAAATGTAGAATGCCAATATGTTGTCCACCACCCGGTCCGTCTTCCGCGTCTTCAGCTCGAACCGGTGCGCCGCCAGCGTATCCGGCCCATTCAACGGCGCCACCAGCGGCCCTTCCACCAGAAACAACACTCCTTCCTTACCCGCCTTCAATTCCGTGTAATTCCTCGCCGGAATCGGCATCGCTAAAATCCGCTGCCCGATCTTTTCGAAATCCACTTTCACAACGACCGGCGGCTTTTCCTTCTCTTTTTCTGCGCCGCTCGCTTTTGCGGCATCCGCTCTCGCTTCCCCTTCCTCGTCGCTCAAGGGCGCCAGCGGCGACGCCAAATCCTTCCGCAGCACCACTATATAAACGTTGCTCGTCACTGGCCGGTCGTAGCTCAGCATCGACGTATCCTTCGTCGGCCCGGCATCCGTGCTCGACAAAAAGTAAAGATACTTCCCGCCCTTATCGAACACCGGTGAAACGGAATCGCTCATCGCATCCGTCACGCGCTCGCTCTTCCCCGTTTCCAGCGAGTACAGAAACACCGACCGCATGTGGCTCAATTCCTGCCCCGTATACGCCAGCCATTTGCTGTCCGGCGACCACGCCGCCTTGAAAATCTGCTCTGGCCCGGTGAACCGGTCATGAAACACTTTCACCGACGTTTTCTTTTCGAGGTCCACATACCAGAGATTCAGCCGCTTGTCTGTATACGCAATCTTTTTGCTGTCCGGCGACCATGTCGGAAAAAAGAAAAACGATCCCGGGGTTCCCAAATCAATCTTCTGCCCTTCTCCCTGCCCATTCTGATTCTTGACGTAAAGCGCCACCTCGCCCGATTCATCCGAAAAATACGCGATGTTCTTTCCGTCCGGCGACCACGCCGGATAGCGCTCGTCCGCGCCCGGCGTATTCGTTAAATTGCGAATGTCGCCCTTCTCTGCGGGCACGGTGAGTATTTCCCCGCGCGCCTCGAACACCGCTCTCAGCCCAGTCGGCGAAATATCCGCATTCCGAATGCGGTTGGCCACGTTTTCATACCGCGGCCGCAACTGCGGCAGGTCTCCCGCAATGCGAATGTCCACTTTGTGTGCCGCGCCCGTCTTCACGTCGTACAGCCAGATCGCGCCAAACTGTTCGATCGCAATCGCATCCGGCCCCGCGCTCGCATACTTGAAATCCAGCCCATCATTTTTCAGCGCCACCGTCACGCTCTTCGTCTTCGTGTCATAACTAAACAACGACATCGGCCCATTCCGGTCCGAAATAAAAAATACGCGGTGATCCACCCACATCGGATTGAAGTCGTTTGTGTTCTCACGCGGTATCGGCGTGTAGCTCGAATCCGAAAGCCGAGCTATCCAAACAGGCGAAGTCCGCCCTCCGCGATACCGCTTCCAAATTTCAAACGCATGATCCAGCGGCACGTAAGCGATTTCTTTACCATCCGGCGAATAAGATCCCTCCGCCCCAATCGGCAGCGGCAGTTCCGCCGGAAATCCGCCCTCATGAGAAATCGTAAACAGCCTGCTGAACCGCGAGTAGCTATTTCGCGCCGAAGCAAACAGCACGGACTTTCCGTCGCGCGTCCATCCAATCACTTCATCAGCCGCCGGATGATACGTCAGCCTTCGCGGCGTTCCCCCGGTCGCTGGAATCACGTACACATCCGCATTCCCGTCGTAGTCGGCGGTGAACGCCACCTCGCTCCCATCCGGCGAAAACACTGGCAGCGACGCCGCCCCCGAGCCCGCCGTCAGCCGCGTCGCCACGCCCCCAGCCCGCGGCACGCTCCACAAATCCCCCGCATACACAAACACAATCTGCGTCGCACTCACCGTCGGATGATGCAGCAGCAGCGGCGGATTCTCCTCCGCCACCCCAACAACCGCCATCATCAACAACGCCAACAGACCCGCCGCGAATCGCATCATGATTTGTCCCCCAACCCCCGCATCTCAAAAGCGCGCACAATCTTACAGCCTCAACCCTCCGGATGACACCGGCCAAGTGAACCTCTCCCGACTCCTTCGATTTGTGATAAGAAGGTGCCCCAAGATGTGCTCAAGAATCTCACGAACCATTTATTGCCTTGCACTCAATCGGAGGCTCCCTCATGCCTGATCGAAGTTCCGCGCGAAAGTCCGGCGGCGTATGGAGCATGATTCTGACCGACATTCACTTCTGGGTCCCGGCCATCGTCTTGCTCGCCGGACTAGCCGTGCTTCACTGGATTCAATGAGTCATCGCGTGCCCGCCGCCACCAGACATACAGAAACGCTGCTGCCCGCGATGGAATCCGCGCGTCTTCGCAAGCTGCAACTTGTCGGGATCCTCTGCGGCTTCTGCGCAGGCGCCTGGCTTGGCGCTGCCGAAGCTCCCACAAAACTAGTCAAACTCGGCGTCTCCCCTCTCGTTGTTTCACTCCTAATGGTCGTTGGCGTTTTCCTCGCCCGTTGGAGCCTTCCCGCTCTCATCCGCGGCACGGGCCAAATCCGCATCGACATCCGGCAAGCTCCTCACCTCATCGTCTGGGGCATCCTCGCCGGCTGCCTCTGGGCCGTCGCCAACACGCTCACCATTTTCGCCATTCGTGACATCGGCCTCAGCATCGCCTTCCCTCTCTGGAACATCAACAGCCTCCTCGGCATTTTCTGGGGCTGGCTTCTCTTCAACGAACTCCGCGACGCCGGCAAACTCCGCTGGCTCTCCGTACTCGGCGGCGCGCTCTTAATGTTCGCTGGCGCAACTCTCCTTGCAATCGCGTCATCATCGCAAAGCCCTGCCGAGCATCCGATGCGCGGAATCCTCGCCGCTCTCGCCGCAGGCGTTCTCTGGGGAACCATGTACATCCCCTATCGCAAAGCCTATCTCACCGGAATGAATCCTCTCTCCTTCATCGCCTTCTTCACCATCGGCGAACTCGGCATGATGTTCGCTCTCGCCGTCGTTTACGGCGGCGGCCCGGACGCCCTCCTCCATCAACTCGAACTCGCCAAGCCTGTCCTCTTCTGGCTCATGCTCGGCGGCTTCGTCTGGGTCATCGGCGATCTTTTCCAACAGTACGCCGCAAAATACATCGGCATCAGCCGCGGCATTCCTCTCTCGAACACAAATCAGCTCTGGGGATTACTTTGGGGCATTCTCGTCTTCGGGGAATTGCGCGGCCTCAGCACATCGCTCTACGCGCAAGTCATCGGCGGCTCTTTGCTAATGGCCGCGGGCGCGGGCGCCATCGCCCTGTCCGGCGTTTCCGGCAAAGAACACGCCCGCTGGAAGCAGGCCGCCGACCGCGAAGGCCAGCGCTACAACGTCAACGCCGACTACGTCCAAGCCGCTCTCTCCGGCAACGCCGCGAACACACTGAGCAGCGTGCGTAGTACAAGAGACGCGAGCAATGCGTCTAACTCAAATGACGCGATCATCTCGAGCGATTCGCGCAGTCCGCTTGCGACGCCATCCTCTCGCTCCTGGCTCGACTATCTCCTGGTCCTCGCCGCCACCACCATCTTCATCACCCTAGCCATCCTGGCCCGCGCTCCGAATCTCGCCCTCAACTGGCCCGCTCTCCTCGCCCTCACCGCCGCCATGTTAATTTTCCTCCTAGCCTGCGGCCTCACCCTTTGGCGCACTACGCGCTTCAATTAATGCCCTGTAGGGGAGGGGCTTGCCCCTCCCGGGGTTTGCCCTGGGCCTGCCTCGCCCGGGTCATCAATCTGCGATGTGCATTCCCGGAATTCCGAATCCAAGGTAAACTAAACAATGTAAAGCGAAATCAAGCGGGGACACGCGAAGCCCATCCCGCATCGACCTATCTCTTTCCCTTCGGAGCGCACGCGCATGGCCGACACTCTCCCTCTCCCGGCAACACTGCAATCCCGAACCGAAGCGCGCGTCTCCGCCAAATCTCTCTCCATCCCGTGGTACATCTGGTGCAACGTTTTCGCCGTCGCCTGCAGCGTCGTTGGCGGCGTCTGGGACATCTCCTGGCACGAAAGCGTCGGCCGCGACACTTTCTGGACTCCCGCGCACCTCCTCATTCAACTCTGCGGCATTCTCGCCGGCTTCGGCTGCGGCTACCTCATCCTCGACACAACGTTTCGCAAAGATTCGCCTCTCCGCGCCCATTCCGTCTCGGTCTGGGGATTCCGCGGCCCGCTCGGCGCATTCATTTGCGCTTGGGGAGCCGTCGGCATGATCACTTCCGCCCCCTTCGACAACTGGTGGCACAACGCCTATGGCCTCGACGTAAAAATTCTCAGCCCGCCGCACATCCTCCTCGCCCTCGGCATGACCGGCATCCGCTTCGGCACCCTCGTCATGGTCCTCGCCGAAGTCAATCGCGCCACTGCCGAGTATCGCGCCCGCCTCGAGCGCGTCCTCTTCTTCTGTTTCATGTTTCTGCTGGGCATGACCGTCGGCATCATGCAGGAAGACACCTTCCGCATGTTCATGCACGGCGCCAAGTTCTATCTGGTCGTCATGCTCGTTACGCCCATCTGGTTCGCCGCTGCCTCGCGCGCCTCCGAAAACCGCTGGGCCGCCACCATCGTCACCGGCTTCTATACCGCGATGCATCTCTGTTTCATGTGGATCTTGCAGCTAATCCCAGCAGAGCCCAAGCTCGGCCCCGTCTACCAAAAAATCACGCACCTCGTTCCGCCCGATTTTCCGCTTCTTATGATCGTCCCCGCGATCGTTTTCGACCTCATCCGCCGCCGCATCACCGATCTAAATCGCTGGGCGCAAGCCGCCATCCTCGGCGCGGCCTCGCTCATAAGTTTCCTGGCCGTCCAATGGCCCTTCGCCAACTTCTTGATGTCCCCCGCGTCCCGCAACTGGTTCTTCGCCACCAACAACGCCCCCTACTTCATGCCGCCCAGTTCGCACTGGGCCCGCTACGCCTGGCTCCCTACAGAATCCACGCCCACACAATTCGCCGTCGTCATGTTCATGGCGCTCGCCGCCGCCATCCTCATGACCCGCCTCGGCCTAAGCTGGGGCGATTGGATGCGCCGCCTCCGCCGGTAACACCTACACCTATTCCGGAATGTGTCGCAGGGGGGTAGGAAGGGCGTCCCTCGCACAGAATTTTTAGGCGGATTGTAGAGGTGGTATGCTGGCCGCGCCTACGCGCCGAGAAAGCAAGGGCCACCGAAACCTCTGGGTTACCCATCAACCATGTATGGATTGAAGAAGGAAATCGATCTCAGCTTCTTGAATGGCCGCGAACTCATCCAAGTGGCGATCGGCCTTTACCAAATCAGTTTCCGATTCGACGAAGACGTAGCAATCTCCGTGGAAGGAGAGTTTTGCTACTTCGACGGACAGGCTGAGTCAACCTGGAAGGCTGAGACCGCCGCAGCGCAAATTGCTTCCCGGACGGTGTCTCTCCTAGGCTCCACTATACGGAGCTATGAGGGCCGTGAAGATGGCACCCTATCCTTAGTGTTCTCGAACGGACAGCGCCTTACCATTTTGGACTCAAGCAAGGAATACGAGTCTTACGACATCACACGACCGGGTGTGACTATTGTTGTTTAATGCCGGCCGACATCTCAGGGATTGCTCGGCGCTTTCGCCGGAGCCTCCGCCGCCGCGCCCTTCTTGTACACAATCTTTTTCGACCCAGCTTCGCAGGTGCCAACCACTTTTCCGTCGCCTGCATCCGCATCCTTCGCGACGATGTCGAGAGAATATCCCTTCACGCCTTTGGCATCCAGCTTCGCGGCGATTTCCGTCTTCAACTCTTCACAAGGCTTTGCCTGCGCATAACTGCACGCTGGCACAAGCAACACACCTGCCACTGCTACAAGAATTTTCATTTGGGGATCTCCTTTTTCGGAAATTGAGGGCCACGGCCAGCATACCAAACCAAATTTCCCACACTCGCCTTCCTTGCGCCGCACGTTCCGATTTAGGTAACCCCTCTCCGCCCGCGGCTCAATCGTTCTGTGGCGCTACTTTCGGTGCAGGAATTCGCGAAGCGCGGCTCGAAATTACATCGCCCGTTGGCCCGCCGCACATTTCCTCAGTGGTGGCCGGCCCCTTCGAGGAGAATTTCGCGGCAATAAGCCTATCCGTTGCCATATAACCGACCGTGACCGCAACCACCAGCAGCGCCCCGACAAACTTCGGCGGGCCGGGCAGCGGCACGTCAAACCAGCGGCACATTGCACCGATCAGGAGACCTAGCACTAGCCCGGCGATGATTTTCACCATTCCTGCTCTCCGTAATTCTCGCGATCCGATGCAACGAGCTGCACTTCTTTCCATACCGAGGCTGCTGGCGCGAACACTTTCGCCGCAGGCTAGGGCTCTTCAGACGCCCTGATACACCAGAGTAAGGAATCGGCGGGCGTCCATGAAACCCTGGCCCCATTGCGCATCGGTGCGGGCGCTTGGCTTCGCGGCGATCACTTCTTCGAGAGACATCCCTTTTTTCTTTAGCGCCGCCACTTTCTCGCGGATCTCCGCCAGCACGTCCCTAAACAGAACCAAGTCGGCTTTGCCGCCAACGGCTCCGTGCCCCGGGATGACGATCGTCTTGTCCGTCACTTTCGCGATATTCGCTTCGGCGGCGCGAATCTGGCCATCGATGCTGCCGCCGGTCGAGTAGTCGATGAACGGGTAGTAGCGATTCCAGAAGGTGTCGCCCGTATGGAAGATGTCGGCCTCCGTAAAGTGCACGGAAATGTCGGAGTCCGTGTGTGCGGGCAAATAGTGCTTCAGAACCAGGGTCGAATCGTTGGCGTGCACCGTGTAGTCCTCTTTGAAGACGGTCGAGGGAATCGCACCCGCCGGCGCAGCTGGGAATGTGTACTGCCAACCTTCTGTGCGAGTGTCAACGAGGAGGTGCTTGCGCGTGTTCTCCTGCGCCAAAATGCTGGCTCCCGCTTCATGCACCCACGCGTTGCCTCCGGTGTGATCGAAGTGCCAGTGCGTGTTGATTAGTTGCTTGATGGGGTCGGCGTTGATGCTCGCCAACGCCGCCGCAACGTTCGGCCGCGCCGTGACGATCTCCGCATCCACCAGCAGCTTCCCATCGGGGCCGGTGAGCACCGCGATATTTCCGCCCGGTCCCAGCAGGACGGTGACATTGCGGCGAAGTTTTTGCACGTCAATCTTGGCGGTTGCGGCTTCCTTAAACGCATTGGGAACGAGGTCGTCTTCCCTGGCGAGGAGCGACGTGGGTGTGAAACAAGCTGCCGTCAGCGCAAGACTTCCAGAGGCGAGAAAATCTCGCCGAGAGAGTTCAATGGATGCACGCGTGATCATGTCTTCCTCCCTACACACTTAGCCAAAGCCAATTCCCGAGCGTCAACTTCTGTGGACGAACCCGTTGGTGAATGTCGATAACTCTTTACAGCCCCAGGTCGCTCAGTCCCGGATGCCCCTCCGGACGCTGCCCAAGCGGCCAACGATACTTCCGCTCCGCCTCTTTAATCGGCAGATCATTAATGCACGCGTACCGGTGGTGCATGATGCCCGCGGCGTCATACTCCCAATTCTCATTGCCATAGGCGCGGAACCATTGTCCGGAGTCGTCATGGAATTCATAGGCAAACCGCACCGCAATTCTGGCGCCGTCAAACGCCCAGAGTTCCTTAATCAACCGGTAGTCCAGCTCGCGGTTCCATTTGCGCGTAAGGAACGCCACAATCTCTTCCCGCCCGTTGATGAACTCCGCCCGGTTGCGCCATTTGCTATCCACGGTATAAGAAAGCGAAACGCGTTGCGGGTCCCGCGAATTCCAGGCATCTTCCGCTTTGCGCACCTTTAAAGCCGCCGTCTCTCGTGTAAATGGCGGCACCAGACTCACTTGGGCTTGCGTACTCATATCGCTGCTCCTTTCGCTGGTCTCTTAAGGCGTGGCCAGAGCCTCATCCTGTTCGGCCTTGGCTCAACGACGGGCTGCTAACAAAAATTTCCCTCGGTGGTTTTGACACCGTGCGCTTTCGATGATGCGCGATGGAACTTTGATGCAGACTTTTTCTACGATCAGGCCATGGCCCCATCGAAAAAAAAGGGCACCTGATTCCTTCAGGCGAACATCCAAGCCACTGGAAAGTAACAACCGCGAGGCCAACGGCCTCGCATGAGATTGATCGATCGGCACAACACTACGGAGAAAAATTTATGACCACCGCAGCTGCTTCCCCGCAAAAGCAATACGCCGTTCATTACAAAACAGCCCGCATCAACGATCTCGACATCTTCTATCGAGACGCCGGTCCCCAGGACGCTCCGGCCATCCTGCTTCTGCATGGATTCCCGACCTCCTCCAACATGTTTCGCAACCTGATTCCCCGTCTCGCCAACTCTTTTCGCCTCATCGCCCCCGACTATCCCGGCTATGGCCTGAGCAGCATGCCCGATCACAAGGACTACGCCTACACCTTCGCCAACTACGCCGAAGTCGTGGATAGGCTGGTCCAACAACTCGGCGTCAGCAAGTATTCGATGTACGTCATGGACTACGGCGCGCCCACGGGCTACCGCCTGGCCTTGCGCCATCCCGAGCGCGTACAAGCCCTCATCGTGCAGAACGGCAACGCCTACGACGAAGGGCTCCTCAAGTTCTGGGATCCCATCAAAAAATACTGGAACGACGGCCTCCCGGAGAGCCGCGCCGCCCTTCACTTCGTCGTCGAGCCGAAAGCCACGCGCTGGCAATACGAAAACGGTGTCAGCGACCTCACGCTCCTCGACCCGACGACCTGGGCCCTCGACCAGATCGGCCTGGACCGCCCCGGCAATCGCGACATTCAGATGGACCTTATGTACGACTACCGCACTAACGTGCCTCTCTACCCCGAGTTTCAGGCCTTCTTCCGCGCTTACCAGCCGCCCACGTTGATCGTCTGGGGCAAAAACGATTTCATCTTCCCGCCGGAAGGCGCCGCTCCCTACACCCGCGACCTCAAGAACGTCGAGACGCATCTTCTCGACACCGGCCACTTTGCCCTCGAAACGCACGGAGACGAAATTGCCTCTCGCATCGAAGGCTTCCTGACACAAAACAAAATCGTCCGCTAAGCCGGCGCAAATAAATATTGGCGCGTTTCGTTTACGGGCAGCTGAATGGATTCCTGAAGCACAGATTGCAGCAAAAAAAATACAAAAAGGAGAATCACAATGCCGACGATCACCACCAAAGATGGAGTCACGATTTTCTACAAGGATTGGGGCACCGGCCAGCCCATCGTTTTCTCCCACGGTTGGCCTCTCTCGGCCGACGACTGGGACGCCCAGATGATGTTTTTCCTGAATCACGGCTATCGCGTCATCGCCCATGACCGCCGCGGCCATGGCCGTTCCAGCCAACCCGGCACTGGCCACGATATGGATCATTACGCCGATGACCTCGCCGCGCTCACCGCGCATCTCGATCTAAAGAACGCCATTCATGTTGGCCACTCCACCGGCGGCGGCGAAGTCACGCGTTACATCGGACGCCACGGCGAAAGCCGCGTCGCCAAAGCTGTGCTCATCAGCGCTGTGCCACCGCTCATGCTGAAAACGCCGCGCGAATCCCGCCGGCCTGCCCAAAGAAGTCTTCGACGGCTTTCAAGCCACGCTTGCCGCCAACCGCGCGCAATTCTATCTCGATCTGCCCATCGGCCCCTTCTACGGCTACAACCGCCCCGGCGCGAAGCCATCCCAAGGCATCATTCAGAATTGGTGGCGCCAGGGCATGATGGGCGGCATCAAGGCCCACTACGACGGCATCGTGGCCTTCTCCCAGACCGATTTCACCGAAGACCTCAAGAAGTTCACGGTCCCGACGCTCGTCATGCACAGCGAAGACGACCAGATCGTCCCCTACGTCGCCTCCGGCCCGCTAAGCGCCAAACTCGTGAAAGGCGCCATCCTGAAAACCTACAAAAATTTCCCCCACGGCATGCCCACCACGGAAGCCGCCACCATCAACGCCGATCTTCTCGCCTTCCTCAAAGGCGCCACCGCCGCCTCGGCGTAGCCGTCTTCTATGGAAACCGGGGGCAGACAGGAAATTTTCCAATCTACCCTGTGAGGCTGAGTCGCGGTGCTCACCCCCGCCGAAAACGGAAACATTCCGTCTGGAACGTGTGAAGAATTGGCTTTGCGGTGATCGAGCGTCACCGTTTTTCTGTAATTTCATGTGAGTCATCTCTATTCGCTTCTCCGCCGGTTTTTGTTCTCGTTTGCTATCGTTCCGTCACAGGACTAGTTCTCACGTGTGGAAGGCGCCGCTCGGTGCCGCGACCCGCGCCGCAGAGCGGCCAACCATCGCGTTAAGTTGTAACTCAAGCAGGCCCTTCTGGCTTCCATCGTCGCCTTCAGTCGTCCTCGACAGCGGAACTGGCGCAAGCCGCAGCGCTCTTTCATCCAGGCATGCACCAACTCCGCGATCCGCGATCGCTGCGCATAGATCTGTTGCGCCATCTTCCGTTTTCATCTTGGCTTTAAATGCCCTTGTCGCTTCGGGCTCTTCGCTGCGCGTTACCGACCGACGCCATTCGGGCTTCGCTCCGGGCGGCGCACAGTCATTCCGCAACGGACAAGTGCTGCAAATTCCTTTCGGCGCGCGATACACATGCGTACGCACGCCGTGCCCGCGGTTGAGCGCTGCACGGCGCTGCAACTTCTCTCCTGCCGGGCACACGAAACAGTCTTGCTCTGGATCATAAGGGAATGCCGAACTCACGAACGCCGCTTTGCGTCCCAGCGCATCCTGCTCGCCGGCTTTCCAGCTGTTCTGCCAGGAGCCGTAGAAATCCACGCCGCGTTCTGCGGCGCTCTGGACCGAAGCGTGATTCGTGTAGTCCCCGTCCGCGACGACCTGCTGTGGCAGCGCGCCCACTTTCGTCTCGCAGCGCTCCAGCGCCGCGCCCAGTTGGCGATAATCAATCGCGTCGGTCGTCGCTTCTACGTTCACGACCAGGCCGTGCTTGGTGTCGGTGACCACCTGCACGTTGTAACTCGGCACGGTGCCGCCTTCGCCGTTCCTCATGACGTGGGCTTCCGGGTCCGTCGTCGAGGCGCGCGCCACGAAGTCCTTGCGGTCATGCCGCTTTTCCTGCTGTAACCGTGCGACTTCGCGCCAGGCCGCTTCCAACCTGCTCGCGCGTTGCCGCACGGCTCGCCGCCGTGCGGAGGCGCGGCGTGGCGCCAGTCGTTCTTCGTTCTCCGCTTCCTCGTTCAGAAGCCGCACCTGTTCGCGTGCGGCCGCCAGATGCGCGGCGATCTTCTCCCGGCCGCGGAAGGTGTTGCCGCTGGCGTTCGCTTTAATCTTGGTTCCGTCCAGCGTCACCCGTTCCAAAGTGATCAGGCCTTCCGCGCTTAACATCCCCAGGACTTGCGCGAATAAGTCATCGAGTCCGGCCTTGTTCTCCGACCGGAAACCAGACAACGTGCGATGACTCACCAACTGCAATCCGCACAACCACTGGCATCCCGGCTCATACTCGCACTGCCGCGCCAGCTCGCGCGCCGAACTAATGCCCCGGCCGTAGGCGTACAACCACAAACTGATCAGCAGCCGTGGGTCGGTGTGCTCGCGCCCGGCGCTTCCTTCCACCGCGGCAATCTGCTCGTGATAGCGGCGCAAGTCCAGCCGCCCCGCCAACTCCCAGATGGCACGGACACAATGGTCCTCGTCCACAAGCTTCTCGACATCCATGCTGCGCAGCACGAGTTGTTGGCGATTAATGGAAACCAATCGAGGAACTGCAGGAGGGTCGTCGCTCATGAGCGCAGTCTCACACACTCTCCCTCATCAGCGCGCGCCAATTTCTTCACACGTTCCTGCCCCCAATTTCCCGATTTCCCTCGGCCAATCAGCCGGCATATTCACTCAGCTTTCCGAGTAGCGTGTCGAGCAGTCGGAGCATTTCTGGGGCAGCATTTCGGCAAGCATCAGGCGGTTGCTTCAATTCCTGATTAATGTGCACCATGTCCCTATAGCCGACGACAGCGTCGGGCAGCGTGAAAACGGTTGAAAACCACCTATTGAGGATACTGACATAATTTTCGAGACTATGTTCTGAGTTAAACGTAAAGGAACCGCGGCGAGCAGCGATGGAGTCACTCTGAGTTTGGATAAAAGAATAAAGAACGGACTCGAAAAGGCCGCCAGCGAGGACAATAACAGTCTTCTCTCGTTCGAGGGAGGCGGCCGAGACTAGCTCGTTTATGTCTCGTAGAATTATTTCCCTCTGACGCTGTAATTCCGCTGGGATGAACTCAAGCTGCGGGTTGTGCAGGTGGGTGCACTGCTCGCAGATAGACTTCAGGGTATCTGTCATCGGGTGTTTTCCCCAGAAGTCTCGTCGAATACTCTGGGGCCGTCTTAACTTCAAATTTCAAAACTTGGTAGAGCGCCCCGCCTTCGAACAAAAAATATACAGATCGTCCGTTTTGGTAATCATTATAGTAGGTATATGCACGAATACCCTCGGGTGACATTGGCAGCCATTTTTGCGTTACTTCAACCTGCAGCACGCCGCGAGAATTTTCGAAATCAACCGACTCTTCTGTTTTGACTAAGCCAAATTCAGGCCTTGTGTGTCCGTGGATAGACAGCATATTTTGTATACTCTTCGATTTTGCATACTCGCTCTCGGTTACGTACCAACCCCTCATGAGACCTGGAGGTTCCGTGACGACGCGAAACAGTTCGAGGATTTCCGGAGTTAATAGCCTCTTGTCGAAATAAATTACTTCGTACCTGTCCCGGTACTGAGCCAGTTCATTGGGGTGGGATGCCAATAGCTTTCGGAAAAATTCAATGGACGTTCGCCGGACATTTACAAAAGGAGGCCCTGTCGCCCCCGTTTTCCAGAGCAAGGAAAACCGGTCGGTAACGACCCCTTCACCAGGAAAGTTGTTGAACAATTCAAGAAGGTGTTGGTCTTCGCTGTCTGAGGCTTTTCCAAACCATACTGCGAGGGCGAGACGGCTATCCAACTGCGTTCCAAGCCGATTCTCGGCCAAATCTTCCAAGAGAGCCCGAATTCTTGCCTCTCGGCCTCTTAGTCCTAAGTCAAATTGCGCCAAGTTCGCCATGTACCCCGAGTCTACTGCAAGTATTCCCGCAATTCTAGCACTCAAGCCCTAGCGGGTAGTGGATCCGGTTCGCGCGTTGATATACGAGAAACCGAGGCCATTGGACGGAACGTTTCCCTCATCGGGCGGCCGGTGGCTCAGCCAAAACCTGCTCACTCGCTCCACGGGCTAAACGTCTTGATCCCCGCCGGGTGCTGGTGCCCCAGACGCCGGGCTTGCGTCTGGGGTTTCTGACTTTTCTTCTCGCCTCCCCATCTCCGTTCAATCTCTCTAATAGCCGTTCAACCCCCAATTTCGACTATTCACTGTAAATGTCTTTACTCTCTCGCCAACTTCGTGCTAGACTCTTTCATGTTGTCCTCGCCGATCCCGCAACTCTCCTCCACCCACGCCACCGCTCTCTCCCAACCCTCCTCTACTTCCTCTACTTCCTCTACTTCCTCTACTTCCTTTATCTCACCCTCCCCCACCGCCCAATCCCTTCCCAATTTTTCCACACCCAGTACACGCGGCCCACACACAAACTCCCGCAACTCCATCCCTTTCATAGGTTTACTTCACACTTCTCTGTATACCCCTAGTGTGCGGCACCTGCTCCGCCGCACTCCCTTTTTCCCCTCACAAGCTAGCTCCCGATCCAACCCTCAACCTGCCGCCCGGCTAACTCCTTTCCCTGCCACTCCGAGACACTCCTCGCAACTCGCCGAAAATCCAGCCGCTTCAATTCTTTCCCGTGCCACGCTTACACACCCAGTCACCCCTAACCCCTTTGTCTGCAACGCTTACAAAAACCCGGGGGCACCCCCTCTCGTTACTTACCACGCTCCTCGCCCCTACTGCCTTGGGAGGGGAACAGGCAATCCGCCCATCCAGCACCCTGCGTCCGGCCTTTCGCAGGTTCGACTTTCGACGGTCGACTATCAACTTTCGGCTGTCAGCTTCGGGCTCGCCGGTCACGGCTCACTCATTACCGGCGTTGGACCTCGAATCCATTCACTGGTACATTGCTTGCCATACGGAGGGCCTCCCCTCGAGCATTTCCGCCTCCCGAGCCTTCCGGGCGGACTCAGAGAGCGGTCCCTAAGTCTTCCGTCTCCCTCACCCATCACAAAACGAAAGCGAGCAAAACATGTTCAAGAGACTCATGACTGGAGCTGCGATAGCGATACTGGCCTGTACGGCAGCCACATCGCTCCGCGCGCAGGAAGTAACCCCAGCGGAAAAAGATCGCGCGCTGCAATATCTCGAGAGAGCGAAGCAAGACGTTCTCGACGCCACCAAAGGCCTCTCGGACGCCCAGTGGAATTTCAAAGCCGGCCCGGATCGCTGGTCCATCGCACAAGTAATGGAGCACATCGCCGCCGCCGAAGACTTCATCCGCGGCATGGTTGCTGAGAAAGTGATGGCCGCGCCCGCGGTTCCTGACCGCGACACAAAGAAGATTGACGATGGCGTCATGGCCATGGTTCCCGACCGCTCCCATAAGCTGGACGCTCCCGAGCCGCTTGTGCCGACAAATCGCTTTGGTTCCCCGGACGCCTCGCTCAAGCACTTCATCGAGAGCCGCGCCATAACCGAACAATACCTGAAAACAACCTCAGGCCTTCGCGATCACGCCGTCGATAGCCCCATGGGCGTAAAGATGGATGGCTACGAGTTTATTCTCCTGATCGCCGCCCACAGCGCGCGCCACACCCCTCCGTGCCAACATCCCTGGGACACCGGTAGTACTCTTAATTAATGAGCAGGGCGAGAAAGAAAAAGGAAGAGATGAGTGGCATTTCTCTTGGTGTTCTTTCCTCAGGGGCTTTGGCTGGCGCGGAACGGAGCGGCAGCCAAAGCGGTCGCCGGCGCCCGGTTGGTCTCGGCTCCGGATTCCGAAGTGGTCGCCAAACCCAAGCGGCGCACTTATACCGCG
Organism: uncultured Acidobacteriota bacterium; assembly: GCA_963779005.1. Lineage (GTDB taxonomy): Bacteria > Acidobacteriota > Terriglobia > Acidiferrales > UBA7541 > Acidiferrum. The sequence goes on along the minus strand of CAVZWO010000005.1, from coordinate 273,962 downwards.
GAGTACAAGCAACGCATCTTGATCGAAGCCGAGGCTGCTGCCTCCTTACCCGGTGGGGTCGGAGCACTGCTTCGCCGCGAAGGTCTGTACTCTTCGCTGCTGACTTATTGGAGGCGCGAGCGGGCCGATGGAATTCGCGAGGCTCTGACTCCGCGGAAACGTGGGCCAAAGTCCAAGCGTAATCCGATGGATGAGGAAATCCAAAAACTTCGTCGTCAGAATGCGCGTCTCACCGAAGATCTGCGTAAGGCGCACATCATCATCGACGTCCAAAAAAAAGTGGCTGCGCTGTTGGGGAATCCGATCCCGGAACCAGACCCCGAGGAGAAATCCTGATGGCCGCCGTCAGCAAGCTCGCGAGCGATGTCGGTACCAGTGCAGCTTGCCAAGCACTGAATATGCCGCGCGCCTCCTACTACCGTCGCCAAGTGTTTGCTTCGAAGCAAACCATAATGCGGTCTTCGCCAGCGCGCGCCCTTCGTCCCGCGGAACGCGAAATGGTCCTGGCGCAGCTGCACGGCGAACGCTTCCAGGATCGCTCGCCCGCCGCTGTCTATGCGACGTTGCTCGATGAAGGGCAGTATCTCTGCTCGATCCGCACCATGTATCGGGTGCTCGAACAAAAGGGCGAATCCCGCGAACGCCGCGACCAACTCACTCATCCGCCTTACCAGAAGCCGGAACTTCTAGCCACAGCTCCCAATCAACTCTGGAGTTGGGACATCACCAAGTTGCTCGGACCCGCCAAGTGGACCTACTTCTATCTCTACGTAATCCTCGATGTCTTCAGCCGCTATGTCACCGGCTGGATGGTGGCGATGCGCGAGAGCGCGGAGCTGGCCAAGCGCCTGATCGAAGAGAGTTGCGCGAAACAAAACATCCAACGCGGCCAACTCACCCTGCATGCCGATCGTGGCACTTCCATGAGTTCCAAACCGGTGGCCTTCTTATTGGCCGATTTGGGAGTCACGAAAACCCATAGCCGTCCTCACGTCTCCGACGACAACCCCTATTCGGAAAGCCAGTTCCGCACCATGAAGTATCGGCCGGAGTTCCCGGACCGCTTTGGGTGTATTCAGGACAGCCGCGCGTTCTGCCAGGGATTTTTTCGTTGGTACAACGAAGAACACCGCCACTCCAGCTTGGCATTGCTCACGCCGGCGATGGTTCACTATGGCCAAGCTGAAAATATCCTGCGGCAACGCCAGGAAGTGCTCGATGTTGCCTATCAGTGCCATCCGGAGCGCTTCGTACGAAGCACCCCCAGACCACCGGCTCTTCCGAGCGAGGTCTGGATTAATAGGCCGAGTCCAGCCGCGGGCAGTGCGTCGTCCTGAGAACAAGGAGAATCCGGCTTTGGCCTTCACGTACCAATCTGGCGAAGAGATAAAAAAAGGCGACCGTGTGCTCTTCCACGGTGAACCCGGCGAGATCGAATTCGTGGCTGACACGCTCATCGGCGATCCTGCAATGGATTGGTATGTCGAGGAGCACGGCGGGGGCGTCATGGTAATCGAGCCAAAATATTTTGGTCAGGCGTTTCTGACAGAGACCCAAACTCAGGAGGACCTGGTGTTCGTGTCGAGAGCCGAAGACAAAAAACTCACATGAAAGAACTCACTAAATTCCGTGAGCACCTGTCTCAAAGTCGTTGACACGTGCCGCACCAAGCAAATTCTGGAAGTCAAAGCCGACCCCAACTTTCCCAAGAACTAGCAGCGTAAAGGAGACTCAAAAGAAAAACGCGGGCGGAACAGCACGCACCAGCGTTTGAAAAAATCGCGTCGTGCGTCGGAGAAATTCCGGCGTGGCGCAACTTAAAATTCTGTGTGTTAAACTCAAACCAGCAGCGGCGCGAAATGCGCGGCTGCCGGAGTGTGGAACTTCGGGCTCTGTGCAACGAGGTCCCGCGAACCCCGCCAGGCCCGGAAGGGAGCAACGGTATCGGGATTGCCTCGGGTGCCGCAGATCACCCGAAGTTCCTCGCATCGGAAACAAGAAGCTGACAGTCGACAGGTGGCAGCTCACAGTGAAGATCGGCGAATAGCAGTTGCGAGTCAAAGGTTGAAAGTTGAAGGCCGCGCGCGACGATGCGGCAAGGAGTTGCAGTAAGGAGTTGAGACGATGATTTTGGCAGGAACAGTTCTTGTTTTGTTTTTCTTGGGTTGCGGCGCGGTGGCGTATTTTGCCTTTTGGCTTAACAAACAGAGCAGGAGCGCGAAGTCGACTGACGCGAAATGAGCTATCAGGTTATAGCCCGGAAGTGGCGCCCGCAGACCTTCAGTGATCTTGTCGGACAATCCCATGTGACATCGACGCTGGCGAACGCGATCAAGAACGATCGCGTAGCGCATGCGTATATTTTTTCGGGTGCGCGCGGCGTGGGCAAAACGACGGCGGCGCGGATACTGGCGAAGGCGATGAATTGCGTGAAGGGACCGACGGCGGAGCCATGCGGCGAGTGCGATTCGTGCAAGGAAATCGCCGCGGGAACTTCGCTGGATGTAATCGAGATTGACGCGGCTTCCAATCGCGGCATTGACCAGATCCGCGAGCTGCGCGAGATGGTGCGGTACGCGCCGGCAGCTTCGCGGAGCAAAGTGGTGCTTCTCGACGAAGCGCACATGCTCACCACCGAAGCTTCCAACGCATTGCTGAAGACACTGGAGGAGCCGCCGGACCGCGTGATTTTCGTGATGGCCACGACGCAGCCGGAGGACCTGGAAGACACGATACGTTCGCGCTCGCAGCATTTCCATTTTCGCGCGCTGACGTTTGCGGAAATTACGGGACGGCTTGAAGAAATTGCGGCGAAAGAAAATTTGAAGATTGAGCCCGGCGCGCTGGCCGTGATTGCGCGAATGGCGGAAGGCAGCTTGCGCGATGCACTTTCTTTGCTGGAGCAGGCGCGTGCGTATTGCGGCGATGTGATTCCGGACAAGGAAGTGCGCGAACTTCTCGGCGTGGTGCCGGAAGATTCGCTGAATGAACTTGTGGAAGCGATAGCGGAAGGTTCGGCAGACCGCGCGCTGGGGCTGGTGCACACGTTTCAGAAAGAAGGGCGCAACCTTCAGCATTTTTGCCGGGAAGCGATTCGGCACATCCGGAATCTTTTGATTGCGCGGGTGAGCGGAGCCGATTCGGATTTGATCGCCGCTACACCGGATCAACGGCCGGCGCTCGCCAAAGCGGCGGCGCAATTCACGGAAGAAGACCTGACACGATTTTTCCAGATCCTATTGCAAACGGACAGCGATTTGCGGCACAAGCCGGATCCGCGCGTGCATCTGGAAATGGGCTTGTTGCGGCTGATCAACGCGCAGCGGCTGGCGCCGATGGAAGAGCTTCTGGCAGAACTTCGCAGCGGAGCTCCAGCGACATCAAGCAGTTCCGGCGCGATGCGCGGCAGTGCGGCTTTTCCTGCTCCTTCGGCCGCGCCGCAAGCAGTGCCCACGCGGACTTTTTCACCCGCGCCTGCACCGCAAGCTGCTTTTGCTCAGCCGTCGTCGCGGCCGGCTACGCCGAGTTTTGGCGCTTCCGCCGCCGCGGCGGCAGCGCCGGCGCGCGCCGAAATAAAATCCGCCCCAGCATCGGTAGCGGCACGAGAAGAAATAAAGCCTCCCGCCGCGGCGGAGCCTCCGGCAACCGTTGCAGCGGCGCCAGAATCCGAACCAGAGACTGAACCCACTTCCGAATCAGCAGCGACAGAGACGCGCGCTTCGGGAATCAGGCAGGAACAAGTTGCAGAGATTAAGACAGCGATTCAGGCGCAGCAAAAATTTCTCGGCGAGATCATGAACCAAGGCAGCCGGTGGGAACTGGAGGGCGCGGAACTGAGAATTTATTTTTCGGCGGACAAGCGCGCGTTCGCGGAAATGATGGAAGGACGCGACTCTTTGGAAAAGGTTCGTACGTGTTCGAGCAAAGTGCTGGGCCGCGCGGTAAGAGTGTGTGCTAAAGTAGAAGCAGTTGCAGCGGCTGCGCCGCGCGGAATTTCCGGAACGCAGGAATTGCGCGAACAGTTCGAGCGAGATCCGATGGTGCGGTCGATGCTGCAACGCTTCGGGGGAAAAATCTCCGAAGTAAAATGGCGCCAAGAGGAGTCCTGATGGAAGTCAATGCGATCCAGCAGATGCTCTCGAGGTTGCGGCAAGTTCAGGAAGACTTGCAGCAACAAGTGAATGGCGTGGCCGTGGAAGCTTCGGCGGGCGGCGGCATGGTCACCGTCAAGATGAACGGCCAGAAGCAGATTGTGGACCTGCGGATCGAGCCGGAAGTTTTCGCCAGCAAGGATCAGGAAATGCTGCAGGACCTGGTGCGCGCCGCCGTCAACGAAGCTTCGCGCCGCGTCGATGAAGAGCTCACCAACCAGATGAAAAATCTCGCCGGCGGCATTCCAGGAATCGCCGGAATGAAAATCCCCGGATTATTCTGAAGTGGCGTAAAAGGAATTAGATGGTTGACGAACTCCGCCGGTCGACCGTTCCTCGAAGCAGAATCTATTTGTCAATCCTCAGGGTCAGTCAGAACTCAGCGTGTCCTTCAAAAACATGGCTTCCCTGCCGATAGCTCGCCCGCCTAAGAAGCACCTCTGGATCTTGCTCGTCTTTGGCCTGTTACTCCTGATTTTCTTATGCAGCCTGTTTGTTGCTTCCTTATTTTTTGGGATTGTGCCACCCATCTCCGGCACAGTCGTTGACGCAGCCAGTGGCGCACCTTTGCCTGGCATGAGCGTGTGCTTACAGTCGCGCGTTCGTGATTTTGGAACGGTTCGAGTGGTGCGAGAAGAAATCAGCAAGAGTGATTCCTCCGGAAAATTTTCATTTGCGAGCTCCACTTATCGGCCAGGCCCCTTAGATAGTTGGATTGGATATTCGATCCGCGTGATCGATCCGAGGGTGGAGACTCAGCCGCCGTGCGGAGCAGAACTCGTCCCGGGAGTCCTAAACTATTATGGACAAGGGATAGAATGGAAAACGGGTGAGGAAGGCAGTCGGGTCTATTTCCCCGTGGCTTTCGTGCATGAATATTTCGGGCCGAACTCGCTACCTGAAAGTTCGGTGAGGCGAAAGATGAGCTTCTCTTTCAGGGTGCGCATCGAGCTGATTCCGGTTTTGGCAAATGCGAGCCAGTGCCAACCCATCCAGGATTCGTTGCTTGCCGGCTATTGCGCTGACTTAAACAAGTCGGCCGCCGCGGAGATGCTACGCCAGCGAGTTAGCGGAATGCCTGCAACTCGCTGAAAGTCATTGGCCGATAAAGATGGCGCTGGGCGCCGCATCCCATCCTTACTTTACATATTGTCCGTTGTGGACCTCGCATTCGACGTGGAAGGGTTTTTGTTCCTGGCGATTTTCCCAGTGTTCATCGGCGATGAGGCGATTGATTTGGTCGAGGCGTTCGGAGGGGAGCGGAAATGAAAATCCCCGGTTTGTTTTAAGCAGCCAGGCGTTTCGAACGCTGAGTCGCATCGCTTCCCTTCTTTCCCGCATTCTCAATTCGAAACGCATCTCACCCGGAACGGGTGCAAAACCTCATTGGCTCTCGACGGAGAGGCGCGCTACAATCGCGCGTCGTGATCTCTCCTGAACTGCACAAATTCCTCGAGGCGGCGAAAAGCCAGGGCGCGGCTGACGAAGCGCTTGTTGGGCTGCTTCGTGGACGCGGATGGCCCGAGGAAGAAGTGTACCGGGCGCTCGCCGATTATTACGAGACGCGGAGCGGCCTTCGAATCCCCATCTACAAACGGTCAGGTTCGGCGAAAGACGCCTTCCTATATTTAGTGAGTTTCGCAACGCTTGCCACGTGGACCTACGGTCTCGGATCCGTCATGTTCGAATTGATCAACCGGTGGATCAAGGATCCCGTTCAACCGAACTACTATGGCGGCTTCTACCAAATGGCCAACTCGCTTGCCGCCATCATCGTGGCCTTTCCAGTCTATATGCTTGTAACGCGGTACATCCTCGGAGAACTGGAGCAGCACCCGGAAAAGCTGGAATCCAGCGTAAGAAAATGGCTTACCTACATCGCTTTGTTCATTACGGCAGTTCTCGCTGTCGGTGACCTGATCACGTTCCTAACGGCCGTCTTGAGAGGCGAGCTTACCGCGAACTTTTCCGCAAAGGCTGCAGTCGTACTCGTGATCACCGGCGGAATTTTCTGGTATTACCTCGGGGCGCTGCAACAAAAACAACGCCCGCTGAAGACCACCAATGAGTAGGAATATGCTGGCCACAATTGTGGCTACAACTGCCGTGATTGTTGTTTTGATTCTAGGTTTTCGATTTCTCGGCAGTCCGGCCAAACAGCGGCTGCTGCGGGAAGACTCGCGGACTGTCCAGGCGCTTGCAGCGCTCGCGGGGAAAATCAACTACTCCTGGAATCGATCCGAAAAGGTGCTTCCTGCCAATCTTGACAAGATTACGGGCACGGTCAGGAAGGATGCACTAACTGGAAAGGCGTTTTCTTACCATCCAAAACAAAATAGCGAATATGAGCTCTGCGCGACATTTGCAGCAGATAGCCGGGAACTCCCCGATACAAACACGGCCGACCCCTGGCTTCACCCGAAGGGTGACTACTGCTTTTCATTGGACGCATCTCAGCCAGTTCCCGCCGTTTCCTACAACTACTACTATTGAGCCAGATGTTGGAGAGCTGCTTTGCTTACCGCCCTCAACATAGGTTTCGCGAGGCGGACTTTCGGTACTTGCCTCAGTGTTGAGATCCTTTACTTCACGAATTGGCCGTTGTGGACTTCGTATTCGACGTGGAAGGGTTTTTGTTCCTGGCGATTTTCCCAGTGTTCATCGGCGATGAGGCGATTGATTTGGTCGAGGCGCTCGGAGGGGAGCGGGTGGGAGCGGAAGTAGCCGGTGAGGCTTTGGATGGCTAGTTCGGAGAGTTCTTCTTCGGGACTTTGCGCGTGAATGACGAATTCGTTGCAGAGCTTTGCCAGGCGCGTGAAGAGCGTGACGGCGCCGTAGGGCGAATAGCCGGATTCAACGGCGAGGCGGACGCCTTCGCGATCGGCTTCGAACTCTTCGTCTTTGTGATAGCCGGCTTGCCAAAATTCCAGGGGGACTTGCAGGAGCTGGCCGACGACATCGAGGTTCAGATTTTTGAGTTTGGCTTCGATTTGATAGCGCTCGATGCAGTGATAGTGATCGATGTGCTCGACCTCGTGGGCGAGGATGCTGGCGAGCTCGTCTTCGGTTTCCATGAGATCGAGCATGCCCTCGCCGATGTAGACGGGGCCACCGGGCAGCGAGAAAGCGTTGATGATGTTGTGATCGGGGACGAGGTGGAAATTGTAGTCGAGGTGGCGATGAGCATGAGCGGAGACGGTACCGCCGACGCGGCGGACGTATTTTTCGAGAGCCTGTTCTTCTGGAGTCGGCTTTCCCAGAACGCCGGAATAGTTGGCGGATAGCTGGCGGCCGATGGTGATTTCCTGCTCGTCCGAGAGGCGCGTGAAATGCATGGGGATGCGGGTGATGTCGCGCTGGGCGTCGGCGGCCATATCGAGGATGGCGTTCGGTGAGACGGGCGGAGATTTGGGACGGCGCTGGCTCCAGTAGAGGCCAGCTAGGGAAACGCCGAGAATGGCAAAGAAAATGATGAAGACGATGGCGCGCTTCATTGGCGATGCTCGAAGACCTCTCTAAGTCTTGTGTGAAGCAAGGCCACAGCCACGAGCACGCTGCCCACCACTGCGACAGAGATGCCCCTCTCAAACAAAGTTTCCCGCCAAAAGTCCATGGCGGCCACTTTCGCAACGCAGAGAACTAACAACGCGTACCCGGTGAGACGATAGCTGTGTTCTTTCACGGCGTAGGCAAGCAAAACGATGCAAAGTCCTTCGAGGCCCCAGGAGGCCGTGACCCACTCGGAAGTCATTTTTAGGGCGAACATGGTGGCGACCAAAATCACGGGAACAAAAAACTGGAGTTGCTCAGGCCTGGCATCTAGCGCGGTGGTGATTTTTTTCCAGCGGCTGGCGTTGGCGGGCGGTGCGTATCGTCCGCGCATTTCAAACGCAAAGTAGAGCGTAGCCAGCAGAATCGCCGCGGCCGAGCCGACAATGAAGTAGCGTCCCTTCCAAGTGCCGCCGGTCAAATAACTGCCACCGAAAAGATTGTGGGCCATGCCGCGGGCGAAGGTTCCCAGAGTGAGAAGAATTCCCTGGTGCAAAAAGATAGGACGACGCAGCGCCCAGGCCGCTGCAAAGAGAGAAAACGCGAGGGCGGCGTAAGCGGTGACGACCCATTCGTCCTGGAACTGGAAATAGAAGAGCGCAGCAAGCGTGCCCGTTCCGAGATAAGCGACGAAGGAATCGAAATGGAAGCGGCGGTCGCGGGAGACGTTTTCCTCCTCGGAGGGAAGCTGCGCGTAGACGAAAAAGAAAATCAGGATGAGCGGGACGACAGTGATCATGCGGTCGCTCAAGAAGACGCCGGGATCGCCTGCGGCGAGATTCGCGAAGAAGATGCGAGCGAAGGCGGCGGTGAAGGCGACATAGGACTGATAGCGGAATTGCGCGATTTTCCGCAGCAGACCGTATTCGAACAAGACCAGGCCAAAAACGGCGAGGCCGACGGCGAGGCTGAGGGGATTGAGTTCCCGCCAGAGCAACAGGGAGACGATTAGAGAGGCGGACCAGGAATAGATGTGGTGGAAATCGCGGGCGCGCCACTCCTCGGGCATGCGGACGAGGCGCGACATAGCGTAGAAGACGACGGCGACGATGGAGAGAGAAAGGAGACGGACGCTGAGGCCGTGCCAGGTTTCCTCGACATACATGTTGATGCTGACGCTGCGAATCATCGCCAGGAGAGCCAGAGCGTGGGCCTGCCAGCGGAGATCGTCGAGCTTGAAGCGGCGATCGACGGCAGCGAGCGTGAAGGCGAAGAGCGCCCAGAACGCGGCAAGCCAGCCGCTGCCGGGGGAGACTTCGTACCACATGAGAAGAGCGAGGAGAGAGGTGGCGGCGGTGGTGTGCAGATACGCTGAGGCAAGCGCGTAAGGCGCGTCGGGCGCGGTGGCTTTGCGGGAGATGGCGTAGAGGCCGGCGGCGACAATCGAAACGGTGATCAAGCGCACGCTAAAATTGCCGTAGTGCGTGGTGAGGTGATAGTTGTAGTCGAAGGTGCGTGCGATGGCAGCGATGGCGAAGAGATGTTCCTGGAAGCCGAGGTGGGGGAGGCTCCAGCGGCGGCCGACTAAAGCGAGGATGATTCCGGCGGCGATGAAGTAGACCGACATCCAGTCTTGCTGGGCTTCGGCGAAGATGAGAAGGCCGAGGAAAAGCGCGGCGGCCCAGGTGTAGGCATTGCGGACGATGGATTTAAACTCATCGAGAGCGTCGGCGGCAATTTTGGCCAGGATGTAGGCGCCGGCGATGACGAGGCTGACGGTGAAAAGACGCAAGGAAACGTGACGCCAGAGAGGCTGGTGCAGATTTAAGTTGAAGGTGTAGGTGCGAATGAAGGCGGCAAGCGCGACGACATTGGCTTGCCAGGCAAGATGGCGGTAGCGAATCCAGTGCGTGGTGAGCGCGAGGGCGACCGCGAAGACGATCCAGCCAACGGCAATCCACGGAGCGTGGAGAGCTTCTTCGATGATCCAAGTCATGACGCCGGCGGCGAGCCAGGTGTAAGCGACGCGGGCGATTTCGGCGTGGCGGGCGTTTTCTACGCCGAGGCGTTTGGCAATCCAGTAGCAACCGGCGACAACGGGAAGCGCGGCGAGCGCGTGGACAGGGATGGTATGCCAGACGTGGATGTTGTACTGGTCGGCGGTAAGAGCGGTGAAGACGGCGAGGAGGGTGATGGCGTGCGCGTGGAAGGTGAGGACCTGGTAGCGAAGCGCTCGCGCGTTTTCGGAGAGAGCAACGGCAAACGCAATGAAGAGGAGGGGCTGCCAAAGTTCGGGGACTTCGAACCAGATGAGAGCGGCGAAGAGAGCGGTGCCTGCAAAGGCGAAGAGGCCGCGGAAGGTGCGTTGTTCCTGATCGTCGCGCAGGGCGGCAAGCTTGGCGGTGAGGTAGAAAATGGCGCCGAGGATGGGAAGAGTGATGAGGCGCGTGGTGATGTGCGAGTGCGCGGGGCCTTCGATGTGGAGATTGAAAGCGAGCGTGCGATAGAGAGTGAGCGCACCGAGGAGAGCGTATTGAATTTGGAGGTGGCGTGATTCGAGGCGACGGGCGAGGAATGCCAGCGCGAGCATGATGGAGGCGAAGGCGACGGCGGTCCAGTCGTGGGAGAAGAGAGCCCAGGCTGCAGTGGCTGCAGCGAATGCGCCGAAATAGGAATGAAAGGCGAGCAGCCGGGTGTCGAGAGTGGCGCGGAAAGATTCTTTCCAGCGCAAGCCGATGTAGAGCGCGTTGAGGTAGAGCGCGAGGCCACAGATGGCGAAGAGCAGGCCGGCCTTGGGAACGACGATTTCGGAATGGGCGCGGAAGAGGACCAGCGGACGGAAGTTGTAGGCGAGGAGATCGATGCCGACGAGCAAGCCGGTGAAGAGACCGACGCGGAGAAAAACGACTTCTTCGAAAATGATTCCAGCAAAGAGAAAAACTTCCGCGCCGACGAGCCAAAGGTAGGCGACGTCGTTGCCGGAGAAGTGCGAGGGAACGGCGACGATCATCAGCAACGCGCCCAGGAGGCTGAGAATCACGAAGGCGCGGCGGCGGCGGCGCGTGATGGGTAGCTGGGCGAAGATGAATTCGAGAGCGCCGACGAGAAGCAGGGCGATGTAGGCGAGGTTGGGGTCGACGGATTGGAACTTCATGACGCCGAGGAGAAGAAGGGTATTTAGGAGGGCGGAGACGGTGGAGACGTGCTCCTCGAAATCGGTTTTGACGCCGCGGAGAACGTAGGAAACACGGAAGATGAGCCAGTAGAAGAAGAGCATGGCGAGGCTGACGTGATATTCGGGGAAGGCGCGGCCGTGAGCGCCGTTGGGGCCGAGGATTTTGTAAAGCCAATAGAGATGATTGAGGTAGCTGGAGAGAATGCCGAAGACTTCGAGTTCGAACCAGCCCATTTTCAAGACGATGGTGACGAGGCCGATGGCGAGGAAGACGCCGGCGAGCAATCCGTAAACAGTGCTCTCATTGGCGCCGGTGGAAGCTCCCGGCGGAATTTCGCTGAAACTCAGAGCAACGGTGGTGTAGCCGAGGAGAAAGGAGAGGCCGGTGACAAACTGGGATTTGTAGCGCAGCGTGTGGGCGGCCATGGCGAGAGCAACAAGAAGCATGAGGATGCAGTCCAGAACGAGAGAATCGAGGACGCGCATCGCGGGGAAATTGTGGATACCGTAAGTGCTGCCGAAAAGCAGCGCCCAGCCGCAGCCAATGCCGACGCGGCCGAGAAGTTGGTAGCGTGGACGCTTCTCGAGGAAAATGCCGCCGGCTAAAAGCAGGAAAGCCACGAGATAGGAAACGATGGCTTTTCCAGCAGCTCCAAAAGATTGCAGCTTGATGAGGCCGATTGTGGTTACGCCGACGACGATCATGATGCCGCCGAGCTTGGCAAACCAGTTGGTGCCGAGAGCGTCTTCGAGAGCGGAGATCGCGTTCATGCGATCGCGCATCGTGGGCCTTGGCGCGGGGGTGCGGAGAGGTGAGAACGGAGGCGGAGTGGTGACGCGCGCGGCGGCGGCGGGAGGGATTGCGGCGGGCTGAGGCGGGGGGATTGGCGGAGCGGCGGGAGTGTGCGGAATGGATGGCGGCACAGTGACTTTTGGTGGCGCGGGGGCAAGAGGCTTGGGTTCAACTGGCTTCTGCTCGACGGGCGTGGCTGGAATGGCCGACGTTTGGGGCGGCGCAAGAGTGGGAGGAACCGGCGGAGTGACGGTTGTTGGAGGGATCGGCACGACTGGGGTGGGCGCCTGGGGCTTGGGGGGAGGTTGCACTTCTATGCGCGGAGACACAGCCACTGGAGGATAGGTCGGAACTTGAGGGAAGGATGGGGGAACGGGGACGGTTTGATGGGGTTCGGTGGCAACGGGCTTTTCAACCGCGGGCAGTGCAGAGGGAGGGGCGGCCGAGGCGAGTTTGGCTTGGAGTTCGCCGACGGCGCGTTGGAGCCTTGTAAGTTTTTGGGCGTTTTCTTCGGCCTGGTCGATGAGTTGTTGGCGAAGTTTGGACTGACGGACAAGAAGATAAATGAACAGAATCGGCGCGGCGAGGAGCGTCAAACCGTAGAACACAAACAGCAGGTAGAGAAAGGGCAAGGGCATTCCTCTGATGTACTGCTCGGTTAGTTCTGATGGTAGAACGGGGCGGGGGCGGATTCTTGCAGTTTGTTCCCGGGGCACGCATAGGTAGTAACCATCAAGGCGCTAAGCTCTTCTTTTTAAATGGCTTACGCGGATGGCACAGAAAAACCTAGCTTGCGTGGCGCCGCGAATTCCCAAGGGTCAGAGTGATTTGTGGAGCGAGGGCGGAGCGGGCGGATTTTTGGATAGTGGCCTAATTTGAACGATGCCTTGCGAAGCGTGAAAAATGAGAGTGAGTTAGTTGCCCATTCCATCTGTCAAAGGCTATACGCAAGCGGATGCTTGGGCTCGTAAAGCATGATGTCGTCCGTGCCAGGTACGGCCATCATAACCACGAGTCCGAAGCCGTGATCCTGAACTTCGCCGTGGAACTCCGCTCCTTTGCCCTTCAGCTCAGCGACAGTGCGCGAGATGTCATCGCACATCAGGGAGATCAGATGGTGCCGCGGCGATTCGTAGGTCTTGCCATCGTAGACGCTGTGGGTCGGGTGCACGCCCATCTCACTCCGCCCGGTCTTGAAAATCAGCCAACCCGCGCCTCCGCCCTGCGCATCCTCGACGTAGGGCCAGCCGAGGACGTCGCAAAGGAATGCGCGCGTTGCGGGGGCATCGTCGGAATAAATCAAGGTGTGGATGCTGGTGATCATCAGACTGAACTACTGAAATCGCCTGAAATTGTACTATTTCGGTCTATCGCCAATCAAGAAGGCGTTCATCGCACTGGAGATGGAAATTAGGACACTACCGATTTTGGAGGTGGTTTGCGCGGAGATGCGGGGCTGTGCTACACATCATGCATGGCTGATTTTGCTGCTCCTGTGGAACGACTGATTGATGAACTGAAGCACCTGCCTGGGATTGGACAGAAAACCGCGCAGAGGCTGGCGTTTTTTATATTGCGCTGCCCGCCGGAAGATGCGCTGGGGCTGGCCGATGCGATTCGCGACGCCAAAGAGAAAATTCGCGAATGCTCGGTGTGCAGCAACATTACGGAGAATGATCCGTGCCACTTCTGCACGGGAGCGAACCGCGACAAGAAGATGATTTGCGTGGTGGAAGAAGCGCACAACATCATGGCGATTGAGAAGACGCGGACGTACAGCGGGATGTATCACGTGCTGGGCGGATCGCTATCGCCGCTGTCGGGGCGGGGGCCGGATCAGTTGAGGATTAAGCCACTGATTGAGAGGCTGAAGGGCGGGACGGTCGAGGAAATTATTATTGCAACGAATCCTACGGCGGAGGGCGAAGCGACGGCCGTCTATTTATCGAAATTGTTGAAGCCGCTGGGAGTGCGGGTGACGCGGATTGGCGTGGGCATACCGGTGGGTGCAGATTTGGAATATGCCGATGAAGTAACGATGCTGAAGGCGCTTGAGGGCCGGCGCGACTTGTAGCTCGCTCATCCTGCTGGCGAGCGGGCCGGAAGCGGAAGTGCAAGCGATAGATTGGAAGTTTGTCGAAGATTGCCGCGGGGACTCCAAAACTAAACTTCGTTCCTACGAGGAAATTTAGAAACGGCATGGGACGGGCTAGTACGTATGGCCACCTCTAGCCAACGAAAGCGTTTGGGTATAGAGTTTCATTCCCGCGGAGTGGTCCCCACCGCAAGGAGGTGCGCTTTGCCGAACCTGGCGCACTATATGTCGCAGTACGATCACGAGCACGCTTCCGGATGGAACAAGCTGCTGCATGGCGTCGGGATCCCGATGATTTTTGCGGGGATTATTCTGCTGGTTTTCATGAAATGGATTTGGGGAGCGAGTTTCTTTGTTGGGGGATGGATTTTTCTCCTTTTGGGACACAAAATCGAAGGAAACCATCCAGCGTTTTTTCAAGGACCGATTTATTTGCTGGTAGGACCAATCTGGGTCGCAAAAGAGGCATGGGAGTTCCTGACGGGAACTCACCGCACGCCGGCTCCGGAAGCTACCTCGCAAGGTACAACCAAGCAGTCGTGAGCGATCTGGGAGTTGGGCCCAAACTCTAGGAGCGGCGACGGTGTCCATGGAAGAGCAGAGCGGCAATCTTGCCGATGAAACGACGGAAATGATGCCGGAAGCGGTTGAGCATCCAAACGAGGAATTGCGGAAGAGGCGGAGCACGCGGATTATGCAGGCCGTGCCGCTGGCGGTGACGGGCGTGGATGCGCTAGGGCGGCCGTTTACGGAACGGACGTCGACGCTGATTATTAATTGCCACGGCTGCAGATACCAATCGAAGCATTACGTCCTGAAAAATATGTGGGTGACCCTGGAAGTGCCGCACCCGGAAACGGGTCAGCCGCCCAGGTCGGTGCGCGGTCGAGTGGCGTGGATTCAGCGGCCACGGACGGTGCGACAGCTTTTCCAGGTGGCGCTGGAATTGGAAGTGCCGGGGAACACATGGGGGATTGCGTTTCCGCCGCCGGATTGGTTCGCGCCTGCAGAGGCGGGCCGCGGAGCGAGCGCGTACGCGAGCGCGCAGGAAGTTCCCGCAAAAGCAGCGGATCCAGCGGAAATTCATTTGCCATTGACGGAACCTGAGCCCGCCGCGGCGCCTGTGCAGGATAATTTGCGCGTCTTCCCTGCTCCAGCGAGCGCGACCGATGCATCGTTGCAGCTGGCGCGGCACATGGCGCGGCTGGTGGCGGATGCGAAGCAGCAGATCCAAGCGACGGCGCGTGAAGTGGCAGCGCAGGCGGTGGCGGCAGAGCGGCGCGTGTCGATGGAAGAGTGGGCGCACGAATTTTCCGTGGCGCGGGAACAGCTAGCGCAGCAAATTTCGGGCGCGATCGAAAAAATTCGGGAAGAGACGGAGACGCGATCGCGAGCGGCACATGCGGCGGCTGCGGAAGCACTGCAGCGAGAGCTGCCCCGATGGATTGCGCCGCAACTTGAAGAGCTTACGCGGGAGCTGACGCAACAAATTTCCGATCGCGGCACAGCAGAACGCTCGGAGCAAACGCAACATCTGGCGAGCGCGGTGGAATCGCTTCGGGCGCTATGCCAGCAGGCGGAGGAATCCGCCGGGCGGTTGCGAGCAGAGGCTGAGCAAACCGAGACGAAGATCGCGAGTCGCGCCGGGGAATCAATACGCGAAGTGGAAGAGGTGGCGCGGCAGCGGGAAGTGGCGGCAAACGCGCATCGCGAGGCAATGAGCGCAGCGGCGAAGGAGATCCAGGAACAGGTTGCCGCGGCGCTTTCGGAGGCGCATGCGTCCTGGCAGGGGCAATTGCATAGCGAGGTGTCGGCGGCGCAGGCGCGCTGGCATTCCACGCTGGAGAATACGCTGACAGGCGCGCTGGAGAAGGGGGCAGCCGGGCTGGACGAACATGTGCGCGCCGTTGTGTCGCGCTTGCAGGAGGAAGCGGGGCGGCAAAGCGCGGCGGTGCAGGAATCGTTGAGCAGCGGCGTGGCGGAAGCGGAAAAGCGGATTGCGGAGTTGCGCGAGTCTTTGCAACAAGAGGCAGAACGGCAGGCCAGCGCAGTCCGTGAATCGATGAGCAGAGGCACGGGCGAAACGGAACAACGCATCGGCGAGATGCGAGGTGCTCTGCTGGAGGAAACGGCGCGGAAAACTGCCGAGGCGCGCGAAGCCCTGAGCAGTACGGCGGCTGAAATCGAGCAGCGGATGGCGGGATGGCACAACTCTTTGCAAGAGCAAGCGGAGCGGCAGACGGCTGCGGTCCGTGAATCGCTCGCCGGAGCGGCAGCGGAAGCTGAGCAGCGTGTCGCGGGGTTGCGCCATTCGTTGCAGGAGCAATCGCAGTGGCTGGAGGCTGCGCTTGGACGAGCGGCCGAATCCACGGAGCGATTGGAGCATTTCTCCGCGCGTACTGAAACGGCGCAGCGGCAGGCGCTCGCCGGGTTTGAGTCGCAGATCGACGACGTTGTGAGCTTGCATCGGAACGAATTGCACCGGCGGTCCGAGACGCTTCTGGAAGAGATCAACACACGGATTCGCAACACGTTTGAGGAGAATTCGCAGCTGGCATTGTCGCGGTTTGACCAACAGATTGACACGATGGTGCAGCCGCACATCTCGCGGACGGAAGAGGCGGTTCACCGGCTGGCCGGCGGGCGGTCGCTGCTCGATGCGGCGCTAACGTTGCAGCAGGACCGCATACGGACTTCGGCGGATGAAGCGTTCGCGGAATCGCTGGCGCGGTTCCGGGAAAATCTAGGCGGAGTGGATCAGATTCTGCAGGAGGCGGCGCAGACGGCGGTGGCGCGCAACCTGGCCGAGATGGAAGCCAGATCGTCGGAATTGAAGCATCAGTCCGTGGACGACTTGATGAAATCGGCCGAGTGGTACGAGAAAAAAGCGCAGACGCAAATTCAGGGCTTGACGGAAAAAACGGTAGAGCAGGCGGAAAACAAATTCCGCGAGAAGGCGGGCGAAGTCTCGAGCGTATTCGCAAGCGAATTGGATCATTCCAGCCGGAGCTTTATCGGGCACACGCAGACGCAGATGGAAGAAGTGGTGCGAGACGCGTTTAACCAGGCGCGCGCATTGTTTGCCGAAGCGGCGGAAACGACGACCGCGGCTTTTACGGATGAAATTCAGCGGCAGGCGAGGCAGGAACTGGATGGGTTTGGCCAAGAGACGCAACGGTCGCTGGGCGAGACTCGCGGGCAACTGGATGCAGCGCGCGCGGAGCTCTCGCAGAAAGTCACCGCCGAACAGGAGGCTTTCTTGCGGCAGTTTCAAGCGGCGATGAGCGGCGCGGTGGAACGGGGGGTTGCGGACGCGAACGCGAAAGTGAAAGCAGGCATGTCACCTTTGCTCGAATCGTGGCAGTCGACTATCGAAGCCCATCGAACGGAAATGCGCGGTATTTACGCTCACCTTAGTAATCAGGCTGCCGAAGTGCATCGCGGCCGTCTGGAGAATGTTTCGAATCAGTGGATGCTCGCCACGGTGGCAAGCCTGGATCACCAGTCGCGTGAAGCCATCGCTAGCATCGCCACAAAAGCCGAGGAAACTCTGCGCGAAACCTGCGCGCAGGTATTTGCCAGCGTTGGCGACGCGCTACGGGATCGTTTGCAACAGATCGCGGCGAATATGGCGGTTCCAGAGCCGCAGCTGTCCCGTTCGCAAACTGCTGGGGGTAGCGACAGCTAGATTTCACCGTTCACTCGAGGCGATTCGCCTCTCGCCTTCAACACCCGTATAATTAGAGTTCTTAACCAATTATGGCTAACCGAGCGTATCTGCGCGTATGGACGCGCGACTTTTCCCGAACCACATTGATTGCCCAGTTCGCGAGATTTCTGGCGACGGCGCCGCTTTCCGCTTCGCAGGCGGCGTTCAAGGAGCTGGTTGTTCAGCCCATCGATGCCACGGAGCTATCGTTGGCCGAGTGGGACCTGAAGGACCTGGGGTATGGCGCGGCCGAAGTTGCGGCGCTGGCGGCTCAGCACATCGACATGGACAGCGCGTATATCGTCAGTGCGAAATGGGATCTTTGGAGTTTTGACGCCGAGAGCCTGAAGTGGATGAACAAGTCGGAGCCGCTGACGCTGACTTGCCACGGGCCGGAATATGACGGCGGGATCGCGGCATCGGAGGGAAACTTCACAGCCGATCTCGGGTTCGAGCACTTTTTCACGGGCCACGGCGGACTGCTCGCGCCCGGCGCGGCATCGAATCCATTCGAATCGTCGGATCATCCGATGGAACAGACGTTTCGCAAGTGGATGTCCGTGCCGGCCAACTTGAAGGAATATCACGCAAAGACGCGGGCCAACATCCAACAGTTATTCAACTGGGTGGAAGCGATTGAGCAGGCGCTGCCGGTGGAGCGCAGTGAGCTTTGGTCGGAAGGCGAAGAGAATTTTGAGGCGCGGCTGGACGCGATCCAGGCGCAACGGTAAACGCGCGTGGCCAGCAAGGAACGCGTTTGAGCCCGAAGCTTCCACGCAGGGCTGGCACCAGTTAGAATCGAGAGATTGCAGGCCGGGCACGCAGGCACAGAGCGCTCTATTCGTAATGAGTGGCCTGAACGAAGCGGAAAAGGATGGCAAGCCGGGCGTATAGTGGGAATCGCGCCGACAGCGGCAAGTCACTGATGGAAACCTCTCAAATCACCACGCAAGACTTCGAAGGAGCGCCGGCAAGTTGTGCGCCTTTTGAGGTCAGGAAATGGATAGGCAAGGTCCCTTTCGAGTTTTGCGGGGGCCGGAAATATTTTTTCGGGGTGGCGGCAGCTTCGCTAACGCTTGCCGCACTGCTTCTGACTGGTTGCGGTGAAGAGCCTGCGCCAAAGCCCGCAGTTGAGGAGCCGGCCAAGCCTGCAGAGCCAGCCGTGCCTGAAGAAATACAGACAGCCGCGCAAAATCTGTTAGGAAAAGAGACACAAGTGCTGGTGTTCGGAGACCTGGCGAAAACCGGCAAGCGGCAATTTCTTGCGGCGAACGTTGTTCCCAAGACGCCCAAAAATGATATTCCGGGAACCATTGTGACGCGCGCGGTGATCGCCGAAGAGACAGATGGAAAATGGACGGAGCTGCTGCGCTGCGACGAGTACCTGAAAAATGCGAAGGGTTACCTGGCGCTGACGCCACTGGCGGCGGTGGCGGGCTGGAAAGTGCAGTACGAGCAAGACCCCGTCAAGGGCATCCAGTTGTACTTCACACCGGTGAAGGCTGGCGCTGACAATCATGTTCTGCCGATCGGAATCGCGTGGAACCCCGCGACGAAACGGTATCAGTCGCTGGATATGAGCTACCAACATTTTCTGCTGGAAAAGTCCACGCTGGACACGGCGAGGTCGGTACTGCGATGAGCGCGGCAGCGGCCACAATGGGAGCAAGCGCGGCGGCGAAAAAAGCGCCGAAAACATCTTCGTGGAAAAATCTAGTTGGCTTGTTGCCGTACCTTGCGCGATATCGCGGGGCGACAGCGCTGGGCATGTTTGCGCTGGTCGTCTCGAGCGTGGCACAGAACGTGATTCCGCTGGCGACCGGGGTCCTGACGGATATTCTGGCGGGAAGCGCGAAGCCCTTTGAAAGAAGCGCACAGGGGCAGTTGCTGGCCAGTTCGTGGCTGAGCCGGGCGATTCCGTATTATTCGCCGCATAGCAGGCACGCGCTGGGGATTTATTGCCTGATGCTGATTGGGCTGGTCTCGCTGCGGGCGGTGCTTTCGTTTGTGACGCGCTGGGTTTTGATCGGTGTGTCGCGGGACATTGAGTTTGATATTCGCGGGGACTTGCTGAATCGCTTGCTGTTGATGGAGCCGGAATTTTACGTGCGCAACCGGACCGGCGAGCTGATGTCGCGCGCGACGAATGATCTTAACGCGGTGCGCATGGTCTTGGGGCCGGGCATCATGTACAGCGGCCAGACGATCATCGGGATGGCGCTGGCGATTATCGTGATGTCGCAACTTTCGGGATCTCTGACGCTGTGGGTGCTGCTGCCGGTGCCGGTCGTGGCCGTGGTGGTGAAACATTTCGGAAAAGTGATACACGAGCTTTACGAAAAAATTCAGGCTTCGCTGGCGACGCTGTCTGCGCGCGTGCAGGAAAATCTGGCGGGCGTGCGCGTGGTGCGGGCGTATGCGCAGGAAGAGGCGGAGATTCGCGGGTTTGACGAGCCGAACCGCGAGTATGTGTCGCGGAACGTCGAACTGATTCGCACGTGGAGCATGTTCATGCCGTCGCTCCAGGCGCTGATTGGGATTACCTTTCTGATTGTGTTGTGGCAGGGCGGGCATCTCGTTCTCGGCGGACGAATTTCCTTGGGAGCGTTGATCGCGTTCTACAGCTATTTGGGGATTCTTGTTTGGCCGATGATCGCGCTGGGATGGGTGACGAATATTTTTCAGCGCGGGGCTGCTTCGATGGGGCGGTTGAACTACATTCTCGCAGCGCAGCCGCAGATTGACGACCGTGGCGCGACAGTTCCCGCGGAGCAGAGAGTGGAAGGCGAGATTGAGTTTCGCAATCTCACGTTTGCGTATCCGACGACTATGGCCGGCGGCAGCGCGAACGGCAGCGGGGCGAATGGGAACCGCTCCGGAGCTGAGGGAGTGTTGCGAGACATAAACTTGCGCGTTCCTGCTGGTTCGACACTTGCGATAGTGGGGCCTACGGGGAGCGGAAAGACGACTCTGGCGGCGTTGGTGGCGCGACTGTGGGAGGCTCCTGAAGGAGCGGTGCTTATTGATGGGCGCTCGATTCGCGAATGGCCGCTGGACGTTTTGCGGCGCGCGATTGGATACGTTCCGCAGGATACCTACTTGTTCAGTGAAACGGTCGGCGAAAATATTGCGTTCGGCTTGCCGAAATTTGATTTGGAGCGCGTGCGGGAGGCTGCGGAAGTGGCAAGCCTCGATAGCGACGTGCAGGAATTTCCAGCGAAGTACGACACGATGGTGGGCGAACGCGGGATAACACTTTCCGGCGGGCAGAAGCAGCGCACCGCGCTGGCGCGCGCGATTGTAAGAGACCCGCGGATTCTGATATTGGACGATTCGCTTTCGAGCGTCGATACGCAGACGGAAGAGCGGATTCTTAGCCGCTTGCGCGGGATCATGCGCGGGCGAACCACGATTCTAATCGCGCACCGCACTTCGACGGTGCGCGACGCGGACCAGATTGTCGTTTTGCGCGAAGGGCGCATCAGCGAGCGCGGCACGCATGACGAACTTCTGGCGCGCGGCGGGTATTACGCGGATCTGTATCAAAAGCAGTTGCTGGAAGAAGAGCTCGAACGGGCATGAGCACTATTCACGAAGAAGAGAAGCTAGGCAAGGCGTACGACGCGCGGCTGATGCGGAGGTTGTTGCAGTATCTGCGGCCATACAAATGGCGCGTGGTGCTGGCGATGGCGCTTGTCGCTGTCGTGACTCCTCTCGAACTCGCTCCGCCCTGGCTCTTCTGGAAGGCTATCGACGGCTACTTTACGCCCACCTTGAAACATCTCATTCCCGAGCCCCAAGCGTGGCGCGGCATAGAGTGGATTAGTCTGGTCTTCCTGCTCGTGCTGATTTCCGATTTTCTGGCGCAGTACGCGCAGATTCGCATCATGCAGCGCGTTGGGCAGCAGACGATGTACGACATGCGGCGCGAGATATTCGCGTATATCCAGCGGATGCCGATGAGCTATTTCGACCGCAATCCGGTTGGGCGGCTTGTGACTCGCGTTACTACGGATGTGGACGCCTTGAACGATCTTTTTGCGGCCGGCGTCGTGACGATGATCAATGATTTCTTTTTGCTGGCGGTGATGGCTGCTTTCCTTTTTTCCGTTGACCACAAGCTGGCGTTCGATGCGTTCGCGGTGCTTCCGTTCATTTTTGTGGTCACGTATTTCTTCCGCAAGTTTGTGCGCGACGCCAACCGGCGCATTCGAACGGCGATCGCCCGCATCAATGCGTTTCTGCAGGAATACATTTCGGGCATGAGCGCGGTTCAGTTGTTCAATCGAGAACGCAAAGCGCGCATCGAGTTCGCAAATCGCAACCGCGACAACATGCTGGCATGGCGCGACGCAATTCTTGCATTTGCGCTCTTCTATCCCGCGGTCGAATTTCTGAGCATTGCGACGATTACCTTGATTTATTGGTCTGGAGGCAATCGCGTGCTCTCGAGCGGCCTCAGTCTTGGCGTCTTGACCGCGTTTACGATGTATGCCACGCGATTCTTTCGCCCCATTCAGGACCTCAGCGAAAAATTCAACATCCTGCAGTCCGCCATGGCTGCCTCGGAACGCATCTTCAAGCTGTTGGATGAGCCCATCACCATCGGCTCCGCCGCCGAGGCAGTGCGCCTTGAATGTCCACGCGGAGAAATCGAGTTTCGCAATGTTTGGTTCAGCTACCGCGATGTGCCTGAGCCGGCGGACGATGACTGGGTGCTGCGCGATGTGTCGTTCCGTGTGGAACCGGGCCAGACGCTCGCGATCGTCGGCCACACGGGGGCCGGCAAAACCACACTCATTTCCCTGCTGCTCCGCTTTTACGACGTCCAGCGCGGCCAGATTCTTCTCGACGGCATCGACATACGGAAGATCAATATTCAGAATTTGCGCCAGCAATTTGGGATCGTCTTGCAGGACTCGTTTCTTTTTACGGGAACGATTGAAACCAACGTGCGACTGGGTTCACCGGGAATCGATCGCCGGACCGTGGAACGCGCCGTTGATGAAATTGGTCTCGGGGAATTTGTGCGGGCCCTCCCGGACGGCGTCGATACCTCGGTCAATGAGCGCGGCTCCACTCTTTCCGTTGGCCAGCGCCAGCTGATCTGTTTTGCGCGGGCGCTTGCGCACAATCCGCGTTTTCTGATACTTGACGAGGCCACGTCGAGCGTGGACACAAAAACCGAGCTGCAAATTCGTGAAGCGCTCGATCGCTTGCTCTCGGGACGCACTTCACTTGTCATCGCTCACCGCCTCAGCACGATCCAATACGCTTCGCGCATTCTTGTCTTTCACAAGGGGCGGCTTCGCGAACAGGGCGCGCATCAGGAACTGCTTGCGCAGCGCGGCATCTACTACCGGCTCTATCAGCTTCAGTACAAGGAGCAGGAACTCGGCCTGCCGGAAGACACGCGCGATTCCGCCGGGCGCCTCGCGGACCAACCGCGCGGTCCGTTGCCCGCACCTCAGCCAGCTACGGATTGAGCGCCGCTCCGACCGAGCATGACACCCATTCCGCTCCTCATTTCCGCAGGCGAAGCTTCCGGGGATATGTACGCGGCGCGCCTGGCAACCGCACTGCAAGAGCGTATGGATGTCGCGCTCTTCGGGATGGGCGGCCCGAAGATGCGCGCTGCCGGCGTTGACGTGGTCACCGATTACTCCGAGGTCTCGGTGGTCGGGATCACGGAAATTCTGAGCCACCTTCCCTCTTTAGTGCGCGCCATGCGCCATCTGGTCTCCGAAGCCCGGCGCCGCCGACCGCCTTTTGCGATCCTTACCGACTTTCCCGGCTTTCATCTTCGACTGGCGCGCAAGCTCCGGCCGCTCGGCGTTCGCAACATCTACTACATCTGCCCGCAATTCTGGGCGTGGAGGCCCTGGCGAGTGCGCGTGGTGAGACGCCGTTTTGCGCAAGCGCTCTGCATTTTCCCTTTTGAAAAAGCGTTTTTCGGCGGCGCAGGCGTACCTACCGAATTTATCGGCCACCCCCTCGTCGGCGCCGCGCAAGCTACGCAAACCCGAGAGGAATTTTGCCGCCAGCATAACCTTGATCCAGCACAGCCCATTGTGGCGATCCTGCCCGGGAGCAGGCACGCCGAGCTAGCCCAACACATGCCTGTGATCCGGGAAGCTTGCCGGCTCATTCAGGGGCAGCGGCCCGCGCAGTTTGTTGTGGCCGCGGCCGCTCACAGCAACGTCAGCGAACTGCAAGCAGGCTGGGATGACGGGGTAAACGTGCAGGTGGTGGAGAATCAGACTTACAATGCGCTTGCCGCTGCGGATGCAGCCATCGTCTCGAGCGGCACGGCAACGGTCGAAGCCGCGCTTCTGGATGCGCCCACGGTGGTGATTTATCGCGTGACGCCGCTTACAGCGCTGCTCGCCAAGCCCTTGGTTCGCACGTCTTACTTCAGTATGGTGAACTTGATCGCCGAACGGCGCGTCGTTCCCGAGCTGATTCAGGAGGACTTCACTCCGGCGAAGGTCGCGGAAGAAGTGCTCCGCCTCTTAAACGATCCGCGCGCGCGTGAAGAGCAACGCTCCGGCCTCGCCGAAGTCCGGAAACACCTCGGGCCGCCGGGGGCTGTCGACCGCGCCGCGGACGCGATTGCTGCACTTCTCTCCGGTGTCTCTGGCAACGCTTAGGTGGGTCTCTGCTATCCTATATAGGCAGAATGGTGTCGGTCTGCACCCCGGTAAGAGGTGCCTGCGGTAGATGCCAATGGAAAGGTAGTTTGATGCCCCTCCGTCGAAGAAATTCTGTAGAGATTGTCGCCGTATTGGTGGCACTTGCGCTCGCTGGCGCTGCTGCTCCCCTAAGCGCCCAGGCTCCCCGGCCAGTCGGATTTCTCGCGGAGAACTACGATATCTCCGCCACGCTCGACTCCTCGCACCAGACCATTAGCGCCGTGGCCAAGATTGATTTTCGAGCCACCGACGTTTCCAGCAGCATCCGCGTGGAGCTGCACCCCAATCTCGTGGTCAGCGATGTGAAGACCGCCGACGGCAAGTCCATAGGCTTTGGGCGGGACACCATGAATCCGCTGTACGTCATGGCTACGCTGCCGACGCCGGTGGCCACTGGTGGACACGTCACGCTGACCTTTACGTATGCGGGATTGCTCGCCAATGAAGAAAATAGCCCGGTGCCCGGAGTACGGGCAGCGGTTATCGGTCACGAGAGCGCGTATTTGCTGCTCCCGTCGAGGTGGTTCCCTCTCACAAACTATCCGTCTAACCGATATACGGCGACGTTTCGCCTGAATGTACCTGATTCGTTCGCGGTTGCCGGTTCCGGGAAGAGCGCTTCACCCACGCCGCTGGCAGGCAAAACCGCTGCCGATGGCGGGCGGCTTCTGTACACGTTTGAATGCAAAACGCCCGGCCCGCACGGCACGTTCGTCGCTGGAAATCTGCAGCTGAATCCCAAGCAGGCGGAAGGTATCGATGTAGCGGTGTACGCGCCGCGCGCAGATTCAGCAAACGCGCAAGGGTTTGCCGACGATGTAGCGCGCGCGGTCACCGTTTTTTCGGACATATTTGGAGGCTTGCGGGATACGGATTTTACCGTCATTCAATTGCCGGACGGCACGGTGCGCGATTTCGCCGCGCCGGGAGTTCTTCTGCTGAGCCGCCGGCTTTGGGAGCCGAAAACTGCTGAACGTACTATCGCCCGCCTTGTTGCTTCGCAGTGGTTCGGAAATTCAGTGCTTCCGGCCAGCGCCGGCGATGTTTGGGTGACGGACGGCCTCACGCGGTATTGCGAAGAGATTTACGCCGAGCAAAGCGCCGGCAGAGAAGCCGGCCTCCGCGTCGTCGACGAATTCGCGGTCGGCGCGCTGATGTACGACGATGCCGCCCCCATCGCGCAAGCCGCAAGGCTAGCCCCTTATTCCAGCGATTACCGCTCGGTCGTGCTCAACAAAGGCGCGATGGTGTTCCACATGCTGCGCGGCCTGATGGGCGATGTTGCTTTCCGAACCCTGCTCCATGATTTTGCAACCAAGTATGCAGGGAAGACGGCCACGATCGATGATTTCGTTAACTTGGCCGACAGGGATGTTCAGGCAGCGGCCAAACCAGGATTCATCGCGCCGAACCTCCGTGGATTTTTTATGCAATGGCTGAATTCCACGGGAGTGCCTGATTTTACGACCGAGTTCGTCGTCTATCGCACACCCAAAGGCTTCCGCATCGTCGGCAAGATCAAGCAGCCCATCGATACGTTCAGTATGCCTGTCGAACTGCGCATCGACACTGAGGGCAATCCGGAAACGAAATGGGTGGATGTGCTTGGGATGGAGTCGCCCTTCACCGTTGAGACGTTCGGCCGCCCGAAACCCGGGGGGATCAAGGTGGATCCCAACAATCTCGTGCTCAAAGGCAGCGTTTCGCTCCGCGCCCGTGCAGCGATTGCCCGGGGCGAAGAGCTTGCTGAGCAAGGCCGCTATTATGACGCCATTGGGCAATACCAGCGCGCGCTTTCGATCCAGCCGGGCCGTCCGCTCGCCAATTTCAGGATGGGTGAAGCGTTCTTCTACCAGAAAAATTATCAAGCCGCAGCGAACGCTTTCCGCGAATCGCTGCAGGCCGTGCCCGAGCCGCCGGAAAAATGGACGGAAGTCTGGAGCCACATCTATCTCGGGAAGGTATTTGATCTGCTAGGCCAGCGCGAACGCGCCGTCAACGAATACAGCAAAGCCAAGCAAACCAACGACGACACCGGCGGCGCCCAACTCGAAGCCGAGCGCTGGCTCAAAAAGGCCTATTCCGAAGGTGGGATCTCCGCAGCAAATCCTGCAACGGGCACGACTCCTGCCTCCGGGACGCCGCCACCGCCACCCGCAGGCGACCGCCCAACCCTCAAGAAGCCTAGCCAGTAGGCGCCGTCAGCAAAACCAAAAGGGATAGAAGCTTAATGCTCGGCGTTTTGGCCGGGGCACCAAACTTCTGCGGCTCATGCAGATCCTCTCAGCCAGCCAGTTAGCCCTGGTGCGCTCAGGCAGCCCGCAAGGCAAGCGGCCGGCTACCTTGAAAACTGAGGTAACATTGCTGGCTTTGCAGGAGATTCCTTTTGAAGAACAGCGCTATCCTCTTGTTGAAGTGCCCGGATCGGAAGGGTCTGGACGCAGCGATTGCGGATTTCATCTACTGGCATGGCGGCGACATTCTGCACTTCGAGCAACACCAGGCGGGGGTGGAACGATTCTATTTAGCCCGCGTGGAATGGGATCTCGCCAGCTTCGAGTTCGATCTGAAAGATTTTCCGAAGTGGTTTGCACCGATTGCCGAAGAGTTCTCCATTCGATGGCGAATCACGAGGTCGAATTACCGGCCTCGCGTCGCCATTCTCGTTTCAAAATATGATCATTGTCTGGTCGATCTGCTTTACCGGCAGAGGATCGGCGAGCTGGCGTGCGAAATTCCCCTGATGATCAGCAACCATCCGGACGCGAAACGCCACGCCGAGTTTCACGACATTTCGTATCACCTGATTCCCGTGACAAAAGAGGGCAAGGCCGAAGCGGAGAAGCAGCAGATCGAGTTGCTACGCCAAAACAACATCGAACTGGTCGTCCTGGCGCGGTACATGCAAGTGCTCTCGAAGGAATTCATCGAGCAATTTCCGCAGCAAATCATAAACATTCATCATTCCTTCTTGCCGGCGTTTATCGGAGCGAAGCCGCACCAGCAGGCATTTGATCGTGGAGTGAAGCTCATCGGCGCCACGGCACACTACGTCACGGAAGTGCTGGATGACGGGCCCATCATCGAACAGGACGTGGCGCGGATATCGCATCGTGACGCGATTGAAGACCTGGTCCAGAAAGGCCGGGACCTTGAGAAAGTCGTACTCTCGCGCGCGGTCCGGTGGCATATCGAGAACCGCATATTGCTTCATGGAAACAAAACAGTCATTTTTGAGTAGCAGTGGAAGGGACCGCCCTACGATCCAGTGGGAGACGCCATCTGCGTGCGATTCCAGGCGCGTTTAAAGACTTCACAGGCGCGGTCATCGAAAAGGACGAAGTAGATTTTCTCGAGCGAGGTTTCGCCTTTCAAGTGATGGGCGGCCTCCTGCAACATGATTAAGGCGCACTCGTCGAGGGGGAACCCGGCGATGCCTGTGCCAACAGCCGGGAAGGCGATGGTCTTGAGGCCGCGCTCGGCGGCAATGCGGAGAGAGTGAGCGACGGAAGTGCGCAGATTTGCTGCGGTTGTGCGTCCGCCGAGCTGCATACTTGCTGCGTGGATGACGTGGCGCGCTTTGAGCTTCCCGCCACCCGTAATGGCGGCGTAACCGACCGGGATGCTTCCGATGGCGTCGCACTCGCGCTGAATTTCTTCGCCGCCCTTGCGCCGGACAGCTCCGGCAACGCCAGCGCCTAATTGGAGGTCGTTGTTGGCGGCGTTGACGATGGCGTCGGTGTCCGTGTCCGTCAAGTCCCCTTGCTGAATCACGATTTTCTCCGCCAAGTTGTTTTTCATAGTTTGCCTCCGAGCTATCCTTTACCGCTCATTGGCTTCGAGAAAAAGACGATGAGCCGATCTGAATTCTAGGAACCGGCAGACCGGAGTTGCTCTTCGGTTCGCACGGAGACTTCCCTCCCCATGCGCCGGCCCACGTCGCAACAAGCGGCGATGGTCTCCTCGGAGGTGGCGCGCCCCCTGACGAGTTCGAGCCGCCGGGCACCTCGCTCGTCCTCGAAAAAGTGCATCCCTATGCATCTCTCCTGACAGAACGTCATTTCCGCCAACTCCGTTATGGAGAGCGCTCTTGTAGTGCTGGCCAGAATGGCGCCAGGTCTCGCGAATTTATCGAAGATCGTGAAAAGCTCGAGCTTCATTTCCTCTTCGTCGGCGACGGTTTCAATGATCAGGTCGGCCCCGCGGGCAGCGTCCTCGGCGGAGATGGAGGCTGTTAAATTCGCAAGAGCGGCATCGCGAACGGCGACAGGAATCTTTCCATGAGCAGCGTCATCGCCGAGCGTCTGCAATATCCAGGCAATCCCGTTCTGCAGCGCCAAAAGCGAGACGTCTTCAAGAACTGTGTGGTATCCCGCAAGAAGCGCTGCATAAGCGATCCCGCGGCCCAGCCTGGACGCACCAACTATGGCGATAGTCTTAATTTCCATCTGGCGTGTTATTTGAGCAGCTTTTTGAAAGCTTCTTCGTCGTAGCCAAGCACGATTTTATCGCCGCGGATGACCACAGGGCGCCGGATAAGATTCGGAGTCTTGGCCATCAGCTTGATGGCCTCTGATCGCGGCGGCGGCTTTTCATTCATGTTTTTCGTTCGATAGAGTTCATTGCGCGGATTCAGAAACTGCTTGTAGTCACGAACGCCAATCAGCGCATCGAGTTCGTCTTCGCTCAAACGGTTTTTGTCCAGGTCCCGAGACTCGAGTTCGGCACCAAGCGCGAGCAAGAAACTTCTTGCTTTGCGGCATGTCGTTCACGTGGGCTTTTCGAGATACCGCAGCTTTACCTTCGCCATGATCCTCTCTCAATACCGTGGCACACTTGGGTCGACTTCCGCGGACCAGCTTTCGATGCCACCAGCCATCGATTTGGCGTTCTCGACGCCTTGCTGCCGAAGCCAGACTGTCGCGTCGAGGCTTCGCATTCCGTGGTGGCAGTAGCAAATCACTTCATCGTCGACATCCAGCAAAGTATTCAAGTTGGCGGGGATTGTCCCGAGGGGAATTAGCTTTGCGCCCGGAATCCTGCAAATGTCGTATTCCCACGGCTCGCGCACATCCACGAGCAGCAGCCTATCGCCGCGCGCGATGCGCTCGTTTACTTCTTTGGCCGAAATCTGGAGGTCGTCCATTTGGACTTAGAATCTTAACAGAGGCGAGAGACATTCACCGAGGGCGCGCGAATCGAGCGCTACTTCCCCTGGAATTTCGGATGCCTCTTTTCGAAAAAGGCGCGGATGCCCTCGCTGCAATCTTCCGAGTGAAAGCATTTCATTTGCAATTCGACTTCGTGATCGAGAGCTTTCACGAGCGCATCCTTGTGGCTGCCGAAGAGAATTTTCTTCACGGCACGGATGGCAATCTGAGGACCTTGCGCGATCTTTTGCGCCAGAGTCTGCACTTCGGTTTCCAATTGGGCGGCCGGCACGACGCGGCTGACGATGCCGAGCCGCAGCGCGGTCTGCGCATCGATCATGTCGCCGGTGTAAAACATCTCGGCCGCAACCGCTGGCCCGACGAGCTGCGGAAGAAAATACGTTCCACCATAATCCGGGAACAAGCCCACTTTGGAAAAATTCTGTCCGAAGGAGGCGGTATCGGCGGCGATGCGGATATCGGCGGCGAGTGCGACGTTCATTCCGGCGCCGGCCGCTGGCCCGTTCACGGCAGCAATCACAGGCTGAGGCATCAGGCGCATTTTTATCACGGCTTGCATGCCCGAGCGCAGAATCGGGCCAAGCTCGGCCGTCTCGTTGCGCTCCCTCCCCTTGCCGATGGCGGCGAGGTCGCCGCCGGCACAGAACGCGCGGCCAGCCCCGCAGAGGACAACGACGAGAATCGTGTCATCCTCCGCGATCCGGCTGAGCGCATCGTTCAAAGCAGTCGAGAGTTCGTTATTCAGAGCATTTAGTTTGTCGGGCCGGTTCATCACCAGCACGGCAATGGCGTCGTGCCTGGTTTCCAATATGACCGGACCCGCCGGCGCCGCTTGAGCTGCGTTACTCATAAAATCTTTCCCTCTTAGACTACCTGCCCCTTAGCCTCACGATCCTTAGTGTCGCGCTCTTTCTCCGTACGCGCAACGAGTTGCGCAAGCTTGCGAAAATGCTTTAGCTTTTCGCTTTTGCCTTGGGCGTTCTGGCCGCTGGTGGAAGGCAGCACGTAGACGCGAGCGCCATAGAGATGCTCCTTCTGAAGGCCGAACTTACATTTGCGCTGGGAAAACTGTTCGTAGACGATTTTGCCGTTGAACGCAACGACGTGGGGAGAGAACTCTTCGAGCTTTTGAGAAAGGACGATGCGGCCTTCGGCGAAATCGCCGCGCGTGAGCTCTTCCACACCTTTGGTGGGCCGCTTCACGAGGTCGGTGAGGCCAATGCCGAATTCGATGACGCGCTTGTCGTCGTGATAATCGAAGGGTTCCGGAACGACGCCGCTTTCGTAGAGAATGGGCCAGAACTGGTTGGTGCGGCCAGCATAGTAGTGGCCAACGCGCACCGAAGATTCGCTGGGATTGCAGCCGACGATGACCAGCTTCATGCCTTTTCGGAGATGGTCGGGGAGTGTTCGCATCTTCCTAGTGTTGCCTATTTTGAGCGCTGCGTTCGAAGGTTTCGTGGCGTGCGGTCGCAATGGTCAAGGTCTCACGCCGAGATAAGGGACTTCTTACGGATTGGCAGAATAGTGCGTTTGCAGCAGGCGCCTGGAGCGGCACGCAACGCCATAAAAGAGAATGGGATAGAGGAGTGCGAGGTCGCTGAGAAACGTAGGATTGGAGCAAAACGACCGGGTCTCGATAGGCCATCGTGCGCTTGAGGAATGCTCTCCCAAAACTGTAGACATGCTGGGTCCGGCTGTCAAGCATTCTCGCTGCTACCCCCGCTTGGGTCTTGGGCGACGGGCCGGAAGAGTTTGAATCCTGGCCCCACCCTGCCTCATCAAAATAAGGGATAGCGAGTGTGCTTTCGTGCTTTGTGCTAACTTAAATAGGCGGACATTTGGAGCGGGGCTGATCTTCAGCCTGCGAATCCCTTTGAGCACACCTAACCCACACCGGCTGGCGTCGAAAGTGGCTCGCGACGACGAGCATCAGCTCGTTGCAGCGGCGAAGTCCGGCGACGTGGCGGCTTTCGAGGAACTGGTCAGCCGCTACGAACGCAAAATTTTCCGGCTGACGATGAACATCACGCGCAACCGCGAAGATGCAGAAGATGCGATGCAGGACGCCTTCCTGAAATCCTATTCCCACTTGAAAACTTTCCAGGGCGATTCGCGGTTTTATACGTGGCTGGTGCGCATTGCCGCGAATGAAGCTTTGATGCGGCTGCGGAAGCGAAGGCCGAATCAGTTCTCGCTGGACGAGCCGATCGAAGGCGACGATGATTTGTTTCCGCGCGAACTGCAGGACTGGGGACCGGGGCCCGAACAGCGCTTTGCGCAAACCGAGATGCGCGAGATTTTGTCGAGCGTGATCGACGAGCTCGAACCTGACTATCGCGTCGTCTTCGTGCTGCGCGACATTGAAGAGCTATCGACCGAGGAGACGGCCGCTTCGCTGGGCATCTCTGTGCCAGCCGTGAAATCGAGACTGCTGCGCGCGCGGCTGAAGCTCAGGGAAAAATTGAGCCGTTACTTCCACCAAGGCAGGGCAAATTGAACTGCGAAGAAGTCATTCAGGAACTTTCGGATTATATTGACGGCGAGCTGGGAGCGGCGCTGCAGCACGAACTGGAAAGCCATTTGCGCGAATGCTCGGATTGCAAGTTAGTGGTCGATCAAACGAAGAAGACTATTGAGATTTTCTGTGATTGCGAACCAGTCGAACTGCCCGCCGGAGTGCAGGCCCGCCTTCACGAAGCTCTGCGCCGCAAATTCAAAGAAGCAGCACATTAGTTAGCCCATCTGGCTGAACACGTCCCCGATCCAGAACGGCAAAACCCTGCCCAATCTTTTTTCGTTCGCCAGCGCATAGACTTTCATCGCCACGGCCAAATCCCATGAAGCAATCCCATTGGACTTGAAAAGCGTAACTTCGGTGTCGCTCGTCCTGCCGGGAGATTTTCTTGCCACTACGTCTGACAATTTTTTTACGCCGGTCCAGCAGGTTTCGTCGCCGCGGAAGGCGAGAATGAGGTCGCCAGCTTCCTGACGAGATTGCTCGATGGAGTCGACCACAATGACGTCGGCGCTGGCCACGGCTTCGTCGTCGAGTTCGCGCTTGTGAGCGTGATTGGCGCCGATGGCATTCATGTGCACGCCGGGCGAAAGATCCGCACCACTCACGACGGGATTGGCGGCCGTGGTCGCTGTACACAAAATGTCCGCGCCACGCACGGCTTCGCTTGAGGAAGAGGCGCTTCTTACTGGGAAACCAAGACGCTCCGTCATCTCTTTCGAGAATTTTTCGCGTTTTGCGGGGTCGCGGCCAAAGACTCGAGCCTGCTCCAGTTTTCGCACACTAGCTACGGCTTCGAGTTGGGTCCGGGCTTGGCCGCCCGTGCCGATGATGGCGGCAACGCGGCTATTCTGGCGCGAGAGAACCTTGGTGGCCACGCCCGACGCAGCGCCAGTTCGAAGCTGGCCCATGTAGTCCGCCTCAATCATAGCGACCAGATCGCCGGTCTTCATGTCGTAGAGCGGGACCATGAATCGAATTTTTCCTTGAACGTAGGTGTACTGCTTCATCGCTACGTAGCCGGCGTAGAAATCCGCGGCGGCCATGTAGTGAAAGAATCCTCCGCCGGGCAGCTCAAAGCGGCGGCGGGGATGGACAACGACTTCCCCATTCGCCTGCCTTCGCGAGATTTCTTCCACAGCCTCGATCGCCATGGGCATCGTAAGCACGGCTCGCACTTCGGATTCGCTGATATGCAGCGTCATTCTTTAGATTTTCCTTTCGCAGGGTTGCGCAATCGCTGTGAGCGCGCTGCACGAAATCAATTACTTGGTAGTTGCTTTGCTGGCGTGTGCAGGTTTCTTTGCACTCTCGCCATTTTCGCGGATTCGGCGGACGACCGTTTGCATCAGCCTGTACACGCGCTCTGCCTTATTGCCGTCCATTTCCTTAAAACGAAATTCCGGGTCGCTCTTGGGGCTCTTCCCGATACTCACAGGCAGTTGCCCGCACAAATCGTTTTCGATAAAGGCGGTTTCGTAGCGTTCTTTCTTCAAGTTCCAGGTGTAGACGCGAAGGGTGGTGAAATCGCAGGGCTGACCTTCTGGGCCGCGCGCCCCGGCTACGAGATATTGGATTTTGTCGCCAGAAGGGTCGCCGACACGGTTGAGCTCGAACCAGGCGATGGGGCGAATGTTCGCGGAAGAGGCGCCATCGCGTACCGGATCGGGAAGGTCGAGTTCAATAAAGCGGGCAATGACCCAGCCAGCGATGGGAAGCGTCTGGTCGCCGGGCTGGGTGGTGGTCGTGGTTTCCGCGGCGCGGACTGTGGAATCACCTGGAGGGCGAGTGGCCAGACCGCGAACCAGAAACCAATCCTCTTTTTTCGTGTCTTGCGGCTCGTTCGCGCTTTCTTTTTCGTCGGTGACCTGGACCCAGTCGGCTACCGCGCGTCCGACGATTTCGACGGGCACGCCACGGCCGAATTGATAGAGACGCGCCTGCGTGCGGCCCGGCTCGACGCGAAGGTTGGTGGCGACCTTAGTGCGGCCGCGGGCTTGCACGGGCATGGGCACAACTTGCTTGAGCAGTTTTGTGCTGCGCTGCCAGAGCGCGGGGTCCATCAAATAGCGGCCTTCGACCCAGCCCAATTCGCCGGCTGCGGTGCGGACCTTGATGCTGTCGTTGCGGCGGGCGACGACGTCAACGCGGTCGCCATAGTGCAGCGTATCCAGTGGTTCGCGGACCTGGGCCACGCTGCTCCAAAGGGTGGCAGTGCGTTCACCAACGTAGGCTTCGCCCAGCGTTTCGTGCTTGGGGCGAAAAAACCATGCAGCAACCGAGACGACCAGGAGCAGGGGAACTGCTATTAGGAGTTTGCGCTTCATGCCGGGATCCCGACGCTTGAGCGGAAGGCTTTGTCCGTGGATGGCCGCACGGCCTCCCGGAGGCAAATGGCAAGGGCGGGCATGTCATGGACCTCTGCAAACAAACTGTCTATTGGCATTCGATTTAGATGCCCCACTCGTTCTTCACTATGAATTGTACCTGATTTCTAAAGCGCGACAGGGCCTGGACATTAGCTTTTTGCTTTTCTGCTAAAATGCCGCTGCGTTTGAAATGATTTTCCAATTTAGCTTTGAAGGAATTCGATGAAATCTCTCAATGCCCTCCAGCCACTCGCTTTGCTTTTGATGCGAGCGGCCTTTGGCCTCATTTTCATTTCGCATGGTTATCCGATGCTGGCGCATCGGACGGGTGCAGCGCAGGCGCTTTTCGCACAGCACGGGATACCGGGATATTTCGTTTACATTTCGGGGGTGCTCGAGCTTTTTGGCGGAGGGTTGTTGCTGTTGGGAGTGTTTACGCGGGGAGTGGCGCTTTTGCTGGCGATTGAGATGGTGCTCCTAATGTGGAGGGTGAGCACGCCGCATAGCTATCTGGCAGTGAATGAATATGCGTATCCGTTGGTGCTGGCCGTGGGATGTTTTGCGCTGGCGACAACGGGGGCGGGGCTGGTTTCGGTGGACTATCCGTTGTTTGAAAGTGGCGGGAAGAAGGCGCGGGCGCCGCGGGATGCGAAGCAGAAAAAGTAGTGGGTCGTGCGCAGCTTTGGCATCGGCTACGGGTTTTCTTAACACAGAGTTCGCAGAGAGCACGGAGAAGAAAGGACCAGACTCCGCCCGAACCAAGGCCAGGGCCTTCGAAGGTCAAGCTAACCGAAGTCTCCCCTTGAATCCTTTAAGAGGCTGAGGGGTGCTGGGTGGTGGTGACAGTGGTGGACGTGGGGATCACGCCGCCGGGGGCGACTGGCAGAACGATCCAGAGGATCACATAAGCCAGGAGGCCCGTGCCGCCGCAGATGAGGAGCAGCAGCCAGAGCACACGAATGATGGTCGGATCCATGTCGAAGTAGTCGGCCAGGCCGGCGCATACGCCGGCGATTTTCTTGTCGGTGCTGGAACGCATGAGGCGCTTGGGAGCGCCGGTGGCGGGGGAGAGACCCTGCGAACCGGATTCGGGCTGTTTTGCGCCGCAGTTGTAGCAAAACTTGGAACCGATGGCGATGTCTTTGTGGCAGTTAGTGCAGGTCATGGGTATACCCTCCAGAGAGGCGTGCTTCTTTACTTCCCTACCATAGAATACGCGCAACTTGGTCAAAAAGTTGCCTCTACTTGGCTGGAAGGGGGTCAGCGGCTCAGTATTCCAGCAACCGCTTAACGGCGGCTGTGATGTGGCTCGTTTGGGGGAGGATAACGTCTTCCAGTTTGGGCTGATAGGCGCAGAAAGTGTCCATGGCGGCCACGCGCTTCACTGGCGCGTCCAGTTCTTCGAAGAGTTCGTCGGCGATGCGCGCGGCGATTTCCGCACCATAGCCCCAGCTCAGCATGTCCTCATAGGCCACGATGACGCGGTGCGTTTTGCGGACGGTTTTGGCGATGGCTTCCCAGTCATAGGGCGAAAGAGAACGCAAATCGATGATTTCGACGGAGATGCCCTCACGGAGCAACTGCGCGGCCGCGACTTCGGCGCGGTGCACCAAAGCGCCGTAAGTGATGATGCTGACTTCGGCGCCTTCGGTGACCATGCGGGCTTTTCCGAAAGGAACTGTGTACTCAGGACCAGGATATTCGGAACGATTGTAGGGCTGCCGATAGAGATGCTTGTGCTCAAGGAACATGACGGGATCGTCGGAGCGAATGGCGGTGCGGAGCAGACCGGCGACGTCCAGAGCCGTGGAAGGCATGACCACACGGAGGCCGGGGCAATGGGTGAAAATCGATTCGCCGCTTTGGCTGTGGTAGATGGCGCCGCCGGTTAGGTAGCCGCCAATGGCTACGCGAATCACGACGGGGCACTTGAAAACGCCGTTGGAGCGCCAGCGCATGACACACAGCTCGTCGCGGATTTGCATCATGGCGGGCCAGATGTAGTCGAAGAATTGAATTTCGGCGACGGGTTTTAGCCCGCGCGTGGCCATGCCGATGCCGCGGCCGATGATGGCTGCTTCGGCGAGAGGCGTATTGAAGACTCGATCGTGGCCGTACTTGCGCTGCAGGCCCGAGGTGGCTTTGAAGACGCCGCCCTTCCCTTTAACTTGTTTCAGGGTCTCCTCGCGGCTGGCGTCGGCGACATCTTCGCCAAAGACGGTGATGCGCTCGTCGCGAGCCATTTCGTCGGAGAGCGTGGCGGCGACCATTTCGACCATGGTTTTCGGCGCGCCGTGGAGATGCGGCTGCGTTTCAAAGGCAGAAGAGGTGGGATCAATATCCGGTGAGAAAATATTTGCGCGAATGGAATCGATTTGCGGCTCTTCGGCGGCGAGGGCTTCGTCGGCGGCGTTTCGGACTTCCTGGTCGACTTCGGCTTCGAGGGCTTCGATCTCTTTTTGGTCGAGGATGCCTTCGCGAACGAGGAAGAGCGAGAATTTTGAGATCGGATCGCGATGAGCTTCCTCTTCGCGCTCTTCAGGAGTTTTGTAGAGCTTTTCGTCGTCGGAGAGAGAATGCGAATAGGGGCGTGTTACATGGGCGTGAATAAGAGCGGGCCCGCGGCGCTCGCGGCAATAGTGAACGGCAGTTTTGCAAATCGCATAGCTTTCGAGCGGATCCGTTCCATCGCACTCGGCGATATGCAAGCCTGGGAAACCGCGGGCTAGCTTCGATATGCTGCCGCCGGCGGTTTGCACTTCAACGGGTACGGAGATGGCGTAGCCGTTGTCTTCGATGAGGTAGAGCAGAGGGAGTTTCGCGGCGCACGCGGCGTTCAAGGACTCCCAGAATTCACCTTCGCTGGTCGCGCCATCTCCTGCGGAAACATAGACGATCTCACCCTGTGTGTGGCGGACGTGATCGCCGAGAGGAGCCATTTTGGCTTGCGCCAGGGCCTTGGGATGATTCTCGTAGTAGAGGGTGGCCTCCGCAGCGCCTACGGCCTGGACAAATTGTGTGCCGGTGCAGGAAGACTTGTTGACGATATTCAGATTGGGAAGTCCCCAGTGAGAGGGCATCTGGCGGCCGCCGGAACTGGGGTCGTCCTTGGCGCCGACGGCTTGGAGGAGCATATCGAGGGGCTTGACGCCTAGCATCAGGCAAAGAGCACGATCACGATAGTAGGAATAAAGCCAGTCTATGCCAGGACGAAGAAGGAGCCCCATAGCTGCGGTCACAGCTTCGTGGCCTGCGCCGGAGATTTGAAAGAAGATTTTGTTTTGGCGTTTTAGCTGGATTTCGCGGTCGTCCAGCCTGCGAGAGAGATACATCGTGCGGTAAATGCGGATGAGAGCGTGATGATCGAGGCCGTGCAAGTTCGGGGCGTCAAGCTTGGTGGGTTTGACGCGCGTTTGTAACGCCATTCGGTCAGTCCTCGTTGAGAAGTGGAAGTTCGCCTGAGCGGGACCGCATCATGTACAAATTATACCCGAAGTCGGTCAGGGGCCAGCTATTTTGGCAAAGCTAGCCCAGAGAATCGAACTGTTTTACGAGCTCGTCAAACTGCGCTTCGCCCTGGCGCACCACGCGCGGAGAGGCTTCCTTGAACGGCTCCTCCGATGGAATACGGTCGAGCCAGCGCTGTTCGGTGAGCTTTTCGTGGCCTGAAAAATAGAGGCGAACGAGCAAATTCACTTTCCCATTGGGGGGCGACGCATCTTCGGCTGCTTCCGCTGCCTTGGACTTATGTTTTGCCTTGGACTTCGCCTTTGGCTTCTCGGCTTTCGGCTTCTCTTCTGCCTTGTGGGCATGCTCCGGAGCGGTTTCCGGCTCGGGCGTCGCCTCGTCCTCGGCGCGTTCGAGCTTGTATTGCAGCTTTTTGTCGAGGCGGAAAGCTTGCTTCCAGCCTTCGAGTTTGTGGCGCGCGAGCTGAGCTTTCTCTTCGTCGGTTCCAAAATCGAAGAGGAGGTATGTGTGGGCCATAAATTTAGTTTGCGATGCAGGCGCGGGCAAGTCAAGTTGGCGGGGATGGGCCGTACGCGTCGAGTCATGGAAAGAGACCGCCGCGAAATCGATTTCGAGTTACGCCGCGCGGCAAGGCTACCGGAGGGCTTGCCGAAGCGTCTAAATTGGGTATCATTGGGTGGTATTGCGTCCTCGTGACTAAGAAACGACAAAAGCGCATTCGAATGGCCGCGGCATGGCTATGCCTCCTGGCAGTGGCGCTGCTCTATGCTCCGTTGGCGGGAGCGGCCCTCTTGGCGAATGGAGTGGATTGCTGCGCCGGCGGGTTTTGCCCGATTGCCGAGCATCATCACCATAAGCAACAGCCATCCCCGAAGCAGGCACCGGCTGCCTCGGATTGCGGGCACGAAATGCGCGGAATGAAGACGTGCTCGATGTCGTGCTGCAAAGATCCGTCGCGTCCGGCACTAATACCGGGCGCGTTTGTGCTGCCTGCGGCTGATTTTGTTCCCGCAGCGGATGAACTGTTGCAAACAGTGCCGTTGACGAACCTTCTGGAAATTTCGCGATTCGTGAAACCGCTTTCTCCTCCTCCTCGATTCGAATCTCCAGTCCTCTAAAGGACTGCTCACTCTCCAGGTACGCCTATTCATTCGAACCGCGGCTTTGTAGCCGCGCGGGAACTATTCCATAAGGAGAGGAAAATTTTTATGCGAAGAGTTTTGCAGACATTTGCAGTATTGCTGCTATTTGGAGTTGCGGCGTTCGCCACGGTGTTTGGCACGGTGCGGGGGATCGTTCACGATCCGCAGCATCGCCCCGTGGTGGACTCACAAGTGGTCCTGAAGGGGAAGAACTCCGATTTCTCGCTCACCACGCAGAGCGACGCGAACGGCGAGTTCCACTTTGATGCTATCCCGCTCGGCGAGTACCAGGTTACGGTGTCGAATCCCTCGTTCGCGCAGGAGACACAAGCGGTCACAGTCCTTTCCGGCAGCGCACCGGTATTGCATTTTGAATTACGTCTGGCCTCGCAAAACCAGTCAGTGACAGTCACCTCCGATTCAGGCCCCGCGCAGGCAGAATCCGTTACTCCGACGACGATTGTGGACCGCGAGGAGATTGCGGAAACTCCAGGAGCGGCGCGGACCAACAGTCTGGCGATGATTACCGACTACGTGCCGGGATCCTACTTCACCCACGATCAGCTACATGTGCGAGGGGGGCATCAGGTGAGTTGGTTGATCGACGGCGTGCCAATTCCCAACACCAATATCGCGAGCAATCTGGGGCCTCAGATCGATCCTCATGATATCGATACGCTGGAAATTCAGCGTGGCAGCTACAACGCTGACTTTGGCGACCGTACCTACGGAGTGTTCAATGTTTCACCGCGCAATGGGTTTGAACGGAGCAATGAAGCGGAGATGGTCACCACCATCGGCAATTTCTACCAGACAGACGATGCGCTGAACTTCGGCGGACACTCCAACCGTTTCGCCTATTATGGCAGCGTGAACGGAAACCGCACCAACCTGGGACTGCAGACGCCGACGTCAGCGGTCATTCACGATGCCGCGAATGGATTTGGAGGCTTCACCTCTTTGATTTATAACCTGACTTCACAGGACCAGCTGCGTTTTGTGGCTCAGGCGCGACGGGATTTTTTCCAGATCCCGTTCGACCCGAACGATCCTAACAATCTTACGGGGATTACTCCGCCGAACTACCTGAAGGACGCCAATCGCGAGAACGATTCGTTCGCTGCGTTCTCGTGGGTGCACACCTTCAGCCCCGGGTTAGTCGCAACGGTTTCGCCATTTTTCCACTACAACAGCGTGGATTATGAGAGCGCGCCCTTCGATTCGCCCGGAGTTACGTCGCAGGACCGCTCCTCGAAATACGAAGGTGCGCAAGCGACGATCTCATGGGTCAAAGAGCGGAACAATCTCCGCGGCGGTCTATACGGATTTGCGCAGCAGGACAGCGACGAGTTTCAATTCACCTGTACCGCGGTGAACACTCCGACCGTTCCACCCACTGTGCCGCCCCCTCCGCCGGTGTGCTCTGATCTGGCAGCCACGGGCGGAAACCCGAGCGGCGGTCTGTTCGCGGTGTATATTGACGACCAACTGAGAGCCACAACCTGGTTGACGATCAACGCCGGCTTCCGGCATACAAACTTCGACGGCGGCACGGTGCTCACATCGAGCGGTCCGGTTTCGACCTCCGAGAGCGCCAACGATCCGCGCGTGGGACTATCCGTGAAAGTTCCAAAAATCAATTGGGTATTCCGGGCCTTCTACGGCCACTTCTATCAAGCGCCGCCACTCGAAACTGTGTCCGGGCCGCTGTTGCAATTCGCCACCGACCAGAGCCTCGGGTTCGTTCCGCTTCACGGCGAACGGGACGAAGAGCATCAATTCGGAGTCACAATTCCCTTTCACGGGTGGACGCTGGACGCCGACAATTTCCAGACGCTGGCGAAGAATTTCTTCGACCACAACAATTTCAACAACTCGGACTTGTTCATCCCTATCACCATTCAAGGTGCGCGGATCAATGGGTGGGAGCTAACCTTGCGTTCTCCGCGTATTCGCAATCGCGCGCAGGTTTACTTGACGTATTCCAATCAACTCGCGCTCGGCTTCGGCGATATCAATGGCGGCCTTACCGACTTTTCCTTCGGCGACGGTTTCGGCCTGCTGGATCACGATCAGCGAAACACGCTGCACATCGGCGGAGAGTACAACCTGCCGTGGCATTCCTACGCCTCGACCGATATTTATTACGGATCGGGATTCTCAAACGGTTCGCCATCCACCCAATATCCCGGCGACCACCTGCCGGGGCACACGACGTTTGACCTTGCGCTTGGCAAGAGTTTTGGCGAGCGATTCAGCGTCAACGTGCAAGGCACAAACGTCGCCAACCGCCGCGTGTTGCTGGACAATAGCTTTACGTTCGGCGGGACGCATTACCTCAACCCGCGCGAAATTTTCGTGCAGTTGCGGTTTCGGTTTCATTATTGAGCGGCGTGCGTAGCCATGGGCCGAGTCCCATGCAAGTAGGGGCGCAGCGTGCTGCGCCCCTACAAAAATCAGTGCCGGTGGGAAGAAAGAGGGCACGATGAATCGTGCCCTTACACTTTCAATGGCCGATACTTCTTTGGACGAGACGGATGGGACGTGGCGATTTGACTTCGGTCCATGCGCGATTTAGGCTGGCGCCCGGCAAATTCAGACAGTGGCGAAGCTTGTGCTTGCGACGGGCAGAAGGAGAATTCGATGAGAAGAATTTGGATGGCTGCGATTGCGTGCTTGCTTTTGTCACTCGCAGGATTCGCTGCGCCGCCCAGAGTGGTTTACGTCCGCTGTGGGAAGCTGATCTACGACGCGGAGAAAGCGCCGATTGCCCCGGCGGTCGTGGTAATCACCGACGGCAGGGTGACGGCGGTCGGCAAAGATATTGCGGTGCCCGCGGGAGCGGATCAAATCGATCTATCGAGTTACACCGTCCTGCCGGGATTCGTCGATGCTCACATTCACATTTGGTCCGGGCCGTTTGGGCAGGCGGTTTCGGAGCCGTTAGCTGCCTTGCGCGGTAGCAAGGCGATGAGCTACGCGCTTTCTTCCGGCGTTGTTGGCGCGCGCGTTATGGCTACCCAAGGATTCATCGATGTCGCGCTCAAGGATGCGATTGAGGACGGAACGATTCCTGGGCCGCATTTGGTTCCCGCCGCGCATGCGATCTCCATCCCGGGCGGCCACGGTGATTTCAACGCGCAGCCGCCCTACTTGCCGATGGACGATTTCTATACGCCGCTGCATGGGTTCGTCAATTCGACCGCCGACGCGGAAAAAGCGGTGCACCTGCAACTCAAGTACGGAGCGCGCGTGATTAAAGTGATGGCCTCGGGAGGAGTGCTTTCTCCACTCGACTCGCCGACGTCCGAGCAGCTTTCGGCCGAGGAGTTGAAAGTCATTGTTCAGCAGGCGCATATGGCGCACGTCAAAGTGGCATCGCACGCAGAAAATGTCCGCAGTATTCGCGCGTCGCTCGAAGCGGGGGTAGATTCGATTGAGCACGGATCGGAGATGGATCAAGCTGCGGTGGACTTTATGAAAAGTCACGGCATTGTGTTTGTTCCGACCGTTTTCGTGGTGGAAGAAAGCGTAGCGAACGGAGTGAAAATGCATTTTCCCGAGTACGTGATCACAAAGGTGAATGCGTTGGCGAAAACCCATTTTCCCAGCTTCCAGCTTGCGCTGCGTTCGGGGGTGACGATTGCTGCCGGTTCTGATCATTCTTACGGGCCGGGGACCGGAACAGTGCGCGATGAGATGATTACGGAAGTAAAGTACGGCATGACGCCGCAGCAGGCGCTTATTTCTGGAACGAAAACGAGCGCGGCCTTGCTGGGCCTCGAGCAATTAGGGACGATCGAGAACGGAAAAGAAGGGGACCTTGTGGCGGTCGAGGGAGATCCATTGAGCGACATTCATGCGCTCGAGAAGGTGCGCGCGGTCGTATTCCAGGGGAAAAGCGTCGCGCCTGCGAACCGGCAGTAGAGCTAACCGGGCGGGGCAAGCCCCGCCCCTACAGAGTTTTCGCAAGAGCGACAAATTGTCTTATTGCATCGGAAGCGTGAGGACATTAAGATTTTTGCGGAAGACATTTCGAGGGCGATGGAGTTCGCCGAAACCGGGCCGGTGGGTTGAGCTGGCTCTGATGACTCCTGGCAGCCGCGTGGCTCCAGGAGTTTTTTTGTTGAGAGTCGCCGTTGCCGCCGGATGGGAGCTACTTTGCGCATTCTATTGATCGCTATCTTCGGGGCAGCCGGCACGCTGTGCCGATACGGGTTGCAGGGCTTGATCCAAACGCGCGCTGGGAGCACGTTTCCGCACGGCACGCTGGTCGTGAATCTCACCGGGTGCTTTTTTCTCGGATTGATTGGGCAACTCACGCTGAACCGCATGGTGATTTCGCCGGATTGGCGCATAGCTATCGCTATCGGCTTTTTTGGCGGGTATACGACGTTTTCGAGCTTTGGATGGGAGACGGCGAAGATGCTCGAAGCCGGGGAATGGGTGCGCGCGACGACCTATGTAGCCGCCAGCGTGATCGCGGGTTTGTTCCTGTCGGTGGCAGGCATTCGGCTGGCGAACCGGTTCTAGGAGCCGTGATGACACACGAAAAATTCGAAGGCGAACGTACGCTCATGCGCATTCACATCGGTGAATCCGACAAATGGCATGGCAGGCCGCTGCACGAAGCGATCGTCGAACTCCTGCGTAAAGAGGGGTTCTCCGGCGCGACCGTGCTGCGGGGCGTAGCGGGGTATGGCGGTTCGAGCGTCTACCATACGGACAAACTGCTGCGTATGTCGCAGGATCTGCCTATCATCGTCGAGGTGATCGAATCGACGGAGCGCATCGAGAACATTTTGCCGCGCCTGGACGAGATGGTGGAGGGCGGCTTGATTACGCTCGAAAAAGTGAGAGTCATCTTGTACCGCGCGGCAAAAAAATAGTCCGCGAGCTGCAGCAAAAAACGAGAATCCCGGCAGTGGCGTGTGCGGCATCTTGTGTCTGAATCGGTCTGAACTTTTCACTCAGAGCTTTCCTCTGTAGACTGCTCTCGCATGTCTGGCTCCGCGCAAAAACAATCTTGGTTGAATCGAACGGTCCTGGGCGTCGGCCTTACCAGCCTCTTTAGCGACTGGAGTCATGAAACCGCAACCGCTATCCTCCCCGCGTTTCTCGCGGCGATAGGAGCAGGGCCCGCTTGGCTCGGATTGATCGAAGGCCTGGCAGATGGGCTCTCCAGCTTCACGAAACTCGCCGCCGGTTATTTCACCGACAATTTGAAGCATCGCAAGCCGCTCGCGACTTTCGGCTACGCGATCACGGCTCTCTCGACAGCCTCGTTCGCCTTCGCTACGCACGCGTATCAGGTGCTCATCGGGCGGACGGTAGCGTGGCTCGGCCGCGGCGTTCGCTCGCCCGCCAAAAAGGCCCTGTTGGCGGCGGATGTTTCGCCGGATGCATACGGGCGCGCATTTGGCCTCGAGCGATTGATGGACACAGTGGGGGCAATCGCGGGGCCGCTTACCGCGCTGTGGCTTCTCGAAAAAACCGGGCATAACTATCACCAAGTTTTTCTGTGGACGCTGCTCCCGGGACTGATCGCGGTCGCTTGTTTCTGGTTGCTGGTACAGGAACGTCCTATAGCTGCAAAACCGAAACGATCCTTCCTGATCGGGATACGCGAATTGCCCGCTCCGTTTAGGCGATTTTTGTTTGGAGTCGGCGTGTTCGGAGCCGGCGACTTTTCTCATTCGATGCTCATTCTTTATGCATCGCGAATGCTTGCGCCGAAGTACGGGCTGGCGCGCGCGGCGAGCATTGCCGTCATCTTGTATACACTGCACAATGTGTTTTCGGCGGGATCT
Source organism: uncultured Acidobacteriota bacterium (assembly GCA_963779005.1). Lineage (GTDB taxonomy): Bacteria > Acidobacteriota > Terriglobia > Acidiferrales > UBA7541 > Acidiferrum. The sequence continues at coordinate 229,380 of CAVZWO010000005.1, read as the reverse complement.
GCGTACGCCAGCGGATGGTTGAGCGACCACGTACCACAACGCAAGCTCGTCCTAGCCGTCGGCTACGCGCTAGCTGGAATCACTGCAATTCTGCTTTGCACGGGCGCGCATTCTATTTGGCTGCTCGGCTTGATCTTTGTATTGGGTGGCCTTTATTTCGGCACCGAGGATGCGCTTGAAGATTCGGTTGCGGCTGAGCTGGTGCCGAAGGAACAACACGGGATGGCGTTCGGTACGCTCGCCGCGGTCAACGCGATTGGCGATTTTCTTTCGAGTTTGTTGGTGGGCTTTCTTTGGAGCGCTGTCTCTGTGCAAGCGGCTTTCGCCACTTGCGCGGTTCTGTTTTTCGCCGGAGCCATTCTTATAGCCAGACTTCGCTCCTGACGACCTGGTTGCTGCAGGTTCGAATGCGCGAGGACTATTCGTGAGGCGGCATCGGATCCGGCCATTGCGTGACGCCAATCCTGCCGTCGGGCTCGATTTGAATCGCGGGTGCGTAAAGACCCAGTAATTCGCGCTTCCACCAGAGGCCGTGCTCTCTTTTTTCGGTCATCGACGTGAACCAGTATTGATAAAGGACGGCGCGGACTTGGCGCGGCGGCCTCTGTGGGAAGGGATTTCCAGCAAACAGCGAGAGCACGTCGGGATCGTTCGAGAGAAGCCTCTGTTGTGTGCGCAAGACGAGCGGGTTCTCGCGCCACTCGCCCAGCGAGGCGAACCACAAATTCCAATCCAGCCGCGGCTGATACGGCGCATAGATACTGGGAGGTTTATTCAGCTCCTGCGGTTTATACCGGAAGGGGTACGGGATCCATGTTTGGCCGTCGTCGGAGCCTTGGAACTCGATCTCATAGCGGCCGCGCGTCATCACGGCAAAGAGTCCGTAGCGATTAGCAATTCGAAAGGGATCGAGCAAAGCTACTGGCGAGGTTGGAAGCGGCGCGGGAGTGATCGTCCAAATCAATTGCGCTGCGGTGGAGTAGAAGATCCATGCTAGCAAAACCGCGATTACGGCGACGCGCACAGGAATGAGGAATGTCAGAAGTGTCGGCCACCATCTGCGCGAACCCTTTCTAGCGGCCAGAGATTCCTGCGCTGGAGGGTTCGGTGGTGCCGCCAGAATCGAGAGCTGGTCCCCGGTGAACGAACTCGATTCGAGAGCAGGTCCAGCCGCGCGATCGATCAACTGGTTTTTCCATTTGGCTGGAAAAAATCGCTGAAGAAAGCGGTCGTCGAGCAAGAGGAACGCAAGGATGAGGACGAGATAGTTCAGGAAAGTGTAGTTAGCCGTGAGAATGATGCCGATCTGCCATGGAGTATCAATGAAGAAAAGTGCGATGCGAACCGGCCGCGGAAGAAACGCCGCCCAGATCAAAACCAGCTCGAGCGCCAGCGTAAAAAATGCTGTTGCGGCATGAAACCAATGCGGGAAATGTTGAACGTACCAGCCGATCCAAGTGGGCAGCGGGCCGTTCTGATAATAGTCGTCCATCGCGGTGAAATTCCGCCACTCGGGATCGCCGCCCATGATTTTGACGACGCCGGATTCGAAATAGATGCGGAGCCACTCCCAGAGAAGAAGATAGAGCGCGGCTCTCGCCGGCGGCCGCGTCGTTGCCAGTCCGGGCCGAAATCCGCTGGGCGACAGAAATAGCGAGAGGAAACCAGCCTCAAGCAGCATTCCATCGGACTGGTAGCCTGAGAATTCGCGTGCCGCGCTGACGAACGATAAAAAGCAGATGAAGCAGATCGCGAGCATTCCACGCGGCCAAATATTGAAAACAAGAAGCACTGCGGCAACCATGCCGACCCAGCACAGCGCCATCAGTGTGTGCGAGCCGCTCGAGAACCATAGAACAGTTGGCACATACCAAAAGCGCCCGGAGCCGAGCTGCTCGCCAACGCTTTTCAGATATTCGCCGGCAGGAAGTATTCCCGCGGGACCGATGAGCCCACGGATTTGAAAAGCGAGAGGAAAGAAAGCGGAAAAATAGATCAAACCAAGGGCGCGCAAAAAAATCCACCGCGAGAGGAAACGGTCTGAAGGACCGTTGCGCGAATCGAAGAGCCAGCGGATGACGGACGAAGGAGTCCAGTCCATAGTTGCAAGACATTATACCGGGCGAGGAAGCAGACAAATTGGTTCAGTGTTTAGCGCTAGGCGTCTTTTGGGAGGTTGAAGGATGCTTCAAATGTATGGCGCAGGTGCCATCCTCGCAAGCTTCGCGATTCCAGCGATAACGATTGCGTGCGATCCAGCCGTAGACGTGTTGCGCGAGAGAGTGAATCCCGGGCACCTGAAGAAGCCAGGCTACCAGCTTCCATCCAGGCAGCGTCAAGCCGATGCGCGACCATGCATCTGCGCCGGAATACACGCGCCCGCTGGGGTCGACGGCTTGCATCAGGCGCATCGCTTCATCGAGATTTACCTGCGGAAAGCGAGTGGCCACGCTGGCGTCGTGAAGATCGAGCAGCTCGATACGGCCCCGTGGGTCCATGCGCCGCACACGCGCGACACTCGCGCGGCACAAATTGCAGGCCCCATCGTAAAGCACGGTAAGTTCGGCCACAGCACTCCTGGCAACGGCGAGAGCTAACGGGTTTATTCTAGCAAGCAATCCGTGGCTGCTACGACTCGGGCGTTGCTGGCTGAAAAGCTTCCTCCTCGTGCCAACTGCCGCATCTGGTGAAAATAACAAACAGTTCTCTGTTGCAGCGGCCGACACCGCGTGCTAGGCTGGCGAACAAAAGGCGAATTGCAGGAGGCTCCTCGATGTCCCATTCTCTCGTCGTGCGGTCTTCCGCCATTGGCTCGCTGGAGCCATCGGGCGGCTCATCGCTGACCCGCGTGCGCGAAGCTCTCGACGCTCTGGCGACGCGCGACGTTGACGGCGAGGTGCTGACGGCAGTTCGTTATTTTCCTGCGCGCGAGGCGCAATGGTCTGGGTTCCCTGCGTGGGCGCGCGGCGATCTCGTCGCTGCCTATGGCGCCAAGGGCATACGCCAGATATACACGCACCAAGCCATCGCCGCGGAGGCCGTTCACGCTGGCAAGAATGTGGTTGTGGTCACTCCGACTGCTTCCGGAAAAACGCTCTGCTACAACCTGCCGATATTGAACTCGATTCTCGAGAATCCGGACAATCGCGCGCTCTACCTCTTCCCCACCAAAGCTTTGGCGCAGGATCAGCTTGCAGAGCTTTACGACCTGAACCAGCGTCTGGACAATCGCTTCGGCGTTTTTACGTATGACGGCGATACGCCGGCCGACGCTCGCCGGGCCATCCGCGAAAAGGGGCACGTGGTGCTGACAAATCCGGACATGCTGCATACTGGCATCCTGCCGCATCATACTCGCTGGACGCGCCTGTTTGAAAATCTTCGCTACATTGTGATCGATGAGCTTCACACGTACCGCGGAGTTTTTGGCAGCCACCTTTGCAATGTACTGCGGCGGCTGCGGCGCATCGCGAACTTTTACGGGAGTGCGCCTCAGTTCATTTGCTGTTCCGCGACGATTGCGAATCCCGGCGAACTGGCGGCCCGGTTGCTCGAAACGGAAGTGGAAGTGCTTGACGCAAACGGCGCTCCGGCGGGCGAGAAGACTTTCGTTTTCTACAATCCTCCGGTTGTCAATCGCGCGCTCGGCATTCGCCGCAGCTACATCAACGAAACTTCGCGTGTCGCGCAGGAGTTTTTGAAGCGCGATTTACAAACGATGGTGTTCTCTAATTCGCGGCTGCAGACCGAGATACTGCTCACCTATCTCCAGAAAGCCAATCCGAAACCCCCGGGCAACCGGGAGACGATTCGAGGCTATCGCGGCGGTTATCTGCCGAACGAGCGCCGCGAAATCGAGCACGGCTTGCGCGAAGGACGGATTCGCGGCGTTGTGACGACCAGCGCGCTGGAACTTGGGATCGATGTGGGATCGCTCGACACCGTGGTGATGGCTGGCTACCCGGGCTCGATTGCCGGGACCTGGCAGAGAGCAGGGCGTGCCGGGCGCCGCAGCGGGAGTTCCTGCGCCGTGATGGTGGCTTCTTCAGCTCCGCTTGATCAATTTATCGTGCGGCATCCGGACTATTTTTTCGGCAACACCCCGGAGCATGCGTTCATCCAGCCGGATAATCTCGAGATTCTTATCAATCATCTGAAATGCGCCGCATTTGAATTGCCTCTTGCAGCCTCGGATCGTTTTGGTGAAGTCGATCTACTGGACCTCTGCGCCCGTCTTGCGGAGGCGGGCTACCTGCACCTCGCCGGCGATCATTATCATTGGACGCACGAAGCGTATCCCGCGGACACCATCAGCCTTCGCTCGATCACCAGCGATAATTTCATCATCATCGATATCACTGGCGGGGCCAATGTTATCGGCGAAGTTGATTTTACGAGCGCACTCGTTTTTCTTCACGAAAAGGCCATCTATATTCACAGCGGAGAGCAATATCACGTCGAGCACCTCGATTTCAAAGAGCGCAAGGCATACGTAAAACAGGCGGATGTCGATTACTACACCGACGCAATCCGTTACACGCAGGTGCGTGTCCTCGAAGTAACCGAAACCTCCGCCGATCCCGCTCCCGTCGCCAACGCGAATTCGCACTCGCATGGCGATGTTCTCGTGCGCTCGCAAGTTGTCGGCTTCAAGAAGATTAAATTGTTCACAAACGAAAACATTGGCGACGGCAAGCTCGAGCTGCCTGAAAACGAGATGCACACGACTTCTTACTGGATCACACTGGAAAGGTCGTTGCTTGAGTCGCTTCCCTACAGCGTAAGTGAACGCCAGAGCGGCATGTTCGGGTTGCTGCACGCGCTGGCGTCTGTGGCGACGTTACTGCTTATGTGCGACGGCCGCGATCTCGGCACCGCCATCGGCGAACGGCCACCTGCGCCCGAATCCGGCACCGAACTCGTAGGGACGCAGCATGCTGCGCCCCTACACCACCCAAGCCGCGATTCGGACGACGTCTTAGCGCCCTCGCGTCTTAGTGACGTCTCCGGTTCGAACCTCAGGGAATTTTTCGAGCCCAATCTTTATCTCTACGACGCCTATCCCGGCGGCATCGGTTTTTCCGAGCCGCTATTCCGCGCTCACGATCTCCTTATCCATAAAACGCGCGAGCTGATCACCACCTGTATGTGCGACGAAGGCTGCCCTTCCTGCGTCGGCCCGGCTGGAGATCTTGCGCCGCAGGTCAAGGAAGCCGCGATCGCCATTCTAGACAGGTTGTGCGCCTAGATGGCTGCCTCAGCCGACAAATTCTCTCGACTAGCCGCTCTGCGCCCTGCGCGCACGGCCCCGTCACGTCCACCCGCTCTCCTCGCGCCCGATCAGGAGGATGCAATCGCTCATCTTCTCGGCGCCGGCGTGGCAAAAAATCATTTCGGCGAGCATCTCGCTATTCGCAACTGGTTTTCCACGCCCGAGTTTTCCGAGCCATCCTCCATCGCGCTCGAACTTCTTTCTCGAACACGCGACGCCGAACTTTCTCGCCGGACGCGCGCCGCTCTGGAAGATCCTGCCAAGTGGCTTTTCCTCGACACGGAAACAACTGGCTTGGCCGGCGGCACGGGCACCTACCCCTTTCTCATCGGCATTGCCTGGTGGGACGCCGGCGGCCTGCAAGTCGAACAATTCTTCATGCGCGATTTCTCCGAGGAGCACTCGCTCCTCCACGAACTCGCCGCGCGTCTCGCCGCGCGCCCCGTTCTCGTCACTTTCAACGGCAAATCCTTCGACTGGCCGCTGCTCGAAAATCGCTTTACCATGACGCGCTCTATTTCCACTCCGCGCCTGGCCGCGCATCTCGATCTTCTTCACCCTGCGCGCGCGCTATGGAGGCTTCGCCTCGGTTCCGTCCGCCTCGTCGAATTGGAGCGCCACGTTCTTGATGCGGCGCGTCTCGGCTGGCATCGCGAAGATGATGTCGCCTCAGCGCTGATTCCCCAATATTATTTTGACTACCTTCGCGGCGGCTCATCGCAGCCACTTGTAGGTGTGGTCCGCCACAACCAGATGGACTTGCGCGGCCTTGCGGCCCTATTCGGCAAGATCAATTCCCTGATCGCGTCCCAACATACCGAACGGGAGGGAATCGACAGCCTCGATCTCTTTGGCCTCTCGCGCTTCTTCCAGCGCCGTGGCGAACCCGCTCGCGCGCATGTCGCTTGTTCGCAAGCCCTGGATTTCGGCCTACCTGCCGAGATTCGGCCGCGCGCCCATCGCGAGCTTGCCTTGCTCGCCAAGCGCCGAGGCGATCATGCCGCCGCAGCCGCACTCTGGCTTGAGCTCGCCAGCGACCCCGAAGATGGCGTTCTGGCTTGTGAACAACTTGCCATTCATTACGAGCGCCGCGCCAAGGATCCCGCCCGCGCCGCGGAATTTGCACGCCTCGGCCTGGCCAAGCTCCAGCGCACGCGGGTAAATATGCGCGATCCGTACGCGGCAGCGCGCGCGGCGCCCCTCTCTGAGAAATTTTTGGTTCGTATCAATCGTCTGGAAGGAAAGACCAAAAATAATTTTTCGAAACGCGCAGCGGCCAACCTTTCTCCGCTGAATTCCCGGGCCCAGTAAGTCTCAACGAGCCTCAGCCATCGCTTGAGGTGCCGCGGGTGGAGCAGACCAGCCTATCATCCCGTTGATGCTCTCAAACACGGCGCGACTGGCACCCTCAACGGACATGCACTCGGCTCCCACACATCGCAAAAACACGCCGCCGTCCGGCGTATCGAAAGCCAGGAAGTTCGATACGCGGGGAGCATTCTCGTGTCCAAGATATTTCTGCTCCAGTGCATCGGCATACGCCCCAAAAAACCGCACAGCGTTCTCATCGCTGCCCAGATGCAAACGCGCAACAAGAATCAGCCGCTTGGTCAGCTTTTGTTCGTAAAGCACATACCGGTCCCCAGACCACGTCGCGGCCAGCGGCGTGGCAGCCTTCTCGCCTAAAAATTGCTTCAAGATTTCCAGCCAGCCAAACTCTCCCATGGCGTTCTCATCGAGCTTCACCCAATCCGGCCCGAGTAACTTTTCAAAAGAAGGAATCGTTATGGGAGCGGGAGTTTTCCCAGCTCTGTAAAGCGATGGATGCATGATCTGCTGCGTGGAAACCGGCGGCTTTGCAAAGACGGCAGACAAACCATTCCACCCCGCTGATTTCAAAATTGCTTTGGAAAAACCCAGCCCTCCAAAATAGGGGAAAATCATGGCATCCTTCAAAAACTGAGGCGCCTCTTGCAGCTTGGGAGACTTGGACATGTCCCCCGCAAACAACGAAGGGTCAATGTCCGGCAAATTCTCGACGGACTGACCTGTTCCTTTCAGCAAGTAGTCAATCATGGCGGCCATGGCGCTGCCTTCGAGCACCGCTTCGCGCGCCAGCTCCGCGTCGTCGTTCGGCCGGGCCGCCTTTTCCCACGTTTCGATTTGAAAATGCTGGTCCTGGAGAGCATGGGTCAACTCGTGAGCCATGACCATGCGCTGGTCGTCCAGCGGAATCCAATCCGCTATATAAAATTCCCGCGCTTTCGGGTCGTATAGGCCGGCAATTTGCTCGGTCAACAAATCCACCATAAAATTATCCAAGTCAAACCCTTTGGGAATAAGTCCGAAAGCCTCAGCGCTCTTTGTCTCTGCGTACCGCTCCGCGGGGTTTTTCTCTTCATTCATCTCTCGAATCACATACGCGCGAATCTCCTCCCGCGACCGCAAGGTTTTTTTCAGCGGAGTAAGCAGTTTAAGTCCCGTAATTTGGCTGACTTGCTGGAGCACTTCATCCGCCGCCGCCGCAAACTCAGCGTTGTTCACTTTCGGCTGTTCTGCTGGAGCCGGCGCAGTCGCAGCTTGCTGCGCCAGAAGCGCGCTGCCACCCAAGAATGACAAGACTGTCACAAGGAGTGCCCGGAAGCACTCAGCCAAACGTTTGTTCCTTGCTCTCATAATCTTTGCAGAATATCAGATAAAGCTTGAGGACTGCCCCAATAGGAAGAACCATCTGACGCGTGAGAGGAAACTCCAATGATCGCCAATCTCGACCCTCTGTTGCTTGGCGGGCGCCCCACTTCGGCCTCCTCTTCCGCGCAAGCAACTAAAAGGAATAGAGATAGCCGTGCAACGGCGTTCCAAAAACATACCGATCAAGGTCTTGCAGCCTCGACTGAAAAAATTCTTCCAAAGAAATTCACAGCCCCGCGTTCCGAATCCTTAACAGAATGGTAATTCTGCTATACTCAGCCATGTAAGCTCCTAGCTCTCTCCCGAGGCAAGCATGCTCCCCGGACTTCGTCTGCGGCAAGCCCGTGAACGGCTTGGTTTAACCTATCGTGATGTAGAACGGGCGAGTTTTGAGCTGGCGGCGCGTCGCGGTCGTCCAGAGCTGATTCTTCACATCAGCCGCTTGTCTGATATTGAGAACCGCGGCGTAACTCCCGGCCTTCATAAGCTATATACCCTCGCGGTCGTCTATCACCTGAATCCCCTCGAGATCTTCCGTTGGTACGATGTTCCCATCGAAGACTGTTTCCCGGATGGCGGCGCCTTTCACGCTCCACACACACATCTGGCAGCGCCGCCTGTTTCTCTCAGGACTCCATTGCGTTTCGATCCGTCCTTTGACCCGAGGCGTACGGAATTACTTTCTCGCATGGTCGAGCGGTGGGGCAGCCTCGAGGGCGTCCTGACAAACGGAAATGCCCGCCATAGGTACGGATATATCGGTCTGTCGGACCGGCGGATGGTGCCGCTGCTTCGCCCTGGGAGTGTAGTTCTTGTGGATATCAGCGTTAGCCGCATCGAAGACGACAACTGGGCCAACGAATACGACCGGCCCATGTATTTTGTTGAACTGCGTGAAGGCTATCGCTGTGGATGGTTTCACCAGGATGGCGCGCGTCTGCTGATGCAGCCACATCCTCTATCTCGTTGTGTGCCCGAGGTTTGGCGTTTTCCGGAAGAAGCGGAAGTGGTCGGCCGCGTGGTTGGCGTGGTTACCCGGTTGAATGAGCCGTGGAACATTCTTCCTGAAGAATCTCCAGAAGCGCCCGGAGATTCGAGCAGAAAAGCTCCTTGAGGTAGCCTGGAGCGCGCTCCGGCATTAAGACCCGGTAGGCCTCCATCCGCCGCCAATGCATTAACGCCCCGCAAAGTCCGCCCGGCATGCGCTCCAAACATTCTTTCAGGTCCCCTTCTTGCCTCGCCAGAGGACTCTCGAGTATTCGCTCAAAGATCTGCTCGTGACAGAGGTTTAGGGCCTGTTGAATTGCCTCGTCCGGATACAAGCACGCAAGGCCCGCGTGCTCATATTTTCCGCTGGAAAGATCGCGCAAGGATGCCATGTAAGTCAGCTTGCCAAATTCTCCGGGAATGCCCGCCAAGGTGGTCAGCGTGAAGTCCTGAATGATGCGCCGGTTCTTCTGTAGCTGCGTAATCATTTTCTTGGATTGCTCCGTTCCGCATACGGAACGTTTTAGAACATTCCCCTCAGCTCTTTCGAATCTTCTTCATGGTTGCAGTCAGGAGGCTTTCCGCCATGAAAAAGATCTTCACCATTAGTCTGGTATTGTTCGCATTTACGGTTTCGATCCTACTCCCCGTTAACAGCTCGGTCAAACAGTTATTCAGTAATCGCTTTGCTTCGGTTTCTCTCTCGGTTCTGAGCGGCAATCCCCTTCCCATGCCGACGCCGCCGGGATCCGTCGCCCTCAGCGCAAGTGGCAATCCCCTACCCATGCCAACTCCGCCAGGAGCTGTCGTGCTGAGCGCCAGCGGCAATCCTCTTCCTATGCCGACGCCGCCGGGATCCGTCAGCCTCGAAGCAAGTGGCAATCCCCTACCCATGCCAACTCCGCCAGGAGCTGTCATGCTGAGCGCCAGCGGGAATCCTCTTCCAATGCCCACGCCGCCAGGCTTCGAGGGGTTCAGCGCGAGCGGTAATCCATTGCCTATGCCAACCCCGCCTGGACAAATCGCGTGACGGCCGCATTTGCAAATGGCTCCGCAACTCGTTGGTGCAAGGAACGGCGAGTTGCGGAGCGGCTTTCTAAGATAAATCTAATTAAGTCTTCCTGCCTTGGCCCTTCGCCAAGGAAGTGCGTTAGGCGATACAACGCCGCTATCCTCCGGCCACCCAACAGTCCGTTCCAGTACCAACTTCCCATCCATCGCGTGCAACTCCCTTATTTACCGGCCAGTCAAGACATGCTAGCATTCAACCGCAATGAGTGGCATGCCCCTTTCTGTCGAGTACGTCTGGGCCGCGAATATCCTTGGCCAACTGATCGTGCTGACTTTGCTTTTCCTGATGAAGAATTCCAGGAAGGTGCCTTTCTTCGCTGCCTACATAGCTCTTAATCTTTGCCAGGGCGGCTTCCTCTTTATTTTGCTTTTCATTCCAAGGATGAGCACCTTCACTTACAGAGACCTAGCGTGGGCTTCGGAAGGAATAACGCTGGTCGCGCAGGCTCTCGCCACCACGGAAATTCTGGGGATCACCCTAAGACCATACCCGGGGATCTGGGGGCTTGGCTGGCGCGCGCTTGCGGGTACGTCTATCCTGGTCGCCCTGCTCGTGGCCTTGGAGAGTCATTCTGACGGCGTCTCGCAGGGGCTGTTCGTGCTCAATCGCGGATATCATCTCACGTTTGCCACAGCTGTCATTGCCTGCCTTAGCCTTGTGCGTTACTACTCTATTCAAGTTCCCGCCGCTTTCAAACTGATCCTCGGGGGCTTTTGTTTGAATTCTTGCGTGGAAGTTCTAATCAACACTTTGATTCAAATCTTGTTCCACAAAGGCTATGAGGTCCATCAGACGTGGTGGCAAGTTCTTACCATGATTTCGTTTCTGGTGGCCCTGCTCCTTTGGTTCGCAGCTGTCAGAAAGCCTTTTCCCGTCGATGACCGGCAGATTGCTCCGCTCTCGGGTTCCGGTTATCAAAGGCTCTCTCCTGAAATCAATGAAAGATTGCGTGAAATCAATGAGAAGCTTTTGAGGCTTTGGAAATTGGAGGCACGTCCGCAGTGAACTTCCCGCTTTTAGTACTCCTGGGCTTTGCAGTCATACTTTTGGTGCTTCTTGGCTGGGGCTTGCGTGATCCCCGCAAGCTCCCGCAGCCCGATGCCGATCTTTGCTGCGCAGAAGACTTGGACCTGCGTCACGTCGCTTTCTTCCCGCAAATCCGGCAGGCGCTGACGGAGCAAGACTCTGTGTATCTGGCCTCCCGAGGAATGCATGCACTGTCCCGAAGGGTGCGCAAAGAGCGCCGCCAGATCGCGCTGGCCTACTTGGCCTGCCTGCGCGCCGATTTTCTGAAATTGTGGCGGTTAGCCCGCGTCATTGCCTCGATGTCGCCGAAGGTGGGCTTCGGGCAAGAATTGGAGCGGCTTCAGTTGGGTCTGGTCTTTTCCGTGCATTATCAGATGATTCGCTTCAAATTCCTTTGCGGATTTGCGCCGCTTCCTGAGCTTGGTTCATTGAGTGAAGTTGTCAGCAGTCTTTCCATCCGGATGGACACCGCCATGAAAGATCTTGGTGAGCGCGCCGCTCTGGCGGCCAAGCTTGCGTCATCTTTGGACGGGCGCGGGCTGGACACTCCCTAACACTCCGTCCACCGCGGAAAGCAATTCCGCCGCCTTAAACGGCTTCTGGAGAATGTAGTTCCCATTGCGCGGAATTTCGTCCGGAGCGCGCCCAACCAGCGCCACCCCTCGCATCCACACACACCGCTTCGCCAGTCCCGGCCTCCGCGCGAGTATCCAATCATGAAGAATATTCCGCCCGGCGGTGCCGGAAAGGGCCAGATCCGCCACGATCAGATCGAAATCTCGCGTTTCGAGGAGCGCCATCGCATCTGCGGCCGTTTTTGCTGTCTCGACTTCGTGTTCGCGCTCGAGCAGAATCCCTCGAACCGCTTCCAGTACCGAATCATCCTGATCGATCAATAGAATGCGGCCTTCCCTCAACGGTTCCACCGGAGGATCGGTTTCGGAAGGTTTGGTAGCTTTTATGGGTTGATATGGCACCTCGATCGTGAACGAGGCTCCCCGCGGAGGGACATTGCGCACTCGAATAGCGCCGCCATGTTCCGAAATGATGCCGTAACAGATGCTAAGACCCAATCCGGTTCCTTTACCGACTGGCTTCGTCGTGTAAAAAGGATCGAATACCCGCGACGCATCCTTTACGCCTGGACCGCTGTCGGTAAACTCGATGAACAATTTGTCTCCGTTTGCTCCCGTTCGAACCCAAAGATCACCTTCTTTGGAATGTTCGAGCATGGCGTCCACGGCGTTGTTGACCATGTTGAGGAAAACCTGCTGAAGCTGGTGGGGATCCGCGGAGGTAAGAGGAAGATCCGGGGCAAGCTCCAGGTGCACGCGAATGTGATTCATCCGCAAATCGTAGTCGCGCAGCGCCAGTGTTTCTTCTAGGATCAAATTCAGCTGCACGGGGACCCGCTCCGGCTTGTGTTGCCGCGCAAAACTGAGCAAGTTTTGCACAATGCGGTGCGTCCGCTGTGCCTGCTTGTACAGTTTTTCCGAGTATTCAATTCCTTGCGCGCCCATCTGTCCGCTCGAGGTGAGCAGTTGGCTATAGCCCAGGATGGCCGTTAGCGGATTGTTTAGCTCGTGGGCCACGCCGGAAATTAACTGCCCCACGGCCGCCATCTTCTCGCTGTGCAACAGTTGCTCCTGCGTGCGGCGCAAGTTCTCATACGCCTGGCGCGCCTCCTCGTAGAGCGTCGTTCGTTCGATGGCGCTCGAGAGTTGGCTCCCGACCGCGATCAGCAGGTTAACGTCCGCCGGCGAAAACTCCCTCGGCGTGCGGCTCCCCACCGTCAGACCACCAATAACACGGTCTTTCGACCAAAGCACCACGATGTACGCTGACAGCAGCTCTTCTTTCCTCTGCGCTTCGCGAAAGATGGCGGGTAGCGGCAGGCCCTGGACGGAAAGAAACGTCGCATGCACAGCTTTGATGTGCTGAAGCAACTCAGGTTTCAAGACGACGGGCGGAAAATTTCGGGCGTATTCCGAGCGGTGCCCTACTGCCGCCACGCGCCGGATTTTTGTCCCTTCCTCGTCGAACAGGTACAGCGCGCAAGCGTCCAGGCTGAACAACTCTGCCATCTGCCGCAGCGTTCGATGCAGCGAATCGCCCAGGTCCATCGACTCCATCAGTGTTTGTCCTATGGAGTTTAATACCAGCAGCTCACGGTTGCGCCGCCGGATCTCCTGCTCCGCTCTTTTCCTCTCCGTGATATCCAAAAGAAAGCCTTGATACGCCGTCACATTTCCAGCGGCATCCTTGACGGCAATCGAAGACTCCAGCACCGTGCGAATCTCCCCGTCCTTGCGCTTCATCTCAAACTCGAAGTCTGCCACTGTGCCGTGCTCTTGCAGCAACTTCTTTAGCCGGTCCCGGTCCGCGGGATTCGCATACATGGCTCCCGGGATATCCGCGCCCAACAATTCCTCGCGCGTTTCGAACCCGGTCATGCGCATCATCGCTTCGTTGAAATCCAGGAACCGCCCCTGGGGCGTCGAAATGAAAACGCCTTCCTGGACGCTGGAAACAAGAGTTCTGTATTTTTCTTCTGCGCGCTTCCTCTCCGTGATGTCCTTGAGGACGTGCACGGTCCCGAGCAAGTTCCCCGCAGGGTCGGTGAAGGTGGAATTCGAGGCAAGAAAATAGCCCTGTAACCAAGGATCCGGGTTATCCCCTTCCCCCGCGACCCCCTCGCAATATGGGCACAACTCGTAGGCCAGGTTCTTGCGCGCCAGCAGGTCGGTCACCGCGCGCCCAACGAGCGCCTGCGAATCCCTGCCTAGCCAATGTCCCAGCCGCAGATTACAACGAAGGATTCGTCCTTGCCGGTCGTGCACCAGAATCGGGTCCCCGATCGAATCGAACGTATAAGCCCACTGCTGCTGTACGGTGGCAACCTGCTCGAAGAGACGAACATTCTGCAGCGTCAATCCGAGCAGATTGCTGATGTTCAGCAGGTACGCGATCTCGTCCGCCTGAAACTGTTCGTTGCGCGTAGAACCGATGGCGATGATTCCAAGTGGCCCGTCTTTTCCCGGCAGCGCCATCGTGATGCTGTTGCCGATGCCGCCCTCCGCCATCCTCTGCCGCACGGCCGGATCCGGTTCGTCTGCCAGACGAAAGAACTCGCAGTCCTTGTGTAAGACCCTCTGCGTCCAGGGCGCCTTCGCCGGCAGTCGCCCGTACTTCTCCAAATACTCCTTTTGAAATCCAACGGAGGCGTGCACCACCACCTGCGCTTTGTCTCCATCGCCTTCCAGCAGCCGGACCAGCCCATGCGTCGCTCCCAGGCTCTCCACCAGGTGCGCGAGCACTCGGTCCAGCACCTCCTGCACGGACAACGTCTGGGTGCTGGCCGTTGTCAAGAGCGTGAGCCTCCTCAGCTTCTCGTTCAGCTCGACCGTACGCGACCGGGCTCCCTCCAGCACCACAACCACCATGGCAATTCCCATCGCCACGCCCAGCAGATGATCAAACGCCACTCGCAACAAAAAGTAGGGGTGCTCCGGCCAAATGTGGCGGTCCAACCCATGTATACCGGTCAATAAGAAAACACCCTCAAGCAACCGCACTCCGTGCCCACGGTGCAACAGAGGCGACCTCCACAAAACCATCCCCGCCCAAAGACATACGGCACTTGCCAGCACTGCCGTTTCCCAGCGCACGTTGCCATAAACAGGACTCACGCTTCGTTGAAAATAATAGATCCCGAAGAGCACCACACCTGCGAGAGGCAGAATCGGCCAGTTCCGCTTACCCGCTCCGGTCGTAAATTGCACCATTGCGGCTGAGAACAGCAATGTGGCGGCCACTCTCCCCATCACGACAGCCAGCCACAACCAGGGAATATCCCGGCTTAGCATCGCCACTTCGCTCAGCGAGGCCAGCGTAAACACAACCCATCCAGCCACCCACAGACGGAAGTATTTATTGACGTGATCTCGCTGAAAAATGAAGAAGAGCACCAGCAGCACGATGAACGCTGTCGCTTCGAAGAAAGCGATGCCGAGCAGGCCTTGGTTCACCAACACGTTGCGCTGCCTCCCGCTCTGAACTGCCCGCGCCGCGAGACTTCCACCCCTGTTTCTCTCGCGAGGGACGGCACGAAGCCCTTGTTGAAGGTTCCTTTGACGCTAACACGCTATTTTCTGAATGGGCAAGGCCACGCCAATCCTACTGTGCCGTCCCGTATAATGGCGCTAGGGGCAAACACTTGTGGACCTAGAACAGATCCTGGTGGTCGACGATGAAGAGGCGATTCGAGAAGTCGTTTCCACCATGCTCGAATCGAAGGGGTATCGCTGCACGGCCGTGAGCAATGGACGCGCTGCTCAAGAGCAGGTCAAAAAGTCGACGCCAGACCTCGTTCTGAGCGACATGATCATGCCCGAAATGGACGGCATCAAGCTGCTCGACTGGCTTCGCGAATATGATCCGGAAGTCCCCGTGATCATGGTCACCGCCATCCACGACATCTCCACGGCTCTCGAAGCCATCCGCCGCGGCGCCTACGACTACATCCTCAAGCCCTTCGAGAAAGACCAACTTTTCCTGGGCGTAGGCCGCGCTCTTCAGCACCGCCGCCTCGTTGCGGAAAACCGCAATTACCAGCTCCAGCTCGAACACCAGGTCGAAGAACGCACCGCGCAGCTCTCGGGCGCTCTCGCCCGGCTCGAACAGTCTTACGACGACACTCTCGAAGCCCTCGGCAGCGCGCTTGACTTGAAAGACGCCGAAACCGAAGGCCATTGCCAGCGCGTCACGGCCTTCACGATTTCCATCGCCAAGGCCATGCCCGTTCCTCCTGCGTACTTGGCCATTCTCGCGCGCGCCGCTTTCCTCCACGACATCGGCAAAATGGCTATCCCTGATGGCATCTTGCGCAAACCCGGCCCCCTCAGTGACGACGAGAAGCAAATCATGCGCAAACATTGCCAGATCGGCTACGACATGCTCATCCGCATCCCGTTCCTTCGCGATGCCGCCGAAATCGTCCTGGCTCACCAGGAATTCTTTGACGGCACCGGCTACCCGCGCGGCCTCAAAGGCGACCAAATCCCCCTCGGCGCCCGCATTTTCACCATCGCCGACTCTCTCGACGCCATGATCAGCGACCGCCCCTACCGCAAAGCTCTCCCCATGCGCCAGGCCGTCGAAGAAATTCGCCGCTGCTCCGGCACACAATTCGATCCCAAGGTCGTCGAAGTTTTCGCCACCATCCCCGAGCAACACTGGCTCGACCTCCGCGAACACCTCGGCTCCCCCTTCCGCCTCGCGCATCTGAAGAACCTTTAAAGCCAATATCCCGCGCGAGGCCAAATGCCAAGCGTCTGTGCGGTTCCAGGTTGCTTTATCTACCGATCGCAAACCCTCACAATCCAAAAAAAGGAGGCCGGAAAACCGTCCTCCCTTTGTAAACTTCACTCTATTTTCGTGATTTCGATTAGAACCTCAACCGCAGCGACATCTGCAAGATTCGCGGCGATGAAACGGTACGCGTGCTTTGACCAAACTGAAGGCTGTTGATGTTTTGGTCTCCCATGAAAAAGACTGGGTGATTTAGAACGTTGAACGCTTCGGTTCGGAACGTCAGCTTGAAGCGTTCGTTAAGGTGGAAGTCTTTCGATGCCGAAAGGTCCCAATCGAAGTACGTCGGCCCCGTAAAGGCATCCAGTGAAAGATTGCCAGCGTCGCCGGGCTGCGGATTGCAGAACCCACCAGTGACCGCCGGTGCGCAAGTCAAACCATTGGAAGGTGGCGCGCCGGTGCCATTCGAGCTGACGAGCACTGGGTTAATACCAAATACCGTGCCGTCTCCTTGCACGTAAACGCCAGTGTCCGCTTTGATCTGTCCCGGCGAAAGGGTACCTACGGCCGTGTTCCTCGATGACCGTAGCCCGGAACGATTCAACGTCGGCTGAGTGGACAGAATGGAGAACGGATTTCCACTCTGCCAGGTGAAGATAGATCCGGTCTGCCATCCGTCTGTCAGCAAGCTCAACACTTTGTTCTCGGAGGCGAAAAGCCGGTGCCCCTTGCCGATCGGCAACTCATAGGTGAAGTTCGCCTTGAATTGATGGTTGAAATCGAACGGGGCTCGTCCCCTTTCGAGTTTCGGTTGCGCGTTATCAAGATAGGGCTGGAATCGCGACTGATCATTGTTGGTGGACGGAGCATAGTCCGTCAGCACTTTGCTAAAGACGTAGTTCGCCTGAAAGTATAGCCCTTGGCTAAACCGGCGACGGACTTCCACCACTCCCGAGTTGTAGCTCGAAAATGAGGCATTCTCGAGCAAATCACCGCCGACGATATTATCGTTGGGAGCAAAGAAACCAGGAGCAAGACCGCATCCGGACTCTTGGTAGACATGCGCCAAGTCTCCGGCAAATCCTTGCTGGATGTCGGTGTTGATGAAGCCTATTCCACTGAAATCCGTCGGGCCGGCAAAGCCAAGAGCGCCGGCACCACAAATATTGGGGAAGATCGTCAAAGGCTGGCTGCCCGGTCCGCTGAAGACCGGATTAAAGAATCCGCACTGGTTCTGAGTTCCTGGTCCAGTGCATCCGGGTGCATTTGCGGGAAGAGACTGTGCCAGAAAACCGTCCGCCCTTGCGCGATTGAAGTCGGCTAGGAAACCGTTTGACCCGAGGATAACCTGGTTCACGTCAATGGCGCGGAATAGCCCGACTCCATGATTGCCGACGTATCCGACAGAAATGGATGTGTTCTGCCCGAGGTCGCGCTGAATCGTCAGGTTCCACTGTTCCACGTAAGGTGGCTTCAGGTTCGGATCGATGGCATAGCCGGCATTGTTAGCCACGCCCACGTTGGCCGCGTTAGCCGAGAATGTCGTCGGAATTCCAAAGGTCGGAATCTGAACGGTCGGTGCAGTACTCAACGTCGGTCCGTTCAGACCGTTCGGGTTAGCTGTGTTTGTAGTCGACAAGCCAGCGTTCGCGGAGGTGGCATTCTCTGCGGCCGTGAAAAAGGAATCGTTCACATAATTTATACTGAAACCCGCTCGAACCGCCGTCTTCCCATTGCCAAACGGATCCCAGGCCAAGCCGATGTTCGGTGAGAATCCCTTATAAAATGAGTTATAGAGCCCTCGTTTGCTGGGCCCACCTGCAAAATCCACAGTGGCGTCCGTAAGAAGCGTCTGCGCCGCGGTCATTCCTGCAGGAATCACGGGGAGCAGAGCTAGTCCGTTCTTCTCGTCTACGGGACTAAAGTATTCCCAACGTACACCATAGTTCAGCGTGAGCTTTCGACTGATTCTCCAGTTGTCCGCAAGGTAGAAGGCCAAGTCGTTCTGCCTTAAATTGCGGGCATCCGGTGCCAAATTCACGTATCCGGATTTCTGACTGGTGACGTTAAACGTCTGCGATACATTGCTCAGGATCCCCGCGGCGGTCGCCAGCAACGCCGATGCATCCCCAAAATCCGAAGCACTGATCTGAGCCCCGGAGGGAGCCGGAAAGTCGCCAAACTGCGGTGCGTTGGTGTTTGATTGGCTGAATCCCACTTGGAGGTCCGGGTAGATTCCCGCGGAATCTGTTTCAAAAATCGTTACGCGTTGCAGTTGGACGCCAAATTTAAGGGTGTGATTTCCGCGTACCCAACTCGCGTTGTCTTGCCAGGAGTAGGTATGCGTGTTACGTCCCTGCGGCAGAAAGTTTGGGTCCGGGCCAGTAAAAGGAAACCCTCCACTATCAATAATGGACCCTGAGCTAAACGACTGGCTGGTCAAGAAAAAAGCTGGAGCCAAATCGAATCCAAACCTCACCTCGTTGGTCAGAGTCGAACTCGGGTTCCACCGCCATGCCGTCGACAGAAACTTGATGTGATCATCGTTGTGCACCAGAGGAATCTTGTCAAAACTCGTATCAATGTCCGGCCTATCCACGAAGTTACGGTTGTAGGAATAAGTTCCACTGATGCTATTTTTCGAATTCAGGATGTAGTCGCCGCGGAACCCATAATTGTCCCGCGAATTATTGCTTTGCGCGTTGAATTGATACCCCAACAGGTTTACACCGTCGCCTGCTCGATTGTTGTTGGAAATAGTAGGAACACGCTTGATGACAGCCAGCCCTGCGGCGTCAACGGGGTACGGATTATGATTCGGCAGAGTAAGGAGGTCCTGAGTAACGGGAGGGCCTACCGGATTGCCTGTGTTGGGATCGAGAGGCTGATACGTGAAGGGTAGGGATGGAGTCGCTGACGTCAACGCCGCTACAATCGCGGGGCTCAGGACTGTCGTGTTATTCGGACTTTGCGCGCGGAGACGCAGTAGTTCGTAGTAACCGTAGATGAATAACTTGTCCTTCCTAATTGGGCCGCCCAGGTTTCCGCCGCCCTGGTTCTGGAGGAGGCCCGGCTTACTTACTCCGCTGGCATCATCGAACCAATCGTTGGCCTTCCATGCATTTCGTGCGGTAATACCAAAATCCTTCTCCATGCCACGCGTTCGTACCTTTTGGAGTAACGATACTTACGCCCGAGGATCCCGTCTTGTCTACGTCTCCGTTCTGCTCCGTAACTGTGAACTCCTGCGCTTGGCTGAGGAAGGGAAGATTCGGTGTAAAGTCCAGCGCGTTTTCTCGGATAAAATTATCTTGAATGTTGATGCCGTCGAGCGTGACATTGGAGAAAGAAGAGCGTTGGCCGTTGATGGTCGTTTCGGCGGATCCGCCCGGTCCGCTGTTAGCAACCCCGGCTTGCAAGCTAAGTAGCGCGAGAGGGTTCCGATCGAGAATTGGCAGGTCGTCGATCTGCTTCTTTTCGACCGTACCAGTCACTTCTGCACTGGTCGTGTTCACCAGCTCGGCTCCGCCTTCCACCACGACAGTCTCAGCATTCGACCCAACCTCTAGGGATATCGGCTTGACCGAATACACCGTTGAGGCGTCCAGCTTGACCCCTGTCACCTCACCCAGCTTGAAGCCCGTTTTGGATGCAGACACCTTGTACAGGCCATAGTCGATATGTTCGAACTGGTATCCTCCAGATGATCCTGTCACGGACGTAAAGGTCGCGTTAGTCTCCTGGTTGGTGAGTGTGACTGTGACACCCTCTACGGGCAGCCCCTGCGAATCCTGAACTATTCCGGTAACCGAGCCCGTGGGCACTTGGGCAATCGTGGCGGTTGCGCAAATCGTGAGAAGCGCGGCTACCAAGACAATTCCCATTGCCCCCGCCCAACTCGCCAGCAGTCGTCGACCAATTTTCCTTGCCATTTCTCTTGCCTCCAAATAGATTCTTACAACGATCTCCTGATACCTACACGTCGGGCCGTGTACTTTTGATAGGTTGACGGTTGCCGAGTGTGCCCACTGACTTGCTCCCTCACATTCGGCGCGCCCCGAGCTCGAAGCATCCCAAATTGTAGACAGCCTTGAATCGCCTCTGGGTGTGCTCCTCTGGCAAGCTTGGCTCTGAGAGGCTGCTAAAATTTCTCGTTTGGGGATTTAGAGATCTAAACCCACACCCTCGACACAGATGCATGCCAGCAAGCCATCTGCCACATGCTCCCCGACGCAGCAATCGCACTAACCCGCTTTGACTAAGCAAGTTATCAGCATCAGAAATCAAATAAACAGCGTTTCTTTAGATTTTGTTATCCAGGTTTACATAGAAAGTACTACGCGGAAATTCTGGTTTATGTATGGATTTCCTTAACCACCAGCCCTATTCCAACCCGAGCGCCCGCCAAACGCCTTCCCGTCTATTCAGAGTCCCCTCAACACTGCCTTCTTTATAGGCCACCAAGATTTTGCCCCTAATCGGAGAGGTCTCTTGCCGAAATTTACGGATGGGCGCTCTATCCTTCGATTCTGAGCTCAGTTGAACATCGAGAGTAACTGCCTCATCCCTTCAGCAAAATCGTCCTTCGGCGATATCAAGCTGACCACCACAATTCCCTCCGACGGAAAATCATAAAGGTGCCCAGGATGAACGTACACTCCCTTAACCGCAAGAAGTTCGAGCGCAAGCTCCTCATCCGAGCGGGTCGCCGGCACCCGTAGGACCGCATTCCAACCACCCTCGACCTCTAGCCGGCTGCAAGATTTCTGTCCCACCAACTGCTTATCGAGTTCAGCTAGGTTTTCTCGCACCCGGGCCATCAATTGCCCCTGGAATTCCTGCTGCTGCCCTAAAAAGATCGGCAACGCCCACTGAATGGGCGCATTCATCGAGAGATAGGTGTCCGCTATCACCTCGAGCCGTGCCAGCGCTTCTTTTTTCAATGGCTCCGGCCCACCCACGACCAGCCACGCCGCCTTCATTTGCGGCAACCCGCATATCTTCGATAGCCCGCTCATCGTAAACGTCAGCGCTCCGGAATTCGCCGCAAACGTGGCCGCGCTTTCGCCGCTCCGCGAAAAATCCAGAAACACCTCATCGGCAATTATCGCGATGCCCCGCGCGGCACAAATCTCATTCAGGCTCCGCATTTCTTCCAGCTTGCAATGGTTCCCTGTGGGATTATTGGGGTTGACCACGATTACCGCCCTGGTTCGCGGGGTGAAACACTGTTTCATAATGTGAAAATCGATTAGCCACCCGTGGTCGTAAATCAGCGGGTAGCGCACCAGTCGCACATCCTGAATGTCCGCCAGGAACTCGAACAGCGGATAGCTCGGCTGCGGCACCAAAATCTCATCGCCCGGATCGCACAGCGTTCGAAACACGTAGGAATACGCCTCACTCGTGCTCGTTGTCAGGAAAATGTCTTCCATAGACACGACTGCATTTCGCTCCGCGTAGTACCGCGCCACTGCCTCCCGCGCCACCCCGAGACCGCGTGGATTCGGCTCATATTTCAACGCCGCCGGATTTCGCAGCGCGTTCAGAATGGCCTCTTCGTCGCACGCAAACCCGCACTCCGTCGGATTCGAGACCGTCAAATCAATCAACGGCTTTCCTGCGGCGCGATGGGCGGCCAGCGCTTCGCTCAACCGGTTCGCTTTCAGATTCCAATTTGTCCGTTTCGCAAACATTTTTTTGGCGGGATCGTGAACCAATCTTATTGGGTGACGAATTCGATGACGGCCTCGGCGACTCGCTCGATTTGCTCTGAACGCAGCTCCGGATACATCGGCAAGGAGATGACTTCCTTCGCAGCGTGCTCGGCGTGAGGAAAATCACCTTCCCTGTGCCCCAACGACTTGTACAGCGGCTGCAGGTGCAGCGGCACAGGATAATAAACCGCGCTCCCGATCTTGCGTTCGGCGAGAAACTGCTGAAGCGCGTCCCGCTGCTCCACGCGAATCGTGTATTGGTGAAACGCGTGCCCGTAATTTTCAGGGACGAGCGGCGGCGCAATTCCAGGAACCCCCATCAGCAATTTTGCGTATGCCGCAGCGTGCTCCTTGCGCGCATGCTGCCAATCCGCCAAATGGCGCATCTTCACGCGAAGTATAGCCGCCTGTATCTCATCCAGCCGGCTGTTCCATCCCGCTTCGCTGCTTGCGTACTTCGCGCTCTGCCCGTGATTGCGCAGCGTCCGCAAACGCGCCGCCGCCTCGCTTGAATTCGTGACGATCATTCCCGCGTCGCCATAGGCCCCCAGATTTTTCGTCGGATAAAAACTGATGCACGCCATGTCGCTAAGCGAACCTGTCCGGCGTCCTTTATAGCTTGCGCCGAGGGATTGTGCATTGTCCTCAATCACGCGTAAATCGTTCGCGCGCGCAAAATTCACGATCGGATCCATGTCCGCGGAAAGGCCGTACAAGTGCACGGCGATAATGGCCTTCGTTTTCTTCGTCAAGCGCCGCGCGAGATCCGACGGGTCAATGTTGTACGTGTCCGGACGAATGTCGGCAAACACTGGTTTGGCGCCGACTGCATTGACCGCGCTGGCGGTGGCGACAAAGGTGAACGGCGGAATAAGGACCTCGTCGCCGGCATTAACTCCACACGCCCGCAAAGCGAGGATCAACGCGTCCGTTCCACTAGCGACGCCGATTCCGTGCTCTACTCCGCAAAACTTCGCAATTTCGGTTTCGAGCGCCGCGCCCTCCCGTC
Source organism: uncultured Acidobacteriota bacterium (assembly GCA_963779005.1). Classification (GTDB taxonomy): domain Bacteria; phylum Acidobacteriota; class Terriglobia; order Acidiferrales; family UBA7541; genus Acidiferrum. Next base: position 206,296 of record CAVZWO010000005.1, on the reverse strand, counting down.
CCAGAATAAATTGCTGTGACGCCAGAACGCTCTCTACTGCCGCGCGAATTTCTTCGCCAATCGCGGCGTATTGCCCCGCGAGATCGAGTTGCGGAACGGCCTCGAACGTAGACCTGGCCTGTGTTTGCTGGCTCATCAATCAGAACCGTCCATTCATTTGCCGAGATACAAAAGTGCGAGCAGGAATATCCAGAGGCCGTCCATGAAGTGCCAGTAGTATGAGGCGACCTCGGCCGCGACGGTGCGCGACACTTTCGCTTTTTCAAACTTACGGAAAGCGACATACAGCAGAGCGCAGAGGCCGCCCAAAAGATGCAAGCCGTGCAACCCCGTAAAAATATAAAAAAAACTGCTCGCCTGATTAGTGGAGACATAAAATCCGGCAAGTACGAATTGCCGCCAAGCCGCCAGCTGCCCAATCAGAAATAGCAGGCCAAGTCCCGTAGCGACGGCCCACAGTTTGCGAAATTGCGCCACGTCCGCAAGAGCTAGCCGACGCCGCGCCAGCTCCATGGCTCCCCCGCTCATCAAGAGGATCGCAGTGTTCACCCAAACAATCCACGGAAGCTGCAGCGGCACCCACCGCTCGCTCCGGGCCCTGAGATAAAGATATGCGCTGGCCATGGCCATGAAAAACATCACTATGGAAATGATGCCAATAATGATCGCCGTCGCGTAACGCCGCGAGGACGGCAGTTGAGGCCCGCGTCGTTTGCCGCCGCCTTCGTCCCCGTCATCTCCACCGGCGGGCGGACCCTTTCCACCGCCGCCACCGATGTCTTCGATGATCAGCTCAATGTCTTCGACGATAGTTGCGCCTGGCATGCGGCTTTTCTTTACGTCTCCCTTGCGCTGCCTTCAGCTGCCTTACTCATTGGCACAGAAGGCTCAGAAACTGCCGGCGCAATGTTCTGCGCCACGAAGTCTTCCGCCCCGCCGGTTGTTCTGAACTCGTACGCTCCGCGATAAACCAGGGGTTCGTTTGCGCCAAAATTGTCAAGCGGCGGAGGCGTCGAAACGCTCCATTCGAGCGTCGTTGCGCGCCATGGATTGCGATCTTGCGTTTTTTGGCCACGCCAGAGTGTCCATACCAAATTGAAAAGAAAGAGACCTTGCGCGGCGACGGTCAGAACCGTGGCCAAAGTGATGAACGTGGGAAGCCATGCGCCCAGCGGTGTATAGAACGAGTTGCCCACCGGAGTGTTCGTAACAAGGCCGGGTCCCGGCGTGCGCAAATGGGCCATCAAGCCCAGCCAGTGCATGGGCATGAAGACGCAGTAGACCCCCGCAAACGTTAACCAGAAGTGAAGCTTGCCGAGCGGCTCGTTCAGCCGGCGGCCAAACATTTTGGGGAACCAGAAGAACAGCGCGCCGAGGATGGCAAAGGTTGCCGCAACGCCCATTACCAGGTGAAAATGTCCGGCGATGAACTCGTCGCCGACGGACACGGCGCCGAGATCGTTTCCCGCCAGAAAAAGTCCAGAAACGCCGCCCGCCAGAAAAAGAGAAACGAATCCAAGTGCAAAAAGCATCGCCGTATTGAGCTGGATTCTTGCGTTCCAGAGCGTGCCAAACCAACTCAACAATAAAACACAAGCTGGCAGCCCCAGTGACGAAGCCAGCAGCGAAAAAACCAGCGCGGACCATGGATTCAGGCCGCTTGAAAACATGTGCTGGCCCCAAATAAAAAACCCGAAGAGTCCAACGCCGCAAAGCGCGAGGACCGCGGCGCGCTCCGCCCATACTGGCTTCCGCGAAAACGTGGCGAGCAGATGCGACACAATTCCGAAACATGGGAGCATGGCCACGTAAACTTCCGCTTGCGCGAAAAACCAGAAAAGGCGCTGCCAGAAAGAAATTACAGCGGATTGCGCGGCCGGGACGGGCTGCCCGGAGATAAAACTCAGCGGCGAGAAAAACTGGGAGCCGAGAAGTCGATCCGAGAGCAGAAAAACGCAAGCGGCGAGTAGGATGCTGAAAATCAACATGCTGAGGATGGCATTAATAAACCAGGCCCAAACGGTGAGCGGCATGCGGGGCAAGGTCATGCCCTTGGCGCGCAGATCGAGCGTGGTGACCGTGAAATTGAGCGCCGCGAGCAAAGCAGCGAAGTAGAATACCGCAACGCTTGCCGTCCAAAGCGTGATCCCTGCTTCGGGTTGAACAAAAAAAGCCGCGGTCATGCCAACCAGCGAGGCCGCAGTCGCCCAGAACGACAAGAGATTTATCGCTGGGAACGCCATCTCTCGCGCGCCTATTTGAAGTGGCAAGAAATAACTGCCGAAGCCGGCTTGCGGCGCGGTAGTGAGCACGAGGAATACCATCAACGAGCCGTGGAGTATGGTGAGCGCTGTGTAACGCTCCGGCCCGCCGCCAAACCCCGAAAGAAAGGGGATTTGCGCGCCCGGCCAGACAACGCGAACGCGCATAAGCAGAGACAGGAGCGTTCCAAGGAGAACGCTGCCGAGCGCCAGCCAGAGATAGCGCAGACCAATCACCTTGTGGCCCGTATTGAAAATCGTGCGAGCCAGGAAGCCCGGAGCAGGAGCTTCCGGGGCCGCACTGCCGCTGCTGTCGTGAGTGACCATGCCGAAGTGCCACTATACGCCTACGCGGTTGAGGCGGGAAGCGGTGCGACCGGATTCCAGGAAGAATTGCTTCACTTATTCGACTCTTAGTTTGACCTGTCGGCTCCAGTTATCTGAAAAACAACTGGGATCGAATAGGGAAACCGATTTGACGATCACCGCTTTTACAGGGAAAGGATTACTTCAAATACCGTGAGTAGGAGACGGAAGAATCAACTACACTTGCACGGTCGCGCAAAGGCAACGGCATTGGCTCAGGAGTGACGACGCGGCGGGCCGCCTGCCAAACTGCATTCGCTCTCGATTTCGTGCGGCGGTCCCTCACTCGTTCACAACGATGATTCTACGCGTGGGCTATGACATGCAGTTTGAGATGGCCGCCCCTGTAACCATGGTGGCGTTGCTCCAGGTACATCCCTCTCGCATTGCGGATCTTCGCGCGCCCGACGAAGTGAATGCTGAACCCGCCGTTCCGATCGAGAGTTTCATCGATAGCTTCGGCAATCGATGCTCGCGCTTCGTAGCGCCAAAAGGCGCATTGCGCCTGAGCAACTCAACTCTAATCTATGATTCCGGCGCTGCCGATCTAGTGAGCTATGATGCGCGGGAAATACCCGTTCAGGAATTGCCGCCCGACGTTCTGCGCTATCTCTACAACAGCCGCTACTGCGAAGTGGACCGATTCTCGATGATAGCCGTGGAGTTGTTCGGCGCGATGCGCCCGGGGTGGTCACGCGTCCAGGCCATTTGCGATTGGGTGCATACCAAAATCAACTTCGGGTATCAATATGCGCGCCCCACGAAGAGTGCTCTCGACGTCTACACCGAACGCTTTGGAGTGTGCAGAGATTTTCAGCACCTCGCGGTCACTCTCTGCCGTGCTCTGAATATTCCCGCTCGCTACGTCACCGGATATTTGCCGGACATTGATGTGCCCGCGCTTCTCTCTCCTATGGACTTCAGCGCCTGGTTTGAAGCGTATCTCGAAAATCGCTGGTGGACCTTCGACGCCAGGCATAACCAGCCGCGGGTGGGACGTGTGTTGATGGCCACAGGGCGTGACGCCTCGGACGTGGCCATCACGACTTCATTTGGAATGGCGAACCTCACCCAATTTACGGTGATTGGGGAAAGACTGTCGCACGAGCAAGCGCTGGGAGTTGACGACATGCCCCGCTAGGCCGCGCTTTTCCGCCATGTACACGTCGAGCGGGCTCATAGGCTCTCATACGGAATTATTGTCGAGGAGTTCGGCATGAAAGCGATTGTACGCTCACGATATGGGCCGCCGGATGTGCTACAGCTCCGCGAGATACCAACCCCTCTGCCCGCGGACAACGAGGTCTTGATAAAAATTTGCGCGGCCGCTGTCAATCCATTGGACTTGTTCCAGTTGAGAGGTGCACCGCTCCTCCGTTCGCTCCCCGGGCTGCGCTCACCAAAAATTCGCGTACTCGGCTGTGATATCGCAGGACGCGTGGAGGCGGTGGGCAAGGACGTAAGGCAATTCAAGCCGGGCGACGCCGTCTTCGGTGTGACGGGTTTCTCCGGAGGAGGATTCGCCGAGTACGCATGTTCTCTCGAAGAAAGATTAGCGCCGATGCCGGCCAACTGTTCGTTTGAGGAGGCGGCGGCGCTACCGGTGGCAGCCATCACTGCCCTTCAAGGTCTGCGAGACAAAGGTCGGATCCAGCATGGACAGAAGGTTTTGGTGGAGGGTGCCTCTGGTGGCGTGGGCACTTTTGCCCTTCAGATTGCCAAATCATTCGGCGCGGAAGTCACCGCCGTCTGCAGCACGAGAAATTTGGAGAGGGCACGAGCGCTGGGCGCAGACCATGTCATTGACTACACACGGGAAGACTTCACGAAAAGCGGGCAGCGTTACGACCTGATCCTCGGTGCGAATGCCCATCATTCGATTTTCGCTTGCAGGCGCGCGCTAAGTCAAAATGGAACTTACGTCGTCGTCGGAGGTGGCATACCTCAAATCTTCCAAGGCATATTACTGGCAGGATTGCTGTCGCGACTGGGGAGCAAGAAGTCGTGTTTTTTTATCGCAAAAATAATCCAGAAGGATTTAGTTTTTCTGAAAGATCTTATGGAATCCGGAAAAATTGTATCCGTCATTGATCGCCGTTTCCCGTTAAGCGAAACCGCGGAAGCTCTCCGTTGTCTTGAACAAAGGCATGCGCAAGGGAAAATCATAGTAACCGTCGAACACAGTAGCGGCGGTTAGCGAGCCACTGCTGTCTTGCCGACGGTGACGCGCAATTTATCGGTCGCGAACGCGACCGGCCCCGCGTAGGACGCTCGAATCGATTTCCGCACGGCGGCCTGTTGCCCTTCCACATCAGGAGCTAGATGGCTCAAAAGCAAGCTTTTTACTCCGCTCTCCTGTGCAGCTTTGCCTATTTTCCTGGGTGGCGTATGCAGCTCGTACAACTGGGGTGGCGAATCCGGCGGATCAAGGACAGCGCAATTAAAAATCAAGAGATCGGCGTTTTTGGCAAGTTGCACGAGATTCGGCAGCGCTGATGCATCCATGTCGCCGGAGAAAACCACAGCCACGCCCTTATACGAGATGCGGTAAGCCACCGACGGGCAGTCCCCGTGGTGTGTCGCGATTTCTTCGACGACCAGGCCGCTAGCGTCATCCACAATTTTAGAACGCGCGGAATCGAGTGTAATGGGTAAATCCCGAACCGTAAACGACTCCTGCGCTCCAAAAGTCTTTTGATATGCGAAGGCGCCCTTCTCGCCAACGAGCAAATCCACGAAGCGCGAAGTTTTGGGGAATAGTCCGGCACCGTCGGGTCCGAAGACGCGGTAGGAGATGGGGCCGTCGCTGGTGAGCGCCCGCGCATTGAAAAATGCCGCAAGATCGCCGCTGTGATCGATGTGCAAGTGGGTCAACAAAACCGTATCTACTTTATCCAAATCGGGCTCGAGTTCGCCGATGCGCAGGAACGCACCCGGTCCGGCGTCGACCAAAATACGGGGCGTGCCGTCGACCAGTACCAGGTAGCTCGAGCCGGCCCGGCCGAACGCCCGTGGCCCGCCAGAGCCAAGCACCACCACTTGCAGTGCTGGCTTAGCAGGGCTGGCGAGCAGGCTCGACGGCATCGGCAGCAACGCTAAAACGGCCATTGCTAGCAGCCTGATCTTTTTCATACATTTTCTCCCCGCGAAGATTTGCCCTGCGCAACTCACCCAAATCCGACGAAGCCCCATCCTGCCGCATCTGTTCCCTAGGAATAGATGAGTCAGCGCCTGGAGAAGGGTGCTGCCTTTTCGAGAGCGCCCCGGATGCAGTCTGAAGAGAGCCGATGGACGTCATTCTCAAAGGTTGACTGGACCTTTCCTCTCCGGGAGAATCTGCCAGAACGAGTGGCCAGGAGAAACTGATGATTGTGAGCACCGAATATTCCGACATCGCGCTGCCGGGCTCTCCGATGCGCACATTCGTTGCCGCGCCAAAGGCTGAAGGTAGATATCCCGGCATCTGGTGCTATTCCGACATTTTTCAATTGACGCCACCGCTGCTTCGCTTCTGCGTGCGGCTGGCCGGATACGGATTTGTTGCTGCAGCGCCTGAAATTTATCGCCGCATCGAACCGCCGGGAACGGTGATAGCGTTCGATGACGCCGGTCGAACGCGCGGCCAGCAAGACGCGGCGAAAACTCCGGTGGCGGATTTCGATGCCGATTGCCGCTCCGGGCTGGACTGGCTTTCGCGTCATCCCAAAGTGGCGCTCGGAAAAATCGGCGTGGTGGGTTTCTGCATCGGCGGACATCTTGCGTTCCGCGCGGCGTTCCAGCCGGATGTTCGCGCAACGGCATGCTACTACGGCACAGGCATACACGACGGCAAACTGGGCAAGGACCAGGATGCAGGATCGTTGGCCCGTGCCAAAGAAATTCGCGGCGAGCTGTTGATGATTTTTGGAACAAAGGACCCGCATGTGCCCGACTCGGGACGCGAAACGATTGACCGTGCGCTGAAAGAGTCCGGCGCGCGCTACAACACTCTCCTTTATCCAGCGGAACACGCGTTCACGCGAGACGAAGGACCACGCTTCGATCCGGAAGCGACAGACCTCTCTTTCGTGGAGATGATTCGCCTATTCCGCAAGACTTTCCAAGGTTGAAAAAGCGCATGCCGGACTCTTGCTGCATGCCATTATCTTCTCAGGGCAACTGCGCGCCCTCGGTTCCCACGTAGACGGCGTAGAGAGATTGGCTTGCGGCCATGAAGAGGCGATTTTTTTTGGCGCCGCCGAAGCAGAGATTTGCGCAAGTTTCCGGTAGATGAATTTTCCCGATCAGTGTGCCGTCCGGAGCGAAGACGTGAACACCATTGTAATTTTCGGGTCCCCATCCGGCAGCGGACCACAAGTTGCCATCCACGTCGCAGCGGATGCCATCGGAGTTGCCAGGCGACATATCCACAAACATCCGGCCATTTTTCAAGCGCACGCCATCGACGACCTCATAGACGCGGATCTGGTGTGGATCTTTCGGATGTTTTGGTACGCCCGTGTCCACGATGTAAAGAAGTTTTTCGTCGGGCGAGAAGCAGATGCCGTTGGGCTTGTCCATGTCAGTGGCAACAACGGTGACTTCGCGCGTCTTCGGGTCAAGCCGGTAAACGTTGGCGGGAAGTTCGAACGGAGCTTTGTGCCCTTCGTAATTGGACATGATGCCGTAACCTGGATCGGTGAACCAGATCGCGCCGTCGGAATGTACGGCCAGATCATTGGGAGCGTTCAGTTTTTTGCCTTGATAGTTGTCCATCAGCACAGTGATCGTGCCGTCGTGCTCGGTGCGCGTCAGGCGTCGCGAATCGTGTTCGCAGGTGAGCAAGCGGCCTTCGCGATCGCGAAAATTGCCGTTACAGTAGTTCGATGGGCTGCGATAGACACTGACTTCTCCGGTGTCTTCGAGCCATCGCAGCATGCGGTTGTTGGGAATGTCGCTGAAGAGAAGATACCGGCCATCGCCAAACCACACCGGGCCCTCGGCCCACCGCGTACCCGTGTAGAGCCGCTCGACCGCTGCGCTGCCCACTACATATTTTCGGAAGCGCGGGTCGATGGCTTCAATCGCAGGATCGGGATATTGTACGGGATTTTTTTGGGATGGCGCCGCGGCACGCGCGAGAGGTTCGAACGCCAACGCCGTGGCCGCGCTGGCAGTCAGGTTCATAAATGCACGCCTCTGCATGAGTCAGCCTCCTGCGAGTAAACTCGGCCCGACGCACAATATCACGGGCCGCCGTGTTGTGGCACAACCGATTCCAATCTTCAGTTTGGATTGCCAGTCAAGGATCAGTTCACTGAGGAGTTGCTCTGGGCGGAATTAACGGGGCGTTTGAATGAACCACTCTTGCAGCGCCGAGACGGCGCGAAAAGTCTTGGAATTTATTTTCCAGGGCATCGTGGCCCAAAAAACCGTAACGCTATTGGTGAGGCTGTCGACACACATGCGGTCTTCCGCATCCGCGGTCGGCTTCTTGAGCCAGAGCACGGTTCCATCGTCTGTTTCTTCCACGTCTACGTATCCGTTGCTGCGCGCGATGTCTTGAAACGCTTTTAGTTTTTCCATAGTGATTTCAGTCTACGCTCATTCAAACAATGCGGCTGTTAAAATTCATGAAGTTTCGGAGAAGTTTTCCCGAGTGGATGATGGAATTCCGGACTGTACCATTTTGGAATGGCGCAGAGTGGGGGGTGCCCGCTCAGTTCTTCGAGGTTAGGCGTTCGGTACGCTTCGAGGATTCTGACATATCCGGGGAGCCGCGAAGTCCTGTCAGTTTTTCAATAACAATGCAGTAAAAAACAGGAACAGCAGGATTGGGCTGACGCCGAATTTGTGTGATCGTATAGCCGCTCTGCCACCATTGGGCTCTTTTCCGCAGCAAATTACGCGCGTATTCCCACCCCTTGCGATCGTCCGGCGTATTGGGAATCTCCACGTAGCGGCCAAGAGCTACCACACTCGCCCAATCGTCGTGCGAACGGATTTCATCCGCCTCCACGCAAACGAGAGGATTCTCGCGCATCCATTCGATTTTCTGTCCCTGCGTTGAGAAGCAGTAGAGACGTTCGCGATCGTAAACGAAATAGATAGGCACGATATAAGGACGGTTGTTGGAAGAGCACGCCAGTCTGCCGAACCCGAGACGCGCCAGAAGTTCGCGGCACTCCTTGCTCCGCATTTTCGTGATGAGCATTTGAGTGCGAGTAGTATGCCTCGGGCGGCGGTCTACTTCCAGCGCCACGGGGGGAGGGGAGATTCACGTTTTCAGTTCGAGAGCGGGTAGCCTGCCATTCGCTCCAGAACCGCGATTGGGGATCTTTCCGGCTCGACCATAGCATGACGCGAAATCAGAAAGGTCTGTTCGAGCGCGTACTGCCCTTCCAGAACCGCGTGGCTGACACAATCCGTGAAAACCATCCAACTCGAACCCGGAGGAAATTCCCACCGGACTTTTACGCAGTGTTCGCGGAATTCGGCGTCCTCTTTCATCGCATTATGACAGCGGTGCATGAATTCGTCGTAGGGGGAGCGGCGTTTCCCAAGAAACGGAATTGCTTTGGCAAGCGCACGTAATCCGCCGCGCAAAGGATTTTGACTAAGTGCCGCAGGCAAACCGATCTTCCGAGCGAAGTCCGGTCCGATGGCTTCAAAGGTTTTAGACGTAGCCCAGACCCGATTTTGGGAAGGGCTGATGTTGGAGAAGAAACGAAGGATTCGGTCGCCGTTTGTGGGCCGCGTGGGAAAAGAATCGAAATGCGGCAAATCGTTTCGTGCGTGGAGACGCGCGGGGCGGCCACGCTCTTCTAGAGGACGAAAGCTGGCGAAGTCGAGCTTCCATTTTCCCGCGTAAGGCGACAGGAGATGGGCGAGGAACTGCGCGGAGGCTTGCGAGTAGCTGCGCATGATGGCCAGGAGCCGGCTCGCTTCGGCACTATCGGACTTGTCGAGGCCGGTAATGCGGTCTTCGGCAGGCCGATAGGCGATATTTTTGTGGAAGGCGGAAGATGTTTGCGTCCGGCCGAGAAGAAAATCGCGGTTGTTCTGGGGAATTTCAAACGGTGGACACGGGAAAAAGAGGATATTGCCGGCCTCAAGTTGAGAGCAGAGCCAGCGCGCCTTAGTGGCTGTGTCTTCCCGAGCGAGAAGATTGGTCCCGTTGGCGTCTTCCACGTCGATGAGCCGGCTCATACCGGCAGCCTGCTCTCGGGACGGAACAGGAGAAACGGAAGCAGACATGATGGCGCCTCACGCGGTCAGATGCGGCTCTTTTCTATTGGTTGCCGCACAAAACAGGAAGATACCGCCAAAGAAATTGGAAAGCAATGCTGCCTGAGGCGAGGCATTTCCACCGTAAGGCGAGGTCAGAATGAAAGAAAGAGGCGGCCGCCGTTCTTAGGGGTGATCGCGGCGGTAGACCGTGCCGCCCTTCATCACAAAGCTGACCTTTTGCAGGACACCGATATCCACGAGCGGATTTCCTGGAACTGCAATGATATCCGCAAGATAGCCGGGCTTCAGAGCGCCGATCTGGTCTTGCCAGCCGAGCAATTTCGCGCCGTTTAGCAGGTCGGCCTGCAGGACAGCCACCGGGCTCATCCCGTATTTAACCATCAGGCTAAATTCGCGAGCCTGAGTTCCGTGAGGAAAAGGGCCTACATCAGATCCAACCGCCATCGGAACGCCAGCAGCGATCTGTTTGCGAAATTCCTGGGCGTGGAACTCCTGCATGCGGTGTTCGCGGTCGGCTTGCGCGGGAGTGGCCGCCTGCTCGGCGAAGTATTCTGCGATGGCGAAAGTAGGCACGGCGAAGATCTGTTTTTCGCGCATCAGACGCATGGTTTCCTCGCTGAGCTGGTAAGCGTGATCGATGGAAACGACGCCCGCGCGCGCGGCATACAGCGTTCCCGGCTCTCCGGTGGCATGCACAGCGACGTGCTTCCCGCTGCGAGCCGTTTCTTCCACAGCCGCACGAAGTTCGGCCTCCGAGTACTGAAAAGGCGTGGAGAAGCGGCCATCGCGAAGCGAGTCTGGTCCCGTTTCGTATATTTTTATGAAATCCGCGCCTTCCTTGAATTGCTGGCGGATGACGCTCACAAGCTCGGAGGCGTTGTTCGCATAAGTGGCGTTCGAGAGGACGTGCTGCTCGGGATTGTAATGGATAGCGTCTTCATGGCCACCCAGGATATCGATGGCGTTGCCGCTGATGCGCAGGCGCGGGCCGGGGATTTCGCCTTGATTGATCGCGTTCCTAACGGCGGTATCGGCGGAGCCAGCGCCTTCTGTGCCCATGTCGCGCTCAGCTGTAAAGCCGGCCATTAAGTCGTCGCGAGCCGCGAGAAGCGCGTTGATGGTGCGCTGAGGCACGGACTCCTCGACGGTTTGCAAATCTTCGGCGCCGGGATGAAGAAAGAGATGGACGTGAACATCGATCAGGCCGGGCAAAAGCGTGGTGTCGCCTAAATCAATGATCTCGGCCCCTTGCGGATGCTTCACGGCGGAGCCGACTTCAATGATGCGATCGTCCTGGACGAGTACTTCGCCCGGCATGGTCACTTTTCCGGACTCGATATCAAGGATCCGAGCGGCGTGCAGGACCACGGCATGTTTTGAGGCTGACGGGGCAGCTTGGGCCAGGACCGGTGAGCCGGAAAGAAAGAGAAGAATCGCGATCGAGAACAGCAAGGGAATGAAGAATTTGAGTTTCATAGCGCGGGATGATACCACTCTCGTGTTTGCCTCAGCCGTCGCATTTGGGAGTGGAAACGATTTGAGGGTGGCACCCCCAGGGGTATCCAGAGAGTTTTGAAGTAGAGCATAGAAAAGATTGGGGTTGCTGGCGTTGCTGTGTGGGCCAGAATCTTGGGAATGCGAAGTAACGACGTACCGATGTAATGAGGCAAAGCCAAGGCGACGGGAGGAGGAAACAGCAGATTCTCCTCGCAGAAAACGCTCGGAGGCGCAGAGGTCCTCGCCGCGCTCGGAAGGACAAATTGGGGAGAAGGAGAAGGGGTGACGAGTTGCCAAACTTTGAGGCAGGAAGAGGGGCTCCCCCCTCCCGGTTTCGTGTAAGTGTTGCTGATAAAGGAGATAAAGTACAGTGGAATCAACACTTGCAGAAGTGTTGATTCTGAAGGAGTTCGGATATAGCTGCTTTTTATAAAGTGGTAACCCTTGTGAGACTGGAGGTTTTGGAGGAATTTGAAGGACCGTTCGGCGGAGGCGCATAATTTGCGGGAGGAACGGATGGGTCCGTGTCCCAATTGACACGGTCATTATACCACATTAATACTATTTGTCAAGGATAAACTGTAAGTCATTTGTTTGGTGGGGGTTGGGGGACGGGAGGGCGGGCGGTCATCCTCGGAAGGATGACCCTCCAAGACCCGGTACAAAAGAACAAAAATATGGCAATGCCCCTAAGAGCTGGCGATCCCTCCAACTTCGGTGTGGCGCTTTCCGGTGGGCGGGTCGGAACGGGTGATCCTCAAACGTTTCATCATCAACTGCAGTAGCTCAGGGGCGGTCGCGTACTTGGAATGAGTCGGAAAGGTGGCGGCGCTCAGAGCTTTTGGAAGAAGTGGGCGACTTTTTTGCCCGCGGATTCCGTGTAGTAGACGGTGACCTTAGCGGTTTTGTCGGCGCCTTTGCCGATTTCCTTGGCGGAGGCGGCGGTATCGTGGCCGACCACTTGGAAGGTGTGTTCCGTTCCATCCGCGGCTTTGACGACTACAGTTTTGCCATCTTCGCTGACGTGAGTCACCGTGCCATCGACGACGTGGAGGCCGCCCTTGCCGACTTTCTCGACTGCGACGGCGGTCTCTTCCCCGCCCTTCGCGGAATAGTGGGCGACAACTTCAGAGCCTTCCGTGAGGCCGTGGAAAGAGTCCTTAGCGCCGGTAGCGGTGGCGTGGGAGCCACGGACAGTGGTCTTGGCCACGAAATGAAACGTATGCTCGGTGCCGTCCGCGGTTTTGACGACGATGGTCTTTGTCCCCTCATCCACTTTGGTGATCGTGCCGTGAACGGCGGTGACCACATCTTCGTCAGCGTGAGCCGGCAGCAGAAAAAAAGCAGCTAGCGCGAGTAAACGAAGCGAATGTTTGAGCATAAGAAGCCTCCCTTTCGGCATTGAGATCATGTGTAGCTGAAAGATAATCATACCGCAGGCCGATGCGGAACCGTAGAACGAAGAGAGGACAGCCACAGATGGGGGATGAAGAGCAGCTACTGATCGCTTGACACGCACCCATATTTCTGCAACTATCGAAATATGACGACCGGCCTGAACAAGAAAAACTTCGAGCACGTGGCCCGGTTTGCCGACATGTTGTCGGCTATGGGCACCGAACCGCGGCTTCGCATCATGCAACTGCTCTTATCCGCGCATCCGGAAGGGCTGGTTGTTGGCGACATTCAAGAAGAACTGGAAATTCCGAATTCGACCCTCTCTCACCATCTGGACAAATTAAAAAATGAAAATCTGGTCGAGGTGAAGCGGGAAAGCACTTTTTTGCGATATACGGCAAACACCGAGGCGCTGCAGGAATTGATGCAGTTTCTTTATTCGGAATGCTGTACGAGGAATAAGGCTTTGCGGCCACGAGACATTATTGAGATTTGCCGTTAGGGGGCGCGGGCGGGGCAAGCCCCAAGCTTGTCCAAATTAGGTTTTGGGTCGCCGACAATTTGGACAGCCTGAGCCTCTACAGAACGACATGGGGCCTTAAGATTTGGTCGAAAGGCTCTGAAATCAACTGTTTTCAGTGGTTTCGGTTGGTCTCAGGGTCTGACTACGGTCAGATCGCAATTTGGACAGCACTGGAACGGAGGGACAAACCTCAATTCGGATTCAGTGCCAGTATGATTGAAAACACAGGGCTTAACCCGTCCAACGGGGACGCTTTAAGCTTAATTTGGACAGCCTTGGGGCTTGCCCCGCCCCTACAGTGTGATGAAGGACGGGGATGTTCCGGATCATTGCTGAGACGCAGCAAAACGAGGGCAAAATGGAAAACGTGAATATCGAGAACACAGACATCAAGGAAATTGTGAAGGAGAAGTATGGCCAGGCGGCGTTGCGCGCCGGGGCGGGAGGGAGTTCGTGCTGCGGGGCGGTGCCGGCGAGCGGAGCCTCTTGCGATCCAATCACTTCCAATTTATATGATTCGGCGCAAGCGGGGCAGGTGCCGGAGAAGGCGCTTCACGCTTCGCTCGGATGCGGCAATCCAACGGCCCTGGCGAAACTAAATCCGGGAGAGGTTGTGCTCGACCTTGGATCGGGCGGCGGGATTGACGTTTTGCTTTCGGCGCGGAGAGTGGGGCCGACCGGAAAAGCGTATGGCCTCGATATGACGGACGAGATGCTGGCGCTGGCCAATGAAAACAAGCAGAAAGCGGGGGCAGAGAATGTGGAGTTTTTGCGCGGAGAGATCGAGCACATTCCGCTGCCCGACAATTCCGTCGATGTGATCATCTCGAATTGCGTGATCAATCTTTCCTCGGACAAGGATGCCGTGTTGCGGGAGGCGTTTCGCGTCTTGAAACCGGGCGGCCGATTTGCAGTTTCGGATGTGGTGACGCGCGGAGCAATTTCTCCGCAGATTCGGCAGAACATGCTTTTGTGGGTGGGATGCGTGGCAGGGGCCCTGGAAGAAAGGGAATATCGCGACAAACTGGCATCTGCTGGATTTGAGGCGATCGAGGTTGAGCCCACGCGGATCTATCGCGTCGAAGATGCGCGCGAGTTTCTTTCGGAAAGAGGGCTCGATGTGGATGCGCTCGCGCCGCAGGTGGATGGCAAGTTTTTGAGCGCGTTCGTGAGGGCTGCAAAGCCGCGGGCAACGAAACCAGCGGAGAGTTGCTGCGGCCCGACGTGCTGCCAGTGACGTCCCTAGGTTAATCCTTCGAATCCCGGGAGCGATGGAATGCAAGCCCACTACAACGTTCTGTTTCTTTGCACGGGAAACTCGGCGCGCTCCATCATGGCCGAAGCCATTCTCAACCACAAGGGCAGACCCACTTTCACTGCCTACAGCGCGGGGAGCCACGCTTCGGGCGTTGTGCGACCTGAAGCGCTCAAACAGATCGAGTCGGCAGGGATGCCGATCGATGGCCTGCGCAGCAAGAACTGGGACGAGTTCGCGAGGCCCGGTGCGCCGAAAATGAATTTTGTTTTCACGGTATGCGACAACGCGGCCAAAGAAGTGTGCCCCATCTGGCCAGGGCAGCCGATGACGGCGCACTGGGGCGTCGCTGATCCCGCAGAAGTCAAAGGCAGTCCTGAAAAAATCGAGCGCGCCTTTCGAGAGGCGTTTCTGCTTCTCGATCGACGGATCAGCCTTTTTCTCTCGTTGCCCTTTGGAAGTCTCGATGCGCTGGCGATCAAAAGTGCAGTCGACCGCATTGGAAAACAATGAAGTCCAATCTGCGCGCACGGATCGTGACGGAATTTCTGGGAACGGGCTTTCTTGTGGCCGCGGTCGTCGGCTCGGGGATTATGGCGGAGCGGCTCTCCGGCGAAAACGTGGCTTTGGCACTGCTCGCCAATACGATCGCGACGGGCGCGGCGCTTGTGGCATTGATCTTGACGTTCGGACCTATTTCTGGCGCTCATTTCAACCCAGTCGTATCTCTGGCCGACGCAATGGAGGGAGGTTTGGCCTGGGCCGAGACGCTCCCCTACATTGCCGCGCAGATTTTGGGTGGCGTGAGCGGAACTTTCGCGGCACACGCCATGTTCAATCTTCCGCTGGTATCGATGTCGCACCATGTCCGCAGCGGACCTGCGCAATACTTGAGCGAGTTTATCGCGACTTTCGGACTTCTCTCCGTGATTTGGGGATGCTCGAGGTCTCGGTCCAGCGTTGTGCCGTTCGCGGTCGGCAGCTACATCGTGGCAGCATACTGGTTCACTGCTTCGACTTCTTTCGCCAATCCCGCGGTAACCATCGCGCGATGCCTGAGCGGCACGTTCGCGGGGATTCGGCCGGTGGATGTTCCTTTATTCGTGGTGGCGCAATTTGCTGGCGGGATCGCGGCAACCATCCTCTTTCGTTGGCTCATCCCAAGCTTGCCGCAGGGAGCGAAGGACGTGGTGGTGCCGCACGGAGCTGAATCCTGAGCGCCCCTGCGAACGGAGCAAGGCCAATCACTCAAGTTAAACAATTCAACGGAAAATATGGTGCGGCCGAGTGGATTCGAACCACCACGGTATTGCTACCGCCAGCCCCTCAAGCTGGTGCGTCTGCCAGTTCCGCCACGACCGCACAGAGGTGAGAACTCTATTCTAGCTGCGGCAGGGTAAGCCCGCAAGCGAGATGCCTCACCGAGGAAAACTTCAAATCGCCGGGCTCAAGCCCGAGCTCTACAAAAGCAAGCAAGAAAACTTACGGCTTTTTCGGCTGGGCCGGAGCAGGCTGCGTTGCAGCTGGCGCAGTGCTCGAACCAGGGGGATTGCCCTGCGGAGCGGCTGGCGTCGGCGTTGACGTCGCCGGAATCGTCGCGGCCCCCTTCTTGGGCGCCGGCTTCGAAACTTGCTGCAACACCGATCCACCCTGCTCTGCCGCTTTGTCCGTACGCAGCACCAAGGCCAGCGCGCAAATCATGAACATGATCGCGCACCATGTGGTGGCCTGCGAAAGGATCGTGGCGGCTCCGCGCGGACCAAAGGCCGTCTGGCTGCCTGCGCCACCGAACGCACCCGCAAGGTCAGCCGCTTTGCCGCTCTGCAGAAGCACAACGATAATTAACACGAGGCAGTTCATCACAAAAAAAATGGTCAGCAACGGGCTCGCCCAGCGGAATCCGACAACGATGATCGCAAAACCGATCAGAACGGCGGTAGTCCACTTCATCCAACCTGGCATTTCTATCTCCCTGCGCAATCTCTAACAATGCTTGCGAATGATTTGGCGTCGAGGCTCGCTCCGCCGACGAGCGCACCATCGAGTTCTTCTTGCGCCATCAATCCCTGAATATTGTCAGGCTTGACGCTTCCGCCGTACAGAATCCGCAAGGCGGCGGCGTGAGCGGCGGAAAACTTCTCTTCGGCGCACTTGCGGATGAAGCGGTGACTCTCCGCGGCGATTTCCGGCGTGGCCGTCTTGCCCGTGCCTATGGCCCACACTGGTTCGTACGCTATCAGAATACGGGAGAATTCATCGGGGGTCAACGAACCAGGGCCGTTGAGGAACTGGGTCCGGCAGACTTCCTCGGTCTCGCCTCCTTCGCGATGCTGGAGCAGTTCGCCGATACAAACAATCGGTGTGAGTCCGGCCGCAAGGGCTGTCTTTGTCTTCTTTGCCACGGTTTCGTCGGTTTCTCCAAAAAATTGACGGCGCTCGGAATGGCCGATGATGACGTAACGGCAGCCGGCATCGACAAGCATTTGCGGGGAGATTTCACCGGTGAAAGCGCCTTCCTTTTCCCAGAAGACGTCCTGGGCAGCGATGGCGATTTGCGAGCCGCGGGCGGCCTCGACCGCGACATGTAGGGACGTGAATGGGGGAGCGATCACGATGTCGCATTGCTTGATGCCGTCCACAAGCATGGAAAACGCGGAGAAAAACACTTCCGTCTCCATCTGCGTCTTGAACATCTTCCAGTTCCCGGCGATCACGCGGCGCCGGGTTACCTTGCCGGTTCTCGTGACAACTTTTTCGGAGGGCTTGTCGGTCAAAGCTTCCACACCGGGCAATTTCGCGCCTGCCAGGAATTCGAGCGAAGCCCCTCCGCCGGTGGAGATGTGAGAGATTCTATCGGCGACGCCGCACTGATGGACGGCGGCCACGGAATCGCCTCCGCCGACAATGGAAGTTGCCCCGGCGCCAGTAGCAGCAGCGACGGCTCGGGCAACTTCGAGCGTGCCATTCGCGAACGCGGGCATTTCAAACACGCCCATAGGGCCATTCCAAACGATGGTCTTTGCTCGCGAGATTTCCGCGGCAAAAGCGGAGGCGGTTTTGGGGCCGATATCGAGCCCCATCTGGTCGGCAGGCGTGTCGGCGATGTCAACGGTTGTCGCGGGCGCGGTGGCTTTGAATTCTGGGGCGATCACGTGGTCCACCGGAAGTACTAGCCTGCGATTGTTCTGCTTGGCATCCGCAAGAATTTTGCGGGCGAGATCGAGCTTGTCGTCTTCGACCAGCGATTTTCCGATGGGCAAACCTTGTGCCTTGAAAAAAGTGTAGGCCATCCCGCCGCCGATGAGTGTCGCGTCGGCGATATTCATCAGGTTTTCGACAACTTCGATTTTGTCGCTGACCTTTGCCCCGCCCAGAATCGCGACGAAAGGACGCGTGGGGTTGGTAAGAGCTTTCCCAAGATAGTTCAGCTCCTTCTCCATCAGTAAGCCAGCGGCAGCGACTTTGACGAAGCGCGTGATGCCTACCACCGAAGCGTGGGCGCGATGCGCGGAGCCGAAAGCATCGCAAACGAACAAGCCGTCGCACAGCAAGGCGAGTTGCTTCGAAAATGTTTCGTCATTCTTCTCTTCTTCCGGGTGAAAGCGCACGTTTTCGAGTAACAGAATTTCGCCGTCGGCGAGCGTCTTGCTCTTGGATTCCGGGATAGCTCCGGCACAATCCGAAGCGAAACGAACCGGTTTGCCGATGAGTGTTTCCAATTTTTTCGCCACCGGAAGGAGCGAATACTTGGGGTCGGGACCACCCTTGGGACGCCCGAGATGCGACGCGAGAATAAGCCGGCCGCCTTTTTGAATAGCGAGGCGAAGCGTCGGGAGCGTCTCGCGAATGCGCGTGTTATCGGAGACGACACCGTCTTTTAAAGGAACATTGAAGTCGACGCGAATGAATACGCGTTTGCCGCGGAGGTCGAGGTCTTGAATCGTCAGTTTGTTCATTTTTTCACTCTGGAGTTGTGGCTTGCACGAGAAAAGATGGGCGGACCGTTTCGAGAACGCGGCCCGCCCGGAGATTTAAAACTTCGCGGCCATGAACTTGATGAGATCGTGGCAGCGGCAGGAGTAGGCCCACTCGTTGTCGTACCAGGCTAGAACCTTGACGCAGCGATCGCCGACAACCTTGGTGTAGCCAGAATCAACTATTGAGGAATTTGGATTCCCTTTGAAATCAGCGGAGACGAGCTCTTCCTCCGTGTAGGCAAGAATGCCCTTCATCGGCCCGTTTGCCGCGGCTTTCAGCGCGGCGTTGACGGACTCAACGGTCGCGGGCTTTTCCACGAAAACGGTGAGGTCCACCACGCTGACGTTCGGGGTGGGCACCCGCATCGCGTAACCGTCGAGCTTGCCCTTCAACTCGGGAATGGCGAGGTGCAGGGCTTTCGCTGCTCCCGTGGAACTGGGAATCATATTAATGGCAGCGGCCCGGGCGCGGCGAAGATCCTTGTGCGGCAAATCCAGCAGTTTTTGGTCGTTCGTATAGGAGTGAATCGTGGTCATGGTGCCGCTATGAATGCCAAACGTGTCTTGCAAAACTTTCGCGACAGGAGCCAGGCAGTTCGTCGTGCAGGAAGCGTTGGAAACGACATGATGCTTCGCGGGATCGTAGGTCTTATCGTTCACGCCGAGGACCAACGTAGCGTCCGGCCCTTCGGATGGCGCTGAGATGATCACTTTCTTAACGGGGCCGCGGATATGTTTTCTGGCGTCGGCGCCCTTGGTGAAATGACCGGTGGATTCAATAACGATGTCCGCTCCAACGCTGGCCCAGTCGATTTCGCTTGGGTCCTTTACCTTGAACACTTTGAAGGGCTTGCCTTCGACGGAGATCGTGTCGTCGGTGTGGGTGACGTTTTGCGTGAGGTTGCCGAGAATGGAATCGTACTTGAGCAAATGCGCGAGGGTCTTGGCGTCCGTAATATCGTTGACAGCCACGAACTGGATGTCCTTGTCGTCGAGCGCGGTGCGCATAATGTTGCGACCGATGCGGCCGAAGCCGTTGATGCCTACCTTGATGGGCATACTTCCTCCGATGAGTGGATAAAACTGCGGCGGGTTCTCGGGGGAGAAACAACCACAGAGCCGAACTTAAAATGCTATGGGCTGCGTAGAAAAAAGTCAACGCGCGCCTTAAATCGAACTTTCCATATTTCCGCGCTGTGGGCTCACTAGAGGGATTAGCTGCTCGTTGTATGTACTTGCCGATTACTTTTTGCTAGCCTCTCAGGCCGGGCGAGCATGGGTATTAGGTCTCGTGAAGGGGCTGCCGCTGGGGAAACAAGGAATGTCGGACGAGAAGGACATCTCGAAGATTAGGGAGGAAGAAGCTCAACGAGGCCGGCGGCCAACACATTTTCAGGAAAGGGAAAGACTCCACCGCCTGAGAAAACTAGCGTGGGATTCGATGCGCAGTGGAAATAAGGCGCTCTTTCAACAAGTCCTTATCGACCTCGACGAGAAGCCCGGGACCGCCCGGTACGACGAGTTACTGAAGATGTACGACGACTACCAGCGCGCGAAGCGTTAGCCAACCGACCTTCCGCAGCGGCTAGACGCCTCTCTTGTTCTTCTTCGGGGAGCGTTTTCAGATGCTCCCAAACCATCTTAGCCAGCTGATCAACGATTTTTTCGGGGTTTGCCTTTTTCTTCGACACTTGGGGTTTCCTCGCGTGCTCCAAACCCGCCGCAAACCTAGGCAGCTCATTCAATAGAATAGCACTGTCTGGAGCATCTCCGGAGCTTATTGCGGGTACTGCTTGATGTTGGTCACGCGGTCGCCATTAAAGCGCACGAACACGGTTTTCGACGGCGGCTGGCCGTAGATCCAGTCCTCAATGTCATTGCCTTCGTTGTCGCGCTCGCGAATCTTGTGGTCCGGCTTCCCGATCGCGGCGACCACCTGCTCGCGGTCCATGCCCACAATCGGCCGGCGTTCCTGAATCGCTTTCCTCATCTCCGGAGGCAATGTATCCACCCACTGCACCGAGGCAGAGCGCTGGCGGGAGAAGTCGAGAAACGGCGAGAGGAGCTGTTTCAATTCGTTAGGACTGAGATCCGGCACTGGCTTGCTGAAATCCAGGTAAATGGTGCTTCCCATTCCAGGCTGCAGCCCGGGAGGGCCTTTTTCTTCCTGTTCGGTTGTCGTTTGCGCCGTGGGAATTCCGGACATTTCAATGTGGAAGCGATCTCGCAGCCGTTTCTTGCCGCGGCCTCCGCCATTTAAATCCACGATGATCTCGTGGTCGCGAAAATCCAGCTTGGTGATTTGTACTTTATCGCCGTTATTGACCGCTGCGCCGTGCGTCGCCAGCGCTCGTTCCAGGAGGTCGGCCGAGACCGGCTTGCCCACGTAAACGATCAATCCCTCTTTGCCTGCCGGCAGCGACTTAATGGCCTTCGCAAACTCGCCGGAAACGTATCGAATCAGGTCAAGCTTCGAGGATTCTTGCAGAGTCGCGCTTTTTGACTTTGGAGGCGTCTGAGAGTCTCCCTGTCCATCCAGCGCTGTGTCGGGAAACAGAGAGATTTCCTCACCGGAAGGAAAAACGATGACCGGTTGTGCGGGCGGACGAAGGCTATTGACGCGGGGAACGTCCGCGTCAGCCATCAGCAAAAGCGCCAAACTGAGAATAAGCCGAGTCGCCATAAGTATTTAGGCCAGCCACCGCAGGGCCGTCGGAACTATGCGATGCCCCAATTATCTCTCAAATTCTATGATGCAGGAAACGGGAAAAACAGCCACCCCATGAGGCAGACTGGCAAGCCTTTGGCAACAGCTGGCAGGCCAGGTAGCAAACCATCTCTGGGGGCGCTGGTCTTCCTGGAGCGCCCTCGGCAGGTACGCTAACGCGAGATCACCTGAACGCCCTGACGATCGATCGTGACGGGCAGGACTTCCCCGCCTGCCTCCGCAATGGCGGCCTCCACGCGAGAGCGGGCATCCGGCTCGATAAGCAGAACGACGCACCCGCCGCCCCCTGCGCCGCACACCTTGCCCGCCAGTGCCCCGTTCCGCCGCGCGCCCTCGATGACACGATCTATCGTCTTCGTCGAAATCGTCGGCAAATTCCTCTTCCGGAAGGACCACTCTTCCCGCATCAACCGCCCTGCTTCGTGCCAATCCGGCTTTTCCATCGCGAAGCGCATCTTTTGGGCGACTTCCGAAATTCGCTCCAGGCTATTTTGCACGGCGCGCTTTCCCCCGATTTGCGCCTTGAACACTTCCCAGTTGTTGATCCCGTGCTGGCGCGGCTTGCCCGTATAGCACACGGCAATGCGCCGCTCCAGTTCATCCAGATTGACGCGCAGCTCCACGCGATGCTCGCCCCCGGGCGGCAGCTCGATGGCCGCGGCTCCGCCAAACGCCGGCGGGTAGTGATCCTGCGTCCCCGTTGGAACGTTGATGACGATCGCTTCGGCGTCGCGGCTTATGTGAATCCAATCGACTTTGCTCTTCCCTGCTCCCGTGTAGCGGTCCAGCGCCGCGCAAATCGCCACTGCCATGGCGCTCGATCCGCCGATCCCCGCGCCGTTGGGAGCTTCGGAATCGGTCGTCAGCGTAAATCCGCCCTGCGGCTGAAAGAACTTCACGATTTCGGCGAGCAGCGGCAACTTATATCGCTTGGTTTTTACCAGTGCCGCGAACGAGGCGAAGCTTTCTTCTCGCTTTATATCCCGCGACACCAGCTTGATGCGCTCGTCCCATGGCGCATGGGTGTGTATCACGCAGGACGCATAGCGCGAAATCGCCGCGTTCAAGGTGACGGAGCCGGGATGAAAAAGATAAAGCGGCCAAATATCCAGTGTGCTTCCGGCAAAATCAACGCGCGTGGGTGCCTTGGATTCGATGATCATGATTGTCCGAGGTGATTATGTGAAGTCTTATTGTGCATGCGTGGCGGTGATGGTGAATTTTAGACCAAGGGCATGCATTACACGCATGATCGTGCCGAATTCCGGATTGCCTTCTGCGCTCAGCGCTTTGTAAAGGCTCTCGCGGGATAAGCCGGCTTTCTTTGCGATTTGCGACATGCCCCTGGCACGCGCAATCGTACCAATCGCCCTGGCAATAAAAGCCGGATCGTCTGTTTCCAGTGCTTCTTCCATGTACGCATTTATGGCTTCGATGCTGTTCAGATACTCAGCAGAATCGTAGGGCGTCGTCTTTGTTTTCCGTTTTGCCATGCTTCACCATTCCAAGTTGGCAGCAAGGAGCTTTGCTGCCTTGATGTCTCTCGTTTGCGGGCCCTTGTCGCCGCCGCACAAGAGTACGATGAGAAACGCGCCTCGTCGTGCAAAATAGACCCGGTAGCCGGGGCCGTAGTGGATACGGAGTTCGCTGACGCCCTCCCCGACTGGCTGAACATCGCCCGGGTTGCCAGACGCTAGCCGATCAATTCTTGCGGCGATCTTGGCGAGTGCGCGATCGTCGCGAAGGTCCGCCATCCAATCCGAAAAAGTGGCGGTTTTGCGAACCTCGACCATCGCACAGTGTATCCTATGGGATACGGAATGTCAATTCCTAATGTATAAGGCAAAACCAGTGGACTAGCCCCAATTGGCCGTGCTCGCCGTGCTAGTTGCCGGCACTGCTGGCACCGGCCGCGCGATTGCGAACCATCAGCTGCGGCCCAGCGTCTTTCTTCTCCTGCGCAAGCGCGGGATTTGGCTCGAAGCAGCGCCGGCAGCGCGCCTCATACATTCCGCCAGCGCCCACCACGATCAACTCTTCGCTTTCCACCAGCCGCTGCGTATGCACCGCAGGATTACCGCACCTCATGCAGATGGCCAGCAACTTTGTGATTTCTTCCGCGATGGCCAGCAGCCGCGGCATCGGCTCGAATGGCCGGCCGCGATAATCCGTATCAAGCCCCGCAACGATCACGCGCTTTCCCAGGTTAGCGAGCTTGGTGCAAACATCGACAATCTCTTCCCCCAAAAACTGTGCTTCGTCGATCCCAATGACTTCGGTCCGCGGAGAAAGCTTGTCCATAATCTCCGAGGCTTTCGTTACGTTATCCGAAGAAATACCCAAACCGGAATGCGAAATAATTTCATTGGCCGCATAGCGTTCATCAATCGCCGGCTTGAATATCTGCACGCGCTGCCGTGCAATCTCGGCGCGCCGCAACCGGCGGATCAGTTCTTCACTCTTCCCGGAAAACATTGGGCCGACCACCACCTCGATCCAGCCCATGTTGCCTTTAACGATGTCCACTCTTCTCTCCCCTGATCTTCCCCAGAATATCTAACTTACCGTCCGCGCTGCTCTGCCGTACATCTTCGCATTATAGAACGGCGCGAACGCCGTGATCACCGCGACGCGAAAGGATTCGTCCCGTTGAATCAAATCTGCCGACAAAACGCCCCATGCGCCCTGCGCATCGCGAATGCCCACAGCGCCTGCGAACCGATCGATGGCATCCGACAACTCGAATCCTCTCTCCAAAACTTCGTGCGCCAGCTCCTCGGGCAATTCGATGCCGCCGGAACGGCCGTAGAAGCCTTGCCTCCCATCGCTCACGTAAGCCCAGCTCTCCAGAAAAACGCGCCGGGTTCGATCATCCTGCAGCACCTCGAGACCGCCTTCCAGCCCCACAAAATAGCGCCACGGCTTGCGCGTTTCTCGAGCGAGCCGCACGAGCGCTTCCACCCGTTGCCGCGCGCCGCGCATGAGCTCTTCCGAAGATGTTGGCGTGGAGCTCACACCACTCTCCACTTCCAAACCAACGACCTCGAAATCCCCGTCCGGAACGAGCTTAGGCGCGAACGCGTTCAGCGCTTCCGTAACCGCCCGGAGCTTTGGCTTGCGAGTGCTTCCAACGGCGACGATGATCTTCTTCATGAAGGCAACAAAGCGACGCGCTGATTCTATCGGGAACGGCGTGAGCTTACCACGCGGAACTCGTACGCCTGAGGAAAACTTAAAACCCGCAGACAGTAGCCGAGGCCGATGCGTGTATACCCTCATCCACACGCGCGAATCCGCATGGCGGAGAATAATCTCCGCGCGCGATGCCATAACTGTGACTTAGCCAACAGGTAGCGCCGCCGCTCCCACAGCGGGTTTTGGGAACACAAAGGGCCTTTGCATGTTTGAATTCCTCCGTAAAGGCTACATAATGAACACGTTCACGCCACCGGCGCGTGACGCCCCATGGTTTGTCCAGAGTGTAGTTACGAAAACCCGGAAACCTCGGTCGTGTGCGTAAAGTGCACCACGCCGCTGCCCCTTGCGGACCAGACTCTCGCGACGGCTGGCCAAGGCTGGTCTGTGCCCGCCGCGGACGGAATCGTCTCCAACACCGCTCTAATCCAACTGACTCCAGGCGCGGAGATTGGCGGCCGCTACGAAATCGTCCGCCTCCTGGGACAAGGCGGCATGGGCGCCGTCTATCAAGCCCACGACAAAGAGCTGGAACGCCAGGTGGCCATCAAAGTCATTCGGGCGGACATGGCGTCCAATCCCGAAATTCTCCGTCGCTTCAAACAGGAACTGATCCTCGCTCGGCAAATCACCCACAAAAACGTCATCCGCATTTTTGATCTAGGCCAGGCCGAGGGCGTCAAGTTCATCACGATGGAGTACATCGAAGGCGAAAACTTGCAGAGCGTCCTTCGCCGAAAAAAGAAACTCGAGCCGGCGGAAGCAGCCAACATTATGGCGCAAGTTTGCCGTGCGCTCGAAGCGGCGCACAACGAAGGCGTCATCCATCGCGACCTCAAGCCGCAAAACATCATGCTCGATAAATCCGGCCGTGCTTACGTCATGGATTTCGGCATCGCGCGCTCCATGCTTGGCACAGGCATGACGCAAACCGGCGCTTTGATCGGCACGCCAGACTATATGTCCCCCGAGCAGGCCAAAGGGCAGCCGCTCGATGCGCGCTCGGACCTCTTCAGCCTCGGGATTATTTTCTACGAGATGCTCAGCGGCATCGTGCCCTTCGAAGCCGACACCGTAATGGGCAAGCTCTGGAAGCGCACCAACGAACCTGCCAGGCCCCTCGAGGAACTCGACAAAACCGTTCCGAAACCGCTCAGCGATATTGTGCGGAAATGCCTCGAGGTCGATCCGCAGAAGCGCTTTGCCAGCGCGAAGGAATTGCTGCAACAGATTGAAATCTGGCAAGGGCCTGATGCCGGAACTCGCGTCACTACACTCCGCGCCGCTGGATTGCCATCCTACGTGAAATGGGCCGCGGCTGGATTGGTAGCCGTCGCGATCGCGGGCGTTTGGTTTTTCCGTTCCAGAATTGGTCCTCCCTCCACCGCCGTTCACGCGCCCGTGACACTCCTAATCGCAGATTTCGACAACAAGACCGGCGACTCGGTGTTTGATGGCACTCTCGAACCCATGCTCGGCATTGCGCTCGAGGGCGCGCCCTTTATCTCCTCTTTCAATCGCGGCCAGGCCAAGAAAGACGCCCTCCGCCTCCAACCCGGAGCGGCCCACCTGGACGCGTCCTTGGCGCAACTCGTCGCCCGAAGTGAAGGCGTCAACGCGGTTGTAACCGGTTCCATCACGCAACAAGGGAGCGGCTACAGAGTGTCCGTCAGCGCGCTGGACGCCGCGACGGGCAAACCCATTGTCACAGAAGAAAAAAGCGCGTCGAACAAACAGGATGTCCTCGCTGCCGCGGGAAAACTCGCGGAGAGCATCCGCAAAGGTCTAGGCGACACCACGCCTGAATCCGCGCAACAAGCCGCTGCGGAAACTTTCAGCGCTAGTTCCCTCGAAGCCGCGCACGCTTACGCCGTGGGGCAGGATTTTCAACTTGCCGCTAAATGGGACGACGCCTTGAAGGCCTTCTCGCAAGCCGTCGAGCTGGATCCCAATCTGGGACGCGCGTACGCGGGCATGGCCGCCATTGATGCCAATCACGGAAAGCGCCAGGACGCCGAGAAATACTACGGCCTCGCCTTGTCGCACATCGACCGCATGACCGACCGCGAGAAATACCGCACTCGTAGCGGCTATTACCTGCTCATGCGCGACCAGCCAAAGGCCATGCAGGAGCTGACCGCACTCGTTAGCCAATATCCCGCCGACACGGCAGGGCACGCGAACCTGGCCTTCGCGTACTTCCTCAGCCGTGATATGAAAAAAGCTCTCGAAGAACAGAAGCGCGCGCTGGAGATCACGCCACACAGCGTGCTGGAACAAGACAACTATTCGATGTACGCGCTGTACGCCGGCGATTTTGACGCCGCGGCCAAACAAGCGCAGGCGATTCTGCAGGAAAATCCAAAGTTTGATCACGCTCTGCGCACCGCTGCGCTCGCGGAATTGGGACTCGGCCACACGGCCGAAGCTCAGGCAGACTATGGGAAACTTCAAGCCGTGAGCCCCTATGGCGCCTCCATCGCGGCCACCGGGCTCGCGGACTTGGCTCTTTACGAAGGCAAGCTCGCAGACGCCGCGGACATCCTGCAGAAAGCGATCGCCAACGATCTTACGGCCAAGGACGCCGAGTCCGCGGCAGATCGCACAGCGACACTCGCTCTGGTGCAACTGACCCAGGGCAAAACCCAGGAAGCCGTTTCTTCGGCCGTCAAGGCTTCCGCCAACAGCAAAGATCCAGGAGTGATTTATCGCGCGGCGCAGGTCTACATCGCCGCTGGGCAGGAAGCTAAGGCCCTCCAACTCGTGGCGCCTCTTTCGCAGCGCCTGCAAACCGAACCACAGGTTTACGCGAAATTGATCGCCGGTGAAGCACAACTAAAAAAGGGCAACGCGCGCGATGCGCTAAGTGCATTCGAGGAAGCGCAAAAACTTGCCGACACCTGGCTCGGCCATTTCGACATGGGCCGCGCCTATCTCGATGCCGCCGCCTATACCGAAGCTTCTTCAGAGTTTGACATCTGCCTGAAGCGCCGCGGCGAAGCCACTTCCATCTTCCTCGACGACGTCCCCAGCTACCACCTGCTCCCCGCCGTTTATTATTACCAGGGCCGCGCCCGCGAAGGCCTGAACAGTCCCGGCGCCGCCGAATCCTACAAAACTTTCCTCGCCCTCAAAGAAAAAGGCGCCGGCGATCCGCTCGTCGCGGACGCCCAGCGCCGTCTTTCCTCTCACTAGTTCTCTCGAACTCCAAAATCGCGCCAACAACCCACGATCAGGGGATGACCACCGAAACCTCGTTCGAATAGAGGCTTTCCGCGTTTCCGGTAGCCACGGCTGTTACAACATAATAGTACGCCACGAAACTTGCGGCGCTTGTGTCTATGAAGGTTGTCGCCCCGGCGCCCGCCGAACCAACAAGTGCGTATCCGGAGCCGTGGGTCAAGGACCTGTATATGTTGTAGCCCGTGAGATTGCCGCTAACGCTGGGCGTCCACGAGAGTTGTATTTGGCTCGACGCGTTGACGATGCCCGTGAGGTTCGTAGGCGGTTGAGGAAGCAACGCGGCGAAGAAACGTTCAGAGCTTAGCGTCGTGCTACCGCCGCTGAACCCACCCGCGATCAGTACGGTCCCGTCGTTCATCGCGGTAGCCGTATCGTCGTAGCGCGCGTTGATCAAGCTGCCTGTATTGGTAAATATGGTAGTCGAAGGATTATAAATCTCAGCCGTGCCCTGCACCGGATTAGTGCAAGGACTTACGCAGTTGTATCCGCCCACAATCAATACGGTTCCATCGGCGAGCAAACTTGCCGTCTGCTCTCCACGCGGATGGTTCAGACTGCCGGTATACGCAAAGGTCCCTGCGACTGGATCGTAGAGTTCCGCCGTGCCGATACCCGCTACGCTGCCCGACAGCCCTCCTGCGATTAGCACCTTCCCAGTGCCCAGCAGTGTCGCGCTGGCAAATTGCCGCGAAGTGTTCAGGCTCCCCGTATAGGAAAAAGTCTTCGCGACGGGGTCGTAGAGTTCCGCGGTCGCATCCAGCCCCGAAGCAATCAAAACCTTTCCAGTGGCCAGGAGTGTTGCCGTATGCTCATAGCGCCCATCGTTCATTGGACCCACGTTCGTGAAGGTCTGATTCGCCGGGTTATAGATTTCCGCGCTTGCCAGTATGTTCGCGTTGAACCCTCCAGCAATCAGGACAGTTCCGTCGGCTAGCAGCGTTGCGGTGTGGGCGTAGCGCGCCGTATTCAGATTGTGGGTCGTGTTCGTAAACGTTCCCAACGTTGGATTGTAGATTTCCGCCGTGCCCAAGACCACGCCGTTGGTTTCGCCGCCTACGATCAGAACTGTACCGTCATTCAGTACCGTGGAAGTGTGGAAGTATCGTCCCGTGTTTAAGCCAGGGGTGACGGTTGTATACGTTCCTGTCGCCGGGCTAAACAGATCGGCTGCGTTGCTCGCGGTGGTCCCTGTGATTTGGCCTCCCGTCACCAGGACTTGGCCGTTTTGCAACAAGGACGACGCGAGATACTCGCGCGCGACGCTCAGGTTGGGCGTTCCGCAGAACCCATTCACCGTGAACAGGTTAGACTGCGACCCGATAGTCCCGGATACGAAGTTAAGCCGGTAGCCGGTCTGTCCTCGGTCGATCGTGAGATCCGGGAACGTCGCGACGCCAGCCCCGTTCGTATTCTGCGTCAACGTCCCACCCAACGTTGCTGTCGCACAGCCCGGGAACGACGGCGAAATACTCACCGTCACCGGAATGTTCGGGATCGGTGTACTCGTATTGTCCGTCACCGTGGCCTGGAACGGACCCCCTGTCAGCAGTTGTCCCCCAATCGAGTTTCCAGGCTGCGGCCCGAGCAGCACGTTCGCCGGCACTTGCACTGGAGCGATAACCAGCGTCAAAAACTCTTCATAGGCCTGGGGTGGATTTGAGCTGTCGCTGCCTCGGATCGCAAACATGTACGTTCCCGCAACGGTGGGCGTCCCTGTTACCTGCCCGGTCGTGGCGTTCAGATTTGAAACCGAGAGCCCTGGCGCTATCACGCTGTTCGCGCCAGGCAAGTACTGGTAGCTGTAAGGTTGGATTCCCCCGGTGGAGGTTATAGTCGTCGAGTACGGAACTCCAACTAGCCCGCCCGGGATGTTGTTTGGCGTGGTGCCCGTGAAGAACGCGTTTAACCTCAGGGTGAACGGCTGTGTCGCCGTGCTCGACGGCGGTCCGGCGCTCACTGCCTGAATCGTGAAGCTGTACGTTCCTGGGTTGTCCGTTACCGCGCTGCCTGTGAGCTGCCCCGTTGCCGAATTCAACGTGATTGTCGATGGCAACGCTCCGCTGATCACGGAGAATGTTACTGGTCCTTCAGCTCCTCCCGTCGTCTGAATCTGCGCCGTGTACGAAATCGGCGGCGAGCCGGCGTTCGTAGCCCCGTCGGGCAGCGTCGTCGTGGTAATCGTCAGTGGTGCGTTCACCTGCAACGTGAACGCTACTGTAGTTATTTGCGGCGGCGTGCTGCTGTCCATCACGGTAACGGGAATGCTAAACGTCCCCGGTAGCGTCGCCGTCCCCGTCAAAATGCCGTTCGACGTCACTGTCATGGTTATGCCGGGGGGCACCGCGTCGATTACCCATGTCAGGTTTCCAACGCCTCCGTGCTCCAGGATGACTTGTGTGAAGGGCACGTTCTGCACGGCCACCGGCAGAATTGTCGGAGTCGTGACGACAATTCCCGGAGCCAGCGGAGCAGGATAGAACAGCTCCGAATTGGGTACGGTGACGGCGGGGTTCGCGTTGTTAAGGCCACTGGCTAACAGCACAGTTCCATCTGGCGCCACCGCTTCCCTTCCACCCGTCTGCACCGTCGTGAAATTCGGCGTCGTGCTGAACGTCCCCGTCGCGGGGTTATACACATCAGCGTTTGTTCCCGCAGGCAACGTCGCGCCGGCGGAGATGAAAATGGTTCCGTCGTCCAAAACGATCCCCGCGTAATGCCCGCGAGGTATGGACATGCTCCCCGTCGGCGTCCACACGCCGGTAGCCGGATTGTAAAGTTCCGCAGTGGCAGTCAACATGAGCCCCGTAGCAGGACCCGTCAATCCGCCTGCAACGAGCACTTGTCCGGTGTACAGCAGCGCCGAAGCGTGATTCCCGCGGCTTGTCGTCATGGGACCTGTCTGCGTAAACGTGCCCGCCACCGGATCGTAAATTTCCGCCGAATTCAGCGCGTTGTTGTTGGTATCGAATCCGCCGCTGATCAGAACCCGCCCATTCGGCAACAGGTCTGCATGCTGAATCTGGCGTACGCTGGTCATCGGTTGAGCGATCGCGGTGAACGATTGGGCGACCGGATCAAAAATCTCCGCGCTCGCCAGCGTGTTCCCGTTGTTGTCGTTTCCTCCGGTAATCAGCACTTTCCCGCTAGCGAGCAGCGTCGCCGTATGCTCTGCGCGCGCGACGGTCATCTGTGCCGTTATCGGCGTGAATGTATTTGTCGTCGGGTCATACAAATCTGCGCTGGTTTGAGCTATCGCCGTGTCGGTATAACCGCCCGTCACCAGTACCTTTCCATTCTGCAACACTGTCACGGTGTGATCCACACGCGGCGTGCTCATTGTGTTTGCCGTGCTGCTGAATGTGTGAGCAACCGGATCGTATATCTCAGCGCTCGCCAGAGAGCCGGTGCCATTCGCGTTCGCCGCTCCGCCTGTCAGAAGAATCTTCCCGTTAGGTAGAGCAATGACCGTCTGGTTACGCCGCGCCGTTATCATGTTCCCCGTATCGCAGAACCCGGTCACATTGAACGGATTCGAAGCCGCTGTCGCTCCCAAAACGGTGGCCTTCAGCGTATAGCCGTTCTGCCCATGATCCACGGTGAGATTCGGGAAAGTGGCGTTGCCCGTCGGTCCCGTGACTGCGCTCAACGTCCCGCCCAATGTTGCCGTGCTGCAAGCCGGTGTGCCGTTGAACGACAGGACCACCGTTGCGCCGGGGATTGCTGCGCTCGTGTTATCCACGACGTTCACGATGATTGGGCTCCCGGTGATCGTCTGCCCTCCCACGGAATTTTGCGGCTGGGTTGCAAACGTCACGTGCCCGACCAGCGTTCCGGTGAATAGGATCGTGTAGTTCACGCTCACAGTCTGGAACGTCGGCTGCGCCTGATCGTGCACGCTAATGCTGAACGTTAGGCTGGCCGTTTGCGGATCCGCGATCGTCAGCGTTCCATTGCTCTGCAACGTCACACCTGTCGCTGGAGCCGGTGGTCCGAACACCAGACCGCCGATTCCACCGACTGCGGACAGTTGGTAAGTGTACGGCGACCCGATTGTCCCCGGCGGCAGCGCTAGTGGGCTGATCACAATCGGGCTGCCCACGGGAATCGACGTTGTGTAGGAAATAGATTCCGGAGGCGTCGCCGCGTCCGTCGCCGTTATCGTCACAGGCGAACCATTCGGATTTGCCACCGTCGGCGTGCCCGCTATCTGCCCCGTGCTCGGACTAATCGCCAATCCGGCAGGAAGCCCCGAAGCTGACCATGTATAAGGCGTCGTTCCGCCATTCACTGCCAGCGGCGACGCGATCGAATACGCCTGGCCCACAACCCCGTCTGGAGCCGGCATCACAAACTGTTCCGTCAGCGGCGTCACGCTCACGTTCACTGTGTAATTCTGCGTCCCTACGTTTGGTGGCACAGCCGTATCCGCCACCTGAATCGTCACCGGATAGCTTCCCGGCGTCGCCGCTGTTCCCGAAACCAGACCGGACGCGCTCAGATTGATCCCTGGCGGCAATGCGCCCGCAGCGACCGAAAACGCATCCGCGCCTGGCTTCCCTCCGCTCGCTTGCAGCTGCACCGCATAACCAGCATCGTTTCGATCCGTCGCGGGCAGCGCGGGCCTAAGAATCGTCAGCGGCCCATACACAGGCGGCGCTGTCAGGTTCGGATTTCCCGGATTCGCCAGCACCGTCGTTGTGTTCACCGCCTGCGGCACCGTTACTGGCGTAATCGTCGTCAGCGGATTAAACGAAATTGTCGTGGGGCTTGGGTTCACTACCCGCAGCGTGATGTACGCCGTTTCACCCGGCGCCAGCGTCACCGAGCCCTCGTTCGGCGCCGCGTTCGTGATATCTGGATTGGTGATATTCGGATTCGACGCCGTAAACAGCATCGGATTCGTGATGTTCGCCACCGTCACCCAATGCGTCTGCACCCCAAGCACGCAATTCTGCGCCACCGGCGTCTGATAGATCTTATTGATGATCAACTGCAGCACGATCCCGTTCGGCACCGTGCTGTTCGTCGCCACTTTCACGGTGTACGACGCGTTCGTGTTCCCGGTGTTCGTGATCGGATAAACCACGTCTTGAATCGAGCCGTTCGTAATGTCCGGGTTCGTGATGTTCGGATTCGTGATATTCGGGTTCGTTATGTTAGGATTGGTAATATTAGGGTTTGTGATATTTGGGTTGGTGATGTTCGGGTTCGTCGCGCTGATGTTGTCCACGTTCGCGTTCGTGATGTTCGGGTTCGTGATATTCGGATTGAAGTAAGCCGTATTCGTGATATTCGGATTCGTAATATTAGGATTCGTAATATTAGGGTTCGTAATATTAGGATTGGTTATATTGGGATTCGTGATGTTCGGATTCGTGATATTGGGGTTGGTGATGTTCGGGTTCGTGACTTCCGCGTTCGTAATATTGGGATTGGCAGTCCCTGAATTAGTTATGTTAGGGTTTGTGATATTTGGGTTGGTAATGTCCGGATTGAGCACGGCCATCGACGAAAGCCCGTTGGTAACCACCGTTCCGCCAATCGCCGAAATCTGTGCCACATTCACTGTGATGCTGGCCGTCGCGCTCGTCGAGGTCGCAAACACGCTCCGCGACACCGAAGAGTACGGCGGAATCGTTACATCCAACGTGGTCAGCTTCGAAAACTGCAGGAACGACGCCGTGCCGCCCGGCGGCTGATTCGTGATCGTAAATCGCACGTTCAGCGGTGCGCTTGTCGAGTTCTGCGCCTCCACGGGAAACGCGCGCTGGAATGGCACCGTCTGCCCGTTGTACGACGTCGTCCCCAGCTGCTTCGCGTTCCCTGGCGCTCCTACGACCAGTCCGCCCGTAATCTGTGCCGTGTAAATATTCTGATTGCGCATCCCTTCCTGCCCCGACTTGCAAGTCGTCGTAATAGGCAGGCCGGTCTCCACGCTAATCGCGCCCGCAACCACCGGCGCGGTGTAATTTTCCCAGCTTCCCCCGGGAGGCGGCGGCACAACGTCCCGGTTATCTGTCCAGGTTGCATGGAAGAGCGGATTCACGCTTGGCGTGAAGTTATACGCCCATGAGTTGCCGTTCGGAACAAACATCGGCGATGGCACGATGTCGAGGTAGTCGCCCAAAAACGCCTCTTGCCCCTCATCGAAGAGCGGCAAGTTCGGCACATTGAATTTGAACTGTTCGATATCCGGAGACTCCGGGTTCACGCAGCATCCGTAGTCGTATTGCGAGACGAGCACCGACGGCCCCAGCGTCACTGTCGGAAAGATGCCCAACTCGAGCACGCGCAAATCCAGCGTATGCCGCCGAAGCCCCAGCCCATTGTCATCAATATATGGCGTGAACACTTCATTTAAGCCGGTCGTCGTCACCGTGGGCGCCAGTTCGCCTTGCGGCTCCAGCATTTCCGTGTAATTTCCGGGGCTCGACGGATTCGCCGTATAGAAACCTGCGTAGTGATCCAGCCGCAGATCGTAATACAACAGCGTCAATCTCCCGTTCGCAAATGTCATCGCCGGCATAATCTGATGCCCGCGCCCTGAAGGATTGGTCTGCGCATTCTTCGGCGGGTTATCCACCATGATCGCCGGCGTCCAGTGGGTGCCATCCAGCGAACCGGCCGCTACGATCCGCGCATCGCCGCTCGCGCTAACTCCGCGCGCCGAAAACGCCACATACACAAAACCAAACATGTCCGTAGTCAGCGCCGGATACGCGTTCGTCCGGAACGTTGTGCCTGAGGTACCCTGGTCAAACGGCGTAAACTTCGAAATCTGCACCGGAGCACTGAAAGACTTTCCGGCGTTGGTCGACTGCGCGATCAGGATCGCATCAGGCGCGCCACCCGGCGTGCCAAACTGCCGCCACGCCACATAAACGGCTCCCGTGATGGGGTTGACGGCAATCGTGCTACCCTGGCTCGTCGTCGTCCCGCTGTTGAGCTGGACCGGCGTGCTCCACGTCACGCCGCAATCCGTCGAATGCGTGAACATCAAATGCGTCGGCGTGGCATTGGCTTTCGTCGCCGCCAGAAAATCCGTATACGCCAGGTAGACGTTGCCCGCTGCAAAGGATTGCGCTACGGGAACCGTTGCGCCGTTCGCACCAACACCCTGCTCCTGCGCCGTGAAGGAACAAGTCCCCGCTCCCGATCGCGGAATATCCACCGCCATCGACGGTTTGTCCAAGAACTGCGAACTGTTGCCCGACGCCACGATGTGCGTGTCGATGTACGTGATGGGATCAACTTGCTCGCTGTTATTCAAATCGTTGTAGCGTGCCACGAAGATCGAGCTCACCGAACTCGCGGTCGTCGTGCTTGTGGCCCGGTCAAACGCCAGCCCCGCGTAGAAAAACATTCCGTTCGTCCCCGCGCGCACCACCGGGTCCGCCGCCGCCTGAAAGGATCCCTTTAGCGCTCCGCTGTCCGTGCATTGCGTCACGGCATACGGGCACCCCGGCAGCAGCGTGCTCTGCCACGTAAATCCGCCGTCGAACGACTTGAACAACCCCAGCCACGCGTCGCCCGTCTCCGCTCCGCCGCTGAGCACCTGTTCCAGGTCCACCGACCGGTAGTCGTTCGCTCCCGCCAAAATGTGCAGCGGGTTGCGCGTCGAGACCGCCATCGAAGGCTCATTCTGCCTCTGCAGGAATGGATCGCCGTTAGGCCACTTTGTCCCGGACACCATGTTGACGTTCGAACCTGCCACCTGTGCTGCCGCCCGCGGCGTCGCAAAAATCATCGCAACACACGCCAATACAGCCACGGCGCACAACATTCGCACGGACAATTTCATTTTTGTGACTCCTAGAGACGGTAGTAGCTCGAAGCCCGGCAGCTGCTTAATTTGAATGGGTACCTCTGCGGGTTTGATCAAAATTATTCGATGTAATTCGATTTAGCTGGCCAGTGTGTAGAGGGACGCTGTGGGGGGACAGCCCATGTCCTGACCGAGGCGAAATTCTGTCCTGCCTCCCGTGTAAAGTCAAGAAAAGATTCCTCTGCCCCTCTAATTCCCTGCCAATTTCTTGACAAACGAACTGCAAACCTTTTTTTTGCCTTCTTTCCTTTTTCAGCCCGGGTCCTGATCCACGCCACGTTTCGAGCGACGTATCCTGCCTGAGGTTCGGGTTTTCGGGCTTAGCCTGCGAGATGCCCAGTAACACCGGTATGGGTTCGAGTGCTCGGCAGCACACGAGTGATCCCCCCTGAGGCGCGCCCTGCGGCGCAGCGCTTCAGTTTGGTCCGGCTTTTCGGACCAATTCTTGGAATCTACGCTCCTGCCGCAGCGAGTCAAATCTCGGGTCCACGCGAAGATTCGGCAGATTCTCCACTTGACCGCATCTTTCCAGCCAATCCAGAGCTGAGTCCTTTTCGCCGAGCGCAGTGTAGATTATCGCGATCGAGCACGGCGGGAAATATTGCTTGCGAGAGTCCGCGAGCGACTCGGAGAGGATCTTCCGAGCTTCAAGCTTGTTTCCCGACAGTGCGTAGGCGTGCGCGAGGTTGACCTTCATTCCGTACGCGATGCTGCCATGCGAGATTTCGACACCCTTTTGGAATGCAGCGATGGCTTCGGGAAACATGCCTTTCTGCTCGTAACTCCAGGCCATAGGCCCTAGCGCCGGAAGAAATGTAGGTTCCATATCCAAGACATTTTTGGCTTCGTGAATGGCCTGGTCGTAGTCCCGCGCGACAAAATAAGTCTCCGCTACGATTGTACCGACGATGGGAGCCAGAGGTTCAATCTCTCGCGCTTTCTTCGCCTCCGCGATAGCTTCGTCGAGTCGGCCTGCGAAGGTGAGGTAGTCCTCGGCATACCAGAGGTGAGCCGTGGCATAGTTGGGATTCAACTGGATGGCCCGGACAAAGTCGCGCTCGCCGCCGCCCCAATCTCGGTCGTACTTGATCTCCACATCGGCAAGCGCCGTATAGGCCTCCGCCAGCGTGCCATCGAGTCGAAGAGCTTTTTGCGCGTAAACCTTGGCTTTCGGATAAGCCTCGGCTTGTCGCGCGAATCCATACTGCCCCAGGAGATTGTAGGAATTGGAGAGCCCGGCATAGGCCGGAGCGTAGTCAGGCTGAATTTGTATCGCCCGCTCGAAATACATGATTGCGCCATGAAAGCCGTCTTCGGTTCTTTTGTTCCACTCATAAAGGCCTTTGAGGTAGGCGTCGTGAGCTTCGGCGCTTGCAGCTGAGCCAACTGTCAGGTCGCGTTCTCGTTCGGGCGTAAGTTTTACCTTGATCTGTCGGGCGACGGCCACAGCAATCTCCTGTTGGAGGCCCAGCGTATCCCCTAAGTCGCGATCATATTCGGCGGCCCACACATGGGTCTGGTGGGCGGCCTCAATGAGTTGGACTGTGACGCGAAGCCGCTCCCGGTCGCGGCGTACGCTCCCTTCCAGAACGTATTGAATTGGGATTTCCCTCGCGATTTGCGCTATGTCTTTGCCGCTGTGTTTGTACCTTTCAGCGGTGAGTCGCCCGATGACCCCCAGGCGATCCGGGGCAACGAGTGCGAGTTGGGTACTGATTTCTTCGGTGAAACCCTCGCTGAAGTACTCTTGCTGAGGGTCGCCGCTCAAATTGTCAAGGGGGATGACGATAAGAGTCGCTTTTTGGGTGGCCATCGGACGCCACGAAAACACTTGGGGCTTGAACAGAAAGCTAAATAGTACAGCGCCACACAGCGCCAGAAAGACAACCGCGAGGATCGTCCGGCTTCGGGCCCAAACTCGTGCTCGCCGAGATGGGTTAGACGAAATTCCTGAACTCGATGCATAGGCTGCGACGTCTTGGCTCGAGGCTGGCGTCTCTGATTCGGCTGCCGAACTCTGTCCGGTTTCGGCAACTTGGGTTTGATGAACGGGGCCTTGGATCGTAACCGGGGCAAGGAAGCGGTAACCCCGGCGAGGAACGGTTTCGATTAAGCGTGGGTTGTCGGCGGAATCATTGAGTGCCGCGCGCAGCTTCTTGATGGCGGTATTGAGGCCGTCGTCAAATTCGACGAATGTGTCGCCGGACCAAAGGCGTCGGCGGATCTCTTCCCGGGATACCAGTTCGCCTGGGCGTTCCAGCAGCATAGTGAGGACTTGGAAAGGCTGGTCCTGAAGTTTGATTCGCAGGCCCCCCTTGGTGAGGATGCGCTGCCCGAAATCGGCCTCGAATAAACCAAAACGCGCCGCCCTGGGCTTCGGTGGGGAGGGGTCCATAGCTGCTTCGTTTGAGAAAGTTCGCCCCGCATTCTAGCACAGGAGTTCAGAAGTTTTCCTAACCCTAGTCTTTGCAGGAAAGTGCGCGTTCAGATGCAGTCTCGAAATAGATCCTTTGACCCATTTCAAAGTCGCTCGTAAAAGTGCACCAGTCGAAACTTGATTTCGTGGTGAGCAGGAGAGGCTGCGCATGATTCTCAACGATTCGCTGGTCCCAAAGCACTTTGCACAATCTCAGGTGAGAGTGCCCTCGTTGGTGCTTGCTTTGTCTTACCTGCTTCCTCTGTTTCTCGCTGCTTGCAACGGCAGCACAGGCAATGGACGTCAAGCTGGCACGCCAGCCCTGACTGCCGCGGTGACGACACAAGGAAATTTCAGCAGCGGCCAACAGAACGCATCCTACACCATCCAGGTGACCAACAGCGGAACTGCCGCGACGAGCGGCACGGTTACGGTAGTGGACCCTCCCACCGGGTTCACCGTCACGGCAATCTCTGGAACAAACTGGACGTGCACGCTAGCGACTACGACCTGCACTTACAGCAACTCCGTGGCTGCCGGGCAGGCTTTCCCGCCAATCACCGTAACCGGAAACGTCACATCGGCGAACGGCACGCCGGTCAATATCGCGCTGAGCGTATCGGGGGGAGGAACGTCCGCTCCCGTGAACAGCTCTCCTACTGTCACTGTGGCCGCTCCCGTTTTGAGCGTAACAAAAACGCATGCTGGCAACTTCACCCAAGGGCAGCAAGGCGCCACTTACACCTTGACGGTAAGCAATGGTGGTTCCGCGGGAGCAACCAACGCGAAGGTAACGGTGACGGAAACAGTGCCCTCGGGCGAAACCCTGGTCTCCATGTCGGGGACTGGCTGGACATGCCCCGGCGCAGGAGGTGTGAACACCTGTGACCGCAGCGATACGCTGGCCACCGGCACAAGTTATCCTTCGCTCACGGTAACGGTGAACGTCTCCGCAACAGCGACCTCGCCGCAGGTGAACCAAGTGAGTGTGTCGGGCGGGGGCATGACGGGTTCGGCCTCGGCCAGCGACTCCACAACGATCAACAGTCCAACAATCGCCACAATTTCGGTCTCGCCGTCATCGCCTTCCATTGGGATGGGCGGCACACAGCAGTTCACGGCAACGGCTGAAGACGGCAGCGGCAACGTCATCAGCGGGGTGACTTTCACCTGGGCAAGCAGCGCTACGAATGTCGCCACCATAAACGGCAGCGGGCTCGCTAGCGGCATCAGCCAAGGCACAACTCAAATTACTGCCTCCGCGAACGGGGTCACGAGTTCCCAAGACACTCTCACGGTCACTTCGTCGGTCGCCTGCGGCTCCGGCGGCAGCGAGTCGCTGTTGAGTGGGTCCTATGCGCTCCTGCTCAAAGGCTTTGACAGTGCCGGAAATCCCGCGCTGATCGGCGGCGTGCTTACTTTCAATGGCACGGATAGCAATGGATTGATCACTTCGGGCGTCGTCGACATGAACCTTAGCTCCGGCGTACAGTCGGATCTTGCCGTAATTTCCGGTTCCTATGGAGTCGGTTCAGACCAGCGGGGCTGCATGGTGATTAAAACTTCGGCGGGAACGCAGAACTATCGCTTCTCCCTCGGCAATCTTTCCGGCGGCGTGGCCGAAACGGGGCATGTGATTGGCTTCGATCAAGCAGGTCCCTTCACTACCGGTATCCTGCGCAAGCAGACTCCCTCGGCCTTCTCCACTTCACAGGTCACCGGAAACTACGCCTTCGGCGTTTCCTCGCCACAGAACACTGCGCAGTGCAACCACAGCAACATCTGCGGCGGCAAGTTCGCAGCCGTTGGCGTCCTCAACTTCTCCGCAGGCTCCGTCACTGGGGGCCAAGCCGACTTCAACTTTAACGGAGAATTAGACGTCAACCCGGCGAACACCACCTGGCCGGCGAGCCCGCTCACCTTCAGTGGCGGCTCCTATACCATTTCAAGCAGCGATGGCCGAGGTACGGCGTCCCTTATCCTGAATGTGGCAGGCGCTTCCCCCATTAACATGGTTACCTACGTGGTTTCCTCGACCGAGATACTCATCCTGAGTAGCGACTCGCAAACCAACACCACGGGCAACGACATTTTTGGGGGAGTGGCCTTGCAGCAATCCGGCACGCCCCTCTCGGCAAATCCATTGTCCGGTTTCTACGTCGGGTATGACTCGGGACTCGGAAGTACAGCCGGAACAACGAGGACCGACCTCGTGCTTATCGGTCCTATGACCTCGGGCAGCAACGCTCTCAGCTCAACGTTGCTGAGGAACGACGGGGGAACCTTCAGCTCGAGAAGCATTTCAGGAACGTATAGTGTGGCCTCCACAGGACGCATGACCGAGATAGTCAGCGGAGTTAGTCCAGCGATCTCCTACCTTGCGAGTCCCACTCAAAGATTCTTCCTGGATCCTAATAGTGGCGCTAACTCCGGCTTCATTCAGTCTCAGACTGGCGCCCCGTTCTCCAATTCTTCCGCGAGCGGAACGTACGCTTTCGGCGGCATCGATCCCGAAAACTCTAGCGGTGCTTACACGTCGGGCATTCTTACCTCCACGCCGGCCACAAACAGCTTGAGCATCACTTACGATGGGAATCAGAGTGGCGGCTCTCCCGGGCTGGATCATACGCAGAGTCTCACCTACTCCGTGGATTCGACCGGTTTAGGGATGAGCCCGTCGGGTTGCTCGAACTCAGCAACATCCACAACCTGCGGAATGCTCTTCTATGTCATTTCGCCGACGAAGGCGGCTTTCATAGATATAAATCCGAATTCCACGACCCCGAAGGTGTATCTTCTGGATCAGTGAGGCGTAACACGCTGCCGCGCCTTGTGGAACAAACGTTCTTTTGTTTGGCGTTAGGGCTGGCCAGAAAATCTTGGCCAGCCTTTCTCTTTTTCGTTACATCTCGCCTCATTCTAATCAACTTAGAAAACAGATATGTCTTTTAGTAATAAAGGGGACAGACGAGACGGTCCCCATGCTTCCGGCATGTGCTGCCAGTGCTCGCCGTCATTGGGAACGATCCTTTGCCCCGCTCGCCGTTCCCTGCTCCCAATTGCCGTTCAACCTCCATTTTCGGCTATTCACTGTAAATGTCTTTACTCTATCGCCAACAATATGGTATATTTCCATATGTTGTCCTCGCGAAATGCGCGGGCCTCCGCTCTCACGGGACAGGCATCACCGGATTTCTTTGCCGCCCGCTCGCACCAACACCTCCGCGGATCCGCTTAAGCAAATGTCTGTCGCAACGAGGCCGCCACGCGAAAGAATGCATCCGCGAGGTCCCATCGCCAGGCCGACAAGTCTAGAGTCGCTGAGTTTGGACTAACATTATGTTAACGAGTAAGCCCTTTGGAATGAACACTTACAAAAAACGTCCACAAGTGTTCATTCTAAATGACTTACGGCAGGAGCTAAGCCCTTTAGAATCCGCACTTACAAAAAAAGGGGAGGGGGAGGGTGATAATCAAGTCAGATACTGTTTCTTCCATCGCCAACAGAAACGGCCTTCTCGTTTGCCCGCAGCAACGGCATCTCGCGCCCGCGCGCCGTCACCTTTTCCACAGCCTCAATCACGCCATTCCGCACGAGCAGCGCATCGTCGAAATTGTTCACTGAGGGGCAAATGTGCCGCGGCAACAGGTAAAGCACTTCGCCGACTTGCGGCCCTGTGGCGCCAGCAGCAACCTGCATCGGCAAATGCTCTTCGCTCGGCGATAGCGGCGTCAGTTCCGGATGACCAACGACCACGCACGTGGGAATCCCCGAATCGGCGGAAACCGTTTTGTGCCCCGCGTCGCACGTCACGATTCCCTCTCGCGGATGGCTCACCACGCGCGCCATCACCAGCACCGCCGGCCGGTAGCCATATTTTTCCGGAAGCTGCTCCAGCATCGACGCATCGGCGTACACCACCGTCCCTGGAGAAATTCGATGAACAAACGAAGCGTTGCGAAATGGCTCGAAGGAAGCCGCGCAAGGCAACGTTGGCGTGCCCGCGGTGATCACTTCCGGCACGCGAATGCCGATGCGCTCGATCTCTTTTTCGATTTCCATCAAGCGCGCGTAGCCGTGATGCGCCGCTTTGGTTCGTTCCACTTCGTCTGTCGAGCGGATATGCCCGTCGTAATAGTGCAGCCCGCGAAACTCCAAGCCCGCCGCCGCGATCGCGCGCGCCAGATTGACCACGGCTCCGCCAAATCCTTCTTCGATGCCCGTCCGGTTCATCCCCGAATTGATGTCGACAAAAACGCCGAGCCGGCTTCCGCGCCACTGCTCCAGTTGTTCGCCGTTGTCGACCAAAACAGAAATGCGCACGGCCGGAAACTGTTCCGCAATTTCCCGCACGCGCCGCGCATTCGCGCCAATCGACGGATACGCGAGCAGCACATCCGAGGCATCGCTCCGGCACGCCAGCAAAAGTTCCAATGTCGTCGCGCATTTGAAGTTGCAAATCCCGCGCTCCACCATCATGCGCACCGTGTAGCCCAGCTTCGCCGTCTTGATATGCACACGCCAGCGATCCGCATCGCCGCCAAGCAACTCCAAAGTCCTCTCCATATTGGACGCGATGAATTCCGGATACACCACCAGCGCTGGCGTCATCACATCTTCCACGCCGCTCACCGCATACCGCGGGTCCCAGCCGTATTCATTCATCATGGATTTCTCAGCAGCCATAATGCCCTCGATGATAGCGCGACGCCGCCGATTCCGCACTCCGCTTACGTTGGCGATTCCAGTTCCTTTTGTAGTGGCCGGTCTTTAGACCGGCTCTTTCTCGGCAATCACAGAAAGGGGTGAACCGCATTTCGCTTTTCGCATTTCGTATCTCTGGGGACTGGTTGACCACCATCGTCCCCGATAGTAGGCTCTCCCGACTTGCATGCAAACTCATGAGCCTGTCCCATCCGCGCCTCCTCACTCATCGCAATTGATTCGCGGCTTGGGGCTTTGGTCGGCCGCCGCCATCGTAGACCGGCGACAAATAGCGTCCACAAAATTTGGTTATCTATCGGTACATCCTCCGCATCAAATTCGTGGAGAGAACGCACAAACAGAGACGCAAGCTCGGCCACAGTTAATTTAATGCCCCAAGAGCAATCGTAAGAATTCGGGAGGAACAGGAATGAACGAGCAATGGTGTCCGGCCCCCGGCGGTAACGCCCTGCAAGTTTCTCTCTCCGGATATGAGCTAATTAATTTTCCGCGCCTCAACAAAGGAACAGCTTTTCCCGATGCGGAACGTGACGCGTTCGACCTGCACGGTTTGCTTCCGCCGCATGTTGGGACTCTCGATGAACAGGTCGATCGCAGGATGCGGGCGCTGGCGAGCGAGCCGACTCCCTTCAACAAATATGCCTTCCTCCGCGACTTGCAAGATACCAACGAGACGCTTTTCTATGCGCTCCTGGTTCGCAATGTGGAGCAGATGTTGCCGCTGGTGTAC
The DNA here is from genome assembly GCA_963779005.1 of uncultured Acidobacteriota bacterium. Taxonomy (GTDB): domain Bacteria; phylum Acidobacteriota; class Terriglobia; order Acidiferrales; family UBA7541; genus Acidiferrum. Next base: position 162,926 of record CAVZWO010000005.1, on the reverse strand, counting down.
ACGCCAACCGTGGGCGAAGGCTGCCAGCGATTCAGCGAGATTTGGCGCAAGCCGCGCGGTTTGTTTCTCAGTTTCCCGAATAAGGATCGCATCGCCCAGATTCTGGGGCATCCGCGCTACGACGATGTGAAATGCATCGTGTTCAGCGACGGGGAAAGAATTCTCGGACTCGGCGATCAGGGCGCGGGCGGAATGGGAATCCCCATCGGAAAGATGGCGCTCTACACCGCGCTTGGCGGAATTCATCCGGAGCACTGCCTGCCGATTTTGCTCGATGTGGGAACGAACAACGAGGAACGGCTGAAGAATCCCCTATACATTGGATGGAGAAATCCTCGAGTCCGCGGGGAAGAGTACGACAGTTTCGTGGACGTTTTTGTGCAGAGCGTCAAGAAGCGCTGGCCTCATGTGCTGCTGCAATGGGAAGACTTCGCCGGTTCGAATGCCGCGCGATTTCTGGCGCGCTATAGAGACCAACTCTGTACGTTCAATGACGACATTCAGGGCACAGCGGCCGTCGCAACCGCAACTTTGATTTCCGCGGTCAACGTGACGGGCATACAGCTGCAGCAACAAAAGATCGCCGTGGTTGGTTTCGGAAGCGCGGGCATAGGCATTACGAATCTGCTGGCGCAATTCCTGGAAGACACGGGCCTCTCGCAAGAGGAAGCGCGGAATCACTTTTACGCTGTCGATCGCTACGGCCTGATCACAGAAACTTCCAAGGACTTGCGGCCGGACCAGCGCGCGTATGCGCGTAAAGAGCAGGAAGTACGAAGCTGGAGACAGCCGAATGGAGAGATCACGCTGCTGGACGTGGTCCGCAATGCGAAGCCCTCGGTCCTCATCGGAGTCTCCGGTCAAGCCGGTGCGTTCACCGAACAAGCCGTACGCGAAATGGCCAGGAATACGACTCGGCCGGTGATTTTTCCGCTTTCCAATCCCACTTCGCGCAGTGAAGCGACTCCGCTAGATCTGCTGAACTGGACGGGAGGACGCGCGCTGATCGGCACCGGCAGTCCGTTTGAGCCGGTAGACTTTGACGGGAAGACGGTCCATATTGCACAGACCAATAACTCTTACATCTTTCCCGGACTTGCTCTAGGAATCGTGGCCTCGAAAGCAAAGCGCGTCACCGATACGATGATCAAGGCGGCTGCACAGGAATTGGTACGTCACCTGCCGACACAGAAAGACAAGAACGCCAGCCTTCTTCCGCCCATTGCCGAAGCGCGTCAGCTCGGCCGCCTGATCGGTTTGGCTGTGGGACGACAGGCTATCAAGGATGGGCAGGCACAGGTTGCCGACGAAGACGCACTGAACCGCGCACTGCAAGCAAATATATGGGAGCCCGTCTACGTTCCCTACGAACGAAAACAGCAAACGCCAAGCAAAGCGACCAGCGCACGAATTGTTGGTTGAAGATCGAGTCATCCGGCGGCCGAGCGCTCGAAGATCAGGAACAAGAAAGCAGGCAGCAACCCAGGTTCGAGGAGAGAGAGAGATTCTCTGGGCGAAGCAGCAGTACCAGCCAGTAGGCTCTGGGAAAGCGCAAACGCAGCCCTCGCTTGAGCACTTCAGAATCGGGACGGATCTAATGCCCCAGGAGATAACCGTGGGACATGCCATACCATCCTCAGGACCGATAGTAGCATCCAGCGCCATAATACGGTGCCTCTGGATATTCCGCCAACGTTTTGTCCGCCCAGCGGTCTGGCCGCGAGCTTGGGCAAGTCTGCCTATGAACCGCACGCTGTGCAGCTGAAGTCATCACTTGAATTTTGGGCCGTGGGAGACCGAGTTTGCGGGAATCTCGAGTGAAACGTTCCTAGACGGAAGCACGAGAATCGGTTGGGAGGGAGAAGGAAAGGAAGAAGCTGGAGCGGCCTATCGGAATCGAACCGACACCTGAACCTTGGCAAGGTTCCGTACTACCACTATACTAAGGCCGCTCAACGACAGTTCTTTTTATAACATGACCGCAGGGCAGCTACAAGCCTTTCGCGGCTTGCTTTTCGTCCCCGAACAAATCCTGTGGGCTTGCTTCAGGAAACCATCGTGACGCGCGCGGACTTGACCACCGGGGAACGCTTCTGCCTGTCGGCGAAGCGATCCGCTTTGTCTTTATCGGTGTAGACGCGGCCAAACTTTTCCCCGTCCGCATAATAAACGGTCACCAAAAAATGATGGTGTTTGCGCCGCTTGTCTTTGCCAAAGTTAGTTTTTTCTTTCTTTGGGGACTTTTTCGTAGGAGTTTTTGTCACAGAGGCCATCCCTGATTAGGTTGGTAGGTCACTGCATTCACTATCGCAGGGAAGCCCCACAGGCGCAAGTACCGCTGTCGATAGTAATACTGCATTCATTACAGGAAATTTAGGCAAACTCGGAATCATTGCTGGGCCGTGAATTTCGATGCTGCGCTTATTTGTACCGCGCGTCAATCTGCATTGCCCGCGGGGGGGTGGGACTGGCGCAGAGCCAAATTGGACCATCCTGAAATGCCCTGTTTTGAGCCCAAATACAAGCAAAATCGCTATTTCTACCGCTACTGTACCTAGTTGCAGGAAACATTCATCAAATGAGGGTGCCGCTGATGAAACTTTTGGCTCTTTTTTTCGTCTTAATGGTGAGGACAACGATAAGCTGAATGTGGCGGAGAATGAACATGATGATGACAATTACGAAGCACCCGCCCCTCGTCGAAGACCTGCGGAATCACTCGCAGGAGCAGATTGCTGAACTGCGCACGCTACTTCAGTGCGGTGCGCCATCGCGGCCAGATCCGCGGCGGCCCGGTTTCTTTGAAGTCGAAGGGCGTTCGAGCGTTTATTATATTTTTAAATATCCCACGGGAACGAAAGTGATGCTGCTTGGGGTGTGGGAACGGGACAGCGATCCCGTTGCTGAGCTTGTGGCTTGCACCTGCCCTGCTGCATAATTTCGGGTTTCTCCTGAGAGTGTAAGAAGCTGAAAAGCGCTCCGGCCAGGCCGGAGCGCTTTTTGGCGTTTACGCTGCTACTCTTTTTCCTCCAGCTCCAGAGCCGCCGAGTTGACGCAATAGCGCAAGCCTGTTGGATTGGGGCCATCGTCAAAGACATGCCCCAGGTGGGCAGCACACCGGCTGCACTTGACCTCGATGCGGGCCATGCCGTGGCTGGCGTCGGTTTCGGTCTCGACGGCCTCCTCGTTGGCCGGGGCGTAAAAGCTGGGCCAACCGGAGCCGGAGTGGAACTTGGTATCAGAACGAAACAGGGGTTGGCCGCAACAGACGCATTTGTAGACGCCCGGGGTGTCCGTGTCTTCGTATTCGCCCGTAAAGGGTGGTTCGGTGCCCTTCTGACGGGTCACATAGTATTGATTCGACGTGAGTTGCTTCTTCCAGGCAGCTTCGTCCTTGCGGATCTTCTCTTCCATCGATTTGCTCCACTTTTCTTGGGATTCGGCCTCTGCTTTGCAGTTAACTAGCTATCAGATTCGCGGTAAGGGCATAACGATTCGCCCTGATTCGCGTACAGCGGCGGTAGAACGAGATTCTAACCCGGAACGCACCGTGCCCGAAAAGCTCGAAAAAAGCGTGGCTAATAGCCGTGGGAGTCGAAGGGCTAAGATCGCGCGGCCAGTGCGGGTGCGGCCGTCGGAACCGCGGGATGATCATTTTGAAGATATTCCAATCAGCGTAAATGCTTCAAAAGAGGGCATTTATTTTATCAGCAGACTCAAATCGTACTATCCCGGGATGCGGGTTTTCGTGACTTTTCCCTATTCCTCGCCGCACGACCCAATGAACTGCGAGTATGTGGCGCAGGTGGTTCGAGTGGAGACGCTGGAGAACGGCAAGACGGGCGTGGCCGTCCACCTGAAGATGACCATGAACTTCAACGCCGGAAGTGCAGCTGGTCCGGGCGCACGCAGCTAACCTGTCCTGGTATCATTGGCCCACGCAAGGCGAACCGGGCCACTAAAGCGGAAAAATCCATGGCTTAAAAAAGCCCTTGTTGACACTGGCGAGCATTTTCTTTATTTTCGTAACATGAACTCTCGGGCGCATCGCCACCATCATCATCACGGCCATACGCCGCGCCCGATGAGGTGTGCATAGAGTTTCGCAAGACAAAGCACTCATCGGCCCGCTGGCGCAAAAAGCTCCAGCGGGTTTTTTGTTTTTCGCGGTTGAACCTGGAGGCAGGAAAGTGGAATCCGTGAAGATTGATTTCGAGAAAGCAGGCGGGCTTGTGCCGGCCATCATTCAGGACCAGCGGACCGGGGACGTGTTGATGCTGGGCTTTATGAATTCGGTTTCGCTTGAGGAAACGCAGCGGAGTGGCGAAGTGGTCTTCTTCAGCCGCTCGCGGAACAAGCTGTGGAAGAAGGGTGAGTCGAGCGGGCATGTGCTAAAAGTGCGTGAGGTGCGCGTCGATTGCGACGCGGATGCGATTCTTGTGCGCGTCGAGGCTGTCGGTCCCGGCGTCTGCCATGAGGGCTATCGCAGCTGCTTCTTCCGTTCGCTGGGATCGGATGGAGCGGCGGTAGTAGTCGAGGAGCGAACGTTCGCGCCGGAATCAGTCTATGGCGCGCAGCAACAGGAGAAAAAAGCATGAGCTGTCTGAAGCTGGGAATACCCAAGGGCAGCTTGCAGGACGCGACACTCGAGCTGTTCGCCCGCGCGGGGTGGAAAATCACAATTAGCTCGCGCAGCTACGTCCCGACGATCGATGATCCGGAGATCGAATGCCTCATGGTCCGGGCACAGGAAATGGCGCGGTACGTTGAAACGGGTGCGCTGGACGCGGGGATCACGGGGCACGATTGGGTTGCGGAGACCGGCGCGGCAGTGGACGAGCTCTCGGAACTGGTTTATGCGAAGCAACGGCTGGCGCGCGTGCGCTGGGTACTGGCGGTGCCGGAAGATTCTTCGATGCGCGATGTTCGCGATCTCGAAGGCAAAACGATCGCCACGGAAGTGGTGCACATTACGGAGAAATATTTGGCGAAGCATGGCGTGAAAGCGCGGGTCGAGTTTTCCTGGGGCGCTACCGAAGTGAAAGTGCCGCAGCTGGCGGATGCCATTGTGGAAGTGACGGAGACGGGGTCGTCCTTGCGGGCCAATCGGCTGCGCATCGTCGATACGGTTCTGGAATCCGCGACCGTGTTCATCATGAATCGTTTGGCTGCCGCCGACGCTTGGAAGCGCGAGAAGGCAGAGAACTTAATCTTGATGCTGCAAGGCGCGATTGCGGCGGCAAGTAAAGTGGGGTTGCTGCTGAACGTGCACCGCGACGATCTCGCCGCGGTTCTTGGAGTTTTGCCGGCGCTAAAGAAACCTACAATCTCGGCGTTGAGCGATCCGGATTGGGTGGCGATCAATACGATTGTCGAAGAAGCGGTGGTGCGGCAGATCTTGCCGAAGCTGAAGGCCGCGAAAGCCCAGGGGATTGTGGAATATCCTTTGAACAAGATCGTGCTGTGATGCGGATACTGAAACTCACGCCGGCGGTTGAAAAAAGGCTTCTCCGCGCGCGCCACGAGCGTGATCGCGAAGCGGAAGGCATTGCCGCTAAAATCATATCGGATGTGCGCGCGCGCGGCGATGCGGGGCTTGCAGCGTGGGCGGCGAAGCTCGATGGCGTAGATATTCGAAGGAGCGGCGTGTGGGTTTCGGAGGGCGAAATCGCGGCCGCGCGCGAACAAGTGGGCGCGGAATTTCTGCGCGCGGTGCGCCATGCGGAAAAAAACATTCGCCGCGTCGCCGAAAGACAATTGCCACGGCCGTGGGCTCTCAAGGTCGAAACTGGCGTGACCATTTCTCAACTCGTGTGTCCCATCGAAGCCATCGGCTGTTACATCCCCGGCGGGCGGTTCGCTCTGGTCTCGACACTGCTGATGACCGTCGTGCCGGCGATGGTCGCTGGGGTGAAACGTATCGAGGTGGTTTGCCCGAAGCCCAACCTCGAACTCCTGGCGGCCGCGAGTTTGCTCGGTATACCGCGGATCGGACGAATCGGCGGCGCACAGGCCGTCGCAGCGCTGGCTTACGGCACTAAAAGCATCGCTCGCGTGGACAAAATCTTCGGACCGGGCAACAGATTTGTGACCGCCGCAAAGCAACTCGTCAGCAGCGATTGCGCGATTGACCTTCCCGCGGGCCCGACCGAGGCGATCGTTCTTGCGGCGCAGGGCAATCCGAAATGGATCGCCGCCGATCTGCTGGCGCAGGCAGAGCACGCGCCGGACGCAGGAAGCTTTTTGGTGACTCCATCGGCGAAACTGGCTCGCGCCGTTCAGCACGAGGCCGGAGCACAATTAGCGCAACTGCCTGCGAGCAATCCAGCTCACGTGTCGATGCGCAAGACAGGCGCTATTCTGCTTGCGACATCTCTCGGAGCCGCCTGCGCTTTTTCCAATCGCTTCGCGCCGGAACACCTCAGCCTTCCAAGCAGCTCCGATGCTCTGCTCAAAGGCGTCATCGCCGCGGGCACAATTTTTCTCGGGCCTTGGGCGGCGCAGCCGCTCGGCGATTACATCAGCGGCAGCAATCACGTCTTACCCACAGGCGGCTGGGCGCGCATGCGAGGAGGGCTTTCGGCGGCGGATTTTGTGAAGTGCCTCAGTGTGCAGACCATCGCGCGTTCTGGCTTCGAGCTGCTGGCGAGCGATGCGATAACACTAGCCCGCGCTGAAGGGTTGCCGGCTCATGCCAACGCCATCGAGGTGCGCCGTTGAAGGTTCGCCAATGAAAACGCAACTGCCGGTTCGACAAGCGATTCTTGATCGGCGCACGTACGAACCGCCGGGAGAGGGGCGCGCCGGTAAACTTCGGCTCGATTTCAACGAGAACACCGCAGGCTGCTCTCCCGCGGTGCAGCGCGCGTTGGGGAAGCTGACGCCGAAGCTGCTCTCGATGTATCCCGAGTATGAGCGCGGCACGCGGCGGCTTGCGCGTCATTTTCAAGTGGCGCCCGAGGAACTGCTTCTGACGAACGGAGGCGATGACGCGCTGCGGCTTTTCTTTGATGCTTTCGTTGACGCGGGAAGGAGTGTAGTGATTTGCGAGCCGACATTCCCGATGTACCGCTATTGGGGCGAAGTGGCGGGCGCGAAAATCGAAGTGGAACACTATGGCCCGGCGATGGAATTTCCCCTCGACGGCGTACTGCAGGCTCTTGCTTCGAATCCCCGGGTGTTATTTGTCTGCAATCCTAACAATCCGACAGGAACGCTCTTGCAGAAACAGGCGATCGAAACGATTCTAAAAGCCGCCACGCATACTGCCGTGGTTGTCGATGAAGCTTACGTGGAGTTTTCGGGTCTTACAGTCGTTCCGTGGATCAACCAGTATCCGCAATTGTTCGTCGCGCGAACATTCTCCAAGGCCGCCGGGCTTGCGGGCCTGCGTCTCGGAGCCGTCATTGCATGCGCGGAATCGCTCGCGGTTCTTCGCCGAGCCACGGCTCCATTCCCAGTCAACGTAGCTGCGCTGGCGGCCGCGGAAGCGGCTGTGGGCGACGCCAAAACGATGAAGCTCTACGTCAAAAACATCCTGCGGACCCGCGCGTGGTTTGAAAGGGAACTCCACGCGCTGAACGTAAAGACCTATCCGAGCGCGGGCAATTTCCTGCTTGCGGATTTTGGGCCCGGCGGCTCAGAGATGTGCGCTCGATTGCAGGCGGAAGGCATCCTCTTGAGGGACCGCGCGAAGGATATCGGCCCGGGATTGGTGCGCGTCAGCATTGGTACACAAAAGGAAATGGAGCGCTTGCTCAAGCTCATCAAGCGCTACAGGTAAACACATGCCGCGATCCGCAACCATTCATCGGAAGACTAACGAAACTGATATTCGCTTGAAACTGAATCTCGACGGCCGAGGAAAATCATGCGTCACAACCGGGATTCGGTTTTTCGATCACATGCTCGATCTGGTGGCGCGTCACGGCGCTTTCGATCTGGAAATTACGGCGAAGGGCGATCTGGACGTCGATCAGCACCACACGGTCGAAGATGTCGGGATCGCGCTGGGCGAAGCTGTAGTAAAAGCACTCGGCACAAAACGCGGCATTCTGCGCGCTGGATACTTCCTGATGCCGATGGACGAAACGCTTGCAGCCGCCGCCGTCGACCTTGGCGGCCGTCCCTATTGCATCGTTAAGGCGAAGATCCTCGCAAAACGCGTCGGCGATTTCCAAACGGAATTGACGGAGGATTTTTTTCAGGGATTTGCGCAGGCGGCACGCGCCAATGTTCATCTGCGCGCGCTATATGGACGGTCGTCGCACCATCAGGTAGAGGCGATGTTCAAGGCGTTTGCGCGTGCGCTGCGATTTGCTGTTTCGCGCGACAAACGTCTTCGCAGCGTGCTTCCGAGCACGAAAGGGCTTTTATGAACGTCACGCTGATAGATTATGGCGCGGGCAATGTGCCCAGCGTCGAGCGCGCGCTGCAACGCCTCGGTGCCGCTAGCCAGCGCTGCAGTTCGCCGGAAGGTATCGGAGAAGCCCAAGCGCTACTTCTTCCGGGTGTTGGTCATTACGCCGCGTTAATTCGCGCGCTCGATGAGCGGGCTCTCCGCAGGCCGCTTCTCGATGCCATCCAGCGCGGCGTTCCCTTTCTCGGCGTTTGCCTGGGATTGCAGGCGCTTTACGAAACCAGCGAAGAAGCGCCCGAACTTACGGGCCTTAGGCTATTTTCCGGCTCGGTTCGTTCCTTGCCCGCGATCGTCAAGCTTCCGCACATGGGATGGAACCAGCTGAAACTCATTCGCAGTTCGCGCCTGCTCGAAGGAATCCCTGCCGGGGCTTATTTTTATTTTGCCCACTCCTTCGCCGCAACCGGCGCTAACGGAGAAGCTGTGGCGTTGTGCAACCATGGGGCGGATTTCGCCGCGGTCATCGAAAGGGAAAATGTTTTTGCCGTGCAATTTCATCCGGAGAAAAGCGGGGACGCGGGGGCGAAGCTTCTGCAAAACTTTCTGAGGCTCGCCGCATGAGCCTGGCACACCGGATCATTCCCTGCCTCGACACGGACGGAGCCCGCGTGGTGAAAGGCGTGAATTTTGTTGGCTTGCGCGATGCGGGGGATCCCGTTGCACTCGCGGCTCGCTACAACGCGGAAGGCGCGGACGAACTAGTTGTGCTAGATATCGCTGCCTCGCGAGACAGGCGGCCGACATTCCTGGAAACCATTCGACGGGTCGCCGCGGAGCTGGCGATTCCGTTGACGGCAGGCGGCGGGATTCGCTCGCTGGACGATGCTCGCGCCGTGGTTCGCGCAGGCGCAGACAAAGTTACGGTAAACACCGCGGCGGTTACGCGGCCCGAGCTCATCTCGGAGCTGTCGCGCGAATTTGGAGCGCAAGCGGTCGTTCTGGCTATTGACGCGAAGTGGGTCAACGACCACTGGGACGTGATGGTGCGCGGCGGACGGAACTCCGCAAATCGCGATGCGCTCGCGTGGGCGCAGCAAGGGGTGGAGCTCGGCGCGGGCGAAATTCTTCTTACATCGGTCGACCGCGATGGCACGCAGATTGGCTTCGACACGCCGCTCACTGCCGCGATTTCGCGCGCGGTCTCGGTGCCCGTGATTGCTTCCGGCGGCGCAAAACTCCCTGAGCACTTTGCGGAGATTTTCTCGGAAGGCGCGGCGGATGCCGCACTCGCTGCGTCTATTTTTCACGACAATGTGCAATCTATCCGCGAACTGAAGAGATATCTGGCGGAGCGCAACATCGAGGTACGTCTGCCGTGTTGATTCCGTGCATTGATCTGCAAGGCGGGCAATCTGTGCAGCTGGTGCACGGGCGTAAGAGGGAGCTTGCAGTCGCCGATGTGTTCGGCCTTCTGGACAAATTCAAATCGTACCCCTGGCTGCATTTGATAGACCTGGATGCAGCCATCGGCACGGGCGACAACAATGCCCTGGCACGTCAGCTCTGCCTCGAAGCACGCAAGCGCTACAAATTGAAAGTGCGCGTCGGCGGCGGCGTGCGGACAGTGGCGCGCGCAGTGGAAATTGCCCGCTGGGGAGCGGTGCAGATCATCATTGGGAGCGCGGCGTTCAAGGAAGGGAAAATAAATATGCGATTTCTGCGGCGGCTCGCGAAAATATTGCCGCCCGCCCGGATCGTCATCGCCCTCGATACAGCGAAAGGCCGCATCACCATTAACGGCTGGCGGCGCACGCTCGCCTTGCGTCCGGAAAATGTGATGTCGCGGCTCGAACCGTTTTGCAGCGCGTTTCTCTGCACGGACGTGGACCGCGAAGGCACGATGTCGGGCGCGAATCTCGAATGGTTCCGCAAGCTGCGCGCGGCGACCACGCATCCTATTATCGCGGCGGGCGGAATCAGGACCCGGCGCGAAATTAACGCCCTGGAAAAAATCGGGATGGATGCGGCCGTCGGCATGGCCGTCTACAAAAACCGCCTAAGCTGACTTTTTCTCTGTGTCCTCTGCGAACTCCGCGTGCTCTGCGTAATTCTTTAGTTTTTTCCTACGCCGCGATACCATACCGGGCCATGCGCAAAACAATCGTCCTTTCCTTCCTTCTGCTTGTTCTTGTGTGCGCGATGCGCGCGCAGGAAGCCTCCACCGATTCCCTGCTCTTCACCATCAAGCCTCTTGGTAACAACGTCTTCGCTGCGATTGCCAAACCTAGGAGCGCCGCGGGATCCAACGCCAGCTTTGTCATCGGCGACGATGGTGTCGCGGTCATTGACACGTTTCAGGACGCTGCGGCCGCGAAGCAATTGCTCTCTGAAATCCAGAAACTCACAAAGCTGCCAGTGAAATTCGTCGTCAACACGCACTACCACCTCGACCACGTAACTGGAAACGGCGTTTTCGCACAAGCTGGTGCCGTCATCATCGCCCACAAGAACGTGCGCGGCTGGATTCACACGGAAAACCTGAAATTCTTCGGCGCCGGGATCAAGCCGGAGCAAAAGGCCTGGATCGATGGCCTCTTCGCGCCCAATCTCGTCTACGATTCCGAAATCGAATTATTTTTGGGATCGCGGCGCGTTCTGGTTCGCTACTTCCTCGGCCATACCGGCGGTGATTCCGTCGTCAGCGTGCCCGATGCGGATGTCTATTTCTGTGGCGACCTATTCTGGAACAAAACGCTCCCCAATTTGATCGACGCGTCGACGGAAAAGTGGATCGCCAGTGACATGAAGATGGCCACGGAAGGGCCGAAGGCCACATTTGTTCCGGGCCACGGCGACGTTGGAACTGCTCCCGATGTACGCGCCATGGCAAGCTACATCACCGATTTGCGCAGCGCTCTGTCGCAGCCCGTGAAAGATGGATTGAAGGACGACGCGCTTGTGAACGCCGTCATGCCCGTGCTCAAACAGAAGTACGGCGACTGGAATTACTTCGATCATTTTGCCAAGCCGAATATTCTAGACACCGCCAAAGAGTTACGCGGTGAAAAAAAGATTCCAACACCCGCCGGGTGATGGTCAGAACTCCGTTTTGAGGTTGCGCGGATTGGCTTCGAACGTGGATCCGGCGCCGGAGAATCTATCTCAAATATGCATCGGTGATGTACTGCTGAACCATGCGCTGGGTGTTGAAGAACGAGCCGTTAATGGCGATGGCGTGCTGCATGATCTGAATGTAAAGATGCGGCTCTTTGTAGAACATGGGAAGAATGACGTTTTCTAATTTCCAGTAGAGTGATTCGGCTTCCTTGGCGTTGTCCGTGGCGATGTCCGCCGCATCCAGAGTGCGGCGCGGTTCGCCGATCGACCATCCGGTCACGCCTTCGATGTGGCCTTCGACCCACCAGCCGTCGAGAATGCTAAGACTGGGAACGCCATTGAGCGCGGATTTCATACCGCTGGTGCCGGAGGCTTCGAGAGGAAATTGCGGCGTGTTCAGCCAGAGATCCACGCCGGAAGTAATTTTTCCGCCGAGATCGAGATTGTATTCGTCCAGGAAAACGACGGGAACGGCTTTGCGCAACGCTTTTTTTGCGTGGAAAATGCGGCGGATGATGTCTTTGCCACCGCCGTCGTTGGGATGGGCTTTGCCGGCATAGATAATCTGGAAATGTCCGGCATTTTTGGCGATTTGGCGCAAGCGGTCCAAATCCGAAAGGATCAGGTCCGCGCGTTTGTAACCCGTGGCGCGGCGGGCAAAACCGATGGTGAAGACTTCTTCATCGAGGCTGAGACCGGTTTTCTCGCGCACGGCTTCGAGAAGCTCGTGCTTGGCGATGAGATGCGCCGACCAGACTTCTTCGGGAGGAAGTCCGAGCGCGCTGCGCAGGCTGTAATTGTCCTCTCGCCACTGCGTGATCTGGCGATCGAAGAGCTGCTGAAACGGCGGCGAAGTCCATGTCCCCGCATGAACGCCGTTGGTTATGGCCTCGATCGGAACTTCCGGAAACATCTGGCGCGAGGTGACGCCGTGCTGTTTGGCGACCCCGTTGACGTAAGTACTGAGGCTCAGCGCGAGGTACGTCATATTCAGATGGGCGCCGCGGGCGGCCGCTTCCTGCAAATCAGGATAGTTCTGTTCGGTTTGCAAGGAGCGCTTCACGAGTTCGGCGACGGAAGCGTCTTTGAGGTCGAAAAATTTGCTCTGCTGGGGAAAGACGCGTGTGAGGTATTCGATGGGAAAGCGGTCGTGGCCGGCGGGAACCGGCGTATGCGTGGTGAACATGCACTTGGCGCGGACTTTTTCGATGTCCTCGCCATTGACGGCGGTGCGGCCGGCTTTTATGGCTTCCTCGCCGAGTAGTTCCAGGGAGAGAAGCGCAGCGTGGCCCTCGTTCATGTGATAGCGCGTAAGATCGGAATAGCCCATCCCCCGTAGCATGCGCACGCCGCCGATTCCGAGCAACACTTCCTGGCATAAACGGTAATAGGAATCGCCGCCATAGAGGCCGCCAGTCAGATTGCGGTCCCATTCCGCATTGGAAGGAAGATCGGCGTCCAGGAAATAGACGGGCACGACGAAGCCGCGTACACCCTTGACGTCGTAGCGCCAGGCGCGTAGCTCGACGCGGCGATTTTCCAGTGGCACGGTGACTCGCGTTGTCTCTTCCTTGAGAAAATCTTCGACGTTCCATACGACTGGCTCTTCCGTTTGCGAGCCGTCTTCCGCGAGATGCTGGGAGAAGTAGCCTCTGCGGTAGAGGAGCGACACGGCTACCATGGGCAGGCGAAGGTCGGCAGCGGCGCGGATGGTGTCTCCGGCGAGCACGCCGAGGCCGCCGCTGTAGCTCGGCATGGCGTTCTCGAGAGCAATCTCCATCGAGAAATAGGCGACAAAGCGTTTAACCGAATTTACTTGCGTGGACATCTTTCTCGCTTCTCCGCAGGGCGCCACAGGGACGCGCAAGCGGGGAAAATGGTCAAGTTATGACCTTCAATTGTCGGGGAAACGCGAGGCTCAATCAAGCGAGTTGCAAGGATTAGTTGTCATGTTCATGTACGTTTCCCCGGATAATTACAGAGGCCAATCCAGGGGAAGAGGGGAGACAGGCAGGAATGCCTGTCCCACATGCCAACGTTCAATCCTTCTTGCCGGCCGCAACGCGAGCTTGCGGAGTCGGATGGGTCAGCAGTTCCACGTACTCCTTGTAGAATTTTTCCTTGGCGAGATATTTTGGGACGTCGACGAGGATCTCGCCCATGTCGGGGTGCTGGCCGGGAGCCTATGCCGGGGTCCCGCTGTAGGAATTGCCATGATCGAGCTCCACGTCGAAAATCTAGTTAACAATTAGACCCCTCCCCCTCCTCTATTTTTTTGTAAGTGCGGATTCTACAGGACTTACGGATAGAAAGCACGTAAGTGTTCATTCTAGAGGGTTTAGCTTTTTTATCGACCGACGCGGATGTTGATTGCAAAGGAGTTAGCGAGGGCCGAGTCGACGATCCCTCGTAAGTGCGGATTCTGAAGGGGTTACGGGTTTGGACTGGGAAAGTGAAGATTCTAAAAGAGTTTACGCAGAGAGCACAGAGAATGCTGGGCGGAGCCAAAAGAGGAGGGAGCGCAGGGGAGGCGAACTGTTGCGTCAAATTCACGAGGAATGATAGCACGATGTGTACCAAATGTCAAGCTAAAAAGATGATTCATTCGAACGACCTGTGGAAAAGTGTGGAAATCGTTCATGAAAAAAGTCCGGCCCGCAGCAGTGGCTGCGGGCCGGACAAAGGTGGTAAGGAACGTCCCGAACGAGCGCCCAAACTAGAACGTCAGCTTGAGGCCGAGCTGTATGAGCCGGGGGTTGTTTACGGTGGATGCGACCTGGCCAAAGCCGCTTGGCGCGTTAATGTCGCTGATTGGCTGACCGAACTGAGCGTGGTTGAAGAGGTTGAAGAATTCCGCCCGGAAATTCAAACCCATGTTTTCCCACGGAAGTTTGAACTGTTTAATCAGAGAGAAATCAGTATTCACGAAATCCGGACCGTAGACGGGAACACGACTGGCGTCGCCGAGTTCACCCTCTGCGGCATGCACGAAGCATGCTGGGTTAATGAACTGGGTCTTGGTCTGGTTGGCGTAGGGGTTGCAACCAGCAACTTGGTCGGGGCGGTTGAAGTTATTGCCATTGCCGCCGGTGTTAAAGGAGACGTGAGAGACGCCCGGTCCGGCAAAATTCCCGTTAGCGCTGTCAATCAGGGGGAAGGCGAAGCCGGAAGTGATTTTTTCGATCAGCGTTACCTGCCAGCCGCCCAGCAGCGAATTCGTCACGTCGCTCCAGTCGGAGCCGAATTTCTTGCCTCTGCCAAACGGCAAATCATAGATGATGCTGGCAGTAAAGTTGTTGTGAAGATCGAGTTGAGACGGAGCCCAATCCAGCTTCTGCCAATTCGGCAGCGGGAAGTACGGCGCGCTCAGCAATGATCCCAGGCCATCGCTAAGCCCATTGTCGTAAGTATGCGAATACGTGTAAGCGATCAGGGCATAAACGCCGTGACGGGAACTCTTGGTCTCGGCCTTCACTTGCAAGGAGTTATAAGTGGTTTTGCCGAGGTCCCCGAATTCCAGGATGGCGTTGAAGTTTGGCGGAGTATAGGGCGATATGAAAGGAGCGCCGCCGGCGGCGCAACCAAGGGTGTAGGTTCCTCCGGCAACGCATGCCGAAGGACCGTTGGTGTCCATGGCGTTACCGGCGACCAGGATGTGGTTGCCACGCGAACCAGCGTAGCCAGCCGTGAGCACGATATTGCCGGGCAGTTGCCGCTCGATGTTGGCGTTGTACTGCACGACTTCACCCTGCCGAAAGTCACGCGGTTGGAAGAAATATGTCCCGCTAAAAGTGGAAATTGTCGGAGGAGTGTTAAAGAGTTGAAATCCGTTAGAGATGCTGGAGACGGTGCCGCCCGGGCCGCAAGCCGGGGTATTACCGGATGGAGTGGACATGGGGCACCCTCCGAACTGGAAGATGTCACCCTCGGCGAAAAAGGGAGGGTTCTGCCAAAGGCCTTGTGCGCCCTGGCTCCACGCGGAATCGTGGTAGATTGAAAATCCGCCGCGGACCACCGTCTTGTCGCTGCCAAGCACCTTCCAGGCCGCGCCAATGCGCGGCTCAAGAGCCTGCCAATTCATGTAGATGCCAGCCGACCCGCCTATGCCACCCTGATTGGCGACGAGAAGCTGGCCCGTGACGGCATTCGCGCCGGTGGCGATACTGGGAGGAATGAAGTCTGCCATGCGCCCAGCGGCCTCGGTGATAGGGGTGCTCAAATCCCACGCCAAGCCTACATTGAGGGTGAGGTCTTTGGTGATTCTCCAATCGTCTTGAACATAGGGGCGGAAGATTTTCCAGCGGCGGCCGGTGACCGGGCCGTTGAAAGTCTGATCGTGTTCGGAGATGCTCACAAAGCCCAAGGTCAGATCGGCTTCGGGATCACCAGAGAAAGCGCCAAGGGGAATCCAAAAACCATCCTGAAAAGCTTCGGTGCCGACATTCATCTGATTGGCACGCAAGTCAATCCCAACGTGAATGTCGTGCTTTCCGCGAATCAAGTCGAGGGAATCGGCAAACGAAAAAATGTTAGTGCCGCCCTGAAATGGGGTATAACCGCGATCGCCCAAGGACCAAAATCCGTTGAACAACGTGGAAACCAAACCGCAGCTGTACGCTCCGGGCGTACATTTCTCGCTCCCAGGTGTTCCGGTGCAGCCGAGGTTGGCGCCGGGGATGCCGATGCCAGCGAGGTTGGCCGAACTGCAGGAGCCCGTGCCCTGCGACTTGATGTAGTCGAAAATGCGGTTGTAGCCAAAGCTCGCTTGGTTCACCGTCGTAGGCGAAAAGACGTGCGTCTCTCCGATGGCGACGTTTCGCGCATGATTGACGATACCCTGGTTGCTCCCGAAAGCACTGGCTTCCGCGAACCCGCCATTGAAGCCGCCGGGAACGTACGATACCGCATCGTCGTAGCTGAACCGCCCGAACAAAGTGTCGTTGGCGGTCAAGTTATGGTCCACGCGGACATCGAATTTCGTTTCGTCCAGAGACCGTACTGGCTCGCTTGCGAAGTTGAACGACGGATTGGTAACGCCAACGTTGTTGACGTTGGGCAGAGGATACAAATTGACCAAGGCAGCGCCGAGCGGGTTTACCAAAGCGGCGGGTATTTTCGCGCAGTCATGTCCGGCAACCTGACTGCCGTCGGGATTGACGGCGGTCGGAACACCACTAGCACTGCCTACGCACTGAAAAGGGCCGCCCGTATAGGGGTTTGTTAGCGAAGCGGGGCCTGCTTTCCCGAAGTAGTTTTCACTGAAATCCGCATAGGGCTGTGCGGCGCTGACGCGCATCGCCGCGGTGGGTACGACGCCATTAAATGGAATAGCATGCCGTTGATCCTTCTGCTCTCCGTCCACGAAGAAAAAGGTCTTGCCCTTGCGAATCGGTCCGCCGATGGAACCACCATATTGATTCAAATTGAATTTTTCCGGGGTTTGCGCGAAGAAGCTTTTCGCGTCCAGCGAAGTGTTGCGCAAAAATTCGTACAGCGACCCGTGGAAGTCGTTGGAGCCGGATTTCGTCGTGACCAGCACCGTCGGTCCGGCCCGCGTGCCATATTGCGCGGAATAGTTGTAGGTCAGAACCTTGAATTCCTGGATATCATCGATCGAGGAAAAAGTCCCGATACCGCCAGCGGTTAATTCGTTGTTGTCCACGCCGTCGAGCAGCCAGTCCGTGCTGTTGGGACGCGAGCCGCCGACGGAAAGCGAGAACGATCCGCGCGTCGCGACCTCGCTACTAGCGGCCTGCGTGAAAAAGCTGCCAGGGTTTGTCTCGGATGAGGCGCCGGGTGTAAGCGTGGCGAGCTGAACGAAATCGCGGCCGTTGAGAGGAAGCTGCGAGACTTCCTGCGCGGTGATGACTTGGCCCAGGGTGGGATTGGTGGTTTCCACCGCGACTGCGGACGCATTAACTTCCAGAGTCGTTGTGACCGTGGACGGCGCGAGGGTAAAATTCAGTTCGCGCGCCTCATCCACCTGCAGACGGAGGTCTTTGCTTTCGACCGTCTGAAATCCCTGGAATTCGACGCGCAAGGAATAGATCGAGACTGGGAGCAAGGGGATAAGGTAGTGGCCAGCTTCGTCGGTTTTCGCCTGGCGAGCTACACCGGTTCCTTGCGAAGTGGCAGTGACCGTTGCGCCGACGATGGCGGAGCCGGATTTGTCCACGACGTTGCCGGAAAAGCTGCCCGTCGCCTGACCGTAGAGAGCCGGAGAAACGGAGAGCGCCAGCGTACAGACCAACATCAGAAATATCACTCGAAACTTCATATCCAACACCCCTTTCGACCACCCCTGCTTACGACTTTCCTGACAATTGCCTTCGAGCAACCCCGGCGAATCTTACTGCAATATGAAACGCGGCGGAAAACTTTCCGCGCGCCAAACTGCGGGTCTTAAGAATGCAAAAAATTGTTTTGGCGAACTGCTTCTCGACGGGAGCAGAGCCACGGAATTTTCTTTTGAAGCGGCTGGGGGAAAGAGTCTCCTCCGGCTATTCGGCCCGCAGGATGCGCGGGGCCAGTACGCTTGTACGGAGGAAGAAGCCGGCGCAGTGTCGTGGCGCGTTCTAAAGAAACAGTTCCGCCAGTTGACCGCGAAAGTGGACTGCTATGAATGCCTTCCAGGACATTCCCCCAGTTGCACCAGTGACGGTAGGCTAGCGTCCGTTCGAGAGAAGTGTCAAGACAAAAGTAAAGTTGGGGAAGGATTGCAGTGGAAAATTCCGGGGAGATTTTTTGGCTTTTGCGATGCATTCAAAATTTTGATGCTGGAAGCGGCCGGCAAACTTGCTGAAGATGGATTTGCGAGATTTGGCTGCGCGACGGAAGCGGGAACGGCGGCGATGTCGGCTATAATCTCGCACCGTGTGGGCGAAAAACATTTTGGAGAATATCCGCGTCGTCGAATTGAGCGAAGCGCTTGCTGGCCCTTACTGTGCCATGCTGCTTGGGGATTTCGGCGCGGAAGTCATCAAAATCGAGCGGCCCGGGGTGGGCGACCAGTCGCGCGGCTGGGGACCGCCGTTTGTGGCTGGCGAATCTGCCTACTTTCTTGGAGCGAACCGGAACAAGCGCTCGCTTGCACTCAACTATACTCATCCGCAAGGGACGGAAGCGCTCAAGAAGCTGATTTCCGCGGCGGATATTTTCATCTGCAATCAACCTTCGTTGGCGTCGTTACAGAGACGCGGCCTCGACGAAAAGATGCTGCGCGCGCAACATCCGCGGCTGATCTATTGCAGCATCACGGGATATGGATTCACGGGACCCAAAGCGGGCCGGCCCGGTTACGACATCCTCGCGCAAGCTGAGGCGGGCGTGATGAGTTTTACGGGCGAGCCGGATGGCGGGCCCATGCGCTACCCGATCGCGATTGCCGACATGACCTGCGGCATGTATTCGGCGATGGGCATTTTGGCGGCGCTCTATGCGCGCGAAAAAACGGGGCGCGGCCAATTTTTGGATATGGCGCTCTTCGATTCGCAGCTGACGTGGCTGGCGAATGTCGGCAGCAGTTATTTAAATGCGAAGACTGCGCCAAAACGCTGGGGCAACGCGCATCCCAGCATCGTGCCGTACGAAGTGTTCCGCGGCGCGGATGGCCGGAGCTTTGTCGTAGGAGTCGGAACCGAAGCCTTGTGGAAAAAGTTTCTGGGCATGATGAAGCTGGAGCAGAGTGTCGGCCAGGACGAAAGGTTTCAAACGAACGCGCTGCGTACGAAGAATCGCGCCGAATTGATTCCCCTGCTGCAAGAATTGTTTGATGCGCAGACTGCCAGCGTGTGGCTGGAACAACTGGCAGCGGCGGAAATTCCGGCCGCGCCGATCAACACCGTTGAAGAAGCGGTCCATGACCCGCAAACTCAGGCCCGCCGCATGATCGTGCAGCTCGAGCATCCCGCGCTCGGTGTCGCTCGCAGCATCGGCAATCCAATTAATTTTTCCGAAACGCCGGTGAGCTACCGCCTCCCGCCGCCACTCCTCGGCGAACACACGGGTGAAATTCTGCGCGGGCTTGGGTATTCCGACGCGGAAGTGCGCGATATCTCGACCATACCGGACTGATGTAGTCGCTCCGTTGATGGGCAAGAAGTGCACCGACGGGGCTGCGGTCCACGACTAACTAAACTAATACAAAGACGGTCGCGTAGAGCCACCAAGCAGCGAGTTGTTGACATTCGCGATGGTGTGTGTACCCTCGTTGCCGCCCCACGAAAAGAGCAAGTACACCTGCGGAAAGCCGCCGGCGCGAAGCGTAAGGCCTGCTGAGAAGCTATGAATCCACGGGCTGGAGCCCAAGCCTCCGCGCGTGAATGCCACTTTCCCTTCGTCAACCATAAAGGTGAAGCCGAGCGGCAAACTGCCGATGGAGTGTTCAAAATTCTCGCGAATCAAGAGTAGGTTGGGCGCCCGAAAACGAAAATCCTGATAGCTGCTCAGCGACTGGTTGCCGTTGATATCGGAGCCGCCGAGAGTTGGCTGGAAATAGAAAGGGACGATGTCGGCGCCCGGCGTCATCGAAAGCGCGGAGAAAACGCGCACACCAAAGCTGCCTTGAAGATCCCGGCTGAGCTCTTTGCAATCGGGACTCTTCGCGCCTTGCGCAGTGAGACATTCGTGGTTTCGGGCGAATTTGTCCACGGAGCATTCCGCATTTTCTGAATCTTGATCCACGGAGCATTCGTCGGGGCCATTGGTGTCTCTGGGCACGATGATGCGGGTAGTCATTTTGTAAATTGCGATCTGATGAGACAAATCCGTGGTCAATCGCTGAAACGAAAACGTGGAGTTTCCGGGCGCGATGTACTGCTGATAGGTGAGGGCATAGTCCAGGTGAAGACGGTCGTCTAACAACACCGGGCGCATACGGACGCCCTCGCCAAGTTGCACTGTGCCAGCCTGATTCGTGAGTCCTGGCGCGGTGGCTTCGGTGTAGACGGCGCCGATGGTAGGGCTCGGTTGTCTGAGACTCGGGCGAATGTCTACGAAGCGTCCGTTCACCTCCCCGAAGACAGCCGCGCTCAACTTGGCGGAAAACGGCTTGACTGCACTTGTCCCTACAATCGTTTGCCGCATGCCATAAAATGAGCGGCCAGATTCGAGTGTGCTCGGGCCCAAGCCAAAGTACGTGAGTTTGTTGAGTGTAATCGTCTGAGCGTAAATATTGATTACTGGCCGCTCCGGAAGCGAAGTCATATTGGGCTTCAAATTGCGGCCCTTGGTGCCGAATTCGACGGTAGGAGCCTTCTCGTATGTGTTGACGAGCTTAAGGTAGACACCCGCGCGCCAGGATCCGTTATCAGAAGCGACTGCGTCGGAATCCCAGGTGATGCGCCAATTTTCCGTGGTTTTGTGCCCGACATAGGCGACCCCTGCGCCGAAACCATTCTGCGGCGCGATGCTGCCGATGGCGATGTGGATGGGCTGTCCGGTGAACAGCTCCTGCCCACAATCAATGAGCCCTTTGAAATTATTGCAACTGTGCTGGAGTTTGTAGAGCTCCGAAGGATTGTCGGGTCCGGTGTCCCCGGGAGCCGCAGGCTGTTGCGCACTCAGCGCAGGCAGTGCAAGAGCGGTAATCAGGAAAAGCATGGCAGCGCGGGGCATGGAGACCTCCTTCACTTCTTGGCAGGCTTTCCGCTTTGTTTGTGAAGCAGAGCAGTGGCTTTGTGCACGTAGGCGCTGACATCGGCCTCCGTTTTTAGAGAATTCATCTCGATATTCAGAAGGGTAGTGAGTTCGTGAACATGCTTGATCAGCGCCTCGCGCATGTGCAAAGCCTGGGATCGCAATAAAAGCCCGGCGGGACGGTTGGGGTTGTACGCTCGGGGATCGGTCTTTGGAACGTTGATGACTTTCGGCGCCATGATTTCATCTCCCCTATTGAAGATTATTGAAGACGACGCAGTCATCGTCTTGCCGCATCTGGTCAGTCAGTAAGCCCAGAAATGTATTGGCCTTCTGTTCTCGAACGGTCCGCTTGGCATCTCCGTGAAGAAAAAAACTCGTCACGGTTGCCGGAATAGAGGCGTGCTCGAAAATCTGCGCGTTCGCCGGATCTTCAGTTCCCGGCACCACCGTGCCGCGCGGAATCCAAGGTGAGACGAGAATGGCAGGAACGCGTATGCCGAGGCGATCAAACGCGAAGGGCTCACCCGTTCCCGTGGCATCGGCGGATGCGGTCTTACCATCAGGAGTGCAGGCCGGCGGAACGACGTGATCGTAAATGCCTCCGTGCTCATCGTATACAACGAGCAGGACAGTGTTTTGCCAAAGAGTAGGATTGGTACGGATGGCGTTGTAAACGTTGGCGATGAACCTTTCGCCTTCGCGGACGTTGTGATCCGGGTGCTGGTCGGAGGCTAGAATCTGTCCGCCGTCCGGGCCAGGGTGATCGTTGTAGCAGGGTTCGATGAAACTGTACTCGGGCAGAGTGTTGCCGGCGCAGTCCGTGACGAACTGATCGAGAGTCCCGAAAATCTGAGGCTGGTTCTTCAGCAGATTGACGATCTCCATGGTCGAGCTCGGCTGATCGTAGTAATAAATCTTCGCGGTGTGCCCGGCCTGAACCATTCGTTCGTAAACACTCATGATCGAGGTGTCGAGAATGTAGAAAATATCCATCCCCACCTGGCCGAACGAAGTTCCGTAATGGGCAAACGCGCGGTTACAAATCGTTGGACCCGGAATCGACGAAAACCAACCGTTGAAGACTGCGTATTCCGTGGCCAGGGTGGTAAGCACAGGCAGCTTGTCCGGTGTGAAGTAATACATGATGTTGTGCGAGCGGTTTACATCCTTTGTCTGTGAAAAATAGTCCTTAACAAATCCTTGCATGTTGGCAACGCGCCCCGGTCCGGGCGGCGCTCCGCCAAATATCTGCAGATCCACGCCAGGAAAATGATGATCGGGGTCGGGATCAAGCTGGCTCTGAAATTGGGCATTGGGTTGAACCCTGATGCTCGCCCCATTGGTATCGGGATTCGACTCATTCCCCGTAAGCCCATTAATCTTGGGATACTTCTGCTTCAGCGACCCCAGCATGTGGTCGAACGACCGGTTCTCCATCATCAACACAACAATGTGCTTCAGGTTGTCTAACCCCGCTGACATAGGCGCCCCCGTCGAGTTCTGAGTTTTGGCTGGTTCTTAGGAAGGTAGTGACGTCGGGACCGCGAAACGTTTCATCCTCACGGCGCACTATTTGGACAACGGCTTAGTCCCCGTGGCCTTTGAGTCTGGGAAGACTTGCCGTCGAGTGTGGAGGTGCGCATGTTTGGATCACAGGTCCTTGAGGTCGTCCTTGGCCTCACTCTCATCTATCTTGTTCTCAGCATCGGCTGCTCAGGCCTCAAGGAAGTCATCGCCGCCATGTTTTCTCTTCGCGCGAAGACGCTCGAAGACGGCGTCCGCAGCATGCTTAAGAACGGCCCCAACGACTTCACGGCGCAGCTTTTCGCTCACCCCGTAATTCAGGGCACTGCCCCCGCGGGCCAGAAGCCGTCCTACATCTCCGCGCGCATGTTCTCCGCAGCTCTTCTCGACGTCGTCGCCCCCGCGGACAACACCCAACCCCGCACGATCCAATCTTTGCGCGCAGGCGTTGCTCAGATTCCAGATGCCAAACTGCGCACCACGCTGCTTAACATGATCGACTCCGCCGGAGGCGACATCGACGCGGCCCGCCTGAAGATCGAGCATTGGTTCGACGACACCATGGCCCGCGTCAGCGGATGGTACAAACGCATGGCGCAAAAGATCATCTTTGCCGCCGGACTCGTTCTCTGCGTGGCGGTGAACGCCGATACCCTCATGATCGTCAAGGAATTGTGGAGCGACCAGGCTCTCCGCAGCGCCATGGTTGTGCAAGCAACGCGCAAGGTTTCCTCCACAAATCCAGCCGATCTCCCCGGCCAAAACGCTTCTTTACAGCGAGTGGCCGCAGAATTACGGGAGGCAAACACGCCACCGATCGGATGGTCACACGACTCGAACGATATCCGGACCTGGCCAAGCGGCTTCGGAGAGCGGGCCTTGAAAGTTCTAGGAATTCTCCTTACAGCTTTCGCCATTGTCTTGGGCGCGCCTTTCTGGTTCGACATGCTGAACAACCTGATCAACCTTCGTTCCTCCGGGAACCCTCCGCCGGTGCGTTCGCTCGAATCTTCCAACACCTAGCCAGCTCTCGAAAAATCAGGCGGATAGATCCGCAGTATCGAGAACAAGAACCCATCTTTGCTTCATAAGTGAAGGACAAAACAGGACAGCAAGAAAGGCACAAGCGTCGCATCCCTTAGGCGCCGCTCAATTCTCTTTTTGTCAGGATCAAACGGCCGAGGTTTACACCTTTTTCTTTAGCTGAGCTTTGAGGTCGCGCGCGTTGAGAATTTCCATCGCCCGCTGCAACAACTGCTCAAACTCGCAGCGTTCGATCCTTGGGCCCAATGGGACGGCAATTTGCAGTTGCGAGGCCGCCGTCGAGTCCTGCTGGTCTATCAGAAGATTGCCATGAACAAGATTCACCAATACACCCCTTGCGGAAGAATTGCCCAACCTAGAGTAGTGACCGGCGCAGGAAAAGCGTTTCACGCCAAGAGATCTGCCGCATCTTTACGGGCAAATTCCAAACTACAAAGATTTCAGCTTCAGGGTGTCAGGATCCGGCGTAAAGCTGGAACGGCGCCCAGTAGTAGGGCTTTTTGAACACGGAAGTGGGACTCGATGAACGCAAGAAGGAAAGCTTAGCTTCGCGCAAAGCAGTAGCGGGGGCTTCGCCGCGGCTAAGGCCCTTGTAAAAAGCGTCCATGAGCTGCGCCGTAGAAGGCGCGTTGCTCACTTCCCAGAGGGCGGCGATGACGTTGTGAGCTCCCGCGCGCACAAACGCCCACGATAGACCAACCAAGCCCTCTCCCGAATAGGCGCGCGTTCCGGAGCCGTTGCAAGCGGAGATGGTCACCAATTCGGCGTTCAGATGACGCGTGACGATGTCCCTGGCGTAAAGCTTGTAGGTATCGCTCGCAGGCTCCTTGCTAAGAATGACAGCGGATTCCAGCGGCTGCGCACGGCTCGCGGTCCCATGGGTCACAAAATGGAGATACGCATACCGCTCAGGGTTGCTCGTAAGATACGCGCCAGGCGTGGCTTGCTCGCGCTTTAAAACGGTGCGGCTCGATTCCGGGAAGTAGCCCTCAACAATTTTCATCTCGTCTTCCGCATGGGGCAACTGATCGAACTCGTCGCTCGCCTTCAGCGCGTCTCCAACCAGCAAAAGGTTCTTTTGCCTGGCAGGCGGCCGGCCGGCTGCGGAAGCCAGCAAGGATAGTGAACTGGCCGTGGTGATCGTGACGTCTTCGATCCAAAAGTGTGGCTTTGGCTCAGGCACAATCAAGGTCTCAAAGTTCAAAGAATAGAGGCTGCCATCAGGCAGAAGGATCACGCGCGAATTCTGCGCGATGAACTTCTGCGCCGGAGCAACGAGCCTCGTGTATAACTCTTCGCCGACGGCTTTTTCTGTTTCAGCCACGTCGATCGATCCGGCAACCGCTTCTCGGTACGACTTGACCATTGGCTCGATCTCCGAAGCCGCCGGCAAAGTGAGACACATCGTCTTTCCCTGAGTGATAACCCAAAGGTAGGAGTGCTTCTCTCCCAGCCAGTAGAAAAGAAGCGCTGCCTTCAGCCGCCGGGCGACTTGTTCGGGCTGCACGTTCATCGCGGAGGTACTTGCGGCTTTCTCAGAAGTCCCGAGCCCTTCTGCCAGTGTCCGCGCCCGGCTTAGCTCGGCCACTCGAAGGGCCTCGTCCAGGCGATGCTGCGAAACCAGGAAGTCGATGTAGTCGCCGTAGAAGTGAATAGCGCTCGAGAGGAAAGATAATCGCAGACTTACCCCTTGGACGGACGAGCGAGCGGCCTCGACCAGTGCAACTGAGCGGCGAAACTCGGCTTGAGCTTCTGCACTTCGGCCAGTATCGGCATAGACTCGGGCCAGGCGCGCCGCCGCTTCCCACTTCTGTGACAAGTCGGCTTTCGGATCTTCCGTCACTCCGCGAAATGATTGTGCGGCACCAATGTAATCATGTTTCCCCGCGCGGATCCGTCCTAGAACTAACTGTGAAGTCAGTGGTTGGGACCGATCCAAGCTGTTTCCCTCCAGCCTAGTCGCTTCCTCGTAATGATTCACGGCAGACTCAACGCGCCCGGCCTCCAGTTCGGCCTCAGCGAGACCGTTCAGATAGTCCGTAAGCGTCCTCTTATTTCCTTGGCTGCGCGCAAGCGGCAACCCCCGGGTCAAAGCAGCTTCCGCCGCTCCGTAGTTATGCTGCTCGTAATACACATCCGCAGTTCCGCTCAGCCAATAGATTTGCAAGTCATCGAGTCCAGCACGGCCCGCAGTTTCCCCAGCCTGGGCGTAGAGCCTGAGAGCGTTGTCGAAGTCACCTAGCTTCGCGTAACCCCACGCCATGTTTCCGAGGATCTGAGACAAAGAACTCGGAACGTTAAGAGTCTGCGCCAATCCTAGAGCCGCTTCGCTCAAATCGACGGACTCGTCGTAGCGTCCTTCTTTTGTGGCTACGACCGCCAGACCGCCCAGCGCTGAGGCTTGGATGTACAGGTCTTTCTGTTTGTGTGCGACTTGGAGCGCTTCCTGATAGCCGGCTCCCGCGCCATTCAGGTCACCCTCCAAGAAGTGAACGAGTCCCCAAGCTAAGCCCAGTTCGCCCAACAACTCTGGATGCTGCGCTCTTCCCAAAGCATCAGCTTCCGCCATAAATCGTTTTGCAGCCGCCGGTTGCTGGATCCAAGCGCTTGCAACACCTTGCACAATTTTCCGGCGGACCGCAAAGTCAGCCGTCTCAAAGGAGCTTGGAGGCTCGGCTCGTAGTAATTCAAGTGCGTCTGCGCTGGAACCTTGTCGCGCGAGGATTTCGGCCTTGAGGACCTTAAAGCGCCAATGCCATATTGCGTCCTCTGATGGATAGCGCCGGTACGCTTTATCGGTTTCTTCCTTGGCGGATGCGATCTGACCCTGCTTCAGTTTCATCCGGGCGTCGTCATAGACAAGCAGGGGCCCGGGCTGTGATTTACAGCCACCCGCAAACGCCGTGAACGCGAGGAAAAGTAGTAGGACTAGAACCAGGGAGGCCAGCCGTTGCTGGTTCCTTCCACGACGGTAAAGCTGCCACCGTTGGGAGAGCCCAATTCGATGCGCAGCATCGTGAGAGTTTTTCGGCCGTGCTGGCATAAGATTTCGCCAAGGAAAATCTTACCGAAGTCTACGACATAGTAGCCATGCCGTCCAAGGCGCTCTACGCCGGGGTGTGTAAACTGACCTTGGTGATTGCCAAAACCCGGATCCTTGAAATGAACCTCTTTCACGATGGAGGTGAACATGCCGTCATGAGACTCCAGCTGCTGGGGTACGACTTGGTCGCTCAGCCCGAAAGCCTTGTGGGTGTCGCACGCCCTTTGCCGCAAATCACCGTCGCTCGGCTTCCAGGTTTTGCGCATTTCGGCGAATGTTCCAAGTTTCAGAAACAGTTCGTGATCAAGTTCCACGTCAACGGGATAGCCCGCAATGCGCAGATTCTCAAATTTGCTGCCTATAACGAGAACCCTGCCCTCAGATGGCTTTGGTTTGCCATCAAGCGGCTCTTCGAAGCTCGAAGAAAGCCTCGCGACGATGCGATCCGCGGTCACTACATCGAGGATGTTCAAGCCTTCGACCGAAGACGTTGCGTGCGTTGTATGGATTGTCCTGCCGTTCTCTTTCTTCACGCTTCCTGAAACCTGCGTGTATCCCCTCTTGAAGGAGACAACCTCGTCGAAACGGAAGTTCTCCACAGAAGAACTTCCGGCACCACCGGTGCTTGGCAACGCGATTCCAGCTTGAACTTCGATTAAACGCTGAACTGGGCGCGTGAGCGCTCCGCTCAGAGCATGTGCAGACGCGTGGTAGTGGAATTGCCGGTGCGCAGTCATCGGGGACACCTCAGTGAACTGAAACGGAGCCTAATACTCTTTCATCTATTGCAGAAATTCAACTGTAAAAGTCAACCGCTGGGCCTCGTTCCCTTTGGCATCGCCGAAAAAGACCAGATTGTACTTCCCTGCGTTCTGCACGCCACCCACAACAGGTAAGGACACGGCCTGATACTTCTTGTCGCCACCGAGGGTGCCGTATCTTACTGCTCGGCCAGACGGGTCGAGCAGTTGCCAACGGTACTCGCTTGATGTCTCAGCCGGCGTGAAGTCAAACTTAAGAAGAAAGCTTTCACCCTGCTTAACCGGCACCTTATTCGTTGCTTCGCCACTTTCATTCCCTCCACGGACACTACCCAGGAGTTGGAAGGAAGAACTGATGATCGGTGCTGAAGAAGAATCCTTCAATCGAGGGATAGTAACCCCATTCTGATAGCCGATGAAAAGCAGCAGCGCCGCCATCACCGGCACCGCGAACGCCGGCTTCAGCCACCCAAACCAACCCCCACCCGCTGCAGGAACCGGCTCAAGCCTTTTTGGCTCAATGACTTGCGCCACTGGCTCCCGAGCCACCTGCCGCGCGCCCTCCATAAACGCCGCCGTAGCCTTAATCTCTTCTGCGCAGATCGTGCAGTCGAAATAGTGCTCTTCGTACGCGGCGTGCTGCTCCTTCGGGAGCTGCCCGAGGAGGTACTTCTCGGCGGCCTGGAGGCGCACCGCTTCGTCATGATCCATGATTTTCATGTTTGTCATCCACCAATGGATAGTGAACCAGGGGTCCGCTTCGTTTCACGCCTCTTGCCCTGGCGGCTGCCTCCCTGATAGCCCCTCCTCGCCTTCCCCATACTTAACCCGGAACTTCTCCTTGGCTCGATGCAGCAATACCCGGAAATAATCCCGATCCACCCCAAAAAGCTTGCAGACCTCATCCTTATCCTTTTCCTCCAGGAAATAAGCACAAAGCAGCTCGCGTTCCTTTTTGGGCAGCCCATGGATGACCTGACGAACCCGTTCCCTCATCTGCTTGTTGATCAGGAAATCCTCTGTATCCACCTCATCATCAGGCATTTCCAGGTAGGTGTCGTCCCAGGGGCTTGTGCGGGACGTAGAGCGGTAGAACTCCTGTATGACGTGGTTGCAGATCCCGTTCACGAACGCGCCAAACCGCTCCGGCTGCCGCACTCCATCCTTGCGCAGCGTCACCAGCACGCGTATATAGGTCTCTTGCCGCAGGTCTTCGACGGTCTCCGAGGCAAACTTCCTCGATCGCAACTTGATCCGCAACAGTTGATCAAAGTACGTCACGAAATGCAGTTCCGTCGAGGGATCGCCCTCGCGGAGGCGCTCCACGTATTCCCTGGTGAACGCGAAGAGTTCCACGTAGCCCTCGAATTTGTTGCCGAGGAGTATAGCCGTGACAACCACCCGTAGCAATGTTTCCCAATTCCTAATTACTTTTACCTATTTCCCAACCTTCTTTTCCCATTTTGAATAAAAGCCGTGAAACGAATCACGCCCCTCCTGCACTAATCGGTTGTAGGAACCCATCGTACTCTTGGGCGTCCTGCTGCGAAGGGACGGTTCCCCTGTCCCGCGCGTGTCCCACCAGGGCGCATCCGAGTTGGACCTGGACCCACGAGGATGCGCCTCCCCTTTCCATGGGGAGGACCACTGAATTCGGAGGCTCCGTGTCACGTTCTTTGCCTAACCACAGTTATTCCCATTCCGCTTCCGGTATGCTCGATGCAAAGGCCTATCCTTTAAACTCGCAGCACGCCGATCCGTTCCTTCCCGGAGCGCCTGCGCCCGGCATAAACCGCGCTGGCTCGCGCATCACCGCCCTCAACATCGAGTTTGTTGCCAAGCCCCAGGAAGCGCACAAGATCCACGCAGCTCTCCCTGCTGCGATCAACGGCGCCCTCGGAGAGGTCGGCGGCTTCGCCGGAAGTTTCGTGATGATCGCAAATCACGAAGCGCGCCTCGTAACCGTCGTTACACTCTGGAGCGGCGAGGACCGCATGCAGCGGTGCGCCGAAAACGAGCGATGGGTGCGTGCTCTCTTGGCCCCCTATCTTGATCGCTGTCTTCGTGTGCAAACGCTTGCTGCCTATGTTCCGCCATCGCCGCAAGTTCCGCGCGAATTCGAACAACCGGTAGCCGAAGTACCGTTCGAGGCCGGCGCCCATCAGGCGCACGAGGAGCCCGCGTTCTGTCTAGCTTGAGCTGTGGCCGGACGCGCCCGGGCAGACTCATCCTCCGAATGCAAAGGGCGTTCCGGCAACGGTAAATAGCCCTCGCAACATCCAACAGGATTAGGGGTTATATACAGTGGAGAAGTGCGAGCGGCGTAGGAGTTTTGGCGGTTGAATTGGGGGCCATGTCAACGATGTCTGAACATAAGATCTGCGCTGTGGATTTTTGTGAAGGGGACGCGGTGGCTTCACTGGCGCAGCAGGATTTTTGCCTCAACCACTTCATCGATCTCTGCTACGAAAACTTGGAACGCATCGATCCCCGCAGCCAAAAGCTTGGCCGCATGAATCTGGATCCCGCTTCCCTGCGCGCCTTCATCGAGGAATGCTCGCACCGCACCCTGGAAGTCGCCCTGCATTGCGACAACATCGAAAACTTGCAGCGTGGCCGCTTGCTCGACATTCTATTGTGGGCCGGTGAACTGTTTCTTCTCTTGCGCGCTCCCAAGCACGTTTTCGCCGACTCCATTCTGGAAGAACACCACCCCGTTCTCACCCGTCTCGCCGCTCGGCATTACTGACATCAGTGCCAACACACAGGAAATAGGTTAATCCGCGGAGGAATCGCCGACGGAACTGCGCGTGCGGGTGAACAGACGGCGCGTGGCCGTGGCCCAGGGCACTGCCTCGAACTCGGCCAGATAGGAGTACGCAACTGGCACGACGAGAAGCGTGAGCAACAGGCATAGCGTTTGGCCACCGATGATGGTCACCGCGATGGACGCGCGTTGCTCGGAGCCGGCGCCAATGCCAATCGCTACCGGGATCAGCCCGGCAACGATCGAAAGCGTGGTCATCAGAATGGGGCGCAGCCGCACGCGGTTGGCTTCCAGGATGGCTTCGCGAACAGCCATTCCTCCAGCGCGAAGCCGGTTTGTATAATCCACCTGCAAGATTCCATTTTTCTTCACGATTCCCAACAACAAAAACATTCCGAGCGCGCTCCAGAGGCTCAAGGCGCGGCCTGTGATCCAGAGAGACAGCAGCGCAAACGGAATGCTCAGCGGCAGCGTCAGCATGATGATGAACGGATGCGAAAAACTTTCGAACTGTGCCGCAAGCACCATGTACATAAAGATCGAAGCAAGCAGCATCGCGAGCAAAAGATTCCAAGTAGTTTCTTCCAGGACTTTGACCTGCCCGGTAAACCGATAGGAGTACCCCGCCGGCAGCCCAATCTCTTTGATCGATTGCACGGTGTGCGCGGCCGCAAGGTCCAGTGGATAGCCGCTCGCCACGTTGGCATAGACGGTTACTTCAAACTCGCGGTTGTACCGCCACAGCGTAGCCGGCCCAGCGCCGCGAACAATCGACGCGACATTTTCCAGTCGAACCTGGCCCAGCTTACTCGAAGGCACCATCATTTGCGCCAGCACGTCCGGATTGTCGCGCTGCTGCTGCAGCAGTTGCATGATGACCGGATACTGCTCCGAGCCTTCCTTGAACCGCGTGATCTCGTCTTCCCCTGAATAAAAAAGCCGTACCGCGTCGCTCACGTCCGTCATCCGCACACCGATGTCGGCCGCGCGCTGCCGGTCAACTTTCACCTGCAGCTCCGGTGTATTCAGGTTGAGGCTCGGGTTGACGTCGACGAGGTCGGGATACTGGTGCATCAGGTCCGCGACTTGCTTGCTGATATCCGCAAGCTTGGTGAGTTCTGGCCCGCGGATGACCGCTCCAATCGGAAAGTAAGTTTCTCCGCCAAAAACCGAGGGCAGCCGCACATTCGACACCATGTTGCGATACCCGGCGAGATAGCCTCGGATTTCCGTGGCCAGCTGCTCGTGGCTCCTTTTTCTTTCGCTGCGCGGAACCAGCCCTACGAAAAGATGCGCGTGATTGGTTGGGCCGTGCGTGAACGATTGCACGAAGGCGACTTCCGGCAGCGCCACGACCCTCTGCGCGATCTCCGCCGCGCGTTCCGTCGTTTTCGAAAGTGCTGTGCCCTCGGGAAGCGTGAAAGAGCTGATCAGCTCGGATTGATCATCGGACGGAATCCAGTCTCGGCCGACCAGATGATAGAGGCCAAACGTCGAGAGAAAGGTCCCGATGCATATCAAAATGATCGCCCAGCGATGCGCGAGCGACCATTGCAAGAGCCGCAAGTAGGATTGCTCGACCGAATGAAGGATCCCGCTGTTATGCGCCTTTTTCTCTTTTTCGCTGACCTTCAGCAGGCGCGAACTCATCATCGGCGTCAGCGTGAAAGCCACCAACAGCGAGACAAGAATCGCCATGGCCATGGTCCAGCCAAACGAATTCACGTACTTCCGCGCGTACCCGTTCATGAACGCGATGGGCAGAAAGATGATCACTAGCGAAAGCGTTGTGGCCATGACGGCGAGCCCGATTTCCTGCGTCGCTTTGATCGCCGCGTTCTTGCGGTCTTCGCCCTTCTCTTCCATGAACCGAAAAATGTTTTCCAGCACGATGATGGCGTCGTCAATCACGATCCCCACCGCGAGCGTCAGCGCGAGCAACGTCATGTTGTTGAGCGAAAAATCCATCCCGCGCATCAGCGTAAACGTGGCGATGATGCTGGCCGGGATCGCGACCGCCGCGATCAACACGGCGCGCCAGTTGCGCATAAAAAGAAAAACGATCGCGCTCGCAAGAATGCTGCCGAGGATGAGGTGTTCGAGGAGCGAGTGGACGGAAGCCTTGATGAAGTCGGAGATATCATGGATAACCAGCAGCTGCACCCCAGGCGGCAGTTGCCCTCGCATTTCGTCGAGCTTCGCTTTTACATTGTCCGCGACTTGCACCGTGTTGGTCCCGGACTGCCGCAGGACTTGAATACTGACCACATCCTCCCCGGGCGCCCCCTTGCGATAGAGCGCAGACCATGTCCGTAGCTCTTCCGCCCCGTCTTCCACTTGTGCAACGTCTCGCACGCGCACTTGCGCTCCGCCACGCGTCCCGATAACGATTTCGCCAAACTGTTCCGCTGAAGTCACGCGGCCGAGCGTACGCAATCCAAGTTCCTGCGGCCCCGTAATCATCCTCCCGCCGGGAGCCTCGATATTCTCGCGCTGCAGCGCGTCGCGAACATCTAGAACCGTAAAATTATGCGCCGTGAGTTTTTGCGCGTCGAGCAGGACGCGGATTTGCCGCGCCTGCCCGCCGTTCAGCTCCACGCTGCCGACTCCATCCACTGTCTGAATCGCCCGGCGAATTTGTTTGTCGGCAATTTCCGTCAGTTCGCGCCGGCTGACGGGCCCGCTGACGAGCAACGTCATAATCGGGTCGGACTGCGGATCCTGCTTGGTGATGACTGGAGGCAGCGTTTCGCGTGGCAATCTGTAAATCGCCGCGGCTACTTTTTCGCGAATGTCCTGCGCCGCGCCGTCGATGTCGCGTTCCAGCACGAAGGTGCAAGTGATATCGGCGAACCCTTCGCTGGAATACACGCTGATTTCGTCAATCCCGCTGACGCTCGAGATCGCGTCTTCCAGCGGCAAAACCACGCCTGTAACCACTTCTTCCGGCGTTGCACCGGGCAACTGAACGTCTACGTTGACGGTCGCGGGGTCGGCTTTCGGAAAAAGGTCCACCGCCAACCCGCGATACGAGAACGCGCCCAGCGTCACCAGAAAAGCGATCAGCATCACCGTGAAAACGGGATACTTGACGCATGTTTCGGCTAGTTTCATCGGCGTCTGTGTGTTTTCTTCCGCCAGCGATTATTTCGCCGCCGGAATATTTCCTTCGGCTTGTTCTTGGACGGTCGCGCCGTCGTGCAAATCCCCGGAAACGGCTACGGCCACGCGATCTCCCGGCTTCAATCCTTCCGCCACTTCAAATCTCTTGCCGCGCTCGTCTTCGGTCTGCCCGGCGGGCCGGATTTGGTGCTCGGATACGCGATTCCCCTTCAGCAGAAATACTTTGTACACCCCGTACCGGTAATTCACCGCACCTTCGGGAAGAAAGATGGTCTTCTCTTCCTTCTCGCTGGGAATGGAAGCCTGCACGAAAAAGCCCGGCTTCAACCGCCCATCCCCGTTCGCGAGTAGCGCTTCCGCGTCGAACGTGCGCGAATCCTGCGCCACTGCCGGATTGATGCGCGATACACGGCCGTGAAAGACCTCCCCAGGAAATGCCTCGACTTGCAAGTCCACCGGCGCGCCATCTCGTACAGAGCCTGCCCATCGCTCCGGAACCGCCAGGCGCGCGCGCAGCGTGTCCGTCCGCACAAGGACCATCACCGGCCCCTGCACGCGAAGATACTCGCCGGGATGAACGTCCCTTGTCTTGATCGAACCAGGAAACGGCG
This sequence comes from uncultured Acidobacteriota bacterium, assembly GCA_963779005.1. Lineage (GTDB taxonomy): Bacteria > Acidobacteriota > Terriglobia > Acidiferrales > UBA7541 > Acidiferrum. Next base: position 128,938 of record CAVZWO010000005.1, on the reverse strand, counting down.
CGCGAATCGTTGCGTCGTTCAACTTTTTCTCCGCCAATTTTTCGCTGGCCTCGCTCGATACCAACAGCGCTTTCAACCGGTCTACTTCCTGCAGGGCCACCGTATAGCCCGCCTGCGTGCTCTGATAACGGCTTGCCGCTTCATCCAGTTGCTGCTGCGAAATCAGATTCCCCTTGAACATTTCCTGAGCGCGCGAGTATTTCCTCTCCGCGTCGAAGAGGTCGGCCGCCGCCCGCTGCACCGTAGCAAGTTTTTTCGGATCAGCCGGCGGCGGATCATTGGCGCCGATACCCAGCTGCGCACGCACCTGCGTTACAAGCCCCCGCTGCCGGTCCACCTCATACTGTAGCTCCTGCGGATCGATCAGGATCAGCGGCTGCCCTTCCTTGACGTTGTCGCCGACGTCCGCAAGCACTTGCGAAACGCGCCCTTCCACTTGCGCGCTCAGCACGCTCTCTTCCAGCGCAAATAGCGACCCCGCCGCTTGCACACGTCGCTGCGCCGTCTCTTCCGCTACTGTATAAACATGAACCGGCGTAGGGTGTGCCGCATCCCCCAGCCCGCTGCTGGAAACCGACTTTGAACAGCCGCCCGCAAGGACTGCTGCAAAGCCACTTATCCAACCGAAGAAAATAAGCGTTTTCCGCTTCATAGAGTTTTATGTGTAGCTGTCCGTCCGCGTGCGCTGGAAAAAATTTCCCGACCGCTCTAGGAACACACTCTGACCGTCATCTCCTGCTTGTTTCTTGGACGTGCGAAAGTACCACAACGTTTCGCGCCCGCGTGCTACTTTTCGCGAGAAACATTCGTTGCAATTATGACCCGGACTTGAGTGATAATCCAGCGCGCGGCTAACTACGAGGCGCAACCGCCAAAGACGCTTCCATCAAGTATTTGAGCCATTCCGACATTCACGCGCACAATACGTTCGATCAACACGACGTAGTCGTGCCTCAAACAATGCCGATCACCGCGAGCGGACGCAGCTTCATTGTGGAATTCCCTCCCGCCTGCGTTGCCGCCTTGAACATCCAGCTTGTTTAGCACCGGATACGCCAATCGCGGGCTATGCTAGGCGATTGAGCCGCAATGACGCGTCGCGCAACGTTCATCCCGTCCTTCTACGCCTTTAAGACTGGCGTCCACACTTGCATCGGCGCGGCCGCGCGATTCGCCCACGCATAGTACGGAACAAACGTCAGCTCCACCTCCCGCGCTTTCGGCGTATCCGCTGAATAACTGCTGTACAGCGGGCCAGCCGATGCGGACTTCTCCTTCGTCGCCCCTCGGTGCTTCAACACCACGATTCCACCAAGCAAATCGCCGCGAACTTCCTCGTGAAAGCTCCCCGCCGTTTTCGCCCGCGTATCGAGCGATACATCAAACAAAGCCGTCCCCGCCGGCTGATCCAGTTGCTCCAAACAATAAACCAGCGGCCCGCGCTGAACCGCTACGCGTCCGTAATCCTCCACGACGCGCGGATTCGCTTCAATCATCTGCGGCGTCATGTTGAACTTCACCTGGATCACATCGCCGCCCGCCCATCCCCGCCGCAACGGCAAATACTCTCCCGCAGTCGCCGCGCCAACAGCCTTTCCATTCACGGAAACTTCCGTGCCCGCTGACCACGCTGGCACGCGCAAATAAATCGTGAACTCCGTAGCCTTGGCTGGCGCCACAGCGATCTCCACCGTCCCGTCCCATGGATACTTCGTCTTCTGCTCTACCTTAAGCCCCGTTCCGTCCTCGAGATGCCAATCCAGCTCCGAATTGTCGTACAAATGCACGTACAGCCCGTCCTTGCTCGTGCTGTAAAAATACCCCGGCAACGACGCAAACGTACGCTCCAGGTTCGGCGGGCAGCACGTCGTGTCGTACCACGCATTCCGAATTTTGTCCCCGCCCGACGGATCAAATCCCAGCGGATTCCGGTAGCAATACATCGTCCCGTCCAGCGACATCCCCGAATTGACGCCGTTATACAACGCGCGCTCGATGACGTCCGCGTATTTCGCGTCCCCCGTCGCCGCCAGCATCCGCCAGTTCCACATCATGTTGCCAATCGCAGCGCAACTCTCCCCATACGCCGTAAAATTCGGCAGCTCGTAATCATCCCCAAACGCTTCCCCTTCGCTGCGCGCGCCCACGCCCCCAGTCACATACATCTGCGACGACACCAGATCCTCCCAAAGCGTGTTGAGCGTTTTCCAGTAAGTGGGGTCCCCGGTTTCCAGATAGTAGTCCGTCGCCCCGCAGCACGCATACATCGCCCGCACCGCATGTCCTTCCAGATGCGTCCTTGAAGTAAACGGAATCCCGCAGAAGTGATAAACATAGCCGTACTGCGGAATCTTGATCCGCTCATCGCCATGCAAAATGTATCCGGCAAGTTCTAAGTAACTTTTCTTTCCCGTAGTGCGATAAAGCTCGATCAGCGCCAATTCAATTTCCGGATGCCCCGAGAGAATTGGTTTCTTGTCCGCCCCCGGACCAAAATTCGGCAAAAGATACCCGTCCACAAATCGAATCCCCGCGTCTAGCAGCGTGCGGTCACCGGTAGCGCGGTAATAAGCAATCCCGCCCTGAATCATGTGCCCGATGTTGTAAAGCTCATGCCCCCATCGCTGCACTTCCGGCGTCATCCGATCCTTCGCCTTATCGCCGACGTAGTACGTATCCAAATAGCCGCTCGGCTCTTGCACCGCCACCACTTCCTGGATGATCTTGTCCGCCATCGCGCGCAATTCCGGTCGCTCGCCCGACTGCAGCGCAAACCCCACCGCCTCCGTCCACTTGTAAACGTCCGAGTCCGAGTAAACCGGCCCATGCTGCGCCGCATCCGACTTCCCCACCAGACGAAGAAAATTGTTCATCCGCCCATTCGCTTCCAGCAATTTCTCCATCGACGGAATGCTCTTCTCCACATTCGTCGCCCGCCGTGCTCCCCAGAACCCTTCTTTCACCTTCACCGCGTGCACCGGAATGTTATGCAACTTCGCGTACGGCGACTTGTCCAGAAAAAGCACGCCCTCGTCTTCCCACTCGACTCCGCCCGCGCCCAGACTCGTCCCCCACGGCGAACCAATCATCTTCTGCATCGGCCCCGAACCTGCCACCGCCGCCGACAGCCCCGCACCCACAAATTCCCTGCGCGACATTTGCGATCCGCTTGCCATATCGGCTCCCTCCACACTTCTCCTGGGTTCTTCCCGCGGGCATTATACTCGCTTCCCTGCCGCTCGGGCCTTGCCGAACCCGCCCGTTCCGTGACGACGTTCAGCAGCGCTGACCGGCTTTTCTTTCCACAATTGTCTGCCTTTGGGCGCTGGCGTAGCATGGCCCAGCTCATCGCATGCCTTGCCACAACGGGAAGAATCCGCGACTCCATTGGGCTGGTGGCTTTCTCCCTGATGTAGAGCCACTGGCTAAGGCTGACCAATTAAGAGTCGATGAAGAATTCGGATCGTCGGAACAAAAAGGACAAGGCCACCTTTGTCTTTGCTATTGACAGAGTCATATCGCAGATGGTAATCTTTCCTGGGAAGAACTAAGCCCAATCGACCTTCGCCGCCTAACCAGGCGGCTATTTTTTTGCCCGCTCAAAGAATTTAGTGACTGTTCATAGCTGCTGAGATTGGTCATCCCGAGCGCAAGTGATTGTCTTCTCGAGCTGGCGCTCTTAGAAGGCCCCAACGTTCATCCCGCGCTGGCTGGCCTATAAAGCCCCCAAAACTGTCATCCCGAGCGTAGCGAGGGATCTGCTTTTTCCGCCGGTTTTCACCTGCCGATCAGTTTCGCATTTCGATTTTCGAGTTTCGTATTTCCAATTTTGTATTTCGAGTTTCGTATTTCGATTTTCGCATTTCCAATTTCGCTTTTCCCATTTCAAAAAAGGAGCCTCTCATAGCCAACACAAATCCCAGCACCTGCAACACTCTCCGCTGCCAATTCCAATTCTCCGACGGCCGCACCTGCCGCATGTTGCGCAACCCGGCCCATCCCACGTTCTGCACCTTCCACGCCCGCCAGGAACTTCAACTCCTCGAGTCCCAGCGCCTCGGCGACGAAATCTCCACCTCCCTCAACGGCGGCTTCCTCACCGCCACCGACATCAACCACGTCCCCGGCAAACTCTTCATCGCCGTCGCCCAAGACCGCGTCCCCGTCCGCAAAGCCCTCGCCCTCACCTACATGGGCCAAGTCATGCTCACCTCCCTCCCCCACGTCAAACAAGAGTTCCCCTTCTCCTACAAATTCGACCACTGGAACAAAGTCCTCAACGCCGCCTCCCCCCTCTCCCCTCCTCCCGCCCTCTCCGACTCCAACTCCTCCGACGAAGACCTCCCCGAACTCCCCGATCCCGACTCCCCCGATGAAGAATAACTATTCCTCATCGTCAATCTCAGGAGAGCCTATACCAGCACAAGGAAAGGGGCAGCTGCAAAGCCTCGTATTGAACTTCCTCCCTGCCTCTTTTTGTTTTCTCAGTAATCCTTGCGTCGTTTTGGCATTATTCTTGCGTTGTACTGTATGGAGTAGTGCTAGTTTTGGCGTATGCAGGTTACCCCTCAGCTTGCGCAGATAGTCGTTGCCGTTGTCTTCCTCTTCCTACTACTTGCCATCCGACGCCGCAGAGAAAGCATTCTCCATCGGCTCCGCAGGGCGATCATCGGCGAGGCGACTTATTTTGGCGTAGCTCTCATTCTGGCGAAGCTCGGAAGAACTCCACTTGAGGCGATTTTAGGAGGAATCCTTGCGGGTTTTATCGTTATGCAGAGGATGCCGGGAAGAAGCAGGCACATTCCCAAATCAGTGAGACGGAAGAAGATTGCGGAATTTGAACTGCAAACAGGCAAGAAGTTCAATCCGCGCAAGCATGAGCTAGATCACGAAATACCGTTTTCTCGCGGCGGGAGTCACACAGACGACAATCTTCGCGTCATCGAGAAAAGAAGGAACCGCTCCAAGGGTGCCAAGTCTCCGTGGTGGGACTTGTTGGGAAGGTGAAGGCCTATGAAGCAGCGGACTTTGACTTACATCAAGAACTTTTCCGCAGGTGAGGTCATTCACCTCCAAGATGTGTATTCGCACATCTACAAACACTTCCCCAAGGAATGTGACGACCTTGGCTTCACCGGGAAACAGGTAAAAGAAGCAAGATGGAAAAATGAAGTCAGGCAGGGATTCCATCTTGCAAAGTATCGGGGCTTGATTAAGCATGTCGATACGACGCGTAATTCTCAAGAGTGGGAGCGAATCTGAGAAGCAAACCTTCACACCGGGTGCCCCACACGTCGGTTCTACGCGCGTGGGGCTTCTGACTCTGGTTCCTCGTTCTGTTTTTGTTGCCCAGTTCGCCGACTCCTTTAGAATTCTATGTTCCACAAATTATCTTGACGCATAAGCCAATTCTGAAGCACACTCCAACACCTTTACATGGCCAGGAGGAGATGGTATTCTTTCTTTGTAGCTTATTAGCTACAGCTTGTATGACCATCACACTTAATCGTGGCTGCCTCGGAACGAAGCGTTCAATACTACTATTCGGCTCCAGCGGTTGCGCCATTCCGAAACTGGCGCAACGAAATTGCGGACCCAAAAACAAAGGCTGCCGTTGATGCCCGGGTAGCCAGACTTCGTGGCGGAAACTTTAGCGATTCTCGGCCCATAGGTGAAGGTGCTTCCGAGTGCAGAATTGATTTCGGTCCTGGCTACAGAATTTATTACGCAACGGTTGGCCAGAAAATTCTATTGCTTTGCGGCGGAGATAAAGCAACACAGAGCGCTGATATTCAAATGGCTCTGGGCTTCTGGAGAGACTTCAAAGGACGGCGGAAAAAGAAATATGTCAAGAAACGAAAGCTATAAAGAAGACCTGCTCGCCGATCTTCGCTCCAATCTCGGATACGCCGCCGAGTACCTATCAGCGGCATACGCAGACTCCCCGGAAGCATTTCTCGTTGCCCTTCGCGATGTAACCGAAGCGCAAAAAGGCATGGCCAACGTTGCCAAACAAACGCGCCTCAATCGAGAGAATCTCTACCGAACCCTCTCTGAACGCGGCAATCCTACTCTAAACACGGTTGGCTCTGTGCTAGAAGCGCTGGGCATTGCCGTCAAGTTTGAACCCAAAGAAAGAACCCCTAAGCTGCTTCAACGTCGGCGCCCGTTGCGCCGGCGAATAAGGCGTGTGTCCGCTCCTTAGCCAGATGTTTATTCATTCCACGCTAACCCCTTTAGAATCCGCACTTCCAAAAACGCGCCTGTAAGTCCTCTGGAATGAACACTTCCAAAACAAAGGACTTAAAACCCTTCAGAATGAACACTTACAAGAAAAGGGAGGAGGGGGGCTGGCATAGCACAGGCACTCTTGCCTGTGCCCTTCCGAAATTTCCCGCGGCGACTGCCGACACGGTGGGACAGACTTCAGTCTGTCCTCCTCAAGCGCATCCTTCCGCAGCAAACCGCCAACGCGCTCTTCAGCCACCCGCGTTCGCACTCTCGGCCACGTGAATCAAGGTGGGCAGCACATCGCCGAACTTCGCATCCTTGGGGCTTCCAAAAGCGAAGTAGAGCCTTTGATAGAGCGCATAGAGTGAATTGTAGACGGCCTGTGCAGCCGGTTCCGGCGTAAAAACCGTATGCGCGGGACAAATCTTGTCCTGCGCCTCATCCACCGTCTTAAATGTCCCGGCGGCGAGAAACGCAAAAATCGCTGAGCCGAGACTCGTTACGCTTTTGCTTGGCACCAGCACTGGCCGTCCCAGAACGTTCGCATAAATTTGATTGAGCACGTTGTTCTTCTGCGGAATGCCGCCCGCATTGATCACGCGCTGGATGTTTACTCCGTGCTCCGCCATGCGGTCCAGGATGATTCGCGTGTGAAATGCCGTGCCTTCGATGGCGGCGAACAGTTCGTCCTGCGCGGTCGTCTGCAAGTTCCAGCCGAGCGTGATTCCGCGCAAACTCGGATTCACGAGAACCGTCCGGTCACCGTTGTCCCACGTCATACGAAGAAGCCCGGTCTGCCCGGCCCGATACTTTTCCAGTCCTTTGCTCAGCGTCGCCACATCCGTTTCTGCGCGTGTGGCAATGGCGTTGAAAATATCTCCGACGGCGGAAAGGCCTGCTTCGATTCCCGTGCCCTTCGGATGCACGCTTCCTTGCACCACTCCGCAGACTCCAGGAACCAGGTTCACCGACGGCGTGATGCCAATGATGCACGTCGAAGTGCCCACGACATTCACCATGTCTTCGGTGCGGCAGCCGGCTCCAATCGCGTCCCAGTGCGCATCAAACGCTCCGACCGGAATCGGAATACCGGCTTTTAAACCAAGCTTGTCCGCCCACACCGGCGAAAGCTGCCCGGCGATCTGGTCCGACGTCGCATATTCGCCCTGCAGTTTTTCTCGAACGCCGGCAAACAGCGGATCGACTTTGACAAGAAATTCTTCCGAAGGCAGCCCGCCCAACTCGCGGTTCCACATCCACTTGTGCCCCATGGCACAAACACTGCGCTTCACTTTTCGCGGATCGGTAATTCCGCAGAGCGTCGCTGCAGCCATGTCGCAGTGCTCAAACGCGGAAACAAATTGCGCGCGCTTGTTTGGATTGTGGCGCAGCCAGTGCAGCAACTTCGAGAAACCCCACTCCGACGAATACACTCCGCCGCACCACTGAATGGCGGCAAGCCCTTCGCGGTGCGCCGCTTCCGAAATCTCCGCGGCTTCTCCTTTGGCCCTGTGATCGCACCACAGATAATATTCGTCGAGCGGTTCGAGATTCGCGCCAACAGGAATCACCGAGGAGCCCGTTGTATCCATCGCAAGCGCTTCCACTTGCTCGCCGGAAATGCCGGCTTTCTGCACCGCTTCGCGCGTGGCCGCAGCCAAAGCGCGCATCTGATCGTCGTGCGATTGCGTCGCGAATTCCGGGTCTTCGCGTTTGCGGTGCAGCGGATATTCCGCGAGCGCCGTCGCCAGCAACCCGCGTTCGCTGTCTACAATCGACACGCGAACGCTCAAAGTTCCAAAATCTACGCCAGCTACAATGGCCATGGGATTTGGAATCGCTCCCTGCGAATGAAGTGACGATTATCCCGCGTGGGCGTACATGTCCCAGCCGAGATAGCGCGACGCGGCTTCATGCACCGCCGGCGCCACCGAAGAAAAATTCGCCGCAACGTGATGCTCGAATCCGTTCTCGCAAATGTAGTGCAGCAGTTTTTGCAGTCCGGGAATTTCCACCACGCCCGCGCCGCCAAACGTATCCAGCGGATCGTCCGTAAACCTGCCGCTGCCCGTATACCCGCGGATTCGCCCGGAAGTGTCGTCGGTCGAAAAGCGCGCAAAACACATCGCTCCTGCTTTCACCTGCCCCACGCACGTTCCAAACGTATTTTCCTTCCCTACCGTTCCCGCGATGATTTCCTGAAAATCCATTTTGACGCTTTTGAAAAAATGCTTCGGCAAATTGCTGCAGTGGAAGCACACCGCTTTGTTCGGATCGTTTCCGTAATTATTGTTCCAATCGAGCAGCGCGCTCGGCGTTTCCGAAGCCAGCTGCAGCGCGTGCATTCCCAGCACGCCGCACACATCCACTTCACAGGCGCTCGAAAGCAGCGAGTCGCTCATCATGCTCATCACCGTGCACGGCACCACGCCCAGATTTTCCTCGAGCGATGTCCAGCACTGCACCGCGCTGATCTGCAAATCCGTGGCTTTCATCCACTGATCGATCACCGCTCCCAGTTTCGCCATCTTCATTAGCGCGGCGTGCGGGATGTCCGTCGTCGTCACGTATTTCTGGATCGATTGCAGCTTCTGCACTGCCGCGTCGTCCGTGTCTTTCATTTTGCCGATGCGTCCCAGCACTTCTGAAAGATCCAGAGTTTCGACGGAGATGCCGCTTGCCTCCAGCAACTTCTCGCTGTAGCGCACCGTGTTGAACGCCGTCGGCCGCGCGCCCACCGCGCCAATGCGCAGATTCTTCAGCCCCTTCACAATCCGGCAAACGCCGGCGAACCATTCGAGGTCCTTCGTGAACTCAGCTGAATCCGGCGCTTCCGTGTGCAGCGTGGTCAGCGAATAAGGAATCCCGTACTGCCTTAAATTGTTGCAGGCCGACATTTTCCCGCAGAAGCTGTCGCGCCGGTGCGTGATGGTCATCTTGGACTGCGTGTCCGGCGTCGCCTGAATCAGCACCGGCACGCGCAGACCCGCCAGCCGCAACGTGTCGGCGATCGCTCGCTCGTCTCCAAAATTCGGCAGCGTCACAATCACGCCATCGATCGCTTCGGCTTTCGATTTGAATAACGCCGCGCACCGCCTCGCTTCTTCGTACGTTTCCACCGCGCCGTGCTTGCTCTGCTCTGGATCGAGCACCACCACGTCCATACCCGCCTTCTGCAGTACCTGGGTCATCTCGTCCCGCCCGGACTTCGCCAGATGCGCGGGAAAGAATCCGCGGTTCCCCACAATCACTCCCATCGTCATTTTTCTCTTGTTCGCCATGGTCCCCAAGTAGCTCCCTCTCTCACGCGCCTCGCGTTCGGGCGCGAATGAACCGTTTAATCTTTTTCAGCTTCTCGTTCCATTAACTCGACTAAAGGTTGGCTTACAAACGGCAACTGCGAAGCATTTCTGTCATCGTATCCTACACCTGAAACCCTGCCAACAGTCACAAGTGAGCGCACTTGTTCCCGGTCATTTCTCCTTCGCCTGCGGTTGCCCGTAGTACGCCTTCTTGCCGTGCTTGCGCAGAAAGTGCCGGTCATGCAGCGTCTTGCTTACGGAGCCGGCGCTCGCATTTATCCCCACGGTCAAATACGCCAGCCGCGCGACAGTTTCCAGCATCCAGGCATTTTCGGCGGCCTTGCGCGGGTCCGGTCCCCAGGTAAACGGCCCATGATTGGGAACAAGCACTGCTGGAATCGCAAGGGGATCCATGGCCTGGTGCGAAAACGCGCGGATGATCGCCGCTCCCGTATTGGCTTCGTACTCGCCATTGATTTCGTCGTCGGTCATGAAGTCTGCCAGCGGAATCGGACCGTGAAAATAATCGGCGTGCGTGGTGCCGAAGCAAGGAATCGGTTGGCGGGCCTGGGCCCAGGCGGTTGCGTACTCCGAATGGGTGTGCGCAATGCCGCCGATCGCGGGGAATGCGCGGTATAGAGCGGCGTGGGTCGGAAGATCAGAGGATGGGCGCAAAGTTCCTTCGACTATTTTTCCATGCAGGTCGGTGACGACGAGATCTGACGGCTTCATGCCGTCATAGGGAACGCCGCTTGGCTTGATGACGATCAAGCCATCCTCGCGGGAGATGCCGCTGGCGTTGCCGAAGGTCGAAAAGACCAGTCCCCGGCGGACTAAATCGAGATTCGCTTCGAGAACTTCTTCACGTAATTTTGCTAGAAGCATTTCTCCTCGACTTTACACCAGACGGTGCTCAATGTGCTCCTGCAGCGGAGAGGAAATTTCCGTAGCCGACAATCACCGTGGAACCAACGAGCAGGAGCAGCGCCAGCGTTAGAAAACTCATCGCAGGTTTTCCCGCGCCGCGCCACTCCTTGAAGCCGAGTCCCCAGAGCGTGCTGAAGATGATGATGCTGGCCATGTGGAGAGTCCAACTGGAAAAACCGTACTTGCCCATTTGGGTTTCGCCCATGGTGTAGAAAAAGAATTGGAAATACCAGGTGGTTCCGGCGAGAGCGCACCAGAGATAATTGGCGAGCATGGGTACGCGAGCGGTGTCTGATTTATGCGGACCGGGAATGTGCTCGACGAGTTCGCGCGCGGGAGCGTCGATGGCGGTTTCGAGCGGAGTTTCGTTGTGGGGAAGGGGATATTTCTTGGGATCGGCGGAGAAATACTGGAAGCCGGATTTGTTTTTGATGTTCAGAGCGACGCACCAGATGAAGTTTGTCGTGAAGCCACCGATCAGGACAACAACCAAGACCGGCAAGCCTTGCCAAAGTGAAGGCGTGCCGTGCTTCATGGTGAGCAGTTTGATGGGAGCGCCGGCGGCTAATCCATACGCGAAACACGCGCTCATCACTCCGGACAAAGTGGCGACCGCGACACCTTTCTTCAGATCAAATTCCCGGATGACCGCTGTCTTTTGTTCGGGAGACATTCGGCGTTCCTTCAAGATTCCGGCGACGCCAGCCGCGGCGATCCCCAAAAGACAAACGAAGACGCCTGCAAGGATGATGCGGCCGGAAAGAGTGCCGAGAACCTGGGTTGCAAACACACCAGCAAATAAGGGAGGCATCAACGTGCCGAAGGCGGCGCAGAGACCGAGGACAACGGCCATGCCGAGGGAAAGGCCGAGGAATCGCATGGTGAGGCCGAAGGTCAGTCCTCCCACGCCCCAGAGAAGTCCGAAGAAAACGGCCCAGAAAATGGTCGAGCCCGGAGCTTCGGAAAGGACTTGAAGCAGATCGCGCGTGAGGAAAGATGCCAGAATCCATGGTGCGATGATCCAACTGAAGAAACCACCGGCGAGCCAATAGGTTTCCCAGGACCAGCGCTTCACGCCGCGATAAGGAACGTAAAAGCTGGCGGAAGCCAAGCCGCCGAGCCAGTGAAAGAAAACGCCGAGCGCAGGATTAGGGATCACGAAGTCCTCGATTGAAATTTATATATGAAAAACCTCTTCGAGCGGAGCCATGGCCTGGTCGGGCAAGAGGCCCTCGGGCTGAACGAAGAATCGGGACATCTCGCGCTGCCAACGGTCGTTTACCTCTCGCGAAGCCATTCCGGCGCGTGCGCGCTCGAAAGCCTCGGTTTCGAGATAGCCGACCAGGAGGCCATCCGCGCGGAGGAAGAGCGAATAATTGTTCCAGCCCGTTTCGCGGAGGGCGCTGATCATCTCTGGCCAAACCGAGCGATGGCGTTCTTTGTATTCGGCGAGAAGTTCCCTTTTCACTTGAAGCACGAAACAGATTCTCTTCATGCATTCACCCTTTGCCTGCTGGGACAAAAGATTTCGCTCAGCGAAGAAATTCTAACGCTAGCGAAGAAAAGCTTCCGGCAGACCGCCGTCCACCGGAATGACGTGGCCCGTGGTGCGCGCACTTTCTTCACTGGCGAGCCAGACAATGGCGGCGGCGCAGAGTTCGGGAGTAATCGGCTGCTTGGTTAGCGTGCGCTGCGCATAGAAATTCGCGAGTTTGTCGCGCAATTCTTCGGTGGAGTCGGACTCGGAAAATGCAATTTTGTATTTTTGCAGGGATTGCATCACGCGATCGCGGGGAAACATGGTGGAACCGGCGACAACGGTGGCAGGAGCAATGCCGTTTACGCGAACAGTGGGTCCCAGCTTGATGGCAAGCTCTCGAATCAAGTGATTGAGAGCGGCCTTGCTGGTGTCGTAGGCTTCGCTGCCTTTCTTGGGCACAACGGCATTTGCAGAACTGGTGAGGACCATGGCGCCGGAAAGATTTTGTTCCTGAAAGATCTGTTCGGTGGCGCGCGCTAGAAGATAGTTGCCGGTTACGTTGACGAGAAACGTTTTGGCCCAGTGCGATTCGGAGAGTTCGCCATCCGGGCCGGGGACAGGATAGATGGCGGCCGTGTTCACGACGATGTCGATGCCGCCAAATTCGAGGATGGTGCGCCGGACAGCTTCTTGCAGGCTCGGCAAGGAACTCAAGTCGACGCCAGTGGATGCTGCAAATTCCGGAGTCGAAGCTGCGCCGGCTTGCTCCGCGACTTTTTTGGCGCCGGCTTCATCGAAATCGGCGACGAGCAAGTGCGCGCCTTTGCGGGCGAGGAGAAGCGCGACTTCCCTGCCAATGCCGCTGGCGCCGCCGATAATCAGGCCAATCTTGCGGCTGAATTGCGCTTCCGCGGGCATGCGCTGGAGTTTGGCTTCTTCGAGAGCCCAGTATTCGATGCGGAAGGCTTCGGAGCGCGGTAACGCGACGTAATTGTGAAAGTGAGTGAAGTGTTTCGAATGCTCAGGGCGACGAGCTTGCGGGAGAGGATGAGAAACTGCGCCATCTTCGAGGGCGTTGGCGCCTGCCATCACGTGAATGGCGTTGATGAAAAATTCCGTGGTGATGCGGGCTTCTTTTTTGTTTTTGCCGAAACCGAAGAGTCCAACGCCGGGAACAATCACTACGGAGGGATTCGAATCGCGGAGCTTGGGAGAATCGGCAGTGGCCCACTCTTCATAGTATTTTTTGTAGGCGGCGCGATAGTCGGCGACTTGCGTCTGGATTCCGTCTTTGATTGCGGCGAGATCTTGTTTTGCGGGATCCCAATTTAGAAACAACGGACAGACGCGGGTGCGCAAGAAATGATCGGGGCAACTGGTGCCGAGATTGCTTAGCTCGCGGGACCATTTTGAGCCGGCAAAGAGGAGCGCGTCTTCATGATCCGCGTAATGCGCGATGACCCGGCGGTTCGAAGAGACAACGCCGCGGAGAGTGGGAAGAATCTCGGCGGCGATTTGTAGGCGGTCCGGGCGAGCGTGATGTTCCAAGCCGCCAAAGAGCGGGCCTTTCTGGCTCTGATGTTTGGCGATGAATTCGCCCATCTGATCGATGGTGTGAATGCTGCTGACATAGCAATCGCGTTGCGACATGCCCCAGGTGAAGAGGCCGTGGCCGCCGAGCAAAATTCCGTCGATGCCGGGATTTTCGCGGACGGCTTTTTCGATGAGGAGAGCCAGTTCGAAGCCGGGGCGTTGCCAGGGAACCCAGACGATTTTGCGGCCGAATTTGCGATTGAACTGTTCGAGCTTGCGCAGGCCGTTGGCGCTGGCGGCGAGTGCGATGGACCAATCGGGATGAAGATGGTCGACGTGAGGGAAAGGAAGAAGCGCGTGGAGCGGCGTGTCGATGGAAGCAGCGACACGGTTTTCTCCGAAGGCAGAGAGCGGATAGAAGCTGACCATTTCGTCTTCGTGGGCTTCGCCGCGGTAGAGATCCTTGAGCTGCTCGAGGCGGTCTTGATAGAGCAGAGCGAACCCGGATTCCTTGATGGAGCCGAGGTCGCCGCCGCTGCCTTTCACGGCGAGAACGCGTGTAGGCTTGCCGGTGAAGGGATCGGGGAGATCCATCTTCGAGCTGGTATTGCCGCCGCCAAAGTTCGTGATGCGCAGATCCGCGCCGAGAAGGTTGGAGCGATAGCGAAGAAGGCCGAGGGGATTATTGGCAAGCTTTTCGGCAGCGGCGGAATCCCACAAATCCGCCAGGTGCATTAGTTTCCAGATTTCGCTTTTGATTTCAGGCATAGACAACCTCGCAATAGTGTTCGAATCGTTTTGCTTGCTGATCCCACTTTGCGGGATCGTTGGGTTCGAAAACTTCGACCGGGAAGGAGCGTTCCATGATGCCACGAACTTCTTTCAGAGAGGCAGCGGCACCGGTGGCGAGGATTTGCAGCGCGACGTTTCCAAGTGCGGTGGCTTCAGCTGGGCCGGCGATGATTCTTCGGCCGGTGGCGTCAGCGGTCATTTGATTGAGCAGGCGGTTTTTGGAGCCGCCGCCGATAACGCGAATCTGTTCGATGCGGCGGCCGATGAGTTCCTCCAGATTGGAAAGTACCAGGCGATATTTGAAAGCGAGGCTCTCCAGAATGGCTCGTACATAGGCGGGTGGCGAAGCGGGAAATGGCTGCTGCGTTTGCACACAGAAGCGATCGATATTGGCGGGCATATCGCCGGGACGCAGGAAAGATTCGTGGTCGGGGTCGACGAGAGTTGTGAAGGGCGGTTCACGCGAAGCGAGTTCCATGAGCTCGAGATAATCGTGACATTTTCCCTGAGACTCCCAGGTCTGGCGGCAGCATTGAAGCATCCAGAGGCCCATGACGTTTTTGAGGAGGCGGGTGGTGCCGTCGACGCCACCTTCGTTGGTGAAATTCATTTGCAGGGCTTTGGGATTGATGACGGGGGCGTCGAGCTCGGCGCCGAGGAGCGACCAGGTTCCGGAACTCAAGAACGCCGTGCCTTCGCGAGCGGAGATGGCGGCGACGGCGGAGCCGGTGTCGTGGGTGGCGGGCGCGATGACGGGAGTGCCGGCAAGCGCGGAGTGATGTGCAATGTGTGGCGATAATTTACCGAGGAAAGTCCCCGGCTCGACGATGTCCGGCCAGAAGTGCGTGGGTAAGCCGAGGCGCTCGATCAAATCTTTGGCCCAAGTTCTGGTGCGAGGATTTACCAGTTGCGTGGTGGTGGCGTTCGTAAATTCGCAGACGGCGTTTCCGGTGAGCCAGAAATGGAAGAGGTCGGGAATGGTGAGAAACTTTTGCGCGGCTTTTAAGAGGGACGGCGTATCCTGCGCGGCGGCGGAGAGTTGGTAGAGCGTGTTGATGGACATGAACTGAATGCCGGTGGCCATGTAGATTTCTTCGCGAGGAACTTTGCGAAAGACTTGTTCCATGCGATTCGCGGTGCGCGCATCGCGATAGTGGTAAGGATTCTGGAGCAGCTCTCCTTTTTCGCCGAGGAGGGCATAGTCCACGCCCCAGGCATCGACTCCGATTCCCGCGAGCTGCATTTCCTCAAGTGAGGAGAGAGCTTCGCGAACTTCCCACCAGAGACGGGCGACATCCCAGTGCAAGCTGCCGCCATATTCGACTGGCTCGTTCTTGAAGCGATGAATTTCCTGAGTGGTCAAAACGCCGGAGTGAAGATGCGCAAGAATGGCGCGGCCGCTTTCGGCCCCAAAATCGAAGGCGAGATAAGGTTTGGAAGCGCCTGAGCTAGGCATACGAGGATACGCTTTGCGAATTCCTGGCGGAGCGCTGTTGGGTGATGCGTTCGAGGTATCCGCTTTTGCGGAAGGCGTCGAGGGGACTGAGGGGGACGCCCTTGGAACGGCGCCATTCCTGAATGATCGGGCGCACGTCGGTGGCAAAGGCGTCTTGCAAGAAGGATTCGGCTCTCACTAGGTCGCAGCGCTTTTGCGCATCCGCGAGTTCGGAGTGGTTGACGAGGCAAGCTTTTGCGAAGAGTTCCTGCGCCATGCAGACGGTTTGAATCATCGCTTCGATTTTTCCTTTGAGATTGTGGCTCTGATCGATCATGTAAGCGATATCGGCTTGTTTGCGGGTCTCCCATTCGAAGAAAACGATTTCGTGAAAGATGCGGAAGACCTGGTAGGGATCGATGGAGCCCAGGGTGAGGTCGTCATCGGCGTAGCGGCGATCGTTGAAATGGAAACCGCCGAGCATGTCTTCGGAAAGAAGCCAGGCGACGATCTGTTCGATGTTTTGCGCTGCATAGTGATGGCCGGTGTCCACGAGAACTTTGGCTTGTGGACCGGCGTGGCGGGCGAGAAGCAGGGCCATGCCCCAGTCGGCGATGTCGGAGTGGTAGAAAGCGGGCTCGAAGGGTTTGTACTCGACGAGGAGGCGTTGGCCGGCGGAGAGATCGGCGTGAGCGGATTTCAGGAGTTCCTGGAACCAAAGCTTTCGTTGGCGGATGTTGGCAGTGCCGGGATAATTTGAGCCGTCGGCGAACCAGAGAGAGATGTCGCGAGTCTGGAGCCCACGGGCGATCGCGATGCTGTCTCGCGTGTGCTGGAGCGCCTGCGCACGGATTGCGGGATCGGGGTTGCCGAAAGAGCCGTACTTGTATTCCTGATCCTGGAAGAGATTGGGATTGATGGAGCCGGGCTTTACGCCATAGCGTTCGGCGAAGGAATGGATTTCTGGAACGCTCTGGATTCCGTTGGGAAAATCCCAGAGCACATGAAGAGCGACGGTTGGGCAGGCGCCGGTGAGGGCGTGGACTTGGCCGGCATCGCTGAATTTTTCTTCGGTGGTGGCAGCGGCGGCGGCTTGAATGAATTTGCCGAAGCGCGTGCCGGTGTTGGCAAAACCCCAGGAAGGAATCTCGATGCGGAACTTGTCCAGAGCCTGAAGGATGCGATCGGAGTTCGCTGAATTCATGGGCTGCCTCTGCGCAGGAGAGAGTACCTAAGGGATCGCACGCAGGTCACGCGCTTTTTGCGTTTCGAAGGGCGCAGGGCTTCAGGCCGGTTAGCGGGGAAGAACGACAGGAATAGAAGAATTGGTGAACCGGGGAGGACTCGAACCTCCAACCCGTTGATTAAGAGTCAACTGCTCTACCATTGAGCTACCGGTCCACGGAGTATTTAGAATTTTACATGGGAGGCGGTTTTTTGTCGAACGAGTTGGAGATGGTGTCGCTGCAAAGTGAGAATGTCCGGTTTGTGCAAAGTAGAAATGTCCGGTTTCATGGGAGGTTGGGGGTCCCATGGAAACGGAGCGCATCGCCTTGAGCCAACGAGAACGGGACCGACTGAAAGTATTGCATGATGTGCAGGAGGGGTATTTGACGCAAGTGGAAGCAGGACAGCGGCTGAAGGTTAGTGACCGGCAGGTACGGCGGTTGTTGATCCGCATGGGCGACAGCGGAGACAGAGCGCTGGTTCACGGGCTGCGAGGCCGCGTGTCGAACCGCAAGCTGGCGCTCGCCTTCGAGCAGAAAATCATGGAGCGGGTGCGGCAACGCTACGCGGACTTTGGGCCCACGCTGGCGGCGGAGCATTTGGCCAAGGAGGATCTGCTCGTGAGCCGCGAGACGTTGCGGAAGTGGATGGTCAAGGCCGTTTTGTGGCGGCCACGACGGCAGCGCGTCAAGAAGGTGCATGTATGGCGAGAGCGGCGGGCCAGTTTTGGGGAACTGGTGATGCAGGACAGTTCTCCGTTCCGCTGGTTCGAGGACCGCGGCCCGGCTTGCCAGTTGATCGCGCTGATCGACGACGCCACCAGCCGCGTGTGGGCGCGTTTTGTGGAGCACGACAGCACGGAAGAGAACCTGCGAACTTTGGGAGGATGGTTGCAACGCTACGGACGTCCAGTTGCGCATTACACTGATAAAAACAGCATTTTTCGCACCACGGGCCCAGCGGCGCTCGGCGAACAACTCCAGGGAGAAGTGGCGCGTTCGCAGTTCGGCAGAGCGCTGAAAGAGTTGGGCATCGAATGGATCGCGGCGCACAGTCCACAGGCCAAAGGCCGCATCGAGCGACTGTTCGAGACCCTGCAGGATCGCTTGGTGAAGGAGATGCGTTTGGCAGGAATCGACACCATCGAGGCGGGGAATTATTTTCTGGAGACGCATTTTCTTCCGGAGTGGGAACAGCGCTTCACGGTAGCGCCGCGCCATCCGCGCAATGCCCATCGACGACTGGGACGAGGACAACGTCTGGAAGAAATTCTGAGCGTGCGGGTGAGTCGCAAGGTGGCTGAGGATCACACGGTCAGCTGGGAAGGAAACCGCTGGGGTGTGCCCCGCGCCGAAGTGTGTGCCGGACTTCGCGGAGCGCAAGTGGAGATCGAACGACGGCTGGATGGCGCACACTGGCTGCGCTTCCGTGGCCGCTATCTCCCGCTGCGCCACTGCCCGGAACCGGCGCCGCGCGCGGCAAGTCCTTCCGGCCTACGGCCTACAGGGCTTGCCATAAATCCCCTTACAAGAAAGAACAAAAGTGCACCTCCAAATCATCCCTGGCGGACATTTCAATATGGCAGAAAACCGGACATTTCTACTTTGCGTTGACAACGAGTTGGAGATGGCGTTGGAGGTGAAGGACGGAGTTCCGGGGACAGCGCACTTTTTCGAGTGAGGAGCAAAACCGCACAGACAGGAGTGTCTGTGCTACTTGGCGCGGAGTTGGGCGGCGAGGTCGCGGGCGATTTGGCGGGCGCGCGGGAGGTCGTGCGGATCGAAGGAGATAGCGGAAACGCGGGGATGGCCGCCGCCGCCAAACTTTTCAGCGAGGGAGGCAAGATTTTTGTCGGCGGTGGCCTGGTTCCAGGGGTTGGTGCCGAGGGAAACTTTGGCGCGGACGGCGGAGGCGCTGACGCTAACGGAATAGACGCACTCGGGATGGAGGAGGTAGGGGATGAACTTGTTGTAGCCCTCGAGGTCGAGATCGCTGACGTCGAAGAAAATGACGCCGTCGATGGCTTCGGAACGCTCGCGAAGAATTTCGATGGAGCGGCGATGGCGTTCGAGAAGCGGCCCGAGGTGTTTGGCGACGATGGGAAGCTTGACCATTTCGGCGAGCGGGCGATAGGCGAGTTCGGGAATGATGCGCGCGGGCAAGCCGTCTTCAGGAGCGGCTTCGATGACCAGGCCGAGCTGCGTGGCGGGTTCCGTCAGCTCGACCGCGGATTCCGGCGTGGGATACTGCGCGCCATCGATGATGTCGCCCCAGTGGATGAGTTCATCGAGAGGCTTGGTGTCAAAGCCAAACTTTTCCTTGGCGACCGTGGCGATGAGTTTTGTGCAGGATTTGTAGTCGGGCTCGTAGAACATGTGCGGGCCGGGATGCGCGCGGAAATGCTCGGCGTCGGCGGGAGTGAGAAAGGCACTTTGATGGTGGTCGAACCACCAGGTGACTTTCGGCGAGTTTGAATATTTGAAATCGACGATGGCGTTTTCGTCGCCGTCGAAGAGGCCGGGAGTCCAGGGCTGCTGAGCGCGGTGGGTCATGCCTGTGAAATGGAACTCGGCAGCGGGATCGAATTTTTCCTTGTAGAAGCGGTAGAAGAGAGCGGCGGAAGCGGTGCCATCGAAGCAGCGGTCGTGGAAGCACAGCCGGACGCGGGTCATGTCTGGGCGAAGGAGCCTTTCATTTTATCCTGCCTTGGCAAAGCAGGAGGAAAGCCTTTTAGGGTGGAGTGAGGCGAAAAAGAAGTCAAGAGGAAAGCGTGGATGAGAAGGAGCAAAAAAGAGCCGCCCGAGGGGACCGGGCGGCTCGCAAGGGGAAACTGTGAAGTCCGTTCCGGCTACTGGCCGACCATCTTTTCCACCATGTTGCCGATGATCGGAAGCTTGAACTTCTCGTGGCTGTAGGCTTTGAACATCATAAATATCCAGGTAGCCAGGAAGGCCAGGCCAATGACGGGTAGCAGGAAGAAGCTGATAAATCCGATAGGGAAATGCAGCATTGCCGAGACCATAGTGACAAAAAAGCTGAAGATGACGTAGAGGATCCACACGGCGACGAAGCATATATTCAATGCGATGGATTGGGCTCCGTGAAACTTCACGAATGGCCGCTTATCGATGAGAAGGAAAATAAGGCCGCTGACCCATCCGAAAACATAACAGAGCAACCCAGCAATGTTTTCTTCCATGCCTGCGGTGGGGTATTCCGCGGCGGGAGCGGCGCTTGCGGCAGGGGCGGAACTCCCCGCGCTTGGCGGCGCGCTTTGATAAGTAGGCTGCGAGGCACCCTGGGGTGCTCCGCACTTGGGACAGAAAGACGCTGCACCTGCATCTTGACCACACGCTTTGCAAAATGCCATGAACACACCTCCCGGGGGGTTCAACCGTGCGCGGAGAGTAACAAAAGCAGGATGGGAGAGCAACGGAATTTGTGAATGCGGTGTAAGTTAAATACGTGACGCGGAAAAGGAGGACGGCAGCGCGTCCTCCTGTTCCGCGTCATGGGAATCGCTGTGGTGGCGAGCTACTTCCCTTCTTTCTCGTGCTTTTCGGCTGCGGGAGCAATCGCCGGGATGTTGGCCTTCAAAATGGCGGCGTTAAGCGCCGCGAGATCCTTGGATTGGAGGTCGTGCCACGCCGTAAGCTGCGCTTCGAGCCGCGTGTTGAGTTCGTCGAAGACAGTGTAAGAAGCGGCGGTCGGCGCGGCGTCGGCGCTTTCCACGGTTTCCTGCAACGCGGCGAGCTGGTCGGCTACCTGAATGGGATAGTTCAGCGGGTCTTCGCCGCTCTTGGATTTCGGCTGAATGATTTTTTCTTCGATGGCGTTCAGTTTCTTGATGAGGGCATCCGCCGAGTCGAGGACAGGCTTGGCGCTTTCATCGGCGGAGAGGCGCTTTTTCAGAGCATCGAGCTGGCTGCGCACGCTGCGAATCTGGTTGACGGCTTCGTCGCCGGCGCCAATGCGATCGTGGATGCGCGTCGCGAGTTCAAACTGCTTGTCGAAGTCGGCTTGCGACGCCGTGACGCGCGGATCTTTGACAAGCTCGAAGCTGGCTGTGGACGTTTTTCCAGCAACCGTCAGTTTGAGCTGGTAGGTGCCGGGAACAACGAGCGCACCTTCGGGACGGCCTCCCCAGCCAACCGCTCCGGGGACTTTGGTTGGAGCGTCGGTGTGCAAGTCCCACACGAAGCGGTTGAATCCGACATCGGTAGGGAGCTCTTCGCCAGGCAACGTGATGCCGAACTCCTCCTCGACAGCGGAAGCTCCTTCGGCGACTTTTTTGCTGGAGTATTTGCGAACCAGCTTGCCCTTGGAGTCGAGAATTTCGAGAGTGATTTGCTCCTTGGGCGCGGACTTCAGCGAGTAGTTGATCACCGCGCCCGCGGGCGGATTGGAGCCAACGGGAATTCCGGCGGGAAGCGTGAAGCCTGGTCCGCGGAAACGGATGGTGGTCGAGGGCTGATAGAGATGCGCGTCGTCGGCGGAGGCGGTCGAGTTCATTTGGCGGAGAGGGGCGATGCCGTCGAGAACCCAGAAGGCGCGGCCGTGCGTGGCAACGATGAGATCGTCATCTTTTATGGTTAGGTCGTGAATCGGCGTCGTTGGCAGATTCAGTTTCAGGGATTGCCAGTGGCCGCCATCATCGAAGGAAATGTAGATTCCGTTTTCCGTGCCGGCATAGAGCAGGCCTTTGCGCTTGGGATCTTCGCGGACGGCGTGGGCATAGCTGTTGTCAGGCAGGCCGTTGATGATTTTCGTCCAAGTTTTGCCGAAGTCGGCGGTTTTGAAAAGGTACGGATGATAGTCGTCGAGCAGGTGGCGATCGATGGCGACATAGGCGACTGCCGCAGAATGTGGCGAAGGTTCGATGATACTCACCTTGCTCCACTCGCCAAATTCCTTGGGAGTGACTTTTTCCCAGTTTTTGCCGCCGTCGCGCGTGACGTGGAGCAGTCCATCGTCGGTGCCAGCCCAGATGAGCCCCTTTTCGACGGGCGATTCGGCGAGCGCGAACACAGTGTCGTAGTACTCGACGCTCGTGTTGTCTTGCGTGAGGGGTCCGCCGGAAGATTGCTGCTTGGTTTTGTCGTTGCGGGTCAGGTCGCCGCTGATGGCCGTCCAGTTCATGCCGCCATCGGTGGTCTTAAAGACGGCTTCGCCGCCGTGATAGACGACTTTCGGATCGTTTGGCGAAATCATGATGGGCGCGGTCCATTGGAAGCGATGTTTTAGGTCAGCTGCGCCGGAGCCCATGGGATTTAGCGGCCAGGAAGTGATGTCCTGGATTTGGTGGGTCTTTTTGTCGAAGCGGGTGATGAGGCCGTCGTACGAGCCCGCGTAAACAATGTCAGCATTCGTTGGATCCGGAACGACGAAGCCTGCTTCGCCTCCGCCGACGTCGTACCAATCCGTGCGGTCGATGGCTCCATCATCGCTGCGGCTGGCGATGGCGACGGTGGAATTGTCTTGCTGGGCGCCGTAGATGCGATAGGGGAAAGCGTTGTCCGTGGCGACGTGATAGAACTGCGCGGTGGGCTGATTCGCTTGCGTGGTCCAGGTCTTGCCGTTGTCGTGAGAGATGGTGGCGCCGCCGTCGTTCGAGTTAATCATCCATTCGGGATGCGTGGGATCAATCCAGAGGCCGTGGTTGTCTCCGTGAGGAGAGCGCACATAGCCGAAGGCGTGGCCGCCATCGGTGGAGCGGTAGACGGCGGTGTTCAGCACGTAAACGGTATCGATATTTTTGGGATCGGCGAAAATGTGATGGAAATACCAGGCGCGCTGCGTGAAGCGGTGCTCGGGATTGAGGAGTTGCCAGGAATCGCCGGCGTCGTCGCTGCGATAGATGCCGCCTTTTTCGGCTTCGATGATGGCGTAGACGCGGTTGCCGTCGGCACCGGAGACGGAGACGCCGATGCGGCCGAGAACGCCGGAGGGAAGGCCGTGGCCTTCAAGACGCTTCCAGGTCGCGCCATCGTCGCTGGATTTGTAGAGACCGCTGCCGGGGCCGCCGCTGACGGCGGTCCAGGGATAGCGCTGCGCTTCGTAGAGAGCGGCGAACAAGATGTGGGGGTTTGAAGGGTCGAAGGTGAGGTCGATTGCGCCCGTCTTGTTGTCCTTGAAAAGAACTTTTTGCCAGGTCTTGCCGCCATCGGCCGAACGGAAAACGCCGCGCGTTTCGTTGGGGCCATAGGCGTGGCCCATCGCCGCCACGAATAGCACGTCGGGATTTGCGGGATGCACGATGACTTTGGAGATGTGGCGCGTATCCTCGAGGCCGATATGCGTCCACGTCTTTCCGGCATCGATCGATTTATACATGCCGTCGCCGTACGAAATGTTTCCGCGCCAGCAAGATTCGCCTGTGCCGACGTAAATCACGTTTGGATCGGAGGGTGCAACGGCGATCGCGCCGACGGACATGATGCCGGTCTTGTCCGTCATTGGGGTCCAGGTGTTGCCGGCGTTGGTGGTTTTCCAAACACCGCCGGCAACGGCGCCGAAATAATAAGTGAGCGGATCACCGGCGACGCCGGATACGGCGAGAGCACGGCCGCCGCGGAAGGGCCCGACCTGACGCCACTTCATACCCTTGAGAGAGTTTTCGTCGAGGGTTTGGGCGCGAAGCGGCGCGCAACCAAGAACCGACAAAACGATCGTAAGAAAAATGGAAGAACCAACGGTGAAGCATTTCCGACCACTCATTATGTTCGCCCCCAGAGAAACATTTGTTGCAGCGGTACTACGGCCGATAGTAAAGCGCGGAACGGAATAGTACACCCTGTGCCGCAAACTGCGCCAGAAACTGTGAATGGATAAAAGTTTCTTAGTTCCTGATTACTTCCTGACGCGTGGAGAAGCGCTTTTGGGTACAATCCCGGCGTGACAACGCCTCCCGCCCCGCCCCAGTCCTCCTCCGTTCAAGCCGGTACGTCGCGGTCAGGAACTCTGATCGGCAGTTTCCATTTCCGCTGGCTGAGAAGCGCAACACAGGCAGAGCGGAGCTCGCTGATTGCGGGCGGGCTCGGCTGGATGCTCGACGCGATGGACGTGATGCTGTACTCCATCGTGCTGACGTATCTGATTCGCGATTTCGCGATGGATACGCGGACGGCCGGGCTGCTCAATTCCTTGACTTTGGTGGCGTCCGGCATTGGCGGCTTGCTGTTTGGCGTGATCGCCGATCGCATTGGTCGGACGCGGGCGCTCATGGCGTCCATCCTTGTGTACGCGTTGGCGAGCGCTGCCTGCGGTTTGACGCATACGATTCCGCAACTGGCGACATGCCGGTTTGTACTGGGGCTGGGCATGGGCGGGGAATGGACTGCGGCGGCAGCGCTCATCGCAGAAACGTGGCGCGCGGAGCATCGCGGAAAAGCGCTGGGATTGATGCAATCGGCGTACGCGATAGGAGAAGCGATTGCCGCGCTGGTCGTGCTTCTCGTCTATCCGCACTTCGGATGGCGGCCGGTCTTTTTCTTCGGAATAGCGCCGGCGTTTCTTGCGTTCTGGATTCAACGCAGAGTGCCGGAGCCGGAGCTGTGGAAGCAGCGCGCGGCGCGCAAGGAGACGGTTTCCCTTCGAAAACTGCTGGATAAGGGCGTTTTGCGCAACGGCCTGCTGGCCACAACGATGAATGCGTGCAGCATGTTCGGGTACTGGGGCCTGTTTACGTGGATTCCCGGTTATTTGTCGCTGCCGCCGGAAAAAGGCGGACGGGGACTGAGCCTGGTAACGACTACCGCGTTCTTCCTGGTGATGTGTTTCGGCAAGTGGCTGGGCTACTCGCTGTTTGGATTTTTTTCGGATGCGTTTGGACGCCGCAAGCCCTATTTCCTATACCTGTTGATTGCCGCTGCGTTGGTGCCGATCTATGGAATGTCGCGAAGCGCGTTCTGGCTGCTGGCGCTCGGGCCGTTCGTCGCGTTTTTCGGAACGGGCTATTTCTCGGGGTACGCGGCGATTGCAAGCGAGCTCTTTCCCGGGGAGATTCGCGCGACGGCCATGGGATTGAGTTACAACATCGGGCGCGGACTTTCCGCGGTCGCGCCGTTTGCTGTTGGAGCGCTGGCGCTGCGTTATGGCATCGGGCCGGCGTTTTTCTTGCAAGCGGGAGCGTTCCTGATGGCGGCGCTGCTTGCGCTGGCTTTGCCGGAGACGCGTGGGCAAGTTCTGGATTGAATACGCAGAAGTTCCGAGTCCGGTGAACTAGGCGACAGCGGAACGGGATTGAATGCGCGCGCCATCCGCGCTCACAGTGAAATTGATCGCGAAATAAGGCGCTTGCGCGAGGATTTTGTGGAACTCATTCTCGTCGGCGTAGGGCCGCTTGGGGACGCGGCGCCCAAGAATGCTGATCTCGAGCGGGTCTTTCGCGAAGGGATACGGTTGCAAGGTGACAAAACTGGTTCCCGCAGGTTGCAGATCCCAATCCGCTTCGCTGCCGTTGCCATTCACGGGAACGGCGTCAATCGTTGAGCCATCCAGCGGGGCGAGACAGAAATAGAGAGAAAGACGATCCAGCGCCTCAAGGCGCTGCAAATTCACTTGCAGCGAATGGTCATCGGCGTAGGCTTTCATGGCGGGATCGGCGCGGAGATCGACTTTTAGACGCAATTGCTGAAGTCTGAGCCGTTGGAGAAAGTCCGAGACCAATTGGGATTCGCTGGATCGGACGTACTTGGCGGAGAAACCAGGCATGGTGGCTCGTGTACGATCGTAAAGACCACCGCAGTGCATGCTGACGAGAAGTCCGGCGTAGCGATCCGCTCGGACGACGCGTTCGATGCCGCGCTGGTAAAGGGCGATGTGCTCTTCCGTCGGAATCGACATGAAGTTATAGGGCGTGAACGTTTTGGGATCGATCTGCGGCAGAAGTTCCCATTCGCTCCAGCCGTTATCATGTTCGGCGGCGGCTAAACAGAAAGATTCAAAGGGCTCGGGACGGCTGAAGAGTTTGTTGCCAAGGTTGCGCGCAAAAAAGCCCGACAACATGGCATGGTCGGTCTGCCGGATCAGGATGAGCTGGTCGCCCTGCTCTTGAATGATCATGGCGCTGCCCTCTTTCGCAGCGGGGCCTCGCAAAGACGCCTGTTGTCCGTAGGCGCCAGCGTCGGCCGCGGGGGTGGCCAAACGACACACTACTTTCAGGGCTATTATGCTCCTCACTGGGGTGCACAATCCAGTCCCATCGTGCAACTTACGGATAGTAGCGGGAGGGGGCCGATTCCCGGTATATTGGGGGAACCACTTGCGGGAGTGGCGGAACTGGCAGACGCGCAAGACTTAGGATCTTGTGGCCGAAAGGCCGTGCAGGTTCAACTCCTGTCTCCCGCACCAGCATTTTTGCGCCGCCTGGAGACGTCGCGTCCGCGAGTTCACTGAGCCAATTGCCAACCCCCCGCAAAAGCGAGAGGCCCGTCCTGGAACAAGATGGCCGATTCTGTTCGGAAGGGTGGGTCGCCATTCCTTTTCTTCCCTCTCGCGTCCTTATTAACATGATGTTTTTCTTTTTGGTTTTTCTGCTGGCAGCGAACGCTGGAAGCGCTTCCCCCTTGCCTGCGTGGGCGGGTGTGTTGCACGACAAGAGCGGAAAGGCTGTCGCGGATGCGGTTGTAAATCTCCGCGCGAAGATGGATGAGGCGGGTTTTGCCGCGAAGACTTCGGCGAGCGGTGAGTTTTCGTTCGACGCGATACCGGCGGGGAGCTACCAGCTTAGTGTGACTGTAGAAGGCAAGACTTACGCCGCCGCTACTCCTGTGACGATTGAGACTGGCAAAGTCGCCCGCGCGACGCTTGAACTCTCTCCGCAAGATGGCCTGGTACTTGTATCCGTGGCGCCAGCGCAGGCCTCGATCCAGGCAAGCGGCGGAGAGCATTTGTCCGGCGGAGAGGTTTCCAGCTTGCCGCTGAACGAGCGCGACTTCAGCAAATTGCTGCTGCTTGCAGCGGGGACGATGACGGATACCAACGGCGCGGCGAACTTCACGCAGCAGTTTGCGGTGAATGGCCAGCGCGGATCGGCTTCGGTGTTTGCCATGGATGGGGCGGATACGACGGACCCGGAACTTGGCGGCGCGACGTTTTCCAATTTTAACGTGGATGCCATTCAGGAAGTGCAGTCAAGCTCCGGGGTGATGCCGGCGGAAATCGGGCATGGCGCGGCGGGATTTAACAATGTCATCACAAAATCCGGGACGAACGACGTGCACGGCAGTGCGTTTGAATTTGTGCGCAATGCCGCCTTTGATGCGCGGAATTTTTTCGACCACCCCAGCGTGGGTGACGAGCGGCGGATTCCGCCGTTCGCACGCAATGAGTTTGGTGTGACCAACGGCGGGCCGCTAGTTCTGCCCGGCGTTTACGATGGACGCGGCAAAACATTTTATTTCGCGGAGTATCAAGGATTCCGGCAGGTGCTCGGAACGACGCAAGTCTTCCCCGTCCCGACCGCGGCCGAGAGACAGGGAATCGACACGACGACTTTTCCCGGCGATACGTTGACGGTGCCGGTTAGCCCGGCGGTCGCACGCATCCTCGCGGCCTACCCGCTGCCCAACGAGCCTCAGGGGCCGTATGGAGCGCGCACGTATGCCACCTCTTCAAAGGTCGCGACGGACACTGACCAGTTTTCCATCCGGATCGATCATCGCATTTCCGATAAAGCGACGCTGTCCGGCCGCTTCAGCCTGAATCAAGTGAGAGGCCCCACGACGAATCCCGATCAAACGGCAATCGATCCGGACTTTGGGGTCAACTTCTTTGATCATCAGCG
Source organism: uncultured Acidobacteriota bacterium (assembly GCA_963779005.1). GTDB lineage: Bacteria > Acidobacteriota > Terriglobia > Acidiferrales > UBA7541 > Acidiferrum. The sequence continues at coordinate 101,225 of CAVZWO010000005.1, read as the reverse complement.
AAGCGCGGCGCTCCGATATACGCGCAACGTTACTCCGCATCTCTCGCTCGTAACCTCCCTCGGCTACATCCGCAGCACACCCTTTTTTCCATCCACGAATCACACGCAGCCCGAGATTACCTTTGCGGACAGTCTGTACGAAAATTTCAACTCGGCGGACGGATCGATTTTTGGCTCCTATGGAAACGTCTATCAGTTGAAGCAGGACATGACGTACACGCGTGGAGCCCACAGTTTCAAATGGGGCGTTGAACTGCGCTTTAACCGCGACGCCACGATTTTCGGAACCAATCCGAACGGGATTTATACATTTGGAGGCGGGCCCGCTTATTCGCCCGTACTGATAACTTCCGCGAGCGGCCAGCACGATGTTCAGCCAGGGGCGCAGTTGCCCGATTCGCTGACGGAGTTCCTGACAGCCACGCCTTTTTCTTACAGCATCACGGCGGCGGCAAGCGTTACACCTGTCGGCGACAAATTTGATGAAGCCGGCGTGCGACGCGAGGCTTACAACTTCTATTTTCAGGACACGTGGAAAGCGACTTCCCGACTGAGTGTAAATTATGGCTTGCGTTATGACTTGAACAGCCGCATCAAGGAGGCCAAGCATCGAACATCTATCGCCGATCCGATGGATGCGGAAGGTAATTTGACTTCGTTCTACGCTCCCGGCGCAAAAGCGATTTACTTGTACAACCCGCAGCCCGTATATCCGCTGGACAAGAACGGCTGGGGACCGCGCCTCTCGCTGGATTTCGCTGCAAGCAAACACACCACGTTTCATGCGGGCGGAGCCATCACGACGATTCTCCCCAATCTGTGGCTCGAGAATTACGTTACCGGGGCCTTCCCGCTTGTTTTCCAGCCGCTGGTTACCGCTTTGCCCGGCGTCCCCGTGCCCTTTCAAGACGCCGTGGTGCCGGAGACTCTTCCTACGGTCTATTCCACCCAGGGTCAACCGCTTTTTGCGAACGGAAGCGCGAACGTCCCCGCCAACACGCAAATCGATCTTCAGAGATTTCAGAACGACCTTGCTGCCATCACTCCTGGCCACGAAGTGCAGCTCTTTTCCGTGCCAGTCATCAGCAGGCATTTTCGCAACGGATACATCGGCACATTTACCGCGGGAATCGACCACGATTTCGGCGGCGTGAAGTTTACCGCGGCCTACGTCGGGACCGCAGGAGTCCATCTTGCCAGTGTCGATTCCCCCAACGGCTATGGCGGGGCCGACTCCGCGCTTGCGCCGTTTACGCAATTCAATGCAAGCGGTCAGGCGATCGGGGGATTCGGCCCGGTAACGGTGATGAGCACTGGCGCCCATTCTACGTATCATTCGCTGCAAACCAGCGCGACGGAAAACTATTCGCGGATTGGATTAAGCTTCCAGGCGAGTTATACCTTCTCGAAATCTATCGACGACACGAGCGCAGTGCCCGGCGGAATTCCAGGAACCCCGGGGGTAACGCTGCAAACGCTGCCGCAAAATCCGCGCGATCTATCCGCTGACAGAGGGCCATCCACGTTTGATGTGACGCACGTCTTTACGATCAGCGCGATTCAGAGCCTGCCATTTGAGCGCGTCAGTTTTCTTCAGCCGCTGAGCAGCCGCCTTACCAAAGGATGGCAGGTTCTGAACATCACGACGCTAACGACGGGCTCGCCATTTACAGTTTATTCCGGAATTCAGCAAACGGGTGCAGGCGCCGGCGGGACGGATCGGCCTGATTTAGTGTCGATGCCGGATTTTTCGACGAGCCGAAATATCCGGGAAGATTATTTTGGGCGCGGCGAAAACAATAACTCCTTCTTTTTTATTCCCGTGAATGTGCCCGGCGGAACGGGGCCCAATCACGGGCTCTTTGGCACATTGGGTCGCGACACCTTTCGCGGGCCGGGATTTCACAATTTCGACATCGCCATGATCAAAGACACTCCCTTTGGAAGAAGAGGCAGCCGCGAGTTGGGCGTGGTCCAATTTCGCGCGGAGTTTTTTAACATATTTAATATCGTGAATTTTGGTTTGCCGTCGAACACCGTCCTCGGCAGCGGTTTCGGTATCATTAGCCATACCGCTGGATCGTCACGGCAAATCCAGTTTTCGCTGAAAGTGATTTACTGAAGGGGAGCGGTCATGGAGCGCAGCGTCCGCGACGTAGTGAACCTCTACAATCCTCACGATCCACTGGAAGAAGCGTGGACGATTCCCGCGCCGTGGTACTTCGATGAGCGCATTGCGGCGCTCGAGCGTTCGAGCGTTTTCAGCGCAACCTGGCAGGTTGTCGGCCGCGCGGACCAGGTCCGCGACAACGGACATTTTCTTACGGCGGAGTTGGCTGGCGAGCCTCTGGTTGTCGCGCGCGGCGAAGATGGGCAGTTGCGCGCCTTTTACAACGTATGCCGCCATCATGCCGCGGCGGTTGTCACCGAGCCGCAGGGTTGCGCAAAACAGTTTCGCTGCCCCTATCACGGCTGGACGTACGGAATCGATGGCGCTCTCAAAGGCATGGTCGAGTTTGATGGCGTGTGCAACTTCGACCGCGCGAAGAATGGGCTGGTGTCGGTGCGCGTGGATACCTGGGAGAATTTCGTTTTTGTGAATCTGGATGGACGCGCGGCGCCGCTGCGCGATTTCTTGGGCATAGTGCCCGAGCTGGTGTCACCGCTCGAGCTGGCAAAAAAGCTTCACTTCTTCGACCGGCGCGTCTACACCTTGCATTGCAACTGGAAAGTTTACGTCGACAACTATCTCGATGGCGGCTATCACGTGCCGCACGCGCACAAGGGGCTGAGCAGCGTCATCGAATACACGAAATATACGATCGAGAATTTTGAGCGCGCGTGCTTGCAGTCCAGCCCGCTTTCATCGGATTCGTCCTCCGAGCCTGGAGTCGCTGCCACGCGCCAGGGGCGCGCCTTTTATCTCTGGCTCTATCCGAACTTCATGATCAACGCCTACGAAGGTGTGATGGACACGAATCTGGTGTTGCCCCTCGGCGTGAACCGCTGCGCCGTGGTATTCGACTACTACTTCGCGGATACCAGCGCCGCCGCCGAGGCCCGCAACAAAGAGAGCATCGCCGTAAGCGAAAAAGTGCAGGACGAGGATATGGCGATTTGCGATGCCGTGCAGCGCGGGCTTGGCTCGCGCGCCTATGTCGCCGGACGGTTGTCGGTACGCCGCGAGGGCGGTGAACATCTTTTCCATCGTTTGCTGCATGCCGATTTCACCGCCGCACTCGGCAGCCTCGCGGCCGCCGATTAACTGATCTTCCCGGCGCCTGCACGTCGAATCACGATCTCCACTACACCTCTCTTTTTGGATTGAACACAGCCCGCACGCGCCACCCGAGCGCACTCTGCAAGGAGTGTTGAAATAGAAAAGGGTCTGCCCGGCTGCCCTCCATAGCCGCCGGCATTCCACCTGCATCCGGAGACTGCATTCCAAATGAAATTGCCGCGCGCCGCTCAAGTGGTTCTGACGATTGTATTTGTGTCCATCGCGGCCGCGTTCGGGACCAGTTCGCAATTTTATTCGGAGTCGCTCTCCTCCGCGTTCTTTGCGATTGCGCTCGTCAGCATAGTGATTATTCACCTGCGCGTTTGCGGGCTGTGGCCGGACGGGCTGGTCCTGGTTGGCTTAACGGCGCTGCTCGCCATCATCGATTTTCGCTTTCTGCACTACACGCCACATTTTATGGCGTGGTTTTCTTTCTTAGGGCTGAGCAGCCTTTTGCTGCTCGCGCTGCGCGCCATCTGGTCCGAAGGAGACCGCCGCAAACTCCTGATTTTCGCCTTCGTCCCTTCCCTGCTGTTCGTTACTTCCGAGTGGTTCGCTTCCAACATGTTGGACTTGACGGAAAAGCTTCATCCGAAAACTTTGGACCTCTATCTTTATTATTTTGACGGAAGTCTGGGCGTGCAGCTTCCTTTCCTCATGGGCCAAGCTTTTGCCCTGTGGCCGTGGTTCAAAATCGCCGGCGAGCTTTTCTACGTCGGCCTGCCCATTCCCATCGCGCTGGTCTATTCTGGCCAACTTCTGCGGGGCCGCGAACGAGCCATCTCAGCGATGGCTGCCATTCTATTCACCGGCCCCATCGGGATTCTCTTTTACAATATTTTTCCAGCCATGGGCCCCATCCACCTTTTGGGAGCCGGTTTTCCCTGGCATCCGCTGGACGATGTTATCTTGCGGCGCGTAGTGCTTGAGCCCGTCGCTCTTCGCGGCCCCCGCAATGCCATTCCTTCGCTTCACATGGCCTGGGTGCTGCTCTGCTTGTGGTATTCGCGCGGACTCTCCTGGTGGGAGCGCGGCATCACCATCGTGTTCGTCCTGTTAACCTTTTGCGCGACGATGGGAACGGGCGAACATTACTTCATCGATCTGGTGGTGGCGTACCCCTTCGCTCTTTTTATGCAGGCGCTTTGCGCCTGGCCTCCGGCCTGGAAAAACAGAGGCGCAGTCTCCGCTTTGCTTTTTGGACTTCTGACAGTGCTGGCCTGGTTTGTAGCTTTACGTTTCGCGCCCAATTTCTTCTGGATTTCGCCGATCCTTCCCTGGACCGCCTGCGCCCTCACGGTTGGGCTCACTCTCTGGGTCAAAGGTCGGTTTGATCGTTTGACCGCTCCCCTTTCTGCCCTCGCCGGGACGGCGTAAGCGGGAAGGCGTTTTGTTTCTCCACGAACGGAATCGATTTCGCAGCGCAGATACCCCGGCCCTCTCAATTGACGCTCTCCACAGTGTCGCCTATACTCAGACTTTGTCTTTCAGGCTAAGTTCTCACCTGTCTGGCCTCATCTGAGTTCAAGTGCGGCCGCAAAGCGGCCGACAAGCTTGGGAGTTCCGCAAGACACTGGGGCGCATGCCGTCGAGACCAGCGAGTATTTTCACAACGACCCGGTCGTAGCCCGGTCATTTATCGAGGAGAGGATTGTTCCATGGCTGAAGCAACTTGCCGCCGCGAACTGGATCTGGAGATTCCCGCGGAAGAAGTAACGAAAAAGATGGAAAGTGTGGCCAAGGAATTTGCGCGGGTCGCGCGCGTTCCGGGTTTCCGGCCGGAAAAGCGCCAGTCTCGTTGATTCGACGCCGCTTTGCCGAAGATATCAAGGGCGAGGTGCTGCAGTCCCTCGTGCCGGAGCGAGTTGAGAAGGCCGTTAACGAACAAAAGCTGACGCCGGTCTCGCAGCCGCAAGTGGAAAAGCTGGATTTTGCCGAAGGCCAGCCTCTGAAGTTCCGCGCGGTCTTCGAAGTCCTGCCGGAATTTGAGCTTGGGAATTACAAAGGCCTCGCCATCGAAATGCCCGCGATGGACATCACCGAAGCGGACATCACCAAGGCTCTTGAAGAGATGCGTGAGCGGGCGGCGGCATTTGCGCCAATCGAAGGGCGCGCCGTTGAAAACGGTGACTACGTGCAATTGAAGTTGATGGGAACTCCCGCGGGCGGCGGCGAACCGCTGCAAGCCGACAGTGTGATGTGCCACATCGGCGCCGAAGAAACGATGGAGCCCTTCAACGAAAACCTGCGCGGCGCGAATATCGGCGAACACAAGAATTTTGACGTGGCCTATCCCGCCGACTACCCCGACCAAAAGCTGGCCGGGAAAACGTACAACTACGCCGTGGAAGTGCTGGGCATCAAGAACAAGAAGCTGCCTGACCTGAACGATGAGTTCGCGAAAGACGTCAGCGATGCCGCCACGCTGGACGAACTGAAAGAGAAGGTTTCGGAAAGCCTGGAGCATCAGCGCGATCACCGGCAAAAGGAATTGCAGCGCGAGAAAGTGATCGCCGAGCTCGTGAAATTGCACGAGTTCCCCGTACCCGAAGCGCTCGTCGAGCATCAAATGGATGTGCGGCTCGAGCGGGTGGTGCGCTCGCTGGCGGCGCAAGGCGTGGATCCCCGGGCCGTAAACGTCGACTGGGTTTCGCTTCGGAAGCGTCAGCAGGAGCGTGCCACCGATGACGTGAAGGCGGAACTGATCATCGACCGCATCGCCACGGCGGAAAACATCGACGTGACGGACGAGGAGGTGGACCACGAGCTCGAACACATGGCCACCCATAGTGGCGAATCCGCCGAAGTTGTGCGGGCTCGTTTGACAAAGCAAGGTGCGCTCGATAGGATGAAAGCTAAGTTGAGAAGTGACAAAACTCTGGACTGGCTCGCACAGAACGCTCAGATCAAAACCGTAGCGGCAGCAAGCGCCGCGACAGATTCAAAGTGAAACTTTCCGGCGGCTCCACCACTTAAATGAAAAATTTCGAAGAACCAGAATATCGCGGCACAACGCTCGTTCCGATGGTGGTCGAACAAACCAGCCGCGGCGAACGCGCCTACGACATTTATTCCCGGCTCCTGAAAGAGCACATCATCTTTATCGGCACGCCGATTGACGACCATGTCGCCAATCTGGCCACCGCACAGATGCTCTTCCTGCAAGCGGAAGATCCGGAAAAAGACATTCAGCTGTACATCAATTCGCCGGGCGGCTCGATCACCGCGGGCTTTGCAATCTACGACACCATGCAATTTGTGAAGCCGGACGTCGTCACGACTTGCGTTGGACAGGCGGCTTCGATTGCCGCGGTTCTTCTCGCCGGTGGAACACCGAAAAAGCGCTTCGCCCTGCCGCATGCGCGCATTTTGATTCACCAGCCGTGGATGTCCGGTCTCGGCGGCCAGGCCACCGACATTGACCTGCACGCCAAAGAAATCTTGCGCATGCGCACAGTCATTAATCAGCTGCTGGCCCAGCACAGTGGGCAGACAGTCGATAAGATCGAGAAAGACGTCGAGCGGGATTTCATTATGAATCCCGAACAAGCCAAGGAATATGGCATGATCGACGAGATCATTTACAAGCATCGCTAGCGAGCGGACGCCGCGGGGGCGGCGGGCTCTCGCGGCTTGTTCTTAAAAGTTAGTAGTGATTCGAGTTTCTCTTTTGCTCCGGGGAAAAATCGGCCTAGAATAGGGATTAGAGACTCCGTCGCAGCCCAGCGGAGGCGAGGCCTCACACCAGTGAAAAAATTCAACCCAGACGAGCCGCTGCGCTGTTCCTTTTGCCATAAGACGCAGGAACAGGTCGAAAAGCTGATCAGCTCTCCTTCGGACTATCCGCGCGCGTACATCTGCAATGAATGTGTCGGCGTTTGCCAGACCATTCTGGAAGATGAAAAGCGCGAACAGGCCGCTGCGCCTGCGCGCCGGCTTCCGCGTCCGCCGGAGATCAAGCAATTTCTCGATGGCTACGTGATCGGGCAGGACCGCACGAAAAAGAAACTGGCTGTCGCCGTTTACAATCATTACAAGCGCATCTTTTTGAACAAACAGCCGGGCGACGTCGAACTGAGCAAGTCCAACATCCTTTTGATTGGTCCCACGGGCACCGGCAAGACGCTTTTGGCCCAGACGCTTTCGCGCATGCTGGATGTTCCCTTCGCCATTGTGGATGCCACAACGCTGACCGAAGCCGGCTACGTCGGCGAAGACGTTGAAAACATTATCTTGAAGCTGCTACAGGCCGCCGATGGTGACGTCCAGAAGGCGCAGCAAGGCATCATCTATATCGATGAAATCGACAAAATAGCCAAGAAGGACGAGAACCCCTCGATCACGCGCGATGTGAGCGGCGAAGGCGTTCAACAGGCTCTGCTGAAGATATTGGAAGGCACCATCGCCAACGTGCCACCGCAGGGCGGCCGCAAGCACCCGCACCAGGAGTTCACTCCGGTCGACACCACGAACATTTTGTTCGTCTGCGGTGGCGCTTTCGTTGGCCTCGAAAAAATTATTGAGAAGCGCGCTGGCCGTCACTCGCTGGGCTTTCATACCGACGCCGCGCCCTCCACGCCCAGCCGCCGCAACACTGAACTGCTCGAGCAGGTTCAGCCGGGCGATTTGATTCGCTATGGCCTGATTCCGGAATTTGTCGGCCGCCTGCCCGTCGCTGGCGTGATGAACGATTTGGACAAAAACGTTCTTGTGCGCATCCTGACGGAGCCGAAGAACGCTCTGCTCAAGCAATACCAGCGCTTGTTCGAATTCGAGAATGTTCGCTTGCGTTTCACCGACGATGCGCTCGACACCGTCGCCGAGCTCGCCATGCAGCGCAAAGTCGGCGCCCGCGGCTTGCGTATGATTCTCGAAGACCTCATGCTCGAACTGATGTACCACCTCCCGATGCAGCGCAAGGTGCGCGACTTCGTCGTCACCGCGGAAATGGTCCGCGGCCGGGAGATCAATTGGAGTTTGCTCGAAAAGGCCGGATAGGCCGCTTTGGGATTTCGAACGATTTTCAGGGGCCCTAATGTTTAACCGCGAAAAACAGGAATTGAAGCGCGTACCCATGATGCCGGTGCGCGATATGGTCATCTTCCCTCAGCAGATGACTCCCTTCATCGTCGGACGCGAAGCCAGCGTGCGCGCGCTCGAAGAGGCGCTGGCGGGCGACAAGAAAATATTCCTGTCCACACAGCACGACGCTTCGGTGGATGACCCCAAGCCGGAAGAAATCTACGCCGTTGGAACGCTTGCCAACATCGTGCAAAGCGTGAAGCTTCCCGATGGCAACATCAAAGTTTTGGTCGAAGGCGTCGAGCGCGCTCGCGCTCTTTCTATCGCTTCGGAAGAAGGCTTCTTCCGCGCCACTGTGCGCTTGCTGAACGCTCGCGTCGAGCCGTCTCCCCAAGTCGATCAGACCGTGCAGAAGGTCACCAATCTTTACGAACAGTTCATCAAGCTCTCGCAAAGCCTGAATTACGACACCATGATCGCCGCCGCTCGCGGCGATGATCCTGCGCGCCTTTCCGACACCATCGCGGCCAACTTGCAGCTTCCCGTCGACGAAAAGCAGGACTTGCTCGAAACTGTAGACCCCATCGAGCGGCTCAACCGCATCGGCGACATCCTCGAAATAGAACTCGAAAAACTCAACGTCGACCGCAACATCAACACGCGCGTGAAGCGCCAGATGGAGCGCGCTCAAAAAGAGTACTACCTCAACGAAAAGCTCAAAGCCATTCAAAAGGAACTCGGCCGCGGCGAAAAGAGCGAGATCGACGAGCTCAAAAAGAAAATCGACGCCGCCGGCATGAGCAAGGACGTTCACGAAAAAGCCATTCAGGAATTGAAGCGCCTCGAATTGATGCCGCCCATGTCGGCGGAATCCACCGTCAGCCGCAACTATCTCGATTGGCTCCTCGCCGTACCCTGGAAAAAGAAGTCCAAGGAAATCCGAGATATCCTGGCCGCGGAAAAAATTCTCAACGAAGAGCACTACGGCCTCGAGAAGATCAAAGAGCGCATCCTGGAATTTCTGGCCGTCCGCCAGTTGGTGAAGAACCCCAAAGGCTCCATCCTCTGTTTCGTCGGCCCTCCGGGCGTCGGCAAAACTTCGCTGGCCATGTCCATCGGCCACGCCACGGGTCGCAAGTTCGTCCGCGTCTCTCTCGGTGGCGTGCGCGATGAAGCCGAAATTCGCGGCCATCGCCGCACCTACATTGGCGCGCTGCCCGGCCAGATCATCCAAATGATGAAGAAGGCCGGCACGGTGAACCCGATTTTCGTCCTCGACGAAGTCGACAAAATGTCCACCGACTTCCGTGGCGATCCTTCCGCTGCGCTGATGGAAGTGCTCGATCCCGAACTGAATCACGGATTCACGGACCACTATCTCGATGTCGAATACGATCTCTCGAAAGTCATGTTCGTCTGCACCGCCAACGTGCTGCACACGATTCCGCAGCCCTTGCAGGACCGCATGGAAATCCTTCGCCTTCCCGGTTACACCGAGACGGAAAAGCTGGAGATCGCCAAGCGTTTCCTGGTGAAGCGCGCCCGCGAAGCCACCGGCCTCAACGAGAAAAATCTCACCTTCACCGACCAGGGCCTGCTGCACATTATCCGGCACTACACGCATGAAGCCGGCGTGCGCAATCTCGAGCGCGAAATTCAGAACATCGCCCGCAAGATGGCGCGGAAAGTCGTCACCGAAGGCTCCGTGGTCACCGTAGAAATCACTCCGGCCAACGTCAACGACTTCCTCGGCATTCTTAAGTACCGCGAATACTGGCTCGAGAAGCACAACGAAATCGGCCTCACCACCGGCCTCGCCTGGACCGAAGTCGGCGGCTCTGTGCTCGCCACGGAAGCTACGTTGATGGAAGGCAAAGGCCGCCTCACGCTCACCGGCAAGCTCGGCGACGTCATGCAGGAATCCGCGCAAGCCGCCATGAGCTACGTCCGCTCACGCTCTGCGCAGCTCGGCCTGGCAAAAGATTTTTACCGTAACATCGACATTCACGTGCACGTGCCCGAAGGTGCCATCCCCAAAGACGGCCCTTCCGCCGGTATCACCATCTGTAATTCGATTGTGAGCGCGCTGACAAGGAATCCCGTGCGCCGCGACGTCACCATGACCGGCGAAATCACCCTGCGCGGCAAGGTTTTGCCCATCGGCGGCGTCAAGGAAAAGCTGCTGGCCGCCCATCGAATGGGCTTGCACACAGTACTGCTTCCGAAGGACAATGAGAAGGACCTGGCGGATATCCCGCAGGAGATCCTCTCCTGTCTCACGGTTCACTTTGTAGAAACCATGGATGAAGTGCTGCAGGTTGCGCTCGAACGGCCGATTGTGCCGCTCGAACATCCCCTTGAGCATCCAGAGGTTGCGCCCGTTGCGGAGCCTTTCGTCGCCAGCGCCGAGAAAGACAAGAGTTTGACCAACTAATCTGCGTGGTTCTGGGCCCGCCGTGCGGTTTTTTCCAGGCATGTCGTGGCTCCGCGCGGACGCCGGTTGCAGAAAGTCTGGTTTGCCCATCCTGGCTTATTTTCATTTTTCCGCCAGTGCGGTGCGCCACCTCACGACCAATCCGGGATTTCGCTGGCCGCCTTGGGGCCACGCAAAAGTGAAGGTCAATTTACACAATCAAAGTTAAGGACATATGAAAGAAACAAACGTTGAAGGAAGCAATCAGATGAGCATTAGCCTCGCTGAGTTAAAAGAAAAAAACATCACCGACCTCGCCAAGATCGCCAAGGAATTGAATATCCCCGGCGCCAGCGGCATGCGCAAACAGGAACTGATCTTCCAGATCCTCCGCGCCCAAACCGAGAAAAACGGTTTGATCTTCTCCGAAGGTGTCCTCGAATGTCTCCCCGACGGATTCGGTTTTCTCCGCGCGCCGGAATACAACTACCTTCCCGGCCCGGACGACATCTACGTCTCTCCGTCGCAAATCCGCAAGTTCGATCTCCGCACCGGCGACACCGTCTCCGGCCAGGTCCGGCCTCCCAAAGACGGCGAGCGTTACTTCGCGCTGATCAAAGTCGAAGCCGTCAACTTCGAAGATCCGGAAGTCGCGCGCAACAAAATCTTCTTTGACAACCTGACGCCGCTCTATCCACAGGGCCGCCTCAAGATGGAAACCACCAAGGAGAACATGACGGGCCGCGTGCTCGATCTTCTTTGCCCCGTCGGCAAGGGCCAGCGCGGTCTCGTCAACGCTCCGCCCCGCACCGGCAAGACCATGATCCTGCAGTCCATGGCCAATTCCATCACCACCAATCATCCGGAAGTCGCGCTCATCGTGCTGCTCATCGACGAGCGCCCGGAAGAAGTCACGGACATGCAGCGCACCGTCAAGGGCGAAGTCATCAGCTCGACCTTCGACGAACCGCCGCAACGCCACATCCAGGTCGCAGAAATGGTTCTCGAAAAGGCCAAGCGTCTCGTCGAGCACAAGCGCGACGTCGTCGTCCTGCTCGACTCCATCACGCGTCTCGCGCGCGCTTACAACGCCGTTACGCCGCCCTCGGGAAAAGTCCTCTCCGGCGGTATTGACGCCAACGCGTTGCAGCGCCCGCGCCGCTTCTTCGCCGCCGCACGTAACGTCGAAGAAGGCGGCTCGCTCACCATTATCGCCACGGCGCTGATCGATACCGGCAGCCGCATGGACGACGTGATCTTCGAAGAGTTCAAGGGCACCGGCAACATGGAAATTTATCTCGACCGCCGCCTTGCCGATAAGCGCGTCTTCCCGGCCATTGACATCCAACGCTCCGGCACTCGTAAGGACGAATTGCTTCTTCCACCAGACGAACTCAGCCGCGTCTGGGTCCTGCGCAAGGTTTTGAGCCCTCTCTCGACCGTCGAAGCGATGGAACTCTTGCTCAGCCGCTTGACGAAAACGAAATCCAATACGGAATTTCTCGGCTCGATGTCCGCGCCGACGTAAACGAACGACCTTCGTTCTTGCCCACGGCAAGTTTCATGAAAAAAACGGCGCAGCCAGTTTCCCAGCTGCGCCGTTCTTTTGTAGCTCAGGCTTTCAGCCTGAGGTTTTTGTTTGTAGTTGTCGCAGTCTACGTTAAGCCGCGGCTTCGGACTCCACCGCCGCCATGTAGTCCACGATCCGCTCCGACCATCCGTCGACGTGCGTCCACCCGTTGCCGTAACTCACGCCGTGCTTGTAGGGGGCCACGTTCACCACGTACGCGCACGGCGTCCACGCCGTCAGGATTCCGTCGTGCGACTGTTCGTCGGTAATGACGATCAGCCGGTCGAGCTTGCGCCATTCCGGCTTCTCGTGAAGCTCCGTCAGTGCGCGCTTGAGGTACGTCCCCGAGTGCGCCTGTGAGCCCGTGATGGCGTCCCGCAGCGCGAATCCACGCCGCGGAGGCAGTTCGACGCAAGCATCGGAGAAGGTCGCGATCGAAAATTCCTCGGCCTTCTCGCGAAGCAGAATCGCAAGCCCCGCCGCCGCATCCATGCGCGTGGTCTCGCCTTTCTTCGAAAGCACGCCGTCCATCGACCCGGACACGTCCACGACGAGTCCCGTCGATCCCTGCAGCTTTTCGAGTCCGGCGATGCCCATGAGCATGGCGCTCTCGATGGCGTCCTCGAGCTTCGGAGCGTAACGAGCCGCCGTCACGAAACGAAACGGCAGCGCCCGCGACACTCCCTTCTCGAGCCGCTCGCGAATGAGCTTCGGATCCACTCCCGATGCAAGCATCAGGCGCAGGTTCCGCAGGGCAGCCATTCCGCCCAGCTTCCCCTCGCGCAGGAGCCGTTCAAAGTTCTCGCGCTTGTCCTTCCCTGCGGACAAGGCAACCTCCCAGGTGTCGGGAGGCTCGAGCGTGTTCTCAACGAGCTTTTTCCAAACAGCTTCCTGCTCGGCATCCTTCGGCTTCGCGTGGCAGAGAAACAGCACGTCGCGCAGCGTCACCACCGAATCGCGGTTGTACTTCGCAAGCTGGTAGGCGTCGAACTTCGTGAACGCCTGGGCCAGCCCGCGCTTTACTCCCGCCGACAGCGGCTGCTTCATCTCCTTCCAGTAGAGCGCTACGAACTCGCCGAGTTCGTCCGCCCGCTGGATCACGTGCTCGAGCGTTTCCGCCACGAGCGGTCCCGCACCCTTGCGCCGCGCAAGTTCGCGCGTCACAAAGAGCGGCGCATGACGAAGCTGCATCTTGTCGCGTGCTTCGCGCGCAAGAGCCGACACATCCTCGGGCTTACTCTGCGCCACAAGCTCCGCGATCCGCTTCGCGATGCCGTTGCCCTTCTCGTAGAAGGTGTCTTCCCAGAGCAGGCACGTCATCACGGTGCGCCGCAGCTCCGTCTTCACGTCAACGCGCTGCGCCACCGCTCCTTCGTGCGTCCGCACCGGGAACATCCGCTTCCAAACGTTCATCTTCACCATCTCGACCTCCCTCCTTTCCGCGAATTTTCATTCGCTACTGCTCGCCGCTACGCAATTTGTTTGTCATTCCGAGCGTAGCGAGGAATCTGCTTTTTTTGTCACCCGGGGAGAGAGCAACGTCTCATCCCAAGCAGCCCGCGCCGAATCAGTGCACCTGCCGCGGATCCGACGGACCTATGCGAAACAATCCGCCGGCCTTGTGTACGCAAACTAAATCTCCTTCTTCGATCCGCAAAACGGCCGCGAGCCACGCCGGAATGTTGATCTTCAGAAACTCGCCCTCCACCTCCGAGATGCCGCGCGAAAGCTCAATCAACTCCTCGCCCCCCGCACTCAGAGGGATGAACAAAACCAACTCTCCATTGACCTTCATCACCGGCCCTTCCAAAGACTTCACCTCTTCCATGACGGCACCTCCTTTCTTCTCCAAAAACTGCTGGACGGGAACATCCGGCCAGGGACATTAGGCGCTCTATCCTGTGAGCTACTAGGTCGATTGAGCTCATTCCTTTCGGCTTGAGCTTTCGTCGACGCCAGGTGGGATTCGAACCCACACCTCCCGCGTGTCAAGCGAAGTAACCCTGCCCTACACCACGTCCAACCTCGTCGCAAATCCTCAGATTCCGCGCTCTTTCCTTCTCTGTGACCTCTGCGCGCTCTGCGCTCTCTGTGATCTCTGTGAACTCTGTGAACTCCGAGTCCTCTGCGTAAACTCTTTCTTTGTCCCTGCATCCTCTCCCGCGGCGCGAACCGCCGCCCATCCGCGATTCGCGCCCGCAAACTTGGAAAGACCTGTGTAGGGGCGGGGCTTGCCCCGCCCCCCTCGCATTACACTTTGCCGGGAGGAATCATCGCTCAGGGCCGCGGGGTCTCATCCCCGCATCTTTGCGAGAAGTATCCCTGCTCTTCACCATCCCGGCATCCCAGTAGCACAGCCACTCTTGGCTGTGCTCTTTTTGCTTCCGGTGGGAACTACCGGTCCGCGTAAATTGCTTTGAGCTACTGCTTCTCGCGAAGCAGGCGGGCTTCGAGACCGCAACCTCTCCGGCTCACACCGGAGCGCTCCCTTGGGTCGAAGTAACGCGCACCTTCACCACACCGGAATCTTTTTGCAGAGGGAACCAGCGGCCCGAGCGCTTTGCTCTGCCATTTGAGCTACAGCAGCTTTCGCCGCCAGCGGGATTCGAACCCGCAACCGTTGTACGAAGTAGCTCGCGCCTTCACCACTCTGCAAATTCTTGCGGCGGGAATCAGCGGCTCAGGTCTTTTTTTCCGAGGCTCTTCCACTGAGCTACAGCAACTCTCGTCACTGGTGGGAATCGAACCCACGACCCTCGGATCCCGATGTAACCCAAGCCATCACCACGCCGCAAACTCTTCGATCCTTTTCCTTACCTCCTTACTTCGCGTCGTTATTACTTCTTTTGAGCACACCCGTACCGTCACGCTGCTGGGCAGACTTCCTTCGCCACTCAGCGCGTCTGAAATTTCCGGGAGGAATCACCGCTCACGGTCTTTCGGGATTCGAACCCGAGCCTTTCGGCCTTTCCACAGAAGTAACCGTGAACTTCACCATCCCGGAACATACTTTTCCCCAGGAATTTCCTGTTAAATGCGAGTACGCGGTCCCTGTAGCTGAGAATTCCAGGAGCTGGCTACAGTTTCATCGCAAAGCAAAAAGCTTTAGCAACGAATCGTGTTAGATCGAAACGACTTAAGCGGCCAAGGTAAGGATTTGGTTTAGAGTCGCGTGAATAAGCAGTCCACGAGACCCGATCGCCTTGGTGCGGTTCCGACTTGGCTTTTGTCTTCGTGTCTCATATTTGCTTTTCACGCTCAGTGAGGACCTGCCCTGAATGGCGGCAGGGTACGACTGAGGTAATCCGAAAGTAACCGCACATCGAAATTCTGTCAAGCTCTTTTTTCAAGAAATCTTCGTTTTTGGCCCATTTTTCGCGTTACTTGTTAATTTTCAAGTACTTAGTGCCCGCTCGGGCTCTTTCACTTCAAGGCTCGCACCGCCCGCCCCGCAAAATGTCTTCCCCTGTGATTCAAGATATAATTCGTGCCAGCCGATTGCTGTTGCTTCCATCTCCAGCGGAGGAGAGACCGAACCCAATGATGCGAGGCCATTGTCCGATACTTGTGTTCGCACTTTGCGCGGTCGCGGTCTTCTCTTCGGCTGCCCTTGCCCAGCATGAGCACGGCTCCCCGGATTCACCAGCCGTTGGCAACGTCAGCTTCCCCACTTCCTGCGCGCCGGCGGTCCAACCTGAATTCAACTACGCCGTCGCGCTGCTCCACTCCTTCTGGTACAAAAAAGCCGAAGAAACTTTCGCCGCCGTTGCCAAAGCGGATCCGTCCTGCGGCATGGCTGAATGGGGCGTGGCCATGTCCCACTATCGCCAGCTGTGGGACCCTCCCACCTCCCTCGATCTGCAAGCTGGCGCAGCTGCTGTGGAAAAAGCAAAAGCGTCGGGCGCTAAGACGCAGCGCGAACGCGATTACATCGCGGCGATGGACACTTTCTATAAAGATTCGGACAAACGTACGCACGCCGCGCGCGCCCTCGACTACGAAAAATCCATGGAGCGGATCTACGAACAGTATCCCCAGGACATCGAAGCCGCCATCTTCTACGCGCTGTCGCTTCGCGCCAATGCCCCGATAGACGACAAAACGTATACGAACCAGAGGAAAGCCAGCGCCATCCTCGAAAAACTTTTTGCCGAGTACCCCGCTCATCCAGGCCTGGCTCACTACATCATCCACTGCGATGATTACCCCGCCCTCGCGCCGCTCGCTCTTGATGCCGCGCGCCGCTACGCCAAGATCGCGCCCGATGCGCCTCACGCGCTTCACATGCCCTCGCACATTTTCACGCGTCTCGGTTTGTGGCAAGAGTCCATTGATTCCAATCTGGCTTCGGCCGCTGCCGCCAGAAAAAACGGCCTCGCCGGCGATGAACTTCACGCGCTTGATTATCTTGTCTACGCCTACTTGCAGACTGGCCAGGATCGCGAAGCCCTCGCTGTTTCTACCGCCATGCCCAAGCCCCAGCCAAACGACGCGGCTTACTATTCTGGCCTTTACGCGGCTGTCGTCATTCCTGCGCGGTTAGCGATCGAGCGCCACCGCTGGGCCGAGGCTTCCGCTCTCACTTTGCCCGCCGCCACATTCCCCGGCGGCCGCTATTCCTCGGCGGAAGCGAATCTGTATTTTGCGCAAGCGCTCGGCGCTGCTCGATCGGGCGATGTCGAAGCTGCGCGAACCGGCTTGCAACGAATGACCGCGCTTCGAGATCGGCTGCTGGAGAATCACGATACCTACTCGTCCGAGCAAACCGATATTCAGCGCGAATCGGTCATCGCTTGGATCACGCTGGCGGAAGGAAAAAAAGAAGATGCGCTTGCACAAATGCGCGCGGCCGCGGACCACGACGACTCTGTCGACAAACTTCCGGTAACTCCGGGCCCCCTCGTGCCTTCCCGCGAACTGCTCGGCGACATGCTCCTCGAAACCAAGCAGCCCGCCGCCGCTCTGCAAGCGTTCGAGATCGCGCTCAAGTTTGCTCCGGAGCGTTACAACGCACTCCACGGCGCCGCCCTCGCCGCTCTGCTCTCGGGCGATCGCCAGAAAGCTTCCGTCTACTACTCGAAGTTGCTCGCCAATTGCCCTCGACCCACCGCGGACCTTCCCGAACTTCGCGAAGCCAGGCTATTCCTCAACCGGAAATAACGGGCGCTCGCATGTCTTTGTGCACTCCGACCTGCCGCGCTCGCAGATACGTCACCAGCTCCAGCGCGCAGTTCTGCATCTCCACGCCAAACGCGTCCATCTGGTTGGTCAGCAAGTTGTAGCACCACACCGCCGGCACTGCGACGGACAATCCAATCGCGGTCGTCAGCAGCGCTTCCGAAATCGAGCCGGCGATCACTTTGATCGCCGTTGCGTGTGCGATATCGATGCTGCGAAACGCATTCAGAATTCAGATGACGGTGCCAAACAATCCCACGAACGGCGCCGTCGCCGCGATGGTCGCCAGTCCGCTCAAGCCACGCTTCATTTCCTCGGTGGTTTCCGCGCTCGAGCGTTCGAGGCTCCGCTGCACGCCTGCAATCACCTGTTCTTCGGGCAGGCCTTCGGGCGCCGCTTGAAAATCCAGCAAGCCCGCGGCAACCACGCTCGCGATGTGGCTCCTTTTCTTTTCTTCCGCCGCCACTATCGCCTGATCCAGTTTGCCGTCGCGGAACGATTCCATCGTCTCCACGATGTACGCCTTCGATTCCTCGCGCGCCCGGCGATAGCGCATCGCGCGGCTCGCGCTTACGCCAATCGATCTCACAAACATAATCGCCAGCACGATCACCACTCCATGACACAGCGTTCCCATGGAACGCCATAATTCCAGCAGGTTCCAGTCGCCCATTGCGATCCTCGCTTTTGTTCCCTGCGACTCTCCAATAGACACCGCGCCGCCGAGTTTTGTGCCAAGCCGGAAGCTTTTAGAAATGGGAAGGAATTCTTTTTCTTATCGCGGAAGGTAAATCCCAGGTGCCTGTTGCGAGGTTAGCTGCGTTCAAAAGCTCAATTTGCTGCCTGCTGTTCCATCCAGTGCTTGACATGCGCTTCCGGGACGTTTACGGAACCGCACCACTCTCCGGCACTGCATCACGAAACGCGCGTTCATCACGCTTCCCTGCCCGCTGCCTTCGACAATTCCTTTTCACGTTCGCGCGCCAGCATCACCACTAGCCGCGCGGTTTCTTCTACGTCCATGGCGGTGTTGTCCACCAGCACAGCGTCGGCCGCGCGCACCAGCGGCGATACTTTTCTTTCGCGGTCGCGGCGATCGCGCTCGCGCACTTCCTCCAGCACTTGCTCGAGCGTCATCGTTTCGCCTTTTTCCTGGTGCTCCTTCCATCGCCGTTCCGCGCGCACCTCCGGCGACGCCTCCAGAAAAATCTTCAACGCCGCCTGCGGAAAAACCACCGTGCCGATGTCGCGCCCTTCCATCACCACGCCGCCGCCTGCGCCTGCGCGCTGTTGCTCGGCAACCAGAATTTCACGCACTCCCCCGATCGTGGCCAGTCGCGACGCGGCTTGCGCCACTTCGGCCGTGCGAATCTCTTGCGTCACTTCTTCTCCGTCGAGAAAAACGCGATTCTTCGAGCCTGCGGCTTCCTGTTCCGGCGTTGGCGGCTTGAGTTCAATGTGCGTGGCGCGCGCCAATTCATCGAGCGCGGGAAAATTCTCGAGCGGAATGTTTTTTCGCAGAGCTTTCAGTGCGAGCGCTCTATACATCGCGCCGCTATCCAGATACAAATATCCCAGAGTCTGCGCCACGCGCTTCGCCAGGCTGCTCTTCCCCGAGCCTGCCGGTCCATCAATCGCAATCGTCAATTTAGGCATTTTGGTGGCACAGCCAATCCTGGCTGTGCGTATTCTCACGAACGCTTCGGAAACACTGCACAGGCACGATTGCCTGTGCTACTCAGAACCCCATAATGTTGTACCCGCAATCGACGTAAATCACTTCGCCCGTAATTCCCGACCCCGCGTCCGAAAGCAAAAACGCAGCAGTCGCCCCCACCTCGCCTGCATCCACGTTCCGTCTTAACGGAGATCGCTCTGCTTGTACTTTGAGCATGTCGCCGAAACCGGAAATCCCACGCGAAGCCAGCGTTTTTAATGGGCCGGCCGAAATCGCATTTACGCGAATCGCTTGCGGTCCCAGATCGAATGCAAGATACCGCACCGTCGCTTCCAGCGCCGCTTTCGCCACTCCCATTACGTTATATCGTGGCACGACCTTTTCTGCGCCGTAGTATGTCAGCGTCACTATGCTTCCGCCGGCGGCCATCAGGGGCAGTGCGCCGCGTGAAACCGCGATAAGCGAATACACGCTGATGTCGTGCGCAACGCGGAATCCATCGCGGCTGGTGTTGATGAAGCCGCCTTTCAAATCTGCCTCCGGCGCGAATCCAATACTGTGCACCAGTCCGTGAAGCACTCCGTAGTTCGCGCTAAGCTGTCCATACAGCCGCGCGATCTGATCATCCTGGGTGACGTCGCACATAAATCCCGAGGCGCCCGGCAACTCCGCAATCAGATCCTTCGCTTCGAGTTCGAGCCTCTCGTTCTGATAGGTAATGGCCAAGCGCCAGCCCGCTTCCGCGAGTTTCTTAGCAATCGCCCACGCGATGCTCCGCTTGTTCGCCAACCCAAAAATCACCGCCGTCTTCTGCCCTTCCGTCATTCGCCTCGTCTCCTGAGTATTGTTTTGCTCTTCTCTGTGCCCTCTGTGTCTCTGCGTCCTCTGTGTAAATCCCTTTTCCTATTCCTTCTTTTGTTTTTTTCTTCTCTGCGAATCTCTGTTAACTCTGCGCCTCTGCGTTATCTTTTCTCGTTCTTTCTCCTTCTTTCTTTAAATCCGCTGAAACGCCCTCTCAATCTCCTTCACCGAATACCGCAGCACCACCGGCCGCCCATGCGGACAACTCATCGGACAATCCGTTTTCGCCAGCGCCCCGAGCAGCCACTCCATTTTCGTCTGATCCAGCGGCATATTGATTTTGATCGCCGCGTGGCACGCCGTCGAAGCCGCTATCTTTGCCTGCAGCGTATCAATCGAAATCGCCGCGTTTTCCCGCTCGATGCCGTCCAGAATTTCCGTCAAAAGCTTTTCCGCATCTCCCGGCGCAATGCCCGCAGGCACTGCTTGAATCGCAACGCTCCGCGGCCCCATCGGCTCGACTTCAAAGCCATTCGCGTTCAACTCCTCCGCAATCTTTTCGTAAATCACAATCTGCCGCGGCGAAAGCTCAATCACCATCGGCATCAACATCCGCTGCGCTTCCACTTTTCCTGCGCGCCTCGCCTCGAGGTGCTGCTCGAATAAAACGCGCTCGTGCGCTACGTGCTGATCCACCAGCCACAATCCTTCGCCATTCACCGCCACAATAAAGCTGGAGCTGACCTGCCCCAGCGGCTTCAAATCGGCAATTTGATCGGGCCGTGGAAGCGTCGCTGGCGCGCTGGCGTTAGGCGCAGCAAGATTCCCCGCCCAGCTCGAGACCGCCGCGGGAGCAACCGCTGCAGCCGCAAACGAGGATCCAGGCAAAACGGAAGTCTCTAGCCCAGCGGGAAACGCAAATCGCTGCTCGACAGGCCGCAGCGCATCGGACGTCAGATCGAATCCGCCGTCGGAACCAGCGCCAGAAGCGGCGACGATCTCTTCCATCGAGGGAATGACCGCGCGCGGCACGCCGCTAGCCGATGCAGCGCCTGCGATGCTCGAACCGTTGTCCGCGCCGTTCGATGGCGGAGATGAAAAGCCTTGCGGCGCCGCGCTCGCACCGGCAGCCGCAGCGAAACTGGGAACGGGGCGAACGCTCATAAGCGCCTGCCGAATCGCGTCACGCGTGAAGTCATGCACAAAATTGGCGTGGCGAAAACGCACTTCGACTTTCGCCGGATGCACGTTCACGTCCACTTCCTCGTAGGGCATGTCGAGAAAGAGCAACGTAACCGGGAAAACTCCGGGCGGGACGATATTGCGGTAAGCCTCGTTGATGGCGTGCATGATCAGCCGGTCTTTGACGAGCCGGCGATTCACAAAAAGGTAGATTCCGTTGCGGTTGACGCGCTGCACTTCCGGCCGCGACGTGAAGCCGCTGACCGTCAGCGTCGATTTCTCTTCGCCCGGTTCGAGTTCTGCCTCCGTGATGGCGGCGCGGAATCCTGAGGAGACTGCGGGAATTTCGACGAGTTCCCTAAGCGCCTGCGCGCCAAAGAGTTGATAAATGCGGTCGGCAAGTTTTTCGGCGGGCGGGCAGTTGATGATTTCCTGCGTGGGCGTAGTGAGCACGAACTGCTTGCTGGGATTGGCCAGCGCGTAGTGCGTCACGAGTGAGGCGATGTGGCCGAGTTCGGTGGTGTCTGATTTGAGAAATTTTCGCCGAGCGGGAACGCAGTAGAAAAGATCAGCGACGCTGATGGTCGTTCCGGCAGGCAGACCCGCTGGCTTCACGTTGACAAGTTTTCCACCCGCAAACTCGATGCGCGTCCCTTCCGCTTCCGATTCATCGCGCGTTTCCAGCAGCAGCCGCGAGACCGCCGCAATCGTCGGCAGCGCCTCCCCGCGAAAGCCCAGCGTCGAAATCGAAAGCAAATCGTCAGCGGATTTCAGCTTGCTCGTGGCGTGGCGCTCGAAAGCCAGCAGCGCATCGTCATGGATCATCCCGTGGCCATCGTCGATGACGCGGATCATTCGCTTCCCGCCGACTCCCGTCTCCACCCGAATTGCTCTTCGCGCCCGCGTCCAACGCGTTTTCGAGCAGCTCTTTCACTACCGAAGCGGGACGCTCGACAACTTCGCCCGCGGCGATTTTATTTGCGACAGCTTCCGGCAATATGCGTATGCGGCTCATTTCTGCTTTGATGGCGATCCCCAGATGATCGAGTTGCTCGGTGTCGACGGTTGAAGGCGATTCTGCCATTAAGTCGACCGCGGCGGTGGTTTTCGCGAAGGCGATGACTTCGCGCAGAGATTTTTCGCCGGCGAGGAGCATGGCGATGCGGTCGATGCCGAGCGCGATGCCGCCGTGCGGCGGCGTGCCGTACGTTAGCGCGTCGAGAAAGAAGCCGAAGCGGCGGCGAAGTTGTTCTTCGCTGAGGCCGAGCGCGCGGAAGAGCCGCTCCTGAATATCCTGGCGGTGAATACGAATGCTGCCGGAGCCGAGCTCGTTCCCGTTCAGAACGAGGTCGTAGCCTTTCGAGCGCACTTCCCACGGCGCGGATTCGAGTTTTTCCAAATCTTCATCCACGATGCCGGTGAAGGGATGCTGCGCGCTGACCCAGGCTTTGTCGTTCTCGCTCCATTCAAAAAGCGGGAAGCCGGTGATCCACAGAAATTTCCATTGGGTGCGGTCGATGAGCCCGAGCGCTTCGCCGAGTTGCAAACGCACTTGCCCCGCGACGAGCGCGGCCGCTTCCGTTCCCTTGATTTCCTGCTTCGCGCTCACGGCGACGACGAGGTCGCCAGTCTTTGCGCCGCAAGCGTCGGCAAGTTTCTTCACATTTTCCACGCCGATTAAATTCTCGAGAGTGGACAGTGCGAAAAAATCTCCTAGACTCGTTGAGGCTTGGCCTTCAGCAGCGCACTTCACATAGTAGGCACCGCGTGCACCATTGGCCTTGGCCCTTTCCGTGACCTCGTCGAGCTGCTTGCGCGAATATCCCGCTGCCCCCGGAGCGGCGAGCCCAAACACGCTGCCTTCAATCCCCAGCTTGGTTTTTGCTTCGTCCGGGAAGCAGTCCGTGACTTCGTGCAGCTCCATGCCAAAACGCAGGTCAGGCTTGTCGCTGCCGTATTTGCGAATGGCATCCTTGTAAAGCATGTGCGGAAACGGGCCTTGCGTCTTAACGCCCGCAACGGCGCACGCGCGCACCATCACCGTTTCGATCACATGAAAAATATCTTCCTGCCGCGGGAAAGACATCTCGACGTCCAGCTGCGTGAATTCCGGCTGGCGGTCGGCGCGCAAATCCTCGTCGCGAAAACATTTCACGATCTGGAAGTAACGGTCCAGCCCGCCAATCATCAGGATTTGTTTGAAAATTTGCGGCGACTGCGGCAGCGCGTAAAACTGTCCGTGATGCACGCGGCTGGGCACGAGATAGTCGCGCGCGCCTTCGGGCGTCGAGCGCGTAAGCATGGGCGTCTCGACTTCGATAAAACCCATCTCGTCCATGGTCCTGCGCATTTCGAGAACGATTTTGTGGCGCAGCGCGAGGTTGCGATGCGGCTTGGGACGCCGCAAATCGAGATAGCGGTAGCGCAGCCGCGTTTCTTCCGCCGCGTTGATTTCGTCCTCGATCGGAAACGGCGGCGTTTTCGCGTTGTTTAAAATGTACAGCTTCGTGGCGAGCAGCTCGATTTCGCCCGTCGCGATTTCGGGATTCGCTTTCTGCCGCTTGATGACTTTGCCTTCGACCGCCACGACAAATTCGCTGCGCGCCTGCTCGGCCTTAGCGTGCGCCGCAGGCTGCGACTCTTTGTTGAACACCACTTGCACGATCCCAGTGCGATCGCGAATATCAAGAAAGAGCAAGTTGCCAAGATCGCGCCGGCCGGAAACCCAGCCCATGAGGATAGCGTCGCGCCCTTCATCCGAAGCGCGCAGCGCCCCGCAATAGTGTGTGCGTTGCAGATTGCCTAGAAAATCCAGCAAGGTCTTCTCCGGTGGCACGGACTTCAGTCTGTGCTCTGACTATTCAAAAACTGCCAAAATCATTCGGCCAACAGGCTCAAGCCTGTGCCACTGTAGGACAGGCATTCCTGCCTGTCGGTCTTTGTGCCCACCACTTCAAGAGGAGACAGACAAGAATGTCTGTCCCACCTTATGAGCCCGAAACAGTGTGCAGATATTCTAGCAGAGCTTGTTCGGTGAGTTTCTGCTGCTCGCTGGTTGCCAGGTTTTTCAGGGTCCACTCGCCGCTCTGCACTTCGTTGTCGCCGAGGATGAGCGCGAAGCGCGATCCGAGTTTGCTGGCGCGCTCGAGAGCTTTGCCGAATTTCAGTTCGGTGGGCGGCAGCTCGACGCGGAAGCCGGCCTTGCGCAGGTCTTTGGCCGCGCGGATCGCCGTGGCGTACGCGTGCTCTCCCATCCAGGCGATGTACACGGACGGTAACTGGTGACTGGTGACCGGTGACTTGGACTTCGCATCCTGGAGCGACAAGATGAGCCGGTCTTCCCCGATGGCGAAGCCGATGCCTTTGGTTGGCGGGCCGCCGAGAAGCTCGACAAGTCCATCGTAGCGGCCGCCGCCGCAGACCGCGTTTTGCGAGCCGAGGCCCTGCGCTGTTATTTCAAACGTGGTGCGCATGTAGTAGTCGAGCCCGCGAACGAGCCGCCAGTTCTCGCGGTAGATGACGCCGCGCGCCTCAAGCTCGTGTTTCACCGCCGCGTAGTGCGTTTTGCACTCGTCGCAAAGATGATCGGCGATGCGCGGCAGCGCCGCGATAATGGCCTGCTCATGTTCGAGTTTCGAGTCGAGCACGCGAAGCGGATTCGTCTCGATGCGGCGCTGCGAATCCGCCCCGAGCTTGTCTTTCACTTTTTCCAGCGCGTTCTTCAGGGCTTCGACGTATGCGCGGCGGCAGACATTTTTGCCGTCGACAGGCGGCGCGCTGTGGCCGATGGAATTAATGTCGAGCGTCGTGCCTTCCAGCCCCAGCTTCGCGAAAAACGTCATCAACATTTCGATCAGTTCCGCATCAATCGCCGGAGCATCCGGCCCGCCAAGAATCTCCGCCCCAATCTGATAGAACTGGCGATATCTTCCCTTCTGCGGTCGCTCGCGGCGAAACATCGGCCCCATGTAATACAGCTTCACCGGCTGCGGCATCTGCTGCATGTTGTGCTCAATGTAAGCCCGACAAACTGATGCCGTCGCCTCAGGGCGAAGGCTAACTTCAGTTCCTATCCTCCCTAATTCACCGTCAATCTGCGTAATGATTTTTGCGAACTCGTTGAAAAAACTCTCTTCGGTCCTATTGAATTGGAGATGGTTTATTAACTTCTCGTGAGCCTGGAGCACTTTTGTAATTTGGCGAAGATTCTCTTCGCTGTCAGAAATCTCCCCGCGCTGCCTTGCCGCGTCGATTAATTTTGGTAGTTCAAGGAAGGCTTCGGGAAACCCCATTGCTCGGCCTTCAAAAAATGAATACATCTCCTTGCCTACGACATCCGTGTCTTCGCCGATCGAGCGCGCGAATAGCTCGGTGGGCTCAAAGATCGGTGGGCGAATTTCGCCGAAGCCGTAGGTGGTGAAGACTTCGTGGGCGGTTTGTTCGACGCGGTTCCAGAGCGCGGTGTCTGGAGGGAGCAGGTCGCGCGTGCCGCGGATAGCTTGAAATTTTGCTTTGCTGGACATGGATTAAGTCTAGTGAGAATCCTTTTTTTTATCAGGAAGAAGTGACGAGTGGCTAGTGGCGAGTGGCGATGTGGCCCCGAGCTTTCTCGTGATTGCGCTTAGCATGCGTTGCAACTCATCGATTTCCTTCAACAAGGCTTCTACATCGGCTTCCTTGCAAAAACCTAGATCCATGCTGAGCAACAATTGCGTTTCGAGTTCCGCCAAATAACCATCCGCAAAGGACAATTGGTGGAGAAAGTCGCGTGTTTCGTGTCTTGCTTGGCCTTTGGCGATACTCGATGGAACTAAAACAGCACTCCGGCGGATCATGGCCGTCAATCCAAATTTCTCGTCGGCCGGAAAGCGGTCAACCAATTGGTGCGCGAGCTTGGCCAAAGCCATCGAACACTGCCACACGAGCAGTTCCTTATAGTGCTTGGCCTTGGAGCTCTCCGGAATATTCTCGCCACTCATCACTCGCCACTCGTCACTTCTTTCACATAAATATTCTTGTATTCGACGTAACGCGCGGCGTAGGCGTCGATGCTGGCTTGGTCGATGCCGGTTAGCGCGCGCTTCACCTTACCCGGGTGGCCCACGACCAGGCTGCCAGTGGGGATTTTGGCGCCTTCGAGGAGGAGCGTGCCGGCGGCTACGACGCTGCCGGCGCCGATGTGCACGCCGTTGAGGATGATGGCGCCCATGCCGATCAGGCAGCGCGATTCGATGGTGCAGCCGTGCAGCGTGACGGAGTGGCCAATAGTTACGTCGTCGCCGAGTATCAGCGGGTGCTCGTCGCGCATGACGTGGAGGACGCAGCCGTCCTGAATGTTGGTGCGCGCGCCGATGCGGATGTGGTGGACGTCGCCGCGAATCACGGTGCAGGGCCAGACGCTGGAGTCTTCACCGATGACGACGTCGCCGATGATGACGGCAGCGGGGTCAATGTAGGCCGTGGCGGCGATTTGCGGGCGCTTGCCGCGATAGGAGCGAATGTCCGGCTGGCGACCCAGTTCGAGCGAGCCGCGCGCGGGGTTCGAGCTGGGATTTTGGCTAGACATTGTCGATTACCCACCCCCTATTTTTCGTAAGTGTTGCATCTAAAAGAGTTAGCTTCCGTGTAAGTCCTTTAGATGCAACACTTACAGGCAGGCCCGGAAACGTTGCATCTAAAGGACTTAAGCTCACATAGCGGAGTCATCCCACTCGAGACCGGATGAGCGCCCAGAAGAGCCCTCGCTAAAAGCAGGGTTCGGCCTCGCGGACTTTCGGGACTCCTAGAAAAACACTGCAGGCGAAACGCGAAATCGCTTGCTCAATTTCTCAATCTGGCCTTTGTTCAGCTCGCGTTTGCCACGCAAAATCTCCGACACAAGACTTTCCGTACCCAAAATCGGCGCCAAGTCTTTTTGTCTCAGGCCATTCGCCTCCATCAAGGCCCGCAGCACTTCCACGGGTGCCGCCTCCGGGATGCCGTGATGCTCTTCCTCGTACGCCTCAATCAGCGTAATTAGCACCTCCGCGTACTTTTCCTCGTCGCTCGTCGGCCTCGCTGTGTTTGCCAGTTTGTCGAGGACGGCAAGATACTCCTGATGTTGGCGTTCCGAGGAAATCGCCGTCGGCGCGCCAACTTCCAACGCGTATTTTTCGGAAACCTCAATCATGTCCGTCGCCATTCCCTTTGGTCATATTCGGCATGACTTAAAATGTGCCGGATATAAACCATTCTCCACCGATATTTGATGGTCGCGATCAACCTACACTTGTTGTGGCTTATGTCGAAGACCACAAACTGATCGACCACATCCGACCGCCTCCAGCTATTGCGAACATCGGCAAAGTTCGCCCAATCCGCGCCCTTCGCAATCTTGTACCACGCATTAAGTGACGCGCCCCACTCTCTATGTTTCGCCGTCGCGTCCCGAATCGCTTTACGGCTCACGATCCGCATTGCCGAATCTTCGCATTTTGCGAAGTTGCTGTCAACCTTCGGCCGGCTGCCCGGTGGAGAAGACCATTTTAGTCGATGGAGACGCTTGGGCCCTGGGATGTGGAGGAAACTTCTGCGAGGCGGGCGGTGACGGCGCGGGCTAGGGCGTAGAGGCTTTGGGTGCCGGGGGCGGATTCGCCGAGGCCGGCGACGGGTTTGCCGGTGTCGCCGCCGATGCGGATGCGGGGATCGATTTCGATTTCGCCGAGGATGGGAACACCGTAGGCGATGGCGGTTTTGGCGCCTTCGCCGTGACCGAAGATGTCGATGGGCTTATCACAGTGAGGGCAGCGGAAAGTGCTCATATTTTCGACGACGCCGAGGACTTCCACGTTGACCTGGCGAAACATTTCTATTGCTTTGCGAACGTCGGCGAGAGCGACGGTTGAAGGTGTGGTGACGACGACCGCGCCGGTAACGGCGACCGTTTGGATGAGAGTGAGCTGGACGTCACCAGTGCCGGGCGGGAGATCGATGATGAGGTAATCGAGTTCGCCCCACTCGACGCTACGCAGAAATTGCGTGATGACGCTGTGGAGCATGGGACCGCGCCAGACCATCGGTTTGTCGCCGGGGTTGAGCAGGCCCATGGAGATCATTTTCATGCCGGCGACTTGGACTGGGATGATGCGCTTTTCGGCGGTGGCTTGCGGCTCTTGCAGAGTGCCGAGCATGATGGGGACGTTGGGGCCGTAGACGTCGGCGTCCATGAGGCCGACTTTGTGGCCCAGTTTGACGAGAGCGAGTGCAAGATTGACGGCGACGGTGGTTTTGCCGACGCCGCCTTTGCCGCTGGCGATGGCGACTAGATTTTTTACGCCGGGGATGGGGTGGCGTTCGGGTTGCGGCTGCGGCATCGGTGCTGGCGGCATCGTTTATTCTCCGGAGACAGAAAAAAAGAAAGAAAAAGCAGATTCCTCGCTACGCTCGGAATGACAACTTTTCTAATATTTTGTTCAAACTTCAAACTGGCAGGCTCTCGACCTAAGACCACCAAAAGCCGCACGAACCTAGATTAGCAAAGAAGTTGGGCCATCCCCAAAAAGTGTCATTCCGAGCGTAGCGAGGAATCTGCTTTTCTCGGATAGGGCGCGAACCATTCAGCGGCCAGATCTTCCCATGTTGGATTGCGTCCTTCGATCAAGGCAATCTTTTTCGCACGGGTCAGCGATTTGATTTGCTTTTCGCGGGCAATGGCAGCCTTAACGTCGCGATACGTCTCGAAATAGACGAGACGATGAATGCGGAATTGGCTTGTGAAACCAGGAAACGTACCTTCTCTGTGCTGCTTTACTCGTTCGAGGAGTCTGTTGGTCATTCCTGTGTACAGAGTTCTAGAGCGGTTCGCCAGGATATATATGTAATACGTCCTCTCCATGCTCAAACCCTAAAAGCAGATTCCTCGCTACGCTCGGAATGACAGTTTTATTGTTATGTAAAGCCATCACAATTATACCTATCTATTTATATGCGCAAGCCTGCTTTTTGAAAATCGATGGCTATGCGTTGGCGCCGTGGCATTTTTTGTATTTTTTGCCGGAGCCGCAGGGGCAGGGATCGTTGCGGCCGACTTTTGCGCCGGCGCGGACGGGTTTGGGGGCTTCGGCTTGCGCGGGTCCTGTCTGATACTGCAACTCTTTTTGCTGGCGTTCTTGTTTGCGCTCCATGGCGCGGGCGAAGTCGGGTAGGCGCTGCGGAGTAGGAGGTTCGCTGGCGCGGGCAGCGGCGCTGGCGACAGCGGCGCCCGCACGTTGGCGGATCGGCTGCGGAGGTGGCGCTTGCCCTGGTCCACCTTGCGGCGGCTGTTCGTTTTGCTGGACTTGAATGTGGAAGAGATAGCGAATGGTTTCGTTGTCGATGCGCGCCATCATGTCTTCGAAGAGGACGAAGGCCTCTTTTTTGAATTCGACAAGGGGATCTTTTTGGCCATAGCCACGGAGGCCGATACCCTCTTTCAAGTGGTCGAGAGAAAGAAGATGGTCTTTCCACTGCGAGTCGACGACATCGAGAATGATGCGGCGTTCAAGCCAGCGAACTAAATCGGCGCCAAACTGTTTTTCTTTTTCCTCGTAGCGCGTGGTGACGGCTTTGACGGTGGCGTCGGCAAGTTCGTCGTGGCTCAGCGTGCCGGGGTCGGCGCCGGAGGCTTTGGCGTCGATGCCGAACTGAGCGTTGATTTCGGCGAGGAACTGCGTGGTATTCCACTGATCGGGATGCTGCTCGCGCGGGCAGAACGTATCGACCAGTTCTCGCGCGACATCCTCGGCGACGCCGAGAACGTAATCGCGCTGGTCTTTTCCTTCGAGGGCAGAGCGGCGAATGGCGTAAATCGTCTCGCGCTGCTTATTCATCACATCGTCGTATTCGAGAAGGTGTTTGCGGGCATCGAAATTTTGCGCTTCGACGGATTTTTGCGCGTTTTCAATGCGGCGCGAGATGAGGCCGGACTCGATGGGGACGCCTTCGGTCATACCGAGGCGGAACATGAGGGACTGAATGCGTTCGCCGCCGAAGATGCGCATGAGATCGTCTTCGAGCGAGAGGAAAAAGCGCGAAGAGCCGGGATCGCCCTGGCGGCCGGCGCGACCGCGAAGCTGATTATCAATGCGGCGAGCTTCGTGGCGCTCGGTGCCGAGAATGTGCAAACCGCCGAGAGCGACGACTTCGTCGTGTTCGGCTTTGCATTGTTCGGCGAACTGATCGTAGACGGGCTTCCACTGGTCGGCGGGGACCTGGAAAATTTTGCCTTCGTGCTGGAAAAGAACCATGGGTATGGCGGGTTGCGCGTCGGGGCCCCCTTCGGCGGGAATGACGGCGGGCGCGGCGGCGTAAGGCATGGCCAATTTGTTTTTCAGAAAATGATCGCGAGTCATCTGCTCGGGATTGCCGCCGAGAAGAATGTCCGTGCCGCGGCCGGCCATGTTGGTGGCAACGGTTACTGCGCCTTTGCGGCCGGCTTGCGCGACGATGCGCGATTCGCGCTCGTGCTGCTTGGCATTGAGAACCTCGTGCGGGATTTTGGCTTTCTTCAAAATGTCCGCGATGGATTCCGATTTTTCGATGGAAATGGTGCCAACGAGAACAGGCTGGCCGCGTTCGTGATAATGGCGAATGCCGTTGGCGAGCGTATTGTCGTCCTGCAGGATCCCGTTGACGACGGCTTCGAACTTTTCCTTTTCCGTGCGGTAGACGACGTCGCGGTGTTCTTCGCGAATGAGCGTGCGGTTGGTGGGGATGACGACGACGTCGAGGTTGTAGATTTTGCCGAACTCGGCCGCTTCCGTTTCCGCCGTGCCGGTCATGCCGGAGAGTTTTTTGTACATGCGAAAATAATTCTGGAAAGTGATGGTGGCGAGCGTCTGATTTTCGCGCTCGATCTTGACGCCTTCCTTGGCTTCGACGGCCTGGTGCAAACCATCGGACCAGCGGCGGCCGGGCATCTGGCGGCCGGTAAATTCGTCGACGATGATGATTTCGCCGTCTTTGTTCACATAGTCGACGTCAATTTTGTACAGGGCGTGGGCGCGCAACGCCTGGTACACGTGGTGCATGATCTCGATGTTGACGGGATCGGACATGTTGCTGAGGCCGAGCAGGCGTTCGCACTTGCTGAAGCCTTCTTCGGTCAGCGTGGAGGTGCGGTGCTTTTCGTCGAGCGTGTAATCGACGTCCTGAATGAGCTTGGGAATGATTTTGTCGATCTTGGCGTATTTGTCGGTGGACTCTTCGGAGGGGCCCGAAATGATCAGCGGGGTGCGCGCTTCGTCGATGAGGATGGAGTCCACTTCGTCGACGATGGCGAACTGGTGGCCGCGCTGGACGCACTGCGCGAGGTCGTACTTCATGTTGTCGCGGAGATAGTCAAAGCCGTATTCGTTGTTGGTTCCGTAGGTGAGATCAGCGCCGTAGGCAGCTTTGCGCTGCTCGTCGTCGAGGTCGTGGACGATGACGCCGACGGAAAGGCCGAGGCCGCGATAGAGAGCGCTCATCCATTCGGCGTCGCGCCGAGCGAGGTAGTCGTTGACGGTGACGACGTGCACGCCGCGGCCAGCAAGAGCGTTCAGCGCCGCGGGCAAAGTGGCGACGAGCGTTTTGCCTTCGCCGGTCTTCATTTCGGCGATTTTGCCGTCATGCAGAACCATGCCGCCGATGAGCTGGACGTCGAAATGGCGCATGTTGAGGAAGCGGCGGCCGGCTTCGCGAACCAGGGCGAAGGCGGGGACGATCATCGGATCGAGCACCTGCTTTAACAGGTCTTTATATGGGGGTTCGCTCGGGTCAGCGTCCTTGAGCTGGTCTTGCACTTCAGCTTTGAGGGCAGCAAAGCGAAGTTTCAGGTCCTCGTCGCTGAGCGAGCGGACTTCGGCTTCACGTGCATTAATCTGCACGACGAGCGGTTGCAATTTTTTGATGTCGCGCTCGTGCTTGGTGCCGATAAACCGAGCGACAACGGAATCAACTGCCTTGGCAACATCCATGAAGGGTTTCGCCGTCTCCTGGCGGTGGTCCGCGAGAGTAAAGGCACTGGCCGCTCCGCGGCGGCGAGTGCAAACATTCTATTCTAACTGGTTGGATGCGCCAGCGCCAAGAACGTCGACACGGCGGGCGCAGCTAGGCAGCGGGTTCGGAGGAGGAGGACTGGGGTTGGACTCTGGACTCGGTTACTGGCGTGGAGCGGTGTGATTGGTTATCGGCGAGGAGGCGGCGATATTTGCTGCGCTCGTCGAGGCTCATGTCGACGATTTCGAAGGCCATATCCTGGGCGCGGTAGTCACGCATGAGGGCGGTGGCTTGCACGTTGCGGAGGCCCAACTGAAGTTTCAGTTGCACATGCGTACCCGGGGGCAGATGCCGGCTGATGGTAGCAAAACCGCCAGAGAGGCTTGCGGTCTTAATCTCGAAGCGGCAGTTTTCCTTGAGGTTGGTACTCACGGCGGTAACGGGCTTGTGAAGGCGGACGCGCGTATGGCGGCGCTGGCGCACGAACTTGGAGTTCGAAATGACCTCCAGCGGAGCAAGAGCCAGTTCATCGCGCTCGATTCCGCTTTTCGCCGCATAACCGCGCGCCCAATCCGGTTCGAGCTGTATGAGGGCCTGGAGGGCGGCGATACGCAGTTCCTGAGGGTGCTGCCAGCCGAACATTTTCTTTGCTTCGACAACTCGCTTGAGGGTAGTGACCGATTCCGGCGCGTGAATGCGTCCGAGGGCCTCGATGGCTTTTACCTGCAAATAGGGTCCGGCGCCAGTAGGCAAGTCACCGTCAACGATGGTGAGCAAACGGCCGAGCGCTTCGCGGTCGGCGGTGACGCCAATTTCGTCGATGACCACAGGCATGATCAAAGGATCGACATGATCGAGGAGTTCTAGGAGAATCCGGCAGCGTCCAGGGGCGCCGCTCGCGGAGATTTGGCGAACGATGCGGTCTTGAGAGGTCCGGGGAAAATCCTTCATGCGCGCAGGCAGGAAGACTTGGACGGCTTCCGGATCGAGTTTGCTCAAGAGCCCGGCCATTTCGACGGCCTCGGTGATGGGGCCGCCCCGCACGCTGCTACGGAGGTACTGTAATCCTTCTTCGCCGAGGTCGGCGGCGAGATTGGAGACGTGCTCGGCGTCTTCGCGCAGGCTGCAGCGATTGAAGCGCGCGGAGAGCTGCTCCATGGCCGTTTGCGGAAGCAATTTCAACACGTTGGTCATGCCGGCGACGGCTTGACGCGCGCGCAGAGCTTCGTCGACAAATTCGGGGATGCGTTCTTCGATGCCCATTTTGGGGCGCAAGCTGCGGCCGACGCCGGGCCGTTGCGCTTCGACACCCGAGATCAAATCCAGCGCCAGCTCCATCACAGAGAAACACCGGCTGGTAGCGGCTTCCTGACTAAGCCTGACGAAGGCGGCACTCACGAGCGTCTGGAGTTCTGAATCCTGTTCGACATTCA
Organism: uncultured Acidobacteriota bacterium; assembly: GCA_963779005.1. Classification (GTDB taxonomy): domain Bacteria; phylum Acidobacteriota; class Terriglobia; order Acidiferrales; family UBA7541; genus Acidiferrum. The sequence goes on along the minus strand of CAVZWO010000005.1, from coordinate 67,673 downwards.
GCCGCAGGCCCAGATGACGCAATGCCTCGCCGAGCAACCTGGGATCTGCTTTCGCATAAAGCTCGGCCATTTCGGACAAGCCCATGGCGGTTTTCTTGCGCGCATCGGCCTCGTCGCTTTCCGCGCAGGAGGCATAGTTCTGGAGGATGCTGATAGCTTGCGCGACGTCGCCGGTCTCGATCAAATGGGCGACGTAGGACTGCACGTTTTTCGGCGGGATGCACCAGGCATCGTGGGAAAGCAAGACAGCTTGCTTGCCGCTTTCAGGAACGGCGGCCCAAAACTGGCGGTCGAGAATTTCGCGATGAGACTCGACCATGATGCCTGCGTCGGTCATCTTGTCTTCGTGCGCGCCGAGAATTTTGCGGAGATTTTCGATTTCGGCATTCATGCGGTCGAGCATCTGCCGGACGGCGTTGACTTTTACTTCGCCACTCTCGAAGCGCTCGAGAGCGAATCGAATGGCGAGATGCTCGGCGAGTTTCACCAGGACGGATTCGTCGGGCTGGCCCTCGGGAGCTTGCGCGGCAAGGCCGGCGATGGCGCGCTTGAGCGTGTCTTGCGCGGTTCCCGGCAGCTGAGACATCTGCTCCTGAAACTGGCCTGCGGCGGCAGCGCCACCCTGGCCGGCACCGACGTTGCCAAAACTTGTGAGAGCGCCCAAAATTCCGTAGATTTCGTCTTCGCTGGGGCCGGAGCCGTGGCCGGTGCCGCGCCAAGGGCCGCTGCCAGAGCCGCCGCCCGGGCCTGCGCCGAGACCCGCGCCCAAGCCCGCGCCGGAAGCACCGGCGGTCGCGGCAGCGATTCCCGCCAGCCCGCTCCCGGCAACGTAAGGGCCAGTGGTTGAGCTGCCACCGCTACTTGAACCAGTGACGCTGAATTCGCCGCCCGGACCTGCGTTTCCGCCAGTGCCTGGGCCGAGGCCCGAGCCGCTGCCGCCGGCACCGGCGCCATCGGCAGATGCATCGCCCGTACCCGAACATTGGCCGCCGGCTGCAGAGCCTGTGCCGACTGCCCCGGTACCCCTCGAACCTTGCGCGGCGGCGAGGAGTTCGAGCAATTTCTGGGGATCATTGAGCCATTTCTTGAAGTCGTCTTGGTCTTCGCCAAGGGAAGCAGCGGCAAGTTGAGCGGCCATGCTGGCGTCTTTCAGGCGCGAATCGGTGGCCACGAAGCAAATCTCATTCAAACGAATGCCCTGCGCGCCAGTGAGGGCGGCTTTCAACTGCCTGGCAAGCTCAATGGGTTTGGCTTTGCCGGTCGGAAAGGCGCGGGCAAAACGGACGATCTCTTCCTGGGTGACGGAGGGGAAAAACTGAATACTGGCAAGTCCGGCGGCAGAGAGCAACTGCGCGAACTGTTTTTCGGCGGGAGCGCCTTCGAGAGGAACGCCGTCGAGCAGTAATTGGGAGCCTGTTGCGCCCAGCATCAGGCCGTTGTCGGTGCCCGTGGGAATGGCGGTGCGCAGCTCGCGCCAGGCGATATCCAACTGTTCGATGGTCCGGGCGTGCTCGAAACCGTACAAGCGGGCGAACTTCAGGAGTATGTTAAGGCTTCTTACGAAGGCCCGTCCCGAAGTCGATTTAGAATCCGCTAACATTCGCGTTCATGCCCATCCCTTAGTAGGACTACCTACCTAGTACCGTAGGGTTATGGCCCGTTGGCGGCAATGGTACAGAGGTCCTATGTGTCGCCGGTGTCAAGCCGACGAGTGGACGGGTGCGAGACCTGCTCGCGGGGACGGGTAAGCCTCGAACGAGGACAGGTGGGAAGGGGGGAAGCGGGCGTTCGCACGCCGTCAAAATCTTAAGAGCAACTACTTGTTGAGCGCCACGCGGCCCCGGCGCTTACTGCGATTGACGACCGCCGCTACCTGCGGGATGCCGCCGAGCTCGAGCAGCACTTTTCGCAGACGGGAGCGATCTTCCAGGTCCATATCCACGAACTCAAAGGCCATGGCTTGCGGGCGCGCGCCGCGGACGATGGCCTGAGCCTTGATGTTCCGCACACCTTGAGCAAATCTCAGTGAGAGCAGCGAGCCCGGGGCCAAATGGCGCTCTCCGGAGCCGATTCCGCCGCCGAGGTTGAGCTCCGGAATGGATAAGCGGAAATTCTCGCGAAGGTTGGTCGTCACCGCGATCAAGTTCCGCGAGAGTTTCAAGCGTGCATAACGACGCTGTCGCATGACGGAGGAATTGGGCTCGGGATCGATGGGTTCGAGCGACAAATCCTTGCGCTCGAGTCCGCTGGAATTGAGCTTTTCGAGCGCCATGGTGGGATCAAGACGCATCAGGGCTTGCGCGGCGGCGATTCGCAATTCACTGGGATAAACCCAACGCCACACCTGACGGGCATCCATAATGTGCTGCAGGGTGGGGCTGGCGGCGGTGGCGCGCAGGCGACCGATGGCTTCCAGGGCTTTTAGCCGATGGAAAGGGGGCGTGTGGTCGTTTTGGGCCAATTCCACAAGCTTGGTAATACATTCCGGCTGGCCGCTCATGCCCATCTCATCGATGGCGAGGGGCCGGATCAACGCATCGAGCGAATCGTACAGGGAGACGAGGAGAATGGCGCGTTGTTCTGGCGGGGCAGAGGAAAGCTGACGCACCGCGCGGTCGTGAGAGGAACGTGGCCACTGGCTGAGCCGCACGGGAAGAATTTTCTGGACGGCGTCGGGCGCAAAATGGCTGAGCAGGCCGATCGTCTCGGCAGCCTCCGGCGCGGGGGCAGTCTGCAGAATCTCGAGGAGGCGCTGGGTGGAGTCCTCGCCAAGGCCTCGTACGATTTGGCCGAGGACTTCGCAATCCTCGCGGAAGCCGCAATGGCCGAAGCGGCTGGTTACGTAGTGCAATGTGGCTTTCGGCATCAATCCCAGGATTTCCGTCATGCCGTCGGCAAGGTGACCGCTGCGCAAGGCCTCTTCGATGAACTCGGGCAAGCGTTCCTCGGCGCCGATGCGTGGACGCAGGCTTTGCGTCGATCCAGGGCGCTGCTGTTCGATGTTGTCGAGGGACGAGAGCGCCTGCTGCATGGCTGGATAGCAGCGTTTGGATGCTGCTTCCTGGCTCATACGGACGAACGCGGCGCTAATCAGTGTCTGCAATTCCGGTTCTCGTTCGACGGCTAGCTGATTTCCCAGCCTGCGGATGGAGTCCATCAAGGCGCTGCCATCGCCGCTGCCGTAGAGTTCGGCCAAATCGGAAAGGCCAATGGCGGTGGTGCGGCGCGCTTCCGGCGCCTCCAGCGAAATGCAGGCGGCATACTTCATCAAAATTTCATTGACCGTTTTCAACTCACCCCGGCGGAGCATTTCTTCCAGGAAGACACGAACATTGCGCGGGGGGACGCACCAGGCTTCGTCGGAAGTGAGCACTTCCTTCTTGTTCTCTTCCGGAACTTGCTCCCAGAACTCCTGATCGAGCAGCTCGGTGTAGGACTGTACGGACAGTCCTGCCTGAGCCATCATCTCTTCCTGCGAGCCAAGAATCTTGCGCAGAGCCTCAATCTCGGAATTCATGCGATCCAGGAGCTGCTTTACGGCGTTAACGCGCAACTCGCCGCGCTCGTAGCTATCCAGGGCAAACCGGATCGCCACGTGCTCCGCCAGCTTCAGCAACATTGGCTTGTCTGCTTTTTCAGAGGGAGCTTGAGCCGCCAGGCCCGCGAGAGCCTGTTGCAAAGTGTATTGCGCACGGACGGGCATCGCACTTAGCCGGGACTGAAACGTCGGCACGTCCATTTTTGCTTCTGGATCCTTGCGGGATTTTCCAAGTTGCGCGAACAGGCCGAGCATCGCCCGGACATCATCTTCCGCAACATTGAAGCCTGGTCCCCCAACGCCGACCCCTGTGCCCGGTCCGCCGGGCATGGGGCCACCCCCGCTGAGGGTACTGCCGCGCAGCAGTGCCGAAGCCGTCAACCATTTCCCAGGAGGTTCCGCGCCGCCACCGCCCGCACCGGCCCCGCCAGGACCCGTACCGCCACCGGCGCCTGTGCCAGAGCCGCCAATTCCACCGCCAGTGCCTGTTCCGGATCCGCCGCTTCCAGAGCCGCCGGTCCCAACCCCGCCAGCCCCTGCCGCACCAGATCCACCACTACCACCGGAGCCCGAACCACCGCCCCAGCCAGTTCCCGAACTGCCACCAGGACCACCACTCCCCGGACCGCCACTTCCAGCACCACCGCTGGCGCTCCCTGTTCCTAAACCGCCTCCGGCACCCGAACCGCCGCCGCTGCCTTCCCAGAGGCTTCCGCCCTGGCTCGCCGTACCTGAACCACCGCCGGAACCAAAACCGCCCGCACCGGTGCCTCCCCCGCCCGGCACCCCGCCGGGACCCCCGCCGCCCGGACCGAAGCCAGGACCCGTCCCGCCCCCACCGCCACCGCCGCCGCCACGCGAACTTTCGGCGGCAAGAATCATTTGCAACAATTTGTTCGGATCCTCGAAGAAATCCTTGAACTTGTCGCCTTGCGCGCCGAGAGCCTTTGCAGTGAGCTGAGCGGCGACTTTGATCCCAGCAATGGAAGAATCTTCGGCGACGTAACGAATCTCGTTGACCTTGATGCTGGTTTCCCCGGCCAGAGCCGACTTCAATTGTTCGGCAAGGGAGGAGGGCTTGGCATTGCCGCTGGGAAAAGCGCGGACGAATCGTGCAAATTGCGGTTGCGTGAGGGTGGGAGAAAAGTGAATGCTGGCGATACCGGAGCCGGTGAGGAGTTGCGCGAAGCTTTTTTCGCCAGCGGACGCTCCGAGCGGGACGCCGTCCAACAAAATCTGATTCCCGGACGCGCCGAGCAACAGGCCACTGCCGACACTTTCATCAAGCGCACCTCGGAGTTCTTTCCACGCAGTTTCAAACTGCGCCGCGGTCCGCACGTGACCAAATTCATAGAGACGCGCGAATTTCAGTAAGATGTTAAGGCTGCGGACAAATGCCCGCGCGCCCCCACGTGATTCGGGGCTCATGCTGTTCGGCGAGGAAGCCGATCCTCCCCCATGCTGACTACTACACTAGTGGCGTCGTGGCCCGCAGACAAGTGTCGCGGTGTCCCGTGTCACCTTCTCAATAACACAGCGTTGTCGAGATGGATAAGAAATGGGGTGGCTAAATATCCCGGCGCGTTGCGTCTTACCCCACATGGGGACTAGCTTGTGTTGCCCGGCATCGGGTCTCGCTCTACAATACACTTGTTTTGGACGATTCGTCAGGCTGGCGCCGATGGCATCCCCGTGCTGGGTGACTCGTCGGCAAAAACCAGGAGCACGACAAATCAATATGTCGGACCAGTCCCCACCTGACCGCTATAAGGCGGAAATGCCGCAGATACCGGGAGTTTCCTCGCCGGGCCCGCGGAGTGGTCCGTTCCAAAACCCTGCTGTACGAATGGTGGGTGCGCTACTGGCTGTCTTGTTGGTCGTTTTTTTCGGTGGGCGATGGCTACTGCGCCCTAAGCACGCCGAACTGCCAGCCGCGGAACCTCCTCCCCAGATTGAAGTTCCTGCGCCGGCGCCTGATCCAAATGCAGCGCTGCCGCATGCCACCCAGCAAGACCCCGGCATAGCAAACATCGCGGAGCTGTCCCAGGCCTGGTCATCGAAACAGTTTTTCATCCGCAATGGCTTGACGGGTGAAAACGTGCCGGGACTTTTGATTCGTCTTCCTTCGGGTGCTGGTTCCCAGGAAAATGGCTATTGGGCATTTTCGATGAATGCGCCCTACGGAAATTGCCAGCTCGAATACATCACGGACCTCGCCAAGCTGAGGAGCGACTACGATTACAAGGCGGCGAAGCATCCCATGGTTGGAAACCCCTGCAGCCGCACGCTGTTTGATCCGACGAAACTAACGAATCTGCCTGGCAATGTCTGGGTGCGGGGCGCCATTGTGCAAGGTTCGGACCTGCGGCCGCCGCTGGGGATCGAGCTAAGGGTTCAGGGAAAGAATATTCAGGCCATTCGCATGGAGTAGTTTCCGCGAAGTTGATTCAGAATTTCGTTTCTGACGGCTCCCTTCCCGCTTTTTCCTTCCTGCCGCTTGACAAGCCATGCCTTTGCCAGCTAAACGTCATGTCCACCATGGAGAAAAAATCGATGACTTCCGAATTCGCCACTTCGCGACGCCGCTTCTTGCAAAGCGCTGCTGCAGCTTCCGCCCTGGCGATCGCGCCTGGCTCAAGTGGCGCGGCAACTTCGCCGCAGGAAACGCATGGCGCGGATTTTTCGAGTTTGAAGCCGCTCGGCGACCGGCTGAAGCCGATTACGGCGGACGAATTTCGCGCCCGCTTGAACCGCGCGCAGCAGTTGATGTCGGAGCTGAGGCCGGGTTTTGATGCTTTGTTTTTTGCTCCGGGCACTTCGCTCTACTATTTCACGGGAATTCGTTGGGGTTTGAGCGAGCGCCTCGTCGGGCTCGTCCTGCCTCGCTCGGGCAAGCCTGTTCTTGTCTGCCCGGGCTTTGAAGAAGGGCGCTTGCGCGAACAATTGCGCTTCCCTATCGAAATTCGCGTGTGGCAGGAGGATGAGAGTCCTACAAAGCTGGCTGCGGGCGCTCTGGCGGATCAGGGCGTTCGAACGGGAAGGCTGGGTGTCGAGGAGACTGCCTACTTTACCTATTCCGACCACCTGCGCGCGGCGGCCCCAGGATTTGAATACGTATCCGCCGATCCAGTAACGATAGCCTGCCGCGGGCGCAAATCCGCGCATGAACTCGAACTGATGCGTCTGGCCTGCGAAGCCACGTTCGACGTCTACCGTCCGGTTTTCGCTGCGTTGCGCGAAGGCATGTCGCAGGACGACATCGCCCATCTCGTGGAAGCCGGCTTTTCAAAAATGGGTTTGCGCGGCGGCGCGCTGGTTTTGCTCGGTCCTTCCGCGGCTTTGCCGCATGGCACCAAGCAGCCGCAAAAGCTCAAAGAAGGCGATGTCGTTTTGATCGATGGCGGCTGCGCCGTGGATGGGTATGCGTCGGATGTCACGCGCATGGGAATCATGGGCAAGCCATCGGAAAAAATCGCGAAGGCCTATGAATTGACGCGCAAGGCGCAAGACGCAGCATTGGACGCCGCTCGCACGGGACGGCTGTCCGGCACGGTGGACGATGCGGCTCGCGCAGTTATCGTCAACGGCGGCTACGGCCCGGGGTATAAATACTTCACGCATCGGCTGGGCCACGGCATCGGACTCGACGGGCATGAGCATCCTTATCTTGTGAAAGGCAGCGCAACGAATCTGGAACCTGGCATGACGTTTTCGAATGAACCGGGCATCTATGTACCGGGCGAGTTCGGCATTCGGTGCGAAGACGACATGGTCATCATGCCCGACGGACCGGCGCAGCTCCTGACGCAAAACTTCCAAGTGTCGCTCGAAAAACCGCTGGGCTGATTTCACGCTGCGCGAAGCGCGTCGCAAAACTCAACGATTCTCTGCTCCGCCCAGAAGCGCTCCGCGCCGGCGTGTTTCGAAATGAAACCGCAATGTCCGCCGTGGTCCGGGGTAGCGAAATTGATCGCGGGGTTATTCCCTGGAGCCGCCCGCAGAAATAATCCGTAGGGAACAAAAGGATCGTCCTGCGCCGTGATCATCAGCATCGGCACGCGCACTTGCGCCACGACTTTCTTGGCGCCGACAGCGTCGTAATAATCCTGCGCGTCGCGATAGCCAAACTGTGGCGCGGTAATTTTGTCGTCGAACTCGCGCACAGAGCGAACCTGCCCGAATCCATTCTTGGGGTAGCGCTCTGGAAAGATCTCAGCTTTTCTCGCGTACCGCGCCATCAGCCCCTTTACAAAATGCCGCTGGTAGAAATAGTTTTCGCGCAGCTCGAGCGCATCCGCGCAAGCGCCGAGATCCATCGCCGGGCAAACCACGCAGACTCCTCGCAATGCTTTCGGCGGGGCGGCACCATATTCGCCCGCGACTTTTGTCATCAGATTCCCGCCCATCGAATAGCCGACGAGGAATATTTGTTCGAATCCATCGCCGTTCGACAATTCCTCGAGCACCGCTTTGTAGTCCCCGCTCATTCCGGAGTTATACAGTGTCGGCGTGAGCGCTTCGGTGCCGCCGCAATTCCGCTGGTTCAAGCGGACTGCGTGAAAGCCCTGGCGAAGCGCCTTTTCGGCGATGCCGCAAACATAGTTGGATTCGCTCGAGCCTTCCAGCCCATGCAGAATCACGATCACGGGAGCGTCGCGCCGCTTCCCCGGCTGCCAATGGCAATAGCCCAGAATCCGCGATTCCGGATCGACTTGAAAGAGCCGCTCTTCCGCTGGCGGCAAAGCGAAGCGACGAGGAGCGAACGCCGCCGCGATGGTCATCGCATGCCCGTTCTTCAGCCCGCGCATCGGCTCAAATTTTGCGAGTTCCCAAGCCATGAATTCACTCTAGAGCAGCGCTAAGCGCCCAGCAAGCCGACTGCACTGCATCCTCCGCGCCAGCCGTGGCCGCAGAGAAAACTGCCGCCAGGTGCTGTTAACACTCGCTCTTTTTTTCGCGTCAAGCTAGCCGATGGGGTTACAAGGAGCCAACAACATGAAACGCCGCCTTCTTGCTTGCGCAGTCCTCGTGCTCTCGCTCGCCGCTCTGCCGCTCCTTTTGCGTGCGCAAACGCCGCCCTCCGATCCCGCCCTCACCGCTCACGAATGGGGAACGTTCACATCCATCGCGGGAAGAGACGGCCACGCTGCCCTATGGCTGCCGTTGGCCGGCTCAGGCGATCTGCCATCGTTTGTCGAACACTTTCAAACGCTCGATTTCAAGGGCGGCTTGCGCGGGACGGTGCGGATGGAAACCCCGGTGCTCTATTTCTACACCAACCACCCGACAACGCTTTCCGTACACGTCTCGTTTTCGCAAGGCTTCATCACGGAATGGTATCCACATGCGAACCGCGTCGAACCCGTCGGTCTTCAGACTCAGACGCGCATGGTCTCCTATTTGAACGACTGGTCCCGCCAACACAAGCAGCCCGACAGCAGCATCTCCTGGAACTCCATCACGCTGGAGCCGGGCGGTTCCTCCACGCTGCCGCGCGAAGACAGAGGGAACCATTACTACGCGGCTCGCCAAACCTCTTCAACTCCTCTGCGAATGAAGACCCAAGCCGGCGAGCAGACGGAGAAATTCCTCTTCTATCGCGGTGTCGCGAGTTTTTCCGTGCCAGTTTCGGTGCAACTGGCACACGACGGCAAAATTCTCGCGCAAAATCTCGGCGCACAGAAAATTCCAGCCATGCTCCTCTTCGAACGCCGCGGTGACAAACTGGGATTCCGCATCGCCGACGCCTCCGCGGCACAGCCAACACTCGATCCTCCCGAACTTAACGCCACAATGGATACGCTAAAACAAGCCGTCGAAGACATGCTCATCGCCCAGGGCCTCTATCAAGACGAAGCGCAAGCTATGTTTGAAACCTGGCGCGATTCCTGGTTCGAAGAAGGCAGCCGCCTTCTCTACATCGTGCCGCGTCAGTTCGTGGACGGAGTCCTCCCGCTTACGATCACTCCCACTCCCGCGCAAACCGTCCGCGTCTTTGTTGGCCGCCTCGAGCTCGTCACGCCCGCCACACAGCGCGCCGTCGAGCAGGCCCTCGCTACTCACGACCACACAACCCTCACACGCTATGGGCGGTTCCTCGTGCCCATTCTCGAAAACATGATCGCCAGCGAAAAGAATACCGCCAAAAAAGCGCAACTCGCTGAATATCTGAACAACGTCGCCAACACGCAACTGACCCAAAACGCTCTGAATTAGACCCGGTGAAATGCGCTTTGAGTTCTTCGAATCCGGTTGTTAGAGTCACAAACGCATCGAGTCTCCCGTACGGCCGCCAATGTCGTAAGAGAAAGGTTGGCAAAGCAATGAGAACGCTGAGAGTCGTGGTCCTGTCCGCAGTAGTTATTCTCCTGCTCTTTCAAATCTCCCTTGCGAAGAATGGAAATATCGGGATTTACGGAATTTTGGACAAAGTTGTGTTCGAACCTGACGAGAACACGCCCGAGAGGGTTCAAATCTGGGGCCGGTTTGTTGTTCCTATCCCAATCTCGAGCGGGCTGTATAGAGCTCCTCAACGGGGGGTTCTCTATTTCAGCGTCCCTCCTGACAGAAAGGAAGTCGTAAGAAAGGAGTGGGCCGAACTAAAAAGGTCGGCTGGCTCTGGCCAGATTCTCGGCTTCACGGCGTATTGGGTCCCGAACCCGAGCGATCCGCAGGGCAACCCTCATACTTCGTTGGTGGTTCATGTCCACAAGAATGGTCTTCTTGGCTTGCCAGACCCATATCCGCTTGGAATAGGAGTCCTCACAATAGACGAACACAAGCCGGAGGAGTATGAATTGCGAATCATCACTCAGCTCAAGGAAAGCGCCGCCCGCCCGTGAACATCGCAGGCGGTTGACCATAAGTCTTGAGCTGCCCCACGTTCCCAATTCACAATCCGCGATAACTTGACCGCAATCCCTTTGCCCCCTAGAATAGAAGTTTCACAGTGATTGATTTTTGCAATCTGACGCATTCATCTTCCGGCCCAGCGGCCACCCGCTGGGCTGTGCCGTTTTAAGGCGCTAATTTCCAGAAACGAGGTTGGAATGATTGAAGGCCCGATTCCCGAAGGTCTCACTTTTGACGACGTGCTTCTTCTGCCCGGCAAGTCCACCGTGCTGCCGTCCGAGGTAGACACGCGCACCTGCTTCACCCGCAAATTATCCCTGGAGATTCCCCTGGCCTCCGCCGCCATGGACACTGTAACCGAATCTCGCCTGGCCATCGCCATCGCCCGCCAGGGCGGCATTGGCCTTGTACACCGCAACATGCCCATCGACCGCCAGGGTGAAGAAGTCGACCGCGTAAAACGCTCCGAAAGCGGCATGATCGTTGACCCCGTCACCATCTCCCCGGACATCACGCTGCGGCAAGCCCTCGAAATCATGACCAAGTATCGCATCTCCGGGCTTCCCGTTACGCGCGGCTCCCGCCTCACCGGAATCCTCACCAACCGCGATCTGCGATTCGAAAAAAATCACTCCCAGCTCGTCGGCTCCGTGATGACCAAGGAGAATCTCGTCACCGTGCCCGTTGGCACCACGCTCGAAGAAGCCGAGCGCATCCTGCAAAAGCACCGCATCGAAAAGCTCCTCGTCGTCGACCAGGATTTCAATCTAAAAGGCCTGATCACCGTAAAAGACATTCAGAAAAAACGCGCGTATCCGCGCGCTACCAAGGATGAACAGGGCCGGTTGCGCGTTGGAGCAGCCGTCGGTGCTACTGGCGATTACCTGGAGCGCGCCGTCGAAATGGCCAAGGCCAAAGCCGACGTCCTCGCCATCGACACCGCCCACGGCCACACCACACGCGTGATGGACGCCATCAAAGCCATCCGCCAGCGTCTTCCCGAAGTACAAATCATCGCCGGCAACGTCGCCACTTATGAAGCCGCAAAAGATCTCATCGCGCTGGGCATCGATGGCCTGAAAGTCGGCATCGGCCCCGGATCGATCTGCACGCCCAGAATCAAGAAAACCCCGGAAACCGATAGCCACTTAAAACTCAAGAGTGCGATCCCCACAATGCATCCTGTTACTACCGCCAGCCAACGGATCTTGCGCAGGGAGGATTCGATTTTTATAACTGGCTGATTCCAAGGTGATCTGCTCACCAAGCAGGTTACAGTCTCGGGGCGCGTGGCCCACCCTTCGCAAAAACGCTTGGGATCTCCCGTCCGAATGGGGCAATGTGCGCGGGGATCAAATTTCAAGGGTGGGCCCGTCTTTCCGGTCGGCTCTGGCGCCTTCAGGCAGCTACCTCGCGGATCGCACTCCGAATTTTGTTCACCAGCTCTGCCGGAATTTCGGACAACTTATGCGCTGTCTTTGCATGTTCGGCGCATTGCTGCAGAACGTCCTGCTCAGTTTCACCTTTCGCGACAAAATCGCAGTCCGCGCCCGTATCTTTGCAGCTGAATGTCTTTGCCATTTGCAGCCTCCTTCAAGGTTCTTTCCTGTTGGCGGGGCCGAAGTATAGCACCGTTTGGTGAGGCTAATCCCGGGAAATGGACAAAACCCGCGAGCAGGAGTGCCCCCGCCACGCGGGCTTACAACTTCAGTTGCATCTCGTTGGTCGGCTTGAATCCCAAAGATTCGTAGAGTGGCCGGCCCTGATCGCTGGCGTGAAGCTGGACGTTGACGAAGCCTTGCTTGCGGCACCATTCGATCATCGTCTGCATGAGCCGGCGGGCGATGCCCTGGCGGCGGAACTCGGGATCGACGTACATGTTCAGAATGGTCGCGCGGCGGCATTGCTGGTCGTAGGGATGGCTCGGCCAAGGGCTGATCAGGATCGCCGCTCCGCCCACCACACGTCCGGCGGCTTCGGCCACCCATCCGCGAAATGAGCCATCGGCGAGGGCGCTGCTGCAGATAATTTTCTGAGGTTGAGACCATTCCGGCGAGGGCTGCCTCGTCCTTATAACCCATGTCTTCATACATGCCACGGCGGTGGCGCAGAAGCTCGGGCAAGTCGTCGAGAGTCGCTTCCCGGATGATGACGTCCACGTTCATAGTTTCTCCAAAGGAAAAGGGCCGAGGGTTACTCGGCCCAGAGAAGTGTTTGTTCGGCGATGCCGCCTACTTGTTTCCCGGTTCTTCCTTGGCCAGCTTCATCTTGGCCGACTCCAGCTTCTTCTGCACTTTGGCAACGTCAGCGGGGTCCACTTCCGCGGCTACGGTTTTGTTCCACTCGTCGAGCGCGCGTTCCCAGTGGGCCGCCGCCAGTTTCAGGCGTCCAGTCTTCTGATACAGATCGCCGAGGTGGTCCTGCACCGTGGGATCCGTACCGATATGCTGGGAAGCCTTCATCAGGTTGTCTTCCGCCAATTCGTACTTGCCCAGACGGAAGTATGCCCAGCCGAGGGAATCGAGATAGGCGCCATTGGCCGGTTCGAGATCAACCGCCTTCTTGATGATTATCGAGCGCTTCTTCAAGCTTAATGCCGCGATCGGCCAGCATGTAGCCCAGATAGTTGAGGGCGGCTGCATTCTCCGGATCGGTCGCCAGCACTTTGCGAAACACGTTCCTCCGCTTTGTCGTATTTCTTCTGGCGCTCGTAGGTGGAAGCGCGCAGAAAGTCGACATACTCCTTGTCTTCAGCCTTGGTGGAGAGCTGCTCGGCCTTGTCGAGAGCCGTCCTCGGCGTCCTGCCCAGCGCCGCAGCCGCCCGTCCATCTGCGCCAGAGTGATGTAAACCTCGCGATCCTCGGGCAGTGCCTTTCAGCATCGACTTGACCAGTCCTGCAGGCCAGCGTCGGCTCACCCATGTCGGCCAGCTGGGCCGCGTACACCATTTTCAGGCCGCGGTTGTTGGGCAGCTTCTGCACCGCTTCCTTGGCGGCGTCGGTCGCCTTTTGCCATTGCTTGGCTTCGCGATAAGTGTCGATAATCTGCTGGTAGCCGCGCTCGGCGTTGTCGTCGCCCAGCGGCAGCATCTTGCGGAACGTGTCGAGCGCCTGCTGTACGTTGTTGTTGTCGCGATAGATCGTGCCCAGCCGCTCCAGAAATACTGACCGGTTGTTCTTCTCGCACTGGCTGTAATTGTTATCCGGCTTTTCAGTTTTCTTCAGCAGGTCCTGCAGGATCTCGGATGGCTTCGTCGTAGCGGCCCTGCGCCTGGTAGACCGCCGCAATGTTGTATGGCACTTCCATCGACATCCTGCACCATGGACTCGGCTTTCTTCAGATTGTCCAGCGCCAGGTCGAACTTGCCACTCTTGCGGTAGATTTCGGCGATGCGGAGATAGGTCTGCGCGTCCTCGGGATTCGCGTCCGCAATGATTTTGTACTGCTCGAGCGCGGCATCAGTCTGGCCGTCGTTCAACAGGTTTTGGGCCAGGCCGCGGATGGCGTCCAGATTGTCGCGATCCAGTTCAATCGCGTGTCGATAGGCTGTCAATGGCCTGCTTGTATTGCTTCTGCTGCTCGTAGGTGTAGCCCAAGCGCGGAATACAGCTTTGCCGAACGGGCGGCATCCGGAACCGCACTCAATAGCCTCGTGCTGCGCGAGCGGTGTCGCCTTCTTCGTTGTAAAGATAAGCGAGCGTGGTGACCGCTTCTTCGGAATCCGGCTGCAGTTTTACCGCGGTCTTGAATTCGCTCTCCGCCTTTTGCAGATCGTTGTTCAGGCGATAGAGGCGGCCCAGGAGCAAATGGTCATCCACGCTGTCGGGTTCGATCTTGATGATTTGCTCGTACTGCTCGATCGCCAGTTTGAGCACGCTCTCGGAACCAGCTCGCCGCCTTGCATGTCGCCCAGCGAGCGCAAATATATCCGGCCGAGCAGTTTGTGCGCTTCGAGATTGTTGGGATCTTTCTTGAGAATGTCCTGCGCTTCGAGCACGGCGTCGCGGATGCGGCCGGTCTTGGCATACAGTTCGGCCAGACCCGAGGTCAGATACTCCGAGGTCGGGTCGGCTTCAATCGCCAGGCGGTATTCCTCGATGGCTTTGTTGGCGAGTTCGCTGCGGCCGTACACCGCAACCTGCTCCTCGTACATGTGAGCCAGAGTGTAGTGATAGTAAGCCGCGGCCCGATCCGCTTTGCGCGAAGCAGGCTGGTAACTGGCTTGGTCAGAAGCGGAGGGAGTTTGTTGGGCGAACCCGAGGGACGCCAGGAGAAGCATGAAAAGAACAGCAGAATGACTTGCGTTTCATCGATTACCTTTGGATTCCCGAACCATAGCGATTGGATGCCGAACCGCTGCTGGTGGGTGCTCGAATCATTGTAAACCTTGTGGGCGAAATGAGGCGAGAAACGCGATCTCGGAACCCGGCCAGGCACGGACCAGAGGTACAGGGACAATTGGATTGTCCTTCAATTTCTTGGGCCGATGTTGTGTGCGGGGCTGACGAATCTTTACAAGGGTGCAATCGATGCTTTCTTGTTACTGCACCGTGACCGTGACTGTGGCAGTGGTTCGCCCGTATTGATTGGTAGCGTACAAGGTGTACTGCGTAGTTTGAGTCGGGGAGACATTTACGCTGGTGCCGCGAACCGGTCCCACTGCGGGCGAGATAATCAAGTAGGAAGCGCCGGTCACGGTCCAGGCCAGACTGGTGCTGCTGCCAGAAGAAATGCTCATCGGAGTTGCGGTGAAGCTGGAGATCGTTGGTGCAGATCCCTGCGGCACATTCGACGAGGTGTACACGGGATTCATCTGGATGACTTCAAATGCTGAAGCCTGGACCTGGCCGAGGTTGTGAAGATCGCTGTCGTCCCAACGATCATCGGGCGCGCCGGTGATGTACATGGAGCTGCCATTGTCGGCCATGATGAGACCGTACTTTTTGAGAGCGGTCAGGATCACCTGGTTTTTGGCGGAGAAACTCGAGATGTCGTAATTGGCCTTGAGCCGCAGCCGCATTCCCATGGGCGCAGCCAGAGAGTTGCTGTTGTTGGCCGCCCAGTGCGAGGCCGGCGGGATCATCGCCTGCCGGCTTCTCTGCAAGGTGAAGCGTAGCGCGTGGTTAATCTGTCCGGCGGCCACTTCGTCATAGCGGGCTAACCCGGGGAATATGGGCAGGCCGGCGGCGTCCACGGAAGTCCACGTCCAGGGGCGCTGTTGGTCGTTTACCAGATCCCAAACTACGGCTACGTCCGGCGTTCCAGCTTCCGTCATTGTTGGGGAACGCCCGGCCCATTTCGTAGAGAAAGCAATTCGCATTGTCGAGCACCAGCACGTGCCGGTCGCCGGTGGAACTGGCGCCGCCTTCAATCGGAGCATTCGCGGGGACAGGCATCGCCCCGGGATCGCTTTCGTCGGCGTAGGCCTGGAGATCGATGGCGACCTGGCTTTGCGTGCCGTCGACCACGACGTAGGGGATTCCGTTGCCTCCGGTGCCAAAGTCAGGATGCAGGCCGATGGTGGATCCGATAAACCCGATGATCGCATCGGAGTTGGGATCGACTGGGGCGGAGGAGATGTCCTGGTTCCAGGGGTTGTCGCTGGGGAAGGGCTTGAAGCCATTGAGGTTGGAGCCCTGGCCAGTGCTCATGACGTTGCAAGCCAGGTTGCTGCCGCCTGTACCGCCACCTCCGCCACCGGATCCGGAGCCTCCGCCGCTGCCCGAGCCTCCGCCCGAACCGCTGCCGCCACCTGACCCGGAACCGCCATTGCCGGAGGGCGAGCCTGTGCCCGATGAGCTGGTGCCTGAGCATCCCGCCAATATCAGAGCCAAAGCCAGCAGAGCCTGCGATGGAAAGAGAGTATTTCGGCATGATTCCTCTGGAAATATTCTCGCTGAGAATTGTCTAATTTTCTGGTGCGTTCAGGCCAAGAGGAGAGCCGAAGAGGGACATGTACCTTGGGATGTTCTATGTGTTTTCAGAGGTTTGGGAGAGGCGCACGTTCTGTCTAGTGATTGAGTCTCTTAGTGTCTGAAGTGCCTCACTCCCGTAAATATCATCGCCAGGCCAAGCCGGTCGGCGGCTTCGATGACCTCCGGGTCGCGCACTGAGCCGCCGGGCTGGATGATGGCGGTCGCACCCACCTTGGCAATTTCCTCGACGCCGTCGGGAAAGGGGAAGAATGCGTCGGAGGCGGCGACCGTGCCTTTCAGCGGCAGCACCGCCTTCATCGCGCCGATCTTGCAGGAATCCACGCGGCTCATCTGGCCGGCGCCGACGCCTACGGTCTGGCCGTCGCGGGCGTAGACGATGGCGTTCGACTTCACGTGCTTGCAGACCTTCCAGGCAAAGAGCAACGCGCGCTTTTCTTCCGGCGTGGGCGGGCGCTTGGTGACGACTTTCAGATCGGCTTCGGTGAGTTGGTGAACGTCAGCATCCTGCACCAGCATCCCGCCGGAAATATTTTTCAGCACCCAGCGCTGGGGCGCGTTGGACGATCTCGACCAAGCGCAGATTCTTCTTGGCGGCGAAATGAGCTTTGGCTGCGTCGTCGAAACCTGGGGCGGCGATGACCTCAAGAAACAGCTTGGCCATTTCTTCGGCGGCTGTCGCCATCCACCGGCCGGTTCACGCCGATCACGCCGCCGAAGGCTGAAACCGGATCGCAGTCCAGCGCCCTCTTGTAAGCCTCAGCAAGAGTCTTGCCGGTGGCCGTGCCGCAGGGATTGGTGTGCTTGATGATGGCGCACACCGGTTCTCGTCAAATTCCTGCGCGAGATCCCATGCCGCTTGCAGGTCGACGATGTTGTTGTAGGAAAGTTCTTTGCCCTGAATCTGGCGGCCGTTGGCCACGCCTGCGCCCGAGCCGTCGGCGTACATGGCGGCCTTCTGGTGCGGATTTTCGCCGTAGCGCAGGTCCATCGACCTTGTTAAAAGACAGCCGCAGAGTCTGCGGGAAAGTCGCTTCGGCGCGTGAAGTTCGAACCGAGCCGTTGGCGCTGACGCGCTCCAGCGTGGAAGCGATGGCCGAATCGTAGGCCGCGGTGGTGGCGAAGGCTTTTTGCGCCAAGCGCCATTTCGTCGTGCCTTGGAGAGCGCGCCGCCCGAGCGCGCCATTTCATCGGCGATGGCGTCGTAGTCGGCGGGAGAAGTGACGACCGCGACATCCTGAAAATTCTTGGCGGCCGAGCGGATCATCGACGGCCCGCCGATGTCGATGTTCTCGATCAGCTCTTCGAAAGGCACGCCGGGCTTGGCGGCGGTCTTTTCAAAGGCGTAGAGATTCACCACCACCATGTCGATCGGCGGAATGCCGTGCTCGGCGACGGCAGCGCGTGCCTGGCGATCTTCGCGGCGATGCAGGATGCCTCCGTGGACTTTGGGGTGCAGTGTCTTGACGCGGCCGTCCAGCATTTCCGGGAAGCCGGTGAGTTCGGAGATGTCTTTCACCACGATGCCGGACTCGCGCAGCAGCTTGGCGGTGCCTCCGGTCGAGACCAGTTCGACGCCCAGCGCGGCGAGTTTGCGGGCGAAGTCGACCAGTCCGGTTTTGTCGGTGACGCTGAGAATGGCGCGCTGGATTTTAGACGGATTCGGAGACATGCTTGGCCTCGGATGAGAAAGTGAAGTGATGAAATTCTACCAGCAACGGCGTTGATCGTTAGTCGTAGGTCAGTTAACGAGATGGAGGGTTCAGTTGGAGCGTAGAGACCGAAAGCTGACGACCGATAGGGTCGCGGAATCGGGCACGACGATTAGGTCTTGGCTTTGGCTTTCAGCTTGACGTGGCCGTCCTGCATTTCGACGGAGTATTCGACGTTTTCGCAGTGGTACTGCTTGCGGATCTGTTCGGTTTTTTTCTGGACGAAGGCGGTGAAGCGAGTCGATGCTGCCGGAGACATTTTCTCCCGCTTTTTTCTTGGCTGCGATCAGGGCGCTGTAGAGTCTCTCGACCTGCTCGCGCTCGGCTTTGGCTCGGACGCTGTGCAGGGTGAAAGGTCTGTCGACGCTGGCATCGCAGCCACGGCGGCTGCCGCGGCTGCGGCACGACTTCAGTCGCCATACACCGGGCGTTGCGCGCTTCCGGCTCGTCTTCCGCCACTCGAACTCCCTGCACGGAGAGCAGACGCGTCCTGCGGGCGGCGATAGCCCTCTTCGCGGATGCGGCTCTTCTTGCGCCACAGGTCGCTGTAAATGGCATAGCGCTGGGCCATTTCGTTGTAGCGGTAGCGCTGGGAGAAGTTCATGCGGCCGCCGTCGGTGAACTTGCGCAGCATGCTCAGCACCTTCCACTCGATGTCAGTGGGAGGCCGCTTTGTCGGGTTGCTGAAATAAATCTCGTACTCGATCTTCAGACGGCGCAGTTGCGTGTCGAGAACGTTCAGTTCTTCGTCGGTGGTCACACGTGTCTCCATGGCACAGTTTAGTGAGGATGAGAGGCGGGAGCGAGGTGCCTATGGGTCACCGAGGGGATGGTACGAAAGTACCCAAGCAGCTTTTAGCTGCTAGCTCCTAGCCTCTAGCGTTTCCACCATGTTGCCTCAGCAGTGGCGTGGTTCGAAGCGGATGTGCGGGCTGTCTCGGGTAGTTTGCGGAGGCTGCAGGGGTTCGTTTGCTGAGCTAGGAGCTGAGTAGCTAGAAGCTTACTTCGCATCTCGACGCCATCTTCTTGACCATGGCGAGAACCAGCTTGCGGTCGCTGTCGTTCAGGCTGGTGGAGTAGCGGCGGATCTGGCTGAGGAAGCGGACTTCGTCGTCGGAGAGCTGGGGCAATCCCTTGGAGCCGTTGTTGTGGCCGGGCTCGGCGAAAAACTGCGACAGCGGAAGCTCCATGGCGCCGGCGATTTTGGAGAGCGTGTCGAGCGATGGAATGGTGTGGCCGTTTTCAACGCGCGACAGGTAGCAGCGCAGCAGGCCGGTGCGCTTTTCGATGTCGCCCTGAGACATACCTTTCTGCAGCCGGTAGTTGCGGATGGTCTCGCCGATATTCATCGTGGGGAGCATTTCAGGATGGGCCATAGTAACCAGACCAGCATCTTATGGCAAGTGGGAAATTTGTGCCATGAGCGGAACGTTGGTGCCATAGGAAAAATGAATGCGATGAAGCGGCAGTCCGCTGGCATGGCTGGTTATTGTTTATACATCGTATAAGCAACGAGATGCACGAAACGCCCCGTCCGGCAGGCCTTTCCGAGCCGCTGATGGGGGCGCTACTTCTTCAGTGTGCTGCCCAGAAAATCAAGGTGCGCTTCCACGCGTCGGCGGCATCGGCGGCGCGATAGCCGTCTTTGTTGTTCGGATTTTCGAAGCCGTGGCCGGCGTCGTCATAGATCTTGATGTCGATCTTCTTGCCGAGCTGATTCAGGCTCGCTCGAATTTCTTCACGTCGTCGGGAGTGATGCCGTGATCCTGCGCGCCGAACAGGCCGAGAATTGGGGCATTGATTTTCTTGAGGGCTTCCGGGTCGGTGGCGAGGTGGCCGTAATTGATGACGGTCGCGGCCAAAGTGGGTTCCTGCAGCGCGACGTCGAGCGAATAACCGCCGCCCATGCACCAGCCGATGGAGCCGATGCGGTCTTTCTTTACGTTGGGCTGCGACGCGAGGAATTCGAAGGCCGCGTGGAGGTCGCGTTTGGCGCGGTCTTCGGGGACGCCGCGCATGATTTCGTGGGCCTGTCGGGCGTGGTGGCGACTTTGCCGCGGTAGAGATCGATCGGCCAGCGCGACGTAGCCCTGGTCGGCGAGTTTCGAAGCTTGCTCTTTCACCCAGTCATTCAGGCCCCACCATTCGTGGATCACGATGATCGCGGGGAAGGGCCCTTTCCCGGCGGGCGTGTAGAGAATGCCCTGCACGGTTTCGTCGCCGCTTTTATAGGAGACCTGCTTCCCGTCAGCGGCGAAGGCAGAAACAGCGACCATAAAAAGCAGAAACAAAGCGAGAACGTTTTTCATGATTCGTTCCTTTGGACTGCCGAAAAGTTAACAGCCCGAGGTCACAGTTCCAGTTCCATATATAGCGTACCTGCGATGGGATTGACCCGGTAGGGAGTAATCTCCTTAAACCCAAAGCGGCGGTACATGGCTACTGCATCTTTCATTACCGGCTCCACCGTATCCAGCCGCATGCTGCGATAGCCGATGCTGCGTGCTTCGGCGATCACGGTTTCCGCCAAGGCCCGGCCAATGCCTTTTCCGCGAAATTGCGGACGCAGGTAAAGCCGCTTCATCTCGCAGATTTCTGCGTCGAGTTTGTGCAAGGCGACGCATCCTGCCAACTGACTCTGGTACTCCGCTAGCAGCAGACGGCCATCGGGAGGCGCGTAGTCTCCGGGAAGGCCAGCCAATTCTTTGTCAAAGCTCTGAAAGCAGAGGTCGAAGTTGAGCGACCTCGCGTACTCCGCAAAAAGTTCGCGCGCCTGGGCGATCTGCGTTGCGGATTCCGCCTGCACGATCGCAAGTCCAACGGGAAGCGCTACCCCATCAGCATGCCTCCGTTGACGTTGAGCACATGCCCGGTAATGTAAGACGCTTCGTCGGAGGCCAAGAATGCCACTGCATTGGCTACATCTTCCGGTGTGCCCACGCGCCCCAGGGGGATCATGGCGACGGCTTTCTGGCGTGAACTCGTCACCCAAGCCAGCGGTCATTGCGGTTTCGATGAATCCGGGAGCGACCGCGTTACAGGTAATGTTGCGGGAGGCCACTTCGCGCGCCACGGCCATGGTCAGGCCGATTAATCCCGCTTTCGAGGAAGCGTAGTTGGCTTGTCCTGCCTGGCCCGGTTTGGCCAAAGATCGAAGTGATGTTAATGATCCGCCCCCAGCGCTGTTTGAGCATGGAGCCGATTGCCTGCTGGGTACAGAGATAAGCTGACGTGAGGTTGGTATTGATAACGGCATCCCAATCGGCCCGCTTCATACGCATGATCAGCTGGTCGCGTGTGATACCGGCATTGTTGACCAGAATGTCGATTTTGCCGAGTTGGGCGATCACGGCTTTGAAAACAGATTTGATCTGCTCTTCGTCGGAGACGTCCAAAGCAAATGCGGTTGCCTGGCCGCCAGCGGCCGCAATCTGGCCCACCAATTCATTCAGCTTTTCCTGGTTGCGGGCGGCCACGGCGACCATAGCTCCTCGCTCTGCCAGCTTGAGCGCGCAGGCGCGGCCGATGCCCTGCGAAGCGCCCGTCACCAGTGCTACGTGGCCGGAAAGGGTCATCAGATTCTCCTCAAAGCGATGGAAAACGGGAATTATATGCGAGCGGAGCCTCGCCTACGCGGTATGTGGCTCGTTGCGGAACAGATACCGGAGCAGAGGCGGCGCCAGAATGGTTGTCACCGCCGTCATGAACACCACAATCGCATAGGTTGACTGTTTCACGATCTCGGCATTCAGTCCAGCGAGGGCCACGATCAACGCCACTTCGCCGCGCGGCATCATGCCGACGCCAACAGCAAGAACGGTGTGCCAGCCATCCCGCAGCAGGGGCAGGCCGCAGCCCGCGACCTTGGAGACGATGGCCAGGAGCGAGATGACCAGCGCGACCATCAACACGTTGCCTCGGAAGAGGCGTGCATCCAGTTGCGAGCCGATCGAGAAGAAGAAATAAGGCGCCAGAAACTCGGTGATGCCGTGCATGCGCTTCATCAAGTCCCACTCACGGGCGGAATCGGCAAACATGAGGCCGGCAAAGAACGCGCCGATGATGGCAGCCATGCCGATTTTTACCGCCAGCCAGGAGAGCAGGAGGCAAAGCACCAGTGCCAGCACCAGCGGAGCGCTGTGAGTGGAAAGTTGCTGCACCCCTGGCCGCAGCCTTCCGATAATGCGCGGCGCGAGGAAGATCATGAAGAGGGCAAACACCGTCGCTTCGACCGCCAAAATTCCGAGATGGAGCCACTCCACCCTACCTCCGGAAGAGAGACCGACCACCACGGCCAGCAGCAGCATGCCCAAAATGTCGTCAAACACGGCCGCGCCGAGAATGATTTTGGCAGTGGTACTTGAAAGCACGCCTAGGTCACCCAGCACCCGGGCAGTAATGCCAACGCTGGTCGCCACCATCGCTGCGCCCACGAAAATCGCCTCAGTGGACGCTTCGCCATGCCACTTCATGTATGCGAATCCCAGCGCGAACGGCACGACGATTCCGGCCACAGCCACCAGCAATGCCTTGCGTCCCACCCGTATCAAGTCTCGCTGGGCTGGTCTCAAGCCCGGCGTGGAACAAAACGAAAATCGCGCCAATTTCCGCGATGGAGTGGATTGTGTCACTGGGATGGATCCATCCGAGCGCATACGGGCCCAGAGCCACACCCGCCAGAATCTCTCCCAGCACGGCTGGCAGCTTCATGCGCTCAAAGATTTCGCCGACGACTTTGGCCGCGAGGAAGATGGCAAATAGTTCAAACAGTAGTTGGTCTGGCCCGTGCGGCATAGGCAGAGAGGATAGAAGCACTCGACTAGAAACGGCAAGGGAAACCAAGTTTTGCCGTTATCCCACGAGAGTCAGCGGCCAGATCTGAACCTGTAGCTCCCGGGCGAAATGTAAAAGCGGAGCGTCTGAAGGAAGGGAGATTCCGCAGGCCTTGGCCATGGTGTTGACATCAATCTGCGCCTCCGCTTCCTGCAGCGGCCATGGCTTATGATGGATTTCGGCGCGATGTACGCGGCCTTCCACCGTGGTGTACAGGCAATAACGCTCGGTGAGCCAATGCACCAGGCTGCCTTGCTCGCGCGGTTGCACTGGGCCGGTGGGCCGGTACCGTGCGCGAAATGCGGCCGTGCTGTGGGCGCGGCGCGCGTCGTAAACGATCCAGTCGCCTTCGGACTCCGTCGACATGTGGGCATGAAAGTACGGTAGATGGTAGAAACGCTTCGCCGCCCACACCGCAGGCAAGCTGGCGGCATCCAGGCTGAAAAAGTACACACCCGGTTTGTCATCGAGTGTCACGTAGGTGCGGACATTTAATTCAGGGAACTGCGATATTCCAGGCAGAGATGGCATGCCTCGGGCGTGGATGTGACTCATGCGAAATGGCACCACACCGATCCAGCCCATGTGATGAAAAATTTCCAGTTCGAGATTCTCGGGTAGAAGCTTACGGAGAGCCTCGGGGGGAACGGCCCAATGCGCGAATAGCAGGTCATGCCAGGTCTGTTCCATTGCCCATGGTCCGGGTGACACGGGCCAAGGCCGATGAGAGAACGAGTTGGGTAGGTCTTGCACGGAGACGTCGGCTTCAGACTACGCCGGTTTTGGCGGACAGGAAATGCACGAATGAACGTACCGAGTCTTCGAGCCCACCCTACCCATCCCACACTATAATTACGATCCTATGAGCCTCAGCGAACAGATTCAGAAAGACATCACTGCCGCCATGAAGGCGCGCGACGAGGCGCGCCTTTCAACCCTGCGCATGGTCAAGTCCGCGCTGAAAAATCGCGAGATCGAAAAGATGGCGCCGCTCGACGAGAAAGAATCGCAGCAGGTGCTGACGACGCTGATCAAGCAGCGCAAAGAGTCGGTTGAGCAGTTCACCAAAGGCGGAAGGCAAGAGATGGCGGACAAAGAAGCCGCCGAGATCGTGCTGATCGAGTCTTATTTGCCCAAGGCGGCCGGGGAAGAAGAGATCGTGGCCGGAGTGAAAGCCGTGATTGCCGAAATGGGCTCACCCACAATGAAAGACATGGGAACGGTATGAAGAACACCATGGCGCGCTTTGCTGCCGCGGGAATGCGTGTGGATGGGAAAGTGGTTAGCGAGGCGGTGAAGAAGGAATTGGCGGGGAAGTAACGGTGTCATCCTGAGCGAAGACCGAGCGAGGGCACAGGTCGCCGCAGGCCTTGACCATCTCCCGTGCTTTTGTTCCCGCGGCAGAGCCTCTGATGACAATTCTATTAGAGTGTCCTTCAGGATGTAGGATTCGATCGATCACTTGCTCCTCTGCCATTCCCGATACGCCTCGCTCTTTGAGATTCCGCTTTCTTTCGCCACTTTCTTCAGTGCGGCTTTTTCATCCAGTTTCTCTTCGGCCATCATTTGCTTCAACCCGCTGCGCGAATCGCTGAGGGTCGCGGACGTCCGTCCCGCGGCGTCGAGCTTCGCCTTCCTCCACTTTTGCCGATCAGCAGCGTGATTTCGCCTTTGATGTCGCCGCGGGCCTTCAGCGTTTCGAGTACCTCGCCCGCTCGCCCGCGCAAAAACTCTTCGTGGATCTTTGTGACTTCGCGGGCGATCACCACATGCCGGGCCTCTCCCAGAACTTCGACAACATCTTCCAGCGTTTCCTGCACCCGGTGGGGCGCTTCATAGAAAACCTGGGTCCGCGGCGAAGTCTTGATGCTCTCCAGCATCTGCCGTCGCTGGCCGCGTTTGGCGGGTAGGAATCCGCTGAAGCGAAATGAATCCGTCGGCAGGCCGCTGGCCACCAAGCGCCGCCAGAAACGCCGACGCTCCCGGAATCGGCACCACGGGAACGTGATGCCGGATCGCCAGCGAGATCAAGCGAAATCCCGGATCGGAGATGCCGGGCATGCCAGCGTCGGTCACCAGTGCAATGCTCGCGCCTGCTCGAGTTCAACGACGAGTTCGGGCGCGCGCGTCATCTCATTGTGCTCGTGATAGCTGACGGTGCGGGTCGTGATGCCGTAATGGTTCAGCAGTTTCTGGGTCTGGCGCGTGTCTTCGCAAGCGATCATGTCGGATTCTTTTAGAACGCGCAGTGCGCGGAGAGTGATGTCTTCGAGATTCCCGATAGGGGTGGCGACAAGATATAGGGCCGGACCGGGAGATAGAGTTCGCCTGGATTCGGCAATGCCCCGGTGATCCTCGCCTTTCATGGGCGCGAGTCTATCACTTGATTCCACCGCGGGCATCGGCCCTGCAAATTGACGCCAGCTATCGCAGTCCCTAAAATCAAAGTCAGAATTTATTTGGCTTCAGGGAGTCCATGCCACTTTACGAATACGAGTGCAAGAAGTGCCATCACCGTTTTGAAAAGATCCAGAAATTCTCCGATCCTCATATCAAGAAATGCCCCGAGTGCGGCGGCCCGGTCGAGCAGGTAATCTCGGCGCCGGCGGTGCAGTTCAAAGGCTCAGGCTGGTACGTGACCGATTACGCGAAGAAATCTTCCGCGTCTTCGGATTCTTCAAAGTCGGGTGATTCGTCCAAATCAGCTGATTCCTCGAAACCGGGCGATTCTGCCAAGTCAGGCGATTCTTCCAAAAAAGAAGGCAAGACCAGGACCGACGGCTCAGCCAAGTCCGAAACTTCCTCGAAACCCCGCGAAAAAGCCAGCGAGAAAAAGTAGTCGCTTCCCGCCCGCGCGGCGTTTCACTACTGACAGGACGTGAATATGAGGGGCTGGTTGGTGAGGTCCACGTTGGTGTCGGGATTCACGTTGGCGACCGGTACGGCGGCGAATGAAGGGCTACAGGCTGCGACGCCACCAGACTCGGGCACGGACGCAGTCCCCTCCACGGTATAGGTCGCGAGTCCCAGGTTCTGGCTGAAGCTCGTACCACTGGAACTGAACTGCCCGAAGAAGACGTTGGCCGGAGGAACAGCGAGATTAAAAGCTGCGCAATTGGTGTTCGGGGCACAGCCCGCTTGCGTGGGCAGTGTGATCGTGCTCGCTTGGGTTTGCAGAAATGGAATGGTGAGGGTGACGGCTCCGAAACCGCTGGGGGTCACTAGTTGCAGGGCCGAGATCGTCATATCGGCTGAGGCGGGCGGATTCGAAACTCCCTGCAACTGAACTCCGCCGCTCAAGGAGGCCGAGCCGTTGGGAGTGTTCGGCACCACGGTCATCGGGACTTGCCCCAGCGCAGTGGCCGAGTTGACCCCGAGCGCAGCGGTGGGTGTGTAAGCGGCTTTGGTGTCTGTTCGCAGGCCGCTGGCCACGATGTCAAAGGCACCCGCCGGCACGGGGCAAAATGCGAAGTTGCCTTTTGAATCGGCGAGGGTTTCCATCATCACTCGATCTATCAGGCGGGAATCCTTTTGCTCCAGGGCTACAGTGAACTGCCCGCTCGGAACCGGCTGCAGCGAAGCGCTATCGACTAACTGACCTGTGATGGATGCGGCGTTGCCGCCTGCATCACCCGCGAATATCACCGGCCTCAAACGAAACTGGTTACCGCCCAGAGCTACCACGGAAGCGCAGGCATCAAAATTCAGATTCAGGGTTTGCGGCTGGCTGGTTGTCGCGTTGAAACTGCCTCCGGCAATTTGGGTCGGCCCGATCGCGATGCCTTGCGTGGTTTCCGCACCCAACTGTACGGGGTGAGTCGCACCAAGCAGATCGCCGGTCAAGACGACGCAGTTGGACGAGAGGCCGCAGTGGTTGCCGGGAATGTTTGGGCCGCTGGCATCGGCGGCGAGCACCACGCGGACTTGGGTGTAACTGGCGGAAGTCAAAGTCAAACCTGATGCCAGCGTCGCCAAGAAGCATTGCTTGGGCGTTCCCAGCAGATCCACTTGAACCGGAGCGCTCTTCAGGCTTGGAGTTAAATCCACAAAACTGGGATCGCCGGCAGGCGCGGTTGCACTGGTGCTGATCTGTACATCGCTGATCGCTACGTAGACATGGCTGAGCGTTCCGTTGGTTCCACCGCAGGTAGCCGGATCACTTACGGTGACAGCCAGGTTGCCGTTTCCCCCATTGCCGAAACCTTTATCGCCGCCAGGTTTGCTGGAGCATCCGCTAAGCGCCGCGAGGCCGGCCAAGCCTAGGAGAAGAATAAGAACGTGAAGGCGTAAGCGCATAACGGCACCCCTTTGCCCGGGTAAACCGGGGAAAGCCGACCGAATAAGTGCAATTTAATGTCCATCGCGGGTGCTTGGAAGCGGTGCTTTTTCATAGTGGAACGGCTCAAACCGGGCCATTGGAGCGGGTTTTGGGTCAAACTGTTTCACACCAGCCCCAGAGAAGCGCGTCGTCTTCGACTGTGTTGGGGACTGTGTCCGGGATGGGTCTTCGGAACTGTTCGGGCTCGGTTACTGATGGGGGCCCATCGCCACGTCATGTCATAGCCCAGCGCGGCAAGGATCTGATTCTCAAATTCGTATTGCAGGACGAGCGAGAAGTTGTTCCCCTGGGACTCCCATGAGGCCGCAAAACGGGTGGTTTGCGGACGATATTCGGAGTAGGCCGCTGCATAGGTGACGTTGCACGGCGCCGGGCACAAAATCAACCCCGTCGGATCGGGCCGATTCAGACCGGTGGCGGCGAGCAGAACGCTCGATGCGACGTCTGGACGCGATGCCACCGAGAGCTGATGTGGCATCACCTGCAGCGCGCGCGGATCACCCGGCAGGCGTTGAGGCGGGGCATGTGGAGCGAGGTTTGTACGGGTTCAGTTGATTTGCTGGGCCACGCTTTGCTGAGCGGCTTGCCAGATGGTCCACAGGTCACCGGTCGAGTGATGGGTGAGATTAGGAACCCAACCGGGAGAGATTCAGTTGATCCGGAGCCACATCCTAGCCATGTCAGGCCGAGCACGGCAACCCACAGGCATCGCGTCATAACGAAATCCCGGATATTCAACGTTATCGGCACCGGTGCCAGACCCAACACACACTTGGCCCTACAAAGGTGGTAGGTCCTTTGTGTGGTATGTACTAGTGGCAGTGCTGGTTACCGGGGCGGAATCTTTCTGTCGTGGATCGCATCTAAATAGTCGTTATAACGATTAAATTGGGAGGAACACCGTGATTTCCATTCGCAGAAGTGCAGAACGAGGCGGAGGCGACTTCGGCTGGCTCAACACTCATCACACTTTTTCTTTCGACCAGTACCATGACCCGCGCTTCATGGGATTCCGCTCCCTGCGCGTGATCAACGAAGACTGGGTGCAGGCGGGCCACGGTTTCCCATGCATCCCCACCGCGACATGGAGATCATCACCTACGTGCTGGATGGCGCGCTGGAGCATAAGGACAGCATGGGCAACGGCTCCATCATTCGCCCCGGCGACGGACAGCGCATGAGCGCGGGCACGGGATGCGTCATAGCGAAGCCAACGCCTCAAAAACCGACCCGGCGCACCTGCTACAAATATGGATTCTGCCCGACCGCCGAGGCCACCCCCGGCTACGAGCAGAAGGCAGTTTCCGGAGGCCGAAAAGCGCGGCAAGCTGCGCCTGATCGCCAGCCCGGATGGTGAAGAAGGCTCGGTCAGCATTCACCAGGACGCAAAGCTGTATGTTTCGCTGCTTGCTCCGGGAGGAAGTGAAACACGAACTGGCCAAAGGTCGATACGCGTGGCTGCAGGTCGCCAAAGGCGCGGTCGAACTGAACGGAAAGGCCTTGAGCCAGGGCGACGGCGCCGCGGTCAGCGAAGAAGCACGGCTCGTTGAAAGGGACCGAGGACGCCGAAGTGCTGGTCTTTGACCTGGCGTGAAGGAGGCAGGCTTCCTTTTCCTGGATTGGTAGTGGGACTGGCCCTGTCCCGCGACCGGCCGTTTGCCATTTACCGCTCCGTTCTGTGCTAACGTCGGCGGTTCGCGATGGCCTTTCTCTTCAATCGCGGAAAAACGCCGGGGCCGCAGAGAGCGGTCCAGGCTGCGGTTCCGGAGCTCCATCCGAACTGGCCGCCGCCTACTACGGTGAACGGCAGGGCGGCGACTTTATGATTTCGTGCGGGTTAAGCCAAACCGGGTGATCTTCGGATTGCTCGACATAGCGGGACGCCTGGAACAGAACAGCGGCATTGTCTCGGCCGCGCAGGAAACCTTCCGCACCCGCTCGCCAGAGCTTCTCGGCCGAGGACGTCAACGAAGCTGACGCCATGGCCGAACTCTGCCTCGAGCTCAACCGCGCCATTATGTCGGCCGAAGGCG
This sequence comes from uncultured Acidobacteriota bacterium, assembly GCA_963779005.1. Lineage (GTDB taxonomy): Bacteria > Acidobacteriota > Terriglobia > Acidiferrales > UBA7541 > Acidiferrum. Next base: position 38,433 of record CAVZWO010000005.1, on the reverse strand, counting down.
GCATCCGCTCCTGCCCGGCCTTTGCCGGCTGCTACAACGAAGACCTGGGCACGATCTGCTATTTCAACGCCGGCCACACTCCCGGCCTGCTGCGCGATATGACCGGCATCAGCGAACTCAAGCCACCGGCCTGCCTCTGGGTTTTTTCCCACTCCACCTGCGAGGCGCCCCTGGTCGCGCTGCCTCCCGGCGCCGCTCTTCTGCTGGTTTCCCGAGGTTTACTTGAGGGGAAACGCAAACGCGAGGAGTTCGGATTGGAACGGGTGAAGTCGGAGCTGCAACAGGCCACCGACGAAACGGCCAAAGATGTGTGCCAGCGTGTTCTGGCGTGCAGCAGTTCATGGGCAAGCCCCCGGTTCAGAATGATGTGACAGCATTGGCCCTGGTCCGTGACACCTTGGGCCGACGCGGACCACCTAGTCTGCTGTGCTCCCCAACGAACGTCCCAGTTTCAAAATAACAACGCTAAGGCGTAGCCTGCCGGCGGCGCAGCATATTTTGGGCTAAACCACTCAACCGCGCTTTTACCTCTTCTTTCGTCAGACCCGCACCGGCTCCGGCTCGGGCTTCTCCGGGGCAAGCTCATCCGCAGTTACAAAAACCGGTTCGATATCAGTCGGAATCCCTTGCAGGCGGCGAGAATTTCTTTTTCAGCGGGGCGGATCACTCCCAGTTCATCCTGCAACTTCTTCGCCGCCGCGTAGTCGCCATGGGCTTCAATCGTCAGCAGATCGTGATCGAGATCACGCACTCCCTGCTTGAATTTGTCCAGGTCGAGCGTGAAAGTCTGGTCGGCGCGTTGCGAGAACGCCCCTTTGTCCATCAGGTAATTGAACTGGATCGCCATGCCCTTGCCGTGGGCCTCGTTCAAGTCCGAAGCGCAGGGTGCGAAACATGGAGGCCAGGTAGGTGGTATACAACTGGCGCTGCGCCGCGTCATCGGAAGGCAGGACGCTCGCCAGCCTCATCTGCTTGGCATGGTCCATCATGTATTGCAGGGCGAAGAGGCCGGTGACGTCGGCTTTGGCTTCTTCAATGGCGCTGTAAAGCTCTTTCAATTCGGCGCGGGGAGTAGTGTCCCGCCCGTCCACCTTGATCTGGTGGGGCCCGAGGCCGTGCATCAGTTCGTGGGCCACGGTGTGGGTGAAAAATGACTCGAAATTCACGTCCACCGGGCCGCTGGGAGAGCAGGCGGCGGGCGATCGGCAGCAGCGCGCTGCGGAACTTGGCCTCCTGCACGTTCTTGAGCATCACCCGCTTGCTGCCCTTCTGATTGACCACGCGCTCATCGTTGGGCAGATTGTAAGCGGCGGTTGCCACTCCCCTGTTGCCGTCGCCCGCGCACAGAATCTCGTTCACTACCCGGATCGGCGCCGCCGCTCCCAGTTTAGGATTGCGGTACTGCGGGATCCATGGGCAGGTTGTCTTCGATCTCCTGCAGGTGCGCGCTGAACGCGGAAAACTTCCTGCTCTCTTCGTCATCCCGCAGGTTCAGGAAGGCTTCGAATGCCGCCTTGTAGCCGAAGATTTCGATCGTCGTAGGTCTCGTAAGGGCCGATGGTGATGTCGATGGGCGCGTCCAGGTCCATCCAGGCCATGTCGCTGGCGTAGTAATCGTTGGAGAGAAACGCATCCGCGCGCAGGTTGAGAAAATTCTTCAGCGAGGCATTCTCGGTGAGAGTCGGCCGCTTCTTTCAGCAGATCGGCCGCCCGGGTCAGATCGTCCTTGTATTCCTCGCTGTAGGGAACCGCCACCAGTTGCCCTTTGAATCATCTCCGGTCCTTCCGGCGAATCACGGTAAAAAAGCCCTTGGCCTGCTTCTGCTCCTCCGGGGACAAGGTCGCAACCCAGCTCTCGAACTCTTCCCTGGTCATGTCCTCGGGATAAAAGTTCGCCCCCTTAAGCTTTTCCGGGGGGACGCCGGGGAGAAACGCCTTGAAATTGTCCAGGTGCGGACCAGGGCCCCTTGTTGATCCAGAAATATTGCAGCCGGGCTTTGCCCAGCGGCGTGTTGTCCTTCTGCAGGCGGGAATAGAGGGCCGGGTTGCCGCTCCAGTACTGGACCAGGAAAATATCGTCCATGATCGCGTCCCGCTTCGATCAGCTTGACCAGGGCTTGCCGGTCCCGGAGGAAAGTTCGGAGGTATCCACCCGCAGGGGCGTGGGGGCAAAGCGCGCCGTCATCTTCTGCAACTGCGCCAGCCCGGGCACGGCCGGGCTGGCTTTTCGCGCTTTGTGCCGCGCGGCGGCGGAAATAGCGACAACCCCGAAAAGGATAATAATGGCGGAATATGCCAAGGCCTTCATTCAGTCTCCCTTAAGGCCGCGACGCGGCGACCGGCACAAAACTATTTATGATAACGCATGCGCCAGTGGCCGCAGACCTGCCTCCGGAGGTACAATTTGTGCAGGCCGTCTCCCAGCTCTCAGACTTCAAGCTTGCCGCCCGAGATTCCTATGCGAAAATTACTCCCCTGGATTTTGCTGGTTTGCCTTGCCGCCCTGCCTCCGCTTTTGCCGCGCGGACACGGTGGTCGAAGAAATCGTAGCCCGCGTCAATAATCAGATCATTACCCGCGCGCGAATTTCAGCGCAGCAAAGAGCAGCTTAAGCAAGAAGTGCAGCAGCAGGACCCGGCCAATGCCGCCAAGATCATCGAGGACCGCGACAAAGACGTTCTGCGCGACTTGATTGACCAGCAACTGCTGCTGGAAAAGGGCAAGGACCTGGGCATCACCGCCGATACCGAATTGATCAAGCGGCTTGATGAAATGCGCAAGGAAATGCACATGGACTCGATGGAAGACCTGGAAAAGGCGGCCACGGCCCAGGGCATCTCCTACGAGGATTTCAAGCAGAACCTGAAGAACCAGATCATCACCCAGGAAGTAATCTCCAAGGAAGTCGGCTCGCGGATGAACGTCAGCAAGGAGGAATTGCAGCAATTCTACGACGAGCACAAGAGCCAGTTGGAGCAACCGGAACAAATCCGGCTGAGTGAACTCCTGATCTCCACGGAAAGGAAAGACAAGAGCGCCGTGGTCGACGACGCGCAACTGCTCGCCGCAGCGCAAGCCAAGGCAGACGATCTGCTGGCCCAGATCCGCAAAGGAGCCGCCTTCGACGATCTGGCCAAGAAGAATTCAGACGGGCCCACCGCCGCTCAGGGTGGCGATCTGGGCTACTTCAAGCGGGGCACCCTGGCCAAGGAACTCGAGGACAAGACCTTTGCCATGAAGCCGGGCGAGGTCTCCGACGTCATCCGCACCAAACAGGGTTTCGTCATCCTCAAAGTCACCGAACACCAGCAGGCCGGCGTCCCTGCGCTGAGCGAGATCGAGCCCAAGGTTCAGGAAGCCATCTACATGCAGAAGCTGCAGCCCGCCCTGCGCGCCTACCTGCAGAAATTGCGCGAGGACGCTTACATCGACATCAAACCCGGTTACGTGGATACCGGCGCCAGCCCCAACCAGACCGTGCCCATCGAGACCACTGCCAAAGACGCCGGCGCCAAGGAACTCAAGAAAAAGAAGAAAAAGCTGGGCATCCTCTAGTTTAAGCTGAGACCCGTGATGCCGGCCGGGAAGCGAATGGCAGGCCTTACGGTTATGAAAGAATTCTTCGTTTCCGACTGCGCCCGCTTCGAGAACAAGATCGTCACGTCCAGCTTCGTGGTGGTTTCCCGGCAGGTTAAACCCAAGAAGAGTGGTGAACCTTATCTGGCCCTGACCCTGGGCGATCGCAGCGGCCACCTCGAGGCCAAGATGTGGGACAACGTCGAGGACGCCATCGACGCCTGTGATCAGGACGACTTCATCAAGGTCAAGGGTCTGGTCAACAAGTATAAGAACCGTTTCCAGCTCACCATCCACAAGCTGCGACGACTGGGGGAGTCTGAAGTCGATTTCGCCGACTACCTGCCCAAGACCACCAAAGATATCGGCGAGTTATGGCAGACCCTGGCGGGATATGTCGCCTCGTTCAAAGATCCCCATCTCAAGGCGCTGGTCGAAGCGTTCATGGCCGACCCGGAAATTGCGGAAGCCTACCGCAACGCTCCCGCCGCCAAGACTCTGCATCACGCTTTCATCGGCGGCCTGCTGGAGCACGTGGTCTCGCTCTTTAATTCCTGCGACCTGATGTGCCGCAACTATCCCCAGATTAATCGTGACCTGCTGCTCACCGGCGCGTTCTTTCACGATATCGGCAAGATCCACGAACTTACCTACAATCGCTCGTTCTCCTACACTACGCGCGGCCAGTTGCTGGGACACATGATCATCGAGCTGGAAATGCTGCAGGCCAAGTTCGCCCAGGTCCCCGGCTTTCCCGAGCCGCCTCAAGGCGCTGGTCGAGCACCTCATCATCAGCCATCATGGCCAGTACGATTTCGGCTCGCCCAAGCTGCCCATGTTCCCGGAAGCGCTCATGCTGCACTATCTCGACGATCTCGATTCGAAGATGGAGGCCATGCGGGCCCAGTTTCGAGCGGGGAGGGGAATCGGAAGACGCCTGGAGCGGTTACAATCCGTCGCTGGGCCGGCCGCTGCTGAACACGGCCAAGTTCCTGGCGGAGAAGCGGGAAGAAGAACAGAGAATCCGACCGCGCGCCCGAGTCCCGCGGTTTCCGAAAACGTCGCCATGTTTCCGAAAATATCGATCCTGGAGCCCGCCCGAAGAAAAGAGCAGCGCGGCCATGACATCCAGCGCGCATGAGGATAAAATCTAGGCCCAATTGTCTGCGGCTTTCTGATCGACCATCCTGACACGGAGGGAACCATGCGAACCCGTTTAACAGCACTCACCCTTGGTCTCTACTGTCTTTCGCCCTGCTCGGCTGTAACAAGCCGGCCGCTCCGGCGGACTCGAATTCCTCCACTTCTTCCCCCTGCCAACTCTTCCCTCGGCCACGAGCGACAACAGCGGCTCTTCGGCGGAGCCCAGTGGAAGCATGGCCAACTCTTCCAACAACAGCGGCTCGGGCTCGGCCATGTCGAGCACGGCGATGTCGAACATGAAACCCGAACCGGCCAGGCCCCTGGTGGTCCCGGCGGGCACAGTGCTGACGGTTCGCCTGGGCCAGACCGTGGGCTCCAAGATCAGCTCGGCCGGCCAGACGTTTACCGCCACTTTAGCCAGTCCGGTTACGGTCGAGGGCAGAACCGCGATCCCCGCTGGCGCGGCGGCTTCCGGAACGGTGGTTGACGCAGAGCCGCTTGGCCGCTTCAAGGGCGGAGCATCACTTAAGTTGCGGCTGACTTCGATCAGCATTGGCGGTTCGGACCAGTCCATTTCCACTTCTTCCGTGGTTCGAACGGAAAAGGGTAAGGGCAAGCGCACGGCGGTCCTAGCCGGGGGCGGAGCTGCCCTGGGAGCTTTGATTGGCGGCCTGGCTGGTGGCGGCAAAGGGGCTGGAATCGGCGCCCTGGCCGGAGGCGGAGCAGGCGCCGGCGGCGCCGCGTTCACCGGCAACAAGGACATCGTGCTGCCCGCTGAGTCCGCGCTCAGCTTCAAACTGGAACAACCGCTGGAGGTCAAGTAGTCTTCCGACCCGGTCCTAAGAAGATCGAGCCCAGGGCACAGCCCTGGGCTTGCTGTTGCGTCATGTTGAATTTTGATCAATTCCGCCTCGTATCCTTCGACTGCTACGGCACGCTTATCGACTGGGAAACGGGAATCTTCTCCGCGCTCCGGCCCCTTCTCGCGGCCCATGGCAAGACCATCGCTGATGCTGAACTCCTGCGTCTTTACTCTGAGCTGGAATCCCAGACGCCGAACGCGGAGAGTACCGTCCTTACGTGGAAGTTCTGCGGTCGGTGGTGCGCGGCCTCGGCCAGCATCTCGGATTCATGCCGACCGAATCCCAGATACGCTCGTTGCCCGACTCGCTGCCCCACTGGCTCCCCTTTCCGGACACGATCGCGGCGCTGCGCCAGCTCAAGGCCGCTACCAGCTGGCGGTCATCTCCAATGTGGACGACGCTCTTTTCGCCTCGACGGCACGCCTTACTCGAAGTACCCTTCGACTTACGTCGTCACGGCCCAGCAGGCCCGCGCCTACAAGCCTTCCCTATCCATTTTCCAGCTGGCGCAGCAACGCACCGGAGTGCTCGCCAGCCAGTGGCTCCACGTCGCCCAGAGTCTCTATCACGACGTAACCCCCGCCAATCTATCGGAATCAAGACTGTCTGGGTGAATCGCCCTTCGCCCCGTCCTGGCGCCGGTGCAGCCAAAGCCGCGTCCGCTCAACCCGACCTGGAAGTGCCCGATCTGAAATACCCTGCGCTCAACTGACATCTGAGAACCGTGAACTGCAAACTGGTTCTTGAATCCCCAAGCAGTATTAAACTGTTAGCGTCACCGTCCGTACCAAGCAATCGGAGAAAGCCAGATGCCAACCACCGCCGCCCGCTCCAATCCGCTCTCTTACCTGACCGACCAACTCAACGATCTCAAAGCCAAAGGCACGCATTTCCGCCTGCGCGTCCTCGATGACGAGCAAGCCGCGGTCTGCACCTTCGACGGCAAGAAAGTCATCAACCTGGCCTCCAATAATTATCTTGGCCTGACCACGCACCCCAAGCTGCGCGAGGCCGCGCTCGAAGCCACGCGCAAATACGGCGTCGGATCGGGCGCGGTGCGCACCATCGCCGGCACCATGAAAATCCACATGGAGCTGGAGGAGAAGATCGCGCGCTTCAAGAATGTGGAAGCCTGCGTGGTCTTCCAGTCGGGATTCGCGGCCAATGCGGGAACCGTGTCGGCGGTGCTGGGCAAAGAGGACTTCATCATCTCCGACCAGCTGAACCATGCTTCGATCATCGATGGCGCGCGCCTCTCGCGCGCCAAGATTCTGGTCTTCGAGCACAAGAACATGGCTCAAGCCGAAGAGCGGCTGGCCAGCATTAAAGACCAGCCCGGCAAGAAGCTGCTGATCACCGACGGCGTCTTCTCCATGGACGGCGACATCGGCCCGCTGCCCGCGCTCTGCGACCTGGCGGAAAAATATGGCGCCATCATGATGGTCGACGATGCCCACGCCTCCGGCGTGCTCGGCCGCAACGGCCGCGGCACAATCGATCATTTCAAAATGCACGGCCGCGTGGACATTCAGGTCGGGACCCTATCAAAAGCCATCGGCGCGCTCGGCGGCTACGTCTGCGGCACCCGCGACCTGATCGATTTCCTCTATCACCGCGCGCGGCCGTTCCTGTTCTCGACGTCGCACCCGCCCTCGGTAGCGGCCACCTGCATCGCGGCCTTCGATGTTCTGGAAAACGAACCGGAGCGCATCGAGAAGCTCTGGGAGAACACCCGCTTCTGGAAGAAGGAACTGGGCCTGCTGGGCTTCGACATCGGAGGCAAGCACCACGCCCGCCAGCGAAACCCCGATCACTCCGATCATCATCGGCGACGGCAAACTCACCATGGATTTTTCCCGTGAACTGTTCAAGGAAGGCGTGCTGGGCACGGGAATTGCCTTTCCCACCGTCCCCGAAGGCAAAGCCCGCATCCGCACCATCATGACCGCCACGCACACGAGGGACGAATTGCAGCAGGCGCTGGAAGTGCTGAAGCGCGTAGGCAAGAGAATGGGGATCGTGAGCTAGCGGCCTCGCAGAGGCAATCTTTCGTGCGTGCTACTCCTCTGCCGTGGATCGATTCCCCTTGCGGACGGTCACGGCATCCGCCTGAAATTCTCCACCAAGAATCTTGGTTACCGAGGTCAAGTCCTTGGCGAGCGCGCTTCTCCAACGTCCCACGGAATCCTGTGCCAGCTCTTCCATGGTCTGTCCGAACGAGAGGAGATTTCCTGCAACCTCGGTTTTGATCAACTGAGAAACCGAGTTTTCAATTCCTTTCTGGACGTTCTTCAACTGAGCGCAGGCATCGTCGAGCTGCTTGCCGAGTTCCTTGGCGTTGCGTGTCCCCAGTTCTTTGAGCACCACGTCCAGGGCCCGTTCCAATTGCGTGCGCGCACCGGAAATGATGTCGCCACTCATTTGGATCAAGCGGCTTTCCAGGGTTGACTCAAGTTGTTTCGCCGATTCATCCAGTTTGGCCATGCGATTGGCCAATTCGGTGTTCTGCGCCTGCAGGCGCGATGATTCAGTGGCGACAGCCACCTGGACCTTCTGCATCTCGCGGCGGTACGTGTCATGTTCTTCGCTCAGGCGCTGCTGCATCGCCCGCAAAAATTCCTCGCTGCGCCGCTCGAGGCGAATTCCCGCCTCCAACACTTGCTGCTGAAATTTCTCGGCTCCGGAAAGGAGATGCTTCTGCACTGCATCGGTGATTTCGCCTGAGAGGTCCTGAGCCCGTTGCTCGACCACCTGCAGTTCCTGTCCCAGTTGCACGCGAAACTCGGTGTGCGCCTCAGTGATCTTCTTCCCGATGGCTTCCTTGGTTGCTTCGAAAACCTGTTCCGACTGCTGGCGGGTCTGGCGCAAAGCTTGGGCGCCAAGGTCCTCCTTGAGTCGCAACCAAATCTTTTCTTCCACCTCTGGGGGAATATGAGTCAGCGATATGTCGAATTGACTGCGCTTGGACGATCCTTGCGCCAGTTTTTGCTGGAGTTCTTTGATCTCCGCCTGCAATGGCTCAATGAATTCGGCAATCTCAGCCCTTACTTGGCTGTGACCATTCTTGGGAGCTTTCTTTCCCCGTGGCGCTTGCTCGGTGCGCCGCGGCACTTCCGCCAGATGCGACCAATCGTCGGGGCACGTTTCGATGCCCCAGAAGTTATCCGGCTGGTCGAGCTTCGCGCCGACCATCCAGCTCTGTTCATCGGAGTCCATGGGCTGGCAGTCGACGATGTGCGCCATCGTCCAGCGGCCGTCTTTACTCTGGAATTGCACCGGAGCGCCGACGTCTAGTTTTGTCGACGAACGCATAGCGCAGCCGTGGGCGTTGACCACCAACGTCTCGCAAACTTCCGAGAAATCGGAATCTGGCTCCAGGCTGGTGACAAGTATGGGGAGGGCGATCGGCAACCTCGAACTGCGACGTAAGTCTGGCAGATTTGGCGCGTGCATGTTGGTCCCTTCTGACGAAGTGTGCGCGCGCATGTCTCGGGTCCGTGGCGCGGGCTCGAGCTCCAGTTAAGTTAACGCTAGTTTCCCCGACAAAGCTCGACCCGTTAGTGTCCTTTTCATCCGTGCAATGGGACACTGCCCGGCGGTAATGGCGGCGCGTTGCTCTCGTCCACTCGGACAGTTGCACGGTCAATGCCGGATTTCGTGTGATTTAGTGCCGCATAGCTAGGGGCTTGTCGGGGCTTTTTGGGCAGCCCGTCAATGGGGTAATGGGACCAGGCACTGGCCATCCGCCTGCGCGGAATGAACTAGAAACACACGCGGAACGGCGAGTTCTTGAGTTACGGTGAAACCACCTCATATCCGTGCAGGGGACCAGACAGAATGACTTCACCATTGTTGACCCGAATTCTAGAAATGCTTTGCCGCCACGAATTTTCCTGGCCGCATACCGGCGGCCAAGGTCGGGACTACCAGGTCTGCCTGCACTGCGGCGCGGCCTACGAGTTTGATTGCGCCACCATGACCCGAACGGGACGCTTGGCGTCGCCTCCGGCCGCGCGATCGGCACCCTTAGGCAAGAATCTGTCTGCGAGCGGAAGGACAGCGAGCTGAGTATTCGAGCCGCCAATTTGCTTCCTCTGCATGTTTGACCTCCGCGTTGTCGAGGACTAGACTCCCCGGTCGGAGGTGTTCCATGCGCTGTCTACTCAAAGTCCTGATTCCCGTTGATGCGGGCAACGCCGCGATCAGCGACGGCAGTTTACCGAAAACCATCGAATCGATTCTGGCTGACCTCAAGCCCGAGGCGGCTTATTTTGCCGAGGACACGGGAAAGCGAACCGGGTTTATCTTTTTTGACCTGAAGGATCCGTCGCAAATTCCGGCGGTTGCGGAGCCGTGGTTCCTTGCCTTCAATGCTAACGTTGAGCTGCGCCCCGCCATGAACCTGGAAGATTTGAAGAATGCGGGAGGCGGCATCGAGAAAGCGGTAAAGAAGTATGGCCGCGTGAAGCGTCCCGCGGCCGCCTAGGGCAAGGCTCCGCGGCTGAAATTTGGTTGGGTCAGGGGCGGGATCAAGGCCGACCTCGCGCCCGGCCTGTCCTTACTCGGGGACTACTTCGATCGCAGTCACTGTCGCGTAACGCGTGACCGGAACAAATTCGAGCAGCAGCTTGCCTTGGGCGTTGGATTCGAGGCCCTTCACTTTGCGAACTAGGGGTCGGTTCTCTCCCACCTGCTCCGAAATGTTCAGATTCGCCAGGATTGTTTTCCCATTGCAAAAGACATTGAACACCCGGTCTTGCGGCACGACACCAGAATTCGCCGCTGTTGCGGAGCTACCATCCGGTCCCCCGTTCCCCACATGGTGCTCGATGAAGTGCAGGGTCACGGTGTAACGGCCCGGGGCGACGGGAAGCGCGTAGGAGAAATGTCCCCAGCGCTCGGTCTCATAGAATTCGGGGTCGTCGGTGCCGGTAGCGACTTCTTGGCTGGTGAAGAGTTGCCCTCCCTTGAAGTAGCTGTCGGGGCTCCACCAATGGCTGTCATTGGAGTAATACGGCAGATCGCGAGCGACGATACGCACGGGCCGGATATGCCCACGAGAGCCTGGCAGAATTTCGATGGCCGACAGCATTGCGCTGCTGCCGCTCGCTGAGGAGAAGCTGAGATGAAGCTCGCCATCGGCAGCCGGTGAAATGTCAGGGAAGACCTTAATATCGGCAGTGCGGTCGCCGCCAGAATCGGCGAGCACGTCAAAGTCGCGAAGCAGCGCATCACCGTTAGCCATAATCGTCATGATGCGGCTTCCCTCGCCGCCAGCACCGATGTTCTCCGGGCCGAAAAAGGTCTCTGCGAAGTGCAAGTGCAGCTCGTAAATCCCGCGCTTGAGGGGGATGTTGTAGGTGAAGTCCCCCTGACGGGAATTGCGATAGATGATGGGGTCCTGCGTTCGCCATATATGCTGTACGTTGCCGGCGACGGCGCTGCCTCCCGAAAAGTAAAGGTCAGGGCTCCAGAGCTTGCCGGCATGGTCGACATACTTACGGCTTGCTCCGGCCAGGATTCGGATCTCCTCGCCCACAGGAAGGCCAACCGGCGGTTCTGAGGGCAGTTCCGAGCCCGGCTGCTGAAGATGGGAGGCTCGAACGATGGGCTGAGCTTTTGATCTTTCCCGGGACAAAATCGCAGCAACAACCGACACCACGAGGATTACTAGAATGCCGCCAAACACCCAGGCCTGATGGGAAGGCCAACGCCGCGGACTATTCTGCACAATGGCCGGGATCACCTGCGAACTTGACTCTTGAGGCGCTGCGTGGTCGGCCATCCTTTCAAACACGGGGACGTATTGCCCCACCGGGACCGCGATGTGGATGGGATGCGCCGTGCCCTCCGATGCGTAGTATTCACTCAGGCGTTTGCGCAGGCGATTGGCCTGGACACGCACGATCGAATCCGTGTCCTGATCGAAAGACTCATGGCGGTCGAAGACATCGAGTGCCACGGAATATTCTTTGATCTGCTCGGATTGGCCCGCGAACGTCTTCTCGCAAAGGTAAGAAAGCAGGTGGCTAAGCGCGGGTGAACAGAGAAAAGCGGCGATTGCAGCACGGTTTGCAGCTCCGCACGTTCTGCCTGCCAGCTAATCGACTCTATTGTGGCGGAGGGCACGGGAACCTCCTGGGATTGCCCCTCCTGCTTCCTTTATACACCTTCCCCCGGCACCTGAGTCGCTACAAGCCGTTACTTAACTGCTGTAACCCCGATTTCACCTCAATTTGGGGCGGATGTTTCCTCACCAGCCCACAAGACCAAACTATTACGTAGCCGGGAGATACCTTTTTAAGCACTGGTAACCCTGCGGTCTTAGCTCCGGCGTAGCGGGTATAGCGTTGTAGTCCGTAGGAGTCTGCGCCATAAGTAAGGCAGATGCGGGGGCCGGATCGCCCGGCACGGGCACCGCCCAAAAACCGGACAGAGGCAACTCCGTAAAAGGAGGTTCGATATGCAGAACATCACAGTCAAGATCGCAGTAATGGCCGTGCTGACGATGCTGTCAGTCAAGTACAGCGCCAGCACGTCGACTCCGGTGGGCAAGGTCGGAACGAACTCGATGACTGTTGCTGAGCTGGAGAAAGCTGGGGACTTGGCGCGAGCCCAAAAGGACTATGACCAGGCGATCCGGTGCTTTCGCGCCGCTCTTCGCAAAGATGGCAAGAATTCCCAACTCTACAACAAGTTGGGCATGTCTGAACTGAAGAACAATGATCTGGACGGAGCCCGGTTGGACTTTGGGAAAGCGATTAAGTACGACCGGAAGTTTGCGGATGCAGTCAGCGACCTGGGCGCGGTCTACTACCAGAAGAAGAGCTATGGCTCACGGCGAAGTACTTCAAGAAGGCCGTTGCGCTCGATGAAACACGCGCCGCGTTTCACATCAACCTTGGGGCAGCCTGGTATGCTCAAAAAAAACTGGAGGGCGCCGTGGCCGAATACACTCGGGCGCTGGAACTGGACCCATACGCTTTACAGCAAGACGCCAGAACCGGCGTTGTGGCCCAGATCGCGAGTACGGAGGAACGAGCTCGCTTCTCCTACATGCTGGCAAAAATTTATGCCAGCCATGGCGACGTGGAGAACTGTCTGCAGTGCCTGAAGAAGGCTAAGGATGAGGGCTACCGTAACCTCGCGAGCGTATACAAGGACGAGGAATTCACCCGGATGCGCAAGGATCCGAGGCTGCACGAAATCGTGCCGCCGCCCACCCCCAAGTAATACTTCAGAGAACGGCACCACAGGGCTTCTCCTGCGGCGGGAGAAGCCCTTTGTCTTAGTCAGCGCGATAGGTGATTTTGCCGGCCACAATAGTCGCAATTACTTTCCCCGTGAGTTGCCACCCGTCGAATGGCGTGTTGCGCGATTTGGAGCGCGACTTCGCGGCTTCAAACGTCCAGCGTTTCTTTGGATCGAAGATGGTCACGTCGGCATGGCTTCCGCGCGCGAGCGTGCCACGCCCGCGCAAGTCGACAACCCGCGCCGGGCCTGCGGTAAACAATTCCACGATGCGGCGCAGCGGAATCTTTGCTCGCGATGCAGCCGCGTGATAGCCAACCCCAGCGCCGTTTCCAGGCCAGTGATGCCAAATGCCGCGCGCTCAAACTCGATGATCTTTTCCTGAGGCGCGTGAGGGGCATGGTCGGTGGCGATCGCGTCTACCGTTCCGTCGGCCAGTGCGACCAGCAGCGCTTCACGGTCCGAGGCCGAGCGCAGAGGCGGATTCATCTTGAAGTTGGTGTCATAGTCGCCAATATCCGTCATCGGTCAGCGTGAAATGATGCGGCGTGACCTCGCAGGTGACGTGCGCCTTGCTGCGCTTGCCGCGGCGCACGGCCTTTAGTGCGTCCGCGGTCGAAAGATGCGCCACGTGCAGCCGCGACTCCGTTGAATTGCTGCGCCAGTTGGACGTCACGCTCTACGATTGAGGCCTCGGCCGCTGCCTTCATTCCGCGCAAGACCCAAGCCGGAATGCGGTTGGCCCGTCATTCATCGAACAGTGCTCGGTCATGCGGGTGTCTTCGGCGTGCTGGATGACGGGAAGATTAATTCGCGGCTGCCGTGCGCAAGGTCTCGCGCATGATGTCGTCGTTCAGAATGGGCTTGCCATCATCGGTGACGGCCACGGCGCCCGCCCGCTGCAACGCGCGGAAATCGGTGAGCGATCACGCCTTTGCTGGCCTTGGTTGCAGCGGCGATGGGAAAAACATTGACCACAGCGGCACGCTCGGGCTGCTGCAACCATGTAACCCACTCGGCCGAATCCACCACCGGGTGCGTATTGGGCATGCAGCAGACGGAAGTGAACCCGCCGGCTGCTGCCGCCGCTGTGCCAGTGGCGATGGTTTCTTTATAGCTTTGTCCGGGCTCGCGCAAGTGCACGTGCAGATCGATGAATCCAGGGGCCACGATCAGGCCACGCGCGTCGAACTTGTCATCGGGCTGAGCCGCGGGTTTTGCTCGGGCGCGGCGACTTCGGCCACCTGGCCGTCGCGCAGCAACACGTCCATCGGCGCGTCGATCTTCGCCGCCGGATCGATAACATGCCCGCCCTTGATCAGCAGGCTGTGATTTTCTTTGCTTCGATCCACATAGCTTCCCGAAACGTTCCTTCACCACAGAGACACGGAGTCACGAAGAACACAAACCTGGTTGAAATTCCCAGATGTATAAACTTCTCCGTGTCTCCGTGATGGATTCACTTGGCTTTTCCCAGTGCTCGTGCCATGACGGCCATTCTCACCGGCACACCGTTCTTCACTTCCTCCACAATCGCCGACTGCGGGCAATCAGCCACTTCCCAAGTGAGTTCCAACCCGCGAATAATCGGCCCCGGATGCATGACGATTGCGTCTCTTTTTGCCAGCTTCAGACGCGCTAATGTGATCTGGTAGCGCGCCACATAATCCTGCAGGCCGACCTTCATCCCGGCGAGCCGTTCCTTTTGCACCCGCAATGTCATGATCACGTCGGCGCCACGGATTGCGTCCTCCACCGTGCGCGTGATGCGCAAGCCGGGAGCCAGGCTGGTCGCGACATCCGGCACGAACTCCGGCGGGCCGCACAAGGTAATTTTGGCGCCCAGCTTGGTCAGCAGGTGAATCGCCGAACGGGCCACGCGGCTGTGATAAATGTCGCCTACGATGGCCACCTGTAATCCCTTGATCGTTTTCTTGTGACGCAAGATCGTATACGCGTCCAGCAAGGCCTGGGTGGGATGCTCGTGCATGCCGTCTCCGGCGTTGATCACGGGAATATCGAGGTGCCTGGCCATTAGCGACGGGGCGCCGGCGTGCGGGTGCCGTACGACAATCATGTCTGCGCCCACCGCCCGCAAAGTGTATCCAGTGTCCAGCAACGATTCGCCTTTTTCGATACTCGACCCGCTGGAGAGCACGAGCGTGGTCATCGCTCCCATCGATTTAGCGGCCACTTCGAAGGAGCTGCGGGTGCGGGTCGAGGCCTCGTAGAAAAGAAGCAACACGCGCTTCCCGCGCAACAGGGGCCGGGCTTCGGCGGATTCATGCGGCGTGCCAGCTTCAACACGCGGAGAATCTCGTCCGGATTCAGATGCTCGATGCCCAACAGGGAGCCGCGCGCACCATTCGTCGTCATTTGCCTAGGCTCGGTTTGCTCTGATTTAGGCCACTGAGCTGCGTTTTTTTCTTGCAAGCCAGGCGCAGTCCTGGCCGGGTAGTGACGAACGCTGCATCATACGCGGGCCAACTATGGCGCGGCAAGGCGCAAGAGGTCAACTCTGCTTTTGCGGGTAGGGAGTTGCGGCGGTTCTGAATTCAAAATCAACCGATTTCTGGGGGTTTACCACGCCGCAGGATGGCCCCTCCAATGGCTCCGCCGACGCCCGCCACTAGGAGAAACATCAATAGAAGCATCGCCAGAAAGAACACGAAACCGGCGGGAGTATTGAAGAGTTCCAGAACCTGTTGGGCTTGGGGATCCGAACTGCGCGACGCCGCCTGGCGAACCGGTTCCATGATCTGCTGGCGAACCTGCTCCCAGGAATGCGACACCGCAGCAGCGATCGCGAGGAAAACACTCAGGAACCCGAAACCCAGGGTTCCGCTCACCGCTCCCAGCAGCGCGCCGGTGCTAGTCCCAAGTCGAGAAAGCGGCCGCCGGCGGCGATAAAAGACAACTGCCATAAATCCCGCTGCCAGTACTGCCAGACCCAAAGGCAGGAAGGTCGAGCTAACTGCTCCGATCAAGTCTGCCAGCGCAGCGGCCCACATGGCCTGCGCCCATTCGATCTCGCCTGAGAGGGGACTGGGCGCGGTCTGGTAAAACAGCGGAGCAGATTCAACTCCCGCAGGCGAGAGGTTTTCCCGGCGGAGACCCGGATTTGTGGAGCATTGCACTGGGGGCAGAAGGCAACGCCTTCTTCGAACTTGGCCCCACACTTGTAGCAGGACTGTTCCACCGATTTTCAAGGTACAGCAGGTAGGCAACAGCGTGCAACGCCGGGGCTGAGGCCAATGCGGCAAAGAAAGAGACTAAGTCTCAGCGGCGAAAATCGGGTCGTCCGCCCGGTGTCAATCTCAAACTGTCTCCTTACCGCGGATTTGCACGCGGACCAAGCCAAAATCAGTGCCCTTACCGTTCTCCTCCGGCTCGATTGAAACGATGTGCTGGTTTTGCGTAGTGCCCACCTTGAGTTCCACCACCTTGCCGCCGCTGTTGTCGTCGCACTTGAGGGCATCGGAATCGTTGTCCTTATTCCCGTAGTGCGCATTGAACCCGCCGCCGTGATGGCTGGTGTGGCATTCCAGAACACTCCCGAACTTCTTCAACTGGTCTTTGTAGTAATTGACCAGTTTTTCCGGCGGATCGTCAGAGCGATACTGGATGGCGACGACACGGATACCGTATTTTCCCGCGGAGATGTTGACGTTGGCGCTTTTCTCGTCTGCATTATTGCTCGTCTCTTTTTTACGCGCGCCGGGATACACGGGCAATCCGACATCGGCGATATCGGCGTCTTTGTTCACGTGAATGCCCCCGAGGGGAGTCTCGATATCGACATTTTTTTCTTCGCCTTCGGCGTTTTTCTTCACATTTACCGTGCACGCTGTGAAAACCAGCAAAACAGAAATAAGTGACGACAAAACTAGCCGCGCAGGTGAGATTCGAAACAGACTAACGCCCCGCACTCGTGGAGTGTTCATTTTGTAGTTCTCCTTGCATGATGCTTGCCTGGCGCTCAATTCCGGCTCCCCGCTGGGCAATGTTTGGAATGCTCACGGGTAAATGGCCCCGAAAGGCGATCTCACCGAACAGAGCTTTGACGGCGCTGATCTCTGACACGCGAGACGTTGGAAAAAGCACAAATGTAATTCTGGATGGCTGGAAAATCCTGCGCCAGGTAGGGATTTCCCATGGCCAGACACAACGGTTTTCTGCGCGGCGGCGTCGAGCACCTTCTGCAGCAGAGTGCCGGTAGCGTCAGCCAAAGCCACCGAGTTGGCAATCCGTTTGCTCCCTTGATCGGTTTTCCCTGCCGTAGGAATCGCATAGACAGCAGCGATCACGGCATCGGCCTCACTAACGTCGTTCAATACTTCATTCGTCATTGCTGCCGCGATGCGGGAATCCACGTAAAGCACATTGGCATCGGGAACTCGGGATTTGACCTGCCGTTCCAGCACACGTCCCGCCTCAGTCCTGACATCATCGGACAGGACGATCACGACCAGCTTGTTATGCACTTCGTCCACTCCTTGATACGGAAGGCTAGGCTTGGCAGTTCCCGATTGTTTCAGCGGTAACAGCTGTCCGTTGTCGCGCACCAGTGTAACTGCTTCATCTGCAATCTGCTGGCCCAGGGCGAGGTTCTCGGGCTTGCCCACCAATGAAGTCAGGGCTTCAAGATTGACCAGGCGAGAGTGATGCAGACCGAGAGCCGCCTTTGCGCGCAGCAACTTGAGAACAGATTCATCCAGCCGGGCCCGCGGGATTTCCCCGCTGCGAACCGCCTTCAGTATGGCATCGTAGGCCGCGTCCAAATCGGGGGGAATAACGATCAAATCGTTTCCCGCTTTGAAGGCATCGACGGCCGCCTGGCCAATGTTGTGCGGAATAGAGGCGCGTAAGTCCGGCCATGTCCATCGCATCGGTGACCACAATTCCACGGAAGCCCAGCTGGTCTTTGAGCAGGTTGGTCACGATTGCGGTCGACGTCGTCGCCACGCGGTTGGGATCGGGCTCAAGCGCCGGCACCGTGACGTGCGCCACCATAACGGAATCCACTCCTGCCTCGATGCCGCGGCGAAAGGGAACCAATTCAACCGATTGCAGCCGCGCCTGGTTGCCGGTGACTGCAGCCAGACTGAGATGAGAATCGGTCGCGGTATCGCCATGACCGGGGAAATGCTTGAGCGTGGTCATCATTCCGTTGGCCCTTGCGCCCCGGATGTAGGCGGCCACCATATCTGCCCACCTGCTCGGGATCTTCTCCGAAGGAGCGAGTGTTGATGATGGGATTTGCCGGATTTGAGTTTACATCCGCATCGGGGAAGAAATTCCAATGCACGCCGATGGCGCGTGCTTCCTGGGCGGTGATCCGGCCGAAGGCCTCCGCATATTCTGGCTTGCCGGCCGCGCCGAAGGCCATGGCATGCGGAAACACGGTGGCGCCGTGCAGACGCATACTGACGCCCCGCTCAAAATCGGCGGCCACGAGCAACGGAAGCTTGGAATCTTGTTGCAGGCGATTAAGCAAGTCGGCGGCTTCAAACGGCTGATTGAACCACTTCGGGTCCCATGTCGGCAGGGATTGCACCTGCAAGACCTCCCGGGCGGTCGTCAGACTGATCTGCCACTCTTGGGCCAAGGCCGCCAGATCACGGTCCAGTTGCACAGCGAAGGCCAAAAGATTGTCCCGCTGTTTCTCCAGCAAGGTCCTTACCGGCCTGATCCGATCCGGACAGGCCGACTCGCGGGGCGCAACTCCGCCACCACGAAGTCCAACAGATCACGGCGGATGGCGTACTCCGGACCGGCCACCGAGAGGATGTCGTCCCGTAGCCAACGGGCTAACAACGCCACCTCATCAGCCAACGCGATCGCCTTGGCCTCGGCCGGCCGTGCGTACGATAGCTTCTTGGCCAGACTCTGGTCCCTGCGGCCATGACGACGTTCGGCGGTAGCTTGCTTTCGCTCGAGCTTGGCCCGGGCGTCGATGGCTTCGTAAGCCCGGTTCTCCAGGTAACGGGCCAGCGGCCCAAGGGTGTACAACGCATGAAAAACATCACCGCGGCAGGGAACCTCATGCAGAGCCTCCTGGTGCCCGGCGCGGAGCCCCGAGGCGAAATCGGCGATGGTGGCCTCGGGAGCGAAGCCCCGGTCGACCAGTTCCAGCAGCCGGATGCCCCAGGTATCGGCGTCGCGATGCTCTTCCAGACTAGCAAGAAGCAGAAGGTCGAGGCGGCATCGACCCCCGCCAAGACGGGATCGCCCGTCTGGAAGATCTCATCGAGGAGGCCGATGAGGATGGTGGAGAGGTCGTACTGCTCGTTGATTCTCCGGGCATGAGGAACGGGGCTGTGCACGATGTTGTGCACGGTCCCCAGGGAGATCCGATAATCGAAGAGGTCGCGCAGCAATTCGACCACGCCGCGGACCGAACTATGGCAGATGAACACTAAGGAACAGTCACGGAATAAATTCCCGATCTCGTAGTCTCATACTGGCTCGGGAACGGCTGTATAGTTCCATTTGGGAAGGAAGCTGTCGAACACGATCTTCATGGCCTTCTTGAATCCCGCGGCGCACTTGCGGCCGGTGGCGTACACCTTGTCGAGGATGCTCACCTTGACCCTCATTCCGGTGGTCGTTTCGGCCTTGGCCATGTAGTATCGAACGGTCTCCAGGGTGTGGAAGATCACTCCGCGGCAAGCCCGGGTCAAATGCGGGAACAGGCGATGCTCAATCGGATTGTACTTCGAGCAGTAAGGCGGGTAGTGGGCCACGCGGATCTCGATGCCCAGCCGGCTGGCCAGCTTCTGGAGGTCTTCCTTGAACAGATACATGGTCGCGCTGTTGCTGCCGCCGCCATCGCACAACACCAGCAGTTTCTGGGCCTGGGGATAGTCGGCCCGGCCTTGCTGGTCCCACCACGCTGCCAGGCTGTCACAGGCCAGTTCGCTGGTGTCGTGGCTGGTGTTGAGGTGGATGAAGCCCTTGTTCTTCCCCACATCGTAGAGACTGTGGGGGATCACCACACCGGCTCCCGCGCTGCCGAAGTCGTGGTCGTTGGTCTCAATGGTTTCCTGCGTGTCGATCTTGCCGTCGCGGTAGAAATTGCCGAGCAATTCCTTCTTCTTCGTGTCCATGCTGACGACGGGCAGGCCAGCCTTCAAATACTCCTTCTTGAGACGGGCGATGTTCTCGAACTGGGCGTTGCGGTTGGGATTGCGGGGGCCCATTGTCTTCTTCTTCTGAGCTTTCCGCCTGCGGTATCCGTGCTTGCGGAGCAACGAGGACACGATATTCCGACTGACCGGCGTCCCCATCGCGGTGAGTCGCTTGGCGATCTCCCGCCGCGACAGGTTCGTCCACTTGACGTCGGCTCGCATCGGATCGCCGGCGGTGTGGTCGTAAAGCACCTTCAGGAAGTTCTCCTCGAGGGTCGGGCAGATGTCGATCAACCGTTTGCGGCCACCCCTTTTTTTTCGGACACGTCCGGTGTCCAGGTCGTCCCCCTCTTCCAGTTCCGTCTGTCCCTGTCGAATGGTCTTGGGATCGCACCCCAAGACGTGCGCGATGTACTCGACGCCACCATGCCCCAACTTCGTCGCTTCAATGGCGGCATAACGCCGTCGATCATTCTCTCTCAGCGAGTCGAACAGCCGCTTCATCATCCGTTCGATGCCCGGTGTATACGCGTTCATAAGGCCCTCCTTGATGCTGATCCCAAAGCAAGGTGTCTGTTATCATACCGCAAGAAGACCGGGAAGTTATACCGTGACTGTTCCTTCGCCCAGGACCAGTTGCCGCAGCCAAGCCTTGGTGACCGGCAGGTAGAAAAGGACGTCGTCGGGTCGACTTGAGGGTGCGAAGGCTTCGCTGAGAGCCTCCTCGGCGGTGTGAACCTGTTGATGGAGGAACTTCCTGCTGACCTCGTGTTGCCGGGGATCGAGATGGCGCCGGAGGTCTGCGGGGATGCCCCTTCCGCAACGCGTGCCCGATCCACAAGACTCGAGACGGCCCCTACACCTTGGAGTTCGCCGACAAGGCCCATCGCCTGGCTGGGCGGCGGCGGGAACAAGAGACCCCGGTGTTTACGGAGCGGTACGCGTGACGCTCGGGCATCGAGTCGACCAACAGCGGCTTGAAGAATCGGCTGGGATTGAAGCGGCTGAGGGTGCGGGGTCGCGGAAGCGTGTTCCGTGTGATCCTGCACAAAGTGGCAGGCTGGAATGTGCTGCGGGCGGCGGCGTCGCAGAAGATGCGCGCATGGGTGAGCGGTCAAGTGGCCCAGACGCTGAAAGGGGGAGAATCTGGGCCAAATGAGCGGCTTTGCGCCCCCGTTTTGCGGCGGTGGGACGACTTCCAGACGGTTTTTGGGGGCTCTCACGGCCGTCCGCATGATTTTGGAGGCTCGCTCGCCGCTTGAGTAGAAATCATGGAGTTCTCACACGCGGGCTTCTGTCGGAAACGTCAACATTGCGGTAAGTCTGAAGTTGAAACGATTGCTCGCGATTGACTGATCGTTCTTTTCGAGACTTCTCGTTGAAGCCGACAGCATCCGAAGGTTTGAACGGCTTGGACTTGCGTGCAAGAGACCGAGAACGGCCCTTCGCAGAGGCTTTGACCCTGTCTCGATAGGTCGGGGAGGGGCCTCCCCAGCGATTGCCCGCCCGAAATCGATGCCAGAATCATAGCTAACCTTCTGTATGACAGGGGCTTACGACGAAAACCTGTCGGGATGAGCGAGAAGTCTCTTCTTTTCCGCAACGGCTCCGCCCTGCGGGTGTCCTGCACGCGGGGCTTGTCGTCATCCTCATGAATCGAACCGCCCGGACTCTGGCGGGGTTGTCCTCTTGGCCTGCTGGCTTCCCGCCAGTGGTCCGGCAGCAGGTCATCCGGTTGGCCGGCTGGCGTCATCGGAAAACTTGTCTATGAATCGGAATTGAGTTGAGGAGAAAGGAGAAAGGTATGCTGGATTCTATTTTTTTCGCGATTTCAAAGGCAGAGAGTTATTACCAGGACGATCATTTTAACATATGGAAATTTCCGGCCAAGGTGGAAGCGGACAAGAGGCAAAAGAGGCCCATCATCCTGAATTACTCCATCATGACAAGAGCTTATGGTGCGTGCTTCAATGAGGACAGTTTCATCGATTATTTCAATAAGTATGGATTTGACGTGTACTTGATGGACTGGGGTAAGGAATATCCTTTTACCCTCAGTGGATGGACATTGGACAAGCTGGCCGATACGCTCAATTTTGGTGTGGATCTGGTGTGTAAGCAGTATGGGGTAGAGAACCTTAACGTCTTTGGGGTCTGCATCGGTGGTCTTATCACATCCTATCTTATCAACCAACATTCGAAGGGTGATTCGCAATTCGCTAACAAATTTCATAAGATCGCTTACTACGGATCGCCAATTCTCGCGTGTCGCGATCTGGGAGTGGCAAGGGTATTCTCGAGCTTCTACAAAGCCATGAAACCCTATCGAGATATATTGAATTATAGCGGCATTTCTATGTTTGCTCTGGACATGCTTTTGATGCGAAGCATAAGTAGCGCCAGGCTGGAAGGGACTTGGCAGGAGTTCTGGGAGGAAGGACCTGAGACCTTTTCCAAAATGGTGACACTTACCTGTGATGACAGGTGGGTACCGTTTGCGGCCTTCATGGACCTACTGGAACAGGCATATGCGTCTGAAGAAGCAAACCCATCATTACACTTTACCTGCCCTATAAAGAACACCCATTTCTTCAATCTTGTCGGCGACCGTGATTCACTGGTTATGCCTTCGGCTTCCATAGTGGAATGGAACTCCCCGATCCCCTACCAATTTCGTTCATTTGAGCAGGTCATCTTTCCTGGTGGTCACTTCATATTTGCACAACCAGGATTCCAAGACGTCAAAGAAAGATTGGCAAGATGGTTTGCATATTACCCCGGCCCCGAATATCCTTACACATGCACCGACGTGTTAACGAGGGGAAACCCGCACTCATCTCTCGCGTAGCGATCGTGGCGAAATTGATGAGGCGAGGTTGATGGAGTTACGGGGACTGCATACGTAATTATTGACCGCTCGTCCCGCGACTGAGAGTCTTCCCTCATGGCCCGATTGGCTCGTGTTGTCGTCCCTGGTCTCCCTCACCACATCACTCAGCGGGGAAACCGTCGACAGCAGACGTTCTTCTGCGACGAAGATCACCGGAGCTACCTGGAGCTGATGGGGCGGTGGTGCGGTGCCCACCAGGTAGAGATCCGGGAGCGTGGGGTCAGACTTTCGGTAACACTCGGGATCTCAGCGCGGACCCTGATCGGTCCCGCGTTGGAGCGGGTTTACGCGAGTCCCTGGTTGCCGTGCTGGGGCTTCAGTTCCGCGAGAACCGTGTGTACACCAGAAGTTCCAGCCAGTGAGCGTGCGGTTCACCCGTCAGCAACTCCGCAGGACTCTTGCCGACTCGACTGGGGTCGTCACTGCGCAGGTACCGGCGGTGGTTCAGGAAGAACTGAAGCAACGTCAAGTAGTCCTTCCCCAACTGCCGCCGCAGGAAGAAGTAGCTGCGCAGCCGGCTGTTGAGGTTCTCGACCAGACTGCTGGCCCGATCGGAGAGCCTCCTGCACGTCGGCATACACTCCGTGATAACGCCCTCGTAGCGTCGCTCGCAGGGCCGCCTCACGACGCCACCACTTCGGGTCCCACGTCGGCAGAGATTGCACCTGCAAGACCTGCCGGGCGGTCGTCACACGGATCTGCCACTCTTGGGCCAAGGCCGCCAGTTCACGGTCCAGTTGCACGGCGAAGGCCAAAAGATTGTCCCGCTGTTTCTCCAGCAAGGTCCTTACCGGCCTGATCCGATCCGGACAGGCCGACTCGCGGGCGCAACTCCGCCACCACGAAGTCCAACAGATCACGGCGGATGGCGTACTCCGGACCGGCCACCGAGAGGATGTCGTCGCGTAGCCAACGGGCTAACAACGCCACCTCATCAGCCAACGCGATCGCCTTGGCCTCAGCCGGCCGTGCGTACGATAGCTTCTTGGCCAGACTCTGGTCCCTGCGGCCATGACGACGTTCGGCGGTAGCTTGCTTTCGCTCGAGCTTGGCCCGGGCGTCGATGGCTTCGTAAGCCCGGTTCTCCAGGTAACGGGCCAGCGGCCCAATGGTGTACAACGCATGAAAAACATCTTGGGAAAGATCAATTGATCCGGATCTTGTTACCTAGCTTTGAACCAGGTCGGATTATCGCCAACATCACCAGCACACACAGATTGCGACCAGAGATCCGTCTTGCTCCCTCGATCGGGAAGAGCCGATAGTCTGACTGCCGGTGGTCAGCGCGGGTTGTCCCCAGCCTTTCTCGGCGGGTCGTCGTTGTGACATATCATCGCGCTCCGGGTTGTGTAGGGGGATTGCGGCGCAGGCCACGGGACGAGGTAGCCCCTGGAATCTCATGGCTTTCCTCTTCGGGGCGTTCCTCGACGCGCAGAGGGACTCGTTCTGGGCGACGATTTACAAGCCCATCCCCCCAGCGTCCCAACAATTCGCTCTGGCATTCAAGTCCGGCCTTAAGGCCTTCGATGACAAGCTTTCCACAGACTTGGCAGAGCACTTCGACCAGGGGAGTTCCCACGCGGTAGAACACCTGAAGGCCGACTTTGCGGCGACCGGCCAGTCCCGCCCGGGTAAGGAGTTTCAGGTGTTTGGAGACGTTCGCCTGGCCCAGTCCCGTTTCCCCCACGAGCTGACTGATGCTCTTCTCACGTTCCGACAGGGACCGGAGGATCGCCAGCCGCGTCGGGTCGCCGAGCAGCCGGAAGTCCTCGGCCATCAGCATGAGCATTTCCTCAGGATAGGTATCGGGCATTGTCGTTGACTTTATAGCTGATTGGTTATATTATTGCATAGCCTAACAGTTGTATTCTAGACCTCCGTTGCGGAGCAGACTAGGTGAAAAAGGGGAAAGCGGTGCAAGAAATTTCGATTCCCGTCGGGTGTCTCGTCCTCTGGTTCGTTTTTGAACCGGTGGGTTCTTTCCCGGTTTGGCGTGCCCACTTGAATGAGCGGGACTTGTGCGGTGTCACCGCACCACGACCCAAAGGAAGGCACAGCAGAGGAGCGACCTCGCCTGAGCGTCAAACCTGCCCGACCAGACACAACCGCGAGGCCTGAAGGGTCCCGGTAGCTTCGATCAGTCCAATTGAAGAATTATCGGTCACGAGAGCGCTCTTCCGCTTTTGACGACTGTGCCGGTTGGGTGGTTCGTCCACGCTTGCCAGACATCTTTTCCCCGGCGACTGAGATTCCGCAAAGTCGATAAAGAATAAAGAAGGGAAGACCGTACCATCCCGCAATCAAGGAAGATTGGGGTAAAGCGATGAGAAACGTTCGTTCGCGAGGGGCATGGTTGTTCGCCCTTGCGTTGCTGGGCGAATCCACACATACAATGGCCCAGTCCTTCGCTCCACATGCGGTGCCGAACCAGGCGGGTATTGGGGCCCATGAGTCGCGTGGTTCCACATTACTGGAAGCCTTACCCACCGGGGTGGCTGTGCCGGCCTCGGGGGGCGACGGAGAGATGGTCCCGGGTCCGGTCGGAACCCCTCCGAAGTTGCGAGCGAGTAGGACGCCCGCGTCGTCTATGCGACAGGGCGTTACCTCCCCCAACATCTCTACGGTCCCTATCACTGCCGGTCTGACCTTGTCGGGGGTGATCAACACGGCCCTGAATGCCAATCCCGACCTCCGCTCGGCCACGGAACGGATTCGGATCGCTGACGCGACCCTAGTCAGGGCCCGCGCCGAGTTCTACCCGAAGCTCTCGCTGACCGAGGCTTTCTTCGACACGAACCTCGCCGGACTCGCCTTCTTCCTGGAAGTAATGCAGCGGCGAATCAGCCTGACGCAGAACTTCAACCACCCGGGCTTCGTCGGCAACTTCAGCACGTTTGTGACCCTCCAGCACAACCTCTACTCTGGCGGTCGCCGGACCGCGGAAGCCCTCTCGGCCGAGGAGCAACGCCGCGCGGCTTCGTTCGGCTTGGCCGCCGCGAGGAACGCGATGGTGTTCCAGGTGGCCGAGGCTTATTTCCGCCTCCTCCAGGCGCGTGAGCTAATGGAGAGCCGCTCCGCGGCGGTCCGCCAGATCGAGCGGCACGTGGCGCTGGTTCGATCCCGATACGACAACGGCACCGCCGTGCGTTCCGACGTCCTTTCGGTTGAGGTCAAGCTGGCGGAGGCGAGGGAAGGGCTGATCACCGCGACGAATCAACTGGAACTAACTTGGGCCATCCTCGAGAATGTGACAGGCTGCAGACTCCCCCACGAACTGGCGTCCCCGGCCGAACCATCCCCCTGGTCGGCCCGCGTCGAGGCCGTCGAGTCGGCCATCGCCGAGGCGGTGAACCGGCGACCGGAGCTCGGGGCATCCATGAGCGAGGTTCGAGGCGCTGTGCACCAGGTCGAGGCGGCGCGTTCCGGCAAGCGTCCGAGCGTCGATTTCTTTGGCAACTTCAGTACGTGGGACATCAATCGCAACAGTGGTGGTGACGGCCTTACCGTCGCACTGATCGCATCTATCAACTTGTTCGACGGTCATCGGACGAAGGCCGACGTTTCACGCGCGTCGGCCCGCGTGCGTGAGCTACAGGCCCAACAACGGCGATTGCTCATGGACATCGAGCTGGACGTGCGCCGGGCTTACCTCGCCGTGAAGGAAGCGGACGGGCGTCTGCTGGTCTCCGGCCAGGCCGTCACAACGGCCGACGAAAGCGTCCGCGAGATCGAGGACCGTTACAAGGATCAGAAGGCGACAATTACCCAGTTAATCGACGCGCAGTTCGAGGCGACCGCCGCGCGAGTCCGCCGAGCCAGCGCGGCCGCCGATGTCGAAATCGCACGGGCCGACCTGGAGCGCGTGGTTGGCCGGCTGGAGGGGATGCTTGTACATTGAATAGGTGCCGAGAGGCCCAGGACGGCATCTGGCTTGAGGCCGCCCGATGGCCCGGCTTGTCTGTTGCCCACCCTGAATTGGTCTGTGTTCCACGGGGGCACTCGTTGCTCTCCTTGACTGAGGATGATTTCGGTCAAAGGGCCGTTGTCTCGATGACACGGCGATTGCCTATGCCTCGTCTTACAGGCATCCGCAGAGCTAAGTGAGGTTGACTTGATTCCGAATTGGCTATATAGTTATTGAGGTGCAAAGAGTACTGAACCTTCGATCCGGGGCAATTTGAATCAGCTTGAAGGCGGACAAATGCGTGACAATCGCTCCCTGGCTCCGAATCTCATTCGGGTTCTCCCTGTTGCGGGACTTGCCGACGCGACCGCCTTCATGATCGTTGACGCCGCATCAGCAAGACGAGAAAACGAAGACGCCTTGGTCGACAAGCCACACATCAAAAGTTTTCGGGTGGACCGACCGTCCCCGCACAGTTCCATCGACGGGCTGGGCAGAACGGGCAGGATGACGGCGGCTACACCCTTCGGAAGACGGCGATGAACATCCAATCGATCGAACCGAATCGGCTCTACGAGCTGATGCTGTCTGGCGCGAAGGATCGACCTGATCGACGTCCGCACCCCGGCCGAGTATCGGGAGGTCCACGCAGAGCGAGCACGACTCGTGCCGCTCGACGCGCTCGACCCTGAAGCGGTGATGGCGGGCAGGGCGGGAGCGAGCGACGAGCCGCTCTACGTCATCTGTCGTTCCGGGGCCCGCAGTTGGAGGGCTTGCCAAGCATTCCTCTCGGCCGGTTACGCAAACGTCGTGAACGTGAAAGGTGGGACGTCGGCCTGGGAAGACGCCGGCCTGCCCGTCGTGCGGGAAAAGCTGGCAGTCTCACTCACATACCCCATCGACGGGCTGGGCAGAACGGGCAGGATGACGGCGGCTACACCCTTCGGAGGACGGCGATGAACATCCAATCGATCGAACCGAATCGGCTCTACGAGCTGATGCTGTCTGGCGCGAAGGATCGACCTGATCGACGTCCGCACCCCGGCCGAGTATCGGGAGGTCCACGCAGAGCGAGCACGACTCGTGCCGCTCGACGCGCTCGACCCTGAAGCGGTGATGGCGGGCAGGGCGGGAGCGAGCGACGAGCCGCTCTACGTCATCTGTCGTTCCGGGGCCCGCAGTTGGAGGGCTTGCCAAGTATTCCTCTCGGCCGGTTACGCAAACGTCGTGAACGTGAAAGGTGGGACGTCGGCCTGGGAAGACGCCGGCCTGCCCGTCGTGCGGGAAAAGCTGGCAGTCTCACTCACATACCAGGTATGGGTGGCGGCCGGTCTGATGATCTTGCTCGGCACCTACCTGGGACAAGCCGTGCATCCCTCGTTCTACGCCTTATCGGCCGTGGCCGGAGCGGCCCTGCTCATCACGGGCATTCGGGACGACAACAGTCTCGAGGTCTTGATGGCGCGGATGCCTTGGAACCGGGAAACGACGGACTTGGCAAAACATTCGTCCTGAGATCGATTGCGGACTGGTCTCCGCCCGTACGGGGCCGCTCAGTTTGACGTCGCCCTCTGGACATGGCCGTATGCCATGCTATAACATTGGCTTCAGGTCTTTACCGCGTGAGCATCCGCTGATCGAGAAGCTCTGCACGCTGGTCTGCGGGGCGATTCTCGAAGAGGCTCAAGCACAGGTCGAGAAAAATCGGGAGATCCTCAAAAGCTGGAAGCGGCCGGGATAATTCGACTTTTTGCGCATTCGGTCGGTGTAAATTCAGCACCGCCATGCCGTTGTCGTTGTTGTTCGATTCGATAGCCCGTACGGGCGAGGTCGAAAAACGACGAAGTGAACGCGCTGCCACGACTGAAGTCGTGCAGCCACTGGGCAACGCATGTCTTTCCCTGACTACGTTAGCGCCCAAGGACCCGTTCCGATCCTGGCTCCCGGATCGCTCCGTGAGCGTTGGTTCTCTCCCTTCTCCGAAGGGCCGCACTGGGTGATCCCCAACGAGCCTGTGGGCCACGCTTGGGGCGATGGCCAGCCGAATGGTTCGCGACGTCTCACGACGTGACGACTCGGTTGATGTTTTACAAGCGGGCCGATCCTTTTCCCCGCTTGACCGCCGAACATCCCATTACCAAAGAACTGCAACCGCACTGTACCGAAGAGCAGCACTGGTTTCCACGGTGTTGCGGGGAATCAACGTCGGATGGGCTGAAGCCCTTCCGGAGAAACCCGCCTAACCACGGGCTAAAGCCTCGTGGCTTGCGGCGGGTTCAAACAGTCATGCGGTCACCTCCAAGTGTACCATCACAACTGCACGGGAGCAAGATCATGAAAAGCTTGCCGCGGATTGTCATCGTCGGTGGTTCCTTCGCGGGTTACACGGCAGCGCTCAAGCTTGCACACGATCTTCGGGTTGGGAAAAGCGACCCCAAAGCCGAGATCACCGTTATTTCGAACACCGACTTTTTCACGTTCATTCCTTCCTTGATTTGGGTCCCGTTCGGACTCCGGACTCGCGAAGACATCACCTTTCAATTGAGGCCTCCCCTGGCGAAGGCCGGAGTGACGTTCGTCAAGGAACAGGCGACTCGATTCGACTTGGAGGTGCGCCAGGTGATCACCGACTCAGGGAAATTCCCCTACGACTATCTTGTGGTGGGGACCGGGCCGAAGGTGTACTTCGACGCGGTCGAGGGCTTGGGACCGACTCGGAATGGCAAGGTCGGATTTACCCACAGCATTTGCACCTACGATGAGGCCGACAACGCGCGGAAGGCCTGGGAGGATTTCCTGAAGAATCCCGGTCCGGTGGTTGTTGGCGCTGTCCAAGGGGCGGCCTGCTTCGGCGCGGCCTATGAGTTCGTGCTCAATCTCGCCTATCAAGTCAAGAAGCACGGCTTGAAGGACCGCGTGCCGATCACATACGTCACCGCCGAGCCTTATCTCGGACATTTCGGCGTCGGCAACTTCGGCATGGCGAAGAAGCTCACCGAGATGTTCTTCGACAAGATGGGCATCGAGCGGCTGCTGAATCAGGCCGTCGATCACGTCGAGGCGAAGCAGATCGTCCTGGCCGACGGCGCTCGGTTGCCGTTCGAGTTTTCCATGCTGATCCCTGCGTTTCGCGGCGTCGACGCGGTCACCCAAACCCCCGGCCTGGGAAACGCGGCCGGTTTCATCGAAGTAGAGGGACACGTATCGACATAAGGTCGATCCTCACGTGTTCGCCGCCGGGGTCGCCGTGGCTGTCGCGCCTACCGGTGTAACCAAGGTTCCTTGTAACGTGCCGAAGACCGGATACCTCAGCGAGGAAATGGCCAAGACGGCGGGGCCACAATATTGCCGCGGAGATTCTCGGCGAGTCTCAAGTTCATCTGCCATTCGGCTCGATCGACGCCAAGTGCATTCTCGACGCCGGCAACACCGGCGTCATCATGACCTCCGACCACATTCTCGAGCCTCGCGATACGTCGGTTCATTCCTGGTCCCGAGGCCCACTGGGCGAAACTCGCCTTGGAGACCTACTTGATGGCGACTCACCGCCGAGGATACGTCTGAGAGAAGCTTTGGCAGCCACAAGCCGCCCCCGTTGACAGGGCGGTAGGTCGTATCCACCTGCAAGGTTGGCCGCGTCGCGCCCGGCCTGAATGAGAAGGCGGGTCGCGAGATACCCGCGCTGGCCGACCTGGCAGGTGACCAAATCCGGCGATCCGTCGGCAGGTCGCCGAAGCCGCCCACCAAGATCCTCCACGGGGATGTTCAACAAACCCCGGGATCGCACCCGCGGAGAACTCCGCGGGTGTGCGAACATCGAGCAGGAAGGGTGCCGGGGTCGTGGCCGCGAGATCCTCGGCATAGACCTGGGGACAGTCGCCTCGCAGGACGTTCGACGCGACGAATCCCGCCATGTTGATCGCGTCCTTCGCCGAGCCGTACTGGGGACAATAGGCTAACTCCACCTCCTCAAGGTCGAACACGGTCATCCCGGCCTGAAGCGCGATGGCCAGGATGTCGATCCGCGTGTCGACTCCCTCGGCGCCCACCACCTGCGCCCCCAGCAGCGTGCCGTCGTCGGGCGCGAACAGTAGCTTGATCGTCATCGGTTGCGCCGGGGTAATACCCGGCGTGCTGGTTAGGGTGGACGTAAACCTTGCCGAACGGCCGCCCCATGCGACGGAGTGACTTCTCGCTTTGGCCGCTCACCGCGGCGGTGATGTCGAAAACACGGACGATGGCCGTCCCCTGCGACCCCCGGTAGTGGCTCTCACGGCCGAAGATGTGGTTTGCTGCAATCCGGCCCTGGCGGTTCGCCGGGCCGGCCAGGGGAATCTGCACGGGTTCGCCGGTCACGTAGCACTTGACCTCGACGACGTCACCGACGGCGTAGATGTCCGGGTCGCTGGTCCGCATGTGTTCGTCGACGCGTATTCCACCCCTCGCCCCGAGAAGGAGGCCCGCGGCGCCTGCCAGATGGCTTTCCGGTCTCACTCCAACGCCCAGTAGAATGAGCTCGCGCGTAGGCGATCACCCGACGTGAGGATGACGTTCAAGCCGTCCGCCGTCGGCTCGAACGCCTCGGCCGACGTTCCAAGCTTCAACGTGACCCCGTGAGACCGCAACTGGTCGGCGATCGGCGTGGTCATCTCACGGTCGAGCGGTGGCAAGACCTGATCCTGCAACTCGACCACGGTCGTACGGATTCCGCGCCGTACCAGGTTTTCGGCGAGCTCCAGACCGATGAACCCCGCCCCGACGACCACCGCGTCGGAGATCCCCTGGTCGACAAAGGCCTTGATCCGATCGACGTCTTCGAGATTTCGCATCGTGAAGATTCCCGGCAGGTCAATGCCGGGAATCGGCGGACGTATCGGGGATGCGCCCGTGGCGAGGATCAGCTTGTCGTACGGCAGCTCGTACCGCCAGCCGTCTTTCAGGTCGCGTACGCGGACCAGTTTCGCCACCCGGTCGTCGCCTCGACCTCCGTGCGGGGCCGCACGTCGATCCTGAACCGGTTGACCAGGAGGGCAGGTTTGGCGACCAGCAGCTTGTCGCGGTCGGCGATCTCGCCGCCGAGGTAATACGGCATGCCGCAGTAGCGAACGAGACGTCAGGCCCGCGCTCGATCAGCACGATGTCGGCCTGCTCCGACAACCGCCGCGCTCGTGTGGCGGCCGAGGCCCCCCCGGCCACACCGCCGACGATGACAAGTTTCATGACGATTCTCCAGGAAATGCGCCCGAGTCACGAGCCTCAAGCGACGGGCCCGCGATCTCGGCGTGAGGGCGTCTCGTACGATTCCCCGTCTTCACACGGGATTGTCCCGGCCCGAGTTTCCGTCGACCAACTCCCCTTTCGGGTGGAGCAGCCAGTAGGTCACCGGGATCACGAACAGCGTGAAGATCGTCGAGGCGAACAGCCCGAAGATCAGCGACCAGGCCAGCCCGGAGAAGATCGGGTCGAGCGTGATCGGGATGCTCGAGAGCATCGCCGCCCCGGCGGTCAGCAGGATCGGCCGCATCCGCACCACGCGGCTTTCCATGATCGCGTCGAACAGCGGTCGGCCCTTCTCTCACCGACTGGCCGATGAAATCGACCAGGATGATCGAGTCGCGGGTCACGATGCCGGCCAGGGCGATCATGCCGATCATGGCCGTGGCCGTGAAGAGGACCGGGTCGGCGTAGCCGCCGACGACCTGCCCGGACAGGCGGTTGAGCAGCCAGAAGCCGGGCATCACGCCCAGCACGGTCAGCGGGATCGCGAGCATCACGACCAGCGGGACGAGGAACGAGCCGGTCTGCATGACCAGGATCACGTAGATCATCACCATCGCCGCCCCGAAGGCCAGGCCGAGGTCGCGGAACACGTCGAGCGTGATCTTCCACTCCCCTTCGCCGGCGAACTCGACGCGGATACCCTCGGGAACCGCCCAGGCCATGCCGCCGCCGTTGTGGATGAACGTCCGCTCCGCGAGCGGCCGCGGCTTGGCGTCGGACACCCAGCCGCGCCCTCGCGAGTCGCCGTCGGGCAGCCGGTGCGGGCGAGCCGTCGGGATGCCGGTCGAAGGTCACGTCCAGGACGCACTCGGCGGGCGTCCGGCCCAGCGTCTCGGCGGTCACGTAGACCACGCGCTCCAGGTTCTTGTGGTAGATCGTCTGGTCGACGCGCGTGGTCCTCCCACCGCCCAGCTCGGAGAGGGGCGTGAACTGCCCCGTCGCTGCCCTTGACGCGGATGCCGCCAGGTCGTGGCGGCTGGAGCGGATCGCACGGGGCAGCCGCAGCTCGACGCGCAAGCGGGTTCCGCTCGCCCGCCAGCCGCACGGTCCCGCTCGCCTCGCCGCCAGGACGAGTCGGAGCGTCCGGGCGATCTCGTCGACCGAGACGCCGTTCAGCGCGGCCTTCTCCTGGTCGGTCACGAAGATCAGCTTGCGGGCCGGCGCCTCGACCGTGTCGTCGACCTCCACGACCCCCGGCTCGGTGCGGAGACGCCGGGCCACCGTGCCGGCCGCCGCGATCAGGTCGTCGTAGGAGTGGTCCGGGCGGCCGTAGACCTCGGCCACCAGCGACGCGAGCACCGGCGGTCCCGGCGGCAGCTCGACGACCTTGAGCCGGGCGCCGTGTCGGTCGGCCAGCGCGGTCAGGCCGTCGTGCAGCCGCAGCGCGATCGCGTGGCTCTGCGCCGTCGCGGTGCTTCTTGCCGACCAGGTTCACCCGCACCTCGGCGTTGTGCGGCATCTGCCGGAGGTAGTAGTGCCGCACCAGGCCGTTGAAATCCATCGGGCTGGGCAGGCCGACGTAGCTGATGTAGTCCGTGACCTCGGGCACCGTCGCCACGACGGCCTCGACGTCCCGCGACCACGGCGTTGGCCCGCTCCAGGGTCGTCCCCTCGTCGAAGTCGAGGACCAGGAGCAGCTCGTTCTTGTTGTCGTACGGCAGCATCTTCAGCGGGACGACCCGCAACGGCCGCCAGGCCCGCCGCGGCGGCCGTCAGCAGGCGCGATGACCAGCAGGAACGACACGGCGGCCCAGCCGGGAGCTGATCAGCGGGGCCATCATCGGGCGGAACAGTCGGTACAGGAAGTGCGTACGGATCGCCTCGATGTCGTCGGCATCGCTTCGGTGGCCGTGGCCCGCCTGGCCGCCGGCTGGCGATACTTCTTGTGGAGCACCTGGTAGGCCAGCCAGGGGGTGATCGTGAACGCCACGACCATCGACATCAGCATCGCCACCGGCACGTTCAGCGCCATCGGGGCCATGTAGGGGCCCATCATGCCGGTGATGAAGAACATCGGCAGGAAGCTGACGATCACCGCCAGGGTCGGCGCTGATCAGCGGCGGCCGGATCTCGGCGACCGCCTCCAGCACGATGTCCCGCGTGGCCCGGCCTGCGCATCTCGAAGTGCCGGGCGATGTTCTCGACGTCCACGATCGGGTCGTCGACCAGCAGTCCCAGCGAGAGGATCAGGGCAAACAGCGTCACGCGGTTGATCGTGTAGCCGAACAGCAGGTTGACCCCCAGCGTCAGGCCGAAGACCACCGGCACCGCCACGGCGACGATCATCGCCTCGCGCCAGCCGAGGCTCAGGGTCAACAGGGCGATCACGATGACGATCGCCACCCAGAGCCCCTCGACCAGTTCGTTGACCTTCTCGTCGGCGGTCAGGCCGGAGTTGCGCGTGATGACCAGCTCCATGCCGGTCGGGATCACGTCGCGTCGGAGCTTCTCGGCCGCGCTGGAGGACCGACTCGGCCACGCTCACCGCGTTGGTCCCCTTCTGCTTGGCGATCGCGAGGGTGACGGCGGGCCGGAGGCCCGGCAGGTTCGGGCCCGGGTCGGGTGGGCTCGTCGGGCCCTCGCGTGCGCCGATCACGGTGCCGGGGAAGCCCTCGGGCGCTTCGAAGTCCGCGGGCCGGTCCCCAGCCGTGGCGGACGTAGCTGGTGACCTCGTCGGGGCCGTCCCGCACGGTCGCCACGTCCTTGAGGAAGACCGGGCGGCCCTGGAAGACGCCCACGACCAGCTCGGGAGCTGCTCGGGGCGGTCCGCGGCCACGCCCCCCTCGACCCGGACCACGGCGTCGTTGCGGGTGAAGTCGCCGGCGGGCTGGGTGACGTTGGCCCCCTGGATCGCCCGCTGCACCTCCAGCGGGCTCGAGGCGTAGGCCTGGAGCCGCTCGGGGTCGAGGTCGACCCGCACCGTGCGCGGCTCGCCGCCGACGACGTAGGCCCGCGACACCCCCGGCAGGGCCGCCGAGCCGCTGGACCACCTCCTCGCCGACCCGC
Source organism: uncultured Acidobacteriota bacterium (assembly GCA_963779005.1). GTDB lineage: Bacteria > Acidobacteriota > Terriglobia > Acidiferrales > UBA7541 > Acidiferrum. The sequence goes on along the minus strand of CAVZWO010000005.1, from coordinate 3,390 downwards.
CGCAGGGTGTAGCTGCTCCCCCTCGTGCGCCGGTGAGCGTCAGCGTGACGACCGGCACGTCGTCGATCTCCACCGGCTTGACCACCCAGCCCGGCGACGCCGGGCGGGATGATGTCCTGGTTCTCGTTGATCTTCTTGAAGAGCTTGACCAGGCTCCGCTCGCGGTCCTGCCCGACGTAGAACCGGACCGTGATGATGGCCTGGTTCTCGCTGCGACATGCTGTAGACGTATTCCACGCCGTCGATCTGGTAGAGGATCTTCTCCAGGGGCGTGGCCACGAGCTGTTCGACCTCGCCGGCCGAGTGGCCCGGCATGCTGACCATGACGTCGGCCAGCGGCACGACGATCTGCGGGTCCTCCTCGCGCGGCGTGACCAGCAGGGCCGCCAGCCCGATCAGCACCGAGACGACGATCAGGATGATCGAGAAGTTGTTGTCGAGGAAGATGATGGACGATGCCGTTGAGGAAGTCGTGCCGCTTCGGCTCGACGCCGGCGTCGGCCGGTGCCGTGCTGGACTCATGACCGGCCCTTCCCGTCGTCGGCTCCGGCGTCCCGGGCAGGACGACCTTCTCGCCTTCGCTCGAGCCCGAGAGCACCTCGCGGCCCTCGTCGAGCGTCCGGCCGAGCTGGACCGCCCGGCGGCTGACGATCGCCGTCCTCGATGACGTCGACCTCGTCGAGCTGGCCGACCCGCCGGACGGCCCCGGGGGCACGACCAGCACGTCCTCGTCCTCCAGCGGGATGAAGATCCGGCCGAACATGCCGCTGTAGACGTTGGGCGGGCACGGCCCGGTGACCTTGACCTGGAACGACCGGCTCTCGGCCTGCGCCTCGGGGACGATCTCGCTGATCGTGGCGTGGCACTCGTACCCGAGGGTGTCCAGCCGCGCGGCGACCTCCTGGCCGACCTTGAGCCGCAGGGCCAGCGATTCCCGCACCGTGGCGACCATCTGCATGCGGGTCGGGTCGTACATCGTCACCAGCGGCTGGCCGGGGCTGACGGTGTCGCCGGCGTTGACCTTCTTGTCGATGACCCGGCCGGAGATCGGCGCGCGGACGGTGGCGTACGCCTCCGACGATCCGGGCCTCCTCCACCGCCCGCCGCGCCCGCTCGAGCTCGGCCTTCGCCGTCCGCAGGCGGTGTTCGCCTGGTCGAGCTCGCTCTGCGTGACCGACTCGCGCGACCGGAGCCGCTGGGCCCGGCCCAGGTCGATCTCCGCCTGGTCGTACTTCGCCTTCGCCGCCGTCTCCGCGGCCGGGCCTGCTCGATCCTGGACTTGAGGTCGGCCTTGTCGAGCACGACGAGCACGTCGCCCTGCTTCACCTCCTGACCCGCCTTGACCCGGACCTCCTCGACCCGGGCGAGGATCTTCGAGGCGACGACCGCCTCGTACACCGCGCGGATGGTCCCGACCGCGGACTCCTGGCGTGGCCGGCGTACAATTCTTACGACACCTTCGGCGGGAGCGCCCCTCCCCGAGGATGCCTCGACGACGTCCTTTTCCGACCGCACGCTTACCTTGGGCTGGAAAACGCCGGCCAGCACCATCATCAGTGCGACGATGCCCACCGCAAACAGCGTCGTAAGCGTCAGCGTTAGCAAGACCCGGATCAGCGCGGTGCGTCTTGGGTTTCGCTCCGCTACCGAGGCCATGGACCACCCCCTCTGGGCAAACCGAGCTGACTTGCTGGCGATCGATCCCGACCACCCAAAAGAAGTCTTGTAAGAAACCCATGGGTCGCTCACCGTCGACCCGTCTTAAAATACTAATACGAACTCAGTTATCTAGTCAACGGGCCGGGTCGTTTCTCTCGACTGGCGGTTCAGAGAGCGAGATGCCAACGAAAAAACCCCGTTCGCGCACTCCCGCACGTCGGGGCCTACATAAGCCGGTTATCGGACAGCCCTTCGCGAGCCATCCTCATCCGATGACGATAGTCATTCGAGAGGTTTCGGGACAGTGACCACCGGGGTGACAAGGGAGGGAAAAAGGGACATCATTGAATTGAGTTATGGAAAAAGGGACACCACTGAATTGCACACGGCAAAGCCGCAACCTCGTGTTCCAACAGGCTTTCATTCGCGGTAGCCGTTCACCGGTGTTGTGTATTCTCGACCAAGGATGTAGCATAGTCCGTTATGAGACCCAAGGCACGGAAGTCTTGCCCGAACTGTCGGCACTTGCAGGCGAAGTTGGACGCCCAAGCGGCGCGGTTGAAGGCGCTCGAGGCCACCGTCGCTCGTCTCCAGGAGCAACTCGCCGCGGCCCGGAAGGATTCCTCTACCTCGTCCAAGCCGCCGTCTTCTGACATCGTCAAGCCGCCCAAACCAGCCCCGCCAGAGGGCCAGGACCGACGCCGCATCGGCGGGCAACCGGGTCACCCCAAACACGAACCCGCCGACTTCCCGCCTGAATTGATCAACGGCGGTTCGTTCGACTTTCGCCTCGATCTTTGCCCACGGTGTGGGCATGACTTGCAACCCATGCCGACGATCGTGCCCCGGGTGATCCAGCAGGTCGACATCAACGACGTGCCGCTCGTGATCCAGGAGCATCGCGGTCATCCAGGGTGGTGCTCTCACTGCCAGAAGGTCTATGAGGCTCCGTTGCCCATCGGGATCGAACGCGGCGGCTTGGTGGGGCCCAAGCTGACCACCATGATCGCCTACCTCAAGGGAGTCTGCCACGCTTTGTTCTCCACCGTCCCCAAATTCGTTCGCGATGTTGTCAGGCTGGAAGGAAAAAGGGACGTCACTGATATTGACACGAGTTATAGGGACACCATATCCATCTCCGAAGGCGGGCGGAGTTTTGGGGACACCATCGCTATTCCCGGGGGGATTGCGTTTCGGCTCGGGCTTCGGGCCGTGCCTCGGAGACGGATGGACGGAGAGGGAAAGCACTGGCATTTTCCTCTCGGGTTTCACACCCACACCCGACGGAGCGACCCCACGCCGCGTCAATGCGCCGGGGCAGAGGCCGTACTCCTCCGATCTCTACCTCCTGGGCAAATCCCAGCCAACTTGACCCGAGCGACCAGGGGCAATCGGCGCAAGGATCGTTTGGTTTGGCTGCAGATCGGCTCTCAATGACAACGTCTGATCTTAGTCATCCTTCCTTCCCTCTTCCTTCAGGTACCTGGAGTGAGTTGGCGGGACGATTCCGTCTTGATACGATTCACTCCATGAACCTGGCCGATGAAATTCGCGCGAAGGTCGCAGGCGGGGCGTTGAGTTTTCGCAGCTGCGCACTGATCAGAGCGTTCAGCGGAGAATCTCGGTCGCCGAGTTGCGCGAGGTGATCGCGTGCTGCGAGGTCATTGAGGACTACCCCGATGACAAATACGGTCTGAGTTGCTTGGTGCTGGGCGTAACCGCTTCCGGGCC
>CAVZWO010000004.1:0-2931860 GCA_963779005.1 uncultured Acidobacteriota bacterium | reverse complement strand
GGTAGGATGAATTTTGCCTGGCCGCGCGGCTTGGACGAAAGGGGCCTTGCAGAAAAATTTAGACTTGTGTTGACGAATTTTTTTTATTTGAGTAACATCCGGCCCGTTTCCTGGGGGGCCAAGGGAATGTTTGGGTCCTCACGATGTATCGTCGCCAAGCTACTCCAATTCGGCGGGCCAGAGACGCTTCCACAGGCCGCGCCTTCCTTGTGTGTTCCGACGATTGATGCAGTAGAGTTCACGCGAGAAGTTCTGCGCGCTGGCTGTTTTAGCTTGTTAGTATGCACAAAGTTGCGCTCCAAAAAAATAAACTTTCGAGCTGAGAGCGAGACGGGATTTTTGCGCCTTCGCGATGGTGTCGCACGGCGCTGGGCTCACGTTCAGGGGAGGCACGCGGCGGCCTAGTTTGATGCCGGCGCATTACACCGACCACAGGGTTCTGACAGGGAGTTGGGGAGGTAGAGCATGGCGGCCCCGGAATCAAATACGGCCAATCCGAAACCGGATGCAGCGAAGACGGCTGCTTCTGGCGGAGGCGAAGCTGCAAAGTTTGTGGGCACGCCAGCTGTAGGAACCTCCAAAGCCGCGCCCGCGGCTGGAGTTCCAACGGTCGGCCCAGCGTCTGGGGGAATTAACGAACGGCGCCGAAGCTTGGTGTGGTGTGCGGTTGCGGGTTTTCTTGGGGCTTGGTTTATCGCGTTTCTGCGATTTTTTCTTCCGCGAACACTTTTTGAACCTCCGACGGTTTTTAAGATTGGGTATCCCTCCGACTACGCGCTCGGCGTAGACACGAAGTGGCAGCAGAAATACCGGATTTGGGTGGACCGCACGCCGGACCGCATGTTCGTCATCTACGCGCGCTGTACGCATCTCGGTTGCACGCCGGATTGGAAAGCCAGCGAGAACAAATTCAAAGGCCCGTGCCACTGCAGCGGTTACGACAGCGAAGGGATCAACTTTGAAGGACCCGCGCCGCGTCCGATGGACCGGGCGCGGGTGGAGTTGGCGCCGGATGGGCAGATTGTGGTGGATGTCTCGCAGTTGTTCGAATGGCCCAAGGGGCAGCCGAGTCATTTTAGTGATCCGGGATCGTTTTTGAACGTTTAAGAGCGGAAGTAAAGAAGTAATGACGTAAAGAGGTAAGGAAAAGCCAAGGACGGTTCGAGCGAGCATGGGGAACTTGGAGTTTGACCAATGCCGGATGACGAAAAGTCGAACGGGAAAAATGGGAAGGGAACCGGGCTTGTTGACGCCATCAAGACCGGTGTCAAGGAGGATCTGGATTCGCTGAAGACGGATCTTCGGGCGAAGGCGAAGGAATCGCTGGAGACGCTGAAGAGTCCGACGAAGACGCAGGTGTACACCTCGATTTTCCGGCATAAGCACGACGATACGCCGCGGAATCGGGCGTTGGGCGTGCTGTCGAATGTTTTCTTGCATTTGCATCCAGCGAAGATTAATCGCGATTCGGTGCGCTACAGCTATACGTGGGGGATGGGCGGAATTACGTTTTATTTGTTTTTGGTGCTGACGTTCACCGGCGTCCTGCTGATGTTTTATTACCACCCGTCGAAAGTGCAGGCGTTTCGCGATGTGCTCTATCTGGAGCACGACGTGCCCTTCGGGAAGTTGTTGCGGAACATGCACCGGTGGGCGGCGCACTTGATGGTGATTGCGGTTGAGCTGCACATGTTTCGCGTGTTTCTGACGGGGTCGTACAAAAAGCCGCGGGAGTTTAACTGGAACGTTGGCGTGATTCTGCTGGTGCTGACGCTGCTGCTCTCGTTTACCGGGTATTTGTTGCCGGACGATCAACTGGGTTTCTGGGCAGTGACCGTGGGAACGAATATGGCGCGGGCTACGCCCCTGCTGGGGCATGAAGGGCCATTCGGCGCGCAAATGGGGATGACACCGTACAACGATGTGCGATTTGGGTTGCTCGGCGGCTCGATTGTGGATGCCAACGCGCTTTTGCGTTCCTACATTTGGCACTGCATCGGTATTCCGATTATTGCTTCGCTGTTCATGGTGGTGCACTTCTGGCGCGTGCGGAAAGACGGCGGCATCTCGGGTCCGGCGCAGGTGATTCTCGACTCGGAAGTGAAGGAGGCGAGGAAATAGCCATGGACTGGAAGCAACTGTGGGAAATTATTTCCGCGCCAGACAACGTGCCGATCGTGGCGATGATTCCGCTGCTTGGTTTCTACATTTATCTGGCGTGGCGGCAGGCGAAAGCGAATGATTCGCTAATCGAGCAGTTGGAAAAAGATCCCGCGCTGGCGAAGACGCACCACCGGAAGGCGTGGCCGTTCAAGCCGGGATGGTCGAAAGAAGTGCACGTCTGGCCGTTTTTGCTGCGCGTGGAATTTCTCGCGGCGATCATTGTGACCATTATTTTGATGATCTGGTCGATTTCGTTGAACGCGCCTTTGGAAGAGCCCGCGAATCCCAATTTGACGATGAATCCGGCGAAGGCGCCGTGGTATTTCCTCGGGTTGCAGGAGATGCTGGTGTATTTCGATCCGTGGATTGCGGGCGTGGTGATGCCCACGCTGATCATTTTTGGATTGATGGTGATTCCCTATATAGATACGAATCCGCTGGGAGCGGGGTATTACACGTGGAAGCAGCGCAAGTTTGCGATTGGGACGTTTCTTTTCGGGTTCATCGTGCTGTGGGTCTCGATGATTACAATCGGCACGTTTATTCGCGGGCCAGGATGGCAGTGGTTCTGGCCAGGGCAGACCTGGGATCACAACCGGCTGATTTATGAGGTGAACCGCGATTTGCCGGATTTGTTTGGGATCACTTCGAACCTGGCGAAGAGCATATTCGGCGCGGTGGTCGTCGGGGGATTTTTTGTTGTGGGCGGGCTTGTCGTGCACGCGCTGTTCCGGCGGTATAACCCGAAGAACTACAAGCGCATGAGTTTGCTGCAGTACTCGATCCTGATGGTGTTCTTTATCACGATGATTGGATTGCCGATCAAGATGCTCCTGCGGCTGGCGTTCCACATTAAATATGTGTGGATCACGCCGTGGTTCAACGTTTAGCGCGACGTTTGGGAGGACGTGGTGGCTGAGAAGCCCATCCCCGAAGACGATCCGGTAGTCAGCAAATCGCTGGCGCCACATTATTTGGTGGCCATGCTGGTGTTGATGGCTACGCTTTTCTGGGCTCTTTGGGATGAGGATTTTGGGCAACGGCCGTGGAAGGCGTTTCAGAATGAATGGAAGTCGCGCTACTCGGCGTTTTTGAAGAATGCGCATTCGCAATCGGACACTTCAGAAAAAGAAGTAGAGAGCAATCCGGAGTATCTGACGCTCAAGCAATCCTACGAGCAGGCCAGCCAGGCGGCGGCGCCGCGGATTAAAGAGATTAACGAAAAGTTGCACGATTTGGGTGCGCAGATTCTTGCGGTGCAAAACACGTTTACCGATCGCAGAGCGTACGTCAGCGCTTCCACTTACGCCATCGAGACCGAGCCGAGCGCCTCCTCCAAGCAGAGCAAACAGAAGGACCTCGCCAAGTATGAGCAGGAAGTCACGACCGTCAGTTACCCGGATGGAAGCAAGAAAACGTATGACTATCCGCATCTTGAGGAGACGTACAACGAATTAAGGAATGAGCGGACGGCGCTGAGCGCGGAACTAGGCGAGTTGATCAAACCAGTCAACGAGCAGAAGGCAAAACTCGACGCGTATCTTTCCGACCACATGGTCAGCCTTACGCCTCCGCAGATTATGGGGCTGCTAGACAAGACGGAAGCGTTGACGCCCAAGATTCAACAAATCAATGTGCCGGAAGCGAATATTGTGGACCGCTGCGAGTCCTGTCACATGGGAATCCGCGAACCAGTCAAATTGACTGCCGCAGCGATGTCGGTGAAAGGCAAGAAGCCGGACGAGTATGCGAGGGCGTTCACTTCGCATCCGGAGCCCGAGCTTTTGAAGACGCATGATCCAGAAAAATTTGGCTGCTCGCCATGTCACCAGGGCAATGGGCGCGCGACGACGAGCGTTGAGAAAGCGCATGGGACGTACGAGCATTGGCTCTGGCCGCTTTTTCCGAGAGGAAATGTGGAAGCTGGCTGCCAGAACTGCCATGCCGCGGACATGGTGCTGGTGATGGGTGACGTCGGCGCGACGCTAAACGAAGGCAAGGACCTATACCGCCAGCGCGGCTGCATGGGCTGCCATCGGTACGAGGGCTACGACAAGGAGCCGGAAGATCTGCTTTCGATTGCGCAGCAGATTAAACAGATCGACCAGGAGAAAACGGAAAATCTGAAGCAGGCGGGTTATTTAATGAAACAGGCGGACGCCGCCGAAAGCAATACGGAAGCGAATCATTTGAACGACCAGGCGGTCGCACTGAGAGTGACCAACAGCAAGCTGGATCTGCGGCTGGTGCAGTTGGACCGCACGACCAAGAGCTTGCTGCAAGATGAAAAGAAAGTCGGCCCCAATCTGAAGGATGTGCGCCTGAAGCTGAACAAAAATTGGATTCCCGTGTGGCTGAAGAAGCCGAGCGATTTTCGCCCCACGACCAAGATGCCGAATTTCCGCCTGAACGACGATCAGATCAAAGCCATCTCCGCCTATTTGTGGCAAACGGCGCTGACCGGATCCCCTGCCAAAACACAAGCCGGGCAGCGCGGCGCACGGAAAAGAATTGTTCGAAACGCGCGGCTGCCTGGCGTGCCACTCCATCCGCGAAGGCGATCAGATGGAGGGCGGAACGTTCGCGGCGAATCTGACGCGCGTCGGCGAAAAAGACAATTACGATTACCTGGTTCGATGGGTGCATAACGCGCGCGAACGCACGCGTCCTTATTGCATGTACGAAAAGAAGGATATCGGCCCGGAGGACTACGCCAAGAAAGGCTTGCCGTACGTGTTCGATCTGGAACACTCACGCTGCCCGAATGACGGACACGAACTACAAGTCCAGAACATGACGGTGATGCCGAGCCTGAGGCTCTCTCCCCAGGACGCGGAAGACGTTGCCAGCTACCTCGTCACGCTAAAAAAGCAGGAGCCGTCTGCCTATCCCGACGCGGCTTTCATGGACGATCCGAAGCTCAAGGAGGAAGGCAAGAAGTGGATTCGCCACTACGGCTGTTCCGGCTGTCACGAAATATCCGGGATGGAAGAAGAGGGACGTATCGGCACGGAACTGACCTTCGAAGGCAGCAAGCCGATCGAGAGGCTCGATTTTGCTTTGCTCACGGAAGTGGCGCAGCGCGGCGGCAGTGAACCGATTGTTGACCCCGACGATTTGGCGCGCTTGCCGGAAGGGCCCGCGAAAGGCGCCTGGTATGACCATAAAGGCTTCTTCGAACACAAACTGGCGGAACCGAACATCTGGGACAAAGGCAAGATCAAGCCCGACCTCGAAAAACTGCGCATGCCCAATCTGCACTTGACGAAGGAACAAGTTCGGGCGCTTACGACTTTCCTCATGGGCAGCGAAGAGAGCGCTCTGCCAGCCAGTTACCAGTATCGGCCTCTGGACTATCGCCGCGATATTCAGGAAGGCTGGTGGGTAGTTAAGAAATATAACTGCATGGGCTGCCATCAACTTGTGCCGGGACAGAAAACCTCGCTGATGGCCATGACGCGGTATCAGGGGCCGGATGGCCAGGAGCAATTGCCGCCGAAATTGCTAACGGAAGGCTCGCGCGTCGAGCCGGAGTGGCTGCTGCATTTTCTGGGCAACCCGGCGCTGAACACAACGGACACGAACCGCAATGGCGTGCGGCCCTATCTACAGGTTCGCATGCCGACTTTTTCCTTTTCCGAGAATGAGCTGGGCAAGCTCGTGCGTTTCTTCCAGGCGTTGGCGCGGCAGCCTTTCCCGTACATTCCGGACGAGACTCCTGTGCTCACCACCAAGGAAATCGAGATGGCCCGCAGCCTCTTCAGCAGTACCGCGGCACCTTGTCTGAAGTGTCACGCGACCGGCGACCCCGCGCACGATCGTACAGCGACCGCGCCAAACTTTTTGCAAGCCAAGGGCCGCCTGAAAGCGGATTGGGTGGAGCGCTGGATTATCGACCCGCAGGCAATCAGCCCCGGAACGTCAATGCCTTCCGGACTTTTCAAGCGAGAGAACAATCGCTGGGTTTTCGCGGGGCCGACGCCGCCCTCGTTCCAGGGATACGACAAGGATCATACGAAGCTGCTGGTGGATTACATTTTACAGCTTACGGCGGAGGAGCAGCGGCGGGTGAGCGCAGCAATGCCACACGCGCGGGCATCCAACAGTGCGCCGCCGGCTGATGGGAATGCGGGGAGTGGGCGACGCCGCAAATAAGAAGTTCCGAGTTTTTAAATTTGAAGCGAGGTGCCGTCACAAAATGAAAACCAAAAAATGGCTCGCGATCTGTGCTGCGTCCGGCTTGGTTGTATTGGCGGGATGCGGTAAGAAGGAAGAGGAGCAGCCCGCCACTCCCGCTGCGTCGACTGCGGCTCCAGCAGCGACTCCCATAGATCCTGCGACGGTAGGGTCGATCAGTGGAACGGTAAAGTTTGAGGGAACGGCGCCGAAAGCCGCGAAGATTGACATGAGCCAGGACCCGAACTGCGCGGGTTCGAACACCGCGGAAAACATCGTAGTTGCCGATGGCAAGCTGGCGAATGTGTTTGTGTACGTGAAGGATGGTTTGGGCAATCGCACCTTTGACGTTCCCAAAGATGCCGTGACGCTCACACAGGTAGGATGCAAATACAAACCGCACGTGCTCGGCGTCATGGCCGGGCAGACGATCAAGATCGTCAACGGCGATCCCACCACACATAACATTCATCCCACGCCGAAAAACAATCGCGATTGGAACGAGTCCCAGGCTCCGCAGGCCGCCGCACTGGAAAAAAACTTCGCGCGTGAGGAAATATTGCTTCCGGTGCAGTGCAACCAGCACCCGTGGATGCGGATGTTTATAAATGTGGTGAAGAATCCGTTTTACGCGGTGAGCGGTCCCGACGGCAAATTTGAGATTGCAGGATTGCCGCCTGGCGATTACACGATTGCCTTCGTCCACGAAAAGCTCGGCGAACAGGATGAGAAAGTCACGCTGGCCGCGAAAGACAGCAAGACCGTCGACGCGACTTTCAAGCCTCAGCTTTAGCGCGTTTCGAGAACAGATTGCGAACGGCTCGAGGTCTTACGCGGACGGTTCGTTCGGTCAGGGAATAGTTGAGGAGGTGTTTTGCTTCCCGTGATGCTGCTACTTTCCATTTTACTCGCTCTAGTGCCGCTCGCGGGCATTGCGTGGATTGTCATCACGAGGTCGCTCACGTCTGTTGACGGCCTCTTCATGAGCCTGATTCTTCTCACGCTCTCCGGCGTTTTCCTCTTGAATGTTTTGTTCGAGATGGATGCGCGCGGCTGGCTGGGCTTCCTGCATAAGAGCAAGCCGGGTTCACCCAAGGGACCGCCGGCCGCCAAGGCTGGCTAAGACCGCAGAGGATAAATGGCAGCCCATCAAATTCCGTCCGCGCTTCCTATCGAAACGCTCGATCCACGCGCGAGCGGTGGGGCGGCGAGCGATTCTCCGGCGCAGCCCGCGCGCGTTCGCCATCGCATGTCCACGCGCAATCGCCTGCTGTTTTTTGCTACCGCCTGGTTGATCGTGCTGATGCCGTTCTTGTTCTGGTGGAACACCTGGTTTGGCCGGCACCTCTCGGACAAGCAACTCAGCGAATTCCTCAACGACGAGAAGCATCCGCGGCATATTCAGCATGCGCTCGTCCAATTGGGCGAGCGCCTGACGGTGCATGACGCCAGCGCGGCACGCTGGTATCCGGATTTAGTGCGCCTTGCTTCGTATCCCGTGGAAGAAGTGCGCAACACCGATGCCTGGGTCATGGGGCAGGACACCCGTCAAGCCGGCTTTCACGCAGCGCTTCTCAAGATGCTTGATGATCCTTCGCCGATGGTGCGCGGAAACGCCGCGCTATCCTTGGTTCGCTTCGGCGATGCCGCAGGCCGGCTACAGATCGTTGCCCTGTTGCAGCCCGCGCGGATTACCGCTCCCGCGGCGGGACGTGTCGTGGACACAGACCACGCTGGCACCGCCATCCATCAAGGCGGACTAATTGCCAAACTGCAGAGCGGCGATCAGATCACCGAGGTGCGATCGCCAATCAACGGGCGCATCCGAACGCTTTCTGTAATCACAGGTTCTGACGTTTCCCAGGGGGCGGAACTCGCCAGCATTGATCCAGGCGCGGAACAAGTTTGGGAAGCGTTGCGAGCGCTCTATTTGGTGGGCCAGCCAGAAGACTTGCCTTCGATTCGTATTTATCAGCGGGATTTGCCGGAGATTCCCGATCGCGTGAAACAACAGGCTCTGCTCACCGAGGAGGCGATCCGAAGCAGGGCGGAGCGCCACCAGTAAATTTCGCCGCGAAGCCCGATCCTAGAAGGTCATTACTCCCACCACTTTTTCGACTTCCGCAATGTCCAACATGACGATGGCGTCCCACGGGCATCCATCCAGGAAAGCGCCATCGGGCCCTTTGCTGGTGCATTTCTTGCACCCGATGCACAAAACCGAGTCCACCTGGATGCGCCCGAACGGAGGATGATCCTCATCCGGAACCCAGAACATACAATCTTCGACAGGGCAGTACTCGACACAGGCGGGAGAGCCGGCACAGCCTGTGCAGCATTCGGTAATGACCGCCAGTTCTTTCGGTTTTTTCTTGCGCGGCGTAGTTAGCCCCTTCGAGCGTGGCTCCTGCTTCAGCTCGATGGGGATAATTTCAGCGGTCTTGAGGACTTCCGGTTCGGTAGCCATATCCCGCCACTATTTTTGACGACAGAGATCCTTACTGTACCGGGCTGCTCGATGCATTGCAGCCTGCCCCCGAGGCTTCAAACCGAATCACGCCGGCTTGGTCGGTACAGAATTGCCGCTGGCCCGATCCACCAACATTCAGCGGGGTGGCTGTGAGGGAATAGGCGACAGATGGGGTGGCGCCGTCCCCAACCCAGATAAAGGAATAACCGCTTTTCGTTCCCAAGGCAATCGTATTTTCAAGAATACAGGCTGTTGTCGAGGTGGCCGAGCAGGGGTTCGCTCCGCCCATGTCCGCAAGATTGGCGGGGAATCCAACGTTTAGATAGGTCGAGGAATAGGTGACAGCCGAGGTATTGATCATGCGAACGGAGCCCACGGCGGAAGCTTCGTTGGCCTGCATCCTGGAGCGCAGGTAATTCGGAATAGCGATGGCCGAGATGATCAGAATAATGGCGACAACGATAAGCAACTCGATAAGCGAGAAGCCCCTTTGTTTTGTCATGAACGCCCCTAGAGTTGTGAACCGGTGCGGCAACGCATCGCACAGCGATGGCGCCTGCACCCCCCAGACGGGCAAACTCTATCATCTTAAAGTGTTTGTATTCAAGTAAATTAGTTGACGATCGGGGGGCGGGAAACTGCCAGCTGAGCCGCAATGTTTTTCCATCCTCCCACTCTGTGAGCCAAGGGTAATTGCGGCTTTAGATACGCTCGCCCTGCATCCGCATAGTCCCTCGTGATGTTGACTGCTAAAGTTTTTTAAAGACGCCGGGAGTTCCTGACGGCCATCCTCAAGGACGGAGCCAGCATGCGTAAATTCAATATGTTCCTTCGGTGTGTCATCCTCTCGACTTTCGCGGTTCTTGCCGCCAGCGCGGTCCAGGCGCAGTGCGACAATCCCAAGACGGATGCGGTGCGGGCGGAGTGCATCAAGACGGAATTGAAGGGGTCAGACAGCACGATCAACCGCACCTATGTCGATCTGATGAAGTCTCTATCGCCCGAGGATCGCATCGCGCTTCGGAACGAACAGCGCTCGTGGTTGAAGACGCGCGATCAAACCTGCGGCATCACCTGGAGCAAGGGAGACCGCGAAGCGTGGTTTGCGGACTTGTTGAAGGATTATCAAAAGACGGTTTGCGTGGTGCGGCTCACGAACGCGCGTGTGCAAGCTCTGGAAAACGATCAGAAGGCGAATAAGGTTGCGCCTGCTGCTGATCCAACCCCCGCGGCTGGCTCCGAGGGGGAACTGATTTACGACATGCAGAGCAACGAACCGAAGACCAAAGGCAAATGGTATTTCGAGGTGAAGGTGGACGGCGCAGCCATTCAGAAGATGGCAGAAGTGACCCTCTTCATCGGCGTCGAACAATCGGCGCCCGAACAGGGCGCGGCCAACGAGAATGGGCAGGCGAGCGGCTCCTTTGTGATGATTCGCCGAAACACCAAAACTCCGGATTCCGGAACGATGGGATTTGCCGTCGATTTGGACAACGGAAAACTCTACACGAGCCAGGATGGCGCTTGGGGAGGCGGCGCGCCCGGAACCGCAGGAGGCATAGACCTCTTGAAAGGCCGCACCTACAAGGCATATCTCAGTTCGAGTTCGGCGGTTAACCCATTTCTGAAAGCGCATGCGCTGGACATCAATTATGGTGACCGCGGCTTCGTTTATCACGTCCCGGACGGCTATAAACCGCTCGAAGCCCACTAAACTTGGTTGGAATCGTGTGCAGGTTTGGCTCCGGAGCATTGCTCCGGAGCCTTTTGTTTTTCGCTCGCTGCAATTCAATTTCGTCGCGCTATGATAGTGGCGTTCTGCCAGGGGATGCAGAGGCCGATGGCCGTCAAAACCGTTTTACAACTTGGGGATCCCGGACTACGCGAAATCGCGAAACCTGTCGAAGATCCAAGCTCACCGGAGATTCGCGCGCTTGCGCAAGACTTGGCTGACACCCTCGCCCACTGGCGGAAAACGACCGGTTTCGGCCGTGCGATTGCCGCCCCTCAACTTGGAGCGGGCGTGCGCGTCATTTTTCTGCAACTTCCTGGGGCCGAGCCGTGGCCGCTGGTGAATCCCGAAATCACCCAACGCAGCGAACAGAAAATCATTGTATGGGATGCTTGTTTGAGCTTTCTCTCCATTTTCATGCAAGTCGAGCGGAATCGCGAGATTTCCGTGCGCTATCAAGACCTCCTGGGTGATTGGCAAGAAATCCAGGCAGGCGAAGAACGGAATTTGTCCGAGCTGTTGCAGCACGAGATCGATCATCTCGACGGAATACTTGCTGTGGATCGCATCACGGATATTCGTACGATGTGTACGCGCGAGGAATTTGAGAGAAGATACCGGGCCCAGAGTCCGTACGCGGTGGCCACTCCGCAAAGCAGCCCGGGGCGATAAGGATAGTGGGATGGGCGTGACGTCTTACACGATGATGGAAAGCCCCATAGGGCCGCTCATGCTGGCGGGAGATGACGCCGGTCTGCGCCAGGTGCACTTCGCAAACGGGCGGCGGCCCCAATCTCCGCAGCGGGATTGGATCGAAGCCAAGACTCCGTTCAAGGAAGTCATTCGCCAGTTGGAATCTTATTTCGCCGGGAAACTAAAAGAGTTCGATCTGCCCCTGGTGCTCGACGGCACCGAATTTCAACGCCTTGTCTGGAATCACTTGCGCAAGATCCCGTATGGCGAAACGATCAGTTACGGGCAATTGGCCAAGCGCATTGGCAGTCCGGATGCCGCCCGCACGGTGGGACTTGCGAACGGTTCGAATCCCATCCCCATCATTATTCCGTGTCACCGCGTCATCGGCAGCAACGGTGATTTGACCGGGTTCGGCGGCGGCCTTCCGGTCAAGAAAAAACTCCTGGCCCTGGAAAGCCGCCAGCTAAGTTTCCTCTAACTTGAATCTCTCACCAGCCATTCCCCCGCGCCCTGTAGGGGCGCGGGCTTGCCCCGCCCGAAGCGGCTCGCTTCGCCCGATGCGGGTCATTCCTGGCAATCAAGCACAATGAGCGTCATGTCGTCTTCCTGCTGCCGTACGGCGCCTTTCGCGGCCGCGGACCAACGCGCGATTTCGTTGAGCATACGATCCGCTAGCGGTCCGGCATCGAGACGAGTATGTGCATCCAGAACTCCCAGGCAACGGGCAATCCCAAATTCTTCCCCATCGAGATTTTTGGATTCCGGTAATCCGTCTGTGTAAAGCACGTAACGGTCGCCGGGCTTGAGCGGGAGTTCCAGCGAAGAATACTCCGCCTCTGGAAACATGCCCAGGAAGAGCCCGTTTTGTTCGAAAGAGCGCGCCGCGCCGTTCGAACGGTTGCGGAACAAAAGCGGAGGGTGTCCGGCGCCGGCGTAGCGAATCGTTTTCGCGTCAAGATCAACGTACAGATACGCCGCGGTCACAAAGTGATCTTCAAACTTTCCGCAGAGCGCCTGGTTCAGCCCGGTCAGAACGCGCGCTGGATCAGCCGCGTGGGCGGCCTGGCCGGCAAAGGCAACTTTGAGCATCGAAGCGATCAGCGCGGCGGGAACACCGTGCCCGGTCACATCAGCGATAAGAATCCCCAGATGATTTCTTTCAAAGGTCAGGAAATCGTAGAAATCGCCCGCAACGGCGCTCATCGGAAGATAGCGCGCCGCGATTTCAATCCCGGTTCGGCGCGGCACGTCGCGGGGCAGAATCGACGCCTGGATTTGCTCCGCAATTTCGAGTTCCTTCTGAATCGCAAAAAGGCTCTCCTCCTTCGCAAAAATGCGGTGCGCCACGAGATAGCCGAGGGTACACACCAAAAAGAGAAAGCCGATCGGTTCGACGTCGCGTCCAGGAAGAATGCGAAGACCGGCGAGGTTTGCACGGAGAACGAAGAGGCCAAAAACGCCCAGGCCCACGGCGACAACGCGGAGCTCGGGCGAGAGGCGGCCGGGTGGTCGGAGGAAAAACAGGAATACGATCAGAAGAATTCCTGCTCCTAGTACGAGGACACTGTTGGCGACATCGGTTTCCCGGCTAGCGATACCGAGGAGGTCGAGAGGGATCGCGAGAGCCGCGAAGACCAATTGCACGCCCAGAATCCACTGGATCACCCGGCGCCATCTGGTTTGCACGATCTCCATACACAAGAACAAGCTCGGCAGCATGATGGTGAATGTGATGGCGCGCTCGATGTGCCCGGCGACAGCATGTGGAATAGCAAGCACGGACTGAAGCGGCTGCTCGCGAATAAATATGCGGGCAGCGTAAAGGATCACGAACACGCCGAAGTAGAGAAGAGTGCGATCCGTGTTTTTCTTGCGAAAAAGAAAAATCCCCGTGGCGATCAGTCCGATGGTCAGGAGAATCGCAGAGATGCCGAGTGCCGCAATCGCCCAGCGCCATTCCACGACGGGATCGGAACTTGCGGCCACCTGTGCAGAGATGGGGAGGCTCTGAAACATGGCAATTCTTATACGCGGTCGGCTGCGGTAAGACAAATCTGAAACGCGCGCGGATTTTGCACCTGCGAGGAGCCGTGATAGAACGGAACAGCGGGACTGAGGAGGGAAGCGGTGAGCAACAAAAAGGTGAAGTGGGGCGTGCTGAGCACAGCGTCGATCGGCGTTCGCAAAGTGATCCCTGGAATGCAGTCGGGCGAATGGTGCGAGATCGCTGCCATCGCTTCGCGCGACGGCCAAAAGGCCGAGAGTGTCGCTCGCAAGCTGCGCATCCCCAAAGCATATTGGTCGTACGAAGAGCTTCTCGCCGACCCCGAAATCGAAGCCATCTACAATCCGCTGCCGAACCACCTGCATGTGCCGTGGTCGATCAAAGCCGCGGAAGCAGGGAAGCACGTGCTCTGCGAGAAGCCCATCGGACTGAATGTTGCGGAAGCCAAGGCGCTCCTCGCGGCGCGCGACCGGGCTGGAGTAAAAATCGGCGAAGCGTTCATGGTCCGCACGCATCCGCAGTGGCTGCGGACTCGCGAACTGATTCGCTCCGGACGAATCGGCGAGTTGCGAGCGGTTCTCGGAGCTTTTAGTTATTTCAATCGAGACGCCGCGAACATTCGCAACGCCCTCGATTGGGGCGGCGGCGGGCTGTACGACATCGGGTGCTATCCCATCACCACATCGCGTTTCATCTTCGGTGAAGAGCCGACGCGTGTGATTGGTCTGGTCGAACGCGACCCCGAATTCCAGACCGATCGCCTGACCTCTGTCATTCTCGATTTCCCCGCCGGCCAAACTATTTTTACCTGCAGCACGCAGCTCGTGCCTTACCAGCGCATGCAGTTCCTCGGCACCAAAGGTCGCATCGAAATGGAAATCCCCTTCAATGCGCCAAACGACAGACCCTGCCGAATCTTCGTCGATGACGGCCGCGATGTATTCGGCGGCGGCGTGAGCCTGGAAACTCTGCCCAAGTGCGATCAGTACACCATTCAGGGAGACCTTTTTTCGCGAGCTGTTCGCGGTGAAGGAGAAGTTCCCGTCTCCGTCGAAGACGCTATCCGCAACCTGGCGGTCATAGAAGCGATCTTCCGCTCTGCCGAAACGGGAAGGTGGGAGAGGCCGTAGCGTCTGGAAGCGCGGTCATCCGGCCGCTACTGCCGTGTCACGCACGAGCTCTTTTCCCTTCCAATGCACGGGCTCAACCCGGCCAACAACAAAGGCCCACGAAATCGCTCCCAGCAGCAACACGCCCGAGGTAGCCGCGAACGCCCAGAAAAAATGACCTGTCCGTTGCACCACAAAACCGGTTAGCGCCGGAGCAATGATCCCGGCGAAATTTCCGAAACAGTTTTGCAGCCCGCTCCATTTGCCCGCTGCCATGGGTCCCGCGATCGTCTGCGTGATCGACCACAAATTTGATGTGCAGAGTCCCGCGGCGGCGCACGTTACGAAGAGAGAAAGCATCGCAAGTCGGGGTTCGGAGGCAAACCCAACCACCGCGAGGCACGAACACGAGCTTATCGCCAGCCCCACCGACGTGAACGTCTTCCGCACCCGCGTCGGTGTGCCTCCGCTGGCGATCCACAAATCCGAGATCCATCCGCAGAGCAGCGCTGACAGCGCGAGAAGGAGATACGCAATGCCCCCGATGGTCCCCATTTCCTGCATCGAATAATTCCGCTCGTTGACCAAAAAAGACGGCAGCCACGTGAGCAGAAAGTACGAGAGATAATTGAACGCGAAGAGCCCGACAAAAGTGCCCCACGCCGATCGCTGCCGGAGAATTTCCAGGATTCCCGGCGTCTGCGCCGTGGGAGACACATTTAGCCCAGGCCCGTCCGGCATCCACATCTTCCAGGGCGGCAGCCACAGCAGGCTGAGAAGTCCGAGCCCCACAAAGAACGGCCTCCAGCCATATCTCCCGATAAGCATCGCGCCGAAAAATATCCCAAACGCCGGTCCGCCAGCGATCCCCGCGGAGATGAACGAATTGGCACGCCCGCGCCGAGACTCCGGGAAATGTTTGGCCAAGATCTTGCTATAGGATGGAAACGCCACCGATTCTCCCGCGCCCAGGATCAGCCGCATCACCAGCAGCATCTGGAATCCGTGCACAAATCCTGTCGTCGCCGTGGCGATGGTCCACAGAAAAAATCCTCCAGCCAGCACCCAGTTCACGTTGAACCGGTCCACCAGCCAACCGGAAATAATCTGGAAACTTGTGTAGGTCCAAAAAAATGAGGAAAGCAGTATGCCCAGTTGCCACGGGTCAAGCTGAAGTTCGCTCTTCAGCAGCGGGGCGGCGAGCGAAAGACTGCCCCGATCGATGTAGTTGATAAAGGTTGAGATTCCCAGCAGAACCGCAACCGTCGTTAAATTTCTGGTAATCAAAACCGCATTCGGTGCAGTTCGAGAACCGCCGGCCGGTGCGGGCATTGTTTTGAAGGTCTCCTGGAGAGTGCGCAGACGTGAGCGTTAGTCTGCCCTGACTTGCAGTGGGAAACAATGCTTTTAGTGAGAGAATTCCTTCGCGGCGGGGTACGGCAAAAAACGATTCTTGCTATGCGTCTAGCGTCCTCGCTGCCCAGAAAAGAAAGACGCTGCAACTTTCGCTGGCGCGTAAAACGCCAGAAGAATCAGGGAAGCGGCGCCGTAAATCGCTAATCTCAGCCTCATGCACTTAAGAACCCCGAATACGCACAAATGTTGCGGTGTTCCTTGACGGAGGCCAGCCGTCGCGCGCTTCTTATTGCAGGTTTAAATCGCCCGCTCCAACGTGCGCGTGCAAGCGATATCTGCCATTACCTTCCTTGTGAAACGAGCGAAACAGCCCTCCGTGCATCTCCCCAAACGGACTCGCCTCAAGCCCACCCGAATAAATCGACGCGTCCACGTTCGAGTAATTGCTCGCGTCTCCCACTTCGATCACCAACTCCCCCGCGCGCAGCTCCGCGTCCTTATCTCCGGTAACGTGCCGCAGCTCGAGGTTTCCCGCCGGCATGCGCACAAATAGCCCGGTCTGCTTAGGCACTTCGATCGTCACCCTTAGATCGTTCTTCGGGCCATCGCTGATGGTCAGACTCGCATAGTCCTTCGAGCCCTCCATCCGCACCCTCATGTCGCTGGCTCGGTAGGCATTCCCGCCAGAGATCCGCACGGTAATCTTACTGTCCGCTCCACCGACAATTTGAAAGTCCCCGGACCGTAGGTACATCTTCAGCTTTCCACCCGAATTGAAGTCAGCCGTAAAGGGATGATTCTCAATATCCCGCACATCCACCTTGGTCTGCGCCGCCCCCGACGCCATCGATAACCCCATCACACCAGCCAGCAAAAAGGGAATACGCATGAACACACCTCCAATGCTTATGGACTAAGTAACGAATCTACCCTCGGAAATGTTTCCTGCGATACGAAATAAATCGGGCTTACGGCTGAATCAGGATCGCGGCGCGGTGGGCCTGTTATTGGCTTGGCCGGCAGGAAAGACCATCCATCTGGGCGACTTCATAGTGCCGCACACGGCGGTCATAGTCCGTAAGCAGTGCCGCAGCCTCATGCGCAACCACCGCCGTCTCTCGATCGGAGCCGGCAAACGCATCGATCGCCTGCAGAGACTGCCATACTGTCGTCACAAGAATCTCCACCGCGTCTCCTTGCGACCTTACCAGCACATTCGAACACAAGTACCCATGGTGTGTTCGCAAGGCAGGCACCACGCTCTGCCAAAAGTGCTCCAGGTAGCGCGTCGACTGCGCTTTTGTAGCTCGAGCAGACCAAAGCCGTGCAATCATTCCGTGCCGTCTCCTATTGGTTTCCCACGACCACCGTCCACGGCCGAATTTCCCACCGCTTCACCAGGCCGTTTCGCACATACGGATCTTTGCGGACAAACTCCTGCGCTGCCGTATCGTCTCCGCCGCGAAAAATAAGCAACGCCCCGTCCGGCGGGTCCGCCAAAGCCCCGGCAAGCAGCAACTCTCCCCGCGAATGCGCTTCCCGTGCCAGCCCCAGATGTTCTTCGCGATACGCGCCCCGCTGCGTGATGAAGTCCGGCACCACTTCCCGATAAAAAAGCGCGTAGTAACCCATGAGAGTCTCCGCAACCATCATAGCTGAGAACAAAATAATTTGAAGCCGGTCGCGCCGGCTCCAGCAGAAAACGACTAGGCCCGCGGGGGACAAGCAGAGGAGTCACACTCGAATGTTAACCACCAGCGATGGACGGCACCAGCAGCACGCGGTCGCCTTCCTTCAGCGTGCAGCCCTCTCCGCCAAGAAACCGAATATCTTCTTCATTCAGATAGACGTTCAGGAACTGCCGAATCTGACCCTGTTCGTCGCGAACGTGCCGCGAAAGAGCAGGGAATCGCGTCGTCAAATCGTTCAGCGCCTCGGCGATGGTTGCCGCGCTACAGTCAATCTTTGGCGTTCCATCCGTAAACCGCCGGAACGCCGTCGGAATCTCAATCGTCACTGGCATGTCCTCTCCGTTTCCTGTGTTTACTTCGCCGCGATAGCCGCAGCGGTAAATTGATTGTCCAGAATGGCCTCGAACGCTTCCAGGCGCGGCGCAATCGCCTCCGCGACGGGAAACTCAGCGGCGATAGCGTCCGTAGTTTTCAGCCCATTCCCGGTGATGCAAACCACGGTCGTCTCATCGGCTCTGATGCGTCCCTGCTGAATAAGTTTTTGCGTCACTCCCGCCGTCACGCCCCCAGCCGTCTCCGTGAAGATGCCCTCCGTCTCCGCAAGCAGCTTGATGGCTTCCACGAGTTCCGGATCGGAGATGTCTTCCGCCCAGCCCCCGCTTTCTCGGATCAGCTTCATCGCAAACGGCCCGTCGGCGGGATTGCCGATCGCCAGCGACCGCGCAATCGTGTTCGGCTTCTGCGGCTCAAAGCGAGCCAGGTTGCGCTTCACGCCATCGGAAATCGGCGAGCACCCCGTCGCCTGCGCTCCAAAGAACTTCACTGCTTTCGCTTCCACCCAGCCCAGCGTCACCAACTCCTTGAACGCCTTGGCGATTTTTGTAATCAGCGAGCCGCCGGCCATCGGCACCACGACGTTATCCGGCAATCTCCAGCCCAGTTGCTCCGCGATTTCGTAACCGTGCGTCTTTGATCCTTCCGAGTAGTACGGACGCAAATTCACATTCACCAGTCCCCACTTGAATCGGTCCGCAATCTGCGCGCACAACCGGTTCACCTGGTCGTAATTTCCGTTGATGCGCACAATGCGCGCTCCATAGACCGCGGTATTCAGAACCTTTGCAGGCTCCAGATCCGCGGGGATGAAGACGCACGCATCAAATCCCTGCTGCGCCGCTTGCGCCGCAACCGCATTCGCCAAATTCCCGGTGGATGAGCATCCAACCGTCTCAAATCCAAACCGCCGCGCCGCCACCAGCGCCGTGGCAACCACCCGGTCCTTAAACGACAAGGAAGGGAAGCACACGGCATCGTTCTTGAAATAAAGTTTCCCAATTCCCCAGTGCGCCGCCAGCTTCCGTGAAGCGACGAGCGGAGTCCCGCCAACCGCGCTGGCAGGCGTGAAATCCTCAGGCAGCGGCAGTAGCTCCGCATACCGCCACATATTAAATGTCCGGTCGGCCAAATTTCCACGGCGCACTTTTTTCTTCAAAGAATCGTAATCGTGGGTGACTTCGAGAGGCGAGAAACAATCTTCACAGAAGGACTTCGGCGCGTTTCCCCACGTCTTACTACACTCCCGACATCGCAGTTCAAATAGCTCAGACATCGCTTCACCTTTCGCCGGCACGTCCGCGCACCGGCCCTGCAAGGTCGCAGGCGCAAGCCACTCCTCAATCAATCACGTTGGGTTCGTTTAGGGCAGCAGGGAGGGAAACGAAAAACCCTCCGTGCCAAAGTGCTCGGAGGGTCTCAGAAATTCTTCTGGGATACTCTACAGCTCTTTAGCAGTTTTTTACGTGGAGCAAGTTGCCCTAAATCGCCACGTGTCGCCGCAACCGCAGCTTCTCTATTTATCCTAGATGCGCCCCCATTTGTCAAGCGCCGTCTCCGAGAGTGTCGCTGCAAAGTGAGAATGTCCGGTTTGTGCAAAGTAGAAATGTCCGGTTTCATGGGAGGTTGGGGGTCCCATGGAAACGGAGCGCATCGCCTTGAGCCAACGAGAACGGGACCGACTGAAAGTATTGCATGATGTGCAGGAGGGGTATTTGACGCAAGTGGAAGCAGGACAGCGGCTGAAGGTTAGTGACCGGCAGGTACGGCGGTTGTTGATCCGCATGGGCGACAGCGGAGACAGAGCGCTGGTTCACGGGCTGCGAGGCCGCGTGTCGAACCGCAAGCTGGCGCTCGCCTTCGAGCAGAAAATCATGGAGCGGGTGCGGCAACGCTACGCGGACTTTGGGCCCACGCTGGCGGCGGAGCATTTGGCCAAGGAGGATCTGCTCGTGAGCCGCGAGACGTTGCGGAAGTGGATGGTCAAGGCCGTTTTGTGGCGGCCACGACGGCAGCGCGTCAAGAAGGTGCATGTATGGCGAGAGCGGCGGGCCAGTTTTGGGGAACTGGTGATGCAGGACAGTTCTCCGTTCCGCTGGTTCGAGGACCGCGGCCCGGCTTGCCAGTTGATCGCGCTGATCGACGACGCCACCAGCCGCGTGTGGGCGCGTTTTGTGGAGCACGACAGCACGGAAGAGAACCTGCGAACTTTGGGAGGATGGTTGCAACGCTACGGACGTCCAGTTGCGCATTACACTGATAAAAACAGCATTTTTCGCACCACGGGCCCAGCGGCGCTCGGCGAACAACTCCAGGGAGAAGTGGCGCGTTCGCAGTTCGGCAGAGCGCTGAAAGAGTTGGGCATCGAATGGATCGCGGCGCACAGTCCACAGGCCAAAGGCCGCATCGAGCGACTGTTCGAGACCCTGCAGGATCGCTTGGTGAAGGAGATGCGTTTGGCAGGAATCGACACCATCGAGGCGGGGAATTATTTTCTGGAGACGCATTTTCTTCCGGAGTGGGAACAGCGCTTCACGGTAGCGCCGCGCCATCCGCGCAATGCCCATCGACGACTGGGACGAGGACAACGTCTGGAAGAAATTCTGAGCGTGCGGGTGAGTCGCAAGGTGGCTGAGGATCACACGGTCAGCTGGGAAGGAAACCGCTGGGGTGTGCCCCGCGCCGAAGTGTGTGCCGGACTTCGCGGAGCGCAAGTGGAGATCGAACGACGGCTGGATGGCGCACACTGGCTGCGCTTCCGTGGCCGCTATCTCCCGCTGCGCCACTGCCCGGAACCGGCGCCGCGCGCGGCAAGTCCTTCCGGCCTACGGCCTACAGGGCTTGCCATAAATCCCCTTACAAGAAAGAACAAAAGTGCACCTCCAAATCATCCCTGGCGGACATTTCAATATGGCAGAAAACCGGACATTTCTACTTTGCGTTGACAGCGCCGTCTCCGAGAGGCAGTGCGCCATCACTTTCCGCTAACCGCGTTCACCAGGACCTAGGCTAACTGTACGCGATAGAATTGCTCCTATTGAACAAGGTTCCGGAAGCCTGGACCGACGAAATCAAGGGCGACGATCAGCCGTTCTGCTTACCTGTGTCATCGTCGTCCGCCCCGGATGGGCGCGGTCGGTGTTGAACTGCGCATCTGCCTGCTCGCTGCCTCGTTGTGTACCAGTGGTTTGGGTCATGGCGTCCTCCTTTGGAGTAATCTTGAATTCTTTCGCCCACGGACCTAGCGATTAGTGTTTTTACATCCCTGGAAGGACGTACTCCGTCGGTGAGCGGCAGAGAGCCTATCACAACATGAATGTCCGGAGCATAACGTCGGGTCAATCAGGCACTCAGTCCATTTGGCCTGATGATCACGCTTGACAGCGCAGCGCGCTTGCCGGAGACGACCGAGATTCGCTCCGCGCTGCCAGCGAACAAATCCATCCAATCGCAGATCGCCGCTGTGTCCTCCGTGGGCTCACTCCTTCGCCCTCACTGCTTTGCCGCACTCGCCGCCGTAGGGTGCGGCTCGCCGAAATACGGAAAATCCGGGCGCATCAGCCGCGTATCCGGCGCCACCCCATCGCCGAGCGCCGTGTTCGTGACCAGCGTGAGAATCACGTCCATCACGTCGTCACAGAGGCCGCGGCCGTTGAAGGCCGCAAAGCTGAATGAGGCGGGCGTGTCCAGTTCATACGGCAGGACCGACGGGCAGAGGCGCGCGAGGAGTTGCGTAGCGTAGGCGGAAGGGTCGGCCGCTGAGTGGGCGAGCGCGGTGACTTTTTCCACAAAGTCGTGCATCGGTTTAGAGAACAGCACCACTTCGTCCGCCGGGACCGCGCGGTTGTAGTTTTCCGATGCGTCGTGCAGCGAAGGATCGGAGAGCAGCATGTGGGTGATCATCGGCAGGCCCCAACGCGATACTTGTACCTCCGGCGCGTGCCCGTAGAGCGATGCGGTGGCCCATGCGTGCACCACACCTCGGCCAATCAGGCTGCTCGGGACCTCGAGGACGATGGCGGTGACATTGTTGCCGGCGAAGAAGTTCTGGCCATTCTGGAACGCTTCCGGGGCAAACCGGTTTTCGGACCAGAGAGCGTGTCTGAAGGCACCGAAACCGACGCCATTGGTGGCGAACAGATCGGGCGCGAGGCCTGCGTAGGCCAGGCAGCCCTGATCCGCTGTCACGACGCGTCCCGTATTCCCAGAAATGATGAGATCGCCCGCGTCGCCCTTCAGAGCGTCGCCTCCGGTGGCGCGCCGGACCGCGAAGGTCTGAACGTGCCGGTACGGGCTGCCATCGGCGTGGGTGGGCGCGCCGAACTGAACCTTGAAGGTGACGTCTTCGCGAAAATCGCGATCCGTGTCGAAGCGAAAGGCGTAGAGACCTTCGTCGCGGAAGGTGTCTGGCGCGCCGACGCCGGCATTGGGATTCACGGTCAAAGCCATGACCGTTGTGCCCGGGCGGCCGCGAAATAAGTAGAAGTCGCAGATGTTGATGCGAGGGTCTTCTTTTGTGGTAGGGGTATCGAAATGATGAGACATGGCGAATCTCCTCCTTAAAGGTTAGACGCGAGGTCAAAGGTCGATCGCTCGTAGGCGGGCCGATGGGGCGATCGTCCTTCACATCCTCAACCTCATCGGAAGATTTTTCAAGCTTGGAATGGAAACGAAGCAATTCCCAAGTCCGGGTAGGTCGGCTAATCGGAAACTGACCCGCAACCCTCCGAGGCCAGCTCGGGCTAACCGCAGGCAGCCTACCGGGCCTTGTTTTCCGCTAGTGCCTTCTGAATCGCCTTCTCCGCCAGGGACGCCATGATCTTATACCCAGCATCCGTCGGATGCAGTCCATCGTCAGCCAAACTGCGCTTCAGCATGCCGCGCTCGTCTACCAGCGCGCTGAAGTAGTCGACATACACGAAGCCGTTTTTTGCGCAGTAGTCTTTCAGCCATTTGTTCAGCGCCAGAATTCGATCGCGCGGACGCAACGCAAAAGACTCTTCCGCTTCGTGCGTGTAGTTGTGCACCGGGAGGATGGAAGAAAACACCACACGGATGCGGTGCGCGCGCGCCAGTTCGGCCATGGAAGCGTAGTTAGCTTCTATGTCCTCGTCAGAGGTGCGCCCGGTTACGCCCGCGATATCGTTGGTTCCCGCAAGCACCACCAGCACTTTGGGGTGCACATCAATCACGTCTTGGCGGAAACGCACCAGCATCTCGGGCGTCGTCTGCCCATCGATGCCGCGATTGATATAAGGCTTCCCGGGAAAATAGTCTGGCAACTTCCAATAATCGGTGATGGAGTCGCCGAGAAATACGACTCGTCTCTCGCCCGCCGCCGGCGGCGCAAGCGCGGCATTGGCTTCCCGATAGCGTCCCAGTTGCCCGAAATCGTCCGTGTAGATGGAAATCCGCGACGCTCGGTACTCATCCAGCCCGGGGAAGCCACTGGAAGGGATGGAAGCCGCGGGCTGTTGGGCCAGGGCTGGAAGCGAGAGGAGGATTGCAAACAACAGTTGTGTCAGGGTGCGGATGATCGGCTGCACACTCAGGTTCTCCTTGGAGAAAAGGATAGCCTAGCGTTATACATCATGTACATTAGCCTTCATCAGAGAGACAAAGAGAGCCATCGGCAGGCCGCCAAATTCCTTTGACAACAAAACCGGGGGTTCCTGCGTCTAATCAAATTGAGACAATGAGGCAAGCGGCCACAGCACATTCTTTTGAACCCCGTCCTTCAGGACAGTGATCTTCCCGGCGCAGCCTTTTTCCGGGGCCACTGTCCTTTACTTGCGGTGTTATACTTCTGGTGGGGATCGCCGGGCGGTTTATACGAACGCCTTGTCGAACTTATGGATTTGGGGCGACGGGCGTGTGCGGCCTAGATAGATAGGAGCAGCGACATGGGTGAGCAAGTGAAAGAAATTTTTAATTGGGCGCGGCGGCGCAAGATTGTGGCGTCGTTTTTTGTAGCATTTACTCTCGTCACCGGAATCATGATTGGCTCGGTCATCTCGGACCGCGTTTCCGCGATGAAGTCCTTTAGCGGGACGGATGCCACGCGTCTCTCCGTGCCCGATCCCATCCCTTCGGCAAGTTCCTTTTCCGGGATCGTGAATCGCGTCGAACCGGCGGTTGTGAACATCGCAACCACGCAGGTCCTCGAGCGCAAACCGAAAAAGCGCTCCGTTCAGCCGAAAGGGCGCGTCCAGCCGTCCGATCCCGACGACCAGGACGATCCCATGCAGGATTTCTTCGACCGTTTCTTTGACGGCCGCCAGGAAGGCCCGCCTCAAGCCGAGCGCAGCCTCGGTTCCGGCGTAATCGTGGACAAGCGCGGGTACATCTTGACGAACAATCACGTCATCGAGAACGCCACGAAGATTCAAGTCCAGCTCAACAACGACACCACCCGCTACACCGCGAAAGTCGTTGGCGCGGACGACGACACCGATTTGGCGGTCATCAAGATTGAAGTCAACAAGGATCTCCCCACCGCCAAGCTTGGCAACTCGGACGGCGTTCAGGTTGGCGACTGGGTTCTCGCCATTGGCAGCCCCTTCGGTCTGCAGGCCACCGTCACCGCCGGCATCATCAGCGCGAAAGACCGCGGCGGCCTCGGCCTTGCCAAGCAGTTCCAGCGCTTCCTGCAAACCGACGCGGCCATCAATCCGGGTAACTCCGGCGGTCCGCTCGTCGACTTGGCAGGTCAGGTCATCGGCATCAACACCGCTATTATCACGGGCAGCCGCGGTTATGAAGGCGTCGGCTTCGCGCTTCCTTCCAACACCGCGATCAATGTCTACAATCAGATTATCGCCAACGGTCGCGTCACTCGCGGCTCCATCGGTGTTAGCTTCCAGGAAGATCTTGGCACCAACCCCATTACTCTGAAGTCTCTCGGCGCGCCCTATGGCGTCGTCATTATGGGAGTGGAACCGGGCAGTCCTGCGGAGAAGGCCGGACTAAAGGGCGGCGACGTCATTACCAGCGTAAACGGCCAGCCCGTGAAGTCTGGCAATGATCTTGTCAACCCCATCGCGCAAGCCACCATCGGCAGCAAGGTGAAACTCTCTTTTGTGCGTGATCGCGCGCAGAAAGAAACCACCGCCACTGTGGAAGACCGCACTCACGTCTTCCCGAATTCCGCTGGTCGCATGACGGACCAACCCGGTGAGCCGGCTCCGGCCGAGTTTGGCCTTCGCGTCGACAATCTCAGCAAAGACCGCGCACAGCGCTTTGGCATGGAAGGCGTCAAGGGCGTCATCGTCACCGACGTCGACCCTGCGAGCTTTGCCTCCGATGACCTGGGCTTTGCGCGTGGCGACGTCATCTCTGAAATCAACCATGATGCGATCACCTCTGTCGAGGACTACCGTGCCGTCGTCTCCAAATTGAAACCCGGCGACAATGTTGTCTTCAAGGTTTTGCGGCGCCAAGATAGCGACCGCATCCTGACCGTATTCTTGTCGGGCGTCGTGCCGGCGGAGAGCCAGCAACAGTAATCTTGGGGGAGACGCTTGCGTCTCCCTCTATGCATCAACCGAAACCTATGCGAGTGCGCAAAGCAACTCACCTGGCCCTTACGCTGCTCGTTGCAGCCGGTATGGGTGTCAGCGCATCCGCAGCCAAGGCGCAGGGCACGCCGGCAGCGAAGTCGCCCACCGCTAAACGCGGCGCCAAATCGCGCCACGCGAAATCCACAAGAAAAGTTACCCGCCGGGTGCAGGGGCAAAAAGCCCCCGCACCCGAGCGCATTTCCGAAATTCAAACCGCCCTCGCGAGAGAGGGCTCCTTCAGCGGCCAACCCAACGGCAAGTGGGACGCTTCTACCGTTGACGCCATGAAAAAATTTCAGGAAGCCCACGGGCTGAATGCTTCGGGGAAGCTCGACGCCAAGACTCTCCAGAAGTTGGGCCTCGGCTCGCAAACCGCTGGCGTCGCTCCTCCCATGCCGCCCATCAGTTCGTCATCTCTCTCCATAAACCCGTCAACCACCGTTCACCGCCAAAAATAGCAGCCCCCGGCCACGTGCGCGTCCCCATCCCCGTCCCCGCTCCGCTGCGGTCCCCGGCTCCGTGCCCATCCGCGTGCCGTTGCCCTCAGGCTTCTTCCAAACCCACCTGTAGGGGCGGGGCTTGCCCCGCCCGCTTTCGGTCAGCCGCACTCTTCACCGGCCCCAGTGAGCTTAAACCCTTTAGATGCAACGCTTACAAAAAATCGGGGGATGGGTGCGGCACACTCACGGCTCCGAAAGGATCACTGGGTCGGCCATTGGTTGATCGATGCCGGGGCAGACCGAGGCGAACTCTCAGGAAGAGTCCTCGGTCTTTTGTGGTGGCGCCCGAACCGGCCCGACAGGGTGAAACGAACCGGCCCGCACGCATAAGGAGAAACATCCGTTGGGTTGGAGACTTCGGAATCATCAAAAATATTCCCAGGATGCGTAACTCGCACAATAGGAAGGGCTTAAAGAAAAAGGAGTGGAACGGGGGTTCCACTCCTGGACTCCTTGTATTTAGCCAGTTGGTTAAATACAGTCCTAGCTTTCGATTTGTGCCTGCAGAACTTCTCCAGGCAATGCAATCATCGTCGGACGGGTCGCCGCTCTTGCCGGCACGCTCGCAAGCCCCGTGGTCAAACCGTTGCCAGGAACATGCGCCGTCGCAGTCGCGGTTGCCGGACGCAAATGTATGCCAGCCATGGGCTTAGCTGCGCTTGCATCCGCGTTCAGCCGTTCGATGCGAATTCCCAGGGTGCGCTCCAACTGGAACAACTCGGAACGCTGCTCGCGGGAGAAGAGCGTGGTGGCAACTCCGTGTCCGCCAGCTCGGCCGGTTCGCCCGACGCGGTGAATGAAATTCTCCGCCATGTCCGGCAGGTCGTAATTGATAACGTGCACGATGTCCTGCACGTGAATTCCGCGGGAAGCGAGATCGGTCGCCACAAGCACGCGATACCGGCCTTGCTGAAACCCGGCAAGTGCCGCATTCCGTTGCGATTGCGAGCGGTCGCCGTGAATCATGGCCGCGGAAAAGCCGTCGCGGTTGAGGCTCTTGGTGATGCGCTCCGTGCCGCGCTTGGTGCGTGAGAAGACCAGGCAGCGCCCGGTTTCTTTCGCCAGCAAACGCTGCAACATCTCCTGCTTGCGGTCCACGGAAACTTCGTAAGCCTGCATGCGCACATTTTCGGAAGGCTTCAAAATCGAACCGAACGCGAGACGCGCCGGGTTCTTCAAATAGTCCTTAACGAGGTGCGCGACCGATGCTTCCAGGGTCGCCGAGAAGCACATCGTCTGGCGTTCCTCGGGCAGGATCGACGCGATGCGCTTGATGGCTGGAAGAAAACCCATATCCAGCATGCGGTCCGCTTCGTCGAGCACCAAAATGCGCAGCGCGTTGAAATGGAAAAGCTTGCGGTCGAGGTAATCCTCCAAACGCCCAGGAGTCGCTACGACTACGCGCGCTCCCTTGCGAATGGCTTGCAGTTGCGCGCCTTCGGAAAGTCCGCCAACGACCAGCGCCGCGGGCGCAAGTTGCGTGCCGCGTAGTGTGTTGAACACGGCTACCACCTGCATGGCCAGTTCGCGCGTCGGCACCAGCACCAGCGCCGCGATTCCGGGCGTCTTGCTTTTGAGCAGTTGCTCGATAACGGGAACCAGGAACGCCAGCGTCTTGCCGGTTCCTGTTTGCGCGGTTGCGAGCACGTCCTTGCCCTCGAGCGCTTGCGGAATAGCCGCAGCTTGCACGGGGGTCGGCGTCGAAAATCGCGCGTGTGCCAATCTCTCCTTCATGTAGGCGGAGATTGGTAATTCAATGAAACTTTGCATTCGTATTGCTTTCTTGCTGGCGGGAGCGGTCCCGGCGCGCACACAACTTCGGTGCAAGCGCGGCAATTCGCATTGCCAGTCTTGTTTTAGATTACGCTGAAAACGTACGGAGAAAACTGCAGGCGGGTAATCTCAGATCAACAACTCAACTTGAGGGACCGCACAACACAACCGAGGTATTAAGCGCAAAAACAGTGTAGCACGTCCTCTGCGCTAAAGCGAACTTAATCGTCTCTGTCGCGAACTCGTTAGCCGGTCGATGCAGCGAGTTTGGACGAAGTGAGCGTGCACTGCGGGCACGAGGCTGATGGCTGCACTCGGCTTGCGCTGTTAAAGCCCGGTTTTCAATTGCTCGATTCCGGCTGTGGAGATCTTTACGTCGTCTTCGGATTTGCCTCCGCTGAACGCTGCGATCAAATATCCATTTTTGCCGCGAACGATGACGCCGCCTTTCCATCCGAATTCTCCCGTCATGGGCGGGCGCACCTGGCTGCCGCTATCTTTCAGCGTATCCGCCATCTCGACGGCTTTGGCATAGGCGATGCCGATCAGGTTGGCGCCCTTGTTCGTGTCGGAAGGTTCGTCTCGCATTCTGCCGATCACGAGCATTTTGGAACTCCATCCTTGAATCTTGTCGCCTTGGAAGTAGGCCACCACCGCGACGCCGCCAATGCCAAGTTCCTCGGCGCTTTTCTTCATTGCGAAGAGAGCTGGGTAAGCCAAAGTATCGAACGGATCGGGTCTGGGCGACGGGCCATTCGCAAAATCCGGATCCATCTTGGCTATCTCAACGCGAAAGCTCACAGAATCCGCCGTCGGAAAATCAACCGGGACTTTCTGAGTTACACGTCCTGTGGCGGCCCACTCGGCTCCGCGCTGATAGGTCGTGATGAAGCCTGCGCAACTCAGCGCGGCCACGTCATGCCCCATTGTGGTGTGAAAAATCCTGCCCTTCCCATAGCTCAACACCATGAGCATCGGCTCGTCGTGTCCAGTTCCATGATTCGCGGGATCGGAGTGAGCGGTGGCGAGGACGGTCATGTTCTGACCGGGGCCACGAAGCGTCGCGTAGAGTTCATCGGCGCCATGCATCCAGACGTGCGGCAGTCCTTTCATGATTGGATGTTCGGGAGCGCGAGTCTCCACCTGGAAGGGAAGTCGATTCCCGTGAGAACCAGCCGAGCCCGGAGAATCGTCCGAGACCAGTTTGCCATCCTTGAAATACCACATGGGGCCCGACTTTTCGGAGCGGCCTCGCCAGCCTCCGATGCCAATCATCTGATTGAACGCCGGCCAATCGGGGAACGAATTGTCTGCGGCATGTACGACGACCAAGCCTCCACCATTTTTCACATACGTCTCAAGCTGTTCACGTAAATCGGCTGGCCAGTCCGGCGCATCGTAATTCAGAACGATCGCCTGATATTTGCTGAACTCCGGCTTGAATGCGCTGAAGTCCTCGCCGAATTTAGGCGAGGTCGCGACGGTGACGCTGAATATCCCCGCGTCCTTCAGCTCTCTTTTCAAAACGGCAGTGGTGAGTTGCCATGCGTGATACGGACCGCCGCTCTGGCCATCGATGAGGAGCACCGAAATCGGCTGTCCTTTCGAAGGAGCAGCCGAAGCGCAAACCGCTGCGCCTGCGAGCATTACCAAAAAGACTGCGAGAGCGACTTTCTTCATTGTGTCTCCTTGCTTTGTCAGCCCGGCTCTCCTTTCGAGCCTCGAAGGAATAAAGCAGAATCTGCGAGCTACGTTGACTTGCCGTGGAGCACAGCCTAACATGCATCGCCAATGGCGGCGCACCTGCAATGATCGGCCAGACTATCTCGCATTACCGCGTTATCGAACAACTGGGCGGCGGGGGGATGGGGGTCGTCTATAAAGCTGAGGACACTCGTCTTAACCGTTTCGTGGCGCTCAAGTTTCTGCCGGAGCATGTGGCAGGCGATGAACATGCACTGGCCCGTTTCCAGCGCGAGGCGCAGGCCGCGTCCGCGCTGAATCACCCCAACATCTGCACGATTTACGACATTGGCGAGCAGGACGGGCGCGCCTTCATCGCCATGGAGTTTCTGGAAGGCACGACGTTGCGGCATTACATTGCCGGACGTCCTGTGGAGCTGGAAACGCTGCTGTCGCTCGGAATCGAGATTGCCGACGCGCTCGACGCCGCGCACGCCAAAGGAATCATTCATCGCGATATTAAGCCCGCCAACATCTTTGTCACGGAGCGGGGCCACGCCAAGGTCCTCGACTTTGGCCTGGCCAAACTTTCTCCCAAACAAGTAAGTGGAACGGAGCAGACCGCCGCCACCGCGGAGGATAAGGCGCATCTTACCAGTCCCGGCACGGCTCTTGGCACCGTTGCTTACATGTCACCCGAACAGGTCAAGGGCAAGGAATTGGATGCGCGCACTGATCTATTTTCTTTCGGCGCGGTGCTGTACCAGATGGCGACAGGCACCCTGCCCTTCCGAGGCGATACCTCGGGAGTCGTCTTTCACGCGATTCTCGAACTCCCGCCGCTGCCGCCGGTGCGCCTCAATCCCGATGTTCCGGCAAAGCTGGAAGAAATCATCAACAAGGCGCTGGAAAAAGACCGCAAGCTGCGATACCAGAATGCCGCCGACGTTCGAACGGATTTGCATCGGCTGAAGCGAGACACGGAATCGGCAGGTGCAGCCGTTATCAAGTCAGGCAGTCACGCTGCGCCGCGAAATTGGAAGCTGCCAACCCTGGTCTTTGTTGCGGCGCTCGTCGCTGTCGCCGGACTTCTATTTTGGCTAAATGTTGGTGGGCTGCGGACCAAGGTGTTTGGCCCATCCATTGTAATTAACGAGGCCGTAGCTCCTTCCGCAATGCGCGTAAACGCGCGCCGGTCGGTCGCCGTCGTAGGCTTCAAGAATCTTTCTGGGCGAGCTGAGGAAACCTGGCTTTCCACGGCTCTCTCGGAAATGCTCACAACGGAACTGGACACTGGCGAGCGCTTGCGGACCGTACCTGGTGAAAATATCGAGCAAATGAAGATCAATCTGGCATTGCCCGACGCCGAGAGCTACAGCAAGGAGACTCTGGGTCGCATTCACAAGACGCTGGGCACGGACGAGGTCGTTCTGGGATCCTATCTGGCCCTTGGCAATGGGCACATCCGCCTCGATGTGCGATTACAAGATGCGGCAACGGGCGAAACTCTGGCCTCGGTCATCGAGTCCGGAAGTGAGGCTGAGGTATCGGATTTGATTTCTCAAGTGGGGGCGGAGTTACGGGAAAAATTGGGAGTTGGCGCCCTTTCGACAGAGGATGCGCGAGCCGTGCGCGCTTCACTGCCGCTCGATTCCGAAACGATGCGATCCTATTTCGAAGGACTCGCCAAGCTGCGGCGTTTTGATGCTTTAGGGGCGAGCGAACTCCTGAAAAAAGTTACCGCCGCGGAGCCGGGGTTTGCCCTGGGTCACGCGGCCCTATCGGCTGCCTGGTCCGCTCTAGGCTATGACGCGCAGGCCAGGGAAGAAGCTAAGCAGGCATTTGATATGTCCACGCAATTGTCCCGCGAGGACCGGCTTTCGGTGGAGGGACGCTACCGGGAAACGGTCAAAGATTGGGCAAAGGCGACGGAGGTCTATCGAGCGCTCTTCGGCTTTTTTCCAGATAATCTCGAATACGGTCTCCGGCTGGCCACGGTACAGAGCTATTCTGGAAAACCCAAGGATGCTTTCGCGACACTTGAGGCACTTCGCAAACTTCCGTCCCCCGCCGCGGACGATCCGCGGATCGATTTAACGGAGTCCTCCACCGCGAACTCCAGCGCTGATTTTCAGCGAGCCGCCACGTCTGCCGAGCTAGCCGCCACCAAGGGCGCAGCACAGGGAACTCGGCTCGTGGTCGCAAGAGCAAGGCACGCGGAAGGGAATGCCTTGCGTAACCTCGGGCGGACCGAAAAGGCAGAAGAGTCCTACGAAGAAGCCAAAAAGATATACGCGGCTACGGGAGACAAAGCAGCAGTAGCCGGCGTAGTCAACAGCATCGCTATTCTATCGTTCGAGCGTGGAGATCTGGATGGCGCAAAGAAGTTGTATGAGGAGTCTCTAAGCATCAGCCGCTCGACTGGCAACGAAAGCGGAGTGGCTCGAGCGCTGAACAATATTGCACTCGTACTTTTTCAGCAGGGAGATTCGGCGGGAGCGGAAGACTTTTACCGGCAGGCGCTGGCCACGTTTCACGCAGTCGGCGACAAGCGTTCCGAAGCCCTGGCCTTAAACAACATTGCGCATGTGCGGAGAAACAGAGGGAACTTCGCCGGAGCTCGCAACGCACTTGAGGAGGCATTGGGGTTGTTCCGGGAGACTGGCGACAAGGCAGGCGTGGCCCGCGTGCTGAATAACATGGGAATTCTGTTCGCCGATCAAGGGGAGCTATTGCAAGCGAAGAAGACCTACGAGCAATCCTTCTCCGTCTGCAATGAGATCGCGAACAAA
Organism: uncultured Acidobacteriota bacterium; assembly: GCA_963779005.1. Lineage (GTDB taxonomy): Bacteria > Acidobacteriota > Terriglobia > Acidiferrales > UBA7541 > Acidiferrum. The sequence goes on along the minus strand of CAVZWO010000004.1, from coordinate 2,899,822 downwards.
AGTCTTTCCGCGCATGCGCTTTCTGGCGAAGCCGAGGTGCTCCTGGCGGAGGGCGATTTGGACGGGGCGCGGGACAAAGAAGAGAAAGCGCTGGCGTTACGAAAAGAGCTGGGCGAAGAAGGCCCCGCGATTGAAAATCGTCTCGCGCTGGCTGTTCTCTCCATCGAGCAGGGCCGGCCGGCTGATGCGGAAGCGTCGGCCAGGGATGCTGCGGAAGAGTTCCGAAAAGGAAAGCAGATCGGCTCTGAAGCGGAGGCCGAGGCCGTCCTTTCGCGTTCGCTCTTGGACCAAGGCAAGCTGCCCGAGGCCCAGTCGTCCGTGGCGCATGCCGAAGCGCTTTCGCTGGGCGACGACGACCGGAGCACGCGCATGCAGGTGGCGATCGTGGCGGCTCGAGTTCGCGCAGCATCGGGCCATTCCGCGGAGGCACTGAGCAAGCTTGGCACGGTTCTCGCGGAGGCCACGAGGTCTGGATTCGTGGGAGAGCAGCTTGAAGCGCGTCTCGCGCTCGGAGAGATCGAAATCAAATCCGGAAAGGCCAGTGCGGGCCGTGCCCGCCTCGCCGTCCTCGAGAAAGAGGCCGTTCGAAAAGACTTCCTGCTCATCGCACGAAAGGCCGCCGCGGCCCGGCAGTGAAGCTTTGTGCCTCTATCGACCGTGGCGTCATCAGCAACGCAATTTGACGCTAATTAGACCGAATTGCAGAATTTAAATTCCGCGCGATGGCCATTTCCCCATCGACTCAGCTCGTTGGGGGATAGGTGCGCCGCGAGTAGTGTGGCTACCGAGGGCCTTTTTTAGCTCGCGGGTGCTCGGCACAGACGTGAGATAAAAACTCTTTGTCGCGCTGCTGCTGGTAGTGAATCTTCATCGCCTCGATGGATTCGTCTACGAGTGGCCCTAGAGGTTTGAACACCCATGCGCAGTCCGAGCATGCCCAGCCCTGAAAGTTCTGGTCTGCGATCCACATCATATTGCGACGCATCGCGCTCATTGCACGCCCTGTAGATTACTTGCCGTCGGTTTCCCTGAAATGCGGCCGAGCACTGGTCTTGAACGACACGGCTACGACAAAAGCGGCCTTTTCAGAACCCTGGGCGAGGTTCTGCCCCGGTTACCGCTGTTTGAATACACATCCAGCCCGAAGTGATCACGTATGGCTGAGACACTAGCGGTAGGAAGGGTATGCTGTCTGTGGGGTATCCAACACTGACAAAGAGGACTATCTCAAGCCGAGTTCATCCTCGAGATGTTGGATCACGTCGTAGCACTCACAAGCGGATTTCTCGAGTTTCCTGCGGTTTACAATTTTCACCGCGCCTCGCACGTAATCGATGATTCGATCTTTTTGCATGATGGCCGCTGCCAAGCTCACCGTGGTTCGGTCCGTACCCATCATGGTCGCAATGAAGTCGTGGGTGATGGGAAGCATTCCGGAACCCACCCTGTCCTGAGTCATCAGCAGCCAGCGCGAGAGACGCTGTTGAATATCGTGCAGCCGATTGCACGCCGCAGTCTGTGCGACTTGCATGCCTTGAAGTCCGGTATGGCGGTTCAGAAGCATTTGCAACTGCGGGGCCGAGCGCAGAATGCGCTCGATCGCGCTTCCCATCATTCGGAAGCCATCGCCCGCGATTTGGATGATTTCGCGCACGGAACTTCTAGTCAAACCGACAGCCAGACCAGCCCCAGCGTAGCCTTCTTTACCCACTACGCCGACTTCCACGGTTTGGCCGTCTTTGGTGACAACAACTTGAGAGATCATTCCTCGGTTCGGGAAATAGACGAACTCGATATTTTGTGTGGGCTCGTGAAGGCTGAGATGGCTCGGAAGGTCGAGAAATGTCAAGTCAGCGCGCATCGCCTCGAACTCATGGCTGGGAACTGCCAGCAGAACTTTGTTCAATACTTGTTTTCCCTCGCCGTTGGTCCGCTGTTCTACCGGTGCGGCTCGTAGATTTTTTCCGCTCATGTCAATCCTGAATGGCTTCGAGAAGCCCTGCATCCTTGGCGTGGAGCTTCCTTGGCTTTTATCGTTCATATCGATTCGACTCGAAGAGGGGTCGAACAGTCTGTGCGAAATGGAACAATGCAGAAAACTCTGGAAGCCCAATTTGACGGTCGTTGCCGCGGACGGTAGAATTTACATTCCGCGCGGTGGTGCCCCGTGTTGAATCCCGCAGGCACAATGAGACTTTCCGGCCGGAATTTCATAGCAACCAAGGAGAGAGCATGGCTACGTCAGTAGCGCCTCGAGTTTTCAAGAATTTCATTAATGGCGAGTGGGTGGAATCGCGGAGCGGCAAGGCGTACGAGAACCGCAACCCTGCGAACACAGATGAACTGGTCGGGATGTTTGTGTCTTCCACGTCAGAGGATGTTGACGCGGCCGTGGACGCCGCAAAACAGGCCTACAAAAAGTGGCGTCTGGTTCCCGCACCAAAGCGCGCCGAGATTCTTTTTCGAGCGGCAGAGATGCTTGTGCAGCGCAAAGAAGAGTATTCCAAAGACATGACCCGCGAGATGGGCAAAGTGCTCGCCGAAACGCGCGGCGACGTCCAGGAAGCGATTGATATGACGTATTACATGGCGGGTGAGGGGCGGCGGCTCTTTGGCCAGACCACTCCTTCGGAGTTGCCGAATAAGTTCGCGATGAGTGTGCGCCAGTCGATTGGTGTGTGCGGAATGATTACGCCGTGGAATTTTCCGATGGCGATTCCGTCGTGGAAAATGACGCCTGCACTGATCAGCGGCAACACCGTCGTGTTGAAGCCCGCCGAGGATACGCCGCTGTCCTCCTATCACCTCGTGCAGGTTCTCACCGAAGCGGGTATCCCGCCCGGCGTAGTAAACATTGTCAGCGGCGACGGCCCAGGCGCTGGAGCACCTCTGGCCGCGAGCGAAGATGTGCCTGTCGTCAGCTTTACTGGATCCACCGCTGTCGGCCGTCTGATTGCGCAGGCCTGCGCGCCAAGCTTTAAACATTGCAGTCTCGAAATGGGCGGCAAGAACATCATCATCGTTATGGATGACGCGAATCTGGACCTCGCGGTTGATGGCGCGGTCTGGGGCGGCTTCGGCACATCCGGCCAGCGCTGCACGGCAGCCAGCCGCGTTGCGGTACACAAGAGCATCTATCACGAATTCGTTACGCGCTTTGTGGACCGCGTCAAAGCGCTCCGCGTCGGCAACGGCCTCGATTCCAGCACCGACATGGGCCCTTGCATCAACGAGCAGCAACTCCAGACCGTGATGAGCTACGTCGAAATCGGAAAGAACGAGGGCGCGAAGCTCCTCACCGGCGGAAACCGGCTCGAAAGCGGCATCCACGCAAAGGGATGGTTCCACGCTCCAACGGTGTTCGGCGATTGCTCGCCGAAAATGCGCATCGCGCAGGAGGAAATCTTCGGCCCCGTGGTCTCCGTCATTCCTATCGACAGCTTCGAGCAGGGCATTGAAGTCGCCAACGGCGTCCCCTACGGCCTCTCCGCGTCGATTTACACCCGTAACGTGAATCAAGCTTTTCAAGCGACGCGCGATCTTTACACAGGAATCGTCTACGTCAACGCCCCAACCATTGGCGCCGAAACGCATCTGCCCTTCGGCGGCACCAAGCAAACCGGCAACGGCCACCGCGAAGCCGCGATCGCCGCCATCGATTTCTTCTCGGAATGGAAAACCATCTACATCGACTATTCCGACAAGCTCCAGCGCGCCCAAATTGACAACAATTAGATTGTCATAATTTTATTGTTGCGCTAGCTTCCTGCGCCAGAAATGGCCACCAGGAAGCAATTGCAGGAACTGGCGCTTCTTCGCCTTCAGGAGGCGGAAACGCTATTCGCAGCTGATCTGTTCGATGGCTGTGTTTATCTTTGCGGCTACGTGGTTGAGCTTGCGTTGAAAGCTTGTATTTGCGCTAGACTGGACGTGGCGGAGTATCCTGATAAAGGGATTGTTTGGCGCAAGACCACTTTTCGCACGCACAATTTTGACAATCTCAGATTGCTTACGGGCCTCGAACAGGAAATTTCGCTGAACAACCAAGCACTTTTTAAGAACTGGTCCGTCGCCACTGAGTGGAGGCCCGAGCGCAGATACGAGCCGAAAGGGACTCGCGACGAAATGGCCGCCATGCGCGTTTTGAATGCTATAAAAGCCAAGCCAGATGGAGTTCTCGAATGCCTGTCTCGACACTGGTAAGCAACGTACGGCGGATTTTGGAGGGCCTCCGGGTCACTCACGGTCCATTTGTTTTGGCGATGCTCTATAGCTCTTCGGAAGAAGAAGGGACCGGCTGGAATCTCATTATCTCCGCGCCTTGGGCGGATCAGGCAGGCGTCGACGCCGCGACGAGTGAGGTCATCCATGCTCTCAGCCTCGACCTCAGCCTTGAGAACAGATCCGCTATCGCTCGAGTCACTGTATTGCCTACAAGTGACCCGTTCGTGCGGGAAGTTACTAGCAACTTTAATGTTTCGAGTCCTGGCGCGGAACAGGCAGTCAGAAACTTCACAGCCGATGGAGTCCCGGTTGGCAGTGGGCACATTTTCTTCTCTCAGCAATTGACCCCCGCCTAGGTTCAGGTCACGAAGCGTTTTTGGCACATTGACGGTGCTTGACACGCTTTCTACAATATAGGTAGCGCTCTTTAGCGCTTAGCGTAGAGTGCTGCTATGAGGAATCCAGCCTTACAAGAACGGCGTAACCGCCAGATTCTTGCCGATCTCGTGCGTGCCTATATCGAGACTGGCGAGCCGGTATCCTCGCGCGCGATTTCCAAGCGCTATGAAGAAACGCTGAGCACCGCTACGATTCGCAACGTGATGGCGGACCTGGAAGACGGCGGGCTTACTCTATCAGCCGCATACCTCGGCGGGCCGTGTACCCACCGCGGCTGCCTACCGCTTCTTCGCGCACGAGATTGCCTCGCAGGCCAAACTGACCATCGATGACCGCGACTGGATTCAGCGCGAAATGGGCGGCGCGAAAGACCGCGTCACGGAAATCACCGAGCGCGCCGGGTCATGTTCTGGCGGAAGTTTCGAACGGCCTCGGCATCATTGTTTCGCCGCCGCTTGGCAGAACGGTTCTGGAGCACGCACGCATGTGGCTTTTGCCCGATGGCCGCGTGGTCGTCGTGCTGATTTCGCCCGGCGGGAACACGCGCGACAAAATTCTTCGCCCGAGCCGGCCCTTCAGCCAGACCGAGCTGGACGCCACCGCCGACTTCCTGAATCGCCACTATTCCGGCTGGACGCTCGAAGCGATTCGCGGCGATCTGCTGCAAAAGCTCGCCACCGACCGCGAGCAGTACGAAGGCATCATCGGCAACGCGCTCACGCTGTGGGATCCGACGATGCTGGGCGAAAGCCAATCGAGCCAGGTGCACGTGGAAGGCACCGCGCAAATTGTTGGCACTCCGGAGTTCACCAATCAAGCGCAGCTCCGTGAACTCCTCGCGGCCATTGAAGAGAAGCATCGGCTGGTCACCGTGCTCAATGCGTGTATCGAGACGCCGGAGCCCGTTCACGTGCAAATCGGCGTGAAGGAAATCTCGCAAGCCGGCGAAAATCTCGCCATCATTAGCGCCCCGTACACGCGCAACGATCTTGTACAAGGCTCGCTCGGCGTGCTCGGCCCAACGCGCATGCACTACGAGCGCGCCATGACCGCCGTCGCTTACGTGGCGCAACTATTCAGCGAAGCATTGAGCAAAATTTGAAACACATTTTCAAGAGGAGAGGCAGCAAAGTGCTAGATAAGGATTCCCCGTTTAATACCGAAGTCGCGCAAAACGCCGGCGCGGACCCATCCGACGAGGCAAAAATCGCCGCTGATGCCGCCGCGGCTGACGCCGAAGTCGCCAAGCTTGCCAGTGATCTCAGCGAACTGCGCCAAACGCTCATGCGCCGCCAGGCTGATTTCGACAACTACCGCAAGCGCATCGAAAAAGAGCGCGCCGAGGACGCCAAGCGCCACACCGCCCGCGTCGTCGAAGGCCTGATCCCCGTCATCGACGGTTTCGAGCACGCCCTCGCGGCCCATCGCGAAGCCGAATACGAAAATTATCGCAAAGGCTTCGAACTCATCTACAAGCAGCTCGTCGACAACATCACTCGCCTCGGCGTCGAGCGCATCGACCCGCTCGGCAAACAGTTCGATCCACATCAGCATCAGGCGATGGACCGCACCGAAACCGTGCAACACGAGGACGGCACCATTCTGCAAGTCTTCCAACCCGGCTACGTTTTTCACGGCCGCGTTCTGCGCCCCGCTATGGTCCGAGTAGCGGTTCACCCGGGCGGCGCATCCAAGGAAGCTGCGAACTAAGCCGATTGGACAGATTCAGTTGAACTGATCCGAGAGAGCGAATCCGAAAGGGCTAATCCAAAAGAGGGAATTGCATGTCCAGGGGAAACCAAAGAGACTTCTATGAAATTCTTGGCGTCTCGCGCACCGCGACCGTCGAAGAGATAAAATCTTCCTATCGCAAATCCGCGCTCAAATGGCATCCGGATCGCAATCCCGAAAACAAAGAAGAAGCCGAAGTAAAGTTCCGCGAGTGCACCGAAGCCTACAGCGTGCTGAGCGACCAGCAAAAGCGCCAGATCTACGATCAGTACGGCCACGCCGGCCTCTCCGGCGCTAGCGGCGGCGTGGACTTCAACAATACCGCCTTCCGCGACTTCCACGATATTCTCGGCGACTTCTTCGGCTTCGAAGATCTCTTCGGCGGAGGCGGTGGCCGCGGTCGCCGCCGGCAGCAGCGCGGCGCGGATCTGCGCTACGACATGACGCTCACTTTCGAAGAAGCCTCCGCCGGCGTCACCACCAAGATCAAACTTCCGCGCCAGGAATATTGCGAAGCCTGCAACGGCACCGGCGCGAAAAAGGGCACGGGCATCGTCGCCTGCCAGACCTGCGCCGGCCGCGGCCAGCTAGCGTATCAACAGGGTTTCTTCACCATCACGCGTACCTGCCCCGCATGTCAGGGCGCAGGGCAAATCGTCAAAGAACGCTGTCTCGATTGCCGCGGCCAGGGCCGCATCGAGCGCGAAAAAACCATCGAGCTGCGCATTCCGCCCGGCGTCGATTCCGGCACGCGCCTTCGCGTTACCGGCGAAGGCGAGCCTGCTCCCAATGGCGGCGCGCCCGGCGATCTCTACGTCGTGCTCGACGTCAAGGAACATCCCTTCTTCGAACGCCGCGGCGCCGATCTTTACTGCACGATTCCGCTCAGCATCACGCAAGCCGCGCTCGGCACGGAACTGCAAGTTCCCGGACTCAACGGCGAGGAAAAACTAAAAATTCCCGAAGCTACGCAGAGTGGAGCTGTCTTCCGCATCAAAGGCAAAGGCCTTGCTGACCCGCGCGGCGGCGGCAAAGGCGATCTCTACTATCACGTCCGCGTCCTCACGCCCACCAAGCTCACGCGCGAGCAACGCAAACTTCTCGAACAACTCGGCGCCACAATGAAAGTGGAGAACAAGCCCGCCGACCGCAATTCCACCATCTTCGACAAAGTCAAAGACATCTTCGGCTAACCCCACCTCTGTAGAGGAGGGGCTTGCCCCTCCCGATGTTTGCCCCTCCCTTCTGCGCTACAATCCCCCCGTGCGCCGCCGCTTCTTCGTCGATAAATTTGCCGGCAACACCGCCGTCATGGAAGGCGACGCCGCGCATCACCTCGGCCACGTCCTCCGCGCCCAATCCGGCCAGCTCTACGAACTCAGCGACGGCACGACTGCCTGGCTCGCCCGCATCGATTCCGTCGCCCGCAACCGCGTCGAATTCGCCCTACTCGAGCAACTCCCGGCACCTCAACCAATCGCTGAAATCACGCTTCTCCTCGCCATCGTCAAATTCGATGCCTTCGAATGGGCCCTCGAGAAAGCCACCGAACTCGGCGTCGCCAAGATCATCCCGCTAGCCGCCGCTCGCAGCGAAAAAGGCTTGCTCGCCGCAGCCGAAAAGCGTTCTCACCGCTGGCAAAAAATCCTCCTCGAATCTGGGCAACAATCCCGCCGCCTCCGCCTTCCGCAACTCGATGCGCTCGCCAAACCCACCCAGGCCTTCGCTGCACAAGCTGCAGCCGTTCGCCTCATGCTTTCCGAACGCAGCGACTCGCCTTCCTTTCGCAACTCGCTTGCCCGCTCGAATCACGCGAAACCCTCGCCCACCGCTATCCCCACCGCCGCTCTAGCCATCGGCCCCGAAGGTGGCTGGACCGACGACGAACTAACCGCCGCCCGCGCCGCCAATTTCCAGGAAGCCTCCCTCGGCCACCTCATCCTCCGCACCGAAACCGCCGTGATCGCCGCCCTCGCCTCGCTGAACTACGCCCTCTCCCCCGAATAGCGCATCACCCGAAACTCCATCCCGTCCAAGCCCCTATGCAACGCCGCGCGCAACGCGCGAATCTTACTTACTGGCTCGGCGAACTCGGCAATCCGTCAACAAGCGCGCAAATCCAATCTAGCGCCGCCCGCAATCCCCGTGCTATAAATAGAAGGCAGCACAAAAATGCAAAGCACGGACCAGAACCAACCTCTAGCCGCATCGGTTCCGGAAACTCCAGCCCCGGCGCCCTCGACAGTCCATTCCCTGCGAAGCGAAATCCGTGTTTGGACCCGCGACCTCCTTATCGCCATCGGCCTCGCTCTCGTCATCATCGTTTTCCTCTATCAACCGGTTAAAGTCGAAGGCACCAGCATGGCGCCGCTCCTCTCCGATCAGGAGCGCATCTTCATCAATAAATTTGTCTATCGCTTCGAGCCGATTCAGCGCCGCGACGTCGTCGTTTTCTGGTATCCTCTCGACCATTCGAAATCATTCATCAAACGCGTCATTGCTTTGCCCGGCGAAAGTGTCGAGATTAAGCAGGGCATCGTCTACGTCAACGGCCGCGCCATCGACGAGCCCTACGTCCCGCCGCAATACGAAGACATGAGCGACTACGGCCCGTTCCGCGTCCCGAAAGACAGCTACTTTGTGATGGGCGATCATCGCATCAGCTCGAATGACTCGCGCGTCTTCGGCCCCGTCGCCAGCCGGTTTATTTACGGCCGCGCGGTATTCGCGTACTGGCCTGTCGATCATTTCGGCTCGCTTTCCACGACGGAAGCCAGTTCCAAATGACCGCGGCGTGAGCGGCAAATTTTCGACGACCGGCAAACTTTCATGACCATTCTTGGAGGACAAACTGACCGAAGTTCAGCACCGACCCGCCACTCTCGCTCTGGAAGACGGGCGCGTATTTAGCGGCCGCGCGGCTGGCGCCATCACGCGCCGCGGCGGCGAAGTCGTTTTCAATACCAGCCTCACCGGTTATCAGGAAGTTTTCACAGACCCCAGTTACGCGGGGCAGATTGTTTGCCTCACGTATCCGCACATCGGGAATGTCGGCGCGAATCTTGACGATGAAGAAGCCGCTCGGCCTTACATCGAATCTTTGATTGTGCGCGAGTTTTCGCAAATCTCTTCGAACTGGCGCTCCGCCGAGACCGCTCAGCTTTATCTGAATCGCCACAAGATTCCCGCCATCTGGGATATCGATACGCGAGCGCTTGTCCGCCACATTCGCAATGTCGGCGCGCTTCGGGGCGTGGTTGCCACCGATGGTACGCCCGCCGACCAATTGATTCACGAAGCAAAACAAATTCCGCTTATGGCCGGCCAGGAACTCGCCAGCCTCGTTTCCTGCAAAAAAGCCTACGGCTGGGAGAAAAGCTCCATCGAGCTGACCATTCCGCCGTGGTCCGAATCGATGGGGGAGTCCGGAAGAGTTTCTGACACGCGGAAATTCCGTGTGGCCGCCTACGACTTCGGCATCAAGCAAAATATCTTGCGCCTGCTTGTCGATCATCACTGCGACGTATGGGTCGTTCCCGCGCAAACCTCTGCTCAAGACGTTCTCGCTCTCAATCCCGATGGCGTGTTTCTTTCGAATGGCCCCGGCGATCCCGAGCCCGTCGGCTATGCGGTTGAGAATATTCAAAAGCTCCTCGGCCGCGTCCCCATCTTCGGCATCTGCCTCGGCCATCAACTTTGCGGCCTTGCTCTTGGCGGCAAAACTTTTAAGCTAAAATTCGGCCATCACGGCTCCAATCATCCTGTTCAGAACTTGCTCAACCAAAAAGTCGAAATCACCGCGCAGAATCACGGCTTCTGCGTCGATCCCGAATCTCTCCCTTCCAGCGACGTTGAAGTCACCCACATCAACCTCAACGACCACACCAACGAAGGCATGCGCCACAAATCTTTGCCGCTCTTCAGCGTGCAATACCATCCCGAAGCCTCGCCTGGCCCGCACGACTCCCACTACCTCTTCACAAAATTCACCGACATGATGAAGGAGTTCTCTCACTCCGGGAGTTCCTGACAATGAAGTATGGGACGTTTCTTCTGCTCGTTGCGATGCCCATCAGCCTTTGGGCGCAGAAACTAAAATTTGACAAGGGAGTTGCGGTCGACAAAATGTGCGGGCGGATAACGGATTCGGAGTTCACAAGTACTCCGTGGGCAGCTCCGAAATACTCGGCCCTGGCCTTCCCAAGAAAGCGGATGTCCGCCTCTTTCGTCCGAGGGCAAGTGGCGAAATGTTGCCCTTCAAATGCATTGGTTTCTGCGATTTCGACAGGGACCAGCGGTGGGTTCGAATTCCACGATTCCGTGCCGGGCGAGTACTGGCTTATGGTTATAGTAGGCAAGCGAAACTATAAATTGGCCATTAGCTTCGATCCGCGCAGCCAAGAAACCAGTCACGAGTGCTCGGACGTTGTTTTTCAAATCCATGGGGAAGAATTGCGATTGCTAAGAATGTACAAAGCGTATCAGCTGATCCTGTAAAATGATGCAGCCAAAAACACTAAGGACCAATGCCAAAACGGACTGACATCAAGAAAATCCTGATCATCGGCTCTGGCCCTATCGTTATCGGGCAAGCCTGTGAGTTTGACTATTCCGGAGCGCAGGCTTGCAAAGCATTACGCGCCGAGGGCTACGAAGTTGTGCTCGTCAATTCCAACCCTGCGACGATCATGACCGACCCTGAGTTGGCTCACCGCACGTACATTGAGCCGCTCACCAAGGAGTACTTGGAAGCGATTCTTGCGCGCGAGAAACCTGACGCGCTTTTGCCCACCGTAGGCGGGCAGACGGCGCTGAACCTCGCCGTCGAGCTTGCCGAGAGCGGCATTCTCGAAAAGCACAAAGTGGAAATGATTGGCGCTTCGCTGCGCGCCATCAAAGTTGCCGAAGACCGCCTGTGGTTCAAGGACGCGTGCCGCAAAATCGGTCTCGAAGTTCCTGCCTCCGCGCTTGTGAATAACGCGCAGGATGCATTGCGCTTGTGTGATCAACTCGGTTTTCCGCTTGTCATTCGCCCATCCTTCACTCTTGGCGGCACTGGCGGCTCCATTGCTTACAACAAGGAAGAATTTGGCGAAGCCATCGCCCACGCGCTCGACATGAGCCCTGTTCATGAAGCGCTTGTCGAAGAGTCCGTCCTCGGCTGGAAAGAATACGAGCTCGAAGTGATGCGCGATCACCGCGACAACTTCGTGGTGATTTGCACCATCGAGAATTTTGACCCCATGGGCGTGCATACCGGCGATTCCATTACCGTCGCTCCCGCGCAAACGCTGACCGACAAGGAATACCAGCGCATGCGCGACGCGGCTGCTGCTATCGTTCGCGAAGTCGGCGTCGAGACGGGCGGTTCGAACGTTCAGTTCGCCATCAATCCGGAAAATGGGCGCATGACCGTGATCGAAATGAATCCGCGCGTCTCGCGCAGCTCGGCTCTCGCCAGCAAAGCCACCGGGTTCCCCATTGCAAAGATTGCCGCGCGCCTCGCTGTCGGCATGACGCTCGACGAAATTCCCAACGACATCACCAAGAAAACGCCGGCTTGCTTCGAGCCGACCATCGACTACGTCGTCGTGAAAATTCCCAAGTGGCAGTTTGAAAAATTTCCCGGCGCCGACAGCACTCTCGGCACGCAAATGAAGTCTGTCGGCGAAGTGATGGCCATCGGCCGTACTTTCAAGGAAGCATTGCAAAAGGGAATCCGCTCTCTTGAGCCTCATGCGCCCTGGCGTGCGCCTGCGGAAACGCCGGATTCTTTGCTTCGCGAAAAACTGGCCACCCCGCGTCCTGATCGCATTCATTGGCTGCTCACGGCAGTCGACAAAGGTCTGCCTGCTTCCGAGATTTGCGAGCTCACAAAAATCGATCCGTGGTTCATTCACCAGATCGAAGAACTCGTGGCCATGAATCGTCGGGCCGGTACCGTGACGGTCGAGACTGCATCGAAAGATCTTTTGCGCGAAGTAAAACGCCACGGCACGAGCGACGAGCAGCTCGCGCAAATCTGGAAGAGCACCCCTGCTTCCGTCCGCCTCCAGCGCGCGCGTTACGGTGTCGCTCCGGTTTTCAAGCGCGTGGACACTTGCGCCGCCGAATTCGAATCCTTCACTCCCTACATGTATTCCACGTACGAGGATGAAGACGAATCCGATACGCAGCAGCGCCCGAAAATCATGATTCTCGGCAGCGGCCCCAACCGCATCGGGCAGGGGATCGAATTCGACTATTGCTGTTGCCACGCCGCCTATGCTCTTCGCGAAGATGGTTTCGAAACCATCATGGTGAATTGCAATCCCGAAACGGTTTCGACCGACTACGACACCTCCGACCGCCTCTATTTCGAACCGCTAACGCTCGAAGACGTTCTCGCCATCGTCGATCGCGAAAAGCCGCAAGGCGTCATTGTTCAGTTCGGCGGCCAAACGCCGCTCAATCTCGCGCAGGAACTGAAGCGCAACGGCGTGCCCATCATCGGCACCGCGCCCGAATCCATTGACCTTGCCGAAGACCGCCGCCGCTTCGGCGGCCTGCTCGACAAATTGAAAATTCCTCAGCCCCGCAACGGCACTGCTCTGGTCCCCGAAGAGGCCGCGCGCGTTGCCGGCGAAATCGGCATGCCCGTACTGGTCCGCCCAAGTTACGTACTTGGCGGGCGCGCCATGGTCATCGCTTACGACGTGAACACCGTGCAAGACTACGTCGCCCAAGCCGCAATGATGGGCCCAGCGCGTCCCGTCCTGATCGACCAGTTCCTCGAAGAGGCCACCGAAGTTGATGTGGACGCGCTCGCTGACGGAACCGACGTTGTCATCGGCGGCATCATGGAACACATCGAGGAAGCCGGGGTGCATTCCGGCGACTCCTCCTGCGTTTTGCCCCCAGTCAGTTTGTCGCCAGCGATCCTCGAACACATTCGCGAATACACAAAACGCCTCGCTCTGGCGCTCAAAGTGATCGGCCTGATGAACGTGCAATATGCGATTCAGCGCGACACGGTGTACGTCCTCGAAGTGAATCCGCGCGCGTCGCGGACAGTTCCATATGTCAGCAAAGCGACGGGTGTTCCGCTCGCAAAAGTGGCCGCGCGCTTGATGGCCGGCAAAAAACTCGCGGATATGAATTTGCCGCTGGTTCACCACAACGGCGTCGCGGAAGTTGCCGTGCACGAATTTTACTCCGTAAAATCGCCCGTTTTTCCGTTCAACAAATTCCGCGGCGTGGATACGATTCTCGGCCCCGAAATGCGCTCCACCGGCGAAGTCATGGGCATCTCCAGTTCGTACGGACTGGCGTTTGCAAAAGCGCAACTCGCTGCCGGGGCGCGCCTGCCGCGCAAAGGCACGATATTTCTCAGCGTCAATGACCGCGACAAGCGACACCTGGCCTCGCTCGGCAAGGAATTGCACGATCTCGGTTTCAAGTTGCTCGCGACACGAGGGACTGCCGCGGCGCTCGAAGCGGCGGGCATTCCAGCGCAATCCGTCTTCAAAGTAAACGAAGGCCGACCCAACATCGTCGATCTCGTCAAGACCGGAAAGATCGATCTGGTCATCAACACGCCGCTTGGCCGGGAATCCTTCTACGACGAAAAGTCCATTCGGCGCGCCGCGATTCGCTATAACATTCCCTGCATCACGACGCTCGCTGCGGCGCATGCGGCAGCTCGCGGCATTCGCGCTTTGCTCGACCAGGGTGTGGAAGTCGCCGCGCTACAAGATTTGCATAAAGGCAGTGTCGCCGCTTCCGGCGGCGCCGCTTCAGGAGACTAAATCATGAATGTATCCGGCGTTTTTCCCGCGCTCACAACTCCCTTCGCCGCGGATGGCTCCGTTTCCGTCGCGGACATCAAGCACAACGTTACGAGGTACAACACGACGGGGCTCGCGGGCTACGTGGCGATTGGCTCAACCGGCGAATCCGTGCTCCTTTCGCGCAAGGAAGTCGACACCGTCCTCGTTGCGGTGAAGGAAGCGGCGGCGCCCGGCATGAAACTCATCGCGGGAACCGGCGCGGAAGGCACCGCGGAAACGATCGAGCGCACGAAGCGCGCGGCCGAACTCGGTTATCATGTCGCGCTGGTGAAAACTCCTTACTACTACAAGCCGCTGTACAAACCGGAAGTATTTATCGCCCATTTCCGCCGCGTCGCCGATGCGTCGCCTATTCCTGTCATGCTCTACTCGGTCCCGCAATTTACCGGCGTTGCGCTGGAAGCTCCCGAAGTCGGCGTGCTCGCGCAGCATCCGAATATTATCGGGCTCAAGGAAAGCTCCGGAGTGGTGCAACGTGCCGCGGACATTCTTGCCGTTGTTCCTGCTTCGTTCCAACTGCTGGTTGGTTCAGCGAGCATGATGTTTCCGTCCATTATGCTGGGCGCGGTTGGCTCAATCCTTGCGCTGGCCAGCGCGTTGCCGGAGCAGTGCGTCGCGCTTTGTGCGGCGGCGCGAAACGGACAACTCGATAAAGCGCGCGAACTGCAAGGCGGAGTTCAGGAAGCGTCCAAAGTGATCGTTTCGCAAGCCGGCATCCCTGGCGTTAAGTACGCCATGGACCTGGCCGGGTACAAAGGCGGCCTGCCGCGATTGCCGCTTCAGCCCGTGAGCGAGGACCAGAAAAAGGCCATTGAAAAAGTGATGGTTAAATTGGATGCTCGCGAGGCTGCACGCCTTTCCGGCGCGGTCTCCGTCTAAATCCGGGACGCAATTCGCACCGATCTACCGGGCCTTTCTGCGAGGCTGGTTGCGCGGGGCGAGCTCAAATTTGCTGTGACGAAAAGGCGTGGGTATCATCTAATCCGCGATGGACTGTCGAGCCCTGCCGTTTCGCCAACTGCCCCACCAGTCGAAGCTCTTTCTTCAATTCCTCGATAACTTTTCTTCTGTCAAAGAGTTCTACGGGCCTCCTCCCACAATAGAAGCAGCGAAAAAGGCGGCGAAGTCGCTCGAGTATCCTCGCGAGCGCAGGGCGGAAGTCGCGGCGATCCTCGCCGAGCAGAATGCGGCGTTGGGAGCGGGTGAACCAACGCGCGAGAACCTCGCGCGATTTGCGGCGGGTGCGGCCGCCGTGGTGAGCGGACAGCAAGTGGGATTGTTTGGCGGGCCGGCCTACGCAATTTATAAAGCAGTGAGCGCGATTCAGATTGCGCAGGAGTTGACCAAGGCGGGGGTGGATGCCGTTCCAGTGTTCTGGATGGCCACGGAAGATCACGATCTGGATGAGGTGCGCGTCTCGAACTGGTTTCATGAAGGAAAACTGACGCGATTCGAGCTTCCTGGGAATGGCGACGCGGGGAAACCGGTGGGAGGGATTCCGCTTGGGCCGCAAATCGTGGAGATGGTGCACGAAGCCGCGAGAATTTTGACGGCTGCGGGCGGGGAGTTTGTAGCGGGAATTTTTCGCGAGAGTTACGGAGCGCAAGAAACATACGGAAGCTCTTTCGGGAAATTGTTTACGCGGCTGTTTGCGGAGCAGGGATTGATTTTGCTCGATCCGCTGGACGCGCGATTGCATCGCGTTGGCGGAGAATTCCTGAGCAGGGCGGTGGAGGAGCGAGACGAGTTGAACGAGGCGCTGCTGGCGCGAGGCAAGGAGTTGGATAAGGCTGGATATGCGGCGCAAGTGAAAGTGACGGCGCGGAGCACGTTGCTTTTCGGGATGGAGAAAGGGAAGAGGCAGCCGATCGCGGTGAGCGGCGGAAAATTTGTTTCGGGCGAGCAGAGCTGGAGCAAGGAAGAATTGGTCCAGGCCGTGCAAGCCGAGCCTGAGAAATTTAGTCCCAATGCGCTGCTCCGTCCTGTGTTGCAGGATTTTCTTTTGCCGACGGCGGCGTACATCGCGGGGCCGGCGGAAATTGCGTACTACGCGCAGGCGGAAGTGATTTACAAAGAGTTGATGGGGCGGATGACGGTGATTTTGCCCCGGGCGGCGTATACGATTCTGGACGCCAAGGCGGGGAAGCTGCTGCGACGCTACGGATTGAAAGTAGAAGATGTGTGGAGCGGGTCGCAAGAGTTGCGGAGCAAGATGGAAACATCGAGTGTGCCGAGGGCGCTGGGGAAGAATTTTGAGAAGAGCGTGAAAGAAAGCGCGAAGATGCTGGCGAAGTTGAAGAAGGAGATTGTGCGGCTCGATCCGACACTCGGCGGGGCGGTGGAGACGGCGCAGAAGAAGATTGCGTTCCAGTTGGAAAAATTGAAGCGCAAGACGGGCAAGGCGGAGGCGCTGAAGGCTGGGTTGATCGCGGCGCATGAGCAGTTTCTCGAGTCACTGCTGTATCCGCATAAGACGCTGCAATCGCGGGAGTTGTGCTTCCTGCCGTTTTTGGCGAGTTGGGGCATGGGTGGGCTGAAGGAGCTGCAGGCGCTGGCAGGCAGCGCGAAGCAGTACGAGCACAAGATCCTGCGGATTCCCTAAAAGGAAGTGAGTGGTGAACAGTTGGGAGTGAGTAGCGGGGATGGGTGTCGGTGGGGGTGCCTCCGTGTTTTCTGTAAGTGTTGCTGATAAAGGACTTAGGGAGGTTGCTCGGGTGGAGAGGCCGAGGCGACGGAGGGCGGGTTGGAAGGACGGCAAAACCCCAGGGGTATACAGGGAGTTGTGAAGTAAATGCATGAAGGGATTGGAGTTGCGGGCGTTCGTGTGTGGGCCCGAGTGTATTCCTGTGGAAAAAGAGGGAAGGGATTGGGCGAGAGTTTGTAGACGAGGAATAGCGCGCGGGGAGAAGGAGGGAGATTCGTTTGGTGTGCGCGACGGCGAGAGCATGGGGGATGGTAGCAGGAAATGGCTGAGATGTCAAGTCCGTTTATTATGTATTGAGTATATGGTTCGAACGGCGGGGCGGGGTTCGAATGGGGTGGAGGGAAGTCGTGAGGGGAGAAGGGGTTGGGCGGGGAGTGAGGGGTTGGTTACGGCTGTGGAAAGGTTTGGAAAGCTGTGGAAAAGAGAGTGAGTAGGGAATAGCGGGTCGTGAGTAGCACGCGGGGGAGTCGGCTCGACGAATTCATGTGGCCGCCCGGCGAGCGGAGGGACGGAAAACGTTCCTTTTAGCTCCGGGGGCCAAGAACATACACCAAATGTCTGGGGAATGGTGTATGCTTTCGGTATGGGCCGAACCAACATTGAGATCGATGAGACGCTGGTGCGCAAAGCGCGTAAGCTGACTCGTCTGAAGACCAAACGAGAAATCGTGGACAGAGCGCTCGAAGTGCTGGTGCGCTCGGAGAGCCGGAAAGGCATCCTTGCCTACTTTGGAACGGGGATCTGGAAGGGTGACGCGAAAGGCATGCGGAGGAATCGCGGTTGATCCTGGTCGACAGTTCGGTGTGGATTGATTTTTTTAGCTCCGCGCCGGGTCGTGCGGGCAACGAGTTGCGGCGGATGATCAGCGATGCCGAGCCATTTGCACTGACGGGTGTGGTCATCACAGAAATTCTCCAAGGACTGACACGCGATGTGCGTCGCATTGAAGAGTATCTTTCCCAATGGGATCTGCTGGAGCCGAGTGGTATCGGCACGTACCGCGAAGCAGCAACTATTTTTCGACTCGGTCGCGGCAAAGGCGTAAGCCTCACTACGATCGATGTGCTTATCGCGGCTATCGCTTTGGAGCATCGAGCGAGTGTTTTCACGCTCGATAAGGATTATTCTCGCATTGCACGATTGACTGGACTACCGCTCTATCAACCGACAGCACCGTGAGTCGAGATAGAAGCGGGCGAAGTTTTTGCCATTGCACGGGGAAGGCGGTAGTATCGGCGCATGATCGTGCAATGGAAGGAACATATCGTGAGCGACCCGGAAATCCTGCGGGGGAAGCCACGGATCAAGGGGACGCGCATACCTGTCAGGCTGATGTTGGGCCACCTGGCGGCGGGCAAAACTTTCGCGGATATCGTGGTTGAGTTTCCCGATCTTACGAACGAACCAATAGCGGCGTGCCTGGATTATGCGCGAGAACTGTCCGAGTTTGAGGCTGTCGTGTGATGGCTTTGCGGTTCCTGGACCGTTGAGACTTATTTTCTGCATGCTGGTCTTTCTTTTTGGTGCGTTTGTTCCGTCTAGCGCGGCGCAGGCGCAGGCGGCGGACGAGCCAGAGGCAAATCCGGGGCGTCCCACGGTTTCGACGCCGGCGACGTTGACGCCGGTGGGTTATCTGCAATTCGAAACGGGTTTCCTGGGCGCGGATCACTCGCCCGAGTTTTCCTCGCGGTACGGATTCAATGAAGTTCTCAAGTTGACTGTCGATTCGCGATTGGAGTTGCTGGCTGCCGGTGAGCCGATTGCGCACTACACGGCGAATGGAACAACTGCCAACAGTGTTGCCGACGTGTTTTTTGGCGCGCAGGGAGTGGTTTTGTCTGGTGAAGGCGCGAAGCCAACGCTGGCGGTGAGCTATTTCCATCGGGCGTATGACGGAGGCGCTCCTGAGGTGGATTTCGGGAGCCCAATGAATTCCGCGCTTATCCTGGCGAGCGCCGACGTGAAGGGTTTCCACTACGATGCGAACGCTGTTTTTAAGGAATTGACGCAGCAGGGAGTGCGTCGAGGACAGTTTGGGCAGACGCTTTCGATTTCGCGTCGCCTTGTGGGAAAGCTGACGCTCTCCGGGGAAGTGTGGCACTTCACCCAGCCTTTTCTGCGCAGCAATGCGGTGGGGAATTTGTGGGCTTTGAGTTATGCGGCTCGAAAGACGCTTGTGTTTGGATGGGGGATTTGATCGTGGACTGACGAGTACGTCGACGCGATGGGAAGTATTCGTTGGATTCACGTATTTGCTGCCGCATCGGTTGTGGTAGCGACGGCGCAGGGAGAATGCCCCTAATAGGAGCCGTCGGTCAGCCGAGCGAGGATACCCGCACCCTTTGATAGACCAAAACCCAAAGGGTGTGCCATCCACCCGGTATCTACAAATCCTTGAATTGCTGTTGCGAGCGGACTAAGTAGTGTTCGATGAGGACTCTTGATCTGTGCGCTCTGACGGTCTTGAAATTCGTATTGAGGGAAACAGGATCGCCAGCGGTCTTGATGTCGTTCACTTTGCTCCGCGGTACCAAGAAAAACACATATATCAAATCAGGAGGATACTCTTCGCAACATAGATCATCCTTTTCGCCCGCCAAGACAAGGTAGTCGTAATCCTTCAGACCTAGAACCCTATCCCAAGTCCAGCGTTTGGTCTTTGTAGACGTATACTCATGGACCTTGCTAAGCTTCACCTCAATGTGGGTTCCTTTCTTGGTGATGACATCGTGCGAGTCCTTATATCCTTCAGTGCGTTTACCTCCTGTCATTTGTGCCACTAAGACCTCCGCCGGGACACCTCGCGCACGGTCAAGCTTCTTCCTGAGTCCCTCAATTTCCGCCTCAAGTTCGTGAATGCGTCCCTTGAGATTAAGGATTTCTTCGTCGCATCTTGGCATGGGTCTCGGCTCCTGAACTCGCGCAAAAGGCTTTAGTGGGAAGGCATCCAAGCGGCATGGGACAAGGTGAAGTGCCCGCTTACTATTTGCTCTGACAGTTTCCGATGCGTCAGCACGGTAGCACAAAAAAGCAAAACGGGCCTCACTCGGTTTCCAGCACAAGGCCCGTTCATACCCAAAACAACTGTTTTCCGGACAGTCCTTTGTCGAAACCGTTTCCTTTGCGCGGCGGAAGGCTGTTGGCCCGCCTGCTGAATCCTCGGCGCAGTGTTTGGGGATTGGCCTTGCCGTATCCCCTGATCTCTTGCGTGAGCGCTGTCGTTAATCGGCGGGGGCGAATTCTTTTTCGACTAGCTCTCTGTGGGGTTGGGTGAATTTGGCTTTGGCTTCGATGCCGAGGCGGCCGGCGTAGCGGAGGAGTTTGTTGACGGACTTGTTGGCGATTTTTCCGTTGAGGAGTTCGCTGACGCGGGGTTGGGGTTCGGCGAGGATGATTTGGAGTTCTTTTTGGGAATATTTCTTGGCGCACTTAAGGATGGCTTGGTAGAGCTCGGCTTTGAATTTCAGGGCGGTGGCGTGTTCAGGGGAAAAGCCGAGATCGTCCAGGACGTTTTCGGACGTTACGTGCGTTGGTTTGTTAGGCTTCTTTTTCATGTCTGGGGCTTTCTGGCTGATCGTTCACGTAGGCGAATATAGCAGAAAGGCCGGGTACAAATATACGCGTAGATGTATATTCCGTTACCTCGAGAGTGCCTGATAGCGCTCAGGATTAGCACCAGCGATGTATAATTGGGACATGGCAAAGCTTGTGATTCATGTGTCGGACGCGGAGGCCGCCAGCGATTTTGCGGCGCTTCTGGAGCGGGTGAGCGCGGGGGCGGAAGTCATTATTGAGCGCGACTCGCGGCCTGTGACGGTGGTGCGTGCGGCCGAGGCGCCGCGCGGGCGTTTGCTCTCTGAATCCATTGCGCTGGCGGAAGCACATGCTAAGGAACTTGGAACTGAGCCTACGATGGATGCGGAGTTTGCAGCCGACCTCAGGGAGATTATTAACAGCCGCAAGCCGCGCGACCTCTCGGCATGCTCGGGCTAACCTAAGGCGAGCCAAACACATCGTTTTCACTGAGAATTTACGGGTGGCTTAATAGCTTGGTGGTAGGATTGGGGAGCGGCGGCTGTAACTAGGGATTTAGTTGCGGTTTGAGATATGGCGGTGGAACGATGAAACGGTCTGCTTTGATATTTGCAGTGATGAGCGGTGTGGTTGGCCTTCCTGTTTTGATTCACGGGCAAAGTGCGAATTCTGGGGGTGTGAGCGTGCCTGGGGAGGGGCGCGTTACGGAATGGGTGAATGGGTTGCACATTCCGGCGGTGAAGGGGATGCCGTTTTCGGCGAAGGTGGTATTGGAGACGGTTAGCCAACTGCAGGATGGGACGCAGATCACGCATACGACGTACAACCTGGATGCGCGGGACTCGGCGGGGCGAACGCACAACGAGATGCGGAATTGGGTGAACGCGGAGGGCGAGGAGCCGAGGCTGACGCGTGTGGATTTGTACGATCCGGCGACGCGGACGAGAACGGATCTGTTTCCGTTGACAAAGGTGGCGAGGCAGTGGGTGGTGGGAACGACGAGTGCATTGACGCCCGCGACGACAAATGCGAAGCCGGAGACGACGAAGGAAGAGATTGGGACGGATACGATGGAGGGACTGCCCGTCAAGGGAACGCGGGTGACGCAAACGTACGCGGCGGGCGCGATGGGGAACGACCGGCCGCTGGCAATTGTGACGGAGTATTGGTATGCGGCGGAGTTGAGAATTAATTTGCTGACGAAGCGGACGGATCCGCGGCACGGGGTGCAGACGGTGCGGGTGACGGAGCTGGTGAGAGAAGAGCCGGACGCAGCTATGTTTGCGATTGGAGAGGAATACAAAGTGGTGAACGAATCCGGGCCGACATCCTTGGCGCAAGGGCCGGGTGGAACGGATGATAGAACGGCGATGGGCGGGGCGGGAGCGGCGAGCGGGGCGTTAAACGGAATTGCGCGGCCGGGAGTGGGAGGAGTAACGGTTCCGGCGTGCGTGTATTGCCCGACTCCGAGCTTCACGGACGCGGCGAGGGCGGCGAAATTTAGCGGGGTGGTGGTGCTGCGGGTGGTGGTGAACGCGGACGGTCGAGCGGAGAACATTTCGGTGATGAAGAAGGCGGGATACGGACTGGAACAGAGCGCGATTGAAACGGTGAGAACGTGGCAATTCCGACCGGCGAGAGGGCCGGATGGGAATGCAGTGGCGGCGGTGGTGCCGATTGAGGTGTCGTTTCGGATTAAGTAGAAGAGAGTGAAAAGTGAGTAGTGGGTAGCGAGCAGAAGGACGCAGGCGAGTTGTGGAAGTATGGCTGACGGCTGACAGGTCACAGCAAGATACCTAACAAACAGGTCAGGAAATTTTTGGGTGGAAAGCCGAATTGGTGGAGTGCGGGACCACGGCGAGGTGGGCGAAGTGTGTTTGCCTGCGCGCTGGCGCCTAGTTTCGCTTGAAAAAATGATGGAAATGTGATATACTTAGTAAAGGGAGTTTGTTGGATATCGACAGATTACCTGGCTGTGGGAGGCGACTTCACTTGGGGAGGATGGCATGGGGAAAGCGGTGGTTTACGCGATGAGGGACGGCGGGGTGAAGACAGCGGTGATTGATGTGACGAATCCGGCGTTTGCGGTGGCGGCTACGGATGCGGAGCTGGCGGCGATGGGAGAGCAGTATATTCGAGAGGCGGAGCAGCAGAGCGAGATTCCCGAGGCGGTGCGGGAGGCCTTGCGGAATTCGTTGTTAGGGCGGGGTTTGATGGCGGCTTCGGGGTCATTTTTAGATGGGATGAGTACGTACCTATTGAAACTGGGACCGGAAAATCTGGGGGAGGAGTTTACGCCGATCGACCGGAGGATTGCGGCGTCGTTTCCGGTGTTTGCGGTGAGGCTGCGGCTGCAGGAGATGGCGAGGTTGATGGCGGAGGGGTTGGAGCGCGCGGCGGGAGTTGCGGAGGGGCGGCCCGTGTGTCTTGTGAACATCGCGGGCGGGTCTGGGGCCGATTCGTGGAACGCGCTGATTTGTTTGCGGGCGGCGAAGGCGGGGTTGCTGGAGGGGCGGAAGATTGCGATTGCGGTATTGGACGGCGATTCGCGAGGGCCGGAATTTGGGGGACGGGCGGTTGCGGCTTTGCGTGCGGCGGAGGCACCTTTGAGTGGGCTAGACGTCGCGTTTCGACATTTCCGTTATGAGTGGTCGGATGCCGGGCGTTTGGCAGAGTTGCTTGGGGAATTGGGGGCGAGGCAGGCGGTGTGCGGGATTTCGTCGGAGGGCGGATTGTTTGAGTATGGGTCGGATGAGGAGATTGTGGCGAACTTGCAGGAGGCACATGCGGGAACGGGCCGGGATGCGGTGGTGGTGGGATCCGTGACGCGGGCGGGGGCGGTGGTACGGGCTTCGCGCATTGGAGCACGCATGGCGGTTAAGCCGCGAACGAGGGAAGGATTTGGGGAACTGTGTGAACGGGCGGGGTGGAGCTTGGAACGAGTGATGGAGCGGCCGTTCAGTTACCATGTGCGGCTGGTGAAGCGTTAGCCGCAGCGCGGTGGGGCCGAGGGCTTACGCTTGTTCGAGATGGCGCCCGGGCTGGGACTAGGAGCGATTGTGGTGGGAGCGGAGCCTGGAGAGCATGGCCTTGAGGCGTTGACGATCCTCGTCGGCGACGGCGATGAAACGCAAGCCCAGGCCGGTGGCAGCTTTGCCGCCCTTGACGTGACGAATGACGGCATCGGCTTTGATGCGGCCTTCCTGAACGAGGAAGTCAAGTTTGGCGGGCATGCCTTCTTTCAGCTTGAGGTGCGGAGTTTGGATGAAGAGCCCATCGATGCTGATGTCGAGGACGCGGGAGACATCGTCCCGGCCATTGCAGCGCCAGCAGACCCAGATGTCTTCTGAGGCGGGAAGGCGAGTCAAGGCGCGACGCGAGTAAGACGGTTTCTGTACCAAAACAGGCTCCGTGGAGCGGCGGCACGTCGTTGAGAGGGAAAGGCTGGGCGGCCAACTCACCTGAGGTGCTTGTGCGCTCCTGAATTTCACGGCTTCCAATTTCCATTACGAGCTGAGTTCATACGTGGCTCCGCACGCCCAGATTAAAAAGAGAGGTGCTTAACCTGTAGTGCGGTAAAGCGCGAAAACGTTTCTGTGCGTCGGTGCGCCTGGAGCTCAGGCAGCTTTCTGGTTCTCGTGGCCGACCGAGGTCAAATTGGCGACCGAGGCCATGTTCGTGGTAACGCGAGCCAAGTTGATGACGGGACGGCGGAAAGCGGAAATGCGCGCCACGGCCAGTTCCCAGGATTTTTGCAGCATGTAGAGGCTGACGACGACAAAGGCGAGCGCGGCAAAGCCAAGAGCGAAGATGACGAAGGCGGCCAGGAGTTCGCGAACGACATAGATCTGCGCCAGCGCGATTACTGCGAGAAATCCCCACAGCCACTTGCGCCCGGAATCCATAAGCTTGCTTTGCACGGCACCCTCCTGAAATTTTTTGAACGGCGGCCCCGATCTGGGATGAGTGCGGGGCCGCCGTTCGACTTACTTGGTGGTGGGCCAAGTAAGGTGGTGTTGGATGACGATGTGCAGTTTTGCTCAGGTGGGAAAAAGGGACAATGCACGCGGGGTGAACTGTGGGTGGACCGGAGGTGAACCGGAAAAGAAGTTGAAGGTCGAAAGTTAAAAGTTGAAAGCCAGCGGCTAGAGGGCCGGCGAACAGGCACTATCAAGTCTGGGTGACTGTTTCATGGGGATCGCGATTCGGATTAGGTTCTTCTTTACACAGAGGACACTGAGAGCGCAGAGGACACGGAGAAGAGGTGGTGTGTTAGAGTTTTTGCGATGACCACGGCTACGACAAATCTGGGGATTTATGTGCAGGTGCCGTTTTGTCAGACGAAGTGTACGTATTGCAATTTTCATACGGGAGTGGTGGCGGCGGGGCGGTTTGCGCCTTACGTGGAGGCGGTTTGCGGGGAGATTCGTGGGTGGCGGCGGTTTCAGGAAGATGCGGGGATACGTTGGGGAAGTGGCCCCTCGACGCTCGGGGTAAACGAGTGGCGAGTGATGAGTGGCGAGTTGGAAGCGGGACGGGCTAGCCCCTCCATTACGGGTGTCGGCACCGCGGATACAGTTTATTTTGGCGGGGGGACGCCTAGTTTGTTGGAGCCGGAGTTGCTCGGGCGGATGATTGGGGCGATTCGCGAGACGTTTGATAACGAATTGAGTGAGGTGACGCTGGAGGCTGATCCGGAGACGGTGGAAGCGGCAAAGGCTGAGGCATGGGTTTCGGCGGGGATAAATCGCGTAAGTTTTGGCGTGCAGTCGTTTTCGGATAAGGAGTTGGTGGCGGCGGGGAGGATGCACCGGCGAGCGGATATTTATCGGGCGGCTTCGATTTTGCGCGCGGCAGGGATTCGGAATATTAGTTTTGATTTGATTGCGGGATTGCCGCACCAGACGCGAGAGAGTTGGAAGGAGTCGCTGGAGGAGCTGGGGAAGCTGGAGCCGGAGCATGTTTCGGTTTATTTGTTGGAGGTGGATGAAGGGAGCCGGTTGGGGTTGGAGATTTTGCAGAGTGGGACGCGGTACTCGGCGGGGAAGGTGCCGAGCGACGATTTGATGGCGGAGTTTTATGAGGTGGCATGCGCGTTTTTGGAGGAGCGAGGGTATCACCATTATGAGATTTCGAATTGGGCGAAGCCGGGATTTGAGTCGCGGCATAATTTGAAGTATTGGAGACGGGAAAGGTATTTGGGATTTGGGGCGGGCGCGCATTCGTTTTCGGGGACGCAGCGGTGGGCGAATGGGCATGATGCGGCGGCGTATGTGGGGGCGATTGAGGCGGGGAGGTTGCCGGCGGAGCAAGTGGAAGTGGTGACGCGGGAGAGTGCGTTGGAGGAGGAGTTGTTTTTGGGGTTGCGGCAGTTGGATGGGATTGATTTGGGGAGGATTGAGAGGGAATACGGAGTTTCGCTGGCGGAACGGTTTGGAGGATTGGAATCTGCGGGGCTGATCAGACGGGACGGAGAACTCGTGCGGCTCGCTCCGGCGAAGTTGAGTATTTCGAATGAGGTGTTTGTGGAATTGATGAAGTAAAGATGAGAAGCAAAAGAAAAAGAAAAAGATAACGCAGAGGCGCAGAGTACACAGAGACTCGCAGAGAAGAAAAAAGAAAGAATAAAGAAAGAAATTTAAACGCAGAGACACAGAGAGCACAGAGAAGAGGCAAAAAATAAAAAGCGAAAGCAGATTCCTCGCTTCGCTCGGAATGACACATTTCAGGTAATTTGGAGTTGGGTGGAAATTTGGAAGGGAAGAGGGATGGCGTGGGAACGATTGCTAAGAGTGGGATGCGGAGTGACGCGGATGAGGTGATGGGGATGGACGGCGTGGTGGATTTGCGGAGCGATACGGTTACGCGGCCTACGGCGGAGATGCGGCGGGCTATGGCGGAGGCCGTGGTCGGGGACGATGTGTATGGGGAAGACCCAACGGTGAACCGGTTGGAGAAGAGGGCGGCGGAGATATTCGGGAAAGAGGCGGCGCTTTTCGTGCCTACCGGGTGCATGGGGAATTTGATTGCGATTAAGACGTGGACGCATCACGGGAACGAGGTGATTTGCGACGAGCGGAGCCACGTGAATTTGTATGAGCTGGCGTCGATGTCGGCGATTGCGGGGTGCATGCCGCGAATTGCGCGGGGTGTCGACGGGATACTTTCGTGGAAGATGATTGAGGCAGTGATTCGGCCAAAGATTTATTACGACTCGCAGACGGCGCTGATTTGTCTTGAGAATACGCACAATATGGCGGGCGGGACGCTGTATGCGACGGCGTCGGTGGATGAGATTTGCGGGTATGCGCACGCGGGGGGACTGAAAGTGCATTTGGATGGTGCGCGGATTTTTAACGCGGCGGTGGCGCTGGGCGAGAGTGTTGCAGAGATGACGAAGAATGTGGATTCGGTGATGTTTTGTTTGTCGAAAGGGTTGGGAGCGCCGGTGGGGTCAATGATCGTGGGGAGCGCGGCGTTTATTGAGAAGGCCCGGATATACCGGAAGATGTTTGGCGGCGGGATGCGGCAGGCGGGCGTGATAGCGGCGGCAGGATTAATTGCGCTGGAGGAGTCACCGGGACGGCTGCATGTGGATCACGAAAACGCGCAGATATTGGCGAAGGGGATTGCGGCGATGCCGGGATTGAAGATCGATCCGGCGAAGGTGAAGACGAATATTGTGATTTTTGATTGCGAGGGGACAGGGAAGAGCGCAGTGGAATTGTGCGATTTGTTGCGGGAGAAGGCGATTTGGGCGCTGGATACGGCTACATATTCGGTGAGATTTGTGACGCATTGCGATGTGGATCGTGCGGGATGCGCGCGCGCGCTAGGGGCGCTGAAGGAGATCGTGGCAAAGCCGCAGAGGGCGCGGGCCTGACGAAAGAGCCCACCGAGGCATTCCTAGAAGACGCGCCGCCGCTATTTAGACGGCGCAAAGACACGAAAGAGCAGATCGCGGAGGGCGGGATAACCCTCGATGTCTTGTGCCAGCTTGAGTTTCTTCCGATTGTCCCTGAATTGAATTTCGATCCAGCGTCTTACCGTGCCGCGATAGGTGCGAGATTTTTCCGTGAGGAGGAGTATCTCGCCCCAAGCGACGATGATCCACTGCAGATCGCCGCGGCCGCGGGAGTAGGCAATGCCGTTGGCTTCGACGCGCACGGTCATTGCCGATCTGCCGGTAAAGAAGGCGGCAATGAGAGCGATGGCCCCCATGATTCCCAGCATGATGAAGACGACCCAGGTAAATGAGGAGCTCATGAAGCCGTCATAGACGGCAAAACTCGCCATCATGCTGGAGACTAAGCCGCCGATGCCGAAGAGAAGAGTCCAGATGCTCCACTCCGCGATAGGGTTGGGATAGAAAGTGCGAGGCAATTCGGAGCCTTGTGGAGGCAAAGCGGCAAGACGAGCACGTTTTTCGCTCTTCAAGACGAAGATCCAGAAGATGCTGTGGAGCACTACGCCGTAGGGGATGCCTGCAGTCAGGGCGAACGCGAATCTTGCGAAGGCCAACAGAAGAGAGCTTTGGTAAGTGTTCACTTCGCGGACGACGTAGCGGCCTTTGTCGTCCTTCTGGTAGCCGCCGGAATGAAAGTTGGGGGTTTTGCCTTCGAGGCCGGGGATTTCCGGAAAGTTGAGGAAAACGTAGCCGTGGGCGCCGTTAGCGGAATCGGCGGGAGTGTCCCACTTGACGTGGGCGGTCATGGCTGCGCCGGTGGAGGTGATGGTGGTGCGATTCTCGGTCAAGGATACATCTTTGGGAGTGACCTCCACGGTGGACGAAATGACGCGTGCGGGGCCTTCGGTATAGAAGCTGATCTTCTCTTCGAGAAACTGCTTCATGGTGGGGCTTATTTTGTAGGTGTGGGAGCTATCGGCTTCGATGGTAAATTCAAACGGAAAGGTTTCATCGATGGCTTTTCCGCTGAGTACCTGGGAGCGGGTCGCAAATTGCAGCGAGGAGGCGGCAAAGGTGGCGAGGAAGACGGCGACGGCGAGCGTCGCGAGATATTTGGCAAGCATCGGCGGTTGATATCACCGAGAGAGTGGGAAGACAAGAAGAAACAGAGGAGGGGAACGCGGGAGGGGCAAGCCCCTCCCCTACAGAGTTTGATAACACTTGAGAAGAGAAACGGATGAGGGGATGGCGGGCATTGTGTAAAATGAGGCTATAAGCGGAACTTTGATTGGGTATAGGTTCGGCGAATAGCCTCGGGAGGCAGCGTGGACTTCACATTTACCGTGGAACAGCAGCAGTTGCGGCGGAGTGTGCGGGAATTTGCTCTGGGAGAGATATTGCCGCATGTGATGGAGTGGGATGAGGCTTCGCATTTTCCGATGGAGATCATGCCGAAGTTGGGGGAGATGGGGTTGATGGGCGTGATTTTTCCGGAGGAGTATGGCGGGGCGGGGTTGGGGTACATCGAGTATGTGATTGCGATTGAGGAATTGGCGCGGGTGGATGGATCGATCGGGTTGATTTTGGCGGCGCACAATTCTTTGTGCAGCAATCACATTTTTAAGTTTGGGACCGAAGCGCAGAAGAAAAAGTATCTGGCGCCTTTGGCGGCGGGGAAGAAGATTGGCGCTTGGTCGTTGACGGAGCCGGAGGCGGGGTCGGATGCGGGCGGGACGCGGACCACGGCGCGGCGCGATGGGGATTATTGGGTGTTGAATGGGGCGAAGACATTTACGACGAACGGGCATTACGCGGATTTTTGCGTGGCGATGGCGGTGACGGACAAGTCGAAGGGATCGCATGGGATTAGCGCGTTTATATTGGAAAAGGGGATGGCGGGATTTAAGCCGGGGAAGAAAGAGAACAAGCTGGGAATGCGGGCAAGCGATACGTCGGAGGTGATTTTTTCGGATTGCCGCGTACCTGCGGAGAATTTGCTGGGGCCGGAGGGTGAGGGGTTCACGGGGAGCTTGAAGATTCTGGATGGCGGGCGGATTTCAATTGCGGCTTTGGCGCTGGGGATGGCGCAGGGCGCGCTGGACGCGGCCGTAAGTTACGCGAAGCAGCGAAAGCAGTTTGGGCAGGCGATCAGCGAGTTTCAGGCGATTCAGTTTAAGTTGGCGGATATGGCGACGGAAGTGGAGGCGGCGCGGCTATTGGTGTATCAAGCGGCTTGGCTGGCGGATCGGAAGGATGTGCGGTTTACGCGAGAATCGAGCATGGCGAAATTGTTTGCGAGCGAAGTGGCGGTGCGGGTGGCGAATGAGTGCGTGCAGGTGCATGGCGGGTATGGATTTATTAAGGATTATCCGGCGGAGAAGTTTTACCGGGATGTGAAATTGTGCACGATTGGGGAAGGGACAAGCGAGATTCAGAAGTTGGTGATTGCGAGGCAGTTGTTAGGGAAGAAGTGAGTAGTCGGGTCTGCCCGAGGCGGTTATGGACGAGCTTGATCGCGAGAACTCTTTGGTGCTGGCGGCTTTCGGGCTAAGTTTGGCTACAGTGATCGTCGGGTATCTTGTTGCGTGGCGATCAAAGCGAGGGGCTTACCGCAAAGCTGGTTCCTTGGTGACAGCGGCAGTTGCGGGGTTCGCGGGCTTGTTCATGATCATGTGGATGATTGGGGCCGTTATGCCTCTCCCACCTCCCGATGGATCGTCGATTTGGGGGCCTTTGCTTTTCTTGCTCATTTTCTCGCCAATTCCTTTCGGCGCGTTGTACATCTGTGCGAAGTTCATTCGACGAGCGTCTCGAGACGAGTTTCAGAAAAAGTCGCAGAAAACGGATACGCCTTAGCCAGCAGGTCTGAACCGTTTTAGATTTTGGCCTACCAGCGAAAACCGGGATAATAGGCGGGTGCGACCAGCCTTCGACGAAGCTCCGGACAATTTAAGGACAAAATGACACTGCCTGTTGAGACGTGGGCGGAATTGGTGCGCGCGGGAGACGTGCGGGCGATTTCGCGCGCGATTACGGCGATTGAGAATCATCAGGCGGAGGCGGAGGAGTTGCTGCGGCGGCTGTTTGCGTCGACAGGACGAGCTTATCTGACAGGTGTGACTGGAGCGCCGGGGACGGGGAAGAGCACGCTGGTGGACCGGTTGGCGGCTTATTACAGGAAGCATGAGGAGCAGGTGGGTGTGATCGCGGTGGATCCCACGAGCCCTTATACAGGCGGGGCGATATTGGGGGACCGGATCCGGATGCAGAGCCATGCGAGTGATAAGGGGATGTTTATTCGATCGATGGCGACGCGCGGATTTATGGGAGGGTTGGCGCGGGCTACGGCGGAAGTAGCGCTGCTGCTGGATGCCGCGGGCAAGCAAGAGGTACTGATCGAGACAGTCGGTGTGGGACAGGACGAGATCGATATTGTGAGGCTGGCAGATTGCGTGTTGGTGGTGCTGGTGCCGGGGATGGGCGACGATATTCAGAATATGAAGGCCGGGTTGATGGAGATTGGGGACATTTTTGTTCTGAATAAGGCGGATCGCGAGGGGGCGGACCGCTTGGAGCAGCAACTGATGGCGATGCTGTCGCTGGTGATGCCACGGGAAGGGTGGCATCCGCCGGTGGTGCGGACGGTGGCGAGCGAGAGTAAGGGGATTGATGCGCTGGCGGAGACGATTGGAAAGTTTCGGAAGCATTTTGAGGCCAGCAGGGAACGGGAACGGAAGCATGTGGAGCATTGGAAGAAGAGGTTGCTTGGATTGATTGAGTCACGGCTCGTAGAAAGAGTATTGGGTGGGGCAGGTGGGGAAGCGGGACTGACCCAAGCGGCTAAGGACGTTGCGGAACGGAAGAAGGATCCGTTCACGGCGGTGAACGAGTTGTTGGCGAAGAGTGGAGTGGCGTGATGCGTTTTGGCGACATGGAAGTGCGCTATATCGACGCCGGAAGCTTCTGGCTGGATGGCGGATCGATGTTCGGGATTGTGCCGCGGACGATGTGGGAGAAAAAAATGGTCCCGGACGAGCGGCACCGGCTGAAGTTCGCGTGCAATTCTCTGCTCGTGCGAGGCGGCGGAAAAACAGTGTTGGTGGAAACGGGAAACGGGACGAAATGGGACGAGAAACTGCGGAAGATTTATAGCTTTTCTGCGAACGACCCACTGACAGAATCGTTGACAAAACAAGGCGTGAAGCCGGAAGAGATCGATCTGGTCATCAACACGCATCTGCATTTTGATCATGCGGGAGGAAATACGCGGCTCGTTGATGGACGAGCGGCGCCGGCGTTTCCGAAAGCGAAGTATGTTGTGCAGAAGACCGAGATGGAGCATGCACTGAAGCCGACCGAACGCGATCGCGCCAGTTACTATGCGCAGGACTTTGTGCCGGTGACGGAGTCGGGGCAGTGGCAGTTCGTGGATGGGGATGCCGAAGTGCTGCCGGGAATCTCGGTGACCAAGATTCCAGGACACAATTTGCAGATTCAGGCGATTCAGATTCGCGGCGGCGGGAAGAAGCTAATGTACGTTTCGGATCTGCTGCCAACACGGCACCATTTGCCGTTGCCGTGGATCATTGCGTACGATCTATATCCGCTGACGACGCTGGAGACCAAGCGGAAGTGGATAGCAGAGTTCGTGCGGGATGGATGGATCGTGGTCTTCGGGCATGACCCGGAGTTTGCGGCGGCTACGTTGCATGAGCAGGACGGGAAAGTGGGGTTCGAACCGGTAGACCTCAATCGTTGATCATAGGGCGTTAATTTCACAGCGAATTGATTTCACGGAGAAAAAGAATGGCGGCTGGAAAAGGGGAGAAGTCGAAGCGCGCGAACACAAAGGCGGAGATCGGCATCATCGGTGGAAGTGGGTTGTACTCGATGAACGGCTTGACGAAGACGCGCGAAGTGAAGGTGAAGACGCCGCTTGGAGAGCCGTCGGATGCGATAGTGCTGGGCATGTTGGAAGGCAAGCGAGTAGCATTTCTGGCGCGTCACGGGCGTGGGCACCGGATTTTGCCAGGGGAGATCAATTATCGGGCGAATATTTATGCGATGAAGGTGCTGGGCGTGGAGAGGATTATTTCGGTGAGCGCGGTGGGATCGTTGAAGGAGGATTTGCAGCCGGGTGAGTTCTTGGTGCCGGACCAGTTTGTCGACCGGACGAAAAATCGCATGTCGACATTTTTTGGAGATGGGCTCGTGGCGCACGTAGGGTTCGATAAGCCGACATGCGTGCAAGTGTCGAGCGCATTGGCGGATGCGAGCGTGCATTGCGGCGTAATGGTCCATCGCAAGGGGACGTATGTGTGCATCGAGGGGCCGCAGTTTTCGACTTTGGCGGAAGCGCACATGCACCGGCAGCTGAAGTTCGAAGTGATTGGCATGACAAATGTGACGGAGGCGAAGCTGGCGCGCGAAGCGGAGATTTGTTACGCGACAATCGCGATGATCACGGACTTTGATTGCTGGCATCCCAGCCATGAGTCGGTGACGGCTTCGCAGATCATTGCGACTCTGGTGCAGAATGCGGAGAACGCGCAGCGAGTATTGCGCGAAGCGGTGCGAGCCATGCCCGCTGAGCGGAATTGCAAGTGCGGTGCGGCGCTGAAGCACGCGCTGGTGACGGATTTGAAGCTGGTTCCCAAGGCCACAAAGAAGAAGCTCGAAGCAATCATCGGCAAATATATTTCCTAGGAGAAGCCTGTGTCCTTACTTGTGGTGGGGTCGGTAGCATTCGATGCGCTAGAGAGTCCATACGGAAAAGTGGAGCGAACCGTGGGGGGCGCGGCGACTTATTTTGCGGTGGCGGCGAGTTTTTTTGCGCCGGTGAGCCTGGTGGCCATTGTGGGCGACGACTTTACGTCGAAGGATGAAGCTGTCTTTCGCGGACGGCATATTGATACGGAAGGGTTGGAACGCGCCGCAGGGAAGACGTTTTTTTGGGCGGGCCGATATTCAGAGAACCTCAATGAACGCGTGACACTGGCGACGGATTTGAACGTTTTCGCTGGCTTCAAGCCAAAACTGCCGGAAAAATATAAATCCTCCAAGTATGTTTTTCTGGCGAATATCGCGCCGGATTTGCAAAGGGACGTTTTGAAGCAGGTGAAGGGCACACCGAAGCTGGCCGCTCTGGATACGATGAATTACTGGATTGAGCGAACGCCCGCCGAATTGCGGGAGACGCTGAAGCATGTCGATATTTTGATGATCAATGATTCGGAAACGCGCCAGCTTTCAAACGAACACAACCTACTGCGTGCGGCCAAGCATATTTTCAAGATGGGGCCTTCGACGCTGGTCGTAAAGCGCGGGGAGTATGGCGCGATGATGGTGGACAAGCGCGGCGTGTTTTGCGTGCCGGCGTTTCCCCTGGAGGAGCCGCATGATCCAACTGGAGCGGGCGACAGTTTCGCGGGCGGATTTATGGGGTACCTCGCAGGGGCGAAGGATTTGAGCGACGCGACGCTGCGCCGCGCGATGGTCTATGGTTCGGTGATGGGGAGCTTTACGGTCGAGCGGTTTGGCCTGGACCGGCTGCGCGTGCTCAAGCGGAGCGAGATACACGCCAGGGCACGGCACTTCGCGAAATTGACGCAATTCAAATTGTAGTGTGTAGAATCCTGCCATAGTCCGGAATTGCAGGGGAACATGCTGTCTCTAAGCACTATCGTTGCGCGACTGGCGTGGGCCGCGCTGCTTGGCGCGATCATTGGCATTGAACGGAGTATCCGCAGGCGCCCTGCCGGGATGCGGACAGGCTTTTGCGTTTCGATGGGCGCTGCGCTCTTTACGATAGTATCCATTGAAGTCGCGAAACGCACAGGTGATTCGAGCACGACCCGCATTGCTTCCAATATCGTGCAGGGCATCGGATTCCTTGGCGCTGGCGTGATCTTGCGGGAGCGAGGCAACGTCGTTGGACTGACGACGGCGGCGACAATATTCGTAATAGCGGCGATGGGCATGGCCGCCGGCGGGGGGATGTATGCGGTTGCTGGAATTTCCTGCGCGTTGATCCTGTTTGCTTTGATTCTGCTCTTCTACGTCGAAGAGTGGTTGAACTTAAAGCCGCGGTACATGCTGTTTCGCATATTCGTGGATCGCGCGGAAAATATGGTTGCCGACGTACACCGGATTTTTTCGGAATTGAAGGTGGGGATCGATAATTTTCAAGTCTCTTTGGCCGGAGAAAAAAACTTGATTCAGTTCGACGCGGAAGTCAATACGCACCAACAGGAAAAGATTCTTCAGGAGCTGTGCAAGCCAGGCGTCAGTTGCGAGATGGTACCCGTGGAGCGGCAGAACGGATGAACGCGCGGACGAGCGATTTGGAGGCAGCAGCAGTGGATCTGGAAGTGAGGAAACCGCGCGCCCTGCGTTCCGGTAGTGTGCTGATGCCATTTGCTCCAGCCTCGCCGGCGGAGTTTGTGAAAGTTTTGGCGGGTGCCGAGGAATTGCGCAACATGGGTTTTCAGGTTGGCGACGCTACACCACTTTCTCCGGAAGGCTATTTCGCGGGTTCGGTGTCCGGTCGGCGAAATGAATTCTTGAACGCGATGGAACGCGACGATGTAGATGCGCTGGTCGCAGTTCGCGGAGGCTACGGCTCAAACTATCTTCTTGATGGCCTCGGACTCGAAGCACACAACGTGGCCTCTCCAAAGGTAATTTTAGGCTATAGCGATTTGACTTCGCTACAAACGTATCTCTGGCAACGCCACGCGTGGGTCGGCTTTTACGCACCGATGCTGGTCGGTGGATTCGATGCCGGCGAGGGCACGCCGAAAGGCTATGACCGCGACTCCCTCCTCGGAGCTGTCACAAAGACCGATAGCGGCTGGTCGTTGAAATTGCGCGGCGAAACGCTGGTTGGCGGGGAAGCGGAGGGGAGAGTTCTCGGCGGATGTATGACGCTGGTGGAGACGACGCTGGGGACGCCGTGGGAATTGGAGACTCGCGGATCCATTCTGTTGCTGGAAGATCGCGGCATGAAGCCCTGGCAGGTGGATCGAGCGCTCATGCATCTGAAGCAGGCGGGAAAGTTCGAGGGAGTTCGCGGGATTGTGCTCGGCGAATTTCCAGAGTGCGGTCCGGTGATGTCGGGGAGTGCGACGGTGCGCGATGTTTGTCTGCGGATTCTTGGAGAGCTGGGAGTGCCGATCGTTTACGGTGCGGCCGTTGGTCATACGCCGCGGCCGATGCTGACGGTGCCGCTGGGCGTGAAGGCGCGTCTAAGAGCGCAGGGGGAAAGCGAACTGGAGATTCTTGAGCCGGCGGTTGTGCCATGAGCGAGGCGAAACACGTTCACGTAATTGGGATTGGCGGGTCGGCGATGGCGCCGCTGGCGGGGATGTTGCGCGAGCACGGGTATCGCGTGACGGGATCGGATTCGGGCGTTTATCCTCCGGCCTCGACGCTGCTGGAGAAATTGGGGATTTCCTTTTTTCATACGTTTGATGCGGCGCATTTGACGCCGCCGCCGGACTTAGTGGTGGTGGGGAATATCATCGCGCGCGGAAATCCTGAGTTGGAAGAGGTGCTCGACAGGAAAATTCCGTATCGTTCCATGCCCGAGATTCTGGAGGAAGTGTTTTTGCCGGGACGCCATTCGATTGTGGTGAGCGGCACGCACGGAAAAACTACAACGACGGCGATGCTGGCGTGGATTTTTCACACAGCGGGGAAGAAGCCTAATTTTTTGGTAGGCGGCGTCGCTGAGAATTTTGGGAAGAGCTACGGGTTGGGCGGCGGCGAAGAATTTATTTTGGAAGGCGACGAGTATGAAACGGCGTTTTGGGACCGCGGGCCAAAGTTTTTTCACTATCATCCGGATGATTTGATCATCACTTCGCTTGAATACGATCACGCGGATATCTACCGGGATTTTGAAACTTATGAGCTGGCGTTTCGCCGGCTGGTGAATCTGGTGCCCCGGCGCGGGCGGGTCGTGATTTGGGGCGACAGGGAAGAATCAGGGCCGGCGTTGCGGCGTGCCGCGGAGAAGGCGTTTTGCCCGGTGGAGACGTACGGTTTTTCGGGAGGGAATGATTGGGTGGCGAGCGAGGTGGCGGTCGACGGCGGCGGCATGAAGTTTCGCGTGACGTACAGGGGCGAATGGTTTGGCGAATTTGCGTTGGCAGCGAGCGGCCGACACAACGTTTTGAACGCCATGGCGGCGATGGCAGTGGCGCACGGCCGAGGAATTGGCACGGCGGATTTGGCAAAGGCGCTTGCGACTTTCCAGAGTGTCAAACGTCGCATGGATGTGAAGGGGGAAGTGCGCGGCGTGCTCGTGGTGGATGACTTCGCCCATCATCCGACGGCAGTGCGGGCGACGATTGAAGCGGCGCGGGCGCGCTGGAAAGGACGGCGGCTGTGGGCGATTCTTGAGCCGCGTTCAAATTCGATGCGTAGGAAAGTATTTGAGCAAACGCTTCCCGTGGCGCTGGCGCTGGCGGATCGCGTGGTTTTGGCTGGAGTGTTTCGCGCGCAGCAGCTGGGCGACGAGAACCGCATGGAGCCGGAAGCGGTGGCGGAAAGTGTGCGCGAGTTGGGAAAGAGTGCACGGGTTTTTCCAAGTGCGGACGCGATTGCAGAGCAAATTTCGATGGAAGCAGAAACCGGGGATGTTCTGTTAGTGATGTCCAACGGGAGTTTCGACGGACTTTGCGAAAAATTGTTGGCCAAGCTCGGCCAACCCGTGCAGGTTTCTTCCGAGGCAAGAACCAGGTGACAGCTCGATATCGGCGAGGTCAAGCGAGATTCTCGGCGATAGCATTCTTGGTGTGCTGGTTGGGCTGTGCCAGCACGAGCCGCGCGACGATTCAGTACGAAGTGTCCATCAGCCATCCGGAGCAACATCTTTTTCATGTGACGATGACTATTCCCGATGTGAACGGCGAAGTGGCCGTGCAAATACCGGCGTGGAATGCGTTGTATCAGATCCGCGATTTCAGCAGCCATATTCAGCAAGTCGAGGCTTTCGAGGGAACTGCGAAAGCGCCGGTCGAGAAAATAGACAAGCAGAGCTGGCTTATAACGGGACACGGAACAATCACGGTTCGCTATGCGACGTATTGGGACGAAGTTGGGCCGTTTGCCACGCAATTGAACGGCGAGCATGCGTTCGTCAATCCGGCGATGATCTTGCTCTACTTGCCGGATCGACGGGAAGAGGACGTCCAGCTTAGGATGCCCGACGTTCCCGGGAACTGGAAGGTAGCAAGCGCGATCCCCACTGGAGAGAGGTCGTCGTTAGGCGCCCCAACTTATGTTCTGAACGCAAAGAATTATGATGCTCTCGCGGATGCGCCGATGGAAGTGGGCAAATTCGAGAAATTTGATTTGGAAGGAATATCGCCTCGCGTCAGCGTGGTTGTTCACGGGGACGGCTGGAGAAAGAAGCATGTCGCGGAAGAACTGAAGCGCATCTGCGAGTACGAAATCAAGTTGATGGATGGCGCGCCTTTCGAGCACTACACATTTATCCTGCACATTGGCAAAGGAGCGGGCGGCGGAGGAATGGAACACGCGAATTCCACGGCTATCGGAATTCCTTCCGATGAATATCTTTCGGGAGTGGCCGCGCACGAATTTTTTCATTTGTGGAACGTAAAGCGAATCCGACCGGCGACGCTGGAGCCGGTGGATTATACGAAGGAGCAGTACACGCGAGCGCTGTGGTTTGCAGAGGGCGTGACGAGCACATACGGGGCATATACGCTGGTGCGGAGCGGAATATGGAACGAAGAGAGGTTCTACGAGGATCTCGGCGAGCAGATTAGCGAGTTGGAGTCTCGGCCCGCGAATCGCTGGCAGAGCGCGGAGCAATCGAGCTTGGATGCCTGGCTGGAAAAATACCCCCTGTACAACGGCCCGGACGACAGCGTTTCCTACTACACAAAAGGGCAGGTCTTGGGAGACTTGCTTGACATTCTGATTCGCGACCGTACCAACAACGCAAAGAGCCTGGACGACGTCTTGCGCGGCTTGAACACGGACTTTGCCAAACAAGGGAGAACTTACCGCGACAGCCTGGATATCCGTCTCGAGGCGGAAAAGGTCGCGGGCGGATCTTTTGAAGAATTTTTTGGACGATATGTGGCAGCCGCAGAACCCTTCCCCTATCAACAAGTGCTAGCACAGGCCGGCCTGGAATTGCGAACCGTTGAACACAAGAAGGCATTGCTCGGATTTTCTGCGGAGCGCGAACCTGGCGGGAACATCGTCGTACGTGGCGTGGACGGTGGAAGTTCCGCTGAGGGAGCGGGCCTGCGGCCAGGGGATGTCCTTTTGAATTGGAACGATGGAGACGTGCCGCGCTCTTTGGGGCGGTGGGTGCGCGAGCGGCAGCCGGGCGAACCAGTGAAGGCACGAATTCGTCGCGATGAGAAAGAACGGACATTGGAGTTCAAGTTGGGGGAAGAGAAGGAACTGCTTTACCAAATAGCCGAAGACCCCCACGCAAGTGAAAAAGCGCGGCGTATCCGGGAGGGTTTGCTTCATGGAGTCACGCAATCGGTGTCGCCACAATGAAGGGGCTTGCCACCCTAGGTTCTTCATGATCATGAGATCCGTATTCGAGAGAGTTTTGCCTATTGCATGATTCGGATGGTTTTCATCGCGGTCTTCCTTTCCCTCTACATCCTGATACTTGGGCCACCGCTACTGCTCTATACGCTTGTCACGCGACGCATCGATCCGCTCTATTGGGCGGGCCTCAAGGGTGTCATGTTTTTTGTAAGAGTGGTTGGCGTCAGAGTGCGCGTGGAGGGAAAGGCGAAAATTCCGGAAGGAGTTTGCCTTTTTGTTGCGAACCATACGAGTTCAGCGGATGCGCCGGCTGTTGTGGGGGCGATTCCGCGGCGCATCGCGGTTCTCTTGAAAGAATCTTTGTTCAAATGGCCGATTGTGGGGCAAGCCTTCACTCTCGCGCGCTTTATCCCTGTGAATCGGAAGGATCGGGAATCCGCCATCGCGAGCGTGGAAAAAGCAGCGCAGGCAATGCGGGAGGGACAATCGTTTCTGATCTATCCGGAGGGCACGCGAAGTCCTGATGGGCGGCTTCAGGAATTCAAGAAAGGCGCGTTTGTGCTGGCGATCAAAGCTGGCGTACCGATTGTTCCGGTGCTCTGTTCCGGAGCGCAACGAGTGATGGCCAAGCGCTCGCTGAGGATTCACCCGGGCGAGATTGTCGTTGAATTTCTGGAGCCGATAGATGCGGCCAAATACTCCTTTGAGGAACGCGACGCCTTGAATCAGCATGTGCACGATGCGATGGCCGCTGCTTTGCCGCCGGATCAGCGCCCGCTGAACTTTCCAGGCGTAGTCTAAGAGCTAGCGAGGGCTCGCGATGCGCGGGTGGCCGCCGAGGCGTTCCAATTCGGCTTCCAGTTCGCGCACGCGTTTCTGCAGCTCGGGCAAGCGATTTAACGCCGCTACGGTCTTGAGCCACTGACGATTGTCAACCGCGGGATAACCGGAATACATGGAGCGAGCCGGCACATCGTTGGGAATGCCGCTCTTGGCGGTAATGACGGAGCCGTCACCGATGCTTAGGTGGCCAGCTGTGCCGACTTGACCGGCCAGAATGCAACCATCGCCAACTTTAGTGGAGCCGGCAAGACCTACCTGCCCGCAGAGCATTGTATTAGCGCCCACCCGCGAAGCGTGCCCAACGATGACGAGGTCGTCGAGTTTTGTGCCGTGCCCAATACGCGTTTCGCCAACCGTGGCGCGGTCCACGCAAGCATTGGATTGCACTTCGACGTCGTCCTCAAGAACCGCCGGCCCGGATTGCTGCATCTTGTACCAGGTCCCGTCTTTCTGCTTGGCGAAGCCGAGGCCGTCACCGCCGATGATCGCCCCGTTTTGCAAAATCACGCGATCGCCTATTTGACAGAATTCACGGACCACGGCGTGAGAGTGCGCGAAGAAATCATCGCCGATACGGGCACCCTGATAAACGGAAACGAAACTGTGCAGAACGGCGTTTCGGCCAATGTACACATCTTCGCCCACCACGCAGTAGGGGCCGATGTGAGCGCCAACGCCGATTTTGGCGGACTTGGCGATCAGGGCCGTGGGATGGAATCCTGGCTTGTACTTTGGCGCCTGATAGAAAAGTTCGATGGCGTGGGCGAAGGCGAGGTAAGGATTTGCCGCGCGTAACGCGGCCAGCCGGGGCATGCTGGCGTCGCGTTCGATATTGATCCCGTCCTCGACAAGCACGGCAGAGGCACGCGTAGTCTTCAGAAGAGGGAAGTAACGCCGGTTGGCGAGAAAGGTGATTTGGCCTGGTTCGGCGTGTTCGATCCCGGAGACCCCGTGGATGGGAGTCTCGCCGGCGCCGTCAAGACGGCAGCCAAGCTTCTGCGCAATTTCCGAGAGGTTCATGGGCATAACAATGGCTCCTGGATGCTCAGTGCGAGTCTCGCACAGCGCGAAGAGGGAAGTACAGCCGGGGGGTTATTATTCGTTGAAAAGCCGGGGCTGGTTCGCGGCCGCAGCTGCAACGGCGGCGGGTTTGCGACGGGCGATACCTACCACGCCGAGCACGGTGAACTCAGTGAGCGCGGAGCGAGGTATGAAGATGCGGTCCGTGCTGGAGTTCAGATCGGGCGGCGTGATCTGGATCCCATTGTCGAGCAGGGAGAGCAGGTCGTTTGGTACTACGCCTTCGATCGTTTCACCGTCGCTGTAGCGCAGGCGGACCCAAAGTCCATCTAGCTTAGGGCGACTGAGGAAGGCCTTGCGCTCGGGCTCAAAGTCATCGGAGAACTCGCGAACAAAATAAATGGAGCGCACCCTGCTGAGGGGAATCTCCTGGTGCTCGCCGTCGGGTGTGAGAAGGTCGATGGGATCCGCCTGGCCCAGGCGCGAGGGGTTCAGATAGCCGCGCGTGGGCTTTTTGTCCGCAAGGACAACGACGACCTTCTTGTGAGTAGAGGCTGGGGCTCTGTTTTTCAAAGAAATCAGTTCGTACGAGACTGGAATGGCCGAAATTTGCGAATAATCAAGATGTATGTTATGTTAAACGCGTTTTGCCTGTCAACCTATTGTTTTCATTAGGGTTAGGTCCCGGAGCGCCGGCCGTTGACCGATAAAAAGCATATCCTCAAATCGGCCTCGATCATCTCCCTGGTTACCATCGTAAGTCGAGTCCTCGGCTACGTGCGCGACCAGCGCATTACTCTCCTCCTTGGAACTTCCGCCGCCGCCGACGCCTATGTTCTAGCCTATCGCATACCCAACCTCTTTCGTCGTTTGGTGGCCGAGGGGTCCATGACGGCGTCCTTCATCCCGGTGTTTACCTCGTACATGGGCGAGAAGTCCAAGGAAGAAGTGTGGGACTTCGCGAACAAGCTCTTCTGGACTCTGGCTCTGGTCGTAGCCGTAATCACTGTCCTGGGCATGGTTTTCTCGCCGTCGGTGGTGCACCTTTTCGCGGGGAATAACGTTGCTGCGGTCCAGGCGATCGAGTTGAACCGAATCGTATTTCCGTATTTGTTCTTTGTCTCGCTGGCAGCTCTTGCGATGGGAATTTTGAATAGTTTTCACCTGTTTGGACTTCCGGCTGCAACTCCGGTGGTTCTGAATTTGGCCACGATTCTGTTCACATTTGCAGTGGTCCGGAGTCACTTCAAGGATGCGGCCACGGCCATCGTGGTGGGAATCCTGGTGGGCGGGGTCTTGCAATTCCTGATGCAGGTGCCGTTACTCGTGCAGAAGGGAATGAAATTCAAGTTCGGGATTTCGTTTTCCCATCCCGGGATCAAGAACGTGGCGCGCCTGATGATTCCACGGCTCTTTGGTATTGGCATTGGGCAAATCAATCTGTTCATTGATACGCGTTTCGCAACGGCCAGTATCATGCCGGCAGGAAGCCTCGCGGCGCTATATGTCGCGGACAGAGTCATGGAACTCGTCCTGGGTGGATACGCCATTGCCGTGGCGACGGCGATTCTGCCGATGATGTCGCACCAGGCCGCGGCTAAGGATTACGAATCGCTAAAAAAGACATTGGCCTTCTCGGTGCGCATC
The DNA here is from genome assembly GCA_963779005.1 of uncultured Acidobacteriota bacterium. Lineage (GTDB taxonomy): Bacteria > Acidobacteriota > Terriglobia > Acidiferrales > UBA7541 > Acidiferrum. The sequence continues at coordinate 2,857,437 of CAVZWO010000004.1, read as the reverse complement.
GTGGCCTTCATTACGATCCCCGCGGCACTGGGATTGATGATCCTGCGCGAACCGATTATCCGCGTGCTCTTCCAACACGGGCAGTTCGTCGCGGAATCCACGCGATTGACGGCACGAGCGTTGCTGTATTACGCGATTGGGTTGCCGGCGCTGGCAACCGTGAAGCTGGTTGTGCCTGCGTTCTATTCCACAGGGGATACGAAGACACCGGTCATCGTCGCTTCCATCTCGCTGATCATCAACATCGTTTTGAACATCGTGTTTCTGGAGCTTTTCTTCAAGCGCGTACAGAACGGGGGCCCCGCTTTGGCCACTGCCATTGCCTGCTTTTTTGATTTCTTCGCGCTGTTCATTATTTTCCGGCTGCGCTACGGGGCGATGGGGACAATGGAGATATTGCGCTCTTTTGGCAAGATTTCGCTGTGCGCGAGCATTATGGGCGTGGCCTGCTGGTTTGGGAATCACTACACGGAATTTACCATGCACTCGCGTTTCCTCGTCCAGCTTCTCGTTTTTTCGGGGCTAATCGTCGGAGCGACGGCGCTTTACCTGGCGCTCGCCTGGATTTTCCGTTGCCATGAAATTCAAGAAGTCTACGGCATTGCCACGCGGCGGCGAGCGGGGGCCGGAGATGGGTTCGGGGATAGCTGATGGAAATGACTCCTGCCATAGCGCAATTTTTGACGCACGTCAGGGTGGAGAAGGGGCTCTCCGCCAATACAGTCTCGGCGTATCAGCGCGATTTGGCGAAATTCAACGTGTTTGTCCAGAAGCGGAAGCTCGCGGTGGAAACGATCTCCCGGGACGATCTCGTTGATTTTTTGGCGGGATTGTATCGGGAAAAGCTGGAGAGCCGGACCGTGGCACGGCAGCTGGTCACGCTCCGGAATTTTTTTCGGTTCGCGCAGATTCAAGAGATGATCACCGTGGACCCGTCGCAAAACCTTGAGTCTCCCAAGATCCGGCGGACTTTGCCCGGGTATTTGAAGCTCGAGGAAGTGGATAGCCTGCTCGCGCAGCCGGATGCCAAGACCGCTTTGGGTTTGCGGGACCGAGCCATGCTGGAAGTGCTCTACTCGACCGGACTGCGAGTCTCCGAGCTGATTGGGCTTCGCGTGACGGATCTCGACGCGAGAGTCGGCTGCATCCGCTGCATTGGCAAGGGAGATAAAGAACGCATCGTTCCGGCCGGTAAGAAGGCCCTGAGCCTGGTCGAGAAGTATCTTCGCGAGGCGCGGCCAAAACTTTTGAGAAAAGGTGTTTCGAGCCAGTCGCTGTTTGTGAACCGGAACGGCAATATGCTGAGCAGGGTAGGCGTGTGGAAGATTCTGTCGGCCTATGGACGGCGCGCGGGTTTGCGCGTCGCCTTGACGCCCCACATGCTGCGCCACAGCTTTGCAACGCACTTGCTGGAGCGTGGAGCCGACTTGCGGTCGGTACAGCTCATGCTGGGCCACGCGGACATTTCCACGACACAAATCTACACGCACGTGGTGGAAGAGCGGTTGAAGCAGATTTACAAGGCGCATCACCCGCGCGCTTGACGCGCGGAGGGCCCGGGACCTGATTGCGATTGCGGTTGCCTCCGCGGCGGTCAGCGCGGGCATCCAGAACGTGAAGGAGTGCGATGCCAGATTATATGTTTTTGCTGGAAAGCCGGCTGTCTCCCGAGCAGCGAGCGGCCATGATGCGCGTGCAGGAGCTCTCTGCCGCTATGGGATTCAACGTGTATCTGACGGGCGGAACCGTCCGCGACCTCGTTACGGGAGCGTCGCTGCGCGATCTCGATTTCACGGTCGAGGGAAACCCTTCGAAGATTGCCCGCGAGCTGGAGAAAGGCGGCGCAAAGATCCTCTCGGAGGATGAGAAGTATCGCCAGGTGGAGATCTTATTCGCCGGGGATTGCGACGGCAGTATTTCAGCAGCGCGTGACGACCACTATGTCCGTCCCGGCACGCGACCCGAAATCCGTTGGTCGACAATCATGGAGGATTTGCGACGCCGCGATTTTTCACTCAACGCTATCGCCATCTCGCTGAATCCGGCATCCCGCGGATTGCTGCTGGACCCCACGAACGGACTTTCGGATATCGAACGCGCCGAGGTGCGCGCGCTCACCATTCACAGCTTCACGAACCAGCCGGCACGATTGCTGCGCGTTCTGCGCTTTGCCGCGCGCATGGGATTCAAAGTCGAAGCCCGCACCCAAGAATGGTTTGACCTGGCGATCGAGCGCGATTTGCACCACACGATCGCGCCGGAGGACGCCGGCGCGGAACTGCGGGCCGTGGCTCGCGAAGAACGCCCTGCTGTGGTTCTGAAGGAGTGGGAGGAGCACGACTTGCTCGAAGCCATCAGTCCCGTGCTCGCAAAAAGGCACCCGGATTACGATGCCATCGCTCGGCTGATGAAAGTGCGCGAGGATTTGTTCACGGCCGGGGTCCGCCCCAAGCTGGCAACGCCGATGATGCTAGCGGTTCTTGGCCGCCTCAAAGACAGAGAGCGAAGCAGCACTCTTTCCAAAGCCGGTTTCCGTTCCGCGGAAGCGGACGCCATCTTGAACTTCGAGCAAGAAGTGCTTGCCGATCAAAAAGAATTAATCGGACGCAAGCTGAACGCGCCAGCGGACGCATTCAAATTTCTGGAAAAGCTACCGGTGGATCGGCTCGCGTACCTGCTTGCGGAATCGACCAATTCAGCGGCGCTCTCGAAAATCCGCGCTTACTTGCACAAATGGCGGCCCATTCGCGCTGGACTTCCGATGGTTGCGAATGAACTGGAAGCTTTGGGGTTTGCGCGAGGCGCGAAGTTCGATGCCATTGTGGACCAGGTATTCGGGATGCAACTGACGGGGCGAGGTAAGACGGCAGAAGAGCGCGTGAAGATCCTGCGCAAATTGTCCGGTATCAAAGAGCAGCCGAAAAAGAAAGAAAAGGAAAAGAAGGCACCGAAGAGCGCCGACAAGCCGCCTGCCGCAACTGGAGCCGTGCCGGCGCCGGCAAAAGGCGCGCCAGCCAAGACTGCGCAAGGGCATCCCCACAAGAACCACCCTGTGCAGTTGAAACAAGCCGCAAAACATAAGGCCGCCACTGAGCAGGCGAAGCACGCTGCATCGGGCAAGAAGGGCAGCAGCCGGAAATAAAAGAGCCGGCAGAGACCTCGCCTGTGAAAATCGTGAAAATGCAATTCGCAATTCTCGCGCGAGAGTTCTAGAATCGAGATCCATGGGCCAGCCGCAGTTTGTTCACCTACACGTTCATACGGATTTCAGTTTGCTGGACGGAGCTTGCGAAACCTCCGAACTGCTCGACAAGGCGTCGCAACTGAAGATGCCCGCGGTGGCCATCACGGACCATGGGAATTTGTTTGCCGCCGCCAATTTTTTTAACGAAGCCAGCAAGCGCGACGTGAAGCCCATCATCGGCTGCGAAGTCTACGTCGCGAAGGGGAGCCGCCACGACCGCGGCGAAAAAACAAACGGGGCGAACGGACCCGATCGCGGTGAAGCCGAGCCGGGTATGCGCGGCAGCAACCATCTGGTGCTGCTCTGCGAATCGCTCGAGGGTTATCACAATTTGATCAAGCTTGTTTCCTCGGGCTTTCTGGAAGGTTTCTACTACAAGCCGAGAATCGACTATGACCTGCTGGCGAAGCATAGCAAAGGGTTGATCGCGCTATCGGCCTGCTTGCGCGGCGCAGTGACGGAAGCGGTCGTCGACGAAAAATATGATCAAGCGCGCGAGAACGCCTACCGCCTGCGCGACGTCTTCGGCAAGGGTAATTTCTTCCTGGAGATTCAGGACCAGGGCCTGGAGATCGAGCAGGGAGTGAACCGTGAGCTGGTGCGGCTCTCCAAAGAAACCGGGATTCCGCTGGTCGCCACGAACGACTGCCACTACTTGCATCACGGCGACGCGCACGCGCAGGAAGTCCTGCTGTGCATACAAACCGGCAAGACGATGAGCGACACGCATCGCATGAAATTTGCCACGGACCAGTTTTATTTCAAGACAGCGGCCGAGATGACACAAGTGTTCGGCGAGCTGCCCGAAGCTCTGAGCCGTACGGTGGACATCGCAGCGCGGTGCAACGTCAAAATCGAACGCATCCCGAATCCGTTTCCTGAGTTCAAAGTTCCAGAAGGCCACACGCCCGGCAGCTATTTTGAAAAGGTAGTGCGCGAGGGATTTGCGACGCGTGTGCCTTATTTGGAGCGTTTAGCGCAGCAAGGCTTCCTACACAATTCTCTGGCGGAATACGAGAAGCGCCTGACCTCCGAAATCGAAATGATCAAGAAGATGCGCTACGAGGGCTACTTCTTGATCGTTTGGGATTTCATCCATTACGCGCGCGCGCAAGATGTTCCTGTAGGGCCGGGACGCGGGTCCGCAGCGGGCAGTCTCGTCAGTTACGCGCTGCGCATCACGGACGTCGATCCCCTGCAGTACAACCTGCTGTTCGAGCGTTTCCTGAACCCGGAGCGCGTCTCTTTGCCGGACATCGATATCGATTTTTGCATGCGGCGGCGAGGCGAAGTGATCGAGTACGTTACGCAAAAATATGGCCGGGAGAACGTCGCGCAAATTATCACGTTCGGAACTATGGCAGCGAAAGCAGCCGTTAAAGATGTCGGCCGGGCTATGGATATTCCCTACGGCGAAGTGGATCGTCTCGCGAAATTGATTCCCACAACGCTAGGAATCGACCTGGAAACCGCGCTTTCCGAGGCGCCGCAGCTCAAAGCTGCCATCAATAGCGACGAGAAGCTGAAGGACTTGATGGCCGTGGCGCTGCGCCTGGAAGGGCTGGCGAGGCATGCCTCTACGCACGCCGCCGGCGTCGTGATTTCGCAGCGGCCGCTCACCGACGTTGTCCCTGTTTACAAGACAAACCGGGATGAAATCACGACGCAATACGACATGAATGCGCTGGAGCGCATCGGCCTGCTGAAGATGGACTTCCTCGGCCTGACGACGCTCACCGTTCTGCAAGACACGGTGCGCATGATCGAAAAGAACCGCGGCGTGAAAGTCGACATCGACAATTTGACCCTAGACGACGAGGCGACCTACAAACTTTTTTCGCGCGGGGACACGACGGCCATCTTCCAGTTTGAATCCCACGGCATGCGTGACATCTTGCGCCGTTACCAGCCGTCGCGCATCGAAGACCTCACCGCGCTCAATGCGCTCTATCGCCCGGGACCAATTCAGGGCGGCATGATCGACGATTTCATCAGCCGCAAGCAGGGAAAGACGAAAGTCGCCTACGAACTTCCTCAGCTCAAGGGCATTCTCGAAGAGACCTATGGAGTCATCCTGTACCAGGAACAGGTGATGCAAATCGCCAACTTGCTCGCGAGCTTCTCGCTTGGCGAAGCCGATCTTCTGCGCCGCGCCATGGGCAAAAAGAAAAAGGAAGAAATGGCGGCGCAACGCGCCAAATTCATCGCGGGCTGCCTGGCGAATAAAATCGCGGAGAAGAAGGCGACAGGCATTTTTGATTTGATGGAAGAATTTGCGGGCTACGGGTTCAACAAATCCCACTCCTGCGCTTATGCGCTGCTTGCCTACCAGACCGCCTATCTGAAAACGCACTACCCGGTGGAGTTCATGGCCGCGCTGCTCACTTCCGAGACGGGCAACGCGGAAAAAGCGGTCAAGTACATCAACGAAGCGCGAGGTATGAGCATCTCCATCCTGCCGCCGGACATCAACGAGAGCGATCTTTATTTCACCCCGGTGGGCGAATCGATTCGCTTTGGGATGGCTGCGATCAAGAACGTGGGTGAAAACACCGCAAAAGCTATCCGCGAATCGCGGCTCGGCGCCGGCGAATTCAAGTCGCTCTATGATTTGTGCGAAAGAATCGAGGCACGCTTCCTCAACAAGCGAGTGTTTGAAAGCCTCATCAAGTCCGGCGCGCTCGATTCGCTCGGGCCGCGCGAGTCCATGCTGGCCTCTGTCGACGATGCGCTGGCGGCGGTGCAGCGTGCTTCACGAATACGCGAATCCGGCCAGCATGGTTTATTTGGCGCGGCCGGAAGCCCTGCGCCGATAGTTTTCGAGCTGCAGGCTGCCGAGCCGTGCAGCGAAGCCGAACGTCTCGCCAGTGAATACGCCATGCTGGGCTTTTACGTTTCCGGCCACCCGCTCGCCAAATACGCTTCGCGCTTGCAAGAATTGAAATGCGTTTCGCTCGACCAGATCGAAGGCCAGCGCAATGGCAAAGAGATCACCGTCGCTGTCCTCATTGTTGGCACGCGCCCCATGCGTTCCAAAAAAGGCGCGCGCTGGGCGATCTACACCATCCAGGACATGACCGGCGTTCAAGAGTTGCTTGCCTTTCCGGAAAGCTTTGCGCGCCACGAGCAGACTCTCAAGGCGGGAACGCCGCTGTTATTAAAGGTGCGAGTACAGGTCGAGGAAGCGGGCACGCGCCTATCGTTGCAAGAAGCCGCCCGGCTCGGTGACCTCGCGGAACGGCCTGCAGCGGGACTTCGCATACGCATGAAGCTGGACGAGCTGAACGATGAGTTGTTGGAACGCCTCGAGGAAATTCTTACTTCTTATCGGGGCTCCAGTCCGCTTGCGCTCGATCTTTCCGACACCAGAGGCGCGATGGCCACGCTTCAGGTGGAACAGCGCGTCCGCGCCTGCCCGGAACTCATCGCCGCCATCCGGGAGTCCTTCGGCGAGCAGTCGATCGACATGGTGATGTGATGAAGCCCAAGGACAAAGCGAAAAGCCCGGCAGCGCAGTCCGACCGCCAGAGCGAGATCGAGCGCCTTGAAAAAGACGTCGAGGAATTACGCCACCTCGCCGGCGATCGCGAAGCCGATGCGGAGCTCGAACGCATCCGGCAGCAGGTCGCCGAACTGCGCAAGGAGTTCTACAGCCATCTCGGCCCCTGGCAGCGCGCGCAAATTGCCCGGCACACGCAGCGACCCTATACGCTGGACTATATCGCGATGTTATTCACGGATTTTATCGAACTGCACGGCGACCGGGGCTATGGCGACGACAAGGCGCTCATCACGGGACTTGCGAAGTTTCACGGCCGCCCCGTGGCTATCATCGGCAACCAAAAAGGCCGCGACACAAAGCAGCGCCTGGTACGAAATTTTGGCCAGCCCAAGCCCGAGGGCTACCGCAAAGCCCTCCGGGTCATGCAGCTGGCCGCGAAGTATGGCCGCCCCATTTTCACTTTAATTGACACTCCCGGAGCCTATCCAGGGATCGACGCCGAAGAGCGCGGACAAGCCGAAGCCATCGCACGCAACTTGCGCGAAATGGCGCGCCTGCCAGTCCCCATCATCGTCACCGTGACGGGCGAAGGCGGTTCGGGCGGAGCTTTGGCCATCGCTGTCGGAGACTGCGTCAATATCCTGGAAAACAGTTTTTACTCCGTGATTTCTCCGGAGGGCTGCGCCGCCATCATGTGGCGCGACGCCACAAAAGCCGAAACCGCGGCCTCTGCGCTGAAAATCACCGCGAACGACCTGAAGGAACTTGGCATCGTCGATGAAATCGTGCCCGAGCCCGAAGGCGGTGCCCACCTCGACCCGGAAGCCGCCGCGCAGCTCCTTGGCGAAGTGCTGGACAGGGAATTGGTAGCTCTCTCGCAACAGTCGACGAAAGACTTGCTCGAAGCCCGCTACGAAAAGTTCCGCAAGATGGGCCAATTCTTCGATTTTGGCAACTAAATCTGCTATTTTTGTAGCCCCACGGCTCTGGATATACCCCTTAGCACATTCGCAACGCTTTCGAGACCAGCCGTTGTCGCCTCCGGGTACGCGGGCTACTCTGGTTGAGCAACCATCAGAGTGTTCCGTCTCGGGGCATCTTCCGCGTTTTCACGCCGGCCCGTCCACGGAGGACAGGAATCATTTATGTCGGAACCGTTTCGCCCCTATGAAAAGCTCGTGGAGATTACCGTGATGGGCAAGAAGTTCCAGGTGCCGGAGCGCAACTCGCTTCTGCGCTGTTTCCAGTTCATCAGCCCGGAAACGATTCCGTACGGGCGTTTTTGCTGGAATCAGGATTGCCAGTATTGCCGAGTTTCTTGCCAATTGCCGGATGACGACGAGCCCCGCGAAATGCTGAGCTGCAAGTTCATTGTGATGCCGGGGATGGAAATCACCGAGTTGAGCCAGGAGTTGAAGTGGTGTCTCCGGTCCAAACTACCGGAGGACGCGGCTGTCTCCTCTTAGATCTTTCGGTCCTCTACCACATACCGCAAAAAAACTCCCGGTCTGAGCAACTTTTACCCGCGCTTGGGGTTTGTAGGTCAAGGTACACGTATCAGCGAGCGACGGCGGTTGTGCGACGCCAAAACCCAAAGAACCATCCCCGGCGCACAGCCGTCGTCGCCGAATTGCGACTCGCAAGCCGCAGACTGCTTGAACCACGCTGTCAGCTTGTAGCTAGCTTTCTTTGATTTGCACTCCCTCTCCCCCTGGACTACGATTCTTTCTGACAAATCTATGTCTATGAATTCCCTGGCTTGTGACGGCTGCGGTCAATCCGCATCCCCCGAACATATTGCGCGGCGGCTACGGCGCCTGGAATGGACCACGCGCTATCGCCCCGTTCACATCGGCGCGCTGCTTCTGGGTGGAATTTCGCCACAAGCGGATGACGACTTCTTGTACGCCGCACGCTTCAAAGGCGAAGCAGGCCGTTTGCTGGACGCAGTCAGGATCTCCACAGAAGGGAAGTCCGCCGAGTCTGCGTTGAGCGAGTTCCAAAGGGCCGGCTTCCTGCTCACCCACGTCTTGGAATGTCCCAGCGAACCTGGACAGTTCGAGCAAGCGCCCCAGGAAGAATGGATGGAGAAACGCCTTCCGCAGGTGGTCACCCGCATTCGCCGTTCACTGAAACCCAAGCGCGTCGTTTTAATTTCGGAAGCCTTGGCACCACTGACTGCCCGCTTTTCTGATGTCGATTTGGGATGCCCCTTGCTCCTGGACGGTGGTAAACCCTTTGCGCTGGACTCCGCGGAAATTGCAGAGCCGGTAGAACATCTGCGCCAGGCCCTGGGCTTGGCCGCCGCGGGCATGTGACCCAGCGCACAGCATCGAGCTTCCCGGTAGTACAGGCTAATGGCGGTCTTTCTGCCAGCGTGGGAATCTGCTGGCTGTGATAGAATCGAAAACTTGAATAGCGTGGAGTAGAGCTAGGAGTTACGCCGTGAAGAAACAGGCAAAATTTGGAATCGGGATTGGCGTTATCGTAGTTTCCCTCGGATGTTTGGCCTGGCTCGGCTATGGCGAGAGCAAGACCTACTACCACACCATCGCGGAGCTCCAAACCCTGCAAGGCAATGATCTTTCTCACCGCATGCGTGTTGGTGGCACAGTAGCGGCAGGCAGCATTCACCGTTTTACCGGCCGCGTGGATTTTGTGCTCGAAGGGGAAGGGAAGTCGCTCCCCGTCAGCTATGTGGGGAGTGACCCGCTGCCGGACACCTTCGTGGATAAGTCGCAAGCGTTGGTGGAAGGCCGTCCGACCGATGGACGTTTTGTCGCCGAAGTTGTGCAAGCGAAATGCGCGTCGAAGTACGAAGCGGCTCCCGGGGGCACTGTTGCCACTTCGGCGCCTGCGACGCGGTAAAGCAGAAGGCAAGGGGCCCGGCTTGGCCGGGGGATCGGCGGAATCCCTGTGGATGTATTCGGTTCATTCGCTCTAATCCTGGCGTTTATCTGTGCGGTGTATGCCTTCGGCGGAGGAATCGCCGCGATTATTACGCGGCACCCGCTGCTTGTGAAAAGCACGCGGCAAGCGGGTATCGCCACGTGTTGCCTGATTTTTATCGCCACCTTCAGCCTCGAGTATCTCTTCTTCAGCGATAATTTTTCCGCCGCTTACGTCGTTGCGCACAGTAATCGCGCTCTTGCCACGTTTTACAAGATCGCCGCCCTCTGGGCCGGCCAGGAAGGCTCCCTCCTTTTCTGGAGCTTCCTCCTTGCGATTTACGTTTTCTCCGTCCTGATCGCCTACCGCAATAAGAACGGGGAACTCATGCCGTACGTCGGAGTGATTCTAGCCGGCGTTCAGATTTTCTTCCTTACGCTCAATAACTTCATCGCTAGCCCGTTCAAAGCGCTTGCCGTTCCCGGCGCCCATGGCGCGATGGACCTCGTTACCCGCGCCGATGGCAATGGCCTCACACCCCTTCTGCAATATCCGGAGATGGTAATCCATCCTCCCAATCTTTATTCGGGCTACACGGGATTCACGATTCCCTTCGCGTTTGCGCTGGCTGCTTTGCTCGCGCGGTACCCAGGCGAGAAGTGGATTCACCTTACACGCAAGTGGACGATGATCGCCTGGTGCTTTCAGACCGCCGGCATCCTCCTCGGCGCACACTGGGCTTACGCCGTCCTCGGCTGGGGAGGCTACTGGGGCTGGGACCCGGTCGAAAATGCCTCACTCCTGCCGTGGCTGACAGGCACCGCTTTCCTGCATTCGGTGATGATGCAAGAGAAGCGCGGCATGATGAAAGTTTGGAACGTCTGGCTGGTGTTCACCACGTTTTTGCTATGCATTACCGGCACGTTTTTGACGCGCAGCGGAGTCGTGAGCTCCGTCCATGCGTTCGCGCAGTCCAGCATCGGCAGCTGGTTCGTGGGTTTTCTCATCGTCATTTTTGCCGTCTGCATGGTCGCTTATCTCAAGAATCGCGACTATCTCAAGAGTGAAAATCATCTCGACGCCATCGTCTCGCGCGAATCGAGCTTCCTGTTCAACAATTTGATTCTACTGGTTTCCTGCATCGCCGTTCTTTCCGGCACGCTCTTTCCAGTTTTATCCGAAGCGCTTTCCGGCTCGAAAATTAGCGTGGGCGCGCCATTCTTTAACAAAGTCAACATTCCGATAGGCCTGCTCCTGCTCTTCCTGACCGGGGTCGGGCCGCTTCTTGCTTGGCGAAAGACGTCCGTGGAAAGCCTGAAACGCAATTTTGCCGGACCACTGATCATCGGATGTGTGGGCGGCGCGGTGATTTTCGCCCTTGGCTATCGCGAGATTTACTCGCTCATCTGTTTCGGTCTCTGCTTCTTCGTTGCCGCAACCATTGCCATGGAGTTTTACCGTGGCGCCAAAGTCATCCGAGTGCGTTCCGGCGCTTCCTACCTGACTTCTGCCATGGAATTGACCATGCGCAACACGCGCCGCTACGGCGGCTATATCGTCCACATGGGCATGGTGCTGATTTTCATCGGGCTCGCCGGCGCGGCCTTCAACACGAACGTGCAGAAAGAACTGCAGCCGGGCGAATCGATGCAGTTGGGCAAATACAAACTCGTTCTGCAAAGTTTCGACAGCAAGCCGGAAGCCAACTACACCGGACTTCGTCTGAACGTCGAAGTCTTCGTCAACGATAAGCCGCTGATGATGCTCTATCCCGAGCGTCGCATCTTCGAGACAAACGGCGAAACCGGTACAATGGTGGCCATCTACTCGACGCTCCGTGAAGATTTGTACGTCGTCTACGCCGGGCAAAGCCCGGACACTAAACTGCCGGTGATTCACGCCTACCTGAACCCGCTGGTAAAGTGGATTTGGTTCGGGGGCGTCATCGTTGTATTCGGTACGATCGTCGCACTTATCCCGAATCGGCGCGCAGTCCTGGTGTTATCCGGCGCGCAGCAGCCGGCGCCAGAGCCGCTGGTGCACGGGATGACTCCGTCGGTCACCTACCGGGAAGGCCATGATTAAAATGCCAAAGATACGTCGCCCCGCTTTGCTGTTACTCCCCGCCTTGCTGTGCTTCGCGGGTGCTCTGCCGATGATGTCCGCTTTCGGCGACGCGCAGCAGCCCGATCACACCCACCAGTTGGGCATGAAAGTCCGCTGCATGTGCGGCGGCTGCAACGATTCCGCGGGCGGCTGCTATCACGTCGGCGGCGCATTCTCCGGGCCGTGTGAAACTGCTCTCGGCATGCTGAAGAAGATCGACGAGCGCATCGCCCAGGGGAATTCCGACGACCTGATCGTGCAATCTTTCGTTCAAGAATACGGCCAAGCGGTGCTCACCGAGCCACCGCACAGCGGATTCGGCCGCGTAGCCTGGTGGATTCCCGCGCTGGCCCTGATCGGCGGTTTTGTTCTGGTGTTGGCCGTGATCTCGCGCTGGCGAAAACCACCATCTGCCGAACCTGCGCTGGCGACAGCCGGTCACGCCCCACAAGTGTCATCCGAACTGCTCGAACGCGCGCGCGCCCAGGCCGCCCGCGACACTGAGGATTGATCTTGACCATCGCTGCAAGCCCCGCCATTTTCTTCATCACTTCCTCGGATTGGGCCGTCATCGGCGCGTGCCTTGCGCTGGCGCTGGCCACCGCCCTTTTCATCTTTTACATTCAACCCGATGCTTCCGACCTCGCTCCTCGCCGCTCGAAGCTCGATCAATTGCTGGAGCGCCGCGACACTCTCTACGACAATCTGCGCGATCTGCGGTTTGAGTTTCGTTCAGGGAAATATGCCGAAAATGACTACGAAGCCATGAAAACATCTCTCGAAAACGAAGCGGCGCTCACGCTCGCGGAAATCGATCAAGTCACGGATTCGCAAGTTCGCCGCCCGCGCGCCGTGAAGCCCGCCGCTTCCGAACGAGGTGCGCAGTGAACTTTCGCTGGATTACGCGCCTGGCGCTCGGCGTTTTCGTGCTGGCGCCGTTCTCTTATGTTTACGGCGCCACCGTTCACGGCACCGTCAAAAACGGCACCACGGGGAAGCCCGCTGCGGATATCGAGGTCGTCCTCATCCAGTTGCAGGGCGGAATGCAGCCGGTCCTCAACTCCAAGACCGACGCGCAAGGTCAATTCACGTTTGACTACCCCGCCATCGGCGCGCAGCCGATGCTGATCCGCGCGGTCTACAAGGGAATTAACTTTCACCAGCCGCTACCACCCGGCCGAAACGAAGTGCAAGTCGACGTCTTTGATCCTTCCCGCGACCCCAAAACGATTTCGGTGAACACACACTTCGTCATTTTTCAGCCCAATGGCGCGACTCTCGAAGTGGGCGAAGAATATGCCATCAAGAACGATTCGCAGCCCGCGCAAGCCTATTTTCGCGCCGATGGCAACTTTGACTTCGCGATACCCGACGGCGCGAGCCTGAAGCAGATTGCCGCACAAGGTCCTTCGGGAATGCCCGTCGTGCAGGCACCCATCGATCGCGGCAAAAACAAATACAGCGTAGCCTACGCTTTTCGCCCGGGCGAAAATGGCGTGCGTTTTTCCTATGAGCTGCCGTACGCCGGCGACAAAGCTTCCGTGAAACTGCCGACAGTGTATCCTGGCGCGCGGCTCGTCGTCGTGGCTCCCCCGACTGTGCAAATCGCTGGCGATGGGCTTCAGTCCAACGGCCAGGAGCAGGGCATGAACCTTTACAGCCGTGACGGCCTTGCCGCGAACTCCGCACTCACGGTCGCCGTCTCCGGCACCGCGCCACCGCCAAGCAACAATGCCTCTGACACCGATGCTGGCGCACAAAATCGTGACGAACAGCAGGGGAACGGCCCCCCTAGCGGCGCAGCGATTCAAGCAGTCCCTGGCCGCCTCGACGCACTGAAATGGCCTCTTGTAGGCGGTTTCCTCGGCATGTTCGCCTTGCTTGCGGTTCTCCTCGCCCGGCGCCCAGTCGTAGCCGTTGCGGGAGGGCCTTCCGGGGATGTTGCTGCACTGCCCGCGAAGTCTTTCAAGAAGACCGCAGCCGCGCAAGGGGCGCCGCCAGCTTCGACGCTAGCCCCGCCCGCGGGCAGCGCGAGCTTGGCGCAAGTCGATGCCGCCGTGGGCACAAGTTTGGACGCGCTCAAAGACACACTCTTCCGCCTCGAGCTTCGCCGTCAGGCCGGAACCATCTCCGAAGAAGAGTACAGCCAGCAACGTGCTCGTGCGGAAAGAGTCCTGCGCGATCTTGTGAGGGGTTGAAGGTTGACGCCGCCTGCATTCTCCCCCGTTGGTCTCCGTTTTGAAAATATCCATAAACGTTATGGCCGGCTCCTCGCTTTGCGCGCAGTTTCGCTCACCATCGCGCCCGGAGAATGCGTGGTTTTCGCGGGACGAAACGGTTCGGGGAAAACCACTCTCTTGCGCATCGCCGCAAGATTGGCGCGGCCAACTCGTGGCTCTCTTGGCTTTCCTGGAAATTCCGCCGCCGGAGACGGGAACGCCGTTAAACCAGGTTTTGTCGCCCATGCCACGATGGTTTACGACGAGTTAAGCGCCGAGGAAAATCTCTTGCTCTTCGCGCGGCTCCAGGAAGTAGCACATCCCGAAAAACGTGTCGCAGCGCTGTTGCAGGAAGTTGGCCTTTCCGAGCGCCGCGAGTCGCTCGTGCGGACATTTTCCCGCGGTATGCGCCAACGTGTGGCGATCGCGCGCGCTTTGCTTCACGAGCCTGCCATCCTTCTTTTCGATGAGCCAGCAACAGGCCTCGATCCTCAGGGCGTCGCCTGGCTCGCCGCGGCTATTCGCGGCCTCCGCGATTCCGGCCGCACTATATTGATGAGCCTCCACGGCGAATCCGAAATCTCCTCGCTCGGCACACGGGCCATACGCCTTGACGCCGGTTCGATCGCGGCGGACACGCGCACCGGGGCGACGTTTCGCTCCATTCTCACCTTCGCCGATGCCTGAATGAGCCTTCTCTCCAACACGGCCGTCTTGCTCGGTAAAGAAGTTCGCACGGAGTACCGCTCGCGCGAATTGCTGACCACAACCGTTGTTTTCATCCTGATTGTGATCGTGCTCTTCAGCTTTGCTTTTGATCCCACGTCTGACGAATCGAGGCGGTTTGCTCCAGGCTTGCTCTGGCTGGCCTTTCTGTTTGCGTCTTCTTTGATGCTGCAGCCCTGTTTTCTACGCGAGCAGCATAACGATACGTTGAGCGCGCTCCGGCTTTCGGTTAGCGACCCCTTTGCAATCTTCCTGGCCAAGCTGGCGGCAAACGCACTGTTTCTTCTTGTGACCGAACTCCTGATGCTGCCGCTTTTTGCCGTGATGTACAACGTGCCGGTCCTGCCGGTGCTGCACTGGCTTCTTCTGGTATTTTTTCTTGCCAGCCTGGGCATATCGATTGCCGGAACGGCACTCTCCGCCATCTCCGCGCAAGCACGCATGCGCGAACTCCTTTTGCCGCTGCTGATGCTTCCTCTTTTGACGCCGATCCTGGTCGTCAGCGCGGAAATCACGAGGTCGCTTCTGGACCGGGCGCCTGTCGTGCGATGGAAGGGAATCGGCTTCCTTGGCGTGTTTGACGTGGTCTTTTTGACGGCGGTATGGCTTTTCGGCGAATATCTACTGGAGGAATGAAGCATCATGTGGAAACGCGCACTCTTCGGCGCATTCGTTTTCTTCCTGGTCGGCGCTGCCGCCTATGCGTCTTTTTTTATCGCGCCGGAAGAGAAGACGATGCACGTGCTTCAGAGAATTTTCTATTTTCATGCCGCCGCCGCATGGGCTGGGATGACGGCGTTTTTCGTCTGTTTCGTTGCCAATCTCCTCTATGTCTGGCGGCGTGACGAGAAGTGGGATTCGCTGGGCATTTCTGCCGCGGAAGTGGGCCTCGCCTTCATCACCGTCGTTCTGATCACTGGCCCCATCTGGGCCAAGCCGGCCTGGGGAATCTACTGGACCTGGGACGCCCGCCTCACTTCCACCTTTGTGCTCTGGCTTCTCTATATCTCCTATCTGCTCTTACGTACTCTGATTGAGGAACCGGATCGCCGCGCGCTTCTCAGCGCTCTCTTCGGCATCTTTGCCTTCATCGATGTCCCCATTGTGTTTGGGGCGATTCGCTGGTGGCGGACCCAGCACCCCGCACCTGTCATTATGGGAGGCCCCGGCTCGGGGCTCGATCCAACCATGAACAAGGTATTTTTCTTCAGTGTGCTGGCGATGCATCTTTTGATGGCGTTTCTGATCGCGGAACGCTATCGGCTCGAAAAATTACGCACGGATCTGGAATTCCTGCGCCGCGAAGCGGAGGCAATATGAGCAATCTGCACAGCGTGTTTGCCGCCTACATCATCGGATGGGCGGTATTTTTTGTCTTTTATTTGACCATTGCAAAGCGCACCTCAGCTTTGCGAGAAGAGCTCGACCGCTTGAAGAACTCGTTGAACAGGGGAAAGTAATTGGCGCGGAAGAAGAAAGTCGGGATTGTGATGCTCCAACTCGGCGGGCCGGATTCGCTGGAAGCGGTTGAGCCGTTTCTCCTGAACCTGTTTCGCGACCCGGATATCATCCCGATGGGGCCGCTGGGGTTCTTGCGCAAGCCGGTGGCAAAGCTGATTTCCTCGCGCCGGTGCATTCCCGTGAGAAGCAAGTATGCCGAGATTGGCGGCCGCTCGCCGATTGGTACGTTGACCGAACGCCAGCGTGGGGCACTTGTTGCTGCGTTGTCGAGTGAGATTGATCCTGTTGCCGTGATTGCGATGCGCTACTGGCACCCGCTCACCGAGGCGGCTGTGGAAACACTGCGCAAAGCCGGGCCCCTCGATGAGATCGTTCTTTTGCCGCTTTATCCGCATTTCTCTTACGCGACCACACTGAGCAGTCTCAAGGAATGGCGCCGCGTCTACGGGGAACCGCAGGCCGGCCCGCCGCAGCGAACCGTGAGCCAGTTCTTCGACCATCCGCTCTACGTGCAAGCAGTGGCGCAGCGCATCGGCTCGGTCCTGCGGCAATTCGCCGACAGTTCGCGCATTCAGCTGATTTTCAGTGCTCATGGTTTGCCGATGAGCCTGGTTGAGAAAGGCGATCCGTACCCCACTCAAATCGAAGCCACTGTACGGCTCGTCTGCGAAGAGGGCAGAAAACAGTTTCCCGGCTGGCCGAAGACGCATTTGCTCTGCTACCAGAGCCGGGTGGGCCCCGCTAAATGGCTCCAGCCGCCGCTGGTGGGCACGATCGAACGTCTTGGGACCGAAGGCGTCAAGGAAATGCTGGTCGTCCCCATTTCCTTTGTGACAGAGCACATCGAGACGCTTCACGAAATCAATATTGAAGCCCGCGAGGACGCCAAGAAATTTGGCGTCGAAGTCTTCCGCATGATGCCGGCTGTTGGAGATTCGCCCCTCTTCATCGCCGCGCTAAAGGACCTTGTGCTGCGAGCCGTTGGCCTCGCTAGCGAACGGCAAGATGTTTCGGTATCCTCGGCTGGCCAATGACCGGCTTGCCTGAAGTGAAGATTCCCCGTCCGAGTTCAAGGGTCCGCTACATCCCGGCTAGAACTCGCTGCTCTCGAGAAGCATCCAATCCTTCAGTGCGCTATACTCTCGCCCTGGGGCTACAGCTATGAAGGCTTCCTTCCATCCCGGCGTTCACCGGTTCGCGGTTTTCACTGTCTGCTGGACAGTGCTGCTTTTGATCGCCGGCGCGCTGGTGACATCCAACGATGCGGCGCTTTCCGTGCCGGACTGGCCGAAGTCCTTCGGCACGTGGACGCCTCCCATGGTCGGCGGCGTACTCTATGAGCATTCGCACCGCGTCATCGCCGGGGTCTTGGGTGTCTTGACGTTGATTCTCGCCATTTTAGTCTGGGTCAAGGAAGAGCGCCGCTGGCTGCGCTGGTTCGCTGTAATCGCTGTCGGCGGGATCGTGGCTCAGGCAATTTTGGGCGGCCAGGTCGTCATTCGGCTTCTCCATTATTGGCTGCCGGTGATGCACGCGTGCTTCGCGCAAATCATGTTCGGCGCGCTTCTCAGCATCGCTGTTTTCACCAGCAAGTGGTGGGTTTCCGACCGTCCCCAGCTTGAGGACCGCGGTTCGCCTTCGATTCATTCCTTGGCGCTGCTGAATGCGATTGTAATTTTTCTCCAGGTTTTTTTGGGAGCTGGATTCCGCCACCAGGAGATTCCCATCTGGCCGCATGCCGCGGGCTCACTAGCTGTCCTCGCGATGGTCATCTGGACTGCCGTGGTGCTTCGCAAACGCTTTGAGAAGTCACCCGAGCTCACAAAAATGCGGATCCTGCTGCACTCCGTGTTTGGCGTCCAGTTTCTGCTGGGTATCGGCGCATACTGGTCGCGCATTGCAACGGCGCAGGCTCCTCAGCCGATGCCAGTGATGGTCGCTTTGACGGTGACTCATACCGTAGTCGGTGCGCTGCTGTTTGCTGTGTCCATCTTGACGATTCTGCTGTGCTACCGGTTGGTGCCACGCGCTGGCGAAGTTGCCGTTTCCTCGCAGGGGCGGGTGGCCATCTGATGAGCACGGTTCGCACAACGGAGAGTACGCTCGCCTCGCGTGCGAACGCTTACGTCGCCCTGACCAAGCCGGACGTTTCCTTCCTCGTGTTGATGACCACGGCCGCGGGTTTTTACATGGGGGCGCACCGCGCCGTGGATTGGCTGCGCCTGGTGCAAACCGTTTTTGCCACGCTGCTCATTGCGGCGGGCACGGCGACGTTAAACCACTACATCGAGCGCGATACCGACCGCTACATGCGTCGCACAGCAGCGCGGCCCTTGCCCAGCGGCCAATTGAAACCGCGAGAGGCGCTTACCTTTGGCGTGGTCCTCTGCATCGCTGGAGCGGTGGATTTGTATTTCACCGCGGGTTTGCTCGCTTCAGGGCTTGGCGTGCTCACCTGCTTGAGTTATCTACTCGCTTACACCCCGCTTAAGAAGCGCACTGTGTGGGCCACGGCAGTTGGTGCTTTTCCGGGTGCCATTCCTCCGATGATTGGGTGGGTTGCCGCGTCGGGAACTTTGGACAGTGGCGCCTGGCTGCTCTTCGCCATTTTGTTCCTGTGGCAGTTCCCGCATTTTTACGCCATCGCGTGGATGTACCGCGAAGATTACGCGCGCGCGGGCATCCAGATGTTGCCCGTCGTGGACCGCGCCGGAACGCGCACGTTTCGGCAGATTATTCTCACGGCCATTGCACTCGTGGGAGTGAGCCTTTTGCCCGCCGTCATCGGACTGGCCGGCGTGCGCTACTTTTTCGGCGCGCTCGTCGTCAGTACCGCGCTCGTTCAAGTTTGCCTGTGGGCTTCCAGTTCGCGGACCAACGTGCGCGCCAAGTGGCTCATGCATGCCACGGTGCTGCACATTCCTCTGCTTCTTGGTTTGATGATCTACGACAAAATTCCGCGCTGAGCAGTCTATGCCGGGAAGGACTTTCGCGAACCGATGTTTTCACAGGCCGCGCTCAACGCATCTTTGAACGGCACCAGCGCCATCCTGCTCGCCTGCGGATACGCGGCCATCAGGAACGGCAAAATGAAAGTCCACAAGGCATTCATGATCGCAGCGTTCGCCGTCTCCACGGTGTTCCTGATTTCCTACCTGATTTACCACTACCGCGTGGGGCATGTAGCTTTCCAGGGGCAAGGATGGATTCGCCCGGTCTATTTCGTGCTTCTTACTTCGCATACGATACTTGCGATCGTCATTGTGCCCCTGATTTTGGTGACGCTGCGCCGCGCGTGGCTCGAGAAGTTTGACAAGCATCGCGCCATTGCGCGTTGGACGCTGCCCTTGTGGTTCTACGTTTCCGTCACGGGAGTCATCGTCTACATTCTCCTCTACCAGGTATACGCCCCACACGCCGGCTGACGCAGACACCTCCACAGGTAAATTACACATCGTTTGGACGGCAGGTGAGAATGCCATCGCGCAAGTGCCCGAGCGGAGATTTCTTGGCTAAACCTGGGGAGGGGGGATCAGCCGTTTTTCTGGGGATACCAACGAGCCGGTTTGCGAGGAGCGGATGGCTTGCCGCGTCCCGGCCTTGGGAAAGACCACGTGCCAGAAGTCATTTCTCGGAGCGGCGAAACCGACACCAATAAATCGTTGGTCCTGCTTTTCGCGGACGGAGGTCACAACGCACTCGACGGACTCGGAAGTCATTTCGTTGAAGACGCGGACGGACTGGCCAGGCAACAGGGGGGCGTCCATCACAATCAGGGCCCCGTGAGCGCTTACATACTGCGTAAACGCCTTCAAATCAATGGCTTCGCCTTCCGGCATCTGGCAGCGCACTTTTAGAGGTATTTGAAGTGTGATTCGGACTGTTCGTCGACGTTCCGGGTATCTGGACCGATGCATTCATTCGCCTTTGGGACGGGGGCTACCGGAGAGAGCTTGCCACGTTTGAGTAAGAAAAACAAGGGTTTACGGTCGCCCGGCGCACCTTGTCTAAGTCATCGCAGATTCAGCAGGGAATCAGCTTGGCTGGAGCGAGCCGATCACGGCTTCGGTGAACTCTTCGGTGCCTGCCTTGCCGCCGACGTCTTGCGTGATGTGCTTGCCTTCGCGATGCACTTTTTCGAGGGCGGCTTCGATGCGACGAGCGGCGGAGCGTTCGCCGAGGTGGTCCAGCATCATGATGCTGCTGAGTAGAAGGGCTGTCGGATTCGCCAGGCCTTTTCCCGCTATGTCTGGAGCGGTGCCGTGGACAGCCTCGAACATGGCTGCTTCGTCGCCAATGTTGGCGCTGCCGACCACCCCTAGTCCTCCAACGAGGCCGGCTGCCAGGTCGCTCATGACGTCACCATAAAGATTCGGCAGGAGCAGCATATCGAATTGCTGCGGGTTCAAAACCATTTGCATGCAAGCGTTGTCGACGATCATCTCTTTGTATTCGATGTCAGGATATTGCGGCGCAACGTTGCGGATGGACTTCAGGAAGAGCCCGTCCGAGAGCTTCATAATATTGGCTTTATGGATAGCATGAATTTTCTTGCGCCCCTCGCGTTTGGCGTATTTGAACGCGAAGTGGGCAATCTGCGTGGAAGCTTTTTCTGTGATGATTTTCAGGCTCTCGACGACGCCGGGAACGACTTCATGCTCGAGCCCGGAATAGAGATCTTCTGTATTTTCGCGGATCAAGACGACATCCACGTTTTCAAAGTGGGATTTCACGCCGGGGAGATTTTTGACTGGCCGGACATTGGAGTACAGATCGAGCGTCTTCCTTAGCGCCACATTGATGCTTGGCGCGCCGCCGGCAATGGCAGTACCTATCGGGCCTTTCAGTGCGACGCGGTTGCGCCGGACGGATTCGACGGCCGCTTCGGTGACAAACTGGCCCGTCGCCGAGGCTTTCTCGGAGCGGGCTTCGACCTGTTCCCAATCGATTTGGACGCCTGCGGCTTCGAGGATGCGCTGAACGGCTGCAGCGACTTCGGGACCGATACCTTCACCGGGGATCAGCGTGACTTTATGTCTCATATCGCATCTAATTGTATGCGAAGGGCTTTAAGTTGTCGAAGCACGCTCGCGCGCGGGGTTTCCTGAGAAGAAATTCACGGCTTGCGCGCGATGTGCAGTCGTGCGAAAGGTTTGCTATACTTGAGTTGAAAGATGCATCGCGGGCTTGCCTGCGAGCGGAGGCCAAAGGAACTTATGATTAGTCTGACTCCTACTGCGAGCACCAAGGTCAAGGAAATCATGGGCATGCAGAATCCTGTACCGGTGGCGTTGCGCGTTGCGGTTGTCGGCGGAGGCTGCTCGGGTTTCCAGTACCATATGGCATTTGAGAACCAGACCAATGAGACCGACGAAGTGGTCGATTTCAACGGGCTGAAGGTCGCGGTTGACCAGATGAGCTCGATGTATCTGGATGGCGTGGAGATTGATTACATCGAGACCATTGAGGGTGCGGGCTTCAAGTTCAATAACCCGAACGTGAAGAGCACCTGCGGCTGCGGCAGTTCGTTTAGCGTTTAATTGCGCCGCGTCAAATTTGCCACATTTAGATCATTCTATCGTTCTATTACAGAATGATAGAATGAATGGAACAGGCCGAAGTTTCATCAGCGCCTCTTGCCAAAAGTCTCAGGCCCTTGAACGAATCGTTCGAGGGCCTTTTTTATGCCTGCCAACGTAAGCGAATGGGATGCACGTCACCGCGAGGCCGCGCCAAATGCGCCTGCGGAGCCCGCCAGTATTGTCTCCGAGTGGTTGCCGCTGTTGCCGGATGGGCCAGCGTTGGACCTTGCATGTGGGACGGGACGGAACACACTCCTGCTTGCGGAGCGAAGGCACTGGGTGACGGCAGTCGATTGGTCACAAACTGCGCTCGACATCCTCGAGAACCGTGCGCGCAAAGCGAAAATACACGTTACTCGGGCGGACGCGGCAGAGATGGCTGCATCGCGGGTGCGCGGCATCCGGCTGATCCAAGCCAACCTGGAAGAGATCAAGCTGCCGGAAGGTGCGTTTTCCTTAATCCTTTGCCTGCAATATTTGCAGCGCTCTCTTTTCTCGGAGATGGCTCGCGCGCTGAGGCCTGGAGGCATGTTGCTCTTTGAAACGTTCACGAGAGCGCAGTTGAATTATTCGGGCGGTCCGCGCAATCCCGCGCATCTATTGGAGGCTGGGGAGTTGCGAACGGCGTTTCCTGAATTGCACCTCTTGTTTTACCGGGAACTAAGCGCCGGGCAGGGAATCGCGAGTTTAGTAGCGCAAAAGCCTGGGGTAAAGCGATAGCGGGCATGTCCATAAACCGCGCACAGGGAAACATTCGCACGTTTGCAATATCCGGTAAGCATCCGTATTCTAAAGTCCGGGCATGAAGATAGCGCTGGCGCAGTTCAATCCCACGGTAGGCGATTTCGCAGGAAATTCGGCTCGCATCCTGAGTCTGGCGGAGAAAGCCAGGCAGCGAGGGGCCGACCTTGCTGTTTTTTCGGAACTTTGCCTCTGCGGCTACCTTCCCCAAGACCTTCTCGAACGGCCTTCCTTCATCGATCGCAACCACCAGGAATTGAAAGAGCTGGCCGCCAGGTTGCCGCTGCCGGCGATCGTGGGGTATGCGGGGCGTGTGAAAAATGGAACTGGAAAATCGATTGCCAATAAGGCGGCGCTGATTTGCAGCGGGCGCGTGGTATTCGAGCAGAGCAAAATGCTACTGCCGACGTACGATGTGTTTGACGAATCGCGTTATTTTCAGCCGGCCGGCAAACAATTTGCGTACGGGTTCGGCAAAGAACAGTTGGGTATCACGATTTGCGAAGACGTTTGGAACGACAAGAACTTCTGGGCCAAATGCCGATATGACCGGGATCCGGTAACGGAACTCGTTGGGCAGGGAATTACCGTGCTTCTGAATATCTCCGCTTCCCCATACACCATTGATAAGCGCGCGCTGCGCCTGGAAATGCTGCAATCGATCGCTGTGAATCAGCAGCGGCCGGTGGTTTATGTGAATCAGGTAGGCGGCGACGATAGCTTGATCTTTGATGGCGCGAGCATGGCGCTTACGGCGGAAGGAAAAGTGGCGGCACAAGCTCTGGCGTTTGAAGAAGATCTCATCCTCTTCGATACAGTTACCGGAGAGGGCGAGATTCACGACCAGCCGCATAAAGAGATTGCCTATGCGTACCGTGCACTGATTACCGGGACGCAAGATTACGTCCGCAAATGCGGATTCAAGAAGGTACTGGTCGGCTTGAGCGGAGGGATTGATTCCTCCGTTGTGGCGAGCATCGCGGTGGAGGCTCTAGGCGCGGAGAATGTGCTTGGCGTCTCGATGCCGGGCCCTTACTCGTCGGAGGGCAGCAAGGCGGATGCGCAGGCACTGGCGCGCAATCTTGGGATCGAATTCATCACCTTGCCGATCGACGATGTGTTTGACGCGTATCGGAAGGCGCTGGCTCCGGCGTTTGGCTCGCGGGCCGCGGACGTGACGGAAGAAAATATCCAAGCGCGCATCCGCGGAAATTATTTGATGGCGATCTCCAACAAATTTGGCTCGATGGTTTTGAGCACCGGAAACAAATCCGAACTGGCGGTGGGTTACTGCACGCTTTATGGCGACATGGCCGGCGGGCTTGCCGTGATTTCGGATGTGCCGAAGCTGATGGTGTATGAGCTGGCGGCCTGGATTAATCGCAACAGGGAACTCATCCCTAAGTCTTCTATCGATAAGGTGCCTTCCGCGGAGTTGCGGCCGAATCAGAAGGACGAGGATAGCCTGCCGCCTTATGATGTGCTGGACCGTATTTTGAAGGCCTATATCGAGGATCTGCACAGCCCACAGGAAATTGCCGACCACTATGGGTTCGACTTGCAACTCGTACGCGACATCGCCCTTCTTGTGGACCGGACGGAGTATAAGCGTAAGCAGGCGGCTCCGGGGCTTAAGATCACCTCGCGAGCCTTTGGATTTGGCAGGCCGTTTCCGATTGCCCAGCGGTTTATCCCTTAAGAACGAGGACTAGCGTGAAGAAATCACTGACTCTCACAGCGATATTGGGCCTGAGCTTTGTGGCATCCAGCGTCTGCGCACAACAACCGCAAGGAACTGCGGCAGCGCCTGGAGCCTCGGGCCAGCTGCCGATTCAGAAGACGGTCGAGACGTATTTGCGAAATCTCTATGCGTTTGGAGCGGATGCGGCGGTCAAGGTGGCGGCTCCAAAGGACATTGGGGTCGAGGGACTGCAGGAAGTAGAGGTTGTGGTAAAGATTGGAGAAAACGAGCAGACGGGCAAGGTGTACGTAACGAAAGACGGAAAATACATGTTCCGCGGGGAACTGTCCGATCTGTCGAAAGACCCGTTGGCGGAGGCGCGAGCCCAGTTGCAGACGAAGGATGCCCCTTCGACTGGGCCAGCGAATGCCCCGGTGACGCTGGTGGAGTTTTCCGACTTCGAGTGCCCTGTTTGCCGGGCCTTGCACGATGCGTTGCGGGGGTTGCTGCCGAATTATCCGCAGGTGCGCGTGGTATTTAAGGACTTTCCTTTGGAACAAATTCATCCCTGGGCCAGGACGGCGGCAATAGCCGGACGCTGCGCGTATCAGCAGTCGCCTGCGGCCTTCTGGAAGATGTATGACCTGATTTACGACAACCAGGAGCTCATTTCGGCGGAAAACGCCTGGGGCAAGATGACGGACTTTGCCGGACAGTCTGGCTTGAACGCTGAGGCGTTTAAGGCCTGCATGGCGAGCCCAGAGGCTGGAGCGGCTGTGGATGCGAGCCGGTCGAACGGGATTCTTCTTGAGGTCGGGAGTACGCCGACAATTTTTGTGAATGGCCGGCGCGTTGTAGGAGCGGATGCGCGAACGATTGAACAATACATTCGGTATGAGTTGGATCAGCGCAAATCGCAGAAGTCCGCGAGCAAGAACTAACCAAGAGAAGCTGAGAAGAGTAGGGGCTGGCCTGGGGGCTGGGTTCCGGGTCGAGCTACAGGTAGAGGAATATCCCGATTTCGTAGTTAACATAATATTACTTATCAGACGCAATGTCAAGAGAAATCTTTCGGTATTTCGAGGTTTTCCACTGGTCTAACAGGCTGGAGGTTGCGTAGCTCTTAGTCTCCTTTGAGAAGGAGTGCCGGCTGGCGCGGGGGGTGCGCCAGCCGGATTGCGCCGCGGGGGTCCTGCGGTTGGTGTAGCGGATTGAAAGCGAACGAGTTAGTAGATTTTCTTGTGCGCGGCAGCCGCTTGCGCTCATGGAGCATCCTCAAATTTGATAATTCGGTTCGCAATGGTCCAGTCTTGCTGGACGCGACTAGCGCGTGGCTTTGGCGGCGATAGCTCCTGCGGCGGCACCCAGGGCGAACCACTTCGCGGCGCGGGCCATTCGGCGCAGGGCACTTCCCCCTTTGGCGGCGCGTACGGCGGTGTCGCGTTCCTTGGTAAGGGCGGCGGTTTTGGTCTTTTCGTCGACTAGGTCGGCTTGGGAGGCGGCTAGTTTGGCTTGGCAGGCTTTGCAGTCCAGGGCGAAGTCGTAGAGGGGTTTGATGTCGGCGGCGGGTAGGATGGCATCGGCGGATGGACCGGGTTTGGGAGTGGGATTGTTGGGGAGATTGGATTGGGCGGCGGCGAGTTGCGTGTTTGAGTTTTGTTGCGCCTTGGTTGATGTGGCGTCGCCGGGGGCGCGATGAATCGCGTCGCTAAACTTGCAGGGTTGCTGGGTTGCTGCGTGAGGGGTTGCGGAAGCGAGAGGGCTGCGGGGATATCTCTCGAGGAGTTGCGCGGGAGTTAGCGGCGGCTTGTTTTTGGGCGGCGATTTGGGCGAGGGTTTGGCTTAGGGCGGAGTCGCGGTCATGTTGGTTCAGCGGTGGCCTGGGCGATTATTTGTTGGGCGGCGACGAGTTGAACGGCGAGTTGGGAGCGGTCGCGGCGGTCGGCTTGCCAGGAGATGAAGATGGCACTGCATAATGCCAAGGCCACGAGCACTACGGAGACACGAATCCACATTGACGGTTGCATGGTGTAAATGCACTCTCTTATTGGAAAGGACTACGTCTTAACAAATGAACGGAGGGCCTGATATAGATTGAACTCCAAGCGGTCGATGAACGCATTCCAGTTCCTGTAGACTCGTATCGACACGTTCTTTACAGGTGGAGCTCCCGGAGTGACCTTCAGTCTTGACTGGATTAACCATTGAGTTTGGTTGGCGGCCTGAGCGGTCGCGTACTTGAAGTACGGCGGTATTTTATATGGATCGATGAACCCTCTCGCCAAATTTAAAGGAAGAACACGAAGATTCTCCGGCCAGAAACGCTTTTCAGCTGCAGTTTTCGGCGTCACCCTGCCTGCGCCAACGTCGCTTTTCCAAGATTCGTAGTCTTTCTCTAGCTTCGAAAATAGCTGGCCTTCAGCAACGCTTAGGTCGAGATCGGAATCGCCCCGAAATGGCCGTCCGAAGGCCGGTGCCGGCGACATCGAAAACCCAATTCTTCCACTTCCGATAATCGTGACTGACCACGCGGGGACATCAAGTCGACTTGCTACAAGATCGCGTATTGACTCGTAGACTAACGGCACGTCTCGGAATGCAAACGGAATCCCTTCAGATAACCACAAACGCATGAAGCCAAGCTTTTCCTGCCGAGTGAGAAGCTTGAGAGCATCGGCCACGGCTTCATGAGGCGGGTAACTTCCTGTGAGCCTCTTTGCGCTGTCAGTTAAATAAAACGGTTTCACCTTCGGATAGTCCTGCGATCCTAATAGACTGGGGCACTGGGAGCGAATATAGCCTCTCCACAATATAGTTACGACGTCGCAATATTTGGTTTGCCCTAGACACAGTAGGGTCACACGGTTCTGGATATTTGAGCCTGGCAACGACCTCTGCGGCTTGCCGCGTAGTCATCGATGTCGTTTCGATTCCCAGCCTCTCGCAGGCTTGGTGAACACCGTTCATTCTCCAGCCGAAATATGCGACCGAGAGATATACGCCGGGCACTTCAGATTTTGGGATGCAAACTCCAACACATGAAGTTAGCACCATCTCCTTCAGTTTCCTTTTTAAAGTACGTTCCTTTTTGCCCGTCAGTGTCCGAATCAGCTGCTGTTCGAGGGTACTGCCGCCTACAAGGCGTCGGCGGTAACAGCAGTACCAAACTGCTCTGAGAATGGCTAGCAGGTCGAGGCCACGATGGAGATAGAATCGGTGATCTTCTGCGACAATTAGCGCTGAAACTAGGGTTTGCGGGAGGATACATTTGCCAAGATTTCTATAAGCCGCATGCGCGAAATTTAGGCGTTTGATCAGGTCTGCCGAGTCGTGCGGCCACACAGTGGTCGCGATTAGCCTGATTAGAGAATCAAGAAGACTCAAGTGCTATCCCTCTTTGCGTTGCGACATGAATACCACTTTTATGAATAGATGTGAAGCTGTTTACCGAGCTTTTCTAAGCATAATGAGGAATTCTTGCCATTACCTCCTTGGGGTAATCAACGTTGGCCCCGCCGTTCCATAGCAGAAGAGCCCTTTCGGGAACGCCCTTTGTCTTAGCTAGCTTCTCCGCAAAGATAGCACACCCTATTGAGATCCCGATTTCCGGTTCGCAGAGTGCATTGAGAAACTTGCCGGTAAATCCGTGCTCTCTCGCAGTCTTTCCCATCACTTGCATTAGTCCCCAAGAGACCGCCAAGCACAATTCCTCTGTGGTTGGCGCCATCGGCAGAGAGGGATGGATGTAACGGCGCTCGAACTCGGGCTCGAAGCGCACTGCCCACGTGTTCCAGCTCGATTCCTGCTCGATAATTGCACATACTATGCTCGGCTCCAAGCCAGCAGCCTCAGCAAGTTTGTGCGCAAGACAGATTAATGACTCGTACGGTTGAATGCTCATCGGTACTTGGCCATCCTTTCAATAACTGCCGCCGGATACATTCCGTTACCACTCCTATCCCAGGCGAGGAGGCCGCGGGTGGTGTCGCCGTCCATGGCGTCGAGTTTTTTGCGGAGGAGCTTGCAGCCGATGGCGAGGCCTTGTTCGGGATCGCAGAGGGCGCTCAGGAATGTGCCGTCGAAGCCCATTTCGCGGGCGACTTGTCCCATGACTTGCATGAGGCCCCAGGAGAAGCCGCGGGCGTAGGCTTCGGAAGCGGTGATTTTGTTGTTGGTGAAAAGATGCGCGACGTATTTGGCGAAGAATGCGGGTTCGTAGCGCATGGCCCAATTGTTCCAGGAGGATTCCTGTTCGATGACGGCGCAGACGAGGGCCGGATCGAGCGATTGGGCGGCGGCGGCTTTGCGAGCGAGCGCAATGAGTTGGGTTGAGACGGACATGTTCGTCATGCATGTTTCGTGAAGGGATTGTGTTGGACGCTTGCTTTGCTGTTTTGGCGTTGTTTTGTGCTAACTTTGTGCTTACGTACTACGAGGGTTTTATGGGCGTCTGCTTTCTACGCTTCGCATCGGTCGTACTTTTGACAATCGGAGCTGCGCAAACATCCGCCGATGAGATTCTTACGCTGCCAAACATACCTCTCGACAAAACGTCCGATTATCAATTTCAGTTTCGGCTACGTCATGGGCAAAACATGATGTTCTTTTTTGCGATTCACCCTTGGGACGGAATATCAGATCAGGACTCACTAGTTCACCTCCAAACCACGATTGAGGTCTCCCTAAGCGATCACACAGGAAGCCGTGTCTGCGAAGCGGTGGGGCTGATTCACGACAGCCCTACCAGAAGTAGAGAAGATTGGATTCTCTCAGCCAGCGATTATGGGGCATCGCTTGCACACCGGAATTGTAACCTTATCAAACTGAAACGCTCGGAGCTGTACGCACTTTCGATCCGCATCCGGGAGGCAGGCCCGAACATAACGAACGTCAGCCTCACTCCTCGGCTTGTTGTGCCCGACGAATTCGGGCACTAGCACTGCGAAGTGTTGATCTCAACGGCGATGGTGGCCGGCGTGGCCGCGAAGGTCGACAAAGCGGACCAAGGGTGGTTCGCTTGGCTCAATTCCCTGCTTGCGTGCGATGGCGTGCAACGCGGTATAGATATGCGGCAGATGGTTGGTGGCGATGTCGTGGACGAAAGCGCGCACGATTTCGTCGTTTCGCATGCGGCGATGCAGCCAGCGCAAGAACAGAACAAACTGTACGCCCATGGGAACGAGGGCGGCAACGACGGCGGACCAGTGGATGGGCATCGGAATTCCTTGTGGCAGAGTACGGGTGGTCCGCGTGCAGATTCGGCGGTTCTAGAGAGTGCGATCTAATTAGCACAGGCTGAAGCCTGTGCTACCTGATGCCGGGCTAAAGCCCGGCGCTACGTACCAACCAATCAAGCGGAAACTCCTGCGCGTTCGGGGCGCAGCATGCTGCGCCCCTACAGGCTCAGAACAGGGCGCTGGGGAGGGCACCTAGCGTGGAGCCGAGGCCGGAGCCTAGTGAGGTGAAGAAGCCTTGACCGGAGCGGCCTGCGTTGGCGCGGACGTTGAGGAGTTGCGAGGGGATGCCGAGGGTGCGGCCGAGGAGGTTGGAGTCGACGCCGTAGAGGCCGGAAAGGCCTTGCAGGGCGGACATTTGGCGTTGAAAGGCGGTGTTGGTGAAGGCCAGTTGATTTTGCTGGGCCTGATTCCCTTCCGCGACAGCTTTTTGGCGGGCGAGGTCGTCGGTGAGTTCGCTGAAGCCGGCGGAGTTGTTGGTGGCGGCGACGCGGTTGGCGGCGGATTGCTGGAGCGAATCCAAAGCGCTGGCGATCGCGCCCTGGGATTGGCCGGTGACGGCGGCTTTGTCGGCGGAGCTGAGGCCGGGATTGTTGAGGATGCTTTGGTATTGCGAGCTGATCAGATTGCCGGTCTGCTGCTGCTGGTTGAGGAATTGCTGGTTCTGGGCGTTGATGTTGGCGAGCTGCTGATCGGTGAGATTTAGCGTTTGCGTTTGGGCACGGCTCATAAGACCTCCGAAATTGGGGAAGTTGAGGAAGTAGAGGAGGTTAAGGAGGTAAAGGATCGGAGTTCACTGGCTAAAGTTGAACTTAAATTTTTACTTCAGTTTTATTTGAAGTTTTACTTAAGCATCATGAAGCGGCCCGCAACTCGGAGGGCTGATGGCACGCGCAGCGCGGACTCCACGGCTTCGCGCTTTCCGGGAGAGGATCGCAAAGCCTGCTGGCTCTTCGTCCTTTACTTCCTTTACTTCCTTTACTTCCTTTACTTCCTTTACTTCCTCTGCTTCGTTTATTGCGTTGTTACTAAGTAAAAGTTTTTCTTTAAATTGTGACGGTGACGGTGATTGTTGCAGGGTCAGCCTGCGTGACGGTTAGGGTGGAACCGGCGGATTGAAGTCCTAGGAGGCGGAGTTAGTGGTGCTGGGCATGGGTTCTCCTGTGCGGATCTTGAGATTCGCGAACTTGCCGGCTTACGGATTGGGCTGGCCCGATGGGCGGGCCAATCGTTTGCAATAGGGCGTCCAGGCGTCGTCGCGGCGCCAGCCGAGTTGGGTGATGCGTTTGCCGAACTTTTGCGCGATGGGCGGCGGCAGCCAGGCGTGGACGTCTTCGAGGCCGCGTTGCCAGGCGTCGCGTTCGGTGGCGGCGTGGAGTTGCAGGAGCCATTTCCAGCGTTGGCGCGGGGTGCCGGCGCGCGGGTCGAGGAGCAAGTAGGCCTCGGCGGTCAGGCGGAGGAAGGCGGCGCCGAGGATTTTTTGTTGTGTTGGGTCGGATTGCGTTGAGGGTCCTTCGCTAGCATTGGGATTGGGTGAAATTGGTTGTGCGTCCTCCGAGAGGATTAGTTTTGTTACGAAGAGCGGGTTGCGCAGATCGGGTAGCGGATAGGCGAAACCCTGGGCCGCGTGAATCGCGCGTAACGCGGATAGATCGGATTCTTGATATTCGCGGACTTGCATGACGTGTAATTGGGTAGCGTTGCTTCAACCGTGGGCACGATGAATCGTGCCCCTACAATGGCGCGATCGAGATTGGGCTACAAAATGGTTTGGCGGGTGATGCGGGAGCCGGGGTTGGTGCCGAAACCGTTGCCGCCGCGAACTTGGCCGTTGGGGAGGACGCCGCTGCCAGCGGATGGGAGCGGCGCGGGGCCGGTTGAGCCGCCGCCTGTTACCGCTGTTGGCGGTGAGCCAAACGTGATGGGCGCGGACGGGAGAGAGCCGACGTATTGTGAAAAGGCGCGCCAGTAGAGCGTTTGATTGCCGAGCTGCAGATACAAATTGCGCGAGGCGCCCATGAAATAGACGCGCGGCGAGTTGAAGGCGGGCGTGGTGTCAGATTCGGCGAAATAGAAGAGGCCGGGGCGCGCGTTGGATGGGTCGGTGACGGAGATGTCGAACCAGCCGTTGGAGGCTTGCACGTTGATGGAGGCGACGGGCGTTGGCGCGGGAGCGGGAGTGGCGGGGTCGACGCCGGCGGCCTGGCTGGTGGCGTTCACGGACGCGACAATTTTCGTGAGCGTCTCGTAAAGGTACGGGTCGCGGTCTTTGATGGGTGCGAGTTGGGCGACGGTCAACATAGTCGTTCGGTTCCTGGTGAAAAACAAAAAAGGCCCAACTTCAAGTTGGACCTCTGGAGGAGTTTCGATTGCCGATTTCGTTCTTAAGCGGCAGCGCGCTTGCTGCCGTTGGCCGATACGCGCCGTTTCGGGAGGTTATGAAGGCCAACCAATACCAATCCCACGCATATCGCGCTAAACAGAAGCATCGGAAATAGCATCTTGGCCTCCCCTCTCTTGAATCTCTTTCAAGACTAATTCTGCTTCGCTTTCTATTCTAATGCCAAAGTATAGCAAGAAGATTCCAATCGCCCCGAAAAAACGAGAGTAATACGCCTCCAGGACAAGCAAAAGGATCCCAGACAAAGCTGATGCCAGTCCATGGTACCTCTGGCCTCAAGCAGGATGTCCAGCGGCGCGAAAATCAGTACGAAGGCACCGCATTCCCGCAAGGACTCACCGAGCAGGCGGGTACGAACCAGCTTCGTTACTTCATCAAGCCTCGACATAACCTAGACATATATCTCACACTTTAGTTCATGCCGCGGACGGGGGACCAGGGGTCGATCCGGAGCGATGGCGTGAATTTTTGGATCTTGAACCACGCGCCGGGTTGGTTGGTGCTGACTTTGAAGGCTACGCGTTCGCCCAAAACATTTATGGGTAGCTCGAGATCCTTTAGGGATGGCGAACTTAGCGGCAGCGGTTGTTGCGATTGCGGGGCGGTGGACGAATCGATGAAGCTGGTGAGCGACAAGTTCCCTGCTCCTTCCACGAACATCGTTAGGTAGCTGAAAAGCTTGCGGTGCGCGCCGAGGTTGAGCGATTGCTCGACGGCGCGCTCGGGGAAAAAGTGCGTCGTGTAGTAGCTGGGGATGGCGCTGCCGTCGTCGGAGAGTTGCGTGTCGCTGAGTTGATAGACTTTGCCGGTGGCGCCGCCTCCGCCTACGCCAGGCAGCCCTCCGCCGATGGCGACGATGGCTGTGCCATTGGTGCGCTCGATCAACGCGCAAGAGTTGGCGGCGATGCTCCACGGGGACCATTTGCGGGCCATGTCGGTGGCGGCTTTGCGGCCGGTGTAGGTGACGTTGACGGGCGGGCGCGTGGCGATGTCGCTGGCATCGTCGAGGTCGTGATAGTCGAGCATGAGGATGGTGTTGGGCGTGGTGGCGCTGCCTAACGGCGCACCGATCATGATGCGGCGCTCTTTGGTGTCGACGGTGACCCAGAGCGTGTGCGCGTATTGCCAGTTAATCTGATTCCACGTGGGCTGAATTTCCTGCGAAATTTTGACGGGTTCGCCGCCGCTGAAGAGATAAAGGCCAGTGCGGTGGGCGATGACGACCCAGTCTTCGCCGATGCCGACGCCGCGGACGGAAGGCGTGCCGAGGCGGCGCGAAACTTCCGCGATGGACCAGAGCGATGGCTCGTTGGTGCCGTCGTCTTGCGTGACGTGGAGCGAATGTTCTTTCACAAAATAGAGGCGCTCGCGGAGTTTGAAGGCGGCACGGATGGCCTGGCCGTTGTTTTCGGCGACGCTCATAAAGCCGTTGATGCCGTCGTAGCTCTCGGGATCCTCGACGCGGCTGGCGCGGACGATGGAAGCGTTGACGGGAGTCGAGGTGGGAAAAATTTCGATGCTGTCAACGTAGAACTGGCCGCTGACGTTGGGCGTGCCGTCGGCGTAGACGCGGAGGACGAGATCGCTGGGAATGGTGGTGAGCGGCGCGGTGAGCTCGGCGGAGTATTCGGCGTAGCTGGTGGTTAGTTGCGTCGGGGTGAGTTGCAGACCGACGGTGTTGATGCTGGCGCTCTGGCTGAAGAGATGGACGTGCAGCGTGCCCTGCGAAAGCGTGGCGTTGCGGGCGCAGTGGGCGCGGATGGTGTAATCGGTGTTGGCCTGGATGAGCGGAGCGCCGAGCGAGTCCTGCACGGCGGTTTGCGTCATGAGGCCGCGCGTGGGCGTTGAGCCATTGCCGACGATGGAATAGGCCGCACCCCACACGACGAAATTTTCTTCGTCCGTGCCGCCGGGAGCAAAGACGGGGTCAGGTGTCCAGCCGAGCGGATAGTGTGGAAGGCTCGGGCCGGTGAAGCCGCCATCGAAGCCGAGGTTCACCCAATTGTTCATTTTGTTGCGTTCGCCCCACCAGAAGAGGCGCTCGGAGTATTCGGTGACGCCGGCGCAATCGCCGAGCTCGACGAGTCGAAAGAGATCGTCGACGTTGGTACCGGCGAGAAGAATGGCGTCGGAGAAATCGACGGCGAGGGACGTGGTGGTGTTATCGGCGATGACCATGTTGCCGCTGAAGAGCGTGGTGCCGTTGCCGGTGTAGAAAAAGCTGGCGCCGCCTGCACCCGTGAAGCACAGGATGCGGCCGACGACATTGGATGGGCCAGTGGGAATGTTGGCGACCACCGCGCGTTTGCCGCCGCTGGCGGTCCAGGTGGTGGCGGGGCCGGGTTTGGTGAGGTAGCCCTGGCGCGTTTTGAAAATGACGCAGACTTGATGCGCGCCTGCGTCGACGCTTCCTGCGGCTGCGGCTGTGCCGCCGCCGGATGCGGAGAGGCCACCGGTGGGTGCGGTAAACGAGAAGTGCGTTGTGTCCGGGACGGCGGTGATGGGGAATGTGCCGTTGTAACCAGCGACGCCGATCCCAGAAGTGGTGACGAGTTGTCCGACAACGAGGCCGTGCGCGGATGTGGTCTGGATCGTGGCGGTGGCGGAAGCGGACGTGCCGCCGCCGGATGCAGCAAGACCACTGGCGCCGGCGATGTACGTGAATTGCGTGGTGCTTGGAACGGAGACGACCGGGAATGTGCCATTGTATCCGGCGACGGCGACGCCGGAGATGGTGGCGGATTGTCCGGCGGAGAGGCCGTGCGGCGAAGTGGTGGTGATGGTGACAAGAAAACCGTTTTCGGCGGCGCCCGTTGGGCTGGCGACAATCGTAACGGCGGACGGTTGCGTTGCGCCAGTGGGGCTGGCGGAGATAGTTAGCTGGACATTCTCGTCGATGACGGAGGGACCGGCGCCGGGGCCGCTTTGGCTGACGCGATCGAAATTGGTGTCGTCATACTGGCGCGGGAGGTCGTTGCCGGTTTTGCCGTCGCTGATCGCGAGATATTCGCGGCCGAAAATCGTTGTGGAGTTTCCGAAGGAGCTGGCGGCGAGGCCAGTGGCGATGCTGGTGAGCGTGCCGGGCGTAGTTTCTTTGTAGAGGACGCCGTTGGAGTCGAGGACCATAGTGCGGAGCGTGGCGTTCAGCGTTTCGTAGGTCTTGATGTAGTTGATGGTGGGATTGCCGGCGAGCGGGCCGAAGAGGGCCTGAAGGCCGGGGCGCGTGAGGACGCCGCCGTTGCCGAAGACAACGTCCTGGCAATCGGGGGAGACGCCGTGGGGGAGATCGGCGGGAGACATATCTGTCACCAGGCCGCCAAAGATTTCGATGGGTGCGTCGAGTGATCCGATGGTAGACATTTCTTGTAGTGTTAGCTATTTCTATGATATACACGCCGAAGCAAGCGTGCTTCGGAGAGTGCTCCCAGTGGGGGTACTGGGCTCGCTTGCCAAGCGTTGAGGGTTGCTCTGCAGCCCCGGGAGTTCGAGTCTCCCACTCTCCGCTCTAGCTCTCAACGCGACTATGGCAAGATCGCAAATCGTGCTATAGTGTGGTTGCTTGGCAAGCGGGCCCAGTGCCCACTGACTTTCGAGGCGGCGAGAAATCGCCGCCTTTTGTTTTTTTCGTTCTTCTTTTAAAGGTTCTGCGCTTTTAGCCCGTGCTAGACTGTGGTTGCTGCTCAGGCGTGTTCAGCAAATTGGGGCGGTTCTTCGGAACCGCCCTTCTTATTGTGCGGCAATGATTGCGATATACTGCGTATGCTTCGCGGGCGCGTCCGGTACGCGTTGATTATTGGGGCGACGAGAAATCGCTGCCCTTTTTCTTTTTTGGGACGAATTGGAAATCGTTAGCACAAAACCGCACAGGCAGGAGTGCCTGTGCTACTGCTTCGCGTCGTGTGGTTGATTGCCTGCCCTGTTTGGGGTTGCTGAGCCGTCGCGACGAGGCTTTTCTGGCGCGGGGGCGGCGGGGACGAGCCCGTACTGCGCGGCTTTTTCGCGGTCGAGGATGGCGCCGCAGGAGCGGCAGACGGCCACCCCGTGCTTGATTTTTTCGGCGCAGACAGGACATTCGGCGAGCGGCTTGGAATCGTAAAGCCAGGGCTTTTCCAAGCTGAGCTGCCGCGCTGCGCGGCGCTCCAGATCAGTGATGAACATGGGATTGCGCGTACGCTCCCACTCAAGGTCGGCGGAAGCCACGAGGCGGCGCTGAAACTCTTCGAGGCGACGGCGCGCGTCGGCGAGTTCGCCTTCGGTGGGCGTTTCGCCGGCGGCTACAAAGACGCCGTGGAAACTTCCCTCCCCTGAGTCGTCGTTGATCTCGCGCGCGATATCTTCGGCCACTTCGCGCGCGGTGATGCGGAACTCCATGAGGTGCTTGTCACCAAGATCCATTTTGCCCATACAGCCTCGGACCGGCGTAATGGCGAACGGTTCGCCAGCTTGCGGCGAGACGATTTGCAGCGAGCCGAAGTAGGTGCGATGGCGCGGGGGCCACACCTCCGCCGAAATATTCACCAGTACGGCGAAATCCGTCTGTGCTTGCGTACTCACATAACACCTCTCGATAAGTAATGTAAAAAAAAGGAAAGCCTGCCCCGGATTTGCGGAATGCGGATCTCGCGGGATGAGCCAGGACAACAACAGCGCCCAGGAGCTCAGTTTTGATTCGAGTTGGCGGCGCTGTGCTTCACTTCGCCGGACAACGGGAGAACGAAATAGTCGGTTCCGGCGACGTTCTTCCACCCAAAAGACAGCGCAGAATCCGGGACGTTGCGAGTCACGAGGATTTTCGATCCACTCGCGGCCAACCAACGGACAGCCCTTTGTTTTTCTTCGGGGCTGGCAGCCCAGAACGTGTTTACATCTTCAAAAGGGATCTCGGAAGCGAGGGAAACGCGAGCCAGGTAGGCCCACACGTGGTCGGAGAGCGTGTCTCCCATGTAACTGACGCGGTCGCCAGGCTGAACGCCCATAGTGCGAAGTGTGTTGACAACTTGCCAGTCCGGATAGGGATCGCAGTGGAGAAGTTTCACTCCATCGTGACCGACTTCCACCAGGACTTGCGCCAAGAGCAACAGGGCGAAGGCCAATACGACACCTCGTTCCAAATTTCCACGGAATTCCGCTGCAGGAAGACGAACAGCTCCCAGGCAAGCGGCAAAGAGTGCGCTGGTAAAACCGGCAAGAAATCTTCCGTCCACGCGAACCAGGGCATAGAGTCCCAGCCCAGCGACCGCCGGAACCCAGAGCATGGGTTGCCGGAAGAAACGCGTTGCCACACGGGCGATATTGCCCGAACAAAAAAACAGAATCAGAACCGCGCAAACCGCGGCGCCAAGACGAACCGCAAACAATTCAAAATAAACGCGCAGGTCCACATGGATGCGGTTCAACTGCTGGGCCAGGTAAAAATGATGGGAAGCTCCTCTGAATCCATAGGACGGATCGGCCCAGGGTGGATAGGTTCCCAAGTTCAAGTAAGGAATGTAGGCATCGATGTGCGGCGCGGCCAGCAGCGGCGGAACGGCTGGCGGCATTCCCGTCGCGTGGCCGTACCACGGCATCCTGTCATTTTCCGTGCCAATCATTTGCAGATAATTCACCGCGCCGGAATCACCATAGGTCAAGCGCCCTTTGGCCCGGGAGAGAGCAGAAACGAACGGGAGCGCAACCAAGATAAAAACCGCAAATCCGAGAGCCATTTTCCAAAATGCCCGCCGGGCTTCCTTGTGACACAAAAGAGCCACGAAGAACACGAAGGCCATCGGAAACATGACCGCCTTCACCAAGTAAGCTAAACCGAGGACCGCACCAAAGAGCGCATACAGAGACCATGCGCTAGGCGCGAGTACGATGCGCATGCCGAGCGCGGAGGCCAGAAGATAGACGATGAAAACCAAGATGTCCGGCTGGTCCAGTCGAGCGGTCGTCCAGAAAGTGGTGATCCAGAAGAAAAGAACATAGCAAGCTACCCGAATGGTCCCGTCGGAAAGCAGTTCCGATCTCTCCTCTTCGCGACCGCCTAAATCTTTCCGCCGGAATTCGAGAAACGTTTTCAAGAAGTACTCAAAACTGAGAAGCGCAACGACCAGCATGACGACCGCCAACATGCGCACGGCGAGCGGTTCGTAGAACGGACTTGGCCGCAGCAACTTGAACCATGCGGTCAGGAGAAAGGGATATCCAGGGCTCCAGTAGCCGTTCACGAACGCATGCCAGTTCCCCTGGAGACCCGCATTCGCAATATTCAAGTACGAAACGCCATCGGCATCCAGGGTATGACGCGCAGCCAGCGCTTGAACCAGCCAGGAACAAAGCATGGCTGCCCAGAAGGCAATTCTCGCAGTTTGAAAAGTCTTCGTCGGACCAGCCACGGTCCCTCCCCTCCCGGTTCGTCTTGAAACCAGGAGAGGGATTCTAACAAATCGTCCGGTGTTTCTACCCTATTGCATGCGGTATTGAACAGCGACGTTTGCGTCCGCCGGGCTGGTGGTGCAGCCGGCGGCAGCGGTTTGCACGCTGATGGTCAGCGAAGCCGCGGAGGCGTAATTCTGAGTGATCGGGCCAGAATCGTTGCCAGCGGCGGAGATGGTGAGGTTGACCGGACTCGTGCCGTCCGTAAGCCGGATCACGGCATTTGTGCTGCAACCTGCGGGAGCGGTCTTGGCTTGGACCTGCACGCGAGTGACGGTGACGGGTTTGTCGAGCGTCCAGGTCGAGCCCGTCCAGGTCGAAGTCAGCGCGCCAGGCAAGAAGACGTTTTGCTCGCCGCGTGGGCTGGCCGTGAACGATTCTGTGCCAAAGGCCACGCCTTGCGTGAAGTGCTGCGTCTTGGTCCAATCCTGCTCGGCGTCGAGATGCCCGAGGGGATGCAAGTTGCCCCCGGACCAATTCTTCAAGGTGGCCACGTTGCCGGAAATCACAAGTCCCGGCGAGCCGGAAGTGATGGTCGTGTCGGTGAAGGTCAGCGCTACCGCACCGTTTTTATAGCAAGTGAGCACACCGCCCGGGGCCACTTCCAGGCGCAGAAGATCTCCTACTGCACCTGTAGAAGCGGTGCTGGTGAGGTTCCCGGACACAGCGTTCACGACGCGCTGGATATAGATGTTGGTGGAGTTTTCCAGGCAGGCGTAGTAGGTCGAGTTGCTCCCGGTTCCGCTCGCCAACACGCTGACAGCGGGAAAGTCCGTGGTTCCATTGAGCGCAGTGATGGTGGCTTGCGCGAATTGCGAAGTGGAGAAAGCGTTGGCCGCCCAGAATGCGGAGTTGTATCCCGTGGAGGTGCCTTGGATCTGGTTCGAGGCGATATTGAGGCCGCTCTGCGAGACGGTCCAATTGGAGCCGATCGCACCGTTCGCGCGCGTGGCGTTGTCGTAAGCGCTGTTTACGTAGCTGGACACCGGCACGATACCGGTCACGTCCGGGAAAGTTTGCGTGCGGTTCGCCGTAAACGGAGCGGGGAGAATCGTATCCGAGAAAATATTCGCAAGCTTAAGCTGAAAAGTAGTCAGCCCTGTAGAACCGAGACTAGAGGAAACTGCCAGGTTCACGCCCGGAGAGCTCTGACCGCAGGCACTCCCAAAAGTGTCGACGAAAGTCCCCTGCCCCAGAATGGAGTAAAAGTTGGCGCAGTTGCCGCCAGCATTGGCGTCAAATGTTCCGTCGCGGTAAACAGCGAAGGCGACAGCACCGCTCGGAAGGGGCGGCGGCGTGATGGTGACTGTCTGATTCCCGGTAGTCGTGGTCGCGCTGATGGAGTTGCCCACCGTTGAAAGATTGCCGTTGGCATCGATGGCGGCCAGGGTGTAGGTGTGCACCCCAACCGGTACCAACCCACCGCTGCCTACCACGGCGGAGACCGGGGCCGCCGGGACCGTCATCTGAACGGCGAATTGTCCGTTGGCTCCGCTCGCTAGAGCGGGTGTGTTTACAAACTGGCTTCCATTGAGAATGTAGTTGGGCAATCCAACGATGCCGCACCCCCCTCCCTCAGCGGTTTCAATGGTGACATTCTGGTAGAAGCTTGAGTTGTTTTGCGCCTGAAACATAGGCTGGTACCCGGAGCCACAGCCGGGCTGATTCAGATTAAGGCCTACAACCGAGGCGTTCACGGCGTCGATTAATGGTGTCGCGGAACCGCCAAGGAAATCGGAATAGGAGAGAGCGTTAAGATTGCCTCCAAATGGATTGCTTCCCACCCGGAATCGAATCAGGGGGCCGTAGGAAGATTCGGCCAGCAAGTCGGTGAAATTCGCGCTAAGGCCCACACTCGTTAGAGGAACCTGTCCGGCAGCGTCCCAAAGCATCCCGCCAAACATGTACGTGTGCAAGGTGCTGAAAATGCCGGGGAGTTGGCTATTGAATGGCCGTCCCAAGCCGTAGTTGGCCTTGGCCAGCACCGCAGGTTCCGTTGCAAAGCTCGCCGTACCGGCCGTGCTCCAACCGCCATACTCCCAAAAGAATCCGAAACCGCCGCCAAGAATGTAGGAAGGGGAGTTGTTCGCGTTGGTGTGGACGTTGTGGTATTGGATCGAGGTGACGTTGTTTCCCCCGCCGTCCTGGTCCTGCACGATGCACGCTTGATACGGCCGGAAAGCTTGGAGAATGAAATTCTCCATGCTCCAATTGGAGGAGGTGCCCGGCAGTGCATAGATGAACGGGTAGGCATTGCCGCCCCAACCGGTGGTTGGCTGCATGCCATAGAAATTCGTAGCATGCCCAAAGCTGGTGAGACCCTTGAGCTTGAAGTTGCCGCGTGGAATGACGGAGCCGTTGGCGCCAATCGTTGCGGCTACATCGATCTCGAGTTGCCCAAGGCCAGGGCAGGCCGTGTTCAAGTTGAGTGTCGAGTTGATGGGAAAGATAGGTGCGCCGGCACCGTTGCCATTGGGAATGTAGATTATTCCGCCCCCCGTCACGGTTGAAGCCATCGCGGAGCAAACCGCGGTGATGATCGGCACATTGTCGTGCAGCACGGCCACTCCAGAGACCGCGCTCGTGGAAGCGTTCGCGAGTGTGACCGATGTCGTACCGCCGCCGCTGGAGATAGTCGTCGAAAGCCATTGCTTGCTGGGTGAGGTGGGTGCGGTCGCCGCCACGTCCCCATTTCCGATCTGTGAGGGAGTCAGAGTGTAGCCATAATCGAGGAAGCCGCCATCCATCCCTTGCGTCACGCCCACCAGTGCGAAATTCGCGGCGTTCCCCGGCAGGGAGCAGGTCGTGGTGCAGCGATAGATGTAGCTGCGCATTACCGTGTAATCGACTTCGGTCCACTGAACAACGTTGATGGCCAGAGCCTTAA
Source organism: uncultured Acidobacteriota bacterium (assembly GCA_963779005.1). Lineage (GTDB taxonomy): Bacteria > Acidobacteriota > Terriglobia > Acidiferrales > UBA7541 > Acidiferrum. The sequence continues at coordinate 2,816,347 of CAVZWO010000004.1, read as the reverse complement.
CGGTTCCCGCTGAAATTCCCGTCGAGTCATTCGGAAGCCCCAGCTGGTTGTAGGTGAAAGTCGAGCCGCTTGCCGTACTGAGAGTGGCGGTCCCGTTGTAACTTCCGCTGCCAGTACCGGAAAGTTCGATAAAGGAGTTGGGGGAGAGATTGTGCGCGGCTGTGGTAGTGCAAGTCACGACGCCTGAAGTTCGCGTGCAAGAAGAAATGGTGGCTGTCGTAAATGGGCCGAGATTCGCCGCTCCTGTGGAGGTTGTGGCCGCGGCGGAACACGCCGTGCGGCCATTGGCGTAATCTTCGGCAACGACGCAGTAGGTGTAAGAGGTCGAGCCTGCGACGTTTTGCTGAGAAACCGTCAAGCCGGAGGGCGAAGCGAGTGAAGTCGCGGGGCCGGCTCCAAGAATGAGGATTCCCTGGCCATTGGCAAAATCGATGGCGGATCCGAGCGTCAGCGAAGTGCTGCTCGAGGACATCGTGCCGGTGGTCGTCTGCGCCGTGCCGGTATATTCGTAACCGCCGTAGCGCGTAACGTCAAACCACGGATTGGGACCTTTGGTACGAAAATCGGCGTCGATGTTTTGCGTAGCGGTGAAGGTATTGGAGACGTTTGTTTGCGCGCCGTTGCCGGGGCCGAGGGGGCCGATCTCCGTGCCGGTCTGGTCTTTGTAGTAGAGGCGCATGTCGGAGGATTTGGTGTAGAGGTTGACGGTGCCGGCACCGGCCGCGCCTGGAGGCGTGCTCTGATTGCTCAGGTTCAGAGTGCCGCTGGCGAGCGAGCCCACGACAGTGGTGTTGCCAGATACGGTGAGGTTGCCGCCGAGGCTGAGAGAGAAGGCGCTGACGGCGCCGCTGAAGGTAGGCGAAGACGGATCGTTAGGCAGGACGATGTTGGGGAGTTGCTTGGTGGTGATGCTCGGGCCGGAAATTTCAATTTCGTATTTGCCTGGGGCCGCGTAGAAAAAATAGTTGCCGAGGCCGTCGGTGGTTGTGGGATTGGCGAGGGCTTGCGTCAGGGCGGCGTCGGAGTAGATCAGCGCAAGCGGAGTGCAAGGCTGGCCGGAAGCAGGCATGGCGCAGACGCGCACGGTGGCTCCCGCCAGCGGGATGCCGCGCGAGTTGAAGACAATGTCGTCCTTGCGCGTGCCTTGTGCGTGCGCTGGCTTGACCGCTCCGGGAAGGACGTGGAGCGCAAGCGCCAGCAATGCCCAGAGAAATCCCATCGCGATTCTTGATCGTATCATCACAAATCCCTTTTCGCTGCGCGAAGGCGCAAGCATCGCCATGCTAAAATGGTTATGAAAGAAGGTGTAAAGATGAATGACAGCCGCGAACTGACTGTCGAATTCACTTTGAAACCTGCGGATATCTACTCACCTTTTCGATGGGACAGAGAAAACCTGGCTCGTTGGGTGATCGCCGCTCTGTTCTGCTATATCTTCTACGACGTTTGCACTCGTTCCGCCGACACGCTCAGATCCTTCGACGGTGGAACATCGATTTTCGCCATTGTGGTGCTGCTATTTTTATTTTTACTCTTTGGACTCTTACTCTTCCCGTTCCTTCGTATGCGGGCCATTTTTAACGGGACGCCTACGGCTGCAATTCCTCGACGGGTCACGTTTCGCGCGGATGCTATCCAGTTTGAGAGCGCGATAGCGAAGAGCGAATGCAAGTGGACGCTATTCTCCCGAGTGTTCGAGACCCCGAGAGTTTTTGTTTTTGCGCAAGGCAAAGCTGGGGGAACGTACATTCCCAAACGCTGCTTTGCCACGAAGCAGGACATTGAGTCCTTACGACAGCTTATTCGAGAGAATTTCAGCGGTAAGGCGACGCTACGCCGTGACTGATCTTCCCAGATTACCGGCGAGTTCCAGAGTGGTTTGCTGGGTCGGCGACTTGTTCGCGGTCTAGCAAAGGCTGAAGTAGCGCTCGAAGCTCGCTTTCGCTGAGATGTCCGTTGGTGAATTCGGCGATTCTTAGTTCGATTTCGCCAGCGATTTGCCGGGCGGGCGAGTCCGATTCAGCAGCAATTCCCCAAGTCTCATCGTCGAACCAGTCCCTAAAGTCGTCAAGCGTAGTTATACTGTTTAGATATCGCGATAGCTGGTTTCGGAGTTCGAGGACGGTTGTCTGATTCATGGCCAATCCACGTCGAATCAATGTGTCGGCGGAGACGTTGAGAGAACTCTTCAACGAGAGCGGCTACTGGGAGCTCGCCAAAGAAGGGCGACTCCTCGAAAAGCTGTATTCCGAAGCGCCTCCGCGGAAGCGTTCCGGCGAACCTCCCGGTACGCTTAGTCAAATCGTAGCATACTTGGACTCCCAAGGCCGCCAAGTTGCGATTGTTCATCAATACCTAAGAAAAGATGGAAGTATTGGCGGCAGCGGCCGCCCGGACCCCAAAAAGATGTTCTACCGTGGAAATATCTACGCGGTACGCTAGCTCCGCCGAGCATGTAGGGAAAACTTAAAGCAGCTTGCGGGCGGTGATGGTGATTTGGACGATGTCGCTGGTGACGCTGCCGGGATAGGCGCCGGCGCTGAGCTCTGTGCCGCCGCCGGTGAAGGCTTTGAGCTTCCAGTTGTTCAGCGCACTTCCCTGCACCGGGACATAGTAGCCGCCGTTGCCGTTCTGGCTGTCGGCGAAAACCTGGATGATTTGCGTGCTGGGAAGCTTGTCGGCGACGGTGGTGAAGTCCATGGTGTCGCCGCCGGTCGGATAGTTGCCGGAAAACGTGAGCGTCCCGATGGCGTAGAACAGGTTGCTGCCGGAACCGTCTTCGTTGCTGGGCAGAAGCGTGATTGCAATGCTCATGGTGTCCTCGAGAAGTTGTAGCGCCGCCCTTCAGGGCGGCACATGATGGAATGCCGAAAACTAGCGCGAAACCGAAACGTGGCGTAAAGCCGCGTGGTTGAGGGCTGCAACAGAAATCGAAGATGCCGGGCTGAAGCCCGGCTCTACAAAATCGTTTAGAACGGTGTGTAGCCGCTGCGGGCGGAAAACGGGCGGCGGCGGCGGGCGGATTGTTGTTCGCGGCGGACGGCGGCGCTGACGAGATCCTCGATGGCGTCGGCGGCGGCTTCGTCCCATTTTTCGGCGAGCGGACTGCCGCGTGCCCAACCGGCGAGCGCGGCGGTGGCGTAGGCGATCGCTTCCTGCGCGTTGCGGATCAGCACCGGAGACGTGGAATCCGTGAAGTCGGGATACGCTTTGGCGTAACGCAGGCGGATCTGTGTGTCTTGGGTGGCGCCGAGGAAGTAGATGCCGTCGGCGCGCCACTCCCAGACGCTGAGAGTGACGTCCTGCACGCGAGAAGGCAGGCCGCCGTGCTGCGTGAGGTCCACCATCTCAAGAAAATCGTCGGTCGAGCCGTTGGGACGCTCCCAGATTTTTATCGGGACGAGGAGATCGGTGGGTAGCTGATTCGGTGGAGCGGTGGCGTCGGTGATGGAGACTTGCAGCGACGTGTCAGTTTGCGTCACGGCGGTTACGACGAGCAGCACGTCGTCCTGGATGAATCCGCCTCCGCCAGCGTTGCCGAGAGCGCGCTGGAGTTTGCGGTACGCGGAATTGGCGTACGGCAGCAGCACCGTGTCCGTGAACAGGTTGCCTTGTGCGTCATTCAACAGCGAGCGCACCAGCGATGTAATTTGTCCCGCCGAGTTGTACGCGCTTGATCCTACGACTGGCATGAAATTTCCCTTATATACCTTGACAGCAATCTATCGCATTAGTATAACTCACGACGCGTGGGCACGTTTTCGGAGAATGCTACCAGTGGGGGTACTGGACGTGCCTCACAAGCGCGAAGGTTGGAAACAGCCCGTTGGGTTCGAGTCCCACATTCTCCGTCCCGCTTTCGCGCGCTGAACTTGACAGAACGGCCCGCCTGATTTACTCTGAGTTCGCTTGTGAGGCGCGTCCAGTACGCGTTAACTTTTGGTAGGGGCAGCCGTTCCGGCTGCCCCTACTTGTTTTTCCGGCTCTCCGCGAAGCTCAATCGCTGGGCAGCGGCGATTTCTGCAGGTACGCGGCGACGCCGATGACGGCGTTGATCAAGGCGGCTGCGGCTGCGATGCGTAACGTCGCGCCCATTCCCGTCTGCAAATTGAAATGCTGCGGATCGATGCCCACGGCCGCGAAACCGGTGAGCACTCCGCCGGCGCCGCCGCTGATGGCAGCGGCCATCAAGCCCCTTAGCCAAATCTCAAGCCGCATGATATTCATGAGAAGTACTCACAGTCTGCATGAAGGTGGCTCGTGAACAATTACGGTGTCAAATTCCGTCTGCCCGAAAACTTGGCGGACAAGGTTGCCACTTTTGGCGAATCTAGTTACGGCGCAACGCTAGTTACATTGGTTCTCAAAGATGGCACTCGGATACCGCATGTTTCCGTTGCGTGGGGATCCCAGGTCATCAAAGCAAGAGGCTCTGAGGAAGAGAAGTCCTTGTCGCAGTTAGACTCAGCGAACATCGTCGATGTACTGCCGGAGGCCTGAACAGCGTCATCCAACCGTGACGAACGGCTGCTTGTGGAAGGCGGGGACGGCGTCGTCGAGTTTGTCGTAGGCCCAGGCATCGTAGGCGCGGTCCGTGCGGCGCTCGCGGTCGTCGATTGAGGTTCGCTTCTTAGTGCGCGGGGCGTGTCGCGAGAACTCGATGGCGCGTGCGATGTGCTCGGCGATCATTGGCGTAAGCTGCACGAATTCGCCGCTTGGTCCTTCGAGCGTGAAGCAGTGTTCGTATTCGCCGCGCGATGGATATGGCCCGAGCGCGGGAATGCTCACGCCGTTTTCGCGTTCGATGGTTTGCGCGTACCACGCGCGAGGCGAGCCGTAGACTTCCGGCGGTACCCAGCGCTCGATGTGCCAGCGATTGACCGCGGGATATTTCGGTTCCTGGCGCAGCTCGACGACTTCGCGAAGCAGCGAGCCTGTTGCGGGATCGTGCTCCTCGAATTTCCCACCAATCCAGGCGAGGCGGTTCCATCCCCACACAGCACGGTAATTTGGTTCGCCGAAACGGTTGACGCCGCCGGCGCGTGCCAGACGCTGCGCCACGTTTTCGGGCGTGACATGCGTTTCACGGATGACACGGATCATTTGCGTTTGGGCGAGAAGTCCAAAGTTTTCACTACGAATTTCTGATCGCCACAATCCAGCAATAAATCGGTGACCTGGGCGAGTTGACCATCGACAATGGCGCCGTGCTCCCGCACGAAGGAGGCACAGTTCAGCACCCTTCCCTGCTCGAGGTTTCTCGGGCCGGAGTCGAGTTGCACGCCGATGTCCGGGGCGATCATGGGGCGGAGGACGGCGAGGTCTTTTACGCGGTCCACGCGAACAAAAACGAAGACGAGTGGATCGGCCTTCTCTCGCGCGGCAATGGCCCCGGAAAACAAGAGGGCCGAGGCGGCGAGGAGAGCTCTACGCATTTCGGAGTCATGCAGAGGTCAATGAAACCAAGAAAAAGAAATGCCGATGTCGAGGTGCTTAGTCGTAGGGGCGCAGCATGCTGCGCCCCTACAAGCACAATTGAGCCGCTGTTTAATAGCCGCTGGGCCGCGCAAGCGTGTCGATGAACGCGCCGGTACGCGGCGAGTCATCCCACACTTGAAACGCGGTGTCGAAGTAGAAGATGTAGCTGGCTGCGATGCCGCCGCTGGCGCCGTAAATCGGGAACACCGTGTTGCCATTGACTTCGTAGAAGTCGATGTCTTTGAGCACGGCGCGGCCCCAGTGGGCGAGGTCGAGAAAATCGACACGCGTCTGGTCGGCGTTCACGCTGGACTTGATGGGGATGCCGCTCATCGTTTTGCGGCCGCTGAAGAGCAGATCAAGATCGTTACCGCTGCTCTCGCCGCCTTCCTTGATGATTTGGCTGACGGTGATTCCGAGATTTTCCCAGGCGTGTTCCTGCTCAACCGCCATGTAGGCAATCAGCTTGGAGATGTGGTTGATGCCCAGGGACTTGCGGACCTTGTTGATGGCCAGGCGGACGTTGGAGGGAGTGAGCGCGGCGTTGCCGGCGTTGACGCGCGGCGTTTGCAGTTGCACTGGGTACGTGGCGCGATTGAGGTTGAGCCAGGTGCCGGTGGTCGCGTTGTTCTGATGATATTTGATGCCGAAGAGAGAGACGGGCTGCGCGCCGGTGAGGCCGTCGTGCACGATGACGTCGGTGGCGACGGTGCCGGCGGGCACGTTGTCCACGGTGATCGTCTGCGTGTTGATGGGATCGGCGCTCAGAACGGTGGTGGTGACGCTGGCCGCGACGTTGCGGTTGGTGGTCAGCGTGGTGTCGTAAATCTGGATGGTTTGGCCGGGATAGACGAGGGCCGCGCCGCTGGGCACGGCCATGGTGAACGTGGTGCTGGCGATGGAGTTGATGGTGCCGAGGACGCCGTTGCCGGCGGTCTGCATGAGCTTGTCGAGGAAGGCGCGGAACTGTTTCATGCCGTTGGCGACTTCGCGCTTGGTGGCGTTTTCGATGGCGCGTTCGCGGCCGGTGGTGGCGTATTCCACCAGCTTCGTGATTTCAATCGCGAAGCGGAAGAAAATGGGCGAGACTTGCGCGACGTCGTAAGCGGTGCCGGAGCCGCGGCCCAGGTCGCCGCCGTCGGCGTTGTACGAGCCGGCTTTGCCGCCGGGATTCACCTGCAACGGCAGGCGCATGTTGCGGCTGGAAACTTTCTCCACGTCGCCGCGCTGCTGGATCATGGTGAGTAAAATGTCGTCGCGTTCGTAGAGCAGGGGCACTTTGTCGCGCACCTTCTCGAGCTGCAACGCGACAACGTTCGCGTTTGCTTGTGCTGGCATCTGTTGTTCTCCTTAGAATTGCTGCGTTTCCGAAAATCGCTGAGTCATGAAATCTTGCTTGTAGGGGCGCAGCATGCTGCGCCCCTACCGGCACGGTGCAAACAACGTGCGCAACTTCGGAATCGCGCAGGCGTCTCTTGAGAAGGCGCCGAAAATCGATGGTGTGTACTGGTTGGCCCGGCTTCAGGGACTCTTGCTTGCCGATGAGCATGTGCTCCGATTAACTGGGTTCAAGGGAGCTGACTTGGGGCGAGCCGCATGCTGAAAGTACAGGACGTCATTCTGTTTTTACTTGTGGCCGGCCTCGGCATGTATTCGCTGCGGTTTTGTTCGGGCCGCTTCATGATGCTTCGCCGGTCGAAATCGGCGACGCCGTATCTTTACGGAATTGGCGGCATTCTCTCGATGATGCTGATCACGCTGGCATTTATCGCGATGCTTCTCGTTTTGCTCGGCCCGCTACACTAAAACGAATTTCTGTTCTCACAATTCCAGGATTTGCTCGTCGCTCAGCTTGCGATAGTCGACGCGGCCTTTGGCAGAATCTCTGCCGTCGGGTCGCGGCGAGTGCGCGGCAGCGTTGCGTGGCGCGGCGTGCTCGTGCGACGCACGGGGAAGCGGCGCCGAAGGTGCCACTTCCCTTCTCGACGATGGTGTTTCGGTGTGCGCGCTCTTGCTGCGGTGCGCGGCAAGAGTCGTTTGCGTCCAGTCGCTGAGCGCGCGCTTTGTGGCGCCGGGAACAAGTTGCTGGGCGCGTTCGGCGATGAGGCGCACCACTTGGGCGCGCGTTTCGCTGTCGAGGCGTTTCCCCGACAGGATCTGCGCGACTTGTTCGCCGAGTTGGCGATCGCCTTGGAGAGCTTTCTCGATGTCGTGGCGAATTGCGGCGGTCATTCGCCCCTTTAGAGCTGTACCATCCGCGCTTCCCGCTGCAGGCAGCGCCTGCTCCAGCGTGCGTTCGATCGCGGTGCCCACGCTGCGTTCCAAATCGTCGTTGGCGGCGCGTTCAAAGGCGGCATACGCGGCGAGCTGGGCCTCTTGCGCCGAATCATTGCGTTGGGGTGAGCCAGGATTCGGTTGCGCTGTGGGGGCGGAGCTTGCTTGCCCTGAGGTTTCGCGAAGGGCTCCTCCCCCTGACGCGTTGCCAACATTTGCACCGGGCGACCCAAGGGTCGCCCCTACAGCTGCAGCCACACTGCGTGTTTTGCCCGAGTGGTCCGCGGATTCGAGCGCGCGCAATCCCTCGAAGACCATCTCGCGGAAGGCGGCGGGATCTTCGCGCATCATCCTCGCGGCGAGCTGCGCTCGCTGCGAGGGGTCGCCGGCGAAATAGGCGCGGTCGATGTCATCGAGCACGCGGGCGCGCTCCGCGGCCGCGCGTGCCTCCTCCGGTTTCGCGAATACTTCGCGAAACGAAGCCGCTTCCCTTTCGGCGCGTTGCGCGCCTTCCCACAGCGCGCGCGCTTCCGCGCCGCGCTGCGGATCGTTCATCGTTTCCGCAAGCCATGCGGGCGGCTCGGGTAGCACAGGCACTCCTGCCTGTGCGCTTTGCGATTGTTGGTCCGCCGAGGTTGCGCCGCGCGAATCGTGCTCGTTGCCGTTTCGCGGGGTTTTTTCGTTTGTGCTGCGCGAAGCAGCAGCGCTCTCGCCTTGCGCTATGTTTTCGCTGACCGTCGCATCTTGCGCTTCCGGCTCGATCTCCAAAATCTGCTCGTCGGTTAAAGCGAACAGATCGTGTAGAGGCGTGTGACCGTTTGCGCCGGAAGTCTCGCTTGCGACGACGCTTGGATTTGCAGCTTGCATCACGATTCCTTTGGCTTTGGCGCCGGCGACTGCTTGCCCCTGGAGGACGCAGCGTTAGCAACGACCGGGTTCGCGTTTGCGGCCAGGCTCATGGCGCGTAGGTGCGCTTCGGTGTGGGCGCGAACGTTGGCGAAACCGGCGGGGTTGGTCATTTTGGCGGCTTGGCCGGCTTCGGAGTTAGCCCAGCGTTTGCACTCCTCGAATTCGACGGCGTGGTCGTCGAGAAGTTGGTCGACGGGGACGGAGGGGAGCACCAGGGATTGTGACTGATGACTTGTGACTGGTGAGTCGTGAAAGCCACCCGTCGTAGAGGCGGGGCTTGCCCCGCCTGTTGACGCCTCGGCTCCATTTGCGCCGGGCGACCCAAGGGTCGCCCCTACAGGGGAGACTGGGGCTGACGCGTCATGGTGTGGTCCGGCGTGGGCCACGCCTGACGGGTGCATCGAGATGACAATGGGAGCGCTGGCTAGCAATTGCTGGATCTCGCGGAGCTGTTTGTTGCGGGAATCTTCGCCGGGGACGACCAGTTCCGTCAGGCCTAGGACGTTCTTGATGTAGCCGATGTTGGCGGGCTCGGCGAGCGCCTCCTGGATAAGGGGATCGTTCAGCGAAAAGAGTTGCTGCAACACGGCGCGCTGCTGCGACTTCAGCCGTGGGAAGGTTTCGTCCGCTTCGGGATGGACGCAGATGTTGCCTTTCAAATCGGCGGCGCGAATCATGCGGGCGTCGAGCGTTCCATCGGGGCCGAGCAGCGGAATCTCTGCGTCTGCGGGACGATTTTGGCGGAAGCAATCGACGGCGAGCAGCAAGACGTCGGCATAAAATTGTTTGGTGCGGCGCCACACGAGGCCGAGACGGCCCATGGCTTGATCGCGTGCCAGCGCGTAGCCAGAAGCGGTCTTCACGTCTTCCATGTTGCCGCCGAAAATCGCGGGGAAAAGTCCGGTGAGGAATTGCGCGACCGGGCCGATCAAATCCTGTTGATGGCGAATCATGTCCGGAGGAACTTGCGCGGGAGCGGGTTGGAAAAACCCCGCGGCGAGCGGCTGGCCGGGGCGAGCGCGTGCGGGGAAATGCGCGGCGGGCTCGGCGACTTGATTCGCGAGAGCATCGAAATCGAGGACTTGGGGGTCGGCGTAAATCGGCGGGATGCCGTATTCATACGTCTCGGCCTGCATGTTCGACAAAACGTTGTAGCGCTCCTGAACTTGCACGAGCGAATCGCCGACGCTGGGACGGTTTTGCCCGTCACCGGGGAGCGCGTGCAGCACGCGCCAGTGATCGTCCATGGATTCGCTGCGCGATTCGCAGTAAACGTCGCCGGCAAAGCCGCAGTAGCAGCCGTCGGGAAACAGGAGCAGAAGTTCGTTGCGCACGGCTTCGTCTTCGATCGAGTAGAACGCCCACGGGCGCAACCAGGTGCGATCGAAAGTGATCAAGTTCATCAGCGCGTCGCCGGGATGAATCGACGGCAAACCTTGTTCGACGCTCAAGCGCGAAACGCGCGCGTAGACATCGTCAGGGCCTTGCGAAGGCGCGGCTTCGATTTGGTTTGCCGCGTGCGGATAGACGGCTTTCAGTTTGGCGCGATGCACTTCTGCCTGCCATTGCAGATAGGGATATTCGTGCATTTCGTTGGCCCAGACGGGCGTGTTCAGCTCGAGGCCGCCGGCGATGGAGATGACTTCCTCGCCGTTCGGGACGCGCCGCGTGCCGATGACGCGGGGGACAGTAACGCGCTCGGCTTTGCGCAGATCTTTTTCGGTTAGCGCGGCACCGCAGCCTGGGCAGTCCGCAACACTTGTAGGGGAGGGGCTTGCCCCTCCCTCTGGAGCATCGCCATCGACCAAACCGGGCGACCCAAGGGTCGCCCCTACAGAGGAGTTTGCGTCCGCCGCCGTTTCCTTGCCGCACTTCGGGCAGACATATTTGTCTTCGCCGAGCGGAATCTCGAGCGCGGCAAGCAATTGCTCTTCGTGAAAGCCGAAGCGCTGGCCGTCGGCGACGTAGCGGACGTAGGCGCCAAGTTTTCCGTCGGTCCAGAGGAAATAGCCGATGGTGCTGAGGAGATTCTCGACTTCGTTGTTGCGCTCGATCAGTTCGGCGACATCGCTGGCGGCGCGCGCGGCGCCAATATCCTCGAGCGATTGCGCGGATTGAGGATAAAAGCGCACGCTCGGGACATCCTGGGAGAGCACGGCGATGAAAGAAAGTCCGAAGCCCTGATAGAAATTCGTGACGAATTGATAGCGCGGCATTTCCTCGAGCTGGCGGTCGTCGCTGGAGCGGTTCTCGTAGGGAAGATGCCAGTTCATGTCGTTGGGGTTCCACCAGGCGTATTGCAGGCCTTGCCAGAAGAGGCGCGCCTGACGGATGCGGCGAATTTCGCTGCGGCGCGCGACGATGCCTTCCTGGCGATACTGGCGGACCAGTTCGCGGAGGGCGTTGACGAGCTCGGGCTTGAGGTCTTCGAGGCGTTCGTTGTTTGGGCCCAAATCCGCAATCGTGCCGGGATCAAAAACGGGCACGGCATGCCGTGCCCCTACAACCGAGGCGTCGGCCCAAGGATCGGTTTCGTCGTTGGAAGCGCGCGCGTCAGAGACGGCCGCAGGGCTGACGCCCTGCGCTACATTCGGCGCATAGTTGCCGTCCGCCGGTGCGATCGCGCCGGGCGTCCCGCTAAAAACGTCAGCTGTGGGGTACAGGTCCATTCTGGGCTCTCTTATTTACTGCTTCGTTGGCAATTGGCAAAAGAGTAGTAGTATTCTTATCTTGCGGTTCTCAGTCGCGTCCAGTGCGCGATCTTTGGCGGCTCTTTCGAGCTGCCTTTTGTTTCAGCCCGCCTCGTCTTCCCTGCCTCTGACAAAATTCACATCGGACACAGCATCGTGCGCAGCTCCGTTGGAACGCCAGGCTTGGATCTGGTGCCAACTTCGTTTGCGGAGGCGCGGCGACGCTTGCGGTTTGGGAGCTTCGGGAAGCTCGACCGGTGGGAAGCCCGCCGTACCCAGCAGCGAATTCATAAGCGCGCGGTTTTCGGCGCGCAGACGAGCGACGTCCGCTTCGAGCAGGCCGACGTATTTGATCTGAATCAGTTTGCGGAGCCAATCCAACATTGGGCACCTGTGGCACAGGCTTCAGTCTGTGCGTATTTGATTTGTCGCCGATTAAGAATGCACAGACTGAAGTCTGTGCCACTACCAGCGGCGGCGCGGCAGCGGTTTGGGCCGGGATTGCTTGTGCGCTTCGGCTTCCAGGCGCTGCGAATGAATGGCGCGGGAAGTCGGGTCGGTCGCGCTGATTTGCCGCGCGATTTGTTCGGCGAGCGGCATGCCCGTGACGAAATGCGCGCCGCTGCCCGGCGGATATGAGGGCGGGGGTTGCCCCGCCCTGGACGGCGCAAAGGCCGTCCCAACACCGGCGATTCTTCCGCCGGAGACCAAACCATAGCGCGCGGAATCGGCGGGATCGTCGCCGTCCATTTTGCGAATGTCTTCGTGGCGCCCGGGGTCGCGCACCAGCGTCGGTATGCACTGGATCAGCTCCGTGCAATTCTCCGTGATGACCCAGGCGTTCGATTCGAGCAACTGGTACATGAACACCCAGCCGCCGACGCGGTCGTCGTCCGCGGGCGAGGGGCGCGGCAAGCCGTTCGTCGTGAACACATCACCGAGCTGCTCGGCAATCGAGGCTTCGGAGGTGCGATGCGCGAAAGCGTCCGGCGAGAGGAAGACTTCGCTGATGTTTTCGCGGCCGCTGCGCTCGGCAATGCCCTGTGCGAGCATGCGCGGCGAGAGGCCGTTTTGCACGAACTCGCGATAGGTGATGATGCGTGACTGGTGACTCGTGACTGGTGACTCGTGACTGCCACCTTGGAGCGATTCTCCTCCACGCGGCACGGAAGACGGATCACGCGACACGCTTGCCGGAATGGCGCAGTGCCAATAGACCGCGCTGGGATGCTGAAAGCCCCAGTCAATCGAAATCCAGCGCGGCCACCACGGTTCGAGGCGGATCTCTTCGGGGCGCGCGGTGTGGCGGCCGTAATCGAAATTGTTGAAGTACTGGCCGGCGAAAACGTTCCAGTCGCCGTCGAGAAACGCTTTGCGCAGATGCTCCGGCAACGTCTCGAGAGTTTGGCGATAGCTCGCGTCGTTGGCGTAGATCGGGTTGTCGCTGAGCCAGGCGCGAATGAAGTCGTATTCATTGGCGTTGTAGCGCGCCGTTTGGTCATAGCCAGTCGGCGGCTGGTGATCGATCCAGAGCGATTTGACCCAGGCGTGGCCGATGTTGCCGGGGTTCGTGGCACCGGCCATCGTGGCGATAACGGGCGTGCCCTTGTTTTTTCCGAAAGTACGAAGTTTGATCGGGCAGCGATTGCGTGACGTAAGAAATTGCCATTGCTTTAGCGTGAAGTGCGTCAGCTCATCGATCCCTATGAACAGAAACTCCGCACCTTGGTAGCGATAAACGTCGTTTTCGTTGCGACAGTAGCCGAAGCGCGTGGTCGAGCCGTTCTTCCAGGTCACAACGTGCTTTGACTCGTTGTATTTCTTATAGAGGTGACGGGGAACATCGCGCCGAAAATACGCCAGTAAAGATGATTCGAGCTCGCCGTAGGTGCGCCGCAAAAGTAATCCATCCGAGCCGGCCACTTCCTGCGACTGTCGAATGGCTTCCCACAGCAGAGCTTTGGTTTTGCCAGGGCCGGCCGCGCCTCCGAACAAGCGATACTTGGCCGTGGAGTCGTGGAACGTGCTCTGCCGCGCAAACGGATCGTAATAATCGTAGATGTCGAAGGATTGAGTCGCGACCGGGATTCGCGGTCTCTGCAACTCCTTCATTCGCTGCGGCAGCCCCGGGTCGACAGCGCCAACCGCGGATTTCTTATTGTGATCCACGGTGGCGATTTCTCCGCACAGCAGTCGCAGGCTCTCCGAACTTACGATCCGTTCTTACGAAGCGCGCAGCTTTTTGCCGATCATGTACGCGACGCCGCCGCCGATCAGCGCGGCCGCGGCCGGCCAGTGATGCAGGCTCAGCACCACGCCCGCCACCGCGGACGCCACTCCCGCGATTTCCACGATCATTCCAATGAATTCGAGATGCGCGTTTGAACTTGTGCTCGACGTGTTTGTCGTCGCCATGGTTTTTCCCCTTGAGTAATTTTCGCTAACACACCGTGTCGGTGCGAATTCCTAGTCCTCGACAGGTGGTGGAGCGCCAAGAACGACTTGTGGCGCTCCGTCACTGCTTGCCGAGGGACTCTTGCCGTAGGACATTTCCAACAAGCGCTCGACCATGCGCTGCGCGATTTTCTCGTCACCGGATTTCACGAGCCTGGCGCAGGCGAGATAGAGATCGACGTGTGCGTGCATGGCATCCACAAATCCCACGCCGTCCGCCGGAAGAGGCTGCGAGCCGGGCGGAATGTTCGCTGGTCTTTTCTTTTTCTGTTCGCTTGGGGCGCGCGGCGTTCCGGTACCGGCCGAATGGCTGGCGCGATTGCGGCCGGGCTTCGTTCCAAGTTCCCGGGGCGGAGCCACCTCAGCGTACGCATCGCGTTCCGTACCAGCCGAGGCGGAGGACGCAACGGCCACAGAGGGAATATCGCGTGCGTCGACAGACGCAGCCCTGCCCGGTTCGATCGGCGCATCGAGGTCTTCATGCGCCGCGCGGGAAGGTGGAACGGGACCATGACCGTTCACTCTGGATGTGCTCGTGTCATGGCCATTGCTTTTCATGGGAGTGTTGCTCCGTTTTGCCGGGGTAACGCCGCGCGTCCGGCGAACTTTTCGTGGCGAGCCGGGACTGTGCGCCGTTTCCAAGTGAGCAGCGCGCGTCCGGGGCATTTCGATCACGTTTGCCGAGTTCACGTTCGATTCGTTCTTACACTGCGAGCGGATATTGCTTTCGCGCCCAGAGAACGATGCGATCGCAAGGAACCGCTGCGCATTCGCAGACAAGTTTTAGGATTGCTTCAAGAAGCGGTTCATCGGCGCGAAGAAACGCGCGCGCACAGGCGCGATCGAGCGGCTCTGCGCCGTCAGCAAAAAGTGGCTGTTGGGCGTCCGCATAGGCTTGTCCCAGGACGGCGCGCCAGAGCTTGCGTTCGGGCGTAAGCACGGGTGTGTCGACCCAGATGGCGCTGTTCGATTTCATCGATAGCATTCGCCTGGAACGAAGTGTGACCCGTGATCCGTGTCCCGTGAAAAACAGGATCTGCATCGGTCGGCGTCGCGCCGGACGGCTCTCACGCATCAGGAATCAGGGAACACGGAGCACGGGTGACGGAACACGGGACACGTCTTCCTAATCGTCGCCGATCGCGAATTTGAACGAGCTAGACCAGGAGCTTTGCGGTGAGGCCGCTGCCGCCGGTCGAGGATGAAAACTTGATGCGCAAGAACCGCGCCTGCACACCGGTGACGGTTCGCGCTTCGCCAGCGGTGTTCGTCGTGGTGTCGATGGTTTGGTACTCGGAGTCGACGTCGGCCATCGCGCCTTGCAAGACGATGCTGACGGCGGTTGGGTTCGTACCAAAAATGGTTTGCCAGCGGACAGCCGTCCCCGTATCCGGCTGTCCGGCGTAGCTCGGAAGGGCAAACTGGCTACCGGCCTGGGCGCTGCCGGGAAACGTCTCGTTGTTGAAGCTGAAGCCCACGTCTCCGGGCATCAGCGAACTCGGTGGAACCGCATTTTGATAATTCGGCATCTTGGCTCCTTTTTATGAGCGACACGTTATACGCGACTTGCGCGCGACTCCGCAGAGGAGGCGGCTGAAAGTCGGTCGATGGCCATTCGGAAATTGTTGCGGCAAAGACACTTCGGCGTCTGGGCCGCGTTGCGGTCTCGATTGTAGTGGCGCAGCTTGCTGCGCCACTACACGCAAGGCGGTCCGCGGCCATTGCGCAGGTATGTGCGCAGGCACGCGGGTACGCGGATGCAGATTTTTCAGCTCAGAGTAAAGTAACGGTCTTGCAGGAATGAAGCGCTCGGAGGGGAGCGCCAAAAATCAGCCCTAAAAGCAAAACGCCCCGGCATCGCCGGGGCGCACTTTCTTACAAAAGAAAGTGTACCACATTTCTATTTTTTGTCAAGAGAAATCTTCAAAATTTTTCATTTTTTCTTGATTCCCTTTGTTTTCAAGAGCATAGTGCCCCCATTCCCCCGGTATATTTCCCGCCAGAACGGTAAGGAGATCCAAAATGCCTCCTTATTGCCACCAAGTCAGCTACACAAAAGAAGCCTGGGTCGCTTAATGGCCGATCCCCAAGACCGGCTCGACATCGTTCGCTTGCCGATTGAGAAGCTCGGCGGAAAGCTGCATTCCGCCTTCTTTGCGTTCGGCGAGTTTGGCGTCATCGCCATCACGGAGATGCCGGATAACATGTCGGCTGCGGCTATCGCCATCGCGTTTGCCGCCGGCGGAGCCGTCGCTCACGTGCAGACGACGCCGCTCATGACCGCCGCGCAGGCCATCGAAGCTCTGAAGAAGGCGGGGAGCTGCGGCTACAAGTCCATCGTCGCCGGGCATGGAGCGGCTGCGGGCGCCTGATCGACCGAGGCCACCCCCACGGAAGAAGTCCGAATCCCTCGAAGCGCCCGAATTGCGTCTGCTCTGGCGTCAGCGGGAGTTGTGCCTCTTCCCTGCTTCCGCTGGTAGACTTCCCGGCGGGGAGGCTAGAGCATGATCCGTTTCCACCGGTTTTTCATGCCCATTGCTGGAATTTAATTCCTGGTTGTCTTCGCTGGGCCGCATCACGCGCGACCACCTTTGAGCGATAAAAGGCGTACGGGGCGCTTGAAAAGATTTCCGCTGGTTCCTGTAACGTAATCTTCTAGATTTACATCTATTGGCCAGTTTATAATCACGGCACTCCGACTCGAACCCCCCGGCAAAGCGGAGCGGCTTATCGAGGAGCTACGATGATCATCGGCGAACGCCTCCGCGTATTGCGCGAGGAAAAGAAACTCTCCCAAGGTGATATCGAGAAACGAACCGGCCTGCTGCGCTGCTACCTCTCGCGAGTGGAAAATGGGCATACCGTGCCCGCTATCGAGACGCTGGAAAAACTGGCCAGGGCCCTCGATATGCCTCTCTACCAACTGCTTTACGATGGCGACCAGCCTCCCCAGCCGGATGTTCCCGCGGCCTGGACGGAATCCTCGAGCAATACCTGGGGGAGCTCCGGCAAAGATCTGCGCTTCATGCGCAAGCTGCGGCACCTGCTGAGCAAAATGGATCCGCAGGATCGCTCGTTGCTGCTGTTTACGGTGCAGCAGATGGCCAAGAAAAAAAAATCGCCGGCGCTGGCTGCTTCCGCAAGTTAAGCGGCAGCCGCCGCGCTGAAGCTTTTGCCGGTCATCAAAACGGCGGGCTCCGCGCTCAGAATTTCTCCGTCCCCGTTTGCTTTGTATGCGATTGATGTTCGGACGACTCTGCTAAGCTCGAAGTGTGAACTATTCAGCGGCAACGCCACGCCTGGCGAATATCCGATTGCATCCCATCAAGGCCCTTGATCCACTCTGTGTGAACGAAGCGCGCATCGGGCCCAATGGCGGGCTCGAACTCGACCGTGTCTGGGCGCTCTATTCCGCCGATGGGCGCTGGGTCAACGGCAAGCGTACCGCGGCAATGCACCTGATTCGCGCGGCGTACGCTCAGGATATGAGTGCGGTGACGCTCACGGTTCCGGGAGACCGGCGGAACATCCCCGCAATGACGTTTCCTTTTCCCGGCGACAACGAAGGCGCCGCGGAGTGGTTCAGCATGTATTTTGAGCAGGCCATCCAGGTGCGCTACACGCGCGAGGGATTCCCCGACGACGGCCTCGCCCCCGGGCCAACGATCGTTTCCACCTCATCGCTTGAGGCGGTGTGCGAATGGTTCCCCGGAATGACGCTGGAAGAAGCGCGCCGGCGTTTTCGCACGACGCTCGAAATTGATGGCGCGACTTTCGCAAACTCTGAAGACGGAGACGCGCAGGAGAGGCTCCCTGCATTTTGGGAAGATCAACTTTTCGCCGAGAGCGAGAGCAACGTCGTGCGTTTCCGCATCGGAGACGTCGCCTTCGAGGGCAGCAATCCTTGCGCGCGTTGCCCTGTGCCCTCACGGGAATCGCAAACCGGCGTCACCAACGACGGCTTCCAGAAACGCTTCACCGAGCTGCGCCGCGCGCAACTACCGCTCTGGGCGCCCCCCGACCGCTTCGACCACTACTACCGTCTAGCCACCAACACCCGTGTCCCCAGCACAGAACTAGGCAAACTCCTCCGCGTCGGCGACGCGCTTATCCTCTGAGGCGATCCGGCAGGTCGAGGACCATGAAGAGCGTGGCGTCAATCAGAGACATCCTCTGTGCACTTATCTTCCCGATCCGTTTCGTCAGACGCGTTTTTGAGATTGCGCGAACTTGCTCGCAGAGGGCGACGGAATGCTTCGACAAAGATCCTTCGCCAGCGGGAAGCTCGACGTGCGTCGGGTAGAGGCGCTTCTTGTTGTCCCGGCTTGTTAGTGGAACGACAATCACGATGGGAGCATTGACGTTGAGTGCGTCGCGGCTCACGATGAGCACGGGCCGCGTCCCTCCCTGCTCCGAGCCTGTAATCGGATCTAAATTCGCCTGATACAGCTCGCCACGGATCATTTACGCGCCGATTAAGTCCCGCTCGGAGAGCTCAAGCGCTTCGGCATCACTCGACGCGAACTGCTCCGCAATGCTCAACGCTTCGCGCTGGTATTGCTTGTCATCTGCCATTCCACGGAACGCGTCGTCAATGGTTTTACGCTCGGCGGCACGGAGATACGCCGTTAAAGCATTTACGATGAACTCGTTCACACTGA
Organism: uncultured Acidobacteriota bacterium; assembly: GCA_963779005.1. Classification (GTDB taxonomy): domain Bacteria; phylum Acidobacteriota; class Terriglobia; order Acidiferrales; family UBA7541; genus Acidiferrum. Next base: position 2,797,881 of record CAVZWO010000004.1, on the reverse strand, counting down.
CCGCCTGATCGCGTTGAACCTGGCTTTTGATCCGGTCGTAGAGCTGCTTCGGCAGCCGCAATGTCGTTTGTAGGTTGCGTGTTGTTTTTTGTGTGCCGGCGCCACTCGCCGAACGCTTCGCTATGTGATTGCGCATATTGACATCATAATCGCAATCACTTGGAGAGTGCAAGACCCTCGATGTATTCGGCGCGGCACGAATCTAAGCCGCCTCGCGAAAATACTTGCGCGGGGGGAACATGCCGCGCCGCAGCAGTTCTTTCCCGCAGCGGTGGCGCACTTCTTCCGTCCACTTCACCCAGCTGTGTTCGCTCAAGCCGAGAAAATGGCGCGCATTTTCGTAAGGCGCGAGGCCGAGATAGTACAGGCGGAAGAGCACCATGCGCGACGCCCAATCGGGTCCTTCGAGCGCTTTCTGCCCCGCGAGCGCGAAGTCCGCAACCCATTCGTTGAGCCGCGCACGAATGTCAGGCCGCCACAGGAATTTTCCCGTGTCCTTCCAGTTCAGCGCGGAGATCCCGCGCTTGGACTCCAGCACTTCGCGCGCGCCGCGGTAAACTTCCCAGCACACATCAAACGCCAGTTCCGGTTTAACGCCCATGGCTCCTCCGCCATAGCGCACGCTTTGTGCGCTTCGCTTGCCCCGATCAACTCGTCGCCGCCCTGATTGCGGATCTTCGCCTGCGCGGAAACTTCAGCAACTTGCCGCTTGCAGTGCCATCTGCGCCTTGCGGTGGCGATTCGTCACTCGCCGAACGCGCACGCGCCGATCCTGCAGCACGGAGTATTCCCATACCGTTCCGAAGCCCTCCGCGCGCATGGCTTTATCGACCCTTCGGCAGCGCTTCACGACTTCATACGCCCCGAATCGCGGCTTTCGCATGTGCCGCAACTGCGCCGAAATGCTCGCCGGAGGGTAGTGCGTCAACTTCGCCAGCTCATCGAGCGTCAACCACGTGGCACACTGCCCCGCGCTGAGCATCACATCGCGAATCACTTCCCGCTGCTTTCGTAAAACAACCGGCCCTGCTGCCTTTTGCTTCGTCCTCCGCATCGCATCGCCTCCTTCCCTGCTGGCTATTCTTCTTCCGCAGGAAACTCGTCGCCGGCCGCATCCACGTCTTCTTCGCTCTCCTCGTCCGTGCCTGCCGTCCGGTCGGGATCTTCGTAATCCCCGGCACAAGCGCTGCAGGCTTCCACAGCCTGCGAGGAGGCCGCGTCGCCCGGTTCTCCAAAAGAGGCGGGCGGAAGCAACTGCGTGTCCGCCAAGGGCATACGAGAACCAGAAAAGATTTCCACAGATTTCCACAGCTTATGACGCATAAGTATTCTTGACACGTCTTACTTATCTGCTAATGTTCGCAACGCTCCCTGCCGGAGGACCTATGACCACTCGCTCGACCCAGCCACCTTGGGAATTTTTGCTTTCCGCCTCGCGGAACTCCCTGCAAAGTTTTGAACTCTCGCGGCTCGCTCACGCCGCCAATATCCGCAAGGAAATCAGCGCCCTGCTGGACCAATGGCTGGATGAAAACGCCGCCGCCATGCTGGCGCGCTTGCTTTTGCAGCAGCGCGAACGCTCCGCCCGGGCCCCGGAAATCCTTTCCGACGCGGACTCCAGAAGCAACGGCGCGCATTCCGTGTCCGATAATTTTCTTTCGGATCGAACGGCCTCGCAGTCCGTAAACCGGGGCCCATCCTGAGGTTTTGTATGTTTTTTGCAGCGAATTCGTCGTTGTCAGCCTAAATATGCCGCCGACGCGCAGGCTCGCTTCGTGGCCCAAACGTGTGCTCCGCGCAGTCCGCGCAAACGCGTCAAACTCTCTCGCAGCAACGCCCCGCGCGAGAGCCCCGTACTCCTGTGTCCACTCACCCGCCCTCTTCGCCATCGCGCCCGCCTCCCACCAAACTCCCCTCCAGACTTACGTCTTGGCTACTTTCTATGGGTTAGAAGACACAAATTCGGAAATGCGCGCGGACGAATGCCAACCGCGAATAGATAGAAGCACCGGTGAGAACTGGTTTCGAGGATCTGCTGAAGTGTTAAGAGCTAAAGGTTTTTAGCGCCCGGAGGTGGGAGCGACTGGGTGTTTTTCCAGAAGCTGTTCTTTGCGATAAATCAAGGAATTGATGTCGTACGTGGCGAGCTCAAAACCGTGCCCGTGCGTAATGGCGTCCGTGGGGCAGGCTTCTACGCAGTATCCGCAGAAAATGCAGCGAGAGTAATCGATGTTGTAAACGCTGGCGTAGCGTTCGCCCGCGGAAATCCGGCTAGCATCCGTGTTTTCAGCCGCTTCGATATAGATGCAATTCGCAGGGCAAGCTGCGGCGCAGAGAAAACAGCCCACACACTTCTCGAGGCCGGATTCGTCGCGGTGCAGGACGTGAATCCCGCGGTAGCGCGGCTGAAAGTGCACCGGCTCGAACGGATAGTTCTCCGTAACAGTTTTACGAAACATAGTACGGAAAGTGACGCTGAAGCCCTGAACCAGAGTGGTGAGCGTTTCGCCGACTTCTCGAAAGATGGATGCCATAAACTAGGAGTCTAGCAAACGGTTTGGGCGCGGGCAAATACCGGCTTTGGCGGAAGAACCCGCGAAAGAATAGCCTGACAGCTCACGCTTTTAACGACTCTATAATCTGTTTGCCATGAAATCGGCCATTCTCGATGAATATTTCGCTGGTATGCCGGCCGCCAATCACCACCCCAGCCAAATGTATCCCGGGGACGTTGCTTTCCAGTGAGTTCGGATCCAACGCCGGTTTCCGCGTCTCTGGATCGAGCTGGACTCCCAGACTTTCGATGAACGCAAAGTCGGGATGATAGCCGGTGAGGGCAAAGATTTGCTTTGCGGGCAGGCGCTTCTCGCCCGAACTATTCAGGACAACCACTTCGTCGCTGGAGATTTCTTTCACGTGCGTATCGAATAGTGCTTTAACTTGCCCGGCCTTGACGCGATTTTCGATGTCAGGGCGCACCCAATACTTAATCGTCGAGCCCAGTTCTGCTTTTCGATGCACCAGCGTGACGCGCGCGCCGTTGCGGTAAAGGTCCAGGGCGGCCTCGGCGGCGGAGTTCTTGCCCCCAATGACAACGACGTCCTGATCCCAGAACTCGTACGGTTCGGTGTAGTAGTGCGAGACGTGGGGCAAATTTTCACCCGGGATGCTCATGATGTTCGGAAGATCGTAGTAGCCGGTAGCGACGCTGATTTTTTTGCCCGTATATCGCGCTTCGCTGCCCTTCTGCGTATGGGTGGTGACAGTAAAGTTACCGTCATGCCCGTCGACTCGGAGCACGCGTTCGAAGAGGCGCAGTTCCAGTTGAAAATGCTCGGCCGCCTTGCGGTAATACTTCAGAGCTTCGGTACGCACCGGCTTTTCCGCTGCGCTGACCAACGGCAGGTCGCCGATCTCGAGAAGTTCGGGCGTCGTGAAAAAGACCATGTTGACCGGGTAGTGGAAAATCGAGTTGCACAGACAGCCTTTGTCGATGACCAGAGGCCTCATTCCGGCGCGTTTGGCTTCGATGGCACACGCCAAACCGGTAGGTCCCGCACCAATGCAAATAATGTCGTAAGTTGTCATAACGTTTTTAGTTTGCCGGGAGGCCGACGGAATTGCAAATGGGCCGCGATTTATTGGGTTTGCGGTAAATCGAGAAGCTCCGCGATCTCTCGCCGGAACGATTCCAATTCTTGCAATCGCTCCGGTGTGACAGCCAGTTCGGTTTTCTTCCACACGAAGAGTTCGCCAGGCCCGCGTCTGATTCGCACGCTCAGGTTTCCATCGACCAGGTAGGACGGCGGGGCGAGCATCTTTAAACCACCGTTGGGAATGGGAGAAAGTATCGCCGCACATTCACCCCGCCGCATGCACAAGGCGCTCTCGTAAGGCGGAATCGCGATTGGACGGAAGCCCGCCGCAAAAAGCCGCTCCAGGATTTGCATCTGCTTCGGAGTGAGTTCGAGCATTGGGTGGGACAGACTTCAGTCTGTCTCCTATGATCTGTTCAGTTGGACTCCGACTAAGCCGCCGTGGAATCCACGGTCTCCGACGAAGTCCCCTCAAGCTGCGAAAGGATCTCCCGCAGGGTCACGATCAATTCATCCCGCGAGACATGGCTCTTCTTGAACTGAATGCGAAACTTGAATGTCTCATTCTGAGGCTCGAAGTGAAAAATAAAAGGCTGCGGCCGTTGCGGACCGCCCTGCTCATCGCGCCGCTCGCGTCTCGCTTCGTCGCGCGTCAACCCCCCTTGCAGAATGCGGTGCATCATCTCCATCATTTTCTTTTCCGTCGGCTGCCGCGCAATCTGCAGCAACAAAGACTTCGAAACGATCCCATGTTCCACGCACTTCTTGCGCAGCGACTCTGGGATGTTTCTCAGCGATAAAGTCTCCGTCACCGAAGAGCGCGCCCGCCCAATCTTTCGGGCCACATCTTCGTGCGTGTATTCGAATTGCGTTGCCAGGCGATGGAGCCCGTCGGCCTCTTCAAATGGCGTCAGGTCTTTGCGCTGAATGTTTTCGATCAGAGCGATTTCCAGCGTCTCGGCATCGTCAGCCATTTTCTCGATGCAGGGCACTTCACGCAGGCCCGCCGCGCGCGAGGCATGATAGCGGCGCTCGCCGGAGATGATGTAGTAGCAATCCTCGCGCGGCACAAACCGCACCAGCAGCGGCTCCAGCACGCCTTTCTCGCGGATCGACTCCGAGAGTTCGCGCAAATCTCCCAGCGCCTTGCGAGGCTGGTCCGGATTGGGGCGGATCTGATCCACGGGGATCATCCGTCCCACCGCCGCTCCGCTGTAGCTCGTCAGGGATTCGACGTAGTGCGCGTCATGCCGCATCTTCAGCGTGACGGGTAACCCGATCCTCTTCGACACGTTGGATAACCTCCGCAGCCAGTTTCTTGTACTCGATGGCGCCGGGTGATTTCGGCGCAAACGTTAAAATCGTTTCCTTATATGCCGGACTCTCTTCCAGCCGCACGTTCTTGCTGATTTTTGTCTTGAACAGCACTTCGCCAAAGACAGTGCGAATCTGCCCGTGGGTGTCTCGCGAAATATTTGTCCGCTTGTCAAAAAGTGTGATGACAACTCCCAAGACTTTCAACCCAGGGTTGGGGCGCGCGCGAATTCTTTCGTACGTCTCAAGAAGATCGTCCGTTCCTTCAATCGCAAAATAGGCCGCTTGAATCGGAACCAGAAGATGCGTGGATGCCACCAGCGCATTTACTGTCAGGATTCCCAGCGAAGGCGGCGTATCCAATACGATGTAATCGTATTCCTTCACAACCGGCGCCAGCGCGTCTTTCAATCGGTAGGGCGCATCGAACTGCCCAGCGAGCACTTGCTCCAGCTTGGCCAGCGCCAACCGTCCCGGCCCTAAAAACAACATTGGGTCTTTTGTCGGTTTCGTGACTGATGCCATCGTGGCGCGGCTCTCGTTCAAAACTTCGAACATCGACGTGGCGATCTCGCCGGAGTTGTAAAACGCAATCGTGGAATTCGCCTGCGGATCGAGGTCAATCAAGAGGGTGCGCTTGCCGCGGTGCGCCAGCGCCGCCGACAAGTTGATCGCCGTCGTCGTTTTCCCGACGCCGCCCTTTTGATTTGCAACCGTGATGATGGCAGTCATACGCTTCTGCCTCCGCCTATGCGCATGGCAATGTGCGCCGACGTATTCCGGCAACCCGGTCCCAATATGTGGGTGCTACTTGCAGAAAGCCCCCTAGGCCTAGGCTCACTCTACGTTCGCAGGACCTTCCAGCGCAAGCGAAAAGTGGAATTTTGAAGTCGGGTCAGTGGAAAACTGCGGAGTTCTGATTTGGAACAACGGACGCTATGAGGTTTGAAGCGTTGTCAGGCGAACTCTCACGAACAGAGAAGTGTCGAAAACACGCGGACCAGCAGATATCTGATCAGCTAAAATTCCACGCCCCAGAAATCCATCGACGCATCTTGAAGTTCCAGTCCCAGCTCCCAACCCGTGCGGCCTTCATGTCCGCGCCAGATGAGAACCGCCTCGCACGCATTTTTATTGATGAGATTCACCAGCAGGAGGCGTTGCCCCACGGGGAAGCTTTGCGGAATCACCGCGAGGCATCCCTTCGTGCTGGTGTCCACCGTGTAGCCTTCCGCGCGTCTGGCGCGGCCCGACTCCGCCCATTCTACCGCGACGGGCACGCGTGAATTCACGCGAATTCCTGCCCTGGCGTTCTGCATTCGTTCATCGAACCTGGATACATTCCCTAGGGCCACAGTTCTCTCCTGCGTCAGCTGGATCGCGAAGCTTCGAACAACTTGCTCCGCTTCTTATAATTGGAGGCAGATCAACACGCTTGCCTGAAAGCGCGCAATGGCAACACTCTTCGCAGACTAGGGTTCGCAACAGTTCCGGTCAATGGGACTTCGGGTCTAGAACGTCCTTGGAGTTACTCTTCCTTCCGAGTCCAAATGGACCGCACAATTCGGAATTGTTTGTTTGCGTTTGGTCTTCTCTGTTTGCTCCTTTTTGCGGCCTTGCTTACACTCGTTTGATTGCTCCACCAGGTTTCCCATGATCCGTATCGAAACGATCCGCGCCGAACTACGTCCCACGCTGCGACTGGCCCTGCCGCTCGTCCTTGCAGAGCTTGGCTGGATGAGCATGGCCATAGTGGACACCATGATGGTCGGTCGACTTCCAAACAGCGCTGTGGCGATTGCCGCTGTCAGCCTGGGCGGAATTCTCGTCAACGTACTCGCCATGTTTGGAGGGGGGCTGTTGATCGGGCTGGACACCATAGTTTCGCAAGCGTTTGGCGCCGGCCAGCGCGAAGATTGCCATCGCTCGCTTCTGCACGGCATTTACCTCAGCTTTGTTCTGGCGCCGTTGTTGATGGCTCCCGTCTGGTTTTTCGAGCCCTTGCTTCACGCACTGGGCATCGCTCCTGACGTGATCGCCCTGGCCGTTCCCTATTCCAAGGCTCTGGCATGGGGGACACTGCCCTTGCTTCTCTATTTCGCTGTCAGGCGCTGCATGCAAGCCATGAATTTGGTTCGGCCGATCGCCTTCGCGTTGATCACCGCAAACCTTATCAACGCTGGTGGCAACCTGATCCTCATCTACGGCAAACTCGGCGCTCCCGCCATGGGTGCTGTCGGTTCAGGTTGGTCCACGGCGTGGGCCCGCATTTATCTTTCTGCTGTACTCGTGGGTTATCTCCTCTGGTACGACCGCCGCCATCGCACGCGCCTGCTTCACACTCCCATTCAGCCCGAACTGCGCCGCATTCGCCGTCTCATCGCTCTCGGCCTTCCCTCGTCTCTGCAAATCACCCTGGAGGTCGGCGTTTTCGCTCTTGTGACCGCCCTGATCGGCCGGCTTGGAGCGATTCCCCTTGCCAGCCACCAGATTGCGCTGAACACCGTCTCCTTTACCTACATGGTTCCGCTCGGCGTTTCCTCAGCCGCTGCGGTGCGCGTTGGACAAGCCATCGGCCGTAAAGATCCCCAAGGCGCGGCGGACGCCGGCGGCACCGCCATTTTTCTTGGCGCCGCATTCATGACCTGCATGAGCATCGTCCTGCTCGCCGTTCCGCAATGGATTGCCCGCGCCTATACGCCTGATCCAGCCATAATCCACAGCACCATCGCGCTGCTCGCCGCAGGCGCGGCGTTTCAGCTTTTTGATGGCATTCAAACCGTTGCAACGGGCGCTCTGCGCGGCCTCGGGGACACGCGCACTCCGATGCTTTGCCACTTCACAGCCTACTGGATCATTGGTCTGCCCCTTGGTGCCTGGCTCTGTTTTCGCCTTGGCTGGGGAGCGTTCGGCCTCTGGGCCGGCTTGAGCCTCGCGCTTATTCTGATTGGGATTGTTCTCTTACTCGTCTGGCAGCGCAGAGTGCGGCATTTGCCAGTCTCCATTTCGGAGGGCACTTACCCGGTCAATAGCCCGGCGGGCCAGTTTTGACGTTTCGATACTCCCCTTATCCGCTAGATCACGCACCAAGATAGAAATACCCTTCAACCGTTCCGCAACTCTACACTGAAGGCAACGCAAATCCTGAGGTGATTCCGGCGAGCGCCATACCCTCGCCATCGAAAGGGTGCCGGTCATGCGTCGAGCCTCGTGGTGGAAAAGTTCTCTCTCTCTCTTTGTCCTTCTTTTTCTCCTTTTCGGCGGTTCTGCGTTCGCTCAGGCACCTTCACCATCGGACGATTCCGATGATTCAGACGTGAAGCCAACGACTTCGCTGAACGTGAACATTGTTTTTTCCAATGATGGCAAAGCGCAAGTCAACTTCTACGCATACGGGCAGCCAGGCCAATCCGGTGGCGCCTCGGAGATCAAACCCGTCCTTGAGTCCTCTCTCGGTTGCACATTGAGCGAGAACTCGAACCTTCCTAAGGTCAACTCGCAGTTCTTCAGCGGTTCTTGCTAGCCATCTTTTGGGCGCACTTCGATGGTTCGCGAATATGGAATTGCCACAGCGCCTCTTCGCCAATACGCGCTGGATCACCAGATCGAAGTCTTGCATTTGATGGTCCGGCTGCCGGATATGGATATCTCGGAGACGCAACCTTCCGTCCAGACGCTTCAAACTCTTTCAGTCGGTAAGCTCTCCGCAAGGTTGCAGCGCCTGTCGGAACTGAATCACGCCTATTTCTGGCACGCCGACGCCACCATTCCTGAGACAATCACCGTCCGCTTCGGACTCTCCGCCAAATCCGTGGCCCGCGCGGAATACATTTTGCCCGGCGTTCTCCTGCTTCCCGCGCTGCTCATTTTCTGGATGGGACGAAAGGCCCTCAGCAGCGAGGCGCAAGACAAAGCCGTCGTCTGGTTCACGTACATGCGTTATCTGCAGTGGACGCTGAACCTTTCGCTCCTCGGCTGGTGGATCGCCGCTGATTCGCTGCATCTGGTAGAAATCTTGCGATTCCTTTCCGCTGGCACGCGCATCGCCCCGATCTGGGACTACGCAATCACTCCCACGGTCGTCAACTGGTTCCCCCCGGCGATCATCTGGGTATTGTGTTTTGCCTTGTCGCATCCAGTTCAGGAAAAACTCCGCGGCTTGAAGTGGACCCGTCGCGAACTGGCCATGCAGGGTGTCTACTCCTTCTGCGCTTCCCTTCTTCCTCTGGCCCTGTTTTTGACCGGTCTATCGGCCATTGCGAACGGTTCGTTCCGCGTCGGCGTGTTATGGATGGTCACCGCTTTTACGGTAGCCATCATCGCTAGCCGTTCGCGTCAAAAATTCCTCGGCATGCAACCTCAAGCCCTCACCACCGGTGATTTGCGCGATCGTGCCTTTGCGATGGCCCAGCAGCTCGGCGTTAAGCTTCAGCAGGTCTACGTCATCCCTTCCGGCAAAGGCCAAATGGCTAATGCCTTCGCGCGCCAAGGAAACGTAATTTCCTTCACGGACTTCCTTCTGCAGCGCATGACCCGCCGCGAAGTGAACTACGTTCTTGGCCACGAGATGACCCACCTTAAGCTTGGCCACCCGGGCAAACTGGCGATGGCCGCCGTGGTCAGCTACTTCGTCGCCATGACGTCCCTGAGCTTCGCCGAACCGCTTCTGCATCTTTCCACCGTGCCGCGCTATGCGCTCATCGTCGCGATCGTGACTCTCGGCCCCTATTTCTGGTCGCGCCGCTTCGAATACGCCGCCGACGCCGGCGCTGTCGAACTCACTCGCGATCCCGAAGCGGCCATCTCAGCCCTTTTCAAACTCGCCCAGCTCAACATGCTTCCGATTCACTGGAGCAACTGGAGCGAAAAATGGCTCACGCACCCGTCTTCGTTGCGCCGCGCGCAAGCCATCGCTCATAAAGCAGGCATTCCGCCGGAACGCGTGCCTGAAATCGCCCAAGTTGTTGCCGCAGCGGACGATCATTACGTTTTACCCGAAACCATAACGCCGGGAGCAAAAGTCCACTCCAGTCACGCAAAGCGAAGCGGCACGATGCGCGTCGCTTTCACCATGCTAGGCCTGCTCATATTCACTCCCGCGGCATTCGCCCTCCTGGCCAATCGCTTCTTCCAGAACTCTCCTTTTCGCAGCGTTCTTTATCTCACGGGATTTGCGGCCACGATCCTCATGTACTACTCCTGCGCGAACTTCTTGCCACCCATGCGCCTGCCCAAACTGGTTGCCTCGCTGAAAACCAAGCTTTCCAAAGAAGGGGTCCTTGCGGACGCTTGGGACGGGGTTTTCGTCGGCTTCTCGCCTGCCGCCGCGCCGCGCAACTACGAGCAGAACACCAACTGGGATCTCGGCTGCCTGTTTATTCGCTCTGACCGCCTCTGCTATTGGGGAGAAGAAACAAAATTCTCTCTGCGGCCCGAACAAATCACTGCCATCACTCTGGCTCCCGGTATGCCTGGATTGCTTCCTCCCTGGCGAATTTATTTCGCGTGGAAAGACGAAGAACTTGGCACCACCGGCGTCTTCAACATCGGCTGCATCAACGGCGCTTCCACCCTCGGCCTTCGCAAGCAGACCTCCAAGCTGGCCGAGCGTCTCAAATCATGGTGGAAGACAGCGCCCGGCGTGCGGCCTTTACCCGGACCGCTCGCCACCTTGCGTTCGCCTCAGCTTGGCGCAGTCACCGGCGCCGTTCCGCGCTTCAAGCCCGCCAAAGTCTTCAATGAACTCTTCTTGACCGCAGTCTTTGCCATCGTCGGGGCCATCCTCTGCGGACTCCCCTTCCACCTTCTGGCTTTTGTTTTCTCAGGCTTAAACGAATCTCTCCGAAGAGTCGCGGTGTTTCACTCTGCGGGCTCAGGCTACTATGTCGTAGCCGTGGTCCTGCTCGTGCGCTTTCTCGCCATGATTCCAGCCCTTCGTTACAAGGATCAAGCGATGGTTACCATCGCCCCTTCGACTGCGAAGACTCCGCAACTCAGCCCAGCACCCAGCGCGCCATCTCAGCCGGGAAAGCTCGAAAACAACAAGGTTCTCTCGCACCAGTAAGGCTTGATTCGCAAAGCCGCGCAAACCTCGCACCGACGAAGTTGGAAAAACTATCCTGCAAGAAATCCTGAAGGGATTTACATCTTGTAGCGCCCGAGGTCGTCGTCCGAAAGTCCCTCAAGCCAATTGCGAAGCTGTTCGTTAGTGCTGCGTTCCGTGATCGCGCTCGAAATCTTCGAATTCTTCAGCACTTCTTCATCCACGAAAATCGGGCAATCCACACGCAACGCCAACGCCAGTGCATCGCTCGGCCGCGAATCGATCGTCATCATTTGCCCTTCGCGCTCCACCCAAATCAGCGCGTAAAACGTATCGTCTTTTAGATCATTCACCACAATCTTGTGCACCTGCACATCCAGCCCGAGCAGAACATTCTTCAGCAGGTCATGCGTCATGGGCCGCGGCGTCTGCACCTTCTCTATTTCCAGCGCAATCGCGTTGGCCTCATACACGCCAACCCAGATCGGCAAGATCGCCTGCCCCTGCACATCCTTCAGCACCACTATGGGCATGTTTGTCACGGGATCCATCATCAGGCCGCGGATTTTCATCTCCACTTCCATTTGACCTCCCCGTTAGCACAAACTTCCGTCTCTGCAGCTAAAATTGTCCACGAACGCAACCGTCGCCGCGCGAGATCGCGTCCTTAAGAAACCTGCTCCCCCGTCAACCCGTTGGGAGTCGCTCCCGTAACCCGGACCTGCACGTACTTTCCCAGAAGCGCCTGCTCTTGGGAAGAGAAATTTATCACTCGATGACAAGAAGTATGCCCCGACCACTGATTTTCCCGCCGCGACTTCCCGCTGACGAGCAGCTCAAACGTCTCCCCAACCATCCCCGCGTGCCTTCCCGTCTGTATTTCCCTCTGCTTTTCCTGCAGAACCGCCAGCCGCCGGCTCTTCTCCTCCTCCGGGATGGCGTCGGGCATCGCCAGCGACGGCGTATGCGGCCTCGGCGAATACTTAAACGAGAAGATTGCGTCGTACCTCACTGCGTCGAGCAAGCTCAGCGTCTCTCCGAGATCCTCCTCCGTCTCTCCCGGGAACCCCACAATGATATCTGTCGTAATGCTTATCGGCCGTTTCGCGCCCTGGATCATCGCAATTTTCTCGAGATATTCGTCGCGAGTGTACGTCCTCTGCATCGCCCGCAGCACTCGTGTCGAGCCCGATTGCACCGGCAAGTGCACGTGGTTGCAGAGCTTTGGCTGCGAATCAATGGCATCCACGATGTCTTGTGTAAAATCGCGCGGATGAGAAGTTGTAAATCGCACCCTTCGAATCCCCGGCTCGTCCGCCACGGCCAGCAGCAACTCCGAAAACCGCATTTTCCTCGCGGTGGGGTCGGCATACGAATTCACCGTCTGCCCCAGAAGCTGCACCTCTGTGTACCCCAACTCCGCAAGCTGCCGCACTTCACGCAAAACCGAATCGCTAGCCCGGCTGCGCTCGGGCCCTCGCGTATAAGGAACCACGCAGTACGAGCACGCCTTGTCGCAACCCTCGATAATCGTCAAATACGCCCGCCAGGGATTGTCGCGCCGCGTCACGGGCGTCTCAAACGTCTCATCCGTGTCCGTATCGAGCCCGGTGACGCGCTGGTTCCCGGCCTCGACCTGCGCCAGCAATTCCGGCAATTTGCTATAGCTCGCCGAGCCGCACACCAGACTGACCCACGGTGCTCGCCGAAAAATCTCCTCGCCTTCCTGCTGCGCCACGCAACCCAGTACACCGATAATCCGCCCGTCATTCTGCTGCAGGCCAAATTCCCCAAGCCGAGAGAAAACTTTCTGCGCCGCCTTCTCCCGAATACTGCAAGTGTTGTACAGAATCAACGAGGCCGCGTCCGGCGTTTCCACCTGCCGGTATCCCCGCGAAAGCAAAACGCCAGCCACCTTCTCCGAATCGTGGTCGTTCATCTGGCAGCCAAACGTCTCGAGAAAAAACGTCCCACGCAGAGCGCTGCTCACCAAAGTGTCGGTCTCGGCGCTGGTGTCCCGCGCTCCGACAGGCACGCCAACGGGAAATCCCGCCCTGCCCGTGAGCCGTTCCAACCCGATATCAAACGTTCTGCTCATCTTTCCTTTGTAGGGGCGCAGCATGCTGCGCCCCTACGCCCAAATCGCAGTTTAACACACCTCCTCTACCTCCTTTATTTCCTCTACTTCCTCTACTTCCCCAACTCTTCGTGTATCCAAAGAGGCAGCACCCTCTTCACCTTCTGCATCTCATTTGTTTGACCGCCCTGTACGCGTGTGCTACGTTCCTGAAGTCAGGAAATTTTATTTCGAACTGAGGGGTTGCATCATTTTTCTGTCCGCTACGGTTTTTATCGCCGATCTCGGTAACATCCTTGGACAAACGGGCTGGGTCGCGCGCAGCATCTTGCTCCTTCTTGCCGTTTTCTCCATCGTTTCCTGGGCCATGATCTTGCAAAAACTCGGAATGTTTGGCCGCGTCCGACGTCAAAGCGACCAATTCCTTCGCATCTTCCGCGCCACCAAGGGTGTAGCCAACCCGCAAGCCCTCGCCTCCGCGGGCTCGCCCTTCTCTTCCGTCTACGCCGCCGGCTATCGCGAACTCTTGAGCCAGGTGGGCACCGGCAATCCCCAGCCAACCGCAAAATTGAAGAGCCTCCAAGCCGTCACCGTCAGCATGCAGCTCGCTTCCGCGGAAGAGGTTCGCCGCGTCGAAAAAGGCATGTCCTGGCTGGCCACCACCGGCTCTGTAACTCCCTTCATCGGCCTCTTCGGCACAGTCTGGGGCATCATTGACGCCTTCTCCGGTCTGGGCAATGCCGGTGCCGCCAGCCTTCGCGCCGTCGCTCCCGGCATCTCCGAAGCGCTTATTACCACCGCCGCCGGCCTCTTTGTCGCCATCCCGGCGGTCATCTTCTACAATCAGTTTTTGCAGAACATCCGCGACCTGGCGTTGCGCTTGGATACATTTGCTCTTGAAGTTGGAGCCCAGATCGAAAAGACTTTTACATAGGTTTATGCCGCCGCCAGCCCACGGCGGCCGTTGAAAACTATGCCGCAACTCTCTAAACAAACGCAGAGCACGTTGTCCGAGATCAACATGGTCCCGTTCATCGACGTTGTTCTCGTTCTCCTCATCATCTTCATGATCACCGCCCCCATCCTCCAGTCCGGCATCGACGTCGACGTCCCCAAAACGAAAACGGTGGTCGAAGTCAACGAGCCACGCCTCGTCATCACCATCGACAAAAATCAGCTCATTTATCTCGCCGACGTTCCCGTGAATATCAACCGCCTCGGCGAAAAGGTGAAGGCGCAGCTCAAAAAGCCGCAAGAGTCCGTCTTTCTTCGCGCCGACGAAACCATCCCCTTTGGCACGTTCGCCAAAGTCATAGACGCCCTGCGTCAATCCGGCGTCAGTAATATCAGTATTGTCACAGAGCCACTCTCGGAACGCGCCCGTACGCGCTGAACATGAACTCCGCCGTCGCCAATTCGGTTGACCGCTTCCCGGGTACCTCGATCGAGGATCAGGGCCTCCGAAAATTCCTCGTCTATTCCCTGATTCTTCATGTCTTCCTCGTCCTCTGGATCGCCGTCTCCATCTATTTCCACCTGGCAGGGCCAGAGTGGGGCGACATTGGCGGAATCAACGGCGCCACAAACGTAAAACTCGTCTCCGGCCCAGCCGCCGGAATTCCCATGCCCACTCCGCCCTCCGTCAACGATACGAATACCGTCGATCCCACCAAAGGCTTGTGGAAGGAAGACCCCAAACCCAAACCACCCGAGCCTCCGACACCCGCGGAAAAAGTCCCCGTCTTCAAAAACGATAAACCAAAGCCGATCACACACAAGTCCAAAATCGACGAACCCAAAGTTCCTCCTCCCGATAACGCAGTGAACTACGGACAGCACGGCGCTCCTAATCTTCCGACAGGCTATGCCTCTACTCCCGCAAGCGGTGACGGCCCCGTTTCTGTAAAGGGCCAAGGCGGCGGAGACTTTGCTTCGCGTTATGGCTGGTACATTGAAGCCGTCCGCCGCGGCGTCGGCCAAAATTGGCTCCAGACAACCATCGATCCTGCAGTCCGCGCCGCCCGCCAAGCCCACTGCGTGATGACCTTCCGCATCAATCGCGACGGCAGCGTTTCCAATGTTCAAATGTTTCAATCCAGCGGCAATCTCTCCATGGACAATTCCGCTCGTCGCGCCCTGGACGGCATCCGCTTTGGTCCGCTTCCGAACGACTACAGCGGAAGCGGCGTCGACGTTACTTTTGATTTTGATTTGTCTTTGTCACACTAACGCCGCCCCTATTTGGCAATCTGCGGGGCAGGAAACCCGGAGGTGAAGGTGCTAGTGAAGTCCAAACTTTTCCGTTGGCTGGTTGCCCCGTTCCTTCTCAGCTTTGTAGCCTTTTCCGCAAGCGCCCAACAGGGGCGCGAAGCATGGTTCCGCACCGGCACAGGCCTCGGCGTCGAAAAAATTCGACTCGCGGTGGCCGACTTCGCCTCCCGCGACGACAACGCAAAAACGCACTCCGCTCAATTCACCCAAATCGTCCGCGACGACCTCGCCTTCAGCGGCATCGTCGACCTTGTCAGCCCCAGCTTCTATCCCGCCCAATCTCCCACCCAGCCGGGCGAACTCCAGAGGACCGCCTGGACCGATCCCCAGGTCAATGCCCGCTACGTCGCCTTTGGCAATCTCTCCGAAACCACTTCCGAAGTCGCCATCCAAGCTTGGCTGTACGATGTCACCAGTCCCTCCTCCGAATCCGTCGTTGGCAAAATCTATCGTGGCGCTCCGACCGATGCCCAAGTCCGCAAATTCGCCCACCAGTTCGCCGACGAGATCATCTTCAAGCTGTCCGCCGGCCAGCCCGGCATCGCCTCCACCCAGATCGCCTTCATCAGCTCCCGTACTGGCGCCAAGGAACTCTGGGTCATGGACTACGACGGCTCCAACCAGCACGCGCTTACCTCTCTCCGCACCATCTCCCTCATGCCTCGCTGGTCTCCCGACGCCTCCCGCATCGCCTTCACGTGCTACCTACCCCTAAACGGCGTCGTAAATGCCCAGATATGCATGTACTCGATGGACGCCGGCAAAGTCATCTCCTTCCCCCGTTTCCGCGGTACCAACAGCGCCCCCGCTTGGTCCCCGGACGGGACGCAGATCATGTTCTCCTCCTCCATGTTGGGGAATCCCGAGCTTTTCGTCACCGACATCAACGGCAGCAAGCCCAAGCGCCTCACCTTCGCCACCGGCGGCAGCACCTCTCCCGCCTGGAACCCCAAGACCGGCCAATCCGTCGTCTTCGTCAGCGACCGCGGCGGCATCCCCAAGCTCTACATGATGAACGCCGACGGCACCAACGTGAATCTCCTCGATCTCCCGGACAAAGGCTACGTCATCGATCCTGCTTGGTCGCCCAACGGCCAGCTCCTCGCCTTCAGTTGGCGTCGTCCCGACGGCAACTACGACATCTACGTCATGGACCCGACGTCGCAGCAAATTCTCAATCTCACGCCGGACTCCGGCAGCCGCAACGAGCGCCCCAGTTGGGCTCCCGACGGCCGCCACATCGTCTTCGAATCCACGCGCAACGGTCCGCGCCAGATCTGGAGCATGCTCGCCGACGGCTCCCAGCCTCGCCAGTTGACCACTGAAGGGCACAACGAATCGCCCAACTGGTCCTCCAAGTAGGCAGGCCAGCCCCGAAAATTTGCCGAAACTTTCGGTCCGTGATAAGCATCACAGAATGTGTTTGCTAATCGGGCACTAAGTATTGGTGTTTGCCGTCGCTGTTTGCGTTTTTAGTTCGCTTTTGTCTGTGTACGATGTATAATATATCGTGATACGATGTATTTCCCTAACCCAGCCCGCTAGTGATAGGATGAAGCCTCTGGTGGGACGAACTTGGGACTCTTACGCTGAGGAGGATTCGAATGATTCGGGTTTCTAGCTCTTTGTACCAAAGGGCCATTGTCACTACCATGCTCGCCTTCGCTTTTGTCGCCGGTTGCAACCACCCTAAACCCGTGGCGCCTAAAACAGTGGAGCAACCGCCTCCGCCTGCACCGTCGAAACCGACAGTCTCATTGCAGGCCAGCCCGACTTCCATCAACAAAGGTGACTCCACAACTTTGAGCTGGACCTCCACCGACGCCACGCAGCTCACCATCGCGCCCGACGTCGGCGCCGTCACCGCCCAAGGCTCCACCAAAGTCACGCCCGTCGGACTCCACGACCTACACGATCACTGCCAGCGGTCCCGGCGGCTCGGCCGACTCCAGCGCCCGCGTCACTGTTTCTGCGCCGCCGCCTCCGCAGCAGCAGGAGACGATCGACTATGACGCGCTCTTCCTCCAGGAAGTCAAAGACGCCTACTTCGACTTCAACAAAGCCGACATCCGCGCTGACGCCCGCGAAGCTCTCGCCAAGACCGCGGACTTCCTCCGCAAGTATCCGCAAATCAAGGCCACCATCGAGGGCCGTTGCGACGAACGCGGCTCCACCGAATACAACCTCGTCCTCGGCGACCGCCGCGCCACCGCCGTCAAGAACTACCTTGTCCAGCTCGGCATTTCCGCCGACCGTCTCAACACCACCAGCCTCGGCAAGGAAAAGCAGTTCTGCACCGAGAGCACGGAAGAGTGCTGGCAGCGCAATCGCGTCGGCCACTTCGTTAAGGCCAACTAATCCGGGGGAATCTCGCTACTCTTCCCTCGTAACTGTTCGATGACCGTCAGAGCCGCGCAGTCGAGCAATCTCTTGCTCGCGCGCGGCTCTGCTATTAAAGTGAATCAAGAGCCAGGCCATGGTGCTTGATCCTCGCTGGACCGCCGCTCCGTGTTGGCTCGTACCACTTTCTTTCCAGCTCTGGGTTACATCTAATGTATAGAGGCACCTTAGGAGGTTGTTTCATGAAAGTCCGCACCATCGTCATTTTTGCCGCCGCCGTTTTTGCCGGCGCGCTCGGCGGCAGCCTGATCGGCCCGCGCCCCGCGGAAGCCGTCGCCCGCGAAATCATCGATCTCCAGCGCGACGTCACCACGCTGCTTCAGGGTCAAAAGGATCATGTCCACGCAAATCACGCACGGACCACACCGTCCTTAAAACCCTCGTCGAGCAAGCCAGCGACAACGTCGGCAAGCTCAACGCCACCATGGGCAGCGTCCAGAAGTCCGTGCAGGACGTCCAGGCAAACTCCGGCGCGCGCCTGGACACCATGTCCACCCAGGTTCAAGGCCTTTCCGATAATCTCGAGGAAATTAAATCCCGCCTCGGCAAACTCAATCAGCAACTCGTCGACCTGCAAAGCGCCGTGCAAAGCATCGACGCCAAAGTCTCCGGCTCCGCTCCTGCTGGCGGCGCGCCGGCCACCAACCCCAGGCCCGCGGGCGGCAATGACGCGACCTTCGCTCCGCCCTCTCCAGGCAACGCCGCCTCTCCCGCTCCCTCGGCAGACAACCTCTATTCGAACGGCCTGCGCGACATCACCAGCGGCAAATACGATCTCGCCCGCCAGGAATTTCTCGACTACCTCAAATACTACGGCGACACCGACCTCGCCTCCAACGCGCAGTTCTATCTCGGCGAAATCGCCTATCATCAAAAGCAATATCAGGACGCCGTCTCCGAATACGACAAAGTGCTCACCATCTATCCTAAGAGTTTCAAACTCGCCCCCGCTCGCCTCAAGAAAGGCATGGCCCTCATCGAACTCGGCCAAAAAACGCCCGGCATCCGCGAACTCCGCGAAGTCGTCCGCCGCTACCCCGGCACCGAAGAAGAGCGCTCCGCCCGCGCCAAACTCAAAGAACTCGGCGTCTCCGTCAGCGTCGCCGGCTAACTCCTCCCATCCTCCCAGCCCTAAGCCAAATCCTCACCCACTCGAGTCCCCGCTCCAGTCCCAACTTCCAACCCAGCCTTCCTCTCCTTCCCCTCTTCTCTGCGAAACCTCTGCGCACTCTGCGCCTCCGCGTTATCTTTTCTGTTCTCTGTGCCCTCTGTGTCCTCTGCGCTCTCTGTGTAAACTCTTTCTCTTCGCCCCCGCCCGTGCACACCAAACCAACCGTGTCATCCCGAGCCCAATAAAATTGTCATTCCGAGCGCAGCGAGGAATCTGCTTTTGCCTTTGGCTGTCGACTGTCAGCTGTAAGCTGTCAGCTCTCTACCCCCCTCCCACCACCAACCGATCTATCCTCTTACTCACATCCCGCAAATACGCCTCATCCCCTCCATCCAATTCCGCTATCACGCTCCCCGCATACCCAATCTCCAGAAACGCCTTCCGCACTTCCGCCCAATCCACATCCCCGTCCCCCAAATTCACCCAAGCGTACCCGCTCTCTTTCCTCTTAAAATCCTTCAAATGCACCTTGTAAACGCTCTTCCCCAGCGTCCGTATCCAATCCTGCGGATACCCATACAGCACCACGTTCCCCACATCAAACCACGCCTTCACCCAGGGACTCGCAAACTCCGCAATATATTTCTGCATCTCCAGCGGACTCAGCAAAAATTTATTCCACACTTCCTCAATCGCAATCACCACTTTTAACTCCGCCGCCATGGGTATCAGCTCGCGAATCTGTTTCTGCGACCTGGTCCACGCGTCGCGATACGAAGTCTGCGGATTCACCACCGCCGGCACCAGCAGCACCGCATCCGATCCCCACACCTTCGCATTCCTCAGCGAAGTCCTCATCCCTTCCATGCACTTTGCCACCACCGCCGCATCCCCCGACGACAGCGGATACTTCCAGTGATCCATATTCATCACCGAATCGATCCGAATCCCCGCCGTGTCCGCCGCCTTCTTCATCTCTTCCGCCGCACGTTCCTCCGGCGTCGTCGGCGCTTGCACCACCTCAAAGCCCACATCCGTCGCCAATTTAAACCGCTCCGCAACGCTAAGCTTGCTGGGCAGCATGTCCATCACTAGCCCCTTCTTCACCGGCAGAGCGCCGCCACTCGGAGCCCTCAGCCCCCTGGCCAAAGTCCCACATCCAATCCCCAACCCACACGCCGCCGCCACTCCCACTTTCACAAACTCCCGCCGCGTAGTCCGCATCGACTCCCCTCTTCTCTGCACCCTCTTCTCCGTATCCTCTTCTCCGTGCCCTCTGTGCTCTCCGTGTCCTCAGTGTAAAATTCTTTTCTTTACGTCTTTACCTCATTAAGTCCTTACTTCCTTACGTCAATTTCTCCAGGTTAATCTTTGACTCCCACTCCTCTTTGCTCTTCCACTGCTCCTCCCACGTCACTTCCTTCCCCGTATACGCCGCCGTCCGCGCCATCATGCACGACACCGCCGACTCCACTCCCTTCTCCGCCTGATTATGAAATTTCCCGCTCACAATACTCTCCACAAACAACTTCTTCTTCTCCTCATCCGCCTTTTCCAGGTTCGACGTAAACTTCCCCGTAGCCGAAAATCCCTGCTGCATCCTTCTCCGGAATCAAAGGCGCCTGCCAAGCCTCCTCCCCCCAAATCCCCAAGGGCCCCGTATACGGCGACTGCGACGTCCCCTTAGTCCCAAAAAATCTCTCCGTAACGTCCCACCACCCCTTCGCAAACTGGGTCGAGCTGAACGTCACGTCGATCCCGCCCGGATAAGTAAACACCACGTTGTAATTCCCGTAGACGTCTCCATCCGACGCGGCCGCCCTCCGCGCCCTCCCGTCCCCGCACACTTCACCGGATGCGCCTTCAAAATCCAGTTGCAAATATCAATCACGTGGATGTTCTGCTCCACGATAATGTCCCCCGACAGCACCCGGTCATACACCCAGTTCCGCAACCGCCGCTCCGTCGGCGACGCCTTCTCCCATTTCGGCCTATCCAGATACCCCGACAAATAATGCGCCTCCCCGCAAACAATATTCCCCAGCGCCCCGCCATGAATCCGCTTCACCAACTCCACAAACGGCGGACAATCCCGAATCTGAAATCCCACATCCAGGCTCAACTTCCCGTTAGCCCGCTCACCAATCTCAATCACCTTCTTCGCCCCCGGCACATCCACCGCCACCGGCTTCTCGCAATAAACATGCTTCCCCGCCGCGACCACCGCCTCCAAATGTTGTGGGTGGTAATAAGGCGGAGTAGCAATCACAATCGCGTCCACTTCCTTAGAATGCGCAATCGCCTCAAACGCCCGCGGCCCCACAAAACACTGCCCCCCATCGATCGCCGCAAATCCTTTCGCCGCCTGCATCTTGTCGAAGCTCGCGCGCGCCACATCCAACTGGTCCTGAAACATATCCGCCAGCGCCACAACCCGCGCCCCGCCCGTCTCAAACATATTGGTAGCGTCTTCAGTCCCGCGCCCTCCGCATCCGAGCAACCCGACGCGCACCGCCGAGTTCGCCTCGGACCCCCACACCCTCCCCGCCGGCATAAACATCACCCCACCCACCGCCGCCGCAGCCCCCTCGCGCCGCCGTCCCAATAAACTCCCTCCGCCCAATTCCGTTCCCCAACTTCTTTAGGATCTCGCATCTACGTTCTCCTTGGCAGCATCGAAAACAACGGCCACTTCTCACGCCTCGCTGTATCACATCCCTAACACGCCGCGCAACCTTATTGCCCGCCAACTGCCACGCCAAGTCGTCAGCACATCAACCGGTTGTGATAGCATCCTTTGTAGTAAGCGAATCGGCATATATCAGAAATCTAGAGGCCTTTGCAGAATTCGCGTCCACAAGAGGTGGGCCATGAACATAAAAGTGCTCGGCTCAAGTGCTCAGAATCCGAGCACCATAGTGAAATTGCGGTGCCCTGCCTGTAAGCAGCGCGTAACACTTGAACAGATAGGTTCCCACGACTCGCTTATATCCAACGAGGGAACCGTAGGGGTCAGGAGGTGCCCCGACCCAGCATGCTTCGCCTTGATTTTCTTCGTCTGGAAGAACGGCCAGGTGGCAGACTCTTACCCCGCAGAGACAATTGACTTCGATACGACGAATATCCCGGCCGCCGTTCAAAGCGCTCTCGAAGAGGCAATCAAGTGCCACTCCCAGAGCTGTTTTGTAGCCTCCGCGATTATGGTGAGAAAAACGCTGGAGGAACTTTGCCGGGACCGCACCGCTTCGGGACCGAATCTCAAGGAGCGCATCAAATCCCTCGGCACGAAGGTAGTACTCCCACAGGAACTGCTTGGCGGACTCGACGATTTGCGCCTATTAGGAAACGACGCGGCTCACATCGAAAGCCAGGAGTACGCAAAAGTAGGCAAGGAAGAGATCGAGATTGGAATAGAATTTACCAAGGAAGTGCTCAAGGCTGTCTATCAGTATTCCGCCCTGCTGAACAAGTTACGCTCGCTAAAAAAGGCATGAAGGCGCACGAGGCGGGTGGGGGCAGACGCCCTTCATCTTCCACTCAGCCGCGCAAGGAAGTCTTCGATTAATTGTTTGTCAGAAGTCTGCACTTCAAGAATCTCGGAACGCTTAAGACGAATCACCAAAGTTGGCTGCTCTGGACTCGACTTTGCCTGCTCTACTTGGACGATGCGTAGATTCCCGAATGTTGGACCCTGTGCAGCCCTATTCTCGACTACCCTTCTTGCGCCACCAAAAACTCTATCCCTAAAGAATTCCTCTACCTTTTCTCTAGCTCTGCTTTCGCTCCAAGCTTCAAGTAGGGGCGATACGATGAACTTCTGGGCAACCCATAACAGAGCTGGCCCAGTCAGAACCGCTGTCACCGACCAACTTCCTCTGTCGACAGATTTAATCTCCATCGGAGTTGGCAATCGTCGCCCAACGTTGATCACCGATTGCTGCAGATCACGGCGATAGTCGTAAGGCAGTTCAAGAGTTTCCAGAAAACGTGCGGTTTCGAACTCGGCGACAGCCCTACCCATAGTGTCGACACACTCGAAAAGCGAGAGAAACTCGCTCGACGCGAGCTCCTCGTCAGATTCGATATAAAAGCGAAGCAACAGACTTCGTGTTTCGGCCACAGTTCCCCTCTCCCTTGCCAGATACCCAGGGTTAGCATCGGAACCCTGGCATTAAGATTGACCGTCGTCTGAGGAAACAATCTATGAGGAAGTCATCTAGAAAACAAGTAAAGCCTGATTGGCGGGCGGGTGGCCGCGGCTTAACTCTGGGATGGGCCGGGTGGCGCGGAGGCTGATGGGGTGCCGCACCCTCCGGTTTTGAGGGTGCGGGTTTTGACGTTCCTAAATGTTTTCGTAGGATTTTAGCGGTATTTTTCAGAGCTGCTTGTGCCGAGAGGAGCCGGAAACCCACTTGCGTATCAGTTTGCGAACCTGCTCGGCAGGCACGGTCCGCCCAGCCTTTGCGTCCGCAATCCCCTCATCGATGGCTGCCAGAGTAGCTTCGTCTTCGTCGTCTTCAATGGGGACAGGCTTCTCAATGTAGGATTCTTTGGTCTCCCCCATAAACACATCCTAACTCTCGTCGCCAGCCCACACAACAGAATTAGCCGGCCGGGTGGTCGATCCTGCTCTTCCCCTCAGAAATTCACAACGTAGTACCGCCAGCATAGTACGAAAGTTCCATTGGTCGTTTTGCCCCAAAGGAACAAAACATCCTGCGTTGGGGGCATCATGAGCATCACCACCGAAATTCTGAGCTTGCGCCGTGACCGCTCAAGCAGCGTAGCGGCTTTACTGAACGCCATAGAATGGGAGTGCGCCGCCGAAGACGATACGCGCATCCTTGCGAGAGGATACGACGTACTGCGAATGGCCGACATCGTCCTGCTGAACGTCGCCGCCCACACAGCCGACGTTATGGGCGAGCCGCCCGCCATCCCCAAAGCCCGCCGCGCCACCCCGCCACCCCGAAGAAAACGCCGCCGCCCAGACCCAACCCAACTCCACCAGCGCCAATTATTCGCTTAACCGTGGCACAGACTTCAGTCTGTGCTCTCCCCTCGCAGTAAGCCTCCAGCACCCAACCGTCATTTCGAGCGCAGCAGGCCGACGCTTTTTCCTGTACGTTCGCTTCCGGCGAACGTGTCGGCCTGCGCAGCGAGAAATCTCTCTTAGGGTTTTCCTCTCTGGAATCTCATCGTTTCTCACGACACTTATCCGGCTGTGACTTCAGTCTCTTCCGCGCCGCCCGCAAATCGCGCCGCCAAGCCTTTGCTTCATCGTCGGATAGTTGCACCTTAGCCAGCGCTTCAGCCAGTTCCCACGCCGTACACCCTTTTTCTTTCTTGCGCTTCATCTTCTCCGTGACCTCTGTGTATCCGTGGCCCTCTGTGTAAAATCCTCTTGCCGTGTTTTTTCCAATCATTCCATTTTAACCGGAGTCATCCCGCCCGCAGCCACCGTTCTTCTTCACGAACCACGGGCCACTTTCCTCCGCCCCCATATCCCTTCTCTTTTCTCCCCGCCCCACCGCTGCTATATTCTTCACCACCAGTTCCAAGTCCCGAAAGGAGTCCCCCATGTCCAAGCTACGCAAACTCTCCCTGATTTTCGCCGCTCTTCTCGCAACCACCGGCGCCGCCCACCCCGCATCCGCAACGGAGCCTCCTGCCGATCTCTGCTCCCTCCTGCCGTCGGCGGACGTCTCCAAGACTTTAGGACAACCCTACGATCCCCCGCAAAAAAGTGCCGCAATGAAGCCTTACCGCAAGTCTGGCGACGGCTCCGACTGCAAGTATCGGCCCGCCAACAATCATGGCAGCGCCCTCTTGTTCAGGGCCTATGCCGACGACTCGACATCCGTCGCCACGGATATTTTCGCCAAGTTGAAGGCTTATTTTGGTGCGGGAACCCCCCTACCCGGCCTCGGAGACGAAGCTTATATTGATGAGCAGCATGGCCTGCATGTCCGCAAAGGCCGCGTTCGTTTTTTTCTCCAGCTGACCGACGCGAAAACTTTCACGCCGGCAAACCAGGATCAACTGAAGGATCTTGCCGCCCGCGTCATCGCACAACTTTAACTAAATCTCAATTTCTGATGAGCTTCGCTACTCGGCCGGCGGCCGGGAGCCCACACATCTCCACGTAAGTACCGCCGCCTTTTCGTGTTTTGATCCCTCCGTCTGGAGACATCCGACTGTCAGCTTCGTGGCGGAAACGTCAACCGCTCATCTCCTCTTTTTCACTCTCCAATTCACAAGCGCTCGATGCCCACCTAACTCTTTCTTTTCAGCAGTTTGCAGCCGTTTTGTTTTAGCGAGATTGGCAGGGCGCTTGCACCTCCAAGTGAGCCGGTCCGCTAACGACGGAGTTCTCCCCCGGATTGCACGATGGGAGCGCACCGATGATCCGGCCGATGAAAGGAATGCCGTGAAGGCCGCATTTGCAAGGATCGCTGTTGCCGTAATTTCTGTTTTTGGGACGAACCCGGTCGGCCAAGTGCTCACCTTTTCGAGGGCCCCTCGCCGGAGAACTTCAGCTCACTTCAGTTCACACTCGTTTAGACTCGCGCCAATCTTATCGTGTCTTACGTCCCTGTTTTTCTGCTGCTCCCCCGTTCGAGCGAAATCGCAGTCTCCTGATGCTCGGCCGGCAGAGGTCAATCTTCCCGCCGCACCCCCGCCATCGCCAGCCGCCGCCGAGGACCAACCAAGGCATGGCACAGTCAGCGGCAGGGTTGTCGATCAAACGGGCCACGGCGTCGCCGGCGCCGATGTAATAATCATGCGCGGCCCACAAAACATCGTTCAGCAAATACAAACCGAGGAGGATGGAGAATTCACTTTTTTCCATGTCATTCCTGAATCGCTTCAACTCACCGTTGCCGCGGAAGGCTTCGCCACCCAGACGAGCTCGTTCACCCTCGGTTCCGGTGAGAACCATGTCCTTCCCGAGATCAAGCTGACTTTAGCCACGCAGACCATGGAAATCCGCGTTACGCCTTCCACGGAAGAAATCGCCCAAGACGAATTCAAAGCTGAGGAAAAGCAACGCGTTCTCGGCATTGTTCCCAATTTATACGTGACCTACCTTGGCCAGGCTCCTCCTTTAACTTCCAGGCAGAAATTTCTACTCGCCTTGAAAGCCACTACGGATCCGGTGTCGTTTGCCGCTGTCGGCGCTGTTGCCGGAGTGGACCAGGCTACCGACCGCTTCAGCGGATACGGCCAAGGCTCTCAAGGTTACGCCAAGCGCTATGGAGCTTCGTTTGCCAACTTTTATTCTGGCTTGTGGATCGGAGGCGCCGTCCTCCCATCGATTCTCAAACAGGACCCCCGTTATTTCTACAAGGGCAACGGCACGAAGCGTTCACGCTTTCTGTATGCCATTTCCCGCACCTTCGTTTGTAAAGGCGACAATCAACGCTGGCAGCCAAACTATTCCACGGTCCTCGGCGATCTGGCTGCTGGCGGCATTTCCAATTTGTATATCCCGGAAAGAAACCATCACGGCGCCGGATTAACCTTCGAAAACGCCGGCATCGCCCTCGCAACCACTACTGTCATCAACGTCCTCCAGGAATTCGTGCTGCACAAAGTCACCTCAGGAAGGCAATAGAAAGCGTCACATCGCCGGCCGGTCACCGATCCCGCCGCTCTTCTCTGTGTTCTCTGTGAACTCTGTGTTAAAAAGACCTTCCGCTTAAATCCAAGCCCAGCCTGTTCGCCACCCACCTCTCCGGTCCCGGTTTAACTCTTCAACCTCCAACTCTTAGACTTCCCTTCCAGCCCCGTCCCTAAACTCTTCTCCTTAAACCACTTATAATTCTCTTGACAATATTACCTTCTTATACTATAATGCTGCATGTTGTTCACTCGCCAGCCCGCCTTCTCTTCCCATTTTGGAACTCCTCCGCTATTCTGTCCTCCACCAGTCACGGGTCGCCACTCACCAGTCCCTAACTCCTCTAGAATCTGCACTTCCGCAAAACACACCCGTAACTCCTTTAGAATCCACACTTCCAAAACACAGCACTTCAATCCCTTTAGAATGAACACTTACAGAAAAACCGGGGAGGGGGGCACAGTAGCACAGGCACTCTTGCCTGTGCTCTTTGAAATTTGCTGCCGCCGTGGCCGCTCCGTGGCACAAACTTCCGTCTGTGCTCTTTCCTACCGATCTTCTCTGTGACCTCTGCGACCTCTGTGTTAAAAACAACCTTCCACTTCGACCTAACTCCATCCGCTAGGCTGGACCGCTCTTCACGGGACACGGACCACGGGTCACTCTCCTACGCCCCAATCAACTTCTCCAAATACTCCTTCGCCCCCCGCACATCCTCCATCTGCTTCTCCCCCGAAATCTCCCGCTCAATCGTCACCGCGCCCGGATACTTCATCTCCTTCAACCGCGCAATGATCCTCGGAAAATCTACTTTCCCTTTCCCGATCGCCACTTCCTCCCCCAACTCTTTCGGGTTCGTCGGCCACAACCCGTCCTTCGCATGAATCCCCTGCACATACGGCCCTAGAATCTCAATCGCATCCACGGGATTCGCCTTCCCATACAAAATCAAATTCGCCAGATCGAAATTCACTCCCTGATTGTCCAACCCCACATCCCGCATCGCCCGCACCAACGTAATCGGCGTCTCCTGCCCCGTCTCATACCGGAAATTCTGCCCATTCCGCCGGCAATACTCCGCCACCTCCCGCATCGCCACCACGGTCTCCTTGTACAAATCCTCGTTCGGATTCTCCGGAATGAATCCGCAATGCGTCTGCACCGCCGCCACGCCGCACTCCTTCGCAAAGTCCGACGCCCTCTTGATATGCGCGATCCTCGCCGCCCGCGTCTCCCGCGGCACCAGCCCAATCGTCAGCGGCCCGCCATAAAAATCCCACACTTCCTTCCCCGGCCCGCCCACCACAATCGACGTCGCCTCAATCCCGTACTTTCCCAGCGCCGCCGTCAACTTCTTCGCAAGACTCGGCGCAAACTCCTCGCAATACGCCTGACACGTCGGCAATCCCAATGCATGCACCTTTGCCATCGCGGCATCTGGATCATTCCCAATCCCAACAATCAGCCCCAGCCGCAGCGGCCTCTTCCCCTCATTCCCAAACGCTTTCTGCGCGCTGTACGCCGCACGAATCTCCGGCCGGAAAGGCTGCAAATCCTCGAAATTTTCACCGCTCATAATCGCCTCACCCCCCGACGCCAATCCCACACCCAGTGCCATCGTCCCTTTCAAAAATGTCCGCCGATTCTGTGCTCTCATATCTCTGCTCTTTCCCCTCTTCTCTGTGACCTGTGTGAACTCCGCGCCCTCTGCGTAAAGTTTCTTTCTTTCTTTACTTCCTTACTTCGCTACTTCCTTACTTCGTTTTTCCACCAGCATTTTTCGCGTCATCTCCTCCACCGGCGCGCGATCATCCGTAAAAATCACTGCCCCCGCCCGCGGCGCAAACTCCACAATCTCCCCTGCTGCCTTCATCGCCAACTCCCGCACCCACTCCGGCCCAGCGCCCTCTTTCAATCGCACTGCCGTCTCCACAATGTTCCGTTTCTCCGCGAACGCAAACAAAATGTGATTCCCTCCCGGCGTCGACAATTTCTCCACCGAAGGGAACACCGCTCGCAACGTCGCGCCCATCGCTTCCAGCAACTCGTGCTTAACGCTTTCATCGTACACGTTCACCATCAATACCCCGTCCTCCGTCATGCGCGATCGCACCAACTGAAAAAATTCCACCGTCGTCAAATAGAACGGCACATACGGCCCGCCCTGAAACAAATCAATATGCACCAAATCAAACTTATTATTCTCCGCGCTCCCAGCTAGCCACGGCCGCGCATCCGCGATATGCACCTGCAACTTCGGATCATTCTTCGGAACTCCAAAAAAATCTCCCGCGACTCGCACGACTTCCGGATCGATTTCCACTGTATCAATCTCGATCTCCGGCGCAACTGCCCGCGTCGCCTGAATCGATCCCCCCGCTCCCATCCCCAGCACCAACAATTTTTTCGCCCGGACAATCACCGGACCCAGCGCAAACTCATCCAGATAAAATCCCGAACTCCCTCCGCCCACCATCTCCACGGTTTGCGCAAACCGCGGGTCATTCAACACCAGCCACCGCTTTCCCTTATCCTCCAGCACCAGAATCCGGTTGTACGCCGATTCCCCGCTCCAGATCAGCGTAGCCGGCGGCTTCGGCGCAGGCACAACGAAAAGCAGCGCTGCAGGCAACACCAACAAAACCGCTGACTTCCGGCGCACCATCAACCCACCCGCTCCGACAAAAATCGATGCCCCGCAAAGGATCTCCAGAGTCATCCGTGAGCCAAACCTCGGCACCGAATAAAAACTCGTACCCAGAACTCCCGCAATACTTCCTGCCGTTGAAAGCGCAAACACTCTCCCCACCGTAATTCCGACGTGCCCGGCGCGCGCCAGCAGTTTAATCACAAACGGCGACGTCATCGCCAGCGCGGCCATTGGCGGTGCAAAAATAATTATTGTCGCCAGCGATGGCCCCGTAAAATCCCCCATCTGCCACAACTTCAGCAACACTGTCCGCTCCACAAACACGATCAGCAACTGGTAAACGCCGCTCCCCAAAACAATCCAGTACAGCACCGCATCGGTCTCGCGGCCATCCGCAATCCACCCGCCCAAACTGTAGCCGGCTGCCAGAGCCAGCATCACCACCGAAATCATGCTGCCCCAAACATAAATCGAATTCCCAAAGTACGGCGCGTACAAGCGGAACGCCGTCAATTCCATCGCCATCACGATCGCGCCAGTCACCGTGGCTGTGGCAATCCACAAAAACGCGCGAGCGCGGCCAGGCGTAGCAGCGTCAAACGCAGCGTTCTCTTCTTTGGAATTGGAAAGAGAGGAATCGGTTCCCACGGCTCATGTATATTCCACGCCGTCCTGTTAACCGTCAATCAAAACAATGCAATGTCTTGCCTAAATTGTAGCGCAACTAAAAACATGCAACGACGCGAAGCGTCTCCCATTCACTTTATCGGCGTAGCGTTTGCCTGATTGAGCGCAATCGCATTCGCGCCCGCGCTCAGTTCCACCTTCACATCCCACAATAATATCTGCCCGCCGACAACCGTCGAGCCCATCAAGTAATACGTCCCCGGCGCTACTCCCGCGAAGGTCGCTTTTCCCGTCCCGTCCGCTCTCACTCCAGCGACGCTCGCGGCATTGATCGCATTCGACGCTGTCTGGCAATTCGGCGAACGCTGCGCGCACGCCATCAACATTGCCTTGTACGGCGCGGTTCCCGCCGGCGCCGGAAATCCACCCCTTGCCAGCACGTTGTCAAAGCTGTCGCGCAACAAAACAAACGCCCTCCCCGCCACAGGATTGGGCGCTCCCGTCTGAGCTGCCGCTAATCCGCTCGCAAATGCCAACACCGCATTCCCCGGCGTCACTGCCCCAGGGGGCATCGCCGCCGGTTTTACAACACCGGCCCCGCCCACTGTTCCCGTTCCATTCGACGCTGTCGTGATAGCAGAAGCCGGAGCCCGCTCCGGCGCGCCCGGAACCAAAACTCCGAGGGGACAGTTCGTCTCCAACGGCGCAAACGTAAAATCTCCATCGCCGTTCTGCCCCGTAATCCTTCGTCCGTGCACCAGGTAGGTCCCTGCCCCCGGATCGAGCGTGCCGTCCGGCTTCATATTTAGCAAAAGCGGATGCTCTGGATCCTGCACCTTCACCGCAGTCTGCGCCCCGTTCGCCACCACCTGATATGGATACGCCCGCGCAGGATCCCCACAAGCTACAATCACCGA
This sequence comes from uncultured Acidobacteriota bacterium, assembly GCA_963779005.1. Taxonomy (GTDB): domain Bacteria; phylum Acidobacteriota; class Terriglobia; order Acidiferrales; family UBA7541; genus Acidiferrum. Next base: position 2,767,251 of record CAVZWO010000004.1, on the reverse strand, counting down.
CTCCGGGTAGAATTCCACGCTGAATCCCGTTGCCGCCGCGTAGTTCCCATGCATCCGCAATCCCGCCGGTCTCGGCGGCCCTTTGTCTCCGCCAAACATCGTCTTCAGCAGGTCCGTTTGCATCGTCTGCACGCCAACCCTCGCGCCCTTCGTCGAGAGGTTCAGAGCCGGGCACGTCGCCCTCCGCGGCGCAAACGTCGTGTAGCTTCCAGCGCCCGCGTTGATCGCGCCATAGATGCGGTTGCCGCCTGAGTCGTAGATGGGGCCAGCGCTGGATGCGGCGTTGCCGTTGGAGATCAACATTCCATTTGCATCGTGATATCCGCCGCTGTAGCTGTTTGGGTCGCTTCCGCCAGAGGTTCCACTCGCCACGACGCCATCAATGACGAGTGGCCCAGGCCCGACGAGGTTCCCCTCCCCCGTAAGTGTCAGCACGAGCGGCTTGGGCCGCGTGTCCACAACAATCACCGTGCGGCCGTTCTGATTCTCAACCTTATAGTTCTCCTGATTGGGTGAGAGAAAGGCACAGTTCACCAGCACGCCGCCATCAATAAAGTCCAACCGCCAATTGCCGGCACCCTCATACACCCCGGCCATATTGATCCCCGGCGGCGGCTCTTTCGCTACCGACGGCAGCACCTGCGCCACCATGTCGCTAAACGCCCCCAGCAGAGAATTACCGGTGCACGACGCCGGAAGCCTTCCTGCTGTGATGCACCGGTTCAACTTTTTCTGTTCGGGAGTCTGCGGCTTCACAGATGCGCCCATCCCGCCACCACCTCCGCCCGCGCTCGGCGGTGGCGCCTTCATGCTATCTTCCGCCGCCTTCCGAAGTGCCTCCTGCTTGTCCGCCACTTTCTTGTCGAAGGCCTTCGTGCGCGCCACTTCGTCCGCAGAAGGCTGCTTGCACGTCGGCAGCAATTTCTTCAGCGAGCCGCGCGTCTCGTTCGTGTACTTCATCAAGCCGTTGGACAGAATCGTGTCGGGATGCCCCACAAAACAGTTCGCCGTGTCCGACAGATCGCGTATGTTGCAATTCTCAATAAACAACCGCTCCCCGTTACAGACGTACGTGACGTGCAACTGCAAATCCTGCGCGGAAGCCACTCCCGCCACCAGCCCCAGAAGCACAGCCACTCCGCACAAGCCCGCTCGCATCCGCATCCCAACGCTCCTCAGGGCCTACTACAACGGCAGCCCTTCTTCTCGACCGCACGCTCCGCCGCGCTTTTGCTCGGCTCAAATGCCGCGCAGAGGCCGCAGCCCTCGGGGCCAGGCGCCCCTTATCCCCGAGGGCTCTCTGTGTTGCGGCTCTCTATCTCGCATTGCGCAGGATTCCGTCAAAAACCGTCACCTCCTCGAAATCTTTAATTTCGCGCAGACCCTTTCCCGTTTCCCCCAGGCTGGGCCCGTACCCCGGCCTGCCTGATCTCGATCCTGCGGAGAAATCTTCGCCCAGATACAAAAAGGCGCCCCGATTTTCCCGGGGCGCCCGCACTTTTGGCTCTTCTACTTTTTAGTGATCGTGATCTCGATCATGGTCGTGATCATGGTCGTCCCAGTCGCGTTCTGTGTGCCAGCGGTGGCCATCTTCGTCCCACCATTTATGGATTCGATTCCAGCAATCTTCGCGCGCATCGTGTAGTTGCTGCCTGGCGCGATTGGCCTGGCTGCTGTTCCAGCCATGATGCTCAACCGCTTCGTGGACTTTGTGGTCTGCCTTGGCGAGGCGATGCTGACAATAGTCATCGTCGGCCAGCACCCGAGGGGCAGAGCCAAGGACCAGGAATCCCCCCGCTGCTACCGCAGCCAGTACCGCTCTTCCAAACCACTTTCGGCTTCTCGTCAGAAACTTCTCCATCATTGTGTCCCTCCTGAGTCCGCCCAGGGTGGGGTTGGCGGAGTGCCTGATAACATAGGCGACTTCAAAACCGTCGGACTGTCTCATTTTGCACACTGCTGGACCAGCCGTCTGCCTCTCCTGATTCTGCACGCCGGCTTCTCATCCCCAAAAAGAAACAGAGCACAGGACCGAAGTCCTGTGCTCTGTCGATTCTTTCCTCGACCGGTTGCCCAGTCGATAGTTCGATCTACTGAAGTGCGTTGCTCGCAGCCGTGCAGCCTGCGCCCGACGGATCATAACGAATCACGCCAGACATATCCGAGCAGAACATGCGCTGCCCAGTTGTGCCCACCGTAACCGGCGTTCCGGTAACCGAATATCCAACCGAAGGCGTATTTCCGTCCGTTACCCACGCGAACTTATAGCCGCTCTTCGTGCCTGCCGCCAAAACCTGGTCGAGCAAGCAAGATGCCGTCGAAAGAGCCGTGCAAGGTGCTGCTCCGCCCAAGGCTGCCAGCGAAGCTGGGAAGCCAACGTTCGGGTAGGTCGTTGAATATGTAACGGCGGAGGTGTTGATCGTACGGATCGAACCAACCGCTGATGCTTCATTGGCCGCCATGCGCGACCGTAGGAGGTTAGGAATTGCGATAGCCGCGATGATCAAAATAATCGCCACAACGATCAGCAACTCGATAAGTGAAAAGCCCTTTTGTTTCTTGTTTCCAATTTCGTTGGACTGCTTGATGCTTGTTTTCATGCCTATCTAGTAGGCAGTCCAGTGGCCGTTGCTTCCGCGCTGGCCCGTTGCTTCGCACGACTGGCCGCCACACTGATTACAAGCAGGTTGCAGCCCCGTTTAAGAATGCTCTAATATTACTGTTTTATAATCTTCCGAGGGCGCCCTTCCAAAACGACGCTTTATGTCTGCTCCAGCAGCCACAAACAGTCGCTCCTACTCAAACACCGCCCGCAGATGCAACACTTCCCGCTCCCCACCACGCTCCGACACAGCACTTCATTCCAGTGCTGCGACGGCAGTGCAGTCCCATCAAAGGATTAGTGGCACGATCCATCATCCACAAACTGTCCGCTAGCCGCCATCGCCGCCAAGGACCTCGCGCAGCTTAAGATCTGCTCATTCAATGGATCGCTCTTCAACGAGTCCGGCGGCAAATATTGCTGCGCCGTGTGCGCCGCCACAAATCGATCGCTCAACTTCTTCATGTTGTCGTACTCATTCGAAAGCAATTGATAGGCGCTGCGGTCCGGATCGGTAGATGCGGCCACGGCCGCCAATCTCAAGTTCGTCATAGCCGGCCCGCGGTAAATCGCCATCCAGTCATCGCCGATCGGTATGCCACTCTGCACCGCGTTGGTCAACGCAATCCGCCACTCGCGGACCACGGCCATCTCTTCAATCCCCGCCCGCAGGAAATCTCTCGAAAATTCGGACTTTTCCCCCGCAGTCGTTGTGGCCGTATTCGCCCCCGTCCCCGGCATCGTTAACGTCACTTGATTCCCACTAAAGCTCAGCGACCCATGGGTCAACCGCGCCAGCGCCTCCAGTTCGACATAAGACTTTCCGCGTAGCCGCAGAACGGGCGCCTGCCCCGCCTGCCCCTCGATCGCCAACGTCCGGCTTTCCTCCATTCCCTGCGACAAGACCAGCCCCGGCACAATCACCAGTCCTGCCAGCACTCCCGCCGCCCATGTTGCCCATCCCCGCCCCAAGCGCTTTCGCATAAGTCCGCTCCCTATTCAGCAACTTTACCGAATCAGCTTGCCATACTAGATTGTTGTGGAAAGAAAAATAATAGTGCGACTGAGACGCTAAGAGGGGTGGCCGCTCGAATTCGGACCGCGGTGCGTTATTTCTTGCGGCCGGCTTGTTCGGATTTCTGATGTGCCTCTTGGGAGGAGCGGAACGCGTTGGTGGCATGTTCCATCGCCTGCTTGGAAAGTTCGTGCCCGGTCAGGTGATCTTCCTTGCCGTGATGCGCGGCCGCCGCGCGGTGGGCGTGCGCCGCCAGATCATGCAATTCCGCGGCTCTCTGATGCGTATTTTGAGGCATGCGATTTCCTCTCTAAACTTTTCGATCCCTCGGCGTCCGCCCTCAGGCCGTTCGATTAGTTGCTCCTGGTCTCCATCGCTTCCTTGGCCAGCGCCAACCACGCAACTTCTTCGCCGAGAACTCTTACGCCGCCGCGCGAGTCATGCACCACTTCGCAACAGACCCCGCAGGAGCTCATTCGTTCAAAGACATCGAGCGACGAACTCGCTAACGCATCGCAGACTTCGCTCCACGTTGCAAGGTGGTCCATTTGAATGATGTTTTCCATAATGCTGCCCCCTACTTGCCAAGAACTTTCTTCACCTGCCCGACTTTCTCCTGGACTTGCCCCGCTACCTCTTCGGCTTCGCCTTCCGATTGAAGGTCGGCATCGTTCATCACTTTTCCGGCCTTTTCCTTCACTTTTCCCTTCAGTTTGTGCAGCGCTCCTTCGACTTCGTCCTGTGTGCCTGGCTTCATTGTCCCTTGCCCTCCGCTGGCGATTTGTTTCCCCTTAACCTAGTTCTCCCGCCTCTTCGTCCCAACCGGCCCGGGGGAATACGAAGAGTCCCCAGCTTGGATTTCTATTCGTGGCAAACATACGGGACTTTCCAGGACCCGTCTGTTCAATATGGTGCACAGGGCCTGTGGCTGCACCGGTCGTGTTCAGAGGGAAGATGGGTGGCGAAAGCGACTTGGGATGCCGCAATCGCAGATTTGCGTGGGTGCGAAGGTTGAATTTTGATGTATCGAAACGATGCTGCTATGTGCCGGCGTGGGCCAAGCCCCAAACATGCGCCAAATGATGATCGTCGTGTTCGGCGACAAAATATAAATGGTCCACGAGCCGCATGGGCGTTTTGAGACGCGGGTGGGGAATAGCTCGAGCGAAGAGCGGCACATCCAATTCCTCGACACGCTTGAGCAACCTACCCCTTGCCGTGCGAAACTCCAGCAAAATCTCTTCCAGTGGCCGAGTATTGTGGTTCGCGGCATCGGTCCTGCGATTCTGCAGGTCGGCCACGGTAAGCTCCGCGCTACCCGCGACGTAATCCTCGACGCGGGCCAGCCACAGCGCCTCAAGGTCTGGGGTGACCTCCTAAAGTGTCACAAAAACTTTGGGCACAGTCTCCGACTTCATTTCAACGTCTTTGCATCTCCTAGCAAGGGTTGGGGTCTGGGGAAGGGGACGGCGTTTGAGTCCCCTTCCCCAGAATAGCCCTGTAGAAATCCTCTCTCGTTCTCACTGTTCCCATCGTTCACAATAAACTGCACGGTTGCACCCCGAGAGTCTGCTGCGTGTCCCCGCTCGCTTTGTTGTTCAAATTCCTCGGGAGATCGATAGCCCAAGGCGGAGTGCAATCGCTGCCGATTGTAATACTCCTCGATGAACTCTTCGATATTCGTGCGCAACTGCTCTAGATTGTTGTATCGGTTTGCGTAAATTTCCTCTCGCTTCAGCGTCTTCATGAAACTTTCACAACTCGCATTGTCGTACGGGTTCGCGGGTCGGCTCATGCTCGCAACCATGCCGTATTTCTCCAACGCCGCCACATATTCCGGGCTCGCATATTGAAGCCCTCGATCGGAATGGTGCACCAAACCCGCTTGCGGCTGTCGATCTGCGACGGCACCCTCTAGAGCAGCCACCGTGAGGCGGCTGACTTATCGTTCGATCCACAGCCCACCCTACAACCTTGCGAGAGAAACGATCGAGGATCACCGCTAGGTAGACAAACTCCCCTTTCAGGCGAACGTAGGTGATGTCTGCCACCCAGAGTTGGTTGATACCCGTCAGCGTCATGCGACCTGCTAGGTTCAAATACACTTCGCACTTATGTTTCGAATTGGTAGTGACAACGAACCGTTTCGGTTGAACGGCCAGCAGATTATCGTCCTGCATCATCCGTGCCACCTTCTTGCGGTTCACCGGCACGCCTCGGCGGTGCAGTTCTGCAGTGATCCGTCGATAGCCGTAACGACGACGATGTTCCAGAGCGATCTGTTGAATCAATGACCGCACTTCCGTCTCTTCCTCTGCCGGTTCCTGTTGTCGCAACGACCGGTAGAAACCTCTGCGACTCAGCACTACCAACTGACACATGTTCTCGATGCTCAGTCTGCCTTGCAATGGCATCAGTTCTCGGATGTGTTCGTAGATGCCTTCTCGCCAGAGTCGCTGCTGCGCCGGCGTCGAGCCTCTACTTTTTGCAAGGCACCCTTTAAAAAATCCACCTCCATCGCCTTCTCGGCGAGCAATCGCTTTAGCTGATGGATTTCCTTTCGGTGGGCCAATGCATGTGTACTCGGGCGTGCTGCTTCTTCGCCAGGTTCAGCCGCCTCAAGCTTAGTGCGCCACTTGTAGAGGCATCGTCGAGTGACCCCGAGCTCCTTGGCCAACGCATCGACGCTCTCGCAGGTCCTCATGCGCTCTACGGCCGTTCGCTGAAACTTCCGGGAATATCGCTTTCTTCTCTCCACTCGCGTTTCCTCTCCCGGAGAGTGTGCCCATCGTGGGTGTGCCAATTCAAGGGGTCATTCCAGTCCAGCAAGTGGCCGGCATGCTCCTGAGCGGACCACTTTCCTGCGATCTTGCTGATCAGAATTTCGCGCGGACGCCCGCGAAGGCTCTCTTCCAATCTCGCAGGAGTCCCGCGCAACCGCGCGCAGATATTCGGATACAGCTCCACCGGAAACGTAAAGGCGAAGCTTCGCTCAAACCAGACGGGCACTTGGCTCATGGATCCCACCGCTTGCGGCTGGCAATCGCAACGCGCATGCTGCCACTCTACTTCAGAAGTCCGCAGACTCGCCACAGGCGACTGTCTTTTGCCTACACACCCCGTTTCTGTTATCGTCAGCCTCGAACAGGGAGAACGACTATGTCAGTAAATAAAGTGATTCTTGTGGGGCGGTTGGGGCGCGATCCGGAAACGCGGTACACGGGCGGAGGACAGGCGGTGGCGAATTTTTCCGTGGCCACCGATTACGCCTACAAAGACAAAAACGGGGAGCGCCAGAAGCGCACCGAGTGGCACAAAATTGTCGCCTGGAGAAAGCTCGCTGAGATTGCCAGCAATATTTGAAGAAGGGATCTCTGGTGTACATCGAGGGACGAATCGAAACCGCGCGAGTGGCAAGATAAGGAAGGCCAAAAACGCTACGAGCTACGGAAATCATCGCTAACGAAATGCGGATGCTGGGAGGTAAAGGCGATGGCGGCGGTGCAGGCGCGGGTGCCGGAGCAGGTGGAGGACGGTCTGGCGGAGATGAAGTTGAATCCCATGCCGCTCCTGCCGAGGACTACGGCGGGCACCAAGCCCCCAGCGGCCCAGAAATCTCCGACGAGGATATTCCGTTCTAAGTGGGACAGCCAATCTTGGCTGTCCTCGTTGGTCTGCCGAGGACTGGCTGCTGACGTAACCCGCAGCGTTGTGGAAAGAAACGAAAAACACAGACACAAAGATTGGGGAGCCATCCGTGAGCACGATGAACCGTCAAATTCGACTGCAAGCGCGGCCGAAGGGTTTGCTCGCGCCCGGCGATCTGCAACTGGCCGAATCGCCGATCCCCGAGCTGCAGGACGGGCAGGCGCTGGCGAAAGTGAAATACCTTTCGGTTGATCCGACGATGCGCGTGTGGATGGCGGTGGACAGCTACTTGCCGGCCGTGGGCATCGGGGATGTGATGCGCGCCGGAGGGTTGGCGGAAGTGATCGAATCGCGCCACACGCAATACAAAAAGGGCGACAAGCTTGTGGGCCTGACTGGAATGCAGGAATATGTCGTCATCGAAGCGCAATCGAAATTTCCCTTCCAGAAAGTGCCGTCGATTCCTTTTCTCAACGATACCGCGTTTCTGGGCGTGCTCGGAATGACCGGGATAACGGCCTACTTCGGAATGACAGACATTGCCAAACCGCAAAAAGGCGAGACGCTGGTGGTCTCCGCGGCGGCGGGCGCGACCGGAAGCGTTGCCGGTCAGATCGGCAAGATTTTTGGATGCCGGGTCGTGGGCATTGCGGGAACGGATGAAAAGTGCGCGTGGCTGACGGACGAACTGGGGTTCGACGCGGCCATCAACTATAAAAATGCGGACTGGAAAGAAAAGCTGGCCGCAGCGACGCCGAACGGGATCGATATCGATTACGAAAATGTCGGCGGCGAAATCATGGAAGAAGTCCTCAACCGGATGAACCTGCACGGCCGCGTAGTCCTCTGCGGCCTCATTTCCGGGTACGCAACGGAGAGCACGCGCCCCGCTAATCTGGGGATCCTGATCGTAAAGCGGCTGAAGGTGCAGGGGTTTCTGGTGCTGGACTACGCATCCCGCTTCACGGATGCGGCGATGGAACTGGGCAAATGGAAAATGATGGGCAAGCTCAAAGACCGCCAGACGGTGGTCGAGGGTCTCGAAAAAGCTTCTGATGCCATCAACATGCTCTTCACGGGCGGCAATACCGGCAAACTCATCGTGAAAGTGTAAGCGAAAATGCGTTAGAAGTTGCCCTAGACGGGTTGTCGAAGCAGAGCGACAAAACGGGTGTCAACGGGGTTGCGGCGGGGTGTTGCGCTTTCTTTCTTCGTCCAATCGCTTCAGGAATTCCTCAAATTTGGGCTTCTGCTCGGGAGTGAGTATCGCGCGGATCTGGTCGCGGCCTTTCTGCCGCGCCTGCTCCGTCTGCGCGTCCGATTGGTCGTGGATGGCTTTGTACTGAGCGTGAAGCTGGGAGAGCGCGGTGTCGAGCTGCTCCCTTTGCTCGTTGGTCAGATCCAATTCCTTCGTGAGCTGATCGACGCGTTGGGCGCGCCTTTGGGGTTCGCTTAACGGAGGATTGGCCGCGGACACGCTGCCGCGGTGGCCATAAAAATAACCAAACACACCACCCAGCGCGGCGCCCAAGATGAAGACAACGGCTACCCACAAGGCTGCTTTTTGTTTAGCTGAGCTTTCGCCATTCATGGCTGTCATCGAGGCTTCTCTGCCAAGCTAACAAGGACATCGTCGTTGTTCGCAGGGGTAACAGAGTCCACGACGGGTTCGCCGGTTATGTCTGTCACTACGGGCTTTGGCGACGTGGATACGGGCTTCTGATAGAGCCAACCGCTCGCGAGCAACAACGCTATTGCGGAGACCCAAGTGAGGCGAGCGGCAAGCTTCGGCAAGAACGTCCAGGTGTCGGCCACACGGCTGAGTTGCGCTTTGCGTGCCGCGATTGCAGCCATTACGCGCGGGGCAAACCACGGCTCGGCCGAAGCCGCGTAGGAGGGCAGCTCCGCCAGCAACGCGCGGGCCGCGAGGATATTTTCAGCAGCAGCGCGGCAGTCCGAGCAGGTGGATGCATGAGCTTTCAGGGCGTCCGGAGCGTCCGTCAGCAGTTCGGAGAGCTTCTTTGCGCCGGGTGCGGCTCCAGCTGCGTCCTCGAGTTGCGATCGAAACTCGCGACATTCTGTGCCGCGCTTATTCAGGAAATTTTTCATAGGGACTCCTTCAACATTTTCCTCAATCTATCTATTCTTTCCCGCCTCCAAAATCAAGATGCGTCGCTCGATCTCGTGCCAGCAACAGGCCCCGCGGCAGCGGTCAGCAAGTGTGCTGCTCGCTGCGAGGTGGCTAACCTTCGCCGCGTTTGCGGACTTTGTTCACGATACGTCGGCGCGCTCGAAACAGACGCACCTTCACCGTGTTCGCATTCAGGTCCAAGACCCGGGCAATTTCCTCGACCGCAAAGCCTTCGACTTCCTTCAAGATCAGCATCAAGCGGTCGCGCTCGTCGAGCTCTTCCAGGAGATTCTCAACACGCTCGCGGGCTTCCAGCCGGTCGCTAATGTCAGGCCCGCCGCCGCCATTTTCCTCGGAGGCGAGGACCTGCCGTGCCTGCTCCTCGCTCAAGTCTGACTCGTACACCAGAGGTCGGACTTTCTTCTTGCGCAACAGGTCCCAGCACTCGTTGACAGTAATCTTGTACAACCAAGTGCTGAAGGCCGCCCGCTGATCGAAGCGCTTCAGCGAAAAATAGGCCTTCACAAAAACCTGCTGGGCGATGTCCTCCACATCTTCGCGGCGCCGCAAGATACCGCCAGCAACGGCAAAGACGCGATGCTGATGGCGCCGTATGAGCTCTTCAAAAGCCTCTTGGTCTTCCCCCTGAGCGAGACGGACAAGCTCCCGGTCGTCCAGGGCGCTAGCCGCTCTCGCGCCGGACGGCTTGGCGCTCGCCGGACCGGCGGGTGCACCCAGAGGCTCTACTTTAGGGACGCGTGGCATGTCATTCCGGTTACGTCTAATGTATCCCGGCTTTCCGGGGGGTGCATCAAGTGTTTTGGCTGGCAAATAGCTAGTTTTGCATAGGTAGACTCCCCGGGATGTTTCAATCGTTTCAATCTGGGGATCTGAAGTTTCTTCTTGCTAGACCCGTATCTACATGGAATAATGCCGCCATGATTATAGGTGACCGTCTTCGCGCACTCCGCGAAGAAAAGAAACTCTCCCAGGGCGACATCGAGAAGCGAACAGGGTTGCTGCGTTGTTATATTTCTCGCGTAGAGAATGGCCACACAGTACCGGCTATTGAAACGCTGGAAAAACTTGCTCGTGCTCTCGAGTGCCCACTCTATCAACTCTTTTATGACGGCGAGGAGCCGCCGCAGTTGCCGAATCTCCCCAAGCGGAAGTCGTCGGATGACATCGCGTGGGGCAGCGTCGGAAAAGATGCACGCTTTCTCAACAAGCTTCGCCGCTTGCTGGGCAAGGTGGAAGAAGGGGACCGCAAGCTCATTCTGTACATGGCACAGAAAATGGCTAACCGCTAGATCTGCTGCCAGATTCTTAGAGCTTGATGTCAAATTAATGGTATCTCCTGGATAGGCCGCGTCCCGTCCCTGCGCGGCCTTTACCTCTCTTGAAGGCAAATTCGTCGCAAGAACTCCCGCTTTGCCCGCTAACTAGCAATTCCCTGCTCCTGACTCAAATGTTCCAAATTGGAACTTATTCCCACTCGATAGTGCTCGGCGGTTTTGAGCTGATGTCATAGACGACGCGGGTCACACCGCGAACTTCATTGACGATGCGGGTCGAGATGCGCTCGAGCACTTCACCGGGGAGCCGCACCCAGTCGGCGGTCATAGCATCTTCGGATTCCACAACGCGGACGGCGACGGTCAGGCCGTAGGTGCGATAGTCGCCCATAACGCCAACGCTACGAACCGGGAGCAGGACGGCAAAGGCTTGCCAAACTTTGCTATAGAGGCCGGCGCGACGTATCTCTTCGACAACCACGGCGTCGGCTTCCTGCAAGGTGTGGAGATGTTCACGGGTGATCTCGCCGAGCAGCCGTACGGCCAGGCCAGGTCCCGGAAACGGGTGTTTCAGAAGAATCTCGTCCGGAAGACCCAGGTCTTTGCCGATGCGGCGGACCTCGTCTTTGAAGAGATCGCGGAGGGGTTCGATCAGGGCGAAAGGCATATTTTCGGGGAGGCCGCCTACGTTATGGTGCGTTTTGATGGTGGCGGAGGGGCCTTTGACCGAGACGGACTCGATGACGTCAGGATAGAGGGTGCCTTGGACGAGCCAGCCGATTTCGCCGTGGGCTTCTCCGGTTTGGAGCTTTTGGGCCTCTTCGGCGAACACGGCGATGAATTCCCTGCCAATGATTTTGCGCTTTTGCTCGGGGTCGGTGACGCCGACAAGTTTCGACAGGAAGCGATCCGAGGCGTCGACGCCGATCACGCGGAGGCCGAGCCGGTCGCGCAGCATTTCCAGCGTGTCGGCAAATTCGTTCTTTCGGAGCATTCCGGTGTTTACGAAGATGTTGGTGAGGCGGTCGGCCATGGCGCGATGAACCAGTACAGCCGCGACGGTGGAGTCCACTCCCCCGCTGAGGGCGCAGATAGCTCGCCTATTTCCTACTTTGGCTCTCAAGTTGGCGACGGTTTCTTCGATAAAAGCCGAGCCGCTCCATTTCGGTTCGGCTTTGCAAACGCGAAAAAGGAAATTGCGGAGGAGTTCGGTGCCGCGCTCGGTATGGTTTACCTCAACATGGAATTGGACGGCATAAATTTTTCGCTCTGGATCTTCGAGAGCGGCGATGGCGTTGTCGGTGTGTCCCGTCGCGCAGAATCCGCGGGGGAGTTCGAGGACATGGTCACCGTGGCTATTCCAGATGCGTATGGATTCGGGGACGCCGGCAAACAGTGCGGACTCGCTGGGGCCCTTTTCGCAATTGACTTTGAGGTGGGCGCGGCCGTATTCGCGGCGGGCAGCTTTTTCAACCTTGCCGCCGAGAGCGTGTGTGATCCACTGCATGCCGTAGCAGATGCCGAGGACGGGAATACCCATGGCCAGGATCGCGGGATCACATTTGGGGGCGTCGGTGTCGTACACGGAGCTTGGGCCGCCGGAGAGGACGATGCCTGCAGGGGCGTATTGGCGGATTTCATCGAGCGTAGTGGTGCAAGGCAGGATGGCGGAGAAAACATTTTGCTCACGGATACGCCGAGCGATCAGCTGGGTATACTGGCCGCCGAAGTCTAGTACGACTACGCCACCCAATTCGGATTTAGGCTTTTGAGGTTCTTCCGTCATTGCGGCTCCCGTTGCCATCGTACTCCTCCCCAGCTAATTCCCTTTGTAGCTCTGACTGAGAACGACCAACTGATGGTCTTTCAGTGCAAACTTTATTTCGATGCTTCCGCCCGTGGGGCAGCAGTGGGCGTCGCCCCCTTTCCAAACAGGCATGCCATACGTGAGCGTTTGAACATTAAATCCGCCACCGTTCATAATAATGAGCCCTTTGGGCAGAAGCTTTCTTAGTCTTTCATCGATCTTGCCCGCCACATCCAGCAGGATCGGGCCATCCTTGTCGAAGATCCAATATAGCTCCTCGCTCCGGCCGCCATTTCCGCTGATGGGGTCTGTCGTTGCAAGGATAACTTCGGAACCGATTCGCACAAGATAGGCAGGTTCGGCGGTGACTAAGTCGGGCATCAGTTGCTGGTGGTAAATTTCACAATATTCATGCGGTTTTCGTTGTACAAGGATCATCTTTATTGTGAGTTCGTTGCCACTAATGACGCGATTCACTTGCCACACGGGGTAGCCCGGCGCTACGCCGACCGCATGCGCGGAAACTTTTTCTTTGATTTCCTCGGGTTTTTTCGTGGAGAGCTCGTGATCATAGTCGAAACGCTGAGGAGTGCCCGGGTTCGCGAAATAACCCAGCGATTGGCAGATAGGTTCGTCGATATACCAGGATCGATTGTCGGAGATGACTAAAACTGCCCATCTGGGGTGGTCGGGAGGTTTGGAGGAAGAGAAAGCTGGCGAGGAAAAAAGAACAATTAGAAGGGCCGCTGGCAGGGAGACGCGGCCTGCGCGGCGCAGGGGCATTATTGGACCACCAGGTTGAGGAGTTTGTTGGGGACGAAGATGACTTTGACGAAGCGTTTTCCGCCGAGGTGGCGGGCTACGGCGGGATCAGCTTTGGCTTTGGCCACAACATCGGCTTCACTGGCGCCCGCGGGAACTTTTAGGGTGGCGCGAACGCGGCCGTTTACTTGAACGGGGATTTCGACTTCGTTGTCCTTGGCTAGGCCGAGTTGCGCGTCGGCGAGGACGGGCCACGGGGCGTTCCAGAGACCGTCCTTATTGCCTAGCATTTCCCACATTTCCTCGGCGATGTGAGGGGTCATGGGAGCCAGCAGGAGCGTCAGTATCTGGAGGACCTCTTTGCGAATTTCTGGGCGCACTCCGTTTTCGAGGGGCTCGGCGAGATAAATCTCGTTGGTTAGCTCCATGATTTGGGCGATGGCGGAATTGAAGTGCCAGCGCTTTTCGAAATCTTGCGTGACCCTGGTCATCGTTTGATACGTGACCCGGATGAGGTCGCGTTCCTTGTCCGTCATTCCTTTCGGATCGAAATTCCAGTTCTTGGCTTCGCGAGTGGCAGGCGCATGTTTGTCGACGAGACGGAAGACGCGGTTCAGGAAGCGCCAGGAACCTTCGATGCTCTCTTCGCTCCACTCGAGATCTTTCTCCGGAGGCGCGGCGAAGAGCGTGTAGAGACGGCCGGTGTCCGCGCCGTATTTTTCGGCCATGTCGATGGCGCCGACGACGTTGCCGCGCGACTTGGACATCGCGACTCCGCCTTTTTGGACCATGCCTTGGGTGAAGAGGCGAGCGATGGGTTCGTTGTGAGTTACAAGGCCAAGATCGCGCATGACTTTGCACCAGAAGCGCGAATAGAGGAGGTGCAGGATGGCGTGAGTGATTCCGCCGATGTATTGGTCGATGGGAAACCAGTAGGCAACTTTCGCGGAATCGAACGGCAGCTTCGCTATTGTGCGGGTCGCAATAGCGGTAGAAATACCACGAGGAGTCCACGAACGTGTCCATCGTGTCGGTTTCGCGGCGCGCAGGGCCACCGCATTTCGGGCAGGTGGTGTTGACGAATTCCGGAGTTGACGCAAGCGGCGATTCCCCTTCGCCGGTGAGCTTGGGATTTGGCGGCAGCAGAACCGGCAGATCTTTGTCCGGGACGGGTTGCAGTCCGTGGTCGGGACAATACACGACGGGAATCGGAGTGCCCCAGTAACGCTGGCGAGAAATACCCCAGTCGCGAAGGCGGAAAACGATCTCGCCTTTGCCGAAGCCTTTTTTCTCGGCGAAGGCCGTCATTTTGGCGATCGCATCGTCAGGGGAAAGACCGTTGAATTCCGCGGAATTGACAAGTACGCCGTTCTCGTCTTCGGAGAACGCCACGGTCATTTTTTCTTCGACGAGGGGCTCGCCGGTGCGCGGCTGGATAACGACGCGAATCGGTAGATTGTACTTGCGGCAAAACTCGAAGTCGCGCTCGTCGTGGGCGGGTACGGCCATGATGGCTCCCGTCCCATATTCCATCAGGACGAAATTGCCGACCCAGATGGGGAGCTTTTCGTTATTGAAAGGATTGACGGCGTAGCGGCCGGTGAAGAAGCCGACTTTTTCTGCGGTAGCCAGGTCTTCGGTTTTGACGGAGGACTGCTTCATGTGCGCGAGCTGGGGCTCGGCCTGCTCTCGGACCGGAGAACCTTGCAGGAGCCGCGCGACGAGCGGATGTGTGGGAGCGAGGATGATGGCCGTCGCGCCGTAAATGGTATCGATGCGCGTGGTGAAAATTTCGATGGGCTTGACGCTGGAAAGATCGGCAATTTCAAATTTGACGCGTGCGCCCTGTGATCGGCCAATCCAGTTGCGCTGCATGGTGATGACGCGCTCAGGCCAACTGCCTTCCAGTTCTTTCAGGTCATCGACGAGTTGGTCGGCGTAGGCGGTGGTCTTGAGGAACCACTGCTCAAGTTCGCGAGACTCGACGAGAGTGTCTTCGTGGCGCCAGCAGTAGCCGCCGTTCACGACCTGCTCGTTGGCGAGCACCGTGCAACATTTCGGACACCAGTTGACGCGGCTCTTTTTGCGGTAGGCGAGGCCCTTTTCGAGCATGCGCAGGAAAAACCACTGGTTCCAGCGATAATATTCGGGCTCGCAGGTGGAGATTTCGCGGCGCCAGTCGTAGCTGAAGCCGAAGCGGCGCAGCGTGCGCTGGAATTCGGCAATGTTGTTGTTGGTCCACACGCGGGGGTGCGTGTTGTTCTTGATGGCGGCGTTTTCAGCGGGCAGGCCAAAGGCGTCCCAGCCCATGGGATGGAGCACGTTGAAGCCGCGCATGCGCTTGACGCGGGCCACCACGTCGCCGATGGCGTAATTGCGCATGTGTCCCATGTGCATGGTGCCGGAGGGATACGGCAGCATTTCGAGGACGTAATATTTTGGCTTGCTGGAATCGGCTTCTGTTTCGAACACGCGGGCTTCGGCCCAGCGCTTTTGCCACTTGGCTTCGATTTCTTGTGGGTTATAGTCCGCCACGCCTCGCTATCCCCTTTTGGTCTTGCCCTTGGTCTTACGCGATTTCTTGGACTTCCCTGCTGTGGGCGCTTTGGGCGTTGCTTTTGCTTCTACCGCTGCTTTCGTTTTCCTGGCGGCCGCTTTTTCGGCATTGGCTGTTTTGACTTGGATCTTTTTGATGGCGTTGGTTAGCATCGAGAAGCCTTTTTCCGCCGGTGGAGCTTGGTCGCTCAGGCCGGCGAGTTCCCAGAGCTTGGCGACGTTTCGGCGGTCATCGCCGGGTTGGTCGATAGGAGTTTCGAGGATGAAAGCGCGGCCTGCGAGACCTTCGGGAGACGATGCGCCGAGGCGCGGATGCGTCAGGATGCGCGCGAAGGCTTCGGCGCCGATCTTGCCTTCGCCGATGTTCTCGTGGCGATCGACGCGGCCGCCAAGCGGGATTTTCGAGTCGTTCATGTGAAAAATGGGGACGCGATCGAGGCCAACGGTGGTGTCGATCAAGTCGATAGTGTTAGTCAGTCCAGCCTCGGACTTAATGTCGTAACCGGCGGCGAAGAGATGCGCGGTGTCGAGGCACGCGGCTGCGGGGACATCTTTTAGGCCGGCTAGGATTTCGGCGAGTTCTTCGAGACGCGAGGCGACGGCGACACCCATGCCTGCGGTGTTTTCGATGAGGATGCGCAGATTGCCGAGCGATAAGCGTTTTGAGCCTTGCTTGACGGATTCGATCACCGTGGCGACGGATTGCTCGGGAGTGGCTTCGCCTCGCGACCCGGGATGAACTACAAGAAAATCAGCGCCGAGAGCTACGCCTCGGACGAGCTCGTCGTGAAAGGCTTGGATCGAGCGCGTGCGAAGCATAGGTTGCGCGGCGGCTAGATTGATCAGGTAGTTCGCGTGAATGACGAGCGGGCCAAGGCCGAGTTCGGCGCGGCGAGCGCGAAAGGCGGCGGCATCTACTTCGGGAATGCGCGCGGGGCCGCCCTGCCACATGCGTGGGCTGGACGAGAAAATTTGCAGCGCGTTGCAGCCGAGCTTGCGAGCAGATTCGAGGGCATTGACGTAACTGCCGGCGATGGAGGCGTGGATGCCGATGCGCAGGCTGCCGTCCATCCAGGCGGGCGGGAGCGGTTCGGGCTCTGGTTCCGGGCGATACTCGTCTTCTGGATCGAATTCCGAGACGTGAGTGAGAGGTTGTTCTGGCATTCCCATCGAGAAAATCGGCCTGTCCTTAAACTAGTTATTCTACCACACGCGACAAATGCGCTGTTCTCGAGATCGGTGATGAGAGATTTGCGGGCTTGCGGCGGCATGGCTTAGACTACTGGTTTGCTCGGACACTGTTGAGCGCAGAGGGGAGTTGCCGATGCTGGTGGTCATGCAGTCGCACGCTACGGAGGAGCAGATACGCGGGGTGTGCGAGCGCATTGAGAGTTTGGGGCTGAAGGCGCATCCGATTCCGGGGACGATTCGAACGGCAATTGGGATTACGGGGAACAATGGGGCAATCGATCTTGGAGTGCTGGAATCGCTGCCGGGAGTGGTCGAGTGCATTCCGGTCAGCAAGCCGTACAAACTGGTGAGCCGGGACACGAAGGAGGAGGACAGCGTACTGCGGATTCCCGTGCCGGGGGGAGAGGTGCTTGTTGGCGGGAAAATGGTGGCGCTTGTGGCAGGGCCCTGCGCGGTGGAGACAGAAGAGCAGTGCATGGCGATTGCGGAACGTGTGAAGAAAACCGGCGCGAGGCTGTTTCGCGGCGGCGCGTATAAGCCGAGGACTTCGCCGTATAGCTTTCAGGGGCTGGGCGAGCCGGGACTCAAGATCCTGGCTAAAGTGCGCGAGACGTACGGATTCGGGATTATTACCGAAGCGATCGACAACGAGAGCCTGGATCTAGTGGAGGAGTACGCCGACGTGATCCAGATTGGCGCGCGGAATATGCAGAATTTTTCGCTACTGAAGCGGGCTGGCCGCGCGAAGAAGCCGGTGCTTTTGAAGCGCGGGATGTCGGCGACGCTGGACGAGTTTTTGATGGCCGCGGAATATATTTTATCCGAGGGAAATTACAACGTGATGCTGTGCGAGCGCGGTGTGCGGACGTTTTCGGATTTTTCGCGGAACACTCTGGATTTGGCGGTGGTACCGGCGGTGAAGAAGCGCAGCCATTTGCCCATACTTGTGGACCCGTCGCATGGGACTGGGAAGCGGCACAAAGTTTTGCCGCTGTCGCGTGCGGCAATCGCCGTGGGCGCTGATGGGCTGCTTGTTGAAGTTCATCACGAGCCCGATAAAGCTCTCTCCGATGGCATGCAATCGATTTTGCCGGAGGAGTTCGGCGAATTAGTGGAAGAGGTCCGGCAGATTGCAGCGGTATTGGGACGCGAGCTGAATTGAAAGTTTGCCAGGATTGTTTTTTGCGCGTCTGGCTCTGACTCGTTTTCCAGCGGATATCGGGATTTCTGACTAATTCCTCACACTACATGCAACAATTCCTCTGACCCATGAACCGGCCGCATAATTTCCGCGTGTATTTCTTGCCGGGCATTCTGCTCATTGCGGGAGTGGTTTTGCTTTTGCGTGAGCACCGGCCGTCCTTTCTGAGGCCGGGATTGCGGTTGTGCGCGTATGTTTCCGCGGCCGACGGAAGCGTGACAGTGATTGACCTGGTGAAACTGAGCGCGGTGGCGCACATTGCGATTGGGCCAGGTTTATCAGGGATGCGGGAACATCCGACGCGAGCGGAAATTTGGGGCGTGAGTTCGGCGGGTGGCTACGTTTGGGTGATCAATGCGCGGGTGAATCAGGTAAGCGCACGGATTCCCGTGGGGCCGCTTCCCTACGCCGTTGATTTTTCGCCGGACGGGGGGCGTTTGTATACGACCTCGGCAGGATCGGACGCGCTGGTGGCGATCGATCGCCAAACGCGCGCAGTGATCGGGCGGACAAAGACGGGCGGCGAGCCAGTTCTGGCGCAGGTTACGCCGGACGGAAAAAGCGTGTTGGTGCTGAATCATCGCGATGCGACGCTGGGGATTCATGACGCGGCCACGCTGGCGCTGCGCAGCACCGTAGGCATCGTCAAACAGCCGGAGCGAGTCGCGATTCTCCCGGACAGCACGCTGGCGTTCGTCTTGAGCCGGACGGAACACCGGCTGTCGGTGGTCGACCTGACGAGGAGCGTCTTGGTAACGAATCTGGAGCTGGATGGGAACCCATCGGACATGCTGTTGAAGCCGGATGGCGGCGAGCTTTATGTGATCTCGCCGGAGGCACACGGGCTGCAAGTCATCAACACGTGGACGCATGAGGTCGGTGATTACATGGTTCTCGGGTCGGCGCCGACGCGAGGCGTTCTGAGCGCGGACGGAAACACGTTGTATGTTTCCGACAGCGCGGCAGGGCACATTATTCCGGTGGACCTGCCGAACCGCCGGGTGGTGCGTGAGCCGGGCACTGGGAAAGAGTTCCCGATTCCGGCGGGAAAGTCTCCCGGCGTCATGCGCTTTGATCCCGATGAACCGAATGAGAATTTGCTGATCGTGGTGAACGAAGGGTCGTCCGATGTTGCCATCATTCGCGTGCGGACGAATAGCCTGCTGACGATGATTCCTGTGGGAGATAGGCCGCAGGATCTGGCCGTCAAAATGTTCTAGCGACGCGACGGCAACAATGTTGGTTAACCATATTAGGGCCCCTCCCCCCGGTTTTTTTGTAAGTGTTGATTCTAAAGGAAAGCGGGCGGCTGTAAGCGGTTTAGAAAGAACACTTAGAGGGGGCGTTGGAAGTGTTGATTCCAGGGAGGTTGCGGGGAATATTATCGGTCGCGCGATTTTGCGGCGGAAGGCTGTTGAAGCAGGTGCGGGCGGGAAGTTGAGTGGCGAGGAAAGCATGCCGAAAGGTAGCATGGATTTCGATTACTGTCAAGGCTTATTATAAGATAGTATCATTCGAATGAGACGCGTGGAAGTCGAGAGGATGGAAGGAGTTGGCGGGAATTTGCGAATTTGGTGAGACAGATTGGGTCTCGTCTGCCCCGTCCGTCCCCGTGTTAACATGGAAACGTTCCGTCTGTCCCCATGTTTCAAACATCGTGCGTCCTGCTCCTTTGGACCGTGCCACTTTCGTTGTCTACATGCTGAGTTTCAATTCGAACGTCGTTGGACCTATGCGTATCAGTCGCCACCGCGACCAGGCCTTGGGCGCTATCTTTGGACTTTGTGACGCGGTGCGCCATTTTGCGAAACTGGAGGTTAAATTTGTGAACGACCCTAGGAATCGTGCCTATCCACTGAGTCATCTTGTTGGGGCAGGACTTCTGACACTATGCACATTGCTGTCGGGTTGCGGTTGGACCAAGAATGTCGACCTGGCAAAGGACGCCGTAGAGATGTTCCATTCGCAATTTAATGCCGAGCAATATGACCAGATCTACGCCGCTGCCGACGAAAAGTTTCGGGCCACCACTCGCGAATCTGACTTCACGAAGCTTCTGCAGTCAGTCCATCAAAAACTTGGAGTTGTCCAACGGTCCGAGCGCCGTAATACGAGGGTGGTTGGGTCGGGGACTGAAATGAGGATCACCCTTGTGTACGACACGGGTTTTGTTGGTGGAGCGAGCTTAGAGCAATTCACTTGGCGCATAGACGTTAACCGAGCACGACTCTATCATTACCGAATCAACGCAAGCGACGGGCTGATTAGATGAAGGCGTCGCCTCCTAACTCCGAGCAAACTTGGTTGCGCTAACGATCAGGGCTCGGAAGAAAGGAGGCGGGTGGCAGGCCCTTAGCCTCTGGGCACGGACCCGGTGCCGGACCCTCCGGGTTTTAAGGGTCCGCGTTTAGAGTCAAGTTCATGCAACAAACCCCGGCACGCGACTACCTAAGCGCCTCTCTCCCGATACCGCCAGAGCCGGCAGAGTGGTACTACCGCGCCAGATACTACGATCCAACGACCGGCAGGTTTTTTAGCCAAGACCCGATACGTTTCGCGGGCAGCATCAACTTCTACTCTTATGTCTCGAATAACTCGGTCCTGAGGATTGACCCCAGCGGCCTGATTCATCAAGCGCCTGATGGTCGACTGCACGATGATGCCGCCGGGGGCCTTGAAGTTCTCTGTACAAAAGGCCGCAACATACAGCAGGACATCGGCATGCTGCAACAGTCGATTGCTGTCCGCTTTATGGAGATTGTGCGGGAGGGCGACAATGCGGACCTCGGCCACATCAACAGACTAGTCTGGGAAGCGATCACTCTCGTGGAATGTCAGGAAAAGTGCAAAGACCAACCAAAGCCGCAACCAAAGCCCGCTCCCGACAACGTGAATGAGGGTAACTGGTGGCAGCACATGATGGACTTTGTCAAACAAAATCCCTTTGTGTTTACTCCTGGGTAGAGCGCTTGCTGCCAAACCCGCTGAGTCGACACTCGGTCAAGGCAAACCAGGAAAGTGGGTTTCTCAAGTTGAACCTTAGGGACAGATTCCCTTATGACGACAGATAAAACAAGATTCTTCCAGCTGGCAGACGCTTATGCCAGAACTCGACACCAATGCTTTTTGGCTGAGATGGATCTCCGCACGGAAGAGCTCGGCTATTTCCTGTGCTTTCACCCGCTGGGCGCGAGCGACGCATATAAGTATTTGATGGTCTCAACGGAAGACGTAAAATCGGCCGTCAGTCGGGGACAGCTTCCGACTTCCTTAGTGGATCAGCTGGATGTCGAACTCCCAAAATTGAAAGAACAGATGTGAGATGGGTCGAGCACGCTTGGCTTGTAAGCGTCCAGGTATAGAGTCAACTTCATGCACAACACAGGTGACACCGGCAACAGCCTCGCCGCTCAGAAATTTGACGTTGAGGGGGGCCTGTATTACTACCGCGCCAGATACTACGATACGAACTCCGGGCGCTTCCTCAGCGAAGATCCCATCGGATTCAGCGGCGGAATCAACTTCTATGAGTACGCAGGAAATGCTCCTACAATGCTTGTTGATCCAACTGGTTTTCAAAAGTCCTCTTGGGCGAGCCAGCTAGACGACTTGTTGGACTGGGCAGGCGGTACGTGGGTTCCGAGCGGAAGCTATCATAGTAACGATCCTGTTACCCGCGATCTTTCCAAGAGCCCCGCGATGCAGGAGATTCGGGATAAGTACAAAAAGGCGGGTTGCGAGCCAGGACTGTACTGTGGTGAATTCCACTTCGGTCAAATTTTCACGACAGCCAATCTCGTGATTCAGACGGTGGGATCGTTCTGTGCATATCTTTCGATCGATGTGGACGGGGATCTCCAAGTGGACGCATTCAACGAATGGGGCCTCAAATCGCTAACCGCGGACTTCGCGGGCCATCGTCGCAGTCCTTCACTTTGGAAACATGGGGACAGACGGGAGGTTTCCTCATTTTCTTGCGTCGCTGCGGTTATTCGTTCGCTGCACAGTTTGCGATTCATTCCTGGCAAAAGCTAGATTTGTTTGCGAACTAGCCGCTGGTAGACTTCTGGGTCGTCCGCCCTTCCGTGGAGTCAGTTGGCGTTCCGTTGCTTCCTCGAGAGATTTGACGAAATCCAGCCCGCCCAGCGGACGTCCGGTGTGGGTGCATTGACGAATTGACTTTATCTCTGACGCGGTCTCTCCAGCCGAAAGATATTCCTTCCAACACTCGGGGGTCCAGCGCTTGCGCCAGGTTCCCAACTCCAAATGGACGTCCGATTTTGCGGAAGAGGTGTGTGCCAGTGCACTGGACCAGGGCCACATTTCAGCTTGAGGCACAAGACCCGCTCGGACGGGGTTCAACTCTGCATACCGTGTGGCGATCCACAGATGGTCGGAATCCAGCGGACACGAGTAAAACCGTCCTTGCCAAACGTGTCCACTCGATCCATGAAGAGCGTTCCAGTAAGCCGCGTACCGGCCGTGCGTCTGCTTCAGTGCTACAGCGAGTGCGTCGGCAGCGTGCGGAATGACGATCAGATGCACATGGTTGGACATCAAGCAGTAACCGAGCAGGGATAACGCATACAAGCCGGCATACTTGCGAAGCAGGCCGAGATACACTTCGCGCTCCTCGTCAGTAGCCAAAATGAATTGCCGGGCGTTCCCTCGTTGTGTCACGTGGTGGGGAACATTAACTATTGCGATACGGGAAAAGCGCGGCATATCGGTAAGTTAACATGGAAACGTCCCGTCTGTCCCCGGGTTTCCCGGGTTTCCCCGGGTTTCCCTGGTTTCGCTGCTTCCGTGGGGCCTTCTTGTCCGCTTCCAGAACCGCATCGACGAAGGCCATCGCCGGTTCCAACTTCGGCCTCCCTCGTACCGGTGTCTTGCGCTCCACCGGAACAGCATTGAGCACCGCCTCACGTACCATCCGCCGATGAATCCCCAACTTCTTGGCGATCCCTCGAATCGTTCCACCACCATGCTCATACTCGCGTCGAATCTGCTCGAATAGCTCCACCTTGGCTCTCCTGTCCACCCGGTCCCCCTTGGGCGACTGAGCCCGAAGCAGAGTACACGGTATATGGTTTTCAGTAGGGTGGGGCAAATCAAAGTATCGAAAGGGGCCAAATCAAAATATCAAAATCAACGCGCGGCTCTTGCGCTATACTCGTGCCCATCATGCGACCACCTGGTTCGTTTCTGGTTCGGCTCGGGCTCGGTTGTTTGGTTGGTTCAGCCTGCTATGCGCAAGGCAATGCCGCGTCGAATCAGAAGCCTTGCAGTTTTCTGACGAAATCCGACGCCGAATCCATCGTCGGCGCAAGCCTCGTCATCCGCAGGAATACCGATGATGAGTGCTGGTATGTCGAGAGCGGATTTACCAAGCCCGGCGGCCCCCGGAACAAGCAGGTTTATCTGAACGTCTGGCGCACATCCACGCCGCAGCGGGATGATGTGATCAAGACGCGGGCGAACATAGCCGACCGCCAGCCGGCGGCCGTAACCAGGGACCTGCCTGGTTTCGCGGACGCGGCGCTCTGGAGCTGGATGCCGGGCGCGGGAAGGTTATCCGCCTTCAAAGGCGGCATCATCGGAGTCGATGTCATGATCGGCGGGATCGACGAAAGCCCGGCGCTGCAGCACGCTAAGGTACTGGCGGCCCGCGCTCTCGGCGGCGCCGGCGGAACCGGCTATGACTATGCGAAAGCGTCAGCCGCGAGTGCGACGCAGGCTCGCGAGGCCGCCCGGCCCCAGCCGCTTGCCTCGTTCCAGCCCGCATGGATGGGTCAGTCCAAGGTTGTCCGTGGCACGGTCTCTCGCCTCGACGTGGACTTCAACCGCACTCCTCAATGGATGACGATCTTTTTCCGGGAATCGCCCGACGCAGCCTTTGTGGCCTGTTCCCCGTATCCCGACATGCTGCAGGACAAGTTCGGCGACCTTGCTGCTCTGGTCGGCAAAACCTTGGAAGTGTCAGGCCAGGTCGAACCGGCCATGTGCAGAGGCGGCAAGGGAGCCAGCATCAGACTCCTCGAGTCGAAGCAACTTCGCGTTGAGGCCGGTCCGCCTCCCGGCCGCATTGTCGCGGCTGGCGGAGGAGCCCCTATTCCGCGCCGCCAGGGCGCGCGGGTCGGGCTGGACATCTGCAACGCCGGTGAGACTGAGTTCGACGCCTTCGTTGCGATGCAGGGCCGCGCGTCAACCACACATCTCGCGCCGCGCGACTGCGCGCATGTCTACGAGGAGACTGGCGGCGGGGCTTATGTCGGCTTCGCGTTTGCCGATGGACGTGGCCAATGGGGCGGTCCGCGCCGGATTGATCTGCTCCCGAACACCTTCGGTTCATACAACGGGCCCACGCGGGTCTGGTCCGCCGGAGCCGGCCAAAGCTTTCCTGTAAACCGGGGAGGGCGGAGTCTGTCCATGCCGATGCAATTGCTGTTCAGCCCTCCGGTGGCGAGCTGCACGACATCCGAGCCTTATTCCGCGGTGGCGCATCTGCCGTTAAACGCCACTTCCGCGCAAAGGACCGCCGCGAATCTGCAGGACGCGAACATGCCGCCGCCCCAGACGACCTGCTCCAGCTTTGACTATGCCCTGAACGCGGTGGCGTACCCCGACACCCGCGAGGTGAGTTTCGAGATCAAATGCGCCGGCTGCCCGCTCGGGCAGCCTCCTGCGACGACTGCCGCGCAGCGGGCCGGCGGACAACAGGCGTTGCTCAAGATGTCGACAATCTCCCCCTTGGCCGTCGGAATCATGGGTCGGGCAGTTTCGCAAGAACAAGACCAGGAACTCAAGCGATCCCTGGCGGGCCAGGAGGAACTCCGGCGCATGAACTGGAGCGAGATGGACCAGGCGTTGGCAAAGGTCAGCCCTGCGGGCGGAAGGCCGCCGGAAATGCCTCAGTCTCTCATCCTTCGAGCGACTGTTTCGCGTGTCGACGTCAGCCCGCCACAAGCTTCCGAACATTGGGTCAACGTCTATTTTCGGGAGTCGCCGGGAGAGCAAGCGTTTAACGTATGCACATCGGACCCGGGAATTCTCGTCGACATGTTCGGCCCGGACTTCCGCACGCGGATGATCGGTCAGATGCTGGAGGTCGAGGGCGAATACCAGCGGAATTATTGCAAAGGCACGAAAGGCAGCATCCGTATTACTCTCGCGCACCAGGTGCGCAAGGTCACCGGCCAGTAAGCGAGACCGAAACGGAAATCTCTGTTTACGAGGATCATGTCCGGATCTTGCACCTGCCCAGGCTCTACACGCGCGGGTGGCAAAGAGATAGTTTTTCTTTTCGATGGCCGGGCATTAGATTAGCATACCACTTCCGCAATTCATCGAGGGTGATACGGGGGTGCCGCACCCTTCGGGTTTAAGGGTGCGGGTTTTGGTTTTTCTGCGATGCGCAATCCTCTCAAACGGCACTACGGACAAGGGGATCTGCATTTCGTCACGTTCAGTTGCTATCGGAGGAGGCCGCTACTGGGAACGGTTCGGGCGCGGGACCGTTTTGTAAAGATCCTGGATGAAGTTCGGCGCCGGCACGGGTTCCGTGTCGTCGGATATGTGGTGATGCCTGAACATGTGCATCTGCTGATCAGTGAGCCGACGAAGAAAAATCCATCGAAGGTATTGCAAGTACTGAAACAGAAGGTCGCGCGGGATCTCTTGAAAAAGCGAAAACGAACGGACAGCGCGCAATTGTCGTTGCCGTTTGACCGAAACGGGATGGATGGGGAGCATTTTTGGCAGCGCCGATTTTATGATTTCAATGTATGGAGCGAAAAGAAGCTGAAGGAGAAGTTGGAGTATATGCACGCCAATCCGGTACAAAGAAAGCTGGTGCAGCATCCAAAGGACTGGCCCTGGAGCAGTTGGGCGCACTATGCAGGGAGAGGAGAGGTGAGAATTCGGATTGATTCGATGCAGGGAGGCAGAGAGAGTCAAAACCCGCACCCTTAAACCCGAAGGGTGCGGCACCCCCCAAGAAAAAATCAAAACCAACTGCACGGAGTTCGCCACTAATATCTTCGCCACCCGCCAGGGAGAGGAGAGGTGAGAATTCGGATTGATTCGATGCAGGGAGGTAGAGAGAGTCAAAACCCGCACCCTTAAACCCGAAGGGTGCGGCACCCCCCAAGAAAAAATCAAAACCAACTGCACGGAGTTCGCCACTAATATCTTCGCCACCCGCCAGGGAGAGGAGAGGTGAGAATTCGGATTGATTCGATGCAGGGAGGTAGAGAGAGTCAAAACCCGCACCCTTAAACCCGAAGGGTGCGGCACCCCCCAAGAAAAAATCAAAACCAACTGCACGGAGTTCGCCACTAATAGCTTCGCCACCCGCCAAAGGATGAGCCCGGGCCGATTGGGATTGATCCTGTGGAGTAGAACGGATGACGACAGAGACAGAGCCGGGGTGGCCCACCCTTTGCAAAAACCGCAAAGGGTAGGCCACCCCCGGCAAAAAAACAAAGTCAAAATCGTCTCGCTGCGCTAAGGGGTTGCCACACGCCGTGGAGCAGTTTTTCGTTTTATGCAAACGATGAGCCCGGGCTGATTGGGATTGATCCTGTGGAGTAGAACGGATGACGACAGAGACAGAGCCGGAGTGGCCCAGCCTTTGCAAAAACCGCAAAGGGTAGGCCACCCCCGGAAAAAAACAAAGTCAAAATCGTCTCGCTGCGCTAAGGGACTGCCACACACCAAACGGCGTAGCGTCGTTTGCTGCAAGGCTGCTGTGGGGATCGCTGGCGATGGTTTCGCTCGTAAGCCGGTAGAGATTGTCGTAGCCGTAGTTCACGGTGCGCCGTCGGGCGGCCAAGCGAAGTGGTCGTCGCCGAGCATGACTTCCAGAAACCCTTCGGCGGGAAGAACATCAACCGGCAAGCCGCCATGCCAAAGAGCGACGCCCAACTTTAGCTTGGTTTGGCCCTTCAGATGGATTTCGCTGCGCTGAATGGCGACCTCCAGGATGCGATCGAAGGACGCCTCGGCAACGGTCCGGGGATTGAGCAGGCACACGCGCCCCTGTTCCACTGCAAACTCCTGAAGGTGGCCGCGCACGAGCTTCACCACGATATTGATTTCTTCCGCAGCGCCAATGGTGATGCGGAATTCCGAATCTTCGAGTTCTCCTAGAAGATCGAGGAACGGGTCGACTCGGACGCACAGGCGGTCTTCTTCGAAACCATAACGTAGTTCATGAATGTAAAACGTACGCCCATGCATCGCGCCGCCGCGGCGTTCGGGGGAGTAGAGGCCTGAGCCCAGCCATTCAAAGTAGGAGGTGTCTCGCCCGTCGACGGAGATTTTGAGAAATCCCGTTGGCGCCAGCTGCAAAGCGTGTTCCGGCTGGCGCTTGATCGGCTTGGCGAGTTCTTGCGGGGCCACTTGCCCGAGCGCGAGATAGACAGCCGTCAAGTGTTTGCGATAGAGAGCATCGAACTCCGCGTCGTTAGCGGTGCTGTGTTCCGGCCCGTACCACCAGCACCAATCGCTTCCCTCCGCTGCCAGCAAGGACTCCTGCGCCTCTTTCAAAGCCAGTTCTGTCGGCGCACCGTCGCGGCCTTGCTTGCGCGCGTCGACAGCGCGGCCATAGGCTTCGCGGGCATCCCAGAGGAGCTCCCAGGCGGCGACGTCTTCGCTGTGGCCAATCCACACGTCGAAATTCGCGTTAATCCAGGAAGCGGGGAAAATTCCGGCATTCGTCGGGATGTCGCCCGCGGCGGCGATCGCTTCGGATGCGGTGAGTGCGCGAAAGTCCTGGTCTGCCTGAATGCGGCCATAAAACTCGCGTAGAAACTCGCGGCCGTTGCCCGGGTAATATTCCCAGGCATTTTCGCCGTCGAGGAAAAGGCAAATGGTCAGCGGCTGAGAGGTCTGGACACGTTCGCCGAGATCGCGAAGGCGCCCATGCAAATCCGCGGCGGCATCTTTCCCGTTCATCCGGCTATAAACGAATCCAATGAGATCGGAGAGATGGTGATCGCGGAACAAGCCAGTCATGGGCTTTCCGCCAAGCTGGATGCGTAAGGGCTTGTAGAGACGCTCCGCATTGGCAGGGACCCCCTTCGCATCGCGAAAGAAACCGGCATTCAGCGTTCTGCCGAGCACCCCTTCATCCGTTCCAAACCACTGAAACCCTTCCTCCGCGGCGATGGTCAGCGCTTGATCCGAGACCGAGCCTTCCGATGGCCAGAGACCGGCGGGCTTCGCGCCAAATACGCGCTCGTGGTACTCGCGCGCGCGGCGAAGCTGCTCTCTGGCGTCTTCGGGATGGCGATAAGCGCGTCGCGGAAGAGGTGTGCCCGGATTTGCCACTCGCGCTATATCGGAGTCGCAGATCAGTGGAAGGATGGGGTGGTAAAACGGTGTTGTGCTCAGTTCGATTTGGCCCGTTTCCGCCACTTTGCGATACTCGGGCAAAACCAATCCAAGGAGTTCCAATTGCTTGGCCTTCAAGGCCGCTTTGTCTTTCTCCGAAAACTCTTTGCCTTTGTTCGCGAGGCGGCTGACTACCGAATCTTTCTCAAACCAGGACTCTTCCATCCACGCCAGCTGGGAAAGCAGCTGAACGTCACGCCAATCACGAGGAGTGAAGGAAACAAGCGCCTGCGCACCTCCGGCGGGCTGCGCCCATTCATGCAGCTCGACAAAGCGCGGCCATCGTGACATCAGCCGTTCGTGGTTCACTTGAAATGCGCGCGCCAGAATCTCCGCTTTGTCTTCTCGCGTTAGGTCTTCGGCCGGCTTGAACGCCAGGGAGAACCACGGCTCGTCAAATTCTCCGCTCGCGTATTCCTCGAGTTGCATCCCCAGAGAAGGCACGACATTGAAGGTGGCGTGAAAATTTGGAAAGTCCTTCAGCATCGCTACCATGCCCCAGTAGTCCTTGAGGGCGTGGAGCCGCGTCCAGGCCAGGACGTAGCGGCCGGTTTCCGGATCCCGGTACTGCGGCTGATGCATGTGCCACAGAAGCACCACATGCACGCGATTCATCGCGACGCTCTTTCCCGCGCCGGCCGGGCTGCCGTGTTACACTCACCGTTCGCGCCATGCGCATCCTGGACCGCTATATCGTTCGTGAAGTTTTTCGTCACGCACTCCTCGGAATCGCCGTATTTACGTTCGTTTTCTTCGTGCCCCAGCTGGTTCGCTTGATGGAACTCTTTGTTCGTCACGCCGGCTCGGGAGCCCAAATCCTCGAGCTTTTTCTGTGCATTTTTCCTGGCGTGTTCACCTTCACTCTCCCCATGGCCGTCCTGATTGGCGTGCTTCTCGGTCTTGGCCGCATGTCCGCCGATAGCGAGATCATTGCCCTGACGGCGCTGGGTATCGGCCGCCGGAGAATTCTCCTGCCTGTGGGCGTACTGGCCTTGGGAGGCGCGATTCTCACGCTGGGAATGACTCTCTGGCTTGGCCCGCTGGCCTTTCACAAATACCGCACTCTCGAGACCGACCTGGTTGCCTCACAGATTTCCTTTGCGGTGCAGCCCCGCGTCTTCGACGAACGTTTCCCAAAACTCGTACTCTATGTCAACGACGTGTCTGCCAGCGGCACGCAATGGCACGGCGTCTTTCTCGCTGAAGCCGGAGCAGAGAACGGCTCGCAACTCACCCTGGCGGAGAATGCGATTGTAATTGCCGAACCGCGAGAGGGCAAGCTGGAGCTTCACTTAAGAGGGGGCACGACCCACGAATTTTCACGCGACGATCCTGACCGCTACTCCGTCACCGCGTTCGGGCAAAGTGATTGGCCGATCGAAGCGAATAATCTTGTTCCGGCGGAGCCTCGCCAGCTCAGCAACTCCGAGCGCTCGATGCGGGACTTGTTGGGCGCTCACGACGCCGGGTGGCGCGAAGCTCGCGTGGAACTGCACAGGCGTCTGGCGTTTCCCGCGGCTTGCCTTGTTTTTGCCTTGGTGGCCGTGCCGCTTGGCGCACAGCCTCGGCGTGGCGGGCGCGCTGCCGGCTCGCTACTGGCTATCGTCATTATCGCCTCGTATTATTTGCTCACAGTGATTGGCGCCGGAATGGCGCGCCAGGGAGCGGTGTCACCTGCGCTGGGCATCTGGGGCGCCAATATCCTGCTGGCGGTTCTCGGACTCATGCTGCTCCCCCGCATGGAACAGTTCCGCGGAGAGAGCCGGTGGATGAATCCAGTGGGCCGGTTCCGGAGTTGGGGCAGGCTGCTGCGACGCCGTAAAGCCCGCGTCCGCGCTGCGGCCATCGCTGCTGTACACATCCCCAACGGCGTTCTAGAGCCGAACGAAGACGCCGTCCATACCAGCGGCAGCTTCCCTCGCCTGATGGACATTTACCTCGTGCGGCGCTTCTTTTTTCATTTCTGCGTGCTGATGGCGGCATTCATCTTCCTGTTTGAAGCCTTCACATTCTTTGAGCTCCTCGACGACATCGCCCGCCACCGCGTGCCTTTTCTCATTGTCGTGGATTATTTCCGGTATTTGACGCCCTACCTGATTTACAACCTCGCGCCGCTGGGCGCGCTGGTGGGTGTTCTTGTCACGCTCGGCGTGATGAGCAAAAACAACGAAATCGTGGCCTGCAAGGCCAGCGGCATCAGCCTGTACAGGCTCGCCGTGCCTCTGCTTTTCTCTGGACTGGCTCTCGCCGCCGCTATGATCGTGCTCGACGAGACCTATCTTCCCTATGCCAACCAGCGCCAAGACGCGCTGCGCAACCAGATCAAGGGCCGCCCCGCACAGACCTATGCACATCCCCAGCGCTGGATTTTCGGCAACGACGAGAAGATCTACAACTATGATTTGTTCGATCCCACGCAAAACCTCTTCGGCGGACTCAGTGTCGTGGAACTCGACCCCGCCACATTCCAGATGAAGCGCCGCGTGTTTGCTACGCGAGCCCGCTGGTCCGACTCGCAAAAAACCTGGGTGCTCGAAGGCGGCTGGGTGCGCGATTTCGTCGATGGCGCGATTACTCGTTACGACCGGTTCCCGGTAACGTCGCTTCCGGAGCTCTCCGAGCCTCCCAGTTACTTCAATCGCGAGGTGCGTCAGGCTTCGCAGATGAGCCTGGGTGCGCTACGCCGGTATATCGAGGAGTTGCGCAAGGCTGGGTTTGATGTCGCGAACCTGACGGTACAATGGCACGTAAAGCTGGCGTTTCCACTGATTGCGCCCGTCAGTATGTTGCTGGCGATCCCGTTCGCGTTGCTGGTCGGCACGCGAGGTGCCATTGGCGGAGTGGCTCTTGGCGTCGCCATCGGCATTGTTTATTGGACGGCGGTTCGCCTGTTGGAAGCTATGGGCGGGGTTGGCCAATTGCCGCCGTTTCTCGCGGCATGGTCGACTGACATTACTTTTCTTTTCCTCGGCCTCTACTTCTTCTTTAAGATGCCCACCTGAGAAATAGAAGCCGCCGGAATCGCAGCTATCCGTTCAGATGTCTGCACGCCGACGGCTTCAAGCATTACTTTAGTTTTGCGATGTGTGATTTCTCTCGCTACTTCCCCTTCTTTTTCTTTGCTTGTTCTTCTTCAACCACTGCTTGAGCCGCGGCTAGCCGCGCCACCGGCACGCGGTATGGCGAGCAACTCACGTACGTCAATCCCGCACGGTGGCAGAACTTGACGCTGTCTGGATCTCCGCCATGTTCTCCGCAGATGCCCAGCTTAATTCCCGGACGAGTCTTGTTCCCCTTCGCCACCGCCATCTCGATCAGCTGGCCAACACCCGCTTGGTCGATGGTAGCGAACGGATTCTTTTTGACGATCTCCAATTCCTGGTAAGGCCCAAGAAAGGAACCGGAGTCGTCGCGGCTCATGCCGAGGCAAGTCTGCGTCAAGTCATTCGTGCCAAAGCTGAAGAACTCTGCGGTCTGCGCGATCTCATCGGCAGTCAGCGCGCCGCGGGGAACCTCGATCATCGTTCCGACCAGGTAATTCAGCTTTACGCCCTTTTCCTTCATCACTTCGCTAGCGATGCGATGAACGACCTCCACCTGCAGGTCCAACTCTTTCTTGAAGCCCACCAGCGGAATCATGACTTCCGGGTGCACTTTGATCCCCGCCTTCTGCACCTCCGCCGCGGCCTCGAACACAGCGCGCGACTGCATCTCCGAGATCTCCGAATACACTATTCCCAAGCGGCAGCCTCGGAAGCCCAGCATCGGGTTAAATTCATGTAATTCTTTAACTCTCTGATGAACTTTTTCTACCGGCACTCCCATCTTCTTTGCCAGAGCGCTTTGCGCGGCCTGATCATGAGGCAGGAACTCATGCAGCGGCGGATCGAGGAACCGGATCGTCGCTGGATATCCCTTCAACTCCTTGAACATGCCGATGAAATCCTCTCTCTGGTAGGGCAGGATTTTCTCGAGGGCTGCTTTCCGGTGCTCCTTCGTGTCCGCCAAAATCATCTCGCGCATGGCGTCGATGCGGTTCCCTTCAAAGAACATGTGCTCGGTCCGGCAAAGCCCGATGCCCACGGCTCCGAAAGCGATGGCATGCGCCGTCTGCTCGGGCGTGTCCGCATTCGTGCGCACCGACATCCGCGTTACCTTGGCGCACCAGTCCATCAGCTTTTTGAAGTTTTGATACGTCTGACTCTTGCTGGCGTCCAGAGACTTCTCAATCAGCACTTGGACGATTTCCGAGGCGGCCGTTGGAATTTGTCCCGGATAGACTTCGCCAGCCGTCCCGTTGATCGAAAGAAAGTCCCCTTCCTTGTAGGTCGCGCCATCCACGGTCATTGTCTTCGCCGCGTAATCAATCTGCAGGGCCGCGGCGCCACAAACGCAAACCTTTCCCATCTGCCGCGCAACGAGAGCCGCATGCGAACTGACTCCGCCCTTCGCCGTGAGAATGCCTTCTGCTGCAATCATCCCCCGCAGATCTTCCGGCGATGTCTCATTCCGTACGAGCAGCACCTTCTCCCCCCGCGCGGCAGCCGCGGCGGCGCGATCCGCATTCAAATACATCCGGCCCGCTGCGGCCCCAGGCCCGGCGGGCAGACCTTTCGCAATCACCTTGGCGGTCTGCAGCGCCTTGCGATCAAATACCGGCGCCAACACCTGGTCCAGTTGGTCCGCAGGAACACGCCGGATCGCCGTCTTCCAATCAATCAGCTTCTCCTTTTCCATTTCCACAGCGAAGCGCACAGCCGCCAGCCCCGTTCGTTTGCCGTTGCGCGTCTGAAGCATGAACACCTTGTCATCTTGAATCGTGAACTCGAAGTCCTGCACATCCTTAAAGTGTTTCTCTAGGGTCTGCCGGATCTTTTCCAACTCATGGAAAGCCTTCGGCATGTAATTTTTCAACTGCGCCACAGGCTCCGGCGTGCGCACACCCGCCACCACGTCTTCCCCTTGCGCATTGATAAGGAACTCGCCGTAGAAAACTTTCTCACCCGTCGCCGGATCGCGCGTGAACGCCACACCCGACCCGGATTTATCTCCGGTATTGCCATAAACCATTGCTTGCACATTGACCGCGGTTCCCCATTCCGACGGGATGTTGTACTTCCGCCGATAGACAACCGCGCGATCGTTCATCCACGAACCGAACACGGCTCCCACCGCGCCCCACAATTGCTTCCAGGCGTCCTGCGGAAACTCCGTCCCAGTGCGTTCCTCGATCAACTTCTTGAAGCGAACGACGAGTTCCTTCAGGTCGGCGACCGCCAGCTTCGGATCGTCCACATCCGCGTGATACCGCTCATGCTTCAGCTCGTGAATCACAACCTCAAACGGCTCATGATCCTCGTCCGGCCGCTTCTGCACACCCATAACCACGTCGCCATACATTTGAATGAACCGCCGGTAGCAGTCCCACGCAAAACGCTCATTCCCCGTAGCCTTTGCCAGCGTGAGCACCGTTTCATCATTCAGCCCGAGGTTCAAAATCGTGTCCATCATCCCGGGCATCGAATCGCGGGCTCCCGAGCGCACGGACACCAGCATGGGCATGGCTGCGTTGTCGCCAAACTTCGTGCCCATAATTTTTTCTACGCGCGCAACGGCCTTTTTCACTTCCGCGTCGAGGTCCTTCGGATACTTCTTTTTGTTTCCGTAGTAGAAGGTACAAACTTCCGTTGTAATCGTGAAGCCCGGCGGCACGGGCAGCCCGATCCGGCTCATCTCCGCAAGACCCGAACCCTTACCACCCAGAAGAGCGCGCTGACTCCCGTCGCCTTCCGCTTTGCCCGCGCCAAAAAAATAGACCCATTTACTCACTGTGATCCTCGCTTGTCGTTTTTGAATTTTAGAAACCGCTCAGCCTCTGCCTATCCATCCGGCGACCGGAATATTTTGTCGGCACGCCGACTTACTTCTCGTTTTACAACTTAAAGCAAAACTCTATCTTCCCGGCTTGCGCTCCTCACCACCCAATTCAGAGAAATCCGCGATCGTCGTAAACTCGCGCAGGATTTCAGACAACAACGCAAGCCGGTTTTTTCGTACTGCTTCATTCTCCGCCATCACCATCACGCCCGCAAAAAAGTCGTCCACCGCTTTTCGCAGTCCCGCAATGACTTCAAGTGCTTCTTGATATTTCCCTGCTCGCTTCTCTGCCTGTACTTTGGACGCTGCCGACCGAACTGCGGTGAACAACTCCCTCTCCACATCCGTCTCAAAAAGTTCCGTCTGGATTCCCTGCGCCTCTTCTTTCTTGTAATTCGATTTCTCCAGAATGTTCCGGATACGTTTGAAAGAAACGGCCAGAGGTTCGAAGTTCTTCGACTTGCGAATAGCCTTTAGAGCGACGAGACGTTTTTGCGCATCCACAAGATCGTCCACGCCCGCGCGAAACACCGCGTTCACTTCGTCATAGCTGAACTTCTCCCGCTCGCGAAACACGAACTTGGCGCGATCCAGAAGGAACTCCAGCACCTGTGCTTCTTGTTCGGGAGTGACGCCCCGCTTGGGCGGATGAGTGAGCAGCGCTTTTGTCGCCGCGCCAACCGCCAGCGACACCGACACTGGCAGTTTGCGCTCCAGTATAATTTTAACCACCCCGAGCGCCGCGCGCCGCAAGGCATACGGATCGCTCGAACCTGTTGGCACCAGCCCAACGGCGAAGCACCCGGCGATGGAGTCAAGTTTGTCCGCCAAGGCCACCGCGCAACCTGTGAGGTTTCGTGGAATCGGATCTTCCAGGCCGACCGGGCGGTAGTGATCGTAAATCGCGTCCGCCACGTCGTCCGGTTCGCCCTGCGCGCGCGCGTACAGTCCGCCCACGATTCCCTGCAGTTCGGTAAATTCACGCACCATCTCGGTAGCCAGATCGCACTTCGAAAGCTCCGCCGCGCGGTCCGCTGCGGCCACATGTGCTTGCATCAAGCCGCTATTGAACCACTGCTCGGAAAGCCATCGAGCAATGGCGCGCACACGTTCGACTTTGTCGCGATAGCTGCCGAGCCGGGACTCATACGTGACGCGCTCCAATTTCGGCAAATAGTCGGCGAGCCGACATTTTTGATCCGACTCCCAAAAAAATTGCGCATCCGAAAACCTTGCCCGCAGCACGCGCTCGTGCCCGGCACGCACCAATCCCTTGGGATCTTTCGGCAGATTAATGACCGTCAGGAAACGTGGTGCCACTTCCCCGTTGCGCTTTTCCACCGCAAAATATTTCTGGTGTCCCCGCATCACGGTAATCAGAATCTCGTCCGGCAGCGCGAGATACGCCGGATCGAACTCGCCTTCCAGTACGCTTGGGCACTCGTTAAGATACGTTACGAGCTTTAGCAGTTCCGCGTCTTCATGGATGCGGTACCCGCCGCGTTTTGCGTGCGCTCCCAGTTCCTTGGAAATTTTTTCGCTGCGTGCGGAAGGACGAACCATTACGCCATTGGCATTCAGCTTCTTTTCATAGTCCGCAAACTCCTTCACGCGAAGCGGCCCTTTTCCCAGAAACCGGTGTCCGAGAGTGGTGTCTCCCGCCGTGACGCCCGCGAACGAAAACTTCAGCGGCTTGCCGTTCACGACGGCCACAATCCACCGAATGGGCCGAATGAATCGCGCCCCGTCAATTCCGGTCCAGGTCATCGAGCGCGGCCAGGACAAATCATGTAT
The DNA here is from genome assembly GCA_963779005.1 of uncultured Acidobacteriota bacterium. Lineage (GTDB taxonomy): Bacteria > Acidobacteriota > Terriglobia > Acidiferrales > UBA7541 > Acidiferrum. Next base: position 2,730,977 of record CAVZWO010000004.1, on the reverse strand, counting down.
CGCCCGCGGAAGTATTTCGGTGAGTATCTGTTCCGCCGTACGCCCGCGCTTCACTTGCTTTGCCGCAAGGTATTCGCCCTTCGGCGTCTTCACCACGTAGAGGTCTTTCAGCGCCAGCCCTTGCTTCTCCGCAAAGCTTAGCGCCGCGCGTGTCGGCTCGCCGACAGCATCATACGCCACCGATTTCGGCGGCCCCGTCACTTCATTGACTACATCCGCCTGTTTTTCTCGAACTCCCCGCACGTGTGCGACAAGGCGGCGCGCCGCGCTGAACGTCTCCACCGTCACTCCATCCGAAAGATTTTCCGCAGCGAGCAGCTTCTCCAGATTCGCCCGCAAATCTTCTTCTGCCTTGGACAGCATCCCTGCTGGAATCTCTTCGGTCCCTACCTCAAGCAAAACTTCAACTCGCTTTTCCGTCGACTTATCCTTGGCCGCGCTCATGCTCGCACCTCGCGGCGCACAGCTGGCCCGCCAATCTGTTCCAGGTATGCCGCCGCTCCCCGGCATGCCACCGTACGCACTCGCGCCATCAGCGCAGCGCGCTCCGTCGTGGAAATCACTCCGCGCGCATCCAGCAAGTTAAACAGATGCGAGCATTTCAGGCAGTGGTCATACGCTGGCAGAAGTGGGTAGCGCTGCCTCTCCTTCCCTTCTGCCCCGGCAAATCCATCAATCAATTCCTTGGCCTGTTTTTCGTGAAGTTCAAACTCCGCGCGAATGGCTTTCGCATCGCTACGATTGAAACTGTACTCGGAGAACTGTTGTTCCTCCGCCAGCCGGATCTCTCCGTACGTCTTGTCGGAAGACCAGCGCAGGTCGTACACGCTCGATGCATCTTGCAGGAACTGGCAGATACGTTCCAAACCGTACGTCAGTTCCACGGAGATAGGGTCAAGGTCGATTCCGCCGCTTTGCTGAAAGTACGTGAACTGCGTAACCTCCAAACCATCCAGCAAAACTTGCCAGCCGATCCCCCATGCGCCCAGCGTTGGCGACTCCCAATTGTCTTCCTCAAATCGTATGTCGTGCTCTTTCAAAGTGATCCCAATGGCGCCGAGGCTCTGCAGATAAAGGTCCTGCACATCCGCGGGAGACGGTTTCAGAATCACCTGAAACTGCGTGTGCTTGTAAAGCCGGTTGGGATTCTCGCCGTAGCGGCCGTCGGCGGGCCGACGGCTGGGCTGCACATACGCGACACGATAGTGCGCGGGCCCCAGCACGCGCAGGAACGTTTCCGGATGCATTGTGCCGGCGCCCACTTCCACGTCGTAAGGTTGTTGCAGCACGCAGCCTTGCTTCACCCAGAAGTGCGACAGTTTCAAAACTAAATCTTGAAAATTGAGGCCGATCGGTTTTTTCTCAAGTTTTACTTTAGCAGTCAAGTCGTCTCCAGAAGCCTTCGTGTCGCCAGCGGCTTCTCCGTATGATTCTCAATCCAGTTCAGCGAAGCCTCGCGCAATTCCGCAGCTGGCTGTTGCATCTCTTTCCGGAACTCGATCTTATCGAGTTTCTCTCCCGCGAACCGCTCGGCAAGTTGTCTCCCCTCTAGATGCAGAGGACGCATTCCTCCTCGCCGGCATTTCTCGCAAAACAGGCCCGGTTCCCACGCCGCGTGAAACGCAGCTTGTGAGCCGAACGCCGAACCGCAGGCTGCGCATCGATCAAACTGCGGCAGCCATCCGCCCAGGCGCACCGTCCAAAACGCGAAGTAGCTCAGCGGTAGCTGCCAGGCTCCCGTGCGCTCGATCTCCCGGACTGTGAGCAAGAGCAGCCGGAACATAGCCTCGGCAGTCTCGTGCTCCGGGAGCACCTGCTCCGAGACTTCGCTCACCACGGCCAGCCCGGTACTCAGCTCGTAGTCGCTCTGCGATTTGTGAAACGATTCCAGCAGCTCACACTGCTGGATGCGCACCAGGTCGCGCGTCTCTTTTTCGATGTACCAGAGCTGGACATGCGACAAAATCTCAAGCGTCGAACCGTAACGGTTCTTGATCCGGCGCGCTCCGGCAGCCACACCGCGCATCCGTCCCGACGTCCGCCCAAAAAAACTCACCAGGCGGTCCGCCTCTCCCAGCGAAAAGGTCTTCAAGATGATGGCTTCCGTTTCCCTGGCAGGCATGAGCTGTCGGCGCGCCGACGCTGCGCCGGACACCGTGTAGAGTTACGTCCGCCTCGCACGCACACGCAGAGCTAATTTAATTACCACACACGCCCTCGCCGCGCAATGTTTACGTCACGCTCCACAGAAAAATTCCAGCGCGCCGCTCTCGATTCCCCAACTTCGTCACGGTATCGCAGATCCGGCAAGACTGCAGCGTTTACCCGCATCAACAGGAAGAAAACCAGTCTCTCCGGATTCTGTTAACCAGCGCCCTTCTCCGCGCCACATTATCGGACGCGAAGTTTTCCTTCATCCCGCTTTGCATTTCCCTTCTCTTCCGATACCCTGCACCACTACGTTATGCCTGCCCCTCGATTCGACATCCTCGGCATCGGCGAAAACGCCACCGACACCGTCCTGCAACTCCCTCAATTCCCCGCCCTCGGCTCCAAAGTCGAAATGCTCGGCGCGCAGATCATGCCCGGCGGACAGGTAGCCACCGCTCTCATCGCCTGCCAGCGATGGGGCCTGCGTACGCATTACGTGGGTGTTGTCGGCGACGACTCTGCTGCAGACCTTCATCGCCGCGAACTCCGCCATGCCGGAGTCCATTGCGACCTCGTCTCCGTCCCCCGCACCCTTAGCCAGATGTCTTTCATTCTCATTGATGCAAGTTCCGGCGAGCGCACCATCGCCTGGAGGCGCGACCCGCGCTTAATTGTGCCCCCCAGCTTCCTGCACAGAGCCTGGGTAACTTCCTCCCGCCTCTTGCACGTCGATGGACACGACCCCGCAACCACCAGCATCGCCGCCTCTTGGGCTCGCGCTTCCAACATCCCCGTGGTTGCCGATCTGGATCACATGACGCCCGGACTTCAGCGCCTTCTTCCCTTCCTCGACTACCCCGTCACTTCGAAAGAATTCCCCGCCGATGCTACGGGCGAAAAAAATCTCCTCAAGGCTCTCCCGCAGCTTCAGCGCAAGTTCACCTCGCAAGCCGTTTGCGCCACTCTCGGCGTCCATGGCGCGCTCGCTTGGGATGGCAAGCGCTTCTGGTATGCTCCCTCTTATAAGGTTCCGGTGGTGGACACCACTGGCGCCGGCGACCTGTTTCATGCAGGATTTTCGTACGGCGTGCTCCATGCTTGGGACCTGCAGCGCATTTTGGATTTCGCGTGCGCCGCCGCGGGGTTGAATTGCGAGGTTTTGGGAGCGCGCGGCGGCATCTCCAGTCTCCCCAAGGTGAAAGATTTACTGCACCAGGGCACCCGCAATCGCCCGCTCTTCTCTAAATCGCAGCTTGAGCGGGCCGCGACCGATGCTCTGCGAAAGAAACGTGGTTAGAGCCCAAAACGCCCGCATCTTATTCGTACACGGATTTGTAGACGGAGCCTTGAACCAAAAAGCCTAGCGAAACCGCCGCATGTTCATCCCTATAAAAGACCTGAACCCGCGACGCACCTACCCGGTCGTCAATACCCTCCTCATTCTGACGAACGTTATCGTCTTTCTCTATCAAGTCTCGCTCGGCCAACGCCTGGGCGATGCCTTCGTCATGGCCAACGCCACCATCCCGTCCCACGTTCGCGCCGCCCTGATTGGCCACTACAACATGGAACACGCCTTCCTCCCCATTCTCACAAGCATGTTTCTGCACAGCGGGTTGATGCACATCGCCGGCAACATGCTCTTCCTCTGGATCTTCGGGGACAACGTGGAAGACTACTTCGGCCACTTCCCCTACCTTGTCTTCTACTTCTTTTGCGGCATAGGTTCAGGAATCGCCCACATTATCTTTAACTTCCACTCGAATCTGCCTGCCCTCGGTGCCAGTGGAGCCATCTCCGGCGTCATGGGCGCCTATATCATTCTCTATCCGCGCGCTCGGGTACTGACCCTGGTCTTCATTTTCTTTGTGCCGATACCCGCTTTCATTATTTTGGGATATTGGTTCTTGCTTCAGTTCCTCGCGGGCGTAAGTTCGGTGGGAGCCGCCGCGACGGGAGGCGTCGCCTGGTGGGCCCACATCGGAGGCTTCTTGCTGGGCATGCTTATTACTGGCTTCAGTTTAGGAGATCGAAAGCAAACGGTGAGCTATTCTTGAGCGCGGAACCACTTGCCCTGAACAACTAAAGTCTTGCTCGCAGTAATCGCTACGCTCTTGCTGCGAAGTTCGCCAGCCAATCACCAACTTCAACCGTTTGTTTAATTCCTCCAAGATCAGGCGTAACGAAGTTCTCTCGCAGCGCGGCCTTTACACCTTCGCGTAACACTTGAGCTTCTGGTTTCCAGCTCAGGAAGTCGAGCATCATCGCCGAAGCCAGCACGGACCCAAACGGATTCGCAATCCCCTTCCCAGCAATGTTCGGCGCAGAGCCGTGAACCGGCTCAAATAGCGACGTCCTTCCAGGATGAATGTTCCCCGAAGGCGCAAGTCCAAGCCCGCCCGCCAGTTGCGCGCCTAGGTCGCTGATAATATCCCCAAAGAGGTTGCAGGTCACAATCACGTCGAACTGCGACGGGTCTCGCACGACCTCCATCGACAGGGTATCGATATACAGGTGCCGCGACTCGATCTTGGGATACTCCTGCCGGACCTCCTTGAACACTCGCTGCCACAGGTCGTGGGCAAACGTCATGGCATTGGACTTGTCGCTCATGCACACGCGCGTCAGCCCGTTCTGCCGAGCATAGTCGTACGCGTACCGGATGATGCGTTCGACGCCTTTGCGGGAGTTGACGTCCTCCTGCATGGCGATCTCATCCGCCGTGCCCTTTTTGAAGAACCCTCCCACGCCGACATACAGCCCTTCCGTATTCTCCCGGAAGACCATGAAATGAATGTCTTTCTCGGTTCGATCGCGCAACGGCGTCAGCCGGTCCTGCAGCAACTCGACAGGTCGTGCATTCACATATAGGTCTAGCTTGAACCGCAGTCCCAGCAGAATGTCCGCCGCATGTTGGTTGGAAGGTACGCGCGGATCGCCCAGCGCACCGAATAGAATCGCGTCAAACTCGTCGCGCAGCATCTCCACAGCGCCCGGTGGAAGTGTCGCGCCGTCTTGGAGATAGCGGTCCGCGCCCCAATCGAACTCCACGAACTCTAGCGGCCGCTGGGCCTTCGACGTCGCCGCCTGGATTACCTTAACCGCCTGGGGCGTCACTTCCTTGCCGATGCCGTCGCCCGGAATCACGGCGATGCGCGCCTTTTCCCCGCCCCACCGCAGCGGCAGCTTGCCCGACGGATTGCTCGGTTTCGTTGTCATTTCAAGTACTTAGCCCCTTTTCTCCACGCCGTCCGCATAGCTAGAGTATCTCTGGGTCGCAAGATTCGGCAACCTAACACGCTCAATTCAGCAGGTCAACGAACGCGGGATAGCGACAAAATTGACCATCCAAATCACAACGATGAAACCGTTCAGGATAGTAATGACAGGACGACTCGGCGCGCCCCCTTGGGAAACTGGACCTGCACGGCTTCAGACCAGCCGTTCTTTCCGCACGGTGAGCTTTTCGATGAGGTCGCGGCGCGGCTCGAAACCGATGCCTGGGCCCGTCGGCACGCGAATCGTGCCTTGCGCAGAGACGGTCACCTCCGGCTCGATGATGTCCTCGTTCCAGTAGCGGCGGCTGGCTGTGACGTCGCCCGGCAAGGTGAAATTCGGCAGCGTCGAGAGCGCAATGTTATGCGCGCGACCGATTCCAGACTCCAGCATTCCCCCACACCACACCGGCATTCCGTTCTGCTGGCACAAATCATGTATACGCTTTGCCACGGTGTGCCCACCGACGCGCCCCATCTTGATGTTCATGATTTTGCATGCGCCGAGAAGGATCGCAGCGCGCGCCTGCTCTTCCGTGTGAATGCACTCGTCCAGACAAATCGGCGTCGCAAGCTTTTTTTGCAGCTCGACGTGCGCGTACAAATCGTCCCAGCCAAGCGGCTGTTCGATCATCATCAAGTAAAAGCTCTCCAACTGCTTCAGCAGCGGCCAGTCTTCCATACGGTACGCGGAGTTGGCGTCGACCATCAGCTTGATCGTAGGAAACTCTTCGCGCAGACGCTTGACCTGCGGGAGTTCTTTTCCCGGCTTGATTTTTATTTTGACACGCTGATAACCGGCGGCGAGTTCTTTCCTCACCGCTCCGGCTAATTCGTCCAACGAATCCTTAATCCCAATCGAAACGCCGCTGGAGATTTCGTCGTACGTTCCGCCCAGCAGTTTCGCCAGCGGCACTCCTTTTTGCCTGGCCTCCGCGTCCCAAATCGCCGCTTCCAGCGCGGCTTTGCTCATGTTGTGGCCGCGAACTTGGCTGAGCAACTCCCACACGTCGGCGGCCGCCGCGAATTCCTGGTCTTTGAGCATCGGCCAGAGGAAATCGCGCATGACAATCCAGGCCGTGTCGGTAATCTCCGGGCTATAGAACGGTTTTTCTCCCGCCACGCATTCGCCCCAGCCGACGGCCCCATCCGTGACGACTTCCGTCAATATGATGCGCCGCTCTTCAGTCCGCTCCGCACTCGTTTCGAACGGAGCGATCAGCTTCATTCGAATCTCCCGCAGCGTGACTTCTTGTATTCTCATCTTCCTTTTTTTCTCATTCCGCGGTGGCGATGGAAACTGTTCGCGCTGGACCGCAAATACCTTGGAATTCCTTCGTTGAAACTCTTCTGTGCTCGGCGCAAAGGGCGGGGTAAACCCCGCCCCTACATTGGCCTGGTTAGAAATCGCTCCACGGAGCCAACAAATACGCTGTGCCTGTCGGCGTCTTTTTCACGCCGACGGCCGCGTATCCGCGTGCAAACCACGACTCAAATTCCTGCCGAATGCGCGATTGAACTTTTGCTACGGCTGTCATGTCGTTCTGCTTCCAACGATCAAGTTCCGCAGGTAATTCAATCGTCGCTGGAGCGGTTTCCGGTTCCTTCGCCAAGTTCGAGACGGCGGCTACTACGCGCGCGGAGTCCAAGGGCCATTCCGCCCAAAGCCGATCCGTAGCAAGCCCCAGATGCAGCGGGCTGGTAGTCAGCCCGTAATGATTCGGGAGGTATTTCCGCGCAATCGCGCCAAGACGGTTGAGATTAAAATGCGCGTTCCTGGTTTCCAAAGGGTCGAAAGTCCAGGCGATCAACCGAATGCCCCGCCCCAGAGCCTCTTCGCGCTGAAAAAGTTTAAGCGCGCGGCCAACGCCACGATCGCGATAATCCCCATGCACACCCGTCATGTGCGAGTGGAGAAAAACCGTCCCGTTCGTGAATCCCACAAGCGCCAGAGTGAATCCTACGAGGCGGTCGCCGTCGAAGGCGCCAAGAACTTGCCCGCCCGTCTCCGAAGCCACCACGAAGAGCGTGGCCGGCTCTACCTCGATGTCTTCCTCGCCCCAGATTTCCTTCTGCAAAGCAACGCACCGCTGAAACTCTTCGATGCCGGCGCATTTTCGGACGGCGATCTGCTCTCTCATCAGGCTTTGCGCGTCTCCGCCTTTTTCAGCGAGGCTCCGATTTCGGCGCGTTTGGCGGCATCCCAGAACTCTTCCATTTGCTCGCGCGGAACGTCGGCCAGCGCCTTGCCGCCGCCCGCAGCCATCGCTTCCATGCGGCGGAATCGCGTGGAAAATTTCGCATTGGCGCGCTTCAACGCAATTTCCGGGTCGACATGCAAAAAACGCGCGAGATTTACGGCCGCGAAGAGCAAGTCGCCCATCTCTTCTTCGGTTCGCGGAGCATCCTTGGCCGTAAGCGCTTGCCGAAGTTCCGCGGCCTCTTCATTGATTTTGTCGAACACGCCTTCAACATTGTCCCAATCGAATCCAATTCTCGCCGCCCGGCGAGTCAGCTGAAATCCTTCCAGAGCTGCGGGCAACGCGCGGGATACGCCGTCCATAAGTGAGCCAGGCTTATCGGCGTGCTTGTCTCCGTTCCCCTTCTTCCCTGCCGCTGCGCGCTCCTCTTTCTTGATCTGCTCCCAGTTTTTCAGCACTTCCGCCGAATCCTTGGCGCGCGTCTCGCCAAAAACATGCGGATGCCGCCGGACCATCTTGTCGTGGACGGCGCGAATCACGTCCGAAACTTCGAAGCGGCCTTCTTCTTTGGCAATCTGCGAATGAAACACAATTTGCAACAGCAGATCGCCCATTTCGTCCGCGAACTTCGCGTCGTCCCCGCTCTCCATCGCCTCCAGAACCTCATAAGCTTCTTCGATCAAATAGGTTCTGAGTGATGCGTGCGTCTGCTCACGGTCCCAGGGGCAGCCATCCGGAGCACGCAAACGCGCTTGTACCGCTGCGAGCTTCTCGAACCACTCTCCAGCCTTCAACTTAACCGGTTTCGCAGCGCTACGGCTCGCTGCGCGCGGCTTCTTCTTATTCCTTGTCTTTTTCTCAGTCGATGCCATCGCCATGCCTAATAAAACGCCACTGCAACAAACGTTCCACTCTACGGTGCCCCGCCCGCTTTGACAAGCGCGCCGCCCGCGGCAGAATGCTACCGCCAGAGGTGACAGAGCGCGTCACAACCCTCGCCACCGAAAAAAGAAGCACCCAGGCTAGCCAGGGTGCTTCCGAACTGCCATGTATCAGGGTTTACTTTTACCTAGGGCCGATGTCCGTGGCTGCGCTCGTGCTCTTCCTGGTGCGGACGGTTTTCCCGCCAGGCGTTGCGCTCATGCTCGCTACGCCGTATCAACTCATGCCCTTCCGCGCGGCGCGGAGCACCCCACCGCCGCACGCTCGGCGTGGTCAGAATGCTTCCGATGGATAGATACCCGTTAATCTCCTGCCGCCTGCCAACCTGCGGTTCTTATTCGGCTACAAAACCCGCGTCCACCGTGTACGACGTCCCATCAGGGTTGGTCACCTTCACCTGCACCGGCCCTGCCGCTAACGCCGGCACGGTCACGTTCAGCGTATTCCCGTCTACATACGTTGTGTTAGCCACCTGACCTGCGAAACTCACCGTCGTGCCGCTTTGAAATCCGCTTCCGCGAATCACGACTTCCGTTCCCCCTGTAGCGGGTCCCTGATTTGGCAAAATCGTTCCGACACTCAGCGGCAACTGGGGAAGGTTCAGCACTGTCAGCCCGCCCGCCGTGATCAGAAAGAGCCGCGCTCCTGTCTCGTCAACAGCCATGGCGTCCAGCGTTATAGCGGGCTGCACAGGCAACGCGATGCGCCATATCAAATGTCCGCGGCGCGCATCCAGCACATCGACAGCATTGTTTTGCAGGCCGGGATTCAGCGCATTGTTTAGCGGCGCATACAGCAGCCCGCCTGCCGGATGTAATTTCTCTCCAAACACGTAGTTCGGATTTTCCGCCCCCGTCGATAGATAATCCACGTCCTGCACAACGGTGATCTCGTACAAATCCAGCCCGAACATTGCGAAGTCTTTTGCCAGCACCGTGCCGTCGGCGTCGATGGCCGTTTGCCCTGCGGCTTCAATGGGCCTGGAGGAATAGGTGTCAGCAGCAACGTCCCACACGCCAATCGGTAACTCGCAACAGTCCAGGCCCTCTGCTACAAAGATCTTGTTTCCGTCTGCGCTGGATGCCGCAAACAAACTCGGCGAGCCGAACTGATGCACCAATGCCGCGCAACCTTGCGACGCTCCGCACCCGAACATGTTGGTGGTCAAGTCCAGGGGCACAAAGACCCCGCCCTCGACCTCAGTGCAGGTTATAGCAAACAAGGCTTGGTGTTTGCTTGTTGTGGTCACCACGTAGGGCTGTGCGGACCCGCATTGCGCAGGCAATCCCGGAGCGTTCGTGAACGGGATGGTGGCGCTGACCGCGCTTGTGTTCAGATTGACCACCGAGGCGGTGCCATCGGGCGGGTTCGTAACCACCAACTGGGTACCGTCCGGCGTCATCGCCAGCCCGGCCGGCGAGTTACCAACCGGAATCGACCCGGTGAACTGCATGGCGTGAAGATCAAACACGTCCACGCGGTTCGCGCTGGTGTCGGAGGCATAGATCTTTTGTCGTACCTGGTCGTACACCAATTGCGCCAACGATCCACTTGGGAAAGTTTGTGGGTTCGCCACATAGAGAAACCCTTTGCTGATGGTGGCGTCGCCGGCCGGCGTCGTAATCACAATATCAGCGGGACCCGCGCTTCCCGGTGGCGTTGTGAATTTAAGCGTGTCCATGGGGAAAGGAAATGGACTGATTCCAGGTCCCGGAAACACATCCGTCACCGTGGCGGCATTCCCGGCGACGGTAACCTGAACCTGCCCCATGGAAAATGCCAGGCCGTAGCCATACACCGTGACCGACGTACCGCCCGACGCGGGCCCGGCGTTTGGTGTCACCACCAGTGGCTGCACCCCGTAGGTAAAACCATCGGCCAACACTGTCACCCATCCATCGGGATTTGCGAGTGTTACATTCGCGGCACCGGCCGCCACCGCCGATGGCGGTGTCACGGTGAGTGAAGACCCGTTCGCCCCGCTTATAGCCGTGCCCGGGGTCGCATTCGGCGACCCCGGCGGCGCGCCGAAATACACCTGTGTCGCGTTTGTCAGGCCCAGGGACGAGACTGCCACAGGTTCCGGCGATTTGATTGTCCCTTGGGGCGGCGTTACCGACCCGTTAAAGAGTTCATCGTCTCCCAAAGCTACCGGGCTGCTCACATCCAAAAACGTCAGCCCGCGTTCGCCCGGCGTCGGCTCAAACACCATGCCGCTTTCGTCGATGTCCGGCGGGTAATCCGCGCCCGATCCTCCGGCTGAGGGTGTTGCGCCCAAAAAAGTCAAGTCCGTCCCGCTTAATACCGCAGTCGTCGCCCCTCCGAAGACATACACCTTACTTCCGTCCCGGCTGAACAGAACTTCGGTCGCAAGCGTTAGCATGTTGATCCCGTACGTCGCTATCGTGTTGAACTGCCCATCCAACAGGGTTGCCTGCTGTACGCCCGCGATCGGACCGCCGAGTATTACAATCCGGCTCCCGTCTCCGTTCAACGCTCCGGCAGCGGCCGACAAGGGTTTCGGAGATCCCATCTGGTCCGCAACCGCATCGAAGAGCCTGGCTCCCCCGTTTGCCAGTACCAGCACATGCGAACGGTCATAGCTGCTGGAAAGCAAGACATCTCCTGTCGTTACTGTCGGATCCGGATTGGTGAAACTGTTGGTGGCCGGATCCCACTCCGCCAGTTGGACTCCAGTCGAGTCGAGGTCGCCGATCATAAACAGTACTTTTCCATTGGAAAGTGTGGCCAGCCGCAGGGGAATGGGCACGGCAGCTGTGATCACCGGCGAATTCAGCGGTAGAGTCACGCGCTTGACCACTTGCAGCGTGCCTGGATCGACGATGTAGAAAGCCGAGTTCCGCGTGCCCACGATCAGCTGCGTTCCGTCGGCGGTTAAAGCTGCTTGGTTTGGCTCCGGTATGGGGATGGTTGCCACGGTGTGCGCATCCACGGATGAATACACCATCAATTCATTCAGTAGGGCCACCGGCGCGTACACCAGCTTCCGCACCGGATCGTATGCCACGCCCGTGGGATCCATATCCGTTCGCCGAAATGTCGTTCGCGAGGGTGCTGGATTCGTTGGCAGCCCGTTTACGAGATTCAGTGTTACGGTGGCCTGCGCAGTGACCGGCCCATCTGCCGCGCTAATCGTGAACGGCACCGAAATCCCGTTGGCCTGCGCAAAACTTGTTTGAAACTCGATAGTCCCCACAGGCGTGGCCGCCGAAAGTGTCACAGGGTACGCCGCAACCGTGATTCCGCCCGTCAGGTGTACGTCCCCGAATTGGATGTTCACGCCATCCGTGCCGAAATTTGCGCCGGGCACCAGCGTCAGCTGCGTGGTTACAGTCGAATTCGGCGTCAGCGTCAAAGAGGCTGGAGCGAACTGCAGCTGGAACGTGGGCGGTGGCTGGACCTGCAAGCTAAATGACGCTGTGTGCGTCAGTCCTTCCCCCGTTCCCGTGACCGTAATGGTGCTGGTTCCCAGCTGCGCGGTGCTTGCTACCTGTACGCTCACACCCTCCCCCACCGCTCCCGTCACTTGAATAGGGCCTGGCGGCGATATGGTCACTCCGGCTGGCAGGCCCGAAAACGTCAGGCTGACCGTACCCGTGAATCCTTGCAGGTAAGTAACGTTGATCGTTTGTCCGTCTGCAGTGCCTTGCCGGAGCACCAGCGACGATGTTGCTACGCCGATCGAAAAGTCTCCTGTAGGTGGCGGTGGGGGCGGCGGTTCTTGGTTCACTGTGGATCCGCCGCCGCAAGCACTCAAGAACAGGCAGGAGGACACTAGGGCGGTTGCGCAAGCCCGCGTGCGGGGCAACACAAATAGTATCCGCATGATGATTGAGAGTTTATCTTTGCTGTTACATCTGTCAAGTGCACGGGGCAATAAAACCGTTCTGCCAGTTCACGGTCGCGAATGTCAATCGCCTCAGCGTTTAAGCGGAAGTGCTAGTGGACCAGCCTATTAGAAAGTGTTGCGTCGACCGGTTGAGCAGGCAGCCTCAACGGAAACTGGCCCACTAACGATCATATCGGGTATGCCCCGGCTAGAAGACTCACAAAACCGCCGCCAAAGCGTTCCGCAAAAAAAAGCACCCTGGTCTTGCCAGGGTGCTTCTGTCCTGCAACGCATTTGGACTCACTATTTCTTAGGGCTTATGTCCGTGGCTGCGCTCGTGCTCTTCCTGGCGCGGACGGTTTTCATGCCAGGCGTTGCGCTCGCGCTCGTTGCGCCGTATCAACTCATGCCCTTCCGCGCGTCGCGGAGCATCCCAGCGGCGCACGCCAGGACCGTAGGCATGCACATAGACTCCCCGATTCGTCCAAACGCGGCCCCAAGGCCGGTTGTAGATATAAAAGCCGTGCGCGCGCCAATCGAAGCGGCTGTACCCCCAGCCCCAGGGACGAAAGAACGTGCCAATCGTCACGCCGAATCCGAAGCCGATGGCTGCCCCCACCACAAATCCCGGCCGCGGCGCGGCATAAACCACGAGCGGATCGTAATACGGCACGGGGATGAACGCGGGGTTCGCCGGCATGATCTCAATGTAGGGGCCACCGCTCACGACAATCTGTCCATTGCTTCGCAAGTAGCCAAAATCCCTGGCCTTCTGACGCATCCGCTGCACGGCGTCCATCACGTCCTGACGCTGCGCGAGAAACGCATTGCCAATGTCCGTAGTCCAGTTCGTGTCCGAAGCCATCATGTCCAGCACGGAAGGAAAAGGAAGCACGGCCTGCACGGCGGGATCCCACGGCAGGTGGTCCTCGTTGATGGCGGTGGCCAGCTCAGCGCCATGCAGATAGTGATGCTCATCCGCCCATTTGGCGGCGTCGGGAATCTGGTCGGGAAAAGTAGCGGCGGCTAGCACTTGCGCCAACAGCGGATCAGGGTATAGCGCGATTCGCGAAACCAGATGGTCCAGCTGGTCCGGCGCAAAGGAGGGCGGAGCCTGATCCTGGGCCATGGAAACGCCGGGGAGCAATCCCAGCACGAGGGCCGCAGTCAGAACGGCAGACAGTATCTTTGATATGAGCTTAGTAGGTTGCATTCCTTTCCTCCAATCATTGAATTTGCAACGCTCTTCCTGAAATCTTAACCTATCCTGTTGAACCCAGTTTTGCGGAATAAGTTCCAGAGTTTGCGACTCGCTGCGAACTGCGCCGGTTCCCTAATCCCTCACCCGTGCTAAACTTATAGTGACCTATTAGAAGAGGATTGTCCCATTGACTGATCACAAACAAGAAGAATCTTTTCGTGTTATCGACCGCCGGCCCTTTACCGCCGAAGGTGAGCCTCGCAAAGAAGCCCTGGAGGAAAAGGAGCGCGAGGCGAAGCGCGAGGAGCGGCTGCATCCCGTCCCCGTCGCCGAGGCTCCCAAGCCCGCCACGCCGCCAACTCCCGTGGACGCTCCCAAGCGCTCGACGGCCTTCGAAAATCTCGTTCGAATGATCGGCAGCAACGCGGCCATGGTGTTAGGCGCCTATGCTGACCCGCGCACGGGACAGCCTGTGATTGACCCCGAAGCTGCGCATGAACTCATCGACATGCTGGATTCGCTGCACGAGAAGACCAAGGGCAACCTCGCGCCAGAAGAAGACACTCTGCTGCTCGATCTTCTCGGCAAATTAAAGATGACCTATCTGGAAGTCAATCAAGCGGTGGCGGCACAGGCAGCCGCGCAGCTGAAAGCCAAGGCGCGGCCGTAGCAGACGGAAGTCGTCGCTATTCGCAGATAGAAGTCGTCGCTGTTCGAACTCGAATTTGCGGTTTGCAACAGTTTCCGCTTTCTCAGCATGCCCCCAACTCCGCTCAAAATCACCGTTCTCGGCTCCGGCACGTCGATGGGCGTTCCCTCGCTTGCCTGTCACTGTCCTGTCTGTAGTTCGCCCGACCCGCACGATAAGCGGCTGCGCCCTTCCCTTCTCCTTTCGCGCAATGGTCAAAATGTCGTGATCGACACCACTCCCGATTTTCGCCAGCAAGCCCTCCGCGCCCGCATCGAGCGCCTCGACGCAATCTTGCTCACCCATGGGCACGCTGACCACATTATGGGTTTCGATGATATTCGGCCGTACAATCTGCGCCAGCAAACCGCGCTGCCGGTTTATTCGAATGAAGAAACGTTCCAGATCATCCGCCGCGCGTTCGCTTACATTTTTGACGGCAAACCGAGGCTCAGCTCGATTCCAAGCGTGACGCTCCACGAAGCTGCGAACTCGTTCGAACTGCTGGGCATCGCGTTCACTCCCATCCCGCTGCTGCATGGAGACATGGAAGTTCTCGGTTTCCGCTTTGGCCGGGCGGCTTACCTGACCGACTTCAGCTCCATTCCCGACTCTTCGCTCGCGTTGCTGCACGATCTCGATGAGCTGATCCTGGACGCCTTGCGCGATATTCCGCACCCGATGCATCAGACCGTGGATCAAGCTTTGGTGCTGATCAAAACACTAAATCCCCGCCGCGCCTGGTTCACGCACATCGCCCATGATCTGCCGCATGTGGAAACCAATGCGCGGCTGCGCAAGCTCGGCTACGAAAACGTGCATCTTGCGTATGACGGTCTCGAAATCGAAGTGCAGGTGGACGCATCTGCAGACTCTCCGCCAACCACAACTTCCGAAAGCGCAGCTCGCGAGAAAATTGCGGTATTTTCCTCTTCACGGGCTTGGGCGGAGCGCTATGCGGTTTCGCGCTGCGGCAGCACGGTGGCCATCGGCAATTTTGACGGGATTCATCTGGGCCACCAGGCCATCCTGCGCGCGGCAGTGGAGCGCGCCCGCGAGCTAAAAGCGGTGGCGACGGCGTTGACGTTCGAACCGCTTCCGCAGAAAGTCCTCCGCCCGGAGACCGCGCCTCTGCGCGTTACGACCAATGAACAGCGCGTAGGATGTTTCGCAAAAATCGGTATGGATGCGGCGGTGGCCTTGCCTTTTACGCTGGACCTCGCGAAACTCTCGCCGGAGGAGTTCGTCGAGCAAATCCTGGTGCGCGACCTTTGCGTGCGGACCGTTTTTATCGGCGAGAATTTTCGTTTCGGACACAAACAGGCCGGCAATGCGCGCATGCTTTTGCTTCTAGGGGCAGAACGCGGGTTCGAAGTGGTCATCATTCCGCATGTCGTTTACAAAGGCGAAGTCGTCTCGAGCACGATCATTCGCCGCGAGATTGCGTCCGGAGACGTTGCTCACGCCGCGCGTTTGCTGGGCCGCCCCCTCGTACTTAGCGGGAAAGTCGTGACAGGAACCGGCACGGGCCGCCGCTTCACCTTTCCAACGTTGAATCTTGCGGCGGAGCAAGAGCTGCTGCCGGCTCGCGGCGTCTACGTAACACGCACGCGATTCGAAGGCGAATCGCGCACGCGCCGCTCGGTGACCAACATCGGCGTGCGGCCGACGTTCAACGGCTCGGCGTTGAGCGTGGAAACGCATTTGCTCGAACCGCCCGGCGAAACGACGCCGGCACGCATCGAGGTCCATTTCTGGAAGCGGCTTCGCGAAGAAAAGAAATTCAGCGGCCCCGAGGAACTCCGCGCCCAAATCGCCAAAGACATCGCCTCCGCCAACAAATTCTTCTCCCGCATGCGTGCTCTCCGTTCGAACGATCAAGCCGTCCCCACCCGCCAGATCTAGGTCCGCGCTTGCCGAAGGACGTCCGTGAGAACGCTTCGGATATCCTTCCCAAAGTGACCAGAGTCTTCAGTGGACGTGTATGCACAAATGTGCATATAATGGCGGGGTGGGCTGCGAATGAGATCCCGCGAAAGCGCAGGCGAACTATAAGAAGCACGGCGTCCGTTTTGCGGATGCCGAGACGGCGCTTTCCGACGATCATGGCTTGACGATCCGGGATCCATCTTCAGCCGGCGAAGAGCGCTGGGTCACCGCCGGTCTTGATGCGCTGGGACGAGTGCTAGTGGTCGTCTATGCCTGGCGCGGAGAAACGGTGCGGCTGATTTCTGCGAGAAAGTCCACGCCTCGCGAGCGAGAGCAATACGAGGAGCGACATGAAACGTGAATATGATTTTCGTGGAGGAAAACGGGGCGCGGTGGTCGCTGCGCCGCGCGGAAAGACGCGCATTACCATTCGCCTCGACGCTGAGGTTTTGGAGTGGTTCCGCAATCAGGTGGAACGCGCCGGCGGAGGCAACTATCAAACGCTTATCAACGAATGTCTGCGCCGGCACGTGGAAAGCTCGAATGAGCCTTTCGAGAAAACGCTTCGCCGCGTTATCCGTGAAGAGCTGCGCCGAGCTTCGTAGCGGGACCGGCTGTTGGCATGCGATCCCGTGGAATCGAGGAATAATCGTCCTCTAAGCGGCGTCGAAAGCCCGCGCGCCATAGCCCGACACGCGCTGGTATCTGTTTGGAGGGCCGGGCTTCAGCCCGGCACTTTTTCTGTGCCGTCCGTTCAGTGTTAGCTTTTTGACATGCCCTTTTTTAAAAAACGCCTGCGACGTCCCGCGGAACACTACCGCGGTCGCCAGCATTATTTTGTGACCGTTGGGACCGAGAGGCGCGCGACTTTTTTCGCGGATAGGTCCAGGGGGGAATGGCTGCTCCGTCATCTCGTGGAAACTGCCGCTCAACGGAATTTTTCCCTGCATGCCTATTGCGTCATGCCCGACCATGTTCATTTCCTTTGTGAAGGTCTCTCGGACACCTCCGATCTCGTGCAGTTCGTCGATGCCTTCAAACAGCGCACGGCCTATGAGTTCAAAAAAAAACATGGCGAGCGGCTCTGGCAAATGCGCTATTACGATCACATACTACGGCCGAAGGAGGTGCCGGAGGACGTTGCCTGCTACATTTGGTGGAATCCCGTACGGAAGGGGCTTTGCGGCGACCCTCATCTTTATCCTTTGTCCGGATCGCAAACCATCGATTGGATGAAGCACACTCCCGGGACAAACTGGACCCCTCCCTGGAAAGCAAACACGAATCTGTAGAGGCTGGGCTTTAGCCCAGCAACTGCCCGGTGACTGTAGAGGCCGGACTTCAGTCCAGTTCCTGGGCTTAGCTTAAGCAAACGCCGGGCTAAAGCCCGGCCCCTACAAAAGCCTAACGACGAGGCTTGGCTTCGGCTATCGCCGGGCTAAAGCCCGGCCCCTACAAAAGCCTAACGACAAGGCTTAGCTTCGGCAAACGCCGGGCTAAAGCCCGGCCCCTACAGAAGCCTATCAGCGAGCGGTTGCATGCTCAGAAGCCGGCGGGGCGGAGTTTGCCGGCGGCCAGGTCTTTCAGGGCGAGGAGGCGGGCGTCGAGTTCGGCGGGGGTGAGCC
Organism: uncultured Acidobacteriota bacterium; assembly: GCA_963779005.1. GTDB lineage: Bacteria > Acidobacteriota > Terriglobia > Acidiferrales > UBA7541 > Acidiferrum. The sequence continues at coordinate 2,713,115 of CAVZWO010000004.1, read as the reverse complement.
GACCTTTACGATAGAGGATGCGCAGAAAATCGGGGGCGGGCATGTCGCCTTTGAGGGTGTTGCATTCGATGCAGCAGGAAACGAGGTTGCGGTAGGAATTGCGTCCGAAGCGGGCGCGAGGGACGACATGGTCAATGCAGCGGACTTGGCAAGGAGTGCGGCGAAGACAGTGAAAGCAGGCGCCGCGATCGCGGTCGTGAATGGCCTTGCGGAGCGCCCAGGTGCTCATGAAATCGGTGGTCTCGAGTTTGGAGGAACGGCGAGCTTCGGCGGCGCGCTCGGCGGCGGGCGGGCCATCGTCATCACGAAGCGCACGGATGTGTTCGGGAAGGCGCATTTCGACGAGATGGCCGGTTTTGCTACGTTCCAGCAAGCGCAAAGCGCCCAGCTCATCGAGGCGGCGCACGGCTTGGCGCACCGGGCCAAGGGAGCAACGCATCTCGTGGGCCACGGACATCACCGCGAAGTGCAGGCGACGCTTGCCGATGAGAAGAGAATGGCGCAGGAGATAGTGGTAGACCGCGCGGTCCCAAACGGATAGGCCGAGACGCGGGACAAGAACATCTTCAAACTGGATCCAGAGGAGCTTGGGGTTGAGTTTTTTGTTAGGCATGGTTTGTGTCCTTAGAGGTGTAGTGGTGTGTGGAGGGGCCTAGGTTTGGGGCGGCGCTTCTGAGCGCGGTCGTTTACGTGTCGAAAGCAGAAAAGTGGGACGCCCGGGCAAGCTGGGGCGCAATGTATTGCGCCCCTACAAGTGCGTCAGAAGCGTAAACAGTAGAACCAGCGAAGCGGGATTTAACGCATAGCGAGTTTCGGGAGGAAGTCCAAAAAACGCCGGGCTGAAGCCCGGCCCCTACAGAAGCGGAGCGTAAGCGAGCGCGGGGCCCCAAAAAACAAAAACGCCCCGACCAGAGTCAGGGCGCAAATTTCTACAGCCAGAGCGTACTACAAAAGCAGTCCATTGTCAAGGAAAATCCGCCTACAAAAAACAGAATCGGCGTAAACCGCTGAATTGCTGGGAGATAACCGAGGCAACTCTGGATTCCCCGTTTTCGAAAAAGAAAGTCTAGACCCAAGACCCGCCCTCAAAACCCGAGCACGGGTGATTGCTCCCGTGGGCGAAGGCGCTGTAAACTGGCAATGTGAATTTTGAATGGGATCCGGGCAAAGCTCGACGGAATCGCCAGAAGCACCGGATTTCATTCCTGGAAGCCGCGACCGTATTTGGTGATCCACTGGCGGAGACGTATCCTGACCCGGACCATTCGATGGCGGAGCGACGCTTCATCACGGTGGGAATGTCGAGCGCGGGCCGGGTGTTGATGGTGGCGCACGCGGATCGCGGCGAAAACATCAGGATTATCAGCGCGCGAAAGACGACGGCGCGCGAGCGAGAACAATATGAAGAAAAAAGCTGAGAAACGAGTTCCGCGGGACGAACTGCGGCGAGAGTATGACCTGTCTAAATTGAAGGGTGGGGTCCGCGGCAAATATATGGAGCGCTTTCGAGCAGGAACGAATCTCGTGCTGCTTTCGCCGGACGTTGCGAAGCACTTTCCGGATGAGCAATCGGTCAATCAAGCCTTGCGGGGCTTGATTCATGCGGCGAAGGGCAGTTTGCGCGGCGCGCGCTGATCGGTTCCGACGGCTAAGGAAGAAAACCCGCACCCTTTGTAAAACCAAAACCCAAAGGGTGCGCCACCCGCCCGACGGCCACTATACCCTAGCGAACAAGCACAGCTAGATACAAAAGTTGATACGCTGCAACTCTCAAGGCGATTCAGACTGGAGTCAGCCCTTATGCCTCTCCCCGCACGCCGCAAATCTACTTCTTCCCATTTCTACAAGTATTCCAGCCCCGCGAATCTTGGATGGCTCAAGGATATCCTACATCAGCACGAAGTCTACCTGCCTAAGCTCACCGAGTTGAACGATGACAACGACGGTCTACCCCGTCTCGCCCTGCAGTCAGAAGAAGACATGGCCAATTTCCTGTGGGATAGATTCAAGAGGGCGAACCCTAATATACCCCGACAAGAGCTTCAAAAACAGGAAGCGATCCTTCGTTTCAACGTTCATCACCATGGTCCGGCGGCCCTCCATCCGAACCTCGTGCAAATTTTGGATGGCCACTTAAAAAACTGGAGAATTTACTCGATGACGAAGCGTTACGATATGGGGAACCTGTGGGCTTTGTACGCAGACGGACACCGAGGTTATTGCTTGGAATTTCAAAACGTTGGGGACTTGTTCAAGCACGCATGCGATGTAATCTATCTCGATTTGAAAGACATGGAAATCTCAGTCACAGACCCTAGCGTGTCGAATGGGGATTTCATGTTTTGCAAAACGCGAGAATGGCAGTGTGAGGAAGAAGTGCGGCTTCTCTTGCCACCCCACGACGGAAGAATCAAAGTGAGATTTGACCCTGCTTGGTTGACCCGCATAATCTTAGGGAAGGCAATGTCGGAAGAGAACAAGAATACAATTCGCCAGTGGGCAAAGGAACGCCAGCCGGAACTAGCGGTAGTCTCCACCTACTACAATCCAATCGAACGAGCGATTAGACTCCGTCAAGATTGAACGGAGGCCCATCCGAAGCTAGTCTGGACCTTGATAGGGGCGCTCTATCCATGCTTCGAACACGAAACTAGCTAGGGTGAACGCGGCGTGTGCTGCTAGCGGACGCGCGAACTTGGGTTGAAAACTGCTAAACTCTTGCAGATGAAGCGTTTATTTCTTTTTGGTCTCTCACAGAATCATCACGATGGAGGGACTGATCCTATAGAGGCTGACGTTTGGGAGCAGTACCGTAGAAACGCCCTGCGCTACTTGCGTGCTTCCAACGCGACACCCGGAAGCATATTAATGCTGGAGCAGCTACCGTTTTCGTGCGAGTGGATGGCATTCTACGATGAAATAGAAGGTCACTATCGAAACGGCAACCAGGCACTAATGCTTCGCGTTCCCGTCGAAGTGTTTGTTGAAATCGAGCTTGAACGTGGGGGAAACCGGGGACAGACGGAACGTTTCCAGTAATTCTTGATTCGTGCGAAGAGGAACATTAGAGAACTTCCCGTCTGTCCCCATATTTCCATATTTCAAGGAGGTAGCCTGAGAGTTCGTCCCAATATTTTCCAAGTCTCGAGTTTCTTGCTTACTCTCGGAGTTTTGCGGCTGTTGCCTACCACTATCGAGTGGGTTCGTCTTCGGAACCCGGAAATCGGCCAACTTTTTGGGTTCGCTTCCCTCACCGTTATTATTGTGGCGCTCATTGTTATCTGGACAGGGCTGGCTGCGGGAAATCGGGTGGCGTGGGTCATAATGGCCGTCATCGTGTGGGTCTGGGCGTTTCCCATTATGGTGGGGCCAGTCGTTAGCCACCCGGGCGTGTTCGTCGACTGGCGCGAATGGGTGGCAGCAGCGTGGCGGAATGATTACTCTTTTCCACGAATCCTCCTGGTGAATGCGATTATGTTCTTCTTGATGTTGGTCGGATTGATTCTGCCGGTTAGGGCCCTCTTTCGGAAACCGAAGTGACCTAATGGGGGGGAACCCGGGGAACCGGGGATGGGCGGGGTGCCGCACCTTTCGGTCTTAAAGGTGCGGGCGGGTGGCCCGGACTCTCAGTTATGCGGAGGGTGCCCCGTCCTCGGTTTTTGAGGGCGGGTCTTGCGATTGGGTTCTCTCTAGTCGATCAGCAAATCCATGGGCGGCCCCTTAGCCCGGCAATCCGGTCTTGACGAGGTCCACAGCAGCTTTCGGATCAGCGACCTCGACGATTAGCTCACTGTATCGCTCGTCCTTCAACTGGATCACCACCGTGTTATCCGGATTGTGAACATCCCAGAAAATCCTTTGGCCGTGTTGATAGAAAGTGCCGGCGGTGAGGACTCCGGGGATATTCGTTCCCGGCATTTTTAGCCCGTGCCACCATCCGTGCGCCACGGTTGGATCGGCTTTAATTTCCACTATGTGCGCCAGTGGGATTTCGAGCGAACTCTTGAGTGTCCACAGCTTGTCGATCCCCTGCACGTGCAACACGAGATTGCCATTGGAAATGGATACATCAACCATGCTGGTGCTCCTGGGGCATTATGAACCCATTCCTCCTGCTCGCAACCTTTGGACGGGTGTCCGGGACTCTGAGATATGCGGAGGGTGCCCCGTCCTCGGGTTTTGAAATTGGGAACTGCAAAATTCACACTTGACATCAGCGGATAATCCACTACCATATGGTTGTGGATAGGTTAGATACAACCTTTGCGGCGCTGTCTGATCCAACCCGCCGGGCGATGATCGAACGACTCTCCCATGGGCCTGCCTCTGTGCATGGATTGACGGAACCGTTTGCCCTCTCGCAGCAGATGATTTCAAAACATATTGCCTACCTGGTGCGGGCGCGGATTGTGATCAAGACGAAGCGCGGAAGAGAGAGCGTGTGCAGGCTTAGGCCAGAGGCGATAAAGACCGTCAGCGACTGGGCGATTAACTATCGGCGATTCTGGGAAGAGAGGTTCGACAGGTTGGATGTGGTTGTAAATCAAATGAAAAAAGAGGAGGTCAGACATGACAAAAAACACGGTTAACGAGGCAGAGCGGATGGTGGTCACTAGAGTGTTCGATGCCCCACGCGCATTGGTTTGGAAGGCGTGGACAGACCCGAAATATATAATGCAGTGGTGGGGGCCGAAGGGTTTTACCGCGCCTTTTTGCAAGATGGATTTTCGCGTGGGAGGAAAATTTCTCTGCTGCATGAAATCGCCGGATGGGCAGGAGTTCTGGAATGGCGCGGATTACCACGAGATTGTTCTGCACGAGAAGATCGTTTACTCGATGTACTTTTCCGACTCGAAGGGAAACAAGGTTGATCCTGCGGAGCTTGGAATAGAACATGAAGCCATAGACGGTGCGAATGACGTGGTTATTTTTGAGGATTTAGGAAACGGCCAGACGAAAGTCACTTTGATTGGAAATGAAACCATGGAGCACGCAAAGAGCAGCGGGCAATTCGAGGGCTGGGTTGAGATACTCGATAAATTTGCCGCAGTTGTTGCGGGGCTGGCGCAGGGGAAATAAGAAGTTGAAGTTTTGGACAGACGGGACAGACGGAACGTTTCCTGCAAATTTGATTCGAGCGAAGAGAAACACGAGGAAACTTTCCGTCTTTCCCCATATTTCCCCAGAAATGGTATTCTCTCGCAGCGCTTGTAAGTATGATTCAAGGGCGGGCCGGGCCACCCGCCATATCGTTGGCAAGACGGCCCCTTAGCTCGGCAACCCGGTTTTGACGAGGTCCACAGCCGCTTTCGGATTAGCGACTTCGACGATCAGCTCACTGTAACGCTCGTCCTTCAACTGGATCACTACCGTGTTATCCGGATTGTGAACATCCCAGAAGACCTTTTGGCCGTGCTGATAAAAAGTACCGGCGGTGAGGACTCCGGGGATGTTCGTTCCTGGCATTTTTAGACCGTGCCACCATCCGTGCGCCACGGTTGGATCTGCCTTAATTTCCATTATGTGCGCCAGTGGAATTTCCAGCGAACTCTTGAGTGTCCATAGCTTGTCGATCCCCTTCACGTGCAACACGAGATTGCGATTGGAAATGGATATTTCAACCATGCTGGTGCTCCTGCGGCATTATGAGCCCATTTCGCCCGCTCGCAACCTTTCCGAATCATCTTTCGAACGACGTCTTATCCGCCCTCATCTACAAGGACGGGTTGCCCGGACTCTTAGTTGTGGCGGAGGGTGCCCCGTCCTCGGGTTTTGAGGGCGGGTCTTTGCGTTTTCTTCAGTCGATGACCAAATCCATCGGAACATGGGGGCAGACCAAGCACACGCGTCTTACGCACCCGATACGACAACCGACTCCTCGACTTCCTCTACTTCCTTTAACTCCTCTACTTCCTTTACATCTCTTTTTCCAGGCACTCTTCGCAGTAGCCGCCCACTTCCGTTCGCGACACGGTGACTTTCATCTTGAAGTCGCGGGCGATCTGCTGCTTCAACTGCTCGTAGAGGCGGCTTTCGAATTCGCGGACTTTGCCACAGCGCAGGCAGGCGACGTGAATGTGGTCGCGCGGGCCGTGGCTTTCATAGTAGTGGCGGTCGCCGCGCAAATGCAGCAGGTCGAGTTCGTCGATCAGACCCTGCTTCTTCAGGAGATCGATCGTCCGGTAGACTGTGACCAGGTGCACGCCAGAATCAATTTTGCGCGCGCGCTCCAGGATTTGATCCACGTCGAGGTGCTGGTCGGCGGCGTCCATCACTTCCAGAATGACGCGCCGCTGCCGCGTGAGCCGTATGCCGCGCTCGCGGATCGCCTGCTGCAGCTTCCCGGTTGTCTCGGAAGTGTTGAGGCGCTCGCCCGTCGAAACCCGGTGGCCTGGCGATACAGACATCTCTCGCCCTCCTGGCACGCGGCGCACTGCGGGCTAAGAATGACTCGTGATGCGCCGCAAAATGTCATTGTACATAACGATGGCGAAGATGACCAAGAGGAACACCAGGCCAACTTGAACAAAGCGCTCCTTGAAGCTGAGGCTCAAATCGCGCCGCATGATTCCTTCGATGGCCAGCAGCAGAATATTTCCGCCATCGAGGATTGGAATCGGCAAGAGATTCAAGATGCCCAGGTTGATGCTGATCAACACCATCAGAGAGATGACGTTGAGCGGCCCTTTGCGCACGGCCTGGCCCGCTTGATGAGAGATTTCCACGGGGCCCTGAAGCTGCTTGATGGAGACGCGGCCGCTGAGGAGCTTGCCGACGACGTCCACGGTGCGCACGATGGTGTCTTCTGTCGAAGCGCCCGCGACACGCACGCCCTCGCTGAACGCTACGCGCTTGTACGCCGTCTCGTCGCTGCGCAGAACGCCAATCTGGTAGACGGTCTCCCCGGATTCAGCGAGGTCTTTCTTCGGAGTCACAACGGTGTGAACGGTTTGGCCCTTGCGCTCGACATCGAGGGAAATGGGCTGGCCGTTCGAACTCTGCACCGCTTCGACGAACTGCTCCCAGTATTGAATTTTGGCGCCGTTGACGACGGTGATCGTGTCGCCTTCGCGCAGGCCGGCTTTGTCCGCCGGTGTTCCGGGTACAACCTGGTCAAGCGTTGGGCGGATCGGCACGTATCCCAGCACTCGATCAGCGGCGGTTCCTTCCTTGGGGAGCACTTCGACGGTGTGGCGCGCGCCGGCGTCTTCCACTTCCATTTTGATCGATTGGCCAGCGGGAGCCAGTTTGAGTGTGCGAAAGGCTTGTTCCCAACTCGGGGTCGTAACACCGTTGATGGAGAGCACGGTGTCGCCGACTTTCAGAGGACTCGTGGAGGCCTGGCTTGCTGGCAGCGCGGCGATCTTTACGGGAGCGTCGAGATACGCGGAATAAGGAATGCCCACGAAGGTGAAGAGGCCCGTCAGAAGAAAGACTGGGAAAATTAAATTCACGGCCGGACCAGCAAAGGAAATCAGCGCACGCTGCCAGCGTGGCTTGCTCATTAATTCGTCGGGCGCGCCTGTCGGCGGCTTGTCGCTTGAATCCACTTCAGAGAGGTCTTGCCCAGCCATTCGAACGTAGCCGCCCAGCGGCAGCGCGCTTACGCGATAGTCGGTCGGCCCTTTTTTCCAGCCAAAGAGGCGCGGGCCAAAACCTATGGAGAACACATCCACGCGCACGCCGCACATCCGCGCGACGATGAAATGTCCCCATTCGTGAATGAGGACCATTACGCCGAGCACCAAGCCTACGCCTACAATGAGGTATACCGCTCCCATATCTCCGTCGTTCCCTTCTGTCGTCCCCTTGTTCTGATCCTTAGGATACCGCCACTGCCTTCATGGACAAACGTTCTGTTTCTTCTTTTGCCATGCGGCGGGCTTCGGCATCGGCGGCCAGCACATCGTCCATCTTTTCAAAGCGCATTCGCGGCGTGCGCGCCAGCACAGCTTCGATTACTTCGGCAATTCCGAGAAACGGCAGCCGCCGCTCCAGAAAAGCAGCGACCGCAACTTCATCCGCTGCATTCAGAGCGCACGGCAATGCCCCGCCCTTTTTCATCGCCTCGCGCGCCAGACGAAGGCAGGGGAAACGCCGCGTGGAAACTTTTGCGAAATCCAACCGCCGCAGCTTGCGCCAATCCAGGGCCACTTGATTGTTAGACGCCGCTCTCTCTGGATAGGTTAACGCATATTGGATGGGCATTCGCATGTCTGTTGGACCGAGTTGCGCGAGAATCGAACCATCGACGAACTCGACCATGGAATGGATGGTGGACTGGGGGTGAATCACGACGTCGATCTGATCGGGCCGCACGCCAAATAGCCACCGCGCCTCGATTACCTCGAAGCCTTTGTTCATCATGGTCGCGGAATCGATGGTGATACGGTTGCCCATCTTCCAGTTTGGATGCGCAAGCGCCTGCTCTGGCGTGACGTGCTCGAGAGCGGCGAGTGGCGTCTTGCGAAAGGGGCCGCCGCTTGCGGTGAGCACGAGCCGCCGAACTTCGCTATGCGTTCCACCGCGCAGACATTGATGAACGGCGTTGTGCTCGCTGTCCACGGGCAACAGTTCCCGCCCGGCCTTCTTGGCAGCCGCCATAACCAATTCGCCTGCGGCCACCAAAACTTCTTTGTTGGAGAGCGCGACGGTTTTTCCAAGCTTGACCGCTTCGTAGGTGGCTTCCAGTCCGACGACGCCGACGGCGGCAGAAACGACGATGTCGGCTTTCGCGTGGGTTCCGACGGCCAACATGCCTTCGCGCCCGTGATGAATCGCAGGCAGCGGCGAAATCCCCTTGCCGCGCAGCATCGTAGCCAGTTCATCGGCCTTCTTCGCGTCGGCGACGGAGACCAATTCCGGGTGGTGGCGTTCAATCTGGCCGGTTAATTCTCCCAGGTTGCCGCCCGCAGCCAGCGCGGCGATACCGAAGCGCTCCGGCAAGGCTTCTACAACCGAAAGACACTGCCTCCCGATCGAACCGGTCGAACCCAAAATGGCTAGCTGTTTCAAAAGACTCTCTTCTCCGTTTAGCAATGCACTTGGTGGGACAGACATTCCTGTCTGTCTCCTGAACTGGTCCAGAGGTCCTGCCACTCACGCGGCAGCGGCAGACAAGGGCAGCAGACAAGGGCGACAGACCACGGCGACAGACAAAGGCGACAGACAAGAATGTCTGTCCTACCGGTTGGGAATGTAGATCCAAATCCAATAGTACCAGACAACGGGGATAGCCAGAATCAACGCATCGATTCGGTCAAGAACGCCGCCATGGCCGGGCAGCAGCGAGCCCGAATCTTTAACTCCCGCGCTTCGTTTGTAGGCGGATTCGAGCAAATCGCCGGCCTGACCGGCTATGTTGCCCACCGCAGCCATTCCAAGCAAATACGGAAGCGGCACTGTCAGCCACCTGGCAAACACAACGCCGACAAGCAGAGCACCAAGCAGACTCGCGAGAGTCCCCTCCCAAGTCTTGTTTGGACTGAGCACGGGCGCCATGCGGTGTTTCCCAAGCGCGCGGCCGGCAAAATACGCCGAACTATCGCCAACCCAGGTGATGACGAGAGCAAACAACAGGAGCTTTGGGCCATCGGAATTGTAGCCGTGCAGGCGGATCGTAAAGGTTAGTGGAAAAGCGACCAGGAGCAATCCACTGGCACTGATTCCAGCGGCTGGCAAGGCTTCCACAATCGGACGTTTGGTGAAAAGAGTCAGTGCGGCGACGCCGAGCACAAAAATAAACAAAACATCCTGGACCGTGGGAATGTTTCCTAAAACCCGGCCTACCATGCGGTGGAACGTGAGCCCGCCGGCGAGTTCGTACGATGGGGCGATGGCGGCGAGCCACTGCACATAGACGAGGCCCAGGGCGCAGGTAGCTGTCCAGAAACGGTAGGCGCGGTGGCCGATGGCCTCGCCCAATGCGAAATATTCAAAGAGAGCGAGCAACGTGACGAGCGCGAGACCGACGGCCATGGCGCCTGTCGAGCCCCATAGCACCAGTCCGACCACACACGGAATCAGAACAGCGGCTGTCGCGATACGTATCCAAGTCATGGAAAAGGAATCCCCGGATGAATGACTCACTCCATCTCATCACATCAAGGGAAATAAATCACGCGGGAGCACGACAAATTTTGGACGGAATAGTATTCAGCAATGCCGCTTTTCAGACCAATATTCACTTGCCGACGACGCGGGCCGCGTCTTCCATCTCGGGCTGGTCTTCCCGGATTCCGCCGTAGCGGCGCTCGCGCTTTTGGAATTCGACCAGCGCTTCCAGCAGCCGCGCGCGATTGAAATCTGGCCACAAAGTTTCCGTCACAAAAATCTCCGCGTACGCAATCTGCCAGAGCAGAAAATTGCTTACGCGCATCTCGCCGCTCGTGCGGATCAGCAGATCGGGGTCCGGCAAGCCGCTCGTATACATGTGGCGGGAGAGCGTTTCTTCCGTAATCGGTTCGCGGCCTGCATGTCCGTTTTGCTCTGCCAGAATCGCGTTCATGGCGTCCACGATTTCGGAGCGGCCGCCGTAGTTCAACGCCACGCAGAGCACCATGCCTTGGTTTGCAGCGGTGCGTTCCATGGCGTCGCGCACGTCCTCCTGCACGCCCTTGGGGAGTTCGTCCGTGCGTCCCAGGAATCTCATGCGGATATCGTTTTTCTGCAGGAGGGGCATTTCCCGCCGCAAATATTCCCGCAACAATTGCATCAGGAAGTCGATTTCGGCTTTCGGGCGACGCCAGTTCTCCACGGAGAAGGCGTAAAGGGTTAGAGCCTCAATTTTAAGCCGGGCGCAGGTCTCGATCGTGGAACGCGCGGTTTTCGTGCCAGAGCGGTGGCCAGCGACGCGCGGCAAGTGCCGTTGCTGCGCCCAGCGGCCATTGCCGTCCATGATGACGGCGACGTGCCGCGGCAATCGGCTCAAATCCAGTTTTTCAAAAAGGAGAGCCTCCTCCGGCGTCAAAGGTCCCAGCGAGCCGGAGGCGGAAACTTGCAGCGTCGTGTGTGATTTGGTGAGCGGCACGGGTTCCTGGGGTTTCTTCTTTACGCCGCAAAGTTAACATACGATTTGGCACCGGCGCAATGCCCGTTGCTGTTTTGAACATCACAATTCCGTGAACGGACCCCGGGCTTTACCCGACCTGCGGTGGAGCCGCCTGGAACAAGGAGGTATAAACCAGAACGAGGGTCAGGATAATCATGGCGATCGCGGTCACCCACGCGACGATGTTAAACGTTAGCGAGTTCACGTGTTCGCCCATCAGCTCGCGCCGGTTCACCAGCAGCAAAATAAAGATAATCACCACCGGAAGCCAAATGCCGTTCCCGACTTGCGAAAAAATGAAAATCTTCCAGATGGGAACGTGCGGGATCAGAATGATGCCCGCGCCGACGGCAATCAAAACCGTATAGAGGCTGTAAAAGATTTTCGCATCTTTGAATTTGTGATCGATTCCCGCTTCAAACCCGAGCCCTTCGCAAATGACATGGGCCGTCGAGAGGGGCAAAATCGAGGCCGCGAACAACGAAGCATTCAGCAGGCCGAAGGCGAAAGTAAATCCAGCCCATTTGCCCGCAAGCGGGATCAGCGCTTTGGCCGCCTGGACCGCATCAGTGATATTGCGCTGACCCGAAACATACAAAGTCGCCGCCGTGGCCACGATGATGAAAAATACGATGACCATACAACTGATGCTCCCTACCAGGACATCGGCGCGCGCCTGCGGGTACTGCCTCGGTCCGACTTTCTTCTCAACAAATCCCGCTTGCAGATAGAAAAACTGCCACGGCGCAATGGTCGTCCCCACAAGCGCCGTCAGCGTGAGCAGGTAGCCCGAATTAAAACTAAGGTTCGGAATGACGACGTGCTTGGCGGCCTCCAACCAGTCCGGTTTGGCCAGAAACGCCGAAATGATGTACGTGACGTAGAACCCGCAGGCAATCAGGAAGATAACTTCGACCTGGCGGTAGGTCCCTCGAAGGACCAGAATCCAGACCAGGAAAGCGGCGATAGGAACCGCAATGTAGCGGCTGACATGAAACATTTCCATGGAAGCTGCGACGCCGGCGAATTCCGCCACCACGTTTGCCAAATCCACGAAGAAACCCGTAATCATCACAAAAAAGGTGGGGCGAAAACCGAACTCCTCACGAATCAGATCGGAAAGTCCTTTGCCGGTGATCACGCCCATTCGCGCGCACATCTCTTCGGTCACGTACAGCGCGATGGTCATGGGAATCAGCGACCACAGCAAGGCGTAACCATACTGAGCGCCCGCCTGCGAATAGGTTGCAATGCCCCCGGCGTCGTTATCGACGTTGGAGGTGATCAGTCCCGGCCCGACCACGGCTAGCAGCAACGTCAAACGGCGGCGCAGGCCGCGAATCTTCTGCTGCAGGTTTTCGCCCCGTGTCTGCAGGCCCTCAAAGCTTGATTTAAGGCTTTCCCAGTTCATGCGCCAGTTCCGATTCTCTTAGTTATTTCTGAACCAAACGCGACACCACGTCGTCCACGGTCACCGTGCCGACGGGGCGCCTCTCTTCGTCGATGACCGTAAGCATTCGGAGATTGTATTTGTCGAACAGCTCGAAAACGTCCTTCTCATCCGCATCCGCGTCGATGCTCAGCAGTGGCTCGCTGCGAAGCTCTTTCATCGTCTGTTCTGGCGCGGCAAGCATCAACCGGGCGATAGAGACGGTGCCGGAGTATTCCGCTTTCGCATCGAGCAGAACGATGGTGTCGAGCTGATCGAGGTTCAGCTCCTGACCGCGGATCCAGGCGAGAACTTCTTCGCGGTGAGAGCCTTCGCCCACGAAAACAAACTGTGTATTCATCATCCCGCCGGCCGTTGAGGGATCGAAAGACAGCAACTCGCGCACCTCGTCGGCTTCCTGGCCGGGCATCTCTTCCAGCAGCTCTTCCGAGGTCTCTTTCGGCAGGTCTGCCAGGAGGTCCGCCGCAGCATCGGGCGCCATCTCTTCGAGAATGTCGGCCGCTTTCTCCGGGTCCAGTTTCTCAACGATCTGGGTGGTCAGCCGTTCATCCAGTTCGGCGAGAACGGCTGCCGCCGTCTCTTCGTCGAGCGAAGCGATGATTCCCTGCCGCTCGGACGCCGAGAGGTGCTCGATAATCTCCGCCAGGTCGGCAGGGTGCAAGTCTTCCAGTTTTTCGTGCGTGATGCGAAGCTTGACGCGCCGGAGGGGGTCTGACTCGATCAAATTGACGAATTCCCAGCGAATGGCGCTCTGCGGCAGCTTGGTTTGTATCTTGCGGATCATTCCCGGAGAAACAACTCCCTGCAATAGGCGCCGGACAGCGCCCGGCAACCCTACGTCGACTTGCGTAACCCGCAGTTCGACGTTTCCGTTGGTCTTCATTTCCGTCAGATCCACATCGTTCACGCGAACGACCTTGCGGCCCCGCGTATCGATGATCTGCTGGTCCATCAAATCTTTGCGAACGGCCAAAAGCGACTCGTTCGGTTCATAGAGTTGCAGCGCTCGCTCACTTACATTCAGACGTATCGTGCCGGGAGCGAACGTGGCTACCTGATCGTGCCTTGCGATGAGCGGCTGGAATTTTCCCCGCGAAAGCAGGAAATGCGACAGCCGGTTTGTTGCCTGCGAAGGCTCGATGAAGAATTCGCGCACGCGCCCGACGAAATTGCCCTGCGCGTCGTAGGCTTCTGCGCCCATCAGTTCCGTTGCGTAGAGTTCCATATGCTTGCCTCAAATTCGCTACGTGCAGCCACCAACAAAAAACCCGCGCACCGAAAACAACCTCGGCCGCGGGCAAGTGCCTGAGAAAAATGGACTTACCGTTAGCCTGGCGCGGACCCTCCCCACCCTACCGCCTGCGGCAGGGCTTGCGCTCCGCGCGACGTTGCCCAAGCGCCCTTCCTAAGCCTCGCTCTGCCAGACTGCGCCTTGTTCCAGCGACTAGGGCCAGGTTCGAGTTCGTTGGACGCACTCATCGGAAGAAAATCCACTCCTGCATGGCAGCGGTCAGGCCGTCATGCGCTCGCGAACCGCGATGGGAGAGCAATTGAAGCACCAATTCGCAGACGCTGGAGCAGTGATAAGCCCGGCGCGTTTCAATGTCAAGAAAAGAATCACCTTGTGCGTGATTTTTTTTATTTTTTATTGAGCGTCGTTATTTTGCCGCCGCGAAGACCATGTCTTTCGGTTCTATCCCTTGCCTTCGGCAGTGTTCCACATAGAGAGTGAGATAATTTTTGACGATATAGTCTTGCCTCTCGTAGCCAAGTTCCCGAGCGGCCCGGTCAATCGCCGCCGGTGGACCCTCCAGCTCGACGAAGGTGCCGATCGGCGTCTCATCCAGTTCGATTAACAATCCTTTGGCCCAACGCTTGGTGGGAGGCAATCGGAAGGTAGTGCGGCGCTTTTCATAGCGGAACCAACCACGCATCCCCAGGCCTTCGAATATCTTTGTAAGGGTGCGGCTGTCGGTCACCTGGAGTTCGAACTCTTCTCGAACTTTATGGCGGTGGTTGTCCTCCGCACTGCCTTGACCCATCTCTCGACCGGGTACGGGCCGTTTGAAGGTCAACAAGGCGCGCTGCGCCAGGGGTCGTTTGCTGCTCTTCGATTTGCGTTCGGGCGTTTCCGTGCGAATTCGAAGCAGTTGCCCATGCCTGGCAATATCCCCCTTCGGCGTATCGAACAAGACGTTCCACTCATGCACGCGGCCCGTTCCCCCGCCGACGAGACGGGCGCCCAGTCGTTTTAACGCCAAGCGCAGGGCCTTGGGGTCGCTGATCTTCAACTTGATTTCGATTTCCTGCGCCATCTCCATCCTTCCGAGCTCGTGCGGCGACTTTCTCCCGCCGCGGACTTCCGTTAGTATAGCGGACGAACGTATTTCACCTTTGCTCAGCGTGACCCCGGCTAAATCCGGCAGAACGCCCGGCGCCCAGCCCGCCGCGCGCACCAGATCAAGAGAGTTATGAATCCAGACGCCAAAGCAGCCGCGCCCGCATTTTCCAACCCGTTGACAAGCCCTCCCTCTGTTTCGCCGCCGCTCGCAAAGCGCGAGCCAGTCGAGACGATCGTGCACGGAGACCGCAGGGTGGACCATTACGCCTGGCTGCGGAAGAAAGACAATCCTGAGGTCCTCGCGTATCTGGAAGCGGAAAACGCATACACAGATGCAGTGTTGCAGCCCACCGAAACGTTTCAGGAAGCGCTCTACCAGGAGATGCTCGGCCGGATTCTCCAGACGGACTTGTCCGTTCCCTACCGACTCCGCGGCTACCTTTATTTCACGTGCACCGAGGAAGGCAAACAGTATCCCATTCATTGCCGGCGCGTTGACGCCAGTGGTTCGCTCGACGAGATACTTTTGGACCTGAACCAGTTCGCGCAAGGGCATTCTTTCCTGGGGCTGGGCGCTTTCGACGTGAGCCATGACAATCAACTGCTTGCCTATGCCTTGGACACCACCGGCTTCCGCCAATACACTCTGCGCGTCAAGAATCTGTGGAGCGGGCGGGATTTTCCCGAGGCCATCGAACGCGTAACCAGCGCAGCCTGGGCTGCGGACAATCGCACGCTGTTTTACACCGTTGAAGATGCGACCACCAAGCGATCTCACCGGTTGTACCGGCATGTGGTTGGTTCCACCGAAGCAGACACCTTGATTCATGACGAGACCGACGAACGCTTTCGCATCGAGATCGAGCGGACCCGCAGCGCGGCCTACCTTCTTCTGGTGATTGCCAGTCATACGACGAGTGAAGTGCGGTTTCTGCCCGCCGCGGAGCCCTACGGCGAGTTTCGCGTGGTCGCTGCCCGCGAGACAGACCATGAGTATTTTGTGGACCACCATCCCAACCCGCTCACACGGGAAACTCGTGGCGCTAACCCCCAAGACACCGGCGGCTACTTTTTTATTCGGACAAATTCGGGTGGGCGGACGTTTCGTCTGGCGATTGCGCCGGTCGCGGACCCGCAGCGTGATAAATGGAAGGAGATCGTTCCGAACCGCCCCGAAGTAATGCTCGCGGGCCTTGACGTGTTTCGCTCGCAAGTTGTGCTCTCGGAGCGCGAAGGCGGGCTGCCGAATCTGCGTATTTTGGATCTTGGTGTTCAGACGCCAGATGCGCTTGCTGCTTCTCACCGCATTGCGTTCGCTGAGCCTGCCTACAACGCGTCGATTGGCAGCAATCCGGACTTCGATGCGACTCTTGTGCGCTATCAGTACGAATCTTTCGTCACGCCTCGCTCCGTTTTTGACTACGAAGTAGCAAAACGCGAAAGCGTGCTTCGCAAACAGCAGCCCGTGCTGGGCGGTTACGACGCCACGCAGTATGTTAGCGAGCGGTTGCACGCCATCACCGCGGACGGCGCTCGCGTTCCCATCTCTCTCGTTTATCGTCGAGACACTCCGTTGGACAGCACCGCTCCCCTCTTGCTTTACGGCTACGGCAGCTACGGCTACTCCATCGCTGTGACGTTCAGTTCCAACCGCGTCAGCTTGCTCGATCGCGGCATGATTTTTGCCATCGCCCACATCCGCGGCGGCGGTGAACTCGGCAAGCCCTGGCATGACGCAGGCCGGTTGCGCCAGAAGCGCAACACGTTCACCGACTTCATCGCAGCCGCCGAGCACCTCATTGCGCGTCGCTACACGTCGTCGGAAAGCCTGGTTATCGAAGGCGGCAGCGCTGGCGGGCTCTTGATGGGCGCGGTTACGAACATGCGGCCGGACCTGTTTCGCGGGGTCATAAGCCACGTGCCTTTTGTCGACGTGTTGAATACCATGCTTGACGCTTCCCTGCCACTCACCGTCGGCGAATATGAGGAATGGGGCGACCCGCGCATCGCTGAAGACTATTTCTATATGAAGAGCTACTGCCCGTACACAAACCTTGCGGCGAAGCCTTATCCCGCGATGCTGGTAAAGACAGGGCTGAACGACAGCCAAGTCATGTACTGGGAGCCGGCGAAGTATGTAGCCAAGCTCCGCACACTGAAGACCGATGAGAATCCGCTGCTCTTCAAGATTAATATGGGCGCGGGCCATGGCGGCGCGTCCGGGCGATACGACTATTTGCGAGAAATTGCGCTCGACTACGCTTTCCTTCTCACCGAACTCGGTATCCGCGCATGAAGCGGATAGAGCGTTCAAAGTTGGCTAAGGCTTCGACGGCAGAGGCGCAGCATGCTGCGCCTCTACCACCGAGCCTGGCGCTCGCGAGCTTGCTTGTGTGGTTTCCGTGCGGGAAAACATTGGCTGAGCGATGACCGAGCCCACCTCTCCATTGATGCAGCAGTATCACGCAATCAAAACGCGCTACCCGCACGCGCTGCTGCTCTTCCGTCTCGGCGATTTTTATGAGCTTTTCTGCGAAGACGCGATCCTCGCTTCTCGCGAACTGCAAATCACGCTGACCTCGCGCAACCGCGAAAAAGGCCAGCCCATCCCTATGTGCGGTGTGCCTTATCACGCCGCGGACGGATATATTGCGCGGCTCATTCGCGGCGGCTTTAAAGTGGCGATTTGCGACCAGATGGAGCTTCCTGGTCCCGGGAAAAAACTCGTGCGGCGGGAAGTCGTTCGCGTCATAACGCCTGGCACAGCCACCGATGTCTCCGTTCTTGACGCTCGGGAAAATAATTATCTGGCCGCAGTCGCAAAGCACAGGTCCGGTTCGCCGGTGGGTCTCGCGTTCGTTGATCTCTCGACGGGAGAATTTCAATCCACGGAATTTTCAGGTGCTGATGCCGACGAATCCTTGCGCGACGAACTCCAGCTTCTCCACCCGCGCGAGACGCTGCTTCCCCGGCCACAGCAGCTCTTTGAGACCGCGAAAACTTCCCTTCTCGAAGGTGCTGGCGGCGTGGAAAGCCGCCTCGAAGATTGGATTTTCCATCACGACTACGCGGAACGCATTCTCCGCGAACAATTTGGCGTCGCTGAGCTCACTGGCTTTGGCCTGGATGACCATCCGCAAGCGCTCGCGGCCGCCGGCGCTATCGTTCATTATCTGCGGGAGAACGCCGCCCGCGGCGCTGATACTTCTGCTGGCTCAACCAGTACTCAGCCGGCCACCGCCGATGCTCTGCAGCATCTCGATCGCGTCCGTTATTACCAGCAGCACGAGACGCTCGTTCTCGACCCTGTCTCTGTCCGCAATCTGGAGCTCCTCACCCCAATTTTCAGCGAAGAGAGCAATCGCGGCGGACCGGTGACTCTCGTGTCCGCCCTCGATGCAACCGTCACGGGGATGGGCGCCCGTCTCTTGCGCTCATGGATACTGAGGCCACTCATCGAGCGCGATGCCATCGAGGCCCGCCTGGAAGCCGTAGCGCATCTTCTGCAGCAAACCGTGGTGCGCGGCGAAATCCGTAAAGAGTTGCGCGGCATACAGGACCTCGAGCGCCTCACGAGCCGCATCACTCTTGGCCTCGCCGGCCCGCGCGAGCTCCTGGCTCTGCGCAAATCGCTGGTGCAGCTTCCGGTACTGAAGAATTTTCTGACGCCCCCTCCCATCGGCGGCAGCGCTCTGCTGCGGCATCTCCACGGTGAGCTTGACGAACTTACTGACGTCCGTGAACGGCTCGAACGCTCCATCGCCGATGAGCCTCCCGCCCTCGCCACAGATCCCGGAATCATCCGCAGTGGCTACGACGGCGAGCTCGACGAACTCCGCAACCTCAGCCGCCATAGCAAAGAGATCATCGCCGCCATGGAAGAGCGCGAGCGCAAACGCACCGGCATCGCCTCACTGAAGATTCGTTTCAACTCCATTTTTGGCTACTACATGGAGATTTCGAAGCCGAATCTACATCTTGCTCCCGCGGACTATGAGCGCAAGCAAACGCTGGTGAACGCCGAACGCTTCACTTCGCCGGAACTGAAAGAGTACGAGCGTAAAATTCTCGCCGCCGACGAGCGCATCCTCGAAATCGAACGCCAGCTTTTTGTCGAGATTCGCTCAATCATCGCTGGGCAGGCGGCGCGTCTTCGCCGCACGGCTGGCGCCATCGCCCAGCTCGATGTGCTCGCTTCGTTCGCCAAGCTCGCCGCCGACCGTGGCTACGTGCGGCCCGATTTCAACTCGACCGGAGAGCTTCTCATCGTCGGCGGCCGTCATCCGGTGATTGAAGAACTCCTTCGCCAGCGCGGCGAGCGTTTTGTTCCCAACGATCTCTGCTTCGACCCTGGCCGGCAGCAGCTTTTGCTGATCACCGGCCCAAACATGGGTGGCAAGTCCACGTATCTTCGCCAAGCCGCGCTGATTGTGCTGATGGCGCAAATGGGCTCGTTCGTTCCGGCGCGCCAAGCCAAGCTTCCCATCACGGACCGCATCTTCACGCGCATCGGCGCGAGCGATAACCTGGCGCGCGGCCGCTCGACGTTTCTCGTCGAGATGAGCGAAGTCGCCGCCATCCTGCACCACGCTACGCCATCGAGCCTCGTTCTTTTGGACGAAGTCGGCCGCGGGACGGCGACGTTTGATGGCCTCTCGATCGCCTGGGCTGTCGTCGAGCACCTGCAGAAGCACACGCGCGCCCGTACGCTTTTCGCCACGCACTACCACGAGCTCACTGAACTCGCCGATCTCCTCACTGGCGTGCAGAACGTTCACGTCTCGGTGAAAGAGACGCCCAACGAAATTATCTTTCTGCGCCGCGTCGAACCCGGCAGCGCCGACAAGAGTTACGGCATCGAAGTCGCGCGCCTTGCCGGCCTTCCTCGCAGCGTTATCGAACGGGCCCGCGAAGTCCTCAAAAAACATGAGCAGAGCGAGCACGCCCTGAGCGAAACCCTTTCACCCGGAGCCCTCGAAGACTCTGCGGCAAACGTTGCTGGCGCCCCGACAAATCCCGCGGCATCTTCCCCACACCGCCGCAATGGCCATCAGGAAGTTCTCTTCACGGCACTCGACCGCGCCGTCCTCGACAAGCTCCGCGGCGCAGACCTCGACCAGCTCAAGCCTCTCGACGCTTTAAATCTTCTCGCTGAATTGAAAAAACAAATCTCCTAGCGTATCG
The DNA here is from genome assembly GCA_963779005.1 of uncultured Acidobacteriota bacterium. GTDB lineage: Bacteria > Acidobacteriota > Terriglobia > Acidiferrales > UBA7541 > Acidiferrum. The sequence goes on along the minus strand of CAVZWO010000004.1, from coordinate 2,693,090 downwards.
AGGCCACGAGCGGTTCAAACCGGGTGGCGCAAGCCCCACCCCTACAGAGCCCATTTGTTGCGTTCACTCATTATCTCCGTCATTCCTTGTCCGCTCTGTGTTCTCCGTGTCCTCTGTGTTTAAATCCCTCTACAGACGATGGCATCCAAATCCATGCTCGTCCTCGGCCTCATGTCCGGCACGTCCGCCGACGGCATCGACGTTGCCCTCGCCCGCATTTCCGGCGCGCCACCGCATCTGCATGCAAAACTTCTCAACCATACTTCGAGCAAATTCCCTCCCACGCTGCGCAAAGAAATTCTTCGCGTCGCCGAGCAGCATCCCATCTCCGCCGGCGAACTCAGCCAGTTGAATTTTCGTCTAGGCGAAGTTTTCGCCGACGCCGCCCTCGCAGCGTGCCGTAAGTTTCGCGTGTCGCCAAAACGCATCGGCCTCATCGGCAGCCACGGGCAAACCATTTTTCATCAGGGAAAGTCCGCGCCCTATCTTGGCCGCGCCACAGCCTCGACGCTCCAAATCGGCGAACCTGCCTTCATCGCCGCTCGCACCGGCATCACCACCGTCGGCGATTTTCGCCCCGCCGACATCGCTCTCGGCGGTCAAGGCGCTCCGCTCGTCCCCTACGCCGACTATCTCCTCTATCGCCACGAAAAACTCGGCCGCATCTCGCTGAATCTCGGCGGCATCGCGAATATCACGATCATTCCCGCCGCGGCAAAGCCGCAACAAATCATCGCGTTCGACACTGGCCCCGCGAATATGCTGATGGACGCATTAGTCGCGCATTTCACCAAAGGCCGCGAGCGCTTCGATAGAGGCGGACAACTAGCCTTGAAAGGGCGCGATATTCCGCTGCTCCATTCTCAGCTCTTGAAAGAACCGTATCTCTACGAGCCGCCGCCGAAGTCCACAGGCCGGGAATATTTTGGTGAGGAATATCTACAAAAGCTCCTGAAGCTCGGCCGCAAATATCGCGCGAAGCCCAACGACTTGATTCGCGCCGCGACCTGGTTCACGGTGGTCAGCGTGCGGTTGGCAATCGAACTTTTCGTTTTGCCAAAAACAAAAGTGCATCAGTTGATCGTTTCAGGCGGCGGGGCGAACAATCCGCTCATATTTTCGTTTCTTTCTGAATTTTACCGGCCGCATAGCATTGAGGTGCTGAAGTCTTCGCACTTTGGCATTCCGATCGACGCCAAAGAAGCTTTCGCGTTCGCGCTGCTTGCGCACGAAACGTTCCACGGCCGCCCCAGCAATCTCCCCAGCGCCACAGGCGCGCGCGGCCCAGCCATTCTCGGAAAAATCTCCTATGCCGCGCCGCGCTAACGGCCAGCCGTCTTCGACTGGCGAGTTCGACTTCCTGCTACTCGAGGGTGGTAACGGAAGGACGGGCACGATGAATCGTGCCCCTACAAGGTTGGGCCATCAGCCTGGGAAAAAGTAATTTGGGTACTAGATGGACTTACTCGGCATTCAGAAAACTAACCTTGCATCATGAACGTGATTAAAGTCTCTCCATCTTCTCGCTCAGTGGCTTTTCCAACGACCACGCTCAACGTACTACCCCGACCGCCACACCATATAGTGCCCTCAGGGGTGTCAATGACTGGCGCATTGTACGTTTTCTTAAGGGATGCCACCGCCAACTGCTTATCCTTCCCCGCAACAGCATAGCTGAGCATGATTAGGCGCCCCTCCGCGAACTGAGCTGAGAGACCTTGCGCACAGCCTTGCGAGGAATGCTTCGAGGGAGTGCATCCGGCCTCGGGGTGCGCAGCAAAACCAAATATTGAAATATCATCCCACTGGTAACAATTCTTCCTTGTTTTTGTGGAGTCTTCGCACTGTGCTTTGGGATGCTGCGAAATAAACGTTGCAACGCTCTCGCCCAACTTATCGCCCTGCAACTCGAATGGCGCTGAACCCGGGGAACCGAACTGGGGCCCTGCCGTAAGCGCAGTCGTCGTCAGAAGAAATATCTGAGAAAAGACAATCAGTGCACGCATGGGCGTTCTCCAACTATCTGTCTGATTCTGATATTGTTCAAGCTTCCGTACTATTTCAGCGCCTTCTCAATCTCCGCCACGGGAATCGCGCCCTCACGAATAATCTTCCATGCTCCGCCATGGACATCCACGATTGTCGATCCCAACGTCGCGCCGGTTTCCCCGCCATCCAAAATCAGCGGCAGCCGCCCGCCAAGCTGCTTCATCAACTGCTCCGCGTTCGAACACGAAGGAAATCCCGAAATATTCGCGCTGGTTCCCGTGATCGGCCCGTCAAACTCCTCGATCAGTCTGCGCGCGATGTCGCTCTTCGGCCAGCGCAACGCCACTTTTCCCGTATTCGCCGTCACTTTCAGCGGCAAGCGGTTCGCCGCATCCACCACAAGCGTCAACGCTCCCGGCCAAAACTCCTGCGCCAGCCGCAAAAAATTCTGCGGCACTTCGCGTGCCAGTTGCATGGCCTGCTCCAGCGAACGCACCAGAATCGGCAGCGCCCGCGTCTCCGGCCGCCCCTTCACGCGATAAATTTCGTCCACAGCGGCGAGATTAAACGGGTCGGCAGCTAGCCCGTAAAACGTGTCGGTAGGAATCGCAACGACACTTCCCCGGCTCAGAAAACTAGCTGCGTAACGCAGCACTTCCGCTTCCGGGTTTTGCGCATTGATGCGCAACAGTTCTGCCGGCAATGTTTTGACCTTTGGCGAAGCCACAAAACACACCCTCTGGCGCTTCGCCCGCGATTTCACTCAATTTGGCGACGCTACCATACCCCTCTAGCGCATGCAATAAGAGCCTGCCGGAAGAGTGCGCGCAATCCCGCTAACACTCTGACCAACGCCGCGCATCGTTGCAATCGGCGGAGTTCTCCAAATCTGGCGTTTCGTAACTTCTGCGTCCGCTGCAGCATCAAATCAAAAGTGATTCCTTTCTCCATCCTTGATCTCTCGCCGATTCCGCAAGGCGCAACCGCCGCCGACGCTCTCCGCAACTCGCTCGACCTCGCGCAACACGCCGAAGCCTGGGGTTACAACCGCTTCTGGCTCGCCGAACATCACAACATGCCAGGCATCGCCAGCGCCGCCACGTCTGTCGTCATCGCGCACGTTGCTGGGGGCACCAAGACCATACGCGTTGGCTCCGGGGGCATCATGCTCCCGAATCATTCGCCGCTCGTCATCGCCGAACAATTTGGCACGCTCGCTTCGCTTTATCCCGGCCGCATCGAGCTCGGCCTCGGCCGAGCTCCCGGTACCGATCAGCCCACCATGCGCGCCCTGCGCCGCAACGCCGCTGCCGCCTCTGACAACTTCCCGCAAGACGTCGAGGAACTGCAGTCCTATTTCGAGCCCGCCACGCCCAATCAAAAAATTCGTGCTGTTCCCGGCACTGGCCTTCGCGTACCGATATGGCTCTTAGGCTCGAGCCTCTTCAGCGCGGAACTCGCCGCCGACCTCGGATTGCCCTTCGCTTTCGCCTCGCATTTCGCTCCCGCTGACATGATGCAAGCGGTGCAACTCTATCGCCGGCATTTCAAACCGTCGCGCCAACTCGCCCGCCCCTACGTGATGCTTGGCCTCAACGTCATCGCCGCCGAAACCGACGCTCAAGCTCGCTACCTCTTCACTTCCATCCAGCAAGCCTTCACCAATCTTCGCCGCGGAACTCCCGGCCAAATCCCCCCGCCCATTGACGACATCGACTCCTCCTGGACGCCGCAGGAAAAAGCTTCCGCAAGCATGACGCTCCTCTGCTCCGTCGTCGGCTCCCCCGAAACCGTCGAGCGTGGCATCCTTAAATTCATTGAAGTCACCCAACCCGATGAGCTCATCACAACGGCGCACATCTACGACCACTCCGCCCGCCTCGGCTCCTTCAAAATACTTTCGCAAGTCCACACCCGCCTCGCCTCTTCCGGAGAAGAGAACGCCGTTCCTCTAACAACCTCCGCGAAACCGGCGTAGCCAACCCTCCAAACAAAGTATATTTCTGTCTGTCAGCTGTCGACTGTGAGCTGTCAGCTGCTAACCGCGCCCGCCTTTCGGGCCAAAGGCCGCACCGGGCAGGCGTTCGCCTCCTAGCCCCAAAATTTGTTACGCTCCCCTTGATGGCCTCCTCCAGCAAATCCGCGCGCAACATTGCGACCCCTACAGCCGCGCCAGGAGTCCTCACCAGCCGCGACAACCACTGGCTCAAGGAATTTCGCATGGCCCTTCGCGGCGGCCTGCCCACCGAATCCGGCGCCGTCGGCGTCGAAGGCGTCCGCCTGGTCGAAGAAGCCCTTCGCTCAGGCTGCCGCATCGAAGCCGTCCTCTTCAGCGAATCCGGCGAACGCCATCACGAACGCCTCGCCCCTCTCATCGACAGGCCCGAAATGGCTTTTCCCAAGCTGCGCACCACCGACCGCCTCTTCGAAGGCCTCGCCGACACCGAGCATCCGCAAGGTGTCGCCGCTCTAGTCCAGCCGCGCACGGCCACTCTAGATGACCTGCTGCGCGCGCCTGCGAACGCCTGCTCTCCGCTGCTTGTGGTCCTTGCTGGCGTGCAGGACCCCGGCAATGTCGGCACCATCCTACGCACGGCCGCCGCGTTCGGCGCCACCGGCGCTGTCACAGCCGCCTCTGGCCAATCCGGCACCGCCAGTCCCTTTTCTCCCAAAGCGCTGCGCGCCTCGGCCGGCGCCGCGCTCCATCTCCCGATTCTTCCCGGAATGTCTCTGCCGATTCTGCTCACCCAACTCAAAATCGCCAACGTCCGCACCCTAGCCACATCCGTTCACGAAGCTCCCTCTTCGGTTGTAGGGGCGCAGCATGCTGCGCCCCATTCCGGCACGATTGCTCCGTTGCTCTCCCCCTGGGAAGTCGACTGGTGCCAACCCGTCGCCCTCCTCGTCGGCAACGAAGGTGCCGGCCTCCCCGAAGAAATCGAACGCAGCGCCGACGCCCGCATTCGCATTCCCATGGCCAGCGGCATCGAATCGCTCAACGCCGCCGCTGCCGCCGCAGTTCTCTTTTACGAAGCCGCCCGCCAGCGCAACTCTCTTATGCAAAAAAACGGCGCCAAACCATGAGCCTCTTCTCAAAGTTGCCGCAACCCGCCGTCGAAGACTCGGCCCACCAGCCGCTCGCCGAGCGCATGCGCCCTCGCACTCTCGATGAATTCATCGGCCAGGAAAAACTCCTCGGCCCCGGCAAACCCCTCCGCCAGCAAATCGAAAACGACCAAATCACTTCCATGCTCCTTTGGGGCCCGCCCGGCTGCGGCAAAACCACACTCGCGCGCATGATCGCCCGCCTCACGCGCTCTGAATTCGTGGCTTTCAGCGCCGTTCTCGCCGGCATAAAGGAAATTAAGGAAGTCATGGCCGCCTCGGAACGCAAATCCCACGGCGGCCAACGCACCATCGTCTTCGTCGACGAAGTTCATCGCTTCAACAAAGCTCAACAAGACGCTTTTCTTCCTTACGTTGAAGCCGGCCACATTACCTTCATCGGCGCCACCACCGAAAATCCGTCGTTCGAAGTCATCTCACCGCTTCTCTCGCGCACAAAGGTCTACGTCCTCGATCCCCTCACCACGCCGCAGATCGTTAACCTTCTAAGACGCGCCATCGCCGACAAAGAGCGCGGCCTCGGCAACGAAAATGTCGAATCCACCGACGACGTCCTCTTCCGCATCGCCTCCTATGCCAATGGCGATGCACGCTCTGCCTACAACACCCTCGAACTCGCCGCTCGCAGCGCCAAGCCCGGTGTCACCGGCGCGCGCACCATCACCCGAGAACTCCTCGAAGACGTCCTTCAGCGCAAACTCCTCCGCTACGACAAAGCCGGCGAAGAGCACTTCAACCTCATCTCCGCGCTTCACAAATCCGTGCGCAACTCCGACCCTGACGCCACCCTCTACTGGCTCGTGCGCATGTTCGAATCCGGCGAAGACCCGCTCTATCTCGCCCGCCGCCTGGTCCGCATGGCCAGCGAAGACATCGGCCTCGCCGAGCCCGGCGCGCTGGCCGTCACTCTCGCCGCCAAAGACGCCTTCGATTTTCTCGGCGTGCCCGAAGGCAATCTCGCGCTGGCCCAAGCCGCCGTCTATCTTGCCCTCGCGCCAAAGTCCAATGCCGTTTACACTGCCTATGGCGAAGTTCTCGACGATGTGCACAAGACCGAAGCCGATCCCGTACCGCTCCACCTCCGCAACGCCGTGACCGGCTTCATGAAAAATGTCGGCTACGGCCAAGGGTACAAATACGCGCACGATTTCGACGAAAAACTTACCGACATGACCTGCCTCCCCGAAAATCTCGCCGGCCGCACATGGTACAAACCCACCGACCAGGGCTTCGAACAGCGCCTTCGCGCTCGCATGGAAGAGATTCGCAAGGTAAAATCACGTTCGGCATCTAATCCCTGAGGTCACCGATGAAAAAGTTCGCACTCCTGCTCGCGTGCTTGCTCCTGTGTCTCCCCGCCGTGGCGAAGAAAAAACCGCCAAAGCGCCCGCGCATTCTCGGGATCGCTGGAGTCACTATCCTCGTCTCGGATGTCTCCGAAGCCCGCAAGTTCTATCTAAAACTCATCGATCCGGATCACTTGTGCGACTACTGCGCGCCGTCTGCTCCCCAATTCTTGTTCCTTCCCAGCGGCCAGCGCATCCATTTTGAAAAAGTGCCCACGCCAGCCCCCGCGGACCTGCTCGCCGAAGTTTCCTTTCTCACGGATGACCTCGAAGGTTTCAAAAAATATTTCAACTTCAACAAAGTCGATTTTGACGAGATCAAGAAAAAGCACGGCGGCGAACTCATCCGTATCGCCCTCACAGATCCGGAAGGCCATAAGATCTCCTTTACAGATTCTTATCACCTGGCCAACGCCGAAGACGTCAACGCCGGTCTGCCCCCCTCGAATCCGCCCAATCCCGTCCGCATCATTCACGCCGGGTTCGTCGTGAAAAATCGCGAAGCCATCGATCGCTTCTACGTGTTCGAACTCGGATTCCGTCCTTATTGGCACGGCGGCATGACGGAAGAAAGAGACGACTGGGTCGCCATGCAAGTCCCCGAAGGCACCGATTGGATCGAGTACATGCTCAACATCTCGCCTACCGCCGATAAACACACCCTCGGCGTCATGAATCACATCTCTATCGGCGTGCCCGACATCCACGCCATCGACGACGAAATCTCCAAAGCCGGCATCAAACCCAACGAAACTCCCAAAATCGGCCGCGACGGCAAATGGCAGCTCAATCTCTACGACGCCGACCTAACGCGCATCGAATTTATGGAGTTCATCCCCAAACAACGACCATGCTGCTCCGACTTCACCGGACCACATCCAGGCTCGCAACCGCCGCCGCAGGCGCGCCCATAGACATCATGCCTCCGCACTTCCCAGGCCAACGTTTCCGGCATCCATTTGCTCTTCTTTTTCTCCTGTTATGTTGCTGCCCCTTTTCACTCGGCCGACCCCAGGATCTCGACAAGCCCCTCCAAAACATCGACGAAGAAGTCACCTCCTTCGGCTTCGCCCGCGATGGCCGCATCGCCTATTCCGTCCGCCACAACATCAAAACCAAAAAATACGATCTCCAGCACGACGATATCTGGCTCCTGGACACCAACGGCAAGCGCCGCCGCATCCTGCAAGGCGACAAGTTCAACCGCGGCGAGGAGCTTTTCTCCTACGCCGTCGACGCTTTCCATTGGTCTCCCAATGGCCGCCTATTCCTCGCACAGCTTTTCACTACCAGCGTCGTCGACGAAGGCGGCCGTACCGAAGACTCCTTCCAGGCCATGGCTTTCGAGGACAACGGCAAGGAACTCCATTTCGGCAGCAAGGGCGATAACATGATCAAGGACTGCTTCAACGCTACCTGGCTTCAGGACAACGCGACCATCGTCTATCTCAACGAAGCCATCAAGCCGCGCATGCTTTTCTCATTCCGTTACTCGAACATCGCCACCGGCCCCGCCGGTCCGGCGTTCGAAGGACGCACCTTCATCGACTCCGACCGCATTCCCCGCACCAACGCCGCCATCGCCGTCGAGCAGGACCGCACGCAATCCGGCCCTCCTCGCCTTCAGCGCCTCGAACTCCTCGCGCAGGACAACAAGGAGCTCGCCACTCTGGATAGCTATGCCGGCGGCCTTTCCGTTTCCCCCAGCGGCGAAAAAGTCGCCTACTTCATCGACCGAGAAATTCTGGAAGTCCGCAATCTCGCTCTCCCCAACTATTTCGTTCGCCTGCGCGTCGGCCTCGGCGTTTTCCATTGGTCTCCCGACGAAACTCGCATCCTCCTCAAGCGCGCCGTTGAGCGAAAATCCGGCGACCTCGTCTGGATCACCCTCCCCTCGCTTCTCGCGCAGACGCCCGGCAAAGACGTCCCCGTCCTCCAACCGACTCCGCGCCCCATCCTCCACGGTATTTCCATCCGCGAATTCAGCATCTCCCCCGACGGCCGCTTCCTCGCCGTAGTCCTCCCCGGCAAGCGCAACCTCGAACTCTTCCCGCTTCCCAACTGAACGCTGGGCATCCAAAAAATAATCCCGCGCAACAAATTCGCGCGGGCCACAGACTCCTCGGAACTCATAACCGGGTAATCTATCTCATCCCAACTGCTTCCCTCTCCTCCGATGCTCCACCAAGATGCACGCATCTTCCACCACGATCAATCCCGCCGCCCTCGCCCGCTCCGCCGCTTCCCCATTCTCAATTCCCAACTGCATCCACACCACCTTCGCTCCCACTTTTATCGCGCTCTCCACTACCGGCGGGACATCTTCCGCCCTTCGAAACACATCCACAATCCCAATTTTTTCAAGCACATCCTCCAATCGCGCGTAACTCTTCTCCCCCAACACTTCCCTCTCGTTCGGATTCACCGGAATAATCCGGTATCCCGCGCTCTGCATGTACGCCGTCACTTCATAGCTGGCCCGTGCCGCATTCGAAGACAATCCCACGACCGCTATGGTTTTGTATTGTTTGAGAATTTCCAGAATCGGATCAGCCGCCGCGCTCACGCCATCCGGCAACCACACTCTCATCGTGCAGCCAACTCGCCTTTTCCCGCGCGCTTCGTCAAAATCTCCGCCATCGCCGCCAGGCACTTTCCATTTTCTTCTGCCGTCCCCACCGATATGCGAATCGCGTCGGGCATCCCCATCCAACCAAGAGGCCTAACAATCACGCCAAGTTGCAGCAACTCATCGCAGATCTCTTTCGCTTCCGGCCCCACATTCATAAACACAAAATTCGTCTCGCTCGGCACCGGCCGCAACCCCAGCCTCGTCAATCCATCGCTCAAACGTTTCCGTTCGCTCGCGTTCGTCTCAATGCACCTCGTGACATGTTCCCGGTCATCAATCGCCGCCAGCGCAGCCGCCTGCGCCACTCCTGAAGTATTAAACGGCGTCTTCAACTTATTCATCGCCGCGAGCAACACCGGCCGCCCAATGGCAAACCCAATCCTCATCCCCGCCAGCCCGTACACTTTCGAAAACGTCCGCAAAATCAGCAAATTCTGTCGCCGCCGAAAAATCTCTTCCGTCTTCCGCCGGTTCAAACTCGGCGCGTAATGAACGTACGCCTCATCCAGCACCACCAGGACGCTCTCCGGCACGCGCCCGAGGAATTCCTCCAGCTCCGCCAGACTAAACGCCGTCCCCGTCGGATTATTTGGATTCGCGATATAAATCACGCCCGTCTTCGGCGTAATCGCTTTCGCCATCGCCTCTAAATCAAACGCAAAATTCTTCTGCGGCACCAGCACCAGCTCCGCGCCGCTCGCTCGAATCGCCACCGAAAACGGCGCATAACTCCCGTGCGAAGTAATCCCTTGCAGCCCCGCCCGCAAAAGCACCCGCGCCGCCAAATCAATAATCTCGCTCGATCCCAGCCCCACAAAAAGCTCTTCCGCCGCAAGTCCCGTCCGCGCCGCCAGCGTTTCGCGCAACACATGCGTCCCGCCATCCGGATACCGGTGCGCGTCGGCCAGCGCCTTCTTCGCCGCTTCCATCGCCTTCGGCGACGGCCCCAGCGGGTTCTCATTCGACGCCAGCTTCACCGCATGAATCTTCAGCTCGCGCTCCACTTCCTCAATCGGCCGCCCCGGCACATACACCGGCAGCCCTCGAATGTAATCCGGTATCAACTCTTCAATCGTCCGCGTCATGTTCCCCAATTCCGCCGCTCTTCTTTTGCTCTTCTTCTTTCGCTCTTCTTCTCTGCGCTGACTCTGCGTCCTCTGCGTCTCTGCGTTATCTTTTTCTTTCTTTCTCTTTCTTTCCCTAATCCCATTTTCGCATCAAGAAACGTTTGTTACAAAACACCCAGAATCTTCGTGCCTAGCCTGCCAACCTAGCCCCGCGTCATCCTTTACTTCCTATACTTCCTGTACCTCCTCTACGTCCTTCTCCCCCCGCCGCCTTCTTCAACAATTCTACTTCTCTGCCGCTCAACGCCCGAAATCTGCCCGGCTCCAAATCCAAAACCAGCGGCCCCATCCGTACGCGACGAATCTTCTCCACCAGATGCCCCACTTTCTCAAACATTCTCCGAATCTGCCGGTTCCGCCCCTCAATCAACACCACCTCGTACCACGGATTCTCTCCATCCTCGAACAACCGTATCTTCGCCGGCGACGTCTTCACCTTCCGCCCATCTTCCAACTCAATCACAATCCCCGCCCTCAACCGCGCAATCCTCTTCTCATCCGGCTTCCCGCTCACCTTCACCAAATACGTCTTCGGCATGTGCTCCCCGGCCTTCATCATTCTCTCGGCAAGAGCTCCGTCATTCGTCAACAGCAGCAATCCCTCGCTAGCATAATCCAGGCGCCCCACCGGATACACGCGCCCCACACTCTTCCCCACTATATCCACAACGGTAGGCCGCCCCTCCGGATCGCTCACGGTAGTCACATACCCCTTCGGCTTGTTCATCATGAAATAAAGCAACTTCGCCGGTCGCGCGATCGCCGCGCCGTCCACGCAAATCGCATCCGTCTCAATATCCGCCTTCGTCCCTAATTCGCGCACAACCGTGCCATTCACCGTCACGCGCCCGGCTCAGAATAATCTCTTCCGCCTTGCGCCGCGACGCCACCCCGCAAGCCGCCATTATTTTCTGCAGTCTCTCCTGCATGCTCAGTGGTGACGATTTCTGGAAGGCCGTTCTTCTCTGCGCGGTCTCTGTGTCCTCTGTGCCTCTGCGTTATCTTTTCTCTTTCCTTTTCTTTCTTTTTCTTTTTTCGCAGGTTTCAAGCTAGCCCGCAAAGCCGCCACTTCCTTCTCCGGCAACAACCGGTATCTCCCCCGTGGCAATCCCTCCACCGTCAAACTTCCCAACCCGATCCTCATCAACTTCTCCACTGGATGCATCTCTTTCATCAACAACCGCCGCAGCTCATCCTTCTTCGAGTCTCGCATCGTCACTTCATACCAAAAATTCGCCGCTCGCCCCCGCGTAGCATCCGGCTGCCGCACCGTCTTCATCTTCAATCCCACTTCTTTTCCAATTCGCTCCAGATCCGCCAACGTCAGCATCCCCTTCACCTTGACGTGGTATACCTGCTCGATCTGTGCCCAGTTCTTCAACATCTCCGCCGCCAAATCCCCGTCATTCGTCAAAAACACCAGCCCCGACGCTCCATACTCCAGATTCCCCACCGGAAACACGCGCTCCGGCAACCCCCGCAAACAATTCCGCAGAGTCTTCCGCCCCTCCGGGTCCGCCATCGCCGAAACCACCTCCGGCGGCTTGTGCAAAACCAAATAGATACTCCTCTGCGCCGCCGTCCCCACCCCAACCGTCCGCCCAGCTGCTTCAATCCGATCTTTCGCCGGATCCGCCTTAGTCCCCAACTCGCGTACGACAACGCCGTTGACGCACACCTGTCCGCTCAAAATCAATCTGCTCCGCATGCCTCCGCGAAGCAATCCCCGCCCGCCCAATAATCTTCTGCAATCGTTCCTGCATGTTGTGTGCTGTCTCTTCCCTATTTGTCTTTAGTCTGTAGGGGCCGGGCTTGCCCGGCCCTCCTACCTCGCACTGTCGCTTACTGAAAAACCATCCCTCCTCAACTCTTCTTCAACTCAATCCCTCCGTTAGTCGTCGCCACTTTCAATTCCCGCCCGCCTCCACCCACGGTCCCGGAAAGCTGCTTCGAATTAAATCGCCCCTGCACGCTAACCGGAAAATCCGTGCTAATCCCGCCATTGGTGGTCGCCGCCTCCACTTTGAATTCCGCGGAGCCTGGCAGCGTCACATTCACACTGCCATTCGTCGTCTCTTCCTCCAACTCGCCGCTCCATTTCGCGTTGCCCATGGACACGCGTACTCCACCATTCGTCGTCCTCGCCGATGCCCATTCGCTTGTCGACACTTCCACGTCGCCGTTCGTTGTCGCCGCCTCGACCACGCTCTCCAACCTGACGCAATGCACGGCCCCGTTCGTCGTCAACGCATGGAGCCGCACGCCGCGCGGCACTTGCACGTCGAAGCTGATCTTCGCGCGATGCCCACCATGCCAATTCCAGTTGTTCGACTCCGACGAAACGCCACCGCGGTGGCACCTTCCCGGCGCCTTATCCTTCGCATACACCGCGCAAATCGTAACGCCATCCGCGTACTCGACGACCTCGATAAACAATTCCCGATTGTCATCGTTTCCCTTCCTAATACCTTCGACACGCCCTGCATCCCCAGAAGCCTTGCTCGCTCCGATCTCCCCATTCGTATTGATCACTTCCAGCGTCTGCCCCGCCTTCAAGTTCCCCTGCCAATGAAAATCGCCCTCCGCGAACACCGTCCTCTTTTCTCCCTGCGCCCGCGCGGGCACACCAGCCACCAACAATATCGCCGCCACGCAAACCGCCCCCAGTATCCAACTCCGTATGAATTTCTTAGTCTTCTCCATGATTGCTGCCTCCCTAGCCTTTGTCTGTCTCTTTGAAGCGGCCTGCCGCCCTAATTCAGTACGGAACCCAACCCACTTTGGTTCCCTAGAGCCATGTGCACCAGCCCGGTTCTTCTGCAATCGTTCCCGCACTTTGTCTTGTAGGGGCACGATTCATCGTGCCCTTCCGTGGGATGGCAATATCAACCGCGAATCGTACGTGCTAGAGTGCGGCGCTCGCCGCTCTCTTCTCTGCGAATCTCTGCGAATCTCTGCGAACTCTGCGTTATCTTTTCTCTTTATCCTTCCCTACTCGCCCGCCGCAGTCGATTTCACCACCGGCGGTGGCGGGTCCTCATCCAATTGCCCCGAAGGCATCCCCTCGCTCGTCGCCAGCGCCTCATGCTCGCGAAACGCTTCCGCCTCTGCCAGTTCCTCTCCGACATGCTCTATCGCTTCCGCCGCGCTCTCATGCGTGTGTTCTTCCGTCGCCGTAGTCTCGGTCGCCGCGCTCTCCGCAACAACAACCGCGCCTTCCCCAGCGCTCTCGCGATACTCTTCGCTCGACCCCGGCGCCACACCCTCATCGCTCCCCAACGCCTCTCTCGCCAACGCCTCAAACTCCTTCAAACTCGGCAACTCCTCCAAATCACTCAACCCAAACCGCATCAAAAATTCCTTCGACGTCTTATACAGAATCGGCCGCCCAATCACTTCCTTCCTACCCGCCGTCGTAATCAACCGCTTATCCAGCAGCGTGCTGATCACTCCCGAAGTATTCACCCCGCGAATCTCCGAAATCTCCGGCGAAGTCACCGGCTGCTTGTACGCAATCACCGCCAGCGTCTCCAGCGCCGGCATCGTCAACCGCAGCGGCGGCCGCAAACTCTTGATAAATCGCCGCACCACATCATGCTGCTGCGGCTTTGTATACAGCTTGTACCCGCCCGCCACCGCCCGAATCTCAATCCCTCGCTCCTCCACCGCATAGCTCGCCACCAACTCATCCAGCGCCGCCTGCACAACCAGCTTCTCCTCGCCCAGCGCCTTCGCCAGCTGCTCAATCGTCGCCGGCTCATCCGCCGCATAAATTATCGCTTCGAGTGCCGCTTTTCTCTCTTCATTCGTCATGCTGAACTCTCTGAGCTTCTCTGCGGTTCGGATGAGACTCTCGTTTCTGCTCGGTTCTCTGTCGCTCCTCTGCGAACTCTGCGTTAAGAAAACCTGTTATCCTCATCGTTACCCCAGCCACTTACGCTAACTCATCTATTTATATTCCTCATCGATCTGCTTAATCCCGCCCGCCTCATCAAAAATCACATCAAACGCTCTTCCCCTTCTTCACCACAATCTCCCCAAACTGCTTCTCCTGCGCCAGCCCCACCGCCTGCAACTTCACCATCTCCAGCACCGCCAGAAACGCCACAATCATCGCGTGCCGCGAAGGGCAAGCCTCAAAAAACTGCAATCAAATTCACCGCGTTCTCCGCGCTCGCCAGAATCTGCGCCCGCAACGCCGCAATCATCTGCGCCACAGTAAACTGCTCGTGGTGCAACTCAATTCGCGTGATTTCTTTCCGCCGCTCCAGAACCTGCTGGAACACCTTCACCAAATCCACGAGCGAAACCACCAGCTCGCCTTCCGTCCCCTCGTCGTTATAAAGCGACTTGTCCGGTTTCGACCACACGTTCTCTTCAATCTGCTGCTTCTGATACAAAAGCTGCGCCGCATTCTTGAATTTCTCGTGTTCCACCAGCCGCTGCACCAGCTCCGCCCGCGGATCGCCCTCCGGCCCCTCTTCCGCCCCCAGCGGATCCGGCGGCAGCAGCATCTTCGACTTGATGTAAATCAAAGTCGCCGCCATATAAATAAAATCCGCTGACACATCCACATTCAACTCTTCCAACTTGTGCAAATATTCCAAATATTGCGCCGTAATCAGCGAAATCTGAATATCATGAATATTCATCTCCTGCTTCTTGATCAAATCCAGAAGCAAGTCCAGCGGCCCCTCATACAAAGGGATGTTCACCTTGTAAGCCGCATCCCGCGTCATCTTATTCCCCGGCGTAGCCATTCACGTTCTTTCTTTCCTCACTCGCCCGAACCAAATTACTGTCATTCCGCGCGAAGCGAGGAATCTGCTTTTTCTTCTCTGTGTCCTCTGTGCTCTCCGCGCCCTCTGTGTAAATTCCGAATCCTTTTCTTTACCTCTTTACTTCGCCAACCACGCCGCCCATCCCAGGCAAATCGCCACCGCTGCCGCAAATATTGTCGGCACCGTCGCAAAATACTTCCAGCTAATCACAATCGAAACCACCTGAACCATCGCGAACACCCAGCCCAGCCACCCAATCGCCTGGGGATGGCTGCCCGCCAGCGTTCCCAGATGCCAGGACAAAAACGCGGAGAACAGCAACGTGACCGTTATGCTCAACCCGAATCCCCGGTAGAAACCTCCATAGCTGAAAGTCTCTCCTCGCAACTGGAAATGTACATTGTTCATCCCATCAAGGACCGCGCGTGCCTCCGGCGATGGAGGAACGAGCCGCAGAAACCCCACCGTGTGCCCGGCAGCAAAAAAGACAAAGACCACCGCAGCAATTCGATAAAGTATGACCGCTTTCAACTTAGTCGCTCCCCCTGAGCAAGCTCTTCATCCCGTTCCCTTTTTTCTGCGCCCTCTGCGTTACTTCCAAATCGCTCTGAATTGCCATTCCGAGCTTAGCGAGGAATCTGCTTTTTCTTCTCTTCCTCTGCGCTGACTCTGCGCCCCCGCGTTATCTTTCCCCTTCTCTGTGTCCTCTGTGCTCTCCGTGCCCTCTGTGTAAATTCCGAATCCTTTTTCTTTATGTGTTTATTTCCGCCCTTTTCTTCTCCCAACCAAATACCGCCTCCCGCACCCGCTCCATCGTCTTCTTCGCCTCCACCCTCGCCAACTTCGACCCTGCATCAATCATCTCCACAACGCCCTTCTTGTCGTTCTCCCACTTCACTCGCCGTTCCCGTACCGGCGCAATCCACTTGATCAAATTCTCCGCCATCGCCGCCTTGCACTCGATGCACCCAATCCCCGCCGTCGTGCACCCCTGCCTCACCCACTCCAACCGACCCGCTTCTCCCGCCGAGAACAGTTTATGCCAGTCGTACACCGGACACACGTCCGGATTTCCCGGATCCGTCCGCCTCTTCCGCGCCGGGTCCGTCACCATCACCTTCGTCTTCTTCCGTATCTCCTCATCCGTCTCGCTCAACGTAATCGCATTCCCATAACTCTTCGACATCTTCCGCCCATCCAACCCAGGTATCCTCGGCGTCTTCGTCAGCATCGCTTGAGGTTCTTGCAACTCTTCCCGATATGAAAAGTATTCCCTCGACCACTCCATACGCTCGAGAAAATTCTGAATTCCAGACTCCATCGCATAACCTTTGCAGATCGCTCTGTAGCCCTCAAGAAGCCCTTCCACAGTCGCAGCAGCAAGCGCTGGAAAGTTGGCTCTCAGCCTTCTCAGGACTAGCTCGTTGTCTCGCAGCCCCTCCAGATTGACGCGAAGGCCGAAGAAGGTATTGAATCGACGCACAATCTCCCGACTCAACTCCACATGCGAAACCTGATCCTCCCCTACCGGCACAAACAACGGCGTCCCCTCTTGGGTGTAAATCACAATGTCCGCCGTCTGCAAACACGGATACCCCAAAAACCCATAATTGTGCAGGTCCTTATCCTTCACCTGCTCCAACGCCTCTTTATACGTCGGCACCCGCTCCAACCAACTCAGCGGCGTCACCATTGACAACAACAAATGCAGCTCCGCATGCTCCGGCACCAACGACTGCTGAAAAATCACCGACTTCTCCGGATCCAGCCCCGCCGCCAAATAATCCGTCATAATCTCAATCGTATTCCCCGCCACCCCCGACGTATCCGCATAGTCCGAAGTCAAAGCATGCCAATCCGCAATAAAGTAAAAACACTCGTAAGCCTTCGTCTGCGCCGGTAGGGGCGCAGCATGCTGCGCCCCTACTTGGCTACCAATCTCGCTGCTCGGCACGGTCTCATTCTGCAACCGCACCCAATTCTCCAAAGCCCCAAAATAATGCCCAATATGCAGCCTCCCCGTAGGCCGCATCCCGCTAACCACCCGCCCCCTCTTCTTCCCCTCAGCCCCTGTCGTCAACCCTGGCTCCTCTTCTCCGTGACCTCTGCGTTCTCCGTGCCCTCTGTGTAAAAAATCCCTTCTTTTTCCTTGACAAACTATAACTCTTGTGGTACTATCCCCATTGGGTATCTTCGCGCCAGCCTTCTAGCCCGCTTTCTCATGAAACTCCTAAGTCCTTTAGAATCCGCACTTATATAAGTGTTCATTCTAAACAACATAATCCCTTTTAGAATCAACACTTACGCAAAACCCCGGGGGGGGGCAGTTATTGTTAACTAAGCCTGTCTCCCTGACGCACCCAGAAGTTCCCTGGCGATGATCGTCCTCTGTATCTCGCTAGTGCCCTCATAGATCGTAATCACCCGCGCGTCCCGGTACATGCGCTCCACATCCGACTCCCGCGAATACCCCGAGCTGCCATGAATCTGCACCGCCTTCGCCACCACCCGGTTCACCATCTCGCTGGCATACAGCTTCGCCTTCGACGCCGCCGCCCCCAGCTTCCCCGGATGCGCATCCTTCAACCACGCCGCGTGATAGACCAGCCCGCGCGCCGCCTCAATCTCCGTCTGCATGTCCGCCAGCATCCACTGAATCGCCTGAAACTCCCCAATCGACTTGCCAAACGCACGCCGCGCCTTAGCATGCTTCACCGACTCGTCCAGCGCGCCCTGAGCCAACCCCAGAGCCTGCGCCGCAATCCCAATGCGCCCGCCGTCCAGCGCGCTCAGCGCAATCTTCAACCCCTGCCCTTCTTCGCCGAGGCGGTTCTCGCGCGGCACTTCGCAATCGTTCAGCAGAATCTCGACGGCGGGCGAGCTGCGCTGGCCCATCTTGTCTTCATGCCGCCCAACCTTGAACCCAGGGAAGCTCGGCTCAACCAGAAACGCCGAAATGCCCTTGCCGCCCGCCTCCGGATCGGTCTTGGCAAACACGATGAACAACCCCGCGACGCTTCCGTTCGACACCCAGGTCTTCGTCCCATTCAACCGATAAACATCGCCGCTCGGCGTGCCCAGCGGCGCGCCGCTCCAGCCCGCGTCCGCTGCCGGCGCGAATGCGGGTACTGGAGAGGAACGCGCTCCCAGCCCGGCGCCGACTTTGGCAGTAGCCACGGCGCGTGCCTGAATCCCCGCCGCATCCGACCCAGCCGCCGGCTCTGTCAAACAGAACGAGCCAAGAATTTCCCCGGTGGCCAGCCGACGCAGATATTTCTTTTTCTGCTCTTCGGTGCCGAATTTCAACAGCGGCACTTGCACCGCGGAGTTTGTCACGCCGAGAGAGGTGGCCATGCCCGCATCCACGCGCGCCACTTCCTCCAGCATCAGCACGTAGGAAAGCGTATCGAGCCCCGGCCCGCCCCATTCTTCGGGGGTCAACATCCCACAGCAGCCTAGCTCGGCCAATTTTTTAATTTCCTGGGAAGGGAAACGCTCTTCGCGGTCGCGCTGCTTCACCGAAGGCCGTACTTCCGCCTCCATGAATTGGCGAACCGTATCCCGTATCAGTTTTTGGTGGTCGTTAAGCGAAAAATCCATCGTCTAAGGTGTACGCGCGGTACGCAGAATGCTAACACACACCGAGAAGCAGCCTCAAAGAGAGTGGGTTGAGGAATTCCCGCACACGCCCTCACGGGTGAAACGAAAGCGGCCAGATTCTCACTCTCTAACAATGAGCCCGTGTTAAACTGCGCCGCAAAGCCCCACCTAGACCCCGGACCCTTTGGGGCATTCGAGGAGATCACATGACTCCAATGAAGCCAACTCACTTGCCGCGGTTTTTTCTGCTGATAGTCGCATGTTCCGTTCTAGCCGCTACTTCAAACGCCACCGTGCGCATCGGCGGAGCCTCGCTCCGAGCTAACGGCCAGCTCGCCCAAGGTTTTCAATACACCGGCTCCTGCCCCGTTGCTCTAAAATTCAGCTGGGGCGTGATCAGCGACGAGCCCACCACAATCCAATACACTTTCGTCCGCAGCGACGGCGGCCATCAGACCAACTCGCTCTCCGCCAACTTGCCGGGCGGGGGCCGCTCCACTCCCATCTACGACGACTGGCAGTTAGGCGCGAACACGCCGGAATTTCAGAATTTCCACGGCTGGGTCGAGCTGCAGATTGAATCACCGAATCCCGTCTCGCAGAAGATCTCCTTCACCATTCACTGCGGCGGACCTTCCGCGCCCTCGATTCGCATCGGTGGCTCTTCCCTCCGCGCCAACGGACAGCTCGCGCAGGGCTTTCAATACAGCGGCGGGTGCCCCGTCGCGTTGAAGTTCACCTGGGGGGTAATCGCCAGTGAGCCAACGCAAATCACCTACAGCTTCGTGCGCAGCGATGGTGGCCGCTTGAACGGGACGCGCACCGCCGATTTGCCCGGCGGCGGCCGCTCCACTCCGATCTACGACGACTGGCAACTAGGCGCCAATACGCCACAATTCCAGAACTACACCGGATGGGTCGAACTGCACATCGAATCCCCAACTCAGCTCATGCAAAAAATCGGCTTCACCATCCATTGCGGCTGAAAGTCAACTTTCCTGGGGCGTCGGAAGCAGTCTCCCCGAGAGTCCGTTGGACATCTTTATCGTTCGTCCAGTTTAAGTTGGCTTATCGAAGGAGCCCGGCTCGGTGCCGCGTTGCTCAGGCCGTCGAAACAGGAGAGTAATCCAGGGGACAACATACACAAAGAAAATGCTCAGCGAGCCATAAATGAGAGCGTCTCTCTTCAAGGATCGGGCCGACACTCCCCAAAACAAAGTATCCAGAGATACTTCGCCTACCACCATGAAAATTACGAAGAACAAGATGCACATGATCAGTTTGTTTCGCCGTATGCGTCTGTCAAGCTTGACGCGCCGCTCGCGCGCCTCTTTTTCATCTATGATCACGGGGAAACCTACAGTTTGAAGAGTTCGCGCAGGCGCTTGGCCTGGACGCGGCTTACGGGGACTTCGGTGGATTTTTTGTCGTTCATTTTCAGGATGAACGTGGAGTTGAACCAGGGGACGACTTCCTTGATGTGCTGCGTGTTCACCAAAAACGAACGGTGAGGCCGCCAGAACGATTCGGAGTCGAGCGTCTCGTTCAATTCTTCGAGCGTGCGATAGTTTGACGAGCCTTCGACTTCCCGCGTCACGACGACGATGGCGCTGCCGTCGGTCGTCGCAAAAATGATGTCTTCGCCATTCACAAGCAGCAGCCGCTGCTGCGATTGCACTAGCACTTTCACCTTTTGCGGCGTAGTTTTCGCCGCGCCGAGCTGGTTCACAAGTTGTTCGAGCCGCTCCGTGGTCGAAGTCTGCGTATCCAACATTTTTCGTGCGCGCTGAATGGCCTTGGCGATGCGCGCCTTGTCGAACGGTTTCAGAACGTAATCGACCGCGTTCACATCGAACGCCTGAACCGCGTACTGATCGAACGCCGTCGCAAATACCACATGTGGCATTTTCATTTTGCGTTCGACAATTTTTTTCAGCACGCCAAATCCGTCGAGCCCCGGCATCTGGACATCCAGAAAAACGAGGTCGGGCGAATGCTCCTTGATTAGCGCCACGGCTTCCACGCCGTTCTTCCCTTGTCCGATCACGTTGATTTCAGGGAACGCCTTCAGCAAAAACGCGAGTTCGTCCCGCGCCGGCTTTTCGTCGTCCACGATGATGGTGTTGATGGGCATGATCTGGCGATTCTGGGGTGCTCAGCAAAGTGTCGGGCTGAAGCCCGGCCCCTACAGTGTATGATATCGCCGGAGAAAACGTACGCACTATGCCGCCCAAAGCACCTAGCCGCACCACGGCCAAAGTCCTTCGCAGCAAAATGGTTTACAAGGGCCCGGTCTTCGGCATTCGCCGCGATGAAATCATCGAGCCGAGCGGCCTCCGTCTCACTCGCGAAATGATCACGCACCCCGGCTCCGTAGTCATACTTCCCGCGCTGCCCGACGGCCGCATTGTGATGATTCGCCAGTATCGCCACGCCGCGAAGCAATTTCTCTGGGAACTCTGCGCCGGCCGCATCGATCATGGCGAAAACCCGCGTAAAGCCGCGGCGCGCGAACTCATCGAAGAAACCGGCTACCGCGCCAAGCGCTTCCACGTCTTTCTGGACATTTTTCCCACGCCCGGTTTTCTCGAAGAGCGCATGTACATCCTCCTCGCTGAAGACCTGACCGCGGGCGTTGCAGAGCCAGAAGAAGACGAAAAAATCACCGTAAAAGCCTTCACGCACGGCGAAATCGAACAGATGATTCGCCGCAACAAAATCCGCGACGGCAAATCCATCGCGGGCATTCTCTATTACCTGCGCTTCCTCGTGCGTTCCTGATTCCGCGCGGAGTATGCCGAGTTCCGTCGGTTCCCCTGACGCTCTACCGCGATGGCAGCGGCTGCTGTTCGCGAAGACCATTTTTCTCGGCGCGTTTCTTCTCTTTCTGATCGAGCCGCTCTTCGCCAAACAAATTCTGCCGTGGTTCGGAGGCTCGGCGGCGGTTTGGGCGACATGTCTCGTCTTTTTTCAAACCGCCCTTCTGCTTGGCTACGTCTATGCCGACGTGGTCACGCGCCGACTCCCGCCAAAACGCCAGTCCGCGCTTCACTTGAGCCTGTTGCTTGTCAGCTTCATGTGGCTGCCGATTGCGCCGCAAGTTTTTTGGCGCGAACATGTGCAAATCGATCCGGCGTGGCGCATCCTCGGCCTGCTTACGTTTTCCATCGGCCTGTCCTTCGTCCTGCTCAGCGCGACAAGCCCGCTTCTGCAGACGTGGTATGCGCGGCGAGCCCTTGGCCGTTCGCCGTATCACCTTTTCGCTCTCTCCAACTTCGCTTCCCTGCTCGCCCTTTTGAGTTTTCCATTCTTAATCGAGCCGCGTCTTTCTTCCCGGCAACAATCGCTCCTCTGGTCCATCGTCTACGGCCTCTTCGCGATTTGCTGTTCCCTCTCGGCATGGATCAGCCGCGGCCGCGCGCCAAATGCGATTGCCGCGCGCGAAATGCCAGAAGCACCGGTAGTGGAAGTCCCGCCGACAACGCTCACGAAACTCTTTTGGATGAGCCTCTCCGCATGCGGCGCGATGATGCTTCTCGCGGTAACCAATCATCTCTCCGAAAATGTCGCGCCCGTGCCGCTCTTGTGGGTTGTTCCGCTCGCACTGTACTTGGTCACGTTCGCGATAGCGTTCGCCAAGCGCAGATTGTATTCGCGATGGCTGGTCACACGGCTGCTCGCCGTTGCGCTGGGCGCAGCAGGCTACGCTATCTACGATTCCACGATCACCCACGCCATCCAGATCAGCGTACCGCTCTTCTGCGGCGCACTCTTTGCCGTCTGTCTTTTTTGCCACGGCGAACTCGTGCAACGAAAACCCGCCGTGCGCTTTCTCACTTCGTTCTACTTGATCATCGCGCTTGGAGGGGCGGTTGGGGCAGTGTGCGTTGGCCTGCTGGCGCCACACATTTTTTCCGGAGTTTACGAACTGCCGGTTGTTCTTTTGCTCGCCGCAATTCTTGGCGCCATCGCGCTCTGGCACGAAGGATGGTCGGCGCGCATCTTCTGGCCCGCGGTGGCCGTTACGATGTGCCTGGTGCTGGTCTCCAACGTTCGATCGGCGCGGCAAAGCAGCGTCGCGATGATGCGAAATTTCTATGGCGCGCTGCGCGTTGAAGAGTTCACCGTGGGCCGCCAACTCCCTTACCGCAGTCTGATCCATGGAACTATCCAGCACGGCGCGCAATATCTAACTTTTCCGGAGAATCGCAACCCCACGACGTACTACGGCCGAAGATCGGGAGTAGGGCTGGCTTTGCGCTTCTGCTGCGACGGCGCAAAGCGCGTAGGCGTGATTGGCCTTGGCGCGGGAACGCTCGCAGCCTACGGAAAGCCCGGCGACTCGTTTCGCTTCTACGAAATCAATCCGCAGGTCATCCAGGTTGCTAACAACTGGTTCACATTCCTGAAACAAAGTCCCGCGAAGCCGGAAATTATTCTGGGAGACGCGCGGTTATCGCTCGAAAGAGAGCCGCCGCAGCAATTCGATGTACTGGCCGTCGATGCTTTCTCCGGCGACGCCATTCCGGTTCACCTTCTCACCAAAGAAGCTTTTGCCTTGTATTTCCGCCATCTGAGGCCGGACGGCATTTTGGCCGTACACACTTCCAACACGTATCTGGACCTCGCGCCGGTGGTGAAACTGCTCGCCGAGGACGCAGAGTATGCGACGCGGCTTATCGTCAGCGAAGAAGACTCCACGCAACTGATTTCCGCCGCGGATTGGGTGCTGGTAACGCGAAACCAGCACTTTCTGAATGCACCGGAGACTTTTACCGGGAGCCAAACGATCGTCGTGCCGCCAAACTTGCGTCCCTGGACCGATGACTACAACAATCTTCTGGAAATTCTCCGCCCCATCAACTATTCGACGCAGTCCTCTGTCGAGAAATAAGCGGATCAAGTTCCGAAAGTTAACCCACGTGCGAAGAATTTCAGCATGGGATAAGGATCGAAGCAAATCCCGTGTTCGCTTGGAGTTGCGAAGACTTGAGGGATTAGATTCGCAATCGGAAAGAAAGACGTCTCATACTGAAACGTTTTTATACTCAAAAAATCGTTCTTTTTTTGACACAGGGGAAAACATTGCTCTCTTGACTGAATGCCTCATTCTGGTAGACTCCGCGCAATTTATAAGAAGCGGCGGCAGTTTTTGTCCCAATTCAGCCGCCATGAGAAACATCCAGGTCTCCACTCAGGAGGAGCACATAAGTGCAAGGAACCGTGAAATGGTTTAATAACTCGAAAGGGTATGGATTCATCGGGCGCGACGATGGTCCAGACGTTTTTGTTCATTATTCCGCTATCGTGGGGGATGGCTACCGCACCTTGCAGGAAGGAGATGCGGTGGAGTTCGAGATTGTCCAGGGCCCGAAAGGTCCCCAGGCAGCGAACGTGCAAAAACCAGCCTAACGAAACAAGGCATCATACGGCCGGCAGAGTGCGCCCCTCTGCCGGTTTTTTTTGAGGAGGTAGATGAAGTAGAGGAAGTAGAGGAGGTAAAGGAAGTAAAGGAGGTAGAGGAAAAGACGAAGGCGGCGGCTGGGCTCGATTCTCTTTGTTTTCTCCGTGATCTCTGTGCTCTCTGTGTAAAATCCTTTTCCGCTCATTTGCCGCTAGGCACTGATGCTTCGACGCATTTCTCCACTCGCTACGTACTGCTCACAATTCACTGCTCATTGCTTCTGTTCGACGAGGCGGCCGATCTGGAGGCGGAAGAAGGCGTCGGCATCGGAGTGCATGCAAACTTGGGCGTTCGGCGCGCCAGGTTCTCGCCGAGTAAAACCTTTGTCGTCGACGCGAATGTGCATGGGTTGGACGGGGCAGATTTTGGGATCGAGGATATAGGCCACTGTCACCGGATCGAAGAGCGTAGGCGTTTGCTGGCCCCACTCGTGATAGAGGAGCGTTAGAGCATCCGTAAGTGGCCTGCCCTGCTTGAAGAGGTAGGCGCGCTTGGTCTCGTCGAGCTTCAATTGCGTGGAATCGAGCGGCATCACGTAGAGCGGCACACCGGATAGAAAGAGTTTTTTGGCCGACGGAATGTCGTTGATGATGTTCCACTCCGCGTCCGGGCCGCGCTGGGGGCAAAACCAAAGCTCGCCATAGCCGCATTCGATGGAGCCGCCCATCATCACGACGCGCTTCAGCTTGAGAAACGTTGCGGGGTCTTTGTCGATCAGCGCGCCTACATTCATCAGCGGACCGATAGCGATCAGAGTGATCTGCCCGGGATAGCGGCGAATCTGATCGAGAATGAAGTCCGCTGCGTCTGGATGCGACGCTTTCGCGAAATGGCCGCCTTCGCCGTAGCGCTTTTGGTTCATCACATTGGTGGTCTTGGTTGGAGTGCCTGCGAGCACAGGGATATCTGTGCGCCCGGCTTCGCCCAACAAGCGATCCACTATTTTGGCGCGGGCCTCGGTATCGCCGAAGGTGGTGGCGATGCCGAGAATGTCGAGTTCAGGACTTTTGAGAGCCAGGGCAATCGCGAAGGCGTCGTCAATGTCGTCGCCGATGTCCGTGTCAATGATGACTTTCTCGCTTGTGCCGGAGGCTTGGGGCGGCTTCTGCATTTGCGCAGCGTAACCAGAGCCCGTAACCATTGAGAAGAGAATTGTCGCGGTTAGAAAACGCACTCCGCCCTCCAAGGAATGAATCTGGCGGAAACAGATTGCCATGCAAACAATTTGTGCGCCACTTTCTGGAGGAGAGACGATCGCGCTCCGCTCGACCAAAGCATCAGAGCCGCCGCCATCACCAGCCAATTACAGCAATTTTGTACACGAGCAGAATGGTTATGGACGCTGGCGCGATCCAGGCGGACAGCGTGTAGCGTCGGAAGAAGTATAGGGTCACGCCTGCCCAGCAGAAGCAAGCAGCTATTAAGGCGCCACCCATATACGGCGCACCGACTGCGGCCGCGAAGCTCGTGCCAAGGACGTGCCTAAGCCGGAAGAACTCACCAAGTGTCCTTACCACGATGAGGAATTGAACGGTGATTCCTATCTGGGCCCAGCGTTCTCTGGTCACGGGCATATTCTAGCTGAGCATGTAATGATTGGCGACAAATCGCCATTGCACTCACTACGCTGGGGCCGGCACACTTCGTGCAAAGTCACCTAACCGGAAGTAATCGCCTACACCCTGACAAACGCCGTATTCGAGAGCTGAGAACCCGATTCGTGAACTTCACCCGCGTGCCTTTCCTACGACACTGGCCTTATAATCTGGCGCATGGACAACAAACAGATCGCCCGCATCCTGCGCGAAACCGCGCAACTTCTGGAAATCGATGGCGCCATCATCGGCCGATATCGCAGTTACGAAAAGGCGGCAGAATTGATCGATGGGCTGCCGGAATCGATCGAGCAGCTGGTGAAGACGCCGGAAAAACTCGAAGAGTTGCCGGGCATCGGCGAGCGCATGGTGGAACATTTGCAGGAAATCGTGAAAACGGGCGACTACGCCCTGCGCAAAAAGTTGCTGAAGAAATATCCGGCGACGATTCTGGATTTGCTGCAACTGCAATCGCTGGGGCCCAAGAAGGTGGCGTTTCTGTGGTCGCACTTCAAGGCGGGAACTGTCGCGGACGTGGAGAAAATCGCGAAAGATGGAAAACTGCGCGACCTTCCCGGTTTTGGCGAAAAAAGCGAACAAAATATTCTGAAAGCCATTGAAGTTTTCAAGAAGTCGACCGGGCGGTTTCACATCGATACGGCGGAAGCGGCAGCCGCGGAGATCATTGCGCATATTAAAAAAGCGGGGAAGGCTGCGGAGGAAGTGACTCCGGCGGGGTCGCTGCGGCGCGGCAAGGAGACCGTGGGCGATTTGGATTTGCTGGTGACGCTGGGCGCGGGCCATACGGCGCAAAAACAAGTGGATGCCTTGGCGAAACACATTCTGGAGTTTCCCGGCATCGACCAGACGCTGGCGCATGGCGAGAACAAGGTCAGCTTCACGCTGCAAAATGGCTTGCAGGTAGACGTGCGGCTGCTGGAGAAAGAGAGCTTTGGGGCGGCTCTGCTTTACTTCACGGGCTCGAAAGAGCACAACGTGGCGTTGCGCGGGCGCGCCAACGACATGGGGCTGACGTTGAACGAGTATGCGCTGGCGACGCTCAAGGGCGAAAAGCCGGTCGCGCGGCGCACCGAGGAAGAGATTTACGCCAAGCTCAAGCTGGACTACATCCCGCCCGAGCTGCGCGAAAACACCGGCGAAATCGCGGCTGCCGAGGCGCACAAACTGCCGCATCTCATTGAGCTGAAAGACATGAAAGGCGATTTGCAGATGCACACCACGGCCAGCGATGGGAAGAATTCCATCGAGGAGATGGCCGAGGCTGCCCGCAAGCTGGGCCACGAGTACATCGCCATCACCGATCACTCGAAAGCGGTTACGGTCGCAAATGGCCTCGATGAAAAGCGCATGGCCGCGCACATCGAGAAAATTCACGAAGCCAGCGATCAGGGGCTTGGCATTCGCGTGCTGGCGGGGGCCGAAGTCGACATCATGAAGGACGGCTCACTGGATTACTCGGACGAGTTGCTGGCGCAGCTGGACGTCGTCGTTTGCTCGATACATTCTTACTTCAACCTGGAGCGCGCGGCCATGACCGAAAGAATGCTCGCGGCCATTGAGAATCCTTACACGCAGATCATCGCGCACCCGACCGGACGCCTCCTGCTCCGCCGCGACCCCATCGATTACGACATGGAGAAGATACTGGAAGCCTGCGCCAAGCATGGCGTAGCCATGGAGTGCAACTCGTACCCCGACCGCCTGGATTTGAAGGATGTCTATCTGCGCGTGTGCAAGGAGCGCGGCGTGAAAGTGGTCATTTCGACAGACTCGCATAATGCCGCGAATCTCTCGCTGATTCGCTATGGCGTAACGATGGCTCGCCGCGGCTGGCTCGAAAAGAAGGACGTGATCAACACGCTGCCGACGGAGCGGTTCCTGGCCGCCCTGCGCCCTAAGCCCAACGAGCCACGCAAGAAGCACGCGGCTAAAGGTCACAAGTAGACGCGGCACCTTGAAAAGGGGAACATTTTGACCCAGGGACTCGTACCTAATGCTAGAACGACATATTCGGAGGCATTGTCCAATGAGATTGCTTGCCAACCGCATCACCGTGCTTCGCTTGGGGATTGCCGCTAGCGCCCTGCTGGCCGCTGTAGCCCTAGCACCGCGCGCTAGCGCAACGGACTGGCCGTCCAAGACTTACACCATCAGCGGACGCGCCAACGTGCGCATCGACACCAATGACGGAAGCGTCCGTGTGACCACCAGCGACTCCAAGGAAGTTCAGTTCAGCGTTCAGTATGATGGCTACGAGCTGGACAAGACTCTTCACATCGAGTCGCACCAAAGCGGCGACCAGGTCGAACTGGTAGCGCGCGCCACCGGGCATTGGGGATTTTCCTGGGGAACGCACGGCCGGCGTCTGCAGATCGAGGTGCGCATGCCGAAAGACGCTGATTTGAATGCACATACAGGCGACGGTTCGGTTGAAGCCAGCGCCATCCATGGCAACGTCACTGTCGAAACGAGCGATGGGTCCATCCGCGCGAACACCCTGAGCGGCACCATTGACCTCCATACCCACGACGGCAGCATCAATGTGGACACTCTCAAAGGCGACATCCGGCTGCATACCGGCGATGGGTCGATTGAGGCGCGCGATTTGGACGGAAAGCTGGACGCCGACAGCGGCGACGGCCACGTCCGGGTGGCGGGAAGATTCGATAGTCTGCTAATCCACACTGGCGACGGCAGCGTGGACACCCACGTCTTGCCAGGCTCGAAGATGGCCACTAGCTGGAATATTCGCACCGGTGACGGCAGCGTGGACCTTGCGCTCCCGGGTGACTTTCAGGCGAATATTGATGCCAGCACGGGCGACGGACATATCAGCGTTGGCCTGCCGGTAACGGTCGAGGGAACCTTCAGCAACTCGCAGCTGCACGGCAAGATGAACGGTGGCGGACAGTCCTTGACGGTGCACACTGGCGACGGTTCAATCCGGCTGAGCAAGGCCTAGGTAAAGCTCGAAGCTGGCACGGATTTCCGCCACCGGCAACGAATTGTAGTTCAGCGCCCAGCAAGGCGCCCGAGGCGTTTTTCGAGGCATCGCTGAGCGGTTTTAGGACCCCCCAGAATGTGCGCTTTGATGTACACCTGTCCTCCCTTAGCGACATGTATTTCCTTAGGACATCGTCTATCTATCTGAAAACACAAAGGTTGAGTTTGGAAGACCACCTGCCATTACGGTAGATGTATCGGAGAGGCAGGTCCCGTGGTTGTCGTACTTCTCGCATTTGGATTGGTGGCTCTGGTTTCGATGAGCATTGCCAGCTCGATTTCCGGCTCGGGAATGACCCGGCGCCGCGGATCGTGATTCCGCTTCAGTCTCCATATCCTCGACACAAGAAGCTTTTGACGACTCCCTGTTCTGGAGCATAATCAAGCCCTTGAGGGCGTACCCATGGCCAGTCCATCCACTGCAAAGCAAGCTCCGCGGATACCTCCGGCCCCGCCGAAGACCGGCGTGCTGGGACTCACGCGCGCGCAGGGATGGGCCATTCTCTTCCTCGTCTATACCGGCATCTTCGTTCTGATTTTAAGCTACCGCTACCTCGACGATCTTTCGCGGGAACGCGCTGGAACCTTTGGAGTGCGATTCCTTGAAGAGTTTACCGGGGTCTACTCCGTTTTCGTCATTTTACCTCTCGTCTTTCGGATGGCGGGAGCGTACCTGTTCAAATCCAAAGGGTGGCTGCGGCTTGTCGGGCTGCATATTTTGTCAGCGATCGCATTTTCTTTCTTGCACACGAGTCTGATGGCGATCAGCCGATGGGTACTGGCTCCGCTGGTAGGGCTCGGGAGCTACGACTACGGCATCATGCGCTTCCGGTATCCGATGGAGCTGTCGAACGACTTGTTGGGCTATACGGTGATCGTTCTGGTGTATTACTTCGTGGAACGGTTGCGGATTGCGCAGGCGCAACAGCTTGCCGCAGCAGAATTACATGCGAAATTGGCGCAGGCACAGTTGGAAAATTTGCGCCTTCAGTTGCAGCCGCATTTTTTGTTTAACACGCTGAACACAATCTCTTCCGTGATGTACGAGGATGTGCCGGCGGCGGACGCCATGTTGACGCAGTTGAGCGAACTGCTGCGGCTGACGCTGCGGACGGCGAACTCTCACGAAATTCCCCTGGCCCAGGAGCTCGAAATCACGCGGCTCTACCTGCAAATCATGCAGAAGCGGTTTGAATCGAACTTGCGCGTGACGTATTCGGTGGAAGCGGCGCTGGAAAATTCGCTCGTTCCTCAGCTGATTCTGCAACCACTGGTCGAGAATTCCTTGCGGCATGGTTTGAAGGATGGCGGAGCAGGGATTGATATCTCCATCGGAGCGCGGCGCGAGAACGGTTCTCTGATTCTGAGGGTTGCCGATACGGGCGCGGGCCTGGGAGCCATGAGCGCCGCTACCGTGATGAACCGTGGCGTCGGCCTGGCGAATATCCGCGGACGGCTGGAGCA
Source organism: uncultured Acidobacteriota bacterium (assembly GCA_963779005.1). Lineage (GTDB taxonomy): Bacteria > Acidobacteriota > Terriglobia > Acidiferrales > UBA7541 > Acidiferrum. Next base: position 2,662,942 of record CAVZWO010000004.1, on the reverse strand, counting down.
GCTTTATGGCGCCGAGCAGGAGTTTGCGATTGCGAATGGTCCCACAGGCGGCGCGGAGGTCACTCTGCGCGTTCCGTATCACCTGGGCGAAGGCCGTATTTAACCGGCAAGTTAAATACAAACTCGCCGGGGAATAGCATGTTCCAGCTAAGTTGTTGATTCTATTGGACGCGAAATCGTGTAATTCGGGTCGCTCGGGTACTTGGTTCTCTGCTGAGTAGGATAAATGGCTGCTTCTAACACGCTCCAAGTGCTCGTTGTGGACGACGAAGCGCCCGCGCGGCGCAAAATTCTGCGGCTGCTGCGGCCGGAGCCGGATGTGCAGGTGGTTGCCGAGGCAGGCGGAGCAGAATCCGCGATTGCCGCGATTGGGAAACATCGTCCAGACCTGGTTTTCCTGGACGTGCAGATGCCGGGGATGGATGGCTTTGGCGTGGTCCAGGCGATTCCTCCAAAAGAAATGCCACGCGTTGTTTTTGTGACGGCGCATGACCAATACGCATTGCGCGCGTTCGAGGTACATGCGTTCGATTATTTGCTGAAGCCGTTCGGCGAAGAGCGCTTCCGGACGGTATTGCGCCGCGCACGCGAGCAAAACGCGGCATCGGGCGATGGTTTCGCCGGGCGGCTGCAGGAATTGCTGCATCAATTGCAGCGCGAGCGTTCGTTTCCAGATCGCTTGCTGGTACACGAAAATGAGCGGGCGCATTTTGTGCCGATACGCGAAATCTCCTGGATCGAAGCCGATCGCAATTATTTGATTTTGCACTGTGGCGCGAAGACTCACACCTTGCGAGGCACGCTGGAGTCGCTTTCGGGCACCCTCGACCCGAAGATCTTTGCGCGCCTCAACCGCGGCAGCTTGGTGCGGCTGGATGCGATTCGCGAGCTGCAACCCTGGTTCCACGGGGAGTACAAAGTCATTCTGAAAGACGCGACGGAGTTGCGATGGAGCCGCCGCTATGTGAAACAGCGCCCCGAACTCCTGAAATTAACCTGAGTGTGCGTTGCGTCACTGCGTGCGGATTACGAACGGCCCGCTTGTCCCTGCGTTGGGCCCGTTCGTCCCAAGCCTTTTTCTAGTTGGACACTTTTTCGCGATACTTGCTCCACTATGGAAAACAAAGGACCTCTTAGCTTCCCTGCCTGGACTTTCCTTCTCTTCCTGTCGTTTATCGCGCCAGAGCTGCTCCTGGCGCAATCGGATCCCGACGCCGGTTGGCCAAACTACGGCAATGATCCCGGTGGCACACGCTATTCCACTGCAAAACAAATTGACCGCGGGAACGTGGCGCAACTGCAAGTGGCCTGGACCTACCGCACAGGGGCGCTGCCCCACGACGAGGATCTCGACAAGAAGGCGGCGTTTGAAGCCACGCCGATATTGATCGACGGAAAGCTCTTCTTGAGCACGCCGTACGATCACGTCATCGCTTTGAACGCAGCGACCGGGAGCAAGCTCTGGGAATTCGATCCAAAGCTCGAACATCCTTACGGCTTTTCGGAAGTGACGTCACGCGGCGTTTCGGCTTGGCGAGATGCGGCCGCAAAAGCCGGGAAGATTTGCGCGCTGCGGATCTTCATCGGGACGCTGGACGCGCGGCTCATTGCGTTGGACGGCGAGACCGGCAAGCCGTGCGCTGATTTCGGAACGAATGGCGAGATTGACCTGACGAACGAAGTGAAGTTGCGCGATCCCGGCGATTACCAAGTGACGTCCGCGCCAGCGATCTATAAGGACCTCGTCATCACCGGCTCGTCGGAAGGCGACAATCGCGCGGTTACGCTGGAGCGCGGCATCGTGCGCGCGTTCGATGTTCGCAGCGGAAAATTGCGTTGGACATGGGATCCGATTGCGCCGTGGGCTTATCAAAATACGCCGCGAACGGGCGCCGGCAATGCGTGGTCTACGGTTTCTGTCGATCCACAGCGCGATCTTGTCTTCATTCCCACGGGCAGCGCCAGCCCCGACTATTACGGCGGTTTTCGCAAGGGCGACAACAAGTGGGCGAATTCCGTGGTGGCATTGAAGGCCTCGACGGGCGAATTCGTCTGGGGATTTCAGGTGGTGCATCACGACCTTTGGGATTACGACGTGGCGTCGCAGCCGACGTTGTTTGCCTGGAAAGACGGAACTCCAGCCATCGCCATCACGACAAAGATGGGCCGCGTTTTCGTATTAAACCGGCTGAATGGCACGCCGCTCTTGCCGGTGGAAGAGCGCCCGGCTCTGAAAAGCGACATTCCCGGCGAAGAATCCTGGCCGACTCAGCCCGCTTCGACCATTTCGCTGGTGCCGGAAAAGTTGTCGGTGGAAGATGCGTGGGGCAAAGATGAAAAAGAGCGCGCGTGGTGCGCGGATCAGATTAAATCAGCGCAGCATGGAGACATTTTCACGCCGCCGAGTCTCCAGGGAACGCTCGTGTATCCGAGCAATGTGGGCGGTGTGAATTGGGGCAGCGCGGCCTACGATCCGCAGCGGCATCTGCTTTTCGTGGACACGAACCGTCTGCCGATATTTGTGAAGCTGATTCCGCGGGCAGAACTCGAAGCGGCGCGAAAAAACGCTACCGACTCAGATCGGTTGCATGGCGAATTCGCACGGCAAACGGGTGCGCCGTATGCCATGTTTCGCACGCCGCTCCTCGCGCCAAGCGGACTCCCGTGCAATACGCCGCCCTGGGGAACGGTCGCCGCGGTTGATTTATTCGAAGGCAAAAAGGTTTGGGATGTGCCCCTCGGAAGTTTTATTCCGGGGATGAACACCGGAACAATCACACTTGGCGGGCCGATGGTGACGGCGGGGGGAATAGTCTTTACGGCGGCGGCGATGGATAGTTTTCTGCGCGCGTTTGATTCCGAGACAGGCAAGGAAATTTGGAATTATCAGCTTCCCGCGGGTGGCCAAGCAACGCCTATGACTTATAGTATCGGCGGCAAGCAGTATGTAGTGATCGCCGCGGGCGGACACGGGAAACTGGGAACGAAGCAGGGCGATTATGTCATCGCCTTCACCTTGCCTTAAGAATACGAGGCAAGCGAAAAAATGGGACTTTCGCAGCAATAAAATCGACGCAGAGGAGGATCATTATGCAATGGGAAAATCCGGAATTTGTCGAGATATCACTCGCGTGCGAAGTCAGCGGTTATGCGAATGCCGAACTGAATGAAGCGCTGGCGAGCGGACAAGCCGACCCAGGACCTACAACCGATGAGAAATAGAACCCGATGGGCCGGCCGCAAACTCTTGTTCCTTGCAGCGAGCTTCTTGCTTGCCTGCACAATGGTCTGCACGATGGCCTGCGCGCAAAACGCCGCTGATACGGACTGGCCGTACTACGGCCACGACTCCGGCGGAATGCGCTACTCGAAGCTCACGCAGATCAACCGCGGCAACGTGGACGGGCTGAAAGTCGCGTGGGTCTATCATACCGGCGACGTTTCGGACGGGACGAAATACCCCCGCAAAAGCGAATTTGAATCCACGCCGATTCTTGTCGATGGCACCCTGTACGTCACGACGCCCTTCAATCGCGTCGTCGCTCTTGATCCCACGAACGGAAAAGAGCGCTGGGCCTTCGATCCCAAGATTAATCTCAATGGAAAATATTCCGAAGGGCTGATGAATCGCGGCGTATCCACATGGCTGGACAACAGCCGGAAACCGGGCGCCGGATGCCGCCGAAGAATTTTCCTCGCCACCATCGACGCTCGCTTGATCAGCCTGGATGCCGTTTCCGGCAAACCCTGCGGCGATTTCGGCGAAAAAGGTGAAATTGATTTGACCGGGGGAATCGGCCACATCATTCGCCAAGGCGAGTACGAGGAAACGTCGCCCCCTGCCATTATCGATGATCTGGTCGTCGTCGGATCCTCCATTGCAGACAACGATCGCGTTGATAGTCCCAGCGGCGTGGTGCGTGCCTTCGACGCGCGCTCAGGAAAACTCCGTTGGAAATGGGATCCGATACCAGCCAGCCTGGCTCCCACCGGCGCGGGCAACGCGTGGTCGGTGATCTCGGTCGATCAAGCACGTGACCTCGTCTTTGTGCCGACGGGCGCTCCCAGCCCGGACTACCACGGCGCGAAGCGCCCGGGCGACGACAAGTGGGCGAATTCCGTGGTGGCGCTACGCGCAAAAGATGGCGGCTTCGTTTGGGGATTCCAGCTCGTTCATCACGATCTGTGGGATTACGACACCGCCTCGCAGCCGCTGCTGGCAACGCTGCACAGAAACGGAACCGATGTGCCGGTGGTCATCCAAGGCAATAAGACCGGCAATCTGTTTGTTCTTCATCGGGATACTGGTGTTCCGGTGTTCAAGGTAGAGGAGAGGGTGGTTCCGCAGAGCGAGGCCGACGAGGAGAAAACCTCTCCAACCCAGCCATTCCCCATCGTTCCACCACCTCTTGTGCGTCAACAAATCTCCGCCGATGACGTCTGGGGCGTCACCGACGCCGAGCGAACCGATTGCCGCGAGCGCTTCGCGCATTTGCGATCTGGCGAAATCTTCACTCCGCCTTCCGTCGCGGGTATCGTGGCCTTTCCCGGGAATCTTGGCGGCATGAATTGGAGCGGCGGAGCGTTCGACCCGCAGCGCCAGCTTTTCGTGACGAATGTCAATAATCTCGCCATGGAAGTTCACTTGATCCCGCGCGACCTGTACCTTCCGCAAGAGCAGGCGGCGGAGGCGGGACAATTCCGCGGAGACGTCTCTCCGCAACATGGCACGCCATATGGAATGAGCCGGCAGACTTTTCGGTCTCCCGAGGGATTGCCTTGCTTCGCGCCGCCGTGGGGCGAGCTCGTTGCCGTCGATCTTGCAGACGGGACGATCCGTTGGCGCGTACCGCTGGGGGCGGCGGTCAAGCTAGGCGGGAAGACTCTTCCCATTGCGGGCACGCCGAATCTGGGAGGCCCCATCCTCACGGCTGGAGGACTCATCTTCATTGGCGCGGCAATGGATGACTCCATTCGTGCCTTCGACGTGGAGACAGGGAAGGAACTCTGGAAGGGAGGGCTGCCCGCGGGCGGCCAGGCCACTCCGATGACCTACCAGCGGAACGGAAAGCAATACGTTGTGATTGCGGCAGGTGGGCACGGGAAGTTGGGCACTACGCTTGGTGATTCCCTCATGGCCTTCACATTGCCTTAGAAGTGGAGACAAACAAGATGGACACCATGACTGCATTGGCTCCGGTGGGACGCGAATGACGGAGACCTCGCTTCGAACGAATGAGACGGGCTCCAAAGACCCATCGTACCTAGCAAGTGACATGCTGATTGTCATCGCCATTACCTTCGCAAAATTCATCTTTCACGTCTATTTCAGCAATCGCTACGACTACTTTCGCGACGAGTTCGATTACATGGCTTGCGGGAATCACCTGGCCTGGGGCTATGTCGACCAGCCGCCGCTGATTCCCTTCTTGATCCACATTTGCCGCGCCGTTTTGGGTGACTCGCTGCGCAGCATTCGGTTTATTCCAGCAGCGGCTTCTTCCCTGCTGCTGGTGCAGACGGCCCTGCTGGCGCGTGTATTCGGCGGGCGGCGGTTTGCTTTGGTGCTGAGCGCGATCGCCGTTCTGATCGCGCCGCAGTATCTGTCGAACGGCAGCTTGCTCGGCACCAATTGCCTGGAACCTAATTTGTGGATGGGTTGTGCGTACTTCGCCGTGGTCGCCATCAAGCGCAACGATCCTCGCTATTGGCTCTGGTTCGGCGTCGTGGCGGGAATCGGTTTGCAGGAAAAATATTCGATCGCATTATTCGGTTTTGGAATAGTTGTCGGACTCTTGCTGACGGCTCAGCGCCGCGTGTTTTTGAATCCGTGGATTTGGATTGGTGGGTTTGCCGCCTTTTTGATTTTCCTGCCTAACCTGCTCTGGAACATTCACAATCATTGGCCATTCGTTCAGTTGATGCACAACATTCGCGCGGATGGGCGCGATGTGGTGCTGCCATTCCCGCAGTTTTTCCTTCAGCAGATTTTGCTCATTGATCCTATTACCGCTCCGATCTGGATCAGGGGATTGTTTGCGTTCTTCTTTTCGCCGGCTCTGAAGCCCTACCGCGTGCTCGCATGGGCCTACCTGGTCTGCTTTACCGTTTTCTTTCTTTTGCACGGTAAGAATTATTATCTGTCTCCGATTTATCCGATGTTGCTGGCCGCCGGGGCGGTGGCGATCGAAGCGGCGATCGAGCGCAGAAAAATTGCTGGCTCAGGAGCTGAGAGTGTCCGCATTGGTCCGAATCGGCTTCTTTGGCTGAAACCTGTGATTGTGATTCTTTTGCTCGCCAGCGGCGCGCAGCTGGCACCGCTGGTAGTGCCCATTCTTTCGCCGGACAAGCTCCTTGCCTACCTGAAATATTTGCCCATGAAGCCGCCGGTGATGGAGCACGGCCACGAACGGGCGCCTTTGCCGCAATGGTACGCGGATCAGTTTGGCTGGCGCGAGATCGTCGACGAGGCTGTGGTTGCCTGGAATCGCATCCCGGCGGACGAGCGGCCCAGTTGCGGGATCTTTGGGCAAGACTATGGCCAGGCGGGTGCGATTGACTTTTTTGGCCCGCGCCATGGATTGCCTCCGGCTTTGAGCGGGCACCAGTCGTACTGGCTTTGGGGTCCGCGAGGTTATTCCGGCAATTGCTTGATTGTGTTGGGCGACTCGCGCGAGCGCCTGGAAGAGTTGTTCGAGCATGTCGAATATGTGGGGGATTCCGCCGCCAATCCGTATGCATTGGAACAGGAGATTTCTGTCTATATTTGCCGGGGAGCAAAGTTCGGAACGCTGGAAAAAGTGTGGCCCCAGTTAAAGAAGTGGCGATAGGGACGGAATTCCGCGCGCTCCTTGCTTATTGACTTGGGCGAAGTTGCTGTTTAAGATTACCCGCGCAGTTACGTACCCCCGAGGTTCCCTCTGGATCAACTACAGACCACAGAAGCGGCGCGCGCCTTTTCGGCACGACATTTCTATTGCGCCTGGCCTCGCGAGGAAGGAATAACATCATGGACTGGAATAAAGCGATTCAGTTCGCGCAACTGGTGAACGCAGCGTATAACCAGTTTGCAGGCAAGCCGTTCCCCACGCCTGGATTTGATGTGCTAGCAACTATTTATGGAAACGATCTTGCCACCGATCGAAACCCCGCGCGTGGCAATAGCCGGGTGACGATTGGTTTGATTCTGCAGGCGCAAGGCAGCGGCGATGCCTTCGTGGTCTTCCGTGGCACCGAAGGAATCAAAGAATGGGTGCAGGACGCGCAGTTTGGGGATACGCCGTTTCGCCGTGTTCCCGACGCCGGCCGCACCGAAGATGGATTCACGGCGATGTACGAGTCGATGAGAGTTGGGAACCAGCCCGGGGCTCTGGATGTCGTCAGCGCGCTGCCGGGAATCCTCTGGAAGCAAGAGGTGACTTCCCTCACGATCTGCGGGCATAGTCTGGGAGGAGCGCTGGCTACTCTGTTCGCGGTGGACGTAGCCGCAAACGCGGCGGCTCCCTTCAACAGTCCGACAGCCTATACCTATGCGAGCCCTCGCACAGGCAATCCGGATTTCGTGACGAAGTACACTGAACTGATTTCAACGACGTACAGGTTCGTCGATAACGTGGACTTGGTGCCAAAGTTGCCCGCCGCCCCTCCTTACAAACACGTAACTTCCCAACTTGTACTGGACTCTCTTACATTGATTCCGCCGCGAGTGCGGCTGCAGCCCAATCCCGTTTGCTGGCACATCCTTTCGAGTTACATCTATTTGATTTCGATCTATGCCGGCGGAGCGGTGATACCGCCGGAAGCGGAATGCGCTCCCGGCATTGGGTTGCTGGTGCAGGACATTCTGGGCCAAGTCGAAGCGGAGTTGGGCAGCCAGCAGCAAATCAGGGACGCGTTTTCCGATTCTCCACGAACAAACATGGGCGGCAATTGATTGCTGGATGCGAACACACTGGACCAATGGCGTTGCGCTGGAACTGCCTGCGCGGATAAACTGCGCGCATCATGAAACTCACATTTAAGTTGGCGGTTTTTGCTGGCGCACTGTTTTTGTGCGCGACGGCGGGGCGTGCGCAGCAGCCTAAGGCGCTGTTTTATATGACGCGGGAACCAAAGTCGGTGCGCTCGTTTCAAGCGCACGCGGACAAGATCGACTTACTGGTTCCGGCGTGGTACGGAGTGGATGCCGATGGGCTGGTTTCGGGCGGGGCGAATCCGCTCGTGATGGAGACGGCGAAGCAGCATCACGTTCCGGTGATGCCCATCGTTGCCAACGGCGATTTTGTGCAGGAAGAGTTTCACAAGTTGCTGAAGAACGCCGCGGCCAAAGAGAGCATGTACGCCTCTCTGATTCGCGCCTGCAAAGACAATGGATACGCGGGATTTCAGTTTGATTTTGAAAATGTCCACTGGACGGACCGCGACGCGCTTTCGGACATGGTGCGCGAGGCGGCGGCCGCATTTCATCGGGAAGGATTGCAGCTTACGATCGCGACCGTGCCGAACGCGCCGGGCGCGCCAGCAGGAGAAGGCGGATTCGCGGCGTGGATTTATGAAAACTGGCGCGGCGCTTATGACTTGAAAGCGCTGGGGCAATCGGTCGATCTGATTTGCTTGATGACCTACGACCAGAACACGCGGTGGACGGCGCCAGGGCCGGTGGCGGGATGGGCGTGGACCACCAGCAATATGGAATACGCGCTGAAGTTCGTGCCAGCGCAAAAGTTATCGCTGGGGATTCCGCTGTATGGCTATCACTGGTTTGCGGGCACGCCCGTGAAATCGGACGATAAGTCTGGCGACAAGCCGAATCCCACGGCGGAATACATTGGCACCGATGATGCGCTGGACCTGGCGAAAGCGTATGGCGGGCACATCGAATGGGATGCGACGGATCGCACGGCGTGGTTTTATTTTTACCGGGCCGACATGCGCGAGTGGATATTTTTCACGGATGCGCACACGTTTCGCGAGCGCTACACGCTGGTGAAGGAGCGCGGTCTCCAGGGATTTTGTTCCTGGGTGCTGGGAACGGAAGATCCGGCGATCTGGGATTTGTTGCCGGCGCATAAGTAGCGTTTGCCGATGGCGGGAATCGCAGAGACCGAAGCAACGTTCATCCAATGAAATTCCACCCCTAAAATGACGAAGAGCAAATCGCATTCGCGCGGACTGATGTTGATCGCCGCCTTCAAGCTCCTGAAGGGATTCCTTCTGCTTGCTGTAGCTATCGGGGCGCTGCGATTGTTGCACAGAGACCTGGCCAGCATGGTCGATCATTGGGTTAACGCATTTCGCGTGGATCCCCACAATCGCTATATTCATTGGCTGCTCGCGAAATTGCCCCTGGTCGACGACCGGAAGCTCAAGGAATTGAGCGTGGGCACGTTTATTTACGCCGCGGTTTTCCTGACCGAGGGCACTGGACTGGCGCTGCACCAGCGCTGGGCGGAATATTTTACGATTATCACTACCTCGTCGTTCCTGCCGCTGGAAGTTTACGAAATCATTCATCATGCGACGATTGCGAAAGGCGTCGCGCTGGCGATCAATATTGTCGTGGTGATCTATTTGGTGAGAGAGCTTCGACGATACCCGAAAGCGTAACCCACTGGCGCAAGGATAGCGGACGGCGTGTCAGCGAAAGTGAGATCACAAAGCGCGGCCGGCAGCGACGGCCGAAGCCCATGCCCATTGGAAATTGAATCCACCTAAATGACCGGTGACATCGACAACCTCGCCGATAAAAAATAGGCCGCGGACTTTGCGGCTTTCCATGGTTTTGCTGGAGAGTTCGGCGGTGTCGACACCGCCGGCGGTGACTTCGGCTTTTTCGTAGCCCTCGGTATCGATGGGTACGAGAATCCATTCATGGAGATCGCGTTCGAGCCATTCCAAGGCTTCGTTGGTCCACGTGGGCGGCGCGTGGAGTTCGAGCCAGCGATCGGCAAATCGTTTTGGGAGCACGCCGAGGAAGGCGGCGCGGGCAGAGGCTAGGTTGCGGGTCTTGGCCTTGCGAATTGCGGAGACAATCTCGCGATCGGGAGCGAGATCGATGCGCAACGGCTTGCCACGTTCCCAGTAGGACGAGATTTGCAGGATGGCGGGGCCGCTCAGGCCGCGATGGGTGATGAGCATTTGTTCTCGGAAAGATCGCTGATCGACGGAGGCCACCACGGGCGCGGAGACGCCGGCGAGGTCACAGTATTGGCTTTGCTCTTTTTTCGCGAGGACGAGGGGGACGAGCGCGGGGCGCGTCTTGATGATTTTCAGGCCGAATTGACGGGCTAAATCGTAGCCCAGGGACGTTGCCCCAATTTTGGCGATGGAAAGGCCGCCGCTGGCGACGACCACCACTGGAGCGCGAAATTCAGCGTTGTCCGTGCGGACAACGAACTCGGTGGTGTGTTGGACTTCTTGAATTTTGGCGTTGAGAAAGACACGGACCCCCGCATCGCGGCACTCGGTTTCGAGCATGTTGGTGATGTCTTGCGCGGAGCGGTCGCAGAAAAGCTGGCCGAGCGTTTTTTCGTGAAACGGGATGCGGTGCTTTTGGACGAGGGCGATGAAGTCCGCGGGTGTGTAGCGGGCCAGTGCGGATTTTGCAAAGTGTTCGTTGGCGCTGAGAAAATTCTCTGGGCGGATATGGATGTTCGTAAAATTGCAGCGGCCGCCGCCGGAGATGAGTATTTTTTTGCCGATGCGGTCGGCGCGTTCGAGGACGGCGACGCGGCGGCCGCGTTTGCCCGCTTCCGCGGCGCAGAAGAGCCCGGCAGCGCCGGCGCCGAGAACGATCGCGTCAAAAATGTGCGTGGTGTCCGGCAAGCGTTCAACGAGCCTCAGAGTCGCCAACTGTCTTTGCGTTCGTTCCTCAGGTTAAACTAACTGTGGGAGAAGACCGAGAGAATTGCCACCGATTATAAGCGCCCAGGGACTATCGAAACGATACGGGGCCGCTCCGCTCTTCAAGGATATCTCGTTCACGGTGTCCGAAGGGGACCGCATCGGCGTGATTGGCCCGAATGGATCGGGAAAATCGACGCTGCTGGAGATGCTGTGCGGCAAAACGAAGCCGGACAGCGGGGACGTCGCCGTGCGCAAAGGGACGAGGCTGAGCTACGTCAGGCAGATTTCGGAATTCGAGCCGGGTATAACCGTTCAGGCGGTGATCGACGGCGCGCTGGAGCGGGTCTCGATGCCGCAGGCGGAGAGAGCAGCGCGCTCGGCGGAGACTCTGGGCCGCGCTGGCTTTGAGGATTTGGAGGTTCTGGCGGCGACGCTTTCCGGTGGATGGAAAAAGCGGCTGGCGATTGCCGAGGCGCTGGTGCAGAAGCCGGATATTCTGCTGCTGGACGAGCCGACCAATCATCTGGATCTTGCGGGAATCGAATGGCTAGAAAAACTTTTGCAGAGAGCCAACTTCGCGAGCGTGGTGGTCAGCCACGACCGGTATTTTCTGGAAAACGTCACCAACGAGATGGTGGAGATCGACCGCGCGTATGAAGACGGAGCGCTGCGCGTCAGCGGAAATTACAGCAAGTTTCTGGAATCCAAGGAAGAGTATTTGCACGCGCAAAGGAACCGGCAGGAGGCGCTCGAAAATCGCGTGCATATCGAGATCGAATGGCTGCGCCGCGGTCCAAAAGCGCGAACGACCAAGGCCAAAGACCGCATAGATAAGGCGCATAAGATGATCGGCGATCTGGCGGAGATGAAGGCGAGGACCGGCACCAGCACGGCGCAGATCGATTTTTCGGCGACCAACCGGCAGACCAAGCAGCTGATTGAGTTGCGCGAAGTAACAGGCGGGATCGGCGATCGCGTGTTGTTTGAGAATTTGAACTTTGCGGTGACTTCCGGGATGCGCGTGGGGCTCGTAGGTCCGAACGGGAGCGGAAAGACCACGCTGCTGCGCTTGCTGCGGGGCGACTTGCAACCGCGCGCGGGAACGATTCGCAAAGCAGAGCCGTTGCGCATGGTGTATTTCGATCAGAACCGCGTGCTTGATCCGGAGCTGCTGTTGCGGCGTGCGCTGGCGCCGGACAGCGATGCGGTGATTTATCAGGGAAATGTGATTCATGTGGCTTCGTGGGCGGCGCGGTTTCTTTTCACGGGCGAAGATTTGAACCGGCGCGTCGGAAAATTGTCTGGAGGCGAGCGCGCACGCGTACTGATCGCGCAACTGATGCTGCAGCCGGCGGATGTTTTGCTGCTCGACGAACCGACGAATGATCTGGACATCCCTACTTTAGAAATTCTGGAAGAGAGCCTGTTGGAATTTCGCGGGGCGCTGGTTTTGGTGACGCACGACCGTTACATGTTGGACCGGGTTTCGACCATTGTGTTGGGCTTCGATGGATTCGGCGGAATCGAGCGATTTGCGGATTATTCGCAATGGGATGAGTGGCAGGAAGCCCAGCGGGAGGAGCGCGGAAAGAACGAGCCCCCCGAACCTGCGTTGCGCTCGCATCCGGCTGTGGCTGCTCCTGTGCCGCCCGCCACAAAGAAGAAGCTGTCCTACAAGGAAGACCGCGAGCTTGAGAGCATGGAGCAGCGCATCGCTGAGGCGGAGCAAGTGCTTCACGAGAGACAGTCGGCGCTGCAGGATCCGGCGATTATGAGCGACGGACCGCGGCTACATAGCGCTTCCCTGCTCCTGGACGAGGCCCGGAAGGCGGTGGAGCAACTTTACGCGCGGTGGGCGGAGTTGGAGCAGAAGAGGGGGTAAGGCGGCGGGGCTGCGGCGCGAGTGCCAAGGACGGGCAGCTTGCAGAGGATGGAGAATTGCAGATTTGGAATCAGATCGGCCTAGAGCGCCTTTTGACCAAAAATTGCAGTTAAAATGAAATTGTGCAGAAGAAGATATTCTGGCTAACGTTTGGCGGATTGGGTTTGGTGGCGGATTTGGCGCTGCCGTTTTGGTGGGCGATGTTTGCCACGATTCCGATTGCGTATGCAAGCTGGTGGGTCGCGTACCGCAGCGACTGGTTCTAAAGCGCGCGAGCAGGTTTTTGCCTGTACGGCTGTAGTCCTTATTGCATCGCGCGATCCAGCTGGAAGCCGGTGGTCCAGTTTTTAGATACGCCGAACGACACGAAGATAGACCTTCAAATACGCGTGGCAGATGGTCACAGCCATGCTCTCTATGTAGTCCTAACTGGCCGTCCCCCGTCCTAGCGCATCGAGAGAAACACGCAGGTTGGAATATTCAGAGAATGGATTGTTGTCTTTATTGGGGATTTCCCCGGTGCGGCGGCTTGCCGCGACTTGGGTAATCACAGCTCGAACGTGCGACGTTGTGCAAACTGGATTTCGGAAATTCGAACTGCACGATGACAGGACATAGCGTATCGGGAGGGAGCCGTAGAACGAATGACACGATTTGGTTACGGCATAGGCGGAAATAGAGGAACTGTTTCAGGTGAAGGCATAGGACTGTTCAAAATTGGACAGTAAACCGTGACGCCGGCTGTTATATATGAGTTCCCCTTGTCGTTCCCAATTGTGCCATCCCCCTCCTTTGTGCGGAGACAATTATGAAGATAGCCCAATCCGACAGGCGTTTGTCCCGTCGCCTAAGTTTCAAAACTCCCTTGCGCGTGCGAATCTGGAAATCGAGAGCACCGGAAGAGGATGCCGAATCGGTCAATCTTTCCCAAAATGGCGTTTTCTACGCAACGAATACGGCGATTCGCGAGGGAGAGACAGTGGAAATTCTGCTGCACATGCCAGAGGAAATAACCGCTGAGCCATCGGCGGAATGGAGATGCACAGGCCATGTGGTGCGCGTCGAGCGGGTGGACTCGACACACGGGAAAATGGGGGTAGGGGTGCAGTTCGATTGTTATGAAGTTTCGCGCGGGCTGATACCAGCAACGAGCTGACGTTCCCTTGCCGAACGGCAGCGAAAGTGACGTTCGCGGGCAGCTTAGCAGCCAGATGGTGACAGCCTAGCAAGAGATAGAAGGCGAAATGCAAAGACGAGCTCTGGTAGTGGACGACGAAGCGGATACCTGCGAGTTGATACAGAAGGTGTTGTATGCCGCGGGAGTGGATGCACTGACGCTGACAAGGAGTGGGCAAGCCGCGACTTTCCTGGAAGAGGGCAAGTTCGACATGGTGTTCTTCGACCTGCACATGGGGTCGCCGGATGGAATCGAATTGTCTCGAGAGATGCGGCGAGCGGGGTCCAACCGGACAACGCCGATCATTCTGTTAAGCGACGATTTGCGGCCAAGCGCGATGACGCAAGGATTCGAGGCAGGGGCGAGCTTCTTCCTTTACAAGCCGATAGACAGAGAGCGGCTGTTGAAGCTGATTCGGGCCACGCAGGGGCGCATGGACCATGAAAGACGGCAGACGCGGAGGATTCCAATGCAATCCAAGGTTCGGCTGCGGTTTGGATTCGAAGAACTAATGTGCGAAACAGTGGACGTAAGCATGGACGGAATGCTGGTCAAGGCCCCGCGCACAATTCCAACAGGATCGCCCGTGCAAGTGAGCATGGATCTATCGCAAAAGATGAAGCCGGTATTGGGCGCAGGTTCCGTGGTGAGGATTCTGGACGGGAACCAGATGGGAATTCAGCTGGACCGGCTCCCCGTAGAGGAGAGCGAGAAATTACAGGAATTTCTTCTGCCGATGATTCCGCGCGATTAGGTGGCCGGAAATCGCAATCCATGAGCTCGCAACGAATCAGGGTGCTACTCATCGAAGACAACCCAGGTGACGCGCGGCTGATCCGAGAATCGCTCGCCATGGCGACGCAGTGTCTTTTCGATTTGGAGATTACCGAAACGCTGGAAGTGGGGCTTAAGCGGTTGAGCGCTGGGGGCGTCGACGTGATGCTTCTGGATTTAGCGCTCCCGGACAGCTTTGGATTTGACACGTTCACGAAGGCCAAGCCGCAGTCGCCGGGAGTGGCGATCATCGTTCTGACGGGGCAAGACGATCCGACGCTGGCCCGGAAGCTGGTTCAAGCAGGCGCGCAAGACTTCCTCCCCAAAGCGGACTTGAACGGAAATAACCTGACGCGGGCGATATTGCATGCGATCGAGCGCGAGCGCCTGGAACACAGATATCGAAAGCTGAATGAAGAGCTTGAATCACGAATCAGCGAGCGCACGGCGGAGCTCGAAGTGGCCAACAAGGAGCTCGAGGCATTCTCTTACTCCGTATCGCACGACTTGAGGGGTCCGCTGACTCAGATTCATGGCTTCGCCTGCCTTCTGGCGGACAACCATGCGAGGCAGTTGGACGAACGAGGGAAAAAGTACCTGGACAATATCAAGGACGGGGTAATGCGCATGTCCGCGCTGATCGACGACCTGTTGATGCTGGCGAAAGTAAGCCGGCAGGAGCTGAAGATGCACGAAGTGGGGTTAAAAGGATTGGTGGAGGGAGTCTTGAAAGAGTTCAAAGAGGAGACGAGAGAACGGGAAATCGACTGGCGCGTGGGAGAGCTACCAACCATAAACTGCGACTGCGGACTGATGCGGCAAGTACTTGTGAATCTTTTGTCGAACGCCGTGAAGTACACGAGGAAACGAGAGCACGCAGTCATTGAAGTCAGCAGCAAAATCATCGATGGAAAACAAACCATCCTAGTGCGCGACAACGGAGTCGGATTCGATATGAAGTATGCCGATAAGCTCTTCGCGCCTTTTCAACGGCTCCATCGCGAGAAGGAGTTTGCGGGGACCGGAATCGGGCTTGCGACCGTGCAACGAATTATCCATAAACATTCAGGAAGGATCTGGGCGCAATCCGAGGCCGGATTGGGAGCGACGTTCTACTTCACGGTTGGCACGGAAATAGGGGAAATGGCGGCCACGGCTGCCGAACAAGCGGTCATGGCGTGAATCTGGAATTTCGGTAACACTTACCTGGCTAACGAGGCGGCTCAGAGCGCGCATTCTGCGTGCCCCTTCTAGAAAACAGCCTGACCGCCCTCTGAAGGATCGACGGCTCAGCTTGGATGCGCGGCCCCTCGATTTGCAAATCCTTCGCGGTTCGCTCATCATTACTGGTTTGTTCAAGCAGAGGATACGCATCTGCTGCCGGGTGTGTTCGCTTACAAATCATTTTGAATGAGGAGTTGCATGGAAAAGCCTGCGAAGATTGCGCCAGCGAAGGGGAAACTTGGGATATTGACGCCGGGGATGGGCGCGGTGAGCACGACGTTTATGGCGGGAGTGGAATTGGTGCGGAAAGGCAAGTCGTTGCCGGTCGGCTCGCTGACGCAATTGGGGACGATCCGGCTGGGAAAGCGGACGGAGGGCCGCTCGCCGCAGATCAAGAAATTCGTGCCGCTGAGCGAATTGGACGACATCGTTTTTGGCGGGTGGGATATTTTTCGCGACAACGCCTATGAATCGGCGGCGCATGCGGGAGTGTTGAATCCGCAGGATCTGGAGAAAGTGAAGACGTTTTTGTCGGGGATCAAACCGATGAAGGCGGCGTTTGATCCGGAGTATGTGAAGAAGCTGGATGGGCCGAACGTGAAGAAAGGCAAGAACAAGTACGAGCTGGCGCTGAAGATCAAGGAGGACATGGAGAACTTCCGGAAAGCCAAACGCGTTTCGCGCATGGTGATGTGCTGGTGCGGGTCGACGGAAGTGTTCGTGAGGCCGGAGGAGGTGCATTCGACGCCGGAAAAATTTGTAGAGGGGATGAAGTCCAATCACCCGGCGATTGCGCCTTCAATGCTGTACGCGTGGGCTTCGGTGACGAGCGGAGTAGCGTTCGCGAATGGAGCGCCGAACTTGACCGTGGATATACCGGCGATTCAGCAGTTGGCAGTGGAGCACGAAGTGCCCATTTGCGGGAAGGATTTTAAGACCGGGCAGACGCTGATGAAGACGATTCTGGCGCCCGGGTTTAAAGCGCGGATGCTGGGGCTGGACGGATGGTTTTCGACGAACATTTTGGGGAACCGCGACGGTGAAGTATTGGAAGATCCGGGGTCGTTCAAGACGAAGGAAGAGTCCAAACTGAGCGTGCTGGAGTACATTCTGCAGCCGCAGCTTTACCCGATGCTTTACGGGAAGATGCACCACAAGGTGAGGATTAATTACTACCCGCCGCGCGGCGACAACAAAGAAGGCTGGGACAACATCGATATTTTCGGATGGCTTGGGTATCCGATGCAGATCAAGGTGGATTTCCTTTGCCGGGACTCGATACTGGCTGCGCCGATCGTGCTGGATTTGGTGCTGTTCTTGGACCTGGCGCAGCGGGCGGGAATGAAGGGGATTCAGGAGTGGCTGAGCTTTTACTTCAAGTCGCCGATGACGGCACCGGGGCTCTACCCCGAGCACGATCTGTTTATCCAGTCGATGAAGTTGAAGAATACGCTGCGCTGGATGATGGGCGAGGAACTGATAACGCACCTGGGGCAGGAGTATTACGACTAGGGTGGATTAGGAGTGGAAGCAGGACAAAAGGTCCTGCGCTTCATTCAATTTTTCGATGGCGCAAAATGATTTTTCGATTTGACGCTTGCAAGACCACCGCGATAACCTACGGGCCGATGGATAGCGCCTGCAGGCCCCACGTTTTTGCGCAATACCTAACTTCATCCTATTTCGAGGAGCTTCATGTCGAACGAACTGCGTAATTTCCTTGCTCTTTCCTATGACGAACTGGAAGAACTGAATCTGAAGGCAAAAGAGCAGCGCAAGAACCGCATCGCGGCGCACAAAATTCAGGAAGAGCGGATCAAGTACCTGACGGACGAGAAGCGGATCAAGGCTGTGACGGTGCTGTTCAGCGACCTCGAAGGCCGCTTGCACATGCTGGACTACGACAAAAAGTTTCTGATCAAGAGCTGGGACAATCTGACGTTTGATGGCTCTTCGATTCGCGGGTTTACGGCACAGAGAGAGAGCGACCTGCGGCTGGCGATGGACTGGGGCGCTTTTTACTGGGGTCCGTCCGACGTGTTTGGGTCTGGCAAGGTGCTGGTGTTCGGCGAGGTGATCGATAAGGATGGGTCGCCTTATAAGGCCGACATCCGCGGCGTGCTGAAGGGGTATGCGGCGGAACTGCACAAAAAGCAGGGGTACACGCTGAACGCGGCAAACGAGATTGAGGGCTTTCTCTTTACAGGAGAAAATGCGGAGCGGAATTATCACTCTACCGGGAAATTCGAATATGCCAACACGGGCGGATACTACCATTCCCTGCCCGGCGATCCGCTGAGAACGTTCATCGATACGACGGCGGAAGTGCAGCGCTCGATGGGATTCCAGAACGAGAAAGACCATCCGGAAGTGGCGCCTTCGCAGTTCGAGATCAATTATGGCTACGGCGAAGTGGTGCAGGCCGCGGACCAGATTCAACTCTACAAATTGATTTGCCGTCAGGTAGCGACGAAGATGGGCTTCACGGCGTGCTTCCTGCCAAAGCCGGTTGTTGGCGTGAACGGAAACGGAATGCACACCAACGTTTCGATCAGCGAAGAAGGCAAGAATCTCTTCTGGGATCCGAAGGGCGAAGAAAAACTGAGCAAGATGGGCTGGGCGTTTGTGGACCGCATTTTGACGCACGGAAACGACAACTGTTTGCTGTTGAATGCCAGCGTCAATGCGTACCGGCGTCTTGACCCGCACTTTGAAGCGCCAAATCAGATCAAAGCGTCGCCGGTGGATCGCGGGTCGATGATCCGCATACCGATTGGCAACGAGAAGAGCATGCGTGTGGAAGTGCGCTCGGTGGCTCCGGATGCGAATCCGTACATGGTGATGCATTCGATCTTCAAGACGGGCCTCGATGGCGAGACGGCGAAGATCAAGAATCTGAGGCAGGCGGAGCGGTATTTGCCGGACAATATTTACACGGCACTCGAGGACTTCCGGAAATCGGAGTGGACCACGAAACTGCTGGGAGCGGATGTGAAGGGGCGCTATGCGGATTTGAAGCAAGCTTCGGCGGATCGCTGCTCGCGGCTGTTGGGGACGTTCGTGAAGGCGCCCGAGGTGCAGTATCACCACGAAGTGTATAACCAGTTCCTCTGGAACATGTTCTAGAAACACGGTGGCGGAATCGCCGTCGTTCGTCCGGTTGACGGCGAAGAGGCGGATCAATCGATCGGAAAAATCAGAACGCCCTGGCTTTGGCCGGGGCGTTTCGTTTTAGTGCAGGCTGGGCGGCGGCCAAGGATTCATGGTTCTGTAAACTAAGATGTGATAGGTTATCGGAAACCATAAGTGCCCTCGGTAGATATATCTGGAGGAAAAAAAATGGCCAGTCCCGGCTTTGCATTTGCAAATCCCCAGCCTTCGCCCGATGACTACAACGAATTCGATCCCCAGGACGTTGCTGCCGATTCGAGCGTGACAGAACTCCAGGCTGCGGAAGCGATTCCAGCACCTTGGAAAACACCTCCGGTCATGTCCCTGAGCGATGTGATAGGCACGGAGGCGAGTCAGGAAATTCTGAACGCAGGCAAGATTGTCTTTCATTCCGCGGGGGACACGGGAGGCGTGAAAGAGCCTTCGCATCAGTTCGCTGTGGCGGACGCGATGTCGGCGGACATCGGCACCGAGACCTATGCAAATGGACGTCCCGCGTTTTTCTATCATCTGGGAGACGTGGTCTACTACTTCGGACAGGAACGGTATTATTACGACCAGTTTTACGACCCGTATCGAGACTACGCGGGACCGATCTTCGCCATTCCTGGTAATCACGACGGAGTGCTCTTCAAGAGCGAGCCGGTGCCGTTCTCGCTTGCGCCTTTCTTCGAAAATTTCTGCTCGAAGACACCGAAGAACGACCCGGCGGCGAAAGGCTTTGCGCGCACGACGATGACGCAGCCGGGCGTTTATTTCACGTTGAACGCGCCGTTCTTGACGATCATCGGACTTTATTCAAATACGGGCGAGACTGCTGGAGTGATCAGTGACCCGGCGATTGGAACGGCGCAGTTGCAATTTCTGCAGAGCCAGTTGGCGGCAGCAGCGGCGCGGCGCGCACAAAAGGGAGCGGATCCTTTTGCGCTAGTGCTGGCAGTGCATCATCCGCCGTTCACGATAAGCAAGTCTCACTTTCCGAGCCCGGATATGCTGGCGCAGATCGATCAGGCCTGCACTTCAGCAAAGATGTGGCCCGATATTGTTCTTTCCGGCCACGCGCACCTTTACGAGAGATATACGCGCACGATGCAAGTGGATGGCCGCCAAATTCCTTATGTCGTGGCGGGAAACGGCGGCTATTTGAATCTGAGCAATCCCCGCCAGGGAAAGAACGGTGTAAATCCGCAACCGGGCATTCCCGGCAACGATGGCAAGGGCAATGAGCTCACACTGAATGTATATAACAATACGATGCACGGTTTTCTGAGACTGACAGTGGATAAGAGCTCGATTCTATGCGAGTCGCTGGGCGTCAATGAAACTACGTTGAAGACGACGACGCTTGATGCCTTCACGGTGGATTTGACGAAGCACGCCGTCGCCTCGGCTGGGGCTACGGTAGCCAGCAGGACGCGGGCAGGGGATGTGATTCAGCCGAAATCGCCGAAGGCTGCGAGAACTCTCATGGCGGCGAAAACGCTGAAGGCTACGAAAACGCTCAAAGGTTCGAAACCAAAAGGAAAAAGGTAGGCTTGTGAAACACCCTTGGGCGAAGCTCAGGCGCCTTGGGACTTGGCGGAGTGTGCGGCGACGGCGTCCAGGACGCGGGTCGAAAACACAAGGGCGGCGCCGGCGTTCATGGCCACGGCTACACCGAGGGCTTCGGAAATTTCTTCTTTCGAAGCTCCCGCTTTGAGCGCCGCATCCGTATGGACGGTAATGCAGCCGTCGCAACGAGTGGTGACCGCGACAGCCAATGAAATGAGTTGGCGAGTTTTTTCGTCGAGCTTGCCGGACTTGGAGTTGGCGTTGCTGAGCGTTTGATAGCCACGGACCGTGTCGGGGCTGAGTTTTGCGAGCTCCCCTATCCTCGACATGAGCTCTTTGTAATATTCATTCCAGTCAAGCATCATCAGCGTGTCTCCTGGCTGCGCGTTTTGAGGTGCGGCGCAGACCTGTTTGATTAGCATATACCACGAAATCGTTTCAATTTGGCACTACGGACGTTTCTCTTGGGCTTTTTTGCGTGCCTGGAGTGTGCGTGAGCATTTCGAAGTTGCTATGCGATATGGTATGTTTTGTGGTTCGCATTGGAGTGAGGAATTCAGCAGAGCGCGTTACGACGGACGGTTTTTCAACGGGCGGCGCTTAGAAATC
This sequence comes from uncultured Acidobacteriota bacterium, assembly GCA_963779005.1. Classification (GTDB taxonomy): domain Bacteria; phylum Acidobacteriota; class Terriglobia; order Acidiferrales; family UBA7541; genus Acidiferrum. The sequence goes on along the minus strand of CAVZWO010000004.1, from coordinate 2,641,709 downwards.
CGGGGAGGGTGGGTATTCATGAAGAGTTCGTACAACGGCCAGGCGGTTCCTGTTGGGGGCAAGGGGATCGGGTATAGCGGCGGCGAGTTGCAGGTTCCGGACACGCCGATTATTCCGTTTATTGAGGGCGATGGGACAGGGCGCGATATTTGGAAGGCTTCGCGGCGGGTGTTTGACGCGGCGGTGGAGCATGCTTACGGCGGGGAGCGGAGTGTGGCGTGGTTTGAGGTGTTCGCGGGAGAGAAGGCGTTCAATGCGTTTAAGGAATGGTTGCCGACGGAGACCGTGGATGCCATTCGGGATTTTCGCGTGGCGATCAAAGGGCCGCTGACGACGCCGGTGGGCGGCGGGATTCGGTCTTTAAACGTGGCGCTGCGGCAGATTCTGGATTTGTATTCCTGCGAGCGGCCCGTGCGGTATTACGCGGGAGTTCCCTCTCCGGTCAAAAATCCTGAAAAGATGGACATTGTTATTTTCCGTGAGAATACCGAAGACGTTTACATCGGGATTGAGTGGAAGTCGGGCACGCCGGAGGTGAAGCAACTGCTGGAGTTCCTCAACCACGTCATGCTGAAGGATGGGAAGAAGCAGATTCGGTGGGATTCCGGCGTGGGGATCAAGCCGATTTCGCCTACTGGCACGAAGAGGTTGGTGCGGCGGGCGATAAAATACGCGCTGACGCACGGCAGAAAAAGCGTGACCCTCGTTCACAAGGGGAATATTCAGAAGTTTACGGAGGGGGCATTTCGGGATTGGGGCTATGACCTGGCGAGGGAGGAATTTCGTGCAGAGACCGTTACGGAGCGCGAGAGCTGGATTCTGGACAATCTGGACAAGAACCCGGGGCTGGCCATCGAGCAAAATGCGGCGATGATTGAGCCGGGATTGGAGCAGGCGACCGAAGCGTTTACGAAAGCGATTTGCGATGAAGTGAAGCAGACGCTCGATTCCATTGGCGCGACGCACGGCAAGGGACAGTGGAAGAAAAAGCTGATGATTAACGACCGCATCGCGGATTCCGTGTTTCAGCAGGTTTTGCTGCGCGCGGATGAATATAGCGTGCTGGCTACGCCGAATCTGAATGGGGACTATCTTTCGGATGCTTGCGCGGCGCAGGTGGGCGGGCTGGGGATGGCGCCGGGGTCGAACATTGGCGATGGATTTGGCGTTTTCGAAGCTACGCATGGGACGGCTCCTAAATATGCGGATAAGGATGTGATCAATCCGAGCTCGTTGATGCTGTCGGGCGCGATGATGTTTGAGTTTTTGGGATGGAAGGAAGCGGCGCAGTTGATTGAGAACGGAATTGCGCGGACGATTCAGCAGAAACGCGTGACGTATGATCTGGAGCGGTTAATGCCGGGAGCGACCAAAGTGGGGACGGCTGCGTTTGCTACGGCGATTATTGAGAATATGCAGGCTGCAGCAGTGGCGAGGTAAAAGAAGAAACTGAGGTAAAGGAAGCAAAGGAAATAAAGGAAAAGAATTGACCGGCTTTTAAAGCGAGGCTCGGGCTCATTCGCCGAGCGGGGTTTTATCCTTTACCTCCTCAATCTCATTTACTTCCTTTACTTCAGTCAATTCGTTTCTATTCGGAGAGGACGCTAGCGGATGAGCAGAAAAAAAGTGACAGTGGTGGGCGGCGGATTCGTGGGGTCGACTACGGCGCAGCGGATCGTGGATTTGGAGCTGGCGGATGTGGTGTTGACGGATATTTTGGATGGGCCGCCGGCGGGGAAAGCGCTGGACATGCTGGAATCGGGGCCGATTACGCGAACAGATGCGCGCGCGGCCGGCATTTCCACGGCGACGGGGGACTACAGTGGGACTGCGGGGAGCGACGTGGTGGTGATCACGGCTGGTTTTCCGCGCAAGCCTGGGATGAGCCGCGACGATTTGCTGAAGGCGAATTATGACGTGGTGAAGGCAGTCGTCGAGCAGATCGTGAAGCACTCGCCGAATTGCATCATCATTGTGGTGACCAATCCGCTGGACGCCATGGCGCAAGCGGCGTTCAAGGTGAGCGGCTTTCCGAAAAATCGAGTACTAGGGATGGCTGGCGTGCTGGATTCGGCGCGGATGAGCTCATTTGTAGCGACGGAGTGCAAGGTTAGCGTGGAGAATGTGCATTCGTTCGTGCTCGGCGGGCACGGCGACGACATGGTGCCGCTGCCGCGGTACTCGACGGTGGCGGGAATTCCTCTCCCCGATTTGCTGCCGAAGGAGCGGATTGACGCGATCGTGGAGCGCACTCGGAAGGGCGGGGCGGAGATTGTCAATCTCTTGAAAACGGGTTCGGCGTACTATGCGCCGTCAGCGGCGGCAGTGGAGATGGTGGAAGCTATTTTGAAGGACAAAAAGAAAATCCTGCCTTGCGCCGTCTATTTGGACGGGGAGTACGGGATTAAGGGGCTTTTTGTCGGCGTGCCGGTGAAACTCGGCGCGGGCGGAGCCGAGGAGATCATTCAAATCAAGTTGACGGCGGAAGAAAATGCGGCACTGCAGAAGTCCTCGGCGTCGGTGCGGGAATTGGTGAACGTTCTCGGGCTATAGCAACGAACGGAGAAAAATCAGGGGCGCGGGAATCGCTCGGCGGACCGAGTGAACACCCCGCGCCCCATTTTTTGTGCTCTGGTAGATCAGAAGCCGAAAAGCTTTTCGGCTCCAACCACCAAACCCAAAGTGAATACGGCGATCGCAACTTCGCCGATGGCTCCGACGGCGAAGGGGCGGAGGCCTTGTTTGCGCATGTCGCGGAAATTTGTGCGCAGGCCAACGCCGGCAAACGTCAGAAGAAAGGCCCAACGAGAAAGATTGGCGAGCGCGCCGACCTGATCTTTGTTGAAAAACGAGTAGGTGGCGAGCACGGAGATGAGCAGAAAACCCAGGACAAACTTGGGGAATTTTTGCCAGAGGAAGGCGACTTTGTTGCCGACGGCCTTGGCTTGGCCCTGGCTAGCCCAGTAGATCGCGTAGGCGAGCACGACGAAGCCGATCATGGCGTTGCGCGTGGACTTCACGAGGACGGCCAGCTTTCCGGCGGCGTCGGAGTACAAAGCGCCGGCGGCGGTGGCTTCGGCGGTGTTGTCAACGGCGAGGCCAGCCCAGATGCCGTAGGCGCGGTCGCCGAGGTGGAGATAGTGGCCAATCACCGGAAACGTAAAGAGAGCAAAAGCGCCGAGAGCGAGAATGGCGGCGATCGAAAAGGACGAGTCTTCATCGTCGGCATCAATGGCACCTTTTGTGGCGATGATGGCGCTGACGCCGCAGACGGCCGACCCTACAGCGAGTAGCGTCGTTAATTTCGGCTTCAGTTTGAAGAGGCGGCCGAGCAACGTCATGAACGCGAGTGAGCCGACGATCTCCACCGCCACGAGCAGCAGACTGACGCCGCCGAGCTTCAGAATATCGCCGAGCAAGAAGCGTGAGCCGAGGAGCACGATGCCAGCTTTCAGCCAGAATTCGTAGGTTGCGACGCCGCTGCGGAAGATTTCCGGGACGCCAAATGTGTTGGAAATGAGCAGGCCCAGCAGAATAGCCCAGAGTACATATTCGATATTCGGAAAGACCCAGTGATGCGCCTTCGCGTATTTGCCGACGTTTTGCTCGAGTAGTTTGCCCGCGTAGCCGATGGCTGCGAGCAAAAGCACGCCGGGAATAATGCGAAGAAAACGTAGCGCCGGCTGGACCGGCTGCACTTGCGGAAGTACGACTGCGTCTGCCATGGCTTTTCCTTCTTCTCCTAGCGATTTGCGTGCTTACCGATCACCACGGGATATGTTTGAAAACTCCAGCGCGGACGAGCAGCGCCGCGAGCAAGGCGACCACGACAGCCCAGCTATCCAGCGACAGCCGCCACGGTTTTTTCTCTTGCACTGCGTTTGCTTCAGCACTCATGTGGTTCTCTCCTGACTAACTTACGGAAATTGCAGGCACGGAAAATCCTGTTCGGTCGCCGCGCCAAAACGCGTCGGCTGTTTCGCGGACTTGCTGCGTGGCCACTCGTCCGACGATCATGAGCGCCGGAGCCGGCAGCTTCTTTTCGGTTGCAAGCGCACCGACGGTGGTCGCGCGAACCTGTTGCTGCGCACTCGAAATTCCGGAGACAATCGCGCAGGGCAAATCGACGGGAAGGCCGGCTTCGACGAGTTGGCGCGAAACTTCGGCGTAGTCGGGACCGGGCATGTAGAGAACCAGGGTTGTGGCGGGAGTAAGGCAGCCCCATTCCATGGCGTTGCCATCCGCGCCGCGCGAGAAGGTCGTTAGCAGGACTTGCGAGGCGATGCGGCGGTCGGTGAGCGAAATGCCCGCAGCGGCGGCGGCGCTCAAAGCTGCGGTTACGCCGGGAACGATCTCAAACTCAACTTTCGCGTTGCGCAGGGCTTGCAGTTCTTCGCCGGCGCGGCCGAAGATCGAGGGGTCGCCGCCTTTCAGACGCACGACGACTTCGTGGGAAGCGGCATAGCTGACTAGAAGAGCGTTGATTTCGTCCTGGGTCAGAAGCTTTTTGCCGTAGCGTTTGCCGACGTCCACAACATTCGCGGCGGGCGAAATTCGCCCGAGAATTTCGCCGCTGACGAGCGCGTCGTGCAGGACAACATTCGCGGATGCAAGGAGGCGGGCTGCCTTGAGCGTTAACAATTCCGGATCGCCAGGCCCTGCGCCGATGAGGTAAACCTTGCCCATTACGCTGCTCCTCGGCGGCGTGCGTGACGCCTGGCTTGGCGGAGAAATTCTTCGAACATAGGCTGGCCCGCCAGTTCGTGAAGCAGTTTCCTGGTGGCCTCCGTATCGGAACCGGATGCCCGCAAAGCGTCTCGCGCCGCCCCGAGCCATTGCACCCAGGCTTCGTACTCAGGAGCGAATTGCGCTTCGAGTTCCTTGCGAAGGCGCTGCGCGAGCGCGGGACTCTTGCCGTTCGTGGAAATGGCGATCTGCAAATCGCCGCGCTGCACGATGGAGCCGTAATAAAAGTGGCAGTTCTTGATGTCATCGACGGCGTTGCACAGAATTCCGCGCGCCTCTGCCTCGCGAAAAACAGCTGCGTTCACGCCAGGAGCCGAAGTCGCGGCAATCACCAGAAAAGCTCCCTGCAAATCCGCAGGCGCAAATTCCTTTGGGTTCCACTGGATTTTTCCGAAGCGCACCCATTCGGCAATTTGCGGCGTAATGCTGGGCGAGACGAGACGGAGCCGGGCTCCTGCGCTCAGCAGGCCGGGAACCTTTTCTTCCGCGATCTTGCCGCCGCCGATCACAACGACAAGCCGCCCCTTCAGTTTCACGAACATGGGAAAGAGGCTCATTGGTTAGCTCTCGACTCCTGTGGGCACCGGCCCCAGCGTGAGATCGCGCTCGACAGGCGGGACGAAACTGCCGGCGAGAATGGCGCGAATGTCTTCGTTTGAATGCCGCGCGAGAAAGCGGCGCAGATTCTCTCCGTCATTGCGGCGTTGGTGGAATCCCGCGAGCAGCCGCTCGATGGCATCGGGAACTTCCGATGCGGCGCAGCGATAACCAACCGGCCGCGCGATCGAAGCAAACTGGCCGACGCTTCCGCCAATGCAGAAGTAATAGGCGTCCACCATGCGGCCATCGGCTTTGATTTTCTTGCCTTCGATGCCGATGTCGGCGATCCAATGCTGGCCGCAGCTATTCGGGCAGCCAGTTACGTTGATCCGGAGTTGCTCCTGAAAATCGGGGAGGCGCTCTTCGAGTTCGTGGGTGAGCCAGCGCGCAAAATCTTTGGTCTCCGTTAGCGCGAGCTTGCAGAATTCAGAGCCTGTGCAAGCCACGGTTCCGCGAGCGAACACCGAGGCTTGCACCGGCAGGGCAGCAACTTCAAGTTCGTGGGCCACCGTGGACGCGTGACGCTGCGGCACGTTGACGATCAGCAGATTTTGCATGGTGGTGGCGCGAATGTGGCCGTCGGCGTAGCGGTCGGCGAGGTCGGCCGCGGTGCGCAATTGTTGCGGTGTGATGCGGCCCCGCAAGACCGAAGCGCCCACATAGACGAGGCCATCCTGCTTCTGTGCATGAATGCCGACATGGTCGCGATGAATGTCCACGGGGGCGTCTTCCGGTTCGGCGGGCTCGAGCGAAAAGCCAATCTGACGCTGGAGCTCTTCCAGGAATTTCTCCGCCGTCCAGCCTTGCTGCAAAAAGAGGAACTTCAACCGCGCCTTTTCCCTGCTCTGGCGGAGTGATTCGCTGGCGCGGAAGATTTCCGCCACGCCGCGCGCTACGGGCACGACCTGGTCCCATTGGATGAATGCGTTCAGGCGCACGGCGATGTGCGGGTCGGTCGAAAGCCCTCCGCCGACGCGCAACGTAAAGCCAATCTGAGTCTTGCCATCTCTCACGCGAGTTGCAGCGGTCAGCGCTACATCATTAATTTCCGGATAAGAGCACCAGTCCCTGCAACCGGTGATTGAGATTTTGAATTTGCGCGGAAGATTGTAGAACTCCGCTTGACCTCCGAGTTCGCGATCGATCGCCAGCGCCAGCGGCGAGGCATCGACAATCTCATGCGCGTCCAGCCCCGCGACGGGGCATCCGGTGATGTTACGCGCCACGTCCCCGCAAGCACCCGTGGTCGTCAAACCAACCCGCCAGAGCGCTTCCAGCACTTCAGGAAGAGATTCAATCGTCACCCAATGCAGCTGGAAATTTTGCCGCACGGTGATGTCCGCCACGCCCCGCGCGTGCCGCTCGGAAATCTCCGCCACGGCCCGTACCTGCTCGCTGCCCAGCAATCCATTCGGAATGCGAATGCGCACCATGAAATAAGGCACAGCCTTGCCCTCGCCACCCGTACCGCCCACCACTCCCAATCCGTCGCCTTGTGTATAAATACCCCAAGTCCGGAAATACGTGCCCAACCATTCGGGTGGAATCGAAGCGAAGCCGTTGCGGGCAAACGCGCGGATTTCGTCGAGATGCTCCCAGGCATTTTTCGTGCGCTTCAAGCGCTCGACGCGCTGCGCTTTGGTTTCTTTGACTTCGCCCATGGCTGAATCCCCTGTCTGCGAGAAACGTGCCCGAAAGACAAAAAACCCACGTGGCCTGTACCTCTGGCAACGTGGGCTTCGGAACTTTGAAACTTAGAGTGCTGCTAAGTCCGGAAACTCCCCTGGCCAGAGATGGGTGTCATACAACACGCAGCCTTGCGCGCGCACGGACAACACATATTCTGGCAACAGGTCAACATCGAAGCTGAGAATACCTCGCGATCCCTTCTAAGTCAAAAGAGGACCGTCATGAAACTTTAGATGCAGTATATTCAAAAAAGTAATCAAACAAATTTTGGCTTGGGGCTACTGCTTCGGAGGTGCCGCCGCAGGGCTCGCCTTCGGGGCGGCATGCGTCCTCGCAGGAACAGCCCCTGGAGGCAATATTAATGTCGTCGTCTTGATGGAATCGAGCTTGTCGAAGCTCTTGTCCAGGTAGGACTTGCCAAGCTTTTCGATCTTCTCCTGTTCGGGGCCTTGCCCATCCGGCGCGCCTTCGCCGTATCCCGCGTAGAGCGATTGGACGACGTCCATCCCCTCCGTAACCTGGCCAAACGGCGCAAACCCACCCATGGTGTCCAGCCGCACGTTATCTGCGAGGTTGATGAACACCTGCGTTGTACGAGTATTCGGCGCCGTCGACTTGGCGTAGGTTACAAAGCCACGCAGATTGCTTTGCACAACGGGATCATCCTTAATCGGCGCGTGGGACCAAGCCGCGGCAACGGGAGGATAGGCGCTGATGCCCCACTGCACGACAAACCCTTTCAGCACGCGGAAGAAGCTCGTATTGTCATAAAAATGGTGGCGTACCAGATTGTAGAAGCGATCCGCACCGAGAGGCGCCCACGCGCGCGTCACCGTGATGACAAAGTCGCCCTTCGTTGTGACGAATTTCACCTGATAGGTCGCTGGCGCCTTGAGCGTGAGCAGCGCGGGCCGAAGCAGCGCCCGTTCGTATGGGCTGGCGGTGGCCGGTTTGTGGGCCGGAGCAGTTCCCGTCGCCGATTTCGGCTGCGCAGGCGTCTGGGCCTGTGCCGCTTGCGCTCGTGCCGCGTGGCAGGTCCCCGCCGCAAAGAACAGCATCGTCGCGAACATCATCCATCCAGATTTATGCATCGCTCTTCCCTCTCCACATTTTGTTCGGTTGGTTGGACAACAACGGCGGATGAAACCTACTTCGGGGCGTTCAGCTCGCGGCTGACGCGCTCGACCTCCGCCATAAGTCTAAGAGTATTCTCGCCGAGAATCTTCTTTACGTCACCTTCGGAATAGCCTTTTTCGAGGAGAGCGTTCGTGATTTGCGGCAGCTTGCTGGCGTCTTCCATGCCGAATGGCATGTTTGCGCCGTCGAAATCGGAGCCCAGGCCAACGTGGTCGATTCCTGCCACTTTCACGGCATGGTCGATGTGCTCGATGATTTTGGTCCACGCCACGCGCGGCAAATCGCCGCGCAAAACATATTCCCGAGTAATCCGGTCGCCTTCGATCAATTGGCAGCCTTCGCGCTCGCCACACCGCTTTTGAATTTCCAGCGCAATCGCTTTCTCCCATTCCGGGTGCGCCCTCTCGGCGTTGCGAAATTCCTGGCTCAGAAAGCCGACGTGAAAATTGATCTGAATCACGCCGCCCTTCGCAGCAAGCGCACGGATCATGTCGTCGGTCATGTTGCGAGGCGCATCGCAGATGGCGCGGCAATTCGAGTGCGACGCGAAGACCGGCGCTTCGCTCACCTCCAGGACATCAGCAAATGTTTTGTCGCTGATGTGGGAGATGTCCACAATCATCCCGAGCCGGTTCATCTCTCGAACCACGTCTTTGCCGAACGCGGTCAGGCCATTATGCTCCGGCTTCGCGGTGGAAGAATCCGCCCACTCGGCGTTCCCGCTGTGCGTTAATGTCATGTAGCGCGCGCCTAGCCGCGCATACGAGCGGAGCACACCAAGGTCGCTCGCGATCATGTGTCCGCCTTCAACACCGATCAACGCCGCGATTTTACCCTGCGCGTGGGCGTCGCGAATCCCTTCCGCAGTGGTTACCAGAACCAGATCGTTCGCATGCGCGCGAACCTGCTCGTGCACGGCGTCCATCTGGTCTAGCGCCCGTTTCACCGCTTCGGGCCCTCTAATCTTGCTCGGCATCCAAATCGAAAAAAAGATAGCCCCGAGCCCGCCTTCTTTCATGCGCGGAATATCGATGCTGCCGAGCGCGTTGCGCGCGCCCAAATCGAAGCCGCCGTCCAAAAAACGCTGCGTCGTATCGTCGTGGGTATCAATCACCAGCGAAGAAAAATGCAGCCGCTTCGCCCGTTCTGAGATTCCGTCCGCTGCCATGGCCCCCGCCAGCACTACTCCCGCAAGAAGGCACGTCACGGCAACGAGAGGTGCCTTCGTCGGTCCCATCACTTTCATTTCGTTATTGCGCGGCTTGCATCTCGCGGCTGACCTTCTCGTTCTGTTCCATCACGCGCAGCAAGTTGCCGCCGAGTATCTTGCGAATGTCGCTGTCGCTGTAGCCCTTGCGCATCAGGGCTTCGGTGATCTGGGGCAAATGGGTGCAATCGTCCATGCCTTCCGGCATGTTCGCGCCGTCAAAATCCGAACCCAATCCAACATGATCCGCGCCGACCAGCTTCACCACATGGTCGATGTGGTCGATAATCCGCACCCAGCTCACATGCGGCAATTTGCCGTCCGCGACGGCTTGCTTTTCCATCTGTCCCATCTTTTTCTCGGTACATTCCTGATCATCGCCGCACTCTTTCCGGAGCTGGTCCATCATCTCCACCACGCCGCCGGAAAATTTGTCCTGCGCATCTTTGTAAGCCTGATCGATAAAACTTTTTTCGTAGTTGATCTGAATCACGCCGCCCTTGGCCGCCAGCGCTTTGATCATGTCGTCCGACATATCGCGTACGTGGTTGCACAGCGCGCGGCAAGAAGAGTGCGAAGCGATCAGCGGCGCTTTGCTGACTTCCAGAGCATCGTAGAAAGTCTTGTCGGACACATGCGAAATGTCCACCATGATTCCCTGCCGGTTCATTTCGCGCACGACGTCCTTGCCAAAATCTGTTAGCCCGTTGTGTTCCGGCTTGGCTGTCGAGGAATCCGCCCACTCATCGTTATAAAAATGCGTCAGCGTCATGTAGCGCACGCCCAGGTCGCCGAACATGCGCAGCACACGAATGTCGTTGCCAATCATGTGGCCGCCCTCGACTCCGATCAGCGCCGCGATCTTGCCCTGCGCGTGCGCGCGGCGAACTTCTTCCGCCGTGCGGCAAAACACCATATCCTTCGAATACTTGATGACGTTTTCGTGCACCGCATCAATTTGATCCAGAGCCTTTTGTACCGCCGACGGGCCCATGATGCGCCCGTCGATCCAGATCGAAAAGAAAATTGCATTCATCCCGCCTTCGCGCATGCGCGGGATGTCGATGTGCCCATCGGGATTGCGCTTCCCGATATCGAAGCCCTCGGTGAAGAAGCGCTGCGTTGTGTCGTCATGGGTGTCCAGAACGATCGAGGAAAAATGAAGCTTGCGCGCCCGGTCAGCGATGTCGTCCCCCGTCGCAACCCGCATCAGCAAAAATCCGGAAGCCAGCAAACACGCCAACAACGAGACGCGGACAGAACGCATGTATTCCTCCAGAGGAAATGGTGCGGCGAGATTCTACCCTATTAGCCAGCCAACGAGCGCTTGTTTCCACGCCTGGCGGTTCATTTCGGCGAGGGATTCGGTCAGGGGAATGTCTTTCGGGCAAGCCTTCACGCAATTCTGGGCGTTGGCGCAGTCCTGAATCCCGCCGGGCTCCATCAATGCCGCAATGCGTTCTTTTGCGTGCATCGCGCCGGTGGGGTGCATATTGAAAAGCCGAACCTGGCTGACGATGGCGGCACCGATGAATTTATTGTTGTCGTTAACCTGCGGGCAGACCTCCAGGCAGCTTCCGCAAGAAATGCAGCGTGACAGTGGATACGCTTTTTCCTGCGTTTCAGGCGCCATCCGCGGCCCTTCGCCCAGGTCGTACGTCCCGTCGATGGGAATCCAGCCCTTCACGCGCTTCAAGCTTTCGAACATGAACTGCCGGTCCACGGCCAGATCCCGGATCACGGGAAACTTGGACATGGGAGCGATGCTGATGGGCTGCTCGAGCTTGTCCACCAGCGCCGAACACGCCATGCGCGCTTTTCCATTAATTAGCATCGCGCAAGAACCACAAACCTCTTCGAGGCAGTTCGAGTCGTAGCTGATCGGCGTGGTTTTCGTGCCCTCGCGAGTGACGGGATTCTCCGCGATGTCCCGCAAGCAAATGATCACGTTCATAGCGGGTCGCCACGTCAGGGCAAACTCCTCCCAATACGGCGTCCCTTTCGGGCTAACCTGCCGCTTCACCCTAACTATGACTTGCCTCGTCTCAGCCATAACCCCTGTGTACCTCTAAAGCGTCCGTTCTCCTCGCGTCTGTAGGGGAGGGGCTTGCCCCTCCCTCCGCGTAGTGGAGGGCGTTGACCCTCCCTCCGATCTAAACATCACTTCGCCGCGTCATACCGCCTCGCCCGCGGCGGTATTTGCGAGATATCGACCGGTTCGTAAGTCAACTGAATTGCTCCATTTACCCACTTCGCGCGCGTTGTCTTGAGCCAATTTGCATCATCGCGTTCCGGAAAATCGGGTTTGTAGTGCGCCCCGCGCGATTCGTTGCGTTGCAGCGCGCCCAGAGTCACCACCCGTGCCAGCACCAGCATATTGCCCAACTCACGGGCGAAATTCAGCGTTTGATTCGACCAGCGCGTTCGGTCGCTCAAATTAATTCGGCTGTAGCGCTCCTGAAGTTCCTGAAGCTTGCCGTCCGCCATCTGCAAATCTTTATTTATTCGCGTCACGGTAACATGCTCGGTCATCACTTCGCCAAGCTCGCGCCAAATCGTGATCGGGTTTTCCGTGCCCTCCGGCGAAATCAGGGCCTGGTTCTTGTCTTCTTGACGTTTGCGCTCGCTCTCATAGACGGCCGAGCTTGTCGATTCCGCGCCGCTCTGCAGGGTGCGGGCATATTTCACCGCCGCGGGCCCCGCCAATCCTCCGCCAAAAATGCACGACACCAGCGAGTTCGCACCGAGCCGGTTCGCTCCGTGGTACTGATACTCGCATTCGCCCGCCGCATAAATCCCCGGAACATTCGTCGCCTGATCTTCGGCATTCACCCAAATCCCGCCCATCGTGTAATGCATCGCTGGAAAAACCTTCATAGGCTCTTCGCGCGGGTCCACGCCCAAAAACTTCTCGTAAATTTCAAGGATGCCTTCCAGCTTGCGGTCCAGCGTTTCGCGTGGAATATGTGTCACGTCAAGATAGACCGCCGCCTGCCCGCGAATGCCAAGTTTTTCCTGATAGACGATCCTGTGAATCGCGCGCGTGGCAATGTCCCGCGGCACGAGATTTCCGTACTTCGGATACCATTCCTCAAGAAAATAAAATCGTTCTCCCTCGGGAATACTCTTCGCTGGCCGCGTATCCGACGGATTTTTCGGCACCCACACGCGTCCACCTTCTCCGCGCGCCGATTCGCTCATCAAGCGTAGTTTATCTTCACCAGGGATCGCCGTAGGGTGAACTTGAATGAACTCACCGTTCGCGTAATCCACTCCTTGCTGAAACAGCGCCGACTGCGCGGAGCCCGTGCACACCACCGAATTCGTCGAGCGCCCAAAAATCGCGCCAATTCCGCCCGTACAGAAAATCACGGCATCCGCCGCATACGTTTTCACTTCCATGGACCGCAAGTCCATGGCGCAAATACCTCGGCAAACGCCACCTTCATCGATCACCGCGGACAAAAATGTCTGGCCTTCGTATTTCTTAACGCGGTCGTCTGCTTCGTACCTCCGCACCTGTTCGTCCAGCGCATAAAGGAGTTGCTGCCCCGTCGTGGCACCCGCAAACGCTGTGCGGTTATAGAGTGTGCCGCCGAACCGGCGGTAGTCGAGCAATCCTTCCGACGTCCGGTTGAACATCACTCCCATGCGGTCCAGCAAATCGATAATCCCCGGCGCCGCCTCGCACATGCGCTTCACCAGCGGCTGGTTCGCCAGAAAATCGCCGCCATAAATTGTGTCGTCAAAATGCTTCCACGTCGTGTCGCCTTCGCCTTTCTGGTTTTTCGCGGCGTTGATGCCGCCCTGCGCGCAAACGGAGTGCGACCTCTTCACCGGGACGATCGAAAACAAATCCACGGGCACGCCCGCTTCCGCGACGCGAATTGTCGCCATCAGGCCGGCCAGACCACCGCCCACTACAATGATTTTCGGCTGTCTCATTTTATGTAGAAATCAAACGGGTGCCAGTTCAACCAGAAGCTCAAAACAATCAAAACCCCGACCACGCTAAATGTGAACCCTACGGCCGCCCCCAGCGCTCCCGCCGCCTTCTGCGCACGCACTGTCGCCGCCAGTCCCCATTTGCACAAAAAATTCCAAATCCCGACGCCCAAATGGAAGGACGACGCCAGAACGCCTATCAGCATAAAAGTCAGCGCGTAAGGGTTTTGTAACAGGTCTTCCACGTCGGCGTACGTCGATCTTCCGTGCGTCAGCCACCGTTCCGTGTACAAATGCCATCCAATGTAGGCAAACGCGATCAGTCCTGTGTACCGCTGCGTCGTATACAACCAGTTCCCCACCCACGGGTACGCCGACACGTTTGACTTTCCCCGCAGCCAGATATAGATGCCGTATCCGCCGTGATACAGCATCGGCAGAAAAATGAAGAGCCACTCCACCAGCACGCGAAATGGGATGGTCTGGAGTTCTTGCGATTTGGCGTCGTACTGCGCGCGGCTCACCAGCGCGTAACTGTTCGACCAGAAATGTTCTGCCAGGAATGCGCCAACGGGGATAATGCCGGTTAACGAATGCAGCTTGCGAAGAAGATAATCGGTTTCAGGCTGGCTTGCCGTAGCGGACATGCCCTCTCCGCCGCATGCGATGCCGAGGAGCGTTCACGTCACGCGGCCAATTCAGTATAGGCAGTTGAAAACATCGATGCAAGTCAGCCTATTCCTTCCTCGGACACGCGCCGCGCGAAATGCGTTGCGCACAGCGCGCTTTCTCGCTTAAATGAGACTACGACGGATGGAATCCGCCTGGCCCCTCCCGCCTGGCAGCCTTCGCGAACACGACGGATCGCCCATGACCACCAGCCTCAGCCTTGTTTCGGAGTTAGAGCGCATCGCCAATGCTTTGGACGCGGACGACAGCGGCAAGTCTCAAATTTCACTGACGGGCATTGCCGAACGCATCGCTAAAAATCTCGGCGTAAAGTCCGACGAAGTCGCCCTCATGGGAGTCTCCACTCGCTGGCGTCACTTGCACTTCCTTGTGCCGGAGTCCCTAAAAAAGGTGGGTTTTATCCCGCTTTCCAGCACTTCCGCGATCGCCGCAAAAACCGCTCGCGAAAGCCGCCCCGACATCATCAATAATTTTGCCGGCGTCCGCCACGCCACCGTCTTTGAAGGCGTAAAAATCGGCGGCGAGACCTCCGACATCATTCAGAAGTTGATCAGCGCGCCGATTCTCTCAGGCGATAAAGTCGTCGGCGTGATCCAGGTAAGCCGCAAAGGTTTAAACCCCAGCGTCGCGGGGCCGGACTTCAGCGCCGATGATTTGGGCAAGGTCCTCGCGCTCTGCAAGCCTCTCGGCAAGTTGCTCCAGCACGTCACCGGCGAACCCTGAGCGCACGGACGGGCTCTTGTCATCCTCCATTCATCTTTGCGTGCTGCCGCCGCAAGAAAACAGCGAATTTGTTTGACACTGCAATACCTTCTTGTTATTTTTCCACAGCGGAAAAATTTCCGCTGTTACACTACTCACGGAGGCGCCTCAACCCGGCACCATGGCGTTCGTCGCTAAGAAGATCTTCCTCACCAAAGGCGTCGGTAAACATCGCGAAAGACTTTCGAGCTTCGAGCTCGCCCTGCGCAATGCAGGCATTGCCGCGTGCAACATCGTGCGCGTCTCTTCGATTTTCCCACCCGGCTGCAAACTCATTTCCCGTAGCGAAGGCTTGAAGCACATCAAGCCCGGCCAGGTGGCGTTCACCGTCATCAGCGAAAATTCCACCAAGGAAGCGCACCGCCTTATCGCTGCCAGCATCGGCCTCGCGCTTCCGAGCGATAAATTGATGTACGGATATCTCTCCGAGCATCACTCCTTCGGCGAAACCGAAGAAGTCGCCGGCGAATACGCCGAAGAGCTCGCCGCGGAAATGCTCGCGACCACTCTCAATGTGGAATTTGATCCGGATTTAAGCTTTGACGAAAAAAAAGAGGTCTACCGCATTTCCAACAAAATCGTTCGCACTATGAACGTGACGCAATCCGCCGTCGGCGACAAGCGCGGCCTCTGGACCACCGTTCTCGGCGCCGCCATTCTCATCGGCGAAGACGACTAGTTCAGTTTTCCTTTTTGTAGGGGCGGGGCAAGCCCCAAGGCTGTCCAAATTAAGCTTAAAGCGTCCCCGTTGGACGGGTTAAGCCCTGTGTTTTCAATCATACTGGCACTGAATCCGAATTGAGGTTTGTCCCTCCGTTCCAGTGCTGTCCAAATTGCGATCTGACCGTAGTCAGACCCTGAGACCAACCGAAACCACTGAAAACAGTTGATTTCAGAGCCTTTCGACCAAATCTTAAGGCCCCATGTCGTTCTGTAGAGGCTCAGGCTGTCCAAATTGTCGGCGACCCAAAACCTAATTTGGACAAGCTTGGGGCTTGCCCCGCCCTTTTTTATTTCGCGTCCAAATCGTACGCCGTCTTCAACCACTTCTTCACTTCAGCATCGATCTCATCCAACGATTCAATCGCAATTCGATGTGTGATCCGATCTTTCTTCGCCAAGCCGCCGGTATCGATGATTCGCTTTGGCAATTTCCCTTTGTGGTGCGCTAACGCAAAGCCCAAATCGATGCGCGTATTTGTCGTCGGCTTAATCTGTGCAAATACATGCTCGCGATATAGCGGCACCATGGTTTTGCAAGGGCACGCCTTCACGTCGGCCCCGAGCGCTCTCCCCATCGTCAACAATTGATCGTAAATCGGCCGCAGTTTCTCCTTCGCGCCGGCGTACTGCTCTTCGACATACAGCACTGCTGTCTTCAAATACGCTTCCGGCGAATCTTCTTCGCCGCCCTTACCATCGACACGCTCCGAAATCCACCAGGCGCTGTTCGTCCCCAACTTGTGTTTCGTCTTCAGCCATTCGCGCCGTGCCTTGTCGTCTTTCGGCCCTTCCTTTTTCGCCAGCGCGACCCATTCTTCGAGGGAACGCCCAGTCTTGCCCTTCAACTCTGCCACCCACTTCTGCACCATCAAGACTCCGGGATGTACGTCATACGAGGGATTGCTCATCGCTCCGCTCGCCTTCGCCATTTCTGTCCTCCTCTGGCTATTTTTTCGAATGAGCGCCGCGGGCAGTCCCGCACGCTGGGGACAATTATTTTTCGCGCTTAAAATAACCGATACGGTCGAGCACGGACCCTACGATCAGCGGCAGCGCTACCGTAGCATCATCGAAGACTTCCGCAAACTTCCCGCCTTCTTCCGGCGGCACAAACTTTCCCCACGAGACAGCTTCCGTGTAGGTGCTGCCGCTCAGCCCGCCCCAATGCACGGGCTCAGGACAAATCCGAACGCCGTAGTTGTACCGCTTCAACGGAATTTTCTGATAGCCGCGACGTGCAAGCAACTCGGCGTAGACTCCGAATTGCTGCGACCAGTTTCGCGGCACGCCCCCGCCCACCGTGAAAATACCCATGCGCTTTGTCGCCAGCATCGTACTCGCGAACTTCTCGAAGTCCTCGAAGGGATCAAACCGCAGCAGCGGCTTCTTTTCTTGCAGGCGCGCGATCTTCTGCAGCGCAAAATCGATCCCCAATTCCGAGTCGCTGAACGCTGGCACGAACACCGGAACGTTGTGCTCGTATGCGGATTTTAGAATTCCCCGCCCTGCTCCTTGTTCATGTAGCATTTCGCCGATCTTCCGGTGCAGCTTCCAGCTGCAAGCAACTTCCTCCGCGTCCCAACTCGAGAGCAACTCGTCCATGACTTCTTCGACATGGTCCAGATTCACTTCAGGTTCGAGTGAATCATAAACGCGGTTGTAACCCGCGTGGAACAGCTCCTTGTCGTCCATTTTCGGGTCGTAGCGGAAATGCGAGTGTCCCGTCGCTTCGACGAGGCCATGAGCCATCAGCGCGCCCGTCGAAACGATGGCGTTCACCACGCCGCTCTCGATCAAATCGCAAAAAATGAAGCCCATCTTCGCGACCGTCAACGCGCCGGAGAGCGTCATCACGACGAAGCAATCTTTGTCGCGCGCCATCGTTTCCAGAACGTCGGCGGCATCACCGATTTGGCGGCCGGTGAACGCGGTGTTACCCATCGCGCGAACCAACTCGTCGATGGTGCGGCATTTCGACAGATCGATCGGAAACATCGGCCGCAACTTATCCTTGACCGGATCGTGCAGAACGCGCCCCGTGACTGTCTTTTCTTGCCGCTTTGCCATCTTCTCTCCTCAACATCCGCTGCTTTTTTGTTTCTGAATCCCACACCACGCCGCAGACATCTAATTTCGTAATGATTGATATTACAAATGCGTCCCGAAGGAAACAACAAAACGCAACAAAAAATCTTTCTACCAGCATGATAAACTAAATTTTATGACAAAGAAATTCACAATCGGCCTCGTGCAGATGCGCAGCACGCAGAACGCGGAAGAAAATCTTTCGCGCGCCATCGAGAACATCGACGAGGCTGCCTCGCGCGGCGCGCAAATCATCTGCATGGATGAACTGTTTCACGGCGAATATTTTTGCCGGACCGAAAATCGCGGAACTTTTCAATCTGGCCGAGCCCATCCCCGGCCCCGCCACCGATGCTCTCGCGAAGGTCGCCAAGGAAAAGAAAGTCGTGATTGTCGCTTCCCTGTTCGAGCGGCGCGCCGCCGGCATCTATCACAACACCTGCGCCGTCCTCGACGCGGATGGCTCGCTCCTCGGCAAATACCGCAAGATGCATATTCCCGATGATCCGCTCTACTACGAAAAGTTTTATTTCACGCCGGGCGATCTCGGCTTCCCGAATTTCGACACCGCCTATGGACGCATCGGCGTGCAGATTTGCTGGGATCAGTGGTATCCGGAAGGTTCGCGCCTCACCGCTCTGCAAGGCGCGCAGGTCATTTTCTATCCGACGAGCATTGGCTGGCATCCGCATGAGAAGGCGCAATTCGGCGCGGCGCAACTGGACGCCTGGCGCACCATCCAGCGCGCCCACGCTATCGCCAACGGGGTTTATGTCGCGGTCGTCAATCGCGTCGGCTACGAAGGCAAACCGGAAAAAGGCGACGCGGGCCTCGAATTCTGGGGAAATTCCTTCGTGGCCGATCCCTTCGGCCGCATCCTCTCCGAAGCTTCCAGCGACAAAGAAGAAATCCTCGTCGTCGAATGCGACCCCGCGCAAAGCGAAGAAACCCGCCGCAACTGGCCCTTCCTTCGCGACCGCCGCATCGACGCCTATCAACCCATACTCAACCGCTGGCTCGGCGAATGATCGACTCTTCTCCGTGCGCTCTGCGTACTCTGAGCTCTCTGTGTTAAATTCTTTTCTTCGATGAAGACTCCAACTCCGTACTCTCTCGGCTTAAAAATGCCCGCCGAATGGGAATCACACGAAGCCACCTGGCTCGGCTGGCCGCACGAACTGACCGACTGGCCCGGCAAATTTTCTCCGATCCCTTGGGCATTCGCCGAAATTGTGAGACATCTTTCGCAAGTCGAGCGGGTGTACCTGCTGGTTGAAAACCGCGAAGCCGAAGTGCGCGTGGGGACCATCCTGAAAAAATCGGGCGCGAACATGGAGGCGGTAGATTTCTTTCGCGTTCCCACGGATCGCGGATGGATGCGAGACTCCGGACCGATCTGCGTGAAGAATGACGCGGGCGAAGTCGCTTACACGAATTGGCGGTTCAACGGCTGGGCGAAGTACGACAACCACAAAAAAGATGCTCAGGTGGTAGCGGCGGCGAACAAAAAGTTGAAACGCCGCGTCTGGCAACCGATGCACAAGGGGCGGCGCGTCGTGCTGGAAGGAGGAAGCATCGACGTCAACGGCCAAGGAACGCTGCTTACAACAGAGGAGTGTCTTCTCAGCAAGACGCAGGAGCGCAATCCCGGCTTCACGCGCGAAGACTACGCCACCATTTTCAAAAATTATCTCGGCGTCACCAACGTCCTCTGGTTAAAAAACGGCATCGCCGGCGACGACACGCACGGTCACGTCGACGATCTCGCGAGATTCGTCGATCCCACAACGGTAGTCACCGTGGTCGAAGACGATCCGAACGATGCCAACTACGCCCCGCTCCAGGAAAATCTCTCGCTTTTGAGAAACATGAAAGACCAAGACGGCCAGCCTTTACGGATCGAAACTCTTCCTATGCCTGCCGCGGTTTATTTCGATGGTCAGCGCCTCCCCGCCAGTTACGCCAATTTTTACATCGCCAACAAACTCGTCATCGTCCCAACGTTCAACGATGCGAACGACCGCCTCGCCCTCAATACCCTCGCCAAACTCTTCCCCACTCGCGAAGTCGTCGGCATCGCCTGCCGCGACATGGTCCTCGGTCTCGGCACTCTCCATTGCATGACGCAACAGCAACCCATCTGATAGACTTCTTCGCATTAAAAGCCCAGATACGAGCGACATATTTCCTGGAGGCTGAATGTCCGCCACATTCCTAAGCGCCGTGTTCGAGACGAAGGGTATTTCAGTCTATCTCCCCAACGGATTCTGGGGCTGGATCATCGTCGGCCTCATCGCCGGCTGGCTCGCCGGAAAAATCTCCCGCGGCCGCGGTTTCGGCTGCATTACCGACATTATTCTCGGCATCGTAGGCTCGTTCATCGGCGGCTGGATTTTCATGCGCCTAGGTATTTTCGGCGGCGGCTTTCTCTACTCGCTCGCCGCCGCCACCGTTGGCGCCGTTCTCCTGGTTTTGATCGCTCACCTTTTCAGCGGCGGCGACCGCTAGTCGCGCCGCGTAGCTGCCTCCCCCGCTCCGCATCAGATTGGCGCGCCAGCCTTTTGTGCAAAACGGAACACCCGGCGCGCACCACGCCCGCAACGCGCGCCCTTCACCGCACTGTGGTACGATTCACAAGCACATAACTAAGCTGGCCTTGCAGCGCGCAAGATGGAGATAAACTTTCTTTGAGTAAGTCTACGCAGTCCCTAATTGCAATTCCTCTCGGCGGTCTCGGCGAATTTGGAATGAACATGATGGTGCTTCGCCTCGGCGACGACATCCTCGTTATCGACGCCGGCATGATGTTCCCCGAATCCGAACTCCTTGGCGTCGACCTGGTCATCCCCGACATTACCTACCTGAAACAGAATCGCCAGCACGTCCGCGCCATTGTTCTCACTCACGGCCACGAAGACCACATCGGCGCTCTACCCTATATCCTCCGCGACCTGAATGTTCCGGTGTATGGCACACGCTTCACGCTCGCGCTTGTAAAAAAGCGCCTCGAAGAAGCCGGGCTCCTCGAGTCCACCACTCTCCGCGAAGTTCTCCCCGGCCGCCTCGTCGAAATCGGCCCCTACGAAATTGAGTTCATTCCCGTCACGCACAGCACCATCGACTGCGTCGCCCTCGCCGTGCGCACTCCGCTCGGGGTGATTATCCACACCGGCGATTTCAAGATCGATCAAACTCCCGTCGACGGCGCTCCCTTCGACCTCCACACCTTCGCGCGCTACGGCAGCGAAGGCGTCCTCGCCCTTTTCAGCGACTCCACCAACGTCGAGCGCCCCGGATTTACTCCCTCCGAGCGCGCCATCGTGCCCCGCATCGAGGAACTCTGCCGCTCGGCTCCGCGCCGCGTCATCCTCTCCTGCTTCGCATCCTCCATCCACCGCATTCAACAGGTCATCGACGTCGCCGGACGCGTCGGCCGCAAGGTCGCCTTCGTCGGCCGCAGCATGGTCGACAACGTCGAAATCGCGCATTCCATGAACTACTTGCGCATCCCCGACGGCATGGTCGTCCGCCCGCAAGATATTCGCAACTTTGATCCCAAACGTATCGTCATTCTCGCCAGCGGCAGCCAAGCCGAACCGATGTCTTCTCTGTCGCGCATTGCTGTCGATAATCACCGCTTCGTCACCGTCGATGAAAATGACAGCGTCATCCTCTCCGCCCGCATCATCCCCGGCAATGAAAAAGCCATTTTCCGCATGCTCGACCACATGTTCCGCCGCCGCGCTCTCGTCTATTACGACAATTCCGCCGGCACGATTCACGTTTCCGGCCACGCCAGCCAGGAAGAACAAAAGCTGGTCCTGCAACTCGTCAAGCCCAAGTATTTCATCCCCGTTCATGGCGAATACCGCCATCTTTTCCGCCATGCCGCCCTCGCGCATCAACTCGGTTGCGTCTCGGAAGAAATTCTTCTTCTCGAAAACGGCAAGTGCATCGAGTTCACGCCAGATGGCGTCCGCCGCCGCGATCCCGTCACCGCGGGCCGCGTCTGCGTCGATTCCGGCTCTCTTGAAGAAATCGAAGACGTGGTCATCCGCGACCGCAAGCATCTTTCCGAAGACGGCGTGGTTGTCCCTATCATCGCCATCGACAAACACACTGGAAAAATGGAATCTCAGCCGGAAATCGTCACCCGCGGGCTCTTCAGCGACAATGGCCAGGAACTCATCGCCGGCGCCCGCGAAGTCATCCTGAAAACCGTCGAGCAATCCAACGCCGAGGAAAAATCCGACTGGGGTGTCATCAAAGAAAAAATCCGAGTCGACCTCAAGCGCTACATCAACAAACAAACCTCCAAGCGCCCGCTCATCCTCCCCGTAATTCTCGAAATCTGATTCCTCGGGGTATTTCCTCGATGCGGGAACCTGTTCTCACGGGACAACGAGGCCGTCAGGGCGTTTTTCTAGTAGGAAACTGTGCTGGGCCGGTCGTAGAATCAGCGTGAGAGTACGGAGGCTGGCGCGACTATGAGCATTCCGATACATCCCGAGCTTGAATCCAAGATCCGTGCCCGAGCCGAGGCTGAGGGGCTCAGCATCGAAGCCTACTTGGAGCGGCTTGTTCAGGCTGACCAGCACGGGATCGAAGAATTGGAAGCACTGGCTCTTGCAGGGCTCGAATCTGGTGCCCCGATCGAAGTGGGCCCCGCATACTGGCAAGAGAAGCATCGCCAACTCGATGAACGACTCAAGAAAACAGAGCCGCGGTGAGCGCAGTGTATGTCGTCCGCCCGAAGGCGGACAATGATCTCGACCAACAAGCATATTACTTTGCGACCAAAGCAGGGCCGGAACTCGGACATCGTTTTCTCCTCGCCGCCCACGAAACATTTAGCCTGCTCGCTACGCAACCGGAAATGGGTTGGCACGCGAGGCTTAAAAATCCCCTTCTTGCATCCTTGCGAGTCTTTGGCGTGTCGGGCTTTGAGAGAATGTTAGTGCTTTATCGTCCCAGCACGCTTGGAGTTGAGATTCTTCGCGTGGTTCACGGTTCTAGAAATATTGCTGCGCTGTTGCGTCGTGAAGGAGTTGAGTGAGCGGAGGATGCCGCGCGCGACGCCAGTCGATGATTTGGCATTGGCGCGCAAGAGACAGAAGGAGTTGCTGCAATGAACAAGAAACGGAATCGGCGCAATGAGCACATGGGTTCCAGCATTGATGATTTCCTGAAAGAAGAAGGCATCTTCGAAGAGGCGCAAGCACAGGCGATAAAAGAAGTCGTTGCCTGGCAGCTGGATGAAGCCATGAAGAAAAAGAAAATCTCCAAAAACAAAATGGCCACCCTTCTCAAAACCAGCCGCACACAGGTCGACCGTCTCCTCAATCCGAAAAGCGACATCACCCTTTCCAGCCTGCAACGGGCCGCGGCGATGGTCGGACGCCGCGTGATGATCGAGCTAGTTTGACAAGCAGGAGATTGAACGCGGCAAACTGCGGATTGAAGGCAAAATCCTCAGGGAATTGTCATCGCGCCTGAGCCCGTCTGGTGCTCCTATCAAGGTAGGCCCCTCTTACTGGCTAGAAAGCATCGCAACCCTCTGGCCCTCGACAGCGGCTCTGCGTCTACCTAATTATTGAATACATCCGACAAGAGAACCCGTCTGCCGTTCAACGCGTCGACAAAACTATCCAAGAGAGTGCTGACTCGCTGAGGTCCTTCCCTTACAAGGGCAGGACGGGCCGAATCGAAAGAAAGCGTGAATTGCCTTTGCCGCCGCTTCCCGTCGTGGTGGTCTACCGGCTCCTAGAGGACATCGTGGAAATCGCGAATGTAGTTCACGGCGCGCAGAGATGGCCACCCGAAAATTGATGCTAAGCGCGCACTGCCAGTCGTCTATTTTGCACTCGAAGGCGTGAAATGGAGACTGAATGAGTATACGAGCAGATTCACGCGCGCTTTATAATCCGCCGCAAGATAGATAACCACCGTTTTGCCGCTCCCCGTTTGCTGCACCGTCACCTGCGCTGGCTCAAGCTGAATACCGTGTCCCTCGGCTTTGTGTATCACGGCGTTGCGGAGCTCCTCGTCAGAATTAGGACCCTCAAGTCCGATGCGGGAGGCCACCTGCGCCGCGATGTCCCGCATGTCGGTTTGCAGTTCGAGATTGGCGATCTCGCAGGAAGCGATTTGCCACCCAGCCACGACGACCAGGCCGAGTATGGCCACTCCCAAAATGAGTTTCGCTTTCCCCATGACGAACATCCCGCCCGGCTAGATTCCCAAGGGTATCTTATTCCCAGTCGACCGCTCGCGATGGCATGTGGACTGTAGCGTTTGCCAATTAGATAGCCCGTCAACCGCGCAACACCGCGACACGTCCCCGGCCGCAGCTTGGGGCCAAGCGTATACTGGAAGTGCGCGGGGACCGAAGGTTTGGGAGGACTGGTTATGGCAACAGATAAGGAAGTGTTTCTGGCAAAGGTCAATCGCGCCCATAAGGCCAGGATCAAGGCAGAAGAATTTGTCGTCGCCGGGGGAGACCTGAAGTCGGAAGCGGCCGCGTCGTTGGGCGTCGAAATGCTCGAGGCCTGGAATGAGCTCGCCACGGAGTTCCCTCACCCGCTCTTGAAGCACCTTCCTAAAGAGAAGTAGCGGCAAGGGCCCACCTCCCCGGTTTTGCTTCCCAGCCTTGACGTCGACAGTCGCCCCCGCCAAACGACCGTTCGACCCCGAAATTCGACCATTCCCTGTGAAATACTTTACCCTCAAGTACTCTCGTGCTATCATTCTTCATGTTTTCCTCGCCGCTCCCCTTCCCGCCGCACAGCAACCATCCTCGTTCACCCCTGGCTCCGGTCTCCGAGCACTCTGTGCCCTTCCTGCCGAAATCCGCTTTCCCGCTAGCTGAGACCTTGACCGGATCAGGTCATCCATGCGACCGAGCGCAAAAACTCTATCCCGCAAGTCGTTTCCCCGCCACTCTTGCGGTCCGTCCGCAACTCACTGAAAATACGACCACTTTAAGTCCTGCATTTGCCACTCTTACGACCCGCGTCAACCTTAACCCCTTTGTTTGCCACTCTTACAAGAAACACCGGGGAGGGGTGGCTGCTCCCTCCTTACCAAAGCTCCGAACTACGCCCAGCCCCTTCACACTTTTTCCACAACGAGTAAACATCCAACGCACAGCAACCGTCACAACTCCATTAGGTTCATGCTCTTACTTCACAGTTCCCTGTACCCGCTATATCTTCTCTTCGGCTTCTCCTCGACGGCCCGCCAGCCTCGGTTCTCCTTCCTCCTCTTCCATCCTGTCGACACGCCGCGCGGAACATAAGAAGATGAACCTATGAGCGCAAACAAGAGAGTCGTCTTGGTGGCTGGCGGCACCGGCGGATTGGGCCGCGCGGTGAGTTTGGCTTTTGTGGAAAGCGGCGCGCGGGTCGTTGTTACGTTTCAAAGGCCAGGGGATTTGGACGATCTGAAAAAGGCAGCCAGTGTGAAGTTGGTGGAAACCGAGGGCGCATCGCTCGAGGGCTATGCCGTTGACGTTACGGACGAGGCTGCCGTGGCCAAGTTGATCGCCGGCATTGTTGAGCGGCACGGGCGGCTGGATTGTCTGGTGAACGCTGTAGGGGGTTACGCGGGCGGGATTAAGCTGTGGGAGATGGACACAAAACTCTTTGAACAGCAACTCGCGCTTAACCTGCGAGCAGGATTCGTGTTGGCGCGGGCGGCTGCGCGAGTCATGGTCCAGCAAGGAAGCGGAGCGATTGTAAATGTCGCCTCCAAATCGGCGGTCGATCACGCGGCCGGCGCAACAGCCTATGCGGCGTCGAAGGCAGCGGCAGTAGCGATGATCGACTGCCTCGCAGCCGACCTGAAAGGCACAGGAGTCCGCGCCAATTCCATCCTCCCGAGCATCATAGATACGCCCGCGAACCGCAAAGCCATGCCCAAAGCGGACTTTGCGAAATGGCCAAAGCCCGAGGAGATTGCGCGCGTGATTTTATTCTTGTGCAGTGACGAAGCAAAACTGCTGCAAGGCGCAAGCGTACCAGTCTACGGCGACACCTAAACTCTGTAGTGGCGGGGCTCGCCCCGCCCTTTTGGCCGCGCCGCGAACGCTGCCACATGCATCCAATCGCCGCACCGCAGGAGGAAACCCAAATGTCGATACGGCCAGTGAAAAGACTTGTAGCTGCCAAGCCAGCAGTGGAAGGCGCAGGAGTCCATCTGCGGCGCGCCTTTGGCTTTGGCAACACGACGGACTTCGATCCCTTTCTGTTGCTGGACGATTTTCGCAACGACGTCCCTGAAGATTATCTGGCGGGATTTCCCTGGCACCCACACCGCGGCATCGAGACGATTACCTACGTCCTGGCGGGAACCGTCGAGCATGGCGACAGCATGGGCAATCATGGTGAAATTGCGTCAGGCGACGTGCAGTGGATGACGGCCGGCAGCGGCATCATTCACCAGGAGATGCCCAAGGGGGATCACGCCGGCCGGATGCATGGGTTCCAGTTGTGGGCCAATTTGCCGGCTTCTCTAAAGATGACTGCTCCGCGGTATCAGGAAGTGAAGTCCGGCGAAATCCCCGAGATTAAGGACGACGACGGCACCCATGTCCGCGTGGTGTGCGGAAATTTTTGGGGCAAGAGTGGTCCAGTGGATGGCATCGCGGCCGAGCCAGTCTATTTGGATGTCTCCGTGCCGCCGGGGCGCAGGAAGACGCTGCCGGTGGGGACGACGCGCCACGCGTTTGCGTATGTGTTCGCGGGATCCGGAAAGTTTTGTAATGCCTCCGAACCCCTTGCAGTTCCGACCGAGTCCGTGGGCTGGTTGGACACAGCACCGCCAGTGGCGGCAGACAACCGCTCGCTTGTTTTGTTTGACCGGGGCGATGAGGTAGCAGTGCAAGCGGGCGACGAGGGGATACGCTTTCTCCTGGTTTCCGGGAAGCCGCTCGAGGAA
Organism: uncultured Acidobacteriota bacterium; assembly: GCA_963779005.1. GTDB lineage: Bacteria > Acidobacteriota > Terriglobia > Acidiferrales > UBA7541 > Acidiferrum. The sequence continues at coordinate 2,615,188 of CAVZWO010000004.1, read as the reverse complement.
CCCGTGGCTTGGTATGGGCCGATCGTAATGAATACGCAAGAACAGTTGCAGCAAGCGTTCAAAGACCTGGAAAAGGGAACTTTTTTGAAGGGACATAAATAGAGGAAATTGAGGATAGACAGGAGGTGGAGGAGAAGCGGAGGATTGGAAGTAGCAGAGGAGAGGTGATGAGCATGCGGCGAAGTCTTGGAATAGCAGGGCTAACGTTAGCGGTGGCCGTGGTCGTCGCGGCGGGCGCGCTAGGTTGCTCCGGCGATTCGGCGGAGCGCGAGGCGAAGATTCGGGAGGAAGCGGCAAAAGCAGCCGCGGAAGCGAAGCCAAAAATTGAAGAAGCGGGCCGCGCCGTGAAGGCCGCGGTGGATGGCGCAAAAGAGGGATGGGAAAACGGCCAACAGAAAAAGGTGGATCTGAACGCGGCGACCATCGATGAGTTAACCGAACTGCCCGGAATTGGAAAGCGCGAGGCCCGGAGAATCGCCGCCGGACGGCCGTATCACGACAAACATGATCTTGTGAGCAAGAAAGTCCTGAGCCCGGCAGCGTATGAAAAGTTGAAGGATGAAGTCGAGGCTAAGTAGCCTGCCCGGTCATTGTTCGCGTAGGGCCACGACGGGGTCCACGCGAGTAGCGCGAAGCGCCGGTACATAGCTGGCGGCAAACGCGACCGCGAGAAGGATGGCGGAGACGGCGCCGAGAGTCACGAAATCCGTCGCCTTGACCCCGTAGAGGAACGAGCTAAGGCCGCGGAAAAGCAAGAACGACAGGATGATTCCCACCGCGGTGCCGATGAGCGCCAGACTCATTCCCTGCTTCAGAACCATGGCTAGCACATTCGAGCGTTGGGCTCCCAGGGCGGTGCGAATGCCGATTTCCTGCGTGCGCTGGCTCACGGAATACGAAACGACGCCGTAGACGCCCACGGAAGCAAGCACCAAGCCAAGAATGCCGAAGGTGCCCACAAACATGACGCCGAGGCGCGCGGGAAACAAGGCTTTGCCGTACTGGACTTGCACATCCATGGTGGTGACGTTGAAGACGGGCAGCCCCGCATCGAGCTCACGAATTTGCTCGCGGACGGCTGAGAGCAGGCGCTGTGGATCGTCCTGCGTGTAAACGAAGAGGTTCACTCCGGCGCTGTAGCTCTGCGCCATGGGGAAATATGCGTAAAGCTGCGGCTTCTCATAAAGGAATAGATATTTGCCCGTGCGTGTGAGTCCAACGACCTGTATGGGAGGGCCGTCTTTTTTTATGCGAAACACCTTGCCGATGGGATCCTGGCCCGGCCAGATTTCTTTTGCGAAGGCATCATTGATAATGGCGACGTGAGGAGCGGTGGCGTTGTCCGCTTCGGTAAATTCGCGGCCCCGGATGACAGGAGTGCCGGCGGTCCGGAAATAGCCAGGCTGGACGCTGTCGTCGAACGTGGTTTCCGTTTTTGACTTGTCGTCGTTGGGCTGGCCTTCGGGGTAGATATTGTCGAGAGAATTCTCGTCGCCCATGGGGATGTAGGAAGCGACGGCGGCGTCACGAACTCCTGGAAGCGAGCGTACGCGGTCGGTGAGCTGCTTGAAGAATTGCTGGCCGCGCTCTTCCTTGTAGCCTTGCAGACCGACGTCCATGGACATCAGCAAGGTGTGGTCGACCCGAAAGCCCATGTCTACGCGAGACGAGTTCTGAAGGCTGCGAATGAAAAAGCCGGCGCAGGCCAGAAGCAGAAGAGAAACGGCCGCCTGCCCCACGACCAGCGCATTTCGGAAACGATGATGGCCCGCGGAAGCGCCGCCCGAGCGGCCGCCCGCTTTCAGCGTGTCGGCTAAATTCGTGCGCGAGGCCTGCAGCGAAGGCACCAGGCCCGCAACCATGCCGGTCACCAGGGCGGCCAGAAACGTAAACGTAAAAATGCGCCAGTCCATGCGCATATCAAACAGGCGCAGAGGGACATCGGTGGGTATGCGAACGGACATAAGCGCCCAGGCGGCCCAACGCGCAAAAACAAGGCCAAGGAGGCCTCCAAAGACAGAAAGCAGTACGGTCTCCGTCAACATTTGGCGGATCATGCGTCCGCGCGTTGCGCCGAGAGCGGTGCGCGTGGCGAATTCCTTTCTGCGGCCGTTGGCGCGAGCGAGAATGAGGTTGGCGACGTTGGCGCAGGCGATGAGAAGGACAAGTCCAACGAGCAGCATAAAGACGAGAGCGGCTGTCGACATGAAACCGGCGACCAAGCCGGGTTCCGGGCGGGCCAACAGTTCGGGCAAAACAAGCAGGGTCATGCCCCGGTGAGCATCCGGGAAGTCTTGAGCCAGGCGATGATCGAGCGGCTCGGCGGCAGCCATGGCTTGTGCAGGAGCGACGCCCGGCTGGAGCCGGCCGAGAACGCGAAGATACGAGGCACCTCGTTTGTTGAGGTCGTCCGCCGATGCTGGATCGAGTAGCCCCATGGTGGTGAGAGGAACATAGAAGTCAGGCTCGAGGAAGTAGTAGGCTCCGCGAAAATTCTCGGGGGCGACACCGATGACGGTGAATGGGTGATTGTTGACTTGGACGGTTTGGCCGATGACCGTGGGATCGCCGCCGAAACGCTTCTGCCAGAATTTATAGCTGAGGACCACAAGCGGGTCCTTGCCGGGGACCCAGCCCTCGTCAGGAGCAAACGTGCGGCCCCGGGCAGGCTCAATGCCGAGCATGGAAAAGTAATTGCCGCTGACCATCTCGACCCAAGCGCGCTCGGGACGCCCCTCAGACCCAAAATTTACGGGGTTTGGTGTGTAGGCAACGAGGTCGGAAAAGACCGTTTTAAGCTGGCGGTAGTCTTGAAAATCTGGATAAGAAACGTTTAGCGGGAAATCAAAGCTGGGAGTTTTGGTAGCGAGAACGACGAGTCGCTGAGGATCTTTGACCGGGAGCGGACGCCAGAGTATGCCGTTGAAGACGCTGAAAATGGCGGTGTTCGCACCGATGCCGAGGCCCAGCGCGAGTACCGCGACGAAGGTGAAGCCGGGGCTCTTCAGGAGCATGCGAAACGCGTAACGCAAGTCTTTCCAGAAGGTTTCCAAGGGGCCACCTCAAGCGCGTCTGTAGTAGGAACGAACGGCGACCCCGAAATGTTTCATGAGGGTGGATTATTGCTACAAAAAAAGCTGAGGGAGGCCCCACCTGTTTCCGGTAGTGGGCTTAGAGAGCGAAGAGTGATCCGCCGCCCGCCGCAACTCTTTGAAGATGGTTAATTCCCTCCCGGCGGCCAAATCACGGTTGCGGCTGTCGCGTGTATTCATTGTGGCACTCACGGAAACAATTGTTCCTGATCCGGCGGCTAGACCACGCAAAATAGAGATGAGGCTTCGAAAATTCGTGTGCCCGCTCGGCGCCAGATTTCTGCAGGTGAATGCGGGGGATGTTGTGACCTTGCTTGCAAGTAAGAACAGGTGAGACGAAACCTTGGATTCGCCTCGGACAGGTGAACTTGTGCGGCAAATGGAGGGCCAACTTCAAATAGGGTCAAGCCGCTGGAGTTCCGCGAGCAAAAAAGTCCTCCTCACCCTTGCTGTCGTCACTCCCGTTGCGCTCACCGGCGCTTCGCTTGGCCGCCGCCCGAATGATTTGCTGACTGCCGCATGGGATTTGAGCCAGTTTTTCCTGCTCGCGATCGCCACTGTTTTTTTTACAAGGAAAGGCTTTTCCAGCCGGGCCACGCAGAAAGCGTTCTGGCTTCTGATGGCGTTCGGGTTCTGCGTGTTGTCCGTAAACATGTTTTTGTGGGACTACTATGAGCTTTGGTTAAAACACGCGGTTCCGTCGCTTCCCGTCGGGGAGTTCCTGCTCTTCATCAAATTCGTTCCGCTACTTGCCGCGCTGGCCCTTCAACCGCACAAAGAACGCAACGACCGGATACGACTGCTGGGGCTTTTCGACCTCAGCTCCCTTCTGGTGTGTTGGACTTATGTCTATTTTTACTGGGCGATGGCCTATCTGTTCGCCGCGTCCGACCTGGCACGGTACAACCGGAACTCCGACGCCGCCGATGCCGTGGGGAACCAGGTGTTGCTGCTCGTCCTCGTTGTCGTGGCCATGCGAAGCCGGGGACGATGGCGCGGCTTTTATTTGCACTTTCTGGGGGCGTTTGCGCTCTACAGTTTCACTTCGATCCTGCTCAACCATGCCATCGACTCCGGACGTTATTACACCGGGAGCGTTTATGACGTGCCGCTTACTGCTTCGTTCGCATGGTTTTGCATCACGGCAATAAATTACAGCGCCGATTCCACCTTGGGACTGCCGCAGAAAGCGGAGGAGCGCAAGAGCGAGAATCGCTCAACCGCAATAGGCCTTCTTTGGCCCGCGCGGCTCTCCATGCTCGCGACACTCTCGACACCCGCGATTGGCTTCTGGCTGGTGATGAGCGGCGAAACGCCCGATGCCGTGCGCCATTTTCGAATTGCCTTGACGTTGATAACGATGTTACTGCTCGCCATTCTGCTGATGCTCAAGCAGGATCTGCTCAACCTGAAACTCGGCGGCTACCTGCAAGAGGCTTCGGACGCTTACGCGAGCCTGAAGCGATTCCAGGACCAGTTGGTACAAAACGAAAAGCTGGCGTCGCTGGGAAAGCTGGTCGCGCGAGTGGCTCACGAGATCAACGCAGCCATGTTGGCGGTGAATAAGGATGTCGAGGCGCTGGGTTCGCGGCCTGCCGCCGATGCCGGGCATCAGAAGATGACGGCGAAAATCGAGGAGTCCGCGCAGCGGACGAATAGTCTGGTTGAAAGCATGCTGAGTTTTGCCCAGGAGCTGCCGGTGCACCGGGCCGCCGTGAGCATCCGGCCACTGCTGGAAAGCGCCATGAGCTTGATGCGAGCCGAGCGGCGACATCACGTGCGTGTGGAGATTCACGAAACGGGCGCCATACCTCTGGTCCAGGCGGACGCCAACCAGTTAGTTCAGGTGTTTCTGCACATTATTGCGAATGCCATAGATGCCATGGCGGAATGTGAGGAGGGATCTCTCACCATTGCGCTGACGACGAAGCAAGAAACCGTGGAAATCGAGTTTGTGGACACAGGGCTGGGGCTGAAAGATCCGCGCCGCGTATTCGAGCCGTTCTATACGACGAAGCCAGTCGGCAAGGGCGTGGGACTTGGCTTGAGCACTTGTTATGGGATCATCCGGCAACATGGGGGAGAGATCGACTGCCGAAACAGGCCCGGAGGCGGGGCCATCGTCAGGCTGGTGATTCCAGCGGTGGTGGCTGATGCGGTAGAGGTAGGAAGCTAGAGCTCTCGCGACTATTGGAGACGACGAATTGCTTCGAACTATCGACACTCTCTGGACACGGATCGCGCTGGGGTTGGTTCTTGCGCAGGCGGCTGCGGCTTTATTTTTGCAGCCCAGCCGGTCGTTAACAGCGCTTGGGGACGCCTTCCCGTGTCTGCTCGCGGCTGCCGTGGCGATGTCCTTTCGCAGCAACCGGAGAAAATCCAGTGGAACAGTGCGATTGTTTTGGAGATTGAACGTGACGGGTTTCGGCATCCTTTTCCTGTCGCAAGCGTTCTGGCTTTACTACGACGTGGTGCTTCGCCGCCCCGCACCGAATCCAATTCCCGGGGATGGACTATTTCTTCTTGCGCTGGTTCCTACACTAGCTGCATTGGCACTTCGGCCACATGCCAGCTCTTCCTCCCAGGATTTACGATTCAGGCGGCTGGACTTTTTTCTTCTGCTCCTCTGGTGGGTTTGCCTGTATGTGTATTTTGCAATCCCATGGCAACTCATTATTCAAAACTATCCCAACTACAACCCGGTGTACTACACGCTGGCCCTGACGGAACACTGCGTAACCCTCGTGGCCGTTGGCGTGCTCTATGGGAAGAGCGAAGGTGACTGGAAAAGATTTTATCGAATGTTTTTCCTGGCGCTGTGCGTCTTTGCCGCCGGGAGTCTTCTGCAGAACATTGTCATCGATCGAGGCTTGTATTACACGGGATGTATCTACGACGTACCTTGGGGCTTCTCGCTGGCCTTGCTTACCGTTGCGGCGGCGCTCGGGGCAAAGCTTCCGTCTCCAGCAGTTCAGACAGAGACGCCGACTCAGCAGCACGAATTTTGGAGCGCCAGGCTCGCCATGATCGGTGTCATCTCACTCCCCCTGTTGGGCATCACCGCGGTTTTCGACCATCACAATCCGCCAGCGATCGTCCTTTTCCGCCTCCGATTGATCTTCGCGGCCATGATTTTTTTGGGCACGCTCACTTTCCTGAAGCTCAGCTCGATGGACAGCGAGCTGCTGCGATTGATCGGCTTGACGGAGTCCTCTCTCGAGAGCCTGAAGCTGGTGCAGAATCAGATCGTGAATTCGCAAAAAATGGCAGCGCTGGGGCGGCTGGCCTTTGGGGCAACACATGAAATCAGCAACCCGCTGACCGCGATTCTGGGCTATTCCGAACTTCTGCGAGAACACCCCACGCTGACGCAAGAAGAACGCCACTCAGTGGACGATATACAAAAGCAGGTGCGTGCCGCGCAGGCGGCCATCACTGGGATGCGGAAATTTGTCCGCGTTGAAGCCGAAGCTGAAGCGGAAGCAGGAAAAACCCCTTCTTCTGAAAACAATTCTCTTTGACGACAGGCCTCCATCCCTAGGGCTTTGCTTCCTCCCGGCCCTGGTATGTGGCGAGGAACCAGGTGTTGCCAAACGGGTCTTTGATGTTAGCAGCGCGGTCGCCGTATGGCGCGTCGTTTGGCGGAGTGATACTTGTGGCGCCGGCGGCGAGCGCTTGCGCATAGGCCGCGTCCGTGTCGGGCACGTACACATGGAGGTAGTGCGGAGAAGGCTGAGATTCGCCGTGCGCTTCGGAAATCTCGAATGTGGCACCAGCGATTTCGATGGTGGCGTGAAGTATCACGCCTTCGGGAGATGCGGCCACGCCGGAGGCCTTGGCACCAAAAGCTGCTTCCACAAAGGGAATCATTTTGTGAGCTTCGCGAAGATTGAGGTAAGGCTGAACCGTTCGGAGGCCTTCCGGACCAGGGACCCAGCCTCGCGGCGTGGCGATGAACCAGGTGTTGCCGAAGGGGTCGATGACGGCTCCCCAGCGATCGCCGGAGGGGTGGTCGTCGTAGGGCGGGTGAATAGACGTGGCGCCAGCTTCGAGAGCACGAGCGTAGGCGGCGTGGGCGTCGGGAACATAGAGATGCGTCGTCATAGCGCGCGCGGGATATTGTTCGTTGGCGTCGGCGAGTTCGATGACATCCAAAGGTCCGATGGCGACTTCGGCGTGCATGATGGAGCCATCGGGGCGTGGGACGCGGATGCGTTCCGTGGCTTCGAAAGCGAAAACGAGGAAGTCGAGGAACCTGGGAGCGCCGTGGACCAGGAAATAGGGCGCAATGTTGTCAAAACCGGGGCGGCGGAAATGCGGCGTTTTGGATGGATCTGGAGCTGATTTGGCGGCTTCGCTCATGGTGATTCTCCTTTGCAAGTCTGACTTTAGGGACGCTTTGAACTCTGGGCGCGGCATGGCGCGGAGCGGACGAACAAGGGAGACGAGCGTGGCGATGCTCGGCTCCGAACTCAGCCCGGGGAGCGGTTGCGAGGCGGAAAATAGGGCGTTGATGGCTTGATCGAGCTGCTGGGCAGGAGAGCGCTTAGACATGGCGGTCCCCTATCTGCGCGCGGAGCGTCCGGAGGGCGCGGAACTGAAGTTGTTTAACCGCCCCTTCGGTTTTGCTGAGCCGCTGAGCGATTTCGCGAATGCTGCGCTCCTCCACAAAACGCTCACACACCACGCGGCGCTGAATTTCGGGAAGCTGGTCGACAAGGCTAAAGAAATGGACGTGGCGTTCGATGAAGTCCAAGTCGTTTGACGAGAGATCGGGCTGGGCCAGGGGATGATCGAGGTCATCGACTTGTTGTTCACGATGGGAGCGCTTGTAGTGATCCACGATGGCGTTGGAGGCAATGCGGAAGAGCCAGGCGGAGAAGGGTGCGCCGCGCCATTCGTAGTTGGAAAGATTGGCCAGCGCTTTGTGGAATACCTCAGAGGTGAGGTCTTCGGCGAGGGCGCGGTCGTGGACGCGACTGACGAGGAAGAAGTAGATGCGGTCGAAATGAAGCTCGTAAAGCGCATCAAATTTCGAGGGGTCGCCTTGGGCGGCTTCGACCAAAAGGCGCTCGTCGGCGCCTTGCGGCGCTGGTTTTTGTGCCGGTCGTCGGACGGCCCTCATGTCTCTGGATATAGTAACTGGCGAGAGGGGCAAAAGGTTACGCGGAGAAAAATCCTTGCTGTTCCGTTGGCTCCTGCCAGGGAGGCTGTCCTCTCCCCGGAAATAAATCTCACTCGTCTCAATTGAAAACCGCAGTAGAGTGCTCGACGTTCCTCCTCCGATCGCGGGGCGCCTTCCATGCCCAGCCTAGGCGACGTACCTCTTACCTTGCCTAGCGCGGCGCATGGGTATAGGCTTCTTGTCGGGTAGCACGTTTGCGAGTCTACAGGGCTGGAGGGGTTCCGCCCTGCCTTCCTTTCATTAGCGCGAACGCGCTTCCTGAGCCGCCAGCCGGCGGCAAACGAGATCAATCAATTCGAGCCGTGGCTGGCACAATTATCTTTGTGATTGGCTGCGCCGCGACGATTCCGATAGGGAGGATTCCATGGCAACAGCAACAGCAGTCATCGAACCAAGTGTGAAAATCAGTGCGAACAAGCTGCTGATCAACGGGAAGTGGGTCAACAGCGCATCGGGCAAGACTTTTCCGACGGTCAATCCATCGACGGGAGAAGTGATTACGCAGGTTGCGGAAGCCGACGCGGCCGATGTCGACAAGGCAGTGGCAGCGGCGCGAGCGGCGTTCGAAACCGGCGCATGGCGCAGGAAAATGACGGCTTCGCAGCGCGGCGCCATGATCAACCGGCTCGCGGATTTGATCGAGAAGCATGCCGACGAATTGGCACAGCTCGAGTCGCTGGACAATGGCAAACCGTACCAGGTGGCGAAGGCTGCCGACCTTCCGCTGACGGTGGCTTGTTACCGGTATTACGCAGGATGGGCGGACAAGATTCAGGGGAAGACGATTCCCGTAAATGGAAATTATTTTTGCTACACGAAGCATGAGCCGGTGGGCGTTGTGGGGCAGATTATTCCCTGGAACTTCCCGCTGCTGATGCAGGCGTGGAAGCTGGGACCGGCGCTCGCGACCGGTTGCACTGTGGTGATGAAGCCCGCGGAGCAGACGCCGTTGACGGCCCTGCGCGTGGGTGAGCTGATTCTCGAGGCTGGATTCCCCGAAGGCGTCGTGAACATTTTGCCGGGATACGGACCGACGGCGGGCGCCTCAATTGCGCGGCATATGGATGTGGATAAGGTCGCTTTCACTGGGTCGACGGAAGTGGGCCACCTGATTATGCGGGCCGCAGCGGACACCAACCTGAAGCGGGTAACGCTGGAGTTGGGCGGGAAGAGCCCGAACATCGTGTTTGCGGACGCGGACATGGATGAAGCGATTGAGGGCGCGCACTTTGCGTTGTTCTTCAACCAGGGGCAGTGCTGCTGCGCGGGCTCACGCTTGTTCGTCGAGGAAAAGTGCTACGACGAATTTGTGGAGCGCAGCGTGGCGCGGGCGAAGAAGCGCACCGTCGGCAATCCGTTCGATGCGAGGACGGAGCAAGGGCCGCAAGTGGACCAGGACCAGTTCAACAAAGTGATGGGATACATCGACAAGGGCAAGAAAGAAAACGCCAAGATGCTGACGGGCGGCGGGCGCGTCGGAGACAAAGGCTACTTCATCGAACCGACGGTGTTTGCCGACGTGACGGACAACATGACCATCGCGCGAGAAGAGATTTTCGGGCCGGTCATGTCGATCTTGAAATTCAAGACCGTCGAGGAAGTGGCGGCACGAGCGAATAAGAGCGCGTATGGATTGGCAGCGGCTGTGTGGACCAAAGACATCGGCAAAGCCCACGCCATCGCGGACAATGTACGCGCGGGAACGGTTTGGGTGAATTGCTACGACGTGTTCGACGCGGGAGCGCCGTTCGGAGGGTTCAAGCAGTCGGGGATCGGGCGCGAACTCGGGGAATACTCGTTGTCGAATTACACCGAGATCAAAACCGTAACCGTTAAACTGTAGAAGCACATTTGGTTCTTCTTGGTAGGGGCGGAGCATGCTGCGCCCCTACTTTTTGTGCGGCCTGGCGTAGAATCGGCGGATGGCGGTTACGCTACGGTCCTATGAACCGCACGACTTTGCGGCGCTGCACCGGCTGGATCAATCTTGCTTCCCTGCCGGGATTTCCTATTCAAAGACTGCGCTGCACTATTTTTTGACTATCTCCAGCGCGGACTGCATCGTGGCGGCCGAAGGCGCCCGAATCGCCGGGTTTATCTTGACGGAGGAGAACCCTCCGCTGGCACATATCATCACGCTCGATGTCGCGGAAACGCACCGGCGCCAGGGATTTGGTTCGGCGCTGCTGGCGGAGAGCGAGAAGAACCTGGCGCTTCGCGGCGTGCGCTCCGTGCTGCTGGAAGCGGCAATCGACAACGAAGCGGCTGTTGCGTTCTGGAAGAGGCACGGCTATCGTATCGAAGCAGTGTTGAAGCGCTACTACCTCGGCCGGCTGGACGCTTACGAAATGCGCAAACTTTTGCCAGGCGCGGGCAAAGCGGCGCCGGCGCAAAAGGAAACTTAAGCCAAATGCCTCTGTATCAGGCGATTGTCCTTGCCCTCGTGCAAGCCTTTACCGAATTTTTGCCGATCAGTAGCACCGCTCACCTCACCCTGTTTCCCTGGCTGCTGGGATGGACAGATCCAGGGCTGGCGTTCGACGTGGCTTTGCATGCTGGAACGCTGGTTGCCGTGCTGCTCTATTTCTTCAAGGATTGGCTGACGCTGGCGCTTTGCGGCCTGGGATTGAAGTATCCGGCGAATGCTCCGGCGGAAGAAGTGGCTCAACATAGAAAATTGTTTTGGTACATGGTCATTGGAACCATTCCCGGAGGGATTCTGGGAGCGCTCTTTGAAAAAACGATCGAAGAGCGCTTCCGCACACCGTATGTGATTGCGATTTCGATGATCGTTATAGCCTTGGTGATGTGGTGGGCCGATTCCAAGTCGCGGCTGACGAGGCCAATCGAACAGTCGAACCTGGGAGATGCCGTAACCATCGGCACCGCGCAGGCACTGGCGCTTTGCCCCGGCGTGTCGCGCTCTGGGATAACGATTACCACGGGCCTGTTTCGTGGCTTCACGCGCGATGCGGCCACGCGATTTTCGTTTTTGCTTTCCACGCCGCTGATTGCCGGCGCGGTGGTCTCGCATTTGCCGAAACTGATCAAACTGCACAAAGCAGGCGGGCTGGACTTGCCGCTTTCGACGCTACTGATCAGCATCCTCGTTTCTGGCGTGGCGGGTTATTTCGTGATTGCGTTTTTTCTACGCTATCTGCAAACACACACGCTCAAAGTATTTGTTTTTTACAGACTGCTGTTTGGTATCATCATCTTGGTTTTAGCGTTCCTCCAGGCGGGCGCGCGATAGCGCCAACGTGCCCGTCGCACCACTCAGCCTTCCCCAAAAAGCTGAGGAGAACTCTGTGCGTTTGCTGACCCCGACTGAAAATAAACGGCTCAATGAGCTGATTGGATTTTTGTGTATGTCGCTGGCTGTTTTGATGGCGCTGGCGCTGATCTCGTATTCGCCGCACGATGCGGCGTTCAATGTCGCTGCGCCCGCTCCCGACGGCAGCCCGGCGCGAAATTGGATTGGCCCCGTTGGCGCATATAGCTCCGACGCACTCTTCCAAATCTTTGGCTTTGCGGCGTTTATGCTGCCCGTAGCAATGGGGATACTTGGCTGGCGATGGTTCCGCAGCCGGGCCATCGATTCGCAAGTGGCCACGCTCGTTGGCTACGCCTTGCTGCTGCTCTCGCTTCCTTCCCTGCTCTCGCTCTGGCATTTTCCTCAACTGCGCGGCGCAATACCGGCTGGAGGAATGCTGGGCTCGCTGCTTTCGAACGGCCTCCTCACCGGTTTTAACTTTTGGGGGGCGACGGTCGTCGCGGTGGCGCTGTTCTTTACGTCGTTGTTCATGGCCACGCGCTTTTCGTTCGCCGGCACGCACGCCTGGGCCAAGGGCCCGAGAGGGCCCATCGGCGCAGTCGAAAAGCTGGGCATTTTGCAGAAGGCGGCGGCTCGCTGGAATTCCTGGCGGGACGAGCGGGAACAGCAGCGCATGCGGCGGCGCGTCGAAGAAACCCGCATTTCGGGCCGGAAGCCGGTCACGCCGCAATCCTTTGGCAACTCTCCCGCCGTAAATGAGCCTGCAAAGTCCATCCAACTTGCCGATGAGAGCGATGTTTTTGAGGACGAAAAAGAAGAAGAGACAGCGCAGGAACCCTCGCCAAAGCGGAAAGAACCCATCGTCTTTGTCGGTCCCGAAAAAACGGTTGCAAAGAAAACCTCCGAGCCGAAAATCGCCAAGGGCAATCCCAGCTACAAATTGCCTTCGCCTTCCCTTTTGCGAGAAGGTGAACGAAGCCAGAAGCTCGACGAAGACGAACTAAAGGAACGCGCCCGGGCCATTGAAGCCAAATGCCTGGAGTTCGATATCCAGGGTCGCGTTACGCAGATCAATCCTGGCCCGGTCGTCACCACCTTCGAGTTCAAGCCTGACGCGGGTATCAAGTACAGCCGCATCATTGGCCTGACAGAAGATTTGTGCCTGGCGCTGCAAGCCGAATCCATCTTGATCGAGCGTATACCGGGCAAGTCGACGATTGGCATCGAAGTCCCGAACCTAAATCGCCAGACCATCGCGCTGCGGGAGATTATCGAGGCTCCGGAGTTCACGAATTCCCCGAGCAAGCTAACCCTGGCCATGGGCCGCGATTTGCACGGGCGGATTCGCATTACCGACCTGGCGGCCATGCCGCACTTGCTGATCGCTGGCTCGACGGGCACCGGCAAAAGCGTGTTCATCAACTCGCTGATGATGTCCATTCTTTATAAAGCCAGCCCCGAAGACGTAAAGATGGTTCTGGTCGACCCCAAGCGCCTCGAGCTGAACCTCTACGAAAACATCCCGCACTTGATCGCCCCGGTGGTCACCGATCCGAAAATCGCCTCGAACGTGCTGCGCAACGCCACGCGCGAGATGGAGAAGCGGCTGAAGCTTCTGGCGCAGCGCGGCGTGCGTAACATCGAGCAGTACAATCGAACCTTCCAGAAGGCACAATCTCTCTCGCTATTCGAGAACGTCGAGGAGACCGAGCACAAGCCTCTTCCCTACCTCGTCATCGTCATCGACGAACTCGCCGATTTGATGATGGTGGACACAAATAATGTCGAAGAATCGATCACGCGCCTGGCGCAAATGGCCCGCGCGGTAGGCATTCACCTGATTCTAGCCACGCAGCGCCCTTCCGTCGACGTCATCACCGGCTTGATCAAGGCAAATTTCCCGGCGCGTATATCGTTCCGCGTAGCGAGCAAAGTCGATTCCCGCACCATTCTCGATTCGAACGGCTCCGAATCGCTGCTCGGGAAAGGCGACATGCTCTATCTACCAGCCGGTTCCGCGAGGCTGCATCGCATTCACGGCCCGCTCGTCTCCGAAGACGAGATCACCGCGGTCTGCGACTTCTGGCGCCAGCAAGCCCAAGCCAAGTACAACGAACAGCTCCTGGAAGCCCCGAAGGATGAGAACGGAAAAGTGGAAGGCGAGGCAGGCGACGATGCCGAAGCAGGCGGCGAGCCCGTCGACGACGCTCTGTATCAGGACGCCGTTCGCGTGGTCTGCGAAATGGGCCGCGCCTCGACTTCGACTCTTCAGCGTCGCCTGCGCATCGGCTACGGCCGCGCCGCCCACTTAATCGACATCATGGAGAAGGACGGCATCGTCGGCCCACCCGACGGCACACGCCCCCGCGAAGTCCTCAAAGGCAAGTCCTGGATGAAGGAGTTCGACGAGTCGGCGCAGTGAAGCTTCGCAAGAATATAGTTTTCGCGGCGGCGTTCTTCGCTCCACTCGCTAGATTTGCTGGCTTGCGCCTGTGCCGTCTGATGGCTTGCAACCACCCAATGCCGCCAGCATGAATTGACACAATCGCGCCGCTCCCCATACAATTTCTAAACAGCACGTGCCGGGGTAGCTCAGTGGTAGAGCGCCGCCCTGAAAAGGCGGGCGTAGCCAGTTCGATTCTGGCCCCCGGCACCATTCCCACCATATCAGCCCGCGACAGCATCAGCCTTCGGATGCGAAGCGCACAGGTTCGCCCGTACGCGACGCCTTCCCTCAGCGATTTTGCCGGTGGCTTCTATCGGCCCTGCTTGATCGCCGTGTTATCCTGACCGGCACCGCTCGCAAGAAACTCACTTGGAGGTCCCGTGAGCCCTACAAAACTTCCCCGACAGACCGAGCCGGCGACGACGGAGCCGCATCAACCGCCCCCTCTCAACGCGAGCAATCGTTTTGACCGGCCCTTCCCCACTGTACTGCCAATGCTGGTCCTCGTCTTCTTCATCGCTTGCACCGCATTTTTTATCTTCATTGTGGGGATAACGGCATGGAATGCGTACCATCCTGCTGCAGACCTGAGTGCTGCGGTAAAACCCACAAGCGCAAATCAAGACCCAAAGGAAATCGCAAAAGAGGAAGACGAAGTCCTCAAGATTAAACTCGACGCCTACGAGAAGCGCGCCCAAGATATCGAGAAGCTCACCACCCTGCTGACCGGACTGTCCGTCTTATATGCTCTCGCCCTCGGCGTTACTGCTTATATCGGCTTGCAGAACAGCCTGCAACAAGCAAAGGCGGTTGGCGACGAACTCGAAACTCTTCGCGCCAAGGCCGTCAAACAATTAGATGAGGCGGAATCGAAAGCCACGGAAGTTGTCCATCAGATTCGCGATGAGTTCCCGCTCTTCGGCTACGTGGATGCCAACCTGCGCCGGATTACCAGAGATTTCCTCCGCATCATGCCCTTCAAGGGCTGGAGCGATTCCATCTACGCAAATCTGAAACCGCAGACGACCGAGGAAATTCTCTACTATGAAAAAACGGCGGCCAGCCTGGAATTCTTTGATCTGCGTTCGATTCGCTCGGAAGTTTCGCGAATCTACGAGGGGTTGGGCGTATTCTACGCATTGAAATGCCAGCACCAGCGCAAGCATCTCCAGCAAGATTCCGCCTTGGAGCTCGGGCGCAGCAAATTCTACCTGGACCGCGCCACGAAAGCGGACCCGGAAAACTTTGCCGCTTGGAACGACTGCGCCTGGGTCGCTCTCGTCCTCGATATTCCGCCCATTCTTGTCCAGGCCAGGCAATTCTCGCTCGCCAGCCTCAAGATAGCCGATAAGCAACAGCGAGCCGAGTACAACTTATCTGTAGCGGAACATCTCAGCGGGAATTTCAGCCTAGCGGAGGAGCACCTCACGCGAGCCTTGACCATCAAGAATTGGGAGGAAGCGGAATACGTCGGCCGCATCCACAATCTCTACTACAATCGCGCCTGCGCCCGTTGTCGCCTATCACAGACTCCCTCAGCCGACCCGAAGGGCCGATCGGTCGATACCCTGGTCGATGAATCCCTTGAGGATTTGATGGATGCGTTCGGTCCCGAGCAGCGCGAACACTGGGACACCGACGACTGGAAATCCGCTGTTGGAGATTGTGTGAAGGGCGGCGATCTGGAAATTGTAACCAGGAAACACAAAGAGGTAGTTGTGCCGCTGTTGTCTCAGGACTTTAGGAAGGTTGATCCAGAGGAGAGAAAAAAAGGCCTTGCCCGTTTGCAGCAAGACCTCAATGCGGCATCGTAATCGTATGCGGCATGGTGATTGCGAAAGCTTTGCGAAGTGAATTCATAGCAGGTCCTTTGTACCTTTACTCACAGAGATAAGATACCAGAGCGCGGCGTCGCCGTCAAGGACAGAGCGAGCCGTAAGTTGCAGATTTCAATAAGCTTGTTCGCAGTCGCCTTACCTTCCCATATCCAGGAAGCGCCCGCTAGAACCTCATGCCTTATCCCCGGCAAGGAATCGCAGGCTGCCGTCCTTTACACCGCCCTGACCAACGCTACCCGAAAACCGTCCGCTATGGCCGTTCGACAGGAGGCAAAGCGAACGCATACAGAACATCCTGAACCGCGATAATAAGGTATTGGCGGCCCGCGAGTTCGTACGTCATCGGCGACGCTTCCATCCGTCCGCCGGCATTCAGATGCCAGAGCGCTTTTCCAGTGGCCGGATCGAGCGCCAGCAAATTCCCAGAGTTATCCGCCGAAAATAACAGATGACCTGCAGTGGTAAGAATTCCCGCAAGAGTCTCCCCGTCGCCCAGTTCGTGGTTCCAGACAACCTTCCCAGTGCGATAGTCGATCGCCCGCATCGTGGAATTCGCCCACAAGTTGCGGTCGCGCCCGCCCCACCCTTCCGGTTTTCCAGTGACCGTATTGTAAAACACGCTGAAAAGCCGTCGCGCATTCACATAAAACAAGCCAGTCTGAAGATCAAAGCTAGGCGCCATCCAATTGGTGGAGCCGTCGGATCCTGGCTCAACGAGCGCACCATCGGGGCTCGGCGTGGCTTCCGGCTTGGCGATTGGCCGTCCTCGCGAATCCACGCCCTTGGCCCACGTCTGCTCGATAAATTCGGAGGTCACAAGATGCTCGCCATTGGTGCGATCAAGCACAAAGAAAAATCCGTTGCGGCTTGCCTGCGCCAGCAGCTTCCGCGGTTTACCTTTGAACTCCACGTCGAACAACACCGGCGTTTCCACCGCATCCCAGTCGTGCACATCGTGCGGCGACGGTTGAAAATACCAGGCAAGCTTCCCGGTATCTGGATTCAAGGCCACGATCGAGCAGGTGTAGAGATTGTCGCCAAGTCGTCCCTCGCCGGCGAGCACTGGATTGGGATTGCCGGTGCCCCAGTACAGCAAATTAAGATCGGAGTCATAGGTGCCCGTCATCCACGTCATTCCGCCGCCGTGGCGAATGGCATCGCTATCCTTCGGCCACGTTTCCGAGCCTGGCTGGCCCGGCTCCGGCTCCGTATTCCACCGCCATTGGATCTTGCCCGTCTCCGGATCGATCGATTCAAGAAAGCCCGGTATGTCTGTAACGTCTCCAGAAACACCGACGATCACGTGGTCGCGGATCACCAGCGGCGCCATCGTTGAAAAATATTCCAGCTTCGGGTCGGCCAGCTCGACATCCCAACGCATGGTGCCATCCTTGGCGTCGAGACAGATCAAGTGCGCATCTGGCGTCGTAAAATAAAGCCAATTCTTGTACATCCCCAGCCCGCGATGTCCGATTTTGTCGCCCTCGGACTTCCGCTCGTAATGCCAGATTCTGGTGCCAAAGCGCGCATCCACTGCCCAGACATTGTCCGGCGCGGAAAAATAGAGAATCCCGTTTACTTCAAGCGGAGTGGATTTGATCGTTCCGGCGTGCGTCTGAAAAGCCCACGCGAGCGTCAGCGAGCTGATATTTCCGGCATTGATCTGGTCGAGCGCGCTGTAGCGTTTACCGGAATAATCTCCGTTGTACGTCGGCCAGGTGTCGGTTGCAGGCTTGAGCAGAGCCGCTGGGTCGAGTCCTTGCGCGGAGGCGCATGGGGAACGCAATGCCAGGGCGAAGAATAGAATTGAAAGTGCCGCGACGGATCGTCGAGCGGCGAACCCTCGCCTCGCATAGCCAGCGCTGCAATCGTTTCTGTCGCGCGCGCCCTTAACCGCCTCACGGAAGTGAAAAAGCATTCCCGCTCCTGTCCCTTTATTTGTCGCTGCTGTTTTTTACTTCAAAGTTTCCAAATAGGCGAAGAGGTTGTGTACATCGGCCTGCGTCAGCTTGCCGAGCATCTCGCGGTGGGCCGAAAGTGGATCCTGCATTTCCACCTTCACTTGCTCTCGAGAAAACGAGCGATACCAACCCGAAGCATCCCGCAACCCAATCTCAAAATCATCGACGTGCACCACCTCGCCTTTGAGTTGCTCGCCAGAGGGCAGCGTCACCAGCGCAGTCGCGTGCTTCCCGCCCGGATAGAGCATGTGCGCTTCAAGATCGATGGGAGAGTACTTGCTTGCAACCTTGGCCAGATCGCCGGACGGCGAATGACATTTGTTGCAGCCGCCAGGCCCATTGAAAAACTCTTTTCCCGCGCCGGCATTTCCGGTGAGTAGTTTTTCAAGCGAGTAGACTCGGGGAAGCCCGCTCGAACGGAGCGCTTCGGTAGCGCGCGCGTGAAGGAAGGCCGCGATATCGCTCACCTGCACATCGGTCAACGGCATCGCCGGCATGCCCTTATCGGGTCGACCGTGACGGATCACATCTCCGATCAAGTCGCCCTTCACGTCATGCGCCACCAGCGGCGACCGCACCAAATCCGGTCCTCGAGCGCCGGTAGCATCCGGCCCATGACAAAACCCGCACGCCTGCTCGAACTGCTTATGCCCACGCTCAATCGCCGGGTCGGGACTGTCCGCTTGGGGAGATGCGGGGGAGTTGAATACTGCAAGGAGAAAGAGAGCCGCAATGATCAGAGTTAGAGATATGATCCGTCGTTTTGTGAACGAAGTACCCTGCTTGCGAACAGTCAATGCTCACCTCGCGCCGCGTGAATTCTAACACCGAGTCTCTTGGACTGCATCCGGTGAGCCCATCGTCTCACGATCCAGTCGTCGCCCTATGGCGCGCCGATCCTTTGTGCCAAATCCGGGGCCAACTGCTGGAAATGGCGAACGTTGAAAGTATAGATTCGCTCGCAATCCGCTTCCCTTGCACAGCGCAAATGGATTGCGTCATGAATACGGCCTCCAATCCATCCTTTGTCAGCGCACTCTCGAATGGTTTCGATATACATTTGTGGCGTGATTGTGACGAGCTGAAAATAAGGCAGGATGTTTTCGTCCAATATCTTCAAGGCTTCCGCTGGATAGACTGTGGGGCGGAACGGTGTTCGCGTAAGAACTGAGTACGCTTCCGCCAAGCCGTGGCCGCTGACGTAATTCTCATTCTTTATTTGGGCGCTCTTGGCCAACTCAAGCGCAGCAAGGGCTTGGTTGTGGTGGACATTACCCACAACTGACGCTGACACAAAAATTGAGGTGTCGAAGTAAGCCCTCATTGGCCTAATAGGTATTTGATTCGATCTTCTCGCTCATCGTCGATGAGGCTGTCCCAATCGTATCCTTCGGGTAACTCCCCCTGATGCACCCAGAGCCCGTTTTTTTTGACCATCGAAGGCCGCTGCTCAACGGGCTTAAGGAGCACGCCTTCCGGGAGTTCCTCAATTTCCAGGTCGCTTCCCTGTCGCAGACGGAAGCGATCCCGGACTGGTTTGGGAAGGACAATCCGTCCAGCCTTGTCTATTTTAACGTTCATGCCATTCATAATGGCATATGCCATTCATAATGGCAAGAAATCTGGCTTTGCTCATCAGGGACCATGTGCTAGCGCCCGTCGCCCATATTGTTCACATTGCTCAGGGCTGGCGGCTTGTCCAACGAATCGGTCGCGGCGACACCGGTAATAAGCCGCGCCCCGCGGCTGAACGTCAAATACTCGAATCCCCACTGCACAAACACCAACACTCGGCTCTGAAACTCCACAATGTAAATCAAATGGATGAAGAGCCAGGTCAGCCAGGCAAAAAAACCCGCCAGATGCAGTCCAAATACATTCGCAACGGCTGCCGCGCGCCCGATCACGGCCATGTCCCCTTTATTGAAATAGTGGAATGGCTTTATGTTCTTCTTCCCTTCCAATCGCGCGCGAATCGTTTTCGCCGCGTACGCTCCCCCCTGAATAGCCACCTGCGCCACCCCCGGCAGCGGCTTTCCATTTTCGCCCTGCGCTAGGGCCAAATCGCCGACGATGAAAATATCCGGATACCCAGGCACGGTGAGGTCTGGATTCACTTTGATGCGCCCGCTACGATCCGTCTCCCCGTGCGTACGTTCCCCGAGTTTTTTGCCAAACTCGTTGGTGGTCACCCCGCCGGCCCACAGCACGGTTTTCGCTCGCAGCTGCTTTGATTCTTCTCCGGATTTGTACGTAACCCCGTCGGCGTCGATGCTCGTCACCATCACGTTCTTGGTCACCTCCACGCCGAGCTTCGACACAAGCTTCTCCGCCTTCGCGGAGAGGTCCTCTGGATACGCAGTCAGCACCCGCGGCCCGCCTTCCATCAGGATCACCCTGGCGTCGCGCGGATTGATCTGCCGAAAATCATTCTTTAGCGTTTCGTTCGCAATTTCCGCAAGCGCGCCCGAAAGCTCCATCCCCGTCGCGCCCGCGCCCACGATCACGAACGTCAGCCACGCCCGCGCAGCCTCCTCATTCGCGGCCCGCTCGGCGCACTCAAACGCATACAAAATCTTGTGCCGGATCGCCGTCGCTTCTTCCACCGACTTCAGGCTCGGCGCCCACCGCCGCCATTCGTTGTTGCCGTAATACGAAGTCTCCGAACCCGTCGCAACGATCAGCGAATCGTAAGGAAATCTTCCTCCATCTCGCAAAATAATCTGTTTTGCCTGCGGATCGATATCCGTCGCTTCTCCCAGCAGCACCTTTGCATTCTTCTGTTTGCTCAAAACACCACGCAATGGGGCTGCAATCTCGCCTGGCGATAACGAGCCGGTCGCCACCTGATAGAGCAGCGGCTGAAAAAGATGAAAGTTGCGCCGGTCGATCAACGTTACATCCGCCGGCGCGCGTTTCAGCTTCTGCGCGGCGTTAAGCCCGCCAAATCCTCCGCCCAGTATCACCACTCGATGCTTCTGCTCCATACAAACCACTCCCTCACACACAACCACAGCGTTTCCGCTATCATCTCATCTACGATGATTTTCACAATTCAGATGCTCGCGGAAAGCACTCGGATGCGGCCTTCCTCGAGACGCGCCTGACATGAAAACGAAACCTCTCCCCAAATCGCCGAATCGCGAACTCATGGAGCGCAACACTCTTCGGCTGCTATGCTCCGTGCTCGTGAAACCCGGCACTCGCCTGGAAATCTGCCGGCTCTTGCATTCTAACGATTTTCTCGACCCGGAGCGGAGAACCGTCTTTGAAGAAGTACTCGCCGCAGGCGTGATCAGCTCGAAACAGCTTCGCGCCACGCTCCCCGCTCTCGTATCTAGCCGCGGGTTTCCTCACTTCGATCTGGAAAAACTTCTCGCGCCAAAACTCGCCAGCGAATCCGAAATCGAGCAGCTCTTCGAAAGCACTCTGCAACTGCTGAAGCTCAGCGGCGCCGAGGAACCGACCCTCTTTACATCCGGTGCCGATGTCCAGGATTAATTATCGCGCGTTGGCCCTGGCTGAGGCTCTCGCGTTATGCGGCTACGTTGCGTGGTTCATTTGGCAGCTTCAGCCCGCGCATCCACTCTCCTGGATCGTGTTCCCCATCTGGCTCATCGCCAGCATGGCCCTTCATCGCGACACGCTCAAAACGTTAGGCTGGCGCGTCGACAACCTCTGGCCCGCTACTCGTCAAGGCCTTCTGATTTACGCCGCGCTGGTTCTCGCCACCTTCGCCATAGGCCTGTGGTCCGGCGCCTTTCACAGGCCCCCACCTCATGTCGCGGAGCCTTGGCGTTTCTTCACCTACGCCGGTTTTTGCCTCGTGCAACAGATCGCTCTGAACTCCTACCTGACGAACCGCCTCCTGTACGCGCTTGAGAAGCCTGGCCTCGCCGCCCTTCTCGCTGGCATCGTTTTTGGCGCGCTCCACTGGCCAAATCCCGTTCTCGTACCCCTGACCTTCATCGGCGGCGCCGCCATGAGCTGGCTCTTCTCTCGCGAACGAAACATTTTCCCTCTCACCGTTGGCCAAGCTATCCTGGGCACTCTCACGTGGTGGGTCTTCCCGGTCGCGTGGCATCACGGCATGCGCGTCGGCCCAGGCTACTATTCCTTCCATCCATGAAATTTTGCAATCCAGCCTGTAGGGGCCGGGCTTGCCCGGCCCGGCCGGCTGCGGATCGAGCTTCACAGCGCGAGCCGTGAACTACAAATTCAAATCTTCGTACTTGCCCGCCATTCCACGCGAATCCGTCCCGCTTGCTCCCGTACCATCCGACTTGTCCCACATGCCAGGAATCATCCATCCGCACTTCGGACATGCCCCCCGCGCCATCCGATTCTCCAGCACGTCGTGCCAAGATCTCCGAATCACCAACTCCCCGCACTTCGGGCAATACGTATTCGCACCGTCGCTGAAAATATTTCCCTCATATACGTAGTGCAGCCCCGTCTCCAACGCAATCGCCCGCGCCCGGTGCAAAGTCTCCGGCGGAGTCCGCGGCTTGTCCTGCAATTTGAAATCCGGATGAAACGCAGTGAAATGCAAAGGAACATCCGGCCCCAGATGCGTCAAAATCCATTCCGAAAGTCTGCGCGTTTCCCCAGGATCATCATTCAACGTCGGAATCATCAGGTTCGTAATTTCAAACCGCACGTTCGTTTCCTTCTTCAACCATCCCAGCGTATCCAGCACCGGCTGTAAATGCGTCAGGGTAATCTTCCCGTAGAATCCCTCGGTAAACGCCTTCAAATCGATGTTCGCCGCATCAATATGATCGTAAATCTCGTGAAACGCCTCGTACGTGATGTAGCCATTCGAAACCATCACAGTCTTCAGCCCATATTCCTTCGCTGCCTTGCAAATATCGATCACGTACTCGCCCCATATCGTCGGCTCGTTATACGTAAACGCCAAGGAATCGCACCCATGTTGAAGAGCCAGCAGAGGCACATCCTCCGGCGCCACATGCTGCGACCTCACCTGATCCTGCCGCGACTTCGAAATATCCCAGTTCTGGCAAAAAAAGCACCCCATGTTGCATCCCGCCGTACCGATGCTGAACACACGCGTCCCCGGCAAAAAGTGATTCAGCGGTTTTTTCTCAATGGGATCGACTTGCAGCGCAGCAGGCGCTCCATAACCCAGGCTATAAAGCTTGCCACCTTGATTTACGCGGATAAAACAGAACCCCGACTGCCCCTCATGAATGTGGCAATGCCGCGGGCAAAGGTAACAATGCACGCGTCCGCCGCTTTCCGGCTCCCACCAACGCGCTTCGTGCAACGCCGCCGTCTTCTGGAGGATTTTCATCTCGCCCATACACGAATCCTCCTTCTCTTCAAATCATACGCCTCCCTGCTCTTCTCAGCGTCGAATTGTGCGTTTGCTTTTTGCTTTCCAACAACGGAAGGTAAATTTTCAGGCAGGATGCCGAACGCGACGCTGCACGCGCCGCCGTTCCGCTGCCCAATCCACGAAACTCATCATGTTCGACCGGTATTTCCAGGATAGCCGCAGAAATTTTCGCGCGTCCAGATTCTCCGCTTCTTTGCCAAGAAATGTCTCGAACCGCCATCGCAGGTACGGGCTCTTCCAAGGATTCAATCGATACCCGCGTGCAACGTTCCAGTAGTACCGAAGCGTCTTCAACATCGGTCTTGCGCGGGCCGTCTCGCCCGCCCCCAAGCCTTTCCAAATCTTAATTGCCGCTTAGCGGCGCGGAAATGTGCTCGTGCACCAACAGCCAGCCCGAAGGGCGCCTTTCCCAAATCCCTGTATACCTTACGTCTATTTCTACAGTTTTGCCGTCTTTTGTTTTTTCGGATAAATGCATCGGAACCGTGGCCCACGCCACCGTCCCGCGCCTCCGCACCTTCAGCTCTTTCCCCGCGCTTAACGTCACGCTCGCCGCATTGTCCAGAAATTCCTTTTTCACGCCTTCGTGATATTCCTTCCAGCCATGGTAGGAAAACGGCGCAACGTCATAAAACACCAGCCCCTCGTCCTTCGCATAAAATTTCGCCGGACTGTCCGCGTTCCCCGTGCTCCACGCCGCGCAATAATCGTCAATCAGCTTCCGGAAAGTCGCATCGTCCGTGGCCTTTTGTTGAGCCCGCGCGCCAACGAACGTCAGCAACCCACCCGCTAGCGCAAGTGCCACGTACAAGAGCCAGCGCCACCCTTCGCCACTTCTGGCGTTTCCACTTTTCATTTGCAAGACCATCTCCGTTCGCCAAAAGATTTTTTCGGCATTGAGGGTGAGGAACACCACGTCGTTGGGCATACCCTATGGCGAATCGCCCCAATTTGCAAGAGGGGCCTAGTACCTGCCTTATCTTGGCACCCCCGCCTCCCTTTTCTACTGCCGCCGCCCTTTTCGCCGACCCCAGCCGCCGTTGGCCGGTAAATCCACCCATTTGGCCGAAAACCGAGTGCGCCCCTTTTCCGCACCCCCTAATCTCGCTCTTGGGCGAACAAATCGCCCGTATGTGAGGCAAATATGGAAACCAGGCAACAATCTGAAAACACTCGCCGAAGCCTCCTCGGAAATAGCATGGTCGCGCTGGGCTCGATCGCTCTTATCGCCGACCTCTCTGTCCTCGTCCAGCCCATCGAGCGCCTCGTTCAAGCGGTCAGCGAAGGTCTCTTCGCGCTCCTCCCCTCTGTGGGTCTGTCTTTTCTCCACGCCGCCAGCGCCATCGCCTTCCACCAGGTCGACTACTTCTCACTCGTCACCCGTATCTTGGTATTATTCACCGCGATGGTTGCCCTCATCGTTGGCATTGTCTTATCGCAATCGGCGTCCGCTCGCCCAGCCAACCTGGACGGCTTGCACGAATACTTGTCCACTGAACGGGAGACTCGGAATGGATGATCACGATATGGACTCCCCTCGGGATCAACGCCAGAGACCTCGTGTGATAGGCGGCATTGTTATCGGCAGCAGAATGAATTCCGAAGCTTCCCGCGTCGGCCTCGTTTGGGGCGCTCTGCTCGTAACCGCCGGGATCGCTCTTCTCCTGGACCATTTGGGAATTATCACCATCGGTTCCATCTTCCGTTTCTGGCCCATGATCATCGTCTTCTTTGGCGTTGGCCATCTTTTGACTCCCTCGAACCGCACATGGGGCGCCATTCTCATCGTTGTTGGAACTCTCTTCCAATTGAACAGTCTCGGTATCACCCATGTGCACTTCGCCGATCTCTGGCCTCTCGCCATTATCGCCGTAGGCTTGATCCTCATGTGGGGCGCGTTGAAGGGGCCCTCTCTACCGAAAAGTTCCGCGGATTCTCCGGACATGTTCAACGCCGTGGCCATCTTCAGCGGCTGCGAGCGCCGCGTCAAAAGCCAGAATTTCAAGGGCGGCCGCGCCACTTCCATCTTTGGCGGCGTCGAACTCGACCTTCGCGACGCAAAGATCGAAGGCGACGAAGCCACCATCGAGGTCAACTGCATTTTTGGTGGCGCTGAGATTCGGGTTCCCGATTCGTGGAATGTCAATTCCAAGAGCATTCCCATCCTCGGCGGATTTTCCGACAAGACACACATCTCCTCCGCCGAAGATCCCGCTGGAGGCAAGCGCAAGACTCTCGTCGTCACGGGAGTCGTGGTCTTCGGCGGCGTCGAAATCGATAACTAATCCAGCCACTATGCCCTCACGACTCACTATTCGCGAGCCAGAAGTCACTGGTCACCAGTCACTAGCCACCAGTCACCCATCCTGGAACTCCGCCTGATGCATCCCCTCCTCACACCGATCCGCCGTTTCGGTCTCTATCTACTCGCATGGCTCCCGCTTGCTCTAATCCTGATTTATCTAATGGCTGTACCCGGCCGTTTGGGATGGATGGACGCCACCGCTCTGATCATCCCGCTCTGCCTCATCTACCAATTCGTTTGCCTTTCCGCCTGGTATTCCTGCAAAGCCGCGCCTCTTCAAAAAAGCACGGCGCAGCGCATCTGGTTGACCCACGTCTTGGCCGCCGCGCTTCTCAGCCTCTTCTGGGTCTTGCTTGCAAAGCTTCTCGCTTACGGCCTATCGCAGACGTCTTCTTTTTCAGGACTCGACACGCGCTTCTCCTCGCAAGTTCCCGTCATCTTCGGCGCTGGCTTCCTTCTCTACCTTCTCTCCGTCGCTTCTCACTACGTCATCCTCGCCATCGAAGACTCCAACCGCGCCGAAATCCGCGTCCAGGAAACCAGCATTCTCGCCCGCGATGCCGAACTGAAAGCTCTGAAGGCTCAGGTCAATCCCCATTTTCTTTTCAATAGCCTCAACTCCATCAGCGCTCTCACCAGCGTCGACCCTGCCAAAGCCCGCGAAATGTGCATTCTGCTCGCTGAATTTCTACGCATGACGCTTGGCCTTGGCGAAAAGACCAGCATCCCCTTGTCAGAAGAGCTTTCTCTCCTCCATCGGTACCTTGCCATCGAAAAAGTTCGCTTCGGCGCTCGCTTGCAAATGGAAGAGGACCTCCAGCAACTTTCCGCCTCCATCCAACTCCCGCCTCTGCTTTTGCAGCCGCTCATCGAGAATGCCGTCACCCACGGCGTCGCCAATCTCCCCGAAGGAGGCACTGTGCGCCTCTCGGGTCAGAGCCGCAACGGCCATGTTTTGCTGGCCATCGAGAATACGTTCGACCCGGACTCCACGCCGCTCCACAAAGGCGGGCTGGGCTTGAAAAATGTCCGCGACCGGCTCGAAGCCCGCTATGGAAAAGAAGCAAGCCTGCGCGTCAGCACTGAGAACGGAAAGTTCCGAGTGGATTTGTCGTTTCCTGCGGATACCGCTGAGGCACAAAGTTGAGCAAAGCTGAAGAGAAGAAAATCACCGCGCTGATTGTTGACGACGAAGATCTCGCCCGCCTCGTTCTACGCGAGCTCGTTCAAACGCATCCTGAGATGGAAATCCTCGCCGAATGTTCCAACGGCTTCGAGGCCGTCAAAGCCGTCGCCGAGCACAAGCCCGACCTCATCTTTCTCGACGTACAGATGCCCAAGCTCTCCGGGTTCGATGTCCTCGAATTGATCGGCACGGAAACTGCCGTAATCTTCGTCACCGCTTACGACCAGTACGCCATGCGCGCGTTCGAAGTCCACGCTGTCGACTATCTCCTAAAGCCCATCGGCCGCGAACGCTTCGAAGCCGCTCTCGAACGCGCCAAATCCCGCATCGGCGAAAAACTTCCACCAGCTCCAGAGCTGGCTGCCGCCGCCCGTCCTCCCAAACAATTTCTCGATCGCATCGTGGTTCGCGACGGCACTCGCGTCACGCTAATCCCAGTAGGGAAACTCGATTACGCGGAAGCCCAGGACGACTATGTGGCCCTCGCCACCGAAGGAAAAAAGCACCTCAAGCAACAAACTATCGCCAGCCTCGAAGCCTGCCTCGACCCCGACCGCTTCGTCCGCGTCCACCGCTCCTACATCGTCAATTTCGAACGTGTTGTCCGCATCGAGCCCTACGGAAAAGACAGCCGCCTCGCCATCCTCGCCGATAACACCCGCCTCCCCGTAAGCAAATCCGGCTACGCCCGCCTAAAATCCCTCCTCGACCAACGCACCTAAATCTTTTCTCTTCTCGTCTTCTCGTCTTCTCTCTTCTCATCTTCTCTCTTCTCATCTTCTCTCTTCTCGTCTTTTCTCTTTTTCTTTCTATTTTTCTCTTCTCTGCGTAGCCTCCGTGATCTCTGCGTCTCTGCGTTATCTTTTTCTTCTCTTTCTTTTCCTTCTTTCTTTCTCTCTTCTTCTAACTCAATCTCTTCACCCAAATCCTCGACGTCGCCGGCTTCCCCAAATGCATCGTCCGCCCCTCCGACCGCAACGTCATCGTCTCGTCGTATTCCTTCTTCAAAACCTCTACCTTGGTCGATGGCCGCAACCGTAATCCTTCCAAAAACTCCAAAAATTGCCCATCCTTCTCATACACGCACAAAATCTCCGCCCGTTCATTCGCGCTCAAATCCGACAACAAGACCGCTCCCTGGCTCCTCAACTTGGCTACCCCGCCGCGCATCGGCACCCCGTGCGGACACGACTTCTTATCCCCGAACCGCTTCAGTAGGAGCGCCTCTACCTCCGGCGAAATCCCATGCTCCAGCCTTTCTGCCTCATCATGCGCCTTCGCCCAGGACAGCCCAATCACTTCCGTAAGCAGCATCTCTGCCAACTGATGCCGCAATGCCAGCCGCTCTGCAACCATACGCCCCTTGCGCGTAAGATCAATCCGCCCGGTGCGCTCCACCCGCACGTGCCCGTCGCGCGTCATCCGCTTCAACGCCGCTGTCACCGCCGGAGGCGTCACCTTCAACTCCTCCGCTAGCCGCGCGCTGATCGGCATCTGATCCTCCTCCAGCATCTCCCAAATCGCCTTCAGATAATCTTCCTGCGATACGCTAGTCTGCTCTCTCCGCAATCTCTATTCTCCTCGATGCCTTCTTCCCCTGCCGGATCTTTACCGTGCCCTACCATTTGCTCTTTCTGGTTATCATCCGCTTGGGTTGCCATTTCTCAGTCTGTCAGCTAGCCTCGCGACGCGCCTTTCAATGTCCTCGAAGATTCTCTGATAAACCTCCGAATCCGCGCCATAAGGATCTTCCACGCTCCAATGTTCCAGTTCGGTCGCGTCATCAAATGCCGCATCCGAAACCCGTCCGCTCATATTCACGACCAAATCCGCCGCCGTCAACTCCAAGCTCGAAACCTGCTTCGAGCTCAGCCCCTCCGCCGAGTAGCCGTTCCGGATGAGCGTCTCCTGCGTCAAGGCCTCCACATGCCCCAGCGCCGTCAGCCCTGCGCTCGAGGGTTCGATTGCATCCGCGCCAATCTTCCGCGCAATCGCCTCCGCCATCGGACTCCGGCAAGCATTCCCCAGACACACAAACATCACCCGCTTTCGGATCACTCTTCTCATCCCTTCCCTTTTCAGATTTTCGAGCCCGAACCCAATCTCACCGGGTCATCCTCAAGGCGGTCGGGCATCTTTTCCAGCTCAGTGCTGCTTAAGCGATTGCTCGTTGCCGGAGCTCCCGAGTATTCTTTCTTTTCAATGACTTACAAATCAGCCCGATTTTTCTTGACTTCTTCCGGTATTGTAGTATAATGTTGATTAGTGAATATTCCGTCTTGGAGTGCGGCAGCTCTGCTGCCGCTTTCTTGTTTAGGGAAGGCAAATCCAGCGATCTTCACCCTTCCCGAAGTCGACTCCAGCAACTCCCTCTAGAATCAACACTTATAAAAGTGTATCAAAACAAACAACTTTAACTCCCTTTAGAATGAACGTTTATACAAAAACCCAGGGGGGAGGGGCAGTTATGGTTAACCAATCTTGACTGACTCCGCTATCGCACCACCGAGTCCGCACGCCGGGCGCTCGTTCCGACCAACTCCAGGAAGTGCCTGTGCACCGTGCTGTCTTCCGTCAGCTCCGGGTGAAACGTCGCCGCCATCAAGTTAGCCTTCTGTACTAGAACTGGTTTGCCCCCGTACTCCGCGAGAATCTCGATGCCCGGACCAACCCGATCAATAATCGGCGCTCGAATAAAAACCATCTCCATCGGCGCATCCGTCAGCTTGCTCGAGCCAAAAAACACATCGCTGGCCATCTGCCGCCCGTACGCATTTCGCAAAACCGTCATGTCCAGCAAACCCAAGGAAGCCTGCCCGGGATTCTTCACTTCCGTCGCCAGCAAAATCGCGCCGGCGCACGTTCCGAATATAACGCCGCCCTCCGCGGCAAATTTCTTTACCGCGTCGAGCAAACCCTCTTCCTGCAGAAATTGCAGCTGCGTAGTGCTCTCGCCTCCGGGCAAAATCAAACCGTCGCAACCCTCTAGGTCCTCGACCGTGCGCACTTCCACAGTCTCCGCCCCCAACCCGGCGAGCATCACTGCATGCGCCGCAAAATCCCCCTGCACCGCCAATATTCCAATCTTCACTTCTTGCACTCCCTCGGAATTTGTAGGGGCGGGGCTTGCCCCGCCCGTCGACGTAGGGACGCAGCATGCTGCGCCCCTCTCGCGACGGCCCGTTGATTCGCGCGATTTTTTACCACCCGCGCGTCGACAACATGTCCTTCTCTTCCAGCTGCCGCACATCAATCCCCGGCATCGCTTCGCCCAGATCCTCGCAGGCTTCCAGCACCGCCTTCGGATCATCAAAATGCGTCGTCGCCTTCACGACCGCCTTGGCTCGCACTTCCGGATCGCTCGACTTGAAAATCCCCGAGCCCACGAAGACCGCCTCGGCGCCAAGCCGCCGCACCAGCGCCGCATCCGCCGGCGTGGCAATCCCGCCCGCCGAAAAATTGGGCACCGGCAGCTTTCCGGTTTTCGCGATCTGCCGGATCAGCTCGAGCGGAGCGCCAAGTTCTTTCGCTTCATGCATCAATTCATCGTCGCGCATCGTCGTCAGTTTCTTCATCTGGCTGACAATCGTGCGCATGTGGCGCACCGCTTCGACCACGTTGCCGGATCCCGCCTCGCCCTTCGTGCGAATCATCGCCGCCCCCTCCGCGATGCGCCGCAGCGCTTCGCCGAGATTGCGCGCGCCGCAAACAAACGGCACGCGGAAATCGTGCTTCCAGACGTGGTTCACTTCGTCAGCCGGAGTCAGCACTTCGCTCTCGTCAATGAAATCCACTTCGAGCGCTTGCAGCACTTCCGCTTCCGCAAAATGCCCGATGCGCACCTTGGCCATCACCGGAATCGTGACGGTCTTCATGATCTCGCGAATAATTTTGATCGAGGCCATGCGGGCCACGCCGCCCTCTTTGCGAATGTCCGACGGCACGCGCTCCAGCGCCATGACGGCGCAAGCGCCGGCATTCTCTGCGATTTTGGCTTGCTCGGCGTTGGTCACGTCCATGATGACGCCGCCCTTGAGCATCTCCGCCAGGCCGACTTTCACGCGCCACTCATTTGCCGTGTTGCCTGCACCGCCGCTTCCATTCACTTTCTTCGCATCCATATCGTTTCTCCTCATTCGCAAAATAGTTTCAGCGCATCTTTCTCACGCCAAACTTTTCTAAATTCTTCCGTGCTGCAAAATCTCGCGCCGGGACCTGCAACCTCTACGCACTTTGCACTTCAGCCGCCGGCTTTTCTTTCTGCCCAATCACTACAAATCTTCCCGTGCCCTTGGCTAACACGACGCCCGCGTTGTTCCGAATCTCTCCGGCTAAAAACAGATTGCGTCCCTTCACTTCCGTTTCGTAGCCCTCCACGATTATCTCTTCATCTACCTTTACTGGTTTCAGATACTGGATGGTCAGTTCCGCGGTCACTGCGCGAACTTCGCGAAACCGGCAAACCTTCCCCATCACTTCATCCAGCAGCAAGGCAATAATTCCGCCATGCCCCATTCCGCCGCCGCCCTGGTACGCCTCGCCCAAAATAAATTTTCCAACGATCCGCTTGTTAACATTGTCCTGCACGAACGTCAGTTTCATGCCGCGGTCGTTCGCTCCTCCGCAGCCAAAACACTTGTTCGTCGGGTTCGGCGCTAATGTAATCGTGTCCGTCAAATTCCCACCTTCTCCACTTCTTCTTTGTCGCTTCTTCTTTGCTTCATTACTTCTTTGCTTCATTACTTCTTTACTTTCTTACGCCTTTTCTTCACACCAGCGCAACTCTGCTTCTCTCGGCACGCCGAACGCCGCGCTGCCGCTTGCGCATTTCCGCCCGCAGAATTTCCGCGAGCGTCGTCACCCCGCGCGCGATCTGCTTTTCGTCCAAGCCCGCATAGCCGAGACGCAGAGTGTTGGGCAGCGGATTCTGCACGTAGAAATAGCGGCCCGGCGCGAAGAGCACGCCGCGTTCTTTCGCGTGCATCAACAGTTCGCTGGCGTCGAAGCCTGGCGGAAGTTCGAGCCACAAGCACATGCCGCCTTCGGGACGCGTCCAGCGCGTCTCTTCGGGCATATGCTTGCGCAGCGATTCGTCCAGTGCCTGAAGACGCGAAGCGTACACTTTGCGCATTTTGGCGATGTGCTTGGTGAAGAGCCCGCGGCGCAGGAATTCCGCCAGCGTGGCTTGCGCGAGCTGGTCGGTGTGCAGATCGGTGGTCTGCTTGACGATGCGCAGGCGTTCGATCGCCGTTGCGGGAGCAACAATCCAACCAACACGCAGCCCGGGAAACGCGACTTTCGCAAAGCTGTCGATGTGGATGACGATGTTTGCTCGGTCCAGTTGCTTGAGCGAAGGCACGCGCTCGTCGCGGGCATGCAGCCGCGCATAGATGTGATCTTCGACGACCGGCACCTGATGGCGGCCGGCAAGTTCCAATACTTTTCGGCGCGACGCCAGCGGCATCGATGTGCCTGTAGGATTCTGGAAGTCGGGAGTCAGCACGATCAGTTTCACGCGATTGGCGGCGAGTGTAGCTTCGAGAGCTTCCAGATCGAGGCCGAGTGCGGTTCCCGGTTCGGGCCGCGTTTGCATCGGTACGCCAAGACAGCGTGCCCGAGCGCCGTGGAAGATGGCCATCGCGCCCGGGTACGTGGGATTTTCAAGAATGACGGAATCGCCGGGGCGCACGAACGCTTTGCTGATGATGTCGAGCGACTGCTGGCAGCCGTCGGTGATGAGAAGATTTTCGTCCTTGGCGGGGATGCCGTCGCCGCGGAGATGTTCGATGAGTGCTTCTTTCAGCGGACCATAGCCGTCAGACGGGCCGAGGTTTAAGACGTCGGTGGCTTCGCGGCGAAGGACGGCGTTCACGCAAGTCTGCAATTCATCCACCGGGAAATATTCTTCCGCGGGACGAGCCATCACAAACGACAAGGAATTTTCCGGAGCGCTGGCGGTCAAACGGCTGAGCGCTTCTTCGCCGCGCTCATCCGCGAACAATAATTCCCAGCGAATGCCTTCGCTTCCATTGAGAACGGGCGGAGGCGGCGGAGTAAGTTTCAGGCCATTGCCATTGCCTTTGATGTAAGTGCCGCGGCCGACGTGGCCCTGGATGAGTCCTTCGGATTCAAGCTCGGCGTAGGCGTTCGCAACCGTAGTGCGGTGGACACCCAGCGTGGTGGCGAGTTCGCGGCTGGCGGGAATGCGGTCGCCAGGGCGCAGATCGCCGGCGTGGACGAGCGAGCGCAGTTGATCGCGAAGCTGGATGTACAGCGGGACGTGGCTTTGAGGCTGGAGATGAAGTGGCAACATTGTCTCTCACCTTCAGCCAATTTTACACGATATTGGCCTGTTGCAAGAGCCAATTTGTCTACCGCCAAATTGGCAGTGTTTTGATGGGTTTGAGAGACCGGGAGGAGGCGGAGACGGCTCACTGAGCTTCGCCATCTGGAGCGTTTTGGGAGTGGCTGCGAAGAGCGGCAGCAGAGCTGCCACACTCCACATCTGGCGGCGGGTTCAGTTGGACGGTGGCTTATAGCCGAGGCGGCCATTCTTTTCGCCGGAGGCCAGGCTGCGAATGCACAGTTTGGTGAGGTCTTTTTCGTCGCACTGGAAAATTTGCAGTAGCGGCAGGTCTTCGTCCTCGACATCGTAGACCCCAGCCTGCATGTCTTCGGAGTCATCGTCGGAAGCGGTCACGACCGGGCTGCCAGCGTAAACGCGAATGCGAAATTGCGCGGAGGACGGTTCGTAATTGGCATAGCTGAAGCAGTGGCCGATACAGGCGCGATCGGCGATGTGCCCGATGAAAGAAACGCGCGAGCCGGGAGGGGCCCATATCGTGGCAATAACTCTTGTACCGAAAGGCAAGCGGCTGACGAGGCTCTCGGCGCTCGATTCCATGCGATTCAGGAGGAGCGTATCCTGATACAGGAATGCAAAGAAGACCATGGCGCAGGCGCCAAAGCCCGCCAGATGCCACTTTCGCGGCTTCAAACAGCTCATCAGGCAGAGGCCGAAGATGGCCGTAATAGCGGTGAGGCGAGAGGCGAGGAGGCCAATCCATGCGCCGGTGATCGAGGGGCGGAGATTTTCCGGCAGCAGCGCGACGGCGAGAATCGCGATGAAATACAACTCCGCCGGGAGCCGCAGAGCCTGCCAAAAGGAACCGTCGCGCCGGCGAAGGATCAGCTCGACCAAAACGCAGACAACTCCGAACGAAACCGCGGCCCCGCCGAGCACGGCATAACGCTGCCCATAGAGAGTGAGTTGGTCGGCCCCATTCATGATGTAGATGGGATCGTGGAACCAATCCACGGGAAACTTGGATTGATGCGCGAGGTACCCGTGGATCGCGCAGAGCAGCGCGAGAGCCGCGACAGGCAGGGCCAGCTTAGACCATCTCGGAAGCTTGGTCCACAGAAGCAGATAGAGAGCCGCGCCGGCGAGCCAGAGGAAGCCAATGGGATGAGCGAGCAGGATGAACGGCACGAAGAGCAAACTGCGGAGACGCGATAGTCCCCTTCCCCGCCAAAGCAAAGCCAAACTAAACGATGCGAGGCCGAGCGACAAGTAGTAGTTGAGAAAACCCATGTTGAAGGAGTAGCCGTAAGCCAGCATGGCGATGCACGGAGTAAGAAACCAAGGGGGCTGGCCGCTTGCAGCAGCAACGAGAGCAAACACTCCCCAGAAGAAAATCAAGACGCAGAGCGAGACCACAATTTTTTCCGCGGCCGCAAAGCCAACGAGATTCGCAGCATGAAGCAAGAGCCAGTCAAAGAGCACATTGTTCCACTGGTGGACGATGTAGAGACCCGGCGCCTGGCCCTTTTCAATTAATTGGGCGAGCCAGGCGTTGTAGACGTGGCTGGCAAGATCGCCGGCTTCGATGCGGCGGTGCCAGAGACATGGCACGATCATCGCCGCGGAAATGAAGAGAATCCTCCATTTCGTTGCGCGAACGAATGGACCTCGTGGCGTCGCCTCGTTCCACCCGCCGGTCATTTCCTTGCTCGCTTGCCATCAAGCAACGCACGCACCTCTTCGAAAAATCGGGCCGCGTCATTCTACTATCTTCGGCATTCGCGCTCGATGCGGATCAGTTTCGGGCGGTGTTCGCGGACTGCTTACGATGTGCGCGCAGCCTTGGCCCGCTCAATTAAATGGTTGGCGGGCAAGCGGGGATTGGCTAGCTTTCTCGCGGTTTCGACGCCGACGACGGGCAGCTTGGATGGATCGAGGAGCCCGATCTGCACCAGCACGGTAGCTTGATCCCAGTAGATATGCTCGTGGGAAAGCTTTCCATCGCGAAAGTGAACGATGACGACCAGCGGGCACTCCACTCGCTTGCCGGTGGGAGCAATGCCAGGAAGCATCCAGTCCATTTCGATGGTGTGGGTGAACTTAAAAATCATTTCGTCCACCAGGCGCTCCGCGCCAATGGTTCGGGAGACGGGAACGATCTCCGTATCTGGAGGCATCTTGGGGATGAAGTGCTGCGAATAGAAGACTCGTAATTGTTCGAGGCCCACACCGCCGGTCAACACCGGGATGTGGTTGACGTAGGCGTCGGGCACCATGGTGTCTAGTGTGGCGTTGGTGTCCCTGGTCGTGAATTCCTCGCCGAGGTGCTTCTCCCAAAGGTCGGTGAGCGCCTGCTCCGCGGGAGATAGGCGGGGTTCCGTGGTTTGCTTTTCCTTCATCCTGAGTGCCTTTCTGCACGGCGGATTCAGCGGCATGCACTAGCCGCGCAATTATAGTTGGAGCAGTCTGATTGCACAAAAAGAGGAATTTGAGTACGCGTCAACGCAAGATGAGGCGCACTACCGGCAGGTGCCGCGCCAGAACATCAAGTTTTCGCTGAGTACAGGTACGAGGAGCTGACGAACGAAATGGTAGAATCTCGGTCCACAACCGTAGTGAAGGAGAGTGCCGTGAGCAAGGCGATAGAAAATCTAGAAGCAGCCCAACGACGCGCCATGGCGGGTCGGCCAAAGGTCGGCGGCTTCCCTTATCTGGCGGAGACTCTGCGACGCGCAGGTGTCACACGCAATCTGTGGTATCTGCCCGCTTGCATGAGCATTTACATAACGGAAGCGGGGCCGGTGGCGACCCAAAGCACACCACTGATCTCCGGGACAGCGGACGTGCCACGATTCGACCGGGAAGCGCTCATCGCTGCGCTACGAACCGACCAAGCCGGGAAGAGTACCTTTCCGGAATTTCTGCTCGCTACCTGGCGCGCGGGGATTGTGCGCTATGACGTGGATTTGATCGGGCGGACTTGCACCTATTACGGCTGCGAAGGTGAAAGCTATATCGAAGAATACCCATCCATATCGATGGATTGACCAGCCTCATTGGGCGGGGTGGATGATCCATTCGGAGATGTATTGGCGGATTTTTTCGCGGTGGGCGTCGCGGTAGGCGGGGTAATCGAGAGAGATGCCTTTGTCGGGGCGCCTGATGCGAGGCGGGAGGGGAAAGCCCCTCCCCTACGGGGGATTAGCGGGAGAGTTGGTTTTCGCCGAGTTTTTTGAGACGGTCGCGGAGACGGCGCTGGAGAGGAGTCGGCGTATTGGGATTGAAGGCGACGAGATACCAGAGCGGCTGGCTGCGATCTTTGCTGAGCCAGGTGAGCGTGCCCGCATCGGCGTTCGGATGGCGGGCGACATTTTCACGAATCGCACCATAAGGATGTTTGGCGAGCTTGTTCAAGGTTTTTGCATTGGCGCGGGGATGCTCGCTGATAAGGCGGAGCAGATAGAAATCTTCCTCGGGAGCTTGCTTGACCAGCTTTTCGAGCATCTCGGGTTTGGCATCGGCGCTGAGGACAAGGCCGATTTTTTCGTCCCACGCAGTGTTGATCTGGTTGAGCTCGCGCGTGCGCATGTGAATCAAGTCTTCCAGGACGCGGCGCTCCTGCTGGAGGCGGGCGATCGGAAGGTCGGTGCCTTCGAGCGAATCGAGGACGCGCAGCAGATGCTGGCGTTCGCCGAAGACAATTTGAGAGGTGCGGGTGACGCCACCCTTCTCTTTTTCCTTGTGCTGCACAAGATCGGATCGTCGCATTTTCAGATTGCTCCAGCCGAACCTTTTCCCAAGCTCGCCGAGAAGCCGGACTACATCCTGCGATTCCCAGGGAGGGGCCACCAAGTGCGTGTTAAAGGCTTCTTTGTGGCTTCAGCGGATTATGTTCCGTGCTTGGCATGGGGTAAAGTTTGGTGCGAGCGGTCTGTGCCCGATGTGCAACCGTCTGGGGCAACAGTTTTGCGAGCGCCAAAACATGAGGACTGCAACCGATGAACGCATTTGAAGAGCACAAGGATGAGCTGGAACATTTTGAGCAAATGTACGGGCGGGAGCGCGGGCGGCTGGCGGTGTCCCTGGACCGCATGACGAATGCGCTGGTGCTCGTGGGGCAGCACGGCGTTTACTGCACGAGCCAGCGCAATCCGATGATGCCTGCGATGGATTTGCGGATCATTACGCAGGAGTTGGAGCACGCGAAGCAGTTGGTGCAGGCGGTGATGGAGGAGTTGAAACGGGTGAGAGAAAGACGGAAAGTGACTGGTGATTGATGGAGACGCCTGATCTGCGCAAGCTGAGGTGGAGCAGGCTGCGACCAGGCAAACGGAGTTCCGAAGGCCCTGGCAATTCCTTAGGAAGTGATCAAGAAAGGATTGGTTTCGCGTTCCTGGCCGATGCTGGTGAAACGGCCGTGGCCGGGATAGACGATGGTGTCGTCGGGCAGTTGCATGAGCTTGCCGCGAATGGAATCGGTGATTTGATCCATCGAGCCGCCCCAAAGATCGGTGCGGCCGATGCTTCCGGCGAAAAGAGTGTCTCCCGCGAAGAGACGGGGAACGGGCAGCATGATCTCACCCGCGTCCTTCGGCAAATAGAGGCAGACGCTGCCGGGAGTGTGACCGGGAGTGTGCATCACGTTGGCCTGGAACGAGCCCCAACTTAGCGCGTCACCTTCTTTCAAGAGCTGGTCTACGTCGGTGATTTCGGGAGTCGGGACGCCAAGGAAAGCGGCTTGCACTTCCATGCCTTGATAGAGAGGAAGATCGTCCCGGTGCATTAAGATGGGTGCGCCGGTGTATTGATGCAGCTTGCTGAGGCCGCCGACGTGATCGATGTGAGCGTGAGTGCTGACGATAGCCTTGACGGTGAGGCGATGGCGGCCGAGGAGTTCGAGGATGCGCGTGACTTCGTCGCCGGGGTCGATGACCAGAGCTTCGCGGGTGATGGGATCGCCGATGATGGAGCAATTGCATTGCAACATTCCAACGGGAATGGTGATGTGGATCAGGCCTTGCGAAACAGCGTCGAAGGTGGGTGTGGCGTCGCTCATCAGTTGAGAGTATAGCATTCGGCCTCGCAGATTCTGGAATGGCGCGGACGCGCGCAGGCGCTCACTTTGTTAAGCTTGCAGTTGAGGAAGACGAATGGAGACGGAAGAAACGGGAACCGGAGCCGCACTGGATACGCCGCTGGCCGAGGTTCACGTAAACGCCGGCGCGAAGATAGGAACGTGGTTCGGGTGCGCGTTGCCGGACTACTGGACGGACCCGCGGGCGGAGCAGGAGTTCGCGCGAAAGAGCGTGGCGTTGATTGACAAAAATTACCGGGCGTATCTTTCGTTTACCGGGCCGGACCGGGTGCGGTATCTGAATGCGATTTTGACGAACAATATCAAGGAGCTTGCGGTTGGGCATGGGAATGTTTCGCTGCTGTTGAATCCGCAGGGACATATTCTGGCGGAGATGGAGACGTATACTGCGGCGGAGAGTTTATTTTGCGTTTCGTTCGCGATGATACGGGAGCGGCTGATCGAAACGATCGAGAAGTTCATCATCATGGATGATGTGACGCTGACGGATGAAACAGCGCGGTATGGGACTTTGGGGTTGGAAGGACCGAAGGCGGCAGCTGTAGCGATGGAGATCGCGGGCGTTGACCTTTCCACGTTTGTCGATTTGGAGCGTCGGGAGATTGTGGTGGGCGCAGTTCCCTGCTGGATTACAAAGCGTTCGGCGGGCCGAGTGGCGGGATGCGAATTCCTGTGCGAGCGCGAGAAGCTTGCGGATTCGTGGCAGGTGCTGTTGGAGAGTGTGAAGAAGCACGGCGGCGGGCCGATGGGCTATGCGGCGTTGAGTGCTGTCCGACTGGCACAAGGAGTGCCGTGGTTTGGATATGATTTCGGCGAAAAGCAAATTCCGCATGAGGCGGGATTGGAGACAACACATATCAGTTATACGAAGGGATGCTACACGGGGCAAGAGATTGTCGAAAGGGTGAGGTCGCGCGGGCAGGTGAACCGGCGGCGGGTAGATTTGCTGTTTGATAGCGGGACCGGTCCGTCTGCGGGCGAGGCGCTGATTGTGGACGGGAAAGAAGTTGGGTATGTGACGCGCGCGGCGGTTCCTTCTTTTTTGTCACACGCGATTGGAATGGGTTATGTGCGCAAGGATTACAACGCGCCTGGCAGCAAGTTGAGTTGGTCGGGCGGGAGTGCTGTTGTTTCCAAGTTTCCCGAGGCGATTGCGGTAGACTCGGCAGCGGCCAGGTAGGCGCGATTCTGATTTTTCGTTGAGATTCTTCTGAATAAATACTTCTAGCTGGATTAATCGAATTCGCGGCGCGGAGCTTCTTGTTCCTGGCCGACACGGCCCGGAGTGATTTTCGCTTTGAAATAATTTTCGCCTTTGATCTTGCAGCCGGCCAGGCGGCGAAGCATGGCTAGTTGGCCGATGTGCGTGAGCGCGTCGGCGACAGGCCCCTGAAAGAGTCCCTCGGCAGGCGTATGGAGAGGTTCGGTTGAGGCAAGGTAGTCATCGAATTTTTTCAGCGCTGCGAAGAAGCGAGTGACCTCGGCGTCCCATGCGAGTGGTTGAGAATCGCGCCAAGCGGTCTCGCCTTTGACCATCGAGAGGGCCCAATCGAAGAGATCGCCCATGTGGGCAAGGATGTTGGCGGGTGTGCGCGGGCTATCGCCAAGCGTGAAGGCGGCGAAGGATTGCGGCGCGCCGCGAAGGGCTTTGCCGCCACGATAGGCGACTGTAGCCACAGTGTGGCGAAGCAGTTGGCGGGCTGGATCTGCAGGCGTGGACATGTGGAGCGGTTCTCCCAAGTTTGCGGACGAAATCTAACGCTTAGTATAGACGCGGACGTAGTCGACTCGCATGCTTTGCGGAAATTTGGTCGAGGCGTCGGGACTGCCGGGATTCACGCACGCAAAAGCGCACAGACTGAAGTCTGTGCTACTTAATCGAGATTCATGGCGCGCTTGAAGGACCCTTTTTCGTTGTCGATTTTCTTTTGGAGTTGGAGGATGGCGTAGAGGACGGCCTCGGGGCGCGGCGGGCAGCCGGGCACGTAGACATCGATGGGGATGACCTGGTTGCAGCCTTGCACGATGGCGTAGTTGTTGAAGACGCCGCCGGAGGTGGCGCAGGCGCCCATGGAGATGACCCACTTGGGCTCGGGCATTTGATCGTAGAGCTGGCGAATGACGGGAGCCATTTTTTGCGAGAGCCGGCCGGCGACGATCATGAGGTCGGCTTGGCGCGGCGAGGGGCGGAAAACTTCGGCGCCGAAACGGGCAACGTCAAAGCGGGCGGCGGCCATGGACATCATTTCGATGGCGCAGCAAGCGAGGCCGAAACCTAGCGGCCAGATGGAGCTCTTGCGTGCCCAATTCACCGCTTTGTCCAGCGTAGTGAAAATGATGCCTTCGTCTTCGAGCAGACTGCCGAAGTCGTCTGGCTTGGTGAGTGTGACGTGCTTGCCGAGAGATGTGCTCATGGTGCCCTCGCCCTGCATAGTTAGTTTCGCACATGCAGGCGGCGGACACAAATGAGCCTCGCTCGGCGGTTCCTCGGAGGCTAGCTGAGTTGGTAGTCGGCGGGAGAGGCGGACTTGGTTCGTCGGACATAGGCGACGACGGAGCCGGGCCAGAGCGCGGTGTTTTCGCCCGTACGCTGATCCTGATACCAGCTGTGGCAGCCGCCGGATTGCCAGACGGTGCCGGCGAGGCGGCGGTGCACGTCCGCGACAAATTGATTTTGCGTTTCGGGGCGGACCTCGAGGACGTGTTTTTTGCCACGCTTGAGGAGTTGCAGGCAGCTCATGGTATAGCGGACCTGGGCTTCGATCATCAGAACGACGGAATTGTGGCCGAGGCCGGTGTTGGGTCCAAGGAGCAAGAATAAGTTGGGAAAACCGCTGACGGTTATGCCGAGGTAGGCGCTCATGCGATCGCGCCAGGCGTCGTGAATCTCCACGCCGCCACGGCCAACAATGCGGACGCCGATGAGCGGCTCCGTGGCGCGGAAGCCTGTACCAAAAACTAGGACATCCACTGGGCGCTCGACGCCGTCTTCCGTGATGATGCTGTGCTCGCGGACTTCGGCGATGCCGCTGGTGACCAACTCCACGTTGGGTCGCGTGAGGGCGGGATAGAAGTCATCCGAGACGAGGACGCGTTTGCAGCCTAATTCATAATTTGGTTTCAGAGCGGCGCGCAGCTGTGGATCGGCAATTCGTTTCTCGAGATGGTGCGTGGCGATTTCCGTGGCTTTGCCGCGCACAAAACGATTGCCGAGGAAGCCGAGGACGCGAAATTCTTGCCGCCAGAAAATAAATTGGCGAAAGGCGCGCATAAGGAGCGGGAATCGGCGGAATCGTTTTCTCCACTTTTCGGTGATGGGAAAATCCATGCGGGGAACGATCCAGGGCGGAGTGCGCTGAAATAGATAGAGCTTCCCAGCGCAAGGAGCAATTTGCGGGACGAACTGGATGGCGCTTGCGCCCGTTCCGACCACTGCTACATTCTTGCCTTCAAGAGGGACAGTGTGGTCCCAGTTGGAAGAATGAAATCTGGGACCCGAAAAAGTGTCGAGACCTTTCAGCTTGGGAAAAGACGAGACATGTAAAGCTCCGATGCCAGAGACGAGTACGCGCGCACGGATACGCATTCCCTCCCCCGCAGTAGCGTGCCAAATACTCTCCGCTTCATCCCAGACGGCTTCGTGGAAGCGCGTATTCAGGCGAATTCGCGGCGCGAGTTCGTAGCGGTCGACGCAGCGCTTGAGGTAATCGTGAATTTCCTGTTGGCCCGGATACATGCGCGTCCAATCCGGCGACGGCTCGAACGAAAAAGAATACAGATGGGAAGGAATGTCGCACGCACAGCCGGGATAGCGGTTGTCGTACCACGTTCCGCCGATATCGTCGCTTTTCTCGATGAGCAGAAAGGAATTCATCCCTGCTTCGCGCAGCTTGATGGCCATACAGAGGCCGGAAAAACCGCCGCCGACGATCAGGACGTCGACGTTTATTTCTTCAGGCCGGCTGGTCTGCATGGAATTATCTGTCATGAGGCTTCATGCCACTTTGTTTGATGCCCCGGGAGAAGTTAGAGCATGGAGAAAGCCGGCGCTTTCGCGCAAGGATTGGCGGGCTTCGGGAATCTTTTGGGGAGCAAGCTGCCAAGCATGCGGGACGACTGGCCAAACTTTAAGTTCGACACGAACGCCTGCCGTGCGCGCGCGTTCCGCGAGGCGGGTGGAATCGTCGCGCAGAACTTCGTCTTCGCCTACGTGAATCAGCAGCGGAGGTAACCCCTTGAGATCGGCATAAAGCGGAGAGGCAAGCGGGTTACGCGGGTCTGTAGAGCCCAAATAATAGCGCGCACTTGGGCCAATGTCGGGTCCATTAAACATGGCACAGCGATCCGCGTTCGTACGGACCGAGTCGCCGGTGGCAGCGAGATCCGTCCATGGAGAAAAAAGCGCCGCACCTGCGGGGAGCGGAGTTCCTGATTCGCGGAGGGCGAGCAGCAAGGACAAGGCCAGGCCCCCACCTGCGGAATCCCCGGCGACAACTATATTCTCGGGCAAATGTCCTTCCTTGAGCAGGCCGCGGTAGGCCGCAACGGCATCGTCCACCGCAGCGGGAAACTGATTTTCTGGAGCAAGACGGTAGTCGGGAGCAAAAACGAGAAATCCGTGCATGGCAAACGAAACGGTGATGGGCCGGTGCGTCTCCGGCGAGCAGCCGAAATAGCCGCCGCCATGCAGATACAGAAGAACGGATTTTGAAGGTGCAGTTCCCTGCAACCATTCGCCGGAAATGCCGCCAACCTGGGCGGGAGAAATGCTGATTCCGGCTGGCACTTTATAAGGGTCGGTACGAAAAATTTTGCGCGCCACACAATAATCGCGGACGCCGCGGAGTTTGCGCTTGACGCGCCACTTGACGATCCAGACCGAGAGGTGCGCTTGCCAACTGGCCATCTTTGCTTCTTCCCTTTTTTGCCGCGCTGGACGCCGAGAGAATAGCAGAGTTCCCTCTCGAATGGACTAACCCGAAAGAACGACTTTGCCGAATTGCGATCCGGCTTCGAGATAGGCGTGGGCGGCGGCGGCTTCTGCGAGCGGAAAAACGCGATCGACAACCGGCTTGAAGCGGCCCGCGGCGACGAGTTTCATGACCGTTAGCAGTTCCGACTTCGCACCCATGTAGGAACCGAGCAAGGAAAGTTGACGGCTGAACAGGAAGCGCAGATCAATCTTTGCGTCATAGCCGGTCGTGGCGCCACAAGTCACCAATCGACCGGCGAGAGCCAGACTGGCCACGCTTTCGTCCCAGGTCGCCGTGCCTACATGCTCAAACACCACGTCGACGCCGCGTTTGTTGGTGATGCGGCGGACTTCTTCGCGGATTTTTTGCGTTTTATGGTTAATGACATGGTCAGCGCCGAGTTCACGCGCCTTCGCCAATTTTTCGTCGGTCCCTGCCGTGGCGATGACGCGCGCGCCGAAGAACTTGGCGACCTGTATGGCCGCGCTGCCGACGCCGCTGCCAGCGCCGAGAATCAACACGTCTTCGCCAGGCTGCAGTTCGGCGCGAGCGACCAGCATGTGCCACGCGGTTTGAAAAACAAGAGGGATGCTTGCCGCTTCCTCAAACGAGAGATTCTCGGGATAAGGCATGCAGTTCACTTCCGGGCAGCGCACGAATTCGGCACAGCCGCCATCGATCATGTATCCCAAGTTTGTGAATTGGCGGCAGCGATTGTCGTTGCCGGAGAGGCAGGCAGCACATTTGCCACACGTGACCCCGGGCGCAAGAACCACTTTCTGCCCAATTTTGACGGTCGTTACGTCCGCGCCGATTTGCGCGATTTCGCCGGCGACATCGCTGCCCGGAATGTGAGGAAGCGGAATCGGCACGTTGTGCAGTCCGCCGCGCACCCAGAGATCGAGACGATTCAGCGCACAGGCCTTGACGCGCACAAGCACTTCGTTCGCGCGCGGTACGGGTTCCGGCGCATCTTCGAACTTCAAGACCTCCGGTCTTCCGTGCTGGTGGAATCGAATCGCCTTCATTGCGCCCCCGTCCTGGCCTGAGAATCGCAAGGTAACACCCCGCTGCGAGAGTGTCCAGAAAAGCAGCGAATGGAGCGCTCGCGCATTGACATGACTCATCACGCGCCGTAGGCTGAGGGCTGAGGCAGAGCGTGGACTTGTTTGAAGAAATCGTAAGGATGCGGCGCGCCGGGCAGCGCGGAGCGCTGGCGACCATCGTGCACACCAACGGCTCGATCCCGAGCTATGAAAGCTCACGCATGCTGGTGCGCGACGATGGCTCGATCGCGGGAACTATCGGCGGAGGCTGCGTGGAAGCGGAAGTATGGGCTGCCGCCAAGGAAGTGATGCACAAGGAAGCGCCGCGCAAGATGGTGTTCAACCTGAACAATGAGGCGACGTACGACAACGGGTTGATTTGCGGCGG
Organism: uncultured Acidobacteriota bacterium; assembly: GCA_963779005.1. Taxonomy (GTDB): domain Bacteria; phylum Acidobacteriota; class Terriglobia; order Acidiferrales; family UBA7541; genus Acidiferrum. The sequence goes on along the minus strand of CAVZWO010000004.1, from coordinate 2,570,733 downwards.
GACGCTGGAAGTTTTCGTGGAGCCCATCCTCCCACAACCCATCTTGTATTTATTCGGCGGCGGGCACGTTTCGATGGCGGTGGCCAAGGCGGCGAGCGCCGCGGGGTTTGGAATTTGCGTGGTCGACGACCGCGAGGCCTTTGCGAATGCCGAACGCTTTCCGATGGCGCAAGAGATTTACACGACCTACGAGGATGCCTTCGAGAAGATCCAGCCCAATGCCGCAAGTTATCTGATTATCGTCACACGCGGACACAAAGAAGACATGCGCGTGCTCGGATGGGCCGTGCGAACCAATGCTCGCTATGTGGGCATGATCGGCAGCAAGCGCAAAGTGCTTTCTGTCTATAAAGCCCTGGAGAACGACGGCTATCGCCCGGAAGAGTTTCAGCGCGTGTATGCGCCGATGGGGTTGGAGATCGGCGCGCTTGCGCCAGAGGAGATTGCCATCAGCATCGTCGCGGAACTGATCGCCATTCGTCGCAACGCGGAATCGGCGGCGCACAAAAAATTACTCTACGAACCACGGCCTGCTCTGACGGAACGCTGAAAGCTGAAAGAGGTGGCATGCTCGCTGCCGTCATCCTCTCAGGCGGCGCATCGCGCCGGATGGGATCGCCGAAAGCGCTCCTCTCCTATCAAGGGCGGCCCTTCCTCGAACATTTGCTGGATGTGGCCCGTCACCCCAAGATTGGTGTGCGCCGCGTAGTGTTGGGAGCCCATGCGGAACCCATCGCCAAGGAAGTGAATTTAGCGCCCGATGAAATCGTCATCAACGACGAATGGGAAAAGGGGCAATTAAGTTCGATTCAGGCGGCGCTGCGAAGTCTGCCTCCCAACACCGACGGCATCCTGCTTCTTCTAATCGATCACCCGCTTATCAGCGCGGAGCTGGTTGGCGAACTCATCGACAGCTTCTATAACACCCGCAAACCTATCGTTCTGCCCGTCTACGAAGGACGGCGAGGGCATCCCGTCATCTTTTCGGCGGCGCTCTACCCTGATTTGATGACTGCGCCGCTCGAGACCGGAGCGCGTTCCGTGGTGTGGAATCACGCGGGCGAGGTGCAGGTTGTCCAAACCAGCGAGGAAGGCTGTGTGCTGAATTTGAACGATCCTGACACTTTGCAGCGGGCGCTTGGCGTTTGAGTCTCGCTCCCCGGCCCGATTTTCTTTCGCTAAAGCAATTTCTGGAGAAGAAGAGCGAGAGCGTCTGCGGCAAGTTGCGCGCCGTGAAAGGTGGCCGGAGGCAGCCCGCCTAGAGCTTCGGAGATCGTCTCGGACGTTATCAAACATGAGGTGGCGACTGAGCTCCCCGTAAGGCGCTCCGTCAAGAAGGATGCGCAGGCGATGGAGGTCGTGCAGCCGCGGCAGAGAAAGCGGGCTTCTTGGATTACGCCATCTTCAGCCCGGGCCGCCAGTTCCAAAATGTCTCCGCAAACCGGATTCGTCGCCTGGACTTGCGCGCTCGCGTTGGGCAGCTTTCCGGCGTTGCGTGGGTTCCGGAAATGATCGAGCACCAATGCACTGAACATGAGGCTATCGTAGCCTAATTCGGCCGGTACGTTTCAAGCCGGGCTGATGGCTGCCGCCGGATTGCAAAATCGGACAATTGCCGCCACACTCTCGTTGCGCGATGCCGCAAAGAGGCTGAACATAGCCTTAGCGCTTTCGTCCAACCATGCCACGGCTAATCATCGAACGGCCCGGCTCCCAGCCGCGTCTCTATGAATTGCAGGACGGCTCGACGATTCACATCGGGCGAGCCGCTTCCAACGACATCACGCTGCCGCATTCCAGCATCTCGCGCAGTCACGCGATCCTCGAAGGCAAGCGCGATGAGTGGATCGTCAAAGATCAGCACAGTGCCAACGGAGTCCTTGTGAACGGCGTGCGCATCGAGCATACCGAGTTGAAAAGCGGCGACGTCATCGGCCTCGGCGATATCAAACTGCGGTTCGAGAACATGACGAGCAGTGCGGTGGTGGCGAAGACCTCGCCGGAGCTGGCTTCGCATCTGACGCAAATCATTGATCAAGAGAGCGTCGCGAAACTTCTGGAGCGCACCAAGCGCTCTGCCGAGCTTAGCGCGCTGGCGAAAACACCCTCGGAATGGAGGGAGCCCCGCGTCGATACCGAAAGCCGCATCGATTATCTAAAGCGCGAAAATCGTCTGCTCACGCTGCTGTACCAAGTCAGCCGGGCGTTGGGCGACAAAAATACGGTGGAAGAAGTGACGGAGTGCGTGCTCGACCTCGTTCTCCAGATTGACGGCGCCGAGCGCGGCTACGCCATGTTGCTTACGGAAGACTCTCTGCGCGATGGGCCACAGTCCGCCCAAGACTACACGTTTCTGCCCGCGATTCTCCGCTATCGCCAGGCTCCAAAAACATCCACACCGCAAATGGCTCTCTCGCGCGCCATCATCCAGCAGGTGATGGAGAGCAAGGGGCCGCTGTTAGTGATGGACGCCAAAGAAGACGCGCGCTTCTCGGGCAGCCAAAGCATGGCCATGTCGGGGATGCAATCGGCGATGTGCGCGCCCCTGGGCAGCCGCGAGCGGCTGTTTGGATTGCTCTACGTGGACAATCTTTCCAAGCGCGGGAGTTTTACTCCGGAGGATCTGGAAGTGTTTGCGGTGATTGCCGCGCAGGCGGGGCTGGTGATTGACCGCGTCATGGCGAAAAGCGAAGTGAAACGGCAGGGAGTGCAACTGAGCGCGCTCGAGCGTTTTCTCTCACCGGCTATCTCCAGAAAAATTACCGCGGAGGCTGCCGACATCCGCCTGGGCGGCGAAAGCCAGCGTGTCACGCTGCTTTTTGCCGATGTGCGCGGTTTCACCACCATGGCCGAAAAAATGAAACCCCGCGAAGCGGTGGAAGTCCTGAACGAATTCTTCGCGCGCATGACGAACGTCATTTTCGAGCATGAGGGAGCTCTGGATAAGTACCTCGGCGACGGGTTGATGGCTCTGTTTGGCGCGCCCCTCGCCCTGCAAAATGACGCCGAAGCAGCCGTTCGCGCGGCTGTTCACATGCAAAAGAGCCTTGAGGAGCTAAATAAGATTTCGGGCAGGCTCCCGCTTACCATTGGAATCGGGATTCACACGGGGGAAGCGATCGTGGGATACCTCGGCACGGAGCGCCGCATGGATTACACGGCGATCGGGGACACGGTCAATGTGGCGTCCAGGCTCACGTCGCAGGCGGGACCGGCGCAGATTGTCATTTCCGACGCAACCTACAAGCAAATTGGGCGCGAAATATCCTGCTGCCCTATGCTGCCGATGAAACTCAAGGGCCGCGATGCACCCATCGACGTCCACGAAGTGTTGTGGCGCGAGCCTCTTCCTCAGAACCGCATCGATAAAGACTTCAAGCCTACTTCGACCGGATTTGCCTAGCGAAGGCAACACGCACGCAGGCGCTATCAATGCGCGGCCGATTTATTAGAACTGGCGGAGACCGGCGGCGGCAAATATTTCTTCTCGATCGAAGCGACCACCACGTAATTGGGATCCACCATCTCCGTCAGGTGGATTTTGCCAACCTTGGATAGCAATTCGTAAGCATCCAGCTCGGAGAGACCATAGTCCGCGTGAATCCACGCGACCAATTCGGTAAACGCGATGCGAACGGCGTCATCCGCCGGACGGTAGATCCCCGTAGTCATGATTTCCTTTTCGTTCTCGAAGCGCGGCCAGCCGGTCCGCTTCCCTTTCACCACTTCGAACTGCAGACGCGCACGCATCGGCACTTCGATGGCGCTTCCGGCCACCTCGCCGTCGCCCATCGCGGCGTGCCCATCGCCAAAATAAAATAACGCGCCCGAAACATTCACCGGCAGATATAGCGTGTTGCCAACGCTAACTTCAGGGGCATCCATATTCCCGCCAAACTCCGCCGGAACAATTGAGCTCCGCGCTTCGCCATTGGCCGGCGCCACTCCGATGCACCCTAGAAACGGATGCATCGGAATTTTCACCTTGAACTTAGAGTCGAGCGCTTGAAACGTGGCCGTATTATCCGCGTGATCGATGGGATAAAACCAAATCTTCTCCGCCAGCGGCTCCTTTTCGAGCACCGGTGTGTAATGCGTGGAATTGATTGCCCCAAACCCGGGAGAAAACGCGCCCACACCTTGATTGCCATCGACCTGTAAATCCAGAATGCGCACGGCCAGCGTGTCGCCCGGTTCGGCTCCCTCGATGAAGAATGGGCCGGTAAGCGGATTGTCGCCCTTGGCCATGGCGGTTGTGTCGCCGGGCTTCTGGATACCGTTGCCGAAACAATCGAGTGAAGTCGCATCGAGAATATTTCCGGGGCGCAGGCGCGCCACAGGAGGAGCCACGCCGAATACATACTTCACGTTTTCGAGCGCGCCCTTGTAGTGCACAACTTGTTTGTCGGCGTCCTGGCCGGATTGCGGCATGGCACCGCACCGTCCAGCGGCGCCAAGCGCAAGCAATATCGCCGCAAAGATGGTCCTCATAGGTCGTCACCTCGAAGTGCTCTGCGCGAGTGCAACACACGCTCTCCGCGAAGTCAATCCTCCGCCACCCCGCAAGAAACAAATGTTGCACATTCGTGAGACGCTGTTGCCTTTGTTGCGCTCGCGTGATACAACGCGCCCACGGGATTGGCCAGGTTTGTTGGAAGAACGGTCGCAACAGGCCGCACCTCGCGAGTGGTGGCCCGCCTTAGGAAGAATCTCCGGAGAACGATCATGCGATCTACTGTCTACGAAAGCGTCTCTTCAATGCGTGCCTCCAATCAATGTCTAAAGCTTTTCGGCTGGCTCTTATCCGCCGCGCTTCTGGCCCCAGCGTGGGCTGCGGCGCAGGAAAAGCCCGCGAAGGAGTGGGACACCACGCTTGCGCGTGGCACCACCCGAAACATCGATTTCGATACCAGCGAAGGCACCTGGATGGCGCTCGACGTCTCCCCTGATGGCAAGTGGATTGTGTTTGACATGCTTGGGCACGTCTATCGCATGCCATCGACGGGCGGCAAAGCGGAAAGCTTAACGCAAGACTCCGGCATCGCGCTCAACTTGACGCCGCGCTTTTCCCCGGACGGCAAGACCATCGCCTTCATAAGCGATCGCAAGGGCCAGAATAATCTTTGGCTGATGGACGCCGACGGCAAGAATCCGCGCGCGGTCTTCACCGATAACACGCAGCGCGCCCTCAGTCCTGTATGGACGCCCGATGGAAACTACATCATCGTGCAGCGCCAGGGCACGCGCCGCGACGGCGGCTCGCCTTTCGGTTGGTCGCTCGTCATGTACCACAAGGACGGCGGCGCGGGGGTTGAACTGGTTGGAAGCGACAAAGGCCCAGGCTGGCATTCCGTTTCGCGCGACGGAAAATATCTCTACTTCGATGTGCAAATCTGCTCCCCGCTTCCATTTGGCCATACCGACCCCATGCTTGGCTGCGCCCAGATTCGCCGTATGAATCTGCAAACGCGCAAGATCGAAGAGATCACCGGCGGTGAAGCCGAGCAGCAAGACCGCGGGACCAGTGGAGGCGGCATCGCGCCGGAAGTTTCTCCCGACGGAAGATTCGTTGCCTTCGGCCGGCGCATTCCCGACGGCACGGAATCCTACAAGGGCCACGTCTTCGGCCCGCGGACGGCTCTCTGGCTGCGCGATCTGCAAACCGGCGCCGAACGCCTCATCATGGACCCCATCGAACTTGACGAATCGGAAGAAATTTCGCGCCAAATGACCATTCTGCCAGGAATGGTCTGGAGCGCGGACGGCAAATCCATGGTGATCTCGCAGGGCGGAAAGATTCGCAAGCTGTGGGTCGACTCCGGAAAAGTCGAAACGATTCCGTTTACCGTACACGTTCACCGGACCATCTCCGAGATGGCCTATTCACCGATTCCGCTTCGTGATGACGCGTTTGAAGCGAAATTTATCCGCTGGCAAACGGCTTCGCCCGACGGTAAGCGCATCGTCTTTCAGGCCATCCACAAACTTTGGCTCATGGACTTGCCGAGCGGCAAACCGCACCGCCTCACACCGGACTCGTTCACTCCCGGCGAATTTACTCCCACGTGGTCGCCCGATGGAAAGACCATCGCGTTTACAAGCTGGGACGACGAAAAACACGGCCAACTTTGGACCGTAGCATCGACGGGCGGCGAACCGCGCGCGATAACCAGAGAGGCCGGCGAATACCTGAATCCCACTTGGAGTGCGGACGGCGCTAGGCTCGCTTACTCTCGTGGCTCCGGCGCCACACTTCGCGGCCGCGATTGGGCTCGCAACGAGTGGTATGACATCGTTCTGCAGCGGGCAAGCGGCGGCGAACCGAGGACGCTCGCCCGCGTCGGTGGCGAGGAAGGTCCCGGCGCCCGCCCGCAATTTGGTCCCGACGGGCGGATCTATTTCATAGAGCATCGTATGGAGAAAGGCGCCACTCCCTTCGACACGAAGAGCGTAACGGATCTCGTTTCCGTGCAAATGGATGGCTCAGACCATCTCGTTCACGCGACATTTCCCTACGCCACGCTCGTGCAAGTCTCTCCGAACTCCCAGCAAGTCGCTTATCAGGAAGGCGACAACGTTTACATTGCTCCCTTGCCGATGAACGTGACCGGCAAGGAAGCTATTCGCATTGATCGCAAGACACCGGCCTTCGCTCTGAAAGCCGCGAGTCTCGACGGTGGAATGTATCCGCGCTGGCGTGACGCTGCCACCATCGAATTCGGCAACGCCAACAAATACTTCCTCTACCACACTGACACAGCGAAAACCGACACCACGGAAATTCATCTCAGCGTGCCCCGAGCCATACCGCAAGGCACCATCGCGCTGACGAACGCGCGCATCATTACTTTGCAAAATCGCAAGGTCATCGAAAAGGGTACGATCGTCGCGAAGGCCGGCCGCATTACTTGCGTCGGCGATTGTTCCACAACCGGCGTCGATCGCGTGATCGATGCCAAAGGCAAAACCATCATCCCGGGATTCGTCGACATGCACGCCCATCATCACCGCGAGTCGGGCGGCATCACTCCAACGCACAATTTTGAGTCGGCCGTATACCTCGCGTACGGCGTTACAACCACGCTCGATCCTTCTACCTGGTCGGAAGAAGTCTTCCCGCTGGCCGAAATGATTGAAGCCGGCCAATCCATCGGCCCGCGCACCTATTCCACCGCCACGCCCCTCCTGAACGGCAGCGGTGCCAATTACAACGAACTCACAAGCTACGAAGTCACCGAGCACGAAATCACTCGACTCGCTTCCTACGGCGTCGTCTCTCTCAAACAATATCTTCAGCCCGACCGCGAACAGCGCCAGTGGATCACCGAAATCGCCCGCAAAAAGGGCTTGCGCGTGACCGGCGAAGGCTCCAGCGACCTTCTCCACAAACTCACGATGCTCATGGACGGCCAGACCGGCTTCGAGCATCCCACGCCGTACGTTCCGCTCTACGGAGACGTTACGAAATTCTTCGGGCAATCGCACACCGTCTATTCTCCAACCTTCACCGTCGGCGGAACCGCTCCGTGGAACGAAGAATATTTCCAGCAGATCAGCGACGTCTGGAAAGACGCCAAACTCCAGCGCTGGACGCCCTGGCGCGAATTGATGCCGCATCTTCGCCGCCGCTGGCTGCGGCCCCTCACTGACTATCATTTCGGCGTACAAGCGCAGGGCCTGGCGGATATCATCGCCAACGGCGGCTACGGCGCGATTGGTTCTCACGGTCAGGCGCACGGCATCGGCTCGCACTGGGAAGTCTGGATGATCTCCAGCGCAACCGGCCCGATGGGCGCTCTCGAAGTGGCCAGCGTCCACGGCGCGCATTTCCTCGGCGCGGATAAAGATCTCGGCTCACTCGAAGTCGGCAAGCTCGCCGACCTGATGGTCCTCAACGCCAATCCTCTCGACGACATCCACAACACCGCGAACATCGCCATGGTCATGAAAGCTGGAACTCTCTATGACGCCGACACTCTCGACGAACTCTGGCCCGAGAAAAAGCCCTTCGGCGCATATTATTGGCTGAATCTCGACGAACTGCGCAACGACACCAAACCCGTCGACATCTTCGACCAAAAATAAATCCGTCTTGGTCTGCAGAATGCGCGTGGTCTTTCCTTGTAGGGGCGCAGCATGCTGCGCCCCTGCAACTACACCATCAAAACGTTTGCTACACTTTTCCGATGACATCGGCCACCGCAATGCGCATCGTCTCCCTTGCGCCCAGCGCCACCTCGATTCTTTGCGAGGTCGGCGCCAGGAAACTTCTCGTCGGCGTCACGAAATGGTGCGCCGACGTGGCGCCGGTGAACGGACTCCCAAAGCTCGGCGACTGCTGGCACATGGATTCCGTTGGCGAAATTCTGAAGCTGAAACCTTCCCTCGTCATCGGTTCGGTGCCCTACAAACAAGAGACGCTCGCCAAGCTCCTGGGACATCCTCTGAGTTTCCTGGCCACCAATCCCCGCTCGCTCGCCGACATCGACAATGACATCCGCTTGTTGGGACGGATCGCCGGCCGGCAGGATCAAGCCGAACGGCTCGTTCTCCAAATGCGCCACGAATTTGCCTCGATCGCGAAGAAAGCCCGGGCCACAAAAAAGAAATGGCGCGTCTACTGCGAGGCTTGGCCGAATCCTCGCATCAGTTCTCCGCCCTGGGTCGCGGAACTGGTAGAAATCTGCGGCGGCGAGATGGTCGTTCCTGCCGGCCAAAAGGTAAGCGACGAACAAGTCGCTGCCGCGCGGCCGGATGTCGTCGTGCTCGCCTGGGCCGCTACGGGGGATCGCGCCAAACCCCAAAAAACCTACCAAGTCGCGCGTTGGAAGAATCTGCCTGCCATCATCAATAAACGTGTCTATGTGGTCCGCGACGAACTTCTCAACACGCCCGCTCCGCCACTGCTCGCGGGAGCAAAAGAACTCTTCCGCATCTTCCAGAAAATCACGTTGCAGGAAAAGAGAACATGAAAATCGTCGTCACCGCCGTGATTGAGCGCGCGGACCGCCGCCTTCTCATCGGCCAGCGCCGCCGTGAAGACACTTCTCCGCTGAAGTGGGAATTCCCCGGCGGAAAAATGGAAGAAGGGGAAACGCCGGAAGCGGCCCTGGCGCGTGAGCTTCGCGAAGAGTTGGGCGCCACACTCGAAAAATGCGTCGAGATGGCCCGCACGCGCCACAAATACACCACTCAGCCTGAGGAGCTGGAGATTCGCTTTTACGCCGCAAGCATCGCGGAAGGCAATCTCACCCCACACGAGTTCGAGCAAATCTTCTGGGCTCTCCCAAGAGAACTGGCCGACTACGACTTCCTCGCCGCCAACGCGCAGATCATAGCGCAACTCGCCACAGGCCGCCTCAAGCCTGCCGAGGTTCTGGAACGCGCCGCAAATCAACCCCAAAAATAAGAAAGGCGAACCGAAGTCCGCCTTCCCCAGCAAGAAGCTTCAAGTTGTTTAGCCGTTGGACGCAACGGCTAGGAAATAACAGGATTCGCTTTGTCAGGATTGATGCCCAGATCCTTGATCGCCTTTTCGACGACTGCCTTTTCGATTTTCCCGTCGCTGCAAAGTTCATGCAACGTCGCAAGAGTAATAAAGCGCGAGTCGACTTCAAAGAAATCCCGCAACGACGCGCGCCCCTCGCTCCGCCCAAATCCGTCCGTTCCCAGCGAGGCCAGCCGCCGCGGCATCCACTTGCTGATCATGTTTGGCAGCGTTTTCAAGTAGTCGGAAGCGGCCACCAGCACGCCCGGCGCATCCGCGAGACACTCAGTAACATACGGCACCCGCGGCTTCTCGCCAGGATGCAGGCGATTCAAGCGCTCCACTTCGTTGCCATCGTTATACAGCGCCTTGTAGCTCGTTACGCTCCACACGTCCGCCGCGACTCCATACTTCGTGTCCAGAATTTCCTGCGCGCGAAGGACTTCGTTCAAAATCGCTCCGCTGCCAAACAGTTGCGCGCGAAGCTTCGATTTCGGATTGGACGCCTTCCGGTAGCGATACATGCCCCGCAAAATTCCATCCTTCACGTCGCCCGGCATCGCCGGCATCGCATACGGCTCGTTCATCACCGTGATGTAGTAGAAGACGCTTTCGCCGTCCTTGTACATGCGGCGGATGCCGTCCTGCAAAATCACCGCCATCTCGTAAGCAAACGCCGGATCATAGGCATACAGATTTGGCACGGAGAGCGCCAGCACGTGGCTGTTGCCGTCCTGGTGCTGCAATCCTTCGCCGGACAACGTCGTGCGGCCCGAAGTTCCGCCCAGAAGGAAGCCGCGCGTGCGCATGTCCGCCGCGGCCCAGATGAAGTCGGCAATGCGCTGGAATCCAAACATGGAGTAATAAATGAAAAACGGAATCGTATTGATGCCATGCGTCGCGTACGCCGAACCAGCGGCGATGAACGACGCCATCGATCCAGCTTCGGTAATGCCCTCTTCCAGAATCTGCCCGTCCTTGGCTTCCTTGTAATAAAGAAGCGTGTTGACGTCGACGGGCTCGTACTTCTGTCCAACGCTCGAATAAATTCCCACCGTGCGGAACAGCGACTCCATACCGAATGTCCGCGCTTCATCCGGCACAATCGGCACAACGAGCTTGCCGATTTCTGGATCCTTCAGCATTTTGCGCAGCATGCCAACGAACGCCATCGTCGTCGAAACTTCCCTGCCCTCGCTGCCGTCGAAAAACTCCCGGAAAAGTTCGTCGTGGTCCGCCACCAGCGGTTTCGAACGCACGCTACGCCTTGGCGTATACCCGCCCAGCGCTTCGCGCCGTGCGCGCAAATACTGAATCTCAATGCTGTCCTCGGCCGGCCGGTAGAACGGCACTTCGACGCAATCGCTATCGTTCAGCGGAATTCCAAACCGCGAACGAAACTCCTTCAACTCGTCTTCATTCAATTTTTTCTGCTGGTGCGTGACGTTTTTGCCTTCGCCCGCTTCCCCAAGCCCGTAACCCTTGATCGTGCGAGCCAAAATCACCGTCGGCCCGCCCTTATGGTCAACGGCCGCCTTGTACGCCGCATATACCTTGCGCGGATCGTGCCCGCCTAGCCGCAAGCGACGCAACGCCTCGTCTGGCAATGGCTCGACCAGCGCGAGTAGCCTCGGATCGCTCCCAAAAAAGTGCTCGCGCACATACGCGCCCGACGAAACCACCAGCTTCTGATATTCGCCATCCACCAGCTCGCCCATGCGCTTGACGAGCAGCCCCTCCGTATCGCGCTCCAGGATCGGATCCCACTCGCTGCCCCACAGCACTTTGATGACGTTCCATCGCGCGCCTCGGAACGCCGATTCCAGCTCTTGAATAATCTGTCCGTTCCCGCGCACGGGCCCGTCCAGCCGCTGCAGGTTGCAGTTCACTACAAAAATCAGGTTGTCGAGTTTTTCGCGCGAGGCCAGCGTGATTGCGCCGAGCGACTCCGGCTCGTCCGTCTCGCCGTCGCCCAAAAACGCCCAGACTTTCGCGTCCGTCACTGGCTTCAATCCGCGATCTTCGAGATACCGGTTAAACCGCGCCTGGTAAATCGCCATCAACGGGCTCAAACCCATCGACACCGTCGGATATTCCCAGAAGTCCGGCATCAGCCACGGGTGCGGATAGGAAGAAAGTCCGCCGCCCGCTTTCAATTCGCGGCGAAAATTTTCTAACTGCTGTGGCGAAATCCGCCCTTCGAGAAATGCGCGCGCGTAAATTCCCGGCGCCGCGTGCCCCTGAAAATAAACCGTGTCGCCTTCAAACTCCTCGGAGCGCCCGCGAAAGAAATGATTGAAGCCAACTTCATACAACGTTGCCGCGGAAGCATACGTCGAAATATGCCCGCCGATGTTGTGCTCCACGCGGTTCGCGCGCACCACCATGGCCAGCGCGTTCCAGCGAATCAAGCTCTTGATCCGCCGCTCCAGTTGCTGATCGCCCGGGAAAAGCGGCTCGAGCCGTGCGGGAATCGTGTTGGCGTACGGCGTGTTCGCGGAAAACGGAAGATCGATCCCCGAAACCGTAGCGTGCGCGCGCAGCCTCTCCAAAATCTCCGCCGCCACTTCCGGCCCGCTCGATTCCAGAACAGAGTCCAGCGACTCCAGCCACTCTTGAATCTGAGTATCTTCCAGTCCGTGCGGTACGCTAATCATCTCGCTCGGGCTATCCGTGTGTATGTATGTCTCATTGTCCATAACTCAGGCTGGCCCCTCTTTTGTCGGATTCCGGCGCGCTCGTCCGCGCGCCTCCCAAACTTATTCGTACTATAAGAAGAATAGAATACACCGCAGCACGCTTCTCTGCACACAACACTCTTAGCGAAATTCTTCCTTTGCAGGACCCCTGCTTTTCCCGCCGTCCAGCACAAGCGTGTGGCCCGTCATAAACTCTGCGTGCACCAGATACGAGACGGCGTCTGCGATGTCATTCGGCGTCCCCGTTCGCCGCAGCGGCGCCAGCTTCACAAAATCCGCCTCCCACTCCGGCGGATCGCCCGGCATCGTGATCGTTCCCGGCGCGATGGCATTTACGCGCACCTCGGGAGCCAGCGCCTTCGCCAGCACCTTCGTCAACATCACCACACCCGCCTTCGAAATGGAGTGCGGAATGTACCCTGGCCAGCCCATCAATCCGCCGCCGTCGGCAAAATTCACAATCACGCCCTTGTTCCGCCGCAACAAAGGCGCGGCCGCCTGCGCGCAGAAGAACCCCGCCTTCAAATTCGTATCCAGCGACGCATCCCAAATTTCTTCCGTCGTTGAGATAACGCTCGCCGGCAGAAAATTCGCCGCGCAATTCACCAAAACATCCAGCCGCCCGAATTCCTTTCCCGCCTTCTCGAAGAGCCCGCGAATCTCATCCACCTTCCGCAAATCCGCGGCAACCGCCACAGCGCGCCGCCCCATCTTCTCGATCTCCGCCACAGTCTGTTGCGCCTCGGCGTGCGAATTGCCGTGGTGAATCACCAAGTCCGCGCCTTCTTCCGCAAATCGCAACGCTACTGAGCGGCCGAGTCGCTTCGCCGACCCCGTAACCAGCGCCACTTTCCCCGCCAGCGATGCCGCACGTATTCCTGTATTTTCGTCCATCAGATTCCGCCGCCCGAAACCTTACCACACCCCGCTTGCGCAACGCCTCGACACAACCCGTCCACCAAGCAGTGCTATCATCAGCCCTTTGGAGTGGTGCAGCTCTGTTGCCGCTCTTGTCGGCCGCCACCTCACCCTAGCTTTAGATATTTGGCGCGTCCCAAAAATAAACCGAGTGGAGACTCTCGCATGAAACTCGACCTGCTAGCCATTGCCGCCCACCCCGACGACGTGGAACTCTCCTGCGGCGGCACACTCCTGAAAATGGCGCACGCTGGCTATACCACGGGCATCCTCGACCTCACGGCCGGCGAAATGGGCACCCGCGGCACTCCGCAAATCCGTGCCAAAGAGGCCGCGCAAGCCGCCAAACTCCTCCGCGCAAGCTGGCGCGGCACCTTGGGCGTCCCCGACTCCGACGTCCAGCCCAGCCGCCAGCATAAACTCCGCCTCGCCTCCGTCATCCGCGAACTCCGCCCCAAAACCGTCATCCTCCCCTATTGGGAAGCACGTCACCCGGACCACTACCACGCCTCCACCCTGGGCTACGAAGGCTGCTTCCTGGCCGGCCTTAAGCAACTCCCCATTGACGGCGAGCCCCATCGCCCCTTCAAAATCCTCTACTCCACCGTTTTCGCCTCCGTGCGTCCCACCTTCGTCGTCGACATCACTCCTCATTTCGAGCAGCGCCGACGCGCCATCCGCTCGTTCGCCTCCCAATTTCGTCCAAACAAAAGCGAATCCCGCGCCAGGTTCAAGAAAACGAACGTCTTCCTGGCCATCGACCGCCTAGAAGACGAAATGAACCAGCTAGCTCGCCACTACGGCGACATGATCGGCGTAAAATACGGCGAGCCCTTTCTAATCAAGGAGTTAATGCAGGTCCACGACGTCGTCAAAATGGACGTCCGCTCGCTCTAATGCTTTTTGTTGGTATTTAATAAGAGGATCTGCCGGCAGGATCCCCGGCAGGTTGCCGAACTACCTCGAAGTCTTAAATCGTGGCCCACTACTCACTATTCCCTACTCACTACTCACTGCCTCATTAAAAATTCTCTTCATCCTGCGCCGGCGAATACCCCGGTATCCCCGGCCCTTTTGGCGTATTTTCCGCCCGCAACCGCGTCAGCGCTTCATCCTCCGCCCCAGACTTCCGCAGCACTACGATCGTGCTCAGCGCCTCGCTGTAGACGCGCGTCACCAGGTAAACATCCCCGGTGTCATTCTTCCTCCAAAGCTGCCCGATTTGAATCTTCTTAACACCCATTTTTACGTTCATTTGTCCTGCCTTCGACTGTAGAGGCCATCGCCAAACCTGTCAACCCTTCTAATCCTGCACTTTGCACACCATTCACTACGGTTTTCATTTCGGCACAACCCTCTATCTCCCTCAGCCCTGCCTCCAACTCAGCAATCAACTCCTCCATCCCAATGCCCCAGCACTCCTTCCCCCCACCGCTCGAAATCCCTGCCTATCCCTTATAGAACAGGAAACCTTCTTCCCCGGTCCTACATCGTAGTGAAGAAGGGGGCGAACGCCTTTGCCCCTTTGCCCTGCCAAAACGGGTGTATACTGACCGCATCGGGAGGTAATGCCATGACCCAGATACCGAGACTAACTTTAGGCCTTACGGTGGCAGGCCTCCTTGTAACCAGTGCTTCTCTGGCAGTTCCGCGTCCCCAGCAGTCCGGCTCGGACCCTGGCCAAACGCAAACGCAAACTCCCCCACAGCCCGCCCCTCCGCAACCTGCGCCCCCCGCTCCCGCGCAAACGCAAGCTCCCCAGGATCAACCCGTTCCCCAGCAGGACACGGTGCACCCGAAGAATTCCAAAGATGATGTGGAAGCTATCGGCAATCGCAACGTCGGCAAGGGCCCCAATTTCTATTCGCTGGAACGCGAGATTGCTCTCGGCAAATCACTCGCGCAGGAAGTCGAGCGCTCCTCAAAGCTCATCGATGACCCTGTCGTAACCGAATACGTGAATCGCGTCGGCCAAAATCTCGTCCGTAACTCCGATGCGAAAGTTCCTTTCACCATCAAAGTCATCGACTCCGACGAAGTCAACGCTTTCGCCCTTCCCGGCGGCTTCTTCTACGTCAATAGCGGCCTGATCCTTCGCGCCCAGGAAGAATCTGAGCTAGCCGGCGTCATGGCCCATGAAATCTCTCACGTATGCGCTCGCCACGGTACCAAGAACGCCACCAAGGGCGAGGCCATGCAACTCGCCATGATTCCGCTGATGCTCCTCGGTCCCGGTGGATGGGCCGGCTACGGCATTTACGAAGCGGCTAGTCTCGCCATTCCCGTCACTTATCTGAAGTTCAGCCGCGACGCCGAACGCGAAGCGGACTATCTGGGCGTCGAATATATGTACAAGGCTGGATACGATCCCAACTCCTACGTCACCTTCTTCGAGCGCATTCAGGCCGACGAAAAGCGCCGTCCCGGCACTATCCCCAAGGTCTTCTCGACGCATCCGCCAACTCCGGACCGCATCGAAGCCACGCAAAAAGAAATCGCCCGCATTCTTCCCGCGCGCCCTGAATATATCGTTACCACTTCGGAGTTCGATTCCGTGAAGGCCCGCCTCCGCAACATCATGTTCGCCCGCAAAGTCTCCGACAATCAGCCCGGCAAGCCCACGCTGCGCACAAAGACCGCGCAATCCACCAAGCAGCCCGGCTCCACTGACCCGAACGCAACCACAACCGACGGCAGCGACGACGACCGCCCAACCCTCAAACGCCGCCCCGATCAACCCTGAGACTTTTTAACGTGATCTAAAACAAAAACGGGCGGCCGCAAGCCGCCCGTACCATTTAGGGCCGAATCTTATGCCGTTTGGCGCAGAGCCATCTTCGGGAAATCGACCTCCACTCCGGCCGTGTTGTTGAAATAATTCGTAAAGACGTTCAGTGCCACATGCGCAATAATTTCGGCAATCTCCCCGTCCGTAAAGCCCGCGGCTCGAACGGCTTGCACGTCTGCATCACTAGTCTGCCCCTTCCTGGCGACGATCTCCTTCGCAAATTTCAAAGCGGCCGCGTTTTTCGCGGAGCTCGACTTCGCATCTCTTGCCGCATCGATCTCCGAGTCCGTTAGGCCCGTCATTTTCCCGATGGCCGTGTGCGCGGAAACGCAGTACTGGCATGCATTCTGCTCTCCGACTTCCAGCGCGATCTCCTCTCGCAGCTTGGCGTCCAGGCTCCCCGAAGCTAGGGCGCCGCTGAACGACAAATATCCCTGCAGCACCGCCGGCGAGTTTGCCATCACTCGCGTCATATTCGGCGTGATTTTGAGCTTTGCCTGCACCGCCTCCAAAAGTTCCTTGGCCTTCCCAGTTGCCGATTCCGTTTGAATTGCTGCCAGTCTTGACATCGCATTCTCCTTGTTCAATATTTAGTTATCGCTGCCTGCGAGGAATCGGATGCGCGTACACGCGCTGGGGCTCAGACAATCTGAGTAATGTGGCTTACACTAGCGGCTCCCGTCAAACCCTTGATCCCGTGGCAGATTCTATTGTGAAAAAGTCGAGCACACCGAAAAGCGCTAGCCTCCTAGAGGCTGCTTCCCTCTCGGCGATCGATCTGTTCAGGGATCTTCCACCCTCGTGTTTGCGCGCCCTGGAAAGAGACAGTGAAGTCTCTGATTTCAAGGCTGGACATATTTTCTTTCGGCCCGGCGACCAGGGCCAGGTCTTGTTTATTCTCGAGAAAGGCCATGTGCGGACTTTCCGCACTTCCGGGGAAAAACGTCTCCTCATCGCCGAACTAAAGCCTCCAGCCGTCTTCGGCGAAATGGGCTGCGTCGGCCAATGCATGTACCACTGCTCCGCCCAAACGACGGAGCCTTCGCGCATCCGCACGATTTCCCGCGCTCAGCTCGAAACGCTTCTGGGGCGCTTCCCATCTATAACGCGCCGTCTTCTCGATCTGGTGAGCGAACGATTTGTCCACGTCCTTCTGGACCTCGAGGCTACTTCGTTCCGGCATCTAATTCCCCGTGTCGCGAACCTGCTGCTTGAAAGGGCGGAGGACAATTCCATTCAAGGAATAACACACAAGGAGATTGCCGAGTATCTTCGCGTCTATCGCGAATCCGCAACCTCAGCTCTTGGGCAGCTCAAGAAAGCAGGCATTATCGCCGTGGAAAGAAAGCAAATAAAAGTCCTGGATCGCGCCAGGCTGGAGCGCGCCTCGCGCGAATAATTGCGAATTGCAGTCCATGCCTCACTTCCTTCAATTCAGCGTGACAAAAGACCTGCAATGTAGGATAACTCTCCCATCCTTGGAGTTTCCCATAAGGCGCGGTTTCACGCCTTCGAACCTCGGCATTCGAATCCATCCCGCGCTATTCGTTGAAGTGTCAGAGAGGTCTTACATGCGAGCTTACCGCGACATCGCAACACTTTGCGCCTTGCAGATCATCTGTTTCCTGCTCCTCACTCACTTGGAGCCGGATTTTTTTATGTTCCATCTGTATCAGACCATCATTTACGTCGCCATATTGCTCATGCTCTTCTATATGGAAGACCAATGGGCCTACATGATCGGCATCCTCGCTCCCGTGGCGTGGCTCATTCTCGCCTTTGCGACCGGCTTGCTAGGCGCGGCTTTGCGCCAACTATTCAAGCTCTCCACCGCCCAAGCCGTCACCAACCAGGTCAGCCTTGTCGCTGCGTTCACCGCTCTTCTTTCCTTGCTCATGATCGGATTTTGCTCCTACCGTTGGAAACGCCATTACTCGGGTCTCGGCAAAGGCTTAAAGACCTTCGCCATCAGCCTCGTTGTCGTGGTCATCTACTACGGCATCCTGGTCGTCTGGTTCTGGAACACCTTCCCCAGAATCGCCACCTAGATCCAGGCAGCGCATTCCCTCGAGCAACGCCGCTCTTCGTCCTACTTCTGCGACCGAAAATAGCCTTGGGTCGCCGGGCGTCCAAATATAACTTGCGCCTGGCTTTCAGCTGTGAGCTGTCAGCCTCTATTTTCATCCTCTCCGGTTGTCGCCAACGCGGCATGTCGGGCTGCGTAAAAACGCCTCCTCAGAGGACCCCAACGTCTCTCCTTGCATCTTCGCAACCCACCCTGAAAAACCGCTAATGGTCTGCTACTTAACCTAGTGTAAACTTCTTCTTCGGGAGACGGGCCTCATGAGAGACGAAAGCACCAAACAGGCAGCGCAGGAATTCCTCGCCACAAAACTTGCCGAAGAAGGCCAGAAACTCGAAGCCGAACTCAATCAACAAACCGCCGTCGCCCGCTCTCTCCACGTTTGGAAATCTTTTCGCGAGTCCATCTTCGCCCAGTGCAGCGAGTGGAATGACGTCACTCAGGAAGAAACTCTCATCTGCAAGGAAACTTCCCTCGGCGATCTCCGCATCTGGTGCGCCGCCACCGCAAAGCACATCAACGTGCATTACGATTCAAAAAACCACACCGTCACCATCAATAACGCCGCGCGGCCCAACCTCGCCAAGGATGCCATCCTCTTAATCGAAGGCTACGCCACCGCCTCCGGCCGCGACGCCCGTCTCGTCCGCAACAACGAGCCTGTCAACGTCCCCATGCTCATCCTCGCCGAACTCCGCCTCCTCACCGGCATCGGCGCCCAGCGCTCCGCTTAGAACCCAGATACGTATTACCCAATTCCGTCTCGCCCTCGTTTTTCCAGGTGTGCAATATTGAACAGACACCTTCGCAGCTCAAAGCGTAATTTCCTCTGCGATAGTGAGAGTGTGAACTAGGTCCGCGATGATAGCCCCACGGTAGCCTCCGGGAGCGTCATCGCGGGCTTCCTTTCCCTAGCGTGCACGAATCATCTGACGAAAACATTCGCTCCTTCTTCCGCTTCTTCTCTCCCCGCCGCTAACTCAACCCCTCCCTTCGCGAAGGTTATCATCCGATTCAGCCTGTATGGTATTGAACAGGCGGCATATCCCACGGAAGCGTACGCTTCCCATGGATACCTCCGGGACGCCCTCCAGCCCGGTCGAGATCAAACCGTTTCAAGGTTCGATACTTGTCGCGTCGAAGCGACTCATTCACGTGGCAGGAATCCTCAACAAGCTTGTGCTGACTCCCTTATGTCTCCTCCTACCTCACGCCGCACGCGCCTCATTGACGCGACCAATCCTCGCGCTGTGGCCTCTTTGTCGCCTTCGAGTGGTCTTTTGAAAAACGCCGCGCGGCTCTGTCTTCATTCTGTTTTCGCGAGCGCGCCGCTCCTCCTGTGTATTGCCCCTGCGCACGCTCTCCCATACGCACTCCCGTCCTACTCAGTCCCACAAAACTCGGCTCAGCGATCACCCGATGACGAGGGCTCCGCCAGTGTCGCAGGCATCGTTCTCGACCTAACGGGCGCCGCCGTTTCCGGCGCGGATGTCAGCCTGATGCATGGTGATGGAACACAATTGCTTACGATGCTGTCCGAGTCTACCGGCGAATTTAATTTTACAAAAATTCCTGCGGGTTCCTACCTCGTCACCGTCAACGCCAAGGGTTTTGCGCCCTTTACCTCTCCCGAGTTCGCCGTCGTCGTGCAGCAGGCCTACGAGGTTCCTGACGTCTCCTTATCTATTGCCTCGGCAAGCATGGAGGTGACGGTCCGTCCCGCCGACCTCGTCGCCGCCGGGCAGATACGGGCTGAGGAGAAGCAGCGTCTGATCGGTGTCATCCCCAACTTCTACACCAGCTACATTTATGACGCCGCCCCGCTCACCTGGAAACAGAAATTCTCCCTCGCTGCCCGCAACACTTTCGATCCCGTCACCTTCGTCGGCGTCGGCTTCGAGTCTGGCATCGAGCAGGCCAACAACTCCTATGCTGGCTATGGCCAAGGCGCCTCGGGATACGCAAAACGTTATGCCGCCAAGTTTGTCGACGGTCGCAGCGGTGCCTTCCTCACTCATGCGGTCTTCCCCTCGCTCCTTCACCAGGATCCGCGCTATTTCTATCAA
The DNA here is from genome assembly GCA_963779005.1 of uncultured Acidobacteriota bacterium. Classification (GTDB taxonomy): domain Bacteria; phylum Acidobacteriota; class Terriglobia; order Acidiferrales; family UBA7541; genus Acidiferrum. Next base: position 2,550,692 of record CAVZWO010000004.1, on the reverse strand, counting down.
GGCTCCGGCTCCGTTAAGTCTCGCTTCCTGCATGCCGTCGGCTCTGCTTTCGTCACGCGCAGCGATAGTGGGCGAACTGTTCCCAACACTTCTTATTTGCTTGGCGACATGAGCGCGGGTGCACTGTCCAATCTCTATTATCCGAAAGCGAATCGTGGAGTGAGCCTGGTCTTCACCAATGCCGCCGTTGGCCTCGCCGGGCGAATCGGGGGGAATTTAATCCGTGAATTTCTCTCGAAGCGTCTGACGACGAACGTGCCAGGGAATGGAAAGCTTTGATCACTGCAGAGGACCACTAATGGCACGCCCGAGGACAGCCGTTTTGCACTTGCCCGTTTGGCGTTCCTGAGTCTAGAGGGGTTTCTTACATCCGCTGCGTAGAAGGATCGCGGCGTCCCACTCCCCTTCGCTCTGCACGCGGCTCCTTCCGGTTCTCTTCGTTATCACCTACTCGCCATTTCTTAAAATCCGCTTTTCCTCCGCAGAAAACTGGCTGTATCTGCCGCTTTCGATTTCTCGCTCGCGGGCAAATGGCGGCATCTCGCGCAATCTTTGCATCGCTTTTTGCACTTCCGGCCGAAGTGGCGCATCCGCTTGCGACGCGGCCCGCTCTGTGGTCGTCCGTTCTGTGCTCGGATGTTCCGGGGTCGAACCCGCGGCTCGGTCTCTGCTCCCCGTTACGCTGGCCCCGTTCATCCTGTCAACGGAAACCACCCGTCCACTCGGCGCACCGGCCGCGCCTCTACTATCTCCGTAGTCTGCATTCGCTCCGCCTTGCGGTACCGGAGGTCTCCAGGATCTGGCCGGTCCGTTCTGATTGGGTCGCGGTCGTGCGTTGGGATCTGCAGGTGGCGGGTCGTCGTTCCTATAGTCCGGATCAGGATAGTCTCCGGGATCGTCCGAAGGACCGTAGTACGGGTAAGAGTAATAACCGTCCGGCCCGTAATACCACGGGCTGTAATCGTACCCATACGGATATCCCCATCCCCAATACGGCCACCCAAAACCGATTCCCCAGCCCCATCCGTAACCGTATCCTCGGCCCCAATATCCTCCGCCCCATCCGTAGCCCCGGCCACCCCAACCGTAACCGCCCCGACCTCCGTAGTAGCCCCGGCCACCATAACCGCCCCGGCCTCCGTAATATCCCCCTCCACGAGCTCCGCTGTAGTAATGTACGCCGCCCGACCCAGAGCGGCCTCCGCCGTAGAATCCTCCACCCCCGCGGAACGCTCCGCCTCCCCCACCTCCGTGAAATCCTCCTCCACCGCCGTGAAATCCCCCTCCGCCGCCGTGGAATCCTCCACCCCCTCCGTGCCCTCCGCCTCCACGTTGGGCAAGTACCGACTGCGGCAACCAACTGAGCGCAATCAGCGCAACGAGCACATAAATGACTCGAAATAACACGGCTTTCTTCATATCGCTACCCTCGGTTCCAGGGTTCCAGGTACCCTCAATCGTTAGATGACAATTGCTCTTCTGAGGTTCCAAAGCGGCATTCTACACCCGTACGTCCGTTGCCACGCAATGACGATCCCTCCCAGCGTGCGTAAGGGCTCGGACCCTGCCGAACTCCAACCTCGAGCGTCGTAGGCACGACTCAGAACTTTTCCTCTCCCCGGCGCAACCTCTTCCCAAAGCCATCATCATCTGCGGCAAGGTTTACTATTGCTTTGTTTAACGCTGTTGACCGCGGCTGACTCTAGCGCGCGTCTTCGTGCCACTTTCCACATGTCCAGGAGTCAACGGATCGACGGGCGCGCCGATATGACGGGAGTCTTGGTAGATCGTCAGTGCTCCCAGGACTGACTTTCTAGGAAGCTGATTACGATACGGCTGAACTCTGCGCACACTGTCGTTTAAGCGTCTTCTCGTCATCCATATCACCGCGCGCCGCCACGCCGTGCTAGAAATAAAGACACCCTTCCGTGTGGCCGCTGGTCGTTCCCTCCCAACCGTGAGCCCGACAAAATTCTCTGCAGAGGTGCGTGCGATGTTTCATATTGTCTATGCGAGCTCGGCTTCGCAACCATTCACCAAGACCGAACTCCAGGCGCTCCTGGAGCAAGCCCGCCAAAAAAACGCCAAGCTCGGCCTGACCGGAATGCTCCTATACAAGGACGGAAACTTCATGCAGGTTCTCGAAGGTGAGAAGGAGACCGTTACGAAACTCGCCGCAATCATCGAGCGCGACCCCCGGCACAAAGGACTTCTGATCCTCCTGCGCGGGACCTCGGAGGAGCGCCTGTTTCCCAACTGGACCATGGGATTCCGCGATCTGGCGGACGTCAATGCCGCGAAAACGCCTGGATATAACGATTTCATGAATACTCCGCTCACCGATGCCGAATTCTCCCGTGATCCGAATCGCTGCATGAAGCTGCTGTTGCTCTTCAAAAAGAACATGTAACTCTCAAGTCGGAGTTGAACGAGGAGATTTCAATGGAAGCGGATCACCGCTCGCTCGTCCTGTTGACAGGAGCTTCAGGCTACATCGGCGGGCGGGTGGGTCAGCCTTTGCGACACGCGCGATTTTGACTTTGATTTTTTCTGGAATGCCCCACCTTTTCGGATTTGGTTTTGGAAAGGGTGGGTCTTACTTTTCGGTTTTAGCGCCGCGGCATGCCAAGTTGATGCCCGGCGGATCGCCGCGACGAACACACGATGGCCGGCGCATGACATTCTTCCTTCACGTCGTGGTCTCCCTCCTCGCTGTTAGCTGAAAGCTGTGAGCTCTAAGCTGTGAGCTGTCAGCACTTAGAGACCGATGCTCCTCCGCATTCCTGGCAAAGCCCTTGCAGCCCCTCAACTCCTTCGCTTACCTCACCCTTTGATTCTGTTGCCCGTCTATCCGCGTCAGCCATTTGCAGGCATAATAGGGGCCCGCTAAGAAGCTTGGACACAACGCCCGGGTCCAAAAGGAAAGGTGACATGCGATGCGTACCCGCCAAAAAGGCTTCTCCCTCATCGAACTGCTGATCGTCGTGGCCATTATTCTCGTCATCGCGGCTATCGCCATTCCGAACCTCCTGCGGTCGCGCATGGCCGCGAATGAGGCTTCCGCGGTTGGCTCCATCCGCACCATCAATGCCTCCGCCGTGGAATATTCCTTCACTTACCCGAACATCGGTTATCCGGTTTCCCTCTCGTCGTTGGGCGGGGCCTCTCCTTGCACAGCCACCTCGGCCGCTGCCTGCTTGCTTGATCAAGTTCTGGCAGCCGGAACCAAGAGCGGCTATACCTTCGTTTGGACCGGTGATGGCAATACCCCTTCGGTCGGTTACTCCATCACCGGCACCCCAGTCAGCGTTGGCAGCACCGGTCAGCGCATGTTCTTCTCCGACCAGTCAGGTGTCATCCGCTATGACACTTCGGGTGCCGGAGCCAATGTCGCCAGCGCCGCCCTTCAGTAATATTAGTTTTCTACGGGACACCCATCGGGACGACTCGATGAAAATCGCCCTTGCTAGTGCATGTTCTTGTTTTGCTATCTTTCTCTGCGGCTGCACCCCAGTCGTCAGTGTGCGCCCTCTGTTCACACAAGCCGAAATGGAAACCCCCTACGTGGACCAGCGCGTGCGTGCGACAGCCCTGACACAACACTACGATTTTGACTCTTCCTTTTTGTGGGTGCCCCACCTTTTCGGTTCTTGCCTTTGAAAACGTGGGTCTTTCTCCTTCATGGTGCCCAGCGCCATCAGCGATACGCTTCTCTGCGATGTCGGACACCCGTGATTTCGATGGTGTTCGCACCCTTCAAATCAAAAAATACACGGTAGTCGCCGCAGCGAAGCCGGAATCCAGTAAACGGAGGTTTTAGCTTTTTGACATCTCCGGCGCGGCCAGTGAGGTATCGATCTACACAGTACAAGACTTGCATGGCCAGTTCACGATCGATGGCGCGGAGTTCCACGCGCGCCTCCGGCGACCATTGGATCGCCGTACGTTCCGGCGCAGGATCGTCCGTCATTTTCTCAAGCCGAATTCGCGCAGAATCTCTTCGTGGGGAATGCCCTCGCCGCGCGCCAGCGAAGCGCGGGCTCGCTCCAGCGCCGCTGCCGTTTCCGTGTTGATTTCTTCCTCTTCCACCGGAGCATTGGCGATAGCGAGAGACACAGGATCAAGCATCGCCTCGAGCACCACAACGACAGCCGACAGCTGCTCGGGAGGAAGCCGGTCGATCAGTGCGTGCGCATGCTCTTTTGTATTGGGCATAATCGTACCTCCTCATTTCTTACATGCCTGGTAAGTCCTGTCAATGGTGCGTGCCGCATCCGTTGCGATTTTCAAAGGTACGGCTCTTGCTCCTCGGTGACGTCGGCGATAGAACGGATGTTCCCTCGCCTCCTTTACTTCCTCTTCTTCCCCTTCCCGACCGGTCGGCGGGCGGGTGGCGCGAAGGACTGGAGATCTCGGGGACAAAAGGAACGTTTCCTCTTCTAAGGGCAAGCATAACGGCTCCGGCCTCGAGGTCAAAAATCGCTCCACTGCTCAGCCAACGCGAGTCACGGGTCACGGACCACGCTCTCTTTCCACTCTCTGCTGACTTTACAGTCCGCCGCGCCGCTGCCCAAAGCACCCGCCGCCTCGACCGCCCCGCCGTTCGCCCCCCGCAAATCGCCGTTCACCCCTCAATTCCGACTATTCACTGTAAATGTCTTTACTCTCTCGCCAATTCCGTGATAGAATCCTTCATGTTGTCCTCGCCGAACCCGCAAATTCCCTCCTCCATCCACCCCACGTCCGCTCCCTCCCTGCCGTTCACTATTTCCTTTACTTCCTTTACTTCCTCTACTTCCTCTACCTCACCCATCGCCCAATCCCTTCCCACTTTTTCCACACGCAGTAAACACAACCCACACACCAAAACCCGCAACTCCATCCCTTTCATGCGTTTACTTCACACTTCTCTGTACACCCCAAGTTTGTGCTCCCATCTTCAAGTCAAATCCTTCTTCCTCTCACCAGCTAGCTCCCGCGCCAACTTCTCCAAACCCCACCCCAAGACTCTTTCGGCTCTTGCAGCTGTCAGCTGTGAGCTGTCTGCTGTCAGCTGCCTCTCCCTAAGTCCTTCGCCTGGCACTCTTACGCGCTCCGTCAGGCCTAACCCCTTTGTTTGCAACCCTTACAGAAAACACCCAGGGTGGGGATTACATTCTTCAACCCAAATTCCCGCCGTCCTCCCAGCACCGAATCACGAGCCACCCGTCACCGCTTGGGTTCTCTCTCTTCCACCAGTCGCGAGTCACCAGTCACCAATCACTAAGTCCTCTAGAATCCGCACTTCCAAAACACAAGACTTAAAACCCTTTGGAATGAACACTTACAGAAAAACCCCGGGGGAGGCTTCCGCGCAAAGTGGGACAGACTTCAGTCTGTCCTCTTCTCAACCAAAGGATGGCTTGAATACCGGAAGCAAGCTGGATCAGTTCGTAGCTGGAAGAAGGAACAACTCAGGACCGGCGGCGCTCGCCGCGGTCGTCGGGAGCGGCGGCAATCCCCAGGCGGCGAAGTTCGTCCGCGTAATACTTGCGGTAAAGAACATCCCACTCTTCGCTGCCTTCGAGGATCTCTTTTTTCTGCGAAGTGATCTTTTTGCGAACTTCGAGGTCGGCTTTTTCTTCCTCGCGCAGCGTGGCCGTCAAAATCTGCACCACTTGCTGCCGAATCGTGTCGCGGTCCTCGACAAACTCCACATCATCGCTGGAAACCAGCTCGTCGGTGAGCTGATGGGAGATTCGGACAATCTTTTCGCGGCTAAGTCGCATTCCCGTCGTTCGTCCTCAAAACTTTATTCTTGCGGCATCCTCGGCGGCCATCGCCAAAAATCGCGCCGGGCTTGGAAACACAACTTGTTGCACCGGCTCCGTTCGTTAGCGCAAGACCAGCTTGCGGTCTCGCGCCAGTTGCGCCTTCACCTTCTTATACATCTCCTGGTACGAGACGCTCGTTCGCCGCATCTCTTCCTGGTGGTCTGTAAGAATTTGGCGCACTTCTTCGTTCAGCCGGTCTTCGACCGTAATCTCTTCCATCATGCGCTTCCGCAGCCGCTGTGCCACGGCATCGGCAACCTTCGTTTCGATCAACTTCCCTTCCACCAGCCGCTTCACCACTTCCGTTGCCATGTATCCGACGTAGTCTCGTGCGATCAGCATCCCAGAGTGAGTCCTTTGCGCGTAAGCAAGAGAAAGAGTTTACTGGCTGTACCCACAAAGTGCAAGGAAGAGCGCGCCACCGTAGCACAGGCACTCCTGCCTGTGCGTTCCCCGGATCGATCAGGTGACGACGCAGCTGCAGTGGAACACGCTTTCTCGATTGTCCAGTTTTGGAGGCATTCATACACAACGCCACGAGCAGATTGCCGGTGCTTTAGGAAAATTGGAGGCGCGGGACGGAATCGAACCGACGATAAAGGTTTTGCAGACCTTTGCCTTACCACTTGGCTACCGCGCCACTTTGCGGATACTTCGAGATCAAGGAGCGGAACAGCTCCCACACGAAAGGAGCCTCCCAGCTCACTGCAACCGATTACGGAGAGTATAGCATCATCGCCCCGGCTGATTTCGAGCCAAAATTTATCCCTGCCGCGAAAAACAAATCGTAGGCGCCGCTTTAAGGCTGAGCGAATTAGCGGCAGAATGACAAGCTCCGCTGCACGCGCTTCGCGGTTCGGAATGCAAGACTCCGCAACGAAAAAAAGCGGCATCGCGGAGTTCGTTGACGCTGCCTGCTGCTTCCTGTACGATTATTTGAGTAGGGGCGCTTAGCTCAGCGGTTAGAGCGTTCGGTTTACACCCGAAAGGTCGTCCGTTCAAATCGGACAGTGCCCACCATTTGTTGTGCATCAAGTCGTGCAGCAAGCTGTGCATCACGCTGTGCTTCAATGGTCGTGCAGCACCTGTGACGCTTCACCCTTCAGCGGGGACGTAGTTCAGTTGGTTAGAACGCTGCCCTGTCACGGCAGAGGTCGCGAGTTCGAGTCTCGTCGTCCCCGCCATTCTTTCCAAAAGAGTTGTTCTGATTTCAGTGAAACCATCGGGGGTGCAAAAGGGTGCAATTCTGCACCCTATTTGCACCCCTTTTCCTTAATTAGAGCCGCTTTGCGTGAGTGGCTATTCGCGATTTCAGCGCGTCGGCCCGAATGTGGTGGAATTCGTTTCAGGAGCGAAGACCAGCGCAAGGACGGCTGCCTGCGCAGCGTGTTTTGCCGGCGAGATCGCCTGCGTGTAAACATCCAGCGTAGATCGCAACGAGGAATGCCGCAACAACTCCTGCATCACTTTGAATTCTGTCCCGACGCTCCGCAGCAGAGTCGAGTACGTGTGCCGGAAAGTATGCCATCCGAATCGTTTCTGGATTCCAACACTCTGCGCGACGGGGCGAAGGTATTTGCGCAGGATTGCCTGACCCCATATCGGCTTTCGGCCGCGGTGACGCCTGCTTGCAAAAACCCAATCGTCCGATTTGTTGTAGCGGCAGACTTCTCTCCATTTCGCAAGTGCATCCAAGACTGTGGGATGAACCGGCACCGGCTTCTGTGAAGATTCAGTCTTGCAAGGTCCGACCACACCATACGCGATCGAGCGCATCACGTTCATCGTATGTTGGGCAAAATCGATGTCGCACCACTTCACTCCGAATAGTTCACTCTGGCGCAAGCCGGTAGATGCTGCGAGGAGCACTAACGTGCGTTCTCGCTGATTTAGTCCGCCCAACAAAGCCTTGATTTCAGTGGGCGTAAGGACACTCGGCGCGGCTCTCCGTTTTGCCCCCTGACGAACCAGACGGATGGGATTGCGGTCGAACAGTTCGTAGCGGCAAGCGTGATTGAATAGCACCGATAGCAAGCCCCTGATTTTAGCGCAGCTGCTTTTCGCCAGCGGCAAGCGACGAAGCCAGGATTCCAGTTCTATCGTTCTCACTCTCGAGAGATCGAGGGCTCCCCACTGCGGAATGATCCAGCGCTTTAGGTATGCTTTGTAGGTTGTCTTGGTGGAATAGCTGCGCCAGGTATTGTCTTTCCTTAGTTCGCGCTGATCAAAGTGGTCGCACATTTCGGCAACGGTCATCGAGAGAGGACCCCGTGGCAGATCATTTGAGTTGATTTCTGCCAGCAACCCAGTGACCGCTTTGCGTGCAGAATCGGCATCGGAGTATTGGCAGACTGTGCCGATTACCCTCCTGCGGTAGATACGTTTCCCTTGAGGGCCTCTCTCCGCCCATCGGAACTGCCAGACATCGGGACCGCGTTTACGATTACTCTTGATCAGGCTCCCTTGTTGCATTGCTGCCTCCGGCATCGCCGTTGCGACGCAGGAGGATTGTGACCTATGGAGGCTCGAAATTAGGGGTAGGGAGAGCGAGACAGCAGCCGAGTGAATTGCTTTGTGGAGGCAATAATCTTCAAGCCCGTTGGTTCACTGTCGCCGGAGACTACGACCGCATGGCTCTTCGCACAGGTGGCATACCACCGTTCGAAGTCGGGATAAATGGTTCTGTCGGCTGCCGCTACCAACATCCAGCTTTGTTTGGTTTTCCACGCAGCTGTGGCGATGACTGCTTTGAAATTGTCGGCGAAGTCGAGCACCTGCGACCGCGCCATGAAAGCGGCCTGCTCCACGGACAGGTCGGCTGCGAAGTACTCGTGAAACTGAGTGGGGTCCAAGTAAGTGAACCCGTCTGCCGTCTGCTTTATAGCGCCAGACTTGCTGAGGTCGCTTGGAAAACGCTTTCCATCGTCCGCCTCGTTTTCTCCTGCGTCTGGCATGTCATGCCGCTCAGTTCCGTTTGATGATAAAAACTGTCTTGTCGTCGATGCGATCTTGTTCTCCAATTTGCCGGAGACGATCGTCTTCCTTTAGAGCGTGTTCGAGCAACGCATTGCAGATGTCCTTTGCTGGTCGCTGGTAGTGCTCGCGCATGACTTCTTCAAATTGCTGACGCGCTGCTTTATCGCCGCCGTCATAAACTCCGTCCGTATAGAGAAAGAATATGTCGCCTGGACTCATCAGAGTTAGCTCGGCGATATCGGAGGATTTCACTGGCCTCCTCCGGAAATCCAGTGACAAATACCGGTTGCGGTCCGGGTGATCTTCTGGGATTTGCACGCCGAGGGGAAGGAATTGCACCGTCCGACTTTTGTCAATGTCCATAAACTTGCGGTATTCGGCGGAAAAGACCAGAGGAGGCGGATGACCGAAATTCACGAATCGGAAATACCCATAAGGGTGTACCTCGCCGTAAAGCATAGTCGCGATCTCCTGGGCGTTCGCTTGCTCACTCCTGCCGAGCGCATTGCGGGCCGTGACCGACAGCGCCAGCCGCAGGTTGATCCTCTCAAATAACTCTGGCGTCGTTTTCCCCCGGTGATCGAGTTCTGAAAGCATGAGTGCATGAAAAGTGTCGTGGACCGTGGACGCGATTTTCGCTGAAATGATTCCATGTCCTTGGGCGTCCACCAGCAGCACTCCCGCCGTGCTGTACAACTCGCGCAGATCTTCGGCGACCCGCACCTGCTCCGAGCTTCGTGCCTCTCTGTACTCTCTTTCGATCTCGAATTTGTTTCCCGGCCTTGATTTCAGCCATCCCACATGATCGTCTACCGAATTGCGCGGCAGCGCTCCTGACGACAGTGGCTGGAGATACTCTTGAGATCGCTTCAAGGCCCGCTGAATGCGCGAATCGATGTCGTAGCGTTGTTGAAAGTTTATGTACTCAAACAGATCGCCGCCGACCGTTCCTGCGGGAATGGAACTGCCGTACATCTCGATGCCCTGCACATGCGGAATCGCACCCTCCACGGGCATAAGTCGCTTGCGCAGATATTCATCAATGGTCGGAGGCGTATAGGGTGTGGTCATAGGAAAATCTCAGGGCGAGAGGAATCCCCAGACGTCCGTCGAGCTTGATTCCCCTCTATGAGGATCGACGAGGTGTGACTTCGCTCGTCGCTGCTACCTCGCTAACTGTGTATCTTACATGTCAATCCTACAGCCATTGCCTGCCGGCTTGAGTTTTCGTTCCAGGCGCCGCCGGAGCCAGCGTCTCGCGTGGAAAACCCGTGCCTTAACCGCGGCGACGCTCAAGCCAAGGCGCCGCGCGGTCTCCTCGTTGGTGAGTCCTTGAAATTCGCGGAGCAGAACCACAGCTCTGAGGTTGTTCCGGAGATCGGAGATTGCTCCGGTGAGGACGGCGCAAATTTCGTTTGCCGCCACCGTTTCTTCAGGAGTTGGTCCCCCATCTGCGAGATTCAGGACGAAAGGACTGTTAGCATCCTCATGGCTCGTCTCAGAGAGCGGGGTACGCGCACGTCTTTCACGGAGGAGCATCAGCGCTTCATTGATGGCTATGCGAGTCACCCAGGTCGAAAACCTCGAGTCGCCGCGAAATCTGGTTAAATTCGTGAAGGCTCGCTGAAAACATCGTTGAACCGCGTCTTCGGCATCTTCCCGGTGACGAACTACGCGCAAGACTGTGTGATAGACCTTTAGTCTGTGGCGCTCGTACAATTGCCCGAAAGCAGTGGAGCATCCAGATTTCGCTTGAGCGACAAGTCCCTGCTCGTCGCTGGCTTCGCTCGCATCATGCTCCGCATTCTTCCACCGCTCCGCAACCGATGCGCATTCTTGAACAGTCATACCCTCGCCTCTTCTCTCCTGGTCGGAAATCTTTAGGCAAAATGCTTCGACGAGGTCGCTACCACAACATCGTGGACCGACGGCGGTGCTGAGAATAGTGGTATCAGCCCCTCCACAAGAGTGGGGTGAGTCAAAATGGAGTCGCGCAGCTCGGTGTACGGAAGCCCTGCCTTCATCGCGATCTGGACGGAAGTCATGACCTCGGCAACGCTGACACCAACACCGGTGAAACCGAGAATGCGATCCCCTTCGGCCTCGACCAAGACCTTCAGGAATCCGCGCGTTTCCGATAGCGTGCTGGCGCGCATAACCGCTTCCATCGGGACCTTAAACAGGCGGTAGGGGATGTTTTGCACTTTTGCTTCCTTCTCACTCAGGCCAATACGGGCAAATTCCGGATCCGTGAAAAGACAAAATGGAATTTGTCTTCCCGCGGTCACGCGTTTGCCGCCGGTGATGCTGCTGTGCACTACGCGAAAATCGTCAACACTGACGTGAGTGAACTGCGGGCTTCCGGCTACTTCGCCGACAGCCCAAACCCCATGCGCCGTAGTCTCCAGCCGCTCATTTACCTTGATGTACGCGCGATCGGTGAGTTCGACACCGGCGACATCTAAACCCAATTCCTGCGTGTTTGGGGTGCGTCCTGCAGCAACCAGTAAATGGCTGCCCTCGAAGGATTTCTTGGCACCGTTCCCAGGTTTCTCCACAAGCACTCTTACCGCGTCGCCGGATTTGCCGGATATCCGCTTGATCTGTGCTTTCAGAACGAGTTCGATCCCTTCGTCCTTAAAAAGACTCTGGAGGGCTTGCGTCACGTCCTCGTCTTCCAATTTCATGAGCCGATCATTCCGATCGATCAGCGTCACTTTGCTACCGAAGCGGCGCATCGCTTGAGACAGTTCCAATCCGATGTATCCGCCTCCAATCACGAGAAGATGTCGCGGTACTTTATCCAGTTCGAGTGCTTCGATGTGAGTAAGCGGTTGCGCTTCGGCGAGGCCAGGGATGGGCTCGAGGGTGGCGTATGTGCCAGTGTTGATGATGACATTCGTTCCGTGGAGTTGCCGGGTACTCCCATCGCCGAGCGTGACCTCGAGCGTTTTAGGCGCGATAAACCTTCCGGCACCAAGAATGAATTCGGCACCGGTCTTTTTGTAATTTTCGAGGTAAATATTGTTCCAGCCGGATACCATCTTGCGCTTGCGTTGGCGAACCGTGTGCATGTCGATGGCGAAGTCCCTTTTAGGGATGCCAAACTCTTCACTTCTTCGCAAATACGAAGCTACCTTCGCGCTGTGAATGATGTTCTTGCTGGGCAGACAGGCGATATTCGGGCACGAGCCGCCGACGTATTTGCGCTCAATCACAGCCACACGCTGCCCTTGCGCCGCAAAGGTCCATGCGGCAACGGTTCCACCTGTGCCACCACCAAGAATTACCAGATCGAATTCTTCGGGTTGCGTGTTCTTCATGGGCATCTTCCTTTCTGACAAGAGGTCCATGCGACTCCTCTTCAGAAGGTCGCATTTGCGGAAGCAATTCTGTTCATGACAGCCATTGCACCGTAGCCATCAAGGTCCGCAAATTCTGGCTAACGTGACCGGCATCGCCGCATGCTCGTCGCGAAACGCATATATAGCTGCGAGGCCCGCAAGAATTTCCAACAAGCCGAAGGCCATGAGCGCTCTGTTGAAACTGAGCCCGGTCAGGTGTCGAAAGACGAGCGCTCCGACGCCCATGCCGAGGAATTTCGTGAATGTGGCAAGGCCGGTTACTTGGCCTCTATATCTGGGATCCAGAGAGGTAGCGATACTCGACATCAGCGGGTGGGTGGCTTCGAAGCCTACCGATAATGCCGCGATGATGAGAGCAACGAGCAAAAGAGAAACCGGCAACTCAAGAGAGAACGCGCATGCGCCGGCCCAGAGAAAACCCAGTGGAACGACGTATCGCCTGCCGTATTTATCTCCCCATCTCCCGATAATTCCGCCGAAGAGAAGATCTGGCAACCCATACCCGGCAAGCACGATCCCGATTCCGAAGTCGCCGAGATGATACCGGCTGGCGATCAACACACTCAGCCAGGCAAAGATTCCGCCGTGAAAAGCTCCATTGCAAAAGATGAACGCTATGGTCCGACGACCGCGCGGCGATTCAAGGATCGACAGGTATTCGAGTCCGATCTCACGAAACGAAGTGGATCGCCAGCGCTTCAGATGGGCGAATCGTGTAGTGCGCAGCCCAACGAAGCTCGCAATCAGAGCCATTCCGCATGCGAGCGTTCGAAATTCACCCCGCCATCCGAACAAAGGATTCAAGATGGGTCCTAAGCTAGAGCCCAAACCCATCCCGCCTGCGATGGCTCCAAATATCACTCCCATCGGGCGTCCTTGAACCACATAGAGATATCGATCTCCGATAGAGGCCAAAGCGATTGTCACGATGCCGCCACACCCTATGCCCGACAGAATTCGATATGCGATCAGTTCTCGTGCCGTCGTGGCGAACGAAATCATGAGCGTCGTCAGTGAGGCAAAGGGTAAGAGAATCAGCAAAACGGGGGTTCTTCCCCAACGATCGGACAAGACCCCGTAGATCAGAGTTGAAACTCCGTACGCGATCGAGAAACCTGAGACCAGCCAGCTGAGTGCATCGGGAAGTACAGCGAACTCCCGCGAGAACGCGGGTATGAGTGGCGCCACCATGTAGTTGCTGTAGAAAATCAAAAAAGCGATAGCACTCATAGCCCACAACTCCCTCGTGTTCCCGTGTGCTCCCCTCCAGGGATTACGAAACCGTGTGCTAGTGATTTTGCGATGCCTCTGCCGGTCTTAGCGCCGCGGCTCCGAAATTCACGCTGAATCGTTTGCACCATATGGACACTGCGCGATATTTCGCCAAGTCCAAGTCGCTGCCGAGCGTGTAATTTTGGTCGCCGATATTTCCTTTGATTACTCCCAGGTCAACGAAACCTGCCTTTTGCACGGTTGCTACGTCCTTGGCATCGTCGGCGGCGACCATGTAGACATGAACATCGGGGCCGTTTGACGTGCTGAAGCTCGTAAAACGAAGTACACGCGTCCCATCTCCCATCTGGTAGATGGTTGCGGTACCTTCGGTCGGGTGCAAAATGCTGTAGAACCGTCCGGATTCCAGAGGCTGCGCCGACGAGGCGCCGGATGCGTTCGGCATTGCTTCGTTGACATTTCGATTGACCACGAGCCGCTCCGGGCGAAATGCATACCATGCAAGCAAGAGCGCGACCGCGGCAACAGGAACTGCAATTTTTATCCACTTTTTCATTTTTGTATCTCCTTGAGTTCAGGTATCTGGGGCTAGGCGCTCTCCAGATGGAGAGCACCAAACACTTCTTTTTTTCTCGACCTTCTCCGATAAATGGCTACACAGAAAGGAATTGTTTGACGAGAACAGCGGTGTCGTCAGGATTCTCTTCCGGGAAAAAGTGGCCACCTTTCATTGACTGTCCTTGAGCGCGCGGAGCCCATTGCCGCCAAATTCCAAGCGGACCACCTTCTTTTGCATAGAAAGTGTCGAGCGGTCCACCCTCGGCCCATAGATGCAGCATCGGGCATTCGATTCGCCTGGACGCTTCCTTGTCCTCGCGATCGTGTTCGACGTCAATCGTTGCCGCGGCTCGATATTCCTCGCAGATTCCGTGAACGCGGGCCGGATCGCGATAGTTGGAAACGTATTCCTCAAGAACCTCGCCGCTGAAGGAACCGTGTCCGAAAGGATTATCGAAGACTGCCTTGGGTGCGCCGAGTAAATAGCTCTCCGGAAGGGAGGCTTTTTGCGATAGCAAAATCCATGGCCAGTAAGTCTGCGCAAAGCGCGCGTCTGACCGGCTCCACGCTTCGAGAATCGGAATTACATCGAAGACAGCGAGACGCTCCACCTTGTTGGGGTGGTCTAAAGCCAACCGGTAGGAGACGCGTCCCCCGCGATCGTGACCGACTAGCGTGAAGGTCCGAAAACCGAGCTTGTCCATCACCTCAACCAGTTCCTTTGCCATCGCTCGCTTGGAATAGGGAAAGTGATCGTCCGTTGAAGCGGGGACCCCACTGCGACCGTAGGCGCGCAGGTCTACGCAGATCACGGTGTGGTCCTCAGCAAGCTTCGGCGCGAGGAATCGCCACATCAGAGTGGTACGCGGGAAGCCATGCACCAGCAGAATGGCGGGTCCCTTTCCATAGCGACGCAAGAAGATCGTGTTGCCTGAGACCTCGACCTGAGAAGTCTTGAAAGAAATTTGATCAGTCGAGGTCGCGCCAACTTGTGCCGGGTTTTGCGCTCTCGAAAACTCAGTGAAAATGCCCTCCGATAGGACACCTAGAGATGCGCCGGCGAGCGCACCAAGAAAGCTGCGGCGTTCCAACATTTCCTCCTCGCTCCGACTCCTAGTTGCGTTTTCCATTTATTCCCCCCGGCATGAAGCCACATTCCGAGTCCAGGTCCTGTCGTCGGGGAAGACGCTATCGCGGGAGGGTTTCGCCCGCCGCCTGCAACATCACGTCGATCACAAGGTTCGGCTCTGTGTACATCGGAGTGTGGTCCACATGATGCGACCTGACCTTCGCGCCCATCCGATCGGCCATAAAGCGCTGAGTCTTCGAGTTGATCATCCGGTCCTCTTCCGCCAGCAAGAACCATGAAGGTTTTGATTTCCACGCAGGCACCGGGGCCGATTCTTGAATACACGCAAGTGCAATCGGTCGTTGCACGGCAGCCATAATGCTTGTTTGGTCCGTCGACGCCCGATGCGCAACCGCGCGGCGAAACCCATCTTCGGGCATCCATATGAATCCATGCGCGTCCGGTGCCAGTTTAGGCGCCTCCGGGTGCGGCTCGTCGCGATAGAACACCTTCGCCACGGTCTCGCCCTGATCGGGCGCAAGAGCCGCGACGTAAACGAGCGACTTCACCCGTTCTTCGGTTATCCCTGCGATCACAGCCCCTGCGTACGCGTGGCCAGCTAGAACTACTGGACCGCTGGTCCGTTCCAGCGCTAGATTCAAGGCGGCGATGTCGTTCGTCAACGAGGTCAATGGGATTGGGGCACAAATCACGTTCAGCCCCTGCCGTTGCAGAGGAAGAATCACGTTGCTCCAACAAGACCCGTCGGCCCATGCCCCGTGCACCAAAACAACCGAGGAGTTCTGCGGGAACGCGCTCATCTTGCAACCCCGCTTTCTCCGCTGTGGCTCACAATACCGTTTGCCTGAAGGAACTCTTTCATCGCGGAGGCAATTTCAGCGACGTGCGTTTCTAGCGCGAAATGCCCGGTGTCAAGGAACTGAACCTTCGCGCCGGGTAAGTCCTTCCGAAAGGCCTCCGCTCCCGCGGGAACGAAGAAAGGATCGTTTTTGCCCCAGATCGCGAGCAGAGGTGGTTTGGACTTCCGAAAATATTCCTGGAATTTCGGATAAAGCCTTACGTTCGAGGCGTAATCCAGAAATAAATCGAGCTGAATTTCTTTGTTCCCAGGCCGTTCGAGCAGAACCGTATCCAATGTGTACGACTCTGGCGGAACCATCTCTGGATTTGCTACGCCGAAAGTGTATTGCCAGTGCGTTCCGCCCGCTGTCAGAATATTCTGGCGGAGTATGTCGCGATTCTCTGCTGTGGGTGATGCCCAATATTTTCGGATCGGACCCCAAGCTTCACCGAGGCCTTCTTCGTAGGCGTTCCCGTTTTGCGAAACGATGGCTGTGACGCGCTCAGCGTGAGCCATCGCCAAACGGAAGCCGGTAGGCGCGCCATAGTCGAACACATAGATTGCGTAGCGGTCGATCTTGAGCGCCTGCGTGAAAGCTTCGATCGTGAATGCCAGTCGATCGAAGGAGTACGGATATTTTCGTTCAGGCGGCACCTCTGTGAATCCGAAACCCGGAAGGTCTGGCGCGATCACGCGGTAGTCATTGGCCAGGCGCGGAATGAGTTCGCGGAACATGAACGACGAGGTGGGGAATCCGTGCAGTAAGAGAACTACGGGCGCGTTTGTTTCGCCAGCCGCGCGGTAAAACACCTGCACGCCGTCGGCTTCGACCCTATGGATGGATGTGCGGGGCAGGCTAAATCGCGCATCGTCCTGGCTGGGTGCCGGGCGTTTTGTGGCTGTTCGTTGCGTCGCATCACTCATAAGTCCTCCCCCCACTTCTCTAATTTCTAGCGCAGGTACGACCCTCAAAACTTCTCGACCTTCGCTAAGCCGAACACAGCGTCATATTTACTCAGGTGTTCCGAATCAGGGAGGTCGTAGCTTTGATCCCCCGGTTCGTTTCAACCGCAGCTTATTTTCTTGTCCCACGCCCACAGCATGAAGGAGACGTGTATTGATGCCCACCCCAAATGCGATAGTTTCTGGCCTACATTTTTCTAGAGTGCAAGGCGTTCCCTGCTTGGCTGAGGAAGGGTTCAAAATGTTGGGTGTCGAAAGGCCGCTACAGCTCCCCGGCGCCCTAATCCGAGCGCTTGGCCGTTGAAGCAAACATGGTTACAATTTCCCGCAGGAGGGAATTGCGATGGGCTCTCCCGCCCCGATTCGCATCCTGACTGTTGAGGACCATCCGGTTTTTCGTGCAGGTCTCAGCACGATCATCGGTTCGGAGCGAGACATGCTTCTCGTCGCCCAGGCAGCCAATGCAGTTGAGGCTATCGCAGAATTTCGACGTCACCGGCCAGACATTACGCTGATGGACCTCCGGCTCCCTGGCACCAATGGCACCGACACGCTGATCGCGATTCGAGGGGAGTTTCCGCAGGCTCGCGTGATCATGCTGACAACCTCTGACAGTGATGGCGAAATTAAACGAGCACTGCGAGCCGGCGCTGCGGCCTACCTCCTTAAGAGCATGCCGCAAGATGAACTCTTGGGTGTGGTCCGCGCGGTGCACGCGGGCAAGAGAACACATGTGCCGCCGGAGATTGCGGCGCGCCTTGCCGAACATCTAGGCGATGAAGATCTTACAGGCCGGGAACTGCAGGTGCTCCGGCTCATTCGCGATGGCTATCGCAACAAGCAAATTGCCGATCAACTCACCATCGCGGAGGCTACCGTGAATTTCCACATTAAGAATCTCGTGGACAAACTGGGCGCCAATGATCGGACGCATGCCGTCACGATTGCTGTGCGGCGTGGCCTGCTGCAAATCTAGCCGCGTGGACCTCTAGAAAACTGGAGGATCCTAGCTATTGATCCTGGTGTACCGCGAAAACCATCAACATAGTAGATTCAAGAACGCGGTATAACGAATGCAGTCCTGGGAACGGTTCAGCACTTTCTTCGGCGAGCCCGCAGATTCCGTTGGGTTTCGGCTTCCGCGAGCTACGGAGTGCTGCAGAACATGTCCTGACTTCAAGGCTAGAAACCAGTGAGACGTTTCACGCCAATCGCCTCGATAGTGTTAGCGACTTGCTTGCAATGCTTCGGCCTGGATCCCAGAGCCGCAGTCACTCAATACGCGCATATTGCCTGGAGGGTTGGTGAACGGGGACTTGAAGCTTCTCCACAAAGCATTGCGCAAACAAAAGATGGCTACATCTGGATAGGCACCAGACATCAACTCTACCGCTTTGACGGGATACAATTTATACCATTACCGGATCCGGCGGCCCACACCCCGTACGTCGAAGATACGAGATTCCTGTTTGCGTCAACTGAAGGAGCTTTGTACATCAGTTCAAGATCATATGGCGTGTTTCGATGGCAAGACGGGAGACTGCAAAAGATTGGTGAGAATATATTCCACCCAGGTCCTTTCGCGGAAGATCCTTCAGGAACTATATGGTTTACGCCCGGCAGATTCGAAGACCGTAGTTCTATATGTCAAATCTCTGGTCTTCAGGAGCACTGTGCTAATCAAGGTGAGAACGGCCTTAAAGGCCCCTTTGCCACCTTGTTGCCGGAGCAAGGTGGTGTACGTTGGCTCGGTGGCAAAAACGGGTTAGTCCATTGGGTACCAGGTCAGTCGCCACAAGTATTTCCTCTGCCAGCGAAACTCCGGACAAGTTCCAGGATGGTTGTTGCAATCGCGAGACGTAAGGATGGCACGATCTTCGCGGGAATCGAGGACGGAGACGAACACGAAGGACTCGTGTATCTCCGACAGAATAAGCTGGAAGACTATATTGTCCCAGGTTTCGATGGTCGCAAGATCAAAGTTCGCACACTATTTACAGACGCTACCGGCGGTCTATGGATTGGAACAGCCGGTGACGGCCTCTATCGGATCACCGGTTCACGGGTAGATCACATCTCGTCCAAAGATGGGTTAACCGGCGACGTCGTGAATCAGATATTTGAGGATCACGAGGGAAGCATATGGATCGTAACTCCGCAGGGATTGGACCAATTTTATGATCTTTCTGTTTTAAGCTATGGCAGGCGCGAGGGCTTGGCCGGTGCATCGATCCGGGCCGTAGCTGTCACAGCGACCGGCGATGAAGTATGGGCAGGGTCGCTCGACGGGTTATATATCCTCGACCCCAATGGCTCCCGACCGGTCCGCCACGTAGCAATCCCGGAGATCGGATCAATCGGGGATCTTTATCGGGATGTCGCCGGCACAATGTGGGTCGCCGGCAAGACACGCCTAGCGTTTTACAAGAATGACCGATTCCACCTTGTGCGCTACAAAGGCGACGCCAATGTCGGTACTGCAGTCGAGCTCTCGGAAGATGCCTCGGGAGACCTTTGGGTCATAACACTCGTTCCAGAATACGGCTCAGCGCTCAATCACATCCGGAAAGGAGTCATCGTCGAGAGATATTACTGGCCCAAATCCTTGGGCCAGGACACGATGAGCTCCATTAGTGCCCATCCCGGCGCAGGACTATGGCTAGTCACGGTGAGAGGGCTGCTCTACTGGTTTCACAACGGCACCTTCGAAAGGCTCCTTACCGAAGGCGCGGGCTTTGGTCTCTCTCCTGACCGGGAGGGATCGTGGGCATACCCAGCCAATGACCTGATTCGTTTGCGGGATGGAAGGAGGCGTTCACTGAAGCTAGGGGTAGGCTCCGCCACAAACAGCGTTGTCAATATGATCGATGACGGACATGGCTCTCTATGGCTCTACATGTCTTCTGGGCTGGTGCAAGTTCGGACCTCTGATGTCCAGCGCTGGTGGGACGACAAGAGTAGTCAAGTTCCTTGGAGACTCTTTGATTCTTCAGATGGCGTATTCTCTGGAATTTCTAGCTCCCGCCCTGCAGTGAGCGAAGATGGCCAAGTCTGGTTTTCGAACGGTCAGTATCTTCAAAAGATTGATCCCAGACGCATTCCTCAGAATGTAGTAGTACCTCCTGTGCAGATTGAGACCATTGCAGCTGACGGACACCCGTACAGCATTGTGGGCCACGCGATCGCGCTACCATCCAATCTCAAGAGTCTAGAAATTCATTACAGCGCTCTCAGCTTTGTGAAGCCTGACAAAGTAAAGTTCAGATATCGCCTGGTTGGCTTACGTCACGATTGGCTGGATGCCGGATCCAGGCGCGAAGCAATCTACAACAACCTCGCACCTGGTAAGTACACCTTCCAAGTGGTTGCAGCGAACAGTGACGGAGTCTGGAATGAAAATGGTGCGACCTTCGATTTCAGCGTCGCCCCGGCATGGTTCCAGACGAAGTGGTTCTTGGGTCTCTGCATCGTTGCTGGTTTCTTCCTTATCTACGCAACGTACAAATTGCGGGTGCGTCAAATTGCCACCGCCCTCAGCGCCCGCTTTGATGAACGATTGGCGGAACGCACTCTCATGGCGCGAGAACTTCACGATACCTTTTTGCAGACGATCCAGGGCAGTAAATTGGTAGCCGACAACGCTCTCAAGAAGTCGGATGATCCCGAACGGATGCGCCACGCCGTGGAACAATTGTCTGTCTGGCTCGGACAGGCAACTCAGGAAGGCCGGGCCGCGCTGAATTCGCTGCGTACATCAACCACGCAGAAAAACGACCTGGCGGAAGCGCTCCAGAGGGCAACGGAAGAGTGTCGATTGCTTGGCCCTATTGAGGTGTCTTTTTCTGTGATTGGAGACTCAAAGGAGATGCATCCAGTTGTCCGCGACGAGCTCTATCGCGTTGGCTATGAGGCCATTCGCAATGCCTGCACGCACTCGAGGGGGAGTCGACTGGAAGTTGCGTTGAAATATGGGCACGATCTTGCTGTACACGTCAAAGATAATGGTGTTGGCATCGACCCGACAATCGGAGATCACGGCAAAGAAGGACACTTCGGTCTGCAGGGAATGCGCGAGCGCGTTGCGCGAATCGGAGGCAAACTGACGGTTGCCAGTTCCGCTGGTTCCGGAACGGAGATTACTGTGGTTGTCCCAGGAGGTATAGTCTTCCGAGAGCCGAGCGCTAGTCCACTCGAGAAAATAAAAAACATTCTTCGAAAAGTGGGCCCAAGCACCCATCGTAAGTGATCCCGATCGCTCAGTTTTATCCGCAATGCCCGTCCAGTTCCTTGTGGCCCGGGGAAAAGTCTAGGTTAGATTCCGTGGTTTCTGAGGTTTCTCAAAAATCGGAACGTGAATATCCTCGTCGCAATCTAAGTCTTTAGGGTTCGGTCAAATTCTCTCATGCAAGGACGAAGAAGAGTTGCGTTGAACGCACCATCGGCCTTCTGCCTGGCGACGAGAAGGAATTGGTCGCTTACGCCCGCGCGGTACAGGAAACTATGCGTTTCTAATCACGCCCGTCAATCATCCTATCAATATTCAGATTGGTACCGACAAACGCTGGTATTGACCGTGTTGACTGCCGCGTTTACGGGCCGGGCTCGCTGTCGCTCGAAGGTCGAGGCTTCTGCCCCTCTGCGGCAGAGTCCATTTCATGGTCCGTTCATGGTCCAATAAATGTTACTTGGGGTTCCAAAGCGCGGTTTGGGTAGCCATCCGTGCCGCGCAGTTTCAAGCAGTTGCCTGTCACGGCAGAGGTCGCGAGTTCGAGTCTCGTCGTCCCCGCCATTCCTAATCAAGCACTTACGCCTGTGGATGAATTTTCGCGTGGGCACAAAAAGGTACAAATTCCGCGCGAGGCGTCAATTTCCGCGCACAGCTCCCGTATAACGATGTTTACGTTCAACCCGGGCCCAGGGGGCTGATCGCTCCCTTTCGTGCCGAAGACCGCTTCTATTCACCATTTCTGACAATCAGCGAGACTACCGCGGTGTGGGCTGTACGCTTAGCGGCTGTCACCGCCTGGGTGTAAGTATCCAAGGTCACACGGATCGTAGAGTGTCGCAGCAGTTCCTGCATTACTTTCAGATCCGCTCCCACTGCCCGAAGCAATGTGGAGTACGTGTGCCGGAATGTATGCCATCCGATGCGCTTGGTGATTCCCAGCTTCTCGACAACCGGGCGGATGTCCCGGCGCATTAGCTGTTGTCCCCAATACGGATTTTTTCCACCGCTACTCGGACTGGCAAACACCCAATGCTGCGCCTCCTTGTAGGGGCTCTGCTGACGCCAGCCCTTCAGTGCCTCGATCAGGTCCTCGTGAAGCGGAATCGCCTTTTGAGAGGCCTCCGTTTTGCAAGTGCCGACCACCTGACTTACAACGGATCGCGTCACTCTGAGCTCTCCGATTTCGAAATCAATATCCTGCCATTGCAGACCGAACAGTTCGCTCTGTCGCAGTCCGGTGCTTACGTCTAAGAACACCAGGATTCTTTCTCGCGGCGGTAGCGCTGCCAATAAATGCCGTACCTCTTCAATCGTAAGTATATTGGGAGCACTACGGCGTTTGGCGCTTTGGCGCAC
Source organism: uncultured Acidobacteriota bacterium (assembly GCA_963779005.1). Lineage (GTDB taxonomy): Bacteria > Acidobacteriota > Terriglobia > Acidiferrales > UBA7541 > Acidiferrum. The sequence goes on along the minus strand of CAVZWO010000004.1, from coordinate 2,528,269 downwards.
CCATTGGATAGGGTTGCCATCGAAGAGATCGTACCGGCGTGCATGGTTGAATAGCACACTCATCACATTGCGGATTTTCGCGCGCGTGCTTCGTGCGCGTTGCACACTCGCCAGCCACAACTCCACTTCTCTGGCCTTGATGTGCTGCAGTGCATTCTGTCCCCAGCGCGGCACAATCCACTTCGTCAAGTAGCCGGCATACGCTCTTTTGGTGGAGTAGGTAATCCGCATGTTGTTGTCGAGCAACTCCCGTTGACGAAAATGGTCCGCTAACTCTGCCACGGTCATCAACGTCGTCTTCGTGCGGATGTCGTGCGAGTTGATTTCCCTTCGTAGCCCCACCGTCGCATGGTTCGCCGCCCGTTTGTCATGAAGTTGCTCTACCGTACCGAGAATGATTCGACGATGTATCCTCCTGCCGGTTGGACCCGACTCCCACCATCGGTAGCACCAAACATCCGAGCTCCGCTTCCGTTGCTCCCTGCTAAGGCTGCCGTTTTGCATGACGCCGTCCTTTCTTGCCTGAATAGGCTGTGCTGAGGTCTTGAACCGGCGATTGAGAACTGGGGCCGACAGGATACGCTGGGAGAGCTTCGAGAGGGTGGCTACTGCCGCGGCAAAGCACAGACCGAGGATCGTTTAAACGTAGTTTAGTTGGTTAGAACGCCTGCCTGTCACGCAGGAGGTCGCGGGTTCGAGTCCCGTCGCTCCCGCCAAAGTACTGAGGGGACTAGGTATACCTGAGTCACAACCCTTCGGTTAACAGCCGAACAACCAATTTAATCAGAACTTGCCGGAGTTGGCCCTAATCGAAGGAATTCAGCAAGTTGCGATGAAACGGACGAATCACTTTCTCCTTCTATATTCACCTTTCGTTCGTACTTTGCCGCCATTTACCACTATTACCATTACGATTTTATGACGGCGCGAGGAGCGCGCCTGCCTTGGGCGCGGACCGACCGACTCCAGCAGCTTCATTCCCTATTTTGGCTTCTCTGCGTTTTCAGTAATTTGGCGCATCTGCTTTTCGCTCAAAGCTAACCCCAATAGCATGAAAAGATCGGATTGTGGCACGCTTTGGCACAGGGGACGCGCCTGCTTTGCAACCTCGCAAGAGTTTCCTAGCCAAACGTGAAGTCAAGCGCCTGAACGCCGGGATCAAGAAATTCAATCTCGAAGGTTCGGTCTTCGATTGGACCTTTTTGCCGGATGAGCTGATACATGCGAGGCTCCCGAATTTCGCCGCCGCCGTCCGCCGCGGAGTCAACGCCGTTATTCTCGCCGGGCGCGGCGCCGTCCAGCCTGACTTTGAAACGAACGGGCTTCCCGTCCTTCGTCGGAGCCAGAATCAGATTCAGGTCACGGCTATGGAATCGGAACACCAGCTTGCCGGGAGGTACCTGCAACACCGCTGCTTCGGGACCGACGTTCCACGATCCACCGAGCCCCCATTGGTTCAGCGAAGGCGAGGCGGGCGCGCTATAGATCCGTTGCGAGTCTCGCGCCACCCGTTCCGGCGAAGCGAAATGCTCGGCCTGACGGTAGCCGACGTACGTTTCCTGAGACTGCTCATCGTTGCTGAGAGCGGCCTCGATTCCGGTCCCCGATCCGGTGACCGTGCTCTCGTCGAGGCCGTCCGCGCCGTTTTCTTTCAGCAGTTTCTGGATGACGCGCTCCATCTCAACGTATTCGCCCTCGCCGTAGTGGCGATAGCGAATCTGTCTTTTGCCGTCGACGATATATTGCGCCGGCCACGCTTCGTTGTGAAACGCCTGCCAGATGCTGTAGTCGCTGTCGATGGCCACCGGGAAACCAATATGAAAGGTCCGTGTCGCCCACTCTACATTGGAACGTTCGTGTTCAAACGAAAACTCCGGCGTATGGACACCGACAACGACCAGCCCCACATCTTTATATTTCGCCGCCCAACTTTTCACGTAGGGCATTGGCCGGATAGAATTGATGCACGTGTAAGTCCAAAAATTGACCAGCACAACTTTCCCGAGCAGTGATGCTGAAAGCGGAGTATCGACGAAGCCGGCGGCGATAAGGTTGACCCGGACCGGGGCTAGCTCGAGGGCGAGGTTCTTGGTCATGGCCGGAAGCGCGGCGGTAAGAGCCGAGACGAGAGCCAGTCCCGGCGACGTGTGGCGACCTCCGGTTCCGCCCATGAAGAGCAAGGTACCTCCCGGGCGAACTTTCTTTGTGGCGAAGCGAGCGACCTGCAACGGCAGAAGAAGATGGGCTTCCACATCCCGGCGTGCCTTTTCGATCTCGAGTTCCGCTAGAGGTGAGTAGTAGGGACCGGGACCGGTGACCAGCACATGGTCGATCGGTGTCGGGAGCGCGTCGAAGAATGTTTTGAGTTGATCGAAGTTGGTGGCGTCGAACGCCGCGCTGCTTAGAGGGCCGAGTTCGCGCGAGGCGTGTTCCAGGCGTTCCGGGTTGCGTGCCGCGAGAATCAGCTTGGCGCCTTCAGCGCGCGCTCGCCGGGCGGTTTCGAGTCCGATGCCAGCGCTGCCGCCGATCACGGCGACAGTTTGTCCGAGAAGTCCCGGTCCGGGCTGGATGAGAGAGGTGCCGGTTGCGATGCTCATGATTTCTCCGTTCAACAGTCTGGAATTTGCGTTTGCCTCAAGCCCATAGAATCAAGCGCGGTGAATATCGCAAACATTCCAGGCTTTCGCTTCCCGAGTCCTTGAGAAAAAACCCTGGTTTCACCGTGCCGCCGCAGCTGCGCTGTTCCCAAACAATTCAAGACGGCCGCGCACTACCGTCTTCACATCCCTCACAACATCTGCCAACAGCTTGTACGGCGCAACAGCATCCGAATTCCTCTTAAGGGCTTCAGCGAGTCCGGTACGCCATGCCACACGCAGTTCGGTGTTGATATGAATCATGGTGATTCCTGCCTTGATCGCTTTCCGAATGTCTTCCGCATCGGTTCCGGATCCACCATGCAATGTCAGCGGGATTTGGACCGCATCTTTTATCGCCGCAATCCGCGGGATATCCAATCGCTTGTGCTCAGCGCCCCGGACCATGCTCGGAATCATCCCGTGTGTCGTACCTACAGACGGCGACAACAAGTCGACGCGCGTCTCCAAGACAAAACCTCGCGCATCCGCCGTCTCTGTCATGTGGATGTTCTCCGGCCGCTTATCATGCACCTCTGAACCTGAACCGATGTAGCCAACTTCACTTTCAACGAGGATTGCGGCGCTGATGGACTTCATTGTTTCGACTGCACGCCGACTCAAGGCGATGTTTTCTTCGATCGGCTTCTCAGATGCGTCAAACACAACCATGTCAAATCCAGCCCGCGCAGCCTCCTGGGCCTTTTCAAGGGAATGGGTGTGATCCGCGTTGAGGAATACGCGCAAGCCTTCATCGCGCATCGCTTTAACCAAAGCGACCGCTTCCCGAACTCCCACAAACTCACGTTCGCTCTCCGACACACCCACCACAACGGCAGTATCCAGCTCACGTGCGGCTTCTCCTACAGCCTTCAATACCATCAATTCAGAGAAATTGAAGTGCCCCACCGCCACCCGCCGCTTCTCTGTATCTTGGAGAACTTCTCGTAGTATCTTCATGATAGTTCCACATCCGTCGACCTTGATTCCCCTCTATGAGGATGGACGAGGTGTGACTCCGCTCGTCGCAGCTACCGCGCTACCTGCGTATGTCACATGTCAATCCTGGAGCCATTGCTTGCCGGCTTGAGTTTTCGTTCTAGGCGCCGCCGGAGCCAGCGTCTTGCATGGAAAATCCGGGCTTTGACGGCGGCCACGGTCAGACCGAGACGTTGAGCGGTCTCCTCGTTCGTGAGTCCTTGAAATTCGCGGAGTAGAACGACGGTTCGCAAGTTGTTCCGGAGATCTGAAATCGCATGGATAAGGGCAGCACTAAGTTCGTTTGCGGCCGAAGTTTGTTCCGGTGTTGGTGCCCCATCCGCGAGATTCAGGACGATAGGACTCTCAGTGTCCGCGTGGCTCGTCTCTGACAATGGTGTGTGCGCACGCCTTTGACGAAGGAGCATCAGCGCTTCATTGATGGCTATGCGAGTCACCCAGGTGGAAAACTTCGAGTCTCCGCGAAACCTAGCTAGATTTGTGAAGGCTCGCTGAAAGCATCGTTGAACCGCGTCTTCGGCATCTTCCCTCTGGCGAACTACCCGCAAGACAGTGTGATAGACCTTTACTCGATGGCGCTCGTACAATTGCCCGAAAGCAGTGGAGCATCCAGATTTCGCCTCGGCGACAAGCCCCCAATCGTCACTGGCTTCGCTCGCTTGAGACTGCGCGTGGATCCGAGGCTCTGCGACCAATAGGACTTCTTCGACATTCATAAACTTCGCGTGTCAGGCATGGCGCATTTCCTCCTCTCTGGTGAAGAGCACTACCGCAGGGATCTGAAGCCCGCGCGAACCTCTTCTGAAAAGAGCTTCGGCTGTTCCCAGGCCGCATAGTGCCCGCCTTTGTCGACCTTGTTGTAATAAATGAGTTTGTCGTACGCCCGCTCCGTCCAACTCCGCGGGGCTTGATAATTCTCGCCGGGAAAAACGCTCACCGCAGCTGGGATAGAGACATTGGCGTCGTTATAAAGATTGAGGTGAAGTTCCCAATAGAAACGAGCCGCAGAAATCGCCGTGTTCGTCAACCAGTAGAGTGTGAAGTCATCGAGTACATCGTCTCGTGTCAGGTCACCTGCGGAGTGTCCATTGATCGTGCGCCCGAGTACTGCAGAGGTGATCGGCGCCGCCGGCTGGCCATAACCGTCGCCGTGGTCAAAGAGCCAAGCTGCCAGGCAGACGGGCGAATCCGCCAATCCGTACAGCGTTTGCGGGCGAGTCGCCATAAATTGTGCGTAGGCACGTTTCTTCGCAAATAGATTGGTCAGCTGCTCGTAAGCTTGTCTTTCGTCGGGGGATAAGCCAGATGGTGGGAGATCGCCGCACTGGAGCGCCCTCGCAATGTCGGATGGAATAGTCCCAGGGAAGTTGGTGTGAATTCCCAGTAATTCTGGAGGTGCGTGTTTGGCCATCATGGTGCAAACGCCCGCGCCCAAATCGCCGCCTTGCGCCACAAATTTTGCGTATCCAAGGCGCTTCATCAGCACTAGCCAAGCACTTGCGGTGCGCTCCGGACCCCAGCCGGAAGTGGCGGGCCTTGCTGAAAAACCGAACCCCGGCAGCGACGGAATCACCAGATGGAAGGCGTCCGCCGCGCCCGCGCCATGTGCCGTAGGGTTGGTGAGTGGATCGATAATCTTCAGTTGCTCGATGATTGAGCCGGGCCATCCGTGGGTGACGATCAGCGGCAACGCATTTTCATGTTTCGAACGAACGTGAATAAAATGAATGTCCAGCCCATCGATCTCGGTGATGAACTGCGGCAGGGCGTTCAGTTTCGCCTCGCACTTGCGCCAATCGTAATCCGTCGCCCAATAGCGCGCGAGTCCCTGAATCGTCGCTAGCGGCAAGCCTTGCGATTCATCCGTGACCGTTTCCCGATCAGGCCACCTTGTCGCTTCTATTCGCCTCCGCAATTCGGCAACTTCCGCTTCCGGAACATTCACTTGAAACGGACGAATAGTCGTCTTGTCGGTTGCCTGAGTAGCACTGGTTCGGGTCATGGTGTCGTCCTTTCCAGCAATTTTGGAATCTGCGAACGCCTCGCCGAATGTTGGCGGCATGAACGCGGCTCCCAGGCCCAACATCGAGCTCGCCTTGAGAAAGCAACGGCGCGATCTGCCGTCTGGTTCTCTCATTGGGTGCTCCTTTGGAGTATCAGCCCTTCAGAAATGCGCTGGATCGGCCTGATTCTTGGGGTCCCACCCCTTCATGTCATTGAGTTCGTCGGGCGTGATCTGAGGCAAGTGCCGGATGAACAAAACCAGGCGCCAGGTTTGCGGGTCAGTGTGCGTTCCGTGGAAGGCGGGCATGCCGCTCAAACGAACGCCATTTTCAATGGTGTAGTAGAGCTCACCATCGCTCTTGTTCTGGGTCTCGGCGGCGCGCAAGTCGGGCGGTTTCGGATAGAGGCCCTTGCCGAATACTGTCTGGCCCGCTCCGTCATTCCCGTGGCACTCGGAGCAATGATAGGAGAAATGCTCCATGCCTCCCCGAATGTTCTCCGTGGAAGCAACGATGGGATTGCGAAGTTGACGATACGAAGATGGCACGGCTATTTTGCGTGCCGTGGTGGCCGCGAACACCTCAAGCGCTGATGGTGTCGCAAGTGCGATGAAGCCGCGCCGCACGAGAATCAGCCCGTATCCCGCGGCTGCAACCACAAGAGCAAGCAGAATCAGCGAAGCTACTTTCCATGGTTTCATGTCTACCTCTCCTGTCCCGTGTCATCGTCGTCCGCGCTCCCGAGCGCAGGCAGGTGCCTGCCGAAGTTCAATCCGCCTAAGCTTTTGCCGACTTCGTCTCGCCAGCGGGCGGCCTAAATGCGTCCTGAATAAAGGGAGCTCCAAACGGGGCACCCGTGAATCCGCCATCCACTATCAGCTCGACCGCGTTGACGTAGGAGGAATCGTCCGACGCAAGGAAGAGCACGGCTTTGGCAATTTCTTCCGGCTCGCCCCAGCGGCCCTGCGGAACCGCAGAAGAGAAGAACTTCTCCAACTTAGTGGATTCGTCTGCGGAAATAGAGGCGCGGGGCCCGCGCTTCCAAATGGGAGTTTTGATCGCGCCTGGTGCGACGACGTTCACGCGAATGTTGCGCGGTGCGAGGTCGGCGGCGATGCAACGCGCCATCGAGACGAGACCCCCCTTGGTGGCTGCATATGCGGCGACGCCAGGTTGGCCGAGATAGTTTTGTACCGACCCACTAAAGATGATGCTGCCGTTGTCGTTCAGCAGAGGCGCCGCTGAATTCACCGTAAAGAAAGCGGCATTAAGGTTGGTGCGGATCACGTTCTCAAAAATGGCCTCGTCGGTCGAGCCGGTAGGAGTCTGGCCGGAGATGCCGGCATTGGCGAAAACAATGTCGAGCCTCCCGAAATCTTTGGCCAGGGCTGCGAACAGCCGCTTGCGATCTTCCGCAATGGTGACGTCAACGCGGTAGCCACGCGCGCTCGATCCAAGTTCGGCGATCGCTTCATCGAGCGTCTTCTGGTCGCGACCGGTAATGGCCACCTGCGCGCCCTCCGCAATGAAAAGTCGGGCCGTGGCAAGACCGATGCCACTGTTGCCGCCGGTGATAAGAGCCTTTTTCCCTCTGAGTTTCATAACGCCTCCTTTTTTAAGAACACTACCGAAGTGATCGGAAGCCCACGCGAGCTTCTAGGAGAGAGCGGCGCGCACGTCGTGCGCGCCGCCACTCCGATTTAACTAGCGCAGGGATCGAAAGCCCGCGCGCACCTCTTCCGAGAAGAGTTTTGGCTGTTCCCATGCCGCAAAGTGCCCGCCTTTGTCGAGCTTGTTGTAATGGATCAGTTTAGGAAACGCCCGCTCCGCCCAGCTTCGCGGGGCGGGATAGAGTTCGTCTGGAAAGACGCTCACGGCGGTCGGGACAACGACGCCTCTGACGCCGAAGAACGAATAACCCTTGTTCTCCCAATAGAGACGAGCCCCCGAGAGCGCCGTATTCGTCAACCAAGTGAGCGTGATGTTGTCGAGGACGTCGTCCCGTGTGAGGCCTTCGCTGCCTCCGTCAAAGACACGCGCGATCATTTCGTAACTGCGCGCGTCGTGATCAAGGAAATAAGCCGCGAGGCCGACAGGGGAATCAGCGATTCCGTAAAGCGTCTGAGGGCGCAGCCCCATCTGGTACCCGTAGGCGATTCCCTTTTGATAGACGAACTGTACACGGTCGTAAGCGACCTTTTCGTCGGCGGAGAGACTTGATGGCGCCGGCGCTCCTGAAAAAGCAGCCTTGTCGATCTCGGGCGGGAAGACGCCGGGCATGTTGGTGTGAATGCCGAGCAACTCCGGAGGCGCGTGCACACCCATCAACTCGGTGATGGCTGCACCCCAATCGCCGCCTTGCGCTACAAATTTGTTGTAGCCGAGGCGCTTCATCAGCACGGTCCAAGCACGCGCAATGTGGGCGGGGTCCCACCCGGTGGTGGCCGGCCTGCCGGAAAAACCATAGCCGGGCATCGACGGGACCACGATATGGAACGCGTCGGATGCATTTCCGCCGTGCGCGGTGGGATTGGTTAGCGGATCGATGATCTTCAACTGTTCGGTGATCGAGCCGGGCCATCCGTGCGTCACGATGAGAGGCAAGGCATTTTCGTGTTTTGACCGGACGTGAATGAAATGAATATCTAGTCCATCGATCTCCGTGAGGAAGTTCGGCAGGGACTGAAGCTTTGCCTCGCACTTTCGCCAATCGTAATCCGTCCCCCAATAGCGCGCGAGTGCTTGAGTCGTCGCAAGCTGTACGCCCTGGGTTGCATCTGTGACCGTTTCTCGTTCAGGCCACCTGGTCGCGTTGATACGCTTGCGCAAATCTGCAAGCTCTGCTTCCGGAACACTCGCCACAGGAAACGGCCGAATGGCCGCTGCCTGCAATACATCTTTTGCAGTCGTCATCTTTGTCATCACTGCCTCCTGAGCGGCCGGTAAGCCGCTGAATTTCAAATCATGGTCCCGCCAATACGCGCGCTAGCTGCTGTCTCGCTCGCTCCTGATCCACTCGCGGATGTAGGCCGGACAGTGTCTGAGCTCGATGCCGTTTGCTTCGATAGTCGCCAGGAGCTTCATGGCATCACGGTCGATCAACTCGAGTTCGGCGAGCTCGACGGCGACGACACCGCCATCCTCGAGCGCGGTGCGTAGTACGTCCAGGTCTTCTCCTGTAATCCGCCCACTGATGTGCAGCACCAAACCCTGGTCAGTCGGAAATCGGTCGATTCTGCACGTCACGACAGCCTCGCAAGGCCCGTGGTTCAACGAATTGAATAGCAAACGGCGCGCCATTCGTAAGTCGCTGAAACTGCGCGCGATTCAATCGTCAGCGGAGGATTAGATGTGGGGATTGTGGTGAATATGGCGAATTTGGCGAATCCGGCGGCGCATCAGCGAAATTTGAATTGCGTCTTATTGATGCCCAGCGCCTGAATGCGATGTTCAAGCGTAGATGGTGGAACTCCGAGCTTCGCGGCGGCACCTGACCGCCCGGAGATACGACCCCGACACTCGGCGAGCGCAGCTTCGATCATCTCCCGCTCGCTTCGGAGTTCGCTTTGCAAGGGCGCGGGTGAAGCAACCCGAGGTTGCGCTTGAAGGGGCTGTCTTGACAGCCAGGACTCGTCGACGGCAAAGACCTCACCGGAGTTCAGAATCACGGACCGTTCGACCACGTTCTGCAACTCACGGATATTGCCCGGCCAGTCGTAGGCCTGGAACAGATCCAGCGTTTTCCTCTCGATCGAGCGAAAGTTCTTGCCCGCCCGCGTGCCGTACCGTTGCACGAAGTACTCAACGAGCATCAAAATATCGTCTGTCCGTTCACGCAGTGGTGGCACCTCAATCGGAAACACATTGAGTCGATAGAAGAGATCTTGGCGGAAACTTCCAGTGGCCACCGCAGCTGTCAGATCACGATTCGTAGCGGTGATGACACGAACGTCGACTCGGATCGTCTGTGCCCCCCCGACTCGCTCAAACTCTCGCTCTTGAAGGACTCTCAAGAGCGCGACCTGCGTGTCGGACGGAAGTTCACCTACTTCATCCAGGAAAATCGTGCCGCCATTAGCTTGTTCAAAGCGGCCGAGCCGCCGCTGTGTGGCACCTGTAAAGGCTCCTTTTTCGTGACCGAACAACTCCGATGAGATCAGAGTAGGCGCCAGGGCGGCACAGTTCACACTGACGAAAGCACGTTGAGCCCTTTGGGATCGTTTGTGGACGGCGCGCGCGATGAGTTCCTTGCCGGTGCCGGTCTCTCCCGTGATAAACACGGTGGAGTCTGTGGGAGCCACTTTGGCGACACGCGATAGAGCAGTCTTCAGCGCCTTTGAAGAACCGACGATTTCCTCGAACATCAACGCCCGGTCGATCTCGTCCCGCAGCGCCAGATTTTCCCGATAAAGTTGATCCTTGAGCGTCCTGATCTCTGCTTCAGCCTGTTTCTGTTTGCTCAAGTCGAGGGCGAAGGCAACGCCGTCGTTCCCGCCTTCCTGGAACAACGTGGCTCCAATCAGCACGGGCACCCGAGTGCCATCTTTCCGGAAAAACTCTGACTCGAAGGGTTGGACCGTCCCGGTCTGGATTACTTCTGCCAAAGCGCGCTCAGCGCGCTCGCGCCAGTCCGTCGGCGTCATGTCCCACCATCGCACGCGGCCCGCAGCGACATCCTCGTGATCGTATTGCACCATGCGAAGAAAGGCTTCATTAGACGCTAGGATGGCTCCATCGACATTCCAGGTCACGATTCCCAGAATGTTGGCATCCACTAGGCGCCGGATCTTCGCTTCACGATCTTCGAGGTCGCTATAGAGACGTGTGTTCTCCATGGAGATCGCCGCCTCTGAGGCAAGTAACTTGAGGACGGCCATTCGCGCAGGGGTGAACGCGTGAGGTGTGAGACTGTTTTCGAGGTACAGAACCCCGAGCAGCCGATTCTGTTTCAGCAGCGGCAGACAGAGCACAGACCGTGCATGATGCCCTCGAATATACTCATCGGCGGCGAATTGATTCTGACCTGACGCGTCGTGCAAGAGAACCACTTCTTTGGTCCGAAGGACATAATGAAGAACCGAATTGGGCAGATCCGCAGCCGTGACATTTGCCTGTCGAAGGGCGACTATCACCTGATCGCTGCTAGTTTGTGCCTCCGCTTCGATTCGATAGTCATCTCCCCGAGCAAGAATAAGCAGACATCTCTCGGCGCCTGCGTGCTCGAGAGCTGTGCGCATGATCGTGTCGATGAGTCTTTCCTGTACGATCTCACTCGACACAGCTTCGGACACCTTGATCACAGTCGCCAGTTCGAGTTGACCGACTGACGCGTGTATCGTCGCGGTCGCATCTGAGATTGCCTTCTCGGGTTTGATCTGGGCGTAAACCTGCTCCAGTTGCCGTACCTTTGCATCCGCTCCCCAACGGAGGTAACAGTAGCGCGCTTCCCTTAGATAGGTCGTCGCGATTCTCTCGTACCCGCGCGCCGCATAAAACAGCCCTGCCAGTTCATTAGCCAAGGCTTCATTGTGGACAAAACCGTGCAGATGCGCGGATCGAATTGCCCTCTCATAGAGGTCCTGCGCGTCCAAAATGTGTCCCTCGATCCGTGCGATCTCCGCCGCGACCAACGCGGCGCGGTTCTCAAACGTCTGAGGCGAGTGCTCGGCCCATACCTGGAGCTGCTTGTAATGCTCCGCCAATGCCTCGAAGTGTTTCGTTTGGTCTTCAGGCGACGCAGTGCTCCAGGCACCCGCGTGAGCAAGGGCAGCATAGAAACAGAATTCTGCAGTTTCAAACATCGCCGCTGATGTCCAATACAACCGTTGCCCCTTGAACGCGGCGTCAGCCGCTGAAGCATAGTCTCCGGCAAAAACACGAGCCTCCACCTTGCGGGTCCAATAATAGAACTCGGCAAACACCAAATTCGGGTTGCTGGCCAGATCGCGCTCGACCTCCGGCTCGTTGTAATCGTCGTGATCCAGGCGCCCAATCGTCGGTGTCACTCCGCGTAGCGTCCGAATCAGGCCTAGCTGTGCCCCGCAGAGGTGAATGACCAAGCCGAAGCGCACCCTTTTCGCAAAAGCCAAGCCGTTCTCGCATTCCGTCTGCACTTCTGCGAGCGGATCTCCAACTGCGAGGCAAATCGTAATGAGTTGGTCCCAGCTATAGGATGCGAAAGTAAGATCGCCAATACGATATGCGGCATCGAACGCACGCCGCACAAGCTCACGTCCGCTAGCGACGTGCTGCGCCCATGGCATGACCATGGCACCCAAAGACATATAGGTTCGGGCTTGGTAGCGAGTCAGGCCGCGCTTCTCGACCAAGTCATAACCCAGTTGCCCAAAACGGAATCCGTCTTTGTAGTTGCCAAGACGCGGGCCTGCAAACATCGCAAGCCAAACGTAGGCGAAGCACGCGGCGTCGCTGTTGCCGTGCTCGAGGCTGAGTGTCACCAGGCGGCAGACCACCAATGTCGACAGGTGCTCGTCAAAGAGAATCGACGGCGTAACAATCTCCGTCAAGACGTCGAGCGTGTCGAGTACCTCCGAATCCACAACGAGCGGCAGGTCCATGAGCTCTTCAATTTGCCGGCTTCCGAGCAGAGCCCAGATCCGCTCATATTCGCGCAATACGTCATTGCGTGTCGGACGGTTCGACCACACCGTGCCCTCACTGCGGAGCCACTCCAGAAACACGTCCACGGCACGGTCACACCGATCTAATGTGGTGTACAGGGTGAGTCGCAAGCGCGTGGCTACGCAGAAATCATGCCGATTGTTCGCGCGCTGCGGCAGCACCGAGAGTCGATTCTCGGCAGCAGCCTTGTCCGCGGTCAGTAGCTCGCACTCGGCCGTCAGATATTCGGTAGAGAAGATGAGCGGATAGTTACGTTCCCAAGTCTCTTCCGTCAACAACGCCCGGCCCGCCCCGAGATACTTGAGTGCCGAATCGTATGCCGTCGAGAGTTTGGCGCGCCGGCCTGCAGCGAGATTCAGTTCTGCGACCCGCTCGCGATCCTCAACGGAGGTGATGAGGTGGGAGCCGCGGTTGAGTTGATTGACGATCTCGAATATCGCCTCCTCGCGTTTTTCCGCGGGCGTGTGCTCGGCGAGGAGCATGCCGATGCGCAGATGCGCCGCGGCACGCAGCTCCTGCGGAATCATGCGAGTAGGCTGCTTCCTGCACGCGATCGTGCAAGAATCGATAGGAATCGTCAGACACGGAAGATAAGTCCGGTCCGTACTGCTTCCCAGAGGTGTTGGTGAATGTTCCTCGACCGACCTCTGTAAGCCATCCCCAGCATGTTGAACTCGGCACTGTTGCCCATGCAGGCGAACTGCTTGAGTGCCTCCTGTGTTTCTGGCGGAAGGCGGTTCAACTTTCCGACCATGAGCTCTACGACGTTGTCCGTGAAGCCTTTGGCGTGAATGCGACTCAGGTCCCACACCCAGCGACCTTGCGCCGTAGCCGAATGCCGAGCAGGCCATCGTCCGCCAGAGTAGAAATGAACTGGATTGCGAAGAACGGATTGCCTGTGGTCTTCTCGTGAATCAAGTTCGCCAGTGGAGTGGCGCGTTCAGTTGCGCAGTGCAGGGACTCCGCAAGCAGTTTACCCAGATCGTCTCGACCGAGCGGTGTGAGAACGATGTCCTCCACTGCCGCTCCGGCCTGACGGATCGCATCGAGCTTGCGCACCAACGGGTGGGTGGCGCTGACCTCGTTGTCCCGATATGCACCGATGAGCAATAAGTGGCTGCAGATCGTCGCGGGTCAATAGATCTTCGAGTAGGTCGAGTGTCGCGGCATCCAGCCACTGCAGGTCGTCGAGGAAGAGTGCGAGCGGATGTTCTGGTCGTGCGAATACGCCGATGAATCGTCGGAATACCAGTTGAAAACGTCGCTGCGCTTCTTGCGGCGGCAGTTCAGGCACCGGCGGCTGTTCACCAATGACATGTCTTAATTCCGGGACGAGATCGACGATCAGCAGTCCGTTTGGCTCCAGCGCCTCGCGAAGTGCGTCACGCCATTTGCGTAATTCTTCCTCGCTCTTGCTGAGGAGCGGCCGGATGAGGCTCTGAAATGCCTGCGCCAGCGTGGCATACGGAATGTCACGCTTGTACTGGTCGAACTTGCCTGACGCAAACAAGCCGCGTGGCGGGACGAGTGGCTTGTGGAGTTCATTGACGACTGCGGATTTGCCGATGCCGGAGTATCCGGAGACCAGCACCAGTTCCGGCTCGGCCGCCGCGCAACGATGCGGTCGAAGGCGGTGAGCAGAGTGTCAACTTCGCGGTCCCTCCCGTACAGCTTCTCGGGGATCATGAGGCGATCCGGAGTGTCCTGAGCGCCAGGAGTGAAGTCATCGATGCACCCCTGGGACTCCCATTGGGACAGGCAGCGCCGAAGATCGCTCTCAACTCCCGCCGCTGTCTGATACCTCTCCTCCGCCGTCTTGGAGAGCAACTTCATCGTGATCGCGGAGACCGAGGCCGGCACGGTTCCCAGTCGCTCGCTGGGTGCGGCTGGTTGTCTCGCGATGTGACAGTGCACCCATTCCATCGGATCGGAGGCCGTGAACGGAAGACTCCCGGTCAGCATTTCGTAAAACGTCACACCAAGCGAGTAAAGGTCGCTCCGAGAATCGATCGAACGGTTCATTCGTCCCGTCTGCTCGGGTGCCATGTAGGCGAGCGTTCCCGCGATGAACTCGGGAGGTTCGGGCGACTGGCGCTCGCGCGGAAGTTGGGACGCAATCCCGAATCCGGTGAGCCACGCGTTGCCGGTATCGTCGACGAGGACATTCGCAGGCTTGATATCCTTATGTATGAGGCCGTGCTGATGGACTTGACCGAGTGTTCTTGCCAACCCAATGGCGGTGCTCAGGAAGCGAGTCAGGTCGAGCGGTTGCCCCTGGTCACGCTCAAGAATCCGATCCAGCGGCTGACCGCCAGGGTCCTTGAGTATGAGGATCGTCCGCCCTTCGTGACGAGTAATGGCCAGAGGCTTGGCCGCCCACGCGGGATCAAGTTCGGCTGCGAACGAGTATTCGTGCTCGAGCCGCCTGATACTCTGAGGCGACGGCTGTTCTGTAGAGAGTGCGATCGCCAGGACTGGCGAGGGGTCGTCGTGCTTTCGGCCGCGGTAAAGGGTAAACTCCGCACTTTCCCGCAGGGGCACCAGTACGTACCCCGAGGGCCCCGGGATGGGTGAGTTTCTTGTCGCCACCGCAGCACGACCTCGGAGCATTTATATTTAGACCGGACGCCAGTAGGATGTCAACAGGAACGAAATATCAATGGCCGCGCCGGCGGTAGAGCTGGTTCAATCTTTCTAACGAACTGAAAAGGATCTCTTCATCAACAGCATTCTCCCGCCGTCGCACTCCCGCTCACGAGGCAGCCGTGCCTCTTTATCAGACTGCCGCTTGGCCCGGCATTCGGTTACGAACCGAAAGCTCCGGTACTTTCGCCATGCCTCGCTGCCGTAAATTTCAATCTGCGCGACCTGCCACAACTTAGGTGAGGGTCCTGAATGCGAAGGGACTATTACGTTTTTATGACCGCGCTGGTGTCAACGCAAAGTAGAAATGTCCGGTTTTCTGCCATATTGAAATGTCCGCCAGGGATGATTTGGAGGTGCACTTTTGTTCTTTCTTGTAAGGGGATTTATGGCAAGCCCTGTAGGCCGTAGGCCGGAAGGACTTGCCGCGCGCGGCGCCGGTTCCGGGCAGTGGCGCAGCGGGAGATAGCGGCCACGGAAGCGCAGCCAGTGTGCGCCATCCAGCCGTCGTTCGATCTCCACTTGCGCTCCGCGAAGTCCGGCACACACTTCGGCGCGGGGCACACCCCAGCGGTTTCCTTCCCAGCTGACCGTGTGATCCTCAGCCACCTTGCGACTCACCCGCACGCTCAGAATTTCTTCCAGACGTTGTCCTCGTCCCAGTCGTCGATGGGCATTGCGCGGATGGCGCGGCGCTACCGTGAAGCGCTGTTCCCACTCCGGAAGAAAATGCGTCTCCAGAAAATAATTCCCCGCCTCGATGGTGTCGATTCCTGCCAAACGCATCTCCTTCACCAAGCGATCCTGCAGGGTCTCGAACAGTCGCTCGATGCGGCCTTTGGCCTGTGGACTGTGCGCCGCGATCCATTCGATGCCCAACTCTTTCAGCGCTCTGCCGAACTGCGAACGCGCCACTTCTCCCTGGAGTTGTTCGCCGAGCGCCGCTGGGCCCGTGGTGCGAAAAATGCTGTTTTTATCAGTGTAATGCGCAACTGGACGTCCGTAGCGTTGCAACCATCCTCCCAAAGTTCGCAGGTTCTCTTCCGTGCTGTCGTGCTCCACAAAACGCGCCCACACGCGGCTGGTGGCGTCGTCGATCAGCGCGATCAACTGGCAAGCCGGGCCGCGGTCCTCGAACCAGCGGAACGGAGAACTGTCCTGCATCACCAGTTCCCCAAAACTGGCCCGCCGCTCTCGCCATACATGCACCTTCTTGACGCGCTGCCGTCGTGGCCGCCACAAAACGGCCTTGACCATCCACTTCCGCAACGTCTCGCGGCTCACGAGCAGATCCTCCTTGGCCAAATGCTCCGCCGCCAGCGTGGGCCCAAAGTCCGCGTAGCGTTGCCGCACCCGCTCCATGATTTTCTGCTCGAAGGCGAGCGCCAGCTTGCGGTTCGACACGCGGCCTCGCAGCCCGTGAACCAGCGCTCTGTCTCCGCTGTCGCCCATGCGGATCAACAACCGCCGTACCTGCCGGTCAATAACCTTCAGCCGCTGTCCTGCTTCCACTTGCGTCAAATACCCCTCCTGCACATCATGCAATACTTTCAGTCGGTCCCGTTCTCGTTGGCTCAAGGCGATGCGCTCCGTTTCCATGGGACCCCCAACCTCCCATGAAACCGGACATTTCTACTTTGCACAAACCGGACATTCTCACTTTGCAGCGACATTATGACCGCGCTGGTTGACATTGGCTTGATTTCCGAAAATGCCCCGAGTTCAGCAACGTGCAGGGCCCTCGATTTCATCACCCATGCCACGCATTCGGTCGAGACCCGAATCCTCTAGCGAGGCGGCAATTCATATGTATGTGGAACACACCATGAAATCTAGGGACAATAAGGGGACGATAAGAGCTCACATGCGGTATCTTTTGGTATCAAGAGATGTCTGGGGCGGACAGGATACGCTGGGAGGGCGTCGAGGGAGTGGCTACTGCCGCGGCAAAGCAGTGACGGCGAATCGTTGGAGATAAACAGCGAATCGTCCAATCACGTTCTACAAGCCGACTTCGCGGTACTCTATCCCGCAGAGGTAGCGTGAACCGAAGAGAGGTGCCTCGACATGCCCAAGATACTTCCCGCAATCTTTTTTGGTCACGGCAATCCGATGAATGCCGTCCTAGACAACGCTTACACAAAAGCATGGACCCGTATCGGGCAGACAACACCCAAACCCAAGGCCATCCTGTCTATCTCCGCTCACTGGTTTGTTTCAGAAACTGGTGTAACCATCGCCACTTCGCCGAGAACAATTCACGATTTCGGCGGATTTCCGCGGGAATTGTTTCAGGTGCAATATCCTGCGCCGGGTGACCCCAACCTTGCCCGTCGAGTGCAAAAATTGCTCGCGCCGCTGGAGGTCAAGCTCGACAACTCCTGGGGGCTCGATCATGGGACATGGTCGGTACTTCGCCACGTCTATCCCGATGCTGACATTCCCGTCGTCCAACTAAGCATCGACGAAAATAAACCAGCATCATTCCATTTTGAGATTGGCAAGAAGCTCGCGCTCTTGCGCGAAGAGGGCATACTCATCATCGGCAGCGGCAACCTAGTCCACAATCTCCATGCGTATGCTTGGGGTAGGCACATGCCCGACCCTTACGATTGGGCTGTTCGTTTCGAACGCGATGCAAAAGAGATGATGGTAGCCGGAGAGTACAAACCGCTTATTGAGTACGAGAATCTGGGACCAGAAGCATTGCTTTCGATTCCGACACCGGATCATTACTTGCCCATGCTGTATGTGATCGCGACCAGGCAGCAACGCGAACTCATCACTTTCCCCATTGAAGGTGTCGACGGCGGATCGATTTCGATGCTAACCGTGCGGGTGGGTTAGTCCGCTGGTCCTGCCGCTACCGAACAGGAAGAATACACGATCCCAAATACCTCACATAACTCCAATCTGTTTTAGCAATCCGACCAAGTCATAAAAGAGTTTTTCTTCGATGATCTCGCCGTTCTGCCAGTGTGCGACCGTGCAGAACTCGATATGAAACTTCTTGTTGGTTGGCGCGATCAGCTTGCCGTCGGAACCCTTCATCGGTCCCTGCATCGTACCTGTAAAATCCGCAACAGTGCAGGTCCATTCGCCCTGAGTAATCTCCACTTTATAGGGATGATTGATCAGATGATTGTCGGGGAAGGTTTTGAAGAATTCGATGGACTCCGCTTTGTGATTGTCGCGCCCTCTTGTCGGCTCAGCCTGACCGGGCCAAAATACGGTGGTGTCCTTGGAATGCCGCTTTTCAAACGTACCCCAGTCCTGTGCGTTCCACGAATCGTCGAGTGTCCGCATGAGTTCAAGATTGTTCTGTGCCATCGATCCTCCGAAATTACACGCTAGCAGTGGTTCGCCCAAACTAGTGCTAGCCATCAGCCCGCCGGGGCTTATTCTATACCTCGACTGGCCTTTCAGCTTAGGCCACTAAGAAGTTGGATAGGAGGCCTGGTGCCTTCATCCAAACTTATGGCGCAAGGATCAAGAACTCCAAATCATGATGTGCGTTATCGCAGCATAACGATATGCAACCTAGATAAAGTGCAGTAGACGGTGAACAAATATGGCACAACCCGTATTGGTGACAGCTTCGACTTCTGGAATGGGAAAGAAAAACAAAGAAATGAGCAGAAGTATTCGTCGATTCATTTGCATGGCCGTATTCTTAGGCATAGCCTCGACGGTGGTTCTAGCGATGCAACTGATCGCCCAGGTTGCATCGCTTGATCCCGCAAAGATGGCTGCTATAGGCACGGTCGATGAGCGCTTCCAGTCCTACAACATTGAAATGGTGGAGGTCATCGGCGGAAGATTTTGGAAACCATACGGGAGCAACACGAGCGAAAGTAAAGCGCAAGAGCCCGCCCCCCAGGCGGGTTTCACCCCGGCAGGAATAAAGCCGAACCTCTATCAATATCGAGCACCCATTGACCTTTCAAATCCTCGATTGCGAAAATTGGCGGCGGCATTGGGACCCGCATATGTGCGAGTGAGCGGCACGTGGGCCAATAGCGCTTATTTTCAGGATTCGGATAACCCCGCGCCGCCCAATGCACCATCAGGATTCAGCGGAGTCCTAACAAGAAAGGAATGGAAGGGCGTCGTTGAGTTTTCTCATGCGGTGAATGCCGAAATCGTGACGTCGGTGGCTACGGGGCCAGGATCGCGTGATGATCAAGGCGTATGGATCTCGGACCAGGCGCAGCAATTGTTCGAGTACACGAAATCTATTGGAGGAAAGATTGCCGCAACGCGAATTCATGAATGAGCCGACATATGCAGCGATGGGCGGCGCACCGAAAGGATACGATGCCGCAAGCTATGGCCGCGACGTTGCGGTCTTCCGTACGTTCCTTCAGAAAACTAGCGCCCAATACACTATTTCTCGGCCCAGGTTCAGTTGGCGAGGGACCGTTCGCAATGCCAATAGGCTGGTGGAGTGCTTGAAATCCGAAGACCTGCTCCACGCAGCCGGTCCCGTATTCGACGTTTTTTCTTACCATCTCTATGCGGCTACTTCGCAGCGGTGCGCAAGCATGGGCGCATCATCACAAACAACAGCGGCAGCGGCACTTTCTCAAGACTGGCTCTCGCGACCGGAAAAGATTGGCGCATTTTACGCAGACCTTCGAGACAGGTTCGAGCCAGGCAAATCACTTTGGATTACGGAAACTGCCGATGCAGCCTGCGGTGGAAACCCCTGGGCGTCCATTTTTCTGGACACTTTCCGATATATTGTTCAACATGCGAGCCTCGCCCGGCGTGGCGTGAAAGTGATTATGCACAACACATTGGCATCAAGCGACTACGGTCTGTTAGACGAAAATACCTTCGCACCACGTCCTAATTACTGGGCCGCTTTGCTTTGGCGACGCCTCATGGGTGCGACGGTTCTCGATCCCCACACATCGCCAATCCCGAATGTGTACGTCTATGCTCACTGCCTTCGGAACCATCCTGGCGGTGTCACGCTTCTGGTCATCAATGCCGACCGACAGCAAGTCCATGAAATTACATTGCCCTCTGAAGCAGAACGCTACACGCTGACTGCCAAGCAACTTCAAGACACAACCGTCCAGCTTAACGGGAAGAGTCTTGAATTGAACAGAGATGGCGATGTGCCACAATTTCTGGGTCAGTCAACGCGCGCAGGTCACATCAGTTTCGCACCGACTAGTATTACATTTCTGGAAATCACCAACGCGAACAACAGCAATTGCCGCTAAGCGACCCGATAGATGGCGACCTGACGTCAGGAGACTAATTTCATGAGCTCGAACAAGCCGACAGAAATCCTTGCAACTCTCGCTACATTGCTTCCAGAACTGGAGGCCGTCTATAAGGACATCCATGCGCATCCGGAATTGTCGATGCAGGAGACCCGAACGGCTGGTATTGCTGCGAATCATCTGAAGGCTCTGGGATTTGAGGTCACTAGTGGGGTCGGCAAAACTGGCGTTGTAGGTATTTTGCACAACGGCGATGGGCCCACTGTCATGCTACGCGCGGACATGGATGCTCTACCCATCAAAGAAGCGACTGGCCTTCCCTACGCAAGCACCGTCATGGGGACCGACCCCGCAGGCAAGAGCGTACCAGTAGCTCACTCGTGTGGGCACGATATGCACGTTGCCTGCTTGATTGGCGCAACAAATCGCTTTTGCCAAAGAGCCGCGAACCCTGGAAAGGGACGCTGATGGCAGTCTTTCAGCCGGGCGAGGAGACCGCGCAAGGTGCCAAGGCGATGATCGATGACGGTATGTTCAAACGATTTCCAAGAAGCCGGACGTTGTGCTCGGGCAGCACGTCATGAGCTTGCCGTCCGGGAACCTCGATTGGCGCGCAGGCATTGTCACTTCCTCAGCCGATAGCCTGCAAATTCGCATGTTCGGGCGCGGCGCGCATGGCTCGATGCCAGAGTCCAGCATTGACCCCGTCGTCATGGCCGCCTCAACCGTCATGAGGCTGCAAACGATCGTCTCGCGGGAGGTCGCTCCCACGGATTCCGCTGTGGTGACGATTGGTTCGCTGCAGGCCGGCACGAAAGAGAACGTTATTCCGGACGAGGCGATTGATCAAATTAAATGTGCGCACATTTGACGAGGGTGTCCGCAAACGTGTGCTCGCAGCGATTGAACGCATTGCGAATGCTGAGGCAGCAGCTTCTGGTGCGCCAAGACCGCCAGAGATCACGCCACTGGACCGGTATTCATTGGTAACAAATGATGCCGATGCGACAAAGAAGCTCGTTGACGCGTTTCTCCAAAACTTCCCTGACGGCTCCGTAGAGCAAACGAAACCCACTATGGCGAGCGAGGATTTCGGATGCTTTGGGGCGGAGTGGCATGTTCCGGCGGTGTTTTGGTTCTTTGGCGGTGATGATCCTGAGGTATATGACAAGGCGAAGAAAGATGGCACGCTCAGCTCGCTGCCGACCAACCATAACCCCGCGCTTTGCACCGGTGATCCACCCAACTCTGGAGACCGGTGTGAAGGCCCTCGTTGTTGCGGCGCATGCATGGCTGGCCTCGTGAACAGCATCCTGATGCACGGGCATCAACTGGCGGGCCCTTTTCTGGATGCTGTGGATCTGCTTGGCACATTCGTTTTCGCACTCAGCGGTGCGGCAGCGGGTGTCAAAAGCCGGTTCGATCTGTTCGGTCTGATGGCACTCTCGTTCGCGGCCGGTAATGCCGGCGGGATCACACGAGATGTTCTGATTGGCGCGGTGCCACCAGCGGCCATCAGCGACTGGCGCTATCTCGGGGTCTCTCTTCTGGCAGGATTGGTGACGTTCTTCTGGTATCCCAACATCGACAAACGTCGCAGGCTGGTGTTGTTATTCGACGCCGCGGGACTTGGCCTGTTTGCCGTCGCCGGCACACAAAAGGCGCTCATCGCGGGACTCAATCCGGTGATGGCGATTTTTATGGGAGTGCTAACCGGGATTGGTGGTGGCATATTGCGCGATGTGCTTGTCAACCAAACGCCGACGGTGCTTCGAGGCGGATATTTATGCTGTTGCTGCGCTAGCCGCTGGCGTCGTAGTGGTGATCGGATATGTATTGCATTATCCCGGCTTTTCTGGTGTTGACCGTGGGCGCACTACTGTGCTTCTGGCTGCGAGTTATGGCGATATATCGAGGATGGCATTTACCCGTCGCGCAGTGGCAGAATCAGTCGGATTGAATTACTCTCTTGCTCCAGCTTCCGGGTGGTCGGCAAGCCGGAAGGTATTCTGAAAAGGGTTCTGAGAAATTCAGTAACCCCGCCAAAATCTGGGTACAATAAGGGGACGATAAGAAGTGACATCCGGTACCTTGAGGTATCAAAAGATGTCCGCCGACACCGTTTGATATCAATCGATTACATCAAAACGCTGTGCTGTCACGGCAGAGGTCGTGAGTTCGAGTCTCGTCGTCCCCGCCATTCTTTTCAAGCACTTGGAGAGAATGAAAATTCCCGCCATGGTCCAATATGGTCCAGTCAAGCCACTGCTTTTCCTTGATTCAACACCATCTTCACCACCTTGCTTTGTGCCAACCGTTTCTCGGGCATTCCTGCTTGTGCGTACAGATCGAGCGTGATCCGACTATTGGCATGACGAAGGAGCTCCTGCACAACCTTCACATCCTCGTTGCTTTGCGTTAGGAGAGTTGCGTAGGTATGACGGAATGTGTGAAATCCAACCCGCTTCTGTATGCCCGCGCTTTCCACCGCAGGTTTCCCATATCTTCGCCACAACGTCTCCGGCCAATACGGTTGCTTGCCATTCATAGTTGCTGAAGCAAAAACCGACCCTTTCGCAGGCACTGGACTCTGGCGACGAGACTGAGAGAAGTGAACTCCCTGCCGGGCGCGCAAAGTCTACCTGCCCGATGGTAATTCACAATTGGCCGACCGACAGAGCAACGACGTACTGCGCCGTCGGCGTCGTAGGTGCGTGTACTGCATGTTCAATGTGAAGCTGGACTAGTCATCTCCATGGCCCAAACGGCGGCTGGACGCATATACATGGAAGCCCGGAAATTTCCGCTGTCATCCCAGGCTTCCGGCGTGCGAAACCAGTAGCCTTTGCTTTCGTAAACCACGTGATGAATGCCCCAGGCGGTATGGTAAGCCTCGTCGCGTAAACCTTCGCTCAGGAGCAGCGCAGCCAATCCAAAGCTCGTGCCCACCCACACTTCCTGCGCTTGTTCGTTGTCTCGAATAATGCTGCCGTCGGCGGCCATTCCGTTCGCCGCACCCATTTCTCCCTTGGCGAATTTCATCACGTTATTTGCGAAAATCTTTTTTAGCGCGGACACTTGCATTTCTTTGGGGACGAGATCGCCCAAGCCCGTCATGTTCGCATACCATTGTCCAGCGAGCTGATCCGCCTGGATGCTGTCGCGGTATTCGCTCTCCATGTCGTATCGGAAATATTCGCCGTTCCAAAGCTTGTCGATGTAGGTTTTCTGTGCCTTCTGGAACAAGTTGTGGAATTCCTCGGTCGCGCGCTGCTCGCCAAGGGCTCGTCCGGTCTCTTCCGAGGCGCGCAATGCCGCGAGCCAGAGCCCGCCGCAGTACGCACTCACTCCCCGCACGACCCATGAATCGTATGTCTGGTCAGGGTAACCGCCGTTTTCTGGTATGCCGCCGCCGTGATCGAATTGCCTTAGGTACGTCATCGCTGCTTGCATAGCCGGCCACATCTCACGCAGAAAGGCTGTATCTTTCTTACCGGTCAAGACATAGTCGCGATAGACCATCAGAACGAATTTCGAATTGAGGTCCTTCCAGTCATTGGTATCTTGCCAGCCGGGCTCGTTAACGGACACGAAAGGATCTCCTTCCGGAACTCCTAAATCATGCGGTACCGCTCCGACCTTCTTCCGCTTGTGCAACACCGGGGTTCCCGTCTGCTGCGTTTTCCAGACCCAGAGGCCAAGTTCGGGGTATTCACGTGGAACAGTCTGAGCAAATTCGCGCAACACCTGTTTATCGATCGCCGGCCAGAATTTCAGAAGTGGCATAGAGGCGTAGAAGCGGACATCCAGGGTTCCGTAATAGGCGTAGTCGAAGCACTCAAGGAGAGCAAACGTTGGAGGGGCTTTGGAATCGGAATTCACGGGACGCCCCCAAAACGTTCCGCCGTCGGTCAGGACGTAAAGCTCATTGAAGAGCATTCCGCGGTACCAAGCCGGCTTGCTTTCGTCATTAATATAAGGCGCTTGCCAGCGATCAATGGCGTCGCTCCATTCGGCGGCATGGAGCAACCCATCGCGAGCGATGGCCCAAGAATTACTGCCATCGGTTCCATAAAAATCTGTATAACGCCGATTCCATTTACGGCCCTGTCCGAACTCCATCACAGGAAAATCCCAGGTGATTACCATGGGCACGATTTTGTTCTCGCCGGGCTGCAGAGTAAATCTGACCGCAACTGCCCCACCCAGCTTTTCGCTGGCACTCACCCACGATACATCGCTGTCTGCCAATCTTCCGTCTTTCGAGAAAGGGACCCAGACGGCTTTGCCGTCGCCATCGGCGAGAAACTCCGTCTGGTAAGTGACTTCCACGCCGGGTGACTCGAGCGCCGCTATGGAGAACTCGCCATCCCATTCATTCTCCGCGCCATCGGCTCGGCTCCGGCCAAAGACAACGCCTTTCATGGTTTCGGCCGATGCGACAGATTCTTTTCGAAAATGATTTTGGTTTCCCTGGTTCAAAGCACCCTGAAAATCGCGGGTGTACGTTCGAAACCATCCCTCCATGTTCGTCCAGGAAAGAAGAACAGAAACGGTGACTGCTTTATTTGTAGGATTTTCCGCGTGCCAGCGGTATACCGCCACCGGATAACTCGATTCCTTGTAGTTATCGGGGAGAATTGGGGAGAACTGTTCCAACACGACGTGTGCGGGGAATTTGTCCCACTTGTAGTCATACCAGGACTTGGGAAACAGCGCTGCATATTCGCCGGCGCCAACCGGGTAGTCCCACTGCCAACTGGAAAGCTCGCCGTTCTTGGGATGATCGTTCATGAGCACACGCGCGGTTCCCGCGGACTCGCCGGCCACTTGCTGGAACATGGCAAACTGGTTCGCATAGACGGGGACGTATTTGTGTACACCGCTTTTAATGTGCCACCGCGCAAAGTCGCCCCGGTACGTCCGCGAAAATGTTCCAGAGCCAAAGCCACCGACTGGGGCGCCTTGCCAGTAGCCGTCGTCGATGTCCGTGGTGTTTTTGCGAGTGCCGGGATTCGAGAGCGGCAGGCCGAGAGGTCTTCTCCAAGCTATCGTCGGAATTTGATCGCCAACACTCTGCGCGAGTGCCGATGCGCATAGACACGACATCGAAAGGAACAAGAGCAGCAGGCACTTCTTCATCGGGCCTCCAGAAACAAGTTCGCTGTTAACAATGAAATTCCAGTGGATACCTGCAGGCTAATCCTGGATCTCAGCAGCGAGGCGAAAGAACCGTTTTCGCGGCGCGCGAGCTGGAGGCGAGCGGAGAAGGGCACGCTCTTAGTGTCCGCCACTCGCCGGGGCGCTTTGGCTTGAGCC
Organism: uncultured Acidobacteriota bacterium; assembly: GCA_963779005.1. Taxonomy (GTDB): domain Bacteria; phylum Acidobacteriota; class Terriglobia; order Acidiferrales; family UBA7541; genus Acidiferrum. Next base: position 2,502,790 of record CAVZWO010000004.1, on the reverse strand, counting down.
GGTCTGCCAGTATTGGTTGAAGCCGATATAGTCGGAAGGAAGATTCGCGAGAATGGTGCGCCGTAACTCGAGAATGTCCACGCTGCCCAGGTTCTTGTAGAGAACTTTGCCGTCCGGGTCGAGCAAAATCGTGTAGGGAACGGCGGATTCCCACGCAGGGTCAAATGCTGCTTGTAACGCGGCTGTATCGTTCGAGGCAAACAAAAGATTCCGGCTGGCGGCGCGCTTTTTTTCAAGCATTCTCAGCACGCCGGCTTTTTCGTCGGGCATGTTGGCGGAGACGGTGACCAAATCGAAATCGCGAACTTTGTACATCTGGTAGGTGTCCTCTAAATCGGTAAATTCAGCGATGCACGAACCGCACCACGTAGCCCAGAAGCTCACTAGCAACATGTGTTTGCCGGGATTCTTGCGAAGATTCCGCAGGTCCGCGGCCGCTGCCATTTCCAGCTTTATGGGTTGCTCGTCGATTTTTCTCAGAGCTTCAATGCGAGAGGCTTCCTTTTCCTGCCATTTTGTCGAGCAGCCGAAGACGCCCGTTTTTTTTACGGGCACTTCGCGGTTGGCGAGCAGCGCGTCGATTGCGTTCCGCGCGTCCTGGGAGCTCACTAATTCCTTGCGATAGCTATTGTCCATTCGCCCTTCGTAGCGGAGTTTGCGGTCCCTGTCGAAAATGAAGACGTGCGGCGTGGCTTGAGGGCCGTAAGCGCGCGCGACGGATTGGGTCTCGCCGTCATAAAGATAGGTGTAGTGCAGATTTTTGTAGGCGACGCGAATTTTCATTTCGTCCAGGGTGTCGCTGATGTCGGAGGAGTCCAATTCGTCAATGCGAAGGGCCTTGGGGTCGTTGGGCTGAATGGCCACGACTGCTACCCCGCGATCTTTGTAGTCCGCTTCCAGCTGCTGAATGCGTTGCTCATACATCTGCGCGATGGGGCAGTGGTTGCAGGTGAAAACGACAACCAGGACCGGACTTGCGGAATAATCGGCGAGACGGTGGATATTTCCGTCCACACCCGGCAACGAGAATTCCGGGGCCGACGATCCTAGAGGCAAAATCGGGTGGGCCGTCTGTCCAGATACTGGAATAGTAAGGAGAAATAAGAAAATCGCTCGCCACATGGCCTTGAACCTCGGATCAAAAATTCGTGAACTGTTCTCCAAATGCTCGCCAAAACAAATATAGAACCATACGATCGCCGCGACGTTAGTTAACGCGCGTGATCGAATCCTCCAGCGCGCGCCCCGCCTGACTGGCTCGGAAGCGCGCGTGGACTCACGTCCGCATCAATGAGCCCCATGGCCCATTTGATGGCCTCCACATACATTTTCTGCATGCGGGGATCGTCCCAGTTTTGTTCGACGTGGCCGAGGGTCGAATAGTAGACGCGGCCCTTTCCGTACATTTTCGCCCAAGTCACGGCAAAATCGAGATCCTTGCGGTGAACGCGCGGATTGTTCAGATCCAACTTGCTGGCATCGAGCCGCATCAAAACGCGCACTTTGTCTCGCGAAAAATCCTTCATTTGGTAAATCTCGTCCTTGAGCACGAACGACTTTGGCCACTGCTGCATACCGGGGAAGCTTGGATCTTCAACGAGGATGGGTGCGTCAAAGGTGCCCCAGGGATGCTCGTCGAAATATCCGCCGATCATCTCGCCGTACTCAGGCCAGCCAGTAAATGTGATCGTGGCGCTGTGCACGCCAATAAAGCCCTTTCCATCGTCGTGGACAAACGAAAGAAGCGAGCCTTTCTGTTCCTCGTTCATTTCCAGGTCGCCACCCGTGTAGAAGAGCACGGCGTCAAAATCATTTAGATTTTTGGCGTTGTACTCCAGTTTTTTCTTCGTCAGCGCTTCCGTATCCGTCCGGATCGTCGTAGTCCACAAGCCAGCTTCGCGGCCGAGGCGCTCGAGGGTCGCCATGGCGTGAGACACGGCTTCGTGCCGGTAGCCTTTTTCTTCGCCGATGATCAAAAGGTGCTTTGTTGGCCTGGGGATGGTCTGCGCCGTGCAGCGGATACTGAATGCCACAAGGAGAGTGAGCGATACAATCCGTAGCATCTTCAACTTAAGGTCCTCCACTCTTTCTACTACAGATAAAACTATTTCTGGTTCCCAAGCCAGAGGATTGCGTTTGCGAAAAGCGTGTTTTGAATCGGATCTGAGTAAATTTTCTCTCCGTTCGCGCCATGGCCCATATTCATGTAAATCATTCGGTATTTCGTGTTTGTCCAGACTACTGGGAGATCGCCGTCCGTGATGATGTCCTTGACGCCGATGGGATAGTTTGAAGGATCGAGCGTGAGGAGAACGTGGACGTTTTTGTTGAGGCGAGGGCTGGGCTTCCAGAGATACCATTCGTTGGCTGGCGCGTCGTAGGTTGCGGGAAGCTGCCGGGTCACGGGATGTGTGCGGTCGTCCACGATCAACTTCGCGGGGAGTGGCGGCCAGTTATTGGTGTAAAAGACTGCTCCGCCCATAAAATCGACAAACCAGGGCCATTTTGTCGTTTTGTCGTTGTAGCCGGCAACGTGGAAACCCAGCCAGCCACCGCCATGCTCCATGTACTTCTCGAACGCTGCTCTTTGCTCCGGAGTTTTGGGAAAATTGTTCAACCACAGGATCAGCCGGTATGGCTTTAAATCTGTTTCATTGAGCTTGGTCCAATCGGTTGTGGCGTCAAATGCGAAGTTGCTTTTCGCCGCCAGGGCCCGATAGAAAGCGAGGGCATCGTTGGCAGTGTGGACATGATCGGGCTCAACATCCGTCGAATAGAAAGCGAGCACTTTGAAGGCAGGCTCTTTTGCCCACGCGGCTCCAACCCAGAACAGCGCCAGAACAGCAGCCACGCCCAGCGCACGAAATCCTGTCGCCAAACATATTCTTCGCCTCTTCTTAACTTGAACATCCTTTTGGGTCATATCTAATGATTCTCCTGCCCGCCAGCAGCCCAGAAAATTGAGTTTCTGAAGATTTTGGTAAACGCTGAATTATCGAACAGCTCCGGGTGATGACCCATGAAAATATAGATGTTCCTGGCTTTATAGTGTTCGTTGGTCCAGATTACCGGATGGTCTCCCATTTTTAGATCGGTGGAAGGCGTGTAGGTTTTTTCGTCCACGCTAGCCAATACATGGACGTTGGGGCGAGGAGAAGTATCGTACGTATACCATTCTTCCTTCTCGACGACAAAGGGAGACGGGACGCCTGTCATCGACGGATGATTCCTGTCCTCGATTGTGACTGTTCCGCTAACGAAGGTCGCGATGTAATTCTTGAACCGAATTCCCCCCATGAACTCATGGAACCAGGGCCACATCTGGTAGCCATCGAATTCTCCCAACAGTGTGGCGTGGTGAAATCCGATCCAGCCGCCTTTGCCCTGTTCGATGTACTTGATGAACGCGGCTTTTGCGGTGTCTGTCCACATATAAGGCGGGTAATTCAGCTGGATAAATAAATTGTATTTTGCAAGAAAGGCGTCGTTTATTTTTTGCGTGTCTTCGATGTAGTCTACCGTGAAATTATTTTCGCTCGCCAATTTCGCCAGCCAGGGCTTGGCGGCGTCCACAAAGGGCTTATGAATACCGCCATGCTCCGCCAGGGCAATCACGCGGAAGCCCGGGGATTTGGTTTGCGCTGCGAGAATGCCAATCATAAAACACGCCGCAAGAGCGAGCAGCAGCGCGCGCGCCAAAAAATGATGGAGCGAGTTTCGCACAGGTGTGAACATATTAATGGACGTGCACGGCTCCTTCCTGTGCTTTTATCTCTTGTGCGGGAATCGCGGCGTCAAACTTCAGGTTGAAGAAACCGACCATCATTTCATCCCAGCTCTGCTGTCCCCAGATCACGGATTTCGTTGGGTCTGGATTCTCAGGATTGTTTGCCGAATTGTCGAAGTGCGCTGTGCATTCGATCTTCGTGCCTTCCGGCAGATCAATGGGCTCCGTCAGGTTGTACCAAAGCTGCCAATGCCAGTTATACACCGGCACGCTCAAGATAGTCTCCTTCCTGCCGTCCGGGAATACCAGTCTGTACTCGAAGGACTTTCCGCGCGAGTGCATGTGTGGATGCAGGCCCTCCAACTTGACGTCCTTGCGCACTTCAAATGTGGCATCCACCCTGTAATTCGGGTCGCCAGGCGGAATTCTGAAAGTTCCGTTCGAAGCCGAGAGAGTCAACACCCGCTCTTTCGGCGGAGTTTTGGCAAAAACCAGGCCAAGCTTGGTCTGGTCCGTTGTTGGCGTTCCGTTCGGTGTGTAATGAACTTCAAACACGATATCGGACCCGGCTTTAATCAGCTTTCCCTCGCCAGGACGGAGGATCTCGGCTGGCTGGCCCGGTGCATAGCCGACAAGGAAATCGCTCGGCAAGGCACTCGTGTCCGTCTTTTCGTCGACTTTGGGAGGCGGGGCCACAAAGAAGACGCCCTTCTTCTGGTCCTTGAAGTAGTTCGATCCGGGCTCCCGGAGGTAAGCGATGATATGGTGAACCACGGCGCGGTCCGTCGGACGGACCTCCAGCATCTGCACCCACTTGTCTTCGCTGAAACCGGTGGGCACGATTACGTATTGATAGTCGATCACTCCCGAAGCAGGTACCGAGAAAGGCTTAGGCAACTGAAACACTACGTCCGGCGCCGGGATCCCCCAACCCTCGACAAAATTGCTGGCCGGCGTAGGCGTATCTGCCGCGACGCCCTTCTGAGCACCCGAATTCACCCAGGCCACCAGGGTTCGGATTTCATCCGCCGACAATGACCGCTCGTTCGCAAAGTGTCCGTATTGGGGGTCGGCGTACCACGGCGGCATGATCTTTTGCGCCACGACCATTTTGATCGTAGGCGCCCACGGCTTCGTTTGCTCGTAGGTCAGCATGGAAAAGGGCGCCGCCTCGCCAGGCCGATGACAGGTCACACAATGCTTTTGCAGAATCGGCGCCACGTCCTTGGTAAACGTCGGCGGAGGATTGCCCGGTTCCTGGCCAAAAGCATATCCCGCGCAACACAGCGCAACCGCCAGCAAGTTTAGTAGATACTTCATGAATTTTCCAACCTCCGGATTGAGACCTCGCGAGCCAAAAATGTGTAAAAAGATGGAACCTTGCCGCCAGCGCCGGATTACTTCCAATTGTCCTCACCTTCGACGAGCGTAATGTAACGGTTGATGGGGAGATCAGTGAAGCGCTGAACGAGGCCGCTAGGTTGCGGCCATTTGATTTCAAGCGTGTCGAGTTTTTCGTGTTTGCCCAGGCCCAGAACGACGCGGGGATCGTGAGAAGAGAGATAGCTTCCGCCGCCTACCTTGAAACGGGTTTGCTTCAAATCGCCGGCTTGATAGGAAATGCGCGCGCCGATGGCGTCGGGGTTGGATTTTTTCCCTTTGAGATTCAAGCCGAGCCAGTGATTTTGTGTTCCGGCGTTATTGCGCAACAGAATGGGCGCGCCGTTGTTTATGGCGATGAGCACATCCACGGACCCATTGTTATCGAAATCGCCTAGCGCCATGCCTCGCGCTGCCAGCGGCTGAGAAAAGATCGGTCCGCTCTCGCTGCTCACGTTTTTCAGTCCATTGCCGGTGTTGTGGAAGAGCAACATCGGCTCCAGGTACTTTACGTTGTCCACGCGTCCGTCAATCTTATCATCCGGATGTCCGTTGCAGAGGAGCAGGTCCAGCAGCCCGTCGTTATCATAATCGAAGAATTTTAGGCCCCAGCCGCTCATCAGTTTTGTGGCGTTACCGATGCCCGTGGGGATGGCCACGTCGCGGAAGCTCTCATCCTTATTATTGTGGTAGAGCGAAAACATTTCCTGGTCGACGTTTGCAACGAACAGGTCGATCCAGCCGTCCTGGTCGTAGTCGGCGGCATCGACTCCCATGCCTGAACGCGCTCTGCCATAAGAACTGAAGCCCACTCCTGACAGCAAGCCGATCTCTTCGAATTTGCCCTTTCCGCGATTAGCAAAAAGGAAGTTCGCGACCGTGTCATTCGCTACGAATAAGTCCATATAGCCGTCGTTGTTTATGTCCGCGGCCACCACTCCCCAGGCTTTCGCGGGTGAGGCCGCAATTCCTGACTCCTTGCTGACATCCGTGAAGGTTCCGTCGCCATTATTGTGGAAGAGCCAGCAAGGCATGGGATTGTAGACGCGCGGCACACAGTACCAACGATCGCCCGTTTTCAGATTGCCGCAAAACTGATTTTTGGATTTATCGAAATCGACAAAGCGGCAGACGAACAGGTCCAAGCGCCCGTCATTGTCATAGTCAAACCACACCGCGCTCGTTCCCCAGCCTGATGTAATGACACCCGACTTCTCCGTTACATCAGTGAATGTTCCGTCGCCGTTATTGTGGTATAGAATGCCGCGAGAATACTGGGTAACGTAGAGATCGGTAAAGCCATCGCCATCGTAGTCGCCCGCGGCGACTCCCATGCCATAGGCATTTCCGGGAACACCCGCCTTCTTGGTGACGTCGGTGAAGGTTCCGTCGCGATTGTTGCGATACAGCGCATTGGATAATGGCGGTTTCGGAGTGTAAAAATCGCAAGAGCCGCTATTGACCAGATAGATGTCTAGCCAGCCGTCGTTGTCGTAGTCAAAGAAGGCACAGCCGGCTCCAGTGGTTTCTGGAAGAAACATTTCCGCCGAGCGACCGCTGGTGTGAACCCACGAGATTTTGCTGGCCGATGGAAGAACTACTTCGAATGCTGGCGAGGAGTTCTCGGCGCCTGACGTGAGCCGGGGAAAACCAAACGCTTTTGTGGCGCCAGAGAGGGCGCCCAGCCCGGCAGATCCCAACATGCCAAGGAACTGACGCCTTTCGAGCGCTTTCCGCCAGTCGCCGTGGTGTTCAGACATTCACAAATCTCCGCACAGCAAGCTCTGGCTTACTTCGCCGAAAGGTTGGGCAATCATTGTATAACTACTCAGGAGGTGTCAGCTAAAATTGAGTCTTCCTTTCAGCACCGGCTGCCCAAGCCCGCCATGTAATTATGGAGAAGTAGAGTCCGAGTCCAGAGGCATAAGGTCTTGATAGCCTGGCTCAAACTCGGCGTGATGATTGCCGCTGCGGGAGGGCTGATTGCGCTCGTTTTTGGTACGCCGTGGACGCTGGCACGGCAAGCCATTCAATTCAGTAATGTGACGCGCTCGGCGGGGATTCATTTCACGCACTTCAAGGGCAATAAGGGGATCGCCATCAATCTAGAAGAATTTGGTCCGGGCGTTTGTGTAGCGGACTTCGATGGAGACGGTTGGCAGGACATCTATTTTGTGAACGGCCGGGATCTATACGGCCGCGGCATCAAAGTGCAGAATGCGTTGTACCACAACAATGGGGATGGCACGTTTACCGATGTAACCGACAAAGCCGGTGTGCCCGGTACAGGCTACGGGTTGGGTTGCGTGTGGGGCGATTACGACAACGATGGTCACCCGGATCTTTTTGTCACGCAGTACGGCCGCAATGTGTTGTACCACAACAATGGCGACGGCACGTTTAGCGATGTGACCGATAAAGCAGGGGTTGCAGGGATGGAATTCGGCACCTACTTTCACTCCGGCGCCACATTCTTAGATTACGATCGCGACGGGAAACTCGACCTCTACGTTGGGGGCTATGTGGCATTCGGGCCGGGAGCGCGCCGTTACTGCGACCTCGGCGGAGTAACCAGCAGTTGTCCCCCGAGCGCTTACCAAGGCAGTGCGAACAGTCTTTACCACAATAACGGCGACGGTACCTTCACCAATGTCACCAAGAAAGCGGGCATCTATCAGCCTAATGGCAAAAATCTTTCGGTGGGCGCCGCCGATTACGACAATGACGGCTGGCCGGACATCTTCGTGGCGAATGACGGATTGAATGCGTACCTCTACCACAACGAACACAACGGCACTTTCAAGGAAGAGGGCGCCCTTGCCGGTATGGCCTTTACAAACATGGGACGCACGATGGCGGCGATGTGCATTTCGCTGGGCGATTACGATAATGATGGCTGGCTAGATCTTTACATTTCCGATTTTCAGGGTAGTTCTGATCACCTCTGGAAGAATGACCGCCATGGATCGTTTGATGAGGTCAGCGATCAGGCGGGAATCACCCGGCCCACGCGTACGGTTCTCAGCTTTGGCGGCGGGTTTTTCGATTACGACAACGATGGCTGGCTCGATCTCTTCATCGCCAACGGCCACGTTTACCCGGAAGTGGAGCAGGCCACTCCGGGGACCCAGTACAAACAGATCAATACGCTGTTCCACAACGACGGCCACGGCAAATTCATCGATGTAACGACGACTTCCGGCGATGGGTTCAACACGCCTTACGTCGGGCGTGGCGTGGCGTTCGCGGACTTTGACAACGACGGCTTCCTGGACGTGGTTGTCGGCAACAACGGCGAATCCACCGCTTCTGCTGCACAACAGCGGCGGAAATGGAGGCCACTTTGTTTCCTTCAAGCTGGTAGGAACAAAGAGCAATCGCGACGCCATAGGCGCGAGGCTCAAGCTGACTGCCGGGGGCATGACACAGATTCGCGAAATCGCGGGTGGAGGGAGCTACTTGTCTCAGAGTGATTTGCGCGCCCACTTTGGCCTTGGATCGGCCGGGAAGATTGATGAGTTGGAGATCACCTGGCCGAGTGGCGCACGACAGTCCTTCAAAGATTTCCGTGCCGATCAGTTCTATAGCATTCAAGAAGGCAAGGACGAGCTCGGTTACCAGCCTTTCGTGAAAGCGAGGAGGTAGGGGCCAACGAAAGCATCCGTGCTGGCTGAGGGGGATTCTTCGTGTCTCTAAACGTCAAGGGGGCAACTCTAGTAAGTGGCGTCTCTTCTGGCGGGCTCTCATCCCGGATGAACGGGCTACTGCGGTGGTTGTCCCTGCCCAGGCTGTTCCTTTTGCGCCTTTTCCGAGGTCTGCTGGAATAAGGCGAGTTCGCGTTCAGCATCTTCTCTACGCCCGGTCTTTCGGTAGGCGATGGTCAGTTGATAGTGGCCCGTGGGGTTCGCTGGCCGCAGTTTGACTCCGATTTCCAAAGGTGAGATAGCTTCGGCGTAGCGGCCCACGGAATTCAGCGAAAAACCGAGCGCAAGGAAGGCGTCTGCAAAATTTGCATCCAGCTTCGAAGCGCGGGAGAAATGTTCGATCGCATCATCCCACTGCTGAGCCTGGCGAGAGAGTTCGCCCAAGATGTACTCAGCTCCCGCATTTTTCGGATCGATTTTCAGTTCGGCCTGAAACTCGTTTCGCGCGTCTTCCACCATCGAGGGGGTTGGTGGCCTGGAGAGAATAATGCGGCCGATCCGAAAGTGGATTCCTGGCAGATCGGGCTGCTGCTTGAGGATCAAGTTATATTCCGCCGCGGCCTCGTCCCATTTTCCTTGTGATTCAAGAGCTTCGGCGTTTAGTTCGTGAGCCTGAGTGGATTGAGGGGCGCTGCCAGCCAACTGCAGCGCGGCCCGCGTGGAAAGATCGGAGTAGGCATGCGTGGTGACATAAAGAACATCGGGGTCAGAGGGAAATTCTCGGTTCAGCCAGAGAAGGGTGTTAACGGCGGTGTCGGTCTGGTTCAACGATAAGGCGCATCGAACGGCCGCCAAACCGGCTTTAAGTTTCAGTTGCTTATCCACTGACTGTGGGGCGGACTTCTTCAGGATCGGCAATGCTTCACGGCAGTGGCCTCCTTCGGCCAGCGCGAGCCCTTTTTGCGTGGAGAAAGAAGCGTCCGCAGCGGGTGGCTTTGCGACAGATTGTGCTGCAACGATTCCCCCAGAGGTGTCGCAACCGAGGGTAAAAAACAAGAATCCGAGAACGAGGCTCTTCATAAAAAATAAGGCAGGCGGGGGTGATCGCCTGCCTAATTATACGTCCTTTGTTGGGGGCTAGAAATAGAGCTTCAATGCAAACTGAATGTTTCTTGCAGGTTGCGACGCCTGAATAACTCCGGTGGTAGATACATTCACCGTCGTATTAGGTACCGCAAGGTTGACGCGATTAAACATATTCAGGAAGTCCGTGCGGAATTGAACCCTGAATCGCTCGCTGACTTGGAAGTTTTTCTGCAAGCTGGCGTCCCAGTTGTAGTACCCGGGGCCGCGCAAACCACCAAGTTGCGGTGCACAGGTCCCAAATGTCGCGGTTGGGTCGGTATAGTTGCTGGGATCAAACCAAGCGATACCGCCGCCAGCGGTAGTAGCTGGTCGCCGGCCCCAGACAGTGTTTTTTCCATCGCAATCGGGGCGCAATCCTCGAGAGCCGGTTCCCGTGGGGTCGTTGGCGTTGGTATAGAGGGCCAAGGGGAATCCCGTGTGGATTGTAACGATTGGGCTAACTGTCCAACCGCCGAGGACGGCGTTCTCTGCCTTGTTCATGCTGCTACCGAATTGCTTCCCTTGGCCAACGGGCAGGTCGTAAACGGCGTAGGCCGTGAGATTGTTGGTCTCATCGTAATAGCAGGGCGCCCATTCCGCTTTAGGATCGTAAATGTTTTGCCAGTAAGGCGAAGCGGTGGAGGACGCTCTAGAGCCTGACCAAGTTCCGTAGTAGCCGGTGTTGTTGGACATGCACTTCGCGTAGGTGTAAGAAACCTGAGCCTGCAATCCTTGGCTCAGCGTTTTTTGGAGAACGGCCTGAAGGGCGTTGTACATCATTCGCCCGTTCGATTGTGTACCCGAAACGTTGTTGTCGCCGATGATGCCCGCCAAAGTCTGATTGGCCGCGAAAAACGGGCTCGGCGCAGTACAGGGCGGAGTACTGCAGGCAGAGTTGGGCTCCGCAACGAGCTGGCCGTAGCTGAAGGGCACCATGAGGTGATACGCCACTTGCCCGACATACCCGACTTGCAGCGTGGTGTTCCCGCCGAATTGGTGTTGTACCGTTAGGTTCCACTGGTCGTCGATGGCCGGTTGAACGTGGGGATCCCACAGCCGAAAGATGCTGCCGGCGAAGCAAGAGATAATTTGGGCAGCTAAGACCCGCCGGAGGAGGAGCAATGATCCCATCCGACGCCGTGGAGCCCGGCAATGGCTGGAGGAGGTACTGTGTTTGGAATTCACCTCCCGCTGCGGCACCGCCGTCATAAGGCGGATTGATCGGCAAGCGCAGGTTGGTGCCCGTTCCTTCGAGATAGTCGGACACGGTGAAGGCGCCCCGGAAGACCGTATGGCCACCGGACCAGCCAGGTGTCCACGCAAAACCAAGCCGAGGCTGGAAATCCTTGCCCCCATAGGTACCATTATAGAGGGCGCGGCTGTTGCCATCCTGCCCGGCGAATTCGATTGCCCCCGTCTGGATGTTGTAATTGGTTTGCTGATTGTTTGATTCTACCCAAGGCGTGTGCGCTTCGTAACGCAGGCCAAGCGTCAGCGTCAGGTGGTCCGTTAGGCGCCAGGTATCCTGCGCGTATCCGGCAAAGATGTTGGAGGTCTGCGTCCAGGTGCCACTGCTAAGACCTCGGCCGAACGCGGTAGGCAAACCGAGGAAGAAGTCAGCCATGCCATTGCCGCCGTACGGGCCGGTGGAAGCGCAGTTAGCGGAGTTGGTACAAACAGCCGAGGACGCCGTGAAGTCGGAGCCAAACGTTATCCCGCCCAGTTCGCCGCTGTTTCCTGAGTAAAAAACGGTGATGATGTCGCGCATGTACTCGCCGCCAAATTTGAACGCATGGCGGCCGTGGGTCCAGGTGATCGAATCATCCCCCTGCCACACTTTGCTGTTGAAGCTCTGTGTGACCATGCTGTTGCCGATATTGGTGAGGGTGCCGTTACCCGGACTGGTGGGTGTTCCTCCACCAAAATCAAGACCCAAAAGCCCGATGAGTCCAGCCGGATTCGAGTTTGCTATTCCTATCGTTTGACCAAAGCTTCCAACGGAGGGATCCCAAGTTGTCCCCGTGTTGAGGATGATATGGTTCCATCCAAAGCGTGCGTCGTTGACGATGCTAGGAGAAAAGGTGTGGGTCCAATCACCCACGGTACTCCAGATCGGCGCTGTGACCTGGCCGTTCCCGAGGAGGGCCTGGGAATTGGTAGAAGGATCGACCTGCATCGCGCGCGTGAAGCGGCCAGAGACCTGATCTCTGTCCGAAATTCTGTAGTCGACTCGGACGTCTCCCTGGTCGCTGTTGTAGGCCGTTGCTACTTCCTGCAGAGCGTTACTGGTCAATTGGTTGTTGATGGTCTTCGGATAGAGGGAGGATCCGAATAACGCGGTCGCCACTGGGCTGATCATCCCCAGGGGGATCTGGTTATTCAGGAAAGCCGGGCGGTTCGCGTTGGCTGCCGCCGAAGCCGTGCACGGCACACCGCTTACTCCCGTTCCCGCAGCGCACGGGTTATAGAGTTGATCGGATACCAAGCAATTGGCACGCATGTCTCCCGAAACGCAGGGCTGAGTTGTTGGCGGCGGATTTCCGGGATTGGATACTCGATCGTTGCAGATGCCGGCGTTAAATCCACTTTGGCAAAGCGAGCTGAAATCGCCGCCTTGTTCCGCAGGCGTGAACACAGATATGAAACTGCCCGCAGGCGGATGATCGAACCGCTGGCCTTGATAGTCGACGAAAAAGAACAGTTTATTCTTGATGACCGGGCCGCCGAGCGTGCCTCCAAACATGTTCCAGCGTAGAGGCGCGCGGGGAATCGCCGCCGCGCTCGGATTAATCTTGTTTTCCCACTGGTTTGCGTTCAGCACATCGTTGCGAAAGAATTCCCAGACATCGCCGTGAAAAGCGTTCGTGCCTGACTTGAGGGTCACACTAACGATCCCGCCCATGAAATTCCCGAATTCCGCGGGCGCGTTGTTGCTGATGAGATTGAATTCCTCGATCGCATCCGGAGCGGGAGTGTAGCCCAAGAGGTTGTCCGACACTTCGTTGTTGTCCATTCCATCGAGCATAAAGTTGTTAGCCTGTTCGCGATTGCCATTGATGAACGGCCGCGCACCGGAGTTCACGTTGTCCCCGTTATTGAAACTGCTGGGATCGGGATGGACGGCGCCGGGGGACAGCAGCGTCAATTCGACATAATTGCGAGTGGCGAGGGGCAGCGCATCGTTGGTTCTCGAATCGATAATGGTATCGACCTGCGTGGACTCCGTCTTCATGATTGGCGCGGCACTGCTGACTTCCACCGTCTGGCTCACCTGCCCGACCTTTAACGGGACATCGATGAGTGCGCTCTGGTTTAGCCCCAGGGTGAATGCGGGATGCAGTGACGTCTGAAACCCCTGCTTTTCCACGCGCAGTTCATAATTGCCGACGGGCAACTGCGAGATGCGATACAACCCTCCTTCGTTGGTCACCGCCGTGTAGCTGACTCCTCGTTCCACGGACTTGACGGTTACAGTGGCTCCAACAACCGCCGCACCGCTGGGATCGGTAACCGTTCCGTAGATCGAAGCCGTGACATCCTGCGCAAGCACGCCTTGCGACCCGCACATAAGGAGAATGAGCACTGCGCTGACAAAGGCCCAACAAAGCTGGCGTCGTCCGTTCATAACAATTGCTCCCCCAAAGAGGTTGCTGCACGCGGCCGGGCAACCACTTCCTCTTAAATTTGAGACAGAACAAAAACCCCAAAGCAATACAAGGACCCAATGTGCAGTAGCTATATAGCGGAACTTTACGCTTGTCAAGGAGAAACTAATATTTTATAACAGTCCTATCGCGGTGCCATATAGCACCAAACCTTTTCTGCTCTATATCACTATTCTGGCTGGAAAGGCCGTTCCCTTCCCCGCTAGGGCTGGAGAGCATGCTAGTTGAGGGGTGCGGTTGCCGCCGCCCTGCGTGACGTTTCCGGAAATGTGCAAAACGCGCGGAAGCGACCAAACCTGGTGCCCTGTTTGGCCGTCTCTCTATCCTGGGTCTTTTCAGAGCCACAGGGTGGTTTAGGGGTCAAGTCGAGGAAATTGATATGCAAGCGAAAAAGACGAATGGAATTCCGGCCTACAGGCGGATCCAAGGTGCGATTCGAAAAGTGATAGAAACTGGTGACCTCCGCCCAGGCGACCTTGTGGCATCGGAGAGAGAACTTGCAAAAATTCATGATGTAAGCTTGATGACGGCTCGGCATGCCCTGGCCTCTCTTGAGAGCGAGGGAGTGGTGGAGCGGCGCCCCGGGGTTGGGACTTTTGTTGCCACGCCCAAAATTCACTTCAACAAATTGATGAGTTATACGGAGCAGATGGGCAGCCGCAGTTTGATGGCGGGTTCCAAGATACTCCTAGCGAGAATCATCGACAATGAAGAAGAAGCCACTGCACGGCTAGCTCTTGCGCCGAGAAGTCGAGTCCTCAAACTTGAGCGCCTAAGGCATGCTGCTGGGCAGCCTTTTGCGCTTGAGACATGTTACCTCTCCGCGGCGCAGTTTTCGGGCTTGCAAACGGCTCCCCTCCACAAAGAGTCTCTGTTCTCCACTCTCGAGCGTAACTATAACGTTGACCTAGCCTATTCCGATGAAGAAGTTGATGCTACGACAGCAGACCCGAGAACGGCAGAACTTCTGGGCGTTCCCAAACGTGATGCGCTTCTGCGCATACGCCAAGTCATCTATTCAACGAAAGGTGTTGTCATTCTTTACGTTTTGGGCCTATATCGTTCCGATCGCCACAACCTCGTCATTCGAAGATATCGCTAGGCTACGCACCGCTTTTTCTCCCGTGTTGGTGGACAGTAGGGTTCTCGCAATGCCGTCGCATGATGCAGCTGATGTTTGCCATCAACAAGAATGGCTTTGAAGGCCGGCGCAAGGTGACCTGCAACTCTTGCCACCGGGGAGCGCGCAACCCCATTGACACGTCGACTGTCGACAGTGAAATGGGTGAGAGCGGCAGCGTCCGGAACCCCGAAACACAGAAGCTTCCAGCTAATTTGCCGACGGCATCTCAGTCGGTTGAAAACTACATCGGCGCTGTCGGTGGCACCACGGCGATTGAGAGCACGCCTAGCCGGATAGCAACGGGGAGAGAGCTTCCGCGGCCAGTTCACGAACCTCGAAATCTTCACTATGGCGCCGAACAAACAAGCGGTGGTGCGACACTATCCGAAGGGCGACACCGTCACTGTTTTTGACGGCCGTGCAGCCTGGTTCAGCACTCCGGGGCGCCCCGCACGCGATCTGCACGGCGCCGATCTTGAAGCTGCGCGCCTGGATGCGGATCTGCAATTTCCTTTGTGCATTCGACGGTATCACTCAGCGTTACATGTCGAATACCATGAAATGATCGGCGAGCGGGAAAGCTACGTGCTATTGTGCGTGCGGGAAAGTCGGCCGCCAGCCAAGTTCTATTTCGACGCGCAGTCTAAAGGATTTCACTAAGATGCGGGAACTTCGTAGTGATTTGCCTCGAGAGATGGTTTCCAAATCAGGCTGTGGCCTGAGCTCGCTTAGTACCGACCTCCTTTTGCTCGGACTTATTAGTTGCCTCTCGGTGGCGGGGTGCCAGAAGAAAGAAGAATCCAAGGCTGCGCCCGCTGTCGCGAAGTCCTCGGTGGCGGTGAAGGTTTCGAGCGAAAGCATAACGGTGAGCACAGCGTCCGCGGAGTTTCGGCTGGGTCCCTCTGGAGCTTTGACGGCCGCGCGTGCGGGGACGGAAGGAGCAACCTCACTGGAGAGCAAATCCCCTGATTTTTCGCAGGTGGTCTCGTCGGCAAGGAAAGAGCATGCGGGAGTTCTTCTCAACCTCGGCCAGGCGCAAGTGCGTGACACCGCCGGGAAACTCGGCGCGCTGGGAAAGCATATCGAGATAGCCGGATCAATTCCCGAAACGACCCTGACGGAAACGCTCGATCTTGAGGTTTACGACGAGTTTCCAAATCTGGCGCTCCTTTCAGTAAGCGTTCGCAACGATGGTCAGTCAGATATTTCGCTGGATTGGATCACGTTGCAACGGCACGAGTTTACGGCCTCGCTCGATTCCAAGTCTCCCTCGCATCCACTGTGGACATTCCAAGGGGCCAGCTTGATGTGGGGCAAGGACGAAACTTTTCTTATGCCCGCAAAGTTTTCCCAGGACAATCCGTTCGGCGCACCCGTGCCGACGAAAGATGACCTTGGATACGTCGGCGGAGGGATTCCTGTCGTCGCTTTCTGGAGCCGAGAGGTCGGCGAAGCCATTGGTCACGTGGAGACAGTTCCGTTTACATTGTCGATTCCCGTGCACGCAGCGGAGGCAGGAAAAGTCGAGACGGAGGTCCGCGTGCCCGCCGATATCGTTCTTAGACCAGGAGAAGTTTTTTCCACCCCACGAACGTTTCTTGCCGTTTATCACGGCGACTTTTATGAGCCGCTAAGCCTCTGGTCGGAAGTACTCGCCAAGGAAGGACTCGAGAGGCCGCGCAACAATAAAGAGAACTACGCGGTGAGTTGGTGTGGCTGGGGCTATGAATTCGGTGTGACGCCGAAGCAGATGCTCGACACCATTCCGAAGCTGAAAGAACTGGGCATCCACTGGGCCACGCTGGATGATGGGTGGTTTAACAATTACGGCGATTGGCAGCCCAACGGGGCCGCGTTTACGGGGGATGCGATTCGCGACATGGTGAAGAAGTTTCATGATCAGGGACTGAAGATGCAGGTCTGGTGGCTGCCGCTCGGCGTGGAGGACGGCCATTATGGTTATGGCGGGCGAAAATACGTTGTTTCCGATGTGGTCAAGCAACATCCAGATTGGTTGATTCTCAACAAAGATGGAAAACCCGCGCGAATGGCACGCAATCTGGCAACGTTGTGTCCGGCGGTTCCCGCGGTTCAGGAATACTACAAGGGAGTGACGGAACGTTTTATTCGCGACTGGGGATTCGACGGCCACAAACTCGACAATATTTGGTCGACGCCGTTGTGCTACAACCCCGCACATCATCACAAGTCGCCGTACGACTCAGTCTATGCGATGGCTGACGTCTACAAAATCATTTTCGAGACGACGCGGGCGTTAAAACCGGATAGCGTGACGCAAAGTTGCCCGTGCGGGACGCCGCCTAATCTGGCATGGCTACGATACATGGATCAGGCAGTGACAGCGGACCCGGTGGGGTCGGTGCAGGTGCGACGCCGCGTAAAGATGTACAAGGCGCTGCTCGGACCCGAAGCGGCCGTTTACGGCGATCACGTGGAGCTCACGCGAATAACCAATTTAATGACTAACGAACAGGATCTGGGGGAGGATTTCGCGTCGACCCTGGGGACCGGCGGAGTACTGGGAACAAAATTCACGTGGCCGGACTACGGAGCGAAATTCAAGAATGTATATCTGAACCAAGGGAAGGAAGCTCATTGGAAGGAATGGATAAGTCTGTACAACGAAAAAATGCTTTCGAAAGGCACTTTTCTTGATTTGTATGTCTATGGATTTGATGTTCCGGAAGCGTATGTCATCGAGAAAGATCAGCACTACTACTATGCCTTCTACAGTCCTGAAAGTGCGAACGGCCAGAAACCGCGTTCCGCAAAGCCGGAAGCTTGGAAGGGAGAGGTGGAGCTGAGAGGATTACCCGCGGCAACGTTTCGAGTCACCGACTACGTTCATCACAAAGACCTTGGAACAGTGACGGGCCCTGTCGGCAAATTGAATGTCGATTTCACGGGCAGTTTGTTGCTCGAGGCTGCACCGGCGCCCTGAGGGATACTCTTTCTAGGCCGTTGGTTTGAAAGTCGTAGTGCCTGATTGGCCGGAGCGCGCGGCATGTTTGCGTAAGAATGCTTCGCGGTGAGCGGCATCTCGAAAGGCTTCCGTGCCCCCAGCGCGAGTGACTGAGAGCGCCCCTGCGCAGTTTGCGAACTTCAAACAATCTTCGATCTTCGCCCCACGGATAAACTGGTGGACAAAGCCCGCGTCAAAGGTATCGCCCGCGCCGACGGGGTCGACAACATCCACCATGGGAGGAAATGCCGTATATTTTTCTTTTCCAACGCGGGCCATCGCTCCTTGCGATCCACGCTTGATCACCAGTATACGCACCTTTTTCGAAAGCGACTCGGCCGCCTGCTCGAGATCCGTCGACTGCGCCAGCTTGCATGCTTCCCTCTCATTGGGCAGAAGAATGTCCACGTACCGAAGTAAAAGCTGAATGTCGCCGCTCCAGCGGTCTTCCGGGTCGTCGTTGGTATCCAACGAGGTGGTCAGACCCGCGTCCTTTGCCTTGCGGAAGATATCTATGAGTTGCGGCCGAATCCCTTTTTGCAGGAAATACGATGATAGGTGAAGATGCTTCGCATTGAAGACAAAGGACTGGTCCAAATCGCGATTGGTCATTTCGTGCATCGCGCCTGGATACGTAAGGATATAGCGATCCTTGCGCTGCGGCAGGATGAGCGTGAGTCCCGTCGTTTTTCCTCGCAATTTCTTTACATGGGAAACGTCCACGCCGCTCGCGGAAAGGCGTTGCACACAGATATCACCGAAGGGATCGTCTCCAATACACGAATTGAAACCTACCCGATTCCCCAGGTACGAGAGGTTGTGGGCGAAGATGGCCGATGAACTGCCAAGAGTGATGCTGAGGTCGGTGGCCAGATGTTCGCGTTCCAGGACCAACGTCTGCGGCAGTCCATACAAAATCAAATCGAGATTTAATTCACCGATTACACTGACGTCAAAAGAGGCCAAGCGATTGTCTCCTCGAGAAGCTAGTCAAGCACCACAACGCGGGTAAGGTTCCTGGGCAGGTCGGGGTTGAGCCCTTTCGCCACGCCCGTAAAGAATCCCATCAGCTGGCTTGGCACGATGTGCGGCGCCAGTAACGCCAACTCATCGCCAGGCAAATTCAGTTCGAGAACAAGATCGGACGATCTGCGGATGTTTTCATCGGCCTTATTACAGATGGCAATCGTCACTCCGCGCAAGTCCTTCATTTCTTCCAGGACTTCCACCTCGGCCTGCCGGCCCGCCTGACTCACGAAAAATGTCAGGGCCGTGCGGGGAGTTACGATCGCTTTCGGGCCGTGACGAAATTCGAGAGTGTGAAAAGACTGACTGTAGGAGCAGGACATCTCCATTACCTTGAGGGCGGCTTCGCGCGCGATGCCGTGAAAGGGCCCCTGTCCCAGAAAAATGTAGTCTTCAAACGAAAGCCGGGCGGTAAAGTTTTCCACTTGTTCCGCCAGGGAGCGTATCCGCGCGGCGAATTGGGCGGCCATAACTTCCAATGAGCTGCAGAACTCCCCGTTCCCCGCGTGCTTTGCCGCGAGCCACTGCAAACTAATTAGCATGGACGTAAACGACCGGGTCATGACGGTGCTTTTTTCATCCGCGGTTCGTAACACCAACGTGGAATCGCACTCGGCTTCAAGCTCACTTTTCTCCGCGCAGGTGATTCCCCAGGTGGGTATGAGGATCTCTTTCCGAAGCACGTGGGCAGCACGAACACTCTCGGAGGTGCGGCCCGAACGCGAGATCACGACAGCTTGTAAATCGCCGGCGGCGGCGCGCGTCAAGGAGGGATAGAGCAAAATCTCGGATGCCGGAACAGCGCGTGCCGGTTCGCCGGTGAGCAGTGTCCACGAAGTTGCGGCAGCGTCCGCAAGATAGAAGCTGGTGCCGCATCCCACAAACAACCAGGACGCCTTGCGGTTGTTGCTTCCGAGCGTCCTTTCCCCGGACCGGCTTTGCCTCAATTGCTGCAAAACGGATTGCCAGACGTCACTCTGAGACAGTATCTCTTTGTAAGTTTCAGACTGGCTGTGCTCGCTTGGTTTGATCAGCATAAAATGTTTTTTTCCAGATGTTCGATTTTCGACGCTATACGAGCGTCACTTGGATCTCCGCGTCGCGTAGCGCCTTGAGGTCATGTCTTGAGATATTCTTGTCCGTGATTGCTTCGTGCACAGAACCGGCGGGCATAATCAGCGACAAGCTCCGGCGGCCGAACTTGCTGGAATCACAGACGATGATCGTGCGGCGTGCGGCTTCCGCCATCGCTCGATTTACGCGCGCTTCCAGAATGTTTGGCGTGGTCAAGCCGTATTGAACGTCAAACCCATCGACCCCAAGGAACAACAGATCCGCGCTCAGCTTCCGGAGCGAATCTTCGGCCAGCGGGCCCACCAATGAGTACGAATTCTGCCGCAACACGCCGCCGGTAAGAATGACTTCCACCGAAGAGTCGGCAAGTTCCGCGGCAATATTTGTGGCGTTGGTAATGATTGTAAGATTCTTGATATTCCGGCAGGCGCGCGCAATTGCCGTGGTAGTGGTGCCGGAATCCAGAATGATCACCTGCCCGGGACGAATCTTGCGCACAGCAGCCGCGGCAATGCGAGTTTTCTCCTGGCGGTGCTGGCGCTCCTTTTCTCGCAGCGGGCTATCCTTTAGAGCGCCGGTCTCCCTGGGCAGAGCGCCGCCGTGGGTCCTCTCAAGTTGTCCTTCATGGTGCAGGGATTCCAAATCCTTGCGAATGGTAATCTGTGAAGTGCGGAAGTGTTTGGAGAGATCACGTACCAGGACGCGGCCGTTTGCCCGCAGCAATTCCAGGATTTCGCGACGTCGCTCCTCACTCAGCATGTGACAGTGAATCCAACCTTTCCTTGTAAGCTACGCCAACGCCTCCACGCGAATCTGTTCCTTTAAACCGGCAATATCCTCCGCACGAGCGCGGCCGGGCCCAGGGGCGATGCAGTTGGCAGAACCGCAGGCAGCGGCAAGCCGCACCGCTTCCTCGGCGGGCAATCGCTGCTGCGCCGCGAAGGCGAAACCGGCCAGTGTGGCGTCGCCACTGCCGACACAAGACTGGACGGATAACTTAGGAGCATCGGCAAAAAGCGTATCGCCATCCATGGATTGCCAGATCAATCCGGCCGCTCCCAAGCTGATCGCTCCCGCGGCGGCCCCCGCGTTCAGCATGGCGCCGATAATTGTTTTTGCCGACGCGGGATTGTCGATCGTTTGGCCGCTCCAGGACTCAGCTTCGCCTCGGTTGGGTTTTACAAAATCCGGCTTCCCTGCCAGGGCGAACTTGAAAGGGTCGCCGCTGGTATCCACAAACACGCGGCTGTCAAATTCATGAGCCAATTCGATTAGCGTCTTGTAAATGTCCGGCGGTACTCCTTCCGGAAGGCTCCCCGAAAAAATTACAGTGGGCTGCTCAGTAACCCGGTCCAGGAGGTCCGTCAAAGTTTTCTCGCACTGCCGAAGCTCCTCGCTGGTAATGCGCTGGCCGGGCTCCAGAATTTCGGTAATGCCGCCGTCGTTTTCGACAATTTCCAGATTTGTTCGCGTGCAGGCACTTGTGGGTATTTCGTGCACTCGGATGGAAAGCTCCTTGAGTCCATCGATCAGTTGTTTGCCAGTCGCTCCTCCTGCAAAACCTAACCACACAGGATCTGCCCCCAAAGTTCTCAACACCATGGCGACGTGGGCCGCTTTACCTCCGGGAGCGGGGCACGCCTTCCTTGCACGGTTGACTTCTCCAACGCGCAACCGGCCGAGCCGCAGCCGCTTATCTATCGCTGGGTTGAGGCTTACGCAAAGAAACATCAGCAGCCCTTCCCTGAGGTAGCAGTACGACTTGCTTCAAACCAGGGCGTTGCGCCACTCAGGCACTGATTTATATTTTCGATGTTACGTACCCCTTCGCGGCCCAACCAATCCTGAAGCGCAGCAGGCCCCTGCTTCACAAATATTTCCACGCCATCTTTCCACGTGGCCCTTCCGCAAAGCACGCCCGAAAACCCGACACCGGCATCGGCAGCAAGTTCCAGCCCATACCGGAAAGTATCGTTGCTCACGCCTTCGGACAGGTAAATAAAAGGAATCGAAGCGCATGCCGCGGCGCTCAGGAAATATTGCTGGGCTTGCTCGCGCGAGTGAAGAATAGCTCCGTCGGAGGATGGCGATCCCTCGATAAAGGAAAGATTGACGGGCATGCCGACTTTCAATACATCGACGCGGTAGTGTGGCTTTGAAAATTCCCTCATGCCAGCAGCAACGACTTCATATTTAATCCGCGCAAATTCGATACTTTTGTCGTCCATGCTCTCCGCGTAACTCACCAACTCCAAAAAGAAAGGCACGTCCGAGGCCGCGCACTCCGCACCAACTTTTTCCACGAAGGCGTATTTGAAGTTGTTGATCTCCGCGGGAGAACGGCTTGAGTAGTACAGGAGAAGTTTGACCGCATTCGCTCCTGCCTCGACAAGGCGTTGAGCGGACCATTGATCGAGAAGGCGCGGGAGCCGCCCGGGAACATCTTTAGCATAGCCAGTTTGTTCGTACGCAAGCAGAAGCCCTGCATGTGTGGCCCGTTTGGCAGCCGCGGGCAAACCGTATTCCGGATCCAGAAGGATGGCACTCGCATGAGGCGTGAGAATGGAGCTCACTGCTTCCTTGAATTTCGATAGACTCTCCCGCGGAACGTCCGCTGCACCAACGCTCATGGCCCGCGCAAACAATGTCCGAAGTGCGCTGCGCTGGTCGATGGCCAATGCCGCGATGACGCCACGCGAATCGGCGACCGCATGCAGACCTTTCTGTTTTCCCGAGCTGAGTGAGAACGTCATGACTATCTCTTCCGTTATTTTCCAACGATGCGGATGGCTGCAGCGCGCTCAGTGCCGAGCGCCACTGCGTCCGCGTCCGGTGCAGTTGGAACAATATCCAGCTCCTGGCACTCTTTCGATTCATTTCTTTTACTTTCTTTTACTTGCGCTGTCAACTGACAGCAAACCGCAACCCGAAAATACTGATGAAGCGAAACTGGAAAAGTAATAAATCGAAATAGAAAGTAGTAAATCGAAACTTTTCCTTGATTCTCCTCACCGGTTCGTGTAAATGTACCGACACTCAGGGGGTGTCCATGCAAAATCGCCTTAGGTCTTTGCCGTCAGGGTTCGCGCTCATTCTCGCAATGCTTTTTAGTTCGGCCGTTTTGCGCGCCGATGTCACCGGTTCGATTCAAGGAGTGGTTCGCGATAAAACGCAGGCGGCCGTCGCGGGTGCGCACATCACCGTGACCAACGCGCAAACGAATTTCAAGCAAGAAGCTGTCGCCGCAGCGGACGGCTCGTACCGGATTCTGGCGCTTCCCGCGGGCACTTACAGCCTGTCGGTCACTGCCGGTGGATTCCGGACCTTCGTCGAGTCGGACATCGTCGTGAAGGTCAACGACCAGTTGCAAGTCGACGTAACCCTTGAGGTCGGCTCCGCGCAACAGGAAACGGTAAAGGTGGAAGCCAATGCCGTGCAAGTGCAAACAGAAAGCACGCAACTCGGCGATGTTATCGACTCGAAGAAGATGCTCGCCCTTCCTCTGAATGGCCGCAGCTACATCGATCTTCTGGGCTTGCAAGCGGGGGTTGCGCCTAGCACAGCCAGCACCATCGGCGGCGACCGCCCGGTTTCCGGCAATTTGAACGCAGGCAACATCTCCGTCAACGGCCAACGGGAAACCGCCAACGCATTCCTTGTGAATGGCGGCGACGTGAGCGAGGGTCGCAACCTGGGGGCCGGTTTGGTCCCTAATCTCGACTCAGTCGAAGAGTTCCGCCTCATTACCAACAGCTTCGACGCCGAATATGGAAAATTCAGCGGCGCGGTGATGAACGCCATCACCAAATCTGGCACCAACTCCATCCACGGCGATGTCTTCGAGTTTTTGCGCAACGACAAGCTGGATGCCAGGAATTTCTTCGCGCCTTCCAAATCAGAATTGCGCCAAAATCAATTCGGCTACACATTGGGAGGCCCCGCCTGGAAGGATCATCTGTTTTTCTTCTCCGATTACCAGGGCACTCGTCAGGTGCAAGGCGCCGAAACCGGGTTGGTTACCGTTCCAACCACCGCTGAGAGGGCTGGCAACTTTGATCCGACGACCTTGACCGGTTTGGTCGATGGGACGGCCTGGGCGCAGGTGCTGACGAATCGCTTGGCGACTACAACGGGCCAAACCGTGGCGTATCAAGAGCCATACAGCTTCCCCGGTTGCAATAGCACGGATCCCGTAACAGGCTGCGTATTTCCAGTTAACTCAACGACTGGCCTCGCGAACATCCCGCAAGCCGCATGGGACACGCCAGCTTCCCACATTCTCAGTTACATTCCCACGCCCACTTTGGCTGCTGATGTGAACAACTATTCGAACAACAGCCAGAGGAGCAGCCTCGTCGACAACAAGTTCGGGGAGCGTGTGGATTTCAATAACCAAACTACCGGCAACTGGTCTTGGTACTACCACATCGATAACACTACCGTCGACAGCGCTCTAGCAGGATTCGCCACTGTGCCTGGATTCCCGACCACCACACCATCGCGAGCGCAAGAGTTCGTCATGAGCAACACCAAGACCTTCGGAGCGACAGCCGTAAATGAAGCGCGGATCAGCTTCTTCCGGACAGCGGTGCATAAGGACAATCCCGCGGGGAGTTTCGCCAATATTTCTGATTTGGGATTCGTGACAGGAGTCGGCACCCTCGGCATAGTCCCGCTGCCCGGCTACACGCAATATATGCCACAAGTGACCTTGAGCCAGATTGGGCTAAACATCGGCGTACCCACACTGAACACGGACCAACCCGATACCACGTATATGGTGAGTGACGTATTTTCGAAGGCCGCGGGCAGACATACATGGAAGTTTGGAGGGGAATTCCGCTACCTGCAGGTGAACGAACGTAACTACGCCAGCCCCAACGGTCAATTCACATTTGACGGTTCCGTGACCGGGTCTGATATGGCCGACTTCCTCCTCGGCGCAACGTGCAACACATGCGGGGCTGCCTACGTCCAGGCCGCAAAACAGGTCCTGGATTCCCGAACGCGTTATGGCGGGGCATTCGCCCAGGATTCCTGGAAGGTGAAATCCAATCTCACTCTGAATCTTGGCCTCCGCTGGGAAGTGAGTATGCCTTGGTACGACTGGCAAGGAAAAATCCAGACGTGGGTTCCAGGAGAACAGTCCGTAGAATTTCCGCTTGCTCCCACTGGCCTGGTATTTCCTGGTGACCCTGGTATTCCCAAGACGCTTGCCCCCACAAGATACAACAACTGGGGCCCACGGCTAGGATTGGCCTATTCGCCTGGATTCTCTGACGGAATACTGGGCAAGATCTTCGGTGGGCCGGGAAAGAGCAGCATCCGGGCGGCTTACGGGATCTACTACACTTCGGTGGAGGACCTTAACCTGTTCTACGAGGTGGCCGACGCGCCGTTCGGTCTCTATTGGCAATCTCCGTCGTCGGTACTGTTTAGCCAGCCGTTCCTGATTCGGCAGAGTGGGCAATCGCTGGGGCAACGTTTTCCCTACACCTTGCCGATTCCGGGTGCCGCGTCCAACAAGACACTGGACTTCTCGGTGTTTGAGCCCTTCAACTATTTTCCGGGCTACGACATTCACAACCGACTGCCTTATGCGGAGCACTTCAATCTCTCTATTCAACGAGAGCTCACTAAATCAACCGTGCTCACTTTGGCTTACGTCGGTACCGAGGGGCACCACCTCATCACCCAGCAGGAATCCAACCCGGGTGACCCAGCTCTCTGCCAGCAACTCACTGCAGAAGGGGCCGTAGACCTGACCGCGAGTACCCCCGGTCAGCCTCCTGTCATTGGCTGCGGATTTGGGGCTGAGAGCGACGTGTTCCAACTTCCCAGCGGCAATGTGTATAGCACCAGGAACAAACTTATAAATCCGAACTACTGCCCGGGTGCGGCTACCCAGGTGTGTGCCGGCTACGGCAACACGTTCACATACACGAGCGCCAATTCGATCTACAACGCCGCGCAAGTCACCGTCGAACGCAAGGCGAAGGATGTCACTTTCCTGGCCGCTTACACCTTTGCCAAGGGCTTGGACGATTCCTCCGGGTTCGGCGATTTGGTGAACTTCGTAAATCCTAAATTCAGCCGAGGGCTATCTTCCACCGACGTCAGACATAATTTTGTGGCCAGTTACATTTGGGCCATCCCGTTCGACCGGGCTTTCCCCAATGCGCCCAAGCGCTTGACCCAAGGTTGGCAGGTGCAAGGCATCACACGCTTGTCCACTGGCTTCCCGATTCAGCTAAACCAGGGAAATGGCGATTACACTCTGTGGGGCAGCTCGTCTACGGACATGCCCAACGTGGTTGGACCGGTGCAGACCCTAAATCCACGAAAGTCGAATCCGAACTGCCCAACCGCCGACGGTACGGGATGCTACTTTCTCCCACCTACGCCCGGTCTCTTGACACCACAATCCCCAGGGGACTCAACAGAACCAGCGTGCCTGCAGAGTGTGGGTGCGTTCGCGTTGAACTGCGTACCAGGCACTTTCGGCACCGCCAACCGGCGCTTCTTCCACGGCCCAGGCTTTAACAACACCGATTTCGGGTTGGTGAAGCACACCCAAATTAAGGAAAATTACGCTTTCGATCTGCGTATTGAATTTTTCAACATCTTCAACCACGCGCAATTTATGAATCCTGACGGAAACATCAGCGATTCGAATTTCGGAATCGTGACCAATGCGCGCGATCCCCGCATTGGTCAGGTCAGCGCGAAATTTTACTGGTAGTGGCGCAGACCAGACGAGCGCTCAGGCAGGGCCTTCCATTTGAGCCCCGCCTGACTGCCGCACGCGTGTTAGGCTGTCTTCGATGAAGTCAGGCTGGATAGTTTCGATCATTCGCCGTGCCGGGGTTTTGCCAATCGTGTCCGCTCTCGTTCTCAGTCTTGCACGGCCGGGACCGTCCGTAGCTCAGACGGCTCAGATCTACCGCGAGCAAGCGAATACACTCGCTCGCTCCAAATCGTGGGGGGAGGCCGTCGCCGCTTATCGCAAGGTTCTGGAGCTCGAGCCCAATGACGCGCTCACACATTATGATCTTGCTTTGGCCCTAAAATATAAGGGTGACACGAGGCAAGCGGTCGAAGAATTCGAGGACGCAATTCGGCTTAAGCCGGGATGGGGCGAGGCTCACTATGGTTTGGGTGCAGCTTTTTATGAGCTCCATGACCAGGCGGGCGCTCTGCGGGAACTCCGCAAAGCGGTGGAATATGGACCCTCGAACGCGGGTGCGCATCAATTCCTCGCGCACGTGTATTCGGAGCAGAATGATTTCCCCGCTGCGGAGCGCGAGCTCAACCGTGCCGTCGCGCTGAAGCCCACTGCGGAAATGCATCTCGAATTGGGCCAAGTAGAAGGTCAGCTTGGGAAGCTGGATGCGGCTGCCGCTCAGTTTCGCGCTGCACTTCGCCTTGATCCCAAAATGGCGCACGCTCACGTCATGCTGGGCGTAACCCTGCGACGACAGAGCGATCACAATGGGGCGCTTGCCAACTTTCGTGAGGCCGTCCAACTCGATCCTGCGGACCCCAATGCCCAATACAACCTCGCTATGGAACTTAAAGCCGGAGGCGATATCACGGGCGCAATCACCGCATTTCGACGGGCGATCGAATTGAAACCCGATTTCGAGAAGGCCCACTACGGCTTAGGAATCGCTCTCCGTGCCCAAGGCGACACCGCCGCGGCCCACAAGGAGCTGGATGAGTTGAACGAGTTGCAAAGTTTTCGTACCCGGCTGGCCCAGGCGAAGCTCCTTATCATTCAAGGTGTGGATGCACTGAAGAAGCAGCAACTGGATGAGGCTCAGAATTTCTTTCAGCAGGCGATTGATCAGAGCCCAGAGTTGCCAACCGGCTACTACTATCTTGGTGTCACCTGGGATCGCAAAGCAGATCCCGCACGCGCCGAGCAGGCTTACCGCAAGGCTCTGCAACTGAAACCAGACTATGCTCAAGTCCACACCAGCCTCGGGCTTCTTTTCTGGCGCGAAGGCGATCGAGATCGCGCACTTCAAGAGTTCCAGCAGGCGATAATGTCGGATGCTGATCTTCCAGACGCGCACTATAATCTCGGCCTTGCGCTGGCGCAATCCGGACAACTCGACGAGGCAGTCCCAGAACTGAACGAAGCTCTGAGTCTCGATCCCAAGTACACGGACGCGCGTATTCAACTGGGCTTGGTTTTGAGTCAAAAAAACGATACGGCAAGCGCCATCAGCGTTTTTCGGGATCTTGTTCATCGCGAGCCAAACTTCGCGGAGGCTCATAACAATCTCGGATTGGCACTCTTGCAATCCGGCGACAACGGGGGCGCAAAATCGGAATTTCTGGAGGCTGTTCACCTCAAGCCTTCCTACGCAGAGGCCCATTACAATCTTGGATTAGCTCTACACCAGGAAGGAAAGGAAGACGAGGCGCGCGCGGAATTCGAGAAAGCATACGAGATCTCGCCGGAGTTACGAAACTCGCCCCATCCATAATCCATGAAACCCATCCGAAGCCTGCCGCTAATCCTTTTAATCCCTGTCGTCGCGTTTGCGGTGGACGTATGCGAGGTCACGCCGCCAACGGCGACGCTCACCGTCCCCTACGTGGCGAAAGCGCCCGAGCTCAACACGGATCCACACTCAGCAACCTGGTCGCACGCGGCCTCCGCATGGATCGAGAAAGACTGTACGCTGCAGCTCGACTATCCCAAGCTCAAGACGGAAGTGCGCGGCTTTTGGACCGACTCCGATCTCTATCTTCTGTTCATCTCCCCGTATAGCGAATTGAACCTCTGGTTGCCCGCGGACAACAGCAAGGATCGCCTCAAACTGTGGGACCGCGACGTGGTCGAGTTCTTTCTGGGCGACGATTGGACCAACATCCGGCATTACCGGGAATTCGAGATTGCGCCTACAGGCGATTGGGTCGATCTGGCCATCGATCTGGATCACGACAGCTATGGCGCGGAGTGGAACTCCGGTTGGCAGCGACAAGGCCGGATCGATGAAGCGAATCATATTTGGTATGCGGCGGCGCGTGTGCCGTTAAAATCCGTCAGTGATCTACGCGTGAAGCCCGGCACGATTTGGCGCGCCAACCTTTACCGCATCGACGGGCTCGGCGAGGATCCCCAACGTCACTTCATGTGCTGGCAACAGACTTGCGCTCCAAATCGCGATCCCAATCATGTGCCCGAACATTTTGGAACCCTGATTTTTGCCCGATAGGACTGAAAACTTTCTCGGAGGTACGCATGCCCATTCGTCCAGAATCATCGCGTCGCGGATTCATGAAAATGCTGGCGGCCTCGCCACTGCTCGCGCAGATCGCGGCGCAAAGTCTCTATGCAAAATCGGCCGCTGCGATCGGACTGGCGCCAAGCGATAACGTCTACAGTCGTCTGGGTGTGAAGACGGTCATCAATTGCCGCGGAACGTGGACGTATCTGAGCGGGTCGCTGCAATTTCCAGAGGTGCGCGCCGCTCAGACGGAGGCGTCGCACTATTTTGTGAACATGGTCGAGTTGCAGCGTGGGGTCGGGCGCAAGCTCGCGGAGTTGACCGGCGCCGAGTCCGGGATGGTAACCACGGGCGCAGCCGGAGCGATGGCCGCGTCCACCGCGGCGTGCATGGCGGGCAGCGATCCGCAAAAAATTTGGCAATTGCCCGACACCACTGGGATGAAACACGAAGTCATTATGGTCGGTGGACGCAGTGCATTCGATAGCGCCATCCGGCTGACGGGCGCAAAACTGGTTCTCGTCGAGTCGCCTGACGGCATCCAAAACGCGATCACACCGAACACGGCGATGATCTACACCACCGATCTCGGCGACAAACTCGTGCGCGAGGTCGCGATCGGGAAAGAGCACAGCATCCCGATGCTGCTGGATGATGCGGCGGGCATTCCACCGGCGGACAATCTCAAGTTGTATGCTCAGATGAAAATTGACTTGTACACATTTTCCGGCGGCAAAGGGCTGCAGGGGCCCCAATGCAGCGGCGTCTTGCTCGGCCGCAAAGACCTGATCGACGCAGCCCTTCGCAACTCCGCTCCCTGGGAGGGAGCTGTCTGCCGGGCAATGAAGGTCGGCAAGGAAGAAATCATCGGTTGCCTTACGGCAGTCGAGACCTGGCTGAAAATTGATCCTAAGAAACTCTACGCGGAATGGAACGCCAGAGTCGACCGCATCGGCAAACTCGTGGAAACCGTGCCGGGCGTCAAGACCGAAATCTACATTCCTGACGACGGAAATCGCTATCCCACGCTGAAAGTTTCCTGGGACCAGCACGCGTGGGGCTTCACCATTACCGATTGCGTAACGCAATTGCGCGCGAACGACCCGACGATCGAAGTGCTAGGCGCCGACAACCCCAGCCTTGTGCCAGCCGTGCGCGAAGGAATACAAAAGGCAAAGCCGGACAGGAAAGAGCGGCGAGAAGTCGACCATATCGAGCTGGTTTCCATGACGATTCAGCCGGGAGAAGAAATGATCGTCGGCCAAAGGCTACGCGAAATTCTTGGCGCAGCCCGCAAGGGAAAAGCGGCATGAGGTTCCTGTGCCTGCTCAGCGCGGCGCTGCTTTGTTTCACATCGGGTGCGCACGCGCAGCTGAAGGCGGTCCAGCCTAAATCGTCGCAGGTGACCATTGATACGCTGGGCTCCGCCGGAATCGACGCCGGAGATTATGTTTATGTTTCTGGGCAGGGACCTCGCCAGTTCGACGGAAGCATTCCGCCAGGTTTTGCGAACCAGGTTCGCGTGTCGCTCGAAAATGTGCGAACCGTCGTCGAAGCGGCTGGCCTTACGATGGAACACGTCGTTTATGTCCAGGTCTATCTCGACGACATGACCAATTACGACGCGTTGGACAAGGCCTTCGCCGAGTATTTCCCGAAGCTGCCGCCTGCGCGCGGAGTCTTGGGCGTTGCGCGGCTCCCTGAACCTTCCGTACAAATCAACGCCGTCGCCGTTCGCGATCTCACGGGAAAGCAGGCCGTGGACGAACCCCATATCAGTCCGAACAGAGGCTACTCGGCGGGAATGCTGACGCACGACAGACTATTTATCTCAACGATGCTGGGCAGCGACCCCGCGAACGGCACCGTGCCAGCAAATCCAGCCGCGCAAGTCGATTTTGCGCTCGACCGTCTGAAAACAGTGGTAGAAGCTGCGGGACTCACGCTCAGCAACATGGTCTTCGTGAATCCTTACCTGACTTCAGAAATACCGAGTCGAATTATGAATGAGCACTACGCCCGGCGATTTGAGTTCGGAAATACGCCGGGACGCGCCACGATCGAAGTGTCGAGTCTCCCGGAAGGTGCGCACATCGCCTACACTGGCGTGGCTGTTCGCGATTTGACCCAGCGACACGCGATACGACCGAAGAATATGCCGCCAAGCCCGACCGCGAGCCCGTGTGTTTTCGCCGGCGACACCCTTTATTGTTCGGCGAAGAGCGGATTCATTCCGGGACCAAATGGCGGCGTGTTCGCCGCGTCGACCGCCGACCAGGTGCGCCAGACGATGCGCAATCTCCTCGACAACCTGGAAGAAGCGGGCATGAGGTTCGACCAAGTGGTTTCAACCACGATATACCTGGACGATTTATCGGATTCGGCCGCGTTCGGAAAAGTGTACCGGAAATATTTCGGCGGAGTTTTGCCGGCACAGACCACGGTTCAGCAGATCAAGCCGGGGGATCGAAAACCCGATGAGGAAGGCCACTATCCGGACTTGGAGCAAGTGTCCCTCATCGCTGTGCGCAGCGCGGCAAAAAACTGATTGCTAAAATTGCAGTTCGCAGCCGGGTCACATTTTGCGCAACGATCGCTGCGAGGGAATGCCCGAGGATCGAGTTATCCATGACTCGTGCTGACAATATTCGTGGCGCCCGCACCTTGTTCAGCGTGGGGCTCCTACTCCTCTGCGTCTTGGCAGCTACACAGAGAGTCGCGTCGCAAGCTCAGAAATCGCCGCCTTCCGGGAACGGCAGCGAACACTCGAATGCGCCGAACGTCGATGGCCAACAAATTTTCGAATCGCGATGCGCGGGGTGTCACGGCTTGGATGGGCGCGGCGGCGAACGCGCTCCGGACATTGCCACGAACGAAAAAACACTGCGGCGCTCCGACGATGAGCTTTCACGGATTATCGCAGGCGGTGTGCCGGGAACGGGAATGCCTGCCTTCGCGTCTCTGGGAAGCAGTCTCAAGAACGTCGTCGTCTACCTGCGCCAGCTTCAGGGCAGGAACGATTCAGAGAAGTTCCCGGGTGACGTGAAGAAAGGCCGGGAACTCTTTTATGGAAAGCCGCGATGCTCTGAGTGTCATGCAATTGCTGGCTCAGGGGGCTTCATTGCCTCGGAACTCGCTGGATTTGGCGCAAATCGTTCTGCGGATCAGATTCGTGAAGCCATCGTCAAACCTGCCAGTGCAAACCGCCTGGGCGGCAAGATGATCGTGAAGACGCGCGATGGCAAGGAATACGTCGGCGTCGTACGAAACGAAGACAATTTTTCGCTCCAACTGCAGACACTGGACGGCGCTTTCCTGCTTTTTCAGAAGTCCGAGCTCGCCGGCTTTTCGCGCCAGCCGGACTCTCTGATGCCCGCAAACTACGCCGCAACTCTGAACGGTGACGAGCTGAACGATCTAGTCAGTTTTCTGATGTCCGCCGCTCATGGAGCGAAGGCACAAGCGGGCAAGAATAAAAAGCCTGAGGACGACGAAGAAGAAGAGTGAGGGTTTGATTTCTTTGCTAAACGCATATATCGCAGCCATGAGCAGCAGGTTGCCTTCGTGCAATCGCAGCAACCTGGCCGGATCGGCCAAGCCGCGTTATCTTCATAGATCCGCACAAACGCGGCTATTCAATCGAATTAAGATTTATCCGAAACTAGTGCCAATCCCAAAGAAGTGCTACAGTCCAGCCGTTCGAACTGCCGGAGAATCCCGATGATGCCATTACTTGGTTCGGCACAATCTCGTCGAATCCTTCACGCCGTCCTGCTGGGCAGTTTTGCTGTTGCGATCGTGGCCCTGTCCGTAGGGCCGCCTCTAGCTCGCACCCATCAAGTGGATATGCCGGCCACGGATGACGCTTCCCTGCTCGACGGCTTCCGCCATGTGGAAGTCGCGTCGGTTTCCGACGCGCTCGAGCAAATCACCGGCCGCAAGATGTATATGTCCCATCATATGCGTCCGATCTTCCCCACCAAATTTGCGGGCTTTGCGCTGACCGTGCTTCTCAAGAAGGAAACCAACCACGATCCGAATGCACTCGACGGCATGCTTGCTGCCATCGATCAGGGCTCTGCCAATTCTGTTTACGTGATGGCCGTGGAAGATGGCGCCGATATCGCGGGAATGGGCGGCCTGATGGGCACGGCCATGAACTCCCGAAACTTCTCAGGGGCGGTAATCGACGGCGGCGTCCGCGATGTCGCTTATTTGCAAAAGATCGGGTTTCCCGTTTACGCGCTCGGCATCGTTCCCTCCACTTCAGTGACGCACTACCGCTTCGCTGGCGCCAATATCCCGATCGTGTGCGACGGCGTCAACGTGAATGCGGCCGACATCATCGTGGCCGACGTCGATGGTGTTGTCGTTGTGCCGAGGGGATCCGCGTCTGCCGCGCTCAAGCTCGCCCAGCAGATGGACTTCAAAGAGCATTCCATGTACGCGACTATCGAAAAGCTAAAATCCATTCAAGAAGCTGTGAAGCAGTTCGGCCGCCTTTAGGAGCGCCTGACGAGTGACTTGGGTACCCACCATCGCCTCTGTGAATCTGCTCCGCATACTCAGCAATTCCCTTGCGCTCGCCACCATTCTTGTAAGTATCTCCGCACCCTCCCCTGGGCAAGAAAAATCAACCGCTGCCATTTCCACGTCTATCGACGTCCGGCCCGAAGACCTTGTTGCCCAACCCCCTGCAGCTAACTGGGTCTCCTACAATGGCGACTACACCGGCCGCCGCTTCAGCAATCTCTCGGAAATAACGCCCGCGAACGTCGGCAACCTCCGCGCCCAATGGGTCTTTCACCTGCGCGACTCAACTGGGCTCGAAGTCACGCCCGTGGCCGTCGACGGCATCCTGTTCGTCACCTCCGCCAACGACGCCTTCGCGCTCGATGCGCGCACCGGCAGGGCTATTTGGCATTACTCGCGCCCGGTCACCGAAGGGCTCATCGACGACGCGTCCCAACACCACAACCGCGGCGTCGCTGTCTGGCACTCCAAAGTATTTCTCGAAACCGACAACGCGCATCTCCTGTGCCTCGACGCTCGCTCCGGCCATCTTCTCTGGGACGTGGCTTATGCAGAAGGCAACAAGAACTATGGCGCCACCAGCGCGCCACTGGTCGTCAAAGACAAAGTCATCGTCGGCACTTCCGGAGGAGACGATGGCGTTCGCGGTTTCGTCGCTGCCTTCGACGCCGAAACCGGCAAGCAAGCTTGGCGCTTATGGACCATTCCCGGCCCCGGCGAGTTCGGCTCCGAGAGTTGGCCGGGCGACCTTTATCTGCGCGGCGGCGGCACGACCTGGATGCCCGGTACTTACGATCCGGATCTCAATACCATTTATTGGGGCACCAGCAATGCTGCTCCAGATTTTGACGGCTCGCCGCGCCCCGGCGACGATCTCTACACCGCTTGCGTTCTCGCGATCGACCCGGACACCGGCAAGATGAAATGGTATTTTCAGTTCACGCCCCACGATCTTTACGACTATGACGCCACCGAAACTCCCGTGCTCATCGATGCCGTTTATCAAGGCCAGCCTCGAAAATTGCTGGTCCAGGCAAATCGTAATGGATTTTTTTACGTCCTCGATCGCACCAACGGAAAATTTCTTTCTGCCGTTCCCTTTGTCACCCATTTGAATTGGGCCAAGGGCATCGACGCGCAAGGTCGCCCCATTCGCACCGGCCTGGAGCCGTCCGACAAAGGCACAGAAATTTGCCCCAGCATGATTGGGGCAACGAACTGGTTTTCGCCTTCCTATAATCCGGCCACCCATCTTTTCTATTTCATTGCGCTCGAAGAGTGCGGCATCTTTTTTCGCAAACCGGAAAAGTTCACCGAGGGCCACGCGTATTATGCGACCGGCGTCAAACGCGCCCCCGGCGGCAAGCGTGAAAAAATTCTGCTGGCATATAACCTTGACACCGGCGCGCTCGAATGGCGTTATCCCCAATTGGGAGATGGAGGTTCCGCTGGGGGTACGATGACCACCGCGAGCGGCCTGGTTTTCTTCGGAGATGATGCGGAATCGTTCGAAGCCGTGGAAGCAAAAACCGGCAAGCCGCTCTGGCACTTCACCACTGGGCAGAGATTTAACGCTTCTCCGATGAGCTACGCGGTCCTCGGAAAGCAATACGTGGCCATTGCGTCGGGAAACGATATTTTCAGTTTTGCTTTGCCGTAAAATCGTAAAACCAAAGATTTCGGAACTAAATTATAAGGAGGAAAAATAAAATGTTTTCCAATCTCTTCACTCGCAGGGCTTTTGGAGGCCGCGTTGCCGCGTTGCTCCCTGGCCTGGGTCTAGCCGCAGCGGCGTTGCCATCTTCTGCCGAAGCGCAGGCACGCGGCGGCGTCAAGAAGCTCGATATCGATGGTAAGCCCGCCGGCAGCGGTTTCATCACTCCCCTCATCGTCCACAACGGCGTCATTTACATCGCTGGAATCGGCGCGCACTCCCACAACAAAGCCGAGTTCCCGAAGGACATTACTAATCACACAAAGAGCGTTATGGAAGGCGTCAAGACTGCCGTTGAAACCGGCGGAGGCACGATGGACTCCATTCTCCAACTCACCGTGTTCCTTGCCAGCATCAACGACTACGACGGCATGAACGCGGTCTTCAAGACCTATTTCCCAAATGGCGGCCCGGCGCGCACCACCGTCGCGGTTGCGAATCTCCCTGGAGACTCACTGGTCGAAATCAACTGCACCGCCGCGGTCGTTCGTAAGTAGCGATTTACCCAGAGGAGAGAAACTCGATGCCACTTAATCTGAAGTCCACTCGCCGTACGTTTATGAGCAGCCTCGGCGTCATGGCCGGAGCCGTCGCCGGTGCCATGTCGAGCGCCAGGGGTCTCTTCGCAAGCGCCGCAAACGCAAGCCCAGTCTCTGGCGCCGGCGCCGCAAGAATTTCCGGCTTCGGCGCCTCGGGCAACGTTTACGAGGAACTGGGCGTGACCACCGTGATCAACGGCCAGGGAACCATGACCGTTCTGGGCGGCTCCCTGGCGCGCCCGGAGGTCGAAGCCGTCATGGCTCTCGCTGGTCAGCACTTTTGCAGCATTCCCGACCTGGAAGTGGCCGTAGGAAAACGGATTGCCGAAATGCTCAAACTTCCGGAGGGTTACACGGGGTTAGTCACCTCTGGCGCGGCGGCAGCCATGCAATCCGGCCTCGCCGGCATTCTCACCGGAGACAATCCCAAATTCATCGAGCAGCTTCCCGATCTCACCGGAATGAAATCCGAAGTCATCATCCAGAAATCCCATCGCAACCCATTCGATCATCAACTCCGCGCCACCGGCGTCAGGCTCGTTGTCATCGAAACTACGGACGAGCTTCGCAAAGCCGTCAATCCGCAAACAGCGATGCTGCATTTCACGAACTTCGCCAACGCGTCCGGACAAATCAAAGTCGATGAATGGGCAAAGCTCGGCAAGGAATTAAACATCCCGACGTTCATTGACGCCGCCGCCGACACGCCTCCGGTCTCGCACCTCTGGGACTACGCCAACATGGGCTACGACCTCTCCGCCTTCAGCGGTGGAAAAGCCATCCGCGGCCCGCAGTGCGCCGGCCTCTTGATCGGCCGCAAAGATCTCGTCGCCAACGCGCTCCTCAACAACAGCCCGCACGAAGATACGCTAGGCCGCTGCGCCAAGGTCGGTAAGGAAGAAATCATCGGCATGGTAAAAGCGCTTGAGCTGTATTTGAAGGAAGATCACGAGGCACTGAACAAAGAATGGCAACGGCGTCTCGAATCCATTTCGGCCCAAATCACCCGCATCCATGGCGTCACCACAACTTATTCCGTTCCGGACATCGCCAATCACGTACCGCATATGAGTATCAAATGGGATGCCGCTCACATTTCTCTCGATCCTAAAGACGCGTCCAAGGCACTCCGCAGCGCCAAACCTTCGATTGTCCTGGAGAGTAGTCCCAACGGCCTCGGCATGAATTCCTTTATGCTGAAACCCGGCGAAGAAAAAATTATCGCCGAACATCTCGTCCAACTCTTACGCGCCCATTCGGCGTGAGCGTTCGTCCCGTCTTGTAGGGGCGCAGCACTGCTGCGCCCCACGCGACAAAGCTGATGCCACAAGTCCAATCCACATGACCGCTCCGTCGTCGCAACCTCCAACACGTGTGCGCTGGCTACTCATCGGATGGCTTTTCGTCCTAAGCGCCGTCGCCTTCCTCGATCGCGTCAACCTATCCATCGCCGGAACACGCCTCGCTGCCGACTATCATCTCGGCGATGTTCAGTTCGGCCTGC
The DNA here is from genome assembly GCA_963779005.1 of uncultured Acidobacteriota bacterium. GTDB lineage: Bacteria > Acidobacteriota > Terriglobia > Acidiferrales > UBA7541 > Acidiferrum. The sequence continues at coordinate 2,465,511 of CAVZWO010000004.1, read as the reverse complement.
TCTCGACTGTTTTTCTACTCGGCTATGCGCTCTTCCAAACTCTGGCAGGCTGGTTAGCGGACCGCTGGGGACCGCGCCGCGTCCTCGCCGGCGGAGTGATGTGGTGGGGTATTTTCACCGCGCTCACCGCCGCCGTGCCCACAAGCCTGCGGAATCCGCTTCTGCTTCTTTTGCTGGCGCGCTTTCTACTCGGAGTCGGCGAAGCGGTGATGTATCCCTGCTCAAATCAATTTGTCGCCCGGTGGATCCCAACGCAGGAACGCGGCCTCGCCAATGGGCTGATCTTTGCTGGAGTCGGAGTGGGCTCCGCCATTTCTCCTTCGTTAATCACTTACATCATGATTCACCACGGTTGGCGCGCCTCCTTCTGGATTTGCGCACTCCTTGGTCTGGCCGCGGGACTAATCTGGTTCCTCGCCTCTCGCGACTCGCCCGATCAGCATCCACTGGTTTCCGCGTCAGAGTTGGCAGTGATCCACAGTGGTCTCGCATTCGCAAAAAACCTTCCCGGCGACGGGGCACCGTCTTCGGGGCAAAAACACACCTCCGCGCCGGTGCCGTGGAGCAATATTCTGAAGCACCGCGAGGTCTGGTTAATCACTCTCAGCTATTTCGGTTATGGCTACGTCGCTTGGATTTTCTTCGCGTGGTTTTTTATCTATCTCGAGCGCGTCCGCGGCATGAACCTGAAGTCCAGCGCGTTCTATGCCACGCTTCCCTTTCTAGCTATGGCGCTCGGCTGCGCCATAGGCGGCTTGGCCGCTGACTTCTTGACCAAGCGCGCAGGCCGGAGAGCGGGCAGATGTGGTGTCGCGGCCGTTGGACTCGGCTTCACTAGCATCTTTCTCGCATTCGGATCCCTGGTTGACAATGCGCCATTGGCTAGCGTCATTCTCGCTGGCGGGGCCGGTGCGTTGTACCTCTCTCAGAGTTCCTTTTGGGCCATCAGCGCCGACATCGGTGGACCCTTTTCGGGCTCCGTGTCTGGGTTCATGAATATGGGCGCGCAACTTGGCGGCGCCGTCACGGCGTCACTGACTCCGTTCATCGCCGCACGTTTCGGATGGACGACTTCCTTTCTGGTCGCCGCCGTTCTGGCCTTCCTCAGTTCCGCAGCCTGGCTCATCGTCGATCCGGATCGTCCCCTCGTTCCTGTCTCACTCACACTGGGGACGAATCCCAAGTGACGAACCATCCTATCCCGGCAGTTCCCTCAGGGGACTCTAAGTATTTCATTTCTGCAGGAAGAGCTATAAAGTCAACCGCAAACTGCAAAAAGACTTGTGGCATAAAATGCGGATTTTACTACACGCTACTTCACTTCCATTTCGCGTAAGGAGACGGTTATGTTTCAGCGAAGATTCTTGCACGCAATCATCATGATCTGTGTCGTATGGCTATCGGCGGCGCGGTGCGTTCGCGCGCAGCAAAGCTATGCCGTGATTACGCAGAATGGCGTCCCGATGAAAACGCGGGACGGCGTCACACTCTATTCGGACATTTACCGACCGCGGACTGACGGGACATTTCCAGTCATTCTGATGCGCACGCCGTACGACAAAAGCGTAGGCTGGGCGGCTGCGCCAGCGTATCAAGTGGCCACGCACGGCTACGTCGTGATCGTGCAAGATGTTCGTGGGCGCTACGAATCGGAAGGCGAGTGGTACCCGTTCCGGCACGAATCGGAGGACGGCTACGATGCAGTCGAGTGGGCGGCCGCGCTGCCATTCTCGAATGGCAAGGTTGGGATGACGGGGGGATCCTATGTCGGCGCCACACAGCTGCTCGCCGCAATTGCCCATCCTCCGCATCTTGCGGGAATCTGCCCTGTGGACACGGCCAGCAACTATCACGATGGTTGGACGTATCAGGGTGGAGCACTGGAGCAATGGTTCGACCAAAATTGGACAACGCAACTCGCGACGAACACGCTGTGGCGTTTGATTGCGAAAGACACCAACGCCCTGATGGGCGCGCCCACGCTTCCGCTCGTTCGCTACCCGGCGTTCAATTACTCGGCGCTGCCAGTGGGCGCCGACTCGACGGCTCAACTTGCGCCGTATTACCTCGATTGGCTGGAGCATCCCTCTTATGACGCGTATTGGAAGCAGTGGTCGATCGAGGAGCATTTTTCGGATATTCGAGTCCCCGCTCTGCACATCGGCGCCTGGTACGACATTTTTTTGACCGGTACGCTGAGGAATTACATGGGAATCAAGGCCCGCGGCGGCACGGACGCGGCACGCAACGGCCAGCGCCTGCTGGTGCAGATCGGTGGCCACGCCGGGTTTGGGCGACGCATCGGCGACGTCGAATTCGGCGATGAAGCTATTAAATTTCCTCCCACGGAGGTCCTGCTGGCCTGGTACGACTTTCTCTTCAAGGGCGCACAGAACGAGTTTGCCGACGCGAGCAAGCCCGTACACGTTTTTGTCATGGGCGAGAACAAATACCACCAGGAATCGGATTGGCCGCCTCCGCAAGCGAAATCCACCCAATACTTCCTGCATTCGGGTGGCTCGGCCAATTCGCTGCGCGGAGACGGGGGCCTTTCCCTCGCGCTACCAAAAAAAGAATCGCCAGACAAGTTCACGTACGATCCAGCCAACCCTGTGCGGACCATCGGTGGTTCGCTCTGCTGCGACATGGAGCACTATGAGCCAGGTCCGCGCGATCAGCGTGCCGCTGAAAATCGCGATGACGTGCTTGTCTATTCCACCAAGCCGCTTGCCGAGGATATGGAGGTCACCGGACCGGTCACGCTGGAGCTGTGGGCGAAATCTTCTGCCGTGGACACCGATTTCACGGCAAAGCTCGTGGACGTCTCGCCCGCCGGCTTTGCTACAAATCTCACCGACGGAATACTTCGCATGCGCTATCGCGATTCGCAGGAGAGGGCCGAGCTGATGAATCCCAATCAGGTTTACAAAATCTCGGTGGACCTATGGGCCACGAGCAACGTTTTTAAGAAGGGCCACATCCTTCGCCTGGAGGTTTCCAGTAGCAATTTTCCGCGCTTCGATCGCAATCTGAACACCGGCGCGGAGCAAGCGACGGGCCGCGACTTTGTCTCGGCCACCAACACGATCCTGCACGACGCCGAACATCCGTCTGCGATCTTGATTCCCGTGATTCCAGCCGGAGCCGCCCCACAATGATGCATGCGCTTGGAAATCGACCAGCCGCGCTGAAGCCCGAACGCCACAGTTCGCAATAGCCGAACAAGCGCAGACTAAACCTGCTGAGGGAGGTTGGAGCGGAGCGTGAGCGAGCCGTCATCGTTTAGCTTCTGGTGGCAAGCCCAACGCACGGGATAGCGCACGCCCTTCACCTCTATCTCAGCTCTAAGTTTTAGTTCTTTCCAATCAGTGACGTTTGGAAGCACGAACTGGGCCTGCCGAATCTTGCCCGGCAACGGGTAACCGGCGTCCAGGCAACCGCTCTGGAGCACCTTTCCATCCTGGCTCTCCACCGTCACCCTCAATATTCCCGGCACGCCCGCGATGCCGTCATTTGCGAAGCCTACAATTAGCCCCGTGTAGCTATCGTCCTTATAAGTCCAGATGAAAGACGGTCGCACGCGATAGCCGATTCGTCGGCCGATCCGGTCGAACGCCGCTGGGTAAGCCTGGTAGTAACTCATGAGATTTTTGGCGCTGATCTGGTGAAAGTTCCAGAGCGGCCAGTAATTCGCCCCAATATCCATCACATGAGCGATCATGTTCTCGGCCGGGGATATCCCTTCATAGGCGCCGCGTGGATCGGGAGGTTTACCCGGGAGCCCTTGCTCGAGCAAGGCTGCGGTCCAGGGCGGACGATTGCTGAGCGCTTCGATCTGCTCGTTCTCGATAAAAATTGTATCGCTCCGAATCCAATTGTTGCTGCGGACGGTGCGGTCCAATAGCTCTGAATTACCAACTCGGCTGAAGTCCGGTTGCGTATTGGTCAGTAGAGGAGTTTTAGAAAAGTGCTCGAGCTGGATCTCGAGCATGCTGGTCCAGGTGCGCTCGGCTGTCTGGTAGTTGGGGAAAGGATTGTTGCCAAATGGCCAGGTGTGCCCTTCACCCCAAAAACCATACATGAAGGTATCCATGAACTCGATGTGCGGATGGCCATCGAATTCCGCAGCCAATAGGCCCACCAGTTCTTTGAATGCCTGCTGAAAAAAAGGATGGTCATACCGCGGCTGATAACGCGAGTGCGGGTTCTGTAAGTACCTTTGCGCCGAAGCGCTGTTTTCCTGATCGGTAAGCACCAGATCCACTTTCGGCACTTTGTCGAGGACAAAATCCGGGAGGGCCGCTTCGTGTGTATAGTCTGGAGCGCACATCTGAACTCGGAATCCAATCCGCTTGTTAGTCTGCTTCGCCAGCGCAAGGACGAGCTTCAGATAGTCGGGGAGCTCCAGGCGCCCTGGCCGCGGCTGTATTTCCCTCCAGGTCGGACGGACGTAAAGCTGCTGGCCCAGCGGAAATCGAACCAGGTCTTCGATCGCCTGAGAAATATTGTCGGACTTGATTTCCTCCGTGCCACTGTCTGCCGTGATATAGGTGACCAGTCCCATGCCATAGTTGGGCACGACGTCTTCCGAAGGAGTTGTGGTCATCACCACGTCGTCGGTGGGAATGACGGCATCCGGTGGGTATTGAGGGAACGGACCCTGATTGAGGCGATCGGCCACGCGGGGACCGGAGCCGAAGTCATAGTTTCCCCAGTTGTGGGCGGGAACGTTCGCCTGCATGCGACTCATAGCAAGTTCTGCGGCTGCGCCAACGACAGCAGTACTTTTTATAAAATCTCTGCGCCGCATCGGAATCGTCTCCTCCTCGCCCTTCAGAACAATATCATTCTCGACCCAGTAAACTACATTCGAGAGATCGACAACCCGTTCCACTGTCCAATGTGTCGAGCAGCTCAAAATCCAAAACTTAGTCTTGCAGCAGCTCGCTAGTGGAACTTTGCTCTCTCACCGTATGGCGGCGGCTGGCCGCATGTTCAGCTAACCGATACGAACGGCGCAACCAATAGGTGTTGGCGCAGCTAGCCTCTTGCCTTTACAGTACCCACATCTAGCGTCAAACCTGCGCGGGACCGGCGCTCCGGAACTAGCAGCGATCGTTGGTGGCTTCGCTGATAGCCCCGCATAGCAAGCAGTCGCGATTCAGTCATTCGGAACTTTACTCAAGGGAGTGAACTCATGCGGATAGTCCGACTTCTCTGGGTGGTGTGTCTCGCTATGTGTTTTTCCGCGGCGGTAAATGCGCAATCTAGTTCTTCGAACGGTGTGCCGTTCATCAGCCAGGTAACACCGCCGAGCTTGTCGGTCTTCAACAGTTCCGGCGGACCTGGCAGCGCGACGTTCACCATTATTGGCGCCAATTTTCCACAAAATGCGCAGGTCAGCCTGACCGCTAACGGGACCTACGTGGTGCACCCGACATCGACTACGGTGAACTCCAGTGGTTCGCAGATTACCGCACAGTTCACGAACAACCTTCCTCCGGGGCCGGGGGTATTCGCGATTACGGTCACCAATCCCAACGGAATGCTGCCGACTACCTCGAATGCTTTTTACCTGCCGCAAACACCGATGACCGCTTCGGTCTTGCTGAACCAAAACACGACTGATGTAATCGGTGGCGCACCACAAGCTCTGTTGACCGGGAATATGCAGAATAACGGGTTGCCGAGCCTCGCGATTACTTCGCAGGGCACGAACACGTTTTCGACGGAATTGGATATCTACAGCGGGTTTGAAACTGGCTACAGCACGCCGACCGGACGGCAGCCGTGGGCTATGGCAACTGGCGAATTTCTTCTGGGTGACGAATTGCCGGAGTTCGCTGTTACAAATTCGCTCGACAACACCATTTCGCTGATGGTGGCAAACGGGCAAAACGGGTCATACCGGGTGTTTTCCACGGTGACCTTGCCTGGCACTTTCCCGACCGGAGTAGTGGCAGGCGATTTCAATGGCGATGGCAAGATGGACCTGGCGGTGGTGAACACGTGCGGGTCGAGCACGCAATGCTTCCCGCAAGCGGCGCCGCAGGGCCCGGGCAGCGTGACGATCCTGCTCGGGAATGGCGACGGAACTTTTTCAGTTTCGAGCGCGCAACTTACCACCGGAAACATTCCTTATGCCATTTCTACAGCGGACCTGAATGGCGACGGTATCCTGGATTTGGTGGTGGCGAATTCCACCAGCAATAGTCTTTCGGTATTTATGGGCAATGGCGACGGCACGTTCACGCAAACGACGGCCTCGCCTGCGACGGGAAACAACCCGACCGCACTCGCCATCGGCGACTTCAACAACGACGGCTTCCTGGACATTGCTGTAACAAACGGAACTGACAACACGGTGTCTATTCTTCTCAACCAGAATTGCCCGTCCGTTGCGCCTGCGGCTTGCACGTTTACGCCGGCGACGTCCGGCACAGTTTCTGTGGGTGAATACCCGGTAGCGATCGCCTTGGGCGATTTGAACGCGGACGGATTTTTGGATCTGGTGGTGGCGAACTCGGCTGGAAATAACGTCAGCGTGCTGCTCGGAAACGGAACTGGGGCTTTCACCGCGGTGCAAGCCCCGCAGGGCGCGCCGAATTTCTCGACGGGAAACGCACCGGACGGAGTGGTGCTAGGGGATTTCAACCAGGACGGCCGGCTGGACATCATCACCAGCAATCAATCGGGTAGCTATTCGGTAATGCGCCAGGCGGTGGTGGCGCAGTTAGTGTTGAGCACGAACGAGTCGTCGTTTACCTACGGGATCATTCCGACGCTCTCCGTGCAAATCGAGCCGCCTCCCGCGCCGAGCGCGCCGACCGGAACGGTCACACTCTTCGATGGCGCGACGGAGGTCACCAGCCAAACGCTGAGCGGGTCGCAATATGGATTCCAGTTCATCTTGCAGTATCCGTATTTCGTTACAGCTGGAACGCACCAGTTCACTGCCGTTTACAGCGGCGATACAAATTTCGCACCGATCACTTCGAATGCCGTGACGGAAACAGTGAGCCAGTCTCCCACGACAACCAGCTTGTCGGCGAGTCCCACCAACGCTCCGTACGGAGTTTCCGTTACGCTGAGCGCGAGCATCCAGCCGGAATATCCGTCGCCCACGACGGGCACGGTGACGTTCACCGATGTCACTACGTCCACCACGTTGGGCACAGTTTCGGCCGCCAACAACGCCGCGCAGATCACCCTGAGCAATTTGTCCGCAGGCTCGCACGTGATTCTGGCGACGTATCAGGGCGATGCCAACTGCACGGGCAGCAGTTCGTCGACGGTGTCTGTAACGGTAACGCAGGCTTCCACGACCGAGACGCTCTCCGCGAGCCCGAATCAAGCGCAATATGGCCAGAGCGTGACATTCATGGCGGCGTTGCAATCCTCCGCAAACGCCTCAGCCACCGGAACGGTGACGTTCTACGATGGCTCAACAACGCTCGGGACCGCTAATGTCGCTAACAATTCCGCGACGCTTTCCGTCAGCTCGCTCAGCGTGGGCACACACAATATCTCGGCACAATATAGCGGCAGCAGCAACTTTACGAGCAGCTCCGCGACGGTGACGGAAACCATCGTTGCCTGCAGCACGACTGCAACTCTTACCGCGGGCATCAGTCCTTCGGTTTATGGGTCGTATATCAACATGTCTGTGAACCTTACGCCCGCCTATGGCTCGCTGCCGGTGGGCGGCGGCATTGCCTTAGGTCAAGTGTCTTTCTATGACGGAACGACGCTTCTGGGAACTCAGACGATTACACAATGGCCCGCTGCGCTGGCGGTGCAGACTCTAACGGCGGGCACGCATACCCTGACGGCGCAGTGGTTGGGCAGCACGAATTTCGCGCCGAGCACGTCGAATGCAGCCACGCAAGTCGTAACGCAATCCACATCGACGACTTCGATCTACACGCTCACGAATCCCTCGACCTACGGGCAGTCGATCTATATTACCGTGGGGGTCGACAACACGTATCACCTGATCTCTTCGGGCGGCACAGTCACACTTTTCGATAATGGAACAGAGATCGGCACAGCCGCGATGAGCCAGGGCACGGCCTTCTTCCCAGGTAGCACGCTTGCCGCGGGTTCTCACTCTTTGACGGCGAGCTACAGCGGCGACAATGATCTGACCGCAAGCACTTCTTCGGCCTTTTCGCAGACCGTCAATCAGGCGTCTACCACAACGTCGGTCAGCCTGACCGCGTCTTCGATCAACTACGGGCAATCGGTGACGTTTACTGCGGCCATTCACGGCGCGTACAGCGGCACTCCGACGGGGACCGTAACTTTCCTGGATGGAAGTACAACGCTCGGTTCGGCTTCGCTGGCCAGTGGCTCAGCGCAATTCAGCACTTCGTCGTTGACGATCGGAACGCACAACATTAGCGCCAAATACAACGGCGACTCGAACTTTACGAGCAGCACGACCAGCGCCACGCAAACGCTGACTGTGAACCCAGCCACTACGACCACCACTGCGTCGGCCAGCGTCAATCCGTCGACTTATGGGCAGTCCGTGACGCTCTCGGCCAGCGCGCAGCCCGGTTCGGGCAGCGGCCCGACCGGTTCGGTGACCTTCCTGGATGGCACCACCAATCTCGGCAGCGCGCCGCTTTCGAACGGATCAGCCAGCCTTGCCATCGCCACCTTGGCCACGGGCTCGCATTCCATTACGGCGCAGTACAGCGGCGACTCGAATTTCGCCGCGAGCACTTCTTCGGCGTTATCAGAAACGGTGAATCCCGGCGCGACCTCGACGGCGATCATCTCCGGCGCCAATCCTGCGAGCTACGGCCAAGCCGTGACCTTGACGGCGACTGTGCAGCCGCCCGCCGGCACGACGGCCAGCGGCACCGTTACGATCCTCGACGGAACCACGTCGCTCGGCATCGTGAACCTCGCCAACAACAGCGGCCAACTCACGATCTCCACGCTCGCGGTCGGCGCCCACTCGCTTACCGCATCGTACGCAGGCAACGGCAACCTTTCCGCAAGCACTTCTTTGGTGCTCACGGAAACAATCAGTCAGACGCCGACAGCGATCACGTTCACTTCGAATCTGAATCCCGCGCCGTTCGGCCAGTGCGTGCAATTTACTGGAACGGTTCAGCCGGCGACGGGAGGAGTAGTCACCGGCACGGTTACGTTCTACGACGGCAGCAACTCGATCGGGACGGCGACCGTGAGCAATAATCCCAGCCAGTACAACCAGGTGCTCCTGACCAACTGTGGCTTCCAGGGAGGCACGCACACGATCACCGCGAAGTACAGTGGTGATGCCAATGATTTGGCCAGCACATCGTCACCGCTGACGGAGACCGTCAATACGGTTTCTTCGAGCGTTGCAGTGACGGCCAGTCAGAACCCGATTTCTTACGCTTCGAGCGTGACGTTCAGCGCGACCGTTCAGCCTTCCATTAGCGGCGACTTGGCTACAGGTTCCGTTACGTTCTACGATGGCTCGAATGCGTTGGGGACGGTCACTGTACCGACGAATGAGGTCGCGCAGCTTTCCCTCTCGAATCTCGCGGCGGGCTCACACTCCATCACCGCGAAATACAGCGGAGACACGAACTTTTCCGCAAGTACATCGTCGACGCTTACGGAAACCGTCAATGCAGCTTCGACGAGCACGACGGTCTCTTCGAGCCTCAATCCGGCAACCTACGGGCAATCGGTTACGTTTACCGCCACGGTTACGCCGCCTGCGGGTACCGCTGCGAGTGGCAGTGTCACGTTCCTCGACGGTACAACTACTCTTGGCACCGTCACGATTTCCAGTAATTCGGCGCAGTTGGCGGTTACGCTGCTGGCCGGCTCGCATTCCATCACCGCATCTTACGGTGGCAACGGCAGTCTTGCTGCGAGCACTTCCTCCGCGCTCGCCGAGACGGTCAATCAGGTCGCAACGACGATCAGCATCAGTTCGAACCTGAATCCGTCCACATCGGGCCAGGTGGTGACCTTCACCGCGACGATTCAAGCGACTGTCGGTTCGCCTACGGGCACCGTTGCCTTCTACAATGGCAGCACGCAGATTGGCTCGTCCGCGGTGTCCGCCAACGTAGCGCAATTCAGCACCAGCACCTTGCCTACTGGCGCTAACTCCATCACCGCGCGTTACAGCGGCGACACCAACTTTGTTGCGAGCACTTCCGGCGCCCTGACGCAAACGGTCAACCCGATTGTCACCGTGACGCCGAAAGCGGACGTACAAATCTCGGCAGACCAGGGCTCCGCGAAATCCAGCGTTAAGACGGGGTCATTCTCCACGAGTGCAGCTAACGAACTACTCTTGGCTTTCGTGTCCGCCGATGCTTCCAGCAACGGCGCCAATAACAAGGTCACCAGCGTGACGGGCGGCGGCCTCAGCTGGACGCTGGTAGTGCGCAGCAACACGCAGCGCGGCACAGCCGAAATTTGGCGTGCCTTTGCTACGTCCACGCTAAGAAATGTTACCGTTACAGTGGATCTTTCTCAGAGCGCCTCCGCCTCGATTACGGTGATGAGCTTCACTGGCGTGAACACGTCCGGTTCGGGCGGCTCAGGCGCGATCGGCGCTGTTGAGGCCTCCAATGCCGACCCCGGCGCGCCAACCGCGCAACTCGTAACCACGGCCAACGGCTCGCTGGTCATCGGCGTGGGCAACGACTGGGACCACGCAACCGCGCGCACACTGGGGCCAAACCAAACGCTCGTACACCAATACCTCAGCCCGGTAGGCGACACGTACTGGGTTCAGGTGCAGAGCAGCTACACTCTGCTGAGCGGGACCACGGTCAAGATCAATGACACGGCTCCTACAACGGACAGATACAATCTCGCGATTTGCGAGATTCTCGCAGCGCAGTGATGGAATGAAGAATTATCGTCGGACCGGCTTGTGCCAACAGGTCGGCCCGACACGCGAATCACGAGTTGTCGAGCTTCGTTAGGGCAAGTCTAAATCCTGTAGATGCAACACTTATAACTAATAGCCGGGCGACGTAGTCCTTGCTAGGTCGCGCGACGAACACGGGGAGGAACGTTCACATCGGGCGGATCGTCGATGACGAGCGTCTTTATTGTGTTTTTATTCCCGGCGAACCGGAATATCGACCCTCCGCCGCGAGGGGAGGTTCGTAATAAAACTCGGGCTGTCCTTGAGGACAGCCCGAGCGGAAATGTTGCATGCACTTAGCGGTGAGTCGGGCTACTTTCCGTCGCCGTCTTTGTCCTTGTCGGCATCGGCTTTTGGGAAGCGGCTGGTGGCCACTGGGGCGGGCGTACCTTTAATGCCCTCCCAGAGGATCTTGTTGTAGAGCTCCTTGGGGACGCGATCTTCTCCAGAGAAGTCGAATCCGCGGGTTTTCGCCGCCCAGTACTGCGCGTCATGAGTGGGCTTTAGCGCGGGTCCCTTGGCGAATATGACCTTGGTCGGGTCGAATCCCAATCCGCCACCCTGGGCTATGGGAGCGACAGGCTTGGTCAGAATGGGAGCCAGGAGCTGCGAGGCCACCGCTTTGAAAGTCCACTTGCCCGACGACTCGGTGTCGAACACATCCGCCATCGGCCGGGCATAGAAGGTGTTCAGGTTAAGGTGCTCCGTACCCAGAATGTCCTCAATCGTGCGGAGGAGGTTGGTCTGGCTGTAGCGGGTGCTCACGATGGCATGTTTCTTCACGTAAGGGCCAACAAGGTAAGTGGTGGCGCGATGCGAGTCCACATGGTCGGCTCCGTCTTGCGAGTCATCTTCGATGATGATGATGAGCGTGTCCTTGGCGTAAGGGCTGTGAGCGACGGTCTCCACCAGCAAACCGACAGCGTAGTCGTTGTCCGCCTGCTGGAGTTCCGGCGTGTTCACTCCGCCGAGCGCCACACTAAAGCTGCCGGTGTGATCGTGGCTGAGGCCACGAATCATTTCGAGCGTTGGTAGATTACCATTGGCAACGAATTGCTGGAACTCACGGTTCCATTCGTTGAAGCGCCAAACGTCCGGGTACAACTGATCGTAAGCGCGGAAGTAGGGGTCGTAGAATTTATTCTCAAAGATGACTTGATTGGCCGCGGTGGTCTGGACGATCTTGGAAGCGAAAGGATCAGAGATAGGGTTTCCGTTGATAGGGTCTCCGCTGTCGGTAGTCTTGCCCGGGGTATTCGCCATCCAGCCGTAGTTGCGTACCGTTCCGCCGGCGTTCAACACCGCGTTGAAGATATAGCCCTGCTGATAACCGGTCGGGCCGTCGGTCGCTGCGTGGTCGCCATCACCCGCCAAGATGTTGGGTGTGCCGCCACTGAGCGATGATGTGCGGCTGGTATAAGGAGTGGTTGCCCCAGTTGGGTCAAAGAAAAAGTCGCGCGCGGCGGTGGTATTCAAGTTGGCCGGAATATTGCGATTCTGGCCTTCACCCTCATAGGAAAGGCCGCGGTTGACGCGCGCATAGTTTTCCTGTTGCGTGATGGTTTCCGTGTTCGTGACGCGGCCACGCATGGACCACGACCAGCCATCCATCGAGCCGTCGCCCGGATCCATGAAGTTGTCCAAGGTCACGAACTCGCGAGCCATGCGATGAAAGCTCGGCGTGACGGGTTGGCCGAAGAGGGCCAGCGAAGGCTCGCCGTTCGAACCATTGTTCAAATCGCCCAGGATCTGATCGAAGGTGCGGTTTTCCTTCACGACGTAGATGACGTGCTTGATTTTCGAATGCAGAAACTCCATCACGTCTTCATCCTGGTCGGAAGGCCGGCGCGAGTATCCGTTGTTGGCGGCCACGTGAGAGGTCAAATCCCAGAGATCGTCCGACTCGGGGACCTCGGCGCTGACGAGCGTGGCGTGTTCCAATTGAAACTGATATTGGTTGTTCGAGTTCAACTCCGCGGACTCCTGCGCATTGGTTTCCGGAGGGTCGATCTGTTTGAACGTGATGACGCCCATGTTGCCGTATCCATATAAGGGGTTCGGGCCCGTGTCGTTCTTACCGTTGACAATGTACATCCAGCTGCCATCGGCGCTGAACGCAACATCGGTCGGATCGTATGCGGTTGGAATGAGGGCGACGGTGCGAAACGCGTCGTGACCGGTCAGAGGTATCACAGCAAGGGAGTTCGAGCCGGCGTTGACGGCATAGAGGGTTTTGTTCGCCTTATTGACGGCAACCGCGGTGGGCGCCGCGCCCGTGGTATTGGCGGGAAAATCCAGCTCGGCAGGCCCTCGGGTATCGATCTTGTGGGTGATTTTGTTGCTGGCAGTATCGATGACGGCAACCTGATCCTGGTTATCCTGCGCAACATAGAGCGTTGCGCCGTCTGCGCTGAGAGTCATGCCGTTCGGGTTGCCATCCAGCTGGATGCGGGCCACGAAAGCGCCGCCAGTGACGCCCACGTTGACAGCTACGACTTCCCGGTCGCGGTCGCAGCCGACATATGCAATTGTGCCGTCCAACACGACGGAGAATGGGAAAGTGCCGCCTTTGGTGCCGGCAGGGGCGCCCGAGGTGGCGAAGGGCCGCAGATCATATTCATAGCGCACTGTTGCGGAGGCCGTGTCAATGACGGTAATGGAGTCGTTGTAGTTGTTGGCGGCAACGAGCGTTCTGCCATCGGCGGTAATCCCTAGCCCGGCTACGTTGGGTTCGACGCTCAGGCCGAGGCCGGTCTGATTGGCGGCGTTCGCGACGCAACCATTCGGGGCATGGCCCAAGCTGATCTTAGCGCTCAATACAAAAGCGCCGTCGTTGTTTGTGTAGGCGTACACAGCGTCGTCGCAGCCGCCGGCGGCATAGAGTGTCTGGCTGTTGGGCGCCCAAACCAGGCCGACGTGCGCGTTGAGCTGCTGGATGACTTGCTTCAGGACGGGGCTGGTCTTGTTCGCGCCGGAGACATCAAATAGGAAGAGGAACTGCGTGGAAGCGGTAGTGTCGACCTTGCCGACATTGCAATTCGCGGTTCCGGGCTCGCAATTGTTAGGGAAATACAGCGAGTTCATCCCAGCTGTAAGGATGGCCAGAGTACGACCATCCGGACTGACGACGCCTTTGACCGCCTCGCCTGCAACGAAGTTCGGATAATTTGTCGCGAAATATGGGAGCGCGAGGCCGGGGATTAGGTTCTGCTGGATGGCGTGAGCTAGGACCGTTGGGGTGATGTACAGACCCGGCGGCGTCGGCGATTTTTTTTCGTCATCGTCGTGGTCGTGAAACTGCGCGCGCGCTGGACGGGCGGACCACGCCAAACCAAACGCGAGCACGATCAAACCGATTGTTATTCTAAAGCCGTAATTCGATTTCCTCATGTGCACCCTCCGAAGCAGCCTGAGTTCTTCACCTCGCGCTATGTCTTTTCGTTTGGATTTCTCGGACAACACCGCTTGGGACAGGGCAAAGAGTGCACCGTTGTCTGAAGTGTCTCCCGAGGACGATGAACAAGCACCACGAGGCTCGAGCATTCCTACACGCAGGGATGCACGGTCTCTCTGGGCTGCCGCGACCGCGACCATTTTCAACGGTTTCGGCCATACCGTGATGAGGGCTTCGTGAATTCCTGACAAATCAACCGTTACATTCGTGTCTCACCACACTGTGCGGGCTCGGTGAAACAACAGTGAGGCCTTCGTCAGCAAAATCTTACCGAGCCAGCGGCAGGTAAGTGATTTGAAGGCTGCGGATTTTCGAAAAGCGCGCGGGTTTGCGCGGTTTGCCGTTCGTCGCGCTGAGCAGGTCTTGCACTTCCATGCCGCGAACGAGCCACGCATCGCCAATCAGCCGCCTTTAGCAGCGCCTGGAGACGGCTTCCGCGCACATAACGGCAGTGGGCCGGCTTCGGGCCAATTTGAACATGCGCTCCTATCCTTCGGTGAATTCCCTGGTCTGCATATACTCAGCGAAGCCGCGAAAGGAAACATTTGGCCCGCCGGTCATCTGCGTGAGGGCCGTTGCACTCGGAAGGGGTTTTAGTCGTCGTGTCACAGGCATATGAACGTCTCGACTCCGAGAATTCACCAAAGAACAATAGCGGGTTAGCCCAACGATCATGTCAGTTTTGTAAGGAGTTCGTACTCTGCGCTTGGTTAAGCCTTGGGTGTAATTTAGCACCGCAGTGACCGAGGATCTTATGGGGCGCCAAACTAAGTATCAAAGGTCGATTGCTTTTGCGCTTTTGCGGTTTCTAGCGAGGCTCGCCGCACTTCTTCATGTTGGCCACCGCGAAGAGGGGAGGTCGCAGATGAGACTCATTTCCTGCTTTCGTCCCCTAGTCCTCGGTGTCATTTGCGTCCTCGGAAGCGTTCCCGGCTGGGCACAACTGGACGGCACGGGACTCACCGGTACCGTAATTGATGCTACCGGACGCGTGATTCCAGAGGTGCAAGTGGTGGCCATGCAAAATGCTTCGGGACTTCGGCGCGAGACCGTCTCTTCTGGCCAGGGAACTTATGAAATTGCCGGGGTGCCAGTCGGGGTCTATACAGTGAGCTTTGTCCGAAAGGGCTTTGAAACTCTGCGTTTTGAGAATGTGGTTCAAAGCCTGGGGCGAACCCGAACCCTTAACGCGACGCTAAAGGTCGCGGGAGGGAAAGAGGAGTTAGAAGTTTTGACCAACCCGCCATCACTGGATCAGACTGCCGACACCTGGGGCACCGGTATCGAACGCGTGCAGGCCGAGAAGCTCCCCCTGAATGGGCAGAATTGGGCCACCTTGACTACCTTGGTTCCAGGCGCGGTTGACGCCGCCGGTGGCCCCGGAGCCGGCAACCAACGATCGATTCGCTATGCCGGCAGAGGCCGCGACGATAACAATTACACCTATGACGGCATCGACGCTACGTACGTCATTAATCAGTCCCAGCTTTATTATGTGCGAGCGGCGGTTCCTCTGGACACCATCAGCGAGATCCGTGTCGAACCCATGCTGGCAACGGCTGAAAACGGCGAGACCGCAGGGGCCCAGTTGAACCTAGCCTCGCCTTCCGGCACGAACCAGTTTCACGGGGATGCCTATGACTTTTTGCGTAACGACGTTTTCGATGCCACCGATCCGATTGACGCCCTGAATCCGACGCACCAGCCGCCGTTTCACCTGAATCAGTTCGGAGGGTCCTTTGGCGGTCCGATCCAGCGTGATAAGACCTTTTTCTTTGCCGCGTACGAAGGCTACCGGCAAGACTTGGGCCAGACTCTCATCGGTTATGTACCCAGCGCTGCCTTCGCCGCGCAAGTTTTGGCGCAGTCGCCGGCGCTTGCACCCGTGATCAGCGCCTATCCCCAAGGGCAGAATCCCACCAGCAATCCGGACATAGCCCAGTTCGTGGGGGAAGGTAAACAAGTGGGCCGCGAGGACTCGGGGATGTTCCGCCTGGATCATCGCTTCTCCGACGCTACAGGTCTCTTTGTGCGGGCCAGCATCGACAAAGCCGACTACGTTGTCCCGTATTCCCCAAGCTCTGGGCAATATCTCAACGAACAAGAAGATCTTAACTCCTCGCCCGTCAACAGTGCGATCGCTCTATCCCACGTTTATTCTCCGACCCTCATTAACGAAACCAAGCTCGGCTTCAACCGCGGCACGACCGACACCACTTACCTCAACGAGACCGGATCGCTCTACGCGATTTCCGTGGCGGGCTTAACTTCCTTGAACAACGGTCGAACAAGCGTCGGCGCTGGCAATACGTTCAGCGGAATCGACGATGTGACATGGGTTAAGGGACGACATGTAATCAAGGCGGGCGTCGAGGTTCGCCGCGTGCAGATGAACCAGGGAGGCAGTGCCTATGGCACTGTCAGTTTTAACTCCCTCGTCAGCTTTGCGGCCGACGAATCCTATAAAGCCAGCATCACGGGCGTGTACCCCGTCAACGGCCTGCGTAAGACGGATTATTTCGGTTATTTGCAGGACGAGTTCAAGTGGCGGCCAAATTTCACGCTGAATTTGGGCGTGCGCTACAACGTCTTCGGCATCTTCAGTGAAGTGGAGGGCCGCGGGAATCCTTTTGATTTTGCCACCTGCGGTTCTGCGGGATATTGCGGAGTGGGTGCGAGCTTCGGGCCTGAGAATTATGGCGACGTCGATCCGCGCATCGCGTTGGCCTGGGCGCCGACCGTGTTCAAGGGGAAGACC
This sequence comes from uncultured Acidobacteriota bacterium, assembly GCA_963779005.1. Lineage (GTDB taxonomy): Bacteria > Acidobacteriota > Terriglobia > Acidiferrales > UBA7541 > Acidiferrum. Next base: position 2,448,402 of record CAVZWO010000004.1, on the reverse strand, counting down.
GTCATTCGCAGTGGCTTTGGTATCTATCACGAGGACGGCCAATTGGACGATCAGAACATCCCGGATAAGAACGAAGTGTTGAGCTATGCGCTAACTTCGAAGAACTGCGCAGGCCTTGCCTACCCAATAGTTCTAAACGCGAACGGCAATCCCGTCTGCGTGAGCGGCACAAACTCACCGAACGCCGAACAACGGGACCGCAAAGATACCTCTGCAACCCAGTGGGGACTGTCGGTTCAGCAGGCGCTACCCAGCGATTTCGTCGGAACGGTATCTTATGTGGGAAGCAAAGGCACCCATCTGCTCCAGGAATCCTATGTTAACGTCGAAAACCTGCTCACTGGGCTGCGTCCTTACCCTGCCTTCTCTCAGATCCCTTGGCGAGGCACCACCGGCAACAGCGAGTTTCAGGCGTTATCGGTCTCGCTGAAGCGGTCTTTCTCTCGCGGCTTGTTGGCCTCGGCCAACTATACGTGGTCGCACGAGATCGACGACGATTCGAACGGCAGCGGCGACGGCGACTCCATTACCCCGCAGAATGTTTCCTGCTTTCCCGCGGGAGCGCCGCAATGCGGGGAGCGCGCCAGCGGCGCCTTCGACGCGCGGCATGCGTTCAATGCGAACGTCGTGTATGAGCTTCCTTTCGGCCCCGGCAAGTCCTTTCTGAATCAGGCTGGAGTGCTGCGCACCATGTTTGGATCGTGGTCGCTCAGCTCGATCTTCACGGCACGTACCGGCTTCCCGGTGAACCTCACGACCAGCGCCACTGGCCCGGACGGAAACACAAACGAGCAGCGTCCCAACCTGGTTACCAGCCAGCCCCTGTATTTAGCCGGCGGAGATTTCAACCCGGCAGCTTTCTGCACTCCAGGCACTGCGGACGCGCTCTACCCAGGTGGTACGTGCCCCTCAGGATTCGGGGATGTCCCGCGCAATTTCCTGCGAGGCCCCGGGGTCTGGCAACTTGATTTGGCGCTTGCCAAGCGCTTTTCTATCACAGAACGGTTACAAGCTGATTTCCGAGCCGAAGCGTTCAACGTCTTCAACAGGGCGATGTATGCGAACCCGGATGGCCTGATTTCGGCTTCCGACTTCGGCAGGATATATCTGCCTCTTAACACAACTCCGGTGGGTTTAGGCACACCACGCCAAATGCAATTCATGTTGAAGCTCAGATTCTAGAATCCGAGTCTGCGACGTCCAGGAGCGCCCATCACAACGTCCTGTGCTGGGTGAACGCGGGTATATTCGGAAAGCTATCCCCCGGCAGATACCGTTTTTTGCCCGAGCCAAGATTCTGTGAGATAGGGCAATGACACTGCGAGCTTTGAGCTCATTCGTTGTTTTGTTTCTCGCCATTTCCGTCAGTGGGCAGACCCGACCTGATTTCAGTGGAATGAGGACGCTCGCGATTCTCAGCTATTCAATTCTTTGTTCGAGCTGTGATTCACAACGAGCCCGGCGAATCAAATTGCATTCAGAAGGGACGTACGAAACGAAAAGTCACCGCATAGTGGATGCTCGTGCAAAAAGTATTGCTTAATTTCAAGAATGCCCAACGCAGGAGAAAATCACTTGGAGCTGCTGGTCAGTTTGCCGCAACATTCAGGGCGTTCGGGCAACGCGGATCGATCCCAGCCGCCGCCTAGCGCCTGCACGAGGGTGACTGCGTCCACCATGCGCCGGCCAAGAATATTTACAGCGGTGACCTCGTCGGAAAGAGCGGCACTCTGAGCGGTTGTCACTTCCAGGTAGCTGGTGACGCCGCCCTTATAGCGAGTGTTGGCGAGTTCGAGATATTTTTGCGCTGCCGTCACTGCTTTGTCCTGAACCTGAGCTTCGTGCTGAAGGATGCGCAACGCCGCTACGTTGTCTTCGACCTGTTGGAAGCCGGTCAGCACGGTTTGGCGATAATTGGCGACGGCTTGATCGTAAGCAGCGATGGCTTGATCAGAAGCAGAGCGGCGTCTTCCTACATCGAAAACAGTAAACAGAGCAGATGGACCAGCCGACCACAAAACACTAGGGCCGGATATTAGCGTCGTGATGGCACTACTCTCAAATCCTCCAGCCGCCCCCAGGCTGATATTGGGGTAGTAGGCTGCCTTGGCCACTCCGATCTGCGCGTTGGCGGAGGCCATGAGGCGTTCGGCCGATGCGATGTCGGGGCGCCGTTCGAGCAATTCGGAAGGGAGGCCCACAGGAATTGGCGGAGGGGGCACGGTTAGAGGAAGAGGAGCCAGGCTGAAAGACGCAGGAGGCTTGCCAATCAAAACTGCCACTGCGTGCTCGTACTGCGCACGGGCAACAGCAACGTCGATGGCCTGAGCGCGAGTGGTTTCCAGCTGCGTCTCGGCTTGCTGGACTTCCAAATCGGAAGCGATGCCTCCGGCAAAGCGGCTTTGGATCAATTCCAATGCTTGCTCATACTGCGAGACGGTTGAATTTAAAAGTTGTTCCTCCGCGTCAAGCGTGCGCGCCTGGAAATAAAACAGGGCCAACTGAGAGTGCATGGACAGGTTCACGGTGGCCAAGTCGGCTGCGCTAGCCTGTGCCTGGTCGCGATAGGCCTCAACGGTGCGACTGACGCGTCCCCAGACATCAATTTGATAGGACAATTCGAAAGGAATTTGAAAATCGTTGGACGTGATGCCGTTGAAAATTGAGCTGGGAGGCGGGCGGTTTTTGGATGTCCTGGTGCGGGTTGCCGATGGATCCGCGGTAACCGTTGGAAAGTAATCGGCGCGATAGTAGCGGACAACAGCGCGGGCCTGGGTGTATTGAGCCTCAGCTGCCTTCAGGTTTTGGTTTGAGACGTTGACCTGCGCTTCCAGGGCATTGAGTTGCGGGTCCTTAAAAATTTCCCACCAGTTGCCGCCGAGGGTCTGGTCATTCGGCTGAGCGGGTTTCCAATCGCCTACCTCTTTATAGGCGGGAGGAACCTCTGCCGCCGGCCGCTGGTATTTCGGGCCGACCGTACATCCACTCAATGCGAGTGCAGCGGCCATGGGGAAAAGCATTCGGCGATATATTGGAAGCCGGCGCACGACCCAGATCACATTTAGAGTGCGTGTCACTTGATATCTCCCGGTAATGTTGCCTGAACAATTTGGACCTGTTGGCCGGTAACAAGAGAATCGGGAGGATTAATGATGACCTGATCGTCCAGCTTAACGCCGGAGACGATCTCAATCTGATTGCCGAAATCATGTCCGGGAGTTACGGCGGTAAGTGCCACTTTGCCATCCCGCACAATGCCCACGCGTAACCCTTCAGAGCGGAACAGGAGCGTATTGACGGGTAGCAGGAAGGTAGACGCCTGAGTCGGGACCGCCATGTGGACCTCTGCATAGGAGCCAGTAAGGAGCGTGCCTGTCGGATTGGCCACATCAATTTCAATGAGCAAAGTGCGTGTCGCCATATTGATGGCATCGGCGGTGCGCACCAGCTTTCCCTTGAACGTGCGCCCGGGAAATTCGGCGAGGGCGAGGTCCGCCGTCATGCCGACTTTGGTCCCTCGCGAATACTCCTCTGGGACGTTCACGTAGACGCGCAAGGTTCCCGGTTGGGCGATGTGGAAGAGGTCGGTCTTTACGCTGGCATTGCTGCCGGAATTGATTAGGTCACCAATGTCCGTGTTTCGGGCAGTGATAACGCCGTCGAATGGAGCGTAGATCTTCTCGAAAGACACCAGTGCCGCGTATTGGTCCACGGCCGCCTGGTCCGCTTCGACAATTGCTTTATTCGCATTGTAACTGCCGACGGCATTATCAACATCCTGCTGCGATACAGCATTACTTTTCAAGAGCCCCTGATAACGCGCCTTGGTGATGGCCGCGAGTTCCAGATTTGCCTGTGCAGTTGCCAGGTTGCTGCGCGCCTGCTGGAGTTGCTGATCGACTTCCGGGGTTTCGATGACAGCAAGCAATTGCCCCTGCTTGACATGCGCTCCAATATCGAAATACCACTTTTTCAAATAACCGTTGGTTCGCGCATAGATCGGCGAGGTGATGAACGGTTGTACGTTTCCAGGAAGGATGATCTCCTGGGCGGGCGCGGCTTGTTTTGGTGAAACAACCGATACTGCGGTGAGAGCGACTTGCGCCGTTTCTGCCTTCAGCGTTGTGCGGGCCCTGACACGGGACAAGATTCCCGAGACCAGCAGGGCGGCGACGACAATCAACGCAATCGCCAGACCCAACCATCGCCTGAGCGGACTTTGCGAACCCCCCACATCGTTCGGTGGGAGGGTTTGCACGGCGACATTTTTTTTCTCTTCAGCTTGTTGCGACATTGTGACTCTCCCTAAATTCTTGCCAGGTGCTGATCGCCCGTTTGGGCAGGCTGCTTGCGTGAGCCTTGCAAAACGCTGAAAAATGCCGGGACGAAGAACAGCGTGGAAACCGTTGCGAACAGCAAGCCGCCGATGACCGCACGGCCAAGAGGCGCATTTTGTTCTCCGCCATCTCCAAGTCCGAGAGCCATGGGCACCATGCCGATGATCATGGCCAGAGCAGTCATCAGCACTGGCCGAAAGCGCGTGAAGCCTGCTTGCAGTGCGGCGCTGATGGAATCACTTCCTTCTTGCATTTTTTCCGTCGCAAAACTAACAACCAGGATGCTGTTGGAGGTGGCTACGCCCATGCACATGATGGCCCCCATCAGCGCGGGCACGCTGAGAGTGGTGTGAGTTATGAACAAAAACCAGGCAATACCCGCAAGTGCCGCGGGCAGCGCGGAAATCATAATGAAAGGATCCAGCCAGGACTGAAAATTGACCACGATGAGCAGGTAGATGAGCACGATCGAAAACGCCAGCCCACTCAGAAGACCGACGTAAGAAGCTCGCATCGTCTGAACCTGTCCACGGACGACGACTCGAGAACCGCGCGGCAACTGCTGGCGCGTGTCTTCGATGATCTTGTTGATGTCGCCAGCTACGCCACCCAGGTCACGTCCTGAAGCAGCGCCAAAGATGTCAATCACCGGAGCCACGTTGTAGTGAGAGACGACTGCCATTCCCGCGCCGCGTTGCGTGGATACCAGACTGGCCATGAGCGACGGAGGCGCCGTCGGGTCCGTGCCGGTGATCGGGATGTTTTCAACGTCTTGCAGCGTGTCGGTGCGATATTGAGGCGTCTGAGTGGCAATTTGGTAGCTGACTCGATTCTTGGGGTCGACCCAGAATGTTGGTGAGGTCTGGAAGCTGCCACTTAGTGATACGAGAAGATTTTGCGCGATATCGTGGGCCGTAAAACCGAGTTGCTCTGCTTTCGTGCGCTCGACCGTCAGGCGGAGATAGGGCTCATCGAAGGGCTGCTGGATGCGCAAGTCCGCAGTCCCGGTAACGTACTTCAACTTGCTGAACAGCGCATCTGCATAGCGCTGGTTTCCCTCGATGTCGTTTCCCACGACTTGGACATCGATCGGGGCCGGCAAGCCAAAGTTCAGGATTTGGCTGACCATGTCGGCAGGCAAGAAGGCGAAGCTCACGCCGGGAAACTGTTTTGGGAGCGTGAGACGAAGGTGATGAATGTAGTCATCCGTGGGATGGTGCTTGGCGGAAAGAGTCACAAGAATATCGGCATCAGAAGTTCCGACAGGAGCCGAATTGCTGTAGGAGAGATTGATGCCGCTATAAGGAAGACCAATGTTATCGATGACGTTGTGGACTTCGCTTGCCGGAATTTGTTGCCGAATCGACTGCTCGACCTGATCGCAAAGGTTGGCGGTTTCCTCGATGCGCATTCCAGTAGGCGCGCGCAGGTGAAGCTTGAAAGAACCGCTGTCAACACTGGGAAAGAAGTCCTGGCCCAGCCAAGGAATCAGAATCGCGAGAGAGCCGAGGCAGGCCGCGAAGAACGCAATCAGGAAAGCAGTCCGATGGTGGAGGCAAGTCTCCAACAGACCGCGATAGCTATGACGAAATTTTTCGAAGGCAGACTCAAAACCCTTTTGGAGCCGTATAAGAGGATTGCGGCTGGGGGCAATTCCCTCCCCCTTCTCTCCTCGCAGCAGGTACTTGGCCATGGTCGGGACGATAGTTCGCGACAGGAAATAGGAGGCCAACATAGCGAAAACGACAGCTTCCGCGAGCGGTACAAAAAGATAGCGCGCAACACCGGACAGTAAGAACATCGGAGCAAACGCAATGCAGATCGAGAGTGTGGACACGAAGGCGGGTGTGGCGATTTGAGACGCGCTATCCAGGACAACTTCATCCATGTCCTTCTCTGGTTCCGCCTCGCGGTTGCGATTGATGTTCTCGACTTCAACCGTGGCGTCGTCTACCAGTATGCCAACCGCTAGAGCGAGTCCACCGAGGGTCATAATGTTGATCGTTTCTCCGATCGCGCTGAGCACAATGATGGAGGTCAGGATTGCGAGAGGGATTGAGGTCGCGATGATAATGGTGCTTCGCCAACTGCCGAGAAAAACAAGAATCATGAAAGCGGTGAGGCACGCGGCAATCAGCGTCTCGCGGACGACACCACTGATCGCGCCTCGCACAAAGATGGATTGATCAGCGAGCGGGGCTATATCGAGCTGCGGTGGAACCGTCGTCTTGATTTGGGGTATGAGCGTCTTGATGCCGGAGATGACGTCCAAGGTCGAAGCATTGCCCGCCTTTTGGATCGTTAACAAGACGGAGCGCTGTCCGTTGACGCGCACGATATTCGTCTGAGGTGGGAAACCGTCGCGTACCCAGGCGACATCCTTGATGTAGATGGTGGTGCCGCCAATCGTCTTGATCGGGATTCGATTCAGGTCTGCAATCGTCTGGGGCGCTGCGTTAAGAATAGAAACATCGTATTCCTTAGCCCCGATCTTGGACGTTCCCGTGGGCAAAATCAGATTTTGCACGCTGATCGCATTAACGACATCCAGCGCGGACAGCCCCTTCGACTGCAACGCAGTCGTATTCAGATCTACTTGCACCTGGCGTTGTTTACCGCCATAGGGATAAGGCACGGACGCGCCCGGCACGGTGATGAGCTGCGTGCGAATGAAATTCAAACCATAGTCGTTGAGTTCTTGCTCCGAGAGGTTTTGCCCCGAAAGTGCCAACTGGAGGACGGGCACACTCGATGCGCTGTAAGCGAGAATGAGAGGCGGAGTCGTTCCGGCGGGCAACTGCCTGAGCTGCGTCTGAGAAATCGCCGTAATTTGTGCAATCCCTTGTTGAATGTTTGCGGTCGGCTGGAGAAACACCTTGACGACAGCAATTCCATACAACGATTGCGATTCGACGTGCTCGATGTTGTCGACAGTAGTGGTCAGCGCTCGCTCCGTGATGCTGACGATACGGTCTGCCATGTCTTCAGGGACGAGGCCATTGTAGTTCCAGATGATGCTGACGACGGGGATGTCGATGTTCGGGAAGATGTCGGTTGGCGTTCGAACAATCGCAAGGCCACCCAGAATCACGATGAGTATCGAGACCACGACAAACGTATAAGGCCGCCGTAGTGCCAGTCGTACTATCCACATGATTTATGGCTCCGCTCTCTCCACCCGGCACAGGTCGACTCCCCACGCCGCCTCAGCGAAGAATGGTGTAAACGTAGCTAAAAAGCAGCTCAGACCGGCCAACAGCTTTCGCATGTGATTTCCCTAAAGCAGTTTTCTTGCTTCTGAAGCTACAAATGCAGCCCGGATGCCACGGCGAGAGAGGAACGGCAGTTTCGGGAAGTGATTGAAACGAGGATGCTTACGAAGGACGCGTCGAAAGTTAGGCACGGCAGACCAAGCCCGAGGAGTCCAGCGCATTGGATGATTGTCAGCACACTGACAACGTGTCTCTAAGGACCGAGGGCGGCTACCGAATGAGGAGACACACATGTGAACCGAGGGTATCCTCTGGTCCAGCTCCAAAGGGACTTAATATGCTCATTCAAGGAAAGATTTACGAACTAGGATTCGAGGCGCGTTCGAAGTTGCATTTGACGACGAGAATGGTCAAATCATCGTTGAAGTGATCGCCGCAGAAATCTGCTGCAGCGTTATAGATGTCGTTACTTAGATCCTCGGCGGACAGCAAAGAACTACGGAGCATCGTCGCGGAAAGGCGCTCCATGCCGAACTCTTCGCCATGCCGGTTTTCTGCTTCAGTGACCCCATCGGTATAGAAAACCAACACATCCCCGGCCATGAGGTCTTCCGAGCTCAGTTCGCAGATTTCTTCTGGCGCCAATCCGATGGGTGGACAAGAGGAGTTCAAGAGCGTTAGCGTGCCCGTCTTTGCCCGGAACAGAAGCGCGGGATTGTGTCCACAGTTTACGTAGTGGATTTTCCGCTTGCCTGTGTCGATTTCCCCAACGAGCAATGTCACGTACTGTTCGGCGTCTGACACGGCGCCGATCTCGGTATTCAACCTTTGCACTTGTTGCAGCATGTTTCGATCGCGGTTCGCTTCAAGCCGCAGGGCTGCTGCCGTGGCGGACATCAAGAGGGCCGCGGGAACACCTTTTCCAGAAACGTCGGCAATGATGACCTGCGTGGTGTGCGCATCGATGGGGAAATAGTCGTAATAATCGCCACCCACGCCCTGCGCGGGGTGCATCATGCCGGCTATTTCGATCCCAGCGATGGCTGGTCTGTCCGAGGGAAGAAACAAGCGTTGGACCTGCGCGGCTAACTCTACGTCCTTGAGAAGGCTGTCCCGTTGCTGCTCAATGGTTTTGATGAGCGATTGCTGCCGCTCGATATAACGCTGGAGCACATAGACAACGACGGTTAGAGAGAACAGCGCTGAGAGATCGTGGAAGATGCGCAGTCCCAAGTGAATGTGCCGCGGGGAATCAAAATTGTGGAAGAAATAATGGAACAAGATACACGCGAGGATGAGGCCGTAGCTGATTTCTTTACGCAAGAAAATCGCGCCAACGGTGAGAGGCAGGGTGTAGAGGTAAACGAGCGAGAGAGAAACAACCAGATGGTCTGCATAGGCGACCGCGGCGATGGCCGCCAAGACCAATACGAGCGGCAGCCACGTCGGTCCAAGGGAAGCTACATTCTTCCGCAGAAGGGGCAGCCATGAAACCCTTGCGCGAAGACCGCGCAGCTCCGAACGCGGCGATTCCCGGACGACGGGATGTGCCAGGTCACTCATGGAAAGAAAATTCCCGCCTTGTCTTCTTTTCCGGCGGGTTCGAGCAAGCAGAAAACCGCTGCCGCCGCGGTGGCATTGACGGCGGCTTTGATTCGATCGACGTCCAAGGCATCTCTCGTCTTAACTTGTTCCCACGAGTAGGTCTTGTATTGCGTGAAGTTGGCGCTGCGATCGTGGTCGGTCTTCACCTGCTGTGCCGAAGAGTTGGGCGCGAGCAACAACATCATTCCCAGCAAAACGAACACCGCTCTCTTAGAGTTCGCACTTCCTACTTTTCGACCCTTCACGATATGACTCCGCGCGTCCTGTGACACAACTGAAGAAAGCAAAAGGGTTGCCAAACATGATGATTGCGTAAGTGGCTGAAAGTAGAGGCTCACGCAGGCAATAGCGCGGCAGGCCATGCCAGCCCGCTATACACGGCGTCTGTCATGCCGACAGACTCGGTGAGGTCATTTCATTGTTGAATTTCATTCAGCTTGGATTTAAGTCAGCTGGGTAGTTAAGTGCATGTGCGTCGTGGCAGATGAATGGACAGAAACAATGGAATTGAGGACCGATTCCCGGACGAGAGCGACTTTACTACGAGGATAGGAAACTTCTGCTGGTACGTGAGATGCCAAGCTTTTGCATACGGAAATAAAGCGTGGACCGCTTGATTCCCAAACGTGCCGCCGCTCCGCTGGGGCCGGAGACCACCCACCGGGTTTGCTCGAGAGTCTTGAGAATGTGGTCGCGCTCCGCATCCTCCAGGGTAATTGCTCCAATCGATTCTGCCACTGCGGCGGTCTTTAAACTCGTGAAGGGGGGGTGCAGAACATTCCCTGAAGTAACGATGACGCTGCGCTCGATAAAATTCTGAAGCTCCCGAATGTTTCCCGGCCACTGATACGAGCTGAGTTTGGACATCGTATCGGGAGGAATATGCTCGATTTGCTTACCCATTCGGCGGCCATAAAGCTCCACAAAATGTGTGACCAGCGCCGGAATGTCTTCGCGCCGCTCCCGCAAGGGTGGCAGCGAGATCGGAAACACATTTAATCGGTAGTACAAGTCGCTGCGGAATTCGTTGCGCTTGACCATCTCCGCCAAATTTCGGTTTGTTGCCGCCACGAGCCGGACGTCCACTTGGTGAGTCCGAGTGCCACCCAAGCGTTCGAACTCCTGTTCCTGCAAGACACGCAGCAGTTTTGGCTGCAGGCCCGGCGGGATATCTCCTACCTCGTCCAGGAAAAGGGTTCCTTTGTCGGCCAATTCGAAGCGACCAACCTTTTGCGCGATGGCACCCGTAAAGGCGCCTTTCTCATGGCCAAATAGCTCGCTTTCCAGTAGATCGAATGGAATGGCGGCGCAGTTCAGCTTGATGAAGGGCCGCGCGAATCGCGAACTGGAGTCGTGCACAGCTCGCGCGATCAGCTCTTTTCCTGTGCCAGTTTCTCCCTCGATAAGAACGGTGGAATCTGTGGGCGCGACCTGCTCGACTTGCTCGAGCACCGATTCCAAAGCAGAACTCTTGCCTATGATCTGCTCGAATCTGCGCGGATTGCCGTCTAGGTCGGGGGATCCGAATCTTACAACAGCAGCCACGTAAGACCTCCTAGCGCAACTTCGCACACACGTCTGCTTGCGGGCTTAGCTTTCCAAAGCCGCTCGAACACTGTCGAGCAGGATTTCGTCGTTGAACGGTTTTGCCAGAAACTCCACCGCGCCTTCTCTCCGTGCCTGCATCCTCATTTTTTCGTCGCCATGGGCCGTAATGAAAATGATTGGGATCCTGCAACGCTCGGCGTTCAGCTGCGCTTGAAGCTCCAGTCCAGACATTCCTGGCATGCGGATATCCGTGATCAGACAGGCAGTTTCTTGCTGTTTGCCAGACTTCAGGAATTCTTCCGCGGACGCAAAGCCTCGTGCCGGCAAGCCAACTGCCTCCAGCAGGTCCTGCACTGCACTGCGGATCGAATCGTCATCATCGACAATCGCGACCAGCCTGGTGTTGTTCTGATTGACCATGACACGAATCTACCAGCTTCGCCGAAAGCGGCGCAATCACACGTTGGTATTATGAGTCCGAGGCCTCAGAAGCCTCCGAAGAATGGGAAACACCGCAAACTGCCAAACTTTCCTTCGTAACGGCGGGAGAATTGGGCTATTTCAGGCCCGGCGGAAGCTCCAACTTCGCCGCCATTCTAACCAGTTCCGCTACCGACTCAGCTTTCATCTTCTTCATCACCCGGCCACGTTGGATCTTCACCGTAACTTCGCTGTTCCCGAGCTCAGCAGCTATTTGTTTATTGAGCATGCCTGAAACGACCAGCCCCATGACCTCGCGCTCGCGTGCGGTCAGCGTTTCGTAGCGTTCTCGCAATTCGGCAAGGGTGCTCTGCTTTTGGCGGGTGGCCAAGTCGCGCTCCAACGCCAGCTGGATCGCATCCAGCAAGTCGTGGTCTCGGAAGGGCTTGGTCAGGAATTCCACCGCGCCGGATTTCATCGCCTTCACCGTCATCGGAATGTCCCCATGACCGGTAATAAAGATGATGGGAATTTGGAAACCGGCTTCAGCCAACCGACGCTGGAAGTCGAGACCGTTGACTCCGGGAAGCCTCACGTCCAGCACCAGGCAACTTGGCCCGTCGGGCAATTCGCTGCGCAGGAACTCTTCTGCTGTCCCAAAGGACTCGGAACGCAACCCGCACGACTCCAGCAGATCCTGGATGGACGCACGTACCGCGGCATCGTCATCAATGATAAATACCGTGGGAGCAACTGCGGACGTCATTCACGTGTCTCGACTTTGGTCGGTAGGCTGACGTAGAAGCTCGCTCCTCGCGGAGAATTGTCGGCTGCCCACAAACTCCCTCCATGCGACTCAACGATGGAGCGGCAGATCCGCAGTCCCATGCCGGTGCCGTCAGGTTTGGTGGTGAAGAACGCATTGAAGATCTGGTCTGCCTGCTGTGGGGGGAGACCCACGCCCGTATCGCTGACGGAAACAAGAAGTTTATCGTTGTCCGTTCGCTGCGACTTGATGGCGAGTTCCCGCGTGCCGTCCACAGTCTTCATCGCATCGATGCTATTCGTCATGAGATTCATCAAGACCTGCTGCAATTGCACGCGATCTCCCATCACGAGGGGAAGGTCCGCCGTGAGTTCCGATCGGACGGAGATCGAATGGCGTATGGCCTCGCCGCGCAGCAGGACGATCATCTCGTCAATGACTTCGCTTACGTCGACCAATTCCAACTGCGGAGTACCTTTTTGGAAGAGGAGCCGAATTCGGCTGATGATTTGCGCCGCTCGCGTTCCGTCTTTCGCGATCCTCGCGGCGGCCGCGCGAGCCTTCTCGAGATTTGGGACCTCGGCCTCCAGCCAGCGAATGCAACTATTGGCGCTGGTGACTGCGGCCGCAATCGGTTGATTCACTTCGTGCGCCAGGGAGGCAGTCAGTTCTCCCATCACGCTCGTGCGGTTGATATGCGCAAGGTCTGCCTCAAGCTGGCGCAGCCTTTCTCGCTCTTCCTCCGCTCGCTTGCGCTCGGTTATGTCCATCACGGTACCGACGAATTCAACGAAATCGCCGGATGGGCTTGCGACGGGATGGCCTACCACGTGGATGTCTCTGATCCCGCTGCTTGGATGAACGATTCGGTAATCCAGCTCGAACTCCGCATTCTCACGCCCTGCTGCCTCGACCGCTTGGCTAACTTTCGCTCGATCATCCGGATGGATGCGAAGAGAGAAAGTTTCGTATCCCGGTTGTCCATCGCGCGGATCAAAACCCAGCACCCGGTAGCATTCTTCGGAGAAGTACTTGATCTCGCCACTGGCAGGTATTGATGCCCAGCTGCCTGTATGGCTGAGCCTCTGCGCTTCCGCCAGATAGCCCTCGCTTCGCCGCAACGATTCTTCCGCGGATTTGCGCTCGCGGCTTTCTGCTTGCAACGCCTCGTTGCTTTTCTGGAGCTCTTCAACTGTTACTTTGAGGTCGTCGCGCGCGCTCCTGAGCGATTCTGTGGCGCTCCTTTGTGCAGCACTTAGCGATCCGGCAATCAGGGCTGACACGGTGAAAATGGCAAAGCGCGGTATCTCTTCGGACTTTAGGGCGAACGAATATAGGGGTTCCACGAAGTAATAGTTGAAAGCGAGACAGAAGAGGACTATGGCAAGCAAGCCCGGCCCGACTCCCCCCAACCACGCACTGAACATGACGGCGCAAAGAAACAGTGATGCGGGAGCTTCCTGCAAATGCAGCGCCGGCCACCGCGTAATGAGCAGGGCCAAGGCAACCGAAAGAACCGCAATCCCATAGCTCCAAATCGCAGGCGGCTTGGGCCACAGAAGAAGATTTGATATGCGCATGGTTCTATTCCGCCAAGGCAGAGTGCTACTCCCTGCAATCCGCATCTTAACACCAGAAAGTGTCCTGCTCGGGCCAGGCCGGCCATTTGGCGTGTGTCAGGCTTTTTTACAGGGAGGTGGTCGTCTTGGTTCGTCCAACCTGTTAGGCGGAATGCCAACACTCCGACAGATTGGGCATCAGTTGAGGTCGCCATGGCAGAACTGAAAAAGTGTTAACTCTCATTCTGCCAGTCAGTTCCACGCTGCCCTTGGTGCGCGCGATCTCCGGCACTCCAATTGCCTCTTCCAGTTGCGGCTGGCATTTCCCTATTGAATGGAATTCGCAGCAAGCAAGCCTCACCGTGATCGCGAAGCCAGACAGGGAGAGGCCGCAGATAGGAGTGAAGCCATTAAAGCTCAATCCATTCTGGACTGGTATCGCTTTTTGCGTGCGCATCAGCAGTGGACGATATTCCAGTCCATCCGATACGCACTTTGGCTGGCGCGCTAGCTAGCTGCTCTTACTCTGTGCCGCACAGGCTGTGGAGGCTCGGATCCATGACAACGTCTTATACAACCGGTCTCAACGAAGACTCCGACGAAGCGCTTGTTGCTGCCGCAAAGCTCGGAGAGACGCAGGCTTTCGAAGAACTGGTTCTTCGTCACAGGCACAGAGTTCTCGCCGTCGCGCAGAGGATAACGAAGAACCGGGAAGACGCCGAGGATGTGGCGCAAGAGAGCTTTCACAAAGCTTTCCTTCATCTCGACGCCTTTCAAGAAAAGTCGCGGTTCTCAACCTGGCTGACACGGATTGCAATAAACGAAGCGATCATGTTGCTGCGCGGAAGACGAAGAGTTTTCGAAGACTTGCCAGAGATCTCCGAAGATGGGACGAAGTCCAACTCGGAGGCATTCGTTGACCAGAGCCCCAATCCCGAAGAGTCTTGTTGGCGGCGCGAGCGCACGCAACTCTTGGCCGCGGCGATCGATCGTCTGAGGCCAAGGGTTCGAACTGCGATCTTGCTTCGCGACATTGAGGAAAGATCAGCCGCGGAAACGGCTGAGATCCTCGGCACGTCGATTGGCGCCGTGAAAGCAAGGGTCTTTCACGGACGCCGAAGGCTACACCGAACGGTGAATCCTGCGCTGCTCTGGGGAGTCCGCACGCCCGGTTCGGGTCAGGCGCGTCGCAGCTGAGTTGTGGAGCCGGCCGCTCCCCGAAGCGATGGATCGAATAAAGCTCCGCGCCCTCAGATCAATAGCGGCTGCCAGAGTTAAGAATGACAAGCCAATTAACCAGAGAGCACTGGTTGCGGTTCCCGCGCCTAAACTTCGTCATTTGATTTTTCCCGCTGGAGAAAAGTAAAGGGGCCTGACGAAGGCCCCTCTTCCATTTTCAGGTAGAACTCGTATTCAACTTTTCGGTATCGTCAGTTTGAGCCGCTGGGATTTGCACCTTGGGTGGTGTTTGCATTCGACGCTTGGCCGATTTCCAGGTCGTATTTTTCGCCGGTGAAGAAAACCTGGGAGAGAGATTGGCTGCCGTCCGCCCCTGGCTTAAGCGCATAGCCATCCTGGTTATTCGAAGCGCCCTCTGGCACGATTCGTGCTGGCACGGTGGCCACGGTTTCCTTGCCTTTGAGAATGTTCACCTTCACGTCCGGACCAGAACCGCTCCATTCGACCTTGTATTCACCGGGCAACAACTTCGTTCCCTCGACGGTGACGCTTTCATACAAATGAAGCGACTTCTTGATCGTGGTTCCTGCGAAGACGCTGACGGCAAACAACAGAGAACTTCCAAGCAACAGCGATGAAACCCTCGACACTTTCATATACAACTCCCTTTTATGCTCTCCAGGAACTGAGACGCGAGAAAATGCGCTTTCATCCGCAGAGGCTCATTTTTTGACTACATGTTATTTGATGGATTATAGAGCCAAGCGGTCACACCCGTGCGCAACAAATCGGTCATTTTCTTAGAGATATTTTTGATGCAAGCTGATTTTCGAACCATCGCTGTACCTCGCCGCAAATTGCCGCCGTTGTTTTTATCCGGAATTTCAGATTTGGACCTTCACCGCGTTGCGGCAAGAGCGGGGACCCTGTCAAGCAATTTGTATTCTTCGTCAGCTAAATGCAGGGAAGCTGCGGCAACGTTTTGCTCGAGATGTTCGATCGAGGAAGTTCCTGGGATAGGCAACATGATAGGAGATCGCCGCAGGAGCCAGGCCAGCGCTACCTGCGTTGCGCTCGCTCTGTGTGCATACGCGATTTGATTAAGCACTTCTCCGGCAACCTTGCCTGCTCCCAGTGGATACCAAGGAATAAAGGCAATTCCGTTGCGCTCACAATAATCCACTACGTAGTCCCATTCGCGATCAGCAAAGCTATAGCGATTCTGGACGGAGACGATGGGTACGATTTTGCGCGCCCGTTCGATGTGTTCTTGTGTGACGTTGGACAACGCGACCAGGCGAATCTTGCCCTCGTTTCGCAGCTGAGCCAAAGTCCCCACGGATGCTTCAAAGGAAACGGCGGGATCCGGAATGTGCAGTTGATACACGTCGATCCGCTCCAGACGCAATCTCTTCAGACTTCCCTCAATCGCCTTGCGAAGATGCGCGGGAGAGGCATCGTGAGTCCACTGATTCGGGCCGGGACGGTTCCAGCCTCCCTTGGTTGCAATCACCAGGCCCGCGGGGTAAGGGAACAGCGCTTCGGCGATTAGTTCCTCGCTGACGTGCGGGCCGTAGGAATCAGCAGTGTCAATGAAGTTGATACCGAGCTCGACGGCCCGGCGAAGAACCGCTAACGCCGTATTGCGATCTTTCGGCGGACCCCAAATGCCTTCGCCGGTCAAGCGCATCGCGCCGAAGCCGAGACGATGGACGGAAATTTCCCCGCCAAGCGAAACATCTCCTGCCAAACTTGCAGATAGTTCTTTATGGTTCATGATTGACCTCCAGTATTTTCCCTTCTTGCTTGATGCCACTCTGACTGTTCGAATCTCCCTGCCTATTTGAAATTCGTTGTGTTTCTACCCAAGCCACTGTGGGTTGGCGTAGGTGCCATCGAACTGATGACTTGTTTTATAAAGCTCGAACTGGCCGGCCTCCGCGGCTTTCGCTGTTTTATCCAAGAGCGCCGCAACTTGGGAAGAATCCATTGGCTGAAAACTGCGCGCCGCCTGGAGGGCCTGCTGGAGGATGGGAAGTGAATCGCAACCAGTAATGACTACACTCGTTGGCAAATTCATTGCGTAGTGTAGGCACTCGACCGCGGTGGCCGTCTTGCTCTCCAGAATAATGTGGTCACCCATGGGCTTCATGCCGAGCACCGCGATATCGTTCTTGAGCAACACCGGCAAAACCTTTTTTTCAAAACTGTTGAAATGCGCATCCATGACATTGAGAGGCATCTGAACGGCATCGAATGTGAAGTTGTGCCTCGCAGCGGTGCCCAGCATTTTCAAGTGAATGTCCGGACTCTTGTGACCAGTGAAGCCGATGAAGCGGATCTTGCCCGCCTTTTGCGCTGCCAGGACGGCCTCCATCCCTCCGCCTTCGGCAAAAATACGATCCGGATCGGTGTCGCGAATTACTTCGTGGAACTGGAGGAGATCGATTCGGTCAGTTTGAAGACGGCGCAGAGACTCGTTGATTTGACTCGCAGCAGCGGCTTTGGTGCGGCCGTCGATCTTCGACATGAGAAACGCTTTCTGGCGGTAACCGTCGCGTAGCGCGTTGCCCATGCGGATTTCACTTTCGCCGCCGTTGTAGTCCCAGCAGTTGTCCAGGAAATTGATTCCGGAATCGAGTCCCGTACGAATGATGCGGATACTTTCCTGAGCATCCGCCTGTTTGCCAAGGTGATAGCCACCGAGCCCAACGAGCGAGACTTTTTCCCCCGTGCGGCCCAGCATTCGATAGGCGATGCCATTCCTGGATTCCGATCGCGGGGACTGTTGCTCAGCGCGCGCCAGCAAAATGGATGCTGCCGCGAACCCAAGAAATCCACGCCGGGAAATGGCGGAGTCCGCGGCCCCATTGGTCTCTGAATCCAGTGCAAGGTCCGGATGTTGTAGACTCTCGCGTCTATGCCGATTTTTCTTGCTATTCATAATGTGCCCTCTCTCCCTCTCAGCATCACAACCGGATGATGCAGCGAGTGAATGTACGTGACCAGCCCCTGAATCTGCTCTTCACTGAGCGAACTCTTAAAGGAAGGCATTCCGCCCTTGCCGTCAGCAATGGCTTGAGCGAGCTGCGCATCGGGCAGCTTCTGGACTGCCGGTGAGCGAAGGTCCGGAACGTGCATGCTATTTCCGACTGCTGAGCCCCTTCCATCTGGACCGTGGCACATGGCGCATTTCGTCCGGAACGTTGCAATGCTGGCCGCGCCCTCTGGACGCGAATTAGATCGCGCGATCAAGGAGACAAAGAACGTGAAGCCAAAAAAAAGAATCAGCAGAATTATGATAGAAGCAGACATTCCATTCTGTTTAATCTTGTCGTGTGGCATAGAGATAAATCACGCTTTCGGTTTTTCTAATTTCTGTTTGGCTAAATCCTTATCCAAGCTCGCCGGTCAAAAACTGAGGTTCGCCGTTTCCAAAACTCCAGTCTGCCGCCGAATTCTCGATGATTGCGACCATAACGTCGCTTGGCGCGATCGAAACGGAGCTTGCCAACTGCTCCGTTAATTCCTTGTAGAACCTGCGCTTCAGAATTTCGTCGCACATTTTGCTCACCACCGTGATGACCAGAGCTTTGTCGGTCCGAGAGATGTTTAGACCGGTGTCTTGAATGACCAAGAAACCTTTGGGATGGGCTTGGTAGATCTGATAACGGTCTCGCACGGGAACATGAAACGCCTTCACGACGGCCCTGTGGACCGCGTCGAGGAGGGCCGCAACTTCGGATTGGCTTCTTCCTTCCAGAGCATCGATTTTGATCAATGGCATAAACTAATCTCCCTCTACTGTATTCCGTCTCCGATTCCGTTTTTGGACCTGCTCAATCATCTCGCTGCCGCGGAACCTGCCAGAATCTTGCGCGCGACGTGCCATCGGTTCACCGGCTTGAATTTCTGGACTCTCCTGCCCCAGTCAGTCTCGGCAACAAAGACATTGCCATTGGAATCGACCGCCAGAGTATGGCCATGGGTAAACTCACCCGCCTGATGACAAGGACGCCCGAAGCTTGAGAGCACTTCTCCGCTGACACGATCGAGAATCTTGACCTGCTCGTCGCCTCCGTCGTCTATGTACATGTATTTTTGCTCCCGGTCGGGAGAAAAGCCGATCCACCATGTGGTGCCCCAATCATCTGGAAGGCTGCTTTCTCTCTTGATCCAGATATTCTTTTTGAAGTCTCCCATCCTGTCGAAGACTTGGATCCGGTCGCTCTGCCGGTCACAGACATAGACCAGGCTGTCGTTGCCGATGACCACACAATGCACAACCTGCATGAACGCGCCACCCACACCCGCATCGGCCTCTTCTTTTGTCCCCTGATGCCCCCATTGACGAAGGAATTTCCCGAATCGATCGAAAACGGCTATGCGGCTATTACCATAACCGTCAGCTACATAGACGTCGCCGTTGGTAGGGTCTACCGCCATGTCGGACGGCATGTAAAACTGCGTGTGACTCGAATTCAGTGCCCGGCCCTTGAGAGTGCCATCGGAAGTATCGACAACGCCCCTGTTCCCGATCTGCATCAGTAGTTTTCCATCGTGGCTGTATTTCTGGATGATTCCATCGCCGTTGCCAGCAGTCCACAAATTGTTCTCATAATCGATAGTGCAGCCGTGGGTGACATTCGGAACGACTTTCCAGTCGCCGAAGCTATTGACTAGATTGCCGTCGGGATCGAATTCGATGTATGGCGGCGCCTGCTGCGCAACCTCCGCTTCCTTGTCTGTCATGTCATTTCGATTAACGATGAAAACGTGATCCTGTGCGTCCACACATACACCGCTGACTTGTCCGATTACCCATTTTCCAGGCAACGGCTTTGGCCAGTTGGGGTCGACCATGTATTTCGGGCCACGGCCCTGTGCCTGAGCGTGACAGGCGACTCCGAAGGTGACCATGAGGCCTAGGCAAATCCAAATCCCTTTGAAGAATCTTCTTTCCTTTTTCATTTTGCTTCTCGCAGTGGACCGAGCTCGCGTTTAGCGTCGTCAGGGTCTCCAGTACGCAGGCAGACTGCTCGAACCTCCAGTCTGCTTCGGTATGCTCCCCGATTCCCATGTCAACATCCAGTTCCCAGTCGACGCTTTCAAGGATTCAATCGCTTCGGCCCCGCGACGGCTTTGAAGTCCAGCGAATTTCACGCCGCTGCGGCGCCGATCAAAATCCTCTCCAGGATATTTACCTCGAAGGGCTCCTGTACCAATTCCCCGACGGTTTCCTCCAAGTGCTTAAAGTGAGGACTCGCCGCGTGTCGATCGAGCGCAGCCTGACTTTCCCATATTTCGTAGAAATAGAAGCGCCCCGCCGAGTCTGACTCATAAAGTTCATACAATTTGCATCCCCCTTCCGCGCGGGTGGGAGCTAACATGCCCCGCAGGAGTTCTCTCAGTTGGTTTTCCCTTCCTTTGCGTGCTACCGACCTTGCGATCACATATATTTCAGCCATAGTCGCTCTTAACCTCCTCCATAGATGGTTGCTTTGCAATTGCCCGCAAACCGTGCTGCTATTTCGCAGTTGGATCAATCAGCGTCAGATCTGTTTCCGGATCGAAGCGCTTTTGCATCGTTATTGGATCGACTGTAACCATTACTTCCAGCGTCGGCGAAACATGCGCCTCGAGAACGTGACCGCCGTGCGCTGTTCCGTCTGAACTCCCCACCACCATATGCTTATGGACAATGGGCTTTCCTTTATAGAGGGCGATATCGCCACTCATTCCGATAGCTTCCTGTTGACCGTTGATGGGGATCCTCTTGTACATTTTGCGCGCCGGATTGAACCAGCCTAATACGGCTCCATTCAACGCTCCAATCGCCGTGAAGTGTGCGCTCGTCACGTGATATTTTTCCGCGAACTCCGCAAGCCCCGAAAAAGCCTCGTCTCCTTCGTAGAAAATCACCTCGTACTGTTTCGTGGTCTCCCCAGGGTTCAGCAGTCGAACCTGCATCTTGGGCGCCTTGCCCCTTGGAATGGCTTCTGACGGCGCGACATATTCGCTTTCCTTCTCCTGCGAATACGCCGTCAGGCCCGCGATTCCCGCCACTAACAACGCACAACCCAGAAGTTTTATCTTGTTCATAGCTCTGTTCTCCGATGTCCGAAAAGTTTTAACAATGACCGTTATCGCTCAGCCTTGTGACTAAACGGCTGTTCAATTTCGTTAACCCACAGTGGAAGCGTCATCACGCCTACCACGGACGCATGCACAAGCAATACAGTTCATCCAGGTACGCCTGCCTTTTTCGCCAGATCAACGCCGACCCGAGTCAGGTTATTGACCTGCGAACCCAGATGATCCTGCTTTTCCATTTGCAGAATCACCGCCGAAAAATCTTGCTCCTCTCCTTCGTCGGACTGCCTGGCATTGATTTCAAATGCTGCTCCCGCGGCGGGCATTCGTGCGCCAACGGCAGCCGCAAGGTTGAAAATCAATCCGAAATCCTTGTTCATGAGCCGGATCGGAAATTGCGGGCTGTAATCGCGGTTCCTCGCTCTTTGAAGTTTACCCAGGTATGCTGGAGCGACCACGGCAGTCTGGGATAACACATCCAGCAAACGATTGCGATCGAGGCCAGCCTTCTCACCGAGTGCGACGGCTTCGGCAATCGCCTGCACTCCGATTCCCAGTAAGGCGTTTACCACAAGTTTCATCGTCGCTCCGGAGCCGCTCGGCCCGAGGTAGAAATATTTTTGGGCGATAACGCGAAAGATGGACTCGGCACTATCGAAGCGTTCCTTATTTCCGCCCCCGAACAGGGTTAGCAATCCCTTTTCGGCCACAGGCGTACTGCCCGACATTGTCACGTCGAGAACCTCGACTCCATGCTCGGCACCTAGTCTTGAGAGTTCTTGTGCGGTCTCGGGATATACCGTGCTCAGGTCAATGACCACCGTGCCGCTGTGAGCGTTGGCGAAAACCCCGCCAGGTCCTCTATAAATGTCCAACACCGCTTGATCGCTTGGCAGGCACGACAACACGACGTTGCAACTTGAGGAAAGTTCCCAAACGCTCTGTGCCACGGTTCCGCCGTATTGAATGAGTTCGTCCGCCTTCTTCGGGTCTCGGTCATACGCTCTCAGCCTGTAGCCGGCTTCAAGCAACCTCCGCGCGATCGGATGGCCCATGTAGCCGACCCCGATAAAACCAAGCCTGGCATTTTCCTGCGTGATTGGGTTCATGATGAATCACCTTTTGACTGAGCTACGAGTTCAACTTCCGACTGGGTAAAAAGCACGACTTGTGCCGTTTCGCGAAAGGCGCCAAATGTTCATGGAAGATGTTGGTAGCATGGAGGATACGAGTGGCAAGCGATGGGACACAGCCTTGGGATGGTGAGAGTCGTTTGTCGAATCCCTTGGACACTGTCAGCCTACTGGAAATTGGAAGCACTCAGGCAAACTCGCAAGCGTTCCATTTGCCGGAAGAACATCCTGTCAACGCGCTGACAGACTTTCAATTCAGAGGACTCTTCACACTTTAGCTTTCGCGCGCGTCAGTTCAGGCTCAGACACGCTGTTGAGGCCCAGTGATGGAATCTTTGCTGCTCACGCTCGATAATTTCCCATCTCCCACAGCGAGGAATGAAGGAGGCCAGCCAAAGCTTCCTCCTCCAATCGCAGGATGTATCCCGCCCTTGCGAGCGCTGCCTTGTATTCGGGTAGCCGCGTAACGCGCAGTCCTGTGGTGAACCGGAAAGCCGAATAAAGCGCGCTTATCACGCCCCGCGTCCATAGGCGACCGATTGGCCCTTTTGCTTCCCGGAAGTCAGAAATGATCCATTTCGCTTGCGGTGTCCCCCAAGTCGTGAGGCGGCTCACGACCTCTTCGAGTTGTTCATCGGAAAAGCAATCAAGAAAGTAGTGTGTAACGATCAAGTCGAAGCTATGCGCAGGCAAAACAAGTCTCCGTACATCGCCGGTGTGGAATCTCACACGTTTTCGAAAAGTTCGACCCATGCTTCCGACCCGTCTCTCCGCAAGTTTGACCATCTTGGAGCTGAGATCAACGAAATCCACCTCTACCCGCGTGTTGACTTGAAGCAGTCGAGCTAGAAAGCGGCCGTCTCCACCGCCGCACACGACGGCTTTTTGAGACGTTCTCATCTCGCCCAAGAATGCGAATCTTCGGTGCTCCAGGCGCCTGCCAAACGAGAAGTGCTCAAGAATCTCGTAGTAAGCTGCGATCCGGTCACAATTCATGGGGGCGCACCGAAACTGTTTCACAGTTCCCGACATCAGGCCAGCAGCGCGAGAAGGCCAGTCATTACCAGAGCCGCGTCGGCCAGAACTCGAAGGGCCCGACCCGAAAGTCGATTTCGGTAACGGTTCAGGAGAAGCATTAGAGGCGCGGCCAAAGAAATAGCCGCTAGCCCAGAGCCAGAAGTTTCGTTGCGGCGCGGGAGGAGAATTAGTAGGAGCCCAGAAGCCGTCAGAGCTGCCGCGATCAGGTCGATGTGTGTTGTAGCCCATTTGATGACCGGACTCCGCTTATGGAACCAATCGGGATTACAAAGTTGGTTCTCCCAGCACTCAATGGCAAGGCAATTTAAGGAACACAGAACCGCGAACAACCCAAACGTTACGCACACATCCCACGAGAATTCTGAGAGGCGTGACCACACGGGCAGCGTGGTGCCTGCCGCAAAAAGAATGCCGACGATCACTTCTTTCGGCACAAACCGTGCCATCGATCCACGACCAGCGTGGATGCTAGTCATGTACGCTCCAACTATTGCGGCGAGCTTCATTCCTGCGCGCACTTCCACAGGACTCAAAAAGTCGGCTGTCACCCAGAGCACTGCTACCGCCGCGAGCACCACAAGCCGGGTGAGCACCGGCCGGTGCTCCGCGCAAAACAGATGTCGCTCGTGCAATGCCTTCTGATTCGTGGGTCTACAGCCGTCAAACAAGCGATCGCTTACATAGATGCACCATACGACCAGACTCAGGATGATTACATCTACCGCCGCCAGTCGCATGTGACTTGCGCGCGCAAGAAGCAACGCCCAAACGACTGCGACCGTGGGTGCATCGAGGCTGAGAATGTTCCACCATAACCACCAAGGAGTCGTGTTGCGCTCGGCACGAACACCGCCATCGGGAATCACGCAGAAAAAGCTGCCATCTTGAGCAATTGCTTGGGAATTCTCATGTGAAAGCAGATTTTGTGTCTCCGGCATGGATTCCGTCGCGCTCATGCGGATCAATCTCCCGCCTGCTATCAGATCCCACTAAGAAGTGCGTCTAGATGACTTCACATTTAATACTACTCTTCGAAGCTTCTTGGAAGCCCCTTCGAGGCAAACCGCTTCTCAGTAAACGAAGCCGCTCACCGTACATCCAAATGCATGGTTACTTAAAGGTCCGCCCGCCGCTGGCTGTCACAGTCCATCGGCGGGCGGGGATAAGTTGCCTTTCTCACTTCCATTAGGCGAGGTTGCGATTCGAAACTGTAGTCACTGCACCCGTCTTCCCTGGCATAGCTTTTTTCAGTTTGAGTTCGATCACTCCACCTTTGAATCGCGCTGTTGCGTGAGATGAATCGATCTCAACTGGCAGTTGCACGCTCCGGAGCAAGCGAACCGTGCGGTTTTGCGCGCGAGTGCTCGTACCTGCTGCTTGTTCCACCTGGGTGCGGCCCCTGCTAATTATGGTCACCCGTTTCGGCTCCAGATCGATCTCCAACTCTTTAGGAGTGAAGTCGTGGACTTCAGCCAGCACCGTCACGCTGTCTTGCGATTCTCCAATATCAAGGGGTGTCCGCTCGAACAGCTCCGACTCTGCTTGCAACCAGTTATCGAGGTCGCGCCCTTTGATTCTGCCTTTCGCTTCAAAAATGTTGTAGGCTCGCCTGGCAATGGCATCGAGCATTTCTCTCGCCTCGACACTCAGGCCTGTAGTCCTGATCACGATTGGTGGCTCCGTCGTTTGGTGTCTAACTACGTTTTGTTCATGCATCGCTGTCTCCTTTTCCCCTGAAACCGGCGGGGCACCATGGAATTAAATTACAAACCACTCGCGAAGTTCCCCTTCATCGCTCCTGCTTAGAAACGGCTGGGTAACGGTTGAGTTCCAAGGACTCGCTGATTATTGGATCGTTGCGCCCAGACGAACACTCACCGCAAATCCCTAACGACAATTTGTGCAACGTCCATCAGTTGTGAGACGGACTGGCGGTGGCATGTCCTGCGTGCGTCGCCGGAATACTCATAACAAGGTTATACAGCCAGGCAAAAATCATTCCAGCAATGGCACCATCAAGGAACCCGTCAACGGTGCCGATGGCCACATTGCTCATAGTTCGTGAAGCGTGAAACCAGGGATAGACAGAACTGGTGAGTTGAATGAAGTTAACGCCGTAGCTGGCGTCCATCAAATTGATTAAACTGACGCACAGTATGGCACCGCCCCACAGCAGCCCTGCGGCAATGGACATAGCTTTCAAAGACAGTCGCATTATCTAATCCTCCTTAGTCTCCGGGATCCTTAGCGAATGAAGTTCACTTCTCTGCCTCGGGCAGCCCGCGTTCCTTCGGCGCTCTAACTTTTGATGGTCAGAGCGACGGTCCCGGCGAACGCCGGGCTGCCTGAGTGGAGAGTTCGAACAACCTCTTCAGTTGCCGGACGTGGCGGCACTAGCCTGCTGGGTGCCGGCGGCGGGCGCCTTTGACAGCATCTCGACTCGCTTCAGCGACGGTTCACGGCGCTGCCAGGCGATCCGCGCATCAGGTGCGTCAGCCGGATAGATCTTTGCCGATTGCTGACCTGTGGGTTCCAGGACCAGGTCCGCGCGCCGATTAAATGCCAGCCAAGTTATTCTCTTGTCTTTGACCATCCACTTGGCCGGCTTTTGATCGCCTTTGGCCAGGAGCGTTTCGGCCATCTTCTGGTCAAGTTCCTTATCTTTTCCTTCGGCGCGGATATTGATTTCGTCGGCCGGAATTCCCTTGGAGACCAGATAGTCCCGAATAAGGGCGGCGCGGCGTTCGCTGAGGGCGGTGTTGTATTTGCGCGAACCGCGCACATCGGCATATCCGACTACGACGAGTCTGGCGTCGTGTTCATACAATCCAAAATTCTTGAATTGTGTCGCTATATTGTCGAGAGTCATTTTCTCTTCGGTCAGAAGACCAACCTTCGGATGGTGCTTCGTAGGGTAGGCCGTGGGGTAGAAAACGCTGAGTAAGGTTGCTGATGGCGGTGGGTCAATGGAGCCGACGACATGCAGGGTGGCCGTCTTGGTGGTCTGGCCGCCGCAGGCATTTGTGGCCGTGAAGGTAAAGGTCCGGTCTTCGTTAATCGGCCCCATACTCGTTTGCTTGGGATCGGCGATCACGGTACGGCTCCCGGTGATTGCGTTGCTGTCGAAAGGTTCGATCCTGGCCGAATTCGCGTTGGAAGCCGACCAGTTCACCGTGGCGGTATCCTGCTCCACTACTTTGTCGCCAATCTTGTGGTAGCGGATTTCTGGCTGGCTGACGGCAACCGTGGCCGTCGGCATCGCGTCAACATGCACCGTTACACTCTGGGTCGCTTCGCCTCCTGGCCCTTTCGCGGTCAACACATACGTCGTGTCATGCGTCGGTGTCACACTTCGGTCCCCGTGGCCGGGCACTTGGCCGATCCCGGCTATGGAAGCGTCCGCGGCATCGGTGGATTTCCACGCGATGTCCGTCGCTTGCCCGCAGCTCAAACTAGTGGCCTGTGCGTTCAACTGGGCGGACACTGGAGCAACCGGCACGGTCGCGCTTGCGATTCCCGCGTGGAAGCGAGGCTGCGGCGGCATGTTCAAGCCCGCCTTCCATTCTTTCGTTTTCATCTCCCCGTTATGATCGAGATAGACCGTCACCTGCTGGCCAGCCTTGGCAGTCACCGGCCCCGACCATATGGTGTTTCCCTCGTGAGTCACGGTGACCTGGTAAGTTCCGGGCTTCACAAGCAGCCGCTGGTGCCAAATCCAATTCCAATCGAATTCGTCGACATGGCCGACGAAATAGGCCGGAGTCTGGCCGTTCAACAAAACCGCAGCACGAGGATCACCCTTGAATTCAATGTCGGCGAATGGTCCCGCAACCACGTCTCCCGAGGATTGCAGGTTGACGCGCAGATCGGTCGTTTCGCCAGCACCGACGTGGACGTCTTGCGTCTTGGACAAGTAACCGTAGTTGTAAACGCCCACCTTGTGGTCGCCGGCAGCTAATTCAATCGTTTGACTTCCATCTCGGATGGCCTTGCCGTCCACAAAGACGTAGGCCTGCTTAGGATCAACATGGATTTTCAATTTACCCGTCTCTTGTGACGACTGCGCGAAGGCGGGGACCGCACATAAATAACTAATGGCCGAGAACAAAGCCGCGAAAACGAAACATTTCGCTCGCATTTGGAGAATCTCCTTCCTGGGATGGATTCTGGCTTGGGTACGAATCACTGATCTGGGTATTCAGTCGCGGGGCCAGAGAGCACAAGCGTTCACTGGCCCCGCTTCGGCTCACCTCCCATGGCCGTGGTCGGCCATCCCAGCCGGGAGGCGCGTAAGCAGCCTCGATATATCGTGATGCGATATATCTTTCAAGAGTTGCTTTGTGTTTGTATCGTATTACGATATATAATGAGCGCTCCGAGCCAACCGTTGCTGCTCGCCGCACGTCTATTTGTGTATGGAAGCAGGCGCTGCTGCCTGGGAAACCGACATGCGCTGCTGAAAAACAACTATCCCCCGGGTGACTCGTCTTGCGTGAAAGCCGCGCAGCTTGGCGGCTCCCTTGGAGGTTATTTCATGAAATCAACATATTGGATCATCGTCGCACTTCTGGTGTCCGGTGCCGCCCCCCTGCAGACGCAAGCGCAGAGCCGGCAGAGTCCACATTCGCAACAGCTTGCGGACTGTCTGGACGAATTTTCGATTTGCGATCGATCAGCATTGAACATCCAGGAACTGCAAGTCGTGCGACGTGTTACCCAGGATCGTAATTTCTTGAATTGTTTTAATGGATTCCCTGACTGCGACAAAAAGCAGTTGAATACCCAACAGCAAATCGACGTTGCACGCGAAGAACGAGATCAAAACCTACAAAATTGTCTGGATGGCACCGGTGAGTGCAACTTGGCCCGGCTCAACGACCACGAGCGTCAAGACGTTGCCCTGTCAGCCCGGGTCCGAAATCTGCAAGCTTGCCTCGACGGGATGGGTGAGTGCGACCCAACGCAGCTTACCGCCGAGCAAAAACAGCAGATGGCGGACGCCAACCACGACCGCAATCTGGAGACTTGTTTGGAAGGGTTGGGCGAGTGCGATCACACTCTGTTAAGCAGCCAGGAAAAACAGGACGTTGCGCAGGCCACCAGCGACCGTAATCTTCAGGAATGCCTCGACGGATCGGACCAGTGCGATCGCAGTCATTTGGCAGCCACGGAGCGGCGAGAGATCGCCGGTTTCAAGGATCAAAGTAAGTTGGAGAACTGAGCGCCCGGGCGGGCGACCTGTCAGCAAGTTCAACCGAACTTTGCGGTTTAGAGAGCCGCAGGGAGGAGCGCTGCAACGGATTCACAATTCAAGAAATCAGAGAAGGAGATTAACGTGCGAAGCAAGAATTCGGAACCCTCGCCATGGCACTTCGTGGCAACCAAACCGGGCGCCGAGGCAAGTTTTAGGCGCTGGAATCTAGTAGTCATTTCTATCCTGGCCTTGCTTGTGCTCGGAGTCCTTACTGTGGCGCTTATCCCGGAAATGGGCAGCGCAGTTTCGGCCACCACAAACTCCCGCTGAAGTTTGGCGCCCCGCTTCCTCTAACAATTTCCACATCCTCGTGCGCTATGCCTCGTCTGCGGCCTCGCGCAGTTCCAACTGCTTTACGCTTTGAACTACCACGTGAGCCTGCACAGAAGCATCGGTCGAACAAGAGACAACCAGCAGGCAACTTTGTTTTATTGCCAAGGCTTTCGTACAGTTAAATCGCGCCATCCTGTTTGCTCCTTCTACCCTAGAAATTATCTCTACACCGCCGAGAGGACCTTCGAGTCTAAACTTTCTTGCCCCGCAAATGGCATTCTGCCACTTTTGATTTGGACAGGGTGTATTCTGATTCTGGGCGGACTCGCGATCTTCAGTTGGAAGAATGCCTCCTCACGCTGATGCGCATACTCATTATCGAAGACGAAGAAAAAGTAGCGGATTTCATTCGAAAGGGCCTGCAGCAGGAAGGCTACGCCGTGGATGCCGTGTTCGACGGTGAAGAGGGCGCCTATCAAGCGGAAAACTTTGACTACGACGCCGTAGTCCTCGATCTCATGCTTCCGAAATTGCCAGGACTCGAGGTACTAAAGAGAATTCGTGCTCGGAATTTGAGCTTGCCCGTTCTGATTCTGACGGCTAAAGGCGCGGTGGAAGACAAGGTAACAGGCCTCGACAGCGGCGCCAGCGATTACCTCGTCAAACCCTTCGCGTTCGCCGAGCTTTCGGCTCGAATCAGGGTACTCTTGCGCCGAGGCGCGCAGGAAAGTACAACTCTCAAGTTGGCGGACCTGGAAATGAACACCGCGACCCGCACGGTCACACGCGCAGGTCGCAAGCTCGATCTGAAGTTGAAGGAATTCTCACTGCTCGAGTTTTTGCTTCGAAATGCGCGCCGGACCGTCACGCGCACGATGATCATCGAGCACGTGTGGGACATTCACTTCGATTCTGTGAGCAACGTCGTCGATGTGCACATCAATTCGCTCAGAAATAAGATCGATCGGGGCTTTTCGCCCCCTCTGATCCACACCATTCGAGGCGTCGGCTATGTTCTCACCGATGAGCCGTCATGAAAGCCCTTAGTCTTCGCGCCCGGCTTACGCTCTTTTATTCCATTATGCTCGCCGCGATGCTCTGTGCTTTCGGTGTGCTCTTCTATCACGCGCTGAACCTTGTTGTGGATCGAAGCCTGACCGAAGAATTGCGCGAACGCGTTGCGTTTCTCAGGAATTACATGCGAGTCCAGGACGGCAGTCTGCAACTCGTGGTGGACCCCTCCAATCGGGAAGAGGCCTATCTCATTCACTCGGCGACTCGCTACTACCAGGTCTTTCGTCTCCCCGAGGGCGAGTTAGTGGTCCAGTCTCAGGAGCTGGAACTGCTGGGAGTGCATTTGACGCCGGACCAGGCGCGCACTCTCGCCAACTCAGCGGAAGATACCGATCTTCAACTCGACCGCGAACGTCTGCGCTTTCACAATCTAGTGATCGCAGGAAGTAGCCCCACCGCCTTCTTAGTGCGCGTTGGCATTCCTCTCTCGCCCGCGGATGATGCGCGCAAAGGGTTTCTGCGCGCTGTTTTATTCCTGGCGCCCGTTGGCGTGCTTGTTGCGGCGTTCATGGGCTGGCAAATGGCGCGAAGAGCCTTGCGTCCCATGAAGGAATTGGCGGTTGCAGCGCAAAAGATCGACATCGAACAATTACAACAGCGCCTGCCTGTGCGCGGCGCAGAGGATGAAGTAGATGAATTGGCCAAGTCTTTCAATGAAACTCTGGGCCGGCTTGAAAATTCGGTCGGTCAGATGAAGCAATTCACGGCCAGTATCTCGCATGAGCTTCGGACGCCGCTCACCGTTTTGCGTGGAGAAACCGAAGTTGCCCTTCTGGAAGCCCATTCTGTTGAAGAATACCGACGACTGCTCTCCAGCCAATTGGAAGAATTCGACAAATTGACTCGCATGATCAATGACCTCCTGGTTTTGGCAAATGCGGAAGCGGGTGAGATTCGCTGGGCAGAGCAGTCGGTCGATCTTTCTGTGCTTGCAACTTCTCTGGCGGAACAATTGGAACCGGTAGCGGCTTCAAAGGATATTGAACTCAGAACAGTTGCAGTACCTCATATTCAGGTTTGCGGGGATGCGAGTTGGCTGGAGCGCGTAGTCTTGAACTTATTGGACAACTCCATCAAGTTCACCCCGAACGGAGGACAAATTAAGCTCAGCGTGGCATCTGAGAATGGCCAGGCTGTTTTGCGTGTCGAAGATAGTGGCATGGGCATTTCTTCTGAGGCACTGCCGCAAGTTTTTGATCGGTTCTATCGTGCAGAACCTTCTCGCTCGAAGCGCATCCCGGGTGTTGGACTTGGCCTGGCCCTTGCACGCTGGATCGTGGAAAAGCATCGCGGGCACATCACAGTAGAGAGCCAGCCTGGGCAAGGAACGCGCTTCACGGTCTACCTCCCTTTGCGTACCTCGGACTCCAACTCACAGCCCTCCAACTCATAGATCTCAAAGGGCTTGTGAGTTTTACGCGATCATTAAGAAGAAATTAGATTCATTTCATGTTCCCTTCAGCCTCACTCGCTAGGATTTCACTGCATGCTCTGAGGTCGTTGGAGGCAGCCTGCCCACTTCCGAAAGACAGGCGCATCCGGAAAAGAGACCAAGGCTATCGTGCACAAACGCCAGGCCGCAAGGACACCGATGACCAGCGAATTGGCACCGTGGGAAGACTTTTCAAATAGAAGGAGAGAAGCATTCATGAATATAGGCAAAAAGTTGCGAATTTGGAGTACGGCCGCAGCACTGCTGGCCGCGACCTTTATTGGGGGAGTAGTCATCGCCAAGACCGCGCGCACCGGCGCAAAGCTGGAGGCACCCATATTCGCCCCAGTTCCGAAGAATGCTGCGATGGCCGCGCCTCTGGCAGGCAGTTATTCTCCGCTTATCAAGGAAGCACTACCTGAAGTCGTAGGTGTTGTTTCCTCACGAATGGTTCGCCATTCCGATGAAGAGTCGAACCCCATGCTTGAAGACCCCTTTTTCCGTCAGTTTTTCGGCGACAAGCAGCCTAAATCGCGAGAGCCGCAAGAGCAAAAAGAGCAAGGCTTCGGCTCCGGCGTAATCGTCGGCACAAATGGCTACATCCTCACGAACAATCACGTCGTTGACGGAGCGACGGACATTAAGGTTTCGCTTCGAGATAAGCGCGAATTCACAGCGAAGGTCGTTGGACGGGACCCCAAAACGGACATCGCCGTGCTGAAGATCGACGCGGATCATCTGGCAGCGATGCCGCTCGCCGACTCATCTAAGGTTCAGGTCGGCGATCTTGCCTTCGCAATTGGTGACCCATTTGGAGTGGGCCAGACCGTCACCATGGGAATCGTCAGCGCAACGGGCCGGGCCAATCTCGGTATCGAAGATTACGAAGATTTCATTCAGACAGACGCGGCCATCAATCCGGGCAACTCCGGCGGTGCGCTCATCGACGGAAGAGGCGAGCTGATAGGAATTAACACCGCGATCCTTTCTCACGACGGTGGGAATCAAGGCGTAGGCTTTGCCATTCCCGTCAATCTGGCCAAGCGTGTGATGGATCAGATTGTGGACCACGGCCACGTGATCCGTGGCTTTCTCGGCGCTACGATTCAAGACGTGACCCCCACCATGGCGAAGGCTCTCGGAATGAGCAACGCCGAAGGCGTCCTCATCGGCGATGTCACTCCCAAGGGACCCGCGGCTCAGGCTGGTCTTAAAGCAGGAGACGTAGTCATGAAAATGAACGGGCAATCGGTTGCCGATTCCGCAGCGCTGCGGCTGCAGGTGTCCGAAACCGATCCGGGCACGATGGTGCCTTTCGTAGTTCGTCGTGGAAACAGCACCCTCGACTTGAATGTGAAACTCGGGGAGCTGCCTGCAGACCACGAAAAGACTGCAGAAGGCGATTCCGACAAGGGATCACTACAAGGCCTCCAGGTGGAGCCTCTCACCCCGGCGGTTAGACAGCAACTCCATCTAGGCCAGGAAACTCAGGGCGTGGTCATCTCCCAAGTGGATCCAAGCGGCGCAGCAGCGGCCTCGGGAATTCGCGAAGGGGACGTCATTGAGGAAGTGAATCATCAAGCTGTAACCAGCGTGAGCGAATTCGATCAGGCAATGAAGGCTGCCAATGGTCAGGCGATTTTGCTTCGTGTTGTGCGGGACGGTACGGGATTTTACGTCGCCATCGCACCTCGCTAAGTTTGATCGAGGCTGACAACAATGGGTCGGTTCCTTGGTTGGCGGGCAGTCCTGCTATGACTGCCCGCCAATTTTTATTGGGACGAGGACCGGACACCTGATGACATTTGGTGGACAACAGGCGTGAGCGCCTGGAGTCTCGAAGTTCTCGCCTTGAGCCAAAGCGAACTGCGTAGTGCAGAATTGCAGACCATTCTCCGTGCCGGTTTGCCGGGGAAAACACGGCTTTTGCATCCATGCTGTGCGAAACGAAACAGTCTTCCGGGCAGCACGCCGTCACACTTTAAGTTGGCATTTGGTTGTTTTGGGCCTTAGAAGGATGACGTCTGGCGAGAATTGAAATCCACCAGCAAGCATCTCGCGAAGTAATTTTTGAACTCCGGCTCGAGCTCGACGAATACTTGAAGAAAGTGGCTACCTGATGACAACTTCCCGTTCCGACGCGTTGGTGCTCTTCGGTGTGACTGGCGATCTTGCCCACAAGATGACCTTCCCGGCTCTCTACGCGATGGCAAAAAAGGGTGCTCTCAAGGTCCCGGTTATCGGCGTTGCTTTCGAGAAGTGGAGTCTGGAGCGTCTCCGCAAGCGCATCACCGATAGTATCAAGCGATCCGGCGGAGTCGATAACAAGCCTGCCCTGAAGCATCTTTTGTCTCTGTTCAGCTACGTAAGTGGGGATTATAAAGACCCCGCCACCTTCAGTGCGTTGAAAAAAGCGCTGGGTAGCGCTCGCCGCCCTGCATACTATCTGGCCATTCCGCCCTCGCTTTTCGAAACCGTGATCAAAGGCCTCGGCGCCGCTAAATTGGCTGAGCACGCGCGCGTCATTGTCGAAAAACCGTTTGGACGCGATCTGGCCTCCGCCCGGGAACTCAACCGCGTCGCCCGCGCCGTGTTCCCGGAAGATTCGATCTTTCGCATCGACCACTTCCTCGGCAAGGAAGCGATCATGAATATCCTCTATTTTCGCTTCGCCAATTCCTTTCTCGAACCGATCTGGAATCGCAACTATGTGGCCAGCGTGCAGATAACCATGTCCGAGGATTTTGGCGTGAAAGGCCGCGGCGCATTTTACGAAACGGCGGGCTGCTTGCGGGACGTGATCGAGAACCACCTCTTCCAGATCGTCGCGCTGCTTGCTATGGAGCCGCCGTCAGGCAGAGACTTTGGAGCCGTGCACGACGAAAAAGCCAAAGTCTTTCAAGCCATGCGCCCCCTGCAGTCCAACGATTTGGTGCGCGGCCAGTATGCCGGCTACCGTAAGGAGCCTCACGTGGCGAAGAACTCCGACGTCGAGACTTTTTGCGCCCTGCGCCTCTTCATCGACTCGTGGCGCTGGGAAGGAGTGCCGTGGTACATACGCGCCGGCAAATTCCTGCCTGAAACTGCCGCCGAGGTTCTGGTCGAACTGAAATCGCCTCCACAGAGACTCTTTGCTGACTCAACACCGAAAACGGGTCTGGCGAATTATTTGCGTTTCCGGATCTCCCCCAACTCGGCTGTCGCCATCGCTGCTCGTGTCAAGCTCCCGGGAAAAGAGTTCGTCGGCGACCAGCGAGAGCTCTACTTATCCGAAGAAGAGCCGGGAGAAGAACCGCCCTACGAGCGGCTTTTGGGAGACGCCATGGTCGGCGACGGCGCTCTCTTCACGAGGGAAGACGCCGTCGAGGCTGCCTGGGCGGTGGTCGAGCCTGTCCTCAAAAATCACCATCGAGTTCGCCCCTATAAGCGCCACAGCTGGGGTCCGAAAGACGCTGACGCAATCATCGCTGCACACGGCGGATGGCACAACCCCAGTCCGGGGAATGCCTCCAGCTCTTGAGCCTGCCGCAAGGGTATTCATGTTGGCCATGGTTCTTCTTCGTCGCGCCGCCTTTAGACTTTTTCTTCCCACATAATGCAATAATGAAAAATATATGAAATGGCCCT
This sequence comes from uncultured Acidobacteriota bacterium, assembly GCA_963779005.1. Lineage (GTDB taxonomy): Bacteria > Acidobacteriota > Terriglobia > Acidiferrales > UBA7541 > Acidiferrum. The sequence goes on along the minus strand of CAVZWO010000004.1, from coordinate 2,413,852 downwards.
CGTGCGGATCTGTGGGGAACGTTACTTTCGATCACCGATCAAGTCCGTCTTGATCATCAACGCCAAGCGTGCCCTGTGCGGCGATCATGCCGGCGGATGTGGGCTTTCCTTTGAGAATCCATTCAAAGCCTACTCCGACCAAAGCGCCCAGGACTGGCCCGACAACGTAAATCCAAGTCGTGCGCAAGTCGCCGCGCAGCAGATCCGGGGCCAGCGAACGCACCGGGTTCATGGAAGCGCCGGAGACCGGCGCCGACCAAAGTCCTGCTAAAGCAATATAACCGCCTACGGCGATGGCGCCGTTCGTGCCTATGTTTCGCGCACCAGACGCCGTGCCCAGGATCGTGTTCACTAGTCCGGCCGTCAGCACTACTTCCATCGCGAGTGCTTTTGTGTAAGTCATGCCGCTTCCCGGCAGCGTCGCGCCTAGGGCGCCAACCGTTCCGAACATGGCCCGAAGAAATACAGCCGCACAAATGCCTCCGATAACCTGTCCCACGATGTAGCCCGGCACTCTCTTCCATGGAAAGTTGCGCCGCACCGCAAACGCTAACGTGACCGCTGGATTCAAATGTGCACCGCTTACCGAGCCCATAAAGTAAATGATCGCCATCACCATCATTCCCGGCGCAACCACGCTCATGGCTAGGTTGACCCGGCCGTTGCTCATCGCCGCAACGACGCCTCCACCGGCTGCGACCAGCACCAGCAGGAATGTGCCCCAAATCTCCGCGAAAACGCGGCGCCATTCCAGGGAAGGATCCCAAAAATCGGGCGCTGTTTGCCGATGGACCATTAACTGCTTCTGCTCCGCCTCTGGCTGACCACGCTCAATCGACGCCATGCCCACCTCCAGTTCAATGCTTCGTCCGCGAAATGCTTGCGAACCGCAGCCGCGCTCGAAAGGAAAAAGCTCAAGCCTTCCGCTGTTGGACGACTTCCTCGGGCATATACTCAGCTTTGCGAAAACCCCGCTCCGATGAATCGAACAGCTGGTTCAGTTCGCGCAGTTCCAGTTTTAAAGTGTGCTGACGCCCCCGACCCGTGGCGGAAGTCTTTGGTAAAGAAAAAAGCATACTAGTATTCTTGCTCTCTTCCCTCCCGCAAGTATTATCGGCTTTGCGATGATTTTTGGCTTCTTTCCGAGCTTGCATTTCGGCCCGGTTCGAACTCTCCTTTAGTCATCGGACGGTGAAGCCATTGCACTTGCGACAAGCATTTCAGCGGTTCTTGAGAAATAGCATCTCAACTCCGCCCACAGAATGTGATGTCTTGTACGACTGTCGCGGAGTTTGGCAGTCCTCGCGGTCTTGCTAGTTGTTGCAAAACCTAACCACGCTCCACTGTCACGGCAGAGGTCGCGAGTTCAAGTCTCGTCGTCCCCGCTATGTTTTCTACCATGTGGCTTGACCGCAACGCGGCGTGAGCGCTGCTCACGCCGCGTTCGTCGACCGATTTGGCCGCAGCGCAACTGGCCGGGCAATTCAAAAGCTCGATCACCTCTGCGTGGGCGCGTACGAACTGAGCGTGCGCATGTAATTGCTGCGTTCGAACGCGGCGGGGTCGGGGGCAGAACGATAGCTCATACTTCCGCGCATCTGCTGGATGGAATCATATTCGTGTTCTTCCATCCAACGAACCATATCGACTAGCACGGAAGAAGCATGGCGAATTCCCTTTTGCAGGAGCGCGGAAGTCATCATGGCGACTTTTGCTCCGGCCATCATGGACTTGATCACGTCTTCCGCGGTGTGGACGCCGCCGGTGATGGCGAGGTCGGACTGAACGCGGCCGTAAACGATAGCAACCCAATGCAGACGGAGAAGCAGCTCTTGCGAATTGCTAAGCGCGAGGCGAGGAATGACTTCCAACTGTTCGATATCGAAATCGGGCTGGTAGAAACGATTGAAAAAGACGAGTGCATTCGCGCCGGCTACATCGAGCTGGCCGGCCATATTCGCGGGAGCGGTCAGGAAATGCGAGAGCTTTACGGCGATCGGGATGCGAAGTGAGCTCTTCAATTCGCGAACAAGCTGGCAGTAGTCGCTCTCCACCTCAGCGGATGTACGCATTGGATCGGTCACAAGCGAATAGAGATTTAGCTCGACCGCGTCGCAGCCCGCCTGCTGGGCGTCACGCGCGTATTGAATCCAGCCACTTCGCGACGAACCATTCAAGCTGGCGATAACGGGTATCTTGACGGCGGCTTTCGCTTTGCGAATCAGTTCGAGATAGCCGTCGGGGCCGAGATTGTAGTCAGAAAGAACTGGGAAGTAGCTGAGGGCCTCACCGAAGCTGTCCGCTCCTCGATCGAGGTCGCGAGCGAGATGTTCTCCTTCGAGCTGTAACTGTTCTTCGAATATGGATGGCAACACCACAGCGGCGACACCGCTATCTTCGAGGGCGCGGATATTGGAAACGGAGTCCCACAGCGGCGAGGAAGAGGCCACGATTGGATTCTTGAGGGTGAGTCCTAAATAGGAGGTGGTGAGGTTCATGACTTTGCTCCGGCGGGAACCGGTTCCTTAGCGGCAGAAGGCGGAGAATCGACGGGGCGCTGCGGAAGCGCATGCTCCTGTCCGGGCATGGCCGCGCGCGCTTGATAGATTTCCCAGCGCCGGGCGACGTCATCCTCCGCTGAGCGCAATAGCACGCGAGCCGTATCCGGGTCGCTGCGGACAAGCATGGAATACCGGGCTTCCGCGTAGATGTAGTCCTTGAGAGGAAGAGTTGGCGCCCGCGAATCGAGCTGGAAGGGATTCTTACCCTGTTGCTGGACGCGAGGATCGTAGCGAAGGAGCGGCCAATAGCCGGAGAGGACTGCAGCTTTTTGCTGCTTCAGACCGTTGGCCATATCGTAGCCATGCGCGATGCAGTGGCTGTAGGCGATGATAAGCGACGGACCGTCGAAGGATTCCGCTTCCTGAAATGCTTTAAGCGTTTGGGTGTCGTTAGCGCCCATGGCGACGCGCGCGACGTAAACGTCGCGATAGCTCATGGCTTCGAGGGCGAGATCCTTCTTGGCAGTACGTTTACCTGCCGCGGCGTACTTTGCGACAGCGCCGCGCGGAGTGGCTTTGGACATTTGTCCGCCGGTATTTGAATAGACTTCCGTGTCGAGTACCAGAATGTTGACGTTGGCGCCGGAGCTTAGGACATGCTCAAGGCCGCCGAAGCCGATGTCGTAGGCCCAGCCATCACCACCAACAATCCACAGGCTCTTTTTTACGAGCGAATCGCAAACGGCGAGAAGATCGCGCGCTTCGGAAGAAGAGATGGCGGCTAGAATCTGCTTGAGTGTTGCCACTCGTTCCCGTTGCGCGGTGATGCCTGCTTCTGTCGATTGATCGGCGGAGAGAATATCCTGACACAAGGTCGCGCCGATTTGTGCGGAGAGGCGAGTGACGAGGGCTTGGCCGTACTCTGCTTGTTTATCGAGAGCGAGTCGCAGGCCGAGACCAAATTCCGCGTTGTCTTCAAAGAGAGAGTTGGACCAGGCGGGGCCGCGTCCGGCTAAATTCTTGGTATAGGGAGTGGTTGGCAAATTGCCGCCATAGATCGATGAGCAACCGGTGGCGTTGGCAATTACGGCGCGATCGCCAAAGAGCTGAGTGAGCAGCTTGATGTAAGGGGTTTCTCCGCAGCCTGCGCAGGCGCCGGAAAATTCGAAGAGAGGCTCCAGCAGCTGAGCATCTTTTACTTGCGCGTGGGAAAGAAGGCCACGATCCATCTCCGGCAAAGACAAAAAGAACTCCCAGTTTGCGCTTTCCGCTTCCCGAAGCGGAGGCTGGGACACCATATTGATGGCTTTGTGTTTTGCCTCACCCTTGCTTTTCACGGGGCAGGCTTCGACGCAAAGCAGGCAGCCAGTGCAATCCTCGGGGGAGACTTGCAGCGTGTACTTTAGCGCTTCGAATTCGCGCCACCGGGGCTTGGAAGATTTGAAGGTACCTGGGGCCCCGGCAAGCAGCGCGGAATCGTACACTTTGGCTCGAATGACAGCGTGCGGGCAGACCAGAACGCACTTGCCGCATTGAATGCAAATAGACTCATCCCAGACTGGAATTTCCAGGGCGATGTTGCGTTTGTCCCAGCGAGATGTAGCCGTCGGAAAAGTGCCGCCAGGCGGCAGGGCGCTGACCGGCAGGCTGTCGCCGTTGCCCGAAATCATGGCGCCAAGAACCTCGCGAACGAAAGAGGGCGCTCGAGAGGAAACGGGCGGAAGGATAGTAAAGGTATTTGAGGCATGATCGGGAACGGCTACTTCCTGAAGATTCGCAAGAGTCGCTTCCACGGCGGCAAAATTCCTTTGCACGACGGCTTCGCCAAGTTTGCCGTAGGATTTTTTGATCGAAGATTTGATGGCGGCAAGAGCCTCTTCACGTGGCAGAACGCCACTGATAGCGAAAAAGCACGTTTGCATGATGGTGTTCATGCGGGAGCCCATGCCTGTTTCGCGAGCAACGGCGTAGCCGTCAACCACGAAGAATTTCAGGTGCTTGGCAATAATCCGTTCCTGCGTGCGTCGGGGAATGTGCTGCCAGACCGTGTCCGCGGCGAAAGGAGAGTTGAGGAGAAAAACGGCGCCGGGTTCAGCGGCTTCGAGGACATCCATGCGCTCCAGAAAGTTGAATTGGTGGCAAGCAACAAAGTTTGCCTTCGTGATGAGGTAAGAAGAACGGATCGGTTGAGGTCCGAATCGAAGGTGAGAAACGGTGACGGAACCTGATTTCTTGGAGTCGTAGACGAAATAGCCCTGCACGAAATATGGCGTTTCTTCGCCAATGATTTTGATGGAATTCTTGTTGGCGCCGACGGTGCCATCCGAGCCGAGGCCGTAAAAGATGGCCCGGGTGCCCTGGCGATTTTCCGCGGAGAAAGCGGGATCGTACTCGAGGCTGGTAAAGGTGACGTCGTCCTTGATGCCTATGGTGAAATGATTGCGAGGACGGGCGCTCTTCAATTCGTCGAAGACAGCCTTGGCCATTGCCGGAGTAAATTCCTTTGAGGAGAGACCGTAGCGGCCACCGATGATGCGCGGGCGAGCGCGGAACTTCGTATCTGCTGCCTGTCCAGTATCGAAAGCTTCACCGATCGCGGTGACTACGTCGGAGTAAAGTGGTTCGCCGACGGCTCCAGGCTCTTTCGTGCGGTCGAGGACTGCAATGGAGCGCGTCGTGACGGGCAAGGCGGCAAGAAAAGCCTCCACGTCGAAGGGTCGGAACAAGCGCACCTTAAAGAGTCCCACCTTTTCATTCTGGGCGAGCAATAAGTCGATGGCTTCTTCCACCGCGCTCGCGGCGGAACCCATCAGGATAATGACGCGCTCAGCGTCCGGGGCACCCGTGTATTCGAAAAGACGATAAGAGCGGCCCGTCCGCTGCGCAAATCGGTCCATGGCCTGCTGCACAATGATCGGGCACGCGAAATAAAAGGGATTGGCGGCTTCGCGCGCTTGAAAGAACACGTCGGGGTTTTGCGCGGTGCCGCGCAGGACGGGGTGGTCGGGCGCCAGTGCACGCTCGCGATGTTCGCGGAGACGAATTTCATCGATCATGACACGCAGGTCGTCGTCGGAGAGCGGATCGATCTTTGCGATTTCGTGCGAAGTACGAAAACCATCGAAGAAGTGGAGGAACGGAATACGCGATTCCAAAGTGGCCGCTTGCGCGATCAACGCCATATCCTGGGCTTCCTGCACGGAGTTGGATGCCAGCATCGCGAAGCCCGTGGAGCGCGCTGCCATCACGTCGCTGTGGTCCCCGAAGATGGAGAGCGCGTGGGTGGCGAGTGCGCGCGAGGCCACGTGGATCACGGCTGGCGTCAGCTCGCCAGCGATTTTGTACATATTGGGAATCATTAAGAGAAGTCCCTGGGAGGCAGTGAAGGTCGTCCCCAAAGCTCCGGCCTGGATTGCCCCGTGCAACGCACCGGCGGCACCCGCTTCGCTCTGTAACTCGACGATGCGCGGCACCATTCCCCAGATGTTCTTGCGCTCCTCATGGGACCACTGATCGGCCCATTCGCCCATGGGCGAGGCCGGCGTGATGGGATAGATGGCAATCACTTCGTTGAGGCGATAAGCAACGGAGGCAACGGCCTCGTTTCCGTCCAGAATCACCTTTGGGAGAGGCAGAGAGTCTGTCATTACCGTGAAGTCCTTTAGGATCATAAAAGCCTGTAGGCAATTTAGCGGCAAGGAAGCGTCGCGGACATGCGGGAGGTCACTAGCCGATGTGACGCGCGTCACAGAACGCCTGGGGCGGCGCGGCTGGTGAAGAGCCGGTGAAGAGATTGAGACGAATCTGTTTGACAGAGTCCGAATTTGAGCGACTCGACTTCCCTGCCGAATGGATAATGGGCGAATGATGGGTGCGCAAATGGCCATTATGTGGGGAGGTATGGCCTGTGGCATTTTGGACGGCGCTGCGGCAAGCGCCCAGTTCGTGTTGAAAGGGATTGCACCCGTGCGTGTTTGGCAAGGTGTCGCCAGCGGTCTGCTCGGCGCACGAGCGTTCGAGAGGGGATGGTTGAGCGGAGCACTTGGCTTGATTTTGCATTTCGCGATTTCGTTTATCGTCGCGGCAGTGTTTGTCGAGGCGTGCCGGCAGATGCCGTTTCTCGCAGAGACTTTCTGGATTTCCGGGCCGCTCTACGGAGTCATCGTTTTTCTGGTGATGAATCTGCTCGTGGTGCCCCTTTCGGCAAGGCCGAAGAGGCCGGCCTCCCTCCAGATCATTGCCGTCCAAGTCGTGATTCACATGGTTTTCGTTGGACTGCCGATTGCAATCGCCGCGAAGCGATTTCTTTTCCAGGAATAACCGGAGGAAAATATGAGTGCCGCTTCCGCAGTGTTGACCACGCAAAAGCCAAACCCAGTGCTGGCGATTTTCATAGGCGGATTGATGGCTGGAAGCCTGGATCTAGGCTCCGCGTTCGTCACGTATGGGGCAGGAGTGCCGCGCGCCATCGCCGGCGGCTTGCTGGGACCGGCGGCGATGCGCGGAGGCTTAGGAACGTACGTGCTGGGGATTGCGCTGCATTTCTTCATCGCCCTGTCGGCGGCGGCTGTTTACTACGCGGCGAGCCGAAAGCTGACGTTCCTGACCGAGCACGCGCTGGTCTGCGGCTTGTTTTACGGGATCGCGGTTTTCCTTGTTATGAATTTAATTGTATTGCCGCTTTCGGCGTTGCACGCGCGAGGCCCGTTCCAGCTTGCGGGACTGATTCGAGGGCTGTTGCTCCACATGCTCATCATCGGGCTGCCAATCTCTTTCAGCGTTCGGCAGTTTTCAAAATAGAGTCAGGTCATCAAGCTTCGATGATGTTGTTTCGAATGGCGTAGCGAACCAGCGCCGCGGTCGAGTGTAGATCGAGCTTGAGCATGATGCGCGCCCGGTAACACTCGACGGTCCTGGTGCTGATGTCCAGAATCGAGCCAATTTCTTTATTGGATTTACCTTCGGCCAGGTGACGCAAGATTTGCCGTTCGCGGGGACTTGGATTCCCGCCCGTTAGCTTAGGCTCTTCGCACGATTCCAACGCGGCGGTCGTGGTTATGACGGACACGTCATGCGGCTCAGGCAGCGGTGCCCAATCCTGCGGACGAGTTGTATGCATAAACAAGGCATGCCGCACCAGCGCCGCCTCCAATTGCATCTCGGAAGTATAGAATCGGAGTGATAATGAGTTGCGAAGGAGCGTCACGGACCGATTGACAATTTCGAAAGTTCGCGCCGATAGGGTAGTGAATTCTTCTTCGAGAAGATTCGGGTCGCGCTGCACCTCCGAGTAGAATTTATCTTTGAGGCGAGTGAGTTTCAACTCCACGCACCGGCCCTTTGTCACTTCGGAAAAGGTAGCCGCAACCAACTGGATTTGTCCAGACTCGTCCCGGATAGGATAGATATTCACCATCCAGCGCCGCGGACCCGCGACGTCGGGCAATTTGGCAGACACTTCGAGGTTCGACAACGAGATGCCGGAATTCCAGACACGCCGGAATGCGGGTTCCAGCTTCGGAATTCTGCCAGGGAAAATGTGACGAAACTGTTGGCTGCCGTGTTTACCGCCCGCCACGCCCATCATCGAGCGCAGCGCGCCGTTGTACGCCCTACAATCTAAATTCCGATCGAACACTGCGACCCCAATCGTGGAATTGCACAGAAGGCTGGTTAAAGCCGGCAAACTATTGCCAAAGGCCTCACCCAGTTCGCTTGCCGAACCACTGCCAAAGGATTCCTGCTGAGTTTGTTCCGCTCGATTGATGCCATCCACGCGAAGCCTCCAAACAGCCTGCAGCCATGCACCTGGCGTGCTTCATCGATTGGTCACTCAGCTTCGCCCGCCAGCCGGCGGAGTCCACTGAATCGATCCATCATCGTGCGAGATGCTACAGAGCGATCTCGCTATGTTTTGCGGTAAAGTCCAACCGATCTTGCACGCACTCACCCGGGTCTCAAGATGCGGGGACGCTTGAACCCAATCCAATGCCGCCCAAGTATAGACAGTAAGTTAACACAATGCAAAGCCAATATATGATGGTTGAAGACTGTGAATGGATAGAATGCCCAAAGGCTGCTCGTAAAGCGCCAGTGGCGTGTCCTCGGCGAAGAGGCGCCGCGCGCGGAGGCAGTCAGGATTTGCTGCTACGCTCCTCGGGAGCGATGTCCACGATGGTGATGACCGCTCCCTCGATCTTATTCTCGAGAGTCCTGTAGGGAAGGATCTTGAACTGGTAATGAATCCCCTGGCGGTCGGTCAGCTCGCGTTCCAGCGGGTGGAATTCGGAGACCACCTTCATCACCATGGCCTGGAGGTCGGCGATTTCGATGGAGGGATTGATGTTCGAGAGCGGGCGGCCGATGTCCCCCTGAATTAAACCTAGAAACTTTTGGGCCTTGGGGGTGAAGCGGCGTATCGTCAGGTCGCTGCCAATCATGATCACGGCGATGTCGGTGCTGGAGAGAAGATTGATCAGGTCGTTGTTGATTTGAGTGACTTCGAGGTTGCGGCTGCGAAGTTCGTCGTTTACGGTCGTCAATTCTTCGTTGGCCGACTGCAGTTCTTCCTTCGCGGTTTCCATCTCTTCATTAGTGCTTTGTAGTTCTTCGTTACTGGAGAGAATCTCCTCGTTGGCGGACTGTAATTCTTCGTTGGTGGCTTCCTGCGTTTCGATGACGGACTGAAGGTATTCCTTCGTGGCGGCCAGTTCCTGTTCGAGCTTTGCGGATTGCTTGATAGCGGACGCCGTCTCTTCACGAGGGCCAGGGCGGCGGGCAGCAGTTGCGCGCGCAGGCTCGGGGCCCGCTTCCTGGAAGACGATCATGAAGTAAAGCTCCTTCAAATTTCCGAGAGTGAGGGGAGCTACCTGGAAGTTCACCAGCCGCGTCGAATCCTTCGCCTCCTGCTTCTCGCCATTTTCGTTTACATTCTTGATACGCAGATTGCTCTTTTTGACCGAGGTATTATCCCTTTTGGCCCGGCTAATGGCATTCCGTAGTTCAACGAGCAGTCCCTCTCGAGCCATCTTCAGAAGGTTCAGGCTCGCGCGGCCCGGGGCGAGCTTCAGATAACGATTCACGTTTCCCCGGGTGTGGACGATCTCCATTTCCTCGTTTACGAAAACCGTCGCCGGAGCAAACTGCGTTAGCAGGCGGCGGTCGAACTCCTTTTGCGCCTCCGCGTAGTTCCATGCGGGATCCGGCGGCTTCACCGGAATTCGCGTGGGTCCATATTCCTGCCGCTCAGACACGGAATCGAGGGAGAGAGTGCCGCCCTGCCGCGCGGCGCCACCCTTTCTTGTAAAGATCTTGTGAGTCCGGTCTTCGACCGCGAACAAACCCGTCGTGGCACCGAGTCCTTCGGAGCTTCCCAGCACAAGAAATCGGGCGGGCCTGAGCGCGTAGTGGAACAACGAGATAACCCTATTTTGCAGCACCGGCTCAAGATAGATGAGCAGGTTTCGGCAGCAGATTAAATCCATTCGTGAGAAAGGTGGATCGTTCAAGACGTTGTGCTGAGCAAATATGCACATATCCCGGATAGATTTGCTGACCCGGTAGCCCGCTTCCACCTTGGTGAAAAACCGGTGCAGCCGCTCCGGCGAGACGTCACTCTGAATATTCTCAGGATAAACGCCGTTGCGCGCCTTGGCGACGCTAAGATCACTCACATCGGTTCCGAAAAATTGGATCGGTATTTGCGAGGCTTTGTCTCCCAGAAATTCGAGAAGCGCGATCGCCACCGAATACGTTTCTTCGCCAGAGGAACAGCCAGGCGTCCACACACGTATGCCGGCCTCGCGCGATACGCTCTTCAGGATCGAGGGGAAAACGATTGATCTCAGTGCATCGAACACGCGCGGGGTGCGGAAGAAGCTGGTTACGTTTATGAGCATGTCTTGATAGAGCGCCTTAACCTCGGCGGGATGGCTTTGGACAAACTTGGCGTACTCCTCGACTAACTCAATTTTGTGAACCACCATGCGCCTTTGGATGCGCCGCAAGATTGTGGTCTGCCGGTAATGAGTGAAATCGACGCTGGTAGCGCGCCGCAATACCTGAAAAATGGTGTTCAGCCCCGCAGTGGGAACCGGGCTGGCTTCGGCGGTTTGCGGAATCAGGTCCCGTACAATATAGGGATGAGAAGCGATGCGAGCGAGTTCCTCGGCGATTCTCTTGGGAGAAAGCACGTAGTCGACACAGCCTGCCCCAACCGCGCTTCGTGGCATGCCGTCATACTTGGCGGAGGCGTCGTCCTGGGCGAAGGTGACTCCGCCTTGAGCTTGAATCTCCGCCATTCCCAGAGTCCCGTCCGTCCCCGAGCCGGACAAAATAACTCCGATAGCGCGATTGCCCTTTTGTTCGGCGAGAGCGCGCATGAAGTGGTCTACCGACATATGCATGCCGCGTGAATCTTCGCGCGGGCTGAGGTGCAGCGTCTGACCGGAAATCGACATGGTGGCGTTCGGCGGAATAACGTAGACATGATCGGGCTTCACAGGCAGCCCGTCGGAGACCTCTGTTACTGGCATGGCGGTCTTCCTCGCAAGCAGCTCGGTGAGAATGCTGTGATGTTTGGGGTCCAGATGTTGTACGAGCACGAAGGCCATGCCTGTGTCGACCGGCAGAAAATTAATTAATTCAGTGACCGCTTCAATTCCGCCAGCGGAAGCCCCGATGGCGACAATCGTCGTTTCAGTCTGGGTTTCAGCCTCCCTGGGACTCTCAGGTTCAGGAACATCTTGCCGCGTCTTACTGGGCACCGGTTTAATGCTCATAAATTTTCTTCCGCCTTCGGCGCCGGGCATCCGGGGGCAGCGGGAAATCGAGGCGTCATCCAGAATCGAGAGGATACGCAGAGCCCTTCAGAGCGGCTCCTGTTCCCCAGGTCGGCAACAAAACCGATTCCGGCGGATTCTAATCGATTTGTACAATCGGCTACAAGTCCTTATTGGTTATAAGAGATACTTTAATTAATTAGTAGGCGAACAGAAAATCTCTGCTCGACAACTCCGAACGTCTTCCGCATTCCGCGACGTCCAGACAATATCAGTGAGGTACCCAGGTGGGGTTATGGGTGAAGAGGCCGTTGACGAAACCCATTTGATAGACGATGAAGAGGCCGAAGCCCAGGCTGACGAGCCCGGAAACGAGTCCGAGACCGCGATTGAGCCGGGTAAAGCGGTTCTCCGAAAGCGTAAAAGGAACGGCGATCGCAGCGGTGATGAGCATCATGCCTGCGACGGTGCCGAGCCCGAAGACCAGAAGATACACAATTGCCCAGGAAGGAACACGGATTGTGGTGAGGACGAGCAATGCGACTGCGGCTGAACCGGCCAGCCCGTGGACGATGCCGACGGCGAGTGGCCTGACGATTTGATACAGGCCGATGCGGCCAAAGATACGATCCATCCATCCAACGGGAGTGGCATCCTCGGCGTGGCCGTGTTTTTCGGGACTGTGTCCATGGGGATGGCTGTGGACGTAGTCGCCGTGTCCGTGAGGGTGCGAATGATGCCTGGGTTGCCAGGGGGTTAGCGTTTCCGTGATCCAGCGCATGATGCCCGAGAGGTTCAATATTCCCAGAAGAATAAGCATGAGGCCGACCGAAAGTTCCATCGTCAATCCAACTCTCGCCGGAATGACGATGTCGAAGAGAATGATGGCGGTGCCAACCACGAGAATCGTGATGGTATGCCCGAGTCCCCAGAGGACGCCAATTAAAGCGGCGTGCCGTATGCTTCGCTGTCGGCTAACAATCGTGGTGACGGCTATGACATGGTCGGGATCGGTGGCGTGGCGCATGCCCAGAAAGAAGCCAAGAGCGATGATGGAAAGTAGGGTAATCATTCCTTTATTGTGGGGCGGCAGACGTGGCGCGGCGATTTGTCCGGCGGTTTGCCAGGAACTCCAATAATTCAATCATCCCTTCCCTCGTCCATGAACGCCGGTGCGTCCGTCTTTTTGCAAATAATGCTCTTTGAACTATACATCGAACCGCTTCCTCCCCCATTACCATCAACTCTTAACCTTCAGCCTTCCCACCCCGAAACCCGCCCGCCGTTCACCCCTCGAAAACTGCCATTCAACGCCCAAATTCTACCATTCCATGTAAATGACTTTACTCTCCGGTACTTCCCCTGCTACCATTCCACATGTTTCGCTCGTCAACCTCGCTATCCTCCCATCCATCTTCGCCACTTCGCTCCCAGTTACACCCAACTCCTTCCCTCTTTTTCCACAGCCGCTCCGATGTGCCCACACACCAAACCCCGCAAACCTTTTCCCTTCATGGGCTTACTTCACAACTCTCTGTATACCCCCGGGTTTGTCCTCTCCCGCCTCACCCAAGCCGGCTTCCGATTCTGCATTCCCTCGCCACTCGTCACTCCCCACTCGCCACTATCTTCCCTGGAATCAACACTTGCAAAACTCCATCAAAACAACCAACTTTAAGTCCCTCTAGAATCAACGTTTATGAAAAACTCAGGGGAGATCACTCATTATTGTTAACCAGCCCCAAGCCGGGCACATCCCCGGCAAAAGGTAGGACAGCCATTCCTGGCTGTCTCCTGTCCCTCACTTCAGGCACCGAGAGACAATGTGGGACAGCCATTCCTGGCTGTCTTCCTCTGCTGGCTTCACGCATCGTGAGCCAGAAGTCAACGACTACAGTTCGCGCCAAGCATCACGCATCACGGGTCATGGTTCCCCAAACACGCCCTGCAACTTTCCCGTACTCAGTCATTCCATGCCGCCGTCTAAAACTCAAACCGCAGCCCGAACTGCCCAGTCCGGTTGCCGCTATTCTCCGCCGTCTGCACGCTTTGCACGATCCCAAACGACGACGACGTCACATTCGTCGGCGGCGGAGCGAAGTTCGGATGATTCAGCAGATTCGTAAACGTCCCCTCAAACCGCAGCCGCATCCGCTCGTTGATCGAAAATGTTTTCGACAATCCAGCTGCGATCGTCGACGTTCCCGGCCCTTCCAGAATGCCGACTCCGCAATTTCCAACCTGCCCCGACGGAATCGGATTGAACCCAGCAAGGTTGAACATGCTGCCGGCGGAAGGGTCCGCAATATTTCCATTGCCGATGCAATCCGGCCGCTGGAAGGCGCCGCGATACGAAAGGCTGAGATTTCCCGGATCGTAGCTCGAGCTGGTGATGGGCGTAAGGTACGGCCCAGTCTCCCAAAGGCTGACCGTGCTGATCGACCATCCTCCAAGCGCCAGCTCGCCCACACGATTCATGTGCGAAAACAATTTCCGATTCTGGCCAACTGGCAAATCGTAAACAGCGGAAAGCAAAAAACGGTTCCGCCGCGTGTCCGCCATGTTGCCGCTGTTCGCGGAGAGATCGAACCGGTTAGCCACTGGCGTGCCGTAAATGATTTCCGGATTGAACGTCGTCGGGTCGTCGCCGCCAATGTTGCCAAGGCTCTTGGCCCACACGTGGCTGGCCTGAAACGTCAGCCCGCCGCGCGCCCGCAGGTTGAGCTCGGACTGCAATCCGTTGTAGTTCACGTGGCCCGAGTTGGTCGTCGAAAGAATGCGCCCCCAATTCAGATACGGCTTGGGATTAGGATTTGGCGCAATCGCGCTCGGTTCTACCTGGTTGAGATCGACCGTCTGGCTCATGCGGTAGGAACTCATCCCGAGATAGCTTTCGCGAACCGTAATCGCCGGAGCGAACTCGCGTTCGATCGTGAGATTCCACTGCGCGGATTGCGGGTCGCGATAATTCGTGAGCGTATTTTGGTAGAAATCGCCCGTGCCCGCGATGGTCGCAGGATTATCCGGCGTGCGCGCGCTCGGAAATTGATACGCCGGCTCGCCGTTTGTGAACGAATTCGCCGTCGTGCGCACAACCGACACATCAATATTCGTCGTATTGAAAGAGAGCTGGCCAAGATTCGTCATCGTGAAGATGCCGAAACCTCCGCGCAGGACCGTCTTGTTGTTCCCGAAAGGACGAAACGCCAACCCCAGGCGCGGCTGAACATTCTTCCAATAGAATTCCCGCAGTCCAGGTCCAAGCCCCACTTTGTTCGCGTACTCCACCGGCGCGCATGGCATACTCGACGAAGCGCCCAACACGGGCGTGCAACCAAGTGCGATATCTGCCGCCGTAGGCGTACCGCAAGGATCGTCGGTGTTGTTGGGATCGGCGGGGTTGCAACTGTTGATGCTCGCCAGAAAACCAGGCCGTGGCGTATTGCCCGTCGGAATGATCACCCCGCCATTGTGCACATCAAACGCCGTCAGATTCCCCAGATCGCTGACAAATGCAGGGAGCGCCTGCCAGCGCAAGCCGAACGTAAGCGTGAGCCGACCGTTCAACCTGAATTCGTCTTGCGCATAAATTCCCGTTTGAATCGTATGCGCACGCACGTCGGGACCGGACTGCGCCACATACGTTTTTGTTGGCAAGCCCAGCAGCAAATTCGCAAACGCGTTGCCCGTAAAAATTCCTTGGTCGAAGGTGAACGCCCCAAAATCGTCCGCCCCGCCGAAGCTCTCAAGGTCCTGATAGCGCACGTGACGCACGTCTACGCCAAACTTCATCGTGTGGCGCCCCTTGATCCAGCTCAAATTGTCGGCGAATTGAATCGTCTCGGATTTGGTCGTGCCGTCTTTGTCGCGGCCAATCGGCGAGTAATTCCCCGCATCATCGCTGAAATTAAAAATGGGGAAAGCTCCCGTGTCCGGATGATCGCTCAAGTCGAGTCCGGTCAGCCCAAGGGCCGAAATCGCCGCAGCGCCTTCGATCGCAAACTTCACCTGGAATTGCCACAGCGAAATGCCAAAGCGCGCTTCATTCACCAGAGTATTGGTG
The DNA here is from genome assembly GCA_963779005.1 of uncultured Acidobacteriota bacterium. Lineage (GTDB taxonomy): Bacteria > Acidobacteriota > Terriglobia > Acidiferrales > UBA7541 > Acidiferrum. The sequence continues at coordinate 2,398,508 of CAVZWO010000004.1, read as the reverse complement.
ATCAGGTAGTTGTGCGAAACGATGAGATTGTTGTTGTGTTCGTAGTCCTGATCCGGCGGCAGAAAATTGTTCACCGTGTTCAGTGCCGTATCGGCGAGTGACTGCGCGTTGATGTGCTTCCAGCTCCATCGCACGAACATGGATTGCTTCGTGGTAATCGTGCGATCCACGCGCGTGTCGAATCCGTTGGTATTGCTGGGAGTCGGCGTTTGCTGCAGGTAGTTCGCTTGCGAACCGAAATTTGCGGCACTCACGTTGATATTGGGCGCAGGCAGATAATTGTTGAGCAAGCTCGTCGCAACAGGATTGATGCAATCTTGCGAGTTCGGACATGCCGCGCCGCTCGGAATGATATTTCCGGGATAAGGCTTTCCGGTGAACGGATCCATCAGCGGGGCCGAAAGCGCCGAGAAATTACCCTGCCGCATGGCGTTCGACGGCACAAACAGGAAGAGGTCCGTCGTAAACCGCCGGCGATTGGCTTCGAAATCCGCAAAGAAAAATGTCTTTCCCTTGCCAAGCTTTGGAAGCGCAAGCGGTCCGCCGAGGCTCCCCCCGAACGTGTTGTAAGCCTTATGCGGCTTATCCCCCGAGTTCCACACTTCCGCGTCAAACGCATCATTCTGCAAGTATTCAAATGCGCTGCCGTGAAATTGATCCCCGCCGCTCTTCGTGGAAATGGTGACGTCGCCAATCTGCGCAAATTCCGCGTTGTTATTAAATTGCGTCACCTTGAATTCGCTGATCAGTTCAGAAGACGGATTCATATTTCCCAGCGCGCCGTTCTGCCGGATATTCACCGTCGAAGATCCGTCGACGGAATACTGCACCTGCGAAGGCAACCCGCCTCCGACAGACACATTCCCATTGGCATCCTGCTGCGCGCCCGGAACGGTCGCCAGCATTGCCAGCGGACTCGTGGTCGCTCCGCGATAATTCACAGGCAGACTTGTCAATTGCTTGAAATCCTTCGTATCTCCGATCGTCCCAGTTTCCGTGTTGATCGCGAGGGCGCTCTCTCCATTCACTTCGACCGTTTGCGTCGAACTCGCCAGCCGAAGCCCGATATCCAGCCGCAAGCTCTGCCGCGCTTCGAGTTGCAAGGAAGAGATTTTGTAGTCGGAAAATCCGTTCGCTTGAACCGCCAGTTCATAGCGCCCCGGCTTCAAATTGATAATTTCAAATTCGCCGTTGCCATCCGTAGTCGCGGCGCGTTGTGTCCGGTCGTCCAAACTCGTCAGCGTTATCTGCGCGCCGCCGACAGCCTCCTGGCTCGGATCTTTAACAACTCCCACGATCCCGCCAAACGTCGATTGGCCCACGGCCCATGGCGAACACAATAAAGCCAAAAACAAAAGTGCAGATATTCTGGTTGACATTTCGAGGCCCCCCTGGTTTTCCACGCGCAGTTCGCGCCGCTAACTTACTGCGTGGAGCGTAAAGGGACCCGCATTAGGAAACCGTGAGGCTTTCGCCAAAGAGTCGTAAGCAAGATGTTTAAAATATCGATGTTACAAATGCGTTTCTTGAATTGTCGATGGCTGGCTGAAGAAGAATTAAAGAGCAGAGTCTTGCAGGACGGAGCTGAGAGCGCTTTCTGCTTCCACCTCGCGCGAAAGCCTTCGTGCCGGTGGACTGGGCAACGCCGCAATCAGCTTGCGCGTATAGTCATGCCGCGGTGAACTAAATATTTTTTCAGGCGTGTTGCATTCCACAATCTGTCCTTCGTGGAGGATGCAGATTCGATGACATAACGCGGCAACGGAAAGCAGGTCGTGCGAAATATAAAGTATGGCAGTTCCCTTTTCCCGATTTAGCCTGGCGAACAGATTGAGGATTTCGGATTGCGTGATGGGGTCAAGCGCACTGGTTGCCTCATCGGCAAGCAGCAATGCCGGCCGGTGGAGAGTGGCCATGGCAATGCAAACGCGCTGTCCCTGGCCCACGCTCAATTGAGATGGCCGTCTCCGAAGAAATTCTTTTTCCCAAGGCAGGCTGACGCTCGCTAAAGCGGCGCGGATTGCTTCGGAACCCTCTGCATCCTTGCCGTGCTCGTGCGCCTTCCACGCTTCGTTCAACTGAGCGCCGATGGAAAGAGCAGGATTCAGCGCCGCAAGCGGACTCTGCAGAACGATACTCATGTCCTTGCCGCGAATCGCTCTTAGTTCCTTTTCCGAACTCTGTAGCAGATTTTTGCCTTGGAATAGGACCTCGCCGCTGACTTTGCCGCTTTTGAAGGAAAGAAGTCCCATCAACGCCAGGGCGAGAGTGCTTTTCCCGGAGCCGCTCTGCCCCACCAATCCCACGATTTCTTCCTGCTGGATAGCGAGCGAGATATTCCGAAGGACACTGGTTTTGTTGCGGTAGTCCACCGATAGGTTGGCGGCAAGTAGAGGCGCCTGCAAGGTCACCTGTTCGCCCCCATCTCTTTCCCAGGTTTCAGCCGCAGCGACTCGATGTTCCAGAAAGCTTGCGGATTGAGCGCTACGGGAGAAGCGCCGTCCAACTCCGAAGAAACAGCCGAGAGTGCGTTCTTATTAATGAGATAAATAAAGGGCTGCTGTTCGGAAACAATTTGCTGGACGCGATCAAACTTCGCCTTACGCAGTTTCTCGTTGGGCGTGGCTGCCTGTTCGCGCATGAGCTTGTCAATTTCCGCTTCCCAGGCGGTCGCCGGAGTCTTCTGATTCGGATTCCACTGGTGGTCTTCTCCGGAACTCATCCACACCGTCAGTTGGCCGTTAGGATCAAGATCGGTGTTCACCAAACCCAGAAGGCAAGCGTCGTAGTCGAACGTGCGCGTGATTCTTTCAATCAAGGAAGGAAAATCCAGCGTGACGATCTTCATGGTGATGCCAATCTCGGAAAGGTCTTGCTGAATCATCGTGGCCATTTTTTCGCGCGCGGTGTTTCCGGAGTTCGTGATCACCGTAAATTCCACACGATGGGCGGAAGCGTCCTTCAACTGGCCGTTCTCCAACCGGAATCCGGCATGCGCGAGGACTTGGACCGCTGCCTGCGGGTCATGCGTGGGAGCCGGAAGCGACGCGTTGAACCAGAAATGATTGGAGGGCGAGACGGGGCCGTAAGCTGGCGTGGCATAGCCGTCGAACACGACTCGCGCCAGGTCAGCGCGGTTGATGGCCATGGAAACGGCCTGGCGGAACTCGGTTGTCTGAAACCATCTCTTTTTGTAATCGGGCAAGCTGGATGCGGCGGTTTGATTGAACCAAAGCTCCTCGCCATCGAGGCCGGTGCCGGCATTTCGCGCCACGCCGGGCGAATCTTTTTGAAGACGATCGAACTGCTCCGCGTCCAAACGATTGATCAATTGCAGCTCGCCGCGGCGGAAGCGCATCAGTTCGATATCGCGGTTCCTCTGAATATCCAGGCGGACAGTTTCTATATACGGCAGCGTGTGGCCTTCCGCATCATGCTTCCAATAATTAGGGTTGCGGCGAAGCAGAACGTGCGAGCCCGCCACGTATTCCGAAACATAGTAGGGGCCAAGAACGCTCATCTCTTTTTTGAGAGACTTGGCCGAGAGAATCGCAACCTGATCGAAGAGCCGCTCAAGACCGGCAACAAGCCCGGGGAACGTAATCACGGCGACATCCGGCGAGGGAGTCTGCACAGCGATCTCTCCATCGCCCGTTCGAAACGCGTCGCCCGTTGCGGAATGCGACTGCGGGTCCATCAGAAGCTTCATCGTGTACGCCACGTCCGCCGAAGAAAAAGGCGTGCCATCGGAAAAATAGACGCCTTTGCGCAAATGAAAAGTAATTTTTCGCCCGTCGCGCGAGACCTGCCAGGACTCGGCGAGCGCCGGTTCGAGAGCCTGCGTCTGCCGGTTGATGCGGATCAAAACGCCACCGGTCAAGTAGCGCACGTTTTCCGAAGCTTCATCATCCACGAGAACGGGATTGAAGGTTTTGGGTTCGCCATGCAGGCAGAAATGCAATTCAGCTCCGGATTGCGCTCGTCCACGCGGCGCCGCGCCCGCCAGAACGCACGATACGAGCAGCAGCACGCCACAACGTAAAGAACTACGCATCACGCCAGTTCCTCCGAACTCCGGAAAGTAAATTGAAAACAGATCACCGTGAGCACCAGCACAACTAGCGGAACGAGCCGCCACGGGTTGGCGGCCATGGCGGAGAAATCCTCGGAGCCGCGCAGAAGATTTCCCCAGGAGGGCAGAGGCTCCATCACGCCGAGGCCCAACATGCTGAGCGTCGCTTCCGTCAAGATGAACAACGGAATCGAAATCCAGAATTGCGCCAAAACAACCGGGCGGAGACACGGGATGACCTGGCGAAATAATATTTGCGAATGCCGGTAGCCGAGCGATTTGGCGAGGAGAATGTGGTCCGAATCGCGCAGATTGCGCGAGGCGGCCCAAACCACCCGGAGCGACGAAGGCCAGCCCAAAGCGCCCAGCGTCAGAAACGTCGCGACCACGGAGACGATGGGCGAAACGTCGAGCGGCAGCAACGCCCGCAGAGCAATAAGCACGAAGAGCAAGGGCAGCGACATGGAAATGTCGGCAGACGCGAGGATGATTTTCTCGAGCCAGCCTCCGCGCAGTCCGGCGATGCCCCCAAGGATCGCCGCCAAGAAAGCGGCAATGAAGGCCGCGGCGGGAGCCAGCAGCAACGAAACGCGAGTTCCGTAAATAAGGCGGGTCAAAAGATCTCTGCCGAGTCCGTCCGTGCCTAAGAAATGCGATGCGCACGGCGCAGTGTTGGGAATTTCTCGGAACTGGTGAGCGTAGGAATAGTGAGTAAACAAGCCCGCGAACAGCCCCAAAATGAAAATGAGGACCAGAATCGCGCGACAGAGCACCCGGATTGCGCGCTGCGAATTCACGGCTGCCTCTCTTCTTGCACGGCGCCGGTCAGGCAGTTGATTCCAGCAGTGATGAGCGTGACGAAAAGCGTAATGCTGGTAAGCAGCGGCAAATCCCGGTTCAGCGCGGCCTGCCATGCCAATTGTCCGATCCCTGGGGAATCTGAAAGCGCTTCCAGAGGAATGGATGCGCCAATCGCCATGCTTGCGGACACTCCCAAAAGCGCAAGGAGTGGAAGCCAGGAGACGGGGACGACATGGCAAAAAAGGATGCGGTTGGGGCTGACACCGCGTGCCCGCGCCGCCACCACAAAAGGCCGCGCGTGAGCTTCGGCGAGTATATTTTGTTGATAGCGAAAAAGCTTTGGCAGGGTTATGAGCGCGACGCCCAGGAATAAAGGTGCGCGCAGATAAAAACACAAGAGAGCCACAACGGCCGTCGGCAGGGCAATCAACAATCCGGTCGCGGCAGTCGTCGAATAATCCAGAACCCAGAATTGAAACCGAATGGTGAGCAGCGCGAGAATGGAAGCGGCGATCCAGGCCGTGGCCAAGCCGAGCAAAACCTCGCGCGCGGTAAACGGAGCCCGCTCTTTCAGCAGTGCGGCAACGGGCCGCTGCAGGAAAGCGGAGGTGCCGAGATCGCCGTGGAGCATTCCCGAAACGTACTCCGCGTAGTAGGAGAACAGTCCGGTGCCGAGTTTGTGTTCGCTTCGAATGGCTTCGCGTGACGACTGCGAGAGCCGTGGATCAAGCTCGCGCTCGTCGATGCCGTAACCGGGCGCGTAGCGGATCATGGCCGCGCAGACCAGCGTCCCCACGATCGCCAGGGCCATGAGCAGAAGGAATTTCTGCGCGAGTTTTGAAATCCAAAGTGTCATGGCCGAAAAGCGACGTCACCCTTTCCCCTTCAACTCACGCCTCTGGGGTGACCACAAGCTGCGTCAGCGAGAGCACGCCTCTTTCCCTATAGTGGGATTCTTTAGCTTCGTACATCGCGCGGTCCGCTTCGGAAAGAAGTTCAGGAGCTGTCGATCCATCTTTTGGATAAAACGACGCGCCCACGCTCGCCGTCACCACCTTTTTCCCGCAGACGGACTGCCCGGCTTCCTCGACCGCAAGGCCAACCCTAGGCAGAACTTCATTAATTGTGTTGATGGTAAATTCGGGAAGAACCAGAATGAATTCGTCACCTCCCAAACGTCCCACCAGATCGTACTCGCGGCATACCGTGCGCAGATTCTTCGCAATCTCTTCCAACAGTTTGTTTCCGACAAGATGTCCGTATTGATCGTTGACGTTCTTGAATCCATTGAGGTCACAAAGCAAAACAGCGAGGGCCGCCCCGCTGCGCTTGGAGCGGGCCAACTCGTTATCCAGGTGCGCACAAATCGATCGGGCGTTGGGCAATCCCGTCAGGAAATCCGTACTCGCAGAGTCTTGCGCTCTCTCAAATTGCAGCGAGTTTTCCACCGACAATCCGAGCTTCGAACTGGCCGCCAGCAGCATCCGCAGGTGATCTTTCGTAAAAGCCTGCTTTTCCTTGCGGTAGAGCGTCAGAACTCCGGCGACACCTTCTCGTCCCTGGAGTGGAATGGAAAGCGCGGAGCGCAGGACCGAGACGCGCGAAGCATCGTTCAGGTGTTTTGATTCCGCGGCCGGGTCTCCATTGATGATTGGTTTCACGTTCTGCGCTACCCATCCGGAAATTCCCTGCCCTTTGGGCAGCTCGAGGTCCCGGAAGAGTTCATAGTCCACGCCGTGCACATAACGCGGGGTCAGCTTTTCTCCATCGCATACGTAGAAAACGATCAAGTCGTGCGGAATCATCTCCTTCAAGCGAACGGCAACAACCGAGAGCGTCTCGCGCAAGCTCAGGGAGTTGCCCATCGTTTGCGCCAGTTCAAAGAGAAGCTGCGCTTCCTGGCGCGCGGAAACGATCGAGGCAAGGAAGGAAGTCACTCGCACTTCGGCGGCATTCGGCACTTCAGCAAATCCCGCGGAAGGCGCAACCGTGCGATTCTGGTTTGCCACTGTCGGGAAAGGACTCTTTGTGGACTCGCTCCGGCTCACCACTTGCTCGAGCTCCGGGTATCTCTTCTTGATGGCCACAACGACTCGCGGATCGAAACTTTTCTCCATTTCTGAAATCAAATGCTTCATGGCCTCATCCGCGGACATCGCGCGGCGATAGGGACGCTCCGAAGTGAGCGCGTCGAAACAGTCGACCACCGAAAGGATCCGGGCCCCAATGGGAATCGTCTCCCCTCTCAGCCCGTACGGATATCCGCTGCCATCCCATTTTTCGTGATGCGACCGGACGATCGGAACAACCGGATAAGGAAATTGCACGCGATCCAGAATTTCCGCCCCCACCACGGGATGAATTTTCATTCGATCGAATTCTTCCGGGGTCAGCTTGCCGGGCTTCGATAGGATTTGCTCGGGAACGGCGAGCTTGCCTATGTCATGAAGCATCGATGCGGCGCGCAAAGCATTCAGCTCCGCATCGCTCAGTCCCAAATCCTTGCCGAGTTGCACGGCATAGGTCTGAACACGCCGCAAATGATCGTGGGTGCTGTGGTCTTTAGCTTCAATGGCAAGGGACAGCGCCTCGATAGTTCGCAGATGGAGGTCGGCAATCTCCTCGGTGTGTTTCTTCTCTGCCTCCAGGCGGTCCAGGTACACGCGGTAGGAGCGGTACATCCAATACACCAGGGGCAGAACGAGAATGGCGAACTGCCAGCCAAACTCCCGGTTGATCAGGCTCACGCCCCCGGCGATCATCGCCCCCAACAAGTAATACGGAAACGACCACAGATAACATTCTTTCCAGACCAAGAGAGGATTGCGGCGCTCCGACAGCGCGATGATGCCCGAGACGGACATCGTATTGACGGCAAAATAGGTCGTTGAAGCCGCAACAAGCAACAAGGGCCACCCAAGCCCAATCTGGGAAGCCGATTTGCTGTGAAACACTAGATTCGCCGCGGTGATGGAAATCGACAGATTCGCAAAATTGAACAATAGCTGAATGAGACGGGGCCGGGGTTTCGATTGCCAGATCGACTGCACCAGTCCACCGAAGCATCCCATCAGCAGAGTCTCGGCGTATGACAAATCCAGAATGCCTACCAGGATGAACAGGAAATTGGCGGACATCGTCGCCTCAATCCCGGGTAGCCGCACTTTGAATAAGGAAGCGGCAACAGCCACTGCGAAAAAACAGACGAACCGAAGATCGCTCTGGGGGTGCCAATGCAAAAGTGCGTAAGGCAGCAGCGGAAGACCGACGGCCACTTGCACCAAAAGGAACGAGGCCGCAGGCCAGCCCAGCGTTTGGCCTTTCTTACCAGGGTTGGACCACATCTGACGTGACTTATTCCCGAGGAAGCCAAGAGCCCTGTGAAGCGCGGACTTCGAGTGTTGACCGTGGCCAGCCCCCCCGCTCCCAAGTTCAGGCTGACAGGCAGGGCTCACCGGATCATCTGCGGTCTTGACGCGCGCTGTGGGCATACTTTTTCGAACGAACGGTCGAATACCGACGATTCCTTTTCTTCATATAAGTGTCCGTGATGGCAGGGTGAATGCCCATAGTACGACTGGGGAGTTTTGTCCCAAGATTAACCATGTAAGTGGCCGCCTTCGGATTAGTGCGCCAGACTGGAACAATCGGCACATTGCCCCCTCCTTTCTCTCCCCTTTTGACCCCATTCTTGGCCCAAACCTGCCCCACTTTGGTACTAGACCACCCCCTCCCCCGTACCATCGACCGATTAAATGCCCAAGCCTTAAAACTTAGGTAGCGCAAGTTACACGGTTTCGTGTCCATCTCATTGCACCCGGCGTTTGCCTGGAAAGCGAGAAAAAATGGAGCTCAACCCCACTAAGAACCCAGAGAATAAGAAAGGTGGAGTCTTGAAGACCACCACCTGGGGCGCATTGATCGCCTTCTCCCTCCTTGTCTCCGGTCTCGGGTTCACCGGCTATCTCTCCCATTCCCGCCGGAACCCGCAAGTTATTGAAACGGCAGCCAATATTGCGCCTGAGCCAGCGCTCTCCCTTCGCTCAGCGAATCGGGGCTCTCGCGGGCCGGACTCCATTGCTCCTGGTCTGAGCGGCGCCGTCACTCCGCCTCCTCATTTTGTGTTCCGCGAGGGTAGCGCGATTGGGTCTCAGGCGACCTCGCCGGTTAACGGCAATCCGGGCCTGACAAACGCCCCATCGGCTGGTCTGAAAGACCAATCTGCCGCCCAACAGGACCCCACCTCCGGCGCTGGGTCGAGCGGTGCTCTGACCCTGCAAGCGCAGATCGCGGCAAAGATCGCTCCTGACCTGCAAGGTATCGACCCCCAGAAGCCAGTCGACGTCATCGTTCAGTTCAAAAAGTCGGCCACAGCTTCTGACCTGACTACGGACGGCGCAACCATAAAGTCGGATCTTTCACTCATCCACGCACAACTGGTGACTGTTCAGGGCGCCAGCTTGAATAGCATCGCTACCCACTCTGACGTGGCGTACATTTCTCCCAACCGTAAGCTGCGCGGCGCAATGGACCCGGTCGTCACCGCCGTGAACGCGGACATCGCTTACTCAAGCGGCTGGGATGGCACCGGCGTCGGTGTCGCGGTCATGGACAGCGGTGTGGGCGGTGTGGATGACTTGAATTCGGATGGAAATGCAAGCCCATCCCGTGTCGTCTATAGCCAGAGTTTTGTCCAGGGCGATACCTCCACGACGGACGCCTACGGCCATGGAACTCATGTGTCAGGTATCATCGCTGGAAACGCCTACGATTCCACTAGCCTGCGAACCTACCCCGACGTGTATCGCGGCATAGCCCCGGAAGCCAAGATCATCAGCTTGCGCGTCCTGGACGCGACGGGCGCCAGCGTGGACAGTGCGGTGATCGCCGCGATTCAACAAGCCATCGCTCTCAAGAGCACGTACAACATTCGCGTGATTAATCTGTCGCTATCTCGCGGCGTCTATGAGAGTTACACGCTCGATCCGCTCTGCCAGGCCGTTGAATCCGCGTGGCAAGCAGGCATCGTTGTCGTGGCCGCGGCGGGCAATATGGGTGAATACTACGACGCCGGCACGCAGGGATACGCCACGATTGGCGCGCCTGGCAACGACCCCTATGTGATTACAGTTGGCGCGACCAATACGCACGGAACGGGATCCCAAGCCGCTCAAACCGTGACGAGCTATAGCTCGAAAGGTCCGACGGCGTTCGATCACGTCGTAAAGCCCGATCTCGTCGCCCCGGGAAACTCTGTCGTATCACTTTTGGCCTCACCGAATACGACACTCATTACCGAATATCCAGCTCTCGCGGTTTTCCCTTGCGATGGGACTGGAGCGAATTGCGGCTCCCAGTTCGGGCCCGCAAACTACATGACGATGAGCGGCACGAGCATGGCCACCCCGGTGGTAAGCGGTGTCGTGGCCCTGCTGATTCAACAGACGCCGTCCCTCACTCCCGACCAGGTGAAAGCCCGCTTGATGAAAACGGCCTGGAAAGGTTTTGGGCAATTCACGACCGCAACGGACAGGGGTTCCGGCGTAACCTACACCATCGAGCAGGACGTGTTCGCGGTTGGCGCCGGCGCGGTTGACGCTGCTGCCGCTCTCTCTAACACGGATCTTGCTCCGGCAACTTTGGGTTCTGCAATGTCTCCCACGGCCGCGTACGACGCGTCTTCCAACACGGTGACTATCACGGGCGCGCCTGGAACGGTGTGGACTAACCCCAACGTCTGGGGCAACTCCGTAATCTGGGGTAACTCCGTGGTTTGGGGCAACTCGGTTGTCTGGGGCAATTCAGTCGTTTGGGGTAATTCGGTTGTTTGGGGTAACTCTGTGGTTTGGGGTAACTCCGTGGTTTGGGGCAACTAATAAGTCCGGTCGACGGACACGTTCACATGTCACCGGAGAAGAACTAATGCCACGAACTGCTAAAATCTACATCTCGCTGATCCTAACTGCTGGGGCTGCCGTCCTGCTGCTTGCTGCAGGTTCGGGGCACTCCACCAACGTAAATCAGTTCCTGACCATTCTTGGCTTCGCGGCTTTCGCTTCAGCTTTGAAGCTGCGAATTCCCGGGATGGAGGCCACCCTCTCGCCGAACTTCATTTTTCTTTTACTCGCTATGCTCTGCTGCAGTTTTTCGGAAGTGGTGGCCATCGCCCTCGTGGCGGCTTTGGTGCAATCCTTGTGGGCCGCAAAGAACCCACGCTTGCTGCAAGTGGCGTTCAGCGCTTCCGCACTCGTGTTGAGCGCGAGCGGCGCCTTGCTTCTCACGCGGGTTCTTCTTCGATCCAGCGCCTCCGATTCGCCGGTAGTTTTTGCTGTCCTTGCCGGAAGCCTCTACTTTGCTCTAAATACCGCGCTGGTCTCCGCGGTAATCGGCCTCGTCGGAGGTAAATCCCTTCTGGAGGTCACCCGAGCCTGCTACGAGAGCGTCTTCCCTTACTTCGTGGGAGGCGTGGTGTTCGCTGGGATGATCAGCGGTGCGTTCACCCGTTCGACACTGTGGCAGGGAGCCGCGGTACTTTGTCCGCTGGCGATTCTCGGCTATTTGTATTCCAGAAGCAAAACTCCCGTCCTGGTGACCGCTCATCGTCGCGCTTCCGCCAGCGCGCCCACAAAAGCCGAAGAGTTAGTCGAGGTTTGACCGCCCCGACGCCCGTGGCAAACTGAATCCCTAATAAAAGAGTCCCTGAACGAATCTGGAGCGGGCGATGGGAATCGAACCCACGTCCGAAGCTTGGGAAGCTCCCGTTCTGCCACTGAACTACGCCCGCCCATTGTGGCTGATTATAGCGAGGAATAAATTTTCCGTACAGCGGTTTGAGTGGCTCCAGAGCTAAGTCCCGGCAAGTCTGCGGTCTGGAACGCACTTCAATGGCAGCATTCGATTCCCCGCCGAATGGACCGATTCGATTCAGAACTAAGGCTTGGTAGTGATGAAACGGTCTTGCCGTTCATTGTCTTGAGTACACGTGCACGTACAGCGAAATTGCATCCTTGACAATCGCCATAGCGCCTTACTTGGCGGCGGTTTGGAAAACCGCTCCCTCCGAGCCAAATACCATGCTCGGTGCCATAACTAATCCCCCAACCAACGGTTTGAGTGCGCCTACGTCACTAACCGGAAGGGTCGAGTGGGCGTTAGGGTAGAGGTCGAGTCGCTGACATATCGTGCGGGCTTGCTCGCGAGAAATACTGAATTCCTTTGCGAGAGTTCGAGCTTCCCAGAGAGGTAGTTCATGGAGTTCTGTTTAGGCAGTTAGAACGCGCCTTGATAAAGGGCGAGGTCGGTGGTTCAAGTCCACCCAGGCCCACCATTTACTTTCAGCAGGTTACCGAGCGTCTTCCCACAAATCCCAGACGCGAGTTGATGACCTGAGCAGGCACATGTGATGGGTGAAGCGCTGGATACGGGGGTGTAACAATTCGCGATCCGGTTCTCCTGCTCTGTAACTTTTTTCGGGTCCGTTAATCTGAGAGGTATCGTTATCAACGTATCTCAGATGGAGTCACTCCGCAATGAACCCGTCCTTTCTACACCGCCCGAAACGTTCTTCCTTTAATATTGTGCCCTTTGGTTTGACGTTTTTAGTTTCTTCTTTATTCCTCTCGATGGTGTTTGCTACGTCCGCACAGGGCCAAACACCGGCTGTTGGCCAAATTGCGCCCGATTTTACCCTGCAAACAACGAAGGGCCAGGCTGTTACTCTTTCTACCCAGACCGGCAAAGGCACGACAGTGCTCATCTTTCTTCGCGGCTATCCGGGTTATCAATGCCCGTTCTGCCAGAAACAAGCTCACGACTTCATCACCCATGCCGCGGACTTTGCGGCGAAAAAGGCCAATGTGTTGTTGGTCTATCCAGGACCACCGGCGGATCTCGATCAGCACGCTCATGAATTTCTGGCGAAGCAAGCGGCGCTCCCGTCGAATGTGGTTCTAGTGACGGATCCTGACTATAAAGCCACCAATTTATACAGCCTGCGCTGGGATGCGCCCAACGAGACAGCGTATCCAACTACGTTCATTCTTGATCGCAGCCGCAAGGTTCTGTTCCAAAAGATCAGCCGAAGCCACGCGGACCGCACAACCGCCAGCGAAATACTCGGGAGTATCCCGTCGCAAAAGTGAATACCGATGTCAAACCTTCGGGAGATTCGAGGCCAGCACGTCGACTTTCTCTATGGACGGCGGTTGGGAAAATAGATCGGCGGCTTTGGCCATCAAAGCGGCCGCAACGCGACCAGCAAGATGGGCTTGCCGGCCAGCTTCGTCGGGAAATCCATCAAAAATACCGAAGGTCGAAGGACCCAGGCGTATCCCAAACCACGCGATTGTCGCTGGCTCTTCCTGAACCATGGGCAATCCTTGCCGCAGGAATTCGGCGACTTCCGCTTCTTTCCCTGCTTTTGCTTCCAACCGAACAAACAGAGCTACTTTCACATCGTTGCTGTTTCCCATAGCATCGTTCTCCTTTTTGCCTTGCAAATTGCGTTGCAATTCGTTTCAACAACCCAATAATTCCTTATCGCAAATTATTTCTGAACTGGCGTTGACGGAGCGATCCGACTGCGGACACGAGCCAGTTCCGCATTGTCATCGAAATGAACGGAACCGTTCTCCATGGACACGCCGAGTTCCTTCCATAGCGCGTGCAAATCTGGAAGTACAGGTGCATCCCTCATTTCACCATAAAGCTCCGTCAGTACGTGGGTACCGGTAGCCTTGTCACCCACGCGCAGTGCGTCTTCGAATTCCCAATCGTGCGTCATGTTTCCGTCCGCATTTAGAATCCCGCGAAGCGCGTCCGCAAGACCCTTCGCATTTCCTGTTTCGCCGCGAATCTGAACGTCCGCGAGGAAACAGAACAGATCGCCGCCCCAATACGTACGACCCCACGTGTGCGTATTGTCCAAACCGCTGTCCCCTTCTTCGGGAAGGCCTTTCGGCAAATCACGCACCAAGTCCATCCACATGGTAGCCGCTTCGAGATGGCCAGCCTGAGTGCGTGCGATGGGCTCCACATACGTCGCAATTCCTTCTTCGACCCAGTGATGCCGATCCTCCACGGAGGGGAAAGCGAGGTGCACGATTTCATGCGTCATCATCCAATCGGCTGCGAGGTCGTCTCGCGTTGTCTCCCGGCCCACGCGAATCAAAATCAAGCCGCCTCCGGTAGGGAACGTTCTTCCGCCGCGCACTCCCCTGCCCTCGAAAGACGCCACTCGGATGACCAAACGCGGCACCGGGAAACGGCCGTAGTAGGTAGCGACCGATTCCGCGGCATTACGCACCCACTCGAGAAGTTCTGCCTTTGAAAGTTGCAGAGAACCGAACCTCACAACGACTTCGATTCGCGCACCACCCACTTCAAGTCGTAACTTGGATTCTCCGCGCGCTGGCGAAGGCAAGCCAAGAAAGATCAGAGCGATCAATGCAAGTCCGAGGCGCAAGGGACTCGACAGGGCAGAAACTTTCAAGAAGCTCCTTTAAGAAACCTTTCCTGTTCGGTCTCTTACGTGGCGAAAGGGGCACGCTCTACCGGGCGCGAGATATTCGCAACGCGACGAAGCAGCGCATCCACGCACAGCTTACCGGGGCCAAAGATGAGAATGAGCAAAGAGGCGAAAAGGAAGACGTAAGGAGCGGCCGCCGAAAACTTGTCCGGATCGGAGAAGAATGAGAAGAAAGCCTCCCGGTCGGCGGTGATGTACGCCATGAGCATGTTGACGGTAAGGACCAGCGCCGTCATGCGGGAAAACAGTCCCAGGGCGAAAAATATCCCGCCGACAAATTCGACACAAGCGATGAAGACCGCCATTTGCGCTGGATGAGGCAGGTTCAGGCTGGTGAAAAATTCAGTGACCTTGTCGAGGTTATGAAGCTTACCCCAACCGCTTTGCGCCAGCTGCCATCCCCAGTAGAGTGTCGCTGCAAAGTGAGAATGTCCGGTTTGTGCAAAGTAGAAATGTCCGGTTTCATGGGAGGTTGGGGGTCCCATGGAAACGGAGCGCATCGCCTTGAGCCAACGAGAACGGGACCGACTGAAAGTATTGCATGATGTGCAGGAGGGGTATTTGACGCAAGTGGAAGCAGGACAGCGGCTGAAGGTTAGTGACCGGCAGGTACGGCGGTTGTTGATCCGCATGGGCGACAGCGGAGACAGAGCGCTGGTTCACGGGCTGCGAGGCCGCGTGTCGAACCGCAAGCTGGCGCTCGCCTTCGAGCAGAAAATCATGGAGCGGGTGCGGCAACGCTACGCGGACTTTGGGCCCACGCTGGCGGCGGAGCATTTGGCCAAGGAGGATCTGCTCGTGAGCCGCGAGACGTTGCGGAAGTGGATGGTCAAGGCCGTTTTGTGGCGGCCACGACGGCAGCGCGTCAAGAAGGTGCATGTATGGCGAGAGCGGCGGGCCAGTTTTGGGGAACTGGTGATGCAGGACAGTTCTCCGTTCCGCTGGTTCGAGGACCGCGGCCCGGCTTGCCAGTTGATCGCGCTGATCGACGACGCCACCAGCCGCGTGTGGGCGCGTTTTGTGGAGCACGACAGCACGGAAGAGAACCTGCGAACTTTGGGAGGATGGTTGCAACGCTACGGACGTCCAGTTGCGCATTACACTGATAAAAACAGCATTTTTCGCACCACGGGCCCAGCGGCGCTCGGCGAACAACTCCAGGGAGAAGTGGCGCGTTCGCAGTTCGGCAGAGCGCTGAAAGAGTTGGGCATCGAATGGATCGCGGCGCACAGTCCACAGGCCAAAGGCCGCATCGAGCGACTGTTCGAGACCCTGCAGGATCGCTTGGTGAAGGAGATGCGTTTGGCAGGAATCGACACCATCGAGGCGGGGAATTATTTTCTGGAGACGCATTTTCTTCCGGAGTGGGAACAGCGCTTCACGGTAGCGCCGCGCCATCCGCGCAATGCCCATCGACGACTGGGACGAGGACAACGTCTGGAAGAAATTCTGAGCGTGCGGGTGAGTCGCAAGGTGGCTGAGGATCACACGGTCAGCTGGGAAGGAAACCGCTGGGGTGTGCCCCGCGCCGAAGTGTGTGCCGGACTTCGCGGAGCGCAAGTGGAGATCGAACGACGGCTGGATGGCGCACACTGGCTGCGCTTCCGTGGCCGCTATCTCCCGCTGCGCCACTGCCCGGAACCGGCGCCGCGCGCGGCAAGTCCTTCCGGCCTACGGCCTACAGGGCTTGCCATAAATCCCCTTACAAGAAAGAACAAAAGTGCACCTCCAAATCATCCCTGGCGGACATTTCAATATGGCAGAAAACCGGACATTTCTACTTTGCGTTGACACCCATCCCCAGTAGAGGCGAACCAACAGAAGAAACGGAGATTGTGCGTAGGAGACCAGTTGAAAAACCCGGTCGTGTAGTTCATTTAATTTTAATAGAAGTTTTCTCATACCCGCTTCGGATTCGCGGCCACGGAAAAAGTGTCAGCGCCGAACAGGTCTTCCCTTGATTTCGCAAAACCAGCCGAGCGCCGCCCAGTTTTGAAACCATCCCGCGACCAGTGCCGGTTCCGGTTGTGAACTTCCGCTGCGTCTTCGAAAAGAGTCGCTTACCGCCTGCCCGAGAGTCCGGCCCTGCTGCAGAGCGGACAACAATCGGTACTCGTGCTCGCCCAAACGACGAAAGTAAACGGAATAGTCCAACCGATGAACGGCAAGGAAGATCGTCGCGGAATTGAGTTTTGCAATCGCCTGTACTTGTCTGCGCTTACGTCGCTCGCGGAACGCGTTGCTGGAAACTTCTGTGTCGTCGTTCAAGCTCTTGATCTTCAAAACCAATGCGTCCACGGGATAATTCAAATGCAGTAGCTGCACGTAGGGCTGCAGGCGCAGCGGAAGATTTGCTCCCGAGGTAGAAAGGGCAGCCGTCACATCCAGAGGCCGTTCTGCTTTTCCGTCAAACGCTTCGATATCCGCCCACTCCAGACGGACCATGTCGAGCGCCACGGCTTGCCGAGAACCGGCCCAGTGTGGATTTTTCCTGAGCCATGCTTCGAGACGTTCTCCCAGGTTCCTTAGCGTAAAGGAACGCGATGGGCAATCCGTCAAATAGGCTCTGGAGAGAGCTTCGAACCGGCGGTTGCCGAGAATGGCTTGAAAGCCGGGGAAATCCTCGGCGAGTCCAGCGAGCAAACGAAACCAATACTGTCGGTTATAAATCTCCAACCGCTCGAACGAGGTTAGCCGGTCGTTGGGCTTAATCAGCCGCGCAGCGTAATTCTGCATGCGTTCCCCATTGGGAGCGTGCCCGCTCATGCGCTCGGAGGAAGTCAGCGGCTGCACGACTGCGCGGGCCATGTTGCGCTGCAGGGCGAGCAGATTCATACGGCACGCGCCAGGGCGCTTTGCGCGAGAAACCGGTTGGCCTTCAGAGCCTCGTCGTGAACCTCTTTGAACGTGGGAATGCTGTCATCCCACTCGAGAAGCGTTGCCGTGTGACCCGCCCTTTGAATTGCGCGGTCATAAAGTTTCCAGACCGGATCGATCACCGGATGATCATGGGTGTCGAGAATGTATTTTTCGTACTTGGAATGGCCAGCGATGTGAATCTGGGCGATCCGCTCTGCCGGCACACTTTCGACGTAAGTCATCGGATCGAAGCTGTGATTTTTAGAAGAAACGTAGATATTATTCACGTCGAGAAGAATCCCGCAGTCCGCGCGTTCCACAACTTCGTTCAGAAATTCCCATTCCGTCATTTCGGAGACGCGAAATTCCGCGTAGCTGCTGACGTTTTCAACGGCGACCGGAACCTCCAGAAAATCACGTACGGCGCGAACTTTTTGAGCGGTTTTCTTTGCTGCTTCGAAGGTATACGGCATGGGCAGAAGATCATGCGTGTATCGCCCATCCACGCTGCCCCAGCACAGGTGATCGGAAACCCAAGGCGTTTTCGTCCGTTTCACCAGATCCTTGAGGCGCCGCAGGTGCTCGCGGTCCGTTTTGCTTGCGGAGCCGAAATACATCGACACACCGTGCTGGACGACGCGGTATTGCTCCAGAATCTGATCCAGAATGTGCAGCGGACGCCCGCCATCGATCATGAAATTTTCGGAGATGATTTCAAACCAGTCGACCACCGGCTTGCGCGTCAGGATGTGATTATAGTGCGGGGACCGCAACCCTATTCCGATACCGTAATCCGTAAATCCATTGAAGCGATTGGCAGGCACTAGACACTCCACTCAGAAATCAGTATTGAGGCCGGCCAACGGCACCGGCCCCGAGGAGAGACCCGTATTTGTTCTAGGAGTTGGAACTGGGTTTTGGATCGTCCATCTTCTTCCCGTCGGTCCGGCAACCGCCTTTGCCTTTGCACGAGTTCTCGGCTTTGCAGCCGTTGTCCGAAGACTTGCAGCCGCCCTTGCCCTTGCACGAGTTCTGGCCCTTACAAGCATGGCGATCCTTCGGGTCTTTGGCTTTCTCCGACTTCTGGCCTTTGCCGTCATCCTTGCTCTGCTCCTGTGTGTTGAATCCAGATTTCAAGGTATGAAGCAGAGTTGACGCTTGCACGCCGGTGCTCCCTGCCAGCAATCCCGCGAGTGCCGCCCCGATGATGAGACTGTTCCTTTTCTTGCTCATGGTGATGCTTTCCTCCTGTGGACTGCGATACGAATTGTGCGAGGGCGAAATCCGTCCATGGTCAATCCGTTCGAACTGGACAGAAAACCAATGACTTTCGGTCCTTGGCGGCCGCCCTCGGGGTGTGCGTACTGTTTGGTGTCCACCCCTTCACAACTCCTGATGTGCAGCTCTGGACAAAGTTACAGGTGTCAGAGTCGCGGTATCCTTCCGCCATCGGGGCCCGTCGCAAGTCCGCATGGTGCTCACGCACTTTTCACCATCCGAATCGAGCGGTCTGCTCTTCCGCAATCAGGAACACCGGTGCGCCTCCTGTCGAAATTCGAACGGCCTGGAGCACTGCCAGTTGACCGGCTGGAGAACCCAGGCAGGTTTCGAGCGCTTCCCGCGTCGGAAAATGAATTTCGGTGATGCGATAGTGCGGCATAGGCCCCATCGGCGCGGCGACGATCTTCGCTTCGACAAGTAATGTCTTGTTTCCGATCTTTTCGGCCAGCAACGTATGCTGCTCCCGGTAAAGACTCTCGAACTCTCCGACGTTCTTCGGTTGCGGAAACATCACGATGAGTTTTGCGCCGATGGTCATCTTATCGCCCCGGGTCATCGGCGGTCGTGGACGGGTTGTCTCAACTCAAATCTCACGCCAGTTCCGTGCTTTGCTTCCGCCGCGGTCCAAAACGAAGCGCCGAGCAGAACGAGGTCCTTGATCAAGAATTGGCCTGCATCTCCGAGGAGCGGAACCGGATGACTGAAATCGACTGCGCCGGGCGTCGAGAGCAGAAAACTCAAGGTGAGCAAAAAGGTGAACACTGCCCCGAGGCTCCCGTAAAAGGAAAGCTTCGCGGACCACGGCCGCAATGCGATGAGGACGGCTAAGGCGATTTCCACTGAGCCGATCACGTTGGATACCGCTTGTAAGCTGAGCACGCGGTACAGCCAAAACAAGAACGGACTGTGGGCAACCAGTGGCTCAATCCCATGTGCTTCGGCCGCTGTAAACTTCAACATGCCGATCAACAACAAAATAGCCGCCAAACCATAGCGGCTGATGAGGATGCCGAAATCCTCAAGCAGCGACACGGCCTCCCTGTGGGCCGCTGCGGCCACGATCATTTCCGAAGTCACGAAGTCTGGGCGATTGCCGTTCATCTGTGCTTCTCCCTTCGTCCGCGTTCCGGTCCGCTTTCTCTTGAAATCTTTCCCACTATTGCGAAATGTTCTGTTTCCTGTTTAAAACCTGAAAACGATTCCTCCCTTGGGAATCACATTGTGTTGCAGGCTGCCGTCGAGTTCGACATTCAATGCCGGATTTCCGGAAACGCAATCACGAATTTCTGCGCGCACGCTGACGAATCGCCAAACGCGATAGTCGGCGCCGATCCCGAAGTCAAACACCCCCCGATGCACACGCCGGTCTTCAAAAGGCTGCCCGTCGGTCAAGACTCGCGCCTGTTCGTACTGCGCGTATCCGCCTCCGATCGCGGCCCATGGCGAAAATCGCGCCGTTGGCCGCAACTTAAGCCGCACTCCGGGAGCGACGTACAAGGTGGCGTAGGATTCTGGGACGGCTGCGGCCAGCGAGGTCGTTTGGCGATCGCGCGCATTCGCCACAAATTCCACTTCTCCATAGAGGGCAAGATTGCCGCTACTCGAAAAACGGCGGGCATAATCGGCACCCAGCGAAATCCCGGAAGAACTCTGCACGCTTCCCCGGGGATCGTGGAAGGGTCGATCCGGATTCCATAGCCCCCCGATCGTCAGACCGATTTCCTGCCTCTGCGCCTTCACGGGGAAAGACATTGCAATTGCGGCAAAGAGCAGGAGTGTTCCCGCACGAAAAATGGATTTTCTGGACATACGAACTGTCACGTAACCTCCGGATTTTAGAATCTGCAGATAAAACATTGAGAGCAGACCAAGTCTCGTCAAAATCGGACACACTGCGGTCCGCTTAACTTCCGTATGCGGCGCTGCCCGCTCCCAGAATTCGTTTGCTTTTCTGTTCCTGGACAAAAATCACAACTCGTACGTTTTCGCGCTTCCAACTGCGGTCCAGCTTTACCTTTTCCTCAGAGGAATAAGAGGTTTCTCCTGCCGCGCCAAGTTTGCGCAGTTTGCGTACGACCGCTGCATGATGCAAATCCTCTCCCGCGTTTTCTCCTCGCTTTACGTCGGAGTGCAACCCGGTTTCGGTAATGGCCATCCACACTTCCGGTTTGTCACCTCTCGTGGAATCTGGCAGTGTGCCGACCTTGATCTCGAATATTTGGGTACCGTCGGGTGCAGTTTGTCCAGCGGTCACGTTTACTTCCGCTTTCTTCCGGCTTGCTGCGCGTTCGATCACTCCCCATGCCTGCCGTTCCCGGCTTCCTACGAATTCATCCTGCCCGTCGACAACCATCTGAGGCGTGTACGCATTGCCATTGCCGATGGCTCCTGCGTAGACGTATTGCCGGATCGTGGCCGAGTCCGACGAAAAAGGATCTGTCCATCCGAGGTTGTTCCAGTAGTCCACATGTTGTTCGAGAGCGATTACTTCCGCGTTCCCGATCGGCTGTTCCGCTTCGAGCTTCGCCAAAAACTGATCGGCGGGCGGGCAACTGGAGCACCCTTCCGACGTGAACAGCTCGACGATAACCGGAGTGCGCGGTCCCGTTGGCATCGAAGCGTGAACCTCCGGCTTTGCCCGGAACACCACTCCAAACATGGCTGCACCTGCGATGAGAACGAGAGTGCTGGTTAGATATTTCATGACGAAGGTCTCCGCGGGCCTCGAGTGTCTGATTCCTGGAAATGGAAAAGGTGTCCGGGTTGGAGAAACGGAGTTTTGGAGAACCTAGTGGGTGCGGCCCTGCGGCGGGAAACCCAATTGCGCAAAGTGTTCGGCAATCAAGGGTTTAATTTCTTCGAGATTGGAATATGCCGACAAGCGGCAGTTGGGATGGGAGTTCCCGGTGATCAGTAGTGAAATCTTGTCTTCGTACTCTTGCGCGTAAAACAACAGAACGGGTTTCTCGGTGGCCCCCAGCAGGTAGCCGGCTTCAAATCCCAGTCCGAACGTGGAACCCGAAACTTCTCCCAGGAAAAGGTCACATTCACGCAGCCAGTTCATGTCGCGCTCGTACACCGCACTCGGCGAAATGCGCCGATCCGCTTCCCATGCATCATCGCCGATTAAATGACTCGTGAGCACTTCGTGCCCCATTTCCAATAAAATCGAAACAATCCTTCGAGCCGCCTCGAGCGACGAGCGATTCCCAGCCACCGTAAATCCAAAATAAATCTTCATTCGCGAAACCGATCCCTGTTTGGGCAAGCAAAAACGTAGAATAAGGAAATCAACTCCCGCCGTTGGCCGACAGTTCGGATTCTACCAGCTTTGAAATTTCCTCTTCGCGGATAATCCCGGTTGTGTGGGTAATGATTTTCCCATCTTTCGAGACGAGGACGCTGGTCGGGAATCCCAGAAGGCCGCCGAACTTGTCGGCGACATCCGACGTGCCGATCAAAATGGGATAGTTCATCGGGAGTTGCTTGCCACTCACGGTAAATCTTTCCTTGGCAACAAACGGGGAAGCGACCGCCTCTTCTTCATCATCCATAGCAAGCCCCAGCACCGTGAATCCCTGCGGCCCGTATTTCTGCTGCATGGCTATGAGCCAGGGAATCTCCACGCGGCACGGGCCACACCATGTGGCCCAGAAATTCACGAGCACAACCTTCCCTCTAAACGAATGGGCAGGACCGTAGCGAGAATCGGACCAATGCACGGGGTCGATCCAAGCGGAACGGGAACTCCCAACAGGAATCCACTGATTAGTCCCGGACGCTTGATGGAGATATGCGGGCCGATGTTCAGCATCGGCCCGTTATCCCGCTCGACCTCCCACTGATTAGGCTTGTGGCGGTTTCGATTCGTCAGCTTTCTTGCCATCGGTTCTGCATCCGCCCTTGCCCTTGCAGGAGTTCTTGCCCTTGCAGCCATTATCCGAAGCCTTGCAGCCGCCTTTGCCCTTGCAGGAATTCTGTCCCTTGCAAGCATGCTTTTCTTTGACCTGATCTTTGTCCTTGTCGGATGGCTGGTCCTGGCTGGGTTCTTGCATTCCCGCTCCTGCCCGAATTCCAGGCAGCAGGGTGGAAGCCTGTACCGTAGCGCTTCCCGCAAGCAATCCGGCGAGTGCTGCTCCAACGATTAAGCTCTTTCTGGTCTTAGTCATGGTGTTCTTTCTCCTGTTTATCTCGATTAAATTTCGTTTCGAACAAACTGTGGGTGCGAAGACGCTCGCCGGGGTGGGATGAAATTCCTGTTCGCGTCTCGTCCTGCCGTTCTGGATGTTTGACTCGTAGGAAGGTTACCGGCCGTCGCTCGGTACAGGGGGGACCGCATCACCACGCTTTACGCTTTTTCAGCAAAAGGTCCTTTCTTTTTTCGCTGCAGGCTGCCTGAAACCTTTTCCTCGTTCATACATCGGGAATAGCAGGAAGCATGTTGCAGAGTCAGTGCCCAGGCACCCCTTGTCCCCCAAACCTGGGTCTGAACCCGAATGAGGAGCCATGAAACGATTGCGATACACCGGAGCGAGTTTCCTCTTCTTGGCCTTACCCCTACTGACGCACTGCGCGGCAGCGCAGGACAGCTCTCCCAAACGATTGCAGAATTCGCATTCGGAGTTTCTGAGCCGGGCGGCGCTGCAGCCCGTCGATTGGTACCCACTAGGACCGGAAGCCATGGCCATGTCAAAACAAACCGGGAAGCCACTGCTCATCGAAGTGGGCGCTGGGTGGTGCCCCTTCTGTGAAGCCATGGATCGCGAGGGCTACAGCAGGACCGCAATCGCCCAATTCATCAACCAGCATTTCATCGCCGTGCGCATTGACTATGACGGTCAGCCCGAACTCGCGCACAAACTCGAACTAGCGCAGGCGCTAGCCAACCTTCCGTCCGGTCTCCCGCTCATCATGTTCGTCACCCCCGAGGGCAAATTGTATGAAGGTGGCGCATATTTCCCCGCAGCACCAGCGAAGTACAAACCGAGCTTCACGGAATTTCTGCGCCTCGCATCTATGGAATTCAAGACCAAACGTTTTCGTGTGGAATTGCGCGACATCAATTCGGAGCTAAAGACTACAAGGTGACAACGTGAACATGCGGAGACTTGCTTGCACGGTTGGGGCACTTCTGATTCTGGTTCCCTCGTTGAAGAGTGCGGAGGATCTCAAGGTGAACCCGCGCCTCGACTACTCGAGCGACAGTCAGGATGGGCCTTTGATCACTGGGAGCACTATGGAAGCGGGCGCCGTCGCGGGCAAACCGAACTACATCATTATTTACGGAGAAGGATGCTTCAACTCCAAGAGACAGGCCCGACGCACGGTGCATCTTTACGAGAAGTATAAGGGACGTGTGAATTTCGTGGTGATCGACCTCGACCGGAAACGCAGCCCCGAACAACAGGAACTCCTGACGAAATATTACAAGGGCTACATCCCGCACGTCGTGCTGCTCGACCAGCGGCAATCTCCGATTTACAACAACTCTGGGGAAGTCGAGGAAGCGCAGATGACGCGCCTGCTTGACTCCGCATTGCGATGAGTGATTTTGCGGTTTAGGACCAACGGATGACGCCCGAACAAACGGCGGAACTGAAAAAAGACGCTGTCGATGACGGCTCCCGCGAGTCCGCATTGATCGTCCGTATACTCGCAGGCGAACGAGAGCTATATCATGAGCTTATTCGTGCACATGAAAGGAGCGTGTATCTGACGGCCTTTTCCGTTCTGCAGAATACGGCCGACGCCGAGGAAGTGTCCCAGGAGTCTATTCTCAAGGGCTTCCGGCATCTTGGGCAGTTCCGGGCGGAGAGCCGTTTCAGCACGTGGCTCTTGAAAATCACGCTCAACGAAGCGCGCATGCGCCTTCGCAAGCAGCATAAGGAACTTTGGGAGTCGCTCGACGTACAAACCGAGGAAGAGGACAGCGAATACGTTCCCCAGGAATTTGGAGACTGGCGTGAAATTCCGTCCGAAGCTCTGGAGCGCAAGGAAATTAGAGAGGTTCTCTCTACTGCAGTCGCCGCCTTACCCGAAATTTATCGGGAGGTCATCGTACTGCGCGACATCCGGCAATTCAGTGTTGCCGAGGCGGCAGAGGTACTGGGCGTGCGCCCCGGTGTCGTGAAAACGCGGCTTGTGCGTGCGCGACTTCAGCTGCGCGATCTGGTTGCGCCGATGACCACGTCGCGGGGTTTGTTCAGTCGCAATCCCTTTTTCAAAAGGAAAAAGCCATGGTCCTGAATTGCAAGGATGTCCGGCGTGAAATTTCGAACTACATCGACAATGACATTACACCCGAAATGCGGGCCGTTCTCGAAGCGCATCTGGCGCAGTGCCGTCATTGCACCGCCATCCTCGATGGCACTCATAACGTACTTGTCTTGATCGCTGACGACCGTGTCTTTCCTCTGCCGGCAGGCTTCAGTTCGCGTTTACACGACCGTTTGCGCCAGGAACTCGAATCAGTGTGAGGGTAGTCGGGATGGCAACCGCCGTTTCACGCGGAATGCAATGGGAACCGGAGCGAAGCATGATTCGCTTCCATTGCCAAAATATTAGGCCTGCTGTTGGAAACTTAGAAATAAATTAGAAGCGAATGCAGATCCATGAAACTTGTGATGCAGGAAGAGTTCTGCGCCGACAAACAGGAGAGTCAGAATAGAGAGCACCGCAATCAAGATGATCCGCCTGCGTTCGCTCGGCAGGAGCGCCTTTTTCCGCCATCGTGCAGAAGCGGCATTCCTCAACTTCCAGGAATTCACGAGCAGCCAAAGATTCAGCAGCGCCCCGAACGTAGCAAGTCCCAGAAGGGGAAGTCGAATAGCCGCGCTGTGAATCCACGCCGCGCCCTGCGCCAGCCCGATCGCCGCGCCGCCGAGCAATACAATTAGGCCGTTGACGCTGACGAAAAACAGGCATACGGCTTCCATCGCCGCCAGGGCAAGCGATCCTGACCCAAGCAGGACTTGCTTTTTGCTTGAATTCGCGACATTTGGCAACACAACATCCAGTTTAAAATCTTCTCGGTGGTCTTCCACTGCAAGCGGCATAGGACCTCGCGTACCTCCAAAACGTTTGTGATTCCCGAGCTCCCCAAAAGTTACAAGATGTGCTCTGGCCATCGAGTTGAGAGCGTTACGATTTTTCACTCGTTGACGCCAACTCACTACTGCCGGCGTCGAGTGGATGCGCTCTTACGCATAATCGGCAGCGACCCGTTCTCGCGCGGGGCGGTTGTAGCAGGCCACGCCGCGAGAGCCGCGGTGATTGCGCTGTGTAGATCCTCACGTTTAGTTCCCGATTGAGCTTCGACGGCTAATCCCCATGCAATGATTGCGATATAGCGCGCGAGCGCCTCGAGATCAGCATTTATTGGAAGTTCGATGGTGCCACGGGCTTTGGCGAAGCGTTTGCGAAGTTTGACGGTAAGCTCGCCCCGCAGATTTGCGAGCCAGGCGCGAACTGGATCGTCTCCCGCGCAAGGAAGACTACTGTTGAGAACGAGACAACCGGGTGCGTGAGATGGGCCGGTGAGGACGTCGGCATAACCGTAGAGAAATCTTTCGGCTACACCTCGGACGGTCGGCTCCCCAAGCGCCGCCTCAAGAAGCTCCATCTGACCAGCGTAATAGCGCTCGATGACTTTTCGGAAGAGCTTTTCCTTGTTGCCAAAGGCAAAGTAGAAGCTAGGCGCGGTGATGCGCATGGCGCCGATGAGATCACTGAGCGATGTGCCTTCGTAACCCTTCCGCCAAAAAAGCTTAGTTGCCTTCTGGATGGCTTCATCGATGTCGAATTCGCGTGGACGTCCCATAGTTAGTCCTCCTTATTCTATACCACGTGCTACACAACATTGACAGCCGTCGTGCGGATACTATATCGTGCACTATAGAACTGCTGGGGCAGATGACGGACTCCGGCTCTGCCGGTCAAGAATCAGGTTGCGATTCGTGTTAGCGCGAGCGCACGGTTTTTCGGAGGTCGGAAATGCTTTCAAAGGACGTTCCTGTTCTGGTGGTGGATGGCGTGGTTAAGCTTCCTCCAGAAGCAAACGGTGCCGTCGTTGTTGGCGGTTCGAATGCCACGGCTTACGCGGCGTATTTCTCGGCCAGAGCTGGCGTTCGCGCTGCCATACATCATGACTGCGGCATCGGTCGAGATGAGGCTGGGGTCAGAGGTCTGCCTTGGGCGGACCAACATGGCATGGCTATGGCGGCCGTAGCGACGGACAGCGCCCGGGCCGGCGACGCCGCAGACATGCTCAAACGTGGGATCATCAGTCGCGTCAACAAACTTGCGGCGACGTGTGGCGTAGAGACCGGTCAAACCGCCGCACAAGCAGTGGAGCTATTGAAGTCTGCCCCCTGGCCCCACGCAGACGTGGAGGCACCGGTAGAGGAACGAGCCTTTGTTGACGGCATCCTCTGCATAGGCTCCATCTCATTTGCTACTCCAGAAGATGCAGGCTTGGTCGTGGCAAGCGGTAGTCATGGCGGCAGAAGCGCTGCTCCATTTACGCGTTCCTTCAAGCCACTCCTTGTTTTCTTCAACGATGCCGGCTTCGGCGCAGACCGCGCGGGTGCGGCCTGCCTTCCTCTTCTCGATTCCGATGGTATTGCCGCCGCTACGGTCGCCGCGGATTCGGCATGTGTCGGTGATGGCGAATCGACGCTGAAGCAGGGCATCATCTCGGCGGTGAACGAAACGGCATACAAACTCGGTGCCAGGGTCGGCGCGACGGCCCTAGATGTGGCGCGCTCCGTAGCGGGGAGAGCCTGAATAGTCGACGCGGGATAAGCGCTACCTGAGAATCATCTCACGACCGCAAGTAAGCGGTCAGTCGTCGAGAGAAGCGCGGTGCTTGGGTAGGACACTGCCGACGTATCGCGGCCAGAGGAAACAACACACGACATCTGCAGAGGCGGATGTCGGACCGTCGATCGCAGACAACTCCAGGCCGCGACCGACGCGACTCGCCGCTACTTTTTCGCCTCGCCGACTTCAATGAGGTGGCCGTCGGGATCGCGCATGTAGCACCGCGTCTCGGCCTCGTGAACCTTCGGTTCGGTGAGGAACTCCGCACCCAACCCTTTCCAACGTTCGTAGCATTCTGCGATGTTCGCGACGCGGATGTTCATGAAGCTGCTGACAGCCGCGCCATCCTTCGGAGGCGCGAGGTAGACGGCCGGCTTGTCGTCGGTCGGCCCGCCGCCGACATTGATGATGACCCACGTGTTCTCGAGCTGGACCACGCACGGCTTACCGTTCTCGCCGTCCATGACGACCTTCCCGCCGAGGATCCGCGAGTAGAAGTCCAACGACTTCTTTATGTCCGCCGAAACGAGAAAGTGCGTCACGGTGAAGCCCGTGCTCGGAAAGAGTTCGTACGAAGTATTTGGCATTATTCCTCCTTGTTCGGTGTTGCTGCTGTGGGTCTTCTCATTGACTTGAATCCGAATGAGATCTGACAGTCCGAATAGCTGTTGCGACGGACGCCTCAAGTCATTGAGGCGTCCACTTGATGCAAGCAGGTTTCTCACAGGGACAAAACCTGCGGTGGATTGAGTTAAGCCGCTTTGCGCTCGGCGGCGAGAACGACAAAGAGAATGGTGCAAGGCTTGGTGGAACGGTTATGCCAGCTATGGAACGTTCCGTTATTCACAACCAGATCCCCTGTCTTGAGCGTGAGTTCGTGTACCTGACCATCTTCGCCAGGGTAACCGGCATTTACTTCGCCATCCATCACGATGGCAAGATCGATGCTGTCGGTGCGGTGCATCCCGTCACCTTCTTTGCCCGGGACCATTCCTGGGGTGCCCATGTCGATTGAGGCGGCACGTTCAAGCGGCGCTGGGCCCTCTGGCGTCTCGGGAGCCAGGGTGAAGAGATCGACCCGAATACCGCCGAGCGGGCCAAATATCCCCAATGGTTTATATTCGCCCAGAACCTGCTCTGGCTTTAGCGGGAGGTCGGGAACTTTGTCGAATCCCCAGATATTGGTAAGGAAGTCGGCTGTCGCTGTGTCGATGGTATCGATTTTGGTGGCTACTCCAGATTTACCCTCGGAAGTGATGATTCTCTGAATCTTCATTTTGTCCTCTCCTGATTTGGTTGGAATGCTTGGTTGGTTGGAATGCTTGGTTTGGGTTAAACAGCGCTCAATCCGCCATCAACGACGAGATCGATGCCTGTAATAAAGCTGGCCTCGCTCGATGCCAAAAAGAGCGCTGCCGCCGCAATCTCCTCGGGCCGGCCCATCCTGCCAAGCGGAGTCGCCTTTACGAATTGCGCCTTTCCCGCCTCAGTAGCCTCTTTCGAACCGAACAAGCCGTCGAGGATCGGCGTTTCCGTGGCTCCCGGACTGAGGACGTTCGAGCGGATACCTCGATCCTTCAGTTCCATGGTCCAGGTGCGGACGAAAGATCGCAGAGCTGCTTTCGTCCCGCTGTACGCGCTTCGGCCTGGGGTCGCCTTGTTCTTCCCTGCGGAAGTAATGAGGATGATGGAACCACCGTCGTTCATCAGTCGCAGCGCCTTCTGGACGGTGAAGAATGCACCGCGCGCATTCGTATCGAAGGTCTGATCGAAAAACTCAGGTGTCGCAGTTGCGATTGGGCCCATTCCGACGAAACCCGCGTTTGCGACAACGACATCTATTTTTCGCCCCTCAGAAGAGACAACTGAATAGATCCGATCCAAATCCTCCAACTTGGAAACGTCGCCCTGAACCGCCGTGACGTTCTTGCCGATCTCGGCCGCTGCCTTATCCAACTCCGATTGGCGGCGACTCGTGATGAAGACGTATGCGCCTTCCGACACAAAACGGTTTGCGATAGCGAGTCCAATTCCGCTGCTGCCGCCGGTGATAACGGCGACCTTTCCCTGCAGTGCTGGCATATTTTTCTCCCGTGTGACGCGGAAGCGGTTTGCCAAATGACAACCGCGCAACATTGACAGCGCATCGAATATACTATAGCGTTCACTATATTACAACAGATTCTGAAGGAGATGCAGCAATGAGTGAGGAACAGGGCGCTGGATTCTACCGCTTCAAGATTGGCGAGTTTGAGGCTGCATCGGTTAGCGACGGATTCCTCCAGTTTGACGATCCCAAGACCATGATCGCGGCTGGAGCTGGTGAAGCTGAATACCAGGCATTTATGGAAAGTAAGTTTCTCTCCCCGAAAGTTGCATACTTCCAAATCAACTCGCTCTATGTGAACACGGGCAAACACAAGCTACTGATTGACAATGGCATGGGGCCGTATCTTGGACCATCTGGCGGCCACCTGCCCGCTCATCTTCGGAACCTCGGTGTCACTCCCGGCGAAATTGATACCATCATCATCTCGCACGCACACTTGGATCATGTGTTTGGCACATTGGCTCCCGACAACTCGCAGGTATTTCTCAATGCTCGTTACGTGATCGGAGAACAGGAATGGGCCTACTGGATGAAGCCAGACATCGAACTCGGAAGTCTCCTACCGGAAAAATTCAAGCAACTGATCGTTGAGGGGGCAAAACGTCATCTTGGCGGAATCAAGGAGCGAGTCGAATTCGTGAAGCCGGGCCAGGAAGTCGTGACCGGCATTACCGCCGTAGAAGCGTTCGGCCACACGCCCGGTATGCTCGCCTTCAATATTTCATCGGGGTCGGAGAGCCTCTTCTATTCTGCGGATGCCCTGCATCATTTCGCCCTCAGCGTTGCGCATCCGGAGTGGCATGTCGGATTCGACAACGACCAGGAATTGGGAGCCCGCGCCCGGATACGAGTGCTCAATCAGGTCATTGCTGAAAGATCGTTAGTGCTGGTGCCTCATTTTCCATTCCCAGGACTCGGCCACATTACTCAACAGGGGCAAGTGCGAAGCTGGGAACCGACAGTTTGGCACTGGTAACAGGCTTCGATCGATCGCCCAGCGCCGGTATTCATTGCTCAGCGGCGACAGTAAATTCATACCGACTATGAGACGGGAACTTCAAATGGGCGATGACTTGTTACGACCTGACGATCAGGCACTCGGTTGATCCTGGCAATTTTCCGGCTGAATGGAGAGCTGATCGCGGCTGGGGATCATCTGCGGCGTTGAGCTCGCGCGCGCTGAAAGCTCCTAAGTACTGCCTCGGCGGGCGAAAGGATCGGAATCACCTTCGAATTCCCATAGAGCATTCGAATGGAGAAGGCGCCATCGATGACGCTAAGTATCGCCGTCGCCACAGCCCTTTTGTCGATTGCGAAGGGCTTTAGCAGATCGGCTAGATAGTCAATAATCTTGTTCTGGTGTTCGATCGCCAGGCGATGGTACGGGTGGGCGGTATCCGGGAATTCGGATGCGATGCGAAGGAACGGGCAGCCGATCATCTCAGGCCAGTTCGCCATTTGCTCGAATTTGGTCAGAGCCTCACGCAGATCCCTCGCGGGAGTGGGATGAGAGAGATAGTCCCAAAGAGCTCGATCGCGGTTTTCGAGGTATGCGAGCACGAGCGCTTCCTTGCTTTTGAAGTGCCGGTAAAAGGTGGCTTTGGCTACAGCGGAGAGGGACATGATTTTCTCCGTCCCGGTCGCGCGGACTCCGTCTTTGTAGAAGAGTTGGTCCGCGACTTCCAGGATCCTCGTGCGCGGATTCGTTTTCTGGCTCGCTTTCACAAATTCATCTTGACACGAGACAGAGGTGTCTGTCTAATGGATCTTGCCAGACAGACACCTCTGTCTCTATCTAAGCTCGCTAAAGGAAGGCTCGACTGTGATTACGCAAACCACTCTCTTCGCTCCCGTCGGCGTGGAAACTGCCCCGGAGAAGTCTCGTCCACTTCTGGAAAAGATCCAAAAGTCGTTTAAATTCATTCCAAACCTCTTCGGAGTGTTCGCAAACTCCCCCGTTTTGCTTGAGGGTTATCTTGGACTTGAAGGAGTATTCGAGAAGGGGAGCCTGAGTGCGGTGGAGCGTCAGACCGTATTACTCACCGCCAGCGTTGAAAACAGCTGCAAGTATTGCATCGCAGCTCACAGCACGCTGTTGAAGGCCTTTCTGCATGTACCGGCGGAAATTGTCTCCGCAGTGAGGTCAAACGTACCCGTATCCGATCCGAAGCTGAACGCACTTGTCGCCCTCACGAAGGAGATCGTTTCTGAACGCGGACATGTGCGCGCGCAAGTTATGGAGAACTT
The DNA here is from genome assembly GCA_963779005.1 of uncultured Acidobacteriota bacterium. Taxonomy (GTDB): domain Bacteria; phylum Acidobacteriota; class Terriglobia; order Acidiferrales; family UBA7541; genus Acidiferrum. The sequence goes on along the minus strand of CAVZWO010000004.1, from coordinate 2,366,792 downwards.
TCTTGCTGCCGGGTATCGAAAGGATCAGGTACTTGAGGTTCTGATCGGCGTCGCTCTCAAGACGATGAGCAACTATTTGGATCACATTTCCCCTACGGAACTCGATCCGGCATTTCAGTCTGAAGGCTAGAACGCGGCACCGAGGGAAACTCGCGGGATTCCAGGCCAGTGCTATCGGACGACGCTGAAAACCCAAAAGGAGTACAAAGTGGCCAGTCTTTACGAATCTGTCCGTATCGGGTCGTTGACGCTGCCAAATCGTGTCTTCATGGCGCCATTGACCCGAAATCGCGCTATGCCAAGTGGGGTGCCCGGTCCGTGGGCATCCACGTACTACAGCCAGCGTGCGTCGGCTGGGCTGATTGTCACAGAGGCAACGCAAATCTCGCCCATGGGTAAGGGCTATATCAACACTCCGGGCATCCATTCGGAGGAGCAGATCGCCGGCTGGAAGCCGGTCGTCGATGCCGTACATGGAAAAGGTGGGCGAATCTTTCTTCAGCTCTGGCATGTGGGACGAATCTCCCATTGCAGCCTTTTGCCGGGAAACGCATCCCCGGTGGCGCCTTCTGCGATTAGGGCACAGGCTCAGACGGTCGTTGAGACGGGGTTTGTCGATGTTTCGGAGCCTCGAGCGCTTAGCCTAACGGAGATCCAGAGCACAATCGGAGACTATGGTCGCGCTGCTTCCAATGCCAAGGCCGCTGGTTTCGATGGCGTGGAGATCCACGCTGCCAACGGCTACCTGATTGACCAGTTCCTACGGTCGAAATCGAACGCCCGCACCGACACGTACGGCGGAAGTGCAGCGAACCGAGTGCGTTTTCTCGGCGAGGTTCTCGATGCCGTTTTGAAAGTTTGGGAACCGGGTCACGTTGGGGTACGTATTTCTCCCCTCGGTACCTTCAACGACATGAGCGATGCAAACCCAGAGGAAACATTCGCGCGCGTTGTGGATGTGCTCAACGGACATCGGCCCGGATACCTGCACGTCGTGGAAGACCCCATCCCCGTCGATCACAAGGGGGACTTTTTCCGCCGCTTGCGCTTGGCATGGAAGGGAATCTATGTGGCCAACGGGGGGTACGATGCTGAGCGGGGCGAGCGCGCAATCTTGGAAGGATCTGCCGATGCCGTGGCCTATGGCCGGTTGTTCCTCGCGAACCCCGATCTGCCCACGCGCTTAAGTCGCCGCGGACCATTGAACGTGCCGGACACGGGGAGCTTTTACGGCGGTGACGAACATGGCTACATCGACTATCCAGTGTGGGCCAAGAGCGGAACCTGAATTAGGTTTACGCAACCTGCGCGGCCGAATAAAGAGCAGCGCGAGCATCAGCCGGCGCGTAGCTGAGATTACGAAAACCGAGCGCTAAACGAACATGGAAATGGACTCGACCCCAATATTTTGGATGCAGCTTCTTACGAGCGTCGTTGTTTTCGGCATCGTCGCGCTGTGGTACGTTTGGCCGTACCTAACCAAATTTCCCCGTAATTCTGCTCTAATTTCGCTGCTCTTCGTGCATGTGCCCCGCTATGTGGGAATGACTCTATTGGTTGCAGGTATGGTCGATCCGAATCTGTCCAGAGGGTTCCGTTCCAGCGCAGCTTACGGTGATCTCTTGGAAGCTGTGCTGGCCTTCGCTTCCATCTTTGCTCTGCGGGGCAACTGGCGTATTGCTATTCCGCTGGTGTGGGTGGCCAACACGTGGGGATTCTTAGACCTGTTAAACGGAGTACGCGGCGTCCTGCAGTTAAACGTTCCGAGCTTCAACCTAGCCACCTTTTGGTATGTCTATACGTTTTACGCTCCCTTAGTCCTTGTTTCCCATTTGATGATCTTTTGGATTTTGGTCAAGTCTAGGTCTTGGAAGAAATAAGATTTCGGGCTCTGTGAGAGAAAATAATTTCTTCCTTATTCCGAGGGTCATCAACACCATAATGGGAGAAATGCCAGCAGAACTCGCTTTGAACAAAGCGGCGTTCTAGTTCGTTTTCCTGCGAATTTCCAACCCACAACATGCGATGTCTTGTACGATATCGGCGTATTTTGGCAGTCCCGCGGTTTTGTAAGTTGTTGTAAAACCAAAACAGGCTAGACTGATAAGTTAGCGACCTCCGAGAAGACTGAGCCAGTCGGGCCCAAAACGCGGAAATGGATTTGAACCGCCAACACAATTTTCGAGCGGGCGAACCTCCCGCAGTTTGACGGCATAAACGGTTGATGAAAAATGAAAACGGTTGTTCGCTATCTTGCTGAAAATTAACCTAATCCCCTTGCCAGCTGCATGATAGTGACAATTTCCAACTTTTGGTTTTGCGTCATTTTGGGCCATTTTACGCCGTCTACTGCTACAAATTTGCTACACTCGGCCTCTATTTACCTATAGCTATATAGTAGTGCAGTAGGATTTTGATGCCTCTATGTACGTGGCAAAACAACGTGCTATGGAATCAACAAGATGTATTTCTGGGATATTTTCTATTTATTGGAGAATTAACAGCAACGTCAGGCTTCAAGTCTCACATCGGTGTGAAACACTTTTTTCGGCAGGCGGCGGTTTGCTAATTTTTCCTGCCCTGTTCGTACTCACATCCATTCATTTGTTTTCAATGGTTTTAGGTCGCGCTCATTTGCGCCAAGAAGTCTCATTTGCAATCTATAGTGCACCGAGAGTCCACCAAAATCCGCATTCAAAAAGAATCTGATCTTGGATTCAGCTCGATAGCCGTGCCGCACCCGCGCAGACCTGAGACATTTGTGCGCTGATCCAAATAGCGCGAAACACTCTTTTTGGCGTTGGTTTCTATTGTCCCGAGCTGTGAGAACCCGTCGTTCGAACTTGGCTACGGCTTTTTGAGTCCCATCTGCTTTGCGACCGCGGCGTCGAGCATCCTCACAGGAAGAAGTCTGGGCAGAGTCCAGTTCTTGGACCGTTGCGGAACGACTGCGTAGCGTGCCTTCGGTTTCGCCGTGGTGAGTGCCACGTACACGGCTTCGCCCAGACGCTCAGGCGAGAGACCGTTATCACGGGCTTCGGCGACGATGAACTTCTGGAAGTTCTGCACCGCCTCCCAATACTCGGTCTGCTTGAACTCACTCAGATCTTCTTTTTCGCCCTTGTCGTACATCGCCGTGTTCACGGTGCCCGGTTCAATGATCACGACGTCGATGCCAAATAACATCAGTTCTCGCCGCAGCGCGTCCGACATTCCTTCAAGACCAGCTTTGGAAGCGCTATAGGCGCCGAGAAGCGGGATAGCAACTTTTGCGACGGTAGAGCTGATGTTCACGATGCGCCCTGTGGGCCCCTGCCGCTTCTTATCCGTTCCCAACAGAGGCGCGAAGGCTTGGATTACGACAAGCGGGGAGACCATGTTGACCTCCAACTGCCGCCGGTACTCGCTGGGCCTCAGATAAAGCAGTGGCCCACTCACGACAGCTCCTGCGTTGTTCAACAGGCCAATCAGATTCCTATCCCCTATCATAGAGCCGACCTTCTGGGCAGCTTGATTTACACCGTCGGCATCCGTAACGTCCATCGTGAGAGGCACGAAGCCGTTGCTGAACTCTCTTTGCAAACGATCGGCGTCAGCCGGCTTCCGTACAGAACCGAACACGCGAAATCCCTTTGAAATAAGCACCTTTGTGGTTCCCCAACCAATTCCACTGGAGACCCCTGTGACCACGACATCTTTGCCGTTCGCCATCGCATTTCTCCTAAGATGAGCACTGTTCATCTTCAATGTGTACAGCGTACATCTTGGTGCGCGTCGCGGGCCCACGGGGGTGAGCCTGATTGGCGTGGGATATCGTTTATGTATCACTGAACTGGTGCCTCATTCGGCATCGAGAGTTCTTGAAAGAGCCCGTCGACACTGCTCCGAACTATGTCCTTAATCCCTGTAGGATTGATATAAGGAAAACGGGCGTTGATGCGTTCCACTGCAGCTTGCTTAGCCGCCTCCGTGAAGCCGGAACGAGCGATCTCCTCAGCCGTGATCTTTCGGCAGGTTCTCAGGTAGACGCGTTCGTCTTCGTATAGTGTCGACGGCGGACCAGATGCACCGTGCCCGGGGTGGACCGTCCGAGCGTCTGGGAACGTCGTTTCAAGGCGATCTAAAATGCCAAGCCAAGATCCAGAGGCTGCTTCCAGAATCGGCGCGTGAAGCCGATTGATTACCGCGTCGCCCACAAACAAATCCTTTGTCACAGGCAGGTAATAGGCCGTCGTACTGTGTGCCTCGCCGCGCCCCAACTCACGCGCAACGATGGTGAGACCATCGATATGAAGCGTGGTGTTGCCATCGAAGGTCTCACCAGGGGGTACGAACACTTGCGGAGTAATTTCCGGGGCGTCGCGCTGCGTCGCCGCGCTCGCACCATACGTATCGTTTCGGATTGTGTCGGCAGTTGCTCGCGATGCATACACGACAACTCCCGGAAACGCCTGGCGGAATAGACCAATGCCAGTGTAATGATCTGGATGGGGATGCGTGATCAGGATAGCGCGCACTGGTTTACCGACAGCACGCACAGCCGCTACTGCCTCTGCCGCGTGAACGAGGTCGCGTTGAACATCGATCACGACGATTCCTCCGCCTGGTGTTGATATCCAATAGGTGTTTACAGTTCCTGTGCCCGCGTAAGTCCAAGCGCCGACTATCCCCGGCGACACTGAGGTATGCGCCGACTCGGAATCTTGGGCCAGCGAGGCCGTCGTCAATTCTCTCTGCTGGAGCATTGTGTCTTTCGGTCCTTGTTCGTTCTTACCCACGAGAGGCGAATCTAGTTGTTGAGCAGACACACCGCCGGGCACTACGACACCAAATCCGAAACATAAGTAAAGTGCCAGTATTCGGCGAATAGTCGCGACCGGAGTTTGTTTCATGTCTCTCCGTATCAGTGCTGTCTGGAAATATTGTGTTCTTCTGCGAGACTGCATGGGCTTTGCGCGTAATAGCTGCTCAGTATTGCTCAATGCTGCCGCTGTTCAGCGTATTCGCTGATCCCAACGAATGATACCGTGTGGTGTCGATATCCCTGCGTTAGAGCCTGGGGCTCCCGGGAATCTCGGAGGCCCGCGCCAGTGCTTGCGTGTCGATGTACTCCTTGATGTGCGCCACTTTGCCATCTCGAACGGTAATGTCGAAGACCCACTCGTCCTTGAACGCCCTATTCGTCGCTTTGATTTTTCCCATAGCGACGCCGATCACCAGAACCCGGTCTCCCTGCGCCACGAATTCGGGGGGCTTTGGGTACGAAGTTTCCACCGTTTCGTTAGCCTGCTGAAGTAAATCCCCTAATCCCGCGTGCCCGCGGTGCGTGCCGGCCAGCGGCCAGTCCTCGCCCGGAATGATCCACTCAATATCTTCAGCAGACAACGCCAGCAAACCTTGCTTATCGCGTCGGCCGATTGCCGCAAGAAAATTTTTAACAATCTCGACATTCTTTTCGATGCTCATCGAAATCTCTCCTTTTCCCATATGTCGGATCGTGTCTGATCCAATCGGACGCTTTGAAATCTTTCTTCTCGCGCCAATCACACGGCGGACGATCGATTACTGCTGCTTCTTGAACAAATCCTGGAAGATGAGCAGGCCCCAAGTGCGGCCGCGTGCGTGGACCAACGCGCCACCCTCGTTGAGCTTTCCCAGCTTGACGGGCGCGAAGCCGAGTCTTTTGGCTAAATCCGCAACGGGAGCGATCGCGTCCTCGTCGTCGCTCGACAGAAAGACAACCCGGTGGCCTCCCTCGACGGTTGGATCGGTAGCCAGGATGGCTGCACCCAGGTGGTTAAACCCTTTCACGAACTTAGCGCCGGTGAACGACTTCGCAGCGAAGGCCGAGGACGGGAGACCGTCCAGTTCCTCAGGTGGGATTGGAAACGAGTTCATCGCGTCGATGACCGTCTTGCCTTTCCAGTTCGGCAGGGTCTTCGCAACCTCGCGATGCTCCCCGAACGGGATTGCCAAGACGATTGTGTCGGCCTTGAGCGCCTCTTGCAGTGACTTGGCGGTGACTGTTGGTCCAATCGCCCGAGCCTGCGGTGCCAACTCCTCGGGTGACCGGCGACTCGCAACGGTCACGTCGATGTTTTTACGGGCGAAGGCGTGGGCGAGGGCCTGGCCTATCTTTCCGAATCCTACAATCGCGTAGCTCATAATATTTCTCCGATTTCGTGTTGATATTGATTCCCGACGTTTGACGGCGCGGGACATCAAGTCGCCTTCTGTGGCGACCTTCCGCAAACGTCTCGCAATCAATCACTTTGCGTGCGTCCGGAAGGTCAGCCACTCGCCGAGGTGTGCAGACGTCAGATGGCCGAGAATCCGCCGTCGACGTTCAACTCCACTCCATTCACGAAGCTCGAATCGTCTGAAGCAAGAAACAGCGCGACCGTAGCGATTTCCTCAGGTTGACCCATCTTTCCCCGCGGGATCAGGGACTCGAACATCTCCTTGGCCTCCTTGGTGAGAACTTGTTCCTGCATCGGTGTGGCGATCGGCCCCGGGCCCAGCACGTTCACCCGGATATTCCTGCCCTTCAGTTCGTTGAGCCACGTGCGTGCGAAGGAGCGCAATGCCGCCTTGCTCGCCGCATACACGCCGAAACCAGGAAAACCTTTCACCGAAGCTACTGAGCCGGTCATGATGATCGATCCGCCATCGTTGAACAGCGGCAACGCCTTCTGAACCGTAAAAAGCGTGCCGCGCGTATTCAGGCCGAAGGTCGCATCGAAATGCTGCTCGGTGATTTCGCCCAATGGCACGGCTACGCCCATGCCGGCGCTCGCAAACAGTACGTCGATCTTGCCCTTTTCCCGCTTGACCGTGTCGAACAGACGGTCGAGGTCGTCGAGATTGGCCGCGTCACCGCGCACGCCGGTCACGTTTCGGCCAATCAGCTTGACGGCCTCATCGAGCTGCTCCTGCTTCCTACCCGTGATGAAAACGTAGGCGCCCTCTTTAACGAAGAGCTTGGCGCTCGCCAGCGCCATGCCGCTCGATCCCCCCGTGACTACTGCGACCTTACCCTCTAGTTTTCCCATAATTTCTCCTTTTGCTAGATGTGTTAGCATTCCGTACAGAGTAGTAGATGTCTCTGGTAGTGGACGAGAACTGTTCAGGAGTCCTAATATTTTGTCTATTCGTCCAACAAGAGACCTAAGCCTTGCTGTGTTGCACCTTTTGATTGAGCTGGGACGTACGGCTCGCGGAAGAGGAGCGCAGGAGTTGTGACGCTGGAAGGAAGGAGAATGTCCGCCATGGTTGAGGCCTCTTCCAACTGATGCTGCGCTTGTCCGACAAGCGAAGCTGTGCAGTTTCGTACAGTTCTCGCAGAACATTATGGCTTTCAAGAGCAGAGGGAGGCTAAGTTGGACCCGATAACGGACATCTTCAGGACGATGCACGTAACTGCTTTTGGTCTGCACAGGCTCGAAGCCACAGCCCCGTGGGGCATAAAACAGGAAAACCAGACCGAAGAAAAAGTCACGCTTTCCGACAAAAAGATGTCACCCACAGATTTGGCGCACTTCGCCATGCTTTCGCGCGGCAGCTGCTGGCTGAGTGTGGAAGGGATTGCGGAGCCGATTCCCCTCACCGGTGGCGATTGCTTTTTACTGGCTAAGGGGACTTCGATTGTTTTGCGCGACAGCCTGCGAACACGTCCGAGGTGGAGCTTCCGCGAGATCGGGGCCAAGGCCAACGGCAATGTCGCTCTTTGTGGCGGCGGTGGCGCACCGACGACAATCGTCTGTGGATCTCTGAGTTTTGATCGCGCCAGCCTGAAGCCGATCACTCAGTTATTGCCGAGCTTCATTTTGATGAAGGCCGATCAGGCACGCACGCTTGCTCTTCACACCACAGTGCAGGCGCTCGCGGCAGAGATGGAAGAACAGGCGCCGGGATCTGAAGTAGTTGCGAGTCGGCTGGCCGAGGTTCTGTTTATCCAGGTACTCCGGGCGCATATCGCGTCGGGACCGAAACGCAACAAAGGATGGCTTCGTGCGATTTTCGATCCTCAAATGGGCACTGCCCTGAGTGCCATTCACGACAGAGTGAATTCACCCTGGACCGTCGAATCCCTGGCCGAAGCGGCGGGCATGTCTCGCTCCGCATTCGCAGTACGTTTTAAAGAGCTACTCGGACAAACACCGCTGGAATATGTAACCGAGTGGCGGATGCAGAAGGCGATGCAGTTACTAGAACAGCGTGATAAAAAGCTCATAGACGTTGCTCGGTCGGTCGGTTACGAGTCCGACGCTGCGTTCAGTAAGGCGTTCAAGCGAGTCGTCGGGGCCAACCCGAGTGAATACCTCAGGCAGAACTCGACCTGAACATAGCGGCGTTCTAGTTCGTTTTCCGGCGAATTTCCAATCCACAATCCAACCCACAACATGCGATGTCTTGTACGATTTCCGCGTATTTTGGCAGTCCCCGCGGTCTTGTAAGTTGTTGTAAAACCAAAACAGGCTAGACTGATAAGGGCGCGGTCTGTGGACAAAACCTCCAAGCGCGCATGTATTTCGGGTGGACCGGCTGAGCCAGCAAGGGAGCGCAATAAATCGACTCCGGATGCGGATCCTGGTGCCCCTCTGTAGCTGCTAATAGACATCCCGGACAGGTGGGTTATTCTCACAGCCCACCAAGGGAGGTCCGAGATGAAGAATCCAGTGAACGAGCAGATCCAGGCAAGGAAGGTGAAGGCCCGGCTGCGCATGCTGCAGCATGCGCAGCGCGTGAGCGGCAACGTCAGTCAGACCTGTCGGTTCTTCGGAGTATCGCGGGCGCTCTTCTACATCTGGAAGGAGCGCTATGAGAAACACGGGGCAGCCGGTCTCCGGGACTTAACCCGGAGACCGCACAATATTCGGTTCCGCATTCCACCGGAGATCGTATCGCTGATCCTTCGCATTCGGGAGGAGCGCCGTTACGGTGCCGTTCGTGTCAGTCTGTATCTTCAACGGCACTATCACGCCTACGTATCACCTACGACCATCCTGAAGATCTTTCATCGACATCATGTGGGTCGCATCTCGATGAAAAAATATCGCCCAGGCCCCAAGCCAGAAGACGCGCCCTTGCAGGTTCCGGGCCGCTCTGTGCAACTCGATGTGAAGTTCGTTCCCCGTGTCGGAAGAGCGCGCCAGCGCTTTTATCAATTCACGGCCATCGATGAAGCCACACGATTTCGGGTTCTACGCATCTACGATCACGACAACACCAAAACCGCCATCGACTTCATCCGGGAAGTCCGAGAGCATTTCCCGTTTGCCATTCAGAAAATTCAAACCGACAACGGCTCTTCGTTTGGACCACAGTTCACCTGGCATCTCTCTGACCTCCGCATCTCGCACCGCCACATCCCTCCTGGATGCCCCGAGGTAAACGGCAAGGTCGAGCGCAGTCACAAAACAGATTCGGAAGAGTTCTACCGGGGAAGATATTTCCGGCACAAAAAAGACCTGACTCGAAGGCTAAAAAAGTGGGAAACAGAATACAACGAAGATCGACCACATCTGGCGCTCAAGGGAAAGACTCCCGCCGAGCGCCTGCAGGAACTCAGCGAGCCATCCAAACCTGTAAGGGATCTTTCTTGACTAATACACCTCGCATGGCCTAATTTAGGCAAACCGCCGCATTGACTCATCCCTTGGATACTTCAATTAGCTTAAATCTTTCGTTGCGAAGTGGGGTCCAGCTCGCCCGTCATCGGTGGCCATTGGGGGGATTGACGCTGCAGAATCGACGATCCGGGGGAAGATTGACAGCCGCATGCTCTATGCAATTCTAGAAGAAAGCTAACGACAGTCGCACCACCAGACCAACCGAAACAAGTAAAAATTGCGTGGTCGTTTTCCATCATTTTCCAATTACGGAGAATTGTGTTTCAACTAAGTGCCGCCGTTCCAGCGAGTTAAGGGTTGCTAGAGGAAGCTTGGGAAGCTTCTATACTGCCATTGTACGACGCCCGCCCAAGTCGTTAACTTAACAAATGATTTAGGGCTCTGCAAGAGGTGGCCCTGCGAATAGATTCAATGTTTCCCCGCCCTGCGCTATCATTGGCAACCTAACCCCCGGGCTTCCGATTTGAGGGAGTTCGCCATGACCAAGCAAGCGAAGCCATCGAAAAAGCCCCTGTGCAAAGGAGTTTCGCGGCAAGACGTGGCTTGCGAGGCTCCTGCTCATCGGCGTTGCGCCCAGTGCGGCCTGTGGTTTTGCAGGATTCATTTCCAGGATCCTGATTGGCATCACTGCGCTCCTGATCAGGGTACGGGCTGAATTTTCCGAGCAGTCCGCGTAGTTCGACAACGCCAGGCCATTGGCGATTGCACAGCATTGGCCGCGCGATTTCTTGACGCAACACCCCGCCTCCGTTAGCGTCAAAAGGTAGGAATTGGAGTTCAACTTCGTGGCGCGCGCCGCGCACAACACCACGGGCTGGAGAACCTCGTGTCTAATGCCATCATCACCCTGACGACGGATTTCGGAACCGATGACCATCTCGTCGGGACCGTGAAAGGCGTAATTCTCAAAATCAACCCCGAAGTCACGATCGTCGACATCACGCATCACGTCACTCCCTTCGATTTGCTCGATGGTGCTCTGGCGATTGGCGCCGCTTACGCTTACTTTCCTCCGAAGACGATTCATGTGGTCATTGTTGATCCCGGCGTTGGAACGGAACGCCGTCCTCTGCTGGTGAGTGGCCAGAATCAATATTTTATCGCCCCCGATAACGGTGTTTTGTCGGTCGTCTACGAGCGCGAACAAAACGTCGTGGTACGGCATGCCACAGCAGAACACTACTTTCTCCAACCGCTCAGCAAGACTTTCCACGGACGCGATATCTTCGCGCCGGTTGCGGCCTGGCTCTCGAAGGGCTGGCAAACCGCCAGCATGGGAGAAGAGATTCAGGATTATAAGAAGATGGCGTTGCCGCGGCCGAAGCCCGGAGCCGCAGGCAAAAAAGGGCTCGTCTTGAAAATCGATTCCTTCGGCAACCTGGTAACCAATTTTCGCGCCGAGGATTTGTCCGTCGAAGCACAAAACGGCGGCGGCTTGAAAATGCAAGTGGGAACCCACGCCGTCAACCGACTCGTCGACACTTTCGCGCGCGGCAAGGCCGGCGAAGCTGTTGCCTATTTTGGCTCCAGCGGCTATCTCGAAATCGCCATTAACAAGGGGAACGCCTCACGCACCTTAAGTGTCGGACGCGGAGCGCCCGTGATTCTTGCCGAGAAGTAGATTTACAAAAATTAGCTTCGGAACTTGTCCGGTTCGCTCGCGTTCAACGCGACTGCTCCATCACCGCCAGCGATCGTAATACAATCCTATCCAAGGCATGGAAAAAGTGGCCGCGGGCACCGGCTGGACAGCCGACATGCGTCACGAATGAAGAATCCCTAGGCAGCGGCTGGGTTCGGTTGCTTCCGCCTTTGCCAGTAACCCAATGCCCCGAACAGAAGGACGGCAGGCACGCCAGTCAGTCCACAAGCGATAAAGAAAATGCCATAACCGTGAATGAGGCCGTGCGTGTGGCTCAGGCTTTCGACCGCGGCGCCGGAAAACCCTTTCAATATCTTTCCCAGCCAGGCATAGGTTGAACTTAATAGCGCATACTGCGTGGCGGTGTATCCCAGACTGGTGAGACTCGACATGTAAGCAACCAGCGCAACGCCGGCGAAGGCGAAGCTGAAATTGTCGCCTGCCATCACGCACGCGAAGAGACGAATGCTGATACCCCAGAAAGCGAGAATCGCAAATGCAGCAGTCGCAGCTGCCTGTAAAATGCCCCCGATGATAAGGGCGCGCATGTAGCCAAGCTTCAGCGAGCAGTATCCGCCCGCTGCAATGCCCGCAAACGTACCGATGAGCCCGATCGAGCCGCGCACCGCTCCGACCGTTTGCTTCGTAAGGCCGAGGTCGTGGTAGTAAGGATTCGCCATCGGCCCCATCATGAAGTCCGGCAACCGGTAGAGGCTGATGGCCGCCAACATTACAAATGCAAGCCAGCCGTGCGCTCGGAAGAAAGCGATGAACGGCCCAACGATGGCGTCGAAGAAGCCGCGCGGCGTCCAGAGTTGCCCTGCGCGTTCTCTTTCACTCATCGCCGCATCCGCGCGCTCGGGTTCTTTCGCAAACCAAACGGCCATCACTCCGATGGCCATGCCAGCGCCGTAGATACCGTAGGACATTCGCCAGCCCACGGCCGCCGCCACAATCAGGATGAGGGAATCCGTAGCCAGGAGAGCCAGTCGGTAGCTGAACTGATAGGCAGACGCGAGGAGGCCTTGTTCTTCTCCGTCTTCTGCCGATTCTATTCGCCACGCATCAACCACAATGTCTTGCGAAGCTGCGGCAAAAGCTACGATGAGCGCAAATGCACCGAGACGGCCGAGCCCGGCTGTCGTGCCGGTTCCGCCCATGGCAATGAGCGCCATCCCGACAACGATCTGCGAGAACATCATCCATCCGCGCCGGTGTCCAAGTCGCTTAAATAGCGGCAAGTCGACGCGATCCATCAATGGCGCCCAGAGGAATTTCAGCGAATAGGCAATGCCCACCCAGGAAAGAAAGCCGATCGCAGTCAGGGAGGTGTGTTCATCACGCAGCCAGTATCCGAACGTATTGCCAACCAAATAAAAGGGCAGGCCTGAAGAAAACCCGAGCAACAACATGGTTAGCGTTTTGGGCCGCAGGTAATCGGCGATCCGATGCTTGTGTGGATTCACGCATTCATTTTCTACGGGATTTTACGATCCTCAACGCTCATGCCACCGAACCTTGTCCATCCTGACACTCTGCCGAGTGTCAGCAATCGGGTGCGCTGGAAAAAATGGCGCGCCATTCGTTGGGGTGTCTAGGAATCCGCCGCTGCAGCTCTTGTGCTGTTTGCCGTTTTTTCGGCGCTGGCATTCGAATCCAAGGCTCGCTCATCCTCCGGCGCGGGCCGCACGCGCTGAATTTTTACGCGCGCGACGCGCCGGCCGTCCATTTCAACAACGGTGAATCGAAACTGCCCGAATTCGAAGCTCTCTCCCCCTCTAGGGATGAATCCGAGCTGATCCAGAACGAATCCGCCGACGGTCGCGTAGGCAGGATCTTCCGGCAACGTGATGTTGTACTGCGCATCCAAATCGCGCACATTCAACGCCGCGTCAAAAATCACCGCGCCGTCGGCCAGCGTCAGCGGCCGCTCTACCACATCGAACTCGTCGTGAATCTCTCCAACCACCTGTTCCATGATGTCTTCCAGTGTTACGAGTCCGAGGATGCTTCCAAACTCGTCGACTACCATCGCCATCCCGATGTGCCGCGTGCGAAGCTCCTGCAGCAGCTCACTCGCTGGTTTCGTTTCTGGCACGATGAGCACTTCGCGCAACACCCGCCGCAAATCGAACGCAGGTGGCGGCAGATTTTCTTCCAGCCGCCTCTCCCGATCCAACAGCATCCACAGCATGTCCTTAATATGTACGAAGCCCAGAATATGATCGCCTGAACCGCGATAGACGGGAATTCTCGAGCGCTGCGATGTGGCGAACACGCGCATCACCTCATCCATCGTCGCTTCCACCGGAAGCGTGTGCATATCCGGGCGCGGCACCATAATCTCTCGCACCTGCACTTGTCCCAGTTCGATCGCGCTCACAATGAACTTCTCTTCGCCCGGCGCGAGCAGCCCGCGTTCTCGCGCCTGTTGGATCTGGATTTGCAGTTCTTCCGTCGAGTGCGCCGCTCCGTGTCCTTGCGGCGACGAGACCCCCATAGCCTTCACGATGATCCCGGACATTCCATCAAGCAGATCAATGGCCCATCGAAACGTGTGGAGAAACCACTGGAACGGCAGTGCTATGAGCAGCGCCACCCGCTCCGCCTTCGCAAGGCTGACCGTCTTTGGCACCAGCTCGCCAAGCACCACGTGCATCGCGCTCAGCAATGCGAACGCGGACGCCAATGCGACGGCGTGCGCTATAAACACCGTGCTGGTTCCCTGCGTCCCGTGCCACATTTGCTGGAACGCCGTCGCAAGAGTCGCTTCGCCGAGCGCGCCGATGGCCAGGCTGGTCAGCGTGATGCCAACTTGCACGCCGGATACGACGCGGTGCAAATCGGCAAGCAACCGCTCCACCACGCGGGCGCGGATGTCGCCTTTGGACACCAGTTGGCGAACGCGGGAAAGCCGGACGGCAACGAGGGAGAACTCCGCGGCCGCGAAAAAGCCGTTGAGCGCCACAAGCGCGAACACACCGATCAACCGCACGGCGAACATAGTTTCTCAGTTGTCCCCTAGCGGCATTGTAACAGCACGCGCTTCCTGCGCGGGGCGCGCGTGCCTTCTCTACACACGCGTGATGGTGACGAAAATCTCTTCGCCGCTTAGCGCCAGCTTTACGCCGCCGTTCGGCGTTGCGCTCTTCTCCAGGCGCTCCGCGAGAAGTTCGTTGCGCAGGAATGCTTCGTGTGCGGTGATGGCTTCCGCGATGCGCGGCGAAGCGGAATAGCGGACCACGATGCGGTCGGAAATGTCCAGGTTTAGCGCTTTGCGCTGGTCCTGCAGCATGCGGTTGAAGTCTCTTGCGAGACCTTCCTGCAAAAGTTCCGGCGTCAGCGCCGTATCCAGCGCAAGAAAAGTTCCCTGCTCCAGGCTGCACTTCAAATTCTCCGGCCCCTCAAAGAAAATGACGATCTCTTCAGGCGCAAGCTCGAACAATTGTTCCGGCAGCTGAATCGAATACGAACCGCCTTTCAAAACTTCGCTCGGTTCCGCTTTCTCTAAGGCCTCTCCGATGGCCTTCAGATATCTCCCAGCGCGAGGCCCAATCCTCTTGGCGTCCGCTTTTAGGCGTACCTTCACCAGCGTCTTCTCGTCATCGATCAAAACCAGCCGCTTCACATTCGTCTCTTCCAAAATCTGCGCGACGTAGTCGGCGTTCTCCAGAACGCGCCGGTCCGCGGCATCCTTTGGGCGCACGTACAAAGTGCTCAAAGGCTGGCGAATCTTCACCTTGCTTTGCGTGCGTAGGCCAAGCGCCAGGTTCTTGATTCGTATCACCGCCGCAATGCTCTGCTCCAGCGCTTCGTCAATAAGGGCGCCATCGACCTGCGGGTACGTTGTCAGGTGCACCGACTGCGGCGCTGAAGCATCGACGGACCTCACCAAATTTTGGTAAATGTCCTCGGTCAAAAATGGCAAAGCCGGAGCCATTACGCGAGTGACGGTCGTCAGTACCTCGTAAAGCGTTTGATAGGCGTCGGCCTCGCTCTTCCAAAAGCGTCGCCGCGATCGCCGCAAATACCAGTTCGAGAACTCCTCGTCAAAAACCTGGAAGGCCTCAATGAGTTTGTAGTGTTCGAAATTCTGAAACGCGCTATTGCCTTCGGCCACCAGCCGCTGCAGTTTGCTCAAAACCCATCGATCCAATTCATTGGTGACGGCAAGCGCCGCGCCGCCCGGCTTCCACCCGTCCGCTCCGGCGTACATCACGAAAAAGCTGTAGCAATTCCAAAAGGTGAGCAGTTTACGCCGCGCATCGCCATCAATCGTCTGGCCCACGTTGCCGGTGGGATGCAGATCCGGAAAGTTCAGATTCTGCGCCGTCTTCTGCTCCGTATAGATGTAACGCATCACTTCCGCGCCCAGCGCTTCCGCTGCTTCATCAAACGCGATCGAGTTGCCCTTCGACTTGTGCATCTCCTCGCCGCGCGCATCGCGCACCAACGCGTGGCCCAGCAGCGCCTTGAACGGGGCGCGCCCGTCGATCATCGCGCTCATCGCCAGCATCGAGTAAAACCAGTTTCGGAACTGCCCCGGAAAACTTTCCAGCACCAGATCCGCCGGAAACCATTTCTCCCAATACGCTTTGTCTGTGGAATATCGCATCGTACTGAACGGTACGATCCCTGCATCCAGCCAGGGATTCCCGACATCTTCGATGCGCTGCGCTAACGCGCCGCATTTCTCGCACTTGATCTTGACCGCATCAATGTACGGCCGGTGCGGCGAATTACCTTCAAACGTATCCCAGCCTTGCACCGCTTTTTCCTTCAACTCTTCTTTGCTTCCAATCACCACAAAATGGCTGCACTCCCCGCAAACCCAGATCGGTAGCGCCAATCCCCAGAAGCGCTTCTTCGAAATCATCCAGTCGCTCATGTTGCGCAGCCAGTCCTGCTCGCGCGCTTCGCCTTCCGCGGGAATCCACTTAATCGTCGGCACCACATTCTGAATCCGGTCTCGCCAATCCATTCGGATGAACCACTCGTCGACCGGCCGGAATACCAACTCTTCCTTGCAGCGCCAGCAATGCGGATACACGTGCGGGTATTTTTCCCTCGCCACAAGCATGCCGTTTGCCTTCAGCGCCGCAATGACGTCATCCGCCACTTCATTCGCGTTGCGTTTTGTGAACTGCCCAAACCCGTCAAGAAAAACGGAGCTGTCGTCGAGAGGCGCGATAAACGGAATCCCGTTTTCTTTTCCAAGCTGCTGGTCTTCTGCGCCGCAGCCGGGGGCAATGTGGACAAGCCCAGTGCCTTCCGCCTCGCTGATTTCCTTCCAGGCAATCACGCGGTGCGCTTCCGCCGCGCTTTTGCCGCCGCCTGTTTCGCCATACGGAAAAACGCCGCCCGGCGTTTGCTGCGCTGGCAATTCGTCGAAGGGACCCTGGTAGGTGAGGCCCACCAAATCTCTTCCGGGAATTTCTTCAATAACTTCGACGCCCCCGCTTCCTTTCAAAATCGTCCTGATCGAAGGCAGCTTGTGTGTCTCGTGCTTCCCTTCCACCTGCAAGTCCTGCACGCGCTCGTGCTCGAAATTTCCCTTCGCAACGTAGTACAACCAGTCGCCATGCTTGACCTTCAGATAGGTCAGCTCCGGATTCACTGCCACGGCCACGTTCGAAGTCAGCGTCCACGGCGTCGTCGTCCAAATCAAAAGTGCCGTCCGCTCCTGCCCCTTAATCGGGAATCGCACAAAGACAGACGTATGCGTAGTGATCCGCCGCCCTTCCGCCACTTCCATCTGCGAAAGTCCCGTCCCGCACCGCCCGCACCACGGCATCACGTCATGCCCGCGATAAATGAATCCTTCCTGGTGGCACTTTTTCAAAAACGACCAAATCGTGTAATTGTTCTCATCCGAAAACGTGAAGTAGCTCCCGCCATACTCCGCCGACCCCAACTTCCGCACAATTTCGCTGGCCCGCGCTGTCACCGTCTCCCCGCTCGGCAGCTTCGCCGTAACCACGCGATCTCCGTCCGCCAACGCGTCGCGCAACGCGATCAACACCTTGGGATCATCCCAATCGCACCAATACCCCAGCCGGATCGATTGCTCCGTCTGCCTCGCCGCAAACGTCAGCACGCGCTCCTTGCACGCGCGTACAAACTTCTCAATCCCGAACTCGCGAATCTCGCGCTTGGTCCCCAGGCCCAGACTCTTTTCGACCTCCACCTCCACCCACAGTCCTTGGCAATCGAACCCGTTCTGATACCGCAACTCGCATCCGCGCATCGCGTTGTACCGCTGATACATATCCTTCAGCGACCGCCCCCAGGCGTGATGCACACCCATCGGATTGTTCGCAGTGATGGGCCCGTCGAGGAATGACCAACGCGGCCCCCCGGCATTCTTCTTGCGCAGCTTCTGAAAAATCCCGTTCTCCTCCCAGAAGCGCAAAATCTCGCGCTCCATCGCAGGAAAATCGGGCACTCTCGCCACTGCCTTGTACATGCTCATAGTCGTATCCAACTAGATTATCACAGCCGCCAAGACCGACGGCTGGTTGCACCCTCGCACGCCCTCCACTAAACTCAAGTTTTACCCCCAGCGGCCTGGAGACTGCTTGCGAACCATCCTTCGGTTTCTCATCTGGACCATCTTAGTCATTTGTCTCTTCGCCAGCGCCGTCGCTTGGTACTTCATTTATCGCCCCTTGCCCCAACTCGATGGCTCTATCTCCCTCCCCGGCCTCCAAAAGGAAGTCACCGTTGAGCGCGACAACTGGGGCGTCCCTCACATCCGCGCCGCCTCCCTTGTCGACGCCGTCCAGGCCCAAGGCTACATCATGGCCCAGGACCGCCTCTGGCAACTCGATCTCATGCGGCGCGCCTCTCGCGGCCAGCTTTCCGAAATCGTCGGCCCGCTCGCCCTCAAATCCGACAAACAATTCCGCACCTTCGGCTTCTCCCGCGCCGCTGATCGCGACTACGCCGCCATGGACAAGGACTCTCGCGCCCTCATGGAAGCCTACGCCCGCGGCGTCAACGTCTTCATCGAACAGCACCAGAATAATTTGCCTTTGGAATTTTCTCTCCTCAAGTACAAGCCCGAACGCTGGCTTCCCACCGATTCCCTCGTTATCGCCGGTTACATGTATCAGACGCTCACCAGCACCTGGGAGCGCGAACTGGACCGCGCCAAAGTCCAAGCCCGCGTCGATCCCGGCAGGGCAAAAGAATTATTCGCGGTGGATGCGCAGATGGATCATTTCGTCGTCGGCGATCCCGATGTTCCGAACGACGGCTCGCAAGCCTCTCGCGTCGACCCTGACGATGATGACGATGACATGCCTACCGACGACGTCCTGAAAGCTTCGACCCGCGGCGCTGGCAGCGTCCGCACGCCGGAGACTTACGCCGATCTCACCTCCGCGCTCTGGCCCTCCATCGCAGGCTACCTCGAGGAAACTCAAAGTGAAATCCGGCAGGGCCTCGGCAGCAACAATTGGGTCGTCAGCGGCTCGCACACTGCGACCGGCAAGCCTCTCCTGGCCAACGACACGCATCTCGAGCTCTCAATTCCGCCCATCTGGTATGAGCTTCATCTCACCGCTCCCGGATTCAACGCCGAGGGCTTCACTCTCCCCGGCGCTCCTCTCATCGTCATCGGCCACAACGACCACATCGCCTGGGGCTTCACCAACAACGGCGCCGACGTGCAAGACCTCTACATCGAAAAGTTCAATTCCGCCGTGCCCGACGAATATCAAGTCAATGGCAAATGGATGAAGGCACAGACCTTCGATGAAATCATCCGCGTCAAAGGGCAACCAGACGAACACCTACGAGTCGTTGTCACTCGTCACGGTCCCATCGTCCATCAAGAAGCCGACAAACTCTACGCCCTCCGCTGGACCGCCCTCGAACCTGGCGGCCTCGCCAACACCTACAACTGGCTCTCCAAAGCCAACAACTGGCACGAATTCCGCGACATCATGAAAAATGTCTGGGGCCCCGGTCAGAACGCCGTTTACGCCGACACCGAAGGCAACATCGGCTACATCATGGCCGCCCGTGTCCCCATTCGCAAAAAAGGCCACGGCGAAGTCCCCGTCCCCGGCGATACCGCCGACTACGAGTGGACCGGCTACATCCCCTTCGAACAACTTCCCCAGGCGCTCAACCCCGAGAACGGCCTGATCGTCACCGCCAACGCACGCGTCGTCGGCCCCAACTACAAACCTTATCTCACCGATCGTTGGGAAGAGCCCTACCGCACCGCCCGCATCTACGATCTACTTCGCGACAAAACCGGACTCCGCCCCATCGACATGCTCAAAGTCGAGACCGACACCTACAGCTTCCCCCACGCATTCCTCGCGGACCAAATGGCCGCCGCAGCCAAAAAAGTCCAGCCCAAGGATCCGCGCGCCCAGCAACTCGTCGCCGCCCTCCGCGATTGGAACGGAATTGCCGACGCCGATTCTTCTCTCGTCTCCTTCGTCGTCATGGCCCGCCGCGCCGCGCTCGATCTCCTTCTTGAGCCTTATCTCGGCAATGACACCAGCCTCTACACCTGGCGCAGCACCGCCTTCCTCCAAAAAATCCTCACCGACCGCCCGGCAAAGTGGCTCCCGCCCGCCTACAAAAACTACGACGAACTCCTCGCCGCCGCAGCCGATCTCGCCGTCTCCATGCTTGCCGTGCAAACAAAAAGCGAGCGCGTCAACGGCTGGCAGTGGAAAGAACTCAACTCCCTCGACATGCTTCATCCCCTCGGCCGCGAAGGTTTCCTGAAACACCTCCTCAGCATCTCCGGTAAACCGCAGTCTGGCACCAGCTACAGCGTCCGCGCCGCCACAAAGCGCCACGGCCCCTCCATGCGCTTCATCGCCAACCTCGCCAATTGGGACGACTCCATCCTCCTCATCCCCGCCGGCGAATCCGGCCAGCTTGGCAGCAGCCATTACACCGATCAGTTTTCCTATTGGTACGAAGGCAAACCCATCGTCACTCCCTTCACCGGCGCCGCCGAAGCCAAACTTCGCAAGCACACGCTGAAGCTAACTCCATTCTGGTGATTCCTCCTGCTCTCATTCCGACATGCCAGAACTTCCTGAAGTAGAAGCCCTTGCCCAAACGCTGCGCCCGCTCGTCGAGCGAAAAAAGATCCGCTGCGTTCACGTCCTCCACCCCATCGCCACGAAACCACAAAATCCTTCGCACCTCGCTCGCTTCGCCGAGGGTCAAAAAATCCACTCCGTCCAGCGAAAAGGAAAGTATCTCTGGTTCCAGCTCAACCGCGGCATCGTTACGCTTCACTTCAAACTCGACGGTCAGCTCCTGTGGTTCCCCAACTCCAAGAAACTGTTCGAAGTCGCCAACCAGAAAGAAACAGGCGTTCACGTCGATGTCGCCTTCGAACTCGACATCGGCGTCCTTGGTTTCGCCGACGGCCGCCACTTTGGCCGCGTACTCGTCTACAAATCCCCGGAAGCCTGCCCCTCCATCGCTTGCTTGGGCGTCGACGCTGTCTCGCCCGATTTCACGCCAGCTCGTTTCATCGAACTGCTCGCCGCCTCACGTCGCCCCTTGAAAGAATTTCTCCTCGATCAGTCCCACGTCGCCGGCATCGGCAACATCTATTCCTGCGAATCTCTCTGGCACTCCCAGCTCGACCCGCGCCGCCAAGCCAACTCTCTGAAGCCCCCCGAATCCCGCCGCCTCCACAAAGCGATTGTTTCCGTTCTCGCGCGTGCCTTAGAATGCTGTCTGCATCCGCCGCCGGATTTTCGCGATGCCAACTGGTGGTTTCAGGGCTTGGAAAAAATTCTTCGCGTCTACGGCCGCGAGGGAAAACCATGCCGCCGCTGCGGAAACGAAATCCAGCGCATCGCGCAAGGCGGCCGTTCCACTTACTTTTGTGCGCACTGCCAAAAATAAATTGCAAGGACGCAGGCCGACAGCGTGAACTCACCCGCACCCAAAAAGCCCGAACCGCCCAAGAAGCCCGATTTTGAGCGCTCCCTCGCTCGCCTCGAAGAGGTCGTCCGCCGCCTCGAAAGTCCCCAGCTCTCTCTGGACGACGCCATGAAACTATTCGAAGAAGGCGTCGCTCTCTCCCGCGAATGCCAGAAGCAACTCGAAGAAGCCGAAGGCCGCGTCGAAATCCTCCTCAAAAAAGCCGACGGCAAACTCGCCCCCGAACCCTTCGATCCCGAAAGCGAGTCCGAGTCTTGACATACTCGCCCGGCCCGGCCATCCGCGCGCGCCGCGCTCTTGGTACCGCCGCCCCCTTCGGTCTCTTGCGCATCTGTTCGCGCCGCGTTTTGAACTCGCCGGCCCGACCGCCGGCCGTTGCCGTTACGAGCTCTTTCCTCTTGCTGTCAGCTGTAAGCTGTCAGCTGTCAGCTTCCAGCCCTAACCCCTCAGCTCTTCCTTCAACTTTTAACTTTCAACTTTCAACTCTTCTATGACTCTCCCCGCCTTCTTCGAAGACGACCGCATCGCCGTCGACGCCTCCCTCGACCGCCTCCTCCCCGCGGAATCCGTCCCGCCTCCCTCCATTCACCAGGCCATGCGCTACAGCGTCTTCGCCGGTGGCAAACGTATTCGACCCATCCTCTGCCTCGAAACCGCCCGCATCTTCGATCCCAACGTCACCCCCGCGCATTTTCCCGCCTGCGCCATCGAATTCATCCACACCTACTCCCTCATTCACGACGACCTCCCCGCCCTCGACAACGACGACCTCCGCCGCGGCAAACCCACCTCCCACAAAAAATTCGGCGAAGCCGCCGCCATCCTCGCTGGCGACGCACTTCTCACCCTCGCCTTCGAAACTATCGCCGCCGCTCCTGTCGATGCCGCTCGCCGCGTGGCCATGCTCACAGAAATCTCCACCGCCGCGGGCACCATCAACGGTATGGTCGGCGGTCAGGTCGCCGACCTCGAAGCCGAAGGCAAGCGCATCGACCCCACGATGCTCGAATACATTCACCGCTCCAAAACCGCCGCCCTCATCCGCGCCTCCATAACTTCTGGCGCCCTCTGCGCTGGCGCCTCGGCAGAAGACGTCGCGCGCCTCCGCACCTTCGGCGAATCCCTCGGCCTCCTATTCCAGGTTACCGACGACATTCTCGATGTCGAAGAAACTTCCGCCGCCCTCGGCAAAACCGCCGGCAAAGACGCCGCCCAGCAAAAAGCCACTTACCCCGCCGTCCACGGCCTCGAGCGTTCCCATCAAATCGCCAACGAACTAGCCGCGAACGCCATCGCCGCCCTCACCCCCTACGCCGGCCGCGCCTCACGCCTCCGCCAAATCGCCGAATACCTCGTCCAACGCCGCGCCTAACTCCCCTCGCTTATCTCTCAACTCTCCGTGTCCTCTGCGACCTCTGTGTTAAAATCCCCACCAGCCACTCGCAACCCTTGCCAATCCGCATGAAAGCCAAATCCCCGCGCACACGTTTGGACATAGCCCTCGTCGAGCGCGGCCTCGCCGATTCCCAACAAAAAGCCCAGGCCATGATCCTCGCCGGTGAAGTTCGCGTGGATCGCGTCCCTGCGCAAAAAGCGGGAATGCCCGTCGCCAACGACGCGCAACTCGAAGTCACTCGCCAAAAATACGCCAGCCGCGGCGGCCTAAAACTCGAAGGCGCCCTCGAAGATTTTGCTATCCATCCCGCGCGTCTAGTCTGCCTCGACATAGGAAGCTCCACAGGAGGCTTTACAGACTGCTTGCTTCAGCACGGCGCCGCGCGCGTCTACGCCGTCGACGTCAACCTCGCCCAACTAGCCTGGAAACTTCAACAAGATCCGCGCGTCATCGCCATCGAACGCAACGCCCGCGACTTGCAGCCCTCCGAAATACCCGAGCCGGTCGATCTTGTCGTCGCTGACGTCTCCTTCATCTCCGTCTGCAAAATCCTTAACCCCGCCGTCGCCGCCGCCAAGCCCGACGCCAATTTTCTGATCCTAGTCAAACCTCAATTCGAACTCCCTCGCGCCGACGTCGCTCCCGGCGGCATCGTCCACGACCCGCTCCTCCACGAAAAAGCCATCGCCTCCGTCCGCAAATGCGCCGATTCCGCCGGCCTCACGCCTCTAAACGTCAAACCCAGCCGCCTCACCGGCGCCGAAGGCAATCAGGAGTATTTTCTCCACGCCTGCAAAGGACTCCTGAAGTAGAATCCCTTCCAGTCATGCAGCCGCCCGCCATCTTTCAAACCATCGGCGTCATCTCCCGCCCACGCCGCGCCAACCTCTCCGCTGTCGTGCCTCAACTCCTCCAGTGGCTCGAATCTCGCGGCTTGCGCGTTCTCTATGACGAAGAAACCGCCTCCGCCCTCCCCACTCCCGCAAAACCGTTCACCCGCGAACAACTCGCCGACCAGTCTCAAATCCTCCTCGTCCTCGGCGGCGACGGAACTCTTCTCGCAGCCGCGCGCGTAGCCGCTCTCCGCTGCATCCCCATCCTCCCCATCAACATGGGCAGTCTCGGCTTCCTGACAAGTTTCACCGTCGAAGAACTTTACCCCGCCCTCGAAGAAACCCTCGCCGGCCGCTCCTCCATGAGCGAGCGCGTCATGCTTCAAGTCGAACTCCTCCGCGCAGGCGCAGCCATCGACCGCCAGCACGTCCTCAATGACGCCGTCGTCAACAAAAGCGCCCTCGCCCGCATGATCGAACTTGAACTCTCCATCGACGGTGACTTCGTCTGCCGCTATCGCGCCGATGGCCTGGTCTTGGCCTCACCCACTGGCTCCACCGCCTATTCCCTTTCCGCCGGCGGTCCCATCGTCCATCCCTCGGTCGAAGCTTTCGTCATCACCCCCATCTGTCCGCATACTCTCACCGATCGCCCCGTCGTCGTTCGCGATTCCTCCATCATCGAAGTCAAACTCGCCGGCAGCGCCGAATCCGTTTTCCTCACCCTCGACGGCCAAAAAGGCATCCCCATGCAGTCCGAAGACCGCATCCGCGTCACGCGCTCTCCCCAATGCCTCAAACTCATTCAGCCACCCAAAAAATCCTATTTTGAAATTTTGCGAAATAAACTGAAGTGGGGCGAAGTCTAGCCCCTCTGGAGTGCGGCAGCTCTGCTGCCGCTTTTCCCATCGCCACGCGCGCCCCCCATCGCGGGCCCCGACAACTACCCCGGTTTCAAATTCTCAATAGCTTCGCCCATCTCGCACGGTATGCGCTTCCGGATCTCTTAGAGTAGCGCGCGGAGTCGCAATTCTACGCGTAGATGGCTATCTCCGCGCACGAGGCCGATCACGTAATGCGCTTGCGCACGGCAGAGCCGGATGCGCAGTTCCGTCAGCGTCATTTCCTCCGCCGGTGAATTGTCGATCGATTCGATCACGTCCCCCGGCTCGATCCCGGCATCCCTCGCCGGCGACTCGGCCAACACACGTCCGACCACAAACTTGTGGAAGCTGGGGCCTTCCGCACGGATCCTCAGCCCACTCGCGTCATACTCCGCGCGCTCCGCGTACTTCCCATTCGGTATGAGCCACATCCGTCTGTTTGGATTGTCGAATACCACCGTAAATCGTTCCAGGAACTCGGCGCCAATCAATCCGGCATACTCTTTGGATGCCATTAATCCCTCCGAATCCAACGCAAACGTAATGGGTGGCCTCTGAATCGAATAAGGACCAAGACGGATCAGTTCGGCTCGTCCGTCTCTCGATTGCGTCGTTCCGCCGGTGCTGGTTCCCGGCTCATCCAACAGCTTCATGCTTGAGGGTGGAATTTGGTGCGCATCGCTGAAGGGCTTGTAAATATCGGCGTACGTGTTCGCTCCTCCGTCAATCAGAAAACTCCCAACCACGGGCTGCACCCCCGGCAGAGCGATCGTCGCCTCAAGGTATGGGAATCCGTGCGCGTCGATTCGTACGGGAAACGCCGTCCCTTTCCCCGACGGTTTGTACTCCGCGGGCAAGTACACCGCGAGGTTGCGGTGTTCATAGTCCAGCTCCACGACAAAGTCGTCGAACAAGCGCGATCCGATGATGCCGTCCACTTCATGGCCGACGCTTGGCTCTAACGGTTTCAACTCCAGCGTTACGACGTTGCGGTGCGTCAGCTCTAATCCGGGCAGGTTGATCTGGACATCTCGCACTACCCCAGCCGCGATTGCGTTGGCACCACCACCTCGAGCTGTCGTGTTTTCGCTCTCTCGCAGGGCGCTCCGCTCAGCAAACTGCCGGTCGACATGGAACCCTTGCGTCGCATTGTCGAGGCTGAACCAGCCCGGATGGCCGTTCACTTCGGCGCGCACAAAAACCAATCCGTTGGCGATCAACTCGAATGGAATGTGCAAAGCCGAGCTACCAGAGTCAAACTGATAGGATGGAGGGGGCTGTGTCGAGGGCGCTTGCCCAGGCGCAAACATGGCAACCAGAACTAGCATTGCCGCTCGAACGAAAAAGAGCATGGCAACTCCGGCAGCCAGCTTTGCCTTCAAAAGGTGCGCGGCGGAGGCGCCCGGCCCGCTAGGCCAGCGCCAAATTCAAATTCTCGATCGCTTCGTCAATCTCCGAAGTGTTCTTGTACCCCACCGTCACGCAATCCACGCCGGCATTCTTAAACGCGAATCTCATCGCCGCTTTTCGATCTTCTCGATTAAACGTTCCTTCTCCCACCAGCTTCATGCTGATCACGCCCATTCCATCCTTGCGCACCTGCTGCACGTGCGTCACAACTTCCGGCACGTTGCCCAGTCCGTCGGTGCCGTAATCCTCGGCGTCCATTCGCACTCCCTTGTGATTCATCCGGATCATTGCGATGTCCAGCCACTTGTTCCCCGGGAATTGCCGCAGCGCCGGCAGCCCGTGCACCGACGCTCCATGGCTCACAATCACCTTCTTCGACTCCGCTTCCAGAATCCCATCCTGCCACTTGCGCGTGTCGGTTGGCCAGGTCGCCGAATGTTGCCAGTGCAACAGCATAATGTCGAAGTATTCCGTGTTCGCGAGCCGGCGCAGCTCATCAAATTTCTCTTGCGGATCGACCCCTTGCCGTGTCGTCACCTTCGACATAATCCGGTAGCTATCTCGTGGAATCCCCTTCAGCGCCACGCCCAGCATTCGGTGCATATCGCTGTAGGACTCTGCCGTCTCAAAAAAACGGATGCCGTTGTCGTACGCGTAGCGCACCAGCTTCGTAAAACCGTCTTGTCCCAGATCCCGCTGCACCTGCCCGCTGAAGCTGCCACAGCCCAGCGCAAGCCGCGTCACCTTCACCCCGGATTTTCCCAGCGTCACCCAATCCGTCGCACTCTGCTTCGCTGCCCTCAGCGGCAGACTTCCCGTAACCGCAAGCGCCCCGGCGCCAAGCCCAGCTTTCAGGAATTCACGTCTGGTGGATTGCAACATGGATGCACCTCGGTTCGAGCGAAAAAAGCGTGGGACTACACGATTGAAAATGCCGCTCAGGCAGGCGGCAATTGGGTCTCCAATAGGCCCGCCAACCCCATCCTAATACGAAACTCGAATATCCGGTACCCCGAATGGGTATGGGGTGGCACGATGGGTGGGAAGCAGCGCCAGCCACCGCGCCGAATTCCATGTCTTCGTTCCGGAAATTCAAAACTTGGGGAGATGGCGCCTTCCCACCCAACAGGGCAGGACATGACGATCGTCCCGGAGGACGAACCTAGATCACCTGGGGAAAATGGATCTTCAGTCTAAAGCACACATAAAGCACCAGGATCGCGCCCAGCGTCGAAAAAATAAGCCCCGCCGGATGATATCGCTCATTCTTGGGGCGAAATAATAGGTGCGTAACCGCGCCGCCGATGAGCGATCCGATGATGCCAAGTGTAATCGTCCAGAACATCGTCATGTGCTCGTGCATCACCGACTTGGCGATAACTCCCGAGATCAGCCCAATCAACAAGTACCAAATTAAGTGAAACATGCTTTTTCCTCCGTCACATCCCCGTCTGGGTCCGGCTCATCAGCGGAGCGTCCCTCTATTTTCCGATGACTTTCTTAACTTGGCCGATTTTCTTCTGGATTTTTCCGCCAATCTTTTCTCCAGTACCTTCTGCTTCTAACTCGCTATCGTTCGTCACTTCGCCCACTTTCTCCTTCAACTTGCCCTTTATTTCGTGAACCTTGCCTGCAACCTCATTCTCAGTTCCTGTCTTCATCTTGTCTCCTCGGAAACGTACCCTGCACACTCAGTTCGTAGGTCTGACCTCGAGCTCATTGCTCACGTTTTCTTCTCCCGCCACGCTCGCCGCTTTGGCTTCCAGATTGCCCTTTTCTTCTTCAGAGCGCACTGGCCCCCGAAGCGTAACTTTCCCCCCTTGCAGGAATATTTTGATGTTGCGCCCGTACCTCGAGAGACTTCTGTCGTGATGGATCGCTTTTCGGATTTTCTGTGTGATGGCGCGGTCCGAAGAGTTCATCTTCGCTTGATCCGCGGTGGGGCCGTTCTGCTCCTCGTCGGCGTTCGCGCTGCCTGACGCCGCATGCTGCGCATTGGCATGCCGCGGCACGAATGCGGCCATTAGTGACATGCTGAGAGCGAGCGCGCCCAAAGGCAGAAGCCATCGTTGAAATTTGAGCGAGCTTCGGTCCACTTTTTTCCCTACTCTTGAAAGGCGTGACAACCGCGTGCGGCAATCCGCGTGACTGGCTAAGAGATGACCCTTCCCTCTCACCCTATGCCATCAAGAAAAAGGAAACTGTCCCATTTTGGACTATGCGCGGATTGCCTGGAGCAAGGAGAAATGTTCCTGCAAAAATCAGCCGGCTTCGCTCCAGCCTCGCAACCGGATTTTTCTCCCAGGTTTCACGCCACAATTTGTTATCCTCCCTCGCGTGAAACTTCCCTTTCTCATTGACACCGACACCGCCTCCGATGACGCCGTCGCCTTGATCATGGCGCTCCGCTCTCCCCAAATTCAGGTTGTCGCCATCACCACCGTTGCCGGAAACGTCGACGTCCTTCAATCCACGCGCAACGCTCTCTACACCGCGGAGCTTTGCGATTCGAACGTGCCCGTCTTCCCCGGCGCGGCCCATCCTCTCAACCGCCCGCATATCAGCGCCTCTTGGTTCCACGGCCGCGATGGCCTCGGCGATCATGGCTACCCCTCGCCCCGCCGCTCCGCCGAAAAACAGCCCGCTCTCGACGCCATCATCGATACCATCGAATCCCATCCCGGCCTCGTCCTGGTCACGCTCGGCCCGCTGACAAATATCGCCCTCGCCTTGCAAAAAAAGCTCTCCATCGCCGCAAACGTCAGCCGCTGTGTTGTCATGGGCGGTGCCCCCTGCTGCGAAGGCAACGTCACTCCCGCCGCCGAATACAACATCTGGTGCGATCCCGAAGCCGCCCGCATCGTCTTCCGCAGCGGCCTCCCCATCGAACTCGTCGGCTGGCACCTCTGCCGCGGCGCAGCCGTTCTCAATTCCTCCGACATTCAGCACGTTCTCAGCTTCGGCACACCCGTCGCCAAATTCGCCATCGAATGCAACAGCCGCGCCCAGCAAGCCTTCCTCGAACAATCCGGCGAACACGGCATCTCTCTCCCCGACCCCGTCGCCATGGCCGTCGCCCTCGATCCCTCTATCGTCACGTCGCAATCCGAACATTTCCTCGACGTCGAAACGCAAAGCGAACTCACCCGCGGCATGACCGTCGTCGATCGCCTCAACGTCGCCCACGACCAACGCAATCGCGATGTCTGGTCTTCAAGCCTCGCCGCTGGCCACAAAGCAAAAATCCTCTGGACCATCGACAACGCCCGCTGGAAACAGTCTCTCTACGCCGCCCTGAAGTAGCGCAGCAAACCGCCTCTAGTTTTGTGATGTGGTCAGACTGCCGGATGCTTCAGAATTTCCGCCAACGCATGCACCCGTGTCGCGTCCGCCGGGCTCTTCGCCGCAGCCGCACTCTTCTCCAACCCCGGCGCCATGCTCTTCAACTTCCCCACTTTGCTCTTGCTCATGTGCGAACTCTCGGCGTTCTGGATCGCCTTCTGCACCGCCGCGATCTGCGCCGCAGGCAATCCCTGCGACCTCGTCAACTGATCGAGGTACGCCTTCGCCACCACCAGCTTCGCCGGCCACTCGATCCTCTGCTGATTCTGCACGTTCAGCTCCGCCACTTGCACCGTCTTCGCCGCATCAATCTCGTTCTGCGTCAAAAACTTGCTCGCCGTCAGCTCAAACACGTCCAGTCCCCGCGCAATCTCCGACCCGTAAATATATCCGTTGTACCAATACGCCGACCAGTCGCCTCCCAGCACCAAAACATTCGGATCGATCGGCCCCCGGTCAAAATACGCAATCTCAAACGGCTTCTCCGGGTCCGTGAAATCCACAATCGAAACGCCGCCCTGATACCACGCCTGCACTTCAATATCCCGCCCTGGCACAGGAACCAGCGAGCCGTTGTGCGCCACGCAGTTCTCCGAGTCCCCCTGCGCCGCCGGCAGTTTGTAATAGTTCGCAAAACTCAGCTTGTCGTCTTTCAACCGGAAGATCGCGTCCGCCCCCCATTTGTTCGGATCGTTCGCACGGCACCGCGCCCCCAGTCCTCCGCCCCACTCGTCCGTAAACACCACTTTGCTCCCATCATTCGAGAACGATGCCGAATGCCAATACGAATAGTTCGGGTCATTCACCGCATCCACTCGCTTTGGGTGTACCGGGTCCTTGATATCCAGCAGTAGTCCATTTCCAGAGCACGCACCCGCCGCCAACCCGATCGCCGAGTACACCGTAATGTCGTGGCACTGGTTTGTGTCCGCCGGCTTCTCCATCCCCTTCTTGCCGTGCGTTCCGCCGTTATTCAGTCCGTTGAGCGCCCCCGTCCGCGCATCAATAAATACTCGTGGACTAGACACCACCTTCGCATCCTGCGGCGCGGCTACCGGCACCTTGATCACGTCAATCCGGAACAGCGCCGTATTCGGGTCCTTGTCCGGCGTCTCGCCCGAGCATCCCGCCAGCTCCTCCGTCTGCCGCACAAACGATGTTCCCGACACATAGATATAAACGTTGTCCTTGTCGTTCGGGTCCTGCACCAATGTATGCGTGTGCGATCCGCGGCACGTCTGCACCGCCGCTACTTGCTTCGGATTCTTGACGTCCGAAATGTCGAAAATTCTCACGCCGCGGAAACGGTCTTTCTGCGCCGCGGGCAACCGCCGCTTTTTTTCTTTTACCTGCTCCGCGGTCGGCGGAGGCTCCGGCGGAAACCCTTGCGTCCCGCAATCCACCCGCCCATTCGGCATCTCCACCGACATGAACAGCAAATTTTTGTACACCGACACATCGCCCTGCCCTCCCGGGCACACCAGCGTAGTCAGCAACGTCGAGTTCGCTGGATGCGAGATGTCAAAAATACTCACGCCTGAAAAATTGCCCTGGAACAGATAGTTGCCTTCGAATGCCAGGTCTGAGTTCGAGAATGCGAGCTGCGCAATCACCAGCTGCAGCGGCTTCGGTATCTTCGCCGCGTTGCCTACCCCAAGCTGTGCAAACACCTTCTGCACCCTCGGATCATCCGGATCAGAAGACCCCAGTTGAAACACATCCGGCTTCTTCAGCAGCAGCAGGTGCGTGATGCCCATCGACGCTTCCCCCGCGTCATACAGCCCCGCCTTCAGCTTGGCTCGCGGATCATTCGCATCCGAACCCGTCATCCCCGGCGGCAGTGCCGGCGCCGGTTGCGGAGCAAACGGATTCCCGTCCTCTTCCGCATCTCCCTCCGCCGGCTTCTGTGCCTGCGTCTGCGGCGGATTTGCCGGCGCTTGTCGCCTGCATCCGGCCCACACCGAAACCAAAAATCATCGCAGCACCCAATACACCCAGGGCAAATCTGGAAACTCGCTTCATCGTTTCTCCTCTGACGATTTTTTCTCCAACATCCCCTGCATGATTCTGATCTCCGCACGCTGCCCGTGTCCACATCGGTCGCAAAATTGAACACGTCCGCATCTTGTCCCGCGCCCGCCGTGTCGAACAACTCCTTCACCATCGTCAGCGCCCCGCCATGATGCTGTATCATTCCTTCAAAAATAGTTTGTCGAACTCCGCGCCCTTCGCCTTCCTCAACGCTTCCATCTGCTCCGCCGTCAGCATTCCCGGCATCAGCGCGCATCCGTTCGCCGTGCCGCCATATCCATCCCCCGGCATTCCCGGCATCGTCATCGTAAGCGACTCTCCCCGCGCCGCCAGCCACCTCTTCATAAACTTGATTTCATCCGACTGCGAGCTGCTGATCCGCGCCCCCAGCAATCGCAACTCCTTGTTCTCCGTATGCGTCGCCATCAGCGCCGTCATCTCCACCGCCTGCGAGTGATGCATAATCATTCCCTGCATGAACTCCACATCCGCTTGCGACCGCGGCGGCAGCGTCCCCTTCGTCGTCGCAGGCAGCGTCTTGCTCGGCTGCCCCGGCGCACCCGGCTGCACCACAACAGGCTTCCCCGCCTCCGTCTGCTCCGCCCTCACAGCCGGACAGACAAAAACGGCGAACGCGCCCGCCGCAAGCATCACGCCGCTGAACGTCCTTCGCCGGTGCCCTTCGATTCGCGTTGTTGGTGAAGTCAGTGTCAATCCGAAGCTCAAAGAGAGACGTCCATCCCAGCCCGACGGAGCAGGCGCAAGCTCTCGCTCCCCGTTTTCTACCATCCTTCTCGTTCCCATCAATCGAAACCGGGGCTCAAGAAACTAAGGCGACGGCCACGCCGAACTCGCAGCATAGACCATACGCGCACGCCATAGCAACGCTTGGCGAAGTTGCTTCGTAGTCTCATAGGAAATGCTCGCGCCGCCATGGAAGGACACTGCATAAGGGCGGTTCTCCAGCACTTCCCGGACACCAGACTCCCGATGCGATACAATTCCGCTCGCTTTTCGTGAGGTATCGCGATGAGACTCAGGTTGCTTCCGCTTCTTCTAACAGCATGTGGAGTAACCCTGCCTCAAACGCCTGTCACGGAACCTAATATTCCCAAGCCCGGCGTGAAAGAAATTCAAGTTCCCTTTGCATCCTTGAAGCCTGTAGCCACCTTCAAAGTCGGCCAAACCGCAGACTGGCTCCTCGTGACGGACAACTCTGCCTGGGTCGCAACGACTAAACCAAATGCCGTCCAGCGAATCGATACCTCCCTCAACAGAGTTGTCGCCAAAGTCAGTCTAACCGCCGAGCCCTGTTCGGGCCTGGCGAACGGCTTTGGCAGCATCTGGGTTCCCCTATGCGGCAGCAATCCCATGCTCGCTCGGGTAGACGCCATCAAAAACATAATCACGGCGAATCCTTCCCATTGGACCGGCAGACCCCGAAGGCGGAATCGCGACAAGTGTCGATAGCGTCTGGCTCGTTACGGACAAGAATGGCACCCTCGCCCGCATCGACCCGGCAAGCGGCACGCTACGTCAGAAAATTTCCATTCCTCCTGGTTCCTCGAATCCTATTTTCAGTGACGGCGTCATCTGGATCACAGGCGGCGATAGCAGCCTCCTGACCGCGGTTGACGCCATCACCGGTCAAGTTCTAGTGTCCATTCCTGTCGGTCCGAAACCCAGGTTTCTGACGGCCGGCGGAGGCTCCATTTGGACCTTGAATCAAGGCGACGGTTCCGTTAGTCGCGTTGACGAAAAAACCAGGCAGCTGACGGCAACAATCACACTTAGTATCCCCGGCTTGGGTGGCGACATCTCCTACGGCGCTGATTCCATCTGGGTCTCCGTCTTTGATATTCCTCTCACTCGGATCGATTGCCACTCCAACAAGGCTGTGCGCCAATGGGTCGGCTCCGGCGGGGATTCTCTTCGCTATGGCCGCGACTCCATCTGGCTAACCGATTACCGTAAGGGCTTGGTTTGGCGTTTCCCTTACGCGCGGCTCCAAAGCGCGCAATAGCCGCTCGTCGAAACTCGGGAAAATCGGGGACTGACGAAACGTTCCCGCATTCTTAGAGGATGCTGGTTGGCGGGTAGCAGGCCTGATTCCCCCTCGCTCCGCGTACCGAAGCACGGGAAGCCGTGAATTTTAAGTAAGCAAGCGGACAAGCGGCCGCGATTGTGCGGCCGGGGTGGGGGCGCTAGGATGACCAAGAGGGTTCCAATGACGACCGACCGAATCGAGATCAACCCGGCGATTATGATGGGGAAGCCCGTCATTCGGAGGACGCGGATCACCGTCGAGCTCATCCTGCGCCAGCTCGCCGAAGGCACGAGCGAGGGTGAACTCTTGGAAGACTACCCGCACCTCACAACAGAGGACATCCGGGCGGCAGTCGCCTACGGCGCAGCCAGCGTTGCCCACGAAGAAGTGGTGCTATTGCCTGACGCCCCGATTCTTGGAAAATCCTGAAGCATGAACTTCCTGGCGAGTGGCCATCGATTCAAGCAAGCCCGGCCCCGTCTTCTCCACGCGGTCTGCCTCTCGTCTTCTTCTTTTCCTCTGCGCTGCCTCTGCGCCTCTGCGTTATCTTTTTCCTTCTTGCTTCCCTCGCCCGAATTTCCCCTTGTGTACCAACTACCTATACTGCTATAATTGTCCCGTTCAGTACTACGCCTCGCCATCCGCGAGGCGTTTCTGTTTCTGGGTAGCACAGGCACTCTTGCCTGTGCTCTTTTCCGTTCCGTCTTAGGCCCGTAGCACAACTAGGGTCATCCTTCCGAGGATGACCGCTCTTGATTTTTCGCGTTTCGCATTTCGCATTCTCAAAATCTCAAATCTAAATCAAGGAGAACCCTTATGCCTTCGCTAACCGCCAAGGACCGCATATCCCTCTGTCTATTCTCGTACGAAGATGGCCGCCGCTGCCGCACCCCACGCATCAGCAGCCATCCCCACTTCTGCTTCTACCACGCCCAGAAAGAAGCCCAATCCCAAGC
This sequence comes from uncultured Acidobacteriota bacterium, assembly GCA_963779005.1. Classification (GTDB taxonomy): domain Bacteria; phylum Acidobacteriota; class Terriglobia; order Acidiferrales; family UBA7541; genus Acidiferrum. The sequence goes on along the minus strand of CAVZWO010000004.1, from coordinate 2,332,683 downwards.
CGCCGAATCCCTCGCCAAAGACCTCGACTACTTCTTCTCCGGCGACTACCTTTCCGCCTGCGATCTCAGCACCGCCATGGGGCGTCTCATCCCCGCCGTCATCCGTGGTCACATCAAACCACGCCTCGCCCGCACCGTCGCCTATATGCTCCAAACCCAACTGCAAGCCATCCACCTCGCCCAACACGAATACATCAACGCCTTCTCCACCGACGCCTGGCGCGATGCCGTCCGCCACTCCGTCACCTCCAACCACGACCGCCTCTGCCCACCCGACCCCGACGCCAACGCGAACGTCGACGCCGACCCCGACGCCAACGTTGACGCCGACCCCGACGTTGACGCCGAGCCGAACGCCGCCGAACCCGCCCCCAATCCAACTCCGCCGACCTGCATGCAACCTTCCGCACAACCCGCCCACGCAACGTCTGTAGGGGCCGGGCTTGCCCGGCCCAACGCCGCGAGCCACCCCCCCCGCCCACGCCCGCCCCACTCCAACCCAAACCGAAGCCGCCCTCGCCATCGCCCGCAACCTCTTCCCCGAACGGCCCAACACCGCCCCCACCCAACCCGAACCGCCCATGGCCACTACCGCGCCGCCAACCACTCCCGCCACCCCAACACAAACCTCGCAACCCGCCGCTCCAACGCCATCCCCGTCCGAACCACCCTCCCAACGCCGCCAGCCCGGCGCCCCCAACCGCGACCCCTACACCGTCCACTTCGACCACAATTACCGCCTCCGCGAATTTCCTCGGCCCTATTAGAATCAACCCGCGCAACGCATCTCGGAACGATGGATTATAGGAGACCTACAGCAGAGCTAAATCCTTTATCAGCAACACTTACAGAAATACCCGGGAGGGGGCGCCGTGCAGTGGGACAGACTTCAGTCTGTCCTCATAATAGCTCCGCCGCGAAATCCACGAGGTAACACCGACAGAAAAACTCCAGTCAAACGCCGTGCAACCGCTAACGCCGTCCAGGCGCCAGGGCATCCGTTCGCAACAAATCGTCCTGCGTCTCGCGTCGCCGGATCACCTTGGTGCCGGTCCCATCGATCAACACTTCGATTGGCCTCGTCCTCGCATTGTAGTTCGAGGCCTGCGTCATTCCATACGCGCCGGCGACCCAAATCGCCAGCACATCGCCCGGCTTCACTTCGCCCAGCGGCCAATCGTGGATGAGACAGTCGCCTGTCTCACAGACGGGACCGACAATATCGACGCGTTCTGCTGAAAACTTTTCGCCGCCGCCAACGCGCGCGACGCGTGTAATCGGATGCACCGCGCCATAGAGCGCCGGCCGCAGCAAATCATTCATCGCCGCATCCACAACCACAAACGTCTTCCCCCGGTTCCGTTTTGTATAAATCACGCGCGTCAGCAACACTCCCGAGGCCGCAATGATCGAGCGCCCCGGCTCCAGCAGGAGGTGCAAACCAAGAGGTCGAACCAGTCCGGCAACCATGCGGGCATAGTCCACGCGCGACGAAGTTTTCTCCGTCGTGTACCGCACGCCCAGGCCGCCGCCGAGATCCAGATATTCCAAAGGAATCCCCGCGCGCTTCAACTCGTTCACATAGCCGGCGATGCGCCGGAACGCGCGGCGAAACGGAGCCAGCGACACAATCTGCGAACCGATATGCGCGCTGATTCCCTTCCACTGCAAATACCTGGAATTCTTATGCGCAAGATACAGGCGCCGTGCCTCCGGCCAATCCAGACCAAACTTATGCGTGTGGCTCCCCGTAGCGATATGCGGGTGCCCGCCCGCGGCCACATCCGGATTCACGCGAATCGCAACCGCCGGAATTTTTCCGCCGCGCCGGACGTTGCGTTCCGATTCTTCCAGCAATACTCCCAGTTCCGCCTCGGACTCGATGTTGAACAAAAGAATTCCCGCGCCGCGCGAAGGGCTCCGTGCCGTCTTGCCCCGGCGCGCAGCCGGCGAATACTCCAACGCCGCCCGTATCTCTTCGCGCGTCTTGCCAACGCCCGAAAACACAATCCGTTCGCCGCGAACGCCGAGATGCCCCAAATGCGCCAGCTCGCCGCCGGAAACAATGTCAAACCCACTTCCGAGTTTGGCGAGTTGTTGCAATATTGAGAGATTTCCGTTGGACTTCATGGCGAAACAGATTGTGTGTGGAATCTTGCTTAGCCCGCGGTCGAACTCTTCGTATGCATCAACAAAAGCCGCGCGGCTGTACACATACGCAGGCGTCCCAAAATCCTTCGCCGCCTCAACCAGATCGACGCCTTCGCAAAAAACGTGTTCGACGTTCCTGGCTCGCCCGGATTTTTTCCAGACGAAATGGGGCGTGAATTCCGCCGGGTCGATAAACGCCAATTTTTTCCCTGGATTGCCGGCGTGCCCGCTCATCGCACTTTCAACACCACGAGCGTCCGGTCGTCCGCCAGCGGCGCGCTCTGCGCAAACCAGTCCACTTCGCGCAAAATCAGGTCCGCCAGTTCCGTGGCGCTGACTTCATGTTTTTGCTCGATGAGCGTCCGCAGTCTTTCCGTTCCAAAAAACTGGCCCTCGCTGTTGCTCGTCTCCGCGAGCCCATCCGAGTGGAACACCAGAATGTTGCCGGGATCGAGCGTAACTCCCCATTCGTCGTAGCTCACTTCCTCAAAAATCCCCAGCGGAAATCCCGTCAGCGCGATCTTGTCGCACCGGCCATCCTTATAGAGAAGCGGCTGCGACTGCCCCGCGTTGGCCACGCGCAGCTTGCTCCGCCCTCTCTGCCACGTCGCGAAACACGCTGTCATGAAGCGCCCCTCGATGCGGCGCTCGCCGACAATCTGGTTCATCTGCTTGAGCATCTCGGCCGGCTGCAATTTCTGCGGCGCGAGGCTCCGCATAATCCCGATCGCCACCGCGCCATAGAGCGCCGCCGCTGTTCCCTTCCCGCTCACGTCACCGAGCGCAATCCCCAGCTGCTGCGGCCCATAACGCAGAAATTCGTAGAGATCGCCGCATACTTCCCGCGCCGACAAATATCTCGCGGCAATATCCAGACCGAAATCCTCGGTCGGCACGGGCCGCAACAGCGCGCCCTGAATGCGCTTGGCTGCCTGCAGATCGCGCTCGAGCCGCGCTTCGTCGCGCGCCACGCTGCTCGTACAACCGCGCATTTTCCAACGCCACCGCAAGGTTCGCGCCCAGGATCGAAAGCGTTTGCACGTGGTCTTCCGTGAAGTAATTCAACTGCGGACTCTCCAGATCCAGCACGCCAATCACTTTCCCTTTGTGCATCATGGGAATCGCCAATTCCGAACGCGTCTCCGGATTCACCATCAGGTAGCGCGGGTCGGCCATCACATCGGGAACACGCACTGGCTCTTTCAACTCCGCCGCGGCCCCGACTATCCCTTCGCTCGCCGCCACCCGCATTTTCCCCTGCACGCGCTGCCCGTGCTTCACGTCCACGCGATGGCGAAAGACTTTTTGATCCTCGTCATAGAGCATGAGGCTCAAAATCTGATAGTCGATCACGCGCTTGATTTGTTCGGCGGCGCGGCGCATCAATTCCTCGACGTCGAGAATCGAGCTTGTCTCGCGCCCCACTTCATTCAGCAGAAGCAGCGTGTCCGCCTGCGCGCGCACGCGCTGGAACAGCCGCGCATTGTCAATGGCCACGGCAAGACGGCTCGCCAACAATGTGAGGATACTCTGCTGCTCAGGCGTGAAATAATCCACGTGCCTGCTCTGGATATCGAGCACGCCCACACATTTCCCCTGCAGCATCAGCGGCACCGCCAGTTCGGAGCGCACGCTCTCGATCGCGTTGATGTAGCGGGAATCTTTCGACGTGTCGCTCACACGCACCGGGTGTCCGGTCGCCGCCGCCGTACCGGTTATGCCCTGCCCAATCGGAATCCGCAAATTGTCGGCCAGTTCCCGCGGGTAACCGATGGAGAAGCGGTGCTTGAGATATGTGCCGTCGCCTTCGAGCATCAGCACGCCGAAAATTTCGTAGTCGATGTGCCGTTTAATCAGCGCGGCGGCGCGCGCCAGGACTTCGTCCAGGTCGAGCGAGGAATTAACCTCTTCGCCAATCTCGGCAAGGGTGCTCAGAACTTCGGCGGAGATCTCCGTTTTTTCGGTTGCCGCCGTTTCGGTCACGGTCGCCTGCGTGTGTTCGTTGTCGGGACTCATGAACACCTAACATTATAACAGGCAGCCAGGGAAGGCCTGAGGAACCTCTGGCCCGGAGGGCAATCGGATATGTCTCCAATATGGCAGGGATGCGGCCGCCCGCGCCCTGCACCGGCGGATTGCCGTTCCATCAATCGTCCGATTTTCCCGTTCTATCGTGGGGTTTGAGGGTGAGCACGCCGACGCCCTGTAGATTTCGGTAACGCTCCGCATAGTCCAGTCCGAAGCCGACGACGAATTCGTTGGGGATGGAGAAGCCGACATAATCGGCCTGCACCGCGGCAATGCGGCGTTCCGGTTTGTCCAGAAGCACGGCGACGCGCATTCTTTTTGGTTTGCGCTGTTCGAGAATCCGCAGGAGATATTGCAACGTCATGCCGGTATCCAGAATGTCTTCCACTACGATTACGGTGCGGCCTTCGATGCTTGCGTCCAGATCTTTTGTCAGCCTGACCTGGCCCGAAGTTTTCGTATCTTTTCCGTAGCTCGAAACGGCGATGAAATCCAAGGACACCTCGCCAGGGATTCCGCGCGCGAGATCTGACAAAAAGAAAACCGCGCCTTTCAGGACGCCGACCAGAAGAAGAGGTTCCTCGGGAAAGTCTTCGCGAATTTGTTTCGCGATTTCCAGAATCCTGCGGTGAATACGATCCCGGGTGATCAAGACTCTGATTTTTTCATCCGGCGTGCCCGGCTCGCTGCGCTTCGTTTTCTTTCGCGTAGGCATTTGCGTCCTCAAAAGTCGAACCGCGACTCTAGCTCACGTCGTTGCCCGCGAGCAAGACTCATGTGCGAGATATTAACGGCTAGGAAGGCCGGGCGAATATAAACTGCGAGGAGTTGCCGGGAAAGCGGCAGCAGAGTTGCGGCCGCAGAATTGCCAAGAAAAGCGGCGGCAGAGCTACCCCATTCCATATTTCCCGCCAAGAGGTACGCGTGGGACAATTCTCGCTTCCAGGAGAGGAGAACGGGCATGGCGGAGAAGGTACAAGCGATTGCGGAACCGTGGTTGGGTGGAACTCTGACCGAAGTGCCCGCAGTTCCGCGCGCGGTTCTTCATGCTTTGGAGCTGGCGGCGGAAGATGTCGAGCGATGGTGCAGTGGACTTAGCGACGAGCAGCTGAACCAGCGTCCAGCGCAAATGGCTCCTTTGGCTTTCCATATCCGCCACATAGCACGGAGCATGGACCGGCTGCTGACTTATGCCGAAGGAGCCCAACTAAACGAGAAACAACGAGCGGCGCTCGAATCGGAGATGAGTCCCGGCGCGACGCAAAAAGAATTGTTCACGGAACTCTTCGCAGCTTTGACGGAGAGTGCGATGCGCATCCGGCGGCTCTCGAGCGACGATTTGGAGGCCAAACGCACGGTGGGAAGAAACAAACTGCCGACGACGGTGGGCGGGCTGCTCGTACATATCGCAGACCATACGCAGCGGCACGTGGGGCAGGTAATCACGACAGCGAAAGTCGTTCAGGCGCAAACACCATAGTCCTTATTTCTATCCCTTATGCGCGAGCAGCCTCATCGAACCATGGAGCCGCGTTGTGACACAGGATGCTCCCTCGGCTATACTCCCAGCCCCGGAGAGATAGTTTGCTCGAAGCCGCAAAAAACACGCTTTTAATCCTGAGCGCCCTGTTTCCGATTGTGAATCCACTGGGCGGAAGTCCCATTTTCCTCACGCTAACGCGCGAGTACTCGCCCCTGGAACGACGGGCCCTGTCGCGGCGCGTGGCCATGAACAGTTTTTTCCTTTTGTTGAGTTCCTGCCTGATTGGCACACATATTCTTACGTTTTTTGGCATATCGCTACCGGTGGTGCAAATCGGCGGCGGACTGATCGTTATTTCGACGGGTTGGGCGATGCTGAATCGCAGCGATGATGAGGACGAGACAACGGAGGGGAAAACCCGCAGGAAGGTTGCGCGCCGGGACGAATTCAAAAACGCGTTCTATCCGCTGACGCTGCCGCTCACGGTGGGGCCGGGGTCAATTTCCGTGGCTATTACATTGGGCGCGAACATCCCGCAGCATCATGGGTGGAATCCGCTCGGGCTGATCGAAACATTCATCGGCTGTGCGGTCATCGCGGTGAGCGTTTACCTGTGCTACGGGTTTTCCGACAAGTTGGCGCGCGCGCTGGGAGCCACGGCCATGGGCGTGATCATGCGGCTGTCGTCGTTTCTGCTGGTGTGTATCGGCGTGCAGATTCTCTGGAATGGTGCCAAAGCCTTGCTCGCGACGTTCCCCGCGCTGGCTCAGTAGTTGAGGTGGAAGTTCAACAAGTGCCAGTGATAGATAAACCAGAAAAAGCCGACGCAAGAAAGAGCGAGGAACGTATTCCAGAGTTTGTACCAGAACCATTGCCCGCTGTCGCCCCAGGACTTCAGGCTGCTGTAGATTGCGATGAGAGCGCCGAAGCCGGCCAGTAACCCGAGAACCTGCAGAAGATGCAAAGCGAAATCACTACGCTCCGTTAGAGGGCTGTCCATCTTGCTGAGGAGAACCAGGAGACCGACGACAAAGGCAGCGACGAGGAAACAGACCAAGCGCACCAGCAAGCGCAAGCGCTTCGCGGAGGGTTCCAGGCTAAGCGGCTTTCCATAGTGCTTGCGAAGCATCGCGGCGATGGGCCAAAGCAGCAGGGTTAGCGCGATGACAGACAGGCTGAATCCAAGGATGAAATAATTCACGCTCTGCTTGTCGAGGGGGTTGCTAATCTGCTGGAAGACCATGAAGGGATAGTCGATATAAGCGATACGGCGGCCGCTGGGATCAGGGGCGAACGCGATTTTGGCATTGCCGTCCACCTGACGGAACAACATGGGAGCAATTTCGCGAAAACGCTCGGGCTGCTGATTCAAGCCCTTCGCGCCCATCGAAATGGTGTTGTCTTTGGGATTGACGGTGATTTTTGTTTCACCGAGGACAGTGGTGAACGCCAAGACGTTGGTGTCAAACCGGCGGCTAACTTCATAGGAACCAGCCACACTGGCGGCATCCTGCGCTGCGGACGCGAGGGTAGGCTCGTTCGACGGCGGGGCCGGGAAATAGCGTTCCATGAATTTGTTAAAGAGCAGGCCGCGCGGATCAATTTCGGCACGTCCGGGGCTGTTGTAGGAAACGAAGAGGCCGACGTTGGCGTCGAGAATCAGATGGAGGTTGCTGTGGAAGGAGATGGTGTCGCCGCCATGGCCGATGCTGCGGTGACCGTCGAGCCACTGTTCGTAAAAACCGAGGCACATGGCGTTCATCGACGGCGGCCATACTCCCTGCTGGCGCGCGTGCATCTGAATGGCGGTCTCGGGCTTCAGGATTTGCGCGTCGCCATACTTTCCATTTTGCAAATGAGCGATCATGAAGTGGGTCATGTCGACGGCCGAGGCGGAGAGCGAGCCGGCGGGAGCGACTTGCACAAATTCAAAATGCTTTGGTTCGCCGGAGCCGAGAACGTAGCCCGCGGACATATCGGGCAGGAGAGAAGGCGGGAGAGGCTGGCGGAAGGTGGCGTGGTTCATATTCAGCGGCTTGAAAATGTGTTCCTCGACGTAGTCGTTGAAATTCTGGCCGCTGACGCGCTCGACGATGTAGGCGGCCATGGTTGTCGCGTAGTTGGAGTAGGCCGGCGTGGCTCCGGGCGGAAAGATTCTCGCCGGCATGTGCACGCGCAAATACTCGCCGGTGGGTCGCAACTCGTCCGCCGAGCCAACGAACAGATTCTTGGCCGTTTCTTCGAAGCCGGTGGTGTGGGTCATGATGTTGCGGAGGGTGATGGGTTTTCCGAAGGCGGGCGGAATTTTGAAGTCGAGATAATCGTTGACGTCGCGGTCGAGATCGAGCTTGCCGAGTTCGACTTGCTGCATGACCGAGGTCCAGGTAAAGAGTTTCGAGATGGAACCCGGACGAAAGAGAGTGGTTTCGGGCGAGACGGGTGCCTTTTTCGCGACGTCGGAATAGCCGTAGCCTTTGGCGTAGAGTAGTTTGCCGTCCTTGACGACGGCGATGACCGCGCCGGCAATGTCGGCATGCTCGATTTCCTGTGGCATGAAGCCGTCCAGAAATGCGGCCAGGTCGTCGGCGGTCAGCTCGTGGCCCTTGGGCGTCGAATCGGCTGGGACGGCAGGTTTGAGAGTAACTGCGGGCGGCTTGGCGTCGCCGGGTTTAGGAGTCTGCGCAAAGATGGCTGCAGAGCCGAAAAGGGCCGCACAACCGAAGCCCAAGAGTGTGCCACGCATGGATATTTTCACTGGAAAAGCCTCCGACTGATTTTCTCTGGCCGATGGAAACCGGCAGACCTGCCCGACACCTGTAACGCGGGCCCCTGGACCTGTGAAACATTTGTTGCATTCTTGTCAGGGGGAGACTAAGTAGCAAAGGCAGGAAAGTCAAGCGATTTGCGCAAGCGCGGCCTATCGGCGTTTTGCATAAATGCCAGACCCGGCGCGGCCGAGCGCTTGCACCAGGAGCAGCGGGCTATTTGTGCGTGGCGCCGGCAGCGCCAGCGGCGGGAGGCTTCCTCAAATAGGCTGACAGGTTGGCCTGTTGCAAGGAGCGCAACTCGATACAAGCGTTGACGCCATCCTTGGCGTTTTGAAGCGTGCGTTCGCTGCCAGGAAGATTTTGCGCGGTGAAAAAATCCTGGGAATCGTCGCGCAACTTTTCATCGCAGAAAGCGCCGGCGAGCGAGGCAAATCCGCCAGAAAGCGAGGCGCCAGCCTTTTCCTTGATGGCGGGAAAGTTGCTTTTGAACAGTTCCCAGTCAGCAGCCTGGGTATCCGGAACGCTCAAGAGACCGAAGAAAGACAAATCCTGGTTCTTGACGTCGGGACTCAGTTCGAGTTCGATGGTGCGTTTGGCGAGTTCCGCGCTTGGGAACTGGGAGAGCGCGCCGAAATAGTTGTAATACTCCTCAGGAGTTTTTGCGGTCTTCATGTGCTCGAGATATCTGTCGTAAAGAGTGGTGTTGCCTTCGAGCGCGGAGATCGAGAGAGCGTTACCTGCAAGCGCGGCTTCGACGGAATTTGGATCTCGCATGTATTGCTCGACGAGGAGACGGGACTTTGCCAGGAGCTGAGGATCGCGGCCGAAGGTGGCCAGTATGGCGAAAACATCGGAGCGCAGGCCGCGGCGGTCGTCGGATTCGCCGGGGGTGGGAGTATCGCCAAGCTCGGCCGCCATCGGCCGCAGAAAATCGCGCACCCATTTTTCAAACGCGGGGCGGTCGGCGGCACTGACAACGGTGTCGTGAATTTCGCCAAAGCGGCCCATCATCACGTCGACCAACGCCCTGGCGCGCTCGCCCTTCATCTTTTCAAGCGTGCCGAGAAAATCGCCAATGCTAAGGCGGCCGACACGCACCATGGCCCACTGGTCGCCGAGGAAATGGATGCGTTCTTCCGGCGAGAAAGAGGTTTCCAATTCGGCGCTCATCTTTGCGAGTGTCGCCGGGTCGTAGGCGCTGCGGTAGTAACCGCGGCCGCCCGCGTTGGCGTAAACCCAGGCAGCGCAACCGGGAAGTTCGAAGGTTTGCTGGCGCTGGGCGAGCAAAACGTAGGTGGCGTCCCTGGCGCCTTCCGGACGAAGGCTGACGGGAATCTGCCAGATTTCCTGGGAGCCGGTGTTGAGTTTTGCGGCGTCCGCAAAATAACGTTCCTGCGAAAGCGTCACGTTGGTTATGGGGACTTTTTTCTTGTGGCGGCCAACGTAGACAACTTTTATGCCGCATTCCGTTTTGACGAGAGTGACGAGAGGAGCGCCGGGCTGTTGCGTGAAGCCGGGCATGATTCCGTCGATGGGTTTTTCGGAGGTCGCGGCCATTTGATTCCAAAAGTCCTCGGCGGTGGCATTCGCGTAGGCGTGCTTTTGCAAATAGGCGTTGGCGCCTTTTTGAAAAACATCCGGACCGACGTAGGCTTCGATCATGCGAAGCACGGAAGCGGCTTTGCCATAGGCGATGCCATCAAAGAGCGTGGCGATCTCGGCGGGAGTTTCCGCTCTGGCGCGGATGGGGCGGACGGAAGCGATAGCATCGGTGGAGAGCGAGCCGCCGGTTTCCTGGATCTCGGCAAGCTCGTCATGCCATTCGGGCTTCCATGCCTTGATGGGTTTGTGAGCCATCCATGTGGCGAATCCTTCGTTGAGCCAGATATCGTCCCACCACTTCATGGTGACGAGGTCGCCGAACCACATGTGGGCCATTTCGTGGGCGAGCACGCTGACGACTGCCTGATGGGCGTCAACGGAGGCGTTTTTGTCGTCGATGGTGAGCAGAGTTTCGCGATAGGTGATGGCGGCGGTATTTTCCATGGCGCCAGCGGAAAAATCGGGGAAGGCGATGACGTCGAGCTTCTGGAAGGGATATTTGATTTGGAAGTAGGTGTCATAGAATTTCAAAATATTTTCGGCGGAGAGGAGGGCGTAGGAAAGCAAATCTTTTTTTTCTGGGACGGCGCAGACGCGGATGGGAATTCCGTCGGCTCCGCCGGATATGCAGGCGAAGTCGCCAACCATCATGGCGACGAGATAGGTGGACATTTTGGGCGAGTCGGAAAATTGCAGGGTGTGCTTGCCGCTGGTGGGGCCGGGAGTGTCCGAGATAATTTTTCCGTTGGAGATGGCGGTGTCGCCCTTGTCGACAACGAGAGATACGCGGAAGACCGATTTGTAGGCGGGTTCGTCGAAGGAGGGGAAAGCGCGGCGGGCATCGGTGGCTTCAAACTGGGTGACAGCGTAGCGGCGGCGGGCGGTTTGGCTGAGATAAAAACCGCGCAGCTTGTCGTTCAAAATGCCAGTGAAACGGATGTGGATTTCGACGGCACCGGCGGGGACGACGCTGGGGACGGTCAGAGTCGCGGTTTCGTTTTTTTCGTCTTTGGTGACGGAAGCGGCTTGTTTGAAATCGGCGGATCCGATCCAGACTTCCTTGTATTCGAGCTCGGCCGAATTGAGGACGATGGAAGTGGTGGCTTTTTGCAAAAGGACGTGAATCAGTTCATCGCCGGAGAAGGTGGCGTTGGCAAGATCGGGGGTGAATTTCAAGTCGTAGGAGTCGGGGACGACATTGTCCGGGAGGCGCTGGGCCGAAATCCCAGCACAAGCCAAGAGACTCCACACCGCTACCGCCGCGAGGCGCTTCATAGAAGTTCCCTTCCAGGTTGTTTTGAAAAAAGAGATATCACGTCCATGTTGCGCAAGCAAACGCCCGGCAGAAGAATGATCCGCCGACGAATCCGGGATTGCGCACTCCTGCCCCATAAGACCGAAACGTGAGGTAGAGGATAGCAGGCAATGGGCCGGATGGGGATGGAGGATTGTGCGGGCTGCGAGTTCGTTGGCTGTGGAGAATCGCGCGAGGAGCCGCGTGGCGGCTCAAGCGGCGGTGCGCTGGCTGCTCCAGTTGTTGGTTCGCGCGGTGAGTTGCTCGACGCGATCACGCCGGACGGTGTAGCCGATGCCGGGAGCGTTGGGCACGAGGATGGTGCCCTTGGAGGTGACTTCCACCTCGGGCTCGATGATGTCTTCGCTCCAATAGCGCTTGCTGGCGGAGACGTCGCCGGGAAGCGTGAAGCCGGCGAGCGTGGACATGGCGATGTTGTGAGCGCGGCCGATGCCGGTCTCGAGCATGCCGCCGCACCAGACGGGAGTGGCATGCGTCCGGCAGACTTGTTCGACGCGGCGTGCTTCGGAGTGGCCGCCGACGCGGCCGAGTTTGACGTTGATGATGCGGCAAGCTTTGAGTTCGATGGCGGTGAGGGCGTGGCGGGCGTTGTTGATGCATTCGTCGAGGCAAATGGCGGTCTGAATTTGCGCCTGGAGTTTCGAATGGGCGTAGATGTCGTCCCAGTTGAGCGGCTGCTCCATCATCAGAAGATTGAATTGATCGAGTTGGCGGAGATGGGCGGCGTCCTCGAGGCGATAGGCGGAGTTGGCGTCGACGGAGAGGAGGATGTTGGGAAATTCCTTGCGGACGGCGGCGACGTAGTCGATATCTTTGCCAGGTTTGATTTTCAGTTTGATGCGCTGATAGCCGCTGCGCAATTCTTCTTCGACGCGGCGGACGAGGGCCTGGGGACTCTCGCGAATGCCGAGAGAGACGCCGCTGGCAATTTCATCCAGGGTGCCGCCAAGAAGTTTTGCGAGCGGAATGCCTTTGATTTGTGCTTCGGCATCCCAGATAGCATTTTCCACGCCGCTCTTGGCCATTTCGTGGCCGCGGATTGCGGCGAGCAGCGAGGGGCACTCCGAGGCTGTGGAAATCGTCTTGCCAATCATAGCCGGCGCGACAAAATCGGAGATCACGTGCCATGCGGTGTCGGTGGTCTCGGAGTTATAGCCGGGCGTTTCGGTGGCGGTGACTTCGCCCCAGCCGCTGACGCCATCGGCGATGAGTTCGACGAGGAGAATGCGGCGGTGATGCGAGACGCCGAAGCTGGTTTCGAACGGCGCCTTGAGACGCATTTGGACTTCACGAAGGGTGATAGATTCAATCTTCATAAGGCTCCAGAAGGTATGTCCCTTCTTCCTGATTGAACTCAAATCCGACAGCGGCGCGGCCAGCGGCGAAGTTGGCGAGGAATTGGTGGCGAACTGTTGTTTGGATTTTCTCGGCGGATGGAGGGTCGTCGCGGCAGATGGCGCGAATTTCGGCGGGAATCGCGATGCGTTCGAGATGAGCGGTTGGGGCAACGCGTTTTCCGGCGAGTACGGATTCCACCCGTTGTGAGCGCACCCACCATTCGGCGACGAGACGGTCCGTCGGAAGACCGGCGTGAAGCGGGCTGGAGCTGCGACCGTAGAGATTGGGAATGTAGTGGCGAACAATGGCGCCGAGGCGCTCGATGTTGAAATGGGCGTTTTTGAGTTGTAGAGGGTCAAACGTCCATTCGATAAGATTGATGCCGCGTTCGAGAGCGTTTTCGCGCTGGGCCAGCTTGAGGAGCCGGCCGACGCCGCGGTTCTGGTATTCGTTGAGCACGCCGACCATGTGCGAATGCAAATAGGCGAGGCCATCGCGTATCGCGGCGAAAGCCAAGGCAAAACCCACGGGCGTGTCGCCGTCGTACGCGGCCATAACGTGGCCGCCCGTTTTCTTCGCGACGATACAAATCTGATCGGGGACGGTGTCGATGGGGGAATAGCCCCAGATCTGCTGTTGCAGTTCGACACAGACGCGCATCTCGCCTGGCTCAGCGAGAGTGCGAATCTGGATGCCTTGTTTCACCGCAGATGTTGTTGCGTCACTCATGCTTTTCTCTTTGCTTGCACACCAAGCGCCCGAGCCGTTGGCCGGGGACTTCGCGGTTGTCGTTAGAGCCTCGACCGTACAGAAAACCACACGCAAACTGCAGAGCTGCAATTACAACGTATGTTGCATATTGTCAATATGAGCTAATCCAAGCTTTGGGGCTATCATTTCTTTTTCCGATTTAGCGTATCACTAATGCAACATCTGTTGCGATACCTAGAATTGACCCAAATGCTCCAAAGAATGAGTTGACAATCCAGGGCCCCGTGCCTAGACTCACGCGCAATAAAGGACTTTTATCCTACTGCAACATTCGTTGCAGAACGATGAAAAAATCGCGTGCGCGATTGCGTGGTGGCGCAACTCGCCGTTTCCAGATGTTCAAGGAGGGGTGACATGGCAAATCAGGCCAAGGATACGATGGCAAGTTTTCGAAGGGTTCTGGCAGTTGCGAAACATCCGGTACTTCAGGTCTGTAGCACGGCAGTGATTCTACTCCTCGTAGCTTCGAGTCTCGTGGGACAGACCACTTCCACGATTGAAGGCACCGTTAAAGACAAGCAGGTGCTCGCGGTTGCGGGGGCCCAAGTGCACGCGACAAGCGAGGCACTGGCGGTAGATCGCACCACGACAACGGATGCCGAGGGCAATTACCGGATCACGACGCTGCCACCTGGAGTCTATGAGGTTAAGGTGACGAAAGACGGTTTCGAATCCGAGGTGTTTCAGAACCTGGAAGTGACGCTGAACAGGACTCTGGCTTTCGATGTGACGATGCAGGTGGGCTCGCTCAATCAGGTTGTGGAGGTGGATTCGGCGACGCCGCTGCTTGAAACGTCCACCTCGTCGACGGGCAGCACGATCACTCCTCAGCAAATCGAAGACATGCCCATCAACGGACGCAACTATCTCGATCTCTTGCAACTCGTCCCGGGCGTTTCGCTCAATCGTCAGGCTGATCCCGCGGGCGACGATGCCACACCCATCCTCGGTGAGCGCGGGGGCAATGCCCTCTTTCTAATTGACGGCCTGCCCAATCGCGACAACTTGAACGGCGGCCCATCCGCGCAATTCAATCAGGATTCCATTCTGGAATTTCAGGTGATCACGGGCGGGTACAAAGCGGAATTCGGCCACGCCTCTGGCGGCATTATCAACGTGGTGACGCGCGGGGGTACGAACGACTGGCACGGAGGGGTTTCCGCCTTTTTCCGCAATTCCGTATTCGATTCCAACGACATACCAGGTGCCACGGGCGGCGCGCCATTTCTCAATCGATGGGACCCCACGGCGTATTTCGGCGGACCGATCGTGAAGGATAAGATCTTTTTCTTCGGCTCCGCGGAGCGCATCCAGGAAAGCCGTGACTTAAATTTCACGTTTAATCCCAACTTGCCTTCCAGCCTTATTGCCTTCGAGACGCCTTTCAACAAACACTCGCTCACCTACGACACGCGCGCACGCCTCAAACTGGACGAGGTTCTAAGCCGCCATCGTCTTACGGAACAGATGAACTACACGAACACCCACATCACGGACTACCTCCCATTGACGGCTTCCATCAATCTGCCCGACACCCGGGAAAACCTTTCCGGGCGCACATTGATGCTGGGGATCAGCGATCTCTGGACGCTGGGCGATACGTCCAATCCGTGGATTGCCAACTCCTATTTTCAGTATCGCGCCAACCCCCTTCTCACCAGCCCTTCGCATCCCCAGGCTGGCATCCCCAATACTCTCTTCAATCTCTTTGACACCTACACCAGCGGCGACGAATTCGGGAACCTCGGCCAGGCCTCATTTGGTCCGGGCTACAACCCCTTCAGCTACTATCAGAAATATATCTCAGCAGGCAGCAACCTCGGGAAGCAATTCGGACGCCACAACATAAAATTCGGATGGGACTTCCAAAACTCGAAAGTCGATGGCGCTGAACCAAACAATTTCTTCACACAGCTTTTCGCGACCGTGGACGACTTCAACACCTTTGGCCCGATCAATTCCGGGATAAACCTGATCACTCTCCAGTCTGGCCCCACACCGCAAGACAACCTGGTTCACATTCGGAACAACTATAACGGCCTATATGTTCAAGACGATTGGAAGATCACTTCCAAACTGACGATTAATGGCGGCTTGCGCTGGGACTACGATTCCGAGTTTCCGAACAAAACGGATTTTTCCCCGCGCATTGGAGCAGCATGGGCAATTACTCCAAAGACGGTGGTGAATGCCAGCTTTGGCGTTTTTTACGATCAGTTCCGCGAAGGTGTGGCGCGGGACATTCCCGGATTCGGCGGCGCCAACATTCAACGCGAGCGCCTCTTGTCCTTCCCACGACTGTTCTACGGAAACCCCACAACTCTTACGAGTCTCTTTCAAAAGTTGGGGCGGCCTACGGTCTGCGTTTCTAACGCAATGACCGAAGCCCAGGTGCAATCCGCTGGAGCAACCTGTCCGAACGGCCTCGGCACAACCTTGTACGGCATCGACTATCTGAATAGCGTTGTCGCGCCGGGCCACGCGCCGATTCCGGCGAACACCCTCGTCAATATGAGCAACATCCAACAATTGACCGGGTTCACGCCGGATCAGTTCCTGGCCGCAGCGGACGCCGCGATCGCGAACATCGCCGGAACGGACAAAACTTTTCCGAGCGTGCCGGGTAACTATTGGACTTGGGACCCATTTGGCAATCTAACAACCATCGGAGGGATTCTCGGAACGGCAGGGCAAGTGCCCATCACCGTAGATCCTGGCTTCAAAGTTCCTCATACCTTCAACTATCACGCCGGAATCCAACACGAGATCGGCTCCGGCATGGTGCTGACGTTCGACTACTATCATAAAGACATCGCGGACATCACCACGGTGCGCGCCACAAACCTTGCCTTCGAAGCGCGCATGCCCGATCACGGGAACGAACTCGTAGGCACTAACCCCAAGAGGATTGAGAGTTACGGGCCTTGGGGAGCGGGAACATACGATGGGTTCACGATCGGTTTCCAAAAGCGTTTTTCGCACAGCTTCACGATTCAGGCGAACTACACTTTTGCGCATGCCAATGACGACGTAATCAACTCCACGCTTGCCTCCGAAATTCAAAACGGTGAGGGCGTAAATTTCCTCGCCATCGCCGGCCTCTCGGACAGCTACGTTGGGAGAGTGCCTCTTGTCACCGATGACGTAACAGGCCAGACGAACGCCAGCGGTCCCTTCATCAACAGCAACTTCAATCCGGTTCCCAAGGCGGGCACCTACTACAATGGAGCCATCATTGATAAGGGTCCCTCGGACCTCGCCTTGAATCACACCTTCCTCGCGCACGGAATCTGGCAACTGCCCTGGAAAATGGAGATTGCCGGGATATTCCGGGCGCAAAGTGGATTTCATTACAGTGTCAGTCCCTTCTCCGGCGGTTCGGACTTCGACGGAGATGGACTGTTTAATGGGGCTGGCCTCAACTTCGACGGTCAAGGCGCCCTATACGCACGCAACTCTCAAACGGCGCCCACATTCGTCAACATGGACATACGCTTTGCAAAGCGTTTCAACCTGGGAGAGCGCGTGAAAGCGCAAGTGCTCTTCGAGATGTTCAATCTGCTGAATCGCGACAACGCAGCGGCGGTCAACGGGCTTGAGCCCACGTGCCCGAATGACCCTGCAAATATCAGCCCGCTTGGTCCTCAGCCCTGCAACGTCCATCAAACGCAAGGCGGTTCACTGGGGATCGGGGTAGTACAGCAATTCTTGCCAGGCCGTGAAGGCCAGATCGGAATCCGGTTCGAGTTCTAGGATTCGGCGACTCATGCAAATAAGAGCGGCCATGTGCTGTGGCCGCTCTTTCCTTTTCTAGAAGCGATGCTAGCGCGCAAGAAATCGACTTAGCTGGTGCTGTCTTGCGGTTTCGCGGAGGTAAGAAGATGGGACGTCGTGCGTTTTGCATAGCTGCATTCCTTCTATTGGCGATCCCACCGGGCTTCGCACAATCGGCCAAACTGGATGTGGTCATCAAAGGTGCCCGTGTGATCGACGGCACCGGAAATCCGTGGTACGTCGCGGACGTCGGGATTCGCGACGGGGTGATCGTCGAAATCGGGAATTTGTCGCAGTGGGCTGCGACGCGCGTGATCGATGCTCATGGAATGGTTCTGGCACCGGGATTTATCGACATGATGGGAGGGGCAACGCTTCCCCTGTTGCTCGATCCGATCACGGCGCAGAGTAAATTGCGCCAGGGCGTCACCACGATGATGGCCGGCGAGGGCGACTCCATGGCGCCGCAGGACGAGCGAACCATCAAGGAACTGAATCTCCCTGCGGGCATTTCTCGATGGACGAGCTTCGAAGAGTACGACCGCATGCTTGAGGCAAAGGGGATAGGCATTAACGTGATCCACAACGTGGGAGCAGCACAGGTGCGGCGGGTGGTGATCGGCGAGGAAGATCGCGCGCCCACTCCGGAGCAGATGGCAAAGATGAAAGAGATTGTCGCCAAGGCGATTCAAGACGGCTCGATCGGGCTCTCGACGGCTCTCATCTACCCGCCGGGAACTTATGCAAAAACCGAGGAAATTATCGAGCTGGCCAAGGTCGCCTCGCAATATGGTGGCGTGTACTTCTCGCATATGCGCAACGAAAGCGGGCAGCTACTCGAAGCGATCCGAGAAACCATTCGCATCGGCGAAGAAGCGCATATTCCCGTTCACATCTACCATCTCAAGGCTGCCGGTCAGGACAATTGGCCGCTGATGCCCCAGGCAATCGCGCTGATTCAATCCGCACGCGATCGCGGCGTGGATGTGACTGCCGATATCTATCCGTATATCCGGAACGGAATCGGCCTGGGCTCCTTCATCCATCCGAAGCACTATGCCAATGGGCCGGAGGCATTTTTGCCCACACTGTCCGACCCGAAGGTCCGCGCCGAATTGCGAAAAGAAATCGAGAGCACCACGAACTGGGAGAACTGGTATCACCACGTGGGAAAGAACTGGGACAACGTGCTGGTGGTCCAGGTTCCCGGCAAAGTGGACAAGCGATTTGAAGGGAAATCGGTTCAGCAGATCGCGGCGCTTCGAGATGCCGATGTCTGGGATACCTTTTTCTATCTGGTGCAGCAAGGCGGAGTGGACGTTGATCCCAAGAGTATGAATGAAGAACAAAAACAGCAGGCTCTGCGTGCGCCCTTTGTGAGCATCGGTTCGGACGCCGAGCCGATGAATCCCGCAACCTCAACGTATGCACATCCGAGAACCTTCGGAACGTTTCCGAGAATTCTGGCGAAATACGTACGCGAGGAAAAAGTTATCAGTCTTGAGACAGCCGTCAGGGAAATGACTTCCCTTCCCGCTAACCAACTGAAGCTGCATGACCGGGGCCGCATCGCCCCCGGGTTGGTGGCAGACCTAATTCTCTTCGACCCATCGAAAGTCGCGGATACCGCGACGTTCGAAAAGCCGCTTTCCTACTCGATTGGGATGGAATACGTCTTTGTCAACGGGAGACTGGCGATCGACAAGGGAAAGCCGACCGGCACTCTGGCCGGAACAGCTATTCGCGCCAACCACTGACAAATCTTCGCAATTTGCACCGCAGAGAAATTTGGAGGAGAAATCGTGCGACGTCATCGAAATTGTTTCTTTTCTTGCCTCGCCGTCGCGGCTGGCCTTCTGTTCGTGGAGGCCGCTCGAGCTCAGAGCGGCGCAGCGGATCAGTACGAATATGACATCGTGATTCGGGGAGGGCGGGTGCTGGACGGCGGGGGGAATCCGTGCATCTTTGCCGACGTGGCCATCAAGAATGGCCGGTTTGTGAAAATCGGAAAGATTTCCGGCCACGGAAGGACAGAAATCGACGCGCATGGGCACTACGTGTCACCCGGCTGGATCGACATGATGGACCAATCCGGAATCGCTCTTCCGAAAAACGGTCTGGCTGAGAACAAATTGATGGAAGGCGTCACGACGGCGATCGGAGGCGAGGGAGGCTTTCCGGTTCCCGCGGAGCAAATTCGCGACTTCTGGGCCGGACTTGAGAAGAGTGGGATTAGCTTGAACTTCGGCAGCTATTTTTCGGAGACGCAGGCGCGGATTGCGGTGCTGGGATACGAATCGCGGCAACCCACCCCCGAAGAACTCGCGAAGATGAAGGCGATTCTCGAAACGGCCATGCAAAACGGCGCCATGGGAATGACTACGGCTCTGATCTACCCGCCGAGCAGTTACGCGACAACTCCGGAACTCATCGAGATGGCCAAAGTCGCCGCAAAGTACGGGGGCATTTACGCAAGTCACATGCGCGGCGAAGGGAAAGAGTTGGTGCAATCCCTTGACGAACTGATCGAGATTGCCGAAAAGGGAGGATTGCCCGGCGAAGTATTTCACATGAAGGCTGCGTACAGTCCCGGCTGGGGGAAACTCATGCAGGAGGCCGGGCAGCACATCGATGCGGCGCGCGCGAGAGGCGTAGATGTCGCGGCGGATTTGTATGTGTACACCGCTGGCGGTACCGGTCTGGAAGCGACCATTCCATCTTGGGCGCATGAGGGCGGCAACGAGGCGCTTGTTAAGCGGCTGGCGGATCCCGCCATTCGCGCACGACTAAAAAAGGAAATCGTCACGGGATCGCCGGGATGGTGGAATATCATCGAAGCATCCGGCGGCTGGCAAAACGTGGTCCTTGTCAACGCGCAAAATGCGGACAACGCAAAATTTCAAAATCGCAGCATCGCCGATATCGCCAAGGAGCTAAACAAAGATCCCGCCGATGTGGCGTTCGATTTTGTAGCGGAAGCAAAGACCGGACGAGTGCTGGCGATTTATCACATGATGAGCGAGCAAGACATCGAGACGGCGCTGAAATTTCCATGGACCAGCATTGGCAGCGACGCGGGAACGGCGCTCACTCTGGGCGGCGATGATGCGCTCGGACTTGCTCACCCGCGGAGCTATGGAAATTTTCCGCGAGTCATTGCCCGCTACGTGAGGGAGACGCATACGTTGACGCTTGAAGACGCCATTCGAAAGATGACTTCGTGGCCGGCGACGCGGATGCGCATCGGTGATCGAGGTTTAATTCGCGAAGGCATGTGGGCTGATGTAACGATTTTCGACTACGACAAAATACAGGATCGCTCAACGTACGACCATCCCGATGTGACGCCAGACGGAATTGATTTCGTGCTCGTCAATGGCCAGGTGGTGATCGACCACGGGAAGCATACCGGCGCGCGGCCAGGCAAAATTCTCTACGGACCTGGATACAAACAGTAGAGAAGCGGAGTGCCCGAGTGGTTGCAGCCACCAAACTGGCGGGCACAGTTCACAAGCTGCATAAAGTGCATCTTTGCTTCGCTCTAGTGGCGGTCGGAGAGTTCGAGAGAGGTGACTGGGTGGATTTCCCAGGCGGTGGCGCGCCAGTCGCGAGGGCGGCCGGGGGCGGTGTTGAGGGATTGGGATTCGTGTTCGGTGTCGAAGAGGAGCCAGCCGCGGACGCGGACCCAGCGGCCTTGGAAATGGTCGCGGATGGCGTTGGTTGACCAGTCCTCGCCGCGCTGCCCGGCGATGGAGCGCCAGCGCGGGGTGACTTCGACGATGACGCGGCGGTCTTCGCCACTGTTCATGGGGTCGAGGACGAGTTCGATGTGCGTGTCACGTTCCGGCGGATCGGTGGCGCGGCAGTTGACCGTCTCCACGCCGCCCACTTTCACATCCCAGACATAGCCGGTGATCTCGGCGGCATGGCGATCGTTCCAGCGGGAACGGTCGTCACCGGGTTCGAGCATGGCGGCGAGGGTCACTGTCGAGTCGATTTGCTGCGGGTCGGGTGCGGTGTAACGATTCTTGAGGAGATTCAGCTCGCGAACGGCGGGGTTCGAGGCGTCGCCTTCCATGCCACAACCGTTGAAGGTATCGAGAGCTGGCTGGGGCGCTATGCGTGGTGTTGATGGGCGGTGCTGCCAGAACCAGAAAGCGACAAGAAGCAGTGCCAGTAAGAAGAGCCAGGCTGTTTGGTTTCGACGGGCCATTGTTGGGTGGGTAGGCGGTTCCTAAGCTTCGCAGTGCGCGCCGCGGGTTTGTCACGCATTTCCTCTGCGAAAAACAGATTCGTTCCTTTTCAAATTATCACGACTTGGCGCGGGTCGAGTGTGTGAGTTTTCTAGCGGCGAACAGGCAGATGTAATTCCGTCTCAGTTGCTGGATGAGGCGTCGGTACCATTTGCGGGGGGGCGACCCATGGGTCGCCCCTACAGCAGAATTCGGAATCGGGGGCGCGGAGTTCGGAATTGCGGAGTTTGGAATCGCAGGTTATGGAGTGCGAAGTCGCGGGTTGCGGAGTTCGGAATCGGGCAGTGTGAAGTGCGGAATCGCGGGTTGCGGAGGCCGACAGGGCCCGGTAAACGATTCGGGGGAATGTGGCGAGCGAGTGAACAAACGGCGCGGGGGCGGTGTCTTAGTCTTAGAATGGAGGAGGTATCCATCATGAAAAAGACCGGATTCGCCACGTTGTTAGCAGCAACGCTGTTTTTTGCACCGCAAATGCAGGGCAAGACGGCTACCGCTGCGGCGCACACCAGCAGCAGTGCCGATACGAACGCGTCCTGTCCCACGCCGCCGGCGGTTGTAGCAACGGTTCTGGGCTTAACGCCGCCGCAGGTGGAGCAGTTCGGGACACTACTCTCGCAAGTGCTGCCCGTGTTACAAGCATTGCAGCAGCAAGGAACAGCGACGCAGCAGCAGTTGGACGTTTTGTTGAGCCAGCAAAACCCGGATCCCGCGCAGGTAGGCAAGCTGGTTGTACAGCTACACGTCATTGAAGTGCAGACCAATCAAGTGATCGGCAATTTTCAAAGTGCGTTTGTGAGTCTGCTTTCGCCGGAGCAAGTGCAGAAGCTGCAGGGAGTCACCGCAGCGTCGCAAGTGCAACCGGTCGTGGGATCGTTCGTGGCGCTGTATCTGGTGGCGCCGCCACCGGCGCTTCCTACATGCCAGGCGCAATAAATCCCGGTGGATGCGCGGTTGCAATGCAAGGCGGAGAGTGCGAGATCGGCTGGAGCACGAGCTTGGGCGATGAAGCGCAGAGTGCCGTCGAGTTCGAACAGCGCGTACGCGAGTGTCATCGCCTCGTGTTCCATGTCGCGTACGCGGTGCTCTCCGATCGGGCGGACGCGGAAGAGGTCGTGCAGGACGCCTTCTTCCGCGCCTACCGAAAGCTTTCCGGGCTGCGGGAGCCGGAAAAATTCCGGTCGTGGGTGGCGCGGATGGGTTACCGGCTGGCTCTAAACCGGTGGAGAACCGCTACGCGAGCCTTGAGGCGGGATACGTCGTGGCACGAAACGAGATCTGGCGCGGAGGGGAACGTCGAGAGTATTGTGGCGCAGCGCGAAGTGCAACGGCGCTTGCGGGAAGAGATCGAGCGGCTCCCAAAAAAATTGCGGGCGGTGGTACTTTTGAGCGCAGTGCAAGAGTTGGACACGCGTGGCATCGCTGGAGTGCTGCGGATACCCGAAGGAACGGTACGATCGCGGCTGCATTTGGCGCGAAAGGCGCTTTTGAAGGCATTCACAGATGAACCCTTGTGATCGTTGGCGCTACATTCTTGCGGAGTATGCGCTTGGCTCGCCCGCGGAGCCGGGGCTGGCGGAACATCTGGAGAAGTGCCCCAGCTGCTCCGCAGCTTTGGCGAAGATGCAATCGCTAACGCGAGAGATTGACGGCGGAATCCGGCAGCTTGCCGCAGTTGAGCCGGACGCTGGCGCCGCCGCGCGCGGTGTGGCAAAGGTGCGTTCTCGCGCGCAAGAGAGCCGCTGGCGGCAGCCGACAGGCCGAACGATTGCGGCTGCACTCGCGGCGGCGATCCTTTTGGCGGCGACAGCGGGAGTGGCATGGAAAGTTCGCGCGCAGCGTGAAAATGCAGAGAAAGCGCTCTCGGCAGCCACGGAAATTTCCAGTTGGAAATCTCCAACGCTGGAGCTCTTGCATTCCCCTTACGAAAGCGTGCTCGGGGCGGCTCCCCGTCTAGGTGAGGGGTATTACCGGCTCGAGGCCGTCGATACGAAAAGAAAAAATTCAAATCCCCGTGCGAAGGAGAAACCAAAGCAATGACACGAAGTACAAAGCGGGGCATGTTGTGGACGAAACGGTGGGGGCTGATCGCAATGCTCCTGCTTGCGGGTGCGGGCGCGTGGGCGCAACAGCAGCCTGCGCCGGATCCCGTGGGGGACAATTTGTTTGCTCCGGAGCTGGTGCTCGCCAATCAGAAGGCGATTGGGCTCGACGATGCTCAGCGAAATTATGTGCGGGCGGAAGTTCTTAAAGCGCAGACGCGATTTACCGAACTGCAGTTCCAGCTTCAAGATGCGGTGGAATCGCTGGGCGGTTTGCTGAAACAGACTCCGGTAGATGAGACGCAGGTGATGGCCCAGCTCGATAAGGTATTGAATGCGGAACGCGAAGTGAAACGGACGCAAATTGCGCTGATGGTGCGGATCAAAAACAAACTCACACCGGAGCAACAGGCGCAATTGCGCCAGTTGCGCGGGAAGCCGGCGGGCGACTGACCTACCGCCTCGTCGCGGGCCGGATTCTGATCCGCCGACTATTTCACTTGCAGGGATTCGAGGTAGCGGACCAAGTTAGCGATGCGCATGGTAACGATCGAGGGATCTCTACCGCTGACCGTAGCGAACAGCGGTCCCCAGACAGGCATTTCGCTCGAGCCGTGAGCTGGCGCTTTTGCTCCATAACGAAGCACATTGGCGACGTAATCCCCGGGAAACTTTCCGTCGTGCCGTTTGGCGAGGGTCGTCAAATCCGGCGGAGTCGTCTTGAGATCGCTGGAAGCGGGTCCTGCTCCTTTTGCATCGGCGCCATGGCACGCAGCGCAGTAGGTCTTAAACATCTCCTGGCCGGAAGCGGGCGAAGTTTGCTCGATGGGGGCTTTCTGAACGGTCCTGGGCTTCTCCTGGGCGGGCACGAGAGAAGCCATGGCAAAGAGGAAAGGGACCAACATGAGGACCTTGTGTGGGGCCTTGTGAATCATGGCGACCTCCCTTTGTTGCTCTCCAAAGTAATGCAAACGAAGAACGAGTAAGCGCCGCGTACCGCCTGCTCAACAATCAAGGCAGAGAGATTTTTGCTTTTTCGAAGATTTTCGTCAGTGACCGGAATCACAACGATCCATTTCTTGTTCGATTAACGCGCTCGAGGACTATTGCGATGAGGGGGCTGGCGTCGCTAGATTCAGCGGTCGAGGCGAAGCTGCTCAAGCCAGCGAGTGAGGATGGCGGTGGAGGCGGGTTCGATGTCCACGAATTCCAGGCCCATGCCGATTCTGGGTTTGACGATGCGGACCATGGCGAGCGCCTGCATGGTCTCACCCTTACGTTCGAGTGTGACGCGGGTGCGGGATTTCAAGGCGAGAGGCTTGCTGGCGCACACGAAGCAGCCGCCGAGAGAAATGTCTGAAGTGATCCCCTCGCAACGAACACCGGACTCCAAGTCGAGAACCACCGCGTCAGCGGCGAATGGATAACGAATGGCATAGCGGCGGTCGCGGAGACTCACCTTGTGCGACGCACCGTCGGACGATCGGTCGTTCATGACAATAAGGTTGCCCAAAATGACTCAGGACGGGGAAGCGTGAGTCAGGCTGAAGCGGGTGAGCATTCCCCTCCAACTGATAAGGGTGCCAGAGGAGGCGAAAAATAGGGGAATTGTGAAAAAAAGATAAGCGAAAAAGGCAACAGGCCTGACCGCGGGAAGGGTTCGAGGCAGCCGGAGACGAGATATTAGTTGGTACGACAAAGGGATAGGAGTAGACGGGGAAGCCTGCGGGCAGGGGTGGTAGTCTGATGGGGCAAAGAGCTCCCATGTTAAACGACACCATGCGAAGCGATGGACTCCGGCAGAGCGACCGCGTGAGTTTCCGCATGCCAGTCGAGGTGTCGTGGACCACGAGCGAAGGAACGGCGGCGAAGCACATCGCAGAGACACTGCTGGTCAGCCGCAATGGTGGAGTGCTGCGGCTTGAGCAAAAACTAACCGCAGGGCAGGAGATCACATTGCGGCGGATGGAGGGCGATCTGGTGAAGAGCACGCGGGCGCGCGTGATGGCCGAGATCGATCAGGAGCCTGACGGATTTTTGTACGCGATTCAAATCGCCGAACCGAGAGTAGATTTCTGGGACATCGACTTCCCTGCTCCCTACAAGGCCGACGAAGCGCTGGCGCGGCTGTTGATGGAATGCGGATTTTGCCAGAGGCGCGAAGTGGTTTATTTGAATGAGATGGAGCTGAAGTCATTTGAAGTGAGGAAATGTGTGGCGCGGCTTTGCAAGCATTGCGATACGCCTTCCATCTGGATCGAGGCGCAGTCGGAAATCAAGACGCAGGAAAAAGGAGCGGCGCATCCGTTGACGGTGGAAGAGCGCGTGATTCCACGGCGAAATCGCACGCGTGTGAAGGCGCGCGTTTTGGCCTGCATACGAAGGCGGGGATTTCAGGAAGAAGTGGCGGTTTGCGAGGATCTGTCAAAAGGCGGGTTGAGCTTCCGAAGCCGCAACGAGTACCCGGAGGAATCGCGGGTGGAAGTAGCCGTGCCGTTTACGCCCGGCAGTAGCGCGATTTTTGTGCCGATACGGATTGTGTTTTCGCAGGCGATTCCAGCGGCGGGGTTGTATCGACATGGAGCGGCTTATGTTCGGCCGCCAAGCGATTCCGCGGATTGAAGCAATTCCTACTTGCTAAGAGGGCCAACCAGAAAAGTTCCCGCCCATCAGTCCCTGACAGAAGCGATGTCGCGCTCGTGGCGGCGGCGATGCAGATAGTGCATCGAAATATTGAGATACGCCTGGCCACATGGCGTTTCGATAGCGATGACCATGGCTTCGGTGTCGGCGCTGCCTCGCAAGCCCTCTTCGTTCATGTGAATTTCGGGAGGAAAGACCTTGAAGCGGAAGCCCTGGTCGTTAAGAAGCGTCACGGAATTTCCGATCACCATATTTGCCAACTCGCAGACGGTTTCGCGAACAACTTGATCGCTGCTGGGAACATCCTCGCCGGCAAGATGGCTCGCGACTTTCATAGCAACTTCAGGCGAAAGATCGAGAATCACGCGGCCTTCGATGTCGCCCTTGATGGCGATGAGCGCGGCCACACCTTTGCGGCGATACGTGTCTTCATCCATCGAGAGGTCGAGGATCTTCGTCGGCGCCTGGAGAGATTCGGCGAAGACGGCATCGGCGGCGTTGATGAAGGGCTGTATGAGTTCCATTCTCATGCGCGGTTCTCTCCTGCGAAGGCGACGGGCGCGCCAACAGCGTTGGGATCGTCACTCAAAACGTAGCGGAGAATTTCGTAAAGGACTTCGGGCTTGACGGGTTTTTGCACGAAGTGTTTCGCGCCCTTCTGGAGCGCTGCCAGAATGTTTTCCTGGTAGCCCACCGACGAAACCATCACGATGCGCGCCTCGCCATGCTGGCGAACGATGCGCTCGACGGCTTCGATGCCCTCCATCTGCGGCATGGTGATATCCATGAGCACGATGTCGGGCTTGGTGCGATTGAACTCCGCGATGGCGGTAAGCCCGTCGCCGGCTTCTCCGGCCACTTCGCCGCCGAACATCTCAATCATCTTGATGATGTTCTTGCGAGCGAAGACCGAATCGTCCACTACGAGGTAGCGAACGGGTTGATTGTCTTTCCGTAACAGAGCGGCAAATTGTTGCATGGCCTTCTCCTTCTCCCGGCACGGTCTTAAGTGCGATGGGAAGAAACGGGTGTCCTTTCCGATTTCTCGTTCTTATCGTTTTTATCGTTCTTGTCGAATTTCTCTGAGCCGGAGCGGTCGCTGCCGTAATTTTGAATCAGGAACGCGGCCAAACCTTCCAGCGGAATCACTTTGTCGGCGTAGCCCTTTGAGATGGCTGCCCGGGGCATGCCACTCACCACGCACGTATCTTCGCTTTGCGCGACGGTCACGCCGCCGGCAGCTTTCAGCGCGCCGAGGCCCTCGGCGCCATCTTCGCCCATCCCGGTCATTAAGAGACCGACAGCGGTCAACCCAAATTGCTGGGATACCGAGTGGAAGAGCACGTCGACAGAAGGACGGTGGCCATTCACGGGCGGGCTGTCCGTCAGAACGGCCATGTCCCCCCGCGGCATGCGGCGAACCATGAGGTGCCGATTGCCCGGGCAGATGAGGACGCGGCCAGCAAGCAGCAGATCGCCGGAGTGCGCTTCCTGAACGTCAAGCGCGCAACATTCATCGAGGCGCTTGGCGAACATTTCCGTGAAGCCCTCGGGCATGTGCTGAACGATGAGAATGGTCGCCGGAAAATCCGCCGGGATTTGCGAGAGGACGTATTGGAGCGCGTTGGGACCGCCGGTGGAAATGCCAATGGCGATGACGCGATTCGGAGGAATCTCCGAGCGCTTTGTCTTCTTGCTCCTGGGCGGATCATCGGAGACGACCGCGGCGGGAAGCTTGCGTCCCGCTGCGCGCTTGGCGACTTTGATTTTTTCAATCAGTTCATCGGCGATGGAATCGAGATGGCCGGCGGCGGCGTCCTGCGGCTTCTGAACGAAATCGATGGCGCCGAGAGCGAGGGCCTTGAGGGTGGCGTAGGCGCCTTCTTTCGAGTGCGTACTGAAAAGAACGACGGGCATGGGCGCGCGGCGCATGATGAGGCGGAGCGTTTCCATGCCGTCCATGCGTGGCATTTCGAGATCGAGTGTGACGACGTCGGGATGCAGTTCTTCCACTTTTTTCAGCGCAAAAGCTCCGTCCATGGCTGTTCCGACAACTTCGATGGAAGAATCACGCGCCAGGACCGCAGGAATGAGTTTCCGCATGAGAGCGGAATCGTCGACGACGAGAACTCGGATGCGGGCGCTCATGCGATGGCTCCGAGAGGAACAGCGCGAGAAAGACGCGAGAGAACGGCGGGCACGTTGAGGATGAGGACAACGGTGCCATCGCCGAGAATGGAAGCGCCACTAACAAGATCGCTCGTTACGATGTCGGTCGGTAAGGCTTTGATGACCAACTCTTCTTCACCGACCATGCTGTCTACGACGAGGCCGAAGCGCTTTTCCGCGGCGCCAATCACGATGACGAAGTGCTTCTTCTTTTTGGGTTCGGTATCGATCGAGCGAAGCCGGCTGAGATGCTCGAGACGGACGAGAGTGAGAATTTGGTCGCGGAGGCGCAGCACTTCGCGCTGGTCGACGCGATGGATTTCCTGTTCGTTGATGCGGGAGATCTCGACGACGGAGGAGAGCGGCACGGCAAACAGGCGGCCGCCGACGCGGAAGAGCAGGGTCTGAATGCTGGCCAGGGTAAGGGGGGCGCGGAGTTGAAAAGTGGTGCCGCGCGCTTTTTGCGTGGAGATGTGGACGGTTCCCTTTAGTTTGTCCAACACGCTGCGAACGACGTCCATCCCCACACCGCGGCCGGAAACTTCCGTGACTTCCTCCGCGGTGCTGAAGCCCGATTCGAAAATAAGATTGAGGGCTTCCTGGTCCGTGAGGCGCGCGGCCTCTTCGGCTTTGATAATTCCCTGCTTGACCGCTTGCTGGCGCACATGAGCGGGATCAATGCCTCGCCCATCATCGCGCACTTCGATCACCACTTGCGTGCCTTGATGGTAGGCGTTGAGATACACGGTGCCGCGGGCAGGTTTTCCAGCGGTGAGTCTTTCGTCGGCAGGCTCGATGCCATGGTCGACAGCGTTGCGAACAAGATGCATCAGCGGCTCGCCAAGAGCATCCAGAATGCTTTTATCGAGATCGGTGTGCTGCCCGGAAATGTCGAGGGCCACATCCTTGCCGCATTGCTTGGCGACGTCGCGGACGACGCGGGGGAAGCGCCGGAAGAGCTGTTCGACGGGCACCATGCGAATCTTCAAGACACATTTGTGAAGTTCGTCGAGAACGCGGGATTGGAAGCCGAGCGCTTCGGCGAGCTTGGCGCGCACAGGATCGCGTGCGTGGCGCTGGTCGAACTCGGTAAGCGCGCGATGCAGCATGGACTTGCCGATAATCAATTCGCCGACAAGATTCATGACCGCGTCGATGCGATTGGCTTCGACACGGAGAGTGCTTTCCGCAACGGTGGCAACGGCTGAAGGAGCTTGGCCCGATTTTGCGGCCTCCGCGGAGTCGATGCTCTCAGCGGCCTTGGCAACAACCTGTGCCGCTTGCGCGTCCAGCAGATCGCCGAGAAGCTCGTGATCAGGCGTTTGCGCGCTGGTGGCGCGCTCGAGGCGAACGTCGGAGACGATGCTAGGGATGCGGCAGCGCTGCTTGAGGGCATCCTCGGGCTGAACGCTAGCGAGTGCGGCCTCGACAACCTCGACGGTCGCAGCCGCAAGATTGTCTTCGGGACGAAGTGCGATGAGCGTGCCGCAGCTGTGCAATACGTTTCGAATGAGTTGAAAGGCGGCGGCGCGCATGAGGCTGTCTGGATCGATGCGCAAAGCCACGTTGTAAACGGTTTCGCCGCGGTGAACGGCCTCGGAGATCATGAGCTGTTCGTACTCGGTCCACGCAAACGCCGCCGGAACCGCAACGGGAGCCTGAGGCGCCTCAACAATTGCCGCTGGCACCATATCCACCAACAAACCCCGGATGAGGCCATGCATCTTTTCAAGCGACGGCAGCCTCTTGCCACGCTGGTACGAGGAAAGCATGGCTTCAAAGGAATCGGCGGCGGCGAGAACGACCTCAGCGAAGCGCGCGCCATGTTTTTGGCCGACTTGGGGCGTGAGAATATCTTCCAGTTCGTGGGCGAATTCGCTTAGCTTGTGAAAGCCACAGGCAGCGGAGTCTCCCTTGAGCGTGTGCACAGCGCGGCGGACGCGGCGAATGACTTCCTCGTCGGCGGGATGCGTTTCGAGCTCCAGCCCCGCTTCGTTGAGCGACTGAAGCAGCTCATTCGCGCTCTCGAAAAAGATGGCGCGAAGCTCCGGGTTGCGATCTTCGGGAGGCCTGCTCAAGAATTCGCCTCCACACGTTGATAGGCGGTGCCGTTGTTTTCGTGAACCATGCGAAATTTTTGCGTCAGGCCGAAGAGACTTTCGGCGTGGCCCACAAAAAGATAGCCGCCGGGATTCAAGCAGTGCCAAAACTTTTCGATCAGACGCTTTTGTTCGGCTTCGTCAAAATAGATCATGACGTTGCGGCAGAGGATGATGTCGTTGCGGCGCGGCAAGAATTCTGTTTTGAGATTGTGGAAGTCGAACTGGACGAGCTGCTTCAGCTGGGGTTTGATGGCGTATTTGTCGCCGGACTTTTCAAAATAGCGCAGGCGGCAGGTGTAATCCACCGGCTCCATCTGTTGTTCCGTGAAAACGCCTTCCTGGCCCACGCGCAGACTGGCGTAACTGATGTCCGAGGCCACGATCTCGAGTTTCCAGGGCGGCGGAATCAGGGGCTTGGGAGACGGCATGTCGAACGGCAGCGGATTGCGTAGGTAGTAGTAAGCCAGGGCGTCGCAAATCAGAATGGCGACGGAGTAAGGCTCCTGGCCGCTGGAGCAGCCGGCGCTCCACACGCGCAGATTCCAATCCCGGCGCTCCTGCTTCTTGCGCAGCAAATCTTCCAGCACGGTTTTCTGCAAGAGCTCGAGCTGAGGCTTGTTGCGGAAAAAACTTGTTTCGTTAACCGTGAGATTTTCGAGCAGCAGAGCCAGCTCGGCACGGCCCTCGCGGCTGGTGAGCAAGCGGTAGTAGCTGTAAAAGGAATCGAGCTGGCAAACTTTGAGCCGGCGCTGCAGACGATCTTTCAGAAAGTGCGAGCGGCGCTCGTCGAAGAACATACCGCATTCCTGGTAGACGAGCGTCTGCAACAGTTTCAGTTCAGCTTCCGTAAGTTGAATCTGAGCGGTTAGCGTTCCCATGAAATAAGCGGCAGTCCGGCAGTTCGGCTGTGCTGAGGAGATCAGGCGCAGCGCTACTTTGCAGTGGCGACGGGTTCCGCGGCCTCCTCGAGTCGTTTGAGCTCCGGCCGATGCAACAGCTTGGAAATATCCAGCAAAATAATCAGGCGGCCTTTCAGTTTGCCAACTCCGGTGACGTAACCGGATTCGCCATCGGCAAAAACAGAGCCAGGGGCTTCGATTTCCGATGGCGGAAT
The DNA here is from genome assembly GCA_963779005.1 of uncultured Acidobacteriota bacterium. Lineage (GTDB taxonomy): Bacteria > Acidobacteriota > Terriglobia > Acidiferrales > UBA7541 > Acidiferrum. The sequence continues at coordinate 2,301,133 of CAVZWO010000004.1, read as the reverse complement.
CTTCAAAACTTCGGAGGCGGAGTTGACGATGAGGCCGAGCAATTTGTTGTCTAACTCCACGACCAAAATGCGGTTCTTTTTGTCGGAGGTGATCTCCGTGTGGCCGAAGCGCTTGCGCAGATCCATCACGGGGATGATTTTTCCGCGCAAGTTGATGACGCCTTCAACGGTGTCTGGCGCGCTTGGCACGGCCGTGATTTCCGGAACGCGGACAATCTCACGCACCGAGCCGATGCGCACGCCATACGTTTCATTTCCGATGCGGAAACCGACGATCTGTAAGTCCTTTTCCATCAAGCGATCTCCGGCTCCTTAGGAACGGACGAGCTCAGCGTATTCGGACTCACGTTCACGGCTGGAACCCTGATGCCCGCGACGCGAAGGACCGGCCTCGGAGTGAGCCTGGCGGCCGCGGTTTTGCGCGGAACGGTCCAAAACAAAGCGGTCCATGCTGTCGAGCAAGTTGCGCGATAGCTTGAGCATCTGCTCGGCGGCGGCGGAAAGCTCGGTAGAGCTGGACGCCGATTGCTGCACGAGTTCGCGCATTTTGTCCATGGCGCGCACAACGGCTTGCGCTCCGGAGGCTTGCTCTTCGACAGCGGAGTTGATTTCCTGCGTGATCTCGGTGAGGCGGCTGGTGGCCTTCGCAATTTGCGAAGAGCCGACGGACTGTTCGTTGGTGGCGGCACCGATTTCTTGCGAGAACTTGTAGACTTCGGTGACCACGTTGGAAATTTTGTGGAGAGCCGTGCCGAGTTCGTTTCCGAGGCTCAGTCCTTCCTCGACGATGCGCGTGCTGCGCTCCATGTTTTCGACGGCCTGGCGCGCTTCGCGCTGGATGCTTTGAATGAGGTCGGCGATTTCCTTCGTAGATTGCGTGGATTTTTCGGCGAGCTTGCGAACTTCGTCGGCGACGACCGCAAATCCCAAACCGTGTTCGCCGGCGCGGGCCGCTTCGATGGCCGCGTTCAGGGCGAGAAGATTGGTCTGCTCGGCAAGGTCATCAATGACTTCGATGATTTTGCCGATATCGTCAGCGCGATGGCCGAGTATGTTGATGATTTCCGCGGAGGACTGAATGGCTTTGTTCGTGCGATTCAGGCCGTCGGTGGCTTTTTCCATGGTCTGGATGCCGGTGACGACTTCTTCGCGGGAACGATTGGCGATGTCCAAAAGAACTTTCGCGGTGTCCGCGACACGCTGGATCGACGTGACCATCTGATCGATGGAAGCGGAGGTTTCTGCAACGCTGGAAGCTTGCACTTGCGTGTTCTTCACGACGTTTTGCACGTTGATGCTCATCTCGTGCATCGTGCTGGTGACTTCTTCAATGGCCGAGGATGCTTGCACGCTGACCTTTGCCGATTCATCTGCCGCGCCCGCAACTTGATTGGACCCCGCCGAAACCTGGCCGGCGGAATCACGCGTGGTGCGCACTAACTCTTGCAATCCGTGCGACATGCGTAGAAACGCATTGCCGAGAGTGTCGCGCTTCGAGCGAGGAACGACTTCCACGCTGAGATCGCCTTCGGCGACGGACATGGAAACACTGGCCATCTCCTTCAAATAGGCGACCATGTTGTTGAAGGTGGTGGCTAAAGCACCTATCTCGTCGTTGCGATGGATGTCGATGTTCTGGTCCAAATCGCCGGAGTCGCCAATTTCGCGCGCAACCGTGATGAGGTGCGTAAGCGGCTCACTAATGGATTTGGCCGTTTTGAGAGCGGCGTAAATGCCGATGGCAAGCGCGAGAAACGTCAGAAGCGTGGTGCCCCAACGGCTGACGGCGCTGGCCGTTTCAGCCGATTTGGTGGTCTCGTTTAGCGCCTTGGTGATTTCCGCGCTAGTTTGGTCGAGGATGACGGAAGATTTCGTGAGCCAGGACGCGGGATCCTTCTGCAGGTAGAAGATTTGGAGGTCCGAGACAGTGGCGTCGCCGGAGTCCACCTGGTGGCGCTTGGCGAGCAAAGGCTTGGCAAAATTGTCGGCCCAGTTCGCTTCGGTGCTTTCCACCTGGATCAGCGCGGTCTTGACGCTGTCAACGGTGGTTTGCGCTTCGCCGCGTTTGATGAGGTCATTGATGTCGCTAATGCCCTTGCTGATCTTTTCTTCGTCTCTGGGGTCGCCGCTCAAGAGGAAGTTGTCCATGTTGTGGCGGTTCAACATGATTTGATAGCGCACCGCTTCGATCGTGCGGACATTCTCGAGCGCCAAGGTGGCATCCTTGCGTGCCGACCCTTCCTTGAGGCCCGTTCCCAAATTGACGAAAAATAGAATCGCCAAAATGCCCAGAATCACGCCGAAGCCGATGTAAAGCCTTTTCCCGATCGTCATTGCAAAATGCCTCCACTCACCCCGGCGACGCGGTTTGCTGAAAACCGCTCCTGCCGCTCTCTGCGATGGACCTAGTTCCCGCCCCCGGCGCTGAACTCAAACTCAACAATCTGCGTGGTTTCTTCCGGCGCAGCCGCAAACTTCCATTCCTTGACCGCGTCCTGGCAGGCCTGCACCAGCAACGGATGACCGCCAATGACACGAGTACTCTTTACGCGGCCATCAGGTGTGATCACGACCTCGATTTTCACCTTGCCGGACACGCTCATACGCTTGGCAAGCTCAGGATATGCGGGAAGTACCTTGGACTTAACCTTGCGCTTACCTTCGTCTGTCGAGCCTGATTGCCCAAAGCAGGCGGTTCCCAAGGAAAGACCAATCGCAGCCATCGCGGCTCCGCGCACAAAATTTCTCCATCTGGATCTCATCGACACCACCCCTCTCGAGAATGGGTAAACCCCGCATTGGAGAAGGCACGTCGGGTGCCACCGCAGAAAAGGCTCGCGGTGCGTAGGGCGCAAAGAAGAAGAGAATTGCAAGTGTCTTAGAATGAGGAGTTAGTGCTGTTTTTCGTTGTTGAGAGAATATCTGTCCCCGCGCGCTTTCGTCTCAGCGGACGCTTTAACATCGCGCAGGGGTCTCATGCTGAGACGGTGGCGATTGGGAAGCCCGCGCGAGGGTGGACGATTCGGCAACGCCCCTGAGAACCTTGATTGACTCAGAATGAGATGAGCCGCTAGGGTAGTTATGAACGGCTGAACTCAAATTGAGACACGCGTCCAACCCCAACCCGTGATGCGAGAGCCAAAACGTCTGCGGGCTTCGCGTTTAACCACCCGGTTAAATAAGGCTACCTCTATGCCTCCCTCCTCCCGCCAAGCAGAAGAATTGATGGAGCTGGCCGTGGACGCGGCCCAGTCGCGGCAGCTCCCGGAGTTCCTGGCTCGTTTTGCCGGCCGGGTGGCGCGAATGCTGAATGCCGCGTGGGGCGGGGTCGCCGTATTCCGTGGCCGTGAAACGGATCTTTATTCCACTGAACAGAAGGAACAGGGGGAGAGCGGCACGCTCAGGAGCTGGATGATATCGTCGGCCCGCGAAAACCGAGTCGCGGCGGTTGTGAAAGCCGTCCCAGCGGGACTCGGAAGCAATGAGAAAGCCAACGGGTCGGCGACGAGCGCGGTGTTCGTGCCCGTGACGGCAAGCGACGGCGAGCGGCTGGGGATGCTCTGCATTTTGCGGCGGCGGAAGAATCTGGACGCCAAGGAGGAAAAGCTGCTGCATGCGCTCGCTAGCCACGCGGCGTTGTCGCTGGAAAACTTCAGGCGCTTTTCACAACTGGAAAAATCGAAGCGGCAGTGGGTCGAGGATATCGACGCGATCAGTGATTACATTGTGGTGCACGACAGGGCGTGGAAGATCGTGCGCACGAATCGTTCCCTGGCGTCGCATCTCGGAGTACCGCCGGTGGCGCTCGTCGGCGAGGCGATGAGCGGCCTCCGGCAAATCGCCGAGACGGGGAGCGAGCTTCCCTGCCCTTTTTGCCGCGATACGCAGCGAGCGCGTGAGGAATACGTTGCCGCGTCAGCAGAGCGAATCTTTCTTGTGTCGACTTCGAGAGCGCCAGGAGTGGTGGAAGACGACACGCGCACGATTCACGTTCTGAAGGACATCACGGACCGGAGGGAAGCGGAGCGGAAATACCGGGAGCTCTTCGACAGCATCCAGGAAGGACTCTTTTTCGCAACGCCGGACGGGCGTTTTCTGGATGTCAACGACGCGATGGTTCGCATGCTTGGGTATGCTTCACGGGAGGAGATGTTGCGATCTGATGTCAGTCCTCATCTCTACCCCGCCCCGGCGGCGCGCGAACGATTTTTGCAGGCGCTGGCCGAGCGCGGCGTGCTGCGCAATTACGAAGAGACGCTCAGGCGCAAGGATGGCGCGCTTTTGCATACGCTGCAGAACATTACCGCCGTGCGCGACGCGCAGGGACGCATCGCCCAGATTCGCGGTTTGATGCTGGATGTTACGGAACAGAAGTCGTTTCAATCGCAGCTGCAACGAGAACGCGACTTCAACCAGAAAATTCTGAACACGACCCAGAGCATGATTCTGGTGCTGGATACGGCTGGATTGATCAGCTACGCGAACCGGCGATGTTACGAAGCCGGCTACCGGGAAGACGAATTGATTGGGCACCGGCTGGTGGATTGGGTAGAGCCATCGCATAGGAAGGATTTCGAGGCCGCGCTGGAGACCACGGCGAACGGGCAGCAGGTGGAAAATCTTGAACTGCAGGCCCGGCGAAGTGATGAAACGATGGGGCACTTTTCGATCAGCCTGAGCCCGATGCGCGATGAGCAAAACGCGGTGAACAATCTGGTCGTGGTAATGACAGACATCACCGACGCGGTGCTGCTGCAGGCGAAGCTGGCGCACTCGGAGCGAATGGCAACGATCGGGCGGCTGGTTTCCGGAGTGGCGCACGAGGTTAACAATCCCCTCGCAGCCATTCTCGGATTCACGGACTTGCTGCTGGAAAATCCGGAGGTCCCGCTCTCTGCGCGCGGCGATCTGCAGATTATCTTGCAAGAAACGCAGCGAACCAAAGACATCGTGCAGGATCTGCTCAGTTTCGCGAGACAGCGGCCGGTGCAGCGCGAGGCGGTGCAGGTGAATACCGTGCTGCGGCAAACGATCAAGCTGCGCAGCTACGATTTCGCGAGCCACGGCGTCGAGGTAAGGGAGGAGTTTGACGAGACGCTTGAGCCGGCCCTGGGAGACGCCCAACAACTGCAGCAAGTGTTCCTGAACATTCTCAATAATGCTTACGACGCGGTGCAAGAAACGGGGCGGCGGGGACGCATAGCGATTCGAACGGAACGGGACGGCAATAGCGTGCAAGTGGTGGTCACCGACAACGGAACGGGGATCGCCGATCCGCAGCATATTTTTGATCCCTTTTACACAACGAAACAGCCCGGAAAAGGCACGGGGCTCGGGTTAAGCATCTGTTATGGAATTGTGCGGGCGCACGGCGGCGAAATTCAGTGCTGGAACAATACGGAAAGCGGCGGGAGCACGTTTGTCGTGCGGATTCCGCTCGCCGCGGAGCTGCCGGCCGTGGCGGCAAAAGAGGCTGGAAGATGAAGCTGCCAGCGGCGATTGGACAGACTGCACCGATTCTGCTGATTGAGGACGAGGCGTCCGTGATTGCGTTTCTCAAGGCAGCATTGGAGAGGAAGGGATATTCCGTGGTGAACGCGTCCTCGGGAGCGGAAGGCTTGGAGCAGCTTGCGGCAGGGTCTTACAGCGGCGTGATTTCCGACATCCGGATGCCCGGAGCCGTGAACGGAGCGGAAGTGCATGACTGGATTCAAAAAAACCGGCCGGAACTTGGGTCGAAAATCATTCTGATTAGCGGAGATACCGCCAACAGCGAGACGCAAGCGTTGCTGGCGCGCAGCGGGACGCCTTGCATCGAGAAGCCGTTCCGCGCACATCAATTAATATCCATTGTGGAGAAAACCTTCGGGAAGCCATGAGTGACGATCTAAAAATACGGTTGCTTGTGGTGGATGACGAGCAGAGCATCCGCAAGCTGTGCATGACCATCGGCAATACCTTGGGATATTCGTGCACGGAAGCGGAAAGCGCCGAAGCAGCGCTGGCCAAGCTGGACGCCGAAGTGCCGGACCTCATCCTCACCGACTTGAAGCTGCCAACACTTTCCGGTGTGGAACTCTTGAAGCAGGCGAAACTGATTCTGCCGCGAGCAGAAATCGCGATCATGACGGGGCATGGATCGATCGAATCCGCGGTGGACGCGATGAAACTGGGGGCGTACGACTACATTGAGAAGCCCTTTCGCGTGGAAAAGATGCGGCTGCTGCTGCAACGCATGGCCGAAAAAGTCCGCCTGGTGACGGATAATGAATTTCTGCGCGAGCGCGTCAGCACGGAAGCCAATCTCGACGGAATCATCGGCACGTCGGCGAACATTCAAGATGTATTGCGGATGGTCTCGCGGCTGAAGGATACCCGCACGCCTGTGCTCATTTCGGGCGAAAGCGGGACGGGCAAGGAGCTTGTCGCGAGGGCGATTCACTTCCGCGGCGCGCTGGCGCAAACGCCATTTGTCGCGGTGGATTGCGGCTCACTTGTGCCGACACTGATGGAGAGCGAACTTTTCGGATACGAAAAAGGCGCGTTTACGGGGGCCATAAAGACCAAAGCAGGCCTATTCCAAGCGGCCAACGGCGGGACGATCTTTTTGGATGAGATCGGCGAATTGCCTCTGGAGATGCAGGCGAAGCTGCTGCGCGTGCTTCAGGAGAAAGAGGTTCGGCCGGTCGGCAGCAACGAGAAAGTGAATGTAGATGTCCGGGTAATCGCGGCGACAAACCGCGATCTGGAGGCTGCCTATCGCGAAGGAACCTTTCGCAAAGACCTCTACTTCCGGCTGAACGTCGTGACCGTACACTTGCCAGCGTTGCGCGATCGCCGGTCAGACATTCCCATGCTCGTGCATCACTTCCTGGACCGCTATGCGCCGGATTCGCACCTGCAAGTGACCACCGCGGCGATGAATAGTCTCTTGAACTACGAGTGGCCTGGCAATATTCGCGAACTGGAGAACTGCATCGCACGCGCAATTACGCTGGGCGATCGCCGTGTGATCGACGTAAGCGACCTTCCGCCTGCGATCCGCAGCGAGCAATCGGATTCCTCCGGCAGCACTCTGCAAGATGCTGCGTCTCTTTCCACAACAGCTCTCGCGGAGATGGAAAAGATGACCATACTGCGTGTGTTCGAGCAGGCGAACGGAGACAAAGCCCTCGCGGGCCGCATGCTGGGGATTAGCCGGGCGACGTTGTATCGCAAACTGAAGCGTTACAACATCCCGCTGAGGTCTGGTCCCGGCGAGGCCGAAGACGCTTCCGAAGAGACTGCCCAGCAATTGGAATAATGTCTCACCGCCGGCGGCGAGACGCGAAAGCATCGAAAGGCTGAGACTGCGGCGTTTCAGCGTGAGACGAGTGAGCCACTCGCTACCGACAGGAAAAATCTAAGTCTTTCCCTTTCTTCACTATCTAGACCTCTTTCCTTTTCCCTTCTTTGGCGGGCAGCGTGCATCTCTATCGCGGGGACGTTGTGTCCATTTGCAGGGTTACGTGTACCGATACGCAAAGGGCGCGCCTCCTTAGTACCAGAGTACTGCGGCGGGATGAGAGGCGGCGTGAGAGTATCCGGCGAAATAACGCTAAGCGCGAACGAGCAAGGCTGCGCGGAGCGATTGGCACGCTTCTTTCCGCGTGCTACTCCCGTTCGAATCCCGGTGCAGATCACTGCGCTGCGGGCAGGGAGCACACGATTGCGGGAAGCGACCGTGGTGGAATTCGGGGGATCGGAACATGCGATCTTCCTTTCGAGTTTGCCTCTGGAGTTCGACGACCGGGTACGGATGGAACGAGACCGGAACGGTGGCACGGCCGAAGCAAAGGTGATTGCCGTGCAGTATCACGAAGGACGTAAAGCGGTGGCCGTCAGGTTCCTAGGAGGGCCCTGCGCGTGGGTGACACAGCCGTGAACAAACCGACTTCAACGCTTAACACCCCAGCACCGCCAAAAACCGCGAACTCGCGGCTGGCGAAGTGGGCGGAGGACCGTTCGGTTTTCCCGATCTATCTGGCGCTGGGGAAACAGCTCGAAATTGAGATTCCCTTCCCCCAGGAAAAAAGGAATTTGCCGGAAAAGCCGGACCTGGAGCTGTTTGATGAAGTGGAAGCCTGGCTGGACGAAATGGACCAGCGCGTTGCCGTCCACGAACTGCGCAAACTGCTCCAGACGACGACGCTGAATGCCAACGAGACGAGTCTGTGCGCGCTCATTCATCGCCATCTGCAGAAGACGGCGAAAACCAACGTAGACCGCGACAAGGTCGACTTCCTGCTGGTGCAATACTTCGCGTTGTGCGCTCCCGCGAAGATTTACCACAAACAGATTGAGCCACACGACGTGGCACAGGTCATGCTGCCAGTGCTGGGCGATGTCGACGACTCCCCCCTGGAATGGTGCGCGCCGCTGGAGCAGATGATCGAGAAGCTGCGAACATTCCGCAGCCTGCGCGAGATCTTGAAGACGAACTTCATCGAGCAGGGACGGAAAGTAAAAGAGACGGCGGGTGGAATGTTCTATGACCCAGCGGCTCTGCTCACCTTCGTCCGGTTCAATTTTCTCCTGCGGCGGACGTTTATCGAGCTGATGCATGCGGACCTGATCGCCATCCGCTCGGGGCTGTCACAGCTAGAGACTGCTGGCGCGCGGATTATCGATTGCCATCATTTCGGCCTCTCTGCCACAGAGCCTCTCGCAAAGATTCGGGAGGCTGCCGATGAATGGAAACAGCCCTTCCAGAAGGAATACACGGAACGCTCGGTGAATCAGACGTTTGAAAAACTTTTGGGTTTGCGAACGGACGTAGAACGGGCGTTGGAGAAAGTCGCGCCGAAGGGACCCGAACGAGCAACAACTTCAGCGACAGCCGCAATCCCTCGCGGCGCTGAATCCACGAGTACACCCGGCCGTGATGGGGGAACTTCAAAAACGTCCACCCAAAACGCGGAGAAGCCGGCGGCACAGGCAGCGGCCAAGCCTGCGGCAGCAGGCGCACTCGACTTTGAAACCTGCCTGGAAAAAATTTGGGAGCAGCTCATCGCGACTCCTCCAACGCGGGGACGTTCCATGACCACGGTAAAGATCGGACCGGCGCGGATTTTGTTGTCCTCGTGGGAAGTAACCGCCTTTGTGAGCGAGGATGGACCGTCAGCGGAGGATCTTCGGCGTGCGGTGGTGGCACGAGCGATGGTGACGGGAGCCGTGGAAACAGCAAAGGAAACAGGAAATGCTACATCCATGGATAAAGCGCTCTCCATCGCAAGGATCGAGGTCTCGCGTCTGCAGGAGCGCGTGGATATCGCCAAGCAGGCAAAGGACACGGAAGCGGCCGTGAACCTGGGCATCAGCACGAAGCGCCTGCTGACGGCGCTGGACGAGGCCGAGAAGCTCTAAATGTTTGGTTCTTTATCAGGTCATTGCGGACCATCAACCTGGGAGCGGCAGCTCTGTGCGAAACGCTAGTGTATTAATCCTGAGCGACGAGCCGGAATTTGCGAGGCTTTTGACCGCATGCTGGCAGGCGGAGCGCCACGCGCCGGGCGTCACCGTTCTCAGCAGCGAGCTTTGGAAAGATCATGAAGCGGCGCCGTACGATCTCGTGGTGGTTGGTCCCGTTCCAGAAGGCAAACTCCCGGGCATACTGCGGTCTCTCGAGCCCGCCGCGGCGGTGATATTGTGCGTGCCAGCGGATTCCCGCGAACTTGGTCAATTGCGTTCGCGGTATCCGCGGCTGGTCCACATCCCATTGCGGGAAGATTGGGCGCAAACGCTGCTGCTGGTCGCAGGCGAATCATTGCGGCGCGCGGAGGCGTTGCGATTGGCCAAACAATCGGAACGGCGCGCGGCCAAGAATGAAAACCAAGCCACACTGGGCCGCTACATGATGGACATGAAGCACAGCGTCAACAACGCGCTGACCTCGATGCTCGGCAACGCGGAGCTTTTGCTGCTGGAGCCGGGGCAACTATCTTCACAATCATTAGCGCAAATTAAGACGATTCACAGCATGGCGCTGCGAATCAACGAGATTATGCAGAGATTCTCATCGCTGGCGAGCGAGATGAGGGAAGCTGAGAATACATCTCAAGCTGAGACAGTAGCGGAGCCAGTGTCGCCGGGTCCTCGCCGCTAAGTGTGTTCGCGGATTCTGTAAATCACTCATAATCCAGCCCTTATATAAGTTCGACAATGGAATGTAGGTCGCTCTCAGGCTGGCTGCTGACGTGCACCTCTTGTCTGCGGAGAAATATGGGGAGATGTCGATGCTGCAGAAAAAAGTACTCATCGTCGATGACTCGCCCTCGCAAGTGAAGCTGATCCAGGGCTTTCTTGAGCACGAAGGCTACCGGCTGGTGGGTATCAACGACCCAGAACGAGTCGAGGAAGCGATCGCCATTGAGAGGCCCAGCGTGATTTTGTTGGACGTGGTGATGCCCAAGCGGAATGGATTTCAGGTTTGCCGGGAATTGAAGAATCACTCGGATTACAACGCGATACCGGTGATTTTGGTGACGTCGAAGAACACCGAGAGTGACAAGTATTGGGGCGCGCAGCAAGGCGCGGACGGGTATGTGACCAAGCCGTTTACGCGTGAAGAGTTGCTACGAGCCGTTCGGCGATTTGCATAGAGGAATTTTGAGAATGATTCGGTAATGAGCGAAGACTTTCATCTTGTACCGCTGCCCGCGGATGCGGACGACCTGCTCGAAGCTCTCGGACCTATGGAAGAGCGGCTGCCGGAATCGCAGTACTGCGTTTTCCGGAGCGGTCGCGAAAGGTTTTGCTTGCCGGTGCTGGACGTTGAGGAAGTCCTGGATTGGCCGCTTTTGACGAAGCTGCCGCTGGGTCCTGCGTATCTGGCAGGAATATTCAACTTGCGCGGAGCCATTGTGCCGCTGATCGACATTGCGATAACGGAAGGGCGGCGGCCTGGTTTGCTGCCGAAGCATGTGGTGGTGGCGTCGTTGCGCGGCGAGGGTGCGCATGACGATTTGCGGATTGGGATTGCGGCGGATGAAGTGATTGGAACGTATTCGGTGAATGCCGAAGATTTGCTGGAGCAAGCGCCGGAGAATGTGCCGCATTGCACCGGAATGTTGCGTCACGACGACCGGCTGGCATTGATTATCGACCTTAGGAGAATGCTGGAAGTTTTTCCGGGGCCTAGTATTTGAGTTTGCGCGGCTGAATTTTCGCGGGCCCTGCCGCATGCGGATAGGGGCGCTGCAAGAGGGGTTTGGAGGAAGTCATGAAATCGCGATTGAGTTCCACAATCTGGACGCTGGTCCTGGCGAATGGCGTCGTGCTGTTCCTGGTGCTGGGCTTCGCCTATAGCGCCGGACGGCAGTCTGGCGGAGCGTCCATTTTTGAGTTCGGCTCGCTGCCGAGCGCGGCAAGCGGCTCCGTGATGATCGCCGTTTTCCTGGCGCTCGGCATGGCCATCTTCATGGCGTGGCGGTTGGGGAGCAAGCTTTTAACGCCGGTACAAGAGCTGGCGCAATTTTCCGAGCGTATTGCCGCGGGCGACCCTCGGGCGCGCGTGGAACTGAACACGGGCGACGAACTCGGCTATATCGCGGAGAACTTGAATCGCGCGGTGGCGAAGGTTTCCAAGGCGACGAGCAATCAGGATGCGAATGACGCTTTGCAGCGCAGCATCACGGAACTGCTGACGGTCATCAACCAGGTGGCGCGCGGCGATCTGACGCTCCGTGGAAAAGTCACGAACGACGCGCTGGGCAACGTCGCGGATTCGATCAACTACATGCTCGACAATTTCACTAAAGTTCTCGAGCGCGTGCGCAAAGCGGCCATGGAAGTTACGGCTTGCTCGAACAACATCCTTGTGGCCGCCGACCAGATGCAGGCCGGCGCGACACAACAGGATCAGGAAATCACGAATACCTCCAGCGCCGTCGAAGAGCTAACGGTTTCGATGAAGCAAGTTTCGAACAACGCGGAAGCAAGCGCCGAAGCGGCACGCCGTGCGCTCGACGCCGCCGAACAGGGCAACCGGGCTGTGCGCGACACGCTGGAAGGTATGCAGCGCATTCGCGCATCGGTGCAAGCAACCGCCAAGAAAATCAAATCGCTGGGCGACCGCTCTTTGGAAATTTCGGAAATCATCAACGTTATTAACGACATCACGGAGCAGACCAACTTGCTGGCGTTGAACGCAGCCATTGAGGCGGCGCGTGCGGGCGAAGCGGGACGCGGCTTCGCGGTGGTCGCAGACGAAGTTCGCAAGCTTGCCGAACACAGCCGAAGCGCCACCAAGGATATCGCGGCACTGATCAAGGCCATTCAGGCCGAGACGAACGAAGCCGTAGTGGTCATGGAAGAAGGCACAAAGGAAGTCGAGGGCGGCGCCACGCTTGCGGATCAGGCCGGACGCGCACTGGACGCCATTTCGAACGTGGTGCGCCAGTCAGCGGAGTTGGTCCAGGAAATTTCGCTGGCTTCCAAACAGCAGGTGCGCGGAACAGAAGGCGTAGCACACGCCATGCAGATTATTTCGAGCATTACGCGGCAGACGTCACAAGGTACCCGTGGCACGGTCGCGACGGTCAGCCAGCTCGTGAAACTCTCCGACCAGTTGAATGAAGCGCTCGCGCAATTCCGGGCGAATTCGAAGTCCGGCAACAGTCTGGAAGATTCCGAGCGGCCTGTCCCAGCCGGCGCTCTGCGGTAAGCAGTGATTTTCTGCTCGGGCAAGAAGCCAGAGCCAAAGCGGGACGGGAATGAGCGAACGGGAAGGACCGGCGCACGGTCTTAGTGAACATGAGCTGAGCGAGATCCGCATGCTGATAGAAGAGCGGACGGGCATTTGCTTCGATGCGTCGCGCGAGAGATTTTTCTCGACGCGGGTGAAGGAACACTTGCGCGCGAAAGGGCTCGGCCGCGGGACGGACTTGCTAAGAGCGATGCGGAAGTCGAATGTCGAGTACGAAGCGTTGCTTGAGGGACTGTTGACTCAGGAGACCAGTTTCTTCCGCTATCCGAGTGTTTATGAGGCTTTCGAAAAGCGCGTGCTCCCGGAATTGCATGTAAAGAAGTTTTGGAAGAATCCGCGCACGCTAAGAATTTGGAGCGCAGGCTGTTCCACCGGTGAGGAACCCTATTCGATTGCCATCACCATCTCTGATTCCCTTTCGTTTTCGGATTCGTGGAACGTCGAAATTCTTGCTACCGACGTCGGGCGCCACGCTTTGAGGCACGCGGAGTGTGGTGTTTACGCAGGCCGCAGCCTGAGCAGCGTCAGTCCGGAACAGTTGACGGCGCACTTCACAAAAAGCCATAGCGGATATCAAGTCAAGCCCAAGCTGCGCAAGATGGTCACCTTTGCGCAAATCAATCTGGCGTCGGCGGTGTACGTCGGCCGGATGGACATGATTTTCTGCATGAATGTGCTGATCTATTTTTCCGAAGAACGGCGGCGCGCGCTGGTGCAGCGCTTTTACGACACACTGGAGCCAGGCGGTTATCTCTTTCTGGGACATTCGGAATCGATCTCCAAGATGCCCGTGAAATTCCAGGCCATTGTACTGAATGACTGCATTCTCTACCGCAAGCCCACGGCGGAAGAGTTGCAGAAGCCCGAACTTGTGGCGGAGGGACGCGCGTGAGTATGCCTGACCGCGAAGCCGTCGAGATGTTCCTCCAGGAAGCGGCGGAACATCTGCAGTATTTGCGCGAGTATGTCAGTGTGTTGCAGGAGATTTCTCCGCGCCGGGAAGATCTGGAGCGGCTCTATATCTCAGCACATACGCTCAGCGGAACTTCCGCGAGCTACGGTTTCCCGCGCTTTTCGGAAATTGGCGCGAAGCTGGCTCACGTTTTCCAATACGCGTTGAATGCGCCGCTGGGCGACGACCTGCACGGGCCGCTGACGGAATTTTTGTCCGACGGCATATCCGTTCTGGAAACGGACCTCCTGGAAATCAGCGATACAGGCAAAGAGAGCCTGGACGACATTTCTGCGTTTAAGGAGCGCTACCGTTTTGCTTTTCCGACGGAGCCGCCACCGCTGAATTATCCCCAGCCGCAGACACATGCGGAACCAGCCAAAGCATCGCCCAAAGAGACGGTAGTCTCGGCGGCAACGGGCTCCTATTTCGACGCACTTCCCGCAGATGACGAAGTGGCCGACGAGATTTTGGAATTTTTTCAGCCCGAGGCAGAGGAACATCTGCAAGTTGTGAGCGATTGCCTGATTTCGCTCGAGGGCAACAACAATCCCGAAGAGATCAACAAGCTGTTTCGCGCGATTCACACGGTAAAAGGATCCGCCGCACAGGTTGGGTTGAGCAGACTGGGCGCAATTGCGCACCGCGTGGAGGATTTGATCGGGCGATTGCGCGACGGCGAACTGGAACCTTCTCCCGCCGTTGTCGACATCTGCCTGGAATCCGTCGACGTACTCAAGAAAACTTTACATCGACAGTGGGCCGACGAAAAGAGCATGCGCGCGGGCGTCGATTCCCTGCTCGGGCGAATTGCCGAGTATGCGCCGGTCGAAGTAGAAGATTCGGAAGCAGTTTCGACACCTGCTGGGAGCGAAGAGGCACACGCAGCTGGATCTGAAGAAACCGCTCCAGTTGCCGCCCCAGCGAAGAAAGCTGCCAAGCCGGCCAACGCGGCGGCCGCAGCAGCCAAGTCCGTGCGCATCGCGCTCTCTCGGCTCGACCGGATGATGAATACGGTCGGCGAACTGGTCATCAACCGTACGCGGATGGTCGGACGAGTGGCGGAACTGGAGAAATTGGTCGACACGCTGAGTTTTTCGAAGGAACGGCTGCAAGGAAAAGTGGGCGAGTTCCAGGAAAAGTACGAGTTCAACCGCATCAGCTCGACGCGGCAGACGGGGCCGTGGAGCCCGTCCACCGCGCGGCAAACGCTTACGAACGCGGCCTCGGGCGACACATCGTTCTGGTCGGACTTCAGCGAACTGGAGATGGACCGGTACGACGACTTCAATATTCTCTCGCGCTCCATGGCGGAAATTTCGGCTGACGTGAACGAAGTGCTGTCGCAGCTGGAAGGCTTCATCGGGCGCGTCGAAGGCGACATCGACGAGTTTACAAAACTCGCGCACCACCTGCAGGACGAAATCACTGCGGCCCGCATGGTGCCGATCGGAACGCTATATTCGAGGCTATCGCGCGCTGTGCGCGACGCGGCGAAATCCGCGGGCAAGCAGGTGGATCTCGACCTTTCCGGAAGCGAAACGGAACTGGACAACAACATTATTCAACAGATTTCCGACCCACTGGTCCACCTGGTGCGCAATTCCGTTGCGCACGGAATCGAGCGCCCCGAGGATCGCGTTGCTGGCGGCAAGCCGGAACTGGGCAAAGTCTCCCTACGCGCTTATCACCGCGGAAACCACATTTACATTGAAGTGGAAGACGACGGCCGCGGCATCGACTACGATCGCGTGAAACTGAGCGCCATCGAGCGCGGTCTTGTTTCTGAGGAGACCGCGGATCGCCTCACGGAGCGCGACCTGCGCGAAATGCTCTTCCATCCCGGATTTACCACGGCGCCCGTCAAAACAGAGCTGGCGGGACGCGGCGTTGGCCTGGACGTCGTACGCGCAAACTTGAATGCGCTGAACGGCGAAATCGATATTCAGAGTGTCAGCGGCCAGGGGACAAAGTTCACGTTGAAAGTGCCCCTGACCCTGATCATCTCGCCAGCACTCTTCGTGCGTTGCGGCGTGACGAACTTCGCGCTGCCGCTTGCCGTCGTTGAGGAAATTCGACGGCTGCGCGCGGATGAAATCGAAGATGTTGGTGGAAAGCTGCTGACGAAAGTTCGCGACGTCGTGACCGAAGTCGTGCGGCTCGACACCTATCTTGGCTTGCCACCCCTCGAACCCGTCAACGGTTACTTCCGCATGGTCGTTGCCAATGCCGGAAATCGCCAGATCGGACTCGTGGTTGAAGAAGTCCTGGGCAAGGACGAAATCGTTATCAAAAACCTCGGCGAATATCTGCGCCGCGTGAAACTTTTCCCTGGCACGACGATCGCGCCGGACGGCAGCCTCATTCTGCTCATTGATTTGAACCGCATGGTTGCAAACGAGCCAACTGAACGGCGTCCGTTGCAAGCCAGCGCAAGCGCTGCGCGCATCTTTGCGCCGGGATCGACGGCGGTGGCGCGCGGCACGATTCCAGCCGAAGCCATCGATCGCGTCGAACAAGAGCGCTTGATCGTGGTCGCGGACGATTCCATCAGCGTGCGCAAATTTGTGGGACGAATGCTGGAGAAGAACGGCTACCGCGTGAAGCTGGCCGCCGACGGCATGGAAGCGGCAGAGCTGGTGACCCAGCACGGATGCCACCTTGTGATTACCGACCTCGAAATGCCGCGCATGACGGGCTACGAGCTGATGGTTCAATTACGGCAGAGCCCGACAACGCGACGCATTCCCGTGATGGTTGTGACCTCTCGCGCGGGCGCGAAGCACCGGGATCGCGCAATGAAAGAAGGGGCATCGGCCTTCCTGACCAAACCGGTTCAAGAAGACCAGCTGATCGCCGCGGTGGAACAACTCATGGGATCGGAGGCGCGACCAACCGTACCGGTTGCGTAAACGACCATGGCGTCCAGCGCAAACAAGAAATTCCGCGTGCTCATCGTCGACGATTCCGCGTTCATGCGGAAAGTTCTCGAAACGATTTTCAACGCCGACGATCAGTTGCAGGTTGTGGGCCACGCCAAAGACGGCCGAGAAGCCATAACCCTCGCCGAATCGCTGAAGCCGGATGTCATCACCATGGACATCAACATGCCCCACATGGATGGCTTGCAGGCGACCGCGCAAATCATGACCACCAATCCCCGGCCGATCGTGATCGTCAGCTCCGAATCGCGCGACGGCGCGGCCAGCACGCTGAAAGCGCTGGAGCTGGGCGCCATTGAATTTGTTGCGAAACCGTCCAGTGGCATCGATCTCGACATGCAAAACGTGAAAGAGGACTTGCTGCGAAAAGTGCGGATGGCGGCAAAGGTTCGCGTCGTGCGTACTGCGTCACGACTCGTTCCCACGGTTAAGAAATCAAACGGCGCCGAAACGACCCCACCAGCGCCTGCCATTGCACCACGTACACCGGCGAATTCGGGACTTGATCAACGCTTCCCTGTTGTTGTGCTGGCTGCGTCGACAGGCGGTCCCGCAACAGTCATGCGTTTGGCTCCCGGCTTCACGCGGGAATTTCCGGCCGCCGTCATTTTGGTGCAGCACATGCCAGCTTCCTTCACCACGCAATATGCGGCGCAGCTCGCCGAGTTCACGGGCATTCGCGTCAAGGAAGCAGAACCGAACGAATCTCTGCAGCCCGGCACGTTTTACATTTGTCCCGGCGGACAGCATTTGCGGGTGACGGCGACGGGCCGCATTCAGTTGGATGGCACGAGCGGCCGCATCAACGGCTACTTGCCAAACATTGACGCAACGATGGAGTCCGTCGCATCTTTTGCCGGCCCAATGAGCATCGGCGCAATCCTTACCGGCATGGGCAACGATGGTGCGAGCGGCGCAAAAGCCATCAAATCAGCAGGCGGTCTCGTTCTGGCGCAGGACGAGGCTACTTGCGTCATCTTCGGAATGCCCGCGGAAGCTATTAAAGCCGGCGCGGTGGACCAGGTGCTCGGCATCGATGACATCTACCCAGCAATTGAAAAGCGAGTGATCGGCATTTGCCGTTCCGCCCCTGTGGGAGTCCGCTAATGCGTGTGGCCTCGCCGCCTGTCAAGCCCCACTCTGCCGCGCGCACGGAGCAGATCATCCTCTTCCGCATTTCTGGACAGCCTTTTGCAGTCTCCTCCGCTTCGGTTCAAGAGGTTCGCAGCGTGGACAGCCTTTCGGGTGCCGCAACGGAAATTGATCAGCCGACTCTTCGAAAAGTGAGGCATGTGGTGCGGCGCGGCGATAAAGCACTCTACGTTGTGAGCGGCGCGGCGCATTTTGGGTTGCCTCCGTCTGCGGCAGGGCTCGTCTTCGTGCTGCGCAAAACGAGAACAGCTCTGTTGGTCGACGGCATCGACAAGATGGCCACCATGACTCGCCTTCAGGCTCTTCCGTTGGCCTACTGCCACGAAGAACGAGCATGGTACCGCGGACTGACCGCGCTGGATCAAAACGTGATCCCCGTTGTGAGTCCCGAAGGGTTCCTGACTGCCGACGAATTTGCGCTGCTCGATGCATCCTTAGTTCCGGAAGCGCTGCCGGATGAACTACCCGATGCGGGCATGGAATTGCCTCAATGACCCAGCCCATCGAATCCACATCGCAGTCATTCGTTCTACTCCGCCTCGGCGAGCGGCGTTTTGCTGTTGCCGCGGTGCAGATTTCAGAGCTGGTTGCACCGAGCCGCATCTTCCGCTTTCCGCATCGCACGCCGAAACTAGAAGGCGTGATTTTGCGCCGCGGCCGAATCGTCCCCGTATGCGACGTGGCCGAAAAGCTTCTAGGTAGAGCTCTCACGTCGCGACGGTTTTATCTGATTGCGGTACGGCATTACGGAGAGAAGTCCGAATGGGTGGCTTTGCCTGTAACTGGCGATTGCGAATTGATTGCCGCGGAGATGACGGGCGCGAGCGAGGCCGACGCTCCTCATGTTGCCGGCTGGATTTCGCACAATGGCGAAGTCATTGAAGTGTTGAATCTGGATGCCATTACGCCCGGTTCGGAAGAGGCGCCGGTAGCTCCCCTGCCCGCAGCGGCTTTGGAGGCCAGACCTTGATGCCTCCGGGACGCGGACCGAAAATTCTGCTGATCGACAGTAACGTCTATTTCGCCAAACGGCTTAGCGACGCATTGAAGCGCGAAGGGTTCGAAGTCGTCACAAGCACGCAAGCGGCCTACGCCCTTACGACCATCGAGTACGATGCTCCATCGGCGATCCTTTGTTCCACAAACATGCGCGAAATGGGCGCTCTCGATATCGCCAAGATCATTCACGCCGATCCCAAAAACGCTTCCGTACAAATCATCGCTCTCGGCGACGGCAGCCAGCGTGCGTTGATGGAAGCTTTTCAGTCCGGCTGCGACGACTACATCGACCGGCAGAGCGCGCCGGCGGTGATCGCTTCGCATGTGAAGAGCATCATCGTGAGCAAAGCGGAGGGCTTTCAACCGACGCAGATGCTGGCCCAGTCCGACACCAGCCTCAGCGGCAGCTTGACGCACCACGATCTTACCGGCGTGATGCAGATGCTTGGCCATGCGCGTCAAACGGGAGCCCTGCATATCAATGCGGGAGAAACCGACGCAGTGCTTTTTTTCGACGCGGGAGAGATTGTCCACGCGGAATGCGGCAGCCTCTTTGGCGACGAAGCGGTCATTCACATTTTGAAGAGCTGCGTGCAAGGCGCTAGTGGAGTCTACAAATTTGCTTATGGAACCACTTCGCCGCAGCGCACGGTGCTGCGGTCGGCCACCGATCTGATGCTCGATGCCATGCGCGAGTACGATGAAGGAGCGCGCGACATGGCGGACAAGGAAGCGCTATGAGCGAAGCGATGACTGTTCCACCCTTGAACGAAACGGAAGCGAAGCGGACGCCAACCGTTTATTTTATCGACGACAGCGCGACCATGCGCGAAGTCATCAAAATTGCGTTTCGGCGGGAGAACATCCACGTCGTCACATGCGCGGATGCCGCATCTGCATTGGCGCAGTTTGAACAGAACAAGCCGGACGTTGTGATTACCGACGTAATTATGCCCGACCAAGACGGTTACTCCGTCTGCAGCCAGATCAAGCAGCACCCGGATTATGGCGGAGTTCCGGTGGTTTTGATGTCCGGCGTGGTGAACAAGAGTGTCGCGGACAAAGCCGTTGCCGTAAAAGCTGACGAGTTGATTCGGAAACCGTTTCAGCCGCAGGACCTGATTGCGCGCGTCAAGAGTTTGCTCGAGCCGAAGCGGGCAGTCGATGCACCAACGCTGGATCATCCTACACCTCCAAATCCGCTCAACAGCTTGTTCGCGCCTCCGGCTCCGCGTCCCGTTGCGGCTCCGCCTCCCCCGCCTGAACAGAGAGCTCCGGAGTCGATCTGGCCAAGGGCGCTTGCTGAAGCGTTCATCGCTCCACGCCCGGGCGAAGCAGCCGTTGCTCAACAAAATATGCAACAGCCTGGCGCTCAACATGGCCGACCAGCTCCCACCGCGGCGGATATTCAAAAGTTACGCACGGAAATCGCGCGCCTGGACTTGCTCGTCAAGAAGCTGCAAACGGAAATGCAAATCGAGCGGCAATACACGCAGGCGCTGGAACTCCAGATCCAGACGCTTACACGCGTGGATTAAGAAGGAGAGCGTTGGCGATCAGCCTATTGCCAAATCACCTTGCGGGAAAAACGACGCCAAAAGTCTCCGCATAATATGTCTTAATACCGAATGTGGGCGCTCGGTAGCAAATTCGGAAGTTTCGCTCGTGGCTCTGCTAGTATCCATTCTTCGAACGGGGGTTCTATGAATGGCAAAAGCAGTTCTTCCATTTCGCGTCGTGAGTTTGCGCGGCGCGCGGCGATTGTTTCTGCTGCGTCCATGGTTCCGGCAAGCGCCATCCCCGCGCATTCAGCGATTCCCGATGCCGCCCTGAACCAAACCTCGAACACCTCTTCGCTCTCGACCGAAAGCCAGGCGGAAGCTGAAGCCCGCCATCAGACGATCCTCGCGGTTTACGGCTCCCGGTTCTCAGACGCGCAAAAGACGGATTTGCGACGCTTATGTTTTGCGGCCCAGCCGTCGTTGGATCGCCTGCGAGCATACCCTGTCGAGAACGGCGACAGCCCTGCGCTCTATTTGAAGCCACTCGTGGAAAGAGAAAAGAAAACCACACCAGCGAGCATTCCCCAAGTTCCAAGCCCAGCGTCAAAAAAACCCTGAGGGGACTCTCTGATGCCCGCCGAAGAGATCTATTTTTTGCCTTTGAGCGACCTTGCGAAACGGATCGAGACGAAAAAACTTTCGCCCGTCGAGCTGACCCAGCTTTACCTCGACCGCAGCACGAAGTTCGGTCCTCGTTTCAACGCTTACGCACGATTAACACCTGAAATCGCCCTCGATCAGGCAAAAGCGGCCGAAAAGGAAATTCTGCACGGTCACTATCGTGGACCTTTGCACGGCATTCCCTATGCCGCAAAAGATCTCTTGGCCGTCAAAGGCATTCCAACAACCTGGGGAGCGAAACCGTACGCCGATAAAATCTTCCAGTACGACGCAACGGTAATCGAGCACTTAAACCGCGTCGGCGCGATTCTCATAGGCAAAGCTGCAATGATCGAGTTGGCCGGCGGAATGGGCTACCGCTTTGCCTCTGCTTCGCTCCAGGGCGCCGCGAAAAACCCGTGGGACGCAAAATGTTGGACTTGCGGATCCTCTTCCGGTTCCGGTGCGATCGTTGCCGCAGGACTGGCAGCATTTGCCATCGGCAGCGAAACTTGGGGTTCCATCATTTGTCCGTCGGCCTTTTGTGGAGTCAGCGGTCTGCGGCCAACGTATGGGCGCGTCAGCCGTTATGGCGCGATGGCTCTTGCGCCTTCCATGGACAAGATTGGCCCGTTGGCTCGCACGGCGGAAGACTGCGCGCGCGTTTTCGCCGCGATTGCCGGCCACGATCCCAAAGATCGCAGTACCGTGCCCATCGACAAAGGTGCCTTCACCTATTCACCTTCCCTGGACCTTAAGTCGCGCAGCTTACGAGTGGGCTGGCTCACCAACGCCTGGAAGAAATTGGATTCCGGCGTGGCGAAAGCCCTTCTTGCCGCCGAAAAGGTGGTGCGGAAATATTTCCCGAGTGTGAAGTCAGCGACGTTGCCCGACGGCCCGTTTGAAGACGCGGCCAACGTCATTATTTCGGCGGAGTGTGCGGCCTCGTTTCAAACGCTGATTCGTTCGGGCCGCATCAGTGAGTTGGCTGATCCTCTCGGGCAGATCGCCGGATATGTCAACGAGCAATACTCGGCCGCTGATTATTTGCGCGCGCAGAGCATCCGGGAGATTCTTCAGAAAAAGATGGAAGCCGTGTTTGACACATACGACGTATTGGTCGCCGCAGCTCAGCCCATTCCAGCAACGCCGTTGGAGATCAACCTGGAAACCGACCTCGCTTTCGCCGATCCGCTCGGCGCCATTGGAAATCTATGTGGTCTGCCAGCTTTGTCGGTCCCCTGCGGCTTCACCGACGGCAATCTTCCCGTTGGTCTGCAATTCGTAGGGCGCGCGGGCGACGACTTTGCCGTCATTCAAGCGGCACGAACGTTTCAACTTCACACCGACTGGCATCGCAAACATCCTAAGATTGTTTGATTGATGGCAACCCGACACTTGGGGCTTGCCCAGGAAGTCAGCTATTTCGAGGGGCGTTCAGCGCTTCCCGCACCGTACGCAGGATGCTGCCGCGGCTGAACGGCTTCGTGAGCAGCAGCATGTTGGCATCGGTCTCCGCAGATTCCGCCGCCGTCTGCTCGCTGTACCCGGACATATAGACGACGCCAACGCCCGAGTGCTGCAACTTGAGCTGTCGCGCTAATTCTTTGCCTGTCATTCCCGGCATAACCATATCCGAGACAAGCAGGTCAATCGATGCCTTGTGTTCGGTCGCCAGTCGCAGCGCTTCCGCGCCATTTTGCGCCTCTATGACCTTGTAGCCGCCGGATTCCAGGAACTCCCGCGCCACCTCGCGCACATCCTGTTCGTCTTCTGCCAGCAAAATTGTCTCCGTACCGCGAGGCGCCTCTGCGAAAGGCAACGCTGCACTTGCTCTGTCTTCAGGCTGGTCCACGCGCGGAAGATAAATCTTGAACGAGGTGCCCTTGCCCACTTCGCTGTACACCCAAATGAAGCCGCCGCTCTGTTTCACAACGCCATAAACCGTCGCGAGACCGAGTCCCGTGCCCTTGCCAGGCTCTTTGGTCGTAAAGAACGGCTCAAATATGTGCGCCTGTGTTTCCGCGTCCATCCCCGTGCCGGTGTCGGAAACGGCGAGCAATACGTATCTTCCTGGCTTGACGATTGGATGCGTCGAGTTATACGTACGATCAAGTTCCGCGTTCGAAGTTTCGATAATTAGGCGGCCGCCTATGGGCATAGCGTCCCGGGCATTCACCGCCAGATTCATAATCATTTGTTCCATCTGGCTGGCGTCAGCTCGAATCGCGCCAAGGTCCGGGGCCGTGCGAATGCCCAAATCAACGTCTTCGCCAATCAGACGCGGCAGAAGCTTGCCCATGTCCTCAACGACGCCATTCAGGTTCATCACACGCGGCTGGAGCACCTGCATCCGGCTAAAGGCGAGCAGTTGTTTTGTCAAAGCGGTGGCGCGATCTGCTGCCCGATCGATCTGGGCTATTTTTCTGGACATGCCATCAGCGGGAGGCAAAGCGTTCATCAATAACTCTGTGTGCCCCTTGATGACCATCAGCAAATTATTGAAATCGTGTGCTACGCCGCCCGCCAGCCGCCCCACCGCTTCCATTTTTTGCGCCTGGCGCAGCTGCTGCTCCAGAAGATGCCGTTCGCTGATGTCCTGCGCCACGACAAGCCGCACTTTCCGCCCCGCATATTCGAATAGATGCGAAATCAACTCGACTTCAAACACTTTTCCATCTTTCTTGCGGTGCTTACACACGCCCTGATACCGGCCGGATGCCTCTTTTGGGGGTCGCACTTCAACCGAGGCAGTCTTTTCTTCATGCCTGATGTCATGAATGGTCATGCCGCTAAACTCTTCCGCGGCAAAACCATATTGCCGCACGGCGGCCTCGTTCACCTGGATGAACTGCGAGGTTTCATCGTCCATCACCCATGTCGGGAGCGGGTTGTGTGAAAAAAGAAGGCGGAAGACGGATTCGCTCTTGCGCAGCGCTTCTTCGGAACGTCTGCGCTCAATGGCCAGCGCGATGTGGCCGCCGACGGAATCCAGAAATTCCAGATCCCTCATGTCGTAGGCACTTTCGTTCTCATAATGCTGGACGACCAGGACGCCGATCGTCGCCCGCGGCGTTTTCAGGGGCACACCCAGCCAAGCCGGAGACGGCGAGCCCACCAATTCGACGTCCCCGTTTTGCACGAGACGGTCAAACTCAGACTGCGGAATTAACATCGCTCTGCCGGTGCGAAACACAAAGGCGGTGCAGCTGCGCCCAACTTTCTGGGGAGGCGGCGCTATATCGTATTGATCAACGAGAAAGGGAAAATAGAACGTGTCTTCATTGGGGTCGTGCAGGGCTACGAAACAATTCTCGGCGTAAAGAACTTTCTTCAGGGCCTGATGTATGCCCTCGAGCAATTCGTCCAGGTTGGCCGTCTGATTCAAGGCGTGCACGACTTCCGAAATCACCTGGCGTTCGGCCTCCATCCGCTGGAGCGCCGTCACATCCAAAAAACTTGCCACTATTCCGTCGACGGCTGAATTCTTCAGACAACTGCTGAATGTAGCCTCAAACCAACGCCACTCTCCGGTCTTGCTCCGCAATCGGCAGCGCCCGTTCTGTTTGTCATCCGCGGCTTCGGCGATTCCCAAGACGCGAGTTCGCGTCTCTTCCAAATCGTCCGGGTGCACAAAATCCGTGATGGCCCTCCCAACGAGCTCTTCCGGCGGCACTCCCAGCACGCTGCTGGAACCCGCACTCGCGTGGAGAACAACTCCCTGCCGGTTGACTATTGTTAGGAGTTCCCGGGCGGAGTCGAGCAGTGCAGATAGCTGCTCCGGTGTAGCTGATATATTCGGTTCGAGAGAAGCGCGTTGTGACATAGGGTCGCTACTAGCGAAAACGTTTTCGTACCCCAAGGGTCCGCGGTGGATACGACTCCGCCGCCTTACGATCGCGTTCTAGAACGACCTTCTGGACTGTGGATTATCGAAACGTTCTAATCATAGCGAATCCTTGGCGTTTGGCGAGGACAACGGGCAGGGTGTGTTGCGAAAATATGACTGTACGGAAGTACAGGTAGTGGCCGTACGAACCAGCAACCTCAGCCCGCCCCGCTTTTCCCCGTCCAGGGAGCGTGCTACGCTGCCAGCCGTTACTGAGTAAATCTGGATTTGGCGGATTCTGGAAAAGCACCGCTAGGCGCGAGGAGGCATTGTGCCAACGCATGACATTTGGAAAGACATGTTCGTCCTGGGTCTCCCCCTGCTGGAGAAAATTCTCCGCCCGGTCATTGTTTACATGTTCCTGGTTGTAAGCCTGAGGCTCTCAGGCAAGCGTGAACTGGTTCAACTCAATCCGTTCGACCTCGTCGTGCTTCTGACGCTCTCGAACACCGTGCAAAACGCCATCATTGGCGACGACAACAGCGTCTCCGGCGGCTTGATCGGCGCCACTTCTCTACTACTCATCAACTATCTCGTCGTGCGTTTTCTCTACAACCACGGCAGACTGGAGCAAATCGTGGAAGGTCAGTCGGATGTCTTGATAGAAAATGGAAAAGTTCGAACGGAGCGCCTGAAAAAAGAGTTGATCACCACGTCGCAACTCGAGGCGGCCGCTAGAAAGCAGGGTTTTGACTCTCTGCGCGAAGTCGACAAATGTATCCTCGAACCTAGCGGCACTCTTTCCTTTGTCGCTAGAAAGCCTGCGACCGAGGACGTTCGGCACCAGGAACTGCTCGGACGCCTGGAAAAATTGATGGAAGAAGTCGTACGTCTGAGAGCGTCGCAACCGCCAGCTCAGGCGTGATCGCTGCGTTCCACTTCAAATATTTTTCTAGTGCACCAGAAAAGCGGTCATCGCAAATGCCACTCCGCTTGCTCCAATCAGAATTCCAGCAAACCAATAGAACCGCCGTTTGGTCAGCAGTGTCATTGAACAAATCACCAGGCCGACCTCGATGAGGCCCTCTCCGCCGTCAAACCGGTCCGCGCGACGGCTCACGAGGTCGCGCTCCTTCTCCAGGTCCTTGGCTTTCTCGCTGATATCCTCTTTGTCGCCTTCGTAGCGCTCCACTTCTTTTTTGTATTTCTCCGCCGCCGCTTCTGCCTTCTCTTTGTCCGCCGGAGCCAGCGTGCTCAGCATGTCGGCGAATCCCTGCATCTCGTGCAGCCGGATATTTTTCGCCTGATAGTAGGACCATTGATCGGTCGCCTGCGACTGCAAGAGCAACTCTTCCGTGTGCGCCCGATGGCCAAGAAGCGTGACCGCGGCCACGAGTACGGCAAGAACGGAAATCGTCACCGAAACCGGAACCAGGAACGGATTGTCGCCATCTTCATGATGCGCCTCTGGTAGTTCGATTCCCTCGGACATTGTCTCGCTTCTCCTTTACGAACTAAGCAGATGCTTCGGCTTCTATCGCCTGCAAAGAATCTCGCGCCGCTGCAATGGTTCGCACAATATCTTCGGAGGTATGCGCCGCCGAAACAAATGCGGCCTCAAACTGCGACGGAGCAAGAAAAATCCCGCGATCCAGCATCTCGCGGAAAAATCGCGCATACCGGGTTGTGTCCGACCGCTTGGCGTCTTTGTAATTGCGCACCGGAGCGGCAGCGAAAAAGAGCGTCGCAAGCGACCCCATCGCGTTCACTTGCCCGGGAATCCCGGATGCAACGAGCGCTCGCCGCAACCCAGCCACAAGACGTCGGGCGTGCTCGTCTATGCGCTCGTAAAGGTCCGGCCGTGTCAGTTGTCCAAGCGTGGCAATCCCCGCGCGCATTGCCAGAGGGTTCCCCGCAAGTGTTCCCGCTTGATAGACTGGCCCCAGCGGCGCGACGTGATTCATAAGTTCCGCGCTGCCCCCGTACGCCGCAACGGGCAATCCTCCGCCAATAATCTTCCCCAGCGTCGTCAAATCTCCCTGCACGCCCAGAAGCTGCTGCGCCGCGCCGAAGCGCATGCGAAATCCGGTAATCACTTCATCCACAATCAATAGCGCGCCGTTGCGCTTCGTCAGTTCGCGCACACCAGCCAGAAATTCTGGCGCCGGCTCAACAACCCCCATGTT
The DNA here is from genome assembly GCA_963779005.1 of uncultured Acidobacteriota bacterium. Taxonomy (GTDB): domain Bacteria; phylum Acidobacteriota; class Terriglobia; order Acidiferrales; family UBA7541; genus Acidiferrum. The sequence goes on along the minus strand of CAVZWO010000004.1, from coordinate 2,274,166 downwards.
CGCAGCAATCGGCTCGATGATTACCGCCGCGATCTTATCCTTGTGTAGCCCGAAGATTCTCTCCGCGGCGCTCAAATCGTTGTAAGGAACGTTCAACGTCAATTCCGCGAGCGCCTGCGGAACTCCAGGACATTCCGCAATCCCCAGCGTGGCGAGCCCTGACCCCGCCTGCGAAAGAAAACTGTCCGCATGGCCGTGGTAGCACCCTTCAAACTTTAGTATGAAATCGCGCTTGGTCACTCCGCGGGCCAGCCGAACCGCGCTCATCGTGGCTTCCGTGCCGCTCGAAACAAAACGAATCTTTTCCAGCGACGGAATCGCCTGCCTGATCAATGTAGCGAGTTCAACTTCCATCTCTGTCGTCGCTCCGTAACTCGTTCCGCGTTCCGCTTGCTCTGCAATTGCCTTTGTCACCTCGGGGTTCGCGTGTCCCAGCAGCATCGCTCCCCAGGAGCAAACGTAGTCGAGCAACTCGTTTCCGTCGGCATCGTAAAGATATTGTCCTTTGCCTCGCTCGATGATGAGCGGCTCGCCGCCCACAGAACGAAACGCCCTCACAGGGCTGTTCACGCCACCAACAAGAATTCTCTCAGCGCGCTCAAAGATCTCCCGCGAGCGGCGTCTCTCGACCTTTGATTTTATGGGTGTCGCGCTCATGCCAGCTCCGCCAAAACCACTATGCTTTCAGCCATCGCGCCACATCCTTGGCGTGATACGTCAATATAATGTCCGCCCCCGCGCGTTGAATCCCCGTCAAAATTTCCAGCACCACCCGTTTCTCGTCCAGCCATCCCTTTTGCGCCGCCGCCTTAACCATCGCGTACTCGCCGCTCACGTTGTAAGCCCCCACAGGCACGTCGAACGCATCGCGCACCCGCCGAATCACATCCAGATACGGCAGCGCCGGCTTCACCATGACCATATCCGCGCCTTCTTCGATATCCAGTGCCACCTCCTTCAACGCCTCGCGCGCATTCGCCGGATCCATCTGATAGCTGCGCCGGTCTCCAAATTGCGGCGCCGAATCCGCCGCCTCGCGAAACGGACCGTAAAACCCCGAACAATATTTCGCGGCGTAAGCAAGAATGGCGATGTCGCCAAATTTGTGCTCGTCGAGTGTTTCCCGAATCGTCGCAACTCGGCCATCCATCATGTCCGAAGGCGCTACGATGTCCGCGCCCGCCCGCGCATGTGACAATGCCTGCGCTGCAAGAACCGGTAGCGTCGCATCATTCGCCACCTCTCCCTGTTCGATCACACCGCAGTGTCCGTGATCGGTGTACTCGCAAAGACAAACGTCGGTGATCACCAACAGTTTCAGATTTGCCTTTCTAATGGCTTCAATCGCCCTCTGAACTACACCATGCGCTGAAGTCGAGCTCGTTCCCCTCGCGTCCTTCGACTCCGGCAATCCAAAAAGAATCACTCCCGGGATTCCCAGCGCTTCCACTTCCTTGCACTCCTCAACAATCTCATCCGCCGATTGCTGATGCACTCCCGGCATCGAGCTCACTTCCTTGCGTACCTTCGTTCCTGGGTAAACAAACATCGGATAGATCAAGCCCGCGATCGTCAGGCGCGTCTCGCGCACCAATCCCCGCAGCGCTTCGCTTCGCCGCAACCGCCGTGGCCGATGGGCCGGAAAGCTCATCCCTCTTTGACTCCTGCAGCCGACCGCTTCTTCGTGCGCGCCAAATGTCCCTCGAGAGCCTCGACAACGGCCTTCGTCGTGGTATCCGCCGCCCGCGCGATTCTCTGAATCCCAGCCGCGCTCAACGCATTCGCCGTCGTAGGTCCGATGGCCACCATCACTGCTCTCCCCTGCAATGTGTTCAATCGCTCTGGTCCAACCAACTCCAGAAAGTTCTGCACTGCGCTTGGGCTGTAAAACAAAATACCATCAACTCCACCGTTAAGACTGTCGTTCATTTTGTGCTGTTCCGTCGGGCTTGGCGGCAAATTTCGATATGCAACCACCTCCGTCACAATCGCCCCACAGCGGCGCAGCGCGGCCGGCATGTCAGGGTTCGCCCGGTCGCTTCGAGGCAACAATACTTTTCGACCCCGCAGTTCGTCCCCAAGCTCGCGCGCGAGTCCGGTTCCGCTATGCTCCGCCGCTACGAACTCCACAGAAAATCCAGCCGCTTCAGCCGCATGGGATGTGGCCGGGCCCACAGCGGCCGCTTGGGGAAGCTTGATCCTCCCGCTCAAATTGCGCCCAAGTTCCTCCCCGCGCCGCTCCACCGCCTGTACCGCGTTCGTACTCGTAAACAGGACCCAATCGAAGGATTCAATGCTGTTCAACGCCGTATCAAGTTCCTCGCAATTTTCCGGAGGCGCAAACGAAAGGAGCGGTAGAAGTTTGACGGCCGCTCCTCGAGCGCCCAGCTCCGCGCACAATTCACCGCATTGCGCCGCCGCGCGGGTAACGATCACAACTTTTCCCAGGAGTGCAGAGTCAGCCATGTTAGCCACGCGCGCGGCTCACCTCTTCGAGAATGCTCTGCGCACCAGCTTCCATCAGCAACGTCGCCATGTGCCCGCCAAGTTCCGCCGCCTGCGCTGGCGCCGCCGTCGCTCGCTGCTTTATATACTGCACACCGTCGATGGAACAAACGCACGCCTCCATCACCAATTCACCGCGATCGATCCGCGCCCACGCTCCGAGCGGCACCTGGCATCCGCCATGCAGCGCGCTCAGCAGCGAGCGCTCTGCAATAATCGCCGTGCGCGACTCCGCATCGTCCAGCCCTCCGACTAAATCCGCCGCCTCCGTATCTTTTAACCGGCATTCCACCGCGATGGCGCCTTGCCCCACCGCCGGCAAAAACACTTCGGGAGACATCGTCTCGGTAATCCGTCCGCTCCAACCCAATCGATCGAGACCCGCTTTCGAGAGCATCACCGCTTCGTACTCGCCGCTCCCCACTTTTCGAAGCCTTGTATCCACATTCCCGCGCAAATCGCGCACATCCAGATCCGGCCGCAAATGCCGAATCTGCGCCTGCCTCCGCAAGCTTCCCGTTCCCACTCGTGCCCCCTGCCGCAAAGTCGCGAGTGTCGCGCCATTCGCCGCGACAAGACAATCTCGCACATCTTCACGCCTGCACACCGCGGGAAACATCAACCGCGATGGAGTATCCGTCGGCACATCTTTGACGCTGTGCACCGCCAGATCGATCGTCTCTTCCATCAGCGCTTCTTCCAGCTCTTTGATAAAAATTCCCTTCCCGCCGATTTGCGAGAGCGGCGACGCCTGCAGCTTGTCGCCCGCCGTTTTGATAACCACAATCTCTGCTTCCACTCCCGCTCCCGCGAAAAGTTGTTTGCGCACGAACTCCGCCTGCCACTTCGCAAGCAAACTCCCCCGCGTGCCGATGCGCAGATGCCTCACGGCTTCTCCCGGTTCGACAGAAATAAATCCCGTAGCGCTTCCACGTTCTGAATTTTCCGCCGAAGCTCTTTCTCTCCGCGCAATCGTTGCGCCGGTTCCAGCAAAAGCTTCTCCAGCAACTCATCCATCATGGATTCCATGCGCTCCCGCTCCGCCGTGTTGAGATGATTCATCGAGTCCAGGCGCGCATGAATAAAAGCTGCTCGTTCTTCCCGTAATCGCGTGCGCAACGCATCCACCAGCCCAACCAACTCCACGCTAGCCTGCCAGGAAAGAAACTTCCCCACATGCTCGTCCACAATCGTTTGCGCCCGCGGCACTTCGCTCTCCCGCGCGTGCCGGTTCTGCTCCACGATTTCCGTCAAGTCGTCGATGTTATACACATAAATATTGTAAAGCTCCGCCGCGGACGCTTCGACATTGCGCGGCAGTCCCAAATCCATCACGAACAGCGCGCGATTCCCCCGCGCGGCCATCGCCGCCTGCAAAATCTCCCGCCGCAACACCGGTTCTTCGGACGATACCGACGAGACCACCACATCCGGCAGTTTCAATGCCGTGTCCCACTCCCCCCACCCAACAACTTTGCCCCCGAACCGCTGTGCCAACTCATCCGCGCGCTCTCGCGACCGGTTCATAATGAACAGCCGCGCAATCCCGCGATCCCGCAACTGGTTCACCACCTGCTCGCTGATCGTTCCCGCGCCCAGCACCAGCGCGCTCCGTTCGCTCATCTTTCCAAAAATCCGCTCCGCGAGCTTCACCCCCGCTGACGCCACCGACATCGGCCGCGTCCCTAATTCCGTCTCCGACCTTACCCGCTTCCCAACTTCCAGCGCGCCCTGAAACAAACGGTTCAGCACCGGCCCCGTGGCCCCATACTCGTGCGCGTACCGATACGCTTCGCGCACCTGTCCCAAAATTTCCGCCTCCCCTAGTAGCATCGAGTCCAGCCCCGCCGCAACTCGAAATAGGTGACGCACTGCTTCATGGTCGTAGTGGTGATAGAGCGACAGGCCCAACACATCCAGACGCACCGCGTGAAATTCACTTAGAAACGACGACAATCCTGGCGCGCATTCGTGCGAACTCTCCGGCGGCACTCCATAAATCTCGCTGCGGTTGCACGTCGAAAGCACCAGCGTCTCTTGCAATATCCCCCGCGAGCGCAGTTCCTCTGCCGCCTTACGCGATTGCTCCGCCGTGAACGACACGCGCTCGCGCACCTCGACCGATGCCGTCCGATGGTTCAGTCCGACGAGAACAATTTCCATGCTCTGCCCGCGCTCCTAAAAGTATCGATGACTCTGCGACAGATATAGGTTCACCACCGTAAAACTCATCACAACGACAAAAAAGTTAAAAATGCAGAGCTTCGATGCTCTCGCCCCACGCCACGTCGCTGACCGCGCCAGTTGGAAATAAATCACATACAGCAGCAGGACCAGCAACGTGATCACATATTTGGGATCGTAGTACCAAAATTGTCCCCGCAACCGGTCCACCCACACAAATCCCAGCACCGTCCCAATTGCAATCGACACCAGCCCCACCAACACGCTCGACCGGCTCATCCTCTCTAACAGTTCCAGCGGCGGAAGCCTCCACACCACGTTTCCCATCCGCCGGCTCTTCAACAGCCGTTCTTCCCCTAAAAAGATCAAGCTAAATACAGCCGAAAGGGCAAACGCCGCATACGCCAAAATGCTCAGCGTCACGTGAAACGCAAACGCGATTCCTCGCGCAGGTACGGGGGACAGGCGATCCGCTGGCGCCAGATGCGCTGCAACAAAAAACACAATAATAAATGGCAGAACAAACGCGCCAAGTGACCGCTGCCGATGAAAAAGCTCCAATCCCAGATACGTCAACGCCAAAAGCCACCCAAACAGCGACATCGACCCGTAAAGATCATGATAAGGAACGGTATGCAACCCTCGCGACCGCTCCAACAGCGCAAAATAGTGCGCAACCAGTCCTAGCCCAAGAAAAATAGTTCCCAGACGCCCGGTGATCGCCTTCCCTGTGTTCAAAAAACGCAGGTAGAGCGCAAGACTTCCGGAGTACGCCACAATCGTCAGAATCAGAAATGCGTCTTTCATGAACTCCACGGTCCTACTTTTCCCGCACTCGCACTCAAATCAACCACGCGCGCATACTAGCGGAACCTCATGACTTCTGCATGACTCACAGTATAGCCCACCCCCGAGGCGCCCCGCACAACCCTGGCCGCCTTCTGCAATCTTCGCCGGGATTTGCTATCCTTTTCCTCAGGCGCAAGATGACAACTACTTCTGCTCCTCTCCATCGCAAAGACTTGTTCCTCCGCGCCTGCCGCGGCGAAACCCTCCCCCGCCTTCCCGTATGGATGATGCGCCAGGCCGGCCGCTATCTCCCCGAATACCGCGCCATTCGCGCCAATCACGCCTTCCTCGAAGTTTGCAAAACACCCGATCTCGCCGTCGAAGTCTCTCTCCAACCCTTTCGCCTCCTCGGTGTTGACGCCGTCATCGTTTTCTCCGACATCCTGATCCCCGCCGAAGCCATGGGCCTCCAACTCGAACTCGGCGACGCCGGCCCCAATCTTCCCGAACCCGTCCGCTCCAAGCGCGATGTCGAACGATTGAAACTCTTCGACCCTGAAATCGAAACCGGCTTCCTCCCCGAAGCCATCCGTCGTATCGTCCGCGAAGTCGGCCCTACTGTCCCCGTTCTCGGTTTCGCCGCCGCTCCCTGGACCCTCGCCTGCTACATGGTCGAAGGCCGCGCCAAAGAAGGTTTCGCCACCGTAAAAAGTTTCATGCTCCGCGAGCCCGCCACCTTCCGCAGCCTGCTGCATCGCATCGCCCAAGCAACCATTCCCTATCTCAAAGCTCAAATCGCCGCCGGAGCCACCGCCGTCCAACTCTTCGACACCTGGTGCGGCGAGCTCTCCCTCCGCGACTATGCAGACTTCGCTCTCCCCGCCGTTCAAGAAATAATCTCCACGTTGACTTCCGAAGCCGCGCAAACTCCCGTCATCTACTACACCAAAGCCTCCAACCATCTTCTCCCCGCCATTCCCCGCTCCGGCGCCAACGTGCTCAGCGTTGACTGGCGCGTCGACCTGCGCGCCCTCCGCGAACAACTCGGTCCCCGCGTCGCCATACAAGGCAATGTCGACCCCGCTGTCCTCTTTGCCCCACCGGAAGAAATTCGCAAGGCGACACAAGAAGCCATGGCTGCTCTGGGTGGCACAGGCCACATCCTCAATCTCGGCCACGGCATCCTTCAACACACCCCAGTCGAGAACGCTCAACTCTTCATCCAAACCGGCCAACAACCCTTGTTTCAAGACGCTGTAGGGGTGGGGCTTGCCCCACCCTCCGTCCATGGAAGCGCATCATGACCCTCGCCAACCCCACCCTCCAAAACATGCGCGACGAACTTCGCGTCAGCGAAGAATTCCTCTCCCGCTACAACCGCCCCGGCCCCCGCTACACCAGCTACCCCACCGCCCCTGTCTGGAACGATTCCTTCGGCCCCACCGACCTCGAAAAAGTCCACGAAGAGGCTGACCGCGCCAAATCCCCCGTCTCCCTCTACATGCACCTCCCCTTCTGCGAAAGCCTCTGCCTTTTCTGCGCCTGCAACGTCATCATCCAAAAAGACAAGCGCGTCACTCCTCCGTATCTCGAAATCCTGAAGCGCGAAGCGCAGCGCGTCAGCCGCAGCGTCTCCAAAGATCGTCCCGTCGTTCAATTCCATTGGGGCGGCGGCACTCCCACTTATCTAACTCCTCCGCAAATCGAAGATCTCTTCGGCTTCACCCGCGATCATTTCACCTTCGCGCCCGACGCCGAAATCGGCATCGAAGTCGACCCTCGCGTCACCAGCCGCGAGCACCTCGAAACTCTCCGCAAACTTGGTTTCAATCGCCTAAGCATGGGCATCCAGGATTTTCACCCGCTCGTTCAAAAAACAATCCATCGTATCCAACCCTTCGAACTCACCCGCGATTTGATCCGTTCCGCTCGCGAACTCGGCTTCGACAGCGTCAATGTCGACCTCATCTACGGTCTCCCCTACCAAACCGCCGAAACTTTCGCCCACACCGTCGACCAAATCCTGGAACTCACCCCCGATCGCGTCGCCCTCTTCAGCTACGCCCACGTCCCTTGGCTTAAAAAGCAGCAAGGCTCCTTCGCAGGCCACCTGCCCGAAGGCATGCAAAAATTTGAGATCTTCCGCACCGGCCTGCTGAAATTCCTCGAAGCCGGCTACCTTTACATCGGCATGGACCACTTCGCCAAGCCCGGCGACGAACTCGCCGTCTCCCAACAAAAGCGCACGCTCCATCGCAATTTTCAGGGCTACACTACCAAAGCCGGCGCCGACCTCTACGGCATGGGCATCACCGCCATCAGCGGCATCCAAAACGCCTACGCCCAAAACCAGCGCGACATCCCCAACTGGGAAAAAGCCGTCAACGAACGCGGCATCGCCACCATGCGCGGCTACCACCTCTCCGACGACGACCGCCTCCGCCGCGCGGTCATCAGCCGCCTCCTCTGCCACACCGTCATCTACAAAGACGAAATCTCAAAAGAATTCCACATCGACTTCGACCACTACTTCGCCGGCGAACTAGCCCGCCTCGAACCCTTCCGCCAAGATGGCCTCGTCGTCTTAAATCCCAACGAACTACACACCACGCCGCTAGGCCGCATCTTCATCCGCAACCTGGCCATGATCTTCGACCCCTACCTCGAAAAGCAGCACCTCAACGCCAAGCCTCTCTTCTCGAAAACTCTGTGAGCCACTGAGGTAAAACCCAACCTCTGGGGGCACCCCGAGTTCGATCTCCTTTAGGGGGACTCGAAGCCTCCAGCCCTACTTCTCGAGTAGCAGACCGTGGATTTGGAATGGCTGATTCTGCAGACGAATGCGGTGATTCTTCTTGCGCAGCTCTGCGACCTGCAAATCTAATTCGAAGGCCCCGAATCGCGCGGAACGTGTATGTTGGATCAGTTGAGTCACACTGACTTACCTCGACTCGCTCATCGCACTGCTTGCCAACTCGAATCGATTTAGAATCCTGCCCCCTGCTGGGCGCGTCGCGCGAGTTCAGGCTTGCCAATGATCCGCAGGTGGCGTGATGCCGAGCCGTTTCATCTTGTAAAACAAAGTCGTACGTTTCAAGCCGAGCCGTGCCGCCGCTCCCCGCGGGCCTCCGACCTTCCAATTTGCGTCTTGGCATGCAGCCAGAATCTCTTGACGGACCTTATCCTCCAGTGTGGGATTCGAAGTCTCTATCGCTAGTGGCTCGCAACTCTCGGGCACAGCCGATTCGAACACTCCTTCATTGGATAGAATTACTCCGCGTGCAACAAAGTTTTGCAGTTCCCGAACATTCCCGGGCCACGGATGGCGAACGATGGACTTCATGGTTTCCTGAGGAATCGTGTGGATGGTTTTGTCCATCGAGGCTGCGAACTCATTCACGAAGTACCTCACAAACTCCGGAATATCCGCCTTCCTATCGCGGAGTGGCGGCAGAGTAATTGGGAAAACACTCAGCCGATAGTACAAATCTTCCCGAAATTCGCCGTCCCGAACCATTTGGCGCAGGTCCCGGTTCGTCGCAGCAACAACGCGAACATCGACGCGCGTGGTGCGCGTACTTCCCACCGGCTCGAATTCCTTTTCCTGAAGTACACGCAGCAACTTTGGCTGGAGTTCCAGTGGCAGGTCGCCAATTTCATCGAGAAACAACGTGCCACGGTCTGCGAGCGCAAAGCGGCCGACGTGCGAAGTGACGGCTCCGGTAAACGCTCCACGTTCGTGCCCAAACAGTTCGCTTTCCAATAGACCTGCTGGCATGGCTGCGCAGTTCACTTTGACGAGATTCCGGTTACGGCGCGGGCTGAGCTCATGGATCGCTCGCGCGATGACTTCCTTACCGGTCCCCGTCTCGCCGGCGATAACGACCGTAGCGTTCGTTGGAGCTACTGCCTCGACCTGCGAGAGAGCTGCCCGAAGGCCGCCGTGGCGGCCCACGATTGTCTCCAGGAAAGAGGATGTTGCGCGGTCCGGCTTGCGCACAATGGATGCTTCAAGACCACCAAAAGCACTCCCCCTGGTCGAGAGCTCCAGACCTCCGTCGACGTGTGTAACAAAATTGGATAGCGCGCTCATGTTTTCCTCCTAAATAGCTGTCGCAAATCTTGGCATCCAGAGAACTCGTTGTTGCTATACCCTCTGTCCTTGGCACCGAGTCTGGAACTACTTCCCTTTTTGGACAACCCTACATGGGGGATTCGTGGGCACCATATCGGGACGCCCGTATCCACTACTTCGGGACTCTTCGGGACACTTTTGAGTGAAGGAACACCCTCTAAAGGTGGGGCAAGCCTAATTCTGAGTATCCCGATCTCGAATCGGGATTCGCTTCCATCCAAAGAGACGCGCATCGACGGACCATGCTCCAGGTCCAAGCAGTGCCAGGGCGGCAGCGAGAGTGCCCAGCAAGATATAGATCCACAGGTTTTCAGGTAACAAAAAGATCTTCCACGCCTCAATAGCTGCCACAAGGGTTCCCGCGATGGGTGTCCAGAGACCTGCGAGTAATAGGAGTCCTGCCCCGATCAGCAGCACAGACAGTACCGTCAGCAGGGCCGGCTGGTCACTCCGCAGTCTTGTAACGCTGCGGTCAATCAATGCAATCCCAATAACCAAGCGCATGAGTAGCAGACCGAGGCCCGGCGCACCGTGGGCAAACGTAGAGAATAGCCGTCTCAAAATACTTCGAGCTTACAGAATTTCTCCCGCTCGCCAGAACCCCCAAAAGGCCCGCGCGATTCACTCTTTCGGGCGAGCTGCACCAAACTACAACTCGATAATTCCTCTCTTCAACCCGATCATCGCCGCATGCGTACGATCGTTCGCCCCCAACTTCGACAAAATATTCCTCACCTGCCCCTTAACCGTCTCCTCGCTCACCCCAAGCTCCCCTGCAATTTCCTTATTCGCATTCCCGTCGGCAATCAACCGCAACACCCTCACTTCCGCCGGCGTCAGCGCATCATCCGTGGCATGCTCCGCAAGTTCATACGACGCCTCCGCCGACAGCGCCTTCTTCCCCGCATACACCGCCCGAATCGCCTCCAGCAATTCCTTGTGCAGCGTATTCTTCAATAAATACGCCCGCGCCCCCGCCTTCAGCGCTCGCAGCACCTGCACATCCCCCGTGTACGTCGTCAGCACTATAATCTTCGCCTCGGGAAACTCCCCGCGTATCCCGATGATTGCTTCCACCCCATTCATCTCTGGCATCTGCAAGTCCATCAACGTTACATCCGGCTTGTGCACGCGAAACATCTGTATCGCTTCCCGCCCATTCGACGCCTGCGCTACCAACTTCATATCCTTCTGCCCGCCCACTAGCGCCGCGAGCCCCTCGCGCAAAACCGCGTGATCGTCCACGCTCATCACCCGAATCGCCCCGCTTTCGCCGCTCATCGTTCCTTCTCCGTCCCGGTACCCTTCCGCGCGAACTTCTCAACCAACCACGAACGTCTGCCAGCATCAGCCGTGGCGTAAGCACTCTTCGCGGGGATCCTCAGCTCCACCTCCGTCCCCGCCTCCAGCTCACTCCACACCGTCAGCTTCCCTCCCAACAGCCCCGCCCGTTCCCGCATCCCATGCAAGCCAAAGTGGCCCTCGCGCCCATCTTGCTTAATAAACTCTGGCTTCACGCCCTTTCCATCATCCCGCACTCGCACGCGCAGTTCGCTGTCATCGTACCGTATTTCCACTTCAACTTTCCCCGCCTCGGCATGCCGGAACGCATTGCGCATCGCCTCCCCGGCAATCCTGTACACCTCATCCCTTAATATCGGATGCAGGTTCCTCGGCGTCCCTTCCACTCCCACATGAAGTTTCGCGCCATTCGGATTGGTCTCGACGCCCGCGAGTTCTTCTCCCAGCGCGCTTATCGCCGTCGCCAGGTCGTTCGTCACCACCACTGACGAACGCAGCCCCTCCACCGCGTCTCGCCCCTCGGTGATCGCTTGCGCCGCCTGATCGATCGCGCCCTCCAGTGTCCTCCGTGCTTCCTTCGGACGCTCCGGCAGCAAATTCGCCGCCGCCTGAAACCTCAGCAACAACCCATGAAAACTTTGCAGCAGCGTATCGTGCAAATCCCGCGCGATGCGTATCCGCTCGTTCACCCGCGCTTCCAGCGTCATGTTAAACTGCCGCGCCATCTGCCGCAGCCGCACTTGATAAAGCCCCCATAGCAATGCCAGAAAAGCCGCCACGCACAAGGCACGGAACCAATTCGTCTGCCAGTACGCCGGCGCGATGGAAAAATCCAGCGTATCGCCCGCCTCATTCCACACTCCGCTGTTGTTGCAAGCCATCAGACGGAAGCGGTAAGGGCCGGGAGCGAGGTTCGAATATTGCACCCGGCGGTCGTTGACGACCTCCTTCCAATCCGCGTCTTGTCCCTCAAGCCTATAACGGAAGTGCACCTTCTCCGGCACCACCAGGCTCAGCGCAGTGTACTCGATCTCCAGATCGCGGACGTGCGGAGGCAGACGCAAACCGCTCTCCGCATCGTGCGTTTTGCCATCGGCTACGATTCGTTCGATGTGCACCGGCGGCGGAAGTTTGTTGAAGGGAAGATGACGCGGATCGATGGCGCTGACCCCGTCGGGAGGTGAGAACCATATTTTCCCATCTAGCAACTTGGTGACTTTTCGTCCATAGGGGCCAGGCAGGGCACGACTCCTCACTCCATCGGAGCTGTCGAAAACTGTGGTCTGGACCCTCCGCTTGGGATCACCCACCCAGGCTTCCAACTCGGAGCGGGCAATACGCACCAGGCCGCAGGACATGTACAACCAGAAGGTTTGATCGTTGTCTTCCATCACCCAATTAGTGGCATCGCAGGGCAGGCCGTTCTTGCTGGTAAGCGTTGAGACGCCGCCATCTTTCACCCGGCTTAAACCGCCCTCGGTCGCCGCCCAGACAGCGCCGTGCGAGTCAAGTTGAAAGTCGTTCACCGAGCCAGTTCCCAGCCCGTCTGCGGCATTGTAGAAAAAAATCTGGCTGTCTTTTAGGTAAGCCATTCCGCCGTCGAGAAATCCGAGCCAGAGGCCGCCGTGCAACCGATCGGGCAGCAAAGCTGCCGCCCCTTCTTTGTGTCCGAATCGGCCCCAAGGAATGTGCTGAACGACACCCGCGGGCGTCGAATAGAAAAGACCTTCGCCAAGGTTGCTAAGCCAAACTTTTCCGTGTCCATCCCCCGCAATGGAGGCGATATTTCCGCCTGGGAGACCAGGGACCTGCACAAACCGATCGCGGTCGAAGTAGAACACACCTTCGCCACCCCCGGCCCAGAGTCGTCCCTGATCATCCTGCCCCAGTGAATAGACAGCGCCTCGAAGTCCGCTGTTGGCGATTTCGGTTACACGCGCGTTGGCAATTGGCAGTGACTCACCTGTTCGCCCGTTTTGGCCCGGCACATTTCGCTTACCGTAAACGGTTACATGCCCGTTTTGCCAGCGATTCAGGCCATCCGCCGTCAGAATCCAAATACTTCCATCCAGAGTCGCTTCCAGCACCGTAACTGCGGAAGTTGAAAGCCCCTGCTCGTTTTCCGAAATTGTCGGCACAGCAAATTCACGAAACCGATCAAGCCCGTCTTCCGTGCTGACCCAAACATCGCCTTCGCGATCTTCAAAAATACTTCTTATGAAATTGCCGGAGAGTCCGTCGGTGACCGAGAGTCTATCGGTCCCACCCTGGTGTACATGAAGCAAGCCCTCCGCGGTGCCGACCCACAAACTGCCGTCTCTCCTCCGGAACAGGCAAGTGGGCCTGAACTGACCGGCGATCCGTGGAAGAGAGTAGCTGCGGATTTTCCCGCCCACAAGCTGTTTCAGCCCTTCGCTCAAACCGGTGACCGAACTTGCGAGCGGGCCGGATGGACCAGTTGCCATCAAGAGCGTGCTGTTTTCACTTTCGATGAGCGCCCTGACCTCGATTGCGCCATCGGGCAACTGGAGGTGTTCTGGAGGACTTGGCAACCACCGCCACAGACCTGTTTGTGCAGAGACCCAAAGATTGCCGTTGTGGTCCTCGTACAAAGCAGGTACGGACCAGCCGAAACTCCCGGCTCCGTAACACTCGGCCTTTGAGTGTCGGACGGCGCACAGTTTGCCAGGGTTTCTGACCCCAAACCAAAGCGTTCCTTCGGTATCTTGCAGCAGTGAAGTAACAGCTTGCCCGGCAACTTCTGGATATTCGGTAAGTTTGCCTTCCTTCCAACTGGCGAGTCCTTTCTCGGTGCCAATCCAAAGAGTGCCGTCACGCGCAACCAAAAGGGTTTTGATCCAGCTACTGGGGAGTTGCTGACCATCTGGCGGCTGCCACGGGACGGCTTGGACACCATCGAAGCGAACCAATCCGAATTCCGTGCCCAGCCATAGATACCCATCGTGCGTCTGCGCTATCGAAAAGATGGTGCCTTTAGTGAAACCTTCTCGAATCTTCCACGCCGTGTGTGCATACTGTCTCACATCCAGCGTCGCGTCCAGCCCAAAAGCGCCCGGCACCCACCCCAGCACTCCTAGTATCAGTAGCGCGACCGTGAAGGACCGCGCATATCCCACGTGCGTACGCCGCGTCCACGTCCGCACGATGCGCATCACGCTATCCCCTCGTCGTCGTGTCTGCGTCTCATCCATGGCGCCCACATCTTACCTCACAGCTGCGCCACTGCACCTCGCTCTCATCTCCACCCAGATGCGCTCGCTCACGGTCGCGCTACTGATGATCCTTGCCGCACTCTGGCGCACGCGCTCTCTCACAGTAGCGCGACCGTTAGGGAGCGCGCTCTCTTCTTTCCTCCCTGCGCCACCTTCTTCACCCAATATGCAGCGTCACCGTCTCCAGCAACGCCTTCACCCCATTCCACGCAATCTGCACCCCAATGCAAACCAAAAAAAACGACGACAACTGCGTGATCACCGTCATCCCCGTTGCTCCCAGCATCTGCGCCAGCCGGTCCGCGAACACGTAGCACACGAGAATGCTGACCGAGATCAGCAGCAATCCGATCAGAGCCGTCAGGATGGTCAAAGGATGGAGTGCATGACGGTGCGCCGCGTTTGCGCCCAGCGTGATCGCCACGGATATGGTTCCGGGGCCTACAGTCAGCGGCATGGTCAGTGGATAGAATGCCTGGTGGAAAGGATCCTGCGGTTGCACGGTTTTTTGCACCCCGTGTTTGTCTTCGTCCTTCTGCCTCAGAAGCGTCCATCCCGCGGCGATGACAACCAGCCCCCCGCCAACCTGCACCACCGGCAGCGAAAGCCCAAAAAACGCCAGAATGTAAGTCCCGATGAAATACGACCCGATCAGCAGGAAAAAACTGTTGATGGCAATCCGCCAGGACAAGGCCTTTCGCGCCTCTGGCGTGTACTGCGTGGTCAGCGCCAGAAAAAACGGGCTGCCTCCCAAAGGATCCACAATCGGAAACAGCGCCACCAGCACCAAAAGTAAATTCTTCGCCGCTTCCTGCATCGGTTCGTACACCCTCTACCCCCGAGTGTAGCCTATCTCCCCCGCCATCCGCCCCGCCCCAACTCTCGTCCTTGCAGGGGCGGGTCATGAGCCGCCTTCTTCTCCTCTCCTCACTCCCGCCCTTGTAGTGGCGGGTCTTGCCCCGCCTTCCTCTCCGCTCCCCATTCTCCTCCTTCGCTCTTCCACTGGCCTGACTAGCCCCGCACCTCTCTCCGTCCTCCTCCCTGTTCCCCGCCTCCGGGCACAGTAGCGCGACCGTCAGGGAGCTCGCACCATCCCTTACCAGGAGCGCGTCGAGTCTCGAAGCCCTATTTGATTTCGCTACTCTGAATTGGCCCACTTCGCGCATTTGATTTGGCCCACCCTGTACATCACGGACGGCCTAACCTGTCAGCGGGAACGACGGGGGGCCGATGGACAGGAGACGCAAAGTGGAACTGTTCGAGGAGATACGTCGGGAGTACCGGTTTGGAGTGGGCACGATCCAAGGAGTGGCGAAGAAGTTGAACACCCATCGGCGGATGGTGCGGCAGGCGCTGGCCAGCGCGATCCCGCCGGAGCGCAAGGTGCCGGCCAGGAGCAGTCCGAAGCTGGGACCGGTGCGGGAGTTCATTGAGGGGGTTTTGCAGAGCGACCGGGAAGCGCCACGCAAGCAGCGGCACACGGCGCACCGCATCTGGCAACGGATTCAACAGGAGCATCCCGAGGTGTGCGTGGCGGAAGCCACGGTGCGGCGCTACGTGCGGCGGCGCAAGCAGGAGCTGGGCGTGGCCGCGCGAGAGACATTCGTGCCGCAGAGTTACGACTGGGGCGTGGAGGCCCAGGTGGATTGGTACGAGGCCGCAGTGCAGTTCGAGGAGGGCCGCCAGATCACGTATTTTTTCACGATGCGTAGCATGGCAGGCGGCGGGGCGTTTCACGCCGCGTATTTTCATGCCACGCAGCAAGCTTTTTTGGAAGCGCACGAGCAGGCTTTTCACTATTTCGGTGGGGTGTTCAAGCGGCTGCGTTACGACAACCTGAAGAGCGCGGTGAAAAAGATTTTGCGCGGATACCAGCGCGAGGAGACCGACCGGCTGATCGCTTTCCGGTCGCACTGGGGATTCCAGACGGAGTTTTGTAACCCGGCGCGCGGCAACGAGAAGGGCGGCGTGGAAGGTGAAGTGGGTTATTTCCGGCGGAACCATCTGGTGCCGGTGCCGAAAGTAAAAGACCTGGCCGCGTTGAACGAATATTTGCGCGCGTGCTGCCAGCAGGAGAAACAGCGGCGGATTCACGGGAAGCCGCTCTCGGTGGGTGAAGCCATGCGCATCGAGCGGGAGCATCTTCTGCCTTTACTCAGCGAAGGGTTCGAGCTGGCGGAAACGAGTTTTCCGGTGGTGGATGGACAAGGCTGCGTGAAAGTGCGGACGAATCGCTACTCGGTGCCGCTGCGAGCGGGAACGAAGACGCAGGCACGGCTGCTGCCTGCTTACGTGGAAGTGTGGTACGAGCAACGCTGCGTGGCGCGGCACGAACGCAGTTTCGCGCGCCATCAGGCGGTGTTGGATCTGGAGCATTATCTGGATGTGTTGGAAAAGAAACCGGGCGCGCTGGCGGGCTCGACGCCCTTGCAGCAGTGGCGAGAGCGCGGGCGCTGGCCGGAAAGTTTCGACCGCTTGTGGCAGAGCTTGCGGGAGCGGCACGGGAAGCAGGAAGGCACGCGCGCGATGATCGAGCTGCTGCGCCTGGGCCCGCAACACGGCTGGGAAGCGTTGCGAAAAGGGATTGCGCAAGCGTTGGCGCTGGGCTGCACGGACGCGGCGGCGGTGCGGCATCTGCTGGTGGCCGGCACGCTGACCCACGGCGAGCGAGCGCTTCCGGAGATTGGTTTGTTGGGACGCTACGAGCGGCCGCTGCCCGCGTTGAACGACTACGACCAGTTGCTCGAAGTGGTGCGGCCATGAACCAGCAAGCACAAGCACTGGAGCACGCTTCGGTGCGGCAGTATTGCAAGGCGGTGAAGGTGCCAGTGGTGGGCGCGAACTTCGTGCAGTTGGCGGAACAAGCGGTGAAAGAAAATCGCAGCCACATCGGTTATTTGGAAGCGCTGCTGGCGATGGAGAGCGAAGAGCGCGACCGGCATGCCATCGCACATCGGCTGCACGAAGCCAAACTGCCGCGGATGAAGACGCTGGAGGAGTTCGAGTTCGCGCGAGCACCGCAGATACCGGCGGCAAAGATTCGCGAGCTGGCCGAAGGCGGCTACATCACGCGAGCCGAGCCGGTGGTGCTGATCGGCGAATGTGGCACGGGCAAGACGCATCTGGCGTCGGGGCTGTGTGTGGCAGCATGCCGCCAGAAACGGAGAGTGCGCTTTACGACGGCGGCGAACCTGGTGAACGAGTTGGTGGAAGCCGGCCAGCACCACGGAGTGCGGCGCGTGCTGGCGCGCTGGATGCGCTATGACGTGATCGCGCTCGACGAAGTGGGTTACGTACCGCTGGCGGAGATCGGCGCGGAGTTTTTGTTTCAAGTAATCGCCGAGCGGGCTGAAAGGGCCACGCTGATCGTGACCACCAACCTGCCGTTTTCGGAGTGGACGCAAGTGTTTCCGAATCCGCGGCTGTGTAAGGCGCTCCTGGATCGCGTCACCGACCGCGCACACATCATCGAAACCGGCACGGAGTCGTATCGCTTCCGGCGCACGGTGGAAGGAAGGCAGAAGAAGAAAGCTTCGTGAGAGAGCAGGATCAGGCGCTGCGCCACGCGAGTCCGTGGCCCCGGCGTCCGCTCCGTCCTAAACGCGGTCCTGAAAACCGGACCGCAGGACTCCGCTCCCTCCGGGGCCACGGAACGGAACCCCCGGAAGAAGAGGAAAATCACGGCCTTAGGGTGGGCCAAATGAAAGTATCAAAGGTGGGCCAAATCAGGTTGTCAAACGCACTATTCCGCACAATCCAAACCACTTAGAATAATCATTGACAAATAGTATCAATATGGTATAATGCCTTCATGTCGTCGGCGAGATTTTCATGAACTCGAGGCACCATGGCCGCCAACCAACCACTCTTGCGAACCCCCTCAAACTCATCTGATCCAATCCGTTTACTTTCCTGCAATCACAGCCATCCAGCAACTTATTTAGAATCAACACTTACGAAATGGTCCATAAATGTTGCATCTAAAGAACTTAGAGAAACACCTAACTCCTGTGATTGCAACGCTTACGGAAAATCTAGGGGAAGGGGGTAGTTATTGTTAACCAGAAACTGCCAATCGTTACTCTTTTATATCGCCTGGCGGCCAAGCGGCCGCACATCTTAATCCTCTACGTCCTGTATCTCCATGACGTCCTTGCTCCTCACTCCTCTCTATCCGCCGCCGGCGGCGCGATCCCCAGCCTCTTCATCTTGTAATACAAAGTCGTCCGTTTCACTCCCAACCTCTCCGCCGCTCCCCCCGGCCCTCCCAGCCTCCAATGCGACCGCTGGCACGCCGTCAGAATCTCTTGGCGGATCTTGTCCTCCAGCGTCGCGTTGGCCTTCAAAACCTTTGCCGGGTTACATTCCTCTGGTGGCGTCGCGTCAAACACTCCGTCCTTGGATAGAATGACGCCCCGCGCCACATAGTTCTGCAACTCCCGTACGTTCCCCGGCCACGGATGCCGCACCAGTGCGCGCATCGTGCCCAGCGGGATGGTGTCGATGGTCTTGCCCATCGACTGCCCGTACTGCTTGACGAAGTAGCGCACCAGCTCCGGAATGTCCCCTCTCCGCTCGCGTAGAGGCGGCAGGGCAATCGGAAAGATACTCAGCCGGTAGTACAAATCCTCGCGGAATCCGCGGTCGCACACCATTTGCACGAGGTTGCGATTGGTCGCGGCTATTACACGAACGTCCACCCGCGTGGAAGACGTGCTTCCCACGGGCTCGAACTCCTGGTCCTGCAAAACCCGCAGCAATTTCGGCTGCAATTCCAGGGGCATATCTCCAATCTCATCGAGAAGCAGCGTGCCTCGATCCGCCAGCGCAAAACGCCCCACCCTTGTAGTAAATGCGTCCGTGAACGCTCCGCGCGCATGCCCGAAGAGCTCGCACTCGAGAAGGCCGGCAGGCACCGCCGCGCAGTTCACTCTGACTAGATTTTCCCCCTGGCGCCCACTGAGCTCGTGAATCGCTTTTGCAATAACCTCTTTGCCCGTCCCAGTCTCTCCGGTGATTAAGACAGTGGCGTTCGTGCGTGCAACAGCTCGCACCTGGGTGAGAATCGCTTGCAGGACGCCGCAACGTCCTACGAGGGTGTCCAGCAAAGAAGGTTGCGCACACCCGGGCTCCCCCGGAAACGAATCCACAGCAGAGTCGTGGGTAGGGTAGACAGTCGTGTTTAAAGGTCCGATTTCCGAATATCCGTCAACCTGTGTAACAGCGTTTGAAAGTGTGCCCATGTTTTTACTCCTGCACTGCCCTCGCGTGCGAAAAGGAAATGGTTGTTGGTCTCAAACTGTTGCTGGTCGATCCGCTGCTCCGATCATGAGTTCGCGCCTGCTGGTTCCACCGGAAAGCGCGATCTCCACCAGAGAGTAGGTTGCTCTTGCAAAATGCTCCGCCTACACCCAACGCCGTGCTCACGAAGCAATGTCGCGATTAGTTCGACCGCAGAAGGTACGGCTGCGAGTACGGAGGCGCTGATCCCGCTACCCAGGGCCAAACACTCGGGGACCACGCCGAGGATGAAAACCTCAGATGGAGCGTGGCCAGCCAACTTTAGCTGCGCGAGGCATTGTCCAACTCCGGGATCGTGGGCGGTGAGATGGAGGACGGCTTGGCGATCCAGGAGGGCGGTTTCTCCATAGAGACTCAGGGTGCCTGGTTTGTTATTCGAATGGACTGCATCGGCAATCAGGACGAAATCCTTGCCGTGCAGGTAAGGCGCTAAATCCAATCCGGGAGTCCCGAGGTCCAGAACTTCGACGGAGGCGTCGTAGTTGTATTCACAGCGGAACCGCTCAACAACGAGCGGACCAAAACCATCGTCGCCGAGCAAGACGTTACCAAGACCGATGACACAGATCCGTCCGAGCGCCGCGCTGTGGCGAGGATTCACAGGACTTTCACCTGAGCGATTTCGCGTCCGGTTGCATCGAGCGTGTGACAGGCGCAGGCCATGCAGGGATCGTAAGAGTGGACGGTGCGCAGAACCTCGAGAGGTTTCGAAGGGTCGGCTACGGGGTTTCCAAGCAGTGATGTTTCGTAGGGCCCGGGAACTCCCTTTTCATCACGGGGACTTGCATTCCAGGTGGTTGGAACCACGGCCTGATAGTTGGAGAAAACGCCCTTATCGATGACCACCCAATGGGAGAGGGTTCCGCGCGGTGCCTCGTGCATTCCCACACCCTGAATTTCGTGCTGTGGGAACGCAGGCGGGTTGTAGGTGGCAGCATCGCCGCGAAGGATGTTATCGGTCAGCATTTGGCAGTGCTTGATGGCGACGTCGGAGAGCATCGCGGAGCGAATTGCGCGAGCGACGTATCGCCCCAGTGTGGATTGCAGACGATCAACTGAGACTCGCGAGCCATGCAGAGAAGAAATTCTGTCGAGCGCAGCGTCAGTCCATTTCCGCGTAAGCGGATGGCCCGAAGCATAACCCACGAGAATGTTTGAAAGAGGGCCGACCTGCATCGGTTTGCCATCGTACCGTGGCGCTTTTACCCAGGAATACTTTCCTTCGTCCTGGAAGTCGGTGTAGTCGGGATCGGTCTTGCCCTGCCAAGGCTTCTGAGGGCCTTTTCCCTGATACCAGGCATGCGTTACATCTTCCGCAACCGCGCCACGTATGGCTTGATCGTGCCAATCGACAACCGGCCGAATGGAACGCAAATCCCCGTTGGTGATGACGCCTCCCGGGAGGTCAAACTGCGTGGCTCGTGCGTCGAGCGGCAAATCAGGAACGGCAAGATAATTCGAGACTCCGCGGCCGTAATCAAACCACTCTGGATAAGAGCCGGCGAGAAGACATGCGTCAACGAAATAGGCCTGCTGAACAAATGGGATCAGATCCTGAAGCAAGGATTTCAGCATCTCAAGACGATCCATGTTCATGGTCGCGAGGCTGTTGAGATTGATGGCGTTCATCACGCCGCCCACAGCTAGATTTTGAATGTGCGGCGTTTTACCGCCCAAAATGCCGACGACCTGGTTCGATTTGCGCTGGAAATCAAGGGCCTGGAGATAGTGAGCAAAGAGAATAAGGTTCATTTCCGGACTGAGACGCATCGCCGGATGGCCCCAATAGCCATGGGAGAAAATGCCGAGTTGGCCGCTGGCGACCAGACCCTTGACCTTGTTCTGGACCGCATCCAGTTCATGATGCGAATTTCCGGGCCAAGTGCTTAAGCCGTCGGCGAGCGAGGCTGCACGAGCCGGGTCAGCCTTGGGAATGGTGGTGATGTCAACCCAATCCAATGCCGACAAATGGTAGAAATGCACGATGTGATCGTGCAAGGCGTGAGCAATCAGAATAAGGTTTCGGATGTACTGGGCATTCGCAGGAATTTCAAGTTGCAAGGCGTCTTCAACGGCCCGAACGGAGGCCATCGCATGGACCGTGGTGCACACACCGCAGAAGCGTTGCGCGAAAACCCAGCCTTCGCGGGGATCGCGACCTTTGAGAATGGTCTCAATGCCGCGCCACATGGTGCAGCAAGCCCACGCTTTCTGAACAGCACCGGCATCCACTTCGACGTCAATGCGCAAGTGGCCTTCGATGCGGGTTACGGGGTCGATGGAGACGCGGGCCATGGTGTTTCTCCTTTTGCATTAGCGGCTGCGCGGCGCAGTCGCATGACTCTGAACATGTGATTCCAATCCTCGATGTCCCCTGGCAGCACCGCGAAATATTTCACCGCAAGAGCGAATGCCATGATCCCGAGCGAGATGTAGCCGATGGTCATGAGCAGCTCAGGCAGGCTCGGGAAGTAGATGGCCTTGTGCGCCGGGGCAAAGGCGATGGTGGTAGGGATGAAACGGTACAAGAGACCTCCCAGGCAGGCGAGAGTGGCCACGTTTAACAGGCTTCGTGGCGTCTCGCGGATTACTTTGCGGCGGAGCGCGACCGCGGGGACGAGGATGAACGCAGTCTCGAGGAGGAAGAGGAGGCTCCATTTGTCGAATGCGAAGGCAGTACGGAGCAGTCCTCGCCAAATGAGGTCGCCGAAGCGGACGGCGAGAAAAAGGAAACATGCGCCCGACAGCAAGTTGCCCAACTCCCCCAGCACGCCTACGTCGAGGGGCCGGGAGAAGTGGAGACAGGTTATAAGGAGAAGGAGCGTCACGAACCCGAGGCCGCAGAAAATCGCCGCCAATAAGTAGAGGAGCGGCAGGAAGGGAGTCTGCCAGAGAGGGTGGATCTTGTCGCCAGCCAGCAGCAGTAGTCCTCCCAAAGAGGACTGGTGCATAAGGGGGAATAAATAGGCCCCAGTGATCATAAAAGGATAGACCCGACGCAGACGGGGGGCCCATTTGCGAAGAATCGCCTTGGTCGCTTCGGTACCGGTGTAATAGAAGCGTTCGAGAACCAACGGAAGATTTTCGAAGGCCAGGAATACTCCAGCGTAGACAGGCATGCAAAAAGAAATCTCGAGCATCGCCGAATGGGCGTTCCAGCGCCACGGGAGCAAAATATTCCAAAAATTCCAGGCACGCCCTACATCGAAGCCGAGAGCGACGAGGCCGGTCGCATAGAAGAGGAACCCGCTAACGAGGGCCGTCCGCATGACGGTGTGCAGCTTTTCGCGGTTGAAGACCCAGGCGGCGATGCCCACGGCGAGCGGGCCGGAGCCCAAGGCGGTCAGAGTCAGAACATTGAATGTCTTCCAGATCCCCCAAGCATACGCATCGTTCATCCCAGCGAATGGACCAAGGGGGGAGACAAATCGCACCAGAGCGAGGGTCAAGCCTACTGCGGCGAGGGCCGCAAAAAATATTAGCGGAGGTGTGACCACCGGCTCGCGATACACGGGCACGCCACGCTGCCAGTGGTTGACAAAGGTCGAGCCTCGTTCGTCGCCGGTACTCGTGCTCGCATGATGATGATTGAGCGATGAAAATAACTTGATCACGTTATTCAGGGCAGTCATAGCTGTTCTCGAAGGCCAGTTTCTTTCTCACGCTCAGGTCTCTCGGCCTCATGGCGGTCCCAATTTCGCTTGATGATGGCGCCCAGAATGCCCGCCACGACAATGGGCCCTGAGAGCCACTTGTAAATCACTGATGTGACCTTGGTGGCGTAGTGACCCAGCGAAGTTGAGCCGAGCTTGGGAAGACCAATTTTCTCGAAGGCGACGCTGGAGAGATAAAGCACCTGAGTTCCGCCCGCCTCATGCTCTCCGTACACCCGCTTCTCGAAATACTTCTCGGGGGAGGCCGCGATGCGCTCTTTCGCCTTGGCCAGGAGATCCACACGCTTGCCGAAGATGACGGCTCCTGTGGGGCATACGCCGGTGCAAGCAGGCTGCTGGTTCTCCTTCAGGCGCTGGTCGAAGCAGAACTCGCACTTTACGATTTTGGGATTCCAGTGGTCCCACTGGAACTTTGGCACGTCGAACGGACAAGCCACCTCGCAGTAGCGGCAACCTATGCAGCGCGAACTTTCCCAAGTGACGGCGCCCCATTCATTCTTCTTCAGGGCACCAAAGGGGCAACCAGTGACGCAAGCGGGGTCCAGGCAGTGCATGCACTGTCTTTTGACGAAAGCGAAGCCTTCGCCATCCGGCTCCTCGTAAAGCTTGATGATGTTCTTGGTCTTTGAATTGAGGTCGGTCGGCATGTCCCAAAGGCCTCCGGAGAGTGCGGTGTCTGAAGGCAAGCCGTTGGCATCGTTACAGGCCACCATGCAGGCTTTGCAGCCGGTGCAGATGGTGTTGTCGTAGAGCATGGAAACAGCGTCTGGCGGGGCCACGGGGTGCGCGGGATGCTCCTCAGCGGACGCAGGGGCAACCATTGTTCCTGCGACGGTACCTCCGAGGCCGAGGATTCCCAAGAGAGCTTGGCGGCGATTGATGCCTTCGGTCATGGCTAGGTCCTCGGTTCGGGTCCCGAACTGCCTGGCGGAGATGCGGGAGGAGGGGGAGGCTCGGAGCCTGGAACGCTCTCATCGCCGCGTTTTGTGGAAAACTTGCGCGAAGCGACGTAACCCGCTCCGAGAAGAGCGCCGGCGGCCAATCCAGCGAGACCAGTGGCCAACGGGCTGATGATTCCTTGAGGCGCGTTGATGGGTGCGTACGTTGAGGGGGGATTTGCGATGGTGTGAATGGGCACGACTTGGAACATGGGAATACGGAACGCAATGCTCTTTTCCGTGCAGCCGATGCAGGGCGCACCGATGCCAATGGGCCACACGTCGGGAATTTCATTGAAGTGGCGTGTCGAGCAGCCTGCATGAGTGTCGGGGCCCTTGCATCCCATTTCGTAAAGACACCAACCTTCGCGGTGGCCTTCGTCGCCGAATTGTTTTACGAAATGGCCTGCATCGAAGTGGGCTCGGCGGGGGCACTGATCGTGAATGTTGCGGTCAAACGCGAACTTCGGACGACGCTCGGCATCGAGTTCAGGGAGAGTGCCGGATTCGGCAAATTGTAAGACTACGCCGAGCAGAGTGTAGGGATTGGGCGGGCAGCCAGGGATGTTAATGATTGTCTTGTTGGGAAGAAGATCGGCGACGCCAACCGCGCCAGTGGGATCCGGATCGGCTGAGGGGATGCCGCCCCAGGAAGCGCAAGAGCCGATGGCAATGATGGCCGCGGCTTTTCCACCGACATCATCGAGGACTTGAAGCGCAGGCCGTCCCGCGAGCTTCATATAAATGCCTTTGTCGCGGGTGGGAATTGACCCTTCGACAACGCAGACGTACTTGCCCGAGTAGTTGGCTACAGCTTGCTGCAGCGCCTCTTCTGCCTGGCGACCAGAACCAGCCATCAGGGTCTCGTGATATTCGAGCGAGATGATATTCAAAATCAAATCGCCGAGGTCCGGATGAGAAGTGCGGAGAAGGGTTTCCGTGCAGCCGGTACAGTCCTGAAAATGCAGCCAGATGACAGGTGGACGTATGGCCTTCCCAAGAGTGTGAGCGACTTCTTCGGGGGTTTTCTTGTCGGTGATGGGAAGGCCAAAGGGAGCAGCAACCATCAGGGTGGAACAGAATTGCAGGAACTTTCGGCGGTTTACCCCGCAGCGCAAAAGGCGCTCATCGATGGTCTCGAGGACGGTTGACGAAGGAAGGAGCAGGCTAGACATGAGAGCACCCGGACTTTCTAGAAAGAAGTAGCGCGTATGTAGGCGCTCTGGCTTCCTTTCTTAAGTTCTGAAGAGCTGAAGGGAGGCCAGGCACAACGCATCCTTCGCCGCCGCGCATTTTGGAATCTCCGAGCGGCGGCAGCACTGTGGTGCACTCCGTGTGCCAACCTGGAGGAACACAACGAGAGATTCCGCAAGTCGAAGCAAATACAGGGGAAGGGGAATTAAGTTCCAGATTCGGTGAGGGCCCTCCGTTGAGGAGCGCGTCCGAGCTCTGCCGCAAATGAGGCAGCGCGCCACATGGCTGCCCCAAATGGCTCAGCTGAACTCTATTTCGGGTGGCTAGGGCAGCGTGAGGAAAGTTGGTCCACTTGCTTGCGGACCTCGGCCAAACTTATCGGCTTAGCGATGTAGGAATCAAAACCAGCGGCAATTGCCCGCTCACGATCACCCAACATAGCGCTGGCTGTGACCGCAACCACAGGCAAACTACGGAAACGAGCGTCGTTTCGCAATTTGCGGATGACACTAAAGCCGTCCAGAATAGGCATTTGCAAGTCGAGAAAGACCAACTCGGGGGGATTTTGATAAATGAGTTCAAGAGCATCGCGGCCGTTGGCGGCTTCCGCGATGGCGTGGCCGGAGGCTTCCAATATTTCGCGCATTAATTCGCGACTAGGAGGATTATCGTCTACCAGGAGAATCGTCATCGAACCCTGCGCGCGCGAAGCCTTTTGATTTTCATCAGGAACCAAGCAACATGGGAATAGTAAAGTCGAAACGACTTCCCTTCCCCGGCTCACTTTCCACCCAAATCTTGCCACCATGCTGTTCGACAAGAAGCTTGGTGATCGACAATCCGAGGCCTGTGCCTTCACGCACACCTTCGGTGGTTGCGGGAAGCTGATGAAAGGCTTCAAAAATCGATTCTTGTTCGGCTTTAGGAATGCCGATGCCTGTATCCACGACAGAGACACAAACAAGTGATTCCTTGGATTTGGCGACCATACGCACACGGCCACCCGACGGGGTAAACTTGATGGCGTTGGTGAGTAGATTATAGAGAACCTGCTTCAGGCGCACACGGTCAGCGAACAGGGTAATGTCTTCGCTAAGATCAACATCCAATTCAATTCTTTTTGCGGCAGCCAAGGGCCGCACGGTGGACAACACCTCGGCGGTTGCGATGCTCATCGGAAAGTGTTCGTATTTCAGCTCGAGGCGTCCTGCCTCAATTTTTGAAAGATCGAGAATGTCGTCGATTAGGGCGAGAAGATGGCGGGAACTTTGTTTGATATGGGCGACAAAGCGAGCCTGCTTTTGCGTCAGCGGACCGGCGGTCTGTTCGTCGAGCAGATCTGAAAAGCCGATGATGGAGTTGAGGGGAGTGCGCAGTTCGTGGCTCATGGTTGCGAGGAAGTTGCTCTTGAGGCGGTTGGCTTTCTCCACCTCGCGATTTCGGATCTCCAGTTCGGTATTTGTTACCGCGAGATCCTTTGTGCGTTGTTCGAGGCTCTGATTCAGCATCTTGATCTGTTCTTCCACGGCCTTGCGATCGGTCACGTCGCGAATTACGCAAATGACGCCTGGACCTGATTCCCCCATGAAGGGGCTCAGGTTGATATCTACGGCAAATTCAGTGCCATCGGCGCGCAAGGCGCGCAAGTCCAGTCCCGAACCCATGGGCCGGATGACGGAATGGGCGCAATAGCCGGCGCGGTGGGCAGGATGACGCTCGCGGAACCGTTCGGGCATGAGTATTTCTACAGACTTTCCGAGAAGTTCTTCGCGCCGGTAGCCAAAGAGTCTTTCGGCTTGGGAGTTCACTAAAACAATTCGTCCGGATCCGTCGACCTCGACGATGCCGTCTGGGGCAGCCTCGAGGAGCCGGCGGTAGCGGTTATCCGCGATAGGACTGTGCGCAGCGGTGGCTAACGGAAAACCATCTGTGGTCATGATGCTCTTTCTATCGTGCTGTCAGGATGAGCGCGGCGATCCGCCGCCCAGGATATTTCTGCCGCAGTGGACCTATCGGGAGTGACGCAGAGCGGCTTGCGGCCGACGAGATTGTATTTGCGCATGCGGTAGATGAGTGTCTTACGGCTCAGGGCAAGAAATCGCGCGGCCTGAGACTGGTTCCAATTACACTTTTGAAGCGCTCGAAGGAGGACCTCTTTTTCGATGCCGCCCAGGCTGATCCCTTTTGGTGGCAAGTCCAAACTAATGACTTCGAGGGGGGCGGGTTCGGCCTGGAGGAATGCGGGCAAATCCGCTGACTCAATTTCGTCACCGCGTGTGAGAACGACAAGTCGCTCGACCGCATTCTCAAGTTCGCGGATATTGCCCGGCCATCGATAGGCTGCGAAGCGACCGAGAAGCCGTTCGGGGAGATTGAGATTGTTACGGCCGTGTTTCGTGCGGCTGCGTTCGAAAAAGAACTGGACCAGCTCGGGGATATCTTCTGGGCGTTGCCGCAGACTTGGCAGGCGCAGTGGAACTACGTTCAGGCGATAGTAGAGGTCTTCGCGGAACGTACCATTTTCGACCATAACGGGCAGGCTGCGATGAGTCGCGGCGACAATTCTGATGTCAACGCGAGCGGCGGTCGCCGCTCCTACTTTTTCGATTTCACCGTGTTGGATTAGACGCAACACCTTCACTTGCAATTCCACAGGCATCTCGCCGATCTCGTCTAAGAATAACGTCCCGCCATGAGCAGCTTCCGCTTTGCCCTTCCGGTCCATCAGAGCGCCCGTGAAGGAACCTTTCATGTGGCCAAACAGCTCGGACTCCAGAAGATCCTTCGGAATTGCACCGCAATTGAGAGTGACAAACGGCTTCGCGCTTCGGCTGCTATTGGCGTGGATGCCGCGGGCCAGAAGCTCTTTCCCAGTCCCCGTTTCTCCTTGGATCAATACTGTCGCGTTGGTAGGGGCGACCCTTGCAGCCTGGTCCAGGATTTGGAGGAATGTGTGGGAGCGGCCGAGCATGCATTCGAATCCACATTTCTTGTCCAAGGTGCCGCGGAGAATCCGGACTTCATTGCGAAGGTCCAAGTGTTCAAGCGAACGTTGGACAACCAGCCTCAGTTCGTGAAGGTCGAGGGGCCTTGTGATGTAGTCCCGCGCCCCGGCCTTCATTGCTTCCACCGCACTCTCCACTGTGCCAAAGGCGGTGACTAGAATCACAATCGTATCGGGATATTGGCTGCGCAATTCTTTCAGGAGGTCGACGCCGGAAATCCCCGGCATCCTCACGTCCGTAATGACGAGATCAGCCGGCTGTTCGCGCATGATCCGAAGTACTTCGCGCGCGTTTTCTGCTTCCCTGAAATCATACTCCGGGGAGGCCAAGGCTTCGCGAATGAGTTCACGGTTTCCTTGGACATCATCGACGACTAGAATTTTCTTCACCACAGCGACTCCTCAGCTACGGCACATTGAATCCGCAAATTCATCCTGTCACTTGATTTAAGCTCGTGACTCGGCGGTTTCTACACGGTATCCGGCAAATCGAACATGCAATCAGGGACACGGGATACCTCAACAAATTCTTGGGAGCTGTTCGCCCGACAACATATCGAGTACACGATTACCTCCGACCCGGCTGCGGAGAGTGACAATCCCGGAAGAATCCTCGTATACCGTTCCGGCGCGGACGGCGCCGGCTGAAACGTCTTGTGAACGCAAGATTTCGAGGGCTCTGCTTGCATCGTGCTCGGGAACAAACGCAACGAAGCGGCCTTCATTGGCGACATATAAGGGATCGAGACCCAACAATTCACAGGCGCCACGCACGATATCAGAAACGGGAATCAGTACTTCATCAACGGTGATACGAAGCTGGGCGACGGCGGCTATCTCGTTGAGAGCAGAGGAGAGTCCACCGCGCGTGAGATCCCGCAGACAGTGCACTTCGATCCCGGCCTCAAACAGAGCCTCGACAGCCGGCCATAGTGGAGCAGTGTCGCTGCTCACGGCGCCTTCGAATTCGAGGCCGCCGCGAACCGAAAGGATGGCGATTCCGTGCGCGCCGAGGTCTCCACTGACCAGCACTGCATCACCGGGACGAACAGCCTCCGGGCTCACCGCCTTTGGGGCGACAACGACTCCGATGCCAGCCGTGTTGACGAACAGCCCGTCTCCTTTCCCCTTATCTACGACTTTCGTATCTCCGGTCACAATCGGCACGTCTGCGAGTCGTGCCGCCTCGGCCATCGAAGCGACGATGGCGCGCAACGTCGCCATCGATAGCCCTTCCTCAAGAACGAATCCTGCGCTCAGTGCAAGTGGTTTCGCCCCACACATGGCAAGATCGTTGACTGTGCCGTTGACTGCGAGATCGCCAATCGTGCCCCCAGGGAAAATCAGCGGCTGAACTACGTAAGTGTCGGTGGTCATTGCCAGGCCACCGCTGTTCACAGAAATCACGGCGCCGTCGTGCCGCGACTGCAGCGCGGAGTTCGAGAAAGCGGACAGAAACACATTTTCTATGAGCTGATTTGTGAGCCGGCCGCCGCCGCCGTGTGCCAACAAAATCCGGTCAGTGGCTGGCCGAGGCAACGGACACGATAGAATTGCCATCTTTGTTCCGCCTTCCAAAGTGAAAGTACGCCGCGCACGCGCCTTCCGAGGAAACCATGGGCGCCCCGAGAGGAGAGTCCGGGGTGCATCGAGTCCCAAATGCAGGACATTCGAAGGGTTTGCGCTGGCCCTGCAACACAAGTCCCGCGATGCATTCCTTTGATTCCTCGACTCGGCCCATTTTGACGTCGAAGCGTGATTCTGCATCGAAGTGACGGTAAGCCTCGCGTAGCCGCAGACCGCTCGCGGGAATCTCGCCGATTCCTCGCCAGGCGCGCGGGGTGACTTCGAAAACCTCGGAGATTCTCTGTTGGGCGGGGCGGTTGCCTACTCGGCGCACCGCGCGCGAATACTGATTTTCGACTTCGGCGCGCCCGCTCTCGAGTTGTGCAACGGCCATCTGCACACCCTCAAGAAGGTCCAGAGGCTCGAATCCGGTGACCACGATAGGCACCCTGTATTTCTGGCTGATGGGGACGTATTCTTCGAAGCCCATCACCATGCAGACGTGACCTGCCGCCAGAAAGGCTTGTACGCGGCAATCCGGGGAACTGAGAATCGCCTCCATGGCTGGCGGCACGAGGACATGCGAAACGAGCATCGAGAAATTGGGTATATTTTCGCGCTCCGCTTCCCATACGGCCATGGCATTGGCCGGGGCGGTCGTCTCAAACCCAACCGCAAAAAAGACAACTTCGCACTTGGGGTTCGAACGCGCGAGACGTAAAGAATCGAGCGGCGAGTACACAATGCGGACGTCAGCGCCCAAGGATTTGGCATCGAACAGGCTCTGCGTCGATCCGGGAACGCGCAACATGTCGCCAAACGAACAAAGAATCACTTCCGGCCGCTGCGCAATAGCAACAGCGCGATCAATCATCTCAAGAGGAGTAACGCATACCGGACATCCGGGCCCGTGGACGAGAGTGATGCCTTCGGGTAGCAGTCCCTGAAGTCCTGTCTTCACTATCGTGTAAGTCTGACCGCCGCAAACTTCCATGAGCGTCCAGGGCCGAGTCGCGGTGCGGCGAATCGCTTGCGCCATCTGTTGAACGGCACCGCGGTCGCGATATTCGTCGAGAAATCTCATGTCGCAATCACTTTCAGTTCTTCGAGCTGATCAAGTTCCCTCAGCGCCTCGAAGACTCGCTGCGCCTCCTGCTCATCTACCACAGTAAGTGCGAAGCCAACGTGAACTAGAACGTAATCTCCGACGCGAGCGTCAGGTGTGTAGTCCAGGCAGACTTCCTTGCGAATACCGCAAAAATCCACCTTGCCGCGGCGCAATCCAAGGTTCCGCTCCTCAAAAATGGTCAGGATCTTTCCAGGCACGGCCAAACACATGTCACTACCTCAACTTTCCAATTGTCCGGCGAGAACGGCCTGACCGAGCGAAATCCCGCCGTCGTTCGGCGGTACGTGATGGTGCGTGAGAACGCGGAAACCGCGCTCTTGGAGCAGCGTGCTGGTCCGCTCGGTCAGATAAGCGTTCTGGAAAACACCTCCACTTAGAACTACATCCGGAACGTCTGCCGCCTGCGCCACCGCTACGATCCAATTAGCAAGTCCGTTATGGAACTTCGCTGAGATCCGGCCTACATCAAGACCCGCTTGCTTATCCGAAAGCAGCTCGTCGATCATCAGAGCCCAATCACCGATACCATTTTGATTTTCAATCGCGTAGCTTTCCGTGGTGCGGATGTGTCCGATAGCACTTTCCAAGCACATGGCTGCTTGTCCCTCGAAGCAATTCCGCTCGGCAACACCGGTCAGACAGGCCACAGCGTCAAACAATCTACCAACGCTAGATGAGAAAGGATCATTGATTCTGCTAACTAACAAAGCGAGAGTGTTCGTGTCGACGGTCTGGCCCGCCTTGCCAGCGCCGTACTTTTCCCAAAGAAGCCCGGCAACAGAGCGTGAACAATCTCGAATTGCTGCTTCCCCACCCGGAAGCCGGAACTGCCGAAGATGCGCGATGCGCTCGAATCTGTCCCGGCTCGCCAGGAAAAATTCGCCGCCCCAGACAGTCCCGTCCAACCCCAAGCCCGTGCCGTCCCACGCTACACCGAGATAATTGGTGTCAATTCCATTCTCGGCAGCGCAGGCGGCAACGTGCGCATGGTGATGCTGTACCTGGACTACCGGCAGACCTGAAGCCAGCGCCCACTGTGTGGACGCGTAGTCTGGATGAAGATCGCAAGCGACCGCCTTTGGAACGAAGCGATGCAGACGGCAAAGGTCATCGATCGCGCGTTCGAATGCCTGACGCGACTCAAGCGCATCAAGATCGCCGATGTGCTGACTCAAGAAAACCTGCCGACCCAAGGCGATGGCGACCGTGTTTTTTAAGTGTCCGCCGACCGCCAACACTGGCGGGAGTTCACGCGGCACGACGACGGGAAGTGGAGTGTAGCCCCGTGCGCGGCGCAGAATCTGCGGACCGCCGGCGGAGATGCGCGCGACAGAATCGTCGCAGGGGCGCTTGATCGGCCGGTTGTGCAGAACGAAAACATCGGCGATGTCCTTCAGGCGCTCACAGGCTTCGTCGTTATCAACTGCGATCGGCTCATCAGCACGATTTCCGCTCGTGGCCACTACGGGGAATGGATACTGCGCCATCAGGAGATGATGCAGGGGCGAATACGGAAGCATCACGCCCAAGTAGGGCGAAGATTTCGCTACCTCAGGCGTCAGGTCAAGCCCCTCACGACGTTGGAGCAAAACGATTGGTGCCGCGCGAGATAGCAGCAACTCCTCTTCTGATGCGCTCACCACGCAGTATTGCCGAACACATGCAAGCGAAGGCATGAGAATAGCAAACGGCTTCTCTTCTCGGTGCTTGCGTGCGCGCAAACGCCCTACAGCTTCGGGATTACGAGCGTCCACCAATAGTTGGAATCCGCCAACACCTTTAAGGGCGAGGATTTCCCCTCGCGCCAGTGCTTCGGCAGCAGAAGACAGCGCACTGGCACCCTCCGTCTGCGTTGGTATCGAGCTCAGTCGCGGGCCACAGGTGGGGCAAGCATTCGGCTGGGCGTGAAAACGGCGATCGTGCGGAGATTCGTATTCCCGCTGGCAGGCAGGGCATAGGGTGAAACTTCGCATCGTCGTGTTTGGGCGGTCATACGGAATATCGATGAGGATCGTGTAGCGGGGACCGCAGAGTGTGCAGTTCGTGAATGGATATCCGAAACGCGGATCAGCCGAATCAAACAATTCACGGAGGCATTCCGGGCAGGTGGCCAGATCGGGCAATGCTGCGGCAGTTTTGGAAAGACTTTCGCTGCTCGGGAGGATCTCGAACCAGGCGGATCCGGCGGGCGCTATTCGGGATACTTCCTCAGTGGTTACCACAGCCGCTCGTGGCCGCTCCGCTTTGAGCTTGTCCAGGAACTGGTCGAGCTTCTCAGAGTTGCCCTCGACCTCAATCTCGAGCCCCGCGCCTGAGTTCCTCACCCACCCTGCGAGACGCAATTTCTCCGCGAGGCGATATACCGTAGGACGAAACCCAACTCCTTGCACGGCTCCGCGTAGCTGGATGCGTAGGCGCTCGACGTCAACCGGAGCAGTGGTTGCGAGTTTCATGTTCGTTGCAGGAGTGCGCGAGCGATGATTGCCTGGCGCAACCATTCGCGCCACATGTCGAGTCCCTCGCCAGTTTTGCAGGAGACTGGAAACACCGTCGCCTTGGGGCTCACTTCCCTTACGTTTTTCTCCAATTCACCCGGAGCCACTCCCGAAGCTGTGGCCAGGTCCATCTTGTTGAGGAGAACGACATCCGCTTTGTGGAACATGACGGGATACTTCTTCGGCTTCTCCGCCCCTTCCGCGAAGCTGCAGATCACGACGCGCAGGCTTTCCCCGAGATCATAGGAGGCAGGGCAAATCAGGTTTCCAACGTTTTCGATGAAGAGCAAATCGAAATCCTGTGCGGGAAATTCGGCCAATGCGCGGGCGATCATTCTCGCGTCAAGATGACAGACAGTCCCCGTGGTTATCTGGAAGGAGGGTGTGCCCAGGGCGCGAATACGCTCAGCATCTAAATCAGTCTGAAGGTCCCCTTCAATCACTCCCAGACGATAGCGGCCGCGCATGCCGCGAATCGTGGCCTCGAGCAAGGATGTCTTGCCCGCGCCAGGAGCAGACATCAAATTGATGACGAGAGTTCCTGCATTAGCAAACAGGAGGCGATTTTCTGCGGCGGCCTTTCGATTGGCCTCCAGCGCGTTTGTTTGAACCGACACCCGATCCATTCCGGCCTCACAGCTTATCTGAGTAACGTATTTTGCCCTTCAGTACACGCGCGGAGGATTACTGAATTCTTGACAAAAGGTGGTCTTCAAAAAGCCGACTTGTGCCTTGTCTTTTGCCGAAAGCAGTACGACACCCCCAGGTATCCTTTGTCTGAGCCCTTGAATTAAGGGGGCAACTGCACTGCCAAACAAGGGCGCAGATGCGATCACACCGCAAGTGATTGAAGACAAAGCTCCGCCATGCTAGCGATGGCCTAGATTCAACCCTTGTTGCTAGTAGTCTTTGCCAAAGCCCCAACTCTTCTGACGAAACCTTGACACTTGGAGGTCCAAGTCAGGATGGGTAGGAGCGCGCTGCAAGCCGTGGGATGACTAAACTCGGTTCACAAAGGCTGCTTGCTCGTGGCCGCTGGGAAGAAATCAGAAATGGAAGATCGCTCGACGATACAGCTAGATCAAGATACATCTGCGCGAGTGCAGGTGGCGTGCAGGACCGGACGCTGGCGAGCGCTTAAGCTCATTCAAGGTCGATATATTCCAGCTGGAGGTCTCCACCCGCGACCACTTCAAGTGGCAGACCACATCGCGAGCAGATCAAGCATACTTCGTGCACCGGATCACAAACCGACCCACAGGACACGCAGCGAGTGAGCATCGGCACGATCTCAATCTCCAATTCGGCTCCTGCAGCCAATGTTCCGGTGCGGGCAGCTTCGAACGCGAATTCGAGCGCTTCTTTTGCGACTGTCGTAAACTCTCCCAACCGGACCTTTATCTTTTGTATGGCGGGAGAGTTTCTTTCACGAGCCTTCGCTTCAGCGAGCTCGATGATGTCTTGCGCAATGGAAAGTTCGTGCATGTTGGGCCAACACACTCTCTAGATGCTACTCACCCAGTGTTAGGTGCATACGCAGATCGTTCGCTCCTTTGCCCCGGACTCGATGGAAATCCTCCTTCAGTTCCGCAGCATCTGTTGGACCACGGCCATCCGTGTCATTTCATTGCAGTAGGTACTAGCTGAGAACTCCAAACGCCGTGATCGTTGCCGGCGGCGTGCAACCCGAAAAATGTAGGCGTCAGATTGGTTGTGTTGCTGAGCCAACTCGAAGTGTATAGACAGATTTTTTTATACCTCACGCCAAACCCGGAGTACAAGCTGCCGCGATTCGTGCCCTAGACTGGCTTTGGCGTTGTCTGCGATTCGACGAAATCGCCGCGTCTTAGTCATCGGTTGCCGCGTCATCCATCTCAACCCGCACGCGCGAAGAAGACGAATCGCTGCGTTCTTGCTCGAAACAAAAGATATAGCCCGAATGCTCCCCGAGATCCTCCCGGTTGGAAGGACAAGTGCTATTTAGAACATCGGCATACAGGAGGATTCCTCATGATGATTTGGCGGGTACTTGGATTCTTCACTCGCCGCGCGGCATTTGCACGACGTGCAAGCTGGGGCTGGAGTCTCCTTGCAATTATTCTGGCCTTGGTAGCACCTGTGGTGCGTGCGCAAAACCTTAACTGGGAGGGACAGACCGGTGCGTTCGTGACTCCGTTCGCGTACACCAGTCCTTCGCCCGGGGGTGGCTTCGGACTTCCGGCTGTAAGTTTTCACTACCTCGATGGAGGTGATGTGCTTGGAGGCTTTTACGAAGTCTCGGGCACCGTCGGTTTCCTGAGAAGATTCGAAGCCGGGTACACTCGCGCGTTGAATTCGGATGGGTCGACACCTGCCCTTAGCCCCCTGTTCAACGGTGGTTTCAACATCTTCCATGGCAAGGCCAACCTGTTGGGCGAAAACGCTGGAAAGCACAACTATCTTCCCGCCATCTCGTTGGGATTCGTGGTACGCACCAATGTCCGCCGCGTGGGTGGAGTCGTCGACAGCAAAGATACGCACAACGAAGACTTCTATCTGGTCGCTACCAAGACCATCACACGCTTCAAAGTCTTGCCGATTGTCGCCAGCCTCGGCTTCAAAGCCACAAACGCCTCCGTACTTGGCATAGCGGGCAACGCGCCCGACTGGCAAGGCCGACTCTTTGGCGCCGTTGGATTCGTGGTTCCTGGTCCAGTAAAGAGCAAGATCGTATTGGGTTCGGAATTTTTGCAAGAGCCTCGCCGCATCCAAGGGCTACCGGGAGCCGAGCTACCGACGACGTTAACTTACTTTGCGCGGGTAATCCCGCGCGGCGAACTGCCATTAAATGTTGACTTCGGTGTAGCGCAAGTAGCCAACGACATACTCCCCGGCGTCAAGCTACACGCGCGAGACCAGTTCGCTTTGGGCGTGTCATATCGCTTTTAGTTGCGGAGTTCGAGAATCGTACGGGTTGAGGTCAAGCCTATTCGTTTAGCAAGAGGGATTTCTGGGTGCGGCGCACGGCCCAAATAGTTCAACCAGCACAACCTAATCAAAGGAGATAAGCAGTGGCATACCAAACTATCAATCCGAATACCGAAGAGTTGGTCAAATCATTTGCAGAGCACACCGACGCGCAACTGGAAGCGATCATTGCAAAGAGCGAAGAAACCTATGAGAAAGACTGGAGGCTGAGATCCCTCGCAGAGCGCAAAGCGGTCGTCAAGAAGGCAGCCGCGATTCTGCGTGAAAAGCTCGACGAGTTTGCAAAGCCCATTACGCTGGAGATGGGAAAGTTATTTCGAGAGGCACAGGGAGAGGTCGAACTGAGCGCCGACATCCTGGACTACTATGCTGACAACGCGGAAAGGTTTCTGGCGCCCGAGAAGCTAAAAGTGAAGGAGGGTGAGGCGTTTGTTGAGAGCGAACCGCTGGGAGTGCTTTTCTGCGTCGAGCCCTGGAATTTCCCCTACTACCAATTAGCGCGTGTCGCGGGCCCCAACCTGATGGTCGGCAATACCCTGATCGTGAAGCATGCGCCCAATGTGCCGCAGTGCGCGCTGGCGTTTGAAAAGCTCTTTCTCGATGCCGGCGCTCCCGTGGGCGCCTACGCCAACGTCTTTCTCACGAACGAGCAAGCTGCGGCGGCGGTCGCCGATAAAAGGATTAAGGGAGTCGCGTTGACGGGAAGCGAGCGGGCTGGTGCGGCAGTTGCTTCGGAAGCTGGCCAGGCTCTCAAGAAGAGCACGATGGAACTTGGCGGCAGCGATGCCTTCATTGTGCTGGAGGATGCGGACCTGGATACAGCTGTCAAATGGGGCGTATGGGGGCGCATGAACAACACGGGCGAGTGCTGCGTCGCCGCAAAACGTTTCGTGCTCCACGAAAAGATCGCCGATGTGTTCCTGGAGCGCTTCCAGAAGGAGCTGGAAAAGCTGGTTCCTGGCGATCCAATGGATCCGAAGACGACGCTTGGACCGCTGTGCACGAAGGGTGCACTCGATCTTGTGCAGAAGCAGATTAAGACTGCAGTTGATGGCGGAGCGAAGGTGTTGTCGGGTGGAAAACGGGTCAACCGGCCGGGATACTTCCTGGAGCCGACGATTCTGACAGAGATAAAACCGACGAACCCGGCCTACTATCAGGAATTCTTCGCTCCGGTGGCACTCATCTTCCGTGTAAAGGACGAGAAAGAGGCAATCAGGCTGGCCAATGACTCGCCCTATGGACTTGGTGGATCGGTGATCACCAAGGATATCGAGCGCGGCAAGCGAGTTGCACGCCAGATTGAAACTGGCATGGTTTTTATCAATCAATCGACGTGGACCGCGCCGGATCTGCCGTTCGGCGGAGTGAAAAACTCCGGGTATGGCCGCGAACTCTCGGATCTTGGGATCGGCGAATTCGTGAATAAGAAACTGATCCGCGTTGCGTGATCGTGGAACACGCTCGCATCTCATTGTTCTGGCAGATTGAAGACAGCCTGGAGACGGATGGACTACATCCGTTTGGGATTTTCGTAGGAAATGCTCTCCAAAGATGGTTGGGAAAATGTCCAGCGCAATTTGACAGATCCGGGAGTGATGCATGAATCGCATCCACCGATAGCCCTTCATTGGGATAAAACGTCTGGAATACCGCGTACCGAAAAAAACCTTCGAAGAAATAAGTAGATGATTCGCACACGTTCCGTTCGTTAAGGGCCGAGCCTGTTCAAATTCGGCTCACGGAAGAGCGTGTCTTGAAGTTTGAGCTATAGTTAAGCAGAAATAACCTTTGGTGAGAGCATGCAAGGTAGAAATCTCCTGCCCGGCAAGGGCACTGCGGCAAGGTGACCAAGGATGCCGCGAGACTCAGGCGACCAGCGAAACCGCCAGAGACAGTCTCCGCAGGCCGGAAAATCTAGAGCCTGCGTACCCTGGGGCTAGCAAATCTAGCAAGCTGTCAACTCCTCGCCCAAAGAGTCGAATGCCTGTCATTAACCTGCGGCCCCCACTCGCCTCGACGCTCGTAGCCGCTCCCTAAGATTTTCCACTGCATTGATAAGAAGCCAGATGTTGCGTCGGCCGCATGATCGAGTCATTGGAATTGCAAGTGCTTCTTCTAGTTGCGCTGAAGGTGAACGAAGTGGGTGCATAAGAAACTGTGCACGATGTGTCGCCCAGATTTTGCACCTCCTAATTACGCGCCGACACACACACATTTTCGACGGAAGCCGGGAACGATTTTGCCATATCTAACACATGCCACACGAAAACCAAAAGAAATGCGACTTTCGCATCCTGGCGTGAAGTTGCGCTGTCCTGTCGTAATCATCATCTTCCTGCTGTTTGTAATCTGCTTCTTCGTGCCTCCGGCGTCGGGGAAGCAGAGCAACGCCACTTTAGCAATCGTCAAAGGATCAGTCTTCCTTCGCGACTCCGCAGGAACTCAATCTTTTGTGCCTGAGGCGAAAGTGAAGCTTTACGGACCGGCTGTTTTCGCAACGGAAACGGACGGCAAGGGCGAGTACGCTGTCGTCGCTGTGCCTCTCGGAACCTACACGGTGGAAGCTAGCTCTCCGGGTCTGAAGGCCGTACAAACAGTAACCATCGAAGACAGTGAAGTCCGCCTCTCTCTCGAATTGAAACCCCTCGAAGTCACGACTTCTGTTGTTGTAAAAGCCGACGCAACGGAAAGCAACAACCCCGCACCCTCTCAAACGATTTCCGAGGAAACCCTGAGGGACGCCCCCAATGTGAATGAGCGGTTTGAAAGCTCACTTCCGCTTGTGCCCGGAGTTGTCCGCGGGCCTGATGGGCACATCAACCTCAAGGGCGCTCGTAATACGCAGAGCGGCGCGCTGGTGAATAGCGCGAATGTTACCGACCCGGTGACCGGTGGTCCAGCCATCAATCTTCCAATCGACGTGGTGGCTTCGGTGGAAGTTATTTCAAATCCTTATGATCCCCAGTACGGCAGGTTCACGGGAGCAGTTTCCACGATTTCGACGAAGACGAGCGACTACGATAAGTTTCACTACTCCATCCAGAACATCATTCCCCGCTTGCGGGATCGCGACGGCACCATCATGGGCATCGGCGCTGCCACGCCACGGACGACGTTCACTGGTCCAATCCTGAAAGATCGCGTGGCCATTACGCAGTCCTTCGAATATCGCTATGTACGCACGCCAGTGAACAGTCTCCCGCCTTCAGAGCGGGATACGAAGCTCGAGAGTTTCGATTCCTATACGCAACTCGACTTCATAGCCAGTCCGAGGCAGACAGCTACCGTTTCGATTGCGCAGTACCCTCAGAAGCTGGACTACCTCGGCCTTAACACTTTTACGCCCCAGCCTTCGACGCCGGATTTCCACCAGCGCGGTTATCAAATTGGCGTTCAGCATCGTTTTCTGATCGGCAAGGAAGGGCTACTGAGCTCGCAGTTTAGCTACAAGCGATTTGATGCCGACGTCACCGCACAGAGTAACGATCCATATCAATTGATGATCGAGACGACGGAAGGCGGTTTCTTCAATCGGCAGACGCGCCGAACCCACCGTCTTAGCTGGGAGGAAAATTACAAGTCTGCCCCCTGGCAATTTGCGGGATCGCACCAGTTCACGCTTGGCGTGAGTTACGAGCACTCCGGCTATGAGGGGCGGCAAACTCTTCTACCCGTGCAAATTGACGGTGTTTCGAACGCTCCTGTAGAACTCATTTCGTTCAGTTCGCCAACGGCGTTTAGCATTCATCAGAATGAGACGGCCTGGTTCGCGGGGGACCAGTGGACGGTCATCCCGCAATTGATCCTGAGCCTGGGCGTCCGTTTCGACAACGACACGATTACAAAGTCCACTCATGCCGCTCCACGCGCGGGATTCCTGCTGGCACTGACGAAAGACGGAAAGACGTTGCTCAAAGGTGGCGTAGGCCTGTTCTATGACCGCGTTCCGCTCATGGTCGCCACTTTCCCTGATCTTCCGGACCGTACCGTCACGATACTGGGCCAGGACGGCGAAGCGGCCAGTTCGGTGTTCTACCAAAATGAAATAAACGGCGAACTCCGGAACCCACGCAGCACCTCATGGAGTCTGGAACTCGACCGCCGGATTTTCTCAGACTTGTCGTTGCGGGTCGCGTACGAAGAACGCAACACCTCCAACGATTTCGTTGTATCGCCGGTATCCGCTGGAACGACAGGTGTGCTCGAGGTTTCGAACGGTGGCAGCGATTCCTACCGCGAACTCCAATTTGCGGGCCGCTTCAAAGTGCGCCAAAGTGTGTTCAACGCTTCTTATGTCCGATCACGTGCGTATGGCGATCTCAACGATATCAATCAGTTCTTCGGAAATCTCGCACAGCCGGTCATACAGCCGGATGCCCGTGGGCGGCTGTCCTTTGATGCCCCCAACCGATTCCTGTTCTGGGGCACGTTCGCCGGGCCGTTAAAACTAACGCTCGTCCCCGTCTACGACCTGCACAGCGGATTTCCTTACTCCGTCGAAAACGAGCTCCGCGAATACGTTGGCCCGCGCAACGTCGATCGTTTCCCGCGCTTCTCTTCGTTTGACCTCCAAGTCACGCGCCCGGTTTCGCTGCACTTCGGCGAGAAGCGCATACATGCGCGCGTTGGCATGGGAGTCTTCAATCTCTTCAACCACTTCGACCCTCGCGACGTTCAGAACGTCCTTGCGAGCGTCAGATTCGGTGAATTCTTCAACCCCGCATGGCGTGAATACCGCGGCAAATTTGTTTTGGAGTTTTGACGATGAAACATCTTTTTCCATCTGCGGCTCTGGTTTTACTTTCGGCTTCTACTCTTCTTGCGGCGGACGGTCCCGGAACGCCTCCGACTGCGGAAGAAATCGTGGCCCGAATGGGCGCTCATGACCTCCAGCGCCAAGCCTCTATCGAGGGTTATGCCGGAATGCGCCGTTACGTCCTCGAAAACCTTAACTTCCAGAAACACGCTGAAATGCTCGTACAGGTGAATGGTGACCGTGAAGGCACAAAGCATTTCGAGGTCATGTCCGAAGAAGGATGGAAAGCAGCGCACACGCACGTCTTGCGCAAGATGCTCGAATCGGAAACGGAAACGTCGCGTCCCGAGGCACGTGCCCAGTCAAAACTCAATCCGGAAAACTACGACTTCAAAATCGTCGGGACGGAACTCGTGGGAGAGCGCCTGGCCTATGTTTTAGAAGTTAGTCCCAGACGGAAGGAAAAATATCTTTTCCGCGGTCGCATTTGGGTGGATGCCGAAGATTACGCGCTGGCTCGCGCAGAGGGCCAGCCCGCTAAGAACCCGTCATTCTGGACGAAGAGCACGCACTTCGTGCAGCTCTATCAGAAGAACGGTCCTCTCTGGTTTCCGCGCTCCACGCAAAGCGTCACCGAAGCCCGGATTTTTGGCACCACGAACGTGAACATCGAGTATTTCGACTATGCGCCCAAAACGTCGCGCGCTCCCGACAACCTTGTGCTGTCCGCAAAGGAGGCGGCTCCGAAACCATGAAACGAGTGAACACAATCCCTGAGCTCAACGGCCATTGCCCTGAGAGCTATCGAAAGCGTGGGGGGGCATATGGCTGCCGTTAGAGATTGTCTGATTCTCGCCGCTGGCAACGGCAGCCGAATCGCCGCTGTGTCTGGCGGTAGCCCTAAACCTCTTGTGCCACTTCACGGCGTGCCCCTTCTCGAACACGTTCTGACATGCGGCAAGGAAGCCGGAATTGACAAATTTGTGATTGTTGTGGGCTATCGCGCCGACTTGATTC
This sequence comes from uncultured Acidobacteriota bacterium, assembly GCA_963779005.1. Taxonomy (GTDB): domain Bacteria; phylum Acidobacteriota; class Terriglobia; order Acidiferrales; family UBA7541; genus Acidiferrum. The sequence goes on along the minus strand of CAVZWO010000004.1, from coordinate 2,231,974 downwards.
GACGCTGGATTGCCGAGCGATCCTTTGAAGGCATTTCCATCGTCTTGATTGAAAACTCGAAATACCATAAAGCCAATGGCGTTTCTGCTCTGGCCGCCAAGGAAGAGCTTCGCAACCCCTTTTTGCTGGTCATGGCAGACCATATCTTCGAGCCAAGAACGGCAAAAGCTCTGCTCCAACAGCCACTCGCGGACGGCGAGGTCATCCTCGCTGTCGATCCCAAAGTAGATTGGGTGTTTGACTTGGACGACGCAACGAAGGTCGAGCGCGACGGGGACCACATTGTTGATATCGGCAAGAATCTTTCTCAGTTCGATTCGCTGGATACAGGAATGTTTTTGTGCACTCCGGCGCTCTTCGAGAGGCTCGAATTAGCAAAGAAAGACGGAGATTGTTCGCTTTCCGACGGCATGCGCCAACTCGGCCGCGACCGGAAACTGAGAGCTTTTGATATCGGCAACGCGCACTGGCAAGACGTGGACAGTCCGGATGCCTTGGCTCACGCCGAAAGTATCTTTGATCGGGATTTCAGTGAAAACCCGTTCGCGGAGATTTTTGCCAATGTTTAAAATCCCACCAAAGGCACGTCTCCCGCTTCGAGTCATCGCTGTCTTGCTGAGCACGGGATTGTTTGCCTATTTAGTCTGGCGATTTGGACCCAGCAAGATCTTGGAAAATCTCAGGATACTGGGATGGGGTTTCGCGTGGGTACTCGCCCTCGCCGGCGTTTCCCACCTGGCGAAGACCTGGGCTTGGCAACTTACGCTGGGTCCCGATAAGAACAAAATTCCTTTTTCGCGCCTGATGGGGCTTCGGCTGGGTGCGGAAGCAGCGGGGCAGCTGGGAATAGTCGGGCAGACTTTTGGAGATTCGCTGCGAGTTGCTAAGCTGAGCCCTACAATACCGATAGCGAACGGACTCGCGTCAGTGACTCTTGATCGTGGGCTGTATGTTGTGACTGGCGCGATGATCACCATCGCCGGCATTCTGGCGGCGCTGCCTGTACTGTCGCTTTCTCATGCGCTGCGTCTCTACGCGAGTCTTTTCATGCTCGCGCTGATTCTGTTCCTGCTCTTGACGCTGCTGGTGTTGCGCAAACGCCTGCCGGTCGCTTCAGGCTTCGCGCGCATTATCGGTCGGGTTCCTTCCTTAAGAAATTGGATTCAAGAAAGGTGCGTCCTGATCCAGTCCGTGGAGAACGCCCTCTTTGATTTCCATCACAACTCGCCCAAAGCATTTTGGGCAAGTTTTTCTTTGATCTTGGCGAGTCATTGCTTGGCCGTCATGGAGGTCTGCCTAATCCTTTGGCTCATGAGAGTAAAGATTGGCCTCTCCGGTGCTCTCGTCATCGAAGGGCTGACAAAAGTGGTGAGCGCCATGGGCAATTTCAACCCAGGGAATATTGGAACGTACGAAGGTGGAAATATTCTGATCGGCAAGCTGTTCGCACTTAATGGCGCCACTGGTTTGGCTTTGGGATTCACAAGAAGATTGCGGTCCTTCTTCTGGGCCGGGGTTGGGCTGGTTTGCCTGTTCTTCCTGACGAAGACAAAGAGACACGCAAATTCCGAGAATCGTGAGAGCACGCCCACGCCGTTGGCAGTCAATGCGATGGCGCAAGCAAATATTCCAGGGAGCGTCCCGCCGGTTTCGGGGGTTGCCTTTGTAATTTTTCTCACCAATGCGGGAACAATCTGCAGTCAAATCAGAGCTGCGATTGCTCATGTCGGCTCTCTGCCCATACTGCTCCGAACCATCTTGACAGCGCAGAAGACCGGTCCTTCACAAATAATGGTAATCATTGATCCGGCAGCAAGACGGTGTGTGCAGCGCGATCTTTTCTGGACTGAGCGTCTTCCTGAATCTGTTCAGTGGATTGAGGCAAACGCGGGCACGTCTTTCCCAGAACAATTGCGCCTCATTCTCTCGCGGACCGACAGTGAGCGTTTGGTCCTGGTGGACGGCAACAAGCTCTATCATCCCTCCGTGCTCCGCAAGGCCAGTGAGTGGAGTGACGAAAACCTGGCGATGGCACCAATGAGCGGCGAGCAATCTGTAGGAATATATGCGCTGTCCGCCAATATGCTCCGCGACCTCGCAGAGCAATGTCCGATACAAATGCAAACACTGGAGGAACTGCACGCACGCCTCGAAGCCGTAGAATCGGTCGCTTCCATTCCAGTGCCGGAGGATTTGTGGCAGTCCGTCTGCACTGCGGAAGACTGTCGGTCTGCAGAACGAAAACTGGATCGCTGGCTCGTCAAACCGACGGACGGGATCTACGCACGCTTAAATCGAAGAATCTCGATACCTATCAGCCGGCAGCTGATTAAATTTCCAATCACGCCTAACATGGTGAGCATCTTCACACTCGGAGTCGGCATTGCATCCGCTTCCTTCTTTGCTTGCGGCGGCTACTGGAACACGCTGACGGGCGCGTTCTTATCTTTGGCGGCAAGTATCCTTGACGGATGCGATGGAGAGGTCGCTCGCTTGAAACTTTTAGAATCCGCCTTTGGTTGCTGGCTAGAAACCATATGCGACTACCTGTTTTATCTTTTTCTTTTTGTCGGAATGACCATCGGATTATGGAGGAGCTCGGGCTCAAGGGCGTATTTGGTCTGCGGCGGCCTGCTCTTATTCGGCGCTATAGCAAGCTTTCTGGCAACAGGTTGGGAGCGACATCGCCTCGCCTCAGCGCGTCCCGAGCAACTTTTGAAAATCTGGCAGACCCACGCGGAGAGCCGGCCTTCGAATCCCTTCTTGTACTTAGGGCGGCAGATGGAATTCATGGTCCGGCGATGTTTTTTTCCGTATGCGCTGCTCTGCTTTGCTTTACTTAATATCATGAGCGTGGCTTTTATTTTGAGTGCGATAGGGGCAAATTTGGTCTGGCCCATCGCGCTGTACTCCTCTCGCACTTTCGCGGGAGCTCCGACTTCGCAAGTTCCAAGTGCCGCAGCTTCTGCTTGATCCGGAGTGAAGCGAACCGTGACTTCTTTGCAGGAGCTCGAAACAGGCAGCTTTGCTATCCCCGGCTGGCTGCTTTGGCCGCCCGGTTCCATCCGGGTCGTAAACTGGAACGTCAATCGGGGATTGCAACTCCAACGCATTATCGACTTCCTGTCCAGCGCTAGAGCTGACCTCATCCTTTTGCAGGAAACCGATCTCAACGCCCGGCGCACGCATCACTTGAATGTTGCGAGGGAAATAGCGCAGAAGCTCCAGATGAACTATGTCTTCGCGCGGGAATTTCAAGAACTAACCCAAGGCTCGCGCGCATCGCCCGCCTACCACGGCCAGACCACTCTCTCCCGTTGGCCGCTGTCAAATTCACGCGTCCTGCGATTTCAGCATCAATCGAACTTCTGGCGGCCGCACTGGTTTCTTCCCGAAATCGAACCCTTTCAAGAAAGAATCGGGGGACGATTGGCGCTGGTGAGCGAGGTGGACGTCGCAGGGAAAAAGATAGTCACCTACAACCTGCACCTGGAAAGCAAAGGTGACGATGACCTGCGCTGTTCCCAACTCGACGAGACTTTGGGCGATGCCCGCCGGTATGACCCGGAAATTGCGACTGTCATCGCGGGTGACTTCAATTTAGACGCTTCCAGTGGACGGACCGCCATTGCGATCCGTCAGGCGCACTTTGCGGATGCCTTTGCGAATCAGCCTCTGCCAACGACTCCTGGTCTCTTCTTTGACCCCGGGCGCAGGATTGATTGGATTTTCACAACAGGACCTATGCACCCCAGTCAGCCCCAGGTTCATCGTTTGGTCTCTGCTTCCGACCACTTCCCACTCTCAGCGACTTTGGCACTCGACTAGTTCGCGGACCTGAAAAATGGCTGAGAGAATCTTCTATGCACAAGCGTCCGCTCGCGTCAACGGAGAGACGACGTCGATCCGGTCCAGTTTTCCAGGAAATACTTCAAACACTCACCACTGGACATGGTGAGTCGCGTAGGAGCGCATAGGCTAGATCTTGCGCTCGACCATGGGCTCCAGAATCACGGCCTCTTCCAATGACAAGCACATCCGCGGATGATTGGCGCACAGCATCGAGCAACGTATCTCTCAGCGGTCCAGCGGTAACCGACACGGAAGCGTCAGAGCCAACCTTTTTCTTAAGCTCGGCGAGGCGCTCCAGCGCTTTCCGCTTTTCCTCGGATGCCCGTTGCGCTTCGGGCTCCACCCTATCGGCAGGAATTACGTGAATCAAGGAAAGCTTCGCCCCGGCCGCCCTGGATGCGTCTTGAGTGTAACGAAGTACTCTTTCTGAATCGGCAGTCAGCCCGATGGCACAGATCCAATTTCGGTGCTCCAAAGACTGGGGCACTATGAATGCCGCATGTCGCATTGTCAGAACCGGGCAAGTCGTTTCATCCAGTACTTTCGCCGTCGTCGAGCCAAGCAGCATCTGTCGAAATCGCCCCGCATGCGTTGGCATAATGATCAAATCGGAGTTGGTTTTCTTTGCAGTCTCGGCGATCTTACTGGCAGCATCGCCAGCGGCGAGGATTCTCGTACACTTTGCTTTCGGAAACTCCGAATCAAGAAAAACTTCCAGCTTGCTCTCGGCAACACTCCAGTGTTCATCCGCAATCTCTTCGGGCGGCCGCGCGTACAGCTCAAATCCGTTATGACTCTCAAGATCGCATACGTGGACTAGACTCACTTCTGCGCCGAAAATCGCCGCGACTCGTTTGACATACGGCGCCATGACTATGCACGATGCAGAAAAATCGACTGGAAATAAGATTTTTTGGATCATCCGTCTAGAGCCCTCCAATGGGCCGCTTCTCGATCTCTCACAATTGGTTTTGCAGCCCCTCCAACTCGAGGTGGCAGGTGTCGCTGAACTGTCCCAACGGTCCTTCTCCCTTCACTGCGCGAGACTGTATTTGTTCCGGTGTCAGGTTCGGTTTCGGATAGGTGTCCAGAATGGTGTTTATTACCCCCTCGGCTGTCTCCAAAACGCGCGGCGACGAACTCAGCCGTATCCGGCTCAGCAGCGCATAAACCGGTATCAGTCTCTGGGGATCGCTGACATTGTGCTCTAGGGCGTCCACCAGCAAACGTGCGCTCTCCGCAATGAAATCGGAGTACAGCGATTCGCGCCGTTCAATCTTTTTCGCCAACAGGTCGCGCCGGCCCTGATGCCTTTGCGTGATCCATGCGGCCACCCCGGAGCCTAACGCGCCAACCATCGAGCCTGCGATAGCGGCTAGCGCGGTGATCATCCCCGAGTTCATACGGGATGCTTAAACTGCCTTGCCCCATGCCCTGCCGGGGCACCCTCTGTCAATTTTCTGAGGTTTTTTGTTTTCATTCCGTTGTCGTTCTGCGGGCCTCCCGCGCCGCTTGATCTCAATCCAAAAGGATGTCCGCCGTTCACCGTTTGCGCCCACTCCGTCGCATTACGTTGCATGGCTCTTCCCTTTTCTTCCAAGCACCTATGTTCTGCAGTTGAATCGCCATCGCAGGTTTCCACTCGGACTTCTGTAAACCTCGAAGAAGGGATGACTTAGGCGGGAGAATCTTGTTCTGCCAGCGGCTTCGTGCCTTTACCGCAGCGCTTTCTAGACAAACACGTCAAATCCTCGACGATTTCCAAACACTTTTAGTTGTGCAAAACTGACCGCCATCTAGAGGAGACAGGCCCCGGAAGGTCTGATGCCCGGAGCAAATTGTCCATTCGTTTCGAATCGTGTTCAAGCGATTCCAATAGGCGCGATTCCCTGCCCTCGATCTTGGAATAGCATGCCGAACGTTGATTGCGGTGTTGCCATAGCGAAAGTGTCTGCGTCCATTGCGACATACCTGCCGATTGGGCTGCCCCAGGCGGCCAAGTCAATTCGTTGACCGTGGATGCGCATTTAAAAAACGCAAAGAAGCACGGAGTTTTCCCAGCCGTTCCGTTGTCACGAACTCGACGGTACCGTCAAACTCCCGCCTGGGTTTTCGAACACGGTGAACCCGCCAATTTGCTTCCGCGGCCAATGTCGCTCTTTTTTATTGATAACAAGATGGATGCGCGATTCTCGGAAAAGCCCTCTCGTTGGGCATAGAGATGCTTTATGGAACCACGATACAAACGGAGATTGCGAGTGAACCATTCATCTACATCTACGAATCGCGCCACGCGCCCATGCTTGGGCGTTCAGAAAGGTCCATCCCAGCTTTCCGAGCGGTGGAATAGGAGTACGCGCCCGGTGTCGCGCGACTCAGGAATCTGCCGCACGGGCATGTTCATTCCCGCTAGAAAGGATGGCCATCAGTGGGCAGCATTTGAAGAGATGATCCTGTCTTCACGCCCAAGGTTCGTCAGACTGGCCTTCACCATCCTGCGGAATAAAGAAGACGCCGAAGACGCCGTTCAAGATGCACTCGTCTCGGCTTTTTGCCACCTGCGCGGATTCGAAGGTCGCTCTGCTCTTACTACCTGGTTCACCCGTGTGGTTCTGAACGCCGCCCTGATGATCCGGCGAAAACGAAAACCTGGGCGTTTCGAACCTCTTCCAGAATCTGACTCCACCGAGGAGACACCCGGAATGGAAATGATTCCGGACTCGAAACCTGATCCGGAAATGGTTTGCGCAAAGAAAGAGACACTTCAATTCATCGATGCTTTGCTCGGGACAATGAGTCCTGTGCTCAGGCAAGCATTCACAATGACTTATTACGATGAAATGTCCAACGAGCAAGCTGGCGCATTACTCGGCGTTACGACGGGGACCTTCAAGTCCAGACTCTTCCGGGCGAGGCAACACCTCATGTGCCAGGCGCAACGCGCTCTTATCACTTCCGTCCGCGGAAACTCTTCTTCCTCATTTTTCTTGGGGCGCGATGAACCTATGACCATTCCCGAAGGATCCTTGGAGATATCCTCTCCAGAAACCGCGTTCTCATGACAGCGCCTGCTTGCCATTCTCAGATTCTCGGGGCGAGCGATGCAGATGGCTGAGAAAGACTCAATCGGCATCGAAAGACCTCTCTGGCTGGCCAACATGGAGTCCGTGCTGGAGGTGCTCAACGAGGGCGTCATCACTGCCACCGATCGTCATCAGATTCTCTTTGCCAACACCCGCTTTGTTGAAATGACCGGCATTCCTCGGCACGAACTGGCCGAATTTGATCCTTCGCTATTCTTTTCTTCAGAAGAAAGACAATTTCTGAAGCAGCAGATTGACGTCGCGTTCCGATCCGGCCACAACCGCTATGCTTTTGTGCTGCCTCGAAGGGGCGGCGGCCGTTTACCCGTCATTATCAGTTCTCGGACCTTCCAATATGAAGGCAATCACCTTGGGATCGTTACCTTCACCGACATTTCCGAGCAGGTACGTGCCGAGGAAAATCTACGCACCGCAAATATCAAGCTCCAGCAGCGCCAAATGGAAATCGACGAAGATCTCCGTCTCGCCGCCCGCGTGCAAAAGAGCCTGACCCCCAAATCGATGTCCTGGAACTCCGTGAGCGTTGACTCCTACTATCATCCCGTGCGCACCATCGGAGGTGACTTCGCTCTCGTAAACTCGACGGATCACGAGCATCTAAGCTTGTTCGTCTGCGATGTTTCCGGTCATGGCATCGGTTCCGCGCTCGTCGCCAATCGCATCTACACAGAAACTGCGGCGCACCTTCGCAGCGGCATGCCGTTCCCGGACATTTTTGCTGAGTTAAACCGTTTTCTTATTGAGGACATTGCTGGCTCCGGAATGTTCGTGACTGCGGCCGCCGCCCGCATCGATGTGCGTCGGCGCAACATGGTTTTTGCAGGGGCTGGCCATCCACCCGCCATGCTCGAGCGACCTGGGCAGAATCCCCTTCTGCTTGAGTCTCGCAGCATGATTCTTGGAGTCCTGCCCGACGCTGTGGATGTCACTCCCACTCTGGAATTGGAACTCCAGCCCGATGACCGCGTCCTGCTTTACACCGACGGAATTACCGAAGTGTTCAACTCGCGCGGAGAGATGCTTGGAATTTCCGGTGTTCGGGAAATCGTTCGCAAAGCGTCTTTCCTGCCTGCCGACGAGATGAAGAAAGCCATTCTCGATGACGTCGCCGCCTGGCGGGAAGGCCCGCCAACGGACGACGTTTCACTCTTGCTACTGCACGTTCGCTAAAAAAGACGAAATGGATCATCGAGGAGACAAGCATGTCACGTAGAAGGAGAGGCTGAGCCGAGAATTTCGATAAAGGATGATGTGAAGAGAAGCTGGAGCAAAAGGCAAAACCGCCTGGACCTGCGAGCGGCTGCTGAACCGGCAAAATAGTTCGAGGGAAGGGGAATGATGGAAGATGGATGGAAGAAAGATGGTTGCTGGCTTCAAGCACCGCAGAGGCCGATAGTTTTCGACAGAAGTGTCGAAAATTCAGACGCACACTTTCACGTGATGGGCGCTTCCATAAGCAAAACTCTTCTGTCTTCAAGCAGTTGGTGCAGTCCCCGGGTAGAACATGTCTTTGGCAGGCGCGGTGCAGAGTTCTCTGGTGCGCAAGGAGACTACGGCTTGCAGAACTCAGAAAAGGGCCTCTAGTAATGCGCGCAACGAAAATCCCATATAAACCGCTGTTCAGCGGAAAGGATAGAAGGACATTGATGAAGACTAAACTGGCGGTTCTCGGACTCTGTCTAGCAATAGCTTTGCCTCTTCTGGCACAGAAGAAGGAAGATGAACGTATAGCAAATTCCACCAAAGTGTTGCGGGAGATCCTCCAGGGAGACAAAGGCCTGCCGTCGAACGTCCTGAATCAGGCCAAGTGCGTCCTGGTCTTTCCGAGCGTCAAGAAAGTTGCGGTTGTTGTCGGCGGCAGCTATGGACGTGGGGTTCTCGTGTGCCGTGAAGGTACGCAGATGAATGGAAGTTGGGGCGCACCAGTGATGTATAGCCTGGATCAGGAAAGCCTCGGTATCCAGCTCGGCTCGACAGCGACTGATTTTGTGCTCGTCGTGATGCACGACAAGGGTGTCGATGCGATCTTGAACGGCAAGACGAAACTTGGCGCAGACGCAGCGGCGGCCGCTGGTCCAACTGGCGCTCAAGCGACCGGTTACAATGCTGGGGATATGAAATCTTCCGACGTCCTAACCTATTCGCGGTCTAGAGGACTCTTTGCTGGCGTGTCCCTTGCGGGTGCGTCGATGGACGCGGACAAAGAAGCCAATAAGAAGCTGTATGGCAAGGAAATTGGCGCCAAAGAGATTGTGACCGGCGCCCCGCCGGTTGTACCTGCAGCCGAGCCGCTAGTGAGTCTGCTCGACGCGACATCCCCAACTCGGCAATGAGCTAAGCGCCCAGTCTGAAAAGAGGCCGAGGTTCGAGCGGGCAGCGTGGTGGCCGCGCCTTCACCAAAAAAGTGAAGGGGGGCGCGCCACCACATGTCCTGCCATCAGTTGACCTGTTGGCGATTCGCCCCGCGAGTGATCTAGAAATCGATGATTCGGCGCTTTATGCTGATCATAGCCGCATAGTCCGGTCTTTTGCGCCCGGTTTGGAGATAATGTTTCGGACTGCCTCCGCACTCATCACTTATTCTCCGTATCTTTCCCAGACAACTTCCCAGTTAACGAGGAACGCCTGCCACCATCAGGCGTCGCGTAAGCTTTCGTGGCAGGAATGCTCAGTTCCAGTTCCGTTCCAGCATCGGGCTCACTCCACACCGTCAGCTTGCCGCCCAAAAGTTTGGCGCGTTCGCGCATGCCTCGTAAGCCGTAGTGTCCGGGACGCTCGCCTTCATTCAGAAGCTTCGCGTCAATGCCCTTTCCATCATCCCGGACGCGCAGCCGAAACTGCCGTTCGTCATATCGGAGTTCCACTTCGATCCGTTGCGCCTGAGCGTGCTTGAATGCGTTGCGCATTCCCTCGCCCGCAAGCCGGTACACCTCATCCCTCAATATCGGATGCAATTCCCGCGGCGTCCCTTCCACTCCCACATGAAACTTCGCACCATTCGGATTCGTCTCACCGCCCGCCAGTTCTTCACCCAGCGTGCTTATCGCCCGGGCAAGATCGTTGGTCACGACTGTGGAAGAGCGCAACCCCTGCACGGCATCCCGTCCCTCGGTGATCGCTTGAGCAGCCTGATCGATGGCGCTACCGAGTGTTTTCTGGGCCTCATCCGGGCGCGTTGGGAACAGGTTATAAGCAGCCTGAAACCGCAACATCAGCCCGTGAAAACTTTGCAGCAGCGTATCGTGCAAATCCCGCGCGATGCGCGTCCGCTCGTTGACGCGCTCTTCCAACCGCAAGTTGTACTGCCGCGCTACTTGCCGCAACCTCATGCGATAAGCAACCCAAAGCAGCGCCAAAAACGCCGCCACGCACGCCGCATGGAACCAATTGGTTTGGTGCCAGGCCGGCGGAATTACAAAGTCCAGAGCTGCGCCTTCTTCGTTCCATACGCCGCTGTTGTTACATGCCTTCACCAAGAAGCGGTAGTGCTTCGGCGGCAAGTTTGTGTAGTCCACGCGACGATTGGTCAGCTCGCGCCAATCTTTGTCCTGGCCTTCGAGTTTGGCGCGGAAGTGCACCTTTTCCGGCACCGCCAGGCTAAGCGCCGTGTAATCGATCGCCAAGTTGCGAACCAGTGGCGGCAGCCACAGCAGCCCATTTCCTGTTGCGCTCGCATCGTAGACCTTCCCATCCGCAGTGATTTGCTCGATGTGTACTGGAGGCGGAAGCTTATTGATCAGCGGCAGGCGACGTGGGTCGACTATACTCACCCCATCGAGCGGGAGAAACCACAGTCTTCCATCCGCAGTTCTGGCGACGCGTGGCGAGGGATAGTAATCACCCGCGTGGCTTCGGATTCCGTCGGAAGAGTCGAAAACCGTTGTCTGAACTGTGTGCCCAGGATCGGTAATCCAGGCATCCAATTCAGCGCGCGGAAGGCGCACCAGCCCACACGCTGTGTAGAGCCAGAGCGTGTGCGTATTATCTTCTGCGAAATCATGCACGCTGTCGCACGGCAGACCATTCTGGCTGGTCAGCGTCACAACCCGCCCGTCATTAATTCGGCTCAGCCCTCCCTCCGTTGCGGCCCAGAAGGAGCCATCGGCATCGCGCTTCAGGTCGGTGACGCGGCCGCTGCCGAGACCTTGCGCCGGACCCCAGTGGGCCCGGAGGAGGCCGTCTTTGAAATACGCTACGCCGCTGCTCCACGATGCTAGCCACAGCCCTCCGTGTGCGGGGTCCACAACAATAGAATTCGAACCAGAGTTTGGAAGGCCCAGGTCGGCCCATGAAAATCGTTCCACCACTTTCCCGTCGCGCAACCGACAAAGTCCACAACTGTTGCTGGCCGTCCAGACGTTTCCGGCATTGTCGCCGGTCACCGGAACTGCCGCTGTGATCGGAACATCTGTAAGGGGAATAAATCTTTCATTCTGGAAATATCCCAGGCCTTTGTGCGTGGAGACCCAGATTCGATCCTGAGGATCCTGATACAGCGAATCAATATAGTTGTCCTGCAATGGGACCTCGTGAACCACTGCGCTACTAAGCCCGTTATTCTGCCGCGCTATTTCTTTTCCAGGGCGGCGATAAACGGTGATCTGTCCGTCTTTCCATCTGTCTAGACCCTCCGACGTTCCCATCCAAACGCTGCCATCTCTACCCGCAAGCACACAAACAACGAAGGGGCTTGAGAGTCCCTGGCGGACGGAAATGGTCGGCACGGCGTACTCGCGGAACCGGTCGATGCCGCTCTCCGTCGCTGCCCAGATATTGCCTTCGCGGTCCTCGAAGAAAGTTTCAACGGAGTTGCCGGAGAGACCTTCGGAGTCCGTAAACGCATCCGTCTTCCCACGGCGCTGATGCAAAATTCCCGCGTCCAGGGTCCCTATCCACAAGCTTCCGTCACGGTCCCTTAAGAGCGTTGCCGTTGCGCGTAGGGGCATTCTCGCAGGGCGGGGATCTACTTCGACTTTTCCGTTGATCAGTTTTCCAAATCCGCGGTCCGCCGCGATCAGCAGCGTCCCGTCCTCATCTTCGCAGATCGCATTGCGGCTGAAGTTGAAAAACGAAGTCCCAGCCTGCAATGCGGCCGGCAGATCGTAATGTTGGGGTGTTCCAGGTTTCCACCGCCACAAGCCGTTTGCCGCGGCCAGCCAGAGACTGCCACGGCTGTCCTCGTAAATGGAGAACACGCCAAAGCCGAGCTTGCCGTCGCCACCATAACACTGAACATCCCGACCCTTAATTGCGCACAGTTTTGCCAGACTGGAGGCTATCTCCCACTGGATTCCGGAGGCCCACAGCACGCCTTGGGGGTCTTCGTAGACCGTATAGATGTCTCTTCCGGCGAGATCCGGATACTCCGTCAGCTTGCCATCCTTCCAGCTAACGAGTCCCTTCGCGGTGCCAATCCAAAGAGTTCCATCGCGGGCGGCGCTCAGGCTGCGAATATCATTGCTGGGGAGGTGCTCACCCTGCGGCGGTCGCCAGGGAACTGCGCGAACGCCATCGAAGCGAAGCAGGCCGGATTCCGTTGCAAGCCAAAGGTAACCGTCGGGCGTCTGAGCAATCTGGTGGATTGTGCCTGTGGCAAAGCCCTCGCGGATTCTCCACGACGTGTGTGCATACTGACTCACATCCAGAGCCGGGTCCAACGCGTGAGCCACTGGCCCCGACGCCAGCAGCATTCCCAACGCAATAGCGGCTCGTCTCGCCATGACGACCACATCTTATCGCAAACGTGTAGTGGCCGGGCCTAGGCCCACGCGTTTGTCCTGCCCCCCAATAGCCGAAGCGGTGCGGGATTTCAAACGGTCTCACGATTAGCCAGGATGGCGATATAAGTTTTGAGTGAACTAGAATTTTATGATTCCGCGCCTTATGGCGATCGTGGCGGCGTGGGTCCGGTCGTTGGCGCGCAGTTTGGAGAGGATGTTGCCAACTTGGCCTTTGACGGTGTCTTCGCTGATAGATAGCTGCGCCGCAATTTCTTTGTTGGCATAGCCTTCGGCAATCAGACTCAGCACGCGGATTTCCGCCGGCGTCAGCGTCTCATCGGTGGCATGCTCGGCGAGTTGGTAGGAGGCCTCCGGGGAAAGTGCCTTTTTCCCGCCGTGGACGGCACGGATCGTTTCCAGCAGGTCCTTATGCGAGAGGTTCTTTAACACACAAGCCCGGGCACCAGCTTTCAGGGCTCGCAAAACCTGGACGTCGCCGATATAGCCGGCCAGTATAATAAATCGTGCTTGTGGGTATTCGTCGCGAATAGCGATCATCGCATCGAGACCGTCCATTTCCGGCATTTGTAAGTCCATCAGGGTCACGTCCGGACGGTGCTCGCGGAACTGTTGGATTGCCTCGCGCCCATTGGAGGCTTGGGCGATTAAACTCATGTCCGACTGACCAGCCAGGAGCGCGGCGACCCCTTCGCGGATGACAGGATGATCGTCGACCGCCAGAATTCGAATCGAACAGGCATCCGCAGTCATGACTTCACCCCTGTATACGCTCCCATAAAGGACCTCCTGGTGCATCCGGCGTGCTCTCCGCTTCACGGCCTGAAGTGAGACTAAGCTTGCGTATTGAGGAAGTCGTGATGGATGGGTGGTTTTTTGGTGGAATAAGTGTTTGGCCTGAATTTAGCCGGATAACGGGATGGCCGATTGGCAAGAATCAAGTTTTGGATCGCGGACTACACTCCTCATCCGTTCTGGCCCCTCGCTGTCCTCAACGATTTGGGTGATTTCACCAAAAGACTACTGAAAATCCACGAAAAATCTACCGTTCCTGGGCAGCTTCCTCCGCAGCAGGAGCGGAAACACCCTACGCCACTTTTTTGGTGTATCCTTGCGGAACAATAGAGGGGACGGGCCGTCCAAGGGGTAGCCAGATCACATCAATTATCGCTCCCGGGTCCTCCCATACAAACGAGGCAGCTAGGCGACCGTGAGAGTATTTCCGCCATACCGGCTGGACACCGTGAACCAGTGTTTGTGGCACCGTCGCGATATTGGAGACGATGAGCGCATCCGATTAACCCCAAAGGCGTTTGCCGTCCTTCAGTATCTGGTGGATCATGCTGGCAGGCTGGTTACCCAAGATGAACTGCTCAACGCACTATGGCCCGAGACCTTCGTTCAGCCGGAAGTGCTCAAAAGCCACATCCTCGATGTGCGCAGCGCATTAGGTGACGACGCCAAGCATCCTATATTCATCCAGACGCACCCAAAACGCGGATACGAGTTCATTGCTCCAGTCCTCGACGAGTCCCAGTCGACCGATGTGACGAGTGAATCGGCTTCTCAAAAATTGGCTTCGGCCGGAGCATCCGTTGCTCTGGAGCCAAGCGGAGGAATAGACCCGGCCCTTCTCCCTGCGGCGGGAAAATCGCGCTCAAAAGCGTGGGGTTTATTGGCTGTTCTGGCCGCGCTGGCTCTCATAACAGCAATTAGTTACGCCGGCTTCATAGGATGGTTTAAAGGGCTCAATGGAAGGCCCCAATTTCGCTCCATTGCGATTCTGCCTCTTGAGAATCTCTCAGGTGATCCCCAGCAGGATTACTTTGCGGATGGCTTGACCGAAGAACTTACCGTAGACCTCGGCCAAGTCTCCGCTCTGCGAGTGATTTCCCGCACCTCCGCGATGGTCTATAAGAATTCCAAAAAATCGGTTCCCGATATTGCTCGGGAATTAAATGTCGAAGGGGTGGTCGAAGGGTCGGTAGTGCGCGACGGCAACGAAGTGAGAGTCACCGCCCAGCTCATTGATGCAAGAAGCGATCAACATGTCTGGGCGCGTAGCTACACGCATGGCCTGAGCAATATCCTCATGCTGCAGCGGGAAGTCGCCCAGGAGATCGCCGATGCAATTAGTATTGAGCTGAGCCCGCGGGAGAAAGCGCGCTTGCAACGCTCTGGAACCGTCGACGTAGAAGCGCAGGATGAATATCTTCTGGGTTCGCACCTCGTGAGCGTGGGGGATCCACAGCATGCACTTCCGTATTTCAGGAATGCCGTCGAGAAGGCTCCCGAATTTGCCCAGGCGCACGCTGCGCTCAGCCACACCTACGCATTGCTGGGAGGAGATGGCCTGATTCCGTACATGGAAGCGTTCTCGAAGGCGAAAGCAAGTGCGATGAAGGCGATCGAGCTTGATGAAGGTCTTTCGGACGGCCATCTTGCACTGGCAGATGCGGTGGCAAACCTGGACTGGGATTGGGGGACACAAGAGCAGGAGTTGAAGCGGGCGCTGGAGCTCAATCCAAGTGGAGCATCCACTCATTGGGCTTACGCCTTCGCTCTTGAGAAACTAGGGCGCACTGACGAAGCCATGACACAACTCCGGATCATGCAGCAACTCGATCCAGTTTCAAGTCAGTCTGCCGCAGAAGCTGTGGAGGTCTACTACTATGCTCGCCGCTACGACACAGCGATGGATGAGGTCAGGCGGCTGGACGCGGCGAATCCACAGCGTGTTCTCCTTGGCTTCTGGTTTGGGGTCATTAACCGAGAAAAGGGTCTATACCAAGACTCTGTCAATGCCTTCATGACCGTGGGCGATCACCCACATGCATTGGGCCACATGGGGAATGCGTACGCGCGATGGGGGCGGCAAGCGGAAGCGCTGGCCCTTATTCCAAGACTGCAGCAGCATATTCGACAAAACGCCATCGGCACTTACGAGGTTGCCCTGGTCTACGCCGGCCTCGGTGAAAAAGATTCCGCATTCGAGTGGCTCGAGAAAGCGGTCGTGGTACGAGATAAGGGACTCACCTTCCTCAAAGTAGATCCCTGTCTTGATCCGCTACGATCGGACCCGCGCTTCCAGGACCTGTTGCGGCGTGTCGGCTTCCCGCTGTAAGTACGCCCTGACTGAGTCTGCAAATCCATCATAGCAATGTCCGGGTGATTCGTACGGAACCGCTGGATCGCTTCGCGCCCATTCGACGCTTCCACCACTAAATTCATGTCCGCTTGCCCACCCACGAGCCCAGCGATCCCTTGGCGAACGATATGATGGTCGTCGACGGATAGAATCCGAATCAGGCCGCGATCCGCACTCATGAGTCACTCTCCGTGTCTTTCCCAGGCGACTTCTCAGCAAACCACGAACGCCTGCGACCATCAGGCGCCGCGTAAGCTTTCGTCGCAGGAATGCTCAGCTCCAGTTCCGTGCCAGAATCAAGCTCACTCCACACCGCGAGCTTACCGCCCAAGAGTTGAGCGCGTTCGCGCATTCCACGCAAGCCGTAGTGTCCGGGGCGGCCGCCTTCAATCAGAAGCCCTGCATCAATGCCCTTTCCATCATCCCGAACTCGCAACCGAAACTGCCTTTCGTCATACCTGATTTCCACTTCGATCCGCTGCGCCTGTGCGTGCCGGAATGCATTGCGCAGTGCCTCGCCCGCTATGCGGTAGACTTCGTCTCGGAGGATCGGATGGAGGTTCCGCGGCGCCCCTTCTACCCCCACATGAAACTTGGCAGCATTCGGGTTCGTCGCACTGGCCGCGAGTTCTTCTCCCAAAGTGTTTATCGCCCTGGCAAGATCGTTGGTCACGACCGTCGATAAGCGCAACCCCTGCACGGCATCCCGGCCTTCAGTGATCGCTTGAGCGGCCTGATCGATAGCGCTACCGAGTGATTTCTGGGCTTCATCCGGGCGCGTTGGGAGCAGGTTATAAGCCGATTGGAAACGAAGCAACAGTCCGTGAAAACTCTGAAGCAGCGTATCGTGCAGTTCCCTTGCGATGCGCGTCCGCTCATTCACCCGCGCGTCCAACGTCATGTTGAACTGCCGTGCCAGTTGACGCAGGCGCAGTCGATGAAGGGCCCAGAGCAATATCATAAACGCGGCCGCGCACGACAAGCGGAACCAAGTAGTCTGGTAGTACGCCGGGGCGATCGAAAAATCCAGAAATGTGCCGGTCTCGTTCCACACACCGCTGTTATTGCTAGCCATCACTCGGAACCGGTAGCTGCGTGGGGGAAGGCTGTTATAAAACGCTTGCCGCCGATTGCCCACCTCTTGCCAATTGCTATCCCAGCCCTCAAGCTTGACTCGAAAACTGTTCTTTTCCGGAGCGACGAAGCTGAGCGCGGCATAGTCGATCTCCAGGTCGCGAACTAGCGGCGGCAGCTTCGGGGGCGCGCCGGAGGCATCGCCCGACGAGTTCTGCCAGTACGTCTTGCGGTCGGCGCTGATTTGCTCGATATGCACCGGTGGCGGAAGTTTGTTGAAAGCAAGGTGACGCGGATCGACGATTTGGACGCCTTCTCCCGTCACGAACCAGAGTTTGCCGTCAGTGGACTTCGCGACGCGAGGACCGTATTCGCTAGATGCTGACGAACGGAGTCTGACACCGTCAGCGGAGTCCCAGACCGTCGTTTCAATCACCCGCTTCGGGTCTGCGATCCACGCGTCTAATTCGGTCCCGGCGATGCGCACGAGGCCGCAGGCCGTGTACAACCAGAACGAATGGTCGTTGTCCTCCATCGTCCAGTGTACGGCGTCGCAGGGCAATCCGTTCCTGCTTGTGAGGGTCGTGATATGACCATCTTTAAGCCGGCTAACGCCACCCTGAGTCGCGGCCCACAAAGCACCGTCCGAACCGAGTTGAAGGTCGCTCACTGGACCATTGCCCAACCCGTCAGCGGCGCTGTATGAAGCACGGGGCTGGCGATCTCTGAAATACAACACGCCACCGTCCACCCAGAACCCAATCCACACTCCGCCTGGCTCCCGATCGGATAGAAGGACCTCAGCACTTTGGTGGCGTCCCATCTGCGACCAGGGGATCTGCTCGACCAAACGCCCTCCCTTCAAGTGCAGGAGATTCTTAGCCTCTGAAAGCCAGACGTTGCCCGCCTTATCCCCCGTGATGAAATGCACCACTCCGCCGTGTATAGCATCTACGGCAACAAACCTGCCGTTCTGGAAATAAGCGAGTCCATGACTCGTAGACACCCAGATTCGCGCACGATCATCCTCAAACAGAGATTGCGGCGCATCATCCGCCAGTCCGCTTCCCGTACGGAAGATGGTACTTTCTCCATTCTTCCACCTGGTCAGACCCTCGTGAGCCCCAATCCAAATGCTCCCGTCTGTGGCTGCGAGCACGGCATGAGCAGCATCGCTGGACAAACCTTGTTTCACGGAAATAGTAGCGACAGGGAGTTCTCGAAACCGGTCGAGTCCCCCAGTGGTGGCGACCCATACATCGCCTTCACGATCCTCAAAAACACTGAGGACCACATCGCCTGAGAGCCCATCCGCTCGCGAAAATACATCTGTCCGGCCGTCATGTACGTGGATGACTCCCCGCTCCACTGTTCCGATCCAGAGACCTCCATCGTGATCGCGGAGCAGTCGGTTCGCATCGACATCGCGGTCCGGAAGCAATCGATTCGAATGGATTGCGTCTCGAATCGGATACGCTTCGACGTTGTCACCAACGAGCAGCTTGAGTCCTGCGCCGTGCATGGCAATTAGGAGACGTCCGTCATCGACCTTACTCAGGCCAATGAGCTCCGGTGCCATGTATTGCTTTGGAGGACCGGGCTTCAATCGCCAGAGCCCGGATTGTGCACCGGCCCAGAGATTGCCTGCGCGGTCCTCATACACAGCCCAAACGGCTCTACCGAAGGCGCCCTCCTCTCCATAGCACTCCGTGCTTCCGCTTCGAATGGCGCAGAGTCGGCCATGCTCCGCCAGAGTGCCTGCCCACACCGTTCCCTCGCGATCCTCATACAGCGATGCCACAAACTGTCTCCGGAGTTCCGGCTCTGGGCGCAAGGTCAACTTGCCGCTACTCCAAGTTACAAGGCCAGAAAACGTCCCAATCCAGAGGGTGCCGTCGCGTGTGACGAGAAGACTGTTGATGTTTTTGTCAGGGAGCTGCTGCCCCGCAGGTGGTTGCCACCGGATACTGCGAACCCCATCAAAGCGAAACAAGCCGAATTCTGTGCCAAACCAGAGATACCCATCGTGCGTTTGGGCCATGGCGTAGATATTGCCCGTAGAGAATCCGTCCCGTACGGTCCACGCGGTATGCGCATACTGGCTCACGTCCAGCGCCGGGTCCAACGCGAACGCGCATGGGCACCAAGCCAGCATCACGCCTGCCAGAACGATGCCCGCCCACGCCACCACCACCCCTAGCGCCATAACGCCTCGTCTTTGTTTGCGTGCTCTCTCCATGACGGCCACATGTTATCTCAACCGGCGCCGCTTGTGGTTGCCGCGCCTCCGGCGCTCCGGAATATTTAACTCTCGGCCATTCAATGAGTAAGCGCCTACACTCATGTCCGGTTGCACGCCGACAATTGCGACGACACATGCTGCCACGCAACTAACACTGTCCACTGTTGCAGAGCTAACCTTCGCTTTGCTCGCGCTTGATCCACTCGCGTATATACGCCGGGCAATTCTTAAGTACGATTCCGCCGGCTTCGCAGTGTTTGAAAAACCTAAGGGCACCCCTATCCAACAGCGTTAAATCGTTTAGGTCCAGGACGACGCGGCGACCTTCTTCTTCCGATGCAAACAATGCTTTCAGCTCGGGAACATTTTCTTCCCGTATTCGTCCTGTTATCGTGAACACCACCTCCCCATTCGAGGACCTCTGAATCTTAAACATCTGTTTTCTCCTGGAGGGAGCCCGGTGAATGTCAAAATGCAATTCGGCCGACACCCCGAAGTCATCTAGAAAAAAGGCCGTTCATTTATGTCGCGGACGATAGTGCGCCAGTAATGACCCTGAAAGCGGGGACGAGACGGACTGCGCCGTTTGAGCGGAACAAGACGGAGGAAGCGGGATCGAACGCAATGAAAAGATGGAGAACTTCATAAGGTAGGAGACGGAAAACGATTTCAGCGCCGGGTTCTGGAGCGACATGAAATTCCGCAGCCGGGTCAAGTTCCGTACTGGAGAACTCCGAAGACGTGAATTCTAACGGGCGCACAGAGCGATCGGAGAAGACCACACAATTCCAGCCGACATTGCCACAGGCATTGCTCTCCGGCGTGATGTCATCCGAGGACGGATGCAGGGCGGCAAAACGAAGCCGTATCTGGCGGTATTCGTCGGCGGGAATCGTGGCAGGGTTGTTCGCGAGAGCCAGCGAATCTAATAAGGGAGACTCGCCGGACGACGGCGCAGAAAACGAAGGAGGCAAGGGAGCTAACAAGTCCAATTGCAAAGGATGTGTGGCCAATTCGGGAACCAGCTCTTGCCATCCAGAGGAATCGTCCTCTGCGGTCAAGCTTGGATGAGCCTCAATGCCGCGAAGAGTGACAAAAATGTGCTGCACGTCTTCTTGGGATAGGCGTGGCAATGCGAGTGGCAACGCACCTGACGCGGATGCTCCCGAAAGCCCTCCCTCCGTGCTGATCTGGGCGATAACGGAACCAGTTGCTTTCGTGAATGGACAGGATGTAGCGCTGGCCGCTGCGCCGCTTCCATTCCCGTTCCAGTAGCCGCTGTAACAAGAGTAGCCGCAACCGAAGCTGGCCAGGCAGAGGAGAAGCACAGCGGGAAAGAGAACTCGAACGGCGCTCGCCGTGGCTTCGGTGACGATCGCGCGCAACTTGGGGGCACCCACTTCTAGGTACAAAAGGAGCATACAACTTCCAGTATTTATCCTGGTTTCGATCCCTCAGCTTTTCACTTTGCGCCTGGCCCTCAGAAAGCGCCGCCAAATGCGAAGCTCCTCAATCCAACTGATCTCGTAGACGAGTTCGCATTCTTCGCTTGTGTGGTCTCGTTCATTCCACACCGTGCGCGTTTCCGTCACCCAGCGCGCCTGGGTTCCCGTCAAAAACACTGGAACGGGCAAAGCCTCTGCGTGCATCGTGCCTGCGGACATCTGTTCAACCTACCCGCGCTCACAGTGCTGAAAAGCATCCGAGCTCTGCGAGCAGCGTCTTAGAGTTCCCTGCATTCTCATTTCCATTCAGCAGGCTTTGTATGTGCGCGTTCACCACGCGGGAGCGGGAGCAAGTGCTCGCAGAAAAAGGGGCTTTCTTCGATGCGATAAACATTTTCAGCTCCCTTTCGCTAGTGTGGTGAGAAGGCTGACGAAGAATTGGCGAGATTGTCGAAATAATATGGGGGGCGACGGACTGTCCGAGCTAGAAAGCGAATTGGTCAGAACCGCCATCGTCTCGGCCAGGAACCTTGTGCCAACCCAATGGCGAAAGCGCTAGCCGGTTGACAGCGCTTCGCTTGGGCTTCCACTCACGGACCATCCGCTCCTACAGAAGCCTCTCCTCTCAACATCTTGCGGTCGTCGTCAACTCTCTAGATGGCAGGCTAGTTGCACCGTCAAGTTGGCCAGTTCCCTGACGCCGCAGCTTAACGGCGGCTTTGATCGTGGGACTCGCGGTTCTAAGCCTAAGGAGAGAACTACTTTGAAGAAAACTATGTTTGTCGCTCTCGTACTTTTCAGCGCATCTGTGTTCGGAAGTCCAAGAGCCACGGCTCAAGAGCCTTCTTCGCAATCAACACCGGCCGCAGGCGCCAACGCGCAAGCATTTACGGACCAACAGTTCGCGTTGTTGCGAAAGGACATTCGTTCGATCACGAAGCAGCTTGTCGCCGCAAATTTGACTCTCACGGACAGCGAAGCCACGAAGTTCTGGCCCGTGTTCGAGCAATATTCGGCGGACTACGGAACTATCAACGACACAAGAGCCGCGATCATCAAGGAGTATTCCGATGGATACGGATCGCTGACCGATGAGCAGGCTGACAGCCTCATTCGACGCTGGCTGGACACGGATATCACCGCTGCACAGCTTCGCCAGAAGTATGTGCCGATTATTCGAAAGGTTCTTCCAGGAAAGAAAGCAGCGACTTTTTTTCAGTTGGACCGCCGCATCAGCATGATGATTGACATTCAGCTTACTTCGCAAATTCCGCTGGTACAGAGCCAGGATTAGGGGATTGCCAAGCCTCTCGCGATTCCGAAGTGTGCAAATGATGGGGCCAATATCGGGACTGCCGCTCCCAAGGAGGGCTGGCGGATGAATACGATTTCAAAACGCATGAGCGGTGGCTGCGGAACGGGTACTCTCGTCAACAGCCTTCATCGCTTCGCAAAACTCCGTCTCTCCGCCCGCAAAACTTTTCTTATGCGTAATCAAACCGATGAACGATCCTCCGCAGTGAATATATCCGCCACTCAAGTGCTTTTGGCCATGGCGTCATGCCTCTGCTTAACGGGGCCGCTCCTGTGGATGTTCGTGCGGTACTGGCTGTTTGCGCCATGAGAAGCGCCAATTGCGAACCTCTGCAGGACCGAGGGTTTCGCGTGCGTAACCCTCGCATGCTCCGCGAATCGTTTGAAAACTAAGCAACTCCAGAGAGCAAAAGAAATTCTTTCATGCGCCGGTCAGATCTCTTATAACGCGGCTACATATCTAGGTCAGTAAAGTCAGCCTTCCCCGCGATCCTGCTTCTGGTAGGCTGCGACCAGACGAGCGACCGTGACCGCCACGTAGAACACTCCCGTTACCGCTTCGAGAGCCGCGATCATCCTTGCCGGTCGCGAAATGGGAAGCACATCGCCGTATCCCAGTGTGGTTAGCGTCGCCAGGCTCAAGTAAAGCAGAGAATGACGCGAAGCCAGCACAGGAGTTGGCCCGGCCTCGACGAACGATCCAGGATGAATCTCTTGGATTAAGTTGAACACAGCGTAGTAAAACATTCCCAGTATCAAATAAAGCCCCAGGCAAGCCAGCAATTTGGCTTTTATAACTGCGCCGGACCGTTCCAGAAACGCGAAAAGGGCCACGGAGACATAGCCAAAAAAGACGGATAGGAACAGCCAGTTTGCGATCCGCAGTCGGTGCACCGGGTGGAAAACACAAAAAAGCATGACCAGCAGCGAGGAAGAAGCCAGCAACAGCGCTGGCCATGGCAAGGTTCGTTTATTGGATGCTTTCAGGATGGCGACGATTAGGACCGTATACGTGGAGAGGACCAGGACGACTTCGCTGATCCAGTCATCTCGCACGAATGCGCTCAGCACTAAGAAGAAAAGCAGAGAAATCAACAAAACGAGCGAATGGCGATCTTCCGTTTTGGGGTTCATGCCGTCAGGTCCGACCCCACTTGGCAGAATCGGGGGTTGGCCCTTTACCGTAAATCTGGAATCCACTTCCCCGGCGGGTCCGCTTATGTGACATTCCGTGCCTTCAATGGTTGACAACTCCGGCTCACAGCATCCATCGGACGATATGATCCCCTCGCTTTCGCCCTAAAGAGTCTTTGAGTGCACGTCCTCTCGCCCAATTCCTTGAAAATGCCTTTTACGCACTCACGCTGCGTCTCTGAATCTCTCTTCACACTCGACTAGGCGCTTGTGAATCGCTCCCGTGCTGAAGTTCTCATCCAGCCGAAGCGCAAGCGTCGAGTGATTCTTTGGGTGGTTAAACAGGACGTACGCGGGCAGACGGTACTCCGGCAATGCGTTTTGAATCCCCACGAACTCTCCCCCGGCGTGCTCCACGATCACGGCCAGCAGCGCCTTAATCGCCTCGCCCGGGTTATCCGGAGAAATAGCAGCCATCAACGTCGCCATTGGAAGACTTTCTCCTTGCTCCAAAATCGTAAAATTGAGTTAAACGTTCACCGAAAATCTTCAAGTCGTCCGGCAAGATCGTAATCTCGCCAGACAAATCAGGCCGCGCAACCTCTGGCCCCGCGGACTTCCAGCAAACTGTTCCAGTACGCCAGAACGCCGTGATTCCATTCCTACATCGATCAGTCTCAAGCATTAGCCATTCCAAAAGCTCGATAGCTCCTACCAGATTTGATCTTGTTTCCTATCAATAGCTTAAGGAAGAGTCAGAGAGGCAAGCGCAGCTCTGTGGTCTGATGAGCTGCCAATGGCTGACGTGGATTCGACGCTTTCGGCGAGTCGTTGACATCTCGCCGTCGGTCGGCATGTGTATTCAACTACCCAGAAGGGGTGCCGGAATCAAACCGTTTGTCTTATCAAAGGATCGCATCCTCGTCGAGGACCCTATCCTCGTCGATTCACACAATCCGTATTCGGACGGGCTCTGCACTCATGACTTCGTCTCCGCGTCTTTCCCAGACAGCTTCTCCACCAACCACGAACGCTTGCCACCTTCAGCCGTCGCGTAAGCATTCTTCGCGGGAATCCTCAGCTCCACCTCCGTCCCCGCCTCCAGTTCGCTCCACACCGTCAGCTTCCCTCCCAACAGCCCCGCCCGTTCACGCATCCCATGCAAACCAAAGTGTCCCTCGCGCCCATCCTCTTTAATATACTTTGGGTCCACGCCCTTTCCATCGTCCCGCACACGCAACCGTAGCTCCCGTTCGTCATACCGTATCTCCACCTCAATCCGCCCCGCCTTCGCGTGCTTAAACCCATTGCGCATCGCTTCCCCGGCAATCCGGTACACTTCATCTCTCAATATTGGATGCAACTCTCTCGGCGTCCCTTCCACTCCCACATGAAACTTCGCGCCATCCGGATTCGTCTCGCCGCCCGACAGTTCTTCTCCCAAAGTGTTGATCGCCAGCGCCAGGTCGTTCCTCTCCAGCGTCGACGACCGCAGCCCCTGCACCGCATCCCGCCCCTCGGTAATCGCCTGCGCTGCATAATCAATCGCGCTCTCGAAGCTCCGTTTCGCTTCCTCCGGTCGCTCTGGCAGCAAATTCGTCGCCGCCTGAAACCGCAGCAACAGCCCATGAAAACTTTGCAGCAGCGTATCGTGCAAATCCCGCGCTATGCGCGTCCGCTCGTTCACCCGCTCTTCCATCCGCAGGTTGAACTGCTGCGCCACCTGCCGCAGCCGCAATTGATAAAGCAGCCAGAGCATCGTCATAAACGCCGCCACGCACAGCGCTCGAAACCAATTCGTCTGCCAGTACGCCGGAGCGATGGAAAAATCCAGCGTATCGCCCGCCTCGTTCCACACCCCGCTGTTATTGCAAGCCATCACCCGGAAGCGGTACTCGCGCGGACCAAGATTGCTATAGAACGCCTTCCGCTCGTTGCCGGCGTCCTTCCAGTCGCGATCCCAACCTTCCAGCTTCACGCGGAAGCGCACCTTTTCCGGCACCACCAGGCTCAGCGCTGTGTAATCAATCGTCAGATCGCGCACCAGCGGCGGCAACTTCGGAGGCGAGGACAATGCATCGCCGGACAAGTTTTGCCAGTAAGTCTTGCGGTCCGCGGCGACTTGCTCAATATGCACCGGCGGCGGAAGTTTGTTGAGATGAAGGTTACGTGGATCGACGACGCTAACGCCATCCCAGGTCGAGAACCACAATTCCCCGCCCGCTGTCTTGGCCACGGTACTCTCGATCGCACCGCCTATCACTCCATCGGAACTGTCAAAAACCGTGGCCCGGATCGTCCGCTTCGGATCCCCATTGTCAACTGCACTGACCCACGCGTCCAAATCCGTCTTAGCAATGCGCACCAGCCCGCACGCCGTGCCCAACCAAACCGAATCTTTGTTGTCTTGCATCGACCAGTGAACCGTATCGCAGGGCAATCCGTTCTTGCTCGTCAGCGTGGCCACATGTCCGTTTTTCAGTCGGCTCAGCCCGCCCTCGGTTGCGGCCCACAAGGTACCGTCCCGATCAAGTTGAAGGGAATTCACACGGCCCTCGCCTAACCCATCGGCTACTCCGTAGGATGTGCGCACACGACCGTCCTTGAAATACGCCACGCCACCATCAATAAATCCAAGCCACAGCCCGCCCTCCAAACGGTCACTGAGCACACCGCGAGCGTAGCTTTTACGGCCCAGCGCGGACCAAGGAACTCTTTCGACGAGACTCCCGCGTAGCAAGTGAAAGAGCGCATTATGACTGCCAATCCACATGTTACCCGCATTATCACCTGCAATGGAGTAGAACTCTCCTCCGGGCACTCCACGTACGGGAATAAACGTGCCGTTTTCAAGGTAGGCAACCCCGCGAGGCGTCGAAACCCAAATTCGTCCCCCATAGTCCTGAAAAAGAGCCGCCACGCCATTATCTGGCAATCCGTTCCGCTTGCGATAAACTGTAATTCGCCCATTATTCCATCTATTTAATCCGTCATCACTGCCGAGCCAGACGCTGCCATCTGCAGCCGCCAAGACGGGCAAAACAGGGGCGCTCGACAAACCTTGCTTTTTGGAAATCGTGTGTACTGGGAAGTCGCGAAAGCGATCGAGGCCACCACCCGTAGCCACCCAGACGTTGCCTTCACGATCCTCAAAAAAACGAATTATGACATTGCTCGAGAGACCGTCAGCTTGCACAAACGTGTCCGCTCGTCCCTGATGTACATGCAACAGCCCAC
Source organism: uncultured Acidobacteriota bacterium (assembly GCA_963779005.1). Taxonomy (GTDB): domain Bacteria; phylum Acidobacteriota; class Terriglobia; order Acidiferrales; family UBA7541; genus Acidiferrum. The sequence goes on along the minus strand of CAVZWO010000004.1, from coordinate 2,205,686 downwards.
CGCCAAAAGTCCCAATCCACAGACCGCCTTTGCGGTCCCGGAGTAGCCTATTCGGCAGGGACTGCTGCCCGCTACCTGGAATCGTATACGCCTCAACGTTCCCATCAACGAACTGCCTCAGTCCGACTTTCGTAGCGATTAGGAGCGAGCCGCTGTCTCCTTCAACCAGCCCGTTGGGCCATTCTGTTAGCGGATAGAACTTCGGAGGACCGGGCTTCCATCGCCAGAGCCCTTTTGGAACTCCCGCCCAGAGATTGCCCCTACTATCCTCATACAAGGGATATACCTGCAGGCCGAAACGGCCGTCCTCTCCGAAGCACTGGACACTAGCGCTCCGAATCGCGCAAAGTTTCCCAGGGGAAAGCGACGCGCTGACCCATACTGTTCCTTCACGATCCTCGAGAAGCGAAGGAATGCTTTGTCCAACAAGCTCCGCGTACTGCTTTATCTTGCCATCCTTCCAACTTACCAGCCCGTTCTTCGTGCCAACCCAAAGAGTCCCATCGCGCGCTGCGAGCAGGCTCCAAATATGATCACTAGGCAGATGTTCACCGCCTGGCGGCTGCCATGGGACGACCCGAATGCCATCGAAGCGCAGCAAGCCGAACTCCGTCCCCAGCCACAGATAGCCGTCGGGCGTCTGAGCAATTGAGGAGATCACGCCTTTGAAAAAGCCGCCACGAATCGTCCACGCTGTGTGCGCGTACTGACTCACCTCCAGCGCCGGGTCCAACCCATAAGCCCTCGGCCCCCACCCCAGCACCACCGCCAGCACAATAATGGCTCGCCTCATGACGCCCACATCTTATCTCACCCGCCGTTGTACTGGCCGGTCTTTAGACCGGTACATTTGTTCGGCCCTCTCTTCTCTGTGCGCTCTGTGTCTCTGCGTTTCAATTCTTTCTTTGGACTTCCACTTTGAGCCTCCTCCCTCACTGCGAGAACCACCCTTTCGGGGGCTTCCCCACACCCATTCGGGTGTTGACACTCGCGCCTGCCTGCGCGTAGGCTCACGACCTCTCGCCGCCTTGGATGTGAAACACATGCGCAGAGCCTCAGCCCTTCTGCTGCTGTTCCTCTTTTCCTATCCCCCTGCCCTTCTCCCCCAATCCACCAACGCATCTATCTCCGGCCGCGTCACCGATCCCTCCCACGCTCTCATCGCCGATGCCAAAATCTCCGCGACCAACACTGCCACAAATTTCCGCTACGAAAGCACGACCAACAATTCCGGCGAATACTACCTAACCAATCTCCCCCCAGGCCCCTATCAAATCGAAATCGAGAAACCCGGCTTCAAAAAACTAATCAAGCCAGACGTGATCCTTCACGTTCAGGACGCGATAGAACTCAATTTCGGACTGGCACTCGGTTCCGGCACCGAGACCATCACCGTGGAATCCGGCGCCCCGCTGCTAAATACTGAATCGGCGGCAGTCGGCACCTTGATTGACCATACCTTCGTCGACAATTTTCCCCTCAATGGCCGGAGCTTTCAGACATTAATACAGCTCACGCCGGGCGTGGTCGTGACTGCCACGGCTTACTACGACGAGGGACAATTCAGTGTGAACGGGCAACGTGCGGACGCCAACTATTTCACCGTGGACGGGGTCAGCGCCAATTTCGGTGTCAACGGCTCTGCTCCACTGACGCAGACCGCTAGCGGAGCGCTGCCTGCGCTAAGCGCTTTGGGTGGGACCAACAGTCTTGTGTCGGTGGATGCCATGCAGGAATTTCGTCTTCAGACCTCTTCGTTTGCGCCGGAGTTCGGACGGCAGCCTGGCGGACAGATTTCCATCGTGACCTATTCCGGAACCAATAGCTTTCATGGCACCGCGTTCGACTATTTCAGGAATAGTGTGCTGGACGCCAACGATTGGTTCGCGAACTACCATCATTTGCCGAAGCCTGAAGAGCGGCAGAACGATTTCGGCGGCGTTTTCGGCGGCCCAGTTATCAAGAACAAGACGTTCTTCTTCTTCTCCTACGAGGGCCTCCGATTACGCCAGCCCGTTACCCAGGAATCCGTCGTGCCAGACACCGCGTCACGGCATCAAGCTCCGGCTAGTATGCAACCATACTTGAACGCATTTCCTATTCAGAACGGACCAGAGCTCGCGGCAGGCTCAGCACAATTCAACGGCAGCTATTCGAATCCTGCTTCAGTGGATGCCTACAGCATCCGCATGGATCAGGTGATTAACTCCAAGCTCAACCTATTTGGCCGCTACAATTACTCTCCGTCGAACATAACTCAACGCGGCGCCTTCCCTTCTAACGGTGTGGTCCTCAGCAACACGGAGTCACTTTCATCCTCCGTGCAAACGTTCACAGTCGGCTCAACGCAAATCATCAACCAGAGAATCAGTAACGAGTTGCGAGCAAATTACAGTAACGACAGAGTTGGCACAAATTACGTTCTGGATAATTTTGGCGGAGCTGTGCCGCTTCCTGATTCACTCTTGTTTCCTCCCGGGCTTTCGTCCACGAATGGCGCCTTCGCACTCTATATCATAGGCGTCGGAGAGTACATCAAGGGCAAAAACGCGACGGACGAGCAACGCCAGCTCAATCTTGTCGACAATCTATCGGCAACCGCGGGCAGTCATCAATTGAAGTTTGGCGTGGACTATCGCTGGCTTTCCCCCTTCACCAGTCCGCGCGATTATCTTCAACTTGGAGAATTCTCTGGATTGACGAACGCGCCCGGAGGAGCTCTTTCGGGAACGGCTTTGGTCGCCGAAACAGTAGCCCAGCAAAGTAACGCGCTCCTTTCACACAACCTATCGTTTTATGGCCAGGACACTTGGAAAGTCACGCCCCGATTAACGCTAACGTACGGCCTGAGGTGGGACATCAATCCGCCGCTTAAGGGCAAGAATCTGGCTAACGATCCGTTCACTGTCCTGGGTTTGAATGACCCGGCGACGATGACCTTGGCACCTCGCGGTACTCCGCTTTATCAGACCACCCATGGAAACGTGGCGCCTAGAGTGGGACTCGCCTATCAATTCAGCGGGGTAAGGAATTGGGAAGCCGTCCTTCGCGCAGGCTTCGGGGTGTTTTACGATCTCGGGTCCGGTTCACTCGGCGGAGTATCTAGCTTCTTTCCATATAGTAACTTCAACGTCTTTCCGGGCGCACCGTTTCCCTTAAGCCCTCAGAACGCTGCTCCTCCGGCCCTTACAACCAATCCACCCGTTCAGAACCTTCTTGTGGCCGAAGCCAATTTGAAGCTTCCGCGGACGTATCAGTGGAATGTCGCTCTGGAGCAGTCTCTGGGCAGGGACCAAAGCATATCCATAACCTACATCGGTGCGGTTGGACGCAACTTACTTCGCGTAACCAATTTATACCGACCGAATCCAGATTTCGGCTTAGTCTCTGTGACTGACAATTCAGCCACATCGGATTACGATGCTCTACAAATCAAATTCCAGCGGCGTTTGTCGCGAGGATTGCAGGCATTGGCGTCGTATTCCTTCTCCCATTCGATTGATATTGCCTCAACAGATGCAGCGTTTACGTATCTCAACACGCAGGCCGCGGTTGCTAACCCGAACGCAGACCGCGGCGATTCGGACTTCGACATCCGCCATTCGTTCACCGCAGGCATTACCTACGACCTGCCCTCGCCGGAGTCCAACCAGATTGCTCACGCCGTATTGGACGGTTGGTCGGTGGATAGTTTCATTTTCGCGAGAACAGCACCGCCAGTTAATATTATTGGTGCCCTTTCTCTTGCTGCGGGTAACTTCTTCTATCCCCGTCCAGAGGTAGTGCCCGGAGTACCCCTTGAGCTCTATGGGTCGCAGTATCCTGGCGGCAAGATTTTCAATAAAGCGGCTTTCACTTCCGCGCCCGCTGGGCAGCAGGGCGATTTCGGGCGCAATGTGCTCGGGGGTTTCGGAGCCTGGCAAGCCGATTTTGCGGCGCAACGGCAATTTCACTTGACCGAGAGGTTGGGGCTTCGTTTCCGAGCCGAGTTCTTCAACCTCTTGAACCACCCAAACTTCGGCAGCCCTAACAACTCCCTGACCAGTCCCCTGTTCGGCCACTCAACGCAAATGCTGGCGAGCAGTCTGGCCGGCATCGATGGTGCAGGCTTCAACCCTCTCTACCAAATCGGCGGCCCCCGCTCCATCCAGCTCGCCCTCAAACTCGTCTTCTAGTAGCACAGGCACTCCTGCCTGTGCTCTTGGACTGCGGGGCTTCTACTCCCGCCCGCCATTCCCCTCGATCCGCCCCTGGCGCGAAACTCCAGCGCGACCACCACAATGGCGCGACCGTCACAGTGGCGCGACCGTCAGGGAGCGCGTTCTTCCTGTTCCTCTCCTCCGTCTCTTGCCCCAGCGTTAACCGTGGCGCGACCGTCAGGGAGCGCGTGGTTCTCTTCCAACCGGCCCAAGCCTCCACCCTGCCCGCTTTTCCGTCCCCCTACAGTGAGCCTAAGTCCTTTATCAGCAACACTTACAAAAAACCCGGGGGGGGGCAAAATCGCCGCCCGCCCCACTACCTTCTATGCCAACGTGCGACGCCAAGCCTGAAAACCGTTTTCAAGAAAGAAGCGGTGCCTCGGCAGCAGTGGAAACACACCTGCGCCAAACTACCCGGACGACCACCATAAGCGGAAGGGACAGATAGATGCCAACAATTCCGCCGACTTCCCCACCGACCATGATCCCAAAAAGCACCATTAAGGGATGGATTGCCAAATTCTGCCCGACCACCCGAGGTACGATGAGGTAGTCCATCGTTATTCTCCAGAGTCCCAAAAGCACGGCCACCCAGATCCATTGACGGCCGGTGTGCATGCCCACGCCGAGAATTACAGCCGCCGAGCTTATCCAACCTGCCACGGGGATGAACTCGAGGACTCCTCCGAGGACGCCAAGAGAAATGGCGTACGGGAACCTCAGCAAGAGAAGGACTGCGGAATAAAACACCAGCGAGCAGCCGCCGAGAACCACGTTGGCCCTGATATAGCGACTCAGCATGAAATTCAGTTCATCGGAGGCTTCCCGAATGGTTCGTTGATTTCGTTCCTTGGACACGAGGTGGATAAAGGCATCGGCGATGCGCCTGCCGTCCGCTAAAAAGAACACCGCGAGGATGGGGACCGGAACGAGTACCACCAACGCACTGGAAACGAACTCCTCTGCGCCACGGGCGACGCTCTTGATATTCTCTCCATGACCAGCCAGAAATGTACGCAACTGAAGCTTTCCGTCTTCACTCCAATTCTGCTGGTCGCCAATGGTGGTCGCGATGTCACCGGTCGCGAGGCTGTCTAACAGCTCAGGCATTTCGGTGAACAGTTGGGCGGCATGCCTCGAAACCAGCGGTGCAACTCCATGAGCGGCAAGCCCTGCCAGGATAAGCAACGCAAGATAGGCTTCCACAACATGCGGGCCTCTCAAGTTTTTAAAAAGGAGGGAATGGCGCTGCAAGAACCTGACCACCGGATCGATCAAGTAGGCGAAGAAGATAGCGAATACAAAGATCAGAAGGATACGTCGAGCGCCGTAGAGAATTGCAAACACGATTGCAAAGAGCAGAATGGTAAGCAGTACATTCGAAGTGCGGCGATCTGGGAATGCCATGTTTTCAGTGCGTCTTGTTGACCGATCCTCCAGCTCATGCATCGCGTTTTGCGTCGGCTTCATAAGGTGGTGTGAGCGATCTCAAGCTTGTTCACGCGGAAGTGGAGCCTCGACAAGTTCAGTCCCGGGCGCGTTGTGCCCTTTCTGCGCTGATGCTTGGGGGCTGCGAATCCAACAAAAGAATTGTGTGAAGCGCTCACAGACAAAATCTAACCTTACTAAGCGTGTGCAATCCCGTTGCCATTGCGAAGGACCAAACGCCCCTTCGCAACTCGCAGAGGGAAAACCTGCCAAGTCCTTATCGGCTGTTGCTAGTGCGAATTCGGAATGCAGTTTGGCGAAACCGAATGATGCCAATCCAGTGCGTCCGATCCCTGCGCTTCCAACGATCCCGACGATTTCTTGACGCATTTGCCAATCTGATGACGCGGAGCAGCCGCCGGGAACCAGACCGGCGGCAACACAGGATTCCGGGGCGACAGCTCTTCACAAAGGTCATCGAATCGCTCCGCATCCGATTCCGCTGCGGCGGCGATCACATCTCTTCCAAACATAAGATCGCTGGCGTTCGCGGCCTTCGGCGTCCAAGGCATTGCCTATCTGAAGCGGTGCACGATTGTCTACACAAGCTTACGGCGTATATTGCGATGGGACCGGCTGATGAGCCCAGGTCAGATTTCCTTACTTAGCGACATCGTCAGGGACTCAATGTTCCGAGACAGAACAAGAAAAGTCTGCAGGCCAGCTGCGAGCGATTTTTGTGGTCCTTCCGAACAGCAATTCCGCACCGTTTGTTGCAGCTGCTCGAAGGAATCTTCGAAGTTGTCCTTGTCGGGCGACGCTTTACCTTCCATGCGGTCTGCCATGTCGTCCAGCATTTTAGCTGACTTATAGTCGAACTCCTGCTGCGCCACACGTACGGCGCTCCGGCAGTTCGAAGCCAGGGAGTTGAACGCGATACTTCCATAAGGCAATTCGCATCAAGAAAAGAGTGCGCAGTTGCGGTTGCCACTCCTTAATTCTGCTGCGCAATGCGAGATCCTGCTCGCGGGAAGGCCCGAATTCGAGGAGGACACCGTCAGCGAGAGCCCTTACCTTATCGAAATTGCTGTTAATCATCTCTCCCAAGAGTAATGCTCTGCTCGATTGCAGTTCGCCGGTCTTTCGAAAGCGGTTCTCTTGCAAACTGCGCTAATAATCGGAGATTGGAAATGAACGTTCGCCTGATCTCAACAGCGGCGGGCGCACCCCACAATTGATCAAAGACCAGCCACATGATGAAGAGACCCAATAAGATACCGACGACGCGATCTCGCGCTACTTCGAGCGACGTCTGCATTTTGAACTCGCTCAGGTGAATCAGGTAAAAGGCCACCGCGACCTGCAATTCCCATGTAAGACAGCCGAGGGCTGGAGGTCATGATCCAGGAAGCGAAAGCGGTGACGAGAATAAAAAGAATGGTAGAATCCCGCAATCGAATCAATGTAGGGCAGAATAAATATCTGCGAGCCCATTCCGATTAGAAAGCCACCAATGATGGCTCCTGTGATGCGAAGAAGCTGCTTTTGGCGAGAGGAACCAATTGTGGAGAGCGCGGTCAGCAGGCACGTGGTCACGGCCGTGCTGATGCCGGGCCAAGCAACCGCGTTGTAAATCACGTAACAAACGCTCGCGGCCAGGCAGCCTTTGAGCGCGAACTGAAGGTGCTCAGGGTTGGCGAGCGAGCCGAGGGCAATGAGTCTTCGTTGCTGTGTATCCTCCGCTGACGGCAAGTACTCTTGGATGGACCGAGAATCCGCAAACGCCTGAGGGATAAGAGTAAGGGTATGCTCCATCTCGGCAAGTAACGGAACGAGACTCGCCGGTTGTCCATCGTCATTAAATTGGACAGGCCTCGGAATTCGCCGGTTCAGCAAGTCATCACGAATGATTGCGACAGCCGAGGCTAAGTTCCGGAATCGTCTCTGATCGCTGACGGACAATTCGAAGCGGAGCTGCGTCAGATGTTGCCGCGAGGTCGACGAGCCTGCCTACAAGAACTACAACACCACCAATCTCTACGGAGTACTGGGGCGAATAGTCCGAGCGCTGCAAGTTGCGCCGCAACAATGATGTTCCGAGGGTTCCCAGCCGGATGATTTGTTTCTGAGTGGCGGGATCAACCGCACGGGACTCTGCGTAGCAAGTTAACAAATTCTTGACTGGCACCCAGTTGCTCCGCAATCGGCAAGACAACTTCATCTCCTGGCCGGAGCCTGACAAACGCCAGTTCGACCGCCCCCGTAATCACCACTCCCACCAATACCGCCAAACACAGCCACAGTGTATCTTCCACATTCGTTTCAGCTGGCACATGCCGATCCCACAACGGAATTACTACCGCATTCATAATGGCGAAGATTACTGCCGCGGTGTAGTTCGGTCACAGCGCTGATGGCATAAAAAACCAGGAAGAAAGAGATGATGACCCAGAGAAAATGAAGCTCGGGAATACTGATAACAAACCTCACGGAGATCAGAAGATATGCCGCCGCGATAGCTGTAACAATCGGCTATGACTCCCGCTGACCGCAGTGTGGCTCGCGGGCTTTCACGAGAAATCAGAAGCGCATAAACTGCACCTTGAAATGCGAACGGGATGCGAAACGTCATGCAAACGATCATGATGAGAGTAGCGGCGAGAGTCATCCGCCCTACCAGCGGCAGCGCGGCCTGGGTACGGTGCGAGTTCCTCTTTGAGCGAATCCAGGCGAACCCAAGCCAGCGGATTCAGAGGATCTGGGGCAGGCTTTGGAGGACAGTGGCCATGTTTAATTTCCGCGGATGGTGACCACGGCTGACTCGCCGAGTCGAAACACGTCCGGCGCGGGACTCTCGACGCGCACGCGAACCGGGTATCGCGATGCCAGATGCACCCAATTGAGCGACCGCTGTATATCCGGAAGGCCCGGGCCTAGATGCCCGATCCGATCGGGATCGGGAGTAACTCCAAAACCGACGCTGTCCACCACGCCTGAAAAGCGGACATTGGGCTTCGACATGACGTAAACATCGGCCCGCATTCCCGGGCTTGATGTGCGAGAGAAGCCCTTCGCGAAAGTTGCCAATTGCCCACCATGTCCGCGGCGTCAATCAATGTGAACACCTGCTCGCCAACGTGCGCGTAAGCCCCTTCGGAAATGCGTCAGGTTCGTCACGCAGAGCATCGAAAGGCGCATATACGCGGCAGTTGTCGAGGTTGTAGCGGGCGTCTTTCACTGCCGATGCACGCGCGCCGCGTTGGTTGATTAATGGCTCGAGCGTCGTCACCGCGTTGCGCGCTTGTTCGTGTTGGGCCTTGCTCTCGTCGAGGGCCGCCCCAGAACGTTCGTATTGCGCCAGGGCTGACTTGAGTTCAGCTTGAGAAAGAAGCAGTTGCGATTCGGCTTGCTTCAGAGCTTCGGCCTGGGAGATCTCGGACGTTCTCGCCCGGTCGACCTGATCCACGGTAACAAACTGTTTCGCAAGCAGTGGCTCAAGACGATGCAAATTATTGCTGGCGTAGGTCCACTCCGCCTTCGCACGGCTGACGCCCTGCTCGGCATTAGCCACGTCCGCCCGCGCTTGCTCGATGGCCGCCGACGAGCGGCTAACGTCCGCTTGTGCGGTGTGAATGCCGGCTTGCGAGACGGAAACCGCGCTCACCTGGGCGGCAATTCTCCGTCGTTCGTCAACGATTTGTCCTTCGAGCGCCGCCTGCTCGGAAATGGCCCTTTCTAACGCATATTGGTAGGGCCTCTCGTCGATTTCGAACAGCAGGTCACCCTTCTTCACGAATTGGTTGTCGCGCACATTCAAGCGAACGATTGGTCCCTCGACTTGCGGCGCGATGCCGATGAAATTGGCGAAGACTTCGGCATCGTCTGTTCGTGGAGAGTGGTTGGTGTGGTAAAGCACCACAAGACCGAGAGTGAGGGCAACGAGCACGACACCGATGCTCACCCAGCGGCTGAGCTGCTTCGGGGCTGTCGCTGCGGAGTCGGTTTCCATATTTTTGCACCTCGCTGACAGAAGTCATCAGTAAAAGAAAATGAGCCAGAGCGCGAATGTGAAGAATGCGGCCAAACTCGGATACACGAGAATGGGAAAAGCAATCTGCATGTGCAGGCGCAACAGCGCCAGCCGGACGAAAGCTGTGAGCACAATCGCCAATACGAAACAAAAGAGCCATGCCGGGAAAAAATGAGCCCAGAATGTCGACAGCAGGCGCCCGCGAGCAACCCGCGAGCAGTGGAGTGATAAAAAAAAGCAAGAGCGGACGTCTTGCAGCACCTGACATTTCGCGGAGCACTCACGGCTTGGGGCTCCTGACGATTGAATCGCCGCTGCGAAAAGCCAAATCGGCTAGAGCGTAGTGAGGACCTGCGTCCGGGCGAGTACGTCGGTGGAGCGAGCCTGTGCAAGCGTTCGCTGGGCTGCAGTCACGTCCAGCAAATTACGAAGTCCGTAGTTATAGGATTCAAGGGCAGCATCGTAGGACCGGCTGGCGGCTTCCAGCAGAGCCATGGCAGCCTGGCGTTGCCGAAGGGCCGTATTCAAATTGGAGTATGCGGCCCAGACTTCGTTCGGCTATTTGGTCTCGAGAAGCGCTGACTTGTGCTTCCGCTGAATGTACGTTTGCTTCTGCCTGCGGCCAACCTGTTTTTTCGCGCGCCCCCATCAAAGACAGTCCAATTCAGGCTAAAGGCCGCTCCACCCGTCAGATCCGGCCGTGTGCCCCCAGGGGAACTGCTGCTGCATGCCATATAACGATTGCGCGGCCGGGCTGGCGATAAACTCAATGATGGGATAGTATGCCGCACGCGCTTCCTTGACTCTGGCATTCGCCGAGCGCACGCTGGCCACTTGCTGCATGAGATCGGGACGTTGCGCCAGCGCGCGATCGATCACTGCGTCAACGCTCTCCTCAACCGACTCGGGAATTGGCAACTCCTTGAGAGGTTGGACGTGAATCGTGGTGGTTGCGGACGTTCCTAGCACTGTTGCGAGGTTTCCTGCGGCAATCTGTTCAGCGCCGAGCACAGATTGCAACTCGTATTCGGCCTGCGCCGTGGCGCTGCGCGCCTCCAAAACGTCCGGCAGAGTCGCCAGTCCATTTTTTAAACGTTCCTCTGCGGATTCTTGCACGGCTTGCGCATTCGAGAGACTCGCGCGTGCCGCATCCTCCTGTCCCAGGGCATTCAGAAGCTGATAATAGGATTGTTGAACCTGAAAGATAATGGTGCGATGGGTGTCATTAAACGCGAAGTTCGCCGCGAGGATCTTCCGCTCGGGCCGCAGCGATTCGTCCGGAGCGCGCACCGAAATCGAATAAAGTGTAGTTAAGATCCAAGCGCAACCTGAAAATCCCCGAGGGTTTGGCGATAGAAACGATCAACCAGGAAGGCCTCGCTGCGCGTGACGCCGGAAAGTGCAGCGGCCGCTAGAGTCGGATAAAGCTCGCTGCGTGCGACACCGAAAGCCGCTGCCTGGGCGCGAGCGCGCTCCCAAGCTACGCGTGTCTCAGGATTGTGCGATTCCGCCAAATCAACCAACTCGGCGAGTGTGTACGTCTTAGCCGCATCGATGCTGAGCCGCGAGTCACTCAGGCGCCTTACTTCCGCCTCGATCGTTTTTTCTCCAGGACCATGCCACGGATGATCCGGCGACACAGGAGCACTTTGGGCTTGAACGCCTCTTGCGGCTAGCAAAACGAAAGCCATAGCCAGGAGCAGAGCCGTAGGCAGAGCAAATCGCAAACGTGCGACGGCTAAAGACTCCAGCCTGATCTGCGCTGAAACTGAGATGCCCTCGCTCACAGATCTTTCGTGAGTCTCCACATGGCTCCTCTAATTCGGGTAAGGCACTCGAAGCAAGGTACCCGAAGTCGACGGCAAAACGTAGCGAAAGCCGAAGTAGACCATGCTGAGATGCGCGTTTTTGGGAGCGTCAGGAGCGACATACCAGGGAGCACGAGTCAGGTAGGAATACTGAATGTACGACTGCAGCGCGCCATATCTTTGGTGCTTCCAGAAAGTCTGCAGCCAATCGAAAGTCGCCTGTTGAATGGCGCGGTTGTTGGTGTTGGGCGAGCCGGGCCCGCCGTAGCCGATAATAGTTCCGGGCTGAGAAGCGTTGGTGGTGTCGGGGAAGAAATTCCGTCCGTAATAATCAGCCGCGTAGTAAGCGGCGAACGCTTCTTTCTCACTTGCAATCCATTCAACACCGATGGAACCCGCGCCGGCATGCACCATCGAAAGGTTGATGTCGGTTCCGGCAGGATTTGGGCGGACCACGAGTTCTGGCCCCGTTGCAACCAAATAGTGAGCGCCACCGTCGCTCCCAAACGCGTTCCCAAGGAGAAGTAGCTTTGGGCGCAGTTCGTAATTCGCGGCGATCTGGCCGCCGCCGCCCACGGCGGTGTGCTTTCGGAAAAAGTCTTCTCCCACCGGCTTCACCGAAGCATGGGCGCCGGTGAACAATCCGGTGACCTCCGCATGAAAATGTCTGCCCGAAAAATCCTGGTCATAGGTGATTTTGGAAAGGACGTCGGGGAAAGGATTAGCTGCGCCGATTTGCGAGCCGTTATCGAACTGCGCGCCGACCATCGCACTGAAGGCCGCGGGTAGTGCGACGTAGCTGCCGATGAACTGATTAGGGTCTTCAATGCCCACTCCCATGGCCCAATGTTCGTTGGGGTGATAGGCGACGCGAAACTCGGCTGCCCGCGTGTAGGGCACCCCGACGCCCAGGTTCTGGTCTTCGTTGTAGGTAAGAGCCAGATCCGAAGGCGTCGGTCCTATGCCGGTGCGATTTGGAGTTAGCCAACTCCACGTTTGTCCACCCAGGAACTCCCATTTGCCGCGCTTCAGGTCCGCGAAGTAGAGTCGCAGCCGGTTGGTGTGTTGATTTACGCTTTGATATACACCGGGAGCGTCGTTGCCGCTGAAATCGCCCTCGACGTAGCCGGTGACCTGGTTGCCGTTAAAAGTGTCTGTGACCGCCACGCTCAGGCGAGAGAATTGCGCGGTGGTACGAAATTCGCTGACATTACCCTGTGGGCTGTTGTTGTAGGGAAAGGAGCCTAAGGATGTAGCGATGTTGCTCTGCGTGTTGGTCGTACGAAAGATATTCTCGATATCGACAAACCCGCCGAGATTCAAAACCGCGTCTCCGATTCTGAAAGAACCCAGCGGCGTCTCTTGTGGTTTGGCTGTTTGTTGAGCTTGCTGCGTGGGCGGTTTTTGTTGGATATCAGCTGTCACATAAGCGGCCGTTGGCGGAAGCGAGGGTGACGCCGAATTATGCACGCTTGTTTCGTCTTTCCTTGGCGAAAGCTGGTCCGCAGCCGAGGTTGCCGGCCCGGTATTCGATTGGGCTTTTAACGATTCTATTTCGCGCTGTTGAGCAGCCACCTGCTTCTGCGTTTGCACTAAGGCCTCGCGGAGAGCCTTGACTTCGGCAGCGAGGTTCGTATTGTTCGCCGAAGGATCGGGTTCCTGACTACCGGCCTGCGCCAGCATGGCTGCTGGCAAAAGTAGAAGAGATAAGAGTATGTAGATCGCCTTCATCTCAAGGAGCCCTCGTCTATGCCTTTTTGTGGGCGTGCCCGGTCTCGTGTAGAAAGAGGCTCAGCAAGATCGCGACGGCTATTCCGACAATCCAGAAGACGCCGCTCGCGCGAAAATGCGCGACATGGTTTTGCGTGCTGGCGAAGCCTTTGCCGAGCAAGTCGGCAAAGATGGGGCCAATCAGAGCAGTTACTCCGAAGGTGAGGAAGTTAATCGCCCCGGTGGCACTCCCTTTAACCTCGTCTGGATTGACTTCCTTGACGATGGTGTACGGAATCATCGCCGCGCCAGAGGCAATTCCAAATATCAGGCACGCTATTCGAGCGGCCTGGTTGCCGGTACTGAAGGTGAGTGCGGCTGCCGACAACAACATGACGACCGCGCCTCCGATGAGCACCGGCTTGCGGCGGCCGAGCCGATCCGCGAGCCATCCGAGGAGCGGACAACCGATTACCCATCCCAGCGGTACCAAGGAGCCTGTGACGACCGCATCGTGGTAGCTGAACATGCGGTCGCGCTGAAAAAAGGCCACGCCCCAGGTCATGTCGCCGATGGTTGTGGGCACAAAGAGGAGCCCTGCTACGGCCCCGCATAGGTACGACTGTGGGTTGCGAAATACGACGCGATAAGGATTCAGTACGGACGCCCATGACGAAGCTGAAGATTGCGAGCGGGGCTCGCGCGGAGTGACCACAAAGAGCACGACACCCACGGCGATGCACGCGGTACCGAGCCAATGCCAGATCGTTTGCCAGCCGACGCCACGTTCGAGCCAAGGGCCCACCACGAATTGCCCCGCCGCTCCTCCAAGCATCCCGAGACACTGTGTAATGCCGATGGCCGTTGCCAGCCAGCGAGCCGAAAAACCGTGAGTCGCGAGATAAACGGCGCCGGTGAAGGCAAATGCGGAACCCGCGCCCTGAAGCAGCCGGCCGGCATAGCCGGCTGTCGCAATGGGTACACTAAAGAGCAGGCAACCGAAAGCGAGGATGAAAATGCCGATCGGTATAACCCACTTAGCGCCCATCCGGTCCAACGCCGCACCAGCGACAAGGCTGGCAGTCGAGTAGGTGTAATAGTAGGTTCCGAGAATCGCACTAACCCCGATGGCAGTCGTGCCAAACGCCGCCGAGAGGTGCTGGATCATAACCGCGGGGGCAGATCTCGAGGCATATTCCAGAAAGTAGAAGCACAGAGCGAGTCCCCAAGAGATCTGGAATGCCCGAATTCGCCATCCGCTGACTGCTTCCGGAACGAGAGAGGCCGCGATTGGTTTTGTAGTCATCTGGGTCCCTTTACTGACAGGCGCTTACCGGAAGAGGTTGACCTTGGCTAGATCGATGACTTCGTCACCGCGCCCGCTGAGAACGGCTTTCATCATGAAGAGGCTGAAGCCCTTGGCTTGCTCCAGGGTGATGGTTGGAGGCATGGAAAGTTCTTGCCGCGAGACTAGAACCTCGACTAGTGCCGGGCCATCGTAGGCGAGAGCCTGCGCGAGCATGGGTTCCACCTGATCTGGAGTTTCCGCTCGGAGGCCGAGAAGCCCCGCTCCCTCGGCGATTTTGGTGAAGTCCGGGTTGTGCAGGCCCGTACCAAAGTCCACGGTCCCGGCCGCCTTCATTTCGAGCTCAACAAACGCCAAAGACTCGTTCTTGAAGACGATCACCTTTACGGGCAAGTTTTGTTGTTTCAGTGTGAGCAAGTCTCCGAGCAACATTGCCAAACCGCCATCACCGGACATCGAGATCACCTGACGGCCTGGGTAACTGGCTTGCGCTCCGATGGCTTGAGGAAGAGCGTTGGCCATCGACCCGTGTGTGAACGAGCCGATAATCCTTCGTTTGCCGTTCATGGTGAGATAGCGAGCCGCCCAGATCGTCGGAGTGCCGACATCACAGGTGAATACCGCGTTCTCGGTTGCGATTTTGTCGAGCACGCGCGCTACCTGTTGAGGATGGATAGGTTTCTTGTTGGAATTGGGTACGGCCAGATCGTCCAGGCCCTTGCGCGCCGCGCGATAGTGCTCCTGTGATCTCTTCAAGTGGTCTCCATATTGGTTTTGCTGCAGCTTCGGCAAAAGAGCCGCCAGCGTGGTTTTCGTGTCGCCGACGAAACCGAAGTCAAGCCTGGTACGGCGTCCGAGCTGCTCGCCGCGAACGTCGATCTGCACCACGGTAGCCTGTGTTGGATAGAACTGCTGGTACGGGAAATCCGTGCCAATCATCAGGAGCGTCTGGCAGTTCAACATGGCGTGATAGCCGGAAGAAAATCCCAGCAGGCCTGTCATGCCTACATCGAAGGGGTTATCGTATTCGATAAACTCTTTTCCGCGCATGGCATGAACGATAGGGGCTTGCAGTTTGCCAGCGAGTTCAACCAGCTCATCGTGAGCTCCGGCGCAGCCAGCGCCGCCGAGGATGGTTATCCTTTCGGAGCGATTCAGGAGGTCGGCGAGGAGGTTGAGCTCATCTTCCGACGGACGGACGCAAGGCTGGGTTTCGGAAAAATGCACCCTGCGCCCTTCGTGAACGGCATCTCGCAGGGTTACATCGCCAGGGATAGCGACGACCGCGACGCCCCGTCGCGAGATTGCGGTCTGCATCGCGATCTCGAGCACTCGGGGCATCTGTTCCGGTTGCGAAACCAGTTCGCAATAATGGCTACACTGACTGAAGAGCTGATCCGGATGCGTCTCCTGGAAATATCCGCTGCCGATTTCCGCGCTTGGAATTTGAGCGGCGATTGCCAGAACGGGCACACGGCTCCGGTGGCAGTCGTAGAGGCCATTGATCAGGTGCATGTTGCCCGGCCCGCAGCTCCCGGCGCACACCGCCAGTTTGCCAGTTAGATGGGCTTCGGCTCCTGCAGCGAAGGCAGCCACCTCTTCATGACGCACGTGAACCCACTCCATCTGCTTGCGCGTGCGAATCGAATCCGTGATCCCATTGAGCGAATCGCCGCTGACGCCGTAAATTCTCTGGACTCCTGCCTCCTCTAGAATATCGACAAGCAGTTGTCCTACGTTCTTTGCCATGTGGTTTTCCTTTCCCGATTTAATTTGATCCTCAGCCTGCTGCCGGCTGAAAGCGGAGCAAACGTGTCTTGAAATGTTCCGCTCGGCTAATGGATGTATCCGCACCGCTCAAGCAAGTGCCTCAAATGGGCTGTTTCAAAAAAACGCGAAATCATGGCGCGCCTTCAGCGGCACATGGAACGGATTGCTACTTCAGATCTAGCGTGAACTAAAGCTCTCGGCCTCCTATGAAGACTGTTTATGCTCGCTTCCACGGTCCCTCATTGGTCGACGCCAGATGCGTCGAGCTCCGGTGCGGCCCTTTTCGGCAAAGATGCGTCGAAGTAGGCATTTCGTTCTCCGGAGTGGCCGCGCAGTGAACGCACTGAAAATACGAGTCTTAGGCCGCCACGAAACTCCGGACCGATCGCCAGCTGTCAACGTGTCGACCCAAGCGTCAATCTTTCGTCGTCCATTCCTGGACAGCTCGCCCGACATTCGCAATATCAAGCGCTCATCTCTGCATTGGCAAGAAGCTTCCGGATGGAGCAGTGCAAGGTCGGGTGCACTTCTCTTCCTCATGCGGCTAGAAGCACTCGAACGATGCACGATTCAATTTGTGTTGGGCTAGCCCTAGGCGGACTTGGATTTAGGCCGGAACGCGCCCCGCGTCAGGCGCAGGTGCTTGCTAGTGTGCGTGTTGATGGCACATTAGCGTGCAAGAGTTTGTCGCTCTGCTGTAGGAAATAGGCTTCCCGGCATTCGGCGCAACGACGCTGAGGTCGAAATTCACCAGCCGTTCGCCGCTGATATTGCCGTTCACTGCGCCCATCCCGTGCGCGGTATGGCAGACGGAACAGCTGAAACCATCGTTAATGTGCCGGGCATGTTGGCTGAAGCTGGTATTGGCTAGGATTTGCGACAAATTATGGCATTTCGCGCACATCGCGTATGGGCCATTGATGCTGAGATCCGGATTCGGAAACGGGTTGGAAATCAACTGGCCGGGCACCACGGTTTGGGAAAATTCGTACCGCCGCTCCAGGATATGCGTAAATTTCGAGCCATGAGGGCCGTTCGGCCCGGTCCCGCCAAATTCGCGATTGTCGTCGCTGTTGTGGCAATCCGTGCAAAGAATCTGCACGCCCATGCTCCGCCCCTGCGTGACGCCATCCTCGTTCAACATGTTCGCCAGCAAACTTGGCTGCGCAAGCGCGCTCGTTCGCACGTGGGTAACGGGATGGCTCGAACTGCTTCCCAAGGCAAATTGCGGTATTACATTTAAGCTGTCTCCGGCGGAAACCGCTCGCACCGGCAAATATCCGAAAATTGGATTGGCCGCTTTCCCGATACTCGTTCCGTGGCAACGCAAACAATTCTCATACTGATTGACCGTCGGATTCACCACAGTGATTCCGTCCAGCGCACTCACACCGGTAACACCGTTCTGGGAAGTTCGTGTGAGCGGCGGCACGGGAAACGACACTACTTGACCCGCGGCATGTCCATTGTGGCAATCGGCGCAGGTGGCATGGCGGTTGTTGTTCAACAAGTTGGGTTCCGCAGCGTCGTGGACACTAGCTCCCGTCGTAAAGGGATGGCCAACTTTCGGACTCGCAAACTCCGAAAACACACTCGACGGGGCGGGCGATATGTTCGTGCCTCCGCTGTGGCAGGCGGCGCAGTCCTGTTCATTCGTTTGACGCAGAAGCCGGCTCCCCCCTAATGCATTGTGAGGGGCATGGCAGGAGATGCATGCGTTCTGGGATACCGAAGGGTAGCTGCCTACATTGGCCAGCAACGCTATCTTGTTCGTCGCCGTGGCATGGATGCTGCCGGTCCAACCCGCCAATGGGTTTTGTTTCCCCGTCATGACGCGGTTCGGATCATGGCAAGCGGCGCACAGTTGGCCGTTCGAACTGTCGATCAGCAGAAAATTCGCGGAGAGTTGATCTGTCGATTGCACGTGGGGATTGTGGCAGGAGTTGCATTCGACGTTTCCATTTATCAGCTGGACTGCGCCCGTCGGGTCCGCCGTCTTGCTTTGAGCAACGAGCGATGCCGCCAGGTCCGGCGCATCCACCAGGGGCAGGACCATGCTGAACGGATGCGACCCCTGCAGATTCGTCGAGAACAGGTCATTCGCTTTCATCTGTCCGGTCATCGGTATGGCCTTGTAGGCGACCGTCTGACCCGGCGCCACGGTTCCGTCGTGGCAGCTCAAGCATAAGTTGCTCGATCCTCCCAGGAGGGGCTGCGTTGCTTTTTCCGCCGCGGTCGTACTCGTATACGTCGTATACACGCCTGTCGAGAGTTGCTGGTTCCACAGCGGCGTGTTTCCCCCAACGCCGGAGTGCGGCGCATGGCAATACAGGCAGGAAGCGGATAGCCCGCCCTTGATTGGCGAGGTTCCAATGGGCGACAAATCATGTGCGCCCAATACGTCGCCCGTAATCTGCTGGCCTCGTGTCATCGTACTGGCCAAGAGCGTGACAGCGCAAATCCACAATGACTTTCTCACCGCGCTCCCTCGGCGGCTGGCCTTGGCAACCCAAAATAGCAGTATATCTGCACTCGCTTGTTGAGCGAATCCGCCACATAGATTCGGTCATTCCGATCAATAAAGAGTCCTGTCGGCAATTGAAATTGCCCCGCAGCGCTCCCACGTTGTCCGAAGTAATACAGCAGCTCACCTTTGCGATTAAAAACCTGAATGGCGCCCCACATCCCATCCACCACGTACAGGTCTCCTTCCGAATCCACGGCAATGCCCTTCGGCCGGAACATGGCCCCCGAGGAGTCGCCGATTTTGCCGATGGCGTACTGAAAGGAACCGGACTTGTCCAGGACCTGCACGCGGAAGTTCATGGCATCCACAACAATCAAGTTGTTGCCGTCCAACCGCAATTCCGTCGGGAAGTTAAATTCGCCCTCACCCCGGCCAGGCTTGCCAATCGTCTGGACCACACTGCCCTTCATGTCCATCACGTAAATCTTGTTGCGCAGCGTATCCGTGACATAGATGCGTTCAGCCGTGGAGTCGATCGCAATTCCCGTCGGCCGCTTGAAAATTCCTTCTCCATATTTCAACGCGCCAATCATGCGGTCATATTTGCCATTCGCATCGAATACAAAAATCTTGCCCGATTCCGAATCTGTCACGTAAATGTTGTCTTTCGCGTCCACCGCCACGCACTGAGGCGCAAGCATGGAGTTGTTTCCCTTTTCGTGGCGCGAAATGAACTTGTACTTCTGCTGCGCAAAATCAAAAATGTGAATCCCAAACGCATCGGGGTCTGTAACAATGATCCGCCCGCGCGAGTCGGTTACCACGCTGTACGGCCTCATCATTGTGTGGTACTCCGGCGCCCCCGCGACGACATCTACCACTCGCGCCCAAAACCCCTTCTTCGGCTTCACTTCCCGTTCCCAGCTGAAATTCCTCTCGTACACAAGCTTTCGCCCGCCCTCCAGCAGTAAATCTGGAACGTTCGCCGGCACGGCAGCCGCTTTCTTATCCGCCTTGTTATTTTTCTCTGCCGTCCAACCCGGTGAGATCAACAGAAGAGTAGCCACGGCCACTTCGAGAACCGGGCAACGCTTTCTCCCTGATGCCCGGCCTAGAAGAAATTGAACCATCGTTGCACACCAACGTAAAACGAATTTAGCTGCGAGGGAGCAACACCGGAAGCGCTGAATCCCTGGACGAACTTGCTGTATCCTCCGTAGAAAAACATCTGCCGGAACTGGTATTGCAACCGGCCGACCACATTCTCGGTGTTGTTGTGCGAACCAACGCTGTTGCTGAGCGTGTCGCTGAATGCCTTCGAGTAACTGAATGTAATCGTTAGCCGGCGTATCGGGTTGAGCCCGATTCCGCCCCCATATGCATGGCCGCCGTACAGGATCAGGTTCGTCGGCAAGATCGTTTCATTCTGCAGTGGCGTCGTGATTACCCCATTCACTCCCTGAAGCCCTGTTCCACTGGACTTCGTGTATGTGGCGTTGAGCCCAAACCACTTAACGTTTAGACCCGTGCCGAAATTCTGCGAATCGTGTTTGTACCCAGGCGATTCACTCAGCAAGCTCCGTGAACCACCTGCGTTGGCGTTCCAATGTACTATCCCAATTTTGCGGCCTACATTGCCCGAGAAACCCCAGCCCGAGGTTGTATACCCAACCAACGAAGTTGCGGTGTTCTGAAAATAATCGCCTGAGCCACTTATATCCCAATCCCCCATCTTGCGGGAGTAGCTGGTTACCGAGAGCACTCCTACCCTGCTCTGGTTGGAAGCGTCCTCGGAAGTTCGCGTGACGGTGAACACCGTGCTGAACGAGCCGCCAAACAAGCGGTTCCAATAGTTCACCGAGCTCGTCATCGAATTCGATCCGTAGGCGCTTCCGAAATAGCTCTGCTCGCGGTGTTCGAACGTCCCGGTGAATATCCAATGTTTTGCCAGGCTATAACTCGCCAAGCCACTCGCATCCCAGGAGCTGGAAGTTTGACCGGGCGTGCTCTGTTGCAGGACGCCGCCCGCAGTAACGACATTCTCGTAAATCGTCCCCACCAAATTGTCCGTGTAGTTGAAATTGGCTCCCAGCGTGAGTTTCTCCAGGGGATGAAGATTGACATTTGAGCTGACCGTGTCCACGGTGCCGTTGTAGTGGCCATCCGTAAAATCGGTGCTGAAATCCGAACGGTTGTAGTTCACACCAAACGTCCCGTGAAATGGCAAAGTGTGGGTTGCCCCGAATGTAAAAGTATTCCCATCGTTGTCCAGACTCTCGAGTTGTTCATTTTGCAGTACCAATGGATATTCGGAATGTGTCTGGGAGTGCACAAATCCCCCATTCAGGTTGAATCCATCGATTTGATAAAACACATGGGCATTAAAGTTATGGTAGTCCGAGGAACCATCGGAATTCGTGCCGTAGATCGAATAATCATTATTGCCCTGTGCGTAGTTGAAGGAAAGATGCGGGTAACTCGGCGCATTCACTCCCCAGCCGATGTTGAACCCATCCGAGTTCCCATGCGTTGTGTAGTTCGGCAGCCCAGGAACACTAAAGGTACCCAAGCTATCGTAAGTCTTGGAGAAGCTGATGGAACCCGGGTAATTGCTTCCGCTAAAAAGAGATGTGCTGAGCAGCACTCCGCTGCTATCGGAAACGGAGGACGAGGTCGAGTTTGTTCGCGATTGATTGTAATAAGGGCTTACCTGGAACGATAGAAAATTCGGGTTGTAATAGAATCCGCTCAATGTAGCGTTTCCCCCGCCCGTGATGCCGTGGTCCGAAGGGATTGAGTTGCCATAGTCCCCCGTATACCCTGCGGAAATCTGCCCGTTCAGATTCATACTCAGATCATTTCCTACCGTAACTTGTCCCGGTGTGGACGCTGCCGCTGCCAGAAAGAAGAGGCATCCGATCCATGTTGAGCGCGATTTCACGGTACAGATGCCCTTTCTCCTACAGCACTTCCACCTTAGCCTTCGCCCGAAGTTTTTTATCCAGCGCAGACCGGAGTTGGTCGGTTTTCACCTGCTCCAATTGCTTGTGCAGCGAATCTCTTACGGTCTCAAACTTCTGCATCCCCGCAGGATTGTGAGAGATGAGTCGCACGATCGCGAAGGCTTGCTCCACCTGGATCAAGTCGCTCATTTGCCCGGGTTGTAAAGCGAGCGCCGCGTTCACCACCTGCGGTGGCAACTTGCTGCGTTCCACGAATTTGTGCTCGCCCATCATTACGCGGTAGTCATCTTCCGAAATCTTTTCGGCCAGCAAGCCAAACTCTTCGTAATTCCTGGTTGCCTTGGCCTGCTTCAGTGCATTCTCCGCGCGTTTGCGGGCATCTTTTAATTGTTCTGGGGTGGCTTTTTCCGGCGGCAAAATCGAAATCGTCTGGAAGGAAAAAGTTTCGGGCAAGCGGAAGGTGGCTGTATTCTTTTCGTAATAGGCCCTGGTTTCGTCCAAGGATACGGCGGACTTCTTCTTCACTTCGACGGTCATGAGACGGTCAATCAGCAGCGACC
This sequence comes from uncultured Acidobacteriota bacterium, assembly GCA_963779005.1. Lineage (GTDB taxonomy): Bacteria > Acidobacteriota > Terriglobia > Acidiferrales > UBA7541 > Acidiferrum. The sequence continues at coordinate 2,183,445 of CAVZWO010000004.1, read as the reverse complement.
GCCGGATTTTCCGCCGCAGAACTTGTTCCGAATCTTGGCACTCCCACGTCATAAAACCCTTGTAGTCGTCGGGACTCTTGAATTGCTTGCGAAATTCCACCAAGGCGTGATCCAACTGCGCTGGTGTGACCGTCATCCCCCGGAGCTTGGCCTCCTGATACACCAATTCCTCAAAAATAATCATTTGCATGGCGCCTTTGCGGATGTCGTCTTCCATCGCTTTCGGGAACCCGCCATTGTGTTGCCTCGCATAAGGGAAGATCGCGAACATCTCGCGCAATAAATCTCGGTCTGTGAGCACCGCTCCGTTTACTCGGGCCACGGGCTTTTCCGGCGGTACTACCTCCGCGTTCGCGTTCGCTGACGTTTTGCTCGCGGAGGGACCGTGGCTGGCTCCGGTCTGAGCGGACGCCCGAATTCCGACGCTCGCTAAGGTCGCGAGAATAAGGACTGCAGTCTTGGTGGCCATATTTGCTCTCCAAAAACTGGGGGGAGAACCTTTCTCCCCCCGGTTGGCAAACCATCCGTCTTAGGTCGTCGGGAGGTTCGTGTTGTGCATTTCATTCGATTCGCCACCGTGGCACTGACGGCAGAACTGCGCGACCGAGTTACTGGTCGGGCTGCCGGGGTTGTAGTAGCCGCGGACGAAAAACATCGTCTGGTAGGTGCCCTTAACGTTGCCGATCGTGCCGTTGTAGGCGGTCATGCTGTGCTGGTCATGGCAGGTCGTGCAATTTACTGCAGGGTTGACACCGTCGTAGGTGACGGTGGCTACCGTGAAGCCATAGTCGAGTTGGAACTGCGCGAATTTGCTGCCCGCTGGAGCGGTGAGCTTGGCTCCCACAATGGTGCAATCCCAGTTGTACTGTCCGCCGCAGCCGATCGTGGCTTTCGGTCCCACCGGGTGATCGTTGTTGTAGTCGCCTTTCGTATTGCCGTCATTGCCGAGCCACGTCGGCGCATTGCCGCCGATCGCGTTCGGTATGGTTTCGACGGTAACGCCCTTCATCATTCCATTCACCGCCAGATTACCGTCGTGGCAGCTCAGGCAAAGCATGACGACGACCGTCGGGTCATGCGCGCCTGCAGCCGAATTCGCCGGTAGGGTGATTGGGAAGCCGCCTGCATCGCCGAATGCAAACGTTTGGTTGTAATAGGGCGTGAGGTTTGCCCCCCACAGCGCTGCATCGCCGCTGGTGGGGTCTGCCGTCGTGATGCCGTTACCCCGCGCGCCGCTGTGCGGTGCGTGACAGGCTACGCAACCTCGTCCATAGACGAGGTGCGCACCCAACACGTCCGTCGGCGACGAGTACGCCGGGTTGGCCTGAGCGGATGCGAATTTCGCCCCCGCCAGAACCAAAATTAAAGCAATGATGATTCTTCTCATCGAAAGAACCTCCTTAATTTGTGTTGCAACACTTCTCTGCTACTTCGTTCGAACATTCGCTTCTCCGTCTCGGAAAGGAGCAAGCCGGCCGGACCCGCCCCCTCCCGCTTTGGCCGTCTTTCAACCGCCAAAACTCTTTGGCGCTCATGGCGCACCGCTACCTTGCGGTTTGGCTGACACATAACTCTCTTCTGGTCTGGCCACAGTTGACACTTGCGCCGGCGCTGCCAGCGGACTGGTTGTTTTGCTGCTCGGTTGGCCTTCGCGGTTCCCTTTTTCCGCCGCCGCTTCGGCATCGGTCACATACCGGAACACCTGGACCCGCGCCGGAAAGTGTTCCGAGGTCACCACCAAGTTGCTCTTCGCATCAATCGCAATGTCATAAGGCGCCGAGAACTGTCCCGGCCAGTCTCCCGGTTGCCCGAAGTAGATGAGGAGTCGTCCTTCTGTATCGAATACCTGTACCCGCTGTTGCACCGCGTCCACAACCCAAATGTGCCCATCACGATCGATGGCAATGCCTTTGGGCCGCGCGAACTGCCCAGGGCCATCGCCGTTCTTTCCAAACGTCCGGATGAATTGTCCGTCGGGATCGAAGATCTCCACGCGATTGTTCAGCGTGTCCGTCACGTAGACGTTGCCTTCTTTATCCACGGCTGCGTTCGTCGGTAGCGCGAAATTCCCGGGATCCGTCAACAGGTGTTTCTTGCCCGGTGTCCCAATCTTTCGCAGCAGTTTGTAACTGTCCGCATCGAACACATCCACAACGTCGCTTCCCGTGTCCACCACATACAGGAAGCGGTTCTCCTGATCGATGGCCATTCCGCCCGGGCGCACTAGCACGTCCGCGCCAAAGGACGATTCCTCCTGGTGCTTCGCGTTAATGACAATCACCTTGTGGAATTTGTCGTCCGTCACGAACAGCTTGTCGTTGTCGTCGATCACCAGGCCATTGATCAGACCAAAATGCGCTTCCTTGCCGTTGCGAATCATCTGCACTTTGAACTTCAGGTCGGGAGCCGGACTGAAAATGAAGATCGCCCCTACCGCTTGGTCCGCCGCATAGATATTTCCCTTCGAATCGAACGCCAGTCCGTATGTGCGAAGCAATTGGAAGGGCAAATCTTGAATCGTGTCTGCCTGCGGCTTCGTACCTGCCAGTCGGTCCATCCAGCTTTGCTTTGGCTTTTTTGGTTTGTTTACTGGGGCGTTGAAGTCAATCTTTTCGCCTGTGAGCTGTTCCACGAACTTGACCCTGGCAATCTCTGGCGGGCTCGGCCACACAATCTTGCTGATATCAAAGTTCACGCGCTTCGGGAGGCCAGCGCTCGGGTCTGCCGCAGCTTTTTTCTTTTTCTGGTCCTTCTGGGCTCCCGCTGCGCCGGGGAGCGTCAAGCTGAGCGACAGCAGGGCAGCCAGGGCTGCCGTGATTCTCGAACGGTGTGTCGTCTTTGAGCGATGAGCAAACATAACTATGTCTCTCCCGTTCCTAGTTCAGCCTGCCTTTGTGGCAGGTCTTGCAGAAGTCCATGTTCGGCTTTTGGTCCTTCACCAACATATCCACCTGGTTCCCCGCGTGCGCTTGATGGCAGGTCAAGCAGTTCATCTGCCCTGCGGCCGGATTCTTCGGATCGATCAGTCCTGCGACCGGATGGAAATCCACGGGGTGCCCCGCGTTGTATTTCAACGGAAGAATTGGCACGGGGTACTTCTCCGGCAGCAACACTTTGCCGTCGAAAATCGCAATCATGTGCTGACTCTCTAATTTCTCAGGCACGGTGTCCGGCCCATGGCATTCCAGACAGAGCGTGTTGACGTCCTTCACTCGCAGGAAATGGTCGTTATCGTTTCCATGCGCGTCGTGGCAGGTTGAGCAGCCGTCTTGGAATACCGGGCGATGCAAAATCTTTTTTGTCTTCGCCATCTCCGCCTGATCCGTGTGGCACGTTAGGCAGATTTCCACGGCATTCGTCTTGGGCAGACCCGGCTGACGGCTGGCATGCGGACTGTGACAGTCCGTGCAATCGCCCATCGCACCAGGGTGTGGCACTTTGGCGTTGTCAATCTGCTTGGCTTGCTCGTCGTGGCACATTACGCAAAGCGATTTCACATCGGGCTGTGTCAACACCACCTTTCCGTCCTTCGCCGGGGCATGGCAGATGTCGCAGGTCTTGTCCGCGAATGGCGGGTGCAGGAAAGGCCGCATCAGTTTCGGGGTGCTGGACTGGTGGGGGTCGTGACAAGAGAGGCAATTCGCGGTGCCAAAGGGCTGCCCCGCGTGCGCCTTCTGCAAATCTGGACTCTTCGCGTCATGGCAGTCCAGGCACAAGGCAGGGGCGCTCTTTGTCAGGTGAAAATCGAACTCCGCCTTTCCCGCTTCGCCCGTTTTGTGCGTCACGTGACAGGTGTCACAGCCCATGTCGAGCGCCGGGTGCCGGCTGCCCTTCTCCGGTACATTCAGCCCTGTGTTGTGGCAAGTAAGGCAGAGATTCTCTTTCGGGCCGCCTGAAGGGGGCTTCAGAAGCTGATACTGATTGTCGCTTTCATGCGGATCATGGCACTTCAGGCAATCGCGATTGGCGGGCTTATGAACCGTCCCTTTGATTTCGGCTGGGTTCTTATCCGTGTGGCAAGTGAAGCACAGCGCGACCGGAGTAGAGGTGATCAGCTTCACCCTGGTGACGTCCTTGTTGATCCGGATTTCGTGGCAGGTCATGCACCCGGTTGCTACCGCTGTGTGTACTGCTTTCCCCGTGGTCTTGTCCGAGTGGCACTCGATGCACTTGGCCGAATCCGTGTTCTTATCGAGCGGTACAGGGTGGACATCCGCACACACGGGCACGACGATCACCATCAGGACGACAAAACACTGCACCACTAAAGAGAGCTGCCGCGCGTGGATGGCTACGCTTTCATGCATGCGCTAATCTTCGTCCTGACTGGGCAGAGAGCGTTGTGTTTTGGATGATGTGGGAGGTGTCCTTCTTTGGACCACTGGCCTTGCGTTCCCCGTCAAGCAAGAGCGCTGCGGCGAGGACGACGCCAACGGCAAGCAGCAAAATCAGGTAAACCAGCGAACGGAAGCGATTAGTGATTGTCACCGTGTTCATGTCATGTCCTTCCCCAAGAGATACACCTATGGCTCCACGACGAATTCGCTGGTTCTATTCTCCGAAGACTGCTTGGGCCTGTATTCCTTACGGATTGCCGAGGCCCTGCGGTGGCGTTGCCAACATCAACCCTTTCGAGAAAGAGGGAAGCCTTCGTCGTTACTTTCGCATCAGCCTCGAGCGCTCTCAGTGGTACTTGTCACGCTCAAATGTGATGTGCGTCACTTCCTGTCCCTCCGAGGAGAGGCAGGAAAAACGACATCCGTTAATGCATCTGTTGGGCCGAACAGGTTCAGACTCTCCGTCAACCGGGTGAGGGACCTGATCGCACGAAGAAAATGAATCTTGCGGGAGGGGGAAAGCAGTTGATATGGGACGTCCGAGGTCCTAAAGCACTGGCCGAATCTGGCTGCTCGCAGCTTGACGTGAAAATCACTTATCCCAATATCTTGCAAACAAACGTGTTAGATCACCAAGGAATGTGCGCCCGTAGTTATCCGCAGAGCAGTTCCTAGGGGCGTCTGGCCTTCGAGGTCTGTGCCAACTTTGGTTTCGCATCCCACTTTTCCTTGGGGAGAACCTTGACCAGACCCGCGACTTCGAAATTCTCGAACGAGAGGGTGTAAAACTCCGGTGACGAACGATGAGATTTTGACGTTTTGGCCATTCCGCTATACTTTCCGGCCGCCACGAACCTTTCTTGAAGCGCCGCTCACTGTGGGCATCCGTGCCCGTCACATGTTGCGGACGAGCCAGCGCCACACCTGTTTGCCCCAAATGAGCCAGCACTGCCACCTGCCTGGCCCTAATGGTTCAGTCGTTTCTCGTTGAAATTTACCGTAGCCAAGAAATAAGAAAATGTGCGCGGATTTGAGCGAGAGGCAACGCTGTCTTTCAGCATCATAAGGGCTTACCTATGGTCCGGTGAGGTCCAGTAATTCCTGTCTACTGCAAGCCCAGATCGGTCAAAACCTTTGGGTTTTCTTCCTGGACCGCCAGCAAGTTGTGGCAGGCGGTGCAATCATTCGTAATTGTTTGCCCGTCCGCGCTGGTGTGCGAGCCATCGTGGCACCGGAAGCAGCCCGGAAAATCGTTGTGCCCGAGATTATTGGGATGGACGCCCCAGCTCACTTTCATCTGCGGGAAAATGTTGCGCAGGTAGATGTCGGCAACAGAGTGAGCCGATTGCTCGACGAGCGCGCGTTTCGTGTTGTTCACACCAGGATAGGTATCGCGGTAAAACGTGATAATGCTCTCTGTGATTCGCGCTTTGGCAGTTTCGCGGTCCGGATAATTCACCTTGAGGACTTCGACGGCTTTCTTCCGGATATAGGGCAGCTCTGGGCTGATGGACCCTTCCGACATCCGAAGGTCCACAGCGTTTTCAGGCAGTTCAAAGGCGTGCGTGGGCCGGTTGTGGCAATCGATACAATCCATCGTTCGATGCTCGCCTTTTTCCAGTTGCTGCTTTGTCGCCTTGGTATCCGTGGAGACGAATTCTATGGTCTTGCCTTTGTCATCGGTGTAGTAGACCACGGGTATCACTTGGCGCTCGGCGTCGATCGAGATATAGCGGATGCGCGAGCCATCATCCAGGTGGCGCCCATGGATGCCGACCGAGCCGGTGTGCGTGCGCCCGCCGATCTTCAGCACCAGGGCTGTGGTTAGCTTCGTGTTCTTTTCATCTTCCTTGTAATTCGTCTTCACCACGAATTTGTCGCCCGAGATCCGCTGCGGCCAATGGCATTGCTCGCAGGTATCCCGCGCGGGACGCAAGTTGTGCACAGGCGAAGGAATGGGGGTCGGATAGGTTTTGAAAGCCACAGCAAACAGTTGCCGCGTCCCCGAAATCTTGGCGCGTACGAACCAGCTCGCTCCAGGTCCAATATGGCATTCCACGCAATCGACGCGTGAGTGCGGCGAGTTCTGGTAGGCGCTGAATTCCGGCGCCATCACCGTATGGCAGCTCTGCCCACAAAATGTCGTGGTGTCCATGTACGAGACCCCTCGATACGAAGCAAAACCGACGATCATGACATTCAGAATCGTCGCGACTCCAACAAATAGAAGCCCGCTGCGAACTTGCTCCGTTTGGAAATCAATATCGGGATAGATCGTGGGCAGTTCGCCTGCGGCGCGCAGCCGGCGCCGCCTGAAGAAAATGCCGATGGGGATCAAGATCAGACTGAACACAAATAATCCCGGCAGAACCAAAAAAAGTAGTATTCCGACGTACGGGTGCGGCGGCCCCGGCAGCGTGAAGTCGTAGATCCAAAAGCCGATCAAGGTGATGGCCGAACTGGTCGTGAAGACGACCCCGATCAAGCTAATCGTGTTCTGGCCGAGGTAGTAGATCAGGCGAGCCCAATCCTTAATCGTGTTTTGCGGACTCATCTGATAAACGCCTCACTTCCTTTTTTCGAGTTGCAATCTTGCGCACCAATACTCATGGACACCGGCGAGGGGTTACCGGTGTCCCTGAGCTGTTTAATCCGCTCCTACTGCTAAGGGAATAATTCCGAAACTGCTTCCAGCGAATGGATTCGCTTCTATCCTTACTTCTTTAGCGACCGAATAAATGCAACCAGGTCCTTCACCTGATCGGATGACAATGTCTTGTAGGCAGGCATCTTTCCCTTGCCGTTGCTGATGATGCCGGACAGATCCGCATCGCTCTGGCTCTGAACGTCTGCAGACCCCAGGTCACGCGTCTTCATTACCTCTTTCCCCTTGCCATCCGCCCCATGGCAGCCAGCGCACTTGGCCTTGAACGTTGCTTCACCGGCGGCGACATCGGCCTTCGCGGGCGAACTGAATAGGCAAGCGCATGCCAACAGCGACGCGGCTAGTGTCCTACGTCCAACGATGCTCATTTTTGTTTCCATTTCCCTCTCCCTTGTTGAATTTTCGGCGAGGATTGGTCCACTTCCCTCTCCGTCTGCTAAAACCGAACCGTGCGCAACCTTTTCGACACTCTGAGACAGCCAATAAGAGGCGTTCTCCTGGGCTCGTCAATGCACCTCTTGTGCCAAACGCATACAACCCGTCGTCTCGCTCCCTGACTTGGTAGCAAGCCCTTTGCAGAAACTGCGGAGCGTCTCGCCAGGAGAGAGGCACGGCAGGCCTTCGACGTTTTTGCCAACCCTCTGTCGTCGCATGGCAAGTTTTCAAGCCAGACAAAGTCCGTTTCTCTCGAGGCCAGAAACAGATGATAGGGAGATGGCCGCATACGTGCTTGTCGCTAGGACGGCCCTGCGGACCTGCTCAGAAGAGGTGCAACGTGCAGCATCGAACGAAATTTGGAATTGGCGTCGCGGTGATTGTTGCTTCATTGGCCTGCCTGGGATGGTTGGGCTATGGAGAAAGCAAGACCTATTACCACACCATCGCGGAACTGCAGACGTTGAACGGTGGTGACCGCGCGCAGCGGATTCGCGTCGGTGGCACCGTCGAGCCCGGCAGCATCCGCCGTTCTTTCGGCAGGGTCGATTTTGTGCTGGAGGGAGAGGGGCAGAAACTTCCCGTCAGCTACGTGGGCGCGGATCCCCTGCCCGATACTTTTGCGGATCGTTCGCAAGCGCTAGTAGAAGGCCGGTCGAGTGATGGCGCCTTTGTGGCTGAGCGTGTGCAAGCAAAATGCGCTTCCAAATACGAAGCGGCTCCGGGAGGCACCCCTGGCCCCGCAGCGAAATCTTCGCAGCCAAGCACCATGTAACACTCCCGATTGCACCGGGGGAGAGTCGAGGCGTCTGTGGATTTATTTGGTTCCTTTGCACTTCTGCTAGCGTTTGTCTGCGCCGTGTATGCGTTCGTGGGTGGTATCGCCGCCATCCTCACGCGGCAGCCCCTCCTCGTGAAAAGCACACGGCAAGCGGGAATGGCGACGTGCTGCCTGATTTTCCTCGCGACCTTCAGCCTGGAGTATTTGTTCTTCAGCGATAACTTTTCCCTAGCCTACGTGGTCTCCCACAGCAACCGCGACCTTTCCACTTTTTACAAAATTGCCGCGCTGTGGTCGGGGCAGGAAGGCTCGTTGCTTTTCTGGAGTTTTCTGCTGGCGATTTATGTCTTCTCGGTGTTGATTGCCTACCGCAACAAGAACGGCGAATTGATGCCCTATGTGGGTGTGGTCTTGGCAGGCGTCCAGATTTTCTTTCTGACGCTCAACAATTTTGTGGCCAGCCCATTCAAGGTGCTGGCCTCGACGGCGGCGAACGGCGCCCTGGAGTATGTCACTCGGGCCGACGGCAATGGATTGACGCCGCTGCTGCAATACCCGGAGATGGTGATTCATCCGCCAAATCTCTATTCGGGCTACACCGGATTCACGATCCCGTTTGCGTTTGCCCTGGGCGCTCTCCTGGCACGCTATCCGGGCGAAAAATGGATCCACTTGACGCGCAAGTGGACGATGATTGCCTGGATGTTCCAGTCGATGGGAATCCTCCTCGGCGCGCATTGGGCTTACGCCGTCTTGGGTTGGGGCGGTTACTGGGGCTGGGATCCCGTTGAAAACGCATCCTTGCTGCCGTGGCTGACGGGCACGGCTTTCTTGCACTCCGTCATGATGCAGGAAAAGCGCGGGATGATGAAGGTGTGGAACGTATGGCTGGTATTTTGCACCTTCTTACTCTGCATTCTCGGCACGATGTTGACTCGCAGTGGCGTCGTCAGTTCCGTGCACGCTTTCGCGCAATCCAGTATCGGCAATTGGTTCGCCGGATTCATTGGGATCATCGTGCTCGTTTGCTTGGGTGCGTACTTGTGGAATCGCGACTACCTGAAGAGCGAGAATCATCTGGATTCGATTGTCTCCCGCGAATCGAGCTTCTTGTTCAACAACCTGCTCCTCCTGGTTTCCTGCTTGGCCGTTCTCTCGGGAACGCTCTTTCCAGTTTTCTCGGAGTGGATTACAGGAAACCGGATCAGCGTGGGCGCCCCGTTCTTTAATAAAGTCAATATCCCTGCCGGGCTTCTTCTCTTGTTCCTGACAGGAGTTGGCCCGCTTCTCGCATGGCGCAAAACTTCGATAGAAAGCTTGAAGCGCAATTTCGGCTGGCCGTTGGCAACCGGCTTGGTTGCGGGCACGGTTGCGTTCGCACTGAGTTTCCGCGAACTATTTTCGCTCATCTGCTTGATCCTTTGCGTATTCGTGGCAGCAACCATTTGCCTGGAGTTCTATCGTGGAGCGAAAGTGATTCGCGCCAGGTCCGGGGCATCGCTGGTGACTTCGGCAATCGAACTGACGATGCGCAACACAAGACGCTACGGCGGTTACATCGTGCACATGGGTATGGTCCTCGTATTCATCGGGTTGTCCGGCGCGGCCTTCAATCGCGACGTCCAAAAAGAAATGCATTTTGGCGATTCGATGCAGATCGGGCCCTACACGCTGGTTCTGCAGAGCGTTGATATTATCCCGGAGAAGAATTACACCGCGCAAAGGATGATCGTCGAAGTCCTAAAGGGCAAACAGTCGCAGATGATGCTGTATCCCGAGAAGAGGCAATTCGCCTCGGCGGAGCAGAACGGGACGATGGTGGCGATTCATTCCACACTGAAGGAAGACTTGTATGTAGTATTCGCCGGGATGAGCCCTGATACGCAGCTTCCGGTGATTCATGCTTATCTAAACCCGCTTGTGAAATGGATTTGGTTTGGCGGCGTAGTTGTCGTTTTCGGGACATTGGTCGCTCTTTTGCCGAATCGCCGCGCCGTGCTGGTGCTGGCGGGCGCACAGCAATCAGCAAACCAAGCTTTGCCGCACAGGCTTACCGCTTCAGTGACTCTGCGAGAGCGCCATGACTAGATCACTTCGCTCCGCGGCCGTCGCTGCATTCTTTATGCTGGTCATCGCGACTCTGTTGCTCTTTCCTTCCGCAGCCCAGCAACTTTCCGATCGAGAAAAGCAGATTGGTGGCAAGTTCATGTGCATGTGTGGTTGCAGCCAAATATTGACGCAGTGCAACCACGTGGGATGCGCCACGTCTGCGGCGATGCTGAAGGAATTAAGTCAGGCGGTTGGCAGTGCCAAAAGCGAAGAGGCCGTCTCACAGATGTTCGTGCAGGAGTTCGGCACCAAGGTCTACGCGGAACCGCCGAAATCGGGCTTTAGCTTGGTGGCGTGGGCCATGCCTACCGTCTATTTGATTCTCGGCACGGCCTTCGTGATTTTTGTGATTTCGCGCTGGCGGAAGCAACTCCCTGGGAGGGTAGCCCCAGCTGGAGCCGCACCGAACATTTCTCCGCAAATCTTGGAACGGGCGCGAGCGCAAGCCGCGCGAGAGACCGAGGACTGAACCGTGGCCCTACTGCCCACTTTCGCAGCATTTCTGATCGCCTCCACCGACTGGCAAGTATTGTTCGCTTGCCTGGCCATGGCAGTGGTCACGCTGGCGTTTCTATTTTTCATTCGTCCCGATGCCTCGGATCTTGCGCCTCACCGCACTAAGCTCGATCAGTTGCTGGAGCAACGCGATACAATCTATGACAACTTGCGCGATTTGCGATTCGAGAATCGCTCCGGAAAATACTCCGAAGGAGATTTTGAAGCCATGAAGACTGCCCTCGAAAATGAAGCGGCGCTGGTCCTCGCCGAGATCGAACAGGTGACCGAATCGCAAGTGCGGCGACTGCGTGCCTCACGTCCGGCCGCATCGGATCGGAGCGCGCAATGAAATCCTGCTCAGGGCGCTGGATTACGCTCGCCATTCTCCTGCTTGCCACGGTGGCTACCGCGCAAGCCGGCACTGTCCGCGGCAACGTCGAAAACGGCACGACGGGGAAACCGGCACCCGGCGTGGAGCTCGTCCTGATCCAACTCCAAGGCGGCATGCAGGAAGTGGCGCATTCGAAAACTGATGCGCAAGGCCAGTTCTCCTTTGACAACCCGGGCCTGGGCGCGCAACCCATGCTCGTGCGCGCCATCTATCACGGCGTCAATTTCAATGAGCCCGTTCCGCCGGGTAGCAGCTCAGTGCACGTGGAAATATTTGAGCCTTCTATGGACGTCAAGACGATCAGCGTGCTTACTCATGTGCTGATCTTTCAGCCCCACGGCGTCAATCTGATCGTGGGCGAAGAATTTCAAATCGAAAACAAGTCTCAGCCCCCGCAAGCATATTTTCGCGCCGAGGGCAGCTTTGACTTTACACTGCCGGAGAACGCCCGGCTTCAGCAGGTCGCGGCCGTCGGACCTTCCGGCATGCAAGTGGTTCAGTCTCCGATCGACAAAAAAAACAACCGATATGCAGTCGCTTTTGCATTTCGTCCCGGCCAAAGTGTGGTTCGCTATTCCTATGAACTTCCCTATCCCGGAAACTCGGCGACGGTAAAGATTCCGACGGTTTATCCGGCAGGGCGTTTCTTGGTCGTCGCACCTCCTAGCCTGCAAGTCACTGGGGATGGCTTGACTCCAAGCGGCCAGCAGCAGGGTATGAATCTCTACGACCGTCAAGATGTTCCCGTAGGCACACTCGTCGCTGTAAACGTTTCTGGCACCGCGCCTTTGCAGGACCCGAACGGCGGTGCAGCTCAGGGGCAGCAGGGCAATGCCGCGAAACAAGGTGCCGAACTGGCCAGCGCGAGCATTCAACAGGCTCCCGGGCGACTCGATACATTGAAATTGCCCCTGATTATTTGTTTTATAGTTCTGTTCGGCGTTGCGGGCTTTCTTCTTTTGCGGCAGCGAGTAGTGCCCGTTCCAACGCAAAATGCGGATGAGGCTGCTTCCTTGCCTGCGCCAAAGAAGTCCAAGCCCGCAATTGCGCCGACGGCGCACCCTGCTGTCCCCGGCGCGACCTCGAACGGGGCTGCGAGCCTTGCCGATGTTGATGCCGCAGTTGGTACAAGCCTCGATGTGCTGAAAGATCAGCTGTTCCGTCTCGAGTTACGACGCCAAGCCGGCACCATCAGCGAGACAGAATATACGCAGGAACGCGAGCGGGCAGAAAAAGTGCTTCGCGATTTGGTCCGCGGTTAAACGTCGATGACGCGACGCGCTCTGCCGAACTAACCCACCTCGAACCCTTCCGCCAGGACGGCCTCATCCTCCTCACCTCCAATGAATTCCGCACCACGCCGCCAGGCCGCATCTTCATCCGCAACCTCGCCATGATCTTCGACCCCTACCTCGAAAAACACCTCGACGCAAAGCGCCTCTCCTCGAAAACCTTCTCACCCGTCGCCAAGATCCCCCGCCGACACCGGCGGCCCCGCGTCAGTCCCCGATGATGGCAATGTATCTGGTATTTCGTCCCGAAGCGGCATTTCTTGGAGATGTTTACCGCGCTGGCTGGCTGTTCAATACAGTACAGTTTGGCAATTCGCGCTATGCCAAAGTTTCTGGGATGTCGCTTGCGTTGGTGGCACGAGCCATCTTGCCAATCCTTGGGAACCCCGCTCGCACATTTGTAGGATCGATCAGATCCTGACGTAGGGCCGGAATGCCGATTCTTGCCGTGTCCCTGGCGGCTTTCGCGCTACGCCTGCCCTGCCGCAAATCCAAATAGCGAAACGCGGAGCGAATACGATGAGGACGACCCGGCGCGAAATGCTTGCGGTCGGAGGCACGGCCCTCCTGACTGGAGCCCTCCGGCGAACCGGCCTGTATATGGGCAGCGGTTCCGGAAGCAAGGAAACTCCCGAGGAACTAGCCCAATTGAGATTCTCGCGGCTTTTCAGAGTTCCCAACGTACTGCGTCCTGTTCGAACCGACGCGAAGACCGACTTCTACGAGATCACACAAAAGGAGCTGGACCTCGAACTCCTGCCCGGAAAACTGACGCGTGTGTGGGGCTACGACGGGCGGTTCCCAGGCCCAACCATCAAGGCGCGCCGGGGCCGCACTACGGTCGTGCGCCAGTCGAATCAACTGCCTAATGAAACGGTCGTGCACTTACACGGCGGCGTGACGGAATCCGATTCCGACGGCTTCCCGACCGACATGATCATGCCGGGCGAATCGAGATCCTATACCTATTCGAACGAAGGCCGGGGCGCGACGCTTTGGTACCACGATCACGCCATGGATCGCACGGCGCAAAACATGTACATGGGCCTGGCCGGTCTGTACATCATTGAAGATGAGAAGGAGGCCGCCCTTGGACTGCCAAGCGGCGAGCACGACGTCCCGTTGATACTTCAGGACCGCTCTTTCGGCAAAGACGGCAACTTTGTTTATCATGCCGGCCTTGGCGGACGCATGGGCGCGCACGCTACCGTGGTGCTCGTCAATGGCATACCCTGGCCGCGCTTCGAGGTAGCCAGACGCAAGTATCGCTTCCGCATATTAAATGGCTCGAACGCCACGGTTTTCGAGCCCGCGCTGCGAAATGGCCGGCCGTTGATTCAGATTGCAACGGATGGTGGATTGCTCCCGGCGCCGGTTGAGTGTGCAAGTATCCCCCTGTCGATGGCGGAAAGGACGGAAGTGATCGTCGATTTTTCCGAATATCCGATTGGCACGCAGATTGTCTTGGCCAACTTGAGCGGCCACGGCCCGCAGAGCGAAATCATGCGATTCGACGTAGCGCGCGACGGAGATGACGAGAATCCCGTCCCCGAAAAGCTCAGCGACATGGAAGCCCTTGATCCGAAGCTTGCCGTGCGGACACGCGTATTTGAGTTTGGAGTCTCTGTCGAGTTTAAAATTCCTCCGCTCGTCTGGACCATCAACGGCAAACATTTCAATCCAAAGAAGAGCCTGGCGCAGGTTGAATTCGGTCAAGTCGAGATCTGGCATTTGAAGAATCGACGCTTCGGCAATCTCGAGATGATCCATCCCGTGCACATTCACCTAGTCAATTTCCAGATTCTCGAACGAAACGGGGAACCGCCAAAACCGTGGGAACGGGGCTGGAAAGACACCGTTTCGCTGGACATCGGCGAAGAAGTGAAACTGATCATGAAATTCGATGGGTATCGAGGCCGCTATCTGATGCATTGCCACAATCTTGAGCATGAGGATCACAGCATGATGGCGCGCATTGATGTTGTCTAGCCGCCTGCGGCGGTTTTACCCGCGCGCCCCTCGGGCCCGCCCCGCTAGCTGCACGCTACACAAACACTGTTTAGGCGCCTTTTAGTGCGCGTGCGGCGTGGGCGCCTTCATCAATTCCACAAACATCTTGTTAAATCTCGCCAGATCCAAATCCATCTGAATCTCCACCAGCCGCGCCCCCAATTTCGGGTTGTCTTTCTCCACCCACGTCAGTGTATTTCCGTACCCCGCGCCGTGATCGATATCCACACTCATATAGCGCGTCTCCTTCTTGGTGATGAGCGTCGGATCAATCCACGCCGCGGCCGCCAGTTCATCCCACATATACGACCCGCCCTGATCCGCCAGAAAGTACTTCACCACATACTGCGCCGCGGCGTTGCTGCTCTTCTTGATTTCCGCAACCATTTCGTCCGTGATTCTCGTTTTCACGGAAATATCCACCGGAGTGCACACAATCTTCTTCCACGGCGCCTGCAACACGCTCTTCGCTGCTTCCGGATCGAACCAAAAATTAAACTCATGCCGCGGCCTGGTGATGAACTCCGGATCGTCCGTCCGCGGGTCCAGGCTTCCGCCCATAAACACCAGCCCTTCCGCCAGTTCGGCAAAATGTGGATCGATAGCGTTGGCCAGCGCCAGGTTCGTCATCGGCCCGCCTTCATAAATCGTCACTTCATGCGGATATTTATGCACCATGCGTATCAGAAAATGCGCCGCGTCCTCCTCGCTCGGCCTCGTCGTCGGTTGCCCTTCCAGCATCCGCGGAATCACGTCATGTTCGTGCCACCACCGATCATCCCACGCCCCGGCAAATGCCACTTTTCCATACCGCGCCTGCCACAAAAGCGCTTCTTCACGCCGATGGACCAGCGGAAACACCGCGCCTGGCACTACCGGAATATCCGTCCTCCCAATCAACTCCAGCAGCCGCAACGTATGCGCCACCTCTTCGTCGCGCCACTGGTTTCCGCTGACCACAGTTATCCCCAGCACCTCCACCCGCGGCGATTGAATCAACGTCAGCAGCGTCTGCATATTGCTCCCGCCTGGCCCCGAACAATCCTGATTGATGATGACTTTCCGCGGTTGCTGCGCCAAACTCGGTCCGCTGGCAGTAAGAAATAAGGAAACAAATAGCAGTACTCTGAAATTCCTCATCAAAGTCCTCTTCCCAATTATTCTGTTGCTTTTCGTTGGAAGCAAGGGCGGTTCGCGGCAACTCAACCCACGCTTTGCGCTTCGAGAACGCTTAGTCGGAATAGGCGCCGTTTTCCGGCATTTTTGCGACAAACAGCCCAACCACGAAATTGCCAGACGAGAACCCGGCACGCATGGCATGGAATGCTTTCATGTAGGCCACAAATCCCGCGCCAAGTTTTGCGGCCAGCTGCCAAAACGATTTGCCCTTGATTAGGTCCAGCCCAATGTCCCAGCTTTTCGCGCAACGCCGCGTGAGATCCTCCCGATGCACCACCTGCAGCCCGCTAGCCGCGAGGAAATCGCTGTATTCATTCATTCCGCGCAGCTCCACCATCATGCCTTGCTCGATGGGTTCGATGAATTTCTTTCTCTCGGCGGCCGATGGATTTTCCTTCTGGAACCAATCCGTAAGCGCGAAGCACCCGCCAGGCTTCAGAAACTTCGCCGCCGAAGCGAAGAATCTGCGCGGATCCTGATAGTGTGAAATGGACTCCACCGACCACAGCAGATCAAACGGCTGCGTAAACTCCATCTCCTCCGCATCCATCAGCAAAAAATTGGCGTCCACTTTCGCTTTCGCCGCCGCTTCCTGCGCCATTTTCACTTGCACCGGGGAAATCGTGATTCCCGTTGTGCTGGCTCCGTATTTTTTCGCTAGATAGAGGCTGCTTCCGCCATAACCGCACCCAATGTCCAGCACGCGCATCCCCGTTTTTATGCCGGCGAGCTTTGCCAGATGTTCGATCAACTGGATCTGCGCCGTTTCCTTGGATTCATCGCCTCGAATCCAGTATCCATGATGTATATGCTCGCCCCACAGGGATCGGTAGTAAGGGCTGGCGAAGTCGTAGTGTTCAATGATTTTGTTCTTCTCGTTGACGCGGGCTGCGGCTACCGAAGTTTGCACATTGGCTCCCAAGTGTGGCCTCTCAAACAGGGCGTTATTGTACCTATGCAGTGGCCATTGTCCAGTACCGCCTCGACTCAGTGTCGCTGCAAAGTGAGAATGTCCGGTTTGTGCAAAGTAGAAATGTCCGGTTTCATGGGAGGTTGGGGGTCCCATGGAAACGGAGCGCATCGCCTTGAGCCAACGAGAACGGGACCGACTGAAAGTATTGCATGATGTGCAGGAGGGGTATTTGACGCAAGTGGAAGCAGGACAGCGGCTGAAGGTTAGTGACCGGCAGGTACGGCGGTTGTTGATCCGCATGGGCGACAGCGGAGACAGAGCGCTGGTTCACGGGCTGCGAGGCCGCGTGTCGAACCGCAAGCTGGCGCTCGCCTTCGAGCAGAAAATCATGGAGCGGGTGCGGCAACGCTACGCGGACTTTGGGCCCACGCTGGCGGCGGAGCATTTGGCCAAGGAGGATCTGCTCGTGAGCCGCGAGACGTTGCGGAAGTGGATGGTCAAGGCCGTTTTGTGGCGGCCACGACGGCAGCGCGTCAAGAAGGTGCATGTATGGCGAGAGCGGCGGGCCAGTTTTGGGGAACTGGTGATGCAGGACAGTTCTCCGTTCCGCTGGTTCGAGGACCGCGGCCCGGCTTGCCAGTTGATCGCGCTGATCGACGACGCCACCAGCCGCGTGTGGGCGCGTTTTGTGGAGCACGACAGCACGGAAGAGAACCTGCGAACTTTGGGAGGATGGTTGCAACGCTACGGACGTCCAGTTGCGCATTACACTGATAAAAACAGCATTTTTCGCACCACGGGCCCAGCGGCGCTCGGCGAACAACTCCAGGGAGAAGTGGCGCGTTCGCAGTTCGGCAGAGCGCTGAAAGAGTTGGGCATCGAATGGATCGCGGCGCACAGTCCACAGGCCAAAGGCCGCATCGAGCGACTGTTCGAGACCCTGCAGGATCGCTTGGTGAAGGAGATGCGTTTGGCAGGAATCGACACCATCGAGGCGGGGAATTATTTTCTGGAGACGCATTTTCTTCCGGAGTGGGAACAGCGCTTCACGGTAGCGCCGCGCCATCCGCGCAATGCCCATCGACGACTGGGACGAGGACAACGTCTGGAAGAAATTCTGAGCGTGCGGGTGAGTCGCAAGGTGGCTGAGGATCACACGGTCAGCTGGGAAGGAAACCGCTGGGGTGTGCCCCGCGCCGAAGTGTGTGCCGGACTTCGCGGAGCGCAAGTGGAGATCGAACGACGGCTGGATGGCGCACACTGGCTGCGCTTCCGTGGCCGCTATCTCCCGCTGCGCCACTGCCCGGAACCGGCGCCGCGCGCGGCAAGTCCTTCCGGCCTACGGCCTACAGGGCTTGCCATAAATCCCCTTACAAGAAAGAACAAAAGTGCACCTCCAAACCATCCCTGGCGGACATTTCAATATGGCAGAAAACCGGACATTTCTACTTTGCGTTGACAGTACCGCCTCGACTCAGCCGCGCTCGCCAATCCCCCCTCACCAGATCCCCCTGTAGGGGAGGGGCTTGCCCCTCCCCGTTCACGCTGGAACCTTGCCCTCCTTCAGCGTAGAATCTTCTCGCGCCCTCCACGGACGAGCGCGCTAATTCTTACATCGACAGATATGTCATCCCTGGGTCAGCTAACCGAAGCCGATTTGAACGAAGTTCAAAGCGCCGCTCGCGCAAAGCCTTCTCGGCCGGCGATGATTCTTCGTGCCCTGCCCCAACTCCTCGTCCGCTCGTTGGCAGCGCTCATCGGTCTGGCAAGCATCGCCGCCGTCTCCATCATGGGCGTGCTTTCCTTCACCGGCTACGCCATCGCCAAGCTTCTCGCAAAAGTTCCGCCCATCCGCATCACCTATCAATTCCTCTCGCGGACCTACGACCGCCTCGTCGACCGCCTCGGCCGCCAGCTTCTGCGCGACTCGCGCGACGCCCCCGCCTTACGCATCATGCTCTCCCTCACTCTCACCACCGTCCCCATTTTCGTGCTCCAACTCATCCTCGGAAAACCTCGCCTTCTCCTCGCAATCGCTTTCTATCTTTCTCTTACCGGTCTCAAGTTTCAGCGCTCCGTGCGCATGTTCAGCGCCAAACACATGGAGGCCCATCGCCCCCAAGGCTACTTCTCCGAGAAATACGACAAATTCTTCGGCCGCTACGTCGAATTCTTTCTCGGCTATTTCTATGGCGACCTTCCCGAACTTGGCCGCACCGTTCATGTCCGCCTCCACCATAAGGAAAACGGCGGCCCCGACGATAACGCCGCCTCTAGCCGTTACGACCGCACCAATCCCCTGCATTTCTTTTGGTATCTTTCGGACAACATTTGGACCGCCTTGGGCTTTGCTCCCTACGCCTACTTTAAAGCCCGCGGCGATGATAAGAACCGCAGCCGCATGTTCTGGGGAATTACGCGCTACTTCATTTATTTCGCAGCCGTCTTCCTTTACAACTGGCGTATCGGCATCTTCTACGTCTTAATCCCTCTTCTCTCCATGAACTTCATCATGGCCATCACCTCCTGGGTCCAACACGCCTTCTGCGACCCCGAGCATCCCGACGACTATTTCGCCTGCACCGTCACCGTCTTCGACGAAGTCAACTTCATGAACGAAGGCTACCACCTCTGCCATCACACCCGCTCCAGCCTCCACTGGTCCGAGCTCCCCGCCCATCAGGAGCGCATCCTCGACAAAATGAAAGAGTCCGGCTCCGTCGTCTTCCGCGACCTCGATTTTATGGACCTCTTTATCGAGCTAACTCTCCTCCGCCGCATGCACGTCCTCGCCGACAAACTCGTCCCCTGGCAGCCCATGACCCACGACCAAAAGCTGGCCCTCCTGGCTAAAAGAACCAAGCCCGCGATGACTCTTTCGGTTTGAAGCGCCACAGCCGTAGAACGCGGCTGAGAAAGTGCGTCCCGTTCGCCTGAACGATCCCGCTCAGATCCCCGCGTACCAGGCATAGCCCGCGTCGGTAGACGCCGAGCCCAACCCTTTACCGAACCCCTTCAGACTGTCCGTGATCGTCAGGTGCGTGATGAATTTCACGTTCTTGTACCCGACCTGCCTGGGCACCCGCAGCCGCAGCGGCCCTCCGTGGCCCACAGGAAGCACCCCGCCATTCATCCCATAGGTCAGAAAAGTCTGCGGGTGCAATGCGTCGGCCATATCGATGCTTTCCCACGTGTCCGGTTCGAATGAGAAATAGAAAACGTATTTGGCCTGCGGCAGGACTCCCGCAACATCCAGCACGTGCGACAAACGCACCCCGCTCCATTCCGCGATATACGACCATCCCTCTTCACACTGCAGCATGGTGATCTGGCTGTGAGACGGGTAGCTCTTAAGCTGATCCAGCGAGAACGACGCCGGCCGCGCCACCATCCCGTCGACCGAGAGCCGCCACTCCGCGAACCCGCCGGCCTGCAGGCGCTTGAACTCGTCGGTCAGAGGCTCGATTTCGTTGGCAAATGGCGGCTTCGAAATCTGGCTCGGCCGAAACTCCCGCGCTAACGAGTGCCTCGTCAGCAGCCGTTGCGAAGCATACGTCAGCGTTTCGCCCAGCCCGTAAATCCCTCCATGATCCGGCGGCACCAATCCATACTTCTGCGCAAGCCGCGCCGCCACTCCCAGGCCCGCCACGCCTGCCGTCGCCACAATCCCCGTTGTAATCAGTTTCCTCCGCGAGAATTTGCTCATGCGCCCTCCTTTTCCGCAACCCCACGCCCCGTGATCATCGCCCGCATCCGGCTCCAGAATCCCGCCACAAAAAGCATCACCACGTGCACCAAAAGGAACACCACCAACGCCACCGTCACAAAAAAATGCACCGTGCGCGCGGATTGCTGCCCGCCCAACAAATTCACCGCCGCCGGCACCGCCGAAACAAACGCCGGCGACATCGCCAAGCCCGTCCAGATGACCAACGGGAACAAAACAAAAATCACGAACAGGTAGCTGAGCCTCTGCAACACGTTATACGACCACGCCTCCGCCCCGCTCGCCCGTTTAAACCGCAAATGGTCCACGATCGAACTCGACAAACTTCGCCACGAAAGATCGCCCTTCCGCGGCGCCAAATCTCTTCGCAAGTGCCCCGTAAACAAAATAGAAATCACATACAGCAACCCCGTCCCCACTGCGATCCACGCCGCCTGAAAGTGCAGATACCGGCTCCACCCGTTCTCGTCCGGCATCACATATCCATACCCGCTCGGCACCAACGACCTCGATGAAGGGATATGCAGCCTAAATAAAGGCGTGGTCAACACATTCCCCGTCTCCCCCCAATAAAATCTCGGATGCGAAATCACCAGTTCAATCCCGCTCACCAGCAAAGCAAAAAAGCAAAGTGTAGTGATCCAATGCGTCACGCGCACAAGCACAGAGTGCCGCGAAGCCACTGCCGCAGCTGGAATAGACGCATCCGCCCTCGCCACGCCTCCTCCCACTCCCGCCGCCACAGTCTCCGCATCCGCCATCTTCAGCCCCCTGCCGAGGTCCCCACTTGCCACCCCAATACACGCGCCATCCTACCACGCCATACCCACCGAAATGGATATGTCGATTATGCTAAAAATTGTCATTCCGAGCGTAGCGAGGAATCCGCTTTTTCTTCCTGCGCCGTCACGCGCAACCGCCGCAGCCGTCATTCGTTCCTGCCCAACCGTCATGAAGGACCGTGGCCGCGATGGCAATCGGCCTTATGCCCTGGATGCAACACCACCTGATTCTCGCTCGGCGATTGCTGCGATCTCGCGAAGCATGCCGCTGAAAATCCAGCGATGAACGGGATAGAGCGTGTACCAATAAAGTAGCCCTGCCAATCCGGCCGGATCAAAAATTGCGGTTTGCCTGATAACGGAACCTCGGCCATCTGGCTCAACCTCGAACTGAAGCCACGCACGACCGGGGACTTTCATTTCCGCGGCCAGTCCTAGCCGACGCTCCGGCTCAAAAATCACCACTCGCCAGAAATCAAGAGCATCGCCCGGCGCGAGTGCGTAGGGATCCCGACGGCCCCGGCGTAGTCCCACGCCGCCAACAAGAAGATCCAAAAACCCTCGCAATTTCCACAAAAAATTCGCGAAGTACCAGCCACTCGAACCTCCAATTCGCTGGATGGGAGCAAAGGCTGAGGCTGGAGGAACCGATACTTCCGCAGTTCGAGAATCGACCAGCCTCGTCCCAAACTGCGCACCGCCCCAGGATGCCGGCTTCCCACTCGAGGAAAGTGCGTCGGACCAGCGCGTCTGCGCAAATTCCTGGTCCTCCTGTCGCAGCGCTCTCCCAATGGCTTCTCGCAATCCTTTCGGCTTGATGCTAAAAACCCTCAACGCCGATGCGTCGCGCACCAGAGTCGGATGGCGCATGCTGTCCACAAGCTTGCGGCCTATTCGAGCGTATATAGGAGTGACCAGCCCCAGCCACAAACTCGAGAGGCGCGGCGTCAAGACGGGAACCGGGATCATCCATCGGTGCAGCCCGCATTGCCGCGCATACTCTTGCATGATTTCTCCATAGCTCACCTGATCCGTCCCGCCAATTTCGAATACACATCCTTGTTCCACCGGCAACTCCAGCGCTGCCATCAGGTACGCTATAACATCTTCTACCGCGATAGGCTGGGCCTTGACGGCCACCCATCGTGGACAAATCATCACCGGCAAACGCTGCACCAGCCCGCGAATCATTTCGTAGGAAAGACTTCCGGACCCGATCACGATCGAAGCGCGAAATTCAATCGTAGGAATTCCGGAACTCCGCAAGATCTCCGCAACCTCGTGTCGACTGCGCAGATGCGCGGATAACGCTTGCTCCTGGCTTCCCAATCCGCCCAGATAGATGATGCGCTGAATTCCAGACTCGCGCGCGGCGTCGGCGAAATTTTGCGCAGCTTGCCGGTCTTCCTCTTCGAACTGACCTGCGGAACCCATGGAGTGCACAAGGTAATACGCCGCATGCGCTCCTGCCATTGCCGGCGCAAGCGAATTCGCATCCAGACAATCGGCTTGAATCACTTCCGTTGAGGCAGCGGTTCTTGGTCTAAGGTATTCAGGATGGCGGGCGAGGCAGCGAACGGGCCAACCTGCTTTCTCAAGTGCTTTCAGCAGGCGTCCCCCGATGTAGCCTGAAGCTCCCGTCAACAGGACGAGTGTACGGTGATCCACGTCCATGGAACTCTCCTCATTTAGCTTTAACTTGAGTTCTACATGTTCTATTTTAAGAATAGCAGTAACTTCATAGAGCGATTTGTTTCACCAGAGAATTCAACGATCGGAATTCTCATCCTTGAAAACGCTAACCTTGCATGTCGCATGCGCGATGACCACGTCTGTCAACCGCTGGAGGTTGGCCCTGTTTCGGCCGCCGGGAGGATGAGATCCGTCCCTATTTCGCCCGCTTCACTGCGGCGATCAGGCCAGGATAGGGGTTGATGGCCTTCCCCCTCGACCATCTTTTTTCTGGCCCCAACTCGAAGATTGCAAAATGCAGATGCGGCGCGCTCTCAACCGCGTTTCCAGTCGATCCCACAAAGCCGATCACGTCCCCACGCCCAACCGGCATTCCCTCGTGTAACCCTTCCGCGTACCGGTCCAAGTGCGCGTAGTAGTAGCAATACTCTGCCTTCTCATCGAACTCGTATATGGTATTGCCGCCCGGTACGCTGAGAAACAATTTGCGAATAGTTCCTGCTACCACCGCACGCACGGGTGTTCCTCTGGCCTCCATAATGTCGATCGCCTCATGCCGGTGTCCGTTATGAATTTCTGCGAACGTATCTCGCAGATTCGCGAGGGTGAGCCCGCTGATCGGCGGAGTCATCTCCACGATGGAAGAGGTGGCGCCCTTCGCAAGAACAGCCAGGAAAAGTACGGCGATGCAAAGCCAGACCTTCAAGCTTGCTCCTCCATGCCTGGTCGTCCAGGGAATGACTAGTTTGCGGTGCTCGCTCATTCCTCGAAAACGACTCGCGTACCCTTTGTAACCAGTCCAGCGAGTTTGCTGGCATCCCAGTTTGTCAGCCGGACGCATCCGTCAGACTGCGAATAGCCGATCTCCCCCGGGTCAGGCGTGCCGTGCATACCGTAATGTGGATCGCTGATTCCAATCCATACCACGCCCACTGGATTGTTCGGGCCCGCTGCGATGGTCGCCTTGGCACTGGTGGGATTGGGGTCCCAAAACAAGTCGGGGTTGTAATCGTAGGTCGGATTTCGCCGCACCTCAGTGACTCTCCAATTGCCGAAGGGGAGCGGAGCGTGCACGCTGCCGCTGGTCACGGGGGCGAAAAAAATAATCCTCCCTCGCGCGTCATACACTTTCAAGACCGATGCCTTCTTCGAGACAATCACCTTGACCGCACCTGCGCGGAGCCGCTCGGCGTTCACCGCCTCTCGTTCCGTGCGCACCACATTGGGCACTCGGATTTGCTCGCCCGCAAGGAAATGGACGCCGGGGTTTAAGCGCTCGAGCAGCGCCGGTGCCGAATGGAATTTCGCGCTTAGCTCCTGCAGAACAGATGTGTAGTAAAGGCCGGGAAGTTTCGCCATCTCGATCATGTCTTTCGGAATCTTCTCGCTAAACGGTCCCGCGGCGTCTTCTGTAGTGATCGTATAGGAGACAACGGGCTCGACAACCGCGCCGGCGGCCAGCGCCTTCAGCAGCGCCGCGCGATTCCGCATCCCAGGAGCAAGCCCGCGCGCGGCCTCGAACGCCGCCGCTGCTTTGCTGCTGTTCTTACCGCCGCTTCCATCGATCTCCCCCGGCGAGAAGCCGGCCCGATCGAGAAGTACTTGCATTTCGAGCTCCGAGGTCCCCGTTGTTGCAATGGACGGTGCCGGACGTTTCGTTGCGATCAACGTCGATGCGCCAAGCAGTATCGCCGCGCTCGCGGCGAGACAGGACAAGGTCCTGCGAGTGATTTTCGTCGCGCATTTCGGCGCGACGACGTAACTTGTTCTTCCCAAGATGTTCAACCTCACGCGTCGCAAACGTATCAGGCCCTGTTCCGCCGCGTCTGTTCAACACCGCACAGGTTTGGCTGGACCATGAAGAAAGTTATGACGCCGGGTGGCAGGATTGTCATTCCGAGCGTAGCGAGGACATTGTAGGGGCACGATTCATCGTGCCCTCTTTTCCGCACCTCCCACCCAACCGTCATCTACAACTCGACAACCCGGCCCCCAATCCACCGTAACCGGGCAACCAAGACTCAATCGTCGGTGATAGATTAGGACCGCCAAAAAGGTTCAACCACGCCAAAATGACCAAAGACGACATTCACCTCCTCTTCGAATACGACCGGTGGGCGAACAACAAGGTCTTGGAAGCGGTCTCCACTCTCACCGTTGAGCAATTCACGCACGACCTGGGTGGCAGCTTCCATTCTGTCCGAGACACACTAGTGCACATCATCGGCGGCGAATGGGGCTGGCTTACGCTTTTCAACGAGCCGTCCCCCGGCCCCACCTTCGCAACAGATTTGTGGACGCGCCAAGGCACCCTCTTCGCGCCAAGCGCGTTTCCTGATATCGCAGCAGTGCTGTTGAAGTGGACGGAGATCGAGAGAGACCAGATCGAATTTGTAAATCGCGTAACAAATGAATCCTTGGGAAGGATGATTCCTCTTCGCACCACCCAAATCAGTTTGGCGCACCTGATGCAACATCTGGCGAACCATTCCACCTACCATCGCGGCCAGATCGCTCACATGATGCGCCAGCTCGCCGCTAAACCCCTCGCCACCGACTTCCTTATATTTTTACTCGAGAGCCAACATCAATCCGCGCCCGCCTTCTGAATCCGTCGACCCACCGTCATTTCGAACGGAGCAGGCCGACTCCTTTTCTTCACGTTTGCTCCTGCAAACGTGTCGGCCTGCGCAGAGAGAAATCTCTCTTCGTTCGACGCGACGAACCGTCACCGCAACTCTACCTCTTGACGATGGATACTACTCTGTAATAGTCTTACAGCGTGCTAGAGTTCATCGAATTCCCCGTGTTTACGAATAGACTTCTAGCGCTGGCGAGGGATCGCGCTGACGATGTCTTGCTGGAAATCCAGAGCGACTTGCTCGAGAATCCGGAGCGCGGACACCTGATACAGGGGACAGCGGGCGTGCGAAAGGCCCGCGTGGGGGACCCCACCCGCGGTAAGGGCAAAAGCGGCGGTTTTCGCTACATGTACTACTATATCGAGCGCGATGGCCAGGTTTTCCTGCTCATGATCTTTAGCAAGAACGAACAAGCTGATTTGACCAGCGTGCAAAAGAAAACGCTGAAGCAAGCCATTTTGGGCTTGAGGGAGGCCCACAAATGAAAGATTCGCTTTTTACAGAGATGATGGCTGGATTCGCGGAGGCCGCAAAGCACCGCCGGAAGCAGGCCGCGCGCGTGCGAGTGTCGCGCTTCTCTTCGGATGTGCCCAGCTTGCGGCCAAAAGAGATTCGCAAGATTCGCACGGCCCTTGGCCTGAGCCAAACCGATTTTGCGCGCTACCTCGGCACGAGCGTGGCGTGCGTCAGAAGCTGGGAGCAAGGCATGCGCCGCCCGCAGAGCTCTGCCCTCCGCCTCCTCACCATCGCCAAAAAGAAACCCGCCGCCCTCCTCGAATTTGTAGCCTGATCGGTTGGCGGGTGTTTGGGAAAGTTCCCGTCTGCCCCTCGATTTCAACACTATGTCGAGTTACGGGAAGAAGCGCGTAAATCTTGGGAATATGTCATCAGCAATGAAATTGTGTATCTCCCAAATTCCGTCGAGATCCTCGCTAATTCCCGTTTGGTCCCCGCCAAAATTTACCCTGAGAAAGCAGGTTGGGCGGGTGGCCGCCGCATAACGCGTCAGGATGTTTTTAATTTTTTTTCCGGGGGTGGCCTACCCTTTGTGTTTTTTTACAAAGGGTGGGCCACTCCCTCTCCGCATCCGCGTTTTTCGCGTTACAATGTCGCCATGACCCAAGAAGCAGCAGAACTTCTGAAGAAAGCCCTTTCTCTCCCCGTTTCCGAACGCGCTGACCTTGCTGGTTCCCTCATCGAAAGTCTCGAAGAAACTCACGATGCTTCTGTCGAAGCTGCCTGGGACGAAGAAGTCCAGCGACGCATGGCAGACATCGATTCCGGCAAAGTCACGCCAGTCTCTCTGGAAGAAGCCCGCCGCCGTCTCACCTCTGCCGTGGAATGAGCCCTGCCTCTTTTTCTTTTCATCCCGATGCCATTGAGGAAGCCTTGTCCGCTGCGCAACGGTTGCGCTTTAGGCGCCCGGCGCATGACGGACAGGAGGAATGTTCCTGTTCTCAGCGCAAGCATTACGCTCCGTCCTCGCGCTCGAAATTCCCCCACGGGTCACGTAACACGAACCACGGGTCACAGACCACGCCCCTCCTCCTACTCACTACCCACTACCCACTACTCACTGCCCCGTCAACTTCCACCAAACAAACGACTTACAGTTTATCCTTGACAAATAGTAATAATGTGTTATACTGTACACGTTAATTAGGGCACCGGCCAGTCCGTGCGCCCGCAAGTTATGTGCCCCCGCCGCGCGGTCCTTCAAATCCCCGCAAGATCTTCCGTCCCTCCCAGGTTACCACTTTATAAAAGCCGCTCCATCCTAAACCCTTCACAATCAACACTTCCACAACCGTTGATTCCACCGCACTTTATCTCCTTTAGCAGCAACACTTACAAAAAACCCGGAGGGGGGTGCCCCCTTCCAACCCCAAAGTTTTGCAACTCGTCACTACCCCCGCTTCGCCCTCGCTCGCTCTCCACTCGTCAATCTCCATTCGCCACTGTTCCCGCGACTCCTTTCCCTGCCACTCTTGGAAGCCACCTGCAACTCACTGAAAACGCACCTACTTTAAGTCCAGCATTTGCCACTCTTACGCGCCGCGTCAGGCGTAAGTCCTTTGTCTGCCACTCTTACAAAAAACACCCGGGGTGGGGTAGCCCCTCTTTCTCCGCGAACTCTGTGCACTCTGTGTTAAGACCATCCCGAGCCTCAGCTCCAATCAATCTTGCACGGGACACGGAGCACGGGCCACGGGACACAGCTAACGAATTCAAAATGATACGATGTCTCCCTCACTCCATGGCCACCCACGTCCCAGTCCTGATCATCGGCGCCGGCATCTCCGGCCTCGCCCTCGCGTACTACCTCCGCAAGTCCAGCATCGACGCCCAACTCCTCGAAGCGTCCCCGCGCCCAGGCGGCGTCATCCGCTCCGAACGCCGCGACGGCTTCCTCCTCGAACTCGGCCCGCAAAGTTTCAGCGGCACGCCGCAACTTCTCGATCTCTCCCGCGAACTAGGCATCCAAAACGAATTGCTCGAAGCACCTCCCCGCGCCCCCAGGTTCCTTCTCCTCGACGGCCAGTTAAAACCTGCCCCGCTCAGCCCGCCCGCCTTCTTCGCCTCTTCCCTCTTCAGCGCCCGCACCAAAGGGAGCATCCTCCGCGATCTCTTCGGCCGCAGCGCTCCTCCCTACGTGGACGAATCCGTCGCCTCCTTCATCCGCCGCAAATTTTCCCCCGAGCTCCTCGACAAACTCGTCGCTCCCTTCGTCTCCGGCATTTACGCCGGCGACCCCGAAAAACTCAGCCTCCGCGCCGCTTTCCCTCAACTCCACGAAGCCGAGCGCAGCGCAGGCAGCCTGATCCGCGGCATGATGCGCGCCGCAAAATCCAAACCCGGCCCCAAACAGCGCGCCACCCTGCAAACCTTTCGCGATGGAAACGAAGCCCTGATCAAAGCCCTCGCCAAAAATCTCGGCCCCGCCCTGCACACCGAAGTCTCCGCCAACGAAATCGTTCGCACCGGCGAGGGAACAGCGCCAAATTACCAAGTCACTTTCACCGCCAACGGTTCCACGCAACAACTCACAGCCGACAAGCTCGTCCTCGCCACGCCAACCTATGTCACTGCAACTCTTCTCACTGCCATCCACCCGCAAATAGCATCCACCCTCTCCTCCATCGAATACGCCCCTGTCGGCGTCGTCTCCCTCGGCTATGCCAAAGCCGCCATCGCCCATTCCCTCGATGGCTTCGGCTTCCTCATTCCACGTTCCTCCGGTCTGCACACCCTCGGATCCGTCTGGAACTCCTCGCTCTTCCCCGGCCGCGCCCCGGAATCCCACGCCCTTTTCACCAGCTTCATCGGCGGCGCCACCGATCCGCAAGCCCTCACTCTGCCTCCCGGCGAACTCGTCTCCCTGATCCACAAAGAGATTGCTCCTCTGCTGCAAATCAGCCAGTCGCCCGCCTTTTCCAACGTCACGCTTTACCCGCGCGCTCTTCCTCAATACAATCTTGGACACTCGGAACGCTTGGCCTCTCTTCAGAACCTGAGGGCAGAACTCCCCGGTCTTTGGCTCACCGGAAACTATCTGCGAGGCCCGGCCATCGGTGCCTGCATCGAGCAAGCGCTCTCCGTCGCCGAGGAAATTCGTGGAAGCGCCCGGCAATGAAACCGCGCGGAACGGCCATCTCATCCGTTCGCCGGTTTTCGCCGTACAAACTCTTAGGAGAGGAAGAAGCCGACACTCGTGCTCCTGGCGGCTTTCACATCCACTGGGCCCCGCGAAGTGCCGCCTGACGCGACGCTGCTGGTGCGTCTTCTTCAAAAAGACGTGAGCGCCTTTGAACAGCTCTACGATCGTCATGCGCGCCTCGTCTATGGCCTCGTCCTGCGCATCCTTCAGCAGGCCTCGACCTCCGAAGAAGTCGTTCAGGATGTCTTCCTCCAGCTTTGGCGTAACGCGGACCAGTACGACGCGGCTCGCGGCCCTTTTGTCCCCTGGCTCTGCACCATGGCGCGCAACCGCGCCCTCGATCAACTGCGCTTGAAAAGCGAACGCCAGCGGCGCCGCGAGGATTTGCCGGAGGAACTGCCCTCCATCGTGGTCGCTCCCGAGTATGAGAAGAACATCGACGAAAAGCGCCGCGCCGCACGCGTTCGCGCCCTGATGGCTTCACTCACTCCGCAGCAGAAAAAAGCCATCGAGCTGGCCTATTTTGAGGGCCTGAGCCATTCGGAGATTGCGGCCACTTTGAAAGAGCCGCTCGGCACGGTAAAAAGCTGGATTAGAAACGGTTTGCTTCGCTTGAAAGAAGCATTACAGGCGACAACGTGAAAAACTGCGACCAATTCCGCGAGCTGATCGAAGCCTACGCTCTCGGTGCGCTCGATCCCGAAGACCGCGCCGCGCTGGAAGCGCATCTCGCGACCGGCTGCACCGACTGCGCCAAAGCCGTCGAAGAAGCGCGCTGGCTCGTCTGCCAACTCGCTTACGCCGCTCCCGAAGCCGATCCGTCGCACATGCTCAAAGGCCGCCTGATGCAAACGGTCCGCGCCGAAGCGCAGTCCCACATGAAGCCGCACGTAATGCCCTCGAAAAGCGCAATCCCCTTCTGGCTCTGGGCAGCCGTAGCGGCGCTCCTGGTCTTTTCCATTTACTCCGCCTGGAATACGCGCCACCTGCGGGACGAAATTCGCGAGGCTAACCAACGCGCCGCCACGCTAAAAATCGAACGCGAAAAAGCCGAAGTGCAACTCCTCGAAGCCAAGCGCGAAGCCACGATCATGATGGATCCGACGTCACACAAAATCGCTCTCTGGGGGGAACACGCGCATCCCGAAACTCTGGAAGCGAAATGGCACTCCGAGCTCGGCGTGTGCATCGTGGGCGACAAGGTTCCCATGCCCAGCGCCAATCATGTGCTACAGCTGTGGTTTATTCCCAAGAAGGAAGGCATGCCGCCTATGCCTTCGGCCATGGTGCGCCCCGACGCCAGCGGAAAAATCATGATCTACGTTTCGGCTCCGCCCGAATCCATGGACGACACCAAAGCCATCGCCATCACCGAAGAGCCCGCCGGGGGTAGCGGCTGGCCCACCACTCCCATCCTTTGGTCCGGCAACGTCACCTAGATTGAACAGATTTTAAGTGAACGTTGTGTCTCTTGCCGTAACGCAGCGCGAGCCGAACTTTGCGCCGCTTCGCGGCCTCGCGGAAGCGCCGGCGCTCCTCCGGCGTTTTCAGAATCAGCGGCACCACTGGCTTGGGAAGCCGGGTGTGCTCGTCGATCGCGACGAAAGTGACATACGCCGATGTCGTGTGCTTTCGCTCACCTGTCATCGCATTTTCTGAATACACCTCAACGCCAACTTCCATGGAGGTGCGAAACACCCGATTTACTTGCGATTTCAAATTGACAAGCTCGCCCAAGTTCACGGGATTGCGGAAATCAATGTAGTCCACCGAAGCTGTCACAACGTGACTATTCGAATGGCGGTGCGCGGCCATCGCCGCCACCATATCCACCAGGTGCATCACTTGTCCGCCAAGAAGTTTCCCCAAAGGATTCGTTTGCGCCGGCAAAACAATCTCCGTCATTTCCGACCGCGACGCATTTACCGGCTTCCCCTTCAGCTCCAACTGCCCGCCTTCGGCCCTCTTCGCCATCCGTTTGTCCTCTCTCAACCTGTTCGCCAAGTCCTAAGCGCTCTCCGTGCCCTCTGTGTAAAATTCCTTTGGTCCCCGTATAATACGGGAGCGAACCATGCCCGACCAAAAGAAAACCCGCCGCCAACTGCTCGAAGAGTTTGTCGCCAAAATGCCCGACGACGCCTTCTCGCGCTACGGCCTGGCGATGGAATGCATGAACTCTGGCGACCCAGCCGCCGCCGACACTCACTTCCGCGCCCTACTCGACCGCAACGCCGACTACATCCCCGCGTACCTGATGTACGGCCAATTCCTGGCCCGCGAATCCCGCCGCGACGAAGCCCGGCAAGTCCTCACCACCGGCATAGCTGCTGCCGCGCAAAAGCGCGACGAGCACGCGCGCTCCGAAATGGAAACTCTGCTAAGCGAGCTCGCCTGATTATCGAGGTGCGCTCCCGAATATGAGCGACACGACGGACAGCCTTTGCCCCGTAGCCGCACTTCACATGCCGGGCTTGCCATCTGGTATCATTTGTATTGGCACTATGCGGCCTGATCGGATACCGCTCTTTCCACTGAACGTCGTTCTACTCCCCGGCGCAGACCTTCCCCTGCACATCTTCGAGCCGCGCTATCTCGAAATGGTGGACCGCTGCCTGAAGGAAAAATCGGTGTTCGGGGTTCTGCTGGCGCTTCCCAAAGGGGTCGCCCGGGTGGGCTGCACCGCGGAAATCATCGAAGTCGTCCAGCGCCATAGTGACAAAACAGTGGACATCCTGACGGTCGGCCGCGAAGCATTCCGCGTCGTCGAATTTTTCGAGGAGAATCCCCTCGCCGAAGGCCACGTCGACTACCTGGAAGACCGCGAGACCCGGCCCAATGCGGCGCTCCGCCGCGAACTTATCGAACTCTACGAAACCTGCCACACGCTTGTCTTCGAGGACTATCCCAAGAACACCGAAGCCGCCGAGTCTTCTCGACTTTCGTTTCTCGTCGCCGGCGCTCTTCCGATGGATTTGCTCTGGAAACAGCAGATCCTCGAACTGCGCACCGAATCCGACCGGCAGGAGCGCCTCGTGGGGTATCTTCGCGCCTGGGCCCCGCATCTACAGAAGACAGGCGTGATGCGCCAGCGCGCTGGCGGCAACGGACACGGATTGAACTAGCACTTGTTGGACGAGCAGCTGTTGCATCAGTTTTGATTGCGTCCCGGAGTGTGGGACGCGGAACGGGACCCCATGACGGCAAGCACATCTCTGCAATCCTCAGGACATCCGAAAGCTGGCACGCTCGGCGAACTGAAGCGCATCCCGGATTTTGACGCGCGGACCGTCTCACGCTCCGTAAAATCCGAGATGCGGCAGAATCTGCTGCGCATGATCGAAAAAAACGAGCCGCTCTTCCCGGGGGTGCATGGCTACGAAGACTCGGTCATCCCGCAAATCATTAATGCCCTGCTTTCGCGCCACAATTTTATTTTGCTGGGACTGCGCGGACAGGCCAAGAGCCGCATCCTTCGCGGATTAGCGCAGTTCCTCGATCCAGAAATCCCGGTGGTGGTGGGCTGCGAGATTAACGATGATCCGCTGAGGCCGATTTGCCGCGCCTGCCGCGAAAAAATCGCCGCGGAAGGGGACAACACGGCAATCGCGTGGATGCCGCGCGAGCAGCGCTACGTGGAAAAGCTCGCGACGCCCGACGTGACCATGGCGGACATTATAGGGGACGTCGATCCGATCCGTGCCGCCCGGGGTGGCCGAGATCTTTCCGACGAACTCACCATCCACTACGGCCTGCTGCCACGCGCGAATCGCGGAATTTTCGCCATCAACGAGCTACCCGACCTCGCCGGCAAAATCCAGGTGGGCTTGTTCAACATCATGCAGGAAGGGGACATCCAGATTAAGGGCTACCCCTTGAGGCTGCCGCTGGATGTGCTGATTGTGTTCACGGCTAATCCGGAGGATTACACGGCGCGCGGAAAAATTATTACGCCGCTGAAGGACCGCATCGGCGCCGAAATCCGGACGCACTACCCTTCGACGCTGGAAGAGGGAATGGCCATCACGGCGCAAGAATCCTGGGTCGTGCGGGACGCAGGGCGAAAGGTGGAAGTTCCCGCTTATCTACGCCTGGTCGTCGAAGAGATCGCGTTCCAAGCGCGAGAGGATAAGCGCGTCGACCGTCGCTCCGGAGTCAGCCAGCGGCTTCCGATCACCACGCTGGAGAGCACGGTCAGCAGCGCGGAACAGCGCGCCGCGCGTACTGGCGAGAAATCTGTCGTCGCGCGGATCGCGGATGTGTATTCCGCGCTGCCTGCCATCACCGGAAAAATGGAACTTGAATATGAAGGCGAACTGAAAGGCGCCGACACCATCGCCCGCGAGTTGATTCGGACGGCGGTTGGCCGCGTCTTCAGCAAACATTTTGCCGAAGTCAATTTCCAGCCGGTCATCCAATGGTTCGAGATCGGCGGTGAGCTGAAACTGCCGGAACTCGCTTCCACTTCCGAGCGATATCACCAACTCTCCAAAATCCAAGGGCTGATGGAACACATCGGCCGGCTCGGAGTGCAAGATCGCAAGGACGCCGCGGCAGCTGCGTCGGCGGCCGAAATGATTCTGGAGGGGTTGTGGGCGCATCGACGGATCGGTCGCAGCGAAGAACGCGGGTTCTACGCGGACAAACCGAAACAGCAACCGGAGTCGCGGGAGAATCCGGGGCGGCCGCCGAGGAGGCAATTTAATTGAGGGTGGGAAGTCGCGAAAGATCAGCGGGTTCAAAGTTCAAAGTTGAAAGTTGAAGGAAGAGAGAAGAATTAAGGTTATGGCCGTAAGTTAGAATCTGCTTTGCGTTTTGCAACTGAGGCACAGTCCGCCATGAAATTCATCCGATATGGGAAGTACACCGGCGAGCCGGCCGATGCGATCGACCTCGAAGAACTGGTCAAACGCATGGGCGATTTCTTTTTGCAGAGCGGGTTCGAATCGCAATTCTACGGGGTTTCGCAGATGGACCCGGACCGCTCGATGGAAGCGCTTCGCGAAGCGATACTGCGCGCGCTGCAAGAAGGCGACTTGCTGTCCGAAGACGCGATGAGCGAAGAACTGCGCGAGCTACTGCAAGGTCCCGAAGCGCAGAACAATCAAGCCGTTAAAGATTTGATTGAAAAGCTGATGGAGCGGCTCGCGCAAGAAGGCTTCATCAACCCGCAACAGCCACCGCAAGTGACGCCTCCGCCGCAAACGTCCGCGCGCGGGCAACTTGGCCGGCCGCACGAAAAACAGCCGGAGGCGCGCTTTGAGATCACCGACAAAACCATCGATTTTCTTGGCTTCAAGACTCTACAGGATCTTCTGGGGTCGCTGGGGCGAAGCAGCTTTGGGCGCCACGACACGCGCGACCTTTCGACAGGGATCGAGTCGGGCGGCGTTTCCCGCGCGTATGAATTCGGGGACACGCTGAACCTGGACGTGAGCGAAACTCTGTTCAACGCGGTGCGCCGGCAGGGAGCAAAAGTTCCCATCGACATGACGTATTCCGATTTGATGGTGCATCAGTGCGAGTATCATAGCTCGTGCGCTACGGTCGTACTGCTCGATTGCAGCCACAGCATGATTCTCTACGGCGAGGATCGCTTCACGCCCGCAAAGCGCGTGGCCATGGCTCTCTCTCATTTGATTCGAACGCAGTATCCCGGCGACACGCTGAGCCTGGTGCTCTTTCACGACAGCGCGGAGGAAGTTCCACTCGGCGAGTTGGCGCGCGTGCAAGTGGGCCCGTATTACACGAACACGCGCGAAGGCCTGCGCATGGCGCAGCGCATCCTGCTCCGCCAGAAAAAGGATATGCGCCAAATCATCATGATCACGGACGGAAAGCCTTCCGCGCTGACGCTGGAAGACGGGCGCATTTACAAAAACGCCTTCGGTCTGGATCCATTCGTTGTCGGGCAGACGCTGGAAGAAGTGAACAAGTGCAAGCGGGCAGGGATCATGATCAACACGTTCATGCTCGCGAGCGATTACAGCCTTGTGCACTTCGTCCAGAAAATCACGGAGATGTGCCGCGGCAAAGCCTACTTCACGACGCCGTACACGCTGGGCCAGTACTTGTTGATGGATTACATGCAGCGCAAAACCAAACAAATCCACTGATTCTCATTCACTAATTTGGCGATTGGTTTGGAGCAGGCAGTCTCTGCGCAAAAGCTGATATTATTTTCAGGCCCATGCAACAATGCCCCCAGTGCGGAAAAGAGTTTGAGCGCCAGTTTGACGATTCAGCTCATTCGCCGGCTTGCCCGGAGTGCGATGAACGCCGGGCGCAAATGGCGCGCGCCGGAATTCCGGCTTCCGTGGGATCCGCGGCTGCTCCTACATTTCTGATCACCACCGGACTCATTGGATTGAACGCGCTGGTGTTCCTCATCATGGTGCTGCGCGGAGTATCGCCGCTACTTCCATCACCCCAGCAAGCGATCGCGTTTGGCGCGGACTACGGACCGCTGACGCTGAACGAGCAATGGTGGCGCCTGCTCACCAGCATGTTCGTGCACTTCGGCATCATTCACATCGCCCTGAACATGTGGTGCCTCTGGAATTTGGGCCGCGCTGCGGAGCAACTGATGGGGCGCGCTTCCTATTTGCTTGCCTATTTTGTGAGCGGAATTTTTTCCAGCATCGCGGGCGTATATTGGCACCCGATGGGCGCGAGCGCGGGAGCGTCGGGCGCGATTTTTGGGATGGCCGGCGTGCTGGTTTCGTACGTGAAATTGAAGAAGACGCCGGCCCACATACAAATCAACAGCAAAATGCTGGGGAGCCTGGGAACGTTCATTGCGTACAACCTGGCGTTTGGAGCGCTGCCGGGGATCAGTAACGCCGCGCACATCGGAGGACTTGTGATGGGCCTCGCGGTGGGTGCGGTTCTGCCCGCGTCCGACGCGAGCGAACAGGCACGCCGCACGCGGCTGTCGCTCGTCGCCATTTTCTCGGCAATCGTGCTCGTCGGGTCCGCCATGGCAGCAAAGAGGTTTACCAAGGATGCGATCGAGCCCGAGAGCACCGGGCATTTGATCCCCGCGAACAAAACCGGCGGAGCGCTGCCGAACATACAACCATTGGCCGTGCCGGCGGTAGCCGCGCTTGCGGATGCCGCCTGGCAGACGCAGTAAGTCAAAAGCAGCTTTGGCAACTGCGCGCCTGAAGATTGGGCTACAATTTTAAAGAAATGAATTTGCGGCAAATTTCGCGCTGGCTAGGGGTGAAGAAACAGATGACACACATCGTGGCTGGAAACATGGCGCCGGGCTTTTCGCTGAAAGCGCCGGATGGAAAAGAGTATTCGCTGCAGAACTTGATCCAAAAGGGGCCCGTGGTGGCCGCGTTTTTCAAAGTGTCCTGTCCCGTCTGCCAATTCACGTTTCCGTACGTCGAACGACTTTATAAGCGTTACGGGGGCGATGGCGTAACAATTCTCGGCGTTTCACAGGACGACGCCCGCGACACAAAGGAATTTGCGAAGGAA
This sequence comes from uncultured Acidobacteriota bacterium, assembly GCA_963779005.1. GTDB lineage: Bacteria > Acidobacteriota > Terriglobia > Acidiferrales > UBA7541 > Acidiferrum. The sequence continues at coordinate 2,146,849 of CAVZWO010000004.1, read as the reverse complement.
TTCGGCACCACGTTCCCGATGGTGCTCGATGAGGAACAGAAGGGCTACCCAGCTTCCAACGCGTATGGCCTCACGAACGTGCCCACGATTTTTCTGATTGACACGGACGGCACCGTAAAAGTCAGTTGCATGGGTTTCGACAAAAAGGATCTGGAGGCGATTGCCGCGGAACTCGCCGAGCGCAAGAAAATCACCCCAGCCGTGCTTTTCAGGACGGACGAATCCGTGCCTGACCACAAGCCTGGATGAGGAGCGAAAAATTAGGTCCGGTCCGGACCTAAGCAGAAAAATAAAATTCAAGAATGATTCAGGAGTTCCCGGAGCGAGCGTGCGGGTTCACTCCGCTTCGCGTTCGAGCCATTTTTTCTTGTGCTTGGCGGGATGCTTGCGTTTATCCGCGATGACACGCGTGGCGGCAGGAGCAATACCGGAATTGCGAGCGGCGCGCCGCGCTTCGACTCCGACATCGAGGACCTTCTTTTTGCGACGCTTCATGGATTCGTCCGGACGCGCCCGCAGAGAGCGCGTGCGCGACATTCTAACCCGACGGCGAGCTAGAACGTGAATTGAACCTGCAAGTCGATGCGGCGATTGGCCGTCGAAGAAGAGTAGGGCTGGCCTGCAAGCGAATTTGCCTGGCCAAAAAAAGGCGATTGCAGGTTGCCGATAAAGTTTCCGTAGTTCACGTTGTTGAAGACGTTGCGTGCATTCACGCTGAACGTCAAATTGTAGCGGTAGTTCGAGGAACCGCCGCCGCCGAACATTGGGCCACCGCCTCTGCCGCCGTGGTCGCCGCCCGGGCCGCGTCCAAACGTTCCGCCCGCGCCAGATCCACCCGGGCCGCCACTGGCTGTGGTTTCTTTCTTTTGCTTAAAGCCAAACGTTTTGCTTAGCCGAAGATTCAAAGAAAAGCGTCCTGGGCTGGTCGCATAGTTGATGGGAATAAGAGGCTGGCCGGCCGCAGGAAGCGTGTTGAAACAGCCGTAGGAGGTCTGGACGACACCCGTCGGCGCGCCGGAGCCGCAAGTAGCAAAGGCGGGACGCGAGTTGAACTGCGCATCGCCGAAGAGATCCTGCCCCGTCGTAATGTTAAACGGAATTCCCGATTGGACGATCAGAAATGGGCTCAAGCGAAAGCCGCGAGGAGCTCCGATCGTACCGCCAAAGAAGAGCCGCTGGCGAATAGCGAAAGCCGCGCGGCCATAGTCGGCGCTGATGTCGCCGGGAACGGAGGGAACATAGCCGGCGCCACCGGTGTCGCTATTGGCATAGTTCAGGGTGTAGTAGCCGAAGAGAGAAAGATCCTTGATAACTCCATGTGCCGTTGGTATGCGGACGCTGCCGTTCAATATGAGTTGATTCTGCTTGAAGACGCCTTCCGACGAGTATTGATAGACGATGTCGCTGGGATTAAATCCGGTGGGGAGCGGCGCGCCCGGTGTGTTGGGGGGAAAGACGTTGGAGAAAAGTTGGTGGTCGCCGCGCGAAGTCAGGTAGGTCACCGAGAGGTTGGCGAATTTGGAGAGCTGGCGTTCGATGGTCACGCCGGTCTGCATGGTGTAGGGAGTGCGAAGATTCGGGTTTTTGACGTAAACGGTTTCCGAGGATGCCGCGGATGTCGGGAAACCGGGATCGCCTGGGAGAATTGCCTGATTGGGATTGAAGAACGCGGGGTTGGCGATCAGGAATTGCTGCTGGATGAAGCCGTTGGCCAATTGCTGCTGCAAGACGAGATTTTCCGAAAAGCGGTCGTAGAAGATACCGAACCCGAGCCTGAGGATCGTTTTTGGTGATTTGTTTTTTCCGTTGCCATCGAGGCCCCAGGCAAGGCCGAGGCGCGGGGCAAAATCGGCGTGGTCGCCGAGATTATTCTGGGTTTCGTAGCGGAGACCGTAGCTCAAAGTGACGTTGGGGCGCCACTTGAAGTCATCTTGCACGAAGAGAGAGCCGTCGAGCCAATCGACGCGAGTCGCGGCTGTTCCAGCGGGGTTGTAGTTCAGGGAGTAGTAGCTTGCGCCGCCGCCCAAATTGATCGCGTTCTGCACATTCTGGGGCGTGAACCCGGAAGCAGTCTGTTGGAGCATAATCTGGTACGCCGCAAGCGGCGCAATCTCGCAATTGTCCGTTGCAGTCGGCACGCACCCCGGCATGAGCCGCGCTCCAAAGGAATACGCTCCATTAAAGGTGTTATTGGAGGCGGTCGAGTCCGTGGTATCGCGAAGGCGCCCGCCAATTTTCCACGCGTTCTTTCCGTGATTGACGTAGACAATGTTTTGCAGCTCGTAGCGATTTTGCGTGTCAGTGTTCTTGCCGCTCGTGGCGCCGCCCGAAATGAAGCCCTGCGAAACAATGATTGCCGGAGTGGTGACGGTGGGCGTTCCGTTCTCGTCCTCTCGAACATACTGAAAGCGAACTTCGTTGATGATGGAGGGGCTAACGATTTGCGTGTCGGTCGCCTGCAGGGTGCTCTCGGTATTTAGAGAATTCGTGGCCTGAGAGAGCAGATTGAATTGCCCCACATTGTCGTCTGTTTCGTTGTTGCGCCAGTATTGGTAGCGCACGCTCAGGGTGTTTGAAGAGGTCACCTGGTAGTCCAAGCGGGGACTTAGATTCAGCCGCGTGCGCGGATTGGGGACGGCGTCGCTAAATGGCTCGATCGCAAAGGTTGTGGGATTGACGATCTGAGCGCTGACGATGTTCAAATCACTGATGCTGCGGCGCTCGATGTTGAAGAAAAAAGAGGCCTTTTTGCTGAGCGGACCACCGACGTTGATGCTGAATTGGGTGGTGTCATAGCCGGGCTGAGACGTGCCCACTGGTAGATTTTCAAACGGGTTTTTCGAGTTGAAGGCATCCGTGTTTCCGGTGACGAACACCTGTCCGTGCAACTGGTCCGTGCCGGGCTTGGTCAAGATTTCGATTCGGCCATAACCGAGCTTGTCGTATTCGGCGGAGAATGGATTTTGATTGATGCGAATCTCGCGAATAGAAGCTTTCGGAGGAAGTTGTCCGGCGGTGAAGCCGTCAATATAAATTTGGCCGCCGTTGGGACCCGCGGAAGGCCCCGCCAGAGCTTGGAGCTCGGACTGCAGTTCGTCCGGGTCATCGGAAAGCGCTTCGAGATCTTTGCCTTGCATCACAACCATGCCGGCGTTATTCGCGGGGTTCACGTCCACTTTTGTAGTGGTGTCCGTGACTTCGACTTTTTCCTCCTGCACCTGGATGGTCATCTGAATGTTCAACTTTTGCGTCTGCCCGGCGGTGACATCGATCCCCGAAAGCTCATAGGTCTTGAATCCATCCGCAATGACTTTCACGCCGTACTTGCCGGGGGCCAAGCCGGTCACTTCAAACACACCTTCCTTGCTGGTGGTGGAAGTGTTTGCCACGGTTGCCGTGGTGACGAGCACAGTCGCATTGACAATGGCGGCGCCAGAGGGATCCGTAACCTGGCCGCGCAAGGTGCCGGTGGAGGACTGCGCTTGCGCCGCGCTCCCAGCGCTCGCCGCTATCAATAGAACTCCGAGAAAAAGAATCCAGCGATACATAAATCCAAATCTCATTCCTTCTCCTGACTTAGATCCAAGTTGACGTTGCTGGGGCGCCGCGGTTTCAAGGTGCCGCATCGCCGCCCGGAGCTCCGCTCATGCTCCACGGGGTGAGAATGCTGGAGGCTCCGGTTGCCTGAAGCAGGGGTTCGACTCCGGCCAGCAGAGTGATGGCGATAGCGGCGCTCTCCTGGGCGCCCTCGGTTGTAACGATCATGACGGCATCGCCTTTCTGTAAATCGGCAATCGTGACGGCGGGCAAGCGGCTAATCATCTGGCCCAAGTCGAGGCCGCGAGCTGCGCCGGGCGAACCGGACGCGCGGCCGGCCCCTGATTGCGCGCCAGGCGGGGCATCGGCGGGTCTCGGCGATGGAGTATGTGCCGTGGCGCCGTTGGGGCCTGCAGCACCTCCGGCTGCATCGGCGGGGGCGCCCTTGAGGCGCAGCGCAATCATCTGAGCCATGGCCGGCTGAAGTTTGCGAAGTTGTGTATCGGATGTAACTTTCACGATGACGGGTTTCTTCGCCACCAGATCCATGACCGTAATCGTGCCAGCCGCTGTGTCAACGGAACTGACGGTCCCGGCCAGGTTGCGAAATGTTCCGGAGACCACTTCATCGGCGGCGAATTCGGCGCCGTCGGCGCTACGGGTTCCGCGAGCGCGAAGTTGGTCGCCGACTTTTATTTGATCCACGCCAGCGGGCCTGGCGTCGTCAAACTTGATTGAGTTCGGGGCGTAACGTCGAACAATGGTTTGCTTCGAGAGCTGGACGGTCACTTCCTTCGCTGCACCCTGCGCATTCGTCGAAATCTTGATGGTGCCGCCGGCTGCATCCACGGCTTTCACCAACCCGCCAACGCCGTGCATCTGCCACTCGGCGCGCTCGTGGGCTTGCTTCGCGGCGATATCCGCGGATTTAATCGCGATGACGGAGGCGGCGAGCAGCGTCTTTCCATCGTCCGCCAGCTTCCCGCGAACCAGAATGCGGTCACCCGCCTGCAAATCGGTCAACTGAAGCGGGGCGGCATTCTTCAGATCTTTTTCACCAGGTTCGACGCGGACGAGCCGGGCGTCGTCCTGGACTTGGATCGTAACTTCGGCTCCAGCATCGGTGGCCAATACAATCGTCTTCCCCGAGATGGTCTTGATGGTTCCCACTGGCCGTGCCGCCGGATTCGGAGCTGCCTGCTGCGCGGTTTTAGCCAGAGGCAAAGCCGGACGCGCATGGACTCCAGACGCGGCCGCAAGCGCAACGCAAACACTTACAAGAATGAGTCTCGAGCGCCGGAGGCGCCACTTTTCCTGCCAATCCATCGATGACTCCTGCAATCTAACGCGAGCTGCAAACCTGGTCGGTGTTTGCCTGGGAGGGTAATAGGGCAGACGCGCCATACCCTTTGCGTCACAGTTTAGACGTATCCGGCAATATAAAATGTTTCAAAAAAATGTGTTCTCCGCCAGCGATGGCACCGACGCACGCCCGGAGGCTATGCATCGTTCTGGCTTGTATCAGGCTGGTGCATCAAAGGCACCGTATCCTCGACGAACTTTATAGCTTTTTAATGAGCAAGGAGGCCTAACGCGCAGCTTGCTTCTTCGTATGGCCGCTGAACATAACCTTGCACTCTGGCTTTCCTGCCTGCCGCGCGGAAAATGGATCCTCCGCTTCCGTTTACAGTTCCCCTTCCCTGCCTCATTTGGTCGTATATTTCACGTGGGACTTGTCCTTGTGCGAAGGGGTTACTCCCACCTCGCTCTTCAAGACCGGCACCAAATAGCTGGCAAAGCCGATGCCCACAAGAATCGTGCCGAAGGTTCTTTCCGGAGAAAATGTCTTGACCACCGATTTTCCGAACTCCAACCTGTAGAGGTTTGTCTTATACCGGCGCGCAAAAAGCTGTTGCATCGCTTCCATCAGGTTTGCTTCCGCATCTTCCACCGAGCCGTTGCCTGCATACTCGCAGGCAAATCCACCCAAGTAAGAGTCGTCGGATTTGCGGAATACCTTGGCCAACAGCACACCGGCGGTAATACGGGTACCCGGCTGATCGGTGTGCTGCACGGCGATAATTCCTTCGAGCACCGAACCATGATGAATGTCCGGCAAGTGCGGGAGCTCCGTGGCTTCGGGAGGGAGCACGGAGGTGTAAAGCATAACGTTGAAATTTTCGATGCCGGCCATGTGGAGGGCCGCGTCGTAGGATCCGGTCTCGAGGCCGACGTCGCTATCGCCCCAGCCGATGACCCAGAAATATTCCCTGGGGATGCGGCAGCCGATTTCGGAATAGCGAGCAGGAAGTTGCTTCGGCATTGTGTGATCACCGAGTGCAGCTTATTGTGGGCTGGCGCGGGCGTCAACGAGATCTCGCCGCCGAACGCAAGCGGATTCTCGAGGGCGCAATTTCCCGCATCGTTGTAAATGAAATGACGCACATCGTAACGCAGGGCTCGCGCCACATCAAAGACGGGCTACAAAAATGGCCGCATAACTCCATCTGATTTGCTGGCATATCACACGGAGTGAGTCGCCGCTCTGCCTAGCGAGCTTTCTGTTTCCCCGATTTTGCCCTTCCTCCAAATCAGTGATCACCACCCTCATAAAATGGCAAAGCGGGTGTACAATGCCGCGGGTTGGGGTCCACGGCTGCGCCCCGATTGGCAGTCGAATTGTCCCGATCAGGGTGAGGCAAATCACAGCCAGATGCACGCAGAAGCGCAATCATTAGTCCGGGTTCGGTCAGCAAATTCAATCCACTCCCCGGGGGTACAGTATCGGCTTCACGGCACCGGGCGAAGCAGAAAGCTGCTCCACCCGGTCGTTCTATGAATGGACCCACTCAGAAATTTGGCAATGAGTGATTAGGAGCATGGCTCTGCCTACGGACAAGCACTTCACGGCGCGCGTGATCGAGCGCAAGGATTTGTCGGAAGATTTGTGGCTGATACGCGTTGATCCTGGCGGGCCATTTTCCTTCAAAGCGGGTCAGTACGCCACGCTTGGCGTAGACGACCAAGACAAACGCATTGAGCGCGCCTACTCGATTGTTTCCTCCCCGTATGAGGAAGGTCTCGAATTCTTCATTGAACTTGTGCCGCAGGGCGAACTCACTCCGAAGCTGTACAAGCTGCAGGTCGGGGACAACCTGCTTTGCCGCAAAATATCGAAGGGCCGCTTCACGCTTGACCTTAAAAGCGGCCGCACGAATCACCTGCTTCTCGCCACGGTCACAGGCATCGCACCGTTCGTGAGTTACGTTCGAACCCTTTACAGAGATTGGAAAAACGGCGGGCAGCCCATGCCGGGGCCGCACAAGTTCTTTTGCATTCAAGGCGGGAGCCGCTCGTGGGAATTCGGTTATCGCGAAGAGCTCGAGCGCATCGCGGCGGAGGTTCCCTGGTTCAAGTATGTCGCGACGATCAGCCGTCCGTGGGAAGACGCCGCGTGGAAGGGCCAAACCGGCCGCGTCGATGATCTCGTTCGGATGTACATAAGCGAATGGGGCTTGAAACCCGTGGAGACCACCGGATATCTCTGTGGGCATCCCAGCATGTGCGAAAACGGGCAGGGTATTCTCAGGCGCGCCGGTTGGCAGAACGGTTCGACGTTCGAAGAAGTCTACTTCATCCCTGGCAAAGAAGCCGGGGCCGGATAACGGCGCGCGGAATCCAGGGGCGTTTAGTTTGCGTCACGCGTCGCACGAATTCGAGGTAGAATGCGGCGCGGAAGGGCATAACTGGAATCGCGGGCGGGTTTTGAAGCAGCGAAGAAAATAGCGGAGGAAGTTTCATGATTGTCGGAGTGCCACGAGAAAGTTTCCCGGGAGAACGGCGCGTGGCGATGGTGCCCGCGGTAATTCCGAGCCTGACGAAAGCCGGACTCGAAGTTGTGGTCGAGGCGGGAGCGGGGAAAGAAGCCGGCTATCTGGACGCGGAGTATGCGGCGAAGGGCGCGAAAATACTTGCCACCCGCGCGGAAGTTTTCGGGGCGGCGGATATTGTCGTCCAAGTGCTTTGCTACGGCTCGAACGATCGGACGGGAAAAGCGGATGTGCCTCTCTATCGTCCCAATCAAGCGATCATCGGCTTCTTGCGGCCGCTAGGTTCTCTGGAGACGATTCAAGAGATTGCCTCAAAAGGCGTGACGGCTTTTTCGATTGAGCTTATGCCGCGCACAACACGCGCGCAAAGCATGGACGCTCTTTCTTCGATGGCCACCATCAGCGGGTACAAGGCCGTGTTGATTGCCGCGGACACCTTACCCAAACTTTTTCCGATGCTTACCACTGCGGCCGGGACAATCACGCCGGCGCGCGTGTTTATCATCGGGTGTGGTGTTGCAGGACTTCAGGCTATTGCAACGGCCCGGCGGCTGGGAGCGGTCGTCTCGGCGTATGATTTGCGGCCCGCGGTGAAGGAGCAAGTACAGAGCCTCGGCGGACGTTTCGTGGAAATCGCGGTGGAAGCGAAGGACGCACAAGATGCGCGCGGATATGCGACGGCGCAGGGGGAAGAGTTTTACAAGAAGCAGCGCGAACTGCTCGGAAAAGTAGTCGCGGAGAGCGACGTAGTGGTCACCGCCGCGGTTATCCCCGGGAAAAAATCGCCGATTCTGGTAACGAAAGAAATGGTGGCAGGCATGGCGCCGGGCTCGGTGGTCGTCGATCTCGCGGCCGAGCGAGGCGGGAATTGCGAACTCACACGCGCCGGTGAAAAGGTGGAGGAAAACGGCGTATCCATCATCGGCTCCATCAATCTGGCCAGCACCGTTCCCTATCACGCCAGCCAGATGTACGCCAAAAACGTGGCTACGTTTCTCCTGTACATGGTGAAGGAAGGCAAGCTCCAGATAAATCCGCAAGACGAAATCGTGCGAGAAACGCTTTTGACCCAGGGTGGAGAAATTGTAAGCGCGCGGCTTCGCGAAATTTACAAGTTGCCGGCGTTAGCAGCGAAATCTTAAGGAGGCATGGATGCCCGCGGATTTTATTTCCAGTCTGTTTGTGTTCATCCTATCGGCGTTTCTAGGGATAGAACTGATTAAACGCGTTTCCCCGTTGCTGCACACTCCGCTGATGTCGTTGACGAACGCGCTCGACGCCATCGTCGTGGTCGCCGCCATCATCATTGCGGGCCGCCACGAGACGCGACTGGCCACCATCCTCGGACTGATCGCGGTGGCCGCCTCGTTCAGCAACATGGTGGGCGGGTTCGTCATCACCGATCGCATGCTCAGCATGTTCAAGACCGGCAAGGCGGCGAAAAAGTCATGAGTCCCGCCGACATCCAGCAACTCATCGATTTCACCTACATCGCGGCGGCCATCGGGTTCATTCTCGCGATCAAGTGGCTCGGCTCGCCGGTAACGGCCAAGCGCGGCGTTGTTATCGGCGAAATCGCATCAGCTATCGCCGTCATCGCCACTTTGTATGACCCGCAGGTCAGCCAACTCAAGTGGATCATCATCACACTCATCGTCGGCGCGGCTGTTGGCGTACCCCTCGGCATGGTGAAGATGACCGCGGTGCCTCAGCGAACCGCGCTGAGCCATGCGTTTGGCGCGCTTTCTGCGGCACTGATCGGCATCGCCGAATATTACATCGCTGCTCCCACAGTTCCCAGATTCCAGATGGCTGAAATCGGGCTGGAAGTGATCATCGGGTCGCTGACTTTTACCGGCAGCTTGATCGCGGCTGGAAAACTGCAAGAGATACTTCCGCAGCGTCCCATCACGTATAAAGGACAGAACTACGTCAGCCTCACCGTCCTGGCGGCTGCGCTTGGCTTGGTGGTGGCTCTCGTCATTCACCCCGAGATGACGTTTCTCTTTCCCATCATGATCGGTGTCGCGCTGATTTTCGGAATTATGCTCGTCACACCCATCGGCGGGGCGGACATGCCGACGGTCATTTCCCTATTGAATTCCTATGCGGGCTTCTCTGCTTCCCTGCTCGGGTTTGTGCTAAACAACAAAGTGCTGATCGTTGCCGGCGCGCTCGACGGCGCTTCCGGCTTCATCCTCTCGGTCATCATGTGCAAAGCCATGAACCGGTCGTTCACGAACGTGCTGTTCGGCGCGTTTGGGCAGGTTCAGGTGAGCGCCGCTGGGGCGAAAGAAGAGCGCGCCGTAAAGAGCGCGAGTCCCGAAGACGCCGCCGCGATTCTTGCCGCGGCGAACACGGTCGTTATCGTCCCCGGCTATGGCATGGCCGTAGCCCAAGCACAGCACAAAGTCCGCGAACTCTACGACATTCTCACCAAAAAAGGCATAGACGTTCGTTTCGGTATTCACCCCGTCGCCGGACGCATGCCCGGCCACATGAACGTTTTGCTCGCCGAAGCCGATATTCCCTACGATCGCCTAATGGAGATGGACCAAATCAACGGCGACCTACCGCAAACCGACGTTGCCCTGGTCATCGGGGCGAATGACGTGACCAATCCCGCGGCCCGTACCGATCAAAGCAGCCCCATTTTCGGCATGCCCATCATCGACGTAGACAAGGCCCGCACCGTGATGGTCATCAAACGCAGTATGGCCGCCGGCTTTGCCGGGATTGATAATCCTTTGTATTACCTGGACAACACGCTGATGCTCTTCGGCGACGCCAAAAAGTTCGTCAGCGACATCGTCCGCGAACTCTCCGGCGGCCACTAACCCGCGCCGCGGGCCATTATGTAGTGGCCGACCTTTAGGTCGGTTCCTCCCTTTGTAGGGCACGATTCATCGTACCCTCTTTCGCCGCTCGCCACCCACTTTTACCTTTGCATGAGCGGGGTTTTTCTCTTAGAGTTGCAGTGATGGACTACACTCGCTTCATCACGATCGAGCCTGGCAAGCGCGGCGGTAAACCCTGCATTCGCGGGCTCCGCATCGCTGTCTATGATGTGCTGGATTACCTGGCCAGCGGGATGACTCACGCCGAAATTCTGGCCGACTTTCCTGACCTCACGGAAGACGACATTCGCGCGTGTCTCGCATTCGCCGCCGACCGCGAGCGCAAACTGGAAACGATCACCGAGTGAAGCTGCTCTTCGACGAAAATCTCTCCTTCCGCTTGGTTGTCATCCTCCAGGATTTATTTCCATGCTCGCAGCACGTGCGCGAGTGTGGCCTTCGGGGCGGAAGCGATGCTGAAATTTGGGAGTACGCTACGGCCAACGGCCTGATGATCGTAACGAAGGATTCTGACTTCCAAGAGCGAAGCGTTCTCTTGGGTACTCCGCCAAAGGTCGTATGGCTGCGAATGAAAAACTGCACCACGGAGAAATTGCGTCGCTTCTGCGTGCCGCTTCAAGCCTCATCTCGCGCTTTGACGCCAATGAAGAAGAAACCTGCCTTATCCTTGACCGGCGCTCCTCCCCAACCTAGCACCCATTGCGACGACCGATCTCTAGATCGGCTTATCGCCTTTTATCCGCTGTACGGGCCCGATACATCGTGCCCGCTCTCCACGCGCGCTGCGTTGGAATTTGAGGCAACAGGGACGGGTGGCCTTGAAGAAGGGAGTGCCCCACACGTTAGTTCTACGTGTGGGGCCTTTGACTTTTCATGTGTTTTTAACTCTCACCAAACCATTTATTTCCTGGCGCGCGGAACGCTCTTAACGAGAGCGTTCGCGCGCCCGGCGGACCTGTGTCCCCGTCGGATCAGTTGGATGTGGCTTAGTGTTTTGGTTCAGTGGCGTGGCCACGTCCATCGCGCTCTTCATTTCCTTTGAAGTGGTCTTTATCGACACGCCTTGTGGCCTCGGCTTTTTCGCCACGGCCTGGCTTCGGGCCCTTATAGCCCTTCTGCGGATCGAAACTGTTGTCTACCTTGCCTCGGAACTCGGTCTTGCCGTGAAACCACGGGCCGGCACCGACGAAAACGTCGCCAGTAAACCACTCTGGGCCGTAGTAGCCTGAAGGAGCGCAGTCATACGGAGCGACGTCATAATAACCATACGGACATTCAGGGGCGGCACCGACCTCGACGACGACCTGAGCATTCGCTTTGGGGACGGCGGCGGTAAAGCAACCAACTGCAACAGCGGCTATCGCAAGAAATCTAAAACCACGCATAAGTTCACCTCGTTATCTCTGTCTTTGTTCCCTCGAACAGGTGAGGATAGAGCGATTCCCAATGCCGCGTCTGTACCATATAGGGCACTTTCAAAGTTCCAATGCGGGGCAGCCACGCATTCTTGCATCTGCTGACGGAGGCTACGCACAGCACAGCGCAGTGCAGCTCCGCGTCGCCGGTCACGATTTACCTCTCGGGGTTCTCTACCGCGCGCGGTTGGACTACAATGTCGGTGAAAGTCGGGAGAATTGTTGCGGAGGGGATATGCGTGCCGATCGAGTGGAAGTTTCCTGGGATGGGGGAAAATCGGACTGGGTGGTTCGTATCCAAAGCGGCGAAGAGGTGATCCGGCGTCATTGCAAGGCGCCAAAGGATGCGGATGAGAAAACTCTTCGCGCGAAAGCCGAAGAAACGGTAAAGGACGAAGGCTACGAAGCCAACGCCGAGGCGGTAAGCATCAAGCGGTAGCTCGCCTCGGAGTGCAGCCAATTGCTCAGAGGACGCGGGGCGCCCCTCATTGGACATATATTTCTGGAGTGTTAAAATCTGAGACAGACGCGTATGCCGCCAAAAACACTCTACGAAAAAATCTGGGATTCGCACGTAGTCTACGAAGAAGCCGGTAAGCCCGCGCTCATCTATATTGACCGGCACCTCATTCATGAAGGAACTTCGCCGCAAGCCTTCGCGGGTCTGAAGGCCGAAGGGCGCAAAGTGCGCCGCCCGGACTTGACGTTTGCGGTGATGGACCACTCCGTTCCGACAACCGAGAAAGATCGCATCCTGCCAATCGTCGATACCGACGCGCGGCTGCAGTTTGAAGCGCTGGATAAAAATTGCCGCGAAACTGGTGTCCGGCTCTTCGGCATGAATAGCCGCAACCAGGGCATCGTGCACATTATCGGGCCGGAGCTGGGGGTGACGCAGCCAGGTCAGACAATTGTGTGCGGCGACAGCCACACTTCGACGCACGGCGCATTTGGCACGCTGGCCTTCGGCATCGGCACGAGCGAAGTCGAGCACGTGCTGGCGACGCAGTGCCTGGTGCAATCGCGCAGCAAGACGCTGCACATTTTGGTGCACGGCAAGCGGCCGCGCGGCGTAACAGCGAAAGACATCATTCTCGCGATCATCGGAAAAATCGGAATCAGCGGCGGCACCGGCCATGTTGCCGAATATGGCGGCGAAGCCATTCGCGATTTGAGCATGGACGGCCGCATGACCGTCTGCAACATGACGATTGAAGGCGGAGCGCGCGCCGGAATGATCGCGCCGGATGACACGACGTTCGCGTATATGGAAGGGCGGCCGTTTGTGCCGCGGGGTAAGGCGTTCGAACAAGCGGTGGAAAAATGGAAGCAGCTGAAGAGCGACGACGGCGCAAAATTTGATATGACCGTCGAGCTGCAAGCGAAAGACATCGCGCCACAAGTGACCTGGGGTACTAACCCAGGCATGGTGACAAGCGTGACGGGCCGTGTGCCAGAACCGGGATCGTTCCATGATCCCAACGATCAGAAAGCCACCGAGAGCGCGCTGAAATATATGGGGCTGAAGGCGGGAACTCCGATCGTGGACATTCCCGTGGACCGCGTGTTCATTGGCTCCTGTACGAATTCGCGACTGGATGATTTGCGCGCTGCGGCGTATCTCGTGGCGGGAAAGCACGTGGCGCACAGTATCAAGCAGGCGCTGATCGTCCCCGGCTCGCGCGGCATCAAAGCGCAAGCCGAAAAAGAAGGCCTCGACAAAATTTTCCGTGACGCCGGCTTCGAGTGGCGCGACGCAGGCTGCAGTATGTGCATCGGCATGAACGCCGACGTGCTGCCTCCGCACGAGCGCAGCGCCAGCACGTCCAACCGCAATTTTGAAGGTCGCCAAGGCAAAGATAGCCGCACGCACCTGGTGAGCCCGGTGATGGCCGCCGCTGCTGCGATCGCTGGACACTTTGTCGATGTGCGTTCGCTCGATGTGGCTTCGGTGGAGTGAGGACGAATGGAACCGTTTAACACGCACACTGGAATGGTGATGCCGCTGGACAAGGTCAATGTGGACACCGACCAGATGGTGCCGAAGCAATTTTTGAAGGCGCTGACGCGGCAGGGATTTGGGCGGATTTTGTTTTATGACTGGCGCTACTTGCCGGGCGAAAAGCCGAATCCAGAATTTGTGCTGAATTTTCCGCGCTATGAAGGCGCATCGGTCCTCTTGGCGCGCGCCAACTTCGGCTGCGGTTCGAGCCGCGAGCACGCGCCCTGGGGCGTGAAGGATTACGGCTTCCGCGTGATTATCGCGCCGAGCTACGCCGACATTTTCTATAACAATTGCTTCAAGAACGGCATACTGCCCGCTTCCCTTCCCGAGGATCAAATCGAGGAGCTCTTCCAGCGCACGGAAAAAGAAGAGGGGTACATGCTCACCGTGAACCTGCCGAATCAGACCATAGCAGACAGGCACGGACTGATGTTCCGCTTTGACATTGCCCCCTCGCGCAAAGAAGTTCTGCTAAAGGGGCTCGACGATATCGGCACGTCGCTGCAGCACGAAGCCGACATCACCGCCTACGAGAAATCCCACGCCGCAACAGCCACAATGTATGAGGCCGTTGACATACAGAATTACGCGAACGGGCGCTGACGGCCAGATAGGGGCATTGGACCGGCTCTTAAGATGAGCAGCTCAGCTGGGCGCTTTTAGGCGCGCGCGCAAGAAGGGCACGATGAATCGTGCCCTACGCGGCCTCGGCGATCTCGACGTTTTCTCCTGTAGGTTCGGGCGACTCCGGCGCTGCCGGAGGGCCGAGCATCTCAGCGATCAAAATTCCTGCCAGCACAAATACCGCACCGAGAAGAGCTCGATGGCCCAGCCGCTCACGAAGCAAAATGTAGGACGTCGCTGACGCAAAGACGGGCTCAAGCGTAAACAGAATGGCTGCATGGCTTGAAGTGGTGAACTGCTGCGCCCAAAGCTGGATCGAGAAAGCTACAGCCGTCGCCAGCACCGCGCAGATGGCGATTCCGATCAGCGACTTGGCCTGCCAGCCGAAGCGCGCGGGCTGCCAACCTGTCGCTGAACACAAACCAGTGGCGAGCCACGCCAGAGCGGCACAGGCCGCAACCTGGAGCACGCTGAGCGCGGCAACAGAGTGCCGGCGAGAGTAATTCCCAACCAGAATGATATGCATGGCGTAGAGCCCTGCAGCGATGAGGGTAAGGAGGTCGCCGCGGTTGAGGTGCGAGACGCCCTCCGCTGGAACCGTGAGGAAATACAGACCGAAGACGGCGGCGAAGACTCCGCTGTAGACCCAAAGAGTGAGGCGGCGTCTCCAGAAAATGCCGAGCAGCAGCGGGACCATGACGACGCTTGAGCCGGTGACGAAGCCGGATTTGGCGGGGGTGGTGTATTGGAGGCCGGCAGTCTGGAAGGCGTAGCCGCCAAACATAAAGAAACCGAGGGCGGCGCCGGCGAGGAGTTCTTCCCGTTTCAGCGTTCGAAAGACGTGCGGGCGAAAGGCAGCCATCAGCAACGCGGCTAGCGTGAATCGGGCGGAGAGAAAGACGAAGACCGAAGAATAGGCGAGGGAGCTCTTGACGACGACAAAGGTCGCGCCCCAAAGCAGGCTGCAGAAAGCGAGTGAAAGGTCGGCGCGGGAGCGTTTGGTCATGAGTCGGTCGTTCGCCGTTCGAACGGGAGCGCAGTGCTTGCGATAAAGAGTGACAACACTTTCGCCGAACGGTCCGGCCGCCGCGAGGAGCCGCGAACGCGTGACGACCAAGTCGCCCACGTATACCGACGGAAGCGCCCGCGAGCTAAACCAGAGAAAACCCTGCTGCTCGCTCCCTGCTTCGTGCTTCCTCCTTCGCGAAGAGTGCCGCGGACTTAGGCGGGTAGTTCCGCGGACAGCTGCATGCGGGGATGCCGTGTCTTGACGCTGACAAAAAACAAAACGGGGAAGGCCGTTGCCGGCCCTCCCCGTTTTTGCGGCAAGTTGTTGAAGACTTGCCGGAAGAAGCTAGAAGATCAAACGCAGACCGAATTGCATCTGGCGTGGGTTATTGCCCTGGGAGTTGACCACGCCGAAGGACGATCCGGGACCAACCGTGGGATCGACGCCAAGACCAGTTTGCGCGTCGCCGACAGCCGGATCGTAGAAGACCGGGTGGTTAAACAGGTTGGTGACGACATACTGGAACTGGAAGCTGACGCGCTCCGTGACATGAATGTCTTTCACTAGCCGCATATCGACGTTGACGTAGGACAAACCGCGGAACACGCCTACGCCGCCCACGTTAGTGTCCAGACCCAGAATGGCCGGCCGCAGGGTGGCGAGCACGGCATCGGGATCGGCAAAGATGTTGTACCCGCCACCGCCGGCAATTGCGTGGAGCGAGGCTGAGCCTCCGGAAGCCTGCTTCGTGAGAATGCAGTTTTCGGTGGTGAAGAAGTTAGCGCCATCTGCCGCGCCAAACGATTGGGCGTCAGTGTTCGTGCCGCAGCCAAGCGGCTGGCCGCTGCCAATGGCAAGAATCGGAGACAAGGACCAACCACCTGCGATATGGCCGATGATGCCGTGTTGGCCTTTATACCAGGGATCCTCGATCATGGCGAAGGTGTTGAACACAAACTTGCGATCGAAGGCCTGCAAGCCGTAGCCATTGTTGAGGTTGTAGGGGTCGTTGACGGTGTACTCGCTGGTGGCCTGGACGAGAGCTCCCGTGCCCAGAGCCTTGCTGTAGGTGAAGTTTTCCTGCAGCGTGATGCCGTGCCAGTTGTTCATCTTTAGAGAAACGAACCCGCCGTTATAGTTTCCGTGGCCAACGCTGGCATTGACGCCGACGCCAGAGGTGAGCTGGCCGCTACCGCCAAGCGCCTGACCCGGAATGGGGGTATTCAACATGGTGCGCGGGAAATTAAACCCGCCATTGTCGAGGGCGCTCCACAGATTCCAAACGCTTTGCGACTGGAAGTTGCCGAACTCGTTGGCGACGACAGCAGCCGTGCAGCTCGAGAATCCCGCGCAGTATGCGGGGTTCATGGCTGCCTCAAAGAATGGCTGCGGGGCTACCGTAGTGCCGGCCACGGTCGCGGCGTTGCAGGCGGCGAAGGAAGTGGCGCAACCCATGGCTTTCTCAACCGCGGCATAAGCCTTGGCGAAACTCTGGCCTCCCAAGGTCATCATGTACGGAACGGCGTTGATGTTGATCGGCTGATATTCGTGAGTAATTCTCCTGCCGATATAGCCCAGTTCCAGGATGAACTTGTTTCCTAGCTGGCGCTGGATGGTCAAGTCGAAGGAGTCCACGACGTTCGGACGGAAATGAGGGTCCAAGGCTTCGCCGGCACCGGAAGCGACAGCGTTATAGCCCGGGAAGGTCGGCTGTGGGAGAGTCGGAGAAGCGGCCGGGATAGGAGCGTTGGGGCCGTCGGTGCCGACGCGGAAGGCATTCGCAACAGTCAATCCGGCGGCTGGGGTTGCGCACTGAGGCCCTGTAGTCCCGGGAATGACGCCGGGCATGACGTTGGTGCGGCATTGAACGGCCTGAATTAGTCCAGTGCCAAGCAGGGGAACCAGAACGAGATCCACGCCGTTGAGACGTCCATACACACGGCTATAACCGCCCCGGACAACGGACTTGTTGCCACCGAAGACCTTACCGAGGAGCCCGTCAGTGAAGTTGGGGTTCCAAGCGGCCGCGATGCGAGGGCTGAAGGAGCCGTAGAACGGGTCATAGGGGTATTTCTGTCCGCTACCGGTGTTGCCGACAAGAGCGAAACCGACTTCCGGGTTATACACCTGGCCGTTGAGAGCAGCCGCCTCGCGCTGCTTGATGAAGGCCAAGGTGTCAAGTTGCTGACCGCTGGCGTCGACGAGTTCGATCTGCTTGCCGTTCTTCTCGGTCGGCGGCATTTCCAGAGTCCAGCCCAAGCCGTAGGTCAGGGTAAAGGACGGCTTGATGTGCCAGGAGTCGCTGAAGTAGACGTTGTAGTAAGGAATGGTGCTCTGGTCAAACGCGTGCGTGAGCGGAGGATTCAGAGCCAGGTCGGAACCTGCACGAGTGTACGCGATTTGGGAATCGCTGACGATACCCAAAATCGCTGATTCATAGCGGCCCCACGTGCCGGACGCGACGCCGACGGGAAGAGTGCTTGAAAAGTCCACCAAACCGCCGCCTTTCGTTCCCGATTCACCGAGCTGGTAGGTCGCCTGGTAGTTGATGCCGCCGCCGTTGTCTGAGCGCTGATGCCAATCATAGTTGCGCTGGTAAGCACCACCGAAGGTGAAGAGGTGGTTGCCCTTGAGCATGGTCCAGTCGTCTCGCAGGAAATTGTCATGGCCATCCCAGAAGCGGGTACGGACGCTCTGCGTGTTGACGTTATAAGGAGTTAGGGCCTCTGTCGGGGACTCGCCAAAGGGCTCGAGGGCGGCACCACCGACATCAGTGCCGATGCCGGTAAATTGCGGCACACCACCCGGGTTAGACCAAGACCAGTAATTGCGCAGGTAACTGTAGTGCAAGTCGTTGGTGGTGTTGGAGGTGACGTTGGTCGTCAAACCCGCCACGTAATACCAAGGTTGCTGAGGGCGCACGGAAAGAGCCGAGGGTGTACCGAGCGTGTCACCCGTGAAGAATCCGCCGACATCGACCTGGCTAGTGGTGGAGCGGACAAGCTTGTAATACCGATAGCTGCTGTTGAAGTGCCACTTCGGGCCAAAATCGTGGTCTATACGAGCGACACCGAAATTGGATGTGTAGGGAAGCGAGACGTTGGCCTTGTAGCCGATGGTGTTTACGCCGTCGCATTTGGTTCCGGGACCGAGGATGCTGCAGCCGGGGTCGTTGCCAACAGGCTCGTACTTATTCCAGAGTTGTTGGACCAGAGGGTCGATGCCGAGCCCGCGCGGATCGCAGGCGGAAGCCCCCGTCGGGCCGCAGTTGGTGCCCGTATTCAGATTGTAGTTGATGCCGTTGAAGGTAAGGATGCCGGCGCGCATATTGGCGCTGGGTACGGCAACCTCGTAGGTTTGAGAGTTGTTCCAGCGGAAGCCTTCATAGTTCGCGAAGAAATAGGTCTTACCACCAAGAATGTTTTTGGAAATGACCGGGCCGCCACCAGAAGCACCAAAACGGTTGTAGTGGTAAGAAGGTTTCGGAAACGGCGAATAGACACCGCCAACCACCTGTCCGAGGTTGTTGTCCCAGGTGTTCGCGTTCAGGCCGTTAACGAAATAATATTCATAAGCGGTGCCGTGCCAGGCATTGGTTCCGCGCTTGGTCACGACTTGAACCTGGGCGCCAGCAGAACTATTAAAGTCCGCGGTCTGATTGGCAGTGTTCACCTTGAACTCCTCGACGCTATCGAGGGGAGTGGGCATCACGCCTGTGGGACTGCCACCAATTTGATTCGAGACGATACCACCGGTCGGATCGCCGGCGAAGCTAGGAGTGTAAACCTGCATGCTGCCGTCCATGTCGTTGGTGTTCTGACCGCCGTCCAACATAAAGGTGCTCTGGTCGACGACCGCGCCAGCCACGCTGCCATCCGGAGAAACGCCCGGCTGGAGAGTTACGAAAGTCGCGGCGTCACGGCCGATCGAAGGGAGGTTCTGCAAGAGTTCGCCGCCCACCGTATTGCCGACCGTAGCGTTCAGCGTCTGCAATTCGGCACCGTTTGTGACCGTTACTTCGACGGTTTCGGCGACGGAACCAATCTCGAGAGTGAGATTCAGGGTGAGTGAAGCGCCGATGTTCACGATCTGATCTACAAGTTTCGCAACGCGAAACCCAGTCTTGCTGACAGATACTGTATATTTGCTGGGGACAACGTTGGCGAAGAAATACCTTCCGGTGTCGTTAGTTGTTTCGGTGCGCGCGATGGTCGTCGCGGTGTCCGTCAGAGTGACGGTCGCGCCGACAATTGCGCCGCCGGATGGGTCAGTCACCGTTCCGGCGACCGTGCCTGTCGATGCGCTCTGTGCGAAGAGAGCGGACGGAGTCACGGCGAACAAACAAAACAAAGCAGCTAAGAGCAGAGCCACTCGCTTACTTGACATTCAACTACCTCCTGGATGGGCCTCAGCAGCCCTAAAGCTATCGAGCAGGTGAAGCAAATCGGACAGAGCCAACTTCTCTTACTCTGAAAGATCCTAACTTTTCTTTGAATCGGACAACCACCACAAAAAATAAACCTTATGGCGAAGACATTTGCAAGCCAGCTACCAATGCGTTGAAAAAAGCTAAACCGCGTGCGCTCTATGAATTATCTAAAGCTGAGATAAATTCTCAAGACTCCTGTATACGTCCTGCCATATTTCGCTACAGGGTTTCATAGAATCGCCGCGACCTCTCTCTGCGCAAACTTGCTTATGTTGACAGAGCTTCGCCAACGCCAACAAAGAGACGACAAGCAACTGCACGAGATTCAGCAGTGGTAACTGCAACCCCACCACAGGGTTATAGGGGGCTTATATATGGCCCCCGTGGGAGTTTGTCAACGGGAATGTGACGAACGACAAAGTAAAGTTTAGATTTATCAAAGAAATGACTCAACGGATTGCGGCTGCCTAGAACTTTCGGTGCCTGCTATGCCTGAGGAACTTGGAGCGGCACGCTCTCCCCTATCGAGAGGAACAGGCGCGCCGCATGCACTTGCCCGGCGCGAGTTCCTCATTGGCGCAGACGCATCCGCTTGCGTGCGTCCCTGGATAATTCCATGTATTGATGAACAGCCAATTTCCACATTCCGGGCGACTACAACTCTTGCGAGGGATGGGCCTATTGTTTTCTGAGGTTAGGGAGAGCCAATAAACAAATTCCTGCTCAATCCGGAAATTTATTAGACCCGGTTTCGGATGCACTTTACGGTGAAGCCAAATTGGCAGACCAGCTTGCGGCGACGTAAATTTACCTGCTGATCGCGCTGCGATGGAGACTAGTGGCAACAGGAGGAGGAAGAAGAGCGTGCGACGCAAGTACTCCCCAAACAAAAAAAAGGAGGGCCGTTGAAATGGCCCTCCTTCTTGTGGATGAGGTACTGTGGTTTTCTAAAAGGAGAAACGCAAGCCGAGTTCAACCGCCCGCGGACTGTTGAATTGGCTGCTCAGCACGCCAAAAGCCGTCGGGTTCTGGAGATCCAGTCCGGCGGAGCCGTACTGACCGGGGTCGCTGAACTCCATATGGTTGAAGGCGTTCAGGAATTGGGCATAGAACTGGAGGCCCATCCGTTCATTAATTCTGGTGTCCTTGCCGATGGTAAAGTCCAAGTTCCAGCGATGCTGTCCGTAAAGCGGGCCAAGATCATTGGCGCGGCCGTTGACACCGAGAATTACCGGCCCGAATTCGTTGTAGACGGCTGCGGGGTTGGCGAACAAATTAACACCGGCTCCGCCGCTGCTTACATTCCCGTTGCTGCCGATATTGCTGCTTCCGGTGTTCACGTTGAAGTGGGGAGAGCGGCTGATGCTGCTCAAGTTCGTTCCCTCTAGAGGCACCATGCCGGAGCAGAAGGGCACGTTCCCTTGGCCGAACTCATCGCAGGAACCTGTGTAGGTCTCCATCACCAAGCCGCTGTTCCACTGGAAGATCGGTGCGAACTGCCATCCGCCGATGATGCGGTTGAGGATGCCGTTGTGGGCGTCCATCCACTTGCCCTGACCGAAAGGCAATTGATAGTTGCCGAGCGCATTGAAGACCCAACGTGTGTCAAAAGGTGCTGGTCCGTAGTCGTAGCGCAGGTTGAAAGGAACCGAGGGGTTAGCTTGCGTATATTCCTGGTTGATTCCCACGGTGCCGAGGGTATGGGACCAGGTAAGGTTGGCGTTCAGTGTCAGGCCGTGTCCGGTACTCTTCTGCAGCCGGACGATGCCGGCCTGATAGTTGGAGAATCCCAGGGTCGTGTTCCCAAGCATTGAGTTGTAACCCTGTAGATCGGCCGGGAGGGCTGGCCTTCCCCCAAACGCCGTCCAAGTGCAGCCTGCGCAGGTTCCGCCGCTATCTATGTCTTGGAACATTCCATAGACGTTTTCGTTGGTGATATTGCCCGTCCCGTTGGCACCTTCATTTGCCAGGACCGCGTTCGTGCAGCTGGTAAAAGTGGCGCAGTAGGGTGAACCCTTCAAAGCGTTCTCAAAGAAGGGCTGTGGCGCCATCGTCGTCTGACCGGCATGGTCGGCCTGCCAAAGAGCGGCATAAGCCTTGGCAAAGCTCTGTCCGCCGAGCGTCAGCATCCAGGGAACGTCGTTTAGGTCCAAGCCCTGGTAAAGGTGTCTAGACCACTTGCCCACATAGGCCACTTCGACGAGCATGTGGTCCGGCAATTCCCGCTGAATCCCAAAAGTAACCTCATCATTCTCGCCGGGACGCCAGTTGGGATCGAGAAACGAGATGTTGCCACCCGCGGGCGAATTAATTCCAGGCTCCGCAGGGATGGGAAGACTTTGCTGGACCACCGGAAAAGGCCCGGTATCGCCATTGACGCCGAGACGGAAGGCGTTTGAGGGAGTGGTTCCGGCGCCACCGTAGCAGCCTGCAACGCCACCGATGACGCCGGAGCCACTGCAGCGGATCGTTTGGCCAAAGCCGTATCCCAAGAGGGGCACAAGCACCAAGTCAACGCCGTTGTTCCGGTCATAAATGCGTGTGTAGCCGACGCGAATCACGGTTTTGCCATCTCCCGTGATTTTGCCGAGGATTCCGGATTGGAACTTCGGATTCCAGGCCACAGAAACGCGGGGGCTGAAACCGCCGTAGAAGGGGTTGAAGGGATACTTGGGACTACCACCCACGGAGCGGATGGGTTCGAATCCGATCACCGGGTTGTAGACCTGTCCCTGCAAGGCCATGTTCACGGTGTTCTGGAGGAAGGAGTCTGTAGTGATGCGGTTGCCGCTCTGATCCACGGCCACGTCCTGCACGCCGTTGATTTCATAAGGCGGCATCTGCGTGCCCCACTCCAAACCATAGTTGAGTGTGAGGGTCGGGCGGATTTTCCACGAGTCATTGAAGTACAAGCTGTATTGATCGATGATGTCCGTGTCCTGGAAGGTCTTTGCACCCGTCAAAGTGAAATTACTGCCACCCCGCACGAACAACTGCGCGCCGGTTCCGATGATTCCCAGAGTTTGGGCGTACTGGTTATCCCAAGTGGAGTTCAAAGAACTAGGAAGACCGACTGGCCTGTTGTCCGCGGAGGTCAGCAGCCCGGTGCCCTTATTCAGCTGATCCACCAGTTCAGGCAAGCCGGCAACCACCTGGTCGTCACGAACGTGGTGGTCCCAAATGTGCATGACCGTTCCACCGAATTGCATGTAATGGGTGCCCTTGACCCAGCTGATGGTGTCACTATAGTTCCAATCGTGCCCGTCCCACACACGATTGCGGGCGTCCTGTGTGTCCATGTTCACGGGGCACATGCAGGCGAGCTGGGAATCGGCGAACTCAATCCCCGCAGACACATTGGGGAGCGCGTTCGTCACGCCCTGCCTGATCCAGCCCCAGTCGTTGAGCAGATAGCTCAAGTGAAACTCATTGATCACATTGGATGAAAGAGTACCGGTCAGGCCCATTACAAAATACTTTGGAGCGGCCGGATTGCTGGAAACAGCGGAGGGCACACCGAGCTTGTCCCCCGGCAGCAGCCCTCCGATATCAATCTGGTTGGCGCTGGGAGCCACATCTTGGAAAAGTCGATAGGAGGCGTTGAATCGCCACTTGTCGCCGAAGTCGTGGTCGACGCGGAGTAGTCCGTAATCCGTCTTATTCGGAAGCGTTAGGGAGGCGCGGTAACCTTGCGTGTTAAGCGTATCGCCATAGCTTAAATCGTTGGGGGCCGGCATGAAAGTGTTCCACATCTGCGACACGAGTGGGCTAATCCCAATACCGAGAGGGTCGCAAGCGCCCGACGGGTTGGTGGGGGTGACGTTGCAGGCCGTTGAAGTCTTTAGGTCGATTTGGTGAACGACGTCATGTGCATCTTTAAATTGGAGGATACCTTGTCGCATCAACATGGATGGCACCGTCCATTCGTACACTTGTGCGACTCCGGGATAGCGGCGTCCTTCGTAGAAGGCGTAGAAGTAGGTCTTACCGCCGAGGTGTTTCCCAGGGATCATCGGTCCGCCGACACCGGCTCCGAAGCGGTTCTCGTGAAATTTGACGATGGGATTACCAAGGCGATTGTTACTCCAGGTGTTGGCGTCGAATAATTGACTTTGATAGTATTCATAGACGGCGCCGTGGAAAGTGTTGGTACCGTGCTTGGTCTCCAACATGATCTGCCCACCAGCAGAGTTGGAGAAGTCAGCGGTCTGATTGCTTGTGGCTACTTTGAATTCGGCGATGCTCTCGACCGGTGTAGGGATCGCGCCCATTCCGCCTACACCATTGTTTACATAGTTATTATCACCTTCTAGGTCGCTGGTTATATTTCCGCCATCGAGCAGATAAGTATTTTGATCGCTGAAGGAGCCGGCCACTTGCCCTCCGTACACGTCCCCTCCGCCAACAGCAGGAGCGGTGGCAGGTTGAAGAGTGAGGACGGAGGTCGCGTCGCGGTTCAAGTTCGGCAGGGCGAGAAGCGCATCACCACCCAGCGTGCTCCCCATGGTGGCGTTCTCCGTTTGCAACTGCGCGCCACGAACCGCCGTGACTTCCACGGTCTGGGCGACGGAACCAACTTCGAGCGAGATGTTGATTGCCAATTCCGTCCCGACCGTTACTTTTTGATCTGTCAGCTTCGTGATACGAAACCCGGTCTTGCTGATGCTCACATCATAAACGCCTGGCCGCACCTCGACGAACACATATCTGCCAGCTTCGTTGGTGGTTACGGATCGAGGGGTGTTCGTTGCTTTGTCAACCAGCGTCACCGTCGCGCCCGCAACGGCAGCACCCGAGGAATCTGTGACCGTGCCGTCTACAGTGCCAGCGGTTTGCGAAAACAGGGCCGATGGAGCAACTGCCAAAAAACAAAATAACGCAGCTAGGAGCAGAGCCACTCGCTTGCTTGACATTCAACTACCTCCTGGAAGGGCCTCGATAGCCCTAGACTTCCGAAGCAACTAGAACAAATCAAACAGAGCCCGCTAGTCTTAACTCTGAAAGAACAAATTTTTCTTGAATCGAGCAACCACCAAGACGAACCATATGGCAAAAGCAATTGCCAGCCAGCTACTAATGCGTCAGAAAAGAGCTAAACCGCGTGCGCTCCATGAATTATCTAAAGTTTAGATAAATTCTCAACCTTCCCGAATACGTCCTGCCATCTTTCGCTTCAGAGTTTTCATGGAATTGCCGCGACCTCTATCTGCGCAAACTTGCCAACGCTGACAGAGGTTCGCCATTGCCAGCAAAGTAACGGCATGCAACTGCAAGAGATTCAGCTTGGTGACTGCAACCCCACCACAGGGTCATAGGGCGCTTATATATGACCCAAGTAGGGGTTTGTCAACGGGAATCTGACTAAAGACAAGGTAAAATTTAGATAAATCCAAGGAAAGGGCAGAAGGTTGCTCAAGTGCGCGACAAGATCTATACGTTCCAGTACTAGCTGGGAAGATTTTCTTTAGATTTAGATTATGGCTCTACAGGCTTAACAAATCATCTGACAAATGAAGGGCGCCGAAAGGGTCCCTCCATTATTTGTGGCAAACGGGTTTGGTGAACCAATCTTCCGCGAGCCGCGACGGATTATTGGAGGGAACTTCCCTCTTGCTCATAGACCGTGCGGCCGCCGACAACCGTGAGGAGAACAGTGGTCTTGGTGTATTGCTGCGGCGGAATCTTTGTGAGGTCGTTGGAAAGAACAATGAAATCCGCGTATTCGCCGGCTTTGAGCTCGCCCTTCTTCCCTTCCTCGAATTGCGCGTAGGCGGAGCCGGAG
Organism: uncultured Acidobacteriota bacterium; assembly: GCA_963779005.1. GTDB lineage: Bacteria > Acidobacteriota > Terriglobia > Acidiferrales > UBA7541 > Acidiferrum. The sequence continues at coordinate 2,121,360 of CAVZWO010000004.1, read as the reverse complement.
GTGTAGGCGCGGATGCAATCTTCCAGCGAGATTTTTTCTTGCCCCTGCCATCCGGCCGTGGGACCACCGTCCGGCAATTCACGGGTCACGCACGCATAGAGCCCGCGCATGGGGCTGATCGGTTCCACGGGATAATCCGTCCCAAACGCGAGACGGGCTCCGCTCTTCTGCAGCGACGCCCAGGCATAGGCGCCCTTGGCACGGTCGGGGCCAATCCGTGAACCGGCCCAGCGCATGTCCGTGGTTTCGTGCGACGGCTGCATCGAAGCAATCACCTTAAGTTGTGCGAAACGCGGCAAATCCTCGGGTGCTAGAACTTGCGCGTGCTCGACGCGGTCGCGGCGGTCGCGCGGGCCGTTGGCTTTGGCGACGGCATCGAACACGTCGAGTGCGACGCGGTTGGCGCGGTCACCGATGGCGTGAAAATTGATCTGAAAGCCTGCTTTGTCGCGCTCGATAGCCATTGCGCGAAGCTTCTCCGGTTCATTCGTCAGGATGCCACTTGTGGAAGGATCATCCGAGTAAGGCGCCAGCATCGCGGCCGTGCGCGAGCCCAGAGCGCCGTCTACGAAGCCTTTGAGCGCACCTGTCTTCAGCCAAGGATCGGTTGTACCGCCCTGCGCGCGCATGTTCAGCAAGTGGTCCATGGATTCCAAAAAAGGCAGCCATTCCGTGATACGAAGGGTGAGCTTCCCATCCTCTTTTAATTGCACATAAACGAGATAGTCCGTCCAATCGGAAAAATCCTGGGCCGAAGTCACGCCGTTTTTCGCGGCGTCGGCAAAGACCATCTGGATGCCGTGGCGGCGTTGGTCGGTTTTCAGATCGGGAATCCTGGCCGAAACCAGACTCATCGCGGAATCTTCCTCGAGCATTCCGGTGGCTGCGCCCTCGGCGTCGCGCTCGATCATGCCTCCCGGAGGGTTCGGCGTATCTTGCTTGATCTCCCCGTGCTGCAAAGCAAGCGTATTGGCCACAGCCACATGACCTGAAACATGGACGAGGAAAACTGGATTCCTGGGAGCGACGGCGTCAAGTTCCTGCTTGTTCGGGAACTTTTTGTCCGCCCAGAGCGTGTGATCCCAGCCGCTGCCGGTGATCCACTCGCCTTCCTTGTGCTGTGCCACGGCAGCCGCGACACGCTTTTGCAATTCTTCGATGCTTGTTACGCCGTTCAGCTGCAGGGAGAGCATGTCCGCAGCCGCTGCACCCAGGTGGACGTGCGCGTCGTTGAAACCGGGCATGACAAACTTGCCCTTCAGCTGAATCGTTTCAGCGCTTGGATCGTTTCCGCCACATTCAAGGAGGACGTAGTCAATCTTGCCGACGCAGCGAATCTTTCCGTCGCGGATGGCCATGGCATCGGCCCATGGCTGCGCAGGGTCATTGGTGTAAATACGGCCGTGAAGATACACGACCATGTGCGAGTCGCTCTGCCCCGACTGGGCTTTGGTCTGCAAAACCACGAGGCCCGCGCAAAAACTCAAGCAAACAATCAGTCCCAGATAGAGCCAGCTGGTCCCGCGAATCTTCATCTAGGTTTCTCCGGCGCCACGTCCGCGATTCCGAGGAGCGTCAGCAAGGCTCGCTTCAGACCCATTTCGCGGCCGGTGGGGTCGTACCATTCCTGGAGCGAATGCGCCCCGCCGCCGTTGCCCCCTGCGCCAATCGACATCGCGTCGATGCCCAGAGAAAGTGGAATATTTGCGTCGGTGGAAGAACGCTCGATCCTTGATTCGTTTTCCACCATAACATCCGCCGCCCGCAATGCCGCGAGAAGTGGCGACCCTGCGGCCAATTCGCCACCGGGGCGGCTGCCCAGCAGTTCGACCTTCCATTCGAGCTTGCCTCGCGAACGATCGCGGGAGGAATCCATTTCGTCGCGGACGCCTGCGGCCATGCACTCGCGCAAGGCGGATTCCAGACGCGCCAGCTCACTTTCGCTTTCCGAGCGCACATCCACCTTGAGGTGAGCTTCGTAGGGAATGGAATTGATAGAAGTGCCGCCGTCGATTTGCCCGAGGTTGAAAGTAGTCCGCGGCGATGCCGGAACTCTCGTGTTGATGAATCGCACCGAGCCGCGAACCAGCGCATTGATTGGATTCGGCATGCCGAAATCCGACCAACTGTGGCCGCCGGGGCCGGTGATAATCACTTCGAGGCGGCGGGAGGAGAGCGCGATCGTGGTCACGTGATCGGTGCCGGCGCCATCGAGAACGATGACTGCCTTCAGGCGGCTGCGGTACGCTTCGACCAGCGCGCGCATGCCGCGAAGATTGCCTTCGCCTTCTTCGCCGACATCGGCTACAAAGAGGATGGTGCGCTGCGGTTTGATCTCCGCCTGGTGAATGGCGCGCGCGATCGCAACGAGCGCGGCGAGTCCCGTGCCGTTGTCCGAAATCCCCGGCGCAAGCAAGCGGCTGCCTTCGTGGCGGACTTTGACGTCTGTCCCCGCAGGAAAGACCGTATCCAAATGCGCGGAGAGCACGACGATTTCCTTTTCGTTTGCGCCCCGGAGTTCGCCAATCACATTTCCCGACGCGTCCACTTGTACATCGAGGCCGGCCGCTGACAAGAGCGCTTTGACCGCTGTTGCGCGCTGGCCTTCCTGGAAGGGAGGCGCGGGAACTTCCGTTAAGCGCACCTGCTGCTCATTGATCCAACCTAGATTCTGCGCGAACCATGCCATGGCCGCGCGCACCTGCGTGTTTTCGCCAAGTTGGCTTGAGGATGCGCCGCGCATCGTATGTCGCGCGAGGGAGGAGCGGACCGGCATAGCGAAAAGGATAACCCAAACAAGGATGCGTTTCACTGCTCTGCTGCGCGAGTGTGTTCGCTTCAAGGGCGTGCAGCCTCGGCGCATAGGGCCGAAATCTCCGCGTCGGTCAGAACGCGCGCTGATTGCTTGGCGGCGTCGAAGATGCGATTGACCAGAGCATCGTCGGCCGGAATCTTGTGGCGTTCGAGCCAGAAAAGCACGTTGGATTTCCCGCTCATCGGTCCGATTTCGATCACCTGATCGAGTCCAAAGAGATGCGATGGCACTCCGCTATAGACGGAGTTGGCCAGATCCTGGTTGCCCTTGTGAAACGCTTTGATGATGGCGGCGGCATGGACTCCTGTAGCCGTGCGAAAGGCATCGCGGCCTATCACGGGATAGTTTGGCGGGATGACGGTGTGCGTGGCTTTCGCGACCTTTTCACAATATTCGCGCAGCCGCGAAAGGTCCTGATTGAGGACGCCCATCAACCGCAGGTTCACCAGCATCAACTCCATCGGGGTGTTGCCGACGCGCTCGCCCAGCGCATTGGCCGCGGCGTGCACCTGGTCCGCGCCCGCGGCGATCGCAGCCAGCGAATTCGCAACCGCCAGGCCCCGGTCGTTGTGGCCGTGCCAGTCCACGCGGATTTTTTCTCCGCTGGGCTTCACGACTTCTTCGACGACGAATTTCACCAGATTGTAGGCACCGTTGGGAATCGCGTGTCCGACTGTGTCGCACAGCACGATAGCGCGTGCGCCGCTCCGAATCGCGGTAGTGTAAAGACGTTTTACGGTGTCCGGGTCGGTGCGAATCGTGTCTTCCGTGACGTACATCGAAGGGAGCCCGTGCTCGACTGCGAACTTCACTGCTCTTTCTGTCGTGCGCTCCAGATGATCGACGGTCCAGTCTTCCACGAGCCGCCTGATCGGGCTCGATCCCAAAAACGTTGCCGCTTCGATGGCTATTCCCACGCGCTGAGAAATTTCGGCGATGGGGCGAATGTCTGCTTCGATCGTTCGAGCAGCGCAGTTCGGCTTGATTTTCATGCGCTTGGTGACGATTTCGCGTGCCAAAGCTTCTACATGCTCCACGGCACGCGGGCCCGCACCCGGCAAGCCGATGTTGAGCGAATCGATGCCCAGCGCCTCCATCAGATGCAGTATTTCGATTTTTTCTTCGATGCTGGGATCATGCACACTCGGATTTTGCAGCCCGTCGCGCAGCGTTTCGTCATTCATCAACACGCGCGTTCCTGGCGGCAGAAGCGGCGCCGCGGCTACGTTCCAGTCGTAGATCCATTCGTTCTGCTGCATGGCGCTTGCTCGCTTTCCCTCGCGCGTCACTTCCAGGACTTCAACTCTTCGCATTTCTGCTGGCGTTGCGAATTCAGAGACCGTGATCGCGAAACATGGTCTTCAGCGCGCCGCGCGCGTTCCGCAATTTTGCGCCAAGGCCTCCGCCAAACTCAAAATTCAGGAATGCATCGGCTGCGCGTTCCAAATCCGCGCCGTAACGAAACCACCACGGCTTCTCCGTACCCGGAAGCCGGTCCACATCGATATATTTTGGTTGCACCATTTCCAGCAAACCCGCCTTGCCATGCGTGCGGCCCCATCCGCTGGCGCCGCAGCCCCCGTGCGGAGCTTCGGCAATGCCAAAATAACTGATCGCGTCGTTGACCATGACCGCGCCCGCGCGCAGTTGGGCGGCAACGTCCTGGCCGCGCTTGGCGTCGCTCGTCCACACGCTGGCCGCGAGCGCGAACGCGGAATCGTTGGCGCGCCCTATCGCTTCTTCATCGTTTTTCACCGCCTGAACGGCGAGTATCGGCCCAAACGTCTCCTCCTGAAAAAGTCTCATCGAGGAGTTCGCGCCAGCGATGACCGTGGGCGCGAAAAAATTCGCGCCAAGCTCTGGACGCGTTTTGCCGCCGCACAACACCCGAGCGCCGCGCGCCACAGCGTCAGCGACCAAATCGCTCATTCGCTGCACATGCTGCGGACGAATCAGCGGCCCAACATCGGTGGCTGGATCGCAACCCGGACCGAGCCGCAGCTTCTTCGTTTTCTCAACACACAGAGCCAGAAATTTTTCCTCGACAGAGCGCTCGACGAAAAGCCGTTCCACGGAAAGGCACACCTGGCCGCAATTTGTGTAGCTTCCCCAAACGGCGGCGCTCGCCGCGACGTCCAGTTTGGCGTCTGCAAGCACAATCATCGCGTCTTTGCCGCCCAGTTCCAACACACTCGGAATCAATTTCTTGACGCACGCTTCTGCGACGCGGCGTCCCGTCGCGACGCTTCCCGTGAACATAATTTTGTCCGGCTCGGCCTCGATCAGCGCCTGGCCCACGTCCCCGCCGCCCTGAATGAGCGTGACGAGATTTTTTGGGAAGCCCGCATCCGCGAACAGCTTTTCAATCAGCGCGCCGCAATGCGGCGTGAAATCGCTTGTCTTGCAGATGACCGCATTGCCCGCAGCGACGGCTGGAATAATCTGACTCAGCGGAATCGCCAGCGGATAATTCCACGAACTAATGATGCCAATCACGCCGACGGGGTCGTAGACCAAACGTCCGGACTTCGCTTTACCCGCGCTGCTATGGTGTGGAACTCGTTCCGCGCGCAAAAGCCTTGCGCCTTGCTGCGAAAAATAATGCGCCGTGTCGAGCGCAACAAATATGTCCGCGAAGAGCGCCTCCACGCGCGGCTTGCCGGATTCCGCCACGACGGCATCCGCGAGAACATCCCGCGAGGCCATCATCCGTTCGCGCAAGACGCGTAACTGCGCGCATCTCTTCTCGAGCGGGACAGCGGCCCATGACGAGTGCGCCGCTCGTGCCCGCGACACAATTCCCGGCAACGCCGCAGCAGGCGTCTTCTCAAAATACGCGAGCGTCTTGCCCGTGGCAGGATCTATCGAAGGAATCGTTTCGACGGGGATGACCGTGGCCGCCATAATCGCGATTGTATCCGATTTATGAGAGCGGTGGAGCAGCGGGACTTCTGAACCCGCTGTCCATCGCTCCGTGCCAAAAGCCTACAAATCCTCCACGGCCGCGGCAACACCTACTGCCCGGCTTTTGGACTGAACAACGCCAAGTTCTCCGCCTTCCACCGCATCGCAGCTTTGATGCGATTCCGGCCGCTCGGGTGGTCGAAGAAAATCCATTCCTCGACGGGGCCCGGGCTCATCTTGCGATACTCGCCAAGATGAATCGCCGCCCGCGCAAAGCCGTCAGGCTGGCGGCTGGCGTTCAGCCCGTACATGTCTGCTTCATACTCGTTCGTGCGGATATGCGTATTGAAAAAAGGCGTGTACACGGATCCAAACACGGAGCCGATCAGTAGAACGAGAGGCAGCACGGCAGTATCGCCAATACCGCGAATTTGCCAGCGCTCTCCCCAGCGAGCCAGCGCGCGTTCGAGAGACCAACGCAGGAGACCGAAGAAAATCAGGATAACGGCCGAGAAATACAGCATGTCCTTTGCGACGTGGTTAAGAACGTAGTGGCCCATCTCATGACCCATGACGGATTGAATTTCTTCAGGCGTGCCGCGGCGCAGCAAATTATCGTTCAGCGTGATGCGCATGGTGGAGCCAAGGCCGCTGACGTTGGCGCTCATGCGCGTGGTTTGGCGAGAGGCATCCATCTCGTAGACCTTGTCTGCGGCAATGCCATTCGCGTGCGCAAGGCTGAGAATGGGTTGCGTGACGCGCGGGTCATCCAGAACGGTATATTTGTTGAAAATTGGAAACAGAAAGACCGGCGCGATCATGACAAAGAACACCACGAAGCACATCGAAGCAGCGGCGCCCCAGATCCACCACGTGCGCGGCAGCCGGCGAACGATACCGACGAGCACCATCATGGCAATACCAACTAACATGACATCCACAAGCAGCATTTCCAACTGTTCGCCCATCCAGGGCCCGAAGGTTTGCGTGGCGAGGCCGTACTGGCGCTCTCGCGTATAGCCTTCATAAATCGCGAGAGGAGCACCGAGGATGGTGGTCACAATCAGGAACTCGGTCCAGTAGATCCATGTCTGCAAGGGCTTGAAGCGCGTGATGCGTTCGGCGAAATCGCGCATCTTGGCCGACCAGCGGAACTGCAGCAGGAGAAGATAGATGACCGCGCCGAATAGAAAGTCCCAGAGAATCAACCAGTATCCGCCTTCAAAGTAGGCGTCGGACTTGGCTCGGGCGCCTGCGGGGATCTCCGCAAGGTACGCCTCGGTGGCGGCTTCGACATCGAAATGCGCGGAAGGTTGTGCGGCCGGCGGGATTGGAATTTCGTCCGGCATGGCTGTAGCCGGCTTTGCGCCGGGACCGGGCGGCTGCGGAGTTTGCGAACCGCGGGCGCTCGGGAGCAACGCGAGCGCGAGACAAACGGAGAGTAAGACGTTGCGAAAATTCATCAATTTTCCCTCGATAGAGTTTTGTTTCGAGCGAGTTCAGGCTCAATACGAACGTGGAGCCGAAAAAGTCTCAGAAAACAAGAATTCAGAAGACGCAGATAGGAGACGGCCGTTCGCTGAAATTATTTCAAGAAGTCTTTCTGGAGAATTGCAGGGGGCCGTCAAGGCTCGCCGATGCGCCAAGCCTCGTCGTGCATCACTTGCACCATACAGAGCCCCTGGGGCGGCACCGTCGGCCCGGACTTGGAGCGGTCGCGCAATTGGTAGAGGCGAAGAATGTCGTCAGGCACAAGTTTGCCGCGGCCAACATCAAGCAGCGTACCCACCATTTTGCGGACCATGAAGCGCATGAACGAGCGCCCGCGCACGGTGTAGACAAGCTCTTCGCCGTCCTCGCTTCGCACTAATTCGCTCGCATAGATTTCCCGCACCGTCGAGCGCTCCTTATCGTCATCCTCGGAGCCCGTCGAGGCCGCAAACGCCGCAAAATCGTGCGGCCCAACGTAGCGCGAAGCCGCGATGCGCATGGCGTCTTCATCCAGTGGAAATGGATAATGCAGCACGTAGCGCCATACCGCCGGCGGCACGACTTTGCCACGATACAAACGATAGCGATAAATCTTCCCCACCGCCGACCACCGCGCGTGAAAATTGGGGCCCACCTCCTCGCAACCCACGATGCGAATCGCGGGAGGGAGCAGCGCATTCAAAGCGCGCTGGAACTCGGCCGCGGACAAACCCGATTGCGTGCGAAAGCTCGCCACCTGCCCCAGCGCATGTACACCCGCGTCCGTGCGTCCCGCTCCGTTCACGGCCACATTTTCCTGCGTCAGCCTGCGCAGCACACTGGAAATCTCACCCTGAATTGTGGGTTTATCCGAGGACTGAATCTGCCAGCCGTGAAAGTCCGTTCCGTCGTAGGCGATCGTAATCTTGAAATGGCGCATGAAGGGGGCTGTGAAGTCCTCGGCAATTCCTGCTCAGAAGAGGTGCCGGATTTTGCAGGCTTGTGGGCGCGTCACGGCGCGGTGCGCGCGAAGCGGCTTCCCGGTTTGATAGCGGCCCCACCTTCACGGCACAAGGGACATTCCTCGGGCTCGTATTTCGCGATGGGAAGGTCCAGCAACGCCTGGGTCTCAACACCCAGTTCCAGCGTGCCGCCGCTTCGATCAATCAAAGCTCCGGCAGCAACGACTCGCCCGCCGGCTTCCTCAACCACCTGGATCGTTTCCTGCGTCGAGCCGCCCGTCGTCCAAACATCTTCAATTACAAGCACATGCTCGTCGGGTTGCAACGAGAACCCGCGCCGCAAAGTCATCGTGCCGCTGGCATCGCGCTCCGCAAAAATTGCCGGCACTCCCCTGCCGGCCGCGCCCTTTGGCTCCGGCAAAGCTCGCGCCACCTCCTGCCCAATAATCACGCCGCCCAATGCAGGAGAGACAACAACTCCGATCACAGCGTCCGAGAACAGCGCTGCCAGCGCCTGCCCAAGCTTCTCGGCAAGCCGCGGGTACTGCAGAACGAGCGCGCACTGAACATAAGTCCCGCTATGCAAGCCGCTGGAAAGCTCAAAGTGCCCGTGCCGTATAGCTCCAGCCGACTCGAATATCCGCAGCAATTCTTCTCGTGAAAGCATCGTCTTCCGCCGGCCGCAAACCGCCTCTAAACATCGATTCGTGAGCAGCCTAGCCGCCGTGCGCCGCGTTGTCAAGGAACCGCTCCCCCTGCTAAACTGCAAGCCAAGTTTCCGGGCTGCGCCAAGACGTTGTGGGTGCTTTCTGCGGCAAACTGCGTGGGATTTCCCTGGATAGCCCTGTCTCGCGGCCACGCTCCCGGAGTTTTCCTTCCGCGTGGTAAGAAACCGGCCAACTAAGTGTAACAACACCTGTTCAGGGCACGTTCCACACTGTCAGAAGCTAATCAATGCGTCCCGATGGGACAGAATCTTGAGGGGAAAAATCATCATGACGAAGCTGAATGAGACCGCGAAGTCCTTCCTTTTGCGGGTGCACGCAACGCGGTCGAGTTTCCATCCCGGCGAGCCGCGCCCCGGCACGCGCGCAGCCCGCTCCGCGCTTGCCTTTTTCCTCGCGGCGCTGCTTGTCGCGGGTCCGCTTTCGCCGGCTTTCGCGCAAAGCCCGGCGCAAAACCCTCCGCCGAACCCTGCCCCAGCCGCGCCTGCGTCGTCGCAAGGCTCATCCATCGCGCCAGTGAGTTCGCTGGGCCTGGCGAAATACAATTTCACCAACGGCCCGCGAGCCTTTCCCGATCTCCTCAAGCCCTACCAAGAAATCCACATTGACCAGCCGGTCATCACCAATTCTCCACGGCTCCAGCAACTCATCCACGACGGCAAGCTCGAACTCAGCCTTCAAGACGCTGTCGAATTGGCTCTCGAAAACAGCATGGACATCGCCGTCCAGCGGTACTATCCCTGGATCGCCGACGCCTCCATCCTGAAAGCCAAAGCCGGCGGTGCTGGTTATGCCACTCCCGGCGGCAACTTCTCTTCCTCGACCGCCTTCCTCCCCAGCTTCGCCTATGACCCGACCGTCACGAGCACGGTTCTCATCGATGATCGCTCTACACCCGTCAACAATCCCCTCATCTCGGGCACCGGCGCTTCCGGCGTCTCCACGCTCGCAACTCTGCAGACCCACACCATGCAGTTTAACAACCAATTTTCGCGCGGATTCGAAACGGGCACCAACCTCAATGTGAGTTGGAACAATTCAAGAACGAGTTCGACTTCCATGGCCAACCTTTTCAACCCCGCCGTTCAGTCAACGCTCTCCATCGGCTTCACCCAAGCTCTCTTGAATGGTTTCGGCATCGCCGTCAACACCCGCAACATCCGCATCGCTAAAAACAACCGCAAAATCGCCGACTGGGCGTTCGCGCAACTCGCTATCACCACCATAACCAACACGATTACTGACTACTGGGAACTCGTCTACGCGCGCGCTAACGTCCGAGTCGATGAGCAAGCCATCACCGTCTCTCAAAAACTTTACAGTGACAACAAGAAGCAGCTCGATGCCGGCACTATGGCCCCGCTCGACGTCACCCGCGCCCAGTCCGAACTCGCCACCGACCGCCAGAATCTCATCGTCGCGCGCACCGTGCAGCTGCAAGACGAGCAAATCCTGAAGAATGCCATCACCAAAGATCCACTGGCTTCCGAGGTGGTCAACGTCGAGATCATCACCACGGATGAGCCTAAGCAGCCTGAAATCATCGAAAATCCTTCGTTCGAGGATTCCCTCAAAGAAGCCTTCGCAAAACGCCCCGAGCTGCAAGAACAGCTTTACAACTTGAAGAACGGGGAAATCGACATCCAGGCCACGCGCAACGCTCTGCTGCCCTCTCTCAGCCTCAGCGGGCAGTACAGCTCCGTGGGATTGGCCGGCAATGCCCCCATCAAAGGCAACACCGTCGTTTCGAGCAGCGGCGTGCCTATCGTCGATGCCAACGGCAACCCGATCACCGTCGACATCAACAACGTCCCCACTCCCATCTTTGAACCGTTCACCAGCGCTCCTGTCACCGGCACAAGCCAGTCGGGATTCGGCACCGCGGAAAGCCAGTTATTCCACAATCGCTTCCCCGACTACTCCGCGCAATTGACCCTGAGCCTCCCCATACGCAACCGCTCCGCTCAAGCAGACAGCGCTCGCGCCATCCTCACCCAGCGCCAGCAAGAGGCCGTTTTGCAGCAGTTAAAAAACGCGGCCCTCCTCGACGTTCGCAACACCTACATCGCTCTCACGCAAGACCGCGCCCAAGTGGACGCCGCCAGCGAAGCCCGCCAGCTCCAACAAGAAACCTTCGACGCCGAGCAGAAAAAATATCGCCTTGGCGCTTCCACCGTTTACAACGTCATCCTCACCCAGCGCGACCTCATCGCCGCGCAAGGCACCGAACTCCGCGCCTTGGCCAACCTCGAGGAAGCCAAAGCGAACTATGAGCGCGCCCTCGGCCGCACCCTGGATGTCAATCATGTCACCATCGCCGACGCTAAAACCGGTGAAGTCGAACGCGAAACTCTGATCCCCGGCACACTCCATGGAAAAGTCGTCGGCACAGAGAATCTCTTCAAGGACGGCGGCATGCGCTAGCCGCTCGAGGAAGCCGCTCTGCGTTCACGCCGAGAGCGGCTTCCTTTCTCGCTCTTCTCCTTCGCCAACCTTTGCTCCTGCGGCCTCCCTCTCTCCAGGTCTCTTTCCACCCGTAAACTCCGCAAATCCTTGTCATGCCACTCCAGGTCCATTATCCTCTTTGCATCGAACGCGGCTGTGTTTCTGGTTCACAGCACTGGGTTTATTCTCCCTGGTGCCACCGATTCCACCCCGCAATTGAAACAAAATCCATGGTTCGAGCGTTTTACAGTGTTAGGTCAAATTCAAAACGTCCCACCGGGACAGAATCTAGAGGGTATACATCACTATGAAGACGCTGAGGGGGACCTTGAAGCGGTCCATTTTCGGGGCTAATTCCAGAAAGATCGCTTCACAATCGGCTCGATCCCTGTTTGTTATCGTTTTGGCCTTTCTGCTTGCCGCTGGGCCTCTTTCGCCCGTTTTTGCTCAGACACCTGCGCAAAACCCGCCGTCCAATCCAGCGCCGACGGCCAGCAGCACTCCCAACATCGCACCCGTCTCCTCCCTCGGGGTGGCAACTCACAACTACACGCACGCGCCTCGGGTCTTCCCCAACATTTTCAAGGCCTATGAATCCCAGTCCGTCGGTGCTCCCGTGCTCACCAACTCGCCTCGCATCGATCAGCTCATTCACGACGGCAAGCTCGAGATCAGCCTCCAGGACGCTGTCGAGCTTGCTCTCGAAAACAGTCTGGACATCGCCGTCCAGCGTTACTACCCCTGGATCTCTGACGCCGGCCTCCTCAACGCCCAGGCTGGCAACACCGGCTTTGGCACGCCTGGCGCTCAGATCGTCGCCTCCTCCGCCGCCATCAACCCCTTCGTCTTCTTCATTCAGAACTTCGATCCCCTCATCCAAAGCAGCGCTTCCGTTGCCGATATCACCACACCCATCAATAACCCTTTCACTTCAGGCGCGGGCACCGGCAGCAGTACCGGCGTCGCTTCCGTGGTTTCGCACTCCACTCAATTTAATAACCAGTATTCGCAAACATTCCAGACCGGAACAAACCTCACCGCAAACTGGAACAACAATCGCAGCAGCGCCGACATCGTCAACTTCTTCAATCCCGACGTGACTTCGTCCCTCTCCGTTTCAGTCTCTCAGCCGCTCTTGAATGGCTTCGGCAAGCAGATGTGGACCCGCAACATCCGCATCGCCAAGAACAACCGCCAAATTGCCGATTGGGCATTCACGCAGCAAGCTATCACAACGATCACGAACACCATCACCGCCTACTGGGAACTCGTCTACGCTCGCGAAAACGTCAAGGTCAACCAACAGGCGGTCGCCGTTTCCCAGAAGCTTTTCGAAGACAACAAGAAGCAGCTCGAAATCGGCAGCCTTGCTCCTCTCGACGTCACACGGTCGGAATCCGAAGTCGCCACCGACACGCAGAACCTCATCTTCGCCCAAACCACCCAGCTACAGGACGAGCAAACTCTAAAAAACTATATTTCCAAGGACCCGCTCGCTCCCAACCTCATCAACGTGGAGATCATTCCCACCGACCAGCCTACGCAACCTGCAACCATCGAAGCAGCCTCCTTTGAAGACGCCATTAAGGAAGCGTTTGCCAAGCGTCCCGAGCTCCAGGAAGAAGTCTACAACCTGAAGAATGCCGAAATTGACGTTCGCGCCACCAAGAACGCCCTTCTACCCTCACTCACCGCGAACGCGTTCTATCAATCTAACGGCCTAGCAGGAAACAGCCCGATTCCCGGCCCCACTTCGAATATCATCAGCACTGGCGTGCCCATCGTTGATGCTAACGGCAATCCCATCTCCGTGGATATCGGCAACGTGCCAACTCCAATCTTCGAATCGGACAACGGTTACGCCTAGTACGGGCATAGCTCATCACGGTTTCGGCACCGCACAAGACCAAATCTTTCACAACCGCTTCCCCGAATACGCGGGTCAGCTTACCCTGACTCTTCCCCTGCGCAACCGCGCGGCCCAGGCCGAACACGTCCGCGCCTTACTCACCCAGCGCCAGATGCAAACGGCTATGCAACAATTGCGCAACGCCGCGCTCCTTGACGTCCGCAACACCTACATCGCGCTCACCCAGGACCGCGCCCAAGTTGCGGCCGCGAGCAAGGCGCGCGAATTGCAGCAGCAGACCTTCGACGCGGAACAAAAGAAATACCAGTTGGGCGCGTCTACCGTTTACAACGTCATCTTGACCCAGCGAGACCTCATTACGGCACAGGGCACCGAACTCCGCGCCCTGGCGAACCTCGAAGAAGCCAAAGCCAACTATGAACGCGCTCTCGGCCGCACTCTCGACGTCAACCACGTCACCATCGCCGACGGCAAGTCCGGCGAAGTCGAGCGCGAGACGCTCATCCCTGGAACGCTCCACGGAAAAGTCGTCGGTGTCGACGACATCTTCAAAAGTCTGCCGGACGGCCGCTCCCGGTAATTCGGATAGCGGGGCAGGTTGGAGATAGCGTCTTCACCTGCCCCACTCTCTTCGCTATCTTGTTGTTTTCCCCATGTGCCTCTTTGTCTCGTACTCTTGCCCCGTTTTTCGCTTTCGCATAGCATAGTTTTGTCCATTCATCGCAAGCCAGCCTCGGAACGCGCAGCATTGGGGAGCGCCAGATCATGAGCGACAAGGTCAAAGGATCGGCCACGACCATCACGACCGGCGACGCTCCCGCCACATTACGCGAGCCCTCCGCAAAAGAGCGCGCATGGGAACAAAACACGCTCCGCCCCACCCTCGAAAAAAGTCCTGAGCGCCAATCGGAATTCACCACCATCTCCGGTCATCCCATCCGCCGGCTCTATACTCCCGCCGATCTCCCCGGCTGGGATCCGAATCGCGACCTCGGCTTCCCCGGCGAGCCACCCTACACGCGCGGCATTCATTCCACAATGCACCGCGGCCGCCTCTGGACCATGCGTCAATTCGCCGGCTTTGGCACCGCGGAAGACACCAATGCGCGCTTCCGTTATTTGCTGGCGCAAGGCCAAACGGGCCTCTCTACCGCTTTCGATCTGCCCACACTTGATGGGTTACGACTCCGACCATCCTCTCTCCGAAGGGGAAGTCGGCAAATGCGGCGTAGCTATCAGTTCCTTCGCTGACATGGAAGTGCTCTTCGACAAAATTCCCCTAGCCAACGTCACCACCTCGATGACCATCAATTCGCCCGCCGCCGTCATCTGGGCGATGTATCTCGCTGTCGCCGAAAAGCAAGGCGCCGACTGGAAAAAAATCTCGGGCACTCTGCAAAACGACATCCTCAAGGAATACATCGCGCAGAAGGAATACATCTATCCGCCCGAGCCGTCGATGCGGCTCGTCATCGACACGTTTGAATTCGCCGTCAAGAACACGCCGAAGTTCAATCCCATCTCTATCAGCGGCTACCACATCCGCGAAGCCGGCTCGACAGCCATTCAGGAATTGGCGTTCACTTTGCGCGATGGCATGGAATATGTGGAATATGGCATGCGCCGCGGCCTCGATGTCGATCAATTCGTCCCGCAACTCTCTTTCTTCTTCAACGCCCACAGCGATTTCTTCGAAGAAATTGCCAAGTACCGCGCCGCTCGGCGCATCTGGCACAAAGCCATGGTCGAGCGTTACGGCGCGAAAAATCCGCGCACCTGGGCGCTGCGCTTCCACACGCAAACCGCAGGCTGCTCTCTTACCGCGCAGCAGCCCTACAACAACGTCGTCCGCACTGCAATCCAGGCGTTAGCCGCGGTCCTCGGCGGAACGCAATCTCTGCACACCAATTCGCTCGACGAAGCCTGGGCTCTGCCCACCGAATTCGCCGCCACTATCGCGCTCCGCACGCAACAAATCATCGCCCACGAAACCGGCGTCACGAACACCGTCGATCCTCTCGGCGGCTCGTATTTTGTGGAAACACTGACCAACGAAGTCGAGCGCGGCGCCTGGGACTACATTGAAAAAATCGACGCCATGGGCGGCATGGTTCCCGCCATCGAGCGCAGTTACCCGCAGCGCGAAATCGCAGAAGCCTCCTACCGCTACCAGCGCGAACTCGATAAAAAAGAAAAAATCATGGTTGGCGTCAACGATTACGTCTCCGAAGAAAAGCATCTCGACATCCTGCAAATCGACGAAACCGTCGCCCACCGCCAAGCCGAGCGCCTCGCCAAACTCCGCGCCGACCGCTCCCAATCCGAGGTCGACCGCCGCCTCCACGCCCTCCGCACGGCCGCCGAAGGCAAAGACAACCTCATGCCATACCTCTTCGACGCCGTAAAATCCTACGCCACCGTCGGCGAAATCTGCGACGCCCTCCGCGCCGTCTTCGGCACCTACGAAGAAGTCGCCATCACGTAGTTCTTCTCTGTGCTTTCTGTGTCCTCCGTGAACTCTGTGTAAAACTCTTTCCTTATGACAGGCAACGAACTCACCCATCAAATCATCGGCGCGGCCATCGAGGTCCATCGCCACTTGGGCCCGGGCTTGTTAGAATCCGCATACGAAGAATGTCTCTGTCGAGAACTCACGTTGCGCAATCTGAAAATAAATCGCCAATTGCCGTTCCCGGTCGTTTACAAAGATGTGAAACTTGAATGCGGATACCGGCTCGACTTGGTTGTGCAAGATAAAGTGGTCGTCGAACTCAAATGTATCGAAGCAGTTGCTCCCGTTCATGAAGCGATTATGCTTACCTACTTGCGCCTGTCCGGCTATCCCGTAGGGTTGTTGATCAATTTCAATGTGACAATCTTGAAGGACGGCGTCAAACGATACGTATACATGCCACCGAAACAATAAGAAAAGAATTACACAGAGACCACTGAGTTCACAGAGGACACAGAGAAGAGATGCCCGAGAAGAAAATTAGAGTGTTAATAGCCAAGCCAGGATTGGATGGGCACGACCGCGGCGCCAAGATCATCGCGCGCGCCCTACGCGACGCTGGCATGGAAGTGATCTACACCGGCCTGCGCCAGACCCCCGAGATGATCGCCACCGCCGCCGTCCAGGAAGATGTCGACGTCATCGGCCTCTCGATCCTCTCCGGCGCTCACAACACCATCTGCCCGCAGCTCATGAACCTGCTGCGCGAGAAGGGCATGCAGGACGTCACCGTCCTCGTCGGCGGCATCATCCCCGAAGCCGACATCCCCGCCATGAAAAAATCCGGCATCGCCGAAATTTTTCTTCCCGGTACTTCCACGCAAGACATCGTCGAGTTCATCCACAAACGAATTCAACGCTGACCATTCCAATATTCTTATTAAACTGTCATTCCGAGCATAGCGAGGAATCTGCTTTACTCTTCAAGCTTTTCACAATTCGCGATCCGCGTCGTCAAATCATCTTCTTCTCAAACTTCACCCGCGTATACAATACCCGAAACCCCTGCTGCACAATGTTCCGCTGCGAAATACTCCCCGGCTGCGCGATGCTCACCGCCAGATCACTCCCCGCCTGCGACGCCCGCGCCAACCGACGTTGTAACAAAGCGGTCTGCACGCCCCGCTTGCGCGCCACGGGCAACGTGCTCGCACCAAACAACCCTGCAACTCCATCATGTAACGCCAGCGTTCCGCCTCCCGCAATTTTTCCGTCCACGCGCGCCAAATAGCATTCCGTCTTCGGCCCAAACGCGAACAGCTTCATCACCTCCAGCAACTCCTGCGACACCGGATATGTCTCCGCAAATCCCTGTGCCACCGTTTCTGTCCACACATCGATTTGGTCTTTCCCGATTTTTTCGATGGTGACGCCTTCGGGCGGCTCCGGACAACTCTCGTCAGGACTCACCGGCCGCGCCATCACATTCGAAAATTCCGTCACGCGATACCCGCGCTGGCCGAACTGTTCGATAAACGAAGGATCCGCCAGCGGGGCCGTCTCCACGCGCACAGGCTCCCCTCGGCTGCGATAAAATTCCTCGAGCCGGTCAAACTCTTCCGCACTCACCGGCCCATCGAGCCCCATCCCAACGGCCTGGGTAATCGGCGAATCCTTACCGCAATAGACCGCAAATCCGCCCGCCACACGCCGCACCGCCGCTCCGCTTGCCGGCCGGAATCGCCCCAGCGCCTCCGCGCATTCGACCGCCGCCTGCGCTTCCGCACTCTCCACACGTCGAGCCAGCTCCAAATTCAGAAGTAACTCTCTCATCTCAGGTTTTAATTCTTCCCCTTGTCCCGGTCCCGGTAGTTCTGTCGCACTTGACGCATTAATATTTTAATACGTTTGTTATGTGCAGCGCCAATCTCGGGGCTCACTTTTCGCAGAAGAAACTCCTGCTCCTTCTGCAGTTTTCTCCAGCTCTCTAGCCGGTCTGGGTCGACATTGCCGGAAGCAAGCGCTTCTTGGACGGCACAACCCGGTTCGTTGACGTGCTGGCAATCCGTGAACCGGCATTGCGCTGCAAGCTCATCGACGTCCGTAAAGGTTTGCGCTAATGCTTCTCCCGCGTTCCACAACTGAAGCTCGCGCAAACCCGGCGTATCGATGATCATCGCTCCATTCGGCAGCACAAATAATTCTCGCGACGTCGTCGTGTGCCGCCCGCGGCTGTCGCTTTCCCTCACCGCGAAGGTCGACTGTCGTTCCTCTTGCAACAGCCGATTCACCAGCGTGGACTTCCCCACTCCCGACGACCCCAGCAGCACAATCGTTTGCCCTCTTTTGAAATGCGCCTCCAACGCTTCCAATCCTTCTCCCGTTTTTGCGCTGACAAGCAAAACCGGCACGCCCATGGCGATTCCCTCGATCTGTGCGGCCAATTCGCTCGCATCCGCGCACGCATCTGCCTTGTTCAGCACAACTACCGGCCGCGCTCCGGACTCCCAGCACTGCGTAATGTACCGTTCAATGCGCCGCACGTTGAAGTCGCCGTCCAGCGCCGCCACGATCAACGCCACATCAATATTCGCCACAATCACTTGCTCCGCGATCTGTTTCCCCGCAACTTTGCGCGCAAACCGGCTGCGCCTCGGCAGAACTCGCTGAATCAGCGCGCTTTGTTTCTCGGGACGCATCTCCACCGAGACCCAGTCCCCAACGGCTGGCCAATCGCCGCCCTCTTCCGATTCCTTGCGAAATTTCCCCGAAGGCTCCGCCCAGCATTCTTCAAATTCTCCCGCCACGCGCCACAACCCGCGTTGCTGCGAAAGAACACGCGCCGCCACGCACTCATCCATCTTCGCGTCGGCCCATATCGCCTCAAAGTACGCGTCCCAACCCAAATCCTTTTTCAACACTGGAAAATCCTCCCGCCGCCCGCAAGCAGCCCGGCGTGTGTGCTCCGGAAAAGTTCCTCCAGCGCAACACGGCTTCGCTCTTTCGCAAACGAACAACATCTCCGTTCGAAAGCGCAGTGATTCAATTTTGGGAGAACAAATCTACGGGAGGATCTTCCGGCAATGACGCTCGCGCTAATCGTATAACTAGATCGAAGCTTCGCCGGAGACACTCCCGCCTGCAACAGCTTCCATCGAGGTATTCACAGGCGCCTCCGGCAAAAAGATTCAGTGCCCTTGCGGCACTGTCGCTTCAAAGTGTAGACACTCGTCGGGCAATCGTCAATGCACACGCGCTGCGGTGCATGCTCGCGGAAACGGGCGGCGGACCGTATACTGTTGGCCGTGGCGTGCGACGGAGCTTCTGCGCGCCGCTGTGAATTCCTGCGCGAGGTCTGCGAGTGGCTGCGTCCGTTCTGAAAACCAGCGTGAAGGCGAAGTCGCCCGACTTCGAAAAAAATCACCGCCGCATCATTGATCTCCTCACGAAAATCAAAAACGAAGAAGAACAGATACGCCAGGGCGGCGGCGCGAAGGCCATCGAATCACAGCACAAAAAAGGCCGACTGACGGCGCGGGAGCGCATCGCGAAGCTGATCGATCCTGGCTCGCAACTTTTTGAGCTGGGAATTTTTGCCGGCTACGAAATGTACGAGGAATGGGGCGGAGCGCCTTCAGCGGGAACGATTACAGGGTTGGCAAAGATTTGCGGACGCACGATGATGCTCATTGCAAACGATGCGACCGTGAAAGCTGGCGCGTTTTTTCCGATGACGGCGAAGAAAGTGATTCGCGCGCAAAATATCGCCATCGAAAATCACATTCCGACGATTTATCTGGTCGATTCCGCCGGCGTTTTCTTGCCTCTGCAGGAAGATGTTTTTCCAGACACGGATGATTTTGGTCGCGTGTTTCGCAACAACGCGGTCATGAGCGCGATGGGCATTCCGCAGCTCGCCGCCATCATGGGCATGTGCGTTGCCGGCGGTGCGTACTTGCCGCTGATGTGCGACCACATCTTGATGACGGAAGGCTCTGGATTATTTTTGGCGGGGCCAGCTTTGGTGCAGGCAGCGATTGGGCAAGTTACTTCCGCGGAAGATCTGGGCGGCGCGAAAATGCACTCCCAGATCAGCGGCACCGTCGATTTTCGCGAGCCGGATGACGACGCCTGCATCGCGCGGATTCGCGCCTTGGTCGATAAGATGGGCGCGGCCAATCCTTCGCCCTTTAGCCACGTCGCGCCGCGCGAGCCGCTCTATCCCGGCGATGAGATTTACGGAATTTTCTCCGACAATCCCGCAAAACAATACGACATGCGGGAAATCATCGCGCGTATCGTCGACGCCAGCGAGTTTGAAGAGTACCGCTCCGAATATGGCGAAACCGTTCTCTGCGGCTACGCGCGCATTGGCGGCTGGGCCGTCGGCATCGTAGCCAATCAAAAAAAGCACGTACAGACACTCGCGCGTGGCTCGGACCAAAAACGCATCGAGTTTGGCGGCGTGATCTACACCGAATCCGCCGAAAAAGCCGCGCGTTTTATTCTCGATTGCAACCAGAATCGCATTCCGCTGATTTTTCTGCACGACGTAAACGGTTTCATGGTCGGCAAAGACGCCGAGTGGAGCGGCATCATCCGCGCCGGCGCAAAAATGGTGAACGCCGTCGCCAACAGTGTCGTGCCAAAAATCACGGTCATTTGCGGCGGCAGCTTCGGGGCCGGAAATTACGCCATGTGCGGCAAAGCCTACGACCCGCGCTTCATGTTCGCCTGGCCCACCGCCAAGTTCGCGGTAATGAGCGGCGACGCCGCCGCCAACACGCTCGCCGAAATCAAGCTGAAGCAACTCGAGCGCGAAGGCAAAAAAGTCGACGAAAAAGCCCGCAAAGAAATGCTCGAAAGCGTGAAAGCCACGTACGAACATCAAACCGATCCACGCTACGCCGCCGCCCGCCTCTGGGTCGACGCCATCATCGACCCCGCCCACACCCGCGACGCCCTGATTAGCGCCCTAGAAGCCGCCGCGCTGAATCCCGAAATCCGCGAATTCAAAACCGGCGTGCTGCAAACATGATTAGTGCCCGCTCCAAGTGGTTATTTTGCGGTGTCGCGCTTACTCCGATAGCGTTAGGCACGATTTTTTCTATCGAATTTGCGATGCTTCATAAGATGCGAACTGAGCACCTCACTCCTCAAGAGTTAGCTCAGTATCAGTTGAAGCATTTTGCGTGGCTTCCGAACCTCATACCCGTGGCAATCGTCGGCGGTTTTTTCGCCGTCGTCGCGCTCATATCTCTTGTTTTCGACAATCGTCGGAACCGCTGACGAAACTATGCTCGAACCTGTAAAACTAATTGAATGTCCACGCGACGCTTGGCAGGGATTGCCTGACTTTATTCCCACCGAATACAAGGCTGAATATTTGAAGCAGCTTGTGATAGCTGGGTTCAAGCACATTGATGCGGTGAGTTTTGTTTCACCTAAGCACGTGAAGCAGATGGCAGACAGTGAAGATGTCGTTGCGAAACTTAACGCTTCCCTTACCGACGGCGTTGAGCTCCCCGAGATTATTGGCATCGTCGTGAATGAAAAAGGTTTGGAACGCGCACTGGCAACGCCGGGCGTTACGACCATTGGCTATCCATATTCCATCTCGGCCTATTTCCGTCGCGCCAATGCCAATATGACCAAGAACGAATCCCGCCTCCTCGTTGAGAAACTCCGCAAAGAAACTCTCGCCGCAAAAAAAGATCTCGTGGTCTACATTTCCATGGCCTTCGGCAATCCGTATGACGAGCCGTGGGGGCCAGAAATTGTCACGGACGCTCTCGATTGGCTCAAAGGCATTCGCGTTCGCACCGTTTCGTTGGCTGACACTGTCGGCACGGCTTCGCCTGAACTCGTAGGCGATCTTTATCGCCAAGTGAAAGACGAAGTCGCTGGAATCGAGCTGGGGGTGCATTTGCACAGTCGACCGGAGACCGCCGAAGCAAAAATTCTCGCGGCCTACGAAGCTGGCTGCCGCCGATTCGACTCCGCGCTCACCGGCCTTGGCGGCTGCCCCTTTGCCGGAGACAATCTCGTCGGCAACATCGCCACCGAGGACGTCTTGGCCGCGCTGAAAAAAGCGGGCGCCGATCCAGGAATCGATTCAGCGCGACTCGGAACGGTGCTGGCCATGAGCAACGAAATTCGCGCAAAGTATGCACATGCCCCGCTTGTGAATTAGAATCCCTTGCACGGGCGGCCGTGCCTTGTAGGGGCGCAGCATGCTTCGCCCCTACAAGCAGGTTTTCGGCCTGCGAGTCTTTCCGTGTGGGAGCCGCGCACTTCGTACTTCCGCGGCAGCCACGCCGAAAGGTATACGGAGCTTCGACATGTACGAAACACTGACACTCGAATTCACCGGCCAACTGGCGACGCTGACGCTCAACCGCCCCGACAAACGCAATGCCATTAATTCCAGAATGGTCGCGGAGATACAATCGGCGCTCGACGAAATCGAGAACGGCCATTCGCGTGTCGCCATCTTCACCGGCGCGGGCAAATCGTTCTGCGCGGGCATGGATTTAGAGATGCTTTCCGACATCGCGAACCAGTCTTCCGCGGAAAACATGGACGACTCGCGCCGCATGGGCAAAATGTTCCGCCGCATCTGGGGTTTTTCCAAGCCGTTGATCGCCGCGGTGAACGGCGCGGCGCTGGCCGGCGGCTGCGGCATCGCCACTCTGTGCGACTTCACTCTGGCTGTGCCGGAAGCAAAGTTCGGCTACACCGAAGTGAAGATTGGGTTTTTGCCCGCGATTGTTTCCGTTTTTCTGACGCGGCAAATCGGCGACAAGCAGGCGCGCAATTTGCTCCTGACGGGCCGCCTCATCCTGGCCGCGGAGGCTTTGAGCCTCGGGCTCATTACGGAAATCGTGCCGCACGAACGTCTGATGGAGCGCGCGCGGGAATTGGCGGACGTGCTGATCGCCGCAAGCCCGGTAAGCTTGACGCGCGCAAAGCGCCTGCTGACTTCCGCCGCTGCCCACAGCGTCGACGAAGATCTGGAACGCGCCATTCTGGAGAACGCGCGCATTCGCTGCACCGCCGACTTCAAAGAAGGGCTCGCTTCGTTTCTGGAAAAACGCAAACCCGTTTGGAGCACCGATGTGGAATGAAAACGTGGAATGATCCACGCCAGCGAACGCCTCGATTCACAGGACATGAGAATGATCGAATATCACGACGCTACAGTACGGGTGCGCTATGCCGAGACCGACCAGATGGGCGTGGTCTACCACGCGAATTATCTGGTGTGGTTCGAGGTGGGCCGCGTGGAATTGATTCGCGCGCTGGGCATCGAGTACAAGCACATGGAAAAGGAAGACGATTGCCACATCGTGGTAGCCGACGCGCACTGCCGTTATTTGCAGCCTGCGAAATACGACGATGTCCTGCGCATTCGCACGCGCATTGCGGAATCACGGAATCGCATTGTGAAATTCTCCTACGAAGTGATCCGCGACTCGGGCGGAAAATTGCTCGCCATCGGCGAAACCACACATGTCATCTGCGGCAGCAATGGCCGCCCGAAATTATTGCCGGCGAAGTATCAGCACCTATTTAATTCTGCGGCGGCGCCGCGGCCCGACCGGAGCCAGGCATGAGCATCCCTCCGGGCAGTTCGCGGAACGTTTCCAAAAATATCGAGCTCAGCGGCAACGAACTGACCTTCGACCATCTGCATCGCGTATCACTCGACGGCGAAACGGTCAGCCTTTCTCCGGCTGCGATCGATCGCATGAAAAGTTCACGCGCCGTTGTGGATCAGCTTGTCGCTTCGGGCGCCACGGCCTATGGAATCAACACGGGTTTCGGCAAGCTCGCGTCGGTGCGCATTTCCGCGGAACAAGTGCGAACCCTTCAGGTAAATCTCGTCCGCTCCCATTGCTGCGGCGTTGGCGCTTCGCTCGGCCAGGCGGAAACACGGGCGATGATGCTGCTGCGCGCGAATGCGCTCGCCAAAGGTTTAAGCGGAGTGCGGCCTTTCGTCGTGGAGACGCTTTGCGCGATGCTGAACGCGCAGGTTCATCCCGTGATTCCCTCGCAAGGTTCGGTCGGCGCTTCCGGCGACCTCGCGCCTCTCGCGCATCTTGCGGCGGTGGTCATCGGCGAGGGCCGCGCCAAATTCAAAGGCGAGATTCTGGAAGGCAGCGAGGCCATGCGTCGCGCCGGAATCAATCCCGTCGCGCTCGAAGCCAAAGAAGGACTCTCTCTGCTGAACGGCACGCAGGGAATGCTGGCTCTGCTTAGTCTGGCACTGCGCGAGGCGGATATTTTGATCGATTCCGCCGATGTTGCCGCGGCGCTTTCTCTCGATGCACTGCGCGGAAGCCCCGGCGCATTTGACGCGCGCATCATGCACGCGCGCGCGTATACCGGGGCAGCGACCACGGCGCGAAACCTGGCGCACCTGAACGAAGGCAGCCAAATCCGCGAATCGCACCGCTCGGCGGAAAAAGATCCGCGCGTCCAGGATGCGTACAGCGTGCGCTGTACCCCGCAAGTGCATGGAGCGGTGCGCGATTCGCTGGCGCAAGCGCGCGAAATGGCCGCCGTGGAATTGAACAGCGCGACCGACAATCCCCTCGTCTTCGTCAAAGAAGACGGAAGCGGCGACATTATTAGCGGTGGAAATTTTCATGGGCAGCCCCTGGCGATGGCCGCGGACCAAGTCGCCGTGGCGCTCGCCACGCTCGGCGGCATTTCCGAACGCCGCATCGAGCAGATGACGAATCCCCTCACCAGCATGCTTCCCGCGTTTCTGACCCCTGAGCCGGGGCTGAATTCCGGATTCATGATCGCGCAAGTCACGGCGGCCGCCCTCACGAGCGAGAACAAGGCGTTGGCCGTGCCACATTCGGTGGACTCGATCTCCACCTCGGGAAATCAGGAAGACTATGTCTCCATGGGCATGAGCGGCGCACGCCGTCTTGCCCGTATGCTTGAAAATCTGCGCCACACCATTGCCATTGAACTTCTCTGCGCCTGCCAAGGTATCGACCTGCTAGCGCCCTTGAAGACCGGGGCCCTGGCAACGAAAGCCTACGACGCCGTCCGCGCAAAGTCCGCTAAAGTGAAAGAGGATCGGCCCTTGGCGGGAGATATCGAAGCGGTTTCGTCCCTGCTGGCCGACGGCACCGTGGCCAGTACGCTCCACTGAGTATTGCCGGAGAGTTAAGCACTTAACGCTTGGCGGCGAGACTGGCCTTCAAGTCGGGCCCAATGCGCTCGACGATCGTTTCAGCGCGGGCTTCGCCGACGAATGTCTGAACCACGGCCCCGTCTCGCCCAATCAGAATGTACGTCGGCAGCGCGCTCACGCCAAACTTGCTTTGCACGGTGCTGTCCGAGTCCCATCGCTGGGTCCAGTTCATCTGATTGCCAGAGACGAAAGAGCGCCAGGCAGATTCGTCGTCGTCTTCGCTAACGCTGATCAGCACGAAATCCGCGGAGCCGTAAACAGCTTGAAGCCGTTTGAGGCTCGGCAAAGAGCGCCTGCAAGGGCCGCACCACGAGGCCCAGAAATCGAGCAGTACGACTTTGCCGTGATATTCCGCCAAGAGATCTCCGGAACTGAAAGCAGCCTGCGACGGAGCGCCAACTGCCGCAGACTTCGCGGGATGAATGTCCTCGGCATACACCCCGCGGGGCATGTTGTCGTCGTCCAGCACTTTCGAAAATTTAGTGGCGGGCTTGGCATCAGGTTGCTTCTTGGCGCGGGCGGCGCGCGCCATGTCTGCCAGGGACATAGGCTGGTCCGCGGAGTCGGTTGCGGCTTGCGGCTCTGGCTGCTGGGCTGCGGAACCTTGGGCGGCGTTCTTGGGGGCTGGTTGCTGGTTGGTTTGGGCAGGATCCTGGGTTTGCGCTTGCGCGGTTGCTGCAATCGAGAGTCCGCCTAAAACCGTTATCGCCAATGAAATGAATAGTTTCCGCATGGTGCTCTCCCCCGGGAAACTTTAGGTCCTGTATCTCAGGCTATTGGGAGGCAACGCGGTCCCCAATGGTACTTTCGATTCAAAAGGGGGCAGGTGTTTCAAAGGAATCGCTTACTGCGATTCCTCAGGGGAAGGCGCGTGGAGGACGCGCGGCCAAGCCAGGAATTCGTCCAGCGAGGGGGCGACTTGCTCGTTAAGTACGGGGTCGGCGTGCGCGAAAAAGACGGGGGCGTCCGGGAGGCGGGTGTCGTTGGCGGGGATCCAGTAGAAATTGCCCTCGCCGTCGGTGGCGAAGCAGAAGCCTTTGCCCCAGCCTTGGGCAGTGAGGTTGAGAGTGTATTTTTGGCTTTCGAGATCGAGTGGGAGAAAGGCTTCGATCCATTCCGCGGGATTTTGCGGCTCGAGGGGATTTTCGGGATTGGGAGCCGGGCGGCGGATCTCGATTTGTTCGGTGAGAATGGTAGCGTGGTCTTCGTAGAGAGTGAGGAGACGTTGTGGGAGGTAGGCGGCGATGCCCTGCTCGACTTGCGCGGGGTCAGGATGGATGAGGCGGTTGCGGAAGGAATCGCGCGCCGCTTGCAGTTGCTCAGGAGATTGGCGATTGCGGTATTGATGCAGAAGCCGTCGCGCGCCGAAGATGGCGACGAACAGCATAAAGGCTCCGACCAGTGGGCCGAAGGCTTCGACAAGCAGGGTCTGCATCAGGTGATGATACTAGACGGGTGGATGAAAGAAACGAAGCGAATCGCCGCTGTCGGAGTAGTTGAGTCGAGCGGGATCCTCTAGGGCAACGCCGGAATTACGTCAGTTTTGCGGAAGTCGTCGCCCTTGAAAAGCAGCGGTTCGCCAGTAGCCTTCGCAAGCGCGTAAGAGAAGCAATCACCAAAATTTAATCGGGCGGGATGACGGCCTTTGCCGTAATCGGAAAAGGCTTCGCGTGCAAGTAAGGCTTGTTCGGCGGTGACAGACTCGATAGAAACGGCGGCGCGCCTTAGAAGTGATTCAAGAAACCGCCGGGCGTCTGCTCCGCCTCGCGCTTCAACTACTATGGAAGTCTCAACGAATCCGGCAGCAGAAAGGCGGCAGGAAGGCGCTCTAGTCATTGCGTCGTCGAGATGTTCAAAACCAGGCTCGCGTGCCAAGATAGCAACCAGCGCGGACGTATCGACGATCACTTAGGAAGCCCATTTTCATCGTAGAGCATCTCGTCGTGGTCAATGGGTGGCCCTTTGAGCAGCGCGGCGGACTTGGCGCTGATAGCGCGGATGGCCGCCAGCATGGCCCTGCTATTGCGACGGCGGCGAACCGCTTTGATGCGCTCGCGTGGCGCTGTAGTTACGGCCGCAGTTAGCGTTTCCCCGGTTTCTCGTTCGGGCTGGCGACCCAGCTTGGTCCGGCTATGGACCTCCTCTCGATTCTGGTAGCGGCCGCCCGATTTGAGAGAAGGCTTGCGGGCGAGAGCGCGCCGTTTGGCAGACTCGTATTCATCGGTTTCCTTCATGCGCTTGATGAGGATGTTCGCAAGAAATCTGGAGACGCTCATGTCCTGGCGGGCAGCTTCGACGCGCGCCCATCGGGCGACCGGCTCCTCGAGAGTCAAGGTCACATTTCGCAGTTTGGATTTCATCACACGATTCTAGTGTTACACGGGACCGGTGTCAATGGGCTTCGGACGAACCGGGAGCGGCCTGCGAGGGGGTCTAGACCAATGCGGAGCGTAGGAAGCTTAGCACGCGGTAACCCGCGATGTAGCTGAACGGTGGTAACTCCAGCGAGTAGTGGCCGCAGTGCAGCTGCAGGCTTCGCGGATGCGCGCCGTGGCGGCGCAGGGAGTCCAGCATTTGGCGGCTCAGTTCGGGAAGCATAGTGGGGTCGTATTTGCCGTAAACGAGGAAGGACTTGGTGGTGGCGCCCATGCCGCGCTCGACATAGGGGATAGGGCTGATGGGAGCCCAGTAATCGCGAAGCTCGTCGACGGTGACGTGCTCGCGAAGGCCTTCCCAGACGTGGTTGGTGGTCATGCCTTGGCTGACGACATCGGCATAGTAAGTCGAGAAGTGCAGAAAGCCGCCGGCTTTGATGGCGGAGTCGTGCATCAGCGTGATGTAGCCGACGGAAGAGCCGAGGCTTGTGCCGAGGATGCCGAGTCGAGTGTAGCCCTGCTGCTCGAGCCAGCGCAGGCAGCGCCGCGCGTCCTGCACAGCCTGGCGATTCGCTTGGAGAGTTAGGCCGATGTTGGGCCCGCAGATCTGGTCGGCGCGTTCGTGACCTTTGGCCATGCGGCGGTTGTGGTAGGGCATGCTCATCTTCAGGGCTGTGATTCCGAACCGGGCGACCCATTCGCAGAGGCCGTCCTGGCCGTGCCATTTGGCGTTCCAGTTGGGGAGAACGAGCACAGCTGTGCCCTTCTTGGCTTTAAACGGGGGACGGCGGCGGTTCGTGGAAGCAGGCCACAGGCGGGCGTAGACCGTGTTGTTTTCAGGCCACGGGGATTCGAGAGAGCTGGTGAAAGTGAGGACGTTTTCGTTGTCGAGGTGATAGTCGGTGGCGGGCGTTGCGGCATACCACTCAGCGCTGTGTTCTATAGCGTTCTTGGCGTATTGGCGGATGTAGGCAGCAGGGTCGGGGTCGGCGGGATCGCCGCCGATGTGTTCGAGGCCCCAGTGGAAGGGTTGCACGCGCCGGTTGTCGTCGGTGGTCCAGCGGCGATGCTCGTAGCGGCGGATTTTGCGTTCAAACCAGTGCATGGGGAAAGTCGACAGTTAACAGTTTACAGTTGAAAGCCGAAAGAAAAAAATCTCATTGGCTCATTCTGCTTTCTCTTCTCTGTGCCCTCTGTGCTCTCCGTGGTCTCTGTGTAAGTGTTTTTCCCGTTAGGGATGGGGCACGGCGTTCACCGTGGTTTGTTGAGGCGGCTAGGTAGGTATGGGACAGTGGTAACTGAAGCCCAAAGCGGCTAACCAAACTGTGATCATCGTCTTCTTCTTTGTATTTGGAATTATTATTGGGAGCTTCTTGAATGTGTGCATCACGCGCATTCCGGAAGAGGTGTCTATTGTCTCGCCGGGCTCGCGCTGCCCCCGGTGTCTGACCCCCATCAAGCCGTACGACAACATACCCGTCTTTGCCTGGCTCTGGCTCAAGGGAAAATGCCGGACTTGCGGGCTGCCCATTTCGCCGATGTATCCGCTGGTGGAATTGGCGACAGGGCTTCTGTTTGTCGGGTGTTTCCTTGAATTTGGAATTTCGCAAGCCACCGTGAAGTGGCTGTTTTTTATCTGCCTGATCATCATCCTGACGATTACAGACTTGCGCGTGCGGCTGCTTCCCGACGTGATTACCTGGCCGGGATTCGCGGCGGGAGTCCTTTTCTCGGCGTTTGTACCTCCGAATGATGGCGTGGCATTTCTTTTAAGCTTGCGGCTGTTTCACCAGCTTCCGCCGGAGCGCGTTTTGGGTGTGATTGAGGCGCTACTTGGCGCGGCATTTGGAAGCTTGATGCTGTGGGGCGCAGCGGCGTTGTACAAGCTGGTGCGGAAGCGCGAGGGGATGGGCATGGGCGACGTCAAGATGATGCTCATGGTTGGCGCGTTTCTCGGGGTGAGAAACGCATTTATCACAATCTTGCTGGGGACTTTGCTGGGGAGTGTTTTGGGAGTGGCGGTGATCGCCACGATGTACGCAAGCGGCGCAGGGCGGAAACTTGCCGAGCGGGCCAGCCGGCGCGGGATCGGAACGGTGAACCAGATTCGCTGGCTGATCGCCAGCCAATATCATCTGCCGCTGGGGACTTTTTTAGGGATTGCGGCTCTGATTGTAGTGTTTGTGTTTTCTTCCTTCTCAATCGATCTGGCGCCGAAGTTGCACTGAGGTTCCTTCCGATGCGAGGCCGATTCAGGCTATGACGTTCGCTGCCTTCCAAGCCGAGACGACACAGCGCGTGTGGGAAATCGCGCTGGGCGCGGCGGTGTCGATTCTCGCTTTGGTAGGAATTGTCTTTTTCCTGTTGCGAAAATTTTTTCAGAGCACACAGGAATCGCACCGCGCGGACGTCTCGATGGCGCCGCCGCGAACCGAAAATCCGTCGGCGTTCATGACGGCGTCGATGCACGGGGTGATCCGCCAACTGCGCGACCAGGAGAAGGAGCTTGAGAGGCTGCACAAGATTGAACGGGAGCGTGCGGAGAATACGGAGCGGTTGAGCGAAGAAGTGACTCGCAATATGCCGGCGGGGCTGGTTGTGGTGAACGCGACGGGGATTATTTCGAGCGCAAATCCTGCGGCGGAGCAGGTGCTGGGGATCCAAACGCTGGGATTTCGCCGGTATAGCGAGGTTTTGGGGGAAAAATCGGATTTGACTCGGCTGGTCGGGGAATGTTTGACGCAAGGAAGTATTTTTCGAAGAGAGCAAGTGGAGCATCTCGCGCCGGGAGGAGAGTCGAGGCTGCTGGGCGTTACGATTTCGCCGATTCGGCGCGGCGCAGAAAAAATTAACGGCGCGATTTGTTTGTTGACGGATTTGACGGAGCTTGCCGCGCTGCAGCAGCAGATTCAGTTGAAAGAGAGTCTGGCGGCGGTGGGCGAGTTGTCGGCGGGCATCGCGCATGAGTTTAAGAATGCGCTGGCGACGATTTCGGGCTACGCACAGATGATCAGCGCGGAAGCGGTCGCGGGCGAGGTAGCGGATTCGGCGGAGCGGATTCTGGAACAGACGCGGAATATTACGCATGTGGTGACGGAGTTCTTGAAGTATGCGCGGCCGCTGGAGATTTCGAGCGAGCCGGTGGCAATGGAAGGAGTGGTAGAGCGCGTGGTGGCGGAAGTAGCCGAAGCAATGCCCCAGGTGCGGATTCGATACGAGGGGCCGATGGGGAGCGTGGCGGGAGATGAGGGGCTGTTGCGGCAGGCGTTTCTGAATCTGGCGAGGAACGCAGCGGAGGCGTGCGTTGGCGCGGCGAACGGAGGGCGAGTCTTGCTGCGCGGAGAGATGGCACGGCACGAAGAGACGTACACGCAGCGCGTCACGGTGTTTGATAACGGGCCGGGGATTGCTCCCGCGACCTTGCCGAAGCTCTTTCGGCCCTTTTTTACGACGAAGCCAAAAGGGACAGGTTTGGGCCTGGCGGTGGTGCAGAAGATTATTGTGCAGCATGGCGGGCGCGTGGAGGCGCGGAACCGGGCGGAAGGCGGGGCGGCCTTTATAGTTACGCTACCCGCGTGCCGAAGCGTCCCAGAAGCGGTAGAATTGAAGAAGGACAGCATCTAAGTAAGAAGGCTGGGGATTCCGGCTCGCCCCGAGAGAGGCGGTGTTGTATGCGTGTAAAAACTTGGCTTACAGTTGCGGCCCTATCGTCAGGGTTATGTCTGGGTGCGTTTCCGGCAACTCAGCAACAACAGTCGGGTTCCGGACAGCAGCAGACGGGCGATCCCGTGGCGGATGCGGCGCGGAAAGCGCGCGAGCAACAGAAGGCGGCTCCGAAACCGAAGAAGGTATATACGGACGATGACGTTAAACCGGCAACGCCTCCGACCGAGCCGGGCGCGGCGCCTGCGCCGCAGGGCGACCAGGGCGCGGGCGGCGCGCAAGCATCGGCCGAAAACCCGCAAGGCGCGGCTGGCGCTGGCGGCAAAGAAGGGAAACAGGACGCGGAGACGACGTGGCGGAAGCGGTTCGCCGAGCAGCGCAGCAAGATTGCAACGGCAGAGAAGGAACTGGATATCCTGCAGCGCGAAGCGGAGAAGGCCCAAGTGCAGTACTACACTGACCCACAAAAAGCGCTGATGGAGCAGAATACGCGCAAAGACATCAACGACAAGAACGCCAAGATTGAAGCAAAGAAGCAGGAGATCGCCAGCCTGAAGCAGCAGCTTTCCGACCTGGAAGATGAGCTGCGCAAGTCGGGCGGCGACCCCGGCTGGGCGAGAGAGTAAGGACGAAACTCGAAATACGAAATTCGAAAATGGAAATTCGTATTCGGTTCTGAGTGTTTCTAATTTCGATTTTCGAGTTTCGCTTCTTGGAGTTTCGTATTTCGGCTTTTCCTCATGTGGTTACTTTCCTTCTCTACACATCCGCTCTGCGTTCCCGCCGAGGTGCCCCTTAATTCGTGGTAGAAACGAGAGAGATGGAACCACTGCTCCTTGTTGAAGATAAGAACGAGCTGCGCGCGATGCTGAAGAAAGCATTGGAGCGCGCAGGCTACGCCGTGGACGAAGCACCGGACGGGACGACGGCGATTCAGAAGGTGCGCGCGCGGCGGTATTTGATGGTGATCACGGATTTGAAGATGCCGGGTGCGTCGGGGCTGGACGTGCTGCGCGAATCGAAGCAGGCGGACGCGACGATTCCGGTGCTGCTGCTGACAGCGTTCGGGTCGGTGGAAGAAGCGGTTTCGGCAATGAAGGAAGGGGCGTTCGACTTTCTTCAAAAGCCGGTGGATTTGGATCACTTAAAGTTGCTGGTGCAGCGCGCCACGCGGCAACAGGAGATGCAGCGGGAGAATTTGCTGCTGCGCGAGGAGTACACCGCGCGGTACGGATTTCCGCGGATTGTAGGCGAGCACGCGGCGATTCGCGAGATCAGCACACAGATACAGCGAGTGGCGGCGACGGATTCGACGGTTTTGCTCTTGGGAGAAAGCGGGACCGGAAAAGAGTTGTTTGCACGGGCGGTGCATCACCTTTCGCAGCGCCGCGAGCAGCCGTTTGTGGCGCTGAATTGCGCGGCGATTCCGGAAGGATTGGTGGAAAACGAGCTGTTTGGGCACGAGCGCGGCGCGTTTACGGGAGCGGGGGCGCGTAAAGTCGGCAAGCTGGATTTGGCGCATCGCGGGACGCTGTTTCTGGATGAAATTGGCGAGTTGCCCCTGGCGATTCAGGCGAAGCTTTTGCGTGTATTGGAGGAGCGGAAGTTCGATCGTGTGGGCGGGACGCAGACCGTGGAAGTGGATGTGCGGATCGTGGTGGCGACGAACCGGAATTTGCAGAAGCTGGCGGAGGAGAAACTGTTTCGCGAGGATTTGTATTTCCGGATTTCGGCTGTGCCGATGACGATTCCTCCTTTGCGCGAGCGCGGGAATGATGTGCTTTTGCTGGCGGGACATTTCTTGGAAAAATTTTCCAGGGAGTTCAAGAAACCTGGGCTGGAGCTTTCCGAGGAAGCGAAGGAACGGTTGCTGGGGTATCGCTGGCCAGGAAATGTGCGCGAGCTGCAGAACACGATGGAGCGCGCGGTGATTTTGACGGATGGGCTGAGCATTACCGCGGACGGATTGCAGTTGCCTGCGACCAAGCCAGATACAGCTGCGCTGCCAGCTGGGATGCTGCCGGAGCAGTTCAGTTGGGAAGGGACGCTGGAGGAAGTAACGGGGCGCGCGGTCGGCCACGTCGAACGCGTGCTGCTGGAGAGCACTCTGCGCGAGTGCAAATGGAACAAGACGCGCGCGTCGGAGAAGTTGGGAGTGTCGCCGAAGACGTTGCTGGCGAAGCTGCGGGCTGCGGGGTTGGAAGAGTGAGAGGAACGCGGCCCGTGACCCGTGTTCCGTGACCCGTGAAAAGCTGTGAGGGCGGAACGAGGTAAAGGAGGTGGAGGAAATAGAGGATCGGAGGCTCCACCCACCCCGGGTGTTTTGTGCAAAGAGTGCGGAAAAGGTTGAAAACATTTGAGTTAGCATTTTACCTAGCGCAAAAGAGTTCGTAAGAGTATCAAAACAAAGGACGTTGACCCTTCGCAGAGGCTCTGAGTGAGCAGTCGATCGTGAAATAAAGAGAGGTCCCTCGCTCGCTCGCGATGCTCGCTCGGGACAGCGATGCTTCATGGCATCGCTGGTGAGCAGCGGGCGGCGCCCCCTCCCCGGTTTTTTCGTAAGTGTTCATTCTAAAGAGTTTTAAGTCCTGTGTTTTGGAAGTGTTCATTCCACAGGAGTTGCGGAGGCATTTGGCGGAAGTGCGGATTACAAACGGGTTAGGTGCGATTTGCGCGTGAGCGCGAGTTCTTGAGGTGATGACCACGCGAAGAGTCAGAACTCTGCGAAAGCTTGGAGTTGATCGTTGACGCCTGCTATGAGGAAGCGGAATCGACTGCGACAGGAAGAGTTCCAAAATGGGAACGAAGGAGGCGTTGACGAGCTAAATTCACGTACCTTTATAGCACGAATTAGTAATATTGTCAAGAAGATTATAAGTGGTTGCGGGAGAAGGGGTTAGAGACCGGCGTGAGGGGGAGTGGATTCCGCCTGTCTTCGGCGCTGCGACTCATGCAGGTCGAGCATGTCGCCAGTTGAGAATTGAGCGTAGAGAAGACCACCTTGCATAAACCAAACCCGCAAGGATGGGGACCCGACCCGATACGCAGCCTTAGAACCGAAGGCTGCCGCATCTGCCCGGCAGTGGCGATTCGTGTTAGTATTTTTTTTATGGAAGTCACGGTTAAGATCCCGGATGAGTTGGCGGCGCGGGCCAAGTCGCGCGGCTTGCGGGTGGAAGACTATGTTGCTGAACTTCTTGCGCAACAATTCGAGCCGCAACAAGCGGGAGCTTCGCAGGTGCGCTCTCCAGAAGAGATTCGCGCATGGCTGGACTCGCTGGCACAGTTTTCCGACAAGATTCCCGCGCTCCCAGAGGTCATTACTCGCGACTGGATCTATCAGGACCACTACTAAATGGCGATTGCTTCGTGTCTCGTCGATACGAACATTCTCTTGCGCATCACGCGGCGCTCCGATCCTCAGCACAAGGTAGTCGACACGGCTCTCGCCCGACTCGCGGGCCAGGGTACAGCACTGCACTTTACGCACCAGAATATCGCGGAACTTTGGAACGCGATGACGCGGCCCGTTACTCGCAACGGACTTGGGCTTACAGCCGCCGAGGCCGAACGCGAAGTGCGGGCCATCGAAAACGGAATGAGTTTATTGCCGGACAGCGAGGCCGTTTATCGGGAGTGGAGGCGAATTTTCAGAGAGTACGGCGTGGGGAGTACAGGTGCACGACGCGCGATTAGCGGCGGCAATGTACGTCCATGCGGTCAACCACATCCTCACGATGAACGTGACAGACTTCAGCCGATTCAAGGGGATCGCAGCAGTGCATCCAGAAAGCATTTAAGCGTCTGCGCGTGAGGCGGCGGAAGAATGGAAAACATTCCGTCTGGCCCCGGCCCCGGCACCGCAGAGGACTGGTTCCCGGCTGGAGGCCGTTCGGGCTATGGAAGAGTTTGGTGAAAAATATCGTCTCAGCTTGGGAGAGCCCATTACCCGCAAGTCGCTGCATGAAGGCCGCCGCTACTGATGTCAGGGTTTGTCGCGCCCGTTTAGTTTAGAAGATGGGAATCGTCCCGTCTGTCCCCCGCCGTTCCGCCGTTCCCCCGCCGTCGCGGGCATCTTCAGGGATGCGGGCGTGTCCTAGCTTCGGAAAGTGCGTCTGTTTGCTTATTGACCGAATCCCAAAACTCATCTTCGCTGAGTTGCTTAGATGCGAGACCTTCAACGAGCAATGTTTCGAGATTTTCTGGTGTCCCCTTGGAAGCTGGCTCGGTCCAAGAGAAGGGCCGTGAAGCCAACTCCTCTAGTAAGGGCACGCCCAGCAAATGCCGGCGACCTCTCGGGTCCGAGCGCTTTATCTGCTCTCCGTATGACCCGAGATATGCTCGCAACTTGTCGTCTATTGCTCTGTCCAACTGGCCGAAAATATTCTTCTCATTGCAGAAGCTGTAGTGACTTCCCCACCCCTGCACGACTCCCCGAACTTCGACTAGCGCCCTAATCAGGCACCGCTTAGAAGGTATCGTTTGGCCCTTTCTATAGGCGCGCATCGCATGTTCACTGTCTTCGATAATTGCGGAAACGTTTTCGAGCAACCGTCTTTTCGCATTCTTGCTGGGCCTAATCGCTCCGTTTTCCAAGTCAATCCCGAGGAATGTGAATCCCTCTGTACTGTTGCTTCGGAGCGTTTTTTCGTTCACCTCGAGCCCGAGTTTTGAAAGCAGCCCGACAGCGCGCAAGAACGCGCCATCAGCCAAAGCTCTCGTTGGCGCCATGATAAGAAAATCGTCGATATAACGAAGAGTGCGGCATACACCTGTGTTCATCTGCTGGTCAAAGTTGCAAAGAAATAGATTGCCCAGTAGGGGCGACAGCGAGTTTCCTTGCGCAACGCCAATCTCGTGAATAGGAAAGTCAGACATGCGCTCTCTGAGCGAGGCGAGATTCTCCAACTCCACTGCAATCGCTCTGCTGAAGAGGTCGACAAATTCCGCGTCTTGCGTGGCATTTGCCACTATGGTTGTAACGACGGGCTTGGGAATTTTGGTAAAAAAGGCGGAAATGTCGGAGCGGACCACATACCTCGAGCCGCTACGAATCGCCTCTAGAACCGCTTGGACCGCAGCGGGAACCGCGCCCAGCTTTCCCAGTTTCCTTCTTACGCCTCCAAAACTGAACGGGTTCTCCGCAAACTGGCGTATCGACGGGACCTCAAGCAACACGTCGTGGATCGCGCGCTGGACAACTCGCGATGCGATCGGAGCGACAACGAGCGGTCGAATTGCCTTTTTTCCAGGCTTGGGGATTGGCACACCTTTGGCTGGCCCAAATTCAAAACTTCCCGCACAGAGTTGACGCTGGATCTTTGTGAGGCGCGATTCGGAATTTCTAGCGAATTCTTCGGTTTCCCGTCTCGTGGAGAGACACTGAGAGGAACGACCGTTCTCCAAGATGACGCGCCACGCGCGTCCGAGAGTGTCGATTTTTGAACCCGTTCGATCAGAGTTGCCATCGGCTACCCTATGGGCCCTGTTGGTGAACCCAACCCGTCCGGTAAACATTCTGTCCTCTGCGGAGGTTCCGTGAGGTCCTATCCGCTCAATCGAGACTTACGCCTCGACGCCGCATGTCGCGCTAACCTTCCCGGTTTGCCCGGGCGCCAGCAACAGCCACGCGAGAGTCAGGTCCGTCAGCAAGGCCATCGTTCGG
The DNA here is from genome assembly GCA_963779005.1 of uncultured Acidobacteriota bacterium. GTDB lineage: Bacteria > Acidobacteriota > Terriglobia > Acidiferrales > UBA7541 > Acidiferrum. Next base: position 2,084,800 of record CAVZWO010000004.1, on the reverse strand, counting down.
CCTAGCCTTCGGCTCCGTGCCTTAGTGGCACGTTTTTGCGTCGTTTAATCACGTTCAGTCCTCCCGCTAATGACATTACCTTTTTGCGGGCTCGGTTCAAGCGTCTTAAACTTCGCGGCCCCGGCTCCGCCGATGAAAATTGCCTACCAGCCGCCCAACAGGTGCGTCGAAACGTCAGGGTTACGGCTATAGTTGAGCCGGACGAGCCAGGTCTGTCCTCTGCGGAGGTTCCGTGAGGTCCTATCCGCTCAATCGAGACTTTCGCCTCGACGCCGCATGTCGCGCTAACCTTCCCGGTTTGCCCGGGCGCCAGCAACAGCCACGCGAGAAGACTCCTGAATTGTAATCGGAACGTGGATTACGTGTCAACCATATAAATCACAGCTTAATGCACCTATTGTATCTCGACGTTTCTCAACGCACTATATGTTGTGGTCGTTGCGAAGACAAAGCGAAAAGAGATGGACGGCTACTCTGGTGTGCGTTTAGCGGGGGCGTTGGGCGGTGTGTAGGGCTACGGTGGCGAAGGTCCAGGATTTGTGGGTGACTGGGGTGTAGCCGACGGCAGACATGGCAGAGGCTAGTTCGGGGGTCGGAAGAACGGGAGACGGATTTGGGGAGATAGGTGTAAGCGGAGGAATCGCCGGAGAGGGCGGCTCCGATGCGGGGCAGGACGCGGCGGAAATACCAGCGGTAGAGGTTGCCGAGGAAATTGTCGGGGGGTTCGGTGAACTCGAGGATGGCGATGGTGCCGCCGGGTTTTAGGATGCGGTGGATTTCGCGGAGGCCGGAGTCGTAGTTGGCGAGATTGCGGAAGCCGAAGGCGGTGGTGACGAGGTCGAAGGATTGATCGGCGAAGGGGAGGCGGAGGGCATCGGCTTCGACGACGAGAAGGCGGGCGGTGGGTCTGGTGCAGGAGCGGACGCGTGGCTTTCGGACAAAAGCGGATTCCTCGCTTCGCTCGGAATGACATTTTTTTTTAATTTTTGTGGCTGAGGACGAGGTTGTTGGTCTTTTCGCGCGGGCTCGGGTGAGCATGGTGTGGGCGAAGTCGGCGCCGATGATGCGGGCTTTGCCGGATTTGCGCAGGGCGAGAGAGAGGTCGCCGGTGCCGCAGCAGAGGTCGAGGACGATGGCGTTTTCGCGTTGCAAGATTGGACGAGAAGCTTGGCGGTGCGGGCGCGCCAGAGGCGGTCGAGTTGGAGAGAGAGGATGTGGTTGAGGGAGTCGTAGCTGGGGGCGATTTGGGTGAACATTTCGCGGACTTTGCGGGAGGCGTCGGCTTCGGTTTGGGCGCCTTCGGGTTGGGTGCCGCGGGCGGGGGCGTTAGTGGGCATGGGGGAGGGTCGATAGTTGAAAGTTGAAAGTTGAAGTAGAGGAGTTGATTGTTGGCAGCTCACAGCTATCAGGCAAGGTGGCGGCCAAAAGAAGAAGCAGATTCCTCGCTTCGCTCGGAATGACAACTTGTTTAGTTTTTTAGGCACGAGGACGATTTCCTCGTTTGCTTGAGGATGGCGTAAGGAAATGAGGCGCGAACTGGAGGACGCGCTCGAGGGTCTCGAGGGGGACGTCGTCGTGGGATTCGGCTCGGCCGATTTTGGGGGCCAGAACGAAGCGCAATTTGCCGGCGCGGGCTTTTTTGTCGGAGTGCATGGCGGCGATGATTTTTTGCGGGGGGACGTTGGGCCACGGAGGGAGCGGGGCGAGGCGGCGGACTAGCGAGACGATGCGGGAGACTTCGTTGGCGGAAGTGAGATGGAGTTCGTGGCCTAGGAGGGCGGCGGCCATCATGCCCCAAGCTACGGCCTCGCCGTGCTGGTAGACGCGATAGTTGGTGAGGGTTTCGAGGGCGTGGCCGAAGGTGTGGCCGAAGTTGAGTATTTCGCGGAGGCCGGATTCGCGCTCGTCGCGGCTGACAACTTGGGCTTTAATTTCGAGCGAGCGAGGAATGATGTAGGCGAGCGCGGCGGGATCGCGGCGGAGGACGGCGTCGCAATTTTTCTCGAGATAGGCGAAAAGTTTGGCGTCGGCGATGACGCCGTATTTGATGACTTCGGCGAGGCCGCCGCGGTATTGGCGTTCCGGGAGTGTTCTCAACATCGCGGAATCGACGAGCACTAGACGAGCGGGATAGAAGGTGCCTACTAGGTTTTTGCCTTCGGGAAGGTTGACGCCGGTTTTTCCGCCTACCGCGCTATCGACTTGCGCGATGAGGGTGGTGGGAATTTGTACGAGCGAAACGCCACGTTGGATGGTGGATGCGGCGAAACCGGCGACGTCACCGACTACGCCGCCACCCACAGCGATGATTAGGGAGTGGCGGTCGATACCGCCGCGAACGAGCGATCGCTCGAGTTTCTCCAGCGTGAAAAGATTTTTGGCGGACTCAGCGTCGTCCATTAAGTGCGTGGCGTGGATATTCTTCGGGCCGAAGCCGCGCTGAACGCTCTTCCCTACTGCTCGCCATACTTTTGACGAGGAGACGATGTGGATGCGTGAAAATCTTCCGAAGTTTGCGGACTTCGCTAGAGGCATCGCGAAGAACGCCTTCGCCGCAGACGATGGAGTATTCGCCTGCGGAAGATTTGACTAGATGCGCTTGGTTTTCATTCGCAGGAAGAGTTTTTGGTGACTATCGAATTTAGCATAGAGTCCGCGTGGCGGCCAAAGGAACGAGGGAACCAACTGTCTTCGGGAACATCAGCTTGCTGGTGTCGATAGAGTAAGGAGGCCTTGACCCACTTATAGACTACGGAGGCAAATATATTTTCAAAGACACTGCGGGGTCAGCATTCGATCGCAAGTCTTTTCCTGCTTGTGGTGAAATCGGTTTGAGCCATGGCGGGCAACTCCATCAGAGTTCCGTGGCGGAGGCGGATCTTAAGACAGTAGCCATTGAGCTGGAACGGATAGGCTGTTTCGGAACGTGTTCAGCTTACGCGATAACGAATTATGGCGAAGGGCGCGTGGAGTAGACCGGCAATGCGCACGCGCAGGAAATGGCGGCCCGCGAGGGGCGGATCGAAGCGGACATGAGGGATTTGCTGTCGCAGTTCGCCAAAGCGAATTCTGGAGCGTTGCCGAGGACTATTCGAGAGAAAAGTGTGGGCGCTATTGCACCGATATGCGAAGGCGGTGACAGAATGACCGCAAGGGGGGCGACGCACAAGGTGAAGCACTATTACGGTTGCGGAAATGCGCCGAGCTCACTCTTCGAACTCGAATCGTCCATGGACAAGACTGTGAATTCACAGCAATGGACGGGCGATGTCAGGGAGGCGGGGCCGCTCCCTTCGGAACGACTTGCTGGGGAAATTGACTTACTTAGCCTGGAGTTGCTTGACGCATTCGAGGAAGACGTGACCTACGATGGCTAGGGTTTTGGGGCTGATTTTGTCGATCGAGTCTTGGGGCGTGTGCCAGTAGTAGACGTCGCCGGTGGGGCCGTTGTCCAGGTCGATGACGTCGACGGAGGGGACGTGGCGCTTGAGGAAGGATTGGTGATCGTCTTCCACGGCGGAGGATTCGTCGACGAAAATGTTGCCGTAGCCGAGTTTTTTGGCGACGCCCCAGACTAAATCGACGAGCGCTTTGGTGGAGTAGGTTTCGCGCTTGAAGTGCGGAGTGCGCGTGCCGACGATGTCGGCCAGGAGGAAGGCTTTTATTTTTGTGAGGTCGCCGCTATTGGCGAAACGAGCGGCCATTTCGCGGCTGCCGTAACAGTTGTCGGGATCTTGCCATTCGGGGCGGACGGCTTCTTCGCCGTCGAAGAAGGCGATCCAGACATTGTAGCGGCCGTGTTGCGGACAGAGGTTGCGGGCGAGTTCGAGCATGACACCCGTTGATGAGCCGGCATCGTCAGCACCAACAAAGTTTTCGAGGCGCTTGGTGTCGTAATGGGTGCCGAGGAGAATCACGCCGGATTTTTCTCCGGGAATTTTCACCACAATATTTTTCATGGCGATGCGGCCGGCGGGAGTCTCCGAGCTGAAGGCATCGACTTCGGTAGTGCAGCCGTAGCTTTTCAGTTCGGCGAGGAGGTAGTCCTGCGTTTGCGCGAGGGCGGGCGAGCCGGCGGGCCGGGGACCGAAAGAAACTTGTTTGGCGACTTGGGCATAGGCGCGCTTGCCATCGAAGCCGCCGGTTTTGTCCGGATCCGGAGCTGCATCGGCAGGAGTTTGTACGGCGGGAGGTGGCGCGGTGGTGACGGCGCTCATGAAGGGCGCGTCTTTCGCGGTGGGCTGGGGGCTATCCGCTTTGGCTTTGCATCCGCACAGGCCAAGGAATAGCGCGGATGCACACGCCACAACGCAGAAAACATTCTTTGGTGCAAAATTCATCTAACGAGCCTCCCCGGCTGCGGCTTCACGCTTTTTCCTTTTGCGTACCACCGCCCAGGACACGCCCACGCCCACAAAATACAAAGCGATCAGCACGAGCATGAAGAGCACCATGCTGAGGGCATCGGGCGAAGGCGTCAAGATGGCGGCGAGAACGGTGATCACGAGCAAGGCGTAACGGAAATTCCTGATCAGAAATTGGGGAGTGACGATGCCGAAAAGCGTGAGAAAGAAAATCAGTACGGGCAGTTCAAACACGAGGCCAAGCCCGAGGAGGACAAGAAGAATCAAATCGAAATACTCGTCGATATTAATCAGGGGGACGACAGGGCCTTGAAAGCTGATCAAGAAGCGCAGGACATACGGCAGCGAAACAAAATAGCCAAAAGCGATGCCGGCCAGGAAAAGGAAGACGGTGGAAAAGAGAAAACCGGTGATGGCGCTGCGCTCGTGCTTATAAAGTGCGGGAGCCACGAATTGCCAGATTTGAAAGAGCACCCACGGGGAGGCGAGGACAATTCCGATGTAAATGCTGCAGGTGATGAGGAGGGTCACGTAGCCCGCGGGGTGCGAATAGACGAGCTGCGGGTTGAGATGAGCATTGGCCAGAGCCTTGACCATGGGCTTGACCATCAGATTGACGAAATGCGGGGCGATGACCCAGCCGATGGCGGCGCCGATGACGATGGAGGCGAGCGAGTTGATGATGCGCTTGCGCAGCTCGACGAGGTGCTCAAAAAACGTCATTTGAGCGCCGGGCTCTTCGGTGGTTGCGACGATGGCGGAGTCAGGCTGGCTGCTGTTGGTCATGAGAGGGGTCGCGGGCGGTATCGCGGGAAGCGTCATCAGAAGCGTGGTGCGAATTGCCGTCCAAAGGCTCAGCGGCAGCGACGGCGGGTGTGTCGTCGGTTGGCGGTGCGGCCTCGCCATCGGTGCGGGGCACCGATTCGGCAACCGGAGTCACAACCAGCGCTTCCGTCGCACGAGTATCGGCGTCTAAGCTGGTAGCGGCGGTCTCGGTGTCTGCCTGCGTTCCCTGAGTGGCGGGTTGCTCTGCGCCGACGGCGGCGGCAGCCACAGATTCAGCGGCTTTCTTGCGTTCAGCTTGCAGGGCTTGGCGCTCGATGTCGCGCATTTCCTGTTCAAAGGCGCTTTTGAAGTCCGTGGAAGCCTTGCGAAATTCAGCCATCAGTTTGCCGAGGCCGCGGGCGAGTTCAGGCAGCTTGTGCGGCCCGAAAACGACCAGGACGACGATAAACAGAACGACCATGTGGGTCATGCTGAGCATAGGAATGGGTGGCCGTAAGAGGGCCTGTTGGCATCATAGAAAGGGCGTCCCACGGTGTCAAACCACACTTTGGGGTGTGCTATAATTCAGGTTGCGTGGTTCGCGAGGTCAGGATGAAATCCGAGCGCCGTGGGCTGGTACTAGTCGTTGCAGTCATCCTCATATCTGCCGTTCTGGGGGGGATTTACGGCCCCAATGTTCGAGCCACGACGTCTTCGGCCGAGGACGAGCACACCGCGATAAGGCAATTCACCAACGTTCTGGACGTGGTGCAGGCGAACTACGCCGAACCGGTCGACGTAGACAAGGCAGTCTATCAAGGCGCCATCCCCGGCATGCTACGGGTACTGGATCCCCACTCGAACTTCTTCGATGCGCGGCAATTTGCGCTCCTGCGCGAAGACCAACGCGGAAAATATTATGGCGTAGGCATGGTGGTCGCCCCGCGCGACAGCCGCACCGTCGTCATGCAGCCCTACGTGGGCGCGCCGGCGTTCAATGCGGGAATTCGGCCGGGCGACGTGATCATGAAGGTGGATGACAAGTCGACCGACGGCCTGACCACGACAGACGTCGCCGATATGCTGAAAGGCCCCAAGGGCACAGTCGTAAAGATTACCGTCACCCGCGAAGGGTATGAACAGCCCCTGGTCTTCACGGTGACGCGCGATGAGATTCCGCGGCACTCGGTCGACATCGCCTTCATGCTCAAGCCGGGCATCGGATACATCAAACTCTCTGGCTTTAACGAAACCACGGACCGCGAGATCGGCGAAGCGCTCAAGCAGCTGAACGCGCCGACTCTGGACGGTTTGATCCTCGATATGCGCGGAAATCCCGGCGGCCTGCTGAACGAGGCCGTGGCTGTCGGAGACATGTTCCTGGATAAAAACCAGCTAATCGTTTCGCACCACGGGCGTACTTCACCGGAGCGGCGCTACTTTGCGTTGCGCGGCAATCAGGGTATGACGACGCCGCTGGTGATTCTGGTAAACGGAAATTCCGCTTCGGCAACGGAGATTGTGTCGGGCGCGGTACAGGACCACGATCGCGGCTTGATTGTCGGCGAAACAACGTTCGGCAAGGGCCTTGTGCAGACCGTCCAGCCGCTCAGCGAAAATACCGGCTTGGCGCTAACAACCGCGCGCTACTACACACCGAGCGGGCGGCTGATTCAGCGTGACTACAAATCCATTTCGCTCTATGAATATCACTATGAGCGCAAGGTTCCCGAACATCCCACGGAGGTCAAGCTCACCGATAGCGGCCGGCAAGTCACTGGTGGCGGCGGCATCACGCCGGACATTGTTGTGGCTGCGCCAAAGCTGAACCACTTCCAGGAAAACATGTTCCGCGCCGACGTTTTTTATCCCTATGAGGGCGGCGTGGGCGGGTTCACGCGCTTCTACATGGGAAACAAGCCGACCGTCACCAAGGAATTTGAAGTCGATGACAACGTGATGCGTAACTTCCGCGAATTCCTCACAAAACATAACGTGCGATACAACGAAGCGGATATGGCCGAAAACCTGGATTGGGTGAAGCGCAAGATTCGACAGGAAGTGCTGGTCTCGAACTTCGGCATGCAAGAAGGATTCAAAGTCCAGTTGGAAGCCGACCCGCAGGTACAGAAAGCGATCGAAGCGATTCCGCAGGCTCGCGCTCTCTATCAAAACGTGCGCAAAATCGTGGCGCAGCGCGCCGGCGGCAACCTCGATCAGCCGTAATTTGGGTCCTTTAAGGTCGCCGCGCCTTGCGATCGGACAGGACAGGGCTATGAGCAAGCCGATTCCTTTGCGATGCCCGGCTCGCGGTCGGGTTATCCTATTCTCTTTAGCAGCGTGCCTACTTCTTGTTGGCGCAGGTGCGTATGGCCAAACCGCGGACCCGGCGCCCTCCATATTGCCAGGCGATCTGTGCGCTGACGTTTATAATAAGGGTTTGCATTTTTTGAAACCGGTGAGGACGTGCGCACCTTCTACGTTTCCCATACTTGGCGCGCCGTTCGTTGCAACGCTCGTTCAAGAGTCGGAAATCAAGACGCGAGACGGCAAGTCACTTGTCGGCCGAGGAACGCAAAAGCTCGCGCGAGATTCACAAGGGCGAACTCGGACGGAAAACCCTCGCCCACCTCTAGAGGGCGACGAATTGCTAACGCCCGAGAGCCGGGCACGCATCGACAATCTCCAAGGCTGGATCACTGTCAATGACCCGGTCGCACACTTACGAATCTTGATGTATCCGAACACATTGGTCGCCCAACTGTTTCCGGACAATCCGCCCAAGGGAGCTTCGGAGCAGGGGTACAGGCGACGCTACCCGGGACCTGTTTATATCCATAGCGTGCCCACGATTGAAGAGTACTTGGGGATCGATAGCGTGAATGGCGTCCGCGTCCAACACTACCGCATAACCCAAACCTACCCGCCCGCGCCTCAATGCACGGAGCCGGAGGTCTTCGTTTCCGATTATTGGTACTCCCCCGAACTGCACATGAACGTCGTCACCAAATCCCTGGGGCCGCGGGGAATGCATACCGCCACACTCATCGAACTCAGCCGAGCGGAACCAGATCCTGCTCTTTTCAAATTGCCGGCCGAGTACACGTTAGCGCGGGAAGATTACGCATACGTCTCTACCCCATGGGCCTTTGGTACGGGCAAACCAGAAGACGGTTGTCCATATTAGTATCGGTGGAGCTTTGGTCATGCTGGACCTGGGATGCGGTCGCATTTGCCGCGTCATGCGTCAAGTTCCGCACTGCACACACGGTTGCGACTGGAATAGGGTCGCGTCGTTTGCTAAAATTGCTGAGCTGCTCATGGGCGAGTAGCTCAGCTGGGAGAGCGCCTCGTTCGCAACGAGGAGGCCGGGGGTTCGAATCCCCTCTCGTCCACCAAACTCTTAAGCACCTGCGAAATCCTGAAACTACGTGGCAGCTCCTGCCCGGCGGCCGGTTCCGCGCAGGGATCGGGAACGCTTCCTTCTCGCAAGCCCACCGAACTGCCTAATCCGCACTTCACCCGCCGGAAACTTCGCACGAATCTCCAGCTTGCCGCCCATCGCCTCGATTGCCTTGCGCAACGTGCTCACGAAGATGTCAGAGCGGCTTTCGATCTTGGACACGCCCGCTTGATTGATGCGCAACGCCTTTGCCAGGCGTTCTTGCGTTAAGCCCATTGCCTGACGGAGTTCGCTGAGAGCCATTTCTTCGATCATCTTTTGTGTTTTGGCGTCTGAGCGCGCGCGGGCTCCCGGTGACATCTTTGCTTCCAGTTCCCGAAAATTCTTAGCCATTGAGCGATCCCTCCCTTCGGAGCGTTTCCAGATGTTCCTCGTACAGCCTATCCGCTATCGGCACAAACTCCTTGTACCAACGACCCTTGCCCGTCTTATTTCCGCCGATCAACAGAATTGCAGTGCGTCGTGGATCGAAGGCAAACAGGGCACGGTAGGGTCGTCCCCGGTGCTGAATCCGCAATTCCTTCATGTTGGCATGCTTCGAGGACGCTACGGAGTCCACATGAGGCCTACCGAGCGTCGGGCCGAAACGGCGAAGCAGGTTTACCTCCGCCCTTACGTCCACCTGTCCGGCTTCGCTCACCCCCCCACCACGCCCCAAATTCATCTGTAAACTCTACAGCCCATTCCTCCAAAGGAATATACCTCCAAAAGCCTTTCCGGTCAATAGTTACTGCCGGGATCGTGTACTACCCGAGTTGCCGGATGGAAGATGGCAACTCGGATTCAAGTCCGATCTTCTCTCACCATTCTGGCTGAAACTCCTCCCGGCTTGCACTTCCTTCCGGTAAGAAGTAGAACTCTCATGGAGTGAACGACGAAACGGCCGGCAGCTCGGCGCCAAGTCGGCCGCCACAGAGAGAGCGAGACTTCATGTATCAACCGGAAGCGTACGCCATCGCGCTGATCTTCATGCTCGGCAGCATGCTTTGCTGGGGTTCGTGGGCCAACACGATGAAACTCACTCCCGGATGGCCCTTCCAGCTTTTCTACTGGGACTACGTTGCCGGAATTATCATCGCCAGCTTGCTCTGGGGCGTGACTCTCGGCAGAATGGGCGGTGGCCCACTCTCTTTTCTTAGCAACATTCGCAGCGCCGATCGAAGCCACATCCTTTTCGCCCTTCTCGGTGGCGCCGTCTTCAACGTCGCAAATCTTCTCCTGGTCGCCGCCATCGAAATCGCCGGGCTCGCCGTCGCCTTCCCCATCGGTATCGGCCTCGCTCTCGTCGTCGGTGTCCTGCTCAATTACATTATTTCTCCCCAAGGCAATCCCCTCCTGCTTTTCGGGGGCGTCCTGCTCGTCACGCTCGCCATCATCGTCGATGCCATCGCCTATCGCCGCCGCGAAACCACGCGCAAAGCTCTCGGCGCCCGCGGCATTCAAATCAGCCTGGCGTGCGGCATCTTGATGGGCAGCTTTTATCCGCTCGTCACAAAAGCCATCACCGGCCAAAATTCTCTCGGCCCCTACGCAGTGGCTTTTTTCTTCGCCCTCGGCGTTGCTATCTGCGCCGTGCCCGCAAACTATTTCTTGATGCGCAAGCCCGTAACCGGTGGCGCTCCCGTCAGCATGAGCGACTACGCCAAAAGCCCCGGCCGCTGGCATTTCTGGGGCATACTTGGCGGCGCCATCTGGTGCACTGGCGCCGTCTTGAACTTTGTCGCCTCTCACGCTCAGATTATCGGCCCCGCGATTTCCTACGCCATCGGCCAGGGCGCCACCATGGTTTCCGCCATCTGGGGCGTCTTCGTTTGGAAGGAGTTTGCCAACGCTCCCGCCGACGCGCGCAAACTGATCCCATTGATGTTTTTGTTTTTCGTGGTTGGCTTGGCGGCGGTTGCGCTTGCCCCTGTAATTTCCAAATAATACAAACTAGGCATTTTCACGCCCGGATTGTCGTCTGATAATTTCACGCTGAGGGACAAGGTTGAAATGAAAAAACGCCTCGTCGTCGTTGGAAGCATCAATCTCGATCTTGTCTCCGTCGCCCCCAGGATTCCGCTCGCCGGCGAAACCCTGACCGGCGCCAGCTTCGCCTCCTTCCCGGGCGGCAAAGGCGCCAACCAAGCTGTCGCTGCCGCCCGCCTCGGCACGCAAGTCAGCATGATTGGAAAAGTCGGCAACGATTCTTTCGGCGCGGAACTCCGCGCCAACCTAGAATCCGCAGGCGCAGACACCACTGCCGTCGAAGCCGCATCCACCTCTTCCGGAATTGCCCAGATCATCACCGCCGCGAACGGCGAAAACGTAATCGTCGTCATCCCCGGCGCAAATGCCCAAGTCTCCCCCAGCTACGTCGAAAAGCATCTCGACATGATTCGCAGCGCAGGCATTGTTCTGGCGCAACTCGAAATCCCGCTGGAAACGGTGGAATTTCTCGCCTCCGTCACTCGCAAGGAAGGCATTCCACTCGTCCTCGATCCCGCGCCCGCCAGACCGCTTTCCGCCTCGCTCCTCGCCTGCGTCGACTGGCTCACTCCAAACGAATCGGAAACCTGCTCGCTTCTGGGCCTCAAATCCCAGGACCTGCCTGAAAACGAACTTCCTAATATCGCCGCGACGCTCTTGCAACGCGGAAGCCGCAACGTCATCCTGAAACTCGGTCAGCGCGGCTGTTACCTCGCGCTCGCCGATGGCAGAAGAATTTCCTTGCCCGCTTACCAGGTTCGCGCCATCGATTCCACTGCCGCCGGCGACGCTTTCAACGGTGCCTTCGCTTCCGCGCTCCTCGAAGGCCACGATCCCCTTCGCAGCGCATCGTGGGCCTCAGCCGTCGCCGCGATTTCCGTCACGCGCCGCGGCGCTCAACCCTCCATGCCCACGCGCGCGGAAGTCCAGGCATTCCTAAGCGACCGCGAAGGCACAACCCACCACGCGTAATCCGCCGTTTCCCTTCTGAGCACACTTATCGCTTTCCAAGCTTCGATTGGCCCGCCAAATATCATGTTTCGCACTTGATACCCCCGTGAAACCTGTAATTCATACGCTTGAAACACTCCTGTAATTTAACCTGTTCGACACTTTAGCCATGCCACCTACCGCGGTCTTAGAGCACGGCTGCGAAAATCCGCTCGCCTCCACGACACAGTTCCGCGCCGGGATGGCTGAGTCGCTGGAGGACCTGATTGCTTGCCAGCGCTTGCGCTATCTCGTTTTTAATTGCGAGCTTGGCGAGGGCCTGGCCAGTTCCGCACGTATCGGCCTGGACCGCGACCGCTACGATTTCATCTGCGACCATCTCATGGTCCGCGATATCAGCTCCGGCCAGTTGGTCGGCACCTACCGCATGCAAAGCGGTTTCCGCGCTAAGGGGAATCTTGGCTACTACAGCGAGCAGTTTTTCGATTTTACGCCCTATGAAGGCATTCGCGCGGAAGTGCTCGAGCTGGGCCGCGCCTGCGTACATACCGAGTATCGCAACTCCGCTGTCCTTCACATGCTCTGGAAAGGCATAGCCCGCTACGCCACAAGTTGCGGGGCCCGCTATTTACTTGGCTGCAGTTCCGTCACTTCGCAGGACGAAAACGAGGGCATGGCTCTCTACGAGCAGTTGCGAGAAAAATATTTGATCGAGCCCGCCCTGCGCACAAAACCCCGGCCGGAGGTTGCTTGCCGCGCCGCGGACACTTCCCGGCCCGCGCCAGCCACGCCCCGCCTTTTTCGCGCCTATCTTGACGTCTCCGCCCGCCTCTGCGGTCCACCCGCGATTGACCGCGAATTCAAGACCATCGACTTCCTCACCCTCATTGACCTGCACCACATCCCAGATCGCGTCCGCACCCGCCTCTTCTAGCGCGTACGGGAAACATTCCTCACAACCCGCGATGGGCCATGGGCCAATCCGGCCTGTAGGGGCGGGGCTTGCCCCGCGCTTGCCCCGCCCCACTTTGCCGCGCTCCGTCTCCTATCAGGCTATCGGACCTCGAGCACCGGTGGTACGCTTGCCGGAGGCCGGCGGTGCCTGGTCGCTTGTTCGTAACCGTACCCAATCTCGACCAACACCCTCTCGGACCAAGGTCTGCCGAGGAATTCGATACCCACCGGGACGCCGATCGTCGCCGCCGGCGTTGGCAAAGAAAATCCGCCTGGCACGACGATAGAAGGAAATCCAGTCACCGATCCAAGAGCGCCGTTGCGCTCCAGCTGGGTCTCCCCAATGGGCACCACAAGCCGCTGCTGATGTGGGAACACGATCGCATCGAGTCGCTCGTCAGCCATGATCTTCATCACACGCTGCTGCAACTCGGAGCGCTTCTGCAGCCGCAGGCGATAGCTGTCGTCCATCTCGAGGCCTTGCGCTTTCTTGATCAGGTCCCCGATCTTCGGATGAAACTTACCGGAAGCTATGATCTCCTCGAGCGATTTAACCGGAGTGTTGCCCGCGGCAAGATAAGCGTTAATTGTCGGCTTCAATTCGTACACATGAACGCTGATATCAGAGGTAATCTTTGCGCTATCGAGATCCGGAGTGTTCAGCTCGACGACCGTTGCGCCAGACCTCTTCAGATCCTCGACCGCCTGGTTCGCGATACGATTGACCTCGTCGTTGATAGGTGCGGTGCCGAAGAAACTGCGTAATACGCCGAGGCGCTTGCCCTGCACACCATCGGCTTTCAGGAATCTCGTGTAGTCCTCCTCGGTATTCCCGACGCTCCATGCCGTCACCGCATCGTTAGTGTCATAGCCTACGAGCACGTTTAACATCTTCGCCGCGTCCGTTACGGTGCGGGCGAGCGGACCGGCGGCATCCTGAGTGAATGAGTACGGGATAATGCCGGCTCGGCTGACGAGACCGACCGTCGGGCGAATACCCACGATGCTGTTCGCCGACGCGGGTGATCGTATGGAATTGACGGTGTCCGTGCCAATGCCCGCAATCGCGAAATTGGCAGCCACACCCGCGCCAGTACCACCACTCGACCCGCCTGGCGTTCGCGTTAGGTCATAGGGATTCAGGGTCTGCCCTTGGATTGAGCTAACTGTTTCACCCCAGATCGCGAACTCGTGCAGGTTGACCTTCGCGAGAATGATGGCGCCCGCGCTGCGCAATTTCTGAGTAATGGCCGCATCGGTCGCAGGAGTGTATCCCGCCAGGCTGAGCGAGCCACCCGTCGTTGGCATGTCCTTCGTGTTGACATTGTCTTTCAGCAGCACGGGGATTCCATGCAGCGGGCCTACGAACTTCCCGGTCCTTCGGAGGTGTTCATCCAGCGCAGCCGCTTCTTCCAAGGCCCGCGGATTGAGAAAGATCACCACATTGAGCTTCGGGCCCGCCTGGTCGCAGGCCCGGATGCGCTCCAGATAAGCCTGCACCAGCTTTACGGATGTGAGAGCGCCGGACTTGTACGCCGCGTGCACATCGCTGATCGTGGCCTCATCGAGCTGAAATGGTTTCGCTGAATTCTGCGCACCAACATCGTTCGCCATCAACATGACCGTCCCCAACATCAAAAGGCGCTTGAATTTCATATGACTCCGAACGCAGATAATTATTAATTCAACCGGGCGGGATACGCGCTCTCTGTTCGTTTTGTTCGAAGACCTTGCGCTGTGCCTGTACGCCCGCCTTCACTTCGACTTCCTACGGCAGCCCTAAATCCTTGAACATCGCGGCGCGAAGTTCGTTTCGTCATCGACTACCTCACTGACTTGTTTGTAGCGTGATTTCCGAGAAACGATCGGGCGCAGTCTCACTGCTCCGGTTCGCAGCGAGTTTATAGCTCAGAATTCAGTGGCTCGCGAGGATTTCTCGCGCCAACGCGAGCGCTTCTTCTGCTTTGGTTGGATCTTCCAAACGCCCTCGGGCGAAATCCCGCGTTCCGCCGCCCTTTCCTCCGGCTTTTGCCAGCACTTGTTTCAGCAGAGCGTTCATATCCGCGCCTGCCGTCGCATGCTGCGCAAAGAGCACGTGCCCGGTGCCCTGCCCTGCAAGCAACGCGAACAGCTTTTCCGTTTTCGCTGCTTCCGTGGCGAAGAATCCCAGGAAGTCGGCTTCCGCATTCTCGAAAACGCGTTGCACGACGCGCAATCCATCGGGGTTCGGCGTGGCTTCCCGCACCGCCTCGGCTGCCTCGAATTTCGCAAGGCTCTCCAGTAGCGCCCGCGTTCGTTTGAAATTCGCGTCTCGCTCGGAAATTGCGCGCTCCACAGCCGCTACTACTTCTTCCGGGGCGCAGCTCAACTTTTCCGATGCCGCTTGCACCCGCTGAAAATCCTGCCGCGCTGCTCGTTCCGCCCGCCCTCCGCAAACGAATTCCACTCGCCAGTCCTGCCTCATTTTTGTGCAGCGCCGCACGAGGAGCATTCCAATCTGCGCGGTGCTCTTCACATGCGTCCCGCCGCACGGCTGCAAATCAGCACCTTCGATCTCGATGGCCCGCAAAATTCCCCCGCGGTCCACTTCCTTGCGCACTCCCAACTCTGCAAGGTCCTCCGCCGTGCCGTAGCGCGTCGTCACCGGCCGGTCTTCAAAAATGACCTTGTTCGCCGCGCGTTCCGCGCCCTCCAGGATTTCGTCAGTCGGTTCGGGGCCTTGCAGATCGATCGTGCACAGCTCCGTTCCAAGGTGGAACGAGACGGTCGGTCTTCCGTATCGCTCCTGAAACATGGCCGAGAGCAAGTGCTGTCCCGAATGCTGTTGCATATGATCGAAGCGCCTCGGCCAGTTGATGCACCCGAGCACATCCGGACTGCTGGGACGCCGGTCGACGATGTGAAGAATCTCGTCGCCCTCGTCGCGCACATCTAGCACGTTCGCATCCCCGATTTTTCCCAAATCGTTCGGTTGCCCTCCCGACGTCGGATAAAACGCCGTGCGATCCAGCACTAATCCCAAAACCTGAGTGGTAATTCCAGCCTTCAAGTCCGGCGGACGGAGTTCGCAATGCAAAACACGCGCTTCGAACTCCTTCACATACGCATCGTCGTAATAAATTCTGTGTGTCTTCATCGCTGTGTCTTCATAAAGCTTCGACAGAGAGTCTACTCCTGCAAAGCTCGCTGCCAGGCTTCGGAATATTTATAACCGGTGCCGGTGTTGAACAAGACCACGCTTTCGTCCGGCTTAATCCAACCGGAATTCGCAAGCTTGCGCGTCGCGCTCACCGTTGCCGCACCTTCCGGCGCCGCAAATATGCCTTCGAGTGACGCCAGTTTCTTCCCATCCTGCAGCATCTCGTCGTCGGTCACCGTCAACGCCGTCCCCTTCGTCTGCTTCAGCATTCGTAAAATCAAAAAGTCTCCGAGCGGCCCCGGCACGCGCAGCCCCGAAGCCAGCGTCGCCGCGTTCTGAAAAAATTCCGATGTCGCCCGGTGCGCTTCCCACGCTTTCACAATCGGCGCGCATCCTGCCGCCTGTACCGCCACCATTCGCGGACGCTCTGCGCCAATCCAGCCCATCTCCTGCATCTCGTCAAACGCCTTGCACATCCCGATTAGACCCACTCCTCCACCCGTGGGGTACAAAATCACATCCGGCAGCTTCCCGCCAAGCTGTTCCCACAACTCGTACCCCATCGTCTTCTTGCCTTCCACGCGGTAAGGCTCCTTCAGCGTCGAAATGTCATACCAGCCTTCGCGCTCTTCGTGTTCGGCGACATACTTGCCGCAATCCGAGATTAAGCCATTTAGTTTGATCACTTTAGCGCCGAACGCCTGGCATTCCATCACGTTCGCCGAAGGCCTGTCCGCTGGCATCACGATGACGGCAGGGATTCCCGCCGCAGCTGCATAGGCTGCCAAAGCCCCGCCCGCATTACCCGCCGTTGGCGCAGCCAAAGCCTTTGCATTCAATTGCTTGGCACGAGTGACCGCCGCCGTCATCCCTCGCGCCTTAAAAGACCCGGTCGGATTCAAGCCTTCGTCCTTAACCAACAGGTTAAATACGCCGAGCCGCTCTCCCAGCCGCTTCGCATGGATCAGGGGCGTCATTCCCTCTCCCAACGTTACCGGGGGGCCGTCTGGCAGCACCTCAGCGTAACGCCACAGGTTCTTCAGGCGCGATTTGAGGCTTTCCAGGGTCAACGTGGCTGCGGCACGCTTGAGGTCGTACTTGGCGTAGAGCGGCTTGCCGCAGGTGCAGAGATGCTGCTCCACGCTGGCGTCGTATTTCTTCGCACAGGCCGAACATTCCAGCTCCAAAACGTTTGTCTGCTTAGGCATAGGGGAAAAGTCTAACACAGGCATTTCGCTGTTCTTTTGTGGCACAAGGCAATCGGTACGATCCCCTGTGCATCCCACTTTAACGGTACAATAGAGAGATGAGCGTAAGGCTAATTGCCTTGGATATCGACGGGACACTCCTGGACAGCCGTTGGCAGCTTCCCGAGGCCAACCGCGCGGCCATTGCGGCGGCGACCCAGCGTGGGATCGAGGTCGCGCTGGTAACAGGCCGCCGGTATGACTTTGCGCTGCCCATTTCGCGGCAGGTCGGCGCGCCGCTGACGATGATTGTCAGCAACGGCGCGGTGATTCGGACGCATGATGGCGAGACGCACGTGCGGCACTTGCTGGCGCGGGAAACGGCGAAGCGCGTTCTGGAGCTGACGCGGGAGTGGCGAGATTGCGCGGGAGTTGTGTTTGACCGGCGGCGGGAAAACCAGATCGTGCTCGAAACCATCAACGAAGACGACCCGATTCGCTCGGCGTATTACACGCGGAATAAGGAGTTTCTTGGGCTGGCAAATCCGCTCGAAAGCTGCCTGACAGAAGATCCGATTCAGGTGATGCTGAGTGGAAATGTAGCGCGGATGCGCGATGCAGAAGCAGCACTGCGAGGAGCGGCGATTGCGGAGGAGTTTGCGCTGGCTGTGACGGTCTACGAGAGCAGAAATTTTTCGATGATCGATGTGATCAATCCCATCTGCTCGAAGGGAGCGTCGCTGGCGGAATGGGCGGCGTTGCGGGGAGTGGCGCGCGAAGAGGTGCTGGCGATCGGCGACAATCACAACGATCTGGAGATGCTGACGTTCGCGGGAATCCCGGTGGTGATGGGCAACAGCGTGGCGGAATTGAAAAATTTTGGATGGCACGAAACGGCGAGCAACGACGAAGGCGGCGTGGCGGCGGCCATCGAGCATTTTGCGTTGCGGGAGGCAGCTCCTTGCGCCTGACGCGTTTGCGGCTTTCGAGCGAGTTGCTAGCCTTCGCGTTTATTTCTGTAGCGCTTTTATGCGCCGCGCCTTCATCGCGCGCGGAGTACGTCGCGCTGCGCAGCGGTATGCGGCTTCATGTGACGGGTTATCAGCTGCTCGGCGAGAAATACAAATTGCAGATTGCGGGCGGAATGGTGGAAGTTCCGGTGGAGGAAGTCGTTTCGATCGAGCCGGAAGACACTTTCGTGGCGTTGCCCGCGACAGTAGCCGTTACCGCGCCTTTCCGCGAGATTGTGAAGACCGTGGCGACGAAGTACAGCGTGGACGCGGACCTGATTACGAGCGTGATTGCGGCGGAATCGAATTTCGATCCTAAAGCGGTTTCAAAGAAGAATGCGCGCGGGCTGATGCAGCTCTTGCCGGAGACGGCGGCGCGCTTTGGCGTGCAGAATATTTTCGATCCGCAAGAGAACATCGACGCGGGAACGCACTATCTGCGCGACTTGCTGCAGCGTTACAACAATGATTTGGCGCTGGCGTTGGCGGCGTACAACGCGGGACCGGAGAGGGTGCAGCAATTTGGAACGGTGCCTCCCTACCGCGAGACGGTCTCCTATATTCGGCGCGTAAAGCGGTCCTACGAAAAGTCCAAGGCGGGGCTGACGCTGGATAGCGCGCCTGCGCCGAACGGTAAGAAGAAGACGTCTCCGACCGATGGGAACGCGAATGCCGGCGCGGTTCTTTTGCAGAACAACCCTTGAACTAAGTCGCAACGCTGAATTTCCCGCATAGTCGCGCCTCTCGAAGGTCGACTCTCTCAGAGCATGAAGATGGCGGCGGATGCATCGTGAATTCGGGCGGGAGGGGCAAGCCCCTCCCCTACGGGCGCAAAATCAATGGGCATAGAAAAGAGCGGAAGATGGCCGCTGCTCTTTGTCGTTCGTGGAATTATCCAACAAAAGAATGCTAGTGGAATTATCCAACCAGTCGGTGCCAGAGGTCATCGCGCGAATCAGGCAGAGTCGCGTGACCATCCGGGGGGACTTAGGGATGCGGGGAATTCCTCTAGGAGTTTAAGGCTGGGACGGATTGGGATTTGGCACCGTTGTCGGGGGGCCAGGTTGAGGGTTCAGCGGGTTGTTTGGCGTCTGGCCATTGGGTGGCTGGCCGCCGGGGGGGTTCTGTCCGGGTGTTCCAATCTGCTGGCCAACGCCACCGATGCCCAGGTCTTGCGAGGGATTCCAGACGAACTCAAAGAGGCGATAGTTATGCGCCTGCTCAAAAACGATAATGGAGGGGGCGTTGACCTTGCTGCCGATGCCGATGATGCTGCCGCCCATGATGGTTGGCGTATCGCCTGTCGGGACGTTTTGGGAGTCCGTCCCCGTGGCGGAGGTGCCTGCCGGCAGGCCAGAGCCTGTCGGAGGTGTGCCGGGAGTGGAGCCAGTTGAACCGGGGCCGAACGCGCCAGGATTCGTTCCGGTAGTCGCAGGGCCGGTGGCACCAGGGAAGCCGCCGGTCGTCCCGAGGACTCCCAAGCCGCCAGCGGTTCCAGCGCCGGGGGCGTTGGGCTGTCCGGGGGCGCCGGGCATCTGCATGTTGCTCACATTCGGGTTGAGGCTGCCGATGAGATTGCCAGCGGGGCCAACGTAGATGAGGCGCCAGGAGCCGTCGTCTTTATTCATGGGATCTTTGTAGGCCTGGCGCATAAAGCGGACATTGCCGATCTTAGGCTTGGTCAAATCGTCGAGGGAGTTCGGGAAACGGCCGAGCTTGCGGTAGTAGAGCTTGATGCCGCGAGTGTATTGTTTGCCGCGCCAGATCATTTCCTGCTCTTTTTCGCGCTTGCCTTCGGTGAGGATTTTCAAACCGATAGACATGGTGCTGACGACAAGCAGCGCGGTGAGAAAGACGACCAGAAGCAGAGCGTAGCCGCCTTGCTTTCTTCGTGCCCTCGAAAGTAGGAGATTCTCTTTCATGCGTTGGGGGGAGCGGCCTGTTCATCCAGCGGTGTGGAACCCGGAAGGCCACTGGAAATTTCCTGAAACTCGAGATTGGCATTGCCCACTTTTACGATGCGATAGCGGCCGAGCAAGGTGTCCCCTTCGGAGACGATGTACACATCCTCGCCATCGGTGATGAAGGCACGTCGCGGTGTGCCGTTGGGAATCGTGCCGTAGCCAAAATACTTCAGATTAGGCGGGAGAGTCGCTCTGCTGGGCGGCGGGGCTACCGGTATAACCGGCTGCTCAGCTCGAACCTTGGCGGCAAGATCCTCTTTTTGTTTTATTTCCGCCTGAGTGGGGGGAGCGATGGTGCTGAAAGGGTTGCGACCGTTGCTTTTGTACTCTGTTTCCTGCGCGCGCTTGAGTTCGAGCCAACGAATTTGGGGGTTCTCTTCCCCGAGCGGCTTGTAGTCCGTAATAAAGCTGGAGGTGATCGCCGACGGTGTTTGCTGGCGCCATTCAAAGGTCCAGATGAGCACAGCAACTACAACAAGCACGACAAGCACAATAACTTGCTGTTTCTGTTTCATGCGCCTTCTCTCAAATAAGTCCGAATATGGACGCCGACTCGGATCGGGCCGGTAGCGGCCTGCGATTGCGCATCCGTGCCAAGCGAGAGGCCATCCAGGACGTAAAATCGCTGGGAACGCTGCAAGCCGTTGACGAAACGCGCGACGCTGCCATAGTCGCCGTTGATGGTGGCTTCGATGGTCCATTCGATCAGGCCGCGATTGGGGATTTCCTTTTGCCGGGCCGTGAGTGTGACAACCTGGAGGCCCGCCTTCTT
This sequence comes from uncultured Acidobacteriota bacterium, assembly GCA_963779005.1. Lineage (GTDB taxonomy): Bacteria > Acidobacteriota > Terriglobia > Acidiferrales > UBA7541 > Acidiferrum. Next base: position 2,064,263 of record CAVZWO010000004.1, on the reverse strand, counting down.
GGCGATGTCGTCGAGGTCGACCGTAATCGAAGACGTGCCGGTGCTGACGCCGGGAAGAGACTGCTCGAACTTAGCGCAATCCGAGCGAGTGGCGGGCATCTGATCTTTGATGTATTGCGCGGATTTAATGTCGTTATTCAAGATGCCGAGCTTGATAGCTTCTTCGTCGAATTGCTTTTGAGGCGTATGGGGCGCGGAGGCAAGCTCCCAACTGTAAATGGCCAAGCCGATATCGGCGGCCAGGAAGAGGCCGAGAACGACGAGAATGGCACGTTTTTGCAATGTGAAGTCGCGATGCATCAGGACCTCAAGTACTCCGCCCTCAGTTCGACGACAATCTGGTCCGTGCTGGTCCCTGAGGTTGGATGCTGGGCGGCGACCAATTCGATGTGCGTAAAGGTTCCGGAATCTTCGAGCGCCTTGATGAGCTTCTGTTTGGCGTCATCGCTGGTGGCGCCGATGATGAGCTTCACTTCGATGTGCCCCTTTTCCTGCTTGGGCTCAATGCTGATGACGCGGACGCCGGCAGGAAGCACTTTTTCGAGGTCCATGAACATCAAGGTCCAGTTGAAGCTGCGCGCGTCGATGAGGCTGTTGATGAAGGCGGCGCGGTCGTGGAGCTTGGCATTTTCTTCGAGACCAAAAAAGTGCTCAAGGGCGGCGTGTTGTTGTTCCAGTTCGGTAATTTGACGAAGGATGTTCGAGGTTTTGGCACGCATCTCGGCGTTGGCTTTGCGAGCGAGATAGACGTGCCAGCCGAGGCCGAGGAAAACAATAGCCGCCACGAAGCCCAGGACGCTGGAACCGGCTATAAATCGCCGGTGCGTTTCGAGGGGCTTGGTTGCCAGATTGAGCCGAATTCTCATGCTTCCGTGATGGCTCCCTTTCTCAAAGCCTACGTTTCGCTATGCTAACCGCGATGCAGCATCCAGCCGACAAGCCCGTCGAGTTCGCGATCGGCGAGCGGGCGCGCATCCGCGGGGATCTGTCCGTTCGAGATTCCCGCTTGCAGAAGCGAACGGACTTCGCAATGAAACTCCTCTTCGAGAGGAGGAATGAACTCCGGTAGACGCGAGCCGAGGCCCGCTACGCGAACAGACTGAATGCCTTCTTGCCAGGTGTCCTGATAATAAGCGGCGACCGGATAGATGTCTTCAAGAAGCATGTGCGGCGTGAAATCGGCGCCGCGCGCGGGCAATTCCGTGCAGCGATAGCCGCAGAGGACGCCTTCGCGAACGATGGCAGTCGTTAGAGATGGGCCGGAGACGCGAGCGAGGAGAGTGGGACGATGCGCTTCGACCAGCGCGATGGCGGCGAGAGAGGAACTAAGAACGACGCCGGGGTGCAGGCCGGCAGCTTCGGCGAGAGCTTCGTATTCGCGGATGATGCGAAGGCGAGCGAGAGCGGTGACGACGTCAACGCCAGATTCACGCGGAGCCTGGCGCATGTAAGAGATGAGTGTTTCGTCGACTTCAAAAGGAACACTTTTTTTGAGCTTCCAGCGCAGCATGGGATCGGCTTCTGCTTTGGAGCGCGGGAAATCCTCAAAATGCTGGACGAAGACGCGGATGACGGGGTCGGGAAGAATGAGGGCGACGCTTTCGTCCTTGGCGCGCAAGCGCGTGCAAACGGCGTCGATGGCCGTCTTCAGGGCGGCGGCATTCATGATGTTGGATTCGACGGCGGACGGGACTAGAGCGCCGGGGGGAAGAACTTCAACGCCGTAACTATCAACGCCTCCGGTTCGCGTCCAGCGCGCACCAGCGACGCTGTCCAAGCCAATTTCGATGGCCAGAGGTGGATGCGGCGTCGCGTCGAGCCAGCGGGCGACGCGGCGCACGAGGTCGCTCTTGTACAGGCCTTGATGAAATGTGGCGGCGCTACTCAACGAAAGTCACCTTATTGATTTCGCGGACGGTCGTAAGACCGGCGCGGATTTTGGCCAAACCACTTTCGCGGAGAGTGATCATACCCTCCTCGATGGCGATGCGCTTGATTTCGGAAGTGGGGCGGCGGTCGACAATCATCTCGCGGATGCGATCCGTCAAGTCCAGAAGTTCGCATATGGCGGTGCGTCCGTGAAAGCCCGTGCCCGAGCATTCGAGGCATCCGGCGCCTTCGGAGAGGACGACGTCGGACCAGGAGGCAGGATCGAGTCCGGCTTCTTTAAGTTCGGCTTGTGTAAAGTTTTTCGGGCGTTTGCAGTTTTCGCAGATTACGCGGACGAGGCGCTGGGCCATGATGCAGTTCAGCGCGGAGACGAAATTGTAAGGCTCGACGCCCATGTTGATGAAGCGGCCGATGACGTCGGTAACGTTATTGGCGTGAACGGTGGTGAATACCAAGTGCCCGGTGAGGGCGGATTGAATGGCGATTTGGGCGGTTTCCTGGTCGCGAATTTCGCCGACCATGATTTTGTCGGGGTCGTGGCGAAGGATGGAACGCAATCCACGCGCGAAGGTCAGGCCCTTTTTCTCGTTGACCGGTATTTGGGTGATGCCTTTGAGCTGGTACTCGACGGGATCTTCGATAGTGACGATTTTGTCTTCGTCGGTCTTGATTTCGTTGATGGCGGCGTAGAGCGTGGTGGTTTTGCCGGAGCCGGTGGGGCCGGTGACCAGCACCATGCCGTAGGGCTCTTGAATGTATTTGCGGAAGTGTTTGACTTCCATTTGCGGAGAAGCCGACGACATCGAGGCTGAGGCTTTGAAATTTCTCGGAGAGCGTTTCCTTATCGAGGACGCGAAGTACAGCATCCTCGCCGTGGCTGGCGGGCATGATGGAGACGCGAAGATCGATGAAGCGGCCCTTATATTTCACGCGGAAGCGGCCGTCTTGCGGGACGCGGCGCTCGGCGATGTCCAGATCGCTGAGAACTTTTATGCGCGAGAGAACGGTCGAGTGCCACTCTTTCGCGATGGGTTGCATGGCGTGCTGGAGGACGCCGTCGATGCGGTACTTGACGGCGACTTCGGCGTCGCGGGCTTCGATGTGGATGTCACTGGCGCGGCGTTCAAGCGCGGTAAAAATGATGGTTTCGACGAGGCGGACGACAGGGCTGACGGTGGTGTCGCCGCGCGTAAGGCGGTCGCCGGAAATGGTCTCTTCGCTCTCTTCTTCTTCCTTGGAGACTTGGAGAGTGAAAGCTTCGGTGGCTTGTTCGAGGACGCGCTGGGACTGTTCGGTGCGCTTGAGGATGTCGCCGATCTGGCGAGCGGTGGCGACCTTGATGGCGAGCTTCTTGCCGAGTAGAAGAGGAAGCTCGTCGCTCAGCAAAACCAAACTGGGATCGGAGACGGCGATGGAGAGCGAGTTGTTCTGGGACTTCGAGCGGGACGAAGTTATAGCGGAACATCAAGTCCGCGGGGATGGTGCGGAAAAGTTCCGGGATCAATGTGCTGCTCGCTGAGATCGACGAAGGCGCAGCGGTAGCGGCCGCGCAAGTTTGCGCGCGAATTCGCGTTCATTTGTGGCGTCGGGAGCGTCGCCTGGTGGCCAATTGTGTTCTTGTGTAGCCACGGTCTCCTTACTTTCCTGGTGTTCCCGAGAGCGAGAACGAGAAGATCGGCAGGTAGAGTGAAATCAGAATAAAGGCTACCAGCAAGCCCATGAATACGAGAATAACGGGCTCGATGACAGCAACGAGAGCACCAAGGCGGATGCTCACTTCTTCTTCGTAAAATTCGGCGACGCTGGTGAGCATGGGGGCGAGGGCGCCGGAGGATTCGCCGACTTCGATCATGTCGAGGGCGAGTTCGGGCATCGTGCCCTTGGAGGCGAGGGCGCTATGGAGCGATTCGCCTTCGCGGACCATTTGTGTGGCTTGCGTGACGGTGGAGCGAATGAGTTTGCTGCTGATGGCGTCGGAGGCGGTTTGCAGGCCCGCGACTAAGGGAGTGCCGCCGGTGAGGAGTGTGGCGAGCGTGCGGGAAAATTGGGCGACTTGAAATTTCAGGAGAGTGTCGCCGATGACGGGGATGCGGAATTTCAGGCGATCGAAGGCTTCGCCGCCTTCTTCGGTTCGCGACCAGAGAATGACGCCGAAGACGGTTAGAAAAATAAGAGCGATGATGCCGATGACCACGTAGCGGTAGTCGACGGTGAGGGCGATGAGAAATTGCGTGGGGCCGGGGAGTTCGACGTTGAGGTCGCGATAGAGGACGGCGAATTTGGGAATGACGAAGGTGACCAGATAGGTGACGATGATGGTGGCAATGGTGATCAGGAGGACCGGATAGACGAGTGTGGCGAGAATTTTTTTCTTAACGCCGGTGCTCACTTTTTGGTAGGCGATGTAGTACTCGAGGACGCCGGAGAGGTTTCCGCTCTTTTCGCCGGCGAGAATGGCGGTGGCGTAGACCTTGGAAAAAACTCCGGCTTCGGCGATGGCCTCCGAAAGGGATTTGCCTTCGCGGACGCGGTCGCGGACTTTGGAGAGGACGGGACGGAGCTTGGGAGACGTAGCGCGGTCGGCAAGCAGATCGAGCGCGCGGAGAATGGGCAGACCGGCTTTGATAAGGGTATTGAATTGTTGATTGAGGATGAGGAAGTCGGAGCCGCCGATCTGGCGCTCGCTGCGGCGTTTGGAGAAAGCGCCGAGCAGGCTGCTGCGCGGGTCAACCGAATAGACAAAGAGCCCCCGCTCAACCAGTTTCTGACGCGCTTCGGCTAATGAACCCGCAGCCTCGACGTGCGAGAAAACCCGGCCGTTTGCATCAGCAACGCGGCAGACAAATTCCCCCATGCCTAATAGTTTACCTCATCTAGTTAGTATGCGGAGTAGGGGCTGCGGGTTGGCTGTGCCTCTTGGGGAACGTTCCAGGGAATTAACCTGATTTTAACTTTAAGGGGTTGATTCGGCGGCAGTTTCGGCGTTGACGATCGCGACGCCGCGCGGGACGTCGAAGCGGAAATAGGAATCGGCGATGGGAGGATCGAAGCGCCAGGCGGTGAATTTGAACTCGACTTCGACGCCGGCTTTTTCGCGGACGAGCACGCGAGCAAGTTCGCCGGTGGCCGGGGAGACTTCGAGGTAGACGGACTGTTCGGGGACGCTACTTTGGTTTGTCGAAAGAGGATCACCTTTTTGTAGCTGCGAGGTAGTGTCTTCGCCGCGGAGCGGGCAATAGAGGACTGCGTTGCCGGGCGTGGCAGGCAATTCGGCAGTCGTGAGTTCGACGCGCGCGCAGACGCGCGAGAGTTTCATTTCGCCGGCGAGAAGTGCGAGCGGCGTGCGCCAATCGGTGCTTTGTTTGGCGGGGGCGCGGGTGACGGTGTGATCGGCGGGGACGTAGAACCACGCGTTTTTGCCATCGACGAGGAAGAGGTTCTTTTCGGGGGATTCGTACTCCCAGCGCATTTTGCCCGGGCGGCGGAAATAGGCGACGCCGGCTTCGGAGCGGACCATGTGACCGTTTTCAGAGTAGCGCTCAAGGAACGTGGCGACGAGCGTGTGGGCGCCGTGGTAACGGGCTTCAAGTTTGGCGGCGACGGATTTGGCTTCCGGTGAGGTAGCCGAGATGGAGGCAAGAATCGCGGAGACGATGGCTAGCAGACGGAGCACGCTTTGTAGTCTAACAAGGGCGCGCACAGCGGGAAACGTCTGAGTGTGGCCAGGTTCGCGGCCAAAAACACAAAGAGCACGGGGAGGCAGCCCGTGCTCTTGTTCCTTCTGTTTGCGTCGCGTGTGTAGGAACTGTGAGTTAAAGAATAAAGAAAAGGCTTATTGAATCGGGGCGCTGGCGTTGGTGCAGCCTGCGCCGCTGGGCTCGAAGCGAATGACACTCGTTTGGTCTGAGCAGAATTGGCGCTGGCCGGACATGCCGAGCGTGACGGGCGTCGCGGTGATGGAGTAGGTCACCGAAGGGGTCAAGCCGTCGCCTGCGAACACAAACGTATAGCCGGCCTTTGTTCCGCCCGTGAGGACCTGGTCCAAAAGGCATGCGTTTGTAGAGGCAGCCACGCAAGGATTCGTACCACCAAGTGCGGCCAGGGTGGAGGGGAATCCGACGTTTTGGTACGTACTGGAATAGGTGATCAGCGCCGTGTTGATGGTGCGCACGGACTGAGCGGCGGAAGCTTCGTTGGCCACCAGGCGCGACCGCAGATAGTTCGGAACGGCGATGGCGGCCATAATGAGGATGATGGCCACGACGATCAGCAATTCGATGAGTGAGAAACCGTTCTGTTTTCTTTTCATAAAAGTTTCCCGTATACCATTTACACTGGGACTCTTCTGCAACACGTTCTATCTGCCCTGATAGGAGCATTCCAAAGGCCAATCTATCGACCCGCCTTGAACCATTAAGCCTTTATTTATGAGCTAGATACAGAAGCAGCTAACGAAGGATGGCGAAGCCTCGCAGATTCGATGACACTTAGCGTCAGTTTCGAGATGGAGTCTGACGAAAAACGGCGGGGTGAAACGCCGAACGTCACCTAAGTAGCTGACCCGGCAGGGGTTCGCGCTACCTGGCCACTCAAGACTGTTTGGAAGCGGAGCCGGTAGCAGTAAGAGGACTACAGAAGATTGACGGAGCCATTGAATCTAAAGACCAAATTGGGAATGAGAAAGATCCCGCAAAAAAGAACAGAGCACGGGACCGAAATCCCGTGCTCTGTCGATTTCTTTCCCGGCCAGTTTCCTGGCCGAGAGCCGACTTTACTGCAAGGCCAAGCTAGCAGCCGTGCAGCCCGCGCCGGAGGGGTCAAAGCGGATCACACCAGATTGGTCGGAGCAGAACATGCGCTGACCAGTGGTGCCAACCGTGACCGGGGTTCCGGTGATGGAATAGCCGACCGAAGGCGTGTTGCCGTCGCCCGTCCACGCAAACTTGTAGCCGCTCTTGGTGCCGCCAGCGAGAACCTGGTCAAGCAAGCAAGCCGCTGCCGAAGTGGCCGTGCAAGGTGCCGCACCGCCCAAGGCTGCCAGCGAAGCTGGGAAGCCATCGTTCGGATAGGTGGACGAATACGTCACGGCGGAGGTGTTGATCGTACGGATCGAACCAACCGCGGAAGCTTCGTTGGCCGCCATGCGCGACCGGAGGAGGTTCGGGATTGCGATGGCCGCGATGATCAGAATGATCGCCACGACGATCAGCAACTCGATGAGTGAGAAACCCTTCTGCTTCTTCATTTTCAACTATCTCCTTGAGAGTGTGAGAGTTTGTGGTGCCAGAGCACGGCATACAGAGATGCAAGGCGGGTGCCACTCGAGGGGAGAAGAGCGTTTTTTTGGCCCTCAAATAAGTCATTTAAAATCTGTAATTTGCCGAAATGCAGGGACTAACAGTAGTACTTTTGCCGCGGAACCGGTACTTTTCAGAGCGGAAACTGACCCTTTCCGTCGTTGGCGACCGACGAAAAAGGGCACTCTTGGCACGCTGACCCGACGCCCAAAATGCGGCCAAAGCCTTAAAATTCTATAAGTTATGCTTCTTGGCATAGTGACGGAAAGAACGGTAGCTGATTTTCAAGAGATCGGAGGCTTTGGTTCGGACGCCTCCTGATTTCTCCAGGGCGGCTTGCAGATATCTTCGCTCGGTTTCGGCAATCTCTTTTTCGAAGTCGAGGCCCTCTGGAGGGAGGGAAAGGTCGGCGGGGGAACCTGTCCCGGCATTGGCTAAAGAAGAGTAACCCGCTATGCGGTCAGGAAGCACGCGGAGGGAGATTTCACCGGTGGTCTCCAAGGCAACGGCTCGCTCCATCGTGTTCTCGAGCTCGCGGACGTTGCCCGGCCAATCGTAGGCTTCCAGGCGGCGGACAGCTTCGGGGGAGAGAGATTCGACAGGCTTCTCCATGGATTTGCGGAAGCGTTCGAGAAAGTGGCGGGCCAGGAGAGGAATATCCTCCCGACGCTCGCGCAAGGCCGGCAACTGGATAGGAATGACGCTCAGGCGATAGTACAAGTCTTCGCGGAAACGGCCTTCGGCGATCTCCTTCTCAAAATCCTTGTTCGTGGCGGCGATGATGCGAACGTCCACGTCCGTTTCTTCGGTGCTGCCGATAGGCCGGACTTTGCCCTCTTGAAGGACGCGGTAAAGTTTGACCTGCATGGTCAGGCTCATGTTGCCAATTTCGTCCATGAAGAGGGTTCCGCCATGGGCGGCCTCGAATAGGCCTTTGCGATTTTCGTTGGCGCCGGTGAACGCGCCCTTCATATAGCCGAAGAGTTCGGACTCGAGGAGCGTTTCGGGAAATGCGCCGCAGTTGATGGTGATAAAGGGGGCCTGGGCGCGGAGGCTGTTCTCGTGAATGGCGCGAGCCACCAATTCTTTACCAGTGCCGCTCTCGCCAGTGATGAGGACTCGGCTGGTCTGCGGAGCGATGGTCTGGATCAAGTCAAAGATGGCGCGCATCTTTGGACTCTGGCCGATTATATTGTCTAGGCCGGTGAGGCGGCGCAATTCACGGCGCAGGTAGCCAGCTTCTTTCTTCCACTTCAGGCTCTCCGAAACTTCCTTAACGGCGCGACGGAGTTGGTCGACCAGTTCGTGGTCTTTAATAACGTAGCGATCGGCGCCGGAGTTGATTGCCGCGATGGCGGTCTCGACGGTGGGGACGCCCGTGATCAACAGAAAGAAAGAGTTGGGAGAGATTTCTTTGGTGAATTTCAGGAGGTCGACACCGGTGGCTCCAGGCATGCGGACGTCCGAGATAATAATGTCAAAAATCTGCGATTCCAGCTTGCGTTTGGCCGCTTCAACGCTGTGGGCGACTTCAACGCGGTGGCCTTCCTTGCGGAAGGTAATCTCCAGCAACTCGCAGATCGAACGCTCGTCGTCGACAACGAGGATATGAACCAAGTCGCTTTGCACTTCCTTCGGCACTGTTTTAGCCGCCAGCATAAGCCCTCACACCGTGCGCGGGAGTTCGACAATGAACTCCGCGCCGCGATCTTTCTCCGAGATCACACTGATCCTGCCGCTGTGCGCCTGCACAATCTGATACACGATGGACAGCCCTAGACCAGTTCCGCCCTCAAAGCTGGATTGCAGAGGCTCAAATATCTTGGCGCGCTGTTTGGCATCCAGTCCGATGCCGGTGTCCCGGAAGGCAATGCGCAGCCAGAAGGGCAGGCGCTCAATACCCACGCTGAGCGTTCCACCGGAGGGCATGGCGCGGAGGGCGTTGTCGCAAAGGTTCCAGAAAACCTGCTTGATCTTGTCTGGGTCCACGCGCGCACGCAATTCGGCCCCGTTAAAGGTACGCACAATGTGGTACTTGTGCTCGACTTCGGGCTTCTTCTCGAGCAGCGTTAGAGTTTCATCCAGCAAGCCGCGAACGTCAGCTTCCCGGAATTCGTAGGTCTTCTCGCGCGAATAGTTCAGAAAATCCGTAATGATATGGTTCAAACGCTCCGACTCACGGCTGACGATATTGACGAGATGTTTTTCGTCCTCTTCGAGAGGAACGAGGCGGGCCAATTCCTTCACCGCGCCCGCCATGGCCGTCAGCGGCTGCCGAATTTCGTGGGCGATGGCGGCGGACAACCGGCCCAGCGCCGCCATGCGGTCCTTTGTCGCCACTTCCTGCTCGAGTCTTCGAAGTTCGGTCAAGTCCTGAAAATTGAAAACGAAACCGCTGCGGGAGGAATTCCTGGTCCGGAGCGGAGAAACGGAGATGCCTACATAGCGCTGCTGGCCATCTGGCGTGCGGAACTCAATTTCTCTCCGGACTACGGGACGTTCATTGGGCCCCTTCAGACCGGGAAGCCAGAAATTTTCGTCGATCTCAGGCAATTTCCGGCCGCGCAAGTCAGCGAACCGCCAGCCGAGAATCTCTTCTCCAGTGCGATTGAGAAGCACGATCCTGCCTTCCAGATCCGTTGTAAGCAAGCCGCCCCGCATCGAATGGATGATGTCTTCCGTGAAATCCTGGAGTTCCAGCAATTCTTCGCGCTTTTCTTCGAGTTCTATGCCCTTGCGGCGAAGAGATTGGGCCAGAAGGCTTGCCAAGTAAGCGACCGCGAGGAAGCCGAAGAGATTGCTTAGAAACCAGACACGCAGCCCTTCGGAAGTCGGGACAAGGATGAACGTACGTGGAATTTTCCCCGCAAACGCCAGCGCGGTCATTCCGCCAAGAATGCAAAGACAGATAGCCGTGGTGATGAATGCGACCCGGCGCGAAAAGAGAATACTGGCTACGATGATGACCAGCAGGTAGAGAGAGATGAAATAGCTTTCCTGCAGGCCGGTGGTGTAAACGAGGGCCGAGATGATGATAACGTCGCCGGCAACCTGCAAACCTCCTTGCCACCGCGCTCCGGGCAGCCAGCGGATCAAGCCAATGTGCAAAACGCCCATGGTGACCCAGACCAGCAAAATAGGGAGGAAGGAGCGGTTGATTCCTGCAGGAAGGACGTATTGCGGCCAGAGGAGGTCAACGACGAGTATCAAGAGTATTGTCAGCAGGCGGACACGGGTCAGCCAGCCTAACCATTCTCTTGTTGTTGTGCTTTGATCCATCGAAGGCCCGCGTCCCCGACCCCAGTATTCCCCGGGCTGATTCTAGTTTAGACAGAAATGGCGAAGGGCTGAGAGTTCCTTCCCTGCCCTTCGCCAATTGGATAATGCTGGCAGCGCGCGGCCGCGATTAGTGCATCTGGCTCAACTTGCCGATCAAGGAGAACAGCGGCAAGTACATGGAAATGACTACGCCGCCGACGACCACACCGAGGAACACGATCATGATCGGTTCCAAGGCGGTCAAGAGGTCTTTCACGGCCGCGTCGACTTCTTCTTCGTAGAAGTCGGCGATTTTTTGCAACATGGCGTCCATGGCGCCGGTCTGTTCGCCGACGCTGATCATCTGGGTGACCATGCCCGGGAAAACTTCGGAGTCCTTGAGAGGTTCGGTAAGCGATTTACCTTCTTCAAGAGACTTGCGAACTTGCTGCAGGGCTTTTTCCACGACCGCGTTTCCGGCGGTCCTGGCGGTAATGTCCAAGCCTTCGAGGATGGGCACGCCGCTGGCGATCAACGTTCCCAGAGTACGGGTAAAACGGGCGACCGCGATTTTCCGCATGAGCATACCGAGGACGGGCAACTTCAGAATAACGGAATCCAGAACGAAGCGGCCCTGTGGCGTGCCGTACCAGACTTTCAAGCCAATGATAGCGGCTACAAAGGCGACGAGAGCCAGTAAGCCGAAGATGCTTCCGATCATATTGCTCATGCCGATGACGATCTTGGTTGGGAGCGGGAGGTCGACGCCAAGACCAGCGAACAAGGTGGCGAAAATCGGGACGACCTTCCACAAGAGCAAAATGATGACGCCGCCGGCAACGGTCAAAACGCCGACCGGGTAGACCATGGCGGATTTGACGGCGCGCTGGAGCTTGACGTTCTTTTCGATATAGGATGAGAGGCGCTGCAAAATGGTGTCGAGAATACCGCCCGTCTCGCCGGCCTCCACCATGTTGACGTAGAGGGCGTCGAAGACCTTGGGGTATTGACGCATGGCGGCGGAAAGAGTGGCGCCGCCCTCGACCGCGCCGCGCGTCCCAATCAGCACTTTTTGAAACATCTTGTTTTCCTGCTGGCTAGCGAGGATCTCGAGACACTGAACGAGCGGCAGGCCAGCGTCAATCATGACGGAGAACTGGCGCGTGAAGATGGCCAGTTCCTTGGCGTTGACGCCCGAGCCAAAGGTCGGGAGGTTGAACTCCTTGCCCTTCTCAGACATCTTCGTCGGGGTGATTTGCTGACGGCGCAGCAGGTTCTGGAGCTCTGCTTTGCTAGTCGCGGTGACCTCACCGCTGACGTTTCCGCCGGAACGATTGGTTCCACGATAGGTAAAGACCGGCATATACTTTCCTCCTCAATCCTGCAAATCCACAAAGCAAATTCAGCTTGCCCTGGGCCTGATGGCCCTAAAAAATCTCTAGCGCCTGCTCCCTACTGGCGTCTTTGAACTGTTGGGGCCGCTGCCACCGGGCGATGAAACCCCGCGGTTAATCATGTCCTGCAACTCATCCGCATTCGAGGAACGCGAGAGTGCCAGGTCGAGCGTGATGAGCTTGTTAAAATAGGCGTTGGCCAGGCCTTGATTGAACGTTTGCATACCCGTTTGCCCCGTGCCCGTCTGCATAGCGGAATAGATCTGGTGAATTTTGTCCTCGCGGACCAGGTTGCGGATGGCGGGCGTAGGAATGAGAACTTCCATAATCATGACGCGGCCGCGATTGTCGGCGCGCGGGAGCAGGGCTTGGCAAAGAATTCCTTCCATCACCATGGAGAGCTGTGCGCGAATCTGCGGCTGCTGGTGGGACGGGAAGACGTCGATAATACGGTTGATGGTGGAAGCCGCGGAATTGGTGTGCAGCGTAGCGAAGGTCAAGTGGCCGGTTTCGGCGATGCGCAGCGCGGATTCGATGGTTTCGAGGTCGCGCATTTCGCCGATCAGCACGACGTCGGGATCTTCGCGGAGAGCGGCGCGCAGGGAATTCGCGAAGGAGTGCGTATCGGCGTGAACTTCGCGCTGGTTGACGAGGCACTTCTTGTGGTTGTGGAGGAACTCGATGGGGTCCTCGATGGTGATCATGTGCTCTTCGCGCTCGGCGTTGATTTTGTCGAGCATAGCGGCCAGCGTGGTGGATTTGCCGGAACCGGTGGGGCCGGTGACGAGGACCAGGCCGCGCGGTTTATCGCAGAGGCCGCGAACGACCGTGGGCAAACCGAGGGCGTCGAAGTTCTTGATCTCCCAGGGAATGGTACGAAAAACGGCGGCTACGGCCCCGCGTTGGTTGAAGACGTTGCCGCGGAAGCGCGCCAGATTTTTGAGGCCGAAAGAAAAGTCCAACTCGAGATTTTCTTCGAAGCGGTGCTTCTGCGCGTCGGTAAGAACGCTGTAGGCGAGGGATTTGGTGTCCGCGGCAGTGAGTGGCGGCATATCCAGAGCCCGCAGGTGTCCGTGAACGCGAACGCGAGGCGCGCTGTTGGTGGTGATGTGGAGGTCGCTGCCTCCCATCTCAATCATTTTTTTGAGCAACTCGCTCAGGGTAATCCCGGCCATCTGTTCACCTTTTTCCTATAACACCGTCTCGCGCAAGACTTCTTCGAGGGTGGTCTGCCCTAAAGCGCATTTGACCAGCCCGCTTCGCCGCAGTGTGATCATGCCCTGCTCGATCGCCTTTTTCTTCAATTCCAAAGCGGACGCACCAACGAGAATCAATTCACGCAGTTCGTCGTTGATTTCCATAACCTCGTACAAGCCCGTGCGGCCTTTGTAGCCGCCCTTGTTGCAGGTGTTGCAGCCCTTGCCGTGGTAGATTTTAGTCGTCTTGACCTCATCGGGGGAATAGCCAGCATCGATGAGGGCCTGCTCGGGGAGCTCCAGCTCTTCCTTGCAATTCGCGCAGATGCGGCGCACGAGGCGCTGCGCGCAAATAAGGTTGACGGAAGTCGCGACCAGGAAAGGCTCAATGCCCATGTTCATTAGACGGCTGATAGTGGACGGGGCGTCGTTGGTGTGCAGCGTGGAGAGCACCAAGTGGCCCGTGAGCGCGGCTTTCACCGCAATTTCCGCCGTTTCGAAGTCGCGGATTTCGCCGACCAGAATGATGTTGGGGTCTTGACGAAGGAAGGCACGCAGGGCGGCGGCGAAGTTTAAGCCGATCTGCTCCTTCATCTGCACCTGGTTGATACCGGCCAATTGGAATTCGACGGGATCCTCGGCGGTCATGATGTTGGTGTCGACGGTGTTGAGACGCGCGACCGAGGAATAGAGCGTGTTGGTTTTGCCCGAACCGGTCGGGCCCGTGACCAGCACCATGCCGTAGGGCTTCAAGATGTTGCGTTCGAATTTCTTCAGCGACTCTATCTCGAAACCTAGCTTGGTCATGTCCAGGCGCAGGTTTTCTTTATCCAGGAGCCGGAGGACGATTTTTTCGCCGTAGAGCGTGGGAACGGTGGAGACGCGGAAGTCGAGTTCCTTCTTTTTGCCGTCGGCCTTGTACTTGATCATGATGCGGCCGTCCTGCGGGAGTCGCTTTTCGGCGATGTCCAGCTTGGCCATGATTTTGAGGCGGCTGGTGATGGCGTCCTTGAGACGGAGAGGCGGAGTCATGACGGTTTGGAGCTGGCCGTCCACGCGAAACCTGACGCGCATTTCGAGTTCGTAGGGCTCGATGTGAATATCGCTGGCGCCTCGTTTGACGGAATCGGTCAAGATGAGGTTGACGAGCTTGATGATGGGCGCTTCTTCAGCGGCCTTTTCGAGAGTGGCGGTATCGAGCTCGGCTTCTTCGGCGGCCAGCTCGAGTTCCTGGTCTTCATCGACCAGGTCCTTCATCATCTTGCTGAGCTCTTCGGTGTTTTGTTCCGTGCCGCCGTAAAAGCGCGAGATGGCTTCGCCTATGGCCGATTCGGAGGCGACGACCGGTTCGACGTTGAAGCCGGTCATAAACTTGATGTCGTCCATGGCGAAGACGTTTGTCGGATCGGTCATCGCAATGGTGAGAACGGAGCCGACGCGCGACAGCGGAATTACCTGATAGCGGAGGGCGGTGTCTTGCGGGATGAGCTTGATGACGTTGGGATCGATTTCGTAATACTTGAGATTGATGGAGGGGACGCCGTACTGTCGGGAGAGCACACCCGTGATGTCGTCATCGGTGATGAAGCCCATCTTGGTCAGGCAGCTTCCCAGCTTGCCGCCATTGGAGCGCTGAAATTCGAGCGCCTTCTGGAGCTGGTCCTGAGTGATCAGGCTTTCTTTAATAAGTATTTCGCCCAAACGGACGGACATCCGCAGCACTCCCTGCCGGTTTGCACCCAGAGTCAACATAGCAAACGGGGGCTGCTAAGGTGTGCGGAAATTAAAAAGAAGTTCTGAAATGGCTAATACCTGTACACAGGGGCAGGTTTTTCGAACGAGGTACAGGTCGTGTTCTTGACTTGCCAGTGTGCGGTGGCTATCGTGCGGAAGAGAGGGATGCGCAGCGAAGGATGCGGCCGGTGAGGCCTCGCGCGAATGCTCGAAAGAGGCCGGGTTCACCTTTCCGGGATATTTGCCCCATAGGAAGCACTCGCACCTCTCAACGATTACAATGATCTTAAGCAGAAGCAGGCGAGCACCGTACCCTATTGGGGCGGGCGTCGTACGCCATTGAAAAGATAGAAGCAGATTTTGCCGGGGATTTTGGCGGACAAGACAGGGGTCGCGGCATGAGTCGTTTGGATTCCAAACAGCGCTGGAGCTTGGTCTTCGGCGGAAGCCTGCTCACTTTGCTTCTCGCCGCCGTGTTCACGTTTGGATCGCTGGACGTGCCCTTCGAGCCGAAGAGCTGGCGCACGCTGATGCCTTTGTACGCCGTCTCGAGCTTCATCACCGCCGCCCTGCTGGTCTTCGGGCTCATTCTGGGCCGCACCGTGTTGCGCTTGTGGGCCGAGACCAGCCGCGAGCAGCTGGGCGCTCGTTTCAAAACGAAGATGGTTGTCGGCGCAATGGCTATTTCGCTGCTGCCGATTATTTTTATGTTCATCGTCAGCTACTCGCTGATTAACCGGACGCTTCTGCGTTGGTTCCCTCGGCCGCTGGAAATCGCCTCCGAAAAGACGCAGGAGCTGATGAACGATTTTGGGCGGGCGCAATTGCCTCGGCTGCGCCGGTTGGCCGCGGGGATTCAAGGGGACACTTCGCCTGCCATCGAGGACCAGCTGCAGCACGCTTTTGCCCAGGGCGCGGACGCAGTATGGGTTCTGGACAAGGATGGGAACTCCACGCGGGGCGGCGTTGTCTGTGATAATCAGCCCGACTACCGACAAGGTCCGATCTGCGCCCAAGTGGGAGTCCTGGGCAAGCTTGTGCGCGTCATGCCCAGCGGCGTCGAAGTCTGGAGCGCCGGCGGTAACGATTATTTCGCGGCGCGCGTTCCAAGCGTTCGCGGGGGCCAGCCGACTGGCTATACCGTCGCGGCCTACCGCACCAGCCCGAACTTCCTTTCGCGCATTACGGAGATCCAGGCCCACACCCTCGAATACAACCAGGAGAAGCAGGACCTTCGAGCTCTCAAACGACAGATGCTGCTGATACTCTTACTCTTCACGGTGCTTCTCCTCTCCGCTGTGATGTGGGTCGCTCTCTTTCTCGCGAAACAAGTCACCGTTCCCATCCAAGCTCTTGCCGAAGGCACGCGCGAAATTTCCGCCGGCAACTTTGACTATCAGGTTCCCGAGCAGGCGCAGGATGAGCTGGGCATTCTCGTGCGTTCCTTCAATACCATGACCACGCAGTTGCGAGACAACCGCTCGCAAATTGATCAGTTCACGCGGAACCTGCAACAGGCTGTTCAAGAACTCGAGCGGCGGCGGCAATTGATGGAAACAGTTCTGGAGAATATTCCAACCGCGGTCATTTCACTGGATGCCAACGGGGCTATTCTCCGCGCCAATACCGCGGTCGCCAGAATGTTCGGCGGCGACGCTCGGAATGCGCAATCCCTCGACGAATTGTTAGGCCCGGATGCCTCGCGTGTCTTGCAACTCCTGATGCGCCGCTCGCTGCGCATGGGCGTGGTCTCCCGCGAGATTGAAACCGTGGTTTCCGGGCGCATACTGCATCTCGCTGTTACGGCAAGTTCCCTTGGCCCCCGACGCGCGAACTCCGGTTACGTCTTGGTCCTCGACGACCTCACGGAAATGTTGCGCGCGCAAAAGTCGGCCGCGTGGCAAGAAGTGGCACGGCGCATCGCTCATGAAATTAAGAACCCGCTCACGCCGATTCAGCTTTCTTCTCAGCGGCTCTCCCGTTTTCTTGAACGTCGCGATGGCGGCAAAACCGCCGCGCCCCGCGACCTCGAACTGACGAAGCTGGTCCAGGAATGTTCGCGCTTGATCGAGCGGGAAGTCTCGACGCTGGCAGCGCTCGTCAATGAATTCTCGCAATTCGTACGCTTCCCCAGCGCCAAGCTCGCGCCAACGAATGCCAACACGATTGTTCACGAAGCGGTGGAAGTTTTTTCCGGGCGCCTGGACGGCATCTCTCTAAAGACCACGCTGGGCGACAATCTCCCGGCTGTGCGCGCGGATGGCGGACTGCTTCGCAGCGTTGTAGTCAATCTCATCGATAACGCCGCCGAAGCTCTGGAAAACTCGACTCTTCGGGAAATCCGAGTCTCCACTTGCGCGCATCCCGACGCCGAAACCGTCGAGATTTGCGTGTCAGACACCGGCCACGGCATCTCGCCGCAGGACAAAGACAAACTTTTTCTGCCTCATTTCTCCACCAAGAACCGCGGAACCGGTCTCGGCTTGGCGATCGCCGCGCGCATTGTCGCCGAGCACGGCGGAACTATCCACGTGGAGGACAATCTCCCGGCAGGCTCGCGATTCCTCGTGGAACTTCCGGCAGCGGAATTAACCCCGGCAGGCGTAGCGGACCACAATGGAACGGAAGTCTCTCGATGACGTCCAAACCGCACCTGTTGGTTGTCGACGACGAAGCTGGCATTCGCGAATCGCTTTCTTCCATCCTCGTGGATGAGGGGTATCACGTCGAAGCGGTGGCCTCCGCGGAAGAAGCTCTTCAACGCGCCGCCTCGGGCGATCTGGAAGTGATTCTCCTGGATGTCTGGCTGCCCGGGCTGGACGGTTTGGAAGCTCTCAGCCGCCTTCAAGCGATTCCGCGCGCCCCGGCGGTCATTATGATTTCCGGCCACGGCACCATTGAGACCGCCGTCCGAGCGACGAAGCTGGGCGCGTTCGATTTCATAGAGAAGCCGCTTTCTCTCGAGAAAATTATTGTTCTGGTGCGGAACGCTGTCCAGCAGCGCCGTCTTCAGGAAGAAAACCAGCTGCTTCGCAGCGAGCTCGGCCATCGCTATCAGGTGATCGGCGATAGTGTGCCGATGAAAGCATTGCGCCAGCAAATTGCCGTGACTGCTCCCACCAATGGCCGCGTGCTCATCTACGGCGAGAGCGGCACCGGAAAAGAACTCGTCTCCCACGCCCTTCATGCCGCCAGCCTGCGGAGCAAGGGTCCCTTTGTCGAAGTAAACTGCGCCGCCATTCCCGAAGAACTGATCGAGTCCGAGCTCTTCGGGCACATCAAAGGAAGCTTCACCGGCGCATCGGAAGATAAAGTAGGAAAGTTTCAGAAGGCGGACGGCGGCACGCTCTTCCTGGACGAAATCGGCGACATGAGCCTGCGTACGCAATCCAAAGTGCTGCGCGTCCTGGAAGAGCAGCGCTTCGAACCGGTTGGCTCTAACCAGACGATGACGGTAGACGCGCGCGTCATCGCCGCCACCAACAAAAATCTCGAACAGGAAATTACACGCGGTGCGTTTCGCCAGGACCTCTTCTATCGCCTGAACGTGATTCCCTTCTTCGTGCCGCCGCTTCGCGAGCGCCAGGAAGACATTCCGACGCTCGCTCGCTATTTTTTGGATGAATTCAGTTCTGAGTATGGCAAGAAAACGCGCGAGCTGAGCGCACCCGCGATGGAGATTCTGGTCCGCTACCCGTGGCCTGGAAATGTGCGCGAACTGCGCAATCTCGTCGAGCGCCTCGTCATTGTCTGCCCGCAGGCGCGCATTGAACCTCACCACCTGCCGCCCGAGCTATTTCGCGGCGCCGCGCAAAGCCCCGAACATCCTTACTCGACCCTGCACGAAGCCCGCAGCGCCTACGAACGCGAATTTATTTTGCGAAAACTGCAGGAGCACCGCTGGAACATGACGCAGACCGCATCCGCTCTGGGCCTCGAACGCAGCCACCTCTATCGCAAAATGAAATCGCTGGGGATCGCCGCACCGGATTAGGGCGATTGCCATCGCCGCGCAACTGCTTCAGACATCGCCCGCGCTTGGATCCTCAGGAGACTCATCCTGATCCGCAATCGCTTCGAGTTGCGCGTGCCAATCCAACTCACGCACGCTATGTGGATTCTCGCGCCAGTTGGGAACGACTTTCACGAACAGTCCCAGATAAATCTTTTTATCGAGCAACTCTTCGAGCTCCTTGCGTGCTTGCGTGCCGATCTTCTTGAGCATCTCGCCTTTGCGGCCGATGAGGATTTTTTTCTGCGAGTCCCGCTCCACGTTCATGGTCGCTTCGATGCGCAGCAATTTCGGAAGCTCTTCATACTTGTCGACCTTCACGGCGAGCGCGTACGGTAATTCGTGATACATCGCCTGAATCGCTTTTTCCCTGACGATTTCAGCCGCCAGGAAACGTTCCGGCTGGTCCGTCACCTGGTCTTCCGGAAAATAGGCCTCTCCTTCGGGGAGCAAACGGAAGATTTCGCCGACTAAATCCTCGCAGCCAGCCCCCTTTAGCGCGGAGATAGGCACGATGGCCGCGAATTCGAACGCCTTGTGATACGCCTCGATCAGCGGCAGCAGCTTCTCCTTCGCAAGGCCGTCGACTTTATTGAGCGCGAGAATTGTTTTCCCGCTGAAGCGTTTGGCGCGATCGAGAAGAAAGTCGTCGGCATGGGGCGGAGTGCGGCTGGCGTCGACCATGAGCAAAAGAACGTCGATGCCTTCCAAAGCGGCGGCCACTTCATGCATCATCTGCCGCCCCAGCGCCGAGTCCGGCGAATGCAGCCCCGGCGTATCGATAAAAACAATCTGCCCCTCGGGGCGTGTCACGATTCCCTGGATTCGGTTGCGTGTCGTCTGCGGCTTCGATGTAACGATGGCGACTTTCTGCCCCACCAAGCGGTTCAGGAGTGTCGATTTGCCGGCGTTGGGACGTCCCACAATGGCCACAAATCCCGACCGAAAGCTTTTTTTCTGCAGTTCGCCGGCCTTCTCCGCGTATGGTAATTTCTCTGTGCGCTCTGTGGCCTCTGCGCCCTCTGCGTAAGTCTTCTTCTTTGGCATGCCTCTACTTTACCACTGGCAACTCCAGCGCACTCGGATGTTCCGCGTCATGAACCAGCGTTATGTGCGCCGTCTTCGCATCCTTCGCGGTTTCGAGCGCCGCGACTCCCCCGCTGTTGTAATTCTTCTCGACGCTGGGCGTGTTCGGGCAGTGCACGAACAGCCGCAACCGGCTGCCCTTCGCGATGCGCCTCGAAAAAAATGTGAAATCGTCGAAGACGTATTTCTCGGTTTTTCCGGGGGTGACCAGTTTTTCCTGCCGCAGCGATTCGCGATACCTCGCGCGCATCGTCCCCGAAGTCAGTTCCACGGAGCTGCCGCTCGGCAAGATTTCGTACACGTTCACTTCGAGGTCCGTGTCCGGCACGTCCATCGACAGCCACAACGTCAGCTTCAGAAACCCAGTGATCTCCGTGGCTTCGGCAAAAGGCTCGCTGTGATAAATCGCCCCGTTTCCAAAGGTGTTCATCACCGCCCATTGCGAAGTCAAACCCGCCGCATCCTCCGTCGGTTCTGTGTCACCGGGCCGCGTATCGAGCGGATCGTAAGTCCATTTATCTGCTGACGCGCCGGAACTTTTCTTGTCCCTGAGACCGCCGGATTGGAACACACTCTCCGCTTTTCCGTTCGAGTCCAGATAGAGCGTCCGCTTCTCGTTCGAAATGCCCTCCAAATTATCCGCGTACTTCCAATTCTCCGCTCCCGCTCCCACGACGTAGTACGCGATGCGCTTCTTCAAAAACTCCGGCTTCTGCCCGCTCTTCATCACCCAGTCGTACCACTCCGTGTGCAGCTTGTTCAGATCCAATACGCTCGCTTCCCCAAATTTCAATCCACCGACTTCCCGGCGCGGCGTTCTTGTTCCCGCATGGTCCCACGGCCCGATGATCAGGTAATGATTCTGCTTGGCGTCCGCTGTCCCGTATTCCATGTGGCGCTTGTAGTAGGTGAACGCGCCGGGTTGGTCGCCATCGTAGTGGCCCGTGATCGTCAGAATCGGAAACGCGATGCGCTTGTATTGCTCCGGCGTTGGCGCCATCGCGTCGTAGTAGGCATCCAGAATGGGATGCTCCACCCACTTCTGAAAAACCGCCGATGGATTCCCTGCGATCCGGTCGTACTCTTTAAACGCCGCGTGACTGTCGTAGTATTCGTGAGTCCTGGCGTTCCAAAAGGCCGCCGCGCCAAAGAGATTCGCGTTGCTGGTGACGCCGCTGGTAAACGTGAGCCACTGCTCGATGTACGGCCCGAAAATGTTGTATTCGAAAGGAAAATCCACTCCAGGATGCGCCGCAGCCGCCGGTACGATCGTGGCAAGGTGCGGCGGAAACTCTTTCAGGACCGTCCACTGATCAAACCCCGCGTAAGAGCCGCCCCACATCGTCACTTTGCCGTTGCAATATGATTGCTTCGCGAGCCATTCGACGACGTCGTAGCCGTCCTTTGCTTCATTTACGAACGGCTCGAACGAGCCGCCGGAGTTGCCGCGCCCGCGCACATCCACGAGCGCGTAAACGTAACCGTGCTGCGCAAAATACACCGCGCGATCCATGTAGCTGTCGCCGATGTATGGCGTGAACGTGAAAATAACGGGTACGGGATCCTTCTGCCCGAGCGGCTGAAAAATCGTTGCGTTGAGCATCACGCCGTCGCGCATGGGGATTTTCACGCCCCAGCGCATCTTGGGGATGGGCAACGCGGGCGCACCGCTCTCCTGCGCAAGGCTCGGCGCGGCCTGTAGGGTGAAGCAAAGCGCCGCCAGTAGAATCAATCGTTGCACAAATTTAGTTCGGTTCATCCTGCTGCCTCCGCCGGGGCACCGGCCATTCCACTCGATAACCTGCGAACGAGCACACGGATGGTATCGCGTCACGGGAGGAATTCCTACAAGGAGAAACAAATGTTTCTAGATAGCCGCTCGGCGGAGACTTACGATGGCGCTTTTGCGAGGTTCGCTGCAACGCGCTTTCGAATGCGAAGCCTCAACACTTTTCTCTGATTCGCTTCGAGCACCTCGAAGCGGTAGCCCTGCAACTCCACCTTGTCGCCCGGCGCCGGAACTTTACCCGAAACATGGCTCAGTAATCCGGCGATCGTCGTTACTGTTTCATCCGCGGCATCGCCAAAGCTGACTCCCAATAGTTCCTCGACGTCGCGAATGGCCATGCTGCCGCGCATCACCAGTCCGCCGTCTGCTTCGCGCACCACATCCGGCGCGGGCGGCTTACCTCCGTTCCATCGTTCTCCCACAATCTCTTCCACCAGATCTTCCACGGTCGCGATTCCCGCCACCGAGCCGTGCTCGTCGATGATCACAGCCAGCGGCTGCCCCTTCTGGCGCATTTCGCGCAGCAACTCGGAGCCGGCCTTCGTCTCCGGCATAAACAGCACCGGCCGCACCAGTTCGCGCACTTTGCGCTTTGGCAAATCCTGATCGGCGATGTGCAGCAAATCCTGCGCGTGGACCACTCCAAAAATGTCGTCCAGAGTTTTTTCGTAGACGGGCATCTTCGAAAATTTCTTCTCGACGAATTTCGCGTGCAGCTCCTCGAGCGTGGCCTCCGCCGCGATCGCCACGATGTCCGGCCGCGGCGTCATCACTTCACGCACGCGTTTGTCGCTGAACTCCACAACTTGCTCGATCAGGTCCGCTTGATCCGCCGCGAGGATGCCTTCTTCCTCCGCCGCCTCGACCAGCGCCTCGATCCTCTCCTCCGTGCGCTGCTCCTGCGTCATCTCCGGCTCTTGCTCCGAAATTCGCGCGAGCGACTCGGCTCCCTCCAGGAACACGCGCACCGGCCACACCAGCCACATCGCCCCGCGAATCAGCGGCAAGAGAGGCAGCAGCCAGCGCCCCGTCGTGCGATACAGCAGCATGTCCGGGATAAAATGCATCGCGATAACGACTTCGAGGGTGAGAAACACGCAGAACTCGATCAGCGATTCCCAGGTCCCCGAAACGAAATACACCACGCCGCGCGTCGTCTCCAGCACCAAAAACGCCAGCCAAAAATGCCCCAAAATGCGAAACGTCCGCCCGCCGCTTCGCCGCTTGATCTTCAGCTTCGGCTCAATTTCCGCTTCGAAAATTTCCAGATGTTCGTGGACGCGCCCGGTATTCATGCGCCCCAGCTCGCGGTAGATCAGCGTCAGGTAGGAAAAAATGGGCAGGCCAAAGGCGAGCAGCACCACGCCTATCGCGTAAACCCATCTATACGTGTTCATGCCAGCCCGAATCTCCGCCGCAGTTTCCGCTCCATGCGGTCCATTTCGCCGCGGTCGGTTTCGTGGTCATAGCCCAGCAAATGCAGCACACCATGCAAAATCAGCACCCGCAACTCTTTGCTCAAACTTCGCCCATTTTTTTTCGCGTAGCGCCGCGCCGTCAGTGGCGCAATGGCAATATCCCCCAAATAACTCTCCACTTTCGCTGATTTCCGCCTTGCTCGACTCTTCTCCGTGCGCTCTGTGTCCTCTGCGTTCTCTGTGTAAATCCTTTTCCTTCTTTTCGTCTCCGCCGGAAACGACAGCACGTCGGTCGGCCCCTTCTTCTTACGAAAGGCCCAATTCATCCGCGCGATCTCTGCGTCGCTCACAAAGCAAATCGTGACGTCTGAATCCCGAAGCTGCATCTCTTCCAAAACCCGGCCAAAGAAACTTTCGAGAGGTCTCCGCGCCACGCGGACCGCCCGCTGGCGGTTTACAATCATGCCTGCTGATTTTCTCTATTTGGAACTTTCCCGGTTTCCACAGCCGCCGTTCCCGCCCCTGCCTTGCCGTTTGCCGCGCTGCCACCTGCATTCACGCCGCGCGGCGGATGCGCTACATCATATTCCTCATACGCGCGAATAATCTGCTGCACCAGGTTGTGCCGCACCACATCCTTCTCGCCAAACTGCACCACTCCAATCCCTTCAATCTTCCCGCACACTTCCAGCGCCTCTATTAAGCCGGACTTTTTCCCCTGCGGCAAATCGATCTGCGTCGTGTCCCCGGTAATCACCGCTTTCGAATTGAATCCCAGCCGCGTCAAAAACATCTTCATCTGCTCGCTAGTCGTATTCTGCGCTTCATCCAAAATCACAAACGAATCATTCAAAGTGCGCCCGCGCATGAACGCCAGCGGCGCCACTTCGATAATCCCCTTCTCCAAAAACCTCTCCAATTTATCCGCGTCCAGCATGTCGTAAAGCGCGTCATACAGCGGCCGCATATAAGGATCGATTTTCTGCTGCAACGTCCCCGGCAAAAATCCCAGCCGCTCGCCTGCTTCTACAGCCGGCCGCGCCAGAATGATCCGGTTCACCTGTTTCGTCAGCAGCGCGCTCACCGCCATCGCCACCGCAATATACGTCTTCCCCGTCCCGCCCGGTCCAATCCCAAACATCATGTCGTGCTTCTCGATCTCTTCCATGTACCGCTTCTGGCTGGCATTCTTCGGCGTGACCTGCTTCTTGCCAAACGACCTCGTCCGCGCTGGCTCAAACATCCCTCGCGGCGATTCGTGCGGCTCTTCCGTCGCCACGCGCATCAGCGACTTCACTTCCGTGTTCGAAAGCGACCGCCCGTGTCGCGTCAAATGGTTGTATTCCTCGACGATTTTCACCGCCTGATCGACGCTCTCTTGTTCGCCTTCGATCGTCAGCCGCGTGTCGTGCAGGTGCGTACGCACATGCAGCGAATCCTCCAGCAAACGCACATTCTCATCGAGCGTGCCGAAGAACGGTTCAATTTTTCCGGATATGTGTACGGTACGTCGCATCCAAGTGGAAGGTCTGCCTGTTACGGGAGCCGAGTGGCCGATGGGATTCCTCCTCGCTATCGGTGACCGCGTTGCAGTCAACTCAGGAAGAAACTTCTTACACCCTAACGCACGCCCGCCTCACGGTCAAGTTACGCGCTTGTTACAATACTTCCGATCGCGGACCTCCCTGCCTGCGAATTTCGGCATCTAATCATTTGTAATTCCGCTTCTCTGCCTTGCCAACCTGTACCCCGCTCGTAACCTGTCCTCTGGTACGAACGCGCTATGGCCCTGGACCCTCCGTAACGCGAAGATGCGTGTGGACGCGGATGGAGAAAGCTCGTAGCAAACTCTAGTCACTGAGGGGTGAGTAGAAACAACATGAGAAACAAACTCTTAGTCTTGGGAACCTTCGCAAGTTTTGCAGCGGCCCTGCCCGCCGGTGCCGCAGGAAACTCAGGCTCCAGTGTATCTGCAGCTCCGGGATCGCTTCGCGGCACGGTCATCTGCCGCGGGGTTCAAAACGTCCCTGTTACCGCTGACGCCGAACAAGCTCTCCCGATGCAGCTCGTAACCCGCCTGAACTGCGGCGACGAAGTAGCTGTTCTCTCCGATGGAGAGGGCTACACCGTGAACATTCGCACCGCCGACGGCAAGGATGGCTACGTCGCCCGCATGTACCTCTCGGAACACGCCGCCACCTCCGAAAAAGATCGCCGCGACGAAGCTGTCGTGGACAATGGCATCGCCCGCTGGCAGTCTGGCGCTCCCGGCAGCGACCAATTCTACAGTGGCAGCGCGGTCGTCGAATCTCTCACCGCCAACGGCATCACCGTCCAGGTCTCTTTGCAAGACACCGGCTGGAAACTCCGCGCCAGCGTGGCCATCGCCAACGAAGGCACCCACACGATCCACTTTAACCCGGTCGGCTTCACGCTCGACGAGCTGAAGCCCCGCCTGCGCACGCTCGCCTATCAGAATCCCCGTGAGCTTGCCAAAGCCCTGACACATCAAGTGTATTGGACCAACGCAAGCGCCTCCGCGCCCACTTCCGCGGTTTACATGAACGCCGTCTACAAGACTTCGGCAACCGCTCCCCCGACGCCGAACTATCTGGCCGACGCAGCCCAGCAGGTTCAATCCACTGTCTTGCAAGGTGGGACCGTCGCTCCGAAAGAAAAAGCCGCTGGCGTGGTCTGGTTCGAGCGCGACAAAAACTCCCAGCAACTCAACTTGCGCATCTTCGTCGACGACCAAATCTTCGAATTCCCGCTTTCTTTCCCTCCCCGCAACTAGGCAGCACGCGCTCCAAGGTAGCGCAGCAACACCCCCGCCCCCGCACTCTCCCCCGGAGTGCGGGGTTCTTCTTTTGTCCCCGCGATAGGCGATGCGTTCGCCAATTTGAAACTCCGTTTTCGCAAACCTGCCTGGTGTCCCACTATCAACACCGATGTGTGCAATACGGAACAGACATAAATTTCCATGCCTCCTAGGATTCCGTATCTGTGTAGAGACAGGGAGAGTTTTGTTGCAAATCGTCCAGCCGCTTCATTCCAGGCGCCTCCGTGAGGCGTCGAGGGAGCCATAGGAGACGCCTTCAACCGCTGCAGCAGAGATCCTTCTGCTGATGATCGCCGCAGGAAAAGCGCGAAGGTGACGTTGCTGATGGCAGGTTTTGTGGCCGGATATTGCAACACCTCTCATTCTCCCTACCTCGGACAGCACTACAAACAAAAGCAGAGAACCGGAATCGGTTTTCTTTAGTCGATACGATATTCACCCAGTCACACGCAATCAGAATGAAAATGGAAAGGCGGATATTCCAATGAAGAAGTATACAAAGCCGAGTCTGAGGTGTTTGGGCCTCCTTCGGCTGGTTACCAAACTCAGCTTCTAAAAAGGCTGCTTCTAGCACCACGCGAGAGCAAGGAGCGCTTTGAGCAGTTCTGAACCACTGGCTCCTTCCTCTCGGAAACCCGTAGCCACGTGCTTCGTGGGCGCCTGTGGATATGCATTTGTGTGTGTTTGCGCATCCGCGAATCGCCGATGAGTGAATCCCCCGCCCGGGAACTGTTTTGCGGTTCTCCAGTCAGGAAAAACGATGATAAAAATCCCGAACTCCGGCACCTGCCCAAAACGCCAAGAGCAGATTATCGTCCAAAAGGGATCGAACGACGTGCTCCTCTTCAACATGGAAGACGGGAGCTACTACGCGCTGAACGAGGTTGGCAACAGAATTTGGGAACTTTGCGACGGAACGCATGGAGTGGCGCAATTGGTTGCTGTGCTGGCCAAAGAATATGACGCCCCCGCGAAAATCATCGAGATGGACATCCAGGAAGTGCTCGACGAGCTACGAAGCAAGAAGCTGATTGTCGACTGCACCGGAGATCGTATGGGTTTTGAAGCCGGAGACGCGCCCCGGGAACCCGCATAGACGATGGCACGCGATTCGTATCTCCCTCCGCATCCGTGGAGGCCGATGTTCTTAGGCACGAAAGTCTGTTTCACTTCCACGAGTGTCCTCACAGCTTCTACAGACCTTTCGAGCCTCCGGCGCGGCCGCTGGCACTCTCCGTCCTCGACAAACGCAGCGCGTAGGAGAGGCGTCGGCAAACGATCCATTTCCGATGTTTTTCTCTTCCTTCAAATATTGCTCTTTGCCGCCGCTGTTCCCTTCCTCCTTCGGCTAAAGCTTTCTCGTGTGCAAACTCTGCTGGACCCAGGAATTCCTGCGTCGCCGGACCATGAACGCATAGAACAGATTTCCGAATACGTGGAAAAGGCCATCCGTGCGGGCCGTCCACTGGTGCGCCCGGGATGTCTCACTCGTGGCGTCACGCGATACTACTTTTTCCGCCGCTACGGCCTGCACGTGTCCCTCTGTTTCGGCATGGGCCGAGACAAGGAAGAGTTTGTCGGCCATTGCTGGTTGGTTAAAGATGGCGTGCCCTTCATGGAACCGCGGGATCCGCGGCCTCTCTATGTAGAGATGTACCGCATTTCAGGCACTGCCCGCCACGGCGTGAGCCCCTCCGGAGCGCCCGAACTGGAGCTATCAAAACCATGATCAATTGCCGGACCACGTACACCTACGGTTTTCACAATTTGAATCTCAGGGTGTTATCCTCGGCCGCCATCGCAACTTGCCTCGACTCTAGATTCCGTATTTTTCCTTCCAACAAAGAGTCCGCCGAGACAATTTTTCTCGATTTCGAATCCGTTTCGACTACGAAAAGTCACCGCTTCGGAAAACCGCCGGGCCGGGCGAAAACTTTTTACCATCTGGAGAGCGGCGAGGCGAGCTACTTCGAAGCCGAAGACCAGATTTACCTTTGTTGCGAGGACCGCGTACGAGTCTTGTGCAACCCTGGCTTGGGCAACGCATGGTTCTCTGTGCTTGATCCGGAGATCGACAACCTGTGGCTGGCCTCCCATCTTTTGCTCACCATCTGCCTGATGGAAATCCTGAAGCGCCGCGGATTCTATAGCCTCCACGCTGGTGGCTTCAGTGCAAATGGCAAGTGTCTTCTCATTCCCGGCACAAGCGGGGCGGGCAAGTCGACTCTAACGGTCGCCTCGCTCCGCGCTAATTTTGACTACATGAGCGACGACATGGTCTTTCTCGTTGACCGTCCAGATGGGTTCCGGGTCCTTGCATTTCCTGAGGCCGTGGATATTAGTGACCAAACCGCCAGATTCTTTCCGGAGCTTAGTTTTTTGCTTAGCGTTCCCAAGCGTCCTGGATGGCGGAAGAGGCAAATCCACCCTACGCAGGTCTATGCCGCCAAAGTAGCGCCGGAGGCTCGCCCTGGCGCTATTGTGATTCCTCGCATCGCGAATGCTGAAACCAGTGTTGTCTCGAAGATGGATCCTGACGACGCGTTTTTGGAGTTGGCTCCCAACGTGCTCCTCACCGAAGCCAGCTCTTGCCGCGCGCATTTAGCTGCTCTTAGTCAGCTCGTGACGTCTACGCCGTGCTACCGCCTTGAAACAGGGCGCGACTTTGACCGGCTCTCCATCCAATTTCGGGAGCTCTTGGCCTCATGATCCGAAGCGAAGTCATTCCTGAACACCCTCTTCCTCATCGAGTCGCCGCGCCTTGCCCTGAACTGGAACTGCTTCTCTCTTGCGCTCGCGTTCGCGCCAACCCGGAAGTCTCGCAGCAGATAAGAGCGTCAGTTCAGAAAAAAATTGACTGGTTCCAATTCATTCGGCTGGCGCTCCGTCACGACGTGCTGTCGCTCGCCTCTCGAAGCCTCCACCGAATCTGCCCGGATATTGTGCCAAACGGCGTTCTCCAACCGCTGCGAGCGCGCCACGAGGCGGAGGCTGCGGAGAGCCGGCTACTCGCCCGTGAATTGGTGGACATACTTGGATTCCTGGACTCGCGCGGCATCCAGGCAGTCCCCTTCAAAGGCCCCGCCCTTGCCGTAAGGCTCTACGGCGATTTGTCGCTCCGTGGATTTGGCGACCTGGACATTCTAATTTGTGAGACGGACGTCCTTCGCGCCCGGCGGCTCCTCATTGACCGCGGCTATGCGCCTGAGTGGGTGGAAACTGGCGAACTGAGTCAATTCTTGCGCGAGAAGCACGAACTTCTGTTGTATCGCGTGGATGGAAGAGTGCGTGTGGATTTGCACTGGCGATTCACCAGTAGATCGGCCTGTCTTTCTGGAGATCCTGACAGGTTCCTCCAGCATTTAGAGACCATCTCCATAGCGGGAGAAGTAGTGCGAAGTCTGCGGCTCGAAACCTACCTGCTGGTTCTCTCCATGCACGGGGCTAAGCACCAGTGGGTGCAACTCAAGTTCATCTGCGACATTGCAGAGATCCTGGCAGCACCCGATTTAGACTGGCAATACGTACTGCAGGAAGCTAACGCCTTGGGCCTCAAGCGTGCCTTGAGTACGGGCGTTCTCCTGGCGCAGGATCTGCTTGGGGCATCGATGCCTCCGGAACTGGCGCGGAATCTAAAGATCGATCGAACCGCCAAGGCCCTGGCTGCGCAGGCCCGTACCAATCTCTTTGCGGAACCCGGCGAACGTTGGGGCTTGCAGGGCGGCCTAACACGTCAGCTTGAGAGTCGTGAACGCTTCCGGGATCGGTCAAAAATCTTACTCAGGTATTCCCTTCAAAAGCTTAAACCGAGTGAACGTGACCGCTGGTTCCTGCCGCTGCCCAGATTTCTCTCAGTCGTATATTACGTCGTTCGGCCGGTTCGGCTGGCGTTAGAGAAAATGGGGAGAACAACTCACCTTCTCTAGTCGATGGTGGATACAGCTCTCCGCAAGCTCGCGGGGCCATACGTGCTTCGCCTTCTGTTATGCAGTTCCTTCGAACAAGAAAATCACCGGGTCCGCTCCACCCAGGCTGGCCTGAAAATGTGAGATGCGAACCCGGCGCCCGGTTTACTTCCCGTCGGAGATGCTCAAATCGACGGAACTGTTCGGCCGGCCCACCGCAATAATTGTCGCGGTGTTGGACCCATGGTGCAAAGCGGATGAGATATCGATCTTTTTGGCTTCCCCATCCGTGAGCCGAGTTTTGAACTCGGACCCATTGACCCTGATCACCAGCGATTTCACGCCCGGCCTATCGTTTTGCAGGAGTACGATCCCTTCCGCATTGCCCACGCCGCCGAAGTGAGCTACTTCCCGATGATTGAACTTGAAATTTCCAGTAGCTTGCGAATTAGTCCCTGGAATAGTGATCGTCGCAAACACCGGATCAAATACCGTCGTATGTCCACACAGGTCGATTACCGTCAGTTCCACCTCGGACGATGCCGACTGGTTGATCTTCGTCGCGGTGACTCCTACCGCCTGAGTCGTTCCATCGTCGAATGGCGAGACGATGACCGTTGCATTCGTGGTTGGGGGCGTATCGACCATAACGGAGGAGAGTCCGCCTGTCGATTGAACCGAAAGCACCACCTGCTTCGGCGGACCCGTCGTCACACTCAGCAGACTGACCGCAGGTGCTGGCGCTGTCGAGCAGAACGATCCTGTGCCCGAACCCGAACACGTCGCAAATGTAGTATTCGAGATGACTGTCCCACCGTTTACGCTGGCAACCACACTATCTCCAGCCGAAGCTGTTAACGACGGCGCCGTGATGGTAAATGTCGCGGTGCCTGTGGCATCCGTGATCGCGGTCCCGCTCTTACCAGAGTCCGGCCCGGTGACTGTAAACGTCACTACTGCACCCACGACTGGGACCCCGTTCGACAAGACCACTGCAGTCTTGGTGATCGATGCGCCGACGGCTCCGCAAAGAATCGCGGAGTTTACGGGCGAGACCACGATCGTTGGCACGACGGGCGTTCCCCCAGAGCACCCGCTGATGATGGTCTCTTTTCCGCTGATCGTGACCGTTCCGGTTCGGGCCAGCGCCCGGCCTGCCAGGTTGCCGCCATTCAGCGTTATGCTCGCCAACGCCATGATATTTCCCGCAAAATTGTTCCCCGTCTGGATTGTCGCGGAGGATCCTACCTGCCAGTACACATTGCAGGGCGATGCGCCACCCGTGAAAGCAACCGTGGCCCCCGTGGCCGTCGTCAGAGAACTCCCGATCTGGAAGATCCAGACGTCACTCGCGCTGCCGTTCAGCGTCAGCGTTCCATTCAACAACGCCGCTGTCGAATAGCAGTAAAGTCCAGGGCCCAGATTAGCGTTTGTCCCTGTGCCCAATGCACCGGTCAGTGCCGTACAGGACGGCCTGCCGGCGGCGTCAACGAAGGCAGCTGTCAGGTCCGCCTGGGCTATGGTCACAACCGCGTTCGCGGCTGTATACAGCGTGCCTGTCACCTGGGTTGCCAAGAGCCCCGTGATCGCGGGGGTGGGAGCACTTCCTACATTGCCAACAATCGTGGTTCCAGCGTCAGCGTTGATGACTCCGCCGCCCGCCAGCACCGCAAATTTGCCTGCTGTTTGTAGGTTTGGCGCTTGCGCCGAAGTACTCAATGCCGATGCCAGGAAAAAGAATAATAAAATGACTGGGTTTTTCATTTATCCCTCCAGAAGTTCTCGCAGGGTAGTTCTAAGTGCGGGAGTTCTTTACGACCGTAGTCTGCTGTTTCAATTTGGCACTGTCTGTACCTTCTTGGACACCTTGGGGACGATTCGCCCGGAAACTAAGACCGCAAGTTAGGAAACTGGGGGAAACTGGGCGACACTGTGGACAGACGCGACGTTCTCTGACACTTCGCCTGGAACTGACCGCCTCCTTCGTCCCTGAGTCGTAAATGTCCCGCTCGTGCGTTGAACGACTTCAAATAACCGGAACACGTCCCGCCTGTCCCCAATTTCCCGATTTCCGATGAGAACGGAGACCTCGAACATGAACCCTAATGAACCCAGCCGCACAGCGCTGATGATCGCCCGACAACGAGCTGCTCATCAGCTGCTCGATCATGGCTCCATCCTCTCTGACCCATTTGCCATCAAGATTCTGCGTGAAGACGAAAAGGATGTGCTTCAATTCGCGAACGCACACCCCTTGGCCAGCATCGGACGTCTGTTCACCGCCGCGCGAAGCCGCATTGCGGAAGATTCTTTGTCAAAAGCTGTCGACAGGGGTGTTCGGCAGATCGTTATCCTTGGCGCCGGACTCGACACTTTCGCTCTCCGCAATCCCCATGGCGCACGACACATCCGTATCTATGAGGTGGACCACCCCGCGACGCAGGCATGGAAACGCCAGCGCTTGGCGGAAGCTCAAATCGCACTTCCGCCATGCCTTAGTCTCGCGCCAGTCGAGTTCGAGCGGGACGATGTCGGAGAAAATCTCGTCGCCGCAGGCTTTCAGCAGAACTCGCCCGCGTTTTTCACTTGGCTCGGCGTTGTGCCCTATCTGACAGAGGACGCTATCGCCCGCACTCTGGACTACATCTCGTCCATCCAGAACTCCGAGGTGGTCTTCGACTACATGGAACCTCCCGAGGCATTCTCCGAAGAGCTAAAGCAATTAGAAACGCAGCGCACCGAACAGCTTAAGAAAATGGGTGAACGTTCGGTCACCCTCTTCGGCCCTGCTGCCATTGCCGCGATTCTTCGCTCGCACGGATTCCGTGCCATCGAAGACATCCATTACCAGCAGATTGCGTCCCGCTTCGGCCCCACCATTCAAGGACTCGCCCCCGGCCACCTCGGCGTTCATGTTGTCCACGCCAAACACTAATGGAACGCGTGCATTTATTGGGCGGGCGGCGCAGAAGCGGAATCTGTGCAGTTGGTTTTGACTTTATCTGGGTGCGGCACCCCCGTGTCACCCTCGATGAAGTGGGGAAGTGGAAGGATTTGAAGAGGTTGGGCGGGGGCTAACTCCTTTGATAAGGCTATGTAGAGGTGTAGAAGAGTCAAAGGCCCCACACGTAAAACCGACGTGCGGGGCACCCCCCTATACGTCCGGGCCACCCGCCCTGGTCTGCGAGGCAAACATGAAGCATTTTAGCATGAGATTGGCGAGGATGTTAAGTAGTTTACAGGGAATCGTCGAAATTAGGGGTTGAACGGCCGTTTGCGGGGGTCGAACGGCGGGGCGGTTGAGGCGACGTGTGCTTTAGTCGGGAATGTGGGCGGCAGAAGAAGAGAAGAGCGGCCCACCCTTTGCAAAAGATAGAACCGCAAAGGGAAGGCCACCCATGACTTAAGAGACTGCCACCGGCCCTGGCAATTCAGAGAGACTCATCACGCAAGATGGCTGCGAGCCAGCGACCGAGCCCGTCAAGATCGGGGAATATTGTCACCTCGTCGATTCCCGCAACCGAAAGGGTTGTTTCAATGTCGTGCGCCGCGGAACACGGAATGACAACTTTCCGAAGGTACCGCCGCACAGCGCTCGGCAGATTCTCAAACCCGTCGCGGACAGAGCCATGAACGGTGAAGCAAGAACGCTGAGAGCTAATACGCCGTGAAAAATGGGTCGGATAGATCGCAACAGGGTTTCGTTGCCTGAGCTTCTGGCCCGAATAACGATTCGGAAGCCACGGTTTGTATAGCTTTGCGTCCTCTGGATCCATCCCGGCTTCTGCACCAGGTGCAATAACACCGTCGTGATCTGCAGAGAACTTGTTGAGCTGCCAAGGCTCCAGGATCCAAACTGCTGCATCCTGTTCGTCGGGGCGTACCTTGCCCCGAACTGCAAAAAACAATGCGATCAGGGCGCTCTCTGTCCAGTCCAACAACCGGGTCGGAGCGCCGGAATGCTGCATAAGAAAGTACCACTCCCATGAATTCTGTGGGCGCTCGTTGCAGAGACTAGGAGCCCTGACCAAAAATTCTTGCCTGAATTCGTCTTCTATAATCCGTATGTCACGGCGCGGGTGGGGACGGTATAGCGCGGGTTGGAGAGGCCAGTTCGCATTGCTTTGACCTCGAAACCACGGGCCCATGTAGTTTCCTTGACGAACCACTCCTTTGTGCATGTGTCGACGACCCGGAGAAACTCAGGAATATTTTTGACAATGTACGGATCGGGCTGGCCGCGCATAGATGGCCTCTCTTTCACGAAGGGAAGCGAGGAAAGCATATCATTTCTGTAATTCACTGAGCTCTAAAAGAAGGCTTTGTCTCGCTCATGGCCAGAGACCACCCCTTGCCAAACCGGACCCGCGCGGATGTGCCACACGCCCAGAGCTAAGGCACGGCCACCCGCCGAACGTTAACGGAACGTGTAGGTCGCCGAGATCATCGGTATCGCTTTGGAACGCAACCCTCCGTTATCAAGCTTCAACTGAACGCTCCCGCTGATGAGAAATTTGCCGAACGGACGATATCGGAGGCCGAGAGAGGCGTTGTCGATGGCATATGTTCCCTTAAACCCTTCAACGGTTGTGACCTGAACTGGCGGTAGCGGATTCTGACACCCACCGCCACCCAGGGCCGGCGTATCGCAGGGGCCGGGCGCGAGATCTTGCACCAAGTGAACGCGGGAGCCGTTGATGACTGTCTGGCCCACCCAATCAATGGAACCTGTCAGCTTTTTGGAGATGCCCACTTCCACTCCCGCAGAGTAAAGGAACTCGCTTGGCAAATTGTCTTTTGTCCCAGCGGTAACGTCTCCGCCCAGGATTGATTGGCCGTTCCATTCGTAACCGACATTTATGTGAGGCGAAATCCGACCGGAGTAGGACCATACAGCGAAAGGCTTGACGCCGATCGCGCCTGTGCCCAAGAAATTCTTCTCGTCTCCAGTAGGAACTCGAACGTCAAGACCCACGGCGAGGCCCGACCTCTCCCATTCTCTAATTAATGCTTTAACGCGGACAATGATATCGCCGATACCGGAAGCTCTTTGAGAATTAAAGAAATTGGCACGGACACACTGCGTGCCACCAAAATGGACCGAGGGGATACTGGACACGCACACGCCATTTGATTTAGGAACTGTAGAGGTCGTCTGAAAGCCGAAAGCGAGAAAGTCTTGTGTTCCGGAGTTATAAACAATGCTGGTATCGGCGGCAGCGTTCATGCGGACAGTTTGGACTGGGACCGCGACCGAAAGGTCGATGCGACTCGTGAGGCCAAACGTCGCAAAGGAAGTGTACTGATTAATTTTGAGGTCGATCCGATTCGATGCCGTGACGTAGTCGTGCGCGATTCCGCAAAACACTCCTGTCTGTCCCGGTGGTGGGTTGCCCTGCACTAGGGGGTTGCATGTATGGCCACTAAAGGGGTCAGTCGTTTGTACGAAAAGCGTCGGAAAGCTGTGGAGACTAACGCCGTCCAAACTATCAAAATTCATGTATTGATAGCTGAATCCGAGAGCGAGCCGGTGCCGGCCGATCGTGGAAGCGCGTTCGCTGAAGATCGGACCGAAACTGTCGGTTGAGGCAGTGAAAGTGCCTAATGACTTATCGAAAACCAAGCTGATACCGGATGCAGGGGCGACAAAGGGCAGCGACGCAATTTGTGTTGCCACGCTTTCATTCACGGAAAGAAGAAAATTCTTTCCATTTGCACCAACGAAAGCCCCCCCACTCCCTGCACTGTTCTGAAGGGGCCCAATGAAATCCT
The DNA here is from genome assembly GCA_963779005.1 of uncultured Acidobacteriota bacterium. GTDB lineage: Bacteria > Acidobacteriota > Terriglobia > Acidiferrales > UBA7541 > Acidiferrum. The sequence goes on along the minus strand of CAVZWO010000004.1, from coordinate 2,028,673 downwards.
CAACCTGCAATCCCTGGGGGCCATAAACCTGGGGAATGGTGCAAGCCACCCTGTTGTCTACGACATCCGGAAATGTCAACTGCAAATGTGGACACGGACCTTGTGCCGAACTGGTTGATGCAAATAAACCACAGACAAGAGTAAACGCAGCAGGGAGCACGGGGTGGCGGAACATTGTGGGCCTCCGTTGAGATGCGTTATGCGATGCGGGTCGAAGTCCGAACTGAGATTCTTAGCCGCAATTTGTCTTGAACCGAGGGGCTATGGGCAGGTCTTATAGACTAACTGTCATATGCGGTCAAGTTAATTTCAGTAAACGGGGGAGACAATCAGTTAGATGAAACAATAATCCATTTGCCGTTTAGGCGATTAAGGTACAAGTTCGTGTGACTTCTGCGGGTGTCTTTGTCGCGGGTTACGGCGACGTCGCATCCTATCTTGGCAGAGTCTCCAGTGATTTCAGGCGAAGAGCAGTTGAGCAGGACGAAACCCTTGCCTTTCGTGGACTTTAAGGCATCAGCGAATCTTCTTTCTTCACTAGGGGCAATCTGTCGGACGGCCTTCAGGGCAGTCAAATCACCGTTATCGAAGGCTTTCGCGTAGGCGTCCAAGACCGCCTTGATGGCGGCCGGATCATTGTTGGAGGGAGCTACCGAAGCGGGGGAGCTGTTGGCACTCGTAGCGGCGGGTGTGGGCTTCGGAGGTTCCGGTTCCTTTAGGTCGGAGTCGATCTTTTCAGCGATAGTGCGGGCGTACTCGCGGTGCCGGCCAGATTTGCCGGCCTCGTCCGTAAAGAACGTCTTGAGATTCCGCAGGGCAACTTTATCACTGGTTGAGTCTGCCTGGGCGAATTCCCCGCGCTTTTGTGCGAAAGCTTGATCTTCGCGGCCGTCTGCAATGCGTTGCTTTAGGCCTGGGTATTCCGGTCGATCTGATGGGAGGGTGTTCAGTTTTGCTTCGGCGTCATCCCATTGGCTTTGATTGATGGCTGCGGTGATAGTGCTGATGACGGGACCAAAGTCTTTCGGAGGAGGCTCGGGAGACTTGTTCGGGGGCACGGCAGCGGTGGTTACGGGCGAGGGGATGCTTGCGATCAATTTGGAGGCTTCCTTGTTGAAGGTGGGGTCGCCGTCGGGAGTGGAGATGGCCTGGTTGGCTTCATTCTTTGCGGCGTCGTAGTTGCCTGTGGCGAAGAGGCTCTGCGCTTGTTTCCAGTGTTGCTCTTGCTGGAGACGGACTTGAGCTTTTCTTTGGTAGTCGGCCGCCTGTGGGCGCTTCGACCAGGTTTGGGGAGCCCGAGCAAGGGATTGGTCCAGAGCAGATCTCGCTGCAGCATAGTCGCGGCGATTGTAAGCGCTGACGCCTTGCGCTAGTGAGGTGTTGGCAAGTTGTTCGTCGGCTGGGGTGAGTGGAGCAGGGCTCACGGCGTTCGGACTCGCTGAGTTAGGAGGCGGTGGTGTTGGCGAGGCGCTGGGTTGCGGCCTTATTTCCGATGCGATTTGTGAGGAGGCGGGCGGTTGGGATATGCCGGGCTTGAAGATGACGTAGCGATAGGCGAAGCCTGCGGCGATCAATGCTGCAAATGCGGTCACCGCGAGCATGGACCTTCCTGCGAAGCTAGCGCGTCGGCGTGGGGCAGGCACGTCCTGGAGGGGCAGATCGATCCGGGTTTGTTCTTTGACAATGGGAGCCTGCGACTGTGAAATTGGCGGTGGTGTCAAAACGGGTGTGGCGGCCTGGATTCGGGGGGTGGCACTGGCCATGGCTGGCGATGGTTCGCCGGGCGATGATGCGGCGCTGGGTTGGGTGGGGATCTGGGGAGGAAGCGCTGAGTCGATGGCGGGGACCGCAGCGAGGGGTTTTTGCACCATGTCCGTTGGGCTGAATGGCGGCGAGTCCGGCAGGGATTCGATTTGTGATGCTTTTTTGTTTCTTTCCTCCAGTTCTACCTGGGCAGCCTGGAGCAGCTGAGTTATGTCCGTATCCGGGCCGATGGTGGTGAGGGTCTGGCGCGCCAGGTCGATCGCATCCGTGAATTCTTCACGTTTGATCTTGGCACGAATGTCTTGTATCCGTTGTTGCAGCTCACGGTGACGTTGTGCTTGCGCGGCCGCGAGTCCCACTTCGGCGGCGAACTCTTGAGCCAACTCGTGGCGAGAATCCAATTCGAGCGCGGCCTCTGCTTCCGCTTGTGCCTCGCGGAATTGTCTGGATTGCGCGAAGGCTCGCCCTCGTTTCAGGTGCTCCTCGATCATTGGCAGGAGTTCACGCTGGCGCAGGTCGGCAGATACCTTTTCCAATAGGGTCTTGGCCCGGACGTTCGAGCTATCAATTTGGCGGGCTTGGCGGAGTGTTTCTTGCGTTAAGAGCAAGTCGCCGCTTTGGTAGAGGGCGTGGGCGCGAACAATCAGCGCAGATGCTGCGCTGGATCGGAGGGTGTTCCAGACCGGCTCCAAATCGAGCAGGACTTCTTCCATGGTTTGATAGCGCTCGGCAGAAGATTTCATGAGCATGCGTCGAATTACAGCGTCGATTTCAGGCGGACAACCGGCGACAATGCCGGAAGGGAATGGGAAGTCGTCTTCCATGATGGAACTCACGATGTCGTAGCCTTCGCCGTTGAAAGGCCGCTCATAGCAGAGTAATTCGTAGAAGGTGACTCCTACGGCCCAGATGTCTGAACGCGCGTCGGCCTTTTTTTTGCGGAAGAGCTCCGGAGCCATGTAGGAGGGAGTTCCAATCATCATGTTGGTGTTGGTCCGGGAATAATCGACGAGGCGGGCGATTCCGAAATCCACGACCTTCACGACACCCTCAGAATTCACCATTATGTTGGCGGGCTTGACATCGCGATGCACGACGCGATTTTTGTGAGCGTATTCCAGGGCTTGGCATATGCGAACTATATGGCCAACTTTGAGGGCGAGAGGCATATCCTTTTGATGGGCGATGGCCTTCTCCAAGCTCTCGCCATCGAGGTACTCCATCGCAATGTAGGGAGTCTCCTCGGCCTTGCCGAGTTCGAAGATGGTGACGATGTTGGGATGCTGTAATTTTCCGGCTGATTGGGCTTCCTGGTAAAAGCGCTCGAGGAGGTCGGGGCGATCGACGAGTGCGCTGTTGATTGTTTTGAGAGCGACTAGGCGGCCGATCAGCGGGTCACGGGCCTTGTAGACGACGCCCATAGCGCCATGGCCGAGTTCCGCGAGAATCTCGTATTTGCCCAGCTTTTGCAAAGGAGGCGGCTCAGTGCGGGGTATCTTAGCAAAACCGTGACTTGGCGTCGCGATTCAACGCAAAAAAGGCCGACGCGCCAGACGGGGGTGCCCCACACGTCGGTTTTACGTGTGGGGCCTTTGACTCTTCCACATGTTCCCACAGCCGTAGCAAATGAGTTAGCTCCCGCCCAACTCCTTAAATTCCTTCAACTTCCGCCAGCCTCATTCGAATACCAACTCAGTAATCCAGAAAGCTATTGACATTCGGTAACTATCGTGCTATAGTTCCGCATGATCGTCGCCAACCTCACCCAACCCCCTCTTCCCCTTCCCGGCGACCTCTGCCTCCGGCGTTTATCCCGGCCCGGTCGGGGTCTTGCGCCCACCCCTACTCGCCTAGCCCTTCCAGCGTTTCCCATGTCTCCCGTCCCTCCCGCGTTACCACTTTGCAAAATCCGCGCTCTCCCAACCCATTCAGAATCAACACTTCTGCAAGTGTTCATTCCACGCCACTTTAACTCCTTTATCAGCAACACTTACAAAAAACTGGGGGAGAGCCCCCTCCTCGCAGCCCCAAGATTTAGCAACTCGTCACCCCTCCCCCAACTCGTCACCCCTCCCCCAATTTGTCCTTCCGAGCGCAGCGAGGAACCTGCTGTTTCCTCCTTCCGCCGCCTTGTCTTTGCCTCATTACGTCGTTACTTCGCCTTCCCATGGATCTGGGCCCACACACGAACGCCCGCAACTCCAATCCCTTCATCGGTTTACTTCACAACTCTCTGTATACCCGGGGGGTGGCGCCTGCCTCCTCTCCGAACTTCCCTTCTCCCCATTCCTTGCATCGCTACCTCCCTTACTTCTTTACTTCCTTACTTCTTTATGTCGTTCCATCGCCACATCAGCCCAAAGCCCTTCCCGCTACTCACGACTCACTGTTCCCTACTCGCCTCCACTCTTCCCACCCGTTTGACAAAGCCTCATCCCTCGTTTAACGTTAAATGTTTGAGCGACACCCAAAAGGAGCAGTAGATGGCCCAAGGACAGGCTACCAAAATCAAGAAGAAGAAAAAGTCGGTATTAAAGCGTGCGGCGCAATCTCGTCAACGCGCCGATGTCAATCGCGCTAACCGCACACGCGTCCGCACATTGATGCGCCGCCTCCGCACCGCAATCACCGCCGCTGACGCTACCGCCGCGGGCAATTTGCTTCACCCCACGATGTCCGCGATCGACCAGGCCATCACCAAGGGCGTGCTGCACGAGAACACCGGCAACCGTTACAAGTCGCGTCTCACGTTGGCCTACAACGGCCTCACCGCCAAAGCCGCAAAAGCCTAGGCAGCAGGTTATTACATTGATTTCTCTTTAAGGGCGGACCTCGGTCCGCCCTTCTTGTTTTCCATCTGACGCGAGTCCCGGAACTCCCAGTATTGTCGCTCAATTCACGGTTTCCTCACCACGATGCAACCTCGCTGTAATACCCGGAGTTCAGGCTTTCCAAGCCCATTCGGGCGCTCACCACGATCAATCGAAAGAGGAGAATGCATGCCATTGAAGAAAACGGTCTCGAAATGCTTCCATGCGTTTCGAGCCACATTATTTGCGGTAACTGTTGTTCAGTTCAGCCTGGGAGGGCCGCTTGCCGGTTCGCTCCAGGCACACGATCATGATCACGACGGAGTGCACACGGACAGCCCCATCAAGCACGTCATCGTCCTCATCGGCGAAAATCGCACTTTCGATCATCTGTTTGCAACGTACGTCCCCAAGAACGGTGAATCTGTTAAGAATTTGCTGTCCGAGGGAATCATCAAAGCCGACGGCACGCCCGGCCCGCACTTCTCGAAAGCAGCTCAATTCCAGGCCGTCGCACCTTTCAAGACGTCGTACTACTCCAGCCTCGATAGCCACGAAAAGGCTCCCTATTCCATCCTTCCCGAGCCAAGTCTGAATTTCTCGCCAAGCCCCGCTACAGGCGAACCGCCTCCATTTCCCGCTGCCTTCCTTCCTGACCTCGGAGCCATCGAGCCGTCGTTGGAAACCACTGATCTTGTTTTGCTGACCACCGGCGCGTCTGGGGCCGCACAAACAGCTGAATTCTGCACCCCGTCGCCGACGTGCACTCCCGATTTCGATACGCGCATACTGAACTACAATAATCTGCCGAACGGGCCGTTCCCGCTGAAGGGAGCCAATCTCCCCTACGATTCTTACACGGGCGACACCACGCACCGGCTCTACGAGATGTGGCAACAGTCGGATTGCAATATCCGCAATGCCACCCGGGAAAATCCTTCAGGTTGCTTGAACGACCTGTATCCCTTCGTCATCACCAGCTATACCAGCGAACCTGATCCCAACAGCTTCCCCGTTGCCAACCAAGTTGACGACAATGGCGGCGGCAATTCCATGGCCTTCTATAACATGCAGGCCGGAGACGTCCCGATTCTCAAGAGCCTCGCCGATCAATACTCCATGAGCGACAATTACCATCAAGCGACCATGGGCGGCACAGGCCAAAACCACGTCCTGCTGGGCAGTGGCGACTCCGTCTTCTGGTCCGACGGCCAAGGCAACCCGACCACTCCGCCGTCCCATATCGCCAATCCCAATCCTCTTCCCGGCTCGAATAACCAGTACACGGTGGACATCAATTTCGACGGCAACTTCACCGAGTGTGCGGACTCCTCTCAGCCCGGTGTTGATCAGATTCGCGACTATCTCGCCACGCTGCCTTATCATCCGAATCCGAACTGCGAGAAGAGCCACTACTATATGGTCAATAACAACAACCCTGGCTTCTTGCCTGACGGCACGGTGGACACCAAGGGCATTGCAGGTGGCGGATCGATTCCGCCGAGCAACGTCCGGACTATCGGCGAAGCGCTGAATGAAAAGGGCATTTCCTGGGCCTACTACGGAGGAGCGTACAACGCGGCCGTGGAGCTCACGAAGATCAAGGAAGCCGGCGGGACTACCACCGATCCGACCATCTTGATTGGTGCGGCCTACTGCAACATTTGCAACTTCGAGTCCTACACCAATGCGATCATGGGTAACCCGGCGCAGCGTGCCGCGCACATCAAGGATGCGACGGATTTCTTCGCCGCTGTCGACGATGGCAGTCTGCCGGCCGTCTCTTTCGTGAAGCCTGACGGCTTGCTCGATGGCCATCCTGCATCTTCCAAAGAAGATCTGTTTGAGGGCATGGTCAAGAAAATCATGGATCATCTCACCGCCAACAAGGAACTGTTTGCCTCCACCGTTTTGTTCATCACCATGGATGAAGGCGGCGGTTTCTATGACTCCGGCTACATCCAGCCGCTCGACTTCTTCGGCGACGGCCCGCGCATTCCACTCATTGCGGTTTCACCGTTCACGCGCGGCGGCCACGTCAGCCATACGTATGCAGACCACGTCTCGGTCCTGAAGTTCATCGAGCGCAATTGGGACCTGAAACCACTGACGGCCCGCAGCCGCGACAACTTCCCCAACCCGAAGAGCGATTGGGATAACCCGTACGTGCCGAAGAACAGCCCCGCGATCGGCGACCTGTTCGATCTGTTTGACTTCGGACACGACGGCGCTCACGACGGCGGACACTAAAATTCTTCGCTGTAACTAACAAAAAGGGCGGCCGGTTGATCGGCCGCCCTTTTTCTTTCAAAAACCTAAGAATAAGGATTTCACACAGAGTTCGCAGAGGGCACAGAGGACACGAAGACTCGAGCGAAGACTTGTGCGAAGACTAGCTTGCGGCGGCCTTTACTGCGCCGGTAGATAACTCGGAAACGAGGAATTCCATGACCGCCCGCTGATCTTGCGCGCCGCCCTTCAGGCGGTCATCGGCCTTTTGAAGAGCGCGAAGGCCCGCGAGCAACTGGGCCTTGGGAATTTTGCGGGATGCTTGCAGCGCTAGTTCCGCTTGTTGCGGGTTCATGCCAAGCGCGCGCGCGGCTTGCCATCCGTTAACTGCGCCCTTTACTTCGCTGGCCTCGATCAATTTGCGGAACATCCAAGCCAACGCTCCGACCATGGACAACGGCTCCTCGCCGTCGCGCAACAACCGGTCGAGAAACTCGAGGGCCTTCGCGGATTTTCTTGCCGCCAATATGTCGGCCAGTTCCCACACTGTTGTTTTCTTGTCCGAAATCACCATGGCGCTGACATCTTTTCTGGTGATGAGCTTTTTTTCGGCAACGTATGTTGTAAGTTTTGCGATCTCGGTCTTCAGGCGCATCAAATCGGCGGCAACGTACTCGACGAGATCCTCGGCGGCGCCCTTTTCAAACTCGACGCCTTCTTCTTTCGCGATCATCTTCGCAAACGGCACGGCAGCTGCTTCGCGTTCTCCCTGTTTTTCTCCAAGTCCGCAGGCCACCACAAGCGTTTTCTCGAACAGGACTTTCCCCCACTTCATGCGCTGGTCCAGCTTCGTTGCTTCCACGACAAAGACCGTGAACGGCGCGGGATTCTTCAGGTACGCTTCAAGTTGCTCGACGGCTGCGTCCCGATTTTTCTCTCCGAGCTTTTCGATCGCTTCCGCGTCTTCGAGGAAAACGACTTGCTGCGGCGAAAGCATGGCCATCGTTTGCGCCTGCTCGAGCGCCGCCTCAATTTCGCCGCGGCCGGCCGAGTAGCGGGAAACGGCCCACGTCCGCGCCGCCTCCGGCACGAACTTTTCGATCAGCCGCTTGCGGCATTCGTCGCGCAGGTACGGTTCTTCTCCGTAAAGAAGCAACGCCGGAACCGGCGTCCCGCGTTCCAGCCGTGACAGCAATTCTTGCGTGGGAATCGGCGGCATCTCGGTTAGTTCCTGTCTCCTAGTAGTTCTCGGTAATGGCGGCAACCAGGCGGACGGCGAAATCGTGGGCGAGACGGTCGAGCGCCGGATCCTGCTCTTCAAAAAAGTTTTTCAAGGCAGCCGGATCGGAGGTGTCCGCCGAAACTTCGTACTGATTGCGAAAAATAAAGTTGGTGGAGTGGTAGAGGACCTTTTGCGCGGCCCGTTCCATGAAGGTGACTTCGCACTTGACGGTGACGAGCATGGTCGTCGCGCGGCCTGTTGTTGTGTCAAAGAGCAGCGGCACCGCCTCGAGGCTCAGGACCTTGCCGCGCAACACCGCATCGCCCTCGTCCGGATTAGACACCACCCGGTACGTAGTCGTCGCCAAAAATTCGTGGATCGTGGCGGCTGTCAGCTTTTGCTCGAGGCGGTAGCTAGTGGTTTTGTTCTCCAACGCAGGAACGGCGATGATGTGAATGCTTTTGGGTATCGACGAGCTATGACCAGCGACGTGATAGCCGCAACTGGAAGTCAGCAGCACGACGGCCATTGCGAGAGTGAATACACGCGCTCCGTTCATGGAAGCATCTCCGCGAGCTTCACGGCATTCGCGGCGGGCCATCGGATATTATCCGCAGCGCCCCAGAACCACCAGGCGCCAGGCCGCGCCGGATCCTCTTCCGGCTTGGCCAGGTGCGCCACTTTTTCTCCGGCCACACTGACGTTGCTCGGACCGGCTTCGCCATCGGTTGGAATCACGAATCCAGCGTCTTCGCAGGCGGCGACCACCTGCTCGACATTGGTTCCCGGCGCGAGGTCGGCACACGCCGAAAAGGCTGTGCCATAAAATACCGGAGCGTGGATCAGCTGCAATGCCGGCATCACCGATTTCGTGGCGATGCAGGCTTTCGTTTCCGCGCGCAATCGTTCCCGAACGGCGGTGAGTTTGTGTTTGCTGGCAGGGCCAAACCGGTCAAGGAGATTGAATGCCACTTGGGTGTCGAACACAGGCTGCCCCATCCCTTGAAAGGACAAAAGCTGCCCCGTCTGGCTCTCCAATTCTTCGATGCCTTGACGTCCGGCTTCGGAAACGGACTGGAAGCAAAGCACGGCCAGCCGCGAGACTCCTATTTTGGAGAGACCAAGAGCCAGCGATGCGGCCGCGGTCGCCGCAGCGGAGGGAATTGCATAAACGCTGGCATCGTCCGGAAACTTGCGCGCCAGCAGGGCGTCCAGTTTCGGAAACCAACTCACCGTGCCTTCATCCGCAGAAGTGGCTCCCGAGAGATCAATAATCCTGGCCTTGGCAGCGCGCGCGGCGGCAAGATTGGCGTGAGTGAATTCCGCCGAGCCGGTGAAGAAGATTTTTCCTGCGCGGTCGAAGGTGCCTTCCTCGACTGGCTGGATTACGGCAGGCTCGCCGCCCGCCTCGGTCAAGGTGCCCGCAGCAATTTCTTCATCCACCAGGCGAAACTCCGCGCCGGCAAAGCGGCTTTCTTCAAGTAAGGAACGCAGCTCCGCTCCAAGGAGAGAGGAAGCACCCGCAATGACAATTCGGTTGGAGCCCCGTTCAAGCGATGGCATGAATCACACGGTCCGGGAGACCAGGCGATGGCGGAAAAAGCGCACGATGTGCAAGACTACGCCCGCCGCGGCGTACGTGCAGGCAAAGATCACCAGAGCGTATTCCGAAAATCTCCAGACAATGCCCACTAGTAGGACAACCGCGACGACGGTGAGCGACGGCTGCTTTCGCGTCCAGGGAATATCCTTGAAACTGTAGTAGCGAATCGTGCTGGTCATGAGCGCGCCCAGGATGCCCGCGAGCGCAAACCACGCGACGGACCAGCGCCAATCATGCAACGGGAATTTGAATCCGTGGACAAGGGCGGCGATGACGCCGGCGGCCGCCGGTGTGGGCATGCCCACAAAATTCTTCGATCCTCCTGGCGCCATGCCCTGCACATTGAAGCGCGCCAAGCGCCAGGCGCAGCAGATGAGAAATGCCAGACAAAAAACCCAGCCCAACTGGCCGATTAGTTCGAACCGTTGGGAACCCTGGTCCGGCAGACTGCGCACGCCCCAGGAATACGCCATCACCGCCGGAGCAATGCCGAAACTGACGACGTCGGCGAGGGAATCGAATTGCACGCCAAATTCGGTGTTCGTGCCCGTCATGCGGGCAACGCGGCCGTCGAGCGAATCAAAGAGAATGGCCAAGCCGATGGCTCTGGCGGCATGGTCGAAGTCTTCCCAACCGCCGGCGATGGAAGCCACAACGGCGTAGTAGCCGCAAAGCAGGTTCGCGCCGGTAAATAGACTCGGGAGCAGGAAAATCCCGCGCCTAAATCGAGGGTTGCGAATCCGCCGGCCTACAAACGGCATCTCGTGCTGTTCGACGGGACCCATGGCTTAGTTGTGTTTCCCCACAACCGACACGTTGGATTCGGCATCGGAAGTTTGCTCGTGGCCCAAATGCGAGGAGGATGTTTTTGGCGTCCAGCGCGCGAGCACGCTCGAGCCGCCCTTCACGTTCTCACCGACACGCACAAGTATCTCCGCATCTTTGGGAACCCAGACATCGACTCGGGAACCGAAACGCACCAGACCGATTCTTTCGCCTCGAGCGACGCGTTCGCCGGCTTTTTTCCAACTCACCACCCGCCGGGCAATCAGTCCCGCGATTTGCTTGAAGACCATTTCTCCGGCATCGGTCGAAAGCGTGAACACGTTCTGCTCGTTCTCCATCGAAGCCCGCTCGCGCATGGCCGCAAGAAATTTTCCGGGACGGTATTCCATATTTGTGATAACCCCCGCCGCCGGTGCTCGATTGACATGCACGTTCCATACTGCCAGAAAAATGCTAATCCGCTTGCCCGGACGGCCAGAGTCTTCCTCATCCGTTACGACCACCACGCGCCCGTCTCCGGGAGAGACGATGGCGCCCGGTTCGGAGGGAATCACGCGCTCAGGGTCGCGGAAAAAGGAAAAGACAAAGAGCGCGAGGCAAACCAGGACAATGGCGACGACGATCCAATGCGCAAAGTACGCACCGGCTCCCAGGAGCAGAAGCGGCAGCCCGAAGTAATAGCCCTCTTTGACCATACTAGAGAGAATATACCTCATCCGCGCCCCGTGCGCTGTAAGCGCGGCGAGCGAGCAGGGCCATTCTACGACAGAATTTTCGGGAGAGCGGGCTTATTGCGAGTAATGCGCCCGCGAACGTTTGATACGGAGGGCAATCCGCTCCATCTCATCTTTACAGTGGAGCTTCATCTTCTTGAGCTTGATTTCTTCGAGGAGGTCTTCGGAACTGAGGAAAGTAGAGGTGGAGATGCGTTGCAGTTCTGCTTCGTATTTCGAGTGCTGCTCGGCCAGACGCTGATACTCGGCGTCTGTATCGAGGAGTATGTCCCGAGGTGCCCGCTGAGCGGTTGCCATGCGTTCCTCCTGACACTGCGCGAATTGAATTGTGAACACTACATGAACGCAACGATAGCACTCGGGATGGCGGCGTCAAGGGGGAACTATTAGGAATTTGGTTCTATCCCATCGAGGCTGTGAATTTCTTAACCAGGGTCAGGGCAGCTTCGTCCGGTACGCGATAATAGCCCGGGCGGCGGCCTATTTTGGCGAACCCGTGCTTCTCGTAGAACGCTAAGGCGTCCGTATTTGATTCACGGACTTCGAGATAGACGCTTTTTGCGCCTTGCGAATGCCACTGCTGGAGGGCTTGCGCGAGGAGAGCTGTTCCCGCGCCTTCGCGTCTATGATTACGGCTTACGGCCAAATTCAGAAGCTCGGCTTGGTCGGCGACGATTCGGCCGACTAAGAGTCCTCTTGGTTCGCCATCCGCTTCGAGCACCAGCGCCAGCGAGCCGGCTTCGCCAGCGAATCTGAGGTAGCTCTCTTTGGACCAGTTTGCGGCTTCTGGAGATTGGGCGGAAATGGCCATCACTGCGTCGGCATCTTGCGAATGAAACGATCGTACGGTGGCCATTGTGCGCCCGCCGCCGCTCTCAACTTCCATGGCCGGGCCGGTCCTGCCAAGAGGCCTCCGCATCAGACCGGCGAACGTACTTGGCATCTAATTCCAGAACGCCTACCGCGCGGCCGGCGGCCAGCTCAACCTCGGCGAGCCGGGCGATGGTGCCAGCCAAAAAGGCGGAGACAATCCTTGATTCGTCACCCAATTTTTGTCGCTCGCGCCATTCTGGCGTCTCGAGGAGGCCGCCGATGTCAGGCGTGGCCCAGGAGATCGGTTCGCCGCGGGCCTCTTCCACAGCGAGCCGGATGAACTCGCCGGGAGCTATGACCATTTCTTCTCCGACCCTTTCCAAGCTGGATTCTTCAGAGCGGTATACCGCTCCAAAGACTTGCCCGCGCCGGGCGTTTGCAAAGGCAGCCACAAACCTGCGGCCTTCGTAGCCAGCCGCGGCGATCGCTCGCAGGCGAGAAATCGCGGCGGCGGGCTTGCCATAGACTTCGATCCACGCTTTGACAGTGGTCAAACTGATGCGGACTCCAGTGAACGAGCCCGGACCCGAGGCAACGCCGAAGGCGTCCACATCGGGCAGAATAGCTCCAGCTGCTTGCAGGACGCGCGCAACGGCGGGAAGAAGCCAGGTTGAGTAATCCTCATCGGTGTCGTGATTCGCGGAGGCCAGGACCACGTCAGCGCGCAGGAGGGCGATGCTTCCCTTCGAATCGCAAGTGTCGAGCGCTAATAGAAGCATTTGGATATTCTACCGTAGAGCTGAGCGGCAGTGAGGAGCTGGGGGAGGCGGAAACGGAATGGGGTGAGAGAAACAGGCGTTTCAGGGTGAGCAAGGGGCCGCGGGACGGGATTCGATGCCTCCAAAAGCAAATTTTACATATCGCAAACTGCGCAGAGCAATTCGACTGCCAAATGCGCATCTAAATTTCCCTAACTCCATGATTCCACTGGATATATCTTGACTCTTGCAACACATACATTTAAACTTTATAAGCATCTCAGGGGGCATCTCGATCCATGGACTACAAAATCGGTGACAAGGTCGTTTATCCGAACCACGGCGTCGGACTTGTAGAACAGATTAGTTACGGTGTCTTGAATGGTAGGACCGAACGGTATTTCATGATTCGTATTGTTTCCAGCGGGTTGCGAGTGATGGTGCCACAATCAAACGCAGAAACCGTTGGCCTTCGTTCCGTGATTCGTTCCACGGAATCCAGCAAAGTGCTTGGCTTCCTTGAAAAAGGCAAGCTCAATTCCCACCACGACTGGAAACACCGCTTCAAGGAAAATTCGGAGCGCATGCGCACCGGGTCCCTCCTCGAAGTCGCCGTCGTCCTCAAGAGTCTGGTTTCCCTCAGCCGCAGCAAGCCCCTCTCCTTCCGCGAAAAGAAAATGTTGGAACGCGCGAAGTACCTGCTGGTCAGTGAAATGGCCACGGCACGCAACACGACCTCGGAGAGCGCCGAAGCCATCGTCGTGAAGTCGCTGGCGAAGGCGAAGCTGCAATTCCCCGTGATGACCGAGAAATTCGAGTAGATTTTTTGCGTTTGTAGGGGCGCAGCACGCTGCGCCCCAGTGGAGTTAGCGTTCAACCCAGCGGCGGGCTTAGTATCTTGCCCGCCTTTTTCTTTTCCAACTCTTTCGCGTAGCTCTGCCGGTTTCTCAGTGAGTGCCGCGGCTTTAGCGGCAAAGAAATGTAACTTCCCGTTTGAAAAAATCGTCGTATAATCAGGGCGTTAGCAGAGTCCCCCCGCTATTCCTTCAAGGATTCTCAAGGCTCCTCCTGTTTGGATGTTTGGAGGCAGGCTTAGGAGACGGTTATGAAATCCAGCCTATTGCTCGCCGCTCTCTTGCTATTCGCAGTTTCGGCGCAGGCTCAGCATCCTCACATGCCTTCCACAGCGGGCGGAGGCAACAATGCAGGGTATGGGAACAATGTGGGCGGCTGGGGAAGCGGCAGCGCCTGGGGATCGAGCAATTTCGGCAATGCCGGCCGAGCGGTTACCTATGAGGACCCGCGAACATATTCCGTTCAGTCCTGGCGAAACGACGGGCCGTTCGTACCTTCCACTTATATGACTTACGAAGAAGCGCTTGCGCTCGGGCAACAACAACTTGCCATGGCCGAGAAAGCGGCGCAAGGAGAATCCGCGCCGGCGCTCGGGGATGTGGCACGGTCGTACAGGAGCGCTAAGGTGCCGACGCTGAAATTGCAGTCGCGAGTAGTGCAGGACAATGCGGGCAAGCTCGAAGTTTGTAATTTGAACGGCAACAATTGCCACCGGCCCTGACGCCTTATTGGCAATCGAAGTGGCGTGCTAACTCTCGGCAAGGTTCTGCGTTTAGGCGTGGCTGTTCCACTTTCTTCTTCTTCGGCCGATTTTCTATTTCTCAAGCATTCCAGCGAGGGTGATTCCGGCTCCGCGCAAAGCGCGCGACACTTCGGCGGCAATTTTTGTGGCGCCGGGAGTGTCGCCGTGAATGCAGATGGTCTGCGGGGAGAGCGCGACTTGGCTGCCATCGCTCGCGGTGACGAGACCGCGTTCCACCATTCCTAAAGCCTGGCGCGCGGCCATTTCAGGGTCGCGAATGAGGGCATCTTCCAATTTTCGCGAGCGGAGAGTGCCATCGGGCTCGTAACGGCGATCGGCGAAGGCTTCGGCGGCCACGGCGAATCCCGCTTGGCGAAAGACATCGAGCATGAGGGAGCCGGCGAGGCCAACGAGGACGACGTCCCGGCGCCAACGGGCGACGCCATCGGCAATGGCCTGGGCCAGCTCGCGGTTATGCACAGCCTGGTTATAGAGAGCGCCGTGCGGCTTGACGTGGACCACCGGCGCTTCGCAAGTTTCCGCAATCTGCGCGAGAGCGCGTACCTGCTCAAAGACGGAGGCAGCGACATCTTTCGCAGACATTTTCAGTTCCAGCCGTCCGAAATTCTCGCGATCCGGGTAGCCGGGATGCGCTCCGATGGCTACGCCGTGGCGGATGGCTTGTTGAATAGTGGTGCGCATGGTCTCTTCATCGCCGGCGTGGCCGCCGCACGCAACGTTGGCTGAGGTAATCGAGCGCAGTAACTCTTCTTGAGTGCCATCGGCAATGGCTTCAGGTATTTCGCCCATATCGCAATTCAAGTCTATGCGCCTCATTCGACGATCAGCTCCTTCGACGCCAGCAATTTTTCTTGCTCGACCAATAGCGCGCGCGCCGTTTCCATTTCTACTTTTTCGAAACGAATTTCGTCGCGCGGCCGCAATTGGCCGAGGCTGCCCAGATCCGCGGAGATTACATTCGCGATTTTGGGATAGCCGCCGGTGGTTTGTTGCTCGACGAACAGAATAATGGGCAGCCCGCCCGAGGTGATCTGGATGGCTCCCAGAGAGACCCCTTCTGAAATCATCTCACCGCCCGCGGCCAGGGCAATTGCGGCGCCTTCCAGGCGCAAGCCCATGCGGTTCGACTCCTCGGTCAAGCGGTAGGTCGTGGCATAGAATTTTTTCTGAGCTTCGGCAGCGAACCAATCGCTTTGTGGGCCATCCGTGACGCGCAAGACTTTTCGCGGCGCAAGCTGCTTCAGCGCCCAGCCGGCAACTCTTTTTTTTCGAAACGTGCGAAACGTGCCGCCTGCGATGCCAATTTTCAGGACATCCCCCTTGCGCAAGGCCCTGCCATCGTATCCTCCGAGCCCGCTCAACAGATGCGTCGAGGCACTGCCTAGGAATAGCTTCACGTCCATTCCGCCGCGCACGCACAGATAACATCGCGCCCCGCTTCGTGTCGCCCCCATTTTGAGTGTTTGGCCTGCACGGATTTCAAAGGCGGTCCACATCTCCACAGCTACGTCATCTATCGTGGCGCCAAAATCGGAACCTGCGAGCGCCACTACTGAGCGTTCGGGAAACAAAAATGCGCCGCCAGCCAGCGTCATCTCGAGGGCGGCCGCGCCATCGGCGTTTCCCGCTAATCGATTACCAATGCGAAGCGCGATGGGATCGGCTGCGCCGGAAGGCGAGATGCCCATCGTGCCAAATCCTGCGCGGCCCAAATCCTGAACCGTGGTCAGCAATCCTGGAGCGCGCACCTCGATCAGACTCATGCTCTCTCCGCGGCTAACTTCGCGAATTGCTGCTGGGAAATTGGTACGAAGCGCACACGATCGCCGATGGCGAGCAAACTCATTTGCGCTCGATCGGGCTGGAACATTTTCACGGGCGTGCGGCCGAGCAATCTCCATCCGCCGGGAGTGGCGATGGGATAGACACCGGTCTGTCTTCCTGCAATTCCGACACTCCCCGCTGGGACGCTCTTGCGCGGTGACGGCAATCTTGGCGTCGCCAGCTGTTCGGCCACATCGCCGAGATAGGCAAAGCCGGGGGCGAAGCCCAGGAAATAAACAATGTAGGTGGCCGAGGAGTGGAGCTCGATGGCTTGAGCCTCGGTAAGGCTATGCAACTGAGCCACGGCTTTCAAATCCGGCCCGTGTTCGCCGCCGTAACACACCGGAACCTCCACCTGGCGCGGGCTGGGCAGCGCCACACTCTGCATGCGGGCAGCGTAGCCGCGAAGAGTCTGTTGCAGAACTTCGTGCTGCAACTTCAGGCCGTCAAATTGGATCAAAATCGAGGAGTACGCAGGATGCAGATTCCTCACGCCCTGAATGGGATCCAACTCGAGGAGGCGCAAAAGTCTGCGGACCTGCTCGTGACTTTCCATTGCAATTTGGGGCGGCAGAGTCTCGGCAGCGCCTTTTGTTGTTGGAGCATCGAAATAAACCATCAGCGCCTGATCGCTGGCGATGCGAAATTGCAAATCGCGGCTCGTGGAATCACTCATCGCGCCAGAAGTATACAGCACGCGCTCTGAGGCCGTGACGAACGCGTTTCTCCGTGAGCAGGGAGTAGAATAAGGACTGCCGCGTCCTATGAAACCTCTGCTGCACCCGCTTCGACTCGCCGTAATTGCATTGCTATTGATTTGCTGCCGACTTTATGCGAATCCACAAGCGCCTGCGCAGGCCAGCGCTTCGGGGGAAGGTATGCCGCTCGCTCAGTTGGTCGGCGCCGTGCAGCAGAAAGCCAGGGCACTCGAGAGCTCTTCCGGAATGCGTTTAGCGTTTCAAACGTTTCTCGCGGCGCATCATCTCTCGCAGGATAGTGTCCGTTATTCCGACTTCGTGATCGTGCGTCTTCTCTACGAAGCGACGCGCGACGCGGGCTTCTGGAACATGCACTGGAGCGTCACCGATCAGCCGCCGAATTCCGACAGGATCTGGAGTCAATGGAAAGAGGTTCGCCGTCCGTCGTTCTCGCAACCGACGGCGACCGCCGAATGCGATGAACTTTCCGCGCTTTATGCGTTTCTTGTGGAGCGTGCGGGTGTCAAAAGTGTGGGCCTCTTCTGGCCGGCCGAGAATCACACGGTGGCGGTCTGGGTCCTCAAGCCTGCAAGCGGGCCGCTGATCCGGGTCGTTGTTCCCACTTCGCAGATTTTCCTCGAGGAAACGGACTCGTTTGACACGAAGAAATTCGATCCGTGGCGCCAGAAGACGATCTACGAATACACGCGTCGCGATGTTCCGGACACCTTCGAGATTCCCAAACCGCTCGCCAGCTTCTTTCTGAAGCAAATCGATATTTACGGTGGCGGGTCGGATGCGACTCTTCAGGGGTTGCGCTACGTTCGTGACGCTGTGTTTGTGCGGACTTGGACGACCGAACAAGCCGCGCGCGACGCGGAGAGCCGTCGCGCTGCGTTACCACAAAATTCGACAGCAGACGCCTTCGCACTTCAAAATTTCGCCGCTGATATGCGACTCGAACCTTATCGGCAGTAGCCGCCTATCTTGCTCACTCCTCGGCACCGCGCTCCCCCATTTCTGGCGTAAATCGTCGATTGGTTGGCAAACCTGGATGTATAATTGTCTTATGACCGAGCAGGCTTCCACTTTGTTGCAAAAGGCGCTGAGTCTGTCCGTTGAGGAACGCGCCGATCTGGCTTGCTCCTTGATTGACAGCCTCGACGCAACCGTGGACGAAGGTGCATCCATCGCCTGGGAGAATGAGATCGCCCAGCGAGTCTCCGATCTCGATTCGGGACGGGCAAAGACTGTCCCTTGGGAAGACATCCGCGCGCGCCTCTCCTCCAAACTTTCTAATGGTGAGTAAGAAGATAGAGTTTCACGAGGCTGCTGGTTTCGAACTAGAGGCTGCCTTTGACTGGTATCTGGAACGCAGCGAACCCGCCGCTGTAAGATTCGCGGCAGAAATTGATGAGGCGCTCGAAAGCATCGTCCAAGCGCCCCAACGCTGGCCACAAAGCAATCTCAGCGCTCGCAAGTTCGTTCTGCGACGATTTCCCTTTGTGGTTTTTTATCGAGAGCTTGCTTTGTCCATACAAGTCGTCGCTATCGCCCACGGGCACCGGCGTCCAGGATATTGGAAAAATCGTATCTGAAAATCCAGCGTAGAAATAGGCCCCAGGGAGCTCTAAGCAAACCGCGCCCGATCTTCGCAAGACAGAGCTATTCTTTCGCGCCGCGTTCTCGCAAAAACGCTTCGGTCTTGTGCTCATTTTTGTGGTCATCCCCTGGGAACCGCATCGCGTAGCCCAGGGGCGTACATTCCACTACTTCCCCGGGATGCTCGTAGTGCCCGGGAAGTTTCACGCGGACCGACAAGTCTGCACCGCGTTCCACTAAGAACTGGGTCATCGGCAGTCCAGCATCATAGAACTGCGTTACCGCGTGGAAGATGGCGGTCTGACCGCCTACGGCAGATTCGTCCACGGTCGCGCGCGCATTGACGTCGGCGCCACGCTCGAGGAGCAGCTTCGCGGCTTCCACGTTGCCGTATTCCGCGGCGACGTGCAAAAGCGTCGCTCCCTGAAGTTTGAGGAGGCGCGCGCCGGTGCTGCCAAAATCCAGTTCAGGGAATCGCTGATGCACCAGCGTGCGGTCCGCATCGAGATGCTTCTCGAGTAGATCCAGCCGGCCGCGAAGCAAGTCGAGTACTGGAGGGACGTCGTACTTTGTGACGCCGCCGGCTTCGACAAGAAGATCCATGCACTCGCCGAGCTGCGGCGAGCGGCCGTACGTGCCGATGACATAATCCAGCGCGGTGCCGGGATATTTGCGATCCGCTCGCGCGCAGTTTGGATTGGCTCCGTGTTGCAGGAGCCACTGGATGGCTTCAGGCTGAACGGTTTCGCACGGTGCGAAAATGATGGGGAAATAACCGTTCCACTCCGCGTTCACGTCCGCACCATGAGCTACGAGCAGTTCCATCATCGGGATGCGAATTCCGAAGAGCGCGGCTCGCATGAGCGGCCCATCGCCGCCCTGATGAATGTCCGAGCCATTTTCGATCATCCATTCGGCCATCGCCAATCTGGTTGGGCTGGGCGCTTCCCACGGTATACGGCACTCGGCGACCCACGTGAGCGGCCCATTTTTGTTATAGCCAAGGGGAGCCCGATGGAGCTCAGGATTGCGCGTCATGAGGCTCTTCACGCGCTCGAAGTCGTTGGCATCGATCGCTAACTTGAGCTGTCCAGTTTCTTCCAGCGAGTCCACATGCGCTTTCAATTTCGGCCAGCTTGCAAATCCATACAAACGAGCAATCTTGAACTGGGCATCAGTGAGCGATACAGCCTCACCGGCTTTCAGCAAGTCCTTGGCTTGATCTTTCAGATGGCGGAGATTGGGACGTTCAGGAAGCGGACGCGGCGCGTCTTCGGAATGGGTCGGCATAGCGACCTCCTTTCAGTAACTCGCCCGTCGTCCGCACATCGGGCCGAAAGAAGGTTCGCAAAGCTGAATTTCGAGCAGGTGGGCTTCTACCCTTTCCGCGGACCGGATGCGTCCTTAACGCACCGGCATCTTATCACAGACCCACATGCCGCCGTTGCGGCAAGCGGAGAGGAAGAAAAATAACGGCTGACAGCTCACAGCCGACAGCTGACACTCGGGATACCGGATGTGTTAGGAACGTGGGCGACGCAGAGCCAATTCCAGGGCAAAGCTCACAAAAACTTCATCAGCGCCTCAGTCGTCTCTTTGGGCTTTTCTTCCAATACCCAGTGGCCGCAATCCTTCAGGACGACCATCGTCGCGTCGGTGGCGACGAGCTTCATTTGCTCGGCCAGGACTTTCCCATTCGCTTTGTCGCCGCCGATCGCGAGTACGGGCATCGTCAACTTCGTTTTAGAAAGTTCGGCGAAATCCTTGGCCGCCTGCTGGAAGGAAACAAAGTACTCCCAGCCCGCATGCATACGCCCGGGACGCGCATACGCGGCGGCATAGGCCGCTCGGTCGGCTTCCGGCAGCGACTTCGTCTTATCGGCGGCAAAATCGTTCCAGAAGAATTCAAAATACGTCCGCTCGCGGCCCTTCACCAATGCCTCCGGTGTCGGCCCGTTAAAGCGAAAATGCCAGATCGCCGGGTTGTTATACACGTCCTCCCATCCGGCGACGCCGGGCAAAAATGCATCCATGACCACGAGTTTTTCCGTCTCCGCTGGAAATTGCGCGGCATACGCATACGCCACCATCAACCCAATGTCATGCCCAACCACGCGTGCCTTTTCGATTCCAAGTGATTTCACGAGCCCGTGAATGCTGGTTGCAGCCGACTTCATGTCCAAGCCGGCCTTAGGAATCTCCGACTCTCCAATCCCTGGAAGATCGGGCGCGATCACGGTGAATTTCTCTGCCAGCAACGGCATGACCGGCCGCCACATCCGCGACGTCTGCGTATACCCGTGGAGCAGCAGCACGGCAGGCCCATGCCCGGCCGTCAGATAGTGCAGCCTGACGCCATCGACCTGCGCCGTGCGTGAAGCGATCGCCTCATCCGCAGTGCGCGCTGCGGCGGATTCCGCAGAAGCGAGCAGCCCCGAGGCGAGCACAACCATGCCAATCCACACGCTAACTGTCCGTTTCATAGTTTCTCCTGGTCATCGGCGGGTTGGAGTGGCGCCTTCGACGACCCATTCGATTCATTATTGGGTCAAAAGACGATAAGAAAATTCGTCAAATTGCGTGAATGTGGAGGCCAAGGTCGCGAAGTCAGAATGTACATCGGACACAGGCGAGCCGTATTGTCCTCTGTGTGCCCACTGTGCCTTCCGAGATCTCTGAATATTTCGGAAGGCCTTTGTACTACTTCGCACCTCACGCCAACACCAAACTCGGATCCGCATTGAGCGACGCGTCAGCAAATACTCCTGCGCGAAATTTCTCGAACGCAGCCGCCGCGATCATCGCAGCGTTATCCGTCGAAAGCGCGCGGCTGGGGAAAAACACTTCGACGCCCTTGCTCCTTCCGCGCTCTTCAAAAGTGGCCCGCAACTGGCTGTTCGCGGCAACGCCTCCCGAAACCAGCACGCTCCCGACCGCCAATTCTTCCGCAGCCAGCATGGTGCGCTCCACCAAGTCACGCACCACTGCGTTTTGAAACTCGCGCACCAGCGCCAGCGTCTGCGGCGAACACAGCGGCAACAGCTGCTCGTACTTTCGTTCGCCGCGCTGTAAAGCCTCTTCACGTGTCCGGATCTCCGCTGCATATTCCAGATGCTCACGAACGTGATACAAGACCGCCGTCTTCAGCCCGCTAAAGCTGAAATCCAGGGGATTCCCGCGCGTTTTCGTCGGGCCAAATTTCACAGGAGCCGCCGCGCCATTTGCAAAGGCCGCCAAGCGGTCCAGAATCGGCCCGCCCGGATAGCCCAGTCCAAGCAGCTTCGCGACCTTGTCGTAGGCTTCGCCCGCGGCGTCATCGCGCGTCTGCCCGATTTTTCGGTAACGCAGCGTTCCGCCCGCTGCTTGCTCGCCCGGACCACCGGCCTTCACTTCGTACAAAACCGTATGGCCGCCAGAAACGATCAAGCAGACCGCGGGTAATTTCGCTACGTGGCCGGCCTTATGCGCTTCGAGAAAAACCGCATGGACGTGCCCCGCCAGATGATTCACCGGCACGAGCGGCTTCCCAAGCGCCGCAGCCAAAGTCTTTCCATACGTGATCCCAACGAGCAACGCTCCAACAAGCCCCGGCCCCTGCGTCACGCCAATGGCATCGACATCGGCAAGCTTCATCCCGGCCTGCGCCAGAGCCTCGCGCACAACCGGCACAATCTGCCGCAAATGCTCGCGCGACGCCAGTTCCGGGACCACGCCGCCGTATTTTCTGTGAATATCGATCTGCGAGGCCACCACGCTGGACAAAATCTCACGTCCGTCGGCAACAACTGCCGCCGCCGTCTCATCGCACGAAGATTCAATTCCTAAAATGCGTGTCATCTTCAAACACCCGCTCAACGAATTCAAAGTTTCAAAGTTTTCAAATATTCGCGGAACGGTCCGCCCAGTTCATTATTCTGCAGAGCAATCTCCACGGTCGCTTTCAAAAATCCGAGTTTGTCGCCCGCATCGTACGAAATTCCTTCGTAGATATAGGCCCAGAGGCCCTGCTCGTGGGCGAGAATGCGCAGCGCGTCGGTGAGCTGAATTTCATTCCCTGCCCCGGGTTTGGTGCGCTCCAGGCAATCGAAAATCTGAGGCGGTAAAACATAGCGGCCGGTGATGGCAAGGTTGGATGGCGCGTTCTCCGGCTTCGGTTTTTCCACGAGGTCGCGAATTCGCAATAGCCGGGCGCCAAACGGCGGCAGTGGCGCGGGTTCGCCATCCACGATGCCATAAAGATGCGTTTTCTCCCTCGGCACTTCTTCCACAGCAATCGCACCCACGCCCGTGGCCGCATAAACCTCAATCAATTGTTTGGTTGCTGGATTTTTTCCCGGAATCAGGACGTCTCCCAGCAGAACCGCGAACGGCTCGTCTCCCACAAGATCTTTCGCCACCAATACTGCATGGCCAAGGCCAAGCGGCTCCTTCTGGCGTGTGTAGCTCACCTGCACCATGTCGCTGATTCGCCTAACCATCGCGGCTTGATCGTGCTTTCCTTTTTCCTCCAGGAAGCGCTCAAGCATCGGAGCGTGGTCGAAATGGTCCTCGATCGAATTCTTTCCCTTGCCCGTCACGATGATGATGTGTTCGATGCCGGAGGCCACGCACTCTTCCACGACGTACTGAATCTGCGGCTTGTCCACCACCGTCAGCATCTCTTTCGGCTGGGCTTTCGTTGCGGGCAAAAAGCGCGTGCCAAGACCCGCGGCTGGCAGGACGGCTTTGCGCACTTTGCGAATCGGGTTCGTGGGTTGTACTGGATCAGCCATGCGTCTCCTCGTCGGGCCTATTTTTTCTTCGCTGGCTTTTTTTCTTTTGCGCTGGATTCTTTGGAAGTCGCTTCTTTTGCCGTGGATTCCTTGTCCCCGGACTCTTTGCTTGCCCCCTCTTTCGAATCTTTCCCGCCGGTATCCTTGCCGCTGCTATCCTTGCTTTCGGACGAAGGTTTACTCTCCTTGCTTCCGCCGTCGGTGGATTTTCCCGCGTAATCCGTGACGTACCACCCGGAGCCCTTGAACTTGATCGCGGGCGCGGTAATCACCGATTCCACTTTGCCCCCGCAATGCGGGCATTTCTTCAGATGCGGACCCGCCACGGCCTCGATTTTTTCCGTGTGGCGCCCGCACTTCAGACACTTGTATTCATACAGTGGCACAGCCGCTCCCTCCGCTCTTTCTCCAAACAAAAAAGTATAGCACGCGCCAGACACCGCAAATCCATGCCGGACGGCCGCCTGCCCGTCTTTTCCAGGCAAACCCGAATGTCGCCGCACCGCATGCTAGACTGACATGCATGAGCGGAGCCGAAGCATTCAAGACCGAATCCGCACTGGGCTGCTTATACCTGGTCGGCACCCCCATCGGCAATCTCGAAGACATCACCTTCCGCGCCCTGCGCATCCTCAAAGAAGTCGACCAGATCGCCTGCGAAGACACGCGCCACACGCAAAAACTTCTGAACCACTACGAGATCCGCAAACCCCTCATCAGTTATCACGAACACAACGAACTGACGCGCGCGCCCGAGCTGCTCATCTCTCTCGAACAGGGCGCAAAAATCGCGCTGGTGAGCGACGCCGGCATGCCCCTCGTCTCCGATCCAGGCCACCGGTTGGTAACGCTCTGCCTTCGCCATCATGTTCCGGTGATCCCCGTGCCGGGCCCATCCGCGCTACTCGCCGCGCTGGCCGCGAGCGGTTTGCCCAACGAGGAATTTCTTTTTGTTGGCTTTCTTCCCGCGCGCTCCGGCGAACGCCGCCGCGCACTGGAGCGCCTGCGCATCGAAGATCGCACCATCATCCTCTACGAAGCGCCGCACCGCATCGCCGAATGCGTCGCCGACGCCCGCGAAGTTCTCGGCAACCGCGCCGCTTGCATCGCCCGCGAAGTCACGAAGCTGCACGAAGAATTTCGCCGCGGCAAGCTCGCCGAACTCTACGACTCGCTCGAAGAACGTCCTGCCAAAGGCGAAATCACTTTACTCATTGGCCCCGAAGATCCCGCCGATGCCCGCACTCCGGCCAACTCGATGCAGAGCCTGGCCGAGCGCGTCGAAGAACTGATCCACCAGGCCAAGCTGGACCGCAAAGAAGCGCTCAAACTCGCCGCCAAAGAGCGTGGATTAACGCGGCGCGAAGCCTACGATAAAATGGTCACGGCGCGTGAACCGGAAAACGGCGATTCGTGAATTTCTGGCGACGTCCTCTGCCTGGCTTCCCGTAACCGCCGGCGATGGTTCGCCCTTGCGCTATCGAGGTAGACTTTTTCTTCATTGCGCCAACGGAGGCAAGCGATGCACCGTCGGATCTTTTTCGCGATACTTCTGGCTCTACTTTTGAGCGTGGCTTCCCATGCTCAGGCAAATCCCAATCTACAGACCTACTTCAAAGAGTACATCGGACTCTCTGACGACCAGATCGCCGCGATTCGCGGGGGGCAGGCGTTTGCAAAAAATCTCCACTCGAGAAACGCGGACGAGATTTTTGTGTTTGGCGCCGTGTATGTCAAGGCGGCGCCGGAAAGTTACGTAAAGTTCGCCCGCGACTTCGACCGCCTTCGTTCCTTTCCTGGCTATCTGGCCATCGGCCAGTTCAGTGACCCGCCTCAGCTCTCTGATTTGAAAGACATGACTCTGGATAGCCAGGACATGAAGGAACTGCAAGAGTGCAAGCCCGGAGATTGCAAGATTCAGCTTCCCGCAAGCTCCATCGAAGAGGTGCACCAATCCGTGAATTGGTCCGATCCCAATTCCCAACAAGTGCTCGATGAATTTGTGCGCAAGAAAATGCTCGAACATGTCACCACTTACCAGCAGCAAGGCAACGCGGTCCTGGGCGTCTACAACGACAAACGAAACCCTACGCTGGTTCCCGAACAATTCAAATACATGCTCAGCTACTCGCAAGCGCTGCCAAGATACCTGCCGGATTTCTATGCCTATTTGCTCCAGTACCCAACGGCGAAGCCGCCCGGCGTGGAAAACAGCTTTTATTGGGCGCGCGTCAAATTTGGATTGAAGCCGACGGTGCGCATGGTGCACGTTTTAACGTTGCGCGGCAACTCGGACATCGCTCCTGCGTATGTCATCGCCGAAAAACAGATCTACTCCAGCCACTATTTCCAGACAGCCCTCGATTTGACGTTCTGCGCTCGCGATGATTCGGACCCCAAATCCACCGGCTTCTATTTGGTCAAGACCATGGGCTCGGAGCAAACCGGCCTCACGGGTTTCAAGGGTTCGATTGTGCGCAAAGTGGCCACCGACCGTTCAGCGTCCTCTTTGCAGAAATCACTCGCGACAATAAAAGACGCCCTGGAGCACGCCCCTTAGCCCAAGCGTTGGAGGAAATCGCGGGCGGTAGGAGACGCCCCAAACTTCCTTAGCCATGAGACGAACTTCAGAAGATCTGTTTAAGGCTTCCACGCAGAGACTTTGTGCACCATGTCCCAAACCATGTTGTCGATTGCGAGGCCCATATCCGGCTGGCCGGTAGTGCGCGTGTTCGTCAACGCCGCCCAGCAAAACCCCGAGGCCGTCCTCACCATGATCGTGATCGTCCCGGGAAGGCTGCCGTTATGCCACCAGTTCGGCGCGTTGTTCACGGCCCACCCGCGCGCGTAGCCCGCATTTACCGAACCAGGCGTCGTCATCAGCTTGATCGTCTCGGGTTTGAGAATGTTCGGCGTGGATTTGAATCCGTCCACATGCGTCAGGAAAAGTACGAGATCCCTCGGCGTCGCCAGCCACCCGCCATGCGAATCCATCCGCGTGACATTCATATCGTAAGGATTTTCCCCGCCTTGCCCGTAATAAAATACTTCCTCCGGTAAACGTTGGTTCAGCGTATTTCCCGAAATGCGCATATCGCGCACACCGCACCGCGCGAGAATCTCTTGCTGCACAAATTCGTGGTAAGGCTGCCCGCTGATCTGCTCAATCACGCGCCCCAATACGCAGTAGCCAAAGTTCGAGTACGCATAATGCGTCCCTGGAACATTCTTCAGCGGCTTGGTGTCGAGCGTCCAGGAAATCAGTTGTGCGTGATCCATTCTCGCGTTTTCAAACATTGGATCATCATTCGAGTTGTCCCAGCCGCCGCAGGTATGCGTCAGGAGATGGTCGATGGTGATCTCTTCCACCCATTTTTTGAACGCACCTTTGCCGAATTTTGTCCCAAGCACGCCACCCGGCCCAAACACTCTGTCGTGCTGTCGCAGCTTGCCGCGCTCAATCAGTGTGAAGATTGCCGTCGACGTGATCGGCTTCGTAACACTCGCTATGCGAAATAGGTTCGAGACCGTCAGACGTTGGCCCGCTTGCCGGTTCGCCTCTCCAAACGGGCTCTCATAAACAATCCGCCCTTCTCGTGCAATCGCGACGGAAAGTCCCGGCACGTCGAACTTCCGCATGAATGCATCAGCCACGCCGGCCATCTGCTTACGCTCGGAGGCCGTGATCTCCCCTTCCGGCAAAAAATGTCGGAATACTTCCGCGCGCGCAAACGGCACAGCCAGAGCTGGCGCGGAGAGAATTCGTTTCACGGCCTGCCTTCTCGTAATGCTCCGCATCAATAGTCTCTCCAAAAAAGTTGCTCTGATTCTCGATCTCGCCGCATCTGATTCTGCGCGGAACGATAACAATCCCGGCGTGGTGCGTCAAACCGCCGCGTCAAACCGCCGCGTTGCAGTCTTGCGAACTTAGGTGTAGCGTTGCCGCGCTGGGGAAGCTCGACAGGGCCCGGCCAAACTCGGAAAAGGTGGTGGCTATGCCTGGCGAAACGGATAAGGAACTTTGGAGCCGGCGCGGATTTTTGGGAGTCAGTTCCGCCGCCATTGCCGCGGCCAGTGTCCTCGGCCCTGACCGCACCGAAGGGCAAGAGCCTGCTCCCGCGCAATCTCCCAAAGGTGACAGAAGCGCGAGCGATCCGGGCCCGACCAACTCCGCGATCGATGCCGCCAATCCCGATTCAAATCATCCCCTCCCGTCGGACGCCGGCGGGGTCCAGACCTTCAAATATCCTTTCTCGTTCGCTCACAAGCGCTTTCAACAAGGAGGTTGGTCGCGCGAAGTCACCGTTCGCGAACTAGCCGTCTCCAAATCGCTGGCGGGCGTCGACATGCGCCTCACCGCCGGCGGCGTTCGCGAACTCCACTGGCACACCGCCGCCGAGTGGGCTTACATGCTCTATGGCAGCGCGCGCATCACTTGCATCGATGGCGAAGGAAAGAGTTTCGTCACCGACGTCAAGGAAGGCGACCTCTGGTACTTCCCTCCTGGAATTCCCCATTCCATTCAAGGTCTTCCGCCCGACGGCACGGAATTCATGCTGGTCTTCGACGATGGCAACTTCTCCGAATACGAAACCGTTCTACTCACCGACTGGATGGCGCACACCCCGCCCGACGTAGTCGCCAAAAACCTCGGCGTCGCCCAATCCGCCCTCGCAAACATGCCGAAGCGCGAGAAGTTTATTTTTCAAACCGATGTTCCCGGACCGCTCGAGGAAGATCAACGCCGAGCCGCGGGAACCTTAGGTCCTTCATCCATTGATTTCGCCTTCCGCACCACGCAGCACCCTGCGCCCATGAAGTTCAAAAGCGGCGAAGTCCGCGTGATCGACTCCAGCAGTTTCAAAGTCTCAACCACTGTCGCCGCCGCGATTGTCACGGTGCGTCCCGGCGGCATGCGCGAATTGCACTGGCATCCCAATGCCGACGAGTGGCAGTTCTACATCAGCGGAAAAAGCCGCATGACCGTCTTCGCCACCGGCGCCCGCGCCAGAACCATGGACTTCGAAATGGGCGACGTCGGCTACATCCAAAAAACGCTTCCCCACTACGTAGAAAACACCGGCACCGCCGACCTGAAATTTCTGGAAATGTTCAAGAGCAGCTACTACCAGGACCTCGCCCTCTCCGAGTGGCTCGCCCACACTCCGCCGGAACTGGTTGCCGCACATTTGAATTTAGACAAGGCAACCCTCGACGCCATTCCAAGAGACAAACCGCTGATCGTTTCGTAATGATTGCGTTTTCATCGTAGGAGCGTCATGGAAGATCACTCGTAGCGGAGTGCTACGAGCGGATCGACGCGGGCCGCGCGGCGGGCAGGAATCCAACACGCGACCAAACCTGTGATGAGCAGTACCAGCGGGACAGCGATCAGTGTCGCTGGGTCGAAAGGTGAGACGCCCCATAGCTGCGTGGCTATGATCCGCACCACACCCAGGCTAACCGCCAGTCCAATACCAACGCCGAGCATCACCAGCCGCAGCCCCATGTTGATCACCAGCTTCAGCACGTCTCCGCTCTCTGCTCCGAGCGCCATACGTATACCGATCTCATGTGTCCTTCGCGCCGCCGTATACGCCAGCACGCTGTACACTCCAATCGTTACCAGAATCAAGCCGATGCTCGCAAAAATCCCCAGCAAGAAAAATCCAAATCGCGGCCCAGCATAGGAAAACTGGCTGATGTAGCCTTCGAGAGTACCCGTCATCGTCAGCGCGACACTGTGGTCCGTCGCCCAGATTTCCTGTCGCACCGCGTTCAACATCGAGAGCGGTTCGGTCGAAGTGCGCACGAGAATGCCGCGCTCGAAGGAGCCCGTCACCGTAAACGGCACCCACATCTCGGGGTCGGGAGGATCCTGCAAGCCGCGGTTCTTCGCGTCCGCCACCACGCCGATGATCTCAAACCACGAATCATGCACCGGATCAGGAGCCGATTCGAGGTGGACCAAATGAACGCGCTGCCCGATGGGATTTTCCGCTCCTAGATATTTCTGGGCAAACGTCTGGTTGATCACCGCCAATTTCTTCGCGCCGGTGACCTCCGCTTCCGTGAACGGCCGCCCCGTCAGGAACTGCAGCTTCAGCACCGGGAAATACCCTTCGCTACAGAGTTGATACAGCGCGGTCCATTTCTCCGCGTGCGTCTTGCCGGGAATTTCGACATCCGTAGGGATTCCACCGTACGGCGGCAAAGTACTCGTTTCGGTAGCCTCCGCAATCCCAGGCATGGCTTTGAGCCGCAACAGGAGCGGACGGAAAAAGCTCGATACCTGCAGCGCCGTTTTGTAGCGGTCTTTGGGAAGCGGCAGCCTCGCCACGAGGATGTGATCCGGCTGCAAACCCAGATGTACTTCCCGCAGAGCCACAAAGCTCCGCATCAGCAGGCCCGCGCCAACCAGAAGCATCAGCGATACCGCGACTTCCAGGACCACGACCGCGTCGCGCAATCGCCCATGGCGAAATCCTCCGCTGACTCCCTTTCCGCTATCGCGAAGCGGATCATTAAGGTCGCGCCTCGCCGTTTGCAGTGCGGGAACCAGGCCGAAGACCAGCGCCGTTGCCACCGACACGCCGAGCGTAAAGAGCAACACGGAAACGTTCAAGCGGATCGTTGCCTCGGCGGGGATAATTTCCTGCGGAATTAGCGCGATGAGCGATTTGAGCCCGCCCCACGCCAGAAGCGCGCCTAACGCAGCGCCTCCTGTTGCCAGGATGAGGCTCTCGACCAAAAGTTGCCGCACCAGCCTCCACCGCCCCGCTCCCAGCGCCGCGCGTATCGCAAACTCCTTTTCCCGAGTCGTGGCGCGCGCCAGCAGCAAATTCGCCACGTTGCCGCAGCCGATGAGCAACAGCAGTCCCACTGCGGCTAGCACAATATAGAGTGTCGTGCGAAACCGACCCACCACCAGGTCCGCCAGCGATTGCACTTCTACCGTGAAATGCTTCGGATAGTCCTTGGGATAAACTGTCGAGAGATGTTGCGCGATTACGGTCAAGTCGGCCTGAGCCGCTTGCTCTGAGACTCCAGGCTTCAAATGCCCCATAAAGAACCAGTACCTGTTGTACCCAAGGACTGGCGTGGTGTCGGCACGGCTCGGTTTTTCTGGAATCCAGACGTCTGCGTCGCCCCACCCAAACCGCGGCGGCATAATCCCAATCAAAACCCGCGACGTGCCGTTCAAGACGAAGTTCTTGTTCAGGATTGAGGGGTCAGCATTAAAGCGGTTGACCCACGTTTTATAGCGCAAGACAAATACCGGCGTAGCCCCTGGCTCGTAATCCCCCGGCTGCATGACCCGCCCGAGGAGCGCCGGCATTCCCAAAAACTCGAATGTCCCCGGAGTGACCATGGAACCACTGAAGCGATCCGTTCCCTCTCCGTAGGTGTAGAGAACGTCTGTCTGATCGTTTGCAATGACGCCATCGAACACATGGTTCTGCGCGATATAATCGAGAAACTCTGGCCCGCTGTACCCGCCTCGCCCGCCAGGCTCATTCCGTTCCGTGTCGTGAATCTGTAGGGAAACAAAGTGCTTCGCATCCGGATAAGGAAACGGCTCCATCAGCACGTTCTCAATGACACTGAAAATGGCAGTTGACGCGCCGATACCCAGGGCAAGCGTCACCATCGCCACAACCGCGAAACCGGGGCTTT
This sequence comes from uncultured Acidobacteriota bacterium, assembly GCA_963779005.1. Classification (GTDB taxonomy): domain Bacteria; phylum Acidobacteriota; class Terriglobia; order Acidiferrales; family UBA7541; genus Acidiferrum. The sequence continues at coordinate 1,997,763 of CAVZWO010000004.1, read as the reverse complement.
TTCTTAGATTACGTCCTGCGAAATGAAGATCTTGCCAGAAGGAGAACATGCGCAGGCCTCCGCAGAGTCGTTCGGTGGAGTACTCTCGACTACTAGACGTTTTGTGGGCCGATAAGTTCCGTCGCGGGCACAAATTGGGTACGGCATTCTGCCCGGTATCTCTTTTGACGCCAAATCGCGGATTGGGTTGCCTGTTTCCTTCGCGCTCCGTCCGCGTAAAGGAAAATTAATCTAAAGGGCGGCTAAAATCGATGCTTTGGCGGAACGCTAGGTTTCGGCTAGGATGTGCGGGCCACCGTCTCGGCACCGCCTTAGCCCTGGCTGTCGGGACGGATTCTGAGGAATAACCTCGTAGCACGTAAAGGAGCTTGCCGTGAAGAAATGTGCGATGCTCGCGATTCTGGCTGTAAGTGGATCCTTCGTACCCTCCGCCCGAGCTGTAGGGGCGGGGCTTGCCCCGCCCGACGCCCCACCTCAGTCTTGCGAGAAGCTCGCGCAACTTGCATTACCGCATACTCAAATCAATTCCGCGCAAACCGTCGCCGCCGGCGCTTTTATCCTGCCGGCTGGCGTGCCTCCCTGGATGGCCGGTGACCCCTCCTTCTTCAAGGGACTCCCCGCGTTTTGCCGCATTACCGCAACGGCCAAGCCGAGCCCGGACTCCGACATCAAGATCGAAGTCTGGATGCCCTCAAGCGGTTGGAACGGAAAATTTCGCGGCCAGGGCAATGGCGGATTTGCGGGTCAAATCGACTACCGCGTGTTGGGGTTTGCCGTCGCACAGGGCTACGCCTCCGCTGCCACGGACACAGGACATGCGGCCGAAGGAGGCGACGCGTCCTGGGCGCTGGGCCATCCCGAAAAGATCGTCGACTTCGCCTATCGCGCCATTCATGAAATGACCGTGATTGGCAAAGCCACCGCAAAAGCCTTTTACGGTGACGCTCCTCAGCGCGCCTACTTTGCGAATTGTTCGAACGGCGGGCGCCAGGCATTGATGGAGGCGCAGCGCTTTCCCGATGACTACGACGGAATTTTGGCGGGTGCTCCCGCGAATTACTGGACGCATTTGCTCTCCAGTGCCTTGTACGATGCGCAGGCCACGACGCTCGATCCGGCAAGCTATATTCCGGCGAACAAAATTCCGGCAATCGCGAAGGCCGTCAACGAAGCCTGCGATGCCAAGGATGGCGTAACAGACGGCATCCTAAATGACCCCAGGCGGTGCCACTTCGATCCGGCGAGCCTGCTCTGCAAAGCCGGCGACTCGGACGCTTGCCTCACCCAGCCGCAAGTCACCGCCCTGAAGAAACTGTACGAAGGCGCTCACGACTCCAAAGGAAATCAAATTTTCCCCGGCTTTTTGCCCGGCGGCGAAGAGGGCGGCGGAGGCTGGCCGCTATGGATCACCGGGCCAGGCCCCGGCAAGAGTTTGCTCTTCGTCTTCGGCGGCGGTTTTTTCTCCGACATGGTCTACGAGAAGGCCGACTGGGACTACAAAAAAGCCAATCTCGATGAAGCCGTTGCCGCCGCTGACAAGAAGTTTGCAAACGTCCTGAACGCCACCGACACCAACCTGAAGCCCTTCGAATCGCACGGCGGAAAATTGATCATCTATCACGGCTGGAACGACGCCGCGATCGCCGCTCTGAATTCCATCAACTATTACGAAAGCGTGCGGAACAAAATGGGCAAGCAGGAAGCCGATTCCTTCCTCCGTCTCTTCATGGTGCCTGGCATGCAGCACTGCGGCGGCGGCCCCGGCCCCGACGTTTTTGGCGCATTGGGATTCAGCAGTTCGAACGACCCGCAACACAATATGTATATGGCCCTGGAGCAGTGGGTCGAGAAAGGCTCCGCCCCTTCCACGGTGATTGCTACGAAGCAGGCCGGCGAAGGCGCGGCGACCGTGAAGATGACTCGCCCGCTCTGCGCCTATCCGCAAGTTGCCAAATACAAAGGCACCGGCGACACAAATGACGCCGCCAACTTCACTTGCGCGGCGCCATGATCAAATTATGGACGGGCTTCGCGGGAGCGCGGGTAAGAAGTGCTACGCTGCGTTTTCGGGCCGGAAGACGCGCTGGAAGCGCGGCCCGGTAAATTGCACGCCGACGAGGCGCTCGCCCTGCGTCGGTGAGTCGACGACGTGAACGACGCGGCCCTGCGTGGCGAAATCGGATTCGGTACGCCGCGAGGCGTAATGCGAAAAGGGGATGCGGATCTCGAGATCGGAGCCGATGGCCACGTCGAAACGCGTGACGAACGCGGCGCCGCTGCGGCATAAATTTTCGCTGGAAGTTTCTTCTTCGAAGATCACACCGCGGCTGTCGCGTCCCCGCACTTTCAAGGGGAGGCGGACGGCGATTCTACGCTCCGAGCGTTGCTTCGAGGCGGTCTGCGTCAAGTGGACCATGGGCTGGGTCCTCTTTTCTGGCGTCCGCCGTGCGGCCAACATCTTGCGTAGCCGCTGAGCGGTCAATTGCGGGAACAGCCGGCGAGCGGTCACCGTTTTGAGCGGTCACCGAACGACTGATCCCCGCGGCGGTGCGGCTCTCGAAGAAGGATTCCACCTTCTCGACAACCTCACTGGGCGTTCGCGCCGCATGTACGATTCGACGAAGCTCGCTGCCGTTCCCCACGCCATGAGTGAACCAGCAAGCGAACTGCTTCATTTTGCCAATACCGTCGGGCAGGTTGGCAGCATTAATTTGCCTATAGTAGCCAGAAAGTAACGCATGACGCTCGGCCTCCGTCGGTGTGTCGTATCGGCCACTCGCCGCGTATTGCTCCATCTGCCGGAAAATCCATGGATTGGTCGCAGCCGCGCGGCCGATCATCACGGCATCGCAGCCGGTTTCGCGTACCATGCGCTCGGCATCTTCCGGCGTGTTGATATCACCGTTGCCGATCACTGGGATCTTCACCGCTTGCTTCACGGCGGCAATGATACTCCAGTCGGCAGCGCCAGCGTAGCCCTGCGCGCGAGTGCGCGGATGGACCGCCACGCCCTCCACGCCAATGCCCTCTGCCATTTTGGCGACATCGACGGCCACGATGGAATTTTCGTCCCACCCAGCTCGCAGTTTGATCGTCAGCGGAATCTTCACCGCCGCTCGCACGGCCTTGAATATATCTTCGAGCAGCGGCAGATCACGCAGCAAACCCGAGCCGCCGCACTTCACAACTTTCTTCGCGGGGCAGCCCAGATTAATGTCCACCGCATCGTAGCCGAGATCTTCCACCATCCGGGCCGCATCGGCCATCACCTGCGGACTTGCGCCGAAGAGCTGTGCCGTGATGGGATGCTCGTCTTCTTGAAAATAAAGATAGCGGAGCGTTTTGGCCGCGCTTCGAGTGATGCCTTCGGAGCTGGTGAACTCCGTCATCAACAGTCCACAACTCCCAAGTCCGCGAATCACGCGCCGGAAGAGCGTGTCCGTCACCCCCGCCATGGGCGCAAGAACCGCGGCGGGTCGGATCGTCAAGTCACGAATTTGGAAACTTTCAGGCAGCATGCCCAGGCTCATCCACTCATCCAGTCTAGGCTGATGTAGCCGGATCTGGCAATACGAGGCCGCACGAAGCCGTACTTATATTTGTCGCACAGCCAATGAGGAGCCCGCGCGAAGAAGCTCAATCGCCCGTTAACTGCTAGAGCTCATTCCTGTCTGTCTTCGATTTAATCCCGCGTATGTGATACGTCTTCACCACGCCGTTCATCTTGTGGGGCTTGCACAGCAGGCAGCCTCCACGCCGATTCTTCGGTCGTTTGCGTTTGTGATTCATCGTAAGAGGTCCAGTTTCTTCTGATCTTGCAAAGTATAACCGACGACCCGGCACACCGTACGAACGAAAGAATCCGGCCATGAACGAGTCCGGATGACGTAACATGCAGCGCCAGAAGTGGGCCAGCCAATCTTGGCTGTCCTCTTCAAGTTCTTTCACCACTGGGACAGTCTCAAGGTGACTCTGAATATGTCAGGGAAATGGATGTTCGATCTTTTATGTTTGGTCGCATGTTTGTCCGCCCCCGTCCCCGCAAGCTCCCAGGAAATAAATGATGGCCAGTCCCTCTTGACCGCCATGCACGACCGCTACAAGGACTCCTGGTACGAATCCGTCGTCTTCAAGGAGAACGCCATCACCCTAAATCCCGATGGCACCAGCACGACGGAGGTCTGGGATGAAGCGTTGCAACTGCCGGGAAAGCTGCGGATTAACCGAGGTGCACGGAGCGACGGCAACGGCTTCGTCTTTGTCGACGGCACCTTAACGACCTTTGAGAAAGGCAAATCCACAGGCACTCGCCCCTTCGTTCACATGCTTCTGGTGTTAGGTTTCGATGTGTACCGCCAAGCTCCGGCCATCACCATCGGCCAGGCTAAAGTCCAGGGCTTCGATTTGTCGCAAATTCACGAAGAGAAGTGGGAAGGCCAGGATGTCTACGTCGTCGGCGCCGCAAAAGGCGATTTGAAATCAAAACAATTCTGGATTGAAAAGAAGCGCCTCCTCTTCGTGCGCTTGATCGACCCGAACCCACAGGACACCTCGAAAACGAACGACACCCGCTTCCGCGATTATCGCAAACTCTCCGCAGGCTGGATCTCCGCCCGCGTTGAGTTCTACACCAACGGCAAAAACACCTTCAACGAAGATTATTTCGCCATCCAGCCCAACCCAAAACTCGACCCTGCCCTGTTCGATCCAACAAAGTTCAACGAGACGAAGATAACCAATGACGCGAAGCAATGAGTGGCGGGTGGCGAAGCCTACGAGGTTCCGGTGGCCCACGCTTTGCGCATTTGTCTTTGGCAAAGCGTGGGCCATGCTTTGGTGTTGTAGCTATAGTTCCAGCGGCGTTTTCACGATCCGAGCGACAACGGGTCCGAGCCTTGTAAAATCGCGGACATTCCAGGTCAGCAAAATCTCAGCGCCGGCTTTCAAGGCGCAATTAGCGATGAGGGCGTCATAAGCGGCTGCGCCGACGACGGTTTCTGAGGAGGCTTGCTCCAGCGCGGAAACATACTCCTGCTCGGTGAGGGCAATCAGAGTGAGCCTCTCGCGGATTTGCTTTACGATACTGATGCCTTCTGATCCAGCGATGCGTGGCCGGAGTGGCAGTCCAGTGAGCGTGGCGTAGACCTCGCCAAGTGTGCGCAGCGCGCAAAAGTCGGATTTGCCTGCATCAAGGAATAACTTTGCGCACAAAGAGTGCTGCGGATGGTCTGCGTAAAAAACGGGGACTAGAACGGAGCTGTCGAAGAACCGCTTCAAGAATGCTTTCCGAAGATGTGCTGCGCCCTTTCTTCGCGGGCTTGGCGGACAGCATCATCGACTACATGCGACGGCAAAGGCCTGCCGGTGCGATAGACATATAAACCGTCTTCCCAGACCATGCCACTGCCTTCCGAGTTGGCGCCATTTTCTGGCGTGAGCGGCAGCTCTTTTTCCACGAACTGCGCGAGGTAGTCTTCTACCGACAACCCTTGCGCAGAAGCGAGGGCCTCGAGGGCGGCGACGATTTCTGGTTTTAAATCCAGCGTCACGAGATACTTCTCCGGATCGCTTTAAAAGTCTAGGCCACGCAAACGCTCTCTGTCACGTGGAAAATGGGTGTTCGCGCATTTGAGTCCCGGAGTAGCTCACGGCTGTTCGCGAATGCGATGGGAAAGCCGATCAGGTTGCAACTTTACACCGCAGGAGGGGGGTACTTGGACTTCAGTTTGATGTAGACTCTCCGAGGTCATATCTGCCTAGATTTGGGGGTTTTCATGAAACGACGGGAAATGTTACGGGCGAGTGTGCTTGCGGGTGCGGCTGCCGCATTGCAACCTGCGCTTGCGAATGCGCAAAGCGGAGCACAAAATGCGGCGCAGCAGCCGTCGGAATTGACGCCCGCGCAAAGCGGCGTGGACGCTTCGAAAGATTTATCGGCGCCGGGATGGAAGCCACTTTTTTTGGATGAGCATCAAAATGAAACGCTCATCCTTCTCAGCGACCTGATTATTCCCGCGACGGACACTCCCGGTGCGAAAGAAGCGCTGGTGAATCGCTATATTGATTTGGTTCTTGCGGCAGAGACGCCGGAAACGCAACGCGCGTTCTTGAATTCGCTGAGTTATTTGGACGGGGAGAGCATCCGTCGTTATAAAGCGGCGTTTCGTTATCTGTCGAGCGACGAGCAGGACCTTCTACTGCATGCGCTTGCGTATCCGCGCAACGCCAGCAACTGGACTGGAGAACCGGATGCAAACGCCGATCCGGGCCACGGCCATTTTGAAGCGCTCAAGGGCCGCATCATGACCGGCTTCTACAGTTCCCAGATTGGCGAAAAAGAATTGGGCTGGGACGGCGCCTTTGCGCACGGCCCGTATCAAGGTTGCGAACATCCGGAAGGGGACCACAAGTGAGCGTAACGTACATAACCGGTATGACTCGCACGGTGCAGGACCCTTTGCAGACAACCTACGACGTCATCGTGGTGGGATCAGGAGCGACCGGCGGCTGGGCCGCGAAACAATGTGCCGAAGCGGGGCTGAAAGTTGCCCTCCTCGAGGCCGGACGCGCGGTCACCCCGAAAGAATTCACCGAGCACATGCCGGCGTACAAACTTAAATACCGCGATCACTCCCCGGAAATCGTGCGCACGCGTCCGGTGCAGAAGCAGTGCTACGCCTGCATGGAATACAACTATGAGTGGTTTGTGAACGACCTGGAAAATCCGTACAGCACGCCGGCGGGAAAACCGTTTACCTGGCAGCGCCTCCGCGTTCTGGGAGGTCGCTCGCTGGTCTGGGGACGGCAGAGTTATCGCATGAGCGATAACGATTTTAAAGCCACGAGCCGCGACGGCTATGGCGACGACTGGCCGATTTCATACGCCGACCTTGCGCCGTATTACGACATTGTTGAGAAATACGTGGGCATCAGCGGCGCCGCGGAGGGCAATGAAATGCTGCCCGACGGCCAATTTCTGCCGCCGATGAAAATGAGCTGCGGAGAAATTCAGCTGCGAGAACGCGTGAAGGCGAAATTCGGCCACACCGTGACGATCGGCCGCACAGCCATCTTGACGCAAAATCACAACGGGCGCCTTCAGTGCCACTATTGCGGGCCCTGCGAGCGTGGCTGCATCACGTTTTCCTACTTCAGCAGCCCCTTCACAACCGTGAAGGACGCGCTCGCCTCCGGCAACTGCACGCTCTTCACAAACGCCGTCGTAAGCCACGTGGATATGGACACCGCCGCGAACAAGGCGCGCGGAGTCACCTATATCGATCGCTTGACGCGCCAGGTCAAGGAAGTACGCGGAAAATCCGTGATCCTTTGCGCCCAGGCTCTCGAATCTTCGCGAATTCTGCTCAACTCATCGACGCGCGAATATCCCAATGGGCTCGCAAACTCCAGCGGCGCTCTTGGACATTATTTAATGGATCATGTGGTCGGCGGAGGAGCCTCCGGCCGTTTGCCCAATTTCAATCCACTTCCCAACGCCAACGAGCCGGCCCGGCCCAACGGGATTTATGTCCCGCGCTTTCGAAACACGCCTTCGAGCAAAGACAAATCCAAATTTATTCGCGGCTATGGCTATCAAGGCGGAGCCGGGCCCGAATTCAACTTTAGCGCCGAAGGCTACGGCACCTCGCTCAAGAAGGCCGTCAAAGAAGGCTGGTATGAAGTTGGCCTTGGTGCTTTCGGCGAATCGCTCGCCCGTTGGGACAATTACATCGAGATCGACCGCGACCTGAAAGATGCCTGGGGAATCCCCGCCTTGCACATCAACATGAGCCACGGAGACAACGAAGCCGCGCTCATGCAGGATTCCGGTGCCTCGGCCGCGGAAATGCTCGAAGCCGCCGGCGCAAAGGATATTCGCGTGCAAGCCAACGTCGAAATGCCGGGCATGGCCATCCACGAACTTGGCACCGCGCGCATGGGCAATGATCCAAAGAAGTCCGTGCTCACTCCCTTCAACCAGGCCCATGACGTCAAAAATTTGTTCGTGATGGACGGCGCCAGTTTCGTCTCCTCCGCCTGCCAAAATCCGACGCTCAGCATGATGGCAATCACCGTGCGCGCGTGCGACCACCTGATCGGCCGCTTCCGCAAAAGCGAGATCTAACGCACTCTCGTTCCGAACATTAGCGCGGTCAAGGCGAGGGCGGAAGGGCGTCCAGTTTTTTCTTTACTTCCGGAGCGGATTTGGAATCCGGGGCGAGTGCCAGGTATTTCGTATACGCCTGCCGAGCTTCGGCGTTGCGACTGAGCATCGCGTACGCGTCGCCTAGATTCAGATAGGCGACCGCGCGGGCGGAATCGCAGTTGACGGTCTCCTTGAAATACTTCACGGCCTCCTCGTACTTCCCCATTTTGTAATACGCGAAGCCGAGATTGTTCGTGTAGAGGCACGGAGCGGAACCGTCGTTGCGCAAGTAGGCTTCGTAAAATTTGTCGGATGCCTCCTGAAACTTGCCCTCCTTCATCAGGTTTGTTCCTTGCTCATTGATGGCGGCCGCGCTAAGCGAGGCAGTCCCTTTCATCGGCGCGGAGGCTGCCACCTGATAGCGTCCCTCTTTGTAGGTGTAGCGGACCTTTTTGACGGGCTTTGTGGGATCGACTTGATTGGCGGAGCTGTCGACAACCTGCAGATCTTTCGGCCCCTTGCCACTCCCAACGAAATCGAAGCTATCCCCGTAGATGGGACAAACCGTGGCGTTGCGATTGTGGTCCAGCGAGGACTGCTCCATCGCCTGGCAAGTATCGTTCTGTCTTGTAATCTCTCTGCCATCTGAATCAAACGCATAGAGCAATGTATATTGCTCGTTGCTTCCCCAGGAGGAGCTCATGCTGATCTGCAGATTTCCGTTGTGCAAAAGATCCTCGTAGCCCCATCGGCCAAACGACGAGTAGAGCAACGGCGTCTCCCAAAGATAGCTAAACCGGCCGTTTTCCAATTCCCCGTAAACGATACGCCCAGTGCCAGAAACTCTGTCGAGCTTCGGATCGGTGTTGACTACCAACGCGATAGCGGACTCCCTCGGAGAGCCTGGGTGCATCTTATGAATATCGATTTCGATCGTGAGCGCCAACTCGCCGATACCGTCACCATCATCCACAAACGGGCACGTCAATGGAGCCAGGTGGGAGCGCCGAAGAATATCGTCTGCAATTTGGCGCAGCTCCGGCTCGCTCGGCTGGCGAGACCCCTCGAGCGCGAGCGGAACGACACGGATGTTGATAGACGGCGTCTTCCACCGGTAGTACAACCCAGTCCGGTTCGGCGCAAAAAAGTCCGAGGAAGTCAGGAACTCTCCTTTCGGCAAATGAAACACGGTGAGATGCTGGCCTTTCAAGACTTCTTCCACCTTTGCCGGTTGCGCGTTGCAAACGGAAGGATCAATCGGCGCAACCGCGCGGCTGTCCCAGAAGACCGGCTTGCCCCAAAGCTTACGCAGACAATCCTGCACCTGGTCGTGAGCCGCGGGCGCGGCTGCCTGTGGCTGTTGAGCCGTGGCGCAGCATCCCCACAGAGTGGTGGCCAGCAGGAAGCAGCCTTTGAGTTTTCCGTTCAGCATTTCTCGTCTCCGTTCTCTCTCGCCAACGATAAAGGGTTCAGGAATGCTTTTGCCATGCCTAACTTTGCCGAGCTTGCACGGAGAGCCAACAGCGATCGTCCAGGCAAGCAACCGGTAAATTGTGCTGTTTCTTTTAATAAACACTTCGTGCGGCGTCGGAAGGGCAGTTTCGCTACCTGGGCATGGACTTGAACCGGAAGCGTCGGTAGCATGGCGGGCATGAAAAAGGCGAAAACTGGCAAGCGCAGTTCCGCAGCGAAAGGCAAAGGCGGTCCTAAGTCTGTTGAAGAATACCTCGCGCGCGTTCCAGAAGCCGCGCGTGGCAATTTCGACGAGCTACGGGAGACGATTCTCTCAGTCGTACCCGCGGAGGCCACCGAAACAATCAGCTACCAGATTCCCGCCATCCGGCATAACGGAATACTTGTGTGGTTCGCGGCGTTTTCGAGCCACTGTAGCTTGTTTCCCACCGCCGCCATTATTGATGAGTTTAAGAACGAGCTTAAGAACTTCAAGCTCTCCAAAGGCACGATTCAATTCCCTCTCGACAAACCACTGCCTGTCGCGCTCATCAAGAAAATTGTGAAGGCCCGAGTGACGCAGAGCGAGGCCAAGAAGCAGGGTTGAACCTGACGCACTCTCGCAATCGGTCGCCGCCCGCGGCCTCTCGGAGACACTAGCTTCTCCCTTGCAAGTTTATTTCGATCCAGCAGGTGTGCCTTTAAGGAAAACGTCGAGTTTCAGGAATTTGCGCCCCAGCGCGGCGCTGTAGGCGGACCATTCTTCTTCGCCGGACTCTGCCGCAAGAGCCGCACGGACAGCGGCCATCTTGGAATCCATGTCGTCGAGATAGTGGAAGACCATCGCTTCCCGAATCATCGGCAGCTTTGGCGACCCGAACTCGTATTGCCCGTGATGGCTGATCAGCAAATGTTGCACTACCGTTTTCAGATTGGCAGGAAAGCCTTCAATCGCATCCATCGCCTTGGCGACGGTCTCCACTTCCATCACGATGTGGCCGAGCAGCTGCCCTTCGGTGGTGTAGCCGATCGCTCGGTCGTAGCACAGTTCGTCGAGCTTGCCGACGTCATGCAGAATCGCGACGGTCATCAACAAATCGGCGCTGAGTTCGGGATAGTGCGCCGCGATTTGCTTGGCAAGCCCGCAGAGGCCCACGACGTGTTCCAGCAGCCCTCCAAGATACGCATGATGCATCACTTTCGCGGCCGGCGCGCGCTTGAAGCGCGCCGCATTCGCAGGCTCACTTAGGATTCCGTTTACCAATTTTTTCAGCCACGGATTGGCGATCGAATTCGCATACTCCAGAAGTTGCGCCCAGAGCTTGCCGACGTCTTCCTTCGTATGCGGCAGAAAATCCGCCAGATCCACTTCTTCCGGCTTGGCAAGGCGCAGCTGCTGCAAGGTCAGCTGCGCCTTGTTGCGGTAAATCTCCACGCGCGCGTTGACCTTCACGATATCGTCCCGGCTGATGTCCTTGGCCGACGCTTCAAATTGATCCCACATCACCGCTTCAATCGTCCCGCTTCGGTCCCCGAGCGCCAAACGCAGATACGCTTTCCCCGCGCGCGTGGTGCGGATTTCTTTTTCGTGCACAAGAAAAAACGTGGTGATGGTTTGTTCGCTGGAAAGTTCAGAGACCAACGGCGTCTTCATCAGTCGCCTGAGTCTCCGGCGCGCTTGCCGAAGAGCAAATACTTCTTGTGGCCCTTCTTCGTCTTGGTCACTTCGGGGGTGGCGCTGACTTCCTGAATTTCGGAGTTGCTGCCGCCGGCGGCGTCTTGATAGCCCGGCTTGATCACCACGTAGCTTTCCTCGCGCAGCGTCTTGAGGTACTCGCGAAGGGCGGGCTGCATGCGTTCCGAATAGAGCTTTTCATTGATCTCGTTTTCGACCTTCGCCAGCGGCTGTTCGCCTTCCTCGTAGTGCTCGAGTACTTGAATGATCAGGAAGCCCTGCTTTGTTTCCATCACCTCGGTGAGGTCATTCCGCTTCAATTTGAAAACGACTTCCTCGAGTTCTTTCGAGAGCTCGCCGCGCTTGTATTCGCCCAAATAGCCGCCCTGTTTCGCGGTGGAACCGTCCGAATAGCGCTTGGCGATTTCGCCAAAGTCTTCCCCGTCCACGACCCGCTTCCGTGCGGTATCGGCCTTCTTCCTCAGGTCGGCAATTTCCGTTGCGTCTTTGCCCGCGGTATTTACCTCGATGGATCGCAGGGCCACTTGCTCAGGGCGGATGAACTCTTGCTTGTGTTCGTCGTAATATTTTTGGATTTCTTCCTTGGGGACGTTGATGTGCGACCCGACTTCGCTGCCGATCACCTTTTTCGTCAGCAAACCGCTGCGGATATTATTCTTGAAATCCTCCCAGTTCACTCCCGACTTGGAAACCGCCTCTTCCAGTGCTTCCATGCTGGGCAGTTTATTTTCGATGCGGATTTGATCGAGCTGCTTGATCACTTCCGGCTCTACGCTGATTCCCATGTCCTTGGCGCGCTGTACAAGTAGAGACTGATCGATGAGGTCGCGCAGCGCGTATTTCTGGAGGTCGTCCACACGAGACTTCAGCTGTTCCGGTGTGCAGCGATTCTGGCAGTCGTTCTTGGCATCGTCTTCGGCGGCAGCTTTGGCGTGTTCGAATTCGGAGCGCGTGATCACTTCATTGTTGACGCGAGCGACGATTTCTTCGACGACCCTGCCCTCCGATTCCGATATCGTAGTTTTTTTCGCCGGAGCCGCTTTCTTAGGCGCCGCGTTCGCAGCGGGAACGTCCGCGGGCGCCTCGTCCGGCTTCTCCAGCGTCGGCTTGGGAGCCGGATTCTGGGTTTGCGGAGCCGGCGTGGGCGGCTGTTGCGCCGCAAGCGGCAAGGCCACCAAAAATGCCGCGATTAGTCCTGGAATGCGCATGTAGTTCCTCACCTATAGAGTTTAGCTCTGGCCTTGAAGCCCGAGCAATACGTTTCTGAGAGCGCCCGGGACCGACTCCCCACGCGTCGTTTCCAGCCACAGGACTCCGCTGGGGTCGAGCTTGATGCCTTTCCGCGAGCGCACCACCTTTACCAGCGTCGCAGGATCCAGCGTGGTCTCGGCATGAAAGCGGATGGCGACGCGGTTCCCCTGGCGCTCCACCGCCGAAATACGCAGCCGTTCACACATCGATTTGAGGACGGCGTACTCCAAAAGGTTTTCTACCGTGGCCGGCGGAGCGCCAAACCGGTCGGCCAGCTCGCGGCGGACATCCTGCTTCTCTTCCTCGTTGCCAATCGAGGAGATCCTCTTGTAGGTCCGTAAGCGCAGATTCTCGCTCGGGATGTAGTTCTCCGGGATGCGAACGTCCAGCCCGAGGCTCAAAGTGGTGCGCAGCTCGGGCGTGGACTCTTCACCTTTCAGTTTGGAAACGGCTCGTTCCAGCATCTGGCAATACATATCAAACCCGATGGCTTCGATGTGGCCGTGTTGCTGCCGGCCCAGCATGTTCCCCGCCCCGCGAAGTTCCAGATCGAGCGCCGCGATACGGAACCCGGCGCCCAATTCGCTGAATTCTTTCATGGCGGAAAGCCGTTTGCGCGCAATCTCCGAAAGCGACGTGTCCGGCGGCACGAGCAGATACGCATAGGCTCGTTGATGCGAACGGCCGACCCGTCCGCGCAGCTGATACAGTTCGGCGAGGCCGAGCCGGTCGGCGCGATTGATCAAAATCGTGTTGGCTTTCGGAATGTCCAGGCCATTTTCAACGATCGTCGTGGCCACCATCACGTCCGCTTCGTCGCGGATAAATTTCAGCATCACGCTTTCCAGCTCTTTTTCGCTCATCTGCCCGTGTCCCACCACGACGCGGGCTTTCGGCACGAGTTTTTGTACAAGTGTGGCCAGCGAATAGATCGATTCGACGCGGTTGTGAATGAAATAAACCTGCCCGTCGCGCGCAATTTCGTTTTCGATGGCCCGCCGCACCAAATCCTCCTGAAACGGGGCGACCACAGTTTGAATCGCCAGCCGGTCGCGCGGCGCCGTCTCAATCACCGACATATCTCGCAGGCCGACAAGCGACATGTGCAGCGTGCGCGGAATGGGCGTTGCCGAAAGTGCCAGCGCGTCCACATTCTGCCGCATCTCCTTGAGCCGCTCTTTATGCGCCACGCCGAAGCGCTGCTCCTCGTCCACCACGAGCAGGCCGAGGTCCTGAAACCTCACGTCTTTCGAAATCAGCCGGTGCGTGCCGATCACAATGTCTACCTTGCCCGCTTCCAGCTCGGCGAGAATTTTCTTTTGCTCCGCCGCGCTTCGGAACCGGCTCAGCATCTCAATGCGCACCGGAAACGCCGCGAACCGCTTCTTGAACGTTTCGAAATGCTGGAAGGCCAGAACGGTAGTCGGCGCGAGAACCGCAACCTGCTTGCTGTCGGAAACAGCTTTGAACGCCGCGCGCATCGCGACTTCCGTTTTGCCATACCCGACATCGCCGCAAAGGAGGCGGTCCATCGGCGTCGGCCGCTCCATGTCGCGCTTGATGTCCGCAATGGCCGTATTCTGGTCAGCAGTCTCCTCGAATTCGAACGCGTCTTCGAATTCGTGTTGGAAATTGCCGTCGGCGGAAAACGCAAAACCTTGCGCTGTTTTCCGCGCCGCATAGAGGGCGAGCAACTGATCCGCCAGGTCCTCTAGCGATTTGCGGACCCGCGTCTTCCGCGTGTTCCACCCCGTCCCGCCCAATTTGTCGAGCGTCGGATGCGAACCCTCCACGACCCGATAGCTTTGCACCAGGTCCATACGCTCCAGCGGGACGTAGAGCCGCGCGTCATCGGCATAGCGCAGCAACATGAACTCGCCGCGATGCCCGTCCGATTCAATCTGGCGCAGCCCTTCAAACTGCCCGATGCCGTGATCCACGTGCACAATGAAATCGCCCGGCTTGAGTTCCGCAAAATCGGTAAAAAATCCCGACGTGCGGAGCTTGTGGCTGGGCCGCTCCACCGTGGGAGTTACGTCGAAGAGATCGGCATGTCCAAAAATCGTGAGCTTTGTCTCGGGGAAAGTCACTCCCTCGGCGAACGGCGCGCGAATCAAGAGGAGTCCCGCTGTTTCGAGGGCGCCCTCGGCGGTAAATCCGGCCGCCGCGCTTTCCGATTCGCCGAGCACGTAAGGAACATCGTATTCGCGGGAAATGTCAGCGAGCCGCTCCAGTTCGCCGGTGCTCGCCGCGGTTAGAAAAACTCTTCCGCCAGAAGCCAGTTGCGACTTCACGTCACCCATGCAGGCCACCACATCCCCATGAAAACGGGAGCTGGGCCGTGAAGAAAGTTCGAACTGCGGAGCCGAACCGATATTCACGGCGAGCTGTTCCAGATTCGTTTGCGAAGTCTTCGCCAGCGCGGCGGCGAATTCCTCCTCACTCAAAAAGAAATGCTCCGCCGAAGGCGCCGTCGCGGACCCATGCCGCTCGTAAATCGCCGTTGCTTGTGCAAGATGTTTTTCCGCGGCGTCGCGCAAATTCTGCGGCTCATCCAGAAAGACCACTGGTTTTAGCGAGCTCTCCGCCAGTTCGAAGAGCGAACTTTGCCCGCTCTGCTCCGATGGTCCAAAAAAGGAACTCGCTTCCCATGACGGCTCTCCGCCCTGCGCTCCCGAATGCGTTGCTCCCACAAGCGCCGTCACGTTCCACTCCGTCAGCGGCAAGAGCGTCGTGCGCTGCACCGGCGCGATCGACCGCTGCGTGCGCGGATCAAATTCACGCACCGATTCGACCGTGTCTCCCAGCAGCTCGATACGAACGGGGCGCGGCGCTTCCGCCGAGAACACGTCCACGATCCCCCCGCGCATCGCGAATTGCCCCGGCAACTCCACCATCTCCGTCCGCGTGTAGCCCACGCCCCCAAGATGCGCGATGAGCTCTTCCAGCGGCACTTCCGCGTCTTTCGTAAGCGTGCGCGCCAGCGACAAATAAATCGTGGCATCCTGAAAACGCCAAAGCGCGGCCTGCACCGGAGCGATCACCAGCGAAACTTGCCCATCCGTCAATCGAAACAACGTCGCCGCGCGCCGTTCCAGGATGTCCGCGTGCGGACTTTGCGATTCCCACGGCAGCGTATCGAACGCAGGAAGCGTGGCCACGCCTCCGCTAAAGCCCGGAAACACGCTCGAGAAAAAACGCACCGTATCCGCGAGCGCTTCGGCGCGCCGGTTCGAATCCGTAATGAAAAACGCGGGCCGCCGCAATTCATGCGTCAAATACGCGGCGACGAGTGCTTTGGCAACATCATGCAAGCCGGAAAGCGAAATGTGCTGCGCGCCGTCGCGGAGCGCGCCCAGCGCGCCGTGCACCGAAGGGTGGCGCAGCACCGCATCCAATCTCTCGCGAACGGCAGGAAGAATCATGCGGAGGTGTCAGGCTTCCACGCGAGAGGCAGGAGCCCCCTCGCGGATCTTTCGCAGAATCGCGGTTGTCGAATATCCCGTGACGACTGGAATCGAAACGACGCTGCCTCCCGCTGCTTCCACCTCTTCGCGCCCGACAATCTGATCCCCGGGCCAGTCGCCGCCCTTCACCAGCACATCGGGAAGCAGCCGCGCGATCACTTCCCGCGGCGTCTGTTCATCGAAAATCACAACGGCATCCACGCATTCAAGCGCAGCGAGTATTTCCGCCCGCTCGCGTTCCGGCAACACAGGCCGCCCCGCCCCTTTCAATTGCCTCACGCTCGCGTCGCTGTTGAGCCCCACAATCAGCGCGTCCCCTAGCGCACGAGCCTGCTCCAGGCTGCCGATATGCCCGGGATGCAGCAAATCAAAGCACCCATTCGTAAACACAGTCCGCCGCCCGTTGCGTTTCTCCCGCCCAAACCGCAAAATCACTTCCTCAAGTGTCAGAATCTCCGGCTGCAAAGGAACTCCATGAAGGCCCGCGCGAAAATAGCCCTGGCGATAGATGAAAATCTAGTTTATCACGCAGAGGCGGCGCAACGCTTGCGCGCCAGACTTCCCCGATGAAGTTCACTCAGACGGCGCGCGCCCTCGCAGGCGTGGGACTTTGCGGCGTTGGCCTTTGGCTCGCTCTTTCCGTTCCCTACCGTCCTCATACTTACCGCATCGACGCCGGCGGATGCCGCCTGGTGACGGACATCGTCGAGCCGTCCGACCAGCCGCCGGGCGCCATGCCCAAAGGCTACGTCGTTCTCTTTCACGGACTCTCAGCCAACAAGCGCATTATGTCCTACGAATCGGCTGGCTTCGCCGCGCAAGGCCTGCGTGTTTTCGTGCCCGACCTGCCTGGCCACGGCCGCTCCCCCGGCCCATTCTCTTACGCTCGCTCCGAAGAGTGCAGCGCAAATCTCCTGCGCGAACTGATTGCCCGCGGCGCTCTCGATCCCGAGCGCACCTTCCTCGCCGGGCACTCTCTTGGCGGAGCCATCGCCTTGCGTGTCGCTTCGCATATCCCGGTTGCCGGCGTCATTGCGATTTCTCCAGCGCCGATGCATCCCATCCGGGGAATCCCGCCTGAAGCGATTCCTTTTTCTGGCTTTGGATCTTTGCCCGTGAACTCCTTGGTAATGATGGGCGGGTGGGAGTCGCCCTGGATCCGCCAAGGTTCCCAGGATCTTCTGGCGAACTCCAAAGACGCTACCAGCCAATACGCCGTTATTCCCCACTCAACGCACATCAGCATTCTTTTCGACCCAGCCGCAATGTCCGCCGCGCAGAATTGGGTCGCTGGCATATTGCACTTGGATTCAAAACCGGCCTTACCGTCGTACCGCTCGCTCATCGGCTTTTTCGCCGGGTTCGTCGGTATCCTCTTGCTGGCTGGGCCGTTTCTTCGCGAAACATTGCAAAGCAAGAAGGCAACGGCGCCGATAGTCGAAAGCGGTGTGGCCATCGCAAAACCCCGCGCTTTTCTCGAATGCGCTCTCGTCTCTATCGCCGCCGCCGCCATCCTCTCCATTTGGAATCCTCTTCGAGTTCTGCACCTCTTCGAAGGCGGCTATTTCGCAAGCTATCTCCTGATTCTCGGCGTTGCCCTTCTCCTCTTGCACTGGAATGCTCTGCGAACTCTGTTCGGCGCGCGTCCAAGCGATGGCCAGGCTGGACGTCCCATCTTCTTCTCGCTTCTCGTCGCAGCTTTCGCCGCCTTTCTGCTCCACAGTCTGGTCACCGCCTGGATCGATCTGACCATCAGCGAAGCCTGGCTCACCGCCGTTCGCTGGGCGCGCTTTGCACCCCTCTTCCTCGCCGTACTTCCCTATCATGCCGCCGAGGAATTGATTCTCGGTCCCGCGTCTCCCGGCAAACCTGGGCGCCGGTTGTTCTCCGCGCTTCTGCTTCGTTTCATCGCCTGGCTCGCGCTCGTGGCGGCGATATTCGCACTCCATAGCGGCGAAATCCTGGTCGTGCTTCTCGCGCCCTACTTTGCGCTATTTTGCCTCTTCCAGGCCTGGGCCATGAAAGTTGTCCGGGAAGTTACCGCTTCCCCCGCGGCGACTGCCCTTTTCGGTGCTATACTCCTCTCCGGGTTTTGCCTGGTGGTCTTCCCCACCACTTGATGGGGCCCGTTACCTAATAAAATAGATTGCCGACCCAGCCGCCGCCTGTAGCTTTCCGCGTCCAGGCACGGATTTTGAGGCCATCAGCAGGATAAGACCATGGCAGAGATAGCGATCGTCGGCGGCGGACCTTCCGGCGCGATGTGCGGTGAGCAACTCGCGCGCGCGGGACACAAAGTCCAAATTTTTGATGAACGTCTCGCTTGGGAAAAACCTTGCGGCGGCGGCCTGACCCACAAAGCTACCGAATGCTTCCCTTTCCTGCTCGACAATCCGTATCCCAAAAAGCTGGTTCACTCCCTCGAACTCATTGCCAGTAACGAGCACCGCGCCAAGCTCGAAATGACCCACCCCATCGTCATCTATTCGCGCCGCGTTCTGAACGGCATGTTGCTGGACCGCGCCAAAGCCGCCGGCTGCGACGTGCAGCAAGCCCATGTCCTCAACGTCGATACCAGCACGACAAAACCACGCTACTCCGTCGATGGCGAATGGCGCAGCGCTGACTTTCTCGTCCTGGCGGCCGGCGCGCGCAATCAAATCGCTCCCGAATCGCGCCCCCTCCAGCGCGACGAACTCGAAATGACCCAGGGCTACTTCGTTCCGCAGACCGCCGACTCCATCACCGTGAAATTTCTCCCCCACTTCGAAGGCTACATCTGGTCCTTCCCCCGTTGCGATCATCTCTCCGTCGGCATTTGCGGAAGCATGGCGACTCATACCAGCGCGGAACTCAAAACGCATTTAGGAAAATTTGTCGAAAAGCAAGGCATCGCGACGGAAAATGCGAAGTTCTACAGTCACGTGCTGCCCTCGCCACAAGAGCGCACGCTTTCCGATCGCGCCGTCCTCGGGAAAAATTGGGCACTGGTGGGCGATGCCGCGGCTTGGGTGGATCCGCTTACCGGCGAAGGCCTTTTTTACGCCATGCGCTCCGGCGAATTGCTTGGCAAGTCCCTCGCCGAAGGCTGCCCCGAAAAATACATGTCTTGGGTCAAGGCCGCGTTCTCCTGCGAACTCGAATTCGCTGCCCGCATCGTGCGTCGCTTCTACCGTGGTTCCTTCCTCGGCACCGCTGTCACCACTCACATGGTCCAACTCATGAACCGCAGCGCCGTCTTCCGGCAACTCATGGGCGACCTTTTCAGCGGCACCCAGGATTACACCAGCCTCAAGCGTCGCCTCTGGGGCCACCTCGGCATCACCGTCAGCGAATTCGTCTCCAGCGTTTTGAACCTCGAACGTCCATCCACCTTGCAAGTTCCCCGCGGCGGCGCGGCAGCCGACTGACCACACCCGCCTTCGGACACCTCCCCCATCCTGTTCCCCTACCTTCCGCCGCTCACCGCAAGAATCGCGCCTGTCGTATAAGACGCCTCCGGCGACAGCAACCACATCACCGCCTCACCAATCTCCTCCGCCGTTCCCGCCCGCCCCATCGGAATCGTCGGCGCCAAACGCGTCGGCCGCTGCGGATCGCCACTCGCCGCGTGCAACTCCGTCAGCACATGCCCCGGCGCCACCGCATTGACGCGAATCCCTTCCGCTGCCACCTCCCGGGCCAGCCCAATCGTAAACGTGTCCAGCGCGCCTTTTGACGCCGCGTAATGCACCCACTCCCCAGCCCCGCCAATCTCCGCCGCCCGCGAAGATATATTCACGATCGCGCCGCCGCGCCCTCCATTTCGCGTCGACATGCGCCGCACCGCTTCGCGAGCGCAGAGCATTGCCCCGATCACATTCAACGCAAAAACCTCCCTTAGCGTCGCGGCAGTAACCGCCTCAACGCGCGAAAATCCTCCCGTAATCCCCGCATTGTTCACCAGGCCCGTAATCGGCCCCAACTCCCTCTCTGCCTCCCCAAAGAGCCTCAGTATTTCGCTCTCGCGGGAAACATCCGCCTGAATCGCGCAAGCGCGCCCACCCGTCGACACGATGTGCCGTGCCACACTCGCCGCAGCCTGCTCGTTCCCCCTATTGTTCACCGCCACAAAAAAACCGCGAGCGCCCGCCATCCTGGCCACCGCCGCGCCAATTCCCCGCCCCGCTCCCGTCACGATCAAAGTGCCCCGGGATACCTCTTTCTCATTAGCAGCCATTTGCCGTCCTTGTTCGAATCCTCGATGAAATGTACTCTACCTTCTCCCGTGCGCATCCAAGAAAGAACGTCGAATCGCCCCTCATCTATGGCCACCACCCCGAAACCGGACACACGCACGAAGGCGCAAAAATTTAAGGCCAAGTGGAAGTCGCTGCCCGACGTCTGGGCCCTCATCCATCCGCGCCGCGGTCTGCTCTTGCTCGGTTTTGCCCTGATGGCCGTCAACCGCGTTTGCGGCCTGGTCCTCCCTGCCTCCACCAAGTATTTCGTCGACAACGTCGCCATCAAGCATCAGGTTTACCTCTTGACGCCCATCGTCCTCGCCGTCTTGGGCGCAACCATCGTCCAGGGTCTCACTTCCTTTACCCTCACCCAACTCCTCTCCAAGTCCGCCCAAAAAATGATCACCGAGCTCCGCCGCCAGGTGCAAGCTCACATCGGCCGCTTGCCCGTTTCTTTTTACGACGCCAATAAAACCGGCGTCCTCGTTTCGCGCATCATGAGCGACGTCGAAGGCGTGCGCAATCTTGTCGGCACCGGCCTCGTCGAGTTCGTCGGCGGCCTCATGACCGCCGTTTTTGCGCTGGTCTACCTGATTCACGCCAGCGTCATGCTCACCGCTGTCGCCTTCTCCATTCTTCTCGTCTTTGGCTTCGGCATCAGCAAAGCCTTCTCCACCATCCGCCCCATTTTCCGCGCCCGTCCCAAAATCACCGCGGAAGTCACCGGCCGCCTCACCGAATCTCTCGGCGGCGTCCGCGTGGTGAAGGGCTACCACGCCGAAGAGCGCGAAGAAGGCATTTTTGGCGCCGGTGTGCAGCGCCTGCTGGACAATATCTTAAAAACGCTCACCGCCACTTCCCTCATGAGCCTTTCCGGCGCCACTCTCCTCGGCGTCGTCAGCGCCCTCATGCTCGAACTTGGCGGCCACAAAATTCTCAGCGGCTCGATGACCCTCGGCGACTGGTTCGCCTTTAATCTTTTCCTCGGCTTCCTCATCGCTCCCGTTTTCCAAATCGTCGCCATCGGCACGCAAATCACCGAAGCCATCACTGGCCTCGAGCGCACCCGCGAAATCCTCAACCAAAAGAAAGAAGACGAAGATCCGCGCCGCACCGTGAGCATGGAGCGCATCAACGGCCAGGTTGTCATGGAAAACGTGAATTTCTCCTACGATTCCGGCAAGGAAGTTCTTCACGAAGTGAGTTTCGAATCGCAGCCCGGCACCGTAACCGCTCTCGTCGGCCCTTCGGGCGCCGGCAAATCCACCATCATCGGCTTGATCTCCGCCTTTTACGTTCCCGCCAGCGGCCGCGTCCTCGTCGATGGCATTGACCTCACCACTGTAAAATTAAATTCTTACCGCACCCAGCTTGGCGTCGTCTTGCAGGAGACTTTTCTTTTTGACGGTACCATCCGCGAAAACGTCGCCTTTGCCCGCCCCGAAGCCACCGAAGAAGAAATCCTTGCTGCCTGCCGCATCGCCCGCGTCGACGAATTCGCCGAAGGCTTCGAAAAAAAGTACGACACCGTCGTCGGCGAACGCGGCGTAAGACTCTCCGGTGGCCAGAAGCAGCGCGTCTCCATCGCCCGCGCCATCCTTGCCGATCCGCGCATCCTCATCCTCGACGAAGCCACTTCCAGCCTCGACTCCGAATCCGAAGCCCTCATTCAGGAAGGCCTGCGCTACCTGATGCGCGGCCGCACCACCTTTGTCATCGCCCATCGCCTCTCCACCATCCGCCGCGCCGAACAGATCCTCGTCGTCGAAGCCGGCCGCATCATCGAGCGCGGCAATCACGCCTCGCTCTACTCCGCCGGCGGCCGCTACTACGACCTCTACACCAAACAGCACGAAGTCGAAAGCAATCTCTTCCTCGCCCCCGGCGAAGGCTCCATCGATCCCGATGACGCCGACGCTGCCCGTGCCTCCGCCGGCCCCCGCTCCTCCCCCGCCGTCCCCGACGCCATCCGCCTAATCCGCGGCCAATCCTAACCATCTCTCGCTGTAGGTGAGGGGCTTGTCCCTCTCTCTTCTCTTGCA
The DNA here is from genome assembly GCA_963779005.1 of uncultured Acidobacteriota bacterium. Lineage (GTDB taxonomy): Bacteria > Acidobacteriota > Terriglobia > Acidiferrales > UBA7541 > Acidiferrum. The sequence goes on along the minus strand of CAVZWO010000004.1, from coordinate 1,975,486 downwards.
TCTTCTCCTGCCCCTTCTCCTGCCCCTTCTCCTGCCCCTTCTCCTGCCCCTCCCTCTTCCCTCGCCGCTCCCCGCTGCCCGCCTCCGCCCCCGCTCGCTCGCTCACGCTCCCAACTCCGACTTCCCGCATCGCAAAAAAAACGCGCCCACGACATACGTCGCAAGCGCGCCTAACCTAACGCCTAATTAACGACCCACCCTCGATTTTCGAATTTCCAATTTCGATTTTCGAATCTCGCTCCTCAACTACACCGTCGTCGTCCTCCGAATCACCAATTTCTTCGTCACCGGCGGCGGAATCAGCGTCGCCATCTTCCGAATCATCGCCAGCACCAACCTCTTGTCTCCATCCGAAAGCGTCGTGCTGAACCGCTTGATCTCCGCCAGGAACCGGATCTCGTCCTGCGAAAGCTCGCCCAGCATCTTTTGCGTTTCGCGGTCCCGCGGCGTCTCCGTCCCCGGAAAAAAATCCGCCAGCGAAATATCCATAGCTTCCGCAATCTTGGCTAGCGTCTCGAGCGACGGCACGGTGTGCCCGTTCTCAACGCGCGAGAGGTAGCAGCGCAGCAATCCCGTACGGCGCTCGATGTCTCCCTGCGACAATCCCCTCTGGCTGCGATACGACTTGATCACTTCTCCGATATTTACGCGTGGTTTTTCTTTTGGCACGATAGCTCTCCAGGTCCGAGGGAGTAGCTTAGTCACTAACAGTAGGAAGAGCAAGACCGAATTTGCAGGGCATGCTTCCAATTCGACAACGCCCCGATTTCCCCACCTCCGCGCGAGAATCCGCTAACTTTACGACGGGAAACGCTGCTTACATCCGAACCGCAGCCACTGCCGAACCACTCCCCGACAAGGGTTTTCACGGTTCACGGGTCACGGTTCACGGTTCAAGACTCACCAGTCACGGGTCACCAGTCACGGGTCACCAGTCACTCCCCATCCCAGCGGCTCCCGCCCCCAATCTATCGTTCCGTCGCCGAAACCGTTGCCGGCTGCTCCAGCCGGAACTCCAGCAAAGTCTCGCTCGGCACTTTCACCTGTTTCCCTCGCGTAAAAACCTGCACGCCCGCTCCCGCCGCCGACCCCGCCCCTGCGCCAATCGCCGCTCCTCGCCCGCCTCCCGCAATCGCCCCAATAATCGCCCCAAATACCGCCCCGCCGCCGACCTTCTTCGCCGTGTCTCCCCCGCGCCCCTGCCCTTTCAACGTGTAGTCGCTGCTCACCAGCGGGTAGTCATGCCCATCGATGACGATTCGCATGAGCTCCAGTTGCAACTCCGCGCTCCCGGAAAAATGCCCCGCCTCTTTCACCTCCGCAAGACGTCCGTAAATGTCCGTGCCCTTCCGCGCCACCAAATTGTTGTTGATATAGAGGTCCGTCTCCAGGCTGGCTCGGAACACGTCCCCCACTTGATTCTTCGCGGAATCCACCCCATCAATCATCCGCACCAAAAGCGATTGCCCCGCTGGAATCGTAACTTCGCCGTATTGCGCCGCGGGGTCCTGAGCCCGCGGTGCCGGAGCCGCAGGCGCAACCCCAGGTCCGGGAGGCGCCGCCAGTGGCGACCTTGGCGCCGGAGGAGGAACATCTTGCGACGTCACTGGCTGCTGTGAAGCATCTGGCGCCGTCGCGTCTGACGCTTGCGGCGCGCTAGCTGGCGCAGGCGCCGGTGCGCTCGCCGCACCCGCATTCCCCGTAAAAGTCACCGCCACCGCATCCGTCACGTTAAACGTCTGCACCTCGCCCTTAATTTCAAATCGCAGCACCGCCTGCGTCCCGCCCAGATAGCGCCCCTGCAGCACTCGCCCATCCTTCAGTTCCAGCGTGTCCGCAACCGCGGTCCCCGCAAACACCAGCCCCAGCACAACCGCAAAAATCGTACGGCCTCGACCCTTCATCGCATTGCCTCTCTCTAATCGGCGCCCTTCACGAGTCCACCGGTTCGCGCCGTTCATCCATTCCACTCGGCCCATCAACTCAATCTTACCCCACCGCATTGGATGATGCCGCCAGCGTCCAAGGTTGCGCAGTATCCTATGGAGTGCGGCAGCTCTGCTGCCGCTCTTCTCAGCGCCCCGCGCGACTCTAACACTACATTTGGCAACGCTCCTTCGCTTCCACGCGCGCAAAACCTCCGCGATCTCCACGCGCTCAATGCGCAGTCGCCCCGAGAATCACCGGATCCACGTTCCAACCGTCCAGCACCACGACAGCTTCTTTGCCGTCGAGACCTGCCGGATCAAACCTTGCGCTCACAGTTCGCTTTTCCCCCGGCAGCAGCGAAAAGTAATTGTCCTGCCAAAAAATCGGCGTGAGATCTTCCCCGTCCTTGCCGCGCGTCACGCGCACATGAACCATGAACGCAATCGCGCCACTCGGATTCGAAACGCTCACCTGCACCGTGCCGTTCCCCGCGTCGCTGCTGGCCGCGAGCTTCACCGTCGGCAGCGAGTTCAACCCCGTCAAGTCCCCGAACTCCGCCTGTGGCGTGTACACCGTATCTTGCTGCTTATTCCACGCGAGCGTATCCGCCTTGGTCGACAGCCAATAGAAATTGTCGCTCAGCTCTTTTCCTCCGGCATCGCTCAACTGCAGCCTCAAGAAATACGTCTTCGACAACCCTTCCACGCGCGGAAGGTCGAACGCCTTCGTGCTGCTGTCCGCCGCAATATCCGTCGTCGCATCCCGCGAAGCTTTCTCCTGCGCATCAATGCCATAAATCTTTGCGCTGACCTTCACTCCCTTTAGCCCCTCGTACGTGCTGTTCACCACCGCCACCGAATTATCGTCGTACGAATACTGCACATGCACCGGCTCCATCGACTTCTTCGTCCCAAAGTAGCCGCCCGCGGGCACCAGGTAATAATCGTAGAGATGCCATATCAACGACGGCCATCCGTTGTTCAGCATCCACTGAATCACTCCGGTAGCCGTGTACTTGTTCCGCCCATAGGCTTCAAACATCGCGCGCTCGCCGTCATACGTCATCGCCTGCGCCTTCCGTTCGTAATCATCCAGCGAACTCGCCGCTCCATATCGCCGCGTCAATCCATCCGTAAACACGTTCACCGTCGTAAACCGCTCTCCGCCCGAATGGTAATTCCACACTTCATCGATCGGCCACAAATGCTCCTTCGGGATAAATCGCTCCAGCGATTCCCGCGGCGGGATCGCCGGCCCCGGACTCGTCTCCGTGTTGTACCCGTACGCGCCGCCCGCTTTTTTTTTTTTTTTTTTATCCGCCAGCCAATACACCGGCGGCACATATTCATACGGCCCTGTCATTTTCACTCCCGATTTTCCCGTAACCGTCGTCTCCTCTTCCGAAGCCGACGAAATTATCGGGTTCGGCCATCCCAGATCCTTCTCAATCCCCAAATACAATTTCTCGACGTCCGCTGGCGGCGGCCCATCGCTCCCGTTCAGCCACACAAAAACGCTCGGGTGATTTCTCAACCGCCCAATCTGATCCTTCAACGACGCCACCGCTACTTTCCTCTGATCTCCCTTCCACGTCTTCCACCGTTCCCACGCGTCGCAGCACGTCCATCCCGGCATCACCAGAATTCCCAGCTTGTCCGTCTTCTCAAAAAACTCGTCGTGATCCAGGCGCCCTTCCAGCCGGATCGTGTTCAATCCCATGTCCTTCACATACGCCAAATCCGCGTCCAGCCGCTCCGGCGACCACCGCAAAAACATATCCGGTGCCCATGCCGCCCCACGAATCAGCAGCTTGCGACCGTTAATTTTGAAAAGCCGGTAACCCTTCTCCGTAATTTCCGAAGTCACTTCGCGAATCCCAAACGTCACACTCGCCGCATCCGAAACTTTCCCGTCCGCCTCAAAACTCAGCTTCGCCGTATACAGATTCGGCTCGCCCATCTGGTACGGCCACCAAATCCTCGGCCGATCCAATTTCAGTTGCGCGAATTCCTCCGGCGCAAACCGCACGTTCTTCGTCTCGCCCGCCGCAAGCTCCACCGGCTTCTCGAACGAAATTCCTTCGATATCGCCGCGCAAAATTCCCTTCACTGCGTGCTCCGCCCCATTGCGCAAATCCGCGCTCACCGTCAGCGCCGCCGTCTTGTACTCCCCACCCAGCTTCGACGCCACAAACGCGTTCTGCACCGAAACGTCTCCGCTCGCCGTCAAAAACACCTCCTTCCAAATCCCCATGTCCTTGTCGGCAGGAGTCGGGTTCCAGTCCACCCACGTAATTCCCAAATCGTCTTTCTGCGGCGCAAAAATTTCCAGTGCCACCGCGTTCGTCGTTCCCACGTGCAGATTCTTCCTCACATTGAATTCGAACGCCCGATACGTCCCCGCCACATCCTTCGCATCGCCGATCTTCACCCCGTTCAGCCAAACATTCGCCCGGTAATTAATCCCCAGAAAATGCAGCCACACATTTTTCTGCGCCAATTCCGCCGGCGCCACGAATTCCGTACGAAACCACCACGAACAAAGAAACGGACTCCCCGCCGGCATATCCTGAATCGCAAAAAATGTCTTGTTCGAATAATTCATCCCCGGCAAGTTTTTCAAATTGGTCCCGAAAAAGGGATCCGTATACGTCTTGTCCGTCACCAGCGCCCCCACCACTGTCGACGGCAAGTCCGTCTTGTGCCACCCCGCCTCATCGAATCCCACCGCCGAGATCTGCTCCCCCGTCGCCTTCGCCACGCACGACGACTGAATCTGCCATCCCTTCTGCAGATAGAGCCGCGCCCCAGGCTCGCTCGTCTCCTGCCCGGTGACCGTCACCGCCCCAACGGCCGCAATCAGCAACACTAGCGCACACCTGCACAGCCACGTAGAACGGGACATATATCTCCTCGCGGAATCCAGCCGGAATTTAATTCTTGCCGACGCCGCCTGGCATCGCGCTGCCAATATTAAACCGTTTCAACTCCACCAAGTATTCTTTTTTGGGGAAACACTCACGGCAGGAACTTCGAGCGGAATCACGTAGACGTGATCCGCTCAAATATTGGTCCCGGAGGAGGGGGTCGAACCCACACGGCCTTGCGGCCACCGGATTTTGAGTCCGGCGCGTCTGCCAGTTCCGCCACTCCGGGCCAGCACCTAAAAATAACACGCCCCCGCCCCGCACTCAAGACGCCATGCAGTAGCAATACGGCTCACGTTACGAAACCCGCCTCTCCCACGGCGGCGGCACCTTCACCGACGCCATCCCCGCCGCCCTCGCCGCCTGAATCCCCATTTCCGTATCTTCAAACACAAGACAATTACCCGCCGCCACTCCCAGCCTAGCCGCCGCCAGCAAAAACGCCTCCGGATCCGGCTTGCTCTTCTTATATTCCCCTGCGCAAACCAGCGTCTCGAATCGATCGAGCAGCCTCACCACCTCCAGCGACGCCGTCACCGAATCCCTCGCGCTCCCCGACACCACCGCAAACGGAATCCGCCCATGCTGCGCCTCAATATGCTCCAGCACCTCCGGCACCGCCTTCAACTCCGGCAGCATCGCAAAATAAAACTCCTCTTTCCTCCGCGCCACATCCGCCACCGGCATCTTCAATCTCTGCTGCTCATTCAGCGTCGCAATAATTTCCGCCGTCGGCCGCCCGCCCCATGCATAAAAAAGTTCCTCCCTAAACTCGCAGTTCCATTCCCCCAGCGCCTTCTTCCACGCCACATAATGCAGCGGCATCGAATCCACAATCGTCCCATCGCAATCAAACAAATACGCCCCAAACGCCCCTTCCGGCAATTTTAGTTTCATTCGCTCTGTTTTACTCCCCTCCCGATTCTACGCGAGCGCCCCTCGCGCTTCCATTCGAACGCCCCCTCCACTGGACTCCCTCCCCTCCTGGCGCTACTCTATAGCCCCACCGTTCGCCAGGGGCTCCCGGCCCGCCCGGAGCATGCGAACGGTTTTCGAGGTCGAGGTTTTCAATGGCTACTGCGTTGACCGCTTCGCGGTCGCCTTTATCATTTTCTGCTCCGCGGTTGCCCGCTCCCGTTCCTCCGCCCGCCGGCTCAAAACTCGAGCACCGCGGCCTCTCTTACTGGATGAATCGCGTTCTTGAAGAGCTCGCCAGCCTGCACTCCTCCCCCGATCCCGACACCGTCCACGACCTCCGCGTCGCCATTCGCCGCTGCCGTTCCCTCGCCGCCGTTCTCGAACAAGTCGACCCCGACCCCGCCTGGCCCGAAATGCGCAAACTCGCTCGCAAACTCTTCCGCGGCCTCGGCGCCGTCCGCGACACCCACGTGATGGAAGACTGGATCAAAAAACTCGCCCCCGAAAATGATCCTCTGCGTGCCAACCTCCTTTCCTCCCTCGAACTGAACGAAAAGGAGCGCTCCGAAGAAGCGCTCCGCGTCGCCGCAAAGTTCGACAAAAAAGATTGGACGGGTCTCGAGCGGCACTTGCGCCACCGTGTCCGCATCGTCCCCATTGGTGGCCTTGCCGCCGAATGCTTGGCCCTCGAGCGCCTTGAAGAAGCCAAGGAACTCCACAACCGCGCTCTCCGCACCGAAAAGCCCAAGCCCTGGCACGCGCTCCGCATCGGCCTCAAACGCTTCCGCTACACCCTCGAAGGTCTCCTCCCTGAACACTCCGCCGCCTGGAGCGATAATCTCAAGCGCCTCCAGGATCTCCTCGGCGATGTCCACGATCTCGACGTCCTCTCCGAACTCCTCGACGAAACCAAAGCCGCCGCCACCTCCGACGCCGCGAAATCCTGGCAAGAAAAAATCGCCCACGAGCGCAACGAGCGTATCGAAACCTACCGCCAACTCACTCTTGGCAAAACCAGCCTCTGGCACGATTGGCGCCACAATCTCCCGCATGGCAAGCGCCTCGAAGCCGCCGCCCTCGCTCGCATTCGCGCCACCGCCCGCGCCGCCGATTCCCGCATCCGCAAAACAAGCCAGGTCTCCCGCATCGCCATGCGCCTCTTCGAACTTCTGCGCCGCGCCGGCGCCGCCCCCGTCTTTCAAGAAGAACCGATGCGCCGCTTGATGCAGGCTTCCGCAAAACTCCACGGCATCAGCTCCCCCGCCGGCCGCCACCTCTCCCAAAAAGGCGTTCGCAAATTTCTCCTCTCCCTTGCCATTCCTCCCAACTGGACTTCCGAACAATGGGATCTGATGGCCTGGGCCGTTCGTTTTCATCGCGGCCCCGAGCCCAAACAAAAAAATGGCTTCGCAAAACTCAGTGAAGAGCAGCAATCCACCGTTCGTGCGCTCGCGGGAATTCTCCGCCTCGCCCGCGCCCTCCGGAAATCCGGCCTCGAAAGCTCCGTCGGCCTTCGCTGCGAAAAATCCCCCGACGCCATCCTCCTCAGCGTCCCCGGCCTCCTCGACACCGCCGAAATCGCCGCCCGCCTCGCCGCCGCCAAACATCTCCTCGAATCCGTCCTGGCCAAACCGCTCATCCTCAAACCCCTCCCCAAACTCGAAAAACCTCCCGCCCCCCTCGCTCAGCAACCCTCCGCCCCCCCGCCACTCGCCGACACCCCCGCCATCGCCTAGCCCTCTACCGCATCTTCCGTGGATCAATATGTTCAGGCACCGAAAATCAATCACCGCCTATTGGCCAGCAGCTTTCCATTGAGGCTTTAATAGCAAACGTGTAAATTACCTTTGAATGTCTATGCCCTTCGCGAGCCCACTCGAGCGCGCCATCCATTTTGCCAAACATGGCCATGAATTTGGCGCTTCCACTGAGATAGACTATGAGCGTATGGCCGACGCTTTTATGAGCCGGCCGATGACTATGACGATGCGGGAGTGCATCCGCCCAAACAGAACGCGACGTCTGCGAGTAAACGTCGCTAATGACCACTTTGGAGTCGCCGTGTTTGCGGCCAACACCGTGGTCACGTATTATGTCGTTCCTTTTCACAGAAAGCATCGACGCGGAGGCATAGTCCCTTTCTTCGCCCACGAATGCAGCAGGAATGATCCATGAAATACTCCTGTCCCGTTTGCGGTTATGCTTCTCTACCCTACAAGCCAGAGGACCATCACATCTGCCCCTGCTGCAGCACGGAGTTCGGAAATGACGATGCGGACTACAGCCACTCTCAGTTGCGCGAGATGTGGATCGCCGCAGGCGCGAGATGGTTTTTCGGCCGCCCTCCCGAGAATTGGAATCCCTGGACCCAACTGACTCAGGCAAAACTCGCCGATTCTGTCCCCTCCGAATTTCGCGGCACCCCCAGATGATGGCCTCTTTTCGCGGCTTGTAGCTGCTCACTTCATCCCCTCTTCTCCGCGTCCTCTGTGCTCTCCGCGACCTCTGTGTAAGGTCCCCATTCGACCTCGCCCAAACTCCAAATCGCTACTTGTGCTTCATATACGAATATGGTACAATCCTTCCGTTGACTACTACGCCTCGCCACCCGCGAGGTGTTTTCGTTTTAGGCCCATGTTTTAGTGGCACAGCCAATCCTGGCTGTGCTCTTTCTTTTTCCGTCAGGCCCAAATCTCAAAACTCAAAGAAACTAACTCAAGGAGAAATCCCATGCCTTCGCTAACCGCCAAGGACCGTGCACCACTCTGTCTATTCTCGTACGAAGACGGCCGCCGCTGCCGCACCCCACGCATCAGCAGCCATCCCCACTTCTGCTTCTACCACGCCCAGAAAGAAGCCCAATCCCAAGCCGCCGAATCCCTCGCCAAAGACCTCGACTACTTCTTCTCCGGCGACTACCTTTCCGCCTGCGATCTCAGCACCGCCATGGGGCGTCTCATCCCCGCCGTCATCCGTGGTCACATCAAACCACGCCTCGCCCGCACCGTCCCCTATATGCTCCAAACCCAACTGCAAGCCATCCACCTCGCCCAACACGAATACATCAACGCCTTCGGCACCGACGCCTGGCGCGACGCCGTCCGCCACTCCGTCACCTCCAACCACGACCGCCTCTGCCCACCCGACCCCGCCACCGACGTTGACCTCGGGCCCGACGCGAACGTTGACCTCGACCCCGACGCCGCCGAACCAGCCCCCAATCCAACTCCGCCGACCTGCATGCAACCTTCCGCACAACCCGCCCACGCCACTTCTGTAGGGGCCGGGCTTGCCCGGCCCGACTCTGCGCCCGCTACGCCTGTACTGCCTGGGCTTGCCCGGCCCGACGCGCCGCCCGCAACGTCTGTGGATGCCGGCCTTGCCCGGCCCCACCCCGCGAGCCAACCCCACGCCAATGCCCGCCCCAATCCCACCCAAGCCGAAGCCGCCCTCGCGATCGCCCGCAACCTCTTCCCCGAGCGCCCCAACCTCGATCCCACCCAACCCGAACCGCCCACGGCCACTAACGCCCCACCGCCCAATCCCGCCACACCAACACAAACCGCGCAGCCCGCAGATCCAAAGCCCACCCCCTCCGCCCCACCCACCCAACGCCGCCAACCCGGCATTCCCCCTCGCGCCCTCCACTTCGACCACAACTACCGCCTCATCGTAGACGGCAAGCCGTGGTAACTCTTGGTCCCATTTGCAGGGTCATCCTTCCGAGGATGACCGCTACCGGAACCCCGGTAAAATCGAAGCCTGCCGGCGCGCTCGAAACGGTAAGCTTCCAAGCCAATAAGACAAACGTAAGTCCCTTATCCGCAACACCTACAAAATAGGAGGGGAGGATCCCTGAGGCTTAACTGGAAATCGAGGTATCACCTGAGAGGTCGACGCAAAGTCAACACCACATCCGCGGACAGCACCAACCCGCAGCCAGCCGCGCTACTTCCCTGTCCGCCGCAGCAGCTTCGGTGGTGCCAGCCAAACCAACTGCCCGTTCGGCGGCGAAACGCGCTTCAACTCGAGCAACGCCACGCCCGCTTTCTTCAGAGACGTAATGTGTTGTTTCGCGCTCAACGCCGCCGCGATCAAATCATCCAGTTGCGGCGCATGTCCAAAAACGAAAAGTGTGGAAGTCTGTTTGTCCTTGGCCAGCTCCCGGAAAAACAGCGACGGCTCCGCCCCCGGCAGCAACAAGTCCGTGCGCCGGATCTTCACTTTGGGATAGTCCAGCGCCGCCGCGAATATCTCCGCCGTCTGCATCGCTCGCACGTAGGGACTCGACATCAGCAGGTCCGGTGTCGAGCTGAGCGCCGCCACCGCCGCGGCCACCCGCTTCGTTTTCTCGATGCCTTCCTCGGTCAGATATCTCTCCGGATCGGGCGGACACTTCGGCTCTTCCCGGTCGATTGCGATGCCGTGGCGCACGACGTAGATTTCCATCAACACATTCCCCCTCTGAGAAATCTAAACGATATCGGCGCGGCTCAAGCGAAAACTCGGCGTCGCGTTTCCTACGCAGCAGCTTGCCGGAAATAAAGCCGCACCTGAAACTCTTTTTCGAAGAGCTCCGCGCTGCGGTTCGCGTCCAGCAAGTCTTCTGCCGCGTCGCCGCGCGGCGGAAATCTGCAGCGCCACCGCCCCCTGCTGAAACGACGCGCGCACCTGCATCACCCGCTGGCGATGCGAATGATCCAGCGCTTCCGCAATCCGCAGAATCGCCGCCAGCCGCCGCGCGATCCGTTTGTCCGCGTTGTTCAGCGAGGAATACGCCGTGTGGTGTCCCGCAGGCACCGATTTCCGGTTGTGATAACGCACCAGCGCCGCAACGATCGCGCGGTCTCTCGCTTCGAGGCCTGGAATATCGCCATTCATCACGAGATATTCGCCATGCTTGTGATGCCCCCTGTGGCTGATCATGTGCCCCGTATCATGCATCAGCGCCCCCGCTTCCAGCAGCACGCGCGACTGGGCGGGCAAATGATGCACCGGCTGAAGCTGGTCGAACAGCAGAATGCTCAGCTCGCGAACGTGCTCCGCGTGCGTTTGATCTTTCTGCAAGCGCCGCGCAAAGCTTCGCGTCCCCACAAGCAATTGCCGCGCCGCCGCGTCGTAACGATGCGGCTCCGTACGCGAAAACGCCTCGCGCGCTATCTCCTGGATCAATCCTTCGCGTAGCCCTACGCTTGGAATCGACAAATTCCGTATGTTCAGGTAGCGCCCCAGTGTGACGAACGTAATGGCCGCAATGCCGATCACGTCCGCGCGATCCCGGCGGATCGCGTAGACTTTCATTCGCTCACGCACATCGCGCTCCAGAAGATCGGGCAGTCGCTCACGGAGCAACGACAGCTCCAGCGTTGGCAACCCATGCAACCTCGGCCCGGGCGCGATGTTTGCCAGCGTTTCCGCGTTCCCGCCCAGCGCCACCGCCACCTGGTCTCCCAAATTCGGCCGCGACGGCAGCCGCGATTCCAGCAGCGCGCGCACGTACCTGCGCACCTGTTCCGCCTGCACCGGCCGGATGACTCCGGGAATTTTCAACGTGGTCATCAGCCGCACCGTGCCCACGGGAAGCTGCACGCTCTGCTCCACGTTGTGATCGCGCAGAACGCTGAGTTCCAGACTTCCGCCGCCCAAATCCACAATGCAGCGCGGCGGAGATTCCGGCCCCAGCGCTGCCAGCACGGCGACGCGCCCCAGCCGCGACTCTTCCGCGGAACTGATCACTTCTATCGCGATCCCCGTCTTCTGCTTGATCTGCCGCACGAACGCGTCGCGGTTGCGCGCTTCGCGAGACGCGCTTGTCGCGACCGCGCGGTAGCGCGTCACTCCAAACTCCTCCATGATTTCGTGGAAGTGGCGGAACGCCTTGACGCCCTTTTTGAACAGATCTTCGCTGAAGCGATGCCGCAAAAAAACGCCTTCGCCCAGCCGCAGCGAATATCGTTCGCTGACCAGCGGCTCTATATCGAGAGCGGAATACGCCCGCGCAACAGCGAGACGCACTGCATTGGAGCCCGCGTCGATAGCGGCAATGTGAACGGGCTCGGACATATTGGAAATTACCGCCAGAGATGCGCGAGCGCGGCCGAAGGCGTGTATTTCGTCGCGCGAATTCCCAACTGTTCACCGATGCGCTGGCGAAGCTGCTTGTTGACGGCGGAAACGCTCGCCTCGCCGTCCAGTTCGATGAACGAATGCCGCTTGGCCATCACCTCGAACTCGCGCTTGATCATCGTCTGGTAGCGGATGAACGACCAGTACAGATCGTGCGAAAGCGACATGTCGCGCCCGGCTTCCCAGTAACTGATGGCCTGCGCTTTTTTGAACTCTCGCGCAAACGCCGTCTCCGGACGCACGTTCAGCCAGAACGTCAAATGCGGACGCAGGGCCATGGCGTAAAGCCCGCTCAGATAGTCGCGGTTGATGCCGCGCACCACGCCGCGCGCCACCAGCGTAAAGATAAATCGGTCCGCAAGCACCACGGTTCCTGAACGCAGAGCCGGCAAAACTCGATGCTCCACCTGGTCAAAAAAATCCGTCGCGTACATCAGCGCCAGCGTCAGCCGCGTTACCGCGTTTTTCGCCAGCAACTCGTCGATGTCGCGCCCCACAAGATTCGAGCGGCGCAGTCCGCTCGTCTGTACCGCAAACCCTTCCGACTCCAGCCATTCCTGAAGCAGGGCGATCTGCGTCGATCGCCCGGAACCATCCATCCCTTCGATCACGATGAGGTTGCCGGTAATTTCGCTCGGGTCAACACCAACCAGCGCCTCACCGTAAAAATATTGCGCGTTGCCGTCCTCGCCCGGCGAGCCCGATTTCGGTCCCGGCAGCGGCGGGCCAGGCACTTGCGGCAACTCCGAGGCAAGAATCGGTACGGTTGCTTTTTCCTTCTCTTTTTCCTGGTCGGGCATGCTTACTCCGGAGCCGGAACGCCTGGCGCAAACCGCTTCAAATCAATTTTCGACGCCACGATGTCTCTCATCTGTTTTTGCAGCTTGTTCACCGGCAGCGTGCCATCCAGCACGACGAAATTATCGGAGTCCACCATCTTGTCGTACTCCTCGAGGATGCGCGCCTGAAACAAGCGAAAGCTTTCCGCGCGGTCGTACGAGAGCGCCAGATCCATCCCGGCTTCGTAGTATTTCAGTTTGGGGCGCCCGCTCAAGATGCGATGAACGGCCACGTCCAGCGGCGCGCGAAAATAGAATGTGATGTCCGGAACCGGCGCAAACCGGTAAAGATTTCGCAGCCAGCGCCCGGGGCAGCCGCGAGCCGCATCGCGAGCAAAGGCGGTGTAGATATAACGGTCGGCGAGCACCAGATAATCGCCCTGCAGCAGCGGCATGATTTGCCGTTCGCAGCGATCCGCAAAATCGGCTGCATGCAATAGCGAAAAAGTTGTCGGAGTGAGCAGCCGCCGTTGCTTTCCGCGCCGCGTCGCCGACTTCACCAGCGGTGAAGAATTCCATTCCGTAAAATGCAGCCGGTATCCGCCGATTTCCAGCCAGCGTTTCAAAAGATAAAGCTGCGTGCTTTTGCCCGAACCGTCCGTTCCTTCGACGACGATCAGCGCGCCAGGATACGCCCGGCTCGGCACCGGCTTTCCCGGTTGCGGCAGCGTGGATTTAGGCGGTTCCGTCCGCGGCTGCTTTTGAGCGATGTCCAGATTTTCCATGAATCTCTTTGCGAAAACGGATTTAGCGAATCAGCCTATGCCCGCATTGTTACGAAAACATTACAACACACACAGACAAAAGTCGCAAAGCGCGGCGGCGCCAAACTCGCAAAAAAAACTCCTCAGAAAACGGACACCTTGATGTGCAGGAATTTTTTCGGGTTCTGCCGGAATTCTCCGACGAGCAAGCGCAAATCGCCGGTGAGGCCGCTCAAGTTGTCATAAAGTTTGGGATCCGAAAAAATTTTGCCAACCGTGGTGGTGTTGTCATTCAGTTTTGCGGTGGCGCTAGCGACGTTCTCGCTGGATTGTTTGAGATTGTTGTAGAGGGTGTCGTCGGTCGCCAGTTTGCCAAGAGACCCTTTTCCAGCGCGCACATCATTGATGACGGCGTTGCCATTCGTCATCGCCCGCTTGGCTTCGTCATAGAGCGACGGATCGTACAGCAGCTTTCCAATGGTGCCTTTCTGCGCGCGCACGTCCGTCAAAATCAGGTTGACGTTGTCGATGCCCTTGTCCACTTTGTTGTACATCTCGTCGGAAGCAACCAACTTTCCGAGCGTGCCTTGCCCCGCCTGGACATTTGTAACGATCACCTCGCCTTTACTGAGAATGTTGTTCAGGCGATTGTAGGCCTGCTCATCCGTTAGCAATTTCCCTATCGTACCTTTTCCCTGCCTCACACCGTGGATCATGTCTTGAATTTCTTCCGAAAGCGCTTGCAGATTCGCAAGCACATCGGCGCTTCGTTCCACGACCTGCGCCATGGCCTTTTCTTCATGTCCTGGGACTTCTTGCATGTCCTTCAACGGCACACCCGTGACTCCGCGCGTGATGTTGACGTAGCGGTTACCCAGGAGCCCCTCGGTCACGAGACTCGCGGCGGAATCCGTCAGAATGTCGTCCTCGTATTTCTTGCCCACGCGCATCACGATCTCGATGTTTCTATTCCGTTCTCGCCCCTTGCCGGCTTCGCGAGGCGCGAGCCTGGTGGATTCGACGTTCCCCACTTCGACTCCATCCAATCGCACGGGCGCTCCGCTCGCCAGGCCGGAGACTTCCGGAAGGTAGGTGACCAGCCGGTATTTCGGCCCAATCGTTCCCGCCCCCGTCACGTAGAAAATGCCTGCGGCCAATACGGACAGCCCCACCAGCACGAAAAGCCCCACGCGCAGTTCCGTCCACGTCAATTGTTTGCGCTGCGCCATTTTTTCGTTCCTCCCTTTTTTTGTTACAACGAGCTACCGCCGAATCACACGAGAAACCGTTTCAGATACTCATCCTTAGTCGCCGCGAGTTCTTCAGGTTCGCCCTCGAAATAGACGCCGCCTTCACGCAGAACCAGAAATCTTGTCGCCGCCATTTTTACAGCGGCTGCCGCGTTTCCGTTCGACGCATTGTGAACGACGCGTTTCGTCGCGTCATCGAAACGAAAGTTCGCGAGCGCGAAACCGTCCTGAAGCCGCTGCGTCGCCAGGAGCGCGGTAACGCCGTAGACGTCGCGCAGCCGCAGAATCAGCGTGATGATGGTCTGCGACGTGACCGGATCAAGTCCGGCGGTAGGCGAATCATACAGCACGATGGGGGGCTGATTGATGAGGGCCCGCGCAATGGAAACCCGCCGGCGCATGCCGCCGGAGAGTTCGGATGGCAGGAGATCGACGGTGTGCTCGAGCTCGACAAAGCGCAGGACCTCGCGCACACGCGGCTCGATCTCCTCGTCTTTCACTTTGTCTTCCAGAAGGCGGTAGGCGACGTTATCTCCGACGGTCATGGAGTCAAACAACGCGCCTTCTTGAAAGACAAAGCCGATGTGGCGGCGGAATTCGAGCAATTCCCGCTCCGGCATGCTTGACACTTCCCGTCCGAGGACCTGAATGTTGCCTTCGGAGGGCTGAAGCAGGCCGGCGGCAAGTTTGAGCGAGAGCGTTTTGCCCGTGCCAGTTTCTCCCAGGAGTACGAGCGTCTCGCGCTCCCGCACTTCGAACGAGACCCCGCGCAGGATGTCGCCTTCCTCGAAGCCGAGATGCACACGATCAAATTTGATGGCTGGATTGGCGTCGGAACTGGATGTGGCGGCGCTAGGCATCGGGCGTGTGCCCGCCATTATAGCGGCAATTGCGGTGAGGCGCGGCGACGAATCGTGGCGCGCCGGTGGCGGCTCTGCAAGAGCTAGAAAAGTTTGTCGGCGAGGAAAAGCGCGACCTTGGTGAGGAAGGCGTCGGCGACGATGATCAGGACGGAAGAAATGACAGCGGCCTGCGTCGTGGCGCGGCCGACGCCTTGGGTGCCTCCACGCACGGTGAGGCCTTTGTAACAGCCAATGGTGGCGAGAAGGAAGGCGAAGAAGAAGGGCTTGGTGAAGCCCTGCATGATGTCGGCAAAATCGAGAGCATCGATGGCGCGGCGCCAAAATTCGATGGCGCTGAGGCGAAGAGAAAAAACGGAAGCGACGCAGCCGCCGATCAAGCCGGTGAAGTCAATCATGGCCGTCAACAAGGGGAGCGTAAGGAGAGTAGCGATGGTCCTGGGCGCCACCAGCTTACGAATAGGATCGGTGCCCATGGCGCGCATGGCGTCGACTTGTTCGGTCACCAGCATGGAACCCAGCTCGGAAGCGATACCCGTTGCGCAACGGCCCGTGACCAGCAAACCCGAGAGGGAGGGCCCCAGTTCGCGAACGAGGGCGATGGCCACGACGTCGCCGGTAAGCGAGCTTTGGCCAAAGCGGGTAAACTGCGATCCCGTCTGCAGAACCATGACCGCGCCGATGAAAAAGCCGCAGAGCAAGATGATGGGGAGCGAGCCGGCGCCGATGCTATCCATCTGCTGCAAAATATCCTGGACGTAAAAAGGAGGCGTGACGATAGCGTAGAGAGTGCGGCCGCAGAGGAGGGCGTAGTCTTGCACGCTGGCGACCGCGCTTTTGAGCGCGTTGACCAGCACCCCCGCGACGGTAATTTGCGGTTCCGCCTTTTCTTCGCGACCTGCGACCTGCAGAGGTGTGTCTGCCACGAGTACCTGTTATGTCAGCGGCTGCGCTGAAACTCCGGGGCGTAAAATACTGAGCCGAAAGCGTAACCGCGCGGTCGGAACACGTCAAGCAAGCACTAGCGGATACTAGGGTCCGGTAAATGAAGTCTGGTGAGCGAAATAAACATTGGGCGCTGGAGGTATCCTACTCGTGTCAAAGGTCATGCCTTCCAGGACTAATAACTTGATCGTGCGGATCGACCATATCCAGTTGGCGGCGCCGAAGGGATGCGAGGCGGCGGCCCGGGAGTTTTACGGCGGGCTGCTGGGGCTGCGAGAAATTGAGAAGCCGGATGCGCTGCGGAGGCGGGGCGGGTGCTGGTTCGAGTGCGGCGAGCAACAGATTCACATCGGAGTGGAAGAGGAATTTCGTCCGGCGAAGAAGGCGCATCCGGCTTTTGCCGTGAGCGATCTCGATGCGCTTCGTGAGTCGCTGAAGGCGCACGCGGTGAAGACCATTGACGATAATTCCCTGCCAGGAACGCGGCGCTTTTTTGCGGAAGATCCGTGGGGCAACCGGTTGGAATTTCTCGAAGCGGACCCCTCGGAACGGGATAAATCCCGGTAGCCGAAAGCGGAGAATCGGGACTTATCGCCTTTTCCAGTTCAAATGGCTATAGATCAGGCCTTGCGTGCTGGACGAAATCTGCACGTATTCGGGTAAATAGCGAAGGCGGCGCACCCAGGGCCTGCGATTGGTC
This sequence comes from uncultured Acidobacteriota bacterium, assembly GCA_963779005.1. GTDB lineage: Bacteria > Acidobacteriota > Terriglobia > Acidiferrales > UBA7541 > Acidiferrum. Next base: position 1,958,289 of record CAVZWO010000004.1, on the reverse strand, counting down.
GAGAGCTTGTAAGACAGGAAAGCAGATAGCGCGGCCGTAGCTACAGGACGCGCATAGAGCAAAGCGGGATGCGGCAACAAGGCCCTCGTGAACGGGTTGTACTCGACAAAAGATGAATTGTCGCGCTGAGCCTGCAGGTAGTGCGACCTGGTCAAGCGCATATCCCAAAAGTCCGCGCCGAACTGCGCCGAACTGAGCAAGGCGATTTTGCGCCAATCGACACGGCGCTCGACGGATCTGGGTCCTGCGCAACACGGGGCAGCAAGAAGCAGCATGAGGACAAGAGTTTTCACAACGTTGGTGGAACTCGGTACATCGAGCGCGGAAGTAAATTGTCGCGCTGCCAGTCACGTAGGAGCACTTGCCGAGCCAACGCAAGGCATGAAGAATCAGGGGTTTGGCATGCGGAGAGATGTTTCGAGACGGCACGCTCGATTCAAGCCGGAACACTCCAAATTGACGAAGGGCTGGGAAACGCAGGAATTGGGAACTGACCTGCGCGCGAACAGCCGAGCGGCTGGACGACTGGAGCTAGCGCGGATACACTGCTTCCTTCCACCGTTTCCAGTTGAAGAGTGAGTGAGGGCGTGCGCGCTGATGCTGAAGTTTTATACCGCGGGTGAATCGCATGGACAGGCGCTGCTGGCGTTTGTTTCGGGGCTGCCGGCTTCGCTACCGGTGGATGTGAAGTTCATCAATCAGGAGCTGCACCGGCGGCAGCTGGGATACGGGCGCGGAGGGCGGCAAAAAATCGAGAAAGATCGCGCGGATATTTTCGCGGGAGTGCGGCACGGGCAGACGATAGGTGCGCCGATTGCGCTGCGGATTGAAAACCGGGATTGGGCAAATTGGGAGAACATTTTGCCGGTTGAAGCGACGGCGGAATCGGCAGGTAAAGAGAGAAAACTGCTGGCGCCGCGGCCGGGGCATGCCGATCTGGCGGGGTCGCAGAAATTCAACTTTCATGATGCGCGGTATGTGCTGGAGCGGGCTTCGGCGCGAGAGACAGCGGCGCGCGTGGCGGCGGGAGCGTTTGCGAAGCTGTTGCTGCGAGAGTTTGGAACGGAGATCGCGAGCCATACCATTCAAGTGGGGCATGTGCGGCTGGAACGCGGCGCGAGTTGGAAAGAGATCGCGGCGGTGAGCGCGGATCTGGATTCGCCTTTGCGGTGCGTGGATGCGGCTACGCAGGAAAAAATGAAAGCGGAAGTGGACGCGGCGCTGAAAGCCGGAGATACGGTTGGGGGAATTTTTGAGATTGTGGTGCACAACGTTCCAGTGGGGCTGGGGAGCTGCGCGCAGTGGGACGAGAAGCTCGATGGTCGGCTGGCGCAGGCGCTGATGAGCGTGCAGGCGGTGAAGGCGGTGGAAATTGGGGCGGGCGTCAGCGCGGCGGGATCGTACGGGAGCGAAGTGCAGGATGAGATTTCGTATGACAAGGCGGCGCGGAGGTTTCGGCGGTCGACGAACCGTGCGGGGGGATTGGAAGGCGGGATCACGAACGGCGAAGATGTTGTGGTGCGCGGGTATCTGAAACCGATATCGACGCTGCGGCAGGCGCTGCATACGGCGGATATGGTCACCAAGGAGCCGGTTGCGGCGGCGTACGAGCGGTCGGATTGGTGCGTGGTGCCGGCGGGCGCGGTGGCCGGAGAGGCGATGATCGCACTTGTGCTGGCGGATGCTTTTCTGCAAAAATTTGGAGGAGACAGTCTTTCCGAGATGCGGCGGAATTTCGACAACTATGCCCGACAAATCGACGAGTTCTGAAGTGGTGACGAGCCCGGCGGCGCCGTCTGCCGAAGCCAGTGCGGCGGCTGCGGCGCGCAAAATCTATCCCATCGTGAAGTACGGCGATCCTATTTTAGAGAAGCCGACCGGGACGGTGAAGAATTTTGACGCGGACTTCGAGCAGCTGACGGAGGATATGTTCGCGTCGATGTACGCGGCGCAGGGCGTGGGATTGGCGGCGCCGCAGATTGGAATGACTTTGCGGGTGGCGGTGGTCGACGTCACCGTGGGAAAAAATCCGGAAGCGAAGATCGTGCTGGCAAATCCGGAGATTATTCATGCGGAAGGGGAAGTTCGCGAGGAAGAAGGGTGTCTTTCGATTCCGGGCTTTCGCGGGTATGTGATGCGGCCGCAGTTTGTTACGGTGAAGGCGCAGAATGCGAAGGGCGAGCCGTTTGAAATTCGAGCGGAGAATTTGATGGCGCGGGCGTTTTGCCACGAGATCGATCATTTGAATGGGATATTGTTTTTGCAACACCTCAGCATGCTGAAGCGCGACCTGATCAAGCGCAAAATCAAGAAGCTCAAGAAACAGGGCGAGTGGTAAATTCCAGAAAAGACGGCACACATTTGCGGGTGGGGCGGCAGGGGCGCAGCATGCTGCGCCCCTACAAGCTTAAAAGGCTTACTTGATGCGAATTGTTTTTTGCGGAACTCCCCAGTTCGCCGTTCCTGCGCTGAAACACCTCATCGCACAGCCTGATTTTGAAATTGCGGGAGTGATCACGCAGCCGGACCGGCCGCGCGGGCGCGGGCAGGAAGTTTCGTTTTCGCCGGTGAAGGAGGCCGCGGTGGGCGCGGGAATGCCCGTGCATCAGCCGGAAAAAATTCGCGCGCCGGAAGCGCAGGAATTGCTGCAAAAGCTGGCGCCGGACGCGATCGTGATTATTGCGTATGGGCAGATTATTCCCGGGCGGCTGCTGCCTATCCCAAGACTTGGGTGGATCAACCTGCATGCTTCCCTCTTGCCGAAATATCGAGGAGCGGCGCCGATCAACTGGGCCATTGTGAATGGCGAGACGAAGACCGGTGTTACGAGCATGAGGATTGATGCGGGGATGGATACGGGGGAGATGTTGCTGCAAAAAGAGATGGAGATTGGGGCGGCAGAGACGGCGCCGGAGCTTGCGGCACGGATGTCTGAGATGGGCGCGCCGCTGATGGCGGAAACGCTGCGCGGACTGGCGGCCGGGAGCATCGTGCCACGCGCGCAGGACAATGCGCAGGCTTCGATGGCGCCGATGCTGAAAAAAGAGGACGGGCGGATCGATTGGTCGCGGACGGCGGGAGAAATTTTTAACCGGATTCGGGGGTTCGCGCCGTGGCCGGGCGCGTATAGCTTGTTCCGGGGCCAGACCTGCCACATTTGGGGAGAGCCGGCGTCTGATGTGAGCGAGGAAGAAGCGCGGGAAGGCATGGCCGGGAAGCCTGGAATCCTGCTCGTGCAACGAAATAAGACGATGGTGCGTTGCGGTGGCACAACCTATTTGCGGCTATTGAGCGTCAAACTGGAAGGGCGCAAGCAGGTGACCGCGACGGAGTTTGCCAACGGCGCCCATTTGCGTACTGGCGAACACTTCGACGAAACCTAGTTTGCGCGCCGCCTGGCGCTCAGGCATACTCAAAAATTGACCCACACCTGGAATCACAATCTACTTGGGCCTTCGGCAAAATAAGCATCGGCAACACCAGCATCGGGAGACCACATTCCATGAAAAGTTTCAACCCAGCCCAATCGTGCGGGAGCTTCAACCCGCCGATGAAACAGCTATTGCGCTTCGGTGCATGTTGGATGCTCGCGGCGCAGCTCGCTACTCTACCGCTCGCTTCCGCCGCCAACAACGAGTCGGCGTCCAGTTCGGCATCCGCGGCGGCCGATAAGCCCGTCAGCAAGAACGTGAATGACCCGGTGATGAAGGTGATGCAAGCGGAACTTGCGCGTGCGTCGGCGGACCTGGGGAAGACGGATTCGGCGCCCTATTACATGAGCTATACGGTGTATGACCAGAATCTCGTGGTGCTTGTGGGTGCGTATGGAAGCTTGCTGACGGATGCATCGCTGCAGCGGCGGCAAGCGGATGTGGTGATGCGCGTGGGAACGCCCGCTTTGGACAACACGCACGGGCAGAGCCGTTCGACGGGAATGAGTTCGGGGACGCTGCCGATCGGCGACGATCAGGATGCGCTGGCGCGGGTGCTTTGGGAGCTGACGGACCGCGAGTACAAGCGCGCGGCACCTGCATTTCTAAACGTGAGAACCAACACGGCGGTGCGGGCGGAAGAAGAAGACAAGTCACCGGACTTTTCGAAAGAGACTCCCGAGACGCATTTGGGAAGCGTTACGCCGCCGCCGGCGTTTGATCGCGCGGCGTGGGGAAGCGAAATTCGGAGGTTGTCGGGCGAGTTCCGCAAGTATGCGGACGTTTATTATGCGACGGTGGTATTGCAGGTGACGGATTCGAACTCGAGAATGGTTTCGAGCGAAGGCACGGCGCTGGAGACGCCCAGCGCATCGACGCGACTGATCATGGAAGCGCAAACGCGGGCGGATGACGGAATGGAGCTGCTGCGCGTGGAAACGTTCCAGGCGCCTTCAGCGAGCGGGTTGCCGGGCGAAGCGGAGCTAAACGCCAAAATTGTAAAGATGGCGGACGATTTGAAAGCGCTGAAAAATGCGCCGGTTGCGGAGCCGTATGATGGCCCGGCGCTCTTGAGCGGGCGAGCGGCGGCGGTCTTCTTTCACGAAGTGCTGGGGCACCGGCTGGAAGGCCACCGGCAGAAGGACGAGGACGAAGGGCAGACGTTTACGAAGAAGGTGGGGCAGGAAGTCTTGCCAAAGTTTTTGAGCGTGACCGACGATCCGACGGTGCATGAAATGGCGGGGATGAAGCTGGCGGGTTCGTACGACTTCGATAACGAGGGCGTGCCAGCGAAACGCGTGGAAGTGATCAAGGACGGCATACTGAAAAATTTCCTGCTGTCGAGGATGCCGATCAAGGATTTTAGCCAGTCCAACGGACATGGACGCAATCAGCCTGGGCTGATGCCAACGGGGCGGCAGGGAAACTTGATTGTGAGTTCGACGCAGAGCGTTCCGGAAGCGGAGATGCGGCAGAAGCTGATCGACGAAGTGAAAAAGCAGAACAAGCCCTACGGGCTGTACTTCGATGATATTCAGGGAGGCTTTACGCTGACCACGCGGTCGCTGCCGCAAGCGTTTCAGGTATTACCGGTGATTGTTTACAAGGTGTATGCGGACGGGCGGCCAGATGAACTGGTACGCGGCGTGGACATCGTGGGAACACCGCTGGCGGCGCTGACGCGGATCCTGATGACGGGAGACCAGCAGCACGTGTTTAACGGCGTGTGCGGGGCGGAGAGCGGACAGGTGCCTGTTTCCGCGGTGGCGCCGGCGATGCTATTTTCGGAGATGGAAGTGCAGAAGCGGCAGCATTCACACGACCGGCCACCCATCTTACCTGCGCCGGGATTTGAAAACGCAGGACCTGGAAAAGACGCGCAAACCAAGCCGGCGGTGAAACAGTGAAGATTCCTCGCTCCTTGATGTGTTTTCTGACTACGGGATTGCTTTTCGCTGGAGTGGCGCAGCTTCGCGCGTCGACTCACGAAGCACCGGCAAGAACGATGGCTTCAGCGTTTACCCTTTCCGAACCGTTGGATTCAGAGGCGGTTGCGCCGCACCCCGCAGCCGCGGGCGATGCGCTGCTGGAAGCGCTTTTGACGGAGTTGGACCGCTCGAAGGCGCAGCTGAAGATCGAGCAAGTGCAATCGCCTTACTACATCGAATATCGCGTGAATGACGTGGACGATTACGACGCCGAGGCCGCGTTCGGAGCGCTGCGCGAAAGCCAGCGCGTGCGGCTGAGGATTTTGCGCGTGGTCGTGCGCGTTGGCGATTACAAGCAGGACAGCTATTTCGGCCAGGGCATGGGCGAGACAAACATTCTGCCGCTCGACAACGATCCCATCGCGCTGCGGCACCAGATTTGGCTGACGACGGACGAAGCGTACAAGGCCGCGGGGCAGGCGCTTGCGGAAAAACAGGCGGAGATGAAGAGGTTCAGCGCGGATCCGAATCCCGTGGACGATTTCTCGAAGGAGCCGGTGGTGACGGCGCTGGACCCGATCGTTTCCCTGAAGATCGATCAAGGGGCGTGGAACAAAACTCTGGAGGAGATGACCAATCTCTACCGCGCGTATCCCGACATTCAAACGGTGAGCGCTTCGGCGCGGTTTTCGGCGATCAATGAGTATTTTGTGGATTCGGAAGGTACGGTTACGCGCAACGGAAAGACGACGTACAACCTGCAACTGAACAGCTCGGCGCAGGCGGATGATGGAATGCGGTTGAGCCGGAATCCGTACTGGATGGTAGGGCGCGAGGAAGAATTGCCTTCGCGGGAAAAATTGCTGGGGGACGTGAAGCAAGCGCTGGAAACGGTGGAGGCTTTGCGGAAAGCGCCGATCGTCGAGGAAGAATATCGCGGGCCGGTGCTGTTTGCTCCGGATGCGGCGGATGACGTGATTGCTTCGCTGGTGGGATCCAATGTGGTTGGGCGAAAGCCGCAGCCCGGGAGGCCGAACCGGACAGTTGGGGCATTTGCGACGAGCTACAAGACGCGGGTGTTGCCGTCGTTCTTGAGCATCATTGATGATCCGACGCTGAAAGATTTCCAGGGGCACAGCCTGGTGGGCAGCTATGAAGTGGACAACGAAGGGGTGAAGGCTAAAACGGTCAACGTGATTGAAAACGGGATGCTGAACAACTATTTGCTGGGACGGCAGCCGGTGCGCGACTTTCCGGCGTCGAACGGGCACGGACGCGCAGCGCCGGGATCGTTTCCTTCTCCGAGTCTGGGCGTGTTGCTGCTGAAGAGCGCGGATGCACAGCCACCGGAAGAGCTGAAGAAGAAAATATTGCAGATGGTCGCGGACCAGGGGAAGCCCTACGCGTATCGTGTGGACACGCTGGGGCCCGGCAATTCGCCGCGGCTTTTGTACCGGATGTTCGCGGATGGACATGAAGAACTGGTGCGCGGAGCGGTCTTCAGCGAGCTGGACGTGCGTGCGTTGCGGAGCGATCTGATCGCAGTGGGCAATGATCCGCTGGTGAGCAACCGCAGCGGAGGAGTGCCGACCACGATTATCTGCCCGTCGCTACTGTTCGATGAGCTAGAAGTGAAGCGCGCGGATACCAGTAAGGATAAGTTGCCGGATTATCCGGCTCCGCCCCTGAAGAAGTAAAAAATCCTTCCGGCGGCACGCCGACGGTTTTACACTGGAAGCGGATGTCCGAGGCCTGAGATCGGCCGAGACTTATGACTCTCCGAGAGCGACTCGAATGGGTAAGCCGGATGGCGCTGCTGGTGTTCATCCTGGCGGCAGCCGCGTTTCTAAGCGCGATTACGGCGATGCGCATCGCCATACACGGGCGGGAAGTCAACATGCCCAACCTGGTCGGCAGAAATGTGAGCGAAGCCAACGGCTTGCTGCACTCGCGGGGGTTGGTGCTGCGGGTGGCGGACCGGATTTATAGCGAACTGCCAATCAATGTTGTGGTGCGGCAGAGCCCGCCGCCGGGCATGCTCATGAAGGTTTCGCAGCAAGCACATGTTGTCTTGAGTCTGGGGCAACGGCAGTTACAGATTCCATTGTTGGAAGGAAATTCCCTTCGCGCGTCGCGCATCGAGTTGTTGCGAGGAGGGCTGCAAGTGGGAGAAGTTTCCGGGATTACCACGCCGGATGAGCCGGCGGACACGGTGATTCAGCAGACGCCGCGGCCTGGCGCAGGAGCGGCCACTCCGCGAGTGGACGTTCTGGTTTCCACGGGGCCGCGCGAAACGGCTTACGTGATGCCGCATCTCGTCGGGTTGAATGAAGCCGACGCGCAACACCGGCTGGACGTGGCCGGGCTGAGGCGCAAGGTCAATTACGTCTCGGCACCGCAGTGGCCCCACAGCGCGGTGATCGATCAAGCGCCACTCGCCGGCCAGCGGATTCCCGCGGCCATCACAATCGAACTCACCGTAGCCAACTGAACCAGCCGTTCAGCCGCTCACAAATCCCTAAAGCAAAGCGATCTCTTTTTTAAGGCGTGACGCCCGCGAAGGTGATGCGGAAAGCGTATGCGTACTTGCCGGGAGGTTGCGCGGGCAGGTGAATGCGCAAGGCATCGGGTTGTTGCTGAAACGAGAGGGTGGCGTCTGAACCAAGCAAAACGACGGAGACAATTTTCTGGCCGGGCGTGGCGCTGGCGCCGAGGGAGTGGATCACAGCCTCGCCGGCAGAGGGCCAGCCAAGCTCGATGGCGTAAAGCGTTTTGCCCTTAGTGGTGAAGCGAAAATCTTCGGGAGTGTAGCCGGCGGTGTCTGTATCGTGGAAAGAGCCAGCGGCAACTTTGGTCGGTCCTTCTCCGTAAATTTTCCAAGGGCGTGTGCCGTAGATGGCTTCGCCATTTACCTTGAGCCAGGAGCCGACGTTGCGCAAAACCGACTGGACTTCTTCGGGAATGGTGCCATCGGAGCGCGGGCCGATATTGAGAAGCAAATTCCCGTTCTTGCTGACGATGTCGATCAGCTGCTGGACGACAAACTCGGGAGTTTTGAAGGTGTCGTTGTTGATGTAACCCCAGGATTTGTTGCTGACGGAAGTGTCGGTTTGCCAGTAAAGCGGGCGAATGTCGCCCAGCTGGCCGCGCTCGAGATCCAAGACGGCGCTGCGTTCCTGAATGGCGAAGTCCTTGTAATTGATGACGCCGACGTGGTCACCATACTTAGACGAGGTGTTGTAGTAGAAGGCGGCGAAACGCGTGAGGTCCGCGCGTACCGAGGCCTGGCCAATCCACCAATCGAAATACATGATGTCGGGATGATATTTCTCGACGATCTCGGAAGAGCGCGCGAGCCAATCCGCGGTCCATGCGGAAGAGACGAAAGTAAAATCATTCGCCAGCGGCGTCCCCTGCCTGGCTTCCAGCCAGGTGTGAGCGGGGCCGTAAAACGCCGCGAACTGCGGATCGTTGATGTCGGAGGGGATTCGCCGGCCGACGCCCAAGAAGAAATTGTGTTCGACGCGGTGGGACGAAGCGCCGAAGTGGAGTCCTTCCGCGCGTACTGCTTTCGCCAGATCGCCGATCACATCGCGGTGCGGGCCCATTTTCGCGGCGGTCCAGTCGCTCAAGCCGCTGTCGTACATGGCGAAGCCATCGTGGTGCTCCGCGACGGGCACAACGTATTTCGCGCCGGCTTCTTTGAAGAGGCGAGCCCAGGCGGCCGGATCAAAGTGTTCGGCCTTGAACATGGGAACAAAATCCTTGTAGCCAAACTTGTCCACCGGCCCGTAGGTGGCGAGGTGATGTTTGTATTCGTCCGAGTCCGGGCGGTACATGTTTCGCGGGTACCACTCGTTGCCGAACGCAGGAACAGAATAGACACCCCAGTGAATGAAAATGCCGAACTTCGCGTCCTTATACCATTCGGGAACTTCGTAAGTTTGGAGCGATTCCCAATCGGGGCGGAAGGGGCCTTCGTGGCCTTTGCGATCGACTTCTTTCAGGAGCGCGGCGCGAGCGTCGTCAAATTTTGCGGTGGCGTGCTGCCAGGCCTGGTCGATGAGGACAGGATCTTGCGACGCGGTAGGAGCCGTCGCGCTTGCTGAGTTTGTGGCCTGCGCGGCAAGCCTCGAACGCGCGACCAGCAATAGGCCGGACAAGAGCGCAGTGGCGATCAGCAGACTTATCAAGCGGAAACGGATCATTGAGAACATAGGCCTCCGTCCTTTCGCGAACAAAAATCAAGCCTGGGCGTCAATCCAGACGAACCATAATTTTCTTTACACGCGACGGGTCATCGCTCCAGGCGCGCAAGGAGCCAGGCGCGTCATCGAGGGCGACGACCGACGAGATGGCGTCGTTTACAGGAAAGCGTCCTTCTTCGAACATTTGAATGACGGCGTGAAAGTCCTCGGGTAAGGCATTTCGTGAGCCGAGAATGTCGAGTTCCTTTTGCACAAATAATTTCGTTTCGTAGGCTACCGGCTCCTTGGCGTAGCCGATGTAGACGACTCTGCCGGTGAAACTAACCTCTTCCACGGCGGCGCGAAAGGTTTCGGGCAGGCCGATGGCTTCGATCACGACGCCGGGGCCAAGACCGTCCGTAAGTTGTGCGAGCCGCGAGTGCAGATTTTCGTGAGCCGTGTTGATCGTATGCGAGGCTCGGGCAGCGCGGGCGGTTTGCAGCTTCTCGTCGGACACATCCACCGCGATCGTTTGAGCGCCGCGAAAGCTTGACGCGGCCACCGCTCCGAGGCCTACGCCACCGCAACCGAAGATCGCGACGGTATCCGTGCCCGTTACGCGGCCCCGCGCAACGGCGTGAAAGCCCACCGTAAGGGGCTCGACGAGACAGAGCTCTGTCAGGGAAAGTTTGGCGGTATACAGTTTTTCCGGGGGAACGCGAATGTATTCGGCAAGGGCGCCGTCGCGTTGCACGCCGAGCGTCTCGTTGAATTTGCAGGCGTTGGGGCGACCGCGCCGGCACGCGGCGCACTGGCCGCAACTGGTGTAAGGAGAAAGCGTGACGTCGACGCCCGCGGCAAGATTGGGATTCGTCCGGCTGCCTTCGACAATCGTGGCGGAAACTTCATGGCCCAAAATGCGCGGATAAGAAACCATGGGATTTTTGCCGCGGAAAGTATTCAAATCACTTCCGCAAAAGCCCACCATGCGAACCTTCAATAGAAGCGTGTTCTCAATGGGCATGGGCTCGGCAACCGACGCGATTTCCGCCAAGCCCGGCTGCTTGATCACAAGTGCTTTCACGGTATGGTCATACCACACAGCGCGTCGGAGGTGCCAGCAGAGACCGATGGGGGCGCAAGCAGAGAGGCAGCTACTTATTGAGAATTTTTAGCGCGGTGAGGGCGTAGATGGCGGCGCAATCCACGACGCGCCGCATGTCCACGTATTCTTTGGGGCCATGCGCCACGGAAAGCAAACCTGGGCCGTAAGCATAGGCTGGGATGCCTCGCGCCGCGTAGAAACGCGTTTCCAGAAGGCCCGGGCACATCTCGAATCGCGGAGATTTTCCTGTAACTGCCGCTACACTTCGGGCAAGCGCGCTGCCTAGATTCTCCTCCGCGCCACAAGCGGCGGAAGGCGCTTCCTGCAAAATCTCCCACTCCAAGGGAATGCCTTCGCGTTGACAATCCTCCAAGACTCCCAACAAACGAGCTTTTTCCGCCTGCAAGTCTTCCTCAGGATTCATCCGGCGATCCACGGTGAACCAGCAGCGGTCGGGCACGACATTGAAGTTGGCGCCGCCGGCGCTTTGGCCACCCAACATCAAAATGGAGTGGCGGGCTCGCGAATCAACGGAGGCAGCACCGTTTGGCAATTCCGGTTCGGCGCCCACGTTGTATTGCGTGGTGCGCGATTCCACTTCGCGCTTCAGGGCCAGCAGGCGCTCGACGACGCGATGCATGCGTTCGAACGCGTTTTCGCCGCGGTGCTGTAGGCCGACATGCGCCGATTTGCCGCGCGCCTCGACGCGAAGAGAAATGGCGCCGCGATTGGCGTTCCAAACCACGCCGCTGGTGGGCTCGGCGGTGAGCATGCCGATTCCGTCACGCCCGAGCAAACCATGTTTCGACAACCACGCAGAGCCGCGTTCCCCTCCCGTCTCCTCGTCGGGAACCAGCATCAATGCGAGCTTGCCGCCGAGCGCTGCGCCAAATTCCTTCAAGGCGCGCATGGCAAAGAGCATCGCGACGATGCCGCCCTTCATGTCGCAAGAACCGCGGCCGAATAAAAAATGTTTCTTGCGCACGGGCTTGAATTGCTGCGCGCTCTGCGCGGGAACGACATCGTAATGCCCATGAAAATAGAGCGTGGGTTCGCCCCGTCCATATTTCGCGAGCAGACTTGCCGGTTTGTCGTGCGAACTTTTTGACTTGGTCTTGGGTGCGAATCGTTCGAACTCGAAGCCCGCCTTTCGGATGCAGGCCTCAAGAAGCGTAGTCGTGGCACGATAATTTTTGCCGGGGGGATTTTCGGAAGGCAGAGCCACGAGCGCGGCAAGCATCCGCGCCATGTCCTCTTGTTGGGCGCGAAGCCCGTTCAGGATTGTCTTTTCCAGCCTCGACTCATCGCTCCTGGCAACACTCATAGAAGCCGATGCTATAACTGAGCGAAACGAGTGCACAGAACCATTTTGGTTTCCCGGGGCGCTGGCAGCGCGAGCTTCGACAGTTGATGAGGGAAGCGACTTGCCGCGACCGGCATCCGAGGCCCTACCCCGGCGGGCAGGGAGATCAAACGGCGCGCCACTTGACCTCTTTCGCGTCTAACGTCCAGTTACGCGAGTGCAGCGCGCTGCCTAGAGTGGAACCCTCACCAGCCGCAGAAATCTCGGCGCAGAGGTGTATCCATGAACTCGAAGAACAAATGGATGTCCGGCATTTTCGTTGCCGTGTTGCTTTTGGGTGTGGGAATAGCGCAAGCAAACGACAGACGGGAAGTAGTGCCAGCCAAAGTGCTATCGGCGAAGACAATCTACGTCGATAACCAAACGAATGACGCGGAAATTCAACACGACGCCTACCTGGGGCTGAGCAAGTGGGGGCGTTACGACATCGTGGATTCGCCGCAGAAAGCAGATCTAGTGCTGCGGCTGACGGGGAGCAGCGTCGTTAAATTTGTTCCAGGCGGCGATGCTGCTCCCACTTATAATCCGAAGCCAGTGAGCGAAAGGTCCGCTGGTGGCGAGGAACTCGCGCCGCCGGGCTGCACGCGGCTGACTTTGCTTGAAGCGAAGAGCGGAGCGGCGCTATGGTCCGACGTGCGAAAAACGTCCAATGCGCAAGAAAAAAGCAAGCTGCTGGAAGGGCTGCACGAGGCAGTCGATCAACAGGTGAGAAGCCGCGGCAAGTGAACTGTGATTGGCGATGAAGAGATTTGTGAAACGGGAGAGGGGCAGACTGAGGGAGCAGAATCAGCCAACGCGGTTTTGCTGCCCCTTCCCTGCTTCATCGAGCCAGCGCTCCAGAACGGGCTGATATTCTGGCAGGGTCTCCAGGAAAACGACTCCGGCGCCCATATTGGTCTGGGCGTAGACAATTTTTGATTTAGCCTCGAAATAAGCGTCGCCCGCCGAAATCTTGACCAGGACAAGAGTTCCTACCGGGAATGGATTCATCATGTCCAGGTAGCAGCCGTAGAGGCTCAGCTCGCTGACGCGCGTGGCGATGCGCACATCCGACGTCTCCTCAATGAGCTCGGCGCTGGCGATAAACGTATACCTCGGTGTGCGACGGCGTTCTGCTCCCAAAGAAATGCCTCCGAAAGGATGGCCCAATGCCCCTTTTAATGATGGTACGACGGATTGCAGGAATGTTGTCTGGGGTTCGCCCAAATCATAACTAGCGTGGCGCGAGCGGCGTGCCGGGTTGGGCGGCTCGTTTCAGATAGCCTGGGCAAGGAAGCGAAGGGGGAGAGCAGGCGGAGTGGCGGTAGGGGTCGTGGCGAGCCGCAGCGAGAATGATAGGATACCTGCCACCAGAGGCTGGATGAGCGCAGCGAAGTTACAGGTGAGCGCGAGTTTCAGGGCCTTCTGAGGGAAACTTCCGGGGCGGGACGGAAATCGCAAACGAAAGCAGGTCGCTCTTCGATGAAAAAGCTAATTTTGCTTCTCTTGATTTCACAGGCGGTGTTTGTCCCGCGAGTGATTGCGCAAGATGCGGCGGAAAGCAAAGCGGAAAAGGGCGAGCGGCACGAGTTTGTGATGACGAATTTCAAGACGGAGAGCGGAGTGGTGCTGCCTCAGGCGCGAGTGGTGTATGGGACGTATGGGAAATTGAACGCGGCGAAAGACAATGCGGTGCTGCTGCCTTCGCATTACATGGCGAATTTTCATGGATACGAGTGGCTCATCGGGGCGGATAAGGCGCTGGACCCTTCGAAGCTGTTTCTTGTCGCCACGGAATTATTTGGAAATGGCAATTCGTCTTCGCCGAACAATACCCCTGAGCCATTTCACGGGCCACGGTTTCCTGTGACGACGATCCGAGACAATGTGGAGGCGGTGCACCGGCTGCTGACGGAGGAATTGAAGATTACGCACTTGCGCGCGGTCATCGGGTTTTCGATGGGGGCGCAGCAGGCGTTTCAGTGGGCGGTGAGTTATCCGACGTTCGCGGATAGGATTGTAGCGACGTCGGGAACGGCGAAGACGTACGGGCACGGAATCGTGCGGCTGGAGAGCGAGATCACCGCAATAACGACTGATCCCGTTTTCGCGAACGGCGATTACAAGGAAGAGCCGAAGAAAGGCATCGAGGCGTTTGCGATCGTGTGGACAGCGTGGCTCTTTTCGCAGGAATGGTGGCGAAAAGAGATGTGGCGCGAGGGAGCGAAGCCGGGGACGACTTTTGAGAGCTTCGTGAACGGGCTGAAGACCAATTTTATTCCGGGAGCAGACGCCAACAATTTGATTTTGCAGATGCGGACCTGGGAAAAACATGACGTGGGGACAACGCCGGGATTTGGCGGAGACGTGGAGAAGGCGCTGGGTTCAATCAAAGTTCCCTTTTTGTACATGCCTTCGGAGACGGATTTGTATTTTCCGGTAAGCGACGCGAAGTATGAGGCGGGATTTATGAAGACGGTGACGCTGATGCCGATTCCGTCGTTGTGGGGACACCCGGCGGGAGCAGCGGCCGATCCCGCCGACGCGAAATTCCTGAACGAAAACATTGCCAAATTCCTCGCGGCCGTCAACTAGCCCGCGGCAACCGGGGATTTCACTCATCACGAAGCGCCACGATGGGATCGAGACTCGATGCGCGTAAGGCGGGCAGCCAGGAGGCGATAGCAGCGATGAGAAAGAACAGGACCGCCATGGCGCTATAGGTCGCAGGGTCGGCAGCCTTCACACCGACAAGCATCGTGGTCATCCCGCGAGTGAGGAAGAAAGCGGCAATCAGACCGGCGACGATGCCAATGGAAGCGAGACGAAGCCCCTGGCCCACGACAAGCTGGAAAATATTTCTGGACTGAGCGCCCAAGGCCATGCGAATGCCGATTTCCGCGGTGCGCTGGCGCACGACGGTCGCGAGCACGCCGTAGAGGCCGACGCCCGCGAGAAGCGCGGCTATCACGGCGAACGAGCCAATCAGGAGCAACGAAAACCGAGTGCCGCTTTGTGCCTTTTCGACGACAGCATCCATGGACTGCAGGTCAGTGACCAAGAGGTGGGGATCGAACTCTTTGATCGTGGCGCGAACGTTTTCCGCGTATTTCGAAGGATCGCTGCCGAATCGAAGCGCCCAGTGATCGGTTGCGCCAGAACCGATATAAGCGTCCGTAAAATATACCTGTTCGCGGCCGGGTTCGCTCAACGATACACCGCGCTCGTGGGCGACGACGCCAATGATCTCGACCCACACGGGTTCAGGGGTTTGAATGCGGATCAGAATGCGCTTGCCGACTGCCGACTGCCCGGGATAGGCACGATCCGCCAGAATTTTGTCCACGACAACGTACGTTCGGCCCGGTTGGTTGTCTTCCTCGGTAAAGGTGCGTCCCTCAAGCAGTGGCGTACGCATGGCTTCGAAATAGCCAGGCAGCACGATGAGAGGATCGACTGCCTTATATTTGCTTGCGTCGGCGAGCGCGTCTTCGAGGCCCCAGCGAATCGGGCTGTAGCCGCCCGTGAGCGGGAATGGATTTGAGGCGGTTACGCTTTGAACGCTGGGGATAGCGCGAAGGCGATCTTCGAGTTGGCGTGTGGCGACGGCGCGTTCCTCCGGCTTCTGTAAAAATCGGTCGGACTGGACTTGAAACGTCAGTAGCCCGTGGGCATTGAACCCTGGATCGATGCGCTGCAATTCGAGAAAGCTGCGGACCATCAGGCCCGAGCCGATGAGGAGCACATAGGCGAGAGCAACTTCGAGGCCGACGACGATTTTGCGCGAAAGGCTACCAGTGGCGAGGCCTTCGCTGCGGCTGGTGCCACGGAGAACGATCATCACGTCCGGCCGGGCGGCGCGCCACGCCGGGGCGAGGCCAAAGATGACGGCAGCAGCGAGGCTGGAGAGCACGGTGAAGACCAGCACGGTTGCATCGATTCGAATGGTATCGAGGCGCGGGAGATGCGCCGGAGCGATGGCGAGCAACTCGTGAATGCCAAACCAGGCGATGGCGAGGCCGCCTAAGGCGCCAAGGGAAGCGAGGAGTAGCGCTTCGACAAGAATCTGACGGGCGAGATCCCACCGGCTGGCGCCGATGGCGGTGCGGATGGCAAGTTCGCGTTCACGCAAAGAGCCGCGCACGAGCAAAAGGTTCGCCACATTGGCACAGGCGATGAGCAACAGAAATATCACCGCGCCCATGAGCGCGAGAATGGCAGGGCGAACTTCGGAGACGAGATGCTGGCGCATGGGCTCGACGCGGATGGCATAGCCTGCGGTGTTTTCGATCGAGAAATGTTTGCGCGCCTCCGCGGCGACTTGATCGGCGGCAGCTTGCGCCCGGCCGATGGTGATGCCCGGCTGCAATCTTCCAATCACGCGCATCGACACGCTATTCCGTTGTTCCGCGTCGTAGCCGAGACGGTTGGCGACCCAGATATCGGGAGCGGCTTCCAAATCCGAAGACGCGGGGAAGTAGATCTGGAAACGAGGCGCGAGTACTCCGACGATGCGCGGACTAAAAGGCTTCCCCTTGTTCAAGGACTGCCCGAGCACAGCGGGATTCCCGCCGAAACGGCGCTGGAAGTATTCATAGCTAAGGATAGCGATGAGCGGCAGACGCTGAGGGGGCGTGGCGGATTGGGTTCCTGGAGGGGGCGGCGGCGGTTGTGGCTGGCCGTCGTCCTCGGAGAAATCGCGGCCGAACGCGATGTTGGCCCCGACAAGCTGGAAGTAGTTCGTGGTCACGAAGCCCATATGAACTTGTTCTGGTGTGCCGTCGTCGCCGGTCAAAGTAAAAGGAAATGTGAAGACGCCCGCGAGGCCCTGGAACTCGTTCTTGGTAGCTTCGCGGAGATCGATAAAGTTTGCGTTGGAAAAGGGGAAGTCCCTGACGCCGCGATTGCGCATGTCGGTGGGGATGATGACCAGTTGATCGGGATTTTTATAAGGAAGAGGGCGCAAGAGCACGGCATTGGTGACGCTGAAGATCGCGGTGCTTGCGCCAACGCCCAAGGCGATGGTGATGACGGCAGTGAGAGCGAAGACGGGACTTTTTCGGAGTGCGCGGCCGGCAAAGGTCAAATCGCCAAGCGACATCGTTGCACCTCGCGTGGGAGATGATGTGGCGCTAAGAATAGTACTCCCCTTTTCTTCTCGGTGTAGAATCTTGAGCCATGGCGGATCGTAAAAGAGCGCGGGAGTTGGCGGCGGAGTTTGCCGCTAAGGGCGACCCGACAGGGTGGTTCGAGGTGCTTTACAAGGAGGCCGAACAGGGCCAGAGCGTAGTGCCGTGGGCGGACCGGGGGGCGAATTCTGGTCTTCTTGAATTTTGGAGCAGGAATCCGGAAACGACCGACGGCAAAAAAGCGCTGGTGATAGCGTGCGGGCTAGGGGATGACGCGGAGCAACTGGCGAGTTGGGGATTCGAAACAGCGGCTTTTGATATTTCGGAGACCGCCATTCGCACCGCGCGCAAGCGATTTGCGGAAAGCAAAGTGAACTATCGAGTGGCGGATTTGTTTCAGCCGCCGGCGGAATGGAGCGGCGCGTTTGATTTTGTTTTCGAGGCAAATACGGTGCAGGCGCTTCCTGGCACGCTTCGCGTGCAAGCGATTCACAAAATCGCTTCGTTCGTGCGGCCGGGCGGCAAATTGCTGGTGGTTGTGCGCGGGCGGGAAGAGAACGAGCCTGTGGACGAACTGCCGTGGCCGCTGACACGAGCGGAGATGAATGAGTTCGTGCAAGCCGGCCTGACCCAGGAAAGCTTCGAAGAATACTTTGACAACGAGGAGCCACCCGCGCGAAGATTCCGTGGGCTTTACGCAAGGCCCTGAAGAACGAAACATGCGTTGAAAGAGATGAGGAGGGGTCTTGCGCAAGAAAATAGGGCAGGAAGTCGATAAGCACGATGAGCCGCAAGGGGTCCGAGGCATTTTCAATCTGCGTATTGCAACATTTGTTGCGTTGGCTGTGGCGATCTTCCTGAGCGCAGCGCTCGGCGCCAGCGCGGCCGGACAAACGGGGAAAGCGGACGATTCGCTTGCCGGAAGCTGGAAAGGCGAACTGGGCGCCGGAGCGGCGAAGCTGCGGATTGTTCTGACGATTACGAAACTGGCGGGCGGCGAATTTACAGGCCAACTGTTGAGCGTGGATCAAGGCGCGACGATTCCCATGGAAAACGTAACGTTGAAGGGAGACGCGGTACGGTTTGAAGTGAAGGCCGTCGGCGGATTGTACGAAGGAACGTTGAACGCGGCGCGCACGGCGTTCGAAGGCACGTGGGTACAGGCGGGCATGCCCGCGCAGCCGCTGAATTTCACACGCAGCGCGGAGGATTCCACGGCGAAGGACGCTGCGGCGCAAAAGCCGGTTGAGGGGCCCAAAGAAAAGCCGATTTCCACGTTTGTGGACGTAGTGGTGCCGATTGCGCCGACGGCATTTAAGGCCGACGGGAAATGGCACATCGTCTATGAATTGCATTTGAACAACATGGACCATTGGGATGACCGGCTGACTAAAGTGGAAGCCATTTCGGGAGATGCGAGCGGGCGCTCGCTGGTGGCCTTTACCGGCGCGGAATTGGAAGGCGTGATGGCGAGGCCGGGCCAGCCGAACGCGGCAGAAAAAGCAAAACTGACGGGCGGAAGCATGGGGGTCGTCTATATGTGGGCGACTGTGGATACAGAGAACGCGGTGCCGACAACGATCCGGCAGCGACTGACGGTGAAGATCGGAACTTATCCCGAGGAGCAGACGCTGGAAACGGCAGCGATACCGGTAGAGCGCGGGCCCATTGCCATCAGCGCGCCGCTTCGTGGAGACCACTGGCTGGCGGGCAACGGGCCGTCAAACACGTCTGGGCATAGAAAGGCGCTGATTCCGATTGACGGGCACGCGGCGATCGCGCAGCGGTTTGCGATTGATTGGGTGCGATTGCGAGACGATGGCAAGACATTTCATGACGATGAAAAAGACAACAAGAACTATCTCGCGTATGGAAGTGATGCGCTGGCGGTGGCGGACGGAGTGGTTACCGAAGTGAAAGACGAGATTCCGGAAAATGTTCCGGGAATCAACTCACGCGCAGTGCCGATCACGTTGGAGACGGTTGGCGGCAACCACGTGATTTTGGACATTGGCGGGGGACACTTTGCGTTTTACGCGCATTTGCAGCCAGGTTCGCTCCGTGTGAAGCTCGGCGATAAAGTGCGCCGCGGGCAGGTGCTGGGCTTGGTCGGCAATTCAGGAAATTCCACGGAACCGCATTTACATTTTCATATTGAGAATGGGAGTTCCCCGTTGGGAGCAGAAGGCTTGCCTTATTCGCTAGCTTCGTTCGAAGTGGTGGGGCATGGCTGGGGCTGGAAACCCGCGGACTCGACCGGGCCGCCGGAAGTGCACAAGAACGAAATTCCCCTGGAAAACGAAGTCGTGAATTTCTCCACAAATCCCTAGCGAAATTCACACTCGGGACACAGGAAAGGCGGTCCCGTGGCCCGAGTGCGGCGCAAGAGAAACTTACTTCGTCGGCTCTTTCTTGTGGAGCGCGGAGCAGGCACTGAGCGCGGTGTTGGGGTCGACGGCGCTATCGCCGGCTTCGATGAGGCGGATGACGCCCTCTTTGTCGATGACGATGTTGGCCCGCAGCGCCCACTTGTAGGTTTCGTTTTGGACGTCGTAGCCCTTCAGGATGCCGTAGGAGGTGAGCATCTTGTGGTTCATGTCGCTGAGCAGCGGGAAACTGATGTTGATTTGCTTGGCGAAGGCGGCATTGGCAGCGGGGGAATCCATGCTAATGCCGAAAACTGCTGTATCTGAGGTGTCGATCTTACCCGAGGCGATGCCAGCCTGGACCGCCTGAAGTTGTTTCGTTCAACCGCCGGTAAAGGCCAGGACATAGACGGCGAGAAAGACGTTCTTCTTGCCGCGGAAGTCGCTGAGCTTTACGGTTTTCCATTCATTGCTGAGCAGGGTGAAATCTGGCGCGGTATCGCCGACTTTCAGCGTCATTTTCGCCATTTCTGGTTGTTGCGCCTCTTGCGCCAGCGGAGCAGTCACCGGCGTAGCGGCCAGCAAAACCAGCAGAGCTAAGGCACGTTTCATTCGCACTCTCCTGTATGCAGGTTCGTTTGTAGAACAGCCAACGGACACACTAGCAGGAGGGAAGACTGCTGAACACCCAAAAATATTCCCGCGCTCTATATTCTCGCATTCCGCGCTCTGTATTCTCGCGAAACGTTGTAGGGGCGGGGCTTGCCCCGCCCGCTCGCGCCGGCAATTAAGCGATTCGCGGAACTTCACGCGTGTGCTTCTCGTATGTAGGTTGGACGGGCAAGCTCGCGAGTGAAACAATCACGGTGGTATCTCGTCCCTAGGAATAAGACGGTTGTGAAGGAGGGTGGAATGAGGAAATTTGCGTTTTCTGTGTGGGCAGGAATTCGCGCGGCGGGTGGCCGGGCGGTGTTGGCTGGGGCCGCATTATGCGGCGCGTTGATCGTGGTTTCGATGGGTGCGGCGGGGCAGGAGAAAGACAAGAGCGGCGTAAATGTGACGGTGACGGGGAAAGATGGCAGCGACGTCGGCGGGCTGGTGATCAGCGCGCAAGCGACGGCGAAGGAAGCTGGTTTGCCTCTGTATCCCGGCGCTAGGCCGCACAGGGACGAGAAAGACGATTCTTCCGGTGCAAAATTGGGACTTTGGGGAACCACGTTCGGGTTCAAGCTGGTCGCACTAAAGATGGAGTCGAACGACTCGCAGGAGAAGGTAGCGGCCTTTTATCAGAAGGCGCTGGCGAAGTATGGGACGGTGCTGAATTGCAGCGATCCCTCCAAGGCGCAGAGCGACAAGGACAAGAGTGAGTCCTCGAAGAAACTGACTTGCGGAGATGACCATCCGGATCCGGGAGGAATGCTGTTCAAGGTGGGATCGAAAGAGAAACAGCGTATCGTCAGCGTGAAGCCGAATGGGGCGGGGTGCATTTTTAACATCGTATACCTTGAGGCGCGCAGCGACGAGGGCAAGACTCCCGCCTGATGTTTCACCACACGGAAACGCGGGAGCGCCCTCGCTCGGGCTTGCTGGCGACGGCCGGGCTCTTGCTTCTGACACTGTGCGTCACGCTCGGTGTCACGCCTAGCCGCGGCCAGGAACCGATACGCGTCAAAGTAAATTTGGTGAGCGTGGCGTTTGTGGCGCGGGATGCGCGCGGCGCGCTGGTTGACGATCTCACGAAGGACGACGTGGATGTCTTTGAAGATGCAGTCCCACAGAAGGTAGCGTTCTTTTCGCGAAGCGCGGATGTGCCTTTGACGCTGGGCGTAGTCGTCGATGCCAGTGGCAGCCAGGACCATTTCTCCAAACAACATAAAAACGATTTGGAAGTTTTCTTCAAGGATGTGTTGGGGCCAAAGGACCGCGTGTTTTTGGTGGGCTTTGGCAACCATATCCGGCTCGTGAGTGATTTTTCCGCGTCGGGCGACGGGCTGATGGAGGAGTGGAAAGCCTATCAGAAGAGCAGCAAGCATTTTCCGCTGCTAGGACCCGACGAGGATCGTGACCTCGGCACGGCGTTTTACGATTCGATTTTTTATTCCGTGACGGAGAAGCTGGCGCGGGAAAATGGCCGCCGCGCGATTCTGCTTTTCAGCGATGGAGAAGACAACTCGAGTTCGCACAACATGATGACGGCCATCGAAACCGCGCAAAGCGAAAACGTCATCGTATACACAATTCGTTACACGGATAAGGAGCACGGCAAGCTTACCGCCCGCAACAAGTACGGCATCAGCGTAATGGATCGCGTAGCGCGCGAAACCGGCGGAGCTCATATCGATGCGGAGACAACGGATGCCCACACGTATTTCCGTCAGATTGCCGAGGAGTTGAGGACTTCCTACGAACTCGGCTATTACCCCACCGATCCGCTGAAAGACGACAACTTCCGCAAAATGGTCATCAAGTCCAAACGCGAAGGAATAAAAGTTCGAGCGAAGACCGGATACTTCGCAAGGTAAGGAAATGCTTATACTCTGAAATAGATTCTGAATAAGACGCGCCCTTACCGGTTGGCACGAACCACGGTCGATCTCGTTAATTGCTTTGCTTGGAATTGATTTTCTTATACTATCGCCACCTTCGAGAGTTTTTGGGCACGCACGATGAGTAGCCTGCCTAACTACTGCTAATTCGGAGCGTCAAATGCCAAGAGTTCAGTTGGCTGTTCAAGGAGGAGGCGCAAAAGTTTTCGCCTTACTTGCAGCCCTCGATTCTGTCCAGCAACTCGTGCGGGCAGGCAAACTCGAAGTAACTCGAATTGCGGGCACGTCTGCAGGAGCAATCGCTGCCAGTCTTTTTGCGGCGGGAGTGGATTTGGCAGGCTTGCGGCACGAACTCCCGACCCTCGGGGGCGGAATTATCCGGGAGTTGGGTGCGCCTAGCTTTCTTGATTTTGTGCGCGCGGCAACGGGTCGGCCTATTTGGTCGATGGGATCACTCGCCGGGCTCATGGACAAGCTCCTGGGGCGCACTGGAGTCAGGAGTTTTGAAGATACAGTAGGTAAAACGGGCACTGAACTCTTGATCGTATCCTCGGATTTACACGAACTGAAGCGGGTCGAACATCGCAAAGGCTTTATAACAAACGCCGTATTGGATTCTTGCGGCATCCCTTTTTGTTTTAGGACTTGGAAAGAGCCCCGCGCCAATTTCGTGGACGGCGGAATCTGCGAAAACCTTCCAGTGGAGTCGTTGGTAAATGAAGAGGGGACGTATGGCACAGTAATCGGAATCTCGTTTGAGCGGATTCGACCGGAAAGGCCTGAGAACATCCGTGCGTTCTCTGCAGCTCTTCTCGACGCGGCTATCGACAACTCCGTTGAGCGTGCAATTCGCAGAATTGGCACGGAACGCGTGCTTTCCCTAGGCTGTCCCTTCGGGACATTTGACTTTGACGCTGCACTCAAGGATGGCACCGGACCATACTATGACCTCGTCGTAAAACAAACGGAGTCCTTTTTTAGGACGTTTCTGGATCCGGAGGATATTCCTGTTGGGGACCCCTGGGAGAGCGGCGATCATAACAACATGCTGAGAATTGGTGAAATGTACGAAAAGCAACACAGAAAGATCCCCTTGAAACGGCATCGAACAATGCTGGATATAACCGTGCAGTCGTTGGATCGCCAAGGAACTCCGGATATTGTCCTGTACTCGAGTACCCTGTCAGCCATCAATGAGCCGGTTTTCTGCCATGCAATCGCAATGAGTTCCGCAAAGCACAAAACACTAATCGAAAAGACGCAACTCTTTGCTTACAATGAGGCTTCGAAGGAGCGCATTGAGGCGATTCGTGTCTACATGAAAATGCCTTCCGCGCCAAATTTGCGATACGTATTGCTGTGTTTCGTTCCCGCCCTCATGCCCGGAGACGGTCCCTACACCATTACAAGTGTTGACTCCGTCTACGATGCAATGAAAGAGCTCGTCACAGAGCCGTACGTCGATCATATGAGCATTACGTCCAAGCGGGCAGTCGGACAGATTGACGAGGTTGATTTCGTAGTTAGGGTTCCGGCAAAATATGAGCGGGCGAGATTCAAGAACAAACCCGGCGAGAAATGGGGCAGCGAAATGTCCGATTTTGGCCTGCGGGAAAAGGTCACTGCTGGATTTCGAACAATTGGTTGGAGCGGCATAAACCTTGATTCTTCAAAGAGTTGGAGCGTCGACGTTTCGCTATATTAGTTCTTGACTTGGGCCTGGAATTTGGCTACGATACGGCTATGATTGATGTAGAAATATAACGGCTGATCTGACAAGCTGCTTTGGCGCGCAGAGATAGGGCTCTGCTTGCTATTTCTTCGTGTGCCTTCAATCCTAATCTCTCTTTCCTTATCCCTCTTCTCTGGGCAGACACAATATCCGTGCTGAATTTTACCGCAGATAGCCCCAATTGTGGAGTTTGTCGGAGTCTTCCACCCAGCGGTCGCCGATATCGGTGCGGTAGTACATGTTGGCGATCATGATGTTTTTGATGCGGGAATAGGCTTGGGCTTTGGCTTGAATCATGGTCTGGCCGGTGCCGATAACGACGAGGACGACGCCGCTTGTGCCGGCAATAAGCCATTGGCCTTTGACCTCTTTTACATCCTCGATGTGGATGCCGTCGTAGTTAGGCTTTTTGAAGACGATGGCGCCGTTTTTGGAAAAAGACTCGAACGTCGGTTCGTCGTCGAATGGAAAAGGCGGAACGACGATGCGTACACCGAGTTGGAAGCCGCTGCGCGTGCGCCATCTGGGTTCGGCGCCGGTGGCGAGCTCCCAGAAAAGGTCGCTGATGGGGGTGAGCATGCCCTCTTGCTGGATGCTGATCGTCGGATAGCCAAAGCGGCTGGTGAATTCGAGCGGATAGATGCCGTTGTTGTTGACGATGCAATTCAGGTCGATGTAGCCGACGTAGCCTTCTTCGGCGAGCTTGGGCTCCATTTTCAGCAGCGTATGATTGAAGAGGCGGTTGGGATCGCTCCAAAACATGGAGGTGCCCATTTCGCCGGTGGGCGGGCCGATGTTCCCAGGGAAGAGTTTTTTGTGCTCGAAGTTGATGTTGACCGGGCTGATGAATTTTTTGCCATTGAAGAACGCGCCCACGGCAACTTCCACGCCAGTGACGCGCCGCTGCAACTGAAAAACCTTAATTTCTTCGGAGAAAGCGCGTTTGTAGGCTTCCAGCATACGGACGACGTCGTCGCCATCTTCTTCTTCGCCGACGAAGAGGCGGCGCTTGACGTTTTGCGCTTCCCCGCTAGGCTTGATCACGTAGCGATCGGGATTTTTCATCACAAATTCGATAGCGGGATCGAAGGAGTCAAAATCCTGATAGGGGATGATGTTGACGCCGGCTTTTTTCAGCTCTTCCTGGCCGAACGAACGATCGTCCTCGAGGCGATCCGTGTATTCGGTGCCACCGATGACGGGCTTACCAGCCGCGCGGAGGGCGTGGGCCTTGGCACCCTGGCCAAGCGTATCGTCAAAGACGACGATGTCGGCCCATTTGACGTCGCGTTCCCAGTCCTTCGATTTGGGCACGAAGCCGTCGGCGATGTCGCGCTCTTTTTCGGCTTCAATGTAGTAGCGTACGTCGTGGCCTTCCTTGAGAACCTGCCAAGCAATGTCACCGATAAGACCGGAGAGAGAGACAAAGAGAAATTTGCGTTTATCCATTTAAATGAGTGGGCGTGCGGCCGCAGCTCCTCGGAAGCGTGAACGACGTATAGTAGCCATGGTGAGGCGGAAGATTGTTACATTTTGTTGAAAATAATTGAAGTGTTGGCGGTGGGCAGAGGCAACCCGCAGAGACGCACCAGTGCATCACACAGGTTGAGACGGGTTACCTGGGACCTGTCCGGAAGGGCAAACTTCTTGCTCCACCTGGCCTTTGGTTCAGGGTATACTTGGATGTTCCCGCTGTCGAAGTGCGGGGACGTCAAACAAATCAATGGGTTTAGTCGAGGGTTGCCGCGAAGGACCCGAGATTCGCAAGCGAGGTGAAGTTTGGGCCGAACTGTGAGTTTAGCAGCCGCAAAGCCGTATCTGCCTGGAAAAGCGCTAGCGCTCTGTGTTTTGGGGGCGCTATTTTTGCTGGGAGCAACGACCAGCAATGCGCAGATCAAAGAAATCTTCCACAAAAAGAAAAAGGTCAACAAGTCCACGGGCGCGGACAACAACGCGCAGCCGGACAAGATTCTCTACGACAAGGCGATGGACGATATCAAGCATGGGCGGCAGGAAGTGGGCCGGCTGAACATGCAGACGCTCATCAATACGTACCCCGACAGCGAGTACCTGGCGAAGGCGAAACTGGCGATTGCGGACTCGTATTACAAAGAGGGCGGCACGTCAAACCTGGCACTGGCGATCTCCGGGTACAAAGACTTTGGAGTGTTCTTCCCCTTCCTGCCGGAAGCCACCTATGCGCAGATGCAAGTGGCGATGGCGCATTACCGGCAGATGGACAAGCCGGATCGCGACAGAAGCCATGCAGTAGCCGCCGAGGAAGAGTTCCAGATTTTTCTGCAAAAATATCCGAATGACCCGCTGGCACCGCAAGCGGAGCAGCACTTGCGGGAAGTGCAGGAAGTGCTGGCCGAGGGCGAATACCGGATTGGCTACTATTACTACGTGAAGGGCGATAAGAGGGCGGCGGCAGCGAGGTTGCTGGCGGTGACGAACCGGTACCCGCTCTACAGCAAGTCCGACCAGGCGCTGTGGATGATGGGCGATATCCTGGAGAAGAGCGAACACAAGGAAGTTGCGGCCCTCTATTACAACAGGATTGTGAAGAACTATCCGTTGTCCTCCATGGTGCCGGGAGCGAAGGACAAGCTGAAGTCGTTCGGAGCACCGATCCCACAGCCTGATCCAAATGCGGTCGCGTGGATGACCGCAGAACAGAATACGCCGAGGCCGCATACGAGCTTTGTGAAGAGACCGCTGGCGTTGATTTCCAATGGGCCTAAGGGAGAATTGCTCGCTGCGGCGACGCACGGAGCTCCCAACATGCAGCCGGAATCCGATACGGTGTCGGCTGCAGACATACTTAAGCCGGGAGGCCAATCCGGGGTTGGCGGCGGTACAGGACTCATCGCAGTGGTAACGCCGGGAACTAATGGAGCGAGGGGCACATCGGAAAATGTTGCTCCGACCGCAGGCGAAGGCACGACAAGTGACGCTGCGGGAAGCGCTCCTGGAACGACGGAAGCGCCGAAGGATCCGGGCGCGGCGGCAGCGACGGTTAGCCCGACCGCTAGCGACAACGCGGCGAAGCCTGCTGCTGAAGGTTCGAGTACATCAGAAACGCCGGCAAAACCGGACGCGTCTGGGGCAGGAAGCGAAGCGAAGCCCGATGCGGCGACAGGAACAGAGACGAAGAGCGACGCAACGGATGCGGCCAAGACCGGCGACTCTGGGACTAGCGGCGACTCGAAAAAGGAATCGACCAGCAAAAAAAAGAAGGGCCTGCGCAAGCTGGTGCCCTGGTAGAGCTTTCAGGAATAACGGGGATGCGAAACGGGGTGCGGCTGCGGCCGCACCCTTCTTTTTTGCTCTGGAGTGGCCTCGGGAAAGCCTCCCGGGGGCCATATCTATTTCCGACACACGAGTACTGCGTTGCGATTGACGCCTAATCTGCCGGGTGCTCCAATACTGTGGAGTCTTGAAGAATAGGCGAACGCGAAGCGATTGATTACTTAAGCGGCCGCAGAGCGATTAAGAGCACGAAGCTAGTAACGCGCGAAAACGGGTGAAGCAAATCCGGAGGACGTTTAGTGGCCAGGATTCTTGTTGCCGACGATAACAGCAACATCCAGAAGATGGTGGGGCTTGCCCTGAAGGATCAGGGCATCGACGTCGTTGCCGTGGGCAATGGCGAAGCGGCCGTGCGAAAGATTTCTGACATCCGCCCGGATTTGGTGCTTGCGGATGTGTTCATGCCGGTGCGAAATGGATACGAAGTGTGCCAGTACGTGAAATCGGACAGCACGCTGGCGCACATTCCGGTGATTTTGCTGGTCGGGGCGTTCGATCCGCTGGATGAACAAGAGGCCCAGCGAGTGGGCGCGGACGGAGTTTTGAAGAAGCCGTTTGTTCCGCCCGATCCGCTGATATCCATGGTGAAGTCCGCGCTGGCCCGGGCGGGAGTATCGATCGGCGGAGTAGCGCCTCCGCCACCGGTGAAAGAAGAGCCGATTCGCGTGGCGGAGATGCTGACCCCGCGAGTGACTCCGAGCCGCAGCATGCCGGGCATGAGTTCGATGGCGCCGATTCAAGAGTTTCCGACAGTAGAGAGCGAACCAGTGCCTGAGGAAGTCGCGACACTTCCCGCGCCGGTCAAGATTGATGCCGGATCGCAGCCACTGGCCTTTGGGAGCCTATTGGAAGCAGCGACGACCGAGCCGGAAGATGACATCGCCTACGCCACGACGGCACGGCCGGAACTCGAGCGCGATTGGAAGTCCGGCGACAAGGAAGACGAAGTCGAGGAAGAGGAAGAAGAAGAGAGCGGCAGCGCTTCCTGGCGGCGCGACGCAGGCAGCGAGTCCCTGGAAGAAGAACCGGCGGCGGGCGCTCCGGCGAAGGATTGGCGGGAAACGGCCTTCTCGGAAGGTCCCGCGCGGAAAATGCGGAATGATTCCTGGGCTCCGCAAAAAGAGATTTCCGGGTTTCAGGAAGCAGCGGAAACAGAGCAGAGAGTCGGCGCGATGGTGAAGGATGCTCCGGTTGCGGAGACCAGACTCGCGCCCGTTCCGGTGCCTTCGTTCACGGAAGATGCGTGGGCGGCTGCATTGAAGCCAACCGCGGCCGTGGTGCAAGCAGCCACGATGGAAGCGCCCACGGCGGCAGCGCAGGAACAACACATTGCTGCAGAGGTGATGACCCAGGTTGCGCCGGAAGTGCGAATCGAGGCGCCAGCGATCGCGCCGGCCAAAGTGGAGACTCCCTCGGAGGCTGAGAAGCCTGCGGCGAGTTCATGGTTTTCGTCCGTGCCCAGCCCGTGGGATGCGGAAGCGCAAAAAGCGAGCCGGCTCGCTTCGACCTGGGATACGCCAGTGGCGAACGTACCAGAGACCAGCATACCTTTCATCAATGCATCTGAGAGCAGTGCACCTGAGAGCGGCGCGGTTCCAGAGACGCCGTTCTACTCAGGGACCCCGGACATTTTGCATGAAGAAGTAGTCAAGGGAGATCCGGCGGCAACCGTGGATGCCCTGACACCGGTTTTGAGTGAAGAGGTGAAAGCCAAGGTGGAAGAAGCGGCGCTACCAGCAGCGACCGTGGAAGCGATTCGTGAAGAGGCCCAGCACGTTGCAGAGACTGCAGCGCAGGAGGCGCCCGCCGTGGAGACTAACACGAACGCAAAGGCCCCTGAACCAAGCATGGAAGAGCTGGTGGCGAAGGTGCTCGCCAAGATGAACCCGGACATGTTGCAGGCGGTGACGCGAGACATTTTGAAGAATGTCGTGGAATCGATGGTGCGCGACGAGTTGAACAACAAGAAGTAGCAGTTCCCTCCCCTCAGAAAGTACCCCCGTTCGGCGCAGAATTGACGGAGCTGGATTTCCCCCCGTATAGTCGAAGATTACTTTGTCCTCGGTGGAGGACACGTGTATGCACGCAAGAAGAGAGTACGCCGGGAGTTGAGTGCCGAATGGCTCGAGAGATCGCCAAAGCTTACGAACCGCAACAAATAGAGCCGCGCTGGGCGGAATACTGGGTCAAAGAGGAGCTGTTTAAGGCGGACCCGGCGGCGCCGGGACCGGTGTTTTCGATTGTGATACCGCCGCCGAACGTGACGGGCTCGCTGCATATCGGGCACATGCTGGAGCATACGGAGATCGACATTCTGACGCGGTGGCACCGGATGCGGGGGTACAACACGTTGTTCCTGCCGGGGACGGACCATGCGGGGATTTCGACGCAGCGCGTGGTGGTGAAGCAGTTGATGGATCAGGGGATTGATTACCACAAGCTGGGGCGCGAGGAGTTTGAGAAGCGAGTTTGGGCTTGGAAAGCAGAGGCTGGCGGTCAGATTACCGCACAGATGAAGGGGATTGGAGAGAGCTGCGACTGGTCGCGGGAGAGATTTACGCTTTCGCCGGAAATGTCGCGGGTGGTGCGCAAGGTTTTTGTGCAGCTTTACAACGAGGGGTTGATTTACCGCGAGACGCGGCTGGTGAACTGGTGCCCGGTGTGTTTGACGGTGTTGAGCGACCTGGAAGTGAACCACGAGGACAGAGCGGGACATTTGTGGCACATCCGCTATCCGGTGGCGGGGACCAAGGAATATGTGGTGGTGGCAACGACGCGGCCGGAGACGATGCTTGGGGATACGGCAGTGGCAGTGCATCCGGAGGATGAGCGGTACAAACATTTGGTTGGGAAAAATGTGTTGTTGCCCTTGATGAACCGGGAGATTCCGATCATTGCGGATGCGATGGTGGACCGGGAATTCGGGACAGGGGCGGTGAAGATTACACCGGCACACGATCCGAATGACTTTGAAGTGGGCAAGCGGCACAAGCTCGCGGAAATCGACGTGATGACCGATGACGGGCACATGAACGCGGCAGCCGGAGCTTATGCGGGATTAGACCGCTTCGTGGCGCGCAAAAAGATTGTGGAGGATTTGAAGGCACAGGGACTGCTGGAAAAAGTGACGGACCACGCGCACGCGATTGGGATTTGCGAACGGAGCAAGACGATTGTTGAGCCGCGGATTTCGACGCAGTGGTTCTGCGCGATGAAGGGGCTGGCGGCTCCGGCGCTCAAAGCGGTGCGGGAGTGGGAGCAGGGAAAAGAAAATACGATTCAGATTGTGCCGGACAACCGGCGGCAGGAGTTTTTGAACTGGCTGGACAACATTCGGGATTGGACGATTTCGCGGCAGCTTTGGTGGGGGCACCGGATTCCGGCGTGGTATTGCGGGGATTGCGAACAGCTGATCGTGGCGGAAGAAGCGCCGGCCGCTTGTGGGAAATGCGGTTCGGGGAAGCTGACGCAGGATCCGGATGTGCTGGATACGTGGTTCAGCTCGGGGCTGTGGCCGTTTTCGACTTTGGGTTGGCCGGAGAAGACGGCGGATTTCGAGAAATATTATCCGACTTCGTTGCTGATTACCGGTTACGACATTTTGTTTTTCTGGGTGGCGCGGATGGCCATGCTGGGGATGCACTTCACGGGGAAAGTGCCGTTTCGGTCGGTCTATTTGCATTCGCTGGTGCGAACGGGCAGCGGCGAGAAAATGTCGAAGTCGAAGGGGACAGGGCTCGATCCCGTGGTGCTGAATCAGCAGTACGGGACGGATGCGATGCGGTTTTGCCTGGCGTCGATGGCGGCGCCGGGGACGGACATTATTTTGTCCGACGACAGGCTGGCGGGCGCGCGGAATTTTGCGAACAAGATTTGGAATGCGGCGCGGTTTTTGTTTGTGAATTTGGAGAAGTTTGAGGCGGGTGGGACGGCGATGGAGGAGTTGGCTGCGCCGGAGGTGCGGGCGGGGGCGCCGTACGCGTTCAACGGAACGGTGCCACTGGTGGATGCGTGGCTGTTTTCGCGGCTGGCGAGCATCACGGCACAGGTGAATGAAGCACTGGCGAATTACCGGTTTCATGAAGCGGCGCAGGGAGTGTACCAGTTTTTCTGGGGGGATTTTTGCGATTGGTACATCGAGTGGGTGAAACCGGAGTTGCAGAATGTGGACCGTGCGCGCGCGGTGGTGGCGTGGAAGAATCTGTTTGCGGGATTTGATGCGGCGCTGCGGCTGTTGCATCCATTTATGCCGTTTTTGACGGAGGAGTTGTGGCACCAGTTGCCGCAGGCGGCGGGGGCGAAGTCGATTGCGCTGGATCGGTACCCGGAAGGGCGGGAGGGGTGGAAGAATCCGGCAGCGCAGGAAAAGATTGCGTCGATTCAGGAAGTGATTGTGGCGCTGAGGAATATTCGCGCGGAGATGAAATTGGACCCTAAGAAAAAGATTGGGGCGGAGTTTTCCAGCGAGGATGCGGCGACACGGGATTTGATCGAAACGAATCGGGATACGATTTTGCGATTGGCGATTCTTTCGGAGTTGAAGGTTGCGGGAGGCCGTTTGCCACAGTCGGGCGGAGCGGTGCGTTCGACGTCACAATATGATGTGCGGGTCGTGTATGCGGAGGCGGTGGATCCGGAGGCGGAAAAAGCGCGATTGAAGAAGGAGATTGACGGGTTGCAGAAAGCGATTACGTCGAAAGAGAGTCAGCTTGGGAACGAGACGTTTCGGACCCGGGCACCGGAGAAGATTATTCGCGGGTTGGAGGCGACGCTCGCGGAACAGCGGATTGAGATGCAGAAGATTGTGGAGCGGCTGGGACAGCTTTAGAGGCGGAAGCGAGTGCGTTGGAGGAAGAGAGGTCCCTCCACTACGCATCGCGTGGAGCGCGACGCTTCGGTCGGGATGACAGAAAAGGTGCCTGAAGAGTTGGAGCGTGGTGAAGCGCAGGTCTAAACCGTAAGGGGCGATTTCCGGACGAACGGACGGAGTTGCCTAGCTGGGGCGCAGCATGCTGCGCCCCTACAAGGAAGTCGTGTAGCATAGCGGCCGATGGCTCAAGAGACACTTCCGGGAATAACGGATAAGAGGCTGACGGCGCTGCTGACGCTGCTGGCGGAGAACGCTACGATTGTGATTAGCGGGGCGCGGATTGCGAAAGAGATTGGTGTGTCGCGGTCGATGGTGTGGCAGTGGGCGCGACAACTGCGCGGAGTTGGCGTGCGTGTGAAGGGCAAGGCAGGCGCGGGATATTTTTTGGAACGCGTGCCGGATATTTTGACGCCGGACATGCTGCGGCAGAGATTGAAAGGCGGGCTTTTCGGGAAGCGGATTTATCATTTTTTTAAAGTGGATTCGACGAATCGCGTGGCGCTGGAGTTGGGGCATGCGGGCGAGGCGGAAGGCGCAGTGGTGCTGGCGGAAGAGCAGACGGCGGGTAAAGGGCGCGCGGGGCGGACTTGGCAATCGGATCGAGCGGCGGGAATTTATGTGACTTTGCTTTTGCGGCCGAGGCTGGCGCCGGTGCAGGCGCCGCTTTTGACGATGATGGCGGGGCTTTCGGCGCGGACGGCGATCGAAACGGCGACGGGGCTGGCGGCGGACCTGAAGTGGCCGAATGATTTGATGATTGGCGGGAAGAAGGTGGGCGGGATTTTGACGGAGATGCATGCGGAGCCGTCGCAGGTGCGGTTTGTGATCGTGGGGATTGGGTTGAACGTGAATCAGGAGAAATTTCCGGGGGAGTTGGGGACGACGGCGAGTTCGCTGCGGATCGAGACAGGCAAGCAGGTGTCGCGGCTGGAATTGCTGGTGCGGTTGCTGCGGGAATTCGAGAACGACTACAATCGATTTTTGCGGGAAGGGCCTGGGGCGGTGACGGCGAAGTTTGAGGCGGTTTCGAGTTATGCGCGGGGAAAGAGAGTTCGAGTGACTAGCGGGACGGAGAGTTTTGCGGGGGTTACGGCGGGGTTGGGGCCGGAGGGATTGTTGACGGTGAAGCGGGATGATGGAGCCGTGGTGACGGTGATTTCGGGGGATGTGGCGGAGGCGCGGTAGGCGAATGGACGCAGCTCACACACGACGTTGAAGGCAAATGGGCGCAGCAAGCTGCGCCACTACAAGGACTTTATGTTGCTGACGATTGATGTGGGGAATACGAATACGGTGCTGGGTGTTTTTCGCGGGGAGGAGTTGATTGCGAATTGGCGATTGACGACGGCGCGGCAGCAGACGATCGATGAGTACGGCGTGCTGACGCGGAATCTGTTTACGATTGCGGGGCTGGACAGAGATGCGATTGGGGGCGTGATTATCAGTTCGGTGGTGCCGCCGGTGAATTGGACTTTAGCGGAGATGTCGCGGATTTATTTTGGGCAGAAGGCACTGTTCGTGGAAGCGGGCGTGAAAACGGGGATGGCTGTGCTGGTGGATAATCCGCTGGAAGTGGGCGCGGACCGGATTGTGAATGGAGTGGCGGCGTTTGCGAAGTATGGCGGGCCGTGCATCGTGGTGGATTTTGGGACGGCGATTACGTTTGATGCGATTTCGGCACGCGGGGAATATCTCGGCGGAGTGATTGCGCCGGGGCTGGGGATTGCGTCGGAGGCGCTGTTTGCGCGGGCGGCGCGGTTGCCGCGCGTGGAGATCAAGGATCCCGGGAAAGTGATTGGGACGAATACCGTGACGCACATGCAGGCGGGGCTGTATTACGGCGCGGTGGACATGGTGGACGGGATGTTGACGCGGATGATGGCGGAGTTGAGCGGCGATGTGAAAGTTGTGGCGACAGGCGGGCAGGCGAGGTTGGTGGCGAAGGGATCGAAGCTGATTCAGGAGACGGATGAGTTTTTGACGCTGACGGGATTGCGGATTATTTGGGAGAAGAATCAGCCGGCGGATGCGGGACGCGGGGCGGGGGCTGCTTCGGGGAAGAAGGCGCAGAGATAGTTTGGCGTTTGGCTTGGCGCGTTGGCGGGTGAGTTGTTGTTGATAGCAGGAAGAGACAGACAGGAATGTCTATCCCACCGTGAGTTGATACCAGGAAGAGACAGACAGGAATGTCTGTCCTACCAATCATATGGACAGTTGGAATTACTTCAATTACTTCACGGAAATTGAAAATTATTTCTGGAAGAAGCGCGGAGCACATTTGCTGGTGTCGCCACTGGATTGGGCGATCATGGAAACGTGGCAGAAAGCGGGCGTGCCGCTGGACGCGGTGTTGAAGGGGATCGATAGCGCGTTTGAGAGCTATCAGAGGTCGCGGCGGGGAGCGGGAAAAGCACTGAAGAGCCTCGCGTATTGCACGGATGCGGTGTTGGAAGCGGCGGAGGAGCAGCTGGAGGCAGCGGCGGGGAGCGCGCCGAAGAATGGCAAGGCGCCGGCGAAGGAGCGGTTTTCGCGGGAGGAGTTGCGAGTGTTCTTCGCGAAAAATGCGGCGCAGATTATTGCTGCGGCAGACGGGAAGGGATCAACGAGCGCGACGCTAGGGGAAAGACTTCGCGAGATTGCGAGGTCGCTTGGCGGAACGGCGACGCTGCTCGATGCGCCGGGGGCGCTGGACTTGGAGGATTTGGAGAGGCGGCTGACGATTTTGGACGACAAGCTGCAGGCCCTGCTGGTGAGCAGCGCCAGCGAAGAAACGATGTTGAGGATTCGGCGCGAGATGGACGGGCAGCTTGCGGCGTACCGGCGGAAGATGAAAGCGGAACAGATTGCGCTGGTCGAGAAACAATATTTGCAGAAGCGGCTGCTCGAGGAGTTTCGATTGCCGCGCCTGAGTTTGTACTACTTTTCCTGAAGCTGGCCCACGAGAGGGCGGGCCAGGGCCCGCCCCTACCGAGGGGAACACTGGCTTTCCGGAAGCAATTGCCTTTTCTTTCCACGCGAAAAATCGCAGAATGGGACTGACAAAGATGGCTGACGAGTTACGATTATCGATTGAGAAGCTGGTGTATGGCGGCGACGGACTGGGGCACGCCGATGGGAATACGGTTTTTGTGCCGTTTGTGCTGCCGGGAGAAGAGGTGCGCGCGGCGGAGAAATCGAAAAAGAAAAAAGTGGTGTGGGGGAAGTTGTTGGAGGTGATGACGGCTTCGAAGGAACGCGTGAAAGCGCCGTGCCCGCATTATCAAACGTGTGGCGGGTGCCACTACCAGCACATTTCTGCCGCGGAGCAAGTCCGGCTGAAGAAGGATATTTTGCGGGAGACGCTGTCGCGGCTGGGCGGAATTTCGTGGGACGGGGAGATTCAGGAGCACACGGCGGAGCCTTACGCGTACCGGAATCGCGCGCAGTGGGCAGTGAAGAGCGGAATGCCGCGGGCGCTGGGATATTTTTTGCCGGAGAGTTCGTTCATCGTGCCCATAGACGAGTGTCCGGTGCTTTCGCCGCGGCTGGCGGAGACGTTTGGGAAATTGCAAGAGATGGCGCGAGCCGGGCGTTTGCCGGAGGGGATTCTGGAAATCGAAGCGTTTGCGGATTCGGCGGACGAGAAGATTGCATTGAACGTGGCGTTCGAACGATTTCCGAAGCCTGCCGCGGAACTTGCTGCCGTGCTGCGAGAGGCGATCCCACAGATTGATAGCTTGCTGTTGCTGGACCAGAAGAAGGACAAGTTCGAACTGACGGGGCCGGGGTATTTGATTCACGAGGCGGGCGGGTTCAAATTTCGCGTGAGCCACTTGTCGTTTTTTCAGGTGAATCGGTTCTTGCTTGAGGATCTGTTGAAGTCGGTGACGGCTGGAGCGAAAGGCAAGATGGCGCTGGATATGTATTCGGGGGTGGGATTTTTTACGATGCCGCTGGCGCGGGCGTTTGAAAGAGTTGTATGCGTGGATGCAAATCTTGCGGCGACGCGCGATCTCTATGCCAACGCGGAGGCCGCGAAAGTCTCGGTCACAACGCACAACGAACATGCGGAAGATTTTTTGAAGAAGACGAGGGAGCGGCCGGAGTTTGTGGTGTTGGACCCGCCGCGCGCAGGGTTGGGAGCGGAGACGGCTGCAAAACTTGCGGAGCTTGGTGCGGCGGAAATCGTGTATTTATCGTGTGATCCTTCGACTTTGGCCAGGGACTTGGCGGTTCTGACGAACTCGCCGCGGAGGGCCAAAGAAATTGCGGCGCCAAGCGTGCGGTATGAAGTGACGGAGATGCATTTGTTCGATCTGTTTCCGCAAACGTATCACATCGAAACGCTGGTGAGGTTGCGAAGAGTGTCATGAGATTGCCGGCTGTAGCCATCGCCGCGGTGTTTGCTTGCGGCGCTGTGCTCGGCCAGGCTAAATGGTTTACGCAACCAACTTCCACGCACGGTTTTTTGGCGGCCGGCTTTGCTACGGTCGGAATTCTCCTTTGCGCCGGTATCTTCCTGGCCCGATATGGACGCCTCTTCCCTGCTACCGCTGTTTCCATTCTGAGTTGGGCAATTCTGGGAATTCTGGGAGCGGGCATCGCTGAACGGCCGCAGCCGGTGGATTACGTGTTGTCTTTGGTGGAGGCGGGGCGTTTGGAGTTGAAGACGCCTTTACGATGGCACGGGCGGTTGCGAGACGAGCCTGCGCGATTGCCGTGGGGCTACGGCTACGAGATCGCATTGAGCGGCGTAGAGTTTCAGGGCTCGCTACTCCCGACGCACGGAGGTCTGCGCATTAGCTTTTCTGAGGGTTCGCAAGCCGAAGCAGCGCCTGACATTCATGCGGGAGACGATGTGGTTGTTGTGACAGAGGCGAAACGTCCGCAGATGTTCAGGGATGATGGGGCGTTCGATCGGCGCGCTTATCTTGAGCAGCAGAACATCGACCTGATCGCGACACTGCGAGCGGCGAAACTGATGGAACGAACGGCGGTGTCTCCAACGACGGCCGCGACACTCTTGGCGCGTGCGCGGCGCAAGCTGCGCGACGAGATTGACACGCTCTTCGCTAACCGACCCAAAGAGGCCGGCGTGTTGCGGGCAATGCTCCTGGGCGATCGGAGCTTTGTGGAGCGGTCGGAGTCCATGGATTTTCAGAAGACGGGTGTATTTCACGTGCTGGTTGTGGCAGGGCTGCACGTCGGCGCCATTGCCGTGTTTCTGTTTTGGATTGGGCGCGCGCTGAGGCTCACGCCTTTCTGGACTGCCCTGACAACGCTGACGGTGCTGCTTGCGTACGTGGCCGTAGTGGAGCAAAGGCCGCCGGTCATACGCGCGGCGTTGATGACGGCGATCGTGGTGGTCGGGGGATTATTTTTCAGGCGGCTGGATTTATTGAATTCCGCGGGACTAGCTGCCCTGATTTTGCTGATCGCAAGACCGCTCGCGGTGCACGATTCGAGCTTTCAACTGACATTTCTGGCAATCGGTTGCATCGCGGGATTGGCCGCGCCGTGGCTGGAGAAAACGGTTCAGCCTTATGTCAAGGCGTTGCGGGGCTGGCGTGACGTCACGCGCGATGTGGCGCATGAACCTCGCGCGGCTCAATTTCGAATTGATCTGCGCGCAACGGCGCGATGGATTTCTTCACGCGCGCCCACGCGCTTGGGTAACTCGGCAGGAGATGCGCTGGCTCGCGGCATTGGCGTGTCTCTTCGCGTGTGGGAATTGCTCGTAATCACGTTGGCCTTGCAAATCGGGATGCTGCCTTTGATGGCGCGAGACTTTCATCGCGTCACGCTGAGCGCGCCGCTGGTCAACCTGGCGGCTGTTCCAGTGACTGGGATCGTAGTACCTCTGGGATTTTTGACGCTGGCCGGCGGGCTCATTTTGCCTTCTCTCGGGAAACTTCTGGCATGGCCTCTGGCATGGGTGACGATACTTCTTCTGCGCGTTGTTCAGTGGTTTGCACATTTTTCGGGTTGGAGTTACCGCATTCCGGGGCCGCCGACTTGGCTCGTGCTGCTTTTTCTTCTGGCTGGCGTGATTCTGGCAGTGACGGCGCGCAGTTCCCATTCCTGGCGCGGATGGGCTTCTCGCGTCGCGGCTGCTGTACTGGCTCTCAGCGCTGTCACTATTGCGATTTTTCCATTTGCGCCGAAACGAGCGCCTGGAAAATTGGAAATGACGGTTCTGGATGTGGGGCAAGGAGATTCGCTGTTTATCGTGTCACCCCACGGACAAACGTTGCTGATAGATGGCGGCGGCTCGTTCGGAGGTTTCACCGGCCATGAGCAGCACAACGGGATTGACCCGGGCGAAGAGGCGGTGTCGCCGTATTTGTGGTCACGCGGGTTTCAGAAATTGGATGTGGTGGCGCTGACACACGCTCATCAGGATCACATTGGAGGATTGGCAGCGATACTCGAGAACTTTCGGGTGGGGACACTATGGATTGGACGGGAAGTAGAGTCGGCAGCGCTCGCGAATCTGGAAAAGTCGGCGCGCGAAAGGAAGATTTTAGTCGTTCACGAAATGCGTGGAAGTCCATTTACTTGGGACGGCGTCGAGACGCAGTTTCTTTGGCCGGAGATTCCGCCGACAGGGGTTGGGCCTGCACCGAAGAACAACGACTCGCTGGTGCTGCGGCTGAAGTACGGCGAACGCACGTTTCTGCTGCCGGGAGACGCGGAGAAACAGTCGGAAAACACCATGCTAGCGGAAAACGCCGAATCGACGCTGCATGCCGACGTGCTGAAGGTTGGCCATCATGGCAGCAAGAACTCCACGATGCCGGAATTTCTTGCGGCGGTACACCCGCGGATCGCGGTGATAAGCGCGGGGGAAGACAACCCTTATGGGCATCCCAACCCGGAGCTGCTGGAACGACTCGAGGCTACTGGTGTCCGCATTCTGCGCACGGATCGCGACGGAGCAGTGCACATCCTGACGGACGGAAAGGGACTCGAAGTTACCTGCTTTGTGGCCTGCTCGGAGACGGCGGCGCAAACCGCGTCAGCGAAGGCGCAACCACCAAATAAGCAGAAGCGCGGCGAGCAATAGAAGGAATCCGAGAGCTGCCTGATGTTCGTGATTTTTTCTATACTGCGCGAACGAAAACGCGCCAGTTCCTGCGGAAGGCAGCACGGCCCGGGAGATCCGCGGAAAGAACAAAGGGACGGTGCGGGCGTACTCTTCAAATGCGGCGCCGTGATGCGCGCGGAGCTCGGTTTCTTCGCGACGCATGACGATGGAATAAAACAGGGCAAAGTACGCGCACAAAATCGCAGCGGAAATCCGGGAGTGCGCGGCAACGCTCGCGGAAATCGCCAGGATAGCACTGCCAAAGTAGAGCGGATTGCGCGTGTACGCATAGGGGCCGGTCACTGTCAGAACTTCCTGCTTATGCAGGTAGCCAGCGGCGCGGGCGCGGATGAATAGGCCAAGCAAACCGATGGGCGCTCCCCAGAGAATGCTGCGCGGCGTTGGCCGCGCGAACCACAAAACAAGAATGGCGCAGGGATAGCTGAGACGCACGCGCCAGCGGGAGAAGAAAGCACTGGGGGAGCTCAAGGAGCGACTCCCAGCCTGCTGCGAACCGCGTGGAAAACTTCTGGCACCTGGATATGCAACATCGAAGGGTGTGTTTGGTCGTTGCGAGCGTGTGTGGTGACGACGTTGGGCGCCCGCAACACAATGTCATCCGTGCGGTAGGGGCCGTTGCGCGCGGGATCCGTGGGGCCAAAAAGAGCGACGGCCGGAGTTCCGAGCGCGATCGCGAGATGAAGCGGTCCGGTATCGCCGCCAACGATGCACGCTGCATTGCGCAAGAGAGCCATGAGCGGGCCGAGCGGCCCATTGTAAGGAACCGGCTCGGCATCGCCGCTGCATTCGCGGACGGCGAGGGCGAGATCGTCTTCGCCGGGGCCATAGTTGACGATGCAGCGGAGCCCGAGAGAGTTTCGAAGCAGCAGGCAGAGCTGACCGAATCGCTCGGGTGGCCAGCACTTGGAACGCCATCCGCCGCCGGGGCTCAAGACGATGTAGCGGTCCAAGCCAAGTTTATGCAGATAGTCCCGGATGCCGCAGTCGTCTACCTGAGGAACTTGCAAATGAAAGGGAGCGACGGGATTGTGCGCTCCCGCGCGTAGAGACAACTCTCCGTTTTGATCGGCGATGTGGGTCGTAGTGCAGCGAACTTTATCGGTGTAGAGGACAGGCACACCAAACTCGCGAATGGTTTCCGCGGAGAACCCAATTCTGCGTTTGATACCACCGAAGAAAGGAAGCGCGGCAGATTTCCAAAGCCCTTGAAAATCGATTGCAGCGTCCCAGCGAGCGCTTCGAACTTCAGCAATCGTTTTTCTCAGCGAAGAGAAGGAGCGGGTTTCGGTTGTCCACACTTGAGAGGCCAAAGCACTGCTCTCGACCAGAAATTTCCATCGCGGGTGCGTGAGCCAGACGATTTCCGCGCCTGGAAAGGTTTCGCGTAAGCCGGAAACAGCGGGAAAGGTGTGCACTATATCGCCGAGAGCACCCAGGCGCAGAACCAAAAAGCGCGGCTCAGACATGCGGGGCCTTGCGGACGGATTCGAGCAGGCTGCGAGTGGAATGATCTTTTGGGTCGCCAACAATGGCGACTCGGATGCCCAGGCGAGCGGCCGTGGCGCGCTCTGGAACGGTTTCGGCAGCGTAGTCGGTCCCTTTGGCGTGAACATCAGGCCGCAGGTCTTCGAGCAGGGATTCGACGCTCGGTTCACTGAAGAGAACGACGTAATCCACAGCACGGAGCGCAGCGACGAGGAGCGCGCGGGCGTTTTCATCGAGAATGGGACGGCCAGGGCCTTTCAGTGCGCAGACGCTCGAGTCGGCGTTCACACCAACGACGAGGATGTCGCCTTCATGGCGGGCTCCTTCGAGATAACGGACGTGGCCGACATGAAGCGTATCGAAACAGCCGTTAGCAAAAACGATGCGCTGGGCGCGGTTTCTATGCTCTGCCAGCTTGCCGCGCAAAACTTCGCGGGTGACGATTTTGGATTCAGCGTGGCGCATGCGTCAGGAGGCGGCTCCGTCGGCTTGTTGGCGAATGGCAGCGAGAAGTTCATCGCGACTGACGGTGGCCGTGCCGCGCTTCATGACAACGAGCCCGCCGGCTATGTTGGCGATGTGCGCTGCTTCGAGAGGAGAAGCCCCGGACGCCAGGGAGAG
This sequence comes from uncultured Acidobacteriota bacterium, assembly GCA_963779005.1. Lineage (GTDB taxonomy): Bacteria > Acidobacteriota > Terriglobia > Acidiferrales > UBA7541 > Acidiferrum. The sequence goes on along the minus strand of CAVZWO010000004.1, from coordinate 1,917,148 downwards.
GGTATACGCAGCCAGCACCGTGTCACCCGCTCCGGTGACGTCAACGGATTGGTCGCTGCCATAGACGGAAATTTGCGTCTGGCGGCCTTCACGTTCGAAGAGCGCCATGCCATCGCGGCCACGCGTAACAAGAAGGGCGCGCAGCTTCATTTCGGCGAGTGTGGCTGCGCCGCAGCGCATCAGTTCCAGGAGATTCCTCCCGATGGAGACATGATGCAGAGCTTCCAGCTCGGCTTCGTTGGGAGTGGCGGAAGTGATGCCAGCCTTCGCATAGGCGTGGAGATTGTGACGAGCGTCGAGAGTGACGGGCGGCATGTTCGCGTGTTTCGAGAGTGACTGGCGAATGAGCGTGGGCGTGGCGACTCCAAACCCGTAATCAGAAACGGCCAGTGCATGCGTGGAACGCAGCTTCGCTTCCAGCCTGGCTTGTAATTTTTTGTGAACGGCTTCGGGTAGCGAAGAGTGAGGCTCTCGGTCCACGCGAAGGACTTGCTGGCCGACGGTGTGCGCCCAGCCGGCAAGGATGCGGGTTTTGGTGGGAGTCGTCCAGCCCTTGACGCGCAGGATTCCCGAGACGTCGACACCTTTGCCGCGAAAATAGGCGATGAGCGCGTCTCCGGCGGGATCATCACCGACGGCGCTGATGGGAAAGACTTGAGCCCCGAGGGCTGCGAAATTGTTGGCGGCATTGGCGCCGCCTCCTGGGAGAAGATGCGTTTCGCGATGGCGGAGGATCAAGACAGGCGCTTCGCGAGAAACACGCGAAATTTCGCCGAATTGAAATTCGTCAGCGACAAAATCGCCAAAGAGAACGATCTTTTTCGAGGAGAATTGCTCGATATAGTCCGCGAGCGCCAGCAGATCGACGGACGATGACGGCACGCCCTTTTTCCCGGCGTTATTCTTTGCGGCGCGCTTCATTTCGTTGGCCTCAAAATCCAGTGGACTGCATCGGCAAGATCCGCGGCGACAAAAGCAGGTTGATACTGCCACTTTGGGGAGTTCCAGAGATATTCGCCTTCGCCGTACCCTGTGCGCACGAGGATACTGCAGGCGCCAGCGCGACGAGCAAGCTCGACGTCACCATGGCGATCGCCGATGACGAAGGAGCGGTGCAAGTCGATGCCGTGCTCACGCGCCGCGCGGTCCAGCATGCCCGTTTTCGGCTTGCGGCAGTCGCAGCCATCGGCTGATGTGTGCGGGCAGTAGTAAACCGCGTCGAGACGGGCGCCGGCGGCTTCGAGCTGCTGGGTCATGAGTTCGTGCACCGTTTGTACCAGGGATTCAGGAAAATAACCGCGGCCAACGCCGGATTGATTCGTCGCCACGATCACGGGAAAGCCTGCTTCGTTCAATCGGCGAATCGCATCGGCGGCGTGCGGCAAGATACGAAATCGGCTGACGTGATTCAAGTAGCCGACCTCCTCGGCGATGGTGCCGTCGCGATCGAGAAAGACGGCGGGGCGGAGCGTGCCGGTTTCAGGCAGGGCGCACCTCCAGGGAAGAAATCCAGTGCTGCGCGGCGGCAGCGACGGCGTCGGGAGTGACGCGAGTCATGCAGCGATGATCGGTCGGGCAGCTGCGCAGAAAACAGGGGCTGCAGTAGGGTTTTTCCTGGACGATACTGCAGCGCGGCGTGACGGGCGCGGTGCCGAACGGGTCGGTCGGTCCAAAGACGGCGACAACTGGCAGGCCAACGGCGGCGGCGACATGCATCGCGCCGGAGTCGTTGCCAATGAACAGATGGCATTGCGAGAGTAGAGCGGGCAAGTCGTCGATCGACGTTTTTCCCGTGAGATCGATAGGTGTCTGGCGCATGCCGGCGGCAATGGCCGCCGAGACAGGGGCTTCTGCGCGTGTGCCAAACAGAATTATGTCCACTCCTGACTTTGTTTGAAGACGGTTCGCCAGATCCGCGAAGCGGTCCGGCGGCCAGCACTTCGCGGAGCCATACGAAGCGCCGGCGCCGATGGCGATGCGCAAGCCCTGAGATTTAGCGCCGTGGGACGAGAGAAATTCAGCGGCGCGCTTGCGATTTTCCTCGGGCACGCCGAGACTAATCCGGGTTTCGTTCGGCAAAGAATCCAGCCAGCCGGCACGGCGAAGCAGCTCGAGATAGTAGTACTGTTCGTGCGCAGGGATTTCGCCGGGCTTGGGAACGGGCACCGCTTTCGTCAAAAGCAGGCTGCGGCCATCACGCGCGTAGCCGATGCGCTCCGGAATTCCCGCGCGCCAGGCGAACCAGGCGGCTTCGAACGCGTTTTGAAGAAGTAAAGCCTTGTCAAATTTCTGTTCGCGGATTTCGCCCACCATGTCGCGCTTGTAATCCACGAACATCATGTTGTCGCAGACCTGCTGGTCTTTGTAAATAAAAGCAACGTAGGGCCGGGCAAGAATGGTTATCTCTGCTTGCGGAAAGCGCGAGCGTGCGGCGCGGAGAGCAGGCAGAGCCATGATGGCGTCGCCGACCCAGTTGGTGGCGCGAATCAGAATTTTCACGCCGGCACTCCTTGGGGCGCTTGCAGTTTTCGTTCCAGCGCGGCGAGGAACTCGCTCTCGGCGGTGAGTACGAAATCAATCACGGCGACGAAGATAGGGATCGCCGTGTGGCTTTCCTTGGGCAGATTTTGTGCATCCTTCTCGGTGGTGACGAACGCTATAGCCCCCGCCGCGAGGGCTGCCTTCTCCAATCGACGGAGGTCAGCTTCCGTGTAACGATGATGATCCCGAAAGATGCTTTCGCCCGCGACGGGAACGTGCCAGCGGCTCAAATCGTCGAAGAATGCCTGTGGATTTCCGATGCCACAAAACGCAAAAAACGGCCCCCGACCAATTTCGTTGACATCGTGGAGGCCAGCGCCGCTACCCCGATGACGAAATCCCAACAGCCGTGTCTGCGCGTAAAAAATGGAGTATTTGTGAGCTTCGTCTGCTTCGATGTCCGGGCGCGCTGCCTTGCGAGTCACAACCAGGATGTCGGCGCGGCGGCAAGCAGAAATAGGTTCGCGCAATACTCCGGAGGGGAGCAGCCATTGGTCCTGAAGTTTGCGCGAACCATCAAGCATTAAAATATCGGCATCGCGAGCGAGGGAAAGGTGCTGAAAGCCATCGTCCAGAAGAAATACATCGACCGTCTGCTGCTGTTCGATGCGCTGGCCTTCGGCAAAGCGATTTTTGCCGACGCCAAACGTAACCCGGCTTTGCACTCGATGCTTCATCAATTCGATTTCGTCGCTCGTTTCGCCGGAACCGCGATAGCCGCGGCTCAGAATGGCCACGCGCTTCCCTTCCGACAGAAATTTTTCAGCGAGCCACACTACCATCGGCGTCTTACCGGTGCCGCCGACAGTCAAATTGCCGACGCTAATCACCTTCGCGCGCAAACGATTCTGTTTCAACCAGCTTTGAGCATACAGCGAGGCCCGGGCTCGGGCGTACCCGCCATACACAACGGAAAGCGGCCAGAGCAACACGCGCACCAGCAGCGGAAGATTCATCCCTTCTCTCGGCCGGCGGCTTCAAGTAGCCTGGCGATCTGCGCGATGGCACGATCGGTTGCGCCGCGGCTGCTTTCGACAAGATTGCGCGCGGCCGTGCCCATCCGCGACGCCCGCTCGGGGTCGCGCATGAACTCGATCCAGGCGACTCCGGCGTCCTCGGGGCTTTCCACCTGAACGGCAGCTCCGGCCGCGGTGAACCGCTGCGCAATTTCCGCGAAATTTTCCATCGACGGCCCAAATACTGGAACCTTTCCGAACGCCGCAGGCTCCAGAATATTATGCCCGCCGCTCTCCACAAGCGAGCCGCCTACGAAAGCGCCGTCGGCCACGCGATAAAGCGAAGCGAGTTCGCCGATACTGTCGAGCAGAATGACGGTCACATCGTCGGGAATTGTAAACTCGCCGGACTTTGCGCCATTTTGCGACGGACCCGGAACCGGGATTTGCGAGCGGCGAAGGAATTTGCGATGAGAATCCTCGATGAACTGGGCCGCCGATTGAAAGCACTCCGGCTTGCGCGGCGCCAAAACCAGAAGCGCATTGCGAAATTCTCCCTGAAGCGTGCCAAAAGCGATTAACGCCAGCGGTTCCTCGGTCGCCACGACGCTCCCCGCGACAATGATAGGCGAACGCCCGCGCCGCTGCGCTTCCGCCGCAAACCACTGCGAGATCGGCGTCTCGGCGGGAAGCTCCAGGTCGTACTTCAGATTGCCGCTGACTTGCACGCGGTCTACCGGAGCGCCCTGTGCGCGAATGCGATCTGCGTCCTTCTCGCTCTGCATGAGAAAAGCAGAACCATTCGCAAGAGCACTCCGAAGAAAGGGCCGAAGAAAAAATCCAAAAATGCCAAGGTAACGTTGGTATCGGGCAAAGGAACGATCCGAAATGCGCCCGCTTACGAACACGACAGGAACGTGGCCGCGCCCCGCCTCCCGCAGAAAGTTGGGCCAAATCTCCGTTTCGAGAACGATGACAATCGAGGGGCGTACCGCGCGCAAGGCTCGTCGAACACAAAACGCCCAATCCAAAGGAAAATATATAATCGCATCCGCAAATGGCATGCGCTCACGCGCCAGCGCCTGGCCGGTCAATGTGGTGGTAGAAATGACGAGCGGCCGGTCCGGATAAGCTTGCTTCAATCGCCGGGCCAGGGTTAGGCCGGCGAGCGCCTCGCCTACCGAAACAGCGTGAATCCAGATGGCACCAGCATGCTTTTCAGGCAGGTTGCTCAGCGCCGGAAACGAAAAACCGAGCCGCTGCCCAAGATTCGAGAAATATTTCCCGTGGCGCAGGCCCTGCACCAGCCAGTAAGGTGTGAGCAGCAGGGCGGCAAAGCCCATCAGCAGGCTATAAATGAAATACACTAAACGTGGCTCCGGTCTCTCGTCCGCACAGTCGCGAGCAGGCTGCGCGGTGCGGGCAACCCTGCACTTCCCCCATGAATCGAAGGCGTCGAGATGAGAAAGGACTATTATAACCCGATGCGAAACCTAGCCATTATAGTTCCCTTTCTTGCTGCGTCACTTTTTTCTGCCGGCCCAGCGGTTCCCCCGCCGCAAACCACTATGAAAGCGGCGGCTCTCGAATCTCACGAAGGGGTGACGATCTCCGCCCAACCCTGGACGGACGCGGCCAGCTACAAAGCGAAATTCCCCAAGAAGTCGCCCCTCGCGGTGGGCATTGTGGCGATCGACACCATCATTCGCAACGATTCCGACGAGAGCATGAAAGTGGATCTCGAACAGATTCGCTTGAACGTCACCGTCTCCGAGGACAACCGCCAGGCGTTGCGATCGCTCACGGCCGACGACGTGGCCGATGCCTCGACGGAGTCCAAGAAAAAGGATCCTACGGAAACGCGAAGATCGCCTATTCCGATACCCAAGGGCCCGAAAACGGGGCGCGACAAGCATTGGATCGAAATGCAAAAAGCCGCCGCCGAAGCCGCGGTTGGCAGCAGCATCGTCGCTCCGCATCACTCTGTCCAAGGCTTACTTTATTTCGATCTGCAAGGACAGCTCGATCTGCTCAACACCGCGCATCTCTACATCCCCGATGTGCGCGCTCTCGAGAAAAATCATCCGCTCGTGTACTTCGAGATTGACCTGAGCCGCCAAGGCCAAAACTAGGTTCAGCCGCGATCTTCCGCCGCACATTCTTTGCGAATGCTGGAGAAAATCTCCGTAATTTGCGCGCGTTCTCTCAGTCGGCTACCATCACAAGGCATCGCATCTTTGACCACTGCGGGTAAATGTTGAATCTCCTTGACGAATTAAATCCGGAGCAGCGCCTCGCGGCGGAAACCGTTGAAGGTCCCGTGCTGATCCTCGCCGGCGCTGGAACAGGCAAGACGCGCGCCATCACTTTTCGCATGGCCAACCTGATCTCTAAAAGTGTGCCGGCTGAGTCGATACTGGCCGTCACTTTCACCAACAAGGCCGCGGAGGAGATGCGCACGCGCGTTTCCGATTTGTTGCTGCGCGCGGGAGTGCCACCCGCGCAACCGTGGCTTTCGACCTTTCATTCCTTGTGCGCGCGGTTGCTGCGGCGCGAAGCCCCCAGCGCGGGTCTGCCGCGAGATTTCGCGATCTATGATGACGACGACCAGCTCGCCGCCGTGAAACTCGCCATGAGCAAATTGGCGATCGACGACGACAGCCTGACCCCGCGAAATATTCTCAGCGCCATCAGTTATGCGAAAAACCACGGCAAGTCGCCGGAGATGATGCGAGGCGAAGCCATCGGGCAGGACGGCCGGCGCACTGCCGATGTTTTTGCCGCGTATGAAAAGCTCTTGCACCAGAGCAATGCGTTGGATTTTGACGATCTCCTGCTGCGCTCCGTGCGCCTGCTTCGCGAAGTAACCCCTGTGCGCGAAAAATGGCAGGCTCGTTTCCAGTATATCCACGTCGATGAGTATCAGGACACCAACCGGGTGCAATACGACCTGCTGCGGCTGCTGACTGGACCGAAGCACAACTTGTGCGTGGTTGGCGATGAGGACCAATCGATCTACCGCTGGCGCGGAGCGGACGTGTCGATTTTGCTTAGCTTTTCCCGCGATTTCCCCGGCGCCCGGGTCGTGAAGCTGGAGCGGAACTACCGTTCCACACAAAATATTCTGGATGCCGCGGGCGCAGTGGTTGCAAACAATCCGGAGCGCCTGGGCAAATCGTTGAGTGCGGCGAAGGGCGCAGGTGCAAACCTCCGCTACTACGAAGCGCGTGATGCCCAAGCCGAAGCGGAATTTGTGGCCGGTGAACTCGAACGCATTCTAAATGACGACTCTGCGCAGACCTGCGCCATCGAGTACAGAACGAACTTTCAGTCGCGGGCGTTTGAAGAGGTATTTCGCCGCCGTGGACTGCGCTACAAACTGGTCGGCGGTTTCAGCTTCTATAGTCGCGCTGAAATCAAGGATGCGCTGGCCTACGTGCGCCTGGCTATGCATCCTGAAGATGACATATCGCTGCTGCGCGTGCTGAATGTGCCTCCGCGCGGCATCGGAAAGACCACAGTCGATTCCCTGCGCGAAACCGCGCGCGTGGAGGGGACTCCGCTTTGGGCTGCCATTCATAAATTTGTCTCTGGAGCCGCTGGCGGGCGCGCTGTGACGCCCTTACGATCCTTTCAGGAGCTGATCGCCAAGTTGCAAGAATCATTGGCGAGCAAGGAACCGGCCGACTTTCTGCGTGGCGTCCTCGAAGAGAGCGGTTACATGGACATGCTCAAAGACCGCAACACTCCCGAAGATGTCGCGCGGCTGGAAAATCTCGAAGAGCTGACGCGAGCCGTCGCAGAGAGTATGGAGGCAGGCGAAGCATTCACGGACTTTTTGGACGCTGCCGCTCTGGTCAGCGACGCGGATTCGTTCGAAGGCAAGCCCGGTGTCACGCTCATTACGCTGCACAGCACCAAGGGCCTGGAGTTCGATCACGTTTTCCTGACCGGCATGGAAGAAGGCATCTGCCCGCACGGCCGCTCGCTAAACGAGGAAAAAGGAATCGAAGAGGAACGGCGCCTTGTTTACGTCGGCATGACGCGCGCGCGCACTTCGCTGACGCTCACACGGGCTGTCTATCGCCGCATCTTTGGCAATGAACAGCAGTTGCGCGCCTCTCTGCCCTCGCGCTTCCTGGCTGAAATTCCCAGCGAGCTTGTGGAAACGGTCCGCGGCTCGATGGCTGAAATTGGCGAAAAGCGCCGCTACGAACCCGACCCGGAATATTCCTACTCAGCCGACGAATTTTTGCGCCGCGTGCGGGGCAAACCAGAACCTGCTGTAACCGTTCCCAAGCCCGCCCGCGCCACTAGCTCTTTTGGCAGGCCAGCCATCAAACGCGGCTCCAATGCCGATCCCATGCTTGGCCGAAAGGTGCGCCATCCAAGCTACGGGGTAGGCACTATCGTCGGCGTGGAAGGCGACGAAGAAGACCGTCGCGTTTCCGTGAGCTTCCCCGGCCGCGGCACAAAAAAATTCATTGAGCGCTACGCCCAGCTCGAGCCGGCCTGAAATCACGCAAAGCGTTTCGCAAAGGTCCATCACACTTTGTTGCGAAACCTGGCATCTCAGGGTAAATTGAGCCAGGCAATCTTTCCTGAACGGCGTATCCGGTAATTCCAGGCTTCCGGCTTGCCGGACGCGATCGGAGAGCATGGGTGGGATCACATCTCCTGCGCTGCAAGAGTATCGACCAACTTCTGTCGGACTCGGAAAACCAGGAAACTCGATTAAAGAAATCCCTCGGGTGGTTGAGCCTGACCTCGCTCGGCATTGGCGCGGTCATCGGCTCAGGAATTTTCACGGTCATCGGCACCGCCATCGCCGGACAGAAGATGCAGGCCAGTTCGATCCTGAACGCTCCCCTGCTGGAATATTTGATCTACCGCTCGCCTTCGTTTGGGCGGCCTGGCGCGGGGCCGGCGATCGCGCTTTCGTTCGTCCTGGTCGCGATTGTGTGTGGATTCGCCTCCGTTTGTTACGCGGAACTCGCTGCCATGATTCCCATTGCGGGCAGCGCATACACCTACACCTACGCCACGATGGGCGAACTCGTCGCCTGGATTATCGGATGGGACCTCATCCTGGAATACGCGGTCAGCAACATGGCTGTAAGCGTGGGTTTCTCGGCACACATGGTGGATTTGCTGGACTGGTTCGGCGTTCATCCTAACCCGCGATGGATTGTGCCCGCTTATCTTCCGAGCGGCTTGTCCGATTTGCAGGGAAACGCGCTTTATGCTCCGGGCTGGCACTTCGGCTTCAATTGGCCCGCTTTCATCATCGTGATGTTGCTCACCGTGATTCTGGTCCGGGGAATTCGCGAGTCCGCAGAAGCCAACAACATCATGGTGTTTTTGAAGATTGTGGCCATTCTCGTTTTCATCACCTTCGCCATGCGCTTCATTCATCCCGCCAATTGGCATCCTTTCGCTCCGAACGGCTGGCCGGGAATTTTAACGGGCGGCTCGATCGTCTTCTTCACCTACATCGGATTTGACTCCGTTTCCACCGCGGCGGAAGAATGCAAGCATCCGCAGCGCGATCTGCCGATCGGCATCATCGCCACTCTCATCATTTGCACGATCCTCTACATAGGCGTCGTAGTCGTTTTGACCGGCCTTGTTCCTTACCAGACCTTGCTCGACGACGCCGCTCCTGTCGTCAACACCATGAAGAAGCTGCATTTTGGCGGCGTCCGTCTCGTCGTTCTCATTGGCGCATTGATGGGCATGATTTCTTCCCTGCTGGTTTTCCAGCTCGGCCAGGCCCGCGTGTGGTTTGCCATGTCTCGTGATGGACTCCTCCCGCGTGTTTTCGGACACGTGCATCCGAAGTTCCGGACACCGGATTTCTCCACTTGGATGGCCGGCATCGTCGTGGGCATCCCCGCCGGTTTGCTGGACATCGGCACGCTCGCGGATCTTTCCAACATCGGCACGCTCTTTGCCTTCGCACTGGTCGCCGGAGGCGTCTTGATTCTCCGCTACCGGGAGCCGGAGCGGCACCGCGCCTTTCGTGCCCCTGGCGGCCCGCTGGCGCCCATTGTGACCATTCTGACGTGTATTCTGCTCATGGCCGGGCTGCCTATCACGAACTGGATTCGCTTCTTTGTTTGGATGGCCATCGGCCTCGTGATTTACTACAACTTTGGCCGGAAGCACAGCACGCTCCGCGCCACGAACGCAGGGTAGAGGAATCGAAGATGCCGCAGGGATTCCGCGGAAAGAGACAGATTCGGACGGGCCTTCTGCTGGCTGTCGCGGCTGCTGGCATTCTTTCGCCGCCGCTGGCTGGCGCTTGGGGCCGCAACGCCCACAAACTGGTTGTCAACCAAGCCATCGACACCCTGCCGCAAGACATTCGCGGCTTCTTCGAAAGCTACAGAGCAATCCTTCTGCAACACGTGCTCGACCCGTTGGAGGCTGTCGCCAAAACCCCCGCCGAGAAGCGCAACGATCATCTCTATCTCGACAAGTACGGCCGGTTTCCCTTCGACGCCTTACCTCGCAATTACAAAGCCGCCCTCGACAAATACGGGAAATCCAAGCTCCAGGCAAATGGCGTGTTGCCCTGGGAGATTGGCGTCTATAGCCAAAAGTTGACCGATGACATGAAACTGGGCCACTGGGACGAAGCCAAGCTGGACGCTGCGATTCTTGCAAACTACGTCGCTGATGCCCACGACCCGTTCAGTACTACGGAAAACTTTGACGGGAAGCTCACCGCGCAGGCAGGCGTAAATGAGCGATTCGGAACGGTTCTGATTGATCGTTACTCTTCTTTCTTTCCCATGCGTCCCAACGACGCTGCCTACATCAATGATCCAACCGACCACGCCTTCGAGGTCTGTCTCGGATCGCATAGCTGGCTCGAGACGATACTCCTGGCGGATCGCAATGCGTACATCGCGGGGAAGTCCTATTCCTACAACGACGAATACTTCGATCGCTTTTACAACCAGGCTGCCGCCATCCTGATCCGCCAACTTTCCGAAGCGTCCACCGACGTCGGCTCGTACTGGCTGACTGCCTGGATTAACGCCGGCCGGCCGCAGTTGCCCCGCTGACCCTTCGGATCGAGCGGATGAATTCGTCACTCCTTCCTGACAGCATCGCTTCCCTTCCCAAGGCGGAATTGCATCTGCACCTCGAAGGTTCGATTCAACCCGCCACGGTGTGCGCCCTTACGGCGCAGCACAACATTTTGCTGACGGAAGACGAAGTTCGCGCCCGTTACACGTACCGTGACTTCACTGGCTTCATCGATGCTTTCAAATGGGTCACCTCTTTTCTTCGTGAGCCGCGCGATTACGGACTCATTGCGCGAGATCTTTGCGACCATCTGCTGGCCCAAGGCGTGGTCTATGCCGAGGTCACTCTCTCCATCGGAGTGATGCTGCTCCGAAAACAGAAGCCCGAGGCCAATTTCGAAGCGATTCTGCGAGCCGCCGAGCCGTTCGAAAAAAATGGGCTTCGCGTCAACTGGATTTTTGATGCCGCTCGCCAGTTCGGCCCCGAGGCCGCCATGGAAGTCGTGGATGCGGCCAAGCGCTGCCAGTCCCAAAAAATCGTGGCCTTCGGAATCGGCGGCGACGAGATGAGCATAGCCACCAAAGAATTTCGTCCCGTCTACGAGCAAGCTAAGAAAAATGGCCTGCATCTCCTGATGCATGCCGGAGAAGTCGGCGGCCCGGAGAAAATCCGCGAGGCCATCGAACTGTTGGACGTCGAGCGCGTCGGTCACGGCATCGCAGCGGCGCGGGACCCGGCGCTTATGGACTCGCTCGCCGATCGTCGCATCCCTCTCGAAATCTGCCCGCAGAGCAACATCCGCACCGGCGCGCTGGCAAAACAGTTGCGCCTGACGGAAGCACGGATCGAAGATCATCCACTCCCGCAACTCTGGCGCCATGGCATACCGATTGTGCTCTCAACCGATGATCCCGCAATGTTCCACACGACTTTGCGAGGAGAATACGAGAATGCCGCGAAGATGGGCCTAAGCGAAACCGAACTCGCCCGGCTGGCGGGACTGAGTTTCGAGCATGCCTTCCTCTCAGAGGCGGAGAAGCTCGCGTTCAACAAACTTCGCAATTTTTGAATCGACCCTGCATCTCAGCTCTCCGCAAATCGCGCTAGTCTCTCGAGGGTGCTCTCGCGTCGCCCGGAATGTTATACTTGGCGCATGAAAGCACACGTTTGGGTGATGCCGAAGCGCACGGTACTCGATCCCCAGGGACAAACGATTCAGCATGCGCTCTCCGGGTTGGGCTATGCCTCCGTCAAAGACGTCCGCCAGGGCAAATTTTTCGTCCTGAATGTCGAGGGCCTCACTCGCGACGAGGCCGTTCAGCAAGTCGAGCACATCTCGAAAGAGGTCCTCACGAACCCAGTCATTGAAGAATCCCGCTTCGAAATTGTCGAGTAATCGCGCCGTTCAATGATCCGTCATCGCAACTCCGCATGGCTGTTTGCAGCCTTTCCTGGTTTGGTTTCGCTGGTCTGTGCCGCACTTCTCACGTCGCTGGTAGCTTCGGGATGCAAAAGCCACGCTCACACGTCCGATTCACGTCTGCAGAAAATCGATGAACTGCTGAATAGTCAGCTGCCTCAAGGCACCCCGAGGTCTCGCGTCGAGTACTTTCTCACCTCTCGCGGTTACAAACTCGAGGAATCTCCCAACAAAAATTCCCTGGTCGCCGTCGTTCGCCACATCGATACCGAAACGCTGATTCCTGCCACCGCGCGCGTCACCTTTCACTTCGATGCCAACGAAAAACTTCTTTCGTATGAGCTCCAGCCCTCGCCCGACGCTCCGCTGCGCCCTTGACACGGGAATTGACACGATTCGCCACATCCCCGTCAGGAAGCCGCTGGTTCTGCGCAACTCCATGCTAGTCTAATAAAACTGCATTCCCAGGAGATCCCGCGCATGTGCGGAATTGTCGGTTACATCGGACCGAAGAAGGTAGTGCCTGTCATTATCGAGGGCCTTCGCAAATTGGAGTACCGCGGCTATGATTCCGCGGGCATCGCCGTCGTCACCAAAGACGGCAAATTGGAAATCCGCCGCGCCCCGGGAAAGCTCCGCAACCTCGAAGAAGTCATTCTGAAATCGCCGATCGAGGGCACCTATGGCATCGGCCACACCCGCTGGGCCACTCACGGACGCCCTACCGAAGAAAACGCCCACCCGCACCGCGACTGCACCGGCCAAATCGTCGTCGTCCACAACGGAATTATCGAAAATTATCTCGAGCTCAAAGAGCAGCTTCAGCGCGAAGGCCACAAATTCGTTACCGAGACAGACACGGAAGTCGTCGCCCATCTCGTCGAGAAGAATTCGAAAGACGGCGCGCCTCTCGAAGATGCTGTTCGCAAATCTCTCAAGGAATTGCGGGGCATCTACTCCCTCGTTTTCCTTTCCGCTCGCGATCCTCAAAAGATCGTCGCCGCCCGCATCGGGCCGCCCTCGGTGATCGGCCTCGGTGACGGCGAGTACTTTGTCGCCAGCGACATTCCCGCCCTCCTCGAGCACACGCGCCAAATCTTCTTCCTCGCCGATGGCGACATCGCCGTGCTCACGCAAAAAGGCGTCCACGTGATGGATCACGATGGCCGCCCCGTCGACCGCCCCGCCCACCACGTCGCCTGGGACCCCATCATGGCCGAAAAAGGCGGCTACAAGCACTTCATGCAAAAGGAGATTTTCGAGCAGCCTCGGGCCGTCCGCGACACTCTGCTCGGCCGCATCTCGCAAGACACCGGCAGAGTCTTCCTCGACGAGATGCAGATCTCCGAACAGCAATTCCGCGAATTCCAGCAAGTGCGCATCGTCGCTTGTGGAACAAGCTGGCACTCCGCCCTCGCCGGCAAGTTCATGATCGAACGCCTCGCGCGCCTGCAGGTCGAGGTCGACTACGGCAGCGAATTCCGCTATCGCGATCCCATCCTCGACTCGAAAACGCTGACCATCTGCATCAGCCAGTCCGGTGAAACCGCCGACACGCTCGCCGCGCAGCGCGAAGCAAAAATCAAGGGTTCGCCAACGCTCGCCATCTGCAACGTCGAAGGCTCGATGATCACGCGCGAAGCCGCAGGAACCCTCATCACGCACGCCGGCCCGGAAATCGGCGTTGCTTCCACAAAAGCCTTTACGGCACAACTCACCGCGCTGCTGCTCCTCGCTTCCTATCTCGGCCAAATCCGCGGAAAACTTGCTCCCGCCGCGGCTGTAAAGTTAATGCAGGAATTCACGCGTATTCCGCACAAAATGGAAAGCGTCCTGCAAGCCGAGGAGTCCGGCTTTTATGAGAACCTCGCCCGCCAGTTTTTCCGTTACACGGATTTTCTCTATCTCGGCCGCGGCATTCACTATCCCATCGCGCTCGAAGGCGCGCTCAAACTGAAGGAAATTTCCTACATCCACGCCGAAGGCTATCCCGCTGGCGAAATGAAACACGGCCCGAACGCGCTCATCGACGAGAATCTGCCCGTCGTCGTTCTCGCTACACGAGACGACAGCGACCCGGAGTCCGTCACCCGCTACGAAAAAAGCGTCTCCAACATCAAAGAAGTGAAAGCCCGCGACGGCATCGTCATCTCCATCGCCACCGAAAAAGACCATCTCGCTCGCGAAGCCTCGGACCACATTATCGAGCTTCCCCCCGCACCCGAAATTCTCGCTCCTCTTCTGGAGATTATTCCGCTCCAACTGCTCGCTTACCACATCGCCGTCCGCCTCGGCTGCGACGTCGACCAGCCGCGCAATCTTGCGAAATCCGTGACCGTCGAATAGCGCGAAAATCCGGAGCACGCTCCGCGGGCAAACTTCCCTGGCCACAGCGGCCGCAATAGGCCGCCGCACCTTTTTCCGCTAAAATAAAAACATGCGGAGCATCTTGCGGGTCGGCTTGGGAATTTCTCTAATTGCTACGCTCCTCTTCCTGCTGTCCGCGCAAGCCCAGACTCCCGCGCCAGCAACCGCAATTCTCCACGATATCCGTGCCGCCGGCCTGAAGACTCTCACGGAACCCCAAATCATCGCGCTCTCTCAACTCGAAAAAGGCTCCCCAGTCGGCAAACCAGAATTGCAGGCGGCCGCTGACCGTCTCCTCCAAACCGGACTTTTCGCCAAGGTAAACTATAACTTCCAGACCCGCGGCGACGGCCTGACCGTAACCTTCCAACTCGAAGAGGCGCCGCGTGTCCCCATCTACTTCGACAACTTTCCTTGGTTTTCCGACGGCGAGCTCGCCGATGCCATCCGCAAAAAACTCCCGTTCTTCGACAACACTCTTCCCGAAGCCGGCGCGGTCGTCGACCAGGTCAGCGACACGCTCAAAGAGCTCCTCGCCTCGCGCCAGCTAAACGTTGCCATCGAGCACGAGCTTCTCGCCAATCCTCTGGGCGATGGCAACGTTCAGGCCTTTCGCGTCGACAGCTCACCGTTTCACATCGCCAGCGTCGAATTCAGTGATCCAGCTCTCGCTTCTTCCCACCTCGTCCAGCAACAACTCGCCGAAGTCCTGGGCAAACCCTTTTCCCGGATGGCCATCGACCTCTTTCTCTCCGAACAACTTCGCCCCTTCTACCTCCAGCAAGGCTATCTTCGCGTCAAACTCGGCCCGCCCGAAATCCGCTTGACTGGCAATCCCAATCAGAAACTTCCCGAGCAAATTCCTGTATTCATCCCTATCGCCACCGGCGCCATTTATCATTTCAAGGAAGCGCAATGGTCCGGCAACTCTGTTTTATCCTCCATCACACTTTCCAACGAACTCGGCCTTAAGCCGGGGGACGTCGCCAACGGCATGCAAATCGAAGCAGGCTGGGACCGCGCCCGCGAAGAGTACGGCCACCGCGGCTACCTCGACGCCAAGATCGATCCGGTCGCTTCCTATGACGACCAGACTCACACCGTCTCTTACACCGTTTCCGTATCTGAAGGAGTGCAATACCATTTCAGCGGCCTGGTTATTACTGGGCTCTCGGTGGCTGGTGAGCGGCGTATCCAACAAATGTGGTCGATGGAAACCGGAGCCGTTTTCGACAAATCGCAGTTCGAAATTTTTCTTACGAAGTTGCAGTCGCATCCCGCGGATATTTTCGGTTCCTTGCCCGTGCACTACGACACTGTTGGACATTGGCTGCGCACAGACGCCGGCAAACACACTGTCGATGTCTTGCTCGATTTCAAATAACCGCGTGTTCCCGAGCCCCGGCGAACGAAATTCGAGTCGCGATAAGGTATACTTTTCCAGGCAATGAACACGTTCGTGCGCATCCACGTTCAGGAACAAACGCAGCTCTCGCCAGACGAGAAAGAACTGCGCCTGCTGCGCCAGATCGCCGAGTTCCCTTCCATGATCGTCGCGCTGTCTGGCGGCGCTGATTCCGCCTACCTCGCCTGGGCCGCCCACCACGCCATCGGTGAACGCGCCTTATCGGTCACGGCTCTTTCCCCAAGTTACTCCGCCCATGACCGCATCGTGGTCGAAGACTTCGTTCGCAAGCTCGAAGTCCGCCACGAATTCATCGAAACCCACGAAATGGAGAATCCCAGCTATCGCGCCAATGCCGCCGATCGCTGCTACTTTTGCAAAGACGAATTGTTCAACGTGCTTGACCTTATGGCGCAAACCCGCGGATTTGCTGCGATCGCCTACGGCGTCAACGCCGATGACACGCTCGATTTCCGCCCAGGCCACCGCGCCGCCGCGGAACATCGCGTACTCGCTCCGCTTCTCGACGCCGGCTTGCATAAAGCCGAAATTCGCACGCTCTCCCAGCGCGCCGGATTGCCAACTTGGGACCGTCCCGCCTCCGCATGCCTCGCTTCGCGGCTCCCCTACGGGACAGAAGTAACTCCCGAGCGCCTCGCTCTCATCGAGCGCGGCGAGGCCGCCCTCCGCGAACTCGGCTTTCGCCAGTTTCGCGTCCGCCTCCACGAGAAGCTCGCCCGCGTGGAAATCGCGCCAGAAGAAATGCCCCGCGCCATGTCTCCACAGATGGCCGCCTCCATCGCCGCTCGCCTGAAAACCGCCGGTTTTGCGTATGTAGCCCTCGATCTGGAAGGCTACCGGCAAGGTTCTCTTAACGAGACCCTGGTTCGTTAGGCCGGCATCCGTCCGAATGCGCGGCCGGAACATTTTTCCTCGCTTTTCCGTATCTTCTGTTAGTGAAGCGCATGGGAGCTTCGCTGCTGGCGCTGGAGGAAGCATGAAGACGAAAACACAGCCAAAGTGGGCTCCAGCTATCCTGTTGCTCTGCAGTTTGACAGTACTCGCCGGCTGCCAGATGGGCCCCACCGTTTCCGGCAGTTTTGACCGCTCGCTCGATGTCTCCGGCCCCCTCCGGCTCGAACTTGGCAATGTCTCGGGCGACATCTCCATCGTCGGCAGCGCCGATGGCAAAGTCCACGTGCACGGCGATGTGCGTGTCTCCGGCTTTGGTTTTGACAATCCCCAAAAGCGCCTGGACGACATCATCGCCAGCCCGCCCGTCGATTTAAAAGGAGACACACTCCGCATCGGTAAAGAAACCGCGCGTTTGCGTCATGTTGCCATTAGTTATTCCATCGAAGTCCCTCGCGACACCGATGTCAATTCCTCCAGCGTTTCTGGCTCACAGCTCGTTCGCAACGTCCGTGGTCCCGTGCAGGCCTCCTCCGTATCAGGAACAGTCCGCGGCCAGGACATTGGCCGCGAGGTTCGGCTTAGTTCGACCAGCGGAAGCATCAATGCCGAAAATTGCGGCGATGATGTTCGCGCCACCAGCGTATCCGGTACCGTGACCGTCTTGAACGCCAAGGGAGACGTATTGGCTCACTCCGTCTCCGGCGATGTTCATGTGCAAAATCCCGGCGGACGCGTCGATGCGGATACTTCCAGCGGTTCCGTCGATGTGCGTGACGCCAATGGCGACGTCAAAGCCCACGCCACCGCGGGACGCGTCACCATCCAAGGCAATCCCGGGGGAAACAGCTACTGGGATTTGAAAACCGTATCTGGTTCGGTGGATATCGCCGTGCCTTCCAACGCCAGCTTCCACCTTTCTGCCGGCGCCGTGACGGGTGAAATTCGCGCGCAAATTCCCATCATGATCGAAGAGCAGGGCAAGCATTCGCTTCGCGCCCACATGGGTGACGGCGGCGGCCGCGTTGAGATTCACACCGTCTCCGGTGGCATCGAAGTCAACGGCGCGCAATAACCGGTTGTCCCGCTATCCCGCCGCTGACTCATCCTGCCCCGCCGCCAACCGCTGTAGGGGAGGGGCTTGCCCCGCCCGCTTGCCCCGCCCGCTTGCCCCGCCCGCTTGCCTAAATCCGAATCCCGTTCGGCAATTCTCCCCAAACGGATTAGAATTCTAGTTGATGAGCTGCCCACGCAAAGTTCCCTCGTCTGCCTTCGCTCTTTTCGCGCTTCTCTTGCTGGGTCCCCATGTCTGTTCCGCGTCCCCCCAACAAAAAGAAAATCAGGCCGAGCTGCCACAAGCGCCCAAATCCTCCGTTCCCAAACAAACTCCTCCCACGAAAGCCCTGTCCGAAACCGAAGAGTTGCAGCTCGCCATCGACCGCGCCAGCAACGACCGCGCCGCATTAGTCCGCAACCTCGAAGAATTTCTCAAGGATTATCCCGAGTCTCGCCAGCGCCCTCAAATCTACCGCGCACTCGTCGAAGCCAGCCTTCAGCTGCGCGATTCCGCTCGTGCTGCCGACTACGCCGAGCGCATTGTCGCCCTTACGCCGGACGATATGTCGATGACCATCCTCGCCATTCAACTCCTCGAGCGAAATGGCGACGATCCCGCCTTGCGCCGTGCTCTTAACTATTCCACCCGGGTGATGGACTATATCGACCGCTCTTCGGCCTCGGAAAAATCTCCCAAGATCTCCAAAGAAGAATGGGAAGCTGAACAAAAACGCGATAGGACCAACATCCTCTCGCTTCGCGGCGGGCTCTCTTTTAAACTCCATGATTACGCCGCTGCGGAGAAGGACTATCAGGCAAGCATGGCGATCTCGCCGACCGCCCCGGCGGCTGCAAAGCTCGGCGAAATCGCCGAACACAACAAGGATTTGCCCGGCGCCATCAAGCAGTATGCAAGGGCTTTTGCGCTCGCCGAAGCCGCGGGCGGCGCAACGAATCGCCGCGAGATACGCCGAAAGCTCGGCAATGTCTGGCGCCTCGCACACGGCTCCGAAGAAGGCCTCGGCGATTATCTCCTGCACGCCTACGACGAGGTCGTTGCCGCCCTCGACGCCCCAAAACCAAAACGAAACGCTAACGCCAAGGAGCCCTACGATTTCACGTTGCGTAAGGCCATGGACGGCTCACCCTATTCGCTCGCGGAACAAAAAGGAAAAATTGTCGTCATGAATTTTTGGGCAACCTGGTGCGGCCCATGCCGCGAGATGGAACCTCATTTCGAGCGCGTCGCTGCCCAGTTCCAGGGAATGGCCGACATCATTTTTCTTTCAGCGGATTGCGATGAAGACGAATCGCTTGTGCCGCCGTACCTCCAGGAAGAAAAACCGCGCGCCACGGTGGTCTTTGCGGATGGTCTCGAGACGCTCCTCTCCGTTCGCTCCTTCCCGACTGTGGTGATTCTGGATCGTTCGGGAAAAATTGTTTATCGCACGGAAGGTTTCCATCCCGATGATGTGGAAGCGGAATTAAGCGATGCCGTCCGCCATGCTCTCGCGGCGCAAAAGGTGAGCGGGAAAGCCTCCGTTCACGGCGCCAAGTCCGAACTATAGTTCCCCACGAATTCCTCGAAATCATCGATTTCGTCCATGTCCTTGCCCACGAACCGGATCGTATGCGAATCCACGCGCTGCACGGAGCGCAGGTAGCTCAGCAACTCCGCAGGCGTGTAGTTCTTGAACGTAATTTCCAGCGTCACCGGAGTTTTGATCACGTAAGGCTTGAAGTCGCGCAGCCGCGCGAACGCCGATTTCACTCCTGCGTAAATCTTGTCGCAAGAAGCCGCCGGCGTCAGCGTCTCCGCGGAATGAAATCCAAGCGACTTCTTCGTCTCCACGCTTTCCATGTTTCCAATCCGCGATTTGATCTCTTCCACCGCCGCGTCATCGCCCGAAACGAAAATCACTGGCACGCCTTTCGCGCCTGCGTAAGCCGCGTTGTACTCCCCCTCCGTCACCGCGTTGCCATTCAATGTCACACGCGCATAGTGCGCGCTGGAAAACGTGTGCGCGCGAACGCCCTTCGGATTCGTGGTCGAAGCGTGATAACCGATAAAAATCGCCGCGCTAAAGCTTGAATCCAACCCCCCCATCATTCCGCCATGTCTCGGCCACGCACGCACGATGCGAACATTCTTCGGAAACTCCTCAATCAACAAATTCTCCCCGTTGCCATGCGAGTCGCTCACGACGATCTCACTTGCCCCAGCCTCGTTTGCGGCGTTCACAGCCGCCAGCGTCTCATTCGTCATGAAATGACGGAACCGCTCATACTCAAATCCCGTCGGAACCAACTGGTCCGCCGTCACCACGCCCGCCACGCCTTCCATATCCACCGAGATGTATACCTTCAACTTTTTGGCCGAATCCGCAGAAGATTGCGCCAATGCGTGCCGCGCCGCACCCGTTCCCGGCACAAGCATGGCTCCAATGAACAAAAAGGCAGAAACAGTCCGCAATTTGGGACGCATCATGAAATACCTCGCATGTCGGTGAATTAGACCAGCTTTGCTCTGGAACGCCAACTTACTTTTGACCTGCAGCCGAGACCGACGGAAAAACCAGCGCCACTTCCCGCGCCGCAACAATCGTGTTCACATGAATTCGAATCGTATCCTCAACCCGTCGCGCATACCCTCCCGCCAAGGCCGTTGTCACAGGTATCCCGCGCCGCCTCGCCTCTTCAAACACTCTCCGGTCGCGCGTCTTTAACCCGTTCTTCGTCAGCATCAGGCCGCCAAGCTGGTCCTCGCAAAACGGATCCGCTCCCCCAATATAAAAAAGCAATTCCGGCTGAAATTCATCCAGCGCCGTTTGCACCGCTGGAAGCAACGCGCCCAGATACTCGTCGTCTTCCACCCGATCCGCCATCTCCAGATCCACATCCGAAGGCGGCTTATACGCCGGATAATTATTTTCCTGGTGGATCGAAAGCGTAAAAACCGTCTCGTCCTTCGCAAAAATCGCTGCCGTTCCATTGCCCTGGTGCACATCCGTATCTACAACCATCGCCTTTCGAATCGCTCCATCATGCTGCAGCCTTCGAATCGCCACCGCCACGTCATGAATCGCGCAAAATCCCTCGCCATGCCCCGGATACGCATGGTGAAACCCGCCGCCCAAATTGCATCCGAACCCATCTCGCAGAGCCATTTGTCCCGCCAAAATCGAGCCGCCCGCCGCCAGCCAGCATGCCTCCACCGCTTCCCGCGAAAACGGAATCTCCAATTTCATAATCTCGCTGGCCGAAAGCGTCCCCGTCTTCAACTTGTGTACCCACTCCGCCGTGTGCACGCGCAGCATATCTTCGTCCGCTGCCGGCTCCGGCGTCAAAAAATCCTCGCTAGCCGCGATGCCTTCGCGCACCAGCGTCTCCGCAATCAAATGGAATTTCTGTGAAGGAAAAACGTGCTCGCCCAGATTTAAATCGTAGCCTTTGTGGTAGACCAGTTTAAAAGGCAGCATCTCTGTAGGGGAGGGGCTTGCCCCTCCCGCCTTCGCGGGTCCTAAACCCTAATTTTCTCGCTCCAAAATAAAATCCGGCAACGTCAACAACGCCCGCGCATACTCCGAATCCGCATGCCCCTCAAGACACGCTTTCGCCCGCCGCGCATATTCGTGCGCCAAACTCCGCGCCCGCCCGAGCGCCCCCGAATCCTGCACCAAAGAAACAATCGTCTCGGCACTCACCGAATGAAACTCTTTCTCCTCGAGCACTAGCGCCACCAACCCGCGCGCCTCGCGATGTCCGTTCTCCATCGCGTAAATCAAAGGCAACGTAACTTTCCCCTCTTTCAAATCGCTCAAAACAGGCTTCCCCAGCTGCTCCGTCGACGCCGTAAAATCCAAAAGATCATCCACCAGCTGAAACGCCAATCCCGCATAACGCCCGTAATCCGCCAGCGCCTCTTCCTCCACGCCTTCCAGCCCGCCTAGCACCGCGCCCAATCGCGCGCATCCGCTGAACAAACACGCCGTCTTGTATGTCGCTAGCCGCAGCGCGTCCGCTTCCGTCACGTCAATCCGCCCAATCTTCGCCAGCTGAATCAACTCGCCTTCCACCATCTTCTGCGTCAAATCGATCAACACATCCAAAATCCTGAAATTTCTCTCTTCCAGCGCCATCTGAAACGACTGCATGTACAACCAATCCCCCGCCAAAACGCTGCGGTGATTTCCCCATTTCGAATTCGCCGAAGGCCGCCCCCGCCGCGTGTCCGCGCTGTCAATAACATCATCGTGAATCAAAGTCGCACTGTGCAGCAGCTCGACAACCGCCGCCAACCGTATCGCTCCCTCGCTCCGCCGACCCGTATACCCGTTGCAAAGCAGCAGCAACGCCGGCCGCATCCGCTTCCCTCCCCCGCCGAGAAGATAACTCGTAATCTCAGCGACTGGTTCGAACGCGCCAGCGCTCTGTCGCGCAAGCTCTTCCTCCACCAACACCAAATCGTCTCGCACCAGATCAAAAATCTCTTTGGCAGTAATCAGCGCGATAGCCTTCCTCCCCGATCCTGCATTCATCTTTGGGACTCCACAGCCGCGCTCATCGTCGGCTGGGCAAGGTGGAAAAACCGCCGGAAATTGCCTGCTGTCCTGGCGGCGAATTCTTCCGCGGCTAAGTCTCTCACACTAGCGAGTGTACGCGCTACTTCCGCCACGTACGCTGGTTCGTTGCGCTTCCCACGGTAAGGCTGCGGCGCAAGGTACGGCGCGTCCGTCTCAATCAAAATGTTCTCCAGCGGCAAAACTTTCGCAATGTCCCGCAAGTTCTGCGTCTTCGGATAAGTCGAATTCCCCGCAAAAGAAATCAGAAACCCCATGTCCATCGCGCGCCGCGCATCCTCCAGCGTGCTTGTAAAACAATGCAAAATCCCGCCCAACCCGGTCGGCCGCCAAACTTCCTCAATCATCCGCAAACAATCCGCCCACGCATCCCGGCAATGAATAATAATCGGCAACTTCGCCGCAGCAGCCAACTCCATCTGCTCGCGAAACACCCGCTCCTGCACATCTCGCGGCGAATGATCGTAAAAATAATCCAACCCAATCTCGCCCCACGCAATCACCTTTGGATGCCGCGCCAACCGCGCCAACTCATCCAAATGTCCCTGCGTCACATCCTTAGCCTCATGCGGATGAATCCCCACGGTGGTGTAAATCCACTCATGCGCCTCCGCAAAAGGCAAAGCCGCATCCAACTTATGCGCTCCGGGCCCAGTCCCAATCGCCAAAAGTGCCGTCACTCCAGCAACCCGCGCTCTCTCGAGCATCGCCTCGCGATCCTCCGCGAATCGTTCATCATCAATATGCGCATGCGAATCAATCAATTCCATCACGTTCCAACTTCCGCCATCGACTTTGTAGTGGTGCTGCTTGCAGCGCCAGCTTTCTATTGATCTCTCGATTCTCGTCGCGCTGCAACTTCTTACCCGTCCATCGAATCGGATTCTCCGCAATGTACCGGGCCGCGTTTGAGAACTCTCGTCCATCCCGAATCACGCGATCAAAATAGTTCCGCTGCCAGATTTCTTCATTCCAGCCCAACCCAAATCCTGCGCGTCGCGTTACATCCGCCTTGAATGATCGCACTACAACCGACAAAAGGGGCAGGCGAACTGCAGCACGCGCTTCTCTTTGTAGTGGCGCTGCTTGCAGCGCCTTGCCTCCAGAAACAATCTCGATGATTCCGTGCACGTGGTTTGGCATCACCATGTGCTCGTGCAAGCGAATGTCGGCATGGCGGCTTGGCAATGCTATCCAAGCCTCCTCGACAATCCGACCCAAGGGCGAAAACACTACCCTCTGCTGCTCCACTCTTCCAAAAGTGCATCGTTTGAAGTCGGAGCAAATCGTCACGAAATACAGTCCGGGTCCAGAATAATCCCTGTATTTTAAGCGCCTGCTTCCTGATGCAGTTGCCCTTGATTCGGTTTGCATAATCCACGTCATGGCGCTGCAAGCAGCGCCACTACAAAGCAGCCCCTACTTCAATCTCGCTCCGATCTCCACATCCTCATCCGGAAAACCGGCGAGCACGGGTCGTCCTTCGGGGCCGACGGAGGCGGCAACAATCATGCCGTTGGACTCAACACCGCGAAGCTTCCTCGGCGCCAAATTCACCACCACCGCCACCTTCCTTCCAATCAATTTCTCCGGCTCATAGAACTGCGCAATCCCCGCGCATATCTGCCGTATCTCCGTCCCAATATCCACGGTCAGCTTCAACAACTTATCCGCGCCCACAATCCGCTCGGCCGTCTTGATCTGCCCCACGCGCATCTCGACTTTCGCAAAATCCTCAATCCCAATCTTCTCCGCCGCTGCCGGAGCCGCAGCAGCAGCCGCTCCAGCCGCAGCCGACGCAGTCGCTGGCGCGCCCGCAGGTGTTGTCGCCGCAACCGGCGATGGTGCGTTCTGTGCTTCTTTTTCCATGGCTTCCATCCTCTCAATCGCTTCTGCTTTTTCAATTCTCGGAAATAACGCTTGCGATTTGCCAAGCGCCGTCCCAGCCGCAATCTGTCCCCACCGCAACCCATCCAAATCCACCGCTCCAAGCGCTCCAGACTGCCCCAACAGCGCCCAAACTTTCGCCGTACTCTCCGGCAAAACGGGATGCGTCAGCACCGTCACCACGCGCAGCACTTCCGCGGTCGTCCACAAAATCGCCGCCCGCCGCTTCTGATCCGCCTCACTCTCCCCCAGCGACCACGGATGCTCGCTCGTCAAATATTTATCCGTCGCCCCAATCAACGCCCAAATCGCTTCCAGCGCCCGCGAAAATCCTAGCTTCTCGTACTCCTCCAGCACATCGCCAATCGTCGCCTGCGCAAGCTTCGCCAACTCATCATCCTGCGGCAGCCGCTCCGAGGCCTTCGGAATCTTTCCTCCGCAATTTTTCTCGATCATCGCCGCTGTTCGGCTCGCCAAATTCCCCAACCCATTCGCCAAATCGCTGTTGTACCGCTGCACGAGCGCGTCATAACTAAAATTCCCATCCTGTCCAAACACCGTCTCGCGCAGCAAATAGTACCGAAGCGCATCCATGCCCAAGACATGCACGATCGGCCGCGGCCGCACCACATTCCCCAGAGACTTGCTCATCTTCGCGCTGTCCATCAACAACCATCCATGCGCCCAAACCTGCTTCGGCAACGGCAATCCCGCCGCCATCAAAAACGCCGGCCAATACACCGCGTGAAACCGGATAATTTCTTTCCCCACCAGATGCAAATCCGCCGGCCAATACCCCACCTTCTCGTAATTCGGCCCGCCCACCGCGGTCAAATACGCCGTCAACGCATCAAACCACACATAAAAAACGTGCCGCTCCTCGCCAGGCACTGGAATCCCCCAGCGCAGCGTCGTCCGCGTAATACTCACATCCCGCAGCCCACCCTCCACAAAACTCAGCACTTCATTCTTCCGCGCTTCCGGCTGAATAAAATTTGGATTCTTCGCGTAAAAATCCAAAAGCGGCTTCTGAAACGCCGACAACTTGAAAAAATAATTCTCTTCGGTCACTGTCTCCGTCGGCCGCCCGCAATCCGGACAATTCTCTCCCGGCTTTACGTCCACATACGCATTGTCGTAAATGCAGTACTGCCCCGTGTAATGCCCCGGATAAACGTACCCATTCTCGCGGAACAACTTAAATAGCCACTGCACCGTATGCGCATGCTTCAAATCTGTCGTGCGAATAAACTCGTCGCCCTGCACTCCCAGCTCATCCCACAGCGCCTTCCACTGCGCCGCCATCTTCGCCACAAACTCCGACTCCGGAATCCCCGCCTTCTTCGCCGACCGTTCCACGTTCACGCCGTGCTCGTCCGTCCCCGTCGTCATCACCACATCAAACCCGCGCATCCGCTTATATCTTCGAATCGTGTCGCACACGATCGTCGAATACGTATGCCCAATATGCGGCAATCCGTTCGTGTAATAAATCGGCGTCGTCAAATAATATTTCTGTTTTCCCGCAGCCATCTTTCTCCGTTCTCTTCTCTCGCTTTTTCTTTCTTTTCTTCTCTGCGCGTACTCTGTGTACTCTGCGCCTCTGCGTTATCTTTTTTCTTTAATCTTTTCTCTTATCTCTTTCTTAGATTTTCTCGAAACTTCTCATCGCCGAAGCAATCACCCTCTGCAAAGGCACATCCTTCTCCGCCGCCAACTTCTTGCAATCCTCAAACTCCGGCGCCACATGCAAAATCCGCCCATTCACCCGCGACACCTTAATCCGCACCTCTCCATACTCCGTTCCCACATTCACCCACTCCCGAGGCAACACTCTCCGTTGCGCCCGATACGTCCGCACTCCAAACGTAGTCGTCTCCGCAAAAATCAAATTCATCAACGCCTGCGCATCCCCCGGCTTGCACAAAACCGTCAACAAAGTCCCCGGCCGATTTTTCTTCATCTGCACAGGCGTCGTATAAACATCCAGCGCCCCCGCCCCCAGCGCCTTCTCCAAAAAATACCCATAAATCTGCGGGTTCATATCATCCAGATTCGCCTCGACCACCGCAATCTCCTCATCCAGTAGCACAGCCAATCCTGGCTGTGCTCTTTCTTTTTCTTTCCCTACTCCTACCGTCTCCCCCACCATAATCCTCAAAACATTCGGCTGCCCCTCCAAATCCGCTGTCCCCGCCCCATACCCGATCGCCGAAACCATCATCCCCGGCTGCGGCCCAAACACCTCGCAAAGCGTAGCCACAATCGCCGCCCCCGTAGGCGTCACCAGTTCTTTCTGCACCCCATTAGAATAAGTAGGCCGCCCCTCCAACAAACGAGCCGTAGCCGGCGCTGGCACCGGCAACACTCCATGTGCCATCTTCGCCGTCCCGCCACCCACATTCAAAGCCGAACAAGCAAACCTCTCAATCCCCAGCGCCTCAAATCCAACACACGCCCCCACAATATCCACAATAGCGTCCACCGCCCCAACTTCATGAAAATGAATCTTTTCCAGCGGCACGTCGTGAACCCGCGCCTCCGCCTCCCCTAGCTTCCGAAAGATCGCCCCAGCCCGCTCCCGCACCCGCGGCGCCAGCTTCGACTTCTCCAAAATTTCCAGAATCGCGTTCAGCGACCGGTGCTTCAGCTGATCCTCTGTCTTTACACGCACATACGTCGCCGCCATCCCATTCTTCCAAACCTTCTCCGCCGTCAACCCCCATCCCGGCACCTGCAACCCGCTCAACGCCTCGCGCAAATGCTCCACCGCGCAGCCCGCATCCACCAGCGCGCCCAACGTCATGTCCCCGCTGATCCCCGAAAAGCAATCAAAATAAGCCAGTTTCATACAGGTAGCCGCCGCAGGAACCTCTGTTGGTCATGTTCCGTTGGAGTCTTTCGATACTATCGACGCAACCCATGAGTGTCAAACAAACCCGCCCCTGTAGGGGACGGGCTTGCCCGTCCCTTGGCTTGCCCGTCCCGCTTCCGCCACAAGGTGCCCTGGCCCTTCCAACCCCTCACTCCCGCCCCCGCTCGCCCTAACTCCTTTCCTTTCTGTTACATATAAAGTAATCCTTGACATTTATTAATCTTCATGGTACTATCCCTTATGTCTCGCGTGGCTGGTCGCTCGAAAAACCGCCGCGCCATCTGCACTTTCCCCCATCCTTCCCCACAGCACGCAGCATCCCCTTTCCTTTCAGTCGCTTACAACGGCGTGCCCACACACGAATCGCACTTAACCCTCCTATTTTCATGCGTTTCGCGACAATTTTCTGTATACCGGGGGGTGGGGGGTATGCCTCCCCAACTTCTTCCCCGTCGTCACCTTTTGACCCAACTCCTCGCGCCCCTTTATACTCTCCCATCCTTTCCCTCGAGGCTCCGTGTACCTGACCATCTCTAATCGCCTTCGCGACGCTCTGGTGCTCTACATCCGGAACCACTACTCCGTCTCCATGGATGTCGTTCTCGATCGCCCGCCCAAAATTGAAATGGGCGAAGCCGCTTCTCCCGTCTGTTTCGAGTTGGCCAAGCGCCTCAAAAAAGCTCCGCGCATCATCGCTCAGGAAATCGCCAATGGCTTAGGCAAAGTCGAGGGCATCGCTCGCGTCGAAGTCGCCGGCGCCGGCTATCTCAACGCCTACTTCGACCGCGCCGCATTCTGGTCCGACCTCTCGCCACTCGCCACTCGTCACTCGCCACTTCTTCCAGAAAAAAAATCCGGAAAAGTCATCGTCGAACACACCAGCATCAACCCCAACAAAGCTGCCCATATCGGCCATCTCCGGAACGCCGTCCTCGGCGACACCATGGCTCGCGTCCTTCGCCACGCGGGAAATTCCGTCCAGATTCAAAACTACATCGACAACACCGGCGTGCAAGTCGCCGACGTCGTCATCGGCTTCCTCGACATGGAGCGCCGCACTCCCGTCAGCGTCAAAATGTTTGCCATGGAGCCGCGCTTCGACTACTACTGTTGGGATTTATATGCGAAAGCGACGCACTACTTTGAAGAAGACAAGGCGCGTGCCGCCGAGTTGCGCACTCGCACTTTAAAAGCCATTGAAGAAGACCGCGGAGAAGAAGCCGAAGTCGCGCAAGTCATCGCCGACGCCATCGTCACTCTGCATCTCAAAACCATGGCACGCCTCGGCATTTCCTACGAGCTTCTGGCGCGCGAAAGCGAGATTTTGCATTTGAAGTTCTGGGATGCCGCCTTCGAGCTGCTAAAAAAATCCGGCGTCGTTCAACTTGTCCCCTCCGGAAAAATGGCCGGCTGCTGGATCATGCCGTCGAAAGAAGAAGTAAAGGACGTAAAGGAGGTTAAGGAAGTAAAGGAAAACACAAAACCGGCACCCAACGATCCCTCTGGCTCTTCATCCTTTACCTCCTCTACTTCCTCTACCTCCTTAACCTCCTCTGAGCCCGACGAAGAAAACATCCAGGACAAGATCATCGTTCGCTCCAACGGCACCGTCACCTACGTCGGCAAAGACATCGCCTACCAACTCTGGAAATTCGGGCTTCTCGGCAAGGATTTCAACTATCGCAAATGGCCAGGCGCTCCCGCAGGCGATACGGTTTGGGCCACGACCACGCTCACCAGCGATCCCGCCGCCCCACATTTCGCCGAGCCCGCCACTGCGGTTTACAACGTTATCGACACGCGCCAGTCTTATGTACAGGACGTCGTCGCTGAAGCCTTGCGGCGCCTCGGCCACGCCGAAGCCGCCGCCAAATCCATTCACCTTTCCTACGCTTTCGTCGTACTCACGCCTCGCTGTGCCGCCGAACTCGGCTACGAGCTCTCGCCCGAGGAAGCCAAGCTTCCGTTCATTCAAGTGAGCGGCCGCAAAGGCTTCGGCGTCAAAGCCGACGACCTGATCGACAAACTCGAAGCCGCCACGCTCGCCGAAGTCCAGCAGCGCCACGCGGACATGAGCGAAGCCGAACAGAAGAAAACTGCACATGCCATCGCCGTCGGCGCTCTGCGATTTTTCCTGCTGAAATTTACGCGCAACGCCGTCATCGCTTTCGACTTCAAGGACGCTCTCAGTTTTGAAGGCGAAACCGGTCCGTACTGCCAATACGCGGTAGTGCGCATCCGCGGTATCCGCCGCAAAGACGCGGAGACGGGCGCTACCAATGTCCCTGTGACGCAAGAAACGGTAGCAGCCTTATTCAGCGGTCCCGAAGGCAACGGCCTCTGGGAACTGCTTCTAGCCGCCGGCTCGCTCGACCTCGCCGTCGACGCCGCCATCGGCGCCCAAGAACCCGCGTTCGTCGCGAAATACGCGTTCCATCTTGCCCAGGAATTTAACAATTTTTACCACAAGCATCACATCTTGACCGAACCCGACGAACAAAAACGCGCGTTCCTCCTGCGCCTAACCGAACTCGTGGAAGCCCGCCTGGTGGAGACTTTATCGTTACTTGGAATCGAGGCGCCCGAGAAGATGTAACGGTGGGACAGACATTCCTGTCTGTCTCCCGTCGTCCCCCAGCGCGAACCCACAGGCAAGAATGCCGGTCCCACCGAATCAATAGGACATGACGAGGTGAACTAAAGTACGAAGCGCGACGCCGGTCGGTCCCTTAGCGAGCCAGGGCTTGGCGTCGTCATTCCACGCCGTGCCGGCGATATCGAGATGGATCCAGGGTGAGTCGCCCGTGAATTCCTTGATGAACATAGCCCCGGTGATGGCGCCGCCGCCTTTGCCGCTGCCGATATTTTGAATATCGGCGACGGTGCCTTTGATGAATTCGCGGTAGTCATCGTCGATGGGCATTTGCCACATTTTTTCGCCGGCAACTTTTGAGCTGGCGAGCAGCTTGTCGGTGAAAGCTTGGTCGGAGCCGAAAACGCCGGCGTTGACGTTGGCGAGAGCGACGACGATCGCCCCAGTGAGTGTCGCGGCGTCAATCAAGTGCGTTGCCCCTAGCTGCTTCGCGTAGTGAATTCCATCCGCAAGGATGAGGCGCCCTTCGGCGTCGGTGTTCAACACTTCGATCGTTTTGCCAGACATCGCGGTTTGAATATCACCAGGCTTTTGCGCGGTGCCACCGGGCATGTTTTCCGTGGATGGCACAACGCAGATGACTTTGACGTTGGGCTTCAGCGCAGCGAGAGCGCGCATCACGCCAAGCATCGTGGCTCCGCCGGCCATGTCGTACTTCATTTTTTCCATGCCGTCGGCGGGCTTGATCGAGATGCCGCCGGTATCGAAGGTAACGGCTTTGCCAATGAGGCCAATGACAGGCGCGCCGGGCTTGGGATTCGCGGGCGTGTACGTGACGACCATGACGCGCGGCGGCTCGGGGCCTCCTTGGGAGACGCTGAGCAGAGCGCCCATTTTGAGGTCGGCGATTTTTTTCTCGTCGAGAATTTCGACGGCGAGGCCGGCTTGCTTGGCCATGGCTTCGGCCTTTTCACCGAGAATTTTGGGAGTGAGTTTGTTGGACGGCTCGTTGATCAGATCGCGCGCCCAGTTCTGGGATTCGGCGATGACGCGGCCGCGTGCGAGACCTTTTTCAGCAGCGGCTCGGTCGGCATCGGAGTAGCCGTTGAGCAGTACGGTGTCGATGGACTTGTCATTTTTCTTGTCGGTCTTGTACTTGTCGGCTTCGAAGTCGGCGGTGAGCGTGCCTTCAGCGATCGTTTGCGCGGAGTCTTCCGCGGGAGCCGCTTCACGAACCAGGAATGCGAATTGCTTCACCGAGCGGGCTTTGAGATACCGCAACGCTGCTCCGGCAATCTTTCGAAGCGTGGCGCTTGAAAATTGTTCGCGCTTCCCTGCTCCGACCAACAGCAGGCGGGACGCTTTGAGTCCAGCGGGGGCGTGAATCAAAGTCATTTCGAGAGTCTTGCCGGTGAGTTCGCCGCTCTTGGCAAGGTTTCGCAGCAGGCCGTTCGCTGCCTGATCGATCTCCGAGATGCGCCCTTGAATGGGGTCGGCTTCTTCGAAAACATAGGAAACGAGAGCTTCCGTTTCCAGCGCTGCATACGGCTTGGAATCAACTGTGATTTGCATTTTTCTTTAACGCCTCCGGTTGTTGTACATAGCTTTTTCCGTTTCCCTGCGAGCTTCCTTATCGCGCTCGTCCTGGCGGCGGTCCCAGGATTTTTTGCCTTGCGCCAGGGCGAGTTCGACTTTAGCGAGGCCATCGCGGAAGTAGATGCGCAGAGGAATGACGGTCAAACCCTTGGATTGGGTACGGCCCGAGAGCTTGTAAATTTCATTTTTGTGAAGGAGTAATTTGCGCGAACCGAGCGGCTCGTGGTTCCACGGTCCGCCGGGCATGTACTGTGCAATGTGTGCGTTAACGAGCCAAGCGCCGCGGGGCTTAAAATCGACATAGGCGTCGCGGATATTCGCTTTTCCTTCGCGCAAGGCCTTCACTTCCGTGCCATGAAGCACCAGACCGGCTTCGACGCGGTCGAGGAGGTGGTAATTATAGGAGGCGGCGCGGTTCTGAGCCACGATTTGCTCTCCGGATTTGCTTCCCTTTTCGGGTTTCTTTGTAGGCTTCGGCACAATATTTCATCATAGCTGGAGTGTTAAAGATTCGCTACAAGGATGAAAAAAGCCGCATTATCGAGGGTGGTACAGCCAACCTTACGCGTCTTGCCCGTGCTCTAAACCGAGTGTTAGACTGCAATGGCTTCGTGTCGAGGCCTCGGAGAGTCCATGCGGCGTTGCTGTAGCGTCATTTTGTGTTTAGGAGTAGGTCTGTTCGCAGCAGGCTGCCCAAAAGGTCAGACGGACTATAGCAAGGGGCGGAAGGCTGAGACGATCGAGGACTACGACGCCGCGCTGGAGTACTACACGAAGGCACTGAAGGCCGATCCCAATAACGCCGCGTTCAAAATCAGAATCAATCAGACCCGCTTCGAAGCGGGAGAAATGCACATCAAGCTGGGCCTGAAGCAGAGAGAGAACGGAGATCTGCAAGGGGCGGCGGCGCAATTCCAGCGCGCGCAAAATATCGATCCATCGAGCACGGTCGCGGGGCAAGAACTGAGAAAGACGCTGGAGTTGATCGCGGCGGAATCGCACGCCGGAGAGAACGCAAAACCGGCATCCGAGGACGATACTCAGAAATTCATGACGGCCCCGCCGCAGTTGAAGCCATTATCCAACGTGGCGATCAGCTACAAGGCGACGGGCGACGCGAAGATTGTCTTCGATACGATCGGGAAGCTGGCGGGAATTACCGTGATTTATGACCCGGACTTCCCGGCGCGGCGAATCTCGGCGGACTTGAACAACGTGACGCTGGAGCAGGCGCTGGAGATCGTATGCCTGCAGAGCAAGGCGGCATGGAAACCGGTCACGGAAAACATCATCCTGGTCTACCCGGATCAGGCGACGAAGCGCAAGGAAAATGAAGAAGAAGTACTGAAGACTTTTTACCTGTCGAACACGGTGACACCACAGGATTTGACGGAAATTGTGACCGGGCTGAGGTCCTTATTCGAGCTGAAGCGCGTGCAGCAATTGAACTCGCAAAACGCAATCATCGTGCGGGCGACACCGGACGTGCTGACGCTCGTTGGAAAAGTGCTGGACGACATTGATAAAGCCAAGCCAGAAGTGGTGATCCAAGTGGAAGTGCTGGAGGCGCGCACGGATCGACTGCGGAATTTGGGCGTTACGCCGGGGCAGAGCGCGTCAATTGCGATCAATCCGAATGCGACAACGACGACGGGAAGTTCGACCACTTCGACCACCACCAACAACATCACGCTGGATACGCTGCGGCATCTGAACGGAAGCGATTACAGCGTGACACTGCCAAATTTCACCGCAAACATGGTTTTGACCGACACGTACACCAAGATTATTCAGAACCCGGAATTGCGGTCCGTGGATGGACAACAGGCGAAACTCAAGATCGGCGACCGCATCCCCATCGCGACGGGAAGTTTTCAGGCGGGGGTGGGCGTGGGAGCGGTGGGCTCCGCGGGGTTGGTGAACCCGCTGGTGAACACGCAGTTCCAGTATCAGGACGTGGGCGTAAATATCGATATAACGCCGCGCGTACACCCCAATCATGAAGTGAGCCTGAAGACAAAAATTGAAGTGTCCTCCGTTACGGGTACATCGACGATCGGAGGAATCAGCCAGCCGATCATCAGCCAGCGCGTGGTGGAGCACGACATTCGTTTGAAGGATGGCGAGGCTTTTATTCTTGGGGGACTGATTCAGAGGACGGATACAAAGACGCTGAACGGATGGCCGGGGTTCGCGAAGATTCCGGTTTTGCGTTATCTATTCTCGAGCGATAGCACGGACCACCAGGAAGACGAAGTCTTGATCGTGATGATTCCGCACATCGTGAGAATGCAGGACTGGACGAAAGAGAATTTGCGAGGGATTTACTCGGGTTCCGATCAAGACGTAAAGGTAAAGCGCGAGAGCGAGATCCGCGCGCCGATAACGGTACCAGCGAAACCCGCGGGGACGACACCGGGAGCGGCCGCAGTGCCAGGCACTCCCCCAGCCCCTGGGACCATCAATCCGCCGCAAGGGCAGCCGGGGAAGATGAGATTCGAGCCTGGAACGCTTTCGCTGAAAGTAGGAGAAACGAGGACCGTGGCGGTGGTGGTGGAAAACGTCAACGACTTATTCTCGATTCCGATGTTGCTGCAATACAATCCGGCGGTGATCAGCATTGAAGAGTTTCAACACGCGGTCAGCGAAGGGCAGCATGGAGGATTCTTGAGCGGAGGGACGCAGGAGATCGCGATTGTCTCGAATGTGAATAAAGAAAAGGGACAAGCGGTGATTTCGGCGACGCGGCAACCGAATACTCAAGGTGTGAGCGGAAGCGGGACTTTACTGGGGATCGTGATCAAGGGGATCGCGCCCGGCTCATCGAATTTGTCGATCGTGCAGCAGAATGCCAAAGATTCGCAGCAGCGGCCCATTCCGCTTGTGACGAGCGAGGCCACCGTCCAGGTTCAGCCGTAGTCCAAGCAAGAGGAAACGACGCATGGTGTGGCGGGAAATTCGTTCCAACAGACGGTCTGGAAAGAGGCAACTCGCCAGAACCGCGGGAATGACGCTTCTGGAATTGATTATTTCCTGCGCAATCCTCATGATTTTGTCCTCGATGGCTCTGCCGATCTTCCGGTACACGGTGAAAAGGGAAAAAGAAGCGGAACTTCGGAAGGACTTGCGGGATATGGAAGATGCGATCGACCGCTATAAAGAGCTGGCCGACCAGCACAAGTTCCGGACGGAGGTCGGGAGCGATAATTACCCGCCGGATTTGGATACGCTGGTAAAAGGCGTGCAGTTGGGAGCGGGAAACGACAAGAGGCTGCGATTTCTGCGCAAGGTTCCGGTTGACCCGATGACCGGCCGGGCCGACTGGGGCATGCGATCAACAACCGACGATTACGACTCGACAACCTGGGACGGGAAGAATGTTTTCGTGGTGTATTCGAAGTCGACAGAGACGGCGCTGGATGGAACGAAATATAGCGACTGGTAGGCCGGGCGAGGTGCTGCGATGAACAGGGTGGAAAGAATTGCGAGAGTAGAAGACGGACGGCGCGGCCGCCGCACGGGGCGTTCCAGCGCAGGATTTACGCTGCTTGAGTTGATGATCGTAATTGCGATCATTTTTATATTGCTGGGATTGGCGGCTGGGCGGTACGACATGACGATTCAGCGGTCGCGAGAAGCGGTGCTGAAGCATGATTTGCTGGTGATGCGCGAGGCGATTGATAATTTTACGCTCGACAAGCAGGCGGCGCCGCAGGCGCTCGATGATTTGCAACAGGCGGGGTATTTGCGGGAAGTTCCTGTCGACCCCATGACCCAAGCAAAGGACTGGGATCCTGTGTTCGATAATATCGTGTTGAGTCCGGATCAAGTCACCACGGGGATGGTCGATGTGCATTCGCATTCCGCGCTGAGTTCGAGATTTGATGGGACGGCTTACAACACCTGGTAGCCTTCTTGCTGTAAGTCGCGTCGGGCTCCCACCTACGAATTCTCACGGAAAATTCCGGCATGCACCCGGCATGGAGCGAGAGTGCAAGTTGCAGAACAGGCGAGAGTCGCGTAGTATGAATACGCGGGGTGGAGCAGCCTGGTAGCTCGTCGGGCTCATAACCCGAAGGTCGTCAGTTCAAATCTGACCCCCGCAACCATTTCTAAAGCCTGTTTCAGGATAAGCTTACGCGACGAGTGACGGGCGAATTGGTGCTTCCGATTTATAGCCCAATTCGCCCGATACAAATCCCAGCCCAGCTTTCTCGCACCATTCCCTCCGATAAGTCTCGTCGTGCCGTAGTTGCGCTGCGAAGAGATCAATTAAATTCTGCGAATGTCCCAGCCTCTGTTTAATGAGGTCGTCTACTGCACCGGAAAGGAATAGATGCTGATGCTGAAGGGCGGAAGGGACACGGTATCCGGTACGGAGTTCAGTCCCTGCTCCTGCACTTCCACTTCGGGCTTTTGGCCCACGATGTTCACGGCGGTCACTTTGGTCGGCGCCATTCTCCACAGATGGCCCTGGCTGGCAAGCCTCGCGCCGTTAATCGCGAGCTTCAGGCTCTGCTCGGAGTCCGAAGGATTCAACACGGCAAATGTGAGTGTTTTGCGATCGCCGTTGAGGGCTGCACTCACATCCAGAGGATAGGTATCGCTGCCGGGATTGACCGTGGGTTGGTCTCCGCCCGCCGGATAAATCGGCTTGGGCTGAGGGGAATCACCGGAGACTTCGATAGGAATGGTGCCGAAGTGGTCGCGATACATCTTGAACAGAACTCCTGTGGCGCTGAGTACGGCTCGGGTGCGGTCTTCGTTGATCATTGCGGTGGCAAACGTAAACGCGCCCATCTGGAACAGATCGGAATGGCGGAACATCTCGTGAAACGCCCAGGCATAAGCCGGAGCCGTTTTGTAGGAGCCGAAAGGCGATTCGCGATCCATGTAAGCCCACTCGTCAATGGCGATCGGCACGGGCTTGGCTTTGAGCGAGGGAATCAGCTTTAGGTATTCCTGATAGTGCTCGTATTTGACGCGAACCTGTGTGGCGGGCGCGCGCTCCCATTCGATGAGCGGCTGCGGGCCGATATCGACTTTCTTCTCCAACTTCAAATCGGTGTGCATGTTGCTGGAAGAGTAGAAATGCTCGCTGAGCATATCGATGTTGTCGAGGCAGTGGGCGAGCATGTGCCCGCTCCAATCTGCCGAAGAGAGATAATCCGGAACGAACTTGCCGCCGATGCGTTTGGACTGGTTCGCTCCGGTCATGACGTCGGGCATGGCCCCGCCGGCAATTAGTTTGATGGAGGGATCCACCTTGCGCATGGCTTTGGCGAACATGTCATGCTTCAGTTCAAATTGCTCAATGGCCATGGAGCCCATCTGATAATCGCCCCATGGCTCGTTGCCGATACCCCAGAACTTGACGTTGTAGGGCTCGGGATGGCCGTTAGCGGCGCGCCATTTGCCCATCGGTGTTGTCACGGCGCCATTGGTGTATTCCACCAATTCTTTTGCCGACCAAGCGTCACCGAAACCGGCATTGACGGTGATGTAGGGGTCCACGTCGAACAGACGACAAAGCGTTAGAAACTCATCTGTTCCCACGTCGTTTGGCTGTACGGCATGCCATACCGGATCATAGATCGGGGGACGCATGTCGATATCGCCTACGGCATTGCGCCATTCGTGCGCGGAGACAAAGTTGCCGCCGGGGAAACGATAAACTCCGGAATGGAGTTGCTTCAACGCTTCGATCACTTCCTTGCGAAAACCTTCGATATTGTCAGCGGGCATCAGAGAAACAGCTCCAACGTGAAACGCGCCTGCGCCAGTGCCGGCGATTTCGAGCCTCGCGTCGTCGCTATCGACTTTGGCAACGAAGTGAAGCGGGAATTTGCGGTAAGTGGAGCCGAGCGCAGGAATATTGATTATTTGCCGGTCGCCCGGTTCCTTGCCCCAGACCAGCGTTACTTTCACTGACGCCGTCGGGTTACCGGCCAGAACGATCCTGCCTGCGTACGCTTTCCCATAGCGGACGGCCAGGCCGGACTGCAGAAATCCATGCGGCTCTATTTTGTCGAGTTTGATCAACGGCGAGTGGTCGCCGCTGTATGGCTTGTCGCTGTCCATGGTCACGAACTCATCGGCGCCGATGGGAGTCCAATGTCGCGGAGGGCTGCGGCGACGCCATGGGGGAGCGGGAGGTTCTTCCGGCGCTTTCGAGGAGACCGCATAGTAGAACTTGCGGTCCGCTAGCATCTCGGCCCAAACGCCTTCGTTGACAATGTTGCCGCCGTGCTCGAGGAACTGCCCATAGACGTATTTCGAAATAGGAGTGCCCGTCTTGGAAGCGTCGATGGTGGCGCTGACCGGCTGAGTTTGTGGAAAAGCAGAAGGGGAGAACAGAAGCGCGGCGAGCAGGATGAGTTGCTTTGCGCAAGTGAGATTCTCGGGTTTCGAACGCACGCTACCGTACCTCCCGTTCCTATTCCGGCAAAGTTCTCGTTCCCTTGACCAGAAACGTTCCCTGCACACTGGGAGCGCTCGTATTCGGCTGGCCGCCCCCGATCGACAGCGAATATTTGCCTTCCGCGATGATCGGTTCGCCAGCTTCAGTGACCAGGCTCAGATCGCGATCCTTCAGTTCAAAGCGCACACTCTTCGACTCGCCAGATTTTAGGTGCACGCGCTTGATTCCGCGCAGAGCACGCAGCGGCGCGCCCGGCACGTTCGGGAAGGTGAGATACAATTGAACGACCTCGTCGCCGTCGCGCATGCCGGTGTTGGCAACGGTGACTTCCGCGATGAGAGGATCGCCCGCCTTGATTGTCTTTTTCGGAAGGCGCAGCTCACGATAAGCGAATGTGGTGTAGCTCATGCCATAGCCAAAGGCGTAGAGCGGCTTTCCCTCGAAGTAGCGGTAGGTGCGCCCCTTCATGGCGTAGTCTTCGAATGGCGGTAACTGTTCGACGCCTGTGTAGAAGGTGACCGGGAGCCGGCCCGCCGGATTATTCGCGCCGGAGAGCGTCTGCGCGATGGCGGTGCCGCCCTCTTCGCCCGGGTACCAAGATTCGAGAATTGCGTTGACGTGCTGATTCGCCCAGTTCACGCCGAGCGCACTGCCGTTGCTCAATACCAGCACCACGGGTTTGCCAACTGCAGCCACCGCTTCGAGCAGTTGCTCTTCCGGCTGGGGAAGATCGATGCTGGTGCGATCGCCGCCTTTGAAACCTTCCTCGCTCACGGGCATCTCTTCGCCTTCCAAGTCACTGGTGATACCCAGAACCGCAACGACGACATCGGCGTTCTTAGCGGCTTGCACGGCCTCAGGACTCGGCCGCGGATCATATTTGGACCAGATCAACTGTGCCTTAACGGGCCCAGCGCTGCCCTGCCCGTAACCGATCTTGATGTAGACTTTCCTCCCCTGCTCTAGGTGAATGTGCCCGCCCCGCACCTGTGGTGCCTCATCTCCACCTACCCAGCCGTGGGCCAACGGTCTGCCATCCACCTCGATTCGCGCGTACCCGCCTTGCAGACGCACGCCGACGGCGTAGTCTCCCGTTTCGGTCGGTGTGAGGAAGCCGGTCCACTCAATTCGTAACGGATATTGGCCTGAGGCTTCCTGAGGGATGTCCTCAGCCTTCAAATCGAGGCTATTCACCTTTCGTTCCGCGAGGACCGTTCGCTGCGGCCCCCACATTTCTCCCAAGGAGAATTCCGCAGTGAGTCCTGGGCGGCCTTCCAAGGTGGTCAAGAAGGACGCGGGTACAAGATCACCTTCATGACGCAGGAACTGCGTTCCCGGCACAAAGGTAACTTGGGCATCGGGAAATTCCGTCTTGATTCCGTCCAGCACGGAAACGGTGTGCGTGGGCCTGCCATTGTAATTGCCCAGCAAGTATCTAGTCTGATCGGCGAGTGGACTCACCACAGCGATCTTGATGCCCGTCTTCTTTAGCGGCAGAGTGCCATCGTTCTTGAGCAGCACCATCGATTCGCTCGCCAGCAGACGCGCCAACTCACGGTGGGCGGGGCTGTCGAGTTCTTTTTCGTCAATCTTGGAGTACGGAACCACCTCTGGAGGATCGAACATACCCAGCTTGATGCGCGCGGTGTAGAGGCGGACCAGCGCGGTATCGATTTCCGATTCTTTCAAGAAGCCCTGCTGGTAAGCGTCGAGGTAGGGCTTGTAATCGCGATCATCCTTGATGTCCGAGTAATTCAGGCATTCATTGTCCATACCGCGCTGTACAGCCAGGGCGGAGGCCTCGGGCTGCGTCTTGGTGAAGTGGTGATCGCGAAAGATGTTGACGATGGCGGCGCAGTCGGAAACCACGTAGCCCTGGAAGTTCCACTTACCGCGCAACTGGTCCTGCAACAGAAACTCGCTGGCGCACGCCGGCTGTCCGTTGACACTGTTGTACGCGCACATGACCGAGGCGGCTTTTCCCTCGGTAACCGTGGCGCGAAACGCTGGCAGGTATGTATCTAGCTCGTCGTGCTTACTCACTTTTACGTCGGCGGTGTGTCGCGTAGGCTCCGGCCCACTGTGCACCGCGTAATGTTTCGGCGTCGAAATTACGCGATAGTATTTCGGATCGTCACCTTGCATTCCGGTGACAAACGCCACTCCCAGGCGCGCGCTTAGAAACGGATCCTCACCGTAAGTTTCCTGGCCGCGTCCCCACCGAGGGTCGCGAAATATATTGATGTTCGGCGCCCAGAAGTCCAGACCTTCCTGGGCGCGGCTGTGGCCGGCGCGCTCAAACTGTGCGCGCTTGATGCGTGCTTCGATGCTGATGGCGATAGCCATGCGGTGGATGGCGTCGGCGTCAAACGTGGACGCCAAACCGACCGGTTCGGGAAACTCCGTGGTGCCGCTGGAGGCTACGCCGTGAAGCGCTTCACTCCACCAATTGTAGGCGGGTATACGCAAGCGCTCAATGGCTCGCGATTGGTTGGTCAATTGGCTGACCTTTTCTTCCACCGTCATGCGGTGCACCAGGTCCGCGGCGCGTTGTTCCGCTGGGAGGGAAGGATTGAGATAGGCAGGTGAATCGGAATTCTGAGCGTAGGCGCAACTAGCCACGAGGAAAACAGCAATTGCGGTCAGGGTCTTGCGGTTCAGTTTTCGCATATTCGCATGGGCCTCCGTCTTGGCGCTCTCCCATCTGCCCGCTTGTGAGGACACGCTCAGCCGTTTACTGGCTGGCTTGCTGGAAGAGCCTCGGTGCAAAGTCCTTGAGATCACGGCGCCAGGTCTGCCATTCGTGATCGGTGCCGGGCGATTCGTAGAAGATGTGCTGGATGTGCGCGTCGAGCAGCGAGGTGTGCAATCTTTGCAGGCCCGCGCGCATGCGCTCGGGTTCGGCTGTGCCGACGCCGAGCCAGAGCAAATGCACTTTCTTGGCAAAGGCGCCGGGGTCCGCAAATACGCCGTTGTAATCGGTTTTGGGATCGAGCTTGCGGTCTCCAAGCACGAGCATACCGCCGGCCCCGCTGAATCCTCCGAGGTAGGAGAAGAGATCCAGATGATCGAGCGTAATCTGGAAAGTCTGCATCCCACCCATGGAGAGGCCCGCCATAGCGCGATGATCACGATCCGAAAGTGTCCTAAAGCTGGAATCGATATATGGGATTAGAGCTTGGGTCACATCATCCTCAAACGCCGCGGCCATGTCCTGCATGACCTTCAGCATTTCGGGTGAACCAAACGGTTTGCCCGTGAGATCGGGAGCAGGCTGACCCGCGCGCCTGGCGTAGCCATAGGCCATGACGACGATCATCGGCTTGCAACTGCCGGCGGCAATCAAGTTGTCGAGTATAAAATTCGCGTGCCCCTGCCTGACCCAACCGGTCTCGTCCTCGCCGGCACCGTGTTGCAGGTAGAGGACGGGATAGCGTGCGCCGTTCTGCGTATCGTAGGTCGGAGGCAGATACACCAGTGCGTGCCGCCAGGAGCCGGTAACCTTGGACTTGTACCAAACCTCACGAACCTCACCGTGCGGCACGACCTGTGCCGAATAATAGGTGGAGCTCGGCTCGGGCACCTCGACGGCACTAGCAGGCCGACCTCCTCCGAAGAAGGCATGCGTGCCGGGATCGCTGACCTCGGCGCCATCGATGCTCAAGTTGTAGTAGTGGAAACCAGGCACCAGTGGATCGGTGGTGACGGTCCAAAATCCGTCGGGCTGTTTGACCATGTCGACTTTCGGTCCGCTCCAGAAATTCACTTTAACTTTTGTTGCGTCCGGAGCTTTGATACGGATCTGCACTCTTCCCGTGCCGTCAACGCGGGGATATTCCGATCCCCAAACATTTGTCTCCGAGGGTTGAAAGTTGCCCGATTCTTGCGCGCAGCAAACACTAGCGAAAATCAACATCAAGATTCCGAGCCGCTTCATTTCGCCTCCGTCGACCAGACACATTCATTTTCGAAGCATCTTACATCTCGAGAGTCAGGACAGCTACTTGCGTGAAAGCGGCTGCACGCCCAGCGGCGTTTTCTTGTTCGCGGGTTGTCGACACTCGCGCATAGGGACAGCTCCTTGTCTAAGTCGATCTGGCGCAATCGCTGTGGAGCCCCGAATCCATTGTGTTCGAGCCCATCTCGAAAATCGGTTGTGGCTTGTTCATCCTCCCGCTGAATGTATACTACCCGTTTCATAAACTGAACTCTGAAAGATAATCGCAAAAACTGTTGGATATCAATCCGGTGCAACCTAGCCGAACCTCAGAGAGAACAATAAATGGCCCAAAAACTTGCCTTCAGACATCTCCAAGCAATTCAGTACCGAATCCTGCGCCGATCTCAGTTCCGTCGGACATTCGTGTTTGCGCTTCAAGCCGGATCTCCGCTCGTGCGCTCACTTCTTGCCAGCTTGACTCTGCTCGCTGTGGCTATGGCTGCGCCGGTGGCGGCTGCACAGAAAGTTGCATTGTTCATGGACGCTTCCAAGGCCGGCCCGAAGATTGACCGCAATCTCTTCGGCCAATTTGCCGAGCACCTCGGCCACGGTGTTTACGAAGGAATCTGGGTCGGCCCGGACTCCAAAATTCCGAACACGCGCGGGATTCGCAATGATGTCGTCGCTGCGCTCAAAGCGATAAAAGTGCCGAACGTGCGCTGGCCCGGCGGGTGCTTCGCAGACGAATACCACTGGCGCAAAGGCATCGGTCCGCAGCGAACGGTAACACTCAATCCCAACTGGGGCGGCGTCATTGAGCCGAACACCTTCGGGACAACCGAATTCATGGACTTCCTCGATCAAATTGGCGCAGAGGCGTACCTCTCTGTCAACCTTGGCTCCGGCACCGCACAGGAAGCATCGGAATGGCTGGAATACTTAACCACTGCTCAGCCTACGACACTCGCCAAGGAGCGCGCGGCCAACGGGCATCCTGCTCCTTATAAGGTTGCGTTTCTTGGCATCGGCAACGAAAGCTGGGACTGTGGCGGCAACATGACGCCTGATTATTATTTGAGCCAGCTCAAGATTTACAGCCGCTTCGTCCGCAACTTCAATCCAGCACAACAAGACAAACAACAGATGCTCAAGATCGCGGTGGGCCCCGGGGGCGGCGAACCCCGCTGGACCGAGTGGACCGACGCAATCATGAAGGCGTATCAAAACCACACCTGGAGTTGGGACATGAATGGGCTTTCGATGCACTCCTACACCGTTGTGAAATGGCCGCCTTCTTTTGCCTCGGTGGGTTTCGGAGAGACCGAGTACGCGCAGATCCTCAAGTCCACGCTCGAGATGACCGATCTTGTTGAGAAGCACTCGGCAATCATGGACAAATATGATCCGGAAAAAAAGGTGGCGCTTGTTGTGGATGAGTGGGGCGGCTGGTACGCGCCGCTTCCTGGCAGCAATCCCGGCTTCCTGGCGCAGCAAAATAGTCTGCGCGATGCAGTGCTAGCGGCACTGAATCTCAACATTTTTGCGCGGCATGCCGACCGCGTTCGCATGGCCAATATCGCGCAGATGATCAATGTGCTCCAGGCCATGATCCTGACCGACGAAGAGAAAATGGTTCTCACGCCCACATACTATATCTACAAAATGTACGTGCCGTTCCAGGACGCCACCTTCGTGCCCGTCTCATTCGACGCTGGCACGTACACGCACGGCGATATCACGTTGCCGTGTGTGGATGCCATAGCAGCGAAAGATAAAGCCGGAAGATTATGGCTTGCAATAACTAACGTCGATCCAAATCAGTCCGCTGAAATCGAAGTTACTCTGGCCGGTATAAATGCTAAATCCGCGGCAGGAGAAACGCTGACCGCGTCCAAGGTCGACAGCGTAAATACCTTCGACGCGCCCAATGCGGTTGTTCCGAGGCCGTTTTCCGCAAAAGCGCAAGCCGGCAAGCTAACCCTCAGGTTAGCTCCCAAATCGGTAACGGTGGTTGCAGTCGAGCAGTAAAGCCAGAGGGGTCTCCCAGAGCGATGCTGTTTCAAGAAAGGGTCACCATGACAAGCGCGAAATGGTTCGGAGGGATTTTGCTTGCGATTGCGGCTGGACTAGCTCCTCAGCTCGCCGCGCAAGTGCAAACGGATGTGCCTCCGGCGGTTGCCGGTGCAAAGCCAGTAACGGTCGAGCACATCAAAATTCACGGAACGGCTCTGGAAGGCAATTTGGAAGGAGACG
This sequence comes from uncultured Acidobacteriota bacterium, assembly GCA_963779005.1. Classification (GTDB taxonomy): domain Bacteria; phylum Acidobacteriota; class Terriglobia; order Acidiferrales; family UBA7541; genus Acidiferrum. The sequence continues at coordinate 1,873,308 of CAVZWO010000004.1, read as the reverse complement.
CGGTTGATCGCGACGTGTTTGTGTTCCTTCCTCCCAGCTATGCGCAAGATAAGTCTCGACGCTATCCAGTCGTCTACGCCCTGCACGGTTACTCCATCGGCGCCGAGCAATGGACGCATGAAATCCATGTCCCCGAGACTATCGAAGGCGCCTTCGCTCTAGGCGTGAAAGAAGTGATCGTAGTCCTGCCCGATTCGAAGACGTTGCACAACGGCTCGATGTATTCGAGTTCCGTGACCACCGGTGATTTCGAGCTGTTCATCGCTCGAGACCTGGTCGCATACATTGATGCGCATTACCGTACGATTCCTGAGCGCCAAAGCCGGGGACTCGTCGGCCACTCAATGGGAGGTTACGGCGCTACACGCATTGGCATGAAGCATTCCGACGTGTTCGGGAGTTTGTACATCATGAGTCCGTGTTGCTTATCTCCCCGGCCCGCCGGTTCCATGAACCCGGAAATCGCGAAGAGCCTTGAGGCTCTTAAAGCATCTGCAGACTCTGCGGGGCTGCCGTTTTTTGCGCGCGCCACGTTAGCCTCGGCCGCCGCTTGGTCACCCGACCCGAAGAATCCTCCGCTTTATCTCGACCTGCCCACGAAGGATGGAACGCCACAGCCAGAAGTTTTTGCAAAATGGGCAGCAAATGCACCACTCGCTTTCGTTGATCAGTACATCGGAAGTCTCCGGCGGTATCGTGCGATCTCCATCGATGTAGGTGACCAGGACGGTTTGCGAGCCGATACCGTAAAGCTCCACGAAGTTCTTGATAAGTATGGAATCGCGAACAGCTTCGAAGTGTATTCTGGCACTCACACGAGCAAGGTGGCAGACCGTTTTCAAAATCATGTGCTCCCGTTTTTTGGCCAAACACTCTGCTTTCAGGCGAGCTGCCAATGACTTCAGCCATGAACAAATGTCTTCCCGTCCAATGCACGCAACATCTGCCGTCGAGCGGTCCAAAAGAAGGCGCCATGGACTGTTGCCATGTACAAGATCCGACTCGCTACATCCTCGCGGCCTTTTACCGCTTGCAGTCTGTGTACTCTCCAGGTTCTCTGTGAGAGACTCCCCGCGGATTTACAGTGACTCACTCGCTACTCTCCGCGGCCTCCCTCCTCCTTCTCGCAGGACTCTGTCTCCCGCGATCCCGCGAGCAAGGACCGCCCGTTCCCGCGCCGTCTCAAGGCCCTTCCATTAAAGTTGAAAGTCGCATCGTTGTGGTGGACGTGGTTGTCACAGACAAACAAGGACAATCCGTTCCCGGCCTTCGCAAGGATGACTTTCACCTCTCCGAGGACGGCGGCCCGCAGATTGTCACTTCTTTCGAGGAACACAAGGGCGCCACTCCTAATGAAACGAAGTTGCCGCCGATGCCGCCCAACGTCTTCAGTAATTTTCCGACGGCTCGTGGCGCTGATTCCGTCAACGTTTTGCTGCTAGACCTTCTCAATACGCAGCCGCAAAATCAGGCGTTCGTGCGGCAGCAGGTCATCAAATATCTCGGCGAAGTTCCGCCCGGCACTCGCCTCGCCGTTTTCGCGCTCGGTTCCCACCTTCGCATCGTCCGCGGGTTTACGACCGATTTTTCCGGCATCTCGGCCACACTGGAAGACAAGAAAGTCGGCATAGCGCCCGAGGTCTCTCGAAATCTGCAGACTGACGCTAACCAATACAGCGACGCGGAAATTCTCAGGCAAATGCGCAAGAGTCAGGCTGCGCCCTCGGCCATTGATTCCGTGGAGTCTTTCCAGCGCGACGAATCCGCCGAGCGCGCCAACTCGCGCGTCGAGTTGACCTTAAAAGCCTTCCAGCAAATCGCCCGCTATCTTTCCCCCATTCCTACCCGCAAGAATCTTATCTGGTTCTCAGACAACTTCCCGGTCAGCTTCTTTCCGGACACTGGCGGCAGAGTTCCCAAGAATCAGGAGCACATTCAGAAAACCGCGGACATGCTCACCGCGGCAAAGGTCGCCATCTATCCTGTGTCTGCGCTTGGAGTTCTCGGAGACCCCACCTTCGATGCCAGCAAACTGCCCGGTTCGCGCCGGGAACTCGAGGCTCGCCTCAGCGTTAATCAAATCGCGATGGAAACCATTGCCCAGGAGACCGGAGGTCGCGCTTTTTACAGCACGAACGCGTTGAGCGACGCCGTCAAAGACGCCGTGAGCAACGGCTCGCACTATTACACGCTGGCCTATTCACCTGCCAACAGTAAGAATGACGGCAAGTTCCGCCACATTCGGGTCAGCCTCGCCGACAATAACTACACACTTTCCTATCGTCGCGGCTACTTCGCCGACCAACCCAGCCACGAATTCACTTCTCAAGAGGGCGCTGACGATCCGTTCGTGCCGCTTATCGGTTTAGACATGCCGGATTTCGACCAGATCCTGTTCAAGATGCAAGTAGTGCCGAAGAGTCCGCAGCCTCCCGCGAATGCCCCGCGTGCGGGAAATAACACGAAATTGAAGGCGCCGTTTATCCGGTACGATGTCAACTTCGCCGTGGCTTTGCCCGATATCGCGATGGGCTTAGACGCCAGCGGCACGCGTCATGGCCGTATTGAAATCATGATCATCGCATTTGGTCCGGGCGGCAACATCCTGAACATCGTCAGGAAGCGTAGCAATCTAACGATGGATTCCAACGTGTATGAAGCGACCCGGCAGGTGGGAATGCAAATTCACGAGGAAATCGATGCACCTCCGGGTGAAATCTATCTGCGGGCTGGCATCTATGATATGAATTCCGGCAACTGCGGGACGCTCGGTACAGCGCTGAATGGTTCATCCGCGAATCAATCCAAGAAGTAGTTTGAAGCCGCGGGCTCCGGTCTTACTCGCCATATCGATGCTTGAATGTTCTTAGAACGTGGGCTGCGTTTACGCGGTGAAGTGCTGCGCTGCACAGAAGACCCACTGAACCGTCTGAGAAGAGTCCACGGCGCACGGTCAGTCCGTAGCAACTGCCGTTTTGTGGGGTTGCGCAATGGAATGAATCAGTCACGGCGTTTTCAAACGGCCGATCTTGTGAGTTGCATGCGGCTGTTTTGAGCTGCTCTCAGGTGTTGTGAACTGATTTAAGGCCACGTCAGTTGCAGTTGCGGCGGTTTTCCAAACCGCAGCCGAGCAATACTCGGGACCATGGTTCCCTAGACCGTTGTTGCTGAATCGGGCCCGAAAGAGCCCATGGTGGTTGGCGTCCAACTAGCGTCCAAAACCCCGTGTTTTGGGGGTGGTTTTAGGGGGTCGGCGAACTGTAAAGGCAATTAAATCATCAACACTTAGGGTTTGCTCGTCGAGTTCATGACCCGAAGGTCGTCAGTTCAAATCTGCCCCCCGCAACCATGGGCGCTTGAGAGGAAAATCCTCTAAGCGCCCTTCTCATTTGCGGTTACGAGTTGAATCGCAAAAATTCCCTCACTTAATTTAACGCGCAACGCCCAGCACCAGGCTTGACGTGGAGAGAATATCGTCTTTCGCGCCAAAGACTGCCGCACGGAGCCAACCGATGTGTCCCAAGCTGTGCCGTTCCTTGTTTCTTAGAGGCATTTTTGAGGCTTTCTCTATCTTGAATCCGGGTGGCGTCGACGAAAGTACGGGCTAAATCCATGCCTTGCGTAGCAGCCACACCTTAATGATCTGCGTAAGCGCCATGTAGCCTAGCATCGTGAGCATAAGGATCGGCCAATACAACCCCGGGAGGTGGGTGAAGCCCAGAGCAGAGGCCAAAGGAGAATACGGCAGCCACATTCCAAAAGCCATGATGGAGAACGTTGTGATTGTCAGCGCCGGACTTGCCCGGCTTTGCAGGAAAGGGATCTTGTTCGTACGAATGACGTGGATGATGAGCGTCTGCGTCATCAACGACTCGACGAACCAGCCGGTCTGAAAGAGCGAGGCGCGAGACGGATCCCAACACTTAAATACCCAGAGCATCACAAAGAAAGTGGTGTAGTCGAAAATCGAACTAATGGGGCCGATGAAGAGAATGAAGCGCTTGATTTCCCCGATGTTCCAGGGCCGCGGCCGAGCGACCTGCTCATCGTCCACAGCGTCCGCAGGGATGGGAACTTGCGAAAAGTCATATAAGAGGTTGTTCGTGAGGACCTGAATCGGTGCCATGGGCAGGAATGGGAGGAAGGCGCTCGCCCCCAGCACGCTGAACATGTTTCCGAAGTTGGAACTCGCTCCCATGCGGATGTACTTCACGATGTTCGCAAAGACTTTGCGGCCCTCGAGCACGCCCCCGTCGAGCACCATGAGGTCCTTCTCTAACAAGATTAAATCCGCAGACTCCTTGGCGATGTCGGTGGCGGTGTCTACCGAAATGCCGACATCCGCGGCACGCAACGCGGGAGCGTCGTTGATTCCATCACCCATGAATCCGACGACATGTCCCTTCCCGCGGAGGATACGGATGACGCGCTCTTTGTGCGAGGGGGAGAGACGAGCGAACAGCGCGGCCTTTTCCGCCGCATCACCGAGTTCGGCGTCGGACATTTTCTCGACGTCGCTGCCCAGCAGCATGGGATCGGCTAAGAGGCCAACGTCCTTACACACCTTGCGGCTGATAAGATGGTTGTCTCCCGTCAGAATTTTTACGGCCACGCCATTCTTGTGGAGGGCCGCGAGAGCATGGGCGGCGGTGTCCTTGGGCGGGTCGAGGAATGCGACGTATCCTCTGAGAATGAGTTCGCGCTCGTCATCCTTTGCACAAATTTGCTTCCCGGGGAGGTCCTTGGTTGCCACGGCGAGCACGCGGAAGCCATCGTTGCTGAGGCTGTCGTACTCTTGTTTGAGGCCGACGATGCGATCGGGGTCCATTGGGGACAGCTGACCATCAAGTTCGAACTGCGAACAACGCAGAAAAACTTCTTCGGGAGCGCCCTTGGTGAGAAGAATCGCTTTACCTTCGGGGTTCTCTACCAACACCGACATCATGCGCCGAGTGAAGTCAAAGGGAAGTTCGTCCAGCTTCTTATATTTCTCGATAGCCGCCTTTGCGTGGAAGTCCTTGCTATCCAGAATCGCGCGATCGAGCAAGTTTTTGAGGCCGGTCTGGAAATAGCTAATCAAATACCCATCCAGCAGCACATCGTCCGTTTCCCGCCCAACAACATCGCAATGGCGCATGAGGACGACGCGGTCTTCCGTGAGCGTTCCGGTCTTGTCAGTGCACAACACGTCCATGGCCCCGAAGTTCTGGATGGAGTTGAGGCGCTTAACGATCACCTTCTTGCGGCTCATGGCCAGAGCGCCATTGGATAAGCAGACGGAGACAATCATGGGGAGCATCTCGGGAGTGAGCCCCACGGCCACAGCCATTGCAAAGAAGAAGGCTCCCTTCCACTCGTGCTTGGTAAAGCCGTTGATGAAAAAAACCAGGGGCACCATCACGGCCATAAATTTCATCATTAACCACGTGAAGCGGTTGAGGCCCTGGTCGAAGCTGGTCTGCACTCGTTCCCCGGTGATCGAGTGGGCCATGCTGCCGAAATAGGTTTGTACTCCAGTGGTGACCACAACGGCCATCGCCGTACCACTCTCGACGCTGGTGCCCATAAAGCAGATGTTCTTAAGCTCCGTGGGCGAGATCTCCGTTTTGGTTTCGGGGTCGTGGAACTTCTCGACGGGGAGCGATTCACCAGTAAGGCTGCCTTGGGTCACGAAGAGGTCTTTCGAAGTCACGAGCCGCACGTCGCCGGGAATCATGTCGCCGGCGGCCAGTTTGACGATGTCACCTGGCACCAGATCGCGGAGCGGCATCTCTCTCACCGCGCCATCGCGAAGGACGGCTGCGGTCACATGGATCATGGCCTTGAGCTTCTGTGCCGCGGAGTCTGCCCGGGCCTCTTGCCAGAAGCGCAGTCCGACGCTGAGCACTACCATGCCTGCCATCACAGAGCCGGCGCGCGCGTCGCCGGTAAGAAAGGAAATTGCGGACAAACTCGAAAGCAGAATCACGAGCGGATTGCGGATGATTTTCAGAAGGCGGACGGGCCAGCCCTGCTGCCGCTCCTGTGCCACCTCATTCGGTCCCGTGGTGAGTGCCCGTTCTTCGGCCTCGGCTTGCGTTAGACCATGCAGAGACGTTCGCAGGTCACGAAGGAGTTCCTCGCTGTCTTTCCGGGCGGCGTCAAGGACTGCAGGAGAAACATGAATGTCCTGGTTCTTCTTTTTCGTGGGAATCGGCGACCGGATGGGAAGAGACGCTGGTCCTGCCGGCTTGGAACCCACAGTTTTGGTGTCATTGAGCGAAGATCCGGGGGCGTTGGTGGTCAAGTTGTACGCTCCCTAGGCCATCAGCGCGAGAGGGATTCGAACGATCATGCGCCAGCTTGAAAGGCGACGGCAAGGTGAAGTTTTCGCAACATCGAATTCTTCTTCTCGCGGTGAAGCTGCATGCGTCGCAAAATGTCGCCGGGGGCGCGCACAGCCGTAACGATAATGGCGAATGCGGCGCGCATCAAGCCAGGTATCCCCTAGGCGATGGAGAGCTCACTTGCCACCGTTTTGGCGGTGTCAACTAAGAATTGTTTCACTTTGTCCTTGATCTCGTCTCGCACGCGGCGGAAAACTTCCGATTTCTGTTCTGGCGCTCCAGTGGCAGAGTTTGGGTCGAGGATATCCCAGTGAAGAACGCGGAGAGCAAAGGGATAGATCGGACTTCTTTCTTTAGTCGTGTCACAGATGGCGACCACGTGACCGAATCGTTGTTTCAATGAATACGCGATGCTCTTCGGCTTCTGCTCGGAGATATCGATGCCAGCTTCTTTCATCACTTCACCCGCGAGAGGATCCAAAGCGCCGGGTTCGGTGCTCGCGCTCACGACCTCAAATTGGTCACCCGTGAGGGAACGCAGAAAACCCTCGGCGATCAGTCCGCGCGTGGCGTCGCCAGTGGACAGGAATAGAACCTTGGACTTGTGGGCATTCATTTGCCCTCCGTTTTTGTCCTCAAGCTGAATTGTTTTACCCATGTATGGTGGGGTTTGGCATCGAGCAAGGCAGTCCCGTTTAGCACAGTATTTGAAAATTAATGTGGCCCTGCCCCAGAGCGGAAACGGCAGGCTGCCCCTGCTAACCGTGGAAGACTGTGTGCGCGAAGAGCGAGAACGGAGTCAGGTTCGTGCTGCTAGTTCGTCGAGGTCCGATGTCCGGTCATCGCGTCAATGTGAATGCAATAGAATATCGGAATAGGTTGAAGAGGCTCGTCGCGCGTTTGTGAAGTTGCGATTGCCAGCCGCCACCAAAGATTCCTTTTCTCCAGCAATGTATGGGCATGAAGCCGTTGGGCGGCGTTCCGGGGACAGTCCGGCAGTTCTTCATAGCGGCCTGAGACTAAGACGCTCGTCCAGCTGTCCTCACTCACGATCTCGTCAGCCTGTACACAAACAAGAGGATTGGACCGCATCGATTCGATCTTTTGTCCGAGCGTAGAGAATCCGAAAAGTTGGTCGGATTCATACGCGAAGTAGATGGGAACGACGTAGGGCTGGTTCTTGCTCGCACATCCCAGTCTGCCGAATCCCTGGCGGTTCAGAAGTTCGCTGCATTCTGCTTTGCTTAGATCTCGTACCAACATAAGTCTCCCTTCGATCCGCAAACCCAATTCACAATTCTTTCCTTTGGCGCTCGGTAGAACTAAAAGGGTTCACCGACTGGCTTAAATCCGAAGTTCCCAGAGCTCTTAGCCTTCGTCCAAATACCTGGGGCATGCCGGAAAGACTGCACTGTGCCTTTGTGCTCAATCCTTCGCCGGAGTTTACGTTTCAGACTTCCTTGCCCGTGCACCCTCGACTGGCAAACCGAGTTCGGGGTGCTCTTCAAGAAGATAATCCGTGAGTGGCAGACCTTTCCCGTTCCTGGGATTGCTTTTCGACGCGATGCGTCGGGGAGATTTGCGGAGGTGTGCCGTCTTGGCGCTCGTTGTTCTCTTACCCTTCTTTTTCTGCATGTTTGCTTGTTCCCAGCTTTGCAATATTTGACTGTTGTACCTTGTCACTATGGAGAGCCCGAACCAGGATCGCTCTCACGCGCCTACACTCGCGGGATAGCCTCCCCATTTGACTTTCTCACCTATCTGGTCAACTCATCTGTGCCATTTGGGACAGAAAGCTTGAAACTCAAGTTGTGTTGATAAGCTGCGTCCGGCTTAGGAACAACGAATTTCAGTTTCCGTTGAGGCATCAGCGCTATCGAAGCAGCGTAGCAAACTTCTTGATGGCTCGAGCGGTATGAGAAGATCGCACGTTCTTTATTACCGTGCGTTGAGAAACTTCGGCAGGTTTTCTGATGTATGGCCCAGAGCGCGAGCAAGACTAAGTTTCGCGACATTGTGAGCGAACACGCTGTTGATATAGTCAAGCTCCGCACCCGCCAGCGATTCCTGCGATTGAACAAGTTCAACGCTATCGGCGATACCGGCTTCTACTCGCTGCCGCGTGAGATCAAGAGTTTCCTTGGCGAGACGCACGTTCTTCTCCGCCACTTCCACTTGACTGGTTGCTGCCTGCAGGTCGAGATAAACCTTTCGGATTTCACCCTCAACCTCCAGTGTGAGATCTTCGAGTTCGGCGCGCCTTTGCATTAAGCTGGCATCGGCCTGCTCAATATCCCCCTCGGTGCGACCGCCCTCCCAAATGGGGAATCGCAGTGTTCCGCTAACTGAGAATGTGCCGTGAGATTGAGCTGGATTGGTCCCGATCACTCCGTAGTCGGCATTAACGGAAAGAGAGGGCAGTCGTTCAGAGCGCGCGGCAGAATGGGCGAGCTCAGCGGCCCTAACCTGAGCCGCCGCTGCCTTTAAATCCGAGCGCTGCTCGATTGCCAGCTTTAGAGCTTCTTCCACGCCAATGGGCGGCGCTGCCGCGAAAGGTACGTCGTCGGAAAGGTCATACTGATCGTTTGGCGGCAAACCGGCCATCCGCGCAAGATTGATTTTCTGCTTGGCAAAATCGTTCTCAAGAGAGGTCACCCGCTGCTGCTGAGTGAGAGCTTCCACCTGGGTGCGATCGACATCCACCTGGGCCATGATGCCCACAGCCCGCTGCTGTGCCGCTTGTTGATAGAGAGCATTGGCCGTGTCCAGCTGGGCTCGAGCCGATTGCACTCTCGCATTGGCGGCAAGCACTTGAAGATAAGCGCCGCCGACCGCCAGTACGACGAGATCGCGGGAATCTTGATAGGTGAGTTGGTTTGCGCGCAGGTTTTCCTTGGCTGATTTGACATTTTTCCATGCTGTGAGATCCACAACGGTCTGCGAAAGCCGAGCGCGCAAATCCATGTAGTTGAATGGTCCGACGACAGGCGGCAAAGAAAATCCTGAAATCTTAAACTTACCAAAGCCTGAAGCAGCCAAACTGGTTTGCTCGACGGTTTCGGCCAGATCGCCGGTGAGGTTGGGGAGTAGTGCGCTGCGCGCCACTCGCATTTGCCCATGCGACTGACGCACGGCTTGGGTGAATTCCACCGCCCCCAGATTGTAGTCCAGCCCGCGCAGAATGGCCTCTTGCAAAGAGAGCTTGCCAGAGAACGGCTTCTTTGAAAATCCTGCTACGCTTCCGGCATAAGCGCCCTCCGCTTGAACCGAGGGATTGAGCGTGTTGACGGTGCTCGCGACCCCAGGCGTGGAGGTCTGTGTGGCTGTCACCGAGCCGCTCTGAGAGGATCGACCCGACAGAGGCAACTGAGTTGCTTGTGTGCCTTGGGATTGCGCCGGCGCCGATTGGCCTGCAGCGTTTCCGGTTGCAATGCATACACTGAGCAAAATCAAAATGGCACTCGTCTTCAGGTGTTTTGGCAGTGGGGTTAGGTTTCTCATGGGAAGTAGGCCGTGCCTTTCCGTTCTTAACTGAGTTGCTTGCGAAATCGCCAGACGCTGAACGAAACCAAGGCGATGGTAAAAATCAACAACGCGAGGAAATTCGGCCACAGGGCGGCGAAGCCGCTTCCCTTGAGCATGCCGCCGCGAACGATCGTCGCAAAATGGTGGATGGGATTGACGATCGTCAAGGGCTGCATCCATCGCGGCATAGCTTCGACAGGATTCAGAGCTCCCGACAGAGCGGACAACGGAGGATTGATGAAAAAAGCAGTTAGCTGCGCCTGCTGCGCCGACTTACTGAAAGTTGCGATAACAGTGCCCAGGCTGATTCCGGACAAAATACACAACATGCCGCCAAACAAGACGTAGGGCAAGCTGCCATGAAATGGGAGTTGGAAAACGATTTTGAGAACCGCGAGGGCCAGCAGCATCATTATGCACAGCAAAACAAACAGCGGAACGATCTTGGCGATGATGATTTCAGACGTGCTAGCGGGGGACATGAGGAGCTGCTCCATCGTTCCGGTTTCGCGCTCTCGCACCATTGCAGCGGATGAAACCAGGGAGCTGTTCATGATCAGCAGAAGGCCGAAAACACCAGTGGCAATGAACCAGGAATCGATGAGTCCGGGGTTGTAGATGAAAGCCGGCATCAGTTGCACTTGTCCCCGGCGACTTACTTGAGACGCAGCAACCTGCCTGAGGCTGGAGTGAATGCACTGGTTTTGCAGCCCTGCGGTGTAGTTTTGAATTATGCCCTCTGCGTAGGCTTGGCTGATGGTAGCCGTATTCGCGTTGGTGGCGTTCAACAGGAACTGGACCGTGGTTGGGTGTCCCTGGTGCAAATCGCGGGCATAGTTGTAGGGGATGACAATTCCTGCGTCCAAGCGGGACTGACTGATTGCACTTCCGAGTTGGTCAACCGAAAAGTAATAACCTCCGAGGCGAAAGCTTTCGCTCTCGGTCAGGATCGCGACCAATTCCCTGCTCTCTGGAGTCTTGCTTTCATCGACGACGCCCAGGCGAACATTCGCCACTGCCGCGCTCAGCGCGAAGCCAAACAGCGTCAGTTGCAGGATAGGAGGAAGAATCAAAGAAATCATGAGGCGGCGGTCGCGCCGGATCTCGTTGAACTCTTTCCCAACGAGTGCGCGGAACCGGTTATTGAAAACGTTTCGAAAAGGATTTTTCATTTCGATCACGCTTTGAGCTGCATTCGGCGCATGCTGTACCACGCAATCGCGTAGAAAAATGCCCCGATGCCGCCGATGATGGTGACCTTCCACCACACGGCAGGCCAGCCGCCGCCCTGGAGTAGCGCATCTCGAACGACCTCGATGTAGTATCGGCCCCACATAAAATTCGAGATCCATCGCAATCCCACGGGGATGTTCTCGATTGGAAAAATCAGGCCCGAGAGCAGAAACACGAGCAGAAAGCCGCCAAGCGCGACCGCCTGCATCGCCGCGACCTGGCTGGGAATTGTCGCTCCCACCATCGTCCCAAAGGCCGCCACGCAAAATGTGTAGAGCATTGTTGCGACGATGAAGGGGGTGGGGTCGCCCGCCAGTCCCAAGCCAAAATAGGTAAAGAGGAGGGCTAACATGATCACGCACTCGGCGAGTGCAACGACCATGAAGGCAAGAATCTTTCCTAACAGGAATTCGTGCGCGGAGATGCTGGAGACATAAACCTGGAGAATGGTTTTCTGTTCCGATTCTTTCGCCATGGCGAGAGCTGCCAGCAAAGGCGGGAACATCGAGAGTCCCAGGACGAAAATTCCTGGACCGTAAAATTTCTTAGCGGAGAGCCCCGGATTGTACCAGAGGCGGATCGCGGTGCGGACGAGAGCGACGCTTTGGGCGCCAGCGAAACGTTGATTGTAGGCACGAGTAATCTCGCTGGCGTAGCCAGCGGTAAGTTTCGCAGTATTGGCGTCAGAGGCGTCCACCAGCAATTGAACGGGAGAATTCGATCCTCGCGCCATGTCCCTTCCGAAATGAACTGGAATGATCAGGGCAGCCCGGGCGGTGTTTGAGCTCAGAGCCTGTTCCGGTTGCCGATCTATCGGCCAGGGCACGACATGAAGCGTAATGGAAGCACGAATGGCGTCCACAAAATCGCGCGAGGCGGGAGAATCATCAAAGTCCTGCACGATGACGGGAAGATTGTTTACGGTCAAAGAGAGAGCGACGCTCATCAGGAGTAACAAAACCAGCGGAAGCACCAAAGCCAACGCCAGCGTCCGCCAGTCACGGCGGATCTGAGTCAGCTCTTTGCGGGCTTGCGCAATTACGCGTCGCATCGAATACGCTCCTTACTCTTCCGCTCCGACCTTTCCCTGCTGGCGCGCTTTTTCGATCACGTTGATGAATACGTCTTCGAGGGAAAACGGTTGTTCCCGTAAGCCGATCACCCGGATTCCATTGCTCTCGATCTTCTCCCTGGTCGTTCGCTCACCTGCCTCGGCATCTTCATCGGTGACGACATGGAGCCGATTGCCGAATAGGGAGACTCGCCAACGTTCGGTGTCGCTCTTGAGCACGTCGGCGGCGCGCTGCGGTTGGTCAACTATGAATTCAAGTAAATGGCCGGTTTGCTCGCTCTTGATACCGCTCGGAGTTCCTTGCGCCACAAGTTCTCCGGCAGCCATGAAACCCAGGCGGTTACATTGTTCCGATTCTTCGAGGTAGTGCGTAGTGACAAGAATCGCCGTGCCCGCATCTGCCAAGCGGTTAATCATCACCCAGAAAGCCCGCCGAGCAAGCGGGTCAACCCCGGAGGTCGGCTCATCGAGGAAGAGCACGCTCGGTTCGTGCATGATTGCGGCGCCAAAGGCGACGCGCTGCTTCCAGCCGCCGGGCAGACTGCCGGTGATCTGATCTTCCTTCCCTTCGAGCCCCGAGAAAGACACCACCCAGCGGATTTTCTCTTCGCGCTCGCTCTCCGGCACACCATAGACGCCGGCGAAGAAGCTGAGATTTTCTCGGATGGTCATATCGTCGTAGAGCGAGAACTTTTGCGACATATAACCGATCTGCTGGCGGATGCTTTCCGAGCGAAGGTTGCCTTGCTCGCCTGCAAGGCGCATGTTTCCGCTGGTGGCCGCAAGCAGGCCGCAAAGCATCCGGATCGTGGTTGTCTTGCCGGCGCCGTTTGCGCCCAGAAGGCCGTAGATTTCCCCGTAGAGGATTTCAAGGCTCACATTCTTTACCGCAGTGAAGGCTCCGAACTGTTTCGTAAGATTGTCGGCTCCGATCGCGACCTGGCCGCGCAAGTTTGAGTGGTCGTGGTGTCCGGGAAACGGTGGATCCTTCGAGTCTTCGCCAAGCGCTCGCAAACTGGCAACGAACACGTTCTCGAGAGTCGGCTCGTCGACGCGGACGTCGGTTACGTGTAAGTGGGCTTTGCTGGTGAGATTTTCAACGATTTGGCGCGCTTTCTCCTGGTCATGCGCGAGGACATCAAGACGGTCCCCAAAACGCTCCACATCGATGATGTCTTTCTGTGGACCGGACACCTCTGATAGCACGCGTTCAGCTTCGCTCAAGTTGTCCACGCGGACTTCTAGCCGTTTGGCGTCCAGACTTTCCCGCAACTCAGCGGGGGTGCCGATGTGGCGAATCTCGCCTTTGTGAATGAGCGCGACGCGATTGCACCTTTCGGCCTCATCCAGGTAAGGCGTCGAGATCAGGATCGATAGGCCATTGGCAGACAAATGCGCCAGGGCGTCCCAAAACTCTCGCCGGGAGACTGGGTCGACACCGGTCGTCGGCTCATCGAGCACAAGCACGCGAGGTTGAGGCACCAAGGCGCAAGCCAGTGAAAGCTTCTGCTTCATTCCGCCGCTTAACTGTCCCGCCAGGCGGCTGGAAAATCGATCCATGTCGAACATCTGCAAATACTGGTGGCCCCGCTTCAGGATGTCATCGGATGCAACGCGGCGCAGATCGCCGACGTACCGGATGTTTTCCAAAACCGTAAGATCGAGGTACAAACTGAATGCTTGAGTCAGATAGCCAGTCTGGGATCGCGCCTCGCGCGCCGGCCGGCCAAAAATCTGAGCGGATCCGGCGCTCGCTTCCATGACTCCCGCGAGGATCTGAAACGTCGAAGTTTTTCCCGCACCATCGGGGCCAATCAAGCCGAAGATCTCGCCTTCGCCAACTTCAAAACTGATTCCGCGAACAGCTTCAAGTTTGCCGTAATGCTTCCAGAGGCCACTGATTCGAATTGCCTTCGCCTCCGATTCATCGGAACGTTTCTCAAATGTTGGCGAAGTGGAAATCGCCGTTGTCATTTGCGCGTTTCTTTAGGCCAGCTATCGCCCACAACCAGGATTTCTCCGTCAGCCGGCATGCCCGGTTTGGCGTATCCCAATGCTCCTTTCAGTTGGAGCTTTAACCCCACGACCTGTTTCACCCGGTCGTCACGGAAATAGGTGTTCTCGGGAGTGAACGTCGCTTCCGGGTCGATGCGCGAGACGTATGCGTCGACCGGCTGCTTGTGATTCGAATCGAGGTAGATATGCGCAGCTTGGCCCACCTTCACCTTGCCAATCTGTCCCTCGGGAACAAAACCTCGCAGGTACACCTTGCTAAGATCCAATAGAGTGATGACTGGTGTTCCGGCGGTGATTACTTCCCCCGGCTCTGCCACGCGCGTTACCACGGTGCCATCAAAGGGCGCTTTCACGGTCAGATCCTGGCGATTTTCCCGCGCTTCAGTGAGCTGCGCCTGGGCCTGACTAACGCTCGCCATTGCGTCGGCAATCGCTGCCTGCTGCTGCGCAAGCTGCATATTCACTCCGGCTACGCGGCGCTTGGCGCCGGCCACAGCGGCCGCCTGTTGGTCCGCTGTTGACTCCGCCTGTTTTCCTTGGCGCTCGGATACGGCTCCCGATTTCGCCAGCCGCGTGTAGGCCTCTCTATCGAACTGGGCAATGTCGTGGGCGGCTTCTTGCTGGGCAACGTTCGCCTCTTCCTCGCGCAGCTGTTCCTCTAGAACCGAAATCTGGTCACGCGCGGACGCGGCCTTGGCTTCCGCCTGCCGGAGTTCCGCTTGCGCTTGCTGCACGCGTGCCCTCAATTGCTCGTCGTCAAGGACCGCAATAATTTCTCCAGTGGTTACAGCGTCTCCCTCGCGCACTCGGATTTCGAGAATACAGCCGCTCGTCTTGGGGGAGACTGCCGAGTCGTCACCTTCGATTCGGCCACTAAGCGGCACAATGCTTTCTGGTATCGGCGGCGTGGAGAAGAAAACTTTCCAAACGCCGAATCCGACGACAGCGAGAACCAGAATGACAATCGACGGAACAACGAGGCGACGGGCCATCGAGCGGGGTTTCTTCTCCACTGCTGGCGCTGGTTGGGGGCTTGGTTGAGGAGTCTTCGCCGCCGCAGATTGAAGATTTGCTTGGAGCGTCTGCGCCGCCGCAGGTGGAGGTTGCGGATTGAGTTGAGGTGGCTGCACTGCCGCGGAAGCAGATTGCGGGTTTGCTGGAGGTGGCTGGCCATTTGAGCCGAGGCTTCCCAAGGCCGCAATCGCCGCATCAAAACTTTGGAGTTCTTTCTGGGCTCGTTCCCGTTCTTTCTTTAACTGCTCGAGTACTCCAGGCACGTTTCCTGGCGAGGCGGTGGGTTGAGCGTTGGGTTTTGGCGAAATCGCTGCCACAGGCGGAGGTTTCGGATTTAGTGGTGAGGCCTGCGCCGCCACAGCCGCAGGCTGAGGTTGATCCGGTTTCGCTGGCCCTTGAGGCTTTTCGATGACCTCTTGTCCCGCCATTTTCCACCTCGTTTCCTCTGCACAGCATTTTTCGACCGGCGGAGGATTTCCCTGAGACGGCCCCGGGATTAGAGCCGAAGAAGGATGACGGACTCTGTGCGAGTTAGCGGGTCGAAGTTGCCCTTATTATTTGTCATGCGGAACAAACCGGGTGCGCACGCTCTCTTCCGCAGAGTGCGTTTATGGTCCCCCTGCCACAGATCAAGAGTGGGAAGTCCAAACTGTATTATCCGGTATCCGAGGAAGGTGCTTCTGTGCAGAAAGGAACACTTTGCGCAGGTCGCTCTTGCCTGGAGTGGCGTTGCGGATTTGAAGGTAGCTGTGGATACGGGAGTCTCTAGCTCTGCAATCAAGACAGTTGGTTCGATTAGCCCGGAAATCCAGTCTCTGCACAATCCAAGTGAGGACTTTCGCCCAGAATTCACAGTCCAGAAATGAAGCGGCCAACGATTGTCCGAGTATCATGATAGGTGACCCTCTTCCTTGGAGAATGCAAACGGAAAGGTCACGTGTTCGTATCGCTCGTGCAATCGACATGCCTGCTGCCTTTCTTTCCGCATTGGCAGTCTTCATGCTGAGAGAAGAGTATCCGGCACAGCTTGAAATGGCGGCAATTCGTGGCTTTCCGCCGGTAATCGAGGAACACTATGCCAGACCGACTTACGCAGAATCCCTCCGAACAAATTGATGATGCCCGTACCGGTTCAAGTGTTGAAACTCTGAAACGCGCGATCCTCGATAATCTGTTCTACGTCGTAGGCAGGGCTGCCGAACACGCCGGCAACATCGACTACTACATGGCCCTTGCCTTCACGGTCCGCGATCGCATCCTTGCACGTTTCATGCACACAATTCACAGCTACAAGGAAAGCGCCGTTCGTGCCGTCAGCTACTTCTCTGCAGAATTCCTGATGGGGCCACAATTGGCCTGCAATCTGCTGAATCTCGGGCTAGATGCACCGTTCCGCCAGGCCATCAAGGACCTGGGCCTCGACGTAGAGTCGCTCATCGAACAAGAAGCCGAACCGGGCCTTGGCAATGGCGGCTTGGGACGCCTAGCCGCCTGTTACCTCGATTCCCTGGCGACATTGCGCATTCCCTCGATTGGCTATGGCATCCGCTATGAATACGGAATCTTCGACCAGAAAATCCAGGACGGCTGGCAGGTCGAATATACGGATCATTGGTTACGCAACGGAAATCCCTGGGAAATACGCCGGACGCGGCTCGCCGCTGAAGTAGGTTTTTATGGCAGGACCGAACACTGGACCGATGCCGAAGGACGCTTCCGCGTTCGCTGGATTCCGCAAACGCTGGTGAAGGGCGTACCTTTTGATACGCCCATCGTGGGTTATCGCTCCGGCATCGCTAACATTCTGCGCTTGTGGCGTTCCGAAGCCCGCGAATCCTTCTATTTTGACCGATTCAATAGCGGCGACTATGGCGGAGCAGTCGCGGAAAAGGTGTTCGCCGAAAACATCACCAAAGTCCTATATCCCAATGACGAGGATTTCCGCGGCAAGGAACTTCGCCTTCAGCAGCAATATTTCTTCACCTCTTGCTCGCTTCAGGACATGATCCGAAGACATTTATTCCGAGGACAAAAGCTGGAAGACTTTCACGAACTATGGGCCATTCAGCTCAATGATACGCACCCCTCCATCGGGGTTGCCGAGCTGATGCGCCTGTTCCTCGACGATTACGGGATGAGCTGGGAGCAGGCCTGGAGCATCACATCGCAGACCTTTAACTTCACAAATCACACGCTCCTGCCGGAAGCGTTGGAGCGATGGCCGCTTCCCTTGTTCGCTTCGCTTCTGCCCCGGCATCTCGAAATCATCTATGAGATCAATGCGCGCTTTCTAGCGGAAGTGCGGCAGCGCTTCCCGAATGACGAAGCCAGGGTCGCCCGCATGTCCCTCATTGACGAATCCGGCGAGAAGTACATCCGCATGGCGCATCTCGCTTGCGTGGGCAGCCATAAGATCAATGGTGTCGCGGAAATCCACACCCAACTGCTGAAAACCGAATTGTTCCGTGATTTCGACGAGCTCTGGCCGGATAAAATAATCAACGTGACGAACGGCGTCACGCCGCGCCGCTGGATTGCCGTCAGCAATCCCGAGCAATCAGAACTCATGACCAGCAAGATAGGCGACAGCTGGATCGGTCACTTGCAAGAGCTGAAGCGCTTGGAGGCTTACACAAACGATGCTGCGTTTGTTAGCGATTGGAAGAAGGGCCAGCGCGCGGTGAAAGCCCGCTTGTCCAAGTTCATTCTCAAAGAGACTGGCATTGCCGTTGATCCCGATTCCATGTTCGATGCTCAGGTGAAGCGCATCCACGAGTACAAACGCCAGCACCTCAACGTGCTTCACATCCTCACTCTCTACCAGCGCCTCAAGAACAATCCCAGCCTCGAAATCACGCCCCGCACATTCATCTTCGGCGGCAAGGCCGCTCCTGGCTATCACATGGCTAAGCTCATCATCAAACTCATCAATTCCGTGGCCGAGGTAATCAATTACGATCCCGAGGTGAGAGACCGCCTCAAGGTCGTCTTTCTCCCTGGATACGACGTGACCTTTGGCCAATTGGTCTACCCCGGTGTCGACCTCAGCGAACAAATCTCCACTGCCGGCAAGGAAGCGTCTGGAACAGGAAATATGAAGTTCGCGATGAACGGCGCGCTGACTATCGGCACGCTCGACGGTGCCAACGTGGAAATACGCGAAGCCGTCGGCCACGAAAATTTCTTCCTTTTCGGCCTTACCGTGGATCAGGTTCACACCACCTGGGCCTCGGGTTATAATCCGCGCCATCTCTATGAATCGATCCCCGCTCTGCGCGGCGTGATCGATGCGCTCTATTCCGGCCAGTTCTCGCGGGGGGATCGCGACCTTTTCCGTCCGTTGCTCGATTCGCTTTTGTATCAGGACTCCTATCTTCTGTTCGCCGACTATGAGTCTTACATTCAGTGTCAGGATCGCGTGGGCGAAGCCTACAAAGATCAGGCTGCTTGGGCCAGGATGTCCATCCTCAACGCAGCGCGCACGGGA
This sequence comes from uncultured Acidobacteriota bacterium, assembly GCA_963779005.1. Lineage (GTDB taxonomy): Bacteria > Acidobacteriota > Terriglobia > Acidiferrales > UBA7541 > Acidiferrum. Next base: position 1,854,635 of record CAVZWO010000004.1, on the reverse strand, counting down.
TACTTTTCCTCCGACCGTTCCGTCGAAGAGTACTGCAACAAGATTTGGAACGTCCAGCGAGTCGCAGTGCCTCAAGTCCAGAGCGCCTGAGTTCCGTGATTGTTTGCCTCTATCAAAAAAAGGTCGATGCCCATCAGCATGCCGGAGTTCTCTGCGGGCATTCGAGCGAACCTGCGTCGCGTCCCGCTCTCCGCGCAGGAGGGCGCTCAGGTAGAGACGACCGACGGAATCGAGGTCGCCCTTCGTCGAGCGTCTGGTTAACCGTAACCTGGTTAACGATAATGGGGGCCCTCCCCCCGGGTTTTGTGTAAGTGTTGATTCCAGGGGAGTTTAAGTGGAGTGGAATGAACAGTTGCAGAAGTGTTGATTCCAGGGAGGTTGCGGAGGATATTATCGGTCGCGTGATTTTGCGGGGGAAGGCCGCTGCAGCGAGCGCGGGCGGGAAGGCGAGTGTCGAGGAAAGCATATAGAATGGTAGCACGGATTTCGATTACTGTCAAGGACTATTATAGAATGGTATCATTCGAATGAGACAACTGGAAGTCTAGCGGATGGAAGGAGTTGGCGGGAATTTGCGAGTTTGGTGAGACAGATTACGTCCCGTCTGTCCCGTCTAATAGCCCTGATCGTCGGAAAAGGACCCGGAGTGGCCCACCAACCCCGGAAAAAACAAAGTCAAAATCGTCTCGCTGCGATAGCGGCGGCCACCCGCCACGACTCTCTCAGTTGCTTCCCGGCTCGCCAGCGGAGATCTCTTCTTGCCGCTCCTCAGCCTTTTGCCAAGTCGAATTGGGGTTGTATTCCTTCATGGCTTTCGCGAGCACTTCGGTCTTCTTGCCGAGATCTCTCTGATAGACCTCGCCATCCTCGCCCACGATAAAAGTCATCACGCCGGATGACCCGTACTCCGCCGGATAAGCCACGAACGCGAATCCCTCCGTCATTTTGCCGGCCGCAATGTATTCTCTCGCGCCGCCAGGACCATTTTTGCCCTGACGCGTCAGGACACGGAAATAGTAGCCACGAAAAGGGGTCGTTACGCCCTCACGCCTGCTGCCATCGCCGTCGAAAACCGCCGATGCCAGCAGCGGGCCGATGGGGCTCTGCTCTTCGCCATCCGCAGCTTTCCAATAAAGCCCATTGTGCTGGCCCTCATCGCTGTAGATTTTCACTGCGTATTCGTTGTTCTTCGCCGAGTGATATTCCTTCTCCGCCGCCGCGAGTTCCTCGCACACACGGATCGTCGATATTTCGTTCTCGCCAATTCGCCGGAACAATATTTCCCGCTTGCCGGCGTCGGTATCGAAGAACCACGCATGATCCCGGTTCACCAGCGGTATCGGCGTGGGCCAATTCTCGGCTCCGATATAGAGTGAAGTCGTTCCATCCGGTTCTTTCACAAGACGGTGCATTTCTCCATATTTCCGTGCAAAATTTGCGCGGGCCTCGACGTCTTCGGCGTCGTCTCCGGAAGAGACGATCTGCTTTCCGTCTGGTCCGAGGACCTCGAGCATCGCTTTTTCGTCGCCGCTGCTCACCGCCGTGAAGAGCGCGTTGCTGGCGCTTTCCGCCGATGAAAATTTCTTCTGGCCGAGCTGCTGCGCTTGGGACCGGGCGGGAAAACATGCCGTCAGAAGGATGCCGATTGCTGCCAGTTTCAGAAGATCAGCCCACTGCAATTTGCCGGATTTTGCCTTTGTCCGCTGCATGTCGCTTTTCTCCAATTCTCAAATTTGAGGCCTGCCGGGAACACAACGATCCTTCCATACAACTGACCTGCGCCTAATGTGGCCTGCCGCCACCGCCGCCGCGAGATCCCCCGCCGCCACGCGCTGCACCGCCGCCCGCGCTGGCGCTTCCGCGCGACGAATAGCTCCTTGTCTGTCCACCTCGGTTGTAGCCGCTGAAGGCGCTCGAGCGCGTCCCGGTCTGACCCCGGGGAACCGCGTAACCTCGTGCCGCCTGGCTGTTTCCGTTGAAAGCCCTGGATGTCGCGCCGGAACGGCTGTTCGCGGCACCCCGACCGGCGTTGGAAGTCCTATTCCCCGCGTTCGCGCTGGCCCGATTTCCACCGCGCCCTGCGTTAGCTCCTCCTCGCGCCCCGTTCACTCCGCCGCGCGCCCCGCCTCCGTAGAAATTGTTGCGGTTGTAAAACGTATTGCTCCGGGAGTAGTACCGGCCGCGGTTATACATCGCGTATCCGCCACGCCAATTAAATCCCCAGTTGTTCCAGCCCCAGCCATATCCGCCATAAAAACCGACTCCGAATCCAAGTCCAAAGGAAAGATACGGGCCGCCATACCAAATTCCGGGATATTGGTACCAACCCGGCCAAGGCCCTATCGGACCTCCATAAACCTGCCAGGGATCATACGCGGGGACATACACGACATCCGGTTCTGCAGGCTGAATCTCAACCGTGGAGTCTTGCGCGGTTACGGTTTGCTGCGGGGTACTCTTGAGATTGCCCGCTTCTTGCGCCCGTCGTCGCATCACCTGCACCGCATCCATCACATCCTGCTGCTGGTTGTAGTAGGCATCGCCCAGCGATGAGGTCCATGACAGGTTCTTGTCCATATTTCCTAAAACCGAAGGAAATGCCGCCAGCGCCTTCACACTCGCGTCCCACGGCTGTTGATCCACTTCTTGCCCCAGGGCTTCGCCCTTCAATTCGCGATGCGCTTGCACCCACCGGTCGGCCTCGACAATCTGCTCGGGAAACGTGGATGCAGCCAAAATCTGCGCCACGAGCGAATCTGGATACAACGCAATCGGCGCCACCAGTTGCTGTATCTGCTCAGGAGTCTGTGGCGTGTGTTGGGGAGCCTGTGAATCCTCCGATTGGATCTGCGCCTGCGGCGGTTCCTGCGAGTCTTGAAAGGCTGCCAGGTTCTGAGACCCACTCGCAAGCAATACCCCCAACGACATCAGGGAGACTAGCCTCCTTTTGCCCGATGGAGGCTTTAAGAACCCCAGGGCACGTCTGAAAATGTTCATGTCCTTGAACCTCCGCTGAACCTTTCTTACTCGATCCCTCCGAAGTTTGTATGTGCGCGAGAATTGATTCACAAAAGCGTATCGTTCCCGGCTCCGGAGGCCATCGCACTGCACGTAACTCTTGCTTGTAAGATTCTAAGAGGGGAGGGATGTGTTAACTGTCCCTTATTGCACAAGCACCTCTACTCGAGCCAACGGCCTCTTCGAACCGGACCTCTCGCGTTTCGTTGGGCCCTGGAGGTTGTGGTTCCCCGTTTCTCAGATCAGCGCGGCCCGGAACCGGCAATTTTCATGGAGTGATGAGGTACTTCGACAGGTTTTCTGCTGTGAGGTCCAGCGCGCGGGCAAGGCTTAATTTCGCGACGCGGGCCTGAGAATTCTCTCGCCTGCCCTTTTCAGACGGTCTCCGCGCCACGCGCGTCTCTTGGGGTAGCCACGATGTCCCGCAAACCTGCTGGCGTCGCATCCTCAATCGTAACGGTGCGCGCTGTCAGCAGCTGCGTCGTGAGAACGACAGCCGGCAGCAGGTAGACGATAGTGACGCAAGTCCACATCAAGGCGCCGGCGCACTCTTGATCTGAAAGCGCAGAAATGCCAAACGGCCGCGGCGTGTTGAGGTAAACCGGGTAAACGACTCGATCGCAGAAGGTGAGATAAGCGGAGAGAATGTCACACGGAAACGTGGCGACAAAAAGGTAAAGCAGCATCGACCAGCGCGGCCAGTGCGGGACGCTTGGCCACGGCTGAATGACCGGCCACCAGAAGAGGAGCCCGCCAGCAAGAAAACTCGCGTGCTCGACGACATGCCACACTTCCGATTGCAAGGCGAGAGTAAACGCCGAGGGAACATGCCAGCCGACCAGCGCCGCAGTGGCCGCGAGCCAACAAAACGCCGGCTGCGAAAGCATGCGCCCGAAGCGCTGCAGCGGGGGATAGCGAAACGCCGGAGCGACCGACGTTTGCACGAAACGCCGAGGCAACCCGTGCAAAAGAGGCATGACGGGCGCTCCGAGCAAGATCAAGAGAGGCGCGAACGTCATAAGCAGCAGATGCTGGACCATGTGAACCGTCAGCAATTGTTCGTCAAAGGCGGAGAGCCGCGACCCGAGTGCCAGCCAAATCAAGAACAGGCCAAGAAGGAAACTCCCAACGCGCCATGCGGGAATGATACTCACGCCAGAATGACGAAGATGAATCCAGCCGCGCACGTACAGGAACGCGGCAAGAATCAAAGTCAGGTCAAGCGGCACTGCAAGCATCCACGGTTCGAGGGCGGCTTGGAAAGAAAGTGACATGTACATTTATGGCTGTGAGGGGACGCGACTCTCCGTACTTGCGGCGGCGGCCGCATCGCGCGAAGCATCGCGCGCGGGAGCTTGGTTCGCCGGATGCAACGTTTCAAGAAATGCGACGAGAGCCGTGGTCTCCGCCGGACTCAAGTTCTTGCCATACGCGGGCATGTTGCCGCCGCCTTGAATCACCTGACGGATGAGCTGGTCCTGCGTGAGCCGCACGGCGACACTGTCCAGCGCCGGACCTCTCTGCCCTCCGGATTCCCCAAGAGAATGGCAGTTGCGGCACTGCTTGCCCTGAAAGACGAGCGCGCCTCTCCGCTGAAGCGCTGTGGTGCCGCGCAGGAATCGATCCGGCACAGGATCTCCGCTCCATGCGTTCATGTGCGGGCTCCAGGGTGTGTATCCGGAAAGATGCGTAAGCGTTCCAAGCGAAATCGCAACCAACAAGATCGTTAGAACCGCGATGGGGCGCCGTCGCCAGCTCTTTTCTCCTTCTCCGGAAAGAAAAGGAAGAAACAGCAGCACGAGGATGACGACTACAGGGCCGATCAGAAGCGCCGGCGTTTCCATCGAAGGCGGCAAGAGCGAAAGCAACGCGTAGAGCCAAAGGAAAAAGTAATCCGGCTTCGGTGACGTCTGAATGATGGTCGGGTCCGGCCTCCCCGTCGGACCGAATGGACCGAAGTACACAGCGCACGCGGCGACGGCGAGCAGAATAAACGCGGCGAAGAAGAGATCCTTCCAAACTGCGTAAGGGACAAACGGCGCTCCATCCCTCTTCGTCAACTCGTGATACTCAGTCTCGTAGGTGGCTTTTTTCACGAGACGCCCGGGCATCGGCCATTCGTTGATCCCCAGCTTCAGCACCATCAAAACATGCAAGCAGACGAAGCCAATCAGCAGCCCCGGAATCACGAAAACATGCAGCGCGAAAAATCGAGATAGAGTAGCGCCCGCGATGATAGGCCCGCCAAGCATCAGTTTCACCGTGGCCGGTCCGACGATCGGCACGCGACTGGCAATGGACGCGCCGATCCCCAATCCCCAATAGGCGTCCTGGTCAAAGCGCAGGACCTGCCCGCTAAACGCCATGCCAAGGGTCATCAATAAAAGAAAAACGCCCACAATCCAGGTGAGCTCGCGAGGAAATTTGTAAGCCCCGAAAAGGAAAACCTGCACCATGTGAATGAGGACGATCGCTATCATGAAGTTCGATCCCCACCCGTGCAGCGCGCGGACAAACCAGCCGAGAGGCACGTCATGGTTCAGAGCTTGCAAGCTGCTCCACGCTTCCGAGGCCGAAGGCACATAGATGAGCGCGAGCAGAATTCCGGTGACGATTTGCAGAATGAAGACAGTGAGCGCGGCGCTGCCAAATACGTACCACCAGCTAGCCGTATTCCGCGGCACCGGATGCTCCGCCGCTTCCCGAATCGGCGCTGCAAGCTGCAAGCGCCGGTCGAACCAATCTCCGATTTGGGAGATCAAGCGCATGGCGGTTTTTTCTCTAAGAGAGCTGCGCTGGCTCCCGGCGTAGGCAGTTCGCCGGCCTGAATCGTGATCAAGCCGTCTTGCACTTTATACGGATACTCAAACAACCCGCGCTCCGGCGGACCGGAAGCGCGCGAGCCGTCGCGGTAATACGCTCCGCCATGGCACGGGCACATGAAGAGGCCCGATTGGGGAAACCAGCGCACCGGGCAGCCAAGATGCGCGCAGTTCACCGCGAAAACTTGAAATTGATCGCCTCCAACGCGCCGCACCCAGCACGCCGTATCCACTGTCTTGCCGTCCGTCGGCATTACATTGGGATTGCGGAAAGTGGCTAGCCGCGTTTCGCCCTCGGGAAATTCGCTGACGGAGCCGAGCGGTACCCAAGCGAGATATGACCCAGCGCGCCCGCGCATAATCGAAGCGAGTAGAAATCGCACGATTGGCACGGCAATCGCGGCCGCGACGAGCCCGTTAAATAATATTCCCAGTTTCATCAAGAGACCGCGGCGAGATAGGGTAGTGTCGTTCGACATCATGGAGCTCCTAGGGATGCTGGGCGGAATTTGAAACGGAATAGGGCTGTCCCGGGTTCTGAGCCCGGCGCGAAATGAGCCAAGCCACAACGTCAGTGACTTCCTGATCCGACATCGGCTTGCCGGGCACGTTTCCACGCCAGTCGGGCGCGCCCAATTCGGGGCGCCCCGCGATCACCAGTGTGCGCAGCCCCTGATCGCTAACGAGCGCGAGAAAAGAATCGTCGGTGATGGCGCTGCCTTTTGGTCCGCCGCGACCGTCGGCGCCGTGGCAGGATTCACAGTACGTCTTGTAAACAGCTTCGCCTTGGGCCGCATTGCCCGCGCCCTTCGACGCGTAAGAAGGCGGGCTGGCAGCGTTAAGGAAGCCTGGCCGGCTCCATCTTGCGCGGATTTGTGAGGTGATGACGTCGATCTGCTTGTCCGTCAGCATCCCGCCCGAGCTTTCGGCGAAAGCCGCCATGGCGGTTCCGCGTACTCCACTGTTGATAACTTTCCGGATCGCCGCGTCGTCCGCTATGGCCAAATAAACCGGATTGGCAAGTGCGATGGCTGCACCTCCCCGGCCTTCCGCGCCGTGGCAACCCGAGCAGTTTTCGGCAAACAATGTCTCAAAATCCAAAATCTCATTCGGCGCGGGAGTTTCCGATCCTTTGAGCGGCTGGCCATGCGGTGCTGAATCGCAACCTGAGAGCAGCATCAGGCCCAGACCCGCGGTTGCACAGAGATGCCGAAATTGAATCACGGCCGCTTCTCTCCGTCTCCGCGCGTTGACATCATTCCGGGAGCTTCAATTCCCGCGCGAATGGCGAACGGCATGTTCTGCCGCGTCGGCACTCGCTCCTGGCGCATGACCACAAGGCCCGCGACAACGCCGAAGGCAACTTGCGACGCCATGAACCAGACCCAATCGATATGGCTCGCGAGCACGGGATTGAGAAGATCCATAGAGGAGTACAGCATCCCCGACCAAAGCGCCGGCGCGATCAAGCCGCCCAGGACGATGGGGTGACGCGGAAACATGGGAAGCATCGCACCATAGAGCAGACCCACGAGTGTCGAGCTGACAAGATGCAAGACCACTGCTAGGAAAAAGATGCCTCCGTGAAAGGCATTGAATTGCGCGGCCGAAGGCACCTCCGACGGGGCATAGACAACCGCGGCAAGCAAATTGATGGGATACCAGATGCTTCCGGTCTTCAACAGACCGTAGGTGCAAGCCAACACCGCCATCGCCACGCTACCCGCCAAACCACCTTTCACGCCTGCCGATATCGGATAGGTTTCGATGGGAAGCCACGCACGCACTTGCTCGGGTGCGACGGGAAGCCTTTCGACGACGCGGCGCTCTGTAGTTACAGAAAGATCCTCAGGAACCACAGGCACAAATTCTTCGTGCTCGTGTGGAAGGACTTCGCGGAACCAGCCAACGCAACCGACGATCGCTAGCACTGCGCCGAGCACGCTTACCGAAACGCTGGTCAGCAGTCCTGCGAAGAGGAGCGTAAATCCAAAAGCTAGAATCAGCGGCCAGGCGGTCCGCGCGGGCATTTCGATTTCGTTGGGCGCGCCAGACTTTTGTCCCAGTTGTTCCCCGCGTAGCAGCGTTGCCATTCCTTCTCCTCAGCGACCTACAACGTAAACAACGGTGAAAACGACGATCCAGACCGCATCGACAAAATGCCAGTAGAGAGAAAGCACCTCGACACGAGCGGCTTGCTCGCGCCCCACTCGGCCAGCCAACCCGAAGACCAGCACAATCCCCAGCATGAGCAGCCCCACTGTGACGTGCGTGGCGTGCAGTCCGACGAGCGAATAGTAAGTCGTCCCAAAAAGATTCGTGGAGATGGTTAGACCGTGTTCGTAAATCAGCCGGTGCCATTCCTGGCCGGTGCCGAACAAAAAGAGGCCGCCAAGAACAATCGTCATGAACCAAAGAGCGAGAAACACGCCTCGGCTGCCGCGTTCCAGAGACCTGGAGGCAAAGTGGATGGTTAGGCTGCTCGAGAGTAAACAAATCGTGTAGAAAATCGGTGTCACAAGCACTTCGCGGGGCGTCGGCCCGCTGAGGCTCTTTCCCGTGTAGTAAAGATACGCCACCACGAAAATCGTGAAGATCGCCGACTCCGCAATGATCAGGCAGGCCATTCCAACTGTGCCCCGGTACGGAAGCTTCCACGCGTCGGGCGTTTGAGTGATCGGTGTTGTGATTGCGCTCATCGATGACTCTCTTCACTCATAGCGGCTATCCGGATCTTCGGGATGTTTGCGATCCCACAGCGGGCGGCGGCTGGCGACCGTGGGTATGGAAGCGAAGTTGTAAGCCGGCGGCGGCGAACTTACAGACCACTCGAGAGTCCAGGCATCCCACGGATCGTTCCCGGCTTTCGGCCCCTTGAAATAGGAATAAATGAGGTTCGCCACAAACAGCAGGATTGCAATGGCCTGAACAAATGTTCCTATTGTGACGAGCAAATTCAAGGTATCCCAGCCGCGGCCAGGCTCATACGTGTATATGCGGCGCGGCATGCCGAGGATGCCGGGAATATGCATCAAGTCAAACGTAAGGTGAAACCCAATCACGAATAGCCAGAAATGCCACTTGCCGAGGGTTTCGTTCAGCATCCTTCCGGTGATTTTCGGATACCAGTAATAAAATGCCGCAAAAACGGCGAATAAGATGCCGCCGACAATCACGTAGTGAAAGTGCGCGACTACGAAGTAGGAATTGCCAAGTTGCCAATCGAACGGTGAAACGGCCATCATGATCCCCGTAAGCCCGGCAATCAGGAACTGGAACAGAAATCCGATGCAGAAGAGCATCGGCACCTTGAACAGGATCTTGCCGCCCCACATAGTGCCGAGCCAGTTAAAGATTTTTATTCCGGTTGGAACTCCCACCACCATCGATGTGATCGTAAAGAAGGCGTTTGTATAGGAGTTCATTCCGATGGTGAACATATGGTGCGCCCAGACGCTCATGCTCACGAACCCAATGCACACTGTTGCGCCGACCATTACCGGGTAACCGAAGATAGGCTTGCGCGAGAACACGGGAATAATTTCGGACATAAAAGCAAAGCACGGAATAATCAGCACATACACTTCCGGATGCCCGAAAATCCAGAAAAAATGCATCCAGATGGCCGCGGAGCCGCCCGCCTGCGTGTCGAAGAAGTGGCCACCGAGATAGCGGTCAACAAGCAGCATGATCTGCGCGGCCGAGAGCGGCGTGATCGTGATCAGCACCATGCCCGACATCACGAGGTTCAGCCACGCAACCAAAGGCATGCGGCTCAACTTCATGCCCGGGCATCTCATGGAAAAGATCGTGGCAATGATATTGATCGAGGTGCCGATACTGCCGAAGCCGGAGACGAGCACCGCGATGGTCCAGTAGTCGGAACTGTGTCCCGGGGAAAACGCACGCGAGGTCAAAGGCGCGTACGCCCACCAGCCCACGTCGGGAGCATTCCCCGCACCGTACAGCCCGCTTCCGCCAAAAAAACTGAAATAGAGAAGAAACCCGCCGAGCGCCGTAAGCCAGAAGCTGAACGCGTTCAGCCGCGGAAAGGCCATGTCCCGCGCGCCGATCATCAAGGGAACCAGATAATTGGCGAATCCGAAAAGGATGGGCATGGCCACGAAGAAAATCATGGTCGTGCCATGCATCGTGAACATGCGATTGAAAACCTGCGGCGAAACAAAATCGTTGTGCGGCCGCATCAGCTGGATGCGCATGATGGTCGCTTCGATTCCACCGATCACGAGAAAGATCAGCGCGAACATAATGTAAAGAATCCCCAGGCGTTTGTGATCGACCGTGGTCACCCACTCATGCAGCGTTTCGACCCACGGGCGGCCCGCCGCTTCCGCGGCTGGAAAGGCCATCGCATCCGATGCCATAAGAGCTACTCTCCCAAATTCTTGCGTTACTTAAGCGTCTCGAGATAACGCACGAGCGCGTCCAAATCGGCGTCCGTCAACTGCATCGCCGGCATCAGTGAGCCCGGTTTGATCGCGTCCGGGTTCTGGATCCACAAGCGAAGGTTTTCCTTTGTGTTTTCCGCCGCGCCCGCGGCGATGGTGCTTCGGCTCATCAGGTGCGTCAGATCGGGACCGAAGCGTCCCGTGGCATTCGTGCCGCCGACTGCGTGGCAGTTCACGCAGGAGGTTGTCTCGAAGATACGTTTACCCGCAGTTTCCTTTTCATCCTGATTCGCGGGCTGTTTTTGCGCCTGCACCCACGCCTGGAACTCTTCCGGGCTCTCCACGTAAACCCGCAAAAGCATCTTTGCGTGCTGCGTTCCGCAATACTGCGCGCACTGTCCGAGAAAGAGGCCCGTCCGGTGCGGCTCCACCCATGTCTCGTTGATGCGATTCGGAATCAAGTCGGTCTTCCCAGCAAGCTGAGGAACCCAAAAGCTGTGATCCGTGTCGGCGGACAGCAGCTTCAAAAATGTAGGCGTAGGATGCGCGGGATCGCTCACGGGAATATGCAACTCATTCGCGGTCACAACCCCGAGCCCCGGATACCGGAACTCCCACCAGAACTGGTGGCCTATCGCCGTGACGTCCAGAGCCGCGGCGGGTTTCGGAGCGTCCTGAATCGCGTGAATCACGCGAGCCGTCGCCAGAAACAGCACGACCACGATTAAAATCGGTATTACCGTCCAAGCCAGCTCGATCTGCGTGCTTCCATAAACCTGCGCCGGCTCACGCTGCGCATCGCCCGCTTTGCTGCGGAATTTGACGACGGCATAGGTCAACAGACTGAAAACCACCACAAAAATCAGTCCAGTGATGCCCAATACGAAATTCGAGAGGTGAAGAATGGAATCGGCGGGGGTTGAGTGCGGCTCGAAAATACTCGGGATGGGGTTATCAGGGCCTGCACTCGCCTTGCACAGTCCGGCAGCAAGGAGTATCCCCGCAAGGATGACCAGCACCCCCGAGGTTCGACTCACGACAGCCCCCCATTCCAGCTTACGTTCTCCAGCCATAACGGCGTGTGCTTCTCCCTCGCGGCGAGTCCGCAGATTTAATCCCTTTGACGATTACAATGTCAACAAGCTCGCCCGAATTGCGGCATAGTCAGCGCCGCATGTACCCGTTGCGCCGCTTATGAGGCGACCGCACCTCGATCATGACGCCGCCTCCCCCACAGCAATTGCATCTCGCGCTCCAATGAGGTCCTCCATCCCGTTTTGTTTATCTCCCTTGTGTAGAAGGGCTTCTGGCCCAAATCCGCAGGAGAAAGTAGCTGGCGAGTCCATTCCTGCGTCATGGGCTTGACGGTATCGTCAAGGCCTTGGCGTTTTGAGCCCCGTCCATAGCTCATTTCTCGTTACCACTACCGGTCCATCGATGCGGCGGTCTTCGTCTGCCCACTCTGATCCTCTGTGCGTCCTTCCGAATGCCAGGCCTTCTTTTGTCCTCATTCAGAGCTTGTATTCAGAAAGTTCGTACCCATCGCAGACTAAAATCAATCTGAACTAATGAGATACGACTCCGTGATATGCAATGAAGGAGCAGTGCGGGTAGTCTTGCCGCCATCGCGCGACAATACTGGCATATAGCGTAGTTTTCCGAGGGATAGGAGTTGACCTAATGCAAAGCGTAGGGTTCCTGTGAAGGTGTCTTGGAGAGCCAAGAGCAAGCTCGCAGTGTTACTGATCGCCGCCCTCGCACTTTTGTGGGCCGTCGGCATTCGCGCAACGAAACGAACACGCCCACAACCGGCGAGTTCCGCACAATCTGCGCCCGCTCCCCAAAAACTCACCGCAGAGGGCGAATCCTCGTTGCGCGCCGGCGTCCAGGCGGCCAATCTCCCGGACTTGCGCTGGCCCGATTTCAGCGACTACCGGAACCACGTGCAGAAATTTTACGACTCCTATGGTTATTCCCTGCCCTGGGTCCAAGGAATGGAACCCACGCCGCAAGCGCAACAAATTATTGCGCTTCTCTTACAAGCCGATCAAAGGGGTTTGTCCGCGGAAGACTACGACGGCCCTCGCTGGAGCGACCGCATCGCCAAACTCAAACCTGCCGCCAAAGAGACATCCGAAGCCGATGCCATTCGGTTCGACCTCGCACTCACCGTCAGCGTAATGAGATACATTTCCGATCTCCACATCGGCAAAGTGAATCCGAAGCATTTCGATTTTGGCCTCGACATCGAAACAAAAAAATACGATTTGCCCGAATTCCTGAAAAACAATGTTGTCGGCGCCTCCGACGTTTCTGGCGTCCTCGCCCAAGTCGAACCCCCCTACCCGGGTTACAGGCGCACAATCCAAGCCTTGCAGACCTACGAGCAACTTGCGAAACAATCCGACACAAACCCGCTTCCACCGATAGAAAAAACAATCGCTCCCGGCGGTTCTTACGGAGGCGTCCCTCAACTCACCCGATTTCTTCGGCTGGTAGGCGACCTCCCCGCCGACGCAACTCTACCGGACAACCCCACGCTCTACGAAGGCGCGCTGGTGGATGCGGTAAAGAATTTCCAGCGGCGTCTTGGCCGCGCCTCCGATGGAAAAATCACCGCGCAGACTTTGGCCGATCTCAACGTCCCACTCACCACGCGCGTACGCCAAATGCAGCTGACCCTCGAGCGCTGGCGCTGGCTGCCCCTCTCCTACCAGCACTCGCCCATCATCGCAAATATTCCGGAGTTTCACCTGCGTGCTTATGATGAAAACTTCAAAATCGCCCTTCAGATGAACGTAGTTGTGGGCAAAGCCTACGGCCACAACACCCCAATCTTTAGCGACACCATGCAATACGTCATTTTCCGCCCCTATTGGAGCGTTCCTTATTCCATTGTAAGAGCGGAATTTTTGCCGCACATTGCGAAAGATCCCGACTACCTGGCAAAGAAAGGCTTCGAAGTCGTCGACAGCCGCCAGAACGTCATCACCTCGGGAACGGTCACGAGCAACCTGTTCGAGCAGTTGCGCGCAGGCAGGCTTTTCATCCGCCAGACGCCCGGCCCCAAGAATTCCCTCGGCCTCGTGAAATTCATCTTCCCCAACAACTACGACATCTATTTCCACGATACGCCCGAGCAGGTTTTCTTCTCGAAATCCCGCCGCGATTTCAGCCACGGCTGCATCCGCTTGGAGCGTCCTGCCGATTTGGCCGTGTGGGTCCTGCGCAATAATCCCGGATGGGATATGGAGCGCGTTCGCGCCACCATGAATGGCGCCACGACGCAGCAAGTGAATCTTGCGCATCCAATCCCCGTACTAATCGTTTATGCCACCGTGATCGTGACGGAAGACGGCCTGGTTCACTTTTACGATGACATCTACGGCCACGACGCCGCCCTCGAAAAAGTGCTCGATAAAGGCTATCCCTATCCCGGTTGATTGCTGATTGCGGTTAATCGCCGCCGAGCAGATTCGCGGAGCACTCGAAACACCACTGCCGCACGCGCCCGACATCCACATGAATAAAGTCCGAATGCGGATAGTAGCCCACGCCACCGCGACGCAAAGCGAGAGCCGCCTTGCGCAGCTCGAGCGTATTCACGCCCGGCATGCGCAGGTCAATGGCTTCCGCCTGAATGTGCAGACTATTCTTGGCCACTCCATTGGTGTGCGCCCGAAGCGTTTCGTTGGTTGCGGAAGTCCGGTAACCACAAATGATGTCGATCTCGCCGCGAGGCTGTCCCACCGACGCTGTCAGGTCAGAGAGAATATCGTGCAGCCGCGGATCAAAATGCCGCACTTCCCCCGTTCGATGATCGCGAAGAAAATAGTCAAGCTTAGCGAGCGCATCCGAAATGTATTGTTGGCCGCGGCGGTAAACTATATCTATCCGCTCGCCAGTGTGCGTGTTGTAAAGCACCAACTGATGGTCCTTGGTAGCCTCAGTCCCCGACGCCTTAGCGGAAACCGCCGCCGATTGGCTACGAGCCCCGCTCGGGATCATCAACCACAGAATCGCTCCGACCATCCACAGACACCACGATTTCTTTCTAGACACGTTTCTCTATCTCCTTCCTCTTCAATTTTAGCATACGCTCCCGCTCAGCCCGGGTTAGGCGGATACTTTGGCGCCTCCAAGCAACCACGGAATTTGCGGAGTATGCGCAAAGCCGCGGTAAGACGAATCGCTGCGCCGCGGATTGTCGCGTCGTTGGCTGATAACGTATGATTCGCCCTATGGCACCGGAGGCTGGCGGTTCCACGCACTTGGGAACTCCACTCGATCTGCGCACCGTGATCGATGCGATTCCCGCATTGGTATTCTGCGCCTTCCCGGGCGGCACCCTTGAGTTCGTAAATCAAACCTTGCGCGAATTTACCGGCTGCCCCCCGGACCAGCTCACTGCCTCGGGCTGGCACACCGTAATCCACCCCGACGACCTTTCTGACTTCTTGGAGCAATGGAACGCCGCTCGATCGGCGGGCAATCCTTTAGAAATTGAGGTCCGCATCCGTCGCGCCGATGGCGAATATCGCTGGTTTTCGGTCAAGACGGTTCCTCACAGAGGCGAATCTGCGCAGATCACCCGCTGGTACGGAACCGGCTGTGACATCGATGATCGCAAGAAAGCCGAAGATCGATCCCGCAAGAATGAGGCGGAGCTTCGAACCATCATCGAGACCATTCCAGCATTTGTCGGCACAGCTCTCCCTGACGGGTCTGTCGATTTCGTCAGTCAAAGCTGGCTGGACTACACTGGCCTTACGCGTGAGCAGTGGCTTGACTGGGGCTGGACCACCGTCACCCATCCCGATGACCTCGATAACGCCGTGACCAAATGGCGTGCCGCCATGGCCGCTCGCCGGCCTCTCGAAAATGAACAACGCTGCCGCCATGCTGACGGAAAATATCGCTGGTTCCTCGGCCGTAATGTTCCTCTTCTCGACGAGCAAGGAAACGTTGTCAAGTGGTATGGCACGCTCCACGACATCGATGACCTAAAGCGCACGCAAGAAGAGCTCCGGCGAAGTGAAGCGCTCCTCTCAGAAGCGCAAAGGCTTACTCGCGTCGGAAGTTGGGTGTATTACGCTTCGGAAACACCGGAATATTGGTCGCCCGAATCCTTCGAAATCATCGGCCGAGACCCAGCGAAAGGGCCTCCCAAGGACCTCGCTGAGTTTCTACCTTACGTGCATCCGGATGATCGCGACTTTCTTCGTCTCGAAGTAGACGAAATCATCTCCAAGAGCCTGCCCTTTGATCACCGGTATCGCATCGTCCGATCCGACGGCCAGATTCGTGTCGTTCGCGAACTCGGCCGGCCCATTTTCGAGAATGGGATCGTCACGCGCTTCATCGGCGCCTGGATGGATATCACCGAGCAAGAACAGAGAATCGAGGACTTGCGACGAAACGAGTTCTATCTCGCCGAAGGCCAGCGTCTCGCGCACATGGGAAGCTGGGCCTTTGACCCAGGCGGCTTTTACACACATTGGTCTCGCGAACTTTTCGAAATCTACGGCAATGACCCGGCGATAGGTCCGCCATCCCTCGAGCAATATCTCGCCATGGTCAATCCGCAAGACCGCGAGTTCATGGCGCAGAAAATACAACAAATGGTAGCCGAAAGTTTAGGCTGCGACCTAAAGAAACGCATCGTGCGGCCCACCGGCGACATTCGCTACATTCGTTGCGTCGGCGTTCCCATCATTGACAAGGGAAAATTAAAAAGCATCGTCGGCACCGCCATCGATATCACCGAACAAGAACTCCTGACCCAGGAACTCCGTCGCCGCGAATGTTATCTGGCGGAAGCCCAGCGGCTCAGCCACACCGGTAGCTTTGGCTGGAAAATTTCCACCGGCGAGATCATCTGGTCCGAGGAGACATTTCGCATCTTCGAATGCGACAACTCCCTCAAGCCGAGCTTGGATCTCGTCTTCCAGCGCATTCATCCGGACGACGCGCCCCTCGTCAAAGCCACTCTCGACCGCGCCTTGCAGGATGGCAAGGACTTCGATATCGAGCACCGTCTCCAGATGCCCGACGGCGCAATCAAACACGTACACGTAGTCGCCCACGCCTCGAACGACGCAACCGGCCAGCTCGAGTTTATCGGCGCAGTCATGGACATCACCGCCACAAAGGAAGCCGAAAACAAAATTCGGTTGATCATCGACACCGTTCCGGGACTTCTCTGGACTGCGGGGCCCGACGGCGCTGTCGACTTCATTGGTAAACGCTGGCTGGAATACACGGGCATGACTATGGAGCAAGCTTTGGGCCCTGGTTGGCGTCCCGCTTTTCATCCCGACGATATCGAGCGAGTCCTCGCCGCCTGGTTCAAGGCCGTGGCGGAGAAAAAGCCACTTGATACCGAATCACGCATGCGCAGGTTTGACGGTGAGTACCGCTGGTTCCTCAATCGCGCCTTCCCTTTGTTAGACCGCAGTGGACAGGCTCTCGGCTGGTATGGCAACGAAATCGATATCCACGAAAGAAAGCAAGCCGAAGAGGCGTTGCGCGTCAGCGAGGAGCAATGGCGCAACGTCTTTGAAAACAATCCAACCATGTATTTCATGGTGGATGCGGCCGGTGTCGTCCTGGCTGTGAACCCTCACGGGGCCGAACAGCTAGGCTACCGGATCCAAGATTTGGTCGGTCAGCCCGTACTCAAAGTCTTCTCGGACCCAGACCAGGAGGCCGCCCGAGGTTACATCGACCAGTGCCTGAAACAATTCGGCCAGTCCATGAGCTGGGAACTCCGCAAAGTCCGCAAGGACGGATCCCTGCTTTGGGTTCGCGAGACAGCGAGAGCTGTCTTCAGGAAAAACGAGCCGGTCGTCTTGATCGCTTGTGAGGACATCACGGAGCGCAAGCTCGCCGAAGACAAAATCCACGAGCAGGAAATTGAGCTCCGTCAGATGTTGGATCTCACACCGCAGCATGTCCATGTCTTGACCGCCGATGCCAGCCTCGTTTTTACCAACGAGGTCGCGCACAAATTCCATGGCGACACCTTGGAGGACTGGAATCACCGTCCATTGTCAGAATGGCAAGTTGACGAGCTGCCGATTTCCCTTTTTCATCCGGACGACAGGGAACGTGTGTTAGCCGAGCTCAAAGCCGCACTTTCTTGTGGCTCCCAGCACGAAACTGAGGCGCGCTTGCTGAGAAACGACGGCAAGTATATCTGGTTTCTTTTCCGCTATAACGCCCTTCGGGATGAGCACGGACACGTTCTTCGATGGTATGTCGCCGGCACCGACATCGAGGATCGCAAACGCGCCGAAGAGCGCCTCCAACAGGAAAACGTGGCCCTGCGCGAAGAAATCGACAAAGCCTCCATGTTTGAAGAAATTGTAGGAACCTCTCCCTGCCTGCAAGCGGTTCTTTCCCGCGTCTCCAAGGTCGCTCCTACCGATTCTACCGTTCTCATCACCGGCGAAACCGGCACAGGCAAGGAGCTTGTCGCACGCGCAATCCATCGGCGTTCTCATCGCTCTTCGGGCGCTTTTGTGAGTGTCAACTGCGCCGCCATCCCTCGTGACCTGATCGCCTCAGAACTTTTTGGCCATGAGAAAGGTGCCTTTACGGGCGCGATGCAGCGGCGGCTCGGCCGCTTCGAATTGGCCTCTGGCGGCACCATCTTCCTCGATGAAGTCGGTGAACTTCCCGCCGAAACTCAAGTCGCCCTGCTGCGTGTCCTGCAGGAGCACGAGTTCGAGCGCGTCGGCGGAACCAAATCGATCCAAACCGACGTTCGCGTCATTGCCGCCACCAATCGTGACCTGAATGCCGCCATCTCCTCGGGCGCTTTTCGAAGTGATCTTTTTTACCGTCTCAATGTTTTCCCGATTGAAATTCCCGCTCTTCGCGATCGAAAAGAAGACATCGTTCTGCTGGTTGAGTACTTCCTCGATCGTTTCGCACGCAAAACTGGAAAAAACTTCGAGGGCGTTAGTAAGAAGACCCTGGATTTGCTTCAATCCTACCCGTGGCCCGGCAACATTCGTGAATTGCAGAACGTCATCGAGCGCTCTGTGATTGTCTGCGAATCCGAATCTTTCTCCGTCGATGACAGCTGGATTTCTCGGCCGCCTCTGTCCGTGACTCTGGCCAGTCCTCTGGACCTCGCAGAAAAGCTGGCTGCCCAGGAGAAACAAATGATTGAATCCGCCCTGAAAGAATGTGGCGGCCGCATCTTCGGCCCCTCGGGCGCAGCCGCCAAGCTCGGCATTCCGCGCTCAACTCTGGAATCAAAAATTAGGTCCCTCAAAATCAACAAAAACCGCTTCAGGACTGCTTCGGAAACTTGAGGGCTTCCGATTCCCACAAATTAATCGTAAATACGGCGACATATTTCAGATCGGCAGATTGAGCTTCTTCAAGAACGCGGCATATCGCGGGTCGATGCGCAAACTCTTCAGTAGGGGTTCCACTTTGGATCAAACCGTCATCACGCTTGCGCAATTCATTTTCGGAGCTTGGCGTACTCGGCTTTGGCTTGCTGGTAGATGGGAATGTCCGGATCGGCGTTCTTCCACAAATCCAAGAAAGTCTCGTAGGACTTCCGTGCAGCGGCTTCATCGCCTATGAGTCTCTGCGCGCGGCCAAGCTGGAGCCACGCCAATGGTCCCGTGACGTGTCTCACGGTAAAACCGGGATTGTCGATCAGCTTTTGGAACTGAGGCGCGGCCGATCGGCCATCGCCGAGTGCAAGGTATGCGAGTCCGCGGATGTAAGCGGGGTAGAGAGCCTCGAACGAAGCCGTAAACGCCAGATCGTATTTGGCAGTGCCGCGGAGCAGATCCATGGCTGCTGCCGGATCGTGTTGCTGCAATTTTATCGCGGCCCGGATGGTGGGAATGAAATAATGCTGCACCTGCGTGTCCTGGGGCCTTTCCGCACTGATCTGGTCTGCGAGTTTTCCGGCTTCCTCCGTTCGTCCTGACCTCGCGAGCGCCAGCGCCAGGGCAATCTTGTTATAACGGTCTAGCTTGCTTCGGGCTGCCTCGCTTTCATAGCGTCGAGCTTGCGCGTCCTTTCCGGCTTCGGCATTCTCCAAGGCCGATAGGACCACCCACCAATCAGCATTGCTACCATTCGAGCTTCGCTCCGAAGCTTGCAGGCGCAGTCGTTCGGCGGCGTGAAAGTGACCCTGCTGAATCTCGATCAAGGAATGTTCATGCAGGAAGTCTTCTCGGTATTTGCCTTGTTCCTCTTCCTTGAGGATCTTTTCGACGGTCTCCCGGTCGCCTGTAGCGAACGCCACAATGAGTCGCTCCCGCCGGATGAGTGAACTGTCGAGCTTAAGGGCGTCCGCTTTCGCAAGCCATGACTTTGCCTCATTGAATCTGCTTGCGAACCTGATGGACTGTATCGCGCTACCAAAATAATATGAGCTTGGCTGCAACCGTGCAGTTTCAGCCGCTTCGTCAGCGGCGCGGTCGGGCTGGCCGAGATACACAAATGCAGCCCTGAGGTTGGCATGCGCGAAGACATCCCGAGGAAATATTTCTAGCAAACGAAGCACGGAAGAATATTCTTTCTCCCAGTCGCCGGTCACCCTGCCGTAATAGGCGATTTCGCTATTCAACCGGTCTTTCTCGCTCAACTTGTCGCGAAGTTGGTACGCACGCGCGTACGACGCAGCTGACAAATCCGTGTTACCAAGGAAAAGATAAGCTGCGCCCATGCGCCCGTACACTACCGCAAGGTTTGGATCCAGTTCGATCGCTCGCTGATAGAGTTGGAGTGCTCCCGCGGTGTCGCCAGCGAGGTAGAGTTTGTCCCCTTGCGTGCCGGCTTGCAAAGCCTCGAGCGAAGAGCTGAGCGCCCTTTCCAGGGGCTGATTGAAGCGCGCCAGCGAATCTGTGGGCTCTCCCAGCCTCGCGCGAAGGCGTGCGGCCGTGACTCCCAACTCGTATACGACCTCATTCCGCTTACCAATGTCCGCCTGCTCTTTGGCCAAGGTTGCTCCCGAACCGCAGTCGAGCGCCCGCAGCTGCAAATGGTAGCCATTGCCGGCATCGCCAATCGATTGGGAGATCACCATCTTGCTGTTGGTCTTGCCGCAGATCAGGCGTGCCACATCGGGCGTCAACTTTGTGGTCGGCGGGAGGTTGAGTTGAGCCAGGGTGCCGGAGACTTTATCGACGCCCAGAATGTTCAGATAGGGTGTCTGCCCCATTTCGTAGCGCAAAGCCGTGTCTAATGCACCGTCGAACACCGGATCGCTGGTCTCGTTTTTGACACCGGCGAGAACAATAGTGTCCGTGGCGGAGAGCGTAACTGGGTGCCGGTAACTCAAGTACAACCAGAAGGCCGCAGTGATGACGGCCAACAGCCCGGCCGCCACGAACCATCTGCGCAAACGAAGACGAAGTAGCGGTGATCTGGGAATTTTCTGTTTGGTTGGAAACTCCACGGATCGTGCAGCGGTTTTTAAGGTTTCGGTCGCAGCAGCCTGAAGCGTGGCACGTTTTGCGGTGTCTGCCGCCTCGGCTACGACGGTGACACGCGCCGTGAACTGGTATCCCTTTCGAGCAATGGTGACGATCAAGCGGATGTCTTCCGAGTTGTCACCCAACGCCCTGCGTAAATGGGAGATGTACTGCGTCAGGTTCCCCTCTTCCACGAATGTGTCGCCCCACACGGCTTGCAGCAATTCCTCCTTGGTGACCAAGCGATTGGGGTTTTGCACCAGGAAGAAAAGAACGTCGAAGGCCTTAGGGGTGAGGGGGACAGGTGAATCGGCGCGAGATACCGTGCGCATTCGGGAATCCAGCACAAATTGGCTGAAGCTGTACAAATGACCCTCGGCTAGGCTCGAAGCCATATCCCTACCGAGATCGCCCAATGTTAGACCCATTCCCAATGCTCACTCGTTGGAAGTTCCCGTCCTCAGGCTCTCCATTCGCGGGTACATCCCACCACCCCACGGCCACTGACAATTAACCATGGAGAATCTGTAAGTCGAAGCATGTAAACCCATTTATGCGCTTCGCTCGCCCTACCTAGTGCCCGGAGTTAGTGTTTGATGACAACGAAGGAGACATCGATTCGGAGTTTTTCACACTTTTTCAGAGTTACCTGAAGGACTTCCGCATCGCCTCTCGCTGAGAATACGGCCTGGCGAGGTCCAGATTTACCTCAAAAGAGGCCGTTCAGACAGGGGGCTCGGATTTATGGCGACACAAAGGGTAGTTTTCCCAGAGGATCCTCGGGGGGGCGGTGACCTCGACGTGGTTCGTCAGCATTCGAACCCACACGACAGCCCGGGCGGAGCGCGACGCAGCAACAATCCCTGGACAATCAATTCACCGAGTGAATCTGTCCACAACGGGGTCCATGACTCCGAAAAAATCATGGGTGTTCGCGCCGCCACGAAGATCGTTTTGGATTTCGTCCGAGCGGCCAAGCTCTGGGATTTGACACTCGAGTTCTACGGTGGCGACGAGCATCTTGAAAAAATGGCAGCCCTGGAATCCGCTGTTGAGGAATTAGAACTCTTAAGGGAGCAGCTCGACAAGGAGAACCTGGCTCTACGAGATGAAGTGGATCGCGTCTCCATGTTTGAAGAGATTGTGGGAACGTCTCCGGCGTTGCGTTTCGTGCTTTCGCGGGTAACCAAGGTAGCTACTGCAGATTCGACCGTTTTGCTCACCGGCGAAACAGGAACGGGCAAAGAACTCGTTGCACGCGCCATCCATCGACGATCAGATCGGGTCTCACGTCCCTTCGTCGGCGTGAATTGTGCGGCAATCCCTCGCGATCTTATCGCTTCTGAACTGTTCGGCCATGAGAAAGGTGCCTTTACGGGCGCGATGCAGCGGCGGCTCGGCCGCTTCGAATTGGCCTCTGGCGGCACCATCTTCCTCGATGAAGTCGGTGAACTCCCCGCCGAAACTCAAGTCGCCCTGCTGCGTGTCCTGCAGGAGCACGAGTTCGAGCGCGTCGGGGGAACCAAATCGATCCAAACCGACGTTCGCGTCATTGCCGCCACCAATCGTGACCTGAATGCCGCCATCTCCTCGGGCGCTTTTCGAAGTGATCTTTTTTACCGTCTCAATGTTTTCCCGATTGAAATTCCTGCTCTTCGCGACCGAAAGGAAGACATCGTTCTGCTGGTTGAGTACTTCCTCGATCGTTTCGCACGCAAAACTGGAAAAAACTTCGAGGGCGTTAGTAAGAAGACCCTGGATTTGCTTCAATCCTACCCGTGGCCCGGCAACATTCGTGAATTGCAGAACGTCATCGAGCGCTCTGTGATTGTCTGCGAATCCGAATCTTTCTCCGTCGATGACAGCTGGATTTCTCGGCCGCCTCTGTCAGTGACTCTGGCCAGTCCTCTGGACCTCGCAGAAAAGCTGGCTGCCCAGGAGAGACAAATGATTGAATCCGCCCTGAAAGAATCTGGCGGCCGTGTCTTCGGCCCCTCAGGCGCAGCCGCCAAGCTCGGCATTCCGCGCTCTACTCTGGAATCAAAAATTAGGTCCCTCAAAATCGACAAAAACCGCTTCAAATCTTAGCGCCTGACCAGCCTGGGTTTCCCTATCCCCAGTGTCAAAATCTTGACGCAAGTTCGACAATTGGCGAGAACTCGCCACCCCCGATTCTTATTTACCTCTTTATTTTCAATATTTTGTGGATGGAAGTGGGATTGCCATATTGAGAGACTTATTGCTCATAAGCGAGGCCGGATGCTCAGGATTAGTCGAGCTACTAATGGGGAGGCGGTACTCACCCTAAGTGGCCGAATGCATGGAGAAAACTTGGCGGACTTGAGAAATCTCCTCCTCGCCGAATCAAAGGAGCGCCCCATTGTTTTGGATCTGAAGGACCTTACTCTCGTGGACCAGGAGGCCGTTAACTTCCTCGAGGCCAGCGAATCGGCCGGCATCAAACTCAAGAATTGCCCGGCCTACATACGCGAGTGGATCACCAGACAACGAAGCGGGAACTCCTGATGCAACCAGGGTTCATGCAACCGGCTATGGATTTTGCCACCGCCCCCTGTAGCAGATTTCCGATAGCCAACCGGGCTGTTGGTCGCATCTCATGGGCACGCATGGACTTGCGCGGCCCCTCGCGCTGGGCTCTCAAGCTCGCGAAGACTTTCGATATGCGGGTGCGGTGTGTATCATCTGCGCCAGCTCAACTTTTGATGCCAAAGGAGATTGCCTATGGCTTCTGCAACACCGGCTCCTGCCACACCACCAACGCCCGCGACGTCACACGTCGTTCAGCCCGAGCACGCTGCGCCCCAGCCGAATACCCATTGGCCATGGCTCAAATATGCAACGCCTGTTCTGGTGCTCCTGCTCGCCGCCGCGGTTCTGATCACCCTCACGCGTGATTGGAACGCTTGGGAAGGCGGAAAAATCGAGCAAGCCACTGACGACGCCATCGTTCGTGGCGACCTTACCCCTTTGAGCACCAAAGTCGCGGGCATCGTCCGCAGCGTGAAAGTCTCTGACTATCAAAAGGTTCACTCCGGTGATCTCCTTGTCGAGCTCCAGGATGATGATTACCAGGCGCAACTTGCCCAAGCCGCCGCAGCCGTTGAAGCCGCCAAAGCCGCTATCGAAAACAACCGCAAACAGCGCGAACTCCAGGACGCCCGCATTGACCGCGCCCTCGCCGGAATCGACCAAGCCAAAGCGCAGATCGCCGCCGCGGAAGCCGGCATTAAAGCCGTCCAAGCCGATGTCACCCGCACACGCGCCGAACGCGCCCGCCAGGAAGCTCTTCTCGCCACGCAAGCCACCACACCACAGCGCGTCGAAACCGCCGTCGCTGACGAACAGCGTTTCGCCGCCCAAGCCACCAGCCGCGAAGCCGATCTCCAGCAAGCGAAAACCGCTCTACGCAGCAATGAAATCGCCGTTGAGGCCGAGCGCCGCGCCAAAGCCGTCCTCGAATCCCAGGAAAAGCAACTCATCGCCGATCTTCACGCAAAAGAAGCGTCCCTCACGGTGGCCCAGGTCAACCTGGGTTACACCAAAATCCACGCCCCCGGCGACGGCACTGTTGGCGAACGCCAGGTCCGCCCCGGCCAACTCGTCTCTCCCGGCACACAAGTTCTTACCTTCGTCGCTGAAACCAAATGGATCCAAGCCAACTATCGCGAGACGCAGCTCACACACATGAAAGTTGGCGATCCCGCCGAAATTCGCATCGATGAATACCCTGGCCAAATCGTCCGCGGCAAAGTCCTCGAAATCGCCCCCGCCAGCGGCTCGCAATTCGCTCTACTACCGCCAGACAACGCGACAGGCAACTACACCAAGGTGGTCCAGCGCATCCCCGTAAAGATCGCTCTCGACGACACCTCACTTGCCGCGCAGTTGCGCCCCGGCCTTTCCGTCACCGCCACCGTTCGAACCGCGCACTGACCCGAGCGAATCATGGCCACGCAAACCGCAGCGCTGCAGCCCCCTTCTCCCGCCCAACTAGCGAAAGCCATCGCAGGCGGCCTCCCCTCTGAACTCTCCAAAAGCCCCGTCCTTGGCATTATTGGCGTAGTCATGGGTGCCGGCATCGTCACGCTCACAGGCCGCATGCTCACCCTTGGCACCGCCGACCTCAAAGGTGCGCTCGGCATCGGCTTTGACGACGGCGCCTGGATCGGCAGCGCCTACAACGTCGCACTTATGTTCATCGGCCCCTTCACCGTCTACGTCGGCGGCCTACTCGGCGCCCGCCGCGTCCTTGTGATCGCCGCCACCGCCTTCACTTTAATCTGCACCCTCCTCCCGCTCATCCATAGCTACTCCCTCCTCCTCACCGCCCTCGTCTTCGCCGGACTCACCTCCGGGACCTTCTATCCGCTTACCTTAACGTTCGCCCTCCGAAATATCCCGCCCCGCTTTCTTCCCTTTACTCTCGCGCTCTACGCCACTTCCGTCGACGGCGCCGTCAATATCGCCCCTTCCCTCTACGGTTGGTATCGAGACCATCTCTCTTTCCACTGGATGTTCTGGAATTCCGCCATCCTCACTCCGGTGATGCTCGCCTGCATCTACTTCGGCATCCCCGCTCCCCCTCCTCCAGTTCCAGGCGCGAAGAAACCCACACCTCCCAGCTTCGCCGGTTTTCTCTATGCCAGCGCGGGCTTCGCTCTCCTTTTCGCCGCCCTCGACCAGGGCCAGCGCCTCGATTGGTGGCGCTCCGGACTCTTCAATGCCCTCTTTTTCTCCTCCATGATTTTCCTGCTAGCCTCACTCGTTCGCCGCCTCCGCGGCCCCAATCCCCTCGTCGACCTACCCTATCTGCGTCAATGGAACACTATCCTCCTCGGCATCGGCCTGGCTTTTTTCCGCTTCTGCCTCCTCGCCACCATCATCCTCATCCCCCAATCTCTCGCCATCCACGGCTTCGAAGCCGATCAAATCGCGCCCGCCGTCTTCTGGACCGCTGCACCTCAACTCCTAATCGCTTGCATCGCAGCTCTCCTCCTCATTTACGGCCTTGACTCCCGCCTTCTCATGGCCACCGGCTTTGTCTGTATGGCCGCTGCCTCGATCCTCAACGCCTCTTTCACCACCGCCTGGTCCGCCTCAAACTACTACCGCTCCGAACTCCTCATGGGCGTCGGCCAGTCCTTCGCCTTCATCGGTCTCGTCTCCACCATCGTCCTTCAAGCTATCTTCACGGGCGGCCTCACGAAACCACAAGCCGCCCTCACCTTCTCCGCCTTTTTTCACACTGTCCGCCTTCTCGGGGGCCAAATGGGCGTTACGCTCATGACCCACTACATTGCCGTCCGCGAACAACTCCACTCCAACCTACTCGGCCTCCACGTCCAGCAAGGAAGCTGGCTCGATGACGCCTCCCTCCGCCAACTCGCCGCCGCACTCTACGCCAAGTCCTCCGGCCTCCCTGCCGCCGCTGGCCGCTCCGTCGGCCTCATCAACGCCCGCGTCCGCCTGCAAGCCTATACCCTCTCCTTCATCGACGGTTTTCACATGATCGCCTGGGCCTGCGTCGCCGCTCTCTTCCTCGTCGCCCTTCTGAAAAAATCTCCTCTCCATTACGGCGAACTCGGCTTCCCAGACACCATCGATTCCCCCACTCCCGGAGGCAAATCATGAAATCACGTGCCGCGTTCCTCTGCGTTCTGTTCTCGCTCCTTCAAACGCACCCCCTGGCCGCGCAAGAACCCGCCTCTCCCTCGCCGCGCCGCATCACTCTCGAAGAAGCCGTCCAACTCGCGCTCAAGCACAACCACGTCGTCCGCATCGCCGCCTACAAAGTCGAAGAAAAACAGCACGCCAAAGATATCGCCCGCAGCGCCTACTACCCCATCCTCCGCAACGACAGCAATCTCCTCCAACTCACCGACACCCAATTCATCGGCATCCCCGCAGGAAGCATTGGCACCGTCAGCGGTACTTCGCTCCCCGAGCGCTCCGTAATCCTGAATCAAGGCGGAAAAACGTTAGTCACCAGCGGCACCTCGCTCACGCAACCGCTCTCCGAACTGTTGAAAATCAGGCCCGCCAACGACATCGCCGCCGCCGAACTCAACGCTTCCCGCGACCAAGCCCATCAGACCGAAAACGAAGTCGCACTCCGCGTCCACCAAATCTACTACCGCATCCTCATCGCTCAAGCCCATCGTGAAGCCACCCAGGCGCGTATCAAAGCCAGTGACGACCTCAAAAGCGAGCGTGTAGCCCAAGTCAAATTCGGCGCCATCCTCGAAGAGGAAGCCATCGAAAGCCGCGCCCAATCCCTCGAGGCAAGGCAAGACCTCCTCACCACCGAACTCCAACTCTCCGACCTCACCATGCAGCTAGACGACGCCATCGGCCTGCCCCTCACCACCCCGCTCGCTCTCGACGCCACCGTCCGCGAAGTCTCCAGCACTTGCGAGCGCGAAGAATGCCTCCGCGTCGCCCTTGAATCCCACCCGGAGATGGCCGAAGCCCGCGCCGAAATCGAAAAGGCCTCCGCAGCCGTGCGTCTTGCCAAACGTCAATATATCCCCGACCTCGAAGCCTTCGCCCGCTACAGCTACCAGGACAACGTCCCCTTCCTATCCCGCAACTTCGGCTCCTTCGGCATCCATTTCGGATACGACCTCTTCGACGGCGGCAGAAGACGTGCCGCTATCGGCGAACACTCCGCCCAACTTGCCCAAGCCCAGGAAAATCTCGCTCGCATCAAGGAAGAAATCGACCTCCGCGTCCAAACCGCCTACAACAAACTCGAACGCACCCGCGAAATGCTGAAAGTCTCAGAAGAGCTTCTCGCCCTCCGCACCGAGTCGCGCCGCGTCTCCGCGCAACAACTCCAGGAAGGCGCTGCACTGCGCTCCCAGGCCGATGCCGCTGCCGCTCACGAAATGGACGCCAAAACTCTCCTCCTGCAATCCCAACTCGAATACATCCAGGCCCGCGACGAAATGCTCGAAGCCATGGGCCAAACTCCTCAATAGCCCCGCGAACGGTACCCGCTCCCCCGATATACCCATGCGCTCAGCAGCGCTTCCTGGCTGGCACCAGCCTTCTTGCTTTTTGTGTTTTAGCCTTTGCTTTTTGCTCTTTGCTTTTAACTGTGAGCGGTCAGCTGTCACGTGTGAGCCCCATGTTTCCCTGGCATTACACAAACCCCAAAATCTCCCTCACCGCCTCTCCAACTCGTTGTACGAATTCTCACCAATTGTCGAATTCTCGCCATCAAAATTTCTAGTAATATTTGTATTTTCAATCACTTACGAGTGGTTCAGCGATTGCCTCTCTAGATTGCGAATCGACGGGCGCGCATGCTGGCCACGAAATATCTCAGCAAAAAAGTCTACATCCTGGCGCGGAGGAGATTAGTCCAATGACCAGTATCCCGCTCCGTGAACGCACGAAGTCCACGGTGCTGCGCAATTCGGTGAAGCTAACTCGGTGTCGTTGCTTTGGCCGAGCCTGCGTACGCTGCCCGCCTTTGAGAGTCCCATTTCCGTTCCGCAAGCGAACATGGCGCGACGGTGAAAGACGGGGTGAAACATGGCTTCAGTATTCGGCTCTTTAACTCAGGTCGGCAGCTATCGGGAAAGCGAGCCCATGCCCACTACTATTAAGAATCCTGATAAGTCTCTTCTACGCATGCTCGAACGCCCGCAAACTCCTTTTCTGGACACCATTGTCGGCCGCCGCGGCGGCCTCCGCGCTATTCTCTCCCAAGTCGAAGCCGTCGCTCCCACAAACGCTACCGTTCTCATCACCGGTGAGACCGGCACAGGCAAAGAAGTCATCGCCCGCGCCATTCACGAACTCAGCCCCCGCCGCAGCCGCAATCTCGTCAAAGTCAACTGCGCCGCCATGCCCGCCGGCCTTCTCGAAAGCGAACTTTTCGGCCATGAACGTGGCGCCTTCACCGGCGCCGTCAATTCCCACCTCGGCCGTTTTGCCGTGGCTGACCGCGGTACGATCTTTCTCGATGAAATCGGTGACATGTCTCTCGACTTGCAGCCCAAACTCCTCCGCGTCCTTCAGGAGCACGAGTTTGAACCTGTTGGCAGCACGCGCACCACTCGCATCGATGTTCGTGTCGTCGCCGCTACCAACCGCGATCTCCGCCAGATGGTCCGCGATCGCGAATTTCGCGAAGATTTGTACTATCGCCTGAATATCTTCCCGCTTGCTCTCCCTCCTCTTCGCGAGCGCAAGCCCGACATTCCGGAACTCGTAAAATATTTCGTCCAGCACTTCGCCGCAACCATGGACAAAACCATCGAATACATTCCCGACGAACTCATGCACTCCCTCGTCCGTCATTCCTGGCCCGGCAACATCCGCGAACTCCAAAACTACGTCGTTCGCGGTGTCATTCTCTCTACCGACGGAGTCTTCGAAGCCGATCCCCCGGAACTGGCCGAACCCGCGCGTTTCGCGATCCCCAATCCAACACTCGAAGACAAGGTCCGCCAGGAAATTGTCGCAGCTTGTCAGCGCTCCAATTGGCAACTCGGCGGCCCCCGCGGTGCCGCTGCCAGACTCGGCCTGAAGCGCACCACCCTGTTTTACAAGATGAAGCGGCTAGGCATCACTCCACCCGCGGACCTTTCTCAAGAATGAAGCTTCGCTTAGGTGCTCGTGGTTCCCACGCCTTCGCCACAAGGACATCTTTGCGTCGCGCTTCGAAGAAAGTTGGTGCATTTCCGATAGAACCAGGCTCGTGCGTCCTGCATCTCTTACTGGGAGACCGAAATCTCGATTGAGGCTGGGATCTAGCGCGGAGCGCTCGCTCTGCAAGCCACACTGCCTGTCCGCTTTGCCTGGCCCTGGGAGCTTAGAAGTGAAACCAATTCGCGTCGCCATCATCGGTGGTGGATTTGCCGCCGTTCAATTCGCAAAAACGCTTCGCCGCACCCTCCCTCCCTCCGACTGCGAGATTCTCCTCTTCAATCGCGAGAACCACATGGTCTTTCATCCTCTGCTCGCCGATGTCGCCGGCGCTTCCATCAACGTTGACGCCGCTGCCGCTCCTCTGCGTCAGATGCTCCCCGGCGTCGGTTGCCGCACCGAACGCGTCCAGAGAATCGATCTGCGAGCGGCCGAAATCGAGTTTGACGACGGCAACGGCGTCTTGACCCGTCTGCATTACGACCACGTCGTCATCGCCTGCGGTGCGGAGAGCAACCTCGGCATCATCCCCGGCATGACCGAACATGCCTTCCCCTTCAAAGTCATGCGCGACGCCATCGACCTGCGCCAGCACGTTGTTCGTCAAATGGAGCAAGCCGAAGCTACCAGCGATCCTGTACGCCGCCGCTGGTTTCTTAATTTCATCATCGTCGGCGCCGGTTTCAGTGGTGTCGAAGTCGCCGGTGAACTCAACGAACTCGCTCGCAGCAGCACGCGCTTCTACCGCAATTTCCGCGAAGAAGATGTCACCGTTTCTCTCATTCACTCCCAGGATCAGATCCTCCCCGAGGTTGCCCCCAACCTCCGCGACTTCGCTCGAAAGAAAATGGAAAAGGCGGGCATAACGATGGTTCTAAACACTCGTGCCATCGCCGCCACGCACGAGGGCGTGGAACTCAAAGATGGTCGCAAGCTCGCGGGCGCTACGATCGTTTGCACCATCGGCACTACCGCCTCTCTCCTGGTTCAGAACCTGAATGTCCCCAAAGAAAAAGGCCGCATCCGCACGACTCCCGAAATGCGCATCGAGGGCCAGACCAACGCTTGGGCCCTTGGCGATTGCGCCCTCATCATCAACGACTTCGAC
Organism: uncultured Acidobacteriota bacterium; assembly: GCA_963779005.1. GTDB lineage: Bacteria > Acidobacteriota > Terriglobia > Acidiferrales > UBA7541 > Acidiferrum. The sequence continues at coordinate 1,824,148 of CAVZWO010000004.1, read as the reverse complement.
AAAAAACCTTCGCCAACCACCGGTCAATTCGCCGAACGCCAGGGCCGTCAGGCCGCCTTCAATCTCGTCCGCATTCTGCGGGGTGAACCAACGAAGCCATTCAGCTTCAAAGCCCTCGGCCAGCTCTGTTCCATCGGCGGTTACTCCGCCGTTGCGGAAATGTTTGGCATGCGCTTCTCCGGATTCCTCGCGTGGTTTATGTGGCGGGGCGTCTACCTCTTCAAGCTGCCCACATGGTCGCGCAGATTTAAAGTCGCTCTCGACTGGGCCTGGGATGTGCTCTTCCCGCGCGATCTCAGCTTTCTCAACACTGACACTACGCAAAACGTAACTCACGCCTACTTTCTCCCCGGCGATTATATTCACCACCAAGGCGACCCAGCGCGCGTCTTCAGCATCATTGAAGAAGGCGAGGTAGAGGTCCTGCAGACGACGGACCAAAGCTCGGAGCCTAGACTCCTAGCCGTCCTGAGCAAAGGTGACTTTTTCGGCGAGGGCGCGCTCATGGGGAATCGTCCTCATGAAACGAGCGTTCGCGCGCGCACGGCTGTGCGCCTCAGGCAAATTGGCAGCGCGGTGTTCTCGGAACTTGCGGGCACCTTCGCTCCTCTCCGCGACCTGCTGGCCAAGGCCGTCACTCGCAGGTCAGGTGACTTTTGGCGTCGGCTACCCGAGGCCAAGACGCTCCTTGAGGGCGAGTCCATTGCCTCTCTGCTTGATCCGCTCCCTGCGGACCTCCTCAGTAAAGAGACCACGTTTGCGGATGCCATAAGGGCCCTCAACGCAAGCTCAACCGGAGATCTCCTGGTTCTTGATGAAAAGCAGCGTTTATGGGCAACTCTGGACCGTGACGACCTCTATTACATCATCGCGCGCATCTCTGTTATTCCTGTAGAGACCCGGGGAGACATCTCCCAGTTCAAGCTACGTGACCTTCTGCTCGGAGATCCTGTCTATCTAACTCTCGAAGATTCGCCTCTCGTCGCAACCGCCACCATGCTCGATCACGACATCTCCTGGTTGCCCGTGGTCCACAGCAAAGACGATCTTCGGCCCGTGGGCACCCTCCGCGGCATTAGAATCAGCAACCGCATCATCCAAAAACTCAGCCAATCCCAATCCGCCCAAGCCCAAGCCGCCGGCTAACACCTAAGCCCCACCAAATCGGCGCAGTGTAGAAAACTACCCCCATGGCTCTTGACAGATTATTACTTCTAGAGTATAGTACTATGTATTTAACATAGCGTCCTATATGTTCACCGCCAGCCCTTCACTGGCGATTTTTTTTGCAAGCATTGCTAAGATAAGGCACTACCTCACGACGGAATCTGCTAGGCGCAAATGCACGAATCGCCGTAAGCTATTTAGAATCACCACTTACATAAGTGTATGAAAATAAGGTACTTCATCCACCTTTAGAATGAATGCTTACGCAAAACCCCAAGGGGGGTAAACATCGTGGTCAACCAAGCCCGGGTTCTCTACGCGTTCTGCGCCAAGTCCCGGCCCCGAGCCGCTACCTTGCCATGCAAAGACTGCTCAATCTGCTCCAGCGTCCTCCCCTTCGTTTCCGGCACAAGGTAATAAGAAAAGATCCACGCCGCAACACCGAACAAAGCATACAGCCAAAACGTGCGCGTTGGCCCCAGCGCCTGTACCAGCGATAGAAACGTCAGCGAAATCAACAGGTTAGCCGCCCAGTTCGACGCCGCGGCTGTCCCTTCCGCCAACCCGCGGATCTTCAATGGATAAATCTCGGCAATCAGCAACCAGAAGATCGGCCCCAGGCTGATCGCAAAAGAAGCCACATACGCCATCAAGGTCACCACCGCCACCCGCGCCAACCCGCCTCCCGGCCGCGAAAACGCGAACCCCAGAATTCCCAGAGTAATAATGATCCCTGCGGTGCCAATCAAGAGCAGCGGTCGGCGCCCCATCTTGTCAATCAGCCACATCGAAACCAACGTCATCACCACATTCACTACGCCAATCCCCGCCGTCGCCAAAATGGCTCCCGAAGCGGAGGAAATCCCCGCCGATTGCAAGATGGTCGGCGCGTAATAAATGACGGTATTGATTCCTGTGATCTGCTGAAACACTGCCAGACCAATGCCGACCACCAGCGCCGGCCGGAGCGCGGGCGCCAGCAGGTCGGACCACTTCCCCTGTTCGCCGCACTGCGACAGCGTTCCCTGAATTTCCTGAAATTCAGCCGCAACGTCGGAGCTGCCGCGAATTCGTCCCAGAATCTTCAGGGCCTTCTCCGTCTGCCCACGCTTCGCGAGCCACCGCGGACTCTCCGGCAAGTACAACATGCCAAGCCCAAGAATCAGACCGGGTACCGCGGCCAACCCGAGCATCCATCTCCAGCCGCCGCTCTCCGCAAACGCGTAGTCCACCAGATACGCCACGAGAATCCCCAGCGTGACGGCCAGCTGGAACAGCGAAACCTGCCACCCACGCGCCTTGGGCGGCGACACTTCCGAGATGTAAACCGGAACCGTCGTCGACGCCAACCCAATCCCGAGCCCAACGATAGTCCGGCCTATTAATAAAATCTGGAACGATCCCGCGAACGCGCAAATCAAGGCGCCGAGAATAAAAATCGCGGAAGTGAGCATCAGCGTAACGCGCCGCCCCAGCCGGTCCGAGAGCCCGCCGCCACCCAGCGCCGCCGTTGCCGCTCCCACCAGCACCATCCCCACCACCAGCTCCTCGGGAAACGTCGAGAGCGAAAACTCCTTCTTGATAAAAATCACGGCGCCGGAAATCGCGGCCGTGTCATAACCAAAAAGCAATCCTCCCACCGCGGCAAAAATCGCGGCGAGAATCACGAAGCCCGTGCTCGTCGCCTGCACATCTCCCGCGGCAGCTTTTGAACCTTTCTGAAGTTCAGATGGCATTCGCTTTCTCCTGTTTCTGAGCTGGCGGTGCTACCACCAGGTTTCCGTTTGTACGCCGTAGGTGAGTCCGCTGGTTCTGTCTTCGAACGGAATTCCGCCCACCAAGCCCCGGAAGCCGTTGGACCAGTTCGCGTAAGTCACGAAAACGCGAAGTACGGGGCGGCTGAAAAATTTGCGGCCCGCTCCGATTTGCGGCGCAAAGGTGAATTTACGCAGCCAGCCGTCGTATTGCGTGCCTGCGCCGGATTGCGTGGTGGCGAAGCCATCGGTGTGATCGAAGCCGGTTTCAAACGCCAGCGAAAGATATTTCGTGAGAAATACTTCCGGGCGAACACCGAAGGACACCCAGTCGTTAAAGCTGTGGCCGGGCATTCCGTCGCGCTGCCGCTGGAAAACAAAGATGGGCATGATCGCGAAGTTGTCATTGGGTTGCACGAGGAAGTGTTCGATAAGCAGCAATCGTTCGGAGCTTCCGAGAAAGGGACTGGGATTGTCGATCGAGGTGCTGAAATTGCTCGCGGCGCCTTTGCCGTATTGGAAAGCAAAAGTGTTATAGCCTCCGTGCCATTCGAGGCGCTGCTGGCGGAAGCCGATAGCGTAACCGGTTGTGGTGGGAAGGATAGCGCCGGCCGTCGGAGTGCCAGCCTGGGTGCTGGCGCTCTGGACCGTTCCACCTTTTGCCACTGAATAATCGAACCACACGCCAAAGAGTCCGAAGGGACCCTTTAGATCATAGAAACGGACATCGATGTTGTTCTTCGCATAGTTGCCGTACTGCGTGACGATGTCTGGGCGCGCACCTGCCAGATAGGCCACGGCCATTTTGCCGATGCGCAAGTTCCAGTCCTCAATGCCTGCTCCGTAACCGCTCATGTCCAGCGGATAGAAATCGTCGATCTCGATGTGCTGCCTGCGGTAGTAGCGGTCGCCGGCCCAGAACTTGGCGTCCGGCTGGAAACTCAAAATGTTTCCGGCTTGCACAAAGGCTTCTCGCAGGCGGAATTGATCGTTGCCGATATCATTGGGAAAACTTGCGTACGTGGCGGAGTTCGAAGTGTTCGCCTCGATCATGACCTCCGTCCGCATCCACGCTTTGTCCGTGGAGTGATGGGGATTCAGCCAGTTGTTGACGAAAATAAATTCGCCGTAGGTTTCCGCTTCATTGCCCAGGCGGAATTTTGCGTCGGCGCCGGGCGCCTGGAAGGCGACCTGTTGTCCGCCGTCGCTGTTGAGACCATAACCTGAGCGAAAATAGCCGTGGAATTCAAAGCTGTTCACTTGCTCCTGCAGCTTGGCGATGGTCGCTTCGGCCTCATTCAGCAGGTCATAGGTCGGTTCCGAAGGCACCTGCCCCTGATACTTTGCCCCTACTTGATCGGATTGTCCGAGAACGGCTTTTTGAGCCGCTTGCTGTGCGGCCAACTCTACGGCTGAGATGGCTCCTTGCTTCGCTTTTTCGCTGGCCTCTTTCGCTTCTTTCTCTTTTTCTGCTTTCTCTTTTTCCTGTTGCGTTTGAATCTGTTGTTCCAGTGAAGCGATGCGTTGTTCGAGATCGCGGGTTGTTGCTTCGTATTGCTGTTTGAGCTGAGCCAGCTGCTTTTGCAGATCATCCGTTGGCGAAGCAGGCGGCGCGGGTTGTTGCGCGGCGGCAGGTATCGCCACCGCAGCGACTAGTGCGGCGAGCAAGAGCGCACGTTTTGGAGGAGCGAGAGAAGGCATTTTCCACGAACTCGAGCGGCGAACTAGCTTCGCATCCCTGTGCATGGCGAGGCCTCTTCACGCACTCGCGGCATGGGAGTCTAAGACAAATTCCTCGATCGCTTTAGCGAACCCTTCGTCTTCGTTGGTGGCGGTCACGTAAGTCGCTGAAGATTGCACTTCTTTGCTCGCGTTTCCCATGGCGATGCTCACTCCGCTCTTTTTGAACATCAGGACGTCATTGGGCATGTCCCCGAGAGTGGCGATCTGCTCGACCGGAATGTTCAAGAGCTTTGACATGGCGAGCACCACCTCTCCCTTGTTGGCGTTGGGGTGGGTCACGTCCAAGTAATATGGTTGAGAGCGGGCCGCGGAAATGTGCGACCCGCCGGCTTGCTGCACGTCCTTTTCACATTTCGCCACGCCCTCAAGGTTGTCACTGACGCCGACAATCTTGGCTACGCGGCCGAGCAACCCGTAGAACGACTTGACGACTTTGGGTGGAAATTTCACGGTCCACTGCTCGCGCGCTACGTGCGGCGCATTCACGTCGCGCACGAACCATTCCGTGTCCGTGTAAAGCCAAACGTCGAGGCCGTGCTTTTCAATGGAGTCGATGACCTGCTCAGGAACTCCCACTGGCAGAAAATTCTGATCGACGACTGTCGTAAGATCAGGCTCGATCAAAACGCCGCCATTGAAGGCCGCCAGCGGCTGGATAAGTTTCAGCGGATCGATAAGCATGGCCATGCCGCGGGGAGGCCGTCCGCTGGTGACGCTGAATTGAATGCCCGCATCATGCAACCGGAGAACGGCGTCGGCGGCGCGCTTGGTAAGCACTTTTTCCTGCGTGACGAGCGTCCCGTCCACATCCGCGATTACCATCTTGATTGGCGTTGGAACTTTTTCATCTGCCGGTGTCATTTTCAGCCTCGTTTCTTTTTTTCACTGCGGCCTGATTGTCTATTGTTCCTGGTAGTTCCACAACAAACCGCCATAAAGAAAGAACGTGGTACCCGTGACGCAATCAGAATCCGAAGAAGTCAGGAAACCGGCGACGCCCGCGACGTCCCGCGACAAGCGCTTTGCAATCGCGTGTCCAATCCCCTGATCACCACCTGTTACGGCAGCTACCTTTCCTTTCAGACGATTTGGCACCGTTCCTCCTCATGGAGATTTTGTTCTGTTCCTGCGTTAGGGATTAAGCCAAAGCTTGTTTCACCGCTGCGTGGAGTTTTTCCACACCCGCTTTGACGTCCTTGCCGATGTGCACGCGGAGCGCACGACGGCCGCGTTCCGCCAGCACTGCAAAATCTCCGCGGGCTTGCGCCGCTTTCACCACGCCAAACGTGTATTTTTGGTCGGGAACGACGAGATCGTTGGCGTCGTCGCAGGTGATCTGCAGGAAGACACCGGTGTTGGGTCCGCCTTTATAGGCCTGGCCGGTCGAGTGGAGAAAGCGCGGGCCAAATCCGAGGACGGTGGCGACTTTTTTTGTGTCCCGGACCAAGTGTCGGATGGATTGAAGAGCGGTTTCGTTTTCGGCGTTCATGGTGATATAGCCGAGCAGAGCAAAATAATCGCCAGCGCCGGCGCGCGCGAGATGAGCCTTTAGAATTTCGGCCAGCGTCTTTCCGTTTTTGAGGGCTTCTGTGTTGCGCGGATCCGCATACAGCTTGACGCCTTCGCCTTCATAGAAAGGAGACTCGGGCGGCAGCTTGCCCGCGGTTTCATATTCACTGGTGAGTTTGCGGGTTTCGATTTTGCTGGCTTCGACGTCCGGCTGATTGAACGCGTTGATGCCGATGATCGAGCCTGCCACAGCGGTGGCAATCTCCCATCGGAAGAATTCTTCTCCGAGAGCGTACGTATCCTGAACGGCGATGCGCACGACCGGGTCGCCTGCGATTTCGAGGGCATCCACAGCGGCATCCTGCTCGCGATCAGGAGCGGACTCCAGGCGAAGATAGGCGAAGACGCGGTCGGTCCCGTAATTCTCCGGCTTCGCCAGATGCTCGCGGTCCACGGGAATGATGCCTTTCCCAATTTTCCCGGTGGATTCCGCGAGCAGCTGTTCGAGCCAAGCGCCAAGATCCGAAATGCCGGGAGAAGAAATAATCGTTACCTTGTCGCGGCCCTGATTTGCGGCGCTTCCGAGAATCGCGCCCAGGACGACTCCGGGATTTTCCTTTGCCGGGACCGTCGCGCCGCAGGCATGCACCATCTCTTCCGTGCGATTCAAGAATTTCACGACATCGAGGCCCATGACCGCGGCGGGAACCATTCCAAAATTGGATAAAGCGGAGTAGCGGCCGCCGATGCTGGGGACGCCGAAGAAAATGTGGCGGAACTTATCGTTTTCGGCGACGTGCTGCATCTTCGAGCCGGGATCGGTGATGGCGATGAAGCGATTGCCTGCTTCTTTTTCGCCGATGGCTTCCTTGGCGCGCGCGAAGAAGTATTGTTTGTAGATGTTCGGTTCAAGGGTGCCGCCGGATTTGCTGGAGACGATGAAGAGCGTGCTCTTCAGGTCAATTTTGGACTCGATGGCCTTAATTTGCGCGGGGTCGGTGGAATCGAGAACGTGCAGCTCGGGAAAGCCTTCGATCTTGCCAAACGTGAGCCGCAGAACTTCCGGGCAAAGACTGGAGCCGCCCATTCCCAGCAAAAGAGCGTGTGTGAATCCCGCTTGCTTCACTTCGGAGGCGAGAGAAGTCAGATGCTCGATATGGGAAATCTGGTCGTCGGTGATTCCCAGCCAGCCGAGCCAATGATTTTCGTCGGCGTTTGTCCAGAGCGAGGCATCGGCGCGCCAGAGGCGGCGCACTTTGTTGTTATTCGTCCAGTCGGCAAGCGCGGCGTCTACCGCGGCGGAGAGCCTTGTGGGCAGGGTGTAGGAGATGGAATTGATTTTCGCGGAGGACTCGGCCGCTTTTCGCGAGCCGGTGGCTTTGAGGAGTTGCGCGAAGGCATCGACGAATTGGGTCAAGCCATCCTCCAAAAGTTTGTCCGTCACCGCTTTCATGGAGATCCCGGCTTTTTCGAGCGACTCCATCGTGTCGGCGGCGTTCTCGACGTCTTCGGTGAGGCTGGAGCGGAGGCGGCCATGTTCACGGAAGGCGTTGAACGTTGCGGGCGGAATTGTATTCACCGTTGATCGGGCCGATGAGTTCTTCCACATAAATCACATCCCGATAATTTGGGTTCTTCGTGCTTGTGCTGGCCCAGAGGAGGCGCTGCGGTTGTGCGCCTTTACCGGCGAGGAACTTCCAGGCTTCGCGGGAGTAAAGTTCAGTGAAGCGGTGATAGGCAAGCTTGGCGTTGGCAATAGCGACTTTGCCGAGGAGTCCCGAGAGGCGGGCGCGCTTGGCCGGATCGGTCGCGGTTTTGAGCTGCGCTGTAAGTTGCGCGTCGATGTTGGAGTCGATGCGGCTGACGAAGAAGCTGGCGACGCTGGCGATGCGGCTGATGTCTCCGCCGGTGGTTGCGCGGGCGGTCGAGGCCCTCGATATAGGCGTTGGCGACTTGTTCGTAAGCCTCGCGCGAGAAGAGCAGAGTGACGTTGATGTTGATGCCCTCGCTGATGAGCTGACGGATGGCGGGGATGCCCTCCGGCGTGGCTGGAACTTTCACCATGAGGTTGGGCCGGTCGACGGCTTTCCAGAGGCGCCGGGCCTCTTGCAGAGTTCCCGCGGTGTCGTGTGCGAGAAGCGGGGAGACCTCGAGGCTGACGAAGCCGTCGCGGAATTTGCTGTCCTCCCAAACCGTGCGGAGAATGTCGGCGGCGTCCTGCATGTCTTTGATGGCGATTTTTTCGTAGAGGGATTTAGCGTCAAGAGCAGCTGATTCGGCGCTTTCGATCACGGAAGCGTAGTCCGTGCTGCCGACGATGGCTTTTTCGAAAATGGCGGGGTTGGAGGTGACGCCGCGGAGGCCATCTTCCGCAACGAGCCGTTTCAGTTCGCCGCTGGTGATCAGGCTGCGGCGGATGTAGTCCAGCCAAACAGACTGGCCAAAGGAAGCGAGCTCTCGCAACGGATTACCGCCCTTGGGAATGCTCAGTGCCGGTGTAGTCATGGTCTTTGGTGCCTTTCTTTAGCTGATGGAATCATCAGGAGTTGGATGAAACTCACGACAAAATCGCTCGCCTTTTCTTTTAACGTAATGCCAGCGCGGTTGGATGAGGTGGCGGGGCGCATGGTCATTTTGCCGGCCTTTCAATTGAGCGCAGGCTCGGGGGCGAGCCCAGCTACTCGGAGATAGCGATCGATTTTTTGCTCGTAGTGCTCGACCGCGGAGCGCATTTGCTCCGGCGGCCAGCCCAGTTGCTCGGCGAGAACCGAACCGACGGCGGGAGCCGCTTGGCGCGAGGCGCGCCAACTGTAAAACTCGAGGCCGGTGCGACGGGCCAGGACATCTTCGATGGTGACGGCCATGTCTTGAACGGCTTGCAGGAGTTCGGCGCGGATGGGCGGCATACCAGCGACAATCGGCTGAGCGAGTGCGGGATCTTTTTTGGCGAGAGCGAGGACTTCGGGAGCGTTGGTGCCAAATCGGCCGACGAGGTGCTGGGCGGTTTGATCGGAGATGTGGTAATCGCGAACTAGATTCATCCAATAGACGGGTGTGAACCCGCTGGAGCCCGTTAGAGTGCGATTGCGCGTCAGCGCGGGCGTTACGGGCACGCCCAGATATTTTTGCACTGCGTCGATCGTGTCCTCGGCCATGGCGCGGTGGGTGGTCCATTTGCCGCCCATGATGCTAATGAGGCCGCTCTGCGGATCGATTTCGAGTTCATCATCGCGAGAGAGTTTTTTGGTTTCCCCGTTGCCGCCACGGCTGACGAGAGGGCGGGCGCCCGCGAAGCCGCTGACAATCTGGTTTGGGGTAACGGGCGTCTCCAAATACTGGTTGAGCTGGCGAAGGATGAATTCGACTTCGTCTTCCGTAAGGAGTAGCTCATCGTCAACGTCGACTTCCATTTCCGTGGTGCCCACAAGGAGCCGGCCCATCCAGGGGACGGCGAAAAGAACGCGGCCGTCTTCTGTCTTGGGGATGAGCATGGCGTCTTCGCTGGGAAGGACATCGAGCGGGAGAAGAATATGGCTACCTTTGCTGAGGCGCATGCGTTGAGGGATGCCGGGGGAAGCCAGATCGCGGACGGTATCGGCGACCGGGCCGGTGGAATTTACAAAAGAGCGGGCACGGAGCAGAAACTTTTTGTGGGAGAGCTGGTCTTCCACTTCAGCGGCGGCCAGTTTTCCATCCCCGGCTTTCTGGAAGCCGGTGACGCGGAGATAGTTTGCGGCATCGCCGCCGGATTCCCAGAACGTTTTCACAAGGGCGATGTTGTAGGCGGCGTCGTTGAATTGGCCGTCGGCATAGGCGATGGCGCCGACGAGGTCGTCCTTCTTCAGCGTGGGCATGCGGCGGAGGGTTTCCTGGCGCGAGAGAAAATGGCTGGGGAAGATGCTGGATTCACCGGCGATCCAGTCATAAAGCTTGAGGCCGATGTCGTAGTAGCCGGCGTCCAGCCAGTGGAGGCAGGGGATCAGGAATTCGAGGCTGCGGGACAGATAGGGGCCGTTTTTCAACATGAGAATGCGTTCGTGGAGCGCGCGGTTGACGACGTGGTATTCGGCGGGGTCGAGTTCCTTGACGGCTTCCTCAAGATAACGGACGCCGCCGTGGATGATTTTTGTGGATTTGCTGGAGGTGGCGCTGGCAAAGTCGCCTGCCTCGACGAGGACGGTCTTCAGGCCGCGGAGCTGCGCGTCCAGCGCGCAGCCGGCGCCGGTCGCGCCGCCGCCAATCACGCAGACGTCAAACGATTGGGCGCTGATGCTTGACAGCATCTCGTCGCGAGTTTTCATAGGAGCCCTGGTGCCGAGCCCTGGGTCTGCCACTCCAGCTCTGCCATTTGCCAACTGTAGCCTTTGAATGTTACGGCGCTGCCAAAACTTACGTGGAGCAGAGTGCAACGCACATGCCAACCGGGATGGGAGAGAAGTGCAGCAAATCATTGAAAGCGAAGGAGATTGGCGGGGCGCAGGACGGGCGCTGGTTCGGACGCCCAGCTCGCGTCAGCAGTTAGACACACGCGTCAAACCCCCGCCAGCGCAGCCGAGATGGCCAGGTGGCGCGCCTAGCTGATCCACGCGGTTCAGATTCCTTCTTACTGAAAACAGGAAAGATGCCCAGAGGCGCGGCGGGCGGGCTCGATGGGCATGTAGATGCTTTGTGGAGAGGGGATCAAAAGGGAGAACGACCTTGCCACAGGCATCCATGTCACTGAACCTCACATCTCGAAACAGCAATCGAGCTTCGAAGAGCGCGCGTTCGTCTGCTGGGAGGTGGCACAAGAAAACGCGGAGGCCAGTGCGCGCTTCGGCAAAAGGAAAGTCGGAAGAATTTGGATAGTAGCCGTCAAGAGCGGCAGGAATGGGAGACCATCCAGGAATTGATTCTGCGTTCGCGACCTCGATTTGTCGGGCTGGCGTATTCCGTATTGAGAAATCGAGAAGACGCGGAGGACGCCGTGCAGGACGCACTCGTCTCGGCGTTCCGACACTTGCGCGGATTTGAGGGGCGGTCTGCGCTCACGACGTGGTTCACGCGGATTGTGCTGAACGCGGCGTTGATGATCCGGCGCAAGCGGAAGCCCGGACGGTTCGAGTCGTTGCCGGAGGCCACGGCGTCCGACGAGATTACCTGGACAGAGAGGATTCCCGACTCGCATCCAGACCCAGAAATGGCACTGGGAGAGAAAGAAACATTTCAGTGGATCGATGTTTACCTGGGGAAAATGAGCCCGCTGCTGCGGCAGGCGTTTACGTTGAATCACTTTGAAGAAATGACCAACGAAGAGGGTGGTGAGTTGGTAGGGGTTTCGACGGGAACGTTCAAGTCGCGAGTGTTCCGAGCGAAGCAAGAATTGATGGAACGGGCGCAGCGTGGATTCGCGGGGCCGCTTCGAAGAGCGGCGCGTCTGGCAGTCCCCCGCCAAGCCAGAAATTTTTCATTTCAAGAGGCCATGCCGATGGCAAAGTCGGTTGCGGGTGACGCGTATTTCTGACAGCTCGCGTTGGCTATATCCCGCAGACTAGCCGCGAAACCTCACAGTCACCAAATCATTTGATAGAAGGCTTGGACTAGCGCTCGGGTTAGTTTGCCGGCTTACTTGGCGGCTTGTGGAGTTGCCGGCAGAACGTACGGGCCATGATCGATGATCAAGACGCGCTTGCCGTAGATTTTTACATCCACCTGGGTCTCATCGCGAAGCGGCAGCCAGAAGTCGTCGACTTTCTGGTACTGGCGGACAAAGTCTGCCTGGTTGATCCAAAAGGATAATTTCCTGGCAGGATGGCCGGCGATCTTTACAACGGCGAAATCGTGGCTCTCGATCCAGATTTTTCCTTCGAAGAGGTATTTATCCTTGCGCCTGGGAGCGACTTCGAGAACGAAGCAGTGGTACGGGCCAACCTGGTCTTCGCCGACAAGCTGAAAGTCGTAGTTTTCTGGCGTTAGTGCGCTGTCGTGATGCTGCTTGCCGGAAGCCGTTTCGCCCTCGCTGTCCATCAGGCGATCAAAGACGAGGTGGCGCACGATTCCCGAGCCTTGCTCTGAGGTCTTTTCAAAGGTCTTGACGTCGGGCGCGCGGTACTCCATATGCACAACGGTCTGCGCGGAGAGCTTTCCTTCATGCGTGCGGATTTCATAGGTGCGTGTGACCGCGTAACTCTGCAGAAGCTCATTGCGACGCTTGTTCTCAGCCAAGACCCTGGCGACGATTTCGTTCGCGGCTGGTGCGGCGATGGGAGCTGAGGTCGTGGCGGCAGGAGCGTCGCTGGCTCCGGCAAAAGAACTCTGCTGCGCCTTGGCAGGTGACGATAAGGCAGAACACGCCAGTACAAAAACGGCGGCGGCGGAGATTGCGACTCTCGACGATAAGGCATTCAACATGAGAAACTCCCTTCTTCTGCAACCAGCTTCGTGACAACTCTCCTTGCTAGCAATTAATTGACCACACTCAAAAGGAACGCCGTTTTCTGGCGCTCGAAGCCTGTTAACTGGCCAAACTGCGGCGAAGTAACGTTGTTATAGATCTGGCTGAAGTTTCCGTGATTCGTCAGGTTAATCATGTAGAGGCCGAGGCGAGCCTTGCGCGACCCGCTGTGATTCAGGAAGGGCAGACGGAAATCGCGGGTGACTTGAAAATCGATGGAGAAAAACGTGGGGAAGCGCTGCCCGTCGGGGACGCCGACGTAGTTCTGGTTTTCGTCGACTTTGGAGTAGGGAAAACCTGTGTGGACATCCAGAACCGGGCCGAGAATCACATCGTAAGGAAGGTGAAATCTCCCCCAAACGACCAGCCGGTGCGGAACGTCCGAGGGGCGAACGCCGTAAACGTTGGGCCTGATCACCGGCTGCTCAAAAGGAATAAAGAGGTCGCCTAGCGTGTTCAAGTCTCCGCGGGAACGACTCCAAACGTAGGAAACGTTCAAGTCACCGTTCCTGATTGGATGGAAGCGCAGGGTGGCCTCCGCTTCGTTGTAATTTTCCGCGCCGGTGCTGAAGAGGCCCAGCACTCCGGCCGAGGGAGTGGCACCGATGTTGGCGGCATTGAGGATGGGATTTACGACGAACAAGTCACTCGTGCTGGTGTGAAGATAGCCGAGCTTCAGGACTGCGCCCTTCCACAGGTCACGATCGAACTCGGCGCTGCTGACGAAACTGCGGGCGCTGGTGTTGGGCGAGTGAAGGATTCGCGAGGCGATCGGACCGCTTCCGTTCTCGACGTAGGCGCTCTCGAGGGCGACCTCACTTTCGATGATCTGCCCGGTGGGGTCGTAGCTGGCAACGATGCGTGTGGGATTCCCCGCAAAATCGGCGGCGAGAAGAGGAACGCCGGCGTAGAAAAGTCCTGTGCCCGCGCGCAGAATCGTTTTGTGATCCTTCCCAGGCGAGTAGGCGATTCCGAAGCGCGGCGCGAACGCTCCGGAGCGTCCCACGGTTTCACTGGTGACTCTTGCTCCGAGATCAATAGCCAATTGATCGCCAAGCATCCAATGATCGGTGATGAATTCCTCGGTATCGGTGGTCGACGCGTTCAGTTGCCCGGGGCCGGAGAAAGTAATCTGATCGGCGAGAGTGCCGTCTTCGCGCAGAAAGCTGACATCGTGAGAGAAGCTGTTTCCGTGAAAAGAACGGTGTATTGCATCGACGCCGATCTTGATTTCGTGGCGCCCTAGAAAATGTTTTTGAGCGAGCTGCAACGTGGGGGCGGCTTCGAATTGGCTCGCCGAGCGCTCCCAGGAATTGAAATAGTTCCCGCCCCATCCTTCCGGAGTGAGCAGCATTGTTTCGTCGCCCTGGCCGTGAGCGTTGCTGTCGAAGCGGGTGAAGGTTAGCGCGGTGTGCAGCAAAGCGCCGGAAGGGAAACTATAGACGTCCGACAGGCTGGCCGACTCGCCTGTTCGGTCGTAGTCCGAAGAAGCGGTCTGGGGAAGCAGCGGGTTGATGTTGGCGAATTGCGTTCTCTGCGGAAAAACGTTTAGCGTGAGCGTTGCCACGTGCTTGGGCGAAAGGATCGCTTGCAGCGTGCTGTAGGAGTTGAACCCTTGCCGTTTGATTTCATCGCGCGGCCAGGGAAGGCCGCGGATAGGATCGCGGATCACGTCGTATTCGAAGACTTCGGAAAAGCTGAGTTTCTCTTTTAAGACGGGGCCTCCGAAGGCTACGCGCGGGGTGGCGCGCGCGATGCCCACGAAATGATCGTTTTTGCCGCGGAGGCTGACGTTCAGGTCACGCACATTAAACCGCCAACTCTCGGGCGGCGGCACGGTCTCCACTTCGGTCAGAGCGCCGGAAAAACCACCGTTTTCGGCGCTATAGGGCGTCTTGAACACTTGCACCGACTGCACGGCATCGAGGGGAACCGGGATGGAAAATGAGCCAGTGACGGGATCCGTCATCTTCGAGTCATTCACCTGCAGCATGGACTGATCTTCGCCGGAGCCGCGGAAGTTCAATTTCCCGTCTGGGGTGCGAACGACTCCGGGCGTCAGAGGAATTGCCGCCTTAAAATTCTCTTCGACAAGCGGCAAACTCTCGAGTTGCTTTTCGCTGAGCTTTGTGGAGTTTGCGGAAGCGGTCGCAAGCGGCTCGACTTGTTCCCTTACTTCGACTTTTTCGTTGACGACGGCTAACTTCGCCGTAACATCCTGCACAATCGCGGCTCCGTCCTCGACATGGAGGGTCACCGAGAAGGGCTCGAGGCCCTCCCCTTTCAGCTTCAATATATAGTCGCCATCGGCCAGATCATTGAACGCGTACTTCCCTGCTTCCTCCGTTACCGTCGTCGCAGAAACGGAACCTTCTGGCAGCGGCATCAACTCCAGTACAAGACCTTCCGGCGTCGAGCGTTGCTCGGATGCGTTCAGGAGCGTTACCGTGCCTCGGACGGAGCCGCGCTTTGCGGCTGTTTCTTGCGCAAGAACGTGCGTGCCGAGGGAGAGGATCGCTCCCAGGACAAGAGCAGCCAGATGGGACCAGGTCTTCAGGTGCGTACCTCGCATTGTGAGGCGCTAGTGGAGCGATCGGTGGCTACCAACTCAATGCATCCGCCCTGGTGTTGGGCGTCGAGTTGTGGACCGGTCAACAATGCTCTGAGACACATTTCAAGAATCCCTTTTACCAGGATCGAGATTGTTCGGCTTCGAACTTGCCTTCTCGGCTGCCGCGTGGCCACAAGCCTGCTGGCTTCAGCGACAGACTCTTATTCGGTTTACCTGCATTCCTGCTTCCATCGACTAGCAGTAGCCAGCGCATCTCTCGCCGAACGAAGCACCGTAACCTCTGTGGCGCAAACACTCTGTGGACCACTCAAAAAAACTAAAAGAGCCAGGCTCCAGCGCGTCCGGAAAAGCTGACAGTTGGTTGACGGCATCGTCAAAAGTTTGTCGGCATCGGCTGAATGCCGAATGGCCTCTGAACCAAACCTCCGAAGGTTCCGTGGGGCCTAAGTGCTTCCCGCAGTTTGATTTGCCGAGATCAAGTGAAAAGGCGCTCCACGCAACGCGGCCCCTTTCCCAACTGGTGCCTGGGATGCAATGAACTCTGCCTATGGGCCGCACGTTCAGGTTGATGCAACGATCGCCCGTATTCCTCCCTAGCGTGATCGCACACGCATCGACGCCAGACGTGCATTCCCATGAGCGCCTCGCGGAAACCGTGGCCTCTCCAGGGTCCAGCGGGCGGGCGCCGAGACAAGAAGTTCGAGGGGGATTAAATCGCAGATGCGCCGACATCCTGCTCCTCCGCCCATACCGGACCGGCCATTTTCGCCGCCCGATTGAAAACTTTGATGCAGGAAAAAAAGAGGTGGTCACATTTTTTGGGGAGCACGATGAGTAGCTCCCGGGCGAGGAACTGAAAACTATTTTGTCCGTTGATAAAACTTTTTATGTGCCGCTTGGCGGGGGTCGTGCATCGAAGTTCGGAAAGGTGACGTGCAGTAGGCCATATTTTCGGTCACCGGACACTCGTCGCGGAGGTTAATTAAATAAGGAGATGGTATGTCCGACATGCAGCAGTTCCCTACTCTACCGAGTCAGCCGTTCCGGCTCGATGTTCCTCTTCATGAACTCTTGCAGCATCCGTCGCACAAGCCTTCAGAACATCCGCCAAAACTGACCAAGGCAGAAACATTGCCAGCGCCAGTATTTCCGCAATATCCGGAGTTATTTCACGAGCTCGATGCGCAGGACATTGCCGCGCACCAGACCGTGCTGGATACGGGCAAGCGTCATTGGCCTCCCGCCAAAATCCTGAAGACCATGCGCGGCTGGATGTTTCCTTACTTTAAATCCCGCGTGCTGCCGGGGGAATTTCAGCCGATCATCGCGTACCTCTTCACCGAGTGGAAATGCAATCTGGACTGTCACTATTGCTGGTCTTACGACAACCGCATCAAGGGGATGACAGAGGATACGGCGAAGCGGGCCATCGACTGGCTGGAAACCACACCATGCCGTGTGCTTGCTCCAACGGGCGGCGAGCCGCTGCTTCGGCCAGACTTCGTACACAAAGTGATCTATTACGCGGCGAAGAAAGACTTCTGGGTGTACCTTGCGACCAACGCGCGGCTGCTGCGGCCGGAAGTCACCGACCGGCTGGCTGACGCAGGCATCGCCACCGTGAATTTCGCAGTGGATGCGATCAAGGAAAAGCCCGGGCTGCCGAAAGCGTTTGAGCACGTCAGTTCGAACTTCGATTATCTCGTGCGGCGTCAATACCGCTACGGCTACACGGTCTTCTTCAACACGAACATCTGCCGCACGAACATTGAAGACGTGAAGCGATTGGCGACGATCGCGCACGAAAACGGAATCTCCATCACTTTTCATATCAACGAAGCGCCGATGATGGAGCAGGGGCACTTCAAGCATCTCCACGAAAACGATACGTACATCCGGCCGGAAGATTTCCCGATGGTCGACGATCTGTTGGATTGGCTGATCGACAAGCAGCGCCAGGGTTGGAAAATGGTCGATTCGATTCCCCGCCTGCAGAACATGAAGGGATTCATGCGGGGAGTGGGCGAACACTGGGGCTGCCGCGCCGGCCAGAACTGGCTCATTATCCGCACCAACGGCACTCTTGCCCCCTGTTTCCCGCTCTACAATGCTTCCTATGACTGGGGCACGGTGGGCGATCAAAAGTTCGACGTGAAACAGCTCTCCGAAATGAAAAAGGGCTGCGAGCCGAACTGTTTCTCGACGCTGGGCTACAACGTGGCGTACTGCTACAGCGCGGCTCGCGTGATGAAGTGGCTGTGGAAACAAGCGATGAACGGATTCCAGGGCGTAACCGGAAGCTTTGAATAGCTTTCCGGACGCCGCTGAAGCTGGAGAAGACCGATGTCAGAACTCGCCGATGTCTCGCAACAAACACCGCAACTGCGCGCACTGGAGGTCCCGTTTGACGTATACAAACGAAGCCAGGCGGCGCATGCGCGCTACCGGCTTTATCCTCTCACAGTCTTTTACACCTTGTACGCGGCGCTCGTCTTAGGTATAGCGCTGACGACGCGGCATCCGTGGATAGCGGTGGCTTTCTTCGCTGTGGGCGCGGCCACCTGGACGCTTGTGGAGTATCTGTTCCACCGATATGTTCTGCACGGGCGTTTTGCTCCGGGCAAGGGCTTGATCCGGAAATTCCTGCACGAGCGGCTGGATCCGCTTCATTGGGATCACCACATGAGGCCGTTTGACGGAAACCACATCAGCGGCGAATTGAAGGATATTCTGCCGCTGTTTTTCGTCGCCGCGCCGGTGAGCTTTCTCTTTCCTGTTTACACGGCTCCGGCGATGCTCGCGGGAGTGGTGCAGAGCTACGTAAGCGAGGAGTGGCTGCACTATGCGCTACATTTTTCCAATTCGAGGTTTCCGCTCTTCCGGCGCCTGAAGAAATATCATCTTTACCATCACAGCCCACGGGGTATAAACAAGGGCTACGGGATCACGACGCGATTCTGGGACGGAATATTTGATACGAGGTTTCCGGAATCCGTGCGGCGGTCTCTGAGCAAGAATTGAAGAGTAAGAATTGACGTGAATCACGACGGCTACGCACTTGTTACGGGAGCTTCCCGCGGTTTGGGGATGGCGTTCGCGCGTGAACTCGCGAAGCGGCGTTACAATCTCGTTCTCGTGGCTCGCTGCCAGGAACCGCTGGAAGCGCTCGCGGGCGAGCTGCGGCAAAGTAACCAAGTTTCGGTGGCCGTCATCCAGGCGGATCTCGCTTGCGCGGGAGCGGGGCAAGGCCTTGCGGAAAAAATCGCAGGCCAGGGAATTCCGGTGGATCTGCTCGTCAACAATGCCGGGTTCGGGCTCCGCGGCGAATTTCGCGCTCTCCCGCTGGCGCGACAGGCAGAGATGCTTCAACTCAACAATCAGGCCGTTGTGGAGCTTACGTATGCGCTCCTCCCGGCCATGTTGCAGCGGGAGCAAAAAGGCATCATCAATATATCTTCGACGGCGGGCTTTCAGCCTATTCCCTTCGCGGCCGTGTATTCGGCGACCAAAGCGTTTCTGACTACATTCTCTCTGGCGCTGGAGCAGGAACTGCGCGGCTCTGGCGTGGCTGTCGTAACTGTCTGCCCGGGGCGGCTGAGCAAAAATCAGAACGGAAGTTCTCAGCAACCGGCACGAAGTAAATGGGGCGGCATCGTTCAGCCTCCCGAAGATGTAGTGGCCGACGCGTTCCGCGTGCTGGCTAACGGGGGCGGGCTTGCAGTGCCTGGGGCGCTCAATAAGTTCAGCGTGTTCGCGCAGCGTCTGATTCCCCGCAGCGTAGTTCCAAAGCTTGTCGCAAAGATGTCGAAGACCTGATCGCGCACGAAGTTTGCACTCGTCTGAGCTCTGCTCGAGAGCTGTGACCTCGGCAAATCGAAGACGCTCTCGGCAGCGCAGCTCCGTGTCGTGAGCACGTTCCACAAATCTCTTGCACGCCGGTGAACACAACAAAGACGTTGTGGGCGATGTCCTTACCGGTTTGCGATATTGCGCCGTGCGCCTGGCAAACTTCACCGGACCGCCCAAAAGGCTAATCCGGTGCCTCTGAAGATGCCCGCCGGACCTCAGTTTGATTGCCTGCCCCGTCGCAATTCTCACGAGGTCCGGCGAACGGGTAGATCGATGCTAGGCAGCCCTGGCGCTCGCGCTCGGCTTACGGTCGCAGCAGACAGCGTGCGGAAGACCGCCCACCAATTTCATGGCCAGTGCTTGCGTACAAGAGGGGCAAGTGGACGACCATCTGCCGCCGCAGGCTGGGCATTTCTTCAGAATGAGATGAGCTCCATCCAGGGATTTGCCGTTGATCCGGCGGTCGAGGACAAAGTGACATTCAGGGTTGTTACAGATTAAGAAGCGTTCCATAGGGGAGATCCTCCTTGAGGGCAGAGTAGGGATACGCCTCGCGCTCCACACCGTCAATATAGTAGATATACCTACAGTCCACATATGGCTACTAGGCAGCCCCAAAGAGGGGCAAACGCCTTGCCTGGCTTATACGAAGGCCGAAGCAATGGAACCATACGAAATGTTCGTCGATTCTTTGTGTAGAATAGCGCGTGATCCGTCCGAGCTCGCGAGGGAGCCTCTCGGCGTGTCAATTTCCCCGGGAATGCAGAAAGAATAGAGAGAGACTATGGCACACGCTTGTTCGCATCGGATTTGTTCAATGCACTTACAATTTATTTTTTTCGCGGCTTGCTTGCTACTAAATGGGGCGAAGTGCAATGCTCAAGCGCCTGCTGTTGCCGCTACGCCGCCCATGGGCTGGAACAGTTGGAATCATTTTGCGGGGAAAATCGATGACGCCACCGTGCGGGCACAGGCCGACGCGATGGTCTCCAGCGGCATGCGCGACGCGGGCTACGTTTACATCAACATAGATGACACCTGGGAAGCGGAACGCAACGCCCAGGGCGTCATTCAAACCAATCACAAATTTCCTGACATGAAATCCCTCGCTGATTACGTGCACAGCAAGGGCTTGAAACTTGGGATTTATTCTTCACCTGGTCCGAAGACGTGCGCGGGGTTCGAGGGAAGTTACGGCCACGAGGAACAGGATGCGCAAACGTATGCAGCGTGGGGCATCGACTACCTTAAATACGATCTTTGCAGCTTTGGAAAAATAATGGAAGCTTCGGGCTCGCCGGAAAAGGCCCACAAGCTCATGCTCGACGCTTACACCAAAATGCACAAGGCGCTGCTGAAGACAGGTCGTCCGATCCTCTTCAGCCTGTGCCAGTACGGTGCGGACGCCGTCTGGCGCTGGGGCGCATCCGTAGGCGGAAATTCCTGGCGGACCACCGGAGACATATCTGATAAATATTCAAGCATGACGGAGATCGGTTTTGGCCAAGCGGGCCTCGCCAAATTCGCTGGACCTGGACATTGGAACGATCCGGACATGCTCGAAGTCGGAAACGGCGGCATGAAACTCGAAGAGTACAGGACGCACATGAGCCTGTGGGCTCTGCTTGCCGCGCCCCTCCTGGCAGGCAATGATTTGAGCACCATGAAACCGGAAACGATTGCCCTGCTGACGAACCGCGAAGTGATAGCTATCGATCAGGACCGGCTGGGCAAACAGGCCGACCGCGTCCGCGCCGAGGGCACACAGGAAATTTGGGCGCGGCCGCTGGCGGACGGTTCAAGGGCCGTTGGCGTCTTCAACAGGTTCGACTGGCCACAGACTATCGAAATCAATTTTCACGAATTTGGATTTAAGGGCAGCGTGAAAGTCCGAGACATCTGGGCAGCCAAGGATCTGGGCACGTTGTCTGGCGATTACGCAACGCACGTGCCGGGCCACGGTGTAGTCCTTCTGCGCGTGTCGGAATAAAGGCTACTCAGCGACGAATCCTAGACGCCATTGCGCGGTCTTTCGGTACGAACAAATCTGGTGTTTTGAATTGGTTCTGACTCGCATTCAATGGCGAGAGTAGTGAGTGGTTGATCGGGCGCGTCGTTTGGCAGGCCCAGAAATCGCACGCGGAACCGGTCCTGTTCGAACTTCACATCATGGCCGGTAGCAAAAAACCGCGCCGACTTTACCTTCGTCATGAGACCCGCCAGCGCAACCGTTTCACCGGGCCAGAAATAAACGTGCATATAGAGCGTGTTGCCTCGCCGCGTAAAGCCGGCAAACTCCGACGCGTGTACCTGGCATCGTTCGGTAGTGTGAATCGCATCGCCATTGCGCGACATCCACTGGCCAACCTCGCTGAGAACCCGCACCGACTCCTCGGGAATCGAGCCATCCGCCTTGGGGCCAATGTTCAGGAGATAGTTGCCGCCATCGCGCGAGCACGAGACGAGATTTCGAATGACGGTTTTCGGGCTCTTCCAATTGTCATCAGCGCGCTGGTAACCCCAACTGTCGTTCAGCGTCATGCAGCTTTCCCACGACCGGCTTCCCTTCTCCGCTACAATTTCTTGCTCCGGCGTGGAGAAATCGCCAGGCAGGCCGTTGCGGTTATCGACAATGATGTCCGGCTGCAGCCCGAACACCATCTTGTTCATTCGCTCGGATTCCCATCCCGCGGCCTCGAGCGGCCAATCCACGTCGTACCAGAGCACATCGATTTTTCCGTAGTTGGTCATCAGTTCGCGAATCAGGCCATGCGTATATTCAACGAACCGCTTGCGCGCTTCCGTGTCCGTGGCGCAGCGCGCGCCATCCGGATGATGCCAGTCCATCAGCGAATAGTAAAAACCGACGTGCATTCCTTCGGCTCGAGCCGCCTCAACATATTCCCGCACCAGGTCTCGCCCGGGCCCCTGCTTCGGCGCGCAGTAATTGGTCAGCTTTGTATCGAAATTGCAGAATCCCTCGTGATGCTTGGTGGTCATCACCATGTATTTCTGACCGGCCGCTTTGGCCAGTTTGGCCCAGGCGCGCGCGGCGTTGGGTTGCGGCTGAAAGCGCTTTGCCAGAAGTTCGTATTCACTGACGGGAATGCCTTCTTCTTCCATCACCCATTCATGGCGGCCAAGCACGCTGTAAAGTCCCCAATGGATGAACATGCCAAAGCGCGCTTCGTGCCACCATTTCATTCGGCGAAGGCGATCCGCGTCCTCGTCGTCGGACGTAGCTTGCGGCGCTGCCGAAGCTGTCCCGCGTTGTACGAACGCAGACGTAGTGCCGGAAGGAGCGGCGAGCGAAAGGAGCGAAGCGCTCGTGCCCAACAACCAATCGCGGCGCGCAATCCGGTTCGGTCCCATGGTTAAAACCTCCTTGAAGAACGACTTCACTTTTCAGCCCGACGTGGCATGCAAGCCGTGGAATCATGGGCCTTCAACCGCTACTTTTCAAGTTTGAAAATTCTTTCCATCAATAGCCACTTTTCTCCTGGCTTGGCCTCCCGGAGTGGCGCCTGAAACTTCCACATCAGTTCTTCCCACTCTCGCACCTTTGGGTTTTGGCGGTCCGCCGACGCCTTTGCTTCGAACGAGAATTTCTCGTTCACTTCCATTACCATGAACATCCGTGTCCCCAGCAGATAAATCTCCATGTCCTCGATTCCCGCATCTTGAATGCTCCGCGTAATTTCCGGCCAGATTTTCTCGTGATAGCGCTTGTACTCCGCCATCAACTGCGGATCCGCTTTCAGATCCAGCGTCAGACAATAGCGCCTGTTCATTTTGCCTCGGCAATAGCTGCGGATTCAGACACGTCCAAAGCCGTCTCCGGCTTGTAGCCACTGACCGCGAAGTAAATCACATACAGATAGCAGATCAGGGGAACGATAAACGCCTTCTGAATGTTGCTCTCATCCGAGATCTTCCCCATGGCCGCCGGAAGCAACGCGCCGCCGATGATCGACATGACCAGCAACGAAGACCCGAGCTTCGTCAAGCTCCCCAGGTTTTTCAGGCTAAGGGCAAAAATCGTCGGAAACATGATGGAGTTGAAGAAGCCGACCAGCACGATGGCGATCACGGGCGCCAATCCTGACGCGCCTATCCCAATCAAGAGGCACGCTACCGCGCCGATCCCGAAAATGGCAAGCAACTTCGAAGCTGCAATTCGTTTCATCATCCATGACCCGGAGAACCTCCCGATCATAAAACCCGTTTGGTGCGCCACAAGAAAAAGCGCCGCCATTTTCTCCGGACTGTCCGGAACGAGATGCGTTACAAAGCTCGCATGTTCACCTTGGTGTCCCGCCAGAAATCGCGAGCCCCACGCCGCCATCTTGTCGAGCGTTTGCGGCATCGTGTGTTTCACAAAACGAATCACGAAACTTCCCACTCCCACCTGCGCCCCCACATAGAAAAACTGGGCGATCACTCCCTTTATCAAATGCGGATGCTCCTTCACATGGCTCAGGCCGCTCGCTTCTCTCGCCTGGCCGTCGCTGGCCTGCCGCGCAGCCGCCTCCGGCAGATGTGCAAAGTAAATGAGTGCGGCAACCAGTAGAAAAATCCCGGTGATTACCAGGTAAGGCACTTTCACCAGGTTCGCTTCAGAGCCTATGTATGCCTGCAACTCCTGCGGGCTCATCGCCGCTCTTTGCGCTGTGGTGTGCTCGACTCCGGAGAGAATAAATGCCGCCCCTAGTGTTGGCACGATCGCAGCCCCCACCGCGTTAAATGACTGAGCGAAGTTGAGCCTCCGTGCCGAGCTTTCCGGCGGCCCCAGAACCGTCACGTAAGGATTAGCTCCGACTTCCAGAAAGGATTGCCCGGAGGACATAACGAAAAGGGCGAGCAAGAAGAACGCGTACTGCCGGGAACTCGCGGCAGGAAGAAACAGCAGCGTGCCTGCCGAACAGATCAGCAACCCGATTAGAATTCCCTTCTTATACCCGATTTTTTCCATGATCCGCCCGGCAGGAAAAGCCGCCAGGCAGTACCCGCCGAAAAAAGCCACCTGGATAAATGACGACTGAAAATCGGTGAGGTCAAACGCCTTCTTCAGATGCGGAATCAGAACGTCGTTTAAGTTCACTCCGATCGACCACAGGAAAAACAGGCTGGTGACCAAAATGAACGGCAGAAGATATTTTCGTTCCGTGATGGGCGCGGATGCCGAAGTCATTTAGCTCCCTTAGGTCAATGCGCGGTCGAGGTGAGTATAGCCGCCGTCGACGAATACATGCTGCCCAGTGATGTGCGAAGCTTGCGGGGAAATCAGAAACAAAACCATCGCCGCGATTTCGTGAGGCTGCGTCATGCGCCGGCCCAGCGGTATTTTCGAAACAATGTGCGCAAGTTTCTCTTCCGGATTTGGAAACGTGCTCACCCACTGCTTGTAAAGCGGCGTGATGACCTCGGCCGGCACCAGCGCGTTCACACGGATACCGCACTCTAGCAATTCCGCCGCCCAATCTCGCGTCAAGGAAAGGATGGCTCCTTTCGCGGAAGTATATCCGGATGTTCCGCCTTGCCCCGTGACTGCCACTTTCGAAGCAATATTCAAAATGCAGCCTTTCGATTTTTTAAGCTCCGGCAACGCGAAGTGCGCCATGTTGTAGTAATGAAAAAGATTGAGCCGCAGCGAACTCACATATTTTTCCGGGCTGCCGTTCTCCAACCCCACATTGTCATTCGCACCCACATTGTTCACAAGCACGTCCAGCCGACCATACTCCTTCAGCGTTTGCTCGACCGCCGCGCGGCAGCTCTCGACCGCCAGAACGTCTGCGAAGATCAAGCTGCACGTTGCTCCACCGGTCACCAGCTCCGTTTGCAGCCGCTTACTTGCTTCGACGTCCTTATCGACAATCACAGCAATGGCGCCCTCGCGCGCGCAGCCGCGCGAAATTGCCTCTCCGATTCCTTTTCCGCCGCCGGTAATCAGCACAACCTTGTCTTTAAGCTGCAAGTCCACGGGGCTCCGCCTTTACGCCGTAAAATCGAATTGCGTTTCCACCGAAAATGCCTTCCTTATGCTCCGGCGCATGCAAATTCACGTATCCCTCAACCACCTCTTTCACGCGTCCATAACTTCCCGCCAAAAGGCACACTGGCCAATCCGACCCAAACATCAAGCGCTCCGGCCCAAACGCCTCGAACACAACATCCAGATAGGGCCACAAGTCTTCCGCCTTCCAGTGCAACCAATCCGCTTCGGTGGCAAGTCCGGACACCTTGCAAAGCACATTGGTGTTTTGCGCGATCGCGCGCATGTAGGACGCCCACGGCTCCTGGCAGCCGTCCTTAATCAGTGGCTTGGCCAAATGGTCCACGACGAAAGGCTGTTCGGGAAACCGCGCAGCCAATTCAATCGCCGCAGGAAGCTGTTTCGGATAAATGAGAATATCGTACGCGTAGCCAAACTCGCGCAGTTGAGAAATTCCCCGCGTAAAATCGTGGCCCACGAGAAACTGATCGTCCGGTTCCGCCTGCGCGATGTGCCGGAACCCGCGGAGCTTCCTGAACTGCGAAAAAAATTGCAGCCGCTCTCCAACACTCGCCGAGAGAAGGTCCACCCAGCCGACAACTCCCAGAATGCTTTCCCTCTCTTTCGCCAAATCCAAAAGAAAAAGCGTTTCCGCCTCGGACCGATCCGCCTGCACGGCGATCGATCCATCGATGCCGTTCGCTTTGCACTCGCCCTCAAAATCCTCGGGAAGAAAATCGCGTTTCAAACGCGACATCGCGTCCGTGATCCAGCCGTCACGCACGGGATCGTATCTCCAGAAGTGCTGGTGCGCATCGATCGTCATACGCGGCTAAGCTCCCATGGGATCCGGTTCAGCGCCCATCAAGATAATGCGTTTCCGGCAGATTTCGCAAACGCGCGGCTGCCCCTTCCGGCGTAATATCGCGCTGCGGCCCCGCAAGCAGCTCGTACCCCACCATAAATTTCTGTACGGTCGCGGATCGCAGCAGCGGCGGAAAAAAGTGGGCGTGAAAATGAAACTCCGGATGATTTTCTCCATCCGTAGGCTGCTGATGGAACCCCATCGAATACGGGAACGCCGTCTCGAATAAATTGTCGTACCGGATCGTCAGCCTTCTCAGAATGTCGGCAAGTTCGCTTTTTTCCGCGCCTTCCAAATCCACCAGGCTTGCCAGGTGGCGTTTGCTCAAGATCATCGTTTCGAACGGCCAGACCGCCCAGTACGGCACGATCGCCGCAAATCCATCGTTTTCACAAACAACGCGCTCCGCGTCCTCGAGTTCCAGCCGCAAGTATTCGCACAACAAACATTTCCCGTTGCCCGCCAAAAACGCGCGCATCGCCGCTTGCTCTCGTACCGGAATATTCGGCACTTCTTCATTCGCCCATATCTGGCAATGCGGATGCGGATTGCTCGCGCCCATCAGCGCCCCGCGATTCTCGAAAATCTGCACATGCTTCACCCACGGCAGCCCGCCCAGTTCCTGATGCTGCTGCGTCCACACCCCAACCACGCGCTGCACCTCTTCCGCCGTCATGCGCGGTATCGTCAAATCGTGCCGGGGAGAAAAGCACACCACGCGGCAAATCCCGCGCTCCACGCGAGCCACGATTAATCCCCCCTCGTCCATTTCCTCCGGCGAAACATCCGGCAGCATCGCGGGGAAGTCATTATCGAAAACAAAAGTCTCGGTGTAGGCGGGATTGCGCAGCCCCTCCGCGCGGACATTTCCGGGACACAGGTAACACTCCGGGTCGTACGCAAGCGCAGGTGCAGGCGCGGTTTTCTCTATTTTCCCCAGCCACGGCCGTTGCGTCCGATGCGGCGAAACCAGCACCCATTCCCGCAGAAGCGGATTCCATCGGCGGTGCGGTGTGGTACGAAAGTCTGTCGCGTTCATGGTCGGTTCAAGAAGCCTGCGGACTCAAATTCGGCTCGTGGAGTGTACTTCGATTTGAAGTAAAGGAAAACGGATACGAAGAAGTGGCGCGCCCGGAGAGACTCGAACTCCCGACCTTCTGGTTCGTAGCCAGACGCTCTGATCCAACTGAGCTACGGGCGCGCGGTTTAGAAATATTAACATAGCGGTGCACCGCTCATCCAGCCGCGCCTGGTGTCATTGAGAAATCGGCGCCCGCTCCGCCCGACCCGGAAACACGCCCTCCACCAACTGGCCAGCACTCAATACCGCGACTCCGTTTACGAATACAAACTGGATGCCCTCCGAATATTGCAGCGGGTCTTCGAAGGTGGCCTTGTCGATGATCCGCGCCGCATCAAAGACTGTTATGTCCGCATCGGCGCCAACGCGTATCCGCCCTTTGTCTTTAAACACCGGCGCCCTCTTCTCCAAACGCTGTGCCGGCATCAACGTCATTTTGCGCAGTGCAGTCATCAAATCCAGCGCCTTCTCTTCTCTTACGTAGTGCCCGAGCACTCGCGAAAATGTTCCCTGTCCCCGCGGATGAACCTTCGAGCCTGTGATCGGCATCCCGTCGCTGGCGATCATCACGATCGGATTTGCCACGGCCGTTCGCGCCGCCGACTCCGGGATGGAATGAATCACCACGATTCCGCCCTTCTTCCTGTACGTCTCAAACGTCTCCGCTGTCAATCGTTCTCCGGTCGCCGCCCACTGCACGTCCTTATAGGTGATCCCCATATTTTCCTGCCATCCGGGATCGAAAATCGCGGACTCCAGCGCCGTGCTTCCAGCTGTGTACGGATAACACTCCGTTGTCACATCCAGTCCATGCTTCTGCGCGCCTTCCACCATCGCAATCAGATCCGGCGTGAACTTCAAGCCCATGCTCGTAATGTGCACGACATGCAGCGGAGCACCGGTCGCGACCGCCGCCGCGAGCACCTCTTCGAGACCCGCGACTCCCGTCGTCGGCTCTTTCAGTCCTGCGTATCGCAGGTGCACATGCACGGACGCACCGTACTTCGCCGCGATTCGGAACATCTCGACGATCTCCAACCGCGTCGCGCCTGGCGTGTAGTTCACTCCCATGCCTTCCGCCAGCGCGCCTTGCCGAAACCCGCTTTCCATATCGGCTTTCATGGCCGCGATTTCCGCGGGAGTGGCTTCGCGATGCGCCGCAGCTCCTGTAGCCAGCAATCCTCCGGAAGCATCATGCAGCTCTTTCATGCGCACCGGTATGTGTCCAATACTCACGCCATAATTGATGAGCGACTTCCCTTCCCGCTTCGCATACCAACCGGGCACGTCTGACGTGCCCGCCTCAAGCTCGAGGGAAGTTGTAACGCCGTCATGCGCCTGAAATTGATAGTTCCTCGGCTCCTGTCCATGCTCATGCAAATCAATAAATCCCGGCGCGACGACGAGTCCCTTCGCATCGATCGTCGCCTTCCCCTGCAGTGCGCCCGCGGAAATCGCCCGAATCTTTCCGCCGCTAATCCCCACATTGCGCACCGCATCCAGTCCGGATTCCGGATCCATCACGCGCCCGTTCGCAATGACGACATCATACTTTTCGTCGTCCGCTGTCCGCCCAGCACGGACCGCATAACTCAGCGCGGTGCCCAGAAGAACAAACGCGATGGCCACCCCCCTCGCAATCCGCAATCGCCGCTGCCCCATTTTCCAGCCCCCTCATGAAGTCGCGGCGCTAAGTCTCTTTCTCCAGTCGATTCGTGTCAAAGGAAATTTCGGCCCAACTCTCCCGCAGAGCCTTTAGACAAAAAAAGCCCGGGTCGCTGGGGGGAGCGACCCGGGTGGGGGTTACTGCTGAGGGGGGCCGGAGGAAACTCGAAAAATTCTCAGTTCACCTGGTGTACGGTCAGCATGCAAATCTTTCGCAGCTCTTCGTAGGTAAAAAACGTCTCTTCCTGTTCTCCCGCGCACTCTTTGTGCCCCAATCCAGATTCGTGCGAGAGCCGCGAAAGCTCATCTTCCGAAATCCCCAGAAGCAGCGCCGCGCGTCCTTGGGTCACGTACTTTGGCACTTGGCTATTCATCGTCATCTCCTCACGCAGGAAGCAACGCCATAGCATCTTCTTCGACAGCCAGGATCATCGTCTTATAGATGTCCACATCCCAGCCTTCGCCAATCCTCATGCGAACCGTTTCTTCTCCATCTTTCAGCAACGTTCCCCGCAGCGGCACCTTGATATCGCCTAGAGCCACTTGCAGCACCACCGAATGCCCCAACCATTTGCGTATGCGCTGTCCATTCCCTCTCCTGACAATGTGCAGGCCTCGCTGACGAAAGCAGCATCGCTGAGCGCATCTCGCGCGGACAATGGTACAGCGAGGGTACTAGCCTAGTAAGTTGGTACTGCCTTTCTCCGGAGCGAAATTTGCGCCAACTTGGCACAAAGTACGGACGTACTGTTTGTTCAGGACGCGCGGTCCATTGGGTAATAAGGATAGAGATGGGATTCTCTGGATATGACGCGTCCCCATCATTCTTCACTGAGCACCGGGCCGGCGAGCCCGCCAGAAAAAGCAGGCTTGGGCCTTGCGCTGGGCGGCGGATTCGCTCGTGGATTCGCCCATCTCGGTGTTCTGCAGGTGCTCGAGCAAAACCACATACCGATCTCTTTCATCGCCGGAACCAGCGTTGGAAGCATCCTCGGTGCGGCTTACGCCAGTGGCGCTCCTCTGGCCCGCATCATTGCTACTTGCCGTACGCTTCGATTCCGCGACATTGCCAGATGGCGCGTTTCGCGGCTAGGTCTCGCCAGTAATCATCGCCTCGCGGACCTCATCGAGCAGGTTTTCGAATCGCGCCACTTCGAAGATCTCAAAATCCCGATGGCCGTCGTTGCAACGGATCTTACCAATGGAGAACCCGTGGTCTTCACTCACGGTAATCTCTGCGAAGCGATTCGCGCTAGCTGTGCCTTCCCGGGGTTGTTCGAACCCGTACAAATCGGAACGCGCTGCCTTGCGGATGGCGGTCTCGTCGCCCAGGTTCCCACCTGCGCCGCCCGCGAGCTCGGTGCGTCCCACGTCATCGGCGTTTCCGTAGGCCTCGAAGATGGACAGCGCGGCGCTCCCTCCAACATCTTCCAGGTCGTCTGCCGCGCTGTCAGCGCCGCCCAAAAACATCAGCTTGAAATCTGGGAGCGTCACGCCGACCTGATTCTCCGCCCCGAAGTACATAGTCTCGCCTGGGATGATTTCGACCGCGCCGATGAAGCCATCGAAGCCGGCGCCGCCGCCGCCCGCCGCGCTCTTCCCCGTATCCAGAAACTTCTAACCTCTCAACAAGATTCCCACATCCAATACCAGGCCCGGCTTGAAGCGGAAGCTCAGAGTTATCTCTGGCTCGCGGAGGCATCTCGATGATTCGCATAACTGGTCTGATCGCTGCCATTATGGCTTCCGTGGTTCTCTGGCATGAATGCGGAGAAGATGTCGGCGTTTTCTGCTACCGTATTGGATTGGGTGCTCTGACGATGATGCGCGCTCGCGCTCTCGTTCCGGTGCCTGTTTCTCAAATCACCCTATCGAGGACCCGTTCCGCTTGCTCCAATCCATCCTCCACTTTCTCCACTCGCTCTATAGCACCGACGGACTTCGAGAGCTAATCCGCTCTGGCGGCGCTCCTCTCGTTTGCACGATCGTCTTTATCGAAACCGGCTTCTTTGTCGGCTTTTTTCTTCCTGGCGACTCGCTTTTAATCACCGCAGGCATCTTTTCCGCCGCCGGCGTCATTCCCCTCAAATGGCTACTGCTTCCCGTCATGCTTTGCGCCATCGCAGGTGACCAGGTCGGGTACTGGATTGGCCGTTCGGCGGGTGTCGCGCTCTACCGCCGCGAAGACTCCCTCTTTTTCCGCCGCAGCCACCTCCAGCGCGCCCACGATTTTTACGAAAAATATGGCGGCAGAGCTGTAATTCTCGCCCGCTTCATCCCGATCATCAGAACCTTCTGCCCGCCCGTCGCCGGGGCCGCGAGAATGCCCTACTCCCGCTACCTGATGTTCGATGTTTGTGGCGGAGTGTTGTGGATCAGCGCCATGATTTTGGGTGGCTACTCGTTAGGCCACCTCATCCCCAACATTGGCCAGTACATACACTATGTAATCGCCGTGGTTATCGTTCTTTCCATTCTCCCTGCCGTCATCGGAGTGCTGCGCTCAAGGGGTTCCTCGAACCCGCCTGCCTCTCCGGTCTCTGCCAGCGACAAAGCTAACTAGCTCATGCATCCCACCAAACTCAAGGCCATCATCTTTGACATAGGTCGCGTCCTGGTCCGCATCGATGTCGGTCGTGCCATGCAAGGTCTAGCATCGGGAAGCTCCCTTTCGCCCTCCGAACTATGGACCGCTATCGAGAAGGATCCTCGCTGGCCCGATTGGCAAGAGGGCCGGATGTCACCCCGCGACTGGTATCTACATCTGGCTAAACGCTTTGGAGGCAACTTCACCTTCGAGCAGTTTACGGAAGTCTGGAATCGCGTCCTCGATCCTCTTCCGATTCAAGAGGATGCCTTCCTCAAGAGCCTTTCCAATCGCTATCGCCTCGCTCTCCTCTCCAACACAGATCCCATCCATGTGCAACATCTGGAAGCTTCTTACAGCTTTTTCGCCTTCTTTCCCGCTCGCATCTACTCGTGCGCCGTTGGCGCCAGCAAGCCGAATCCGCTCATTTATCGGGAAGCCCTGCGAGCCCTCAAAGTCCAGGCCCAGGAAGCCGTTTATATCGATGACATCGCGGCCTACGTCGAAGCGGCCCAGCGTCTAGGGATGGCAGGCATCCAGTTTCAATCACCCTCGCAGCTGGCCGCCGATCTTAAGTCTCTTGGCGTCGCCGCACCTTAATTCTTCCAGAAGCGTAAGAAACTCCGAACTGGGCCAAGCTCGCGTAAAGATTGCTAGGACTAGTACTGCCCTGTCCGTCTGGCCTCCTCCTCTCATTTCCGCAACCCTCATTTTTTCATCAGCTTACAAACATCTTCGCTCCTTGTTCCCTGTCCCTCCTTTGGCTCGCAACTTGCTCCTTCTGTGTTACGGGCCGATGAAACTTCAAATCGTGCGCCCACATTTGGGTGAGGAGAAAACACTTTTTATGTCAGAGGAACACATCATCGAAACGAGAAACAGTTCAACTTGGCAGTTGCCCGCGATCATCATTCTAGGCTTGGTCGCGCTTGCCGGTTTGGGATTTGGTTGGAATGCTTCGTCCAAGCTGGACTCGACGAAGCAGGACGTCGCCACAGAGATGAAGACGACGCAGCAGTCAGTACAGCAGGACATGTCCTCCTTGAAGGACCGCATTGCGCAGGATGAGAAGACCAATGCAGACCTCCAGGGCGACCTGAAGGTTGTGACCGACAAGCTCAAGATTACCCAGGGGCAGCTCAAGAAGGCTCGCCTGCAGGCGGAAACAGTGGCGAAAGAGAACGCCGAGACCACGCAAAAGCTCAGCGCTCTTGACACCTCTGTCCATACAGAACTGGCCACCAAGGCCGCTACCGACGACGTGAAGAACGTCGACACCAAGGTCACCGCCGTTGGCGCCGATCTCAACAGCACCAAGGAAGACTTGAAGATGGCCAAGAGCGAGCTGGGCACCCTGATCGCCCGCAACCATGATGAAGTCGACCAACTCCGCCGCCTCGGCGAGCGCGACTACATCGAATTCACGATCGCCGGCAAGAACAAGCCCCAGAAGGTCGGCAACGTAACCGTCGAACTCAAGGGCGTAAACCAGAAGAAGAACCAGGTCAATCTGGCCATGACCGTCGAAGACAAGCGCTTCGAGAAGAAGAACCGCGCCCTCAATGAGCCGATCTTCTTCTACATCTCCGGCACGCACATTCCAGAAGAGATCGTCGTGAACAAAGTCGGAAAAGACCAGGTTAGCGGCTACATCAGCATCCCGAAGGCGAATTCGCAGGCGGCCAGCGCTTCGACTACCTCTGGAAACTAAGGCATAAACAGCAACCCTCGGCCATCACGGCCAATGAGGCAACGAAGCGGGCAGGATTTCTTGCCCGCTTTCTTTTTTGTGCCACGCTTGCTGCTCGTGACGGGATGCGCGCTTCTTATCTATTTTTTCGGCGGTTCCCGGTTTCCTCGCAATCTCCGCTAAGATGGGAGAGCAATTTGCGGAGAACTGTTTGCACCAAACTTCCTTCGTTTTGTACATCGCCATCGACGACCTGATTCCCGCCCACGGCAAGACGATTGCCGGGCTCGACGAATTCACGGCTGCCCTCGATCATCGTGGCATCCCCTCAGTGCTGCTCACCAGCCGCACCCGCCTTCAACTGGATGATCCCCGCCGCAAGCTGGCTCACACGCATCCCTTCATCGCCGAAGATGGCTGCGGCGTATTCCTTCCAGAGGATTATTTTCACCTGCGGCCGCACGCTTCCCACGCTCAGCCTCGCGGTACAGCCACCGTTCGGCTCGGCCGCTTCACTTGCTTGCCCATCGCGGAGAAGCAGCCCGCCGCTGCAGAAGCGTTGGAGACCCTCGCCGGCGAGACGGGCGCATCCGTCGTGCCTTTGCGTTCACTGCCTCCCCGAGAGTTGGCACAAAACACGAATTTGCCGCTGCGCGAAGCCGAGCTGGCTAAGCAGCGTGACTTTGACGAACTGTTTTTCTTTGCAGGAGCCTCAGACCAAGACATCGAGAATTTCCAAGCCGCAGCTCACGACCGCAAGATCCAGCTCCGTCAACGCGGTGTTCTGTGGTCTCTGGCCATCGGCGCCAGCGTCCGCCGCTGCGTCAGCGAACTCTCCAAGCTGTATGATCGCGCCCTTCGCTCCCATGCCAGGAGCATCGGAATCGCCACGCCGGGACAAGAGGCAGATCTTTTTGCAGCCTGCGATCGCGCCATTCTTCTCACGGACAGGACTGAGGATCCGCAGGATAGTTCTCCGGATGAACCTTCCGCGCATGCGCATCGAGTAATAGAACTACCACTCCAGGCTGATGATACGTGGGAACAAGTTCTCGACAATCTCTCGCCGCGAAAGTAGCTTACCAAGCATTGCCATCGAAACTTTTGCAAACAAAGTGGCAGGAATGCGACTGCTTTTCCACACACTCGACACTCCGCTGGCGACTTGTTTGTTCCTCGCTCTGACAAATCTCTTGTTTTCGCGAAGATAGCCAATTGCTCGGTTTCACCAAACGTGGCCCTCCGATTGCCTTTTATCTAGCGGGTGTACGGCACGCGCAAATGTGTATAAGCTCTCGGTTAGACACGGTCCATCGAGATTTTCGGCAGGCCGAGTACTAGGAGAACCCCTACTATGGCATGGCTCGTTCGCAGGCTTCGCATCCCGGCTTCGGAATCTTCCATGGGCATCCTCTTGACCGTCTGCATTATCACCATGGGTCTCATGTCTGTCGCGTTGCTTTGGCAGGCTCAAATCATCGCCAACCAGCGCGAAGCGATTCAGTGGCTAGAGACGCTTAAGTTTGGTGGATAGTCTTCCTTGTCCGGCCCCTGCTAAGGCCAGGCACGCGCCCCTCCGCGTGCCTGGCTCCCCTCTCATCCCGAAGAACAACTACTTACCTAATCAATCGGCCCACACTAAAAATCTAGCGCGACTTTCCGGGTCCATTGTGTTTCAATAAGTCCACAGGGGACTTCTGATCTTCTGGAGAGATTCCGTGAAACGTACACTTGGTCTGATGCTTCTCGCAGTAGCGCCTGCAGTTTATGGCTCTGTACAGCAATCCGTAGCGACACCGAAGCCCGCCCGCGCAACCACAGCGAGCCGTCACCATCCGCAATCATCGAATGCGGCTTCGTCACATGACCGCCACCATCGCCGGCATCGTAGTAGCCGCCATCGCCGGCATCGCCCCAGTTCAAGCCAGCGCTAAATTGATCTCAGCAAATTCAAAAAGGGGGAGCCAGGCGGCTCCCCCTTTTTGCTAATTTGCTGTGTCGTCTACGAAGCGCGCGAACTGCACGTATGTTTCGTGAGCGACGCGCACCGCGAGAGCGGTGTGATCAGCTTTGGTACAGCTCTAAGCCCGGTGGAGTCATGTCCCCTCCGGAGCTCAACGAGCTCTCACCTCCGATGTACTCCCTCATTTCGTAAAATGCAAGCGGAGATTGCTGCTATATCAGGCGCGAAAAAAAACCCTCTGTTCTTGTCCGGCTCCAAACAATACACGGGCTATCTCACGCCCATGCTGAAGCGGGCACGATAATGTCGTCGGCGGGAACCAGTGTGTTCACCGAGACATGCGGCCAGGTGAGTCCGTTGAAGTTCAGCAGGACCGTCTGGGTATACTGAATCTGCGTAAACGTGAGCGTAAGCTTACGCGGCGCCGTAAGGTCAAGCGGTACAATTCCAGTGAACCTCGCCACGCGCTGACCCTGAATACTCGCTTTAGCTTTCACTACGAACTGATCTCCTTTTTGCAATGCCGGGACCGTAATGATTTCCTGGACGGTTTCGATCCAAAAGACTGCGGTCATCTTCGTGGACTGAGCGTTGGGCGCGGGGGGCGGGACCGCGGGCTGCCCAAGCAGAAACGCGATGTTGTCGGTTCCGCCGCCGAAGAGCCCAACCGGCGGAGGCGGAGCGGTCGAGATGAAGAGCGTGGTAGTGCTGAGGATAGTTTGCGCGCTGATGTGGGCTCGCAGCAGCGAGTTGGGATCGTCCAACATCGCCTGAGTGATCGTTCCGCGCGTGATAAACGGTGTCAGATCTTGAGGGATTCTAAGCGTGTTGGAATTGGCAGCTGTCTGGCTCGGAAACTTGAACGGGGTGTTCGAAGCGTTGATGATGGGCGTGATGTCCACCGACGCGATCGTTGGCTTTCCAGGCGTAGCCGGATTCACAAGACCCTGAGCGTCGATGGTCGTCCCGTGAGGAATCGAGGCCATCCGGGCAACAGTTTCCCCGAGTGGCGGGACCGTTGTCGCTGGCACATGAATCCAAATGCCGGGTTCGAAGTGGATCCCGACCTTCTCTCCGTGGATCGTAATGTCACTGATGCTCTGCACATAGGGTACGCCGTTCAGGAAGGCGTCTGGCTGCGTACCCGTTCCGCGATTCGGAACTGAACCCAGGCTCTTCGAAAACGAGAGAGTCTCCGCGGTGAGGTTCAGTTCGAGGATATTGTCATGCGGAGGCGCCGGGGGAACTGGATTCGGAAGCACGGTCGGACTGGCAGCACTATCGGGCCGGAAGATCGTGTTGAAGCCGTTACCCGCCCAGTCGCCCTTAAATGCGGCCAGTGGACCCAAAGGCGGAGGTGGGGTGGGAGGAGGAACTACTTTATGATCTGGACGAAGGTCCCCAAATAAGAAATCATCGGCTAGATTTATGGATGCCCTAGGTTTTGTGTCGCTCATTTTGAATCCTCCTTATCGTGTGATCCTCCGATGGCATGTTCCTACTCACGTCGAACCGGCATTCACCTTCTGCGGTTTCGTCGAGTGCGCGTAGCCGATTCAAAATGGTTGAATTCTGGGCGGATGATTGCTTTGCTGGGATGCTTTCATCGTGGAGGAGCCGGCGCATTAACGCCAACCTCGCCACTGGCCACGCTCATACGTGTAGTGGCTATGACCCGGGAATCGTTTCAGGATCCATGGAGGAAAGTTAGAACTAAAGGCGTAGGCTTGCAGATATGCCAGCGTCGTTCGAACCCGCGTTCGAATCGCGCTTGGCCGGCACTCTCCGCTAGGCATGAAGGCCAAACCAATGACGCAGACCGGTTAATTCCAGTCCCTGCTTCCGCTTTTTACTTGATGAAGAGAGTTTCTCTGAGTTGATCCCGGCTCACGAACGATTTCATGGTTCGGAAGCGGCTAAAGAGGTCCTGTATTTCGCGATTCTGATAGACCTTTTGCGCTGGACACAGGACGCTCGCGGAAATGACTTGAAGAGAGTTCGAATCCGCGATGCGATAGCGCTGGAATCCCTCTGGCTTCTTGCTGTGGAAGAGCGCAAAAACGACTCCGCCCGGACGCAGCCACTCCGTCATATTGGCGATGGTTTGTTTCGCGAGGGCCGGCTCCAAATAATCCAGCAGATCCCAAGCCAAAACCGCATCGAACGATGCGCGCGGATACTGCAAATTGGCTTCGAGGAATCGCGTGGCGCGTCCCACAGGAGTCATGTCCACGGTATCAGAGATAACAGTTGCGCCGTGAAGCCGCTGCTCCTCTTCGCTCAAAAAATCCTTCCATTCGCGCAGGATATCTTCGGAGGAAACGCGGAATCCCCGCTCAATAAAAAAAGTGAGGGTTGTTTGCCACGCGGGGCCGAGATCCAGCAGAGTTCCTCGCCCAAGACCATCCAAGTTCCACAAAAATTCTTTCAATCCGTTCGACATACGCGTGGAGCCAGGCGCTTCCGGCGCACGCGGCGTACCGACTGCGGGAACCGGAGCCATATTCCGCGTTCTTCCATTTTGGGGAATCGGCCGCGAAACCTCGCGGACCGCGCCACTTCCAGTACCAATTCCAATCCCAAGTTTGTGAAGGAAGCTCATGGATTAATCCGCCGCGGTCCCAGAATTCAACGAAATCGGTGCGGCAGACTTCCCTGCCGAGGTCGAAGCGCCAGCGGCGGCGGCCTGCGTTTCTCCGCTCTTCCCTGGGTGCTTTCCCGCTTCGACTTTACCGCGCAGCGTGGCGCCATCTTCAATCGACAGACGATCCGTTTGGACTTCGCCGGTCACTTGTCCCGTGCTCCAAAGCTGTACTTTGTCGCGGCCAGATACTTTTCCTTCCACTTTTCCGCGTACAATCACTTCGCGAGCGGTCACGTCGGCTTTAACGCAGCCGTTCGGCCCGATGGTCAAACTGCCGTTCGTGAGATTCAGTTTTCCATCCACTTGCCCGTCGACGAAAAGATCTTCGCTTCCCGTGACTTCGCCCTTGATTTTAATGCCTTGGCTGATGCAGGCGGCCTTGGACGAAACAGGTACTTCCTTGGACGTCTCTCGAATTGGGGACGAAATCGGGCTGGGCGTACTTGGCGTGCTCGTTGCGCCCGCAGGTGTTGTGGAAATCTCGGGCACTCCTTGGGGCTTACCGTCTTCTTTTTTCCACATCTGACACCTCGACTACGAAAATTGGATTTTCGAAGCCGCCGATCGAGTGCTGGGGGAAACCGCGACTTGGAAGCGTGAACATAGTACAGCACTTAGCGGCTGTAAACAAGTATGCGGGGTAGCAAATCTAGGGTGTTTCCTGAAGCGCTACACTAGATTTTGTGGTTTCAGTCCGGCTATATCCACCACCAATTGTGATGATTCCGGATTTGACCCGCCTCCCTTTTGCCTGCAAATCCCTACTCAAAGTACATGGATTCAACGTGTAGACAAACTAGTGTATACACTCCCTAGGAACCACTTGCCAGACCAAGCGAACACTCGCATTGCTGTTGATTTATTTTGGGGTTTTCTGAAAGCTAGCCCGGAAATGTTTCGCGGTCGGGCATCGAAAAAAAATCAATCGCCGCAGCAAACAATTCCTGCCCTCACCAAAACAGCCGCGGCCTTAGGAGTTTGGATCCAGCGCGCGCAAGTGCGCCGCAGCCTGCTCCGGCAGCTCCGCGTTGAAGTACACCTCTTTAATGCTATACGACTTACTTCGCTTTTCCACGATGGGCATGATTTCTATGTGCCAGTGGTAGTCGTCCGCCAGCGTTTTCCAATATCCGGCTAATTCGCCCTTCTTACTCTTCGTGTTTGGGGCGGTGTGCACCACAAGATGATACGCAGGCGCCACCTTCTCCAGCCTGCGCAGCACGCGCCCCAAAAGCGCCGCAAGTTGCTTGCGATTGGCTCCGGGCCGCGGCTGTTCAAACAGTTGATTGTGCCTCCGGTGCATCACCCATACTTCGTAAGGCACCCGCGATGCATAAGGGCACAGTGCGTAGTAATCGCCCTGAACATCCACAATCCGCTTTCCCTGCTTTTCTTCCTGGCGTACTACGTCGCAGAATATGCAACGCTCCTTGTCCTTGAACCAATCGTGCGCCGCGTGTAATTCGTACTTGATTCGCCGTGGGACAAAAATCGTAGCCGCCACTTCCGAGTGGGCATGAGGCCATTCCTCTCCAGCCAGCACACCGCGATTTTTGAAGACACTGACATACTTAAACCGCGAGTCCTTTTTCAAATCGGCGATGCGCGTTCCCCACACCCACAAGACGCGCTCAAGCTCTTCGTCGGTGAACTGCGACATTCGCTTGTCGTGCTCGGGGGATTCCACGACAACTTCGTGCGCACCGAGAGGACCCATTTTGTCGTACATGCCTTCAGCCAGTCGCCCGGGATCGCCTTCAAGCCGGTAGAGCGGCTCAGGATGAGGCACCACGCGTATTTGCCACGGGCCCTCCGGAGGCCAGCTCAGGATGGCCTTCATCTTGTCTATCTTTCCCGGCTCAAACGGACACTCGGATAGCGATTCGCCCGCGAGTTCCCTGGGGCCTAAGACAATCCAACTCTGTGTTATGGGATCTTTTCGGAGTTCCATTCAGGTTTCTTCTGCGGCTCTAGGACTTGCGATGCGCCACACGAATCCTTTCGCGGGAGCATGCAAGAAAATCGATTTGCGAAGCTGGCACCCAGCCCTCTCGCATCCGCGTAGTTTGTTTCGCCCCTCCAAAATTGTCAAGCAGAGTGGAAACGAATTGCCTGCCCTTTGGTTTCTGCCCTTGGAACAAGCTAGTATTTTGTGCGTGCGCTTCATCAAGATATTGCTCTATCTTGCGGTCGCCTATGCACTTGCTTTCGCGCTGGTATTTTCGATCCCCGAATTTATTCATCGGCGAGCCTTCGATCGGGCCTTTTCAGCTTGGTATAAGGATCCAAGTCTACAAAACACGTTAGCGCTGCGGCTCGAAAAGGAAAGAAATGAACTAATTCACGTTCAGGATTCTGCGGTCGGCGCCCTCGTCCTGCTCGCGGTTGGCTGCGCCGTCTATGTCGGTTCGCGAAGATGGAAGAGCCATCGTGGGAACGGCAAACCGCCCTTAGTTCAATCGTGAGCCGCCGCTTTCGCCGCGTGTTATCCTTTCGCCCAGGATGGAAGCCGATATCGAGCTGATGCGTGCGGCCATGGAAGAAGCGCGCGCGGCTGCCCACGCTGGGGAAGTCCCCATCGGCGCCTGCCTGGTCCACGAAGGCAAAATCCTCGCTCGCTCGGGCAACCGCACGATTCGCGACTGCGACCCTACGGCCCACGCTGAAATCGTAGTCATTCGGGAAGCGGCACGGCTCCTTCGCAACTACCGGTTGCTTGATACGACGCTTTACGTCACTCTCGAGCCATGCAGCATGTGCGCCGGCGCTATCATCCAGGCCCGCATCCCTCGACTTGTCTACGGCGCAGACGACCCCAAAGGCGGCGCCGTCCATTCCTGTTTCCAGGTCCTCGCCAACCCCACTCTCAATCACCACGTACAGGTCTCTCCCGGCGTTCTCGTGGCAGAAAGCGCTTCCCTGTTGAAGACCTTTTTCGCCGCCCGCCGCTAGGTGGCGCGCTCACGCCACTCCGCCAAGGAACGCAGCTGTCAGCGTTGGACTACGAATCGCCAAGCCGATTCGGTTGCATCCTCCAGCCCCCGGTGCAATCGGCTGTTGCGCTTGTCCATTGTGGTAAAGGCCTTCGGAACCGTGCATTGCTCGAAACCGCAACAATTGCTACGATTGCATTTATAACGACCGCGGAGAGGTGACTGAGCGGTTGAAAGTACTCGCCTCGAAAGCGAGCGTACGGGAAACCGTACCGTGGGTTCGAATCCCACCCTCTCCGCCATAACTTTTCAAGCACAAAAAACCCAATGAAAACGCATGTTTTTGAGTACTATTGACGCCGTGTGACTACATGTTACTATCTGGGCTGTATTTAGGAGCCTAGTCACATGCGATGGACCTACAAAGTCAGCGTCTATATTCGCCAGAAGAACGCAGCGGGCAAGTGGGCTTTTGAGCCTGTACAGCTTGGCCGTGGCCGCAAACCTAGCACCGGTGCCTACTATCTGCGTCACGTAGGCGACAACGGCAAGCAGCAATGGGTTCCAGCCGGTCAGACCTTCCAAGACGCGGCTGCGCTCCGTGACAAGCTCTTAGCGTCGAAGCACGCGGGCCGTCAGGGGCTGACCGTTGAGCAGGCCGAAGACTTGGAGAACGTTGGCCGGGTCACCGTGAAAGAGGCAGCCGCTGACTTCCTGAAGGCCAAGGGGCACAAAGCCAAGCGAACGCTGGCCGCGTACCGTCTCGCTCTTGATGGCTTCGCAGATTGCCTGCCTGCCCGCGTGCGGTTCGTGGATGAAGTGACAGAAGACACCGTGCGCCACTTCGTTGACAGCATGGCCGCTGCCGGGTTGTCACCAAAGACCGTGAAAAATCGCGTGCTGATTGTTTCGTTTCTGCTGAAGCGCGTGGGCAGCAAGGTCAAGACCCGTTGGGCAGAGCTTCCCACCGTTGAGAAACAGCCCGTGCGTGCATTCTCGCAAGACGAACTGCGCAAGCTCTTCGATGCGTGCGAGACGGAAGATCACATGGTGTTTTCTTTTTTCCTTGGCACCGGGTGCCGTGAGCAGGAAGTAGCGCACGCGGAATGGTCAGACCTAGATTTTCAGCACCGCATTTTCACCGTGCAAGCGAAACCTGAATGGGGCTTTGCTCCGAAGAGTCACGAAGCCCGGCAGATTCCCTTGCCTGAAGAGTTGGTGACGCTGCTGAAGGCACGCAAAAAGACGCACGCTGACTGCAAGCTGGTTTTTCCGAACCGTGACTGCAAACCTAACGGTCACTTTCTGCGAATCCTGAAACGCATTGCGCTGCGTGCGGGTCTTAACTGTGGGCACTGTGTTGGAACCACGGGCAGGCTGACGGGGAAAGACAAACAGGAACGCATCAAGGCGCACATGGACAGCAAAGAGGCAGGGGCAATAGACAAGGCTCTGGCAGAATCGAAAAAACTTTCTTGCAAAGATCACCCGGTGTGCGAGCAGTGGTATCTGCACCGCTTCCGCAAGACGTTTGCCACGAAGATGCACCACGCTGGAATGCCTCTGCGAGACTTGCAGCGCATCCTTGGTCACAAATCGCTGAGCACCACAGAGCACTACCTTGCCGGGTCAGACTTGAAGACTGCACACATTCGCGCATTCGCTGACAAAGCGTTCAGCTTCTGAAGGACCCCACCGGGCTGGCCGAAAGGTCAGCCCTTTTTCTGTGCCTCTAATAACCCAAGCGCCTTGGCTTATAGTACTCCCGTACCATAGACTAACCCAAGCCCCTTGGGTATTCTGTCTTCATCATGAACACCAACACAGCGAACGCAGAGAACTTCAAATCAGCCAGCATCAGCGCATGGCCGTACATCTTGGCTGTTTTCGTTGGCTTCGTTATCAGCTTCGCCGTTGTGTTCACTCGCTAAGGAGCAGACCAGATGACACGCAAACACTTTGTTGCCGTGGCAGATGCAATCAGCAAAGAAGTGAAGGCCAGCGAGTGTGAAGCCACGCTTGCCGCGCTTGACTCCGTGGCTGCTGCGCTCTGCACCGTCTTCCAGAAAGACAACCCAGCGTTTGACCGTGACCGCTTCCTGACCGCTTGCGGGCTGGTGAACTAATGCGCGTGACGGCTGGAAAGCTCTACGCCTATTACCCCTGCCTGATTGATGTGGTTGACGCACGCACTGCGCTGAAGTTCGGTGACGTGGTGCGCGTGGTCAATCTGCCGGGCTGCCCACCAGCCAACACAATGGGGCACTGCCACGTCGCAGACGCTGCCTCTGGTCAGTTCATCGGGCTGGTGTGCTGCGAATCGCTCAGGCCGTTGCCTCTTTCGCAACAGCGCACTGCCCAACAACCCAAGCGGCTTGTATAATCTCTGGAAAGGAGCACAGGAAGTGAAGCCCACGATCACCAAGGCGATGCGCGAGTATTTAGCGTCCATTGGTGCGCGTGGTGGTTCTGTGACA
This sequence comes from uncultured Acidobacteriota bacterium, assembly GCA_963779005.1. Lineage (GTDB taxonomy): Bacteria > Acidobacteriota > Terriglobia > Acidiferrales > UBA7541 > Acidiferrum. The sequence goes on along the minus strand of CAVZWO010000004.1, from coordinate 1,781,221 downwards.
TCTGACGCCAAGGCAGAAGCAGCCCAGAAGAACGGGGCACGCGGTGGCCGTCCGAAAGGAGCGAAAGACAAGGCGCAGCGCAAAAAGCGCAAGGATTAGTACTGGCGTACCATAGCCAAACCCAAGCGCCTTGGGTATCATCAACAAAGTAAAGAACGGGCCACACCGGTGCTTCTAACACCGATGCAGCCCTAACCCACACATCGGAGTTAGCCGATATGCAAGCTTTGCCCAGTGTAGCACCCACCAGCAACACAGTTCGCAGTGACTCAGACCGTCGCGTTTTTGAACGGCGTGGCAAAAGTGCGGAAGAACTAGCAGCAGCGGTTCTCTGTGCCTCTGCCGGTGTTCGTTTCTGTGGCGTTCAGAAAGGAGACGCCAGCATTGGTCTTGCTTCGCTGATACTCTTTGACAACCGCTTCAAGTCCACTCTCGCCGTAAAGTTCTGCACCGCTTCCGTCGAAGAAATCAAACGCATTGCCGCTGAATCTGAAGCCAAGTGGCTGCCAGCGGTGGCCGCGTGAAAAAGTTTTTCATTCAGAACGCAGACGGCGAATACCTCACCGCTTTGCCGGGTGTGTGTTGGACACCGTTTGCCGCGTTCGCTCAACCACTGTCAGAAGGACACGCGCAAGAAATCGCTGACGGCTTGCCCGGCAGCCGGGTATGCGTGGAAACCTTCACCTACTCAACCCGATCACTTCTTTCCTGCCCAGACTTTCAAGTTTTGGCAGCGGCTTAGGCCAGTAGCAGTTCAAATCGAAAAACAAAAACAAGGAGAAACATCGAACATGAAGACCCTGAACAACAAACTCGCCGTGATGCTGTGCAGTTTGCTTTTCGCTCTGGGCTGCGTAACACCAATCGGTGCGGCACAGACCAACAGCAACACGGCAACGGTTGCGCTGACCATGAGTGTGGGCAACTCCATCACCATCAGTGCGACACCGGGCACGATTGCTTTCACGCCAGACGGAACGGGGAAGCTCGCAACTGCGTCAGGTCCAATCAGCGTCACCACCGCGTACGCTGTTGGCTCTTCTGACGGCCTCTCGGTCAATGCTTGGTTCTCTGACCCCACTACTGCGCTGACCCAAGGGGCATATAAAATCAACACAGGCAAAGTCTTGGCGTCCATCAACAGCGGTGCCACTTCCGCTTGCAACCAAACCGTAGCCAACAGCAACGGTGTGAACGGTGCAACCTGCCCCAACATTGCCACGGTGACCAATGCCGGTGTGGGCACGCGCACTGACTCTGTGCTGCTCAGCATCAACAACGGTGCCGCGATGTTTGCACCCGGCAGCTACACGGGCACGCTGACGCTACAAGCGAACACCTACTAAACCCGCTACACCGAAACAGGGGCAGGCTCTAACCGGGTCTGCCCCGTTTCCACTTCCAAGGAGAAACGCGCCATGAAAAAAGTTTTGATGCTCTTCGCAGCCTCTCTGGTCTTCGCGGTCATCTCGCACGGTCAGACCCTCTCGCCGGTCATCAGCGAATGCACGGCCAAAAAGTGCAGCGGTTCGTTCACAGTCACCAACAACGGAGTCACACCGCTGCCGGTGACGCTGGAAGCTCATAGCTTCAGCCTTGACGCATCGGGTCAGACTGCGATGCGTGCGCTTGACTCTGCCGTGTCTCTGAATCTTGACGAAACGTCAGCCCGCGTGCCCGCGAAGTCTTCGCATCAGTTCTCATACAAACTCACGTGCTCTGCCGCACCGTGCCTTGTGAAGATCAACGCGCTGATGGCCGTGGGAAAGAGTCAAGACGGTTTGCTTGTGCGCGTGGGCATTCCGCTGACGCTGTACGTCTGCGAGAAGCAGAAAGACTGCCGGGCCAACACGTTGAAGGCTGCCGGTCTAGGTCGCTGATGCGTCTGCTGTTCATTCTCGCGCTGTTCGCTGCTTCTACCGGTGCGCAGACCGTTCGCGTTGCCGGTGGAAGCAGTACGCTTTTCAACAGCAGCGGTGCGAGTGTGACAGCGTACACGCCACAGAGCACGGTGACGCTGGCCGGTGGTGTTTCGCAAGGCCGCTTTGTTTTCGGTGCGTCTGATTCTTTTATGTATCGTGGGTTGGGTGTGACGGCTGGCACGGATTACTTCAGCGCATCTGTTGACGGTGCCGGGCTGAGTGAGCAAGTTTTTGGTCTGACGGTGCAGTCAAAGAATGTGACCGCGTTCGTGGGCAGTGTGGGCACCGGGTCAAGCACTCCGTTTTTTCAGACCAGCCGCGTCAGTCACTTTGGTGCCGGTCTGATGTATCACACCGATCTGCACGGTGTGCGGCTGAGCAGTCTGGGAGTTGTTGCCGGTGGTCAGCGCACCGGGCTGGGTTCTGCGTCATGGTCAACAAGCACGCTGAAGCTTTCCGGCACTGGTGGATGGCTGAACAACGCACCGCTGATGATTGGTCAAGCACAGTGGCAGCCGCTGCACTTCTTGGGGCTGGGTGCGTATCACCAAGATTTGTGGATGAACTCTTTGCACGCGACGGCAGACAACGCTTCTGTGTTCGCTACTCTGGGCAATCACGTCACTGCGCAAGCTTCGCTGCTGCGTGGTGTCAGTGCTACAGGCCGCGTCACCATCGGAGAATCTGCCGGTGCGGGCTTTCGGTTGTGGCACATCAGCGAGCAAACGAACTGGTACAAATCGAACAGCGCAAGTTTTCTCACGCACACGATCATAGAAAATCTCTCGCGCTGGTCATTCTCGCAAACGATCACGCAGAGTGCAGGCAAACCCAGCATCAGTTTTGGTGGTTCGTACCATTCGAACCGCATCACGGTGAGCGTTGACCACTCTGTTTTATTTTTCCCGCTGGCAGGCCGTGGCTTTCAGCAAGTCACCGGTGTGAGCTTATCTTTTCGCGTTCCACACACTGACGCGGCTGTGAATCTCAGCACGAACGTGTCACCCACTGGGAAAACTCTCTACAGCGTTTCGGGTGAAGACTACGCGCAAATGCGGTTCCTGCCCACTGCGAGCGTGCAGACGGCAAAGCCTTCTGGCCGGTTCATCATCACCGGCACGGTCACAGACGCTGACGGCCAGCCGGTTGAGGGTGCAGCGGTCAGCGTGGGCAAGCAGATTGTGTACACCAACTCTGCCGGTGAGTTTCAGGTGCGCGTCAACAAGAAGAAGGCCGTGACGCTGACCGTGCTTCCTGAAGAGTTTGCAACTGTGGGTCACTGGGTTGTTACAGACTGCCCGTCAGAAGCCCAGCCCGGTCTTGGTGTGAAAATCCAACTGACACGGGTGCAGGGATAAGGAACTTCAAATCTTTTCTGTGGTCTGCGCGAAACTGAACAGGTGCAGTCTATGGCCGGTGTGAGTGACGATCACATTTTTCGCCTGTGAATCGGGCACGCACACTCTGCGATTCCTAGCCTTCCACTGCGTGTGACTGAATAGAAGCGGGTCACGCGGTGCAGCAGAAGCAGAAGCTGGACGCGGTTTTATAAAGAACTCTCCAAAGCGTGACTTTTCGTTCCTCAGAAAGTTTTCGTTGGCGAATCCGTGTGACTTCTCCCACGGTGCGTAAACTTCTTTGTTCATGCTGCCGCAACTCCTTCAGAAATAAACTTCGCGTTGTGTCTTCCGTTTTCTGCGAAGACGGTGAGCACCGGTGCGGACATGCGCTCTTGCATCCCAGAGCGAAACGCATCAACGTTAGTGATGCCCTGCGACATGACGTGCAGATCACTGCGTTCCGTCATGATGAAGTCTTCCGCTTCGTCACTCAGCTTCGCTGCTCTGACCGTCACTTTGATCTTGCCCCGATAGCGTGGCCGCTGTTCGCGTATTTCAGTTTGTGCTTCGATCACACCTTCTTCGACGGTGGATGCAAAGGCGACTGCGCTGAACGTGCCAAGTTTCTTTGATTGCTCTGTGACTTCGACAACCCACAAATCTTTTTCTTTCGAATCCTGAATAGCTTGCACCAAGATTGCGCGAAACAATCGCTGCGCTGCTGCGCTGAACTCTTTCTCTGCCATTCTTTTTTCCTTCAGGAAAAGTACCTAGACAACGGGTACATGCCTGCTTGGTTGAGATTTTTTCCAACAACTTCTTCGATCTTGTTTCGGGTCTTCGCGGGCACAGCAGTCCACTGCTCGCCTGACTCTTCAACGATGGCTTTTTGAAAAATGCGCGTCAGCTTTGCCGAATGTTTCAGTGCTCGCTTTGCGACCAGTTCCACGTCACAAATAAAATCCAAGCGCGTGGGCTTGTATGCTTTGCGTGTTCCGTGAGTTTCGCCGGTGTAGTTCATCGTCTTGGTGCTGCTTCTCTGGCTCTCACGCAGATATGAACTGATGACCGTGCGAAACGCTTTCAAATCTCGCGCCATGAATGGTGACAACGCGAACGGCTCATCACTGGTGCGCAGCACAGACAAAAGTTGTTCATCAAGCGCAGCGTAGCGTTCGGTTCTGGCTTCCCACTGTTTTTGTCGAAGTTGTGCATCACTGGGCTGCTCTTCATCGCTGATTTGTTCTTCCGCTTGCAGTGCAATCACTTCGTCTGTTTCGTCAACGAACTTTTCAGCGTGATGCCAAGAAACTTCCTCAACGATCACCGGTTCAGCTTCCTCGAAAAACGAAGGATTCAGCGCCGCTTGCAGATCGTCTTGCCAACCGTTGTGTGTCGCCATCGCGCTGCCTCTTTCATTGAGTTTTGAAATCAGACGAAAGGAAAACAAAACGCGGGCACGCACCGAAGTGAATGCCCGCGCTGTTGAATGGTTGTTTGTTGTTTTTAGGACGCGGCTTGCTGAAGCACGTTGACGGCGTTCACGTCAACAACTTGGCAGTCCTGCCCTTGCGTCATGCTGGCATAGAGCTTGTTCAACTCCGCGTAGCGTTCACGCGAGATGAGCAACATAGGCGTGGCTTCACGAATAGCAACACCAAGTTTGAAGTTGCCAAAGAGAATCGCCTTTGCCGATGCGGTAAGTGCGCTGGGCATGTCCACGTTCAAAACGTATTCATGTCCTGCCAACACTCTGCCGGTTCGCATTTCAGGGAACACAGGCAGGCCAGCACCGTTGACCATCGCTTTCAGTGCGCGTTCAACACCGGGGCTGAACATGTACACCGAACCGGTCAAGTAGCCTTCGTCAAGGTCTTGCAGTCCGACAATCTCACCAACCGTCACAGCCGTTGCACCCGCGCTGGTCTGAATCTGCGTCAGGCTAGGAATGACGCCAACCGGACCACCGCTGCCGCCGTTCGTGAACTCTCTGTTGGTCAAGCGGCCAATGCGCTTTGCAAAAATGTTTTGCAAAAACTCTGTCACGGGAATGCCGCTGTCTTGCTGCAATGCAGCAGAGTACTGAAGACCCTTGGAGCAATAGCGATACGCTCCGAACGTGGTCTTGTTGAATGTTGGATTCACCAAGCTCACCGGGTCATTTTCGTTTATTCTTTCCGCGATGTTCGCACTGTCATCAACGAACGGATTCTTTAGCGGGTCACCGTTCGACGTGGTGATGACATGTGCAACTTGGCGAATGCCCGAAAAGCTCTTGAGCCTTTCAACATAGGCCGCATAAAATCCTTCCGGCACTGCTACACCAGACGTGCTCAGTGGGGTGTACGTGCGAACTTCGGAAGCATCTCCGGTGGTCACGTAATGCCTGAATGCACCCTCATGCTTTGCTGCACGGTGTTCGTCTTCGTTTACGGGCAGATCACCGGCAACTTCTTTCAGCAGGGACGCCGCACGTGCTTGCCGCTCTTCGTCATTGCGAAGCAACTTCGCTTTCGCCATCAGCAAGTCTGCCTGCTTCTCTTCACTGGCAGTCAGTTTGCCTTTTGCGAGCAGGGCGTCAATCTGGCTCTCTAGCTCGCGTCGTTCGTTTGAAATCATTTCTGTTTGTCTCTTTCTGTTTGGGATTTTTCTTCTGCACAAAGCAACAGCAGCACAGGTGCAGACCCGTGCTTTGACCGCAACGCGAACGTCACGGAAAAACTTTTAGTTGAACAGGTAGTCTTTGGTTGCTCGCAGACGGTCAACTTTTAGGGCTGCTTCTGCGTCTTCCACTGCGATGGATGCGACAACAGCGGCTGCCTTTTGCTGTCTGGTTTCGTCTTCGTTCACCGCATTGACAGCAGCCATGCGAGCTTCGACGTGTTCAGCAACAACGTTGCGGGCTGCCGCGTTTGTGTTTCCGTATGCCGGAAAGGTCACAACACTGACATCGAACAAACGCACACTCACCAACGTGCGCAGCAGTTGTCCGTTGGGCATCTGTGACCATCGTTCGCCGTCCGCGCCATCAACATAAAAACCGAAGGAGCATTCACGGAGATTCCCAGCTTTCAAGTTCGCGTACGCATCACGCGCAACACTGGTGTCAGGAAGTTCCACGGAGAACTTCAGACCCTTCGCGTCTTCTTGCAACGTGAGCGTGCCCGCACTTCGCCTGCCCAACAGCAGACTTGGGTTGTGGTCAATCAAGGCCACAACTTCATCACCGTCAGCGAGCGTTTGCGTGAATGCACCGCGCTGAATCACTTCGTTGAACTGACCACCAATGCTGGTGACCGTTTCGAAGGTCGCAGCATAACCTTCGATTCGCGGCTGTTTGTCGCTGCCACTGGCGCGAAGTTCTTGCGCTTCAAAAAATCTTAGTTCCTTTTGCATCATCGTTTCCTTTTCAAAAAGTTTTTATCCCTGTGTTTGGGAGAAATCGAAAATCTTGTGCGTGGTCAGAAGCATGTCCACCGCTTGCGGCACTTCCACAACTTTGGCTTCACCGACTGACTCACGATGCTCAAACCAGTGCGCAACCAACTGCTTGATGGCAGTCTTGATGCCTTCGGGCACGGCGTCTGCTGAATCTCCGTACCCCGCGCTGAAGATCACCTTCACGTTGTTAGGTACGATCAAATACGAAATGGGCCAGCTTGTGCCGGGTGCCGGGTAGACGCTGGCCGGTTCGTTGTCCGCGTCCACCATGAACCCTGTGGGGTTGTTGTCCGCGTTGAACGGCTGCAACGTCTGCTTCACTCCGCTCGCATCTTTGTATTCGATGTGGTCAACAGAGATGAGCGGTGGACGGTACAGCTTTATTTTCTGAGCGTGAATCGCTTCGAACATCGGATTGTTTCGTGGAAACTGCATGGTGTTCGTGAACAAACCCGGAAAGCGGTCCAAGCTTTGCCGGAACGTGGTAGTGATGAACGCTCGCTTGGTGAACGCTTCAGCGTACTCACGCGCTGCTGTAATCAATCCGCTGACCAGTTCGTTTTGCGTGTTGCCGTCAATGCGGCAGAACAGCTTCGCTTCATCCAGCGTCACCGGTTCAACTGACGGCTGGGTCACAACTACGATTGCTGACATGTTTTCCTAACTCGCTTTCTCTTCGTTGTTCGTGTGCTGCTCTTTTTCTTTTTGCTCATGTGGTACCAGCGACGGCTGGAACCGTCCGAATAAATCACGGAGCGAACGCCAACGATCTGCTGGCCGCGTTTCGGTGTTTCTGTCCAACCGTCTGATGTGTCAAGCGGTTCCTGTGAAAACCAGACGGGCACCGGTGGAAGATTTTTACTGATGAAGGCCACGGGTCACCGCTGCACCAATCCGCTGCCGTAAGTCAGCAAGCTGCCGGGCAGTCATTACGGCCAGCACTCGCGCTGCGTTGTTGTATGGTTCCGTGACGCTGGGCAGCCCCACTTTTTTCTTCGCGGCCAGCGCCATGCTCAGCCCGATCACCAGCCGGTCAGTACAAACCCTGTTCCAATAAACCTGTGGGGTTTCAGTCCCAGTGAGGCGAAAAGCACGCAAAAGGGGCAGGTATGCGGGCTGTTTTGACCGGTTTCTGCGTGTCGGCATCACACCTAGACGCACCGCGAGAAAACCCGCGTTAACACAGGGTTTTTTCACGTTTGTTGCTACTTTCTTTCGCATTGCGATTACTTTTCGTTTTCCTTGTAAGTTGTTGAAAACTCACCAGCTTGCACAGAAATAAGGTTGGTAAGTTTCTAAGTTTTTCTGGCTGTGAGTCTTTTTGACGGCGCGTCGGATTTTCTTTTGACGTGAAAAACCTTTTAGACTACCCCCTAGGGTGCGCACGGTCTGCACAGACACGCAAAGCGAATGCAAAGACAAACCCAAGCTTGGGCTGCTCAGCATTCAAGCCAGTACTTCGTGTGACTCTCCGCGTACACTTCGTCACCATCATCACCTTCACTATTCGGGTGATGCTTTCTACAGACCGCTTTCACGTTGTTTGCATCCGTGAATAAATCAGGCCGCTGTCTTGGTGAAATGCGGTGGTGAACGGTGTGAGAGAACTGCTCGCACTGCTTACCGTCAATGATGCGCTGGCACTGAGGATGCAGCCGAATGAACCACAGACGGAACTTCTTCCAGCGTGGGTGCTGGTACATCATCCACACTGCATCAGACTTCTTGACTTCGTACTCTCGCTGCTGGGTCTGCTCTGCGTGCTTGGGGCAGTGACTGCCTTCTCTTATGAGAGTAGGGCAACCAACCTTGCCGCAAGTTCTAAACGCTTTTAGCGCCATCGGTGCCTTCAACCAACACGCGCACGTTCTTCAGCATGGTGGTTGCGAAGCGGTTGATGGTCAGGACATCGAACAAGTTGCAGCGAAGCTCAACCACACCATCAAGTATCTCAATGGCGTCACAACCGAAGCTGCGTTTATACGAACCGTCTTCTGCTTCAATCTCGACTAGCAACAGCTTGGCCGGTATTTGTTCCTTCGATTCTATGCGGTCCATTTTGTTTCTCTCTTTTCCTAAACAGGTGCGCATTGCTGTGCGTTCTTCCGATCACTCATACATCTTGTGCGGCCAGCGCGACGGCCATCTTGTACGCTTTGCTCGCGGTATCGTGCGAACCGCAAAGCACAGCGAACTGTGCGTTGAACAGTGGCTCATCAAACTGCACAATCCGAGTGTGCAAACCCTGAGTGTGGTTCATCAAATCGGTATACCGTGGGACAACAGACCAACCCAGAATCACGGTGTCTTCGTATTCCCAGATCACGGTGTAGCAATCCACTGCCATCTTCGATAGGCAGGTGCGTGGGACGTTGTACATGATGCAGCGGTATTTCTTTTCTGTGTTCATTTCTCCCACTCCGTTGTTTTTGTTTTATTCCAATCCAAGAGCACGCAACATCTCGGTTGCTTTTATATCAGCCCACGCAGCGGCTTCGTCTGCCGTTGGACGTTTCACGTCAATGCCGTGTGCCAATGCTGCACCGATCACCAGCAGCCGCACGGATTCAAACGCACTGTCTGGAATGCCCTTCACTTCATTGACGCGACTAAGAGCAGAAGACACTAGGTGCTTGGAGTTTGCCGCGCTTGTTGGGTCAAACAACGGCACCAACCATGTTGCCGTGTCGTTTTCGTCGCCAACCCAAGCAAAACTTTTCGAACTCAAGTCAACGCGGTGCAGTAGTCCTGAAACTTTTTTGGTCTTCGTGTTCATCGCTTCCGATCTGAAAAAAGGGAGTGCGGATGCATTGCACCGGGTTCAGGGGCACGCTGCATCCGCGCACATGTCCAACAGCCGACTACGAATCAGCGTTGGAAAAACTGGCCGCGTTCACCACCCCATGCGGCGAACGCAGCAACCCAGCGGTGAATGAACCTTTCAAAGAACAAACACACCGGGGAACTGAAACAAAAATACCGGTCACACGATGGTTGAGCCTTAGTCTTGTGCCTAAGACATTGCTTGCGCATCCCCACCGAAGGTATGACCGGGCAAGGCAGCGGGAGAGATTCGCTTCCGCAAAATGCCGCTGCCAAACATATCGCAGCACCATTTAAGGTGCCGCGTCCCGCTTGCAGAACCGCAAGCTCTAGGAAACTTGTTGTTTAGGAGTCCATCTCGCTCAGGTGACTGCGATTTTCGTCTGGCATGTCACCGCGTCGAATCGGGTTTTCTTGGTTTGCTAACTTCACTTCCAGTGGGTCAGGCAAAATGTCACCATTGACGCACGCTGTGCGCGATTTGCTTCCCGGTTTATTTTTCTTGCGTCCGGGGTTTGCTATCTCGCAACACTTGTATTTCACAGCACCGATCACCCAGCCGTTGAAATCTTTTTGTTCTGTGCGTTGGCACTTGCCACGCAGAATCGCAGCGAGCAGTTCACAAAAAACATCGTGAACGACATCCGGGCCAACTTGCGCGTTCAACTTCTTGGCCGCTACGCGATACGCCGATTTTTGCAGGTCGCTGTCTTCGCACCACAAAAGCTGCTGCTCAATCGTTTCTTTGCCGACACTCGGCACGTGCTCCGTGACAGACTTCGGCTGTTTCTGCTGTGGTTCGGGTCTGGGTTCAGACCACGCATCTCGCGTGAAGTTGCCGGGCAAAAACGAAGAGCTTCCGTCATGCCTGATGCGGCCTTCGCCGGGCAGAAAAAGATGAAAATGGTAGACGTGCCGGGCCAAAAAATCTGTGAGCGGCCACGTGACGTTGCGTCCCACTTGACCGGTGTAGACGCTCAACACTCCCAAGTGTTCGGGCATCTTTTTTGGCATGTACAAATAGCTACCACCGGCAACACGGACGGCCTTCACCTTCGTGACGCCGCACTCGGAGCGAAGGAAGTTCGCAGCGTATTCTGAAACGGTGATGGCCGAACCATCGCTGACCGGGAACTCAACCGGGTTCTTTCCCAACTCATTCAACACATATATCTCCCTAACTCCTAAGTCGCACTTCGCTTCTGTTTTTTCCAAGAATCGTAAAACTATTTTCTGACTTCGTATAAACGCAGCGTCAGGAAGTCTCACCCACGTTCCACAGAAATCCAGTGGCAGTGCTTAGCAACCCGCCATGCGATAGCATCCTCAAAAAACTTGGCGAACTCTGCCTTGTTCATGTTTGTGGTCAGCACCAACTGTGTGGCCGGTGTTCGTTCCGTGCAGATGGTGTCAATGAAATCAAAAAGCTCTCGCTTGATGAAATCCGAACCTGACACCTTGTCTATGTCATCCAGAAACACGCTGCAACGGCACCCGCAGTCAGCGAGATTCTGCACCGTAGCTGGCCTCATGTGTCCATAAACGCTCCCACCACATTCCACTGCTCTTGCGTCTTTCTGGTATTTCATGGCCGTGCCAGAATAGACGCCGTGATTTTTCAGGCAAGCTGCACGCGCCAAGCGTTCCATTTCACGCATGATCGTGGTCTTGCCAACTCCGGGTGGGCCACTGAAAACAAAACTGCCCAACGGGTTGGCTTTGATTATTTCGAGAATCTGCAACTGACGTGCGAGCGGCACACCAGTTTCAAGTTTTGGTTTCAACATCACAAATCACCTTTCGCCATCGCAGAAAAATCGTGGCCGGTTTTTAAGCTGGCTGCACGCGCCAGTGGTGCCGCTGCGCGGCTGGTTCCTGCTACCCTTTGCTTCTGTGCGAGCATTGACTTAAAGCACTTCGCAAGGTTCTTCGGGCCGAGAATGCGGCCACGCCAGAACCCGTCCGAACTTTCGGCAAGATGGAACTGCATCACCGCAACAACAGTTTGCTCACCGTGCTCTGCGACGATGCCAGCAACCTGCTCTGCCCATGCGGTCTTTGTGCCAGCCTTCAGGTTGTAGCGGCCCAGAATCGCGGCCAACTTTTCGGCAACTCGCGTTGCGGATTCGGAAGGTAGGGCAGAAGTAGGTGCGTCAGCAACAAGAGATTTAGTAGCGTGCGTTGTCACGGTTTTAATCTCTTCTCCTCTCTTCTCTTCTCCTCTCTTCTCTTTTTCTGGAACTGACTTGGGAACTGAGTCACCAGCTAAGCTGGTAGCTGAGTTGGCATCTGAGTTGGTATTGACCCATTGGCCGGATGCATCTCTCACCCGCTTTTTAGCACTCTTCTTGCCGCCTTCGATGCGGCTGTTAACAGAATCCAGTTGGTTTTGGAACTCTTCGGCCAGCCGCTTGTTCACAAGGCGATCACCAACCACCTTGAACATCGCAAGCACTTCTGTGGCTACCGCATCCCATTCAGCCTTGCTGTTCAGCAGTGTGTACTTCCAGATATGTTCAGGCCGATTCGGAAGTGACCCGCCGTTGCTCCAAGAAGAACAAAGCAACTCAATGTAGACACCGCGTCCAACCGGAGTCAGGTCCATCACCCGTTCGTCCCTCATGTAATCGTCCACATAGAGAGGCATCCAACTTGGTGCCCAACGTTTGCCGTTGCTGAGAATGTCCCTCTTGGTCACTGTCCTGTCCCTTCTGTGTTTGCGTACGGGTCTTTCTGCGAGACGAAGGGAAACTCTTGGTCAAGGTCTGGAACATCTCTCGCGGCCAGCCGCATAATGTTGAGCATCAAGCTTCCCACCTGCTCAGTCTTCATGTTCTTGGTGTACCGCTGGAACTCACCAGCGTGAATCCAGATACCGTTATCGGCCATGTTGTTGCTGCTCCTCTCTCAACACTTCAATCGTCTCTTTGGTTTGATCTTCAGAAAAAACAAAGCGGATGCCGCCTCGCGTATCGAACGGAGACGAATCGTTGAAAACGTCAGCGGCCATTTTGTTTGGCACCATCACCGTTCTGCCAAGGCTTAGCCATTCATTTCTGCTTAGCAACTTTTCGCTTTTCTCGTTCATGCTGCTGCGCTCCTTTGTGGTGCGGGCACACGTTCAGCGCGTGAGCGAAACGCTGGTCAAGTTTTGTCAGTGGAAAATCGGCAGGCCATCCACGTAGGCCGCTGGGTGATTGCGGCACCCTGCCGGAACTGCTCTGTGTGGTCTAGCAGACCTACTGCCTGCCAAACACGTCTATTCTACCATGCAACTGGGTTGTGTGTCAAGTTTTTTCTTTGGGGCACCCTACAGCCCTAAACGCCGCAAAGCTCGCCGGGCAGGACTGACGAACGCGGGTCAGGGATGAGCAGACAGGCTTACAGACCGATCAGGCACCGCAAATCGTCTCTAATGCGTTTTTCGGGGTTACAATCACAGAGAAGGAGACACCCAGCCGTGACCACGAAGAAGACCGTACACGAATCCGTGAAAAAAGCAGCCGAAGAGTTGACCCAGAAAAGGCTTGATGCCTTCCTGAAAGAGTTGGACGTTCAGATACAACAAATGGGGGGAGTGAAGGGCAAGGATATTTCTGCACCCACGGTTGATGCGTGGCTGCGCAGAGCGTTGTCACAAGCTCGCCTAGAGGGTGTCAGCCCGAACCGGGCAGCGTTTGAGTTTTGGAAGATGCTGGAAGACGCGGGTGCGAACATCACGCACCGCGAGTCTTGCCAGATAGTTCCTGACCCAGACATTGAAAGCAGGCTGGCACGCGCTGTTGAAAAGCACTACTCAAAAGGCAAATAGGAGCACGAACCATGACCGACAAAAAGCAAGTACCTGAAGGCACGCTCTGTGACCAATGCCACGATGCGAAAAGGCCGCTGACGGAAGAGAACAGCCAACACGTCACGCACCGTTATGCGCGAGACAGCGAAGGCAAAGAGATTACTGCTGCCAACGTTCACCGCGAATGCGCTGATGCGTGGGTGAAAGCGAACGTGTGACTGTTTCGCGTGCGTGTTACTATCTCGCGGGCATTTAGAGCACAGCGGAAAGTCTGCAAGTGATGCACACACATCAGTTGTGTGTGATGCAAGTCTAAATAAATAACCGCTTTACCCCTCAGTCACAAACACCCTTGAGAACATCCGTTAAAGACCCTAGACTGCTATGGTGAGAGTCCCACCCTCTCCGCCATTTTCCCATTGCCGGAGCCGCGTAAATCCCCGTATCACGCGGCAATGTCCCTTCGAAATTATTTGCCTGCTCTTTGCGTATTACAAGCAAGCGGCCCTATGGCATGGCTCGTAATCGAAGTAGAATAGCGGTACGCTAGGAACAGGTGGTTCGTGCTTCCCCCACCTTCTCGCTTCTTGCGTTTCAGGCAGGTGCTCATGTTCAGCGATCGTGAAACGCTACCCGTGCGCCAGCTTCGTTCGCTGCATTTGTTGGTCTTTCTGCTGATCGCGGGCGTTTGTCTCGGATTCAGCGGCTGCAAGAAGCAAAGCTCTTCTCAACAGGAGAGCGCTTCCAGCCAGGAGACCCCTCGAGGCGCGTTGGAACTTGTTTTTCCTTACGGCTCGGAGAAGGAAAAGTGGATCGGCGACGTCACGCGCGATTTTAACCAGCAGAAAATCAAAACGCAGAGCGGAAAGACGATCTTTGTTCGCGCGCTTCCCATGGGTTCCGGCGAAACTATCGACAATATTCTTTCCGGCCGTCTGCAAGCCCATCTCGCCAGCCCCGCTTCCGCCGCCTTCATCAAAATAGGCAACGCGGAGTCCCGCTCGAAAACCGGCAAAGACCTCATCGCATCGACTGACAATCTCGTTCTCTCACCCGTCGTCATCGCCATGTGGAAGCCCATGGCGGAAGCGATTGGCTGGGGCCAAAAGCCTGTCGGTTGGACGGACATCCTGGCGCTCGCCCGCAATGAAAAAGGCTGGCAAGCGTACGGCTATCCGCAGTGGGGCAAATTTAAATTTGGCCACACGCATCCGGAATACAGCAATAGCGGCCTGATTTCGCTGTTCGCCGAAGCCTACGCTGCTTCCGGCAAGACCTCGGGCCTGACTCTCGCCGACCTCGAGAAGCCGCAGTTCAAGCAGTTTTTCGGCGGCGTCGAACAAAGCGTGGTTCATTACGGCAGCTCCACCGGTTTCTTTGGCCGCAAGATGTTTGCCAATGGGCCGGAATATCTGTCCGCAGCGGTCTTGTACGAGAGCATGGTAGTCGAGTCCTACTCGCAGGAGAATCTCGCTTTTCCAATCGTCGCCATCTATCCGAAGGAAGGGACTTTTTGGAGCGATCATCCGGTCGGCGTCGTTGAGCGCGACTGGGTCACTCCCGAACATCGCGAAGCTGCGAAAACGTACATCCAATTTTTGCTGGCGCGGCCGCAGCAATTGAAAGCAATGCAATACGGCTTTCGCCCCGCGTTGGTTGATATTCCGTTGGCGGCCCCGCTCGATGCGGCGCATGGCATGAACCCCCAGGAGCCGAAGACCACACTGGAAGTCCCCTCGCCGGACATCATCAACGGGATTCTGCAAGCCTGGCGCGTTCAGAAGAAACATTCGAACGTCGTGCTGGTCCTCGACACTTCCGGCAGCATGAACGAGGAAGGCAAAATCCAGAGCGCGCGCGAGGGCGCCAAACAGCTCGTTCAGCTCCTGGATGACGGCGACACCTTTTCCTTTTTGCCCTTTAGCTCCGAACTCCACTGGGCGCAGCGCAATGCGTCCGTGAAAACCGAGCGTGCCAATTTGACGGCGCAAATCGGCTCACTGTTCGCAGGCGGTGGCACCGCCCTCTACGATGCCATCGATTCCGCATACCAGCAGCTCGCGGCCTCCGGGCCCGGCGAGTCGAAGATTCAGGCCGTGGTTGTCCTTACCGATGGCGAAGACACCGAGAGCAAGATGAAGCTCGAAGAGCTGATGGAGCGCATCAAGTTCAACGGCGAGACCCGCGCCATTCATATTTTTACCATCGCGTATGGCAAGGATGCCCGCAAAGACATCCTGCAAAAAATCGCGGACGCCACGCAGGCAAAATTTTACGTGGGCACCCCGCAGAACATCGTGGAAGTGTTTCGCGACATCTCCACGTTTTTCTAGTTCCGGGAGTAGCTGCAGAATCGCGCAGAGGGAAACTTCATGGCGGATGGTCCAAAACTTACGGGACTCGGCAAATTTTTCATTGTGCTGTTCGTCGGCGGCTGTATCGCCGCCGCCTACTATCTGTTCGTGCAAAAGCCCAAATCGGCGGGAACAAAGGGTACCTCCTCCGGGAGCGACTCCGTCTTCGACTCGTTCGGCAGCTCGGATAGTGTGGAACTTGGCATCGCCTATGGTACGGAAAAAGAACGCTGGCTAAAATGGGCTGTCGACGAATTTGCAAAAACCCGGGACGGCAAGAAAATCAAGGTCAACCTGATTCCCATGGGTTCGCTCGAAGGCGCCCACGCTCTTCTCAATGGCGATCAGCGCATCCAGGTCTGGTCTCCCGCCAGCGCCCTTTACAAGGACATTTTCGTTCAGGAATGGCAGGTCAAGTACAGCCAGAATCCCATCCTGAAAGAGGAGCCTCTTGCTCTTTCCCCGATGGTTTTCGTTTTCTGGGACGAACGCTATCAAGCATTCTTACCCAAGTACAAAACAGTTTCCTTTGCCACGCTTGGTCAAGCATTGCAGGAAAAAGGTGGCTGGGAATCCATCGCGCAAAAACCCGAATGGGGCCTCTTCAAACTGGGCCATACGCATCCCAACGAATCCAACTCCGGCCTCATGACCATCGTTCTGGCCGCCTACTCATACCAGAAAAAATCAAAAGACCTGGACCTGAAAGATGTTGTCGACGTCGGCTTCCAAAATTGGCTGCAGACGTTCGAACACGGCGTAAGCGGTCTTTCCAACAGCACCGGCAACATGATGCGTGAAATGGTCCTGAAGGGTCCTTCCTCCTACGACGCCCTGATCGTCTACGAAAGCGTCGCCATCGATTATTTGAAAAACGCCGAAGGCCGCTGGGGCAAGCTCCGCGTCGTCTACCCCGAATACAACGCCTGGAACGATAACCCCTACTACATCATCGACGCTCCATGGAGTTCCAAGGACCAGCGCAAAGCCGCCGAAACCTTTTTGCAATTCCTTTTGAGCGAGCCCATTCAAAAAGAGTCCCTCACTCACGGCTTTCGCCCCGCGAATCCCAATGTTCCCGTAAAATTCCCGGAGAGCCCCTTCGTCAAATACGCCGATTACGGGATTCGCGTGGATTTAGCTAAGATCTGCGATCCCCCGCGCGGCGAAGTCGTCAGCAATTTGTTGCAAAGTTGGCAGCGCAGCCAGGGGAATCGCTAGGCCGGTAAGCGCCAGTCGGCTTACAGTAAGGGAACGCACACACGAAAGGGGAATCATCGGAATGTGGAAACGGTTCTCGAATCTCATCCGCGGTTTCTTCGGTCTCTTCATCTCCGGCCTCGAAAAGCAAAATCCGGAAGCCTTGCTGGAAGTCGAGACGGAAAATCTTCGCAAGCAGGTCGCGCAGTATAACCAGGGCCTCGCTTCGCATGCCGGCCTCTGCGAAAGCCTGATGAGCCAGGTGCGCAAACTCGAGGGCGAAGAGCGCGATCTCAAGGCCAAGACTTCCGCCAATCTTCGCGCCGGAAACCGCAACGCCGCCGCCCAGTATGCTCTCCGCCTGCAAACCGTCTCCCGCGAACTCGAGGAGAACCGCCGCCAGCTCGAACAAGCCGAGACCACCTACAAGGATTTGTTGAAAGCGCGTGATGTCGCCGTCAGCAGCGCCCGCGCCAAAATCGAATCCCTCAAATCCGGCATCAGCGATCTCAAGATGAAGCGCGCCATGGCCGAACTCACGGAAATGGCTTCCGGCATGATCAGCACGATCGGCGGCTCCGGCGACACGCTCGATCGCCTCCAGGGCATGGTCGAAGAAGAACGCACCAAAGCCGCAGGCCGCGCCCGCGTCGCGCGCGATTCCATGGACATGTCCGGCATCCAGTTGAAGGAATCCGAGCAGAACGCTCTCGCCGATCAAGCCCTCGCGGATTTCGCCGCCAAAGAGGGCATCGCCCTCGATCCACCGTCTTCTGGCGCATCCGCCGGCGCGGCGCCCGAAGCTCCGGCCAAATCCATGGGCCCGCAGTCCGAAAAGACCTGACGCTGCGCTAAACTAACATTACCGTGTGGCGATATCTCAAGGCAGCGTTCTTCGTCGGTGCGGACGTTCCCGCGCTTGGCCGAGTTCCCGTGAACGTCCTCGCGAGCATCGCTTTCGTGATTCTCGGTTTCGGCCATCCCGGTTTTTGGCTGCTGGGGCTCGCCGCCGAAGCTGCGATCTTGCCCACTCTGGCATTTAACAAACGCTTCCAGAATGTTGTCGACGCCAATGAGCGCCAGTTAAGCAGCGGCGATTCGCAAAATAAGCGCACCGCCCTCGTCCAGGCTCTTCCCGCCGGATGATCGCAAGCGCATCGAAGCCCTCGACCGCAAATGCGCCAAGGTTCTCGACGTCTATCGCAACGCCCAAGCCGAGGAATTCCTCATCGAAACCAATCGCGATGCGCTCGACAATCTGAAGTGGGTTTACACCAAACTCCTCATTGCCCGTTTTCATCTGCTTACCGCTGGCACCGACGACACCGCCGAAAGTCTCCAGCGAAAAATTCTTTCCATCCAAAATGATTTGCGGGATCCTCAGGAAACTCCCGCGCTTCATCAATCCAAAGCCGCCACGCTCGATATCCTCAAGCGGCGCCTCGCCAATATTGAGCGGCGCGGGCAATCTCTCGAAGAAGTCGAAAGCGATCTCACTCGCGTCGAGTCCCAGGTCGACCTCATCCTCGACAACGCCGCCATGCAAGGCAAACCACAGACTATCTCCACCGATCTTCAGCTTGCCAGCGACCTCGTCACCGGCGGGCTCTTCGGCGACGCTGAGTCCGCCGTCGCTGATCTCGATCGCGACTACGAACAGCCTCGCACTGCTGGTAAGACCACCGTGAGCGGCGCTTCATGAGCGATCCGACTCCGCCCTCTTCCGTTCCGTCTCGTATTCCTCCGCAAAGTCTCCCCGCATGGGCGCAATCCCTCATCGAGCGCTACGAATCCAACGCCGCCAACCAATTTCTTCTTTACGGCAACATCGCCGATTCCGTTTTGTTGCCTTCCGTCAGCGGAACTCGCCTCGGCGCGCTCTCCGAATTTCTTCTCGCCGGCCTGCTCACTCGTTTCGATGTCGTCCTCAGCTATGACCTAGGGAATGGCATTCGCATCGAAAAAGGCGCCGAACTTTTTTCCAAATGGCCGGCCTTTCAGGAAAGCCAGAAAGACTGGAAATCTCCGCGCCCCGCAGTCGAAACCCTCACGCGTTATTTCCGCTACTGCGCCAATCTTGCGCGTCTCAATCAACCAACGACGCAAGTCGGCTGCATCATCAAGAATGCCGACCTTCTCGCCCCGCCTTCGCCGGGTGGGCTCGACTACAACTTAAGCGCGCTTGCCTCTCTCATCCGCGATTGGGCCAACGATTCGCTTCTCACCGGCCACGCTCTCGCCACGTTCCTCCTCACCGAAAATCTCAACGACCTTCACCCCCTCATCGTCAACAATCCCCGCGTCTGTCGCGTCAAAATCGATCTCCCCACCATCCCGCAAATCAGCGACGCGCTCACTCAGCTCTCCGCGGCCAACACTATCGCCATGTCCGAGCTAGGCAAAGATATCCCCAATTCCGCCGCGCAGCTCGCCGGCACCACGCTCAGCGCCCTCGAAAGCGTCGTCAAGACCAAGCAGCATCGCAAAGAGCCTCTGCTCTCCGCCGACCTCGCCAAAATCAAAAAAGAGCTCGTCGAAAACGACACCAACGGCCTCATCGAATTTCTCGAAACACAGCGCACTCTCAATGACGTCTACGGCCTCGACTCCATCAAAGCCTGGCTCCGTCAGGACATCGAACTCTGGCGCACGAACGACACCGCCGCCCTCCCCAAGGGTTATTTGCTTTGCGGTCCAGTCGGCACCGGCAAAACCTATCTCGTGGAATGCCTCGCCGGAGAAGCCGCCGTCCCCGTCGTCAAAATGAAAAACTTCCGCGACAAATGGGTTGGCAGCAGCGAAGGCAACCTCGAAAAAATCTTCCGCCTCATCCACGCGCTCGGCCGCTGCTACGTTTTCATCGATGAAGCCGACCAGTCCCTCGGCCGACGCGACGCCTCCGGCGGCGATTCCGGCATCAGCGGCCGCATTTATTCCATGCTGGCCGAAGAGATGGGCAACAGTTCGAATCGCGGCAGTGTCATCTGGGTGCTCGCCTCGAGCCGCCCCGATCTCATCGAAGTCGATCTAAAACGCCCCGGCCGCGTCGACGTAAAAATTCCCATCTTCCCCACGTCCACAAAGCGCGAAAGCTTCGATCTCCTCAGCATGCTCCTGAAAAAACGCGGCATCCTTTCCCCCGCGGACAGCTTCGACCGCCTCGATCCGTTCATCCCGCTGCTATTAACGCCCGGCGCCGCCGAAGCCCTGGCCGTAAAAATCTATCGCCAAGTCCGCACCAGCGCTCTCCCCCTCGATCAAGTCCTCCTCGCCTCCCTCCGCGAATACCAAAATCCCGTTCCCCCCGACATCATGCAATTCCAAATCCGCCTGGCCGTCGCCGAATCCTCCGACCTCGATTTCGTCCCCCCTCTCTTCCGCCCCTCCCCAAAGCCCTTGTAGGGGCGGGGCTTGCCCCAAGCTTGTCCAAATTAGCTTTTCGGACGGGTGCAATTTGGACGGCCACTGCCCTTGCAGCTATGCGGTCAGCTACTGAACTTTGTCCAAAAGGGCTGAAAAGGCTAGTTCTGAGAGACTTATGGAGGGATCGCTCGAGCAAGCATCGCCACCCCTGAATTTGGACAGCACTGGGACAGAAGGGCAACCTGAGTTCCGCCCAGGCCCACCAGATGCTGAAAACAGGAGGCTTAACCCGTCTAACGAGGGCGGGTTAGGACCAATTTGGACAGCCTTGGGGCTTGCCCCGCCCGACCTTGCCCAAGCGTTCCCTTCAACGCTCTCTTGCTGGACATCCAATCGCTCCCTCGCGTCCACGCAAAATAAAAAGGCCGGGCACCCTCGCCCGGCCAAAAATATTCTTCTCTTCCCTAACTCAAAAATGGCACGACGCCACTCCCCGCTTCTGCAAATACTTCTGATGATATTCCTCCGCCCGGTAAAACGTCCCCGCCGGCGTAATCTCCGTTGCAATCGGCCTCTTCAGCTTCCCGCTAGCCTCCAGCGCCTCGCGAGACTTCTTCGCAATCGCCTCCTGCTCCGGCGAATGGACGAATATCGCCGTCCGGTACTGCGAACCAAAATCCGGCCCCTGCCGGTTCACTTGCGTCGGATCGTGCACCTTCCAAAACACATCCAGCAATTGCTCGTAACTCACTTTTTCCGGATCAAACGTCACTTGCACGACTTCCGCGTGCCCGGTCTCATCGGTGCAAACATCCTTATAAGTGGGGTTCACCATCTCTCCGCCGCTATACCCCACCGCCGTGTCGATCACTCCCGGCACCTTTTGAAACGCCGCTTCAATTCCCCAAAAGCATCCCGCCCCAAACGTTGCAATCTCAGACATTGCTTTCTCCTAACCCGGCCTTATGCCACTCCGACTCTTGTATCGCGGGCAGCCACAATTCCCTTGAGTCCGTGACATTAGATGCCCAACGGCACCTTGAAGTTTCTGCAAACCGGGAACTCATGGTTCCGCGACGCCCAAACTCAACACTTTTTTGGGCCCGCCCTCTCCCCTACGATTTCTTCTTAGCCGCCGCCGCATCAAACGTCTTCAGTTTCGCCTGTGCCAGCGCCTTATACGGGCTGTTCACCGAAGCCGATTGCGTAAACGCATCCTTCGCCTCCGCGTTCTTCTTCAAATTCAGCAGCGCGAACCCCAGCCGGTACTGATTCCTCCCATAGCTGTTCTCATCCGCCTTCAAGAGCGCCGCCGCCGCCCTGAAATTATCCGCGGCGGCCGCGTTATCCTTTTTCTGAATATTGACCTGCCCCAGCGCGCTCAGCGCCAGCCCCTTCTCCAGGGAAACCTGCTGTTTCCACTGTTCGTCCGTAACTCCCTCCGGCTTCGTCGCCGTCCCCAGCACTGCAATCACTTTCTTCGCTGACGCCTCCGCCTTGTCTAACTGCTCGCCCTTCTCGCTGTAATAGTCCGAGAGCAGCAGTAACATCCCTACGTTGTTCGGATCCTTCGCCAGCAGCCCGTTCGCTACTTCCAGCATCTTCGGCGCATTTTGCGCCTGCTGATAAGACGTTGCCGCCACTCCCAGCGCCTGAATCGCGTACGGCGAACTTGGGAAAAGTTCCGCAAAGTGCGTCAACAGCCCCGCCCGCTTCGCTGGGTTCTGCGTGCGGTAAATTCCCAGAAAAATGGCCTGCTCCACGTACGTTATATTGTCCTTGTTGCTATCCAGTGTCGCCGTTTTTTGCCGCTCCCAGTTGTCCGCTTCCATTCCGCTGGGAGACGGCGACGCCTTAAACCGCTGCAAAATCCCCGGCACCTTTTCTCCATAAGCCATCAGCTTATCGGTATCGCCTTTTTCGCTCGCCGCTCGCACCATGTTCACCGCGTTCGAAAAACTGTCCGGATCGAGCGCAAACAGTTTGTCCCCATACTCGAACGCCTTATCGTAATTCTTCTGCGCGATGTAATAATTCACGTAGAGATCGTCAGCTATAATCGCCATGTCGCCTTGCCCGAGCGTCGACGAAAACTTATCGATCAGTGCCAGCTTCTTCGCCGGATCGGCTTCTCCATTGATTTCCGTCATCGCATGATCGGCGTCTGACCCCGCCGGTATCGGCACGTACTTGCCAATCTGCTGCCCGCTCGCGATTCGTGACCACAGGACGGCCAGGGTGAGAACAACAAACAACTGCGCCATTCGCTTCATGGATGCCTCCACAGGAAGGAAATTGCCTGCATCTTAGTGCCGCTCCGCTCCCCACGCAAACAAATTCCTTTGGGGTGCGGCAGCCCTGCTGCCGCTTTTCATCCCGCACCTCCACGCGCGTGCCTCCCGAGCCCGTTTTTCGTCTAGAATGTAAAAGTCTTTAAGAGTGCTGGAGAGATATGTGCCCCTGCTCGAATCGTGTCCCGCCGTATTCCGTCGAAAGAACGCAGTCGCAAGGCTGCTCGTGCTCTGTTTCTTTCTTGGAACCGCACCGCGAGGCCTCGCGCAGAACTCCATGCCTTGCCACACCATGGGCACCCGCGAAGAAATCCCTCCCGAAAAACTCCCGCCTCCACAAAAACTCGCCGGTATCGGCAATTCTCACATCCAGGTCACCGCCACTCCCGAAGCCCAAATGTGGTTCGATCAGGGCTTGAATCTTCTCCACGACTTTTGGGACTACGAATCTGTCCGCGCCTTTCAGCAAGGCGTCCGCGTCGATCCCAACTGCGCCATGTGCTATTGGGGCATCTATCACGCGGAACTCTTCACCCACAGCAACGCCAAGTATTACGCCAGGCAGGCCCTGGCAAAAGCTGTAAGTCTGAAAAAGCAGGTCACCGAAGCGGAACGTCTCTATATCGAAGCCGCCGAAAAATCAGAAAAAGACGCAAAGAAAAACAGCAGTTCGAAGGAAGTCAAACTCTACCGCAAGCTCGTCAAAAAATATCCCGCCGATCTGCAAGCCCAGATTTTTCTCGCCGAAGCCGTGGGCGATGGTTACGACGATGACGGCAATCCCAACCCCGGCCAAAAAGAAAAGCTCGCCACCTTACAGAACGTCCTGAAGCAGGACCCCGACAACTCCGCCGCGAATCACTACTGGATTCATGCGGTCGAAGCCAGCCCGCATCCTGAGCAGGCTCTCCACAGCGCCGAAATCCTTGGCCGCCTCGCTCCCACTTCCGGCCACATGGTCCACATGCCCGGCCACATCTTCTATCGCACCGGCGACTACGCCAGCGCCAAAACTTCCTTCGCCGCCAGCATTGAAGCCGACGAACACTACATGCAATCGCAACACGTCGATGTCGATGACGACTGGAACTACGTCCACAACCTCATGTACGCCATCGCCAATCTTCTCGAAGCCGGCCAACTCGAAGAAGCCACCGCTCTCTCCGCCAAGCTAAGCAAAGCCCGCGGCCAGCTCGAAAACACGCTGTACCCCTGGTCCACCCGCGACGCCATCTCTCGCCTCGACCCTCGCCTTCCCGTAGCCCTCCGCGCCGCCGATTGGAAATCCACCTCACAATTTTTGCAATCCAGCAATCCTCCCGACTCCCTCCCCAACCTCCAATTTCTACGCCGTCAGCTAACCAGCTTTTCCGAAGGCATGCAGGCCCTCGACGATCATTCCTTGCCGCAAGCTGAAACGGCCTCCGCCGCATTCGACGCCGAACTCCAAAAAGCCAACGCCCATTTCAAAGAGCAGCAAGCCAAAGACAAAAAGCAGAAGAGCAAAAACAACTCCGACGCCTCGCCGCCAAAACTCCCCTTGATGCCGGACGTCTACACCAAGCCTCTCCTCAGCAATCTCTCCATCATGTCTCTTGAGTTGCGCGCTGCCGTGCTCGTGGAAAAGAAGCAAAACGCGGAAGCCAAAAAACTCTTCGCCCAAGCCGCCAAAGAAGAAAAAGACCTCGGCTATCATGAACCGCCCGCCTACCTTCGCCCCGCCGCCGAAGCCGAAGCCGCCGCCTTCCTCGCCGCCTCCGACTGGTCCGCCGCGAAAACCGCCTTCCAACAAGCCCTCGTCGAGCGTCCCCGCTCCGGCTTCCCCCTCTATGGCATCGCCATCGCCAACGAAAAATCCGGCGACACTAAAGCCGCCACCACCGCCTACAACGATTTCCTCTCCGCCTGGAAATCAGCCGACCCCAATCTCCCCCAACTAACCCACGCCCGCAACTACGTAGCCGCCCACCCAACCGTCGCCGCAAAGTTGCCCCATGGAGTGCGGCAGCTCTGCTGCCGCTTTTCTGCTCCCGGACCGAATGCGTCTCGCGGCCATTTTGCGTTCCAGCGGCGATTCCCGTAAATCTTTTAGATGCAACGTTTACAAGCACCAAACAACTTCGTGCCTTTCTGCCGCGCCATCCCCGCTCAACTCCTTTAGAATCAATACGCCCTGAAACCACCGCATACACTAACTTTGCCCCCCACAGCAGCGCTAAACCCTTTAGACGCAACGCTTACAGAAAACCGTGGGAGGGGTCCGCTTATTGTTAACCAAAATCCCCACCTCGCCATCGCGCATCTCAAGCGTCTCCATCACCAGATCCTCTCCATTCCCTCATCCACAAAGCCCGGGGAATGTGCGCCGGACCAAAGTTTCTGCTAAATTGGTACGGTTGCGCACCTCACCGGAGAGGTGGCCGAGCGGTTTAAGGCGCACGCTTGGAAAGCGTGTGTAGGTTAACCCCTACCGTGGGTTCGAATCCCACCCTCTCCGCCACTCCTTTTATTTTCTGGCAGTTGCCTACTTATAATTGTGTCAACTCAAATTTGGGATCCTCGCCTGTTTCTTCGTCTTGTGGGGTAGGTGTGTTTGCTGGAAGCAATACAGAAGCAGTTCCGATGTACCACGCGGAACGCGGGTCGGCACCCTATCTCGGGAGCGAGGAAAATACTCGATAGGCGGAAGAAGTCGAAGAAGTCAGTCCCACCCAGATCCCCACACCTCCGATAGCGGCGGACATTTGCTCTGGCACTCCGTACTGGCCAGCACAAAACCGAGCGATGTAGACTTAGGCGCACGCGCAACGAGTAACCCGCGCTAAGGCCACCCATGCTGATTACCAAAATGCGAAGCAGGGAATGCCGGGAGACGCTCACGAGGCTTGGCTATGGGAGACTCGCGTGTGCCTCGAACAACCGGCCTTATATCGTGCCCCTCTATTTCTCCTACGATGCAGACCGTTTGTGCTGCTTCTCCACCATGGGCCGGAAGATTGAGTGGATGCGGTTGAATCCTTTGGTTTGCGTGCAGGTCGAAGAGGTACGGGGCCACGACGAATGGATGAGCGTCGTTATCTACGGGAAATACGTCGAGATTCCGAACGGACCCCAATTCGCGAAGAGCCGGGCGGATATTCGGACCCTCCTACAGAAGAGATCCTTGTGGTGGCAGAGCGGATATACGGCCAGCCAGATTCGCCGGAAGCCCAAGCCCCCGATCCCCGTTTTTTTCTTCATCCGCATCGAGGAGATTACCGGCCTTCGCGCGACTCCCGACACGAGAGAGAAAGCGAATCGTCGCGCGATAGCCCGTGCCAAGAGCTGACAAAAATGAGAATGGCGGCTGACCGCTCACAGTCGACAGCTGACAAGCCTTCGCAATGTTAAGATTTCCGTTGTTAGAGGAAGAATCACGATGGGCCGCGCCCGAAGCTAACGCTGTGCAATTTATATCGCTCGCTCAGGCTACTGAAGGTCTAGAAATTGTACGAAAGCCCTACGAGAGGTATGGCGTTGCTGCGAAGTCCGCCCTCGTCCAATTTAAGAAGCACATTTCCAGTGACTACCAGCCGGCCAACCAGGCGGTATTTCAGACCCAGCGACGCTTCCGTGATATTCACGTCCGCAGTTCTCTGCGCGATGTCCGGATGAGTCGTTCCAGCAGTATACGTCCCGCAGGTGGCGCCGGTCGGATCTGTAGGGCCGGAGCAGTTCCCAAGACCGGTGTAGGGTTGAGAGACGAGCTCAGGGCTGCTAAATAGCCGCTGCCCGTAAATATCAAACGCGGCCGTCAGTCGTTTCACGACGCGAACATCGGCACCCACAATGTAGACGAACCGGTTGGGAAGCTTGCCCGTGTTCGTCGGCGTTACGCCCGCAGCTGCGGGTACGATGTTCGTTCCGGCGAGTGTGGAATTGCCGTTCCATTCATAACCCACTTCTGCGTGCGGAGAGATGCGGGCCTTGTAGGACACTACACCGAAGGGCTTCACTCCCGTCGCACCAGAACCCAGGAAGTTCAATGCATCTCCGGTGGGCAGGCGAACATCCACACCAGCTGCCACCGCGAACCGCTCTCCGCTGTATACTTCGTATTTCCCGCGGAGAACGACATCACCGATTCCGGCTGCGCTGCCCGAATCAGAAAACTTAGCACTGAGGCACGGAACCTGAGAGGCACATTGGGAAGTGAGAACCGGATTCGTGGGATTGAAGGAATGCCAAACATTGCCGGGGGCACCAGCCGCTGCCGGCGCAGCGGAATTAGGAACAATGGTGGCCTGTGACGCGACGGCCATCTGAACATTCAAAATCGGGATGGCCACCGAAAAATCCAGGCGGTTTGTAATCCCGTAGGTCGCGTAGATCGTGTACTGGTGAATCGTAAGATCAAGATTGTTTGACGTTTGGATAAAGTCGCGAACGAAACAAGGGTCCCCTGCATATCCATTCGCGGCGGTTAGAGCTGTTTGGTTACTACACGATGGGATATTCTGGGGATTCGGTACAGGAAATGGTTGATGCTGGAGGACCGTCGGGATGTTGCTCAAGTTTTGTCCGTCGATCGAGCCGAAATTAAAGTATTGGTAGCTGAAGCCCAGGAAGAGCTTGCGCCTTCCGATCGTGGTCGCGCGATTGCCTACGATTGGCCCGAGACTCTCATCAGTGGAAGGCGCGAACGTCTTAAGGGCCGGGTCATAGACGAAAGTGATGCCGGAAGAGGGCGAAGCGATGGGCAATTGCGACGCCTGGATGCCGACGGCCTCATTGATTGGCGCGAACGTGGCGAGGAAGTCGCTCGAGAAATGAGCTTGGTGATGGTCCCCTGTGAATAAGACAGACTGGGTCGGGTCAGTAGTAGTGCCGAATCCAAACGCGCCATAGACCTGTGGAATTTGGCAGACCAGCTTGGTGCTCAATGTGCCGTTCAACGGGCACGTCTGAGCAGAGGCGCTTCCTGCGAACAGAAACGACGAGGCCGCAAGCAAGCTTAGAGTGAGATACGCCAGAGCCACACGTTTGAACATGACGCTTTCTCCTTGTTCTTGAGAGATCGGAATCAGGCTGACGAGACGATAGTGATCGGGACAGCCGTTTCATATCACGCGAATGTGAGTTTCGGGGGAGTCTATCCATGGAGACTAATTTGGTCAAGGAATTATGCGAGGCCACATTGTTATGCGGCAGCAACTCGTTCAATGGACGTCAAAGGTGAGTTCCGTCGTGGCAGGGGATCCGGAGTCAGGACTACCAACATTGTATGACTCACCCGTGCCAAGAACTTCAAACCTGGATCCTTTGTACTCGCCGACGGCTGTGACCGTTGCCTCCATTGAGCGAAACCCGTTTTCGCGGATGCGCTTGCGGAGATCGCTCATTTTGAACGTGTTGCCGGGTAGGAGCACAATTTCCAGCAGTCCTTTCTTGAGGTTGACGTCGACGGATTTCACGCCGGGCATTCTTTGGATATTCGCACTTACGCCTCGGGCGCAAAGTCCGCAGTCTAAGCCGTAAACGCGAAGTTGAATTCGGAGATACTCGGCGTGAACGGGCTTGATAGCGAGCAGCAAACCAGCGAGTACAATGGCGCGGAACACATTAGTCCAAGAAAAGCTCATTTCCTTCCCCGCAGGAAATAATAGGTCACGCCAGCTACAGCCCGCACTTTCTCAGCCGGTTGCACTCCGTTCGGCTGGTCCCAAAGCGCAAACAATACACCTCCTTGGAAAGCTACGCTGCGATAAGTAAGAAGAAAGGTCGGGCCGGAAAATACTCCTGTTCCTCCCGAGTTTGGCAAAACAACGATGCCGCTAGAGTTTGGGGGTGGTGGCGGCGGGGCAGAACCGTGATCGTGACCCCCTGTACTCCCGGGCGGGGGCACATCTCGCTGAGCCTGGCCGATGATATCGCCAGTTGTCTCCCAGAAAAACCGGATGTCGGGCTTAGGGTAATCGTGGTCGAAGAACGGAGGTCTCCAACCGACGACGAAGCTGGTTAGTAACGAGCTGCTCTGACGGTCGTCTATGCCCTGGCTCCACGTGCCGTAACCTTGATAGCCCGCCCCTACCCACAAATCGTATCTTCGAGTAACGTGCCCCGCCGCTGCGGCGACGTAAAAACCCGGCTGCCGTCGGAGAGGCGGTCCATCGGTACGCGGAACATGCTGAGTTAAACCAGATACGCCAGCATAAAGTGTGGCCTCGTTTCGCGTGCCGATTGAGGGCGATTTGTGGAAGAACCGCCAGCCAAGGAGTCCCTCGACTTGTGGGTCGCCAGGCATCAACGCGGTAAACCGGCCGGTGGGATGGTCGCCGTGATCCAGGTGAAAGGGCACGGACACTGAAATTTGCAGATTTGGCATGAGGCCGTAAGTCACCTGCGGGCCGAACATGGTCACACCTGAACGCCACATCGCAGCTGATTCAACACTGAAGTTGCCTGGGCCCAAGATGGCTGTGGAATAGCCGAATGCGGGTCCCTCGCCATCTGCCCAGGCGGGAAGTGCGCTTACGCAGAAGGAGCAAAGTAGAAATGTCAGGGTACGCCCTAGTGGCTTCAAGACTCACCCCCGAACCTGCCGCAAGAAGCGTGGAGACTGACGGCGGTTGCGGCATTGTACTGCCCGGTCTCAGCCCATTCAAGGCCCTGTTGACACGCATCCATCCGAAAGCTCGGAAATATTCTGGATACGCTTGAAGTGTGCAAGCGGATGGCCGTACTTAGGTGTTTGCTGGGAATTCGGGCTTACTGGACGCTTGCGATGACCCAGGAGCCGTTCGACTTTGCGAATTGAAAGACTGTGCGGCCCTTGACGCTTCGAGGCTTCTGCCCCTTCGGAGTGTATTCCTCCGTGAATTGAGCGGTCACAGTGGCGGTATTACCGTCAGGCGCGACATTGACGCTTTCGGTTTGCACGTTCATTTGGATGGAGCTGGCACTCTCGAATGAGCCCTTCAGACCGGCGTACTTGTTCCCCATAGCTGGCCAGATCTGCTGCAGCGCGCGGGCATCCCTCTGATCATAGGCCAGCTCGTAACTCCTGATCAGCGCCAGCAACGCATCTTTCGTCGCGGCTGCCGACGGCTGTTCGGGCTTGACTGGGGCCACGACTGGCGGCGGGGGCGGAGGCTGGTTGAGCGTCGCAAGCTTTGTGCCTATTTCTTCGACAAACTTCTGGGCTTCGCTCGCGTGTGGGCCGCCGGCTTGCGCGATGGACTGGAAACCAGTGCGGGCTGCTTCCAGCCCGCCCTTATCGCTGGCGCCCACTGCCTGATACTTCGTCACGATTTGCTGATATGCCGCTTCAGCGCGCTTGTTCGCCGCGCGGTCGTGCACTTCGCGAATCGCGGCAGGCAGGTTATTTACAAAGCCCTTGGCCTCGTCCGACCGAGGCCCGGCACCATCGACAACGGCCTGAAAACCTCGCTGCAAGTTGCCGAGCTGTTGCGCCGCGGCGTCGTCGTCGCTCTGCCTGAGCTGATTAAATTGACTCTCTAATTGGGCAAGGCGGGTCTGTTCGGCTTGGTCGATCTCCGAGGTTATAGAGGCCGCATCGCCACCGTTTTGTTGGATGAGACCGGCTTTCAGACGCGCAGCATGGAAATCGCCGCGCTGCAAATCCTGACGGGCTCCGCCTGCGTAACTACTGGAAATGCGTGCACGGACGTCCTGGAGTAATTTTTCGGCGTCGGATTTGCGCGGTCCGTCCCGCGCAATCAGATGCTTCAGCACATCGCTAGCGCTCTGGAGGCTATTCAAATCGCCTTTTTGCGAGGCTTGACGCGCCTGGGAAAATAGTTTTTCTTCTTCCTCGCGAGCGGGGATTGTAATCGTGAGGTACTGCTGAGCGTCGTGCTTGCGCAGACCTCCGTCGCCTAGAGCAAGTATCTGGCGTAGTTTTTTCTGCGATTCAGCAAAGCGTCCGCTAGCTGCATCGTCGTTTGCCTGCTGCCATAGCTGTTCTTCTTTCCGCCGGAGATCGCGGAGATTCTTGTTCTGCATCGATTCTTCGATCTGAGCCTGCTTCTTCTTGATCTCGGAAGTGAAGGGGCCAGTCAGGTTCGCTGCCGGGTTGAGAATTCGAAGCGCGCCCTCGAGGTCATTCGCGGCAACGAGTTTATCCGCGGCGTTGATCGCATCGCGCTGCTGGACCTCCGAGGGATTTGGCCCTGGCTTAGGAGCGGGGTTTGGCGCAGTCGGAAGTGTAGTCTCGTGCCGGCGGACTATAGGAACTATGCGGACCGCTCCCCAAATCAGCACAATAGCGCCCACAGCTAGTGCCATCAGTTTTGCTGGCTTCTTCCAATCGAATGCTGAAACCGAAGTTGGCTTAGGGGATGGAACCTGTGGAATTAGCCGCTGGGTATCTGTCCGCCGGGGAAGGATAGGTGCAGGAGCAGTGGATGGAACCTCCGACTCGGCAGCGGGAGTGCTTGCAAATACCGTCGGCGCGGAGAGATGCGGTGGGCTGTCCGGAACGGCAGGTGGAATTGCCGGCCCCGGAGGCTGCGTTGCTGGTTGAGCTGTCGAGGCTTTCGCATCCAGCGCGTCAGTTGGGGAGCGTGTGTCTTGAGGCGGAACAACTTCCGGCTCAGGCGGACCTTGCAGCCAGGCATACTCCTTCGAAAGAGCCACGGTTGGAGTGTGGGTTTCCGTGGATGCCGAAGCGAGAGCCGCCGCTTTCGCCTGTTCCAGTTCTTCGCAAACACGCTGGACGCGCGGGTCGAACACCTCAAGGATCTTCTCCGCCACGGCGTCGTCCAGGGCTCGTGTGGCCTCGACCAATCTTCGGGAGCCGATGAGGGAGCGAATTCCTTCGAGCTTTCTTTCTTGCTCTTTCTTTTTCTCACGCGCCTCATACTCCACCCGGGCGGAATTCAACAATTGCGTCACATCGGTGTCGGGGCCGTGGGTCATCAGAGTCTGATTCGCCAAGTCGATCGCTTCGCTGATCTTTCCCCGGTTGATCTTGACCTTTATTTCGCGAATCCTTTGTTCGATGTGCTGGCGAGTCTCGAGCTTCCTTTGCTGGTTATCGGACTGCTCGCGCAAGAACTGTAATTCCCGATTTTCGGGGAATGTCTTGAGCCCGGCCAGTGCCAACTGGTACGCCTCTTCGAACTGAGCGGCATCAAACAACTTTTTCACTTGCTGAAGAATCTTTTGCTGCTGGGATTCCCGTTCGATCTGGGCTTGTTGGCTTCGCGCGAATTCGAGGAGCCGCCCCAAATCGGCATTGCCGGGGAATTCTTTCTGGATTCTTTCCGACTGTGCGAGGATCTCGGGA
Source organism: uncultured Acidobacteriota bacterium (assembly GCA_963779005.1). Lineage (GTDB taxonomy): Bacteria > Acidobacteriota > Terriglobia > Acidiferrales > UBA7541 > Acidiferrum. Next base: position 1,749,405 of record CAVZWO010000004.1, on the reverse strand, counting down.
TATTTCTTTTCGCTTACCAAGAGCTTCAGGGCGCTCAATTCTTGTTGCAAGCGCTCGAGGCTGGCTTGTTTTTCCTTCTCCTGGAGCACAAGAGAGCGTAGCTTGATGATTCCTGAATCCTTGGGGTGAGCTTCGCGAATGACCTCGATCGCGCTCATGGCATCCTCAAAGCGCCTCGCGGCCAGATGTTTTCTCGCCTCCGCGAGTTGGCGCTGCTTCTGTTGTTCCGCGCGATCTTCGCGCGCTATCTCGAGAAGTTTCGCGATATCGCTGTCTTTGGGATACTGGCCCTGGAGTCCGGCGAGCAACGATATGCATTCTTCATAGTTACGCGACGTCAGCAAACTCCGGGCTTCCGCCAGACTGGTTAGTTTGCGCTGCTCGGCCTGATCCTCGCGCGCCGTGTCGAATAGCCTGGTGATATCGTTGTCGCTGGGATGCTCGCTTTGCAGCCTGGAAAGCAATGCCAGGCATTCCTCATATTTCCGCGAGCCCAGAAGACTCCGGGCTTCTAGTAAACCCTGGAGCTTGCGTTGCTCCGCCTGCTCCTTGCGCACAACATCCAGCAGCTTGGGGATTTCGTCGTCCGCGGGAAACTGTTTCTGCAAGCCGAGAAGCAAAGGCGCGCACTCTTCGTGCCGCCGGCTGGCCAGTAACTTTCTCGCTTTCGCGACTCCTTGTTGCCGTTCCTGTTCGGCCTTATCCGCCTGGGCGTTTTCGAGCAGTCTCGAGATCTCGTCTTCGTCGGGAAATTCCTTCTGGAGAGCAGTCAGCCGCGTGATGCCTTCGTCGAAGCGCTTCGCTGCCAGGAGGTTTCGCGCCTCGCTCAGAGATTCCAGCATTCTTTGTTTTCTCTGATCTTCCAGCACGTTCTTTTGCAGCTGCAGGATTTCTTCGTCGCCCGGGAACTCTTTTAGAATGGAATTCAGAAGAGAACCACAATCGTCGTAGCGCCTGGCTGCAAAATGACTGCGAGCTTCCGCAACAGACTGCGATCTGCGCTGTTTTCTTTGATCTTCGAGGACATCCTTATGGAGTTGCAGGACTTCTTCGTCGCCGGGGAACTCCTTGAGGACAGCATTCAGCAAAGCCCTGCAATCGTCGTAGCGCCTCGCCGCCAAAAGGCTTCGCGCTTCGGCGACCGTCTGAGACCTTCTTTGTTTTCTCTGATCGTCGAGGACCTTTTTCTGCAGTTCGAGAATCTCCTCGTCGCCGGGAAACTGTTTTTGAAGCTCAGCGAGAAGCGCCTCGCACTCTTCATAGCGCCTGCTTGCCAGCATGCTGCGGGCATCCGCGAGCCCTTGCGATCTTTGCTGGTTTGCTTGATCCTCTCGTGCCGTCTCAAGCAGCTTGGGGATCTCGTCTTCCTCGGGAAACTCTTTTCCCAGTTCTATCAGAAGCTGGATGCATTCTCCGTAATTCTGTTGTGTCCACAAACCGCGAGCCTGCTGCATCTTCTCGAATAGATACAACCGCTTCAGACGCTCCGCCTTTTCAGCACTCACTTGAAGCTGAAGCGCCTTTGCCCGCGGGTTGGCAGGTTCCACTTCCAGAATTTTCGCAAGCAGCTCTTCGGCTTCTTCCAGCATTCCCTGCGCCAGGCGTTGCTTGGCCGCTTCGAGCCATTCCGCCAATTGACGAACGCGGTTGATTTCTTGCTGGACTTCTTTCAGCAACATCTGGCCTGGCTCAAAGCTGGAGTCTAATTGCAAAACAATTTCCGCTTCCGCCTTTGCCTCTTGCGTCTTCCCTTCGGCGAGTAAGGCCTGGCCTTTTTCCACCTGCTGTTGCAGTTTTGGCCGCATCAGGTTTCGCCTCAGCTCGGCATTAACCTTGTCCAGAAGACTTCTTGCCTGCGTGTTGGTTGAATCGAGCTGAAGAGCCTGTCGCAGGAGGTCGCGCGATTGGGAAAAATCACCATGCTCGGACAACTCACGGGCCTGCACCACCAGTGCGACAACGGACTCTGACTGAAGGCTTTTACAAATGGGATCCAGATCGAGTAACAGTTCTTCCATCGACTGATATCGTTCGTCCGCGGATTTCCGCAACACTTTTTGGATTACTTTTTCGAGAGCGGGGGGGCATTCGGGGGCCACCTTAGCCAAGGGCAGTGGTTCAAGCTGGCAGATGCCATGCATTAGGCTTGCCGGCGTTGGCCCTTTAAACGGCCGCTGGTAAGCCAACAACTCATACAGCAGTACTCCAAATGACCATATATCGGAGCGCGCATCGGCGTGTTCACCATGATATTGCTCGGGAGACATGTAGGCAAACGTGCCGAGCAACATACCGGTCTGCGTTTTTGAAGTTTCAAGGACGCGGGCGATCCCGAAGTCCACAACCTTCACCGTGCCATCTCTTGTAAGCATCACGTTGTCAGGTTTGATGTCCCGGTGGATGATGCCGCGCTTATGCGCATAATCGAACGCGCGGCACGCTTGCAACGCGTAACTCAGTTTCAGGGGAATCGGCAGCGGAGTCCCCCGGCCGATCAGTTGGTCTAGACTCTCACCCTCCAACAATTCCATGGCGATATAGGGAACGCCATGTTCATCCCCCATATCGTAGATAGTTACAATGTTTGGGTGCTGCAATCCACCCGCAGACTGTGCCTCCTGGTAGAAGCGTTGGAGCAAATCGGGGAATTCGGCTAAGCCTGTCGTGATCGTCTTCAGAGCAACAAGGCGATTGATGATTGGATCGCGAGCTCTGTAAACAACACCTCCTGCTCCGCGACCTAACTCACCGAGGATCACGTATTTGCCGAGCTTTTCCAAACTTACTTCTCCAAAAACGCGAGCCCTTTGAATTCCACCGCGTTTTGCCTCCGGCTCTGCAAGGGAGCGCTAAGGCAGGGCGGCGCCCTGTAGCTCAAATCCAAATGTTTAGGCTGAAGGTCACGCATTTAATCGTGTGCCGCGACCCGACTCTTCTTTAATCAAATCGTTAATCAAAATGCCCCCAGCAGGTCCAAGCTCTCCCAACCGGAGCTGTGACTTGGACTTGTGCACATCCTGGTCGTCCGGCGGACTCCTGAGCTGGAACCAGAAAGCTCCAAGCAACAGGGCCCTATTACGGCAGGCGGCCGGAACGGGACAGCCTGTTCGGCCTTGATCTTTCGAGGGTAATATACCTCAAAGGGGTAGCGAAATCCCTGAAATGCCGGGTGGACTCGAAACCATAAAGACCCAGCCCAGGCAAGAGCCTGCGACTACCGGAAAGGTAACCGGATGAAAGAGGTCGCAAAAGACTTCACACTTTCCACGGGTCTATCACGAACTGCCGACTTTGTACGCGTTTGCCAGGCGAGTTGGCTGCGAGTATTTCACTTCTCCGCTAGCGGCTGCGGGTTCAACGAACATTGAGACTTTAGCCGCTCTCGGAGACATACAATGGGGAGTCTCATGCGCCTGGTCGTCGGGGGCGGCTAAGCCTGAAGTGCAAACTCGCGAGAAGTGGAATTATTCCCAATTTCAACTCGGGCTAAAGCCAGAAACGACAGCGGCGCTCAATATCTAGCTTGGTGTCTTTGGTGTCTGTTTCCGCGCGAAATTGGACCCCAATGGCTGAAATTATTGAATCCATTGAAGTAGTAAAGATCATAGAAAAAGCCAATATTCATGGGGTCTTGATGCAACCTGATGAAAGCAGGAGGGGATAAGGCAAAGGCCAGGCTGAGTATCCCGCCCTCTCCGCCACTTCCTTAATTTTGCAAACTCTCCACGCAGGCCGTCCGGCCGTGGCTGCCGAATCGTCGCACTTTGTCTCAGAAAATGAGATCGAGTCTGGATTTGGGGAAGTCTACTGAAGGGAAGCGTTGGCTTCGTTCAGATCCTCGTAGGTGTTGAAGAGGTTTAGCAGACCCACCATTTTCAAAGTCTGCATGGTGAACTTAGTGGGTTTGTACAAGCGGATTGCGCCGCCTCCCTGCTTGGCGCTCGTCAGGTGGCGCATGAGCATCCCGATTCCGCTGGAATCAACCGCGGGCATTTCCTCGAGGTCCAAAATGATTTTGTTCTGGCCTTGCCCTAACAAGTCCATCATCGTGGCGTTGAACTGATCGAGAGGCGGGCCCATGCAAAGCCGGCCTTTCAATTTCACTACCTTTACGCCGTCCTGCGTGCGTACCTCAATCTCCAAGTCTTAGCCTCTCCGCAGCCGGTGAACTGTTCCTACGCCAGCCTGCCTCTCGCGTTGACACGTTTGAATCCCTTTGTTAGAGTCCGCGGACAACTTAGTTAATCGGCCGTAAAAAAGCAAGATACTCAGTTCACTGGTTGCTCTCCCCGCGATGGAGCACCGGACGGAAAGACGGTCGTTGCCCAGCCCTGGCGCAGATTCGATACTTGATATTTCGACGCTCTCGTCAAGCTTGCTTGCGGAGCAGGAAGTGGGGCCGCGGGCGCTCGCGCTGGCGAGATTTGTTGCGGGCCTTCTCCCGCAATCGGCTGTCAGCGTTTACACTCTGGGTTCCGATGGCGCGAACGACTACTGGATTCCGAGGGCTACCATCGGGGAAGCCACGGTTCATGACCGAGCGATCGCCGCGGCCGGAGGGATTCTCGGTTCCTTGTTGGAGGATTCCACGCCAGTGCTGCGGTCAGCCGCCGAGCTAAAGCGCGAAGACTATCCGCACATTGATACTCGCAGGACGTTGTTCTCGCTCTGCTACATCCCCGTTATTCATAACAATACTTTGCTAGGCGCGCTGGAAATCTTGTCCTTCGAAGAGGAACTCACCAACGAGGCCATTGAAGCGCTGCTTCCCGCCGCCGGTGTGACTGCGGCTTCGATTGCTTCGGCGCAGACGTACGAGAATGAACGAAACGCCACGCTCAACTCCATTACCCGGCTCAGCCAACTCTACGATCTCGAGAAAGTATTCTCCTCGACGCTCGAATTAGAAGAGCTTCTCCCTCTGATCGCATCCAAATTCTCCGAGATACTTGCTTGCCAGGCGGTCAATATCTGGCTGCTGCATGCTGACGAGTCGCTCGAACTGATGCACCAGTCCGGTCAGGATCCGACTGCGTTCAAAGGTCAGATTCTCAAACCGAACGAAGGCATCGCCGGAGTTCTCTCCGATAACGGCGAAAGCGCGTGTATTTCCGACACGCTGGATCCGCGGCTGGTGCAACGCAATCAGCTGGCGGGGGAAGATGTGGTTCGTTCCGTGGTCGCCGCGCCCATCATGGACCGCCAATTTCTCGTCGGCATCGTCGAGGCCATCAACAAACTGGACGGCTCGCCCTTCGACGAGGACGACCTATTCACGCTGACTAGCCTTAACGGCACGGCGTCAAATGCGCTTCACAACGCCAGCCTGCTCATGGCCGAGCGTAAAGTCGAAATCCTCGAAACCCTGAATACCGTTAGCCACGAAATCACGTCGACGCTTAATCTCGAACGCATGCTCCAGACCATCGTCAACGCCCCGCAGGCGGTGATCCCTTATGAGCGTGCTGCGATCGCTCTCGAGCAGCGCGGCCGCTTCAAACTCAGCGCCGTCACCGGCCTCACGCAAATCAATCTCGACGCTCCGGATATCGCTCCGCTCAACGATATTTTGCAATGGGCCGCGCTTTCCGGAGAAGTCCTTCACGTGCGGCAGCATGGGGATACCATCGACAGCGACCGTCCCGAGACCCGCGCCAAATTCGCAAAATACTTCGCCGATTCGGGCATGCGCGGCTTCTACGCAAAGCCACTGAATGACGACACGGGCCGCGTCGGCATATTCGCTATGGAGAGCAGCGACCCCGATTTTCTGGGACCCGCGCACCTCGAAATCTTCGAGGTCCTTGCGGGCCAGGCCACCGTCGCGCTGCGCAACGCGCAGATGTACAAGGAAGTACCCTTCATCTCGATACTGGAACCGGTGTTGGTGCGCAAGCGAAAGTTCATGGCCATGGAGAAGCGCCGCCGCACGGTGTTCGTCGTGCTTGGCGTCGCCGCTTTGTTTTTCCTGGTCATTTGTCCGCTTCCGCTTCGCGTGGACGGCGACGCCGTGGTTACGCCGGGTCACCGGGCGCTTGTGCAACCGGAGATCGAGGGCGTCATTGGCAAGGTCCTGGTGCATGAAGGCGAACATGTGGAGCGTGGACAGGTCCTGGCGGAGATGGAAGCCTGGGATCAGCGCTCGGCGCTGGCCGAGGCTCAATCCAGATACGACTCCGCGATGCTGCAGATGAATCGCGCGCTAGCGGCGAACGACGGGACCGAAGCCGGCGCCCGGCGCGTCCAGGCGGATTATTGGAAAGCGGAAGTGGACCGCGCGCGCCAGTCTCTTGAGAAAGCGCAGTTGCGTTCGCCGATTGATGGAGTGGTGGCCACGCCGCACGTCGAGAGCTTCGCGGGCCGCAAACTGCAGCGAGGCGATTCCTTCGCGGAGATCGTCGACACTTCTCAAGCGATCGTCGACGTAGCCATCGAAGACGCAGACGCGGGCCTTTTGAAAGATGGCGAGACGGCCGTGCTCAAGCTCAATAGCTACCCCACTCGCACCTTCCACGGTGACGTTCTGATCGTTAGCCCCAGCGCAGCGCTGGTGAACGAAACGCCGGTTTTTTATGCCCGCGTCGGAGTCCCAAATGCCGACGGCGCCATTCGAGCGGGGATGGAAGGCCGGGGCAAAGTTCGCACCGGATGGTACCCCGCAGCCTATGTGTTTTTCCGGCGGCCGTTTTTGTGGACGTATGCGAAAGTGTGGAGTTGGTTTGGCTGGTAAAAATGCTGCGGAGGAGAGTATGCGGAGTCTGATCCTGCAAATCGCATCGTGCGCGGCTCTGTTCGCAGCAGGTTGTGGCTCCGCAGCGAGCGATGCGCCCGCCGTCACCAATGCCGCCGCACCTCCGCCTGCCTCCAAGGCTCCAGCCCCGGCAGCAGCGGAAAGCGCGGATACCAGGCTCACGGTCTCTGGACCAATCATCGTCGAACATCAGGTTGACGTCACGGCCCAGCGGGACGGCGTGCTCGCCAAAATCCTGCTCGATGCTCCGGCGCGAGTCAAAGCCGGAACGATCCTCGCCCGCATGGACGACCGACAGATTGCGGCGAACCTCGAAGCCGCCCGCGCCAAGTCTCGAAGTATCGCGGCGGATCTGAAAAATTGGGAAGCCGACGAAGAGGTCCTTAAAGCGGACTATGGCCGCGCGCAACACCTTTGGAATTTGGGACTGATTTCCGAGGAGCAATTGCAACACGCCAAGTACAAAGTCGAATCGGACCAGTGGGATATCAAGCGCGTCCAGGAGACGTTGAATACCGCTCACCAGGAGGAGCGCTCGCTGGAGTTGGAGCTGGAAAAAATGATGATTACCGCTCCCTTCGACGGGTTGATCGCGCGCCGCTACATCCGCGAAGGCCAATCGGTTTCCAAGGGCGACCGTCTCTTCTGGGTAACCGAGGAATCGCCACTCTTGATGCGCTTCACGTTGCCGGAGAGATTCTTTGGCCGCGTTCGCTCCGCACAGCAATTCGAAGTTACTTCGCCCGACATTCCCGGCGAAAAGCACGCCGCGCGAATCAAGGAAATCAGCCCGGTGGTCGATCCCGCGAGCGGCACGTTCGAAGTTCTCGTGCAGCTGGTGGGTAACCGGGGCTCCTTGCGCCCCGGAATGACGGCGAACATTCAAGTCGAAAATCCGCGCTGAGGACAGCATGAATCTTACTCGAGTCCTCAACGTGGCTTTGCCGGAAATCCCGGCGCAGATCGTTGCACAGAATCCTCCGCGTGTGCCGCCCGGTGCAGTTCACAAGCAGCACGTCGAAGACGGAGAGCCAATCGTTCTCGTCGTCGTTCCCAACAAAAGCCTTCTTTACCGGTTTCCCCCCGCAAATTGGGAGTTGATCCAACTCTTTAATGGACAGCGATCGTTCGAAGAAATTGCCAACCTCTACTCCAATCAGGTGGGAGCGGAATACAGCGCCGACGACGTCCGCGAGTTCGCCGCTTCGGTGGAAGAACTTGGCTTCTGGTACAAGACGCCGCAAGAAAAAAATATCCAACTGATGCGCCTCAGCGCCGATGAACGCCGCAAAGTACTGAAGGCCAAGAGGAGCAAGTACAGCGACCTTGCGGAGATCACGTTTCCGGCGGTGAATCCCGACAAATTCCTCACCTGGTTGTACAGCTATACGAGTTGGATTTACACCTTGTGGTTTACCCTTCTCACTTTGTTTTTTTTCGCCGTCGCCGCGGCCATCTCGGTGTCGCATTGGTCCGAAATTGGCCGCGATACCGTTGAGTTCTACAACTTCACGCACAAATCCTGGTGGGACTTTACCGTCTTCTATTTCCTGGCCGTTGCCGTTCTCTGCATCCACGAACTGGCCCACGGGCATGCGACCAAGCACTACGGCGCGGACGTGCCCGCCATGGGCTTCCTCCTCATCTATTTGACGCCGGCTTTCTACACCGACACGACCGAAGGCTACGTCCGCGCCACGAAATACCAGCGCATCGTCATCGTCGTGGCCGGTGTCTGGTCCGAGCTGATGATTTGCGCTATAGCCACGCCCATCTGGTGGCTTAGCACCCCCGACACGGCCGTTCACAACGCCGCCTACACCGTCATGCTGATGACCGGCATCGCCGCAGTCCTCCTCAATTGGAATCCCCTGATGAAGCTCGACGGCTACCAGATCCTGATCGAGCTCCTTGAGATCGCGGAGTTAAAGGAGGACTCAACCGCCTACGTGTCGGCTTGGGTCAAGCGCCACATCTGGCGGCTCCCGGTGGAAGTCCCGTATGTTCCCAAGAAGCGCCGCCTCGGTTTTGTAGTTTACGCGTTGCTTTCGGGCGCCTACAGCTACACCGTTCTCTATATTCTTGCGAGTTTTGTTGGAAATATTTTCCGCAATTTTAATCCGGAGTGGTCCTTCCTTCCGGAACTTGCCACGGCGGCCTTGATTTTCCGGTCGCGCATCCGAAATTTGGTGAACTTCATGAAATTAGTCTATCTCGACAAAAAAGACCGGATTCGCGCCTGGTTCACGCCTCGCAATTCGTTCGCCGTCTCCGCCGCCCTTGTCCTCTTTCTTTTTCTCCCTCTTTGGCACGAGACGGTTGTCGGAAGATTCGCGCTGGAACCAGCGCATCGCGCAGTGATCCGCGCGATCGTCCCGGGAACCGTAACTGACGTTTACGCGGCCGAAGGCATGTCCGTATCGCCGGGTGCACCCCTCCTGCGCCTTCGCAATCTCCCCCTCCAATCCAAGATCGACGAAAGTCGCACGATCTATGAAAGCGCCTCCACCCGGGCAAAAACGGCCTCCTTTCAATACACAAATCTGGGTACTGCTCTTCGCGAGCGCGAAAGCGCGGAGAAACAGCGCCAGGAATGGGCATCGCAGGGAACCTATCTGGATATTTCCAGCCCCTTGGCGGGCGTCGTTTTAACTCCACGTTTGAACGATCGCCTGGGATCTTTCTTCAGGGAGGGCGACGAAGTGGCAGAGGTGGCTGATTTCAGCCAAATGCGCGCCCGCGTGTACGTCTCCGAGCACGACATCTCTAAAATCCGCACTGGCTTCCCTGCGAAGCTCGAAGTAGACGGATATGCTACAAAATATCCATCGCAAGCCGGGCCTATCGCGCCTCTCTCTTCGGAAAGAGACCCCCGGGTGGCTGAGCACGAGCAGTATTCCGGCCTGAACCCCCCGATGTTTTACGTCGTCGATCTGACTATCGCGAATCCCCAGGGCGTGCTGAGACCGGGAATGGTGGGAACCGCTCGCATCTATGGACAGAGTAAAAGTCTCGCCGGGCTTCTCTGGGAAGGGTTTAAGGAGTTCATGGGGCGAAAACTCTGGTAAACGCAGAAAGGCTGCCCTGAGGCAGCCTTTCCGGTAGTGCGGGGAACGTACAGTCCGCTGAGCTGTTTGCGGACCCGGTTACTTTCTGCCCGCGATTGTTTTTCCGGCGACGGCTTTACCGGCAACGGCCTTACCAGCAACCGCCTTTCCGGCGACTGCCTTTCCAGCGACTGCCTTTCCGGCGACTGCCTTTCCGGCTACCGCTCGGCCCGCGACCGCCCGACCGGCTACTGCCCTGCCAGCAATCGCGCGGCCGGCAACTACCCGCGCCGGGCTCTTTACGCCGGAGCTCATCGTCCCGGGCTGTGCAAACTCTTCCTTCGCGATATTGGCCTTCTTCGTGGTCTTCAAGGTGCTGATCAAGCTCTTCTTTTCGATCGACATGGTTTTCACTCGCTCCTGATTTAAATTTTGTCCTCCGCAGACACTTTTTACTAATGCAGGCGCGTTGCCAAACCTATGTCGTCGCGCGGCCAAAGAGCCAGCGCTGAAAACAGACCACTTAGTACCAAAGTACTAGCGTTCCGTCGGCACCCGCCGGGTGGATTCTTTGCCATCGGTTAAAAATTCACCGCTCCTTGGTCAATTTTTAACCACTTTTCTCCACTGCCTCTCATGCTTCCCCCTGCTCGATCCCGTGTTTCCGGCAAAGGTACTTCATCTTCTGCCGGTCAATCCGCAAAAGCGCCGCCGCCGCGCTCTTTTTACCACCTGTTCTCCGCAGCGCCGCATTCAGGTACGCCACTTCGATCCGTTTCAGCTCCTCGTCAAAATCTACTCCCTCCTCCGGGATCAGCAGCGATTCCTGTCCGGTCGCGCTGGAGTGCAGCAGTTGCTGCGGCAGGTGTTCCAGAGTGATCACCGGGCTGTTGACCATCACCACCAGCCGCTGGATCACGTTTTCCAGCTCCCGCACGTTCCCCGGCCACTTGTAATCCTCCAAAATCTCCATAACGTCCGGCTTGACCGCCTTCAATGGCTTTTTGGAGGACGCGCAGTAGATCCTCAGAAAGTGGTCTACCAACAGGCTGATATCCCCCTTCCTCTCGCGCAGCGGCGGAACCACGATGGGCACAACATTGATGCGGAAATAAAGGTCCTCGCGGAACCTCCCCTTACGCACGCAATCTTCCAAGTCTTCGTTGGTCGCCGCGATCAGATGGAAGTCGATCTTGCGCGCGCTCCTCCCGCCCAGTCTTTGCACCGTGCGCTCCTGCAGCACGCGCAGCAGCTTGCTCTGCAACCCGGGATTCAGCGTGGTGATCTCATCGAGGAACAGTGTCCCCCCATGCGCCAATTCGATCAGGCCCGGTTTCGGCTCATCCGCACCTGTGAATGCGCCCTTTTCGTACCCAAACAGCTCGGACTCCATCAAACTTTCCGGCAGCGCCGAGCAGTTCAAACAAATGTACGGCTTGTCCGCGCGGTTCCCGCACTGGACGATGGCCCGCGCCACCAGCTCTTTGCCAACGCCGCTCTCGCCGCGGACGACTACCGAGGCGTTCGTGCCTGCCAAAGCTTCCACCGACTGGTAGACGCTCTGCATCGCAGCGCTTCCGCCCACCAGCCCAAAAAACGCGGACTTACTTTCCGCCTGCTGGATGACACGGCGGCCCTCCAATTCCAGGGCGCGCTTTTCAATCGCGCGAGAAATGACGATCTTCAATTCTTCATAGTTGAGGGGGAACAGGAAAAACTCGTCAGCTCCTGCCTGGCTGGCCTTCAGCGGAATCGAGCGCTGCACCGACTGGGTAAAGGCGGCTATCACAACGTCATTGCGAATCCGGCGCATCTCTTCGAGAACTTCCAGGCCGTCCACCGCACCGTCTCCGATGCAATCCAGATTAAACAGAATGGCGTGCAGCTCCGGCTGCTCCAGGATTTTCCTGATTTCGTCTTCCGTGTCCGCCAGGATGGCCTGAAATTCGCTTCCCAGGTGTTTGCGCACATCGGGATAAAATTGGCCGTCGTCGGTAATTACGGCAAGCACGTATCGGTCGGGGCTTCTGGCTGAGTCGGGCAATCGGCCACTCTCCGTCTGGTGCCGCGATTATAGGAGACACGCGCCAAGGGAGGAAGCGGGAACTCTTATCTGGTGCCAGGCCGCATATTGGCAGCTCGAACGGAAGTTGGAAATCCGCGCTCAGCGCGCATAGCTTTCGACGAAAGCCTTCAGCCTGGACACTCCACGGATTAGCAACCTTCCAGTTGCGCTTTCCACTTCGCCGCTGCTGACTTCTTGGCACACTCGGATTCTGCCGCGCTTGCGCCCGTCAAGACGAAAGTTCAAAATTAAAGCGGAAGAAACTGGTGATTGCTCCTCGTTTTCCTCTAGAGGGCCCCTTCCAGAAAGCCTCATGCTCGTTCGCACCGTTGAGCAAGTCCGGCGCCTGTCTCGAATCGCAGGCGGCTTCACGCTGCTGCTGATTGGCGTCGTCATGTTGGTCACCCCGGGCCCGGGGTGGCTGGTGATCCTGCTTGGATTGGGCTTGCTGGCGGCGGAGTTCGTCTGGGCGCGGCGGCTGATGGATCGCATCAAGCACGAAGGCAATCGAGTCCGCAACGTCGTTTGGCCCTACCCAAAAAATGCACCCGCGAAGGACTCTGCCGAATCGAATGAACCGGCGGAGTCGTAAGCCGCACGTCAGAAGGCTGCAACGTCAAACCTGCCGCTGGTATCTTAGACTCTGGAGGCGTCCACCATGGAAGCTGCACTGATTGGTCTTGGGCAAATGGGAAGCGGAATCGCGAAGAGTTTGATGCGCGCCGGGCATCGCGTCGCGGTCTACAACCGCACGGCTTCGCGTGCGGAAGCGCTGCGCGCCGATGGCGCAACTGTGGCTGCTTCGGTGGCCGAGGCTTGCCGCAGCGAAGTCGTATGTACCATGGTCGCGGATGATGCGGCTCTGGAACATTTTGTTTTCAGCGACGGCGGTATTTTGGCTTCGCTGCCGCGCGGGGGCGTGCACATTTCGCTCAGCACCATCAGCGTGGCCTTGAGCGACAAACTCGCCGCTGCGCATGCCAAAGCGGGGCAAGGCTATCTGGCGGCGCCTGTGTTTGGCCGCCCCGAGGCGGCAGAAGCGGCGCGACTTGCCGTAGTTGTTGGCGGTGACCACGTGCTCGTTCAAAAATGCAAGCCGTTGTTCGAAGCGATGGGGCCGAAGCTGTTTGTGGTGGGCGAGCGGCCCTCGATGGCCAACGTCGTCAAACTTTCAGGAAATTTCCTGATCGCTTCGGTGCTTGAATCGCTCTCCGAGGCGCTGGCCTTTGCGCGAAAGTCAGGCGTTGATGCGGGCGCTCTTATGGGGTTTTTGACCGCTACCCTTTTCAACGCCCCGGTGTACAAGACCTACGGTGATTTAATCGTTCAGGGCAAGCACGAACCTGCGGGGTTCGCGCTGCCGCTCGGATTGAAGGATGTCCGCCTCGTGCTGCAGGCGGCCGAAGCGGCGAACGTCCCGATGCCCATCGCCAGCGTCGTGCGCGACCGCTTCATCACCGCCATGGCACGCGGCAATCAGGACAAAGACTGGTCCGTCATCGGACGCGTGGCTGCGGAGGACGCAGGTTTGCCGCAGACGGCTCGCGCCGCGGGATAGGTATCTCCGTTGCCGGCATCGCCGAAGTTTTTGTAAGACTTGTGCATCAGCAACTCCGTGTTACGCTGGGCGTCTCTCCGAAACGAGGCGTGTGATGACATCGTGGTCCGGGAAATGGGCGCTGGTAACTGGCGCGAGCGCGGGGATTGGCACAGCGCTCGCCGAAGAGTTGGCACGCGGCGGGACGAACCTCGTTCTGACTGCCCGCCGCCGCGATCGATTGGAAGAATTGGCCAAAAAACTTTCCGCCGCGCACAAAATCCAAACAAAGATATTCGTGGCAGACCTCGCGCTGGCCGACGCACCGGAAAAAATCTTTCAATTTACCAAAGGGCAAGGAATAGAAATCGAGCTGCTGATCAACAACGCCGGTTTTGGCGCCTACGGCGAATTCCCTACTGTCGAGCTGCAGAAACTCACGGACATGGTACAGGTCAACTGCGCCGCGGTCGTCCATTTGACACGTCTTTACCTACCGGAAATGGTGGCTCGGAAGCGCGGCGACGTGCTGATTCTCGCCTCCACCGCGTCCTTCCAAAGCGTTCCCTACATTTCTACCTATGCCGCCACCAAAGCCTTCGATCTCCTTTTCGCTGAAGGGCTTGCCGAAGAGATGCGGCCTCACGGCGTGCGCGTCTGCGCGCTTTGCCCCGGCTCGACGGAGTCGGAATTCGCGGATGTCGCAGGCCAGTCCCACATCGCTGCCACGCGAGCCCATCGTGAAACCGCCGAAAAAGTAGCGCGAACTGGACTGCAAGCTCTCGCCGCCGGCAAAAACTACGTCATCTCGGGGCTTGGAAATTACCTCGGAGTCCTCGGACAGCGTCTTGTCTCCCGCCGCTTTGTAGCGCGGATCGCCGCGCGCATGTTTAGGCCTCGCGGGAACCCCAGTCCTCTCTAGTAGCGGTCTGGAATCACGAGTATTCCGCTCGTGCCAACATGACTCCGGCCCCATGCCATTCCTTCTTTTGTCATTGAAAGCGCCGCTTTAGGGGACTACTCTTCCGCGACACGCGAGAGGGACCAAGCGCGTCCAACCTACTATGAGACCCAAACCTCTTCTCGGGCAGCGCCCCTCGCCGCACGCAACAGGCACCCATGGGAACTTTTTTCGACCGGGCCGGGAAATAAGGGAGAAAGAAGAACACGCACCTCGAACAGACCGGGACGCCGTAGCAGGGGAGACGAGGATCGCAGCTCAAGAGAAAGACGAACTGCTTTTGCGGCGTGCCGGAAAGGGAGATGAGGATGCCTTTGCTCTTCTCTACCGGCGGCATCAGGGCGCGTTGTATCGATTTGCCTTGCGTATGACCGGAAGCGCCTGGGGAGCGGAAGAGATCGTGCAAGACGTGTTCATGACTTTGATCCGCGATCCGAAAAAGCATGACCCGGAGCGCGGTTCAGTAGGGGCGCTGCTCTTCGGAATTGCGCGCAACCGCGTGATGAAACATCTGGAGCGCATCCCGCGAGAGGTACCCCTCGAAGTAAAGAACGAGGATGGCACCGGAGCGGGAATCATTTTGCAGGACAGCTTTACGCCCGCGATGTGGGTGGAAAAGCGCGAGCGCCTGCAGCAAGTACGAGCGGCCGTACTGGAATTGCCCGCGGAGTTTCGCGAAGCCGTGGTGATGTGCGAACTGGAAGAAATGAGTTACGAAGAAGCGGCGCACATGACCGGCTGTCCGATCGGAACGATTCGTTCGCGGCTGCACCGCGGACGCGCGCTTTTGCTGGCTAAACTCGAAATGCTGCGGAGTGAGCCGCGGCGCATGAAAGTGGCGAGGTAAACAAATTTTGGAATTGTGTGGAAAAAATGCAATGAACTGCGAACAAATGGAAGCGATTGTTTTTGACCTGGACCGCGATGACGCGGCCGAGTCGCTCGAAAGAGCGGCGGCGTTGGCGCATCTGAGCCATTGCTCGCGTTGCGCGGCGCTGCAGGAGTCTTGGCAGGCCGCCCGTGAAGAATTGCGGGCGCTGGGCGAAGAGACGCTCGAGGCTCGCGCTCCTTCCCGTGTCGAGATGCGCCTGCGGCAGGAGTTTCGCACGCGGCATCGCACGATGGTGGCGCACCGCGTTTTTGCTGTTGCCTCATGGGCGTTGGCTGCGGCAGCTCTGCTGATCGGCGCGGTCAGCTGGTGGAATTGGGATCACGCCAAGAAGTTGGAAGCGTCGAAACATATTGCCGTATCCCCGAGCGCGGTCCTGCCGCTCAACGGTCAGAGCCAGGCCTCGGGCAATAGCTCCAGCGGGCTTTCGAACCTCGATGATTCCGCTGAGTTCACACCGCTGCCGGGCACTACTTTGGACGAGACAGAAGAGGCTTCGATCTTTCACGTGAGGATGCAGCGCAGCTCGCTCGGCGCATTGGGCCTGCCCGTGAATGAAGAGCGCGCCGGCGAGTGGATCCAGGTGGATCTGCTGGTTGGAAACGACGGCCTTCCCCAAGCGGTGCGTCTGGCTGAGGAAGAAAACTGAAACGGCATTGTCGCGGCGAAGCTCGCGACACGCTCTAGGAGAGAAGAGGAGAAGAAGAATGAGTCCTAAGCTAAGAATGTCTCTGGTGTTGAGCGGTGCGCTGATCTTCAGCGCAGCCGCGGTGCAAGCGCAGCGGCACGGCCCGGATGGGCCGCCTCCCTTCGGAGCGCCCATGGAACTAATGGGCTTCGAGGGCATGCATGGCGGAAAAGTCGTGAAAGGTGCGCCTTTCTCCGCCACGGCCACTTCGGAAACGACATCGACGCTGCAGGATGGCTCGGTGATCCACCGCACCTCTCAAGTCTCGATGTACCGCGACAGCCAGGGGAGGTCCCGACAGGAAGCCACCTTCACCGGCTTCGGGCCGCTTACGTCCTCCGGCGGACCGAAGAAGATGGTGATGATTTCGGACCCCGTCGCCGGCGTTCATTTCATGCTCGATGACGCGCAGAAGGTGGCTCACAAGAGCGCCTTTCACACCCGCGGCGGTAACGCCGCGACCTCGGATTCGGTTCCGCAATTTGCGGGCAAAATGCAGGAGCGCGAACAACAGGAAGAAGCCTCCGGCTTGCTGAAGAAAGAGTCCCTCGGAACGCAGGTGATCAACGGCGTCGTGGCGGAAGGAACGCGCACCACGCACACGATCCCGGCGGGGCAGATAGGCAATGACAAGCCTCTCCAGGTCGTTTCCGAACGGTGGTATTCCTCGGATCTGCAGATTGTTTTGAAGAGCACGCGGACCGATCCCCGATTTGGAACCACGACGTACACAGTGACCAACATTCAGAGGACCGAGCCAGCGGCGACCTTGTTCACTGTGCCGGCCGACTACACGGTGCAGGCAGGCGGACGAGGCCAAGGTGGTCCCGGAGGCCGTGGGCCAGCGGGCGCGCCCCCAATCGATTAACGAAGGAACCCTCGGCCGGTGATTTTTTCATCGGCCCAGGCTTCGCAGTACAACGATCTTCTCTCCTGAAGACGGTACGCCCTTTCCGCATCTGCCCCCATCAATGCGGAAGGGGCGTAACCGTGTCTGGAGGAAAGAAGTAGCGAAGCAAGGATATAAGGACGCAGTGAATCACGGACAACGTACGCCGCAGAGCATGTTGGCCGCGCTTCACGTTTCGCCTTCGCGAATCGCATTGTAAAATCCACGTATGGACGAAAGAGATCTGGCGAAACAATTAGAGCGCGAAGGCTTCGGCCACACCTACGCCTGGCAGGATCGCCCCAACGCGTTTTATCCCGAACACACCCACGAATCCGAAACCGCCCACCTCATTTTGAGCGGCGAGCTGACTTTGACGATGTCCGGCAAGACCGAGACTTATCGAGCGGGCTCCCGCTGTGACGTCCCCGCCGGTGCCGTGCATTCGGCCAAAATCGGTCCGGCTGGCTGCCGTTACCTCATCGGCGAACGCTGAGACCTCAATGCGAGCGTGGTAAGATGCCGGGACTATGAGCAAACAACATTTTTTTATCCGGCTGATTCCGCCTCGCCCCACGTTTCCGATGGACATGACTCCGGACGAAAAAGCGCTGATGCAGCAACATGTGGTTTACACCCATGAAAAATTTGCCGCGGGGAAAGTATTGATTTTTGGGCCGGTGATGGCCCAGGCTGGTGCTTTCGGCATGGCAGTTTTTGAGGCGGCCGACGAAGCGGAAGTGCGCGGCATTCTCGAAAACGATCCGACGGTGAGGGCCGGCCTGAACACATTTGAAATACATCCGATGCGCGTAGGCGCGGCTCGGGGATTTGGAACCTAACGGTGGGACAGGCATTCCTGCCTGTCTCTTAAACTTTATTGTTCCTTTCTGGAAATCCGGGAAAAGTGCGACAGGCAAGAATGCCTGTCCTACCTGTGCGCCTCTGCGCTAATTCTTTTTCTGCGGTTTTTTCGGTGCGCCCTCCGCAAGCAGAATCCGCAAATCCCGCAGATTATTTCCGGTAGGCCCCGTGATGATCGTGTCTCCCAGTCTCGCGAAATAAGTATAGGAGTCGCTCTCCCGGAACATGTAGGTCGAATTCAACCCGATGGCCCGCCCCCGCTCCAGCGTTTCCCCATCCGCCACCGCTCCTGCCGCGGGACTGTTTCCATCCACTCCATCCGTGCCTGCGCTGAGCACCGCAATATTTTTCCCGGCAATTTTCTTCACGCAAGCCAAAACAAAAGCAGCATTGCGGCCGCCGATTCCCTTTCCCCGGACAGGAGAGCTGACCTCTCCGTCCGCGATCACCGCCACGTGCTGGCCAGGGTGCGTTCTACGTAACTGCTCGAGCTGCTCCAGCAAGAATTCTGCCGCCTTGTCCACCGGCCAATCATCGGTCGAGTTATCGCAGCATGCGACGAATCCCTTCGCCTCGGTCGCGTGATGCGCCGGATGAAACAGATCATCCAAGCCCAGAAGTATAGAGAAATGCGAGTTCGCGAATTCCGTTTCCTCTCCCTTAGGTGTTTCCGGCATTTGCCTCTCGTCCATCCACCGGCGCAGCCTGGCGGGAAGCTTCTCTTCGACTCCAAATTCCTCAAGGATTGATTCGACTTGAGTGATTAACGAAAAATCTGGAAGCGTTGGCCCGGAAGAGATATCCGACTCATAGCCAGACGGCACATCGCTTATGGCAAGAGTCGTTTTGGTCGCCCGCCCAGCCGCCAGCGTCAGGCGCCCTCCTTTCACAGCCGAGAAATGCTTCCGAACGCAGTTGATCGCATGAATTGGCGCGCCGCACGTTACGAGCGCCTTGTGGACTTGCTGCACTTCTGGCAGTGTCAGCTCTGGGAGCAGCGGCAACTCTACCAGCGCCGATCCTCCGCCCGACACAAGAAAAAACACGATTGTCTTCTCGTCACACTTTTGCAAAAACGCCAAAATCGCCTCCGCCGCCTTCCAACTTTCTTGATCGGGTGTCGGATGCCCGCCCACGAAGTACCTCATCCCGTGAACGGCCGACAAAGGTGGCGTCGGCGCCGAAACAATTCCGTCCAAGGGATATTCACGGCCTAGCACATTTGCCAAACCTTCGACCATCGCATGCGCCGCTTTGCCGATGGCGACCACGCGCGCATTCCTGAAAGGGCGCAAGTCCACTTCCGCGCTGTCGAAACGCAGCACCGTTCCCTCGCGCTGCAGTTTTCTCTGCATTGCTTCGGGGATATCGATCGCCGAAAGGGTTTCCTGAAATATCCGGCGGGCGAGTTGCTTCAGTTCTGCCATGGGAGAGCCGCCGGCACTTGTTTATTTCGCTTTCAAAACTTCGGGATTCAAGATATTCGGAGGTTGCTTGCCAATGAAGAGAGCCACCACATTTTCCGCGGCCATGCAGGCCATCTTTGTGCGTGTTTCAATCGACGCCGACGCGATATGCGGCGCCAAAACCACGTTGGGCCTCTTCAGACCGGGATTGATGAACGGCTCGTTCTCGAATACATCGAGCGCAGCTCCTGCGATTTTTCCGCTTTCGAGCGCGTGCACCAGCGCGGCTTCGTCCACCACCGCGCCACGCGACGTATTGATCAAATACGCCATCGGTTTCATCCTGGCAAATCGAGTCCCATCAAATAGCCCGCGCGTTTCCGGAAGAAGCGGCACGTGAATGCTGATAAAGTCCGATTCCGTCAGCAAACTATCCAATCCCCGGTATTCCGCTTTTAGTTCTTTCTCGACTGCGCCCGGCGCTTGCACGGCATCCGCGTAAATCACTTTCATCTGAAAACCGAGGGCCCGGCGCGCCATCGCTTTTCCAATTCTTCCAAAGCCCACAATCCCCAGGGTCTTGGCCCAGATATCCGCGCCAACGAGTTGGTCCAGGTCCCAGCCAGTCCAATCTCCGGAACGCGCCAGCGTGTCGCCTTCCACCAGCCGCCGCCCTACGGCCATCATCAGCGTCCACGCAAAGTCGGCTGTCGTCTCGTCAAGCACGCCTGGTGTATTTGTCGCCGCCACTCCGCGCTTGGTGCACGCCGCTACGTCTATGTTGTCGAATCCCACGGCGACGTTTGCTGCGATCCGCAACTTCGGCGCTGCGCTAAGTAATTCCGAATTCACTTTCTCTGTAAGGAGGCAGACCAAGCCTTCTTTGTCTTTCACCTTCTTAAGCAATTCGTCTTTCGAGATGCGTTCCGGCTCGATCCAATACTCCACGTCGCATGCCGCGTTCAATATCTTTTGCGCTGCGGGAAACAACGGCCGCGTCGCTAGCACTTTCGGTTTCGCCATCGTTCTCCTCGTCCGCTTCCCCGTAGTTTGGGAAAATCACACTAACACAATCCGGCGGCATACTCCCATCGCTTGGACCTGATTGGCCAAATAGAGAGAACGGGAATTTTACATAGAGTCCACGCAGGTCGCGAAAGGCTAGAGAAGGAGGCCGATGGAAGCGGAGCTTGATTTGTGTCCCGGAGAGACTACTGCTTTGGAGGTGGCAGGCGGGTTTCGATTGTCTTTAAGCGCTCGGACATTTCTTGCAGCAAGTGTTCGAGGCGGTCGAGGCGCTTGGCTACGGCGCCTTGATCGTTAGTTGCAGAGGCCTCGGACTCTTCGTCGCCTGCGCCTTCGCCGTGTTGGCGGCGTTTTTCGCCGGCCGGGGCTTTCAGCGTTTCGATTTGTCGCTTGACCATCGGAGCCATTTCGATGCTCAGGTCGTCGCTTTTGAGGAGGGCTTCCAATGCGGGAATGGCGCTGGCGTCGCCGCGGGCCCCGAGGGCGAAAATGCTGGCGATGCGAACGGAAAAGTGGGACTCGCTGAGATAGGACGCGATTTGTGCGGTGATTTCCTTGTTGTCTTTTTGCAGGCGAGCGAGGCTCGATATCGCCGCGGTGCGAGAGTCGATTGCCTTGCCGGGGGCGGACCATTCCCGGAGCAGAGGAACGGCTTTGTCGTCGCCGAGACCACCCAGGGAACGGAGAGCGGCGTTGCGGAGGAAGCCATCGGGAGAATCGGCGGCGACCGCGGCTTCGAGAGTAGCGAGAGCGCCGGGAGCTTTGAGGCGGCCGAGGCCTTGCAAAGCGGCCGCGCGGGCGCGATAGGAAGGGTCGTCGCCTGCGATGGAGGTCAGCTTAGTGACAATGACAGGATCGTCTTTAAAATTTGCAAGAGCGGACACAATGTGGCTCCGCACCCAGGGTTCTTTGGTAATGGTGAGCGCGTCAAGAAGTTGCTTGGAAGCTGTGGCGCCGCCGAGTTGCCCCAGAGCGTCGGCGGCGTTGGCCCGAATGTTCCAAGCTTTGTCATTCAGCAATGCGGTGCCGAGGGCGACGACAACTTCGTCATCGCCTTTGAGCTTGCCGAGCGCGGTGATGGCGTCGGCGCGATCGGCGAACTCGGTCGCATTCTTTAGCTGGTAGAGCCATTCCTTTTTTTCTTTGTGGAAATCCGCGGATTTTAGGATTTGGCCGCCCTTGTCGAAGAGCACCAGGAGCGGGGCGGAGTCGGCGTGAAAGGTAAAAGTCTCAGTGTCCTTCTCGTTCGATACCGTCAGCGGGAACAGCTTGGGCCCGGAGGCAGTGGTGATTTCGACGTCAGTAAGAAGATGGAACAGGCCGACGTGGCCTTCCACTTTTTGCGTCTGCTTCACGGTCAGGGCCACTTCGTGCTTGGCTTCGTCGTATTTGTAAGTGAGGTCCAGCTTGGGAGCGCCTGCGCCGTAGAGCCATTGATCGAAGAACTGGTCGACATTCACATGCGTGGATTCTTCCATGGCTTTCGCGAGATCGGCAGTAACCACGTTTTTGCCGCGATTCACTTCGACGTAATGCTTTAGGCCGCGATAGAAAGCGTCGTCGCCAAGCTGGTGGCGGAGCATGTAAAGAACCCAGCCGCCTTTGGTGTAGGCGTTGCCGTCGAATTCGCCGGAATCACTGAAATCGTGGCGGACGATGGGCTTGGCGTAGAGATTTGTCTCGGCGAACCATTGGCGAGTGCTGTTCCAGCGCTCGGCGTCGGCTTCGTCCTTGCCGAAGTGCGCTTCCGTCCACATGTATTCCATGAACGTGGCGAATCCTTCGTTGAGCCAGATGTCGCCCCAGTCTTTGCAGGTGACCAGATCGCCGAACCATTGGTGGCCAAGCTCGTGGGAAATGAGTCCGTCCTGGCCGGTGACATACTCGGCAACGAGCTTGGGGTGCTGCAGAGAATTGCTCGTGTTGGTAGTGGCGCTGGAATTTTCCATGCCGCCGGCGACAAAATCGTCGACCATGGACTGCGCGTACTTTTCCCAAGGGTAGTTGACGCCGAGTTTTGTGCTGAAGAGTTCGAGCATCTGGGGCGTGCGGCCGTAATTGATGGAGAGGCGGTCGCCGCGGCCTTTGGGAGCGTAGTAGGTGACGGGCATGCCCCGCCAGGTGTCTTTCACTTCGTCTAATTCGCCGGCAACGACGGTGATCAGGTAGGTGGAGCTGAGCTGCGATTCTTTCCACGTCCAGGTCTTTAGGCCGTTGGCGGCGTCGGTGATGCTGATGAGTTTGCCGTTGGCGACGGTGATCCAGTTGGCGGGGACAGTGAGTATCGTTTCGGTGGTTAGGCGATCATTCGGATAGTCGTAAGTCGGTAGGTAGTAGCGCGTATCTTCGGATTCGCCTTGTGTCCAGACTTGCTTGGGCCGGTCGGGGTAATCCTTGTCGGGTAGGATGAAGTAAAGGCCTTTGGTGGGCTTGGCTTCGTAGCGAATGTTGATCTCGAATTTTTCTCCGGCATGTGCTGCGGTGGCGAGCGGGATGATGAGCTTGTCGTCCTTGGTCTCGAATTTGGCGGAGGATTTATTCACCGTGACGCTCTGGATGGTGAGTCCGGCGGAATCGAAAATGATCTTCGAGGTGGAATCGCGGAGAACCGTGAGCGTGTGCGTGACCTCGCCGATCACTTTTTTCTGATCGAGATCGAAGCGCAGCGCGATGCGGGAGTGTTGCAGGTCGTAATCGCGGCTGCGGGCGTAGGGCTCGTCGGCGCGCAGGTGTAACGACGCGAAGAGAATGACTAGTGCGACTGCGAGGGCCCAGGTTGTACGGCGCGATCTGCCGCAACGTGCGTTGGCATTTGCGAACGATGCGATAGTCATTCGGATTGGCTCCTCTTGAAGGTGTGTCCTGCGCGCTCGAGCGCGGAGATGGCTGGCGCCAGATTTTCGGAGGCTACCAGCAGGTAATCGGTGTCGAATGTGGCGATAGTCAGTACGCTGACCCGCGCGGCGGCCAGCGGGCCGACCAACGAGGCGAGTACGCCGACTTCCGACAGCATGAAAGGCCCGTGAACTTTGATGACACGCCAGCCGCCTTGAAACTGAAGACCGGCAGGAACGCGGGATTCTTCGACGATGACGGAGAGTTCCTCGGTAGTGCGCGTGATGGAGAAAAAAGAACCTTGCGTGGCCCAAGGCGGAAGCTGAGCTCCTTTGGAGAGTCCGACAATGGCATAAG
Source organism: uncultured Acidobacteriota bacterium (assembly GCA_963779005.1). Taxonomy (GTDB): domain Bacteria; phylum Acidobacteriota; class Terriglobia; order Acidiferrales; family UBA7541; genus Acidiferrum. The sequence goes on along the minus strand of CAVZWO010000004.1, from coordinate 1,726,090 downwards.
CTTCCGGGAGAGTGGATAGTTGCAATTTTCGCAGAGAAAGTGTCATCGGGTTAAAAAAGGCTCCTGATCATACCGCCATCGACGGCGATGGAAGTGCCGTTTACGCAGCTCGCGCGTTCCGACGCGAGAAACGCCACCACGGCCGCGACGACCGCCGTGCGGCCTTGTACCCGCAGCTCCAAAATTGCACCTCGTGCAAACTCTGCATCGTCTCGCGAAATGAGCGGCGGGTCAAATGGATGAGCGAATTCCCCGGCTTCGCACATTCTTTTTCCTCTGCTAAACTGTTGTCTGCGGTTCCGGGATAGTGCAATCGGTAGCACATCAGCCTTTGGAGCTGAGAGTCCTGGTTCGAGTCCAGGTCCCGGAACCAAATTCTTCCCCTCCCTATCGCACTTCCGCGATGGACGCATCCCATCGGGAAGCAGACGCTCACCCCAGCACTGGTGTCTTGCTCCAGGCCTCGACGCGCTCAGTTGCCACTAGCGGCGCTCTGGATTATCGACCGAATGAAATCGGCTTCTGCCTGGCTGTACGGCTGGCCGTCGGTGCGGAAAATCTCGTGGAACCACACCGCCGGTTCGCGATTCACATACGGATTCTTCCAGGAGTCCCACGGCAAATAAGTCTGTGTTTTCCCCGCGACCAGTCCCCAATTTATGGCGGCTACGTGATATTTTTTGGCGATAGGCAGCGTGCCTTGAAAGGTGCTGCCATTTCCACGCGCCATATATTCGGTGCAAAGAATGGGCCGTCGATACTGCTGGAGCGAGAGCACTCGCTTTTCAAACACGTCAGGGCTATCGTAGTTGTGAAAAGAAATCACGTCGGACAGCGCCAACTGAATTCGCGCCATCGGCTCCAGCTTCTCGATCGAAGACCAATCTCCTTTCCACACTCCGCTCGTCAGCGGCTGCGAAGCGCCCGCCGCACGGGCCCATTCGAACACGCGCGGGAGAAGAGCGAGCACGAGTTCTTGCTTGTTCGGCGGCTCGAGATTCCCATAGCTGCCGTCGTTGGTGTTGTCCGGCTCGTTCCAGACGTCCCAGCCAAGAATCCGCTGGTCCTTTGCGAAGGCCCCGACAACACCTTTGACGTATGCCTCCAGCCGTGGATATTGGCTGGGATCTTTGAGCGCCGCCGCTCCCGGACTTTGCACCCACCCCGAATTGTGCACGCCGGGCGTTGGCGCGTGCTGCTTCCCAAGCTTTGGATTTGGGTCCCAGCACGAATCGAACAGCACAAAGAGCGGCCTGATCTTATGTTTTTGCGCAATGCTTAGGAATATGTCGAGACGTTTTTTGAATCCTGCCGGATCCTGCTGCCAGAGCAAATCGTGCAGGAACACGCGCATCGTATTTAATCCCAGCGATTCGGCCCAGCCGAGTTCTTTGTCGATGCGCTGCGGGTCGAACGTGGCCGCCTGCCACATTTCCAATTCATTGATCGCCGTGGAGGGAATGTAGTTGCTGCCCACCAGCCACCGCTGCTGCGCGTACCATTCATTGGCGCTTTTTTCTGTCCAACGGGCCGTCTGCGCCGGCGAAGAAATGCCGCAGCCCAGAACCAGCACCACCACGGCCAAGTAGCGCTTCATAATAATTTTCAGCTCCGTTTCTTCCTGTGAAGAGTGGCGCTTGCGATTCCGCAGCGTTTAAAACGCTCCCGCATTTTCAAGAGCGTCCTTCATGCCGCCCCAGCTCTGCCGCGTGGAGTCCTCGGGTGTGGCCCCGCCGCGCCAATGCGTTTCCAAGCTAACGCCCAGCTTGTATCCGTCGCGCTTCAGCGCCGCGAATTGCCCTCGCCAATCAATCAAGCCGCGGCCCATTGCCGCCCATTCGTAGTCCTTACCATCCGGCTTTTTCGTAACGTCCTTGCAGTGGCAGTGCCCGATCCGCTCTTTTGGCAGCAGCGCGTAGCCATCAGGGAAAGGAATCTCGCCGCGCGAGGCTGCATTCCCCGGATCCCAGTTCAGCATGAGGTACTCCGTTTTCACCGCATCCAGAACTTTGACCGCTTCCGCCGCGGTGGCCGTGTTGCACGCAGGTTCGTTTTCAAGCAACAGGATGATGCCCTGCTTGCCGGCCAACAGCGAATCCGTGAGCAGCCTCTCGTTCATTCCAGCGCGAAACGGAGCGGGATCTTCCAGCCGCCAAAAGTCGAAGCACCGCACGCGATCCGTCTGAAACGCTTTCGCCAGCGCGACGCACCGCTCGAAGACTTCGCGTTGCTGTCCAAACGTAAAATCGGCGTTGAACTGCGCGCCCTTTGGACTGAATTTGGATTTCGGAGCGCCCGGCCAATCTACTTTGAAGAGCGGACTAGCGATGTCCGTCACTCGCAATTTGTACTTTTCGAGAATGCGCCGCGCCTCCGCAACCTCGTTCGCATCCAGGTTCAACAGGTTCTTGTTCCACATTCCCCGCAGCTCGATCCACTCCAGCCCAAATTCATGCGCGATCACTTCGCAAGCGCGTCCGAAGTCCTGCCCTACTTCATCATTGATCACGGCTATGCGAAACGGCGAGTTCATACCTTCAACCCCAGCTTTTCTTCGACGTATTTCTTGTTGATGATTGCCGATTCCTTGGGCGTCCGCGCCTTGTCCGGGACGGCGTCCAGCTCGACAATCCCCCAGCCGCGAAAATTTATTTTGCGGAGCGCATTCACAACTCCGGGAAGATCCACCGAGCCTCGTCCAAGTTCCACAAATCGATACCCTGCTTTCTCGCCCGCGCCGCCTGGGAGCCGCTCGACGTCCTTCAAATGCAAAAAGATCAGCCGGTCGCTGTATTTCTCAACCGCCTTCACGGGATCTCCCCCGCCTTGGAAATAATGCGCCACGTCCAGTTCCAGCTTCGCGTAGCGCGGATCGGCCGCCGCCATGATTTGCTCCACTCCCTCGGGAGTCTGCCCCATCGCCCCCATATGGTTGTGGTAACCGAGCTGCACGCCCAGGTCGGCCGTTCGTTTCCCAAGCTCGGTCATCAGCATGCCGAGGCGCTTGTAGTCCCCTGCCACAACTTCCCTGCCTTTGGGCCGCTCATCAATAATTTGTAGATATAACCCGCCCGCGTCGCGAAGAAATTTCGCGTTCGCCACGTGTTTTTCGAGTTCGGATGTTTCGAGGGCAGGGTCAATGCTCAGGTTTCCGCTCGAGAGGGCAACCATCTTGAGATGATGTTTGTCGAGATCTTCCTTTAATGCGGCTCCCGTGCCGAATTCCTCCACGCTGTTCGAACGAATCTGAATTCCCGGGTAGCCCACGGCTGCGACATCCTCTATCGCCTGCCGATCGTGACCGCCCCACGTGATGGCAGCATAGCCGATGTGGAGTTCGAACGGCCCAGGAGGTATCGGCGTTTCAAAATAGGAAAGGTCCGCCGGCGGATAGAGCCGCTCTCGCGCCGCCAGCAGCCCTTCTGGAAAAGATGCGGCTGCCGCCAGGGCCCCCATCCCGGCAAGAAATTCACGGCGTGGTCTGCGAGTTTTCATCGGCGCTCCCATGCACTTTTTGTATGCGCTCAAGATACCGCAAGAGGCCGCTTCTGCACAGTGGCTCAACCAAAAATTGGCTGTTGGACACGAGCGGCCGGAGGAACGTTTGCCAGCGGCAGGCTCAAACACTATGATTTCAGCGTTCTAGAGATGGTCTGTTCTGATTGGACGGCTCGAGGTTTTGATGTCCCAGGAAACGCCGCAAGCTCATCCGCACATCAACCCCTGGATCATCGCCATCTCGGTCATGCTCAGCACTTTTATGGAGGTGCTGGACACCACCGTCGTAAACGTCTCGCTTCCTCATATCGCCGGCAGCCTCTCCGCAACCGTCGACGAAGCCACCTGGACGCTCACTTCCTACCTCGTCGCGAATGCCATCATTCTTCCGCTCACTGGCTGGCTCTCCAATTTTTTTGGCCGCAAGCGCATGCTCATGCTCTCCGTTACCGGCTTTACCATCGCCTCTTTCTTGTGCGGCCTCGCTCCCAGTCTTCCCTTCCTCATCGTCTGCCGCGTCATTCAAGGTGCATGCGGCGGAGGTTTGCAACCCATCTCGCAAGCCATCCTCCTCGAATCTTTCCCGGCAGAAGACCGCGGCAAAGCCATGGGCTTCTGGGGACTCGGCATCGTCGTCGCTCCCATGCTCGGCCCTGTTCTTGGCGGCTGGCTCACCGATAGCTACTCCTGGCGCTGGGTCTTTTATATCAACGTGCCCATCGGCATCGCCTCTATCGTGATGACCTCGCTGTTCATCTTCGACCCCTCGTATATCCGCCGCGCTTCGCAAAAAATCGACTACTGGGGTATCGGTCTCCTCGCCGTTGGCATTGCCACTCTGCAAATCGTCCTCGACAAGGGCCAGGAAAAAGACTGGTTTGGCACCGGATGGATCACCGCGGTCGCCATCCTCGCCGCCGGTACGCTTATCGCTTTTCTAATTTACGAACTTCGGATCAAGGATCCTGTCGTCAATCTGCGCGTCTTCCAAGACCGCACCTATTCCACGGGCGTTTTTCTGATGTCGCTGCTTGGCGTCGGCCTCTATGGCACCACCGTGCTCATCCCACTCATTCTCCAGACTCTGCTCGGCTACCCCGCCGTACGCGCTGGAATCGTCATGGCGCCTCGCGGACTTGGCTCTTTCATCGCCATGCCGGTCGCCGGCATCATCATGGCCAAGCTCGATCCGCGCAAAATGCTGATGGCCGGATTAATCGTGTGCGGATGGACCCTTTTCCAATTCTCGCGCTTAAGTCTCAGCGCCGGCTTCTGGGATTTTTTCTGGCCTCAGCTCATCATGGGCCTCTCGCTCGGCCTCATCTTCGTCCCGCTCACCACCATCAGCATGGCTCCTATTCGCAAGGAAAATATGGGCAACGCCACCAGCCTCTTCAATCTGGTCCGCAACCTCGGAGGCAGCATCGGCATTGCCGCTGTCAGCACGATGCAAACGCGTTTTCAGCAGAGGAATATCGCGCAGCTCGGCTCGCACGTGACGCCTTACAGCATCAGTGCGCGCAACATGATGCATTCCATGCAAGCGATGTTCAGATCCAGCGGATCAGATTCTGTTACGGCCAATCGCCAGGCCCATGCCGCGATGTTCGGGATGGTCGAGCAACAAGCCAGCATGCTCGCCTACAACAGCATTTTCTTCATCCTGGCGGGATTGTTCGTGCTGATGCTTCCGTTTATTTTGCTCATGCGCCGCCCGCAAGCCAAAGGCGGCCCCATGTCCGTGCACTAAGCCCGCACAAAACTCCCTCTGTAGGGGCGGGGCTTGCCCCAAGGCTGTCCAAATTAAGCTTAAAGCGTCCCCGTTGGACGGGTTAAGCCCTGTGTTTTCAATCATACTGGCACTGAATCCGAATTGAGGTTTGTCCCTCCGTTCCAGTGCTGTCCAAATTGCGATCTGACCGTAGTCAGACCCTGAGACCAACCGAAACCACTGAAAACAGTTGATTTCAGAGCCTTTCGACCAAATCTTAAGGCCCCATGTCGTTCTGTAGAGGCTCAGGCTGTCCAAATTGTCGGCGACCCAAAACCTAATTTGGACAAGCTTGGGGCTTGCCCCGCCCGCTGCAACCAGCTACCTCTGTAAGCGAGGCTTGCCCCGCCCGCTGCAACCAGTTTGTTCATGCGTGCCGCTCGAAATGCGCTGCAGTGTTCTCACGCGCCGCGGACACAGATCTGCCCGCGATCCCCTTACAGCTCTGTGCGATTGTTCGTGCTTGAAGTTTAGCGCTTGACTGGATTTTGCTCCGGCGCCCGCGTCTTACTGCTCCGGATCGTACGGAATCGGCCCCGTCAAGGGCTCCATGATCTCTTCCGTCGAAACTCCCGATTCCTTCTCGGCCGTCTTATCCAACTTCCGCTGCACGCGCTTTTCTTCTTTCATTTTGCGCTTTTCCATTCGCTTCATTTCTTTTTGCCGTTTCTGGAATGTCGTTGTCATTGCGTCTCCTCGCAAACGCAGCAGGCGCGTACCGCGCCTTCACTGTCCAGCAACTTCGCATTCTGTCACCAGCGCGGTTCGCGGGGCTGCCGCGCGGATTCGCGGTAGTCCTCGTTCGAAAACCGTTCGCGCCCGCCGCCTCCGCCTTTTCCGCGGCCTCCGCCACCGCCGCTGCCCCTATCCGGCCCGCCAAAATTCCTGGGCCCGCGCGGAGGTCCACCTTCGCCCTTCGGCCGCGCTTCATTCACTTTCAAATTGCGTCCGCCCAGTTCTTTCCCGTCGAGTCCGGCCATGGCCTTGGCCGCCTCTTCATCATTGGGCATTTCCACAAACGCAAACCCACGCGCCCGCCCGGTTTCCCGGTCCATCGCCATGTGCACCCGCGTCACTTGCCCAAACGGCGTGAACAAGTCGCGCAGTTCACCTTCCGTGGTCTGAAAGTTCATGTTCCCGACAAACAAACTCTTCATCTTGATTCTCCCTGAACTCTTCGAAGAAGCACCATGAGTGCAGGATCTCGGAAAGCTCGCGCCTTCCGGACACTACGATACACTGGCCTGAAATTGGCTGAATTCGGTGGAGGGAGGGCCGCAAAGCGCGCCCTTCAGGGAGTTCAGGCAACCCTACTTCGGGAGTCTACAACAAGGACAATACCACACTTGCCCCGGAAAGCCTGCAACCTGATTTCGCCGCACCTGTAGGGGAGGGGCTTGCCCCTCCCTGGCTGCCGGGCCTCGCACCAATCAAAATTCCCGTACCCCTCTAACTCCTCAAAATTTCACCCACCGCCCGCCATGCTTGATCTATCGCCACGTCCGAATATGCGCTTGCCCCCGCATCCGAATTCGCAATGGCAATTCTCCCGAACGGTTGCCGCCCAATCACCCACGGCTTTTCTTCCTCTTTCCAATCCGGATCGAATAGCGAATTCGGAGTGTACGCATATCCATGCGCCCAGCGATTCACCGTAATCCCTTCGATGTCTCGCGCCGGATCGAACCCCGCTCCTCCCAGCATCCTCCCCAGCTGATCTCGCACGTTGCGTTCGAATTTCGAAAACGGCGTGTCCATCAATTCCATTCGCCCCATGCGAAACTGCTCGCGCATCGGCAGCCCCGGCTTGCACGGCGTCCGCAGCATGAACAGCACCATCGGCTCTTCCGGCTTGCTGGGGAACGCATACTCCCCAATGCTCACCGGAAAATCCAGCGCCGTGTGCGTGTGATATCCGCCGGGCGCCACAATCTGGTGCACGTCCAGTTTGGCAAACGAAGTCCAGTTTCGCAGCGCCACATGCGTGTACACCAGCGGCGTCTTCACAAGATACGACAGCGCTTCTTTTTGCCCTTGCGGCAGCGAAGGGCAAATGTACGGAATCATCCCGTTGTAGCAAGCCAGCACACAATTCTTCGCCTGCACCGACTGCAATTTCTTCCCGCGCATGTAAGCAATGTCGACCGTCTTCGAACCGCCGCCCGTCGCGGCTCCCGCTTCGCCGTGCTGCACGTGCACGACGGTACTGTTCAACCTGACACGCACCGCCGTGCCTTCCACATCCAGCTTGCTGTAATCCGCCCGCGCCGTCACCACGTCTTCCATCGACTTCCCCGGCATCGCCCCCGGAATCAGCGCCCGCACCAGCAGCCGCGCAATCGACGCGTTCCCATCCGGAAAATGAAAGATGTACGGCTCTTCCTTTTCATGCTCTCCAATTCCCAACCCATCGAACCCCGGATAGGTAAACGATTCGTAGTCGTCCCCCGATTCGAAACACCCCAGCGCCGGAACCGCGTCAATCCCCACACCATACAAATCATGCGGAAATGTCTGAAAAAACGGCAGCGCATCCGCATGCAGTCCGCAAATCTTCGTCAAATAGTTCGCGTAACTGATCTTCGCCAGCTTCGCGCGCTTCTCCTCTTTCGAAAGTCCCGCGAGATAATCCACCTTCTCCGCATAAACTCTCGCGATATCCTTCTTCGCCACATTCGAAAGCGGCGCCTTCGCCAAAAATTCCGGCCACGGCGTCGCATTCATCCCCGTAATCAACCGGTCTTCGCCAAACGTCTCCTTGTCAAAAAACGCCGCAGTCCCCAGCTTCGTATAAAGCTTCTGGTCGTACGCCTTGTAAAACCGCTCCGTCTCAATCCCAATCTCTTTGATCAATCCCTTCGCCACATCGCTGTACTTCCCCGGGCTCTCAATCGACTGCGTCCCCCCGTAGCTCAACACCATCCGGTTCCCTGCGCGAAACTCATTCCGCTTCGCATGCCCGCCGAAATCGTCGTGGTTATCCAGAATCAAAATCCGCGCATCGTGCCCCGCGCTCTTTCTGTAAAAATACGCCGCCGCCAGCCCGCTAATTCCTCCACCCACCACCACCAAATCGTAAATTTCTCCCGTCTTCGCCGCCGCCCCATCCGCATCCCAACTCTCTCCATCGCGCAGCCGGTGCGCAAATGTAAACGTCCCGTCATGATTCCCGCGCATCCCCATCAACGCCGGCGGATAGTAGTCCTTCGCCTTCTCCGGCGCGAACTCATCCAACGCCGCCACAGCCAAAAGCGTCTCCGCACCAAGCGTACCGCCCGCGACTGCCCCGCTCACACCAATCGCCACGCCATTCAAAAAATCCCGCCGCGTAATCGCGCGCCCCATCCCCAATTCCCGATCTTTCATTTCTTCACTCATGCGCGGCATTGTAACGCAGACACACCTCTCCGTGTCCTCTGTGTCTCTGCGTTAAAATCTTTTTCTTTGTTTCTTCCGTAAGTGTGAAGAACTACAACTCCCGCAAAGCCGTCGCCACCGGCAACCGCGCCGCCCGAATTGCCGGAAACAACCCGCCCAGCACGCCCATCGCCAGCGCAAACACCACTCCCATCACCAGCAAGTCCGGCGTAATCTTGAACGCAAACGCCAAATTCGAAAACGTCTGAAAATTGATCGTGCTGGTCGTCAATCCATTCAACCGCAAAACCGCCAGACACCCCAGCACTCCGCCCACAAAAGAAATCAGCAGCGCCTCGATCAGAAACGAAAAAACCACTGAAGGTCCGCCAAATCCCAGCGCCCGCATCGTCGCAATTTCCCGCCCGCGATCCGCCACTGCCGAATACATAGTATTCAACGCGCCAAACACCGCTCCAATCGCCATAATCATCGCCACAAACCCACCCAGCCTCGTAATCAGCGTGGTCATGTTCGTCGATTGCTTCGCGTAGTAATCAATCTCGCGAATCACATCCACATTCAGCCGCGGATCGGTAGTCACCGAGTCCTTCAGCTCATTCAAATCCCCAGGCGAATCCAGGTGCACCGTCACCGACTGAAACGACGTGTCCGGCCGGTTGTACGCTCCGTCCAACAGATGCGCGTCCCCCCAAACCTCCGAATCGAACGAACTCCCGCCCGCGTCAAAAATCCCCACCACCTTCCACCGTACGCTCCCCAGCGTAATCGTGTCCCCCAACTTCAAACCCGCATAAGTATTGGTCGCGTTCTTTCCCACCACCACTTCCGCAAGCCCCGCCTTGAACATCCGTCCCTGCACAATTTTCACCTGCTTGCGTATCTCCAGCACGTTCGGCGAAACGCCTCGCAACTCCACATTCGCGTCCGTCCCCGTCGTTACCAGCGGTATCGGCGCCATCATCACCGCTTCCGGCGTGACCAGCGGTCCACCTACTCCTCGCGCAACTCCCGGCGCGTCTTGAATAATCTTCACCGAATCCAGCGGCACCCCGCTCGTCATCTCCGACGTTGCCCCCGCCCTTACAATCAGCGCGTTGTCCGGTGAGCCCGACGCCACCAGCGTCGCTCGAAACCCCCTCGCCAGCGACAGCATCGCCACAAACACGCCCACCGTCCCCGCAATCCCCAACACGGCCACAATGGTCGACGTCCACCGAGCCCTCACGCTGCGGATGTTGTACACAATCGGAATTGCCATCTCAGACCCTCCGCAGCGCGGTCACAACGCGCATGCGCATCGCGCTAATTCCCGGTATCAACCCGCTCACCGCGCCCACAAACACTGCAAACACCAGGCCCAGCGACAACATTGTCTTCGATAAAAGCAACGGCGGCAGCAAACCCGTAAGCGCAACGCTGATCACCGGTATCGCCGCCCACGCCAGCAGCAGCCCCATCACTCCGCCAAACAACGCAATCACCATCGATTCCGCCAGCACCAGAAACAGCACCGATCCGTCGGTCACTCCGATCGCTTTCAACACGGCCAGCTCGCTCGTCCGTTCCCTCACCGAAATCGCCATCGTGTTTCCCGTGACCAGCAGCAGCGTAAAGAACACCACGCTCCCGATCGCCAGAATAAGAAATTCTATATTCCCAAACTGTTTGGCGAATCCGGCCGCGAACGCCGACTCCGTCTCCGTCTTGGTCTCGTACGAAGAATTCGCGAATTTGGCGTCAATCGTTTTTGCCACCCGCGCTGCGTCGTCCGGGCTATCCAGCTTCAGGATGTACCACCCCGCCGTGCTCTTCGCATACGCGGGAACGTTCTCATCGAAGTTCTTCCACTGAAACCAGAACTGGCTCTCGTCCCCGCCCTCTTTCGCGGTATGGTAAATCCCATCTAGATTGAACTCCCACGTTTTCGTCGGACCATACAGCGTGTTCTTGATCGGTATGCGGTCTCCCACCTTCCAGCCAAACCGCTTCGCCGTCCGCGCTCCCACCACCGCTCCCTGCTGGTCCTTTACGAACGTATTCCACTGATCGTCCGGCACGATAAATTCCGGATAAACCTTGCGATGGTTTTCTACGTCAATCGCAAACTGCGGGAAAAAATTCTTCTCGTCCTGATACACGCCGCCAAACCAGTGGTTTTGCGTTACGTATTTCACTCCAGGAATCTGCCGTACCTGATCCCCGTACGAAATCGGCATCGTCTGAATCAACCCGATGCGGTTCACAATCACCAACCGGTCCGCTCCCGCAACATCAACCCCCCGGCTGAACGCGCTGTTCACTACCGCCAAAAACGTAAACAGCACCAGCGAAATCGCGAACGATCCCACTGTGAGGATCAGCCGTATTTTCTTGCGGAACAGATTGGCAAAAATCAGCGAGTGAAATTTCATGCCACACCCCCCGCCACGACCCCCTGCTCTAGCTTCGAAGCTTCCACCAGAACGCCTTTATCCAGGTGCAGCGTCGTGTGCGCTCGTGCCGCCACCATCGCGTCGTGCGTCACCATCAACACGGTCTTGCCGTGCTTCGCAACCAATTCCTCAATCAGCGCCATAATCTCGTCCGCGCTTTTCCGGTCCAAATCTCCCGTCGGTTCGTCGCACAGCAAAAACGTCGGGTCCGACACAATCGCGCGCGCAATCGTCACGCGCTGCTCCTGCCCGCCTGACAATTGCCGCGGATAATGATTCATCCGGTCGGAAAGTCCTACAACGCTCAGCGCCGTCTCCACGTGCTTCCGCCGCTCCGCCTTGGACAACTTCGTCAGCAGCAGCGGCAGCTCCACATTCTGGAACGCCGTCAGCACTGGAATCAGGTTGTACATCTGAAAGATGAATCCCACGTGCCGCGCCCGCCATTTCGTCAGCTTGCTCCCCGACATGTGCGTGATCTCGTCGCCGTCCACGGTGATGCTGCCTTGCGTCGGCACGTCCAATCCGCCCAGCAAATTCAGCAGCGTCGTTTTCCCCGAGCCGCTTGGGCCCATGAACCCCACAAAATCGCCCTTGTCCAAATCCAGATTCAGCCGCTGTAGCACCTGAATCTCTTCCCCGCCGCGGCGATACGTCTTTGAAAGCCCGCGCACTTGAATCAAGCTCTTCCCGTTTCCCTGGCCATCCACTCGAATCATCGTCGCTGCTCCTGTTTTGGAGTGCGGCAGCTCTGGCCGCTTTTCCGCACCACTCGCTATTTTGCGAGGCTACTTCTTGATCTGCACCGCCAGCCCGTCCTGCATATTGGCCGGACCCTTCACCACCACTTCATCGCCTGCCGCAATCCCCGACAACACTTCCGTCTGCGCTCCCTGCTTGTTTCCCAACGCCACCGCCCGCCGCTCCAGCTTGTCGTTCTTCACCAGAAACACAATCGTCTTCCCACCGTCGTCGTGCAAAGCCTCATTCGGCAGCAGCGCCGCCACCGCCGGCGCGTTCGCATCCGCTTTCTTCACCGGCTCATCGCTCAAAAACGTCACCTTAATCCCCATGTCCGGCAAAATTCGCGGATCGAGCTTATCGAACGATATCCTCACCTTCACTGTCGCCTTCTGCCGGTCCGCCGTCGGAATCACCGTCCTCACGTGGCTCGGAATCTCCCAATCCGGATACGCATCCAGAATCGCCGTCACCTTTTGATGATCTTTCACACGCGCGATGAACGATTCATTGACGTCTACTTCAATTTCGTTCGAATTCATGTCCACAATCGTCGCGATACCCGTCCGCGTAAACCCGCCGCCGGCCGAAATCGGCGACACCATCTCGCCCACCTGCGCGTCTTTCGAAACCACGATCCCGTCGTACGGCGCGTTGATCGTGCAATTGTCCACCGCCTGCTGCGCCTCCGCGATTCTTGCCTGCGACGCCGCCACTTGCTGTTTCGCCAACTCAATCTTCGCTTTCAGGCTGTCCACATTCGTGCTCGCTGTATCCAACTGCTCTTGCGTCTGCACGCCTGCCTTCTGCAATTGCTCCGCGCGCCGCAATTCGATTTGCGCGAACTTGAGCTGTACCTGATAATCCGCAATCGCCGCCTGCGAGGAGTCCCGGTCGGCCTTCGCCGAATCCAGCGCTCGCTTCGTATCCGAATCATCAAGCGTCGCCAGCAGCTGCCCCGCATGCACGTGCGTCCCTTCGTCGAAGAACACGCCAGTGACGCGCCCCGTGATCTTCGCCGCAATCGTCGCTCTCCGCCGCGGGGTGACGTATCCGCTCGCATTCAAAATCGCCGAGCGCCCTCCCGCTTCCGGCTTCTGCGCCGCCATCACTTCCACTACCGGTGTCTGGTTCCTAAACGCCAGCGCAATCCCGCCCAGTATCACGATCAGGCCCAGCACGGCCGACGCATACGCCACTTTCTTCCCCGCCCCGCTGCCCGAGCGGCTTTTGTCATGGATTCGCAGCGAACTCAAATCTGCTTTTGGATGAATCTCCGTCGTTGCCATCACTTCTCTTTTCTTCCTGTCTGGAGGCGCTCAATTTCTCTTACGCAACGGAAGTCTTGAAGATTACGGCAGAAAATGCTTTTTCTGGCCTTTATTCTACCCTGCTTTGCCGCTCTCCCGCCGCTTCCCTGCCCGTTCTCACTTTTTTCGTACGTTTTTGCTCCCGCGGCCGATCCTGTTTCCCCGCGCTTTGCGCCGCCGCCCCTCTCGGGTATACTCTTTCTGTCGCTCATTATCTTAGTCTGTGAGATAATTAGCCGTCAAGATAAAATGCGCCAATTCAACCGCACCCTCCCGCTCCCCAAGCCTTCCTCCTCTCCCAAACGCGATGCCCTCATCCGCCGCGTCGGCATGGAGCTCGGTCGCGAGCTCAGCACCGCCTCCATCTTCTTCCACCAGGCCATTGCCACCAAACTGGGAATCAATGTTACTGATACCAGATGCTTTGAATTGATGTCCCGTTATTCCCAGGGCCCCCTCACCGCCGGGGACATCGCCCGCCACACCGGCCTCACCACCGGCGCCGTCACCGGCATCCTTGACCGCCTCGAAAAGGCCGGCCTCGTCGAACGTTTTCGCGACGCCAGCGACCGTCGCAAAGTCTTCGTCCGCCCCTGCCTCGAAGCCATGCAGCGCGTCGCCCGCCTCTACAGAGGCCTCGCCACCGCCTCTCTCGAGCACGCTTCCCGCTTTTCCACCAAAGAACTCCAGCTCATCCAGGACTATTTGGAGGGTAGTCTCCTCATCCTTCGCCACCAGTCTGGAAAACCCCGCTGAGTCTCTCGGGCTTTCCAAACTGCCCACCCGTATCTAGAACTCCTGAACCAAGCAAAACGCTACGCCTCCAACGCAGTTACCCCGGAAATTCCATGCACCCCCATCGACAAAAAGCGGCACTTCGAATATTCTGGGTCTGGTTGTTTTTGCGATTGATCGCTGTCGCGCCGACTTCCTGCTGGCGCTTTTGTTTTTGGCCCCATGCTTCGGCCCACTCGTTTTCCTTGAGTTATTCTTAATACGATCCGCTAAACTTTGCTGTCCCCGTGATAGCTACTGGTGACAGCGGCTGCCCGCAGCCGCTGTTTTCATTTCCAGGCGGCCGCACCCCCAGATGACCTAAGTCCTTTAGACGCAACACTTACAAAAAAGTGGGGGGAGGGCTAGCTGGCCAAAACCCGGGAACTCCCCCTGCCAGGCACCTGTTCGCAAATGAGACGGGCAGTCCCACAATCGCACGCTTTGCCGTCTTATCGAGTCTTAGCCTCTTACTAAACACTTCCGTTTGAACAGCTTACAGCGTATCCTCGCAGGCAGCCCAGGTGCCCAAGTCTCTGCATCCTTGACTGGAGCCTCGCAGCCAATGCTCAACTTCTGGAAAGACATCCAATACGCCTTCCGCACCCTCACGAAGAACCCCGGCTTCGCCTTCGTCGGCATCGTCACCCTTGCCCTCGGCATGGCTGTCAATACCACCCTCTTTAGCGTCGTCAACGGCTTCCTTCTCCGCCCCCTCCCCGTCCCGCATCCCGAGCAGATCACCGTTCTATCCCTCAATCAATCTTCTCTTCCGGGGAACCGCCATTTCTCCTACCCCGACTTCGAGGACCTGCGCGACCATACGGATTCCTTTAGCGATGTCTTTGCCTACCGAGTGACGTTCGCACCTGTCGCTGCCGATCAAAAAGCCGACCACTGCCTGATCAGCCGCGTTTCCAGCAACTACTTTTCGGCCCTCGGTATCCGTCCGGCCTACGGACGCTTGATTCTCCCCACGGAAGGCCGCACGCCCGGCGCCGATCCCATCCTCGTCTTGGGGTATTCCTATTGGCGCAAGAGATTTGCCTCTGATCCGGATGTCGTCGGCAAGAAAGTCGTCATCCACGATCATCCCTTCACAATCGTCGGCGTCGCACCCAAGGATTTTTACGGCACCTACACGGGCCTTGCCATGGACGCCTACGTTCCGTTCAGCGCCGAAATCTCTGAGGATCCCGATAACCCTGTTGAGAAGAATTGGACCAGCCGCGGCTCTCGCAGCCTCACCATCATGGGCCGCCTGAAACCGGGCGTATCCATTCAACAAGCCCAGGCCTCCCTGAACGTCGTAGCCCAACGGATTGCCGAGCAACATGCCGACACGGAGAAGGGCCTTGCTGTCCAGCTCTTTCCCGAGAAACTCGCCAGACCGGAACCCGATCCTGAGAACCCGATCCCCATGGCCGCCATCGCCTTTATGGCGCTCGCCGGACTCGTGCTCCTCGTAGCGTGCTTCAACATCGCCAACGTTCTTCTGGTTCGTGCAACGGTGCGCCAGCGCGAGATGGCCATCCGCGCCGCTCTCGGCGCCGGACAGGGCCGTCTGGTCCGGCAATACCTCACCGAAAGCCTCCTGCTTGCGCTTCTGGGCGGTGGCGCTGGATTGCTGCTAGGGTCATGGGCCGCGGGAATTCTCGGTACGCTCCGTCTCGGCAGCGATTTACCCATCGAGCTGGATTTCCACCCCGACGCCACGGTCTATTTGTTTTCGCTTGGAACCGTTTTGTTGACCGGGCTGATTGTGGGCATTATTCCCGCCCTGCGCGCCGCTCGCACCAATGTCATCACCGTTCTCCACGAAGGAGGCCGCGGCTCATCTTCCGGTCCTCGCCGTCAACTGGCTAGAAATGCCCTGGTCGTTGCCCAGGTCGCCGGCTCGTTCGTACTGCTGATCGTCGCTGGCTTGTTTGTCCGCAGCCTGGAGAAAGCGCAGAAGATTAATCTCGGTTTCAATCCGGAGCATGTGCTCAATCTCTCCGTGGACGTGGAGCAGATCGGATACAAGGAAATGCGCGGCCGCGAGATTTATCACGAACTGGACTACCGCATCCGGGCTCTGCCCGGCGTTGAATCCGTGGCGCAAGCCTTCATCGTCCCCATGAGTCTCGTCAGCGCTGGTGACCGCCTCACCCTCGAAAATCGTCCTCTCGAACCAGGCCAGCAGCCCCCCGATGTTAGCTACAACGTGGTGACGCCCAGCTATTTCGACACCCTTCAAATTCCCTTGTTGCAGGGACGGAAATTTACCGACGCCGACAGTGAGAAAGCCCCGCCCGTTGCCGTCATCAATCAGTTCATGGCCAGGAAACTCTGGCCCAACGAAGAGGTCCTCGGCAAGCGCTTCAGTATCAAAGGCGCGAGCGGTCCATTTATAGAAGTGGTGGGCATCGTCCAGGACGGCAAATACCAAAGCGTCGTCGAGGATCCCCAGCCTTATTTCTATCTGCCCTTAGAGCAGAACTATATGTCCGTCCGCACCATTCAAGTCCGCACGCCTCTGCCGCCCGACAGCCTGGCGGTGCAAATCGAATCTCAAATCCAGGAACTCGCTCCCAACCTTCCAATCACCCAGGTGCAGACCATGACGGAAGCTCTTCAGGGCGCCAACGGCTTTTTCTTGTTCCGGTTTGGGGCTCAGCTGACAACCGTGATGGGACTCCTCGGGTTGCTTCTCGCCGTCGTCGGAATCTATAGCGTGGTTTCCTACGCTGCCGCCCAGCGCACTCAGGAGATCGGTATTCGCATCGCCATGGGCGCGGCTCCCCGCGACATTTTGAAAATGGTTTTGCGGCAAGGACTTGGAGTAGTCGGCGTCGGGCTGGGCCTGGGCTTGGCCATTGCCTTGGTGGGCACCCGCGTCATGAGCACCATGATTGTGGGCGTAAAACCATCCGACCCGCTCACTTTTTCCGTCGTGGTCTTCTCGCTTACGGCCATCGCTCTCTTCGCCTGCTGGATTCCTGCGCGCCGCGCCACGCGCATCGATCCTCTCGTCGCTCTGCGCCACGAATGATGAAACAACTTGAAGCGGCGCAGCGTGTTGCGCCACTTCAAGTTGGATTGTCGGCCACGTCTGCTTCAACCCAAACGAGAGAAAAGTCGCGGGCTAGAAGTTTTTGATGGTCGTCGTTGTGCCGTCCAGCTTCGTAAGCGTCACCGCAAAGTTTTCTTTATAGGTGAACGCCTGATCCTGTAGGAAGCTCAACGCTATAGCCTCTCCCAGCAGCATCGAGTAGTCCGTGTCGCTGCGCCAGTGAATACCGGCGTGAATGCCGTGTCCGAAGGATATGTTGTGTGCCAGCTTGTGCAGCTCGCCGTTGACCGTCATTTTCCCGGCATCCGTCCCGCCGTACGCTTCGAGCAACAACCCGTCGGCTGAGGGAACCAGGGGATTCACGATCGGGGCATTCCCGTTGAAGAAGAATTTCAACACCGTGATGCAGGCTCCGCCAACGGTTCCGTGCCCTGTCGGATAGGCAGGATGGGCCGGCGAGCCCTCGGGAAAGGCCTGTGAAAGCAAATAGCTCCCATTTCGCAGGTGGCTCAAGTTGAGCGCGGCGGAGTTCAGAACGAGCGGGTCGACGTGTGCATTCGTCGATCCCGCGCCTGTCTTCTGTAAGTGCACGATGCCGCCGCCAGATTCCGGGCGATGACGGAGATGTACAATCCACTTCTGATACCAAACCGAATTGATCGCCGCTCGGGCGACTGCGCCCAGCGTCGCCGCGATGTCCGGTCCGCCGAACGTCCCGAACGCTTGCTGCTGTTTGAACCCTGTGCCCGGCGCGTATGGACTCGCCGGATTCGGGCCAATTCCCAGCGTGTTCATGGCCAGATACGCCACGAGATACGCTTGATACAATTCGTCCTGGTGGGTGAACGCGCCCAGCCCGCGGCCGTTATGCATAAAGCGCCGCTTTGGATCCAGCGCGATTGGCGCCGACGTCGTCGCCGTCGATACGCCGCTTTGCACATTCTGCCATTCGCCCAGATCCGTCATATAGTCCACGCCGGCCGCGAACGTTTGCAGCTTCTGGTCAATTTGCTGCGCTCCAAGGTTGGTGGGCTGGATACAGAATTGCGAGATATAAGGACCGAAGTTTTCCCCCGGAAAAAAGGCTGCCTTGGCTCCGTTAAAGCCGCCGCGGAATAGCAGGTGGGGCGTGACCTTGCCGCCGGAGTCCTTGGGCCCTGCGTAGGTGGCGCCGAGTTGGTTCAGCTCGTGGGCTGCAGCGATAGCGGTAGCGTTCGTTTCATAGTGCGTGAAGGGCACGTCTCGCAGCAGCGAGGCCCAATACAGCTCGACCAGTTCCGTTGCGTATTCTTTGCTCGCCACTGGCGGTGGTGGAGGGACAATCGTGTCGCCAAAGTGCTGGGGGTCCGCGCCATTTAGAGTAAGGGCAAACGCGCCCAACGGACCGTTCAGCTTCCGCGCGCCGCCAAGCAAGCCAGGCACTTCGAAATTGGCAGTCGCTACCGGTACACCGTTGACGCCCCCCAGAGCGGCCCGAAACAGCGCAAAAGAACTCGGGTTAACTACGCCGAAGCCACTCTGCATCAGGCATTTTGTGTATGTCCCGGACTTGTCCCCATAGAGCGACTCGTCACCGTTCGTCGTATGCGGAACACTTCCAGTCGGCGTCGCCTCGGCCGTCGCCGTGCCAAAGCGGACCTCGAATGCATCCTTTCCGTGTTGATCGGTTACCCCCGGTGGTATGCATCCACTTGCAGCTTGTGGTAATTTCGTCAAATCAGCCATCGCTCGACTCCTTTTTCGTTTGTTTTTTGTCAGGCTGTGGAAGTTCCGGGTACGGGACGGCAACGTCCCACACACGATCCTTACCAGCCTACCTTCGCTCGACCGCTCAGTATTGGAACTATATCGGCTGACTCAGACGCAGGAAGACTGCCGCCGCGAATTCCCGCCCAAGAGCAGACTTAGCGAGTAGTGCGGCAAGTGGCTGCTTCATTTCATTTTTTTTAGGGCTGGCTCTGTAGGCCGGGCAATTTGGGGGGCAGATCCGCACCGCTGACCCAGGCGGCTTTGCCGCGGCGAAAGACAAGGGGCCCGGTCCGATTTCTCAGACCGGGCCCCTTTTACTTTGGGTGGCGCACTATTTCCGTAGCTACGCCGCCATTTGCTTGGTCAACGGCACAGTCGTCTTGATTTCAATCTTCCTCGGCAGCGCCACTGCTGCCACCGGCGCCGTAATTTCCAGCACGCCGTTCACGAATTCGGCGTTGATCTTCTCCGTGTTCACGCCCTCAGGCAGTTCCAGAACCCTCTCGAACTCCCCGTAGCTGAACTCCTCGTGGTAATACTCCGCTTCCTTCGTCCTCACTTCTTCTTTCCGCTCGCCAGTGATCGTCAGCATATTCCCTTGCACGCTTATCTGCACTTCCTTCGGATTGATTCCGGGCAGAGAAACCTTGCAAACATACTTCTTGGCCTCTTTGTCCACATGGGTCTCGACCGCAGGCAGGAAATTGAACTCCGTCAGTCTGCCAGCCTCTTCCTTGCCCCACGGCTTCACGGTCAGCATGCGATTGAAAATCTTGTCGAATTCACGACGAACATCAAACAGGTCCTCAAACAAGTTGTCACGCACGATTAGGTTTGTCATCTCACTCCTCCTCAGTTAATTGCTCGTTTTCTCTGGAATGCTTGAAGTTTCGAGGTAAGGGGCGGCAAATGGATCTTCAGCTTTTCCGGCCGTACACGACCGGCGCGTCGCAATCACTGGCGCTCTTTATTCGCTTGGTGTCCACTTGCCGCCCCGGCAGCAGAAAACTTTCATTGTCGAAGGTCTTCCCTACCTAAACATCCTCCAGACGACTCGGTAGGTGGAGCTGCTGAGCCCTTCGTCCGCTTGCTCCCAGCTTTGGCAGCTCACTTCCATTCGCAATCCATCTCCTGCTACGTCTCACTTTTAGTCCTCCAGAACTCCAAAATCTGTGACCCGAGTTACACCTTTGTGTGCCCTCCGTCACGAGCTCTTGACACCCATCCGTCCTTCCCCATTGCGACGGTGGAACCATTTCTCCAATTTCTGAGCGCCCCCGGCAGACTTCCGGTTAACCTTAGTTTTAAGCACACTTCCCTCGATGAGTGCATATCGTGTCCTACGAACATCTGCGCCGCAGCAGCCGCATTCCGAAAGAGCTCGCTATCCTATTGACTGGAAGCGACATGGACGGCAAGGGATTCTCGGAAATGACCAAGACGGTCCTCCTGAGTCGCCACGGCGCCGGCATCATTTCCACCTATAAGCTTTCCGCCGAACAAGAGATCATCATTCGCTACCTGGATACCAACAAGGAAGCCCTTGTTCGCGTTGTCGGCAGGATTGGCTCCGAAGGCGAGATCTACACCTACGGCGTGGCTTTCGCGGATCCCAACACGATTGACTTCTGGGGTATCGACTTTGCTCCCGCTTCCGAGAGGGAGAAGGAAGCTCGCCGCATGCAGTTGGAATGCGGCAACTGCAAAGCGCGCGAAACCGTGGAGCAGAGCGAAGTTGAGTCCGACGTCTTCCTCATCAACGAAGGCATCGTTCGCTACTGCAAGGAATGCTCAGATTCGACGCTGTGGAAGCGCGCTTCGGAAGTCCCTGAAGAACAGCCGGTCCTCGTCGCCGCTGGGCCCGTTGCCAGCGTCTCCTCGTCTGCCCAGGCCACGAATATCGCCACTGCACAGCCGCCACGAAGCCCCCAAGTTGCCCCGCCAGCGCAAGCTCCCTCCATCCTGCAACCCATTGCCGGTTCGCAACCAGCTTCGGCGTATGCTTCCCCGGGAGATCGCAAACCAGCCGCGCCTTTGGACAACCGTCGCAAGCATCCGCGAACGAAGGTCGGTTACAAAGCGTGTATTCGCCGCTCCGGCCTCAACGAAGACATCGTGACCTGTGAAGACATGTCCAAGGGCGGCCTCAGCTTCAAGAGCCGCAAACAGTACTACGAGGGGACCGAGATTGAAGTAGCTGTTCCGTACGCGCCCGGCGGCAACGCGATCTTCGTCCCTGCGCGAATTGCGTGGGTCGTGGAAGTCGTTAAAGACAAGCAGTATAAGTGTGGCGTGGCCTACCGCATGACTTCGCGAGCTTCCTAACTTATCGCAAAGACGTCCAGGAAAAGAAATTCGACGCATCCGGGATGGTCAAGTGCGCCGGGCAAAGTCACGAAAGATATGGCTGTTCTTCCGAGGAGCGCGTGCATGGTGCTGATCAAGGGATCCGCAATCAAAGAGACCATCGGGCAGATCAAAACGCGCGCGGGAGAAGCGGCTTTTCAGAAAATCCTCGGGCTGTTGGACGAAGAGACGCGCAAGGTGTTTGAAGGCGAAATCTTCTCTTCCACTTGGTACTCCCTGGATCTGTTCACGCGGTTTCTGGAGATCGAAATCAAAGTATTGGCAGATGGAAACGAAGAGATGGTGACGAAGGGCTCGGAAGCGGTGATCGAGCGGCAGCTAAGAGGAATTTACAAAGCGTTTGTGAAATTCGGTTCGCCGGAATTCGTGATCAAGCGGATCGCGGCGGTGCACGCGACGTATTTTCAGGGCGTGCCCATCGAAGTTCAAATGCCGGAGAAGAACCGAGCCGTGGTCAAGTACACCGGGTTTGAAAAACAGCACCGGATCATGGGATTTGCGATCGTCGGGTTTTTCAAAAAAGCGCTGGAAATTTCCGGCGCCAAGGACGTGGCCATTTATTTCTCGACACCGATCGAAGAAGGCAAAGGATATTCGGAGCTTTCCATCGCCTGGAGTTAAAAGGCGACTCGCCTGACGTAGAATAGAACCATGGTAAAAGCCAAATTCTCTGGAAACGCGGGGCGCTTCTTGTGTTTGGCCTTGCTGTGTACTTCCGCCGTGCGAGTCCCAGCTCAAGCGCAGGAACAGCCGCAGGGCGTGATCCGCGTGGGCGTAAATCTGGTGCTGGTGGACGCAACGGTGAAGACGAAAGACGGCAAGATTATGGCCGACTTGAAGAAAGAGGATTTTGAAGTTCGCGAGGATGGCGCTGTGCAGAAACTGGAGGTGTTCAGCCGCGACGAATTGCCGATCAATGTGGCGCTGGTGCTGGACCTGAGCGATTCGATCGGCCCGTTTTTGGAACCGCTGCGCGATGCGGCGAACACTGCTCTGGCCGCGCTCAAGCCGGATGATGAAGCGGCGCTGTTTACGTTTTCCACGGAAGCGCAGTTGCGCGTGCCGTTCACAAAAGACAAGTTCGAAATCGCCAAGCAGATCAATTCGTTTCAAGCCGGCGGAGCGACCAACATCAATGACGGGATTTTTCTGGCTTCCCAGTATTTGCTGAAGCTGCCGCCCAAGGGACGCCGCGTGATTATTCTCATCAGCGACGATGTGGGCACGGACGCCGGCGGACAGGGAACGCGCGACATCGTCACCGAAGCCATAGCGGCCGATGCGGTGCTCTATAATCTGAAAATTCCCGGGTACAATCCACCGCAAACTCTGATGTACGCGAGCATGATTCCCGGCCTGGTGAATATCCGCAAAGTGATGGACGCGACGGGCGGCGAACTCTTTGACGTGAAGGATGTGGCCCATCTGGACGCGGAGTTTCGCGCGCTGATTCAGCGCATCAAGACGCGCTACACGCTGGGCTACTACACAAATGCGTCCGCGGCGCTGGGCAAACCGCACAAACTGGACGTGCGGCTAGGATCGTCGTTCGGAAAGAAGGGCAAGGACTACGTGGTGCTCTCGAAAAACGGATTCTACGTGCATTAGAGAGTGTCGTATCGATCGGTCAGCCCGAAGCAAGTTCGCATCTCGCGCCGCCCAACTCCGGTGATGGCCAAAGCGCGACTGTCGAGTTCCTGGATCACCCATCTTCGCTTCAACGCAACCTTCAGCAATGCTGCACCGATCGCGCCGCCGAGATGCGGGCGCCGCTCGCTCCAGTCAACGCACGGGTAAGCGAAGCGACGCCGCAGGGCGCGGGCGGCCTCGACATCGATGCCGAGATTTACGAATCCCTGCGCTCCGCTGCGTGTCAGTTCGTAAGCGCTGTCCGGGCCTGGCGCGTCCGACAGCCAGCGCATGGCCATGATGCGGTCGTGCAACGCGACGCCGAGCGCGCCAGCGATGTGGTCGTAGCAGGTGCGGGCCGCGCGCAACACGTTCGGCGTATTGGGCACGAATGGCTTGCGGTCTCGGCCAGCGAGGACGCTGAGTGCTTCGAGAGCGGCCGCCACATTGCTGCCTTCCAGACTGTAATAGCGATGCTTTCCCTGGGGGAACAACTTCACCAATCGCTGCGCTTTCAACCGCTGCAAGTGGACGCTAGCGGTGGAAGGAGTGACTTCCGCAACCATGGCCAGCTCCGTGCTCGTTCGCGCGCGGCCATCGATCAAGCAGTAGAGCATTCGCGCGCGGGAGGGCTCGCCGATAGCGGCGGCGATTTTGGAGACGGCGCGGTCCGCGTCTTTGTCGACATTCATACTTTGATGGTAGACGAAGTATTCCTGCAGGGCAATGGGCATACTGCGGGTCGTGAGCACAAAAAAATCAGCATCCGGCCACCCCACAACGGAGAAAGTCAGCCGCCGCGATGCCATTGGAAGCATCGCGGCGGCGGCACTTACGATGGGCGGCGAAGGACTTGCCATCGCGGCGACGAAAGGAATACCCGTGAGCATTGTGTGCGTCATCCGCTATCAGATTGATCCGTTTCAGCGGGATGCTTTTAAGAAATACGCCGAGAATTGGGGCAAGATCATTCCCCGGTGTGGGGGACATCTGGTCGGCTATTTTCTTCCGCATGAGGGGACGAACGATGTCGCCTGGGGGCTGATCGCGTTTCCGAACTTGAGCGCCTACGAGGCCTACCGGACGCGCCTGAAGGCAGACGCCGAAGGCCGAGAAAACTTCGCCATGTCGCAGGCCAAACGCTTCATACTCCGCGAAGAACGGAACTTCGTCGAAATCGTTGACGGGACGTTTGGGATTCCTGCGACCGCCACAGCTACACCCTGAGATCGATCGCGCAAACTAGTAGCGCGATCCACCGGGGGAAACGTTTGCCGGGCTTTGGGGCGAGACGGCGTGCTTACTGATACTTGGCGACGACTTCGCCATTTTCAATTTTCAGGTCGGAAATGTCGGAGGGAAGCTTCAGTTTTTCGCGGTTTTCGGGAGACTCCATCATTTTGCGGACAGCGGCTTCGAGAGTGGCTTGTGGGATCGGCAGCGCGCCAATCTGGCCGCTGACCGGCTTGAAGCGGAGGAAGCCATTCTCGGCGCCTAGCTTGCCTTCGAGTTGGAGGGTCATTTCCTTGCCGTGGACATCGAAGACGACGTAGGCGCGGACGCGGTCGTCGATCAACTGGACCTTTACATCTTTCACATTCGAGCGCATTTGCTCGACGTCTTCCATGGTGGGCTGCTCGGGGCTCGGCGCGGCCCCCGGGGCATCGGTCGGGGAGGCAGCCGGCACCGCGTTGGCGGCTTTGTTGCCGGGAAGAACCAGGTGGGACGCAAGGTAGGAGTTCAGCTCGGTCTCGTCCATACGGAGCGTGGCGGGCTGGCCCTGGGCTACGGCCTGCTGGGCATCCTGGAACTTTTGCTCGGCACGAGCGGCGGCTTCGGGGGTGGTCGAGACGACCGGCGGCGCGGACTTATGTAGTAAAAGAATCAGTACGATAAGGGCACAGGCGTAAACTGTCCAGCGGACAATCCGAAAGATGAGCATCAGGGCGCTCGTGTTCGAGGGAGGTGTATGAGATGGCGTCGGGGCGCCGCGAGGGTTGGTAATCGTTGGCATGACTTGCTCCTTGCACTTCTGCCCCCAATGTTGGATGTGCGCGCTTGCCTCTAAGTTTCTTGTTTTCAGTGGCCAGCGATAGGAAGCCGGAAGTTTGGTGCAGCGTGGGGAGACACTTCCCCTAGTTATCGTCTAACCCTAGACTCCGCCATAGGTTGCGCCAAGAGAACCAAGGTACTCCCCGCGCAAACTCGCCACCCTGTCCGCTTGTCCCTGCCCCGCATCGGCCTTACTCTGGCCGAGGAGGCCCTTCATGCCGCGCGTTCCCGCCTGCCTTCTTTTTTTGCTGATTCCCGTTTCGGTCGGAGCGCAGAGCTCCGTTCCGGCACATCCTGGCGAGCCGCAGGCGCTTGCGGAAATGGCAGGGAAAAGTACGTCTGGCCCTTTGCCACAGACCGGCGCACAGGCAAAGGAAAGGCCTAAAGGGCGTCCGCGCATCGGCGTGGCACTTGAAGGAGGCGGGGCGCTCGGGCTGGCGCACATCGGCGTGCTCGAGTGGTTCGAAGAGCACCATATTCCGGTGGACTACGTGGCCGGGACAAGCATGGGCGGGCTTGTAGGAGGCTTTTACGCGGCGGGGATGAGCCCCACGGAACTGAAAAAGCTGATCGAGGGGGTGGATTGGAAGGAAGTGCTCAGCGATTCGACTCCCTTCGAGGACCTCTCCTACCGAAGAAAAGAAGATCAGCGGGCGTATCCGAACGCGTTTGTGCTGGGGCTGCGAAATGGGTTATCGCTGCCGAGTGGATTGAATTCCGGGCATCAGATCGGCTTGTTAATCGACAGGATCACGTTGCCATATTACGCAGAGGATTCGTTCGACGCGCTGCCGACGCCGTTTCGGTGCGTGGCGACAGATCTGGTGAGCGGGAAGCAGGTTGTGTTTGAGCAGGGATCGCTGGCGGAGGCGTTGCGCTCAACGATGTCGATTCCCGGAGCGTTTACGCCGGTGTTCGACAAAGAGCGGGTGCTGGTGGATGGGGGGCTCGTCAACAACCTGCCAACCGATGTCGTGAAGCAAATGGGCGCGGACATCATCATCGCAGTGCACCTGGAAAGACCGCCCGTGGGAGCCAAAGACATCAAATCGCTTTTCAGCGTGCTGGATCAGTCGATCCACGTGGTAATTGCCGAAAACGAGGTGCGTGGACTGGCGGGAGCCGACGCCGTGGTCTCCGTGCCGGTCGGAGACTACGGTCTGACGGATTACAAGAAGTTCGATCCGATCATGCAGAAAGGTTACGAGGGCGCGGAGGAAAAATCGCGGCTACTGGAAAAATTCGCGTTGAGCGACGCGGAATGGCAAGAGTACATGCGCGATCGCGAAGCGCGGAAGAAGACGCTGACGCCTGCGCCGCAATTTATCAAGGTCGAAGGAGCGGACACGGCGCAGCAGACCGCGAGCATCGAGCGGTTTCTGGCGCCACTGCAAGGCAAGCCGCTGAATACGGAACGGCTGGACGGCGCATTGACGCGGCTCACCGGAGTGGGGCGGTACGACACGGTGGGTTACCGCATTGTGGAGCGCGAGGGCCGACAGGGATTGCTGATTCAAGTGAGCGAGAAGCATTACGCTCCGCCGACGCTGCAGCCAGGATTTGAAGTGGACGGCTCGGCCAGTGAAGAAGTGGGCTTTACGGCAGCTACGCGGCTGACGTATCTCGATGTCGCCGGATTCCGCTCAGAGTGGCGCACGGATATTTTGTTTGGAAACACCTACGGGCTGGGGAGCGAGCTCTACCGGCCATTTACTCCGGTGAGTAAATGGTTTATCGCGCCGCACGGCGCGGCCAGCACGCGCGTCTTCAAAGTGTATGAAAAGGGAGATCCGCTGGCGGACTACAAGCTTGGGCAGGCCACCTTCGGCATGGACGTAGGCTACGGATTCAACCGCTTCAGCGAGCTAAGATTCGGCTATGAGGTGGGTTATCTGGATACAAAGCTGCGCTTAGGGACGCCAGTGTTTAGTTCCGTGGATGGGCGTACTGGCGACGCGAAGCTGCATTATTTGTTCGACCATACCGACGATCCCGTGATTCCGCGCAGCGGGGTGCGCTCCGAGACGACGTTCCGGTGGATTGACACCAGTCCCGGTGCGGCAAACGCGTTCCCTTCCCTGCAGGCGAATATAGAGTATTTTCAGCCGGTTTCGGAGTTGGGCTCCGTGTTCGTGGATGGCGAGGGAGGATCGACGTTTGGATTTCGCAGCACGGGAATTCCGCAATTCTTTTTGGGCGGGCCGCTGACGCTCAGCGCCTACGGCTTGAACGAGCTGCAAGGGAATCAGTACTACTTGTTCCGGGCAGGGTATTTGCACGACCTGTGGACGCTTCCTCCGCTTGCTGGGAAACGAGTCTTCGTGATTGGCTCCTACGAATTCGCAAAAATGTACGGCGCGACGAACGAAAGTAAATTCCCCAACGATTTCGCCGCCGGCGTGCTGGCGGAGACGGTGATCGGCCCGCTCTTCGTTGGCGGCAGCGTCGGCGATACTGGACATCACAAGTGGTTCTTTCAGCTCGGGCGCGTGTTCTAAGCTAGGGAAAGATCGAAAACGTCCACCAGCCGCAGCGGTTACGGATAAGTGGCCTCTGGGCACTCTCTTCACACGGCAAGGCCGCACATCGGCAGCAAGCGACCGCTAAGTTATTGAAGTCGATGCGGGGAACGGACTAGAACCCCATCGCAACCGTAATCTTGGCTGATTTCAAAGAATTGTCTGCTTTGTGAAAAATCAATCTAATTTCGGCTTGCTGGAGGTTTCCGGGATTTATCATTGCAGTGGTAATTGGAAACTTTACTAGTTGCGTGCCAGCGGTGGTGAGGAGAGTGACGTCATACATGGTCGCCGCCTTCAACGTCTCAGAAACACTAGCCCCGCCGTTCGACAAGGTCTCCGCGACGATCACGGTGTCAGGGCCTGAAGCATTCTGCTGGCCAAGGGTTACTGTTCCTTGGACAGTAGTCCCATCGTCCCAGTGCGCGGTCATCACGAGATTTGTAGTGGCGGATTGCGGCCTCGCGGGAAGCGCAAACACTGCGGTCATGCAAAGCAAGACAGTAATGAGATAGTTTTTCAAGTTGGCTCCCTGAAACAGATTTGGTTTCTCGGTGATTCGGTCTAACGCTAGAGACTTCCGGGGAGGGAGGGACCCGTTCTTGCGTGGTGCAAAATCGTAAGGACGTTAACAAAGGAGAGGGGATGAATCTACGTGGTCTTTGGGACAGAATTGGTACAGCATACTTTCTTCACCTCTTGATTGCCCCTCATAGTACGCCCCAGACTTGCAATCTACCGCGCATGATTACCGCGGTAGTCGGAAACCAACCCACTCGAAAATTCGATTCCTTGTAGCGTGCGAGGCTGTTCTTCTACAATCGATGGGCGTGGGGGTTCCGGTCCGGATGTGCGCGACGCCATCACGCCGGGGAAGGTTATGCGGAAATATATGACAGCATTTATTGCATCTGGCGCCATGGCGCTTGGAATTGCGGGTACACCTGCGACCGTGGCCGACGGAAAGTTTGGGCCATCGAATCCTTTTTATGCGCCGAGCACGCTGCCGTTCCACGCGCCGCCCTTCGACAAGATCAAGGACGAGGATTATCAGCCGGCCATTGAGGCGGGCATGGCCGAGGAGCTCGCCGAAATCCAGGTGATTGCCGACAATCCGGCGGCGCCGACTTACGAGAACACGCTGGTGGCCATGGAGAAGACCGGGCAGCTTCTGCAGCGAGCGCTGGCCGCGTTTGGCGCCATGACCGCGGCGAATACAAATCCTACGCTGCAGCAAGTGCAAGCCGACGAGACGCCGAAGCTGGCCGCGCATCAGGATGCCATCCTTCTGAACGCGAAGCTTTTTGCGCGCGTGGCCGCTGTCTACAGACAGCGCGATTCGCTCAAGCTCGATGCGGAATCGCAGCGCCAGCTGCAAGTGACGTATGACAATTTCGTGCGCTCCGGCGCCAATCTATCCGAAGCCGACAAAACCGAGCTGAAAAAACTTAACGAGCAAATCGCCACGCTGGCGAACGACTTTTCGACGAAGCTCCTCGAAGCCACGAAAAACGGAGCCTTTGCGACAACGGACAAAAGCGCGCTGGACGGCCTGAGCGAATCGCAAATCGCCGCTGCCGCCCAGTCTGCCCAAGGACGCAAACAAGAAGGCTATGTGCTCCCGCTGCAGAACACGACGCAGCAGCCGCAGCTCGGATCACTTCGCGTACGGGCGACTCGCCAGGCATTCTTCGAGAGATCCTGGAACCGCGCCGAACGCGGCGATTCGAGCGATACGCGCGACCTCATCTCGCACCTGGCGCAGCTTCGCGCGCGCCGAGCGCAACTGCTCGGCTATGCCAACCATGCAGCGTGGAAGCTTGGCGACCAGATGGCCAAAACGCCCGAAGCCGCCTTGAAGTTTATGGACGCGCTGGTCCCGGGCGCCACCGCCAAGGCCGCACGCGAAGCCAAAGACATTCAGGACGTGATCGACGCGCAGAAGGGAGGTTTTCAACTGGAGCCATGGGACTGGAACTTCTACTCCGAACAGGTGCGCAAGGCCAAGTACGATCTCAACGACGCGGAGGTCAAGCCCTACTTCGAATTGAACAACGTGCTCGAAAACGGTGTGTTCTACGCCGCTCACGAGCTTTACGGAATCACGTTCGAGGAACGCAAGGATATCCCCGTCTATCAGGCGGATGTGCGCGTCTTCGAAGTCTCAGACGCGGACGGTAAGCCGCTGGCGCTTTTCTATTGCGATTACTTCAAGCGCGACAACAAAAACGGCGGAGCGTGGATGGACGTCTTCGTAAGTCAGTCCAAGCTTTTGGGCAACTTGCCCGTTGTCTACAACGTCGCGAATCTGCCAAAGCCCGCGCCGGGCGAGCCTGCGCTCATTAGTTTTACGGATGTGACGACCATGTTCCATGAGTTCGGCCATGCCCTCCATGGCATGTTCGCGAACACCGAGTATCCGAGCCTCTCGGGCGCGGCGACGGCGCGCGACTTCGTCGAGTTCCCTTCCCAGTTCAACGAGCATTGGGCGCTCTATCCCGCGGTCTTCCATCACTACGCAACGCACTACAAAACGAAAGAGCCCATGCCTGCCGAGTTGGTCGCGAAGATTCGCAAAGCAGCCACTTTCAACCAGGGGTACATGCTGACGGAAGTGCTTGCGGCTGCCGAACTCGACATGCAGTGGCATACCCTTCCCGCCAGTGCCCCGCTGCAGCAACCAGATGCCTTCGAGCAACAGGCACTCCAGAAAACGCATCTGTTTATTAAGGCTGTGCCGCCCAGATATCGCTCCAGCTATTTCAGCCACATCTGGGCCCTGGACTACTCTGCCGGCTACTACGCCTATCTATGGGCGGAGATGCTCGACGACGACGCCTATCAGTGGTTTGAAGATCATGGAGGGCTGACGCGCGCCAATGGGGACCGCTTCCGGCAGATGGTGCTTTCCCGAGGCAACACGGAGGACCTGGCAAAAATGTATTCTGCCTGGCGTGGGAAAGACCCGAGCGTCGAGCCGATGCTCAAGTATCGCGGCTTGCTGGAAGCCAGCCACTGAATGGTTTCAGGTTTCGTGGCGATGCAGACATGCGTAGACTATCGCGGTTCTGAAAATTGAGAAGGACGTCTCGTATGAAACGAATCGCTTTTCTCTTGTTCTTGGCCGCCTTGAGCGGTGGATGGCTGATCGAGGCCGCCGCGCAAAGCCCGGGCGTCGCCGAATACGCCCGCACGTCCCGCGAGCGAGACAAAAAGTCTGCCAAGCAGCAGAACAGGTTGTTGAAGAAGGCCGCCAAAAAGCAGCGAAAAGCTATGAAGAAATACGCCAAGGCGCAACGAAAAACGGCAAGGAAGGCGAATCGCCGCGCGAGATAGCTGCTTCCTCTGGAAAAGAGAAATTCCTCCTCTCGAACCGCGAGCTTTTGGCTTGGCTGGCGCCAGCTAAAGGGTTTGTTTACTGACTCATCTTACTACTAGTACCCAGTCACATCGTTTTTACGCAATATGAATGCCTGGAAATGAAGTATTCATTCGGGCGTAACAATTATTCCATATAACCCTGCCTCACGTGCCAGCAAGAGTTTCCGCAGGCTGGCTCCCAAAGAAGTGGAGACAGGAGAATTATGTCCGCAACTGCACCTGCACCTGTAGCTGCAACAGCAACCCCTGCTTCGCACGCGTTGGCGGAGAAGCTGAATCGCAAGCCAGGCCGGATCGGCATGATTGGGTTCGGCATCGTGCTCATCTGCGGAGTGATCTTCATCGGTTATAGCCTTTCGCAGGACCTGGCCGGTCTGCAGCTCGGTTCGGCGCTGCCCTACATACTTTTGGGAACAGCGCTGTTTGTGGCGCTGGGATTTGAATTCGTCAATGGATTCCACGACACGGCAAACGCCGTAGCGACGGTGATTTACACGCACTCGATGGAACCGCATATCGCCGTGGTCTGGAGCGGCTTCTGGAATTTCGCGGGCGTGGTGTCGTCTTCGGGCGTGGTGGCGTTCACCATCATTTCGCTGTTGCCGGTGGAATTGATCCTACAAGTGGGAAGCGGCGCCGGGTTCGCGATGGTGTTTGCGCTGCTCGTGGCGGCGATTCTCTGGAATTTGGGAACGTGGGCGCTGGGCCTGCCGGCTTCGAGCTCTCATACGCTGATTGGATCGGTCATCGGCGTGGGCATTGCGAATCAGCTGATGCAGGGGAGAACGGGCACGAGCGGCGTGGACTGGGCACAGGCCGCGGGCATTGGAAAGTCGCTCCTCCTGTCGCCGGTATTCGGGTTCATACTCGCCTCCCTGTTGTTTCTGACGATGAAGGCGATCATCAAGGACAAGCGGCTCTATGAAGCCCCGAAGGGTTCGGAGCCGCCGCCGTTTTGGATTCGCGGCCTCCTCGTTTTTACCTGCACAGGCGTAAGCTTCTTCCACGGTTCGAATGACGGGCAAAAGGGTATGGGCTTGATCATGCTGATCCTGATCGGTACGGTTCCGACCACCTACGCCTTGAACCACGCGGTGACCGCTCAGCAATCGCAGGACTTCGTCGCCGTTTCAACGCAGACCGCGGACACGCTAAACAAATATGTCCAGAACAGCGCGGCGATCGGCGATCCGCGGGAAGATGTAACGGACTACATCCGCACGAAAGAGTTCAAGCCGAACACGATGCTGGCGTTGCGCGAGCTCGTGAACGGCGTGGGCACGGAAATGGCGATGTTCAAGGAGCTTTCGAAAGTCCCGCGCGAGCAAGTGCGCAACTTCCGGAATGACATGTACCTGGTAAGCGAGGCCATCCGGCTGATGCAAAAGTCCGGCACGCCCAAATTAGCCGCGGCCGATGTGGCTGTGCTGAAGAATTACAAGTCTCACATCGACAAGGCCACACGGTTTATTCCTCTGTGGGTCAAGGTGGCGGTGGCGCTGGCGCTGGGACTCGGCACGATGGTTGGCTGGAAGCGCATCGTGGTGACGGTCGGCGAAAAGATTGGCAAGAACCACCTTACCTACGGACAAGGAGCCGCCGCGGAAATCACGGCGATGGCGACGATCGGCGCGGCGGACGGCTTGGGCTTGCCAGTGAGTACGACCCACGTGTTGTCGTCTGGCGTCGCGGGGACGATGATGGCGAATCATTCAGGCTTGCAATGGTCGACAGTGCGGAATCTTTTGCTCGCATGGGTGCTCACTCTGCCCGCTGCCATGATGCTGTCGGGTTTCCTGTTCTACGCGTTCCGCAAAATGTTTACCTAACAGCGGGTAGCACAGGCACTCCTGCCTGTGCGGGGTTTGAGCGTGCAACAAGAAACGTCAAACGCAAATACAAAAACATAAACCCGCACAGCCAGGAGTGGCTGTGCTACGCAATCCCTGAACCAGCGAGCACTCACTTCCTTCAGGGCATATAATCTCTCCTTGTGGGGATAACCCCGCATACGCCGCGCGACGAACGGCGGCGTTTTCTCCGCGGAGGAACCATGGATGCACGCACGGCTCGCGCTCAGCTCGATCTCTGGCCTGAACTTCCTCTGGCGGCGTGGCAGGACACCTACGCCACTCTCCACATGTGGACACAAATCGTCGGCAAAGTGCGGCTGGCGCTGACTCCCAATATCAATCACTGGTGGGGAGTGCCGCTCTACGTAAATGCGCTTGGGCTGACCACATCGGCGATACCCTACGCAGGCGGAAATTTCGAGGTGCAGTTTGATTTTGTGCATCACCAGCTCGTCGTTCGAACCAGCAACGATGCGCTACTCACGCTTGTTCTGGCGCCGCGCTCTGTCGCCGATTTTTATCGCGAGTTCATGGCCGCGTTGGCCACGCTGGGCATTGCGGTGAAGATTTGGAAAATGCCCGTCGAGATTCCCGATCCCATTCCGTTCGATCAAGACACAAAACACGCTTCCTACGATCCCGAATATGCCAACCGGTTCTGGCGGATTCTTGTTGGCTGTGAGGCGATTTTCAAGGAATTTCGCGCCGGGTTCATCGGAAAAGCGAGCCCGGCGCATTTTTTCTGGGGCAGTTTCGATCTCGCAGTGACGCGCTTCTCGGGACGGCGCGCTCCGGAGCGCGTGGGAGCTGATTCGATAACGCGCGAAGCGTACTCTCACGAAGTGATCAGCGCAGGATTTTGGCCGGGAGGCGGCGACGTAAAGGGCGCGGCCTTTTATGCCTACGCGGCGCCGGAACCTGCGGGCTTTGCGCAGATCCCGGCGCGGCCGGCGGAAGCCTTCTACCATCCGAAGCTCAAGGAATTTCTTTTGATGTACGACGACGTGCGGCGTGCCCCTTCGCCGAAAGAAGCCGTTCTGGCATTCTTGCAAAGCACGTACGACGCGGGCGCCAATCTCGGCAACTGGAACCGGGCGGAATTGGAGCGCCAGCCGGTTTAGGCACAACAAACTCCCGGCCACGCGTGGCGCAAAAGTTCAGGACACAAAGTTCGCTTCAAGAAAAAGATTATTGAGCGCTTCGGAAAGATTGGGGTGAGCGAAAACAGCATTGTAAAGCGCGGTGTAAGGCAGCTTGCCCATCATGGCTAGCTGAATCATCGCCATCACTTCCCCTCCCTCCAGCCCAAGCACCACGGCACCTAGAATTTGCCCGTCGGCGGCATTCACAATTGCTTTCATGAAGCCGCGGGTTTCGTCGACTTCCAGCGCGCGCGCCACGTGAGACATCGGCATTTTCGCGACGCGAATCTTGCGATTTTGTGCGCGCGCATCCGTTTCGGTCAGCCCGACCCTGCCTAACTGGGGGTCGATAAACATCGTATACGGCAAGAGGCGGCCCTCTGTACTTGCGCTGCCATTCTCAATGAGGTTCGTACGAAGGATGCGGAAGTCGTCGTAAGAAATGTGGGTGAACGCCGGGCCTCCCTTGATATCGCCGAGCGCATAAATTCCAGCCACATTGGTTTCAAGCTTTGCATTCACCTGAATAAATCCGTGTTTGTCCGCGGCGATTCCTGCAGCAGCGAGATTCAGCGTGTCCGAGTTAGGCACGCGGCCCGTCGCGACCAACAAATGCGAGCCAGTGATCGTGCGACCCTCGCCGGCGTCTCCGCAGACGACCGCAAGTTTCTCTTGCTCCCCATCTCTAGCGACCCGCTGCGCTTTCGCATTGAGCAAAACTTCGATGCCATCTTCCTGCATAATCTTGAGGACTTCGGCGGCCACGTCCGCGTCTTCGCCGCGCAGCAATTGCGGCCCTTGGTGCACGATCGTCACGCGGCTGCCGAGCCTGCGAAAAAGCTGGCCAAATTCCAGCCCGATATAGCCGCCGCCAATCACCAGGAGATGTTCAGGGACGGCGTCGAGCTCCATGATCGACGTGCTGTCGAGATACGGCACGCTCTGCAGTCCTTCCAGCGAAGGCACGGATGGGCGGCATCCCGCGTTGATAAAAAATCGATCGGCGGTGAGCGCGCGCTGCGAGCCATCCTTAAGGCGAACCTGAATCGCGCGCGGGCCGGTGAAACTTGCCTCGCCAAAAATCAGCTCGAGGTTGGGAGTTTTCTCGATGCGCGCCTGATTGCCCCCGCGAAAGGACTCCACAATCGCGCGCTTGCGTTCGCGCACGCGGCTCATATCCACTGTGATCGCGCCCGTGTGCACGCCGTAGTCCACTCCACGCCGCGCGAGATACGCCACGCGCCCGCTCGCGACCATCGTTTTCGTCGGCGTGCAGCCTTCATTCACGCAAGTTCCCCCGACATGCGCGCGCTCCACCAGCGCCGTGCGCAGGCCCGTCTTTGCCAGCGCCTGGCACAGCGGCGTGCCTCCCTGCCCCGAACCGATGACGATGGCTTGATAATGCTCCGATGCGCTCATGGAGAAAACTCCGCCTGAAGATTTTGTGCCTTCCCCCAACGAACATTGGATGCACAAAGGGTAGCGATAATTCCGTCCAATCCAAAAGGAAAATCCCTGGCCGGCGGCCGGGCTCCGCTAGCTGAAATCACGCCTCAGGAAGCAATTTCCGGGATGGCTGGTTCCGCGGCGGGGGCTGGCGGCTCTGGAAAAAGCCGCCGCGCGCGCAGCGAACCGATGAGCAACGCTAAATTGGTGATCAAAATCACCGCAAACGCCAGCGACGGAAGAAACGCGAAGTCCGCCCCGCGCGCTTCCACAATTTCTATGCCCAGCACGGCGGTAATCAGCCCGCGCGGCAGAAACCAGGTCATCAGCTCGCGCTCGTGAGACGTGAAAGCCCTCCAGGCAAAGCGTCCACCCTGCACCGAGAGCCAGCGCGCAATGAAGATCGCCCCAAAGCATCCCAGCGCCAGCACGGCGTGTTTACGCAAACCTGCGAACTCCACGAGTGCGCCCAGTAATACAAAGAAAAACGTTCGAATCAAAAAGGCGAGCTCGCCATGAAACGTGAGCATCTGCCCGTGATGATGCGCATGCGAGCGGCCATGCTCTTGCTTGACGGGCGTCTCGGAAAACCAGTCCGCGGTTTCTGCGTCATCGGCCAGATGAAAGCGCTTTTGCGCCGCCGGATAATTCGCAAGGGTGAGGCCAAACACGAGCACCGCGACGAGTTCATTGCCGTGCAGCGCGTGCACGCCGGAGTAGATCAGCAAAACCGCCGCAAACGTGAGCACATGCCAGAAGCGCTCCTCGGAAAGCAGCGGCAGAAGATAAGACCACAAAATCCCGATAAGCACACCCGACGCCACTGCCAGAATGACGCTCGAAAACAGGCTCCAGGCGATGATTTTTGGCGAAGCGCTGCTGCCTGCCGCTATATCGAGAAGCGTGGTTACCGCTAAAACGGCTAGCGCGTCGCCGAACGAAGCTTCCACCAGCAACGTGACTTTCACTTCACGCCGCAGATTCACCTGTTGCAGCACGGGAAGAATAATCGAGCTGCTGATGCACCCCAGCGCCGCTCCCACGAGCAGCGCGGGAATCCAGCGGAAATGCAATGCGTGCCGGCACACCATCGCGACACCCGCCGCGCTGAGCGTAAAACTCAAAATCGAAAGAAAAAATCCTCCTGCGAAATGGCTCAGAATTTCGCGCAGCTTGAGTTCCAGCCCGCCTTCGAAAAGGATCAGTATCAGCGCCAGCGATCCAAAGCCATGCGTCGCCCCGCGGAAAATATCCGGATTGACCCAATGCAGCACCGGCCCGATGAGCACACCCGTGGCCATGAGGATGATGACGTCGGGAACTCCAGTGAAGCGCACCAAGCGATTGGCTACGAAGGCGAGAACGAGCAATCCACCGAGCAGCGCGAAAAAGAGGTTCAAGTCCATGAAAGTATCCGGCGTGCCCGGGGTAAAGAAATAGTCGCGGAATTGCGAAGTCGAAGCAAATGAAAATTTGCTTAGGAAGAAGCCGCGCCACAGCCAGACTTTCCCGATTTTGCAGCAAAGCTCGGGCTTAGTGCCGGGTAACGATGAATAGCCCCGCGCCAATGGCGATGGCGTCCTCAAGCAGCGCGATGACAATGTCAGGCACTTTGAGCGCCCGCACCAGTCCCGTACGCCATTGATAGCCCGCGAAGGCGCCCGCCAGGCCGCCTGCTGCGCCGAGGATAGCGCCCATCGTTGGCGCCTGTCCAGCCGATACGCCAATGCACGCCCCGGAAAGCGCGCCGCAGAAAAATCGTGCGATCAATCCGACCGGCGCCGTGCGGCTGGGCGTTGAAGGCAGCTTGTCCGCGATCAGTTCGGCGATGGCCAGCACCGTGAAGATGGCCACAGCGGCCGTTGATCCCATGAACGCCAGCCGCGAGCCCGCCAGGTTCAGCCAGTTGCGATGCGCAGCCCAAGCCACGACCGCCGGCGCCGTCAACGACCGCATCCCGGAAACGATGCCAATAGCAAACGCCAATACAAAAACAAAAGTTGCGCTCATGGAGGGAGAGATGTACCGCCGATAAAAGTTGGTGTCAAGAAGTAAGGGACGAAAAAACACGCCCGATCCCGTCGCTGCGGAATTCGGCCGTCCCGCCTTCTGCATCGGGCGTTCGATTTTCCTATTTTCATTGCGCCTATTTTGTGGCATGTTAGAAAGTGTCCGAAGGAGGACTCGTCCCATGCAGCGGTTGAACCATCTAGGCCGTTTTGCGGCGTTGCCGGCGGGGCTGAACCGCAGCAGCGAATGGACGTGGTCCGCTCGCTTCCGCTAGTTCCTTGCCCAATCGGCAATTCCTTTTGAAACCACCATTTCGGCGTTGAGCGGCTTTTTGTGCCGCATTGTCGCGCGATTTTTTGCAATCGCGTGAGTCACTGCTCTTCGTGTGTCCATCGCACCTTATGGGCATGCGAAGAGCACACTCCGGAGCGCGAAGCGCTTCTTAGAAAAGAAAAATATATGGTTACGATCAAAGTGAAGGACGGAACCCCGGAAGGGGCTCAATCCTTGTGCGTGACATGTCGCTGGGCTCACATCGTGAAAGGATTCGGTGTGTCACAAGAGAAGATTCGCTGCTGTTGGCTCGCATATAACCCGCCGGTGCCGTTTCCGGTGAGCCAATGCAGTTCTTATGACGACAAGCGAATTCCAAGCAAGCGCGATATGGAGATGATCGCCTGGATTCTGATGACCAAAAAGGCGGGCCGAACCATCGGCTTCGTCACGGCCAAAGAGTTCCGGCAGATCGAAGGCGACGACGCAGCAATCATTCCCGCGGCAGCGAATTCAACCGAAGCCAAGGAGTGATTAGGGTGCTGCATCTTTCTCCGATGGACGGGTGCAGCACTTATATTTGTTTGATTTTTTCAAAGCAGGCAGGAGGCATGTCATGCGAAACG
Organism: uncultured Acidobacteriota bacterium; assembly: GCA_963779005.1. Lineage (GTDB taxonomy): Bacteria > Acidobacteriota > Terriglobia > Acidiferrales > UBA7541 > Acidiferrum. Next base: position 1,688,081 of record CAVZWO010000004.1, on the reverse strand, counting down.
AACATTTCAACGAACAACACTGCTTTCGAGCGCAGCAGTAAGCGCCGAAAAGGCTACCCATCCGAAACGAAAGTGAAAAAAGGCCATCGAGTTGTCCACGGCGAGAAAGATCTCGTGGAAAAGCTCGGACGAAATGACCTCTGCCCCTGTGGCTCCAGTCGCCGGTTTCAAACGCTGTTGTCTCCACACGGGCGAGTACGATGGTGGCAACCGCAATTACTTTTTTCCGGGAGTAGCTCGGCGGTTGCAGGCGAGGCGAAAAGAAGCAAAGAAAACCTGTTGACTTTCGCTTTTTGTTCGCCTATAGTGCGGGGCGGTAGAGGAAACGGGAAACGGGTGGCGTTCAGCTCCATTGCCTTTCATGGCTCTCACGAACTGGGCGCCGCCCGTTGAAAATTCCGAGCCCTAAGCGGGGTGAGGGGTCGCTTCTAAAGAGCGATCCCTCGACTCCCGAAAAGATTCTACTCGGTCCGCTTCCCTGCGCTCACCGTTGTGCGGTGACTGTTACTAGGAGCCGTTATGGACGTCTGTATCGAAAACGCATTCCCCGCAGTGGCGATGCCCTTCAACTCATTCCACGAAGACGCGCGCGAAGAAAAAGGCCGCGGAGCCGAAGCGCCGCGCTCCAAAGCCATTCCCAACATTGTGCATGTGGATGTCGACGCGTTTTTTGCTTCGGTCGAGCAGGTGCTCGACCCGAAGTTGCGCGGCAAGCCCGTGCTGGTGGGCCGCGGCGTAGTGGCGTCGGCAAGCTACGAAGCGAAAGCGTGCGGCGTAAAAACGGCGATGACCTTTCGCGAAGCGCTGCGCATCTGCCCCAAGGCACTCGTCGTACCCGGTCAGTACGAGCACTACGCCGATTTTGCCGAGCGCGTGCGGCGCATTCTCGAAACGTACACGCCCGCGGTCGAGACGGCTGCGCTCGACGATTTCTATCTGGATTTCGCGGGCACGGAGCGGCTGTACCCAAATTACGAAGCCGCGCTGCGGCGCGTGCAATCAGACGTCCTCGAACAAACGGGACTGAGCGTAAGCGTAGGCGCGGCGCGCACCAAAGTGGTCGCCTCCATCGCCTCGCGCCTCGAACGCCCGCGCGGCTTCCGCATGATTGCGCCGGGAACGGAAGAAGATTTTTTGACGCCGCTGCCGGTCGAAAAGCTGCACGGCATTGGCCATGTCCACGCCGGCATGCTGGCGGAGCGCGGTATTGCGACGATCGGCGAGCTGCGCCATGTGCCGCGAGCCGCTCTCGAAGCCGCGTTTGGCGAAGTCATCGGCGGCCAAATCTGGGAACGCGCTCGCGGCCTTGACGGGCGCGAAGTGATGCTGCCCTCCACGCCAAAATCCGTCTCGCGAGAAACCACCATTGAAGGCGGCACCATCGACACGGAATTTCTCGGCGGTCTCATCGAATATCTGAGCGAACGCATCGGCTCGACGCTGCGCGAATACGGCCGCCAGGCGCGCACCATCGGCTTGCGCATCCGCTACGTAGACCACTTTTCCGCGCACCAAACCATCCGCTTGACGCGCCCCTCGAACGACGAGCGCAAACTGCTCGCCGAAGCCAAAGAACTCTTTGCCAAACTATTCACGCGCCGCGTCGCCGTTCGCCTCGTCGGCGTAAACGTCACCAATCTCGAAACCGACCGCCGCCAGCACGAACTCTTCGACACCGACGCCAACCGCCGCTGGTATTTAAATCGCGGCCTCGATTCCGTCCGCGGCCGCTACGGCTGGAACGCCGTCTTCTACGGCAACGGCCTCGAACTCCGCGAACACTACGCCACCAAGCCCGGCGGCCTCGTCCTCTCCACGCCCTGCCTCTCGAGGTAAAACGTGCACATATATAACTATCTGTGATATGTAGCAGTAACTAAAATGCTTGAGCCAGAAGCAATCGGCCTGTGGACCGAAATTAAGCTTCAGATCATTCGCGAGTATGCTGCTGCATACACAAAAATCCTCAAGGAGCGGGAATGGTGTCGCGGCTATGGCTATATCGATGCATTCGCTGGCCCTGGCGAATTTGTTGCCAAGGAGGACCGTGATCGGATTATTTCGGGGTCTCCCATTAATGCACTAAATATCGAATACGAATTTAGTGAGTACCACTTCATTGACATCAACCAATTAAAGATAGACCACTTGCAGGACCTAATCGCCGGACGACCAGAAGCCAAGATGGTTCATCTTCACCTTGGCGATGCAAATGAAATACTCAGACGGGCGATTCTGCCAAGTTACCAGTATGAATCCTTCAAACGAGCTTTGTGCATCCTCGATCCTTATGGTTTAGATATCGAATGGGCAACAATTGAATCTATAGGAAAAGCTAGAACGATGGACGTTTTCTTGAATTTCCCTCTGATGGATATCAATCGCAATGCTGCATTAAAAACCCTAGAAGCTTCCAATCCAGAAGAGGGCCTTCGACTGACTAAAATCTGGGGTGACGATTCCTGGAAGCACTTAGCCTATGTCGAGCAACATGATTTATTTTCTTCATCTGTTTTAATAAAGAAAGACGAAGGAAACGAAATTCTCAAACGCGGCTTTCGAGAACGGTTAAAACAAGTAGCGGGATTCTCCTTTGTGCCGGAACCAATTTTAATGAAGAATAGGAAAGGCGGGCATTTATACTTCCTTTTCTTTGCGTCTCATCAGCCAGTGGCGCAAAACATAGCTGAAGCTATCCTCCGGAAATGGGGTGCCAAATGAAATTGGCAGAGAGGGGCTCGAATTTCATTCGCCAATTTGGTGGTCCCGGCGAGGACTCGCAGATTGTGTGCTTCAAGTTTTGGCAGCTCGTGGTGGCGGGCGGGTGCCCGTACCGGTGCGCGTATTGTTTTTTGCAGACGGTACCGTGGTTCCGTTTCCGCCCGGATGAGCTTTATGGCTTGGTCTACACGAACGTAGATGAAATGGTCGCAGAAATCAAAGAATGGCTCGATGATCCCATTCCCAAAATGATGATTGTCGGAGAGCTACAGGATGGGCTTGTCTTTGATTCCGCTTATAAAAAAACGAGTGGAGAGCCTCTGACGCATCGAGTTGTTCCTCTTTTCGCGGCGCAGAAAAGGCACCGCCTCATTTTTCTGACCAAGTCCACGCAGATTCAGCATGCCCTGGAGCTTGAGCCCACGCCGCAGGTTGTTTTCTCCTGGTCCGTCAATGCGGAAGAGATTGGCGCGAAATGGGAGCATGGCACTCCCCTGCCTTCGGAGCGTTTTGCCGCGGCGGAAAAAATGAAAAAGGCCGGCTGGCCTGTTCGTTTCCGTCTGGATCCGATGGTTCCCTACCCCGATTGGAAGCGCGGCTACACGGAAGCCATCAAGAAGATCAACGCGCTCTCGCCCGAAATGGTCACGCTCGGCGCGCTGCGCGCCACTTCGTATAACGGCTTGCGGAATGCCGCAAAAGCGAATGGCCGCGACGAAACGATTTTCGATTATCTGACGGAAACAAAAGATCCATCCGGATTCAAATACCGGATTCCTTTTGATACGCAAGTAGAAATGTTTCGGTTTGCTGTAGATCGTCTGAAAGGCAGCATCAAGCCAGCGCTGTGCAAAGAAGATCGTGCGCTGTGGAAAGCGCTGGGAATGAAATTTGATGGATGCCATTGTTTGCTGGGACGCAACGATGCCATCGTCAAAAAACGAAACAGCGAAATGGAACATGCCAGGGAAACTCGGCATGTCATAGGCATAGGCAAGCCTTTGCCTGTTTTAGCGTAACAGCAGCAGATTCACCCCCTCCCGCCTCCCTACCACTGGAATACACAGCCGTTCGAGAGCATCCGTGTTCGTAAATTTGCATTGTCATAGCCACTATTCGTTTTTGCGGGGCGTGGCGCCGCCGGAAGAAATCATTGCAGCGGCGCTCACGCAGAAGATGCCTGCCGTAGCGTTGACGGATACGAATGGCTTGTATGCGGCGGTGCCGTTTTATCAGGCGGCGAAAGCGGCAGGCGTGAAGCCGATTGTAGGCGTGGTGCTCGATGTCGAATTTCGAGTTTCGCATTTCGAAGTTCGAAACCCGAAACACGAAAATCGAAATTCGCCAAGTGTGGCGATAGTGCTGCTGGCGGCGGATATGGAGGGTTACAGCAATTTGTGTCAACTAGTGACGCTGCGCCATTTGGGAACGACCGAATTAGCGAAAAATGATTTGAAGGAATGTGCCGGTCGGCCGGTAACGCTGGAAGAGTTGGCGAAACATTCCAAAGGTGTGATCGCGCTCTGTTCCTTGCCGATGCGCACGCACGAGTCACCAGTCACTAATCACCAGTCACCAGTCACTAATAACTTCGCACGACTGAAAGACATCTTCGGGGACCGCTTGTGGATCGAGGTGCAACATTTATCTCCCGGCGACGGCCGCGCACTGCGCGAAGCCGAACGCATCGGCCGCGAACTCGGCATCCCGCTCGCCGCAACGAACAATGTTTATTTTTTGCGCCCAGAAGAACATTTGCATCATCGCGCGGTGAATGCCATACGCACCGGCGGGCTGCTGACGACGGTGGCAGCGCCCGACATCACCAACGGCGAAGCGTGGTTCAAGCCGGCGGCGGAAATGCAAAAGCTCTTCCCGGATCACCCGGAACTGCTGCGCGCCACGCTCGATATCGCCGACCGCTGCAATCTCGAGCTCACGCTGAATAAAACCATCTTCCCCGAATTTCCCGTGCCAAAAGACGAGTCCGCATTTTCGTATTTGTGGAAGCTGTGCTTTGCCGGCGCGCAGAAACGCTATCGTCCGCTGCGGCCCGAAGTACTCTCGCGTCTGACGCATGAACTCGGCGTGATCGAAAAGCTGCACCTCGCGCCTTATTTTTTGCTGGTGTGGGACATCGTGGAAGAAGCCAAGCGGCGCGGCATTCCCGCGGTGGCGCGCGGCTCGGCCGCCAGCTCGATGGTGACCTATTGCCTGGGAATTTCCTGCGTGTGCCCGCTGCGCTGGGGATTGTACTTCGAGCGTTTTTTGAACGAGCAGCGCGGCGATTGCCCCGATATCGATATCGACATTTGCGGCGCGCGGCGCGATGAGCTGCTCGACTACGTTTACGACCGCTGGGGCGAAGAGCACGTCGCGATGATTGGAAGTTTTGTGACCATGCACGCGCGGCTGGCGGTGCGCGAAATCGCGAAAGTCTTTGGCGTGCCGCCGGGCGAAGTGAACCATTTTACGAAGCGGCTGCCGCACCGGCCGGTGCGCGAGATTTTGCAGGCCATCCGTAATCTTCCGGAGTGCCGCACTTTGCCGGTGGACGACGAGCCGTGGAAAACCATTCTGCAGGTGGCTTTGCGGCTCGACGATGCGCCGCGGCACATGGGCATTCATCCATGCGGCACGGTGATTTCCGCGCGGCCGTTGACGTGGCTAACGCCTCTCGAGCGCGCTACGAAAGGCATTGTCGTGACGCAGTACGACATGAACGCCATCGAAGCGCTCGGGTTGATCAAGATGGATTTGCTGGGGCAGCGCGGGTTCACGACGATGTCGCTGGCGTTGGACAACATCGAAAAGGAGGTAGAGGAGGTAAAGGAAGCAAAGGAAGTAGAGGAAGAGAAAGACAAGAGCACAGACAAGAGTGTCTGTGCTACTTCGGCGAATGTTGCGCCGGATGGCGTAACGCCTTGCCCGAAGCCGAGGGAGATTGATTTTGACGCCATACCGGAAAACGATCCGGCGACGTGCGACGTGATTGCCGCGGGCAGAACGATGGGCATCTTCCAGATTGAGTCGCCGGCGATGCGCGGGTTGCTGCGCACGATGAAAGCGCGAACGCTGGAAGAAATCGCGCAAGCGTTGGCGCTGATCCGGCCGGGCGCGGCGGAATATGGCTCGAAAGAATTATTCATAAAGCGGCTGCGCGGCGAGGAAAAAATCGAATATCCGCATCCCGCGCTCAAGGAAATTCTGGGTGATTCGCTGGGCATTTGTATTTTTCAGGAGCAGGTGATGCAAATCTCGCAAGCCATCGGAAGCATGACGCTGGCGGAAGCAGATATTGTGCGCAGGTCGGCGGCAAAATTTTCCGGACAGCGGGAGCACGACCGGCTGCGCGCCAAATTCCTGAAAGCTGCGGAGCTGATGGGACTCTCCGGCGCGGAGCGCGAAGAGACCTGGATGATGGTGGAAAAATTCGCGGGCTTCGGTTTTTGCAAAGCGCACGCGGCGACGTATGCGGATATTTCGTACCGCATGGCGTATTTGAAGACGCACCACCCGGCGGAATTTCTGGCGGCGATGTGCAGCGCGGGAGCGGGGTTTTATCACGTGTCGGCGTATGTCGAGGAAGCGAAGCGCTGGGGGATCGAAGTGCGGCTGCCGTCGGTGAATCATTCGCGCATGGAGTACACGGCGGAGGCGAAGCGACAGACAGGAATGTCTGTCCCACTTTTGTGCGCGGAGGGAGAGAGGGCGCTGCGCATCGGGTTGATGCAAGTAAGGGGGCTGCGCGTGGATACAATTGTGGCGATCGTGCGGGCGCGGGAAGAAGGCGGAACGTTTCGGTCGCTCGAAGATTTTCTGCGGCGCGTGCCGGTGGAGCGCGACGAGATCGAGGCGCTGATCAAGTGCGGCGCGTTTGATGATGTGGGCGATTCAGCGCCCGACCCCTCGGGCGAACCAGCGAATAGTGCAGCGCGCGGAATTTCACGCCCGGAGATGTTGTGGCGATGGAATTTGCTTCAGGCAAAAGTAAGACAGACACTCTTGTCTGTCTGCTCTTCTCTTCCGGAAACAAAGCTGAAGGAAAAAAAAGATGGAGGAGGAGAAAGGCGACAGGCGGGAATGCCTGTCCCACTGTTCCCGGTGGCGCCAGAGAATGCGATTGGGGCGGCGCTGGCGGGGATACCAGCGGCGGAGTACACGCTCGAGCAGAGGCTGCGGTACGAGCGGGAAATTTTGGAGGTGTGCGTGAGCGGGCACCCGCTGGATTTTCTGCCGCGAAATGGCGAGGCGTGGAGCGACGAGTTGGATGGATTGCGCGGGAAGCGGGTGACGCTGTGCGGGTGGGTGGTGACGTACCGGCATGTGGGGACGAAGAATTACCGGAACATGATGTTTGTGACGCTGGAAGATCAGCGCGGGCTGTATGAGGTGGTGCTTTTTCCGGATGCGTATGACCGCTATGGCGGCTTGGTGTTTGAGACGCGAGCGATGCGCGTGACGGGGCGCGTGGAGTTGGGCGGGCAGATCAATGGGGAGAAATTGGAAGCGTTGAGGAAAAAGAATTAACACAGAGATCTCAGAGAACACAGAGTTCACAGAGAAAAAAACGAAGAGAACATGAGCATGTGGAGCTGGAGAAAATGTTATTTCGGATACGAAAGCCAAATGCGACGGCAGGGACCACGGCAGCGGGTAATTCGGCGGAGCCGGAGGCGGGGCGGCCGGCGGGGACCGGGGAAGAATGGCTGGGGCGAAACCGGAGCGCGAAACGGCGGCTTTGGGAACGGCTGAATCCGCGGCATCGAAAAGAGCTTCGAGTGATTGCGGAGGCGCTGGCGATGCAGCAGACACATGCAAATTTGCCGGAGCCGCTGCGGGCGCGGCTGAGCCAGTCCATTGAAGAAGTGGAGCGGCTGGCGCGGCGGATGGGGGCGCTGCTTGCGGAGGTAACACGGCGGACACCACCGCGCGCGTGAGTGTTGCGAGGGCGTGGCGAGCGACCCCATACTGAAAATATGGCTGTCCCCAAAATGCGCGGCTCCCTCTACGTATCGGCTTTGGCGGCTTCAATAGACCGCGGTTCTCTCGGTGCCGTGGCGCTGGCTGTGCCGAGAAAGCGCGGCCCTCGGAACATTGCAACGTTAGCCGTCCCCAAAAGGCACGGATCCCTGTGTGTTGCAGCATTGGCTGTGGCTCTGTGCTTCGCGGTCACGTCCGCGCGAGCGGATGAAATACGGCTGAAAGACGGCAAAAAGCTGTACGGCGTGATCGTGGCGTACGAAGACAACATGTTCAAAGTCAAAACGGACTTTGGATATGTGCTGGTGGAGAAAGACAAGATTGCATCGATTGTGCCGTCGACGCCGGCGAACGAAACACCGAAAGCCGACAAGACGCCGGTCGCGAAAAAAGAATCCGCTAAAGATGTGGAACCAAAGCCAGAACCGGCCGTGGCGTCGCCCAGCGAAGGAACAGCGGCGACGAACGCCAGCGCGAAATCGACGGAACCGGGCGCCGCAGGTAAACACGAGAAGACCGGACCAAAGATCACCAACAGCGCGGTGAAGCCGGAAGTACCGGTGGCTACAAAAACGAATGCGGTGGCACCCGCAATTGCAGGGCCAACGGCGGCGCCGAACGCGACGCTCGCGGCGTCCGCGCAACCTCCGGCACCGAAAGAGCCGGAACCGCCGGCGATACGCGAAGACGTTCGAGGCAATCTCTACACAAATTACACGCACGGGTTCCGGATGTACAAAGCGCCAAGCTGGCAGCTGAACGATGAGGCGCGGAAGTCGCTGCCGAATGCGATTGTGGCGCTGGGCACGCTGAACCAGTCGACGCTGATGGTGATCGGGGAAGAACAAACGAAAGTGGCGCTGGAACCGGCGGCGGCGACGGTCGAGAAACGGCTCAGCGAAATCTACGAGAACTATCGAAAAATCTCGCAGCGGAAGACGGTGGTCGGCGGAATGCCAGCGGTCGAATATCACTACCGGGGTTTGGCGGATGGGCACGATTGGTCCGGGACGCTGGTGGTGATCTCGCGCGGCGCGGATGTGTTGACCGTGCTCGGGATGACGTACGGCGAGGACGACCTGATTCAGATCCAGGAGAATGTGATTGCGAGGTCGGTAGCGAGCCTGGATTTTAGTGTGCGGTGAGAGAATGAGTAGTGAGTAGCCGGAAAGCCTCTCGGCGCGGCGTACGGCTGTAGTTGGAACCCCTCAGAGCTGGTTAAAAGTGAGCACCCTCCCCCCTGGGTTTTCTGTAAACATTCATTCTAAAGGAAGATCAAGTCGTTTGCTTTGATACAGTCTTGCAAGTGTTGATTCTAAAGGCGCTTAGAAGTTGCACTAATATTGTGCAGAATCGGCTGTCGGCGGACCCGTTCGGATTGGGCGGAACTCAGCTGCGAGGGCAATGCACTCCCGTAAAATGAAAAACGGCAGCCGAGGCTGCCGCTGAATGAGATTTTTCCTATGCCGATCTTACTTCTACGAACAATTCTGTCAAGAACAAAATGGCGATGGGCAAGCATTCTCAACGAGGCATTGACGGTGAGCGATCGTCATGAGGGGGCTTTGCATGTGAGCGAATGTTTGCGTTCGATGAGGGATTACAGGTACGAGGTCTAGCGCAGCAGGGCTTCGAAGCCGGCCTGGATAAAGTGGTGATCGTGGGTCAGAGCGGCGTGGATACCTTCGGTTTCCATGATTTGGAAGCTGGCGCAATCGGTGAGGCTCCAGTTTTTGTCCGCGCTTTGCTTGTAGCGGTCGAAGGCGATGGCAAATTGGTCGGGCGTCTGTGGAACTACGATTACGGAATCGCTATCGCGAAAGCCTTGAACCGCGCTGACCACAGCCCGGCGCTCCCTCGGGTTGCCGCCGCTTAAGCTATTCAAGAGCTCAACGAAGATCATTTCGCTGGTCACCAACTGGACTGCAGAGAGCTGGCGTGACATGACTAGAGCTTTCCCGTGCAGTGCGTCGCGTGTATTTAGCAGAGCTAGCCAGTAGCTGGTGTCCACAAACACCGCCTTCATTCCTCCACCTTTTTGGTTCCGTAGAGATAGTGGTCAACATTTTTCGAGAAGTCGGTTGGGAAGTTTTTCCAATCCTCTTCGGTAAGGTCTTTTGTGGCGTCGGCGACTATTTCGAGGACGGAGCGATTGTCTCTTGGAGCATCGGCGGGTGCCTCGGCAACGACAGGCTGATCTGACTTTCCGGGGTCGGCGGCGTAGCGGGTCTCGAAGCCCAGGTTTTCGAGGATGGCGATGGCTTGATGGGAGTTTGTGGGGTCGTTGGGAGGGACGCCGGCGGCCTCGAGGACCAGGGGGCGGGCGGGGAGTTCGCGATTGCCGACGATGACAGTCCACTTGGGTAGCTTCCGGAACCAGCGGAAGCGGCTAGCGGTGGAGAGGATTTCAGCGCGAGTAAGTTCTCTCGGATTTCGCAAGCAAGTCCACCTTTCGGTGCAGGATGCTGGAAACAATTCATCATACACATATTATTATTCACCGTCAACTTATCGCGAAGACCGGCAGTGGTCAGTTTCCGATCAGGCGACGTACCAGGAGCTGCGAATGGGCTGGTTGAGAAGGCTCTTTAGGGTTCGAAGCGGAAATGAATGGTGATCGTAACGTGCGCGGGAACGGGCTGGCCGCTCCGCGTTGCTGGTTCGTACCTGTACTCCTTCAAGGATTCCACTGCGGGCTCGCGCAGTGACGGAGGCCCGGAGATCACGCTGATGAAGTGCACCTCGCCCGACGTACCGACGACGGCATCGATAACCACATTTCCTCTTTCGAAATCCCGCATAGCTTCCAGCGAAGCCACCGCTTGCACCGAATGAATCAATTTTGGCGGAACGACAGCAGCGTCTTTACCGGAAGTGGCTTCCGAATTCGCTGCAGGTTTCGCCGCAGGGCGAACGGATGAGGCCTTCGCCGCCGTCATAGCGCGAGGAGGTTTTTTCTTTGGTGCCAACGGCTCAACCGGGGCGCCCGACGAGGCTGCGTCCGCAGGTGCGGCACTTCCATCCGGGGGGGCGGCCGCGCCCGCATCGGACACCGGCGGGCTTTTCGCAGGCATTCCTGCCGAAGTCACCGGGGCATCGCTCGCCACTCTCATATTGTCGTATGCTGCAGGTTTCCTGAGCTTTGCTCCCGCCGACTTCCAGGGCAGCCAATTCTTGAACCAAGCCGTGCCGACCCCCAGCACCACCAGCAGAATTGCCAGCATAAGCACTACCCGATTAAATTCGGGGGTGAAGCCGCCGCGCGGCAAGCGCCATCGCTTCGACTTCGGCAAGGAATTGATAAAATCGCTAACCGACTGCGGCGTCTCCACTTGCTCAGGCGCTTCCTGTCGCGAGGGAGCCGCAACGCGTTTGGTTGGCGCAAGCGCACCCGCCGCATCCAGCCCGCTTTCGAGAATCGCTTCCGTACTTAACGGGTCGCGCGGCTCAGGGATCGGAGAAGCCGGGTAAACTTCGCCTCTCAGCTGCGCCAGGGCACTCCCCTCCGCGTTTGTGGGCTGCGTCTCCGTCAAGGCCGGTTTCCCGCGCAACTCTTCCACTTCCCGCTTGAACAGTTGCAGTTCGCTCGCGTCAGGCGCAGTTGGCAAAATCCAGGGTTGGTCCGCGGTGACCTCCGCAGTGGTCACCAGCGCGACCGTTTCCACATCGTGAGTGTTTTTCGGCAGCAAAGCCGTCGCCGCCGAAAACTCCGTGCCCCAGAATCGCGGTGCAGCCTCGACAAACTCAATCTCCAGATAGCATATAGTCGGTTTGTAGGAGCGCTTCCGTAGTACCTGGACCATCACTTCGCGCTTGGTTTCCAAGTTGGCGAGAACCAGCAACTGCCCGGCGGTCACCGCGGCAGACAATCGAATTACGCCGCCAGTTTCGGCCACCAAGACAGAAGTAGTTTCTTCATTGAAAAGCTGGCGCGCCAGCTCATTGTTCTCCGGTGAAATACCGGTCGCTCGCAACGGCACTTCGCGTGAGATCGTATTCGGTTTCAGAAGCGCGAGGGGCGTCTTAGGAGGGGCTTCCGTTTCTTTCGGTTCCTCCGGATCGCCCGGAGTCTCTTCGAGGTGAGGCTGCGCGTAATTGATGTCTCCTGTGGGAGGCGCTTCGCTTGCCTTCGCTGTCGCTTCCACCGCGGGGACTGAAACAGCCACAGTCGGCTGTTCTGGAAGATTCGTTGTGCTGGGAGATTCCGCTGCTATCGTTTGTTCGGGCACCGCGAGCGGGGCGGGAACAACAGGCTCTGGTTCCGGCTGTGCATGGACCGGTACACCGACGACAAATCCCAAAAGCAACAGAGCATAGAGGGCGCGAGAGGCTTCGGGCCTGGGCAGCCCGCTTTGTGCGACGAGTTGTTTGGCGGAAATGTGTTGGGAGATAAGGCTGAGGAAGTGCCGCTCTCCATTCTCCAGGTCCTCGGCCTTAGAAAGGCTCGGCGCCTCTGACGAGATGTTGATGTGAAGATCGGTGTCCTCGGCGAGTTGTTCGAGAGGCAGGTCACCGGCCCTGCGCACAGCCGCCAGGAGCAGCCTTCCCAGCGGCAGAGGGTTGCCGATTTCCGGGACAACATTTTTTTCAAGGGAGCTGAAGAAAAAGTAGCGCCCGGCAGGATAGTCAAGGACGGACGCGGTGATTTGCAGGAGCTGGCGTTGCACCCAGCCGACAATCTGCTCGACTCCATAGATCCCCATCTCGGCAATTGCAGAACCAAAGCGTTGGCCCGTCTCAACGAGCGTCGACGCCTCCTCAAACTGGCTCTGGGTCAGGGCCCCGGCGCGGAGCATCACTTCGCCGAGCCCATCCTGCCTGTCGCTGCTCGTCGCGAACACCAGTTCGCCGGCATCGAAAAAGAGAGCCTTTTCCACCCGTCCAAAGACGAGTTGCAGCTTTCCGGTAAGGCGCTGGGAGTAAATCCGATGCACGAGGGTGAGGAGGGTGTGGTGACTATCGATTTCACCGGAATCGAATGGCTGTTCGGCGGGAGAAAACCAGCTGAGTGGAGTGGCGGCCCTGTTCTGTTGCGCCTCCAATAGCTGAACAGACCCACTCGGCCCGGCCGCGATGGGATAGGGGCTACGAACTTGCTTTTCGCTTGAGATGGTTGCTGCCTCTTCTACCAGAATACTCGAACGGAATTGGGCTGAGAGACGGCCTTGCTCAATAACCTATTAATCTTTGCGAGCAAATCAGCCATTAGGACCATTCCAAAGGACAGGCCAAATGCCTACCGATCGGGGCGAAAGGGTTTCGCCGCACCTGGCGAGGATCGTCGACTCATTGGGATTGGGGCTCTTGCGGAGCCTGGGGGCGTTAGCACCAGGAAATCATCTGACGACAGGAGGCGAAATGAATTTCAATTGAGTTAGGTCCTGGGAAACGCTGCTGCCGGGGACTGACCACTACCCGAACACGATCTTAGGCGGAACTTCCCTGCCGCCGAGGTTGGAAGTTAGGGCAAAAGCGGGCAGGGCGAGCCGTGCCCCTACGGGTTCCGGCGGGTGAAGGCGTGGCCGGGTGACCGCGGCGGGCGGGCGACCGCGGCGGGCAGGGCAAGCCACGCCCCTAGAGGATTCGGGTCAGATGGACAGAGCTGAACGGATTTTGATTAGTCGGAGGCAGCGGCGGTGGAGGCGGTGTCGGGAAATTTTTTGTGTTCGCGGATTACGGAGATTAGGGCTTGGGCGGCGCGAGGGAGGCTGCGGTCGCGGCGGTAGACTAGGCCGAGTTCGCGCCAGAGGTCGACGCCTTCGACGTTGAGGAGCTTAACTTCGCCGGCTTTGACTTGATCGCGGGCGAAGCTTTCGCTGATGAAGGAGACGCCGGCGTCGGCAGCGACGAAGCGCTTGATCATGCCGATGCTGGGAAGCTCCATGGCGACGCGGAGACGGGCGCGATAGGGGCGGAAGAGCTTGTCGAGGACCTGGCGAGTGAAGCCAGTGCGCGGGAAGATCAGCGGCTGGGCGGCGACTTCCTCGAGAGTGATCTTGGAGCGATGGGCCAGCGGATTGCTGGTGCTGACCATGAAGCGCAGGCGGTCGCGCGAAATGTGATGAACTTTGAGGGTCGGCGATTTGATGGGCAGAGTGACGATGCCGACGTCAACGGAGCCGTCTTCGACGCGCTGCAGAATCTTGTGGCTGAAATTGCGATAGATGCTGATGTGAACTTGCGGATAGCGGCGCTGAAATTCGGCGAAAATGTCGGGAAGAAGATAGAGGCAAGTGGCTTCGTTGGCGCCGAAGACGAGCGGGCCCTGGACGACGTCGCCGCGGTCGGCGACGACCTGAATGGATTCGTCGCGAAGGCGGAGAAGGCGCTCGGCGTATTCGAAGAGGACCTCGCCGGCGGGAGTCAGCTCGACGGATTTGGCGGAGCGATCGAGGAGCCGGGCGCGATAGGCTTGTTCGAGCTGGCGGATCTGGGCGCTGACGGCGGATTGCGAACGAAAAACTTTTTGGCCTGCGCGCGAGAAGCTTTTCAGTTTGGCAACGTAGACGAAAGTGGCAAGTTGATCAAAGTCCATAGGCAGGTGGCTCGGCAATGATTATAGCGGATTATAGCGAAATGTCTTCCTAAGTTCTAGAGAAGACGGGCACAGCATGCTCTGCCCCTACGCAACCGGAGAAACGTTGTCCTTTCAAGCGGGCGACGTGGCCCGCGAAAACGCCGCATTTTGCGGCGGTGCTGAAAACTGTTTCGTCGCGCTTCAGACGTGCGAGCAGCGGCTCCCAGGTGGCTTCGAGAGTGCCCTGGAAATGGAGCGGCTGGACGCGCAAGAACGGGAGAACGCCGCGGCGCGAGAGAAGGCGCGAGGCGCGGGGGCTCGACGTGAGACGCAGGTGCTCCTCGAGGACGATGCGGAGCCAGGCTTCTTCCTGGGCGTCAATTTCGGAGAGGGCGACGAAATCGCGATGAATGACTTCGTCGGCTTCGCCGCGGAGGACATAGGAGAGGCCGCCGGTCATGCCGGAGCCGAAATTGAGGCCGAGAGGGCCGAGGACGAGGACGACGCCGCCCGTCATGTATTCGCAACCGTGCTGGCCGACGCCTTCAACGACGGCGAGAGCGCCGCTGTTGCGGACGGCAAAGCGTTCCCCGGCGCGGCCTGCTACGAAAAGCTGGCCGGAAGTAGCGCCGTAGAGAACGGTGTTGCCGGCGAGGACATCGCCGCGACGAGAGGCGGCGGAGCTGGCGGAGATGGCGATGGTCCCACCGGAGAGGCCCTTGCCAACGTAATCGTTGGCTTCGCCGGAGAGCGTGAGAGTGATCCCTTCGGCGAGGAAAGCGCCGAAGCTTTGGCCTGCGTAGCCGTGGAAATCCTTGGTGAGTTCCTGGGTGATCGGGACGATCTGGCTGCCGGGACGGCGGCGGCGCATGAGTTCACCGCTCATGCCTGCACCGACGCTGCGATCGGAATTCTGGATGGGCTGAGATTCGGTCTGGAGTTCGAGGGCAGCACTGAAACGCAGAGATTCTTCTCGCGCGGCAGCGTGCAGTGCGGGAGACTGGTGGGGAGCAACGCGGTTGGACTCGGTGATGGGGACGATGAGCAGCGGATCCATGCCGGAACGAGCGCTGAGGCGGTCGTACCAGCCGGTGAGGTCGCTGAGGGAATGAGCGCCGAGTTGCGCGAGGCGATTGCGGACTTCTTCGGCAAGAGAGCGGAAATAGGCGACGACCATTTCGGGCTTGCCGTTGAATTTTGTGCGAAGCTTTTCGTCTTGGGTGGCGATGCCGACGGGGCAGGTATTGAGATGGCACTGGCGGGCCATGACGCAGCCGATGGCGAGAAGCGAGGCAGTGCCGAAGCCGAATTCGTCGGCACCGAAGAGAGCGGCAACGATGATGTCGCGGGAGAATTTGAGGCCGCCGTCGACGCGGAGAGAAACGCGGGAGCGGAGACCGGCGCGGACGAGCGTGTCGTGCGTTTCGCGAAGGCCGATTTCCCAGGGTAAACCAGTGTTTTTGATGGAGGTGAGCGGCGAAGAGCCGGTGCCGCCGTTGTGTCCGCTGATGGTGATGACGTCTGCGCCTGCTTTGGCGACGCCCGCGGCGATGATGCCGACGCCTGCGCCGGAGACGAGTTTTACGCCGATGCGCGCGCTGGGGTTGACGGCACGAAGATCGTGAATGAGCTGGGCGAGGTCCTCAATGCTGTAAATATCGTGATGAGGCGGCGGAGAAATTAATGGAGTGCCAGGAGTCGCATGGCGGATGCGCGCGATGTATTCGGTAACTTTGCGCGCGGGGAGTTGGCCGCCTTCACCTGGCTTGGAACCTTGCGCCATTTTGATTTCGAGCTCTTCGGCGTGGACGAGATAGTCAGCGGTGACGCCGAAGCGGCCGGAGGCGACTTGCTTGATTTTGTTGGCGGCGGCAGGCTCGAAGCGATAGGTGTTGGGATCTTCGCCGCCTTCGCCGGTGTTGCTGCGGCCACCGATCAAATTCATGGCGAGCGCGAGGGTGCGATGGGCTTCGGGGCTGAGCGAGCCGAGCGACATGGCTTGGGTGCTGAAACGGCGAAGAATTGCGCTGGTGGATTCGACTTCGTCCACGGGAATAGGAGTGCCAGGAACGGTTTCGAGGAGGTCGCGGAGAAAAACTGTCCCCTGATGTTCAGAGAGTTCTTCGAAGGCGGCGAATTTTCCGGCTTCGGGGGCGCGGACGTGTGCATGGAGACGGCGGACAACTTCAGGTGAGGTGGCGTGGAGTTCTGCGCCTTTGCGGAAACGGTAGAGGCCCGCGTCGGCGAGTTCGGTGGAGGTGGGCGAAAAAGCCGTTGCGTGCATGCGGGCGTAATCGGCAAAGAGATCGTCGAGGGTTTTCGAACCAGGATAGTCGGCGGCGTCTTCGAAAAACTCAGTGCAGAGATCTTCGGAGAGGCCGACGATCTCGAAAAGATGGCTGTTGCGATAGCTGGCGAGCGTGGAGACGCCCATGCGGGCAAGAACTTTGCGGAGGCCCGCAGTGATGGCGACACGCATGCGGTCTGCGCCGCCCGGCTCAAGGGCTTCGGCGAATTCGTCGGCAAGATACGGAACGACAGCGCTCGCACCGGCGGCGACCAGGAGCGCTACATGATGCGTGTCAAAGACTTGCGCGGATTCGACGACGAGCGGCAAGTCCCAGAGGCCCTCGCGAACCATCGCTTTCCAGACGGCGGCGGTAGCCAGCAGCGCGGGGAGAGATGCGGTGTCCGCGTTGAGGCCGCGATCGGAAAGGAGGAGGAGGCCCGGGCGTCCGCTGCTACTCAGAGGGGTAGAAGATAGCTGAGCAATTCTGCAGCGCGCGCCCGAGACTCCCAGGGCAGAAGAGAAAGTCATGTCGATGCGATGAACGGGGCCGAAGAATTCGGAGAGTTCGGCGAGCTGTCCGGCGTTGAGAAGAGGGCCGGGGAGCGTGACGCCATCTTTGAGGTGGACGTCGAGAGACATGACATGCGTTTCACGCAGTGGGTCAATGGGAGGGTTGGTGACTTGGGCGAAGCGCTGTTTGCAATAGTCCCAGAGCGTGCGCGGAAGAGTGGAGAGAAAGGCGGGCGGGGCGTCGTCACCCATGCTCCAGTCGGCTTCTTTGCCGTGGATTAAAGCGGAGAAGAGAGTTTTGAATTGGTCTTCGGTCCAGCCAGCGGCGGCGGCGATGCGCTTGGGCTCGCTGGTGGAGGCGGAATTTGTGGCGCCGGAAAACGCGAGATGACGCGGCGGCGGCATGGCATTGCGCGCTTGGTGCATGGCGAGGCGCTTGAGGATTTCGCGCCAGCGGAGGAAAAGACCAGTGGCGGGATTGGCGAGAATCATTTCGCCGGGGCCGAGGCGCTGGCGTTCGGCGATGCGGGATTCCTCGAGATCGATGAGGCCGGTTTCGGAGCCGGCGATCAGGAGGCCGTCGTGCGTGAGCGTGTAGCGCAGAGGGCGGAGGCCGTTGCGGTCGAGCTTTGCGCCGACGAATTGGCCGTCAGAGAAGATGAGGGCAGCTGGGCCGTCCCAGGGTTCGGATTGCTGAGAGAGCGAGGTGAGAGCGGCGCGGATGTCGCGCGAGAGTAGCGGATCGTTTTCAAAAGCAGGGGGAACCATGGTGAGCATGGCTTCATCGGGGCCGAAGCCTTCGAGGAGCTTTAGCTCGAACGCATTGTCAAAGCTGGCGGAGTCGCTGACCTTTTTCTCGAGCGGCGTGAACCAAGGGCCGACTGTGAGGCGGGCGCGGAGTTCGCGCTGCTTGGCGCGAAGCCAGCGGCGATTGGAGACGATGGTGTTGATTTCGCCGTTGTGGGCACTGTAACGGAATGGCTGCGCGAGATCCCAGGAGGGCTGGGTGTTGGTTGAATAGCGCTGATGAAAGATAGCGAACGTCGTGGCGAACGTGGCGTCGCGGAGATCTTCGTAGAATTGCGGAAATTGCCAGGGGGTGAGGAGGCCCTTGTAGACGACGGTTTGCGAAGAGAGCGAGCAGAGATAGCAGCGCTCGGGGAGAAGAGATTCGGCTCGCTTGCGGAGGATGGCGAGCTTCCATTCGAAGCGAGAGACGCCGCGGCTGGCGTGAAACGGCGCGACGTAAAATTGCCAAATTTCGGGCATGGTCTCGAGAGCTTTGCTGCCGAGAGAATTCGTGTTGGTGGGAACGCGACGCCAGCCGAGGATGCGGAGGCGCTCGGTGTCGGCGGCGGCTTCGACGGCGGCTTTGGCGTCGATGGTGGCGCTGGCCGGAAAAAAAGCAAAGCCGAGGCCGAAGATTTCGGGGAGATCGATGTGCTGCTCTTGCGCGCGGGCACGGAAAAATTCGTGAGGGAGCGAGGTCAGGAGGCCTGCGCCGTCACCGCTGGCGCCATCGGCATCGACGCCACCACGGTGGGTAAGGCGTTCGAGGGCGGTTAGAGAGATGTTGACGATTTCATGGCTGGCGGGCTGGCCGAGGCGCGCGACGAAACCCGTGCCACAAGCGTCGTGGTCGGGGTGGCCCCAATTAGGGTGCCGATCGCTGCGGGATGGCACGCACCGTTGGTACATATCTGTTTATTGAGCAGGGAGGGGTGAGATGTACAACGCAGAATTTGAATTCGACAAATCGAATTTGTGGGGCAGGAGATTTTAAGCCTTTGATTGTTAAAACTTTGTAACTTCGGAAAAGTGAAAGTCACGGACCTTCATGGCGGGGACGACCATTTCGAATGCCTCTTCGCCGGTGGCACGGACGGCAGGGCCGAGTTGCTCGACGTTGCGGAGCATTTCGAGGATGGACTGATTGAAGCGGAAATTGCGGACGGCGGAGGTGACTTTGCCATTTTCGACGAGGAAAAGGCCGTCGCGGGTCATGCCGGTCATGACCTTTTCGTAGGGATCGACTTCGCGGATATACCAGAGGCGGGTGACGAGGAGGCCGCGGGCGGTGGAGGCGAGCATTTTTTCGAGGGAGGAATCGCCGCCCGAGAAGACGAGATTCATGGGGGCTTCGCCATATTCGTTGGGGAGGGCGAAGCCGTGGCCGGTAGGCTGCTTGCGGGCGGCTTTGGCGCTGCTGCGGGAGTAGACGAGATTTTTGGGGACGCCGCGATCGACAAGTTGGACTTGCTGGCGCGGGATGCCTTCGCCGTCGAAGGGGGCGCCGAGTTGGAGAGGATGATAGGCGTCGTCGACGATGGAGATATTTTTGCCGAAGAGCGGTTTGCCCATGCGGTCGTTGAGGCAAGAGCGTTTGTCCTGGAGAGCGGTGGCGGCGAAATCGTAGAAGAGAAAGCCGACGAGATCAAGGACAGCGGCCGGTTCGAGGATGACGGTGTAGCGGCCGGGAGTGAGTTCGCGGGCATCGGTGGCCAAGTGCGCTTTTTCGCAGGCGCGCTGGGCGAGTTTTTGCGGGTCGAAAGCGCGGACGCTGGCGGCATTGGCTTTGGCCCAACTGGCGGCGGGATTTTCTTGCATGGTGATGCTGAATTCAGCGTGGGTTTCGCGGTAAGACGCGAAGAGGCCACGGGAATTGCCGAGCGCGGATTGCTGTAGGCCGCTGGCGAAGATGCCGGCGGCGACCTGGCCGTTTTGAATGGCAAGATCGCAGGCACGGCGGACCGCACGGGCGCGATCTTCTGGAGTAAGAGCGGCGGTTTCTTTGAGGAAGCGATTCACTTGGCGATAGCGCTGCTTGGCGGGGAGCGGAAGGAGATGCGGATCTTTGGGCTGGCTGTGGGCGAGGGATAAAGAGGCTTCGATGGCGGCGCGAAGAGAATCTTCGTCGATGCGATTGGTGGTGGCGCGAGCGGTGCGGTGGTCGACGACGGTGCGGATGGAAACGTTGAGGCCGCGCTCGGCGACATTTTGGTGAATGGCGTTGTTGGCGAAGCGGGTGAGGGAGTCGGCGGTTTCGTCAACGTGGACTTCGGTTTCGTCGGCGCCGGTGGATTTGGCGAGACGGAGGACGGTGTCGATGATGCGGCGCAATTCGTGATCGGGAAGCAGTTGGGCGGAAGATGCGGCGCTCTTCGCTGCTGAGGACTTGGCGGATTTGGATTTGCGCTGGGCGGTCATTGGTTTGAAAACGCTGAGCCGATTTTTACGTTGCGGAAACGCGAAGGGGATGCGCCGTGGCCGGTGCCCATGGTTTGCATGGGCTGGCCCTTGCCGCAGTTGGGAGTGCCCCAGAGAACCCAATGGTCGCGGGAACAGATGGCGTCGCAGGAGTTCCAGAATTCTGTGGTGATGCCGCTGTAGCTGGGGTTTTTCAGCATGCGCGTTTTTTTGCCGCCTTTGATTTCCCAGCCGACTTCGGTGGAAAACTGGAATTGGTAGCGGCGATCGTCGATGGACCAGGAGCGATTGGTTTCCATGAGGATGGCATCGTCGGTGTCGGCGATGAGATTTTCGAAGTCCCACGTGCCGGGATCGAGGCTGATGTTGGTCATGCGAATGATCGGGAGACGATTCCAGCTTTCGGTGCGCATCGTGCCGGAGGAACGTTTGAGGCCGATGAGATGAGCGGTTTCGCGATTGGAGAGATAACCGCGGAATTGGCCGTCCTTGATGATGTCGGTGCACTGAGCGGGGACGCCTTCATCGTCGTAGGCGAAGGTGCCGAGGCCCGGACCGTGTTCGAGGCGGGCATCGGCGACGACGTTGACGATGTCGGAGCCGTATCGAAGCTTGTTGAGTTGATCGAGTGTGAGAAAACTGGTGCCGGCGAAATTGGCTTCCTGGCCGAGGACGCGATCGAGTTCGATGGGATGGCCGACGGATTCGTGGATTTGGAGGCCGAGTTGGCTGCCGCCGAGAATCAACGTGCCGATTTTCTCGGGGCATTGCGCGGCGGAATGAAGCGCGGCGGATTCTTCGGCAACGCGCGGAGCGTGTTTCAGCAGATCGAGGGATTCGACGAGTTCGTAGCCTTCGAGAGAATGCTGGCCGCCGAAACTGTTCGGGTAGGAGCGCTTCTGAATTTCGTCGCCTTGAAAAGAAGTGGCGGCGATGCCGCAGCCGGTGATCATTTTGCGCTGATGAATGCGAGAGCCGATGCTGGAGGCGAACCAGGAATCGATTTTGCGGAATTGCATGCCGGTTTCGGTGAGAGTGACGCCTTTGATGCGGCGCATTTCGGAGTCGGCGGCCAGGAGCAGGGCGAGCTGATTTTCAAGAGGAATCTCGAAAGGATCCTTGCGAAACGGGCTTTGCCAACTGTCAATGTAGGCGTCTTCCGGAACCATTTGCACGTCGCCGCGCTTCGCTAGCGCGGACGCTTTGGCAATCGAGACGGCTTGCGCAGCGCAGGCGGAAACGCCTTCGCGGGTGAGGCGGTCCGTGGACGCGAATCCCCACGCGCCGTTCGCGAGCGCACGAACGCCCAAGCCGATGGATTCGGATTGGGCGAGCGTGCCGACCTGGCCATTTTTGGTGGTCAAGTCGCGCTGCCGCAAATGCATCATACGAACATCGGCGTAGGTGGCGCCGCGGAGGCGGGCTGTGTCGAGTGCGTTGGTGCAGAGATCCCACATGAGCTTGACCTGGAAGAAGCCGAAGTAAGTTTACAAGAAAAAGGGGCGCGGTGTTTTGCGCCCCGAAGGGAAAGCCACGAGGACAGAAAGAATAAGACGACAGACAGGAATGTCTGTCCTACTTACGTGCCTTCTTGCCAGGAAGCAAGGTAGTGTTCTTGTTCGGCGGTTAGCTTGTCTAGCTTGTGGCCCATGCTGTCGAGCTTGAGGCGGGCGATTTCCTTGTCGAGATTTTCGGGAACGACGTAGACCTGCGGCTTGAGCGTCTTGTAGTTGTGGCGCAGGTATTCGGCGGACAGAGCCTGGTTGGCGAAGCTCATGTCCATGACGCTGGCCGGGTGTCCTTCGGCGGTAGCGAGATTGACGAGGCGGCCTTCGCCGAGGAGATAGACCTTGCGGCCGTCTTTCAGCAAGTACTCGTCGACGAGGGGACGCACTTCACGTTTGCCGCTCGAAAGTTTTTCAAGAGCGGGAATGTCGATCTCGACGTTGAAGTGGCCGGAATTGCAGACAACGGCGCCGCTCTTCATGGCTTCAAAGTGCTCGGCGCGAATGACGCTCTTGTTGCCGGTGACGGTGATGAACACGTCGCCTTGCTTGGCGGCATCGGCCATGGGCATAACGCGGAAACCGTCCATCACGGCTTCGATGCCCTTGGTCGGATCGATTTCGGTGATGATGACGTCGGCGCCATGGCCCTTTGCGCGCATGGCGACACCGCGCCCGCACCAGCCGTAACCGGCGATGACGACTTTGAGACCGGCGAGCAGCAAGTTGGTGGCGCGAATGACGCCGTCGAGAGTGGACTGGCCGGTGCCGTAGCGATTGTCGAAGAAGTGTTTTGTCTCGGCGTCGTTGACAGCAATGATCGGATACTTGAGCGTGCCGTCCTTGGCCATGGCGCGGAGACGAATGACGCCGGTGGTGGTTTCTTCGGTGCCGGCGATTACATTGGCGACGAGGTCAGTGCGCTTGGTGAGAAGCATGGTGACGAGGTCGGCTCCATCGTCCATCGTGAATTGCGGCTGGTGTTCGAGAGCCGCGCGCAAGTGCGAGTAATAGGTTTCGTTGTCCTCGCCCTTGATGGCGTAGGTCGGGATGTTGTAGTCGCGGTTCAGCGAAGCGGCAACTTCGTCTTGCGTGGAAAGCGGATTCGACGCGCAGAGAACGGCATCGGCTCCGCCATCGCGCAACGCGATCATCAGGTTTGCGGTTTCGCTCGTCACGTGCAGACAAGCGGAAATGCGCAATCCCTTGAGCGGCTGCTCCTTTACAAAGCGCTTACGAATGATCTCGAGAACGGGCATCTGCTGATGCGCCCATTCGATCTTGCGCTTGCCGGCGTCGGCCAGCCCGATATCTTTCACATCACCTTTTTTTAGTTCTGCTGTAGCCACACTGGTTCTCCTTGATCCGAAATTTGCGCCGCGAAGGGACTTCGCGCGGGAAAAACAAACCGCCGGCACAGGAGCCGGCGTTTCTAAAAAAGCTTAGCGGTGCGCGGCTGCTTCCACGGGGGCGGCCGCGCCGAGGCCGGCCGCTTTGCGCAAAGTATCCGCGCGGTCGGTGCGTTCCCAGGCGAAGCCGGGGCCGCTGCGTCCGAAGTGGCCGTAGGCGGCGGTGTCCTTGTAGATGGGCCGGCGAAGATCGAGTGTCTCGATGATGCCCTTGGGCGTCAACGAGAAGTATTCGCGAATGAGCGTAGTGATTTTTTCGTCGGAAACGGTTGCAGTGCCGAAGGTATCGGCCATCACCGAGACGGGCTCAGCGACGCCGATGGCGTAAGCAAGCTGGACTTCCGCCTTGCGGGCCAGGCCTGCGGCTACGATGTTCTTGGCGATGTAGCGAGCCATGTAGCACGCGGAGCGGTCAACCTTGGAGGGATCTTTGCCTGAGAACGCGCCGCCGCCGTGACGGCTATAACCGCCGTAGGTGTCGACGATAATCTTGCGGCCTGTCAAACCGGCGTCGCCCATGGGACCACCGATGACGAAGCGACCGGTCGGATTGATGTGATACTTGGTCTTGCTATCGAGCATGGCGGCCGGAATAATCGGACGGATGACATGCTCGGTGATGGCGTCGCGGAGATCGGCGTTGGAAACTTTTTCGCTGTGCTGCGAGGAGATCACCACGGTGTCGACGCGAACGGGGCGGCTGTCGCGATATTCGATGGTTACCTGGGACTTGCCGTCGGGCCGGAGAAAATCAACTTTACTGGATTTGCGAACATCGGTGAGGCGCTGCGTGAGGCGGTGGGCGAATTGGATGGGCATGGGCATCAGTTCTTCGGTCTCATCGCAGGCGAAACCGAACATCAGCCCCTGGTCGCCCGCGCCGCCGGTATCGACGCCCATGGCGATGTCCGGCGATTGGCGCTTAACGGTGCACATGACGGCGCAAGTGTCGGCGTCGTAGCCGTATTTCGCGCGGTCGTAGCCGACGCCGCGGATGGTATCGCGGACTAGCTTGTCGTACTCGATGTGCGCGGAGGTCGTGATTTCGCCGGCAACAACGGCTAAGCCGGTGGTGACAAGAGTTTCGCAGGCAACGCGCCCCTTGGTGTCCTGCTTGAGGACTTCATCGAGGACGGCATCGGAAATCTGGTCGGCAATCTTGTCCGGGTGACCCTCAGTGACAGACTCCGACGTAAACAGGAAGTTGCGTAAGGCTTCGCTCAAAAGACATTCTCCTTCGTGAACCGCGGCGGCACAACCGCCAGGACAGGCTATTCACAGTGCGTTAGATTAACTGAACCAAAGTACCATCGCAGGACCCAAGAATCAACGTATTGAGCTGAAATGACTTATAGGCGCAGCGAACGGTCGAAAATGGGGGTTGAACGGCGTTAAGGCCCGCTAACGAGGACGGGCTAGGCGGCGTCTTCGTCGTCCAACTCGATTTCCAGCTTGCCTTTCGTCTTCTTGGCCATGAGGTAGGAGCGAATGAAAGGGTCGATATCGCCGTCCATGACGCGGTCGACGTCGCCTGCGCTGAACTTGGTGCGGTGGTCCTTGATCATGCGGTAAGGCTGCATGACGTAGGAACGGATTTGGCTGCCGAAGGAGATGTCCAGCTTACTTTCGTCGAGCTTGTCGGTATGAGCCTGGCGCTTTTGGATTTCGAGGTCGTAGAGGCGGGAGCGCAACATCTTCATGGCCATTTCGCGGTTTTTGCCCTGGCTGCGCTGGGCTTGGCAGCCGACGACGATGTTGGTGGGGATGTGGGTTATGCGGATGGCGGTTTCGACCTTGTTGACGTTTTGACCGCCTTTTCCGCCGGAGCGGAAGGTGTCGACGCGGAGGTCTTCGGGGCGAATGTTGATTTCAATTTTGTCGTCGATTTCCGGGATGACGAATACGGAAGCAAAGGATGTGTGGCGGCGTGCGGCTTGATCGAAAGGCGAGATTCGCACGAGGCGATGTACGCCGGTTTCGCCGGCAAGCAAACCGTAGGCGTTTTCTCCGGCAAACTGAATGGTGGCGGATTTGATGCCCGCTTCTTCGCCGGGAGTTTCGTCGATCACGGTGGCGTTGATGCCTTTTCGTTCGGCCCAGCGAAGATACATGCGAAGGAGCATGGAGGCCCAATCCTGCGACTCCGTGCCGCCGGCGCCGGGTTTGATGGTCATGATGGCGTTGAGGTGATCGGTTTCGCCGGAGAGAAGAGTTTTGGTCTCGAGTTCGGCGATGTAAGTCTCCGCGGCGGTAAGCTCGCGGTCGAGGTCTTTCAGAAGATCGTTGCGCTGTTCGGCGTTGGTTTCTTCGCCGGCAAGGGTGATGTAGGTATCGACGTCGCCGGAGAGGGAGGTGAGCTTCTCGTCAGCGGCAATTTGCTCTTCGGCGCGCTTGCGGTCTCGCAGAACCGCTTGCGCCTCTTCCTGGTTGTTCCAGAAGTCGGGATGGGCGACGCGGGCTTCGAGGGATTTCAGGCGTTCGCGGTATTGCGGAGCGTCAAAGAAAGCTCCGGACTAGCGTGATACGTGGTTTGAGACTTTCGTAGCGGTGTTCGAGATCTTCGAGAATCATGTTGTGGTCAAGAAGCGTCGCGCGGAATGCCGGGGACGCTAGACTGCCTTTCTAAAAGTTAACGCTACCAGAATAACGGAAACAAGCACGCAGAGCCAAGCGAACCAATCGCCGAAGCGGGTGTAAAGAGTTTTGTCCGTACGAAAGTCGTAGGGCAGATCGGCGGCGGCGCGGACGTCTTGCGGCAACGGGCGGAAGATACGGCCGTAGGGGTCGATCGAAACGGTGACGCCGCTATTTGTGGTGCGCACGATCCAGCGGCGATTTTCGACGGCGCGCACGCGGGCCATGCGCAGGTGCTGCTCGGCCGCGGCGGAATGGCCGAACCAGCCGTCATTCGAAATATTGACAAAGAGCTGTGCGCCGTTGGCGGCGAAGCGGCGAATTTCGCCGGGGTAGATGGCTTCGTAGCAAATGAATACGCCGAACGAGTAGCCGTTTGGAAATTGGCCTACGGAGTATTTAGTCCCCTTGCGGAAGCCGCCGACTTCGCTCGAAACGTTGGAGACGACGCGGTGAATCAGCGGAAACGGTTCGTACTCGCCGAACGGAACGAGATGCACTTTGTCATAAGAAAACATCCGGTGCCCCAGCGCGTCAAGCATTAGCGCGCTATTGTAAGGCGCCGTGATCGAGTGGGATATTCCGCCCGTGGAAACGGTTTCAGGCTTCCACTCGACGGCGCCGACGATAACGGGATGTTGGAAGCGGATGGCGAGCGTGGACGCCAGATGCGCGAATTGGACATCCTGATAGGAAAAAGGCGCGGGAGCTTCGGGCCACACCAGCAGATCAGGATGGTTCGCGGAAGGCGCGAGGCTGAAACGCTGGAGCTCGTCCAAGTCCGAAGCATGCTGGGCGAACCAATCGTTCGGGAATTCCTCGACCTCGGGGAAATTAAGCTGAACGGCGCGGGCGGTGTGATTGGCAATGGCCTTTGGCACGAAACGCGGGCCCACGAGCATTACAAGGACCACCAGCACAGCCGCGCCGACGAGAATCGCCAGCCGGCGTTTCGGCGGATAGTTCGCCGCGGCGTCGCTCCATGCGAGAAGCGCATTGAAGGCAGCCACGACGAAGGACAAGCCGTAGATTCCCGTGAGCGTCGTGAGCTGCACGAGGGCAACATTTGCGGCGGCGGGATAGCCGAGCAAGTTCCACGGAAAGCTGATTTCGGGAAGCCAGGTGCGAAACGCCTCCAGCGAAACCCACAGGAACGGCATACCGATGCAGGCAAGGGTGATACTTCGAAGGGAAAGCCGGTTGATGGCCCAGGTGACCGCGCCGTTCGCCGTGGCCCAAACCGAGGCGATCAGGAGCAACACGCCCCAGCCGCCGGCTCGCGAAAGGCCGCCATGAACGGCGAGAACCTCCGCGATCCATGGCACCGAAGTCAGCACAAAAGAAATGCCGTGAAGAAATCCGCAGCCGAAGGCCACGCGCGGGGTCGCTCCGAAAAGCGCGATTAACAAAACGCCCACGCAGACCCAGGAATAGATGCTGAGGTAAAAGCCAGTGTAAGAAAACGAGAGCGCCGCGCCGGAAATTGCGGCGATGAAAAGCCTCATCCAGGCAGGAGTTTCACTCCCGGGATGCGGACGAAAATAAGCGAGCCAGGGACGCCCAGGCATTAGTGCTTGACGATGGCCTTGAAGCCGGCCACCTCGAGGCCTTTCCTGGCGTTGTCGACGGCTTTCTGGTCGGCATAGGGGCCGACAAGGACGTGGTAATACTTATCGCCCTGCGGCGATTGCACAAAGGTAGGGAAATTTTTCTTGCGGAGACTATTCGCCAGCGCCATGGCGTCAGATTCCTTGGTTAGCGCGGCGACTTGCAGGTTCGTGCCTCCAGCAGCGCTGGGAGGAGCGACGCCGATGGTCTTTGAAATTGCGCTTGGCTGCTGCTTCGCGGGTTTGCTGCTCTTTCCCACTGCGGAGGTTGCCGGCGGGGTGATCGAAGGAGAAGCGACCGGCTTCAAACGATCGTCAGTTTTGTTCGACTCGCCGGCGTGGTAAAACTCCCAATCGGAATTTGCGGGGGCGGCGTCGGCCGGCGGTTCAGCGGCTGGCTTTTTGTTCGAAGGCTTCGCAGCGACTTCAGGCTTCGGCTGCACACCGGAATCGTTGAATCCACGCAGATTCGTTGCCGCGCGCACCTGGCCGTCACGTCCCATGACGTAGCCCAGCGTAAAGAACAAACCCGAAAACAGCAGCATCAGCATAAACAAACCGATGACGTGCCGTCCTTCGAGCACACGCTCTCCGGCGTTACCTCGTTTTCCCCCAGAAGCCATTCTTACTTTTTCGATCCCCCTAGGGCTTGTACCCAGCTATTAATGATATCGATGGGCAGGGGGAAAACAATCGTTGTGTTCTTCTCGACACCTATCTCGGTCAAGGTCTGCAGGTAGCGGAGTTGAATGGCGGAGGACTGCGTTTCGAGAACTTTTGCAGCGTCGGCAAGTTTTTGCGAGGCTTCGAATTCGCCTTCCGCGTGAATCACCTTAGCGCGGCGCTCGCGTTCGGCCTCGGCTTGTTTCGCGATGGCGCGCTGCATCTGTTCGGGAATGTCTACCTGTTTCACTTCCACCTTGGACACTTTGATGCCCCACGGCTCCGTATCCTGGTCGAGGATCACTTGCAGCTTGCCGTTCACTTTGTCGCGCTGAGAGAGAATTTCATCCAGTTCGAACTGACCGACGATGCTGCGCAGCGTTGTCTGTGCGAGTTGCGACGTGGCGTATTGATAGTTCTGCACCTGGGACATGGCCAGATTCGCATCCACCACGCGAAAGTAACAAACGGCGTTCACTTTCACGGAAACGTTATCGCGGGTGATGATGTCCTGCGGCGGAACATCCAACGTTTCCAAGCGCATATTAATGCGATAGAGCGTTTCAATCGGCCAAAACACCAGGTTGATGCCAGCGCCTTTGGCCTCCGGCAATAAGCGGCCCAAGCGCAGAACGACGCCACGTTCCCATTCCTTGATGATGTAGAGCGAATTCCAAATCCAAATCAAAAAGATCCCGGCGATGACAGCCAAGCCAAGCAGGGGGAATTCCATTTTTATCCTCCAGAACGTGAGTGCATTCTACTTGTTTTCCGCGACCACCGCTTCTTCGGGTTCGACGTGCAACTTCAGCCCCTCGACGCTTCGAACCCGCACCGGCTTCCCCTCGGATACGGCTCGAGGCGAAACGGCTTGCCAAAGTTCGCCATGAACTCTAATCATGCCCTCGGCGCCGGCGCCCAATCCGGAGATGGCAATTCCCTCTTCGCCAATGAGCTCTTCCCTGCCAGTCGACGACTTCCAAGAGCGCGAGCGCAGCACGAGGCGCATCAGAAAAACAGTAATGAGCGCGAACGGCAGCGTCGCGGATAGCGCCACCCCCAAGCTCACTCCACCGGAGGTCAGCGGCGAGCGAATCAAAAACATCGCGCCCAGCATCATGGACACGATGCCGCCGACCGCAAGAACGCCGTGGCTCGCAAACTTTGCCTCGAGGATAAATAGCGCCAGCGCGAGCAAGATCAAGAGCACACCTGCGAAATTTACCGGCAAAATGTGCATGGCATAAAGCGCCAGCACCGCGCAGATGCCGCCAATGACGCCCGGAGCGACCATCCCCGGGTGGGTGAATTCGGTGTACAACCCAAGTACCCCGACCATCAGCAGCACGAAAAAAACATCGGGCTCGACGATGCGCGCCAGAAAACTTTGCCGAGCGGAGAGTTCAAAAGGAGTGCTTGCGGCGTTCTTGAGCGAGAGGACCACCTTCGTGCCGTCGAACCGCGTGATCGTGCGGCCATCGAGCTGATGCAAAAGATCTTCGGGTGAAGACGCAATCAAGTCAATGAGCTTGTCGTTGAGCGCCTCTTTTTCGGTGAAGGCTTTGGCGTCCGTCACAGCGGTTTCCGCGAGCGTTGGATTGCGGCCGCGCTTTTCCGAGTAGCTCCGCAGAAAAGCCGTCGTATCATTCATAATTTTACGGCGCATGGTCTCGTCAATTTGCAACTGGAATCCGCCGATCGCAACAACTGGCGAGGCAGCTCCCGTATGTGTTGCCGGAGCCATCGCCGCGATGTCCGCGGAGAGAAGTATGAAGAAGCCGGCCGAAGCGCCGCGCGCGCCAGTGGGCCAAACGTAGACCGCCACGGGCACAGGCGAAGAAAGAATGTGCTGGATTATGTCTTTCATCGACTCGCCCAGACCTCCGGGCGTATCCATGGTGATCAGCACGAGCGCGGCATGCCGGTTCGCAGCGTCAGCGAGTCCGTCGTCGATGTAGGTGGCCAGCACGGGCTCAACTTCGCGATCGAGTTTGAGCTCCAGCACGAGTGGATTCGTGGAGTGCTCATCGGCCGTGGCGGATGGCAGCAGAAGAAGGGCCGCCGCAATGGTTAAAGCGCAAAGAAACAACAACGCCGAAACAGACAATGCTTTCGTAGCGAGAAACTTTTGAACTAAACGATAAGCGCTCATTGTGCGCCTCCCGACGGCTTAACCTTTTGCAAATGATCCAGTAATTCCTTTGCGGCAGAATACTTGGGCGCCAGTTGCAGCGCTCGTTCCGCTTCCGCGCGGGCCAGCTCAGGTTTTTTCTGCTCCAGATAAACGCGTGCGAGCGTGGTGCGCACCGCCGCGGAGTCTCGAATCTCCAGGGAAGCCTGTAGCTCCTTGGCGGAATCATCCAGCTGGCCGCGCCGCCGGTAGACTTCCGCAAGTCCGTTATGCGCGGAAGCGCTTCCGGTATCCGCCGCGAGCGCCGCGCGAAATTCTTTCTCGGCGGCATCCACGCGCCCAGCGGAAAGTTCCTGCCGCCCGCGCCTTACGTGCGCTGTGGGAGTATCGGCAGCGGCTGCAGCTGCGGCGGCAGCATTTGAGGAGTCCCCCGCCGACACAATCTCCAGGCGTAGCGCCGTAGTATCCATCTCCGGACGCACGCGCTGTAATCGCGTCAAAACATCTTTCTTCGCATCCGCCTTGGCGTCGAGCTTAATCACGGGAACTCCGTCCGGACCGAAGGTTTCCGCCGCCGTGTCGCGCTCCTGATCAGCCTCCGCTTTTTTCCCTGCCTTTTCCAGCGAGAGGATGAGCAGTGCGCGGTTATCCGCCTCATCGGGCTCGCGACCGGCCGCCTCCCGAAAATAATCAGCCGCGGCTGCGTAGTCACTCGCGGCGAGGGCAAGAAGTCCCAAGTTGAACGGGTAATCATCTTCGTCGGGGTCCAGCTCCGCCGCCCGGCGCAGATCGGCCATCGCCTCCTGCGTTTTATTCTGCCGCGCGCGCGCCAGCGCAAGATTATTCAAAATCTCGGGCAAGTCTGCGCCGGAAACCAGATTATTCCGCAAAGCCACTTGCAGCGATGCGAAGATTTCCTCGGCTTTCTCGGGCTGATTCATCAACAGCCGGCAAACTCCCGTCGCAAAAACAGCCTCGACGTAGCGGTCGTGCGGTTTCGGAACTTTCGCAAACCAGATCAGCGCGGAGTCGCAGTCCCGCCGCGCGTAATAGGCGTCTCCGATCGCGAAATCCGGATCGGGCCATTCCGGCTCCAGCCGCGCAGCTTCCCGCAGTTCCCGCAGCCGCGTGTCGTCCTCGCTGGCCAGCAAACCGCGAACGTAGTGTTCAAACGCATCGAGCCGCAACGGCCGCTGCGCTTTCGAGAAATTCTCGAGCGTCCGCGTATACGCGTGATCGTTAGCCGAAAGCAATCGCCAGAGCAAACGCACGTGCAGGTCCATCAGTGAATCCAGCGGGCCTGTCTCGCGAATTGGGGGAAGCAGCCGCGGCGGACTCACCCGCAGAATTTGTGCTTCGACCATGAGCGATTGCCCATCCGAAGTAAATCGGCCCAATATGACGAAGTCCGCGTCCATGTTCTGCGCGATGC
This sequence comes from uncultured Acidobacteriota bacterium, assembly GCA_963779005.1. GTDB lineage: Bacteria > Acidobacteriota > Terriglobia > Acidiferrales > UBA7541 > Acidiferrum. The sequence goes on along the minus strand of CAVZWO010000004.1, from coordinate 1,656,472 downwards.
GCAGCATGGAAGCGCGGCTCAGTTTTGCGATCGGCGGAAGCCCCGAGCGTTCCAGTTCGGCGGCCCGCCCCTCATGCGAGTAGACTTGCTGCCCCGCCGCGGATAGGCGCTGAATCGTCAGTTCTTCCAGCCCTTCGCCAAGCCAATCCAGCCGCGGCGAAGCCCCCGCATTCTCAAAGGGGAAAACGAGATAAATTCCTTGTTGGGAAGCGTCGGAGCTGGCTCCACGCGCGGCCGTGGAAGTTCCAGTGCTGGCGGAAGCCTGCGCGTCCGTTGAAATAGGTTTCGCAAAAACGGGGAGAACTATCGCGACCGGAAGGGCAATCGCGCTTGCAAATACCAACGACAGCGCGCTGAATAAAGGCCACTTCATGCTTGGTTCATTGTAGCAGAGCCGCGCGGCGGCATCGCGGGCATTCGCCGGGAAACGTTTCATTGGAAAATATTTAATGACCGCTCAGGTTCGCAAACGGAACGTTTAATAAGCTTGCCGTGGTTGGTTGTTCAGTTGCACGAGCTACTTCTGTGGGCTGACCCTGACTTCCATAAATTTCCGTGCCGGCTGAATCCCCATGGTTATCTCGTGGAGTTCCGTCCAGTCGCCCAATTCGTTTATTCGCAATACCGAGCTTGTGGTGATTTCTCCCAGCGTGAATCCCCACATCATCCCTTTTCCATTCTCGGCAAGTCTCACTTCGGTCTCCAGGTAGCGGCCGTCGTTGTACGCCCGCATGTGGTAGGTTGCAGTCGCATCGTCATAAGAAACGATACCTAGAGCCTGCAGAGTGGCTTTTCCATCGGCCTTGTTACAACCGATTCCCTCGATCACCAGAACCAGTCCATCCAATTTGTACTCCGCTACTTCGGTCTGCAGCAGTTCCAGAGGCTCGCCAGAGCCACGGAAAATGCGCGCCTCCCCGCTCCATTTTCCAACCAGGAAGCTGAGCTTCCTCATCGCGGTGCGCTGCGATTCAGTATCAGGCACTCGTGGTAGTTGAGTCATGCCTCTAGGGAAGGAAGTACAATTCGAGAAATTTCAGTGCTTTGGACAATCACGAGAATGGATAGCGACCGATCGCGCAGGAACCGGTGCAGGCCACGCCTTCCGAGGCGCGCCGTTGTTCCTGCTAGAGTTGCGCGGCGTCCGCTGGTTTCGGAATCAGAAGTTCCTGCACCGCGGGATCCTTTAACGCCACACCAAATGCCGGATCTTTCTTTATGTCCATGAAATTTTTGTAGCCTTCGTCTTTGGCCTTGCGCAGGTAATGTATACAACGGTCGAGGTCGCCGGCCTGGGCGTAAGACTTCGCCAGCAAGTAATAAAACCGTCCGCGATCGTCGACAGAACGATCTTGCAAGATCGAGCCGCTACGCGATCCATTGTGCTCAAAAAGCTGCGGATCGAGCGCCAGGGCTTGCCGGAAGGACGCGATGGCTTCCTCGTACTTTTTTTCCCCAAAAAAGGCGTAGCCCAGGTTGCTGTAGAGCACAGCCATGTCATCCCGCATGGCAATCGCTTTATGGTAGGCCTTGATGGCCTTGTCGTACTTCTTACGTTGATACCAAATGGTGCCGACGTTGTTCTCGGCGTCCGCGTAGCGGGGGTCCACCTTGACCGCCCGCTCGTAATATTTCAGCGCCAATCCCAGCGCCTCCTGCTGGTGCAGCGCAATCCCCAGCTTGTTCAAATACACGGGATTTCGCGGATCTTGATCCGCGAGTTTCTTGAACATTTCCGCGGCTTCACGGAACTGTTTGCGGACCATGTAGAGGTCGCCCATTTGCTCGTCGGTGATTTCCGGGTGCACCACGATCACCGGGTCCTGCGGCGAAGGCACTTGTGCCACGCCGGGCGCCATCATCATCGACCGCGTTTCTGGAATGGTTTGTCCTGCTGCGGGAATCGACAGAGTCAAAAGGAGAATACTGGCTGGGACCGCCACTCGTAGATGAGTCATGGCGAGTCTCCCTTCTCCGGCGGAGGCTTATCGGCTTGAGGCTTAGCCTTGTCGGGGTCCTTCTTCTTGCCCCCAAAGATACCAAAAATCTTCTGTAAAGGGTTCTTTTTCTTTTCGGTAGGCGTGGCGTTGGGGTCAACGGTGCCCTGGCCCGTTGCGTCGGGCGGGCGGTTCGGATCATAGGTCGTTATGGGCTTGCCCTGCGCATCGGTTTGCGGTTGTTTGGGCTCACCGCCGCCGCCAAAAACGCGGGAAAGCCAAGAGCCCGACGAGTTGGCGGCTACGCTCCCCCCGTGCAACTCGCAGAACGCCGTGGGTGCGGAGCCCGCAACGTAAACTTCCTCGCGCGTGGTCGGACAGTTCGGCGTGGCAAGCTCCTGCGATTCCGGGTCGATCAGGACGGATTGCACGCCATCCGGCATAGGGAAATCCTTGACGTCACGGTACGCCGGAAGAGCCGTGGCGCGCAGCATGAAGTCCGCCCACACGGGCGCTACCGTGGCGCCGCCCGTGAAGCCGAGGTCGCGATTATCGTCAAACCCGATCCAAACCACGGTTAACAGGTTGGAGGTGTAGCCCGCGAACCACCCGTCGCGCGAAGTTCCGGTCTTTCCCGCCGCGGGAAGCGTGAAGCCGCGGGCGCGAACTCCCGCGCCGGTGCCTTTGTTCAGGACGTCTTTGAGCAGGCTGGTCACCAGAAAAGCTACGCGGGGATCGAGCACTTGATGCGTTTGCGGCGTGAATTTCTCAAGCACGCTGCCGTCGGCGCTGACTATGCTATGCAGAAATTGGGGCTCGGCACGTATGCCGCCGTTCGCAAAGGCGGTGTAGCCCCCGGCTACGTCCACGGCCGTCATCTCGTATGCCCCAAGCGCCACCGCCGGCGTCGCCTGAATATTGTTGCCCAAGCCCATTTGCCGGGCGATCTGGACCACGCGCCCATAGCCGATCAGCTCGGCAACCTTCACTGTGGCGACGTTCAGCGAATTGGTGAGCGCGTCGCGCACCGTCACGTGTCCCATGAATTTTTCGCCGTAGTTGTTTGGCGTGTACTCTTTGTTGTCGAATTCGAATGTCGTGGGCTCGTCATCGACGGTGGTCGCGGGCGTGATCACCGGCTGCACGCCATCCACGGCGTTGTCAAACGCCGCGGCGTAGACGAACGGCTTAAACACGGACCCAGGCTGCCTGTGCGCCAGTGCATGATTCAACTGGCTTTGCCCGTAATCCCGCCCGCCGATCATCGCTTTGATCTCGCCTGTGCGCGGATCGATCGAGACCAGCGCGATCTGCACTTGCGGAACGGCCTCGTTGCTTCCCTTCTTCGCGGCTTCTTTCCGCCATTTCTCGTATCTCTTCGCCAGCAGCAGGTCGACGTTCTTTACTCCCGCATCTACGGCGGCAGCAGCGGCACGCTGCAGGGCAGGGTCCAGTGTCGTGTACACACGGAAATTCTGGCTGAGTAGTTCGTTCTCCGAATACCTGTCCAGCAGATGGTCCTTGACCATGTCCACGAAGTACGGCGCTTCGCTGGCCGACCCCGCGGTGCGCACAATCTTCAGCGGCGCGTGCTTCGCGGCTTCCAGTTCTTCCTCCGTGATGTATTTGTTCTCCAGCATCTGCGTCAGCACGCGATCGCGCGCCTGCGCGCCGCGCTCCGGATGCCGGTCCGCGGAAGAATAATAGTTCGGCGCACGAATGATTCCCGCAAGGTAGGCGCACTCCGCGATCGAAAGCTGCCTCAAGTCCTTCCCAAAATACGCGACGCTGGCTTCCGAGAAGCCGCGAATCCCAAAACTCCCGCGATTCCCTAGATAGACCTCATTGGCATAAAGTTCGAAAATTTGCTGCTTGTTGAAGCGCTGCTCCAGTTCGATCGAAACCATCGCTTCGGCCATTTTGCGGCGCATGGTTCGCTCGTTCGAAAAGAAAAACGTGCGCGCCACCTGCATGGTGATGGTGCTCGCGCCCTGGTAGTGCGAGGAACTGTGCCGGATGTCAGCCCAAGCCGCGCCCACGATGCGGATGAAGTCGAACCCGCCGTGATCGAAAAACCGCTTATCCTCGGCGGAAAGAATCGCGTGAACCAACTCCGGCGGCAAATCCTCGTACCGCACCGGCCGCCGTTTTTCGCGCGCGCTGTCAAAGAGATTCGTGATCAGCTCAGGTTCGATCTGCGCCGTATCCAAATTGCCGCTGCCGGAAAGCGGGCGAATCGAGCGAATCATTTTCCCGCTGAACTGCACGGCCAGCGCGTTCGAGCCGCCAAAATAGGAATGGTTCGAAGGGCGAATATCCACCGTATTTCCCTGCACGGTGTATTGCCCCATCGAATTCTCGTCGGCTTCGGGCCGGTAGCCGATGCGCGTCAAATACGTCGTGAGATCCTCGGCACTCCAGGCCTGCCCGGTCGAAATATGTTCTGGCGCAGAGAAAATCTGCGTCGTGTTTTGCAGCACCTCGCCGGGCAATCGCGCATCGATCATCCGCGAATATTTGACGTAGTAATAAGTGAAAATACCGCCGGCGGTGAGGAACAGCGCGAAGACGATACCCAGAATCGTCAAGCCCAGTGCAGAAGTAAAAAATCCTTTTCGAATTCGAATGCGCAAACGATCGCTCCTGGGGCTGAGCTTCTATTGTCTCGCAACACCTTGCACTAAGAAAGACGGAGTTCGGAGCCGGGATGTTGCCTGAGAAATGGCGGGCCTGGACATTTTTTGCGCGATTCCAGGCAAAGTCGAGGCAAGCCGTTCGCCTTGCGGCGCTCGAATGGAGGCAGCGGCGCCTCTACATAAGGGATTTATTTTCACTGGAAGGCGAAAAGTGCAGCTCCGTGCTGTAGAACATCAGATCGACCGGAACGGTATATTCCAGCGAAATTCTGCAGGTGGCTTGGGTCACCGTGACCTTAATGTCCTCACGCTTTATCGGCAGATTCAAATCCTGCACGGCCTTATAAACATTGTCTCGAACCTGCTCATCCGAATAGCGGTTCACGATGCCAAATCGCGCTAATTCCTGCATTTTGTCCTGCAGTTGGTATTCGCTCACGTAGGGCGGCACAAGTTTGAACGCCACATAGATCCCTGCCACGAGTATGGCCGTAAAAAGAACGGCCTTCAGCTTGCCAGCGCCGCGCTGCGAGCGCCGGTTCAGGTGCCTCAATCTCGGTCGAATCGGTTCTGAAGTACTGGCAAAGTCCACGAAAATCTTCTCCGGGCGCCGCCAAAGCCGCCACAGAACCGCGGCATTGCACGGCAGATCTAAGTCATAATCTGCTCGATTAACGCTAGCATCCTGTCCGAACAGTGTCGAGAAGCTGGAGGGTCAGGTGTTTCCGGAAAGCTACGGGCCCAGGTAGCACTGGCTTCAGCCTGCGGGCTTTGCCTTTAGACCTTGCGCGTGGCCATTGCTTATTGCCTACTCAACACGCTCAGCGCTGCCGCGGATGAAATCCTCAATAGGCCCGCGCAAAAATGGCTCGTTCCGCCGCCGGCTTGCCACAGTAAACGCATGCCCCGGGTCCACCCACCTGCGCTTCCGCTCCGCCGAGGCTCTGATCGATCGGGATGCACCGCATCGTCGCCCGCGTCTCTTCTTTAATCTTCGCTTCGCAATCCCCGCTGCCGCACCAATACGAGTACGCGAAGCCCATCTCGACGGCCTTCTTTAACTCCTCGTAAGTCTTGGCGTCGTGCGTGTTCGCTTTGCGAAACGCCAGCGCCTTGTCGTGCATCGCCTGCTGAATCTCCACGAGCAGCTTCTCGACTGTTTGTGGCATCCCGGCCAATGGCGCGCTGACCTTCCCTTCTCTGCCAGGACGGTCTCGCCGCGCCAGCACGGCCGCCGCCTTCGCGACATCTTTCGGCCCCAACTCCACGCGCACTGGCACCCCGCGCATCTCCCAATCGTTGAATTTCCAGCCAGGACTAGGCCCCTCGCGCTCATCCAGCGTTACGCGCACGTTCGCCGCAACCAGCTCCGCCTTCAACTTCCGTGCCGCGTCCATCACCGAGCTTTTCTCTTCGTCGGTCTTATAAATCGGGACGATCACTACTTGATAGGGCGCGAGCTTCGGAGGCAATACCAGTCCTTGATCATCTCCGTGCACCATGATGATCGCGCCGATCACGCGCGTCGAAAGCCCCCACGACGTCGTCCAGCAATGCTGAAGTTGTCCTCCCTGGTCGAGGTATTTCACTTCAAACGCCTGCGCAAAGTTTTGCCCCAGGAAATGCGAAGTCCCTGACTGCAGCGCTTTTCCGTCGCCCATCATTCCTTCAATCGAGTAGGTGACGTCGGCGCCCGCGAACTTCTCCGCATCCGATTTTTTTCCCGGAATCACAGGAATTGCCGCATCGTTCACGGCGAAATCCGTGTAGATGTCGAGCATCTGCCGCGTTTCGATTTCTGCTTCTTCGCGCGTGGCGTGCGCGGTGTGGCCCTCCTGCCAATAAAACTCAAGCGTCCGCAGAAAAAGCTTCGTCCGCAATTCCCAACGCACTACGCTGTTCCACTGGTTCATCAAAAGCGGCAAGTCGCGATACGACTGAATCCACTTCGACCACATGTGCCCGATGATCGTCTCCGAGGTCGGACGGATCACCAGCGGCTCCGCTAATTTTTCGCCGCCGCCTATCGTCACTACCGCCAGCTCTGGCGAAAATCCTTCGACGTGGTGCTTCTCCTTATCGATGAAGCTTCGAGGAATCAGCAGCGGAAACGCCACGTTTTGGTGCCCAGTGGCCTTGAACCGCCGGTCCAGCGCCTGCTGCATGTTCTCCCACAGCGCCCACCCGTACGGCCGCACGATCATGCATCCGCGCACCGGTGCGTAGTCGGCAAGCTGCGCTTTCAAAACCAGCTGGTTGTACCACTCGGAAAAATCCTGTGCGCGTGTTGGGAGTTTTTCTTCAGCCATGTGGCGGTGTCGTCCGTTCCCCTGAGAGCAATAAATTGAGCTAAGTAAACTCAAAAGCGTAACGGACACCTCGCAGGGTGTCAACGAAGCTGGGTTCGCGGCGGAAGCTGCCGTGTCCGTCGCAGTTTCAATCACGTTGCGATTCGCCAAGCCCTGCGCTTCCCTTTTTCATCGTCGAACGATTACTCGCACGATGCTGGAGGGAGCGATCAAACCTCCGCCCAACGGGAAACATGGTACAAAGTTTGCATGGAGCAGTTGACAGAGATAGAACCAGAAACGGCCGCGGAGAGCATCGAGAAGAAACCGCAAGAAGCTGCCGAGAACCACCTTTCAGGCTGGCGCGGGTATGTTAACGGATTTCTTGCCGCCGAAATTTCTTCGCTGACGCGCTATTACAACCGCGTCATCCAATGGCTGCCCCGCGACGATGACAAAGGTGGGCTGCTCGCCGCGGTCGACGCCCCGCGCAAAGAAACTGTTGGCAAAGACGATTTGTTTCCCGACCTGACCCATGAGCTGGACAAGCGCACCGCGGTCCTAATCAACGGCACGTTCAATCACGATTTCGATATCCAAGCTCTCTTGCTGCAACTAAAAGCGAAGCTGGCGCGCACGTCGCGGCTCGTGGTTGTGCTCTACAACCCGTATTTGCGCTGGGCCTACTACCTCACGAACCGCCTGGGAATCCGCAAGGGCGACCTTCCCAGCACATTTGTGACGCGCGTCGACCTCGAAAACATCGCAAAGGTTGCAGGTTTCGAGATCGTGAGGCAGCGCCAGGCGGTATATTGCCCCTGGAAAATGTTGGGACTCGGCACAGCGATCAACCGCGTGATGCCCCTGGTTCCGCTAGCGCGATGGCTGAGCCTGACGTCCGTGGTGGTGCTGCGGCCGCTCGTGCCATCGTCACAACAGGGCCTCTCCTGCGTCATTCCCGCACGCAACGAACGAGGCAATATCGAGAATGCGCTCAAACGCTTTCCGGATTTGGGTCGCGAAGCCGAAATTATTTTTGTCGAAGGCCACTCGACCGACGGAACGTGGGAAGAAATTCTGCGTGTTTCGACCGTCTATCGCGACCAGTTTCGCATTCTAGCCGTGCAGCAACCCGGCAAAGGCAAAGCCGACGCGGTGCGGCTTGGCTTCTCCCACGCCCGAGAAGATTTGCTTGTGATTCTCGACGCCGATTTGACCATGCCGCCGGAGATGCTCTCGCGTTTCGCCTACGCCTACGACCAGGGCCACGGCGATTTCATCAACGGCTCGCGTCTCGTCTACCCCATGGAAGGCGCCGCCATGCGCTTCTTGAACCGCATGGGCAACATTTTTTTCGCGAAGATTCTGAGCGCGGTTCTGGACGTTCGATTAGGCGATTCGTTGTGCGGCACAAAGCTCGTCACGCGCCATGACTACGAGCGCATGGTCGCCTGGCGAAAAGATTTTGGCGAATTCGATCCCTTCGGCGATTTCGAGTTGCTCTTCCCCGCCGCCGAGCTGGGACTCGAAATTGTCGATGTTCCCGTGCGCTATTTAGCGCGCACGTATGGCGAAACGAACATTCAGCGCTTCCGTCATGGACTTCAGCTTCTGAAAATGACGTGGGTTGGCCTCGTGCGCATCAAGATGGGAATCCGAAAGAAAAGATCGCCACGTTCAGGAACCCCGGCCGGACCCTCTAGCTAAGCACTTTCTTGGAACAAAGCAGGTCGACATAGCCCGTCCGCTGGATAGCTTGATCGATCGCGCGATCATCCGCAACCGGTGTTGTGGCTGCGCGCGTCAAAATGTGTAGTTGATAGCCTCTCGAGCGGAAAAACTCGAGCAACTCTGACGGCTCGAAGCCAAGCTCTCGCATTCCCTGCGGGGCGTACTCAAACGCAATTGCCGCTGCCGGGAATTTTTCCAGCGTTTTGCGCATGCCTTCGCAAACGGCAAGCTCGTATCCCTGCACATCAATCTTGATGAACGCGACATTTCGCAATTGGCGAGCCGCAACAAAACTATCCACACTGGTTACGGCGACCGTGGTTATTTTCTCGTCGACAGGCCGCGAACTCTTGAATTCTGCTGTCACCACGCGATGATCGGCGGAATGCTCTTCGTTGTGCCAAAACTCCAGTGAACCATCCGCGCTGCCAACAGCCATGTTGAGGAGTTCCACCGCGTCGTCAAGCTTTTTGCGCCTGACAATTTCTCCAAGTGTGGCAAAACTTGCTGCATCGGGCTCGAACGCATGGATTTTCGCGGGCGGCTTCCGCGCGGTCGCAAAAACGCAAGCGGTGTAGCCGATGTTCGCGCCGATATCCAGAATGTCGCCGCCTGAGAAGAGTTCAGGGCTACGCTTCGCCAGCGCCCAGAACGGATCTTCATACCAGCGCTTGTAACGAAAATAGGAAAACAGAAACAGTCTCTTGAACAACGAAATATCGAGCAGCCCGGCTGAGCGCGCCAGATTGTAGACGCGCGTGAATATGTTCGAGGACGATTTATTGCTCATGCGCGGAACTGAGCTCCGGCGAAATCCTCGTGGTCCGTAAGCTTCGTCACAGGCTAAGCGCTCTTTTCCAGTACGAGCAAAACCCTCAAGGCGGCAATCCTTCGCCACAGCGGCGAAGTCATGCGCTCAAAGCTCGAAACCGCGGGATACAAAAATTCCGGTAGAAGATTCATCGGCTTGAATCCGCCGCTCAGAAGGTAGGCGAAAAGGCAAAACCGATCGAGCGTCACGAGCTTGAGACCGGGCAACGTATTTAGAGTCTCCGCGCGATGACCCGGCCCGAAGAGCAGGTACGGAATTGCCTGGTTGCCATCGAAAGCCATTTTTTCAGGCGCTATCTTATTTTCATTTCGCCGCCACGGAGTCTCCGAAAGATCGCACCTCTCCTGGTGCAGAAACCGAAAGATAAAGTACGAAAATGGCGTGATCCACGGTTCGATAAGAATGAGCCGCCCGCCCGGTGCGAGGACCCGCGAGACTTCGCCAAGAAAATTCATCGGCGTGGCAAGGTGATGGAGCATGTCCAGTCCGAACACATTGGAAATGCCTTCAGCGCGGAACGGAAGCCTCTGAGCATCAGCGACGGCATCCAGCCACGGGCACCAAATCAAATCCGTGGAGACCACCTCCGGCGCAAACTGCTTGAAAAAACCCGGCCCTGCACCGACTTCCAGCGAGACGCCGCCAGGTTTTCGAGCAGCGAGCAGCCGCGCAAAAAATTCCTCGCGATAAACGCGCCGCAAGATGGGTTTTTGCTCCCAAACGCGGCGGTGCCGCTGAAGCTGCTCCTGAGCTTGCGTGTCGATGGCCACGGTGTGTTTTTTGATTGTACTGAGTCCGGGGTCGCGGCACTCTGCAAAGCTCGCTTCCATGTTTCGACAGGTAACTAATGATGTTGACGCCCCGCGCAGCCGCCTTTTCCCATCGCCGAATTTTGATACGCTAATCTGGCCGTGCATTCTGTTTCATCATCGAGCGAAGTCCAGCTAGCCGACCCCACCTCGGCCAGCGCGACCGGTGTGCAAGGAGCGCCCAGTTCGATCGATTCCAGTAGCCCGCATGCCGTGGGGAACCGCCGCCTCGTCGCCATTCTCGCTCTGCTGCTCGCGGCGGGAACCGCAGCGGTCTACGCCTCCGCGATGCGCAATGGCTTTGTAAACCTCGATGATCCAGAGTACGTCACGCGCAATCCTCACGTCCTTGGTGGACTAAACTGGCCGGACATTCGCTGGGCTCTCGGCTCGAGCTATCCTTCCTCGAACTGGCATCCACTGACATGGTTTTCGCACATGGCCGACGTGGAACTCTATGGTCGGAATCCTGCCGGTCATCACCTCACCAGTGTTCTGCTGCATGTGCTCGCCGTCGTTTTGCTTTTCCTTTTGATAGAAAGCGCCACGGGCCGCGCCCTTCGTAGCGCCGCGGTTGCCGCGATTTTTGCGGTGCAGCCTCTGAATGTCGAGGCGGTTGCATGGATTTCCGAACGAAAATCCGTCCTCTGCGTTTTGTTTTTTCTGCTCGCCATCGGCGCCTATGGCTGGTACACCAAGAAGCCGGGCGTCGGGCGTTATTTGTGGGTCGTTTTGTTCTTTGGCTTGGGAATCACAGCCAAAGTGATGGTCATTCCCTTCCCGTTCGCGTTGCTGCTGCTCGATTACTGGCCGCTCGGTCGCTTGCCCGGAACGGACGCAAGCGGCAATGCGCGCAAATTCTTCCCCGTGCTTCGCTCGCTCGTTCTCGAAAAACTTCCGCTCTTCGTCATGGCCGCCGCCGGAGGCGCCGTCACCGTTTACGTGCATTCTCGCGAACACGCGCTCACGGCTTCCATGCCGTTCGCCTGGCGCTTCAAAAACGCGATTTTTTCCTACCTCGCGTATCTCGGAAAAGCAGTGTGGCCCGTCGGCCTCGCGCCCTACTATCCGCATCCCGAAAACACACTGGCATGGACGACCGTTGCCCTCGCGGGCCTCGCATTGGTTGCTGTCACCGCCGCTGCTTTGCGCTTCCGCGAACGCAAGTACCTGCTCATGGGCTGGCTTTGGTATCTCGGAACGATGCTGCCCATGATCGGCTTCATCCAAACGGGCCGCCAGGGAATGGCCGACCGCTTCATGCATATACCGATGATGGGCCTGCTCGTTGCCGCCGTCTGGCTGATTGCCGATATCGCCGCGGAAAAACACTGGCAGAAAGAAATTGCCATCGCGCTTTTTCTGCTCGCGCTCGCACCCTACGCGGCGGTGACGATCAAACAAATCAGCTACTGGCACGACAGCTACGCCCTCTTCGGCCACACACTCGAAGTGACCAAGAACAACGGCTTCGCGGAAAATGATTTCGGAGTGGAGCTGATGGAGCGCGGCGAGCCCGATCTAGCCGCACCCCACTTTGAGGCGGCGGTTCGGCTGAGCCCTGATCTGGCCTCTCCGCATTACAATCTCGCTGTCCTTCTGCAAAAACATAGCCAGCTCAACGATGCCGAACACGAATATCGCTCGGCGCTGGCTCTCTCCAGCGACCAGTCGGAGATCGTGCAGTCCCACAACAATCTGGGAATTCTCTATTTGAGCGAAAGCAAGTACACCGAAGCCGTGCAGGAGTTGAGCGCGGCCATCGCCATCGACCCCACCGAACAGAACAGCTACATTGGCCGCGGCACGGCCGAAATGCAAACCATGCATGTGGACGCCGCCATCGCGGATTTTGCCAAGGCCGCTCAGATTGCACCGTCGCCCCTTGCGCTCTACTGGCTCGGGCGAGCGCTAGAAAGTAAAGGCAACAGCCAGCAAGCGGCAAGAGCGTATGCGGCCGCGTTGCAATTGGCTCCCGCTATGGCCGATGCAAGGGCGCGATTGGAAGCCTTGCAGCCGAAAACTCCATAATTAAAAACGGGAATCGTCCCGCGCTAGATGTAATCGAACAGAGTCATAAACCCGAAATCCATGTGCAGTTGCTGGTGGCAGTGGAAGAGGGTCATGCCAGGATTGTCGGCGACGAAATCCACTTCGGCTTCCTGATAACCACCGAGCATCAAGACATCTTTGAAGATGCCTCCAGTCGGCTTTCCCGCGATGCTCGCAATTTCAAAACTGTGGCGATGCAGATGAACTGGATGAATGTCGTCGCTCGCGTTGCGCATTCGAATGCGATAGCGCTTGCCCTGTGTGAGATGAAATGACGCGGGCGTCATCTCACCGGTCATCGGGTACGAAACGCCGTTGATGGTCCACCGATTGAATCCTTCATCCGCCGCATTTTCTTTTGCAAACGCCATTTCAAATGTTTCGTCCGGCGCTGGAGCCGTCGCACCCGGTTTCGCAAAGCGCATGTAGCTCCACCGGAACGGCGGCGGCGCAATCCATTGCGCTTTCCCTTGACTGCCGGCGTATTCCACAACAATGCCCATCCCATGCGGACGATCATCGTTATCGAGATCGCCCAGGATCCACACGCCCGGATGATTCATTTCCACGATTGCGGAGATGCGTTCCGCGGTGCCGAACCACAGCACCGGAACTTTTGTGGAATTTGGAACGGGGTTTCCATCGAGCGCCACTACCTGGAACGAGTGGCCCGGCAAAGCGAGGCTGCGAATCTCCGTCGCGCTCCCGTTGAGGATATGAAACAAGATGCGCTGTCCCTGTTTCACGCGAATGGGCTCGCCGTGACCAAGCATGCGGCCGTTGATGGTGAACGAGCGATAGCCAACCTCATAGCCGTGCGGCATGCCTTTGGCAAGCGACGCCTTCATCGCGGTTTCGCCCGTTTCTTGCAAAGCCTTGTCGGGCGCAGCTGGCGATAGAAAATCCTGTGCCATGTCGCCCCCTCGGCTGAAGCTTGGCTCAAATTCTTTCAACGTCAGAAACACTTCGCGATCGTATTTGCCGGGATTTTCGCGTGGCTCGATATAAACAGGCCCAACTTCGCCGCTATATTGCCCGGCGGCGAGATTTGCGCCCGCGCGATTGTGCGTGTGATAGAAGCGCAGACCGGATGGCCTTGGGGTGAATTGGATGCGCCGCTTCCCGTGCGCCGGAATGTACGGAGTCCCTTCTTCCGCGGCTCCATCCACATCGACGGGAACTTGCTGACCGTGCCAGTGCAATTGTTCGGGAGTATCGGTCTCGTTGTAAATGTCGATGATGACTTGTTGACCCTCTTTGAAGCGAAGCAACGGTCCGGGAAACTGTCCGTTATATGTAGTCGCGGAGATGATTCGCTTCGGCGCAATCTCAATCGGAGAATTCTTGATGTGCAGCGTGTAGTCCGCGGCTCCGGAATCAGTTTGTGCGATGTCGAGAGCGGTCCATTCTGCCGAGGCTTCCGTTTGCGCTAGACCGTTCCTTGACGAAATCAAAAGCGCCCCACTTGCAAGCCCCGCGGTCTTTAGAAATTGCCTGCGTGATTCCTTTAGCCATTTCATGGGTCACTCCTCGGCTGATGGCAGCGCCTTTCCTCGTATTTCGCGTTTCGGAATTCACACAACGCTACGGCAGCGCAAAAGTGAAGAGCGCGGAGCCGGCGGCGACAGCCACATACTGTTTGCCGTCGACGGCAAACGACATTGGCGACGAATAGACCGAAGCACCGCACTGAAAATGCCAGAGACCCTTGCCGCTCGCGGCATCGAGCGCGATGAAGTTTCCCTCAGCGTCACCGGTAAAGACCAGGCCGCCCGCCGTCGAGAGTACTCCGGACCAGGTCGGCGATGGATGCTTCCACTCCCACTTGATTTTTCCCGTGTCCGGATCAATCGCGCGCAATGCTCCCCAGAATGGAGCCGTGTCGTCGTTCGGAAAGTACGCGCTTCCGTAATAAGCGTGCCCCTCTTCATATGGCTGCGGCGCGGTGCTGAAAATGTCGCACTGCTCGCGCGCGGTGACGTAGAAGAGTTTTGTTTGTGGATCGTAGGTGGGCGACATCCAGTTCGTCGCGCCGGCAGCGCCAGGACAAACGCGGCTGCCCTCCGGTGTAGGCGAAGCTTCTTTCAGCGAACTCGGACGGCCTTCGGGGTCTTTGGAATTGCTCCAGGTGGTTTTAGCATAAGGATTCGAAAAAACGAGTTTTCCGGTAGTGCGGTCGATCACGTAAAAATAGCCATTGCGATTGGCTTGCGCGATGAGATGTTTTTCATCTTGATCGATCATCACCGGAACTTGCGTGGCATCCCAATCGTGCTCGTCGTGCTTCGTAAATTGAAAATACCATTTCAGCTTGCCCGTGTCGGGATCGAGCGCGAGCAACGAGTTGCTGTAAAGATTGTCGCCGGCGCGGCCTTCCCCGCGATTGCTGGGAGAAGGATTTCCGGTCGTCCAAAAAGTGGTGTTCGTCGCCGGATCGTAAGAGCCCGTAATCCACGCGGGCGCGCCGCCAATTTTCCAGGAGTCTCCTTCCCACGTTTCATGGCCCGGCTCGCCAGGACCGGGTACGGTGTAGAATCGCCATTTGCGTTCACCAGTCGCGGCGTCGTACGCGTCAATGAAGCCGCGAATGCCGTACTCGCCGCCGGAGACGCCGACGATCACCAGATTTTTGATCGCCAGCGGCGCAAGCGTGATGCTGTACCCCTTGCGATAATCAAATGCGCTCACATCCCAAATCACATTGCCGGTCTTCGAATCGAGCGCGATGACGTGTGTATCGAGCGTGCCAAGGAAAACCTTGTCGCCAAGAATAGCGAGCCCGCGATTAACGCGTCCGCAACAGGGCCGAATGTCCGCTGGAAGCGCCCGTTGGTACTGCCAGATCGGCCGCCCCGACTTTGCGTCGAGCGCGAACGCGCGATCATCCTGCCCCGTAGCGTAAAGAATCCCGTCGACAACCAGCGGCGTGGTTTCAAATTTTCCGCCGGCCATGGTTTGGTAAGCCCACTTGGGAACCAGCGCGCTCGCGTTCGACGTATTGATCTGCTCCAGCGTGCTGAAACGATGCCCCGCATAATCCCCGGAATACATCAGCCAGTTCTGCGGCTCCTTCGCGGAATCCAAAAGCCGCTGCGGAGAGACCTGGGCTTGCGCGATAGACGCAAGAAGGCCTGCGGCAAACAGAAGCACCGCCGAGGCCCTTCGTGAGCACATGCTGAAGGTCATTTTCATTGCGCACCTACGCTGAGCAGAAAAGCGATGATGTCCTGCAGGTCTTTGTCGCTCAAGAGTTTTTGATCGTACGCGGGCATCAGCGATTCTCGAGATTTTTCGTACGAGCGCAGTTTGTCTTTTTCGAAGAGATGAACCTGCTCGCGCAAATCCATCATCTGCAAAGTGAAATGATCTTCGTTCAAAACAACCCCCACGAATTTGTGCCCGTCGGCAGTCTCGACTTTGACGGTTTCATATTCTTGAGAAAATTCCTTCATCGCCTCAGAAATTCCCTGCGCCAGCCGTCGGCTCGGATTTCGCACCGAATCGACTAGGTAATCCGCGGCGCGAGCTGAGCCCGTCGCGGTGAGGTCGGGCCCGAGCCGGCCTCCTTTCCCTGCCACCATGTGGCAGGTATAACAAACCGCGTCGCCGAAAAAGAGCGCTTTTCCGTGCGCGGCGTCGCCGGGCGCTTGCGCCGGAGCTTTGACTTGCACGCTGCGGATATACGCGATGACTTGCCAGATCTCCGTGTCGGTCATCCCGACGCCCTGTTGCGTCGCGCCATTCGGAGGCATCGCCGTGCCGGGAACACCTTCATTGATGGTGCGAAAAAGTTCGGAGTCGGAATTCCCGTGGCGTTTTTGCGCGCGCGTCAAATCCGGTCCGCGGCCGCCTCCCCGCGCACCAAGTCCGTGGCAGAACGCGCAGTTGGATCGAAATTGGAATTCGCCAAGTTTTGCGGCCTTCGGATCGTTGGCTAGCGGATTCTGATCTTGCGCGAAAAGTTTCGGGACGAGCGGTCCGCACCAAAGAGTGGCAACAACGGCGAGTGCGAAGCAGAAATGCAAGGCGCGTTCAACTTTTCGCCATCGCTCCATTTTTTTCTCTTTGATGTTATGTTCGTTCAGGACAGGCATGCGGGTGAGCCTCCTGGGGATCCGCTGGAATCGCGGCCACTATACCATTCCCTGCGAGTGCGTTGTGCGAATGCCAGGTGTCGCGGGAATCGGTAAGCCCGCTCGATGGAGCAGCGCGGAAAAACGGGAATCAGCGCGAAAGGCGTCCCATTTGGGATCGACGGGAAGGAATATCAGGTGAACATCGTGAAGGTCGAGAGACCGTTCGAGCCACTCAAACGAATCATCCGCTTCGCGAAATCCCGCATGGACAAGCGCCATCGCGTAGGGCGGAACGTACCGCTCGCGCCCGACAGCCACCAAAGTGCGCAGCACTTCGCGAGCCTCGGCGGAGCGGCCCATCTTCGCAAAAATATAACCGCGCAGCGCCAGTACTTTGCTGTTGCCGCCAGAGAAGCGTCCCGCGAGGGAGAGCGCTTCGAGAGCCTGCTCATTCTTGCCAAGCTGCTCGAGCGCTTGCGCCAGCTGAAGATGCCCAACCCAAAATTCAGGATCGACGACGATCGCTTGCCGCGCGAATTGCACCGCCTCCGAATAGTCGCGCCCCGAAAACGCAACTTGCGACGACAGCGCCTGATGCACAGCGAGCAGCGGATCCAGTTCGCGCGCGCGGCGAATGGCCGGACGAGCCTCTTCCGCCCTGCCCATGTGCGACAGCAGTATGCCGAGCATGCGGTGTGGCAGGGGATAACTTGGGTCGAGCGAAACCGCGTGGCGGAAGGCGGCTTCGGCGCCCTGCCAATCCCATTCCAGCCAGAACTTCAGAAATCCCAGCGACGTTTGCACTTCGGCAAGTTCCGGTTCGGCTTTGATCGCGTTGGCGGCGGCTTCTTTCGCGCGCGGCCACACTGCCAGTGGCGGCGCGTCACCGTTGATTGGACCAGCGGCATAGGAGTCCGCGAGACCTGACCAGGCCAGCGCGTAATTCGGATCGATCTCGGCGGCGCGAGCGAAATATTCGATAGCCCGGCGAGTAGCGGCTGGCGTGAGCTGGTTCCAGAAGTGGCGCCCTCGAAGATAGAGGTCGTAGGCTTCGGCGTTGCGGGAGTGACGCTTCGCAAGTGCGCTGAGACGATCAGGAGAGAGCCTCAAGTGAACCTGCTCCGCGATGGCGGCGCTCAGTTCTCGCTGGAAGGCGAGCATGCTGTTCGGCTCGCTGTCGTAAGAGGCAGACCAAATCTGGACTTGATCGCTGACGCGAATAAGTTTGGAGGTTATACGCAGCCGCCCCCCTTCGGCGCGAACGGAGCTCTCAATGAGATACGCCGCTGCAAGCTCGCGCCCGATTTCGGCCAGTGATTTCGTGGTGTGCTTGTAAGCCATCACCGACGTTCGGCCAATCACGCTGAGATGCTCCGGATCGACTTGCCCGAGCGTCGCGATGGTTTCTTCGGTTAGGCCGTCCGCGAGATATTCGCGCTCGGGGTCGGCGCTAAGATTTTCGAAAGGTAAGACGGCGAGCGTGACGCGCGAGGGAAATTCGGCTGGAGCCGCCCTCGCGAGTTCGACGGATGCGAGGAAGCGGTAGCCTTTGCCGGGAACCGTGGCGATAAAGCGATTCTCGCCGCGGTTTTCTCCCAGCACGCGGCGCAGCGTCGAGATGTTCTGATTGAGATTGTTTTCTTCGACCACCGTGTCGGGCCAGATGGCGCGCATCAAGTCGTCCTTCTCGACGACCTTTCCCCTGTTTTCCACCAGATAGAGCAGCGTGTCGAACACCTTTGGAGTGAGCAAAACAGGTTCGTCTTTGCGGAGCAGGACGCGTTGGCGGGAGTCCACGCGGAAGTCGCCGAACTCGAAGATGTGGGGTTCTGTGGCGCTCATGCGTTTCGTTGTGGAGACTTCAGAAACTTTCAGAAAGCTTCAGGGCCATTCTAAAGACTTTCCTCGCGCGTGGGAACGAGTATATGCGCAGCACGCTCCGGATAGAAGTCGGGGGAGCGGCGCTACACGAGGAGAAATGCCATGAAATCAACGTACTGGAAAGCTGTTGCAGTGCTGGCAGTGGGAGCAGCGATGCTCCTGACTGTCAGGAGAGGCGCAGCCGCGCACTCCGATGACTGGGATCGCGACGGGCAGGCGCTCAGGGGGACCTGGGTGGTCACCGTGACCCAGCAAGCGTGTCCCAGCGGGCCGGCCGTTGCGCCTCCGTTTAAATCGTTGCTGACATTTAACGCGGGGGGAACGATGACGGAGACGACGGACAACCCGATGTTTTATCCGGCGTTTCGTGGGCCGGGGCACGGCGTTTGGAGCCACACTGGCCGGCACACGTACAGCGCGGACTCTCTCGCGTTCGTGACTGTAAACGGCGTGCTGGCGAAAACGCAGATCATACGTCAGACGATCGTGATCGGAGACGATCCGGACCAATTCGCGACTACGGAAGCCTCCGTCCAGTTCTTCGATCCTGCGGGCAATCTCCTCGTGAGCGGCTGCGCAACGGCCACTGGCCAGCGGTTCGAGTAACGGACGGCAGGGCGTGAGTCCTTCGGGCAGCGTTCAGTGCCAGAGAATCTTTCTGATTCTTCGCTCGTAAATGGGCGGGCCTCGAGCGCGCAAGTCGGGCTCACGCCATCCTGCTTTCTAACGATTCAGTGCGAACGCGATTATTTCTTTGCCGGTGATTTGGCTGTGCTGGTTTTCGTAAAGGCGATGTTTCGGACGCGGCCTGCGAACAGCTCGCAGCCGGTGACGTGGCCGCTGGCGTCGCGGCGGAAAGCGATAGCGGTGCCAAATGGCCCCTGGAATTCATCGCGAACGCTTGGCTCGAGCGTGGCAGGCTCCTGCCAGTTGGTGGCCAGGGTGAGCTTCCCGTCCTTGATGGCGAAGCGATAGGTGGCTTGAAGTTCGCTGCTCTTGTACTCGCCTGCATATTGCGCAAGGTCATCCGCGGAAGGCTTGATAGCCTGATATTTTTCGTACACCTGTGCAGCGCTCTCCGCAATCGCAAGCGTGAAGCGCGTCGGCTTGCCTTCATGAGTTTCAAACTTTATATCCAGCCCTTCGGAAGCGGTGAAATGCGTGGCATCGAGAGGTTTAAGGTGCAGGCCGTAGACCGACAAATCGCCCTCGACCGTGGAAAGATCCAGCACAGAGTGTGATTCCGCGTTTCGGTACTGGCCGATAAAGGGCTGCGGATCGATTTGTGTGCCCGCGCTTTCAGGACGGTTGGGCGCAAGCTGCGATTCGAGATAAAGGTCCGCCACTTGATTGGCTAGCCCCCGGGGACTGCTCGTCCCGAGATTGCACAGCGTGATCACAGAAAATTTTTGTTGCGGGAAACGCAGAAGCTCGGTGCGATAGCCGAAGAGCGCGCCGCCGTGCTCGACAATGGGCAGGCCGCGATATTTGCTGATGAAGAGGCCGAGCGCGTATTCGATCTGCTTTCCATTGTTGAGCACGCCCTGCGTCTGCATCTCTTTCAGCAACGTGCCTTTGCCGAGTTTGTTGTCGTAGAAATTGCGGTCCCACAGAAGCAGATCGTCGACGCTGCTGAGCAGACCGCCGTCGCCGACTTTGTCGAAATTGGTGGACCAGTCAATGCGGAAGCCGCCGCCAGGAAGCGGCTCGTAAGCGGGAATGCGGCCGGGGACGACCACGGTGTGGTCTTCGTAGAAGCGCGTGTGCGTCATTCCGAGCGGCTTGAAGATATTTTCGTCGGCGAATTGCGTAAGCGTTTTGCCAGTGGCCCGGTGGATGACCACGCTCATCAGAAAATAGTTGGTATTGCTGTAGAGGAATTCTTCCCCGGGCTGATAGTTGAGGGCTTTTTGGCGGGAGAGCAGGTCGAGGAGTTCGGCTGTGGGATGGATGTCCTCGAAATTGCGCCCGGCGAGCAGGAGCAAGCCAAGCACGTCGCGAAATCCGCTGGTGTGATGCAGCATTTCGCGCAGCGTGATGATCTTTCCGTAAGAAGGAATCTCGGGAACGTATTTGCGGATGTCGTCGTCGAGCGAAAGAAAACCCTGCTCCGCAGCGAGCACAACGCTTGCAGCGGTAAATTGCTTCGAGACGCTGCCCATATAAAAAACAGACTGAGGCGTGACAGGCACGCCGAGCTCGAGGCTGGCCG
This sequence comes from uncultured Acidobacteriota bacterium, assembly GCA_963779005.1. Taxonomy (GTDB): domain Bacteria; phylum Acidobacteriota; class Terriglobia; order Acidiferrales; family UBA7541; genus Acidiferrum. The sequence goes on along the minus strand of CAVZWO010000004.1, from coordinate 1,636,018 downwards.
TGCCATAACCCTTTTTGTAGATGAACGCGCCATCGCGCACCACGCCCAGCGCGCAACCCGGTGAGTCGGGCTTGTCGTAGGCCGCAAAAACCTGGTCGACCTTCCGTTGCAGCTCGGCCGAGTCCTGCTGGGCGAGCGAAGCAGCCGCAGTCAGCGAGCAGCTAACAAACAAGCAAATGGCGGCGCGGCGAACAGAATTCATTGGCGGAACACTCCTCAAGATTTGGTGAACAGGTCAGGAGACTATATCCGCGTTTCCTCCAAAGCAAAACCTTTTGCCTGAAGCCACGTGTCGGAGTTAGTTTTGTTCTCCTGGGAGGCAGAGAAAAAGTCGCAGGTTGAAGTCCTTCTTATTTCTTGCGTTTATTCGGCGGGGATATTGACGAAGAGGGGCGCTTCGCAGAAAGGGTGCGGCGCGGTAAGATGGTGCGCTGCTGGAACGAAGTGAGAGGAACGCATCGTAGTGAACTGACTCAGACGAACGGAATGGATGGGAAAACGGCGATGACTACACAAGCGAATGAACGGATGCAGAGGCCGCTGGAGGCGGTGGACCCGGCGATTGCGGAGTTGCTACTGCAAGAGGCGCAGCGGCAAGCCACCGGGTTGGAGCTGATTCCGTCGGAGAACCTCGTCTCGGAAGCGGTTCTGGAGGCGATGGGATCGATTTTTACGAACAAGTATGCGGAGGGGTATCCGGGGAAGCGGTATTACGGGGGATGCGAGTACGCGGATAAAGTGGAGCAGTTGGCGATTGATCGCGCGAAAGAACTCTTTGGTGCGGAGCACGCCAATGTGCAGGCGCATTCAGGGACTTCGGCGAATGTGGCGGTGTACATGTCCACGTTGCAGAAGGATGACGTGGTGCTGGGCATGAATCTTTCGCATGGCGGGCATTTGACGCACGGACATCCCTTGAATTTTTCGGGGCGGATGTACAAGTTCATTGCGTATGGGGTGAAGAAAGAGGATGAGAGGATCGATTACGACGAAATCGACAGGCTGGCGTTGGAACACAAGCCGAAGATGATTGTAGCGGGCGCGAGCGCCTATTCGCGGATTATCGATTTCGAGCGAATCGCGAAAGCTGCCAAGTCCGTTGGGGCTTTGTTTTTTGTGGATATGGCGCACATCGCCGGGTTGGTGGCGGCGGGGGTGCATCCAAGCCCGGTGCCGCATGCGGACATTGTGTCGACGACAACGCACAAGACTTTGCGCGGGCCGCGGGGCGGATTGGTTTTGTGCAAGGCGGCGTTCGCGAAAGAGTTGGACAAGCTGACGTTCCCTGGGACGCAAGGCGGGCCGCTGGTGCACACGATTGCGGCGAAGGCCGTGTGCTTGAAGGAAGCGATGGAGCCGAGCTTTAAGGAGTACCAGAAACAGGTGGTTGCCAACGCAAAGGCTTTGGCCGCGGCGATTGAAAAGCGCGGGTTCCGAATTGTTTCGGGCGGGACGGACAATCACGTTTTTTTGATTGAAGTGCACTCGCGCGGGATTACCGGAAGCGACGCGGAAAAGGCTTTGGATCGCGCGGGAATTACTGTAAACAAGAATTCGATACCGTTCGATCCCCTGCCCCCAATGAAGGGCGGCGGAATCCGACTGGGCAGCCCTTCGGTGACCACGCGCGGGATGCGCGAAGCGGAGATGGACCAGATCGGCGGCTGGATTGGGGAGATTTTGTTGAATCTCGGGAACGCGGAAATCGAACAGCGTGTACGGAAGCAGGTTGCGGAGTTTGCGGGGCGCTTCCCGATTTATGAGTCGCGTGTGCGCGGGACGTCTCGCGCAGAACACGCGCGGGTGTGAACTCCGGATGAAGCAAGTAATCATTGAAGCAACCTTGGAATTTGAGAAGTGGCTGGGTGGGCAGCTTCCCATCATCAAGCAGGACCTTCGTCTGAAACATCAATACATGGCGGAGGCGGCGTTTCCGTATTTCCGCGCTACTTTTTACAGGTGGCTGCAGCTATGGCCGGAAGTGTGTAGCGAACTCGCGAAAGCACCTAGAGTTCTTGCGGTGGGCGATTTGCACATCGAGAATTTTGGGACCTGGAGGGATTTGGAAGGGCGGTTGATCTGGGGAGTGAACGATCTAGATGAGGTTTATCCGGCGTCTTACGCCATCGATCTGGTGCGGGTTACGACGAGCGCGTATTTGGCGATTCTGGGCGAGCACCTCCGCATGCCACGGCGCGAAGCGTCGGAGGCGATCGAGGAGGGCTACCGAGACGCGCTGGCGGCGGGAGGGAAACCGTTCATTCTGGCGGAGGATCACCAGTGGCTGCGGCTGATGGCACTGAGCAAACTGCGCGACCCTGTCCATTTCTGGGACAAGCTGACGCACTTGCCGCCGTTCACGACGAAAGCGCCGGAAGAAGTGAGAAGATTGCTGGAAGAATCGCTGCCGCCGAAGAGCGTGTATCAGTTGAGGAAGCGAATCGCGGGGCTCGGGAGTTTGGGGCATCCGCGGATCCTGGCGATTTCCTCGGCTGGAGGGGCATTCATCGCGCGCGAAGCCAAGGCGATGCGGCCTTCCGCGTCGGTTTGGTACGACAAGGCATCGTCAGGCGTGGTATATGGACCGAAGCTTATTTCCAAATGTGTGCGCGTGCCCGATCCATTCGTTCGCTTCTATGGCAAGTGGGTGATACGGCGGCTGGCGCCAGATTGCTCGAGAATCGAGCTGGTATCTCTAGCGGCGGAGCGGGATGAAGCGCGACTACTTTATTCGATGGGATGGGAGACGGCGAACATGCACTTCGGGTCGCCACAGGCGATTCCCCAGATCAAACGCGATCTGGCAAAGCAGAAGAGCAAGTGGCTGCACAAGGCGGCCAAAGAGATGTGCAAAGCGACGCTTGCGGATTGGGAAGACTGGCGCAAAGGCTGGAAGAAGCTGACGAAATAGGCGACGCGAAAGAGTTATTGCGGATAGCCACGAGCCTGTCGAAGCAGAACTCTTACGAATAATAAAAAAGGTCCTGTTTTTGCGGGATTTCGCATACTGTCCTTGCATCGGGCGCACTTACCGCAGTGCGGCTGACCCAAGACTGTCCCACGGGTCAGTAGATTCTCATGAAAAGTGCGCGTAGGTTCAAGAAGGACTGGGATGGGAACCATAAACGCGCTTCTGCTCCTCGCTGTACCAAACACCAACTGGGTGAATGCAACATTTGTATGGGTGACCTCTTCGAGGTTAAACCAGCCAGACCCGGCACCCGGGCGGTATGTGTCCTTCTGTTGCGGCGCGCGGCAAGTTTCCTGCTTCCCGGGGAGTCCTAATCCTTACTCAGCCTGAGGCGGCTGGGGGAAAAGAGGTGGAACCATGATGGACACGGAAGCGTTCCGCGAATTCAAAACCGGGTTGACGTTGTTGCGAGACAATTATGCGAACAAGGCGCTGCCGCATATGAAAAAGGCGGTGGACCTCGACAAAAACAATCCGTACTACATGTCGTATCTGGGAGTGGTATTGGCGCGGTCGGAACAGAAGTGGGGCGAGGCGGAACGGCTTTGCGATACGGCCGTGCGCATGAAGAGGAACCAGGCACAGCTTTATTTGAACCTTGCGGAAGTGTACGCGACAGCAGGGCGCCGGGAAGAGGCCGTGGAAGCCCTGCAGTCGGGGCTGAAATTTGCGAGGCGAGACGTGCGGTTGACGATCGCTATGAATCGGCTTGCGGAACGGCGCTCGCCCGTGCTGACGTTCCTGCCGAGGCAGAATCCGCTCAACCGGCAACTGGGAATGCTGCGGCATAAGACGCTACAAATCTTCGGACAGGATTAACCAAGAGTTTTCTCCACCCCCCAATAACAAGAAGGGCGGACGGCCAAAAGCCATCCGCCTTTTTTGTTTTTAACCTCAGTGGCTGTGAATCGAAGGAAGCGCTTACCAGGGTGAGTTGGAAAAACCCTGGGGGGCGGCCTGCTGCACACCCATTTCCATCAGAATTTTGAGGCCGACGCCGAACATGCCGGTGGAGAGCGGATCTCGACGCACGACTTCGGCGAGGTATTCGCGGTTGAGCGACATCGGAGCCTGCGAATAAGGAAGAGTCAGAAACAGGCGCATGCCGATTTCGTAGCCAGGTTCGCTGGTCTGGAAATAGACGCCGCTGCGCGAGACGCTGAGAGTTCCGCGCAGATCGTCGAAATGTTCCTTCTCCGGATCGGAAGGGCGGATGCGCATGAGCTGGGTGATTTTGCAGCGGCGACTGCCGCGGCGTTCTGTGGTTGCTGTTTTTTTTGGGGTTGCTTCACCTGTTGGGGGTGTCTTGCCCATAATGCTTTGCTGGGTCTCCATGAAAGCCTAGCCTCTCGCTGAGGGGACGGTTCTAAAGTGAGTGTGAGGCTTGCGCCAAACAAAACCTATAGAGGAAGCGTACCGGACAGAGAGTAGGACGCGCGACAAGAATCATAGTACGGAAGTACCGGGAAAGGAAGAGAGGGCTGTGGAAAAGGATCGGTAAAGAGAAGAATAAGAAGGATTTAATGAGCGAGTTCCGAAGTGAAGTGGCGCACAGGAAATGGTACCGATGTGGGACTAGGTGGGAATATGGTCCCAACGAAGTCCGGCCCTAAGAGATAGGTACGATGAGAGATAGATAGGGACCGGGGGTGGGGAGAGAGAAAAGGGTGCGGCTGCCGAATTGCAGAAGTGGTATGCCACCCAAAATAGGGGACTCCCCAATAGGGGCAAAGTTCGTTGGGCCGGCAGAGATCGATGGAGGAAATTCCGCCATGAATACAGCCGTGCGGCGAAGCGCTTTTTCGACAGTGGCTATGCAGCAGCCACCCCTGATGCAAGGAGAGCGAACGGGACAGGCAGCGCACGCGGAGGACGCGTTACGAGTTGGGGCGAAGGACGCAGCGGGGCACAAGGCGCGGGTGTACATTGCGGCGGAGAACCGGCTGTTGCGTGAAGCGTTGTCGCGGATGCTGATGAAGCGAGGGGACATCGATGTTGTCGGGCTGAATAGCGCGGGGCCGTTTCGAGTCGAGGGTTTGAGCGAGGACAAAGCGGATATTCTGCTGCTGACCTCGCGAGGAAGCCTGACGGAAGATATTTTCGTGATCCGGCAAGTGCGATTGACGGCGCCGACAGTGCGGATTTTGCTGGTGGGAAGTACAGAGGACGAGACGGAGTTTCTGCAATATGTGAGGGCGGGAATTCGAGGGTATTTGCCGCGGGACGCTTCGGCGGAGGACGTCTTGGAAGCGATGCAGGCTGTGCATGCGGGAGAAGCGGTATGCCCAGGGCCCTTGTGCGCTTTGTTGTTCCGGTTTTTTGAGAGGGAGGCAACCTCGGTGCAGTCGGCTAGCATTCACCCGAGGCTTGGATTGACGCGGAGGGAGCAGCAAATTGTTCCGCTGATTGCGCAAGGGCTGACGAATAAAGAAATTGCGAACCAATTCTGCCTGTCGGAACAAACGGTGAAGAATCATTTGTACCGGATGAAGCATAAAGTCGGAGCCGGCGACCGGTTTGGGATTGTGCATCTTTGCCGGACACAGGGATTTCTGGTTTAGCGATTTAGACTGAGCAAATTTTCTTCCCCACCGAACTAATATAACTTCCGTTTCCTGCGGATCTTTTCTAGTGCTTCCCGCGTGTTTTCCCTTCCTCACTTCTGTGTCTACTCGCAGATGACTTCTTTCCACCGTTTGTGCGATTCTTTGTCCTCACTGGGAGGCGAGGACGGTCACGATGCTGAAAAAATTCAAGGATTTGACGGAAAAAGAGATTCTGGCGATCGCGATCGCAGCGGAAGAGGAGGACGGCCGGATTTACGGGGAGTTTGCGGATGCGCTGCGCGAGGATTTTCCGTCAACCGCGGAGATGTTCGAGGACATGCGGCAGGAAGAGGTGGGACACCGCGACCGGTTGTTTGCCATGTTCCGGCAGAGGTTCGGGGATCACATCCCGCTGATCCGTCGGGAAAACGTGAAGGGTTTTCTGCAGAGGAAACCGGTGTGGCTGGTCCGGCCGCTGGGCGTGAAGACGGCGCGGAAACAAGCGGAGTTGATGGAGATGGAGGCGGCGCGATTCTACGCGCGCGCGGCGAGCCGCACGACGGATGTTTCGACGCGAGAGTTGTTGAACAAGCTGGGGGATGAGGAGCGAAAACACGAGAAGACCGCGGGGGAGTTGGAAGAAAAACATTTAACGGCGAGCGCGAAAGCCCAGGAGGATGAATCGCATCGCAAGCTGTTTTTGCTTCAGGTGGTGCAGCCGGGGCTGGCGGGACTGATGGATGGCTCGGTCTCGACGCTGGCGCCGATTTTTGCCGCGGCGTTCGCTACTCACAAAAGCCAGGACGCGTTTCTCGTTGGACTTGCAGCCTCCATCGGGGCGGGGATATCGATGGCGTTTTCGGAAGGGCTTTCCGATGATGGCTCGCTGACGGGCCGCGGATCGCCGTGGCTGCGCGGCATTGTAACCGGCTTGATGACGACGGCCGGGGGCATCGGGCACACACTTCCCTTTCTGATTTCTAATTTTCATGTGGCCACGCTGGTGGCGGTGATTGTCGTCGCTATCGAGCTAATGGTGATTAGTTACATCCGGCACCGCTACATGGATACGCCGTTTTTGCAGGCAGCGTTTCAGGTGATAGTGGGGGGAGTGCTGGTTTTCTTTACGGGATACCTGATCGGCAGTTCGTAGGAATGGGGCTCGCGCCAAATTTACACAAAAAAACAGGACAAATTTTATAACGTGCACGAAACTCGCCGCGGATTAGTCTGCCTGCGCAGCGGCAGGAGCAGGGGCGTGGCCGTGCTTGCGGACGCCTTGCAGCCAGGATTGCAGACGATCCATATAGATGTAGACAATCGGCGTTGTGAAGAGAGTGAGCATCTGGCTGACGATGAGGCCGCCGATAATGGTAATGCCCAGCGGGCGGCGAAGTTCGGAGCCGACGCCCGTGCCTAGAGCAAGTGGCAGTGCGCCGAAGAGCGCGGCCATGGTGGTCATCAGGATGGGCCGGAAGCGCAACAGACAGGCTCTATAGATCGCCTCCAAGGGTGCTATTTTTTCCTCGCGCTCGAGCTGCACCGCAAAATCAATCATCAGAATGGCGTTTTTCTTGACGATGCCAATCAACAGAATGATGCCGATGAGAGCAATCATGTTGAGATCGGAGCCCGCCACTTTAATCGCTAGAATGGCGCCAATGCCGGCCGACGGAATGGTGGACAGAATGGTGATGGGGTGAATGAAGCTTTCATAGAGGATGCCGAGGACGATGTAGACAGCAATGAGAGCGGTGATGATGAGGAACAGCTGCGAAGCGCGGGAGTCCTGAAAGGCTTGCGCTGTGCCTTGGAAAGTAGTGTGGACCGTAGGCGGAACGCCAATCTCGCGGGTGGCTGATTCGATATGCTGAACGGCGGGGCCGAGAGAGGCTCCGGGGGCCAGATTGAACGAGAGCGTGATGGCCGGAAAGATTCCCTGGTGGTTGACGGAGAGAGCGGTGTTGGAGGGCTCGTAGTGAGCGAAGGCGCTGAGGGGCACGAGGTGGCCGGCGTTGGCGGGCACATAGATGGATTTGAGTGCCGCGGGGTCTTGCTGTGCGCTGGGCATGACTTCCAACACGACGTGGTATTGATTCAGCCCTTTGTAGATGGTCGAGACCTGGCGCTGCCCAAAAGCGTCGTTCAGCGTGTTATCGATATTCAGCATGGAGACGCCGAGGCGGCTGGCGGTGTCGCGGTCGACCACGAGCGAGCTTTGCAGACCATGCATCTGCTGATCGGAATTGACGTCGCGGAGTTCCGGAATCTTGGCCAATCTTTGCTGGAGAATCGGAGCCCAGTGAGTAAGGTCTTCAAGATTGTCGGCTTGTAGAGTGTACTGGTATTGAGCGGCGCTGCCGCGGGCGCCGATAGAAAGGTCTTGCACAGCCTGGAGGTAGAGCATCGCGCCAGGAACTTTTGAGGTGGATTTGCGGAGGCGTGCGATGACCTGGTCGACGCTCAGTTTCCGTACATTCAAAGGCTTGAGCTGGCCAAACATCCGGGCGGTACTGCCGCCGGCGCCGCCGCCGGCGAAGCAAGTAACCGTATCCACGGCCGGGTCCTTCATCACGATATCGGAGAAGGCCCGCATTTTCAGCGACATGGAGGCGAACGACAAATCCTGGTCTCCCTGAATGGTGCCGCTGAAGCGTCCAGTGTCCTGCTGGGGAAAAAATCCGGCATTGACGTGAAAAAAGAGGTAAGCGCAAACGACCGCCGTCATAAAGGTCATCCCAAGGATGAGCAACTGACGGCGAAGAACCCACTTGAGAGATACGTCGTAGATGTGAAGAAACCAGTTAAAGGCGCTTTCGAAGAAATTGTAAATCCAATTGTGGCGGCCGGATTCGTGCTTGAGGAACCGCGCGCACATCATGGGTGTGGTGGTGAGAGAGACGAACAGAGAGACGGCGATCGCAACGCTCAGGACTACGGCGAATTCGCGGAAGAGCCGGCCGACGATTCCCGCCATCATCAAAATCGGAATGAAAACGGCCACCAGGGAGGTGCTCATGGAGAGCACCGTAAAACCGATTTCGCTGGAGCCCTTGAGCGCCGCTTCAAATGGCTGCATTCCGTTCTCGATGTGCCGTGTGATGTTTTCGATGACGACGATGGCGTCGTCGACCACGAAGCCAGTGCAGATGGTGAGGGCCATCAGGGAGAGATTGTCCAGACTGTAGTTGCAGAGATACATGACGCCGAAAGTGCCGACGAGGGAAAGAGGAACGGCGACGCTGGGAATCATGGTGGCCCAGGTGTTCCGCAGAAACGCGAAGACCACGAGGATAACGAGAATGATGGAGATGACCAGCGTGACCTCGACGTCATGGACAGAGGCTCGAATCGTGGTGCTGCGATCTATCGCGACGCTCAAATGCAGCGAAGGAGAAATGGAGGCCCGTAGCAACGGCAGCATGGCGGTAATGCGATCGACGGTCTCGATCATATTTGCGGCAGGCTGGCGGAAGATGGCCAGGAGCACAGAACGCCTTCCGCTCGAAAGTCCCAGGTTGCGTGTGTCTGCGACGGAATCGACGACTTCGGCGATATCCTGAAGACGAACGGGGGCGCCGGTATGGCCGGCCACGATGAGAGGCTGGTATTCGTACGCCTTGAAAAGCTGATCCGTATCGCCAACGTACCAGGTTTTCTCCTTGTCGGAAAAAGCGCCCTTGGCAAGATTGGCGTTGGCCGATTGCAGCGAAGCGCGAACGGTCTCGAGACTTATACCGTAGCTATTGAGTTGGTACGGGTTGGCTTCCACGCGAACGGCGGGACTCGAGCTTCCCCAGGTGAAGACCTGCCCGACCCCCTCCACCTGCGCGATCTTTTGCGCAAGGATGGAATCGGCGGCGTCATAGATTTGAGCCGGCGGAATATTGTCCGAGGTCAGAGCAAGAATCAAAATCGGAGCATCCGCCGGATTGGTCTTGCGATAGGTGGGTTGGCCGGGAAGATCCGCTGGGAGCTGGCTTCGAGCGGCGTTAATGCTGGCTTGCACGTCGCGAGCGGCAGCGTTGATGTCGCGATTGAGATCGAACTGCAGGTTTATGTTGGTCGATCCGAGGCTGCTGGAGGACGTCATTTGCGTGACGCCTGCAATGCGGCCGAACTGCCTCTCTAGAGGCGTGGCCACCGCGGAAGCCATGGTTTCCGGACTGGCGCCGGGCAAGCCTGCGCCCACGGAGATGGTCGGGAAATCCACTTGGGGCAGAGGAGAAACGGGAAGAAATCGAAAGGCCACCACGCCGGAGAGAAAGATGGCGATTGTGATGAGTGAAGTCGCGACGGGCCGTCGGATAAAGGGAGCCGAAAAATTGGCGGAAGCGATCATCGTCTAATCCCCGTGAGCGGGCTGCTCGATGGCATTGCCTGCCGGAGCTTCAAACCGGTGAGCGAGCCAATCGAAAGCCAGATAAACAACGGGCGTCGTGTACAGCGTCAGCAACTGGCTGAGAATCAGTCCGCCCACAATGGTGATTCCAAGAGGACGGCGAAGTTCCGAGCCGACCCCGCTGCCGATGGCCAGCGGCAAGGCGCCGAGGAGTGCGGCCATCGTGGTCATCATGATCGGCCGGAAACGAAGCAAGCACGCTTCGTAGATGGCGTCGAGCGGCGCCTTCCCTTCCTTGCGTTCCGCTTCGAGCGCAAAGTCGATCATCATAATCGCGTTTTTCTTTACGATACCAATAAGAAGAATGACCCCGATGAGAGAGATGACACTGAACTCCATATGGAAAAGGAGCAAAGCCAGGATGGCTCCAACACCGGCGGAGGGCAGCGTGGACAGAATCGTGACAGGGTGAATGTAGCTTTCGTACAACACCCCTAGAACGATGTAGACAGTGATCAGCGCGGCAAGGATGAGGATGGGCTCATTGGCAAGCGAGTTGAGGAACGCTGCGGCTGTCCCCTGAAAAGTCGCCTGGATGCTGGGAGGCATATTCAATTCCGCCTTGGCCGTGTTGATCGCGTTTACGGCATCGCCGAGGGCGGCGCCTGGAGCAAGGTTAAAGGAAATGGTGACAACCGGAAACTGGCCCTGATGATTGATCGCCAGGGCCGTGGCGCCGGGCTCGAAACGCGTGAACGCGCTGAGCGGAACTTGGGGACTTGGAGACGAAGTAATGTTTGCGGTCGCGGAATTGGTGATGTTCACCGTTGCGCCGGACGAAGCCTGGAGCGTTCCGGAAGATTTCACATAGATGTTTTTGAGAGCATCCGGATTCTGCTGGAATTGGGGATCCACTTCCATGACGACGCGATACTGGTTGAGCTGCGTAAAAATCGTGGAGACCTGGCGCTGCCCGAAGGCGTCGTAAAGCGTGTTGTCAATATCCGCGGGAAGAACGCCGAGGCGGGAAGCGGTGTCGCGATCGATGACGAGCGTAGCGAGGAGGCCCTGGTTCAACTGGTCGCTGGCGACGTCGCGAACGGCGGGAAGTGAACTGAGTTTGTCGATGAAACGGGGCGTCCAGTAGGCGAGTTCCTTGGCGTCGACGTCTTCGAGACTGTACTGGAATTCCGTGCGGCTGACGCGGTCTTCCACGGTCAGATCCTGAACAGGCTGCATGAACAGCGAGATGCCGTCGACTTTTTCGAGCTGAGGCTGGAGCCTGCGAATGACGTCGGAAGCGCTGATCTTGCGCTGCGCGAGGGGTATGAGATTGATTTGAATGCGCCCGCTGTTGAGCGTGGTGTTCGTGCCGTCGATGCCAATGAACGAGGAGAGGCTTTCGACAGCCTTGTCCTTCAGAATGACGTCGGCGAGGGCTTGCTGGTGCTGGGCCATGGCGGCGAAGGAAATGTTTTGAGCCCCTTCGGAAACGCCCAGGATGATGCCGGTGTCCTGCACGGGAAAGAACCCTTTGGGAACATAAATATAGAGAAGGATCGTGCCGACAAGGGTGCCGATGGTGACTAGAAGAGTGATTTTGCGGTACTGCAGCACAAATTGCAAAGTTCGCCCGTAGAACGCGATGACGGAATTAAAAGCATCTTCCGATTTACGGAAAAACCAGCCCTGGTCTTCTTCTTTTTGATGGCGCAGGAGTTTAGCGCACATCATGGGAGTGAGGGTCAAGGAGACGAAAGCGGAAAGGAGAATGGTGATGGCCAGAGTGATGGCGAATTCGCGGAACAGGCGGCCGACGATGTCAGCCATGAAAAGCAGAGGAATGAGTACGGCGATGAGAGAAACGGTGAGTGAAATAATCGTGAAACCGATCTGATCGGAGCCTTTGAGAGCGGCATCGAGAGGCGCTTCACCTTCTTCGATGTACCGGCTGATATTTTCGATCATCACGATGGCATCGTCGACGACGAAACCGGTCGAGATGGTAAGCGCCATAAGCGAGAGGTTGTTCAGGCTGTAGCCGAGGAGGTACATCACGCCAAACGTGCCAACGATAGACAGCGGAACGGCCAGGGCGGGGATAACGGTGGCGCGCAAGCTGCGCAGAAACAGGAAGATGACCATGACGACCAGGGCGATCGTCAGGATAAGGGTGAACTCGACATCTTCGACGGAAGCGCGAATGGTAGTCGTGCGATCGGTGAGAATGTCTATTTTAACCGACGCAGGGAGCGCGGCGGCAAGCTGTGGAAGCAGCTTCGTCACTCGGTCAACCACGGCGATGATATTGGCGCCGGGCTGGCGCTGAATGTTCAGAATGACGGCAGGAGTCTTGTTCGCCCAAGCAGCTTGTTTGGTATTTTCCGTGCCGTCGAAAACGGTGGCAACGTCGGTGAGACGCACGGGGGCGCCGTTGCGATAAGCGACGATGATGGGCTTGTAGCTATCGCTGGAGATGAGCTGGTCGTTCGCGCCGATGGTGTAGGCCTGATGTGCCCCGTCAAACGTGCCTTTTGCCTGATCGACATTCGCGGCGCTCAGCGCCGTTCGCAAGTCTTCCAAACTGAGGCCATAGGAAGCCAGCGCCGTGGGATTCGCCTGAACGCGCACGGCAGGCCGTTGGCCTCCACTGATGCTCACCAGACCAACACCCGTCAGCTGCGAAATTTTCTGAGCCAGCGTGGTGTCCGCAAGGTCTTCGACTCGCGAGAGAGGCAGAGAATTCGAGGTGAGCGCCAGGGTAAGGATGGGAGCGTCGGCCGGATTGATTTTGCTGTAGATGGGCGGATTCGGGAGCCCCTGAGGCAATAGATTGGAAGCGCCGTTGATCGCGGCCTGGACCTCTTGCTCGGCAATGTCGATGTTCAGATCGAGATTGAATTGCAGCGTGATAATCGAACTGCCGAACGAACTCGCCGAGGTCATCTGGTTCAGGCCGGGAATCTGGCCAAACTGGCGCTCCAGCGGTGCGGTAACGGCGGAAGCCATCACGTCAGGGCTGGCGCCGGGATAGAAGGTCTGAATCTGAATCGTCGGGTAATCGACTTGCGGAAGCGCGGAGACGGGAAGCTGCCGATAGGCAACGAAACCGACCAGCAGCACGCCAACCATCAGAAGCGTGGTTGCGACTGGCCGCAAAATAAACGGCCGGGAAGGACTCATTGACCCTTTCCTCCGGACTGAGAACCAGTGGGATTTTTGGACTTAGCTCCGCTCCGTGCGCCGCCTGGAGTGACCGGTTGGCTACCGGTTTGGGCGGCAGGTTGGCCGGATGCTCCGCCGCCGGCGCCGCCGGTCGGGGACGTGGTGGTAGCTACCTTGCTGCCTTCCTGCAGCTTGTCCTGACCGTCAATCACCACCACATCACCGGCATTGAGGCCCGAACTGGTTCCGATGTTGTTGCCGGTCGTTTGCGCGATGGTTACCACGCGGATGTTCACCGTGCTGTCGGCGGAAACTACGTACACGTAAGTGCCCTGGGGTCCGCGTTGAATGGCGGCAGCGGGGACAATGACCAGATTTTTCTTCACGTCGACCAGCATATGGACGTTTACGAATTGATTCGGAAAGAGGACATTGTTTTCGTTCGAGAAAATGGACTTGAGTTTGTACGTGCCGGTCGTGGCATCGATCTGGTTATCGATGGTGGCTAGTTTTCCGTCGGCAATTTTGGTGGTGTCATCGCGATCGTAGGCTTCGACCGGAAGCTGGCCGCCGCCGCGGAGTTTGACCAACACTTGCTGAAGCTGATCCTGCGGCAGGGTGAAGATGACGGCAATTGGCTGCAGCTGCGTGATCACCAGGAGGCCCGTCGTGTCCGAAGCGTGAACAATGTTTCCGATGTCGACGAGACGCAATCCCACGCGGCCGCTGATGGGAGAAGTAATGCGGGCGTAGACGAGCTGGAGCTTTGCGTTGTCGATAGTAGCTTGGTCCGCTTTGATGGCCCCTTGATACTGGCCGACCTGCGCCTGCTGCGTGTCGACCTGCTGTTTTGGGATCACCCCTTCACTATAAAGAAGCTGGTAGCGCTCGAAATCGACCTGGACGTCGTGGAGTTGCGCTTGGTCCTTCGCGAGTTGGCCCTCCGCTTGTTCAAGCATCACCTGGTAGGGGCGCGGATCGATTTCGATCAGCGCGTCGCCTTCGTGAACGAACTGGCCCTCGGTGAAATTCACCTTAACGATTTGGCCGTCGACTCGGCTGCGCACGGTTACGGTGTTGTACGCAGTGACGGAACCGAGACCGATGAGGTAAACCGGAAGGTCGCCCTTTTGCGCGGTGGCCACAACAACTGGAACGGTGAGTCCTGCGCCGCCCGCGCCACCCTTTCCTTTCGCCGCTCCGGAAGTGCCTGCGGCAGCTGTAGCGCCTACTTCACTTGTAGAATGTCCGCGGTAATACCAGACTCCGATGCCAATCACGGCGAGAATCACAATCCAGATCCACCAGCGGCTCTTGGTCTTGTCGGGCGGTGCCGCGGAAGAATCACGCGCGCCCGGTTCGGGAACGTCCATAGAATTGAGGTGGCCCATCCGTTCTCTCCTGTCGTTTAGAGCAATGCTGCGAGTGAGTCTGCCGGGGCAAGACAGTAGCGGGGACACAGTTGGGGTTCCCCGCCAAACCCTTTGAGCCTACCGGAAAAGTCAGCCTGCGCATAGATAGGACGGATTTTAGGGGGAAATGGTTACGAGACGCCAGGGCCGTCGGTCGGCTTTGCAGACCATGCAAGGATTGGGGTGGATTCGCAGGGCGCTGGCTCTGCGTGCGGAAATTCCAGTAGCCAATGGGGTGGGCCAGAGCTTAGACTGGCGCTCCCTGAAATTTCTTCTCTGGCGATGCGTTGGGAAATTTTAATAAAGGCGGGTGAACAGGAACATGGTAAAGGGCCTGGTCTTAGGCATTCTGGTGGGGATACTGCTGGTCATGGGAGCGGGCTACTTCTATTTTGCCACCGGGCGGGCGCCGGTGGCTGTGACCGACCCGCCCATGCCTTTTGAAAAGAAGTTTGCGAACATGGCTCTGAATGCGCGCATCGCGCACGATAAGACTCCTGATTCGCCGGTGGCAGCGGACGAAAAGAACTACTTAGGTGGCGTGGAAGTTTATAAAGAAGCCTGCGCGGTGTGCCACGGCCTGCCGGATCAGCCGAAAACTGCGGCGGCCCTGGGGATGTACCCGCCACCGCCCCAGCTTTTCCACGGAACCGGCGTGTCGGATGATCCGGCGTCGGAGACCTATTGGAAAGCGGAGAACGGCATTCGGCTCACAGGCATGCCCGGGTTTAAAGGCCGGTTGACGGAGACGCAAATTTGGCAGGTGAGTGTGTTGCTGGCGAATTCGGATAAGCTACCGGCTTCGGTAAAGACGGCGCTGGCCCAAGCTGCCGCCGCCGCTGCTGCTCCGACGGCTGCTCCCGCCACCAGCGCTCCAACGACGAAGTGAAATCCTCAAAGACCCTATAGGCCTCATTTCGCGCTCGTCCTGCCTGGGAGGGGCCATCCGGCCTCGGCTCTTATCGAGATTTGTTATCCCGGGCGGCTCGGTAAGGAATGAATCTGCTCGACTTTCCTCAGCTCCGGGAATCGCCAGGCCCAAATCGCGGTTACAACCAGGGTTCCGATCCCTCCAAGCACGACGGCAGGCACCGTGCCAAACCACTGGGCGGTAAGGCCAGACTCGAACTCGCCGAACTCATTGGAAGCTCCGATGAAAACCATGTCGACGGCGTTTACACGGCCGCGCATTTCGTCGGGCGTAGCGACTTGGATGAGCACGGCACGGACGATGACACTGACCATATCCGTGGCGCCAACAAAAAATAGAGCGACCAGAGACAGAATCAGGCTGTGCGAAAGGCCGAAGAGGATGGTGAACAAGCCAAAGCCGGCCACGCACCCCAGCATGATGAGACCTACCTTGCGCCGGATGGGACGGTGCGCGAGGAAAATCGCCATGGCGGCTGCGCCGACTCCGGGAGCAGTGCGGAGCAAACCGAGACCCCATGGCCCGGTCAGGAGAATTTCGCGCGCGTAGACCGGCAGAAGCGCAACAGCGCCTCCAAGAAAGACGGCGAATAGATCCAGCGAGATGGAGCCGAGAATCACTTTCTCGCGCCAGATATAACGAATTCCGGCGGAGACAGTCGCGAGGCTGATAGGCTCACGCGCTCGGAGCTTGGCTTGCAATTTGATTTGCAGAGTGCAGAGCACGGCAACGAGCGCCAGAATCACTGCCAGGATATACACTGCCTTGGGTCCTCGAAATAGTGCGTAAACAATTCCACCAACAGCTGGACCGAGGATGGCTGCGCCCTGAAAGGTTGTGGAAGCCCAGGCCACGGCGTTGGGGAAATGTTCTTCCGGGACGAGTTGAGGAAGCAGCGCGCGGCTTACGGGGCCCGTGAAGGAACGTACAACACCGAAAAGAACGAGAACGCCGAAGATGTAGTAGACCGAGCGAACACTTCGCCCGGTGGACAGAAGCAGCAATCCACAACAAAACGCAAAGCCAACGTAGCAGCAGAGAATGAGTTTGCGGCGATCGTAGCGATCGGCCACATGGCCCGAAACGAGAAACAGAAGAATGCCCGGCAGGAATTGCGCCAAACCTACGAGACCGAGATCGAGCGGCCGCTTGGTGATCTCATAAACTTGCCAGCCCACCGCAACCGACTGCATCTCGTTAGCAAGCACGATGCAGAAGCGGGCCGTTTGGAAAAGCACAAAACTTGGATATTGGAACGCTGCGCGGCCGGCGGTTGTGGAGTGTTCGGGTTCGGCCATCGCGCATTACTTTGCCACAAAAGATGTTTGCGGACGAGGCGCTGCCGCGACGGGCAAAAGAGACTGTCATTGGGAAGCACGCGGACCATTTGGCAGACGTCTTCGTTATAGGAAAGGGTTTGGTGTACTCTATGCGCTCGCCGCAAACGGGCAACCCGCGAAGAACGACCTGCGGTGCTGGCACGTGAGATGCCGCCGAGGTGCCCATCATCCTAATGAGGTTATGCGAAAGCTGCGAAACCAGGCCCAATTTTCTTCGGGCCGCAGATGCGCTTCGCTGCATCTATTGAGGATGCTCAGGTGGATGGGAACCATCGCGGATTGAGACCGAGATAATGGACACACCCAAGGAACCAAACGAGGTCGTCCTGCCGCAGCCTGTTGTTGGCCCGCTTACGCGCGCGGCGATTTTTTTGATTGTCTGCATTCGCGCGGAGCTGGAAAACACCGCGACGCTGCGATCCTTCTGCGCGGACCTCTCGGGGCTCGTGCGCGCTGTTGAGTTTCGAGACGTGGAAGCCGGTCTCACATGTGTCGTGGGCTTCGGCTCGGACGCGTGGGACAAACTCTTTGGATCACCTCGCCCTGCTGAGCTCCATCCGTTTCGAGAGATTCGCTCCGGCGGCCGCCATGCCGTCTCCACTCCGGGTGACATCCTCTTTCACATTCGAGCCAAACGCGCTGACCTCTGTTTTGAGTTAGCCACGCAGATCATGGACAACATCGGCGATGCCGTTTCCGTTGCCGACGAGGTTCACGGCTTCCGTTATTTCGATGATCGCGATGTCATCGGATTCGTTGACGGCACGGAAAATCCGCGGGGCCGTGCAGCGCACGATGCTGCCATTGTCGGTGACGAAGATCCTTCCTTTGGGGGCGGCAGCTACGTCATCATCCAGAAGTATCTTCACGACATGAAGGGATGGAATGCTCTCCCAGTTGAAACGCAGGAGCGCATTATTGGCCGCAAGAAACTCTCGGACATCGAACTGAAAGACGCCGAAAAGCCGCCTTTTGCGCACAATGCCCTCACGGTAATTGAAGAGAACGGAAAAGAACTTAAAATTTTGAGAGACAACATGCCGTTCGGGCGGCCGGGCCACGGCGAGTTCGGGACCTACTTCATCGGTTACAGCCGTACTCCGCGCATTACCGAAACGATGCTGCAGAATATGTTCGTCGGCCGTCCCCCGGGCAATTACGATCGCCTGCTCGATTTCAGCAACGCAGCTACCGGGTGTTTATTTTTTGCGCCATCCTCCACGTTTCTCGACGATATTAGTGGCGACGCGCCGAATTCCGCCGCGATCGGAGCATCGCCAAGATCGGACGCGCCTTCGGCTTCGGCCACCGGCGAGACATCAAACGCAACGCTCGGAATCGGATCGCTCAAAGGACACAAAGATGAATAACCTGCATCGGGAATTAGCTCCCATCTCTGACGCTGCCTGGTCGCAGATTGAGGAAGAAACGACCCGGACGCTCAAGCGGTATCTTGCCGGACGACGGGCTGTTGATGTTCCTCCGGCTGGCGGCATCGCTCTGCCTGGAGTTGCGACCGGCCATCTGCGGCCGATCTCCGCTCCTGCAGACGGCATCCTCGCTAGGCAACGAGAGGTCAAGCCTCTCGTGGAGTTGCGTGCGCCTTTCGAACTATCCCGTCAGACTATCGATGACGTCGAGCGTGGATCGGATGACTCTGATTGGCAGCCTGCGAAAGAGGCCGCGAAGAAAATTGCCTTCGCCGAAGATCGGGCCATCTTCAACGGATACCACGAGGCGGATATCCAAGGCATTCGCGAAGGCACCAGCAATCCCATCGAAACGCTTCCCGCGGATGTGCGTGAATACCCGGACGCGGTGGCACATGCATTGAGCCAGCTACGTCTCGTTGGTGTGAACGGCCCCTACTCGGTCTTGCTCGGAGCCAATGAGTACACGGCGCTCGCCGAAACCCGCGATCACGGGTACCCCGTCCTGGAACACGTGAAGCGTATCGTGGACGGCAATCTGATCTGGGCGCCAGCAATCGAAGGTGCGTTCGTCCTTTCAACCCGCGGCGGCGATTTCGAGCTCCATATCGGGCAGGATGTTTCCATCGGCTACCTCAGCCACACCGATTCCGTGGTGAGGCTCTACCTGCAGGAGACATTCGTTTTCCGCGTCCTTACCAGCGAAGCCTCTGTAGCTCTGTCGCCATCACAGAAGTCTTCGTAGGTGTGTTCCGCATAATCTGGCTGGGTTGATGAAGCGCGAGGAAGTGAGAATTCGCGGCGCACGTGCCCGTGTCCACACACGCGGACGGTTCGCGGAAAATGGCGGATGAGCCTGTAAGCCGGAATCTTCAAGCGATCATGTGTTTTCAATAAGTTCCGTAGAATCAACAAACGCAATCTGTCAATGGAGTCAGTTTTGGCAGCAAAAACAGGTATCGTGTCACAGTTATGGCACAGTCGCTTGCCAACACGCAACGATGCGTTTGACAACCTGATTTGGCCCACCTTTGATACTTTCATTTGGCCCACCCTAAGGCCGTGATTTTCCTCTTCTTCCGGGGGTTCCGTTCCGTGGCCCCGGAGGGAGCGGAGTCCTGCGGTCCGGTTTTCAGGACCGCGTTTAGGACGGAGCGGACGCCGGGGCCACGGACTCGCGTGGCGCAGCGCCTGATCCTGCTCTCTCACGAAGCTTTCTTCTTCTGCCTTCCTTCCACCGTGCGCCGGAAGCGATACGACTCCGTGCCGGTTTCGATGATGTGTGCGCGGTCGGTGACGCGATCCAGGAGCGCCTTACACAGCCGCGGATTCGGAAACACTTGCGTCCACTCCGAAAACGGCAGGTTGGTGGTCACGATCAGCGTGGCCCTTTCAGCCCGCTCGGCGATTACTTGAAACAAAAACTCCGCGCCGATCTCCGCCAGCGGTACGTAACCCACTTCGTCGAGCGCGATCACGTCATAGCGCATCCAGCGCGCCAGCACGCGCCGCACTCCGTGGTGCTGGCCGGCTTCCACCAACTCGTTCACCAGGTTCGCCGCCGTCGTAAAGCGCACTCTCCGTTTCTGGCGGCATGCTGCCACACACAGCCCCGACGCCAGATGCGTCTTGCCCGTGCCACATTCGCCGATCAGCACCACCGGCTCGGCTCGCGTGATGTAGCCGCCTTCGGCCAGCTCGCGAATCTTTGCCGCCGGTATCTGCGGTGCTCGCGCGAACTCGAACTCCTCCAGCGTCTTCATCCGCGGCAGTTTGGCTTCGTGCAGCCGATGTGCGATGGCATGCCGGTCGCGCTCTTCGCTCTCCATCGCCAGCAGCGCTTCCAAATAACCGATGTGGCTGCGATTTTCTTTCACCGCTTGTTCCGCCAACTGCACGAAGTTCGCGCCCACCACTGGCACCTTCACCGCCTTGCAATACTGCCGCACCGAAGCGTGCTCCAGTGCTTGTGCTTGCTGGTTCATGGCCGCACCACTTCGAGCAACTGGTCGTAGTCGTTCAACGCGGGCAGCGGCCGCTCGTAGCGTCCCAACAAACCAATCTCCGGAAGCGCTCGCTCGCCGTGGGTCAGCGTGCCGGCCACCAGCAGATGCCGCACCGCCGCCGCGTCCGTGCAGCCCAGCGCCAACGCTTGCGCAATCCCTTTTCGCAACGCTTCCCAGCCGTGTTGCGGGCCCAGGCGCAGCAGCTCGATCATCGCGCGCGTGCCTTCCTGCTTCCCGTGCCGCTCCCGCAAGCTCTGCCACAAGCGGTCGAAACTTTCCGGCCAGCGCCCGCGCTCTCGCCACTGCTGCAAGGGCGTCGAGCCCGCCAGCGCGCCCGGTTTCTTTTCCAACACATCCAGATAATGCTCCAGATCCAACACCGCCTGATGGCGCGCGAAACTGCGTTCGTGCCGCGCCACGCAGCGTTGCTCGTACCACATTTCCACGTAAGCAGGCAGCAGCCGTGCCTGCGTCTTCGTTCCCGCTCGCAGCGGCACCGAGTAGCGATTCGTCCGCACTTTCACGCAGCCTTGTCCATCCACCACCGGAAAACTCGTTTCCGCCAGCTCGAACCCTTCGCTGAGTAAAGGCAGAAGATGCTCCCGCTCGATGCGCATGGCTTCACCCACCGAGAGCGGCTTCCCGTGAATCCGCCGCTGTTTCTCCTGCTGGCAGCACGCGCGCAAATATTCGTTCAACGCGGCCAGGTCTTTTACTTTCGGCACCGGCACCAGATGGTTCCGCCGGAAATAACCCACTTCACCTTCCACGCCGCCCTTCTCGTTGCCGCGCGCCGGGTTACAAAACTCCGTCTGGAATCCCCAGTGCGACCGGAAAGCGATCAGCCGGTCGGTCTCCTCGCGCTGGTATCCGCGCAAAATCTTTTTCACCGCGCTCTTCAGGTTGTCGTAACGCAGCCGCTTGAACACCCCACCGAAATAGTGAAAAGCCTGCTCGTGCGCTTCCAAAAAAGCTTGCTGCGTGGCATGAAAATACGCGGCGTGAAACGCCCCGCCGCCTGCCATGCTACGCATCGTGAAAAAATACGTGATCTGGCGGCCCTCCTCGAACTGCACTGCGGCCTCGTACCAATCCACCTGGGCCTCCACGCCCCAGTCGTAACTCTGCGGCACGAATGTCTCTCGCGCGGCCACGCCCAGTTCCTGCTTGCGCCGCCGCACGTAGCGCCGCACCGTCGCTTCCGCCACGCACACCTCGGGATGCTCCTGTTGAATCCGTTGCCAGATGCGGTGCGCCGTGTGCCGCTGCTTGCGTGGCGCTTCCCGGTCGCTCTGCAAAACCCCCTCAATGAACTCCCGCACCGGTCCCAGCTTCGGACTGCTCCTGGCCGGCACCTTGCGCTCCGGCGGGATCGCGCTGGCCAGCGCCTGCCGCACCATCCGCCGATGGGTGTTCAACTTCTTCGCCACTCCTTGGATCGTGCCCACTCCAAACCGGTACTCCCGACGTATCTCCTCGAACAGTTCCACTTTGCGTCTCCTGTCCATCGGCCCCCCGTCGTTCCCGCTGACAGGTTAGGCCGTTCGTGATGTACAGGGTGGGCCAAATCAAATGCGCGAAGTGGGCCAATTCAGAGTAGCGAAATCAAACGACTCTTACTCAAGCGTCCGCCGCCGGATTACATACCCCAACCCGAAACGAACTACACATAATGCCGAGGGAGAGCGCCCCATACGCAAGAATCATCATGTGCTTCCGCCGTCCGCTTTTTCAAAGCATGAGACTGTAGACGAACTAGTTATTCAACTTGTCGGCAACATTTCCGCGGCTTGAAATTTTTGTAGCCCGGCTCCCCCAACAGTCAGCGAACCTCTGCTGAATCGTGCCTGCTATAGTGATTGACACGTGCGTCAAATATAAAGAGAATGCAGCTATTCGGACGATGCCCGCTGACCACGGAGAATCAATAAAGCCACATCGTCAATTAAGCAATTAAGTCAGTTTTGAGAGTGAGAACAGGCTTTGTGTCACAATAGTTTATGAGACCGCTCGTTTCACCCCGATGCCCCCGATAGGACACTCTGAAAACCTGTCCTATCCTGATTGTGGGAGCGGCGGACATCGATTATTAGTAGCGTCGTGTTGCACAAAGCCAGGCAATCAAACAGGCGTCTTCCCGCGAACCGCACCTCCCCAGTGGCTGTCCGTCAGCGATGCTCGAGTTCCCAAGGGCGGCATTCTCGTAGACTTGCGCGGGCGGGAGGTTCCTCGGCGCGGTAAAAGCAAGCGCAACCTGGTCAATCGGCCGGGCAAATGCTGTTGTGCCTCTTGTGACGGAGAACACGACATGTACCTCACGGCTCGGTGCAACATGCACGGAATGCGCTCGGCAATCGTCCTTTATAGCCGATGATCCAATTCCAATATTTAAGCTGATGATTGTGTCCTTCAGCTATCAGCGCAGCCTTATACCCTTCGTCGACTTCACAATCATAAAGGGTCCATTGCCGTTTATCTTCGCACTCCGGTCGGACTGCCAACAAGAGTGGCTTCTGCCCAATGCCAAACGAAACATCGAAGCTACCTAATGGTATTGCGAGGCCTCCTCCACGTGCTTTCAAATATGCTTCCTTTCTTGTCCAACATTCAAAGAATGCGTACATTCTCTCGGACTCAGAAAGTGCACTGAGAACGCGCACCTCAAGTTCAGAGAAAAAATGTTGTGCCACTTCCAAAGGAAGGAAATCTGAGTGCACTTCTTCGATGTCGATTCCAATCGCGATGGAATGAGCCAAAGCAAGAATGGCCCAATTACCAGAGTGAGAAAGATTAAAAGAGATGCCAGGCAAATTGAAGTCAGGGCTCAGCTCCGGCTTTCCAAAAGCGTTATTGCGAAATCGGATGACTCTGGGATTTGCGCGAACATATCGGCTAAGAATGTCTCTTGTCGCCACATGCGAAATGGCAAAACGCACGCGGTCCCTTTGAAAGCAGAAACGATTCCGCTTCTCGATCTCCTCGGAGGCCAACAACTCTTCGAATTTGGTACATCGTTCGATTGGTTGCGTAAGATCGATTCGCCAAATATGAATTTCGGGGGATCTCAGAGAAATCGACTCGGCATTTTCCACCACGGCTACCTGACTTGTCCCAGGATCAACCAAGAGAAATCACCTTTCATAGTCCGACGGGACCGAATTGCGAGAACCACGCCAAAATTGGTCGAACATAGTCAGCAGTCTCGAATCAAACTTCTGACCCTTATAGCGAAGTCACTGAGAGATCCTCCTGTTTCATCTGCGGTTCGCCCCGACCCGAAATAGATATTCCTCTAAATGCCGGCCTATCGATCTGATCGCCGCGGGTGTAGTCAACTGGTCGTGTGGCCAAGGTACAGAATGACATTGAAGACTTCCGTGGATATATTCCCCCCATGCTTCTTTTGTGTGAGTGCTGTCTGAGGCCATGAACAGCAAAACATCGCCGCTGAAGTGATCCAACATTAGACTAGAAATAATCTCTGGAATGCGATCCCAAGCCAATAGAATCCTCTGTTGCACGTCCGAAGGAAGCTCTCGAGGCATGTTTCTTAGAATCCTTTCCAGAGCCTCGATCCGTTGTTCTGCATTCATGTTTCGCACCAGAGGTCCTATGTCATTTCTTGGGGGATAGGCATCAAGAAGCGCAAGCATGTCAATCGCTTCCCGCTGCTGCGAAAACCGGCACGCTGCACAATAAGCGACAAGACCTCCGAACGACCAGCCCAACAGATTGTACGGACCATGTGGCTGGATTCTTTGGATAAGATTAATATAGTCTTTAACTATAGTCTCCATCGATAACTGGATGCTTTGCGCCTCAGGGATATGTGACGCTTGTAAACAATAGATCGGCCGTTCTGGGGCAAGAGCACGCAATAACCCGGAGTAACTCCATCCTAGTCCCCCAGCCGGCGGGAAGCAGAAGATTGGAGCGAGGCCGCCTCTGGCACGCAACGTAAGGATTCGATCAAAGGAGTGACCGCTTAATCCCTCGACCCTAATGTTTGGAACAAGTGTAGCCACACTCGGCGATCGAAAAATGGCGTCAACTCGCAATTCTATTCCCAGCGTCGTCCGTATCCGGCTCACCAGCCGCGTAGCCATCAGCGAATGCCCGCCCAACTCGAAAAAGTTATCCTCGATCCCGACCCGCTCCACTCCCAGCACTTCCGCAAACAGTCCGCACAAAATCTCTTCTTCCGGTGTCCGCGGCGCTCGATACCCGCTCCCCGATATCCATTCCGGTTCCGGCAACGCCTTCCGGTCCAGCTTCCCGTGCGCCGTCAGCGGCAGCTTCTCCATCACCACCACCGCCGCCGGCACCATGTACTCCGGCAACTCCTGCCCCAATTCGCTTCGTAAAATCCCAGGATCGACTCTCTCCCCCACCGCTGCTACCACATACCCCACCAGCCGCTTCTCCCCCGGTTCGTCTTCCCGCGCCACCACCACCGCATCCTGCACTCGCTCGTTCTTCCGCAGCGCCGCTTCGATCTCTCCCAATTCGATCCGGTATCCTCGTATCTTTACTTGATCATCCGTCCGCCCTAAATACTCCAGGTTCCCGTCCGCTCTCCACCTCGCCAAATCCCCCGTACGGTACATCCGCGTCCCCGCCTCTCCGTACGGGTCCGCCACAAATCGCTCCGCCGTCAGTCCCGGCCGATTCAAATACCCTCGCGCCAATCCCGCCCCCGCTATATACAACTCACCCCTCACCCCTACTGGCACGACCTCCAAATCCCCATCCAGCACATACACATGTGTGTTCCAGATCGGACGACCGATCGGCGCATCGGAACCCTTACACTCTGCAAAGAGGCTGTCACCACTTGCTTCTGAAGCCCCGTAAAAATTAAATAATCGTGCGCCCGGCATACTGTCTTTGAACCGGAAGGCCTCCGAACTTGGAAGCTTTTCACCACTTGCTATCCACATACGACACGATCTCAACCTCGCTGCGGCTCCTTTCTCTTCTAAGAGTGTGGGAAGAAGACTCGGAACGACAGTGAGTAGCCCTATTTCGTGCTTTGCAATCAAAGTCACGAGGTCTTTCGAGTTTCTTGCTGCAATGGAATTGGCGATAACTACACAATCGCCGGAAAGTAGTGGTCCCAACAACTCTGTCGAGCCATCAATGAAACCAATAGAACTTTTCGAGAGCACAGTGGTTCTATTTGGGAAAGAATGGACTTGGGAAAACCATGCCATCCGATTGATCCCGCCAGAGTGTAGACCAGTCACACCTTTAGGTCGGCCGGTTGAGCCCGAAGTGTAGATAACGTAAGCAGGATTTTGGGATCGTAGCGGTCGAACGCGCTCACTGTCCGTCGGATTAGATTTTGCGTACAGACCTAAGCCAGCAACTGTTACTTCATCATCGAGCAGAATCCGTTCGCAGCCCCTCGGTAATGGCGCCGAGATTTCTCTTGTCGTCAGTACACACACTGACTTCGCGTCTTGTAGCATGAAATGCAGCCGTTCCGTGGAATGTCCCAAGTCCAATGGCAAATACGCCGCCCCACTCTTCAAGATACTCAAGAGGCCAACCACCATCTCGAGTGACCGCGGCACCAACAACGCCACCACGTCTTCCGGCCCCACACCCTTCGCTATCAGCAAGTGCGCCAGCCGGTTCGCCCGCTCATTCAACTCCCGGTAGCTCAGCTCCTCTCCTTCGAATACCACCGCCACCGCCTCCGGACTCCTCTCCACCTGCGCTTCGAATAACTCCGGCAGCGTCGTCTCCGGCAACTCCACCTTCGTCTCGTTCCATTCCTCCAACATCCGCCGCCGCTCTCCCGCCGACAGCAGATCGATCCTCCCCACCGCCCCTTCCCCATCCCCTACCACCGCCTCCAGCACCCGCACGTAGTGCCGTGCCATCTGCTCCATCCGCCATCCTTCAAATAAATCCCGGTTGTACAACCACGTGATCCCAATGTTTTCATCAAGCTCCCGGACATGCATCTCCATGTCTACGCGGACTCGAAGTTCGTTCCCCCCTACACTGCCGATCTCTAATTCCCTTAGTTCCCGTTCCACTCGGGGCGCATTCTGCATCGCAAATAGGGCTTGGAATATAGGTGTCCGATTTAAACTCCGTTGTGGCGCCAGTTCTTCCACCAACCTCTCAAACGGTACATCCTGATACCGGTAGGCCTCCAGCGCCGTCCGCCGCACTTCCCCCAGCAACTCCCGGAAACTCTTCTCCCCTTCCACCTTCACCCGCATCACCAGTGTGTTTACAAAAAATCCAATCATCTCCTCCAACTGCGCTTCCTGCCGGTTCGCTATCGGCGATCCCACCACGATGTCTTCCTGCCCGCTGTACCGCGACAACAACACCGCGAATCCCGCCAGCATCGTCATATATAACGTCGCCTGGCTCTCCCGGCTTATCCTCTTCAGTCCCGCCGTCAACTCCTTCGTTAAACTTACCTGGCATACTTCCGCTCCAAACGTCTGCACCGCCGGCCGCGCATGGTCTCTCGGCAGTTCCAACTCCTCCGGTATCCCCTCCAGCTTCTCCTTCCAATACTTCAGCCCTTCATCTAACGCCCCGCCCTCCAGCCACTCCCTCTGCCACATCGCAAAATCCGCATACTGCACCCCCAACTCCTTCAGCGGACTCTCTCGCCCTTCCCGGAACGCTTCGTACAACACCATGAACTCCCGGTTGAATACCCCCTGCGACCATCCGTCCGATACGATGTGGTGCATCGTCCGCAGCAACACATGCTCCTGCTCTCCCAGCTTCAGCAAACTCATCCGCACCACCGGACCTCGCGATAAATCAAACGGCTTGCTCGCTTCCTCCCGCATCGCCGCCTTTACTCTCTCCTCCCGCTCCTCCTCCCCCTTCCCGCTCAAATCCTCCAACGGTACCGCGATCCGCAACTCCCGCTCGATTACCTGTACCGGCTCCCCTTCCACCATCGCAAAATGCGTCCGCAAACTCTCATGCCGCTCCACGATCGCGTTGATCGTCTTCTCCAACGCTCCGCGATCCAACTCCCCCTTCAGCCGCAACGCTTGCGGCATGTTGTACTCCGTGCTCGTCCCCTCCAGCTGATCCAAAAACCACAACCGCTGCTGCGCATATGACAGCCTCAACCGCTCCGGACGCGCTCGCCCCTCCAGCCCTGGACGCTTCCTCCCTCCCTCTCGCAAACGTCCGCTCAACTTGTCCACTGTCGGTGCTTCGAACAACACCCGAATCGCCAACTCCACTCCCAGCGTCGTCCGTATCCGGCTCACCAGTCGCGTAGCCATCAGCGAATGCCCGCCCAACTCGAAAAAGTTATCCTCGATCCCGACCCGCTCCACTCCCAGCACTTCCGCAAACAGTCCGCACAAAATCTCTTCTTCCGGTGTCCGCGGCGCTCGATACCCGCTCCCCGATATCCATTCCGGTTCCGGCAACGCCTTCCGGTCCAGCTTCCCGTGCGCCGTCAGCGGCAGCTTCTCCATCACCACCACCGCCGCCGGCACCATGTACTCCGGCAACTCCTGCCCCAATTCGCTTCGTAAAATCCCAGGATCGACTCTCTCCCCCACCGCTGCTACCACATACCCCACCAGCCGCTTCTCTCCCGGTTCGTCTTCCCGCGCCACCACCACCGCATCCTGCACTCGCTCGTTCTTCCGCAGCGCTGCTTCGATCTCTCCCAATTCGATCCGGTATCCTCGTATCTTTACTTGATCATCCGTCCGCCCTAAATACTCCAGGTTCCCGTCCGCCCTCCACCTCGCCAAATCCCCCGTACGGTACATCCGCGTCCCCGCCTCTCCGTACGGGTCCGCCACAAACCGCTCCGCCGTCAGTCCCGGCCGATTCAAATACCCTCGCGCCAATCCCGCCCCCGCTATATACAACTCACCCCTCACCCCTACTGGCACGACCTCCAAATCCCCATCCAGCACATAGACGCTGTAGTTTGGAAGTGGACGACCAATGCTCACGAACTGCACTCCATCCTCAATCAGTTGCGCGTCCTCGAGTTTAAGCACACTCGCCCACACGGTTGCCTCCGTAGGACCATAAAAATTGTAAACATCACTTCCATGTCGATACAGAAGCCGCCCCAATTCCCTTGGCAACGGTTCGCCTCCGACCGCTATCTTCAGCCTTGAGGCAAGATCTTCGTCGTGTTTAGTCCAATGATCTGGTTGTATTATTTGATAAATCGCCGATGGTGTCTGACTCAAAATGCTCACGCGATAGCAACTAAGGAGCTGCGCGACTTCAGTGGGGGATAAGTGAATCAAATTCGAGGTCAGTACTAAAGATGCTCCATGCAGAAGGGCTCCCCATATTTCCCAAACTGAAAAATCAAAGCCATATGAGTGAACCTGTGTCCATGTGTCATCGGCAGAAAAGCAGAACATCTTGTTGGTCGAAGCAAACAGCTGTACCACGTTGCGGTGGGGTACTACGACGCCCTTAGGTGTGCCGGTTGAACCGGAAGTGTAGATAACGTAGGCAGGATGGAAAGGTGCCAGTGGCCGTACTCGGTCGTCATCCCGAGGATTGCTGGGCGACGATTGCGCCAAGGCTGCGGCAGTTTCTTCTTCATCGAAGGCTACCTGCATACATCCTGCTGACAGTCGTACTCCCATCTCCTCGGTCGTAACCACGCACCGAGGCCGTGCATCCTCCAACATGTATTTCAACCGCGCGTCCGGATACTCCGGATCTAACGGCAGGTATGCCGCTCCTGTTTTTAGCACCGCCAGTAACGCCACCACCATCTCGAATGACCGCGGCACCAACAACGCCACCACGTCTTCCGGCCCCACACCCTTCGCTATCAGCAAGTGCGCCAGCCGGTTCGCCCGCTCATTCAACTCCCGGTAGCTCAGCTCCTCTCCTTCGAATACCACCGCCACCGCCTCCGGACTCCTCTCCACCTGCGCTTCGAATAACTCCGGCAGCGTCGTCTCCGGCAACTCCACCTTCGTCTCGTTCCATTCCTCCAACATCCGCCGCCGCTCTCCCGCCGACAGCAGATCGATCCTCCCCACCGCCCCTTCCCCATCCCCTACCACCGCCTCCAGCACCCGCACGTAGTGCCGTGCCATCTGCTCCATCCGCCATCCTTCAAATAAATCCCGGTTGTACAACCACGTGATCCCAATGTTTTCATCAAGCTCCCGGACATGCATCTCCATGTCTACGCGGACTCGAAGTTCGTTCCCCCCTACACTGCCGATCTCTAATTCCCTTAGTTCCCGTTCCACTCGGGGCGCATTCTGCATCGCAAATAGGGCTTGGAATATAGGTGTCCGATTTAAACTCCGTTGTGGCGCCAGTTCTTCCACCAACCTCTCAAACGGTACATCCTGATACCGGTAGGCCTCCAGCGCCGTCCGCCGCACTTCCCCCAGCAACTCCCGGAAACTCTTCTCCCCTTCCACCTTCACCCGCATCACCAGTGTGTTTACAAAAAATCCAATCATCTCCTCCAACTGCGCTTCCTGCCGGTTCGCTATCGGCGATCCCACCACGATGTCTTCCTGCCCGCTGTACCGCGACAACAACACCGCGAATCCCGCCAGCATCGTCATATATAACGTCGCTTGGCTCTCCCGGCTTATCCTCTTCAGTCCCGCCGTCAACTCCTTCGTTAAACTTACCTGGCATACTTCCGCTCCAAACGTCTGCACCGCCGGCCGCGCATGGTCTCTCGGCAGTTCCAACTCCTCCGGTATCCCCTCCAGCTTCTCCTTCCAATACTTCAGCCCTTCATCTAACGCCCCGCCCTCCAGCCACTCCCTCTGCCACATCGCAAAATCCGCATACTGCACCCCCAACTCCTTCAGCGGACTCTCTCGCCCTTCCCGGAACGCTTCGTACAACACCATGAACTCCTGGTTGAATACCCCCTGCGACCATCCGTCCGATACGATGTGGTGCATCGTCCGCAGCAACACATGCTCCTGCTCTCCCAGCTTCAGCAAACTCATCCGCACCACCGGACCTCGCGATAAATCAAACGGCTTGCTCGCTTCCTCCCGCATCGCCGCCTTTACTCTCTCCTCCCGCTCCTCCTCCCCCTTCCCGCTCAAATCTTCCAACGGTACCGCGATCCGCAACTCCCGCTCGATCACTTGTACCGGCTCCCCTTCCACCATCGCAAAATGCGTCCGCAAACTCTCATGCCGCTCCACGATCGCGTTGATCGTCTTCTCCAACGCTCCGCGATCCAACTCCCCCTTCAGCCGCAACGCTTGCGGCATGTTGTACTCCGTGCTCGTCCCCTCCAGCTGATCCAAAAACCACAACCGCTGCTGCGCATATGACAGCCTCAACCGCTCCGGACGCGCTCGCCCCTCCAGCCCTGGACGCTTCCTCCCTCCCTCTCGCAAACGTCCGCTCAACTTGTCCACTGTCGGTGCTTCGAACAACACCCGGATCGCCAACTCCACTCCCAGCGTCGTCCGTATCCGGCTCACCAGCCGCGTAGCCATCAGCGAATGCCCGCCCAACTCGAAAAAGTTATCCTCGATCCCGACCCGCTCCACTCCCAGCACTTCCGCAAACAGTCCGCACAAAATCTCTTCTTCCGGTGTCCGCGGCGCTCGATACCCGCTCCCCGATATCCATTCCGGTTCCGGCAACGCCTTCCGGTCCAGCTTCCCGTGCGCCGTCAGCGGCAGCTTCTCCATCACCACCACCGCTGCCGGCACCATGTACTCCGGCAACTCCTGTCGTAATTCGTTCTGCAACGCTCGCCCCAGCCCCGCTTCCCCCATCTTCCGCGACGGCTCGTTCCCGTATCCCCTGTACTCCTCTCCCCTCAGCTCCTCTCTCCCTTCCTCCTCGATCCACTCCGGATTAAAAATCGCTCGATACACCCCATCCGATTCGAACCCTTCCCAATTCATCCCTACTCCCAGATCTCTCGCCAACTTCATCACTCCATCCGGCTCTTCTCCTCCCACCTCTCTGACTTCCAACTCCCGCGCCGCCTCGATCCACCGCGCTACTCTCCCATCCCGTATCCCGCTCACCCCTACCGCTCTTCCTCCCTCCTCCTTCATTGCTCGCTTCACCTCTTCCCGCCATCCTCCTCCTTCTTCCCACTTCACCCACCTCTCCGGCTCCTTCACTCTCTCCTTCTTCCCCATCCTCATCACTACGTCATATCGAAATCGGCTCAACTCGTTGTCATACACTCCCGACTTCAGCCACTTCTCCACACGCCCTACCTTCCTCCATCTCTTCCCCAACTCATCGAATAATTCTTTAGCCAACAGTACATTCCTTCTCGCTCTGCCGCCCCTGTTTGATCCGCCGCTGCAACTCCTCCTTCGCTATCTCATCCCCCGCCTTGTAAATCTGCACCGACGCGTGATACGCCTCCAGCAGCGCTAGATTTCGGACATCCCCTACAAAAATGTGTCCCCCCTCCCGCGTCACCCGCACCGCTTCCCCCAATACCTTCAGCAAATAATCAACGTCCGGAAAGTACTGCACCACCGAATTCAAAATCACCAAATCCATGCTGTCGTCCTCTATAAACGACAGCTCATCCGCATGCCCCTCCCGCAATTCAACTTGCCCCAGATCTCCCCGCTTCTCCACGTACGCCCGCAACTGCTTTAATACCTCCCTTGAAAAATCTATCCCTACGTAGCTCTCACACTCCCCTGCCAACCTGGTCAGCAGCAATCCTGTCCCGCATCCCACCTCCAACACCTTCCGCCCTCGCAAACCCCGCACTCGCTCCACCGTCTCCTCTACCCAAATCCGCATCTCCTCCGCCGCAATCCCCTCTCCCGTGTAGCTGCTGTTCCACCCCGCTATGTCGAAATCGCTGGGAAATCCCTGACGGTAGGTGGACTCATATAGCTCCTGCCACTCCCCTATCTGAAACTTCTGCTCTTGCTCCCGCTCTGATTCACTCCGCTTACAAGTCACATACCCCACCAGCCGCTTCTCTCCCGGTTCGTCTTCCCGCGCCACCACCACCGCATCCTGCACTCGCTCGTTCTTCCGCAGCGCCGCCTCGATCTCTCCCAACTCGATCCGGTATCCCCGTATCTTTACTTGATCATCCGTCCGCCCTAAATACTCCAGGTTCCCGTCCGCCCTCCACCTCGCCAAATCCCCCGTACGGTACATCCGCGTCCCCGCCTCTCCGTACGGGTCCGCCACAAATCGCTCCGCCGTCAGTCCCGGCCGATTCAAATACCCTCGCGCCAATCCCGCCCCCGCTATATACAACTCACCCCTCACCCCTACCGGCACTGCCTCCAAATCCCCGTCCAGCACATACACCCTGTAGCAGGGAAGAGCATGACCAATGCTTATATTCAGTTCGCTCCTAGCCAGATCACCCTCTCGCAATTTATATACAGTCGCCCAGATCGTGGCCTCGGTTGGACCATACAGGTTGTAGGCTCTCGCCGCCGCTTCATGCAGTAAGTTGCCAAGCTCTCTCGGTAATGCTTCGCCACCTGACAACTACCCGAGTCCCTCCAATGCAAGATCTCCTCTGTTGAATTAATATCCTTCAAATGGCTTGCTGTTGCCTGCAGCAACGTTGCTCTGCTTACTCTCTAACAGATCTGCCAGCAATGCTGGGTCTTTGACTTGCTCTCTTCCAGCGATAATAATTTCCGCCCCATAACAGATAGGAACATAGCAGCTCGAGGATTGAAATATCGAACGCAATAGTTGTTACTGCCACCAGACGCTCTCCATGCGCCATGTCAATACGACGTGGTAATCGCGGATGCAAATGACTAGATAAACTGCCGAGCGTGACTACCACGCCCTTAGGTGTGCCGGTTGAACCGGAAGTGTAGATAACGTAGGCAGGATGGAAAGGTGCCAGTGGCCGTACTCGGTCGTCATCCCGAGGATTGCTGGGCGACGATTGCGCCAAGGCTGCGGCAGTTTCTTCTTCATCGAAGGCTACCTGCATACATCCTGCTGACAGTCGTACTCCGCATCTCCTCGGTCGTAACCACGCACCGAGGCCGTGCATCCTCCAACATGTATTTCAACCGCGCGTCCGGATACTCCGGATCTAACGGCAGGTATGCCGCTCCTGTTTTTAGCACCGCCAGTAACGCCACCACCATCTCGAATGACCGCGGCACCAACAACGCCACCACGTCTTCCGGCCCCACACCCTTCGCTATCAGCAAGTGCGCCAGCCGGTTCGCCCGCTCATTCAACTCCCGGTAGCTCAGCTCCTCTCCTTCGAATACCACCGCCACCGCCTCCGGACTCCTCTCCACCTGCGCTTCGAATAACTCCGGCAGCGTCGTCTCCGGCAACTCCACCTTCGTCTCGTTCCATTCCTCCAACATCCGCCGCCGCTCTCCCGCCGACAGCAGATCGATCCTCCCCACCGCCCCTTCCCCATCCCCTACCACCGCCTCCAGCACCCGCACGTAGTGCCGTGCCATCTGCTCCATCCGCCATCCTTCAAATAAATCCCGGTTGTACAACCACGTGATCCCAATGTTTTCATCAAGCTCCCGGACATGCATCTCCATGTCTACGCGGACTCGAAGTTCGTTCCCCCCTACACTGCCGATCTCTAATTCCCTTCAGTTCCCTGTTCCACTCGGGGCGCATTCTGCATCGCAAATAGGGCTTGGATATATAGGTGTCCGATTTAAACTCCGTTGTGGCGCCAGTTCTTCCACCAACCTCTCAAACGGTACATCCTGATACCGGTAGGCCTCCAGCGCCGTCCGCCGCACTTCCCCCAGCAACTCCCGGAAACTCTTCTCCCCTTCCACCTTCACCCGCATCACCAGTGTGTTTACAAAAAATCCAATCATCTCCTCCAACTGCGCTTCCTGCCGGTTCGCTATCGGCGATCCCACCACGATGTCTTCCTGCCCGCTGTACCGCGACAACAACACCGCGAATCCCGCCAGCATCGTCATATATAACGTCGCTTGGCTCTCCCGGCTTATCCTCTTCAGTCCCGCCGTCAACTCCTTCGTTAAACTTACCTGGCATACTTCCGCTCCAAACGTCTGCACCGCCGGCCGCGCATGGTCTCTCGGCAGTTCCAACTCCTCCGGTATCCCCTCCAGCTTCTCCTTCCAATACTTCAGCCCTTCATCTAACGCCCCGCCCTCCAGCCACTCCCTCTGCCACATCGCAAAATCCGCATACTGCACCCCCAACTCCTTCAGCGGACTCTCTCGCCCTTCCCGGAACGCTTCGTACAACACCATGAACTCCCGGTTGAATACCCCCTGCGACCATCCGTCCGATACGATGTGGTGCATCGTCCGCAGCAACACATGCTCCTGCTCTCCCAGCTTCAGCAAACTCATCCGCACCACCGGACCTCGCGATAAATCAAACGGCTTGCTCGCTTCCTCCCGCATCGCCGCCTTTACTCTCTCCTCCCGCTCCTCCTCCCCCTTCCCGCTCAAATCCTCCAACGGTACCGCGATCCGCAACTCCCGCTCGATTACCTGTACCGGCTCCCCTTCCACCATCGCAAAATGCGTCCGCAAACTCTCATGCCGCTCCACGATCGCGTTGATCGTCTTCTCCAACGCTCCGCGATCCAACTCCCCCTTCAGCCGCAACGCTTGCGGCATGTTGTACTCCGTGCTCGTCCCCTCCAGCTGATCCAAAAACCACAACCGCTGCTGCGCATATGACAGCCTCAACCGCTCCGGACGCGCTCGCCCCTCCAGCCCTGGACGCTTCCTCCCTCCCTCTCGCAAACGTCCGCTCAACTTGTCCACTGTCGGTGCTTCGAACAACACCCGAATCGCCAACTCCACTCCCAGCGTCGTCCGTATCCGGCTCACCAGTCGCGTAGCCATCAGCGAATGCCCGCCCAACTCGAAAAAGTTATCCTCGATCCCGACCCGCTCCACTCCCAGCACTTCCGCAAACAGTCCGCACAAAATCTCTTCTTCCGGTGTCCGCGGCGCTCGATACCCGCTCCCCGATATCCATTCCGGTTCCGGCAACGCCTTCCGGTCCAGCTTCCCGTGCGCCGTCAGCGGCAGCTTCTCCATCACCACCACCGCTGCCGGCACCATGTACTCCGGCAACTCCTGCCCCAATTCGCTTCGTAAAATCCCAGGATCGACTCTCTCCCCCACCGCTGCTACCACATACCCCACCAGCCGCTTCTCCCCCGGTTCGTCTTCCCGCGCCACCACCACCGCATCCTGCACTCGCTCGTTCTTCCGCAGCGCTGCTTCGATCTCTCCCAATTCGATCCGGTATCCTCGTATCTTTACTTGATCATCCGTCCGCCCTAAATACTCCAGGTTCCCGTCCGCCCTCCACCTCGCCAAATCCCCCGTACGGTACATCCGCGTCCCCGCCTCTCCGTACGGGTCCGCCACAAACCGCTCCGCCGTCAGTCCCGGCCGATTCAAATACCCTCGCGCCAATCCCGCCCCCGCTACATACAACTCACCCCTCACCCCTACCGGCACTGCCTCCAAATCCCCATCCAGCACATACGCCCGAATGTTCGCCATCGGACGTCCCAAGGGGACCATATGAACTTCTCGCGCAGCTGGACACTCTCCTAGCCGATACATCAACACACCGACGGTCGTCTCAGTTGGACCGTAGTGGTTAAAAATCACGCACTCCGGGGCACACGCTTGGACTCTGCCAAGCCATTCCTGATTCGAAGCCTCTCCTCCTACAACTAACGTCCGGCGCGGTATGATCTGTGTGCTTCCGGCGTTTTGCAATGCAGCCAGATGTGATGGCGCAATCTTCAAACAGTCCATCGGCGTATCCTCGAAATACTTTTCGAGTGCCATTGCATCTGTCGCGATACCTTCGCCAATTAAATGTAGACATCCGCCGTTGCATAACGAGGAATACAGCACGGTAACGGATGAATCGACCGCTAGGGGTTGCACCATGGCGAAAGTTGCTGGCAGTTTAAAACGGCTTCGATCGCAAACGCCCTTAACATAATTAACAAGCTGAGAATGCTCAACGACTACGCCTTTCGGCTGTCCTGTAGAGCCCGATGTGTAGATAATGTACGCCGCTCTTTTCATCGCGGCGTCATCAGTCGGCAGATTTTCAGTCGAGTAATTAGAAAAGCAGCCTTCTTCTATATCTAACAAAACATTCAGATCTCTATAGTCCGACAGCCCTTCCAGCATCTGACTTTCGGTCAATACCATTACAGGCTGCGCATCTCTGAGTATCAGCCGGAGGCGTTCCTCAGGTAACCCCATATCGAGAGGAACGTATGCTCCACCCGCTTTGAGAGTCGCGAGTAAAGCGATTACCATGTTGATATTTCTAGGTAGATGAATGCCTATCTTGCTTTCTGAAGTTACCCCGCGGATCTGCAGGTGTCTCGCAAGTTGGTTGGCACGCGAATTTAATTCCCGATATGTAAGCTTTTGCTGGTCGCAAACTACTGCTATGGCGTCAGGCGAATGTTCCACCTGTTTTTCGAACAGGCGATGTACAAGCTTATTATTGGAATAGTCGCAGTCTGTCTCGTTCCATTCCTCCAACATCCGCCGCCGCTCTCCCGCCGACAGCAGATCGATCCTCCCCACCGCCCCTTCCCCATCCCCTACCACCGCCTCCAGCACCCGCACGTAGTGCCGTGCCATCTGCTCCATCCGCCATCCTTCAAATAAATCCCGGTTGTACAACCACGTGATCCCAATCCACCCTTCCCGCTCCCACGCATGCACCTCCAAATCTATGCGCACCTGATGCGAAGAACTTCCAACCGATTCCACCTCCAAACCCCTCATCTGTTGTGGAGCCCACGGCGCATTCTGTAATGCGAAACCCACCTGATACACTGGCGAGGTGTTTAAACTCCGTTGTGGCGCCAGTTCTTCCACCAACCTCTCAAACGGCACATCCTGATACCGGTAGGCCTCCAGCGCCGTCCGCCGCACTTCCCCCAGCAACTCCCGGAAACTCTTCTCCCTCTCCACCTTCACCCGCATCACCAGCTTGTTTACAAAAAATCCAATCATCTCCTCCAACTGCGCTTCCTGCCGGTTCGCTATCGGCGATCCCACCACGATGTCTTCCTGCCCGCTGTACCGCGACAACAACACCGCGAATCCCGCCAGCATCGTCATATATAACGTCGCTTGGCTCTCCCGGCTTATCCGCTTCAGCCCCGCCGTCAACTCCTTCGTTAAACTTACCTGGCATACTTCCGCTCCAAACGTCTGCACCGCCGGCCGCGCATGGTCTCTCGGCAGTTCCAACTCCTCCGGTATCCCTTCCAGCTTCTCCTTCCAATACTTCAGCCCTTCATCTAACGCCCCGCCCTCCAGCCACTCCCTCTGCCACATCGCAAAATCCGCATACTGCACCCCCAACTCCTTCAGCGGACTCTCTCGCCCTTCCCGGAACGCTTCGTACAACACCATGAACTCCCGGTTGAATACCCCCTGCGACCATCCGTCCGATACGATGTGGTGCATCGTCCGCAGCAACACATGCTCCTGCTCTCCCAGCTTCAGCAAACTCATCCGCACCACCGGACCTCGCGATAAATCAAACGGCTTGCTCGCTTCCTCCCGCATCGCCGCCTTTACTCTCTCCTCCCGCTCCTCCTCCCCCTTCCCGCTCAAATCTTCCAACGGTACCGCGATCCGCAACTCCCGCTCGATCACTTGTACCGGCTCCCCTTCCACCATCGCAAAATGCGTCCGCAAACTCTCATGCCGCTCCACGATCGCGTTGATCGTCTTCTCCAACGCTCCGCGATCCAACTCCCCCTTCAGCCGCAACGCTTGCGGCATGTTGTACTCCGTGCTCGTCCCCTCCAGCTGATCCAAAAACCACAACCGCTGCTGCGCATATGACAGCCTCAACCGCTCCGGACGTGGTCGTCCCATCAAAAATGGACGTTTCCTCCCACCCTCTCGCAGACGTCAGCTCAACTAGATCCAATACTGTCGGTGCTTCGAACAACACCCGGATCGCCAACTCCACTCCCAGCGTCGTCCGTATCCGGCTCACCAGCCGCGTAGCCATCAGCGAATGCCCGCCCAACTCGAAAAAGTTATCCTCGATCCCGACCCGCTCCACTCCCAGCACTTCCGCAAACAGTCCGCACAAAATCTCTTCTTCCGGTGTCCGCGGCGCTCGATACCCGCTCCCCGATATCCATTCCGGTTCCGGCAACGCCTTCCGGTCCAGCTTCCCGTGCGCCGTCAGCGGCAGCTTCTCCATCACCACC
Source organism: uncultured Acidobacteriota bacterium (assembly GCA_963779005.1). Classification (GTDB taxonomy): domain Bacteria; phylum Acidobacteriota; class Terriglobia; order Acidiferrales; family UBA7541; genus Acidiferrum. Next base: position 1,597,673 of record CAVZWO010000004.1, on the reverse strand, counting down.
ACCGCTGCCGGCACCATGTACTCCGGCAACTCCTGTCGTAATTCGTTCTGCAACGCTCGCCCCAGCCCCGCTTCCCCCATCTTCCGCGACGGCTCGTTCCCGTATCCCCTGTACTCCTCTCCCCTCAGCTCCTCTCTCCCTTCCTCCTCGATCCACTCCGGATTAAAAATCGCTCGATACACCCCATCCGATTCGAACCCTTCCCAATTCATCCCTACTCCCAGATCTCTCGCCAACTTCATCACTCCATCCGGCTCTTCTCCTCCCACCTCTCTGACTTCCAACTCCCGCGCCGCCTCGATCCACCGCGCTACTCTCCCATCCCGTATCCCGCTCACCCCTACCGCTCTTCCTCCCTCCTCCTTCATTGCTCGCTTCACCTCTTCCCGCCATCCTCCTCCTTCTTCCCACTTCACCCACCTCTCCGGCTCCTTCACTCTCTCCTTCTTCCCCATCCTCATCACTACGTCATATCGAAATCGGCTCAACTCGTTGTCATACACTCCCGACTTCAGCCACTTCTCCACACGCCCTACCTTCCTCCATCTCTTCCCCAACTCATCGAATAATCTCGCCTCTATTACCAGTTCCTCTTCCTTCCGCTCCCCCTGTTTGATCCGTCGCTGCAACTCCTCCTTCGCTATCTCATCCCCCGCCTTGTAAATCTGCACCGACGCGTGATACGCCTCCAGCAGCGCTAGATTTCGGACATCCCCTACAAAAATGTGTCCCCCCTCCCGCGTCACCCGCACCGCTTCCCCCAATACCTTCAGCAAATAATCAACGTCCGGAAAGTACTGCACCACCGAATTCAAAATCACCAAATCCATGCTGTCGTCCTCTATAAACGACAGCTCATCCGCATGCCCCTCCCGCAATTCAACTTGCCCCAGATCTCCCCGCTTCTCCACGTACGCCCGCAACTGCTTTAATACCTCCCTTGAAAAATCTATCCCTACGTAGCTCTCACACTCCCCTGCCAACCTGGTCAGCAGCAATCCTGTCCCGCATCCCACCTCCAACACCTTCCGCCCTCGCAAACCCCGCACTCGCTCCACCGTCTCCTCTACCCAAATCCGCATCTCCTCCGCCGCAATCCCCTCTCCCGTGTAGCTGCTGTTCCACCCCGCTATGTCGAAATCGCTGGGAAATCCCTGACGGTAGGTGGACTCATATAGCTCCTGCCACTCCCCTATCTGAAACTTCTGCTCTTGCTCCCGCTCTGATTCACTCCGCTTACAAGTCACATACCCCACCAGCCGCTTCTCTCCCGGTTCGTCTTCCCGCGCCACCACTACCGCATCCTGCACTCGCTCGTTCTTCCGCAGCGCCGCCTCGATCTCTCCCAACTCGATCCGGTATCCCCGTATCTTTACTTGATCATCCGTCCGCCCTAAATACTCCAGGTTCCCGTCCGCCCTCCACCTCGCCAAATCCCCCGTACGGTACATCCGCGTCCCCGCCTCTCCGTACGGGTCCGCCACAAATCGCTCCGCCGTCAGTCCCGGCCGATTCAAATACCCTCGCGCCAATCCCGCCCCCGCTACATACAACTCACCCCTCACCCCTACCGGCACCGCCTCCAAATCCCCATCCAGCACATACACCCGCGTGTTCCCGATCGGACGCCCAATCGGTACAGATCCGTGAATCTCGTCGCTGTGCCTCAGTCTGTAGCAAGAAGTGAAGGTCGTCGCTTCGGTCGGCCCGTAGCCATTCACAAGCTGACATCTCTCGACTTCCCTCAGTACCTTTTTCACCTGTGTTACCGGCAATACGTCTCCACCCGCCAGCAATTGTTTGAGACGTGAGAGGCCTTCAAGACACTGATCAACCATGACTCCAAACAACCCAGAACTCAGCCACAGAGTGGTCACTCCTCTGTTTTCCAGTATCTGCCCAAGCTGTCTCGTGTCCGGTTGCATTCCAGGAAATAAGACGAGCTGGCCGCCATTCAAAAGACTGCCCCAGATCTCGAAGGTGGAAGCATCGAAGGAAAGGGAAGCAAATTGCAAAATGACCTGGTTCTCATCTAGAGTGGCGTAATTTTGTTCCTTGACTAAACGGATGACATTGCGGTGCGTAACTACGACGCCCTTTGGCTGTCCTGTGGAACCTGAGGTGTACATCAAATATGCTGCACTGTCTCCCGTTAGTTCCACTTCTACGTCTTCTCCATCCCACTTGCTTGTACCTCTCCATTTCCCGTCCAACTCTACGATCCTCGATCTCGTTCCGGCGAATCCTCTCCACTAGTTTGCTCTCGGTCACCAATATCCCGATCTGCGCATCTTTCGCTATATACTCAAGCCGCTCTGCGGGATATTCAGGATCCAGCGGCACATAAATTCCGCCCGCTTTTAGAATCCCCAGTAATCCGACTACCATTTCGAGAGAACGGTTTACGCAAATGCCTACTCGTGTCTCCGGTCCTACACTGAGGCTGCGCAGATGCCATGCCACCTGATTCGCCCGCTCATTCAACTCCCGGTAGCTCAGCTCCTCTCCTTCGAATACCACCGCCACCGCCTCCGGACTCCTCTCCACCTGCGCTTCGAATAACTCCGGCAGCGTCGTCTCCGGCAACTCTACCTTCGTCTCGTTCCATTCCTCCAACATCCGCCGCCGCTCTCCCGCCGACAACAGATCGATCCTCCCCACAGCCCCTTCCCCATCTCCTACCACCGCCTCCAGCACCCGCACGTAGTGCCGCGCCATCTGCTCCATCCGCCAGCTATCGAACAGGTCGCGGTTATACAGCCAGTAAAATCCTATCTGTTGGTCCTGCTCCCACGCGTGTACTTCTAGATCAAACCGCACACGCAGTTCGCCCCCTCCGGTGGGTTGAACTCTTAGCCCTTTCATCCCCGCTCCAAATTCCGGTGCATTCTGTAATGCAAACATCACCTGGAATATCGGAGTCGTGCTCAAATTGCGTTCCGGCGACAACTCCTCCACCAGTCGTTCGAACGGTATGTCCTGGTATCGATATGCTTCTAATGCTGTCCGTCTCACATCCTCAAGCAGTTCCCGGAAAGCTCATCCCTTGCTTAATCTCCGATTCTCATCACCAGCGTGTTTACAAAAAATCCAATCATCTCCTCCAACTGCGTTTCCTGCCGGTTCGCTATCGGCAATCCCACCACGATGTCTTCCTGCCCGCTGTACCGCGACAACAACACCGCGATTCCCGCCAGCATCGTCATATATAACGTCGCCTGGCTCTCCCGGCTTATCCTCTTCAGTCCCGCCGTCAACTCCTTCGTTAAACTTACCTGGCATACTTCCGCTCCAAACGTCTGCACCGCCGGCCGCGCATGGTCTCTCGGCAGTTCCAACTCCTCCGGTATCCCCTCCAGCTTCTCCTTCCAATACTTCAGCCCTTCATCTAACGCCCCGCCCTCCAGCCACTCCCTCTGCCACATCGCAAAATCCGCATACTGCACCCCCAACTCCTTCAGCGGACTCTCTCGCCCTTCCCGGAACGCTTCGTACAACACCATGAACTCCCGGTTGAATACCCCCTGCGACCATCCGTCCGATACGATGTGGTGCATCGTCCGCAGCAACACATGCTCCTGCTCTCCCAGCTTCAGCAAACTCATCCGCACCACCGGACCTCGCGATAAATCAAACGGCTTGCTCGCTTCCTCCCGCATCGCCGCCTTTACTCTCTCCTCCCGCTCCTCCTCCCCCTTCCCGCTCAAATCTTCCAACGGTACCGCGATCCGCAACTCCCGCTCGATCACTTGTACCGGCTCCCCTTCCACCATCGCAAAATGCGTCCGCAAACTCTCATGCCGCTCCACGATCGCGTTGATCGTCTTCTCCAACGCTCCGCGATCCAACTCCCCCTTCAGCCGCAACGCTTGCGGCATGTTGTACTCCGTGCTCGTCCCCTCCAGCTGATCCAAAAACCACAACCGCTGCTGCGCATATGACAGCCTCAACCGCTCCGGACGCGCTCGCCCCTCCAGCCCTGGACGCTTCCTCCCTCCCTCTCGCAAACGTCCGCTCAACTTGTCCACTGTCGGTGCTTCGAACAACACCCGGATCGCCAACTCCACTCCCAGCGTCGTCCGTATCCGGCTCACCAGCCGCGTAGCCATCAGCGAATGCCCGCCCAACTCGAAAAAGTTATCCTCGATCCCGACCCGCTCCACTCCCAGCACTTCCGCAAACAGTCCGCACAAAATCTCTTCTTCCGGTGTCCGCGGCGCTCGATACCCGCTCCCCGATATCCATTCCGGTTCCGGCAACGCCTTCCGGTCCAGCTTCCCGTGCGCCGTCAGCGGCAGCTTCTCCATCACCACCACCGCTGCCGGCACCATGTACTCCGGCAACTCCTGTCGTAATTCGTTCTGCAACGCTCGCCCCAGCCCCGCTTCCCCCATCTTCCGCGACGGCTCGTTCCCGTATCCCCTGTACTCCTCTCCCCTCAGCTCCTCTCTCCCTTCCTCCTCGATCCACTCCGGATTAAAAATCGCTCGATACACCCCATCCGATTCGAACCCTTCCCAATTCATCCCTACTCCCAGATCTCTCGCCAACTTCATCACTCCATCCGGCTCTTCTCCTCCCACCTCTCTGACTTCCAACTCCCGCGCCGCCTCGATCCACCGCGCTACTCTCCCATCCCGTATCCCGCTCACCCCTACCGCTCTTCCTCCCTCCTCCTTCATTGCTCGCTTCACCTCTTCCCGCCATCCTCCTCCTTCTTCCCACTTCACCCACCTCTCCGGCTCCTTCACTCTCTCCTTCTTCCCCATCCTCATCACTACGTCATATCGAAATCGGCTCAACTCGTTGTCATACACTCCCGACTTCAGCCACTTCTCCACACGCCCTACCTTCCTCCATCTCTTCCCCAACTCATCGAATAATCTCGCCTCTATTACCAGTTCCTCTTCCTTCCGCTCCCCCTGTTTGATCCGTCGCTGCAACTCCTCCTTCGCTATCTCATCCCCCGCCTTGTAAATCTGCACCGACGCGTGATACGCCTCCAGCAGCGCTAGATTTCGGACATCCCCTACAAAAATGTGTCCCCCCTCCCGCGTCACCCGCACCGCTTCCCCCAATACCTTCAGCAAATAATCAACGTCCGGAAAGTACTGCACCACCGAATTCAAAATCACCAAATCCATGCTGTCGTCCTCTATAAACGACAGCTCATCCGCATGCCCCTCCCGCAATTCAACTTGCCCCAGATCTCCCCGCTTCTCTACGTACGCCCGCAACTGCTTTAATACCTCCCTTGAAAAATCTATCCCTACGTAGCTCTCACACTCCCCTGCCAACCTGGTCAGCAGCAATCCTGTCCCGCATCCCACCTCCAACACCTTCCGCCCTCGCAAACCCCGCACTCGCTCCACCGTCTCCTCTACCCAAATCCGCATCTCCTCCGCCGCAATCCCCTCTCCCGTGTAGCTGCTGTTCCACCCCGCTATGTCGAAATCGCCGGGAATCCCTAGGATCGACTCTCTCCCCCACCGCTGCCTACCACATACCCCACCAGCCGCTTCTCTCCCGGTTCGTCTTCCCGCGCCACCACCACCGCATCCTGCACTCGCTCGTTCTTCCGCAGCGCCGCTTCGATCTCTCCCAATTCGATCCGGTATCCCCTACTACTGATCATCCGTCCGCCCTAAATACTCCAGGTTCCCGTCCGCCCTCCACCTCGCCAAATCCCCCGTACGGTACATCCGCGTCCCCGCCTCTCCGTACGGGTCCGCCACAAATCGCTCCGCCGTCAGTCCCGGCCGATTCAAATACCCTCGCGCCAATCCCGCCCCCGCTACATACAACTCACCCCTCACCCCTACTGGCACTGCCTCCAAATCCCCGTCCAGCACATACACCCTGTAGCAGGGAAGAGCATGACCAATGCTTATATTCAGTTCGCTCCTAGCCAGATCACCCTCTCGCAATTTATATACAGTCGCCCAGATCGTGGCCTCGGTTGGACCATACAGGTTGTAGGCTCTCGCCGCCGCTTCATGCAGTAAGTTGCCAAGCTCTCTCGGTAATGCTTCGCCACCTGACAACACCCGAGTCCCTCCAATGCAAGATCTCCTCTGTTGAATTAATATCCTCAAATGGCTTGCTGTTGCCTGCAGCAACGTTGCTTGCTTACTCTCTAACAGATCCGCCAGCAATGCTGGGTCTTTGACTTGCTCTCTTCCAGCGATAATAATTTCCGCCCCATAACAGATAGGAACAAGCAGCTCGAGGATTGAAATATCGAACGCAATAGTTGTTACTGCCACCAGACGCTCTCCATGCGCCATGTCAATACACGTGGTAATCGCGGATGCAAATCTAGATAAACTGCCGAGCGTGACTACCACGCCCTTAGGTGTGCCGGTTGAACCGGAAGTGTAGATAACGTAGGCAGGATGGAAAGGTGCCAGTGGCCGTACTCGGTCGTCATCCCGAGGATTGCTGGGCGACGATTGCGCCAAGGCTGCGGCAGTTTCTTCTTCATCGAAGGCTACCTGCATACATCCTGCTGACAGTCGTACTCCCATCTCCTCGGTCGTAACCACGCACCGAGGCCGTGCATCCTCCAACATGTATTTCAACCGCGCGTCCGGATACTCCGGATCTAACGGCAGGTATGCCGCTCCTGTTTTTAGCACCGCCAGTAACGCCACCACCATCTCGAATGACCGCGGCACCAACAACGCCACCACGTCTTCCGGCCCCACACCCTTCGCTATCAGCAAGTGCGCCAGCCGGTTCGCCCGCTCATTCAACTCCCGGTAGCTCAGCTCCTCTCCTTCGAATACCACCGCCACCGCCTCCGGACTCCTCTCCACCTGCGCTTCGAATAACTCCGGCAGCGTCGTCTCCGGCAACTCCACCTTCGTCTCGTTCCATTCCTCCAACATCCGCCGCCGCTCTCCCGCCGACAGCAGATCGATCCTCCCCACCGCCCCTTCCCCATCCCCTACCACCGCCTCCAGCACCCGCACGTAGTGCCGCGCCATCTGCTCCATCCGCCATCCTTCAAATAAATCCCGGTTGTACAACCACGTGATCCCAATCCACCCTTCCCGCTCCCACGCATGCACCTCCAAATCTATGCGCACCTGATGCGAAGAACTTCCAACCGATTCCACCTCCAAACCCCTCATCTGTTGTGGAGCCCACGGCGCATTCTGTAATGCGAAACCCACCTGATACACTGGCGAGGTGTTTAAACTCCGTTGTGGCGCCAGTTCTTCCACCAATCTCTCAAACGGCACATCCTGATACCGGTAGGCCTCCAGCGCCGTCCGCCGTACCTCCCCCAGCAACTCCCGGAAACTCTTCTCCCTCTCCACCTTCACCCGCATCACCAGTGTGTTTACAAAAAATCCAATCATCTCCTCCAACTGCGCTTCCTGCCGGTTCGCTATCGGCGATCCCACCACGATGTCTTCCTGCCCGCTGTACCGCGACAACAACACCGCGAATCCCGCCAGCATCGTCATATATAACGTCGCCTGGCTCTCCCGGCTTATCCTCTTCAGTCCCGCCGTCAACTCCTTCGTTAAACTTACCTGGCATACTTCCGCTCCAAACGTCTGCACCGCCGGCCGCGCATGGTCTCTCGGCAGTTCCAACTCCTCCGGTATCCCCTCCAGCTTCTCCTTCCAATACTTCAGCCCTTCATCTAACGCCCCGCCCTCCAGCCACTCCCTCTGCCACATCGCAAAATCCGCATACTGCACCCCCAACTCCTTCAGCGGACTCTCTCGCCCTTCCCGGAACGCTTCGTACAACACCATGAACTCCCGGTTGAATACCCCCTGCGACCATCCGTCCGATACGATGTGGTGCATCGTCCGCAGCAACACATGCTCCTGCTCTCCCAGCTTCAGCAAACTCATCCGCACCACCGGACCTCGCGATAAATCAAACGGCTTGCTCGCTTCCTCCCGCATCGCCGCCTTTACTCTCTCCTCCCGCTCCTCCTCCCCCTTCCCGCTCAAATCTTCCAACGGTACCGCGATCCGCAACTCCCGCTCGATCACTTGTACCGGCTCCCCTTCCACCATCGCAAAATGCGTCCGCAAACTCTCATGCCGCTCCACGATCGCGTTGATCGTCTTCTCCAACGCTCCGCGATCCAACTCCCCCTTCAGCCGCAACGCTTGCGGCATGTTGTACTCCGTGCTCGTCCCCTCCAGCTGATCCAAAAACCACAACCGCTGCTGCGCATATGACAGCCTCAACCGCTCCGGACGCGCTCGCCCCTCCAGCCCTGGACGCTTCCTCCCTCCCTCTCGCAAACGTCCGCTCAACTTGTCCACTGTCGGTGCTTCGAACAACACCCGGATCGCCAACTCCACTCCCAGCGTCGTCCGTATCCGGCTCACCAGCCGCGTAGCCATCAGCGAATGCCCGCCCAACTCGAAAAAGTTATCCTCGATCCCGACCCGCTCCACTCCCAGCACTTCCGCAAACAGTCCGCACAAAATCTCTTCTTCCGGTGTCCGCGGCGCTCGATACCCACTCCCCGATATCCATTCCGGTTCCGGCAACGCCTTCCGGTCCAGCTTCCCGTGCGCCGTCAGCGGCAGCTTCTCCATCACCACCACCGCCGCCGGCACCATGTACTCCGGCAACTCCTGCCCCAATTCGCTTCGTAAAATCCCAGGATCGACTCTCTCCCCCACCGCTGCTACCACATACCCCACCAGCCGCTTCTCTCCCGGTTCGTCTTCCCGCGCCACCACCACCGCATCCTGCACTCGCTCGTTCTTCCGCAGCGCCGCTTCGATCTCTCCCAACTCGATCCGGTATCCCCGTATCTTTACTTGATCATCCGTCCGCCCTAAATACTCCAGGTTCCCGTCCGCCCTCCACCTCGCCAAATCCCCCGTACGGTACATCCGCGTCCCCGCCTCTCCGTACGGGTCCGCCACAAATCGCTCCGCCGTCAGTCCCGGCCGATTCAAATACCCTCGCGCCAATCCCGCCCCCGCTACATACAACTCACCCCTCACCCCTACCGGCACGACCTCCAAATCCCCATCCAGCACATACACCCGTGTGTTTTGGATTGGTTTACCAATAGTTATATTAAAACAAGTATCTATACGTCCACACGTGGCGTTCGCAGTTGTTTCAGTCGGGCCGTAATAGTTGGATATCCGCAAACTCGGAAAAAGCCGGAGCGATCGTTCGATCAACTCGCTGGAGAAGCTCTCGCCGCCTAGCCACAAACATGCCAACTCCCTTTCACCCAGCCTTAGATCATTCGCGTAAGCATCCAACACTTGACTCCACAAGCTGGGGACGCAGTTTAAGACGGAGTTGCGGCCGGAACGCAGAATCCGCACCAGCTTCGCGGGTTCACTTACACCGTCGTCAGCAACTAAACAGACGGCACGACCTGTCAACAGTGGCCCGAAAATTTGCTTTAAAGATGCATCAAACCCGAGATCGCTAATCGCGGGCAAGCAATCGACCTCCTCCTCTAACAGAAGGCCCTCAATCCACGACATGTAATTGAGTAAGCTTCCATGCTCGATCACCACGCCTTTAGGAACTCCCGTCGACCCTGAGGTATAGATGATGTAGGCAGGATTATGTAGCCGGAGTGTGTTCGCACGATCTGAATTCTCGGGATTGCTCAGAGAACTCCGCTCGAATGACCAGACTACCTCTGCATCGTCTAGCACCACGCGATGTCCACTCCCAGGCAAATCCCGCGCAACTTGGCTGGTCGTTATAAGACAAGCCACTTTGGCATCTTCCATCATGAACGCTAGACGCTCTCCCGGAGCTTCGGGGTCCAACGGAAGATAGGCAGCTCCGGTTTTGAGAACCGCCAATAGACTGACCACCATTTCCACCGAGCGCGGCACTCCTATCGCGACGACATCTTCCGGCCCCACGCTTTTTCCAATCAGATAGTGCGCTAGCCGGTTTGCCCGTTCATTCAATTCCTTATAGCTAAGTTTCTCCCCCTCGAACACCACTGCGACGCATTCCGGGCTCCGCTCCACTTGGGCTTCGAAAAGCTCCGGCAGCGTCGTTGCCCGCAACTCCACCTTTGTCTCGTTCCATTCCTTTAGTAGCCGTCGACGTTCCCCAAGGCTCAGCACACCCAGTTCGCGCAAAGGTCTAGTCGGAGCGCACTCAAGAGCGTGAACAAGTTCCTCAAGTACGACAACCATGCGCTCGGACACTTCTAGCGGGTCGATTGGTTCATCAATCCTTATGGTTAAGAAAAAGCCTTCTCCCACATCGTCTACAGATACCACGCACGGGTAGTTTGTTCGTTCGTAGCTGAAGAGCACGTCGATCCCATCCCACGCCTTCACCTGCTCCGGCGAAAGCTGCTTCATCTTCCGGCTATATCGATAATTCAGCAGGGAAGAAAAGAGAGGAATAGGTGGTGCTACTGCACTGCAGCGCTGGGCGAGGGCTAAAGAAGCGTGTTCGTGCCGCAACAACGCTCCCAGCAGGTTATGCGTACGAAATACTCCAGACTCCACTCCTTCTTCCCCTACTGCCAGGCGTATGGGTAGCGTGTTGATAAAAAGTCCGGGCTCTCTCTCACTTCCTTCGCCGAGTTGCATACGTCCGAACAGCACAGTGCCGAAGACCACATCGTTCCTTCCAGAGATACTCGCCAGCACTCGCGCCCACGCAACATGAAATAAGCTCGCGGCGCTCACTCCCAGAGATCGCGCTCGCTCCCGCAAACGTCGCGCTAGGCCGCTCGCCAGCTCGCATTCGGTCTGCCTAATATTTCTGCCGTCGCCGCGGATATCCATCAGCCCAAACGGGATTGTGGGTTCCTCCAGATCACTCAGCATTTCTCGAAAAAAAGATCGATGCTCTTCAGGGCTTATACTCCCTCGTGCTCGTGCTACAGACCTCCGGAATGGCGTTGGTGCTGGGAGCTGCAAAATGTTTCCCAACATGTGCGCCCCAATTTCCTCCGTCAGTACCTCGTCCGTGATATGGTCAATCATTAAGTGGTGAAACCAGAAGAGCAGTAGCCAGCGGTCTTCAGCCGCATCGTAAACGCAAAAACCGTGGCATAAAGGTGCTTGCCGAATGTCCAATCGATAGGGCTCCAGGCGCGAACGTTGGCGCATCTCGTCAGCAACGTTTTGCACCTCCGGACCAAGGGCTGTTTCATCAACTACAAGGGGGGCTTTGCGCCATACCACTTGTACTGGCTCTTGTAGTCCATCCCATACCACCGCCGTGCGCAGGATGTCATGCCGATCGATTACGGCCTGCATCGCACGGAGATATTCGTCCAGCTTAGGGCGACTGTCGAAACTCATCATTCGCACTGCCAAATAAGGGTCGTGCTGCGGATCAAGCAAATGATGAAATAGAATGCCTTCTTGGATAGGCAGCAAAGGGTAAATATCTTGCACGTTTGCATCGCGTCCGGGTACTCCTCCGACGATACGTGCGATCTCGTCAGGCGTAAGCGATATCAATGGCAGCATCTCAGGCTTGATTTCGTTACACTGCTCGGGTATTCGATTTGGCGCGACTTCTAGATCGTCGACTCCTGTCCGCACCGTGGTGGCAAATCCGGCGAGCGAGGGATTGGCAAATAAGGATCGTACGTCGGCGGAGAGTCCCTCTTGTCGCATTCGAGACAGCAGCCTAATGGCAAGTAATGAATGTCCTCCCAGTTTAAAGAAACTGTCGCTACGGCTAACTCGATCCAACCTCAATAGTTGTGTCCAGATCCGCGCTATCTGAGCCTCCATGCTGCCGCGCGGCGCTTCATAATCACGCAGCCTTGAATCTGTGAGGTCCGGTTCCGGCAGTGCCTTCCGGTCCAGCTTCCCGTGCGCCGTCAGCGGCAGCTTCTCCATCACCACCACCGCCGCCGGCACCATGTACTCCGGCAACTCCTGTCGTAATTCGTTCTGCAACGCTCGCCCCAGCCCCGCTTCCCCCATCTTCCGCGACGGCTCGTTCCCGTATCCCCTGTACTCCTCTCCCCTCAGCTCCTCTCTCCCTTCCTCCTCGATCCACTCCGGATTAAAAATCGCTCGATACACCCCATCCGATTCGAACCCTTCCCAATTCATCCCTACTCCCAGATCTCTCGCCAACTTCATCACTCCATCCGGCTCTTCTCCTCCCACCTCTCTGACTTCCAACTCCCGCGCCGCCTCGATCCACCGCGCTACTCTCCCATCCCGTATCCCGCTCACCCCTACCGCTCTTCCTCCCTCCTCCTTCATTGCTCGCTTCACCTCTTCCCGCCATCCTCCTCCTTCTTCCCACTTCACCCACCTCTCCGGCTCCTTCACCCTCTCCTTCTTCCCCATCCTCATCACTACGTCATATCGAAATCGGCTCAACTCGTTGTCATACACTCCCGACTTCAGCCACTTCTCCACACGCCCTACCTTCCTCCATCTCTTCCCCAACTCATCGAATAATCTCGCCTCTATTACCAGTTCCTCTTCCTTCCGCTCCCCCTGTTTGATCCGTCGCTGCAACTCCTCCTTCGCTATCTCATCCCCCGCCTTGTAAATCTGCACCGACGCGTGATACGCCTCCAGCAGCGCTAGATTTCGGACATCCCCTACAAAAATGTGTCCCCCCTCCCGCGTCACCCGCACCGCTTCCCCCAATACCTTCAGCAAATAATCAACGTCCGGAAAGTACTGCACCACCGAATTCAAAATCACCAAATCCATGCTGTCGTCCTCTATAAACGACAGCTCATCCGCATGCCCCTCCCGCAATTCAACTTGCCCCAGATCTCCCCGCTTCTCTACGTACGCCCGCAACTGCTTTAATACCTCCCTTGAAAAATCTATCCCTACGTAGCTCTCACACTCCCCTGCCAACCTGGTCAGCAGCAATCCTGTCCCGCATCCCACCTCCAACACCTTCCGCCCTCGCAAACCCCGCACTCGCTCCACCGTCTCCTCTACCCAAATCCGCATCTCCTCCGCCGCAATCCCCTCTCCCGTGTAGCTGCTGTTCCACCCCGCTATGTCGAAATCGCTGGGAAATCCCTGACGGTAGGTGGACTCATATAGCTCCTGCCACTCCCCTATCTGAAACTTCTGCTCTTGCTCCCGCTCTGATTCACTCCGCTTACAAGTCACATACCCCACCAGCCGCTTCTCTCCCGGTTCGTCTTCCCGCGCCACCACCACCGCATCCTGCACTCGCTCGTTCTTCCGCAGCGCCGCCTCGATCTCTCCCAACTCGATCCGGTATCCCCGTATCTTTACTTGATCATCCGTCCGCCCTAAATACTCCAGGTTCCCGTCCGCCCTCCACCTCGCCAAATCCCCCGTACGGTACATCCGCGTCCCCGCCTCTCCGTACGGGTCCGCCACAAACCGCTCCGCCGTCAGTCCCGGCCGATTCAAATACCCTCGCGCCAATCCCGCCCCCGCTATATACAACTCACCCCTCACCCCTACCGGCACTGCCTCCAAATCCCCATCCAGCACATACACCCGCGTGTTCCCGATCGGACGCCCAATCGGTACTCCCGCCTGCTCCTCACCGGTGGTACGGTAGACAGTGCACCAAACCGTAGCCTCGGTAGGACCGTATTCATTGTAGAGAGCCGCATGGGGCGCTCTTAACTTGTGATTTCTCGACAGCTCCGCAGGAGCAGGCTCGCCAGCAACGATCGTCGCCTTTAAAGGTTCAATCCAGTCAATATTTTGGTGACTAAGCAACGTACTATATACAGAAGGGATACATAGAATATGACTAATCTGTTTATTCTTGATCTGACGGGCCAGACCTGACGGGTCGAATGGCTGCTGATCAACTACTAAATGCAGTTCGCCGCCTTGGCTCAATGTCCAAAACAATCCGGCGACCGAACTGTCAAATGTAAATGGTGAAATCAGCAGAAAGCGACAAACAGGATCACGATAATACGCCCAACGAGATATCGTCGAATTTAAGAGACTTAAATGACTTACCGCTACGCCCTTCGGCCCTCCGGTCGATCCCGATGTATAAATGATGTATGCTGGCGATTCTGGCAATAACTTTCGCTTCCCATTTTGTTCATGCGGAGTAGCATCTGTATAGCTACGTTCGTCATCCAGAATCAGGATCTTCTCTGTATCCACGGAAAGACTGGAGGCGAAAGACCTCAGTGTTAGTAGCAGCTGAGGCTGACAGTCTTCAAACGCCCGCGACAAACGATCTGCTGGATAATCAAGACCTAATGGCAGGTATGCCGCTCCTGTTTTCAGCACCGCCAGTAACGCCACCACCATCTCGAATGACCGTGGCACCAACAACGCCACCACGTCTTCCGGCCCCACGCCCTTCGCTATCAGCAAGTGCGCCAACCGGTTCGCCCGCTCATTCAACTCCCGGTAGCTCAGCTCCTCTCCTTCGAATACCACCGCCACCGCCTCCGGACTCCTCTCCACCTGCGCTTCGAATAACTCCGGCAGCGTCGTCTCCGGCAACTCCACCTTCGTCTCGTTCCATTCCTCCAACATCCGCCGCCGCTCTCCCGCCGACAGCAGATCGATCCTCCCCACCGCCCCTTCCCCATCCCCTACCACCGCCTCCAGCACCCGCACGTAGTGCCGCGCCATCTGCTCCATCCGCCATCCTTCAAATAAATCCCGGTTGTACAACCAGTGGAACCGGACTTCGCCGTCGTTATCGAGCACATGCACCTCCAGGTCATACCTCACCCGAAGTTCATCGTCTCTATCTCTTATCTTCTCGATATCTAGACCCTTCACACGCTGTGCTTCCCACGGCATGTTTTGAAACGCGAATATGACCTGGACAATAGGTGTTTGATCCAAACGCCGCTCCGGCGCCAGTTCTTCCACCAATCTCTCAAACGGCACATCCTGATACCGGTAGGCCTCCAGCGCCGTCCGCCGTACCTCCCCCAGCAACTCCCGGAAACTCTTCTCCCCTTCCACCTTCACCCGCATCACCAGTGTGTTTACAAAAAATCCAATCATCTCCTCCAACTGCGCTTCCTGCCGGTTCGCTATCGGCGATCCCACCACGATGTCTTCCTGCCCGCTGTACCGCGACAACAACACCGCGAATCCCGCCAGCATCGTCATATATAACGTCGCCTGGCTCTCCCGGCTTATCCTCTTCAGTCCCGCTGTCAACTCCTTCGTTAAACTTACCTGGCATACTTCCGCTCCAAACGTCTGCACCGCCGGCCGCGCATGGTCTCTCGGCAGTTCCAACTCCTCCGGTATCCCTTCCAGCTTCTCCTTCCAATACTTCAGCCCTTCATCTAACGCCCCGCCCTCCAGCCACTCCCTCTGCCACATCGCAAAATCCGCATACTGCACCCCCAACTCCTTCAGCGGACTCTCTCGCCCTTCCCGGAACGCTTCGTACAACACCATGAACTCCCGGTTGAATACCCCCTGCGACCATCCGTCCGATACGATGTGGTGCATCGTCCGCAGCAACACATGCTCCTGCTCTCCCAGCTTCAGCAAACTCATCCGCACCACCGGACCTCGCGATAAATCAAACGGCTTGCTCGCTTCCTCCCGCATCGCCGCCTTTACTCTCTCCTCCCGCTCCTCCTCCCCCTTCCCGCTCAAATCTTCCAACGGTACCGCGATCCGCAACTCCCGCTCGATTACCTGTACCGGCTCCCCTTCCACCATCGCAAAATGCGTCCGCAAACTCTCATGCCGCTCCACGATCGCGTTGATCGTCTTCTCCAACGCTCCGCGATCCAACTCCCCCTTCAGCCGCAACGCTTCGGGCATGTTGTACTCCGTGCTCGTCCCCTGCAGCTGATCCAAAAACCACAACCGCTGCTGTGCATACGACAGCGGCAATCGATCGGGCATTGGAATTCTCCTATTTAACTGTTAGTTCGTATGACGCCTGAGTTTCGGCCGCGAAGGTTTAGTTGCGTGTTTGACTCTATCGACGAGACTGTAAACACAGCCCGATTCAAATAACGCCCGGATTGGCAACTCCACTCCCAGCGTCGTCCGTATCCGGCTCACCAGCCGCATAGCCATCAGCGAATGCCCGCCCAACTCGAAAAAGTTATCCTCGATCCCGACCCGCTCCACTCCCAGCACTTCCGCAAACAGTCCGCACAAAATCTCTTCTTCCGGTGTCCGCGGCGCTCGATACCCGCTCCCCGATATCCATTCCGGTTCCGGCAACGCCTTCCGGTCCAGCTTCCCGTGCGCCGTCAGCGGCAGCTTCTCCATCACCACCACCGCCGCCGGCACCATGTACTCCGGCAACTCCTGCCCCAATTCGCTTCGTAAAATCCCAGGATCGACTCTCTCCCCCACCGCTGCTACCACATACCCCACCAGCCGCTTCTCTCCCGGTTCGTCTTCCCGCGCCACCACCACCGCATCCTGCACTCGCTCGTTCTTCCGCAGCGCTGCTTCGATCTCTCCCAATTCGATCCGGTATCCTCGTATCTTTACTTGATCATCCGTCCGCCCTAAATACTCCAGGTTCCCGTCCGCCCTCCACCTCGCCAAATCCCCCGTACGGTACATCCGCGTCCCCGCCTCTCCGTACGGGTCCGCCACAAACCGCTCCGCCGTCAGTCCCGGCCGATTCAAATACCCTCGCGCCAATCCCGCCCCCGCTATATACAACTCACCCCTCACCCCTACCGGCACTGCCTCCAACCCTCCGTCCAGCACATAGACGCGCGTGTTTCCGATCGGATGACCAATCGGGACTGTCCCGCCATCCGCCACACTCCTGACTTCATGCCAAGCTGCAAATGTTGTTGTCTCGGTGGGACCGTAGACATGTAACAGGTGTCGCGGCCTACCCTCAGCCAAGACTCGTGCTACCCAGCGCGGCTCGACCAGTTCTCCGCCAAATAATAGGTAGCGTAGATCAGCAAACCCCTCCACAGCATCACAGGCAACTTGATTAAAGAGCGCAGTTGTGAGGAACAGCGTAGTAATAGCGTTCTGTTTGATCTTCCTAACAAGACTCGCGGATAAGAGAATCTCTCCCTTGTCAATGATTACGACTCGTCCGCCCGTGAGCAACGCGCCCCAAATCTCAAATGTGAAGGCATCAAAGCATGCGTTCGACGCTTGCGCGATCACGTCATCCGGGCCAAGTTTGACATAGTTGGTATTCAGCACTAGCCTTGTCACACTCCGTTGAGGAATCTCAATGCCCTTGGGTGTGCCAGTCGATCCTGACGTGTAAACCACATAAGCCAAGTGCTCGGAATGCAACCCGACGGCGCCATCCGGGTCCGTCTCCATCTCGTCATTCCATGAAGGAGTCGCTTCCGACAAATCAATCACCGGGAGAGAGCCGATGATTCCATTGAAAACTTCTTTAAGATTCCCTTGCGTGAGTAATGCTACGGGCGCGCAATCTTCCAACATGAAGCGCAACCGCTCCGCCGGGTATGTCGGATCCATCTGCACATACGCTCCGCCCGCCTTCAGTACTCCTAGCACCGCCCCGATCATTTCGAAGCCACGCTCGACACAGATTGCAACCCGCGCGTCCGGCCCCACGCCCTTCGCTATCAGCAAGTGCGCCAGCCGGTTCGCCCGCTCATTCAACTCCCGGTAGCTCAGCTCCTCTCCTTCGAATACCACCGCCACCGCCTCCGGACTCCTCTCCACCTGCGCTTCGAATAACTCCGGCAGCGTCGTCTCCGGCAACTCCACCTTCGTCTCGTTCCATTCCTCCAACATCCGCCGCCGCTCTCCCGCCGACAGCAGATCGATCCTCCCCACCGCCCCTTCCCCATCCCCTACCACCGCCTCCAGCACCCGCACGTAGTGCCGCGCCATCTGCTCCATCCGCCATCCTTCAAATAAATCCCGGTTGTACAACCACGTGATCCCAATCCACCCTTCCCGCTCCCACGCATGCACCTCCAAATCTATGCGCACCTGATGCGAAGAACTTCCAACCGATTCCACCTCCAAACCCCTCATCTGTTGTGGAGCCCACGGCGCATTCTGTAATGCGAAACCCACCTGATACACTGGCGAGGTGTTTAAACTCCGTTGTGGCGCCAGTTCTTCCACCAATCTCTCAAACGGCACATCCTGATACCGGTAGGCCTCCAGCGCCGTCCGCCGTACCTCCCCCAGCAACTCCCGGAAACTCTTCTCCCTCTCCACCTTCACCCGCATCACCAGTGTGTTTACAAAAAATCCAATCATCTCCTCCAACTGCGCTTCCTGCCGGTTCGCTATCGGCGATCCCACCACGATGTCTTCCTGCCCGCTGTACCGCGACAACAACACCGCGAATCCCGCCAGCATCGTCATATATAACGTCGCCTGGCTCTCCCGGCTTATCCTCTTCAGTCCCGCCGTCAACTCCTTCGTTAAACTTACCTGGCATACTTCCGCTCCAAACGTCTGCACCGCCGGCCGCGCATGGTCTCTCGGCAGTTCCAACTCCTCCGGTATCCCCTCCAGCTTCTCCTTCCAATACTTCAGCCCTTCATCTAACGCCCCGCCCTCCAGCCACTCCCTCTGCCACATCGCAAAATCCGCATACTGCACCCCCAACTCCTTCAGCGGACTCTCTCGCCCTTCCCGGAACGCTTCGTACAACACCATGAACTCCCGGTTGAATACCCCCTGCGACCATCCGTCCGATACGATGTGGTGCATCGTCCGCAGCAACACATGCTCCTGCTCTCCCAGCTTCAGCAAACTCATCCGCACCACCGGACCTCGCGATAAATCAAACGGCTTGCTCGCTTCCTCCCGCATCGCCGCCTTTACTCTCTCCTCCCGCTCCTCCTCCCCCTTCCCGCTCAAATCTTCCAACGGTACCGCGATCCGCAACTCCCGCTCGATCACTTGTACCGGCTCCCCTTCCACCATCGCAAAATGCGTCCGCAAACTCTCATGCCGCTCCACGATCGCGTTGATCGTCTTCTCCAACGCTCCGCGATCCAACTCCCCCTTCAGCCGCAACGCTTGCGGCATGTTGTACTCCGTGCTCGTCCCCTCCAGCTGATCCAAAAACCACAACCGCTGCTGCGCATATGACAGCCTCAACCGCTCCGGACGCGCTCGCCCCTCCAGCCCTGGACGCTTCCTCCCTCCCTCTCGCAAACGTCCGCTCAACTTGTCCACTGTCGGTGCTTCGAACAACACCCGGATCGCCAACTCCACTCCCAGCGTCGTCCGTATCCGGCTCACCAGCCGCGTAGCCATCAGCGAATGCCCGCCCAACTCGAAAAAGTTATCCTCGATCCCGACCCGCTCCACTCCCAGCACTTCCGCAAACAGTCCGCACAAAATCTCTTCTTCCGGTGTCCGCGGCGCTCGATACCCACTCCCCGATATCCATTCCGGTTCCGGCAACGCCTTCCGGTCCAGCTTCCCGTGCGCCGTCAGCGGCAGCTTCTCCATCACCACCACCGCCGCCGGCACCATGTACTCCGGCAACTCCTGCCCCAATTCGCTTCGTAAAATCCCAGGATCGACTCTCTCCCCCACCGCTGCTACCACATACCCCACCAGCCGCTTCTCTCCCGGTTCGTCTTCCCGCGCCACCACCACCGCATCCTGCACTCGCTCGTTCTTCCGCAGCGCCGCTTCGATCTCTCCCAACTCGATCCGGTATCCCCGTATCTTTACTTGATCATCCGTCCGCCCTAAATACTCCAGGTTCCCGTCCGCCCTCCACCTCGCCAAATCCCCCGTACGGTACATCCGCGTCCCCGCCTCTCCGTACGGGTCCGCCACAAACCGCTCCGCCGTCAGTCCCGGCCGATTCAAATACCCTCGCGCCAATCCCGCCCCCGCTACATACAACTCACCCCTCACCCCTACTGGCACGACCTCCAAATCCCCACCCAGCACGTAGACCCGTGTGTTCCAGATAGGGGCGCCTATTGGAATATTTTCGTCACCACTCTCTCGCCTCGAATGCGTGCACCGCCAGGCAACTGAGACAACGGTTGTTTCGGTTGGCCCATACCCGTTGATAAGCTCAGCATTGGATTTTTGGAAGAAGCTCCTTTGGAGGCTAGACGTGAGGGCTTCGCCCCCGCAGAAGACCCAACGCAGGCTCGCGCAACTACTAAGATCACTACTCTGCAGTAACAAATTCAGCAGCGAGGTCGCCGGCCCCACATACGTGACCTGTTCTCGAGTAATAAGCCTAGTGATGTAGGTTGCGTCATGTTGTGTCGTCGGACCCGATAGGATTATTCTTGCTCCGACGCGAAGAGGCATAAAAATATCTTCCGCAGAGCCATCGAAATTCAATGAGGTAAGCTGTAAAACGCCATCGGTCGCATCCAGACGAAACAAGGAGTCCATCCAACACAGATATTTGTTTAAAGACCGATGCGTTACCACAACTCCCTTTGGCACACCTGTGGAACCGGAGGTATAGATCACATACACAGGATTTTCGGCTTCGAGGGGTCTAACTCGATGGGTGTTACCAGGATTGTTCGACCCATTTTTTTTAAGAGCTTCAACTACAAGCGAATCATCGAGAATAATACTTTGCACACGTCCTTGGATTCGGGCTGCTGTTTGACCGACACTCAGTACGCATTTAGGCCGGGCGTCCTCCAACATGAAGCACGTCCGTTCAGCGGGATATTCTGAATCAAGTGGCAGATATGCGGCGCCAGCCTTTACTATTCCCAACAGTCCCACCACCAATTCCAATGATCGCGGTACTGCCAGTCCTACGATATCCTCCGGTCCTATCCCACAACCGATCAGATAGTGCGCCACTCGATTCGCCCGCTCATTCAACTCCCGGTAGCTCAGCTCCTCTCCTTCGAATACCACCGCCACCGCCTCCGGACTCCTCTCCACCTGCGCTTCGAATAACTCCGGCAGCGTCGTCTCCGGCAACTCCACCTTCGTCTCGTTCCATTCCTCCAACATCCGCCGCCGCTCTCCCGCCGACAGCAGATCGATCCTCCCCACCGCCCCTTCCCCATCCCCTACCACCGCCTCCAGCACCCGCACGTAGTGCCGCGCCATCTGCTCCATCCGCCATCCTTCAAATAAATCCCGGTTGTACAACAAATGAAGCTGAATGCTCTCCTCATTTTCGAGCGCGTATATTTCCAGATCGAAGCCCACCCGCTGTTCGTTTTTCTCAACAGGCACCGCCTCTAAGGCCTTCAGCTCGAGCGCCGTACGCGGTGTATTCTGCATCGCAAATAGGGCTTGGAATATAGGTGTCCGATTTAAACTCCGTTGTGGCGCCAGTTCTTCCACCAATCTCTCAAACGGCACATCCTGATACCGGTAGGCCTCCAGCGCCGTCCGCCGCACTTCCCCCAGCAACTCCCGGAAACTCTTCTCCCCTTCCACCTTCACCCGCATCACCAGTGTGTTTACAAAAAATCCAATCATCTCCTCCAACTGCGCTTCCTGCCGGTTCGCTATCGGCGATCCCACCACGATGTCTTCCTGCCCGCTGTACCGCGACAACAACACCGCGAATCCCGCCAGCATCGTCATATATAACGTCGCTTGGCTCTCCCGGCTTATCCTCTTCAGTCCCGCCGTCAACTCCTTCGTTAAACTTACCTGGCATACTTCCGCTCCAAACGTCTGCACCGCCGGCCGCGCATGGTCTCTCGGCAGTTCCAACTCCTCCGGTATCCCCTCCAGCTTCTCCTTCCAATACTTCAGCCCTTCATCTAACGCCCCGCCCTCCAGCCACTCCCTCTGCCACATCGCAAAATCCGCATACTGCACCCCCAACTCCTTCAGCGGACTCTCTCGCCCTTCCCGGAACGCTTCGTACAACACCATGAACTCCCGGTTGAATACCCCCTGCGACCATCCGTCCGATACGATGTGGTGCATCGTCCGCAGCAACACATGCTCCTGCTCTCCCAGCTTCAGCAAACTCATCCGCACCACCGGACCTCGCGATAAATCAAACGGCTTGCTCGCTTCCTCCCGCATCGCCGCCTTTACTCTCTCCTCCCGCTCCTCCTCCCCCTTCCCGCTCAAATCTTCCAACGGTACCGCGATCCGCAACTCCCGCTCGATTACCTGTACCGGCTCCCCTTCCACCATCGCAAAATGCGTCCGCAAACTCTCATGCCGCTCCACGATCGCGTTGATCGTCTTCTCCAACGCTCCGCGATCCAACTCCCCCTTCAGCCGCAACGCTTGCGGCATGTTGTACTCCGTGCTCGTCCCCTCCAGCTGATCCAAAAACCACAACCGCTGCTGCGCATATGACAGCCTCAACCGCTCCGGACGCGCTCGCCCCTCCAGCCCTGGACGCTTCCTCCCTCCCTCTCGCAAACGTCCGCTCAACTTGTCCACTGTCGGTGCTTCGAACAACACCCGGATCGCCAACTCCACTCCCAGCGTCGTCCGTATCCGGCTCACCAGCCGCGTAGCCATCAGCGAATGCCCGCCCAACTCGAAAAAGTTATCCTCGATCCCGACCCGCTCCACTCCCAGCACTTCCGCAAATAGTCCGCACAAAATCTCTTCTTCCGGTGTCCGCGGCGCTCGATACCCGCTCCCCGATATCCATTCCGGTTCCGGCAACGCCTTCCGGTCCAGCTTCCCGTGCGCCGTCAGCGGCAGCTTCTCCATCACCACCACCGCCGCCGGCACCATGTACTCCGGCAACTCCTGCCCCAATTCGCTTCGTAAAATCCCAGGATCGACTCTCTCCCCCACCGCTGCTACCACATACCCCACCAGCCGCTTCTCTCCCGGTTCGTCTTCCCGCGCCACCACCACCGCATCCTGCACTCGCTCGTTCTTCCGCAGCGCCGCTTCGATCTCTCCCAACTCGATCCGGTATCCTCGTATCTTTACTTGATCATCCGTCCGCCCTAAATACTCCAGGTTCCCGTCCGCTCTCCACCTCGCCAAATCCCCCGTACGGTACATCCGCGTCCCCGCCTCTCCGTACGGGTCCGCCACAAACCGCTCCGCCGTCAGTCCCGGCCGATTCAAATACCCTCGCGCCAATCCCGCCCCCGCTATATACAACTCACCCCTCATGCCTATCGGCACCAGTTGCAAACTCTCATCCAAGACGTACGCTTGAAGGTCCAGTATCGCCTTGCCAATCACACTGGGACATGCGCTTCCGCGCGTATCGTCGCGCGAAATTCTAAAGCTAGTCACGTGTACGGTGGTCTCTGTGATCCCGTACATGTTGGTGAATACAGGCAGATGCTCCGCATGCCTTTCATACCAATCGCTCAGGCGCCACAGATCTAGAGCCTCACCTCCAAAAATCACATGACGCAATCGCAGCTCGATGCCCTCTCCGCTTTCGCGTTCTGCTTCCATTAGTTGATAGAATGCAGCGGGTGTTTGGTTGAGTACCGTGACGCGTTCACGTATCAAGAGCTTAAGGAATTCTCTGGGCGACCGACTTACCAAAGACGGAACTACTACAACCCGGCCGCCAGATAGGAGTGCGCCCCACAGCTCCCAAACTGAAAAATCGAAGGCGAACGAGTGGAACATAGACCACACGTCGTCGGGGCCAAAGTGAAACGACTCCTCGGTATTGGAGAAAAGCCGAATGAGATTTTTGTGGTTAACGACAACGCCTTTCGGTGTTCCCGTCGAGCCCGAAGTGTAGATCGCATATGCTGAATTTTCGGGGCTGAGGACCGTTCGGTCGCAACCGGCATTTAGACTCACTTCATTCAGGAAAGGCATCATGTCGCTAGTGTCGTCACCCACCAATACCACTGGGACACTAACCACAATTCTGTGTAGCTGCTCCCTGCTAGTCACAAGACACACAGGGTTTGCATCGGCGAGCATCAACCGCAATCGTTCTTCAGGGCATTGGGGATCTAAAGGCAAGTATGCTGCTCCCGCTTTGAGAATGCCCAGAGCCGCGATGATAAGTTCGGAAGACCTTTCTAGACATAACGCAACAATATCTTCGGGAACGACTCCTGCACTCATGAGGCGCTTGGCTAGAGCATTTGCCCTCGCATTCAACATTCGATAGCTCAGTTTCTCGTCTCCGCAAACCAGAGCTAGGGCTTCCGGCCGTTGTTCCGCTTGATTCTCGAAGAGCTTGGGTATGGTCTCAAGCGATTTCCGTTGCACTTGAGACGCACGACTCCTCAAAATCTGAGCTTTGTCTTCCTCGCTCACGAGCTCAATCCTGCTCACTATCTGGTCTGGGTTCGCTATCGCCGCTTCACATATCCTTTCGTAAGCGCTTATCATTCTCTCAATCGTGCTCTGTTCAAAAATCTCACTGTTGTATTCCCAAATGAGAGTTATACCCTCCGCGTCCGCAGACCGGTCGAGAGAACTCCGCGACGCACTGCCGGGGATCGCAACGACATTTATGTCCAGTTTCGCCCCGCAAGTCGGCAATCCTTCCTTAATCGACAGCTGTAGTCCTTTCATTTCGTTCGCTCTGGTAGGCGAATCGTGGAAGCTGAACATTGTTTGAAAGAACGGATTGACCCCGAGAATTCGATCGGGATTCATCGTCTCGACGATCTTCCAGAAAGGTATTTCTTGGTTGTCATATGCATCGGCAACAACTGCTTGTACACGTCGTGCGAACGCTCCAATCGTTGGATTTCCGGATAAATCGCAACGGAGAGCAATTGGATTCACAAACATTCCGATAACATTCTCGAACTCTCCCCGACGACGATTTGCCATACCTGTCCCAATAACTAGATCGGGCTGATCGCAATATCGGTATAGCAATAAGGCGAATATAGAAAAGGTCGCCGCGAATAAGGTCACGCCTTCTCGAGAAGCAAATGCGCGGATCAACACACACAAATCGTGGGGAAGTTCTCGTCTGACAGATGCGCCATGCGCTGGCATTTTTGTGACCCTGCTGCAGTCCAGTGGCAGTTCGAGCCGCTGTGGCGACTTGTCGAGCTTCGACGTCCAGTATGCGAGCTGTGCGCTGGCCTCCGCTGTTTGCAGCCACGCTTGTTCTCGGATCGCAAAGTCAACGAACTGGAATGTTGGCGGGGACACTTTGCCAACGTCGTCTCCCGAAACTCTTCCGTTATAGGCTTCGATAATCTCCCCGAGCATCAGATTGAATGACCATCCATCGTGAATAAGGTGGTGTTCTACCTGCACCAGAACAGATTCGCGAACGCTCAATCGAACTAGCGTCCATCTTATTAACGGCAATGAATCGAGCTTAAATCTCCTGCCTGCCAACTCTCGGTAGAACTCCGACAATCGCAATATCGGTTCGGCCGTCAAATCACGTTGCTCAAGACTGAATCGCCGAGCTCGGTGAATTCGCTGAATTGGTTCGCCATTGGAAACCTCAAAAGTAGTCCGCAGGATGTCGTGCCTTTCTACAAGAAGATTTAGTGCACCCTCCAGAGCATCGACGTTTATGTCTCCGTTTAAAAAGATTGCAGCCCCAGCGTTATACGCTGTGCTCTCCGGATTCAGCTGAGACAGAAACCACACTGCCCGCTGTGAACCAGACAATGCACACTCAAATTGTTGAGAGATATGCTCGACTGGGCGAACGTTCGAACTCTCCTCGTGCGGGCGTAACAGGGAACTCACACCGACAGGCGTCGCACAGCGTGCAAAATCCCGCCACCTAACCTGGAAGCCCAGGTTCTTCTCGATTCGCGATAACAGCAACGTCCCCTTTAGGGAGCTACCACCACTGCAAAAGAAATCATTGTCCAGTCCGATCCGCTTCACTCCCAGCACTTCCGCAAACAGTCCGCACAAAACCTCTTCTTCCGGTGTCCGCGGCGCTCGATACCCACTCCCCGATATCCATTCCGGTTCCGGCAACGCCTTCCGGTCCAGCTTCCCGTGCGCCGTCAGCGGCAGCTTCTCCATCACCACCACCGCCGCCGGCACCATGTACTCCGGCAACTCCTGCCCCAATTCGCTTCGTAAAATCCCAGGATCGACTCTCTCCCCCACCGCTGCTACCACATACCCCACCAGCCGCTTCTCTCCCGGTTCGTCTTCCCGCGCCACCACCACCGCATCCTGCACTCGCTCGTTCTTCCGCAGCGCCGCTTCGATCTCTCCCAACTCGATCCGGTATCCTCGTATCTTTACTTGATCATCCGTCCGCCCTAAATACTCCAGGTTCCCGTCCGCCCTCCACCTCGCCAAATCCCCCGTACGGTACATCCGCGTCCCCGCCTCTCCGTACGGGTCCGCCACAAACCGCTCCGCCGTCAGTCCCGGCCGATTCAAATACCCTCGCGCCAATCCCGCCCCCGCTATATACAACTCACCCCTCACCCCTACCGGCACTGCCTCCAAATCCCCGTCCAGCACATACACCCGCGTGTTTAAAATCGGCTTCCCTATCGACACCTCCTCCTTCCCCGATAAAGCGCCGCTCATCGTTGCGCACACTGTCGTCTCTGTCGGCCCATATGCATTGATCATCCGCAACTTCTCTGACCAACGCTCTGCGAGCCCCGCCGGGCATGCTTCTCCAGCCACAATGAGAGTCTGTAGAGACAGTTCCGCATCGGTCGACAACGTGGCTAAAACCGCAGGAGGCAACGTCACGTGCGTGATACCTTGACCGGCCAGCACTTCTTGAAGGGCTGCTCCACTGCGCTGCTCTTCTCCAACCATCACCAATGCCGCGCCCGATGTCAGTGCCATAAACATCTCTGACACGGACGCATCGAAACTCAAGTTCGCAAACTGTAGGACACGGGAAGTCGCCTCGACGCCAAACCTCTCCACCTGAGCACGCACTAAACAACCGATACCGGCGTGCGGAACGACAACACCCTTCGGATTCCCTGTCGATCCCGATGTGTAAATCACATACGCCGGATGATTCGATAGCAAACAAGCTTTCCGCTCTTCGTCTGTTGGATTGTGTGAAGCCGGATTCAGCTCCGCTTCGAGTTCGAAACGATTGAGATTGATAACAGGTCGGTCATATGAAAGATTAGCTTCTAACTCCCCAGATATGAGGACAAGGGTGCAGCGAGTGTCTGCCAAAATAAATGCCAACCGCTCTGGCGGATGTCTTGCATCCAACGGCAGATAGCCCGCTCCGGATTTCAAGGTGCCGAGGACCGCGACAATCGACTCGAACGACCGTTCAGTGCAAATGCCAACAAGGTCCTCAGGCCCAATACCCCTGCATAAAAGCAAGTGTGCCAACCTATTCGCCCAAACGTTCAACTCTTGGTATGTCAGGAATGATTTGCCATGTACAACTGCAACAGCATTCGGCGACGTTGCCACCTGCTCCTCAAAGAGGTTCACCACACAATCTTGGCGTGTAGTCATCGAATGTTCTCCCGAACACTCTAGCGTTAGATCAAGTTAGGACTGCCTTGCGGACGCCGTGCGATCAAGGGATCACAATAGCCCGCGGTCATCACCCGTCGCTGCATCTCGGTAAAATTTGGCACAAAATCCAATCATGAGAATCCGAGGTGACGCCGGATATTTGCCACGTGATTTGCGTGTCCAAACCAGCAGTCTGAGAACATTCCTCGACCGACATTAATACCCGCGACTTTGCCTTCACCGTTGACGATGGGTGCACCGCTCGTGTGTCCCATATCCAGCTTGTCCGAGCGGAAACGGAACACCAAAGTCCGATCCGTTACATCGACAACCACGGCCTCGGTCAGGCGCTCCGCCGTCGCAGTGACCAGCCAGAGGGGTTCCCCTATTTGAGGTGGACTCTTCGCGAGTTTCGCAGGCGAGATAGACGTGGACGGGTTGCATCGGAATGCGGCGATATCATTGTCGGCAAAGGGCTCTTCCTCGCCGAGCCGCGCATTGGGTAGACGAATCATCGAGTTTGCGGTGGCCACTTCCCCGAAAACCCACTGAGAGACAAAGACATCGTATAGTGTCGCCCCCGTTACGAGGTCGGAGAGCTTCGAGACACTGTCCTCATCGACGCGCGACCGGAGGGATATACCTTGACTGATAGCCAGTTCGTCCAATAAGTGAAGGGCCGTAAGCGCGAGCGGGCATTTGCCGTCCTCAGATTCAACGATGCAAGCATAGGTACCTAGAAACGACTCTAAACCGCATCTAAACTCTGGCCGTACGACAAAGGTCTGAGGGATAGTTGGTTTCGGAGCAGCTTTCCTAGCGTCCGCAGTTAACCATTTCAGATACTGGTCAGTAGGCTTTCCCTTGATACCTACGAAACAGTGGAGGTGTTCGCGGGGACTTCTTTCACAGATTTTACCCATCGGATGCGCGATGCTTCCCCGACGATATAAGGAGTAACACTTCTCGCACAGATCTGAATATGGGCCCGCCGGGCAGGTCTGACATTCGAATCGTGTTCCTAGGATGGGCTGCGTGGCGCAAGCGTGGCAGCGGTTCCAAATATGAACAAAATCACAACCCGGTCTAGCCATCGAGGCTTCCTTAGGTCGGATGCATCTCGCATCGTCTCGTCAAAGGAGACGTCTAGGGTCTGCTCATTGGGCGGCAGCCTTTGCCTTATTTGCTTTATCCATTTGGTCAGCAAGACTCTTGGGACGCATGTCGATCCAATTTGCCTCGATCCAGCCTACGCACTCTTTGCGCGCTCCTCGCGGACCTACAGTCGTCCAGCCAGCAGGGACCTCTCGAAAAGCCGGCCAAAGTGAGTATTGGCATTCTGAGTTGACAAGTACCACGAATTCCCCGACGTCACCTTCGAATGGGTTCGTCATAGACCAGCTCTCCTTCCATGTATATACCTTATATCTCTTCGCTATTTCCCTACGAGGGGTCCCAGAAACCAGACGCAGCCTAAAACGGTCGACGGAAGGCAACCGATCAGCCCTCGCCAGCCGAATGTGCTATCGTCGAAATAGGTCGGCGCCCGGCCCGGTAAGACCAGCACTAGATACCTTGCTTCTCAATAAAAATCAAGAGCAACATTCAAACCACAATATTTGCTTCTTATAACGCTTCTCAAGCTTAATTTTAATTCAGGTGAGCCAGCGGGATGACTAGGCTTCCAATCGCTGCGGTGTTGGGATCTTGAACCAACACGCGCAGCGTGGTCGCCCCCGTTTGAGGTTGCACCGATTTGCGGAAGGTTATCCCCGATTTCAGCACAGTTGGATACTGTTTCTCGCTGAATCGGAGATTAATTCTATTAGCTGACTCGCGCAGCACTTTTCCCGTTTCGTCTTGTTCGATAACGGTCACATCGAGCGCCCCGACGCGCGCTTCGCCGCTCTGCGCTAGTTGAAGATTGTAAATGCCTATAGAGCCAAAAAGGTTCAAGGAATTCGGAGCCGGCTGGTTGACACGATCAACCTTGATTTGCAACGGAATGGCAGAGGAATCCAACGGGCTCCTAACTGCCGCCAGAAAACTACTGTGGCGTTCGTCTTGTGTGGCCGACGCATCCTTGAGGGCAAAGTATCCTTTGGGGTAGCGGACGCTCAGCCCGGACCGCCTGACTTCGACCTTCAACTCATGGAATTTTCCATCCAGCGCACTAGAGTCGAGATAGAACCCCAACGTGTAGGTAATGGCTGAATCCTCGACGGCGCTCCGGATTGCGCCGGTGAGGTCGTTCGTGTTGACGAATGAACGGCCTCCCGTAGCGTCAGCCATCTTCTCCATCGCTTCAATGCCTATCGGCTGGTCGGACTGGGCCGGAGTATTCCCAAGTCCGAGTGCGCCACGGACGGAGGCATCGCCGGGCTTGAGATCGTCCATCGTGGTTAAAGGCGCGCGAGGAAGCAGGCCGCGCGCGTCCACCGGATAGGCCGCAATGTTTGCACGGCCGAGTATTCGTGCAATTGCCTCTCCGGAGAACGGAAGATTCGCGGTTAGCCAAAGTAAGTTCTTCCGACCTGGAATGTCGGCAACGTGGGCCGCAATCGCTGTTAGAGCGGCCATGGTCGCTTGAGCCCGCGCCTGATTACTCACGGCCGCAAAACGCTGCACGTCTGCACTCACTGCCTTATCAAAGATGGGATTCGGCTGGTCAGGGAAATTGTATTCGCCCGCCTCAGCCGCATCGCGTTGGGTTTTGGAGGTGGGATCGTACTTGCTTACTACCGCCAAAAGTCGATCTCGATCGCAGGTAAAATCGCAAATTACATGCAGTGAATCGGTAAGTCCATATATGGCGATGCGGTCGCTTGAATCCATCTGCTTCAGGAATTCAATCAGGTGCTGTTTCGCAGTTGCGAGCGCATGGTCCTCAAACCAATACGGGGTGGTCTCGTAAGGCAGCGGCGACGAGCCCGAGAGCGTGTTGAGATTGTCGAGCAGAACAATCGTCACGCTCCTCGGCTTGTTCGCCCCATACTGCGGCAGATCAGAAAACGTGTTTTGCGGCAACGGCTGTGAAGGTTCCGGCGCAGATTCGTTGGATTCGACCGAGAAAACGCTGATCTCCCGAGACTTCCCTCGATCAATCACCACGAAATCTTCCTTCGTCAAATTCCCTACGGGACCGCTCTTGTCGCGAACGATAATGTCGACCTGAACCAAGTGAGTGGATACGTGGATCTTTGGAACTTGGGGCGAGTCCTGCGCCACCAAATTGGTAGGTAACAACAAGACCACCAGCGCTACCGCGAGGCGGCCATTCCCAAGTTGCGCCGATGGCCTCATAACTGATCTCCTCAATATTAACTGGTCGAAACTACCACATATTTCATCGAACCGAAAGCTTTAAACGAGGAGCGACAGGTTACCTCGCGCGATCTTCCCGCAGGATATAATATTATAAAGATATAGACACACTAGCCTTAAATCAGATAAACACCTCTTGGACGGCCGTGGATAAATATAACTCGATCTTTTGGCCCGCACTGAAATCCTTGCGTCAAAATCATCTCAGCATTAATATTGGCGATCGAAAAGTCGAATTCCCTTGACGGCAACGCATGAAGACTTTGGGGTTCCGAATTGTAATACTCACGCTTTTCATCTGGCCAGCATTTGGCGTGGCTGGGGGCCCACAATCACAAGATCGCCGACATCTTCTTAATTTCTATAACAAGTATTCTCAATGGGGTCGACTTGACTGGACGGGCGACAGTGTAACTTATATTGGCGATATGCCCGTCGAAGACGCGGCCTACGCCTTTTTCAATTCGCTCTATGCGGGATTCTCGTGCGTTGACGGTTCCGTAGTGCCAACTAGCCGAAACGATCATCGCCACGGAGCAGGCGAGCAACGTCTCCGCAGACTCGGCTTCAGGAGCGTCGACGGGTCCCATATGGTAGTCGTGGAATTGGACTCCAAGAAACTAGAATTCCAAGGGGACTTCCCCATCGACGCCAACGGAAAAGCCTTCTTTGCGCTGCTGTACCAGTCTTACCAGCGCTGTTTTATTCGCACGAAGATGTCGGTTCGACCGATACATCCTGGCTCGACTCGCGACCCAAGAACAGTGATTGGAATCTTTGCATGGTTTCGTTGGGAAAACCCCCAATGGATCTACCATTCTTCGCACGCTGCTCTGTCCGCAGGCTGTATCTTGAAATGCGCAAGCGAGGCTTCGAGGTTTCTTTCCTCGCCGTCTAATAGTCTGCTTGGCCTCAGTGTTCGCCTATCGCCCGGTAATAGCACAGAGAGGCGCAATGACTTTATACGATACTCTAGGCGCAATATTTCGCTCTATCATTGCGAAACATCCGGCACTACTTCTCACGTTTTGGGGATCCTGGCTATTTTCGTATTTGGGAAAACAATTTATATAAGAAAGTTTTCCTTTACAGGCGAGTTGCCAATATGCGAAAATGGCCAGTATGAAGGCCGAAGCTCAATTCGAGAAGAAGGCCCTCGAGGCCCTTCGCAGCCAGTCGCCGGTCTCGGACCTCCCCGGAGTCCGCATCCGCGCGGTCAAGGCCCGGCCCGAAGATACCTTCGACGTGCAGTTCGAACTCGAATCCGGAAAGAGCCGCGTCCTCGTTCTGGGGGAGTTCAAATTGGCCGTCTCCCCCAAGCTCCTCGAAGGCATCGCCCCGTGGATTCGCCGCATGAAAACACTTCGCCCCGACGTTTCCTTCGCGCTGATCTGCCCGGCACTCCCTCCCCGCTCGCAAAGCTACTTCATCGAGCAAGGCGTCGATTTCCTCGATCTCTCTGGAAATATCTCGATCAACATTCCCGGCAAATTCACATTGCAACGGCTCGGAATGCGCTCAATCGAGCAGGACCGCGAGTCCGCTTCCCCGGCTTTCACAAATGTCTTTTCGGGGCGCTATTCTCGCGTTCTTCGCGTACTGCTCGAAAAACCAAAGCGATGGACTCTTACCGAAATTGCCAACGAACTCGAAACGGAGTCAAACCGGATAACCCGGCTGTTTTCGACACAGCAGATCCGCTTTACCGTCAGTCTCGGCGCCATCTCCAAAGCGCTTTCCAGTCTCGACGAGCAACTCTGGGTACGGCGGCAAGGCTCGTCCATCGTCGTTCCCGAACCGCGCCGCTTGTTGCTCGAATGGGCGGAAAAATACAAAGAACGCTACCGCTGGCGCTTGCGCAATTCGTTCGAAACCTCCAACCCTTTCGGCTCCACGGTCGCACAGATCAACTCGGGCATCGAGACACTCCTCCGGGCTCCCTACGCGTTCACTTCGGCCGCGGCGGCCACGGACGCTCCCTTCATCGATTTGGATCGTGTCGATATTTTCCTGCTTCCGAAGCAAACCGACGCGACGCTCCGCCAGCTCGACAACCGTCCCCCGGCCGAACGAGCCCCGCGCCTTCGTTTCATCTACCCGTATGATGAGGGGGTGTTCCTTTATGCAAGACGCGACGCTTCCCTGCCCCGCGTCTCCAACATCCAGGCCTATCTCGATCTCTATGCCCGCGGCGGCCGCGATCTCAAACAAGCCGACTACCTCCTCGACAATGCCATTGCGCCCAGATGGAAGGCCGCGTGATTCCCGAACCGCAGCGCACGTACCTTCTGGAACTTCTGCATGCTCTCGGCCCGGCAGCGGATGATTTTGTCGTCGCCGGAGCCCAGGCCATGAAGTTCGTGGTCGATAACGCACGCGGAACGAAAGACGTCGACTTCCTTCTCAACGTCGTGGCCTTGCGGAAAGAGCCCGTACAACTCGCGCCCCTCTTCGAGAAGCTCGGGTACGCGCCCGTCCCGGAATCCCGCAATTTCCAGTTCGAAAAAGCGATTCCGGGCAGCGCCGAGAAAATGCGCATCGAGTTCATGGCCCCGGAAGAATACAAACGCGAAAAGGATTTTCGCGTGGATATCCAGGAAGGCGTCCACGCACGCGCCTGCACGGGCGGCTCGATCGCCCTCGCGCAATCCGATCTGCATACCATCTCCGGAAAACTCCCGTCCGGAACTCCCTGCACCGCCCAGGTTCGCGTGACCCAGCCCCAGGCGCTCGTCATGCTGAAGCTCCTGGCTCTGGCAGACCGCTACAACAACATCCGTGGGCCAAACGAAGCCCGCCACGACCGCGAAGAGGCACAAACGCATGCCGCGGATACCGTCGCTATTGTAAGGGCAGTACCGGAAATCGGAAAGTTCAACAACAAATTCCTTGCTCAGTTCTTGCCTGAGCCGCAGCTCGGGATTCACGTCCTGCGTATTCTCGCCGACTTCTTTCGTAACACGGCAGCGCCCGGGTTGATCGTCTATACCGAATACCTTGCCGCCAATCTGCCGGCGGAGAAGGCGACTGCGGAAGCTCTGCGGCGCGAAACCGAAACGGCCCAACGAATCGTTGGCCAGATTCTCCCCGTGCCTGAATTCTTTGCGCTGGCCGCCGCCGTCGAGGACAGCTCTGAAATCGAAAAAGGCGCGCCCTTCGTCGAGGAATACCTCGCGGCCTTGGAGGGCGCTCGGATCCCCCTCTCTGACCCGTTGGCACTCCAATCACTCCCAGCCGGGGCGTTCAGAGCCACGTTTGTGATGAATGCCTCCGAACCTCTCGAAAAGGTGTCCGATGCGCAACGCAACCTCTTGCTTGCCTGCCTGCAGAGGAAACTGCAAGAGTTGCGCAGCAATGAAGAACTCCGGCGCAAGTTTCCCAATACGCTCAAGGTCTAGAGTCTTTTCGTATTTCCTCCATCCCAGTAAATTGCAGTTTCCAATTTCCCCCAGGATCCGACTCCCCTCCAATTTAGCAAACCTGCAACGCCCTTCCCTGCCCTTCCTGGCCAAACCCTGCGCCTGATCCGTCCGCTTCTTCCTTAAAGGCTCTCCGCTTTGCTCCGATGAACGCCAACCCCGCGAACTTGACGGCGTGGACGGACAGTCGCCTTCCCCCGCCACGAAGGGCATTGCTTCTTCTGCACTGCTACGCTGCGCCGGAACCAACAAAAATCCAAGTCAAAGGCAGAAGATCTTCTCCCATGCAATAATCAGCAAGACGCCTCTGTTTCCACTCAGCCGACCAAATTGCAAGTCAGGATTTCACACAATGAATCAAAGAGAAAAAAAGTTAGCGTCCACGCGCGGGCTTCTCGTGTTGCTTTGCCGAGTGCAAATCCTTGCCAAACACCTTAGCGGCCCAGTCCGGTATCGTCTGTGCGGTCTTACTCAATTTGCCACCGATGAAATGCGCGACTACGCGGAAGCCGCGCCGATGGGCTGTGTTGTCGTACACGAGCAATTCATCAGCAAGTTTGGGAACTTCGGAAAGACTCTTCGTTGACTCCCGATAGGAGTCAATCACGCTGGACACAGGCACAGCTTGCCCACCTCGACTCATGCGCACCAACACCCGGCCCACATTCAAATTTCCGTCTTCTGTGGAGATAAAGAGAACTTTCGTCGAATACCCTGCTGCCTTAGCCCGGTCGAGCAGCTGTGTGTCCACACGAATGTCTTCAACGACAAAAGAACGCCGCTCATCAAGAAACGGTTGTTGCTGGTGCCTCAGTGGGGGAACAAGTGTTGGGAATGCCTCTTTCAAATAGGCTTCATAGAAAGTTGTCTTACCGGCGCCTACCGGTCCTGCGATTATGAACAATGCTGGTTTTTGCTGGCTCAGGTTGTGATTTCCTCGCGTGCAATTTTGCGCGGAGCCTTCCCGGGAGCGGGCTCAAAGCCTGTCTCTAATTTCTCAACGGGGGTTCGCTCTCCGTCGGGGGTTACCTTCACTGTCGCTTTCAGGTTCCGATCGTACTCGTAATATGACCCGTTCGGCTCTTCCGCCTCGAAGGGAACGGATTGCATTGCCGAAAGCTCCGCAAGCATCTGATGAAGCTCCCGACGTTCGGCCTCCGTCATCGTGTCATACGAATGCAGGGACGAACCACGTCCCTTGGCTGGTTTCTTGAGCTTGGATTCTCCGCCCTTTGAGTAAAAAACCAGAAGAGCGCTATTCACAAGCTGATTCATCGAACAATTCCGCTTCTTAGCTACGTCATGAATGCGCTTGCGAAGTCGATTCAAGATGACGACTTGCGTTTCTCTCCCGGTTTGTTTCTGTCTGGATTGAAGAGTCACAAGCTCGACGGTATTCAGGTCGACCCCTAGGAGAGCGTCATTGATCGAAGTCGACAGCTCTCCCATAAATCTCGGTTTGTCCCGCAGGAGTTTGTCGAGGGAACTCAAGAGCCGGACATTGTAGACTCCGAAATTAGCGCTTCGCCGCTTGGGCACGATTCCCTACTGTCTTCAGGATGGGGTTTCCGCAACTTAGACGCGTCGCGGCCGATACATACAGATATATACACCACCCTCACCGCTCGTTCAAGTCGGCACTAGTCGGCGAAAGTAGACAATAGTCGGCACTAGTTGACTGGAAGTAGGCTGAATTCGGCTGAAGAGGGCACCAGTAGGTAGAAAGTCGGCTAAAGTAGACACTCTTCGACAGTTAGTAGGCGCAACGTGCATGAAATGCAGGAGGACTATCGGCGACCGACACACGTATTGGAACATAAAGGGTTGTGGCGACGCTGCGCGTGTTTTTACAGGCAAGTTCTTCTTTTTCAGAAGGAAGGGATGTGGCGACTTTTTCCCGAAACGTGGCACAAATGTGCCACCGCATCTTCTTCCACGTTAATCTATGGCAAAACCCCGAACCGAACGGAGTTCTTTCGGCTCCGGGCTGCTGCCCATAAACCTCAAAGAAGCAGTCAAGAAAAGCAGCCCAGGAAAATGCTGAAGGCCAAGGAAAATTCCTTTTCATGGTGCTATATGTATAGTAGCCTTGAGCCATCGCGTTCATCCTCGGCGATTCGACAGTCGCCTTGACGAACGGGGCCTCATCCCACATGGATGCCACCAACGCACTGACGGTCGATGAAATCGCGACGCTCTTCGGCATTCCGGCGAGTGCCGTGCGCGAACGGCTCGCCCGTCGTACCCTCCCGCAGGAATATTTTTCCATTCCGGACCTCGCAAAACGGTGGCGATGTTCCCGCGGTACGGTGTATAACCGTTTACGTGCCCATGGAGCGAAGGTTCTCGACTTCGCGCCAAACGGGAAACGCGGGAAGAAGGTCGTGGCAGCTTCGACTGTTTTGCAGTTGGAGGCCCGGCAAACCAAGCGATTATGCTGACTATCCACAAACGCGGCAGAGTGTTCTGGTCCGATGGAATCGTGCAAGGCGTGAGGGTCCGCCGCCCACTCGGGACGCGAAACAGCGATGCGGCTCACCGCATCATTGGCAAGCTAGAGCGTGCGTTGGCGGAGGGTACGGATTCAAGCCTCTGGCCGGAATTGAAGCAATTCCTGCCGGAACCGACCTTTCGGGTGTTCGCCAATGCCGCCGGCTACAAAGAGCCCATTGTCAAAGCTGAGCCTACGTGGGCGGACCTGAGCGCGGCTTTCGAAAACGAATTGTATCGGCGCGTCGCATTGGACAAGTTGCGGGAGTCAACTGCGGTCCGCTACAGGCACGCAGCGCGTGAATTCAGCGCGTTTCTCGACGAACGCAAAACTACATTCTTAAAAGACATCACCAAACCGTTTGTCGAATCTTTCAAGGTTTGGCGAGCCGCTCGGATTCGCACCAGGAACTTCTCGCGGGGCGCGACCAGTCTTGCCCTGGACGCGGCGATACTGCACCGAATCTTCGCCATTGGCGTTGAATACGAAATCGTCGAAAAAAATCCTGTTCGCATGGAGGGACGTCCAGGTGACGTTCCCGAACGCGGGGCGCAGCCCTTCTCTGCCTCTCAGCTGGAAAAGTTGAAGCAGGCAGCGGGTCCCGACCTTTTCATTTTTCTATTGCTTCGTTGGACCGGTATGCGCGGCTCTGACATTGTTGGGTTAACGTGGGGGGACGTGCATTTTGATCGACGGGAGATCGAACGGATAACGCAGAAGCGCCGTAAACCCGTCATCATCCCAATTCATACGGAGTTGCTGTTCGCCCTCGAAACCGAGTACGAAGGTCGGTCGCCGGAACTCGACGACCAAGTCTTACCGCAAACGCGCGAACGCGGTCGTATGACTCGACCGAGACTCTATCAACGATGCAAAGCTATGGGCCGCCGAGTTGGCATTGAAGACGCTCACCCTCACCGGTTCCGTGATACGTTCGCGGTCGATATGCTCGCCCGAGGCGCAACGCCTTATGATGTCGCCAAACTCTTGGGAGACGAAATCGCAACAGTCGAGAAACACTATGCGCCGTTCGTTAGAGAACTCAGAGAGCGGGTTCGTGACCTAATGGAAAACTGCGACGGCATTCAGCAATACGCGGTCAGAACCTTCGCTCCACGCTTGCCGCACAAGCCCCTTCAATAGTCGCTCTGCCAGCCAGCGACAGTTGTTATTTGCAGTCAGATCTGCATTGCACCGAACCTGCCGCGATAGAAGTACTTTTAGTCCTTA
Organism: uncultured Acidobacteriota bacterium; assembly: GCA_963779005.1. Taxonomy (GTDB): domain Bacteria; phylum Acidobacteriota; class Terriglobia; order Acidiferrales; family UBA7541; genus Acidiferrum. Next base: position 1,559,988 of record CAVZWO010000004.1, on the reverse strand, counting down.
AACTGCTATTAGCATCGAAGCGACATGTCAGCGGCTTAATCACAGCGATGCTACTATGCGATGGAACGTCGACAGTTGAATGCGACGCGATCGGACTTTTGAATTGGCCAACGCGCTGGATCCGGGATATGCGCAGAACTGTTCACCCGCTTGAAATGAGGTCGAGGGGACCCTTTGTCTGATTTTTCAGCACAAGAATCTGCACTTGGCTATTTGTATCAGGCCAGGTATGCCCTGTGGATGCTGTTAGTCGGTCCGGAAGAGCGCGAGACCGCGCTCGAAACGTTGGACGATATCGTCTTTCAAAACGACGGAACCGCAAGCGATCTCTTACAAACGAAGCACCACTGCACCGCGGCAAGCCTGACTGATATGTCCGCGGAATTGTGGAAGACGGTGCGGGTATGGAGCGTCCGGATCAAAGACGGAACCGTAAGAGTTCCGCAGACAAACCTTCTACTCATTACCACAGCAGCCGCTCCTGTTGAGTCGATCGCCGCAATGCTTAGTGACGGTCGCACTCGAAATCCCGATAAAGCGCTACAGAGACTTCGGCAAGCGGCTGCTGATTCCACAAATGTGAACCTGTCGGCATCATTTTCGGCTTTTGTTGCCCTATCCGACGACCAGCAGAAAAACTTGGTCACCTCAATGACTGTGCTCGACAATTCCCCCAATATCAATTCTGTTGGCCAGCGCATTCAGGACAGAATCCGACTCGCCGTAGACCGGGAGCACCGCGACGCTCTCTATGAAAGACTTGAAGGTTGGTGGTTGGGCAGAGTTATCGACCAACTGCGATCGCCCAACCCCCTACCAATCGTGGGGTTTGAAGTCTCTGACAAGCTCCGATCGATAGCGCAACAATTCGGCCCTGACGCTCTGCCAATTGACTACCTAGAAGCGAAACCAGGGGAACTCAATCCGTCGGGAGACACTCGGATGTTTGTAAGGCAATTAAGGATGATTGACGTTGGAACACCTCGAATCGAGAAAGCCATGCTCGACTACTACCGAGCCTTCGAGCAGCGTTCCAGGTGGGCTCGTGAGGAACTATTGATCGGAGATGAAGTTGAAATCTACGAACGGCGTCTCATCGACGAATGGGAACGATATTCGGCGGCTATCACAGAGGAATTGGGGAGCACCGCCGCTGACGCCGAGCAGAAGAAAGCAGGACGCCAGATTTTCAATTGGATGGACCAAACTGCAGACTTTCGAATACGCGCGAATGTTACAGAACCATACGTCATGCGCGGGAGTTTTCATTTGTTGGCCGACAAAGCGGTTCCAAAGGTGTGGTGGCATCCGAAGTTTCTTGATCGTCTCGCAGCCCTTTTAGGTGCGAAGAGTTAGGCAACCCATGAAATCGTGGTCCGAACGTCCAATTGAGATCGCCCATCTTTTCAACCCAGCTTTTTGCGGTCTCTTGATTAGAGAGGGAGTCGCCGGCTTCTTCGAGGAACGAGCGGAGGGCATGCCATTTCCAGTCGCCTTCCTCCTGCTTCCGATCGTCCTGCACAAAGCAACCCGTGAGGCTCTCCCGCAAAGACTCTCCACTCGAATGCATCCGTGGATACAGGAGAACCAACAAGCCAGAGTGGGATTCCCCCGACGATGCTCTTCAACGGCGGGGCACACTCGCGAAGCCGTCTTATTTGCCCTAGCCTCTGATCTGGTTACGTTATCTCAAGACGGGCAATTAAATCTGTCGCTCCGAAGAACTCCGACAATTCGTTGGCCAAGAGATTCCGAAGCGGTCGGCTGTGTTCGCAAAGCAAAATTTGTGGGCCGATGGATGGCCAACGCGGGCGAAGTAGCCACAGTTTTTGCTATGTGGGGAGTACGTCCGTGAGCATGCAACTTCATTCGATAATTCTCTATAGCTACGCAGGAGCCACAAGAGAACTCAATTTCAGACGCGGCGCCGTAAACATCATTACGGGTCGCTCCCTGACCGGAAAATCGGCGATCGTCGATATTCTGGACTATTGCCTTGGTCGCTCAACATTTCTGGTGCCAGAAGGAGTTATTCACGACACAGTTGCCTGGTACGCAGTGATATTTGATTTCGGTGACGGCACGCAAGTCCTCATTGCCAAACCAGCGCCGAAAGCAAACGCCACTAGCCAGAGCCAAGCATACTTCGAGGTTGGCAACGCGCTTGTCGCACCACCTTTGAATAAGCTCATTCCTAATACAAACGATGAAGCCATCGTTGCAGAGCTATCCCGCCGCCTGGGTATCGTGCCCAATCTCCACAAGCCGCCCGAAGGTCAATCAAGAGACGAAGTAGAAGCTACCGTTCGTCATACCGTCTACTACTTATTTCAAACACAAGGTTTGATTGCCAACCGAGAATTGCTATTCCATCGTCAGCTTGAGCCGTTTATCGCACAAACAATTAAGGACACACTTCCCTATTTTCTCGGCTCTGTGAATTTTGAACGTGTCCGAATGGAGCATGATCTAAGGTTGGCCCGGCGACGTCTGAAGTTAGCGACGCGCGAATTGGAAGAAGCCAAATTCATCGCAACCGATGAACTGGTTCGTGGACGGAGTCTCGTATCTGAGGCTCAACAGGCGGGAGTACTGAAGTCCGACGCGCCCGTGAATGGCCCCGATGAAATCATGCAAACGCTACGAGCCGCACTCTCGTGGGTGCCAACCGCAGTACCTAACATCCCCGACGATAAGTTGGCAGAGCTGCGAAAACGAGTGGACGGAGACAGGACTGGCCTCAAGAACCTTCAGAAACAGATTGATGCAGCTGAAGTTTTTCAACACGATGCTCAAGGCTACGCCACAGAAGCAGGTGAGCAATTAATGAGGTTACAATCAATCGAGCTTTTTCCGGAGAATCAGACCGGTCACAAGTGTCCCGTTTGTTCATCTGACCTTCCAGCTGAAGTTCCGACGGTCTCTGCGGTGAATCAGAGTTTGCAAAGACTAGCGGCCGATCTTAGGCAAGTCGAAGGCGAACGTCCACGTTTGAGAGAGTATATCGATGGCCTGAAAACTCAACGCGACGAACTGCGACAGCGAGTGGTCCGTGAGGAGTTCGCCTTGGAGGCAGCGCAGTCAGAGCAGGAGGCCGCTGAGGCATTTCGAAACGCGAGCGCGCGAGCAGCCCGGGTGGTTGGTCGTATAAGCTTATATGTAGAAACACTCCAACTCATAAACAACGGCGATCAACTCCAAGCAACGATACGTCAGATTGAAAACGAGATTTCAAATCTCGAATCGCAACTTTCCGACGACACGGAACAAGAATTCCTCGCTTCCGTTCTCAATCGCATTGGAATACAAATGACAGAGTGGGCCGCGCCGTTGCAACTCGAATACCCCGGCCCATATCGACTCGACATTAATAACCTGACCGTAGTGATCGATCGTCCCGGCAGACCAGTTGCGATGCAAAAAATCGGCGGGGGCAAAAACTACCTGGGTTGTCATTTGCTCGCAATGCTTGCGCTCCATAAACACTTTGCACTTGAGGCGTCTCCCGTGCCGGGCTTTCTAGTGCTGGACCAACCAACGCAAGTCTATTTTCCCTCATTGCAACAATACTGGAACATGTCAGGTACGACTGACGAAACGATAGAGTCCGACGCGGACCTGGATGCCGTTAGACGAATGTTTGATTTACTCTATGCAGCCTGCGCTCAGTCCAACTCTAACTTGCAGATTCTTGTCTTGGAGCACGCAAATCTCCCCGATGACAGGTACCAAAGGGCAATGATCGAAGAACCATGGAGCGGCAAGGGCATTCACGCGCTTATTCCAGAGAGTTGGGTCTAGGTCCTGCTCGACTACTTGAAGGTCATATCCGGAGCCAAGCTGGACTCCGCCACTACCGAAAGAGACGTGTAGCAACAAACCGAAATCTCACCATGGCGAATATAAGGCGAAACGCAATGTCACAGTTATGGCACAATTTCACCAAAACTGTCCGTAAGTTATTGAAAAATAGCGGGCGAGCCTGTAAGCCGGATTCTGTGCCGTTGTTGCGCAGCGTTTGCGATTTGCATCGCCAACGCCGCGCTAAAACGCGGCGATCATTCCTCTAGGTCACGGCTCGCGCCGTGACTCCAGCAGCCTACCCGAGGGTTGCTCTCGAAAATGGCTTGCGCCATCGTCGAGGAAGGGCGCTCTTTGCAGCGGCCGCCGTTAAGCGAACAGCTGCGCAAGCGTTCTCGGCGAGCCGGGCCGGCTCTCCCCTCCTATTTGGCCTTGCACCACGCGGGGTTTTCCGTGCCTCCGATGTTGCCACCGGAGCGGTGGGCTCTTACCCCACCTTTTCACCCTTGCCAGACTGAGCGAGCGTTTCGTCGACGTCCCGCAGGTTTTCCTGCGGGATGCCACCGTGCTTCTCTCGGCCGGCGGTATATTCTCTGTGGCACTTTCCGTGAACCGTAGCACAGGCTTTAGCCTGTGGCCTTTGTGCGTCGTGGTGCGCCGCACGCTTTCTCGCGCGACGCAAGCACAAGCAAAAGCGCACAGACTGAAGTCTGTGCTACCGTCCCCCTGGCGTTACCAGGCGCGTTGCCCTATTTCGTCACCGGCTCTTGCGAGCCTACGACGACGGTGTCCGGACTTTCCTCCCGCCCAGCCATCTTGCGATGACCAAGCCAGCGATCACCCGGCTCACCCGCCAATGAAATTATAGCCGATGGTCGCGGAATCGGCGAGCCCTGCTACGAGTGCATTGCTTGCATTGGTCGACAGCTTGGACGGGGCGGGCACCTCAGACCCCCTCCCCCCTTTTTTGTAAGTGTTGCATCTAAAAGACTTAAGCTGACTGTATCCCCTGCCAATTCCACGGTTACGGGAGTCCGGGGAGGCCATTGATTCTAATGGACTTAGCGAATTGGAGGTAGCTGCGATTGCGGCGCATTTGTCAACTTGCTGCAAGTGTTGCGTCTAAAGGACTTAGCCCCTCAGTGGCTATCAGTGCGTACGACGGGCAATATAGAGCCTAGCGCTCCAGCATTTGCACTTGTTCACCAAGGAAATGAAACCTACAATCCGCACGATGCAAGTCCGCGAAGCCAAAGATTTTCTCGTCGCACTAGCCGCGGAGCAGGCTGCGCTCGAAGGCGTGCCTCTTTCTGACCTCGAAAAACGGATGATGTATTTCACCGAAAGCTCGGATGCAGTGGAAGACCCGGTCAAGCTCAACGAAGAGTTCGAGTCTCTGTACAATTCGGATGAATACGAACAGAAGATAAAGCTCTTGCTGTCCCATGCTTACAAACGCATCAAGAAGAGCAATCCACAGGCCGCCTCTCAATGGGACGCCTCCATTAGGAAACTCCGCGAGGGGGACCACTATTTGCTTGTTCTTTGGGGCCGAATGCCCCTTAGAAGCTACCTGAGACTTTTGATCCGGCTTGTGGCGCTCGTCTCAATCACGTTGGCGCTTTGCCTTGGGCTGAGGTATCTCTTGAGGCCAATGGGGGTTTCACTCGCATCATTTTTGTTTTTCTTGTTTGCAGCCACCGCGATCGCGGTGACACTTAAGCCACAGCCACTGGGTGGCTACCTCAAACGCGCAGTCCTACAAATCGTCGTATTCCTGATCGGACGTAGGAAGTCGAACAACTCAACATAGCTTCAAACTATTTAAGGCCAATGAGCTTTTCGAATTCGGATTCGGTGAGGATGGGGACGCCTAGTTCTTTGGCTTTGTCGTATTTGGAGCCGGGGTCGGTGCCGACGACGACGTAGTCGGTTTTTTTGCTGACGGAGCCGGAGAGTTTGCCGCCGTGTTGCTGGACGAGTTCGCCGGCTTCTTCGCGGGAGCGATTGGCGAGGCCGCCGGTGAAGACGAAGGATTTGCCGGCGAACTTCTGGCTTTTGACTTCGCGTTTTTCGGCGGTGGGATGGACGCCGGCTTTGTGAAGCTTTTTGATGAGCTGGCGATTCGCTGGCTCGGAGAAGAATTCGACAATGGCCGCGGCAATTTTGGGGCCGACCTCGCGCACGGCCTCAAGCTGCTCTTCCTTTGCGGCGGCCAGCTCTTCCAGCGAGGAAAATTGTTCGGCAAGCAACTGGCCCGTTCTTTCGCCCACAGAGAAGATGCCCAGTGCATAAATCAGGCGCGCCAAACTGTTCTTTTTGCTGCCTTCGATTTCCTCGAGGAGATTCTGGGCGGATCTTTCGGCCATGCGGTCGAGGGCGGCGACTTTGTCTTCTTTCAGGGCGTAAAGATCAGCGACGTCCTTGACGAGGCCTTTGTCCACCAGTTGATCGACGATCTTATCGCCGAGGCCATCAATATTCATGGCGTGGCGGCTGGCGTAATGCAGAATGGACTCTTTCCGTTTTGCCGGGCACGCGGCGTTCACGCAGCGGTAAGCCACTTCGCCTTCCACGTGATGAATCGCGCTCCCGCACTCCGGGCACTTCGCCGGCATGCGAAAGGGTTTGCGGTTCTTCCCTTCCTTGACGACTTTTAGAACGTGGGGAATCACTTCGCCGGCACGTTCGATCAGGACCGTGTCGCCAATTTGCAGGCCGAGACGCTCGACTTCATCCATATTGTGGAGTGTGGAACGGCTGACAGTGACGCCTCCCACTTGCACGGGTTCGAGCACTGCGACAGGCGTCAGCGCGCCAGTGCGGCCAACCTGTACGATGATGTCGTTAACGACGGTGGTCTCCTGCCGCGCGGGATATTTGTAGGCAATGGCCCAGCGTGGAGCTTTGGCGGTAAAGCCCAATTCATTCTGAATAGCCGTGGAATTGACTTTAATCACCACGCCATCGATCTCGTAGGGCAGCTTTTCCCGCTTCGCGTCCCAGTCATCGCAATAGGCGGTGACCGCCTCGATGCCGCTGCACAATTTCCAATCGTCGGAGGCGCGGAAGCGCAATTGCTTGAGCGCCGCCAGGGAGTCGGAATGTTTCGGGAAAGGCACTTTGCCATCGACGAAGAGGTAGTACGCGAAAAAGTCCAGCCGGCGGGCCGCGGTAATCGACGGATCGAGCACGCGGACGGCTCCGGCCGCCGAGTTGCGCGCGTTTACGAAGATTTTGCCGCCCGACATTTCCTGCTGCCGGTTCAGCTCTTCAAACGCCTTGCGGGTCATCAGAACTTCTCCACGCACCTCAAAGTCGGCGGGAAGCTTCACCTTCTTCAAAACGGCTGCATCCACCTGAAGCGGAATCGAACGGATGGTTTTCACGTTGGGAGTGACGTCCTCTCCCGTCGTGCCATCGCCGCGCGTTACACCGCGCACGAGCTTGCCGCCAGCGTACTGCAACGAGATGCTGAGGCCATCGAACTTGTGTTCGGCGATGTACTCGAGCTTCGCGGCGCCGCTTCCTTCGCGCACGCGGCGGTCGAAATCGCGCAGCGCATCGTAGGAAAAGGCGTTGTCGAGGCTCAACATAGCCCGCGCGTGACGGACTGTCTGGAAACCTTCGCGAGGAGCGCCCCCTACGCGAACGGTGGGCGAATCGGGCGTAACCAATTGCGGGTGGGCAGACTCCAATTCTTGCAGCTTCAGCATCAGCTTGTCGTAAGCGGCGTCAGATATTTCCGGTTCGTCGAGAACGTAATAGCGGTATTCGTGGTAGCGAAGCTTCTCGCGAAGTTGCTCGATTTCTTTCTTGACGGACGCGGGCGCGGATTTGGCCATGAAACCCTCTGAAGAAGGGATAGCTGAATTTCGCCCGACATTATATAGAATGTAGATGGTAAGAAACGACCCGCACGAAGCATGGAAGAGGAATGACCACGGAAATTCAAAACGCACTGCTGATTCACAATCCCAACGCGGGCAACGGCGGCAACGGCCGCCGGAGTATGCTCGATGAAGCTCGCCGCATTTTTGCCGCGGGCGGAATTCATACGGACCTCGCGGAAACCACGAAAGCCGGCGACGCCACAGAGATCGCGCAACGCGCGCATGTGGAAGGGCGCCAACTCGTCATCGCCTGCGGAGGAGATGGCACGCTGAATGAAGTCGTAAACGGACTTGCAGGCCAGCAAAACGGCCACCGCGTGCCGCTTGCGCTTCTTCCCGGCGGAACGGCCAATGTGCTGGCGAAAGAACTGAAGCTGCCCTGGGACATTCCCAGCGCGGCGGAATTGCTGGTTCGCGGCGTGGTGCGGGAGATTCCGCTCGGATTGGCGACTCCGCTCAACGAACCGGCAAAGACAAAGTATTTTCTCAGCGTCGCAGGCGCGGGCCCGGATGGCATGATTGTGTACTCCATCGACCTGGACCTCAAAGCGCGTGTCGGCATCCTGGCTTACTGGTGGCAAGGCGCGTACGAGGCCTTCCGCTACAAATTCAAGCACTTTCGCGTTGTTGCCGCGGGTAAGGAGATCGACGCCTCCCTCGTCGTAGTGGGCCGCACGAAAAACTACGGCGGGCCGTTCAAAATCACTACGGACGCTGATCTCTATGAAGATCAGTTCGAATTGATGACTTTGACCACGCAAAGCGGATTGCGTTATCTGAGTTACCTGCCGACGCTTTTCTTCGGAAAGCTGCGAGGGACGGAAGGCGTGGATTTTTGGAAAGCGGATCGTGTGGTTTGCGAACCGCTGGGCGACGATCCGATTTACGCGCAAGTGGACGGCGAGCCGCTCGCGCGTCTGCCAGTGGAGTTCAAGATTATGCCGCGCGCTCTGAAACTACTTGTACCTCGCAACGGCCACCCCTCGGAGTCGAAAGCAACCGCGAAGTCGTAACCGTGGACATCGTCACCCATGGACTGGCATCTCTCGCCGTAGCGCGAGGCTTTTTTCCGCGCGCGGGAAAAGCGGCAATCGCAAGCGCCGTTCTTGCGGGCTGCATTGCCGACGTCGACTGGCTGAGCCATTACTTTGGTCCTTCTGCGTTTCTCGCTTGGCACGGAACCTACACGCACTCGATTCTCGCCGCGATTCTCCTCCCATCGATCATCCTTGCCATTCTTCTGATCACCTTTTATTTGCGTGGAGAACTATCGATTGTTATGGTTCTGCCGAAAGGGCAGGAGGCCCCAAGCGACCCGCGGGCCATAGTCAGGATGGTTTCGCGGAGCTTCCTGTCGATACTGATCGTCGCCCCGATCTGTGCTGCGCTGTTACACATCGCAATGGACGCCTGCCAATCCGGCGGCGTCACACTCCTCTGGCCCTTCAGTTCCAAACGATTCTCGGCAGATTGGCTTCCCAACATCGATCCGTGGATTCTCACAATACTCATCGCGTGCATCGCGATGCCGGAACTGCTGCGCCTCGTCAGCTCAGAAATAGGCGCCAAGGACAAGAGGCCGCGCGGACAGACCGGAGCGATCATCGGCCTCGCGCTGGTGCTGGTTTACGTTGGGGCGCGCGCAACTCTGCACTCAAATGTCATCGCTCTGATGGAATCGCGGACGTTTCACGGCGAAGCTTCGAGGCGCGCGAGTGCGTTTCCGGAATCGCTCTCGCCACTCACGTGGCATGGCGTTGTAGAAACCGAAAGCGCGCTGAATCAGATGGATGTCGACGCGACCTCGTCAAACAACTTCGACCCCGACGCAAGTTTCCGGCTTTTCAAGCCGGAGGCTTCTCCCGCGCTAGATGCCGCGCGAAACACGGCCGCGGCAAAACGATTTCTTGCGGCGGCGCAAATTCCCAAAGCCAGCCTGGAAAAAACGGAGACGGGCTACGTGGTCGTTTTGCGGGATTTGCGTTATGCGGCTTCCGGCGAGACGCAGCGGGAGATCGCGGCCGTTATCGAGCTCGATGCGAATGCCAAAGTTACGTCGCAGGAGTTGGTTTGGGCGCGAGACTTGCGCCACTAACTCATTTCCTTTCTATTTTTGCGGATCGTGGGCGGGCTTGTGCCGGACGAGCAAACGCGAAAGTCCGTAGCTAACCGCGACGAGCGCAACCGCCAGGCCAGTCAATACTAATTTGTGCGCCAGAAGATATGGCATCGCGTCCGCGCCATAGCGAACCGCGAGATATCCTACGCCAAAATAACGAAACAGCCTGGCTAGCGTGATAGCGGCGGTAAATCCCAGGATTGGCGCCTCGAACGCGCCCGCGGCAAAAACAAATATCTTGAAGGGCGTCGGCGGAGGCAGAAGCGCGGCGATCAACATTCCGCCGAATCCGTTGCGCTCCACCCAGTGGCGAATCGCAAAAGCGCGAGCCCCGGCTTTGCGATGAAAATAGGCTTCGCCGCCTATCCGCGCGAGGAAATACAGCACCACGCAGCCAGCCACCGAGCCCGTCGCGGCCATCAGCGCGTAAAGCGGCATCCGCGCGTGATTCTGCATGGAAAGCTGGATGAGAAGAAGGTCGTTGATGATGGGAAACGAGAGCACGGAGGAATCCAGAAAAGAGATGAGCAGCAGCCCGGGTGCTCCCAGTCCGCTTGCGAACGCCAGGATCTTCTGCTTCCAGGTGTTAAGGCTCAGGGCCAATCGCCACTCCCGCTTTCCGACATTTGGCGCATGCAGGGCGCAACTTTATCCCTACAGTTGCCGCAGGGCTTCCCTGCTCCGTCATTTGGGAGATCAGTCTAGCAGACAGCTCATTTGTTTAAGAGCAAGGGTGGGGCCATCGCGCGAAGTTATTGCGCAAACGCAGCGCGGTCGAAATGATTCATGAAGATCTGCATCAACGCGGTGCGGTGGAGGTTGGGAAGGCGCGGAATTTCGCCGATAACGCGGACGTGGCCAAAACGCTCGATGGTTTCGCGATTCTCGCGGTTCTGATCGCCAATCAAAACCACGCCATGAACCGGCAACTCGGCCGCGTGCAAAGCCGCGAGCGTCAGCAGCGTGTGATTGATCGTGCCGGCCCCGCTGCGCGCCGCAAGGATCACGGGAAGTTTGAACTTGACCATCATATCCAGCATGAACTGCTTTTGGTTGATGGGAACGAGCACGCCGCCGAGGCCTTCGACGACCAGCCAATCGTTCATCAAGCTGGTGGGCATATTGATGCGGCCGAGGTCGATCTCCACGCCCGCCCAGCGTGCGGCTAAGTCCGGCGAGACCGGCGGAACAAACTTGTAGACCTCATCGAGCGTGCGGTCTGTGCCAATTCCCGCGAGCCGCATGACGGTCACGCGATCAGAGCCCTCGAGCGTGCCGGTCTGGATCGGCTTCCAGTAAACGGCATCCAGCGCCGCGCAGAGGAGCGCCGAGAGCGTCGTCTTGCCGACGCCTGCATCCGTGCCAGTAATAAAGAAATGATTTCTCACGCGTGTCCCGCGGCGAGGTCATGGTATGCAGGCGTTGGAGGGAGCAGAAGCGCCAACGGCTCGCGGCTGATCGTGCCGGCGTCAGAGTGCTCTCCAAAGTGGCGAACTGCATCGATAACGGCGGCGTGGCTTGCCGCTTTCTGCGAAAAAGCTATGCTCATGGGCCCCCGTTTGCCCGGGTTGGTTCCTACTCTGGCAATGAAGGCATGTTACCATCGGTTTGCAATTGTTTTCGCCCGCATCTTCAGCGCGATACCGTCCTATAAACGTCCCCCGGCAGGCCCTCTCCGGGACCCCGCGTGCGCGATTTCTTCGTCGCAGAACGGCCTCGGCGCCGTTTGACCCGCCACTCCGCTAAATGTTATAAATCAACGTTTTGTGCGCGCCTGTTCTCAGGCCCAACAGGGGTTGCCCCGCTGCAATTTGCGGTGGCAGATAGGTTGGGTGCGCGTGCGGGCAACCCCGGTCTGGCCGGGGGGCACAAAAGTGTTGTTCCTGTCCCGTCTTGAGGTGGGAGCCTTTTGAAATCCGGCAAGGCAATCCCCCGGCGCTAAGCAAACAGCGTGCGGAAGAAATGGTGTGCCGGAAACGAGTGTGCAGGGCCGGCGTTTGCCCTGATTCCGATTTTCTTCATGGAGGAATTCTGATGCGCACCTGGCTTTCGAGTGCCTGGTCCTTGGGATGTAGATTCGCCAAAGGGAGTGCCGCGGCCGCTTTTCTGGCGCTCTTTACGGGCGCCGCAGCATCGGCTCAAGAAGCCGGTGGCGAAGCTGCCCTGAAGGTTCCTGATCTGTCCCAAGTCACCTTTCTGGGAATCGATGGGCACAAGCTGTTGCTCTTCGGCATCGTGTTTTGCGTCTTCGGGCTCATTTTTGGGCTGGCGATCTATAGCCGCCTGAAGGGCATGCCCGTTCACAAGTCGATGCGGGATATTTCGGAGCTGATCTACGAGACCTGCAAGACGTACCTCTTCACGCAGGGAAAATTTCTCATCTTTTTGTGGCTGTTTATCGCGGTTGTGATTGTTCTTTATTTCGGCGTGCTCGCTCCCGTGCATCCGACGGCAGTAACTTTGCCGATCATTCTTGTGTTCAGCATCATCGGGATGGCGGGCAGCTACGGTGTGGCTTGGTTCGGCATTCGCGTGAATACATTTGCAAATTCGCGCACGGCGTTCGCGGCCCTGCGTGGCAAGCCGTATCCCATCTATCACACGCCGCTCGAAGCGGGCATGAGTATCGGCATGATGCTGATCAGCGTCGAGCTGCTGATGATGCTCTTTATATTGCTTTTTATTCCGGGTGATTACGCGGGGCCCTGCTTCATCGGATTTGCAATCGGGGAGTCGCTAGGCGCGGCGGTGCTGCGTATCGCGGGCGGCATCTTCACGAAGATTGCGGACATCGGCAGCGACTTGATGAAGATCGTCTTCAAAATCAAGGAAGACGACGCGCGCAATCCTGGAGTCATCGCGGACTGCACCGGCGACAACGCGGGCGACTCCGTTGGCCCGAGCGCGGACGGATTCGAGACTTATGGCGTGACTGGCGTCGCGCTGATCACTTTTATTCTACTGGCGGTGAAAGATCCAAAGGTGCAGGTGCAATTGCTGGTGTGGATCTTCGTGATGCGCATCATGATGCTGGTCTCCAGCGCCGGCGCTTATTTCATCAACGGCTTCATCGCTAAAGCAAGATTCGGCAACGTGGACGAGATGAATTACGAAGCGCCGCTGACTTCGCTTGTCTGGATTACTTCCATCGTCTCCATTGCGCTTACCTTCGGAATCTCGTATCTGATTATTCCCACGCTGGGCGCCGACGCCTCTCAGTGGTGGAAACTGGCGACGATCATCTCGTGCGGCACGTTGGCTGGCGCCGTTATTCCGGAGTTGGTGAAAGTATTTACCTCCACGGAATCCCGCCACGTCAGGGAAGTCGTTGCCTCCGCAGAAGAGGGCGGCGCTTCGCTGGGAATTCTCTCGGGTTTTGTGGCGGGCAATTTCTCGGCCTACTACATCGGGCTCGCGATGGTCGTCCTCATGGCCATGGGTTATCTCATCAGCACAATGAACCTTGGGCTTCTCATGCTCGCACCAGCCGTCTTTGCGTTTGGATTGGTGGCTTTCGGGTTCCTCGGGATGGGCCCGGTGACGATCGCTGTCGATTCCTACGGCCCGGTCACGGACAACGCGCAGTCGGTCTACGAACTTTCGCTGATCGAACAAATTCCCGGCATCAAGCAAGAGCTGAAGAGAGATTACAGCATCGACGTAAATTTCGAACGCGCCAAGGAAATGCTCGAAGCCAACGACGGCGCGGGGAACACGTTCAAAGCCACGGCCAAGCCTGTGCTCATTGGCACCGCCGTGGTTGGCGCCACAACGATGATCTTTTCAATCATCATGGCGCTCACGCACGGCCTCACGGAAAACGTCAACAACCTTTCGCTCCTGCACGCCCCGTTCGTTCTCGGCCTGATCACCGGCGGCGCGATGATCTACTGGTTCACAGGCGCCAGCACGCAGGCAGTGACCACCGGCGCTTACCGCGCCGTCGAATTCATCAAAGCAAACATCCACCTCGAAGGCGCGGCAGCAGCCAGCATCGCCGACAGCAAAAAGGTCGTCGAAATTTGCACCAAGTATGCGCAGAAGGGCATGCTCAACATTTTCATCGCCGTGTTTTTTGCCACCCTAGCCTTCGCTTTCGTCGAGCCCTTCTTTTTCATTGGCTACCTTTTCTCCATCGCCATCTTCGGCTTGTACCAGGCCATCTTCATGGCCAACGCCGGCGGCGCGTGGGATAACGCCAAGAAAATTGTCGAAGTCGAGCTCAAGCAAAAAGGCACGCCGCTCCATGACGCCACAGTCATTGGCGACACGGTCGGCGATCCTTTCAAGGACACGTCTTCCGTTGCCCTCAACCCAGTCATCAAGTTCACCACGCTGTTTGGCTTGCTCGCTGTCGAGCTGGCCGTGCAACTCACCGCCAGCCAGGGCGGCAACGGCCTAACGCACATCCTGGCCGCCGTCTTCTTCGTCATTTCGTTTGTCTTCGTCTACCGTTCGTTCTACAATGCGCATCCGCGGCTCCGCCGCCTAATTGCATCAACAATCCAGAGGCCTCAACCTGGGGGGCGGCCGCTTGCGCCGCGCCCCCTTTTTTGGCAGTTATCCTCAACGGCGATTAGGCGTATAGTCTGAGTCATGGACAGGTTTTCTTATCCGAGTCTCCGTACCTTGCGAGATGCGAGACCATCGGCATCGTCGCGCTCCTACCCAATAATCGTGCCGTTCGGTCCAGTTGGCGGTGGTCAGTGGACTGGCCATGCAATCGGGTTGGTTATTGTGCTTGGCTTTATTTTGATGGCCCTCGTCGGTGTGCCGGAGTCGCGTTACTTTTTCCTCGTATCGCTCAGCCTCGGGACAGTTCTCGGCTGCGTCCTGTGGATCTGGCACCAGTCCAAAAGCCCCTTCTGATTATCGTCACGTCTCCCACAACAACTCTGTATTCAGAAACAAATCAGAGCTAGAATCCTCGCGCATCGGAGCCGAGGTCCGAACCATGAAAACAAACCGTCTCGTCATGTTGGCCGCAGTCGCGATTGCTGCAAGTCCGAGCCTTTTACATGCCCAAGTCGATCCCAAGTGGGAAATCCACGACCGCAACCGTCCGACTCCGCCGGTGGTCACTCCTGGCACCGCCAGCACGCAGGAAGCGCCGGGCAAGCCGCCTTCGGACGCCATCGTGCTCTTCGACGGCAAGGACTTGTCACAGTGGGTGCAAAAGAAAGACGGCAGCCCCGCCAAATGGAAGGTGGAGAACGGCTACTTCGAGGTCGCTGCGAAAACAGGCGACTTGCGTACCAGGGAATCCTTCGGCGACTGCCAGCTTCACGTCGAATTCCGCGAACCCGACCCTCCCAAGGGCGAAGACCAGGATCGTGGCAACAGCGGCGTTTTCCTGATGGGTCTCTACGAAATCCAGGTGCTCGATTCGTACAACAGCAAGACGTACGCGGACGGGCAGGCGTCAGCCGTGTATGGCCAGTATCCGCCGCTGGTGAATGCTTCGCGCGCACCCGGCCAATGGCAAACCTACGACATCATCTGGCACGGCCCGCGTTTCGACGCATCCGGAAAACTGACTCGGCCCGCGCACGTGACCGTTTTTCACAACGGCGTTCTCACGCAAGACAACGTCGAGCCCACCGGACCAACCGGCCATCACGTCCGTCCGCCATACGAAGCAGGCCCGGACAAGCTGCCGCTCGCGCTACAGGATCACAATCATCCTGTGCGCTACCGCAACATCTGGATTCGCGAATTGAAATAATACGCCAGCAGAGCCTAGCGGCTCAGATGTAGATCCAGGGGCGCAGCATGCTGCGCCCCTACCACTAAGAACTACGCCCGGATAAGTCCTGCGAATTTGCGCGGATTGTTGTCGAAGCCCGGAAACACCGGCGCAAGATCCTTCACGCCAATGTGCCGAGCCAAAATTTCGCCAATCACGCTGCGGAAGTCCGTCGTCAGCGCCAAATCGCGCCCCTCATTCAACTGGTGATCGTCGAGCCCCGGCCACTTGCCATAGACGCGGCCACCCTTCACGTCGCCGCCCATCACGAACATGCAATTCGCGTGTCCATGATCGGTGCCGCGGTTGCCGTTCTCTTTCGCCGTGCGCCCGAACTCGCTCATCGTTACAAACACAATGTCCTGCATGCGGTCGCCCATGTCTTGGTGAAACGCCGCCAAACCCTGCCCTAAGTCCCTCAGCAAATTCGAGAGCTGCCCTTGCACGCCGCCTTCGTTCACGTGGTTGTCCCAGCCGCCGCAATCGACGAACAAAACCTCCACGCCGATGTTCGCTTTGAGCAGCTGCCCGATTTGCTGCAAACTCTGCCCCAGCTTGTTCGTCGGATATTGCGCGCCATTCTCCGGCTGATACTTCGACGGATCGGCTTTCCGCAAAAGATCGATGGCTTCAAACGTTTCCGCGCCGGTGCCGTGCAGCGCGTGGTCGACGGTCTGCGAATACATCGCCTCGAACCCGCCCTCGACCACTTGTCCCGAACCAGGCGCTTGCGCCATCACCTTAAACTGTTTCAAATCCGGCAAAGCGATCGCCGGAGCGCTTCCGCGAAGCATGCGCGGCAAGTTCGGTCCCATGGCCACGGCGCGGAACGGCGAAGCGTCGTCCTCGGGGACCGTTTCAAGCGCGCGGTTCAGCCACCCGTCATCGGTTGCTTTCAATCCAGGCGTTCCCGACTCCATAAAATCCTGCGCGTCGAAATGCGAGCGCGTCGGATCGGGCGAGCCGCCGCATGCACGATAGCCAGCTGATTCTTGTGGAACAAAGGCTCGAGCGGCGCGAGGCTCGGGTGCAATCCGAAAAATCCGTCCAGATCAATCGCCGCATCGGTTCCGCCCTGCCTAGGCTGCGGAATCGCAATGCTCGGCCGCATCCGGTAATAGTTCGGCTCGCCAAAAGGCACCACGATATTCAACCCGTCCGCCGCGCCGCGCTGGAACAGCACCACGAGCTGCTTTTTGCCCGCGGTCGGTGTCGCCGCCACGGCGCGCTGCAAGAACGCGGGCATCGCGCTCATACCAACCATGGCCACGCCGCCCTGCTTCAAAAAATACCGCCGCGAGAATCTTAATCCTCGCACGCCTTCGCAACATTCATGACTCATCGCAACCTCACTTGTCCTAACCTTTGACTCTTTTGTTCTCTTCTCTGCGTCCTCTGTGAACTCTGTGTTAAAAGCCACCCTTCACTTCAACTCATTCTCTGACGTGCCGAATCCCGCTTTATCGCCTCTGAAATTCCGGCGCTCCCAGCACCAATCCCGCCACAACTCCCAAATCCACCATCTTCACCGGATCGTCCAGCTTGGCCTGCACAACCTGCGGACTGTCGAGCTGCTTCTCGAGCGTCTCGACCGTCGTCGGCCCGGCCTGTCCGCCCAGGAAAATCTGCACAGCCCGCTCCAGCGCCGCTTTCGCATCCGTGGACGTTTCCACGCCCAGCAGCGCCGCCACATCCGTGCGCGAACCGCGCATCTTGTTCCCCGCCAACGCCAGCGAAAAATTCAGCCGGTTTAGCAGCGCGCCTGTATTAACCCAGGCATCCGC
The DNA here is from genome assembly GCA_963779005.1 of uncultured Acidobacteriota bacterium. Taxonomy (GTDB): domain Bacteria; phylum Acidobacteriota; class Terriglobia; order Acidiferrales; family UBA7541; genus Acidiferrum. The sequence continues at coordinate 1,542,645 of CAVZWO010000004.1, read as the reverse complement.
CTTGTCCGCGTAACCGGTAGGCGGCTGGCACTGATAAATGGGTTCGCCGATTCGCCCCACCCAGCCGACGAGCGGCTGCGGCATGTCCACGTCCGTGCCCAGCGCGCGCGCCGCGGAAACCACCAGCTCGAACGGCGTCTTGATTTTTGCGCGATACGTTTCGCGCGACCAAAACTCCGGCGAATAAATCATCGCGTGCATCACGGCCTTGATGTCGCCGTCGCTTTCCGCAAATGTCTTCGCCATGCGGTCCACCAGCGCCTTCGGCGGATTATCCGAAACAAACCGCCGCGCCAGCTTCGTCGAAATAAACCGTGCCGTGCTGGCGTCATGCACCAGCAGGTCGATCACTTCCTCGCCGTCCTTCATTCCGCCGGCATGAATCTTTTTGCCCAGCACAAGCTTCGGGTCGGGGTCATGCAACCGTTCGTCAAACTTGAATTCCGGGTTCTGCCGCGGCTTCTCGATGGACCAGCCCGTGAAGCAACGGGCCACTTCGGTGACATCTTTCTGCGTGTATCCGCCATCCACGCCCAGCGTGTGCAGTTCCATCAATTCGCGGCCATAGTTTTCGTTCAGCCCGCGCTCGTTTTTCTTCTTCTGCGCGTTTGGCGGCACCGGCGGAGGACCCCATCCGCGATACCGGGCCATCTGCCGCGCATAGCGTTCCTGGGCCTCGCGCTGCGCCGCGCGCGGGTCGGCACTCAAAAAATTATCCAGGTAAAACAGCATCGCCGGGCTCTTCGCCGATGCCGTCAGAAGATCCTTGAATTTCCCCAGCGTGTGCGGCTGAATGACATCGCGCTCATACGAAGTCAGGTAGTAGCGGTCTTCGCCTTTCCCTGCAAACACGTTGAAATGATTGAACCAGAAATCGTCCATCACCTGCTGAAGCTGCCGCTCGCTGTAGATGGCCCGCGTCACTTTCGCCATGGCCAGTTCCGCAACCACACGCTGCGGCCGCTTGCTGTCTTCCGCGATGGCTCGCGGCACATTGTTCGGGTCGCCCCCACCTAGCGCATCCCGTTTGCCGGCACCCTTCGCGCCGGGATTCTCCATCGACGGATCTTGTTTCATGGACGGGGGAACATTCGCGTCACTACTGTCAGCGGGGGGCGCTGCGGAAGGCGGATTCGCTTCGGCTGCGGAGGCGTCCCTCGGAGCCGGTGTCCTTTGCATGTCCTTCGCGACGACTGCCGCCGCCGCGTCGGACCGCGACATTTGTTGCTGCTCCAACTGCGCCTGCGCGCGCTTCGCCGCTTCCTTCTCGGCTTGCTTGGGCTGCGGATATTCCTCGATGAGTTTCGCGCTGGACATCTTCAGCGTTGGATAATCCTCGAGCCGCGCTTCCAGAGCTTTGTCGTCAATCGAATTGGGATTCAGCTGCTGGTCGATCCATTTCGCCAGACCCATCTGGCGAATGCGTTCCACGTCGCCGGGCCTCGGCCCGTACGCCAGCCGATTCAGCGCATGAAATATCGCTTCGTCGGCGCTCAACTCGGTGATGGGCAAATTTTTTAGAGCTGGATCTTGCTTCGGTTTCTTATCTTTCGCCGCGGAGGGAGCCGCCGAAAGCGAAGTCACGTCAATCCCAAGCGAAAACACGCAGGCCACGGAAAGGATGCTCGCTAGGAAGGACCGTGCTGTCGTTGAAATCAAACCCGTCGGATGGCCGGAGCCATGCTGCACCGTCATGACACTCTCCTGCCGGACAGAATAGGCCGCAAACACTTGGCGGTATATAGAATAACCCTCCTCTCGCCTATAAGTTGCGTGCCGCCAGGGCCCGTGTCGAATCCCTACTTCGGCCCTTCGTACAGGCCCTCCCTATCTCCCTGATTCGCTTGGACCTACTGCCCGCTTCGTGCGCGGAGGCGGTATTGACGACCGTGAACGATGCCCTTATCCTCGGTCTGCTTCTTCCCGGGAGGGCTCGTGCTGATTCGCAATTTCATTTTCTGGCTGTCCACCAAACGCGGCGTCACGGACCGCATCGCGCGCCATGGCATGAAAAATGGGTTCGCGCGCCGTTTCGTCGCCGGTGAATCGCTTGCCGAAGCCCTGACAGCCAGCCAGGAACTTTGTACTCAGGGCCGCAACGTCAGTCTGAATCATCTCGGAGAAAACGTCACAACGGAAGCCGCCGCACGCGAAGTCCGCGCCAGCTATATCCGCATGGTGGAAGAGCTGTACGCCAAAAATCTGAACGGCAATATATCCATCAAACTCACTCAGCTCGGTCTCGACATCGACAAGGAACTCTGCCGCTCCATGGCCCGCGAAATCGCAGCACGCGCCGCCACGCTCGGCCGCACGATCGAAATGGACATGGAAGGAAGCGTCTATACAGACGCGACTCTGGACATTTTCGAGTCCGTGCAGAAGGAACTCGGCAATTGCGGACTGGCCGTGCAAGCCTACCTGTTTCGCACGGAGAAGGATCTCCAGCGGCTCGCGCCGATTAAACCCAAAATTCGGTTGGTCAAAGGCGCCTATCGTGAGCCAGCAAAAATTGCTTTTCAGAAAAAACCCGATGTGGATGCCAACTATAGAAAACTCACCACGCTTCTCCTGGAAGGGGCCGCCCAGGGCGACTACTTACCCGCCATCGCTTCTCACGACTGGAACATGGTCGCCCACGCCCAAGCCGAAGTAGCCCGGCTCAAGCTGGACAAATCGCGCTACGAATTTCAGATGATTTATGGAATTCGTCGCGACCTGCAAGAACAAGTGCGCGCCGCAGGAGACACTCTTCAGGTCTACGTTCCATTTGGCACCGACTGGTGCCCCTATTTCATGCGGCGCCTGTCCGAGCGCCCCGCGAATTGCTGGTTTGTTTTACGCAGCCTGATGGCAGAGTCCGGGAGCGCTTCACGCCAGCCGGCAACGTAACCGCGTGACGGCTGCGGCCCTGCTCTTGCCTCGCTCGCTATTCCGTCAGGTTGAAGTCGATCGTGCGGTTCTTGGCGTGGTTTCCCGCGCTATCTACCGCCATCATCACCAGCTCGTATCCTCCGGGAGGCAAGTCCTTCACTTTGACAGCCATCCCCACTGGCACCATGGGGCTTCCCTTTTGAATGAAGTCGTCCAGGCGAACCGCTCCCGTTTTAAAGACCACTTTCCCGCTGGCCTTCTCCACGATGGCGTACCCGCTCATCACCTGCGGAGGCGTCGTGGAAGTCAGCAGCGGCTCGTACACCTGTGTGTACACAACGACGTTGTCCGTCTTCTTGAACCGGTCGCTTGCCGATGGATTGATCTGCATTCCCTTCACCACTAGCGGCGTGCGGTCCTCGAGCAGCACGGAGTCCATGCTCGTCGGTATGTCCGTCAGCTTTTGCATCGAGTTGGTGAGCACCAGACCGCCCAGGCTGAACTGTTTGCCATCGTAGGGATCGATTTGCAGTTGCGATTCGTATTTTCCAAAGGCCTCGTTCCCCGAGCTAACCACCAACGTCAACTTGTAATTGCCGGCTCCCGCATCGAACTGGTTCTGGTAAAAATAGGGCTGTTTGGTGAACTCCTTGACTTCGTCTTTTTCCAGGTCAAGATTCACGGTGTCGCTAAATTTCGCCCCGATCGAACCGTCCGGTTTATACGCGATTCCTAGAACATTCAGGCTAGCGTGATATTTTCCCTTTTCCTTGTTGAATTGCACCGTGTTCGAGGGAATCTCCATCGCCAGATTGACGCGCGCCACGTTCGGCGCCGTATAGAAGTACGGTATCTGGAAAGCGCCCTGCATGCTTCCCGCTTGCGCACCGGTTGCCCGCGCTTCCAGTTGCTTCTCTACCGGCGTTCCTTCCAGCATGTTAGTCGACTTCGTGTTGCAATAGCCGCTCCGCGACCTCACGTTCATCCCGCCGCGGTTCATTTTTACCTTCAACGTGTGGCAACTTCCCTCCGCGGACTGTTGTGGCACGTAGCCCAAAATATAAAATTCACTCTGTTCGCGCCCAATTTTTTCCAGTCCTCCCAGCAAGTCGTTCGTGTTGAAAATGGTGAACCCGCCTGTCCCTTCCGCGAGAGCAGCGAGAATCTGCTGATTGGTTGATGCTGACGGAGGAAACTGGGGAACGATGGACCTTGACTGCGAATAGACCGAATTCGGATTGTTCGTATTCACGACTCCGCCCGTGCGTCCGGTGGTTCCACCGCCAGTTCCGCCCGTACCTCCCTTGCCGCCCGTCCCGCCAGTTCCTCCTGTGCCTCCGGTTCCACCTCTACCACCGGTCCCTCCTGTTCCTCCAGTGCCACCCGTTCCTCCACCTCCTCCGGGATGCCCTCCTCCGCCGCCTGTACCCCCGCCCCCTCCCGTCCCGCCTCCTCCCGTCCCGCCTCCTCCGCCCCCAGGACGCTGCGGTTCGAACATGGCGACACGGTAAGACGCCAGCACCACGCGACCTCCACCGTACATGCTTTTCGAGTCCGTCTGCGCGGTCGCGGCCCGCTTCCCGGTGTCTTGAGGTTGCAATTGCGAGCTTCCGCCAGGAGGCGTAGCCATTAGCCCGCGCACATCCAGCGAATAGATGGCCACATTTGCTTTGTTGCAAGCATCAATCGTGGCGGTCAATTCGGATTGGCTTTCGCTCGTCAACGGGAAGCCCGACGAAAACAGCACCACCATCTTTCGTCCGGGAACTCCGCGCAAATTCTTCGCCAGGCTGCGCACGGACAGAAGCATGCTGCGCGCTCCGAAATCCGCTTCCGCATTACTCATGCCGGAAAAAGGCGAAGTTGTCGTCGATGCTCCTCCGAATGGACTAGATGAAGGTGAGAGCCCTGCCGAAGCGACTTCCACTGGCGACTGGGCATTCGGATCCACCGCGGAGCCCTTCGCTCCCGATACCGCGGCGCGCAGCCTGTCCGCGTTCGCCGTAAAATTCTGCACGATTTGCAAGGTTCCGCCGAATTCCACGACGGCCATCAGGCGGTCCGGCCCGGCGTTGGCATCAATGAATTTTTTCGCCGCATCCCGCGCCTGAATCTGGTCCGGCATGGCCATCGTTGAGTTGTCAAAGAAGAGAATCAAATATTTCTTCTGCCCCTGTGCCTGGATGGACGTATCGGCGCCGAAAGAAAAACTCGCCACGGCCTGTTCCTTGTTGTCTTCGTAAACTTTGAAATCGCTTTGCGTCAGGTCGTGAACGTAATTCCCTTTCTTGTCCGTCACGACGGCGTCCACCAGCACCAACCGCGACTCCGCTTTGATTGTCGGTCCGGACTGCTGGCTCGCTTCCCCTGCCGGAGGCGCCTGAGCCGGCGGGGTTTGCCCGGCGAGCTGGGCCCAAAATAGGCACGATGCGGCCACAGCAATGCCGGCAAGCAGTCCCCATGTGATTCGCCCGCGATTCTTTTTTGTGTTCATCTGCTCCCCCATCAATTCGGTATCACCACGGCGCCATTGCGCGCCGCTAACTGCGATCCCTCCGAGTCACGCACAACCTGCCTTACCAAATAGGTCCCCGGTTTCACGTCGAAACTCGACTTCAAGTTCAGCCCGGACCGGCTTAGCCGGTCGTAGGTTGGATCCAGAAGTTTCATCTCGATGATCTTTTCTCCGCCGGTCACGTAATTCCCGTTCTCATCAAAGATCGCCGTCGCTACCGTCAGGTCGTCGCGGTTGCGGCCGTCGGCCTTGCGGAAGTGCACGCCCTTGATGTCCACATGGGTGACCACCGCCAGCTTCGCCTGGTAGTTGTCGGTCTTGAAGAATTGCGTGTGCAAATCCACCGGCAAATCGCGAATTTCATCCTGCGAAAAGAGCGCTTCCTGTATCTCTTGTTTGGCTGCTTCGGCCGGGTCCACCACGTGCCGCGGCGCAAAGTACCCGTGCCTCGCCTGAATTTTGTAATTGGTCTTGTGCACGAAAGACACTTTCAGGGTGTGCAGACTCCCATCCAGCTTCATATTTTGCGGCGAAAACCCAAGCAAATAGGTCATCGCAGGCGCGGCTCCCGCTTCCCGCAGACCTTCATCCACATCATTCCGGTTATGAAAGAAAGTTCCGCCGGTTCCGTCCGCAAGCTCCGCCAGCACGTCTTCTTGCGCCAATTGAGCCGCCACCGCATAACTGCCTCTGTACCCTGCCGTTCGATACGAAACGTTTGTCGTAGGGTCCGCGATGTCTCCCATGTCCGGAGTGTACAGCCCCCGCGCATCAATCGTGTTGACCACAATATTGGCCTTCGTCGCCCGGTCTACCAGGTCGCTGAACTCCAGGTGCAACGTCGAGGTAATAAATCCCGGCGAGAGGAAAACCATAATGCGCTGTCCTGGCATGCCCGCCAGCCGCCGCATCACTTCTTCCATGTGGCGCAGGGCATATTCAGTCGAGGAATCCTCTCTCCCCAGCACCCCAGCGGCCATCGCCTGCGCCATCGCGCGGGCAGCGGAAATTTGCGTTTCGTCCCCGCCAAACGCGCACTGCACAGTATCTTCCGCCGCAACCGCCAGCGCCTGCGGGTCGTTCTGGTTGAAGATCAAGTCCGCCTCGTAGTAGCTGATGTCCGGACAGTCATGAAGCCCCGCGGTGGGCGAATGCGGAATGATACTTAGAAGCGTCTTGCGCAATAAACCGTGGTCGTCCGTAAATTCCTGCGTGAATTGCCCCGAGGTCGAATAAATGCCTACGCGATCGGATGGCGCCAACGAATCAAAAAAACGTCCCGCCGAGGTTCGCACGAACATCGCGTCCTGCATATTGAGGTGCTGGTCGTCAAACACCACGGCGACGAAGCGCTGCGGCAACGCGGCGGCTATCGCTTTCGCGGCCTCTGGATCGGGGGTCGCATTCGGGTCGGCGCTTGTCGCCGTAGGGATCGCTCGCGTGGCCGGCGTCTCCACGCTAAACGTAGAGATGGTTTGAGCTTTGCGGTTGTCCGTCAGCACGAAATCTTCTTTGCGCAAGTTAGGGACAACCTTACCCTGCTGATCGCGCACCACCACACGTACCAGCACAAGGTTTACGCGGACTTTGAATGTCGGAGCGGTATCGCGGCTCGACATCTCCGCATTGTCGCCCGAACTTGGAGCTTGCGGCTGTGCAGGCGCTTGCGCTGCCGGACTTGCGGCGGGGGAAGCATCCGGCGGAGGAGGCGTTTGTGCACGGACAAGCCCGCAGGCGTGCGTCAGAAGTGCCAACAGAAAAACACACTTGTAGCGCCGCGCGAACGGGAACTGCGGTAGGTAGGACATCCCTTTCCTTCTCTGATCCGCATCCGCAGGCACCGCCGGCTCTCTCGGGAACCGGCACCACGGGGGGAACCTTGGGACCACTTTCGCAGAATCACTATACGCTCTGGTTAATTTTAGTGTCAACGCGTTTGCCAGCCGCGCGGTAAGCCGTCAGGCTCCAGGCATCCTGCGGGTCGTCGTGCCGCAAAACGTAGCGGTCCCCATTTCCCGCCCGCACACGAAAATACGTCGCCCCCGGTGAGTACCAACGGTCTTCCACCTCTGCTATCTCCAGGGTCTGCGTCTCGAAGACGATGCGCACTGGGCGCTCTTCCGCCTTGTAACCTGAATAGCATTCCACGCGTACGAAGGGTTCCGTCATGTCCGCCCGCCAAACCGTTCAGCCTCAGCGCGCAACTCGCCGGCTCTCCGCCAACTCCGCATTCCACGCCGCCCCCAAAAAAACAATCACCGCCGAAAGCTGCATCCACACCATCAAGCCAATCACCGCCGCCAGCCCGCCGTAAACGATGCTGTAGGGCACGCGGCGCACATAATATCCAAACAGCACGTTCGCCAGCCACCACAGCGATGTTGCCACCAGCGCCCCCGGCAAGACATTTCGCAAACTCTCTTCCCCCGGCCGCGCCACGCGATAAATCACCGTCAACGCCAGCAACGCCAGCACAATCGCCACCGCCGGAAAGAAAAACGTCCACCATCCCTGCAAGACATTCGGTGTTCCGACTTCATACGAGATCCACCGCCGGATCGGCCGCCCCAGCACGCCCAGGATCGCCGCCGCCAGCAGCGGCGCAATCGTCACCAGCAGCAGCGCCAATCCGCGAATTTGCCGGTGCAGAAACCCGGGCCGCACTTCATCTCCGTAAATTTTGTGGATGCCGTCCATCAGCAGCCGCATCACCTGTGACCCCGCCAGCAGCGTTCCCGTCCATCCCACCAGCGCCAGCTTCCAGGCTTCCGGTCCGCGTTTCACCAGAAATTCAGAGACGATGCTCTGGCTTCCCGGCGGCAGAAATGCGGTGAGGTCCGTAATCAAATCGAGCAGGCTCGTTCGTCCGCCGATGCGGCTGGTTGCGAACCCCACCATGATGAGCAGCGCCGGAAAAAATGCCAGGAACAAGTTGAACGCGATGGCCTGTGAAATCATTCCGCATCGCGGAAAAACGCGTCCCAGCATTCGAAATGCATGCTTGATGAGGGGAGGCACCGGCGCCATAGCGGGTCATTATACGCATGCCGGGCTTTTCGACGTAGCGCCGTCTCGGAATCGTGGAGCAATCCCCGCCGAGATCCCGCAAGGTCTGCGCTTAAAGCTGGCGGTACATCACCAGCGCATCGACAGGGCCCAGCTTCGGATGCATGAAAGCCCCTGGCAACCGGCCCACAATTTCAAATCCCACGCTCTGCCAGAGATTCACCGCGCGCTGGTTGGTGCTCACCACAAAATTATATTGCATCGCGCGGAATCCCCGCTCCTTCGCACGCTCCAGCGAATGATTGCACATCGCCCTCGCCACGCCGCGCCCGCTTGCCCATGGCGCCGTCATGTACCCGCAATTCGCAACGTGCGCCCCCCCCGCCTTTCTGATTCGCACGCAGATAATACGTCCCTAGAATTTCCCTGTTTTCTTCCGCAACGAAAACTTGATGCCCGGGAGAATTCCAGTACGCAAGCGTGTCCTCGCGACTCATATTCTCTGGCAATGTGTACGTATCACCGCCGCGAATCACGGGCTCGAGAATTTTCCAAATCGCATCGCTATCGCCGGCGTTTGCTGCCCTGATCTCCATCGCGTTCAGCCCGGCTCTTTCGTCCCGTTGTCCTGCTGCACCGCGCCGTGCTTCACGGCCCACTCCACAAATCCCTGCGGCGCATTCTTCACGCCGAAAATATTTGCGTTTTTCATGCTGGCGATGTGCTCCCAGCGAATGTCGCGCAAATCGGCGTTGGTCAAATCCGCGTCCGCAAGGCTCGCTTCCGTCAAGTCCGCTCCCGCCAGGTCCGCTCCCGTAAGATCGCTTTCGTCCAAATTTGCTCCCAGGAACGAAACCTGCTCCAAACTGCTTCGGCGCAAATTCACCGAGAGCAAGTTCGCATTCGAAAAGTCCGCAGCGGAAAATCTGCTGTCTCGCGCATCCGCAGCGGAAAAGTTCGATCGCAGCAGCCGCGCCTTTTCCAGCCGCACACCCTGCAGAAACGCTCCGGAGACATCGACGCCAACCAGCGGCACCCGGTCCGCATTCAGCTCCTGCAATGCCTCGATCCTTCCGCCGCTTCCGCCTTTTCCTTGCGAGGTGTTTACCACTTGCCACGCCTGGTAATGCCGTTGCTTCACGCGATCGCCGGATTCAGAAAAATAAAAAATCACCGCGATCAGCACGCTGAACGTTTCCAGATAATCCAGCACTTCCAGAAACGTCCAGTTGCTCAGGGCATACGCGATCCATTCCCACATCCACTCAAAGGCCACAAACGGCAAAAGCCACGCATGTTTAGTTTGTTGTTTGTACTCTGCCCAGGCGGCAGGTCTCTCTTTTCGGATGTGTATCTTCATCTTCCTCTCCAGATAGAGCCTGCTCCATTAAATGGAAAATCCGGGCGCTCTGCAACCGCGCCACCACCCCATTGACCAGATTTCCGACTCCCTAAACTGATTGGTAGTTGTCTGCAACGGAGACTTGTCACGAAAGAAACGAAGATGCATACTCGATTTTGGAGACCACTCTCGATGTCGGAGAAACATCTCATTGCAGCCGTTACGCGCCGGTTCGAGGGAATGAGCCGCACCGAAAGAGTTGCCAAGATCAAAAAGTTGGCCGACGCGTCCCCAGAGGACAAGAAGTTCATTCGTCAAACATTTCCGGACCTGTACCGCGAAGCGCACTCGACGAACAGAGCTGCTACACGTTCACACTTTCCAAAGGCTGGACGTCGCGAGCAACCTTAACAGCGATCTCATCCTCGGCGACTTCTAAGTCATAGCGAGTCTGGAGATTCATCCAAAAAACGGGAGTGTTTTGGAAGTAGCGGGCAAAGCGCAGTGCGGTGTCCGCTGTAATGCCTCGCCGCTCGTGGATGATGTCCGCAATTCGCGTTACGGGAACGCGTAAATCCATCGCCATCCTGTTCATGCTCAATTTGAGGGGGATCATGAACTCTTCGCGCAGAATCTCGCCTGGGTGAACTGGTTTAATCTTCTTAGCCATCGAACTCTCCTAGTGGTAATCCACGATCTCGACGTCGTAGGCGTGGCCCTGCAGCCACACAAAACAAATACGCCACTGCTCATTAGCACGAATGCTGTGCTTGCCCTTGCGGTCGCCTTTTAATGCTTCAAGCCTGTTCCCTTTTTAATGCTTCAAGCCTGTTCCCTGGCAGCGTTGCGAGGGTTCGGAGATCCGGAGCCGCGTCCAACATATCTAGTTTCCGCAGCGCTTGCCGTTCGATGGCCTTAAATCGGCGCAGCGTTTCCCGCGGGAAAAGATGCTCGGTATCCGCGCACCGAAAGGAACGGATCACAATTCTAGACTATTCCGTTTTTCATTAAACGTCAACCAGTATACAGCCGGAGTGTGGCGCCTGCTTGCCGCATGTTTCTCCGCGTCGTACACTCGAACATCGTCAAACTTACGCCAAGGAAGCGCCCATGACCACGCCCGCAAAGCCTGTGCCGTCCACGATGTCTCGCAGCGAGGAGGTCGTCGCCAAGCATAAAAAATATATCTGGCCGTCGGTCACCAACTACTACCAGAAGCCGCTGGTCGCCGACCATGCCGAAATGCAGCACGTTTGGGACGTCGAAGGCCGCAAGTACCTCGATTTTTTCGGCGGCATTCTCACCGTCTCCGTCGGCCACTGCAATCCCAGAGTCACCAGCAAGGTCAACGCCCAGGTGAACAAGCTCCAGCACCTCTCGACGCTCTATCCGAATGAACAAATTGTCGCCCTCGCCGAAAAAATCGCGCAAATCACTCCTGGCAATCTTTCGTCGAGCTTTTTCACCAGTTCCGGCAGCGAAGCCGACGAAGCCGCCATCCTCATCGCGCGCATGGCCACCGGCAGCTACGACATCGTTGCGCTCCGCCACGCCTATTCCGGCGGCTCTTCGCTCATGAAATCCGTCACCGCTCACGCTCCCTATCGCAAAGCTGCTGTCATCAGCGTGGGCATCGCGCACGCCATCAATCCCTACTGCTATCGCTGCCCGCTCCACCTTAAATATCCCGAATGTGAAGTCGCCTGCGCCGGCGACGTTGAAAATCTCATCCAGACCGGCACGAGCGGCAGCCCCGCCGCCTTCATCGCCGAACCCATCCAGGGCGTCGGTGGCTTCATCACTCCGCCCAAGGAATATTTCAAAATCGTTTTCAATATCGTAAAAAAATACGGCGGCCTCTTTATCTCCGACGAAGTCCAAACCGGCTGGGGGCGCACCGGCAAAAAATGGTTCGGCATCGAGCAGTGGGAAGTCACTCCAGACATCATCACTAGCGCGAAAGGCATGGCCAACGGTGTCCCGGTCGGCTTGACCGTCACAACACCCGAAATCGCCGCCGGCTTTCAAGGTCTCAACATCGCCACGTTCGGTGGCAACCCCGTGACCAGCGTGGCCGCCCGCGCCACCATCGAACTCATCGAAGAAGACGACCTCCTCGAAAACGCGCACTCCGTCGGCGATTATTTCCGCGGCAAGCTCGAAGAGCTTCAAGAAAAATATTCGCTCATCGGCGACGTTCGCGGCATGGGTTTGATGCAAGCTCTCGAGCTCGTCAAAGACCGCAAAACCAAAGAGCCCGCCCCCGCGCACACCACGCAAGTCATGGAACGCGCGCGCGACAACGGCCTCCTCATCGGCAAAGGCGGCCTCATGGGCAACGTCCTCCGCCTCGCCCCCATGCTCAACACCACCAAACCCGACGTCGACGAAGCCATCCGCCTCCTCGACAAATCCTTCAGCGAAGTTGTGATGTAAATTGACCCCAGGAATGCAAACATCCATTGTTTCGGCGCTGATTCTTTTCTCGATGCTCCCGCAGGCGGGTCCAGCCGAGAAGAAGGCCGTCTGGAAGCCGGTGCAATTCGCCATCGTCCGTTTCAACGACGCAGCGCCGCAAACATGGAACATCTACCACTCGGAAAAGCGCGACGCGCTGCTTGTGAAGCTTTGGAAACGCTATCTCTACCTGGACCTGAAAGAAGCCGAAGTTTACGAAGTCGATCCGCAAACCGTGAAGCCGCAGGGCGAAAACGTCGAATGGTCGCTCTCCGACCTTCCGGCTGACCCTATCGAAATTTCAGATTGGAAAATGCGCGACGTCGGCTTGATGGTCCGCCGCGTCCGCTTCCGCTTCGGCAAAACCGGCCACTACCTCGACATTAATTTGCCCCTAAAGCCCGACGGCAAACCCGCTTATTGACCACCAGTAGCACAGGCACTCCTGCCTGTGCTCTTTCATTTCGTGTTTCGCGTTTCGAGTTTCGCTTTCCCTACCAGGCCGCCCTCACCTTCGATACACCCCGTAATACCACGGAATCCCGATGGCCCCCGGCTCCACTGCCACCATCACCGTATCGCCAACCTGAAACCGGTCGAAATCATCCGCATCCACAGCCAGGCCTTCGACCTTCTGGCCTGCACGCCACGATCGCACGTGCAATCGCCGGCTCCCCCGCACAATACCCTTCATATTGTATTTGCTGACGACCACAGTTGGGTGGTAAGCCAGATCTTTCTGCGAATCGAACCGCCCATTCGCAAAGAGCACCGCCGCCAGAATCCACGGCAACGGAATGAACCCGGCGTAAATCCGCTTCAACACTTCGATCTCATTATGCTGCCGCGCGCGCCTCTCCAAAATCACCGCAATCGTGAGCGCCAGAAAAAACAGCAAGCCAAAAAACACCAGCATTAAATCCAAATCCAGCGGAGGATAAATCTGGCTGACGTACGGAAAAGCAAGCGAACCCACAAGGAAAATCGCGGTTCGCGTCACCAGCCGCCGCCGGAACACCAGCTCGGCCGCATCCGACGTCAATCCGCAAGAGGGACACTGGTCCGCGGTCCGCGGGGAACCGCAATCAAGGCATCTGGTCAAACTCATGCAACCTCAAACGCCGTTTCCAACAAAGGGGGCGAAAACAGTTTCACGCAGCGCAACCCGCGCGAACCCCTGCGCGCCGCTGCAAGCATAGTATAAGACGAGCTTAGGTACCTGTGTTGGAGAGAGAAGCGAGAAGATCCTGGTAGCGCTGCTCGTGTTGCACATCGGAAAGCGTCACCGAGACGCCCATGCCAAGTCCCGGCTCGATGCGTTTCACCGAGCAATCCACTTTCACGCGCTTGTCCAATTCCAGGTGCGCCGTGAATCCCGCGCCAATCCACAAGGGATCGGCCGATTCGATGAACATGCCGTTGGAGCTGATGTCGCGCGTGCTGGCGCGCAAGACGGCCGAACCCCATTCGATTTCGAGGTTGGCGCGAAACGAGTAGCGCGGCGCCCAGCGGCGGTCGGAGCGCCGGGACGTTTGATCCCCACTGCCCATGGACCTGGTGAACCCCCCTGCCAAGGATCCCAAGGTGCGGCGCCAGGGCGATCTCGCCGCTCGATAGTTTCAAGCATACGCCTGCTGCGAGCACACCCATACGACGCCGGATAGCGATGTTTTGTTCCCGGCAATCCAGCTCGCAACGCCGGGCATACTCTTTCGAGAGCGCGCTCCAGCTTATGGGTTAAAGGACACCACTTAGTCTTGATTAGACGCGGATGGCGGGCTGGCGTTACTTTCCTTCAACGAAGATTTTTCTCCCGCGCGAATCCGCCGCTGCACTTCCGCTTGCAGATACTTGCGCAGGCTCTCCGAAACAATTCCCGGAGACGCGAGTTCGCGCAAATCCGAAACCGTAAGCTCGGGCAAGTACGCAAGAATCGTGGCCAGAGGGGATAAGGGATGCCGGACCAGCGCCAGCCGGACGTTGTAGCTGATCGACCACTTTCGGTGTCGCGAGATGTCATGCACAACTACGGGTGGCAACTTTTCGCGCGAAAGCACTTTCAACACCTGCGCTTCCGTCAGATACGCATTGTCCAGCACGATGCCCACGATTTGCGCATGACCCTCCGCCAGCAGCGCTCCCGCAAGCCGCGCCGGCCCGCGCCGTGCCAAGGTGATTTTCTGCCCAAGCGGAAGCTGTGGCAGCCGCGAAGTCAGCTGATCCTCTGCATTCCGCTTCAATTCCGTCGGAATTCCCGGCAGCAGCGTGAGCTGCACTAAATCCATCAAGTAAAGATCGCGCAGCAGCCGCATCGTCACCAGCCGCGGCGTCCGCGGATGAAACGCCAGCGCCTTTTTCACGCGGTAACTCTTCAAAAGCGGCTTCCGCCGCGCCACTTCTTCCAGAATTTCCGCGGGCAAATTCTTTCGTTCCAGCAAAATGCAAAGCTGCGTCTCTTCCAGCGAAGGATTGTCCAGCAGCGTCAGCAGCACCTCCGCGTCCGGATGATGGAGCAGCGCCGCCAACTCATCTCCGGTCGCGGCCAGCGCTCTCTCCCGATTTTTCTCTGCTCCCGCCATCTCAATTCCCCGCAAAGCTCCCCGAATGCAACAGTCCCAACGCCAGACGAGCCGCTGCTTCCGCCGGCGTCATCTTCAACCCGCCAATCTCCGCGTTCGGAAACGCATTTTTCAATCGCTCATCCAGTTGCGCCTCAAAATATTTCGATCGCCCCATCATCCCGCCGGTCTTCGCAATAGAAAACCGCGCCCCCCGCAAATGCAATCGCTCCCCAAGACTTTCCGCAAGCGCAGCCAAATCAAACGCCGCCGCCCGCAAGATCCCCCGCGCCGTACTCCTCGCCGCTGTCTCCGCCGCACTTTCCGTCGGACTCTCCATCCAGTCCGCCACCAACGCCACAGTCGCAAACAATCGGGGGAACACTTCATCCGAAGCCGCTTGCGCCCGCGCCTTCACTTCCGACCAATCCGCACAACCCAACTCCCGCAGCAACCGCTGCCCCAGCAGCGAATCCGCCCCCGTCCGATCATTCTCATGCATCGCCGTCAAAACCGCGCGCCGCCCCACATCGTAAGCGCTGCCCTCATCCCCAATTTGCGAGCCGTATCCGCCCGCGCGCGCCGTTCCGCCCGCCGCGTTCCGCCCGACCGCAAACGAACCCGTCCCCGCTAACAATACAATCGCCGGTCCGTCGCCCGACGCTGCCAACGCGAGATCAATATCGGTGCAAACCCGAATCCTCGACTCCGCAAATTCCGCGGCCAGCAGCGCGCGAATCTTCTCTGCCGATTCGGCCGGCCCCGCTCCCGCAAGCCCGGCGCAAACCGCCGCCGCTTTTGCATCAGCAGGCAGTTTGGCTTGCGCAATAGCCTGCTGCGCCGCCTCGCGTATCGACGCCAGCGCCGCCCCAAATCCCACGCGCAGCGGATTGGACGGCCCCGCCATCGACCGCGCCAAAACCGCTCCAGCCTCGTCCATCAACACGCAGTCCGTCTTCGTTCCGCCGCCATCCAACCCCAGTACAAATCGCATACAAAAAGTTTAAGCGAGATTCCCACCCATTGCATTCGCGCAAGTAATCAACGTGCGCAATCATGCGCCCTGTCCTTTGGACTGGCTCCCCCGCTCTCAACGCGAAATTCCCAAGCCCCCCGCACCCGCTCTCCACACGCATTCCTTGACCTCCGTCCGCCCTCCCACTATTCTCGGTTCTCTTTTCAAGCCGCTCATGCGCAACCACCCACTCGACCTGGTCATCGTCATCGCCTATCTCCTCGCCGTCACCGCGCTAGGCATGCATTTCCGCCGCACAAAAAAATCCATCGTCGCCGGCAAGAGCGACCGCGACTCCGTCTCTCTCGACTATTTCCTCGGCGGCCGCACCGCTCCCTGGTGGGCGCTCGCTCTCTCCATCGTCGCCACCGAAACCTCCACACTCACCATCATCGGCACCCCCGCCATCGCCTACTCCACCAACCTCACCTTCGTCCAACTCGTCTTCGGTTATCTCATCGGCCGCGTCCTCATCGTCCTACTCCTCCTTCCCGGCTATTTCCGCGGCCAATTTCTCACTGCCTACGCGCTCATCGAGAAACGCTTCGGCGAAAAAATGCGCGCCGTCGCCGCCAGCACGTTCCTCATCACGCGCGCCATCGCCGAAGGCGTCCGCGTTTCCGCCATCGCGCTCGTCGTCAGCGTCGTTCTCGGCACCTCCGAGCATCTCGCCGTCGTCATCGTCATCGCTCTCACCATTCTCTACACCTTCGAAGGCGGCATGACCGCCGTCATCTGGACCGACGTCGCCCAGCTTCTCCTCTATCTCACCGGCAGCGCCGTCACCTTCTGGGTTCTCCTCCACCGCATTCCCGGCGGATGGACCGAAGTCGCGCAAGTCGCCGCTGCCGCCGGCCACAAATTGCAAGTCTTCGATTTTTCCTTCAACCTCGCCACCAAGTACACTTTCTGGTCCGGCCTCATCGGCGGCGCATTCCTCACCATGGCCAGCCACGGCACCGACCAAACCATCGTCCAGCGCCTTCTCGCCGCCCGCAATGAACGCGACTCCCGCCGCGCTCTCCTCACCAGCGGCGTCATCGTCCTCATCCAATTCACCATTTTCCTTTTAATAGGCGTTCTCCTCTTCGTCTTCGCGCAACACTCCCCGCTTCTCGCCGTAGGCGAGCGCCCCGACCGCGTCCTTCCGCTTTTCCTCGTCCGCGAAATGCCCACCGGTCTCGCCGGCCTTCTTCTCGCCTCGATCGTCGCCGTCGCAATGTCCAACGCCAGCGGCTCTCTCAACTCACTCGCCGCCAGCAGCGTCCTGGATTTTTCCAAACTCCGCGGCCACTCCACTGACCCCGTCAAATTCCTCCGCCTCTCGCGCCGCATGACCCTCGTCTGGGGCCTTATCCTCATGGCTTTCGGCTTCGTCAAATGGGGCCCCCTCCTCGAAACCGGCCTCACCGTTGCCTCTCTCCCCTTCGGAAGCCTCCTCGGCCTTTTCCTCCTCGGCACCCTTGACCGCCGCGCCACCGCCACCGGCGCGCTCATCGGAATGTTTGCCGGCCTCGCCACCGTACTTTGCATTTGGCAATTCACCCCCATTGCGTATACATGGTATGTGCTCATCGGCAGCGTAACGACGTTCACAGTAGGCGCCGCCATCAGCCGCATCCGTTCGGCAGGGGAAGTCGCGAATGCCTAGCCGCATCCGCAGTTTCCAATCTGTAGGGGCACGATTCATCGTGCCCAACGGTCGACCCGAAGCCACCACATGAAACCTTCGCGCAAATCTCTATGACCGAAACACCCTCTTCCACGGATCACGGATCACGGATCACGGGCCACGGCCCCATCCCCCGCCTCGACCTCGTCCGCGGCCTCGGCGCCTGGGCCTCCGGCGCCATCGTCGTCGGCACCATGATCGGCACGGGCATCTTCCTCAAACCCGCCGAAATGGCTCGCGAAGGCCGTTTCGTCAGCGTCGTCTTCGCCGCTTGGATCGTCGGCGCCATCCTCTCTCTTTTCGGCGCACTCTCTTTCGCCGAACTCGGCGCCGCCATCCCCGAAGCCGGCGGCGAGTACGCCTACCTCCGCCGCGCCTTCGGCCCCGCCTGGGGCTTTCTCTTCGGTTGGATGCACGCCATCGTCGGCCGCCCCAGCTCCCTCTCGAGCATCGCCGCCGGCCTCATGCGTTTCCTAAGTTTCTTGCTCCCCGTAGTTGCCGCCCCCATCTTCACACTCCACATCGCCATCCCCGGCCTCACCGCTTGGATCAAGCCCTACGATTTCGTCTTTACCTGGGCGCAACCGCTCGCCGTCCTCTGGATCGTCGCCATGACCGCCATCAACTATCTGGGCGTGCGCCTCGGCGGCGCGGTCCAGGTTTTTCTTACCGCCATCAAAATTATTTCGGTTGTGATTGTAATTGGCGTAGCGTTCTTCTCGCCCGCGGGACCGCCGCACGCCCCCGATCCCATGTGGCCGAGCGCGCTCAACGGCAGCGTCCTTAGCGCGTTTCTCGCCGCACTGGCCGCCGCTCTCTGGGCCTACGATGGCTGGGAAGATTTAAATCTGGTCGGTTCCGAAGTAGAAAATCCCCAAAAAAATTTCCCCCGCGCCCTGGTCGGTGGAGTCTCTCTAGTCGCGCTCATCTATTTTCTCTTCAGCGCCGCTTGCCTGAAAGTTTTGCCGTTCAGTGCCGTCGCCGCCTCGCCCCATATCGCTTCCGACGTCGTCCAACACGTCGCCGGCCCCATCGCCGCTGCATGGATCACCGTCGCCATGGTCATCAGCGCCCTCGGCTCGATGAACTCTTCCGTCCTCAGCGGCGCACGCCCCGCCTATGCCATGGCCCGCGACGGCATCTTCTTCAAAATTGCCGACGGCGTTCATCCCAAATACCGCACCCCGGGCCGCGCCCTGATTTTTCAATGCGTCCTTGCCAGCCTGATGGCGTTAACAGGAACCTTCGAGGAACTCACCAATCTCTTCATCTTCGCCGGCTGGATTTTCTACGGTCTAGCCGTAGTCGCTCTCTTCCGCCTGCGCCGCACCGAACCCAACATGCCGCGCCCCTACCGCTGCTGGGGCTACCCCATCGTCCCCGGCCTCTTCGTCGCCGGAGCCCTGGCCCTCACCGTCAACATCTGGCTCGACCGCCCCGGCCGCTCCTCCATC
This sequence comes from uncultured Acidobacteriota bacterium, assembly GCA_963779005.1. Taxonomy (GTDB): domain Bacteria; phylum Acidobacteriota; class Terriglobia; order Acidiferrales; family UBA7541; genus Acidiferrum. Next base: position 1,523,752 of record CAVZWO010000004.1, on the reverse strand, counting down.
GGCCTCCTCCTGATCCTCGCCGGCCTCCCCTTCTACCGCTATTGGAGCAAGAAAGGCCAAAGCCTGCCTGAGAGGATTCCATCATGAATCCTCTGGTTGAGTTCCTAAAACAGATTGGGGACACAACTTATGTCAATCAGGCCGGGAAGCGAAAGACACTCAAGCTGTTGCCACCTCTCACCGAGCGGGAATTATCAGCATTTGAAGAGAGCTTGCCATGCGCACTTCCTGAGGAGATGCGCGAGTTGCTTCAATTCGCGAGAGGACTTGACGGCGCCGCGTGTCGGCTGGGCGATCGCTTCGAAATCGACGAGGTCCGCTTCGCAGACGTCCAAGGCTTCGGGCTAGAGGAAGTGTTCCCACACGCAAAGGAAATCGCTGTCGATGGCTGCGGAAACTCTTGGATCTTCGACTTAACTAGCGAATCAAAAGCGTTTGCGCCAATCTTTTTTTCATGTCACGACCCGCCTGTGATCGTGTACCAAACGGACAGTCTCTTAGATTTTCTTCGCGAAGTCGTCCGCGGCAGCAATCCGCCTTGGGAGAGTGAGATCGCCGACGTGGACAACGCACTAGCGGACCGGATTTGGCACAAAAATCCGTGCGCGATGAGCCATTCCCAATGCCTGACAAGTGAAGATGATGAACTCAAAGCTTTTGCGGCATCCCTCGACGAAACATGGGAGTTCATCGATTTGCGGATACCGAAGCTAGGCGACGGCTACTCCTGGGGAAGATACGGCGCGAAAACAGGGAACAAGCGCTACGGAAACAAAAGAATCTTCGCATGTCAAAAGAAAACTATGGGACAAAGATTTCTGGACGCCTTCCGATAGCGTAACCGAAACAAAACGACCGTAGGGGCGGGCTTGCCCCACCCGAAATTGGCCAAGCTAGGCGGAAGCGGCTCGAAAAGAAGTCGGCAACACGGTAACCGGCGAGGCCGAAACGGGCATTGCAACTCTCTCTGCCTCGGAGCTGACGCGCACTTCTGGATGCAAAATCTTTGCTAGCGCTTCGATGCCGCTGATCAGCCGCGGACCAGGCCGCGAAAAATATCCGCTTGCATCCATCGCATACACGCGCGAATTGCGCACCGCCGGAATCGCGCTCCACTCCTCGGGAAAAGTCATGCGGAAATATTCATCGCGCGCTTGCTTTGCGCTGTAGCCGCACTGTGCAATCAAAAGGATTTCCGGCGCGGCATCGATCACGTCTTGCGCGGTCACACGGAAGGATGGCGTCCGCTTTTTTCCGAGCGCATCTTTTCCGCCGGCAACCTCAATCATTTCCGGCACCCAGTGCCCCGCCACATAAAAAGGCTCCAGCCATTCCAGAACCGCCACACTCGGCCGGTGCTCCATGCCCTCCAGTTGGCGTTCCAGTTCGCCAAGCTTCGTTCCAATTCCCTTTAGCAGCGCCTCCGCCTCATGACCGCGGCAAGTCGCTTCCCCAACCCACAAAATGTCGCGCCATACATCGCCCAAATCTTGCGGGTTCAGGCACAAAACTTCGGGGAGCTCTGGGAACCGAGCCAGGGTCGCAGCCAAATCATCCGGCGAAGCCGCGCATACCTGGCATAAATCCTGCGTAATAATTAAATCCGGCGCCAATTCCGCAAGCGCCTCGGCATCCACCGAATAGAGACTCTCCCCGCGCGAAACATATTCGCGCACCAGCCGGTCAATTTCAGAAGGGGATACGTCGTGCGGCAGCCGCGAATGAATCACCACGCGCTTGGTCTTCGCCTGCGCCGGAAAGTCGCACTCATGGCTCACACCAACAATTTCCTTGTCAAATCCCAAAGCAAACAATATTTCCGTAGCCGACGGAAGCAATGACACGATACGCATGCCGAAACTCTAGCATAAGTCCCCGACCATCAGGCATCTCCAAATCACCGGAAATTTGAGAGATTAGCGTCCTCTTTTGGTAGTTTTCAGATAAACTTATGGGTATCGGGCTCCGAGAACCTGTGCTTTTGCTTGGGGCTCATCTCAATGACGATTCAGCTTAAACTCAACTCCGAGACAGAAGCTCGCCTCATCGCTGAGGCACGAGCCAAAGGCCTCGCTCCAGAAGAGGTGGCCGAAAAGCTTCTCGAAGAAGCCCTCACGGCACATTCTTCGTCCCAAGGCCGGATGAACGTTGAAGAATTCCATCAAATGCTTCGCGAGATGGCGGAAGGCTCAGAAAAATTGCCGAACTTGCCCACCGAGAGTTTCACTCGCGAGAGTTTTTACGAGGACCGTCTAGATGGCGGGGACGCCGTACCTTCATAACCCAATTGGGAAATTGACAAAGTCGATATTTTAAGTTCAACTCGCAACCGCGAAACACCCAAGACCCGTCAGGTAGTGATATGGGAAAGCCCAAACCCGAAAAGAAAGAACCGCCAACTTGTAATTGCGAATGCGTGCGGTGCGATATTGGCAATCACTGCTTCAAGCGCCCGCTCTGCCAGCACCCACGCTGGAACGAAATCCCGCCTAAACGAAAGCGGCCTCGGGGCGGCTGACGCTGCTTGCACGGGCCTTTTTGGATTCCTCTTTTTTCACCCACTCAGCAAAGAGTTGCTCGAATTCGTCCTGAGTATAGATTCCTTTTTGAATCAGCAGCGAATTCATCGCGTAAACCGTCGCCTTAAACGCCTCATCCCTCGACGCCAACCTCATCGCTTCTTCGTATGACATAGTGTTTGGATACCCTCCGTGCCAACATCCGCCCTATGGTAGCCCCGATAGCTGCTAACTGACAACGACCTTCGCTTTGGGGCCGATTTGCTATTTGTAGAGAAAATATTTGCGGCGCGTGGCGTCGAAATTCGCGAGGTCTGTCGACCAGCTTGCCACGATTTGCTCGGGCGAAACGCCGGCTTGAAGTTGGCGTATGGTTTCGGAGTTGCCGATGAGAAACAGTAATTTTGCGGGATCAAATTTCGCGGGATACAGCTTCTGCAAAATGACGGCGATTTCCAAGCCCGTGCGCACGGAGCGGACTGCAGCGCGATCCGTGATCCGGATGCCAACGCCGCCGCAATGCTGCCCTGCATAGAGACCTGACACTGGAATGAAAGGCTGGTCGGCAAAGCGCAATCCCGGCAGATGAAGTGCATTCAGCCTGTCCGCAACCGCAATTCCATCCATCCACGGCGCGCCAAACTCCTCAAAGGGCGCTTCCGTCCCACGCCCGACCGAGACTCCCGCGTTCTGCAAAATCTCAATCCCCGGATAGACAATCGAGCCCTTCACCGTACGTAAATTCGGCGAAGGAGGCACCCAGCGAATCCCCGTGCTCTCGAAAAAATAATTGCGATGCCAGTTTTTCATCGCGATCACGTGCAAATCGCATCCGATATGATTTTCCGCGTTGAACAATTGCGCCAGCTCGCCGATGGTGAGCCCGTAACGAATCGGAAGGGGAAAATAACCGACAATACTCGTCTTGTCCGAATCCAGCATCGGCCCTTCAATGACGTCGCCGCCGAGCAAATTGGGCCGGTCCAGCACATAAAACGCAATGTTGTGTTTAGCCGCTTCTTCCATGCAATACGCCATCGTCGCGGTATACGTGTAAAACCGCACGCCGGCGTCCTGCACATCGAAAACGAGCGTGTCGATGCCCGCCAGCATTTCGTCCGTGGGACGCAGCGATTCGCCGTATAAGCTGTACGTCGGCAAACCGGTTGTCGGATCTTTCGAAGAAGAATATTTCTCGTCGGCCTTCCCTGCGATGCCGTGCTCGGGGCTGAAGAGCGCCACTAGCTGCACGCCCGGCGCGTGAAAGAACAGTTCAATGCTCGAGCGGCCTTGCGCGTCCAGCCCGGTATGATTCGTAATCAAACCAACATGCTTGCCGCGGAACGGCGCGAATTTTTCCGCTTCCAAAACGTCCAGTCCCGTTTGCACGCGTCCTGGCCGGCCTGATTTTTTTGTGGAAGCATGTGCGGGAATGCATAAAGCACCGAGGGAAACGAAGGCGACTAAAAAAATGAATCGCATTTCACGAACCCGTTCGCGACGCTCTTGGCTCAAACCAATCCCTCCGGCTGCGCGCACCAATGATATTCTGGAACGCTTCATTCCGCGCTTCGTTGTGAGCCTCTAGTGCGTGTGTTATATACAGTCGCAGGGGCAGCGCGTCAACCGGGAGACCCACATCTGATGAAAGGACGCGGTACTGGCGTTCTGCTTCTCGTTCCCTTGGCTCTGTTTCTTCTTCTTATGGCCCACACAACGCGCAGTCAAAATCAAAACAAGTCTTCCTCCGCGCCTTCACCCTCTTCGACGCCTTCTTCCTTTGCAAAAGATGCATCTGCCCCGAAGAAAACCGGCGCAACTCTGAAGCCCTCGCAACAATTATCGCCTGCCGCCGCGCAATGGGTGGAATCGACGCTGAGTAAAATGACGCTCGACGAAAAAGTCGGCCAACTGATTTTCGCGACCTATCACGGCAGTTTCACCGCCACCGACGCGCCCGGTTACGCCGACATGATGCGCGACGTGGAGAAACTTCACGTCGGCGGCTTCATCAACATCACGCAAAGCTCGCCTCTCGGCATCGTAAAAAGCCAGGCTTATCCCACCGCCGTCCTCAGCAATCAACTGCAGGCAAAATCAAAACTTCCGCTGCTCATCGGCGCCGATTTCGAACGCGGCACCGCCATGCGCCTCGATGAAGGCACTTCGTTTCCCACCGCGATGGCGCTGGCAGCCGCAGGCAATCCCAAAGACGCCTACACCATGGGAAAAATCACCGCGCTCGAAGCGCGAGCCGTCGGCATCCACTGGATTTACGCGCCCGATTCCGACGTAAACAACAATCCGAATAATCCCATCATCAACACGCGCTCGTTCGGCGAAGATCCGCAAAAAGTCGCCGAATACGTGACGCAGTTTGTGCGCGGCGTGCAAGAAAATGGCGGCCTCGCAACCGCAAAGCATTTTCCCGGTCACGGCGACACGGCCGCGGATTCGCACATCGATCTTCCGGTGATTCACGCGGACCGCGAACGCCTCGAAACATTGGAACTCGTTCCCTTCCGCGCCGCTATCGCCGCCGGCGCGGACAGCATCATGACCGGTCACTTGTCTATCCCCGCTCTCGAGCCGGATGCGAACACGCCCGCAACGCTTTCTTCAAATATTTTGACGGGACTTTTACGAAAAGAACTCGGCTACCAAGGACTGGTGGTGACCGACGCGATGGACATGGGCGGCATCACGGTGCGCTATGCCCCGGGCGAAGCGGCGGTGCGCGCGTTTGTAGCAGGAGCGGATGCACTGCTCATGCCTCCCGTTCCGGATGCGGCGATCGAAGCGCTGCGCGACGCCGTGAAGTCCGGGCGCATTTCGCGCGAGCGGCTTGACGCCTCCGTGCGGCGGATTCTGCAAGCGAAGGCGCGGATTGGGCTTTATAAAGAACGCTTGGTGGATGTGAACGCGCTGAACAAGAATTTCGGTAAGGTGGAATGGCAGCGCGAAGCGCAGGAGACTTCGGATCGCGGCGTGACGTTGCTCCGCGACACGGCGCATCGCTTGCCGCTTGACGGAACGAAGCCGACGCGGGCGCTGCTGGTTGCGCTTTACGCCGATCCGGAACCGTATCCTGGCGAAGATCTCGAGCGCGAGCTGCGTTCGCGCGTGGATTCGGTGACGACGCTGCGCGCGGACACACGATTTGTGAAAGCGGACAATCTGAAATTGCCTTCGCCGGATTCTTACGATGTCGCGATTCTGGCGTTCTTTGTTCGCGTGAGCGACCGCAAGGGGAATGTGGACATTCCGGCGGAGCAGGCGGCGCTGGCGGAAAAAGTCTACAAGAACGGAAAGCCGGTGGTGACGATTGGATTCGGCAGCCCGTACCTTGTCGAACATTTTCCGCAGGCAGAGACCTGGCTGGCGGCGTTTGGGATCAGCGACGTGGCGCAGATTTCCGTGGCGCGCGCGCTCTTCGGGCAAATTGCCGTGCGCGGGAAATTGCCGGTGACTGTACCGGGCGTGGAGATGAAGGCGGGATTTGGCATCGAGCTGGCGGCGAATCCGATGACGGTTCAGCCGATGGATGTTCGCGCGGAGGCCGAGCTACGGCCGGCGTTTGACGTGGTCGAGCGCGCGATTGCGGACAAAGCGTTTCCTGGCGCGACACTCGCGGTCGGCTACCGAGGGCGCGTCGCGCTGCATGCGTTCGGCAAACTAAGCTATGACGCAAAATCGCCGCAAGTGAATGTGCGCACGATGTACGACGTGGCGTCGCTGACGAAAGTGATTGTGACGACGACGCTGGTGGAAAAACTGGTCGAAGGCGATTTCAAATCGCCGCTGAATCTGGATGCACCCGTTGAACGGTACTTGCCCGAGTGGACCGCCGGCGGCGAGCCGCAGAAAGGATCGAAAGACCGCACTCACGAAAATTCGCAAGAGATGGAATGGCGGCATCGAGTCACGGTGCGGCACCTGATGACGCACACGTCGGGATTACCGGCGTTCAAGGAATATTGGCGAACTTCCACGGGTAAACCGGACACGCTGAAAATGATTTTTGCCGAGCCGCTCGAATATGAGCCGGGTACGAAGATGATCTACTCCGATCTCGGAATTATCTTGATGGCGGAAATTATCCAGCGCTTGACGGGACGAACGCTCGACGACTTGGCGAAGGAATACATTTTCGCGCCGCTCGGGATGAACGATTCGATGTACAAGCCGCCGAAAAAACTTTGGCCGTTGATTGCGCCGACGGAATTTGATGCGAATTTCCGCAAGCGGCTGGTGCAAGGCGAAGTGCACGACGAAAATGCGTTCGCCATCGGCGGCGTTTCCGGGCATGCGGGAGTGTTCAGCACGGCGCCGGACCTGGCGGCGTTTTGCCAGATGCTGCTGAATGGCGGCGTCTACGCGCATCAAAGAATTTTGCGGCGATCGACGATTGCGCAATTCACCGCGCCGCAACAGCTCTCCGGCCAGACGCGGACGCTCGGCTGGGTGGTGCCGACCGAAGGCAGCTCGAGCGGGCACTACTTTTCGGCGCACAGTTTTGGCCACACTGGTTTCACCGGGACTTCGATTTGGATTGATCCTGACCGGCAGCTCTTCGTTGTGCTCCTAACCAATCGCGTCAACCCCACGCGGGAGAATCACAAAATCGCCGAAGTGCGACCGGCATTGCATGATGCCGTGATGCAGGCGTTGGGATTGGCGACGGCGGCGGCTCCAGCAAAGTGAGTCGCGGTTTCGTGGCCAGTGGGCCTTGTTCCGTGGCCCGTGCCCCGTGTTCCCCGCACATATCCCAAGACTTTAGGGCCACGATTTATTGTGCCCGTCTTCAGCCCACCAAACCGCGCTGAATCACGAGGACAATGGACGATCCTTAATAGACGCCGAGCTTCAGAACCGCGACCGCAAATTTTGAACAAAACGACATCGCCGTACCGATCCGCTTGCAGCATTTCAGGATGCGACGCAATCCAAGGACGACGCTGATTGAGCGGGTTCGCTCACGTTTGTGCGCCTCTATTGGTTTAGGTCGAGGGCGGCTTGGGCTAGGTCGGCGGGTTTGCCGAGGTCGCGCCAGTAGGAGTGGTCGTGACGGAAGGCGAGGATTTTCTGGATTTGGGAGGAGAGGCGGAGGTAGGAGTCGATGATGGAGAAGACGGGAGTGGACTCGGTGAGTAAGGGGAGGAGGCGGGGGGAGAGGATGTGGATGCCGGAGAAGGCTAAGGGGAGCAACGGGGAGGGATTTTTGGATTGAGGAAGTGGCGAGTGGGAAGAAAAAGCAGATTCCTCGCTACGCTCGGAATGACAGGTTTCTGTTTGCGCGTTATCGCGGGAGATGGTGTGGGTCAGCGTGTCTTGGTCGCCGATGCGGCGGCCAGCGAGTTGGAGTTGGTCGTTGAAGAGGAGTTGGCGGGAGGAGGGGCGGGATTGGACGGCGAGAGTTGCGAGGGCTTGATGCTCTTTGTGGAATTGGAGCATGGCGTGGAAGTCGATGGCGCTGAGAACGTCGACGTTGTGGAGGAGGAAGGGCTCGTCGAGAGTGGTGGGATTTTCCAGGAAAAACCAGGTGGCTTTTTTTAGGCCGCCGCCGGTGTCGAGGAGCTGGTCGTCTTCGCGGGAGATTTCGATGCGCATGCCGAAATTATTTTTGGAATGTAGATAGTCGACGACCATTTGGGCGTGGTGGTGGACGTTGATGATGGCTTCGGTGACGCCGAAGGTTTGGAGGCGGGAGAGAGTGAGTTCGAGGAGGGTGCGGCCGTTGAGTTCGACTAACGCTTTTGGGCGATCATTTGTGAGAGGGCGGAGGCGGGTGCCGAGGCCGGCGGCTAGGATCATGGCTTTCATGAGAGAGGACTCGTGAACAGTGAGTAGTGAATAGTGAGTAGAGGAGAGAAGAAAAAGATAACGCAGAGACGCAGAGGGCCCAGAGCCAGCGCAGAGGAAGAAAGAGAAGCCGAACGGAGAGAGGAGAGAAAAAGACTAGCTTTCATAGGAGAAACCATTGAGTAGTGAGTAGACGGAAAAGGAAAAGACAAGGATTTTACACAGAGGGCACGGGGCGCACAGAGGACGCAGAGAAGAGAAGAAATCATTTGCGGAGGTTCTCGAGGCCGAGGTGGCGGAGTTGGACTTCGATGCCGGGTTTGGGGCGGAGGCGTTTGGCTAGTTGCTCGGCTAGGTAGACGGAGCGGTGTTGTCCGCCGGTGCAGCCGAAACTGACCATTAGATTTTTGAAGCCGCGGGATTGGTAGCTGGCGATGCTGGCATCGACCAGCGAGAGGACGCTGGCGAAATATTGGTGGACGGATTCTTGTTGGTTGAGATAGTCGATGACCGGCGCGTCCTGGCCGGTGAGGGATTTGAAGCGCTCTTCCCTGCCGGGATTGGGGAGGCTGCGGCCGTCGAAAACGAAGCCGCCGCCGTTGCCGGTTTCGTCGGTGGGCAAGCCTTGGTGGAAAGAAAAACTGAAGACGCGGATGACGAGATTGTCGGCTTCACTGGCGAGGCTTTGCAATTTTTCGGAGGCGAGCATGCCCTGGAACGCGCCCATCAACGCGGGGAGTGCGATAGGCAGCTCGGCTTGATGCAAGAGCCAGCGGAGATTTTTCAGGGCGTAAGGAACGCTTTGGAGAAAATGAGCTTTGCGTTCGTAGAAGCCGCGGAAGCCGTAGGCTCCGAGGGCTTGCATGATGCGGACGTAAACGTAGGCGGAGTAATGGCGGAGGAAGGCGTCGCGATCGACGGGAATAAATTTTTCGAGCGCGCGAAGATAGTCGTAGAGAAGCTGCTGGCGGAGGTCTGGAGGAAGATCGGCTTTGGCGTCGTAGAGAAGCGAAGCGATGTCGTATTGCAGGGCGCCTTTGCGGCCGCCCTGGTAGTCGACGAAATAAGGCTGGCCGTCGCGCAGCATGATGTTGCGGGATTGAAAATCGCGATAGAGAAAATAATCGCGAGGGGCGCTGAGAAGAAAATCGGTGAGGCGGCTGAAATCGAGTTCGAGAGCGTGCTCGTTGAAAGGGATGCCGGCGAGTCGGAGAAAATAGTATTTGAAATAGTTAAGATCCCAGGCGATGGATTGGCGGTCGAAGCTGGAGATGGGATAGCAGAAGGAGTAGTCGAGATCGCGGGAGGCTTCGACTTGAAAGCGCGGGAGGATGGCGACGACTTTTTTGTAGGCTTCGGCGACTGGGGGAGCGATGGTGACGCCCTGGCGATTTTTGGAAAGAAATTCGAAGAGCGTGGTGTCGCCGAGATCTTCTTCGAGATAGGCGCCGTGGTCGAGATCTTCGGCGTAGATTTCGGGAACGGGGAGATGGTGTTTGCGAAAGTGTTTGGAAAAGGCGAGGAAGGCGGCGTTTTCTTCGCGGACGTTGTAGAGGATGCCGATAGCGGTGCGCGGGCCGGCGGAGAGGCGGATAATTTTGCGACCGGAGCCACCGAGTTCACCTTGGAGGGGAGTGACACGTTCGACGGGAGTGTGGAAGTGCTGCTCGAAGAGAGATTTCAGGATCTCGATGGACATGGGTTCGGCTCGTGTTCAGAGCGCGGTGATTTCTAGGATAGCCGATTCTTTGCGGAGAGATTTGAGTGGAAGTGGGTGAGTGTGCCTAGAAATGGCTGACAGCTGACAGCTCACGGCCGACAGCCAGAGGAAGGGAGCCGAATTTGTTTGCAGTGGGGCGGAAGCGGAGAAAGACATTTACACAGAGGACACGGAGAGCGCAGAGGGCACAGAGAAGAGGACGGGCGGAAGCGCGTGCCACGGATATAATTGGGGGATGAGCTTGGAAGAGAAAGACGCGCGAGGGACGGAGCAGCGGCTGGCGGCTTCGAAGACGTTGGACCGGATGACGGCGCTGGAGATTGTGCAGTTGATGAACCGCGAGGACCGCAGGGTGGCAGAGGCGGTGGAGCGGGAGTTGCCGGCGATTGCGCGGGCGGTGGACGCGATTGTGGCGGCGATGCGCGCGGGCGGGCGATTGATTTATGTGGGGGCGGGATCGAGCGGGAGGATGGCGGTGCTGGATGCGGCGGAGATTCCGCCGACATTTGGCGTTCCGCAGGAAGAGATACGGGCCTTCATTGCGGGAGGAAGATATGCGGTGACGGGCGCCGTGGAAGGCGCGGAAGATGCAGGGCACGCCGGCGTGGCCGCGTTGCGAGGAGCGCGAGTGGGAAAGGGAGACGCGGTGGTGGGAGTTGCGGCGAGCGGGACGACGCCGTATGTGTTGGCGGCCATTAAGCATGCGCGGGGACGCGGAGCGACGACCATCGCGATCACTTCGAATGAGCATATGCCGCTGGCGCAGATTGCAGAGATTGCGATCAGCGTGGAAGTGGGGGCGGAAGTGTTGACGGGGTCGACGCGGTTGAAGGCGGGGACGGCGCAAAAGATGGTGCTGAACATGCTTAGTACAGCGGCGATGGTGAGGCTGGGGCATGCGTATGAGAACTTGATGATTGACGCGGTGATGTCGAATGAGAAGTTGCAGGGGCGGGCGGTGAGGATATTGATGGAGGCTAGCGGTGCGGGAGTGTCTGCGGCCGAGGACGCTTTGCGGGCGGCGGGACACAGTATTCGAGTCGCGTTGGTGATGCTGAAGGTGGGGGTGGGGGCGGGAGCGGCACGGAAAAAATTGGCGGCGGCCCGGGGGGATTTGCGAAAGGCGCTGGGGGAATGACCTCGCTAGGAACAGCTTTCCTAATTCTCGCGGCAGTTCTGATCGGCGCGGCTTCTGTATTGGATTGGACGTTTCGAGAACGAATGGCAAGTATCGGCCACCGCAAAGCCCTTTTTCAGGGCGGTGCTTTTAATTATGCGGAATATCACAAAGTGAGAGAGCTTCACGGCTGGCCAGCGTGGCCTGTCTATGTGATGTGGGCTTTGATGATTTGCGGAATTGCACTTCTTATCGCGGGTGCGTTTTTGCACTTTGGTACGCATCCCATTCGAAACGCGTGATGCAAAAAATCTACTGAGAAGACGAATGGACAAATTCCTTATCAGAGGCGGGAAGGCGCTACGGGGGACGGTGGCGATCAGCGGGGCGAAGAATTCGGCGCTGCCGGTGATGGCGGCGGCGTTGCTGACGGCGGAGCGCGTGACGGTGCACAACATTCCGAAGGTGCGCGATTTGGTGACGATGAGCAAGTTGCTGGCGTTTATGGATGCGAAGGTTTCGGTGGCGGAGATGCCGGCCAGCGATTATGTGATTGAGGCGCAATCGTTGCGTCATGCGGAGGCGCCGTATGAGTTGGTGAAGACGATGCGGGCGTCGATCTTGACGCTGGGGCCGTTGATGGCGCGGCTGGGAATGGCGCGGGTCTCGTTGCCGGGAGGGTGCGCGATTGGGGCGCGGCCGGTGGATTTGCATTTGTCGGCGCTGGAGAAGATGGGCGCGGTGATCGCGACGTCGCATGGATATATCGAGGCGCGGGTGCCGGGGAATGGTTCTGGTGGGCAGGGCGGGCGGTTGCAGGGCGCGCACATTGTGTTTGAGAAAATTACGGTGACGGGGACGGAAAATATTTTGATGGCGGCTACGCTGGCGGATGGGGAGACGGTTTTGGAAAATTGCGCGCGGGAGCCGGAGGTGACGGATTTGGTGGCGATGCTGCGGAAGATGGGAGCGCGGATCGAGGGCGACGGGACGGCGACTTTGCGGATTCGCGGCGTGGGGGAGTTGCATGGGACGGAACATCGCGTGATTCCGGATCGCATTGAGGCAGGGACGTTTTTGGTGGCGGGAGCGATTACGGGCGGGGATTTGACGATTACGCATTGCGAGCCGGAGCATCAGGGCGCGGTGATTGCGAAGTTGAGAGAGGCGGGCGTGTGCATCGAGACCGTTGACAAGACTACGTTGCGGGTGCGTGGAGGAAAAAAGCTGGTGGCGGCGGATATGACGACCGAAGAGTATCCGGGGTTTGCTACCGATATGCAGGCGCAGTATATGGCGCTGGCGACGCAGGCGGAGGGGACGTCGTCGATTACGGAGACAATTTTTGAGAACAGATTTATGCACGCGAGCGAGATGATTCGCATGGGCGCGAATATTTCGATCGAGGGGCGGCGGGCGGTGGTGCACGGACCGGCGGCGCTTTCGGGGACGACGGTGCAGGCTTCGGATTTGCGGGCGAGCGCGGGGTTGGTGCTGGCGGGGCTGGTGGCGAGCGGGGAGACGGTGATCGATCGCGTGTATCACATTGATCGCGGGTATGAGGGGATTGTGGAGAAGTTGCGGGCGGTGGGGGCGGACATTGAGCGGGTGCATGGAACTGGTTCTGGCGTACACACTTACGCACCTGCTCCGGCCGTCTGAGGATTATCTGCTGATGCGCGAGACGCAGACTTCTGAGAAGCAGCGATGAAAATGTTGTGGTGCTGGCGGTGCAAGGCGGAGATGCCGATGCTCGATGAGGAGGAATTTCAACGTGTCACTTCCCTGAGAAACCGGAGCGGCGGCAGTTTCAAGGAGATGTTTGGCGCGCTGCTTGAAGAATATGGGCGCATCACCGGCTATCGCGAAACCAATGGGAATGCGGTTTTTCACCACAGGCTGGCGATGTATGGGCCGCCTTGCGCGAAATGCGGGAAGCCGCTTCGAACGCCAAAGGCTAAGCTGTGCGGTTCGTGTATGGCGCCGGTAGATTCCAAGGCTTAAAGAAAGAAAAGGATAACGCAGAGGCGCGGAGTGCGCGGAGACTCGCGGAGAAAGACACAAAGACCACCGAAACGTCGGGGGGCCTTTGTTTTGCACGATGCGAGATGTGGTTGAAGCGGGAGGGGCATAGCCCCTCCCCTACAGGCTAGTTCGATTATTCGTGGGAGCCGGAGTCGCCGCCGGAATGGCCTTCGCCGCCGGTGGGGCCTTGTGAGCCGCCGCCGCTGGCTGCGGCTTTTTGCTGTTTTTCGCGGGCTTCCTTGATGAGGGCTTTGCGGCTTAGGCGGACTTTGTTGCCCTCGATGGAGAGAACCTTTACGAGGACCTGGTCGCCCAGCTTCAGTTCGTCGCGAACGTCGCGGATGCGATGTTCGGAGATTTCGCTAATGTGCAGCAGGCCGTCGGTGCCGGGGAAGAGTTCGACGAAGGCGCCGAACTCTGCGAGGCGGACGACTTTGCCGAGATAGGTCTTGCCGATTTCGGCGGAAGCAGTGACGTCGCGAACCATTTGCAGAGCCGCATCGCCGCCGGCGCCGCTGGTGGAGAAGATGTGCACCGTGCCGTCTTCGAGAACGTCGATCTTCACGCCCGTGGCTTCGATGATGGACTTGATCTTCTTGCCGCCCGGCCCGATGAGGTCGCGGATTTTGTCTTGCGGAATTTTCAACTTGAAGAGGCGCGGAGCGTACGCGGAAATTTGCGTGCGCGCTTCGCCGAGGGTCTTTTCCATGGTGTCGAGGATTTGCAGGCGGGCCTTTTTCGCCTGGGCCAGGGCTTCGCGCATCATGGCGATGCTGATGCCGAGAACCTTGATGTCCATTTGCAGCGCGGTGATGCCTGCACGCGTGCCGGCGACTTTAAAGTCCATATCGCCGTAGTGGTCTTCGGCTCCAGCGATGTCGGTGAGGATGGAATACTTTTTGTCATCGCCAACGACGAGGCCCATGGCGATACCAGCGCAAGGAGCCTTTAAGGGAACGCCAGCGTCCATGAGAGCGAGCGAGCCGCCGCAAACGGTGGCCATGGAGGACGAGCCGTTGGATTCGAGAATGTCGGAAACGAGGCGCATGGCGTACGGGAAATCCGCTTCGGGAGGAAGCAAATTGACGAGCGCGCGCTGCGCCAAGGCTCCGTGGCCGATTTCGCGGCGGCCTGGGCCGCGAAGGAATTTCACTTCGCCGACGCTGAACGGCGGGAAGTTGTAGTGCAGCATGAATCGATTGAACTGGTCTTGCTCGAAGAGCAAGTCGAGGCGCTGCATGTCTTCCTTGGTGCCGAGAGTGAGAGTGGCGAGAGCCTGCGTTTCGCCGCGCGTGAAGAGCGCGGAACCGTGCACGCGAGGGAGCAAACCCACTTCGCAGGAAATATGACGGATTTGGTCGAAGGCGCGGCCGTCAGGACGGCGGCGGGCGTTGAGAACGTCATCGCGGAAGATATTTTCGCGAAGTCGTTCGAAGGCGCGCTTGGTGAGGGTGCGCTTTTCGTCCATTTCTTTCTTGGGTTCCTCGGGGATGGCCTTGATGATTTCTTCCTTGAGGGCATCCACGAGTTGATAGCTTTCGTGCTTAGGGTGCTTTTCGGTATTGAGAGCATCGCGGAGCTTCGCGCCGTGCTTTTTGTCTAGATCTTTGTAAATCCCTTCATCAAACGGCAGGGGCTTGACGACGACCTTGACCGGCTTGAGCTGCGCGTGGAGTTCCTTGATGGCGGCGACGATTTTCTTGACTTGCGCGTGGCCGAACTCGAGGGCATCGACGACAGTCTCTTCGGAAACTTCGAGAGCGCCGGACTCCACCATGACGATGGCTTCTTCAGTCCCGGCGACAACGATGTTCAGCAAACTCTTCTTTTGTTCCGCGACGGTCGGATTGGCGACGAGCTGCCCATCGAGCAAACCGACGCGAACGCAAGCAATCGGCTTCTCAAACGGGAGATCGGAACAATAAGAGGCGGCGGAAGCGGCGGTTACGGCGATGACGTCGGGATCGTTGTCGCTGTCCGCGGAGAGCACCATGGCGACAATTTGCGTTTCATTGCGCCAGGATTCGGGGAACAGCGGGCGCATCGGACGATCGATCAGACGAGAAGTGAGAATTTCCTTTTCCGAAGGACGTCCTTCGCGCTTGAAAAAGCCCCCAGGAATTTTTCCAGCCGAATAGGTGTTTTCGCGATAGTCGACGGTCAGGGGAAGAAAATCGCGGTCGTTGGCAATCGGCGCCATGCAAGCGGTGGTGAGCACAACGGTGTCACCGTAACGCGCGGTAATGGCGCCGTTGGCTTGCTTGGCAATCTTTCCCGTTTCGAGAATGAGGGCGCGTCCCCCGACTTCGACGGAAACTTGATGTGGTGCGGGAATGTGCATATTTTCAGACATAAGTGATCATTTCCTTTGGTCCCGGCCGTGCCGGGACATCTTTCCTTGCGTCCTCAGGAACGGCGACCGCGCAGGAGGGAAGAGCCGCATAGCGGCCCGGAAAACAGTTCCCTGCTTCGAGTAGGTCGGCGTGAGCCTGGCCTGGATAACCCCAGAGAAGATAAGAGGAGAGAACAACGCTAGGAGGCGAAAAAACGAACCAGATCAGGCCACGAGAAACGCCGGCCAAACTGCGACCGAGGGCCTGATGGTTTCACTAGCCACACAACCGACACACATGAGGTCGGACAGACTTCGCTTTGAAGTTGTCATGGCGTAAAACCGCAGAGGCTTCTGCCCGATGAAACGTTGCAATGTGGGGCAGTTACTTGCGCAGGCTAAGACGTTCCACAATCTCGCGGTACCGATCCGGGTCACGACGGTTCAAATAGTCCAGCAGGCGTCGGCGCTTGTTGACCATCATGATCAAACCGCGCCGGGATGCATGGTCTTTAACGTGGGACTTGAGGTGCGTCGTCAGGTAGCTGATCCGCTCGCTCAAAAGTGCTATCTGGACTTCCGGTGAGCCAGTATCTTTCACTTCCCGCCGGAATTGCTCGATCAACACCGCTTTGGCTGTGCTCAAGTGCCCCTCTCCGTCGTCCCCTGAATTTTTCCTCTTCTCTTCGACTCATTCAGGCTAACACAAATATGTTTTGAGTGTAAAGGAATGTAAACATTTTCAGGCAGAGGGGAATTTGGAGTTCGCGGTGGGCAGCGAGTCGCGGGGATGGTGCAGGGTGGCTGGTGACTCGTGACTTGTGACTGGTGACTGGCTTGGGCCGAGCGGATCCGCCCTAAAGGCTGCAGCTGACAATGGGCAGAATGTGCGTGCACATACAGGTTGCGTTGGGGCGGCAAATTGGGTTGAATGCTTGCTGTAACGGAAGAGAGATGGAGAGGAGAACGAGAGATGCAAAAGCGAATGGCGGTGATTGGAGGTCTGTGTCTTAGCTTGAGTTTTCTGGCGACGCAGGCGTCGTGTCAATCGGACAAGAGCAAGCGCCCGAGTCCTCCGGCGGAGTCGGTTTGCTCCCTGCCGGATGGCAAGACGCTCACGATTGACTACTCAAGCCCCCGCGCCAAGGGCCGAAAAATCTTCGGAGAACTGGTGCCCTACGGACAAGTTTGGCGGGCGGGAGCGAACGAAGCGACGACCTTTGTGGCCATGGAAGACCTGAAAGTGGGCGGGAAAGACGTGCCGGCTGGCAACTACACGATTTTTACCGTCCCCGAGCAGAATAATTGGACGCTGGTCATCAGCAAGAAAAACGGGGAGTGGGGCACTGCCTATCCGGGTCCGTCGGAAGATCTCGTGCGCGTGGACATGAAGGTTTCCAAGCTGCCTGCGGCGGTGGAAAACTTTACGATTGCGTTTGATAAGAGCGGAAGCGGGTGTGCGCTGCGGATGGAGTGGGAGACTACGCGAGCTTCCGTGGAAATCTCTAAGAAGTAGCTCAGTGGGGCAGGCATTCTTGCCTGCCGGATTTCGCTAAATGCAAGGGCGGCAGAAAGAGACAGACAGGAATGTCTGTCCTACTTAGGAATTTTTCGTTCGAACCAGCGAGAGGAATTCATCGCGGGTCTGTTTATTGTGGCGGAAGCCGCCGAGCATGGCGCTGGTCATCGCCTGGCCATGCTGCTTTTCGACGCCGCGCATCTGCATGCAGAGGTGGCGCGCCTCGATAATCACGCCAACGCCTTCTGGGCTAATCTTTTCCTGAATGGCCGCCGCGATTTGGCTGGTGAGACGCTCCTGAATTTGCAGCCGCCGCGCGAACATATTGACGAGCCGCGCGACTTTACTCAGCCCGATGACGCGCTTGTTGGGCAGATACGCCACGTGGCACTTGCCGAAAAACGGAAGCAAATGGTGTTCGCAAAGGCTGAAAAACTCGATGTCCTTCACCACCACCATTTCGTCGTAAGCGACGCTGAAGGTCGCGCCATTTAAAATGTTGTCCGCGTTTTGCAGATAGCCGCTGGTCAAAAATTTCAGCGCCTTTTCGAAGCGTTCCGGAGTCTTGCGCAGGCCTTCGCGGTTCGGGTCTTCGCCGATCAGCTTGATGATTTCGCGCATGTGACAGGCGATTCTGCGCGCATCCAGCGGCTTCTCTTCGTTCAAGATGATTTCTTCGGTCGGCTTGGGCATCGCTTTTATTCCTCGAATCCTTCTGGATTCTCTCCCGCGTATTCGAAACTGTTATTGGACGTTTCCTGGACGCGGACGCGCTCGAGCTTCGCTTTGGGGAAAGCGTTCAGGCGGCGATAAATCTCGATGCACAGATTTTCCGTGGTGGGGACAGTGTCGCGAAAGGCAGCCACATCTTCGTTGAGAGACTTGTGATCGAACGGCGCGAGGACTTCGCGTTCGACAAAGCCGTCGAGGTCCACGAGATTGGCAATCATGCCAGTGGCGGGATCGATTTTTCCCGACACCAAAACTTCGAGAGTGTAGTTGTGGCCGTGTCCGTAGGGATTGTTGCACTTGCCGTAGAGACGCCAGTTCTCTTGCTCGCTGAGCGCCGGATTGTGCAGCCGGTGCGATGCGGCAAAGTGATAGCGGCGGCCGAGCGCGATCTTCACGGCATCGTTTTGTGCGCCGGAACTCATGACGCTTTGGCCCCTGTCGATCCGTTGCGATAGCAATCCGCAAAAAGGTCCGGTGTTTCGTAAAGCCGCACGCGATGCAGCTTTCCCTGCTTGATCTGCGGATCGAGTAAATTCCAAATCACGCGGGCAATGTTCTCGCAGGTCGGTATCTGGCCGGCCAGTTCGGGCACTTCGTAATTTAAAAAGCGGTGATCCATGCGCTGCATCACTTCGCGCTCCAGAATTTCCTTCAAATCTTTCAGGTCGAGGACCATCCCGGTGAGGGGATCAGGCTCGCCGACGACGGTTACTTCCAGCGTGTAGTTGTGCCCATGCCCATGCGGGTTATTGCATTTGCCGAAGACGCGGCGATTCTCTTCCGGCGAAAAATCCGGATTGTGGTAGAGATGCGAAGCGGCGAACTCGATTTTGCGCGTAAGCAGGACCATGGCGATAGGCTTGGCGATCGTCTATTTGGGCGCGCCGGGAAGAGTGACAGGAACTTCCCGCCCTTTCCATTCGACTTTCCCCCTCGCATGGCTGCGGTACGAGGCCCAGAGCACACCGGCGTACAGAGCCAGCGCGGGCACGTAG
Organism: uncultured Acidobacteriota bacterium; assembly: GCA_963779005.1. GTDB lineage: Bacteria > Acidobacteriota > Terriglobia > Acidiferrales > UBA7541 > Acidiferrum. The sequence continues at coordinate 1,504,991 of CAVZWO010000004.1, read as the reverse complement.
TAAAGGATGAATTTGAAGGGATATTGGTTACGGGATATCTCGAGACCGTAGGTGAGTTGGCGGAGCAGGAGGAGACAGACGCCCAAAAAAGGCGCGACCGGCACTTTAATCCCGAGAAGAAGGATAAGCAGGGCCGCCCATGGAATGACCGACTCGAGTTCGCGAAAGACGGCGCGGGGAGTGCCGCCGACGAGCGGATAGAGGTTTTTCTTCCAGCCTTGCCACATCGCATGGAAAGAGCGGTACATGCGCACGCGGACAATTCCCTGCCCTGAACCAAACCACAGGCGAATTCCGGCGGCCTTGGCGCGCTTGGCGAGAGCAACATCTTCGAGCACTTCACTGGCGACGCTCGCGTGGCCGCCGATCGAATTGTAGGCGTCGCGCTGGAACATCAGGAATTGTCCGTTGGCCGCCGCGACGGGTGAAACTGGATTGTTCACGTCGTCGTAAGAAAAATGGCGCGCCAGGCGGCTATACACAAACGGAATGAGCGCTTTTTCGTACCAGGTTTGCGTGATTTGCTCCGGGGAAAAGGAGATCAGCGACGCGCTCGATTCCTGCGCGATTTGTAGAGCGCGGGCGGCGGCGCCGGGTTGCAGCTCGGCGTCGGCGTCGGTAAAGAGCAGCCAAGGGCTCCTGGCTTCCTTCGCGCCGAGAAAAACCGCGTTGTTTTTTCCCACCCAGCCCACGGGCACTTCCTGCGTTTCCAGGAGACGCAGGCGCGGAATCTTCGTTATCAGCTTGCGGACAATTTCCGCGGTTTTGTCTGTGGACTGATCATTGACCACGAGAATTTCCGCGATTTCCGCCTGTAAGGCCAGCGATTCGATGCAACTAGCGATGACGGCCTCTTCATTTCGCGCAGGCACAATCGCGCTAATCGCGAGAGGCGCAGAGGCCGGTTGGAGGCTCGAGATTTGTGCTTCGTTTGCCATTTTGAAGTTTGGGGCAAGGACCAGTTTTCGATCCTGGGCAGATAGGTTAGTATAGCATTCGATGAGAATCTGGCCGAAGATCATGGCTTGGGGAGGCTTGGCGGCCTTCTTGGGGATTATTGTCGTGTTTGCGATGCCGGAATACCGGCACGGCGAGGCGTCCGTCGCCGGGAAGCGCGCGGAAGATTTTTCGCTGGAGCTCGCCGGGAAACCGGCGCATCTTTCCGATTTTCGCGGAAAGGTGGTGGTGCTGAATTTCTGGGGCACGTGGTGCCCGCCCTGCATTGAAGAGACTCCCGCGCTGAACCGGCTGCAGAGATATATTGCCTCGCGCAACGGCGTCGTCTTGGGCATCGCCGCCGATGAGGACCCCGCTGTGTACGAGAAGTTTCTCCGCGACAACGGAGTCATTTTCCAGACGTATCGTGATCCCGCCACTAAAGACAATCATTCGCCCATCGCGCAATCCTATGGCACGGTGATGGTTCCGGAGACGTACATCATTGACCGTGACGGGAAAATCGCGCGCAAAATCATCGGAATGCAGGAGTGGGATTCGCCGGAAATGCTGGCGTACTTCGATTCCATTCTTGGCAAGAGCTGAAGGGATGGCCGCAGAAGGGCGGGGCAAGCCCCGCCCTTACAGCCTGCGGCGGTGGGACAGACATTCCTGTCTGTCTCTTCTCAGAGCGAGACTTTGCGAAGGCGCAGGGCGTTGGCGATGACGGAGACGGAGCTGAAGCTCATCGCTGCGCTGGCAAGCATGGGGCTAAGAAGCCAACCGAAGATCGGGTAGAAAAGGCCGGCGGCGATGGGAATCCCTAGTGCGTTGTAAAGAAAAGCAAAAGCCAGATTCTGTTTGATGTTGCCAATGGCAGCCCGGCTGAGTTTGCGCGCCCGCACAATGCCGCGCAGGTCACCCTTCACCAGTGTAATCCCGGCGTTTTGGATCGCCACATCCGTGCCCGTGCCCATAGCAATCCCGACATGCGCCGCAGCCAGCGCGGGAGCATCGTTGACGCCGTCCCCCGCCATCGCCACTATCCGGCCTTTCTCTCGAAGCCGTTTGATGACTTCCCCTTTTTGTTGTGGCTGCATGTCCGCTTCGAATTCTTCGAATCCCAGTTCTTTGGCTACTCGGGCGGCAGCGGCGCGGCGGTCGCCCGTCAACATCACGATGCGAATGCCGTCTTCACGCAGCGTTCGAATCGCTTCCGGGGTCGAGGCCTTGATTTGGTCGCTTAAGGAAAAGGTTCCAACCACTTTACCGTCGACGGCCAGGTAGACGGTGGTGACGGCGGCGGAGTTGGATTCGGTGGTGGTGGAACTGTCGCTTGCGGGTAATTCCATTCCCCGCCCTTTCAAGAACGTCGATGTGCCGGCGAGAACAACTTTGTTCTGGATGCGGGCCTCGACTCCACCTCCGGCGGTGGCTAGAAAATCGTTCACTGGTTCAAGCTGCAGCTTCTTTTCTTCTGCGGCTCGCACGATGGCGCGGGCGAGGGGATGTTCACTGGAGCGCTCGAGGCTTGCGGCTAGCGCGAGCAGTGCGTCTTGCGTAAGAGCGGTTCCTGCGGCGACTTCGATGTTTGTGATTTGCGGTTTGCCTTCGGTGAGCGTGCCGGTTTTGTCGACGACGAGTGTATCGACTTTCGCGAGAGTTTCGAGAGCTTCGGCGTTTCGGACCAGGATGCCGGCGTGTGCGCCGCGGCCGACGGCGACCATGATGGACATGGGAGTGGCCAGGCCGAGCGCGCAGGGGCAGGCGATGATCAACACGGCGACGGCGGCGATGAGCGCGTGAGCAAAGCGCGGTTCGGGTCCGAAGAGCGCCCAGGCTGCGAACGCCAGCACCGCCGCAACGATCACGGCGGGGACAAAATAACCGGCGACTTTGTCGGCGAGACGTTGCATCGGCGCGCGGCTGCGCTGAGCTTCGCTGACGAGTTTGACGATTTGCGCAAGGAAGGTTTCGTTGCCGACCCGCTCGGCGCGCATCACGAAGCTCCCGCTGGTGTTCAGTGTGCCGCCCGTGACTTTGTCCGCCGCGGACTTTTCGACGGGCATGGGCTCGCCCGTGACCATCGATTCGTCGATAGCGCTCGCGCCTTCCAGGATCAGGCCATCTACTGGAACACTCTCGCCTGGGCGCACGCGTAGACGGTCGCCCTGCTTGACGATTTCGAGCGCAACATCTTTTTCAGCGCCGTCCAGTGCGAGCAGGTGCGCCTGCTTCGGCGCCAGATTGAGCAGAGAGCGAATCGCGCTGCTGGTTTGCTGGCGCGCGCGCAGCTCAAGCACTTGGCCGAGCAGGACAAGCGTTGTTATGACGGCCGCAGCTTCGAAATATGTGGAGACGGCGCCGTGCATATCGCGAAACGACGCGGGAAAAATTTGCGGGAAGAGCGTCGCCACAACGCTTTCCAGATAGGCAGCGCCAGTGCCCAAGCCGATCAGGGTAAACATGTTGGGACTGCGATGGACAACCGAGGCCCAGAAGCGCTGGAAAAATGGCCAGCCGCCCCATACAACGACCGGCGTCGCCAGAACGAATTGAAGCCAATTGCGTGCTCCGGACGAAAGCGGAAGCTTGAGAGCATCGCCGAACATGGCGATCAGCAGAACGGGCAAAGACAGCGCGGCGCTCACCCAGAAGCGGCGCCGCATGGAATCGTATTCGGGATCGGCTTCTACCTCCGCGGGCACATCCATCGGTTCCAGCGCCATACCGCACATCGGGCAGATTCCCGGACCGATCTGAACGATTTCCGGATTCATCGGACAGGTGTAACGAGTGCCCGTGGTTTCAGCGCTAGTCGCCGCGGAAGTTGCAACTGCAACCTGCAAAGACGGCGCGGCGGATTTTTCATGACCGGGGTGTAGAGCGGATTCCATTCCGGCTGTTCCGGGCGCCATCAAATATTTTTCAGGTTCCTTCTCGAAGCGTTCGGCGCAGCGCTTCGAACAAAAGTAGTAAGTCTTCTCGCCATGCGAAACTTTTCCTGCGGATTTCTGCGGGTCCACCATCATGCCGCACACCGGATCTTTCGCGCGCGGCGCGGAAGGGAGAATGGGCAGTCCTGGATTTTTAGATTCAGACATTGGAAGCTGTTTGGGCATCACCATATTAGATGATTTGAGGGTTCAAGCGTCTACGCGTGAAATCCTTGCGCGGGCTGGTATAATTCCGGGCATGACACTCGTGGAAATCACATACGAACTGCAGTCCCCGCTCACAGACGATCAACTACGCCGCCTCGGCGAATTTTCCAACACCTACGGCCTGCGCCGCGTGCGCTTCGATGAGGACAAGAAGCACTTGTCGTTTGAATACGACGCCTCGCGGTTGCGAGAGACGCAGGTCGAGCATGTGCTTGCGCACGCGACGATCGCCGTCGCGCGCCAGGTGACGGAGGCCGGAACCCGGCCCGAATTCAAAATTTGACCGGAAGAAGGGCGCGAGAGCCTATTCTCTGTGGTTGGGTAGGAGTGCGCCGCGACGATTCAGGAGCTATTAGGACGGACTCGTATTTAACCGGGAAGTTAAATAGGGTTGCAGGCTAAGGAAAAAAAGAGGCCCCCGCTTGGGATCGGGGGCCTCGGAGAGTGCGTTTCGTTGTCAGTGTCGTTTTCACACCGACGCGTGGGGTCATCCATCCTAGCTTCCCTCTCAGAGGCAGGTGGGAACGAATTGTGAAAAGTGGCGAGCAAGCCCCTTCCCCCTCGCTCGCCTCTCTCCTCAACTCGTCATGTGAAACGCACTCATGCCCCTCCTAGTGCACGGCTTGCGCCAATCCGCGGTACCCGACAGATTTCTACCAAGTCATTTATTAACAGATACTTGGACGCGAAGGCTCGCTTCCCCTCGAAGGTCCATGCTGGCCCCGGATTTCAATTCGGAACTGCTCGAAAGCTGAATCGGGAAGTGGCCCCCCTCCTCAGTTCCTTCATTAGTGCTCTCGACCCAGTTCCAGGACCCAGGTAACAAAATCTTCGGCCTGCGCGCGCTATCGGTTTTATAGGGAGACGGCTGCAGAATCGTGCAATGCATCTCCTCCTCTTGTGCAAAGACATTCTGCGGACAATCGGATTTGGCAGCGCGACGTTGCTGGTTTGTTTTCTAGGCGGATCGCTGATCCTGTCGGCGGATACTCCTTCCGAGTTGCGGCCAGCCACTCCAGGAAGCTGTTATTGCCATTGCGCCGAGTCGAGCGCGCACCGAGGATGCGTGAAAATGTGTGAATTGCCAAAGTATGCTGCGCGGCCATGGGCGACTACCTGCGCCAAACCGAGGATCAAAGTTCCAGTCGAGAACCGCGACGCTGGCCCGCGCTTTCCTCATCCAGGCCGCAACGAGCGAGCCGAACTGCCGAAGCCTGCAACTGCCAGCTAGGAAGTGATTTGCGAGTGTAGCACTGCCGCGACCGGCTTATCGGCGGCTTTCGCTGACTCGCCCAAGAGCTTGGCTAACATCTCTGGAATCTCGAAGATAGCGCGATTGTTGAGAGCCGCGACATTCTTGCGGAATTCCGCCAGCCGCGATGGCTCCAGCATTTGGCGCACGCCGTCAACGACTTCGTCGAAGCTGTTTACAACAATGCCAACGCGTTTCTCCGTAACCCATTCTGCGTTATAGCGTTCCTGGGGGAGAGTCCAGGAGTTGCATTCGATGAGAACGGGGAGTTTGCGGACCATGGCTTCGGCGATGCTGCCGGGGCCCGGCTTGCCAATGAGAAAGTCCGCAGCGCGCATCAGCTTGTGAACTTCTTTCGTAAAACCGACAACATGCACGGGTATGTCCCATTTTTTGGGGCGGAATTTCGCGGCCAATGCTTCGTTGCGCCCGCAGATCAAGATCAGTTGCAGAGGCAGGCCAGCCGCATTTAACCGTTCGGTTAAATAATACATGACCTTCGAGCCATGCCCGCCGAAGAGGACGATGGCGGTCGGCAGATCATTGCGCAGCCCCATCTCCGCGCGGATGGAGGCAGGATCAGAGTTGTCTTCGACATAGAAATCGGGGCGCAAAATCATTCCAGATGCCTGAAAAATATGGGCTTCGTCGTGTCCGAAGGCGCGAGCTTGCTCGACGGCCTTTTCCGTCCCGGCGATGACGTATTGTTCCTTGATCGGCTCAATCCAGAAGCGCGGCGGATAGTCGGCCAGGTCGGTAATCAGGGTGACGAACGGCCGACCCGGGTAAACAGCACTCCAGCTCTCCGAGATTTCGCGATTGAAGTGCGGGATGACCGAGACGAGCAGATCGGCAGGATGTTCGCGCCAGAACTCTTCGAGCAGGCGCACCATCGGACGGTGGAAGATGCGGATCGTAAGTTGCAGAACGCGCAAGAGATACTTGCTGCCAAGGGTCCAGCCGTTCTGAAGCATGATGTTGTACTGCTGCTGAATACGGATGCCGGTCAGCTTGCGGAGTACGTCGAGGCGGTCGGTGAGGTCTTGGAATTGTACCAAATCGACCTGCCAGTCCCGGCCTTGCTGGGAGGCAATGGTTTGGAGGGCTACAGCCGCGTTGCGATGACCGCCGCCGCCGTCATGAAAGAGAACGTGAATTTTTTTCATGGTTTAGATTGTGCCATACGCTTAATGTTCGCCGCGAAGAGCAAGCCACATGCCATGTGGATAAGTAAGAAAGTCCAATGTGTTCAACGAGTTCCATGGACACATTCATGCACAATTCGCGACCTCTTCATGGCCTGTTCATATCGCTGGTTAACAATAGTTTCATGCGCTGCGACCTCCACGTTCACTCGATCGCATCTGGCATGTGTCAAACTCCCATTCTGGACCGGATCTGCCGCGAATCGTACAACCAACCCGCGGAAGTGTACACCCGGTTGAAGAAGCTTGGGATGTCCATCGTGACGCTAACGGACCATGACTCCATCGACGCCGCAGAGTGTTTGCGGAAACATCCTGATTTCTTCCTGAGCGAGGAAGTAACGGTCAAGATGCCTGCTGGAACGGAGATGCATCTGGGCGTGTATGGCATCAGCGAACGCGACCACATGGAAATTCAGCGGCGGCGTAAAGACTTTGTTTCGTTGATGATGTATGTGAGCGAGAAGAAGCTGTTTTTCAGCGTGAATCATGTTTTCTCGGGGCTGACGGGAAAGCGTCTGGACGAGGACTTCAACTGGTTTGCTTCGTATGTGCCGGCGTTTGAATCGCGGAACGGACAGATGTGGCCGAAAGCGAACGCGAGCGCGGAGCGGCTGACAACGCGATTGGGGAAGATCGCCGTTGGCGGAAGCGATTCGCACACCATCGCCGGTGTAGGACGGACATTCACCGAGGTTCGTGGCGCGCGCACGGTCGATGAGTTCTTCTCGGGATTGCGGGCGGGCAAAGGACAAGTTCACGGAGAGCATGGCAGCTATCTCAAGTTGACTGCAGATGTGTTCAGCATCGTGTGGTCCTTGTGGATGGAAAAGCCGTGGACTCTGGCACTTATGCCGCTTTCGCTGCTGGTGCCGGTGTGTACCGCGGGCCACTGGCTGAACGAGATGCGCTTCTGCCGGACCTGGACGGCGGCTTTGGAAAACGGCGAGAAGCAGCAACGGATGCTTTGGGATATGGATTCTAGCTTCGAGGCCAACTGGGGCTAGATGGGTTAAAACCATGGCTGTCGCACGCACTGTCTGGGGATACATCGAGAGGCGGGACCACCGCCTGATGCGCCGGATGAACCGCTGGCGAGCTCCGCGGTGGGTGCGCTTGTGGATGATCCTGGCCACGCGGATGGGCGATGGTTGGTTGTGGTATGGGCTAGGGATCATGCTGCTGGTCGATGGCGGCCACCAGAAGTTTGCGGCCATCGGTGCGGCCGGAGCGGCGGCAGTATTCGGGATAGTTGTTTTTAAGGCGTTGAAAAGACTGAGCCAGCGTCCGCGGCCGTGCCAATTGGAGCCGCATTGTTGGTCGAAGGTGTTGCCACCGGACCGATTCTCGTTTCCTTCGGGGCATACGATGACGGCGTTTTCGGTCGCGCTGGTGGTTAGCTACTTCTATCCCTCGCTGGAAGGACCACTGTTCTTCCTGGCGTTCAGCATCGCAGTCTCCCGTATCGTTTTGGGAATGCACTTTTTGAGCGATGTACTGGCAGGAATGGTATTGGGTGCGGCGTTGGGATGCGCCTCGATTACGACGTTTGCGTCGCTGGGATGGGTTTAGGGACTGCGGTTTCCGCTTGGGTATAGCCCAAGGCTCGATCTACCGTCCAACTGAATCTCTCAAACTATATGACAAGCGCCTAACGGGCGAACGGAAGAGCGGCAGCAGAGCTGCCGCACTCCATGCGCGACTAGTCGAACCCCGCTAGAGCGGCTTGGGATGGGCGGCTAGTGCTTCGCGGAAGGCGGCTACGTTGCTTTTGTCGACGGTGGCGGTGCCGGTGTCGACCCATGCGGGGAGCGGCGGCGCAGGGGCGGTGCGCCAGTCTTTGAATTCGTGGACGGCGTTGTGGTGGAGGTCGTCAGCAAACTTCAAGCCGTAGTAGGCCATGATGTAGGGTTTCTGGACGATGGTCGCGTTAATCCAACCCTTCTCAATGGCGTCGAGCGTTTCGGGGTCTTTGTCGAAAGCGACGATGGCGATTTTGCCGGTCTGGTCGAGGCGGTGAAAAGCTTCGGCAACTCCTGAGCCGCCTGAGGCTTCGAGACAGATAACTCCATCCACCTTTTCCTTCTTGGCAAGAATTCCCGAAATGCCGTCGTTGGCGTTGCGGGCGTCCCCCTTGTCATCAATCGTCTGGACGATTTTGATGCCGGGGTATTTTTTGAGAGCTTCGTTGACGCCGCGGACGCGGTCGTCGAGGTTGGACTGGCCGGGGATCGTGATGATCACGACTTGACCCTGGCCTTTGAGAATGTCGGCCATGCGCTTGCCGCTCTCCTGGCCGGCGCGGAAGTTGTCGGTGCCGACGAAAAGAATGCGATGAGAATCGGGGGCGTCGGCGTCGATGCAGATAACGGGGATGCCTTGAAGGACGGCGCTGTCGATAGCAGGCTTGAGCAACTGCTGGCTCATGACAGAAATAAGAATGCCTGCGGGATGGAGGGCGACAGCTTTATTAAAGGAGTCCAACTCTTCCTGAGGGGAGAGAGTGGTGGGCCCGTCCATCTCGGCTTTGACGCCCATGCCGGTGGCGGCATCGCGCAAGCCGGCCTCGGCTTCTTGCCAGTAGGGCAAATTGATATTTGCGGAAATCAAATAATATTGCTCTTCTTTTTGGTGGTACGGCTCCTGGCAGGCAGCGAGCGCGGCGCCCAGAATCACAGCCAGTGCGGCGAAGCTTTTGGAATGGAGTTTCATGAGAGGTCTCCTTTGCACGAAGTGGCGGCTCGGGATCGACGGAAAACTAGAGACCCGAAGTTCCTGGCGCAAGAGGGTATCACAAGAGGAGCAGAGTACAACTGGGGAAGGCGCACGCGTAACGGGAGACCGAGAACGGCGCGAAGAATATTGGCTGGCCAAAGATTTTGTTAGAACGACAAAACCCGCAGGCAGGCTCTAGAGGTCCTGCGACCCCTTGGGCTTATAGGGGTAACCCCGAGTGCTTTGCGTGTGAGAGCTACGGTAGTCATCCAGATCCGTCTCACTGATACGGAAATGCGCCTGTGGAGGATGGTTTCCGAACGCGGCAAGCTCCCGATGCAGTCTGAGCGAGCAGATTTCGGGAGCATCCTGAAAGCGCACACCATGGGGACCAAATGCCGCGTGCAAGATGGTCAGGGTAAATTCGCTGGACTCATTCAAAGGCCGCCGGACGGTAAAGCTATATTCACGCACCAGGGCCTTCGACTGGAAACCGACGTATTGGACGTTTACGCTCTCGATCATAAGAACTCCTTTATTCCAGGGCCTAAAACGTTCCACCGAATGGGAAACACTCGCACCTTTTTACTGGTTAATGCTGATTCAGGTTTCCTGGGCAGACAATCGAGTGCGGCTTAATGAACTCAGGGCAAGTCCGAATCAGCCGGTTTCCGTCCGGCTTAATCTAAAGCGACTGAAGCGGGGCGGCAGGAGCCAGACACGCTAAACATTGCAATTCGAAACCGAGATGCTCATACCGACCTTGAGGCGTTGTTACCCAATGCCGATGAGTCCAAGGTGGATTGTGGCGGACATGCTGCTGATGGCCACATTCCAGATCGGCAATCCAATCGAAACGGTCATCCAAGTGGTAATCAACGATCTTGCTAGGAGTACCTTGCGCTTTAGAGTTCAATTTGTGACCTGTATACATTCTACGCTTTTTCTTCGCGGTGTGCCGATTTACCTACAGAAATATGGATTGAGCGCTTATGTGCCATTAGTGACAGCCGGTTGGCAACCGAAGAAGGAGGATAGAGTGGTACCGAATGGCGAGGGACCAATGGTCGATTTATGGTGGGCCGCAGCGCTTTCCGACGAACGCGCAAAAGATGTTCTGCGTTCGCTGAATCCGAACGCGGATGCAGACAATATTTATTGGACACTCGAACGATGTAAGAAGGACGCGTGGAAAGCCGGCATGTGCCTGAACGAGTTCTTTCTTCGAAATGGCGCACAAGCCGCGAATAACGCGCGCGCCGCATGGTCGGAGACCGTTACGCAAAACGCCGCCGCTGATCCGAATGTGAACTACGCACTTGATATGAAGCCATTCGAGTTACTCACCTCTGACATGCGCGCGGCATGCTTAAAGCAATTGTTCTCCTATTCCCGTTTGTTCCACGGAAACGGCCGCGTTTTGAGAATGGGAATGGCAGCAACATCTTAACCGGGGGAATAAGGCTACTCCCAGTAGCCGCCCGCGCCTCTAAAAACCGGCAAATGCCTGCGCAAGGTCACCTCCGCGCTCTCGTATCCCTTTGGTAGCCCGTGCGAAAGAGGCACTGGGGGAATGTCCGTTTGTATCGTCTTCTGGCGTAGAGATCATGCCGTGGAATCCCGACAGCCAACGATCCGAAAACAGGGAGAGGCAAGTTTGGAACCCGCTTTGCCAGCTTTGCATGCGGAGAGGGTTTCGCCGCGGGAAAAGGGGGCGCGAGCTTCGGAGCTGGTTTTCCTGTTACAGGTGTCGCGGCCTGGGCTTTGGAGTACGACCGCGCTGTTTTATCTGATGCCGCTGGGACATGCGGATTTTTTGCACTCGCGGACTTTGTGGCTAGGGCTGTTCTATGTTTTGTTTCCGCTGGGATTTCTTTTGTATGGGGTGAATGACATTGTGGACGCGGAGGCGGACCGGCGGAACCCGCGCAAGGGAACGTTTTTGTTTGGGTCGCTGGGTAAAGAGGAGCAACTGGCCGCGTTGCGATGGAAAATCGCCGTTGTACAGATTCCGTTTCTGGTGCTTTTCTTTTTTCTGGTTGGGCCGCGAATCTTGGCCTGGTACGGAGTGCTGTTGATTGCCGTGGGGATTTACAATGCGCCGCGGTTTGGATGGAAGAGCCATCCGCCGTTCGACGTGCTGATTCAAGCGAGCTATTTGTTGATTTTCGTGTTGAGCACCTGGTTGAACGGCGCGGCGCAACTTCCGTGGCAAACCTTTCTGTTCGGAGCGCTCTTCGCGATGCACTCGCACGTCTTCGGCGAAGTGATGGACATCGAGCCGGACCGGCTGAGCGGACGGCGCACGACGGCGACAATACTTGGAGGGGTGCGTTCCAAGCTGTTGATGGCGGCGATTCTGTGTGTGGAGACAGTGCTGGTGTACGTTTCTTTTGGTGATTGGATGATCACCGGATTTCTTGGCTTAGGAGCAGCGTGGTTTGTCGTGGACAGCTCGATGATCTGGAAGAACCGGCCGTACAGCCCGAAGGAAATGCGACTGTTCATGTGGGGATGGAACGCGGCCGCCTTGCTGGGTATGTATTGGAATTGGGCGCACGGCAGCCTGATGCACGTAAAGCGAATCGCTGGCGTTTGACGTCCCCGCGCAGGAACATAGCAAAACTCCCGACAGCCTCCGGTTGCAAATATAATTTCACAATATAGTAACGTTTGTTGTAATCTTCAGAACGCTTACGATGCCTGACTCCGACAATGAATCGCTCTGACCTCCAACGACTGGCCGATTTGAGAATAAGAGAAGCCAAAGTGTTGTTGGACAATAACTGCTACGACGGCGCTTTCTACCTGTCAGGTTATGCCGTGGAGTGTGCGTTCAAAGCGTGCATCGCGAAGGAAACCAGAGAATATGATTTTCCAGACAAAAAGCTGGCCAATAACAGCTACACACATGATCTGACAGAGCTGTTGGGCATTTCGCGGTTGACGGAGAAGATGCGGGACGCGAAGAGACTCAACAAGACGCTGGAAACCTGTTGGGCGACGGTGGTAACTTGGAATGAGGACTCACGCTACAAGACTGGCCGATCAAGAGACACGGCGCTGGATCTCTATGAAGCGGTCACTGATCCGGCAAACGGAGTGCTGGTATGGCTGAAGAACTGGTGGTAAAGGAACAACTTAGCGCCGAGCACATCGCGGCAGGTGATGAATTCACGGATTTGCTCCGCCGGGACAGTGGGTTCGGACTCGTCTGTTCGTTTTGGCTCTATTCTTCCGAGACGAACCGCTGGAGACTGAATCTGTCGTCCCCTTTGGTGGAAACGCACGGGCCTCTGCATATGTACAGAATTCTTCAAGAAAAGCTAGCCGGGCTTGAGGACATATACGAAGCACTTCCGCTGGATTCAATTTCCGTTCTGAGCCCGGACGACGAGCTCGTGAAATCCATTCAGACACTCGGACATTTTGAAATAATGGATCCTGCGCCTGGGGCCAAGGGTCTAGCACGAAGGCCGCGTCGAATCCACCGCAGCCGCGTCGGAGACGTCCTTATTGACGACGCTTTCATCTATTTTATTCAGTGATCAGAGCGGTTAGCCCAGTCTGCAAGACAGAACCATCCCGCAAAATGGCATTGAAATGAAGTTTCCTTGCTCCCTCGAAATCAGCATAGAAAGCGTGGAAGCGGCGGCGGCGGCTGAGTGCGGCGGGGCGCAGCGCATTGAGCTGTGTAGCAATACGCGGGTTGGCGGGACGACGCCTGGCCGCGAGTTGATGCGGGCGGCGCGTGAACGCGTGCGTTTGCCCATTTTTTCGATGGTGCGGCCGCGGGGCGGGAATTTTTTTTATGCGGAGGCGGAATTCGAAGCGATGCGGCAGGATGTGGACGCGGCGAAGGCATGCGGGATGGACGGAGTTGTTCTGGGATTGCTTGGGGCCGACGGAAAGGTCGACGTTGAGCGCACGCGGGAGCTGGTGGAGCGGGCGAAGCCTTTGCCGGTCACGTTTCACCGGGGGTTTGATGAATGCGCGGATTTGAGGAGGTCACTGGAGGACGTGATCAAAACCGGGGCTACGCGGTTGCTTACTTCTGGCGGGAGACGGACGGCGCCGGAGGCGTTCGATCTGCTGGGTGAGCTGGTACGAATGGCGGGCCAGCGGTTGATCGTGATGCCCGGGAGCGGCTTGCACGTGGGGAATATTCGAGAGGCGGTGGCAAAGACAGGGGCCCGGGAGTTCCATGCGGGGTTGAGTTCGGTGGTGGCGGAGCCAGCGAGGAATGTTGGGGCGTTTGAAGAGGAAGTACGGAGGATGGCAGAGGCTTTGCGGGATTGCGATTGAAGGGCGGGAGGAATCGGCCAACGGCGCAGCGGATGCGCGAAAAAAGAAAGAGGGCACGATGAATCGCAAGGCTGTCCAAATTAGACAAGGTTGGACCACGAGAGGGTCGAAAAGATTGAATTTTTGTGTACGGCAAGTGTGTTTGGCGGTTCAGGTTGTGCTTGTGCTGTCCTAACCGGCGAGCGGAAAATGCAGCGCCAGTTGGCCGTCATGTAGGCCGGTGGAGCTTCAAACGGCGTATCCAGCCAGGCTTGCAGATCGCGGTAGACAAAGAGCTGTTGGCGCAGCAGGGCCACCAGATTCGACAGGGACCAGCCGTAGCGCGCGCGCAGTTGCAGTTATTTCAGCAGCATGGCGATCAGTGCTGTCCAAATCTGGATGTGCAGAGCGTTGGCCGACGTACCCACGAAGGTTTTGATCCGCAGGTTTTGCTTCAGATAGCGGAAGAAGACTTCGATCCGCCAGCGTTCGCGATAGATTTGCGCGATGGTCGTGGAACCAAAGCCCAGGTGGTTGCTGAGCAGCACCAGCACTTCTTGGCGATCTTCCAGCCACAGTTCGACGCGGCGGAAGGGCGCCGTTTGCCGGTAGTGGTGGCTGCCCAACGCGATGATTTGATCCTTGAGAATGTGGCGATTTTTCGGGACTGGCAACTCTTGCAGCACCTGATAGTGGGCATCGTGGCGCAAGCGGGTGACAAAGAACACCCCACTGTCGGTCAGTCGTTGATACCACTGGTAGTCCACATAACCGCGGTCAAAAACCAGGATGGTGCCTGCCGCAAACTGCCAAGAGCGCGCTATTTTCACCTCCGAGGCTTTTCCTTCGGTGACCACCGCATAGCGCGGGAGATAGCCATCGTGGTCCAGAACCAAGTGCAACTTCGCCGCGCCCTTGCCTTGCTGGTAGTGGGCCCAGTCAAACATGGTGACGCAGAGATCGATGAGCGTGCCGTCGATGCTCAGCAGGGGGTTGCGAAAACGAAAGCGGTGCCGCGCGCCGGCCGCTTGCTGACAACACGCAAACAAAACGCCAAACACTTTCTGATATAGCTGCCACGGACGGTGTTGGTTGGCATAGGCGAGAGTGGACTTGTTGGGCGCCTGGGGCACCCCGAGATGCCTGAGCTTGCCTTCGCAACTCGCCAGCCCGCCACAAATTTCGCGCAACGAACGGGCCTGCCCCAGCTGGCAGAACAACATGGCCACGAATTGTCCCCAGCAACTGAACCCACGAGCGTGCCGTTCGGCGCGCGTCTCGCGAACGGCCTGCTCAAATTCCAGACGAGGAAAGAACTGCAACAGCTGAGAAAAAATACTGCATACTCGGTTCAAGGCGGAATCTCCTGTCCTTTAAGTTGGTTCTTGTCACGGAACCCAACTCAAAGTAACAGGTCTTTCCGCCCTCCCACGAAAACCTAATTTGGACAAGCTTGCGATGAATCGTGCCCCTACAACATCCAGGAAGAGTCAAAACCAGCGAAAAGGCAAAAGCCGATTAGGCTTTTTGGGCTTGGCGGCGGAGGAAAGTGGGGACGTCGAGGTCGTCCGCGGGGACTTCGTGGGCGGACTCGCGGATGTTTTGCTGGACTTGATGGACGACGTTGGGAAGCGTCTGTTGCTGCGGGACTGCGGCTTCGACTTCGCGGCCTGCTTTCCAGGTTTTGGGGAGGAACTGGGGCTTTTGCACGACGTTCTTTTTGTTGGCTTCCTTGAAGCCGGCGGCAATGACCGTGATTTTTACGGCATCTTTCATGGAGTCGTCCATGACAGCGCCGAAGATGATGTTGGCGTTTTCGTGGGCGGCTTTTTGGATGACCGAGGAGGCTTCGTGAACTTCATGCAGCGTGAGGCTGGAGCTGCCGGAAATGTTGATGAGGATTCCTTGCGCGCCCTGGATGGAGTTGTCTTCGAGGAGCGGGCTGGAGATGGCGCGGTTGGCGGCGTCGATGGCGCGATTTGTGCCGGTGGCGATGGCGGTGCCCATGACGGCGTAGCCTTGGCCGTGCATGATGGCTTTTACATCGGCGAAGTCGCGATTGATGATGCCGGGGACGGTGATGATGTCAGAGATGCCTTGCACGGCCTGGCGAAGAATGTCGTCGGCGATGCGGAAGGCGTCGAAGAAACTGGTGCCGCGCTCGACGGTGTCCATCAGGCGCTCGTTGGGAATAACGATGACGGTATCGACCGCGCCAATTAATTCCTGAAGAGCCTGCTCGGCCTGGAGCATGCGGCGTTTGCCTTCGAAAGCGAAGGGCTTGGTGACGACGGCGACGCTTAACGCGCCGAGTTCGCTGGCGAGCGAAGCTACCACGGGCGCGGCGCCGCTGCCGGTGCCTCCGCCGAGGCCGGACGTGATGAAAATCATGTCCGAGCCTTCAAGGGCTTCGATAATTTTGTCAGTGTCTTCGAGAGCGGCTTTGCGGCCGACTTCGGGATTTGCGCCTGCGCCGAGACCTTTCGTCAGCTTCGCGCCAAGCTGAAGTTTCGTCGGCGCTTGCGAGAGCTTGAGCGCTTGCAAGTCCGTGTTGGCGGTGATGAATTCGACGCCTTCGACTTTGGCGCGAATCATGCGGTTGATGGCATTGCATCCGCCGCCTCCTACACCGATGACTTTGATTTTTGCGGGCTGCAGCTCTTCGCTGAAGCTCATGCGTATTCCTGCGTCTTTTGCTGTCATGCGTCCCTCAGCCTTCTCCATGTTCGCGGTGCTGCGCTCGGGCAGGCTCACGAGGCACCAGCAAACATGGCCTTCAATTTAGATACGAGAGTTCCGGAGCGCTGCGAGGCGTTGCGCCGCGCTTTCGCGCCGTACATCACAAGACCAATTACTGTTGCGTATTCGGGCTGGGCAACCTGTTCTGGGAGATCAGCCAAACCTTTGGGCTCCGCGAGGCGGACGGGGAGGTGGAAGGATTGCTCGGCCAGATCGATAAGGCCGTTGAGGCGCGCGGCGCCTCCGGCGAGGATGAAGCCGGCGGGGATTTGGCCTTCGAGGCCGGCGCGCTGGAGGTCGTCGCGGATGAGGGCGAGGAGCTCCATGGAGCGGGGCTCGATGATGTCGGTAAGCATGCGGGCGAAGATGGTGCGAGGAGGGCGATCGCCGACGCTGGCGATTTCGATGGAAGCGTCCTCATGGAGAAGAGACGAGGCGGCGCAGCCGTGGCGGCGCTTGATTTTTTCGGCTTCGGGAATGGGGGTGCGGAGGCCGACGGCGAGGTCGTTGGTGAAGTGGTCGCCGCCGACGGGGACGGCACCCGTGTGACGGACAACGCCGCCGCCGTAAACGATGAGTTCGGTAGTGCCGCCGCCGATATCGAGGAGGCAGCAGCCGAGGTCGCGTTCATCTTGCGTGAGGCAGGCTTCGGCGGAAGCGAGCGGCTCGAGGACGGTGTCGCTGACGAGAATGCCGGCGCGATTGGCGGCGGTGACCAGATTTTGCGTGGCGGCAATGGAGGAAGTGACGAGATGAACGTTAGCTTCGAGGCGCTGGCCAACCATGCCAACGGCGTCGCGGATGCCGTCCTGGGCGTCGACCATGAATTCGTGCGGAAGGACGTGGAGAACTTCGCGGTCTTCAGGGAGTGTGATGTTACGTGCGGCATCGACGGCACGACGGACGTCGTCGCGCTCGATATCGCGGGCGCGATTGCCGAGAGTGATTCCGCCGCGGCTGTTGACGCCGCGGACGTGGCTGCCGGCGACGCCGATGACGGCGGACTCGACGGGAACGTTAGCGACGCCTTCAGCTTCTTCGACGGCGCGGCGAATGGAGCTGACGGTTGAATCGAGATTGACGATGAGGCCTTTGCGCAGGCCTTTGGATTCGGCCGCGCCAAGCGCGAGAAATTTCACCAGTTCGCCGTCGATTTCGGCGATCAGTGCGGAAGTTTTTGTGCTGCCGACGTCGAGCCCTATGATGTAACGATCTTTTTTTGCCAAGCCGCCGCTCCCACCTTGGATCGATAAATTTTGGAACTGCTACTTCCTGAAACCTTCAGTTCTTCAACTTTGCCGAAGTCGAGCTGCTATCGGCGTTCACAACCACTTGCCGTGAATATTGCAAATCGATGGACTGCACACGGCCGGCATTGGCCTGCCACTGCGCGAAATTTTCGACGAGCATGCGGAACTTGCCGGTGAAATCATTGGCGCCGAAATGAATGGTGACGGCTTGCGAATCGGTTGCAGAAGCGAGACCGGTCATGACGACGCGCAGGTCTTTCGCGTTGGAGAGGTCGACTTCGCTGACGCGATCGGACGAGCCGGAGCGAACGATATCCGCGTCGCGTAAAAATTCCTGGTAGGTTTGCATGCGCTTTTCGCGCTCTTCGCGGGGCATGCTGTCGGGAAGGCCGGTGACGATGGGGAAATGCAGGTCTTCGCCTTCGGGGCGGTCGAGAATGACACCGTGGGCGTCGATCAAGGCTAGCTCGGTGCCGTTGCGGAGAAACGCGATGGGAGTGCGTTCCGTGAGTTCGACGCGAACTCGGTTTGGCAAGATGCGTTGCACGCTGACGGATTCGACCCAGGGGAGTTGTTCGAGCTGAGCGCGCCGCGCGTCCAGAGGAATGCGGAGGACGCTGCGGTTGCGGTCGCGGGCAAAGGGTTGAAGGACGGCTTCGCGGCTGACGATGTGATTGCCCATCAGCTCGATTTGATCGGCCTTGAGGAGCAGGACCTGCGGCGAATAGAGCAAAAAGCGGCCGGCAACAATAGCGCAAGTGATGCCGGTCGCGCCCACGATGGTCCACACGAGGATGCGGCGATAGAACGGCCAGCTTCGGCCTCCAAATTTCTTGCGGCGGATTTCGAGAGGCTTTTGGCGGCGGAGATAGCGCGGCTCTTCGTCGGCGAGCAACTCCGGGCGGTAAGGCTCGGCTGCGGAAGCGGCATTGCCCCGTTGGATGGCTTTTACGCGTTCCAAACAACCACCTCGTATTCGAGAATGACGCCAAAGGATTTTTCGACACGTTCGCGGACATCGGCGATCAACGTAAGCATGTCCTTGGCGGAGGCTTTGCCTGCGTTGACGAAGAAGTTGGCGTGGCGGTCACTGACGCGAGCGTCGCCCACGCTGAGGCCCTTGAGGCCGAGCTCATCAATCATGCGTCCGGCGGACGCACCTGGAGGGTTCTTGAAGATGCAACCGGCGCTCTTCTGCCCGAGCGGCTGGCTGGCACGCCGCTTTTCATTGCAGATACGAATTCCTTTTAAAATTTCAGGGTACGGTTTGGAGGGTAATTCCAGCTTCACTGCGAGCATCATATCATCAGGCGCAAAAGATGTGTGCCGGTATTCGAAAGAAATTTGATCGCCTTCGAGAGTTTCGAGTTTGCGGGCGGCGGCGCGGAAGAGCTTGACTTCGCGGACGTAGCTGCCGATTTGCATGCCGTAGGCGCCAGCGTTCATGCGGAGGGCGCCGCCGACGGTTCCAGGGACGCCGATGAGGCCTTCCATACCGCCGAGGTCGTGCTTAGCGCAGAAAGTTACGGTGCGACCGAGGTCGGCGGCAGCATCGACTTGCGCGAAATGGCCTTGGAGGGCGATGTCTGGCTGGTGCGAAACGAGCTGCAGCACGACCCAGGATAGCTCGCCGTCGCCAACGAGGAGGTTGGAACCGCCGCCAAGGAATTTGTGGGGCACGGCTTGCGCGTCGAGGATGTTTAGGAGGTCAGGAATCGCTTCGTGCCGGGTTATACGAAGCAAATCCGTCGTGCCGCCAATACCGAGAGAGGTGAGCTCGGACAAAGCAGCGCCTGGAACCCGCTGGACAGCCAGTTCGGCGAGCGCTGCCACGATTTTTGGATCTTCAATGCGCATGGTGAGTTGGCGTGTGGGTTGGATTCCCTGTACCTAAAAGGACCATCAGTTCGCTGCTGGCGCGGCTGATGTTTCCGGCACCGATGGTCATAATGGCGTCGCCGGCACGGGCTTCGTGCAACAGAAACTCGATTCCAGCCTGCATGGAACGGTAGTAGTGGACGTTCTTGTGGCCGGCTTCGCGAATGGCATTGGCGAGGGCTTCGCTGGTGATGCCGGGGATGGGAGCTTCGCTGGCGGCGTAGATATCCAACAGCACCAGTATGTCTGCCTGATTAAAAGCGCGGCAAAATTCGTCCCAGAGATGCTGGGTGCGTGAGAAGCGGTGCGGCTGGAAGAGAACCAGGAGGCGGTTGAATTTGCAGCCGCGGGCGGCTTCGAGCGTGGCGCGAATTTCCGCGGGGTGATGGCCGTAGTCGTCAATGACGGCGATGTCGTTGACAATGCCTTTGATGTCGAAGCGGCGGCCTACGCCGGCAAATTTCGCGAGGCCCTCGCGGATCAAATCGCTGGGGACATTGAGATAGAGCGCGACAGCCGCGGCCGCGGCTGCGTTCCGCACGTTGTGGATGCCGGGCGGATGCATGAGATGGAAGACGCCGAGGTCTTCTCCCTTGAAGGTCAGTCGAAACTCACTGTTGAGACCTTCCAGCTTCACATCGCTGATCACCAAGTCGGCCTGGCTGGACGTGCCATAGGTGATGATCGGGCGCTTGACGTCGGGAAGAATGGCCTGCACGTTGGGTTCGTCGAGACAAAGAATCGCGGCGCCATAGAAGGGGACGCGGTTGACGAACTGGATGAAGGCGCCTTGGATGTCCGCGAGCGAGGTGTATTGGTCGAGGTGCTCGCGATCAATGGTGGTGACGACGGCGACGACTGGGGCAAGCATCAGGAAGCTGCGGTCGCTTTCGTCGGCTTCGACGACGAAGTACTCGCCTTTGCCGAGGCGCGCGGTGGTGCCCGCCTGATTGACGCGTCCGCCGATCACAAACGTAGGATCGAGATGCGCGGCGTTGAGAACGGAAGCAACCATCGACGTGGTTGTCGTCTTGCCGTGCGCACCGGCGACCGCGATGCCGTATTTCAGGCGCATCAGCTCCGCAAGCATCTCAGCACGCGGGATCACGGGAATTTTTCGTTTGTGCGCTTCGACGACTTCGGGATTGTCTTGCTTGATCGCCGAAGAGGTCACAACCACGTGCGCGCCGTCGACGTTGATGGGTCTGTGGCCCTCACGGATTGTCGCGCCGAGATTTTGCAGGCGCTCGGTGATGTTCGAAGGCTTGGTGTCCGAACCAGACACGGAATAGCCCAGCGTCAGCAGCACTTCGGCGATGCCGCTCATGCCGATGCCGCCGATGCCGACCAAATGGATGCGCTGAAAATTGCGGAAAGAAACCATCATGGAATTGCCCTCTGGCCAGTTCCCTGCACGTTGGCGACCTCTTCGATCAAGTTGACGATGTCGCGCGTGGCGTTGGGGCGGGCCAGCCCGCGGGCGGCGTTGCCCTGTGTTTCCATTTGGTCTGGGTGGCTGATGAGGTTGAAAATTTCGGTGGTAAGACGTTCCGCGGTGAGTTCGTTTTCTGTGATGACACGTCCCGCGCCGGCGCGTGCCATTTCCTGAGCGTTGCGCAGCTGGTGGCTGTCCGTGGCAGCTCCGAAGGGGATGAAGATGGCGGCGCGGCCGGCGGCTGCGATTTCCGCCGCGGTGATGGCTCCTGCTCGGCAAACAATTACATCTGCCCAGGCAAAGCGCTCGGCCATGTTCGTAAGGAAGGGGACAACCTCCGCGTGGATTTCGCGACGCGCATAGGCGGTGCGTACCGCATTATAATCGCGTTCGCCGGTCTGATGCACGATGGAGAGCTCAGTTTTTCGAGCGGCGAGCAGGTCCATGGCATCGACAAATGCGCGGTTGATGGGAAGCGCGCCCTGGCTCCCACCGGTGATCAGCAGGCGGTACGGCTTTTCGAGAGGCCGAGGCGCGATCGAGAAAAACTCCGAACGGACCGGGCAGCCTGTTACCACGGCCTTTTTTCCCCAGGCCTGTGCAGACATTTCATAGCCAGTGGCGATGCGCTTGGAAAGTTTCGCGAGCAGCTTGTTGGTGAGGCCGGGCTCGGCGTTGGGCTCGAAGATTACATTTGGGATGCCACCGAACCAGGTGGCGAGCAGCATAGGGCCAGCCGCGTAGCCTCCTACGCCAAACGCAGCGACAGGATTGTGCTTCCGCAGGACGCGCCGTGCGTCCAGCATGGCAGGGGCGAGCATCGCGACATTTCTTAAGAGAGTCGCGCCGCCTTTTCCTTTCAAGCCTGCTACGCGCAACGTTTCCAGCGGCTGACCGGCTTGAGGGACGAGTTTCATTTCGATTCCGCGTTCCGTTCCCACGAGCACCACTTCCCTTTCTGTTCCTCGCGACAACCACTCTTTTGCAATGGCCAGCGCGGGGATGACGTGGCCGCCCGTGCCACCGCCGGCGATAAGAAGCTTCATGGCTTCAGCCTGGGCTTGCAGGCGGGGCAAGCCCCGCCCCTACAAACGTGAATTTCGCGTTGCGTCATGCTTCGGCGGCCTGCTGGCTGATGTTGAGCAGGACTCCCGTCGCAAGCAGCATCACCAACAGGCTCGAACCGCCGTAGCTTACAAACGGCAGCGGGATGCCTTTGGTCGGCATCATTCCCAGCACGACCGCAAAATTGATCAGCGCCTGGCTGAGCACCAGCGCGGTGATGCCCAGGGCCAGCAAGCGGCCGAACCCGTCGGGAGCAGAGAATGCAGCGCGAAGGCCGCGCCACGCGTAAACCAGGAAAAGAGCAATGACCAGCGTTGCCCCAATGTAGCCAAGCTCTTCGCAAATGACAGCGTAGATAAAATCCGTGTGCGCTTCCGGCAGGTAGAAGAGTTTTTGTTTGCTTTCCATCAGGCCGACGCCCGTAAATCCGCCGGAGCCGACGGCGATGAGCGACTGCATGAGTTGGAAGCCCGCGCCCTGCGGATCCGAATCGGGATGAAGGAAAGAGGTGAGCCGCGCGTTGCGGTAGCTAACCTGGGTGATAAGCAGATACAAAATGGGAATCGCAGTGCCAATTCCCGTGGCAATCCATCTCCAGGAAAGCCCGGCGGCAAAGAGCATGGTGGTGGCCACCAGAACAATAGCTACGGCGGTACCCAAATCCGGCTGGACGAGGATCAGGCAGACATAGAGCAGGACCGGAGCCGCAGCGGGAAGGATCGTCTGCAATAAATCTTGTTTGCAAAATTCCATGGTGGCTTGGCCCCGGCGCTTCTGATCGAGAAACCAGGCGAGGTAGAGAATTACGGCCAACTTGGCCAGCTCCGATGGCTGAACGCCGAGGGGGCCGAAACGAATCCAGCGATGTGTTTCGTGCGACTTGTCCGCAAAAAAGGTTCCAATCAGGAGAAGCAGGACCAGACAAACACTGGTGTAAACGACGGCGGGCTCGCGAAGGCGGCGGTAGTCCATGCGCATCAGGGTGAACATTCCCAGGAGTCCCAGGAGCAGCCAAGCCGCTTGCCGTACAAGAAAATAATAGGAGTGGGCGTATTTGCTTTCTGCAGTGACCGCCGACGCGCTGAAGATCATTACCGCGCCCAGCAGACAAAGAACGATCGTCACGACAAATAACCAGCGGTCTATTTCAAGACGTCTAGGCACGTTCGTTCACCCTTTCCCGGAAGTCGCACCGGCGGCTTGTGTTTCAAGCTGCCTTACCAAATCTTTGAAGACGCGTCCGCGGTGCTCATAATTTTGAAACTGGTCGAAGCTGGCGCAGGCGGGGGCTAACACCACCACATCCCCACGCTGCGCCGCATGCGACGCGAGTTCCACGGCCCGCTCGAGGGTTTCCGCGCGTTCCAGCGCGACGCTGCCCGAAATTTGCTGCTCGATTTTTTCCGCCGCTGCGCCGATCAAGAGCGCGAGAATCGCTTTTTCGCGCAAGGGCTTTTGCAACACGGTGTAATCGCTGCCTTTGTCTTTTCCGCCGAGGATGACGAGGATGCGTCCGGGAAAGGCGTCGAGGGCTTTGAGCGTGGCGTCGACGTTTGTGGCTTTCGAATCGTTGTAGTAGCGCACGCCGGCGATTACGCTGACGAATTCCAGGCGGTGTTCGACTCCCGCGAAGGATTTCACGCCCTTGGCAATCGCCACCGCTGGCGCGCCGCCTAACCGCGCAGCGGCGGCAGCGGCCAAGACGTTTTCCACGTTGTGAGCGCCGGCAAGAGGAATATCTTCGAGCTTGAGGAGGATTTCTTCCTTTCCATCCTGACGAAAAACAATCTCTTCGCCGCGAACATAGGCGCCCTTGGCTACGCGTTGTTTCCTGCTGAACCAATACACACAGGGAAGGGACGGCGCGTAGGGCGTAGTTGCGGCATCATCCGCGTTCAAAACGGCGATATCATCGCCCGTCTGGTTCTCGAAGAGGCGCGCTTTCGCCGCGCCATAGGCTTCCAGAGTGTGGTGGCGGTCAAGATGGTCGGGTGTGAGATTGAGAAACACGCCGATGTTAGGACGAAACGTGTTGATGAGCTCGAGCTGGAAACTGCTGAGTTCGGCCACCGTCCAAGTGTCGTCCTTCATCGCGTCCACGCAGGCGATGAGCGGCGTTCCGATGTTTCCCGCGAGTATGGTTTGCATCCCGGCTGTCTTCAAAAAGTGCTCGACCAGAGAAGTCGTGGTGGTTTTGCCGTTGGAACCGGTGATTCCAATTAACCGGCCCTTCATAAAGCGGTAGGCCAGTTCGATTTCGCTCCAAATGGTGGCGCCTTTCGCGCGCGCTGCTTGCAAACGCGCATCATCGGCGGGCACGCCGGGACTGGGAATGATCAGGTCTTGCTCGAGAAAGGTTTTCTCTGTATGGCCGCCAAGCTCAAGAGTCACTCCGGTTTCTCTCAGTTTCGCGACGGCTTCGCCGATTTCCGCTTCGTTGCGGGTATCCGTGGCGGTCACACGCGCGTCACGCGCCGCGCAAAATAGCGCAGTCGCCACGCCCGTCCGCGCCAGCCCCACAACCAGCACGCGCTTCCCTCGCAATTCCGTTCCTGTCGGCATATTGCTTTTTCGAGCCCGCCCGATTTCAAATGCGGTCTACCTCAACTTCAGCGTAGTCAGCGCAAATAGCGCGAAGACCAGCGCTGCAATCCAAAAACGCACGATGACTTTCGACTCGCTCCAGCCCAGCAGCTCAAAATGATGGTGAATAGGCGCCATGCGGAAGATGCGCTTGCCGCGCAACTTGAACGAGCCCACTTGCAAGATCACCGAAAGCGCTTCGATGACGAAAATCCCGCCGACGAAGAACAGAAGAATCTCCTGCTTGATAATCACGGCAATCGTTCCCAGTGCTCCGCCGAGCGAAAGTGAGCCGACGTCTCCCATGAAGATTTCCGCGGGATGCGCGTTGTACCAAAGGAAGCCAAGCGCGGCGCCGACCAGCGCTCCGCAAAAGACAGTGAGTTCGCCGACGCGCGGGATGTATTGAATTTCGAGATAGGTGGCCCAGCGGGAGTTGCTGCTGACATAGGTCAGCACCGTAAGCGCGCCGGCAGCGATGACCGTGCAGCCGATGGCCAAGCCGTCGAGACCGTCGGTCAGGTTCACCGCATTCGAAGAACCGACGATGACCACGCAAACGAAAGCCAGAAACGGGAGAAACGCCAGAGGCCAGAGGTGCGGCGAATTCATCAAAGAATGGAAGACCAGATCAGGATGGAGACGTTTGAGAAACGGGATCATCAGCTGCGTCGAGTAGGCGTAGTGTGTCGCGAGGACGAGCAGCGAAATCCCAACTGCCAGACTGACCAGCACCTGAAAATAGATTTTCTTTTTCGCGGTCAGGCCAAGATTGCGCTGTTTGGAGACTTTCGCGTAATCGTCGATGAAACCGATAATGGCGAAGCCAATCAGCGCAAAAAGCGCGAGCAGGACAAAAGGGTTGCTGAGATCCGCCCACAAAAGCGTCGGCACAGCGGTGGACAAAACGATCAGCACGCCGCCCATCGTGGGTGTGCCGGCTTTTTTCTGATGCTCTTGCGGGCCTTCTTCGCGGATGTACTGGCCAATTTGCAGCTCGCGCAGACGGCGAATCAGCCAGGGACCGAAAACGAGGCCGAGAAACATAGCCGTCAAGCTGGCATAGACGGTGCGAACGGTGATGTAGCGAAAAACATTCAGCGGGCTGAAGTAACGCTGCAGAACATGGTAGAGGAGGTAGTAGAGCATCTAGTGCCTTACCTCCTGCTGAGGAATCTCGCCCGGGGCGGCATAGCGCGTCAGCAGCGCTTCCACGATGCGTTCCATCTTCACGCCGCGCGAACCTTTCACCAGGAGCACGTCGCCCGCTGTGAGGAAGTCCGCCAGGAACTTCGCCGCTTCATCCGACGACGCAAAGAATTTCGTGTGCGCTCGCGGAATTCCGGCCGAGACCGCGCCTTCCACGATTTGCTCTGCGTCGCCCTCGACTCCGATCACCCAATCCACCTTGCCCGTTTTTGCCGCAAAAATGCCCGCTTCATGGTGCAACACGGGGGAGGCAGGGCCCAACTCGCGCATTTCGCCGGCCGCCAGGATGCGCCTCTGAAAATTTGGAGTCGCGGCAAGCACGGACACCATAGCGTGCAACGCGGCGGGGCTCGAGTTGTAGCTGTCGTTGATCAGCGCTGCACCATTTGAAAAACGAAGGAGTTCGCCGCGCATCGCGGGGACGCGCAGCGTTCGAAACACGCTCTGCGCTTCGGCGGCGCCGATATTCCAGACGCTGGCGGCGGCAAGCGCGGCAAGCGCGTTGTAAATCGCGTGCCGGCCAGGCACAGGCAGCTCCAAGCGCACGCGGCCTTCAGGGCTGACATAGTCAAAGGCTGAGCCCAGCGCACCGCGATCTTCGATGGCCGCGGCAGAGAAAAAAGCCGGCGCATCGATGCCGTACGTGAGCACGCGCCCCGGCGCAATCGCGCCAAACGCCGCAACGCGCGGGTCGTCCGCATTCAACACGGCGGTGGACTCGCGCCCGTTCAGCCCTTCGATCAACTCGCGCTTGGCCAGCGCAATTTCATCGACCGACGAAAAAAATTCGAGATGCGCCGGTGCGACCCGAGTCACGATGCCAACATCGGGCCGCGCAATGGCCGCGAGCCGGGCCAGCTCTCCGCGGCGCGACATGCCCATTTCCAGCACGGCCGCTTGATGCGTTTCTTCCAGGCGAAGCAACGTGAGCGGCAGCCCGTACTCGTTGTTAAAATTTCCTTCTGATTTCAGGACCTGGAGCTTCGCGCCCAGCAATGCCGCCAGGATCTCTTTCGTTGTGGTCTTGCCCACGGAGCCCGTGACGCCGGCAATTTTCCCGCCCCAAGCTTCACGTACCGCGCGGGCGAGCTGTTTGAGCGCCTCGAAAGTGTCCCCCACGACGATGCAGCGATTCCGGATCACCGTCGCCGTAACGGTGGGCTTGCGGCTCCGCCACCAGGGCCGCGACAGCTCCGCTCCCCAGCGCACTCGCCACGTAATCGTGTCCATCGTGACGCGGTCCGTGGATGGCAAAGAACAGTTCGCCTCGACGAACCGTGCGAGAATCAATCGAGACGCCGGCCACCCGGGCCACGGGGTCGAGTCCCGTCCCCGCCCTAACACCCAAAGCGCCAGCCACTTGTGCAATCGTCCACCGCATAAATGCCTCAAGGGGTTTGCTTTACGCAGATACCCCGCGTATCGGTTTGTGTTCACCGTATTTGAGGGCTCCTCCTTTAGCGAGTTGACTCCTGGCTCGCGCACCCTCGTCACACTTTCTACCCCAGCTAAACAAGCGCGCTACGTGCCAAACTCTGAGCCATTTTTGGGCTCGTTGCTGCCTATATCTGGCTGCGTCTCTCCATACCCTCTTTCGCGCAGAGCGCGCCGAGCCACGTCGCGGTCGTCGAATTCGAGAGTTCGATCGGCGAGGATCTGATAATTTTCATGGCCCTTCCCTGCTAGCAGAACAATGTCCCCCGCGCGCGCTTCGTCCATCGCAACGCCGATCGCTTTTTCGCGATCCGGTTCAATCAAATATTTTCCGTTGGTTTTCTGCAGCCCCACGATGATGTCCGAAATAATCTTCAGCGGATCTTCGGTCCGCGGATTGTCGCTCGACAATATCGTCAGATCGCTCAGCCGGCCAGTTACTTCTCCCATCACGGGCGCTTGGTGCGGTCTTTTCCGCCGCCGCAGCCGAAGAGCGTAATGATGCGGCCCTTGGGATTCAGCTCGCGAGCGGTGCGAATAAGATTCTCGAGCGCGTCATCCGTGTGCGCGTAGTCGACAACCACAAAGTATGGCTGGCCCAGGTCGATGCGCTGGAAGCGGCCGGAAACGCTTTCAAGGCTGCGAATGCCCGATTCGATGATTTCTGTGGAGAGTCCGAGCGCTTGCGCCGCGCCAATCGCCGCGAGAATGTTGTAAACATTGATGCGGCCGACAAGCGACGAGGCCACCTGCACTTTTCCGTTCGGCGTTTGGGCCGTGAACGTCAGGCCATTGAACGTCAATTGAAATTTTCTGGTGGTGATGTCGGCATCGGATTCGAGGCCATAGGTCACGGTTTTCTTCGCTAGCCCGGCCAACCGTTTGCCGTAGGCATCATCTGAATTAAGCACCGCGATTTCCGGCGCGCCCGCTCCGGTTCCCTCGAACAAACGTTTTTTTGCAGCGAAATAATCTTCAAATGTTTTGTGATAATCCATGTGCTCGCGGGTCAGGTTTGTAAATACCGCCGCCGCAAAATGGCAACCCCACAAGCGATCCATGGCCAATGAGTGGGAACTTGCCTCGAGCACGCCAAAACGTCCGCCGGCATCGCGAATTTCCGCAAGGAAGCCTTGCAGGTCGACCGATTCCGGCGTCGTGTTCGGCGCAGGGTATTCGCCGAGCGGCGTGTGATAGGCGATCGTTCCGAACAGACCGGTCTTCGCGCCGGAAGCCTTTACGATGGCATCGACCAGCGAAGTCGTCGTGGTTTTTCCATTCGTACCGGTGACCGCAACGAGCTGCAGAGCGCACCGCCGGATGTCCAAAAAAGTTTGCCGCGGTGATGGCCAGGGCCTTGCGCGCCTCTCGCACTTGAATCCACGCCACGCTCGAAGGAATAAAGCCTGGCACGGGCGCTTCGCTCGCAATCGCCGCCGCTCCTCGGGAAACCGCATCGTGGATGAAAGCGTTCCCGTCGGCGTTTGCACCATGCAGCGCGAAAAATAAAGAGCGCGGTTTGACCTTGCGCGAATCGCAAGCCACCTGCCGAATTTCCAGTTCCTGCGCGGATGCAGCGGAATACTCGCTTCGGCGCCTTGGAAGATATCGCGCAGTTTTATCCTTCGAGGAGAGACGCGGGTTGGCGATGAATCCTCCCGGGGTTCATCGGGGGAGTGCGTTTTGGAGTTGCTGGTATCTTCGAGTTGGCTCAATCCAGTTCTCATCCTAATTCCTGATTCCTGAGCGAGGCTTCGATTTCTTTTCCGCTGGTGTCCCGAACTGCACGGTGATTTTCGCCCCTCGTCTCACTTTTGCGCCCGCCGCCGGCGTTTGACTTATTGCAAGGCTGCTGCCAACCAGCACGGGCTCGAGTCCAAGCCTAAGAGCGGTGTCCATCACGTCGCGCATCGTCTTGCCGCTGAAGTCGGGCACTTCGATCTCGCCACCCTCATCGACTGCCACCGTCACCACCTCGGCCTTGTTGTCTTTCTGCTCTTTCCCGGAGGCCACGGAAGTCTGTGATGTCGCGGGCGGCGGGTCAGGCTGCCCCGAAAAATCCACCGTTGAAGAATCCTCAAGCGCGCTGGCGTCTTCATTGGCTTGCTTCCGGTAAGCCGTCTCGATGAGTTTTGGATTGAGAGGCACGTCGCGCGGTACATCGAGATACGCCAGAACCTGTTCAGCAACGCGCTTGAAAACCGGCGCGGCCACTTGCCCGCCTTCGTGGAGGCCGACGGGAGAATCCAGCGACACAAGAATCGACACGGCTGGATTGTTGAGGGGCGCAAAACCCGTGAAGGAAGCGATGTATTGCGTCCGCGAATAGCGTCCCGTCGTTGGATCGATTTTTTGCGCCGTACCCGTTTTCCCTGCCGAAGTCCACCCATCGAGGTGGGCCAGCGGTCCCGTTCCATGCAACACCACGCCCTCCATCAGCCGGCGCAGCGTCGCAGCGGTCTCCGGACGGATGACGCGCTTCGGGTCCGCAGGAGTCAGCGGCCCTTCCGCAGGCAATACTTTCTCGCCGCGGCGCAGCTCGGCGATGACGTGCGGCTTGTAAAGTAAGCCACCATTTGCGATCGCGGAAACCGCGGTGACGAGCTGCATCGGCGTCACGCCGACTTCCTGGCCCATCGAGATCGCGGCGATAGATACAGGTCTCCAGTCCATCGATTCCACCCTGCCCCGGCTCTCGTATGGCAATTCGACGCCAGTAAGCGAACCGAAACCGAACCCGCGCACATACTCATTAAATTTCGGACCGCCCAGCCGCAGCGCAATCTTGATGGCGCCGACGTCGCTTGAGTGCGCGAGAATGTCCGCGACATCCAGCATTCCAAACCGCTCGTGATCATGAATCCGGTGACCGGACACCAGCACGCTGCCGTTCTCACAGTCAAAGACTTCCCCCGGCGATGTGATCCCCTGGTCGAGCGCAGCCGCCAGCGTGATCAGTTTAAAAGTTGAGCCCGGTTCATAGATCGCGCTCACGGCACGATTCATCCACGTTTCCGAGGGAGCATCGCTGGCTTTGTTGGGATTGAACGTCGGCCAGTTGGCGAGAGCAAGTACCTCTCCGTTGTTCGGGTTCATCACGATGACCGTGCCTGCGGCAGCGTGCGTCTTGGCGATGGCCGCGGCCAATTCCCGTTCCGCTATGTATTGGATCTTTTCGTCCAGCGTCAGAACGACGCTGGCGCCGCGTTCGCGCTGGGCTTCTCCGCCGTCGAACCAGCGCTGTTTGGCATCCGCCATGGCCACGATGCGTTCGCTCTTGCCGCGGATCTGGCTGTCCAGCTCGCGTTCGATGCCAAGCAGGCCTTTCTCGTCCACATCCACAAAGCCAAGGACATGCGCCGCGAGATCGCGCTTGGGATAGAAACGCTGGTTTTCCTTTTGCAGGTAAATGCCTTTCAGGTTCAACTTGCTGATGGCCTCCGCTTTTTCCGGCGGCAATTTTCGCGCAATCCAGGCGAAGGAGCGCGAAGATTCGAGCCGCGCTTCCACTTCGTCCTGTGGCTTGTTGATCACTCCGGAAAGCAGCCGCGCCGCAAGATGTTCATCGACGATTTCCGAGGGCACGGCGAAGGCGGAATCCACGGGAATGCTCATTGCCAGCGGCTTGCCGTTGCGGTCGTAAATCGCGCCACGTTCCGGAGTTATTTCATAGGTGCGCTGCTGCTGGCGCAGAGCCCGCGCCATATACTCGCTGTGACGGAAGAGTTGGAGGTAGGTAAGCCGCCCGAAGACACCGCCCATCCACAACAATGCCACGCCAGCAAGGATCAGCAAACGGACGTGGAGGCGATCTTGTTGCATGGCATGCTCAGGTCGGCAGACGCTCCGGTCGGAGGTTCAAAGTTACGGACAAATTTTTGTAGGTGGAAGCCACGCCGCTCAGCGGCATCATGGCGCTCGGTTCGGTCTCACGTACCGCGCGGCGGCAACTTCCGCGCCGTCCGGCGCCTGGTACTCTTGCACTTGCGTCGGCAGTGGTTCCGTCAAGCCGAGCCTGCGCCGCGCGATCACGTCGATGCGCATGGGATTGCGCAGCCCGGCAATTTCCAGCTTTAGCTCCGAGTTCAGTGCTGCGGCCTTCATTTGCTGGCTTTTCAGATCTTCCAACTGGAAGCTTAAATCGATGCAGCGAAAGTGCTGAAAAATGTACAGCATGAAAAACGCCGCCACGAGACTCCCCATGGCTACCGTCCGCCAAAGGTTCCGCATCTTTGCCGGCTCGATGTTGCGCACCAGCCGCGAATTATCAATCCGCTTGACGGTATGAAATTCCGCCATCACCGTCTTCTTTCGATTGCCGTTCATAACTACACTCTTTCTGCACACCGCAGTTTCGCGCTTCGCGAACGCGGGTTTCTCGCCTTCTCTTCTTCTGTAGGCTGGATCACGTGCCGGGTGAGCACCTTGAGCGTTCCCTGACGCTCTTCCTCTTGTAACGCGTGCTTCACGATGCGGTCTTCGCGCGAGTGGTAGCTGAGCACCACCAGCCGGCCGCCGGAATGTAATGCAGCAGGGGTCCGTGTTAGAAACTGCCCGAGTTCCTCCATCTCTCGATTCACCGCTATCCGCAGCGCCAGAAACGTTTTTGTTGCGGGATGCAGTCTCTGCCTTCCCCAGTGCTTACGGACCCCTGCTACAACCGTTGCCAAGTGCGCCGTATCCCGCACGGGCCTTGCCCGCACGATGGCCTTGGCGATTCTTCTGGAATCATGCTCATCCGCTTCGCGGTAGAGCAGGTCGGCAATCTCTTTCTCCGACCACTGATTCACAATCTCGTCGGCCGTCAACTCGTCGGCCGTGTTCATCCTCATGTCAAGGGCCGCCGCTTCGCGGAACGAAAAGCCCCGCTGTCCTTGATCAAGCTGCATGCTCGAAACTCCCAAGTCGGCCAAGACCCCGTCCACCTTCTGAATCCCCAACTCTTGTGCGGCCTCCGCAATCCTTGAGAACGCCGACTGCACGATCGTTACCCTGGCTCCGAAACTCTTCAGCCGCTCCCGCGCCAACTCCAACGCCTGTGCGTCCCGGTCCAGGCTGATCAACCTGCCGGACGTGAGCCTTTCGGCGATCGCTTCCGAATGCCCGCCGGCTCCCAGCGTTACGTCTATGTATGTTCCTTCCGGCCTGATGCGCAGCCATTCCAGCACCTCTTCCAACATCACCGGCGTATGCGCCGCACTCAATCTCTTAAGCCCTTCGTATTGCCGCCCCGCCCCACCGAAACTCGTTACTTCGCTATTTCTTTACTTCTTTACTTCTTTACTTCTTCAAATCCCCAGCGCCGTATCATCCGCCGCCGTATACGGCTCATTCTTCAACTTATCCAACATCCGCGTATGGTTCATCACGTCCAGGTAATTGAGAGACCCGAACACGTCCACTTCCCCAGTTGTTTGCGCGGCCTCGCGTAGCACCGCCGGCAAAAGCACTCTTCCCTGCCCGTCCAACTCCGCCTGCTGCCCGAAGTAGCTTGTCCTTAACAGAAACTTTTGCTTCGCCACATGTGTGCTTGGCAATTGCGCCAGCTTGTCTTCGATTTCCGACCAGACCTTCATTGGATAAATTCTTGCCGTCTCGCCCGTCGTACTTGTGATATAAAACTGGTTGCCGTACTCCTTGAGCTCGTCCAGAAACACAGAGGGAATCTTGAGACGCCCCTTCTCGTCGACTTTCGCCGGACAGTTTCCCCTCAGCTTCATATTTCCTATTCAATTGCTCGTTTTGAATGCCCAAATTGCTTACGTTCACGATTGCCCTCGAGAACGCCTGGAAAGCGGCTGGGGAACTTCACTCTACTCCAGAACCAACCACTCTCTCCCACTTCTGGCCACATAATAGGCTGATTTGAGGCCTTGTCAAGAGAAAACGTGCACTTTTTTTGGAAAATTTGCGTTTTCACGATCTCGTAACTGTGGAAATTTTTGCTACCACCCCTTGTGGTTTTTTCTTTCGCGCACGTCTACCCTTCGTAGGTCATATCGGCGTGTTCCAAAACGGTCTTTCTTTCCCGGCGCCTTCCAGGTGACCTGCCTTCGTGCTATAGTTAAAGTAGGTTTGAGGTTTGCAATTCATTCTTCGTCAGGAGCTCTTTACCATGGAATGGACCACCCCACAGCACGAGGAAATTGATCTGAACTGCGAAGTTAGCTCCTACGCCAACGCCGAGCTGTAAAAACGTGACCGCGCCCTGCGGTCGTCTGTCGGCGTGCCGGTATGCGCGTTAAAGTCCTCGGCTCTGCGGCCGGGGGCGGCTTCCCCCAATGGAATTGCGCATGTCCCCAATGCATGGGTGTGCGCTCGGGCGCAATGAAGGCCCGGCCGAGAACGCAAGCGCAGGTCGCCATTTCCACGGATGGCTCCCGGTGGTTCCTGCTGAACGCTTCCCCTGATCTTCGCCAACAGATCCTCTCCTCTGCGGACTTTGTGCCTCCGGCAGGTTCGCGAAGCTCGTCGATTACCGCAATTGTGCTGACCAGCGCGGATGTGGACAACGTGATGGGTCTCCTGCATTTGCGCGAATTCCAACCCTTGCAAATTTTCTCGACGATTGCGGTGCGCCGCATACTCACCGAGGAAAACAGCCTCTTCCGCGTTCTGGCGCGCTCCAATCCGCCCGTAAAGTGGGAAACATTGCCGCTGGATCGCCTGATGCCTCTCATTCCGCCATCACCCGCGGATAAAAAAAGCGGCCTCTTCTGCAAAGCCGTTACGCTCAACGGAAGTTTTCCGGATTATGTGAGCGAGTCGCTACGCAACGGCCTGGCTCCCGAAGAAGCCGTGATCGGCCTCACTCTGGTTTCCAAGGAAAAGAAGCTGTTCTATGCTCCGAACCTGCCGGGAATCGGAGATCAGTGGGCCCGCTCCGTGGAGGAGAGCGATTTGGCGATCCTCGATGGTACGTTCTGGAAAGACGATGAACTGAACTCTATCCAAAAAGGGAGCAAATCCGCGCGGCAAATGGGGCATCTGCCGCTCTGGGGCGACCGTGGCCAGCTCCGCTGGCCCTATCGGCCGAGCAAAACCCGCCGCGTCCTCGTTCACATCAATAACACCAACCCGATATTGAATGACGAAAGTCCTGAAGCACGGATCGTCCGCGATGCCGGCTGGGAAATCGCCTATGATGGGATGGAATTAGCCATATGACCCGCTCACATGCCATCGACGCGCCTCTCCTTTCCGAAGCCGAATTCATCGCTGGTTTTCACGCCATCGGCGAGGAGCGTTATCACCACAAACATCCTTTTCATGCACTGATGCACGAGGGCAAGCTGACTCGTGGCCAGCTGCAAGCCTGGGCTCTAAATCGCTACTACTACCAAAGCCGCATTCCCATCAAGGATGCCGCTATACTCGCGCGCAGTGAAGATCCCGCTTTCCGCCTGGCTTGGCGCAAGCGAATTCTAGACCACGACGGCGATGGCGTTAAACCCGGCGGCATCGAAAAATGGCTACGGCTCGTCGAAGCCACCGGCCTTTCTCGCGAGCAAGCGCTTCGCGGCGATGGCATTCTTCCCGCCACGCGTTACGCCGTGCAAGCCTATGTCGATTTCGTCTCGACACGCTCGCACCTCGAAGCCGTAGCCTCTTCCCTCACGGAGCTTTTTTCCAAGAAACTGATCACGTTGCGCATGGATCGCCTTCGCCACCACTACCACTGGCTTTCGAGCGGCCTCGATTACTTCACCGGCCGCCTCACGCAAGCGCCCGAAGATGCGGACTTCGCGCTCGCCTGGGTCGTGAAACACGCCGCCACGCGCGAACAGCAAGACCTGGCCCACGCTGCCCTACGCGCCAAGTGCGACATCCTTTGGGCGCAGCTCGACGCGCTCTATTTTTCTTACGTAAATCCCGGCTGGCCGCCTCCCGGCGCGTTTCGTCCCGCAGCGGAGGCGGCTTCGCTATGAGTCTCGATCTCGAAAGCCGTCCGCGCCTCGCCCCCGGCTGCCGTCTTGGCGAAAGCAATCAGCAACGCGTCCTGCTGATGCCAGAACGCGCCCTGCGATTGCTCGGCCCGAGCCTGGAAATCGTCGAGCGTTGCGACGGCAACCACACCGTTCGCCAGATCATCAGCGAGTTGCAAGCGATCTATTCCAAGGCCGAACCGGCAAAGGTCGAGCAGGATATTCTTGGCTATCTGGCGTTGTTGCAGAAGGATCGTGCCCTCGACTTCGAGCCGGCAACCGCCTAGCTGGTAGGGGCCAGCATGCTGCGCCCCTACTTTGCAATATCAATCGTGTTTAGACGCTTTTCATGACCGAACCTCAGACCAATCCGCTAGCCCTAATCGCCGAACTCACGCACCGCTGCCCCCTCCACTGCGTCTACTGCTCCAATCCTCTTGAACTCGCTCAACGTTCCGCCGAACTTTCCACGGATGCTTGGTCCCGCATCTTCCGCGAGGCTGCTGCGCTCGGCGTCCTCCAAGCCGATTTCACCGGCGGCGAACCTCTCACTCGCCCAGACATCCTTGATCTCATCCGCGCCGCGCGGGCCGCTGGCCTCTACGTGAATATCATCACCTCCGGTTTACCGCTCGACGAACCACGTCTCGAAGCTCTCGTCCAGGCCGGCCTCGATCATTTTCAACTCAGCTTCCAAGGTGCCCGCGAAGAAACCGCCAAGGAAATCTCCGGCACCAAATCTCACCCGCAAAAACTTCGCGTCCTCGAATGGCTCAAACGCCACCGCGTCGCCGTCACGCTCAATTTCGTCATTCACCGCCGCAATATCGAGCAACTTCCCGAAATGCTCGCGCTCGCCGAATCCTCCAGCGCCAACCGCGTCGAGTTCGCCAACGTTCAATACTACGGCTGGGCTTTCGCCAATCGTGATTCCCTTCTCCCCACGCGAGAACAACTCACGCAATCCATCGATTTTCTGAAAAAAGCGCAGGAACGCCTCGCGGGAAAAATCAAAGTAGAATATGTCGTTCCCGACTACTACGCGAAATATCCAAAGCCCTGCATGGGCGGCTGGGCCCGCAAACTCATGCTCATCACGCCCAGCGGCGACGCGCTTCCCTGCCACGCCGCTAAAATAATTCCTGGTCTCTCGTTCGAAAACGTGAAGAATCGCAGCCTTGGTGAAATCTGGAATTCGTCCGAAGCGTTCCAAAAATTCCGCGGCGAATCCTGGATGCAAGAACCTTGCAAATCCTGCGACCGCCGCACGCAAGATTTCGGCGGCTGCCGCTGCCAAGCTTTTCTTCTAGCCGCCGACGCCTCCGCCACCGATCCCGTCTGCTCTCTCTCCCCACAACGCCCCAAAGTCGACGCCATCCTCGCCGAACTCAACTCTGTAGGGGCGGGGCTTGCCCCGCCCGCTGATGCCGCACCTCTGCTTAAGCCATCCTGGCTCTACCGCCCCAATCCTTCCTAAGCCGTCACCGGCGCTTGCGGCTGCCCCTGCAACGGCATCACCACCCGAAAAATAAACACCATGCTCCCCAAAAAACAAAGTGTCCCAAACACGGCCAACGTATACGGCGCTCCAATGTGTTTCGCAACTCCCCCCGCGATGAGCGACCCAATCGGCTGCACGCCCATAAACATCGTCGCGTAAACCGCCATGATCCGCCCGCGCAATTGATCGGGCACGCGATTCTGCAAAGTCGTATTCGTCGCCGCCATCTGCACGGTCGCGCAGAATCCAACCACCAATAGCACCGCCATCGAAAGCCAGAAAAATTTCGATTGCGAGAAAATCACTAGCCCCACCGCGCAAAGCGTCGAAGTCGCCGCAATCCACCGCGC
The DNA here is from genome assembly GCA_963779005.1 of uncultured Acidobacteriota bacterium. Classification (GTDB taxonomy): domain Bacteria; phylum Acidobacteriota; class Terriglobia; order Acidiferrales; family UBA7541; genus Acidiferrum. The sequence goes on along the minus strand of CAVZWO010000004.1, from coordinate 1,468,066 downwards.
CAATCCCTTGTAACTCGTCCGCGCCGCAAAATGCAGCGCGCCAAGCACGGCTCCCACTCCCGCCGCACTCATCAACAAACCAAATCCCTTCGCGCCCCGATGCAAAATTTCGCTCGCAAAAATCGGCAAAAAAACCGAATACTGCAGCCCCAGCAAGCTCAGCATGCTCAAAAGCAGCAACGTCGACCGAATCGGCAGATCGCTCATCGCAAACCGGAATCCCTGCAGCAAACTCTGGAACGGCGACCCCGTTTCCTTCTTAGATTCTCTCTTCACGATCCGCATCGCCAGCAGCGCCCCGATCACCGCCAGAAAGCTCACGCCGTTTAGAAAAAAACACCACGCCGGCCCTTTCCACGCCAGTGCGAACCCCGCAATCGCCGGCCCCACCACCCGCGCACCATTGAAAATCGAAGAGTTCAGAGCAATCGCGTTCGGCAAATCCTCCTTGACCACCATCTCCACAAGAAACGCCTGGCGAATCGGCACGTCAAACGCATTCACCACGCCCACAAGAAACGCGATGAAGATCAGCTCCCACACCTGAATGATGTTCGCAAACGTGAGCCCCGCCAGCACAAATGCCAGCACCATCGAAACCGTCTGCGTCCAGATCACGCCATGGTGACGGTTGTACCGGTCGCCAATGTAGCCGCCCAGCGCCGCCAGAAATAAAATGGGAACTTGATTCGCAAATCCGAAAACGCCCAGCAACGCCGCAGATCCCGTCAGCTTGTAGACCATCCACAGCTGCGCCGTCGTCTGCATCCACGTTCCGATGAGTGAAGTCAGTTGCCCGGCGATAAATAGTTGAAAGTTGCGGTGCTGCAGTGCGCGAAAACGCGGCGACAAAACGGGAATGGCGCCCTCCCCTTATTGGATGCGCGCAAGGTGACCTAGTCACGATGACGCGAGAGGAGAGCCCTTGTCAACGCGCGCGCAAACGCCGCGCCGCGCCAACATATGCCACATTGGCCCGAAGGGACGCGAATGGCCTCGTAGGGGCGCAGCGTGCTGCGCCCCTACATAGCCGCCCGCGCATGATTTGAGTTTCTTCTGAGGTGGAAATGCTTCTATTTCTGGGCTCTTACTGTCGGCTGTGCGCTGTCAGCTTTCCTACTCTTGCGGCGGATCAGGCGCCCCACCCACATGCAAATGGCTCAAATCCCGCAGCGTCGCCCTGTCCTCGTCGCTCATTCCTTCGGTGAACTTCGGATCACTCAACCGCTGATTTCGCGCCGACTCCGGCATATTTTGCAACACCCGCAATCTCTGCTGAATCGCCTGCTGCCGATCGGGAGACATTTGCCGCCATCTCGGCAACACGTCATTCTTGACGTGCGCTCTTTGCTCAGGAGTCATTCGTCGCCAGACATCTTCTTTCGTAGTCTGGTCCGCCTTCTGCTGCGGAGTCATGCGGTCCCACTGATTGAACCTCTGCCGTATCCGGTTCTGCTGTTCCGGCGGCATCCGCTGGAAGGCTGGGCTGTTCTGGAAGAACCTCTCCCGCTGTGCCGGTGGCATCTGCCGCATCTTCTCAATCCACGGCCTCGGCGCGCCAACACCCAATTGCTGCCTCGGCGTCAAATTCCTCCCCGCCTCATTGTTCGCCCCACCTCCAGCGCCCGCTCCTTGATTGGGCCGATTATAGGAAGGTAGCTGTGCTGCCGGCCGCCCCTGATTCGCTGGCGGACGGTTCGGATTCGGCTTCGCCTGATTCTGGTTTTGTGGCTTCGGCGGATTCTGCCTCGCAAACTGGGGGCGGCTCTGCCGCGGAGGCGGCGCGGGATGGTTTTTCTGCGCGGCGCACGTCAGCGCCGCAGCCCCGCATAGGGCCACACCCATCAGGCATCGCGCGAATTGGAGTCCCGTTCTCATGGCACCTAAATTTGCGGCCTTACATCGTTTGATTCGGTGGATCCGTCTGGTTCTGGTTCGGCTGATTCGTTTGCTCTGCTTGCACCGGCTGCGGCAAATCCTTCAACGGCTCAAAGTTCGAAATCACATCCTGATCGTCCAGCGTCGGGATTTCCTGCATCATTTGCTGGTCCGCTTCTTTCTGATCGGCGAATGGCATCGGCGGCCTTGATTCATAGCCGATCCACACCGTCGCCAGCAAGAGCAGCGACGCCGCAAACGCCACGCGCGGCGACGGCGTAAACCACGCCCACCAGCCCTGTTTCACTGGCTCCGCCGCCACTCGCGCGCGCACTCTCACATCAAACGCCGGCGACGGCTGAATCTCCGGCACTTCCTCCAGCAACGACGCCACCGCGCGAAACTCATTCACGCGCAGTTGGCACGTCGCGCACGCCGCGAGATGCTTCTCCATCTCCAGCCGTTCGCTCTCTTTCAACCGCCCGTCCACGTACGCCAAAATCCTGTTTTCCATTCGCGTACAGCTCATAACTACCTTCCTTCTCTACCCAGGGTCTACTTCTACTACTTCCCTTGCAGCCCGGGTTGTAGTTCCTCTACTTCCCGTGCCTCGCCACGAGGGGGGCTAGTTCCACTCGTAACGTTTCGTATGCCCGAAAGAGCAGCGACTTCAGCGCGCTCTCCGAACATTCCAAAATCTTTGCGATGTCGCCATAATCCAATTCCTGGTACTTATGCAAGAGCACTGCCGCGCGTTGTTTCTCCGGCAATTTATCAATCGCGTGCCGGATCATCTTTTTCCGCGCTTCCTCCACCAGGTACTGCTCGATGTTCGGATGCTTCTCGGCGATGTCCATCGCTTTCTCATCGCCGTCTTCCGCATCCACCGTCACCGGCGCATCCAGTGAGACTTCCATCCGCTGGTAACGATTGTCTCGGACCGAGTTCAACGCCAAATTCGTCGCAATCCGGAAAAGCCACGTCGTGAATTTGGCGCTCGGCACATAATCCTGCCGCGCTCGGTACACTCTCAGAAACACTTCTTGCGCCAAGTCTTCCGCCTCTTCCCGCGCGCGCACCATGCGGTAGAGAAAGTTGACAAGAGGTGTCCTGTAGCGCTGGAGGAGAAGCTCGAACGACCGTTCGTCGCCCGCCTTCACGTCCAGCATCAGTTGGACGTCCGACCTGGCCATAGCCGCCACATTCTATCGAACCCCAGCGGGCTCTTAAAGTTGCAAATGTTTATCCTGCGTTTAGGCGAACGCAGGGCGAAGGAAGGGCGAATCTAAACGTGAAACAAATGCTGCATTATCAACACAGTGGCTACGCCCACGAACACCAGCGCCGCCATTCTCCAATTCGGCTCCCGGTTCACTTCCGGCAGCAAATCCGTCGCTGCGACGTAAACTGTCACTCCTCCGGATAGCGGCAGCGCATACTTTAATTGGCTCTGGAGCACGCTAGTTAGCAAAACTCCCAGCAGCGTCGCTGCGCCTAATAACCCGGCCGCCAGGATTGCGTTGCGCCGTCCCTGCCCGCTGGCCAGCACCACCGACGCCACCGTGAACCCCTCCGGCAGCTTGTGCAAAAAGACCGCCACAAAAATCATCGTCCCCAGCCACACCGAAACCAAGAATCCAGCCGCGATCGCCACACCATCGAAGAAAGTATGAATCGACAGTCCCAATAAAATGGTCGTGCGGGCGTGGTGATGGCTCATCTCCTCGTGATGCGTCTCTTCCCCAAAATGAAAATGCGGCGCAATGGTGTGCTCAAACAAATGCACAAGAAAATACCCAAGCAACACGAAAACCAGTGCCTGCTCTCCAGCCAAATGAATGGATTCGGGAATCACATCGAGGAACGCCACGGCCAGCATGTACCCGGCCCCCAGCGCCAAAAAATATTGCAAATACCGCCGCGGCCAATCCCGCCGCACCACAAAATACCCGCCCACCAAATTCCCCGCCGCCGCGACCAAGCCCAACCCCGCCGCCAGCGCCGTCCGAAATGCCAACCCATGTTCCATATCTGCCGTAGTCCAACGCGCCATCACTCGTTGGCTCGCAAGAGAAATGTCATCCCGAGCGAAGCGAGGGATCTGCTTTTTCTTTCTTCCTCTGTGTCCTCTGTGCTCTCCGCGCCCTCTGTGTAAATTCTTTTCCGAATCTTTGTTTCTTTACTTCATTACTTCTCTTCATCCGCTATGCCGAAACAAAATCACATCCCCCTCTTGCACAATATATTCCTTCCCCTCAAGCCTCACCTGCGCCTTCTCCCGCGCCGCCGTAATACTCCCCGCCGCCAGCAAATCGCTCCACTTCACCACTTCCGCCCGAATAAAACCGCGTTCGATATCGCTATGAATCGCGCCCGCCGCCTTCTGTGCCGTCGAGCCCTTGCGAATCGTCCACGCCCGCACTTCCGGCTCCCCCGCCGTAAAAAACTGGATCAATCCCATCAAGTCATACGTCGCGCGAATCAACCGGTTCAACCCCGGCTCCTTCAATCCATACGACGCCAGCAGCTCCGCCGCCTCTTTCTCATCCATCTCCGCCAGTTCCGCTTCGAGCCGCCCGCAAATCGCTATCACGCCTGAGTTCGGCTTCCCCTGCAGCGCGCTCAACTTGTGGCGCTCCACCGCCGTATCCAGTTTATCCGCTTCGTCGTCTCCCAAATTCAGCACGTACAAAACCGGCCGCGCCGACAAAAATAAAAATCCCCCAATCGGCTTCCTCTCCTCCGCCGTCAACTCCAATTCCCGCAAAGGCTTCTCTGATTCCAAATGCGCCTTGCACTTATCCAACACTGCTTTTTCCGCCAGCAAAACAGGATCGCTCTTCTTCTTCAAATCTTTTTCGAGCCGCTCCAAGCGCCGCAAAATCTGGTCATGATCCGCCAAAATCAATTCCAATTCCAGATTCGTCGCGTCCCGCAACGGATCTATGCTCCCCTCCGAATGTGGCACCGAGGGATCGTCAAACACGCGAATCACGTGCGCAATCGTGTCCACCTCGCGCAAAGGCGCCAGCGCATCGCGGTTCTTCTCCTTCTGCATCCCGCCAAGGTCCACGTACTGCACCGTCGCATACGTAATCTTCTTAGGGTTATACAGCTTCGCCAGCTCGAGCAACCGCGGCTCCGGCACTTTCGCTACGCCAACATGCGTAGCCGACCCGCCGCCCTTCCCCTCGACATTCGCCTTCGTCAAAATCCGAAACAGCGTCGTCTTCCCCACCTGTGGCAATCCAATAATCCCTGTCTGCAAGCCTCACCCTTCCCCTATTGCTTATTTCCCTTAACTCAAACCCATCATGCTAGCACACCATGCCATGCGCCCTCTCAGCGAGAAAGCGTTCCACTGAATTCTGCCGTGATTGTGATTGGAGCTTGTGAAGCCTTTTAAAGCAAGGAAGTCAGGTGGTTTTCCGGCCCTTCTTCTCTGGCAGTTTCCGGATTTTCGTCCAATACTCCTCGCGAACGTCCTGATCGATGGGAGTGGGCCGTGGTCCGTAAAGGCCATCCTCTCCGTTCTTTTTTGGGCCCGAAATCCAGTAGTGCTCTCCGGATTCCACATCATAAAAATTGGCTTTGAAACCAGCGCCGCTCAGACTACGGAAAGTCTTGCCATTGTAATAGAGGCTTCGGCCAGTCTTTGAGAACGACACACGCCCGATGCGAGCGGGTCCGACAAGACCTTGATTCCCCGAAGGCCCACCAGACTTGTTCTCTATGTACATGATGCGCGGCGCGGGCATTCCTCAATTTTATGCACTCCAACGAGCGCGGACAATACTAAGTTCACAAACCAGGCGCATCCACGGCTTCTCCGCGGACCTCTGCGTCCTCCGCGCCTCTGCGTTATCTTTTCTCTTCCTTTTTTCCCTCCATCGTTACCGCGTTACTTCTTTCCGTCTCTCCTCCATAATATCCAACCGGGCCAAGGTAGCCCTTCCTCGATCAATGCAGATCACCCTCCTCGACCTCACCGCCTACCTCGGCCTCGCGGCCGTAGCCGCCATCACCATTAACATCTTGCTCGGCGTCATGATGGCCTTTCGCTACAGCCCCGTCCGCAACTGGCCGCATCACCGCTTCAACTATTTCCGCCTCCACAGCTGGACCGGCTACATCGCCCTAGCCGTCACGTTCCTCCATCCCCTCCCGCTGCTCCTCAACAAATCCCCAAAGTTTCGCGTCCTCGACATCCTGTATCCCATCCACTCCCCGCAACAACCTCTCGAAAACACCATCGGCGCGATCGCCCTCTACACCCTCGCCCTCGTCGTCATCACTTCCTACTTCCGCATCCAACTCCGCCGCCGCACGTGGAAAGCCTTCCACTTCACCATCTACTTCGCCGCCGCCGCCCTCTTCTACCACTCCCTCTTCACCGATCCCGACCTGAAAGGCGCCCCCATCGACTGGCTCGACGGCGGCAAACTCTTCGTCGAATCCTGCGCCGCCATCATCCTCGTAGCCAGCCTCCTCCGCGCCCGCCACGCCCAAAAAAAATCCCATCTCCATCACTCATCTCTTCATCACCCCCCAACTTCTCATTGAGCGCGTTCTCTCTGTGTCCTCTGTGACCTCGGCGCCCTCTGTGTAAAATTCTTTTCCGATTTCGTCCGCAACCTCGATAATCTATCCCCTGCCATGACGCTCCCCATCAGCTCCGTCTCCTTCGATCTCGCCGAAGCCGTAAAGTCCCTTGCCGAACGCGACGAAAAACTAAAATTCCTCATCGCCGAAACCGAGCCGTTCCAGATGGACCAGGACCATCTCCAGAGCCCCTACGAAGCCCTCCTCGAAGCCATCGCCTACCAATCCATCTCCGGCAAAGCCGCCGCCACCATCTTCGGCCGCGTCAAAGCCCTCAGTTCCACCGGCCGCGCCCCCAGCCCGCAAGAAATGCTGAAGCTCCGCAAACCAGCCCTCCGCAAAGCCGGCCTCTCCGGCGCAAAAGTCGTCGCCATGAAAGATCTCGCCAAAAAAACCATCGAAGGCGTAGTCCCCACGCTCGAAGACGCACAGAAACTCTCCGACGAAGAACTCGTCAAGCGCCTGACCTCCGTCCGCGGCATCGGCGCCTGGACCGTTGAAATGTTTTTGATCTTCCGCCTCGGCCGCCCCGACGTTCTCCCCATCCACGACCTCGGCGTACAAAAAGGCTGGTCCATCACCTACGGCAAAAAGCACAAGCCCAAGCCGAAAGAACTCCTGGCTTTCGGCGAACGCTGGCGCCCCTATCGCACCGTCGCCAGCTGGTACATGTGGCGCGCCTGCCACCGCGCCGGCAACGCCGCTTTACGCAAAATCCGCCCCGCTAAGGTCCGCAAACGCAAGACTCGCAAGAAGACCAAATCCAAGCGCTGACACGCTACGAATCTCCAGCACGTTGCCGGCTATCCATTCCATTATAATATTTATGAGTTATAATCACGCCCGTGGCAAACACTTCTCTTTACCGGAAAAACCTGAAAGCACTGGCGGACTTGCGCATCGAAGAGGCGCGAGTCCTCCTCGCAAATGGAAAACTTCATGGCGCCTACTATCTGGCTGGTTATTCCGTCGAATGCGCTTTGAAAGCCTGCATCGCAAAGAAAACCAAGCGATTTCAGTTCCCCCCTAAGCCCGATTACGTTCACAAGCTTTATACGCATAAGTTAGAGGATCTCATGAAGCTGGCTGACCTTTACGTGCAGCTGACAACAGAAATGTCGAAAAATAAGGCGTTCGAAGATAACTGGCTCACAGTCAAGGATTGGACTGAAGAAAGCAGATATTCGACTTCCCGCTTGCCGGCGAAAGACATGTACAATGCAGTTTCGGGAACCGACGGAGTCTTGCCATGGATAAAACTGCGCTGGTAATCGGTGACCGCGAGGCGGAAGGTCTCGTCGTCGCAGCTCTAAGCCTGGCCAAAATTCCAGCCATTGCCGTCGAGTGGGACTGGTCAGACGACGCCGAGGAATGGCGGCTCACTGTCGTCAGCTCTTTGTACGATACAAGAGGCCCGCGAGAATCCTATTCTAAGATTCTTGAGGCTCTCAGGCGGCTAGAAGTTTATGAGTCCGTGCCTATCATGAAGCTTTATGTAAAGAGCCCTGACGATCCCTATGCGAAGGATCTCGTCAGGCAATTGAAGCTCGTGAAGGAAGGGTCGATTCATATCGTTAAAAACCCGGTCGCTCTGCACGAGAAGAAGTACGCCGTTGTCTTTGCGCCCTACCTGGGCTCAGGCGGTCCCATTCCTTCAGTGCATCTCCTCGACGATCCCGCATTGCGCAATTTTCTAGAAAAACGGTTGGGAATTTCACCCTACGAGGTCGACCGAGCTATCTCCGAGCTTGCTCAAAAACGCAGCAGCTCTATTTTCAACGTGCAATTGAACCTTCGCCAGGCTCGAAGACTTAATCTGGCGGCCTAAGGCGAAAAAATCACGCGATCGCGCAGCGTGCGCGCCCTAATTCACGTCAATCCGTGCCGCCCACAGCATCTTCCCATCTACCGCATACACATTCCCCATCGCTCGGCTCACATCATGCTTCTGTGCCGTAGGCCGAATCACCATCTGCTTGTTCGTCTTCCCATCCACCCACCAGATCTTCGGCGCTCCTTTTTCGGGCAACGTCTGATACACGTCCAATACGCCATCAAGATCGGTGGCGCTGTCCACCAGGTTTTGCAGCGCCGGAGCAGAGAGCCGCGTCAGCCGGTGAACACCTTCCCACTCTTCATCTCCAAATGGCGCCGGAACCATGCGCACCAACTCCTGCCCATCTTCGGGCATCGGCCAATTATCCATAAAGGCATCGGACCGAAACAAAGCGCTCAGTTTTCCCTCTGTGAAAAGCAGTTTCCCATCCTCTGTGTCATAGCCATAAGTCTCGTTATACCCGATCCCCACGACAGTCTTCGGCCCCGCCTTCCGCAGGTAATAAGGCGGCGTATCCGTTTGCAGTTTCGCGTCCACCAGCGATTTGCCGCTGCTCCGCTCCACACGATGCAGCCCCTTCCAATCCATATAAATAAGCGCGTCCGAACCTTCCTCCCAGACCAGGTTTGTCGTATGTCCGTGAGTCTTCTTGCTCCAACGTTCCGCCCCGCTCGCCGTGTCCACCGCAGCCATCCTCTTCTCCCCGAGCGCCACCGCCAGCCCATCATGCACAAAAATCCCAGTAACTTTTCCCAACTCCTCGATGGTCCAGGCTACCTTTTGCGTTTCAGGATCAATCGCCTGCACCTCCTTCGATACGTAAATCAGCCGTCCATTTGCCGTTTGCAACGGCAATGGCATGCTCCCCGACCACAAATGTTTCGCGCCGTCTTCCCAACCCACCCTTCCATTCGCCACGTCCGCGCAACCCAGAAAGCGGTTTCCGAAATAAACGAAAAGATGGTCGCCAACGGCCCGCAAGCTTGTGGTTCCCGGTGTAAACGTGCGCGGGTATTCCGTGTTCCACTGGACTTTCCCCGTGGCCAGATCCAACCGCTCCAATTCGAAGCGATAGGGATAAGGAAGCACTCCCGATGCAAATAGGAACGGCACTTCAGACGCCACCGCTCCGGCCGCCTCCGCCACTAAAATCTTTTTCTGCACCCTTCTCGACACCACCACAATTTGCCCGCTCCCATAAAACGGGATCACCGTCATCATTTCATCGACCGGCGGCGCATCCCACAGCCGCTCACCCGTCATCAAGTTCAGCGCGATCAGCCGCTTCTCGGCAGTGCTTGGTAATCTAGCTCCGTTGAGCAGTAGCACTCCCATCCAAGGGACTTCAAGCACGTTCAGTCCCCGGTTTTCCGCTCCGGGTATGTCCGCAACGGACGTGCTTTCCAGCTTAACGTCCGCAAGCTCCCAAAGCTGCCGCCCGCCCTTCCCATCCAGCGCCGTCAAACTGTTTCCGGACTTGACCAGCAGAATTCCCGGCGAAGTCCGCACATACCACGACACCGGCTTCGTAAATTCCTTTGTCCAATTTAATTTCAGGTTTTGCGCACTTGCGGAAGTCCCGAAGAACACCAAGACACACAACATCATTGGGAAAGGAATCCGGCCTGGGCGATGCAAAGCGCCACCTCGCGTAGTAACAACCTCAGAGAGTGCCGCTCATGATATCAGACTGCAAAGCCAAACCGCGCCTTCGCCTGTAGGGGAGGGGCTTGCCCCTCCCTCTTTCTTCTAACCCTTCGCCGTCGCCCCCTTCGCTTCCAATCCCCACATCCCGCTCGCCACCAGCAAAAACCAAATCGCCTGCCCAAAAATCAATACGGCAAACCCATGCCGATCCGGCGTCAGTAGCCCTGAGCCAATCCCCGCCGCCGTCGCGACTCCCAAAACAATCCCATAAATCGCCACTCCCATTCCCAATGTCCGATACCGCAAAATCGCTCCTGACCACAGGAGTATCGCCAGCGACGCCCCCATCGAATACACCCGCGCAAACGCCTGATTCACCTGAAAGTTGTAGCTCAACATCATCTGCCACGAGTCGCGCGTCTCCGGAGTCGCCGCCACAATCTTTCGCATCAACCCCGGCGCCACCAATCCATTCAGCATTCCCGCGCTCATCACCGCGACGCTCGCCAGCCCAAACAGCACCAGTCCCGCCCAAGCGATGCAGTCCCCGCCGTCTAGCCGCCGCGACATTCCCCACGCCCCGAGCAGCAGCACGGGAATACTCGCCAGCGCCAGAGAATGCACTCCAATGTTCAGACGAATCATTTGTTCGAGTTGTTCCGGCGCGATCTTTCCGCCCGGATGGAAAATCATGGTTATAATCATCCCTGCTGATCCTGCGATTAGCGCTATCGCGCTCCTGCGCTCGTCGGTCATGCATCAAAAGTAGGGATGGTTCGGAGAGCCGTCAACGCGTTTTAGCAGCGCGCCTCGAGATACCGAACAAAGAGCCGCCTAATGTCCAGAAACTCACCGCCGCCTTCGGCAAAACTCGCTCGCGGAACCGCGCCGCAATCTTCAAACTGGCCCGCGGCAAAGAAAAAAGTCCCCTTCTCATCCGTCAAAAAGAAAATTGACCGCCGCGTTCGAGCTACTCGCGATAACCTTGGCGACGCCCTGATCGCCCTCATGCACGAAAAGCCCTTCGAGACCATCACCGTCCAGCACGTCCTCGATCGCGCCAAAGTCAGCCGCTCCACTTTTTACTCCCACTACAGCGACAAAAACGATCTCTTCCTCAGCGACGTCGCAGACTTCTTCGAAATGTTCTCTACCGCCCTCATCCGCAACAACGACACGTCCAATCGCGTCGCTCCCGTTCAGGAGTTCTTCGCTCACGTCGCCGACATGCGCCAATTCATTTCGTCGATGACCGCCTCGCAAAAAGTCCGCGACGTTTTCGACCTCGGCCAGGGCCATTTCGCCCGCGCCATCGAACTACGCCTCTCCACTCTCCCCGCGACGCGCACTCTTTCCCCGACGCGCCGCACCGCCTTGGCCCACTCCAGCGCCGGCTCCCTCTTCTCCCTCCTCAACTGGTGGCTAGCTCACGGCTCTTCCGCCACTCCCGCCCAAATGGACGCCCTCTTCCATCAATCCCTTTGGTCGGGCATAGCCGTTCCCGCCCCAGGCGCAGCCACAATGCCAACCGTGGCTTCAAAATCAATCGTGCCGGCCGCTCGCAAGCCACGGTGACGAACCCCAAGTCCGGCTATTCGCTTCCGCCCGCTCGCTATTCCACCCCCAAGCGAGACAGAACGGTAACGCTTTGCACCTCCCAAAAGACCAGGTAATCGGTGGCTGAGGAGAGCTTGTGGCCGCTGAAAATGTGGCGGCGTACAGTCAAGCTAAGTCCTTTATCAGCAACGCTTACAAAAAACGAGGGGGGTAAATGAGAGGTAACTCGAGGTCGATTCCCGCAACTCTAGTGGCCGGCCGCGAGTTCGCGCACCATCAAAAACATCGCGGCGAACCCTGCCAGCAGGACGCCGCTCTCCAGCGAAACCGAAATCGTATGCAGCCGTCCGAACTCCGCCAGCAACGGGCTATCCGCACCTGTCGCCTGTATCGATCCCATCTGCACGCGCAGAACCGCCATCCGCGCGCTGACCGTATACTGCGAAATCGCTGTCAGCACGATCATCAGCACGACGCAAATCGCGGCAGGACTCACGAAGCTGGCGAAGCTCCGGGTCCGCACCAAACGCACGAGCAAAAACGCAACACCCAACACGATGCCGCCGAGATGCATCCGCGTGAGCGCAAATCCAACGACCGCCCCGGCTTGGTCGCGATTCGGCGCCAGCACCCGAAACGCACCCGGCGCCACCACGAAGCTCAAAAACACATCGCTTCCAAGCCACAAACTCAATGCGAGGAATTCAATCGTACGAAGGATGGAGGTCATGATGGAAGCGGGCGCAAGCGGCCTAATCGCCACATTCCGCAGCCTTTACTCTACCGCAGCTCTATTCGTCCGCGGCTCTTATTCTCTGCGGCCCTTACTCTACCGCGCCGCTCAGCTTTCGCGAACCGGAGACGTAGGTTACGGTGTTCGTCACCATATAAATCGGCGTAACGATGACCGAGACAATTCCCCACGGCCCGAGCAGCAGATTCTTACCCATGTACTCCCAATACTTGCTGCGCATACAGGTCTTGCACATGCTTCCTTGAATGCTTCGGGTCTGCCGCAGAACGATCATTCCAATGTTGTGGTGAAATTTGACCTGGCTGGTTTGCCGCATATTCCCGCAAACCTGGCAACGGCCCATCGCGCCAGCAGGGGTGGCAGCAGCAGCCGCGTTCATCGGATTCGGATTCACTGTTCCCACAGATTCCTCCTTGAAGCTGGATAAGCATGGAATTGGCCCCGGCCACGCGGACCGCCGTGCAGTAATTGGATAGTCACTTATACGGCGATTACGGCTACAATTCAACCGGCTTCCTAACCTGTTACCCGAAAATTCACCGCGGGACGCAACCACCGTTTGAGCACACGTTTTTCTACTTTTTGATTCGCTGCGAAGATTAGTGCCAAAATGAGAGGGTTATGGTGGGCGACAAAGGACTTGAACCTTTGACCTCTCCCGTGTGAGGGGAGCGCTCTAACCAACTGAGCTAGTCGCCCGGTCCGTACAGCCGCGACGCTCGAAAGCGTCATCTATACATTTGTAACAGGAAGGACCCGGGTTTTCAACAGATGCCGACGGCTACGTCCCAGATCGTCTCGCAGCTTCAGCGCTCCATCTCTCGCGCTATTTACGGCAAGGAAGAGGCCATTCAGCTTGCTCTGATCACTCTTCTCGCTCGCGGTCATCTGCTCATCGAAGACGTTCCTGGAGTTGGCAAGACCACCCTGGCCCAGGCTCTTGCAAAATCGTTTCATTGCACGTTTCAACGCATTCAGTTCACTTCCGATCTTTTGCCCAGCGACGTTCTCGGCGTCAGCGTTTACAATCCGGAATCCCGCGAGTTCGAGTTCCGAGCCGGCCCGATCTTCGCCAACGTTGTTCTCGCCGACGAAATCAATCGCACCACGCCGCGCACGCAGTCCGCTCTTCTCGAAGCGATGAACGAAGCCCAAGTAACGGTGGACGGCAAAACACATCTGCTGCCGCATCCTTTTCTCGTCATCGCCACGCAGAATCCCGTCGAGCATCACGGCACATACCCACTGCCCGAATCGCAACTCGACCGCTTCTTGATGCGCATCAAAATGGGCTATCCCTCGCACGAAACGGAGCGCGAAATTCTTCGCAAGCACATTCACGACGATTCGCTTGCCGCTCTCGAGCCCGTTGCCAACGTCAGCGACGTCCTCGAAATGCAGGATGCGGTGTCCCGCGTCAAAGTGGACGCCAGCCTTCATGACTACGCGCTCGAAATCGTCAATCGCACGCGCAAAACCGAGCAGCTCGCCCTGGGCGTCAGCCCTCGGGGCACCTTGATGCTCCAACGCGCCGCGCAAGCCCGCGCTTTCCTCGATGGGCGCGATTATTGTTTGCCCGACGATTTCAAACAACTTGCCGTCGCTGTTTTCTCTCACCGGGTGGTCGCCAGCGCTCGCCACGCCTCTTTGCAAAGAAAATCGGAGACGACCGAATCCGTTCTCCGGGAGATTGTCGACTCCGTTCGCGTACCCCTGTGAGTCTTTCCTCGACAGCCGCGCAACTCTGGGCCAAGGCCGATCGCTCCGCTGTGCGCGCTTTCTTTCTCTCCGTTACCGCTCTGGCTTTTGCCCTGCTCCTCGCCATTTATTCCGGCACGGCGGCGGAACAGGGCCATTTGCCTCTCGCCATCGCCTCCGCGCTCGGCGCATTGCTTGTCGCCGCCTGGGTCGCCGTCACGCTCGTTCCAGTCCTCGCGAAGCGCACGCCTCTCCGCTGGATCGGCTACAAGATGGAGTATCGCGTCACGCGAGAAGGCTGGATTTATATTCTGGGAATTTTTCTGGTGGCGGTCGCCGCACTGAACACCGGCAACAACCTGCTCTTCCTGATTCTTGCGAGCCTCATCGCCATCATCTTAATGTCCGGCATTCTTTCTTCGGTCACGCTTTCCGGCGTCGAAATGCGATTGCAGTTGCCGGAACACATCTTCGCCGGCCAGCCGGTCCGCTCGCTGGTCGAGGTACACAACGAAAAGCTGACCCTCCCTTCGTTTTCTCTGCGCGTCGAAGCTGTCCGCGGAAAAAACGCCGCGAGTTCCGCCATGCTTGAAACGCCGGTCTATTTTCCCTACATCCCGAAACACGACCGCGTCCAGCAACATGTGCCCATGACGTTTCCGCGGCGCGGCATTTACTCCCAGGAGGCCTTCCGCATTGTTACCCGGTTTCCCTTCGGCTTTTTGCAGAAGGCGCGCCGCATCGATTTGAAGTCCGAAGCTCTCGTCTATCCTTCCGTCGAACCCACGCGCGACTTCTTTGAAGTTCTGCCCGGCATGCAAGGAGCGCTCGAAAGCCTTGCCAAAGGCCGCGGCCAGGATTTATACGCCCTGCGCGATTACCAACCGCGCGACAGCTCGCGCCACGTTCACTGGAAAGCGTCTGCCCGGCTTGGTTCTCTAATGGTTCGCGAGTTCACTCGCGAAGATGACTGCCGTGTGGTTCTTGTCCTTGATCCGCACACTTCCGCTGGACTCGCCGTAAAGGATGCAGACGCCCGCTTCGAGCGCGCCGTCAGCATGTGCGCCGCCCTGGCCTGGCACTTCTACGAACGCAATGCCATCTTGCAATTTCGCACTGCCGACTTTGAGACGCCACTAGTCGAAGCAGAAGATGTTATCTTCGAGATCTTGCGGTATCTTGCCACCGCAAAGTCTCTTCCCTCGGACCCGAAGCACACGCTTCTCTCCGATCTAGCCAGCGGGCCCGAAATTTTCCGTGTGATTGTCACGAGCGAATCCCGCGGTACCATTCCCTCCAACGTCTGGAACCAGTCCTGGGTCATCTTCCTGGAAGATCTGGCGCCCTAGGCGATATTCCTTCGCTCGCTAAGGGCAACTTGCGAAGGCTGTGCGAGAATACGGCGTGAGTATGCTCACCGGCCGCGGCCTCGCTTCTTTTCGCAAACAGTTGCTCGCTTGGTTTCGCCAGTTTCAGCGCGACTTGCCGTGGCGCCGCACGAAAAATCCGTACGACATCTGGATTTCGGAGATCATGCTGCAGCAGACGCGCGTCGCCGCCGTGATTCCTTACTACGAGAGATTCCTCGCACGGTTCCCCGATGTGCGCTCACTTGCGGAAGCGCCGCAGGAAGAAGTCCTGAGGCTGTGGTCTGGCCTCGGGTATTACAGCCGCGCGAGAAATTTGCAAAAGGCGGCGCAGCAGATCGTTGCGCTGCCCGGCGGAGAATTTCCGCGCGACGAAAAAGGCGTTCTGGCGCTCTCCGGCATCGGTCCCTATACCGGTGCAGCCATCCTCAGCATAGCCTTTGGCGCAAAGCATGCCGTGCTC
The DNA here is from genome assembly GCA_963779005.1 of uncultured Acidobacteriota bacterium. GTDB lineage: Bacteria > Acidobacteriota > Terriglobia > Acidiferrales > UBA7541 > Acidiferrum. The sequence continues at coordinate 1,452,263 of CAVZWO010000004.1, read as the reverse complement.
GATGGCAATGTCGCTCGCGTCCTTGCGCGGCTCGGCGCCGTTCGCGGCGACTTGCGGCAAACGCGCAGCTGGCAAGCTCTCCAAAAAACGGCTAGCACGTACCTTGACCCAAAATCCCCGGGAGACTGGAATCAAGCCATGATGGAACTCGGCGCGACGCTCTGCACGCCGCGCGCGCCGCAATGCCCACTCTGCCCAGTTGCGAAATTCTGCCGCGCCCGCCAATCCGGCGATCCAGAATCTTTCCCCAAAAAACAAAGAAAACGTGAGCCCGTCCAAATCGTTCTCGGTGCAGCCGTGCTTCTCACTCCGGGCGGGCAAACGTTGCTGCTGCCTCCGCCTGGAAAAAAATCAGAAAACAAACCCGCACCCGACGATATAGCCACGCTGGTCTCGCGCATGTGGCATTTTCCCACCGTCGCGATTCGCAAGGATCCGCCAGCGGAGCTGCGCACGTTTCTCGGTGAGTTTCTAGCCGCCACAAATAGCAAATGGCAACTCGAACCCCTCGCCAAGGTCCGTCACGCGGTGACCTATCGCAAAGTCACCGTTCTACCCTTTCGCGTCGCCGTCTCCAAGCTCCCACGCATCCACGGAGCAAGAGCTATTCGTCTGGAGGAGTTCTCGACGCTGGCTGTCTCGAACCTCACCCGCAAAATCGCCCGCGCCGCACTCTCCGAACCGGAGGTTGCCACCGAAGAAACGCAATCACTGCAGCTATAGAGTAACGTAATCGTTTCGCGCGGCATTCCCCGCGCAAGCTCGCTCTGATGCTACGATGAACTAGTTCCCCCATGGCCGCCACCGCATCGATGCCCAGTGTCCCCGCGCTCCCCGCCGAGCGTTTCTTTCGCACTTCCCTGTTCCTGCTCATGGCCACGGCCATCGTCACGCTTGTGAGCACCGGCAAACTCGATCTCATCACCATGATCGTGGCGCCTTCCGCGGTCCTCTATAAAGGAGTCCGCTGGTGGCGGCATTGCCCCGCGGAAATTCCGCAGCGCATCGCCACGCGCCTCGTCGTTGCGTATTTGCTGATTTTTCCGGTGGACGTGCTCATACTTTCGCGGTCGTTTGTTTCGGCATCGTCGAACCCCGCGCTTTACTCCGCTCTTCTCGGCGCCGTTCACTTTCTTCTTTTTGTGATGCTCATACGCCTGTACAGCGCCACAACGGACCGCGACGCTCTCTTTCTAACGATGCTCTCCTTCGCGGCCATTCTGGCCTCCGCGGTTCTCACCATCGATACCACATTCCTCGGACTCTTCTTCTTGTTTATGCTGTTTGGCGTTGCCACCTTCGTCGGCCTTGAAATGCGCCGCGGCTCCAAAGGCGCGGTTGCACCAGAGGCCGGCCTGCAGCCGAAGCAAGAACGGCGCCTGGACCGCGCGCTCGTCCTCGCCGCGCTCAGCGTGGCTCTTGGTGCGATGATTATCGGCGGCGCACTGTTTTTCTTCTTTCCGCGCTTCAGCGCCGGCTATCTCGGCCGCACCAGTTTGCAGCCCACGCTAATGTCCGGCTTTAGCGACGACGTCGAACTCGGCCAAATCGGCGAGATCAAGAAAAACACGGAAGTCGTGATGCGCGTGCGCACCGGAAAGCCAGTTGGCTATGGCAGCCTGCGCTGGCGCGGCATCGCCCTCTCCACTTTCGATGGAAAACGATGGTCTTCTCCCGATCGCGAGTCGATCACCATTCCGGCGGGGCTGAGCGGCTGGATCAATCTTACAGACCGGCCCCCGGAACCCGATCCGACAGCGACCGTCCTGCGCTACACGATTCTTCTCCAGCCCGTTGCGACGGATACGCTTTTTGCTCCGGCGAACGCCATCTCGATACGCGGAAATCTTTCCGGAGAAGGCTCGAATCCGGAGCTGGGCGCGCGGCGCAGTTATATCATTCGCGATGCCACCGGTTCGCTTTTTAACCCTTTCCATAATTTCACCAGCTTACGCTACGAAGGATTTTCGCTGCTGCCCGCGAGAAATGTCCCGCGGCTGCGCGCGGCTGGGACGGTGTATCCCGAAGAGATTCGCGACACGTACTTGCAACTGCCACCGCTCGATCCGCGCATTCCGGAATTGGCGAAGGAGATTAGCGCGCGCGTGCAGACGCCGTACGACAAAACCATTACGCTCGAAAACTATTTGCGTTCGCGCTATACGTACACGCTCACACTCACCGGGAAGCCCGGCGACGACGCGCTGGCGCATTTTCTTTTCGAAACACACGCGGGCCACTGCGAATATTTCGCTTCAGCGATGGCCATTATGCTGCGAACGCTGGGAATTCCGACGCGGGAAGTGAACGGTTTTTTGCCGGGCGAATACAACGACCTCGGCGAGGACTACATCGTGCGAGCCAGCGACGCGCACAGCTGGGTGGAGGTCTATTTTCCCGGAACGGGCTGGATGACCTTCGATCCCACGCCGCCCGGCGCTGAATCCGCCGGCGGATTTTTCTCCCGCCTCGGCCAGTATATGGATTGGTTCGAGCTTTCCTGGAACGAGTGGGTGATCAACTACGATTTCATCCACCAAATTTTGCTGGCGCAAACCATGCAGCGCAATACGCGCTCGTGGACGGAAACCGCGCGCGCCTGGTTTGTCGCGAAAGAGGCCAAGAGCCGGAGGTGGATGCGCTCGTGGAACTCCGGGCTTCGTTTACTCATCCCACTCGCGGTGATGCTGTTCCTGCTGGCGTTGCGTTTCGATCTGGTCGTGGCGTTTGTGCGGCGGCTGTGGCTCTCGTGGCAATTGCGCTCGCCGGAGGCCGCGCGCTCCAATCCTCAGCTTGCTTCGCGGCTCTATGCGGAGCTCTTGTACATGCTCGAACGGCGCGGTTTCCGGCGCCAGCCTACGCAGACGCCGTTTGAGTTTGCCGCAGCGGTTTCTCAGCCGCGTCTCGCGCCTGCCGTTCGCGAATTCACGCAGTACTACACTGAAGCGCGCTACGGCGGCGCGCCTTGCGACACGATTCGCTTGCGTGCTCTGCTCGATCAGATTCGGTCGTCCTTCGCTCCACGATGATATGAACTTGAAACTGAATTACGTCGGAATTTTCTGTGTTCTGCTGACGCCAGGGGTCGCATTCGGTCAAGAGGATGGCCCGACACCAGCAGAAGAATGCCGGTTTATCACTTCCGCGGATTTGGCCGACCCTAAAGCTCCTTCTTTCGGTGACCATCCGGCGACGACCCAAGGAACAAATTTGAACCATAAGCTTGACCTCGCGAGTAACCCAATCGCGAAAACGTATCGAACTGTCCTGCGGCGGGAGATGGCCGAGGGGCCTAATTTCGCAGGGCATTACAGAATGGCTTCTTGGGGATGCGGGGCTTCTTGCGCGATGTTTGCGGTGGTCAATCTGAATACGGGGCGTGTCATCACCCCAAAAGTGTTCGCGACCGTGCTCGGCACACATCTTGCCGCTGATGACTTCCTGTCTGGCACCGCAAGCAGCGGTTGGGGCTTTCGGTTTAAGAACGACAGCAACTTGCTTGTAGCTCTAGGTGCCCCAGACGAGGATGAATCTAGGTCAGGCGCATATTATTTCCTGCTTGAGCGCGAAAGGCTTCGCCTGGTTCACACCACACGCGTTAACAAGAATTGCGAAAACCCGAAGGCCGAACAAAAATAGGCTGCCCCTCTGCGGAGACCCAGCTTTTCGTATCCCACCGCTGCCGCGTGTTACAATTGAGAATTGCGCAAAGGCGCTAATTTACTGCCTATGACTAAGGTCGGAATCGTGAGCCTGGGATGCCCGAAGAACCTCGTGGATAGCGAGGTGATGATGGGTATTCTTGCGCGCGAAGGCTATGAGTTGACGCCGCGCGCGGATGAAGCGGAAATTCTGGTCGTCAATACGTGCAGCTTCATCGAGTCCGCGCAGAAAGAGTCCGTCGATGCGATTCTGGAGATGGCGGAGCACAAGAAATTCGGCGCGGCGCGCAAGCTGATCGTTGCGGGATGCCTTGTCGAGCGATTTCGCGACCAGATTCTGGAGCAAGTGCCGGAAGTAGATGCGGTGGTGGGAACCGGCGAGGTGGAGCGGATTCTTGAAGCGGTCAATGGCGACTTGCGCGTGCTGCCTGCCGCGCCCCCTGCGTTTCTGTATCACGATCTGACGCCTCGAGTCATCACCACGCCGCGTCACGCTGCTTATATCAAGATCGCCGAGGGCTGCGATCATCCCTGCACGTTTTGCATTATCCCGCAATTGCGCGGCGCGTTCCGGAGCCGGCGTTTTGAATCCGTCGTGCGCGAAGCGGAGAATCTGGCCGCTGCCGGCGCGCACGAAATTACTTTGATCGGCCAGGACACGACTTCCTACGGCGAAGACTTGGGCCTTCGCGATGGGTTGGCGCAACTGCTGGAGCGGCTGGCGCAAGTCGAAGATCTTACGTGGGTGCGCTTCCTTTACGCCTATCCGAATCGCGTGACGCAGAAATTGCTCGATACGCTTGCGGCGCATCCGCGGCTCGCCAAGTACATGGACATGCCGCTGCAGCACGCCAACCGCAATGTTCTGGCGCGCATGAAGCGCGGTTCGCACGGCGACGCCTTCCTGAAACTTCTCGAACGCATCCGCGCGACGATTCCCGGCGTTTCCCTACGCACTTCGTTCATCGCCGGCTTTCCCGGAGAAACCGAGAAGGATTTCGAGGAGCTTTGCGATTTTGTGCGCGCGGCAAATCTCGATTGGATGGGAGTTTTCGAATATTCGGATGTGGACAACGCGAAGAGTTACGGGCTCGATGAGAAGGTGGATCCGGAAATCATCATCGATCGCCGCAATCGCTTGATGGCTATCCAAAAGAAAATCTCGCGCGAGAGACTGCGCACTTGGAAAGGCCGCACAGCGACGGCGCTTGTCGAAGGCCCGTCGAAAGATAACCCGCTGGTGTGGGAAGCGCGGCTCGAAGGCATGGCGCCGGATATCGACGGCAAACTTTATTTGACCGACATTGAGTTACCGAGCGGCGAGCTCGCCGAGACGGGCGACGTGGCGCGCGTCGAAATCATCAAGGCCGATGTTTACGACCTGATCGGCCGGGTGGTGGAGATTTTGCCGCGGCGCGCCGGGCGCGGTATTTCCGAGATAGCTGCTGTCTCAAGCGTCTCCCCAGCCGAGAAGCTGCATCGCATTTCCACCGGCGCTCCGCTTCGCGTCCTCGGCTGAGCTATACTCACTCTTCAGGAATCTGCTCTGCGGTCTCTGCAATCTTTGTGTCCTCTGTGCAAAATTTTTTTAACACAGAGATCACGGAGTTCACAGAGGGCACAGAGAGGAAAAATACCGGCTTCGTGATTTGGCGAGAGGCGACTCGCGAGCCGTCGGGAGTTTTTTTCCATGAAACACCGTTGCCCGATTTGCAAAATGCCGACCGATTCCGAGACCAACGCGGAGTTCCCTTTTTGCAACGAGCGCTGCCGCGACCGCGACCTCGGCAACTGGGCCAGCGAGAAGTACGTCGTGTCCGAACCGGTCTTTGATATGAACGAGCTCGAAGCGGGCGAAGAGGCGGGCGGTCAGAAAGCGCCCGACGAAGACGAGGATTTTAAGGGATTCCGCAAGCCCGATGACACCATCCACTGAACTTCCTGGCAGCGCGCCGGCTCCGCAAAGGAAACCGCGGCTGGCTCTCGCGATTGCGACCGCGCTGGGCGTCGGCTACATCCCAAAGGCGCCCGGCACCTTCGGCTCGCTTGTGGGAATCGCGGTGACGATCCTTACGCACCCGGTGTGTTTGTTTGTCTTGCTCGGAATCGGAATTGATCTGCCACCCCTGCAGGAGCGGTGGGCCTTCGCAGTCCTACTCGTTCCCTCGATGTTCTTTTTTCTCCTCGTCAGCTCGATTGGTGTCTGGAGCAGTTCCCGGGTAGCGGCGTACACCGGCGTATCGGACCCGCAATACGTCGTCATTGATGAAGTCGCCGGAATGTTCCTGACGCTGGTGCTTGGAATCGCTCCACTGGGCCCTCCGACACATCTTCTGCCTACAGAGAACGCCTCGCTCTTCGCGCTGTACTCCGGTTTGAGCTTGCTGAATTGGAAATACCTGCTGCTGGGATTCGTGCTCTTCCGCCTGTTCGATATCTGGAAGCCGTTTCCGGTACGCCAACTCGAAAAACTTCCCCGCGGCTGGGGCATCATGGCGGATGACTGGATGGCGGGCATCTACGCTGCTATCCTGTTGCGAGTGGCGTTACACTTTGGTTTGCTTGGCTGGGTATGAAATTCGGCTTTGGCTCTTCGGCAGATAAGAACGGCATTCCCCGCATTGACAGAGTCGCGCCTGCCGCTGCCATTCCCGGCGGCGAGATTGTCATTCACGGCAGTGGATTTGTTTCGCGCGCGCACCCGCGGCCGGTGGTGCGTTTTGGCGAGGTGGAAGCCGGGTTGTCTCTGGCCAGCGAGCACAGGCTCATTGCGCGCGTCCCCGAAGGGGCGAGCGGAGGAATCGTCCGCGTTGCGAGCGCTGCCAACGAAAGCCAGCCTCATCCCGTTTCGATTGGCGTGCAAATCGCGGACAATCTGCATCCCATCGCCAATCCCGCGGTCGATGCGTATGGGAATACCTACGTCACGTTTTCGGGGAACCGCGGGCAGCGCGTGCCCGTTTCGCTTTATAAAATTACGGCCAACTACAGCGTAAAACCTTTTGTCACTTCGCTGGTGAATCCCAGCGGCCTGGCGCTGGATCGCGCGGGAAATCTTTTCGTATCTTGCCGGAACGACGGCACCATTCACCGGATTACGCCGGAGGGGCGCGCGGAGCAGTGGATCGAAGGGATGGGTGTCGCCACGGGCATCGCGTTTGACCGCGCCGAGAATCTTTATGTGGGCGATCGCAGCGGAACGATTTTCAAAATCAGCTCAAGCCGCGAAGTTTTTGTGTTTGCGACGATCGAGCCTTCGCTTGCGGCGTATCACCTCGCGTTTCATCCCAACGGCGACTTGTACGTTACTGGGCCGACGACCTCCAGCTACGACCGTGTCTACCGCATCACGCAGGGCGGCGAAGTCAGCACGTTCTTTCGCGGGCTGGGTCGTCCCCAGGGGCTGGCGTTTGACCGTGACAGCAATCTTTACGTCGCGGCTTCGTATGGCGGGCGCCGCGGCATCATTCGCATCACGCCGCAAGCGCACGCTGATGTGGTTCTCAGCGGCTCCGGATTGGTTGGCATGGCGCTGCAATCCTCAGGCCGCGCCATCCTCGCCACTACGGGAGCGCTCTTTACGCTCGATTGGGAAGTCCGTGGCTTGCCACTTTTGGGGTGAAGCATGAACATGGCGCCCATCGAAGTCCTACGTGAAGGGTGCGCGATACTAGATCCCCTAATGAGCGAACATGGTTTTTCCTTCACTGATTGCCATTCAGGTCGCGGCAGCGGTGGCCCTTTTGCTAACGGAAGTTACGTAAACGCAGAACGGAAGCTCGAACTCCACTTCCGCTACTCGCTGGGGCTTGTGACCTATCACTTCGGGCAAACATGCATGGACCATGAGTCCTATATGCGTGCCCTCCTCGGAGAAAAAGGCGGAAATCGATATCCAGGCTTTTCCGATGACCCGTTGGCGGCTTTTCGCGATCTTGCCTATGACATAGAGACCTTTGCTACGGCCTTTCTAGAAGGCGACTCCAAAAAATTTGCAGCCTGCGCGGAAGCGGCAGAACAATGGAAAAAAATCCCAGGATTCGCGAGGCTGTTCTAAGTTGAAAGCAGAAATCATAGCGGTTGGTTCGGAATTGCTTACGCCGGACCGCTTGGACACCAACTCGCTCTTCCTGACGGAGGAGTTGAACAAGATTGGTATCGAGGTGGTGCGAAAGACGGTTGTAGGCGACAACCGCGATCTGCTCAGCGAAGCGTTTCGCGATGCGCTGAATCGCGTGCCGCTGATTATCGCTTCGGGCGGACTTGGGCCTACCGAGGATGACCTCACGCGCGAAACGGTCGCGGAGCTTCTCCATCGCAAGCTGCGCCGCAACGACGAAATTCTGCGCTACATCGAGGGGCGCTTCCGCGCATTGAATCGCGAAATGCCGGAGGTGAACGTGCGCCAGGCGATGGTCCCCGAGGGCGCGGAAATTCTGGAGAATCCACGCGGCACGGCGCCCGGTTTGTGGCTGGAAGACGACGGGCGTTTCATCGCGTTGCTCCCGGGCCCGCCGCGCGAACTGAAGCCGCTGTTCCGCGAGCAGGTTTTGCCACGGCTGGAGCGGCGCGTCTCCGGCGTGCGCATGTTTCACCGCGAGATTCGCGTCACTGGCCTTGGCGAATCTCATGTCGAACAGCGCATCCGGGACATCTACAAACGATTCTCGGAGGTAAACACCACCGTCCTCGCCGCTCCAGGGGAAACGCAAGTCCATCTGCGCATCTGGACCGACAACGCGGAACACGCCAAGAAAACGCTCGACGAAATTGTGAAGGGATTTGAAATCGCTCTGAGCGACCGCATCTTCAGCTACGACGGCTCGCCGCTCGAAGAAGTCATCGCCGAACAACTTACGTTGCACAACGCCACGATTTCCTCGGCGGAAAGCTGCACCGGCGGCCTTCTGGCGCAGCGGCTGACCAGCATCGCGGGCAGCTCCTCATATTTTCTTGGCGGAGTGGTCTGCTATAGCAACGAGCTCAAGACCGCCTGGGCCGGCGTACCCGCGGAACTTATTCAAGCCAAGGGCGCGGTAAGTGCGGAAGTGGCCATCGCCCTCGCCGACGGAATCCGCCGCCGTGTAGGCAGCACATTCGGCGTCGGCATCACCGGAATCGCCGGGCCGGGCGGCGGCACGGAAGAAAAACCGGTTGGCACTGTACATATCGCGATCGCGCATGCAGGCGGCGTGAAAGAGCGCGGCGTGCGCTTCCCCGGCGACCGCGAATCCATCCGCTTTCAGGCGAGCCAGTTGGCGCTGGATATGATCCGCATCCATTTTCTCTACAACGCCAAGCAGGCCACGAATCGAGCCTGACCATGCGCCTTTTCGTCGCGCTGGAGATTCCCCCCGGCGTGCGAGACAATCTGGCAGCCTTCCTAAAAGAAATGCGCGCTTTGACCGGGCAAATCGCGGAGAAGCGTGTGAAATGGGTGCGCGAGGATAATCTTCACGTGACGCTGAAATTTATCGGCGAAGTGGCGGACGCCAAGCTCGACGGCATCCGCGCCGCGCTCTCGACCGTCCGTGCCGGGGCGCCGCTTGAGCTTCGAGTCCGTGGATTGAGTTTTTTCCCGAGTGAAGACCGTCCAACCGTCCTCTGGACGGGCTTGGACGCTCCCGCGAACCTTCCAACGCTCGCCGGAGATATCGATGGCGCGATGGAAACGCAAGGAATTGCGAGAGAAAGGCGCGCTTTCGTGCCTCACCTGACGCTGGCTCGCTTCGCACCTCCCGGCATGCATAAGAAATTGCTTGAGGCTATTAAGCAGAATCGCGAGCGTGATTTCGGCTCGTTCCAGGCGCACGAATTCCACCTCATCGAAAGCAAGCTGAAGTCCTCGGGAGCCGAGTACACTTCTGTCGCTTCTTTTCCGCTCAGATTGGAGACCTGAAGCCAGATGGCAGGGTTGAACGCGACACTTATCTCGATCCCCATAGCCGCGTACTTTCTCGGATCGATTCCGTTCGGGCTAATGCTCGGAAAGCTGTTTGGCGGCCGGGATGTTCGCAAAGCCGGCAGCGGCAACATTGGAGCAACGAATGTGGCGCGTGTCGCCGGGCCGCTTGCCGGAATTCTCACCCTGTTGCTGGACGCGGCGAAAGGCGCGTCCGCTGTTCTTCTGGCCGCGCGCCTGTCTGAACAAAGCTCAACGTGGATGATGATCGCGGGCCTGTGCGCCCTCGTGGGCCACTGCTTCCCGCTCTGGCTGGGCTTTCGTGGAGGCAAAGGAGTCGCCACAGCCGCCGGCGTTTTCCTGGTTTTGTGTCCGCCGGCATTCCTCGGAGCCGTCCTTCTCTTTTTTCTTGTGGTGCTCTACTGGCGTTTTGTATCGCTGGGCTCGATTTCCGCCGCGGCAGCGATGCCGTTGCTCATCTATTTTTTCTGGGCCCCGCATCACGCTCCGCCTTACGCGGTGACCTTCGGCTCGCTGGCCGCGGCGCTGCTTATCATCTATAAGCACGACGCAAACATTCAGCGATTGGTTCAGGGCGACGAGCCAAAATTTTCGCTCAGCAAAAAACAGGACGCATCATGAAGCGCATCGCGATACTTGGCGGCGGAAGCTGGGGTACGGCGCTCGCCATCATCCTCGCGCGGGCGCCCAAAGAGCTCAAAATCACTTTGTGGGTCCGCGTTGCCGCGCTGGCGGAATCTATCCGCCTTGTCCGCGAGAACAATCTCTATCTCCCCGGCTACAAGCTCCCGGAATCGGTCGAAGTTACAAAGGATGCGGAGGTTGCCGTGCGGAGCGCCGAAGTGATTATCGGAGCGATGCCTTCCGCGTATGCCCTCGAAATTTACGGGCAGATCCTGCCACAGATTGTGCGGGGCACGGCCATCGTCAGCGCCACGAAAGGACTGGAGCCCGCCACTCACGCGCGGATGAGTGAAGTCATCGCTCAAATCTCGCATGAGGTGTTGCCGGACAATCCCCCCGGCATCGCCGTCCTCTCCGGACCTTCCTTCGCCTCGGAGGCCGCCGCCGGCCAGCCCACCGCCGTGGTCTTGGCATCGAACGACCTTGCTCTCGCCAACGAACTTCAGGAGGAATTTGCCGCGCCGAATTTTCGCCTCTACACCAATGACGACGTGCTCGGCGTTGAACTCGCGGGCGCCATGAAAAACGTCATCGCCATTGCCGCGGGCGCCTGCCAAGGGCTGGGCCTAGGCTCCAATCCTCTGGCGGCGCTGATTACCCGCGGCCTTGCCGAAATGACTCGGCTTGCCGTAGCTCTGGGCGCACGCCCAGAAACTCTCAGCGGCCTCGCCGGCCTGGGCGATCTGGTCCTGACCTGCACGGGCTCCCTGAGTCGTAACCGCCATGTGGGCATCGAGCTCGGCAAAGGTCGCTCTCTGGCTGAGATCCTGGAAGGCATGAAATCTGTCGCCGAAGGCGTCGGCACAGCCAAAGCCCTGCTGGAGCTAGCCCGGGAAGCCGGCGTAGAACTCCCTATAACCAAAGAAGTTAGCGCCATCCTGCACGACGGCAAGTCCCCTCGGGAGGCCATCCGTAGCATCATGGAACGGCCCTTGAAGCGCGAATAAACAGAGGAGTATCTGAGGACCGTATAGACAGGTCCGATGGTTGCCCATTCGGCTACGCTCAGCGTCCACCACTAGTACCAAGGTTCCAGTTGCACATGCGCGACGCGCGGGCATGCCCAAACCCCGCTGCCTCTCCTAATCCCCTAAAATTGAGTGTTGAGATGCCCGGACCCGGTCTATCGACGTGGCAACGCCTGCGCAAGGGACGCGTGCGCATTTTGTGGCTCGTTCTGGGAGCGCTTCTCCTTGTCAGCGCCCTGCCCATCGGGCTCTACCACCGCCAGGTCCTCCAACTCACCCAGGACAAGCTCGGCGACAACGAGCGCGTCCAGCAGTCCGACTTGACGCGATCCCTGGCCCAGGAAATTCAGCTCTTCGAGTTCAATCAGACCCAACAGCTTTATAGCGAACGCCAAATTCTGACTCTGACGGGACTCATCGACAATGTCGAAGACCCCGCCTCCGAGCCCAAAGTCACCCGCCTCCTCGAGGATTTTGTCGACAGTAACCGCGACACCTTCCTTTATCTGACCGCCGTCGACAAAAACGGCAAAGGCACCAGCGCCTCGCAGGGAAATTTCCGCGCCGACCAGGATCCGTTCGTGGCCAAAGCCTTGCTCCGCGCTTTTCAGAACTGCATGCAATCCGAGGAGACGCACACCGTCAAGTTTCGCAGCGATCCTCTGGCGCTCGCCCCGAACAACGAGCCGGCTTTTGTGCTTGCCGTGCCGCTTAAGGATTTGACGGGCAACTTCACGGGGATGCTGGCCGCGGTTGTCTCTCTCGAGCCGATTTTGCATCGCCTCCGGGACGCTAGCGTGCGGGGCCGCAAAGTCTTCGTGGTGGATCACTCCGGCCACATTGTGGCGCATCCCGACACGAAAAATTTTGTCCCCGGCGCCGAGGCCAGCGGAAAGCTCGTAGAGCAGATCCGGGCGCTGCCGCAGGAACTCCGCAATACAGAGACCATCCGCTTTACGGAAAAAGGGCCCAAGCATCCCGTCGAGATGATTGGAACCTACAGCACGTTCCCCGAAGTGAATTGGGCGGTTGTCGCGGAACGCAGCCTGGACGATGCGCGCGCCGACGCAGGTATGACGGAGTTGAACCGCCAGGCTCTGGCTTTCGTCACCGTCGTCGTGTTCGTGGCCATTCTCTTCGGTTACTTTTTTGCTGTGGGCATCAGCGGGCCGATTCGCGGCCTCGCGGCGTCCACGCGCGCTATCAGCCGCGGCGAATTTCATCAACGTTCGCCGGTGCGCGGAGCCTCGGAAATCAGCGAGCTTGCCGAGAACTTCAACAAGATGGCCAGCGACATCGAGGAGTACATCGAAAAGCTTAAGGAAGCCGCGGAAGAAAACCGCGAGCTGTTTATCGGCTCCATTCGTATGCTCGCCGCGGCCATCGACGAAAAGGATCCGTACACGCGCGGTCATTCCGGGCGCGTGGCGAAGTATTCGACGCTGATCGGCCGCGAGCTTGGCCTCACGCCGGAAGAACTGGACAAGTTGCGCGTCGCCGCGCTGCTCCACGACGTCGGCAAAATCGGCGTCGAAGACCGCGTCCTGAAAAAGCCTGGCGCTCTAACCCCCGAAGAATTTGATTTGATGAAGCAACACACCGTAAAGGGCGCGAACATCATGCGCCCCGTTTCGCAACTGAAAGAAATGCTGCCGGGTATCGAGCTGCACCACGAACACATGGACGGCCGCGGTTATCCGTACGGCTTGCAGGGCCAGCAAATTCCGCTGATGGCGCGCATCATCGGCGTGGCAGACACGCTCGACGCCATGACCACCAATCGGCCGTATCAGTCGGCGATGGACATTGAGTTTGCGCTGAACCGCATCAAGTCGCTCACCGGCTCGAAGTTCGACGCCGTGGTCGTCAACGCTCTCGAGTCCTCGATCAATTCCGGCAAGCTCCGCCTCAGCGCCGTCGAAGTCACGGTCTAATCCAAGCCTTCTGTTACAATTTTAAGTTGCGCTGCGTGCGCGGCGCTCCATCGCATGATTTCGCTTTTTGGAAAACCGGAAAAAGTCGAGCCGTCGCTGCTCGAACGGCTGAAGGCTTCGGTCAGCAAGACGAAGGCGGCGCTGTCCGAGACAGTCGACAATCTTTTTCTCGGCGAGCGCAAGATTGATCCTGCGCTGTTGAAGCAGCTGGAAACCGCGCTGCTCTCCGCTGATCTTGGCGTCACGCCGACGAAGGAAATTCTCGATGCCGTGCGGGAAAAGCTGGATCGCAATGCGCTCTCCGACGCCGGGCAGCTCAAGCGCGAGATCAAGTCGCACATCGTTCGTATTTTGACTATGAACGATGGCAGCGCGGCCGCAGGCACTTCGATGCCACCCGCGAAAAATCCAGTCGTCTCGCCAAACGGTTCTGGCCCGCGCGTCATCTTCGTCGTTGGCGTGAACGGCGCTGGTAAAACGACGAGCATCGGCAAACTCGCGAATCGTCTGCGCCAGGAGGGCCTCAGCGTAGTGCTCTGCGCCGCCGATACTTTTCGCGCCGCCGCTGTCGAGCAGCTAGAAATCTGGGCCAAGCGCAACGGCATTGACGTGATCAAACAGAAGTCTGGCGCTGATCCCGCCGCCGTCGTTTACGATGCTATGGCTGCCGCCAAAGCGCGAGGCGCGGACGTCGTCATCGTGGACACTGCAGGCCGCCTGCACACCAAATCGAATCTTATGGCCGAGCTGGAAAAAATGAAACGCACCGCGGCGAAAGTTATTCCCGGCGCACCGCACGATGTGCTACTCGTTCTCGACGCCACCACTGGCCAGAACGGTCTCGCGCAAGCGCGCGAATTCACTTCCGCGGTGACCGTCACCGGCATCATTCTCACCAAGCTCGATGGCACGGCCAAAGGCGGCATCGTTGTCGCTATCGCCCGCGAACTCGGCCTGCCCATCCGTTTCGTCGGCACCGGCGAGCAGATCAACGACATGGTGCCCTTCGACGCGGAAACCTACGCGAACTCTCTTTTCGATTAACCCTTCGACGAAACCATGGACGCTCACGCCACTCGCTTCATGGAACATGCGCTGGAATTGGCCCGCAAAGGGGCCGGCCTCGCGAGTCCCAATCCCATGGTCGGCTGCATCCTCGTCCGCGAAGGCCAAATCGTTGGCCAGGGATTTCACCTCTACGAGTATCGCGATCACGCGGAAATTGTCGCGCTCAAATCCGCCGGCGAAAAAGCGCGCGGCTCAACGATGTATGTCACGCTCGAGCCCTGCAATCACACCGGCCGCACCGGCCCTTGCACGGAAGCGATTATCGCCGCTGGCGTTCAGCGCGTCGTTGCCGCGATGGAGGACCCCAATCCCGTCAACTCCGGCCGCGGCTTCGATCGTCTGCGCGCGGCAGGAATCGAAGTCTTCACGGGTGCGGGAGAAGACGAAGCTCGCCATCTGAATGAAGCGTTCGCTCACTGGATCCGCACGAAGCATCCATTTGTCACGCTGAAATCCGCGCTGACGCTCGATGGCCAGCTTGCTCTGCCCGGGCAACGCCGCAAATCCAAGCTTCCCAAGCCATCGCATCCCTCCAAGCGCACAAACTGGATCAGCTCCGAGGAATCCCGCGCCGAAGTTCACCGCATGCGTCACGCGTCGGACGCGCTTCTCACCGGTATTGGCACAGTCCTCAGCGATGATCCATTTCTAACCGATCGCAGCGGCTTGCCGCGAAGACGGCGCCTACTACGCGTGGTTCTGGACAGCAAGCTTTCTCTCCCGCTGAAATCGCGCCTCGTCAAAACCGCGGACGACGACGTGCTTGTCTTCACCAGCGAACCAGCAAATTCTCGCAAGGCGCGAGCACTGCAAAAGGCAGGCGTGGAGGTTGTCCGCATGAGTTCGCGCGCTCGCCGCATCAATCTGAACGCGGTCCTCGCCGAACTTGGCCGCCGCGATATCCTCAGCGTCCTCCTCGAAGCCGGCCCAACGCTCAATGGCGCCGCCCTGCTCGCAGGAATCGTACAAAAGCTTTTTCTCTTCTACGCGCCCACAATTTCCGGAGAAGCCCGCGTCCCCCTTGCCATCGCGCCAAATCTCAAACTCCCGCCGCTGCAGAGAGTCCGCACGCAACCCTTCGGCCCGGACATCGCCCTCGAAGCTTATCTGCCGCGCCCCTACTCGGCACGATCGTGACAATCGCGGCGCTGCGTTCAGTCAGGCAATTATCCCGTGACGTGCAAGACCGCAGCCCCATCGATCGCATCATTCTTCAACGCATTCAACGCACAGTTGGCTTCGCTCAGCGGAAAAATCTCTGTATGCATGCGGATCGGAATCTCCGCCGCAACGCCCAGAAAATCCTCGCCGTCCTTCCGCGTGTTATTCGCCACGCTGCGAATCATCCGCTCCTGATACAGCAAGTCGTAACTGAACGACGGAATCGGGCTCATGTGAATTCCGCCGAGCACAAGCACACCGCCTTTACGCAGCGCCGCCAGCGCTGCGGGAACAATTTCTCCGGCGGGTGCGAACACAATTGCGGCATCCAGCTTTTCCGGCGGCGCATCGAGCGTTCCGCCCGCCCACGCCGCGCCAAGCTCCAGCGCCAGCTTCTGGTGAAGCGCATCTCGCGTTGATGCGTAAACCGTCACATTCCAATACCGCGCCACTTGAATCGCCACGTGCGCCGCCGCCCCAAATCCATAAAATCCCAGCCGTCCGCCGGGCTTAATCCCCGAAAGCCGCAAGCAGCGAAATCCAATAATTCCCGCGCAGAGCAGCGGCGCGGCTTGTTCGTCGGCAAACCCCTCGGGAATCGTGTAAACAAAATCTTCGGGAGCGACGACGTATTCCGCGTAGCCGCCATCGACGCTGTAGCCGGTAAACGTCGGGTTGTCGCAGAGATTCTCCTCTCCCATGCGGCAGTACACGCACGTTCCGTCCGTGTGGTGCAGCCACGCAACGCCAACACGCGCGCCGATGGCAAAACGGTGCGCGCCCTCGCCAAGCTTCTCGACGATGCCAACGACTTGGTGCCCCGGAATCACTGGCGATTTTCGCGGCGTCAATTCGCCTTCAATCACGTGCAAATCCGTGCGGCACACGCCGCAGGCGCGCACGCGGATCAACAGTTCGCCTTTCGCCGGATGCGGCGCAGGCACATCTGTGAATTGGAGCGGATTCGTTTCAATGCGAGCAGGAGCATTAAGCAGGCAGGCCTTCATGGTGCGACCTCGATCGCTTTACGTTGAGCGTTCCACTCCAGTCTAGTGCTTTCTGCCCCCGCCGCGAAATGCTGTAAACTGAAATCGAAAAGCCCATTGGCCCATCTTATTTAAGGAGAACCAGCAACCTTGTTTACTGGAATCATCGAGCATTTCGGAACCATCGAGGCCCTTGAGATCCAGCCCGGGGGAGGACGCATCACCATTCATGCCCCTGGCCTCGCGTCGGGACTCGCGGTTTCCAGCAGCATCGCCGTCAACGGTTGCTGCCTCACGGTCGTCGCCATTGGGAAAGAAAGCTTTTCCGCCGATCTCTCCGGCGAAACCATCCAAAAAACTTCCTTCGGCGCAAAGAGCGGCGGGTTGAAAAAAGGCTCGCAAGTCAATCTCGAGCAGCCTCTCATCGCCGGAAAGGAACTTGGCGGCCACTTTGTACTCGGACACGTCGATGGCACCGGCCGCATCACCCATCTCGATCGGGAAAGTCCAGAAAGCGACAACTGGTGGTTTGGCATGGAAGTCCCCGAGGACTTCGCGCGCTACATCGTGCCGAAAGGCTCGATCACCATTGACGGCATTAGCCTAACTGTCGCGCAATGGAATAAGCGCGCCCGCATCGCCGAAATCGCCGTAATTCCTTACACCTACGAGCACACCAATCTTCGCGACCGCAAACCGGGCGACGCCGTAAATCTGGAAGGCGATGTTTTGGGAAAATACGTCGAGCGCTATCTCGAAGCTCGCAACGAAACTCCCACAGCGCCAATGTCAGATCTCAGCCTCGAAAAGCTAATAGCCGAAGGTTTCTAAAAGCAACGCACCGTCGTCCTGGGAATGGCAGATCGCAAAATTCCAAATTCGCTTCAACCCACCGCTTCCCGCGCCTTGGCGCGCGCACCGCGCCAATAGAGCATGAGGCCAATGACGATCGTCGCGACGGTCCCACCTACCAGTTTCAACTCAAACCCCAGTTTGTTCGCCGATTCGCCTGGCGGAACCAGCGAGACGAAAATGCCGATCAGAACAACCAGAAAACCGGTGCCGGAAATGGCCCACACTCCCAGCTTGCCGCCGGGAATCAGAATGGCTTCAGGATTTTCCGCGCGGTCCTTTCGCGAATAAAGCCGGATGGCCGCCGCAAACATATAAAGAAACGGAATGAAATAAAGAATGATCGTCGCGTCTACAAGAAACTGGTAAGCGCCGCGCGTCGTCTCATTGATCTGGCTGCCGAGGAGAATCGCGCAGGACACGACGGCTTGCACGAGAATCGCCACGTAAGGTGTCTTCCACCGTGGATGAATCTTCCCGAACGCCTGGGGTAAGTAGCGGTCGATCCCCACAACAAACGGCACGCGAGCGACTCCAGCAACGGTGCTGCCGACGCCGCCCGCATTTCCGACGGTGACGACGATCGCCGCTACGATTCCTAAAAACCCGATGCGCAGCGCAATCGAGCCAACCGTTATGGCGTGAAACACACCGCTCGTCGCCGAAACTTCTCCAGCCTGCACGAGCACCAGCACGGACATCGTCGCGAGGATGTACATCGCGGCGATTAGCACGGCGGCGGCGTACAGCGCACGCGGCAGTGTGCGCCGCGGGTTGCGAACTTCCTGGCTCATGGCCGAAACCAGCTCCAAGCCGCTGAACGCGAATGCAATCTGCGACCAAAAATTTACCGTGTCCCAATTCCACGTCGGCAGAATGTTCTGGCGCGTGAAATGAGTCACCGCGCCGTGCCGCAGCGCGATAATTGCAGCCACCACGACAAGCGTCATCAGCGGCAGGTACGTCGCCACGCCGCCCGCATTCTGCAGCCACTTGCCAATGTTCAATCCAATGATGTTCAGCCCGACGGCCACGGCAAGCAGTCCTAGGGAAACCCAGAGCAGAAAGGTGCGATCTTGCGAAAGAGATGCGCCGTTTTCACCAACGATGTACGCGCTCATCGCCGCGCTTGCGAGCAGCAATCCCGGAAAATAAAAAACCGTGTACGCCCAGTAGTTCCACCCCGCCACAAACCCGTGAAAGTCGCCGAAGGCTTCCTTCGTCCAAACGTATAAGCCGCCCTCTTCCGGAAAACGTGACGAAAGTTCGTTGATCACGAGCGCGGAGGGGATGAAAAACAAGACTGCCGCTATTACCCACAGGCTGATGGAGGACGTACCGTTGTGCGCCGCGGCGGCAACCCAACGTGGTCCCAGAACCGTAGCGATGTTGAAGAGCAATACGTCCCAAAACCCCATGGCCTTCGGCAACTGTTTGATGGGATCGGCGGAAGAGCCCGCGGCCTGGGTCACAGAGTCACGTCCAACGCGGGAATCAGGGCATCCTGCATGCGGAAGTTGTGCAGAAATGGATCCTTCGAGTTTTCGAAATTATCCCAAGGCCCGAAAAATCCGACGCGGCCCTCTTGCAGGAACACCACAGTGTCGGCGAGTTTCTTGGCGAGATGCGTGTCGTGCGTAACCACGATCGAGGTGCGGTGAAAGGCATCCTTAAGCCGCAGGATGAGGTCGCCCATGTGCCCAGCCATGATGGGGTCGACCATGGTGGTCGGCTCGTCAAATAAAATCGCGTCGGGATTTTGCGCGAACGCGCGTGCCATGGCTACCGCGCGCTTCATCCCGGTCGACAATTCGCTCGGCAGCTTATCGAGGACCTCTTCGACTTCCAACATTTTTGCCAGTTTATTCACGTACGCGTCGATGTCTTCGTCTTCCAGGCCCGGCTGTTTTTCCAGCGGAAACGCAATATTTTCCGCAACCGTCAGCGAATCGAAAAGCGCGCCCGATTGAAACACCATCGTCACTTTGCGCCGCACTTCTTCAAATTGCTGCTCCGTGAAATCTGTCACGTCCTGCCCATCCACAAAAATGCGCCCCGAATCCGCCTTCATGAATCCCATAATGTGCTTCAACGAAACCGACTTTCCCACGCCGCTGCGGCCCATGATCACGCAAGTTTCGCCGCGCTTCACTCGGAAGCTCACGTTTTTTAGAACATAGTTGTCGTCGAACGATTTATTTACATCCCGAAACTCAAAAAAGTTTTCCGCTTGCGATCCTGCCCCGCCTAGTGGCTGGGTACCTGGCGCACCGGCCGGACCTCGCGCTCCGCCTGTCTCCATGGCCGCCACGCCGCGGCTGATATCGTTTGCGTCCTTCATTCGTTGCGTCCCTTACCCATGTTCTGCTTCCACAATCCGCCGCGCTTCTTCGTAATCCGCCGCCGTATTCATGTTCCAGAACAATCGCCCTGCGCTATCAAATCGTTTCCAGTCCCGCGCGTCAAGAACTTCCGCGCTCAGTAGGGATATCCCTTGCGTCACTTTGCGCACGCCCCGTTCGAATGCAACTTGTAGCATCTCCGCCGCGTCCGTCCGCCAGCACGCACACAGCGGCTCCGGCCCATGCGCCGAGTGCGGAACGACGACTTGCGCGGCGCTCTCTGCCGCTCGCTCCCCAAGAAATCTCAGCCAGTCCGCCGTCAGAAACGGCATGTCGCAGCTCACAATCAAATTCCAATCGCACAGTAGTTTCGTCTCTCGCGTTTGCAAAAGTGCAGTCACGATTCCGCCCAGCGGTCCTTCTCCTGGCCACCGGTCTTCGACGCACTGCGTCCAAATTGTGCCGTACTTTTCCGCCGATCCGATCAGCACGGCCGTGCGCGCCGACGTTTCGCTAGATACCGCATCGTCCACCAGCGCCAACATTCGCGCGAGCATCGGCTTTCCGCCAAGCTCGGCCAGCGCCTTGTCCCGCCCAAACCGCGTGCTCCCACCCCCCGCCAGCACATAGCCAGCGATCCGCAAGGCACCATCTTCCGCTCTTTCACCAGTCACCAGTCACCAGTCACTTTCTTCTCTGTGAACTCTGTGTCCTCTGCGATCTCTGTGTAAAATCTTTTATTCTTCGTCTACCAATCCCCTTCCCGGCCGCCGAATCCCCAACTCTCTCAATTTTTCCTGCAAACTCTGCCGGTGCAAACCAATCGTCGCCGCCGTCCGCGAAACGTTCCACCGATGCTCCGTCAACTGCTTCGTCAAATACGCCACTTCAAACTTCCGCTTCGCCTCGCGAAAATCTTTCTCGCCAAATCCATTCTCCCCGCCACCATCAGAATTCTTGTGAGGCCCCGCTTCCCCGCTCACCACTTCCCGCGGCAAATCCTCGACGCCAATCTCCTCTCCTCGGCACAAAACCAAACTTCGCTCCAAGGCATTCTTCAACTCCCGCACATTCCCCGGCCAGTCGTACCGCTCAATCGCCCCCATCGCCTCGCGCGTAACCCGCTTTGTAGGGGAGGGGCTTGCCCCTCCCGCTTTTGTTTCAGCCCCTCCCGCCCCGCCGCGCATTCGAGCCACGTGCATCTCCAAAAACGCCTCCGCCAGCACCGGAATATCCGCCTTATGCGCCCGCAACGGCGGCAACTCAATCGTCACCACCCGCAACCTGTAAAACAGATCTTCCCGGAATTTCCCTGCCCGAATCTCCGCCCCCAAATTTCTGTGCGTCGCGCTAATCACCCGCACATCCACCGCAATCGGTTGCGTCCCGCCCAGCCGCTCGATCGTCCGATTCTCCAGCGCCCGCAAAACTTTTGCCTGCGTCACCGGATTCATATCTCCAATCTCATCCAAAAACAAAGTGCCCCCCGACGCCATCTCAAACTTCCCTTTCTTCTGCTGCGCCGCCCCCGTAAACGCCCCGCGCTCATACCCAAACAATTCCGACTCGATCAAAGTCTCCGGCAAAGCCGCGCAATTCACCGCCACATATGCCTTCCCCGCCCGCGGCGACCGCGCATGAATCTCCTGCGCCATCAAATCCTTCCCCGTCCCGCTCTCGCCCAGAATCAGCACCGTCGAATCCGCCGCAGCCACGCGATCCGCGATCTCAAACGCCCGCCGCATTTCCGCGGTCCGCCCGATCATCTGCCCAAACTGCCCCTCGGTCGCCATGCGCCGCCGCAACGAATCGTTTTCTTTTTCCAGAGTCGCGAGCTTCAATAGATTCGCCACGCGCTGCCGCAACTCCTCCAACTCAAATCCCTTCACCAAATAGTCCGCCGCGCCGAGCTGCAACGCCTCCACCGCCGTCTTCGCCGTATCCAGCGCCGACACCATCAACACCGGCAAGTCGCTTCCCTGCTCGCGCATCCACCGCAAAAACTCCAGCCCGCTCTGCCCCGGCAGCACCACATCCAGCAATACAAGATCCGGCCGCTCCGTCTCCAACGCCCCGCGCGCCGCCTCCGCCGAATCCGCCTCCGCCACGCGATACTTCGCCTCCAGCGCCCTCTTCAATCCATATCGCGCCGCCGGTTCATCATCCACAATCAATATTGTCTTCATCCAACTCTCCGTGCTCTCTGTTCCTTTGCGTCTTCTGTCTTCTCTGCGTCCTCTGTGACCTCTGTGTTAAAACAAACCCGATCCGCGACCGCGGGATTCAACCTTTCATCGGCAGGTTCACTCGAAACCGAGTCCCCCTGCCGTCCTTGACCGGGCTTTCCCAATCCAGTTTTCCCCCAAACTCCGCCACTCGCCTCGCCACAATCGCCAATCCCAGCCCAGTCCCCTGCGTTTTCGTCGTAAAAAACGGCTGCAAGATTTTCTCGCGCGCACCCTCCGCCACGCCCGGCCCATCGTCTTCCACAGCAAACAAAAATCCCTCCCCGTTCGCCGAGCCGCTCACGGCCACGCGCCCGCCGCGCGCCGTCGCTTCCAACGCATTCACCACCAGATTCGACAAAATCTCGCTCACCGCCTCCGCACTCGCCGCCAACTTCGCCCCGCCGCCCTCAACCTCCACCTCAAGCGCCACTCCCCGCCGCTCTGCCTCATGCCGCAAAACTCCGCTAACCTCCTCCGCCACCTCGCGTGCGTCACAGACCGCCGCCACAACTCCCCCGCGAATCGCCGGCCGGCTAAACTGCAGCAACTGGTTCAGCTTCGACGACAATCTTCCAATCTCTTCCAACACCATCTTCGTTTCCGCGCGAATCGACTCCGGCAATTCCTCGCTCTCCAATTGCACCTGCAAAATCGTCTTGATCGACCCCAGCGGATTCTTCAAATTGTGCGAAATGCTAGCCGCCATCTGCCCCAGCACCGCCAACCGCTCGCGCTCCGCCAATTCCCTCTCCAACCGCAACTTCTCCTCAATCAGCCGGCACAATTCCAGCGCCCCCGGCAACTGCTCGCACAAAAACTCCAGCGCCGCATATGTTTCGCCAGAAATTCCCGACCCATGCGGTCGCACCGTCAACGTCGCAACCACATTGCCGATAAACGAAGCCATCTGGCGCGGCCGCTCAGTGCTCAAAACCTGGAGGAGGCACTTCGGCTCCCCAAACGAGACCTCTCCCGTTCCTCCGTGCTCTCTCGAGAGTCGTCGCAACTCCAGAATCATCTCGGGCGGCCGTTCAACGGGGCTGAGTTCCGCGTTGGAAAGTTCAAATGTGTCCTGGACTCTATGCTCGATAAATTGTTTCAGCTTCCCAAAATTCCCGTGTCGGGCTTCCTGTTGTATCTCCCCGATCAACATCTTTACCCGGCCCATTTCCAACTGCGCAGTCCGCCGCAGCACCGTTCGCATCAATCGCTGCAACGGCTCGAAGAACACCACGGGAAGAAACAGCAGAATAGCCGCCGTCGCCTCCGGTGGCAGATAAGGCTCCATCCACAAGCTCGCGCGGCGCACAAGGCTGAGATAAAGTAGGGCTACGAAAGTCGCGAACACCGCATAAATGAGATTCCGCTGTCGCCCAATCTGCAAAAAATTGAATTTCTGCACATTCCGAACGAGCGCAACCAGCGGCAGCATGGCAATCAACGCCGCGGCTGAAACGTAGAGCGTCACACGCGAATCTCCCGCGCCGACTCCTCCGAACCTCTCCATGAAGGCATGAATCGAGGCGGTGGCAAACGCCAAAAGCCCCAGGCTGTACTCTACCGACCGGTGAAACGTCTTTTGCCTCGCATCCGGCGCGACTTTTGCAAACCGCCACTGCCACACGGCGCAAGTCGCCAGCGAAGCTACGAGCCAAACCGGGAAGGCAGTTCCAAGCAAGCTGCTCGGCGTAACGAAGTCGAACCCGGCGCGCAGCCGCAAAGCCTCCAGCAAACGCGGCAGCAACAGAATTGCTGGCAGATAAGCCGCCGCCAGCCAGATCCGTTTCCGCATGCCCGGAAGAATCAGTTCACGGATTTGCGCATACTCGACTTGCAGGTGCACCAGCAACGAAGGCAGGAACCACAAGCCCAGGCACACTACGACCCAGCAGAAAATCGCAAGTGATGGCGGAATCGTTGAGTAGTACAACTGCCCATTCAGGGCCAGCAGCGACCCGCCGAAAAAGAAAACCAGCGCCAAACACAAAAAAAAGAAAACGCGCTCGAAGTTCCTCTGTCGCCGATGCCCGAGAATCACCACAATCCAAAAAAACGGCAGCAGCGTCCCCGCCGTCAGCACAATCAGCCGCAGATAAATCGAATAGTGCAACGCTCAACCTCGCCGCGATTCTATCCCCGGAAAAGCGGCACGACAATCGCCAACTGTCGTATTTTTCTTGCACCTTTTAAGTAAAAGTAAATAAAGAAGTTATCTACAAGCCCGAAGACGGGAACCAGTCCAGAAATCCACCCAACCGTCCGACAAATGCTTGACATGCACTCTTTTTCTGCTATATTAGCAGTCGGCTGTGAGGAGTGCTAATCCCCTTCTACACCCCCAGCCTCAGTTCAATCCGATCAGATCACCTACGGAGGTTTTTCCAAGATGGCAGTGAATCTAACTCCGCTCCACGACCGCGTAATCGTGAAGCGCATTGAAGAGAAGGAAACCGTCAAGGGAGGCATCATCATCCCTGACTCCGCAAAAGAAAAGCCCATGGAGGGCGAAATCATCGCAGTCGGCGCAGGCAAGCGCGAAAAGGGTGAATTGATCCCTCTCGACGTGAAACCAGGCGACCGCGTCCTCTTCGGCAAGTACAGCGGCACGGAAATCAAACTCGACGACGAAGAGTTCCTCATCCTTCGCGAAGAAGAGATCCTGGCCAAAATCGGCGGCCAAGCCAAAGCCGCCAAGAAGTAAATGGAGTGGCCGGTCTTGAGACCGGTGTAGGGGCGGGGCTTGCCCCGCCCGTCGATGTAAAGGTACCAAGCTCAAAAATTTCGCAGTGCGCAGACAGAAAGAACATCAGGAGGAAATACCAGCATGGCCAAGCAGATTGTAACAGGTGAAGCGTCCCGCCAAGCGATTCTACGCGGTGTGAACGCTCTCGCCGACGCAGTAAAGATCACCCTCGGCCCCAAGGGCCGCAATGCCGTGATCGAAAAGAAGTTCGGCGCGCCGATCATCACCAAGGACGGCGTGACCGTAGCAAAGGAAATCGAACTGCAAGACCCGCTCGAGAACATGGGCGCGCAGATGGTTCGTGAAGTCGCCTCCAAGACGTCCGACGTTGCCGGCGACGGCACCACCACCGCCACCGTGCTCGCTCAGGCGATCTTCCGCGAGGGTGTCAAGACTGTCGCCGCAGGCGCCAGCCCCACCGCTCTCAAGCGTGGCATCGAAAAGGCCGTCGAAGTAGCCGTCGAAGAAATCAAAAAGCTCCACAAGGACGTCAAGGGCGACATGATCGCCCAGGTTGGCACGATTTCCGCCAACAACGACAAGCAAATCGGCGGCATCATCGCCGAGGCCATGAAGAAGGTCGGCAAGGATGGCGTCATCACCGTCGAGGAATCCCGCACGATGGAAACCACCCTCGAAGTGGTCGAAGGTATGCAGTTTGACCGCGGCTACCTTTCGCCCTACTTCATCACCGACCCCGAGCGCATGGAATGCGTACTCGAGGACGTTCGCATCCTCATCCACGAAAAGAAAATCTCCTCGATGAAGGACCTGCTCCCGTTGCTCGAGCAGACCGCCAAGATGGGCAAGCCCCTCTTGATCATCGCTGAGGACATCGAAGGCGAAGCGCTGGCGACCCTGGTCGTCAACAAGCTCCGCGGCACGCTGCAGTGCGCTGCTGTCAAGGCTCCTGGCTTTGGCGACCGCCGCAAAGCGATGCTCGAAGATATCGCCACCCTCACCGGCGGCAAGGCCATCACCGAAGACCTCGGCATCAAGCTCGAAAACGTGAAGCTCGAGGACCTCGGCCGCGCCAAGAAAATCACCATCGACAAGGACAACTCCACGATCATCGAAGGAGCCGGAAAGTCCGCGGACATCGAAGGCCGTGTGAAGCAGATTCGCTCCCAGGTCGAAAACACCACCAGCGACTATGACAAGGAAAAGCTCCAGGAGCGCCTTGCCAAGCTCGTCGGCGGCGTTGCCGTCATTAAAGTCGGCGCGGCCACCGAGACCGAACTGAAGGAAAAGAAGGCCCGCGTCGAAGACGCTATGCACGCCACCCGCGCGGCTGTCGAGGAAGGTATCGTTCCCGGCGGCGGCACGGCGTTGCTCCGTTGCATCGCGGCCATCGAGAAGATCAAGCTCCATGATGACGAAGCTGTTGGCCTCGGCATCGTGAAGCGAGCTCTCGAAGAGCCTTCCCGCCAGATCGCGCTCAACGCCGGCTTCGAAGGCGCTGTCGTAATCGGCAAGATCCGCGACTCGAAGGACGAAAACTTCGGCTTCAACGCGGACACCGGCGAATACGGCGACATGGTCAAGATGGGCGTCATCGACCCAGCCAAAGTCACCCGCCTTGCCCTTCAGAACGCTGCCTCGATCGCGAGCCTCATGCTCACGACCGAAGCCCTCGTTGCTGAAATCAAGGAAGAAAAGGCTGCAGCAGCTGGCGGCGGTGGAGCCCCCGGAGCCGGCGGCATGGGCGGCATGTACTAAAATCCCTTGTAGGGGCGCAGCATGCTGCGCCCCTGCGAGCATGATCGCAGGTTCTTGGCGGCTTCACCAGCTCGCCCACAACCTCAATCCAAAGGGCGTCCCCGGCGCAAGCCAGGACGCCCTTTTTCTTTGTTGGCTTCCAATCTCCGCTATGGTATCGATGTGCGCGGCTTAGATTTTCGGTAGCCGATTCGAGGCTAGGGATGCGCATTCGCAAGCAAGTCTACGAACTGACAGCACGGGATTTGGATCAGTATCCGGTTTGGGAATTTGCGTTGGACGAAGAAGGCGCAGAAGGACAAGACGAGGCGACAGTTCGGCCACTGCTAGTGGCTGGCCAAGTCAATCCAGCCGACGGCATGGTCATTGTGAAGGCCAGCTTCAGACTGTCCGACGGAACATCGCTCTCGGGCTACCTTACACCTCCAAGCTCTTCTTCTAGAGGTTTGGGCACTATCCAACCTCAAATAATCACTGCGAACGGTCAGGTCTCATTCTGGTGCGGCGCTTTCAAACCGACGAGCGAAACCCTCAAGCAGAACTACGACCGGCTTGGTCGAACAGCCGATAAAGTTTTTCCCGTGCGCTTTACGAGCGAGGTGAAAGTTGTGGGCGGACCTGTAACAGGTATCTTGAACGGCTTCCTGTTTTTGGAGTTGGCCACGGCGCGAGTGCACGAGACTCTTTAGGTTCACCCCTGCACTGGCGTCCGGCGCGTGGCAGCACCGGCTCCCGGTACTAGAAATTTCTCTTAGCTTTTTTTCCTTCCTTTTGATACACAATCTCCTTCCTACGAACGGGAGGATCACATGAGCACAAGCAACTATCTGACATCCAGCCCCACGCGCGAACTCAACCTCGAACTCCTCATAATGCGCGTCGCCTGCTCCCTCCCCTTCATCTACCACGGCGCCGCCATCCTCTTCGGCGCGTTCGGCGGCCCCGGCCCTCACAACTTTGCCGCCTTTATGAAAGCCCCGGACATCGTCGGCTATCTAGTTGGCCTCGCCCAATTCGCCGGTGGCCTCGCCATCCTTCTCGGCGCGCTGCTTCGCGTCGGTTGCGTCTGCGTCATCATCGTGATGTGCGGCGCCGTTTTCATGGTTCACCTTCCCCACGGCTACAACATCGCCAACCAGGGCATGGAATACGCCCTCACCGAGTTACTCCTCGCTCTCGGTCTCCTACTCGCCGGCCCCGGCAAATTTTCGCTCGCCGGCATCCTTCCCGCTCCTCTGCGCAAGCTCTAGCCAGCGCCCCGACCGCGAGCCCCCGCGTCCTCGCCGGCCCAGAGTTGCTGCCCGTGCAACCTTTTCGGTCCTTCGCCGCAACCTACTATCAGCCGATGTTAGTATCGCATTCGTAACCTGGGGTGGGGGCGATGCGTTACCGATCCAGTTGTATCTTTAAAGCCGTCGTTCTGACTCTTCTTTTCCTGTCAGCGTCCCAGGCGCAGACCGTCCTGCGCGTGAAGGAGGACTCCGCTCGCATCCAATTCGCTTCTGCTGACGCCGCCATCGATCTCCCTATCGAAAACCAAACGCGCGATACGCTCTCGGCGCATGTCCTTCTCGAACTGGTGGACCCATCCGGCAAAGTGCGCGGCCATTCTGAACAAGACGCCTCGCTTCCTCCCGGCCTAACGAAACTCAAAGCCACTCTCTCGCTTGCTTCCGCTCTAACCGAAAGGTTCGACGGCAAAAATCTCTTGTGGTTTCGTTTACGCTACACCATCACCCTGGCCACGTCCCCTAATTCCCTGTCCTCGCCCCTCGCTGGCATTCTCTCCGTAGGTGAGGCAACTCCGGGCATCTTCGAGCTCCATGTCGCCGCTCCGGAATTCGTCAGAGAATCCGGCCACTACGCCATCCGTGTGCGCGCCATTCATCCCGTCACCGGCCGTCCCGTTTCCGGCGTCGCCGTCCAGGCATCCTTCGATCTTGAATCCGAAGACAACAAACCTCTCTTGACCAAAACCGTGGCCACCGACCGCCGCGGTTTCGCCACGCTACCTTTCACGCTTCCCCAAAGCGTTGAAACAAGCCGAGTCGATGTCACAGTGACTGGAAAGCTCGGAGACTTTTCCACCGAAGCGAACAATGATTTCCAGGTAGTCCATTTCTCCAACGTCTCCGTCAGCACCGACAAGCCCATCTATCAACCTGGCCAGGCGCTCCACATGCGCTTGATGGCCTTTGACACCAACAAAAAAGCCATCGCCGGCGAGCCCGTCACCCTGAAGCTTCTCGACCCCGAGGAAACTCTCGTCTATCGCGCACAACTCCAAACTTCCACCTTCGGCATCGCCTCCGCCGATTGGCAAATCCCCGATAACCTGCGCCTCGGCACCTATCGCATTCAAGCCACCTTCGGCGAAGGCCGCTATGAAGACTCCGGCGCAAACGCCACCGTCAAAATCAGCCGCTACGAACTTCCAACCTTCACCGTAACCGCCAAGCCCGATCGCCCCTTCTATCTTCCCGATCAAAACGCCTCCATCGAAATTCACGCCGACTATCTCTTCGGAGAACCCGTCAAACACGGCCATGTTCGCATCGTCCGCGAGACCCAGCGCCAATGGAATTACCGCGAACAAAAGTGGGACACCGAAGAAGGCGACACCTACGAGGGCGATACCGATGACCACGGCCGCTACATCGCCAAAGTCGATTTGTCAGATGACCATGACGCACTCGCCGGCGAAGATTACTCCCGCTTTCACGACCTGAGACTTGCCGCCTACTTCACCGATTCTTCCACCGGCCGCACCGAACAGCGCCGCTTCGATGTACGCGTCACCAAGGACCCCATCCACGTCTACGTCATCAGCTCAGGCGGCTCTCAACCCAGCGGCCTTCCTCTTGAGTTCTATCTTTCCACCAGTTATGCCGATGGTTCGCCCGCGTCCTGCGACGTCGAAATCTATTGGGCTGGCGGCGAGCCATCCGCGAACAATCCAAGCCCGAGCGAGCCCGTCGAGCAGTTCCTCCGCCGCGTCCACACCAATCATTACGGGGTAGCCAAGGTAGCTGGCCTCAATGTGCCCAGCCCAACTACGTCCAGCAACAACGGCTCCCACAATTTTGATTTAAGCTTTCACGCCAAAGACAACAAGGGCGAGGTCGGCCATCACATCGAATCCATGTGGTCCTCCGACAGCCCCGGAATCCGCGTCGCCACTGATAAAACCCTCTACAAGCCCGGCGAACCCGTCCAGGTCCGCCTCACCACCTCCCAGCCAGACCAATCCGTCGTCGTCGATGCCGTCCACGACTTCCAGGTCATCGCCTCAAAACAGGTTTACGTCCGCCACAACTCGGCTGAAGTCACTTTCGACTCCACCGAAAAATTTGAAAACGAAATCACCATTCTTGCCTACACCTTCGGCCGCAAGCCCCGCGACGACTATTACGCCTCTTCCGGCTCGGGCTCGCATACGGTCTCGTTCCCTAAGAATCACGAGCTGCAAGTCGAAGTGAAACTCGCCAAATCCGTCTACCGCCCC
Source organism: uncultured Acidobacteriota bacterium (assembly GCA_963779005.1). Lineage (GTDB taxonomy): Bacteria > Acidobacteriota > Terriglobia > Acidiferrales > UBA7541 > Acidiferrum. The sequence continues at coordinate 1,422,488 of CAVZWO010000004.1, read as the reverse complement.
GGTGATGAGGCCGCCGCCACCTTGCAAGTCACCAGCCCCGACGGCTCTCCCGCCAAAAGCGCTCTCGGCCTCGTCGTCGTCGATCAAGCCGTCGAAGAACGCCAGCGCACTGACAGTGAATTTGGCGCCGAGGGCGGCTTCTACAATTTCCGCCAGGACTGGGACGCCCCCAATATTGGCGGCCTTCGCCAAACCGACCTCGACAAACTCGACCTCACCAAACCTCTTCCCGACGGCCTCGAACTCGTTGCCGAAATTCTTCTTCAGAGCAACCCGCTCGGCCCCAATACGTTCGCCAGCATTTCCTCCCAGAATGACCTGCCCAAACTTTTCGAATCCGAAATCAATCCACAAATCGTCCCGATTCGCACCGCCCTCGAAAAGCGTTACGCGCAAAAGGGCGAATATCCCAAGACCGAAGCCACCCTGGAAAATTACGTCTCCGCCGCCGGCTCCTCCTGGCGTGACGCAAAAGATCCCTGGGGCATGCCCTACCGCGCCACCTTCACCGTCACTCGCGAATCCGACGTTCTCGAAATCTTCAGCGCCGGCCCCGACAAACTTCCGGGCACCGCCGATGACTTTGTCGTCGCCAAAATGTCCTGGCCCTACTTCAAACCTTATTCCGACGCCATCCAGCGTGCCGTCCACGAATACCACGCCCGCACCAGCGCCTACATCCGCGATGAACTAACTCTCAAAACCGAACTCACCCGCCTCGGCATCGATTTCGATTCGCTCAGAGACCCTTGGGAACACGCTTACCAGCTATCCTTCGGCGTAAGCGGTGCCCAATTCACGATCACCGTCACCAGCGCTGGCCCCGACGGCCGTTTCACTTCCAAATCTTTTACCTCCGACGATGACTTCCCCCTCGTTACCATCGGCATCGACTATTTCTCAGAAACAAGCGCCCAAATCGATGAAGCCCTCTTCGCCAATTTCAAAAAAACGCAGTCTTTTCCGGAAAGCCTCGATGAGCTAAAGGATGCCCTGGGCCGCGCTGGAATCCATTGGGACGCGCTTCGCGACCCTTGGGGTCATCCCTACTACGCCACGTTCAAGCGAGAAACCCGCTTCTCCGATGACCTCGCCGTCGAAACCTACGAACACCACACGCAAAAAGAAAAGCAGCGCACGAGCGTTGTCCCTGTCACTCAGCAAATCAACTGGGTTCACATCCGCAGCGCCGGCGAAGATGGCCTTGCAGGCACTTCCGATGACTTCGACGTCGCCTCCTTTTCCCGCGGCGTCGTCGAACAAAGCAGCAAAGACAACTCTCCAGTCCCCATCGGCAATTCCGCCGTCCTGCAAGGTTCTAGCGGCGCCATTTCTGGCACCGTCACCGACCCAACCGGGGCCTCCATTGCCGGCGCGGAAATCAGCGCCAAGAACTCCGCGACCGCTGCCATCTTCACGTCAAAAACTCGTGAGTACGGCGACTATCTCCTTCGCAATCTTCCCGCCGGCCTGTACGTAGTCCAATTTTCCGCAACCGGTTTTCGCTCGTACTCCATCACCAATGTCCCGGTCCGTTCCTCCAACGTGACGAAACTCGACGCCACGCTCACGGTCGGCGCTGTTACGGAAACCGTCGAAGTCGAGGCCGCGCCCGTCCTGTTGCAGACGACGAATTCGATGAGCTCGGTGGTTGCCATCAAGCCCGGCGTCGCCTCGCTTCCGCTTCAGCCTCAAACTCAGCTTCAACTCGCCACTCCCCGCCTCCGCGAATATTTCCCCGAAACCCTCCTCTGGCGCCCCGAACTCCTCACCGACGACAAAGGCCGCGCCCAGCTCAAATTCCCTCTCGCCGACAACATCACCACATGGAAACTCTCCGCCGTCGCCTCCACCATCAACGGCGAACTCGGCTCCTCCGAAAAATCCATCCGCGCCTTTCAACCCTTCTTCGTCGAGCACGATCCCCCGCACTTCCTCACCATCGGCGACGAGATCGCTCTCCCCGTCGTTCTCCGCAACTACCTCCATCGCCCTCTTCAAGTGAATGTCGAAATGAAACCTTCCTCGTGGTTCGCGCTCCAGAGTCCCGCCGCACTAAAAACCACCATCGCTCGGCAAGATTCCGCGCGCGATATCTTCCGCTTCAAAGCCGTCGAAACCGTCAAGGAAGGCAAACAGGAAGTCCGCGCCATCGGCGCCGATGCCAGCGACGCTATCTCCCGCTCCGTCACCGTTCGCCCCAACGGCGAAGAAAAAACCACCAGCGCCAGCCAGATTTTCGGCGATACCGTCTCCGTGGACCTCCAGGTCCCCGATTCCGCCATCTCCGGCGCCCTCCAAACGAGTCTTAAGATCTATCCGAATCTCACCGCCCATGTTCTCGAAAGCATCGAAGCCATCTTGGAGCGCCCCTACGGCTGCGGCGAGCAAACCATCTCCTCCACGTATCCCAGCGTCCTGCTCCTAAAATTCGCGAAAGCCTCTCCCTCCGAAAAATCCCCACTGTTGCCCCAGGCGCGCCGCTACACGCGAATGGGCTACGAGCGCCTCCTCTCCTACCGCTCTCCCGATGGTGGATTTTCCTATTGGGGCAAGGGAAACTCGGATCTGGCACTCACCGTCTACGCCATCAAATTTCTCAGCGACGCTCGCGACTTCGTCGAAGTCGACGACTCCGTCATCCAGCAAGCCGCCGCCTGGGTCCTCAACCAGCTCCAACCCGACGGCCATTGGCCCGCCAAGGATTGGAGCGGCATCGAAGTTTCTCCCCGCAGCGTCATGCTCACCGCTTACATTGCCCGCATGCTCGCTGCCTCAAATCTCACCAGCGCAAGTTCCGCCGGAAACCCGCAGCTCGCCAAATCCGCTTCCGCCTCCGTCCAGCATGCTCTGGCTTACCTCCAACCTCATGTCTCCGATTTCGACGAACCCTACATCCTCGCTTCCTACGCTCTAGCCGCTCTCGGCGCGGGTGACAAGTCCGCCTTCGCCACCAGCATCGCTCGGCTCCGCAAACTCGAACATCGCGAAGGCGATTCCAGCTATTGGTCGCTCGAAATGAACACTCCCTTTTACGGTTGGGGACTAGCCGGACGCGTCGAAACCACTGCCCTCGTCCTGCAAGCCCTTAGCGCGGACTCCAACACCTCGGCCGATTCTGATCTCCTTATTTCCCGCGGCCTGCTCTTCCTCCTTCGCAATCAGGATCGCTACGGCATCTGGTATTCCACGCAAGCCACTATCGACGTTCTCGACGCCATCGCCTCTCTTACTTCAAGCAAGACCGTCCCTGCCACAGATAAAGGCAATCTTGGATCGAAAGCTGTTGTCTTGGTCGATGGCCAACAAGCGCTCTCCATCGAGCTACCGCCGTCCAATACCCTCACCGCCCCCATCACCGTCGACATTTCGAAATTCGTCCTCCCCGGCTCGCATCACATCGAGGTTCGCCGCCCAAGTGGCTCCTCTCCCGCTTCCATTCAGGTGCTCGCTGATTACTACGTCCCCTGGGCGCACACCGCTCCCGGCAGCACTCTCTACCAAAAAGAAATGGTTTCCGACGCCCTCCGCCTCGCCGTCCACTTCGACAAACTCTCCGCCAACGTCGGCGACCTCATCCACTGCGACGTCTCCGCCGAACGCATCGGCTTCCGCGGCTACGGCATGCTCCTCGCCGAAATCGGCCTTCCGCCCGGCGCCGAAGTCGACCGCAGCTCCCTCGAAGCAGCCATGAAGTCCGCCGGATGGGAGCTCAATCAGTACGACATCCTCCCCGACCGCCTCATCGTCTACCTCTGGCCGCGCGCCGGCGGCACCAAATTCTCCTTCACCTTCAAACCTCGCTTCGGCCTCCGCGCCCTCTCCGCCCCCTCCCTCCTCTACGACTACTACAACCCCGAAGCCCACGCCGTCGTCCAGCCCGCCCAATTCACCATTCAATAGTCCACGGTGGCGCACACCTCAGTCTGTGCTCTTCTGAGTCGGCACTTTTCTTCCGCTGCGCCGGCTACTTGCCACACCCTGGTTCCAGTGAGCGCCAATCTCAAAGCGCTTAAAAAAGAAAAAGGCGCCGCGAACGGCGCCTTTTTCTGCGGAAATTCAAGCCAACTTTAGCTCGCCGGTGGCGTCGCCGGGCAAGCCATAAACGGTGCCGTCAGCCGCGTCGGGTCTGGAAAACTGTAATCCCCATTGATCGCATCGGACGGGACCTTGCCCTCGAACCATTGCAGCAGCCCCAACGTCTGCGGGTGATACGTGAACCCATGCAGAGTAATCGGCAGTGACGGATTGGCAAGGTTCTCCACCACGTCTCCGACCTCCAGGACATTCTGGCAGGCCCCCGCGGGTGCCCCCGGTAACTGGTAATTCGGCGTGACGTTGTTGATGAACGGATCGTTTAGCGTCTCCCCAAGTTCGTGGCTCAGTCCCAACACGTCCGCTAAGATCGTCGGATCGCCGAACACGAAATCGGCTATGTCCGCATCCAGCGCTGTCGCAAAAGCAAACGTTTGCACGAATATTTTGTTCCCAGCCTGGTTGGCTTCAAACGCCGTATGGAATCCTCCAATGCAGCAGTCCACAGGCTGTTGATTGAAGAAGTCGCCGTACACCGCGTTCCGCGTCAGAAAGATCGGTATCGCGTTCACGCTAATCGGTTCCGTCTGCACCAGCGTATTCAACTGCGACACGATGAAATTGATATCGATGAGCGTACCTAAGCTTCCGTCCGGAGCCTGGAAGACGATCGACGATCCGAACGGCACTTCAATCGTCACCGGAATCAACGTCTGTGGCTTCCCGAGCAGCACGTGGAAGTCATCGTCCCTGTCATTGTCTCCGTCCTTGTTGAACAGCGGATAAAATTCCGCCCGCATCTGTGCATCTTCGTACTGCGTGAATCCCGTGGCGAACGGCGAGTTCTCGAACAGCGGCGACTGCTTGATTTCATCGGTGATCGTGGTCGTGTCAATCACGATGTTGTTGCCGTTCTGGTCCACGAATTCGTCGAAGAAAAAGGACATCGGGACGTACTGTGTCGGTACCGTAGTGGTCTGTTTTTTTGAGGGGTCCTTTCCGACCATCGTGTAAGGGAAGACTTGTCCCCCGAAAGTGAAGGAGCGTGTGAAATTCGGCACGGAGACGATGCGCGGATCCTGCTGTTGTGCGGCTGCATTCGTGGCGGCCGACAGCTTGTTGAACGCCAGATGCTTTTTCGTGGTGTTGAGCGATGCGAAGAAACTGGTGCTAACCTGAAGTGGTTGCCGCGGAGTCTTCGCCGGGTTTTGCTGTCCAAGTGCCGCCGTGCCGCCCGACAAGCACAGCACAAGAGAGCAGAATTTCGCACAGAGCTTTCCCATATTTGTTTTTCTCCTTACGACGGGATACTACAGAGGAAAATGCTCTGTCACTCTCTTGCAACCGTTGTGCAAAGTCAAATTATTTTTCTGTCAAATCTGGCGCTCTAGTACTGGGACGAGCCCTCTTACGGGCTACTCCGCCAAAACAGCGATCCCATCGGGATCCTCATCTTAAGTTCTACGCTTAATGTAGAGCGAACCAATACAGTCCGGCAGCCGACCTCGCCGGCTGAAACCAAGACAAGATTCCCAATATTTGCTACGCCGTCTTCGCCTTCCCCACTCCCGGCACCTTCGCTGCCAGCAACTCCAACTTATGAACCTGCGGATCTTTCGCGAAAAGCTCCTTTGCTTTCCCAAAAAGTGCCTTGGCGATTTTTCCGTTCAGATGCGTCTCGCGCCCGCTCTCATCCGCGAACGTATCGAAGATTCCAAACTTCGGCCCACCCATCTTTATCGCGTACCACGTAATCGTTCCCTGCTCCTTCTCCGCCAGCGCCTGCGCCGACTTCAAAAACTCCGCCACCTCCTGCTCCTTACCCGGCTTCGCTTCCACTTCCGCCCAAATCGCTAGTTTTGGCATTGTTCTACCCTCCAGCATATTAAGATGCTCCCGGCTCGCTCTTGGTTCGCTTTAAGATCTCGTCAACATCCAGTCTGTGCTTCTCGCCATACGCTTGTTGTTTTCGAAGTCTGCCGGTGCGCTCCAGCTCATACGCGCTGATTTTTTCCACAGCCCGTTCGAACGGTACTAAAAAAGTAATTGACATTAACAATATTCCGTGCTACCATTCCCCATGCTTGTCGCACTGCCAACGCAGCCGTCCTTCGGACTCGATCCTGTCATTCCCCTTTTCTCCTCTCCCTTCTCCGTGAACTCTGTGCCCTCCGTGTTAAAATCTCCCCGCAACCCGGCCACCCAACCCGCAACATACGCTCAACAACCCACTCGCTTCCCTCTTTTTCCACACCCAGCACACATGGCCCACACACCAACGCCCCCCAAACCCTTTACTCTCTATGCTTTACTTCACACTTCTCTGCACCCCGAGTTTATCCACACACGCCGGCACCGCCGCGCCCCCTTCCCCTTCGCACCTAGCCATAAGTCCTTTAGACGCAACGCTTACAAAAAAACGGGGGGTGCCTGCCAGCAATCTGCATGCTCCGCTCTCCGGGTTCGTTACCTCTTTACTTCATTACGTCCTTACCTCGATTCCGCTACACTATTCCCCATAAACTGCCATGACTCCTGACCAACCCATTTTCTCCACCGTCGAAGACGCCGTCGAAGACATCCGCCAGGGCCGCATGATCGTCCTCGTCGACGACGAAGACCGCGAAAACGAAGGCGACCTCACCCTGGCCGCCGAAAAAATCACCCCCGAAGCCATCAACTTCATGGCCAAGTTCGGCCGCGGCCTCATCTGCCTCGCGCTTACCGAACAGCGCTGCGAAGAACTCCACCTTCCGCTCATGTCCCCCATCAACACCAGCGTCCACGGCACCGCCTTCACCGAAGCCGTTGACGCCCGCGTCGGCGTCAGCACCGGCATCAGCGCCTCCGACCGCGCTATCACCATCCTCACCGCCATCGACTCCAAGACTCGGCCTCAGGATCTCGCCCGCCCCGGCCACGTCTTCCCGCTCCGCGCTCGCAATGGCGGCGTCCTCGTCCGTGCAGGCCAGACCGAAGCCAGCGTAGACCTCTCCCGCATCGCCGGCCTCAACGCCAGCGGCGTCATCTGCGAAATCATGAACGAAGACGGCACCATGTCCCGTGTGCCTCAGCTCCATGAATTCTGCAAGCAGCACAATCTAAAAATGTTAACGGTCGCTGACCTCATCCGTTACCGCATGCAGCACGAGCGCTACGTCCGCCGCGTCGCCGAAGCCGTTCTCCCCACGCGCTACGGCGACTTCCGCATGATCGCCTACGCCAGCGACGTCGACCACGACCAGCACATCGCGTTGGTTCGCGGCACCCTCGAAGGAGAAACGCCCGCGCTCGTCCGCGTTCACTCGCACTGCTTGACCGGCGACGTTTTCGGATCAACGGCCTGTGATTGTAGCGAGTTAGTTGCTCGATCCCTCGCCACCATCGCGAAGGAAGACCGCGGCGTCTTTCTCTACCTGCATCACACCGGCCGCGGCTTCAGCGTCGAGACTTCCGGCGAACCCGGCGCCCTCCCCCAAATCCATTTCCACAAACGCGGCCAGCTCGATCGCGAACCCGCCCGCCAGCGCATGGTCCAGCACGAAAGCGGCATCGGCGCCCAAATCCTGATCGACCTCGGCCTAAAAGACATCCGCGTCCTAACCAATCACCCAAAAAAGGTAATCGCCCTCGAAGGCTACGGCATCCGCATCGCCGACCAGGTCCCCTTGCGCATCAACGAACCCAAACCCGACGAGCAGCGCCGTACCCACCAGGTCCTCTAATGACTAGTTCCGTGCATCCAAATAAAAATGTCATTCCGAGCGTAGCGAGGAATCTGCTTTTCGTTGCAGGCGATGAGGACGCAGCGAGCTACAACGAAGCACGCGGCGGATCAGCGGGAGCGGTGGATGGTTTTGTAGGAGCCGCAGGCTTCGGCCCGTTGGCTGGTTTTGCCGCCGACGCCGCCTTGCCAACCGTCAAGTACTTGCGCATTTTTTCAAGGCGCTTCGGGCCGATACCGCGGATGGCGCTCAGGTCATCGACACTTTTGAACGCGCCGTACGACTTGCGCATCTGCAAGATTTTTTCAGCCGTGACCGGGCCGATTCCCGGAACTTGCTGAAGTTCTTCGGAACTCGCCGTATTCAAATTGATGGGTGCGGCCGGCGGCTTCTTCTTGGCTGGCAAACTCACTGCAAGCGCCCCGAATGCCGCGAGGAGCAGGAAGATTCGCACAAGCGATCGCCACAACATATCGAACTGATAATACTTAAACTATGTTAGTAAATCAATAATTATAAATGTCTCGCGGCTTAGCTGAGTTTCTTGCCCTGGGCGTCGAACACTTCGAGCTCGCCGAAGAGCGCGGCTTGCGATTCGATTTGCGCGCGGTCGCCGACCACCACGATTTGCATGTTCGCCGAATCGAGATACTTGCGCGCCGTCTCCAGCAAATCCGCTGGCGTGAGCGCACGAAGTTTCGAGCGATAGGTTTCGAGATAATCGTCCGGCAATTCGTTGAGCGCCACGACGGCGATTTGTCCGAGCAATCCGTTTTGTGTCGCGAGCCCCATGGAGAAGACGCCACTCAAATAATTTTGCGCGTCGGCGAGCTCGGCTTCTGGAACGGGCACGGAACGCAGCTTGTCCATCTCGTAGAAGATTTCGGTGAGCGACGCGGCAACCACGTCATTGCGCACCGCCGCTGAAACGGAAAAATATCCGTGCTGCCGCAGCGCATTCACGCCGCTGCGCGGACTGTACGTATAGCCTTTGTCTTCGCGGATATTCATCACCAGCCGCGAATTGAACGCTCCGCCGTACAAACTATTTGTCAGGCCGAGCTTGATCCAATCAAGATGTTTGCGCGTGATCGCATGGCAGCCCGCCAGAATTTGCGTCTGCACGGCGCCGGGCAAATGCACGAGATAAACGCGGCGCCCGCGCGGATTCGATGGCGCGGGAAAAACGCTCGGTTGCGGCTTCTTCCCGTGCCACGTACCGAATACTTTTTCGGCGGATTTCAGCATCGCGTCTGGCTCGAAATCGCCGACGAGCAAAAGCAAACCGTTTTCGGGAGTGTAAAAATCGCGATAAACCGAAACCAAATCGTCGCGCTTGTACGCCGCGACTTGCTCTTCGCTTGGCGACACTTGCGCGTACGGATGCGCGCCAAACAAAACTTTGCGCAACCGTTCGCTGGCGAGAAATCCTGGCTGCGTGCGCTCCAGCTTCACTTCTTCCAGTTTCTGCCGCCGCTCGCGCTCGAACTCGGCTTCCGGAAACGCCGCCTCTCGCGCCAACTCGTCGACCATGCCAAGCAGCGGCTCCGCAAATTCGGCGAGACCCGCGAACGAAATGGAGCTCGTATCCGATCCTGCGCTGGTGGCGAGGTCCGCGCCGATGCGCCGCAGATCTTCTTCGATCTGCCGGCTCGCGCGCTTCGTTGTTCCCGTTCGCGCCACGGCCGCCGTGATTTCCGCCAGGCCAGGACCTCGATCAATGGCCGCAGCATTGCCGGAACGGAAATACAAGTCGCCGTGAAACTTCGGAATGGTGTGCGACTCGACGAGGATCACTTCCAATCCATTCGAGAGGCGCGCCCGCTTGCGGTGCGGCCAAGTGACTTGCCGTTCGGGAGAGAGCGCTGGCACTGCTTCGTTTACTTCCACCGCGCGAGTTGCCATTACGCAGCCTCCTTGACGCCGGCCGCCGCCGGAAGACGGAACACAATGGCGCGTTTTTCCTGGCGCAAATATTTTTTCGCGGCCGCTTGGATTTCGTCGCGCTTCACGGTGAGAAAACCGTCGAGCACGGTATTTACCAGTTGCGGCTCGCCGTCAAACAGCGTGAAGCACGCGAGCAGATGCATCAATCCATAGCGCGGCATGCCGCCATGCCCGCTTTCAAGGAGCGAGAAATAGTCCGATTGCCATTTCACTTTGAGCTGGGCGAGTTCGTCCTCGGTGATTCCCTTCTCCTGAATTTCGCGGATCACTTCATCGAAAGCTGCGAGCGCCTGCTCGCTCGAATATTCCGGTTTGTGCAGGATGCGCGTCACCATTTGTGTAGGTCCGTTGTAACCGAAAATATCGTCGACGCCTCCATCGAGTTCGACCGCGATTTGTTTTTCCAGCACGAGTTCCCGGTAGAGTTTTCCCGCTCGTCCGCCATGCAGCGCCTGATCGAGCAGCGCCATGGCGCACCAATCGGCGGACCGGCGTTTCGGCACAACATAACCGATAGCCATAGCGGGCAGCGTCCCGAATTTTTCCTCGACGTGCCCGCGGCGTTCTTCGTTTTGTTGCGGCTCCGTCGGATCGGCAAACGGGGGTGGTGGCCCGGCAGGAATATCGGCATAGAATTTCTTCGCGAGAGCAAAACCCTCTTCGGGCTTCACGTCACCGAGCATCAACAAGACGGCGTTGTTCGGGACGTAGTAGGTCTTGAAGAAAGCCTGCACATCGGCAAGGTCCGCGGCATCGAGGTCGGCAAAGTCGCCATAGAAGTTGTGGGAATTCGCCCAATTGCGAAACGCGACCGGCGGCAAATCGAGCCAGGGAAAGCCGCCATAGGGCTGGTTCAAAACATTGACGCGCACTTCTTCTTTCACTACGTCGCGCTGATTACGCAAGTTTTCGTCGTCCACTTTTAGCGCGCGCATGCGGTCCGCTTCGAGCCACAAAACTCTTTCGAGTGCATTCGAGGGAACCGCTTCGTAATAATTGGTCACGTCGTAATGCGTCGAGCCATTCAAGACGCCGCCGCTCGAATTGATCAGCTTGATGTGCTGCATTTTCGGCGCGTTGGCCGAGCCTTGAAACATCATGTGTTCGAACAGGTGGGCGAAGCCGCTGCGACCTTGAGGCTCGAGGCGAAATCCAATTTTGTAGTACACGCCTACCGTTACCACGGGCGCGGTCGTGTCCGGCGCAATGACCACCTTCAGTCCGTTCGCCAGCGTCGTGCTCTCCATTGCAATCTCCAATCGCTTCACGCCTGTCCCCCTGTGGCTTTCACCTTTATTTTTTTGTTCACTTTCACTTTTTCCAGCTCAGCCAGCATCGCCGCGGAATCTTGTGCAAGGACGAGCGCCGCGAGACGGTTCACCGCCTCATAGGCCTGCGCGAATTCCGCCGGCAAATCCTTCATTGCGTCCACGTGTGCCGCCACCACGTCATAATCGCCGCGCGAAAGAGGCCCGGTCCACGCGGCGCGCGGGCCCAGGCGCTCGAAATTCTCCAGCACTTGCCGCGTGAGCGGCAGGAGCGCCCGCACGGCTTCACGCCGTTTCATCCCGGCCGCCGTCATCATGCGGGTGGCCGCCTCGATGAGCGCCAAAACATTTCCGGCGGCCAGCGCGCCCGCCGCGTGATACAGCGGCTTCCTTGCGCCCTCGATATACACCGGAACGGCGCCGAGAGCGCGAGCCATCTGCCGCGCCGTTCGAACCGCGGCGGTATCGCCCTCGATGGCAAAAACTTTTCCTTCCAGCGGCGGAACGCCCACTCCGCTGAACGTCTGGAGAGGATGCATCGAGCCAACGGCCGCGCCGCAACGCTTCACCGGATCGAGGACCCTCGAACTCAGGGCGCCGCTTGTGTGCAACACGATTTTAGCGCGCAACTCCTCGGCGCCGATGCGCGCCAGCTCCTCAGCCACTTCCATGACGCTGTGGTCCTCCGTAGTAATCAGGATGACTTGCGCCGCGAGCACTTGACGCGTCAGAAACGCATGAGCGCGCCCAGCTCCGATGGAGCGTACAGCCTTGCGGGCGGTGGTCTCATTGCGCGTCACTACCGCGCCGATTTTCCAACCCAACTCGCGCAACCGCCGCCCTAGCGCGCGGCCCACACGACCGGCACCGATGATCGAAAGTGTCCCCGCCATTACATGCTAGGATAACCTGAGGGCGTCACTCGACACCAATTTTGATGCACACTTTTGGAGTGATTGTTTTCTTCCTGGTTGCCGTCCTCTGGGTGTTTCAGGGTTTGCGGGCCGCGCAGGGCGCGAAGACATTGCCGTGGGTCAAAGATTTCGAACCGGCGCAAGACACACAATGTCCGAGCGTTTCGCTTATTTTCGCCGCGCGGGATGAAGAAGAAAAACTCCCCGCGGCGCTCGCCACGCTGGCCGAAATCGACTATCCAAATCTGGAAATCATTGCCGTGGACGATCGCTCCGCCGATGCGACGGGGCGCATTCTCGACGAGTTTTCCGCGGCCCATTCTCATTTTCGCGCGTTGCATATCGCGGAAATTCCAAATGGATGGCTTGGCAAACCGCATGCACTGCAAAAAGCGTATGAAGTTTCCACCGGGGAATGGCTGCTTTTTACGGATGCGGATGTGAGATTCAGGCCTGATGCTCTGCGGCGCGCGATGAGCCTCGCGAAACAACGCGAGGCCGACCATCTCACGCTCATTGGCGATGTGGAGATGCATGGCTTTTGGGAAACAACTCTGCTCACCTTCTTCGGCCTGGTTTTTTATCTCGCAAACGATGCTTATGGTGTGAGCAACCCCAATTCTCGCGCCTATGTGGGCGTGGGCGCATTTCAGCTATTACGGCGCAGCACCTACGAGGCGATCGGAACGCACAGGCGCCTGGCGATGGAAGTTGTGGACGATATGAAGCTGGGAAAGCTTGTGAAGCAGTCGGGATTTCGCTCGTGTGTGGGGATCGCGCAAGAATTCGTGGTGGTTCGGTGGCAGGCGGGCGTGGGTAATATTATCCGAGGAGTGACGAAGAATTTTTTTGCAGCGTTTGGGTACAACCTGGCGTTTGCGGCAGTGGCTGTTGGTGGAATGTTGCTTTTGAATGTCGCGCCTTTTGTTGCGGTTTTCGCGGCGAAGGGGTGGATTCGGATTTTTGCGGGGGTCGCGGTTGCGGTTGCGCTTTGCATACATGGAAGCGTGGATAGGGTGAACCGGGTTTCACCGCTCTATGCGATGACCTATCCGATTGGCGCAATTTTGTTTTGTTACATGATCGTGCGATCGGTTGCAGTGACGCTTTGGCACGGCGGAGTGACGTGGCGAGGCACGTTTTATCCGTTAAAGGAATTGAAGCGCGGCGTGGTTTAGCCGCGCAGTGCCGAATTATTGGCGAGCGCGGTTAGCCGGCGGGTTCGGCGCTAGGGGCGGGGGCGGATTCGATGGCGAAGAGGCCGGAGACGTCTTTTTGTTTGAGGGAGCGGATGCGGTCGCGGAGCTGGGCGGCGCGTTCGAATTCGAATTTCTTGGCGGCTTCGCGCATCTGCGTTTCGAGTTGTTGGAGCATTTCGGCGAGCTGCGTTTCGTTCTTGATTTTGGAGGTGGCGGCGTCGAGTTCGGTGTCGTCGGCAGGAATGGTAACGTAGTCTGCTTCGACGATGCGCGCGAGGTCCATGTCAACGGACTTGATGATGGACATGGGCGTGATGTTGTTCTCCTTGTTGTATTCGAGCTGCTTGGTGCGGCGGCGGTTGGTTTCGTCGATGGCTTGATTCATCGAGCCGGTGCGGCGGTCGGCGTAGAGAATGGCGCGGCCTTCGACGTGGCGGGCGCATCGTCCCATGGTTTGAATGAGCGCGGTGGAGCTTCGCAGATAGCCTTCTTTGTCGGCGTCAAGGATGGCGACCATCGAGACTTCCGGAAGGTCGAGGCCCTCGCGGAGCAGGTTGATGCCGATGAGGACGTCGAATTCGCCGCGGCGCAGGTCGCGGAGAATTTTGATGCGGTCGAGCGTCTCGACTTCGGAGTGGAGATAGCGGCAGCGGACGCCAACTTCGGTGAAGTATTCGGATAAGTCTTCGGCCATGCGTTTCGTAAGTGTGGTGACGAGGACGCGTTCTTTTTTTTCGGCGCGCTTGCGAATTTCTTCCAGAAGATCGTCAACCTGGCCTTTTACGGGGCGAATTTCCACTTGAGGATCGACAAGTCCCGTTGGCCGAATCACTTGTTCGACGACGACTCCGCCGGCTTTGGTGAGTTCGTAGGGGCCAGGTGTGGCGGAGACGTAAATGACCTGATTGAGCCGGTGCTCAAACTCTTCGAACGTGAGAGGGCGGTTGTCGAGCGCGGAGGGCATGCGGAAGCCGTAGTCGACGAGTGTTTGTTTGCGCGCGCGATCGCCATTGAACATGCCGCGGACCTGGCCGACCGACTGGTGTGATTCGTCGATGAACATCGAGGAAATCCTGCGGGAGGTAGTCGAGGAGCGTGGGCGGAGCTTCGCCGGGCAAGCGGCCGCTGAGGTGGCGCGAATAGTTTTCGATGCCATGGCAATAGCCGATGGTGCGCATCATCTCGATGTCGAACATGGTGCGCTGAACGACGCGCTGGGCTTCGACAAATTTTCCCTGCTTTTCCAATTCTTTCTTCCACCACCAGAGCTCTTCCTGGATGGTGACGATGGCGCGGTCGCGATTTTCTTGCGGCGTTACGTAGTGATTCTTGGGAAAAATCGTGACGCGCGGAAGATCTTCCTGTCCGCTTTTGACTTCGCCGGTGAGGGGATCGATCTGGCGGATCTTGTCGATTTCTTCGCCCCACATTTCGAAGCGGAAGCCGTCGTCCTGATAGGGCGGATAGATTTCGATCATATCGCCCCGGACGCGAAAAGTGCCGCGGCGTAAGTCCTCGGAGCGCTCGTACTGAATGTCCACGAGCTTGTGGAGAATCGATTCGCGCGAAATGTGCTGGCCTTTTTCGAGAGTGACGAGCATTCCGTAATAGGCTTCGGGGGAACCGATGCCATAGATGCAGGAGACGGAGGCGACGATGATGACGTCGCGGCGTTCGAAGAGGGCACGGGTGGCGCTCATGCGGAGTTTGTCGAGCTCGTCGTTGATGGTGGCTTCCTTGTCGATGTAAATGTCGGCGGAAGGAACGTAGGCTTCAGGCTGGTAAAAATCGTAGTAGCTGACGAAGTATTCTACGGCGTTTTCGGGAAAGAAGGATTTGAACTCGTGATAGAGCTGCGCGGCGAGGGTTTTGTTGTGGGCAAGGACGAGTGCGGGACGGTTGCAGGCTTCGATGAGCTTGGCGACGGTGAAAGTTTTGCCGGAGCCGGTGACGCCGAGAAGGACCTGATGCTTGTCGCCGGCATCGATGCCGCGGGTGAGCTGCTCGATGGCGGCGGGCTGATCGCCGCGGGGCTGATAGTTGCTGCGCAGCTTGAAATTCATGGAAGGGGTCTCCCGGGACGAAATTCGGGTACTGCCGAAACTTTTATTATACTCCCGGGTGCAAATTGGCGCGGGATTTGCGTGAGCGGGCGGCGAAGCGAGACCGACAAACGATCGCTACCAACTATCTCCGCCGCCCTGGGGAGGCCAGGCACCAAGGGCGCGGCGCAGGAGAGCGATTTGGCCGACGTGGTAACTGTTGTGGATTGCCAACTGCCAGAGAATTGCGAGCACGCTCGAGGTGTAGGATTCCTGTTTGGGATGCAACGCGGGCACAGAGCGATCAAGCTCGCCGGAATCCGCTCCCGCGATGGAGGCCAGGACGCCGATCAGGTCGGCGAGGCGGGTGACTTCTTTTTGCCATTCCTCCTCGGTGGGTGGAACGCCCGGTGGCCAACTCTCCGAGGCGTGATCCGGGTAGCGCTGTTTTTCTCCGCGAATTCTGCGGAGTTCGTAGTCCATCCAGAAATTCATGTGCCACACAAGTTGCCAGACGGAGTGGGGAAGAATTTCCACGCGGCATCCGGCCAATTCCGCGGAGAGATCTTCGACGCAGGCCAGCGGACTTGCGTGTGCGCCTGTTCCGTAAAGAAGCTCGATCAATGTTTGTTGCGACACATTTTTTCCTTGGGCTAACTTTGATTTTACGTCAGGGATTGGTGGCAAAAGTTTCGGCAAGGAGCAGAATTTGGGCGTGGCTCTCGGCGTCGATCATGTAGTGGACGCGATTCGAACCGTCGGTCTTGGCGACGATGACGTTCATGGATTGATTGGCGTCTTCGGTGGCGCGAACGACGAGGCCGGTTCTTAGAGAGATGTAGGAGATGGTCTCATTCTTGCCTTTGGCGATGCCCATGGTGCGGAGATCGTGGAGTTTGTAATCTTCCGGCGTGGCGTCTTTTTGAGAAGATTTTTGTTTCAGGGTCGCCGTGGTCAAAATGACCGCGCAGGTTTCCTGCGATTGCGCGGCCGGCGCAAGGTCGCCTTGCGGTGTGATGTTCATGGCGCCGCAGGGAGCGTCGTTTACATATTCGAATTCCTTTTCCCAGGAGAGGCCGGTTAGCAAGGCATTGGGAATCGGCTCTTCGGCTTTCCATTTTTCGCCAAGCTTTATGCCTTTTTCGGGGAACGCGGCGGCGGCTCCGAAGCGCGCGACCCATTCTTGCCAGGCGGCTTGCTCGTCGGAGGAAAGTTTGTCGAGGCCTTCGATGTCGGTGACCTGGCCATCGCCGTGGAGAACGAATTCGACGATTTTTTCGCGCTTGGGGGGCTTCGAGGCGTCACTCGGAGCCTGTGTGGAGTTCGCCGAGGCGGCTGTGTTCGCGCCAGCGGCCGGAGAAGAAGCAGCGGGCTCGAGAATGCGCGTGCGAAGGCGCGCGACGGTTCGGCCTGCATCGACGCGCAAATCATCCACCTCTGCCAGCAAGAGGAGGCTGGCGTTGGTTTGGCCGCCGGTGGGAGCCATGGGAGCGGCGACGGTACTCTCGGTGGTTGTGTCGGCCTTGGCGCGGTAGCCGATTTGATAGTGAATGATCTGGCCGACGCTGAGCTTGGGGAAAAGAACGACGTGGTCTTGATTATCGTGTGCCGCGCACGGGGCGGCTATCGAGATCAGACAGCAGGCCAGGAGCCGCAAACCTTTGTTCATGAAAGTGCATGCATGGCTAGCATGCCCGCCGGGGATTACTTCTCCGCCGGTTTGAAATGCTTGTCGAAGAATTCGATGGTGGCGTGATACGCGGCGAGCCACGTTCGGTGCAATAGGAAGTCGTGAATTTCGTCGGGAAAAACCAGTTGTTCGAACTCGACGCCTTGCTTGCGCAGGGCTTCGGCGAGATCGACGGTTTCCGCGAAAGGAACGTTGCGGTCGTCATCGCCCTGAATCAGTAGGACGGGAGAACGCCAGGTGCAGATGGAAGAGAGCGGAGAGGATTCCCAGGCGAGACGCGCGGCATCGGGGCGCTCGCCGGGTTTGTAGGAGGAGGCGAACGTAGGAATTTCCGTATTCCAATCGTGGACGCCGTGCATGTCAACGCCTGCGGCGAAAAGATCGGAGGCGCGAGCGAGGCCGAGAGCGGTTAGATAGCCGCCGTAGCTGCCGCCCCAAAGGCCGATGCGGGCGGGATCGACGTCAGGGCGCGAGCGAAGATAGAGGCCCGCGCCTTCGACGTCGTTGAATTCGCTGGCGCCGGCAGCGCCGTAGTTGAGGGCTTCGCGAAAATTCGTGCCGTAGCCGATGCCGCTGCGATAGTTGACGGCGAGGACGATGTAGCCGCGGCTGGCGAGATACTGATTCATGCCGTATGCGTTGCTGTAATAATACATGTAGTGCCAACCGAGAAGCATCTGGCGGCGCGAGCCTCCGTGGAAAAAGCAGAGAGCGGGATGGCGCGTGCCGTCGCCTGCATTGCGCGGAAGGAAGAGCTGGGCGTGAATCTGCATGCCGTCGACGCCGGAGAGGATGACTTGCTGCGGCGTGACCATGGCGCTGGCGGGAAAATCGGCGGGGAGGGATTCCGGAGCGAGGTCGCGGAGTTCACTTTTGCCGGCGGCGAGGGCGGGACGCATGGTGGTGTGCGCGTCGGAACGAAGGAGGAGGACGGTTTTGTTGTCGCTCGCGAGAACCGGCGCGGTTTCGATGCCGGCGCCGGAAGTTACGGCTTCGGGATGATCGCCGGTGGGAGAAACTTTCCAAACGTGCCGGCGGTCGATGTCGTCTTGATTTGAGGAAAAGACGATGGATTGGCCGTTGGGGCTAGGAGAAACGTATTCGACTTCGAAATTTCCTGGCGTGAGGAGCTTTGCCGCGCCGCCGCTTACAGGAGCGGACCAGAGATGAAGCCAGCCGCCGCGTTCCCAGGGGAAGACGATGCGGTCGTTCGCCACCCAGATCAGCTGGTTCTCGGCGACGACTTCATGGTAGACGCTGCCGCTGCCGGGATCGGCGTGCCAAATTTCCTGGCCTTTGCCGGTGGTGGCGTCGGCGATGCGAATGGACCAGGGCTGACCTTCGCGTTCCGGAGTAAAGGGCATGCGGGTCTTGGCGACGGCGATGCGCAGGTAAGCGATTCTGCGGCTATCGGGCGACCACGCGGCTTGCATGTCCGTGTCTACGCTTGGCTCAAGATAGATGAGGGATTTCGCAGCGATGTCATAGACGCCGATGAAACCGTGATCGCCGCGGCGGCTGGCAAAAGCAAGTTTCGCGCCATCGGGCGACCAGCGGAGTTCGCTGGCGCCGCCGTTCGAATGAATCAACTGTTCGGCTTTCTCGCTGCCGTCCAGCTTGGCGATCCAGACCTGATTCTTGAAGATGAACGCAACGCTGCCGCCTTTGGGTGAGACGGCGGGCGAGTGGCCTTCGGCAAGTTTTTTCGGCGCGCCGCCGCCGACGGAAACGGCCCAGATATTTTGCTCGACGCCTTGCGGGGAATTCGCAGGATTGGGATAGGTGCCGTTGGCGAATTCGAGATCGCCGCCGCGCGTGTAGACGATGGCCTCGGCGTCGGGCGCCCAGCTGAGCATGCCGAGGTCCTGGCCGTCGTCCTCCTTGTAGGAAGTGAGCTGGCGCGATTTATAACTGCCGTCGGCTGCGGGCTCCGCGACCCAGAGATTGCGGGCGCCGTTGGCATTGAAGACCCAAGCGACGCGGCCCTTGGCGGGGGCGGCGGTCAGCTCCGTGGGAAACGGAGCGCTGAGAAATTGTTCGAGCGTAGGTGATTTTTGCGCTTTCGCGGCGGAACAAATCATCAGCGCCGCGAGGGTCACGACCGGTACGATGCGTTTCATCAACAGCCTCCACCTATCCCAGAATTTTCGATACCATTTCCGTTTCGCAAGGCTCAGTCAGCCGGCTGGCGCGCGGCCGGTTTTTCAACGGAAACGCGGGGGCCATCCAGCGGGCCGGAGATTTTCAGAACGTGGCCAGGCCCGGTTTCGTTGACGCCGATGACGCGGCCGCGGCGTTTACCCGCGCTGAGGGTTTCGATGGTCAAGTCCGCGTCACGCTCGAAGCTGACCGTGCCTTGCAGCGAAGTTTTCTCGGCGCCGGAATCGAGCGTCAAATTCTCGACGGTGACGCCGCGGTTGCGCATCGTAAACGCCCCGACGCCGGTTGTCCACCGTGAAGTGCCGATGTGAGGAGCGCCGTCGGCGACGCTGGCGCTCACGTCCCAGCCGCGAAATTCGACTTTCTGGAGCTGAACTTCGCCGCTGCCGGCTAATTTTTGCAAGAGTTCGTCGCGGCCCACGCCTTCCGTTTCGAGGTGGACGGTGCCGGATGCGAGACCTGCAAGGCGCTCGGTGAAACGGCCCGGCGCGGGAATCTCATTCAGATTCACGCGATCGAGCTTTGCGGTGACATCGTACTTTGGAAGAGGGGCGAACGTGGCGTTCAGCTGGGCGCGCACAGCGCCGCCGGCCCACTGCGCATCGGCCTCGCGCACATCGAGTTGCAGATCGTGCAACGAGCCTTGCGCATGGACGTTGGCGAGTTTCAACTTTTCGATGGTCAGTTCACCAATGTTCAGCTCGCCTTCGGCGTTCATCTGGCGGACCAGTTCGCTGGGAGCAGGATTCGACGAAGCACCGCCGAGGAGCGACGGCAGCAGCCTCTGCAGCCAGTTTGGGCGCGCGCGGGGACCGATCCAGTGATCGAGTTCGGCGGCGCTCAGGCGATCCGTAGTTAAACTAAAATTCCATTTTGGGCGGTCGTCGCCGTCCGTCATATTTTTTTCCGCGATGGAACCGGACCACGTGCCGCCGAAGCCTTCCACCTTGTTGATGTCGACGGAACGCTGGCCGTCTTTCCAGTTCAACGTGCTTTCTTGAATGGCGAGAGGCTGGTTCAGACCTGCGACGGCAAGTTTTGCTTTATTAAAAAGAATTCTGCCATTCCAGCGGCCGGCGAACGGCTTTTGCCATTCCCATCGCGCAACGGCGAGGGCATCGCCGGTGAGTTCCCAACCATGATTGATGGGGTGGCCAAACGCGGCCGCGGTTTTCAGGAAGTCTTCGACTTTTTGGATGTGGCCTTCCACGCTGAGGCTGCCTGATTGAGAGTTCAAGTCATGATTGAGCGTAATGTCGGCGGCGTTTTCCATGAGCGTAGCCATGCGGCGTTTTTTGGGGGCGATTACGTCGCGGGGAGCGCCGCCGAGAGCGATGCGGACCGGCTCGGAGACTAACGTGGTCCGCTCGCGGCCGACGCGCACGGGACCCACACGCACGGGGACTTTCAAGCCAGGCACTCTCACGATACCGCCGTTGCTGGAGAACGCGGCCTCTTCGACATCCAGCGGCCAGCCGCGCACGGTCATGGCGCCGGTGAAAAATTGCTCCGCCGAAATGCCATCGTCGACGCCGGAATGAAATGCGCGGTACCACGCGAGAAGGTCCGTGGCTTGAATTCCCAAGGAGTCCAATTGCAGCGCAAAGGCGGGCGAGGGGCCGGTCACATAATTGGCGGAGCCGCGCAAATTCGAACGCGGCCCTTCGATCGTCATTTCCTGGGCGCGAACGGTTCCCGCGGCGACATTCCAGCGGCCTTTGACGCCGAGCCTCAGCCTGGGGTTGTCGCTACGTTCGATTAAATCCCAGCGATGGATTTGCGCGGCGCGGGCTTCCGCCGAAAAAATCCATTCGCCGGGCAATGTCTCACCACGTAAAGCGGGTCCTGAGGCGGCGTCTGATGTGCCGCTTTTGAGCGAGCCGTCCAGAGTGAATACTCCGCGCATACCGTAGTCTCGTCCTCGCAGCAGCCTGAAGAGATCCGCGAGGGAAACCTCTTCCCAGTGCAACATAATCTGCGCGGGCTGCAAGCGCGCCGAGGTTCCCGCAAGATCGCCTTGCACCTTCACGGTTCCGGCGGATTGAAGCACGACGCCGCTACGCCATGGCTGGGCCTCCAGGCGCAGTTGCCAGCGCCCCGGAGCCACCTGATCGACGCTCCCGGAGACGCCGGTAAACGCAAAAGGAAGCTTGTCGTCGATGAGTTTAAAATTGACTCGCCCCTCCTCAAACTCGATTTTCCGCAGGCGGTTGACCGGAGTAATCGCGGAGGGCGGGCCGTACACGCGCGAACTTGCATCCGCGGCGGATTTAGCGGGGGGCAGCCAGCGCTCCAGGTTCCATCTTCCCTGACTGTCGCGCACGAGGATTAAACTCGGGCGGCTGATGGAAAGCGTTCCGAACTCAAAGTGGCCGCGCAGCAAACCCGTCCAGCGCAGCCCCGCGGACAAGCTATCGGCCCGCAGAAAATACTCGTTGCCAAAACCGGGATCTTCACCGATGGTGACCTGCTCCGCATCCAGCCGGGGAGCCGGCAAAAGCTGGACGGCAAAACTGCCCACCTCGACACGGCGGCCAAAGGCCTTTTCGAGCTGAGCCGTCAAATAGGCGCGCACGCGGTGGTTGCGGACGAGGAGGGACACGCCAACTTGGACAACCACGAAGAGCGCCAAAAGGACAAGCGCCAGTTTCCACCAGTTGCGCGGCATTTTCATGTAGGTAGGAAGTTTGGCAGACTGCTTTGTAAATGAAAAGCTGCTGTAGACGGCAGTCCGCCAGGCTTCTGCCTCGTTGCAACAATCAGCTTTTCAGAAAGCGCGTCAAAGAAAAACCGCCGGAGGAGCGGGTAGAACTTAGTGCACCGTGTGAAGCATGCGGCTCCAGCGCGTGCGCGCCGGCAGATGGGCGAGCGTATCGAAAACGCCAATCAGGCGCTGGAGAAAACTGGTCTGCGTGTAGTCATTGCTGGTTGCGTCCACTGACCAATAAATCAGAAACGGGCGTCCCATGATGGCGCTGCGATCCACGAAGCCCCAGTAGCGGCTGTCCGAACTGCGGTCGCGGTTGTCGCCCATGGCGAATAATTTTCCAGGCGGAACGACAAGTTCGTCGCCCTGCATGTACGTGCGAAGTGTTTCTCTCCAGCCGGATTCAGGGATCACCTGCGGGGAAATCAGCATGCCCCTCGACGGGGGAAACGAATAGTTGAAGTTGTCGTAGGGAGCGTTCGGATCGTGAACCACGTATGGCTCGTTCAGAGGCTTTCCGTTGACGTACATTTGCTGGTCCACGAGCTTCAGCCGGTCGCCCGGCAAGCCGATGACGCGTTTCACGAAATGCTGGTGATCCGCGTAAGGATATTTGAACACGATAATGTCTCCGCGCTCCAGCGGACGATACGGGAGCACCTTTTCGTACCACGCGCCGCTGCCGCCGAAAATGAATTTGTTGACGAGCAGGTGATCGCCTATCAGAAGGGTCCCTTCCATCGAAGCGGAGGGAATTTTAAACGCTTGAACGATGAAGCTGGTGCCAAAGAGCGCCAGAAGAACGGTGACGAGCAGCGATTCCAGATATTCTGAAATCGTCGTGGGATCTTCGTGGGGCTCTTCTTTTTTCGGCTCTTCCGGCGCGGCCGGGGCAACCGGCTCTTCGACGTTCAGCGCAGTCTCTTCCGTCATGCGTTCTCAGCCTTTCTGTTGCAGCCGCGCGTTACACTTTCTCCAGGAGTTCCAACGCGGTTTGCGCGGCACGCTGCTCGGCTTCTTTTTTGGTGCTGCCTGCTCCCCCGGCCATGCGCGCTCCGTTGATCCAGACTTCCACCTGAAAGACCTTCTGATGATCCGGCCCGCTCTCACCGGACAACCGGTATTCCGCAGGGGGCTGGCCTCGCCCTTGCAAGAACTCCTGAAGCGCGGACTTGCGGTCCGAGTCCGCGATGCGCTGGCCACGCTCTTCGAGAGCTTGTTCGAAAAGCAGTCGCTTGAGCATCTCCCGCGTAGGCGCAAGCCCCGCATCCAGGTAGACCGCGGCGACCACCGATTCGAAGGCGTCCGCGAGCAACGTCGGTTTTTCGCGCCCGCCGGACTTTTCTTCGCCGCGCCCAAGACGCAAATGCTCCCCGAGCTGAATACGCCGCGCCACAACTTCGAGAGATTGCGCATTGACGATGCGAGCGCGGCTCTTCGAGAGCTGCCCTTCGCTCCACTCGGGAAACGACTCGAGAAGATATTCCCGCGCAAGCAATTCCAGAACGGCGTCTCCCAGGAATTCCAGTCTCTCATTGTCCCGGATGGCCGCCCATTCCGCCGAGTCCTCCTCGTGCTCGGCGCGCAACTCAGGAAGCGCGGAACTGTGAGTCAAGGCGCGCTCGAGGAGCTCCGGATTTTGAAAGCGATAACCGAGGCGGGCCTCGAGTTGCTCTGCGTCAATTTGGGTCATCACCTTGAACGATCAGGCCTGCGACTGCGCAGGCCTCTGGGCAGTAGCTATTTCGGCGCGCTCAGCTGCGTGGCGCCCAGCTTCTTCGCCTCCTCGGCATTGTTCTTACAAGTGGACTGGAGGCTGCCGGGAACCGTGGCACATTTGTTGAATGCGGCCACCGCGGCGTCAAAATGCGAAGTTTTCTCATCGGCGATGCCAAGAACGTAGAAGTTGACGGGATCGGCCTCAGGATTCGGATCCACCTTGGTGGAGGCCTCAAATTCCGGAATCGCATCGTCGTATTTCCCGCGGCGGAAATAGACCAGCCCCAATCCGCTGTGGGCCATCGCCAGTGTCTGGTTTTTAGCGAGAGCGAATTGCGCGTCGGTCATGCCATCCGGCTTGGGAATCGTGGGAGTGAGCTCGATGGCGGACTTGGAGAATTTCTCGGCTTTATCGAGCTGTAGTGCGGCATTAGGCATACTTGCGTTCCAAGCTCGCGGAAGCGTCTGCCCGAGTATCGCCAGCGTCTGCACATCGTTGGGAGCCAAAGCGACATCCTTTTCGCCGGCGTCCTGCATTTTCTGAATTTGATTCTCCGCCAGATAAAGTTTGACGAGGTTCGAATAGATTGGCGCGAGGTAGCGGCTTTGCGGATATTTTTGTATAAACGCTTCGCCTGCCTGAGTTTTCTTGGCTCCATCGGTCAAAGGAATCGCATCGAACGCCTTGAACGCCGCATCTTCCTCCGCGTTGACCGGCGGCGCGGGAGTATCGAGCGTCAACGTATTCGCTTTGTCTTTGTCGGTCTGTTGCTGCGCGGGGGGCGCGCTTTGGCCACTCTGACCGCTCTGGCCGCTGCCGCTCTGTGCCGCCGCCACACTGCAAGCTGCCAAGAGCACTGCTGCAAAAGACCCCGCTTTCATCCACTGCTGCCACGTCCCCTTCATTTCCTGCCTCCTGTACTTCTTCGAGTCACTGCTCGAGTCCGCGGACTCGAGGCGCTCCGTGCGGTTATGTCCCAAAATTTTTTGCCGCTCTCCCAATTAAGGCCGCTCGGTTGGTTTCTCCAGATTCACAGCTTCCAAACCTCTTTGCGCTGCCTGCCGGGCCTGTTCCGGTCCACCCGGAACGGCGAGCGCCGCTTGAAATTCGGTCTTGGCGAGTCCCTGCTGCCCTTCGTCATCATAAATCCGCGCGAGATACACATGCGACCACGTTAACACCATGGGGTCCTGCGTGGCCGCGTGTTCACCCTTCGTGAGCCTGCCAAAAACTTCCTTGGCGCGCGGCCCATCGTGATCGAGCAGCGCCACCAATCCCAACCCATACCACGCACGAATCTGGTCCGGATACTTCGCCAAAACCTTCTGAAACGATAACTCCGCCGCCCGAGGATTTTTTTCAGCGATGCGGCGCTCGCCGTCTGTCAGCGCCGCGATGGCATCGGCGTCGTTGGGAACGGTCGTTGGCTGCATCGTCTTGTGCCGCGTGACGGCCTCGCTCGCGGGATCGTCGGCATTCTCCCCGCGGCCTGCGGAGAGGAATTGAATTCCATCTATCCGCTTGGCTTCGGTTGCCACGTTGATGCCCCGTACCAGGTCGGGGAAGTATAAGGCCATGGAGGGCTCGGAGCTTTCATACTTCGCGAGTCCGAGGAAGATGGGCCGGACGAGCACATAGCCGTCGGCGTCGTCGCGCTCCATCGCCGCATCTCGTTCGCCGGGGGAGAGCCGCTTTAATTTCAGCTCCACGGCGCGCACCAGGCACTCGGCGAAATAAGAAGCAAAGTCATCCTTCAAATCCGCGGCCAGCCGGGGAGCTCGCGCGGCCTTCTCGTAGAGCTGCCGTTTCAGCGCAAGCACGTGAGGGTATTGCTGCGGAAGAGGATCGAGCAGGAAATGCAAAAAGGCGTGGCGAATGATGTCCGTCGGAATCTCGTCGGAGCCGCTCAGGACGATCGAATAGTGCTCGCCGGAATTGCGCACATTGGTGATGCGCCCAACGAGAGGTTCGAGAACGATGGTGAACGATCGCTCTGTGGTGGGATCCTGTAGCTGCCGCAGATAGCCCGTCGCCACAAAAACGATTTGCGACACCGGGTCGTGCACCTTTTCTATTTCCCGGCTATAGATGGGCTGTAATTCCCTCCACAGGTGGCCGATTTTTTGTTCTTCGTAATAGCTGGCGAGAATGTCGCTGAAACCATCGAGGGCCAGCACTTCGGTGGGCATATCATCCCGGCGGACGGTCATCAGGAATTTGGGAGCGGGTCCGGAGAGCAGGCCAAACCAGATGTAGCGAGAAAGCGTGGCGCCGGAGTCGCGAACTTCGTGAGCCTTGTAAAATTCCCGCACGGCATCCACCGCCGGACCATGCTGATGCTGCATCTGCTCGCGCAGACGGGCGCGCAGAGGGTGCCAGTTTTCCGCGCTCACGTTGGCTTCGAAGCCGGCGGCCAGCAGCGCGCACATCGTCGTGAACATGGCTTCGCTGCCATCCACGGTGACGTTTGTGGCGGGCGCGGTTTGTCGCGGCGCGGGTGGCAGCGGCATCTGCGCGCTCGCCGCCAGAGGCACAAGCAGAAAGACGATTGCCGCGCACAACGCTCCCAAGACCCTTCGCTGAAATTGTTCTGTCATGAACTCTGCCGCAGTTCTCGCTCGAGATGGGTTCGATTTCAACGGCTACGTCAGCTACTTAGGCGGATCAGACCCCTGGGTCCGTTCCCCTGCTTTTCCGCGAAGTCCCCTGGGGCGCTCACGCTCCTGAAGCAACCCTGCAGCATCCTGTCAATTTACAAGCGCGTCTCCCATCCGTCAAGGAACGAGCAGATTGCCGGCGGTGCCGGCCATCCAACTCTTGCAACGCTGTGGGGCATCTGTTACCTGTGAGGATGCGTTCATACCCGCATGGGGATGGCTCGACGATATGCGTTTTTTTCTGCTACGAAAGGCTACGTTTTCGGTCGCCGTTTGCGGCCTGCTCGCGAGCTTGTCGCCGGTTGTCAATGCCCAGCTGATTCGCGTGGATGCCGCGCCATACCCGAAGCCGAACGCAGCTCAATCCACAGCTCAGGCGGCAACTCCAGGCTCTGCTCCATCGGGGAAGATGCGGCTATCGCAAGAAGTCCAGCTCACAGGGGATTCCTTCTGGGTTGACACGGGCATCGACGTCCAACCGGGAGAGCATGTTGTCGCTTCCGCGACGGGTACGCTTCGGTACGCCGATCAGCCATCGGACACCGCACCGGCCGGCATAGCTCGCAACTTCAAAGATTTACTGCGCAATTTGCCGTTCAACGGCGCGGGACGCGGCGCAGTCATAGGCCGCATCGGTGACAAAGGGACCTCGCAGCCGTTCCTCATCGGCGCAAAGTGCGATCTCGTGTCGCCGCTTTCGGGCCGCCTCTGGATTGGCATCAATCAGCTCGGCAGCGACACCGGCGACGGCACCTACTCCGTGCGCCTTGAGATTTATCCCCCGGATGCCAACGCTGTCGTTTACACCGCCAAAGCCGTGGCCGCCATTCGCGGGGTTGACGACGATCTCTTCTCGAAAATTCCACGGCGCATCGCCGATAAGGCCGGCGATCCCGGAGACATGGTCAATTTCCTAATCATCGGATCCCAGGAGGCCATGGAAAAAGTCTTCACCAACGCCGGATGGGTGAAGGTCGACGCCAACGTCAAAGAAACTGTGCTCAACGGCTTTCTCGCCAGCATGTCCAAGGAGTCTTATCTCACCATGCCGATGAGCCCTCTTTTTCTGTTCGGCCGCCGGCAGGACTACGGCTGGGCGCATGCGGAACCCATCGCGGTTGTGGCTTCGCGCAATCACTTGCGCCTTTGGAAAGCGCCATTCGAAGTCAACGGCCGCGTTCTCTGGGTCGGCGCCGCCACCCACGATATCGGCTTTGAAAAGGATCAGAGGAACAACGGCGTCACGCACAAGATCGATCCCAATATCGACCTGGAGCGCGATTACGTCGAGAAGACACTGACGTCCACGGGGCTGGTTGCGGAAGTTACTCACGTCCTGCCGGCTAACCCGATGCTAGAGGCCAAGACCGCCACCGGCGGCAGCTTTCATTCGAACGGCCAAGTGCTCGTTTTGAAGCTCGGCGAATCTCCCCAATGACCGTCGAGCCATTCGCCCGCACGCTGCGACAGCACGATTCGAACAGTTGGGGTATGATGGCGCCCGCCGCGTGCCCCTCCACCGGTTCAAGTACATTTCCGGGAGCCGATCATGCCCGTCGTCAAACCAGCCAATGAAACAGCACGCCTCGCCGCTCTCGAACGCTACGCCCTCCTCGATACCGAGCCGGAAGAGTCCTTCGATGACTTGACGCGGCTGGCTTCCTTCATCTGCAAAACGCCCGTGGCCATGATCTCCCTGGTCGACGATACCCGCCAGTGGTTCAAGTCGCGCGTGGGCCTCGCCGCTTCCGAAACGCCTCGCGAAGTCGCTTTCTGCTCCTACCGCCATTTTGCAATCCGATCTTCTTCATTGTTCCCGATGCGCTGCAAGACGAGCGATTCCGCAATAATCCTCTCGTCGTCTCCGCCCCCCACATCCGCTTTTATGCGGGAGCGCCACTCATCAATGAAGACGGCTTTGCGCTTGGCACGCTCTGCGTCGTCGATCAAACGCCGCGCGAATTATCGCCCGAGCAAAAAGAAGCGCTTGAGGCGCTAAGCCGCCTGGTCGTCGCCCAAATGGAATTCCGCCGAAATTTCATTCTCTTGAAAGAAGCCCTCAGCGACCGCACCAAGGAAGAACACGAGCGCGAGCAAGAACTCCTCAAAGTGCAGGCCACCCTTGTGCGCGTCCTCGGCCTGCGCCATTCCGTCTCCGTTGCTAAGCGCTAGCCCTCACACTGGCTTTCAATCTATTAAGCTCGCTAAATCTCGTCCCAGTCGCTCTTCTCTGTGAACTCTGTGCTCTCCGTGCTCTCTGTGTAAAATTCCTTCTTTTTTCTTCAGGCTTTTCGCCGACGCCTAGACCAGCCCCACCGCCCGCCGCAAAACTTCCCGCGAAATATTCGCGCCGCTCACAACGAGTACGACCTTGTCTCCAAACTTAGTCGCCGAATTCGCATTCAGCAGCGCCGCTGTGCTTGCTGCACCGGCGGGCTCGGCCAAAACATGCTCTTCGATAAGCAGAATCTCGATCGCCCGCAACATCTGCTCTTCACTCACCAGCACCACGTCATCCACAAGACTCTTCACGTCGCGCACGTTCGCCGCATCCGGCGTGCGCGTCGCCAGCCCATCCGCAATCGTGTCGCACGTCTCCGTCCCCACCACCCGATCTTCCTTCCACGACAAAAAGTACGAAGGCGCGCGCTCCGCCTGCACGCCGATGATTCTCACCCGAGGCGCCATTTGCTTCACCGCCGCCGCAATTCCCCGAATCAATGCCGTATCCCCCATCGGCACCACAATCGAATCTACATCCGGAAACTGTTCCAAAATTTCACACCCGATAGTCGCCGGCCCCGCCGGCAAATCCACATCAGTCGCGTCATTCAAAAAATAAACGCCGGGACGCTTCGCGTACTCGTTGGCCAGTTCGAACGCCGCCGCCAAATCCGCCCCGCCACTTTCGACAATCTCTGCCCCCAGCGCAGCAATCCTCCCCCGCTTCACCGGATTGCACCTCGCCGGCAAAAAAATCCGCGCCCGCACTCCCAACAACTTCGCCGCCCACGCCACCGCCGCCCCATGATTCCCCGTACTGGACGCAACCACCTCCTCCACGCTGTCCTTCTTCAATCGCGCCGCCAACGCCCACAACGCCCCCCGCACCTTGAACGACCCCGTAGGCAGTTCCGTCTCCAACTTCAACCACACGCGTCTCCCCGTCTTCCCACTCAAAAACGCCGCCTCCATCAACCGCGTCGCCGCAAAGTGCCGCGCCAAAAACTCCCGCGCCTCTCGTATGGATGCTAGCTCTGGTCGGATTTGCACTGTACCCTCAGACGGCAACACGAGTCCTCGCATCACAGATGGGCAGACATAGATTATATCGGCTTTAGCAACACATCACTGGGGTGGACCCAACCCGTGGTGAACTATGATTTTTGTGTCATCCGCCAGCACACAACCCCTCATTGTCACACAATCCTTGAGGTGTAGTACAATAAGGTATGCGCTCTGCAATCCAGGCAAGACTCGATGAACGCTCGCGAAAAAGGCTCATCTTGTTGGTCCGCGAATTGGGTTGGAGCCCCTCCCGAGTCGTGCGCGAGGGCCTGCGCGTTCTCGAAGCAACCTACCTGCGAAAGAAAAAGCGCGGCATAATCGGACTCGGAAAATTCTCGTCTGGGATCCCCGACCTCGGCTCGAACAAAAAGCACCTTCGCGGCTTTGGGAAGTGAAACCTGTCCTGCTCGACACCGGCGTCATCGTTGCCCTTCTCGACAGGAGCGAGAAGACTCACCGTGTCTGCGCCGAGACCATCCATGCAGCGGTAGCGCCCCTGATAACCTGTGAAGCCGTGATCGCCGAGAGTTGCTATTTGTTACGCAATTTCCCGGGAGCCCCCGAAGCGATCATGGATAACGTGGTTGCAGGAGTTTTCCAAATTCCCTTCCAAATATCGAAGGAAGTCGCCGGCATAATGCAGATTCTGCGAAAATACCGGGATCGCAAGATCGATCTCGCTGACGCCTGCCTGATTCGCTTGGCGGACGAATTTGAGACCGCCGACATTCTGACCCTGGACAATGATTTCACAATTTATCGCTGGGGCAGGAACAAGCCTTTTCACATCTTGCTGGCCCCGATTTAGCGCGCCTGTCCATTTACCATTTTCTAAGTTTACGGCTCTTGATCGCTCTGCGCTGGCTCTGTGAACTCTGCGTCTCTGCGTTATCCTTTTCCTGCATCTTCCTTCTTCCGCCGTTTCGTTACGTCGTTACCTCTTTACTTCATTACGTCTCAAACCGTCGCCACCGATTCCTTTGGCCTCGACGCCTTCCACAAGGCGATGTAGGGCTCCAACTCGTTCATCATTTTGTGGAATTGAGGAATGTCGAGCGACTGCGCGCCGTCGCTGATGGCTTTTTCTGGCGCGGGATGCACTTCCACGATTAAACCGTCGGCGCCGATCGCTACGCCTGCGCGTGAAACGGCAGGTACCAGGCTGCGCTTCCCTGTCGCGTGGCTTGGATCGAGAATTACCGGCAAGTGCGTCAATTCGTTCAGCGCGGGAATCGCCGCGATGTCGCAGGTGTTGCGCGTTTCGGTTTCAAATGTGCGTATGCCGCGCTCGCACAAAATCACGTCCGAATTTCCATGCGCCACGATGTATTCCGCGGACATCAGCAACTCCTTGATCGTCCCGCTCATGCCGCGCTTCAGCAGCACTGGCCGCCCGCATTTTCCCAGGGCTTTCAGCAGCACGAAATTCTGCATGTTCCGCGCGCCAACCTGCATGATGTCCGCGTACTGAGCGATCAACTCCACGTCGCGGTCGCTCATCACTTCCGTGATAATCGCCAGTCCCGTGGCCTTCTTCGCCTTCTGCAATAATTTCAGTCCTTCTTCTTCCATGCCCTGAAAATCGTACGGCGAAGTGCGCGGCTTGAACGCGCCGCCGCGCAGAATTTTTGCCCCCGCCGCCGCCACTCCCTCCGCCGCGCGCATGATCTGCGCTTCCGATTCCACCGAGCACGGCCCCGCCATCACCACAAATTCGTCTCCGCCGATCACGGTGCCGTTCACGCGCACCCGCGTCTTCCCGGCGCGGAACTGTTTGCTCACGAATTTGTACGGCGCGGAGATGCGCACCACCTTCTCCACCTGCGGCATGGACTCGACCGACTCCATGCACGCCGTCACATCGCCGACGCCCACCACGCCAATTACCACGCGCTCTTCTCCCTCGATGGAGTGCACCTTGTAGCCGAAATGCTCCACCTGGTTGCGCACTTCATCGATCTCCTGCCGCGTCGCGTGCAGTTTCATCGAAATAATCATGGCTTGTTCCTCTCGCCTTCATTTTTTTCCCGAGCATCCTTCCAAAATTCTCTTCCGAAAAAATCCTTGCCCCAAAAACAAAAAAACCCACTCGGTGCGAGTGGGCTAAACTTTTCTTCGCTTTTGCAATTACAGAATCGCCCCTCGCCTCCTAGATGGGTGGGTACCAAAATCGAAACCAATACGACTGGGCGCCGCGATTCATAGGCGTATTGTATTTCGACTTTTCGCCGGAAACAACAAGTAATTTGGGCAAGCCAAAATTCTCAATGAAACGTCAATTTAAGAGGTCCTCCACGGTGAGGACGAATTGCTGCCAGCCCATGCTCCACGAACTGCGCTCTTCTCCGGGCTGGTTCCAATCGATGCGCTCAACCTTCGTGAATCCGGCAGGCACTTCGAAGGTAGCCGGATCCAGCGGCCCTTCCGCAAAATCAATCACCTTTATTTTGCTCTTGGACGTATTTACTTTCGTCGTTCCGTCCTTAAGCACAAAAAAACTTGTGTTCACAAGTTTCAAATCCACTGCGAATCCGTGCTCCGCGTTTCCTTTTTGCACGACTTCGACTTTTTCGGGTGGATCGTTGCCCGCTGCGAGGTAAGCAACTCCCTTCTGTTTTTTGGAAGAGCGCCACCACGGCTCGCAGGAAATCTCCGTTTCGAGATCGATGTACCAGCCGTCTGTAAAAAGATCCTGAGCGTAGCGATGCGAGCCCGCAAGGGGCGTCTCTTTCCTGGTGGTGATGACGTGCCGTGCCTGATGGCCGAAAAAGTCCATTCGCTCGCCCGTATCTACGGTTGTTTCTTCGATGCGGAACGTCGGCGGCCCTGGCTGAGCGGGGGGCGGCGTTTGCGACATCCTGGCAAGCTGTTCTTTCGGAAGCTGCGGAGGAAACGGGCGGGAATCGTACTCCCGCTGGTCGAGATTTAGTCCGATTCTCTGCCCTAAATCACACCGCTCGATGAAAGCCAAATGCGGGCCATAGTGGCTGCCAGATATATTGCGATATTCCTGCCGCTTTGCGTCCGCACGATAATAGGTCGTCTGTTCCGATTCTTGTCCGGCGGAGGAATAGCGAACCGTCATTTTTATTCCGGCGGGCCGGGGAGCTTGCGGGCTTTCTTGGCCGGGCACAAGGAATACGGATAATCCCAGGAGAAATGGTACGCGCAGGAGGAAAGGCATAGGCTTAGGACTCCGCCCAGACAAAGCGTAACTTCGTCGCACCACAAAAATAGCGGGCGATTCCGTCGGCGTCAAGAAACAAGTTAATTATTTTCGCCAAACGATAAATTTTCAAATCCCCTTTCGTCTTCTCTTTGAAGGTTTTCAAGAACGTCCTCCGAAGGCTTCGATCAGTTCAGAAGCACCGCGAGCCGGTAGCGCAGGAAACCGCCGCTGTCGCTGCCGCGGCACGCGCCGACAGCCGCCCTGCGGTACGCGCGGCTCTTCACCTTTTGCAGAAGTTCATCCGGGAGCGCACTCAGCTCGGTCACTTCAAAGCGCATGACGTAGGCGGCGGCCGCGCCTGCAAAACCACGATCCAGGCTGCACGTTTTGCGCGCCTCCTCCGTGGCATCCACACTTTGCAGACTGAACTCTCTCAACAACGAAACGACTCTCGCTTCCTGCTGCTCCAGGCTCAGGACTTCGACGGGATGCGAAAAATCCTGGACAGCGAAGATGCCGCCGGTTCCTCTCAGGACGGCGATGCCGACAGCAGTGATGCCGGCATTCAGGATATTTTTCCGATGCCCGGTGGAATGCATCCAACCGTCATGAATCCTCTCCGCATTGGGACCGACCGCGATGTTTTCCGCGATGAGAGAAAATTTCGCGCCGGCGCGAGCGGCGCGCTGGTCGAGGGGTGCCTCATCCAAGCACTGATGCAGGAGAAGATTTTGGCTGACCATGACTTCAACGTGCTGGCGAGCCGCTTCGGCCAAGGCGTTGTCCCAGCGGAGAGCTTGCAGCCCCGCTGCGGCGCGTTCGCGGTTGGCGGCATCGAGAAGGAATTTTTCGTCCGGCGACGGGTGCGAGGAAACCGGCGGAGACGCATGTGGAGGACGGTTCGGCGAATGATCCTGCGACCGGGCCGGAGCAAGCAAAAAAAGAAAGCAGAGCGCCTCGAGCGCAACGACCGCCGCGATGGCGATTCCAGACGAGCGGCGAGTCTTCATGGAGAGTTGACCGCCAGACGGCGTTAGCCGCGGACGCGCACGGCACTGAAGCTGAGAATGACGTGGCCGCCGGAAGTTGGCCGGCCAAAACTCATCATCGGGCGGAAGCGCGAGAAAAGAAGCATCTGGTCGAGCTGATGGCGCAAGTCGGGGCTGTTGGGTCCCGAAAGAATCTGATAGTCGGCCATCTGGCCCTGGGCATCAACCGTCACGTCGACGAGAAGGCCATGCGGAAGCGAAAGCTCGACCTCATGCTGCTCGGGAGCCCAGGCTTGCGGATAATCCGACAGCGAAAGCAGCTCGGCGGGACGAAGAATATTGAGCGGGACATCGTTGGAGACGGCGCGAACCGTGATGCCCGGCACCATCAGTTGCAGCACAAGAACGAAAACCACGATCGCGGAAAAAACGCCGCCGGTGGCGGGAACGGTGATCGGCCGAAATACGTTGTCGAGCAGAATTTCCGCGCGGTCGCGGACTTTGCGAAAGCGGGTGGACCATTCGTGGGAATGCTGCGACTGGGCCGCGGCTACTTTAATGCGCACAGCCAAATCCGCCGGCGGAACGTTTTTCGGCATGCGCGAAAGCAGAACCGACAGCTTCCGAAACTTTTCCAATTCGCCGCGGCAATCGTCACAGCCGTTCAGGTGCTCGCCAATCTGGACGCGCTCGGAGACGGACGTAGTGCCCGTCAGGGCGTCGTCGAGATAGCCCGCCAGTTTTGTGCGTACCGTGGTGCACTTCATGGAAGCCTCTCCCCTGCGGCGTCTGCACGCAGGGAACCCCTTTGTTCACTCGAAGAATCCGTCATGCGGCGGGCCGCGGTATACGCGTCGCCGAAAGGCGACGGCTGCGGCTCGACGAGGGCGCTATGCGCAGCGCCGTGCGGGGCGCTGTGCGAAGATGCGCGCGGTTCGCGCTCGCCGAGAAGCGGCTCGAGAACCTGCCGAAGCGCGCGCCGGCCGCGAAGAATGCGCGACTTCACGGTGCCCACGCTGCATTCGAGGACTTCGGCGACTTCCTCGTAACTCAATCCCTCGAGGTCGCGCAGGATGACTGCAGTACGAAACACATCGGGAACTTCCTGCAGAGCGCTCTGCACGGCGATTTGAATTTCTCGCGAAGCCAGTTGCTCAAAGGGCGTTGCGCCGAGATCTTCGATTTCAATGGAGGCGTGACCATCTTCGGGCTCGGCATCGATCGAAACATTTTTTTGCAGGTGGCGTTTGAACCAGCGCTTGTGATTCAGCGCTTCGCGAATCGCGATGCGATACAGCCAGGTTTTCAAAGAGCTGCCCTGCCGGAACTTGCGAATCCCGCGGAAGGCTTTCAAGAACACTTCCTGAGAACCGTCGGCGGCATCGGAAGTGTCGCCGAGCATGCTCAAGATCAGGTTATAGACCGGGGCGTGGTAATGCATGACCAGCCAGTCGAATGCCGTTTCCGAGCCGGCTTGCAGCTCAGAGACGAGTTCGGCTTCATCGCGGCCCCAAGAAAGGGCGCCTGCCCATTCGGACACTGCCGGCCTTTCCGGCCCGATAGTTGGCTCGGGCCACCCTGCGATTCGGTCCACGTTCAGAGGCTGCATTAGAACGTTGGACCCAGGCCTTCTTGCGCGTGCGATCCCGGTGCTGCCGGGAACGACTTGCGTCCGGAGGTGGCTTGCGGCGTTGCCATCTCCGTTGTCCGCTCTCCCTTATTAGACACCGGGAGGAGCGGGGATGTTTCCCGGGGCGCTTCAAAGCAATATCATCCGTGATTCTGGCACTTTGGGGGGCTGGGCGCAACGGTACTTGGGGACCAGTGGGGAGGCTAAGCGTGGCCGGTGACCCGTGCTCCGTGGGAAGACTGAGGGAGACAGCCAGGATTGGCTGTCCCACCCCCAGTGTTTTTGTAAGAGTGGCAAACAAAGGAGTTGCGGGAGAGCCTACAGCCGACAGCTGACAGCCAGAAGGAGGATGGGTGTTGCGAAAGGGTGCATGGAGATGGGGCTGAGGGTTGAAGGTTTGAGGTTGGGTGGGAACGGATACGGCGAAACCGGGAAGGAGGCGGGGATTGCCTGCAGCCAGGGGGGTTGCCGTGAATGTGGTGGAGGGAGGTGGGGGGAGTGACGAGTTGGCAAACTTTGGGGTCTCTGGAGGGGCACCCCCTCTGGGTTTTTTGTAAGTGTTGCTGATACAGGAGTTAAAGTGGCGTGGAATCAACAGTTGTGGAAGTGTTGATTCTGAAGGGGTTAGGGGTGGGTCGTTTTTATGAAATGGTAACCTCGGTGGGACTGAAGGTTTTGCGAGAGTTTGAAGGACAGCGCGGCGGAGGCGCATGGCTTGTCCGGGGCTCGGACGGGGTCCGTGCCCCAATTAACAGAGATAGTATAACATATTGGTACTGATTGTCAAGTGTAAATTATAAGTCGTTTGGTTCGTGGGGGTTGGCGAGGGGGGCAGTGAGTGGTGGGTAGTGAGTAGTGAGAAGAGGAAGCTTCCCGTCCGTCCCCCTGCTCAAAGGCGAAACATGCGGCGAAGGCGGGAGCCTGATAGCAAGCTGACGTGGAGACTGAGGTTATTTTCTGTACATTTAGACATTAACGTCTGCAACCACGCATGCGCCCCATCCGTCCGATTTAGCGAAAGACCATCGTGTTTGAACAGATAGGAGCGGTGATGAAAATAGCTCCCATTGTCGTCGTATGTTTGTTAGCCACTGGAATTGTGTTCGCGCCGGAGGCGGTGGGACAGGAGATTCCGGCGCCGACAGGATCCGCGTTGCCGCCCGCGACGGGAGTGGCAACAGCCTCCGATGCGGGATGCGGCCCGGAGAACGAGACATTTGAAGTAAAGTCGGAGAACTCGAAGCATCCGGTGAGCCAGCCGCCAGCGGGGATGGCGCTGGTTTACTTTATGCAGGACGATACAGACTATCGACAGCGGCCGCGGCCGACAACGCGATGGGGTTTGGACGGATCCTGGCTCGGAGCGACCCAGAGCAACGCCTATTTCTATATGTCGATTAAGCCGGGGCCCCACCAACTATGTGTGAGGTGGCAGAACGCGGCCATCATGACCATCGGGCGGAAAAGCTCGGCTTTGGCTTGGGAAGCCAAGTCTGGTGAGACGTATTACTTCACGGCGCAGGATTTTTACTGGGAGCAGCCCGTGACGACGGCAGTGCGGCTGGGCCAAATGATTCCCCAAGAATTGCAATTAAGGATGAGCAAGTTTGCGTACAGCACGTTTACGCCGAAGAAATAGTGAAAGCGCATAGTACCTCCGGCGAGTGAGCAATCAGGACTAGCGAACGGCCGAAGTTCAAGCGAGGCGCGCGCGATGTCCCCGAATTTCCCCTCATACGTGTTGCCTTACTTTCAATGAGTTATTTTATGAGTTTACTTGGTCAAACGGCATAAGACGCCTGCCAAGAAGCCCACAGCGATCTCGGAGGTTAAGGACTACTCCGGCTTTCGGAACCCGTGTCTCAAATTAGCGAAATTTCTCGACTCCTGGTAAGCCGGGTTACCGGAAGCTG
Source organism: uncultured Acidobacteriota bacterium (assembly GCA_963779005.1). Classification (GTDB taxonomy): domain Bacteria; phylum Acidobacteriota; class Terriglobia; order Acidiferrales; family UBA7541; genus Acidiferrum. The sequence goes on along the minus strand of CAVZWO010000004.1, from coordinate 1,385,435 downwards.
GCCTTCTACCAGGGTTCCGTGCTTCCTGCGCGGCGGGTCATGAGCTTCGTGATCGTGGGTGCGGGGATTTGCGGCTTTTCGATACGGAGGGTATGCCGGCGCGGAGTTGGATCACTTCGGTGCATTCGGGATGGGGGAGGATGTAGAGCTGGTCCTTGTAGATGGCGGCAAAGACGGCTTCAGCGAGTTGCTGAGGAGGCGTGCTCGCCTAAATGGCGGACCTGAAGGCGGCGAGGCTGGCTTACGTTTCCGGCGGACCGGGCGGCGGGAAATGCAAAGACGGTTTGTTATTTGCTAGACTAGGCGGCCATGAAAACATTTCTGCTACGAACGCTTTGCTTCGTTATTTTCCTGGCTCCGCTGGCGGCGGCACAGGACGTCATTTCGCTTTACCCCGGGACGGCGCCTGGCTCGACGCAGGAAAACTATCCCGAGAAAGAGTACTTCTCAAAAGTCTGGAACACCGAAGTGGTCACGAACGTGACCAAGCCAACGCTGACCGTCTTCAAGCCGGCTCCGGAGTTGAGAAACGGGACCGCGATCGTGATCTGCCCGGGCGGCGGGTTTATGGCGCTCTCGATCAACAGCGAAGGGATCGATGTCGCCAAGTATCTCGCCGCGAAAGGCGTGACGGCGTTTGTGTTGAAGTACCGCCTCGCGCACACCGGCGAGGACGCCACGCAGGAATTTACAAACTTGATTGCCGACCCGAGGAAATTTGAAGAGACCGTCGGCAAGGTGATTCCGCTGGCGGTGGCGGACGGGTTAGCGGCGGTGACGTACGTCCGGAAGCACGCTGCAGAATGGGGAATTTCCGCGGACCGCGTCGGCATCATGGGATTTTCCGCAGGCGGCGGAGTCACTGCGGGAGTGGCCTTCCATTACACTCCTGAAGGCCGGCCCGCCTTCGTCGCCCCTATTTATGCGGGCGGGACAACGTTCAAGGATGCTGCCGTTCCGGCGGATGCGCCGCCGATGTTTATTGTGGCGGCGACCGACGATCAGCTGGGGCTGGTGCCGGTAAGTATTGCGTTGTATGAGAAGTGGATGGACGCGCACAAATCGGCGGAATTGCATTTGTATGCGAAGGGCGGCCACGGCTTCGGAATGCGAACGCAAAACATCCCTACAGATCATTGGATTGACAGGTTTTCCGAATGGCTGGAGGCAGGCGGCTGGCTGAAGAAGTGATTGCCGGGATTTGGCGCTGATCTCTGTTGGTTCCGTGTGTTTCGTGTAGCTCACTTCTCTAGAACCGGCACATCCAGAAACGCGCGCGTGACCCCTTTGGAATGAACACTTCCCGAAAAAACATGGGAGGTGGGCCGTTACTTCGGCAACTTTTTCTTCAGCTCCTTGCGCTGGCGGGATTTTGTTTTATAAATGAGTACGCGCGCATGCGCCTTCCAGAACGAATCCACCGCGCCTTCGGCCAGCCAGTCCAGACTCACACTCGACCCAAAAATATGGCGATAAAGCATCGGCCCAAGCAACAACGCCACGCCCAGATCCTCGTCCAGAGCGGGGGGAAAGATGCCGCGGTTGACTCCCCGCCGCAACAGCATTTTCAAGCCGGTGCGCGCGCGCTCCATGACACGAGTCTTCCACGCGCGGCCGAACTCGTCGTTGCGTGCGGAATAGGCGATCAGGTGCGGCGTGAGTTTCTTGATGATGGTCGCTTTTTTTGCGGAAGGCTCGTATTTCAGGAAGGCAATGAGGTCCGCGCGTAGATCTCCAGAATCCACTTCCGGCGCTCCGCCATCGAGCTCGTGGACATACTGCAACACTTCAAGGCACAGCGCGTCTTTGTCGGCCCAGTGCTTATAGATTGTCGCTTTGCTGACGCCGGAGGCCGCGGCGATGGCGTCCATGCTGGTGGCATCAATGCCGCGGTCTCCAAACAGCGCCGTAGCCGACTCCAAGACCTTGCTGTGGGCACGGGGGCTCAAGCCGCGAGACATGGTTTAAATCTCGATCTTCGAAAATCGCCAGGCGCCGAGACAGAGCAGCCCCACGGCCACAAGGCAGAGTACCGTAGCATCCACGAGCGCTCCAAAGTGCGCCGTGCCAATTAGCGCCGCGCGCAATCCATCGACTCCGTACGACAGCGGGTCCAGCTTCGTTATGAACGACAGCACTTTCGGCAAATTGTTCAGCGGGAAAAGCGCTCCCGACAAAAAGAAAATGGGAAGCACGAGAAAATTCATGATGAGCTGGAATCCCTGCATGTCCTGCAGGCTCGAGCCGATGGATGTGCCCAGCGCCGCAAAAACGATGGCGATCAGAGCCATGAACGCGAATCCCAGCGGTATGCCGAGCAAACTGACGGGCCGGAATCCGGCGATCAGGCAGACCACCATAATCAAAGTGCCTTGCAGCATGGCCACGGTCGCTCCGCCCAAGGTCCTGCCGATCATCACGTTTATCCGCGCCACCGGCGCCACGAGAGTCTCCTTGAGAAAGCCAAATTGGCGGTCCCACAGCAAGGCGATTCCAGAAAACACAGACGTGAACAACACCGCCATTCCGACAATGCCAGGCGCCATGAACTGCAAATAACTTCCGCCGCCCGCCTTCTGGAACACTGGCCCCAGGCCGAAACCCAGCACCAGCAAGTACAAAAGCGGCTGGCCGAGAGACGCGATAATCTGCACACGCGAGCGGCTGTATTTTTTCACTTCGCGGAGCCACAAAATATAAATTGCGTTCATCGCCGGCCTCCACCGCGAAACATCTGCGCCACCTGCCGCAACTGATCTTTGGACGTGGCGGACTCATCCCGGATCGTGGAGCCCGTCAGCGCCAGAAAGGCATCTTCGAGCGATTGCGAATTCGTTCGTTGTTTCAATTCGCCGGCCGTTCCGATTGCCACGATTTTTCCGTGGTCGATCACGGCAATGCGGTCCGCGACGCGCTCGGCCTCATCCATGTAGTGCGTGGTCAGGAACACGGTCACATGGTCCGCCTCATTCTGGCGCTTCACGTGCGTCCACAATTGATTGCGGCTCTGCGGGTCGAGCCCCAGAGTCGGCTCGTCCAGAAACAAAATTTTTGGGGTGTGCAGAAATCCGCGCGCAATTTCCAGGCGCCGCCTCATTCCGCCGGAAAACGTCTTCACCAGCGCATCCTTGCGGTCCCATAGCTCGAACAATTTCAGCAGCGTTTCGGCGCGCTCCCGGCGCACTTTCCCGGGCACGTGATAGAGCACGCCGTGGAGATCCAGGTTCTCCCAAGCCGTCAAATCCTGGTCCAGGCTCGGATCCTGAAACACGATTCCAAAGCATTGCCGCACTTCGTTCTCGTGGGTGGCCGGGTTGCGGCCGTCCACTTCCACCGTTCCGCTGGTGGGCTTCAGCAGCGTGGTCAGAATCTTGATCGTGGTGGTCTTTCCAGCGCCGTTCGGTCCGAGAAAGGCGAAGATCTCGCCCTTCGGCACTTCGAAGGAGATATTGTCCACGGCGGTAAAGTCACCGAACTTCTTGACCAGACTGTCCACGCGAATCATTGCGGCCACGTGCGCCTCCGTATGTTGCGGCGTTGGAGGCCACATACTAAACGGTTCAGTTTAGTTTGTCAATTGCTTCCCAGCCGGAGGTCAATGATCGCCGGAGCCCGACGCCCGCGCCAAGAGTGCCGGGAAGACGGCGGCTCAGAACTCCAGCCGGGCATGAAACGCAATCATGCGCGGCGAACTGTCGCCTCCTAGTCCCACGCCGAGGAGCCCCGTCGGCGGGGCCGTGGTATACGTGAGCGCGCCAAATCCCGTTTGGGTGGAAGACTTCGCCGGAACTCCCGCCAGCACCATGCTCGGCAGGCCAAAATTCGGATGGTTGAAAACATTAAAAAACTGGCACTCGAAACGCAGCTTCACGCGCTCGCTCAAGGGAAACCACTTCGTCAGATAAAAATCGCTCCAGACAAACTGCGGCCCGCGCAGGGCGTTGCGCCCCAGATTGCCGAACTGGCAGTTGGCCGCGCTGTCTCCCCCAGCACACGCTCCCGTGCTTGGATCGACCGTCGAAACAAACGCGGCCGGATTCAGCCACTGGATGGTTCCCGGCTGCGTCACTCCCGGAATGGCTTTGTGCGCGTACAGCGGCACTCCCGGCACCACGCTTGCAAACTGCGGCCCGCCTCCATTCACGATGCCCTCGGCCACGCCGTTTACCGTTGCCGAGTAAGGCGTGCTCAACACCGAAAACGGAATCCCGCTGTGCCAAAACGCGGTACCCGAAATCTGCCAGCCATTCGCGGCGTAGCCCAACGCGCGGCTCCGCACCTTGATCGGCAGCTCATACGAATACTCGGCGTTCAAATTGTGCCGAATGTCGTAATCGCACGGCCCATAATTCCGCGCCAGCTCTCCCGGCAAGGGCGACAAAATTCCTCCTGCCGAAAATTGTAAAAATCCACCGTTCGAAACTTCGTCCATACACCGGCTAAACGTGTAGTTCAGCTGCCCCTGCAGGCCGTGACCCATGCGCTTCGTTGCCGTAAGTTGCAGCCCGTTATAGTGACTGCCCGCGCCCGTGGCAAACTGCGTGACCGCGCCGAACCGCGCGTCAACCGGCTGTTGATAGGGATACGGCGCGAAGCATCCCTCGCACACGGTCTGATAGCCGTTCGCCTGCGACAGATACGGCTGGTTCACCGCGCGCGTTCCCACATATTGCGCGCGTAGACTCGCGCTGTTGCCGAACTGGCGCTCGATTCCCGCGCTCCACTGCATAAAATAGGGCGCATGCAATTTGCCTTGCGGGGCAACCGAAATCGCCACCGGCGGTAAACACGTGGCTGCATTCGCATTTGGCGACTGGCACGAAAGCGCGCCGTTCGCAAAACCCGCCCCAAACGTCTGGTTCGCCGCGACAACGGCATCTATCGCGCTGCCCGGGGTTGCCGGCGCAACCCCCGTCCCGCCGGCCGTTCCCAACAACCCGCCTTCAAACGTGCGCACATAGGGCGGATTCATTCCAAGAATGTCCGCAACGCTGCCTGGCAAAATGTCGCTGAACAAACCAAATCCCGCGCGCAGCACCGTGCTGGGCACAAATTGCCACGCCAACGCCGTCCTGGGCTGCCAGATCGCCAACGGCGTGGACTGAAACACATTTCCAAGATGAGTCTCAATCACCGCATCCAGCGGCTGGTTCACGTCATGCGGCACGGATGCGAACGCGCCCGGCAAGCGCGCAATCTGGTCATGCGGATTCAACGGATTGGAGTTGAGCGTCTCGCGCACGCCAAACGTCCAGGTCACCTTAGTCGTTACCTTCCATGTGTCCTGCGCATACAAATCAAGATTCAAAAAACGAAATGGCTCGTTGGCGGCCTGCGGAAACGTTTCCGAGGCCGTGGACGCCACTCCGAAAATAAACTGTGCCAGTGTGGTATATGCCACCGTTGGCACCATGCCTTCGCCAAAATCGTAGTCGTTCAATCGAAATATCCGCGTGTTCGTGCCAAACCGGAATTCATGCGCGCCATGGTTCCAGGCGAGATTGTCGTTGATGAAAAAGCGTGAAGCGCGCCGCCCCTGAAGCCACGTGTTGTCCAGACCTCCCAAAGTCGTGAACGGCGCGTTGGCGCCGCTGCCCTCCAGCACAATGGGAAACGCGGCCAGCGTTTTCGAAAAATCGGCCGGGGCAAAAAGGCTCTCGTACCACGAAAATCCCGGGTTGAAATAGTTGACCAGAGTCGGCGAAAAAATATGTGTAAAGCCCGCCGCAAAGGAATAGAGCGGTTGCGAGGAAACCGCATCGAACAGCGGATTGATGGGATCCGTGAAGGCGGCCTGCAATCCCGTATCCGCCTGAAAGCGGAACCACGCGGTGTTCTTCGCGCTGATATTGTAATCGATCCGGGCTGTTTGCACCTGCTCGCGATCGTCGCTCGAATGCGACACGCTTTGCCGGTTGGCACACCCTGTACCGTCCGGGGGAGTTCCGCTCGCCTGGCTGCCATCGACATTTAACGGGCATCCCAGCACGGCGAGCGGCGTCCCGCTTGTATTTCCGTAGAGCGAAAGCATCCGTTGATAAAACGGAACCATGGCCGGCTCGCCCGGATAACTGGCGCCCGTCACCGCATCCTTCCCGCCCAGCGGCAAGTTCTCCAGAACGTAGTTCTGAAACGCCGCGGACGGAACCGTCGTGGAAGTGACGATCGGAAGCGCGATGCGCACCCACTCGCTATCAAAAAAGAAATGCAGCTTGTCGCGCAAAATCGGCCCGCCCAGGCTCCCTCCGAAATGATTCACATTGGAGCGCGGCTTGTGATTCCCTTGCGTGGCGTTCGTAAAAAAATCCGCGGCATTCAAAATCGATCCGTTCCAAATCTCATACAAATTCCCATGAAATGTGTTGGTACCCGATTTCGTAACATAGTTGACCTGCGAGGCCCCGTATCTCCCTTCGTCCACGGAAAAGGACAGCATGTTGACCGTCACTTCCGCGATCGAGTTCAGCCCCAGCACGAGGTTCGTCGAAAGCCCGCTGTTCAGATTCGTCAGGGGATCGTTGGTCTCCAATCCGTCGACGATGTAGCCGTTCGATAGCGCCGGCAGCCCGTTGAACTGCACATTTCCGTACCCGTTCGTCCCGCCGACAAAATCATTGCCGCTGCCCGCTGTGTTGATGAGCGCTCCCGGAGCGAATTGCAGCGGATACGTCAGGTCGCCGCCCGGGTTCGGCAGATTCTCGAGCGCCGGAGCGTCCAGATTCGTCACCGTATTTGCATTCGCGGGATTGAGCAAGGGCGCTTCGCCGCTTACTTCCACGGTCTGGTTCGACGCCGCAACACGTAGCGTGAAATTCACCGTCTGCCTCTGCCCTAGCCCCGCAAAAACGCTCTCGATTTTCTGCGCTTGAAAACCCTGCGCTTCGGCCTTGACCGAATATTCTCCCGGTTTCAGCTGAGGAAAATTAAACCGCCCGTCTTCGCCGGTCTTCTCGGTGCGCTCGAAGCCCATTTCGCGGTTTCGTATTGTCACGGTAGCGCCCGCAATGGCCGCGCCCGTCGCATCGGTCGCTTGCCCCTCGATCGCGCTCGTTGTTTCGCCCTGCGCCGGAACGCGGGTCGCCGAGCCTGCAAACACCATTCCCAGCAAGAAACCAAGAACGCTTACCCGCAACATGGAGACACTCCCGCGCTGAACGGCCGCAATCGGTGGGGCGATTCGGACGGAAATCGGGATATCGCCGCCGCTTCTCTCAGCGGCGACTATGTTAACCTAGGTTAAGTACGGGAGTAAATGCTAATTTTGTCCGAGGATTAGTACACTTTAACCCCATGCATTGCCGGACTTCCGGACCCTTCGCGAGAAATCAGGGGCACGGCCGCGTAGCCTGTGGTCTGTTGGATTTGATCTTTCAGGATATCGCGCGTTCTTGCCCCAGTTCGTTGCTTCCGCGGACTGCCGCTGCGCCGGTCACTTTCACCGCAAGGCCCAACGCCAACAACAAAATAAACGCCGCCAAATACCATGGCCCCGCCGGAAACGACCGCCCCTGGGCAATGCATGCGGCGAACGTGGCCGAAAAAATTCCCGGCCCAAAGATCATTGCCAGCCCACGCAGTGAGCTCATCGCGCCTTGCAGTTCCCCTTGTTCGGACGCGGAAACGCGCTGCGTCATCATCGATTGCGACGGAGGCCCTGCCAGCCCCCACAAGGCGTTCACGGGAATCGCGGCAAGAAACATCCATCCGGCCGGCGCCCATCCGAACAACGCAAATCCCATCGCGCCAAAAAATAATCCCGCAAAGAGCGACTTCCGCTCGCCAAATCGTTTGACCGCGGGTCCCACGAGTCCAGCCATCGTGATGATCTGCATGATCCCCACCACAGCAAGCGAAACGCCAATGGCCTTTTCATTCCAGCCGTAGCGATACATTACGCACAGCACAAAGACCGTTGCGTAGATTTCGTGCGCCAGGTACCCGAGAAAATTCACAACCGCCAAGCCGAACAGTTCGTGATGTGAGCGCAGAAGTCTCAACGCTCCCATCGGGTTCGCCTTCTTCCACAAAAACTGCGTCTGCCTTTTCTCCTTTGCAAGCGATTCGGGTAAAACGAATAGTCCATACGCCGCATTCAACAAACTTAATCCGGCGGCCACCCAGAACGGCAGCCGCGCGTTCATAGCGCCAAGCCAGCCTCCACTCGCCGGCCCCAGCACAAACCCGATCCCAAAGGCCGCGCCAAAAATTCCAAAGGCCTTCGCACGGTTTTCTGGCGGTGTCACATCGCTGATGTACGCCGTCGCGGTGGGCATGCTGGACGAACAAATCCCCGAGAGGATGCGCCCCAGAAAGAGCCAGCCAATCGTCGGCGCCAGCGCCATCACCACGTAATCCAGCCCCAACCCAAAATTCGAGAGCAGAATCACCGGGCGCCGCCCGTACCGGTCCGACAACATGCCCAGAATCGGGGAAAAAAAGAATTGCATCAACGCCCATGCCGTCACGAAAAGCCCCATGTATTCCGAGGAGCGTGCCATATCTCCGTGAAGGAATTCCGAGATCAGCTTGGGCAGGATGGGCACAATGATTCCGAAGGCCAGCATGTCCAGAAGCACAGTGACAAAAACAAATCCCAGCGCCGCGTGTCGTTTATGTTCCATCGGAATTCTCCTTCGCAAGAACGATGGCATCCAGTCCCTGCAGCCAAAGCTCGACGGCGCGATCCAGCCGCTTCCTGTCGCTGGATGCGCAAAAATCCAGCATGAATCCCCGGAATCCCGCCAGCACGACCGTAGCGTGTGCCCGCGCTTCGGCTTCCGAGTGGCCATTCCGTATCAGCGGAGCCGCCAGAAACCCGAGCCAATCTTCGATTGTGGTCCTCAAATATTCGGCAAATACTTTGGGCTGCCGCAGCGCCATCGCATAAATCTCGAGCGACATCCGGAACAGCCGTTCGTTCTCTGGAGCACTCATGTGCCGCCAGATCGTCCGGCAAGCCTCTCCGGGCGTCTGGTAGGGAAACGCTTTCATCCGCTCATAAGTTACGCGCTGCTTTTCCCGCATGTGCGCCAGAGCTTTCACGACCAACTCTTCTTTTGATCCAAAGTAATAGAGCAGGACGCGCGGACTCGAGCCCACCGCTTTAGCCAGCGGCCGCAGCGATAACTCGGCCACGCCGTGTTCCGTCAGATGCTTCACAACCGCATCCAACAACTCCGCAGGCCGCTCGAAGCCGGCTGTTCGGGTCACGCGAGGCACTCTAGCATACTTGAAACGACTGTTTCAAGTATGATCCTGCGCTGCCAGGCCGTCGGTCACGCCACGTTGCAGCCTAAATTCAGGTTGTGTGACGAGTGGGGCTGAGATGCGTGTCATTAAAGCGCGTGGGATACTTCAGCCCGTATCCCAGCATGCGATCGAACCCGATATGCGCGATCCAAATCAGGGCGAGAGTAAAAATCGCAAGACGATTCGAGGCGGCGGCGAAGACGGCCAGTGCCAAGGGCCCCGTGTAGGTGTGTGCGGCATTGTAGATGATAGCTCCGACACGAACGCCGCCGAGATATCCGAGCATCGCGAGATCCGGAGCGAGAAAGAGCAAGACGAATTGCAGCCAACTCCCGTGGCTCGTATGGTAGGCGCCTAGACTAACAAGAAGGAAGGCCGCGCCTTCCAGATGCAAGAGTAGTCGTGGGGGCATGTCCGCAGGTTTCTCCGCCGTTCAGTCTAACCCGGGATTTCCTGGCAGTGGCCGCACGCTCGAAAGAATGGAGAGTTCTCCGTCCTCATTTTTTCCTGGGAACCTTGGCGCCTTTTTTGCGGGCTTCGGAGAGACCAATGGCAATCGCTTGCTTGCGGCTTTTCACGACCCCACCTTTGCCGCTTTTTCCGGATAGCAACTTGCCGCGCTTTTCCTTGTGCAACGCTTTCTTTACACTTTCGCTTGCTGCCTTGCTGTATTTAGGCATCGGTCCTCCTTCGCTCTTTCAGGCATTTCGAGATTACTCCAAACGTATTTCCCATGCGATCCATAAATCGCCTTGCCATGCGAAAGGAGTTGAGGACTGAGACTTACTACAACGGAACTTGAGGCGTAAAACCATTTGCAGATTGGAAGGCTACAGAGGGGAAAGGCTCGACAGCGATGCAGCTTCACAGGTAAAGATAGACTAAGCGCTTTTTACGAACGATTGGGAAGTCCTTCGGACCCGGACGGAGTCTCTCTCTCACCATGTCCACAGTGTCAGACCTTGAATTCCTTCTGGTTTCCAGCGACTACGCGATTTTGACGGCTGTTTCGGGCGGCATGAAAAAATATGGCGCAAAATTCGGGCTGGTCCCCACCGCGGAAGCCGCGCGCGAGTACCTGGAACGGAAACGCATCGACGGCGTTTTTGTGGATATGCAGATCGCAGGTGCGCTGGAATTGATTGAAGCCATTCGGAAAGGATCCTCGAACGGCAAGGCCGCGATTTTCGCGTGCGTGCACAGCCCCGCGCAGGCCACCGCCACGCTGAATGCCGGGGCCAACTTTGTCTTGCGCACACCGCTGAATGTAGACGGGGTGGCGCTGCACATCACCATTTCAAAAGACGTGATGATGCGAGAAAGGCGGCGCTTTTTCCGCCACGCCGTCAACCTGGCCATTACCCTGAAAGATGTCGAGGGGGAACAGCGGGGCCGCATCATCAATTTGAGTGAAGGCGGCATGGCGATTCGCGCCGTGAGACCTCTAAAGCAATGGTCGATGATTCCCTTTGCGTTCGAGCTCTCGCTGGGGGTAGAGATTAGCGGGAAGGGGCAGGTGGCCTGGACCAATTCGGAGGGGATGGCGGGGATACTCTTTCAAACGCTCCATGGCATGGGGCGGGGATACCTCGGCTCCTGGTTGTCCGGACGGGAAGGGCTCCTGCGTCAGGCGGAGGAGAAAGAGAACCCGGCTTAGAGATTCAAGAGAAGGACTTCGGCGGGATGGGCCAAAGTGGCGGAATTGAGGCATTAATTAAGTTGAAAAAGTGAGTTCAGTTAGCTCCCCGTTAGCGTAAAAGCTTTAGTAAAATGTACGATTACGTCAGGCAAGTGTGCCTTTTGGCGGCGGCAACGGTCGACAGGCAGAAGTTTGCGGTGTGCGCGCGTAGTTGAATTCCCTGCCCCGGAGGTATGCGCGGCAGGCGGAGAATGCGGGATGAAGCGGCCGGATGTGCTGAAAAATGCGGCGACGGTAGCGGGACTGGCCGTGGTGTACTTTGTCGCGGGGAAACTCGGCTTGCAGTTGGCGTATGTGCACGCCAGCGCGACAGCCGTGTGGCCGTGCACTGGGATTGCTATTGCGGCGATTTTGCTGTTTGGCTATCGCGTTTGGCCGGGGATTTTGATTGGAGCTTTTTTCGTGAATGTGACGACCGCCGGTTCGGTGGCGACGTCGATCGTGGTGGCCGGTGGCGACACGCTGGAAGCACTGGCCGCGTGCTATTTGGTGAGCCGGTTTGCGGGCGGCAAGGAAGCCTTCGCGCGGGCGCAACATATTTTTAAGTTTGCGCTGCTTGCGGGGATGGCGGCAACAACCATAAGCGCGACGGTTGGTGTGATCACGCTGGCGGCGAGCGGGTTTGCGGATTGGGCGCAGTTTTGGTCCATCTGGTGCACGTGGTGGCTGGGCGACGCCGTTGGCGCTATAACGGTGACGCCATTAGTGCTGCTTTGGTGGGAAAATCCCCAACTCAAATGGACGCGCGAGCAAGCTACGGAGTTGGCCGTTCTGTTTCTGGGGCTTTTCGCCACGGGCTGGATGGTGTTCGGCAAGCCTTTCCACGCGGAGCTTAAGAATTATCCTCTCGAATATTTGTTCATCCCGTTTCTGATCTGGGCAGCCTATCGATTCGGGAGGCGGATGGCTGCTGCCGCGCTGTGCGGGCTCTCGATACTTGCAGCTTGGGGGACTCTGCAGGGGTATGGACCGTTTGCAAGAGAATCACAGAACACCTCCCTGTTGCTGATGCAGGCCTTCATGGGAATCATGGCCATTACGATGCTGGCGCTGGCCGCGGAAGTTACGGAACACAAGCGGGCCGAAGAGCGCGTGCACAATTTGGCGGTGAGCGATCCGCTGACGGGGCTCGCAAATTACAGGCAATTGGTGGAGGCGCTGGAGACGGAGATCAAGAGGTTTGGGAGAAACGAGCGGCCATTCGTCGTTTTGCTGCTGGACCTGGACGGGCTGAAGAAAATCAATGATGAGCAAGGACATCTGGTTGGAAGCCGGGCGCTGTGCCGGCTGGCGGATATGCTGCGGCTGTATTCGCGCGAGATGGATACAGCGGCGCGGTACGGCGGCGACGAGTTTGTGCTGATTTTGCCGGAGACGGATGCGGAAGCGGCGCGTCTCGTGGCGCAACGAATTTCCAAGCGGCTGGCCGAAGATGGCGAAGAGCCAAAGATTTCCGTGAGCATCGGTATGGCGGTGTATCCCGACGATGGAGAAACCTCGAACGAAATTTTAGGAGCGGCGGACAGCGACCTGTACCGCGAAAAGGGCGTGCCGAAGAAAAGATTTCTGCTGCCTAGCTGATGGGGTCTTTTCGTTTGTAAGTTTACCGAGTTTTTTCCAACTCATTTCGGTTTCGCAAGCCTCACGGTTCTCGTTGTGAGTGCGTAGCGACAACAGGACGGAGGGTGGGGCAAGCCCCACCCCTACAGGATTTTTACCAATTCCCTTCACTTCAAATTAGCGTCGAAAAATTTGGCGGCCATGGTGGCGGTCTGCGCGTGGATTTCGTCGCGGAGGATGCCGGCTTGGTCGATACAGAGTTGGGGCTTGGTGCGATCGCCGAGTTCCTGGCAGGTGGCGAGAAACGTGTAGTGGCCCACGGCTTGAAAGATGGTGAGTTGGGCGTGGGGAATACTGGCTGCGAAAAATTTGGCGCTGGAGTCGAGGGGGACCACGTTATCGACAGCGCCGGCAACAATTTGCGTGGGAATGGAAATTTTTGCGAGCGATGCGGGATCGAAAGCGGGGCCTAGGGCCGGGGCCATCGCGAAGATGGCGCGGATGCGCGGATCGCGATGAGATTTGGAATTCTCGGCAAGGCCGGCCTGGATAGCGGGATCGGTCTTGGCTAGCGCGGTGGTTTTGGCGAGGAGGCCAGGATACTCAAGCGTGTCGTTGCACATGCCATCGGCTTTGGGAGATTTGCAGAAATCCTGATAGCGGGAAAACTCGGCGATGCCGCCGGCAAGTTCGATGACCGTGAGGCCGCCGAGCGAGAAGCCGGCTGCGCCGATGCGATTGGCGTCGATGCGTGGACCAAAGGTTGCATCGGCCCGGAGAAGATCGAGGAGGGTGCTGATGTCGTGGGCGCGCTGTCCCCAGAAAATGGCTCCGGGGAGGGTGTAGTCCACAAGCGCGTTATTGCCAGGATGATTGACGGCAGCGGCGATGTAGCCATGCGAAGCGAGCGCTGCGCCGAGCCATGCCATCATCGCGGAGGAGCCGCCAATGCCGTGGGACAGCAGAATCAACGGGAATTTCTCGGAGCCCGCGATGAGCGCGGCGTCACGTGCGGCTTTTGCCCCCTTGGCAAAGGGAGCGTCCGGCGAGCCAATCCATTGCATCGCTTCGACGGCAGCGGGATCCGCGGGATACCAGATGTCGGTCACAAGCGCGTGCGTTTTTGCGTCGCGCCAGGCGTAAGGTTCGGGTGGAACGAACTGGCGGGTCATCACACCGACTTTGTAGATGACGGTCTTGGCGGCGCGGGCGGGCGCGGCAGATAAAAAATTTGCGGAGCAACTAAAGCATAGAGCGAGAAGGACTGTGCGAGAGAGGTTCATGTGGTTTCCGTGTCCCTGAAATTCCAGAAACAATTTAAACGATTTGCGGTGGAAGATGCGAGTGGTTCGCGGACTGGGCCACGGGCCGGCTCCGGATAGGAACGCAGAGCCGCAAAGTGAAAATGGCTCTCGCCAAATGGCAGAGGTCGGCGTGGATCAAGGATTCGGAGACCGCGCTAGGGCGGGCGGCTGGAGAGGCTTGAATCTGGCTGACTCGGTGGGCACTGGGGAGGCAGACTTCCGGGAGACAGACTGAAGTCTGTCCTACTTAATCGGAGCTTGTTGGGGCGAGCTCGATGGGCTTGCCTTGGTAGGCGCTGGCAAAGCGGACTCGGATTAGCCAGAAGATCAGCAGAATCAGTGGAAGCAGGGTGAGGATAAGGTAGAGGCCTGTGCTGAACAGGGCGGCGGGCAAGTGTTGGCCGAGCCCGACCCTTGAAAGCAATCTTAGCGGGCGATTCGAGGGGCCGAGGAAAAAAGAACCGGAGGCAATGAAGAGGCCGAAGCACATGCGCCAGAGGTGGCGGGCGATGCGCTTTGCGCCGAAGAGACCGCCGCGAAGCAACATGCGAGCGTCTCCCGCGGCTGCCAGCAGCATTATCGAACCCATGAAAAAGCTCATTCCTACGGGAACTCCGTCTTGTGAGTTCGCTCCGCTGCGGACGACTTGAATCGCATTCATCCAGGTGAAGATGCCGAGCGCCAAGGGGATCAGGAGCGCAACCCAATCCCAACGGCTCGTTTCGCCGTCTCTGCGCCGGGCAGTCAACCAGGCCGTGCCGATCAGATAGAAGGTCAGGATGCCGCCGCCGACATTGCCTGGTTGGTGCTTGACGATGCCGAGGTAAACGGCGCCGACGGCCAAGGTGAGCATGGCGGCGACGAAGATTTTTCCGGCGAGGATGTGGCGGGGTGAGCCTTTGCGGAAAAGGATGGCGGCAGCGCCGGAGAGCAGGCCTACGGTGCCAGCGAGGATATGGACGAACAGTATGGTTGAGTAGGCCATAGGGTGTTCTTAAAGATATAGACGTGGCGCGGGGGTCGAATATTTCACGGGTGACTCTAGCCGCTACGTATTGCGCAAGATCCAGCAGCCTAGCGCGGGTTCTAGAATTGGATTCGGGGTGTTGTCGAGGCGTGTCACCCATGCCGAAGTAGCATCAGCTCCTAGACTCAAGTTCAAAAAACGAACATGCGGCGGCCAACTGTCCTTCCGGCCAGTCTTCTGCCAAGCACAGCGGGGACTAATCCTCATGGCAGGTGCGCCAAGGGAATGGGAATATCGAGGCAATCTCTCCGGGTCCAGCGACACGCTAGCTTGGAAAATGGCCCCAGATCGCGGTTTTGTACCCCCTCCAATGGACGGAAGATGACTGAGCCAAATGGAAGAAGAGTACGCGGAAGCTTTTCATTCCTCGAGGTACTGAGCGTTGTGGCGATCCTGCTGATTCTGGTGATGGTGGCCGTCCCGTTTCCTTATGCGAGCCGGAACCATTGGTTGGCGGCTCCGATTCGGGCGGTGGGCCCGGGAACCGCTGCTGCCGAGACGAAGAGCAGCGACAGACCGGAGGGCCTGCAAGCGGGAAAGACGGCTCTGGCTGGTTATGCGCCTCAAGGATCGCCTTACGAGGTAAGAACCGTGGGGAGGCGGGAGTTCTGCGCCGACATGCCGGGTGTGGTGCGGTTCAGCACCACCGTCCAACGTTGCAGAAACGGGAAACTCCTCACGAATACCCAGCTGCGTCGCGAGCAACTGGGGCATTGACAGCTTGTGCGCGGTTAAGAGGCATGGGCGTTCCAACTGCCTTGCGCCGCTCGACACAATCCACAATTAGCCGGGACGGACTGCCACCGCTTTCGAAGCTGCCTTGGTCCGCTCCCAGAAGCAAATGATTCGTTGCAAGAACAGTTGGCAAGCAGATTCTTAACTTTACTGCAGGGCCGGGCTAGCTACTGTGGCGCCGGTGCCAGAGGCCGCGTAGCGGATCACCCCAGAGGCATCGGAGAAGAACATGCGCTGACCCGTACTGCCTACGGTGACTGGAGTCGCGGTGATCGAGTAGCCAACCGAAGGCGTATTGCCGTCGCCGGTCCAGGCGAATTTATAACCGCTTTTCGTCCCCGCCGCCAGAATTGCGTCGAGCAAGCAGCCGTTCGTCGAGGTGGCCGTGCAAGGGGTTGCACCGCCTAACGCCGTTAAGGTAGCCGGGAAGCCAGCGTTGGGGTATGTGGTTGAAAATTCGACTGCGGAAGTATTGATCGTACGAATCGAGCCGACGGCGGATGCCTCATTGGCCGCCATGCGGGACCGGAGTAGGTTAGGAATTGCGATGGCCGCGATGATCAGAATGATCGCAACGACGATCAGCAACTCGATGAGTGAAAAGCCTTTTTGCTTTTTTGTGCCAATTCTATCTGGCAAATTTTCGACTGTTATCATACTTAGAGCGTTGCAGGTTGGTGGCCTTACTGGGAGGACTGCGCTGGATTTCCTTTGCGTGTTCATTCACTGATTGCAATGACCTTACGCGCGTATGTGCGACGAAGCTGGTCTTACTACTCGCCTCAGCAAATCACGAGAGACGTATAGTGGCTGTCAAGGCAGACGCAAAGAGTCGTTCGCGCGCGAACTGATGAGCTAAACGCAAAACGGCACCTCAGTTGTTGGAGTTTTCTAATGTGAATTAATTTTGCTCGGAAAGCGTTTGGCCACATGGCGATGCTGTGATTACGATCGATATTAAGGAAGTCTAATCCCGCCGGATGTGACGTAGCGCTGGCACCGCCAGGAAATGCGAGCCCCAAGACCCAGGTTCAAAAAGATGAACCTGACGCACCCAGCACCGGACGTTGCTTGGAACTGTGTATGTTAATTCTTGTGTTAACATGGACGCGAACTCTGGGGCAAAAGCTCGATGATCTTCGACGACGACGAAATAGGGCGATCTAGAATGGAGGCGCAGGCTGGCTCAACAAAAGCGCAGCAGGATGCGGCCGCAAAGAGGCGGGTAATCGCAGAATTCAAGAAAAAGATGAGACAAGCGAAGAAGGCTAAAGACCGGCGCGGTTACGAACGCTTGCTCGAACTTCAGAACGTGAAGAGAAAGACCCCGGAGTGGAACGCTTTTTGGGAGTGGTTTTACTCCGACGAAACTTGAGCTTTTTGAGCGCTTTAAGTCTGTTTTTTTGCTCTTCCGCCGGCAGCAGTTGAAAACACGCGTAAGCCTCTTCCGCTAGCTTGTCCAATTTTGATTTGTTTGCCACGAACAAATCGTCGCATGCATTGACGCACTAAATCAAGGCTTAACCTGCCCGCCACGCAAAAGCTTCTAAATGTCAAAAATGTGTTCCAGCACGGCAGCCCGCCATTGTAATCGAGGTTGCAGCGAGGTCTAAACCCGCACACGTGAAACCGACGTGTGCGTCACCCCGCTGTGAAAGACACGCCGGTAGCTCGGCGGCTCCTCACTCCACAATGATCCGGTCGGACCACTCGACGAGCGAAACGAATACCGCCGGATTGCCGAACTTCGCTCCCCATTGATTCAAGTCTGTTTCCGTGACCCCACGGGCCCGGGAACAGGCTCCTCAAGAAAAGATCGGAATGTGTTTAGCCACTACCTTTTCCAGAGTTTCGCTCAGAGGCGGCCAGCCAACCGGAAAGATCGAGTTGACCATGGACTTTCGCAACAGAGACGTCGCCTCGGCGAGAAGGAAGATCTGTACGTCATGACCGGCTTCCGCGAGAACGAGCCCGTGCGCGAAAGGAAATGCCGCCCTTGTCGGGTCGTCAGGTCCCCACGCGCTTTTCATCATAATTTTTAGAGATTTTTTTGACTCTTGCGCTTGAGTACTGAAGGCTAGAAAAGGCAAACCCGCCAACTGAGCCAGGAACGACCGTCGCGCCATACTTTTTGCCTCCTGAGATGGGATTCGAGCGAGCGGAACAATGGCCAGAAGTCTACACCACTTTGAATAGGTCAAGGAGAAATGGGGCGAGGCAGCATCGCGAGCCGCCGGTGGATGAGGATTGACAGGCTGGCGTATCCAGCATACCGTTCGCGGCCAATGGGAATTGAGACTTGGAGCCGATGAAAGGCAAATGAAGAACAAACTTCTGGTGGCGGGGGTTGTAGCGTCGGCAGTGGCGATGGGCGCGTCGCTTCTGCAGGGCTGGGATGTGGTGTCGATGCCCGCGGTGGCGCCTTTGATTTTGCGGTGGGCGGCGATTGCGTTGATTGCGGCGTATGCAACTTCGCGGCGGTCGCTGACGGGGTGGATTTTTGTCGGATTGTTGGCGGGGGCGGAGCTGGGGCATGACTGGCCGGGCGTGGCCGTCAAACTGCAACTGCTGGGGACGATTTTTTTGCGGTTGATCAAGGTGATTATTGCGCCGCTGCTGTTCGGGACTCTAGTCGTGGGGATTGCGGGGCATGCGGATTTGAAGAAGGTGGGGCGGCTGGCGCTGAAGTCGCTGGTGTATTTCGAGGTGGTGTCGACTGTGGCGTTACTGATCGGTTGTGTCGCGATCAATTTGAGCCGCGCGGGTTACGGCGTGGTCTTGCCGCCTGCGGCGGCGGGCGAAACGTTGAATGTGGTGCCGCATACGGCGACGCAGATGATCACGGACATATTTCCGGAGAGCATTGCGAAGTCCGTGGCGGAAGGGCAAGTGTTGCAGGTGGTGGTGTTCAGCGTGTTGTTCGCGATGGCGCTGATTCTGGTGCCGGAGCCGAAGCGGCGTCCCATGCTGGAGTTTGCGGGAAGCCTTTCGGAGACGATGTTCAAGTTCACGAATCTGGTGATGTATGTGGCGCCGATTGGCGTGTTTGGGTCGGTGGCGTACACAATCGGGCATCTGGGGCTGGGAGTGCTGCTGCCGCTGTTGAAGCTGCTGGGGACGATGTATGCGGCGCTGATTTTTTTTGTGGTGTGCGTCTTGTTTCCGATAGCGCTGCTGGCGCGAATTCCGATCAAGCGATTTTTGCATGCAGTGACCGAGCCGCTGACGATTGCGTTCGGTACGGCGAGTTCGGAGGCGACTCTACCGCGGGCGATGGAGGAAATGGAAGCGTTTGGAGTGCCGCGAGAGACGGTGGCGTTCGTTTTGCCGACGGGCTACAGCTTCAACATGGATGGGGCGGCGATTTATCAGTCGCTTGCGCTGCTTTTTGTGGCGCAGGCGGCGGGGATGCATCTTTCGCTGGGGCAGCAGGCCATGATGATGCTGACGCTGATGATCAGCAGCAAGGGGACAGCGGGAGTGGCGAGGGCTTCGCTGCTGATTGTGTTTGCAACGGCGACTTCCTATCATTTGCCGATGGAGCCTCTGTTCTTGCTGTTTGCGATCGATCAGTTGATGGATATGGGGAGGACGGTGGTTACGGTGCTGGGGAATTGCGTAGCGTGCGTGGTGATTGCGCGGTGGGAGGGGGAGTTTCGGGCGGAAGAAGCAAGGACGTAAAGAAGTAAGGAAGTAAAGACAGAAGCGCCGAAAAAAAAGACGGGGACGGCCCTTTGAAGCTCAGGGTAAACATGCCGTGCGCCTGCGGGATGTTTGCGGACAGTTACATTTCGCGGTAATTCAAGAGAAGAAGACCGATCAGGACGAGGCAGGTGGGCCAAAGCCAGGCCATCTTGTCCCGAACTTTATTTTCTGCGGGAAGGCGAAGCTCGAGCCAACGGGACCAGCCGGCGACGATGCCGAAGATGGCGAGGGGGGCGTGGCTCAACTCGGCGAGGACTTCTTCTTTGATGTTACCGAGGCTGTGGGAGTGCGTGAGCAGGAGAGCGCTGGCGGCAGCGACGAGCGCTGGGAAAATGAGGCGGGCGCGTTCCGTGGCGACGCGGCCGGTTTGCACGCGCCATTCGAAAATGGCGAGGGCGATGACGAGCAGCGCGAAAATGCGGTGAAGCAGGACTTCGGGATCCTGGAGCGTAACCCAAAAGCCGTTTGGGCCGAGGGGCCACGTCTCGGGATCGCTTCTTAAGATAAGAAACGCGGAAAGACCGAGAAAAAGTAGGGGCCAGTTGCGGGCCCACGGCGCATGGTTCGTTTGCGCGAGGAAGGCGAGGAGGCCGATGGCTAGAACGATCAAGCCGGCCCAGTGATGGTTGTACTCGGACCAGGATTTTTCGGCGGTGGTGTTGGGGCGCGTGCCGGCCTGGCCGGGGACGAAAGAGGCAGAGGAGAGGGTGCCGGCATTGAAGGCTGTCACTTCGGCCGCATAGACGTCTTCGGGGAGGTCCTGGACGGAGGGACTGGAGAGGCGCGGGATATGCGGAGCGAGACGAGCGGCGATTTCCTGGCGGGAGACGCGGTCGGTCTTGAGATCGATGGCAGGCGGAAGAGAGGTGAGCGACGCGGCGGTGAGAATGACAGTAATGCCGATGCCGATTTCCGCTTCGCCGAAGCGTTTCAGGCTGGCGATCACGGCGCCGCCTGCGGGCGAACGCGCGATTTGAAAATTTAGGGCGCCGAGCAGGAGGAGTGTAGCGAAGAGGACGACTTTTGTGGCGACCATGATGCCGTAGGAGGTGCCGTAGACGGCATCGAGAGATCCAATGTAGGCGAGGCCAAGCGTGAATCCTGCGGCGGCGAGAACAGCTACGCTGATTAAGGCGAGCTTTGAAAAGCGTGCGATGAGTTGGCGCGCGAACTGGTTGTCCGGGGAGCGCGGGATGGCGATGAGAAGATAGAAGAGGCCCCCGAGCCAGGTGGCGGTGGCACCTTGGTGGAGGGCAGTCACGGCGGCGAGGGGAATACGATAGTCGAGACGGGCCATGGCGTGGCTGGTCATGACAGAGGAGAGAAGAATCAGGGCGGCGGGGAGGAGCAGTACGAGGGAGTTGATTGGACGCCGAGGCGACGTAAGAGCCGCGATGGTCAACGCGGAGGCGATAGCGAGGACGCCAGCCAGGACGAAATTTGCGCCGCTGACATCGGAGAGAGTCATGTCGGCGGATTGCATGAGGATCAGGGTGCTGGCAAGGATGTAAGCCAACTGCATTACGGCGAGGGCGAGGGCTGCACGGCGAATCCAGCGGAGGCAGGTTTGATTGATTTGTTCCGATGAGATCGTTGCGCTGCGTGCGATGAAATTAAGAAAGACGATGCCGCCGATGGTGAGCGATTCGAAGGTTAACGTAGCGCCGCGGAAAAGAACGGAGAGGAAGCCGAAGATTTGGAGGAGGCGAGCCATTGAGGACGCTTACGGTTGCGTGACGTGAAACGGGATTTCGCCACGGGTGATGTGGCCGTCGGAGGCGAGGACTTGCCAACGGATGCGGTAGTCGCCGGGGCCGAGGCTTTGCGCTTGAGAAGCTAGGGTGTCGGCGGGCGCCTCTTTGGTGATAGCGAGAGATTGTGTTGTGGCGTCGGGCTTGACGAGAGTGAGGCGGGAGCGGGTCGCGTCAATTCGAACGTTGAAGCGTAACTTGATAGGGACGGTGGGACCGGGGACGGCGCTGTTGATGGCGGGAGTGGATTCCAGCAAAATAGCGTGCGCGATCGCCGAGCGCGCCATCAAGAGCATGGTGACGGCGGCGAACAAACAGACGGTAAACAAAATTCTACTAGATGGGCGCATCGCTCTTCCCTTCGCAAGAGAGAACCGGCTCGCGGCGAAGCCTCCGTTGAAAGCCGACAGGGGAATGAATCCCTGACTGGCTAACTATGTTATTGCAATGCGAGGATAGCGCCAAGCCGCAAGAGAGGTTGAGGCTTTTTGTCACTGCAATCGGAGAACGGCGAATGCGGGATCGCTGTTAACACAAGTGGCGCGGCAGGCGTCTTGCACCCCGAACCGACAGCCCACGGCTTAGGCAGCAAATGGGTGCGGCGACCGCAAGCAACTGAAGTGGGAGAACTCACTTCCCGAAACACAGGGTGAACTTCGAGGATTGCCAATGAGCGGATCATTCTTCCAGGACATGCGGTACGCGCTGCGAGGGCTGCGAAAGAATCCGGGATTTGCGATTGTGTGCGTACTGACTTTGGCCCTGGGGATTGGCGCCAACACGGCGATGTTCACGGTGATCAACGCCGTGCTGCTTCGACCGGTGCCTGGCGTGGCGGATCCCGGCAAGCTGGTCATCCTGGAGCGCTTGCAGAAAAATAATCCCGACTTTTCGTTCGGCTATCCGGACTACCTTGATTACCGCGAGCAAAATCAGTCATTCACGGGATTGGCGGGGCGTTGCCGCACGGCTTTGGCGCTAAGTTACGGCACGACCGAGCGAATCACAGGCGAGCTGGTGTCGGGTAACTACTTTTCCGTGCTGGGCGTGAACCCCGCCCTTGGCCGATTGATCGCTGCGGAAGATGTGCAAACGGATGGTGAGGCGCCCGTCGCTGTGGTGAGCTATGGAATCTGGCAGAGAGTCTTCGGTTCGGATCCCGAAATTGCCGGGAAGAATATTCTGCTGAATGGCAACAGGTTTACCCTCATCGGAGTCGCAGCGAAACCATTCGCGGGAACAGCCGTCGGTTCGCCCACGGATGTTTGGCTGCCGCTGACAATGCAACCGGCGGCCATGCCGGGCATGTCGCAAGGCATGCTGCACAATCGAAATGCGGGCTGGATTGAGATTTTTGGACGACTGAAACGCGGCGTGAGCCTCGCGGAGGCCCGCAACGAATTGCAAATCATCGCCGGGCGGCTTGCGGCGGCGTACCCCGAATCGAACGAGCATCGCAGCGTGGATGTGAGCCCGAGTTTTGGCATGGATCCGGACGACCGCGAGGCGCTTGAGAAATTTCTCGGGCTGCTGCTCGGTTCGGTGGGAATCCTCTTGCTGATCTCCTGCAGCAATGTTGCGAATTTGCTGCTGTCCCGCTCGGACGCGCGGCGCAAGGAGATTGCCGTGCGGCTAGCCTTAGGAGCGGGCCGTGCGCGGCTGGTGCGGCAATTGTTGACGGAGGGATTGCTGCTCTCCTTGTTGGGGGGTGCACTCGGTCTTCTGCTGTCGCCCTGGGCAGGAACCCTGATTCTCGCTTTCCGCCAACCGCTCTATGCCCTGCGCAACGTCGATACGACGCCGGATGCGCGTGTCCTGGCGTTCGCGCTCCTGGTGGCTGTACTTACGGGAGTGCTTTTCTCTCTCGCGCCCGCGCTGCAATCTTCAAATCCCGACCTGGTCGCCACGTTGAAGGACAACACGCCCGGAGCGGGGCGGCGTTCGCGGCTGAGGAGCGTGCTGGTTTCTTCGCAGGTCGCTCTCTCGCTAGTTCTGCTCATCGTGGCGGGGGTAACTCTGCGCAGAATGCAGAAGATCGTCAATCAGAACCCAGGATTCGCGACGAGCCACATTTTAATGATGTCCGTATCTCCGGGCATCCAGGGGTATTCGGAGACGCAGGGAGAACGTTTATGCGAAGCACTCGTGACGCGAGTCGAGCAGATTCCGGGAGTTCAGTCCGCGAGTCTTGCGGTTACGGTTCCACCGGAAGACTGGAGTAGCCGGGTTTCGATTTTTTATGAAGGACAAGTGCCGCCATTGAACTATTACCGCGGGCACGAGTTCGAAGTGGGCCTGCGCGTCGATATGAATACGGTCGCGCCAAACTATTTCAAGACCATGGAAATTCCCATTCTGCAGGGGAGAGATTTTACGCGAGAGGACAAGACCGGCGCGCCGCTCGTTGCAATCGTTAGCAATCAGCTGGCGCGACGCCTATGGCCGAATGACAATGCAGTAGGGAAACGGATTGAGTGGCCGTCCTGGGTGGGAGCGCCTCGGCGCCCCATCGAGATTGTCGGCGTTTCTGCGGACGCCAAATATCGTTCCCTTCTGGCCGATGCACCGCTTCTGCTCTATGTGCCGGAATCCCAGAACTACAGCAGAACGCAAATGCTCGTGGTTCACACTATGTCTGATCCCGAGGGTCTACTTGGAGATGTGCGCAGGGCTGTCGGTTCTGTAGATCAAAATTTGCCCGTCTTTGGAGTGAAGACGATGGCCGAGCAGATGGGCGATTCTCTCTGGCAGCCCCGGATGGCCGCAGGAATCCTGGGAAGTTTCAGCATTTTTGCTGTGATACTCGCCGCCGTGGGCCTTTACGCGGTGGTCTCGCAGTGGATGGGGCAGCGGACGCGGGAGATAGGGATCCGCATGGCGCTCGGAGCGAAGCCGAGAGATGTGATGCGTTTGACTCTGGGTTACGGAGCAGGGCTGGCGGCTTGGGGAATCGCAGCGGGCGTTCTCTGTGCTTCAGCTCTTACCAAATATGTCTCCGGGCTTCTGTTTGGAACGGGTCAAGCAGACCTGTTGACGACTACGATCATCGCCGTTTTTCTCCTGACCGTCGCGTTGGCGGCGTGTTATGTCCCGACGCGGCGGGCGATGCGCGTGGACCCCGTGGTGGCGCTCAGGCAGGAGTAATCGAAAGCTGCCCGCGGCGAATCGGGCACACAATGGCGGTCTCGCTCCATCGCGCTCACTTTCCATTTTCCGCGATGGGGAATATCGCCATGGGAATGGGTTGCGCGAATTTTTGTTTGAGATACCAGCAGGGCGGATCGCCGTTATGTGGAAAGAGGGAGTGGACGCATTCGGCGGTTTGCTGAGGTTGCAGCGGGTCGACGCTGTATTCGGTTTTGTTGCCTTTTTCGCCGATGGCGAGGATGCGCAGCGCCGTAACGGTTTCGAAGGGGTCGCCCGGTTTCGGGTGCAGCATGCGCACGCGAAGAGAGACAAAGTCGCCGGCGTAGACGAGTGCGACGGCGGCCACTATTGCGATCAAGATGCGCAAGACGAGCTTGCGAATGGGGATCAAATAAGGGACTCCTCCCGGTGTATGAACAACGTCGCCGGGCGTTCGTCAGCCCCGTTTCGATAAGCCGCTAGGGCTGCTTCTCTTTGGGGACTTCGGTGGCCGGGCCGATCTTGATGGTCGAGCCGAATCGCTTGTAATTTTCGTAGCGCACGGTCATGCGCATGTGAATGCCGCCGCTGCTGAATTGCAAAGTGTCGTCCGCGTGGGTGTAGGTCGGAAACCAATAGTGGCCTTCGATATTCTCGCGAAAAGTTTCAAAACGCGGGTAAAGATGTTCCGAGTTTCGCTTCTTGATGTCGGGCACGGCTTTTCCGTAGGTCTTGATAATTCCCAAGTCTTCCTGGTCGACCCAGATGCGTCCCTGGAAATAGCGCTGATTCTTTTCAATTTTTTTCGGGCCAACGTCGAAAACGTAGGTGTTGATTTCGTCGAGCTGCTGTTGCCCGACATATTTGACGTCGTATTTGGGCAGTTCATCAGTGGTAAGAACGAAGGGCTGCACGTGCTCCAAGTCTTCCTTGTCCTGTTCGTCAAGGCCGATGCGCTGAAGGGTGGAAGGCGGCGCATAGGTGTCGTGCTCGCTCCGTTTGCCCTGCGGATTGAAGACGACATCGGTAACGAGCCGGTATTCGCCGTCGGCTTGACCGGAGTAGTCATCGATCGTCTGCACGATAACGGTCTGCGTGTACGTGTAATTGTCGCGCTCTTTTTTGAACTCGAGCTCGCGCTCGGCGAACTTCTGGATGATTTGATCGGGCGGAATTTTGGGCGGCTCGGTGGAGAGCGGGGACTCGGTGGTCGTCTGGTGAGGCGTGCTCGCAGGTGCGGAACCCGGCTGCGGCAACGGGGTGGGCGTTGGAGCGGAGTAGTTCGGAGGCGGCGGCAGGGGGCCGGTCTGCTGCGCGGCGAGAGGCAGCGACAGAAACAACGGAGCTGAAACAGCAGCCGCGAGAAGCGCAAACTTTGCGAGATTCTTGTTCATATGTGCATCGATGAAGCGTTGCATTCCATCCAATTCCTTTCGATCCGTGCGATGGCCTAAGACTTAGGAGCTTCAGAATAACGCCGGGGTTGCTTGGCGTCCAGAAGCAGCACAGCGGATGTGCGAAACGCAGGCAACGCTCACTTCGACGAACTCGTTAGGAAATCGGCGGGGCCGTACGGTATCTTGAGGTTGAGAGGAGCAGCGAACGAGGCATGCAAGCCAGCGGGATACATGGCTTTGAGCTGGTGTTGTTGTCGCTGCTGGTGTTCGTGGTGTTGTTCGCGGCGCTGGCGCGGAAGTTGCACACGCCGTATCCGATTGTGCTGGTGATTGCAGGGCTTGCCTTGAGCTTCCTTCCGGGGATTCCAAAAATCACGCTGAACCCGGATGTTATTTTTTTGGTGGTATTGCCTCCGCTGCTTTACAACGGCGCCTGGCTTACGCCGTGGCGCGAATTCAAATTCAATTTTGTAAGCATTTTTTTGCTGGCGTTCGGGCTGGTGGGGTTTACGGTTGCGGGTGTGGCCTGGACGGCCAAGTGGGTGTTCGCGGGATTCGATTGGCGGCTTGGGTTCGTGCTGGGGGCGGTGGTGGCGACGACGGACGCCATTGCGGCGACCGCGATTGCCAAACGTGTGGGATTGCCGCAAGGCATTGTCGATATTCTGGAGGGCGAAAGCCTTTTGAACGATGCGACGGGTTTGCTGGCACTGGAATTCGGCGTGGCGATGGTCGTGACAGGAGAAACGCCCACGTTGGGCAGCGGGATGCTGCGCTTGAGCTATCTAATCGTGGCGGCCATCGCGGTTGGGCTGGTGTTGGGCGTGATTATGGAGTCGATCCACAAACGCATTGATGACGGCCCGATCGAAATCACGATGAGCATTCTGGTGCCCTACGCCGTCTATCTTGCGGCCGAGGCCATTCACTCCTCTGGAGTTCTGGCGGTGGTCGCCAGTGGCCTGTACATGAGCCGGCACAGCTCGCACTTTTTTTCGCCGAGCGTGCGGATTCAAGCGTGGGCCGTCTGGGATTCGCTGACTTTTGCATTGAACGGACTGGTCTTCATGCTGATCGGCCTGCAGTTGCCGTTCGTGCTGGCGGGCATTCGCGAGTATAGCTTTCGTGAGCTGGTGCAGTACGGCGCGCTTTTCAGCGTACTCCTGATTCTGCTGCGGATGATCTGGATGTATCCGGGCGCGTATCTTGCAAACATAATTCGAAGGAGGCTGCTGCATCAAAAGGTCCCGCGGCCGCCCGCGCGGCAGATCTTTGTGATTGGCTGGACGGGGATGCGCGGCGTTCTGGCGCTGGCCGCGGCGCTGGCGCTTCCCGAGGCTTTGGCGGATGGGACCGCATTTCCGCAGAGGAACCTGATTATCTTTCTGACGTTCTGCGTGATTCTGGTGACGCTCGTGTTGCAAGGCCTGACGCTGCCGCCGCTGATTCGCGCGCTGGGGCTTGTGGGGGCCGTTGGACACAAGGACGAAGAAGAGAAAGCCCGGCGAGCGATGATCGAGGCGGCGCTGGCAGATCTTGAAAGAGCGCGAGCGAAAGATGGAGACGAATACGCGGGTGTCTACAGGGAAATTGAGCAAAAGTACAAGAACCGGCTGACGAATCTGATTGGAAAGGACGATCACGGCCTGGCGGCCGATCGCCATGCCTATGCTCGTTATCTCGAGCTCTCGCTCAGTCTGTTGACCGCGGAGAGGCGGACGGCTTTGGAGCTGCGCCGCGACGGACACATCAATGACGAGGTGCTGCGCAAGGTCGAGCACGAACTGGATTTGAGTGAGACGCGGCTGGCCTTGATGTGACCAGCGGAGATTAGCGGAAACGGGGGGGCAAGAGGGTGGGATGTTCGCGGCGGGGTGTGATAAACTTTCAGTGCATCTCCGGTGGGGCCGTGGCGCAGTTGGGAGCGCGCCTCGATGGCATCGAGGAGGTCGTGGGTTCGAATCCCATCGGCTCCACCAATTAAAGAAGGGTCCAGCCCGGAGACATAGGTAACACAATGTACCGGCTACATAGGTAACACTTTTGGGCCGAAGGGATTTTCCAACGGTTCCAACACCCGGGTCTCCAAATCGAAGTATCCCAGATCATAATCCATAAAGCTGACCAGCCAAATGTCGTCGTGAATTTCCTTGATGCCTACAGCTTGAGCGGCGAGAGCCAGCGATTGCGCATATCCAATAATGGATATATAATGCTCCACATGTGGAGGAGACTGTGGCAACCATCCATCAACTCGCAGCCGGCATCTCCTGGGAGAAACCAGCCGATCTTTCGAGCAAAGTGGTGCTGAAGCGATTGAGTCCTCCAGCGCTGAAGGCGTTCATGAAAATTCGCGAGCTTTGGGAATTGCGCGATGAGGATGCGAGACAATTGCTGGGGGGCGTCTCGAACGGGGCCTTCTATGAATTGAAGAAAAAGACGCGTGGCGCGCTTGACCAGGATCGGCTGACAAGGATATCGCTCCTCACGGGGATCTTCAAAAGCCTGAACATCCTATACAGCAAGAACCTAGCCGACCGATGGATTCAATTGCCGAATGAAAATCCGATGTTTGAAGGGGAAACTCCGCTTACTTACATAATCAAGGGTGGGCTGCCCGCGATGATGCGCGTTCGGCAGCTGCTGGATTCCAGGCGTGGCGGGCGATAGATTGCTGCCCATCCGTTCCGATGTTCTTCGTGATAACACACACCGCTTAATTCCATCACGTTATATCGACCGGGACGAGAGCGTTCTTACGCGGCTGACGGACGATGCGGAGGATTTGAATGCGCTACTCGAACTTGAGGGCGCCACGAATGACCGTCTTCTTGGAGAGTCTGGCCTGCTTCCAGGAATTACGGTCCGGGAGCTAGTCTTTGGTCTCTCTTATTCGCACGTAGTAAATGCCGCATTTACCCATGCGAGTCCGTCGGGCAACCGGTTCAACGGGCCGGAACGTGGCGCGTGGTATGCGGCGTTTGACCGCGAGACCTCGGAATTGGAAGTGGCCTACCACAAGGGCAAAGAACTCAAAGAAATCAACTGGCAGGAGAAAGAAAGTTTTTCTTACGTCGATTTCCTGGCGGACTTTCGAGGTGCGTTTCACGATATTCGCGGCGACGCACGCTTTGAAGTTTGTTTGGATGCAGCCAGCTATCGGGCATCCCAACGATTGGCGGGAGAGCTTCTTGAGAGAGGCTCACCCGCGGTTGTTTACCCGAGTGTCAGGCATAAAGGCGGAATTTGCTTAGCGTGTTTCAGACCCGCTCTCGTTAACAATGTGAGGAAGGGTTCATCCATCTCTATAGCATTCGAGAATGCACTAGCGGCACCGGAAATTCGAGAAATCGAGTGAGTGATTCCGTTCTCCTCAAAGAGTCTGCCTCGCCAACTCCGCCTAAACCGCGCCAACCGGCCGAGTAACACCTTGTCGCTTAGCCGCCTCTCGGTTCGAACGAATTGCTGTTTCTGTGGTGCCTGGAACGACGCCGGGAGCGGTGACCTTCTGAAGAAGCTTCATGAATACCGGGCGCTGATTCGCCCCGAGGTCAGCCCCTGCGTAGACCACATGAATAAGCGGAACATTCCTCTTTGTCTGGTCCACCATGAACGGAAAAGGACTTGGCGCCCCGATGGCCCAAAAGAAATCCACCTGCGCACCTTGTAGGTCCTCAGGCAAATTGAACTGCCGCGTGGCCTCCAAGGGGAGCTGTTCCAGACCTTGCGCTTCGTAAACGAAAAATGTCAGTCCGTTCGTTTCGACCTGCTCCACCGATGGCAGGTAAAATTTCCCCCAAGTGGAATCCACGCTCTCCACGCCTGAAACGCGGCGGAAAACCAATCCGTGACTCAGTTGGGCTGAATAGAAATCAGGCAGCGTCGGCAAATATTGGCAGTTCGCGGATATGCTGACTTCCGCATTTTCGTCGGGCTTACTTTGGCTTATTGCGCGCCCATAGTCCGCATACGCCTGCTCCACGCAGTGCAGCGGCGGCGGGAAAAAGAAATAAGACAGATAATTGAGCATCCCTCCGCCGGAACTGGGCGGTTCGTGCATTTGCGCATCCAGGTCACGTTGATCTCGTCCCTGAAAAGGATTGTTGCTGCTCGCTAGCTTGAGCAGCGAATGCTCCTGGAGGTTTTGCAGGTTCAGGAATTCAGAAAAACCTATGTCGTGTGGAGCATACCGATACCATGCCGGCGGAGTAGGAATCCGATGGTAGGGGTCCTCCCCCCAATCGCGGGAAAGGCGAATCGTGACACCACTCCGCAACGAAAAAGGTTGCCCGGAAGGACTTTGGGTTTGCTCCTGAGGTCCGGGCGACCAAACCGGGCTGGTCCTATGCGCTAGGAGTGCATTCGTCTCCTGAGCCACGAGGATCGACAACGGTAGTAACAGGATCGCCACCAGCATCAGGGATGTTCGAATCGCGTTTCGACACATATCTCGTTTTCCTTTATGCAGGCCTGGGTAGGCCGACGTCCCGCTCCCAGCATAGCGGTCGCGTGGACATTTCGTTGGACCGCTCTTACGAATCGCAACCAGAGTGCCAAAGGAAACACGTGAGAAACACAAGCTTTTGAGAAGCTACCGGAGATTCCGCTGCCCGCATGCGGGCAGCACTGACTCGAAATCGACAATCGTGACCGCTTAAATTCCAGGATCTACATTTCAAACCAATACTTTAGGAGCACCCCTTTTACGTCCAAGTTTGGCCATCCCGATGCAATGTAGGAAATGTGAAGGTCCACCACAGGACAGAAGGCGACATTCGTTGATGACAACTAACCACATTCCTGCAATTACCTATCAGATGATTTTCCTGGCGGTGTTCGCGAACCAGCTTTGTCTGCCGATTCCGTCCGTCCTGTTTTTAATAATAGCGGGCGCTCTTGCCAAAAGCGGAAGCCTGAATATCGCGGGCGTCATTCTGGTGGGTGTGGCGGCTTGCATATTGGCAGACGGCGCCTGGTTCTTAGGTGGCCGGCGGTGCGGCTATCGACTTGTGCGCGGGCTTTCTGCCTTCAGCATGGACGGGCAAAATAGCGCCCGGAAAGCCAGGAAGTTTTTCGCCCAACGGGGGCTGGTTGTTCTAACGTTCGCCAAATTCGTTCCGGGTCTGGACGTGTTAATGCCGCCGTTGG
Source organism: uncultured Acidobacteriota bacterium (assembly GCA_963779005.1). GTDB lineage: Bacteria > Acidobacteriota > Terriglobia > Acidiferrales > UBA7541 > Acidiferrum. The sequence goes on along the minus strand of CAVZWO010000004.1, from coordinate 1,354,734 downwards.
CGGGAGCGCTAAACGGGGAGACCGTGCCGTTCCTTCTGTTCGATGCCGCGGGCGCGTTCTTCTGGTCAGCGGCGTATTGTCTCGTAGGATACCTATTTGCCGACCACTTAGAGATCGTGGCGGCCACACTGGATCGCATGAGTAGAATCCTTGCGATTCTAATAGTGTGCGTCCTCTGCTATTTCCTGTGGAGAGCGTGGGAATTGCTCCGCACTATGCGTGAACTTCGGCTCCGGACGATCAGCCCTGCGGCCTTGGAGGAGGAGCTGCAGGCCGGTAAGAAGGTTGCAGTACTGGACCTGCTGGATGTGGAAGGGTGGGAAAACACAAGCACGATTGCTGGGATCCCCGGAGCGGCGCGTATCCCTTCGAAACCCCTGCGCAGTTCTGCAAAGGTCCGAGTTCCATCGGATGTGCAGATCGTCTTGTACTGTTCGTCGCCAAATCAGCTAACCAGTGCGCGCACAGCTGTGGCATTGCGTCGCAAGGGAATCCCAAATGTATGGGTCCTCGAAGGAGGTCTCCAAGGATGGCAGCGACTCGATCTCCCCGTGACGACGAAACTCAGCAGCCCTGCCGAGGTCGCTGCTCGTTTCGGGGTAAAGCTCCCCGAATGAAATCGCGTACCCACATCATTTTTTTGCGTAGTCCAGCATGCCTGTAAGGTTGACACTCGGCTGACCCGAGTGCGACGCTCTGCATATTCGCATTGTTTGTGACATTGATCACGGACGCACAGATGAGCGTATGATACGGCCTGTGTATCGAAGCTGAGCCAGTAGAGCACCCAGGTCATGAGGAGCACCGAAGCTCGATATCGGACTTTGCTGGATGCGTCCAGCAGCTTTGCCGATCAGCCCACGCTGAAAGCTGTGCTACACAGCTTGCGTGACGTTCTCTCTAGAACGTGCGTCATCCATGGAGCCCATCTCTACATCCTGGACGGTGGCGGAGAGAGTCTGCATGTGCTGGAGTTCGATCAAGAAGCGGACGCGCCCCCGATCAAGGCTGGTACTGAAATTTTATGCAAGGGTGCGGTGGCGCAAGCGCTTGAAGAACAGAAACCAGTTTTCCTCCCGGACGTATCGCAGGAAATGTTGAAACATCCCGAGCTAGCTCCATTTGCCCCGGAGTCTTTCGGCCGAAGCACCTATCTGTTTCCCGTGTCTACGTCGCAGCAAAGATATGGAATTCTTGCAGTGACAAAGGAACGGGGGCAGGAATTCGCGTCCGAAGATGTGGAGCTACTCCGTTCTCTGGCGTCGCACGTTGCGGTCGCGCTCGAGTGTGCTCTGGCAAGAGACAACGCAGAGATGTACCAGCGACAGGTCGTGAAAGAGCGGGATCGGCTCAGGCTGTTGCTGGAGACCAACAATCACATCGTTTCCAAGCTGGACATAAACGAATTGTTCCGGTCGGCATCGGCATCCCTCCGGACTTATTTTCGAAACGACTTCACCGGATTTTGGTTGATCGATAAACAATCGAACCACCTGGAATGTGCCGTACTTGATTTCCCCAGCGGCAAAGGTTCGTTGACCGCTGTCGTTAAGTCTGAACTTAGCGACAGCGACCACGATAGGCTGCGCGGCCACGTACCTGAACTGCTGTCGGTCGAAGAATTTGAGAGGCTTCCCGCGGCAATCGTTGAAAAGCTCAAAGCTGAGTCCATCGCATCGATGGCGATCGCCCCGATGGTAACCGCAGGCGGCCCTCTGGGTTTGATAACGATGGGCAGCCGCCGCCCGAACAACTTCGGACAAGAGGACCTGGACCTCTTGTCACAAATCAGCAATCAGATTGCGCTCGCGGTTGACAACGCGATTGCGTATGGACGCGTCACGGAGGCCAGGGATCGCCTCGAGGAAGAGCGCTTGTACCTCGAATCGGAAATCCGCTCCGAATACAACTTCGCGGATATCGTCGGCAAAAGTGCCTCCCTTCGCAAAGTGTTGGATCAGATTGCGATTGTCGCCCCCACCCAATCCACCGTGCTCCTACACGGCGAGACCGGGACTGGCAAGGAACTATTCGCCCGGGCGATTCATAACCTCAGCCCGCGTTGCGAGCGCACTTTCGTCCGGCTGAACTGTGCCGCCATACCTTCCGGGCTGGTAGAGAGCGAACTGTTTGGGCATGAAAAGGGCGCTTTCACCGGCGCGCTGATGCAGAAGAAAGGCAGGTTCGAGCTGGCTGATCTCGGCACTCTCTTTCTAGATGAAATTGGCGACATCAGTCTCGAGCTGCAACCGAAGTTGTTGCGCGCTTTGCAGGAACGCGAGTTTGAACGACTGGGTAGCACGAAAACGATTCGCGTTGACGTTCGCTTGATTGCCGCAACGCATCGCGATCTGCAGAGCATGATACGCAACAACCAGTTCCGCGAAGACCTTTATTACAGACTGAATGTTTGCCCGATCGAGATTCCTCCGCTTCGTGAAAGGCGCGAGGACATTCCGCTCCTGGTGCACTATTTTGTTTTGCGCCACTCCCGGCAAATGCAAAAGCGCGTCAAATCCGTCCCGAAGCCGGCGATGGAAGCGCTGGTGAACGCCGATTGGCCAGGCAATATTCGGCAGCTGGAGAATTTCATCGAGCGTTGCGTGATTTTCACGCAAGGGGACGAACTGAATGTCCTACGTGCAGAGCTAAAGAAACCATCGATCCGCTCCGTTGCTTCAGGCACGCCAAGTTTCGAACAGGCCGAGCGGCAAGCGATTATCGATGCTTTGATAGCCGCCTCCGGGAGAATCGCCGGCAAGGGCGGAGCGGCAGAGCGCCTGGGACTGAAGCGAACAACGCTCCAAAACAAGATGCACAAGCTGAACATTAGTCGTGCCGAGTATTCCGGGTGAGTATCCGCCACCAATGCGCAGTTTATTTTCGAGAAGTGATACGGCGGGTATCTGGCATGACATCCTCAAAATTTGCTGACAGCAACTCAATGATAAAACGGCGGCCTCGCCAATGAAACCTGCGCTGGCGCTCATTATGATCAACACTGTCAGTCTTCTGCTCGGGGCTGCTCCCCTTCTCGCGCAGGACACGTCGCTGGATGTTAGCCAGTACGCGCATACCGCGTGGACCGTCCGGGACGGGTTTTTTAAGGGGGCCATTTACACGATTGCCCAGACGACCGATGGGTATCTCTGGCTCGGCACGGAATTCGGCTTGTTCCGCTTCGACGGAGTTCGCAGTGTCCCCTGGGAACCACCTGCGGGTCAGCATCTTCCTGGCACAGACATCTACGCGCTACTCGCCGCGCGCGACGGAACGCTTTGGATTGGAACGTTTGCCGGCCTTGTAACCTGGGATGGCGCCAGGCTGACACGGCGCCCGGATTTTGACGGACAGTTTGTCACGTCGCTGCTCCAGGATAACGAGGGAACGGTGTGGGCCGGCACACTGGCGAGTCCCACGGGCCGGCTCTGCGCCATGCGAAGCGGCAGCGCGCAGTGCTACGGGCGGGATGGCCTCCTCGGCAAAGGCGTTTACTCTCTATATGAGGACAAGTCAGGCACACTTTGGGTCGGCGCCCAGTCCGGGCTTTGGCGATGGAAACCCGGTCCTCCAAAGCGATATGTGACACCGCCAACGGAGATCAACGATTTGAAAGCAGCCGATGACGGACGGCTGCTGATCTCCATGCACGAGGTAGGACTCAGACAACTCGCGGGCGAGAATCTCAAGGAGTATCCGATACCCGGCGCAGCCCACCCCAATAAACTGCTCCGAGACCGCGAAGGAGCCCTGTGGATCGGAACAGTGGATCGCGGCATCATCCATGTACACCATGGCCGGACAGATACTTTCTCGCGACCGGATGGCCTCTCAGGTGATGTCATCTTCAGGCTTTTCGAGGATCGTGAGGGCAACGTCTGGGCTGCCACCAGTGGAGGACTCGACCGGTTTCGAGAACTCCCCTTCACGACCATTTCCGAGAAAGAGGGTTTGTCCAGCAATGCTACTCAGTCCGTGATCGCAGCCAAGGATGGGAGCGTTTGGATTGGTGCGCAACGTGGTCTGACCAGGTGGAAGAATGGACAGACTACAGTCTTCGTTAAGGCAACTGGACTTCCCGACGACATGCTGCAGTCTCTTTATCAGGATGATGGCGGGCGAATCTGGGTGTCCACGCCTCATGGACTTGCTTATTACCAGGACGGCAGGTTTGTTCACGTCACTGGCGAAGGTAGCGGAGAAGTTCATTTTATGACTGGCGACAAGGCGGGTAACCTCTGGCTTTCAGAGGATCACGGTCTTTGGCACTTGCGGGAGGGACATTTAGTCGAACAGATCCCATGGTCGGAGTTGGGACACGACGAACATGCTTCCGTCATCGCGACTGATCGTGAGCAAGTCGGACTCTGGCTTGGATACTCGGGCGGCGGCGTGTCGTATTTCAAGGATCGCCGAGTGCGAGCGTCGTACACAGCCAGTAATGGGCTGGCCGACGGCAATGTGGCCGGCCTTCAACTCGATGGGGACGGGGCACTGTGGGCTGCAACGGAGGGCGGCGGTGTCAGCCGGCTCAAAGACGGCCACATCGCTACGCTCACAAGCAGGAATGGACTTCCCTGCGACAAAATTCACTGGACGATAGAGGACGACGACAAGTCGTTCTGGTTGTACACGGCCTGCGGCTTGGTGCGCATTATGCGGCCCCAACTGGACGCGTGGATCGCCGACCCGAAGCATCAGGTTGAATTGACGGTTTGGGATGCGTCGGACGGCGTCAGACTCCGATCCGGCCCCGCGACCGGTCACGGTCCTCGCGTCGTGAAGTCCACTGATGGCAAGCTGTGGTACGTGACCGGAGACGGCGTCCAAGTCGTCGATCCCCGTCACGTTGCTTTCAACAAACTCCCGCCGCCCGTACACATCGAGCGAATTATCGCAGACAACCAGCTTCAATGGCAGAACTTGCCTGGCGGGGGAGCTTCGAATTTGCGTTTGGCGCCGCGGACTCACGATGTGCAGATCGATTACACCGCTCTCAGCCTGGTCGCGCCGGAGAAGATGCAGTTCCGCGTCAAACTGGAGGGACAGGACAAAGACTGGAGAGTGCCGGTCAACCCGCGGCACTCACACTACACGAACCTTTCTCCTGGCCCCTACCGGTTTCGGGTGATCGCTAGCAACAACAGCGGAGTGTGGAACGAGCAGGGCGATGCGCTCGATTTTTCCATCGCCCCGGCGTTCTACCAGACGAATTGGTTTCGCGGGCTGTGCACGGTCGCGCTTTTGGCATTGCTGTGGGCGGCCTATCAGTTGCGCGTCCGGCAGTTGCACCAGCAGTTCGAGTTGACACTAGAGGCACGCGTCGATGAACGTGCGCGGATCGCGCGAGACCTGCATGACACCCTGTTGCAGAGTTTTCAGGGTCTCGTGTTGCGCTTTCAGGCGGCTCGCAACGACCTCCCTGATCGTCCCGAAGATGCGAGTGAAGCTCTAGATAGTGCGCTGGTTTCGGCAGACCAGGCACTTACGGAGGGCCGCAACTCGATTCAGGAGTTACGCTCGGAGCTATTCAAGGAAAGCAACATCGAGCAGATGCTGCTGGCAACGGGCCGTGAACTGGCGTCCTCGCAAAACGGTGAACACGGTTCCCCGCCTCTGCGAGTGATTGTAGAGGGCACCCGACGAGCGAAGCGGGCGATGATTAGGGAAGAGATCTATCGGATCGCACGAGAGTTGCTGCGAAATGCGTACCGCCACGCACATGCCCGGAGCATTGAGGCGGAACTACGCTACGACGACGACGCCTTTGTGTTAATCGTACGAGATGACGGAAAGGGGATCGATCCTAACATACTGAAAGATCGCGGTCGCGCCGGTCATTGGGGCCTGCGTGGTGCGTATGAGCGCGCAGAGGGAATTGGAGCCCGATTGGATGTCTGGAGCCAAGCTGGTGCCGGGACAGAAGTTCGATTGACAGTTCCAGGCGCTATCGCCTATGAAAAATCCGGCGACGGCGATAGATTTAAGCTGTTCCGGAAAATGAGGATTTATGAGCGTCGGTCCTAATAGAATTCGGATCATGACGGTTGACGATCATCCTCTCTTGCGCCAGGGTATCGCGGCACTCATCCAGGGTCAGCCGGATATGGAAGTAGTAGGGGAGGCTTCCGACGGTGAGGAGGCCATCGCACAATTTCGACGGCACCGGCCCGACGTGACGCTGATGGACCTGCAAATGCCGAACGTGAATGGTACGGAAGCGATCAGCCGCATTAGAAGCGAATTCCCTGAAGCCAAGATTCTTGTGTTTTCGACCTATGCCGGTGACGTACAGGTCCTACACGCGATTAAAGCGGGTGCGCGGGGATACCTACTAAAAGGAAACGTGCGCACAGAGCTGTTGGATGCCATCCGTACTGTCCATGCGGGGCGCAAGCGAATACCGCCGGAGATCGCGGCGGAGATGGCCGAACACGCTGCCGACGACGAGTTGACTTCGCGCGAAATTGAGGTGCTTCGTTTGATTGGCGCGGGCAACGCCAATAAGCAAATCGCGGACAAGCTCTGCATCGGAGAAACGACGGTCAAGAACCACATCTCCAACATACTGTCCAAGCTGGGCGCCAATGATCGGACACATGCTGTGACCATTGGACTACAGCGCGGAATCATCGAGCTTGAGGCGCGCCAGAAGTCGGGCTCATAAATCCTACTTTTTACCCTTTCGGTCGCTTCCAAAGTCCAAATAGCATGAGACGAGGAATGGCAAGGACCTGCATGCAGCGTCTCTTTTCCACATTCGCCGAAGGCTGGCCTGGCTCTGGTCTTTTGCTTCAGCGCGTACTGACGAGTGTCGTTCTGCTCTATTTCGGGGTAACGCATATCTTTGAGCCCGCCAGATTCGGGTTGAGCGTCGCTTATGTCATTGCGGCTGTCGCCGGACTATTTCTGCTTCTCGGCCTTTGGACGCCGCTCGCCGGAATTACGATTGCTATTGTAGAGGTCTGGATATTCTTGGCATGCTCCGGGTCTTCGCTGACCCCAATCATGCTTGCTGGCCTGGGCGGCACAGTGGCGATGATCGGGCCCGGAATGTGGTCGATTGATGCCAAACTATACGGAAGAAAGCACTTGCAAGACCCGAGACGCTAGGCGTCCTATCCCCGCTAAGTCCAAGTTGAACCCTCAAAAGAGTAACGTTCAATCCCCAAAAGTATGCAACTTTCCTCACCAGGGAGTACAAGCAGGAGCCCCCACTATATTCCTAGCCCGCAACCTCCCGATCTGACCTTGTAACCAAAGCTAACTCACCGCAGACTCGCATCGTGAGAAACATGATCAGGATGGAAGCCTGACGGGTAGGGAGGAAACTATGGGCGCAGCTGTTGCTTTCACGGAGCTCGGAAGCCTCGCAGGAACAAGCTTTCCCGAAGTGGACGAGTTGGAAGTCTTGGAAGACGAACGTGTTTACGTTGAATCGGAAATTGGCTCCGAGTACAACTTTGGGGACATCGTCGGCAAGAGTGCCGCCCTTCGCAAAGTGTTGGATCAGATTGCGATTGTCGCCCCCACTCAATCCACCGTGCTCCTGCATGGCGAGACCGGGACTGGCAAGGAACTATTCGCCCGGGCGATTCATAACTTCAGCCCGCGTCGCGAGCGCACTTTCGTCCGGCTGAACTGTGCAGCCATACCTTCCGGGCTGGTGGAAAGCGAATTGTTTGGGCATGAAAAGGGCGCTTTCACGGGCGCCTTGATGCAGAAACGAGGCCGTTTCGAGTTGGCCGATCGCGGCACTCTCTTTCTGGATGAAATTGGCGACATCAGTCTCGAGCTGCAACCGAAGCTGTTGCGCGCTTTGCAGGAACGTGAGTTTGAACGACTAGGGAGTACGAACACCATTCGCGTGGATGTTCGCTTGATTGCCGCCACGCATCGCGATCTGCAGAGCATGATCCGCAACAACCTGTTTCGCGAAGACCTTTTCTACAGATTGAATGTTTTTCCGATTGAGATCCCTCCGCTTCGCGAAAGACGCGAGGATATTCCGCTGCTGGTGCACTATTTTGTTTTGTGCCACTCGCGTCAAATGCAAAAGCGAATTAAGTCCGTTCCGAAGCAGGCGATGGAGGCGCTAGTGAATGCCGATTGGCCGGGTAACATTCGCGAGCTGGAAAACTTCATCGAGCGCTGCGTCATTTTCACGCAAGGCGACGAATTGAACGTCCCACGCGCAGAGCTGAGGCACTCCGTTGTCTCAGCCGCATCAACTTTCGAAGAGGCTGAGCGGCAGGTCATCATCCGAGCTTTGAGAGCCGCATCCGGGAGAATAGCCGGCAAAGGCGGAGCCGCAGAGCGCCTCGGACTGAAACGAACAACCCTCCAAAACAAAATGTACAAGCTGAACATCAGCCGTACTGGCTACGCCCAGTAATAATCCCGCAGATCTACAAACGTTGCTTCTGAGGTTTTTGAACTCTGGCCCCAATCCGGCCATCGAGCCCCGCGCCCGCATGGTGGCACTGCCCGTTAGCCGGGCACAGGCGATCCAGACGACCCTTTTATATTCTGTTGTAATTTCAATAACTTACGTAGGCCAATTCCTGGCATTACACCTGCAATAGTTTGACGGGGGAGCTCAGAGCCGACGCTCCTGGCTTCCCATACGCTCCAAGGAGGTGCGATGCTACGCGTCGAGATACACGAGTCCGCGACTAGTTTGACCCTTAAGCTTGAGGGCCGATTCACCGGTTATGACGCTGAGAACACTCGCACGCTCATAACGCGCTGCCGCGAGGGAATGAGACCGGTCGTGGATCTGACGGATGTCACCTTCATCGATTCCGTGGGAGAAGAGGTACTGTCGTTCTTTGGCCGGTTCGGGGCGGAGTTCGCCGCTTCAACATCCTATACACTCGACGTATGCGAGCGCCTACGTCTGCGCCTTGCTCGAGATGGGGCATCGGATACGAACACGTCAGTGGCTTCCCGCACAAGCGCTGGCCGACGCAGGGCCCAGCCACGTCAGCTACAAAAAGACGAAGTCTGAAACCTCGGCACGCACGATATTACTCTCCATGTTTCGTCTTGGGGTGTTAGAGGCATCCGTCCCACTGTTTCCCGCGCCGCCGTCTGTCCACAGCTTCATCCTCACAGAGGAAGTCCCGAACTGCCCGGATGCGGGCTACCTCTGTCGCCTGGATAACACTCTTGCCCTTCGCTCCCACTGATTTCAACAACTTGCGTGGGTTTTCTTTTGGCAAGCGCATTGCCTATCAGGATGTGAAATCGCAACGCCTGTTGCTGGGACGTTTCAGTCCTTGGGAGGGTTTATGTCACTGATTCTCGCATTCGCTCACAAATGGGTCGGGTGTTATTGCGTGCTGCGGTACCGCAAAGCATTCAGCTTCGCCGACTCGCTTCGGTATGGCCTGTGGCTTGCCCGCGGGTGACGGGGATATTCGTTATGAATTCCGGTCGGCTAACCAGTTCTATCGTTACCAAAGCTTGCGACATCCATCTGGGGGTGGAACATGAGCGTAGTGTCCAACTTTGCCACGCACGTTGACGAATATCGAGGATTAACAACGAGGCGAACTACTCCTCGTCGTCTCGATGAAGCCAATATGCGCAAGTTTGAGCGCGCCGAAGACTCTTTTCTGGAGACGATTGTGGGGCGTCGCGGGGGCCTGCGCAAAATCCTCGCCCATGTGCAGGCCGTGGCGCCCACCAACGCGACCGTGCTGCTCTCGGGCGAGACCGGCACTGGGAAGGAAGTCATAGCGCGCGCGATTCATGAACTCAGCCCACGCCGAAACAGCAATCTCGTCAAGGTGAACTGTGCGGCGATGCCCGCCGGGCTTCTCGAAAGCGAGCTGTTCGGACATGAACGGGGAGCGTTCACCGGCGCGGTCACCTCACACATGGGCCGCTTTGCGCTTGCCGATCGCGGTACGTTATTTCTCGATGAAATTGGGGATATGCCGCTGGAACTTCAGCCCAAGCTGCTGCGCGTGCTCCAGGAACGCGAATTCGAGGCCGTTGGCAGCACACGTACCACGCAGGTGGATGTGCGTGTCGTTGTCGCCACCAACCGGGACTTGCGGCAGATGGTTCGCGACCGAGAGTTCCGTGAAGATCTTTACTATCGGCTGAGCACATTTCCGCTTTGCTTGCCGCCGCTTCGCGAAAGAACAGAGGACATCCCGGAGTTTGTGAAGTACTTCGTTGAACAGTTCGCAACCTCCATGGACAAATTCATCGAAACCATCCCCGAGGAGGTCATGAATGCCATCGTCCGTCACCCGTGGCCCGGGAACGTTCGCGAACTTCAAAACCACGTAGAGCGTGGGGTCATCCTTTCCATGGACGGAGTGTTCGCACCGATAGCCCCGGAGACATGTGATCCAACACCGGTCGAGATTTCCAATCCGACGCTGGAGGACAAAGTGCGCCAGGAAATACTTGCTGCTTGTCAGCGAGCGAATTGGAAGCTGGGTGGTCCGCGGGGAGCGGCGGCGAGGCTGGGCGTGAAGCGCACCACGTTGTATTACAAAATGAAACGACTCGGGATTGCGCCGCCTTCGGACAATTGGGAAAACTGAACTGCGAGTTCACGCAGAAAGAAGTCACAGAGGACATTGCGGCGGCTTGAAACCACTCCAAAACGACTTCAGCGATCAGGCCGTGGCCGGCGCAGCAAATCGGGCCGGTCCGAGTTTGCGCTCATAGGCGCAGTGAATCTCGGCCCGCCGACACAATAAAAGGAGACTCACAATGTGGCAAGAATCTCGAATCTGGATGGCAAGGTTTGGTTTCGCATTTGTCGTGGCATTCATGGCATGCTCCCTGACCCAGGGACAGGACGTAAAAACCAACTATCTGCCAGGAACTGATTTTTCAAAGTATCACACCTACAAATGGGTCAACGAGGTAGCTGGCCAGCCTGTGATAGGTGGCCATCCCGACCAGATCCTGGACGCCCAGATTAGGCAGTCGATAGATTCCCAACTGGCGGCCAAGGGCTTCACCAAAGTGGACAGCGACAAGGCCGACCTCTTTGTTGCGTACCAGGTCGCTCTCGATAGGGAGAAGCAATGGACCGCCTCCGGCTGGGGCGACCGTCGCTGGGGGCCTGGCTGGGGTACTGCAATGGGTACGGCAACCAGTTCGACCATAGCCGTCGGGGCTCTGGTGTTGCAGGTTTATGATCCCGCCGCCAAGCAGTCGGTTTGGATAGGTTTGGCAACGCAGACGCTTGATCCAAGCAAAAATCCAGAAAAAAACCAGAAGAAGCTGGACAAGGCCATGCAAAAATTGCTGAAGGACTTTCCACCCCGGCGGAAATAGACCCTCACTACCCTTACTTTGATAAAGCTGTGAAGCGTTTACGGACTTGCCGCGGCAGCATCATTTCGCGCAACGGAAAGAGCCGCAGGCGGCCAGAACCAGGATGGGCCGGTGATCAAGCAGCTCCTCTGACGCTAGGTCGGAGGTTTGTGTTTAACCCAGCCGCCTGCTCGAAAAGGCGTTTGCCGCAAACAACTCCCGACACTCCCAATTCAGAAATCACATTCGCTCTTATGCGAATCACCAAGGCGGCGCAAGCCCGCTGGTTTGGCCAGGTGTGTCCAGAATTTCAGGTTGGCCAGGAAAGAGAACTCACAACTTTCGACGTTCGGCGCAACGTACACGTGCCGCGCGACGCTGCCCGCATACCGGCAGCGCAGTGCCGCCTAGATTTCACCATCCCATGTAGATCCAACCACTTGCGACGCTGGCGAATTGGCATGTGATCTGCATTACTCACAATCAGGAAAAACACCATGAACTTAATTGCTTCGAAAAACAAAGCGACGCGCGGGCGGGGAGGCCAATCGACACAGCAGCTTCCACTCGCCATCACAGGACCTGGTAAGACGAGTACGTGGAAACGTCTGTTGCTGATTTTCGCGCTCTTGGCCGCCACATCCCCGGAATTGACATTCGGCCAGCAACAACAGGCCTCTTCGGGCGATGTCGATGCCCCTATCCTCACGCTCGATGAAGCGGTGACACTGGCACTCCAACACAACTGGAATGTGAAGAACTCTGTCCTGGAGGCTCAGAAATACGACTTCCAGGTGAGTACAGCGCGCAGCCGCCGGAAGCCCCAATTTCAATTCTCCATGCTGGGCGGCGAGCTCTTGCAACCATTCGACTTCACTTTCCAAAAAGGGGCGTTCGGCACGTATCCAGGGGTTGGCCCAATCCCAGGAACGAACGCCAAAGTCCACACGCCCGCCGTGTTCACCACATATCTCACCGGCAGTATCGATCAACCGCTGACACAACAATACAAGATCGGGCTCGGGATTCACGCGACGGAACTGGGGCGAGATATTGCTCGGGAAGATGTGCGTGCTGAACGCCAGAAGATCGCTGCCGAAGTCCGCGATGCATACTTCAATCTCGTCGCGATCCAAGCGAGTGTGGACGCGGCGCGTGAGTCCGTGAAAACACTCGAAGAAGCAAAGCGGGTCACCGCCCAGCACGCGGCCGAAAAGACGGTGCTGCGGGCCGATGTATTGGACGTCGACGCACGCTTGGCCAAATCGCGCTATGAGTTGTCCGTCGCGCAGAATGGGCAGGACACTCAGCGTGAGGCTTTGAACCAACTGCTTGGGCGCGACGTTGCCACGCCCTTTCGTGTTGACTTCATTCCGGAGCAAGACACCAACGATCTGACTCTCGATTCCGCCCGGCAGGAAGCTCTGGCGAACCGCCCCGAGTGCCTGCAAGCGCACCTCAAGGAAAAGCAAGCCGAATATGACCGGCGCATCGCGAAAGCCGCATACATTCCGGACTTGAGCCTCGAGGTTCGCTATCAAGGAATCAACAACGTGCAAGTTCTTCCGCAAAACGTTGCCACCGCCGGTTTTTACCTGAGTTGGGAGCCGTTCGATTGGGGACGCCGCCACAACAAGGTTGCCGAGGCCGCCAAGACCGTCGAACAGGCGCACAACGGAATACAAGAGACGGAATCGCAGGTCGCCGTCGAAGTTGGCAGCAAATATCGCAAATGGCACGAAGCCTCTTTGCTGCTGAATGCCTCGCGTACCGCCCACGAAGCGGCTGTAGAGCAGCTCCGCGAGACAGGCAACAAATATAAGGAGCAGGCCGCACTGTTAAAAGACCTTCTCCAGGCCCAAGCTCAAACTTCCGAAACCAATTCCCAGTACCAGCAAGCGCTTTCCTCGTATTGGAGCGCTTTTGCCGAGCTGCGCAAAGCGATGGGAGAAGAGTAACCGATGAGAGCAAGAATTATTTCAGGCGCGACAGCAAGTCAGGGCGGAGATCGAGAAAGCGGTCGGAGAGGAGTGGATTTCATGAGGACCAACAGGAAATTAATGGGACCAGTGATAGGGGTTGTGCTTTTCGCCACGATTGTGGCGGCAAGTGGCTGTCAGGAGGCAACAAAAGCCGCAGCTAACTCTCCCACACCCGTTCATGTAGCGGATGTGGCTTTGTATTCGCCTTCAGATGATTTGCGCTACTCCGCTTCCGTTCTGCCGTTCGCGGAAGCGGTGCTTTCATTCAAGTCCGCAGGATATGTGACCGAGATTAAACAGATCGCGGGTGCTGACGGGCGGCGTCGCAACATAGGTTCGGGAGACTATGTTGGCAGGGGTGCCGTTCTCGCGCAGATCCGTCATCAGGACTTGAAGAATCAGCTTGACCAGGCCACCGCAACACTGAGCGCCGCGCAAGCTCAGAATGTCGAGGCCACGAAGGATTACGAGCGCGCGAAAACGCTTTACGCCTCAGAGAGCTTGACCAAGCCCGATTTCGACCGGGCGCAGGCGAAATTCGATTCGACCCTCGCGCAGGTGGATCAGGCCAAGGCAAACATGCATCAAGCGCAGTTGGCTCTCCAGGACGCGGATCTGACGGCGCCCTTTTCGGGGTACATCCTCGCCCGGAACATCGAACTAGGGAACCTCGCGGCCCCCGGAACTCCCGCTTTTACTATCGCCGACACCAGTGCGGTCAAAATCAGTTTTGGCGTGCCCGACTATGCCGTCAGGCGTCTGCGCTTGGGGCAACAATTCAGTATTCATTTGCAGGACGATCCGAAAGAGTACAACGGACGGGTCACGAGCATTGCAGCGAGCGCCGATGAGAAAAATCGCGTATTTGCCATCGAGGTGACCGTGCCAAACCCGAAGGCGTCATTGAAGCCCGGGATGATTGCCTCACTCAGTTTAACAGGCGTTCACAACGCCCCGGTTCCCGCGGTGCCCCTCAGCGCCGTTGTTGCAGACCCCGGTTCAACTGGACATTACGCGATTTTCGTCGCCAGTGAACAGGGTGGCAGATGGGTCGCGCATTTGCGCCAGGTCGCGCTCGGTGAAACCCACGAGAGTGATGTGGCAGTTGACGGTGTAAAGCCCGGCGAAAAAGTCGTCGTCGTTGGAGCCGCTGGTTTAAAGGACGGCGACTCTATCCAGGTCCTCCCCTAAAGGTATAGAACAATGACACACGAAAACGAGCAAGACATCAGCAATCGTCGCAATGTCCCCAGGTTTTTTGTCGAGCATCCGCACATCTCCTGGATACTTCTCCTCGGAGTGCTCATTTGGGGCTGGTTCGGATATACGTCCATGCCGCAGCGCAAGGACCCAGACATTCCCGTGCGTCTCGGTGTGGCGGCTTGTCCGTGGCCGGGAGCCACAGCGCAACAAGTCGAACAGTACGTTACCCGTCGAATTGAGGACGTTGCCGCCGAGAATAAGACCATCCATCCGGGAACCGATGCCGACTACGGCATTAAGTCCATATCGCTGCCCGGCTATTCGTACGTCACCATTCAACTGGATGAGGGCATCACCGATACCAAGCGGCAATTCAGCGATATCAACCTCAAGCTCGATGCTCTAAATTCTCAGTTGCCCCAGGGCGCCGGCCCCATCACTTTCCAGAGCGATTTCGGAGATACCGCCGCGCTCATGTTGACGGTCGCGAGCCCGAAGGCGGACGACATCGAAATTGCGGCTCGCGCCAATTCCGTCGAAGCAGCGATTCGCAAAACTCGCGATGCAAAACAGCAGAAGGTAAAAGGGCAGCGCATCACGGTGGTGGATTCTTTTCCGCAATCCATTTCGGCGCGCGCGGTTCTTGACTCCGTATACCTGTTTCAAGAGGAAGCGCGGACCGACGGCATCATTCGAGACTCGGAAATCATACAGGGAAGTGGATTTATTCTCGTGGATGGCGTTTCCGGAGCAGATGACAGCTCGATTCAAGCGTTCATCCAGCGGTTTATCTCGGAGCGGCTAAAACGGTCCGAGATACATCCCGATGCGTGGGAGCCAACGATCATTCGCGATCCGAGCGAAACACGCACGAAACTGGCCAAAGTTGCCGGCGACAAATACAGCTACGCCGAACTCGACAATTTTTCTGACTTGATCGGCCGAACCGTCCAGGGCGCTCCCGAAGTTTCCAAGGTCGAACGGCGCGGTGTTTTATCGCAGACCGTCTATCTGGATTACTCTCAGGATCGCCTCGCAGCCTACGGCCTTCGTCCTGCTGATCTCGCCAAAGTGCTTTCGGCTCGGAACATCATCGCGCCGGGCGGAACTGTGGAAACCGGTGAGCGCAGGGTCACTCTGATCCCTTCCGGACAATTCGATTCGGCTAAAAGCATCGGGGATGTAGCGGTGTCGACGACATCGGAGGGCACCCCGGTGTATTTGCGGGATCTCGTTCAAATCAGCCGTGGGTATCAGGCTCCTGCCACGTATCTCAATTACTACACTTGGCGGGACGCAAGTGGGCACTGGCAACGCAGCCGCGCGATCACCCTGGCGATCTACATGCGCGATAGAAAACAAATCGCGCGCTTCGGACAGTCCGTGAATTCGAAGCTTTCGGACCTTCGCCAAATTCTTCCCGCCGACCTGATTCTAGCGCACACGTCCGATCAACCTCTCCAAGTGAAGGAGAACATCAATCTGTTCATGCGGGCACTCGGCGAAGCCATTATTCTCGTAGTGATTGTTTCGCTGCTCGGATTTTGGGAGTGGCGGCTGGCGCTGATCATGGCGCTGGCCATACCCATCACTCTGGCGATGACCTTCGGCATTGTGTATATGTTTGGAATCGATCTCCAACAAGTCTCCATTGCATCGCTGATCATCGCGCTGGGCCTTCTCGTGGACGTGCCGGTCGTCTCTGGCGACGGCATCAAGCGCCACTTGGCGGAAGGTTTTCCGCGCATGATCGCCTGCTGGCTCGGACCTACAAAGCTGGCAACCGCGATTTTCTACGCGACCATCACGAATGTCATTGCCTACCTGCCATTCTTGATGCTGACCGGCAATACCGGCGAGTTCTTGAAAAGCCTCCCTGTCGTGATGACCGCTTCTCTGCTGTGTGCGCTGGTTGTTTCGATGACCTTTGTTCCCTTCCTGGGCTACTACATTTTGCGTGCTCCAGCAAAGCGAGAAGCTACTATCGAGGAGAGACGGCAACGGGGTTTCTACGGCTTCTACAACAGGCTTGTGGGCAAAGCCATAAAGCACCGTTGGGCTGTACTCGCCGGATCGTTGGTGTTCCTGATCGGAGGCGGGTTCTTCGGTTCTCGGCTTAAGACCCAGTTCTTTCCCGAAGACGTCCAATATTGGTTTTATTTGGATATCTGGCTGCCGAATGACACGCCCTTGAGCGCTACTAACGATACTGCAACGCAGGCCGAACGAGTCGTCCGGCAGGTGATTGAAAATTCGCCTGACGTCACCACGAAGGAACATCGTGGTCATCTCCTGAAGTCGCTGACCACCTTTGCCGGCGGCGGGGGACCGCGCTTCTGGTTTTCGGTCTCGCCCGAGATGCCGCAGACCAACTACGCGCAAATGATCGTTGAGATCACCGATAAAGAGGCTTCGCCGAAGTTAGCTCGTCCGATCCAGGACGCACTGGACAAAGAAGTGCCGGGCGCGTGGGTTACCGTTCGCCAGCTTCAAACCAATCCTGTGGACAACCCTGTCGAGTTGTTGATCTCTGGCCAGGCAGACATTGACGCGAGAAATGAAGCTAGCGATATTCGCACCCTTCGGCAGATTGCCGCGCAGGCTCAGGACATCGTCAGGCAAGCTCAGGGCATCGCCGTTCTTCGTGACGATTGGCTGCCTGACAATGTTCAACAGCGGATTCAGATCGATCCAGACCGCGCCAACGTGGCAGCCATTACCAACGCCGATGTGGCAGAGGCGTCGACTGCGGCCATGAGCGGCGCAACAGTAGGCGTCTTCAAGGAGGGCGACAAGAACATCCCGATTGTGGCGCGCCTTCGCATGGAGGACCGTGCTCAGCTTGCGGACATCAAGAACCTCTACATTTACTCTTCACAGACCAACAACCGCGTGCCTCTGCTGTCGATCGCAACGGTCGGAAATTCTTTGGAAACCGGTCGCGTCAGGCGCCGCGAGCATTTTCGTACCATTTCCATACTGTGCTATCCCCAGCCTGGCGTTCTCGCCTCTGAGGTTCTCAACCAATTCCTTCCAAAAATACAGGAATTTCAGAAAAATCTCCCGCCTGGTTATCAGCTCCGCATTGGAGGCGAACGGGCCAAACAAATCGACGGATTCGACAACCTCAAACTCGTTCTGATGGTCTCTTTACTCGGGATTTACCTCGCGCTATTGATTCAATTCAATAACGCCGTAAAACCTCTTCTGGTATTCGCCGCTACTCCCTACGGAGTGATTGGCTCTCTGATCGCCCTCTCGGTCATGCATACACCGTTTGGATTTATGGCCTTTCTGGGCGTCGCCAGCTTGATAGGAGTGATCATAAGCCACGTCATCGTACTCTTCGATTTCATTGAGGAAATGCATGCGAAAGGCGAGCCTCTGGAGCAGGCCCTTCCGGACGCAGGCATCCAGCGTATCCGGCCCGTAATGATTACCGTACTAGCAACTATCTTGGCCCTCGTCCCACTCGCGCTTGAAGGGGGGCCCTTGTGGCAGCCCCTCTGTTATGCACAGATAGGCGGGCTTGCCGTGGCAACGTTCATCACGTTGCTCTTGGTGCCCGTCCTTTACAGCATCTTCGTACTCGACCTGAAAATCATTCGCTGGGAAACAAAGCAACCTGCGGCTGAGATGGAAGCTCGTCCGGCCCCTGAAATGGTGCCACACACCACCTGATGACATAGGTTAGTTGGTTTGTCACGGCTTTACTCGCTCGACTGGGATGTGACGGCCCCGGGAAAGACGCTCGAATGAGACAGTGCGTAAGTTTAGTTCGTCGAAGGCTTTTGCGATGATTCTTTTCAATCACATTGCCGCCGCTGTTTTTTTGGTGAGTCTTACACTCTGCTTGCAGTGCGCCGGCGTAGCTACGCTCATCGAATGGCTCAAGCGTGTTCTGACCAGGGACATTCACAAGCATGGGCCAGTTTATTCGGCCACGCTGGTGGTGAAATCTACGCTCGCAATTATAATTCTGCACGGGCTCGTGATTCTTCTGTGGGCCGGTTTCTACCGGATGCGTTGCTTCCCGTCATGGGAGCTCGCCTTTTACTTCTCCGCGAGCAGCTATTCCACTGTCGGATATGGTGATCTGGTTCTCCCGTCCAACTGGCGACTCTTAGGGCCTCTGGAGGCGATCACCGGTGTGTTGATGTCTGGAATATCGGTGTGTGTTCTGTTTGGACTCGTCACACGGTTGCTCGATCGCGACACAAAATCTTCGCTGACAAATTCAACGGAACAAAGCCATGTCTAACGTCAATATCAAGACTCCGGATTGGCTTCGCCAGATGGAGACTATCCTTGAAGAGCTAAACGAGGGAGTGGTCATTGTCGATGATCAGCTTCGCGTAGTCTTCGCCAACGAAGCGCTGATCCGGATGGGCCAGTACGAACGTGGCGAGATCGAAGGCCGAACTCCGGAAGCGATCTTCCCGGCGACAGATATTCCGTACATCATGCGACAGCATGAATCAGGCCACCGCTACGGGCGCAGTCGAAGTGAGTTCTACCTGCCTCGTAAAAACGGCGAGAAGATCCCGGCCATCTTCAGCGGGCGAGTGATTCAGGGGCCGGACGGTCAGGAATACGTCCTACTTATCGTGACCGACATCAGCGCACAGAAGCGCGTTGAGGAGCAACTTCGCGAATCCAACGCCCAACTCGAAAAGCGGCAGATGGAAATTGACGCCGACCTCTCACTCGCTGCTCGTGTCCAGCAATCACTGGCGCCCCGCAGCCTGGTATGGAACGACCTCGCCGTCGAGGCCTACTACAGCCCAGCTCGTACCATTGGCGGTGATTTTGGAGTAGTCCTCCCCCAGACTGACGAACTTCTGAGCCTCATCATGTGCGACGTGTCGGGCCACGGGATTGGTTCGGCACTCATGGCCAATCGCATTTACTCCGAGACTCTGCATGAAGTCGAACGCAAAACGAAACCCGGCGCTTTACTGCGGCATCTTCATGATTTCGTCCATCATCACATCGGATCGGACGGTTTTTATTTCACCATGGCGGCAGCGCGTTTTGCTCAACGCGGGCGCCACGTGACCTTTGCCGCCGCCGGACATCCGCCCGCAATGCTGGTTTCAAAGGGCGGTCTCCGCCTGCTGGATTCGCAAAACGGTATCCTCGGCTGGCTGCCCGAGACTGCTCCATCCGAGTCGGCGTACGAAATCGAGCTCGCGCCCGGAGACCGCTTGGTTTTCTATACCGACGGGCTAGTCGAAGTGTTCAACTGTCTTGACGACATGTTGGGCGTCGAAGGACTACAAAACTTGGTCCTTGAATCGGCGCATCGACCAATTCAGGACTTAAAACAGGCAATCCTCGATGGCGTGACTGCCTGGAGGCACGGTCCCCTCGCCGATGATGTGTCCCTCGTCATCGTCGAGGTTCACTAGCTCCATTACGGAATGGTCGGCTTATTCATCGAAATGGATCCGCAACAACGGTTCCCTAGACCGTTTTTGCGAATTCTTGAAGACCGGGCCCAACTTTTCGAAGACGTTAGCTTTCATCCATGTGACATTGTCGAGAGACTTCCCCACATGAAGATCCATCTTGAGCCAAATAAAGCTGCACTCTTTCGGCTTTCAACCAAAGGCTTGGGCGGTGTAGGCGACCCACACGTTAATCCTGCCAACGGTTTTCAAGACGGTGATATCCGATTGCGGACCCAGAACCACCGCTCGCGAGGCAGGTGCTCCTCCTCTCATTCGCGGCCTCCTGCTTGGGATCGGGCAACAGAGTTCGATGCCAAGTAGATCGGCCCAAAAGGAATTGACTCCGAGTCCCGACGGCCATCCAGAGAGAAGTTCGAGGAGATCTGCTTCGTTTCAGCCAGCCCTCCATAACTGTTGCCAACTGTTGCCAGAATCGGGCATTATAGCGGTGTCCAAAGGACCTCTAAGGGTTCCCAAGGTACATCGAGGAAATGCCTAAGTGGCAATAAAGGCAAAGATTTGGCGGTTTTGTTCGGTTTTCTAAGAGAGCGAATCCAGAATCCCATCGGCTTCACGAAAAAAAAACGCTGTTCGCGTGATCCCAACACGATTCCTTCCGAGCTGCAACGCTAACCATCGCTTATGCAAAGCGTCACATTGCGAATAGCCCTAAATCCAGACCGTTCCCTGCGAGGAAATCGTATGCGCCGAAGATGGCTGCCCGCGTTTTGTTTTGCCGCCATTGCAGGAATGTGCGCCGCGCATGCGAACGCGCAGAGCGCTGGAGGCGTGAAGTTTGCCACCGAAGTGCCGTTGCTGGATTGCGACGGCATGCCGTGCGTGGAAGCGCGGATCGGGACGGGCCCCAACTTGAAGATGGGGATTGATACCGGGAACGTGGACTCCGTGCTGGATGCGGCGTACGCGGAGGGGGCCGGATTGAAGTCCACGGCGCCGATGCCGGCGGGCGCGCCTTCGGGGATGTTTCGTACGGCGATCCCCTCGATTACCGTTGGAAAAGTGAAGCTGGAAAACGTACGGACGCTGGCCATGGGCCTCTCCGACATGATCGCCCAGAACCAGATGCCGCAAGTGGACGGGACGCTGGCTTACACCGCTTTCAAAGATCGCATCCTGCAAATCGATTTCGTGGGGCGCAAGGTGCGCATCTCGGAAGTGCTGACGGGGCCGGTGGAATGCACGGGAGCATGCGACAAAATCAGTCTGATTGACTTTGGGAAGGAAGGGCCGCCGGTAGTGGTCGCTGACGGATTTGAAATTAACGGGAAAAAAGTGTCGGCGCAGATCGACACGATGTACACCGGTACGCTGCTGGTCTATTCCGCTTCGATCGAAAAATTGCAGCTGGCGGAAGCGGCGAAGACCACGAAATCGCGCGACTTCCCTTTCACGGACGGCGGCGTGAAGATGAAAGAAGCTCCCGCCGAGAAGGAAGGCTTCCGCGGCGTGACGTTGAGTGGCCCCGCACCGCTGGTATACTTCCCTACTCCGGATGTGCATGAACCGGATGGCATGTTTGACGCGACCGTGGGGCTGGAATTGTTTTACAAAGCCGCGTTGACGCTGAATTTTCACGACATGACTGTTTCCGTGGAAAAACGGTAGACCTGCGAAGAGCCGGCGGCGAAAAAAGTAAACGTCCTGAGCCCGCGAGAAACTCGCTCTCCAACGAAAACTTGAGGGTTACTCGGAAGAACAGGCGGCGTGTGCCCGGCTACCTGCCGGAAGCGGAGGACGCGCGGAGGTGCGTCAGGAACGCGTGATGCGAGCGCGAGAGAGACCGTCCCCTGAGAACGAGGGCGCCAATGGTGCGGGCGGCGGCGGGATCGTCGATGCGGACGAATCGGCAGCGCGATTTTTTATCAATGGCCATTTCCGGAACGATGGAAACGCCCATGCCCGCTCCCACCAAGCTGAGCAGGCTGCTGAACTGGCCGCTTTCAAAAACAATTTGCGGATGAAGGCGCGCCCGGTCGCACGCGGCGACGGCCGTATCGCGGAAACAGTGGCCATCGCGCAGGAGCAGAAACGGCTGCGCACGAAGGTCTTTCAAGGACAGGCTTCGGCGCTTGGCTAATTTGTGGCCTTGAGGCAGCGCGGCAAAGAGGCGTTCCGTGAGTAAAGGAAAGATTTCGAATTCGTGGCCGCGGATGGGCAAAGCGAGGATGGCAAGATCGACTTTGCTGGCGCGAACCTGGTCGAGCAGGACCGGAGTGATTTCTTCGACGACCGTTAGCCGCACCTGGGGGAATTTCCGCGAAAACCACGCGAGGCGCTCCGGCAGAAAATAAGGCGCAACGGTAGGAATGACGCCGATCGTAACCGAGCCGCCGACGGACTCTTTTTGTTCGGCGACATCGCCGCGCGCGGCTTCGAGTTCGCGGAGGACGGAACGTGCACGCGGCAGAAACGTTTGCCCGGTTTCAGTGAGGCGCACGGAGCGGCCGAGGCGGTCGAAGAGACGCGCGCCGAGTTCGTCCTCCAGTTTCATGATTTGCTGCGAGAGCGAGGGCTGCGAGACGTGAGACTGCTCCGCAGCGCGGCTGAACGAGCCGGTTTCGGCGACGGCGCAAAAGTAACGAAGTTGGTGGAGCTCCATGTAGCCGCTTTCATCGATAAAATATCAACTCTGCATCCAGAGCGCCCGCCGGGATGTGACCGGCATCACAACAAGCTATAGGCACTGCCTATCCATCGTATCCGAACTATATATTGGAAGTATAGCCGCCGGCTGCGTACATTCTAAGCAGCGTGCCGCACTCTGCCCCAAAGGGCCGGTGCCGCGCGCAACTGAGGAGGAATCATGGCGGAAGAAAAAAAGATAATGACGACCGATGCAGGCCGGCCGGTGGGCGACAACCAGAACTCGCTCACGGTAGGGCCGCGGGGACCGGTGGTTTTTGAAGATTTCCTGTTGTTCGAAAAAATGGCGCACTTCAACCGGGAGCGCATCCCGGAGCGCGTTGTGCACGCCAAGGGCTCGGGTGCGCACGGGCATTTTGTCTGCACAAGTTCGGAGATCACCAAGTACACAACGGCAAAGCTTTTCGATAGCGTGGGCAAGAAGACGCCGACGTTCATCCGATTCTCCACCGTGGGCGGCGAAAAGGGTTCGGCGGATACGGCGCGCGATCCCCGCGGCTTCGCGTTGAAGTTCTACACCGAGGAAGGCAACTGGGACATGACGGGGAACAACACGCCCGTCTTTTTCATCCGCGACCCGCTGAAGTTCGGCGATTTCATTCACACGCAAAAGCGCGACCCGGAAACGAATCTGAAATCGCCCACGATGATGTGGGATTTCTGGTCGCTCTCGCCCGAATCGCTGCATCAGGTGACGATTCTCTTCTCCGACCGCGGCACTCCCGACGGCTACCGCCACATGAACGGCTACAGCAGCCACACGTTCAGCCTCATCAATGCGAAAAACGAGCTGTTCTACGTAAAGTGGCACTTCAAGACCAAGCAAGGCATCAAGAATTTCTTCCGCGAAGCCGCGGGTGAATTGGAGGGCAAAGATCCCGACTACTCGCAGCGCGATCTTTTCCACGCCATCAAGCAGGGAAATTTTCCGAAGTGGCGCGTTTGTGTGCAAATCATGCCGGAGAAAGACGCGGAGACGTATCATCTCAATCCGTTCGATCTTACGAAAGTGTGGCCGCACAAGGATTACCCGTTGCATGAAGTCGGCGAGCTCGAGCTGAATCGCAATCCGGAAAATTATTTCGCAGAGGTCGAGCAAGCCGCGTTCGAGCCGAGAAACGTCGCCCCCGGCATGGGCTTTTCGCCGGATAAGATGCTGCAAGCGCGCCTGATCTCCTATCCGGACGCGCACCGGTATCGCCTCGGCGTAAATTACGATTCCTTGCCGGTGAATAAACCGCAGTGCCCCTTCCACACTTACAACAAGGATGGCGCGATGCGTTTCGATGGCAACGGCGGCTCGGCTGTAAATTACGAGCCGAACAGCTTCGGCGGCCCAACGCAAGATTCGAGATACACCGAGCGGCCAAAGATGCTCAGCGGCACCGTGGCCAGACACGATCATCGCAGCGACGCCGACTACTACTCTCAACCGGGAAATCTGTTCCGGCTGATGCCCGCGGACGCCAAGCAGCGGCTGATCGATAACATCTGCTCGAGCCTCGGCAATGGCGTGCCGCAGCGAATTCAGGAGCTGCAAATCCAGCACTTCTATAAGGCGGATCCCGCGTACGGCGCCGGCGTGGCCAAGGGACTCGGCCTGAACATCGACGCGATCATCGCCAAGAAGCAGGCCAGCGCGGCGGATTGATCGAGCGGAACACGCACGCATGGGAAAGTTTCCGGCCCGCCGCCGTCAACCAAGGAACGGAGCGAATTTCAATTCGCTCCGTCTGCGTTTTGTAGCTCTTACTTCCGATAGGATGTTTGCAAACATCAGCACCGACTTAGTCCCGCTATTGGATCCGTGCACTTCGGCCATGATGGGCGCAGCGGTGTTGCATCCCTACGAGACGTTGGCGAGATGCGGGGCGGGTTACCGATTGCGAGTGAAGAGAACCACGTCGCTATTTATGGACCCGCGAGAGAGCGCAATCTTGCTTCCATCCCCGGACAACGCGATTCCGAAAATTCGCCCTGAAACAAAATGCGTGAGCTGTTGCGGCGATCTTCCCGTAAGCGGGTACTTCCAAACGTTGGGCGAACCGGAGCGCGCATCCACGTAGGCCAGGGCTTGCTGGCCCGGGATCCATCGCCCATCGCGCAGCTTTGCCAGGCCGGGCGACGGATCCAGATAAGCGATGGGCGTGGTTCCGTCCAAAGTAGCCTGGCCGACGGCAATTTTATTGTTCTCCTGATTCAGGTCCGCGAACAAAATGTGTTTTCCATCCGGGGCGAGATTGATCCCGATCACGCTAGTGGAAATCACCGGGGAGTCCTGGCCGCCGTCGAGAGATACTTTGCGCAAATTGCCGCCAGCGAGGGATTCATCCTCGCTAACGAAGACAATCCATCGGCCCTCTCTCGGACAAACTGGGTAGACTTCACCGATACCATGGGTCAGCTGCACGGCATTCGTTCCGTCTGCGTCGGTTTTCCAAATATGATTCCCGCCCGTGTTTGACACGAACACGACCGAGCGGCCGGAATCACAAGCCACGGGAGCGCTGTGATACTGCGGCGGGCCCGCGATAACCTGCGCCGCGCCGCCCGCCAAATCCACGGCCGAGAGATCCCAGTTCCCGGAATCATTCGAGGAAAAAACAATCCGTTGGGGAGTGGCAAAGTCCAGCCCATGCAAGCCGTCGTTTCGCCCCTGGGTCACTTGTTTGATGTCGTCGGGGTGATCGATGGGAGCGATCCAAATGCTGGCGTTGACGTCGGTTTGCACAGCGATAATCGTGTCGGTATCGAAGGCCAGGCCGACGCTATCGTAATCTTCAAGGTCGTTGGTTACGCGTTGTATTTTTCCTTCTGGATAGGACACGTGCCAAATTTGCGTCGGATCTCCCGCACGCTCCTGCGCGGTGAGGAGCATGCCCTTCCCGTCGCGGGTCCAAAGCATGTTTCGAATCACACGCCAACGGGTAGGCAGATCCTCCACCTTCCTCGTGGCAACATCGAGGGCCTGCAAGTGCGCACGCAGCCCTTGAGGATCCTCGTCAACCAAAGCGTCAAACGCTATGCGCTTGCCATCAGGCGACCAGGCCGGGCTGTAGTGCGGCGTATTCCATCTCATCAGCTCCGTCCGGCCAGACCCGTCCGTGTTCATTAGCGCGAGGCACAGTTCCATCTCCGCGCAGTGCAAGGTGAAAAACGCAATTTTCGTTCCATCGGGAGAGAGCGTGAAGCTCGTCGATAGATGTTCCACGATTTTGCGGGGAGTTCCCCCGAGCACAGGAATGACGAACAGTTGCAGATCACGCGATCTCTCCGTTGGAGCCTTCGAAAAATAGATGAAATTTCCATCGGGAGAAAACATGGGCGATGTCAGGTATGCTTGCGGCGCAGGGGGAACCAGTTGCTGCGCGCTGGACGCCGCGGTTTGGCGAACCCATAAACTCTCCTGCCCGCCGTCACGGGCGACATACGCAACGTACCGGCCGTCGGAAGATACGGCGGCAGCCGTCACGTTCCCGTTTGACGTAAGGCGCGAGATACGGCCATTGGTGACCAAGGGCAAGCGATCGAGGTCACTTTTTGTACTAAAGCGTTTCCAGCCGAGAAAGACGCCAGCGGCGACAGCCAATACGACGAAAACAATGACAAGTGTGCGTAGCGCTTCGAACGGCGGCTTGGCTGCTGGCGGCGGTGCGACCTTGTTTCTTCCGGAGCTGCTGTCTCGCCTGAGCCGCTTCAAATCCGCCTGTAACTCCCCTGCCGACTGATAGCGCAGGTCCCGGTCTTTCTCCATCGCCTTGTTGATGATGCGTTCAAGTTCTGGCGGCACTACAGGGTTCAATCGCAAGGGCGCAACCGGCACCACGTGTAGAATCGAATCGTAGATCGCGGCAGTGGAGTCTCCACGGAACGGAAGCACTCCCGTGGCCATTTCATAAAGGACGACACCGATGGAAAAGAGATCGCTGCGGGGGTCGAGTGGCTTGCCGAGTACCTGCTCAGGCGACATGTAAGCGACGGTGCCGAGCGCCGTGCCGGGACTCGTTAGATGTTCTTCTGAAACGGTTCTGACTTTTTCCAGCGAGCGCGTGGCAGTCTGGTCGCCGGAAGGAGCGACTCCCGTAACCTTTGCGAGACCGAAATCGAGAATCTTGGCCTGCCCCCGGTTTGTGACGAAAAGGTTCGAAGGCTTGAGGTCGCGATGAATGATTCCCTTCTGATGCGCGGCGTCGAGGGCGTCCGCCATCTGAATGGCGAGTTCGACGAGCTTGTCGATAGGAACGGGCTGGCCACCGATTTCGTGCTTTAGCGTGCGGCCTTCCAGGAGCTCCATGACCAAAAAGGGCTGGCCATCGTGGGCGGCGATCTCGTGGATCGTGCAAATATTACCGTGATTGAGGGCGGAGGCCGCGCGAGCTTCCCTCTGGAAGCGTTCCAATGCTTGAGGACTGTCTGCCAGGGCCCCAGGAAGGAACTTCAAAGCGACGTGCCGGCCCAGGTTAATGTCTTCCGCTTCGTAGACCACGCCCATGCCGCCTCCCCCGAGAGAGCGGAGGATTCGGTAATGGGATACCACGGTTCCGATCATGGAGGGGGGTTCAGGCAATTTGCTTCCAGTTTGGAGATTTCGAGCTGGCCAGGCCGCTTCTCACCCTGCCTGCTTCCAGATAATTCACTGGGCAGAAAGTATTGTCTGCGAGCAGCGGCAAGTCAACCAGAGAGGGAATGTCCTTCGCGAAATTGCCATCCCACCGCTGCATCGATTAGTCGCAGCCTCTTGATTTGGCACAGGGTCAGAGACTAAATGTTTCGCGGTTTCGTTTAGAATGGCAGGCCTATGGCAAAACTCACGTTTCTTGGCGCGGCAGGAACGGTAACCGGATCAAAATATCTTGTCGAAGCGGCTGGCAAGCGGCTGCTTGTCGATTGCGGCATTTTTCAGGGCTCTCAGGAGCTCAGCGATCGGAACTATAAGTCGCTTCCGATCGACCCAAAGACGATCGACTACCTGGTGCTGACGCACGCTCATTTGGATCACACCGGGTGGTTGCCTGTACTGGTCAAGGACGGATATCGCGGACCGATCTTCGCGAATCCCGCGACCATCGATCTCACGGAGATTCTGTTGAAAGATTCAGCGCATCTGCAGGAAGAAGATGCGCTCCACGCCAAGACGGAAAAACACAATTCTCACGAAACCCACGATCCGCTCTTTGTGTCGGACGACGTGGAACCGGTGCTGAAGCTACTGAAACCGATGCCACGCACCGGGAGTTTTGATATCAGCACGGAATTTCGTGTGACCTCCTTCGACGCCGGCCACATTTTGGGATCTTCCAGCCTGGAACTAACCATCACGGAAAGCGGAAACAAGATCGTAGTTGTGTTTTCAGGGGACATCGGCCGGTACGATCAGCCGATTCTGAATGATCCGGTGACGCCTCCCTCAAAGGCGAACGTGTTGCTCTGCGAGTCCACCTATGGGGACAGGGAACATCCCGGCGGCGATGCAGCGGAGTTGCTGGCGGGCATCGTCAATCGCGTGGTCACCCGCGGCGGGTCGATCGTGATCCCAGCTTTTGCCATCGGGCGCACCCAGACGTTTATGTATTACCTGCGCCAGCTCGAGGATCAGCAGCGCATCCCGCGCCTGCCCGTGTACGTGGATAGCCCGATGGCGATCAGCGCCACGGATCTGTACCTGAAATACCATGAAGATCACGATTTGGAGTTTACTAGCGAAGAAGCCGGTGGCAAAGGCGACCCGCTGAATGTGCACGAATTCCATCTGACGCGCTCGGTGGAGGATTCGAAGGCCATCAACAACGTCAAGACGCCTTGCATCATCATCTCGGCAAGCGGGATGGCCGCGGGAGGCCGGGTGTTGCATCATCTGGCGCGACGCCTACCGGATGGGCGCAATGCCGTTCTTCTGGCCGGCTTCCAGGCACAAGGGACGCGAGGACGCGCCCTGCAGGAAGGCGCGAAAACCGTGCGCATTTTTGGCCAACAAGTGCCCGTTTGCGCGGAAATTGTGGAGCTAGGCCAATTCTCCGCACACGCCGGCAAAAGCGAACTCTTGCGATGGCTTGGCGCGCTCCCCGCGCCCCCGAAGCAGACGTATTTGACCCACGGCGAGCCGCAAGCCGCCCAGGCCTTGCAAGCGGCGATTCAAGAGAAGTTCAAATGGAAGGCCGCGGTGGCCCGCTACCTGGATACCGTCGATTTGGATGCCTGATAGTCTCTAGAAATATTTTCGGGGAATCAGGAAACTTATTTCGCACTGCCCTCGTCTATACCTACAAGACCACTCGCGGGGTAGGGGGCTAACCACCACAGGGCAACCGACCGTCAGTCTCCTACCCCTAAATACTTTAGATGCCTCGGTTTTGACTGATTTAGATAGGATTTAGATAGTATTCGCTACACTTTATCGACAACTCGCTGACACTTTCTGTCCTCAGCGTTTCGCGATGTGTTCCGGGAGGCGCGCCAGCCTCTCTTCGGCTGCGGCGAGCGTCGTTTCCTTCTTGCAAAACGTAAAGCGCACCTGCGTCGCGCCGTCGCGGGCCTCGTTATAGAAACTGGACCCCGGAACCACGGCGACACCAACCTTCTCCACCAAAAATCTCGCGAACGCGACGTCATCCGGGAACCCGAACGCCGAGATGTCCGTCATGATGTAGTACGCGCCGAGCGGCTTGTAAACTTTGAATCCCGCCGCAGTGAGAATTTTAAGCAAGCGTTCGCGTCGCACTCGGTAGTCCGTCGCCAGCTTGTCGTAATAGGCCTGCGGCGATTTCAGCGCGACAGCCCCGGCTTGCTGCAAGGGCGCAGCGGCCCCCACAGTTAGAAAATCGTGCACCTTACGAATCGCCGCGGTGGGTTCCGGCGGAGCGATAGCCCAGCCCACGCGCCACCCCGTGACGCTGTACGTCTTGGACATCCCATTGATCACGATGGTGCGGTCGCGCATACCGTCAATGCGCGCCATCGAAATATGCTCCGTTCCGTCGTACAGAATATGCTCGTAGATTTCATCGGTGACGCAGTACGCGTTCCAGCGGACGCACAGGTCGCGGATAAATTCCAGCTCGCCGCTTGTGAATACTTTTCCAGTGGGGTTGTTGGGCGTGTTCAGAATGATGGCCTTCGTGTGCGGGCCAAACGCCGCCGTCAATTCTTTCTCGTCGAACGTCCAAACCGAGTTCTCGTTTCCCGGAGGCCGCATCTTGACGAAGCGCGGCTTTGCCCCGCTCAAAATCGCGTCGGGCCCATAATTCTCATAAAACGGCTCGAACACCACGATCTCATCGCCTGGATTGATGATCGCCAGCATCGTGGACATCATCGCTTCCGTCGAGCCACAGCAAATGGTGATCTCCCGCTCGGGATCGACGCGCACTCCCTGCGTCCGCTCGAATTTCTCGACAATCGCGTCTCGCAGCGGCTTTGCGCCCCAGGTTATCGCGTACTGATTGATGTCGTCGGAGATCGCCTGGCGCGCAGCTTCCTTGATTTCCGCCGGCGCCGCAAAATCAGGAAAACCTTGCGAGAGATTCACCGCGCCGTGCTTCATCGCCAGCCGCGTCATCTCGCGAATCACGGATTCGGTAAACTGTTCCGCTTTCGCGGAGAGCATGCGGCGCGCTGCCTGTGCCATGGCGGATTCAGAAGGAGTCATTTAGCCTGCCAGAAGATCGAGATTGTCCGTGAAAATCTAACCGCACAAACCTAGCCGGCCGAAAATCTCTATCGGCCGTGCCCAGCCGAGGACGCCGACGACGCGCCCGTCTGTCCATAAATCATCCGGTAGACTTCGCTATTGCGCAAGACGATTTGCACGTAATCGCGGGTTTCGCTGAAGGGAATAGATTCCACCAGTTCGGGGATCTCGTCGTAATTGCGCTCGGCTTTCCACGCGGCGATGCGGTCTTCGCCGGCATCAAAAGCCGCCAGCGCGTACTCCGGCGCTCCCGTCAACTTCACCAGCCCGGAAATGTACAGCATCCCGAGCTCGATGTTGTAGTCCGGCTGGAAAAGCCTATCGGGAGAAAACTTTACGCGCAGCTGCTTGGCCAGCAGCTTCCCTGTTTTCGGGATCACTTGCATCAATCCAATCGCGTTTTGCGGCGAAAGCGCATCGGCTTGGAATGTAGATTCCTGGCGCATGAGCCCTGCAGCCAGCATGGGATCGAAATTATTCCTGGCCGCCTCGCGCCGGATCACCGACTCGTAGGGCAGCGGATAGAGCACTCTCCACACATCGATCGGCAAATCGTTGATTTTGCGTGCATCGAAATTGGGAACGATGATTCGCCCGTAAGCCATGCCCGCCGCGAAATGGCCCTGGTCAAAAGCAGCTTGCGCCGCTTCATACAAAAAGCGCGGCGACGAAGTGGCGAAATAGGCATTCTTCAATTCGAGTTCCGCGCTCGCATCGAACGCAATCGTCCGCAGCGCCTGCGCGCGCGCCCAGCGGTCCGCAGCCGCGGGCGGAATCGGTTCATCAAAAGGCCGCAGCGACGGCGGTGGCGGAATTTTTTTCAGAATTTCCGGAGGATCTCCGCCCTCGGCCGATTCCAGTTTGCTCAGCCTCAGGGCGGCGGCGTGCCCGAAATACGTCTGCGGAAATCTCTCGATATCTTTCTGAAAGTAAGCTCTCGCCTCGGCGGTTTTCCCGCCACGCTCGGCATCCCGGCCGAGCCAGTAAACCGCATCCGGCGTATTCCCGGAGGCCGGATATTTCACCAGAAAATTCTTGATCTTGTCGGCCGCGTCGGGCTGCCGGTTCAAATACGCCACCCACGCCACGCGCCACTCCGCGTTAAATGCATTTCGCCCGCTGGGAAAAGTGTCCAGAACCCGCTGGTAGTAGCTCGCGGCTTTCGTGCGGTCGAGGTCCACCCAATAATAATTCCCCGCCGCCATGAACCCTTCTTCGTTCCATTTGCTCAGCGGATATTTCTGCGTCAACTCA
Source organism: uncultured Acidobacteriota bacterium (assembly GCA_963779005.1). GTDB lineage: Bacteria > Acidobacteriota > Terriglobia > Acidiferrales > UBA7541 > Acidiferrum. Next base: position 1,323,202 of record CAVZWO010000004.1, on the reverse strand, counting down.
TTCAATGTCGCAAACATCTCGTCGAACTTCTTGTCCGAGCGGTAGATCTGCGAGAGCACATACAACCGTTCCGCATCCACATCGAAATCCGGCGTCTTCAACGACTCCACTAGCTTCGGCGAACCTTTCAATTGCACCCGCGCCTGCGCCACGCGCAGTTCCGCCAACTGCCGGTTGGGGTTCTGCGGATCCTTCAGCATCCCCAGCAGCTTTTCAAATTCCGCCCGCGCTTCTTTCCACTTATGCACATCAAAGAACGCCTGCGCCCGCTGCTGCTGCAACTCCACCCCGGGGTACGGATACTCCTTCCCCATCTCGTGCAAGATTTTCTTCAGCGCGCCGTCCGCCACTTTCGCTTCATCGCTCTGCGAATTCTTGTAGAAAATCGTCTGATAATCCTTCGCCGCCCGTGGAAGCTGATGCAAAACGTAATAAGCCTGCGCCCTCTCGAGAAGCAGCGTAGGCCGGCTGCCTGTGGCTGCATACGAATTCAGCGCATCGACAGCGGTCTGCGCCTGCCCAAGCTCGCGGGCCAGCGGCGCCAAACTCTCGAGCAACTGCTCCTTCATCGCCGTGTTCGGATAGTCGTGCTGGACCGGCTCCAAATCCGCGAGCGCCTCTTTCGAGCGCCCCAACCCGTGCTTCGCCTGTGCCGTCCAGTAAAGAACGTATTCGCGCATCAGCGTGTCGTTGTTCGCTTTGGTGAACCACGCAAGCGCCTGTTGCTCGTGCCCACGCGAGTGGTCGTCATAACCCAGCGCCAGCGCTGCGCGCGCGCCCCACACGTTTGCCGCGTTCTTCGCCGCGAAGGCTGAGAGGCTGTTGTAAGCCCCCGGCTCCCCGTTGTGCAGCGCACGCGCGAGCGGCGTCAGTTCTTTACGGAGCGCCTGGTCCTCGGGAGTGTCTTCGGCGCTGCCAGGAGCCGCCGTCGCCGGCCTGCATCCGACGCGGCAAGGCGCCGCCGCCGGCTTCTTCACTTTTTTCTGCTTTTTTCGCGAATGGGTGTTCTGCGCTAAAACTTCCGGCGCACCGCCTGCGATTAGCGTGAGAGCCAGCACCGCCGCGCACACACTTCGCGCCGCCGCCGCGGCCCATGAACCGGCTGCAGTCGTATTCCTGGCCGCAATCTTAGCGATGCCGCGCGGGCGTGGCGTACGGGTAGTCGCCGAGAGCGTGTGCGTCGCCCTCCGCGAGGATTTCCACCGCCCAGCGATAAAAGTAATCCACTGGGTGGTCCATGATGGGTTTGAAACGCCGGTCGTATTCTCGATGAGCTTTTTCAATGTCGTCTTTCAATCGAATACAAAGATCTTTTTTCTCGCGCCCGAGCCGCACTTGCTCCGGTCTCAGCATTTTAATATCTTGCATCGAAACTTTCGCCACCCGATTTGCGCGCCTGTGCAATTCCTGCTCTTCCGGCGTCAGTTGGCTGACGTTAAAGTCGCCCTCGAACTCCGCTTCCGTAGAAATCGCTGCAGCTTGTGCTTCGATCAGCTCGATCGCTTCCGGCTCGGCCTCCAGCTCGATCAACGGTTCCGGCTCGATGTGCGCTGGCGCAGCAGGTGGAGCAACGGGTGGGGCAACTTGCGGAATGACCGGCGCTGCTACCGTCGCGACATGTTGCGCAACAGACGCCTCCACGCGCGGCGTTCCTTGCGCAATGGCTTGCGCCGGAGACTGCGCCATCGGCGTAGGAACCGCCGGATGCGGACGCACCGGCTCTGCCGCCGGTTCCAGCGCTGCTGTACTAATCAGATGCGAAATTTGCGCTTCGAGGGGAGACCGCTGTCCAGGCTGCACCGCCATCGTCACGAACCGCGACAGTACTTCCAGCGCCGCCGAAAGCGACGCCGCCGAAGTCTGCGCCCGCAACATCGAAGGCAGCGCATTGGTGGGCTTGCTACTCGCGCACGCCGCCACGATATCGCCCACGGCCTGATGCAGCTCGTCGGCGTTTCGCTGGATCCGTTCGAGGTTCTCTCGCAAGGCTCGCGATACAGCTTGTTCCACGGCGTTCGGCTCTTGTGCCATTCCTGTTTCCGGGGACTCCGCCCTACTCCAATAAGCTCAACATGCCCTACCCTCGGCGCGCCTCCCTACCTGTCATTCCGAGCGCAGCGAGGAATCTGCTGTTTCTGCCCTTCATCCCGCCTAGCCAGGCGCAAAGCCCCTTTTTGTGATTGTGGTAGCCAACCCATTTCGAGTCAACCACCTACCCGTACCCATGTGCCCAATCGTTGCTTATCTTCCCGGCGCTCAGCCATGTTTTGGCCACCCCTCCGACCCCAACTCCACTCCAAAAGGGCCAGCCAGCGCCCGCGCTTCGTATTTCGCGTTTCCTATTTCGAATTTCGAATTTCGTGTTTCAACTTTCAACTCTCGACTCTCTGCGGGCCTCAGCGCCATCTGCGCCTCCGCGTTATCTTTTTCTCTTCTTTCAACTTTCAACCCTCCGCGCTCAACCCCACCCCAAAGGGGGGCACCCAACGCACCGTGCTTCGTATTTCGTATTTCGCGTTTCGCCTTTCGACGTTTGCCCAAAGTGTTAGAATATACCGGTACCCAGGGGGCGACACGGTTTCGACGGAAGCTGTCGCGGCCCGAAGGCATGCCGGGACCCACCTGCCCGTAACTTGGTGGAAACTAGAAATGCCAACAACAACTTGGCACTTGCTGCTTAATTAATTAAGCGCACGCTTCCCCGGGCTTCGCTCATGGGCCCGGCAAGAGGCGTCACACAGTGAGCTGGCCTGGGCCTTTCGGTCCGTAAGGTTCGGGCGAGATCCATCGGACTAGTTGGTTGCGCATCTTGCTCATTCCAAGCGCCGCTGGCGAACGCGCGATCAGCCCGCAAGGGCCGGGTCGCACACCGAATTGAGATAAGCATGTAGGCTTCGGTCCGTAGCGCTTTTCGGACGGGGGTTCGACTCCCCCCGCCTCCACCATTTCCACGCATTTCCCGCTTTCCACTCCATTCACCGTGCCTAGGGCGGATACGGGTGTCAACGCAAAGTAGAAATGTCCGGTTTTCTGCCATATTGAAATGTCCGCCAGGGATGATTTGGAGGTGCACTTTTGTTCTTTCTTGTAAGGGGATTTATGGCAAGCCCTGTAGGCCGTAGGCCGGAAGGACTTGCCGCGCGCGGCGCCGGTTCCGGGCAGTGGCGCAGCGGGAGATAGCGGCCACGGAAGCGCAGCCAGTGTGCGCCATCCAGCCGTCGTTCGATCTCCACTTGCGCTCCGCGAAGTCCGGCACACACTTCGGCGCGGGGCACACCCCAGCGGTTTCCTTCCCAGCTGACCGTGTGATCCTCAGCCACCTTGCGACTCACCCGCACGCTCAGAATTTCTTCCAGACGTTGTCCTCGTCCCAGTCGTCGATGGGCATTGCGCGGATGGCGCGGCGCTACCGTGAAGCGCTGTTCCCACTCCGGAAGAAAATGCGTCTCCAGAAAATAATTCCCCGCCTCGATGGTGTCGATTCCTGCCAAACGCATCTCCTTCACCAAGCGATCCTGCAGGGTCTCGAACAGTCGCTCGATGCGGCCTTTGGCCTGTGGACTGTGCGCCGCGATCCATTCGATGCCCAACTCTTTCAGCGCTCTGCCGAACTGCGAACGCGCCACTTCTCCCTGGAGTTGTTCGCCGAGCGCCGCTGGGCCCGTGGTGCGAAAAATGCTGTTTTTATCAGTGTAATGCGCAACTGGACGTCCGTAGCGTTGCAACCATCCTCCCAAAGTTCGCAGGTTCTCTTCCGTGCTGTCGTGCTCCACAAAACGCGCCCACACGCGGCTGGTGGCGTCGTCGATCAGCGCGATCAACTGGCAAGCCGGGCCGCGGTCCTCGAACCAGCGGAACGGAGAACTGTCCTGCATCACCAGTTCCCCAAAACTGGCCCGCCGCTCTCGCCATACATGCACCTTCTTGACGCGCTGCCGTCGTGGCCGCCACAAAACGGCCTTGACCATCCACTTCCGCAACGTCTCGCGGCTCACGAGCAGATCCTCCTTGGCCAAATGCTCCGCCGCCAGCGTGGGCCCAAAGTCCGCGTAGCGTTGCCGCACCCGCTCCATGATTTTCTGCTCGAAGGCGAGCGCCAGCTTGCGGTTCGACACGCGGCCTCGCAGCCCGTGAACCAGCGCTCTGTCTCCGCTGTCGCCCATGCGGATCAACAACCGCCGTACCTGCCGGTCACTAACCTTCAGCCGCTGTCCTGCTTCCACTTGCGTCAAATACCCCTCCTGCACATCATGCAATACTTTCAGTCGGTCCCGTTCTCGTTGGCTCAAGGCGATGCGCTCCGTTTCCATGGGACCCCCAACCTCCCATGAAACCGGACATTTCTACTTTGCACAAACCGGACATTCTCACTTTGCAGCGACATAGGGCGGATACGGGTTGCCAGAAAGAATCGGCAGGACTAGGATATTTCCCCCTGGCGCCTCCGCCTTCCTCACGCGAGGCCAAGGAGGCTCCTTTGAAGTGCCGTTACAAACCCGGTCCTGCGTTTCTGCTCGCGGCGGTCTTTCTGTATCTTTCACCCGCATGCATGGCCCAGACCGACGCCTCTAGCAGTACAAGCACTCCCGGCCAAGCGATCCCTGGAACCCAAGGCGTGAGCCCATTTTCAGGCAGCGTGCCGGCAAAACTGGTTCCCGGCGTTTTGCCGCTCTCGTTGCAGGACGCGATCGACCGGGGCTTGCGGCAGAATCTCGGAGCGCTCCTCTCTTCTGCCGATATTCGTTCGGCGCGCGGCCAGCGCTGGCAGCAACTGAGCGCCCTGTTGCCGCACGTGACGGCGTTGCCATACGCGGCGGCTTCGGAGATCAACCTGCGCGAAGGCGGCCTCTCGAACATCGCGGGAGTCCAAATACCGCCGTCGGACGGACCGTTTTCGTATCTAGACGCGCGCGTCAGCGTGACCCAGTCCTTGTTCGATTGGAAATCGATCAACGCGACCCGCGCCGCCAGCCAAAATCTGAAGTCCGCGCAATATACTTTCAAAGATGCGCGGGATCTCGTTGTGCTGGCCGTTGGCTACACGTATTTGCAGGCTATCGCCGACGAAGCGCGCATCGAAACAGCGGAAGCGCAAGTCAAAACGGCGCAGGCGCTCTACGATCAAGCAAACGATCAGGTGAACGCGGGCACTTCGCCGGCCATCGATGGCCTGCGCGCCAAAGTCGAACTACAGACCCGGCAGCAACAGTTGATTCAAGCAAAAAATAATCTCGCCATTCAGAAACTGACCGTAGCGCGCGTGATCGGCCTTGCGCCCGGACAGGAATACGAATTCACGGACAAGTCGCCGTACCAGCCGTTCAATAGTCTTACCGTGGACGAAGCGCTCAAACGCGCGTACGCCGCGCGTTCCGATTACCTCGCGGCCATGACCGATGTGCGCGCGGCCGAATTTTCCCGGAAAGCTGCTCTTGCCGGTTATCTGCCGACGCTGGCATTTAACGCCGACGCCGGCAGGGCAGGCTCGCATCTCTCCACCACGACGACGGTGTTCGACGTGCGCGGAACGCTCTCGATTCCCATTTTTCTGGGAGGCAGCGTTCACGGCGACGTGTTGCAAGCCGACGCGCGGCTCGAACAAACGCGCGAGCGCCTGGACAATTTGCGCGCGCAAATCGATGCCGACGTGCGGACCGCGTTGCTCAATCTGGAGTCCTCGGCGGAGCTCGTCAACGTCGCGCGCAGCAACATCGATCTAGCGGAAGAGACGCTGCTGCAATCGCGCGATCGTTTCACCGCCGGAGTCACCGATACAGTCGAAGTGGTGCAATCGCAAGAGGCCGTCGCCAGCGCCCACGAGCAGTACATCTCGAGCCTCTACAGCTACAATTTCGCGAAAATCACGCTGGCACGCGCTCTGGGCGTCGCCGAACAGGGCGTCAAGGAATATTTCAAAGGACAATAAATATGGCGGACGAAACCCCACCCCCTTCGTTAGTCGGCGCCGGCAAAGAACCGCCGATCGAGCCGTCGGCGCTGACCGAGGATCGCTACACGCCCCCGCCTCGACGAAATTCCAAGCAGCGAAGAAACATCCTGATTCTGACTGTGGTCCTGGTTTTGATCGTGGGCGGCGTCTTTTTGTGGCGCTACCTTAGCAGTTATGAATCCACGGACGATGCCCAGGCGGATGTTCATCTCTACCCCGTCAGCGCGCGCGTTTCAGGTTACGTGATCAAGGTCAACGTGGACGACAACCAGTGGGTCGAGAAGGGCACGGTGCTGGTCGAGATCGATCCGAAAGACTATGAGGTTGCCGTCGCCCAGGCGCAAGCCAATCTCGCCAGCGCGGAAGCTACGGCACAATCGCTGAATATCACTGTGCCCATCACGTCGGTGAATAGTTCGAGCCAACTGAGATCCACCGAATCCGATATCGATAATACGAAAGCAGGGATCATCGCCGCCGAGCGCCAACTCACGGCGGCCCACGCCCAACTCGAAGAGGCCGAGGCCAACGACGTCAAAGTGCAAGATGATCTCCACCGCTACAAGCTGCTGGTGGACAAACGCGAAGTCGCCGAGCAGGTTTACGATCAAGCACTCGCGGCGGCCAAGTCCAGCAGCGCCGCTGTAGCGGCCGCCCGGGCCAATGAATCCGCCGCGCAGCAATTCGTGCAACAAGCCCGCAGCCGCCTCGTGCAAGCCGATGCCAATCATCAATACGCGGAAACCGGACCGCAGCAAGTATCCTCGAGCAAGGCGCGAGCGCGCGCAGCCATCGCCGACGTCGAGCAAAAGCGCGCGCAACTCGAACAGGCGCAGCTCAACCTGCAATACACAAAAATCATTGCGCCGGTCTCCGGTGAAGTGAATAAAACCGTGGTCGTGGGATTGAACGTTTCCGCAGGTCAGCAACTGCTGACCGTGGTGCCACTCGATGAAGTCTGGGTCACCGCCAATTTCAAAGAGACGCAGCTCAAGCACATGCGCGTGGGACAAAAAGCGGAAATCCATATTGATTCCACGGGCAAAACATTGAAGGGACATGTCGACAGCATCGCCGGGGCCACCGGCCCGCTTTTCAGTTTGCTTCCGCCGGAAAATGCCACCGGCAATTACGTCAAAATCGTGCAAAGAGTGCCGGTAAAGATTGTTCTCGAGCCCGGCGAAAATCGCGAGCGCCAGCTTCGCCCCGGCATGAACGTCGTGCCGGACGTTTACCTCAAATGAGCGCGGCGGCTCTCACTCTGGACCAGGACGTCTGGAAGCCCAAATTCAATCCGTGGCTGATTGCGGTTGTCGTGGCGCTCGCGGCTTTCATGGAGGTGCTGGACACCAGCATCGCGAACGTCGCTTTGCCGTACATGGCCGGCAATCTGGGAGCAAGCAATGACCAGAGCACGTGGGTCTTGACGTCCTACCTCGTCTCGAACGCCATCATTCTTCCGATCAGCGGTTGGTTCGCAAACACCTTCGGACGAAAACGCTTTTTCATGACTTGTCTGGGTATCTTTACGGTGAGTTCCCTGCTTTGCGGTTTTGCACCGAGTCTCGGTTTTCTTCTTCTCTTCCGTGTGCTGCAAGGGGCGGGCGGCGGCGGACTTCAGCCCATGGCTCAAGCCATCCTCGCGGACACATTTCCACCGCAACAGCGCGGTCTGGCGTTTGCTCTCTATGGAATCACCGCCATTACGGCGCCCACGATCGGCCCCACCCTCGGCGGATGGATCACCTTCAACTATTCCTGGCGCTGGATTTTTTTCATTAACATTCCGGTTGGGATAATTACCTGGTTTCTGGTGCGCCGCGTCGTGGAAGATCCGCCCTATTTGGCTCGCATCAGGTCGGCCGGCGTGAAACTGGACTACATCGGCATCGCCCTGCTCACCCTGGGTATTGGCGCGCTACAAATATTGCTCGACAAGGGCCAGGAAGACGATTGGTTCGGCTCGCGCTTCATCACCACTCTCATCGTCGTCGCCACCGTCTGTCTGATCTCCTTGGTGATCTGGGAGTGGTTTCAGAAAACTCCCATCATCGACGTCCGCATGTTCAAGAGTTTCAACTTCGCCAGCGCCAGCCTGATGTTGTTCATGCTGGGCGTCCTGCTGTTCAGCAGCCTGGTGCTGATGCCGCAATTCCTGCAAACCCTCGTCGGGTACACCTCGCAGCTCGCCGGCTTAGCGCTTTCCGCCGGAGGACTCGTCTTGCTTTTTCAAACGCCTATCGTGGGTCAACTGACGACGAAGGTCCAGGCGCGCTACCTTATTGCCTTCGGCTGGCTGGCCTTGTCGGTGGCAATGTATTATTCCACGCAGCGCATCGACCTGCAGATCAGCTTCAAAGCCGCCACGTTGCTGCGCATCGCTCAGGTCGTCGGCTTGGGCTTCCTATTCACTCCGATTACGCTGGTCGCCTACCTCGGTATCGCGCCGGAAAAAAACAACGCCGTCGCCGGAATCGCCAACTTCATGCGCAATATAGGGAGCAGCGTAGGAACCTCGATGGTTACCACGCTGGTTGCGCGCCGCGCGCAACTCCATCAAGCGCGGCTAGTGGAATACGCGCGGCCCGATAATCCCAATTTTCAAAACTCGGCAAATGGCCTTGCCCAGCATTTCGCGCACTCGGGTCTTGGCGCGCATGAGGCTTACTCGCGGGCCGTGGCCACGATTTACCAGGGAGTGCAGACGCAGGCCACGATCCTGGCCTATATCGACATCTTTATGGTTCTTTGCGTGGTGTCAGGGATCATGTTCTTTCTCGCTTTTCTTCTGAAGAAGAATGATCCCGGCGGTGGCAGGGTTTTGGCGGAATAAGCGAAACGAATTCTTTTGCAGTAACATCCTAGTTTGGTGCGGGCGGCCGCAAGGAACACAGATGATCAGGATCGTTACAATCGAGCGCGAATACGGAAGCGGCGGCGGCGAAATCGCTCACCTGGTTGCCCAGCAACTTGGCTGGAAGCTCTGGGATCAGGATCTGACCGAAGAAATCGCCCGCCTCGCCCATTGCCCCAAAGCGGTTGTCGAGGTTCGCGAAGAACGCACCGACCCACTCTACTACCGCCTATTCAAATCGTTTTTGCGGGGGAGCTACGAGGGCAGCCTAAATGCGCATAAGCTCAACGTCGTCGACAGCGAAAGCATCTTAAAAATCACCGAGCGCGTAGTGCAACACGCGGCCAAAACGGGCAACTGCGTGATCGTCGGGCGCGGCTCGCAGCACTTTCTCCGGAACCGCCCGGACACGCTCCGCGTTTTCCTTTACGCACCGCGAGCCGAAAAAGTGCGCCGAGTCATAGCGCGCGGCAAAACCGAGAAGGAAGCAGAGGAGCGCGTCGACACCGTCGATCAAGAGCGCGTCGAGTTCATCCAAAAATATTTCGGCGTCGATTGGCCCGACCGCAACGCCTACCACGCCATGATCAACACCGCTATCGGGGAAGACTGCGTCGTACACATGATCCTCGATTTCATGAAAACGCTCGACGACAAGAGCTGCGTTCAGGCTAGCGGGGTATGACCTCTTTCAACTCGGCGACCCTCCGTTACTGCCGGCGAGCCGGCGACTCCGCGATGCGATCGGGAGCCCAACCGCGACAAGAGCGACGAAGCGAGCTGGAAAAGTTTCGCGGCGCAGAGGGAGACGCCCTGGCACCAGGCGCGGCCCAGGCCGTCGATCGGCTTGGAAGCGAAGGCAGGACAAGGTAAGGCGCCGCTGTGATTTGTCGAAGCGGCGTGCAACTCGGCGTAGAGATCGAGAAAGGAGGGAGCTACGCTCTCCCAGCTGTACTGCTCCGCGGTACGCGACGCGTTTTGTGCCCGGCGCATTCTTTCCGCTTCGTTGGCAACCAACTCTTCGACCGCAGCCGCAAAGCTTTCCACTGTGGGTTGGGCAATCCAGGCGTTGGCATGGCTGGCGTAGGAGAGAATGCCTCCGCTGTTCGGTGCCACCAGAGGCAAACCGGACGCCATAGCTTCGAGCGGGGCGATGCCAAAAGGCTCATCCGGATTCGGGTGAACAAATGCGTCGGCGTTGGCAAGGAGATTGGCGAAATCGTTGCGATCTTTGATATGCCCCAAAAACACGGCCCGGCCGGGAACGCGCTCCCGGCAGAAGGCCTCCCATTGCGCGCGTTCGATACCGTCGCCCGCGACCGCGAGACGATAATCGTGCCTGCTCTCCTCGGTCAGCCGGACCAAAAGCTCGAAGAGCAATCGCAGATTTTTTTCCGGCGCCAGCCGCCCGGCGTAGAGAAGCAAAACGCTGTCCTTGCGGCCACCGCATAACTGCATCAGCTGCTGCCGCGCTTCCGGCGATCTTCGTGACGGAGACAGATCACTCAACTCGACCCCCATCGGCCGGATCCAGACCTGGCGGGGGATGACGTGGCCCTCGGAGGCGGTTCGCAATTCCTCTGCCGTGTAAAGCGAGTTGGCGATGTGGTGGTCAAAGAACGGAAAGTACAGCCATTTCATGTACGCCGCACAAATGTTGCGGCACAGCGGGAAGCGTCCGACGTAGGTCCTGAAATTGTCGTCCATTCGCTCGCAGCTCAACCCGACGACGACTGGCTGAAAATCCAATCCCTGCAGGAGCCGCAGGCGAATGATAGTGCCAAAGTAAGTCAGAGTGTATTTGTCGCAGATCTCGACCACATCGGGACGCTCCGCGAAGAGGATTTTTTGCAGCGGGCTTCCCGTCAGCAGGAATTGCGCCGGATAGAGGACTCGATAGTGAGAATTGAAAGGCGCGCGCGGCGACTGCACGTGATAAATTCTTCCAAATTCACCGACTTCCTCGATGCGGTCGCTTTGCGCGGGAACGACCAGCCGGAAACTATGTCCCCGTTTGTTGGCGGCATGGATCAACGCGCGGTAGAAGGAAGCGATGCCCCCTGAGGTTTCATGCCACGAATTGGTCAGGTGCAATGTGCGCAGAGGCCGCGACGGGGCTTTCCTTTCGTCCGCGGGGGCGGCAACAATCGGGACGCGGTTCGAGACAGAAGAGTTCATCAGTCCACCGCCTTCTTTTCGCGGCGCAAAAGGCGGCGGGGCAAGAGCGCGATGAACGCAAAAAAGAGACCGGGAAGACGGCGCAAATCGGAGCCAAAGCTGCCGCCCTCGCCGTGAACCAGAAGCGCGCCGCGGCGCATGGCGTACCAATTGAAAAAAGAGGAAAAACCGCTGACCACCAGGGAAGCAATAACCGCCGCTCGCAGATGCGGCGTACCGCGAAACAAGTGCAACAAATATTCAAACACCTGAAAAAAGGCAGGAACGACGACGGCCAGGAAAAAAACCGTCAGCCACTCCGGCTCCGCGTCGCGCAGGTTCTGCACCAGCGCGCCATAGAAGCCGGCGCTAACCGCGCAGAATACGCTCTCGGTGAGAACCGCGGAAATCGTGGCGGCGAAACCATGGCGAATGCTGACGGCCAGGAAAATGGGAGCGCGAAGAAGGATGCTCAACCACGCCGATTTCCAGTTCCAGAAAAATAAAATGCGCTGGGGATTCCAAAACAGCGCCGAAAGCATCCCGAAGAAGGAACGTTTCGAGGGCGCCATCCCGGAGCCGCGCAGATCGAGGTTCACTTGCTCTGAAGCGTGTTCCAAATCATGAAGTATAGAAGAGCCAGATTTATTCGCGACGTTAACACACTGTGAAAAATTTGTTGCCTGCGCTGGTTTCGTAACTCGTGTTTCTTAAGACTCTTACGCGCGAAAAATATTCGGCGTGTAATCTGGCGCCGCGTGACGCATGTCACTGTTTGCTCAGATAAGGCCAAGACTCGATGGGAGGTATCCTTGCACGGCAAACTGACCTGCCTTTGGAAGACCCCAGGCGACGCGAAAGGTTACCGGGCTGCAGCCTCGTTGCACGGCCACACCAACCATTCTAAGGAAGGTCTAACCTTCATCCCCAAGTTCGCGGCGCACCACTGGCCTCTGAGATTCGGCCTGGCCTGTCAGGAATGGCTGGCCAAGAAGAAGTCCGGCGTAGGGGTGGACTTCAAGCGTTCCTATTGGACGCCGCCATTGTCGCCGCTGGCCGCGTTTCAGCTGGAGCGCGATCAGATCGAGCGGGTGCTCGGCATTGAGAGCATGGTCTCGCTGACGGACCATGACAATATCGAAGCACCGATGCTGTTGCGAGTGGTTCCGGAAGCGCGGCGAATCCCGGTATCGGTCGAGTGGACCGTGCCCTATAAAGAGACCACGTTCCACCTGGGGATTCACAATCTTCCCAGTTCGCAGGGCGCATCTCTTATGTCGCTGATGGCCGAACACACAAAGAATCCCGTCAACGAGCGGCTTCGCGAGCTTCTCGCGATGCTGCATGAGATCCCCGACGTCCTGATTGTGTTTAATCATCCCATGTGGGATCTAACCGGCATTGGCAAGGAACGGCACATTCAGGCCTTGAGCGATTTCACCGCGAAGCTGGGCATGTTCGTGCACGCGTATGAACTGAGCGGCGTGCGCAGTTGGGCGGAAAACCGCGCCACGGTGGAATTTGCAGAAAGTTGGAACCAACTGACGATTGGCGGCGGCGACCGCCACGGCGCGGAACCTAACGCGGTCCTGAATCTTACAAACGCACAGAGCTTTTCCGAGTTTGTTCATGAGATACGACAGGAGCGGCGCAGCCACGTGCTGTTTATGCCGCAGTATGCGGAGCCGTTCGTCCTCCGCATGTTTCAATCCATGCTCGACGTAGTGCGCGAATATCCCGATTTGCCGGAAGGCTCGCGGCGCTGGGACGAGCGCGTGTTTCATCCCGATTTCAAGGGAGAGATGCGGCCGCTAGTAACGCTGTGGCGAAGGCCGCCGTCGTTTATCACGATCTTTTTCGCTGCCGTTCGACTGTTGGAGTCGACACCCGTACGCAAAGCGCTGCATGCTGCGTTTGCCACGCCGGAGCGTGAAATGCACATCGCACTGAGACCAAGCGAGGAGGCCCAATCGCAATGGAAGAATACACAAGAGTCGCGTTCTTTCCGGACACCTACGACGAAATCGACGGCGTGGCGAACACCAGCCGCCAATTTGAGGCGTTCGCGCGGAAACGCGGACTTCCCTTCCTGACGATTTGCGGAGGGAGTGTCAACAAGGCGGAAACCGACGGGAGCGTCACGCGGATCATGCGGCGGCGCGGGCCGATCGGTTTTCCATTGGACAAAAATCACAGATTTGACCTGGCGTTCTGGCGGCATTACGGCTTCGTGGAGCAGGCCGTTCGCAAGTTCGGAGCGGACGTGGTGCATATCACGGGTCCGAGCGATGTCGGCCAGCTCGGGGCCCTCATTGCGCATCGACTGCGCATTCCCCTCGCCGCTTCCTGGCACACAAACCTTCACGAATATGCCGAGCAAAGAGCTTCCGGCTTCTTTCGATTCCTGCCGGCAAGCCTGCGAAATCGCATTGACGCTGCCATCCGGCAGTTCACTCTTTCCACCGTCTTGCGGTTTTACAAAATTTCGCGCGTACTCTTCGCCCCCAACCAGGAACTGATCGACCTGCTCGCGGGCGGGACGAAGAAACACGTCTACCCAATGCTGCGGGGCGTGGATTCCCTTCTGTTCCGGCCGCAGGAGATCGCGGACGGGAACCACAAATTCACCATAGGCTATGTGGGCCGGTTGACGACGGAAAAAAACATCCGCTTCCTCGCGGAACTCGAACGCTCTCTCATCGAATCCGGCCTATCTGATTTTCGCTTTCTGATTATCGGTCAAGGCGCCGAGGAACCGTGGCTCAAAGCCAACATGCAAAAGGCGGAGTTTGCAGGTGTGCTAAATGGGGCAGCCTTGGCCCGTGGGTATGCCAGCATGGATGTGTTCGTGTTCCCATCGAAGACGGATACCTACGGCAACGTGGTTCTGGAAGCTTTGGCTTCGGGAGTTCCTGCAGTCGTGACGAATCTCGGTGGCCCGCAATTCCTGATTAGTCATGGTGTAACCGGGTTCGTCGCAGCAAGCGCCGCAGCGTTCGTCTCGTACATTCACCAGCTTGCGGATCAGCCGGAGCAATTGCAGGCCATGCGCGCAGCTGCGCGGCAATATGCCCTGCGGGCTTCGTGGGACAAGATATTTGAGGATGTGTATGCGGATTACGAGCGCGAACTGCGAAACGGCGGCGGGTTGCGAAGCATTGTCAAAGTACGTTCACAACCCAGCGTGGCGACTCCGCATCCCGGTTAAGAGAGTTTGAGAAATGGTTAGAAGGCTTTGCTGGTGGAGACGTTCTCTATGAATCGATGGAAGGTCGCTCTATTTTTTCTTTGCGGCGCGCTGGCCTTTGGCAATGCGGGCACAACAACAGCGCAGCAGGCCGAGGCCACTTCCTCCACGAGCCAAAAGCTGAAGTTGACTGTCGATCAAGTCGTCAAGCAATTGGAGCAAAGAAATCTGGAACGCGCGACCGCTTTGCGGAAATTCGAGGCCACACGTACGTATCGCATGGAGTATCGCGGCCCATTTGGGAACCGCGACGCGGAAATGACTGTCAGCCTCGTGTACACCTCGCCGAGCGATAAGCAATTTGTGGTTTTGTCGCAGAGCGGGACCAAGTTCATCCTGGACCACATCTTCAAGCGGTTGCTTCAGGAGGAAAGAGACGCGGCGAACGAAGAAAACCGCCAGCGCACGGCGCTCAGCTCCAGGAACTACGATTTCACTCTGGCAGACATCGAAGATTCTCCGAACACACCGCAGTACGTGCTCAACGTCATTCCCAAGACCGACAATAAGTACCTTTATCGGGGGAAAATCTGGGTCGATGCCAAAGATTTTGCGGTCACTCGCATCGAGGCCGAGCCCGCGAAGAGCCCTTCTTTCTGGATCAAGAAAAGCGACATTCGACACAAATACGAGAAGGTCGACAACTTCTGGCTGCCGGCAGAAAACAAAACAGAGAGCTGGATTCGCCTCGGCGGTTACGCGCTGCTGACCATCGAATATAACAACTACAAGTTGACGGACACCGCGCCCATCGAAGCTTCCGACAAAAAATTGCAAACGCTGCCCGGAGCAGACGCGCGCCTCGTCAAAAATGAACTATCACGCTCTTTGCCTTCTGCCCAAAACCCGAAGCAGTGACCGCTGCCCTCGATTCCTACCCATTGCGTTCACAGAAATTTTTCCGCGGTATCCAACCATCTTTCTCCTCGTTGCCTCAAACTAGAGATAGCCGTTGGGGACGGTTCCCACCCTGCCCTCGCCGTTTCTCGTTCGGCTGCTCAGCTCAACTCACTTTCATCCTGGAAAGGATTCATTCCTATGAAACGCGCGTTCCTGTTCAGCTTGGGACTCTTCCTGTTCGCTATCCCGTCGCACGCCCAGTCCAACGTCGACGCCTCCGTCGGTTATTCCTACTTCCACCTCGGCGGCCTCTCAGACCTCAACCAGAACGGCATCAGCGGTTCTGTCGCTTATAAGCCGATCCCCTACCTGGGCATCGTCGGCGATTTTGGCGGCTATCATGGCTCATTTTTTATCCCCGCTGGCGGTGGAGGCGGTGTAGGCGGCGTAACTGAGTCGGTGAACACCTACACGTATCTCTTCGGCCCGCGCATCATCATGCACAACCCGACCAAGTTCACTCCCTTTGTTCAGTTCCTAGCGGGTGCCGGGCATTTGACTGTAAGCCCCAGCGGCCTCCCCACTACCAACTTTGCCTACAGCGCTGGCGGCGGCGTTGATATCGGGGTTCTGCCCCACCTGGCGGTGCGGCCCCAGCTCGACTACGTCGGCATCCGCAATTCCGGCAACACCCCGAACGCAAATTGCACGCGCGTCTCGGTGAGCGCCGTAATCCGCTTCTAATATCCGAGCAAACTGTACTGGCCAAGAGAGACCTAGCCCTTTGGCCAGTACCGAATTGGAACACCCTGCCCTTTGGTCCATCTGACGAAGATCTCCTCCCCTCGATACCCTTCTTCTGGGGCTCGGGGTGTTCTTGGGCCGAGGAGGGGCGATGTTCCGCATTCGATTGCTTATTTTCTTGGGGGTAAGTTTTCTTGGGGCTTCGGGAGCTTGGGCCGATGAAGTTGGCTACATCGACTGCTCGAGCCATTCCGATGCCACTCAAGTCTTCGGGAAGCCACGCAAATCTCCCGACGTGGTGGCCTCTCTGGCGTGCGGCGAACGTTTCACAATTTTGGTGTATGGCTTTTACTTCTCGCGCATTCAGACTAAAGACGGACAGATTGGCTACATCTACTCGAGCCTGATCGCCGTCGATCGTGGCGCCACGGCTGTCCAGCAAACTCCTTCGTTGCAAGCAACCTCTGAGAAGACAAAAATCCCGAGCACGCGCACGCTGGACGCGAAGCCAACGGCTGCCGCAGCAGCACAGCCACAAGTGGCGTCGGCGCAGCCGGCTCCGGCGACAGGATCGACGCCTGCGCTCCCGCCGCCAGCGTCAGCGACGCCCGCGTCTTCACAGAGCGCACCGTCATCGGTCGCACCCGCATCGCAAGGCCAGGAAGTCGCAGCGACCACGGCCCAGGCGGATCAACCCGTCAGTACGCCGCCTGCTCCCGCTACGCAGAGTGCGGCGGCACAGACGGAAGCAACGCCTGCTCCACCGGCCACTACGCCTGCTGCCGAAACCGCCATGCCCGCTCCGGCTCCGACCACACCGGAAGCGGGAGTACCTGCTGCGCAGCCTGAGCCGCCAGCAGCTGCCCCCGCGCAGCCTCAGCCTGCTCCCGCGCAGCCCGCTCCTGTTCAACCTGCGCCAATCATCCGTCCCGCCGACACGCGCGATTCGTGGGAGAAACCAAACCCGAGCGTGCGCCGTCCTCCTCTGGTCGAACTCTACACCGGATTTGCCTACAACCGCATGCAGGGGGCCAGCGGCTTTTCCAGCACAAATTACAATGGCGCACTGGGCTCCTTTGGCGTGAACGTGCGCCCCTGGCTCCAGGTCGTCGGGGACAGCAGCTACAACTTCGTCACCGTGAGCGGCACAAAAAATGTGCTCTATGCAAATCACTATGGGCCGCGGTTTTACTATCGCGGGCTACGCCGCTTGAACATAACTCCGTTCGCTGAAGCCCTGGTCGGCGGCTCGCGCTCGGACGTCACCCCCAGCGGGGGCCCCACCTACTCCCAGAACTGCATTTCCTACAAGGTGGGCGGCGGCATTGATTACCGCGCGTCCCGGCGTTGGGAAGTCCGCGTGATCGATTTCGATTACTACCGCACATCCTTCGGCACGAACACCCAACAGAACAATTATTGGATTTCCGCGGGCGTGGTTCTTCGCCTTTTCGGTGGCACCAACGAGTAAGGGCGAAGTCCGCGGGCGCGAACGCCGAGCATTTTGGCGCGGGATCGAGGGCGAGGAACTAGGATGAGAAAAACACATTTGTTGGCGGTGGGGTTGCTGTTGGCGGCCATTCCCGCCAGGGCCAAAGAGCCTCAACCTGGGACGGTCATTTCGGAAAGTTCGGTCGCTTGCGGCTCGCAAATCAAAAACAAGAAAGAAACGACGCAGGTGCTCTGCCAGGAATATGTCATCCGCACCGACACCACCGAATATCACGTCCGCCAGGAGAAGCCCGCGGATAAGGCGCTCATTCCCGTGAACACGAGCGTCGAGTTCACGCTCGACAAAGACAAAATGAAGTTCAAGGCGAACGGCAAGAAATACGAATATATTGTTGTCTCCGAGACCGCAGCGCCGACGACCACCGCGGGCGCGCCCAAGCCGTAACCGCTATAAGCCAGTAGACTGCTCGCATTCGTAGCTGGCCGATCCTCCGGCCTGCAGCCGGTGGATTCGCCCCGCTGCCCGACACTCCATGTACCGACCGCCTGCTGCCGGCTTCTCCGTTCGCACGACAAACGCAAACGTATCGGTTAACAGATCCCGTTGTATGAGCCGAAACCTCCGCCGCTTCCCCTTCGTCACATACACAACAAAGCACGGAAGACCGTGCCGCTCAGGAAACTCCAGTAGCTCAGTAGTAAGGTAGAACTATGTCTGAAAACCGGCCCAGTCGTGGTGTTTTCGTTCGCATCGGCGCAGTTGGCGCCGCGGAGCCGGCTGCCGTTTATGGCTATCGCCATACTTTGTCGCATCCGAGGCGTTCATGGCTCCGATTTTAGTCTGCCTCATACTGGTGCTTTGCCTTTGGATCTCCGTCGTCAAATACACGCTTGCGCTCATTCTGAAGTGGTCGGTTCCGAAAGCCGTGGTCAAAAAAGATTATTCCTACCAGCCTACGGTGAGCGTGCTCATGCCATGCTTCAACGAGGGCAAAACCGTTTACGAAACCATCGAAAGCATCAGCAAGAGTAATTACCCGAACGACAGGTTTGAAGTGATCGCCCAAGATGATTGCTCGGTCGACGATAGCTACGAATGGATACTCAAAGCCCAGCGTGACTTCACCAATATCCGCGTGCGCGTGGGCCGCAATGCCGTGAACAGCGGCAAAGCCCGCTCTGTGTGTAACGCACTCCATCATTCCGAGGCGGATATGGTTATCTCCATCGATTCGGACTGCATTTTTCATCCCGACGCCATCCGCGAACTGGCCGCCTGCTTCTCCGAACCCAAAATCGGCTCCGTGGGCGGAAGAGTCGGCGTGCGAAATCCAAACGAGAGCACCATCACTGCGATTCAAACTTTCATCTACTACGCCGCCTTCCAGGTTTACAAAGTTCCCGAAAACTGGACGCGGAGCGTTGGCTGCATCAGCGGGTGCCTCTTCGCGATTCGCCGCGATTTGCTGCTCGAGCTCGAGCCGAAGATTCGAAGCCGGCACTGGTTTGGCATCCCCGTGAACCAGGGCGAAGACCGTTTTCTGACGCATCAAACGCTCCTCCGCGGCTACGGCACGTACATCAACAACGATGCGTTGTGCTGGACCACCGTCCCTGCGACCTTGCCTAACCTTTTCAAACAGCAGCTTCGCTGGCGCCGCAGCATCGTCCGCGATCTTTTCTACACGCTGCGCACCCTGCCGCAACACGTCTGGACGCTTCATCCGAACACTGTACTTACGCTTGTACTTACGCCGCTCGGCGCACTCCTAGGCTTGTTGGTCGCCCTCACCATGCTCTCCGGCAATCCCATGGAGTGGGCCGGGCCCGCGCCGCTCATTCTGTACTTGGGTCTTGCGGCCGTTCTCGGGTGGGTCATCCGGAAATATAGCGCCCGCGAAGCCGTCAACAATCCGCTCGCTTTCGGCGCCTATCTAGCGTGGTCGATCGTGAGCAGCCTTTTCATCACGACCCTCGCACTCTGCACTCTCGACTCCAAGGATTGGGGTACGCGCACAAAAGAACAGGAGGCCGCCGATGGCAACGCCGCTCGTTAAAAACGTCCCAGCTGCTCCGAAAGCTCCCGTGCTGCAACCGCTGATCTACAAATCCGTCGTCACCATCTACCGCATCTTCGCCATCGCCACGCTCTACGTCGTCCTCCTCGGCGTCCTGGCCTACGGTTTCGTGATGGGTTTCTACGCCATCAATACCTCCTGGGCCGCGCCCGTCATTCTCTCTCCTGTCGATGACAAGAGCCTCGACTTCACGGAAAAAATGGTGACCAGCAGGCAGACGCTCGAAGAACTAAATGTGGACAAAAAACGCCTCGAAGAAGGCGTCACGGAAATGGAGAAACACAAAGCCGCCCTACTGGCGCTCGAGCCGGAACTCCAGGCCGCCATTGTTCGCGAACGAAAGCACAACCAAGCCACCGGCCCCGAGCTCGTCGCACTCGACAAACAAAAGCAATCCGACCTTCAAAAAACGCAGGCAGTGGTGGCACAAATCAAGGAAGTTGAAGCCACCATCGACAGAGACCTCGCCTCCGGCCTCATTACCAAGGGCGACGCTGCCACCCAGCGCGCCGCACTGAATCAAGCCCAATCTTCCTTCACCGACAGCAAAATCGGCGAAGTCCTCCTTACCGACAGCATCCTCGAAAAAACCACCACCAACACCAAGGCCCTCGACGTCCTCGACAAAGAAGCCGAGCTCATCTCCGAAATCACCCAGCTCGATATCGCCATCGGCGTGGCCCAAAAACAGCTCTACGAAGAAAATCGTCAGATCGACCGCCTCCGCCAGGCCCTCGTCACAGCCAAGCAAACTCCTTATTTCCTCACCACCTCTGGCGACACTTCCGCCTTCTTCGCGTTCGTCCCTTACGACAATCGCAGCAGCGCCACCGTGGGCGCCTCTGTTTACGACTGCTACCTCAACATGGTCGTCTGCAAGAAAGTTGGCACTGTGAAACAACTTTTCGCCGGAGAAGAACATGCCATCCATCCCATATTCCGCACCGACATGCGCGGCTTCTTGATCCAACTTCAGCTCGACCATCCCGAATCCGCCAAATCCAAAACCGTTTTCCTGAACCGCAAACCGCTCTTCTTCTGACGATTTTCTTTTGAATGCCCAAACGCTCGCTCTAAGGAGACGCCCGATGCCCTCGTTCCCTCTCAAGCTCCAAAACTTCCTGGCGACAGTGGCCGCCGCCTTGGCGCTGGCGACGTTCGTGCCCGCCGCGCGCGCGGGCGACGAAGATCAGGAAGCGTATTGCAAATACGTCACGCAACAAGCCGCCGCCCAGCGCGATCTTCTCCGCACCCCTGACGCCGTCGCCGGTTTCACTCAACCCAACACTGGCCTCCCCACGCAAGTCGTCTGGGGCGTTACGGGCAGCCTCTCCAATGTCCGCAAAGCGGGACTGACCATGGAGGCCGCGCGCAAAGACTGCGAACTCTACTCCGCCTCGGCCTACGCCCAGCAAGCTATCCAATACGCTATCCCCGCTCTCGAAAAGCAAGCCCTGCAAAACAGGCTAGCCCTCATCCAGCAAGCTTCCGATAACCTCGATACCCTCCTCGCCACCACTACAAAAATGGTTGAGGCCCAAAACATGACCCGTCCCATGGCCTTCGCACTGCAAACTACAAAGATCAAGCTCGAAGCTGATCGCGCGGACACGCAATCCAAAATCGCGGCCATCTACACCCCGCAACTAAGCGACAAACCCGTAAAAGACCTCATCGCCGAAAAACAAGCCCGCGAAGCCAACGAGCGCCGCGCCATCAACAAACTAAGCCGCCAGAATGATTGGGACGTTGCGCTTTCCGTCGGCGCCCACCAGCAAGTCAATCCTCTTATCGGCAATCCCGGAGCCTACGGCGAAGTCACCGTCAGCTACAATCTTGCCAGTCACGCCATCAACAAACATCTCGACCAGGCCGCCGCTGCTTACGACGATTGGAAGAAAGTTCAGGAAGGCGATGTGATTCGCGACGCCGAAGTCCTAAAGCAACAACTCGCCTACACAATCTCTGTGCAAGACCGCCGCCTCAATGCCCTCCAGGCGCAGCAAAAACAAATCGACAGTAACCTCCAACTCCTCGGCCGCGCCGAAACCAGCGCCGCTCTCGACTTCGGCAACCAACTCTCCACCGCGAAGCTGCTGCTGCAGATCGAGATCGGCGACGCCGCCTTCCGCCTGAGCCAGCTCAAGGAGTTTCTCGCCAGGAATTTCTGACCCTTGCTCCGCCCTCCTCCAATCCATTACCTTGCTTGCCATCTTGTTGTCTCAGTGAAATAATCAAGCAATGATTATTGGTGATCGCCTCCGCGAACTCCGAGAGCAAAAGAAGCTCTCCCAACGCGAAATCGAAGAGCGCTCGGGCCTCCTGCGCGCCTATCTCTCGCGTGTCGAGAACGGCCACACCATCCCCACCGTCGAAACTCTGCAAAAGTGGGCCAAGGCTCTCGAAGTCCCCATGTACCAACTTTTCTATGAAGGCGAGCAGCCTCCTGCGCCTTCGACTCTCCGCGTCTGGAAACCCCCCGACGAAAACAGCTGGGGCAGTTCGGGCGAGGATGCCGTCTTTCTCAAAGCTCTTCGCCGCCTGCTCCGCAAAATCGAAGAACCCAATCGCAAAATCATTCTCCAGATGGCCGGCAAAATGGCTCGCCGCAAATAAAAAACCGCCGCTGAACACTTCAGCTGGCGGCCGTTTCACTTCGCTTCACTTCTGTTCCCGGCTTCGTCTTTACTTCCCGCCTTTCAATAACAGGATCACATCAAGCAACACGAGCACCGCCACCACCACTTCGAGCGCAAACATCCGCCGCTCATTGAACTGCGTCACCATAAATTCGTAAAGTTCCCCCGCCGTTTTCAATTTTTCCGCCACCAGCGTCTTGTAGTCGTTCACGCCGATTCTTACCGAGCTCAGCCGGTACACTCGCGCGTAGTACGTATCGCTGATGAACTTCACCGCATACTCCGTCCTCTCCGCCAAGTCCATAATGTCCAGCCGCAGCCGGTTCAAACGCCCCGCGCGCCGCGGCAATCGCAGCCCGGTCCGAAAACTTTCCTGCCCCTCCAGCGAGCTGTAGACATTCGAAAGCAGGGCCGTCAGCACTTCGTCGTAGTAACGAAACTCCAGCAATTGCGTATTCGCATATTCCAACAAGTCGATCACCGCGGAAGTGGCCTCGGGCTTGTCGTATACCAGCGCCGCGGCCCATCCCACGACCACTAAATCGTTCGGATAATACGAAAGCGCCGCGCGCAGCACTTCATCGCGCTCTGCTATCGAAAGCGGTGTGACCTCGCCGCGCACCAATTGCGCGATCTCGTCACCGTAGGACTCGAGTAATTCCACGACAGTCGCCGCTCGTCCGTCCGCGTGCTCCGCCGAATGGATATCAATCACCAAATAATCTTCGTCCAGCCATTTCGGCGAAGGTTTATTCAACGCCGGACGAAATTGTTCCGTGCGGCTGCGCAACACATCCGCCGCCGCTGCCTCGACTTCATTCGCATTCATCCACCGATACGATTGGGGGCTAAACGACTTCAAATCACAAGCAAATGGCGTGCTCAACTCCACGCTCGCCACTCCGAACCAATAATACTTGATCGCCGCTTCCAGTTTTTCTCCGCTCGCCAGCGTGATCGACCCCACGGTCTCCCGAATCGGCACATTCTGCGCCTGCGCGTACTCTGGCGTCTGGTGCACAAACCCCGGCGCATGCCGCGCAGCCCCCGCACCCAGCAGCACAGGCAGCCGCTCCATCTCGATCGCTTCCCCAATATCAAAAAAATTCAAGATCCGGAAATAGCCCTGAACTTTCATCTGCCTAAAAATGATCCTCTTGACACGGCCGGCTCCATCAATGAAGGACCATCCTACACCACTCGAGACTGCTGCATCCCAGCATCGTGCTCATCGCCGAAAGTAAATGACGAAAGTGTTCGAAAGATGACATATCTCCATCCGCTTTGCGACTAGTGTGGTTTGTGCGTGATGTCTCCTGCACGCGAGCAGGTTTCGGTGAGCATCGGAACGGCGAGATAGTCTTCACGCTCGGCCGCAAGGAGATGAAAGTATCCTGAGAAAGTCGCCGCACCACTAACTGTTTCTGGGTTTCTTGGATATTTTGCACGCTCATAGCCATCGCTTTCATTCCCAATGTCCTGGCTGTGAGCCATATCCCATTTGTGGCCCAGTGCATAAGGAACGCCACTGCGGGCGGGCAGAAAGCCAGCCATAACTTAACGAATCAACTTGAAATTGCAACTTTCCATCGGTCACGCAGAAATCACAACGCATCAGAACCTAAAGGAGAAATACAAATGTCATCTAAAAAAGTGGGAGTATTTGGAATCTACTCGACTC
Organism: uncultured Acidobacteriota bacterium; assembly: GCA_963779005.1. Classification (GTDB taxonomy): domain Bacteria; phylum Acidobacteriota; class Terriglobia; order Acidiferrales; family UBA7541; genus Acidiferrum. The sequence continues at coordinate 1,299,560 of CAVZWO010000004.1, read as the reverse complement.
GTATCGCGGTAAATAACGCTACGGACGCACTCGTGAAGGCCGGCTTCCCTGTTGCCGACGTCTCGGTCCTTCTGCCCGAGAGTCTCGGCGCGCCCAAAGAAATGGGTACGGAAAAGGCTTCGAAAGCGCCAGAGGGCACGGCCGCAGGTGTGGCCACCGGCGGCGTAATCGGTGGAACTCTAGGAGTGCTGCTGGGGGTTGGTCTTCTGACTATTCCGGGTCTCGGCCCATTCCTCGCTGCTGGTCCGATCATGGCTGGTTTGGCAGGATTGGGCGTCGGCGGCGCCGTCGGCGGTTTCACTGGCGCCTTGATCGGCATGGGCATCCCCGAATTCGAAGCCAAGCGCTACGAAGGCCACCTCAAGAAGGGCGGAATTCTTCTCTCTGTGCACTGCGACACGTCCGGAGAAATCCTGCGTGCCAAGGAAGTTCTCAAGGCCACAGGCGCGGAACATGTTTCCTCTACCAGCGAAACTGCCGTTGACACGAAGCAGCCAGAGCGCGAACTCGTCACCAAGGGAACTCGCAGCTCCTATTGATCCAATTAATCCAAATGGAGGAAGCCTCATACAGGCTTCCTCTTTCCCTACTCAAAAATAATTCAGGGAGTCGCACCGCATGAAAGAATTTAACGAGGAAGCAGCCGAAAAAATCTGCCACAAAGGACGAACACGATGAGCCACAATAATTGGTCCAACAAATACACCACATTTGCCGTGGGACTCGGAGTAGGCGCAGTTCTTGCCCTGCTCTTTGCCCCAACTTCAGGAGAGGAAACGCGGGAGTATATCTCCAGCACCGTGAAAAAGGGCATGGATGATGCCGCCTCAACCGGAAAGCGCTGGAAGCGCCGCGCCCAGGAGACCGTGGAAGACGTCAAGGCCACCGTCGCCGGCGCAGTGGAAGCGGGCCAAGAAGCGTATCGCACCGTCAGAGATGCCTGATTGTTTCGTCGGGTAGTTTAGTGCTAGGGACCGGCTTAGACGCCGGAGTCTGCTCAAAGCAAAGTATGAAAGGAATCTAACCTTGAAAACGGAAATCCAGGAAGCCGCGGTCCCTTCCACACCTCTAATCCCACGCGACGAATGATTAGCTTCCCATTTCCCCCGTGCTATACTCCCGCCCGTTTGCGCACGCAAGTCCCCCAGTTCGCGCCACGCCCCGGCAGGAGGCAGCCACTCACTTGATCACGTTGCCGGACAATTTCAACGTCGCCACACACTTCGTGGACCGCAACGTCCAGGAAGGGCGCGGCAACAAAGTCGCCATCGAATGCGGCGACGAGCGAATCACCTATCAGCAGCTACTGGAAAACACCAACCGCGTGGGCGATGCCCTACTCGCTCTGGGTGTGCGCCCCGAAGAGCGCGTCCTTCTGCTGCTCCTCGACACACCGGAATTCCTCTATTCGTTTTTTGGCGCCATCAAAATCGGGGCCGTCGCCGTCCCCGTCAACACGCAGGCGAAGGCGCAAGACTACGAATACATTCTCAACGATTGCCGCGCCCGAGTTGCTCTCGTCAGCCAGCCGCTGCTGCCGCATTTGGAATCCATTCCGAAAGAAAAACTCCGGTATTTGCAGGAGATCGTAGTCAGTGAAGTGCGGCAAAATCCTCCACCGCGAACCGCGCCTCCGCAAACACATCACTCCTTGCAGAATTTGATCGCTTCCGCGTCTCCCAAATTAGAAGCCGCGTTCACCAGCAAAGACGAGCCCGCCTTCTGGCTCTACTCCTCCGGAAGCACAGGCGCCTCGAAAGGCTGCGTCCATCTCCATCACGACATGGTCGTATGCTGCGAGCTCTACGCCAAAGGCATATTGAAAATGAACGAGAGCGACCGCTGCTTCAGCGTCGCGCGCTTGTTCTTCGCTTACGGTCTCGGCAACGCGGGCTACTTCCCGCTCGGCTGCGGCGCCACAACGATTCTTTCTCCCGTGCGCCCAACTCCCGCGACCATCTATGCCGACATCGAGCGGCATCGCCCCACATTGTTTTTCTCCGTTCCCACCAATTTTGCGGCCTTGCTTGCGCACCACCGCGAGGACGGAAAAGAGTTCGATCTCTCCAGCGTGCGCCACGCCATCTCCGCCGGCGAATCGCTTCCTGCGCCGTTGTTTCATCGCTTCAAGGAACGCTTCGGCGTCGAAATTCTCGACTCGCTAGGTTCCACGGAAACCCTGCAGATGGTCATTGCCAACCGCCCCGGAGAAGCGAAACCCGGCTCCAGTGGAAAAATCATCCCCGGCTACGAAGCGAAAATCGTCGACGAACGAGGTAACGCTGTGGCGACGAACGATATCGGCGATCTTCTCATCAAAGGCGACTCGACTTGCTCCGGCTACTGGAACAAACACGAAAAAACAAAAGAGACGTTTGAGGGCGATTGGTTCCGCACCGGCGACAAATACCGCCAGGATGACGAAGGCTACTTCTGGTATGCCGGGCGCTCCAACGACGTCTTCAAAGTCCATGGCCTCTGGCTGAGCCCCGCGGAAGTGGAGAGCGCCTTGATCACGCATCCCGCTGTTCGCGAAGCCGCCGTGGTCGCTCGTGTGGATAGCGACGGCCTGACCAAAGCGGCCGCCTACGTGGTGTTAAGCCCCGAATCGCTGCCGAGCGATCATCTGGCCAAAGAACTCGAGGAGATGGTTGGACAAAAAATCGGCGGATACAAGAGGCCTCACTGGATCGAGTTTCTGCGGGAAATTCCCAAAACCGCCACGGGAAAATTGCAGCGATTTAAACTACGCGAACTGCAAGATCGACAAGGGCATGCCGGCTCATAGCGTTCGCAGATTTTCTGCGAGAGGTATCTCTATCCGCGAAAGACTTTGTAAGAAAGAGACTTTCGGAAAAAGTCTTGCAAATAATTGTTACGCATAAAAGAGATTGGTTTCAGCGGCCAGACTCGCAAGATCCGCGGCGCACGCCGTCGGTCCTTGCACGACAAATCGCCGGTGGTAGAGCAACAGCGCGCGCAGCCCCGCAAGCTCTTCACCGCCGCCCGCTCTTCCCGGACCGCCGTGCAGGCAGCTCGGCACAACGTTTCCGTGGCCGGTAAATTGCGTCCCGACGCTGGAATCAACGATCATGATCCGGCCATGCAAATCGCCGATGCCAAGGATCACGGTCTGCAGAAAGGCCGGATCGTTGGCAAAAATCGAAGCGACGAGCGAGCCCAGCCCGCGCCGCGCAATCGCGATGAGATCGTCGACTTCATCGTAGGCAATCAAGGTCGCGACCGGGCCAAATACCTCGACGTCGTGCACAACTTTTGCGTCGAGCCCTTTCTCGCACGCAAGCAGCGTCGGTTGCACGAACGCCGATTTTTTGGCATCGGCATCGACCGGCTGAAACTCTTCGTCGCCGCCAAACAAAACGGCGCACTCCTGTTTCAACTGCCTGAGACCTTCCCAACACGCCGCCTGCTGTACCTTGTTTACAACCGGCCCGATCTTCACTTCCGCGTCTCGCGGATTCCCCACTTTCAGAGGGCTCAGCCGGGCGACAATGGCCTCGCCAAGGGCTTTGATGTGTTGCCGCGGGACAAGCACCCGCCGGATTGCGGTGCATTTTTGCCCGGCCTTCAGCGTCATTTCGCGGACGACTTCTTTGGCGAGCAGATCGAATAAGTCCGTGCCCGGACCGGCGTCGGGTCCGAGAATCGTGGAGTTGATGCTATCGGCTTCAATGTTGACGCGAACGGAGCGGCGCACAACATTGGGATTCGAACGAATGCGCGCAGCGGTGTCCGCGGAACCGGTGAAGGATACGATGTCCGTCTCGACGACGTGATCGAGAACGTCGCGAGCGGAACCGCACAGAATCGAAATCGCTCCGGGCGGCAAAATATTTGACTTCACGATGTCTTCGACGATTCGGTGAGCTAACCACGCCGTCGGCGATGCGGGCTTGATGAAGATGGGAACGCCAGAGAGAAGCGCGGGCGCAGCTTTTTCGCAGACTCCCCATGCCGGGAAATTAAATGCATTGATAAAAACGGCGACGCCTTTCGTGGGCAACAAAAAATGCTGGCCGACAAAGACGCCGGTCTTTGAAATCGAAACCGGGGGTCCTTCTTTCAGAATTTTTCCATCGGCAAGGGCTTGGCCGATTTTTGCGTAATACTTCATTGTGTAAATCGCGCCATCCACATCGAACGAAGCATCGGCTTGATTCGCGCCCAGGTTCAGAAGCGAGATGCGAAAATATTCGTCGCGATTCGTGGCTAGCACATCGGCAATTTTGGCGAGGAGGCCGGCGCGCTGGCGGTAGGTGAGCGCTCGGAGCGCAGGGCTGCCGTTCGAACGTGCGAAATCGAGCGCGGCTTTAACGTCGACGCCTTGCGATGATACGCGCGCCAATTCTTCGCCGGTGACAGGATCGACGAGAGTCTCGCCATCGCCGGCGCCTTCCTGCCAATGGTCTGAGACATAGTTCGACAGCTTCATTTGTGAGCCTCCGATGGGAAGCGAGCCGGTTCGAGTCTTCGCGACCCTCGAATCTTGGCACATTCTAGAATAAGTCCGAAATCCAAGGCCGTTCGCACACGAGAAGTGGCGATGATAGCACGACATCGGCATAATAGTGCATCTTCAAGCGTGAGAGCAGGCGATGGCGGGCTCAAACAAGAGCTCTCGTTCTCAATGTAAGTAATTTATCCACAGCATCTTACGGAAGAAAATGGCATCAGTTTGGCAAAAATCGGAAACCTGTGTCGCACATCACGCTCTTTTCCTTGACCGGCTCGCCAGCACATGCGGTATACTGCACTTTGCTTCCCAGCTGTCCTTATATATAGCCATGCACACCACTACACATTCGAAAGAGTCCAGCGCGCAGCGGCTCGGGAGCGCTTCGAATGACCGCTTTCTCCTTTCTCTCGGCAAGCGCGTGCGGGAATTGCGAAACCGGCGCGGGCTGACGCGGAAAGTGATGGCGCGCGAGGCGCAGGTGTCGGAACGCCATCTTGCGCAACTGGAAGCGGGCGAGGGGAATGTTTCGATCGTGTTGTTGCGCAGGATTGCGGCGGCGCTGCATGTGTCGCTTGCGGAATTGTTTGCGGCGGAAGCGGAAACGCGGCACGAAAAAGTCTTGATCCAGAGGTTTCTGGAGCGCCTGCCGGCGCATCGCGTGGCGGACGCGATGTCACGATTGCTTCGGGAATTTGGAGCGGAAGAAGCGGAGCGGCGGAAGCGCGTGGCGCTGATCGGATTGCGCGGAGCGGGAAAATCGACGCTGGGGTTGCGACTGGGCCAGGAGTTGAATACTCCGTTCATCGAACTTGACCGCGAGATTGAAAAAGATACAGGCATGCCGCTGGGCGAGATTTTTTCGCTGTACGGGCAAACGGGTTATCGCGCGATCGAGAAGCGGCTGCTGGAGCGTGTGCTTCAGGAACACGAACGGGCGATTCTTTCGGTAGGCGGCGGCGTAGTTTCCGAAAAAGAGACCTACGACTTCCTGCTCGCGCATTGCTACACGATTTGGATCAAGGCGCGGCCAGAGGAGTACATGGCGCGGGTGATTGCGCAGGGGGATTTGCGTGTGATGGGCGGCAGCAATCAGGCGATGGAGGATTTGCGGCGCATCCTGGAAGCGCGCGAGCCGCTTTACCGCAAGGCGGATATGTATCTGGATACTTCCGGGAATTCGGTGGACGAAAGTTTTGCGAAATTGAAGGCGGCATTGCAGACGGACGAAACACGGAGCGAGCAGTAGGAGGATCACGTGGACGGAGCAACGACGGAACAACTTCAGGCAAAAGTGGAGCCGCCAGACTACCGGACGGATCCCAGCAAATACAAACATTGGAAGCTCGGCTTCGACGGGCCAGTGGCCACGCTGACGATGGATGTCGCCGAAGATGGCGGGCTGCGTCCTGGCTACAAGCTGAAGCTGAATTCCTATGATCTGGGCGTGGACATCGAACTGCACGATGCGCTGCAGCGGATACGTTTCGAGCATCCGGAAATTCGTTCGGTGATCCTTACGAGCGCGAAGAGCCGGATTTTTTGCTCTGGCGCTAACATTTATATGCTGGGCCTGTCTTCGCACGCCTGGAAAGTGAACTTCTGCAAATTCACGAACGAAACACGAAACGGGATTGAGGATTCGAGCGCGCATTCGGGATTGAAATTCATCGCGGCGTGCAACGGAACGACGGCGGGGGGCGGATACGAGCTGGCGCTGGCGTGCGACGAAATTATTTTAGTGGATGACCGGTCGTCGGCCGTGAGTTTACCGGAGTTGCCGCTACTGGGCGTTTTGCCGGGGACTGGCGGTTTGACGCGCGTGACCGATAAGAGAAAAGTGCGGCGAGATTATGCGGACATGTTCTGCACAAATCCGGACGGAGTGCGCGGACAGAGGGCGAAAGATTGGCGGCTGGTGGATGAGGTAGTAAAGCCGCAGCAGTTCGCCGAACATGTGAAGCAGCGCGCGATGAAATTGGCGGAGTTGAGCGATCGTCCCTTGGACGCGAAAGGCGTGGCGCTGACGCCGTTGAAGCGAGTCGTAGACGAAGCGGGCGTGCACTACGAATACGTCGATGCGCAGGTGGATCGCGAAGCGCGGTTGGTGACATTGACGGTTCGCGCGCCGGAGGCCGTGGCGGAGTACACGGTCGAGAGTGCGCTCGCGGCGGGAGCGAGTTGGTGGCCGCTGCAGATGGCGCGGGAGCTTGATGACGCGATTCTGACGCTGCGGACGACGGAACTGGATTTGGGGCTCTGGATTCTGAAGGCCACGGGAAATCCCGAAGCGGTTCTGGCGGCGGACGAATTTGTTCTAAATCACCAGGACAACTGGTTCGTGCGCGAAGTTCTAGGAATGATGCGGCGAACGTTTGCGCGGATCGATGTTTCTTCGCGTTCGCTCTACGCGATTGTCGAGCCGGGTGCGTGCTTCGCGGGGACGCTGTTCGAACTGGCGCTGGCGGCGGACCGGGTTTATATGCGGGATTCGCAAGATGGGGAGAACGTCGCCACGGTCGTGCTTTCGCGGATGAATTTTGGCGCGTTGCCGATGGTAAATGGGCTTTCGCGAATGGCGGCGCGGTTCTATCAGGACGCCGGGCAGATCGAAAAGCTGCGAGGGTTAGTTGGAAACATATTGAGCCTTCATGATGCGATGGATGCGGGGCTGGTGACGGCAGCGCCGGATGATTTGGATTGGGAAGATGAGATCCGGCAGGCGCTGGAATCGCGCGCGGCGCTTTCGCCGGATGCGTTGACCGGGCTGGAAGCGAATTTACGATTTGGAATTCCCGAGACACTTGAGACGCGCGTTTTCGGGAGATTGTCGGCTTGGCAGAACTGGATTTTCATCCGTCCGAACGCCGTGGGAACAAACGGAGCGCTCAAGGTTTATGGAACCGGGGCGCCAGTGAAATTTAATTGGGAGCGAGTTTGAGAAGAAGAAGTAATGACGTAAAGAAGTAAGGAAAAGACCATCGGAGCGGAGAACCATCATGATTGATTACACGGAGAAAATTCCGAATAACGTGGATTTAGGCCGCGACCGCGGTTTGCAGCGAGCGCTCGAGCATTGGCAGCCTGCCTACATGGGCTGGTGGTACGACATGGGGCCGAACGAGAGCCACAATTATGAAGTCTACCTGCGGACGGCGATCAGCGTGGAGCCGGATGGATGGGCGCAGTTTGACTATGTGAAGATGCCAGAGTACCGCTGGGGAATTTTTTTGCAGCCGCGCGACGAAAAGCGGCAAGTGAATTTCGGGATTCATAAGGGGCAACCGGCCTGGCAGGAAGTGCCGGGAGAATATAGGTCAATCTTGCGGCGCGTGATTGTGACGCAAGGGGATACGGAGCCGGCCTCGGTCGAGCAGCAACGCTTGCTTGGCTCGTCGTGTCCTTCGATGTACGACTTGCGAAATATTTTTCAAGTGAACGTGGAAGAAGGGCGGCATTTGTGGGCGATGGTGTATTTGTTGCATCGGTATTTTGGGCGCGATGGGCGCGAGGAAGCGGAGGCGCTGCTGGCCCGGCGGTCCGGCGACGCGGATAATCCGCGCATTTTGGGCGCGTTCAACGAGCCTACGCCGGACTGGCTGGCGTTTTATATGTTCACGTTCTTTACGGACCGCGATGGGAAGTTTCAACTTTGCGCTTTGGCGGAGTCCGGTTTCGATCCGCTCTCCCGGACTTGCCGTTTCATGTTGACCGAGGAAGCGCATCACATGTTCGTCGGAGAGACAGGCGTGACGCGCATCATCAAACGCACCTGCGAAGTGATGAAGGAGAATAAACTGGAAGACCCGGCGCAGGTCCGTGCGCTGGGAGTCATCGACCTGCAAACGATTCAGCGCTATTTGAATTTTCACTACAGCGTGACGCTCGATTTGTACGGGTCGGACGTTTCTTCGAATGCCGCCAGTTATTTCACGAACGGGTTGAAGGGGCGGTTTCGCGAGACGAAGCTCGAGGACGACCACGTGCTGAGCGAAGCGGAATATCCGGTCTACGAGGTGCTCGGCGGCAAGATCGTAAAGAAGAATGTGCCGGCGCTCACGGCTTTGAATGAACGTTTGCGCGACGATTATATCGAGGAGATTGCGGACGGAGTGGCGAGATGGCAGCGCGTGATCGATGAAGCGGGCATTCCCTTCACGCTGACGCTTCCGCATAAAGGATTTCACCGCGCGATCGGGAATTTTGCGGGACACCACATCAGCGTGAACGGTGAAGTCTTGACCGCCGAGGCCTGGGACAAGCGCAAGCACGAATGGCTGCCGAGCCCGGCGGACGAGAAGTTCGTACAGTCGTTGATGACGGGGCGCGTCGTGGAACCCGGGAAATTCGCGAACTGGATTTCACCGCCGCTGCGGGGAATCAACAGCAAGCCGCTGGATTTTGAATATGTGCGGTTCAATTGAAGGAGAAAGGAATGAAGTAAAGAGGTAACGATGTAACGACGAGAAAAAAGAAGAAGAAAGAAAAGATAACGCAGGGGCGCAGAGTACACAGAGGTTCGCAGAGAAGAGGGGCGGCGAGGAGCGGCGTGCAGGCCATCATCGACATTCACATTCACATCATGCCGTACCACATGATGAAGCCGTCCGCGATGGAGTTGATGAAGCGCGGGCGGAAAGATTACGCGGATGTGATGCGCTACTGCGAGGATCCGAAGGCATTTTTGGCACACCTCGATAGTCTCGGCATTGAGCGCGCGGGGCTGATCAATTATGTCGCGCCGAAGATTATCGGGTTCACTCCAGAAGTGAATGATTGGAGCGCGAAGTATTGCAGCGCCGCGCCGGATCGTTTAATTGCGTTCGGCGGCGTGCTGCCTGGAACTGTTCCGGATGCGGGCGCGGAGGTCGATCGTATGGCGAAGATTGGGATTCGCGCGATCAAGCTGCATCCTTCGCATCAAGTGCTCACGCCGAACTCGTATATGAACGGAAACAAGGATTTGGCCGCGATTTATGAGCGGGCGCAGGCGAACGGAATGCCGGTGATGGTTCATACGGGAACCTCGATTTTCCCCGGTGCCCGGAATTTGCATGCGCAGCCGATGTTGTGCGACGACGTCAGCATTGATTATCCGGATCTGGTGGTGATCCTGGCGCATGGCGGCAGGCCGCTCTGGATGAACGAAGCATTTTTTCTCGTGCGGCGTCACAAGAATATGTACATGGACATTTCCGGGATTCCGCCGCAGAAATTGATGGAATATTTTCCGCGAATCGAAGATATCGCGGACAAAGTTCTGTGGGGAACGGATTGGCCAGGGCCGGGCGTGCCCGAGATTAAGGGAAACCTTGAAAAGTTTCATGCACTGCCGATCGGGGCAGAGACAAAACGAAAGATTTTGTACGACAATGCGGCGCGGCTGTTTCCACGGTGAGCCTGAGAATATTCGGAGAGTAGTGAATGAGCCTGGTTACGTTGCCAACGGAATCGCAAAAGACAGCGCACATCCGCCTGACGCTGAACGGCGAAATGATGGACGTCTCGTTTGCGCCATACAAAACCTTGCTGGAAGTGCTCCGCGAGGATCTCGGACACACGGGGACAAAGCACGGCTGCGAGTTAGGTGAGTGTGGGGCGTGCGCCGTTCTGGTGGATGGTAAAGCGGTGCTCTCCTGTTTGCTTCTGGCAATTGAGTGCGACAAGAAAACCGTCTTAACGGTTGAAGGGCTCGGAGCGGATGGAAAGCTGCATCCGCTGCAGGAGGCATTTGCAGACTTGGGTGCGGCGCAGTGCGGGTATTGCACGCCGGCTATTCTGGTGACCGCGAAAGCGCTGCTGGATAAAAATGCGCATCCTTCGCGTGACGAGATTCGTGAGGCGTTGTCTGGGAATTTGTGCCGATGCACGGGTTATCAACAGATATTCGAAGCCGTGGAAGCAGCGATAGTGAAAATCGCGGGCAAGAAAAATGAGTGACGAGAAACAGATGCGCGTGATCGGTGTTCCGCGGCGCAGGGTGGATGCGCGCGCGAAAGTCACAGGCCAGACGCGTTTCGCGGACGACATTTTTCTGCCGCGGATGGCGTATTGCAAATTGCTGCGCTCGCCGCATCCGCATGCGCGCATCAAAAAGATCGATACTTCGCGAGCCGCGGCTCATCCCGGAGTCTATTTGGTCCTCAGCGGGAAAGATCTCCCCATCGAGTACGGAATTTTGCCGGTGAGCCAGGACGAGCAGGCGCTTTGCGTGGACCATGTGCGACACGTGGGAGATCCGGTGGCGGCGGTTGTGGCGCGGGAAGAATTGACGGCGTTTGAAGCGCTGGACTTGATCGATGTCGAATACGACTTTCTGACGACAATTTCTGATCCGGAAGAGGCACTGGCGACGCCGGAGCCGCGGATTCACGACTACGGCGAAGAAGGAAACGTTCACAAGCGCGTATCGCTGGAATTTGGAGACGTGGAGCAAGGATTTGCGGAAGCGGATCAAGTTTTTGAGGATACGTTTTTTTATCAGGGAAACACGCACCTGCCGATCGAGCAGCACGCGTCCGTCGCGATAAAAGATCCCGATGGAAAACTGACGATTTGGAGCAGCACCCAAACGCCACATTATTTGCACCGTGCGCTGGCGAAAGTTTTGCAAATGGCTCCGGCGCATATTCGCGTAATCGCGACGGCGAACGGCGGCGGATTTGGCGGGAAGAGTGATCCGTTCAATCACGAGATTGTGGTGGCCAAGGCCGCGCTGCTGCTGGACCGGCCTGTGAAGATTTGTTTGACGCGCGAGGAAGTGTTCTATTGCCACCGGGGGCGGCATCCGGTCCTGATGAAATTCAAAACCGGCGTGAAGCGCGACGGCACGATTACCGGGATGCATTTGCAGACGCTGATTGATGGCGGCGCTTACGGTTCGTATGGCGTGGCCAGCACGTTTTATACCGGCGCGCTGCAGACGGTGACGTACCACGTTCCGCGCTACAAATTCCAGGGATGCCGGACATTCACGAACAAACCGCCGTGCGGGCCGAAACGCGGGCATGGGACGGTGCAGCCGCGGTTCGGGCAAGAGGTGCAAATCGACAAAATTGCGGAGAAATTGAGCATCGATCCGGCGGATTTGCGTTTGCGGATTGCGGAATCGTCGAACGCGGTTACGGCGAACTTCTTTCGGTTGAGCGTGGTGAATCTTTCCGAGTGCATTCGCCGGGTAGTCGCAAAAGCGGATTGGAAGAACAAATTTCGCAAGTTGCCGGAAGGGCGCGGCGTTGGCTTGGCTTGCTCCGCGTATCTGACGGGAGCGGGGCTGCCGATTTATTGGAACAAAATGCCTCACTCGGGAGTCCACATCAAGTTCGATCGCGGCGGTGGCGTGGCGGTTTTTTGCGGAGCGACGGAAATTGGTCAAGGTTCGGACGACGTTCTCGCGGGAATCGTCGCGGAAGTGTTGGGGCTGGAGACTTTTGACATTCGTTTGTACACGGGCGACACGGATTTGGGGCCGGTGGACCTGGGATCGTACTCGAGTCGAGTGACGATCATGGCGGGCAACGCGGCGCTGCAAGCGGCGGAGCGTGGCCGGGAAATCATTGCCCAGGCGGTTGCAGAGAAACTCGAAGTTCCGAAAGAGCGATTGCGCTTCGCCGGGAAACGCGTTTTTGATTTGTCGTCGCCAGAAAAGGGTTTCACGTTTGCGGAAGCCGTGTGTTTAGCGGAGGCGCGATTTGGAACGATTGGGACGATGGGTTCATACACGCCGCCGAAGTCACCGGCGCTTTACAAGGGCGGAGGCGTTGGACCGTCGCCGACTTATTCGTACACCGCAGCGGTGGTCGAGGTTGCGGTAAATCCGGCGACGGGATGGATTACGGTGCCGAAGATTTGGATTGCGCACGACATCGGGCGCGCGCTGAATCCAACGCTGGTGCGCGGGCAAGTGGAGGGCAGCGTGTACATGGGGCTGGGCGAGGCGTTGATGGAGGAGCAGGAGTTTCGGCGCTTGCCGAAAAAGCTGTCGCACGCGCTGGTGCACAAATTTCCTTCGATGCTGGAATATAAGAGCCCGACGTCGCTGGATATGCCGGAAGTGATTACGGAGTTGATCGAAGAGCCGGATCCGCGCGGGCCGTTTGGCGCGAAGGAAGTCGGGCAGGGGCCGCTATTGCCGATTATGCCGGCGGTAGCGAATGCGGTGTATGACGCAGTGGGAGTGAGGATCGACGAAGTGCCGATCATGCCCGAGAAAATCATGAAGGCGCTCGCGGAAAAGAAAGCAGGACGCGCGCCGCGATTTGGGCCAAGCCATTTTCCGCAAGTCGATTGGCCGGAGGCGCTTCGGGTTCCACCACCCTGGGAGGGCGGAGACGGACATGCAGTGAACGATGTGCCGCGGCCCTCCAAGCACAGGGATGAAAAGGAAAAGGTGGTGCTGCGCTCATGATGCGGCTGCCACTTTTCGAGTTTCGCGCGCCGCGTACGTTGGAGGAAGCTGCGCGTATTCTGGACGGCGAAGGCCCGCAGGCTATGGCAGTTGCGGGCGGCACGGACCTGCTTCCCAACATGAAGCGAAGGCAACAAGTTCCGAAGACGCTGATGAGCCTTCGATATATTGAAGCTCTGAATCGCGTCCAGATGGATGCGACGGGATTGCGGTTGGGCGCTTGCATCACGCTGGCCGACATTGCGGAGGACGCACGTTTTCGAAACGGCATGACGGCGCTGGCGCAAGCAGCTTCGCTTGTGGCTACGCCTCAGATTCGAAATATGGCGACGCTCGGCGGCAATCTCTGTCTCGATACGCGGTGCAATTACTACGATCAGAATTATGAGTGGAGAAAGGCGATCGACTTCTGCCTGAAGAAGGACGGAGACACATGCTGGGTCGCGCCAGGAAGTCCGAAGTGCATGGCCGTTTCTTCGACGGACACGGCGCCGGCGTTGATCGCGCTCGGCGCGCGAGTCCGTCTGGTTTCGCAAGCTGGAGAGAGAGAGGTTTTGCTGGCAGAGCTGTACAACAACGACGGATTGGATTACATCAAGCGGAAGCCGAACGAAATTCTGACCGAAGTGTTGGTCGATGAGATGCATGGCTGGAAAAGCACTTACTGGAAGCTTCGGAGGCGCGGGTCGTTCGATTTTCCGGTCTTGTCGGTCGCAGCCGCTGCGCGGTTTTCCGATGGCGGTGTTGTTGAAAGTGCCCGCATCGTGATTGGCTCTGCCGCGTCGCGGCCGTTGGTCGCAGTGGAGGCGGCAAAATCCCTCGTTGGAAGGCCGATAGATGCGGACTCCATCGCAGAAGCCGCAGTTCTTTCGGCACGCATCGCCAAGCCGCTCGACAACACGGACTTCGACATGAGCTGGCGAAAGAAAGTGACTGGAGAGTTTGTGACCTGCGCCTTGCGAGAGTTACGCGGCGACGACATGCGCAGTGAACGCGAAAGCTTTATGCGCACGCGTTCTCTTTGACGGCTGGGGATTTCTACTTGCTCGCGCGACACTCCCATCGCGGGCGTTCACAATTCCAGGTGCAAGCGCAGTGTCGGGACTAGCACGGGCCCGCGGTCGCGGTTGTAACCGGGATTGTTGATGTGTTGCAGCCCAAACGCGGGGTAGATTCCGCGCCAGGCGTGGAGCGTGTAGTACGTCTCGAAAATATTCTCGCGGCCATAGTTCAGGCGGCCATCCCCCAGAAGAAAACCGTCGCCACCGAGAGCCAAGTACTCTTGATGAACGCGCGAGATCCCATTGGACACGAAAACAACACCTGCGCGGTCCCAAGTGCGCCCCCAGGCTCTCCCGCTGAAGCCAACGCCGATCTGATCTGTTTGATCCACTTCTGTATACGCGTAGGATTCGTGCTCCCCTTCGTTCCATCCCCAACGGCCGAAGATACCCACCCAGCCGTTCAGAGGCTGCTCAAAATTCACGCCGAAGCCATATTTAATCGTGGTTTGAAGTGGGTGCGCTGTAATTTCCGGCTTCGGAGTCAGGCCGCCTTGAAAATTGTCGATGGCCTGTTGATAGTCGCCCATGTTCGCATGATTCACAAAGGTCAGCAGACGAAGGATTCCCTGCTGATGCAGGATCGTTTTCCTGTGAAACTCGAACTCGACGTTTTCCGATCTCGCGCGGGCTAAATCCGCGTCAGGGTGAATGCCGTTCGCAACTTTTGGCATCAGAGCTTCTGCAAAACGAACAGTCCACCAACGGTCGTGATACTCGAGCATGGCGGCGAAGGTGTATCCGCGTGTATCTGCCGCATAGTCGTAGCTTCCGGCGTTGTCGACGGTCCAGTTCAGGAACTGGAAATTGGAATCGGTCCCATAAGAATTGAAATCAAAGAAATCGGCCAAGCTAAATTTGCCGAAACGAATCTCCAGGCGGCGCTCGGGGAGTTCACGAAAGACAGAAAAGGGATTCTGGTCGACAGCTTCGGTCGCGCGGCCGAGCGGAATAATCTGATGGAACATCAGACGCGCGATGTAAGGAGCTTTGCTCAGCGTCGGATTTCGCACGACGTCGAGATTCGTGAATCCCGCAAGGCCCAACGCCTCGCCAATTCCGTGCCCTCCCGTCTCCTGCACATCGCAGAGCAGCGAGGTTGTCTGAGTAAGCCGAAGACCGGTGAAAAGCGTGAGAACGCGCGAACCGGCGTCCTGCGCCTCGGGGCTCAGGCTATTCGGCCCCTGATACGGCGAGCGGAACGCCGGGTGCCACTGCGAGATGATGTTGACTTGGCCGGAGAGCCAGAGCCGGTCCATCTCCGGGTGCGGAAACATGATGGGGAGCGGTTCGGAGGAAGAACCGGACTCAGCAACGGGCGGAGAATTCTGCTGAGACGGCACCGGCTCCTGTGCGGGCGCCTCCGGATTAGCAAACGCAAAACCTAGCAACAATATCCAGACGAGAAAGTTCAGAGGCCTTCTCCATCGCCTGCTACAAAAGTATTGAGGGCCATTGCTTCGCGTTCTCATTAGGGTTGAGCACGGCAGGGAATACCAAAGAACATTTAGGGCCAAGCTAGAGGATACTCTGAGGAGAAGATTCCACTGAGATTTTATTAGCGCAAGCACTAGACAGTCGCGACGCGTAAGCTGGAACGACTCATTTCTCCTCGCATTTTTCGAGGCCATCGGACTTCTTAACGAGGCGGCGGGGCTTCCGCGCTTCCAGCCGGGCACGCGCATCTTTCACGAAACCGACAAAGCGCTGCGCCAGTTCCCGGATTCTCGCGGCTTGGCGCCGCTCGATGGCTTCCGTCGGTATGAGTTCGGAGCCTACTCCGATGGCGGTGGCCCCAGCCAGAATGAAATTGGCCGCAGTCTGCTGATTAACCCCTCCAGCTGCAATGAGCGAGACCTGTGGGAGAGGCCCTTTCAAGGCTTTGATGTAGCTGTCGCCGCCGACTTGCGCGCAGGGAAACACTTTGACGAAATCGGACCCTGCGCGCCAGGCGGAAATGACTTCCGTAGGCGTCAATGCGCCCGCGAGAACAGTAATCTCTCTTTTGGCGGCGAACTCGATGAGGGCCAGGTCGAATCCGGGACTGGTCAGGAAACTGGCGCCTGCATCGACGCATTTTCGGGCCACTTCAGTATCCATGATGGTCCCCGCGCCGACCAGCATCTTGGGGTGGTAACGAACCATATGCGAAATCAAATCAATCGCCCCGGCAACCGTCATCGTGATCTCCACGATGGGCACACCACCGCTCGTCACGGCCTCTGACGCAAAATGCGCGTCTTCGGCGGAGGACACACGAATTGCGGGAACGATGCCAATCTCCTTGATGAGAGCACAGACTTCCGCTTTATTCATGAGGGGGATCCTTCAACGAACCGGCTGCGTGGCCTACCAAACGGGAAAGACCACGCCGGGCGCGAAACATTCTTCGCCCACAATTTTGAGTGATAACACTATCAGCGCCACTCACCAGATTCCTCAAACAGCCTCTTCCGGCTGGGGAAGCTTATCACCATCGTGAGCAAACCAGACGTAGAGGGTGGGCAAAAGAAAAATGCTCATCACCAGGTCGGAGATGAGGCCTCCAACGATCACAATTGCAAAAGGACGCTGAGAGTCGGATCCAATTCCGTGCGAGAGCGCCGCGGGAAGCAGCCCCAACGTCGCGACCAACATGGTCATCATGATGGGCCGGAGCCTCAATACCGCTCCTTCCACGGCGGAATCTTCAATCGTGTAGCCGGTGGCACGAAGTTGATTGATGTATTCGAGCATAATGACGCCGGTTTGCACCGAAACGCCGAAAAGCGCAAGAAAGCCCACGCCCGAGGAAACGCTGAAGTTTGTGTGGGTGAGGAACAACGCGAGTAATCCGCCCAGGCGCGCCATGGCCACGTTCGTGAGAATGAGCAGCGCCCACTTCATCGATTTGAACATGGCGTAAAGGATCACAAAGATCACAAGCACAGTGATGGGCAGCACGAGCAAGAGCCGCTTCTCCGAGCGCTTTTGACTTTCATATTCCCCCGCCCAGTCAAACGAGTATCCCGGCGGCAGTTTGACGGCAGCGTTGACTTTCTTGATTGCTTCTTCGACGGTGCTGCCCAGATCCCTGCCACGCACGCTGTACTTAACCGCAACGTAGCGTGAGTTCGCTTCCCTATAAATTTCAGATCCTCCGTCTGAGACACGGACCTTTGTCAATTGGCCAAGGGAAACGCGCTCGCCGGTGGGAGACAACAGGCGTATCCTCTCGATGGCTTCGCGCGTGTCCCGGAATTCCGGCAAATACCGCAGCACCAGATCGTATCTTTGTTCGCCAATGAGAACTTGACTGAGCGCATTGCCGCCAACGGCCGTCTGAACCGCATCCTGCACGTCGGACACATTGATTCCGTAGCGTGAGGCCTGATCGCGGTCAACGGCAAAGTCGAGATTCGGTTGCCCGAGGAGACGAAACAGACCAAGGTCCTCCACGCCGCGGACGCCGCGCATGACGTTGACGACCTCGTCGCCCTTTTCTTCCAGCGTCTTAAGATCGTCGCCGTAGATTTTGACGGCCAGCGCGCCCTTCACCCCACTCACAGCTTCTTCCAGATTGTCGGAAATAGGCTGGGAAAAGTTCCAGATCACGCCTGGAATCTTTTCCAGCTCGTGGTTCATAGCCGCGATCAGCTTTTCTTTATTTTGATGGAAAACGGGACGCCATTTTTCCTTCGGAATCAGGTCTACGAAAAACTCCGTGTCGAAGAAGCCGGTGGTGTCCGTGCCGTCGTCCGGACGTCCGACTTGGTTGACGACTTGAGGGACTTCGGGAAAAGAGCAGAGTACCTGGCGGGCTCGTTGAGCAATGCGTGCTCCCTCCGTCGGTCCGGTGCTGGGCGCCAAAGTACCGCGAACCCAAATCGCCCCCTCATCCAGATGGGGGAGGAATTCCGAGCCGATCACACCGCCAAATGCCAGAAAAATCGCAAAGGCGAAACAGACGGCGGCGAGTCCCACAGTAACCGGACGATGTCGAACCGCCCACGTGACCGCCTTTCTGTAGCGCGCGGTCAGGTAAGTCATCACAGGGTTGTGCCATTCTTTGACGCCCGAGCGGAAAAAGATACTCGCCAGTGCAGGGGCAATGAGCATGGAAAAGATCAATGCGCCCAGGAGAGCGAAGGCCACGGTCCATGCCATGGGCTTGAACAATTTTCCTTCGACGCGCTGCAAGGTGAAAATCGGAAGATATGCAGTGATGATGATGGCGATGGCGTAGAAAACCGGCCGCTGCACCTCGTGCGCCGCCTGGCGAATGCGTTCCAGCGGACTCCCTTGATCCGAGCCTTGGTGGTTTAAGTGGCGGACAATGTTTTCGACCATCACCACGGCGCCGTCGACAACCATGCCGAAATCCAAAGCGCCAAGAGAAAGCAAATTGGCCGAAATATGGCGCAAATCCAAACAGATGGAAGCAAAAAGCAATGCAAAAGGAATCGTCAGCGCAACGATGATGGCTGCGCGCACATTGCCGAGAAAAATGAAAAGAATGATGACGACGAGGATCATGCCCTCGGTCAAATTGTGCATGACGGTGTGCGTGGTGTAGTGCACCAGATCGCTGCGGTCCAGGTAAGGAACGATCTTGACGCCGCGGGGCAGTATTTGATCGTTCAGCCGCTGCACCATGGCATGGATTCCTTCAAGTGTGGTGGCCGTGTCCGCACCCTTGCGCATGAACACGATGCCTTCCACCACGTCGTTGTCATCGACCACCACTCCGTCTGCGCGGTGGATGGCTTTTCCAATTTGCCCCAAGCGGATTTTCGGACCCTGGGATACGACCGCAATGTCCCTCAGCCGCAGGGCGGTGCCATTCTGCGTCTTGAGGACGGTTTTTTCGATATCGTTAACATTTCGAACCAACCCCACGGCGCGAACGTTGATTTGCTGGGCGCCTTGTTCGATAAAACTGCCGCCGGCATTCGCATTGCTGTTCGAAAGTTGCTGCTCGACCTGGGCAAGGCTCAGCCCGTAGGCCACAAGTTTGTCGGGATCGATACGAACTTGATACTCGCGCGTGATGCCGCCGAAGGATGAATCGTCTACAACGTCTGGTACAGATTTTAGATATTTGCTGATGACCCAATCCTGGATGGTCTTAAGCTCCATCACGTCGTACGCAGGATTATCGCTTTTGAGTGTGTACCAGTAGATCGAACCAATCGGACTGAAGTCCGGCCCGATGCTTGCGGTGAGGTTAGGCGGCAGTGTCACCTGCCCGAGCCGCTCGGAGACTTTCTGCCGGTCCCAGTCGTTGTCGGAGTCGTCATCGAAAATCAAATTGACGACGGAAAGCCCTGCGAGCGATGCCGAGCGGATGTGCTGCAGATGCGGCATGCCATTCATCTGAATTTCGATCGGCACAGTAACCTGTTGTTCCACTTCTTCGGCGGCGCGGCCCGGCCATTGTGTAATCACCTGCACCCATGTGTTTGCGACATCCGGGTAGGCTTCCACCGGCAGCAGCTCAAACGCGATGATGCCCCACACGAACAGCATTAAGGCGAGGCTGAGCACAATGAACCGGTTGTTCAGGGAGAAAGCGACCAGCGCGCGAATCATTACTGTTGCACCGTATTCTGGAATTCAAGCGCGTTGCTCACCACTTGATCGCCAGGCGCGAGTCCCGACAGGATTTCCTGCATGTTACCGGGAAGCATGTCGCCGCCCGTAACTTCCACGCGTCGAAATTTTTTGTCCTTCGTTGGTATGTAGACCCAGTCGCGGTCGTGCAAGTGCAATATGGCGGTCGAAGGAACGGCCACGCGCTTCTCTTTCGACTGGCCATGAAAGATCGCCGTTACAAACATGCCGGGACGCATCAAGCCCGGATTGCTCACTTCCAAGCGCACTTTCGCGGTTCGAAGATTGGGATCGAGGATGGGGCCGATGTTGCTGATCACTCCGGTGAGCTTTTTGTCGGGGTAGGCATTCAAGCGGATATCGGCGCTTTCTCCAAGATGCACGCTCGAAAGATCGTTCTCGTAAACGTCGCAGAGAATCCACACGTAGGTCAGGTCCGAGATGGTGAATGGATTCGGCGAGCCCAGGCCCGCCACTCCCGCTGCGTTGGTGACCTGTTGATCGGTGATCACACCCGAGACTGGCGCGCGAATCTCAACAATGCCGGAGGGTTTATCCAGATTGGTGTTGCCGAGCACACGAAGTTTCTCAGCGGCGGCTCTTACGTCAACTTTGGCCTTGGTGTCCGTATCCTGCGCGACTTGGAGATCGTTCAGAGAGATCGCGCCTCGGTCATAGAGAAGCTGGGCTCTCTCCATCTGAGTGCGCGTGAGCTGTTCATCGGCGACCGCCTTTTGATAATCGGAAAAAGCTGCGGAAACGTCGGCGCTCTGCACGCGCAGCAGGATCTGCCCTTTCTTTACCGTGTCACCCAAGCGTGCCGAAATCTCCACCACCCGGCCGGTCGCTACGGAAATGACCGGAACATTTCTGGATATGTCCGGAGTGACAACGCCGGTGGCCCGCAACTGCGACACGGCAAAGTGCTCGACCGCCGCCACCAGCGGAAACTGCTCCGGATGATCCACTTGAAATACATTTGGATCGCTCACCTGCTCCACCTTTAATGGTGGCGGTGCTCCTGCGCTGGCATCTTTCCCGGCATCCCCGCATCCGGATGCAGCAAGGACCAGCGGCAAACTGAAAGCGAGGAATTCCAATCCTCTGGGTCTCATGGAAGGACCTCACGTCCCGCGGCAAGATTGAGTTGGTTCGCGGCTTCCAAATACGAAGCAACAAGGTTCAAGTAATTGAGTTGGACGCTGCGGTAGTCGGCCTGGGCATTGAGGAAATCGAGCAACGATGCCGCGCCGTGCTGATACGAAAATGCAATCGTATCGCGCACGCGCTCGGCCTGTTTCAAGTAGTGGTCCTTATAGGGCTGGAGAAGAATCACGGAGCTCGCTACGGCGGCGTAAGCGGAGTCCACATCGTTGAAGACCTGGGCCCGGGCGGCTTGCACAAGCTTGTCGTTGCGGTCGATATCCAACAGCGTGCGCTGTTTTTCGCCCTGGTTGCGGTCGAAAATGCGCAACGGAATGCTTACGCTGAAGCCGATGTATTGATCAATGGGAGGATTGCGGCCCACGTCGAAGCCGAAGGTCGGATCCGTCGATCCATTGGCGACAGCCAGCCGGTGGTCTGTTCTTGCTTTGTCGACGGACTGCAAGGCAGATCTCAGGTCCGGCCGCGTATCGAGCGCGGCCTGGCGGACGTCGTCGAGCGGCGCAATCTGTGCCGAAAAATCGAACGGGCCGGTCACGTCGAACTGTTCCACCGGCGTTCGGTCATTCAAGAGCGCGAGAAGCTGAATCTTTGCCGTGCGTAAATTTACTTCCGCGGTCTGCAAATCCGATTCGTATTGCACGCGCTGGAGCTCGAGCCGGTCGAGATCGACCTGCGCAATGTTCCCGACCTTATAGCGATCGCGGTTTACGCTGAGGACGTGGTCGTAATACACCAGGTTTTCTTTCGCTAGATCCAAGACCGCTTTTCCCTGAAGCGCCTGCACAAAAGCCGACCGCAGATTGAAGAGGAGATTTCGTTCCAGGTCGGCTTGGCCCGAGACGGCAATCTTCGTGGCATCCTGCGCACTGTCACGCCGCAGTTCCCGCTTATGCTGACGTTCATGCAAGTAGTTGACAGTCGCCGAGTTCAGCAGATATGCGAACGGACCATGGGCTGGGCCTCCGTTGAAGGGATCCAGCTGATCCGCGAGAAGCGACAAACTTGGGTTGGGACGCAAGTACGCGGTTATCTCCGAGGCGCGGGACTCGTCTACACCAATTTGCCCCGCTTGCAGAGACGGATTCGCCGCCTCGAATTTGTCACGTATCTCCTGCCAGGTCAGGGCTCGTTGGGCCTGCGCGGCATCGGCCAGGAGCGCTGCCAGGAACAGGGCGAACAGGAATCGCGCCAGAGATGTGCGCGGAAATCGAGATAGTTTGCGGGATACTACGCCGTCGGCGTTTCGAAACATGTTCCTCTCACTGTTCGCGGTCGGCTGCATGGTAATAAGTCCTTGGGAGGGTAAAAGGCGTTCTATTACAGTACGATGAACGCCGCAATAGGCGCCCGGTAGTTGAAATGAACCGCGTCTTTGCTCTACTGTGCTGGGTGCCATTGCCAATAAGTCCCGGCCCTTGATACCATACCCCTGTAGGGTATACAAGCACAATGTCACACACCACTCGCGAAAAACTCGACCTCGTCACTCGCACCAAGAAAGTCATTGGCCAACTCGAAAGCGTTATTCGCGCTCTTAACGAAGATGAGCCATGCGCCGACGCGCTGCAGCGCCTGGCCGCCGCTCGCGGCGCCATCAATAGCCTTATGGGTGAGCTGATGGAAGACCACATCCGTAATCACATGCCGCGCAATTCGAAATCTTCCGAAGAAGCCGCCGACGACGTCATTCAAATCGTCCGCACGTATCTGAAGTAATGCAAATCCTGGTCGCCTTTGCGCCTGTTTTTCTGTATCTTGCGTGCACCCTGGTCGCAAGGAAGCGAATCCAAGCCCGTGTGGAGGTTTTT
The DNA here is from genome assembly GCA_963779005.1 of uncultured Acidobacteriota bacterium. Taxonomy (GTDB): domain Bacteria; phylum Acidobacteriota; class Terriglobia; order Acidiferrales; family UBA7541; genus Acidiferrum. Next base: position 1,277,051 of record CAVZWO010000004.1, on the reverse strand, counting down.
CCGTGACACGCCTTTCAGCGAAACGTTTGTTCACCAGCTTGCTCTTTGCCGCATTTTTGTGCGCGCCGGTCTTGAAGGCCCAGGCTGGCCCTGAGGATGGCGGGCATGATCTGCAAATCTGGACCGGCGGCGGCCATGGACTGAATGGCAGTACCGCCGACAGCGGCGTCTGGAACGTCGGCCTGCGTTACGGATGGATTTTGACGCCGCCCGTAGGCCCGGGCTTTCTCCGCGGCCAGTTCGAATATGCCGTCGATGTTGTGCCTGTCTTCATGGTCGTTCAGCGCGGCGGCACTGCGTATGGTTTCGGGCTGAATCCCTTCGCGCTGAAATGGAATTTCCGAAAACCACGCAAAGTCGTTCCCTACATCGAGCTCGGAGGCGGCACGCTGTTCACGAACGACAATGTGCCTCCAGGAACCTCTCGCGTCAATTTCACTTCAAGCGGTGCGCTGGGGTTGCACTTTCTCCGAAGCAAATACAACTGGAGCGCCGAGCTCCGCTTCATGCACATTTCGAATGCCTCGCTCGCGAACCTCAATCCGGGGATTAATACGCTCCAACTTCGCCTGGGCTTCGGCCGGTTCACCCACTCGAACTAGCACTCCCTGTAAGAGAGCGGTATCATACAGTTTGTCCAGCGTGCACGATCATCCTGATTGGCATAAATGGAGTATTGCTCGGGACAGATGTGACCAATCGCGGGTATCGGTTTCAGGAGTAACCTATGATCTTCAAAATGGCCTTGATTGTTGTGGGAGTGCTGCTCTTAGTTGGCTTGGGTCTAGGACTACGCAGCCTTCACGCGGATAGTAAGGCCCCCGCTGTCGGTAGCCCTGCTCCGGACTTCACTCTGAATTCGCAAGAGTCCAAGCCGGTCAGTCTGCACGATTTCAAGGGCAAATGGGTCGTTCTTTACTTCTATCCCAAGGATTTCACGAGCGGATGCACTGTGGAAGCCCACAACTTCCAGCGCGATCTGGCGCAATACGAGCAAAAACACGCCGTAATCGTCGGTGTCAGCGTGCAGGACGAGGACTCGCACCAGAAGTTCTGCACCAAGGAAGGCTTGAACTTCAAACTCCTCGCCGACACCAAGCATGAAGTTTCCGATCTCTATGACTCGGTGATGAATCTTGGCGTCGCCAAGCTCTCCGCGCGCCACACTTTCCTGATCGATCCCGACGGCGTTGTCCGCAAAGTCTATCTCGACGTAAAACCCCAGCAGCACAGCGAAGAAGTTCTGGCGGATTTGACAGAGCTGCAGGGCACCAAGCCCAAGTAATTCTGGCTTACACACCGTCAGCGGCCGCAAACCGCCGCGGACTTTCGCGAGCGTTTTCAAGAAGCATCTGCGTGAAGAGCCGCGCGGCCAGAACTTTAGCGATTCGGCAGCACTTTTAGCCCGGCTACATTCATAAACCGTTCATCGGCCGTCACAAGAGTGAAATCGTAGAACTTTGCCGTCGCAGCCAGAAACCGGTCCGCGGGATCGCCGTGGCCCAGCATCGTGAACCTCAGTTCGTGCGCAATTCCCCAATGCAACGGCGCTTCGATGAGTTCCAGATCTTCCACGGACTTCTTGAACCACTCCCCGAAATCCTGTTGAAGTTTGACCCGCCTTTTCTCCAGAAGGACTGTTACTTCCCAAATGCTGACGGGGGACAGAAACCGCTCGTTATCAGCGTTGGCCAACTCCCGCGCCACTTCGGAGGTCAGCTTCTCCGGCGCTGTGTAATTCCAAATCCAAATGTGCGTATCGAGCAAAAGCCTCACTTTGGCTTTTTCTCCGGACCCGGCTCCGGACCAAGTTCGGGCTCGGGGTCTTGAGCCGCCTCCCATTCCGAAATGTCGCCGATAGGCCCCACGATGTCCCCCAAGATCTCCATGGTCCCGATCCCGCCTCCGAGCCGTATGGTTCGCTTGACACTATTAGGCGGATTGATCTCTGCGACAGGTTGGCCGAAGCGCGTTACGCGGATCGGCTGTCCGGTCTTCCGCACACGTTCCAAGACGGCAAGACAGGTCGCTTTGAACTTCGAAATGGCTATCTCTTCCATGGGTTAGGCACCCCTGTTCAATTCTAGGCGTCTATCTGAGCATAGTCAATTCATGGTCTAGCCACGGTCGGACCATGGTCCAAGTATTGTCCTTCTTCCTGATTTAAACTCTCTGCCTTAGACGCCGTCTATACTAGATGTTGGACTTCAGGCCATTCATCAATCCAACCTTGGAGGCGGTCGACTCATGGTTCACCTATCTCGCGTGCTCGGCAAGTTCGTGCTAGTAGCGTTAGCGCTGGCCACATTTGGTTTCGCCCTCGGCGCCGCCCGAACGGCTCAAGCACCGTCGGCCGACATTGAAATACCCAAGACTCCTGCCGGCGAGCAATTTTCCGCCTGGCTCGCCGCCTTCAACAGCGGCGACAGGGGTCAACTTGAGAGCTTCCGTAGCCACTTCGCAAAACCCGACGAGCACAAGGTAGACGGAATCTTCGCCTTCCGGCAACAGACCGGCGGATTCGATCTCAAAAAGATCGAGGAATCCACTCCTACGAAGCTTACCGGCCTAGTTCAGGAGCGTGCCTCCGACCAATTCGGCCGGTTCACTCTGGAGGTCGAACCCACAGCTCCGTACCACGTCCTGCAGCTGGGCATTCGCGCAGTTCCACGCCCCGCCGACTTCCCCGTCGCACCTCTATCTCAGAGCGCTCTCATCGCCGCCCTTCGCACCAAGCTCGAAGCGGACACAGCCGCTGACAAGTTTTCCGGCGCCGTGCTCCTCGCCAAGGACGGCAAACCCATCTTCACCGGCGCCTACGGCATGGCCGATCGCGAAAAGAAAATCCCCAACACGCTCAACACAAAATTCCGCATCGGCTCGATGAACAAAATGTTCACCGCCGTCTCCATTCTTCAGCTCGTGCAAGCCGGCAAAATTTCGCTCAGCGATCCCGTAGGGAAATATCTCACCGATTATCCCAACAAAGACATCGCCACAAAGGTCACCGTCTACCAGCTTCTGACGCACACCGGCGGCACCGGCGATTTCTTCGGCCCTCAGTTCGACGCCCATCGTCTCGAATTAAAGACGCTGCAGGACTACATCAAGCTTTATGGCGAGCGCGCGCCGGAATTCGAACCTGGCAGCCGCTGGGAATACAGCAATTACGGCTTTCTGATGCTCGGCGTGATCGTCGAACGCGTCAGCGGAAAGAGTTACTACGATTATGTCAGCGAAAATATCTATACGCCCGCCGGCATGACGTCCACCGGCTCGTTTCCGGAAGACCAGAATGTACCGGACCGTTCCATTGGCTACACAAAGCTCGATAGTGAGTCTCTCCGTCCCAATACCGATACGCTCCCGTATCGCGGCACTTCCGCCGGCGGCGGCTATTGCACCGTCGAAGATTTTCTCCGCTTCGCAACCGCGCTCACCAGTCACAAGTTGTTGAACGCGCAAAAATCCGACCTCCTCACCACTGGCAAAGTAGAAACACCAGGCGCCGAAAAATACGCGTTTGGCTTCTCGGACTTTAACCCTGGCACCCCCGCGCGCCACTTCGGCCACGGCGGCGGCGCACCCGGCATGAACGGCCAGCTCCAAATCTTCCCGCAAACCGGCTACGTCGTCGTGGTGCTCGCGAATCTGGATCCGCCCGCCGCCACCCGCATCTCGGACTTCATCATCAACCGCTTGCCCACCAGCTAAGCGCGCTGGCTCAAGCGCCCGGCTCAAGCGCTTCTTTATGCGCGCACTCATTCAGGCGTGCGGTTGTCCCTTTGCGTTTCGGCCAGGCGCTCCCTGCGCCTTCCTGCGCACGGCGCTGCGCGAGGTTTAGCTTCCCCATTTAACGAGCCAATGGTATTTTCACCTCACCCACGCCCTGGTTTCGTCGGCCAAGCTTTTTCCTGAATTTACCGGGGGGCGCTATGTGCAGCTGGAAGCAAGCAGCAGGAACATTCATCGCAGCAACGTCGCTGGTGGCAATCGTTTCCAGTGCGCAGACCTGCGTGGCTAACACCAAGTCTCAGCTCTCGATCGAGCAGTTAATCGACATCAAGCATCCGTCCGATCCTATCTGGTCGCCGGACGGCAAGCTCGTCGCCTTTATCTGGGACCGCGCAGGTGTGGCCAATCTCTACGTCGCCAATGCCGACGGCAGCGGTCAACCAAAGCCCTTAACATCGTTTCCGCAGGCCCAAGTCGCGGGTGCCTTCTGGAATGCGGACGGCGACACGGTGTACTTCCCGCATGACGGCGATCTCTGGCAAGTTCCGGCTACGGGCGTCGCTCCAAAACCCGTCTGGAGCAAAGCCGATCCAGGCACCGGTTACGTCCCGTCCCCCGATGGCAAACGCGTCGCCTTTGTTCGCAGCAGCGGCAAGCATGCCGCTGGTGACGACGGCCCGCATCCCAGCGACCTGATCATTCGCTGGCTCTCCGACGGCACCGAGTCCACCACCGCCCACGACGACGTCAGCATTCACCATATTTTGTGGTCGCCCGACGGCTCTTCCGTTGCCTACATCGGCGGCGCGAAAATTATTCATCACGACGAATCCCCATCTTACTCCGGCGAGAAACTCGTCTATCGCGTCTCCGAATACGTCCCCGGCCAAATCTACGCGCTCAAGCTCACCGACGCGAAACCCGTGCCCGTCGCAAAGCCCGGCGAGTACGGTGGCCTGGCTTGGGTCGACAACACACATCTCGTCTTTGACGGCCAGTCGCCCGACTTCAAAACTTATTTCATCTACCTCGCCGACGCCGCCACCGGTATCCCAAAATCCATCCACGAAATTCACGAAGAAAAATTCTGGAGCATCCCCGACTGGGGCGAAGCCGGCGCGCAACCCTGGCCATCGCCGGACGGCAAGTGGATCGCCTTCCTCAGCGATCAGGATGGCTGGGACCATCTCTACGTCATGCCCGCTTCCGGCGGCGCCGCCGTCCAAATCACGAAAGGTAAGTTCGAAGCCTGGCGCCCCGCGTGGTCGCACGACAGTACGCGCATCGCATTCGACGCCAACCTCGAAGATCGCCCCGGCGATCGCGTCCTTGGCATCGCAAAAATTGGCGACGATCCCGCGCACGCCGAAGTCAACTACATCCCCGCAACGCCCGGCACCAACATCGAGCCGCACTGGTCCGAAGGCGATGGCCGCCTGGTCTATCAGCACACCGACACACACAACAGCGCCGACCTCTACACGATCGGCACCAACCCCGGCGCACCGCCCATGCGTCTCACGGACTCCATGCCTGCGGGCATGGATCGCTCGCAATTCGTCGAGCCGCAATTCGTGCATTTTCCCGGCCCGGATGGCCAGCAAGTCCCCGGCTGGCTCTTCGTCCCCAAAAACATTAATAAAAACGTCAAGCATCCCGCCATCATGTGGATTCACGGCGACGGCGTAAATCAAAACTACGACGGCTGGCACGTCCAGCGAAATTACGCCGTCTACTACAGCATCCACCAATATTTTCTTCAGAAAGGCTACGTCGTCTTTGCTCCCGACTATCGCGGCAGCATCGGCTACGGCCGCGACTGGCGCACCGGCGTCTATATGGATGTCGGCGGCAAGGATGCTAAGGACGCCTGGATGGGCGCGAACTATCTAAAAACTCTTCCCTACGTTGACGCCGACCGCATCGGCGTCTGGGGCCTAAGCTACGGCGGATTCTTCACCCTAATCGCGATGACCGATCAGCCCAAACTTTTCCGCTGCGGCGTGGACGTCGCCGGCGTCGCCGACTACGTGATGTACTACTCCGATCCCTATCACGGCGACTGGACCGCGAGCCGCATCGGCACTCCCGAACAAAATCCGCAAGTCTACGCCAACGCCTCGCCGCTCTCGCATATCGATCGCCTCGAGCGCCCTCTCCTTGTCCTCCACGGCACTGCCGACGTCAACGTCCCGTTCCTCGAATCCGTCTGGCTCATGGACGAAGCCCTCAAAAAGCACAAAGGCGATCTAATCTCCTTCATGATCTATCCCGGCGAGTTTCACTACTTCACACGCGAACACGTCCTCCTCGACGCCTGGCACCGCGTCGACAACTTCTTCGACTTGCACTTGCGCGCACCCGTAAAGACCCCGACTCACTGAGGTGCAAGCTGGGACTCGCTCACGCTTGTAAAATCAATGGCTCGTCTCAAGAATTAATTTCTGCACGCGCCAATTCAAGAGCTCGGCCACGTACAATTCGTTTTCCGATGGGCACGCAATTTCGTGTATCCATCCGAACTGCCCAGGCTGCTTGCCCGTTTTCCCAAACATCCCGAGCACTTTTCCATCGAGACTCAGCTTGTAAATTCTCCCCGGAAACGCGTCCGACGTGTACAACACCTGCTTCGGCCCCGGCGTGATGCAAACCGTCCACGGCGCTCCCGGCGCCATCGTACCAGTCGTCGCCGTCGGCTTGTTCCCAATCGCCGCGCGCGCATCCGCCGGTGCCGGCACATCAATCGTTATCTGCCGCAAAAATTTCCCGTCTCCATCGAACACCTGTATCCGCCGGTTCCCGCGATCCGCCACATAAACGTTTCCCGTCGCATCCACCGCAATGCTGTGCGGCACATTAAACTGCCCCGGCCCATCTCCCGGCTCGCCCCACGACTTCACCCAATTCCCTTCTTTATCCACCTTCGCCACACGCGAATTGATGTACCCATCGCTGATAAATGCATTCCCCATCGCGTCCCACGCCACGTCTGTCACCTGCCGAAACAGCCCGTCGACCGGCGCCAGCGGCGGCTTCACATGCTTCAGCGGACCAGTCCCTTCATCGGAAGCTTCCTGTTTCCGCCCGAACACCATCACTACGCGTCCCTCCGGGTTGAACTTGATCACCATGTCCGATCCCTTGTCCGTCACCCAAATGTTGTCCTCTGGATCGACCTTCACCGCGTGCGCGTACGACCACGCATACAAATTGTGCCCGATCTCCCGCAAAAATTTCCCCTTCGCATCAAACTCCAATAGCTGCGCTCCACTCGCCGCATACGCCGGCCCCGTCGAGTTCCCTCTCGAGAACACAAAAACGTGCCCCTTCGAATTCACCGCCACTCCTGCCACTTCTCCCAGATAAACATCCGGCGGCATCTTCAAAAAATCCGGCACCGCCGTATACCGGATCTCCGCCGGCTGCTGCGCCATTGCGCGCTCACCCGCAAACTGCAACGAAGCAATCACAACGATAAGCAGGTACCGTCGCATAAGACTCTCCTCTCTGGATCTTATTTCCCGCTCCCAGTCAACGCTGCGTACTGGGTTTTCGTCAGCGGAACCACCGAAAGCCTTCCCTCTCGTATCAGCGGAGACCCTGCAAACAATTTGTCCGCTTTGATTTCGGCCAGTGACCACGGCTTCGCAATCGCTTTGCCGGCTTTGATTTTCACGACCGGCACTTTGGGATCGCTTGCATCCACCGAAATCACCGTCGCTGTTCCCACCGCGCTCTTTCGGTTCGCCGTCTCGTAAATCACCAGACGCGCTCCCGCCGGCATCTCTCGCAAATTTTTCACGCCCGCGGGACTTGTGATTCCATCCCAGGTCGTCTCCCCATCTTTTTGCAGATCAGCAAACGAATATTCCGAAGGTTCCGTCTTCAATAAATATTCCGTAGCCATCGACGCTCCCCACGCGACCCTATTGAGTCCCGGTCATTCTACCTTCTGCCGCGTTCTCGCAACACACCCAGTCCTCTCTCTTGCTCCTCGTTCGCGGTTCTGGCACGATGCATGCAATCGTTAGCCGCACCTGAGCGGAGCATCTCCTCGGAGGCAAAGATGGCCGGGTTTTGCAGAAATTGTGGCAGTCCGCTGGACGATGTCCAGGCATTTTGCGCAAAATGTGGAACGCCCGCTTCCGGTCCGCCGGTTCGATCGTCCGCTGCACCACCACCACCTGCTTCCAGCGCGCCGCCAGCGCAGCGTCCTCAAGTCTCTCCTCAACCCAGGCCGCAAGCGCCTGCCCCCGCGGCTCCAGCCGCAGCTGGTCCAGCAAAGTCCGGCAGCAGCACGTTCGTCAAAGTTTTGCTTATCTTTGTCGCGGTCATATTCGTGTTCGGCGCTCTCGGCGTGGCCGGCATTTGGTATGTCGCACATCGCGTAAAGCAAAAAGTTCATGAAATCGGCTTGGACGACATCTCCAACGCATCAAACGCCACTCGCGGACCAGCTCTCGCCGGTATCGACCCGTGCAGTCTTCTCTCCAAATCCGACGTCGCTCAAGTCGTTAAGATGGAGGTCGTTCGCGCCGAACCCGTGGAAGGGAGCGATCCAGGATGCCAGTACAGCGTTATGGGCGACTACGTAGCCCTCATTGCGAAGCATGCCGCACTTCTCCAAAAGGAACAAACAACCGATGCACAACGGCAGACGATTGAGTCCTTTGCCAAATCCATCGGGCAAGGCGCCAACCCGCAGCCAACCAATTCAGCGCATCCCGGCGAATCACCCGTTTTCATTTTTAGTGTGGGTAACTCCGCGGCCAAAGCGCAAATGAGCATGACGCGCGCGATGTTCGGCCGCATGGGCCCCGCCTTTACGGAGTTGCCAGAAATTGGTGACGAAGCGTTCGACATTGGCGGGCGCCATGATCCTGGCGCGAAAGGGCGACAAAATTGTTCGCATCATGTACATGATGTGTCCCTGCACAAGAGAGGACGCCGTTCCCCTCGCGCGAAAAATTGCCGCAAACATGTAGCCTTGTCTCTGAGCGCAGATTCAAGGACGAACTCTTCCCAAGCTGCGGATGGCTAAGGCGCTTTCGCCGCCACAACTCCGATGTCCGCGATGTTGTCCCCTTTTTTCAGCGAAGGCACCGCATTCACATGCAGAATCACTCCCGCCGCGGGAGCCCGCGGTTCCAGAATCACTTTGCCAAAGTAATCCGTAATTCGCCCGAGGATCATCCCTTCCTGAACGTACGTCCCACGCTTCACCCGCGGATACCAAATCCCCGGCCCATCCGAAATCACATCCACAACCTTCCCCAGCCACACCGGATTCTCGATGTAGTGCGGCTCGCCGGGAATCATTTTCAACAATCGCATCACGCTCAGCGTGCCGTTTACCAGCAACGCCACATCATCCGTCTCCACCGTCCCCGCGTGCCCTGCCTCCACTACAATCGACGGCTTCCCGCGCACCGATGCCGTATTGTCCAGATACCGCGTCGCCGCTGGATCCGTCGGCCGCTCGCTCCAGATAATGATGTGATCCAGCCCAAACGCCAGCACCATCTGTTTCGAAATCTCGTCCTGCGCTTCCTTGCCGACCGCTCCCCAATACGCATACGGCCGCAAACTCTCATCCAAATCTCCGCCATGGTAATCAATCAAATAGTCGCAGCGGTCAACGACTTCCTTCGTGATCAGGAACAACGCCCGATCCGTTTGCGTCCCATCCATCTTCCCCGGATAAAACCGGTTCATGCTTTTGTTGTCGATCGGATTCACGTGCGGTACTTTCTGTTCGAACGAAAGCACATTCACCAGCGGCACAAGTATCACTTTCCCCGAGACCTGCGCCGGATCCAGTTCCGCTATTAATTTCTCAACCGCAATAATCGAAACATATTCCGTGCCATGCGCCCCCGTTACCAGCGCCAGCACCGGCCCCGGCTTTGCCCCATTCACCACCACTACCGGAATGTTCGTCCCCGCATCCACTCCCGCCGGCACTTCGATATAACCGTTCGCTTTTTGCCCCGGCGCGGCGGAAGCCGTGCCCACGGTAAAGCTGGTTTGCGCGTGAAGCGAAAAGCAAACCACGAGCGAGAGCAGCGCGGCCCCAGGAACTCTCATCCAGAGACGCATCATTCACCTCCAGCCTTGACCGCGCGCGCCGCCGCCGGCACAGGAGTCGCCGGCGTCGCCTCACCCTTCACGTAGTGCGCGTACCACGCCAGATACCGTTCCAGCCGGTCCTTAATGTGCGACGGCGCCGTAAACCCGTGATACTCGCCCGGGTACACAACCAACTCCGTGGTCCGCCCCAGCGCTTTCATCGCCTGATACATCTGCTCGCTTCCCAGAATCGGCACATTCGCATCGATCTCCCCGCCCATGAAAAGCGTCGGCGTCGTAATGTTCTTCACCTTGTAGAACGGCGAGATTTTGTCCCACAGCGCCTGGTGTTCCCACGGATAGCCAAGCTCCGTCTCGTAATCGCGCTGGTAGTGGTCGTGCCCGTAGAAGCTGGTGATCAACGCCACGCCCGCGCCGGAAATCGCGCCCTTGAACCTCGTCGTCTGAGCAATGATGAAGTCCGTGGAAATTCCGCCATAAGACCAGCCGCCGACGCCCAGCTTATCGGGATCGGCTATGCCTTCGTCCACCGCATAATCCACCATCGCCACGTCGTCCTGAAAGTCCTTGCCGCCCCAGTCCGCGTAAATCGCCGCACAAAATTTCTCGCCGTAGCCCGACGAGCCGCGCGGATTCGGCAACAGAACCGCATAACCGTTCGCGGCATAGAGCTGCGCGAGATGGTTAAACGATGCCTCATATTCGCTGACCGGCCCGCCGTGCGGATTCAAAAGCGTCGGAACCTTTTTGCTGGCGTCGTAATCCACCGGCTTGTAGAGGTAACCAGCTACAGGGGTTCCATCCTTACTCTTGAAGTGAACGTATTCCACCTTTGCCAGCCGCAATTGAGAAAGGAGAGCGTCATTCGTCTTGGTCAACCGGGTGAGTTCGCTGCCGCTCTGTAGAAAAATCTCATCGGGTCGATCGGTTGTCCCGATTTGCGCGGCGATCGCGCCGTCCTTGCCCAGCGAAAAGTTCCCCACGGTAACTCGTCCACCGATGCTCCGCGTGATTTCTCCTCCCGTTGCGGCGATGCGGCAAAGATTTTGCGTGCCATCATCCACCGCAACGAAATAAATGAAATTGCCATCCGGCGAAAATCTTGGCCTGCGCACGTTACGGTCAAACGTCAGCGTAAGCACTTTCGCCTCGCCGCCACTCGATGGCGCGATCGCCAGATGTTGCGTCGCGTACCAAAAGAGGTGCGCGTCAATCTGCGTCACGTAGGCGATCCACTTCCCGTCGGGAGACCAGGCGGGCTGGCTATCCGCTCCTGGATTCGTCGTGATCTGCGTGAGATGCGCGCCCTTATCGGTGTTGTCCGCCGCAACCACCCAGATATTCGTGTCCCGTGAAGCGTCCGGATCGGGCGTGCTCCGGTTGCTGGTGAACGCCACCTGCTTTCCGTCCGGAGACCATGTCGGTTGCTCGTCATCGAAGCTCCCGGAAGTAATTTGCACGGCGCTTTTCTTTTGCACATCGAAAACGTAGAGGTGCGTCCGCCGGTTATCCAGATAACCGACCGTGTCCTCTTTGAATTGAAGACGATCGATCACGTACGGCGGCTGCGTTTTCGGTTTGGCTGGCGCTGGCTTGTCCTTCTCTTTTTCCGCTTCTGCGTCTTCCGGCTTGGGATCCTGAAGCGCCAGAACCAGCCGCGTGCTGTCCGGCGACCATTCGAAATCATTCACCCCCTGCGTAATATCCGTCAGCTTCACTGCCTCCCCGCCAAGCCGGTTGAGTAACCACACCTGGCTCTTCCCGCCATTTCGTGAAGAAGTGAACGCGAGGTATTTGCCGTCAGGACTCCATCGTGGATGCCCGGAAGACACTCCTTCCGCAGTCATCGGAAGCGGATCTCCGCCATGAGTAGAGATCATCCATATCCGCGTCTCGTTCTTGTCCTCCTTCAGCATCTTCGTCCGCACGGTGTACGCCACCCACTGCCCGTCCGGACTCAGCTCCGGCTGCCCCACATCCCGGATCTGAAAATAATCATCAATCGTTACGAGCCGCCCCGCCGACGAAGCAGCCGGCCGCGCCTGCGGATCTGCTTCTGCCCGCCTTACTGCAAAGCCGGCAGCTATAACAAGCAAACCAATAACAGCGCCGAGGACTGTTTTCATATCCAAGACCTCTCCTGATCTAAATGCCTGACAATCGCGCCGAAGTCTAACAGAGTCTCGCAGGCGTTTGACGGGGCAATTTGTATGACGTAACATACTCGTATGGCGTGTATGACAAGGGCCGGAGGCGGACAGTGTTATCCATTCGATTGAAGCCTGGCATTGAAAAACGACTCTCTCGTCTCGCCAAGGAGACCGGGAGAACCAAGACCTTTTACGCCAGCAAGTTGATTGAAGAAAACCTCGAGGATCTGGAAGACCGCTACCTGGCCGAAGCCCGTCTGGAAAAACGCGGGAAGACTTATACCGACGCGCAGGTTCGGAGGGAGCTTGGCTTGGACGATTGAGTATGACGAGGGCGCCCTCGCCGATCTCAAGAAACTTGACCCCCAGATCCAGCGAGAAATTCTGGACTACATGAAGAAGCGCATTGCAGCGTCCGAGGACCCTCGCGCGTTCGGCAAACCTCTCCGACACAGCAAGTTTGGCCTTTGGCGATACCGAGTCCGCGACTATCGAATCATTTGCGAAATGCAGGAAGCGCAACTCAGAATGCTGGTAGTGGCCGTAGGGCATCGCAAAAACATTTACGAAGAGTAGAATGCGTTGAGGCGATACGCGTTTTTTCATGGAGTGAGGGCGTTAGCTCCCCTTTCGAGGGAAGCTCAAGGCAACTATGTACATACACATGTTTGCGTTTCGGTTTAAGCCGGCAGTCACGGACGAGCAGAAAGAAAAAATCGTTACGGCGATACGGAAGTTGCAGGACGAAATTCCCGGCATCATCGAGACTTGGGTCGGTCGCAACGATTCGCCGCGCGGCCAGGGATATCAATTGGGCGGAGTCATGAAATTTTCCGACAAAGCCGCATGCGAGGCCTATGGCGCGCATCCCGTGCATCAAAAACTATTGGGATGGTTGATGCCGCTCATCGAGCCGATTGAAGTAGACTTCAACGTTTGAGCGATCGCATCCCAGGGACTTTGGAATGAAAAGCAAACTGACCGCAAAAGACTTCCGTCGCATCGCGCTCAGCTTGGAAGGCGCGGAAGAAGGTTCCCACATGGGCCACCCCGATTTCCGCGTTGGCGGCCGAATCTTCGCCACGCTGGCTGCCGTCGACAACGGCTTCGGCAACTTGATGCTCGACCCCGAGCAACAAAAAGCTTTCGTCGACGAATTGCCTGAAATTTTTCTTCCCATTCCCGGCGGCTGGGGCCGCATGGGCGCCACCCACATTCGCCTTTCCGCCGCCACCGAAGACGTCGTCCATGGCGCCTTGCAAGTCGCCTGGAAATTACGAATCGCCAAGAATGCAAAAGCCGGAAAGAAGCCTGTCACACGATCAAAGCCCCCAGCCAAGTCCGTCCTCCGCAAGCGCTGAAAGCAGCTATCCTAATTTCGATTGCCACCTTTGATACAACCGGCACCCTGCCGTTGTAGTGGCGCAGCTTGCTGCGCCACTACATAGAGAAAACTCCCAACTATTCGTACCGCAGCGCGATCAAAGGATCGAGTTTCGACGCGCGATACGCCGGCCAGAAGCTGGCAAACGCCGCCACCGCCGAGAGCACCACGACCGCCGCTCCGAGCGTGATTGGATCGCGTGGTTTCAAACCATAAAGCAAAGATTTGGCCGCCTGCGCCGACGCCAACGCCAGTGCGGCGCCGATGACTAAACCCGTGATTGTCAGAAGGCCTGCTTCTCGCAAGATTAATCCCAAAACGTCGGCGCGTTCCGCGCCGATGGCCATGCGAATGCCAATTTCCTTTGTGCGCTGCACCACCATGTACGAAATCACGCCATACAGCCCGATCGCCGCCAGTAGTGCTGCAAGACCGCCAAAAAAGCCCGAGAGAGTGGCCATCAATTCATCCTGCAAGAGCGATTCCTGCACCTGCGTCTTGAACACCTTGAATTCCAGGCTTATGCCTGGGTTCACGTCGGCAATGGTCTGCTTGATAGACGGCATCAGACTCGACAGCGGCAAGCTCGAGCGGATCACTACTTGTCCATTTGGCTGAACTTTTTCCATTTGCACCAGCGGCAGCACCGTAAAGGGCAAGTAGTCCTCGTGCATATCCTGGAATTTGAAGTTACCGATTACGCCGACGATTTCGTAGTACGGCCGCGGTTTCCCGGGCGGTTCGTGAAATTGAAAGCGCTTGCCTAGCGGATTCTGCCCTTTGAAGAATTTGTCCACAAAAGCCTGGTTGACGACGGCCACTTTCAGCGATGTAGCCGTGTCGCGGTCATCGAAATCGCGCCCTGCCAGCAATGGCGTTCCGATGGCTTTGAAATAGCCCGGCGTCACAAAATTTTGCCACGAGGAACCCTTGTCCTCCGTCGCCCCCTCGGGAATTGTGCCGTCGTTCCAGGTTTCCCCGCCGAAAGGAACCATGATGCCGTCCGCAGCGGATTCCACCCCCGGAATCGCCTGCACATGCCTGACGATTTCCCGGTGGTAGTCCGCGAAACGCTCTTCAGGCACGTGGATGTGCTCGAAATCAATGCTGGTCACCAGAACGCCACTCTGCTGAAAGCCCACGTTCAGCGTGGTCAGGTTGCGCAGACTGCGCGCGAATAACAGCGCTCCCATCAGCAGTACGACTGAGAGAGCCACCTGCGAGACCACCAGAATCCGCCGCAGGCTGAACCTCTCCCGCCCGCCCGTCGTGCCCCGGCTTCCCGATTGCAAAAGAGTCGCAGGCTCCGCACGCGTAGCCCGAAACGCAGGAGCCAGGCCAAACAGCAACGTGGTGAGAACCGCCAGCGACGTCGTGAAAGCCAGCAGCCGCCAATCCATGCTGAGATCCAGGAACACTTTATTGTTGGTCGTGCTGATGAATGCGACCAGGAGCCGGCTCACCACAAAGGCAAGAAAAAGTCCGAAGACCGAGCCAGCGAACGAGAGAATAATCCCCTCGGCCAGCAGCTCGCGAATCAGCCGGGAGCGCGATGCCCCCAGCGCCAGACGAATCGTCAGTTGCCGCTCGCGGGCAGTGGCACGCGCCAACATCAGGTTGGCCAGATTCGCGCACGCAATCAACAGGACCAAGCCGGAGATCCCCAGCAGGAGCCAAAGCGAAGTCTCCGAATCGCGGCGAAGCTGAGAGAACCCGGTGCCGCCGGGAAACGCCCCGAACTTGTAATCCAGGTAGTGCTTGATACCGTCGGCGTCGTATTCCGGAGGAATAGTCTCTTGTAGCATCGCGGGCGTGACCGCGAGCATCTGTGCGCTGGCGCGTTCGATGGTCCAGCCGGGCTTGAGACGCCCGATGGAGGCCAGCCACCACGCGCGCCGAATCGCCAACCGATTGTTCCGCGGATTCAAGATGGGCTCGACGCATACGGGAACGGCCACGTCCCAGGTCTCGCCGACGCTCAATCCGGTAAACGATGGAGGAGCGACGCCAACAATTTCGTAGGAATTTTCATCGAGCGAAAATCGCTTTCCCACGATGGCCGGGTCGCCAGCGAAGTTCCTCTGCCAGAAGGCGTAACTGATGTTTGCCGGCCCGACTGCGCAGCCAGGCTGGTCGTCCTCAGGTCCCAGCAGCCTCCCCAGCACTGGCTGAACCCCTAGCACCTTGAAGAAGTCGCCACTAATCCGAATGCCTTTCGCGAAGTGCGCTTCGCCGCTGGTCGAAAGATTGAACCCTTGCGAGCTCCAGACCGCGATATTGGAGAAGGCCTCCTGGTGTTTCTGGATCTGCTGCCACAGTGGGAAGGTGAGCTGCGAGTAGTTACTCGAAAATTGCCCGGAGCCCCAGTTGAAGTTCGAGATGCGCACAATCGCCAGGCGCTCAGGGTCCTTCACGGGAATCGTGCGCAGGCGAACGGAATCAATAAGCTGAAAGATAGCCGTGTTCGCTCCGATGCCCAGCGCCAGAGTAAGGACGGCAACAACAGTAAAGCCTGGGCTCAACCGAAGCAGGCGAAACGCGTGGCGTAGGTCGCGCAAGAAGTTAGTCATTCTGTCTCCGAGACCAAACAGCGGGCCGCTGAGAAAAGCTTCAGCATAGCTGCCTCACTCCAAGGGTCCATCAGAGTAATCAGACGAAACAAAGGCCGAAAGGTTCCGTCAGGCCAAAGCCTATTTTCCTGTCTTGACATGGACAACACGCCTGCCTATTCTGGCCGCACCATGCAGGTACAATTCACTCCCGAAGAACAGGCTCGGCTCCTAAAGATCGCTACGCAAGAAGGCGTTGATCCAGAAGAACTCGTCAAAGATGCCGCCTTACGTCTTCTCGAGGACGATGCGCTGTTTCGGGCTGGCGTGCGTAAGGGCATCGAGCAGGCCGATCGCGGCGAATTCATCGAAGAAAAAGAGATGGATGAGCGCGTTAAGCGCATGTTGCAACCTTAATGTACATCCGCTGGACTCCTGCGGCCGCGGACAACTTCGAGCACATCAAGAATTACCTCTCTGAGCATCATCCCCAATTTGTCCGATTGACCCTCCATGAGCTTTACGAAGCCATCCGAATCTTTGAAGGCTTTTCCCAAGCGCGGGCGGCCAGGCCGCGAGGAAGGAACCCGCGAGCTGGTGTTGCCGCGATTGCCTTACGTCGTTGTGTATCGAATCAAAGAAGAGGCTATCGAAATCTTGCACATTCATCATGGCGCGCAAAACCGTCGGTAAATCGCCGGAATATTGCAAGCGGGCGGTCACGCGGAGGGTGGGGCAGCCCCATCCCTACAGGGAGACGCAACGAGATCGGGCAAAGGGATCATGGGAAATTGCGGACGGGCACCGGCTTGGGAAGCGGTTTGCGGGGGAGCATTTCGTCGCGGTTGGCGGTGAGGTAGACGAAGCTGGCGACGATGACGGCCATTTGCTTCATGTCGGGTTCCTGGATGCGTTCGTAGACGTCCATGTTGGAGTGGTGCGTGCGCGTGTCGTAGTCCATCGGATCCTGGATGAATTGGAAGCCGGGGAGGCCGACGGCGTCGTAAGAAAGATGATCGGTGCCGCCGGTGTTACGGATCGTCAGAGTGGTCATGCCGAGATCGTGGAAAGGAACCATCCAGGCATTGAAGAGGGGCGCGACCATTTCATTGCCTTGGAGATAGACGCCGCGAATTTTGCCGGTGCCGTTGTCGATGTTGTAGTAGGCGTCGAGTTTGGCGTGCTCTGGGGTGATCTTGATGAGATGCGTGGCGGGATCTTCTGCGTTGGGATCGCCGAAATGCTGCTTGATATACGCGCGGGAGCCGAGGAGGCCTTCTTCTTCGCCGGTCCAGAGGCCGATGCGGACGGTGCGGCGCATTTTGAGGCCGGTGGTTTTGAGGATGCGCATGGCTTCGAGCATGACGGCGGAGCCAGCGCCGTTGTCGGTGGCGCCTGTACCGGACTGCCAGGAATCGAAGTGGCCGCCGAGCATGACGACTTCGTCGGCCTTGGCTTTATCGGAGCCAGGAATTTCGCCAATGATGTTGAAAGAATTGAGATCGTCGTCGTAGAACTTGTTCTCTACGTCGACGAGCATGGTGACGGGAACTTTCTTTTCGAGCGTGCGAACGATGCGGCCGTAATTTTCGCTGGCGACAGCGACGCGCGGAGGAGCCGGGGGATCTTTCTCTTTGTCGCGGCCACCGCCTTGTTGCACGAAAACGGTGCCATCATCACTGCGAGAAGGCTCGATCCAGGCGGCGACGCCTTCCTCGACCAGGAATTTTTGGACTTTGAGTTGGAATTCGCGCTGGGCGCGGAACTGCGCGATGCGATCTTCCTGGCCGGATTGAGATGCAGGAACGGGTTGCGTTGCCAAGTCGGCGAGTTCGGCATCGGTGTAGCGGTGAGCCTGGGCCTCGAAGCGCTCGGGGCTTTCCGGGATCGCGGCGGTGAGAACGAACTTGCCTTTGAGCTGGCCCTTGAACTTGGCGAAGTCTTCTTCCTTGGTGATTGGTGCGAAGACGGCGTCGGCAGTGACGGGGCCATTGGTGCCGGGCGTCCAGGCTTTGGCGTAGGCAATGAGCGGAAACGGATGCGGAGCGATGACTTGAACGTTGGTGCGCTCGTTGGACCAGCCGCGGCCAAAGGGTCCCCAAGGTTCGAGATGGACGTTGGCGAGCTTCCACGAGTTCATCGTGTCGGTGGTCCACTTGGCGGCGTCTTTGATGTCGGGGGAATTGGTGAGGCGCGGGCCGTGGACGTCGGACAGATAGCTGATGATTTCCATGACCTTGGAAGTCTTGGGATCGAAACCCTCTTCGCGGATTTGATGGATGGCCGCCAGTTCGGACGTGCTGACGGATGGGGCCTGCGCTCCTGATGGGACGACCGCCAAGAGCAAAGCTAGAATTACAACCACACTCGCATGCTTGCGCACTCTTCTCCTCCGTATGGGGACTGGCTTGTCTGGTTCTTGATGGAGCCGCCACAGGGTACTGCTTGCAGGTGGTGTGACGCCAGAGGAGAAGAAAGCGTTTCATACGAGGAGAGGGGAGGCGAAGTAAAGACGTAATGAAGTAAAGATGTAATGAGGCTGGGCTGGGGAGTCTTCGGGGCGGGCGGAGCGGCGGCGGATGGATGAGAAAGTAAAAGAGAAAGGAGAACGCGGAGGCGCGGAGGGTGCTGAGGTGTCGCAAAGAGGAGGGACCCACCCCCCCGTTTTTTTTTGTAAGTGTTGCGTCTAAAGGAGTTAGGGGAGCGGCGGGGGGTGGGCGGAGGAAGGCGGGCTTGTGCTGGAGAGGGACAGGGATCGTAGAAGGTGATTGGATTGAAGGTGGAGAAAAACCCGGGGGTGTACAGAGAAGTGTGAAGTAAACGCATGAAAGAGATGGAGTTGCGGGAGTTCGTGTGTGGGCCGTATTTGTTGGGTGTGGAAAAAGTGGGAAGGGATTGGGCGAAGTGGGATGAAGTGAAGGAAGTGGAGGAGGTAAAGCAAATAGAGGAGGTACAGGAGAGAGCGGTGGAGTGGGTGGAGGAGGAGATTTGCGGGTTCGGCGAGGACAACATGAAGTAGTGTAGCACGAAGTTGGCGAGAGAGTAAAGACATTTACAGTGAATAGTCGAAAATGGGGGTTGAACGGCTATTAGGGGGAGTGAACGGAGATGGGGGGCGGGAAGAAAAATTAATAACCTCGGGCGCAAGCCTGGCTTCCTGGGCACCTGAACCGCTTTTCCACAGACTAATGCGCCCATCGCCGGCTCCGGAGGCAAGCAAACTTCCATCGGGGCTGTAGGCAAGCGCGTATATTACCGCATGGCTAGCGTTCCAAGTACGCAAAGGAGTTCGCCCAGAGAGGAGCCAGGAACTGATTTCGAAAAAGTCATAATCGCCGCTGGCACAGGCAAGAGCTCTATTGTTTGGTCTAAACACAAGACTTCTCGGCCTCTCCGTGAAGCCCGAAGAAGGAAAACGCTTCTTTTCCACTGTCGGGGTCCCAAAGCTTGAGGAGAGCCTTGCGATCACGAGGAAATAGTTGGAGCCCAGTGGAAGCAAGGAGTTTGCCATCCGGACTGAAGGCCACGGAGAGAACGCGCGAATTTTGACCGGTGAGTGTGTGGAGTAATTCCCCGGTCGAAGCCTGCCACAGCTTGATGGTCGTGTCATCACTGGCGGAGGCAAGTATCTGACCGTCGGGACTTAAAGCGATGGAGTTGATTCCCCGTGTGTGCCCTTCGAGAGTGCGGATTAGTTCTCCTGAAGAAATGCTCCAAATGCGGATCGTCCTGTCCTGGCTTCCCGAAGCGAGCCAGCGGCCATCCGGGCTGAGAACTACACCCATAACCGGGCCAGTATGGCCTACGAAGGTGTGAAGCGCCTCCTGCTTCGAAGGGTTCCAAAGTCTTACCGTCCTGTTCAGGCTGCCGGCTGCAGCAGGCTTCCGTCAGAATTGACCGCGAGCGAAGTTACGCCCTCGTCGTGCCCTTTCAAAGTCTGAATGAGTTCGCCGTTCGAGAAATTCCACAGGCGCACCCCGCCGTCTGTTGTGCCGGAGGCGAGCCAGGCCCCCTTGGGGTCGAACACGAGCGACTCAACAAAGCCACCTTGGACATTCCATTCCAAGTGGGGCGTCGCCAAGACGGGGAGATGATGCGTGGGTGGTGGCAAGCCGCAAGCGGACCAGACAGCGACCAGGACGACGAGCGAGCCTAGAGTAAGCAGAAGCTGAGACCAGAACGGATAGCGGCGGAATTTTCGAAGGAGGAAGTCGGCAGATTTCATAAAACCTCCGGCGATCCAGGTCTTACAGTTCGCATCAGATTTTCCACTGGGACACTGTAGGAGGCGGCGGAGGAAGTCGCCAGAGCCGCGGCGCGAAGAGGCGCCAGCCGGGTTCTTTCCAGGTCATCGCGATAGAAGAGGTTGTAAGTATCGAAAGGAATCAAGCGGCCGTCAGGATGAACGATATGGATGCAGGATTTCTTGACGGAGCGAACGTCGAAAGCGTGGGCGTCCAGAAACTGGACGATAAGTACGCGGAAAATATTTTTGTAGGTTAGCTCGGGAGGGGCGTCGACGCGCGGGAGGCAACAGAGCAAATCGCGGAGGGAGGCAGCGCCGGACTCCGGAGAATGGTTCGTCGAAAATAATTTGAACAGACAGTCGCGGACTCCCGGCTCTTCTTCATAGACGATGGTGTTGCGGGCGCCGTTGATGAGGACTTGCGGTTCCATGATTCCGGTCAAGGGAACAACCTTGCCGCCGATTTTCAGCGCGTAGGCCATGGCCAGGGAATCGGGATGGCAAGGAACGGGAATCACGTCTTCGGGACGAAACACATTGGTTTGTTCGAGAATTTTTCGGCGGACTTCGGTAAGGGTGAGCCTATCGGTGGCAGGGTCGAAATTTTCGAGGCGGCCGGCGTCCTGGATGGGCTGGAGGGTGACGCCGCGGACGCACGGCTGAGTAAGCGCAAAGTCAATGACTTTACCGATTTCGCCGTCGTTCAAACCTTTCTTCAGGGTCACGACGAGCGTGGTGGAGATCTCGTACTTATTGAGATTTTCGAGGGCGCGCTGGCGCACGCCGCGAAGATCTCCTCCACGCAAGTCAAGGAGCGCTTCGCGCTCAAAAGAATCGAACTGCAGGTATATTTCGAGGCCTGATGGATACTCCGCAAGACGTCTTACAAACTCTTCGTCCTGGGCGATGCGCAGACCGTTGGTGTTGACCATCAGGTGGCGGATGGGGCGCGCCTGGGCCAATTTCAAAATTTTGAAAAAATCGGGATGGAGCGTGGGCTCTCCGCCGGAGAGTTGCACAACGTCGGGCTTGCCTTCGTTGCCCACAACGGCATCGAGCATTTTCTCGATGAGGGCGAGGGAACGGTGTTCGGTGCGCTCGGGGCCACTGCCTGCGTAGCATACGGGGCAGCGCAAGTTGCAGGAGTCGGTGAGTTCGACCAAGGTCAGGCAGGAATGCTGTTCATGGTTGGTGCACAGACCGCAATCGTAGGGACAGCCCCACTTTACCGGGGTGTTGTAAACCTGAGGCATTTCCGGGCGCTTGAGGAAAACTTCGCGGCAGCGGCGGTAGTAGTCGACGTCGTCCGCGACGAGGACGCGCTCGGCGCCGTGCTCCGG
The DNA here is from genome assembly GCA_963779005.1 of uncultured Acidobacteriota bacterium. GTDB lineage: Bacteria > Acidobacteriota > Terriglobia > Acidiferrales > UBA7541 > Acidiferrum. The sequence continues at coordinate 1,255,557 of CAVZWO010000004.1, read as the reverse complement.
GCAGCGCTTTAACAAGAACACTTTGTCGTCCTGAAAGACGATCTTGCCTTCGAGCTTGCGAAAGCAAGTGGAGCAGATGGTGAGGGCCACGTCATAGAACATATAGGGGCGCACGCGGGCGGTCATAGCTGTTGGCTCCTGGAGCGCAGGATATGCAAGACAAGCGCCACGATCGCCCAGATAATCCCTGCTAGAAACGCAACGACTCCGGCAATCATTCCCCATCCAAACAGCGTGTTGATTGGCTTGCCAGGGCCATTGAAATTGAGCGTGTCGACAAATCCGAAGCAGGAGCCGCCGGCGAGCAGGGCTCCGCAAATAATCGTAAGCACAATGGCAACGAGGCGGGATTTCCTGACAGGTGGAGGAGGGCCGACACTGCGGAAGATGGACGGTTCGGTCACGAGGTCTCCTCGGACTGCGAAAGAGACGCCGCGGCTGGGGAGGACCGCGTCACTGCCGCGCGGTACCAGCGATGAATGTCCGGCGAATAATAGAGCAGCATGGCCACGCAAGCCCATTGAATGGAGGACAAGCGCAGAAAAACGCGAACATCGGGCTTTAGGAAATCGATTGCCAGGCGAAACGAGAAATAGGCGACCATGAAGAGTTTGAACAGATCACCGTCAGGAAATGGTTGGCGAGAAACTTTCCACAGTAGAACCACAAGCGCCAGGACGAAGATGATTTCGTAAATTTGCGTCGGGTGGCGCGGGACGCCGTCTCCGAAATTTACCGCCCAGGGCAGCGAGGTGGGGGAGCCGGAGGTGTGGTCTTCCAGACCGGTGAGAAAGCACCCGATACGTCCGATGGCAATTCCGATGCAGAGCGGGATGGCAAACAAGTCGCCGGTTCTCTGGACAACTCCAAGCCGCCGTTTGGTCCATTCGACGGCAAGTAATCCGCCGATGAGGGCGCCGACGATGGTCTTGCCACTCATCAGGAACGATGGATTGTTCCAGTTCGCCAGCGTCAGGCGTGGATCTTCAAACCAATAGAGCAATTTGCTGCCGAGCACGGCGCCCACGGCCGCCGCAGCGATGACCCACCAGCGGTTGGCATCGTCGATGGCGTCTCCCGTTCGTTTGCGAAGCCGGAGGTAGACCCTGAACGCACCAAAGTACGCGAGGGTTTCAAAGACGAGGTGCGGATGGAGGCGGAAGGAGCCGAGGTGAAGGTAAACAGGGAATGACATGAAAGGGTGTCTGCGTTCTTCTGGGGCAAGGCTACGCCACGATTGGGAAGCCGTCAACGGACATGACATCGCAGGACGGCTTTGCATTTGAATACCATGTCCCGCAGGGTGCCGGAGGTTGAAGACCCGGAAGAGGAGTCTCGCCATGGGGTACGGAGTGCGGTCATCCTCGGCCCATCGACACGCACTTGTACCCATTTTGGGAACAGGCGTATACTGAGCGCATGGCAGGCCGTGGGTGGGGATGAGAGTCATTGCGCGGAAGACCCTAAAACAGTTCGTCGAGAGGCTGAAGGGCGGGCACGATCAGAGAGCAGTGAAGACGGCGTTGGACTCCTGGTTTCACGAGGTAAGCCAAGCGGACTGGAGCAGCCCCGCCGATGTCGTGCGGGCCTATCGAAATGCAAGCATCGTGGGGCCCGACCGCGTGGTTTTCAATATCAAAGGAAACGACTACAGGCTGGTTGTGGCGATTCACTACCGGCTGCAGATCGTGTTTATCAAATGGATTGGGACGCATGCGGAGTATGACAAGATTGATGTAAGGAAGGTGCAATATGGAAATTAAGCCCATCCGGAGCGAGCGAGACCACGAACGGGCACTGCGGCGGGTGGAAGCGCTGTGGGGCGCGGCCGAGGGTTCGAAGGAGCACGATGAATTGGGCGTGCTGGCGACACTGATCGAAGCTTACGAGCGCGAGCATTTCCCCATCGACATGCCGGATCCCATCGAAGCCATCAAGTTCCGCCTGGAGCAGCAAGGAGCGGACACGTCCGACCTAGTTGGAGTCATCGGCGGGCGCACCCGAGTCTACGAAGTTCTTCGCGGGAAGCGCGCTTTGTCGCTGAACATGATCCGGAATCTGCATGGAAAGTTCGGCATCCCGGCCGAAGTGCTGATCCAGTCGCGCCGAAAGAGAGCGAACAGAGTGAAGCGAGTTTCCGGCTCGCGTGCGCGAAGGGTGTCGCTGAAGAAGTCCGCGTGAAGCAGGTCGTTCGCGATGGTCCAGTCGTCCTCAACTGAAGCTACGCCACCCACTTCCTTGGCAGTTTCTGCGCTTCTTTGCAAAGTCTAGAAGATTGGGTCGATAAATTCTGGCAAGGAGTTCCAGTCCTCTCCGCTAGTCCTTTGAAATAATTCAGGGCTTCCGGGGTCAGGTTGATTCCCGCGGGCGTGGCGCGGACCTCCAGGGAGACCGCGGGACGTCCAGACTACGCGCAGATTTCCTCAGCCGTACAGCGTGTGGCTTTGAGGTTCGAAAAGGTCAGTCGGGGGATTTGGGGGAGGGCTCGGCGGGGCGGGCGGGAGTCGGATCGGATTTGACGAAGTGGGCGTACCAGGCTAGGTCGCGTTCGAGGCGGTCTTTGATGTGGGAGGGGAGAGTGAATTCGTGGAATTCGTCGGGGTAGACGACGAGTTCGGTGGTGCGGCCGAGGCGCTTGAGGGCCTGGTACATTTGTTCGCCGCCGAGGATGGGGACGTTCCAGTCGGAGCTGCCGCCCATGAAAAGGGTGGGAGTGGTGACTTTGGTGACGTTGCGGAAGGGGGAGACTTTGATCCAGGCGGCGGGGTTTTCCCAGGGGAGGCCGAGTTCGGTTTCGTAGTCTTTTTGGTATTGGTCGTGGCCGTAGAGGCTGAGGAATTCGGCAGCGCCAGCGCCGGAGATGGCGGCTTTGAAGCGGGTGGTTTGGGTAATGATGAAGTCGGTGGAGATGCCGCCGTAGGACCAGCCGCCTACGCCGAGTTTGTCGGGGTCAGCGATGCCCTGGTCGATGGCGTAGTCGACCATGGCCATGTCGTCCTGGAAGTCTTTGTTGCCCCAGTCGGCAAAGATGGCTTTGCAGAAGTCCTGGCCGTAGCCGGTGGAGCCGCGAGGGTTGGGGAAGAGGACGGCGTAGCCGTTGGCGGCGTAGAGCTGGGCGAGGTGGGAGAATTCGGCGTAGTAGGCCCAGACGGGGCCGCCGTGAGGGATGAGGAGCGTGGGATATTTTTGGCCGGCGAGTGTAATCCAGGGGCTTGTAGAGGTAGCCGGAGATTTGCGTGCCGTCTTTGCATTTGAAGTGGACGTATTCGCCGTGGGAGAGCTTGAGTTGGGAGAAGAGGGCATCGTTGACGTGGGTGAGTTGGGTGTACTTGCCATCGACGATAGAGAAGAGTTCGTCCGGCCGTTCGGTAGTGGTGACTTGGGCGATGACGAGCCGTGAGGCATTTGTCGTGGAATTCGAGCCGACAGAGAAGCCATTGATGGAGCGGAAGATACGATCCTCAAGATGGGTCATCTGCGGCATCTTGCCAAGGTGGTCTACGGGGACGGAAGTGCCGTAGGGTGACGCGGCGGCGCGGAGCTGGAGCTCGCCGTGATTGTCGGCGAGGAAGTAGATGGAACCGTCGGGGGCGAAATGGGGGACGCTGACCATGCGATCGAGAGAGAGGGTGAGGACTTTGGCGGGGCCGCCGGCGGCGGGAGAGATGGCGAGGTGGTGGGTGGCGTAGTCGAAAAGTTTGGGGTCGAGCATGGTGACGTAGGCGATGGATTGGCCGTCGGGGGACCAGGTGGGCTGGTTGTCGATGCCGGGATTGGTGGTGATTTGGGTGAGGTGAGCGCCTTTGTCTGTATTGGAGGCGGAGACGGTCCAGATGTCGGTGTTGTAAGTGGCGTCAGGGTCGGGAGTGGAGCGATTGCTGGTGAAGGCGAGGAGTTTGCTGTCGGGGGACCAGACGGGCTCGGAATCGTCGAAGTCGCCGGAGGTGATTTGGGTGAGGGATTTCTTGGAGAGATCGAAGACATAGAGATGGGTACGGCGGCGGTCGAGGTAGCCGATTTCGTCGAGCTTGAACTGCAGGCGGTCGATGACCCAGGGCTTTTTGGATTTGGACTTTTTGTCTTTGGGATCGTCATCGGAAGCGCTTGAAGAGTGGGCCGTGGACGACGATTTCTCTTTGGCGTCTGCAAGGTCCTCGGGTGTGGGGTCTTTTAGGACGAGAACGAGGTGGCGACCGTCTGGCGACCATGCGAAGTCTTCCACATCTTGAACTGTTTCACTGAGTTGCTGAGCTTCGCCGCCTTGGCGATTGAGGAGCCAGACTTGCTTCTTGCGTTCGTTGCGTTCGGAGAGGAAGGCGAGGAGTTTGCCATCGGGGCTCCAGCGAGGGTGCTCGGAGGAAACGCCTTCGGCGGTCATGGGGAGCGCGTCACCGCCGGAGGCGGGGATCATCCAGATGCGGGTTTCGGTTTTATCGGTTTTCAGGCTGGATTTATCGACGGAGTAGGCGACCCACTGGGCATCGGGGCTGAGTTGTGGGTCGTGGACGGATTGGATTTGGAAGTAGTCGTCGATGGTGATGGGGCGGGGGGTGGGAGCTTGGGCGGAGGCCGGAAAAGAATAGCTAAACGCAAAGACACAGAGTGCGCAGAGACGGAACGAATCGAAGACGGAGAAACGCTTCATGTGGATAGCTCCAAGAACGGGCTGCCTGCCAGATGGAACGGGGGAGTCTAGCACAGGGCAAGAGCGGTCATCGGTCATCCTGCGGCACGAGAGAGCGGTCATCCTCGGAAGGATGAGCCTGCACGAGCGGGGAGCGAGTTTCGGCGATGAAAAAATATGCAGCGGGATGCATTTTTTTGTTGCATGCGGGGAGCAACCTTGTATTCTGCAAATGCGGACTCACTTCACCCAGCGCGCGAGTGAGCATCGCTTAGGAGGACGAGAGTAAAAATTGAGTTCTTTATCGGTTCCCGCCCAGATTCCCTCCCCCGCAATCTCAACAGCGAAAAAAAGAGCCGCAAAGCTGACGCTCTGGCCGCTTGTGGCGGCGACGTTTTTCATGGTGTCAGGCGGGACGTATGGAACGGAAGAGATTATTCATGGCGCAGGGTACGGGCATGGGATTTTGATTTTGTTGTTCCTGCCGGTGCTGTGGTGCTTGCCGACGGCGTTCATGATCGGAGAGCTTTCGAGTTCGCTGCCGGCGGAGGGCGGGTACTACGCCTGGGTGCGGCGCGGCCTGGGCAATTTCTGGGGATTTCAAGAGGCTTGGCTGTCGCTAGCGGCGAGCATCTTCGACATGGCGATTTATCCGACGCTTTTCGTTTTTTATTTGAAGCAGATGTCGCCGTGGTTCGGGTCGCAGAGCCATGCGGTGCTGGCGGGATTGTTTGTGGTGGTTACTTGCGCGCTTTTGAATGTGGCAGGCATTCGCGTGGTGGGGATTACTTCGCTGTGGCTGTTCTTTTTTCTATCGGCGCCGTTTGCGGTGATTGTGGTGATGGCGCCGTTCAAGATTGGAGCCTTTGCGAGCGCGGGCGGCGGCGGGGCGGCGGAAGCTACGAGTCTCGGGTTGCTCGGTGGCGTACTCGTGGCCATGTGGAATTACATGGGGTGGGATAACGCCTCGACGATTGCGCAAGAAGTGGAGCGGCCGCAGAGGACTTATCCGAAGGCCATGATTGCGGCGGTGGTTCTGGTTTCGCTGACGTATGTGCTGCCGTTTCTCGCGGTTTACTTTACGGGGATTCCGGCTGCGACGTTTGGGCCTGACGGTTCCTGGGCCACGATAGCCGGTATGATTGGCGGGAAAATTTTGGGATTCGAGTGGCTGCGGTTTTTGATCGTGATTGGCGGCATGATGAGCGCGTTTGGGATGTTCAACGCGCTGGTGATGAGCTACTCGAGGCTGCCGCTGGCGATGGCGCGGGATGGGATGCTGCCGAAGTTTTTTGCGAAGACGAGCGCAAAGACGCAGGCACCGTGGGTGGCGATTCTGGTTTGCGCGGCGTGCTGGGCGCTGTGCCTGGGTTTGGGATTCAAGAAGCTGGTGACGCTTGACATCATGCTGTACGGCGCGAGCCTGATGCTGGAGTTCGTGACGCTGGTGGTTTTGCGGATCCGAGAGCCGGAATTGAAGCGCGAATTCAAGGTGCCCGGAGGATTGGTTGGGGCGATTTCCTGCGGCGTCTTTCCGCTTTTGCTGATGAGCCTGGCGATGGTAGAGAGCGAGAGTGAGAGCATTCTCGGCATAAATGGGCTGGTGTTTGGGCTGATGATCATTGGGGGCGGGTTCGTGCTTTATGCGGCGACGAAGCGCCTGCGCAAATCGGTGATTGCTCCCGCGGCCACGCCGAACGCAGTTACTGGCGACTAAGCAGCCGCGCATCGGGCGCGGGGCTGCTATACTCCACAATTCATTTCTGAACTCACTTTCCATCCGGAGACAAAACCGTGAGTAACTTGCGGCGTTCCGTACTATTCCTATTCGCCATCGTTGTGGCTTTGTGCGCGCACATGGCGACGGCGGCTTTGCCAGATACGGCCCCAAAATTCGATGAGAAATTTTTCGGGGAGATGAAGTGGCGGTCGATTGGACCGTTTCGGGCGGGGCGGACGCTGGCAGTGACGGGGGTGCGGGGGCAGCCGGAGGTCTACTACTTTGGATCGGTCAACGGAGGGGTTTGGAAGACGAATGATGCGGGGCGGACCTGGAATCCGATATTTGATTCGCAGCCGGTTGGCTCGATTGGGGCGATTGCGGTGGCGCCTTCGAATCCCAATGTGATTTACGTGGGCTCGGGCGAGGCGGACATGCGCTCGAGCATTTCGTATGGGAATGGAATGTATAAGTCGACCGACGCGGGGAAAACCTGGGCACACATTGGGTTGGAAGATTCGCGGCAGATTGCGCGGATTGTGGTGGACCCGGAGGATTCGGAGAAGGTGTTTGTGGCGGCGTTGGGGCATGCATACGGGCCGAATCGGGAGCGCGGAATCTATCGTTCGAACGACGGCGGGAAGACGTGGCAGCAGGTTCTTTTCAAGGACGCAGATACTGGCGCGATCGATTTGGCGATGGAGCCGGGGAATCCGAAGAATTTGTACGCAGCTTTGCTGCAGACGCGGCGGCCACCGTGGAGCATTTATGCGCCTTCGAAAGGGCCGGGAACGGGGCTTTATCACTCGAAGGATGGCGGAGACCATTGGGAGCAATTAACGGGGCACGGTTTGCCATCGGAGGATTTAGGCCGCATGGGGATTGCCTTTGCGCCCAGCAATCCGAAACGGATTTATTTGATTGCCGACGCGAAGGAAGGCGGGATGTACCGCTCGGATGATGGCGGAGAAAATTGGACGCGTGTTTCGAAGGATGCGCGGATATGGGGACGCGGCTGGTATTTCTGCGAGGTGAGCGTCGATTCGAAGGACGCGGATACGGTCTATGTGCCGAATACATCGACCTACCGTTCGCATGACGGAGGAAAAACATTCACGGCGATCAAGGGCGCGCCGGGCGGCGATGATTATCACCAGCTATGGATCGATCCGGAGAATCCGCAGCGAATGATTCTGGGCTGCGATCAAGGCGCGATCGTGACGCGCAATGGCGGCGAGACGTGGAGCTCCTGGTACAACCAGGCGACCGGGCAGTTTTATCACGTGGCGACGGACAATCGATTTCCTTATTGGGTGTATGGGGCGCAGCAGGATAGCGGTTCGGCGGCCACCCCGAGCAGGAGCAATTGGCGCGCGCTGAATTTCAAAGATTGGCGGGCGATGGAAGCCGGAGGGGAGAGCGACTATGTCGCGCCCGACCCTCTGAATTCGGAAATCATCTATGGCGGATCGGTGGCGAAGCAAGACTTTCATAATGAAGAAGTGCAGCAGATGTCCCCTATGCTGATGCACCCGGGAGATTACCGGAGAACTTGGACTTTGCCTTTGGTTTTCTCTGAGTTCGATCCGCACGTGCTGTACTTCAGCGCGCAGGCTTTGTTTCGAACGGCGGACGGCGGCAATTCGTGGCAGAAGATCAGCGGGGATTTATCACGGGAAGAGCCTGGAGTACCGGCGAATCTGGATGCACCAACAGCGGCGGATATTCCACCAGGCAAAAGACATGGCGTGATTTATACGATTGCGCCGTCACCGGTGAAGGCGCGAGAGATTTGGGTGGGGACGGACGATGGGTTGATTCATGTAACGAGGGATGAAGGCGCGAACTGGAAAAATGTGACGCCGAAGGAGCTGACGGCCTGGAGCAAAGTGACGCACATCGAGGCATCGCATTTCGCGGAGGGGAAAGCCTACGCAGCGGTGGACCGGCACAGGCTGGAGGACTTAAAGGCGTATTTGTACCGGACGAAGGATTTTGGGAAGACCTGGGAGACGCTCGGGCGAGGAATTCCTGAAGGAAGCTTTTTGAATTGCGTGCGGGAAGATCCGAAAGTTGCAGGGCTGCTCTATGCGTGCACGGAACGGGGTGTGTACGTATCGTTTGATGATGGGGACAACTGGGCACCACTGCAGTTTAATTTGCCGACGACCTCCGTGCGGGATTTGGTCGTACACGGCGATGATCTGGTGATCGCCACGTTTGGGCGATCGTTCTGGGTGATGGATGACGTGACACCTATCCGACAATGGAGTGCGAAGGTAGCGGACGCAGAGGCGTGGCTGTTCAGCCCGCAGACTACGTATCGCATAAGGCCGGGCTCAGATGAGGGGACGCCAATACCGTTCGATGAGCCGCAAGCAGAAAATCCGCCCACCGGAGCGTTCCTTGATTATTACTTGAAGGGAAAGCAGACGGAGCCGGTGACGCTGGAGATTTATGATGCAGCAGGGAAGCTGGTGCGGCGATTCGCGAGTAATGATGAGGTGACGAAGACGAATCCTGATGAGCTGGACATACCGATCTATTGGGTGCATGACGCGGCGCCGATGTCGGCAGAAGCGGGGATGCATCGGTTGGTGTGGGATTTCACCTACGCGACAGCGGGGAGAAGGCGGTCGAGAAGAGGGCCCGGAGGAGTACTGGCGGTGCCGGGGCGGTATACGGTGAAATTGAAGGCGGGAGGAAAGACGATGATGGCGGGGCTGGTGTTGAAGATGGACCCGCGAGTCAAGGTGACGCAGATGGATTTGCTGAAGCAGTTTGATCTGGCGATGAGACTGGCGACGGATGTGGCGAAGCTGTCTCCGGAATTGCCGAAAGCGGACGAGTTGCGGAAGCAGATTGCCGCGCGGAGGAAAGAGGCGGAAGGAAACGCGGAAGTGCAGGCGGCGCTGAAGGATTTGGAACACAACGTAGATGTGATGGCGGGAACGAGCGGCGGCGGAGGAGGGTTTGGGAGCTTTGGGCTGGCAGTGCCGGGAGGAGCGTCGGGGACGATGCGGCAAGCGGCCGCGGCGCTGGGAACGTTGCTGGGGATTGTGGAGGGCGCGGATACCGCGCCGACCAGCGATGTGGTGCGAGCGACGGCAAGTTGGGAAGCGGGCGGCGAAACGGCGCTGGCGGAATGGAAGGCGCTGCAGGGGAATGAGTTGGTGCGCACGAATGCAGTGCTGCAGAAGGCTGGTTTGCAACCTCTGAAGGTGCAATAGGCCGGACGAACCAGCCGGCTAATATGAAAGAACTACGCCGCCCGGCTTCGCAGAGGCGGGGCGGGTTTTTGTATGTCGCGCATTCGCAGGCTTATCACGGCGGCCGGAGTGGCTTAATGTCTTTCAGAATCAGAGAGAAGCGGCGACGCAATCCTGAAGGACAGGTGGCGCGACATTCGGAGGCGGGGCGGGTTATATGAGAGTACGAGGAGAGAACGCCAGCCCAGAAGAGGACCGTCCATGATGAGGAACAGCATTACGAAACAAATTGCGGTTGCCGCCGGATTTTTGGCGCTGACCTTTGCGCCCGGAATCAGCCGCGCACAGAGCAGCTCACAACCTCCGGCACAAGATCAGAACCAGGCAGCACCTGCCACGCCAGCGGAACACGAAGGAAGAATGCATGGCGCCATGCAAGGTCTGAACTTGACCGATGAACAAAAGACAGCGATGAAGAAGATTCACGAGTCCACGAAAGCGCAATTGGAGGCCGTGAATAAGGACGAATCGCTGACAGCAGACCAGAAGGCGGCGAAGATTCACCAGTTGCGGCACGGCGCTCGCATGCAGATGGTGAAGCTCCTGACGCCGGAACAGCGCCAACAGATGCGGGCGAATGTCCGCGCCATGCGCACGGCTCGCCGTGAAAAACAGCAACAGCCACCGCAAGCGCAGCCACAGGGCAATTGACGGGCCAGCCGTGGGAGCGGCCTGATGGAACAGAACGGAGTTCGTATCGACCGAATCAAAGTGAAAATCGGGTGCTATCGAGGGGCGGTCTAAAAGACCGTCCCTTTTTCGTAGAGGCGTACATCCGAGCAGCGCGGAATGGGGAATAGATTTGGTATGCTGCTCGACGTGGCATACTTCTTACGAATGAATGGGCGCGCATGGAGTGGCAGCGGTTTTCGGATGGGCGCGCTTTTCTTCTCGCTTGTTCTCGGCGCGGTGGCGCTGAGTTATTCTTCGCAGGCGCCTACGCAATCCGCGCCGCCTGCCCCCGCGACACCATCAGTTGCACCGCAAGCACCGCCAACAACATCATCCACACCGCCGGTGCAAGGAATTCCCCAGGTAAGTCCACCGCCGGCTCCGCGCGCTGGTTTGAATGTGGTGGTGCTTGATCCGGCGCATGGCGGGACCGACTTGGGAGCGCGGGGAACGGGCGGGATTCGCGAGAGCGAGATAGTGCTGGATTTTGCGGCGCAAGTGCGTCGAGCGCTGGAAGCGCAGGGATTTCAAGTGGTGCAGACGCGCCAGGGAAATGAAGACCCTTCGTTTGACGATCGCTCCTCGATTGCCAACGCGCAAACTGGCGCTGTGTTTGTGACGCTGCATATTGCGTCGACGGGGCTGCCAGGGACAGCGCGCGTTTACGTCAATTCAGATTTGCCGGTAACGACAGAAGTGGGCGGATTAATTCCTTGGGACAGAGCGCAGACGCCGTTCCAGGGGCTGAGCAGAAAATTGGGCGATCTCGTGCAGGCGCTGTTGGCGCAGAAATTTAAGGGCTCACCGAACACAGCGCAGACGGCGGCGGTGAGACAGTTGCGAACGACCGCCGCGCCAGCGATCGCGGTGGAAATTTCGAGCGTGGTGGTGGAAAACCGCGCGGACCTGGATCGCATGGCGCCGGGCGTGGCGGACGCGATTGCGACGGGAGTTGCCGCGTTCCGGCCGTCGTACGTTGTGCCGGTAAGTGCGGGAGGCACACCGTAATGTCGCGCTGGATCCGATGGGTGGTGGGGATACTCTGCCTGGCGGTGATTATCGGCGCGCTCTACTTCCCGATTTTGCGGCGGCGAGTTCGAGAGGCGGCCAAGCTGCAACAGCAAACGGCGGAACAAGCGCGGAGAGAGTTGACGCAAGCGATTCCCGTGAATCCGGGCGAGCCGCGGGTGAAGGCAAAATTATTCTGGGCTTCGGGGAACGGGGATGGGGCGCTGGTGGATTCGACGGTGGAGTTGCCGCTGTCGAGCGAACCAGTGCTGCGCTCGAAACAAGTATTGAACACGCTGCTGGCTGGGCCGGTGGACGCGGACCTGCGGACGCTGCCGCCGGACGCGGTGCTTTTGGAGTTTTATATTTTGCCCAACGGGACGGCCATTGCAGATTTTTCGGAGGCACTGGCCACAGCGACACCTTCGGGGATTCAGAGCGAACAACTGGCGGTGGATTCGATTACGAGAACGCTGGAAGCAAATGTCCCGAAAGTGCAGCGCCTGAAGATATTGATTCATGGACAGGAAGTGGAAACGCTCGCGGGACATTTAGATCTTACGGGAACTTTCCTGGTGAACACGAAGGCTGTGCTCGTGGCACCGGCCGCGGACGCACCTGTTCCGGCGCCGGCAGCCACGCCGCCAGCCGCGGACAAGCCAGCTTCGCCTGCGGCTCCGGTAACGAAACCGGGCTCGGCGAAAAGCCCATGATGTTGACTACCGATAGCTGGCGCGGCAAACTGGCGCAGCTTGCGTGGAAGGCTTGCGAGAATTTTTGCCGCAGAAATTCATGGAGGAGGAAGAGTGCGAGTAGATGGACGTGGCCCGGACCAGATGCGCCCGCTGAAGATGACGCCGGATTTCATTTCGACGGCGGAAGGAAGCGTGCTGATTGAGTTAGGGAGCACGAGGGTGATTTGTACGGCGACCGTGGACGACGGCGTGCCCGGGTTTTTGAAAGGCAGCGGCAAGGGTTGGGTGACGAGCGAATACGGAATGCTGCCGAGGGCCACGGAAGAGCGCACGCAACGCGAAGCTACCAAGGGCAAACAGTCGGGACGCACGCTGGAGATTCAGCGGTTGATTGGGCGATCACTGCGAGCTGTGACGGATCAGGAGGCGCTCGGCGAGCGCACGGTGTGGATCGATTGCGACGTGATTCAGGCGGACGGCGGGACGCGGACGGCTTCGATTACGGGAGCGTTCGTGGCGCTGGCGCTGGCGTTCGAGCGGCTGGTGGCAGCGGGGATGCTCAAGCGTTCGCCGCTGATCGATAGCGTTGCTGCGACGAGTGTGGGGATTGTGGATGACGCGGCGCTGCTGGATTTGGCGTACGAAGAAGACTCGCGCGCGGAAGTAGATATGAATGTGGTGATGACGGGCAGCGGGCACTTTGTTGAGATTCAGGCTACCGCCGAGGGACGGCCCTTTAGCGGGAGCGAGATGCAGGACCTGCTTGCCTTGGCGGCGGCTGGGATTCGCCGGCTGACAGACGAACAACGCGCGGTGCTGCCTGTTAAATATAGTGCGCGCGCGCGTTGATGCAGGCGCGGGTTACATTGTTTCTGGCGTCCTCTAATCCTGGAAAACTTGGAGAGTTTCGAGCGCTGGCCGCGTCGCGTGTGAGCGAGGCGCCGGCGCTGCCAGCTGAAATTGAATTATTGCCTGGATTCGATTCCCTGCCGCCGTTTGAAGAGGATGCACCGACCTTCGCGGAGAATGCCGCGGGAAAAGCGCTACATTATTCGCGACTTGGCGAAGGGCTTGTGTTTGCGGACGATTCCGGACTGGTAGTACCCGCTTTGGGAGGAGCGCCGGGAGTGCACTCGGCGCGCTATGCGGGGCCGAGCGCCACGAACGCGCAGCGGATTGAGAAATTGCTGGGAGAACTTCGTGGAAAGACGGATGCGGAGCGATCGGCGTACTTTGTGTGCGCGATTGCATTGGCGCGGCAGGGGCGGGCCATCGCGATTGTGACGGCGCGTGTGGATGGAGAGATTTTGGAGACGCCGCGCGGGATTGGCGGCTTTGGGTATGATCCAGTGTTTTACTTCCCTGCTCTGGGAAAAACGTTGGCCGAGATTCCGCGGGAAGACAAAAATCGGATCAGCCACCGAGGGAAGGCGTTTCGGAAATTGCTTGGAGGATTGCGGGGGTGGTAGGGGCGCAGCATGCTGCAAGGCTGCCCAAATTAAGCTTAAAGCGTCCCCGTTGGACGGGTTAAGCCCTGTGTTTTCAATCATACTGGCACTGAATCCGAATTGAGGTTTGTCCCTCCGTTCCAGTGCTGTCCAAATTGCGATCTGACCGTAGTCAGACCCTGAGACCAACCGAAACCACTGAAAACAGTTGATTTCAGAGCCTTTCGACCAAATCTTAAGGCCCCATGTCGTTCTGTAGAGGCTCAGGCTGTCCAAATTGTCGGCGACCCAAAACCTAATTTGGACAAGCTTGCAGCATGCTGCGCCCCTACTATGGCAACTTGCGCTGTGCTGGGAAGACGGAGACAGCCAGGAATGGCTGTCCTACCGTGTGCTATTCTTGCGCGTCATGCCTACAAAGAAAATCAAGAAAAAAACGAAGGCTGCCCCTAAGAAGATGGACAGGGTGAAAGCACCGGGACTGACGAAGAGTGCGAAAACCTCACAAACCGCGGCGGCGGGGACTAACCCGAAGCGCGTGGCGGCGATTCTAGACAAGTTGGACGAGGCCTATCCGGGCGCGACTTGCGAACTAAAGCATGACAATGCGTTTCAGTTGCTGATTTCGACGATTCTTTCGGCTCAGTGTACGGATGTGCGCGTGAATCAGGTAACTGAATCTCTCTATAAAAAATATCCGACGCCGGAGGCATTCGCGCACGCTAATCCCTCGGAGTTGGAGCAGGACGTCCGTCCGACGGGCTTTTTCCGAAACAAGACGAAATCCATCATGGGGGCGAGCAAGGCCATCCTCGAGAAGTTCGGCGGGCAGGTGCCGCGCACGATGGAGGAGATGCTGACGCTGCCCGGCGCAGCGCGAAAGACGGCGAACGTGGTCCTGGGCACGGCGTTCGGCATTGCCAGCGGGATCGTTGTGGACACGCACGTTATTCGCATCTCGAACCGCCTGGATTTAACGCGGAATGAGGACCCCAAGAAGATCGAACAGGACTTGATGCAGGTGATTCCAAAAGAAAAGTGGATCCGTTTTTCGCACCAAATTATCTGGCACGGGCGGCGCGTATGCGTTGCACGGAAACCGAAATGCGTGGAATGCAATCTTGAGAAGATCTGCTATTCGAAAGACAAAACAATCTAACGGGAACGGCGTCGGAGATTTGTCTTTTGGCCTCGCAGCGAATCCATTCTTTCAAATCAGCGGCAAGTTTTGCGGCCAAGCAGCGAAGAGTGCACTCCTTGGCACGCTTTCACGTATTATGCAGCCATGAGGATTTTGCTGGTTGAAGACGATCCGGGCGTGCGCCGGTTTGTGGTGAAAGGACTGCGCGAGCAGGCGTACGCGGTCGACGCCGCGGTCACCGGCGAAGAGGCGCTCTATCAAGCGGACATCAACGAGTACGACCTGATCATACTGGACGTAATGATTCCGGCAACCGACGGTTTCGAAGTGTGCCGCAAGCTGCGCAAAGCCGGGCGCCGCATGCCGATACTGATGCTTACGGCCCGGGATGCGGTCGAGGACCGCGTCAGTGGACTCGATAGTGGCGCCGATGACTACCTGACTAAACCTTTTGAGTTTCGTGAACTGCTGGCGCGGCTTCGTGCCCTGCTACGGCGGTCAACGGAGTTGCATCCACCCCGCCTTAGCGTCGGAGATCTGGTGCTGGATACGGCGGCGCAAAGCGCGGCACTCGGTGGCCATGCGATATCGCTGACGCATAAGGAATATGCGCTGCTGGAATACCTGGTTCGCAACGCAGGGCGCGTGGTCAGCAGAGCGGACATTGCGGAGCACGTCTGGGATGAGACCTTCGATCCGTTTTCAAACTTGATCGAGGTCTATATCAACCGTCTGCGCCGGAAGATTGATCCGGATGGAAACGCTGGGCTGTTACAGACGCGCCGAGGGGCTGGATATATTTTGCAGTCCGGGGAAGATGCGGAAGGCAGCGGTCGCGGCCCGTCGGCAGGGGCACCGGGCAAGACGAGCGTCCCGGATCGCAAGAAACATGCTTGATTCCGTACGAGTGCGCCTGACTGTGTGGTATTCGGCGGTTCTCGCTGTGGTGTTGGTGCTGGTCTGCGCGACGACCTACCTGATCGTGCAAAAGACGTCGATGCAGCGGACCGACAGCGACTTGGCGGTGTTGGCGGACTCGTTTCTAGTGACGTTCCAAGCGGAGCTTGGAGATGCAGTAAGCACGCAAGCTTCCCCAATATTGGTGGCTGTCCAGCAGTCCATGGTCGAGCATCGATCCAACAGCGACACGTTTGTAGTGCTAGGTCCGGCTGGAGAGGTCGTGGCTACTTCCAGCGAGAGATCCGGCTCCAGCGCAAGAGCTGAGAGTTCGATTGCCCGGCTGCTTAGCTCCGGCGAGTTTCAGCGTTTTGCGAAAAAGGAAGCGAGCGGCGAAACCAAACTGGAAACACTCCGCGGAGAGCACTCGCGATTCCGAGCCTATGCGCACGGGTTCAAGGCGAGCGGGCAAGACTACATGCTGATCGTTCTCCATTCGCTGCACGCACAGAACGAAATGCTGGAAACGATACGTCTGACCTTTGCGTGGATGATTCTTGTTGGCCTGCTGCTCGCGGGGACGGGCGGGTATTTCCTAGCTAGAAAAAGTTTGGCGCCGGTTGTCGAGATGGGAGCGCGCGCGCGGCGCATCGGAGCTACGAATCTTCACGAGCGCCTTCCGGTAATGAATGCCAACGACGAACTCGGACAGCTGGCGACCATTTTTAACGATCTGCTGAATCGGCTGGACCAGTCCTTCGAACGCCAGCGGCGCTTCATCGCGGATGCCTCGCACGAACTGCGCACCCCGCTGGCCATTCTGCGCGGAGAAGCCGAAGTGGCGATGTCGCAGCAGGGCCGGAGCGCGGCGGACTATCTCGAATCGCTGGGGATTCTGCACGACGAAACCTCGCGGCTGATTAAAATTGTGGAAGATCTATTTACGCTGACACGCGCGGACTCCGGGCAATACCCTCTCTCACCAGAAGACGTATATCTGGAGGAAGTGGTGGCCGAGTGCGCGCATTCGGCGAGGACATTGGCGCGCGAAAAAAGCATCACATTGAATGCAGAGGCGTCTTCGGAATGCCTCGTTCGCGGGGACCGTGCGCTTTTGCGCCGCATGATCCTCAATCTCCTGGACAACGCGATCAAGTACACCGCAGATGGCGGCCGCGTGGATATCTCTTGCCGCGCCGCGACGGAGGGATCGGAGATACACGTCACCGACACGGGCCCGGGAATCCCGCCTGAACTGCACTCTCGCATTTTTGAGCGATTCTTCCGTGCCGACCCCGCACGCTCGCGCATGGGCCGCGAGGGCGGAGCAGGACTGGGGCTCTCCATCGCTCTTTGGATTGCGCAGGCGCACAACGGCCGGCTAGAACTGGTCCGCTCTGACGCGACAGGCAGCCACTTCGCAGTGTATTTGCCGAAGCGGGGCATTAACTCTGTGGGGTCAGATTAATCGTCTGTTTATCTCAGGGCCGCTACATTCGCATTAGCGGCACGTGAAGGACCCCGACCGCGCGAGAGAAAGCCTGTGAGCACCCGGTATCCTTGGACAAAATCAACGCTTTTCGCGATTGCTGCGATTGCTTTGTTCCCTTTTCTGGGAGCGAGCCAGCAGCCGGAAAATCCGACGGCGAAGGTTGTACAGTCCAACCCGCCATCCAACTTAGGGCAGGGGGCAGGGCAGGGCTCAGACCAAGCTGTTTCTAGTTTACGGCTGACGCTGCAAGACGCTCTTGCTCGCGCACGAAAGAACAGCGTGGAATTTCAAGCCGCCGCAACGGATGCCGCCATCGCCGCGGAAGACCGAAAACAAGCGCGTGATGCCCTGCTTCCGTCCGCGGCGTACAACAATCAAGTGCTCTATACGCAGGGCAACGGAGCGGGCGGCGTTCGCTACATCGCAAACAATTCCGTTCACGAATATATCAGCCAGGGAAATGTGCATGAAGTGATCGATCTGGCGGGAGTGTCGAATTACAGACGCGCGACAGCCGCCGCGGCCCTCGCGAGGGCGCGCGCCGAGATTGCTTCGCGTGGACTGGTCGTGACGGTTGTGCAGGACTACTTCCGCGTAGCCGCCGCACAGAGCAAGCTGGAAATTGCGCAAAAAGGGGCTTCGAAAGGAGAAGATTTTTTCAAACTCACGCAAGCGCTGGAAAAAGGCGGTGAAGTGGCACATTCCGATGTCATTCGAGCCGAATTGCAGCTCCAGGACCGCCGCCGGCTCTTGCAGGAAGCTCAACTCGAAATACTAAACGCCAAGCTGGATTTGGCTGTTCTGATCTTCCCCGACTTCAATGAGAACTTCGACATCAGCGACGACCTGCATGCCAGCGTTCCACTGCCGAGCATCGAGGAAGTTCAGCAACAAGGAGCAAGGGACAACCCGGAATTGCGAGCGGCGTTGGCGGGAGTGCAACAAGCAGGACATGAGGTCACGGATGCTCGGGCCGGCTACTTGCCGTCCCTGGGGCTCGACTACTTCTACGGAATCGATTCGGCCCGGTTTGCGACAAACAGCGTGATCGACGACCAGAAAATCCACAACCTGGGCTCATCGGCGTCCGCAACCTTGAACATTCCTATCTGGAACTGGGGCGCCACGCAGAGCCGCGTGAAACAAGCTGAGCTTCGGCGAGCGCAAGCACAGCGTGAGCTTTCCTTGGCGCAACGCAAGCTGCTCGCGGAGATGCGCTCTTTATATAGTGAAGCGGAAACGGCGCTGAACGAATTGGCGGGTTTGCAGCGATCCGCGGAGTTAGCTTCGGAGAGCCTGCGGCTGGCGACGCTTCGTTACCAGGGAGGAGAAACGACCGTGCTGGAAGTCGTCGATGCACAGAATTCATTCGCCCAGGCGAACACAAACTATCAGGACGGAGCGGTGCGTTATCGCGTGGCGCTGGCGAATCTGCAGACACTGACGGGAGCCCTGACCACGCCATGAGAACCGGATATTTATGCGGCGGACGGAGAAGCGTTCTCGCACGCGCTGCGTTGTGCGTGATCGTTTGCGCTGCCGGGGGATGTGGATCGGAAGAAAAAGCCAAAGATCCCGTTGTTTCGGTGCAGACGACTGCGGCGCACCGAAGCACGATTTCTAGAACGATTTCTGCTGACGCCGTAGTTTTCCCTTTGCAGCAGGCGGTTCTCACGCCGAAAATCACGTCCACGATCAAAACTTTTCTGGTGCAGCGCGGCAGCCATGTCCACAAAGGGGAGTTGCTCGCCGTTTTGGAGAACGCCGACCTTTCCGCGGCGGCCGAGCAGAGCAAGGGCGAATTCGAGCAGGCGCAAGCGGGCTACGCCACTACAACTGGCGCAAGCCTGCCCGAGCAAATTCAGAAAGCGGAGTTGGACACGGCGGCGGCAAAAAGCGTGCTCGATGCGCAGCAGCAGGTCTACAAGAGCCGCAAGGAACTCTTTGAACAGGGCGGAATACCCCGGCGAGATTTCGATTCGGCGCAAGTCGCCCTGATGCAGGCGCGCAGCCAGTATGAACAGGCGCAGAAGCAACTCGACGACCTGCACAGGATCGGCCGAGAGCAAGCTCTGAAATCCGCGAGCGGACAACTGGCCGCCGCCAAAGGAAAATTTCTCGGCGCGCAAGCGCTTCTCAGCTATTCCGAGATCAGGAGCCCGATCGATGGCGTTGTCACGGAGCGGCCGCAATATCCCGGCGAGCTCGCGGCGGCGAATCAGCCGCTCCTCACGGTGATGGATCTTTCGAAGCTGATCGCCAAGGCTCACATTGCGGAGACGGAGGCCGTCGCGCTCAAGGTGGGCCAGCCCGCGGAGCTGCAGCTTCCCGGGGTGGATGAAAAAGTGAAAGGCCGCGTGAGTTTGGTGAGCCCCGCGCTCGATCCAGGAAGCACAACCATCGAAGTGTGGGTCGAAACAACGAATCCAGGGTCTGCGCTGAAACCGGGAATGACCGTGCAACTGCAAATCGTCGCAGCGACTGCCAAGGACGCGCTCGCCGTTCCAGCCTCCGCCGTTTTCAAGAACCCGGATGGAACGAGCTTTGTGCTCGTCGCTGGCGCCGATCAAAAAGCGCACGTTTCGCCGGTGGAGACCGGCATAAAAAGTGCAACGGATGTCCAGATTCTCAGCGGCCTGAAAGAAGGGGACGCCGTCATCACGTCTGGAGGCTACGCGCTTCCGGACAAAACGCAGATTAAGATCGAAGCGCCGGCTCCCGCGGAAAAAGAGGCGGGCGCCGCCGATGATTCGGAGAAGAAGGCAGACGACAAAGCGAAGCCCGCGGAAAAGGCCAAGGACTAAGGGACATGGCCTTTTCCGCGGGTTTCGGTTCGAGTGTGCCCGGCGTCAGCACAGCGCCGTGGTTTGAGCGATTGTCGCGCCCCATCTTATTTCTGGTCATCAGTCTCGCGCTGGTCGGCGCGTTTCTTGCTTTTAGCATTCCCGTTTCCGTTTTCCCCAATACGGATTTTCCGCGGATCGTCATCGGCGTCGACAACGGCGTCATGCCCATCGACCAAATGCTGGTGACCATCACGCGCCCCATCGAAGAATCGGTGAACAGCGTGCCCGGTTTGCAGCGCGTCGTCTCCATCACCAGCCGCGGTTCCGCCGAGGTCGATCTGTTTTTCGACTGGAACAGCGACATGATCCTGACTCTCCAGCGTGTCGACGCCGTCGTTGCGCGCCTGCAGGGCGAATTGCCGTCAACCGCCAAGCTCGAGACGCATCGTCTTACGTTTGCCAGCTTTCCTATTCTTGGCTACAGCCTTACCTCGGATGCGATTTCGCAAGACAAGCTTTGGGAGATCGCTACCTACGACATCAAGCCGCGCGTCAACCGTCTGGACGGCGTTGCTTCCGTTTTGATCCAGGGCGGGCGCGTGCCGGAGTTTCAGGTTTCGCCGGATCCGGCGCGTTTGCTCTCGACAGGAGTTACGGTTACGGATTTGCTCGAGGCCATTCGCCGAACCAACGTGATCGATTCACCTGGTCTGCTGGAACACGATCATCAACTTGTGCTTGGCCTCGTCAGCGGCCAAGTCCGCACGCCGGAACAAATTGGCAAGATCGTGGTCAAGAATACAACGGCTGGAGTGCCCATTCGGATAGGAGACGTCGCGACCGTGGGGCCTTCTGTCGCGCCTGTGTACACCATCGTCACGGCGAACGGGAAGTCGGCGGTCCTGCTCAGCATCAATCGACAGCCCGAAAGCAACACCCTTGTGGTGGCCGACGAAGTGCACGCGCAAATTCAGGAACTGGCGGCGACATTGCCTCCCGGCGTACACCTCGAACCTTTTTACGATCAGTCGACAATTGTTCACGACTCCATCGCCAGCGTCCGTGACGCTGTACTCCTCGGCTTGATTCTTTCCTCGCGCGATTCTCGTTCTATTTCTGCGCGATTGGGGAACGTCGCTCGTCGCGGGCCTCGTGATTCCTGCTACCTTGCTGCTCACGTTTATCGTGCTCAGGATCACGGGACAAAGTTTTAATCTGATGACCTTGGGCGGGCTGGCGGCCGCAGTTGGCCTGGTGATCGACGACGCCATCGTCGTCCTTGAAAATATCGTATTGCATCGCGATGCGGGCGAAGGGCGCGCGCGGGCCATCCAGAGCGCTCTCCGGGAAATGACGGTGCCGCTGATCGGCTCAACGATCACGCCGATTGTGGTCTTTCTGCCCTTGGTGTCCATCACAGGAGTCACTGGAAGTTTCTTCCGCGCGCTCGCCATCACGATGACGGTTTCGCTGTCGTGCTCGTTATTGCTCGCCCTCGCCTGGACGCCGACTCTGAGCCAGTATTTTGTGCGCCGGAAAAGCGCGGCCACGGACTTGTCGCACGCTGCGGAAGCGGCGCCGCAGTCGCTCGACGCCGGTGCGCTCATGGCAGCGGAGGAAGCGCATATTAGCGGGTACTTCGGCCGCCTGGTCAATTTTTACGGACGTTGCATGAAAAGCGTGATCCAACACCCCGTCCTGCTGATTGTCAGTTCTTTGGCCATTGTTCTGCTGACTTACGTGGCCTTCAGCTTTTTGGGCAGGGATCTTTTGCCGGAAATGGATGAAGGCGGATTCATTCTCGACTACTACACGCCGCCGGGAAGTTCCTTGGCGGAGTCAGATCGCATCCTCCGGCACATCGAAAAGATTCTTCACGAGACGCCAGAAGTCGAAAACACATCGCGCCGCACTGGCCTGCAACTGGGGTTGGCTGCCGTGACGGAAGCCAATCGCGGGGACTTCACCGTGCGCTTGAAGCGCGACCGCAAGCGTGGGATCGACGAGGTCATCGACGACGTGCGCGGACAGATTAAGGAAAGCGAACCCGCCGCCGACATCGAATTCGTCCAAGTGCTTCAGGACATGATTGGGGACCTCTCGAACGAGCCGGAGCCCGTGGTCATTAAGATGTACTCGCAGGACGCGCCGTTGCTGCTTAAGACCGCGCCTGAAGTAGCTGATGCGATCCAGAAAATCCATGGCGTCGTCGACGTTCTCGACGGGATTGAAAATACGGTCAGCGGGCCAGCCGCTACGTTCCAGATCAATCCAACGACTGCCGCGCGTGCCGGTTTTACCGTCGAGGAAGTAAGTACGGACGCCGCCGCACTTCTGGAAGGCGAACCGGCGGCTACGCCTGTCGTTTTGAACGATCGAGCCTATCCTATTCGCGTGCGTTTCCCGGAACGCGACCGGGCTTCTCTCGAGCAATTGAGCAACACGCTGATCGTCAGCTCGACAAATCGAACCGCTACCCTCGGCTCCCTCGCCACACTCACAACGGATCCGGGCGAGACAGAAATCCGCAGAGAGAACTTGCAGAGGTTAGTCGAGGTCACGGCTCGCCTTGAGGGCGTGGACCTTGGAAAAGGGATTGAGGCCGTCCAGAAGACAATTGCGGCACTTCACTTGCCTTCGTCCATCCGCGTCGAGTATGGCGGGCAATACCAGGAGCAGCAAAAATCGTTCCGTGATCTGCTGATGGTGCTCTTTCTGGCGCTGGCTCTCCTTTTTGTCGTGCTCCTTTTCGAGTTTAGAACGTTCTCCGCGCCCGTTGCGATTCTTGCCTCAGCGCTGCTCTCTACGTTCGGCGGATTTGTGGCTTTGCTCGTTACACGCACGAGCTTCAACGTCGCCTCCTTCATGGGCATGATTATGGTGATCGGGATTGTCGCGAAAAACGGCATCTTGCTGCTCGACGCCGAACAGCGCTTCCGCGGACTGGGATTTTCTTCGGCGGAGGCGATGCTGCAAGCCGGCCGGCGCCGGTTACGCCCTATCGCCATGACCGCGCTTGCCACCGTCGCCGGAATGCTGCCGCTCGCGCTGGCCATCGGCGCGGGCTCCCAAATGTTGCAGCCCCTTGCGATCACCGTGATCGGCGGCTTGCTCAGTTCCATGGTTTTATCGTTAGTTTTTACCCCTGCCATCAATTACTTCCTACACCGTGACGTACGCGCCGAAACAAACCCCGCTGAAGCCGTCTAGAAACCGCAGGCGCTGAAAGCACCTCGAAGTGGCCGAATCATTTCACTTTGCCCGGCACTCCTAGTAAAGTTGATGCTGGAGATTGTTTATTTTCATGCACAAAGTCGTGGTGAAGGACGTCGCACGCATGCCTGGCCGGAATCCGGCGGTGCCGCTCAGCAAGAATGAACATTTGCTCCGCTGGGTGGAAAAAATGGCGGAGCTCGCAAAGCCGGCGGCCATCCATTGGGTGGATGGCTCGCAGGAAGAAAACGACGCCTTGCGGCGCGAGATGGTCGCGGCGCGGAACGTTCATCAAGCTCAACGAAAAACTTTGGCCCGGTTGCTATTACGCCCGCTCGGACGCCAACGACGTCGCTCGCGTCGAAGACCGCACCTTCATTTGCTCGCTTTCCAAAGACGGCGCCGGCCCCACCAACAATTGGGAAAATCCCTACGAGATGCGCAAAAAGCTGAAGAGCCTCTTCAACGGCGCGATGCGCGGCCGCACCATGTATGTGCTGCCCTTCAGCATGGGCCCGTTCGGCTCGCCGATGTCGCAGATCGGCGTGCAACTCACCGATTCGCCCTACGTGGTCGTGAATATGCGCATCATGGCGCGCATCGGGTTGCCCGTGTTTCAGCAAATCGATAAGGGCGATCCCGCGCGTCGTCCCGTGCATGCATTCCGTGGGCGCGCCGCTCGCGCCCGGCCAGAAAGATGTGCCCTGGCCCTGCAACAAAGAAAAGTACATCGTCCATTTTCCGGAGACGCGCGAAATCTGGTCCTACGGCTCGGGCTATGGCGGCAACGCGCTGCTGGGCAAAAAATGTTTCGGGCTGCGCATCGCCTCCAACATCGCGCGCGACGAAGGCTGGATGGCCGAGCACATGCTGATTCTTGGCGTGGAAAATCCCGCTGGCGAAAAAACCTACGTGGCCGCGGCGTTTCCCAGCGCGTGCGGCAAAACGAATTTCGCCATGCTGATTCCGCCAAAAGGTTCGAAGGCTGGAAAGTTTGGACGGTCGGCGACGATATCGCCTGGATTCGCCCCGATGAACGCGGCCTGCTCCGGGCCATCAATCCGGAAGCGGGTTTTTTCGGCGTGGCGCCGGGCACTTCCGTAAAGACAAACCGCAACGCGATGGCCACGCTTGCGCAAAAACTCCATTTTCACCAATGTCGCGCTTACTCCCGACGGCGGCGTCTGGTGGGAAGGCATGACGGACGCGCCGCCAGCCGAATGTCTCGATTGGAAAGGCAAGAAGTGGACTCCGGAAATCGCGAAAGCAACCGGCGCAAAAGCCGCGCATCCCAACGCCCGCTTCACCGCTCCTGCTTCGCAGTGCCCCACCATCGATCCCGCGTGGGAAGATCCCAGCGGCGTCCCGATCAGCGCCATTATTTTTGGCGGCCGCCGCGCCACCACCATGCCGCTCGTTTTCCAGGCATTTAATTGGAGCTCCGGCGTTTATATCGGCGCGACGATGGGCTCGGAAACCACCGCGGCAGCGGCAGGGGCGGTAGGAAAGGTGCGGCGCGATCCCATGGCGATGCTTCCCTTCTGCGGCTATCACATGGGCGACTACTTCCGGCACTGGATCAAGATGCAGCGCTCGCTCACGCTAACGCCTAGGATTTTCCACGTGAACTGGTTCCGCAAAGATGCCGACGGAAAGTTCATGTGGCCCGGCTTCGGCGAAAATATGCGCGTCCTGAAATGGATTGTGGACCGTACCAAAGGCCGGGCTTTGGCTCGCGAAACGCCCATCGGCTGGATGCCGCGCTACGAAGACATGGAATGGAACGGCATGGATCTTCCCAAGGAAAAATTTGAGGAGCTCCAAAAATTCGACCGCGAAGCCTGGCGCAAAGAGGTCATCGAGCACGAAGAGTTGTTTATCGGCCTTCACGACCATCTGCCGAAAGAAATGGTTTACGAGCGGGAACTTCTGATCTGTCGCCTTTAACCTGACGTATTGTCTCCGAAAGTACTCAAAAAACGTCTCGTCCTCAAAAGTTCGCAAATAGACTTGTAGGGGCGGGGCTTGCCCCGGCCACTCCCGCTAGAAGTGCAGTTCGATGTAAATGAGATACGCCGCGAGAGCTAGTCCAAACAACGCCGTCACAATTCCGACAAGATCGATGATGAAACCCGCGGGCTGAAAATTTCCCGAATCAATTTGCGCCCTTGTGCGCCGGTAGCGAATTAGCCCCATCACGCAAACCAGCACTCCCGCGATCATTGTGGCCGTCCCGAACCAAACAGAAAGCCCGGACGATGCCGCAACCCGCCCCTGAATCTGCATCCACTGCCGGATGGCCACGGCGAACCGCCCAATCGCAAACCCAAAGGCGACGCCGGCGACGCCCGTGCGCACCCACGCTAAAAAGGTTCGCTCGTTGGCGAGATGATCGCGAGCAAGATTGGGATTGCTGCCAGTTGGCCGCTGCGAATCCTTCACTGAAGATTCAGGCATAGATTTTCAAAAGCTGGCCCCGCCCTCGGGCCGCTCGGAGACGCGCCTATTTTACGGCCAATTGCAGAAGAGTCCCAGCCCCACTGATGTTTTTCACCAACTCGGCAGGAACGCTATGCCGCTGCTGCAGATATTCGGGGCTGTTGTACGAGACCCACACTTTGCCGCCAGCGTCTTGCCAGACTAGGGCTTTCAGCGGCAGATCGATCGCAATCGTCGGCGAAGCTACCATTACCGGCGTCCCTGCCTTCGGGCTTCCGAAAAGGATGAGCTGCGTAGGGTTCATACTCAAGCCGGCCTTTTCGGCTTCCCCGCTGTGATCCACGCGGCAGAAAATCGTCAGCCCCTTCTCCTGCAGAACGGATTCGATTCTCCTAATAGTGTCAGGAACCGCGTAGGGGCTAGGAATGTGATGCATCCCGTTGTCTGGAGTTGGCGCCATAAAGGACCTCTCGAATATGCGGAAATCACGGGGCGAGAAGTTCCGCCTCGAAGGCAAAAAAGCATCAGTACTACTTCCTGGCCTCCAACTTTCTGCGCCCGCCGCGAATCCATTTGCAAAACTGAAGGCTGTTCCTGGGACTGCTACAGCTCGCTCACGATTTCCCAGAGAAACCAGGTCCGGCGCTCCGTCTGCTCGATCAAGTTTTCAATTAGCGAGGGCGCGATGCCGCTTCTTCGATCAAAGCAGCGACTTCCTTCGGCCTGGAAATATAGACCGAATGGCTCGCGCCTGCCACCTCGACCGTGTGGCTCTTGGCACGAGCGGCATACCAGCGCTCCAGCTCCGGGTTGATCGTTCGATCCGCGCCCGCCACCAGCATCCAGCTCGGCTTGCTGCGCCACGCTGGCGTAGTGATGACTGCCTTGAAATTGTCTGCCAGGTTCAAGACCTGTGAGCGAGCCATGAGTGCGGCCTGCTCAGCGATCAGATCGGCCGCGAAATAGTCGTGAAACTGCGCGGGGTCGATATATGTGAAGCCGTCTGCCGTCCTCTTAATCGCGCCGGACTTGCTCAGATCGCTCGGGAAGCGCTTGCCATCGTCAGCCTCATTCTCGCCAGCATCTGGCATGTGGGCCGCGATATAAACCAACCCCGCGACCGACGGATCCGTCCCGGCCTCGGTAATTACGGCTCCCCCGTAGCTGTGGGCAACAAGAATGCACGGTCCTTCTTGTTGAGACAGGACGCGTTTCGTGGCCGCAACATCTTCTTTAAAGGATGTCTCCGGCTCTTGAACGATGCTCACGGTATAGCCGTCCTTAACGAGAATGTCGTAGACACCCTTCCAACCCGATCCATCCGCCCAGGCTCCATGAACCATAACAATATTGCGGATGTGATTTTCTTCGTTCCGCGCCGAGAGCGTAATGCAGGTTGTCAGGAAGAAGAGGAGGCTGATGGACAGGGCGCCTCTAAAAACTACTCGCATTGGGCTCATGGAACTTCTCACTTTCTGGCTTGTACTTGCGAGTCTTTGTGTTTCGCAACCACCTTCTCCAAAGCCAAAGGAGGCTGCGTTAATCAGCTTCTGTTGAAGTTTAGACTGCGCTCATCGCCCTGCGGCTGGTGGCCGGCCTTGAATAAACAATAAAAGGCAGATGAGAATGTTTGGCGCGGCCCGATTTGATGCATTTGAGCCTGGGCGCTTTCCGCAGGGCGACTTTCGCATGGAACAATCGGGCCTTGGCCGCCGGGACGGAGATCCCAATTAGGTCCGCCGTTTCCTTCATCGAGCGCTCTTGCAGTTGTTGGAGTTCGATGACCTTTCGGATCGTTGGCCGTAAGGTGCCGATCGCACCGCGAAGTATACTTTCGCGTTCACTCTGGGCGTATCGCTTCTCGGGGTTCGGCGCGTGATCCGGCATCTCCCATGGCACCGACTTGCTGTCGGAATCTGTAGTCCCATCCAACGATATCTCACGGGACGTGCGCTTCTTGCGCAAGATCATCAGTGCGGAATTGATCGCGATGCGAGTCAGCCACGTGGAGAACGCAGACCGGCCGTCAAATTCGCTGATGTGAATGAAGGCGCTCAAAAAAGAGTCTTGCAGCGCGTCTTCCGCGTCTTCCCGGTTCTTGGTTATGCGAAACAGGGATCGCAGAATCCTCGGGGCAAGACGCTGGCATAACACATCGAACGCCACGCTTTGCCCTTGCTTAGCGGCCCCCACGAGACGCTTATCGTCCAGCCCCTCGCATTCGCCCCGAAAGGCAGCATTTTCGCTAATCAGGTTTTCTTCCGAATAGACAACCAAGCGTTGACAAGCCATTTCATCCCCCAATTTTCGGCTATTTCCGCCGTTCTCTTGCAATCCATTCACGAATATAGGGTGAGCAGCGCACAATCTCGATCCCCCTGGCCTCGCATTGGCTCAGAAAGCGAATCCCTTCCACATCCACCAGCGTCACGTGCTCCAAGTCAAGCACCGTACCCGCTCCCTTACCCTCGACCTCTCCCTCGAGCTCCAAGAGATGCTCCGCTCCAATTCGCCCGCTGACACGAACAGTGGTCATTCCGCCTTCGGAAATTCGTTCGATTCTGAGTGTCATGCTGCTCTTTCCGTGCAGTATGTAAGTGCAATCCGCAGACCTTATTTAAATCGCTGAAAACAAACAGTTTAAGTATTAATTTTCACGCCCAATTTCGGCAATTGCCGATTTTCAGCAATTTTCAGGCAGTCTTGCTGACAGTCAGCATCAGAACATCCAGGGGAGAAGAGGCACTAGTATCCGCAAGCGAGTGGGCAGGAGGGAAAAAGGATCCTTTGTATCTAACCATGCGGTTAAATACTTGAGGATATTTCTCCTTGGGCTAGACCGACTTGAACCGGTGCTTGTTGATACCCAAGTTGGCAATCTTGGATTCGAGCGTCTGCCTAGGAACCCCAAGGAGTGCTGCCGCCCCGGTGGGGCCGGAAACCCGGCCAGCGGTTTCCGTCAAAGCAGCTTCGATCAGTTCCCTTTCCTTGCTCTCATCCAGGCGGCCAAGTCCTCTGGCAAGCGCGCCCAGGCGGGACGACTCCGGGGGAATTTCTCGCTTAAGCCATGTGGCATCAACGGAAAAGGTCTCGCTGTCGCACAAGACGACGGCTCGTTCCACCACATTTTGCAGTTCGCGAATGTTTCCGGGCCAGTTGTACTCCTGAAAGAGCGCCAGAGTGTTCTTATCGATTTTTCGGATCTTTTTGCCAGCCTTTTTCGCGTATCGGTCGATCAGATACTCAACCAGCAGCGGGATATCGTCGGCGCGCTCGCGCAAAGAAGGCATCTGGATGGGAAACACATTGAGCCGGTAAAAAAGATCTTGGCGGAATATGCCTGCGTCGACAGCGGCACGCAAGTTGCGGTTTGTGGCGGAGAGCACCCTGGCATCGACAGAGACGGACTGGCTGCCTCCCACGCGCTCAAACTCTCGTTCCTGAAGAACGCGAAGAAGGGCGCTCTGCGTCTCGGCAGGCAACTCACCAATCTCGTCAAGAAAGATGGTGCCGCCATCGGCCATCTCAAAACGGCCCAAGCGCCGCTGGGAAGCTCCGGTAAAGGCCCCCTTTTCATGACCAAAGAGCTCGGAAGCGATGAGTGTCGGAGGAATCGCCGCACAGTTCACACGGATAAAGGCGCGATTTGCCCGCTTGGAACGGCGATGGATGGCGCGAGCGATCATCTCTTTTCCCGTGCCGGTCTCTCCCAGGATGAGAACGGTGGAATCCGTCGCAGCTACCTTTGCGACCTGAAGGAGGACGCGGCGGAGAGGTTCGGAAGAGCCGACGATCTCCTCGAACATGGAGACCTTGTCGACTTCCTCGCGCAGAGCGATATTTTCTTTGTAGAGCTGATCCCGTAATTCCTTGATTTGCTCAAACGCCGTTTCCAGAGCCACCCTGGATTCGTATTGCCCGGTGACGTCCATAGTGGTGCCATAGACTTCGGTGACCTCGCCCGATTCATTCATGACGGGGTGAGCGATGGAGTGGAGATGCTTGGTCGTGCCATCCGGGAGGATGATGCGATAATCCCCTTCTGAATCTTTGCTGACTTTTTGCGCGAGCTCGTTCTTTGCTCTCTCCGCAACGGATGCGCGATCTTCGGGATGCACTCTTTCGAGAAAATGGGCGAGTGTCGGCTTAACTGTCTCGGGATCGTAACCGAAAATGCGAAACATCTCGAGCGACCAGAAGACATCTTGCGTGCGAACGTCCCAGGCCCAACTCCCGCTGCGGGTCAACGACTGTGCTTCCACCAAGTAGCCCTCGCTGCGACGCAGGTTCAGTTCCGCGCGTTTGCGTTCGGTAACATCCGTCGAGGTGCCCATGAACTGCACCAAATCGCTGGCGGCGTTCAAGACTGGATGGCCAACGGTGTGGATGTATTTGACGGTGCCGTCCGGCAGAAGGATCCGGAACTCCACGTCGTAGTCGGACTTCTCGCGGATGGCTTCTTCAATAGCCGCTTGCCACTTGTCTCGATCTTCCGGGTGAGCGCGCAGCCGCCGCTCTTCCCAGCGCGGCATACCGTCTGCTGGGTCGAAGCCATAAATGCGATACCATTCGTCGGAGAGATGCAGCGCGTCTCTTCCCGCCACTTCCCAGACCCAGCTGCCGGTATGCGTGAGCCTCTGGGCTTCCGCCAGATAACTCTCGCTCCGCCGCAACGCCTCCTCGGCGTGCTTTCGTGCGGTAATGTCGCGATAGATGGCGTACTCACCGATCTGGCTCCCGGCAAGAGAGATGGGCACAGCGACAACGGAGACGGGGAAATGCGAGCCATCCTTTCGCCCGCGAACAGTCTCGACATTCAATGTTTCGCCACGCCTGGTAACCTGTTTCGTGTACAGATCCGCTTCAGCGCGAAGCTCGCCGGGGGCAACCAGTTCATTGAGTGGACGTCCGATCGCTTCGGCTTGGGAATAGCCGAACATCCTGGTGAACTCAGGGTTTACCCGAACGACCTCGTCGTTCAAATCCACCAGCGCAATCGCTTCCGGCACCGTCTCGAACAGCTCATTGAGGTGAGCTCTCTGCTTGGTCAGTTCACCTTCCACTGACTTGGTTAGTGTGAGGTCGCGATAAATGGCGTACTCCGCGATTTGGCCTCCCGGAACGGTGATGGGAACGGCGAGCAAGGAAACGTGGATCCGTTGGCCGTCCTTGCGGCTGCGAATAGTCTCCGCATTGACCGCCTTTCCATGGATCATGCGGTGCGTGTACTCTTCCGCTTCGCTGCGGAGTTCTTCCGGCGCAACCAGGTCGTTTATGTAACGGCCCATCGCTTCCTCAGGTGTGTAACCGAAAATCTTGGTGAATTCCGGGTTGATGCGCAGGACGCGATCGTCCACGTCGAGAAGAACAATGCCCTCCGGCGCCTGTTTGAAGAGCTCATCGAGCTGCGCTCTTTGAGTTGTGAGCAGCTCGCCGCTTTGCCGCAGCGCTTCTTCTGCCCGCTTGCTCTCGGTGATGTCGGTAACCGCTCCCACGTAAAGCAGACCGCCTGGTTCTTCGCTGGTGGTGGGATGAGCGACGACCCGCAGGAATTTCACGGAACCCTCGGGCATCAGAAGACGATGCTCGAAATCGAATCCGGCTTCCTCCGCTGCCGCGCGCTCCACGGTTTGCGCGACGAAGACCCGGTCTTCCGGGTGGGTGCGCTCAATGACCAGCGGGATGGAAGGCTTTATCTGCGGATCGTACTCAAAGATTCGAAAGGTTTCCTCGGACCAGTAGATTTTTTCGCTCGAAATGTCCCACCCAAAGCTTCCCGTATGGCTGAGCTTTTGAGCCTCCGCAAGGTAGGCCTCTCTCTGCTGCAACTCGCGGTAAAGCACACGGAGTTGCACAACCATGTCGTTGAAGACGTTTCCAAGGAGGGCGATTTCGTCGTTCCCCGTGGCGGGCACGCGATGAGTAAAATCACCTCCCGCCAAAGCCTTGGAGCCTTCCATCAATCGTCCGAGAGGCTGAGTGATACTGCGTGTGATAGCCAGGCCAAGAAAGGCGGCGAAGAGCAGGGTCAACACGCCAGTGATAGGGACGATGAGGAGAATCCGGCGCTGCGCCTGGCTAATACTCAGGAGTGCTTGCGCGCGCTTTTCGGCGACCTCGCGATCAATGCTGTCAACCAGCGCCGAAGTCCTTGATTCGAGAGGCCGGACTTGGTTGGCCAAACGCAAACGAACGGCCTGCCAGTCTTTCGATTTGGCCAAGTCGGAGACGGCCGCGAGCTCCGCCGGTAGCTCGTCCTGAATGGCCTCCAAGGTAGGCAGCACGGTGGGGTCCAACTGCACTTCCGGGGCAAGCGGCTGAGGACGCTGGTGCTACGCCGGGTGTCCTCTAGAAGGTCCTGGCGAAGAAGTTCGGCTTGCGTCACGAGTTCGGAAGTGTTTTCGGAATCTGCGAGCAGATCCAGCCGCTCGTAAAAGGTCATCAGATTGGTATGCGATTGCAAAACGACGATCAACTCCTGGTCGACACCGGCCAGGCGCTCGGCCTGCAGGCGAGCCTGATAGAATTGCCAAAGCAAGACAGCGTTTCCCAACAACATGGCGAGGATGATAAGGAGAAAGCCGAGGGTCAGACGGGGACCGATGTCGAGGCGATGGAGGTGAAGGCTTTTCTCGCCAGCTCGTTTCGCCCATCCGGCAAGTTTCGCAACCACGTGTGACTCCCTATCGCTTGCCTCGATTCCGCCTGGCCAGGAGCGCTAGCGCGGGGACTCGGACTCGATTCGTGGCAAGAACATCTGAAAAGTTCAGAGACCTTTTTCGCGCGGCGGTTCAATGCAGCTTGGAGGGTGGTCCCTGAGGGAATCCGGTCATCTGAACCAGTTCCTTCTCCAAGTCCGCGGCAGCCGAAGCCGGAATCTTTTGACCAGTCAGGGCGGAACGCACCGCACGGATGTACGCCCTGCTGACCTCCTCGTATTTCTCGCCAGCAACAATGGAGGGACGGGCTATCATGTCGCCCCCCCGTTGCTTAGATTGGGGAAGCTGGGGATAGGGATTCAAGTCTTCAGGCAGTTCGAAGAGCTCGACTTCGTCCGGCGGCCTGGAATTCTGATTTGCATTCACAATCTGGGCATCTCTTCGCAAAAGAAATCGGATCAGCTCCATAGCTTCTCGAGGGTGCGCCGAAGATTGGGAAACCGCCAAACCGTTTCCTCCTAGTGTGCTTACCCGCCCAGCGGGGCCGCCCGGAACGCTGGTCACTCCAATCTCATCTGCAGTACTGGGGATCGCCGTCGAACGCCTCCCCGAAAAAGGCCAGCCACCCGTGACTACACTATAATCGGATTGCCAGCCGCGAAGGAAGGCTGCGTTCCCTGAGCCCCAGAGGTTTTGCGCGTCCCATAAACCGTAGGCTGTAACCCCAGGCGGGGAGATAGTGCCCACCCAGCGCGCGGCGCGTTGCCACGCACGAACCACTTGAGGGTTATTCACGCTGACGGTCTTGTTGTTTTCGAGGATTCGTCCGCCATCTTCCGCGACCTGCCATTCCAATCCGCTGCAGGTCAGATCCTCGGTGACCCCTCCTTGCCATACATAGCCCCAAAAGTCCTTCTGACCTCTGGCGCGTTCCCCCGCCTGAATCCGTGTGGCCATCTTCTCAAGCTCATCCCATGTTTTGGGAGGTGCGCTATACCCATACTTCCGCAAAAGTGTTGGGCGATAGTACAAAATACTAATATAGGCGTGGTGCGGTACAGCCACCAGTTTGTCATGCACGGTGTAGCTCGCGAGCACCACTGGATTTTCTGAGGAGAGTTCGCCGCCAAAGTAGGGTTTTAGATCCAGCAGATACTGGTTCAAGATTCCGGACCAGATCACGTCAATGCTGACCACATCGGGAGTCGAGGCGGGGTTTTTTAGTAGCTCACGCCAGAGAGCCAATTGATTGAGAGAGCCATCCGGCCGGGGGAGGCGTTTCACTTCGATCCCGGTATCCCGTGTAAAGCCCAGCAAATCCTTGCCTAATCCGGAGTTCAGGCTGGATCCGTCCCACTCCACATCCAGAAACGTTACGGTGACCGGTGTACGAGCGGAACGGCCACAACCGCTCAACAAGCAGCCCAACAGCAGCAAGATGCCGGCGGCGCCGACGATGTTGATAAAACGGGACCACTGAGAATGGCCGCAGCGAATCCCGTGGTTTGATGGCCTGACGCGATTCAACCTGGTCTCCGTCCTGCAACGATCCTGCCGCTTTGGCAGCGCTACACACTATGCCAAGGAGTGTAACCCTGCAAAACGAACCTGAGCCAAAATCGTTTGCCCTACCCGAAAACCGTAAAACACTAACGCCCTTTTGCGCCATCACCCCGGAGAACCATGCAGGTCGAGGCAGCTTTGGCGACCAAGCACTGCTTTTCGTCAGTGATTTCGCATTCGACATAGCCAACGATGCTGCCGCGCCGCACCACTTTGCCTTCGGCCTTCAAGGAGGCCTGCCAAACGGGGCGAAAGAAATTGATCTTGAGTTCGATCGTGGTGAAGGACTCGCCGGGGGCGAGCCTGCTGGCGAAGGCTATACCCATCGCATAATCGGCGATGTCGCAGAGGATTCCGCCATGGAGCGTGCCCATGGGATTGGCGTGTTGCGGGCCGGCCGTCAGAGTAACCAGAGAGCGCCCCTCAGCGGCCTCTTTTGCCTCAAAGCCAATCAGGCTCGCCACAGGCACGTCATTGGATTTGGCCCTATCCCGAAAATCGGGTTGCAGGCCTGCTTCCGTGGCACTCATGATTTCTCCGTCTGTGCTTTGGACTCCTGAGAGCGAATCCGCGTTTCGAGATATTCGTCCAGATGGCGGCAGGCAAAATTTAGGGGATCGGGAGTGCGTTGGAGGCGTTCCAGCATCAGGCCGCCTTCCAGAGTCGTGACAAGGAGCGTGGCCGATCCGGCGGCGTCGAGGTCGGAGCGGATTTCGCCGCGGGCTTGGCCCTCTTCGATAATGGTGCGTAAACGGCCCAGCCAGGAATGAAAAGCCCGGCGGGCTTTCGCTCTCAGAAAGGGATTGCCGTCATCGGAGTCGATGGCCATATTCAGGAAGGGGCAGCCTCCTTGAACGAGGCCGGAGCGCCGGTCGCGGAAGTTCCAGACGATGCGTTTCAAACGTTCCACGGTATTGGGGATCTCGGCGGTGCCGGCGAAACGAGCGTCCAGGGCGCGATGCCAGGCGAAGTCAAAAGCCTCGCCGGCCAGCTGTTGCTTGCTGTCAAAATGCCTGTAAATCCCGCCTTTTTCCAAACCGGTGGCACTCATGAGATCGGAAAGGGCCGCGCCCGCAAACCCCCGGCGATTGAAGATGGGGGCGGCTTTGCGGATGATTTCCAAGCGCGTTTGTTCGCCTTTGCTCATTGCGAAATTCCTCCCGGCAACTGAAGAGACCAACCGGTCTCAAACAGAACCATAGCACACTATACATGCGACCGAACGGTTTCTTTATGGTTCGTAGGGGCTGGCGGTTCTGGGGGCGGCCGGCTGGGCCATTGCACGAGCGGTGTGACAGTGGGTGAACAGAATCGCGCGAATGCCAGGGGAAGAGGTCGTGGCGATTGCGGTGGAACTGGTGACGCCAGTTTTGACCGCGGGAGTCGAGCCAGCGGCCGGACGCTGACTCTAGCGACGTCCGGACAAACAGGGACTTGATTGAGAGGCTAGCTTCCGCGATGGCCCGGCGAAATAAAGAGATCCGGCTTCCGGGATGCGATAGAAGGAAATGGCAAAAGTGCAGTAGAATTAGATCGCAGCAAATGTCGGGGCGTAGCGCAGCCTGGTAGCGCGCCTGCCTTGGGCGCAGGAGGTCCCGAGTTCAAATCTCGGCGCCCCGACCAAAACATCTCGCGTGTTTTCTTGAACTTATTGAACGCTCTCTTCAATCAAAACTCACCTGTGGAATTCCGTCAGACAGGAGGTCTCAATTCGCAAGTCGTTTAGTTTCCGGAGGTTCGCGGCATGACGAATTTGCAAAAACGTGGGGAGGCAGGAGTGCTGTTCAGAGATTATTGAATGGAGGCAAGTTAAGCGCACATCATCTGGCGGGTATGGGGAAA
Organism: uncultured Acidobacteriota bacterium; assembly: GCA_963779005.1. GTDB lineage: Bacteria > Acidobacteriota > Terriglobia > Acidiferrales > UBA7541 > Acidiferrum. The sequence continues at coordinate 1,220,089 of CAVZWO010000004.1, read as the reverse complement.
ATTCAGGGGACCCTGTGCATTTCCGGTCCGATCGCTTTTGGAGGATGCAAATCCGGTGATCGCGCACTCGACCCGGCTTGCGCTTGGCAGTGTCTCTTGGTTTGTGTTCTTAATCGTCCAGTGAAAATGGACAACACGTCCTAGCGACGGTTTAGCAATTTCCCGATTCCACAGCCTGGTGTTCGGAATCAGTGAGTTACGTTCGGGTGAGATGCCCTATCTTGGTGCAACAGGCCCTGTTTGGCAGCGTTTGTGCAACCACTGTGCAACCAGAATTTCAACGGCTTACAATACCCTTGGAAATTAAGAGCGTCGGACGTCCAACCCTTCGGTAAGCAGCCATCAATTCTGATTAATCACATTTTGCCGGGAGCGGATGTTTTCCGGGGAGAATCAAGCAGTTGCGATGGAGCTCGAGAGCCAACTTCTCTTTCGTCTTCACTTTTTGTTCGTAGTTTTCCAGCGTTTTTCTACAACTACTGTTACTGTGACAGTAGCGTGACAGCCAACTTTTTGGGAAACAAGCCGAAGAGTTAGCCGTATTGGTTATTCCACGCGAATGCTAGCAACAGGTTAGGGAATTCCGCGATCCCCTCCACAATCGAGACTAGGGCACGATATTTCGACTTCAGCGTGTGCAACGCGGGAACAATGTCGCAATCGCACCCATCCATAATGCTGGCGAAGAGGCATAGAAACGCGCCGGCCAAGGTGCTCCACTAGCCGCCATAAGCGAAGAATGCAGCAGAAGCAATCCCCACGCCGAGCGTGAAAATGCTGAAGATGTTTGCTGTGATCGGAAGCTTGATGAGCTGCCGGCTGATGGGAATGGAAATCCTGCGATTGAATCGCGCGCAGATCCCGTCTATCGGTTTCACGAGCCAGGGATCCAATTTGCGCTCGGCAGTCTGGCGGTCCGCCGGAGCATCGACTCGCTGCCACTGGTCTTCTGCAGCTGGCATGGAAACTACCGAGTACATTTCGCTCAGTGGCGCGTGCAGGTCGTCGAGTATTCCAGATTGCGTTGGACAAAGCATTCGACTATCCAACCGAATGTCTGCCTCAGACCGCGCGACTAAGTAAATTTGCAGAAAGAAGTTAACGGGGGGCGCTATTGATTTACTGAGATGAACAGTCAGCCGAATTCCGGGCTAGCTGTTCACCCGCGGGCAGAGCAGCCTCGATGAAATTTCGTCCTGGATTCTCACCCCGAGTGGTGGCTGTGACCAAAATCACGCTGAGGCAAGGTTTTCCCAATCGCACCCACTGCCGATGGCATACGGATCCAAATTTGGCAGCCGACTTGCAGCTAGAGTGATGTGAAGCAAGCGACTATGGTCTCCAAGAGAGAAAGACAAATGCTTCGAACGCAGCCCCAGAGTGTGGGCGCCTCTGTTTCGCATGCTGTAGCTAGCTGGAGACTCGATTTGAAGCCTGCAAACAAAAGGAATGTTGTTCCGCCGGTTCAGATTCAGAGTCGCTGGAATTCAGTCCGATGCGTCCAGCAGAGCGCCAGAAGCTGATTTAGTTTGGACGTTGCAACAAGCATGAGGAACTGCCAGTGGCAACTGCCCGCATTGGGGCACCTGAATCTCCGTGCTGTGCGAGGAGGGCCAGTTTTCAACGAGAAGCTAAAACGCGAGCCGTAAAGGATCGAACTCAGAAGTCTTCACTCTGCGTCGAGGGCATGACGATTGAGTCGAAATCGTGGCGCCGGAACAGCCGACGGCTTGGCTTGCACCTGAAACTTTCATAGACGCAAGGAGATTAAGAAATGACTTCTAGAGTACAAGTCGAAGAACCTCCGTCTCTTTCGCTGAGCGCTTATGGCAAGGCGAGATCAACGGTCCAAGGATCGCCGCTGAGTTCAGAGGAACTCAGGAAGACTCACGCCTACTGGCGTGCGTGCAATTATTTGGCGCTCGGGATGATTTATCTCCAGGCAAATCCGCTGCTAAAGGAGCCCCTGAAGCCCGAACACATCAAGAACCGCCTGCTCGGGCATTGGGGATCCAGCCCCGGATTGGCTTTCACCTACATCCACCTGAACCGGCTCATCAAGAAACTCGATCTCGACGTGATCTTCATGGCCGGGCCTGGGCATGGAGCGCCTGGAGTCCTAGGCCCGGGGTATCTCGAGGGAACGTACTCAGAAATCTATCCCGAAAAGAGCGAGGATGAACTCGGACTGCGCGAGTTCTTCAAACAATTCTCCTTTCCTGGAGGCATCGGCAGCCACTGCACGCCGGAAACACCCGGCTCGATACACGAGGGGGGCGAACTGGGCTACGTGCTTTCGCATGCCTGCGGCGCAGCGTTCGACAATCCAGAGTTGGTCGTCGCGGCGGTGGTCGGCGATGGTGAATCTGAAACCGGCCCCCTGGCAACCTCCTGGCACATCAGTAAGTTTCTGAACCCAATTCGCGACGGGGCGGTGCTTCCCATCCTGCACCTGAACGGCTACAAGATTAATAATCCCACTCTGTTGGCGCGCATTAGCCACGAAGAGCTGGAGAACCTCTTGCGCGGGTACGGTTGGACGCCCTACTTCGTCGAAGGCTCGGATCCCGACAGCATGCACCAAGCAATGGCGGCGACAGTAGAACATTGCGTCCGGGAGATCCAGCAGCATCAACGAGAATGCCGCGCGACTGGCGTCGCTAAGCGACCGCGCTGGCCGATGATCATGTTGCGCTCTCCGAAAGGCTGGGGCGCACCACAGGAGGTGGGCGGTCATCGACTGGAGGGTTTTTGGCGGGCCCACCAGGTGCCTTTGACCGACGTCAAGAAAAATCCCGAACAATTGCAAATCCTCGAGAAGTGGATGCACGACCAAAAGCCCGAGGAGTTGTTTGACCAGAATGGCAAGCTGGTACCGGAGCTCAAGGAACTCGCGCCCACAGGAAACCGCCGCATGAGTGCCAACCCGCACGCCAATGGCGGAGCCCTCAAGAAGGCGTTGCGTTTGCCTAACTTCTGCGATTACGCCCTGAAGGTGGATCGGCCTGGAAGCATCGAAGCTGAGAATGTGCCGCCACTGGGGAACTTCCTGCGCGACGTGATGAAGTCGAACATGACCAACTTCCGCTTGTTCGGCCCGGACGAAACCACCTCGAACAAACTGCAAGCGGTCTACCAGGCAGCCAAGAAATTCTGGATCGCCGAATACTTCCCCGAAGACCAGGATGGCGGCGAACTGGCGACTGACGGCCGCGTTATCGAAATGCTCAGCGAGCACACCATGGAAGGCATGCTGGAAGGCTACCTGCTCACCGGGCGTAACGGTTTCTTTTCCTCCTACGAAGCCTTTGTCCACGTCATCGACTCCATGTTCAACCAGCACGCCAAGTGGCTGTCCATCTGCAACCATCTGTCCTGGCGCCAGAAGATCGCCTCGCTGAACCTGCTGATCACTTCGACGGTTTGGCGGCAGGACCACAACGGATTCACGCATCAGGATCCCGGGTTCCTGGACGTGGTGCTGAACAAGAGTGCCGCGGTCACGCGCATTTACCTTCCGCCGGACGTCAATTGCCTGCTGTCGGTGGCCAACCACTGCTTGCGGAGCGAGAACTACATCAATGTGATCGTCTCCGACAAACAGCTGCATCTTCAATACCTGAATATGGATGCTGCCATCACGCACTGCACCAAGGGAATCGGCATTTGGGACTGGGCCAGTAACGACCAGGGTGGCGAGCCGGACTTGGTCATGGCCTCTGCCGGCGATATCCCGACACAGGAGGCGCTCGCCGCAACGGCGTTGCTGCGCGACGAATTCCCTGACCTGAAGATCCGTTTCATCAACGTGGTCGACCTTTTCAAGCTTCAACCAAGCACCGAACACCCGCACGGGTTGACGGAAGCGGATTTCGATTCGCTGTTCACCACGGATAAGCCGATTATTTTCAATTTCCACGGATATCCGTGGCTAATCCACCGCTTGGCCTACGGCCGCACGAACAAGACTCTTCACGTGCGGGGATACAAAGAGAAAGGCAACATCAACACGCCGATGGAACTGGCTATCAACAACGAGACCGATCGCTTCAGCCTGGCCATCGACGCCATTGACCGCGTTCCCAAACTGCAGAGGATCGGGGGCCACGCCAAGGAGAAATTCCACAACGCGCAGATCGCCTGCCGGGCCCACGCCTACAAGCATGGCATCGACAGCCCGGAGATTACCGGATGGCGGTGGCCGCAACAGTCAGCCTAACCTGATCGAGTGCAAGGAGTGGCCGGGTTAGAACTACCCGGCCACACAGTATCCGCCTCGTGCTGAGTGGACCGCTTGGCAAGGCCAGTGCGAATGGATGGAGTACAGGCAGCCGTCTCACGGGTACGACGAATACAAGTAAACACGAGAGCAGCGGTGATGAACGGAATGGGCCTATAAACATTTATGAAAATACTCGTGCTCAACTCGGGTTCCAGCAGCCAGAAGGCTTGCTTGTACGAAATTGGAGCCACACTTCCGACGCATACGCCCGCCCCTCTGTGGGAAGGGAGGATCGAATGGAGTGCCGATGGCGCTGCGATAGTCGTGAAAAACTCGCAGGGGGTCATCCTGAAAGAACAGTTGCCCGTCTCCACGCGCGAGGAGGTGATTCGGCATTTGGTGCACACGATGCGTGAGAGGAAGGCGAGCGCCATCGATTCCGCCTCGGAGATCGATGTGGTGGGACACCGTGTGGTCCACGGTGGCGCGCATCTCAGGAACCCCGTGCTGATCACGGACAAAGTGCGAGCGGCCATTGAGAGCGCTTCGGCTTTCGCTCCATTGCACATTCGCGCCGAAGTGGAAGGAATGAAAATAGTCGAGAATCTTTTCGGCGCAGTTACCCAAGTGGCCGTCTTCGATACCGCGTTTCACAGCCAAATACCACTATCCGCGGCGATCTATCCTGGTCCTTATGAGTGGTTTGAGAGCGGGATTCGCCGCTATGGGTTCCACGGTATCAACCATCAGTACTGTGGCGAGCGGGCGGCGCAGATGCTCGGAGCCGATGTCAAAGCACTAAGAATTGTGAGTTGCCACCTTGGGAACGGTTGTTCAGTCACCGCGATCCGCGACGGCCAGAGCATTGATACGACTATGGGCTTCACACCGTTGGAAGGTCTGATGATGGGGACACGCTCCGGGTCGGTGGATCCCGGCATTCTGACTTTCCTGATGCGCCAGGGCCAGCTGGATTCGCAGGGCATCGACAAGGTGTTGAACGAAAAATCAGGGCTGCTCGGAATTTCGGGACTCTCAAGCGACATGCGCGACATCCTGACCGGTATTCAGCAAGGTCACAAGCGAGCGAAGCTGGCATTCGACATTTATGTGCATCGTCTGCGAGCGGCGATCGGTGGCATGGCCGCTGTCCTGGGTGGAATGGACGTTCTGGTGTTCACAGCCGGAGTGGGCGAGAACTCACCTGAGGTACGAGCCGCGGCTTGCCGTGGATTGGAATTTCTTGGCGTCAGACTCGATAGTAAAACGAACGCACGACCTTCTCTCGATCAGGAAATCTCTACGGCAGATTCGAGTGTGCGCGTCCTAGTGATACGGGCTGAAGAAGATTGGGCCATCGCTAAAGAATGTTGGAAGCTGGCGCAAGCAGGCACACCAGCGGGGACAACAATCGCGACTCTTGCCCAGAGAGAGTCCCTCCGACGAGGCGAGAGAGCGGCAAGCGAATCGGGCAGTAATTAAGTCAGAAAAAGGAAAGACCCGGCATGAGCGAAGTACTTCCAGTGTTGTATGTGGCACGTCACGGCGAAACGGCATGGAGTCTCTCGGGCCAGCATACTGGTCGCACCGATCTGCCATTGACTCTAAATGGCGAACGCAATGCCAAGCGGCTTGGAGAACGCCTAAAAGGTCTCTCGTTCTCCAAGGTGTTTACCAGTCCATCGCAGCGCACGTCTAGGACGTGCGCGTTGGCAGGGTTCGGAGCTGTGGCCAAAATCGATTCCGACCTGGTCGAATGGAATTACGGTGAGTACGAAGGCCGAACGTCAACAGAGATCCAAGCGGAACGGCCGAATTGGGATTTGTTCCGCGACGGGTGCCCCGGAGGCGAGTCGCCCGCGCAGATCAGTGAGCGGGCTGACCGAGTGGTGCAGCGGATCCGGGCAGTCATGGGAAACGTGCTGCTCTTTTCGAGCGGACATTTCCTCCGAGTACTTGCCGCACGTTGGCTAGCGCTTGGTCCGGGAGCTGCTGGCCGTTATTTTCTGCTCAGCACGGCGAGCCTGAGCGCGCTTGGCTATGAGCACAAGCTTTCCCAGCCGGTGATCCGGCTTTGGAATGACGATCATCACGTGGCCACGTGAGTCGCCCCCAATCGTTCGGCGAGAAATTGAGGGTTTTGGATGTTGGATAGTACGGATTTCAGCTAACTCAGATCAAAGGACCTCCAATGAGCACAAAAGTTGTTAAAACTGCGGAAGGCGTTCAGGTCCCCCCTAGAACGCCAGAAGAATCCCGTTTGTCAGAACTTCTCCGACAGTATGGGTGCGGCCCGATTGCATTTTCCGGTTCGCCAAACGCACTTTACGATCGACATTTGATCTTTGACCGCGTGATCGACCCGCAGGTCGCGACGGCGCGAGAACGTTTCGAGGCGGTTTCCCATTCGATTCGAGACGTCCTTGCCCAGCGTTGGACGCTAACCAGAAGCACCTATGCCAAGACAAACGCAAAACGCGTTTATTACCTTTCGATGGAATTTCTGGTCGGCCGGTCGCTGGCAAACAACGTAACCAACCTGTTGCTGAACCCGGTGGTTCAAGAGGCCGTCAAGGAGAAAGGACTCGATTGGCTCGAACTGCTGGAGCAGGAACCCGATGCGGGTCTCGGTAACGGAGGTCTGGGGCGCCTGGCAGCGTGCTTCCTAGATTCCATGGCCACCATGCAACTCCCGGCCACGGGATACGGCCTGCGCTATGAGTACGGCATGTTCAAACAATCGATTGCCGACGGATGGCAAAAGGAACATCCAGACAATTGGATCCGCATGGGTGATCCCTGGGAGGTCGTGCGTCCTCCTGAAATGGTCGAAGTGAAGCTAGGATGTTCGTTCAAACTGATTGGGGGCAGCATTCAGGTTCTACGTGGACGGCCCTCAACCCTGATCGGCATTCCGTATGACCGACCTGTCGTAGGCTACGGCGGAAAGACCATCAACACGCTCCGGCTGTGGGCCGCAGCTGCGCCGAACTACTTCGATTTCCAGGAATTTGGTTCCGGTGATTTTGTGGGAGCCCTGGGGGACACACTTGAGGCGGAGTCGCTCACGCGCGTGCTATATCCCGACGACTCAACGACGATTGGGCAAGGACTACGATTCGTCCAGGAATATTTTCTGGTGGCTTGTTCGCTCGCTGACATCGTACGGCGGTTCCAGCGGTTCAATAAAGATTGGGAGCAACTGCCCGAGAAGGCGGCAATCCAGCTCAATGACACACATCCGTCTTTGGCCGTCGCCGAGCTGATGCGACTTTTGCTGGACGACGCCCACCTGGGATGGGACCGGGCGTGGGATTTGACGAAAAAGACCCTCGCTTACACAAATCACACGCTATTGCCTGAAGCGCTTGAGAAGTGGCCTGTCGAGTTGTTCGAGATGTTTATTCCCCGCCATTTGGAAATCATCTACGAGATCAACCGGCGTCTTCTGGACGAGGTTCGCCGGCGCTTCCCTGGCGATGGTGATCGGGTATCCCGCGTCAGCCTTGTCGAAGAGAGCGGCCAACGCAAAATCCGCATGGCCAACCTAGCAATTGTTGGGTCGCACAGTACGAATGGCGTGGCGGCAATCCACTCCAGACTCTTGCGCACGACCACCGTGAGGGATCTGGCGGAGATGTACCCGGAGCGCTTCAGCAATAAGACCAATGGGGTGACTCCTCGGCGATGGTTGCTGCAAGCCAATCCCAAGCTATCCAGCGCGATTTCCGATGGCATCGGCGAACGATGGATTACCGACCTAAGCGAGCTAAAAGAGTTGAGACCGTTTGCCGAGGACGTTAGCTTTCGCGACGTGTTTCTCGCGTCAAAGCGCGAAGCGAAAGTGCAGTTTGCCAATTGGCTGAAGTCCGCGTCAGGACAGGACATCGACCCAGATACGGTTTTCGACTGCCAGATCAAACGCATCCACGAATACAAACGTCAACTGCTGAACGCGTTGCGGATTGTGGTGGTCTATAACCGGCTGCGAGCGAATCCAAACATCGAGATTGTGCCGCGCACGTTTTTCTTTGCCGGAAAGGCGGCACCTGCCTATCATCTCGCCAAACTGATTATCAAATTCATCAACAATCTCGCGGCGACGATTGATGGCGACCCCGCTGTGCGCGGCAGGATCAAAGTCGTTTTTCTGCCCGAGTACAATGTCTCGCTTGCAGAACGCTTGATTCCCGCAAGCGATGTTTCGAACCAAATCTCCACGGCCGGATTTGAAGCGAGCGGAACAAGCAATATTAAGTTCATGATGAATGGAGCGCTGACGGTAGGGACGCGCGATGGCGCGACGATCGAGATGGCCGAGGGAGCCGGTGAAGAGAATTTCTTCCTGTTCGGGCTAACAGCAGAGCAAGTGGAGAACAGCCGCGCCTGGTACAACCCGCACTGGCATTATGATAATGAGCCGGAGACGCGAGCAGCGCTGGATCTCATTTTCTCCGATTTTTTCAGCGGAAATGAACCAGGAATTTTCAGTCCGCTACGCGACACACTTCTGAACGGCGATTACTACATGCACTTGGCGGACCTTACCGCGTATTGCCGGGCACAAGGAGCCGCCGGCGCATTATATGCAAATCCGGGTGAGTGGGCACGCAAAGCTATCCTGAACGTAGCCAGCTCTGGAAAATTCTCTAGCGACCGTACCATTGCCGAATATGCTCGCGACATCTGGAAGGCAGAACCATGTCCAATACCTTAGAAACACCGTCATCGGGAGCGGCAGCACAGCGAAGCTCGCTCTCTCCGCTCGCAGGCAAACCAGCACCCAAGGAGATGCTGGTGGATGTCGCTCGGCTGGAAAGGGACTATTTCGAGCGCCGCCCGGACTTAGAAGACCCCAACCAGCTTGTCAGCTTTGGCACAAGTGGACACCGTGGGTCGCCCTTTCAGGGCACATTCACGGAGGCCCACATCCTCGCTATCGCACAGGCGATATGCGACTACCGGCGATCGCAAGGAACAGACGGTCCGCTTTATATGGGTAAAGACACGCACGCGCTGTCCGATCCTGCTCAGCGAACTGCGCTTGAGGTCCTGGCGGCAAACAACGTGGAGACCGTTGTTCAGCAAAACGACGGCGTGACACCTACGCCCGTCATCTCACGCGCCATTCTTGTGTACAACCGCGATCGCAAAGAACATTTCGCGGATGGCATTGTGATTACGCCGTCTCACAATCCACCTGAAGACGGCGGCTTTAAGTACAACCCGCCGAACGGAGGGCCTGCCGATACCGATGTGACGCACTGGGTGGAAACGAGGGCCAACGAGTTGCTGCGAGCGGGCAATGTGGGGGTGAAACGACTGCCTTTCAACAAAGCGGCAGCAGCACTCACTACACACGAAGAAGATCTGATGCTGCCGTACGTTCGCGATCTCAAGAACGTTGTGGATATGGAGGCCATTCGCAGAGCAAACTTACGGCTTGCTGTGGATCCCCTGGGCGGCGCCGCTCGGCCATATTGGGAGCCGATCAACGCGATTTATGGGCTGGAGATCGCGGTCGTCAATCCCGTGATTGACCCCACCTTTTCGTTTATGACCGTGGACCACGATGGAAAGATTCGCATGGATTGTTCCAGTCCTTATGCGATGGCGAGACTCGTCGGCTTGAAAAACCAATACCAAGTTGCTTTCGCGAACGATCCAGATTCGGACCGGCACGGAATTGTCACCCCTTCAGCCGGTCTGATGAACCCGAACCATTACCTCGCAGTCGCGATACGGTACTTGCTCACGCATCGGCCAGAATGGCGGAAGGATGCTGCAGTAGGCAAGACGCTGGTGAGCAGCAGCATGATCGATAACGTCGTCAGAAAGCTCGGCCAGGATTTGCGCGAAGTGCCCGTGGGCTTCAAGTGGTTTGTACCGGGCCTATTCGCAGGTTCCTATTGTTTCGGTGGTGAGGAGAGCGCTGGAGCGAGTTTTCTGCGCCTCGACGGAACCGTTTGGACGACGGACAAGGACGGCCCGATTATGGATCTCCTGGCCGCGGAGATTACGGCCCGGACTGGCAAAGATCCCGGCGAACACTACGGCGAACTAGTAGCAGAGTTCGGCACCGCCTATTACACGCGCATCGACGCGCCAGCCTCCCCTGAACAGAAACGCAAATTGCAAAAGCTGTCGCCAGATGCAGTGAGAGAGTCCGCTCTTGCAGGAGAGCCGATCACGGCCAAGCTGACGCGCGCGCCGGGCAACAACGCCCCCATTGGCGGCCTGAAAGTCGTAACGAAAACCGGCTGGTTCGCAGCCCGGCCCTCGGGGACCGAGAACATCTACAAAATTTATGCGGAGAGCTTCCAGAGCGGTCAGCACTTGAACGTCATTGTGACTGAGGCCCAGGAAATTGTGAGCAATGCCTTGCGTTCGTAGGCAGGTCAGCAATGAGCGCCACTGATAGAGCGAGCACAGTTCCACCGTTTCCGTCCGAATACCGGAGTTGCGGCATACTGCTGCATGTTACCTCTCTGCCCTCGCCGTACGGTATCGGCGATCTTGGGCCGTCTGCCTTTTCTTGGATTGATCGAATCCACGACGCGGGACAAGGGTGGTGGCAGGCTTTGCCGCTCGGCCCGACCGGTTATGGAAACTCACCTTACCAATCATTGTCCTCGTTTGCAGGCAACGGTCTGCTCATCAGCCCCGATTGCCTCATTTCCGACGGCCTACTCAAGGCGAGCGACTGCGCGTCACAATTCCGTTCAGATCTAGTCGACTACGATTGCGTTATTCCTTTCAAAGAGAAACTGCTCGAAAAGGCCTGGACGAGATTCAGCTCCGGTGAGCGCAGCGATCTCCGCCCTGCTTATGGGGAATTCTGCGCAGCGCAGGAAACCTGGCTGGAGGACTATGCGTTTTTCCGGGCGCTCAAGAATAAGTTTGACGGTTCCTATTACCTCGAGTGGCCGGAGGATTTGATCCAGCGAATCCCTGCTGCCTTAGCGAAGGCGCGCCGAGAGTTGGCAAGGGAAATCGATCGCTTTCGCTTCGAGCAATTTCTGCTGCTGCGCCAAGCAGATCAGCTCAAGGAATACGCCCATGCCAAGGGCGTGAGCCTGATTGGTGACCTGCCATTTTTTGTTTCTCCTGATTCCAGCGATGTTTGGGCAAACCCGGAGTTATTCGTTTTAAATGAGCGGCGAACACCGCGCTTCGTCGCTGGAGTTCCGCCCGACTACTTCAGCGCCGTAGGCCAACTATGGGGCAATCCGGTCTACAACTGGGATGCGCTTCGCTCCACAGGTTACCGGTGGTGTATCGATAGAGTACGCACGCTGCTGGCTCACGTAGACGTGATTCGTCTGGATCACTTCCGCGGGTTCGCCGCTGCGTGGCACGTCCCAGCAGGGGCGAAGACAGCGCAGTCCGGCGAATGGGTGCCAGGCCCAGGAGCCAACTTTTTCCACGCCATGAAGCAGGAACTCGGATGTTTGCCATTCATTGGCGAGGACCTCGGCCTGATTACCCCGGATGTGGTGTCGCTGCGAGATCAACTTGGAGTGCCAGGGACCAGGATCTTACAATTCGCCTTCGATGGCCGTCCGGATAATCCTTATCTTCCGCACAACTATGTCACCAACACGGTCGCCTACACCGGCACGCATGACAACCCGCCGACGCGGGAATGGTATGAAGAATTGCCTGATGCACAAAGACAGAATCTATGGAGCTACCTAAACCGCCAGCTCGTAAATAGTGCGGAAGCTGCACCAGCGTTGATCGAGTTGGCATGGTCATCCATAGCCGCCCTAACGATGGCACCGTTACAGGATGTCTTAGACCTTGGCGTTGGAAGCCGAATGAATGTACCCGGTCGTGCGGAAGGAAATTGGCGCTGGCGCTTCACCCAGGAGATGTTGTCGACAACCGCTTTCGAATGGCTGCACGACTTGACCCGGAGATCAAAACGTGGCGCGAGCGCGGGATCGAACGCTCGGGCAGCCAAAGCGCAAGGCACCACGTTTCCTTGAGCGATTGATCGTAGACATAGCTCCGGAGACGAATGGTGTAAGGCATTAGCAGAATATAGGAGTCAAAAAAAGTGAACGGTCCGACTAAAGAAGCAGTGGCAAACATCAACGGTTCCGGCGCAGCAGCGGCAGCAGTACCACCCGTGAGACGTCCCAGATGGGAGGAAACAGAAGGAACTTCGTTACCCTTGGGTGCCACGTGGATAGAAGATCAGGAGGCCTTCAATTTTTCCGTCTATGCGGAACATGCTGAGAACGTCACTCTGTTGCTCTATTCCGCTGACGATCTGGCAAACCCGATCCTGTCGTTCCAGCTCGATGGTCTCCGCAACAGGTCAGGACGGATCTGGCACTGCAGACTGCCCCTCAATCAAATGCGCGGCGCTCGTTATTACGCCTACTCGGTCTCGGGACAGAACGTTTCTGAGCTTCACAGGTTTGATCCGGAAAAGGTTTTGCTCGATCCTTATGCTAAGTGTGTTTTCTTCCCACCCGAGTTCGATCGCAAAATGGCGATTGGGCCCGGCTCCAATGCGGGAAAAGCACCGCTCGGAGTGCTCACCGGCCACGATATCACCTTCGATTGGTCAGGGGACGTTTCACCTCACCCTGAATACGATGTAATCATCTATGAAGTTCATGTAAAGGGCTTTACTAAAAATCTAAATTCTGGCGTACATCCTTCGCATGCAGGCACCTACTCCGGACTGGTGGAAAAGATTCCGTATCTTCAGGAGCTCGGGATAACGGCCGTCGAACTGATGCCCATATTTCAGCGCGACTCTCAAGAAAGCGACTATTGGGGCTACATGCCTTTGAATTTCTTTTCACCCCACGCGGAGTATGCTTCCACTCTTGACGACGATGGGCAGCATCTTGAATTCAAGGAAATGGTCAAGGCCCTCCACCAAGCAGGAATTGCCGTGGTGCTCGACGTTGTTTATAACCACACCTGTGAGGGCGACGATCACGGCCCCATCTATAGCTTTAAGGGTTTCGGCGCCGCGGATTATCACATGCCGTCCTCCGACCCGACCGTTCCATACGCCAATTACTCGGGCACCGGCAATACTTTGAATTTCGGCCAGCCGCACGTCCGCAAAATGGTCATGGACAGCCTGCGGTATTGGAAAAACGAAATGCACGTCGACGGATTCCGCTTTGACCTGGCATCCGTGTTCAGCCGGAACGCCGACGGGTCGCTTAATTGGGGGGATGCGCCGATTTTTAGCGAAATCGCCGCTGACCCGGAATTGGGCTCATTGTACGGAGTGGCGTTAATCGCAGAACCATGGGATACCAGCGCCTATCAACTCGGACGCGGATTTCCGGGCGCGACTTGGCTTCAATGGAACGCCAGCTTTCGTGATGATATCCGACGTTTTGTCAAAGGCGACCCGGGCATGGTGCCCAACCTTATGCAACGTATCTATGGCAGCGATGATTTATTTCCGGACGGCCCTCCCCATGCCTATCACGCCTATCAAAGCGTGAACTATATCGACTCGCATGACGGTTTCACGCTGTACGATCTCGTTTCTTACAATCAGAAACATAACTGGAAGAACGGCCACAACAACCAGGATGGCATGGACGGAAACTACAGTTGGAACTGCGGCTACGAAGGAGAAGAGGGTGCGCCATCAACGGTTTTGGAACTTCGCCGGAAACAGGTCAAAAATTTCTGCTGTCTGCTTCTGCTGTCCAATGGCATCCCTATGTTCCGGGCTGGCGATGAGTTCATGAACACGCAATTCGGGAACAACAATCCGTACAACCAGGACAATGAAACCAGCTGGCTGGATTGGAGCAAACTCCAGGCGAATCAGGATATTTTTCGTTTCTTCAAAAAGATGATTGCGTTCCGGAAGTCGCATCCTTCTCTGTGTCGCAGCAGATTCTGGCGCGAGGACGTCTCTTGGTTTGGCACTGGTCCGGCGGTCGATTTGTCTCCGGAGTCGCGGAGCCTGGCGTTTTGCCTCCATGGCGCGTCGCAGGGCGACGACGATATCTACGTAATGATCAATGCCCACTGGGAAGAGCTGCAGTTCCGAATCCAGGAAGGTACGCCGCAAGATTGGGTAAGAATCGTGGACACGTCGTTACCAACTCCGGACGACTTCGCCGAATTCGTTGGGCCCTTAAGATATGCGACATACCAAGTAGCACCGCGGTCCATTGTTGTCCTGGTTCGACCTAGAAAAACTGGCTAGGCCACGTTTCGATCCTTTTCAATGTAGACCATCGTTCTAGGGTACACGGACAGAAACGCGTTCTGAAACTCGGCATACGCGATCGCGCTTGCAGCAGGCCCCTGGACACATGGCAATTGAACTCTCCGGCAAGCAGAATCGGGATATTCGGCGCATACCAGCGGGACTCGCGGAACCCCCTTCATCCACTTCCTCCACGCGCTCACCTAGAAGATCTATGCAACGCTCCACTAGAACGCCTATGGGATAGACGATAAAACTTCTCAAGAGTTTCCTTGGAATGGAAAATAAATCACAAACCTCGTTGAAGTAGCCTAAACCTTGCTTGCAAAGCAGGACTCGGAAAAATACTAAATGCCTTGTCTGGTGTCCCGTACACGTCAAATCGACTCGATTGTCGCTCTCTCAGTTGTCCTGAAGTTGTTCCGAAGTTTGAGCCTCAGATCACAGACTCTTCTGACCGGCAGAATTCACCCGTAGACGCTCGATTCATCATGCATGGTTTATCTTAAAAAACATGGTTAGAGGTGCGAGGCGAAGGGTCCCGACGATGCGGGTCTACGGAATGTGAAAACGGAAGGAACATCATGTTAAACGCGAGGGATGTGCACGAGCCAGAACACGAGAAACTCCCGGAAGAAGACGAAGAAGTGGACACCGAGAACGACGACTTAGAGAGCGAAGAAGATGACGAAGAGGAATTGGAGCCAATCCAAGTTCTCCCTGACCGCCGTCTCGATACTTGGAGGGAGCTTCCAAACCTGGGATTTGGACACGATTGTGCGGACGGCCACGGGAAAGTCCGGATTTCAGAAGATTTCGGCCTATTCTGCACAAACCGGCCCTGTGACCAGTTTGTGGAATGCCTTAGCCGTGATTCGTACCGGGAAATGCGCCAGTGTTTACGAATATCGTGTCGGCTCCCGGGTAGTCCAGCAACACGGATGCAATCGTTAGCTGCCCACGTGGAATGGTCGGCTAATCGTCGAAGTGGAACCCGAACAACGGTTCTCTAGACCGTTGTAGGAACATCGACGCTCTCGGATCCGAACCAAAGGCATGGTTTTTATCAAGATGCGGAAACCGATCGGAACACTTTCGCCATCATTTCGCTATGGTGAAAATTCAGGGGACTCTATGCATGCGCAGCCACATTTCCGTACATCGTGCCACCACCAAATATTTTTCTAATTCGTTTGTTTTCAAAAAGAAGATTGAAAAGGAAGGACTTCCAAGATATAGCCCGGCTGGCTTGGGCGCAGGAGGCCCCCGGTTCGAATCCGGGCGCCCCGACCACTTACTTACTGAACGAATTGGCATTCTTTTTTCTGGATACTTGCGCAACTCTCCAACTTGGGGACATTTGGCGGGTGGTAGCGCCTTAGAGCACGGGTGTTCAATCGTTGGTGGTTTTGCTTTTTGCGAACGGTGCGTCGCCTCTCTCCGCCTCTGGCTTCGCTATTCGCTACTCACTCTCTCCCGACACTTGCTGGCCGTCTGTTCAACGCCGTCCCGCACTCTGTCCCATCTTCGGGTACTTAACACTTCCCAGCCAGAAATCATTAAGGCTCTTAACCAGGCTTTCGAACTCCTTCCAATCCGTTGGCTTGGTGAGGTAACAGTTTGCCATGAGTTTATAGCTTTGTTCGATATCCGGTTCCGCCTCAGATGTGGTCAGAACGATGATGGGGATCGTGCTCAGCCAGGGGTTGGCCTTGACCTGAGCCAGAACTTCAAGACCATCCATCTTAGGCATGTGCAAGTCCAGCAAGATGAGGCTGGGACGAGGTGCATCGAGATAGGGTCCCTGGTACCTCAAAAATGCCATAGCCTCAAGGCCGTCACTAACCGCGTGAACACGCACGGTCTTATTAATTTCAAGCCAAATCTCTCGCAGCAGCCTGGCGTCGCCTTCATTGTCTTCGACTAGCAGAATGTCAATCGACACGCGTTGGCTCCCCAACAACTTGATTGAGCAATTCCGGCACGCGGCAATCGACTAGAGAGGATCATCGGCCCGACGGAACCGTTTTGGAAGGGGCTTTTATCTTGACACGCCGGCTTGCGAACTCAAGAGCAGGGAACGAGGCAAGCGCGCTCCACCCGATAGAATGGCACCCTCTTCTTGTAGTTAAGGACCATGCAATAGCTGCGCCACATCCGACTTGGGAATCATCGACAGATGCTCCGGGCTTTGAACTTAGCCAAATCATCGATTCCAAAGGTGCGGACCTAGGAGCTGATAATTTCTATGTGGGGGTGGACTCTCAGGGTGAACGGGAAACGCGCCAAATTGGAACGGGACCGATTCCATATGCGGAAATGGGAATCGCTCGATCGTAAACCCTCGAGGCAGTCCGAGCGGACGTCAGGAACTGGCTGGACGGCGAGGAGCAGACTCTTGGGCGACTCGATGGCGAGCTTCCAAGACAAGCGATCGGCGATGCGGTTGAGTGGATGGCCGGCGACGCGCGAGTGCAAGTGGCCAGGGGAGATTAGCCTCGGGATTCACGATCGGTCACGTTCGAATTCGGGTTGCGGATCATGCTGTGAATCGCTGGAACGCGTGCGTCACCCGCGTCCTAACGCATAACCAATCGTCGGCGGTGCCTTCCGGTTTTATGGATGGCCCTCACAACGTGGTTTCCAGTCGCTGCTGGGGCGAATCCAGCAACGTTCACACCGCGGGAGAAGCTGAAGCCGAAGCTCCATTTTGAAACGCGATATCCCCGGTTGGCACGCGACGCGAAATGATGAGTAACAGGCTATGCCCCATTGACCTTAACTTATTGCATCAAGGGAACTTAATACCTGACCTTTGTGTGGAATAGGCCTCCAGCTTGCGGATGACTCTAAAGAACTTGTGTGTCAATGGAGAGCCATGGAGCGAGGGAAGAGGAGACTTGCAACATTTGGGCTGGTCTTCGGGATCAGCAGCCTAGTTTTGTCGCTCGCGACGCATGTTGGCGGTTCGGAAGCGAAATCGAAGCCGCCAGCGAATTTGCCGCCCATCGTGATTGGGGTCTCCAATGTTGAATCTGGCCCATCCGAATTCCTAGGCCAAAGCCTAGTGGAGGGATCAATGGCCTACTTCAAGATGGTGAACGAAAGCGGTGGAATTAACGGCAGAAAAATCTCCATCATTCTGAAAGATGACAAGTATGAGCCAATTCCCGCCGTCCAGAACACTCGCGACCTAGTTGAGAAAGACAAGGTGTTTTTCCTCTTCGACTATGTAGGAACACCCACGCTTGTGCGCGTACTTCCCCTGCTGAAATATTATGAAAAGGAAAAAATTATTAACGTGGCTCCGTTAACCGGCGCGGACCCGCAGCGCCTTCCCCCGTACAACAAGTTTGTATTCAGTGTGCGCAGTTCCTACCGCGATGAGACGCGTGTTTTGGTGCGCTATCTTCATGCCCAAGGGTACCGCCGGATCGGGTACCTGGGCCAGGCCGATGCTTACGGCAAGAGCGGGGAAGTCGGTGTGACGGAAGCGCTGGCTGAATTTGGCCTGGAGCTCGCGGACCGCGTCAGCTACAGGCGGAACCAAACCTTCGAGGAAGACATGTCCGTACAGATAAAGACGCTACGCGAGTCTGGGGCCGACGCGGTGATTGCCGTGGGTGTCTACGGGCCTTGTGGAGCGTTCATTCGTGACGCTCGCCTGGCGGGGTGGAATGTCCCCATTGCGAACGTCAGCTTTGTGGGTGCGACAGCCATGCTGGCCAAGCTAACAGAGACGTCGAGGCAATTCGGCAAAGACTTGACCAGCAATCTCATCAATAGCCAGGTAGTGCCTGCGCCGGACGATACGCGGTATCCGCTGGTTGTCAACTTTCGCGCTCACGTCCCTCCGAAGGATTACGGATTCATTCATGTTGAGGGCTGGCTGAACGCGGTGGTGGTGACGGAGGCTTTACGCCGCGCGGGCCCCACCGCGTCAAGAGAAGATTTTATCCGTGCCATGGAATCCTTGCACAACTGGGACCCTGGCCTGGGCATTGAGCTGGAGTTTTCTCCAGGAAACCATCAGGGATGGCACAAAGTCTGGCTCACTCGAACAGAGCACGGGCGTTGGATACCTGAGGAGTTGGCTCAAGAAACAAAATGAAAAGCATTGCGGCAAAGTTCATGATCCTGCAGCTCTTCTGCTCCGTCCTGGTTGTGGCGGTGCTCTACGGACTGATGGACCATCAGCTATCGGAGCGGATGACGAGCAATTTTCAAATTCGCGGCGAAATCGTTACGGAAGCGCTAGCAAAGGCGGTCGAGCCGTCTCTGGTGGACAGGGACCTGACCTCAGCACAATCCAGTCTGGACGCGGTGTTGAGCATTCCGAGTGTCGAATGGGCCTTTGTGGCAGGACCCGATGGGCGCGTGCTAGCGGACACGTTTGTCCCGAGGTTCCCTGAACCGCTGAAAAAACAGATGCAGGGCTTGAAAGAATTATCGGTCACAACGCTTTCCAACGAGGACAAGTCCGTTCTAATTGTCCGGAAACCGGTGCTGACAGGGATCGTGGGTACGGTATGCGTCGGGTTCAGCCAATCGTCTTTGATTGCGTCGATTCATGGGCTGGAAACCGTGATCCTCTCGAGCATGGCGGTAGTCCTGCTGGCAGTAATGCTGATCTCTGTCGTGGCGACTGGCCGGATCGTCGCGCCGGTTCGGGCACTGACGCACGGGGCTCAGATGCTTACGGCTGATGCGAGCAGAGCGTTCGAGCCTCTGCCCATACGTTCGAACGACGAAATCGGGGAGCTCACTCGAACTTTCAACCGGATGGCTAGTGAAGTTCGCGGGCAGCAGGAAATCCTGGAAGCGCGGGTTCTCGAGCGAACCCAGGAACTCTCGCTTGCGAACAGAGCGCTGGAGATGGAGAACATCGAAAGGAAGAGAGCGGAAGGGGCTCTTCAACAGGCCAAAGATTCGGCGGAAGCCGCCAACCAGTCCAAGAGCGATTTTCTTGCGAATATGAGCCACGAAATTCGCACGCCGATGAACGGAATTATCGGGATGACCGACCTGGCACTCGAAACGGAGCTAACTCAGGAGCAGCGTGAATTTCTCGGAATGGTGAAAGCCTCGGCCGATTCGTTGCTTTCTCTGATTAACGACATTCTGGACTTCTCAAAGATCGAAGCGGGAAAGCTGGATTTCGAAAAAATAGATTTTCTGCTCCGCGACACTCTGGACGACACCGTCAGAACCCTCGGCTTGCGTGCGCGTCAAATGGGACTCGAGCTCGCATGCCGCATAATGCCGGAGGTCCCGGATGGTCTAGTGGGAGATCCCACTCGCCTTCGCCAGATTCTGTTAAACCTGGTTGGGAACGCCATCAAGTTTACGGCGTCAGGCGAAATTATCGTCCAAGTGGAGATTCAAAAAGAGACGTCGGACGAAGTGCTCCTGCATTTTGAAGTCAAGGATACGGGTACTGGCATCCCGGTGGAAAAGCAGAAGACCATTTTCGAAGCGTTTACTCAGGCCGATAGTTCGACCACACGAAAATATGGCGGCACAGGCTTGGGCCTGGCGATTTCCTCGCGGCTTGTCACAATGATGGGCGGAAGGATCTGGGTAGACAGCGAGGTCGGCCGTGGCAGCACCTTTCACTTCACGGCACGATTCCGAATGCAAAAAACTTCAACCAGAAAATACGAACCCACAGGGACGGAGAGGCTGAGAAATCTTCCCGTATTGATTGTGGACGATAACGCGACCAACCGCCGCATCCTAGAAGAGATGGTCCTCGCATGGCAGTTGAAGCCAACGCCAGCCAAAGACGGGCCCGAAGCGCTCGCGCTGCTTGAGCAGGCCAACAAGCGAGGTGCTCCGTTTGCCTTGGTCCTGCTGGACGCGCAGATGCCGGGGATGGACGGTTACATCGTTGCGAAAAAAGTGTTGCAGAATGCGGAACTCGCCAAATCTGCGATCATCATGCTGACCTCGGAGGGCATGAGGGGAGACGCAGCCCGATGCCGGGAACTTGGCATCAAAGCCTATTTGAGCAAACCGATCAAGCGGTCGGCCCTCCTCGAATCCATCAAGCAAGTGATCGGATCGCAGCCAAAAACCAAAGAGAACACCTCGATCATTCCAACTCACTCGATGTATGAGGGCCATCGAAGACTGAAAATTCTCCTGGTCGAAGATAATCGGGTCAACCAAGCAGTAGCAAGCCGTCTGTTAGAGAGGAGAGGACACGAGGTGGTGGTGGTGGGAAACGGGAAGGCGGCTCTCGAAGCTCTGAAAAAGCAAACGCCCGATCTCGTCTTAATGGACGTCCAGATGCCTGAAATGGATGGTATACAGACAACAGCCGCAATTCGGAAGGACGAATTGAAAACTGGGAAACACATCCCAATAATTGTAATGACGGCTCACGCAATGGAGGGTGACAGAGAACGGTTTCTTCGGGCGGGAATGGATGGGTACGTCTCGAAGCCGCTCCGGATCGAACAACTTCTATCGACTATCGACGAGGTGCTTTCGATTCCAACAAAAAAATGAAACACGCCCGCTACCGGCCGACCGCGCGGTTTAAACACCAGCAAAAGATTTCTCTGTCGCATCAAAATGTCCGTTACGGAACTTCCTGTGCTATCTCCTTGAGCGAGAACAAGACCAGAGCCATCTCGCGTTCGAGAACACCGAGCGCTTCGTCTACGCCTTCCAGTCTCGCTTGTCTCCCCATAAACTCAAGGACCCTGGCGGCCTCGGCAGCGCTCTTCGCTCCGAATAGGCTTACGGCGCCTCTAAGGGCATGTGACCCGGTCATGATACGAAGAGAATCGCGGGCCGCCACGCTTGTCCGAACATCCTCCATCATCGCAGGGCAGTCGGCCAGAAATATTCCAATCACCTTGATGAGGAACTCAACATCATTCCCCATGCTCTCCAAAAGCGCGTGCTTCTCCAACACGAGTTGGGTCATTCAGTGCTCACTTCACTCCCACAAGTTGCCGGCCCTTCGAACGCGCCAGCAGAGCCTTTACGCGGGCAGCGAGCCGGCGGGGTTCGACAGGCTTCAATATGTAGTCATCGGCGCCCGCAGACAATGCTCGAGTTTCGCTATCCAAATTGTCTTCAGAGGTTAGCATCAGAATGGCAATATTGCGGGTGGCAGGATCCGAGCGGAGAGCTTTTACCATGGCGATGCCGTCCATGCCTGGCATATTGACATCGGTGACGATTACGCTTGGCCGCTCGCGCTGTGCGGTTTTTAGTCCGACGAGTCCATTCTCGGCGAGCAGAACTTCGAAGCCCTCAAGTTCCAGGAAGTATTTCACTACGGTAGTGATTGTGCGATTGTCTTCGACAACGAGTATGCGTTCCTTTTCTCCGGCCCGCTTTATAATCGCACTCTTCGTCCTTCCCGCCGTTTTGCTAGTCTCCTTTGCTGGTGCGCTCTCTGGAGCAGGAGCGTGATCGCTTGCTGGTGCTGCCCCGCCGGTTTGAGCCGATTCATCATCGGGGGACACCACTTGCAGAATTGCCTCCAGCGTGGTTAAGCCTGCAGCAGCTTTATCGATTGCATCTTCTATGAGGGTGCGCATGCCCGCAGCCCGGGCCGCTCTCCGAAGTTCGTGTTCCGGAGCCCGGGCAGTTATGAGCGCGCGCAGTTCGTCGTTTACTTGTAACAACTCGTGAACCGCCAGGCGCCCTTTGAAGCCCATGCGCATGCACTTTTCACAGCCTGCTCCGGCGAGCCATTTTGCGCCGGGCGGCAGCACCTCCCAGCCGCCGATCTTCTTCACTGCAGCTGCGCTCGGAACTTGAGGGACGGCGCAAAATGGACAGTTCCTTTGTACCAAGCGCTGCGCCAAAATTCCGATCAGAGCGGAGGCGACAAGAAAGGGTTCGATTCCCAAGTCGAAGAGACGGCTTACAGTAGCCGGGGCATCATTGGTGTGCACGGTGCTAAGTAAGAGATGGCCCGTTTGGGCGGCCTCCAATGCTATGCCGGCGGTTTCCTCATCCCGGATCTCTCCGACCAAAATAATGTTGGGGTCCTGCCGCAGGATCGATCGCAAACCCTTCGCAAAGGTCACACCGGCCTTCGGGTTAATCTGCACTTGGTTTACACCATCGAGCTGGTATTCGATGGGGTCCTCGACAGTAATGATGTTCGTTGTCGGTGACTTTACCCAATTCAGGGCCGTGTAGAGCGTGGAACTCTTTCCGCTGCCTGTAGGACCTGTGACCAGAATCATGCCCTGCGGCCGTCGCAACAATAGTTGAAATATCCGGAGATTTTCGGGAGTGAGATCGATCTTGTCCATCGGCATCACTGCTCTTGTTTGATCCAGGAGGCGGATCACCACCTTCTCGCCAAACTGAGTGGGCAATGTTGAGACGCGAAGATCAATTCGTTTGCCCTCGAATCGCAGTTGGCTTCGGCCATCCTGAGGGCGCCGGCGGTCCGAAATATCCATGCCAGAAATGATCTTCAGGCGGGAGATTGTGGCGTCTTGAAGACGCTTGGGGATTTTGAACACATCGTGGAGCAGACCGTCAACGCGCTGCCGAACCAACAAGTATTTTTCCTTGGGCTCGACGTGAATGTCGCTGGCACCCGCTTTTGCGGCGCTGCTTAACATCAGATTCACCAGCCGGACGATCGGAGCAAGCTTCGTATCTTGCGCCAGCTTGGCGGCATCGACAAATACTTCGTTTTCCTCTGCCGGTAGTATCTCGCCTTCGGGGACGGCACCAGTTAGATTCTCATAGGTCTCCTCACCGTCGAGGTCCGCGGAGGATAGCCGTTTCAGCAACGAGTCAATCGAAGTTTGGCTGGCCACCACTGGGACTACCTCTTTGCTCGTCCTAAACATGACATCTTTGATCGAGGAATAATCCAGCGGGTCAGCCATGGCGAGCCGGAGCGAGTTGCCTTCCAGGCTCAAAGGTACAACCATGTGTTCATTGCAGAATTCAACGGGAAGGAGCGCACCGATCTCCGTTTCGATTGCCGGGAGTTCAGTGCTTAAACACTCGAGCTGCAAGCCCTTCGCGATAGCGGCGGACACGGCCTCTTCACTGGCTAGCCCCAAATCGGCAAGGGCCTTGCCAAGAGAAATGCCGCCCTTCGACTGAAGTTCCTGGGCACGATCGAACCCAGCAGAGTCAATGACACCTGCGCGTATCAAGAGTTCGCCGACCATCCCCGGTTTGTTCACTATCGGATTCCTGACAAAGCGACTCGGGCTCGCGATCCGCCCAGAAAAGAGAAGAGGAGGCCCAGCTGTAGCAAATGATTGCAATCTGCGGCGGTACGAATACGTCCGCAGCTCATCTGAGGCCTCAACGAGTAGCGAGATTTTCTGGCGCCGCGCGCAGTGCTCTTGCCAGACACTGTGCCATGCTAGCGCCCGTCGACGATTTCACCTGTCATCATCTGCTTGGTTTCTCGCGCCGCTCTGCCTACAAAAGTGTACTTACGCTTCAAATCAATCAAGACCGGTCTGACGAGAAAATAATCCTCGGCGCAGGCGATTACTGCGGCCTCCGCGAGGGCCGGCAGAAATTGCCCGGAGCTTTCTTCGATGGCCTGCATCAACCATTCAGTTAGTTCCGCGTCGTTGAATGCGATTAGATTGCCCTGCCAATTTCGTACTTTTGACAATTGAGTGTTTCTGTTCCTGGCCATTCTTCCCTCGTTCAAGCAAGGCTGAGAAAGCATATCCATGGAGGTCGGTCGCTGTTGGCCGTTATCGCGCACCGCGTATTAGCGCTATACGTGAAACAGCTCATTTACCGACTGCCCCAAAGTGAATCAGCAACGAGGCAAATTATTTGCGAGATGAGGGCAGTCACGATTTGCCTTCGTCCGCTCATCGAAGACTGGAATTCTATTTGGACGCACTCATTGCAGCTCATGGCTCCAAGCTCGCCTGCTCCATTCGTGCCGTTTGTCAGGGCACTTTTAATTGGGACAAACTCTTAGTTGTTCTCAGTAAAGAAAACTCGAACTGTACGTCGAAGCCCAGATCCCCGCCTAAATGCGGGACGAGCAATGACAAAGGCTGGAGAAAGTGTAAGTTCGCCAAAGGTGGACGCCGCATTGCAGCGCGACCTTCAAGGTTTTTTCCTACGCGGAGGCGATTTTTCGCCGCCTTTGGTGTTGATGAGCAGCAAGAAATCTCTTGCGTTGAACGGGTAGCGGCGGGCGGACTGTTGTCCGGTGGTGCTCAGGGTGATATCCACGCGGCGATTGTTGGCCAGCACCATCACGGCCAGGTTGTCCAGCATCTGTTTGCGCTCGTCGGGTGTGATATCGGGATTTTGCGCGATCTGTTCCTTGGTCTGCTCGGTGGTCAGCTGGTCTTCTTCGCCGTAAGAGCGCGTGTCAATGTGGTCCGCGGGAACGCCGTGTTCCACCAGGAAGCTCTTGGAGCGGGCCACGCGCCGATCCGTAAGCCCTTTGTTGTAGGGGACGGAGCCGCGTGGGTCCGCATGCCCGCCAAGGATCAAGTGGGCATCCGGGCTGAAGGTCAAGTATCTCGTGAAATCTGCCGCCAGCTTAACCAGGATTTGTTCCTGGCTCTCGACCAAGCCGCCGGTGGGATTCGCCTCGGTCGGGCGTGCCGTTGCGAAGTAGATGCTGTGCAGCGAGAGTCTGGTTTCCAGTTCGACCATCTCCGGCGGAGGCGGCGGCGATTGCACCTCGATGCCTAATTCGCAATCCGCGGCGCCGCCGCGGCCATCTTCTACGTGGCCACTGACGCTGTAGTGTCCGGCGGATAAGCCGGCGGTCTCGAAGCGCACCGAGGCATCCCGGCCGCGGACCCGGCCGCCGCTGGATCTCCAGGTGTAGGTCAAAGGATCGTTGTCGGGATCGCTGGCCGTTGCCGTGATCTGCACGGTGTCGCCAATGACCACAGTATTGTGGTCGGCGGAGCAGCTCATCGTGGGCGGATGGTTGCGCGGCGCTTCGACAGTGATCGAGGATGAGCAATCGGCAGAGCCGCCTCGGCCGTCGTCCACGCGCACTTTTACGACGTATGTTCCTACACTTGTGCCAGAAGAATTCCATCTTGCTTCCGGGCCGCTGCCGTCGACGCGGCCTCCGCTGGTCGTCCAGTAATACGTTAGAGGATCGTTGTCGGGATCGCTGGCGTCCGCACGCACAACCACGAAGTCGCCCGAGCCTGCGTAAACCATCGTCTTATCCGCCGAGCAGGATGCCACCGGAGGATGATTGGGAGGCGGAGGCGGCGGGGCAGGGTTTCCACCAAAGCGGAACACCAGTCCAGTGGAGAGACGGACATTGCTCTGCCATCCGTTATCGCCCGCGACAGAGGTAGGATCCTGAAAGCGAGTGAGCAGGAATTCCGCCTGAAAGATGCGCAGGGCGAGACGATGATTCAATCTGTAGTCGAGGCCGCCTCCGGCGGTCATGGTGAACACCGTTTGCTTTAGCAGAGGTGTGCAGGCATAGATAGGCGCAGTGCAGTTATCGAGGGTGTCGTCGTCGGCGTGGGCCACTCCCCCGAGAACCTGGAGGAACGGAGTGAACTTGCCGTGGTCGCGGAAGGAAACGCGCGGACCAAACATCACCGTGAAAGCATTGCTTCGCGCATCGACGACGCGAGAAGGCGTGGTTCCCGGGCCGGCGTTCGAGAACTGCAAAGTATCGGCTCGGAATCCGGCGAAATCGCCAACCAAGCCAACGTGCCGGTTGAAATTGTAGGCCAAGGAAGTGCTGCCGCCATTCATGTATTCGATGCGGTTCCCAGTGCTATAGGGCAATGCCCGCCAAAAAGAATAGCCGACGAAGAGTTCGACCTTGGGAGTGGAGTCGGCCTGCGCTCCCGCGCGGTGCGAGTGCCTCGCACCACGGTTGCCCTTCCCTTCCCCCGCGGGCGCCTGAGCGGCGGGCGCTGCCAGCAAGGGGAGCGGAGTTTTTCCAGCTGGCTTGGCGGCGCCGGAAGCCGGAGTGGAACTCGCGGACTCGTCCTTTTTGGGCGTGTCCCCAGGCTTGGGCGTGTCGTCCGCGAAAAGCGCAGGCACCAGAAAAAGAGCCATCGCCAGGGTGGGAAGAATGCGTGTTCCCAATTTCATTGTCGCCTCCAGAATCGTGCCTACTGGCCGCGAAGCGGGGCAATAAACCCCGCTCCGCAGCCGTCGAACCCTGCTCGCCATCCGCTCTGCCCAAACAATGCAGAACTTATGGCTGAGGTACTGTCACGCTCGTGCCGTCCACTGTCACCGAGGCCGCACCACCACCGGAACCGGCGAACAGTCTTCCAGTCACTACAGCGCCGGTATTCATCGTGATGGAAACAGCGGCGAGGACATTTCCTTGGAATATGCTGGTAGTGTCGATGGTCGCTGATGTGCCAACTTGCCAGAAGACATTGCTGGCCTTGGCGCCACCGGCAAGGATGACCTGAGCACCGGGTGCTGTGGTGAGCGTGGACCCTATTTTGAAGATGAAGATGGCGTTGGGATCGCCCTGGGCGTCGAGTGTGACGTTGTTACCCGGCCCGGCTCCCGAAATCAAAACCGAGGTCGAGTTGACATAGAGGCCAGGCGTGAACGTCAGTCCACCCATATTTCCTGGCAAGGTTTGCGCGTTGGTGGATCTACTAACGGCATCGTTGTAGGCAGCCAGCAGATCGGCTTGGGCTTGCGTTATCACGGAATCGTTGATGTGAATCGTCCCATTCACTTGGGCAGGCGGAATGCCCTGGGAAGTGCCGGGAGCCAAGCCAACGTTGCCGTTGATGACCGCTGGGCCCGTGCTGGCAATCGAGGAGGTAGCCATCACCGCGAAGCTGCCCGCTGAGCCGAGATTGATGGGGGCTTGGCCCGTGCCGACCACGGCGCTAGTTGTGAAGCTCCAAGGATCGGGCGCGGCGCCAGTCGTGGTTGACAATGGATTACCCGTCAGATCCATGACCAGATTTGAAATCGTGGCTGTGTATTGCGTGTTAGCGGCAAGATTGGCTGAAGGCGCAAAGGTGGCGATCTGGCTTGCCGGATCGTAGGACACCGTTCCGTTCACAGGGGCTCCGCCAGTGCCTGCCACGGCCACTGTAAAGGTTGCGTTAGTGATCGTTGTCGGATCCATTGCCGTGCTGAACGTGGCGCTGATGGTCTGGTTGATAGGTACGGCCACGGCGGCGCTCGCCGGTACCGTGAGGGTTATCGTCGGGGCCACAAGATTGGCCGCCAACCCGGTCGCAAAATTCCAGCTGAAATTAGCAGCCATGGGGTCGCCGGTGAGGTCTTTAGCGGCGGTAGTAATCGTGGCTGTGTAGGTCGTGCTGGCTATCAGATTGGTCGTTGGGGTAAAGACGGCAGTGCTGCCCGCGTAGGATACGGTTCCCGTGACGGCAGCTCCGCCGCCCGCCACTGCCACAGTAAAGGTCCCAGTCGCCGAGAGTGTGGCTGGATTCATTGGCGTATTGAACGTTGCAGCGATTCTTTGGTTGAGCGGTACGTTAATCGCTGCGCTCGCAGGATCCGTGGAAATGACAAATGGGTCGCTGGCGTTCGGCTGTGGGCCAGTTGAGAAACTCCAAACGTAGTTCGCGTTGAGCGGGTTGCCTTGGGCACTCTGCGCGGCGGTCGTAACAGTGGCTGTGTACGGAGTGTTGATCGCAAGGGCCGCTGTTGGGGTGAAAATAGCGGTATCGCTTGCCGCATCGTAGGTGACCGTGCCCGGCACGGCAGCTCCGCCGCCTGCCACTGCCAAGGTAAAGGTTCCGGCCGCAGTGATGGTGGACGCCGTCATGTGGCCGCTGAAAGTGGCGGCAACCATCTGGTTGAGGGGCACGTCGTTGGCGCCGCTGGCAGGAACGGTAGAGGTCACCGAGGGTGCACCTCCAGTGGTGAAAGTCCAGACGTAATTGGCCGCGAGCGCGCTTCCCGTCGGATCAGTGGCGCCAGTGGTAATCATGGCGGTATACAAGGTGCCGGTAGCCAGAAGCGCCGTGGGGGTAAATGTTGCCGTGCTCCCGAGATAGCTGACCGTTCCGGTTACGGGAGTCACTCCAGGGCCTGCCAAGGTAAATGAAGTCGTGTTGATAGTAGAGGCTTCCATCGGCCGACTAAACGTGGCGCTGACGACAGTACTGATTGGGACGGCGACGGCGCCGTTCGCGGGAACGGTTGAAACGACGGTGGGTGGCGCAGCGGTCGTAAAGGTCCAAACATAGTTGGCCGCGAGCGCGGTACCTGTGGGATCTTTTGCTCCCGTTGTAATCGTGGCCGTGAACAAGGTGCTGGCAGGGAGAACCAGCGTTGGCGTAAAGGTTGCGGTGGTGCCGGTATAGCTGACGGCTCCGGCCACGGGAGTGACTCCTGGTCCGGTGACGGTGAACGTTGCCGCAGTGATGGTTGTCGGGTCCATAGCCCGGCTGAAGGTAGCGGAGACAGGAGTATTAACGGGCACGGCGACGGCCCCATTTAAGGGAACCGTGGAAAGGACTGTGGGCGGGGCAGCGGTCGTAAAGGTCCAAACGTAGTTGGCCGCGAGTGCAGAGCCGGTGGGATCTTGCGCTCCCGTTGTAATCGTGGCGGTGAACAAGGTGCTGGCCGGGAGGATCGACGTTGGCGTAAAGGTTGCGGTGGTGCCGGTATAGCTGACAGCACCGGCCACAGGAGTGACTCCTGGCCCGGTGACGGTGAATGTTGTCGCAGTGATGGTTGTCGGGTTCATAGCCCGGCTGAACGTCGCGGAGACAAGAGTATTCGCGGGCACTGCGACGGCACCATTTAGAGGCACCGTGGAAAGAACCATTGGCGCCGCAGAGGTCGTGAAGGTCCACACGTAGTTGACGGCAAGAGGAGCGCCCGTTGGATCTTGCGCTCCGGTCGTAATCGTAGCGGTAAATAGGGTCCCGGCCGGGAGCAGCTGCGCCGGCGTAAACGTTGCTGTCGTGCCCGCATAGGTGACGACACCAGCTACGGCCGTGGCACCAGGACCCTTGACCGTGAAAGTCGTGCCGGTAATGGTGGCAGGATTCATGGCCTCACTAAAGTTGGCGGAGATGGGCGTGTTTACGGCAACCGCGGTCGCCAGATTTGCCGGAACTGTGGACACAACGGTGGGCGGAGGAGCCGTAGTAAATGTCCACACGAAGTTGGCGGCGATAGGAGCACCGGTGGGATCTTGTGCGCCTGTGGTGATCGTAGCTGTGTATAGAGTGCTGGTGGCGAGAACGGCCGCCGGCGTGAACGTCGCCGTCATGCCCGTATAGGTGACGACACCCGCCACAGGCGTGACGCCAGGACCCTTTACCGTGAAAGTCGTACCGGTGATGGTGGCAGGATTCATGGCTTCACTAAAGTTGGCGGAGATGGGCGTGTTGACGGCAACCGCGGTCGCCAGATTTGCCGGAACAGTAGAGACAACCATGGGCGGCGGAGCGGTAGTAAAAGTCCATACGTAATTGGCAGCCAGCGCAGCTCCTGCGGGATCCTGCGCCCCAGTGGTTATCGTGGCGGTATAAGTGGTGCTGGCGGCAAGGTCGACGTCCGGTGTAAACGTCGCGGTGGCGCCTGCGGATGTGACCACGGCCGGCTTCGAGGTAGAGGCCGCCGCACGAGACGATCCCTTGGCTTGGCGAGGGGAAACAGCCGCACGAATAACTATTCCCGGGACGAGCACTCCACCAGGACCGGCGAGCGTAAACGTAGCCGCATTGATTGTCGCGGCATTCATGGGCTCGCTAAACGTGGCGGAAATGGAGGAGTTGACCAAAACTCCCGTCGCCAGGTTCGCCGGGACCGTGGAAATAACGGTGGGAGCACCCGTCGTGAAGCTCCAGACATAATTTGCGGCGAGCGGATTGCCGGCGGGGTCGGTGGCCCCGGCGGAGACCGTCGCGGTGTATAGAGTAAGAGCGGCGAGCGAAGCCGCGGGTGTGAAGGTAGCCGTCGAGCCGGAGTAAGTCACAGCGCCGGCAACTGCGGTGGCTCCTGGTCCCGTCAACGTGAACGTTGTCGTGTTGATCGTCGCGGGATTCATCACCGAACTGAAAGTTGCAGTGACATCGGCATTGAGAAGCACATCGGTCGCACCATTCATGGGGGACGTGGCGATGACCGCAGGAAAGGCTGGACTGGATGCTTGTTCCCGGCCGCAACCGGCCACGAAGGCGACCAACGCGAACGACACTAGAGCGGTCTTCCCAAATCTTAATTTGCGCATTCGTTTCTCCTGTTCAATCGGCGACAAAGCGATCTAATCTTGGAAGGTCTCAGGATGTGTTCCAAAAAACTCAGCAATCGACTTCACGACTAGGCAACGAGTCAGGGAGACCAAAATTCTCACCGCGACAGGTTGAGGCGGAAGTTCACGCCCATTAGCTCATGTCAAGTTTCTCTGCCATTCGAAAGAATCCCAGCGCTCCTGCAAAGTAAAGGGCCAAGCTGGAACAATTTGCTCGATTGCGACGAGAACCTATTCCCCAGATACAAAAACCATGCAAGATCGAAGCCAATCATTTTGCTGCTCTATCGTTGGTTGTCATTAGTGCTGCGAGGCAGGTAAGCGCTTGATTAAAAAGAAGACTCGGCAGGGCGGGTTGCTTCAGCCAATTGCGTCTGTACCGAGTTGGAAGGAAATCAGTTCCATTTGAGGAACTAGAATCACTTTGGAAAATTTCCGAGGATCGCTATCCGTCAGTCTCTGGTGCCTCTGCTTACCGATTTGTGTTGCTCTTACTTCGCTTGCGAGGGGATTTGAATCGGCGATAACTTTACGCTGCGGTTTCCATTGATTTGTGCTGGATGGCGCTCGCGTAGGTCCATAAAGCAGATGCTCCAGAAGGAGGACATTTGAATCGGGTTGTTAGCGATCGATCTAGCGACGATCCGCCAGGAATGCCCCCGACTAGCGGCGAATCGGTTTCTGTTGCCGAGCAGTTCGGCCGACCGTGTGGCAGCTTGACGCAGATCCTTTCTACTCGCCCGCCAAGATTCGGCGCGGGGAATCCCAGCGCGCGGCGAATTTTACCCTTTGATCAAAACGATTACTTGGCGAGCTTTCGCAAAAGGGCCATCCCTTCGGAATCGTTTAGGATGTTTTTTCCGTTTAGCATGGCAACCAGTTCGCTGACGACTTTCCGGAGCTCCTGGAGTTCAGCATCCGGGCTCTTTGCGGTATCGCGTTGGAGAAAGAGGTTTGATTGCTCCTCTTCCTCGATTCTGCCGCCACTCAACTCGTGCAGCCACGAACCCAGGATGCGAAGTTGATCGGGTTCTGCCGTCGTGAACAACAGTCCCATGCCCATGCCGGTCTTTGAATAAACGACCTTTGCCTGGGTCTTGAAGGATTGATTGCCTCTCGTGACTGTAAGCGTTACGACAGCGTCCTTCGCGAACGGGTTGATCGTGTCTACGTAGCAGCCGTTCCTGCTGATATCGGAAAGCCGTCCCATGATTCGCGTGTCCGCCTCAAGATCGAGCGCTTCGACCGCGGTCGAAAAAGCAAATCGGGGACAGCTGCGCTTTTCGACAAGCGCAGCAGGCACAGGAGATGGCTTGCCATACGCCGTTTTGTTCAGCAGTTCCATTATCTGAGCTCCCGCCCGCGACTAAATCGACGTGCACCAGCGGCAAACCAGTGAATAACATTCGCGCTTGCGCGCGCTCGCGCTGATGCGATTGCACGACGCATATTCATCGATGGACGACGACGGCCGATTCAGGAATCCCGGTTTTGAGCAATATGGCGAATTGCTTGGGAACCACCGGCCGGCTGAAATAATATCCCTGCGCCTCCTCACAAGAGTGAGCCCTAAGAAAATTCAGCTCGTGCAGCGACTCCACGCCCTCCGCGACAACCCGCAGGTCCAGGCTGCGGCCCATGCCGATCACCGCGGTGACGATGGTGGTATCGTCCGGCGCGGACGTGATTTGGCGGACGAACGATTGGTCGATCTTCAGAGCGTCGATCGGAAACTTTCTCAGATAACTCAAGCTGGAATAGCCCGTGCCAAAGTCATCGACGGCAATCTGCACGCCTTTTGCTCTCAAGGCTTTCAGCACGGAGGCGGCCGCCTCGGCACGTTTCATCAACACGCTTTCTGTAAGTTCCAGCTCGAGGGATTTCGGATCCAGGCCAGTTTCGCGGAGGGTTGCGAACACACTCTCCAGAAAATTTTCCTCACGGAACTCTATAGAAGAGATGTTCACCGCGATGGTACCCAGGGATAGACCTGCGTTCAGCCAGGCACGCGCCTGCTTGCAGGCTTCACGAAGGACCCACTGGCCGATCGGCAGAATGAGGCCACAATCCTCCGCGATAGGAATAAAGCTTGCCGGAGAGACGGGACCTCTCGTGGGATGTGTCCAGCGAATCAGGGCTTCCGCACCCGTTATCTCTCCCGTTGCGAGCTTGACCTTGGGCTGGTAGAGCAGAGAGAACTCTTTCCGTTCAACGGCGCGCCGCAGGCTCTCCTCGATAGACTGTCGCTCCACTGCGCGGACGTTCATGGCTGGTTTGAAAAACTGATAGCTCTGCCGTCCATTTTCCTTGGCCTGGTACATCGCTGTATCCGCATTCTTGACGAGCGTTTCCGCGTTCAGTCCGTCGTCGGGATAAACGCTTACGCCAATGCTGGTGGTTACGAGAAGGTCGTGTTGGTCGATGGAATGAGCTCCGGCCACAGCCTGCAGTATTCTTCTCGCCGTAATGGCAGCGTCTTCCGGGTGTTCCGTTTCCGAAAGGAGCACAACGAATTCATCGCCTCCCTGCCGGCTAACCGTGTCCGAGCTGCGCACACAGCCGACGAGCCGTATTGCGATGGATTGTAGAAGTTTGTCGCCGATGGGATGTCCCAGGGAATCGTTGATGTGTTTGAAGCCATCCAAATCCAAAAACAGGACTGCAACCTTTTTTGTGCTACGTTGTGCGGCTCCAATCGCCTGATTCACACGGTCGTTCAGGAGCATGCGATTGGGCAACCCGGTCAGAAAGTCGTGCTGGGCCGAATGGGTCATTTGCTCGGCCATGGCGCGAGCGGCGCTGACGTCGCGAAAGACGATGACGGCCCCAGTCGCTTTTCCTTCACGGTCATGGATGGGGGCAACCGAGTCTTCGATCGGCGTTTCAAATCCATCGCGCCGGATGAGGATACAATTCGATGGCAGGTGCACGGTTTTGTTCTGCGCCACGGCCGCGTCCATCGGATTCGGAGCGGGTTCGCGGGTCAAGTCATCCTGAATACGAAACACCTCGGCCATGGGCCGCCCTACCGCTTCTTCCCACCGCCAACCGGTCATTTTTTCCGCAACGAGATTGAGAAAGGTGATATTCCCCTCGATGTCCGTGCAGACCACCGCGTCGCCAATGCAGTTGAGGGTGACCTGGGCACGTTCTTTCGCGAGAAACAGCGCCTCCTCCGTAGATTTCCGGTCGGTAATATCTCGGATAACGCTTGAAACAACCATCCCTTCTCCTGTTTCCAGCGGACTGAGACTAATCTCGGCCGGGAACTCGCTGCCATCCTTGCGCAGGCCGCATAGCTCCCTGCCCACCCCCATCTTGTGCGCCCTCGGGTTACTGAAAAAGTCGGTTCGCTGCCCCGGATGCCCGCCGCGAAAGCGCTCCGGCACCAAAGTTTCAATCTGCTGTTCCAGTAGCTCTGCCCTTTGGTAGCCGAACACCCTCTCGGCTCGTTCGTTCACCAAAATGATCTTGCCCTCCCGATTCGCCACCACTATCGCATCCGCAGCAGCTTCCAGCAGCCCGCGGAACATGGCTTCGGCAATTTTTCGCTCGACGGCGTAGCGCAAAGCTCGAAGCAGACTACGCCCGTCGATCTGGCCCTTGATGAGATAGTCTTGGGCGCCTTCCTGCAAGGCATGCGCGGCCATGGACTCGTCATCCGAACCGGTCAGCACTACCAGAGGGACGCGGGGCGCGGCAGCGCGGACCCGCCGCACCGCTCCCACTCCTTGTGCATCGGGCAACCCCAGGTCGAGCAACACGAGGTCAACCTCGTGCTCGGCGAGGTGCTTCTCGGCTTCACTCATGCACCCGACGTGCGTCAATTCGGTCTTATGGATGCCCTGCTCGTTGAACATCTCGCGGAGCAAACGGGCATCTCCGGGGTTGTCCTCGACCAGGAGCACCACTCTGACCGATCTGGCGATCACGCGTTTTGCCTTTGCAGTGGCAACTTGACTTTGGTCAGCCAGAAATCGTTGATGCTCTTCACGAGGCTCTCGAAGGCATCCAATTGTACGGGCTTGCTGAGGTAGCAGTTCGCTTGAAGCTGATAGCTTTTTACGATATCTGCTTCCGCATCGGATGTGGTGAGGATTACGGTCGGGATCGTTTTCAGACTGACATCTTCTTTGATATGGGCCAGAACTTCGCGGCCATCCATTTTGGGAAGGTTTAGATCCAGCAAGATGAGCTCGGGACGGGGAGCAGAGGCGTGAATGCCCTCGCGCCGTAGAAAGGCCATGGCTTCCACGCCGTCGGAAGCCACGTGCAAATGGATAGACTTGTTGGCATCGCGAAAAGCTTCCTGTGTTAGCCGGACATCGCCGGGGCTGTCTTCAACCAAAAGAACTTCTATGGGCATACCATCTCCTCCAATAAGATTCATCATTTGCTCTCGCTTTCTGCCAAGGCAAATCGAAACGTAGAACCGTGCCCAGGCTCTGACTCGACCGAAATGTTGCCGCCATGCCGCTCGACAATCTTCTTGCAGATGGCCAATCCAATGCCGGTGCCGGCGAACTCTTCGCGTTTGTGCAGCCGCTGGAACATGCCAAATATCTTGTCGAAGTATTGAGGGTCAATCCCCAGGCCGTTGTCCTTTACCGAAAACATCCATTTCTTATCGCCATTCCTGGCGGCAGAGATGTGCACTTTCGGGATTTCAGAACTCTGGTATTTGATCGCATTGCCAACCAGGTTTTGAAATAGCTGGATGAGTTGCATTTCGTCGGCCAGCACGGAGGGCAGTGGATCGTGAGTCACCAGCGCGCCTTTTTCTTCGATGGCCCCTCGCAGGTTTATCAGCGCCCGTTGCAGCGCATCTTCGCTGGAGATATCGAGCAACTCTTTGCCTTTTGTGCCGACACGTGAGTAGGCCAGCAGGTCCTGGATCAACCGCTGCATGCGGCTGGCTCCGTCCACGGCGAAAGCAATAAATTCATCGGCATCGGAGTCCAGCTTTCCTTTGTAGCGCCTGGCGAGGAGCTGCGTGTAGCTGGCCACCATCCGCAGCGGCTCCTGCAAGTCGTGAGAGGCGATATAAGCGAACTGCCCAAGTTCCTCATTCGAGCGGTTTAGTTCCTCGACCTTGTTCAGAAGATTCGCTTCAGCCTGCTTGCGCGCGGTTATGTCGCGGACAGCCGCAGTTACCAGAATTCCCTCGGCGCTCTCCAACGGGCTCAACATGATCTCGATCGGAAACTCACTTCCGTTCTTCCGCTTCCCATTGAGCTCGATTCCCGTGCCGATCTGCTGAGCCAGAGCATCCTCGACGGAGCGAAGTGCATCGGCGACCAGCCTTTCCGCGAACCCTTCCGGAATGATGTTTTTCACCTTCTGACCGATGAGTTCGTCTCGGCTGTATCCGAATTGCTTCTCCGCTTGCACGTTCAACAGCACGATGGCTCCGCTCTGATTCACTACCACCATGGCATCCGGCGCCGCCTCCAACAGCCCGCGGTACCTGCCCTCCATCTGTCCTAGATGTTTTTCCGCCGCTCTGCGCACGCTGATATCACGGATTGCCGCCGTTACCAGGGTTCCCTCAGCACTCTCCAGCGGGCTGAGCATGATCTCGATGGGGAACTCGCTCCTATCTTTACGCCGTGCAATAAGCTCGATTCCTGTCCCGATCTGCTGCGCCAACGCGTCCGCCGCGCTTCGCGTACTGTCGGAGATCAGCCGTTCCGCAAATCCGGCCGGAATAATATTCTTCACTTTCTGCCCGACCAGTTCATCGCGCCGGTAGCCGAACTGTTTTTCGGCCTGCACGTTCAATAGGACGATTTCTCCGCCTTGATTCACTACCACCATGGCGTCCGGTGCCGCCTCTAAAAGACCGCGATATCGGCCTTCCATCTGCGCCAAATGCTTTTCCGCGGCTTTGCGCACGCTAATGTCACGGATCGCCGCCGTTACTAATGTTCCCTCGGCGCTCTCCAGCGGGCTCAACATGATCTCGATGGGGAATTCGGTTCTGTCCTTGCGCCGTGCAATAAGTTCAATTCCTGTCCCGATCTGCTGCGCCAGCGCGTCCGCCGCGCTTCGCGTGCCGTCCGCTATCAGCCGTTCTGCAAATCCTTGCGGAATGATATTTTTTACCTTTTGCCCAACGAGTTCATCGCGTCGGTAGCCGAACTGCTTCTCTGCCTGAACGTTTAGCAGCACAATCTCCCCGTCCTGGTTCACCACCACCATGGCGTCCGGTGCCGCCTCTAAAAGACCGCGGTATCGGCCTTCCATCTGCGCCAAATGCTTTTCCGCAGCTTTACGCACGCTGATGTTACGGATCGCCGCCGTCACCAATGTTCCCTCGGCGCTCTCCAGCGGGCTCAACATGATCTCGATGGGGAATTCGGTTCTGTCCTTGCGCCGTGCAATGAGTTCAATTCCTGTCCCGATCTGCTGTGCCAGCGCGTCCGCCGCGCTTCGCGTGCCGTCCGCTATCAGCCGTTCTGCAAATCCTTGCGGGATGATATTTTTTACCTTCTGACCGATGAGTTCGTCTCGGCTGTATCCGAACTGTTTTTCCGCTTGCACGTTCAACAGCACGATTTCTCCGCCTTGATTCACTACCACCATGGCGTCCGGCGCTGCTTCCAACAGCCCGCGGTATCTGCCCTCCATCTGGCCTAAATGTATTTCCGCGTCTCTGCGCACGCTGATGTTACGGATCGCCGCTGTCACCAATGTTCCCTCGGCGCTCTCCAGCGGGCTGAGCATGATCTCGATGGGAAACTCGCTCCTATCCTTTCGCAGTGCAATGAGCTCGATTCCGGTCCCAATCTGTTGCGCCAACGCATCCGCAGCACTTCGCGTGCCATCCGCTATGAGCCGTTCTGCAAAACCCTTGGGAATGATGTTCTTCACTTTCTGGCCGAGAAGTTCATCCCGACTGTATCCGAACTGCTTTTCGGCCTGAACATTTAGCAGGACGATCTCCCCGCCTTGGTTTACGACTACCATCGCATCCGGCGCGGCTTCCAGCAGCCCTCTATACTTCGCGCCGGAGTCCTTACTCTCAGAGTCGTCACGCTGGAGGCTCCACCCGGCAAGCGTGGCAATCAATAAACCAAGGATGGTCCCGAGGATCAGGACTGTCTTGCTCTGACGTAAGTGCCGATTTGCGTCTGCCCCACGAAGTGTCAGCAATCGCAACTCTTCGTCCTGCATCTGGCCGACCAGCTTTTGCAAGTCATGCACGCTCGGTCCGCCGGATCCTTTTCGGATGGCGTCCCTGACGGCCTCCAAACCATTTGTCCGGCGCAAGGCAAGGACCTGTTCTCCGAGCTGTAATTCTCGAGAGACAAGCGTCGCGAGAGTATCGAGCCTGCGTTGTTGTTCGGCGTTGTCCGCCGTCAAGTTACGCAGGACTATCTGGTCCTTCTCGGCCTTTGCTATACCGGCCCGATAGACTTCAAGAAAGGACTCGTCGTCAGTCAACAGGTAACCGCGGGCGTTCGATTCCACTGTTTGCATGGCCGCAAGCAGGTCCTGGAGTTCGTCAAGAACCTGGTATGTGTGGCGCACGCGTTGGTCACTTTCACTGGACTCGACCATGCCGCGATAGGAGACCACACCCACGACGAGCAAGGCCAAAACGGCGGACCCGAACGCGACTTGCAGCTTGCCTCTCATTACGGACTTCGTCTTCATCGCTTACCTTGCTGGAAAGGGGAGTTCTATTCCGGACACGGTCCCGAGGGCTGAAAGAGGACAGCCTGTAGCCGCGTGCCGATGTTGTTCGAAGGGAATCCAAGCTTATACCGGCCATCCACCCGGTCAAAAAGGCTTTGCCGCAAGGTGTCCAACGGGCTACGGGTTCATCCTCCACTCACCTCACAGGTCCGACAAGGTGAACCGCGGATTCCTGCGGCAAGGTATAGCAGTTCGCTTTCGAGCTCGCGAGGGTTCTCGCCACGCCGGCCGCGTCCAGCGGTCTGGAGAAAAGATAACCCTGGGCAAATTCGCAACCGAGCGATTTAAGCAGGGTCATTTGTTCGCCCGTCTCCACGCCTTCCGCTACGACCTTCATGCGCAGGTTCCTTCCAAGGCTCAAAATGGTCTTTACAATCTCCTGGCTTTCGCTGTTGTTTAGCATGTCCGTCACGAAGGACCGGTCAATTTTCAAAATATCCAGAGCGAAGCGGCGCAAGTAACTCAAAGACGAATATCCGGTTCCGAAGTCATCTATACACAAACAAACACCCAACTTTCTGAGTTCACTCAGAATGCGCGTCGTGCGCTCCTCATCGCGCATCGTCACGCTTTCGGTAAGTTCCAGCCTCAGGTTTTCGGCGGCAAGGCCGGTCTCGCTCAAGACCCGGCCAACTTGGCCGACTAGATTGGCCTGCGCAAATTGCTTTGCGGAGATATTGACCGCTACTGTAAACGGGGGCGTGCATGGAAATTGCAGATTCCACGCGCAGATCTGGCGGCAGGCTTCGCGCAATATCCACTGGCCAATCCATAGAATCAGGCCCGTATCCTCGGCAGCGGAGATAAAGCCCGCTGGCATGACCAGCCCAAATTCCGGCCTTTGCCATCGCGCCAGCGCTTCGAATCCAGTAATGCGGAAATCGATCAAGGAAACGATCGGCTGGTAATGGACGAAAAATTCCTGGTTTTCCGTCGCCCGGCGAAGATCCGTTTCCAGCCGGAAGCGGCCCGCCGCGGTAGCATGCATCGAGGGATCGCACATTTCATACCGCGCCTTGCCCAGCGATTTGGCCCTGGCCATCGCCGTATTTGCATCGCCTAGCATATCCACCGCCGCACTATAGCCCGTTCCACTAAACGCAATGCCAACACTCGCAGTGGTAAACACCGCTTGTCCATCGATATCAAATGGCGCTTGAATGTTTTTTTGAATTCGTTCGGCCACTCGAATTCCTTCGCTCGCGTTCCGAATGTTATCCAGCAATATTGTAAATTTATCGCCTCCCACCCTCGCCAGTATGCCGATTTCCCCAACCCCTCCGGCCAGTCCTCCCGCTTCCGCGGTTCGCAAAATCGCATCATCCCACCGGATGGACCTGAGCAGCCGTTCCGCGATTTGCACCAGAAGCCAATCGCCCGCGGAGATACCCAGACTGTCGTTTACGACCTTGAACCGATCCATGTCGATGGATAACACCGCAAATTTGTACTCCGGGTGGAGCATTCCCCAGCTGACGCACAGCGTCAATCGCTCCAGAAAAAAGGAGCGGTTCGGCAGCTGCGTGAGCGCGTCGTGAAGAGCATCGTAGGTCAGTTTGTCTTCCAGTTTCAGAATGCGTTCACCGGAACGCAAGCGCGCTTTCAGTTCTTCCGCATCGCAGGGCTTTGTAATATAGTCGTCGGCGCCCGCTTCGAGACCCGTGACCACATCCACCTTGGAAGTTTTCGACGTCAGCAAAATAAGGTAAGTGTATGGATACTCGGAATGCCGGCGTATCTCGCGGCAAACTTCGACACCGTCGAGCCCCGGCATGAGCCAATCCAAGAGTGCCAGCCGCGGCCCATCTGTTCTGGACAGACATTCGAGCGCCTTGCGCCCGTTTTCGACGACAACAACTTCATAGCCAGCCTGCTCCAACGTTTTTTCCAGCAGGCGTCGTGTGAGGGCGTCATCGTCCGCAATGAGGATCCTGGTTGCCCGATGTTTTCGTACCGCCCTCGAATTCAATTGCATGCCGCCCTCCGAAGGGCCTCGTGACGTCCGCCTTTAGCATCGGAAGACGCGAGCACGGACGTGATACCGGTAGGTTGCCGGGATCTTCGGGCCGATCGCCGGGCATCACTTAGAACACTTGAGGCGCGACGGGACAAGAAATCCGCCGGCGCGCCTTTTGCGAGCTTTGCTAAATCAATTGCAACAGCAGGGTGGATTCTGGCCGTTCTCGTCTTCAATGTACTCTCTCCGCAAGTCCAGTCGTGCAGTGGCAGCCCGCGCACACGAGCTAACAGGCGCACTCTGCAGAATGGGCAATTGGGACATTCAGTTCCTATAAGCTGAGAGAGACGATGAGGCAGCCAGAGAAACAGATTGTTGAAGGGTGCAGCTAGTATCGCCCCGGTCGTAATTCGAGTCAACGGTTACTTACCGGGGTTTTCCTAGGAGAGCCACACTCGATGCGACACTTCGGCCCAGGGGTCCACTAGATGAGGTCTGAGTCCCTAGTGCGAGTGCACGACGTCTGCGCGGTGCCCAAGCCGCAATTATTTCTTGGTCTTTTTGACCTTGGGTTGCGGTACAAATCGGTAACCCAAGCCACGGACGGTTAACAAATAACGGGGTTTTGCGGGTTCTGGCTCTATATAGCGGCGCAGGCGCACGATGAAATTGTCAATCGCGCGCGTATCCGTATCTTCATGCAGATTCCAGACTTCCTGCAAAAGTTGTTTGCGAGAGACGGCCTGGCCGCTATTGCGAATCAAGCAGCGGAAGAGATCTGCTTCCATCAGGGTGAGGGGAATAATCTGATCGCCGACGCGGAGTTGCAAGTTCTGAAAGTCCACGACCTTATCATCGAAGCGAAAGATTTCGCCCGGGGTTGTATCGACGCTTGATGTGGCTCCCTGCGGTGACGCCGCTTTTGCGGAGCTTAGCCAATTCTTGCGGCGCAAAAGGCTTTCGATCCGCGCGATCAGAATAGCGAGATTGAAAGGCTTCGGTAAATAGTCGTCGGCACCGGATTCAAATCCCTTGAGAACGTCTTCCGGGCGACCGCGAGCGGTGAGCATGAGCAGCGGCGTGTAGTTCTGCCTTTGGCGCAACTCGCGAGCGACGGAGAATCCGTCCTTGCCAGGCAGCATGACGTCCAGCACAAGCGCATCAAAAGTCTCGCGGTCCTTGAGCAGTCGCTTCAGGGCGTCCTCGCCCGTGTCGCTGATCTGCACGGTATGCCCTTCCGCTTCGAGATTGAAACGAAGTCCCTCGGCCAGGTGCGCCTCATCTTCGACAATGAGTAGTCGGCTCACGCGTGATAGACCCTCGGAAGACGAATCGTGAACGTGCTGCCGCGTCCTTCGCCTTCACTTTCGGCGAATGCGTCGCCGCCATAGCGGCGGGCGATCGAGCGCACGATGAAGAGGCCGAGGCCAGTCCCTTTCACCTTTTCGGCCTTGGAATTGGAGGCGCGGTAAAAGCGCTTGAAGATTCGTTTTACTTCGTTCGCGGGAATTCCGATGCCCCGGTCCTGCACGCGCAGCAGGACGGTGTCGATATTGGGCGTGAGCAGGTCCACGACGATGGATTTCCTCTCGCCGGAGTACTTAACGGCATTGTCCAGCAGATTGAAAACCGCGGTGCGGAGTTCTTCTGGATTGCCCAAGACCAGGACTTCTTCCTGCGGGGCAGCACCGAGCGACAAAACCTCGGGGGAGAGATTCTGGCGCAAGCGCGCGAGCTCGAGGACTTCCCGCACAATCGAAGAAAATTGAACTTCCTCCCAGTTCTTTCGTTCGCTCGCGTGCCGCACTTCCCCGGCTTTCAGAACCTGATCGACGGTTCCCAGCAAACGGTCGGTATCCTCTAACATGATGCGGTAAAATTCCCGGCGTTTGGCTTCATCCAGGTTGCGGCTTGCCAGCGTTTCCAGATACAGGCGGATGGATGCGATCGGTGTTTTTAGTTCGTGAGTGACGGCGTTCAGGAAGCTGTCCTGCTGCTCATTGCGGCGGATTTCGCGGACCAAGAAGATGGTATTGACAACCAAGCCCGCGATCAGCAATCCAAAGAAAATGATGCCGAGTACGAGCGGAACGACTTGGCGCCAGTGGAAAATAATCCAACTGACGTTGAGCACGATGGTCAGGGCAACGAGGCATGCCCCGAGCGCGATGAAGAAGGCGATGGCTTTGGTTCGGCGCGTGATGCGCATGACGTCTTAGTTTACGCCAGAGGCGTGTCCGTGCCACATCTGAGGATAGCCTTATGGCAACACTTGGTTGTGCTAATCCTGCATGCCGCCCATTGACGGTAAGGATTTAGTCGCCGCTGGATATCGGAAGCGGAGCGACGGCTGGCGAGGCTTCGAGGGCAACCGCGGGCCGGCGCACACCGGTCTCTTCCGTGGACGGCGCAAGCTTATGCCGCTTAACGTCTTTGGCTAGGCCGAGCGCCCGCAACACGCAGATCCCGTACCAGTTCATGTCAAATTCGTACCAAGCAAGACCGTGGCGCGCGGACTGTGGTACCGCGTGATGATTGTTGTGCCAGCCTTCCCCGAACGTAAGTATGGCCACCCAGAGACTGTTCTTGGAAGTGTCGTCCGTCAGGAAGCGGCGCGAGCCCCACATGTGGGTCGCGGAGTTTACGAGCCAGGTGGCGTGCAGGCCGACCACTGTTCGCAGAAAAATCCCCCACAAAAGAAAAGACCAGCCGCCAATCGCGAAAAGAGCGATGCCCAGCACGGTGAGCGGTACCCAGTGCCACTCGCTGATCCAAACTTGGAATTTGTCTTTCCGCAGATCGGGGACGTAGGGCAGAAGTTCCTTGGTGCTGTTGTGCATGGCCTGGCCGGTCATAATCCAGCCCATATGCGCCCACAAACCCCCGTCGCGAGGCGAGTGCGGATCGCCTTCTTTGTCCGTGTTCTGGTGATGGACGCGGTGCGTGCCGACCCAGGCGATCGGTCCGCCTTCAAGGGCCAGCGTGCCGCAAATGGTCAGAAAATACTCAACCCACTTCGGCGTTTTGTAGCCGCGATGCGTGAGCAAACGGTGGTAGCCCATGCCGATGCCCCAACTTCCCGAGACCCACCAGAGAAAGA
This sequence comes from uncultured Acidobacteriota bacterium, assembly GCA_963779005.1. Taxonomy (GTDB): domain Bacteria; phylum Acidobacteriota; class Terriglobia; order Acidiferrales; family UBA7541; genus Acidiferrum. Next base: position 1,176,716 of record CAVZWO010000004.1, on the reverse strand, counting down.
GGGCCAATGCCAGCGCTTTCCAGGTGAAAAAGAACAACGCGGCGATTGCGCCGATATGAAAAGCAAGCATGAATGAGGAAGTAGTCCAATTAACGGGTTGCGTGAAAGTCTTATCGCGAGTAAGGATGCTCATGATTCTCAACGTAGCATGCGCAGCGCCTCGCTTCTGTAATAGTTGTGTAATCCCTCGGAGGGAAGTTCCTTGGATATTGTGGTGAAAAAGTTAAGAGGAATTTAATTTCCCGCGTGGGTTTGGCCTTACAGTGCTGGTCTGGGCGGCGCAAGAGTTAGGTGCGGAGGGCACAGCAAGATCTGAACCAAATTTTGTTGGTGAAATGGTTGCATATCTGACAAAAAAATGCCGCAACTAGGGTATACTGTTAGAGACCAATTTCCAGAACAAAGGTACCGTCACCCGAGCGCGTCGGGATGTACGAAGTTTGCATGGCGGTGACCGCGGCGAATCTACCGCCAGCTTTAGGATCCGTATCCCGCCTTCCTGTTTGCCACGAAAGCTCGTGCTCTATTTCCAGGGCGAGGTGTGGTGTGCAGGCAGGTCAGTCAGTTTCGGAAATTTCGATTGGGGAGAAAACGCTTGGCTCTGCTTACTCAGGAAAAGCACGATCTGGTCGGAAACTTAATCAGCCTCGGAAAGAGCCGCGGCTACGTGCTCAATGATGAAGTGAACGATGTCCTTTCCGCCGAGGAACACACCACGGAGGAGATCGATAATTTGCTAGCCGCTCTGGAGCGCGACGGCATCGAGATTTTCGAGGATATTTCCGCAGCGAGAGCCGCCCACACAACGCTCGAAGTTACACAACGGATCGACCTCGGGCCGCGCAACGATGCCATTGTCGAGGACGAAATAGATGTCGAGCGGCCGCTCCACTCCGTCCAGAAGAGCACCGACCCTGTCAGCACTTACTTGCGCGAAATGGGAGTTGTGCCGCTGCTCACGCGGGAGACGGAGATTGTGCTGGCCAAGCGCATGGAACGCGGCAAGCTGCGCGTGCTGAAGACCGTGTCGCGCTCCCCGCTCGTGGCCAAGGAACTCATCGCCGTGGGCGCAGAGCTCCGCAAAGGAGCTATTTCGATCAAAAGAGTCCTGCACATCCAGGAAGAGGAGCTGACCGAGGACAAGGTCGAAGAACATTTGCGGCAGACGCTCCGGACTATCAAACATATCGAAAAGCTCTCTCAGCTTGGTCGAAAGCAGAGCCTCAAGCTGGAAAACACGGCAAAGTCCGATAAGCCCGCGCACCTGCGGGCGCGGCGCCGCCTGGCGCGGACGCGCATTGAGATCTCGCACCTGGTGCGTTCCATCGAATTCAGCGACGCTGAGAAGCGGCGCCTGATCGATGTTCTGCGGCTCACGGTTGAACGGCTGCATAAGCTCGAACGCGAAATTGCCCGCCTGGAACGCCGCGTCGGCTCCGCCCGCTCCGACAACGCAACCGGAGCGCGAGAGGAATTGCGCGCGCGCCGCACGGAACGGAAGGAAATCGAGGAATCGAGCGAAGTTGGCTTGGATTCGCTAAAGCGCGCGCTGACCGCCATCCGGCAGGGTGAGGCGGAAACCGAAACAGCAAAAACGGAGTTGACCGAGGCGAACCTGCGCCTCGTCGTCTCCATCGCCAAAAAATATACCAACCGCGGTATGCAGTTCCTCGACCTGATCCAAGAGGGCAATATCGGTCTGATGAAGGGCGCAGACAAGTTCGAGTGGCGCCGCGGTTACAAGTTCTCCACCTACGCGACCTGGTGGATCCGCCAGGGCATCACGCGTGCCATCGCGGACCAGGCGCGAACGATCCGCGTTCCGGTGCACATGATCGAGACCATCAACAAGCAAGCGCGCACCAGCCGCCAACTGGTTCAGGAACTTGGGCGTGAGCCGACTTCCGAGGAAATCGCCAGGCGCATGGATCTTTCCATCGACGCCGTTTGCAAGACAAAGAAGATTGCGCAGCAGCCCATGTCGTTCGAGACGCCGATCGGCGAGGACGAAGAGTCACACCTTGGCGATTTCGTCGAGGACAAGGGCGTTATTTCGCCGTCGGACGCGGCCATCCACCTCAATCTGAAAGAACACCTGGCTTCCGTGCTGAAGACGCTCACTCCACGCGAGGAACGCATTATCAAGATGCGCTTCGGTCTCGAAGACGGTAATGAACTGACGCTGGAGCAGGTCGGACAATCGTTCGCCGTCACGCGGGAACGCATCCGCCAAATAGAAGCCAAAGCCCTGCGCAAGCTGCGGCATCACACGCGTTCGCGCCGTTTCAGAATCTTTCTCGAAAGCTCTTACTGAGGTTCGAGGGTCGCCGCGCCCTGATCCCTGGGCAAGCAATTCGCCTACCCGTCCCATTTCTATGTTAAGAAGTTTCTAGCTATCGCGTCTTAGGTTGTAGAAGAGCCGAGGAGGGATACTTGGCGGCCGCGATAGAAACGATCATGGTGACGCAGGCAGCGACAGAGCTTGAGGAAGTCTTTCGTGCACATCATTCTTGTGTCCTCAAAGCCGCTTACCGCGTAACAGGCAGTCTGGCCGACGCCGAGGACGTGGCCCAATCCGTGTTCCTCCGATTGGCACGAAGCACCCTCGACCACAGCCGTATCTCCAATCTACACAGCTACTTGCACCGGTCTGCAGTGAACGCCGCCCTCGATCTCATCCGTTCGCGCGGCCACCGCGAGGTCGTCCCCGTGGAAGCAGCCGACGAACTGCAATCCAATCCCAGCCTCTCTCCGGAACGCGCACACTCCTCGATGGAAATAAAAGATTGGCTTCGCCAGGAACTCGCCAAACTGAGTCCCCGCACTGCCGAGATGTTCACCCTTCGCTATATCGAAGGCCTCGACAATCCCGAAATCGCTCGAATGATGAACACATCTCAGGCGGTTGTTGCGGTCACGCTTCATCGGACTCGTGCGCGGCTCAAGAAGAGCCTTCGTGGCTTTAGGAAAGGTGCATCATGAAATTTTTTCGATCGAAGCAAGACGCTCGACTGGATCAAGCGATCTCTGAACTCCGCGCTGAACAGCCCGATGCCAAGGCGCTCTCCGCCTCCGCCGAGCACGTCTGGCAGAAACTGCAGGAAGGGCTGGGCGAGGAAGCTGCCGCCAACGCGTTGCAGCCTATTCGTGGCTGCGCCGACATTCGCGCTCTCTTGCCGGCTTTTCACCAGCATGAACTGCCTCCCGCTCGCGCGCTCATCGTGGCAGACCATCTGAAGGAATGCGTTTCGTGCCGTTCCTATGCTCACGGCCGCGCAGTCGACGGCGGGACCAGCGTCAACTGGCGGATGGAGCCCTCGACTCGCGGCTTCCAGTGGAATTTCGCCAGGCTATCTCTCGCGGCCGCTACATTCGCTGTGTTAGTGGCCCTGGTTTGGACGGGCTACAGCTGGTATATCGCTGGCCCCCAGGGCAGCCGCGCTCGCATCGACTCCGTCGCAGGCCAAGTCTATAGCATTGGCTGGGCAGGCGAACGCCCGCTAAAACCTGGCGACGAAATCTCCCAAGGTGAATTCATCCGTACGGCCGCAAATTCCCACGCCGTCGTGAGACTCTTCGACGGTTCGAAAGTCGAAATGAATCAGCGCGCCCAGTTGGGCGTCAGCGCCGACCGTCGCAACACCACCATCCATCTCGACCAGGGCATCATCATCGTGCAGGCTGCGCACCGCAAGACGGGGCACTTGTATGTGAGCGCGCCCGATTGCAACGTGGCCGTTACCGGCACGGTGTTCTCCGTAAACTCCGGCACAAAAGGCTCGCGCGTCTCCGTAATCGAAGGAGAGGTCCACGTTAAGCACGCTGGTATGGAATCCATCCTGCACTCCGGCGATCAAGTGGCCACAACGCAGAGCGTTGGGACGGTTCCGGTCAGCCAGGAGATCAGCTGGAGCAACGATCTCAACCATGAGCTCGCTCTGCTTGCCGAGTTCTCGAAGCTTCGCCAACAGCTCGAGACCATCCAGACTCCCGGTCCGCGATATGAGAGCAAAATCCTTCCCTTGCTCGCGCCCGACACCGTTCTCTACGTTGGCATTCCCAATCTTGGAGACGCGCTGCAGCAAGCCAATCAAATTTTCCAGCAGCAGCTTTCGCAGAGCAAAATATTGCAAGACTGGTGGAACAAAAGCGGTAACGCGAATCAGCATCCGACTCCTGCGGAGCTAATCGGGCAAATTCAGGCTATCAGCCAGTACCTGGGCGACGAAGTGGTGATTACGTTCCGAGCCAGCCCCGGCGCCAACGACCATGGCCCGATCCTGCTCGCCGAGATCAAGCAAACCGGACTGAAGGAGTACCTGCAAAACCAGCTGGCTGCTTCGTTGTCGAGCACGCAGACTACATCTGACTTGCATGTTGTGGACCAGCAGTCGCTTTCCTCGCTCGCCGCGGGTGAGCGTGGAATGATCATGCTCGTCAGGCCGGACATGCTCGTGGTCGGTGGCGACGCCGCTTCCGTTCAACAGATGAGCGCGCAACTCGACGCCGGAGCCACTCAGTTTGCCTCAACGGATTTCGGCCAAAGAATCGTGAATATTTACAGCCAGGGCACCGAAATCGTGGTTGCCGCGAATCTCGGCCAGATTCTGAATGCTACACACGCCCAGCAACACGAATCGAACGTCCTTGCGAATAGCGGCTTCAACGACATTAAGTATTTGATCGCCACGCGCGGTGAAAGTACCAGGCAAAGCGACAACCGCATAACGCTCGAATTCAGTGGCCCACGGCGCGGAGTCGCTTCCTGGCTGGCCGCTCCCGCCCCTATGGGTTCTCTCGACTATGTTTCCGCCAACGCTGGTGCGGCGTTCTCTTTTGTCGCCAAGCAGCCCGCGCTCATGTTCGATGATCTGTTCAACACCATCGGCGCCGGAGATCCTGACTTCAATAAGGCAATATCTCAGGCCAACGCGGAGCTTGGTCTGAATATTCGCGATGACCTTGCAAGCGCCTTGGGCGGAGAAGTGACGATTGCTCTCGACGGCCCGGTTCTTCCCACGCCTTCCTGGAAAGCCATCATTGAGGTCAACCAATCCGGCGCCCTCCAGCTCGCGATCCAGAAGATGGTGCAGGCTGCCAACCAGGAAGCGCTAAAATCCAATGAGCCCGGCTTGACGCTCAATCAAACCCAGGTCGGCGGCCGCACGTTCTACACCATCCAACCGCAAAGCGCTGGAATTACGACGGAGTACGATTACACCTTCGCGGACGGTTACATGATCCTGGCGCCTTCTCGCGCGTTGCTTCTCGCGGCCATTGAAACCCACGAGAATGGCACTTCGCTCGCTCGTTCCGCTTCCTTCCAGGCTCTGCTGCCGAGCGACAACCAGGCAAATTTCTCTGCAATGCTCTACCAAAATCTCGGCCCGATTCTGAAGCCGCTCGCGTCCCAGCTGACCTCCGGGCAGCTTGCCATTGTTCAGCAACTCGCCGCCGACTCTAAGCCAAGCGTGATGTGCGCGTACGGCGAGAGCGATCGCATTGAAGTGGCGAGCAGCGGCAAGTTGCTCGACTTGAATCCAACTCTGCCCGCCTTGCTCCACTTGTTGGGCATGTCGGAACATGGAACTTCGCGCCAGGCAAATCCGTAATAATATCTAGACGATGACTCCTACGATTGAGCTTGACGCGCTCGAAGTGCAACTCGGCGGCCGAACGATACTCCATGGTTTGACGGGCGTTCTGAAAAGCCGCGCGATCGGGTTGCTTGGACCCAACGGCGCGGGAAAATCAACGCTCATCAATACGCTGCTTGGATTCCACGTTCCCTTGAAGGGAAGCGCCCGCGTCCTGGGAATCAACTCTCACACTGGCGGCAAAGAGCTGCGATCGCTTGTGGGGTACATGCCGGAGAACGACGCGTTCATTGCCAAAATGTCGGGCGTGAGGTTCGTTCGCTACATGGCGGAGATTTCCGGCCTTCCTTCCGAACAAGCGATGGAGCGGGCGCATGAGGCTTTCGTCTATGTCGGCCTTGGTGAGGCGCGGTATCGGCCGGTGGGCACTTATTCTCTCGGCATGAAGCAATTGGCGAAGCTGGCGCAGGCGATTGCGCATGGCCCGAAAGTTCTGATCCTGGACGAGCCTACCAACGGGATGGACCCCCCGGCTCGCAAGCGATTGATCGAACTGATTCGTGAGATTCGCGAGGCCAGTGATATTTGTCTACTGCTTTCCTCGCACCTTTTGCGCGATGTGGAAGAAACCTGCGACGAGGTGTTGATCCTTCGCAACGGAAAGATTGCGTCGATCTGCAATCTGGTGGAAGAGCGCCGCGCCAACCGCAAGTTTCTGGAACTGGAAACCATTGGCGCGGAGGCGACCTTCACGGCCGCTCTCGAGAGCATCGGTTGTGAATGCGCAGTGTTCACTAGCGGTCGCATCAAGGTGGTTATGCCGGATAGCGTCGAAATCCGCGAGGTCTTCAAAGTCGCTGCCGACCGCGGCGTACAGATTCGCCGCATGAATCACCGGCGCGATTCGCTTGAAGACATTTTCCTCAACGCCATGGAGCAGACAGGAGCGGCCGATGGCCGTTTATAAGCGCCGGTACAATTCCTACACTGGTTCGCTGACGCCCCAGTGGTCGCGCTTTTTTGTTCTAACGCGCTTTGCCTTTGCCGACCTTTTCAAGTCCCGCTTCTTCGTTCTGCTCTTGATTCTTTGCTTCGTTCCCTTGCTCTTCGCGGCAGGCTACATCTTTGTCGCCAACAACAAGACGTTGCAGTTGCTGATGCAAGTCCGCTCGGAAGTGGCGGACTTTTTTAAGATTGAGAACCAATTCTTCATTGTGATTATGATTGTGCAGGCGCAGGCGGCTTTTCTTCTGAATTGCTGGGTCGGCCCTGTCTTGATCGCCGGTGATCTGACCAATGGCGCCCTCCCGCTTTTTCTGAGCCGGCCCTTCACGCGTGCCGATTATGTTCTCGGGAAACTCGCCGTTCTGGGACTGCTGCTCTCCGCCGTCACCTGGATTCCCTGCTTGCTTTTGTTTGGGCTGCAGTCCGGTTTGGCGCGCAACGGCTGGTTTTGGTCCCATCTGTGGATGGTCGTTCCGATCGTTTTCTGCGCTGTGATTTGGATTTTAGTGCTTTCCCTGCTTTCTCTCGCTGTCTCGGCATGGGTTAAATTGAGAATTGTGGCCACGGGGGTAACCTTCATCATCTTCTTTATTCCTGCGGGCCTCGGCGAAATGTTCAACGCCATCATGGGCACTTATTGGGGCGCGCTACTGAATTTTTCGTATATGTTTCGAATTATCCTGGAGCGCGGCTTTCGTGACCCGTACCGGTTGCTCGGCCGGATCGCGCGAAACGAAATTCCCGTTCCCGCCGCCTGGTGCTCCCTGATTGTTATTTGTCTGCTTTCGCTCTTCATCTTGAACGTGCGCTTGCGCGCTCGGGAGACGGTGCGTGGATGACGCCTGACGCCCGCCAAATCGTATTCGACAACGTCTCCAAGTTTTATGGAGAGGTTCTCGGCGTGAACAAAGTGAATTTCTCTCTCGAACCGGGCATTACCAGCCTCGTCGGCCCCAATGGCTCAGGCAAAACCACGCTAATGAATTTGCTCACGGGCCTGATCAAGCCATCGCAAGGTGCGATTTACGTCCTTGGACTCACCACACACCAGCCTGTCGAATTTTTCCGCCAGGTAGGCTACTGCACCCAATTCGATTCTTTTCCTCCCGGAACGAACGGATACGACTTCATCTATTGGCCGCTCCGCCTGCACGGTTTTGGCCACGATCAAGCCACCAAACTAACCAACGAAGCTCTCGAACGCGCCGGCATGGCGCAAGTCGCTCGCCGCAAAGTCGCCGGCTATAGCAAAGGCATGCGTCAGCGCATCCGCCTCGCGCAAGCCATCGCGCACCATCCCACCGTGCTCGTACTCGATGAACCGCTCAACGGTCTCGATCCCATGGCCCGCTCGGAGTCCATCGCGCTCTTCCAAGCCATCGCCAAGCAGGGCATGCACGTCATTATTTCCAGCCACATTCTCGAGGAAGTCGATCGCATCTCCGATCGCGTGGTTTTGATGAGCAGCGGCTACGTGGTTGCCGAAGGACAAATTAAAGAAGTTCGCCGCGAAGTTCGGGAGCATCCCATGCAAATTTTGGTCCGATGCTCAAACGCCGCGAAGCTGGCTTCGGCCGCCTTTGAACTCGATCACGTCGTCGAGGCCAAAATCCTGACCGACGGCAAGAGCGTCCTCGTTCGCACCCGCGACGCCGAGCAGTTCTCCCTCTTGCTCAACAAAATCGTGTCCGCAGGCTTGGTGGAAGTCGATGCCGTCGCGCCCGCCGACGACGACGTGAACTCCATCTATCAATATCTTATCGGCTCGGATGGCGGTCCAGTATGAGTCTCCAGGAATCAGTAGCTCGCGCGCAAACCTCGTTGAAAGAGCAACCATGGCGGCTTTTCGCCAGCCAGATCGCCATCCTCGTGCGCACCGAGGTGCGCCGCAATCTCTTCACGCGCCGCAGAATTTGGGTGTATCTGCTCGCCCTGATCCCCGTGCTTTTCCTGGGCGCTCACGCCATCATCAGCAGATACCATTTCGACTCATCCTCGATCGAGGACGACACGGAAGTTCTCGCGGGAGTCATCCAACTCTACTATCTTCGTCTGGGCATCTTCTTCGCCTGCATGGGTATTTTTACCTGGCTTTTCCGCGGCGAAATGGTCGCGCGCACTCTCCACTATCAATTTCTGGTTCCTGTCAGAAAAGAAGTCCTGGTCGTAGGAAAATTTCTTGCCGGCGCGGTCATTTCCATCGCGCTCTTTGAAACTGCCGTGCTGGCTTGTTTCTTTCTCATCTACGAGCGGTTCGGCGCTGCCGGGAGATCGTACATTTTTGATGGCCCGGGCCTCAGCCAACTGGGCTCCTATCTCCTCGTGACGGCTCTCGCTTGCTTGGGCTACGGCGCCGTCTTTCTCGCTCTCAGTCTGCTCTTCAAAAATCCCATCATCCCGGGAGCCATGTTGTTGGGGTGGGAAGCCATCGCTCCGATTTTTCCATCCTGGGCGCAACACCTGAGCGTCACCTTCTATCTGAAGCATCTCTGCCCCGTCAAACTCCCACTCGATGGCCCCTTGGCCATTTTCATGGTCGTCGCCGAACCCACGCCTCCGTTTATCGCCATCTTCGGCTTGCTCTGCCTGACGATTGCTATCCTTGTACTTTCTTGTTTTCTAATTCATCGCCTTGAAATCACCTACACAGCGGAGTAGCCCACGCGTCAGCCAGTTCCGCAGCGCTCCGCGCCCTCCTGTACCAACGGCCAGTAAGTTCCTACTCGTCAATAACTTTCCTGCGTCGAGAAATACGTCCGTCTTGTACGCTCTCCTCCCTTAACAGACCATGGATATTGGCCGGAAAGATGTCGCCGCTGGTCCATGTCATGACGACGCCCCTTCTTGAGGTCAAATATCTGCACGCCTCTTACTTCGCCCGCACGGGCGAAGTCTGCCCAGCGCTTGCGGGCGTCCATCTCGAGCTCGCGGCTGGCGAAATCTTGGGTGTATTAGGCGAATCCGGCTCCGGCAAAAGCACACTCGCAGCCGCTCTGCTGCAGCTTCTGCCAGCAAACGGAAAAATCCAGCAGGGTTCCGTCCTGTTCGAAGGAAAAGACCTGCTGAAGGCCTCACCGCAGGACCTTCGGAAAATTCGCGGCGGCCGCATCGGCCTGATTTTTCAAGAACCTTCTTCCTCTCTCCATCCAACTCTGCGGATCGGCCACCAGGTCAGTAACGTCTTGGCCGCGCACGAATCTCGCGACCGGCGCGTACTCCGCGAAAAGACCAGTCAGCTTCTCGAGTCGGTGTTTCCCGCTGACGCCCAGCGCATTGCGCGCTCTTATCCGCACGAGTTGAGCGGCGGCCAGCGTCAACGCGTCCTCATCGCGCAAGCTATCGCCTGCGGCCCTTCCCTCCTCATTGCCGATGAACCGACCGCTTCGCTCGATCCCACGACGCAACAGGAAATCCTGCAACTCTTCCGCACTCTGCAGCGGAGGCTGGGCCTCGCTATGATCCTTATTACCCATAATCCCGCTCTCCTCGCCGGACTCGCAGACCGCATCCTCGTCCTTTACGCCGGCCGCGTCGCTGAAGTTGGCCCTGCCGCGCAGGTACTCCGTTCGCCGCAACATCCTTACACCGCCGCCTTATTGAAATGCTTGCCATCAGAGCTCGCCGAAGCCCGGCCGGGGCGTAAAACGCGCTTGCACGTTATTTCGGGTGATCCTCCAGACCTCTCCGTGCCTGCAAACGGGTGCCAGTTCGAGCCGCGGTGCACCGACAAAATGGAAGTATGCAAAGGGAATGAGCCGTCCGCGGTCGCCATGAGCGCCACGCACGCCGTTTCCTGTTTCAAATTTGCCGGCTGATCACTCTTGGGAACCACGACATGCAGCCACTCTTGAAGGTCGAAAATCTTGTGAAGCACTTCGCGTCAGGCCGAGCGGCCCGTTCGAAAGATAAGCTCGCCGCGCTCGATGGCGTGTCCCTCTCGATCGCCCCGCATACCACCGTGGCCCTCGTCGGCGAATCCGGCTCTGGCAAGAGCACGCTCGCGCTTTGTATCGCGTGCCTGGAACGCCCGACATCGGGAAGCATCTTGTTCGAAGGAGTGGATCTCGCGACGCTCTCTGAAAATCAGCTGCGTCTGCACCGTCCGCAGGTTCAGCTTGTATTTCAAGACCCTGCCAGCTCGCTCAATCCGCGATGGACAGCTCTCGACATCGTCAGCGAGCCATTTCTCGTGCAGCGTCGGTTCACCACAGAGGACCGCGCCGTCAGAGCTCTGCAACTTCTCGACCGTGTCGCTCTTCCTCGTAAGTTCGCCGGCCGCCGAGCCGGCGAACTCAGCGGCGGACAAAGGCAGCGCGTCGCCATCGCCCGCGCCCTAGCGCTCGAACCAAAACTAATCGTCTTCGACGAATCCCTTTCCGCTCTCGATTGTTCCGTGCAAGCCCAGATTGCCAATCTTCTGGTCGAGCTGCAGTCTTCTCTCGGCCTCACCTATCTCTTCATCACTCACGATTTCACCATGGCTGCCCACCTGGCCGATCAAATCGCCGTCATGCATCGCGGCCGCGTTGTCGAGTTTGCCTCGGCCCAAAAAATTCTGCGCTCGCCCATCCACGAAGCCACTCGTTCCCTTCTCTCCGCCACGCCTCGGGTCCCCGATTCCAACGCTGTTTTGGTGAACTCCTGATGCGCTACTTCTTGCGCAGAATCCTCCACGCCGTTTTTCTTCTCTTCGGCGTATCACTGCTCACTTTCCTATTTTCCGCCTTAACACCTGGAAGTTATTTCGATGAGATGCGCTTGAATCCCCGGATTTCTCCAGAGACTGTCGCCGCCTTGCGCGCCCAATATCAATTAGATCGACCTCTCCCCGTCCGCTACCTCCACTGGCTGAACGCTGTCGCTCACGGTGAACTCGGTTTCTCCTTCGCCTATAACAGCCCAGTCGGCCCGATTCTCTGGATTCGCGCGCGCAATACGCTTCTCCTTACCGTAACCGCCTCGCTTCTCGCGTGGCTCTTGGCCCTTCCTCTCGGCGTCTGGGGCGCCTCGCGATTCGGCCGCGCTCCCGACCGTATTCTTTCCTGGACCACCGCGACGCTTCTGGTCATTCCCGATCTGGTCCTCGCTCTGGGCTTGTTGATTTTGGCGGTCCGCACCGCCTGGTTTCCAACCGGAGGACTTGTCTCTCTCGGCTTCGATACCTTTACGCCGCTTCACAAACTCCAGGACCTCCTTTGGCACATGGCGCTGCCGGTTGCGGCGCTGGTCCTCGGCATTCTTCCGATGCTCGTGCTCCATGTCCGCGCTTCTGTCGCGGAAGTTCTCGATGCTCCCTTCCTTCGCGCGGCTCTCGGCCACGGAATTCCCCGCTGCAAACTTCTGTTTGGCTACGCGCTGCGCGCTGCCGCAAATCCTCTCATCTCGCTTTTCGGATTCAGCATCGGCACGCTCTTGAGTGGTTCTCTACTGATCGAGGTCGTCATGAGCTGGCCCGGCCTCGGCCCACTCCTGCTCGAATCCGTTCTGGCGCGTGACCTCTATGTGGTCATTGGCGGCGTCCTGCTCTCCATGGTTTTACTGGTTGGCGGAAATTTTTTCGCGGATGCCCTGCTCTATTGGGCCGATCCTCGTATTCGCACCGCAGCGAGCGCAAAATGACGCAACGTCGCATACTCGCTCGATGGCTCGTCGTCCTGGCGCTCCTCCACGGCATTGTCGCTGCCGCTGGATTTTTTGCTCCCTACGACCCCGCCGAGCAAGATCGCGAGCGCACCTATCTTCCACCGAATCGCATTCATCTGTTCGATGCTAGAGGTCATTTTCATCTACGGCCATTTTTCTATCCGCTGCGCTTGCGAGATGGGTCCTTCGACCAATACGAAGAAGACACCGCCAGCCCGGTTTCGCTGCACTTTTTCATTCGCGGCGCAGGCTACCGTCTGCTCATCGTTATCCCGTCCCGCCTTCATCTCTTCGGCGCCTCTACCAACCGAATCTATCTCCTCGGCACCGACGCCTACGGCCGCGATCAACTCTCCCGCATTCTGTACGGCGGACAAATCTCTCTTCTCGCCGGTCTCCTCGGCGCTGGAGTTACCCTTCTCCTCGGCGCGCTGATTGGCATGGCCGCCGGATACTATGGCGGCTGGCAAGATGAGATCTTGATGCGTGCCGCGGAACTTTTCCTCGCGCTCCCTTGGCTCTATCTTCTCTTTGCACTTCGCGCGTTTTTGCCTCTCGGAGTCAGCCCTCTCGAGGCCTTTCTCTTGATCGTGGTCGTTATCGGCATGGTTGGATGGGCCCGTCCGGCTCGTCTCGTGCGCTCCGTGGCCTTAAGCGTGAAAGAGCGTGATTTTGTGCGCGCCGCTCGAGGCTTTGGCGCCTCTGATCTTTACCTGCTTCGCCGCTACATTTTGCCCGAGACGACCAGTGTTTTGCTCACCCAGGCCGCGATTCTCGTACCCCAGTTTATCCTCGCCGAAATGACACTCTCCTTTCTCGGTCTTGGCGTGCAGGAACCCATGTCCAGTTGGGGAAATCTCTTAGCCTCCCTCCAACAGTACAGCGTTCTGGTCTCCTACTGGTGGATGTACCTGCCCGCCCTGGCCATCGTCCCGTTCTTTCTCGGATACCTGGGTCTCGCGACTACATTGCAGCGGCGCTTCGGCGCATACAAGATAGAAGAGAACAGTAGCTGGAACCCATCGTGAGAACACAACGGTCCTCCCCGCTACGCCGCCACATCGCCTCGAGCCTCCTCCTGGCCTGCGGCTCATTCTTTGCGCTTCACGCCAAAGGAGCGCCGCAACCGCAACAGAATAACCCTAAGGAAGAATTGCTCTCGTTGCCCGGAGAAGTGGGCCATTCCGGCGGACGTCTCGTCCTTTCGCTCCGCTCCGAACCTAAAACGCTAAATCCCCTTACCGCCGCCGACGCCACATCTCGCGAAGTCATCGCTGCCATGCAGTCCGACCTCATTCACATCAACCGCGCCACGCAACTCACCGAACCCGCCCTCGCAAAATCCTGGAAAATTTCTCCCGACGGCCTTCAATACACGCTCACTCTCCGCCAGGGTCTGCGCTTTTCCGACGGTCATCCTCTCGACGCGGATGACGTTCTATTCACCTTCCGCGTTTACCTCGACGAAAACGTCCACGCCACTCAGCGCGATTTGCTCATCGTCGGCGGAAAGCCCCTCGCCGTCCGCAAAGTGGACGCGCAAACATTGGTTTTTCAACTCGCGAAGCCCTATGGTGTTGAAGAGAGACTCTTCGACGGTCTCGCCATCTTGCCGCGGCATCTCCTTGAAAAACCCTATCAGGAAGGTAAGCTCGGACAACTCTGGGCGCCTTCTACTCCGGCGAGCGAATGGGCTGGCCTCGGCCCTTTCCGCCTGAAAGAGTACGTCGCTGGCCAAAAATTGGTCCTCGAACGAAATCCCTACTACTGGAAAACGGACACGAAAGGAAATCGTCTCCCCTATCTAGATGAACTGGACTTTCTCTTTGTACCTAGCGCCGACGCCCAGGTTCTGCGCTTTCAATCCGGCGAAACGGATATCCTCTCCCGGCTCGGCGCGGATAATTTTTCCGTCCTCGCTCGCCAGCAGCGCGGCTACACCATGGCGGATGCCGGCCCCGGCCTCGAGTACAACTTCCTCTTCTTCAACCTGAACGACCTCGGCGAACGCTTTTCCGCCGACCTTACCCGCAAGCAAAAATGGTTTCGCAACTTGAAGTTCCGCCAGGCTATTTCCGCAGCCGTTGATCGCGAAGCCATCGTTCGACTCGTCTATCAAGGCCGCGGCGCCGCGCTCTGGGGACCGGTTACACCCGGAAACCGTCGCTGGGTCAACACCTCCATTCCCCACGCGCCTCGCTCGCTCGAGCGCGCTCGCACGCTTCTTCAGGAAGCCGGTTTTTCCTGGTCTACCGCGCCGAATGGTGAATCCACACTTATGGATACGGACGGCAAGCCCGTCGAATTTTCCATCCTGACGAGCTCTTCGAACGCTGATCGCACAAAAATGGCCACCCTCCTTCAAGACGATCTAAAACAGCTCGGCATCCACGTTCAAGTCGTCCGCCTCGAATTTCGCTCGCTCATCGACCGCGTCATGCAAACCAAGGAGTACGACGCCTGCCTCCTGGGCCTTGCGAGTTTCGACGCCGATCCCAATTCCGATCTCAACGTTTGGCTCTCTAGCGGCGGCACCCATCTCTGGAATCCCTCTCAGCCCCATCCGGCCACCGCCTGGGAGGCGGAAATCGATCGCCTCATGGAGCAGCAACTCTCTACTACCGGCCACGGCCAGCGCAAAAAACTCTACGACCGCGTCCAGGAAATTCTCGCCCAGCAGCAACCCATGATTTTCCTCGCGAGCCCCGACATTTTGGTTGGCGCAAAAAACTCCATCGCCAATTTTCATCCTGCCGTTCTTGAGCCCTATGTCCTTTGGAACGTTGAGCAACTCTATTTCCGGGACGGCGTGGAGAATGCCAGCCGATGACGCCGGTCCTCACCAAAGCGCCGAAGAAACAGCCCGCCGTCTGGAGCGACGAGCGCCTCGTGAAAGAATGCCTCGCCGGCAATGAAGAAGCCTGGTCTCAGCTCATTGAAAAATACAAAGCCCTGATTTATTCCATCCCCGTTAAATACCGGTTGCCTCCTCACGAAGCCGCCGACGTGTTTCAAGCCACTTGCGTCGAGCTTCTCAATCGCCTCCCCGAGCTTCGCGAACCGCGCGCACTGCCCAAATGGCTCATGCAAGTCGCGCATCATCAGTGCTACCGCTGGAAGCAGCAACAGCAACGCCTCGTCAGCCGCGACGGCGACGCCGGCCTTCCCGAACCCGAGACTCTCGCCATCGCGGAATCTCTAATCCAACAAACGCAGGAAGAACAAATGCTGCGAGACGCTATGGCCAGCCTCTCGCCGCAATGCCGCCGCCTGGTGCAACTTCTTTTCTTCGATACTCCAGCCCGCTCTTACAGCGAAGTCGCCGCCGAACTGGGCCTGGCCGTCGGCTCCATCGGCTTCACGCGTCAGAAATGTATGGATCGCCTGCGCAAGCATCTCCGCGAATTGGGTTTCGACTGATGCCCACCGCCATCCATAAAATCACGAGGGAAGAAATTCTCCTGCAACTCGCTCTTGTCGAAAACGATGCCGATCGCCGAAAGTTTCTCCATCGCCATCGTGGCCTGCTCCGCGCCGACGTGGTCGAGCGTCTCGCTCGCCTGGTTGTCGAGCGGGTTCGTGTCAACACTCGCGAGGCCCTAAACCTCGCGGACGCAGCCGTCTTGATCGCCAAGAAACTCCGAAAGAAAGAGTGTCTCGCTCTCGGCCTCCGCGCCAGAGCGAATGCCCTCTACGCCTCCGGAAACAACGCTGCCGCCGTCGAACACCACGAAAAAGCCGTCGAACTCTACCACTCCCTCGGCATCGAAAAAGAAGCCGCCAGAACTTTGAGCAGTTCCATCCAGCCCCTCATCCTCCTCGGCGAGTACGACAAGGCCTTCAAAGCCGCCGAACGCGCCCGCGAGATCTTCACTCGCCTTAACGATCCCTGGCGCCTGGCGCGCCTCGACATCAATCTCGGCAACGTCTATCACCGCCAGGACCGCTTTGAAGAAGCCATTTCTCAATACGAACGCGCCTACGAAGCTCTCCTTCCGCATAAAGACGCAGAAGGCATCGCCGTCGTCCTCAGCAACATGGCCATGTGCCTCATCAGCTTGAATGACTTCCCCCGTTCTCTCGAGTGCTACCAGAAAGCCCGCGAAGCCTGCGAGCGCTGCGGAATGCCCCTCCTCCGCGATCAAGCGGATTACAACATCGCCTACCTCTACTATTTCCGCGGCGAGTACAGCCGCGCCATCGAAATGTTATTTGCAACACGTCGCACCTGCGACCTTTCCGGCGATGCCTATCATCGGGCTCTCTGCGATCTCGATCTTTCCGAGATTTATCTCGAGCTCAACCTCAGCGAAGAGGCCCGCGAAATGGCCCACGAAGGTTTTCTTCGCTTCGAAAAGCTCGGCATGGGCTACGAAGCCGCCAAAACTCTCGCGAACGAAGCCATCGCCTGCGGCCAGCAGGGAAAAACCGTTCAGGCTCTTGAGCGCTTCACCAAAGCTCGCGCCATGTTCGCTGCTGAGAAGAATCTCGTCTGGCCCTGGCTCCTCGACCTCTATCAAGGCCTCCTTCTCTTCCACGAAGGCCGTTATTTTGAAGCTCGCCGCCTCTGCGCCGGCGCCGCCAAATTCTTCGATCAATCTCCACTTCCCGGCAAGTCCGCTCTCGCGCACCTTCTCCTCGCGCGCATCGCTCTCCAGGTCGGAGAACTCCCCGCCGCACAAACCGAAACAGACGCCGCCATCGCCAGGATTTCCGGCATGCAAGCCCCGGTCCTCGCCTACCAGACGCATTTCCTCCGCGGTCAGCTCGCGCAAACCAGTGGAGACCGCCCAGCGGCCTACGCGGCCTATCAAGAAGCCCGCAAGTCCCTGGAAGCTCTGCGCAGCCGTCTGCACGCGGAAGAACTAAAAATCTCCTTCGTTAGAAATCGCCTGCAAGTTTACGAAGCACTCGTCGATCTGCATCTCAGCGGGGATGGCGGCGACGCCTCCGCCGCCGAAGCCTTCTCCTGCATCGAAGCCGCAAAGTCCCGCAGCATGACTGAAATGATTTTTCAGAGCGGTCAAAGCTTGCCCCTCGGTGATGCCGGCCAAAGCGAACTCGTCCGCAGAATTCGCGACCTCCGCGAAGAATTAAATTGGTATTACCACCGCATCGAACTCGAGCAACTCCGCCCAGAAGACACTTCCGCAAAACGCCTGCAACAACTTCAGGAAAAGGCCGTCTCCCACGAAAACGAACTTCTGCGCACTCTGCGCGAACTCCCCGCCCACGAACGCGAAAACGCCACTCTCGAGGCTCCCGCCGATTTCTCCCTCGAAAAATTGCAAGCCGCCATCCCCGCCCACGCTGCGCTCATTGAATACTATTCAACCGGCGACCGCCTCGTCGCCGCCGTGGTCACTCGCAGTTCCATTCACATTGCTCCCATCACCGTTCTCTCCCGCGTCCATCATTTCCTCCATCTGCTCCGCTTCCAACTCTCCAAATTCCGCATGGGCGCAAACTACACGCAGCGCTTCGAGCAACCATTGCTTCAAGCTACGCAAAGCCATCTCGAGGCTCTCTATGCGGAACTGATCGCCCCCCTTCGTCCTCATCTCCATGCCAAGCACTTGATCTTCGTCCCCCACGGCCCGCTTCACTTCCTTCCCTTCCACGCTCTGAAAAATGGCCCCAACTATCTCTGCGACACCCACACCATTTCCTACGCTCCCAGCGCCACTGTCTTTGCCCTGGCCCAGGAGAAAACTCCCAGCCAGATGTCCGCCTCCCTCGTCATGGGCATCCCTGACGAGCGCGCCCCTCACATCCTCGCCGAGGTTCAATCCGTCGCCGCCCTTCTCCCCAACCCGCACCTCCTCCTCGGCGACGAAGCCACCGCCGGCGCTCTCAAAAAAAAGGGGTCCCAAAGCGCCCTCCTCCACATCGCCACCCACGGCACCTATCGCCAGGACAATCCCATGTTCTCCGGCATTCGCCTCGGTGACGGCTACCTCAATCTCTACGACCTCTACCAAATGCGCCTCTCCGCCAGCCACGTCACCCTCAGCGGCTGCGCCACCGGCATGAACTTCGTTGCCGCCGGTGACGAGCTCCTGGGTCTTCAGCGCGGCCTTTTCTGTGCCGGTGCCTCCTCCCTCCTCCTCTCCCTCTGGGATGTCCACGACCTCACCACCGCCAAACTCATGCAGTCCTTCTACAAGCACTACATGGAAACCGGAGACATGCCCGCCTCTCTGCAATTCGCTATGCAGCAACTCCGCCAGCAAAGCCCTCACCCCTACTTCTGGGCTCCGTTCGTCCTAGTTGGCCAACTCGTAGTAAATAAAAGACTTAATTAATTCTCTGCTACCTATATTTTCTGCCCCCCTCCCCTCCCTTATGCGGTGAGAGTAGTGCATCGTTTGCCACCGCTGGGGAGCGGAGCGGCAAAGAAAGAATGTTGGGGGGAAAAGATATGAGGCACTTTTCAACAGAGGAGTGGGTCGACTTCGTGAACCAACTAGTCACCAGCAGCCAGCAGGAAGCAATGCAGAAACACCTCGCAGCTGGTTGCAAACGTTGCAAGGAGACAGTTTCGCTATGGCAAAAGGTCAGCAAGACGGCAGCCGCGGAAGCCAGTTATCAGCCTCCTCCCGACACCGTACGCCTCGCCAAAGCAGCCTTCGCCGCATCTGGCTCAGCCCAGTCGAAGAAGGCATCGCATGGGTTAATCGAGGTTCTCTTCGACAGCTTCCTCCAGCCTGCGGTCGCCGGCACCCGCTCAGTCGTAATAGGAACAAGACAAATGCTTTACCGCGCTGATCCTTATCAAATCGACATCCAGATCGAGCCCAAGCTGGGCACCAATCGCCTTGTCATCACCGGACAGCTGCTCGACCTCAGCCATCCCAGCATTCTCGGCCGCGACATTCAAGTGACCCTCTCGAATCACCGCGGAAACACCGTCCTGGCCGCAACCAACCAGTTTGGTGAGTTCTCCGGCGAAATCGAGAATACCGGCGACCTCGAGCTTTCCATTCCCGGCGACGGCCAAACGCCTATCGTCATTTCCTTGCGGAATGCTCTCGGCAATTTGTCCGGAGGCAAAGCATGAATCCGGCCGCCGGCGCACGTATTACAAGGGAGTCCCATTTTGGTACCCAAGTACCAGAATCCCTTGTAGCTTTTGTTTGGCACCAAGAACCCACCCGTACTATTTGCGCAAAAAGAAGAATCCGCAAGACTTAGCGGGTATCCCTTTGCGTGGATGTGCGTTTGGCTCAGAAGCAGGAGAACCCCGAAAGGGACTAAACACTATGAAACGCAACCTGTGCATCTTCGCAATTCTATTCGCTTCTTTCGCTTTCACCGCACCTTCGGCCGGCGCCCAGAATCGCTACATCGTCCGCACCTCCGGCGGCCTCGGCTCCGTCCTCAAACTCTGCCTGGCCGCCAACTGCCAGGTCCAAGGCTCCCTGGATGGCAACGTCGGCCAAACCTATCTCGTCACGTCCTCAGGCAATCTCATCTCGAATCTCCTCGGGTTTGTCGGCAATCTTTTGGAACAAGTCTTGGGAATCGAAAGCGTGGAGGCCGATCATCTCCTCTCACTGCCCAACAAGCCTATCGCCTCCATTCCCTCCGGTCTCTACGACAACGCACCGGTAAACTATTACGGATCTGTGGTCACCCATGGTTACGCTGCCCAGCCCGCCACCCAGATCATTCGGCTGACCGACGCCCAGACTGGCTTCAACGTCGCCGGCTCCGGAATCGTCGCCGTCATCGATACCGGCGTCGACATCTACCACCCCGTTCTCTACCCCGTTCTCCTCCCTGGTTACGATTTCACTCGTAATCAGCCGGGCGCCTCCGAATGGCTCGATGTCCCCCAGTTGCAGCCCGAGACCAGCAACAGCTCACAAGACCAGCAACCCGTCATCGTTCAGCAATCCAGCGCCGCCGTTCTCGATCAGTCCTCGGCAGCAGTACTGGATAATGGCGGTAGCTCGACCTCCGATTTCGGCCACGGCACGATGACCACCGGTCTGGTCCACCTGGTAGCGCCAAAAGCTCAAATCCTTCCCCTCAAAGCCTTTGGCTCCAACGGTCAAGGCTACCTTTCTAACATCGTCGCCGCTCTCTACTACGCCGTGCAACACAACGCCAACGTCGTGAACATGAGCTTCGACGTCTCCACGCCATCGCAAGCCCTGTCTCAAGCGATCTCTTACGCCAATCAATCCGGCCTCGTCTTGGTCGCATCTGCTGGCAACGAAAACACTAGCGCTCCCGTTTACCCCGCGGCGCTAAACTCTAACGTCATGGGTATCGCTTCCACCACGGATTACGACACCCGCTCCACCTTCTCCAACTACGGCAACATTGACGTCTGGATTGCTGCCCCCGGCGAGTACGTCATCAGTACCTACCCTGGTGGCACCTATGCCGCCGCCTCTGGAACGTCCTTTAGTTCCCCACTGGTCGCTGGCTCTGCTGACCTGCTCCTCAGCGCCAAACCGTCTCTCAACCAGAAGAGCGCCGCCAGCGCGTTCTCACATGCCATCCAGCTCACACCCGACCTCAACCATGGGCGCCTGGACGTCTACCAGGCCATCTCGGCTTGGGTGAATAGCTCAAGCAACAACTAAAGAAAATAAGAATGTCACGCGAGCTGATTCCGGCGCTCCACATGGGCTCCCAGCCTCCCTGGGCGCCGGAATCGCTCCGCATCAAGCAGGTAGAAGAACAAGTTTCCGCCCTTCGCAGCTCCGTCATCTGTGCGTTCAACCAGCTTCTCGATTTAAAAGATCTCAACACCGGTGTGCACAGCACTCGCCTCGCCGAATGGGGCATGCGCGTCGGCCAGGAACTCGGCCTCGATGAAGGCGAACTCCAGAACCTCGAAGTCGCCGCCCTCCTTCACGATATCGGCAAAGTCGGTGTTCCTGATTCCATCTTGAAAAAGCCCGGTAAGTTGGACGACGAGGAATATGCGCTGATGAAGAAGCATCCCGAGTATGGCTGGGCAGTTCTGCGCATGCTGCCGGGCTTCGAGCGCGCTGCCCTGGATATTTTGCACCACCACGAATCATTCGACGGCAGAGGCTATCCCGCCGGTCTCAGAGAAACAGAAATCCCCATTGTCTCTCGCATCGTCACCGTCATCGACGCTTTCGACGCCATGGTCTCTTCCCGCCCCTACCGCAAAGGCCTCCCCCACGAAGAAGCCGTCCGCCGCCTCATCCAATGTAGCGGCACGCAATTCGATCCCGTCGTCGTCCAAAGCTTCTTGTCCTTCGCCCAAGCCGAAATGGACACCGTCTTTGCCGCCGCCGGCACTTCCGTTTCTTCAGCTCTATAAGCTTTGGTCCGTTCTACGATCCTGCCCTTTTCCCCTTTGGCCCTCGCAGTTGGTGCCACGCTTCGGACTCTCCCATCTTTTATGAATATTTGTTCACGTCCGCTACTCGCACACTCCGACTTATCTCTTGACAATGGGGTGACAAGGGCGTAACTCAACATCCGAATTCCATGCTTTCAAGTCCAGGCGGCGGCAAAGCAGATTCCACGACTCTGCCTGCCGCATGGCATCTTTCACAGTTCAAGCTTTTGACGACGCACAGGATGAACCGCTACTTCTCTCTGGAGGACTCTCTGTGACTTGGAATCAAGTTTACGATCCCTTGGGCCATTGGTGGCTCTCCACCCTCGTCGCTGCTCTACCTGTCGTCGTTCTCCTCGGCCTTCTTGCAGGTTTCAAAGTTCGCGCACACCTCTGCGCCGTCGCCGGCGCCGCTACCGCCATTCTCTGCGCCATCCTTGTCTTCCACATGCCCGCGCAAATGGCCGTCAGCAGCTTCCTTTACGGCTCGGCCTACGGTCTGCTCAAAATCGTCTGGATTGTCATCGCCGCCGTCTTTCTCTATGACATCTCCGTCGAAACCGGCCAATTCGAAATCATGAAGCAGTCCGTCGCCGCCATCACACCCGACCGCCGCCTCCAACTTCTCCTCGTCGCTTTTTGCTTCGGTGCCTTCATCGAAGGCTGCGCTGGATTCGGCGCCCCCGTCGCCATCGCCGGCGCCTTCATGATCGGCCTCGGGTTCAAACCCTTTCACGCTGCCGCCCTCAACCTCATCGCCAACACCGCTCCCGTCGCCTGGGGCGCCATCGGCACTCCCGTTCACGCCCTCGCTTCCGTCACCGCACTCAACGAGAGCGATCTCAGCGCCATGATCGGCCGCATCCTCCCCATCACCGCCGTCATCGTCCCCTTCTGGCTCGTTCGTGCCATGGTCAGTTGGTCGGAGACGTGGGAAGTTTTTCCCGCCATCTTGGTCGTCGGAGTTTCCTTCGCCGGCACGCAATGGTTCTGGGCCAATCACATGGACAGCAATCTCGTCGACATCGCCGCTGGCGTCGTCTCTCTCCTCGCAACCATGCTCTTCCTTCGCTTCTGGAAGCCCAAGCGTATCTGGCGCTTCCCCGAAGAGCGCGACGCCGACGCTACTAAAGGCGCCGCTGCAGTCCAGGCTTCCGTCACCGACACTATGGGCGACGAATGGAAAATTCGTCAACGATCCCTAGCCGGCACACGCTACTCCGCAGGCCAAATCGCCAAGGCTTGGCTCCCTTTCGCCATCCTCTCACTCTTCGTTCTCGCCTGGGGCCTCCCCAGCATCAAGCTCGCTATGAATAAAGCCACCACTCCCGCCTTCACCGTCAAACTCCCTGACGGCAAAAATCGCCCCGGCCCCGCTGGCTGGGATTGGCCGTATCTGCACGCCAAAGTGTTTCGCACTCCTCCCGTCGTCGCCAAACCCGCCGCCGAAGCCGCCCGCTTCGATTTCAACTGGCTCACCGCCACCGGCACGGCCTGCTTCCTCGCCGCCCTCTTCTCCGGCCTGATCTTGGGCGTCGGCCCCGGTAAAATCCTGAAAATCTTCGGCGGCACTCTTGTCCGCCTCCGCTTCGCCATCGTCGCCATGACCTGCATGCTCGGTCTCGGCTACGTCACGCGCTATTCCGGCATGGACGCCGTCCTCGGCCTGGCCTTCACCCGTACCGGCTGGTTCTTCCCCTTCTTCGGCGCCTTCATCGGTTGGCTAGGCGTCGCTCTCACCGGCAGCGACACTTCCTCCAACGTGCTTTTCGGCGGCTTGCAAAAAATCACCGCCCAGCAGCTCAACCTCAGCCCTATCCTGATGTGCGCCACCAACTCCGCCGGCGGCGTTATGGGCAAAATGATCGACGCTCAATCCATCTGCATCGCAACCGCCGCCACCAACCAGGTCGGCCAGGAAGGCTCCATTTTCCGCTTCGTCTTCTGGCACTCCGTAGCCCTGGCCTCCATCGTCGGCGTCATCGTCATGCTCTACGCCTACGTCTTCCCCCAATTCATCCCCAACGGCCTATCCTTCATCCACTAACCCAATTGCTCAAAGTACATTTATCTAGGTGAGGCCCACGATGAGCGCGTTTTTGTTGACGTTGCGTCTGCAACCATGTTTGGATTTAGCAGGAGTATGCCGGAACAGTTAGCGGTCCCGCGGTGTCAAAATATAGTATGGCCTACCCATCGTACGCACTCTGGTCAATTTGGACTGAACTTCCAACCGTGCTTTTGCTGTCCACTGTAATTCTCGCTGTAATTGCCATTTATTCATTGTTATCGGCGACAGCAATTCTGGTGCGCCTTCGCTCCATAATGAATCCACGGCAATCCAAGGACGTGGCTGCTCTTCAACGCTCTGCAGCTTCGCTTCACTCCCGTTCTGCCAATGTACGCCAGGTTACCTTGGCGACGTTCTATCTTTTTGGAATCGTCTTCTTCTTTGGCTTGCGGTTCTCCCTGTGGACACCCGAGAGCAACAGCATCTCAGTTGAAATGCTCATTCTGGAGAATTTCTTCCAGTATTTTGCTTTTGCTGCCAACGCCTTCTTTATTTTTCTAGTCCTGCATTCAGTACAGTGGTTTGTGTCCGGTCGATTGCGAGCATGTGCATTGCGCCTGAATTCTTCGCACTTCGAATAGAAAAGTGCTGTTAGCGCCGGATTGGCTGCGTAATCGGATGCATTCGTTCATTACCGCCGCGGCAGGCGGCCCAATTCATGCCATAGTAGAGGTTGCCCGCAGTTCCCCCCGACGACTCAGCCGCACCTTCAAAAATGGTTCGAGGAGCTAACCCATGGACAATCCATTGCCGCGCGGAGCTGCCGCGAATCCTACGCAGTTCAATATTGATGCCATCGCCGAGCTCGAGCACGACGCCCGCGGCCGCCGGACTCCCACGGAGCGAGTTAGCGACGCAATTACAAAACTCGTTGGCAATATGGGATTCCTGCTCGCTCAGCTGATTCTCGTCTGCGGCTGGTGCCTGATAAATCTCCGCGTAATCCCCGGACTCAAGTCCTTCGACCCGTTTCCTTTTGGTGTCCTGGCTCTTGTCGTCTCTTCCGAAAGCGTGTTCTTAACCATCTTTGTCCTGATCAGTCAAAGCCGCATGTCCCGGCAATCCGAACGCCGCTCGCACCTGGACCTTCAAGTCGGCATGCTTTCTGAGCAAGAACTCACCACCATTCTTCAGATGTTGCAGAAGCTCTGCCTGCACGTGGGCGTGAACGTGGATTCCTCCAAGCAAGAGGTTCAGTCCTTCAGCAAAACAACGGACGTACGCAAGCTGGCCAGTGAACTCCAAGACAAACTTCCTGAGGAATAGCAAAGTCCGCTGAGATGCGCTGATCGGACGGAAAGCTCGGTATGGGAAGGAGCTGGCTTGGGCTACGAGGACGGCGTGTGGGAGCAGGCGGCCGCGCGCGAGAGGAGGAAGTCGCGTTCGCGGGAGTTTTGCGTGAGCTGGGCGGCGCGCTGGAATTCGGCGCGGGCTTCTTCGTGGCGCCCGAGTTTGCGGAGCAGGTCGGCGCGGACGCTTGGCAGCAAATGATAATTTTTCAGCGACGGCTCGTCGAGCAGAGTGTCGATGATGGCGAGGCCCGCTGCCGGGCCTTCGGCCATGCCTACGGCAACGGCGCGATTCAGTTCGACCACCGGAGACGGAGCGACTTGCGCGAGCGCGGCGTAGAGAGCGGCGATGCGCGGCCAGTCGGTGGCGTCGGCAGTAACGGCGCGGGCGTGACACGCTGCGATCGCGGCTTGCAGCGTGTAGGTGTCGAACCTGCCGAGGACGCGGCTCAATTCTTCCGCGCGCGCGAGAGCTGCCAGGCCGCGATGAATCAGGAGCTGGTCCCACAGCGCGCGATTCTGCTCCAGCATCAGGATCGGCTCGCCGGTGGCGGGATTAACGCGGGCGCGCGTGCGGCTGGCTTGAATTTCCATCAGCGCCACCAGGCCGTGGACTTCCGGTTCCTGCGGCGCAAGCTCGGCAAGAATGCGGCCGAGGCGCAGCGCGTCTTCGCAGAGCGCGGGGCGATGCCAATCGTCACCCGCGGTGGCGGAATAGCCCTCGTTGAAAATCAGATAGATCACCTGCAGCACATTTGCGAGGCGAGAGGAAAGTTCGGCGCCGCGTGGCACTTCGAATGGAACGTGCGCGTCGGCAAGCGTGCGTTTGGCGCGAACGATACGTTGCGCGATCGAAGGCTCGGGTACGAGAAATGCGCGCGCGATTTCGCTGGTGGTGAGGCCGCCGATCAGGCGTAGCGTGAGCGCGAGTTGCGCATCAGTGCCAAGCACGGGATGGCACGACGTGAAGATCAGGCGGAGTAGGTCGTCGCCGATGTCATCGTCGAGAGCTGACGCGTAATCGGGCACGGACTTTTCCTGCTTCTCCTCAAGCTCGCGGCCGAGTTCGCCGTGCTTGCGATCGAGCAGCGAGCGGCGGCGCACGAGATCGATCGCGCGATGTTTTGCGGTGGCCATGAGCCACGCCCCGGGATTCGACGGGACGCCTTCCTTCGGCCACTGTTCCAGCGCGGCGACGAGCGCATCGTGCGCGAGATACCTCGGCGGCGCCGACATCACGCGTGATGCGCGCGAGGCCAGCGATCAGGCGCGGCGACTCGATGCGCCATACCGCGTCGATCGCGGCGTGCGTGTCGGGGTGCGCGCCTGGTTGAGGATTTGTTGAGTGAGTGCCGGAGGACATGGCCGACACTCATCACAACATTTTTGCGCTGGTGCTGCAACGGGTGGGATAGCCTGCCGCGCAGGCTATCCGCTGGCGATGGACGCGCGTTGAAATCGACACGCATCGCCAAGTATTCGCAGGCGAGTCTCAGCGAGTTGCAAAGCTATTACTGGCTCATCTCAGCGGCGGCGGCGTCACCGAACTTCTTTTGGATCTCCTTTTGGGTCTCGGGATCGAAGTCGGTTAGGTCAAACATCCGGCGAACTTCAACCATTTCGTCGTCCGAGCCGGGGATGCGCGACGCCCATTCCAGCGCCTCTTCTCGCGACTTCACCTGGATGATCCAGTAGCCGCCCACCACTTCCTTCGCTTCGGCAAACGGGCCGTCGGTAACTTTCGATTTTCCGCCTTTGAACGTGACGCGCGCGCTCATCGTCGCAGGCGGCGTCAGCCCGTCGAGCGCGAGCAGCACGCCGGCTTTCCCTAGTTCCTCGTTGTACTTGCCCATTGCTTCCATGGCTTTGAGGTCCGGTACCGTGCCGGCCTTCGCATTTTGGTAGCTTTTCGGATACATGATCATCATGAAACGCATTGTGGTTCTCCTTGAGTGGCGGCTCGCGTGGGCCGCTCCATTTTACATGCGAGCTTCGACGTTGCGCGCCGCGAATGTTGCGGGTCGCTAGGCGCATACGACGGCTCTACTGATACGTCGAATGGGCGGCGCTGCGATCGACAGCGCTCCAACAATATTTTGCGGGGGGGTGGGGCAGCCGGACCCCGGGGCCACCATATAGGGTCATCCGTCCGCGGATGACCGCTCCTCGAACTCAGCGACAGTTTCAGGCAATATGATTCGGAAACATCCTGTCTGTCCCCGTGCTTCCAAGGACGAAGTCGCGAGCAAGGCCAGGTCGGCGGTGATGAATCAATTCCAGACAAGCAGCAAAGAATACAAGTCTTGCTAGCGCGGTCGTCTTTTAGCTTCGGCTGAATCGGCTTTCAAGCGTCTTCAAGGCGGGGAGGAATTGGCCGTGAAAGCAGCGAGGATTCATAGCTTCGGGCCGCCCGACGTCGTGGCGGTCGAGGATGTGCCGATGCCGTCGCCGGGCCCCGGCGAAGTTCTGGTTCGCGTGATGGCCGCCGGCGTCGCTCCCTGGGACGCCATCATCCGTGAGGGCAAGAGCAAGGTTAGCCCGCAACCTCCGCTCACCCTCGGTTCGGACTTCTCCGGTGTCATCGAGAAGGTCGGCCCCGGCGTTACGGGCTTCGCCCCGGCCAACGAAGTCTATGGCGTCACCAATCCGCAGTTCTGTGGCGCCCAGGCCGAGTTCGCCGCGGCCTCCTCCGGGATGGTCGCCCGCAAACCGCAATCGCTGAATCACGTGGAAGCGGCATCGGCTCCCGTCATTGCGGTAACCGCCTGGCAAATGCTGTTCCAGTATGCACAGGCAATGCGCGGACAAACGGTGATGGTCGTCGGAGCCGCTGGGAACGTCGGGGCCTACGCCGTACAAATGGCCGTAGACGCCGGAATCCACGTCGTTGCCATCGCCCACCTCGCCGACGAGGCCCTGCTCCGATCCTTGGGCGTGAAATCCATCATCGACTCAAGCAAGCCCTCATTCGAGCAGGACCTCCCACAGGTGGATGCTATCCTCGACACGGTCGGGGGCAGTACGTTTCAACGCTGCGTCGCTGCGTTGAAACCCGGAGGCAAACTCGTCACCTCGGTCTCCACGCAGCCGCTGCCGGCCGGGGCCATCTTCTTCTACGCTGAGGTGACCACCGCGCGCCTGCAGACACTCACAACATTATTTGACGCGGGCAAAATCACAGCGCGTGTCGGCTCCATCCTGCCGCTTTCGGAGGCGCGCCAGACGCAACGCATGCTCGCCGGCGCACCCCACAAGCCCGGCAAGATCGTACTGCAGATCGCCTAACCCGTAGCAGTACCGATCTGCTCGGCTCAGTGTGGGCGCTCGAACTCACCCACAGTTTCAGGCAAAATGATTCGGAATCGTCCCGCCCGTCCCCTGTGTTTCCTTTGTTTCGAGGGTCCGCCAACCGGCTGCTGAACCAGGGCATCGTCTGTAAAACATGCTATCCTTACTGTAAGAGAGGCAAGTAAAGATGGCACGCTCCAGCACAATCAGCAGCAAGGGTCAGATCACCGTTCCTCTTGAGGTTCGCAAGCGCCTTGGACTCAGGGTGGGAGACCGCGTGGAATTTGTCGTCGACAAGGATCGAACCACCATCCGCCCTGCCCGCGCGCCCGAGAACCCCTTCCTGAAGTATGTCGGGGCGCTTCCCGCCTTCTCCACCATCCATGAGGTGAATGCGTGGGTACGCGCGATGCGTGACGAAGAAAGTTGAGCAGCGATGAGAACAGCCATCGATACCAATGTTCTCTCCGCCCTGTGGTCCAAGGAACCGTCTGCTTCGGACATCGCAAGGAATCTTGGCAATGCGAAGGCCGAGGGAGGCCTCGTCGTCAGCGGGCCGGTGTACGCCGAACTGCTAGCCTATCCGAAGGCCACGGAATCCTTCGTGAATGACTTTCTTGCCGACACGGGCATCGCGGTGGACTTTGCGTTCGAAGAGGCCGCCTGGGTTGAGGCCGGCCGTCGTTTTGCACGTTATGCAAAACGGCGGCGAAGGTCTGCGGGTCAGGGAGCGAAGCGTTTGCTGGCGGATTTCATGATTGGATCACATGCCCTGGCGCACGCGGATCGTTTTATGACGCTCGATCCCAGGCGCTATGCGCGGGATTTTCCGGAACTGAAACTCATATAAAGCCGCCAGGGAGAGCAAAGAATTGCCTACCCTTTGCAAAAAACAAAATCGCAAAGGGTAGGCCACCCGGAGCCGTCTCCGCCTGTTAAGGATGCGCCACCCGCCTGGGCAGGAAGCATCTATCGCCAATATGCGCAGCCCCAACGCGCCGCTCTGGCAAATCCTGAGAAGAAAGAACGGGGTTCAAACCACGGCCGGGTGGCCGCCCGCAAACTTGACAAGTGTTAGGCGGGTGGGCGACCCTAACGCATCAAGCTGATTTTGATTTGTGCTTTTTCCGGGGGTGGCCTACCCTTTGCGTTTTTTTTTGCAAAGGGTGGGCCACTCCGGGTCTGTCCGTCTCATTATCTATAGTTGCGTCTCGGATCATACGAGTCCGAGGCAAATCCGCACTTGCTCTTCGATGCGGGCAAAGGTTGCGGCAGGAACGACACCGATCGCTGGATAGCGCAACAAACTTTTTTCGAGGCTAGTGACCTGATCGCATTTGGCCCAGCCATCGAAATTGAGATTGGCTTCGCCCTTTTTGATGAGCACGCGCATGCTGAAGCTCTTGCGCTCGACGCTAGTGATGGCGACGACGCAAACGTCCAGAGCATGTTTGTTGATTTGGTCGACGGACAGAACCACGGCCGGGTGGCCGCCCGCAAACTTGACAAGTGTTAGGCTACAGGCTACAGTCAGCTTGACGTGAAAATACGGAACATCGTCCATAAGGGCCTCAGACGGCTCTATGCGGAAGACAACGCTAAAGGCGTGCCGCCCGACACCGTGGACAAGCTCCGCAAAATGTTGGCGTTTCTCGACGACATGCAGAACCTGGAGGAACTGGGCGCCCTGCCCTCTTGGAAAGTACACACGCTGACGGGAGACCGCAAAGGAACGTGGAGCCTGTTGTGTTACTCGCAATCGGCGCTTAACATTCCGCATCGACGCCGCAGAGCAGGAAATCTGCGATTTGAATTTCGAAGATTATCACTAGAAGAAGCGAGGAGTAGACACCATGCCCATGAAGAATCCGCCCCATCCCGGCGATTTTATCCGTACGGAGATCATCGCGCCTGCGGGCCTCTCGGTGACCGCCGGCGGCGGCCGCGCTTAACGTTTCCCGGCCGGCTCTATCCAGCTTGCTGAATGCCAAGGCCGATCTTTCGGGAGATATGGCCCTCCGCATCGAAAAGGCGTTTGGGGTGAAGATGGACACGCTTATGCGCATGCAAGCCTCTTACGATATCGCGCAAACTCGTAAGCGCGAGAAGCACATTCACGTCAAACGCGTTAGCCAACTTGTCCATGCCTGACGGGCCGACGGCCCAGACGTGGCCTACCCTTTGCGGTTTTTTTGCAGGGTCTGTCCGTCTTCCTATCAAGGACGACGGGGACCCGCGGGAGTTTCCTCATTTTTTGGCTTTTCCACACGTTTCCACAGCCATATCAAATCAGTTAGCCCCCGCCCAACCCCTTATAACCCTTCCACTTCCGCCTCTCCCGTTCGAATGCCCATTCAGTAATCCAGAAATCTATTGACAATCGGTAATTATCGTGCTATAATGGTTTATGTTTGGCTCGCACACTGCCCTTCCATTGGCCTCTGCGCCGAATTGCTCCTCACACCTCCGTCCGCTCTATCCCAGAAGCTGTCACCCTGCCTGCACTGAGTTTGGCCGAAGTGAGCGAACGCGAAGGGCTCGCCCCGCCCCTACTTCGCAGTCCGCTCCCGTTTCTGAACTCTGTGTACTCGGCGTCTCTGC
This sequence comes from uncultured Acidobacteriota bacterium, assembly GCA_963779005.1. GTDB lineage: Bacteria > Acidobacteriota > Terriglobia > Acidiferrales > UBA7541 > Acidiferrum. The sequence continues at coordinate 1,145,891 of CAVZWO010000004.1, read as the reverse complement.
GTTCAGCTCTCCGGATCTTTCCCCGTTCAACTCCAATCCTTCAACTCGCAACCTTGCATTTTTCGTTGGCGCCCTTGACGCCGCGTCAAGCTTAAGTCCTTTGTTTGCCACTCTTACAAAAAACACCCGGGGGTGGGGTGTCCCCTCTTCCTCTGCGAACTCTGTGCACTTTGCGTTAAAATCCACCCGCTCCCTGCCCTCAACCGATCCGTTCGACGCCCTTCACTATCCACTCGCCGCTATCCCCTTTGGAATCCGCACTTACCCAAAACGCTCCCGCAACCCCTTTAGAATGAACACTTCCAAAACACAGCACTTAAAACCCTTTAGAATGAACACTTACGAAAAAACCCCCGGGGGAGGGGGCCACTCTTCTCCTTTACTTCCTCTACCTCCTCTACTTCCTTTACCTCGTCTCATGCCCATACTATCCTTCCCTAGCCTCCACCCATGAACTCTTCTCTCCTCACCGAACTCCGCTCCATCACCGGCCCCCGCGCCGTCATCACTTCCCCCGAAGAACTCCACACCTACGACTCCGACGCCTTAACCAATTTTCGCACCATGCCCCAAGCCGTCCTTCTTCCCTCCTCCACCGCCGAAGTCCAAGCCATCCTCCGTCTGTGCCATCGCGAACGCATTCCGTTCGTGGCGCGCGGCTCTGGCACTGGCCTAAGCGGCGGCGCGCTCCCCGTTGAAGATGGCATCGTCATCGGCCTCGCCCGCATGAACCGCATCCTCGAAGTCGATCTCCCCAACGCCCGCGTCGTCGTCGAGCCCGGCGTCATCAATCTCGACGTCACCGCCCGCGTCGCGCCGCAAAATTATTTCTACGCCCCTGATCCCTCCTCGCAATCCATCTGCAGCATCGGCGGCAACGTCGCCGAAAACTCTGGCGGCGCCCACTGCCTGAAATACGGCTTCACCACCACGCACGTCCTCGGCCTCGAAGTCGTCCTCCCCGACGGCACGCTCATCCACCTCGGCGGCAAAACTCTCGACACTCCCGGCTACGACCTCCTCGGCGTTTTCGTCGGCTCCGAAGGTACGCTCGGCATCGCCACAAAAATGATTCTCCGCATCGTCAAGCGCCCCGAATGCGTGCAAACCCTCCTCGCCGCCTTCCCGGACACGAACGAAGCCGGCGCAGCCGTCAGCAGCATCATCGCCGCAGGCATGCTCCCCGCAGCCATCGAAATGATGGACACCCTCGCCATCCAGGCCGCCGAAGCCGCCGTCCACGCCAACTATCCGATGTGCGGTGCGCTCCTTCTCGTCGAACTCGACGGGCCCATCGCCGAAGTCGCCTCTCTCATGGCCCACGTCAACGAAATCTGCCGCGCCCACGCCGCCTCCGAAATTCGCGTCGCGCAATCCGACGCCGAGCGCGCCCTCGTCTGGAAAGGCCGCAAAGCCGCCTTCGCCGCCATGGGCCGCATCTCTCCCAACTACATCGTGCAGGACGGCGTCATCCCCCGCACCTCTCTCCCGCAAGTGATGAGCGAAATCTCTCGCCTCAGCGCCGCCGCGGGCATCCGCGTCGCCAACGTCTTCCACGCCGGTGACGGCAACCTCCATCCGCTCGTTCTCTACGACGCGCGCATCCCTGGCCAGCAGCACGCCGCCGAATCGCTCTCCGCCAAAATCCTCGACCTCTGCATCGCCGCCGGCGGCTCCATCACCGGCGAACACGGCGTAGGCCAGGACAAAAAGTACGCCATGTCCAAAATGTTCGCCGAACCCGACCTCGCCACCATGCAACGCGTCCGCTGCGCCTTCGATCCGTTCAATCTCAGCAATCCCACCAAAGTTTTTCCCACCCCCCGCCTCTGCGGCGAAAAACCCGGCGAATACACGCCCCACCCGAGTGAAGTCTCCGGCGCCGCCGACCGCTTCTAATGCCTACCGCACTTCCAGCCTGGATGCCTCATTACTCCGCGCTGCGAACTCGTCTTGCTACTCTTGCCTGCATGTTTCCAAGTGACAGTCGGGGAGAAACTTACCGCGCGCTCTTCGATGATTTTCTAGCGAGCAACGAATTCGGACTTGCCTTCGAGGTTTTATGTGATTGCTTTTTGCAGCCAGAGACTCGAGCGCTCACTGATTCCGAACTAGCGGAAATTGCCGCTGTTCGCATGATCATGAACATCGACGATCAATATTTCCTCCGCCTCCGCGACAAGCGACAAATTAACTTATGACTCCGCCGCTACTACTTCACAAATCCTCGCACCAGCTCCGCGATCAACTCTACCGCAGTATCCAACGCGAAATGCCCTCCATCGACAACGTGTATTTCCGCCTTCGGCACATCCCGCCGATACGATTCCGGTTCCGAGGGATCGAACGACGCCTCATACTTCCCCCAAATCACCAGCAGCCGCGGCTGCTTCTCCTTCATCCACGCCTGCCACTTGGGATAGTTCTCCACATTCGTTCGATAGTCGTAGAACAAATCGCTTTGAATCTCCGCCTGCCCCGGCTGGTTCAAAAAATAAAATTCATCGGTCCATAAATCCGGGTCATGGCGTTCCACGTTGGGGTCGTCTCCCACATGACGCGCGCGTGCAGCGGCGAGCGAAAGCAAATTTGTGCGCAACGCGCTCTCGTTAGCCGCGCGATCCGCCCAAAATGCACGCCGCGTTTTCCAATTCGCTCCCAACCCTTCGTTGTGCGCCACGGCGTCCTGCACGATCAGCGCCTCGACCCGCTCCGGGATGCGCCAGCACCATCCGAAACCCCACCGGCCCGCCGTAATCCTGTATGTACAACGTGTAGCGTGTCAGCCCCAGCGCTCCCACAAAGTGATTCATCACCTCGGCGATGTGATCGAACGTATACGCGAATTTCTTCGGATCCGGCCAATCGCTGTGCCCGAACCCAGGATAGTCCGGCGCCACAAGGTGATAGCGATCCGCAAGCCGCGCAAACAACGGTTCGAACATCCGCGACGAAGAAGGCAGTCCGTGCAGCAGCAAAATCGTCGGCGCATCTTTCGGCCCAGCCTCACGATAAAAAATCGACAGCCCGTCTATCTGAATCGTGCGAAAAGAAGTCAGGTGTTCCACGGAGTGGTCCTTTCCCGAAGCTTGCGCCAGCAATGGTAATAAGGCCACCATCGCAGCAACCGCCAATATCTGTAACGTGCGAAAAAATGTCGGGTGTTCCATGAAATGATTCACCTCCGAGTGACTGCCCCCTTAGCGTCGGGCAGGGCTCGCCACTCGGAGACGAAGACCCAGGCGAGCGTGCCGACACAGTGCTCGCCCGGTGAGCCGCCGCCGATGAGAATGACATCGTACTCGATCACTTCGGCAGCTCCGTCCCGGTCTGCTCCGCCACCATATACTTGGCGTACCAGTCCGGCCAGTTCGCATCTGCACCGCCGATGCGCTTCTCGTGCTCACCGTGCGCCGCCGCGGCGCGCCGAAGTGCGGTCGCCAGATCTTTTGCCGACGCGAAGGTCGTGGTCGCGGGGTCGATGCGCCCGGGCAGCCGTGTCGTAATTTCCTGAAACAGCCAGCCGTTGCCATCCGGATCACGGAACGACGCGAACGAGCGGTAGCTGCTATGCTCCGGGTTCGGACCGCTGACTCGTTTCCGCCCAAACAGATAGGGCTCGTCCGGGCCGGCATATACGCCAGCGGCGTCGTGAAATACTTCGGTGATCTCCACTCCGCGGTCGAGCAGTTCCTTGCGGGCCGCCGTTATGTCAGAAACGATCAGGTACATCCCTTGAGCGGAACCAGGCGCCGCAGCGGTGACGTTTTTGCCGAAGATAATCGAGCACCCGGAGCCCGGCGGGGTGAACTGGATCACGCGGAAATCCTTGCCGCTGTCGTAGTCGGCGTCGAGACGCCACCCGAGCTTCCCGTAGAACTCCTTCGCTCGGTCGACATCCGAAACAGGGAGAACGACCACTTCGAACTTCATGTCCACTCTCGCTACACCCGCGTCGGTGCTCGGGTCATTCGTACGGACTGCCTTGGTGCTCATGCTTGCCTCCTCGGTTGTGTCATTTTTTTCTCTCCTGGTGATCGATCAGAGTTAGCCGGCGACGAGCTGCTGCCCACCGTCAATGTCGTAAGTCGCGCCGGTGAGCGCAGTGTTGCTCATGATGTGCACAGCGAGCGCGGCCACGTCGGCCGCTTCGACGACGCGCCGGATCGGAAGTGTGGCGCGAAGCTGATTGCGGCGGTTTTCGAGTTCATCTCCCAGCAGCGATGCCGACAATGGAGTGTCCACGAAACCGGCAGCGATGAGGTTGACTCGGATGGGCGCGAGCTCGAGAGCCAGGCTGGCGGTGAGCGCGGGGAGTGCAGCAGTTACCGTCGACACAATCCCGAGGCCGATGACCGGCCGGCGCCCGCCCGTGCCGCCCATGAACAGCAGCGTGCCTCCCGGTCTCATCTTCTGTACAGCGTTGCGGGCGACCTGGAGCATCAGCAAGAGGTGCGCGTCCAGGCCTTCGCGCGCCTGCTCCATGTTCATTTCCATGAGGCGCCCATAGTGCGGCCGGCCCGCCGTAACCATCACGTGATCGATCGTGCCCGGCAGTTCACGGAAAAACCGCTCCAGCGCCGCTGCGTTCGACGCGTCGAAGGCCGCAGTGCTCACCGCTTCGAGCTCGCTCGCCGCGCTCTGGAGGCGGTCGGGATTTCGGCCCGTGAGGATCAGTTTGGCTCCCTCAAGCCGCGCTCGTCGCGCCGTCTCGAGCCCGATGCCGGCGCTGCCGCCAATCACAACAACGGTTTTCCCAAGGAGTTCCGGTTCTCGCTGGATAGGAAAAGCGGTGGTCGTCGCGCTCATGATTCTTTTTCTCCACTGCGCCTCGCCCGCGCGCAGCCAGATGCCCGATTGTGCATCCTTCTCTCTCCTGTCAACTTCAGATTTGCCATGTTTTTGTGCGCCTTTAAATCTATACACCCTCAACGATGCGACAGTCGCGTTCCGCGCCGGAGCCGAGCGCCTGAAGCGCCTTTTGGTAAACCTCGCTTTTGTAAGCGGTCAGCGCAGTGTCATAGCTCTCGAATTCGACAAGGATTGTCCGCTGTTGCAATCCAGCTTCGTGGGGCTGAACCTGGCTCGTGGATCTGGACAAAAAACGTCCGCCGAATGTCTCAACTGCTGGCACTGCCAACGCCCCCATAGGCCTTTAGGGCCGATTCATCGGAGATCGATCTGTACACAACCACCCAATAGCCCTTTTTCACGATTCCCACCTTCCGCAAGTTCTGGTCATCGTTCTCCAAACGCTACTAAATTTGCGTGCTCGTTCTAGTTCGACTCCCCCAAATGAAATCGCCACAGGTCCTCCATTGATTTAGATTTTCTCTACTGTGGAAGAGTGCTTTCCATGTTCGCTTGAACGGAACCGCGGCGAGCTAGGGTGCGTAATGGGTGAAGACATAGTCGCGATCTTTGGCGGGTATGTGGCAGGGGAAGCAGGTCTCGTGCAGCGCTTTGTCGCCCGGCTTTCCGTCCTTAAAGTCGGCGAACCCCCAGCCGCCCGTCGCGGCGTACTTCTTTGAGTCCTTGACCATGAACTGAGCATTCACGACGGGCCCTGCAACGAAAGATTGCGCTCCGGGGAATGGACCGGCCAGGACTTTGTTGTTGTCTTCCGACGGGAGACGCGTCCAATGAATCGCGGCAATGATGGCGCCGTCCGGGAACGGGCGCGTCCCGTCCTTATAGGCCTTGATGGCAATATCGTTGCCGAATTGTGCGCGCAACTGGTCGGCCTTGCCTGGCACCTGGAGTTGGGCCACGGCGATAATTTTCCAATCGCGGTATCCGGCGGGGATTTTGACTCCGTAGATCGGGGACGAGTCTCCATCGGACTGTCCAGAGGCATGGACCATGTAAGCGAAAATTCCGGCAAGGGTTGCGACTACAAGAAGCGAGAATCCAATCCGTCTCACAGTGTTCCTCCTTCTGAAGTCCTGACCACCACGCCGTTGGATGCGAGCGCCCAACAGCAGATTCACTTTTTTCTTGAGTCGTGGCGTTCGATACTTTTTTCGCAGAGTGACACTTCCTGCCGCCTATGAACCTCTGAATCCCGTTAGTTATCGCTGGAGAGCACTTGCGGGGTTCAGTGCGTAGTCGTCCGAAAGCGGCTCGGATTTCCTCATGAAAAGCCAGCGGCTGCTCCCACTCTTTCGTGCGAATTGTGTTTGGCGCTTACTTCACATCGTCAGGACGACCCGGAACTCCGCCTTACCGCTCATCATTCGCGCGTATGCTTCGGCCGCTTTTTCCAGCGGATACGTTTCAATCATCGGACGCACGCCTGTCAGTACGGAGAAGTTCAGCGTGTCCTCCGCATCCGCCGGCGTTCCCGAAGCCCAGCCTTGAATGCTCTTGTTCCCGAAAATGAGCTGTGGCGGCGTGACCTCAATGGGATCAAACGTGGCCCCCACTACGACGAGTCTCCCATTCGGCCCCAGCCCGTCGATCACTTCCGACATCGCTTTCGAACTTGGCGCGGTTGCCAAAATGACCTTCGCGCCGCCCAGTTTTTGCAACGCTTCCGCTGGGTTCGTCTCTTTGTTATCGATGTACACGCTCGCGCCGAGTTTCTTTACAAGCGCCGCGCTATCTGAGCCACGCCCGACCGCCACTACCTTGTAACCGAACTTGTTCGCGAACTGAATTCCAAGGTGACCCAGACCGCCGACGCCCAGCACGGCAACCAGATCTCCAGGCAGCGCGCCACTGTGCCGCAGCGCGTTATACGTGGTGATTCCGGCGCACAGCAACGGTGCTGCCTCTACATCGCTCAGACCTTCCGGCATTGCCGTCAGCGCCGATTCGGGAGCCACCATGTATTGCTGGTACCCGCCGTCGTAGCTGATGCCCGAAATCTTCAGATTCTGACAATTCACAAAATCTCCGCGTCGGCATTGCAAACACGTTCCGTCATGCCCGCCGTGCCAGCCAACGCCGATCCGCTGGCCTTTTTGCCAACCGGAAACTCCGTCGCCCAGTTCTTCAATCACGCCAGCCACTTCATGCCCCGGAACGCGTGGATACTGGATGCCAGGCAACAAGCCTTCTTTTGTCAGTACGTCGCTGTGGCACACCCCGCAGGCCTGCACCTTGATGAGCACATGTCCCGCGCCGGCCTTGGGAATCTCCCGCTCCACAATCTCGAATTCCCCTCCTGCCTTCGCAATTTGCGCCGCCTTCATCGGTGCTGCTCCCACTCTTGCCGTCGCCATGTTTGCCTCCTGGTCGTATCCAACTTCTCGAAGTCCACCTGTCCCTGCTCTACGTACCGAAACCAACGAACCCTTACGGCCGACGGCGGGAGGGAGGGGCAAGCCCCTCCCTTACAGAACGGAGTGGCTGGGAAAAAGGGGAGGGGCGATCACCCGACCGGGCTACGGTTACGCATAAAAATATGATCCTTCCCCTTTGCATCCCTATGACGCGCCTTATAACGGAATCCCCATGCCCCACGCTGGGGTTGGATGCATTGCCCAAAGGAACGATGCATTTTTTGACTGATTTGCGCCGGGACCTCCGGGCCGTCGCAAAAAAATGTCGCCCCGGAGTAAAGGCTGTTAGGGACCAAGCATCGTTTTTGGGGCCAAGTCTTGGTCTCCACACGATCGTCATCATTGCATTCTTCTCCAGAGAAGCAGCCAGCGAGGAGCGTCTAGCTTTTGCGCAGGGCGTCCGCTTCCAGCATGTGCGCCATTAGCCGAAGGGGCGCCCGGAAGGACGTTGCCCGAAGCCGGCGAAACGCCTCGGGTAGCTTGATCCATCCCCGAGACGCTGCGCGGTCCAGCAGGGCGAGAGTACCAACGACGTCCAGCCCGCGTTTAACCGCCTCGCACGTCCCGCTGCGATCGTCCATCAGAACGAGCGAGCCCGGACGATTAAGGCTCAGCGCGATTACTTCGCACTCACCTGCGCCTAACTTGGGAATTTGCGCGACGAAATAGGAGCCAGACGGAACCACCGATAGCCACGAAGGAGAATCTGAACCCAATTACGCACGGCCGCAGGCGCTCTCGGATGAAGAAGTTCATTCTTCACCCCCGCAGGAATCAAGACGGGCGAAAAAAGACGAGGAAGGAGGTCCGCAGCTTCAATCAAGATCAGATAGTTCAGCGGTCCGGTATCGCAGACAGCCCGACGCCTCTACACGCCCAGGCGATTTAATGTTTCGCGGTCACGTTCCAGGTCTTCAGCGGTGTATTCAAGTTCTATGGCGCGATCCTTAAGGAATAAGTCAACTTCCATGGGCGTCTCAAGACCGAGCAAGCGGCCCAGTTGTGCGTGGGAGATTTTTTGCTGACGATACGCGTCGGTCAGCAAGGATTCCAGGGCCGGGCGCGAAAGGTCCTTCCCCTTTGTCGAGAGAGCTTCCAACAGTTCATCGGGTACGGATATGGTGAGGTGGTGCACTGTCCGGCCGCTCCTACTGCGCCAAGTGTCATTCCGACGCAATTTTTTCTATACGCTCCGCTACGCTTAAGAATACCCGCGCTCGAACGGAGAGTACAGCAGAAGCTCTACTGTCGCGTCCCCGCCCCCTTCCCGATCCCACCGAGTCGCGGCCCACTCACGATTCAACGTAAACTAGCGGCTCACATCCCAACCACGGAGGTATATCCATGCGATCCGATATCATTCCCGGCGCTACGTTTCCCAACTACGAACTTCCCGACCACACCGCGAAACACCGCAAACTCTCCGACCTCCAGGGTCCTCATCCCATGGTTCTCGTCGTCAGCCGCGGAGGCTTTTGTCCCAAGGACCGTCGCCAGGCCGAACTCCTCGTTCAACTCCATCGCGAACTCGAGGTCGCCTATTGCCGCCTCGTTACCATAAGCAGCGACAACATTACCGAGACAAATGAATACCGCACCGGCGTCGGCGCCCATTGGCCTTTCCTCTCTGATGCTGGCCGAATGGTCCAAAAAGATCTCGACATCGCCGAATACACCGATCCTCTCCACAATCCCATGATCCCCCACGTCCTCGTCCTCGAGCCCGGTCTCGTCATTTACAAGGTCTACAACGGCTACTGGTTCTTTGGCCGCCCCACCATGGAAGATCTCCGCCAGGACCTCCGCGCCGTCACCAAAAAATGCCGCCCCGACTGGGACATCACCACGCCCGAACTTAAAGCCGCCTGGCACCAAGGCCGCAAAGAACTCTTCTATCCCTACGGCAAAACGTACGTCCAAACTCTCGGCGAACAGGACTAGGGGCTCCCGGGGGCCCCGGGACCCCAGGCGCGCCTCGAAAGAAAATGCTGGTTGAAAGAAATCATTTCAGCGTCGGTGTAAACCTGCCTGCTCCTGGTCTATGATGACGGACACCGAATCGGTACGTTCCCGATGAAATCGTCTCAACAACGTCTGAGCTGGTGATTAGAGCGTATGCCCTCTCTCGTTTTCGAAGTCAAAAAGCAAATTCCGGTTAAATCCGGAGACCTGATGGGGCGAGGCGAGCCGGCTGGCGGGGACGCCGCTTCACTGCCGCTCAGCCGGGAGGTGTACGCGTTGGCGATTGCTGCGGTCGCTCTCCACATGGCGTTCAGCGCGCGGTATGGATTCTTTCGTGATGAACTTTACTATGCCGCATGTGGACAGCGTCTCGCTTGGGGCTATGTCGACCACGCGCCTCTGGCTCCCTTCCTTGCCCGCTTGAGCCACTGGCTCTTGGGCGATTCGCTCTCCGCACTGCGGTTTTTGCCGGCGCTGGCGGGTTCGGCCAAAGTACTTCTTGGCGGATGGCTGGCCCGAGAGCTGGGCGGCGGGAAGTACGCGCAGTTCCTTGCCGCATTTTGTGTTTTGCTTGCTCCGATTTACCTGACGTTTGACAATTTTTTCTCGATGAATGCGTTTGAGCCGGTGTTTTGGATGGCGTGCGCGGCGATTGTGTTGCGGATTCAGAACGGTGGAAGTCCCAAACTGTGGCTTCTGTTCGGACTCATTGCCGGTCTTGGGATTTTGAACAAACACTCCATGCTTTTTTTTGGTTCGGGGATTGCTCTCGGGCTGCTGGCGACTTCGGCGAGAAAGAATTTTCGGCAACCGTGGATTTGGCTGGGGGCCGGAATCTCCTTCCTTTGCTTCCTTCCCAATTTGCTTTGGGAAATTCAAAATGGCTGGCCAACGCTGGCGCTGTTTCACGCGGTGATCGGCACGAAGTACGTGAACGTTTCACCGTGGGAATACACTTGGCAACAAACCTTGTTGACGAATCCTGTGGCCGCCCCAATTTGGATAGCTGGTTTGTGGTTTTTGCTCCGGGATCCCCGCGGCAAAAAGTATGCCGTGCTGGCCTGGGCGTATTTCACCGTTCTCGCGGAGATGCTTATCCTGCACGGGAAAATCTATTACCTGGCACCGGCGTACGTGATGCTGCTGGCCGCTGGGTCCGTCTGGATTGATCTGCGGCTGGTTCCGCGGGCAGGCGCGTGGTTGCGGCCCACGATAGCGGCGCCATTATTCATTTCCGGAGCGATTGCGGCTCCGCTGGCGATGCCTATTCTCCCGGTCGAAGCCGCCGTTCGCTATACGCGGTTCTGGGATGTACAGGCGATCCACGTCGAAAACGTGCCGCAGAGCGAGTTGCCGCAACTCTTCGGGGATATGTTCGGCTGGCAGGAACAGGTTCGCGCGGTGGCAGCCGTTTACCAGGCGCTGCCGGAGTCCGAGCGCGCTCAAGCGGTCGTGCTTGCCTATAACTACGGAGAAGCTTCCGCCATTGACTACTTTGGCCCGAAGCTGGGGTTGCCGCGAGTCATTAGCGGTCAAAACCAATACGGGCTGTGGGGACCCGGCGCAAAGACCGGCCAAGTCGCCGTTGCGATTGGGTTTACCGAACGTCAGCTGCGCCAGTTTTACGACGAAGTGACGCCCGAGGCGGTCGTGTCGCCGCAGCATGCAATGCCGGAAGAGTCCGGGCTTACGATATTCGTTTGCAGGCGCCCCAAAAAGAGCCTGCAGGAGTCATGGGCAGAGTGGAAGTACCTGAGCTGAAGCCCCGGCGGTAAGGTAGGCCTCCCAGCCTGAATCTTCAGCGTTATTGGCGACCCCGACACACCGTAGTACCTCCGCTCTATATCAAGCAACAAAGCCGCTCGCGAAAATGGCTGGAATTTAGAAATCTCTAATCCGTCGACAAGTGCGACGCGTGAGTATTTCTGGGCCCCAAGTCAAGATGGAGTCGGAGGACCCTGATGAAGCCCTTTGGAATGTTGAAGTTACCCATGATCTTAGCCGGCCTCGGAGCCGCCCTGGCTTTCTCTCCCGCCTGCAAGGCACAGGAAGTCAGCCCGGACCATTTCACAGATACCGGCGTCCAGGACGTTTACGAAGCCAATTCGGCCAAGCCAGCCACGCCCAAAGCCAGGCAGACGCAGCACGCCGCGGAAGCCCGTACATTGCAGACGAACTCGTCTGCGACGCTGCAGCCTGTCGCCAAGCGCACCCCCGTCTCGGCTACGCAACCCGGGCCAAAGACGGTAGCCGACAAGCGCAAATCCGTCCCAGCCACCCCTAAACAGCAGTAGCCGTCCGCCCCATCGACGGCACCCGCGCGGAAGTTCGCGCGGCGGCAGACGCCCAGCCGTCGCGCTTCGTTTGAACGAAGCCGACGTCCACTCTCGCAATTCTACCAGCTGCCACAACAGTCCGGAGCCGCGCGAAAATCTCCAATAGAATCTTCGCGTTGCGCGTTCACCTTTTGTCCACCACCAGTCCAGACTCGGTGCATTGGCACGCCAACCTGTGCATGAGACAAATGGCTCACGACGGAGCCGTACTCGCGGCAGCCAGTCGAAACTGAAAAACGGAAGGACAAAGTCATGAACTCTTACAAACTCTTGCTCCCGAGAACGATCTTGGTCGGTTCCCTCGGCCTCGCCGCGATGCTGTTGGTTTCGACGCCATCCTGCAAGGCCCAGGAAGTCAGCCCCGATCACTTCACGGATACCGGAATCCAGGATGTGTACGAAGCGGCCTCAGCCACGGCAGCGACGCCTGCGGTCAAGCACAACTTGGCGGCTTCGCAAGCGCGCACGCACCAAGCCAACTCGCAAGCGGCCATGCAACCTGCCGCCAGGCGCAATGCCATCTTGTCCGCGAAACTGGACACCCCAGCGGTTGACGACAAGCGCAAGACCGCCACCTCCACCACGCAAAAGCAATAATCCCCCTGGTTGCCGGCTCGGCGCGCCGCGAGGAATCGCGCTACGGCGCGCCGACTTCTGCCTCGGGATAGCGCTGAGCCGGCTGGTTGAGTACGTCCGCTGGAGCATTCTTCAAATAAACATCAAAAAACGTATGCACGTAATCCACGGTAATCGCAAGCCCGCGGCGCGATTCCAAGCGACTGACGCCTAGCGTGTGCATCGCTCCGATCACGTACTGGCTTTTCACCAGCATCTGGTCACTAAAACTGAAGTGATTGGCGCCGCGAATTGTTACGAAGAGCCGCCCGTTCGGAAGCAGGCCATAAATGGACCGAAAGTCCGTCAGGATTTGCTTACTCCCCGGATCGCCCACTTCGCGCCTGTGATCGCTGAGCAGAAATAGAAACGGTTGCTTCAGTCCCTCCTGAACAACGCTGCCATACGGCGCGCCATCTATATCGATCCCCGCCTTGCACCGGGAATCCTCATGACAGAATTGCAAAGCCTGCGCTCCTCCGAAGGAATGCCCAAACATTCCCAAACGTTGCAAATCCAGCCTGCCCGTAAATTTGCCGGACGGATCAGCGTCGTTCAGTTTCTCGAGTTTGCTCACCACAAACTTCGTATCGACGGTCCACAGAGGCAGAAGTTTGTTGATCAGTTGATTCGCTTCGTCGGCCGGCAGATTCTCGGGATCGTTCGAGGGCGGTCGACGGATGACGCGTCCGTCTGGGAGCACAACGACAAACGTTCTGTAAGGCGCGTCAAACCCGGCAACGAAATAGCCGTGACTCGCCAGATCTTCCGCTAGTGTCGTGAAGTCCGTAGTCATAGCGCCGCCTCCAGCTCGCATAATCACCACGGGATACGAGCGCTGCTCCGGTGACACGTCCGGATCAACCGTGCTATGCGTCCGCACCAATGCCAAATCCCTCGTCAAGTATTGGCTCATCAGCGTTCCTGAGGCTTGCGCGAGGGCGGCCCGCCACGGCGCGGGCAGATACTCGGCGGGCGTCGCGGAGTTCGAAGCAGCCGCCGGATACCACATCCACGCGACGACCTCGCGTTTTGTTGCGGGCGTGGGCGCCAATTCATCTGTCGCGACATTGTTGACCCACGTAAACATCGTCCGCCCCACGGCAAAGTGGCCCGTAAGCGCGGGCAGCGTAATTTCTCTGCCATGCTCCCGCCGCAGTAAAACGAACAGCGTCAAGATTCCGACCACTCCGAGCAGCGCCAGTACCGCCGCGGTTTTCATGAGGCTCTTGGACAAGCGATTGACGAAGGAGGAGGGCTTTTGGCCGCCGTTTGGCAAATCGGAGGAAGCGCTGGGTTGAGACATGGCGGCTATTCTACAGAAAGTACTTTGAGATGCAAAGTGAATCTGGTGGTCTGATCATCCGCAAGAGTGGCCCGCCTGCTCGCTTGCCACCGAGTAGAACGGTGGCATGGAGGCGGGCACGACATTGTGTTGTTAACGGATCGAAGGCTGCGTGTAATAGCCCTGACGAGTGCGTGCTGTCAGCTTACGGTCCGCAAGATGGACTTCTATGTGGTGGTATTCGTCTCGCTTCTGGTCCAAGGGTGGAGCGAAGGAGATCTCATAGTAAGCCTGCGTATCAGCTAGGCACTGTTTCACGGAGGCAGTGATGTCGTTGCTACCGGTAAGAGCCAGGCCGCCGCTCTGCGTGGCGATTACTTGTAGAGCTAAGTTGCCCCATTCGGTCTGGTTAGCCTTGCTGATTCCTTTGACGAAGGATTGCCAGTAGAAAGCACGTCCGCCGAAGTCTGCACTGCCCAGGGGATCGATACTGTACAGGGTGACGCGACCCTCCCGCAACAAAGTCGACACTCGGACGATATTGTTGAAGATCTGTTGCTGTTGCTTCGAGCCAATCTGTTCCTGGGCGCCGGGGCCGGAGAGGAGCGGCCAGCCCGGGGAAATCCACAGAATGATCTTGCGCCCTGGCCGCCCAGCCTCGTGTGTCCCAAGTTCAAATAGCGCCTTCATGGAAATCTCGAGCCGTTCGTCGGCGCTATAGATCCCGCCGGAACGGAGAATGGTATGTAGCCCGAGGGTGTACCGATCAAGAGCGGCACTCATTGCGTTGCCATCACTTGAGAAGTCGTCCTGAACCTTGAGCCCGTCATCCGTAAGGAAGGCAAGCGCCAACGGGTGGGTGAGTTGACCTCCATCGGTCTTCAGGAATTTGTCGATCTCCGAACGTTCATAGGCGATGTGCTCCAGACCAGTATTCACGTCATCGACAACAAGCACGACCTCAATCGGGGCCTCGCGCCCTCGGACGGCCCGAAAGGACGCAATAGGCTGCGGAACTTTATTATCGAAGACCGTGAAGTCTTGCTGCTGAAGACCGGCAACGGGCGGCCCGGACTTTGGAGTCACAACCACGTCAAGGTTGATCATGCCGGCGCCGAGCTGATTTGGCGGGCTGGTTTCTTGGCCTGACGCTGCCCCGGCGGACAACATGCAGACGACCAGGAGAAAACCGAGCCGTGCGTTGATGTACATGCGTATCCTCCGTCTGAGCAACAACCAACTGTTCTCTATCGTGACGATTCGCTAACTTGGGTCACTGAGCCCCTAATGGCATAGACGCTCGGCACGTCTGCTGAGTTACTAACCGCACGCCCAGCGAGGTGCCCCAATGCCCGACAAACACAAATCGGAAACTAGCCATAACCCAGATTCACTTGGCTCGCCTTGCTTCTGTTTTGCCAGGCACAGTTGCTGGGCGCGTCTTGACGGGAGGCTACCGTTGTAATGTACTGAGTCTCTCTAATGCCGACGACTCCGCTCGACATCGAACAAGAATTTCGCGCGATCCTTGGCGCCGATTTGGTCCGCGCTGCCACTTCCGCCGACGCGGTTTGTGGCGTTCAATCCCGTCTTGTTCTTGAGCCCACGAGCGAGCAACAGATCGCGGCTGCCCTGCGCTTCGCAAATGACGCTGGCCTCGCAGTCATACCACGTGGCGGCGGCACGAAACTCGCCTGGGGCAATCCACCTTCTCGCGCCGACGTCGTTCTTTCCACTGCGCGCCTGGACAAAATCATCGAGCATGCGTGGGCCGACCTGACCGTCAGTGTCGAGGCCGGCTGCGCCATTCAGAAATTGCAGAGCGCGCTCGCGCTGCACGGCCAGCGGCTGGCCCTCGACCCGCTCTGGCCCGCGCAAGCCACTATCGGCGGTACTCTCTCGGCCAATGACAGCGGTTCGCTGCGTCTTCGCTTCGGCGCGCTGCGCGACTTGATCATCGGAGTGACGCTCGCGCTCCCCGATGGCACG
Source organism: uncultured Acidobacteriota bacterium (assembly GCA_963779005.1). Lineage (GTDB taxonomy): Bacteria > Acidobacteriota > Terriglobia > Acidiferrales > UBA7541 > Acidiferrum. The sequence continues at coordinate 1,130,418 of CAVZWO010000004.1, read as the reverse complement.
CTTGCTTCGAGCGGCGGCAAAGTCGTAAAAAATGTGGCGGGCTACGATCTCCCCAAACTGGTCACCGGCGCGTACGGCACCCTTGCCGTCATCACGCGCGCCGTCTTCCGCCTCTATCCTCTCCCTCGAAACGCAAAAACGCTTTCCATCTCCGGATGCGATCTCGAAGAGATTCAACGACTCATCCTTTCCATCCAGGATTCCAAACTGGCGCACACGTCGTTGCAGGCGCGTCTCGGGCAAGACGCGGAGCCGGCCGTCGACATTCTCTTCGAAGGCACCGAAGCAGGCATTGCCGCGCAAGTAACGCAGTTGCGAGAGATTGCTCGTCCTGCTTCCGAAGCCGAAGCTCCATCCGCTGCATGGAATGCTTCGCAAGAACTCTGGAATTCCGTCAATTCCGCAACCGTAGCGATGGCAAAGATTACTGCGCTCCCTGCCTCGATCGCGCGCACTGCAGAAAACGTTCAGCGCATAGCCGCCACACACAAAACGCGCTGGAAACTGACAATGCAAGCGACCGGCATCGGCTGGTTGCGTCTGGAAGCCGCGCCAGAGAATCTCCACGCCGCGCTTTCCGATCTGCGCTTCGATCTCGAACACGCCGGCGGTTCGCTCGCGGCACTACAGCAGCCGAGCGAGATGCCGCATATCGATACCTGGGGCAACCCTGGCGACGCTCTCCCCCTTATGCGCGCGGTCAAAAATCAGTTTGATCCCCAAAATACGTTGAATCCCGGCCGCTTCGTCGCCGGCGTCTAATCAAGGAGATTTCGCCCATGAAGAACTTCCGCATCGCGCTTTCGCTGACTGCTCTTTTGCTGCTGGCCACTCCGCTGCGCATTTCGGCTCAGTCCACACCCGCCGATTCTCACCCGATGGTTCACGCTCTCAAAATCACCATTCTCTCGACGATGCTTGCCGATGATGGCATCGGCGAATGGGGATTCGCGGCGCTTGTGGAAGCCGACGGCCGCAAAATCCTTTTCGACACTGGCGCGCGGCCCAACACCGTTCTCGAAAACGCCCGCGAACTGAAGCTCGATCTCAGCGACGTCCAGGACGTGATTCTCAGTCACTTTCATGACGACCACACTACCGGTCTGATGACGCTGCGCCGCGAATTCTCCAAAACCAATCCGAAGGCCCTTTCGCGCGTGCACGTCGCGCAAGGCATTTTCCTCGAGCGGCGCGGCCACAATCCCAATCCCATGATTCAGATGAAAAAGGACTACGAAGCCACCGGCGGCGTGTTCGTCGTGCATGAAAAACCGGAAGAGATTTTTCCCGGCATCTGGCTTACTGGCCCGGTCCCGCGCGCCTATCCCGAAAAGAATTATCCCGCGGGCACGGAGGTCAACACCGGGACTGAATGGATCGTTGACACCGTTCCGGATGACCAATCCCTTGTCTTTAATACCGCGCATGGACTGGTCTTGCTCTCCGGCTGCGGCCATTCCGGGCTCATCAACACGCTGCAATATGCGCGCGGTTTTCTTCGCCCTGCTCCCGTCGATGCCGCCATCGGCGGCTTCCATCTTTTCGCGGCCAATGACCAGCAACTCGCCTGGACCGCTTCCAAGCTAAAAGAATATCAAACCGCCCGGATTCTCGGCGCGCACTGCACCGGCATCGAAAGCGTATACCGCTTGCGCGAACTTCTCGGCTTGACTCGGCAAACCTGTCTCGTTGGAACGATCGGCGCAGTCTACGATCTCGACAGCGGCATCAAGACTGGCCCCATCGCGCGGTAATTTTCAGACCAAATGTGAGGTGTGCCACATGAGCCTTGCGACGAAGTTACGCCTCCTGAAAAGATCTGCCCCGCGCTGGTTTGTTTCTGCTTTGCCATGGCTAGGCGTTACTGTCTTCGCTGCGGCTCAATCGCCTGTGCCGGCCAGCTCGGCATCGCAACCTGCCCGCGCGAACGCGGTTCTCCTCGAAACTCTTTCGTGGGAGGAAGCCGAAAAAATCCTTACGCCGGATACCGTCGTCGTCATTGCTCTTGGCGCCGAATCCAAGGAGCATGGCCGCCATCTCCAGCTCAACAACGATTTTCTGATGGCCGAATATCTCAAGAAGCGCGCTCTCGAAGCCGCACCGCAAAATACCGTCGTCGCTCCCACCATCAACTACAGTTTCTATCCCGCGTTCCTCGAATATCCGGGCTCGACTTCGCTCAGCATGGATACCGCCCGCGCGATGATCACGGAGATCGTCCATTCCCTCGCGCATTACGGCCCGCGCCGCTTCTATATCCTCAACACCGGCATCTCGACGATACGGCCTCTTGCGCAAGCCGCCGCGGATCTGGCAAAGGATGGAATCCTCCTCCGCTACACCGATCTCACGCGAGATGATCCCGTCGAGAAAAAAGTTCGCCAATCCGGCGGCACTCACGCCGACGAAATCGAGACGTCCATGATGCTCTACATCGCGCCTGAAACCGTTCGAATGAAAAAGGCCGCCCGCGATCTGAATCCCAATCAACCCGGCGGCCTCACGCGCGATCCCCAAGGCAAAGGCACCTATTCGCCGACAGGGGCCTGGGGCGACCCCACACTCGCCACGCGCGAAAAGGGCCAAGCGGTCGTTGAATCCCTCGTAGCAACTATTCTGAAAGACATCGAGGAGCTGCGCCAAACTGCTCTGCCAGCGGCGAAATGATTGGCAGGGCGAAATCAGGGGCAAAGAAAGAAAGAGAAAAGAAAGAAAGAGAAAAGAAGGAGAAAAGATAACGCAGAGACGCAGAGTGCGCAGAGTCTCGCAGAGAAAGAAGACGGATGGCGAGAACCGCAATCCATGTTTGCCAGCAGCGCCGCCGTTCGGTTATGTTCACGAGTGGCAGCTTGCCTTGCTATTTCATGACTACTCTTCCTGACGCAAATCCCTTGCCCAGCGCGTTCGACGCGCACCATCCGCCGTCCAAGCAAATCATCGAGAATTGTGTCCACTGCGGCTTCTGCCTGCCCGTCTGCCCTACCTACGTGCTCTGGAACGAAGAGATGGATTCCCCGCGCGGTCGCATCTACCTGATGAAACTCGCCAGCGAAGGCAACGCGACCATGAACCCGCAGTGGGTCAGCCACTTCGACTCCTGCCTCGGCTGCATGGCCTGCATGACGGCGTGCCCGTCTGGAGTCGACTACGGAAAATTGATCGAAGCCACTCGCGCGCAAATCGAACGCCATCATCCGCGCTCGCTTGGCGAAAAACTCCATCGCCGTTTCCTTTTCGCGGTGTTCACGCGGCCGGATCGGCTGCGCCTCCTTCGCTGGCCTCTGCTGGCGTACCAAAAATCCGGACTGCAATCGATCGTGCGCGGCACGGGGCTCCTGAAACTTTTTCCGAAGCGCCTGCAAGCAATGGAAGCGCTGATGCCGAAGCTCGGCCCGGACGAGCGCGTTCCGGAAGTCAAGCCGGCACAAGGGGCGAAGCGCAAACGCGTCGGCCTCCTGCTCGGCTGCGTGCAACGCGAATTCTTTCCCCAGGTTAACGCCGCCACCGCGCGCGTGCTCGCCGCGGAAGGCTGCGAAGTCGTCGCTCCCTCAGAGCAACCCTGCTGCGGCGCGCTGATGGTTCATGCAGGAGAAGAAACTGGCGCGTTGGCGCTTGCAAAAAGAACCATCGACGTGTTTGAAAAAGCAAACGTGGAGATTATTGTCACCAACGCTGCGGGTTGCGGCTCAAATGTGAAGGAGTACGGCCACCTGCTGCGCGACGATCCGAACTACGCCGAACGCGCCAAAGTCTTCGCCGCAAAATGCCAGGACATCACCGAACTTCTGACGGACTTGCCGCCGCGCGCCACAAGAAATCCTCTGCCCATGCGTGTAGCGTTCCACGATTCGTGCCACCTACAACACGCCCAAGGCGTCCGCTCGCAGCCGCGCCAATTGCTTGCAACTATTCCGGGTCTTGAACTGGCAGAAATTCCAGAAGCCGCCATCTGCTGCGGCTCCGCGGGCATCTACAACCTGGTGCAACCCGGCGCCGCCAACGCCCTTGGCGACCGCAAAGCCCATCTGATCGCTCCGCTCAACGCCGAGGTCGTCGCCACCGGAAATCCCGGCTGCCTGCTCCAACTGCAATCCTCGCTGGCCCGCCAAGCCAGTTCCGTTCCCGTCGTGCACACCATCCAACTCCTCGACGCCTCCATCCGCGGCACTCGGCCGGCATAAATTCACTACGTACGTCCACCCCTGTAGCGGCGGGGCTTGCCCCGCCCGTCTGTGGCGATGGCGAGACTTGCAAAGTTCCGCACGCGTTCCGTTAAGCCGCTTTCTTCGTCCATGCCCCCAAAATCGAGCCCATCAAACAAAATCCGACCAGCGCATAAAACTCGTTAATCGCAAACAGCTGCAAAGGGCGCATCTCGTACATATCCGTCGTAAACGTAACCGGCCCCACAAATCCAATCCACAAAAGTATCCCCAGCGCCGCGCCTCGCGCCGCCGTACTCGCATTCCGCCAAATACAAATCTGCGCCAGCACGAAGGCAATCAGCAGATTCAAAACAAAGGTGATGATGTACGGTAAAACCGGGTTCATGCCGGCCGCTTTTTCGGCGGTCATCTGTTCGAGTGCCATCCACGGCTTATTGAACAGCACCGCATACCAAACTGCTCCGAGTATCCAGTACGCCAAAGCCGCAACAAACACCGCCGCATAATTTGTCTTCATCGCTCACTCCCTCATCACATCTTTATCTCAAGGGTCCTCACCGATATCCTCGCACGAAAAAGTAAATCGTCATCGCCGCCCCAACTAAAATCACAAATCCGCGAATCCACGGCTGCGGCAACTTCTGCGCATAGTGCGCCGCAGCTACACTCCGCCCAGGACGGCACCCACGGTCATCACCAGTGCCTGCGGCCAAACATATTGCCTCGCGTGATCACAAATGTCACCGCCGCGACCCCGTTGATCACTCCGCCCAGCACCACTTTCAATTTGTTCATCGCATGAATGTCCGTCATGCCCATGGCCGCCAGCATCGCCAGGTTCATGATCCCGATGCCGCCGCCGAAATATCCGCCGTAAACCGCAACGAACAGTTCGAACACCGATGCGCCGGCGACCGCGGCATTGTTCGATTCATGCGAAATCCCCGCCGAAATCCGCCCTGTCAGATGCTTGCCAAATGCAAACAAACAGCGTCGCGCCCAGCAGCAACCACGGCAACACCTGCAAAAAAGTCTGCGCTGGCGTCTTGATCAGCAGAATCGCGCCAGCCAATCCACCCAATCACGCTGGTAACGATCAGCGGAATCATCACGCGCCGTGGAATGTTCACGCTTCATGCGGTACGCCCCGCCGCTGGCCGTAGTGCCCACCCAGAGCGCCAGCGTGTTGGTAGCATTTGCCGGGATAGGCGGCACGCCCGTAAACAACAGCGCCGGGAACGCCACGAAACTCCCGCCCCCGGCAACGGCGTTGATCGCCCCTCCCAGCGCTGCGGCGAAAAATAGAAAATATGGCCGTTGTGTAAGTCCAAGCGACCTTTGTATGACGATTCCCGCCCGCGCTCCACCTGGAACCACGTTAGCGTGCCTTTGTATCACGAAGCACCCTCATCCTTCCTCCACGCCCGCACTGGCGCACTCTTCCACCGCGATGCTCACCTCGCATTGCCTTCTTGACAACCTGCCCCTCCACGTATATGAACGGTGCGTTTCCAATGAGCGCTTTTCCCCCTCGAGCCCCGTGTCGCATATTCTTGCGCGAGCCGCCGATTAACGGCGCATTAACATTCTTGAGATAACCAGTCTCAGGTCTGGTGTGTCTTTTGTTCTCCGCTTTGCGCGCTGTCAGCCCGATGGCTCGCTTCGTTCGCAAGTCGTAGCCGTGCGCTTCACAGAGCGATGTTCCACAGGAGGAAGCATGGCCAGTCGAGCAGACGCAATTGCGGCCTTGGAGCGGGTAACGCCGAATACAACATCCGGCGGTAATTCTCGCCTCCGCCGTGGGCACCATGATCGAGTGGTACGACTTCTACATCTTCGGCAGCCTCGCCGCTGTCCTGTCTCCCGAAATTCTATCCGCCCGGCAACGACACCTTCGCGCTCATTGCCTATCTCGCCACTTTCGCCGTTGGCTTCCTGGTGCGCCCGTTTGGAGCGCTCTTCTTCGGACGCATCGGCGATCTCGTCGGCCGCAAGTATGCCTTCCTGGTGACGCTCTCGATCATGGGCGGCGCCACCGCTCTCATCGGCCTGCTGCCCACCTTCGCAACCGCCGGCTGGTTCGCCCCCATCACTCTGCTCCTGATTCGCATCCTGCAAGGGCTTGGCCCTTGGCGGCGAATATGGCGGCGCCACGGTTTATGTCGCCGAGCACGTGCCCGACGGCAAGCGCGGCTTCTACACCAGCTTCATTCAAATCACCGCCACGCTCGGCCTGTTCGTCTCCCTGCTCGTCATCCTCGTTCACGCAACAATCCATGAGCAAGGAAGACTTCGCAGAGCTGGGGCTGGCGCATTCCCTTCCTCATTTCCATCATCCTTGTCACCATCTCCCTCTACATCCGTCTGAAGATGAAGGAATCCCCGATCTTCACCAGATCAAGAGCCGCTGGCATGACTTCGACGCAGCCGCTGACCGACGCCTTCGCCAAATGGGACAACCTCAAGCGCGTCTTCATTTCCCTGTTCGGCGCCACCGCCGGACAGGGTGTGGTTTGGTACACCGGCCAGTTCTACGCGCTGTTCTATCTTCAGACCGTGCTCAAAGTGAATCGCAAAACCTCCAACATCATCGTCGCCATCGCGCTTCTCTGCGCCATGCCCTTCTTCACGCGTCTTCGGCGCCCTTTCCGACAAGATCGGCCGCAAGTGGCTGATGATGGCCGCCTGCCTGCTCGCCGTCATCACCTACATCCCCATCTACAAAGCCATGGCAGCCGCCGCAGGCAACGACATCGTCACTGTCCAAGTCGCCAAGAAACAAAGTCACCGGCGCCATCAGTCTTGACTCCTCTTGACCACTGACTGCCACCGGAGCCCTGGTCCCCGCAAAGGAAGCTCCCTAATCCGAATGTTCCCACTGCTCGTCGCTTCTGGTTTTCATTCAGGTCATCTACGTCTGCATGATCTACGGCCCTATCGCCGCCTATCTCGTCGAAGCCTTCCCGGCTAAGATCCGGTACACCTCGCTCTCTCTTGCCTTACCACATCGGCAACGGAGTCTTCGGCGGCCTGGTGCCCATTGATTGGTCTATCCGTGTGCGCGGCCACAGGCAATATCTATGCCGGCCTTTACTACCCGATGATTGTCGCCGCATCACCCTGGTCTGTGGCAGCATCTTCCTGAAGGAAACCCACGGCACAAAATCTGGGACGAAGTTGGTGGCATGAAGTAGCCCCTAAGCGCGCTCGTAGCGCCTGGCTCGCGCGGCATCGCACTCTCCGCGTCCCTGCGGGGCGAGCATCATTGCTCTGCCGGGCTCAACATCCCATAAAGGAAATGCGCTTGCCCGAACCAGTTGTCCCCCATTAGTAGCGTCACATCTCGAAATCGATTTCTTGAAGCGGAGCTCCCGCCGTGGCCAAAGCTCGCCAGAAAACAAAGCAAAATCCGAAGGCATCCAAAGCATAGCAGCTCACCGAGGCGCAAATCGCCGTCCACTGGAAAGAAGAAGAGCTACTTCTACCCGTCGAAGAAATTCATAAGCGCAGGCCAATCTGAACGATCCCGGCTTCGTCAAAAAATTCAGCGAGAAGAACTTCCCAGAGTGTTTCCGACGATTACGCCAAACTCCTCCATTGGGACAAGCCCTGGCGCAAGACTCTCGACACCTCCAATCCCCCCTTCTGGAAGTGGTTTGTCGGTGGCAAACTCAATGCCTGCTACAACTGCGTCGATCGCCACCTCGAGGAACACAAAAACAAAGCCGCTCTGATCTTCGTCCCCGAACCCGAAAACGAAGCCGCCACCGTCATCACCTATCAGGAACTCTACAAGCGCGTGAATGAAGTCGCCGCCATGCTTCGCGATTTCGCCGGCCTCAAACCGGCGACCGCGTCACCATCCACATGCCCATGATTCCCGAGCTTCCTATCACCATGCTGGCCTGCGCGCGGCTTGGCGTCATTCACTCCGTCGTCTTTGGCGGTTTCAGCGGAGAAGCTTGCGGCCTACGCGCCGCCGATTCCGGCAGCCGCGTGCTCATCTACGCGGACGGCTATCACCGCAACGGCAAGTGGGTGGACCACAAGCCGAGCGCGGATATCGCCGTGGAAACGGCGAAAAAAGAAGGCCAAGTCGTCGACAAAGTGCTCTTCTGGCGCGCTACCAGGGACACTACCGCTCCGAATCCGCGATGATTATCGACCGCGACTACTTCGTCGACGATGTCCTCAAGGACTATCGCGGCCAAATCGTCGAGCCAGTCTCGCAGGATGCCGAAGCTCCGCTCTTCCTCATGTACACGAGCGGCACCACCGGCAAGCCCAAAGGCTGCCAGCATCGCACCGGCGGCTACCTCGCCTACGCCACGGGCACGTCGAAGTATTATCAGGACATTCATCCCGAGGATGTGTACTGGTGCATGGCCGATATCGGCTGGATCACCGGGCACTCTTATATCGTCTACGGGCCGTTGGCGCTCGGCGCTACGAGCGTTCTGTACGAAGGCGTCCCGCAATTCCCGGATGCCGCGCGCCCGTGGCGCATTGCGGAGCGGCTCGACGTCAACATTTTCCACACTTCTCCTACTGCGATTCGCATGCTCCGCAAAGCAGGCGGAGACGAACCGAGAAAATACAACTATCACTTCAAACACATGACCACCGTCGGCGAACCCATCGAGCCCGAAGTCTGGCGCTGGTATTACGAAACGGTAGGCAAAGGCGAAGCGGTCATCGTCGATACGTGGTGGCAAACCGAAACCGGCGGCTTTCTCTGCACCACCAAGCCTGCTCTCGATCCCATGAAGCCCGGCAGTGCAGGCCCGGCTGCTCTCGGCATTTATCCCGTAATCTGGGACGAAAACGGCGAGGAAGTAAAACCCGGCACCGGCAAAGCGGGCAACATCTGCATTCGCAATCCGTGGCCCGGCATTATGCAAACGATTTGGGGCAGCTCGGAGCGTTTCGTCAATCAGTACTACAAAAAATATTGCAAAAATCCCGATAGCAAAGACTGGCGCGACTGGCCCTACTACGCCGCCGACGGCGCCGTTCTTCCCGCCGATGGCTACTATCGCATCCTCGGCCGCGTCGATGATGTCATCAACGTCGCCGGCCATCGCCTCGGCACCAAAGAAGTCGAATCCGCCTGCCTCAGCATCACCGAAATCGCCGAAGCCGCCGTCGTTCCCGTCGTCGACGAAATCAAAGGCCGCGTGCCGGAAGTCTACATTTCGCTCAAGCCCGGCGTGCTTCCGCAGCAAAGCCATGCAAGACAAAGTCATCGCCACGATTGAAACCATCATCGGAAAAATCGCGCGCCCCAAGCGCATCCACATCGTCCCCGACATGCCCAAAACACGCTCCGGCAAAATCATGCGCCGAGTCCTCGCCGCCATCTCCAATCACATGGACACCGGCGACATCACCACGCTCGCCAATCCCGATATCGTCGCCCAGATTCGCGAACTGGTTCAGGGCCGCAACGTCTGCCCCGCTCCAGGAAGGCCCCGAAGACATCAAACTCTTCGGCGAAGAAAAATAATTTATCCAACTGTAAGGGCGGGGCTTGCCCCGCCCGCTTCGAAAACGTAACGCAACGCACAAATCCAAGGAGCCACGAATGCCCGCCATCCCAAGAAGAGAATTCCTGAAAGCTGCTGCAACAACGGCCGCCGGCGCAAGCCTGTTTTCCGCCACCGCCTTCGAACTCCGCGCCAATCCTCTCGGCCTCCCCATCGGCTGCCAAACCTGGCCCGTGCGCGAAGGCATCGCCAAAGACTTCCCCGGCACCATCAAACAACTCGCCGCCGCCGGTTTTCAAAACATCGAACTCTGCTCCCCCGTCGGCTACGACGACTCCGGCTTCGGCGGCCTCGCCAAATACAAAGGCTCCGAACTCCGCAAAATGCTGAACGATTGGGGCGTCAACTGCATCAGCTCCCACTTCGGCATCGACGAACTCCGCAAGGATCAAGCCAGCCGCATCGCCTGGGCACAGGATTTGGGACTCAAACAAATGATCGTCCCAAGCCTCGATGGCCCAAAAAATCCTACGCTCGACGACGTGAAACGCGCCGCCGATGAATACAACAAAATGGGAGAAAAAGCCGCCGCCGCCGGCATTCAACAAGGCCTGCACAACGAAGGCTTCGAACTCTCGAAGCTCAACGGCAAACGCACCTACGACATTCTGCTCGAGCTCCTTGATCCCAAGCTCGTCAAATTCCAGTTCCAAATCTCCACGATCAGCGATGGTTACGACGCCGCCGAATATTTCAACAAATATCCCGGCCGCTTCTTCTCGATGCACGTGCAAGGCTGGAACGCGCCCGCGAAGAAAATTGTCGCCGTGGGCCAGGGCACTCTCGACTGGAAGAAAATCTTCACCGCCGCAAAAACCGGTGGCGTCAAAAATTATTTTGCGGAAATGAATTTCGACCTGATGAAAGCCAGCGTCCCCTACCTGCGCAATCTCCAGGTCTGAAGCAGCTACCAACAGCTGCAACAGGCGCAACTCACCTCCGCGTTGCAACGGAAGTGAAACGCGTTAGACTGCGATTAACGCGCGCGCTTGATCGTCACGTAGTTGCGTCCCATGTACAGCCGGTACGCTCCCGCCTCGGGCGCCGCTACCACTTGCAGCGGCATGGCGCGTTTGATCTCCCCATCGCGAGCGCCGCCGATTTCCAGCAGAGAGTTGCCGCCGATATCGCTGACAATAAACTTCGCGTCCGCCAGGAAGCCAATGCCGTAGGCTCCGGGCTTGAGCGGCTGGCCGTTCACCTCGATGGAAACTTCCGTCAGAAAATATGCCTGATACTTTTCTTTCAAGCCCGTGGCATAGCCGGCCGTGTCCACCAAGCCCGCCAGCACGTAAGAGCCGTCGGCAAAATGAATGCCTCCGGTATTGCGCATCTGTGCGGGGGCAACTTTGCCCGCGTAAAACACCGTCTCCGGAAAAATCTTTGGAGATATATCCGCGGCCTTCAGGACCCCCTCTGTCTTCGCCTCTTCTTGACGAGCAGAGCTCCCGGCCAATACCTGGGCTGCTGGAATGCTGACTAGAATCAGCGAGGCCAACACCATCGAAAACTTGCGAGTGAGCATGCACCCTCCTTAGGTTCGTTCGAATGCCACACAAGGAAATAGGACATCAATGTACATTCCAGCGGAATTTTTATGTGTGATGCAGGTCACATCCCCGAAGCGCCTGCCCGCTTGCGATGCCATGCTGGGTTGCTTGACGCGCGGCTATTTTTTCTCCAGATATTCAGCGACTACGCCGGCACAAGCCTCGACAAATTCCTGCTCGGTTTTAGTGAACGTGTCCGCAAAATAGCTCTCGACATCAAGCTCCCCCGCCAGCTTCTTGTTCACGAATATGGGGACCACGATTTCCGACTTCACCAGCGACGACCCGGCCAGATACCGCGGATCTTTCGTCACATCCTGCACAACGACCACTTGCCCGCTCGACGCCGCCGCGCCGCAGAGTCCTCGATCCAGCGGAATCCGAACGTTTGGCGTGAAGCTGCCGGCGTACGCTCCCACGATGAGGTAGTTGGAATCCGCGGGATCGACGAGGTAAAAGCCCGTCCAGTTATACCGCGTCATCTTTTCGTGGAGCCGCTTGGCGATCCGCTCCATCAGCGACTCCGCCGTGGCGGCGGTCGGAGCAAAACTTTGCAGTTCGAGCAAAAGCTCTTTGTGCGCTGGCGTCATCTCTTTGGCCTCGTCTTCAAGTTTTGGTGGCGCGGCGCGTTTGCCTTCTTGCGCTCTTCAGTTTACACGAACCGCAAGAGTCGCAGCCCGCTGCGTCCTCCCTCAAAAGAGGCCGGTGTTGCGAAACGTGAAAGGTCCGGTTATGCCTGTTCCAGGCGCTGCACCTAGGGACACCGGGCATTTCGCTGGCCACGCTCCTATTGAGCGATTCGCATCGGCCATTTCATCCAGCAAGAGCAATCCCAATACTGATGGTCTAGTCTAGAGCGCATGAACCAGGACCGCCGAGGTTTCCGCTTCATCATCAGCGCTGCCGCCGAGATTGCTCCCGAGAATTCCCCGAGCGCCAGTGTCTCCGTCCGCGCCACGGAAATCAGTCTGCACGGCTGCTACCTCGAGACGCTCGCGCCCTACGCCGAGGACACGCCTGTCTTCGTGAAAATTTTCTATGAACACGAATACTTCGAGGCCAAAGGCACGGTGATCTACGTCAAACCGGGCGCGGGCATGGGCATTACCTTTCGCGACATGAAGCCGCCCTGCCGCATCATTCTGCAAAGATGGATCCTCGCCGCCCTGCGCAACCAACCCAAAGAAGAATAGTCTTCCAGCGCGTGGCTATGCTGTCGTTATGCTGCTGACATGATACAGACAGATTGCCCACCATACGAAAAGTGTTTAACTCTCCGCGGCAAAATGACTCCCCAACACGAGTGTCCGACCATGGGCGAGTATCTTCGCTTCCGAACCTACGGGCATCTTCCTCTTAGCCTGAGGGACGTCGCACCATTTCCAAGCCACGCGCAGATATTTCCCAGAACCCCGTTTGAACCAAGCCGCCCGGCGGCGGACGCTACGCGTGAGGCACGAAGAACAGTGGTTGCCTGAAGACTGAGATAAGTTTGGGTCACAAGGAGGTGTCCCTGTGACCCGTCTAAGAAAAATGATGCTGGACGAACTCCAGCGTCGTAATTATGCAGAGACTACCATAGATTGTTATATCCGCGCCGTCCAAGATTTCTCTCGACGGTTCCATCTTCCTCCAGACCGCTTGGGCCCTCGGCATATTCGCGAATACCAAGCCGAACTTTTCCAAAAACAGAAATTGGCAACGCCCACGGTTCGGCAACGCTTGGCAGCTCTCCGATTTTTCTACATTAAAACTCTCAAGAAGGCCTGGAGCGTGGAAGAGACCCCCTACCCGAAAAAAACGCGTCGCTTACCGACGATCTTGAGCCAGGAAGAAGTGGCGCGGCTGATCGATGCAGCTCGCCCTCCCTTGCATCGCACTGTGCTAATGACTCTCTACGCCACCGGACTCCGGCGTGCCGAACTCGCGCGCTTAAAAGTGAGTGACATCGACAGTCAGCGCATGGTGATTCACGTCCGAGGCGGCAAAGGCCGCAAAGACCGGGATGTGCTGCTCAGTCCAAAGTTGCTTGACGAACTCCGCCAACACTGGCGCCGGTTGCGACGGAAGCCTAGTGTATGGCTGTTTCCTAGCAGGTATGGCCGAAGCAGTGATCGCCCCATCACGCCCAAGGGGATCTATCACGCCTGCAAAGAAGCCGCCCGGCGGGCCGCCCTGCAGAAGGTCATATACCCCCACACGCTACGCCACTGCTTTGCCACGCATCTTCTCGAAGCCGGCGCGGATCTGCGCACCATTCAGATCCTGTTAGGCCATAGCGATCTCAAAGAGACCACCATCTACCTGCATCTTTCGCAGCGCCATCTGCACGCGACCGCCAGTCCTTTGGATTCGCTGAAGCTGAAAGAAGAACAACGGAACGAATAAATGAGACGGCCGCCACTGGAGGTGGCCGATCTCATCCGCATCGCGGGCGACGCATTCATCGAACGAAACCGTCACTGGATCGCTTGGAAGCATGTGAAAGTGCTGCTGGCCATTGCGCGGTGTCGCACTGCCGCACTCGGCGGCCATCTCGATGAATGCACGCATTGCGGACATCGCACCATCTCTTACAACTCCTGCCGCAACCGGCACTGCCCGAAGTGTCAGACGGGTGCCCGTGAACGGTGGATTGCCGCGCGTCAAAGAGAACTTCTCCCGACGCGCTACGTCCATGTGGTCTTTACGCTACCTCGCGAGTTGGCACCACTCGCTCTGCAGAACAGGAAGACCGTCTACGATCTCTTGTTTCGCGCTAGTGCGGAAACACTTATGGAAGTCGCCCGTGATCCGCGACACCTAGGCGCCGAAATCGGGTTCTTCACCGTTCTCCACACCTGGAACCAGAAACTTGGCCTTCACCCGCATGTCCATTGCGTGATTCCCGCCGGCGGCCTATCGCTCGATCACACCCGCTGGATTAGTTCGCGTTACCGGTTCTTTCTTCCCATCAAGGTGCTCAGTCGCGTCTTCCGCGGCAAGTTCGTCGCCGCACTCAAGCGCGCCTTCCAGGACGGCCAACTCAGCTTCCATGGAAACTTGCGACTTCTCGCTCAGCCCAAAACCTTTTGCTCCTGGCTAAGACCGCTCTTCCGAAAAGACTGGGTGGTCTACGCCAAACGACCGTTCGGAGGCCCGGAGTATGTGCTCCAATATCTGGGCCGCTACACCCATCGTGTAGCCATCTCCAACCATCGCCTGGTTTCCTTGGCGGATGGCCAAGTCACTTTCCGTTGGCGCGACTCTGCCAACAAAAACGAACAGCGGTTGATGACCCTAGCGCTTGATGAGTTCTTGCGCCGCTTCCTGTTGCATCTGCCTCCGCAGGGCTTCGTACGCATCCGAAACTTTGGCTTTTTGGCCAACCGCCGACGTGCCACTCTCCTGCCACTTTGCTTTCACTGGCTCGGCGCAGCGCAGAGACCGCCGGCCCAACCAGACGCCTCCTCCACCAATGCCTCCACCGATCTTTGGCGCTGCCCCAAGTGTGGTGGACCAATGAAGGTCATCGAAAGGCTCACAGCTGCCGAGATGCAACTTCGTTCTCCACCAGTAGTCACCGCTGCCGCATGAAACCACTTTCTCAAACTCGAATCCATCACGTGTTTCGGCACGTTCAGCCCTTCTGCGCTCTGCCGCAGAAGAAATCCCTTCTACCAATTCCTCCACACGCTCCGTTAGCATCCGTTTTTGCGCTTCTGCCAACTCTCCGACGATTGGGGTTTTCTTTCTCGCTTGGCCGCACAGCTCAGCCGCCACTCGACAACCCTGCTTTACTCCATTCAATTTCCATAGGGCCCGCGTCCGCCGCCGGGCGGCTTGGTTCAAACGGTTTTATCGAAAGCGCGCCAGAGCATCGTGCCAACGCGCAATCTGTCCTCAAATGCGCGCTTCCGATAAAACTCTAGCGTTTCTGGCCAGCGACGGGTCATTGTCCGAGGATGCGACATCCATGATAAAGCGGTGTTCAGAGGGCAAGAGTTCCTCTGTGCTCGGCGGACACTCTGTGCGATTAAATCGCAGGACCAAAATTATCGCGGATATCTTTCACTTTGGAAAGCCGTTAGAAGTATGGGACGGGCTACGGGGGACTGCGCTGCGAATGAAAAGACCCTCGGAGTAGACGACAAGGTACGAATCCTCTTGAGTAGCGCAATCAGTTGTGGGCGGTCTTTGTCGGTTATTGCTGTGAACTTCAATCCCAGCCCGTCTCCGGGAACAAGATGCCGGACTACGGCTTCGGCCCTGATTTGTCCTTCCTGAACAAGAAAATCGAGCCTGGCTTTCTCGCCTAGCCGCGGGGGAACTGGCGTGGAGAGGAACAGTCCACCAGGGCCCAAGTTGCAAACGCGGGAAACATCATCCTTGCCCTGACAGTGCCAATACACCCAAACGTCAGCCATTGTCTCGATGCGAGCTGTCATTCTTCTGGGATAGGCTAGCTTTGCTAATGCGGTTGCCATGTCTCTCCTTAACGCCTGCGGACTGGGGGTGGGCCGCCAAAAACACGAACTAAGCCTAGCGGTCTAATGCAAACGATAATGGGGGCATCGGGAGCGGACAATGGGGTGAAGACCTGAATTGTTGCGCGGGATTTTCCTGACCGCCTGCCATGTCATAATTTCACTCTTCTGCGGGTCAAAACATAACGGAGTTGACTGCTGGCGGGCCCATCGAACCTTTTCGAGTTCACTCGCTAGTTATACTTATGGCCTATACCGACGAGTTCATTGTGGGGGCTGTGCAGCCTGGATTATCTAGCTTTTTGTCTTCTTGTTTTCAGAATGTGCAATGCAAACATGAGCTGCAAATTCTTTATCGCGCCGTCGCCCGTAGCTCTCTTTCATTTCGTCGATCGAATTGCCGACGGGCGGCCCCGAAGGATTGAACACCCACGCACATTCTGAGCAGCCGAAGCCTTGAAACCGCGGCTGATCAATCCATATCAGTGTGCGGAGCGCGGCCATCTGGGGACGCCTCGCGGGATGTGAGTGGGTTGCAGTTTCAGGCATTGCCTCTCCTTGTTGGCCCGGTTGCCATAGGTTTGTGCAGAATGGACCAGCGGAAAAAACGACAATCGCATTCTTCGCATCGATAGGGTCGAATCAGTAGAAACGTCAGGAGGGACTCAACAATTCCTCGCGTTTTTGACCTGCGGACATGGGCACTGTGACAGTCGGGGCACCAAATTGACACCGCGGCCTTCTCGAAGGAGGGCGCAAAAGACATCCTAGCCCGTAGCCTCGAACTCTGGATTGACTTCATCCCTTGCTCTCCTTCTGCCTCCACAATCGCGCTGCGAAGCGTGGCTGTCCATCCGGTAAATTCCCCAAAAGCCTATAGAGTAAATCCTCTAGAGCCGTAAAAAACTTCTGGCAGCCTGGAGGGCGGCAACCTTCCTTTTCCTGTCGTCCGTCCATGCCGGCTGGTGTGACAGGAACCGACTTGATCCACCAACCTTGAGATTATTCTGGGTTGGCCGCAACAAGAAGAAGTAGCCTTACAAGGCCCTAGCGGAAGAGATTTTCTTCCCAGCCCGTGAAGCTTGCCCGAAATTTCAGCCCCACGCAGAAATCTCCATTCGTCAGGGGCTGACAGTAGACGACGCTTCCTTTCAGCCGAAAATAGCTCGTCAAGGAAACCACCCACAGCTGCTCTTCAGCCCGCCAGTGCCGCTTGGTCACCACGCGAGCGCCGCGGGGACTTACGTTGACCGTGACCACCCTTTCGGAAACGAGCATCTCTTCCGCGATCACAAGGTCCACTGGGACCGCCATCAGGATGCGCTTCTCGATTCTTCCGTCGAGGGGCATGGGACCAGGACTCTTTTCAGAACTATCTTTTTCAGGAGTCCGTGCCAGGCTTTGCCGTTCAGTTGTTGCCATTGGAAGATTCCTGATGGCTTCGTTTTTGCTCATACATGGCCTCGTCCGCTTGCGCCATAAGCTCACCGAGCGAGACAGCGCACTTCGAATCAAACCGCGCCACACCGACGCTGAGCGACAGCTGGTAACGAGATTCGCCGGAATTCGACTTCTTGAGAGCCTTTTCCAATCGCCGGAGGAGGATTTCCGAGGTCTGCACGGAAGCTTCTGTCGCTAATACGACAAATTCATCTCCACCGAGGCGAGCCAGAATGTCGGAATCTCGAAATGTCTGTTGCAGAGCATCCGCAGTGTGAACCAGCGCCAGATCTCCCTCTCGATGCCCATAAGAGTCATTGATCTTTTTTAAATTGTCGACGTCACAGAACAATAGCAAGAGATTTTGTCCATTGCGCTGGGCCAGTTTGAGTTGCTGAGTCGCAGCAGCAAAAAAACCGCGCCGGTTGAACAGGCAGGTTAGATCATCCGTGAGTGCGAGATAACGCAGTTCTCTGTCGAGAAGGGCCTGCTTAACGGCGCCCCAGACTGCCGGGTGAGTTGCAACCCTCATAGTCTGTGTGTCGGGGTGGTCCGACTTCAGAAGCTTAGTAATCTCGTCCACTTCCTGCAATATCTGGCCAAACTCGGAATCCGCAGCTCGCAAAGCAGAAGATAGATTCTCCGTGAGGCCGTTTTCTGCAGGGCTGTTCTTCCGACCCATTGCGAGAACCTTGCGATTGGATATTTGCTTCGGCAACTCCGTCGCCAAGCGAGTGGCCTGCGAACCCTTGTCGGGCTGCAGTTCTGGTATGGGCATCACCCCTCCTGCCAGCAAGTGCAAAGAGTTGCCTCGCTGGAAGGCACATGATTCCATTGATCCGGACAGGCGACAATCGGGTAAGGCCCGCAGTGTTGGTGCAGGTGATTCCACTAGTACTTGCGAGTGATCGGGCAATCTTGAAGCATAAGAGAAGAGACCGGTCTATCAGCACTGACAATCACTTAGCTCTCAACTAAGGTATTTACCTGAGGCCAATCGCAGGGCTTCACTTGCTTGAGGTCGCGGGTGAGTCATGGTATTTGTTTCGAATCTGCAAGGGACCCAAATAATTCGCCTGTACAGGTTCAGGCCGTTCAGAGCAAGGAGAATGGATTCATGTCCAAACGCGAGAGTTTTACGAAGGACTCTGGGACACGGAGCAATCCAAGTGTGGAATTAGTGCGGAGTGAAGCACCCTCAGAGCTTCTTCGTGAGCTCGTGGCGCATCTGCGTCAGAATCGCACGCAGTTGCGTGAGGAATGGGTGGTGCGCATCACCGAGACGCGCCTGCTTACCGCGATGACCAAGGAAGAGATTTTCGCGGAAGCAACGTCGGTGTACGACAGCTATGTGGAGGCTCTGGAGACCGAAGCATTTGAAGCGCTGCAAGCTTACGCGCGCAATCTGTCCGAACGCATCATTCCACGAGGCGTCGAGACGCACGAAGTCGTTGGTATTGTTCTCCTCCTGCGAGACGTGCTAGCACGCTCCCTGTTCGCCAAGTACCAGACGGATTTCAAGAAACTGAACCGCATCCTGGACGCGTACGAGCCTGCCGCCAACCGCATTGCGAACACCGTGGCGGTTGGTTTCGTCCAGGAGCGCGAGCGCGTCATCCGCCAGCAGCAAGAAGCCATCCGGGAACTCTCGACGCCGGTGCTCCAGGTTCGCGAACGATTGCTAATTCTGCCGATCATCGGCGTGATCGACCCACAACGCGCCCGGCAGTTGACTGAACAACTCCTCCGGGGGATCCGCACGAACCGCGCAAAAGTCGTGGTGATCGATATCACCGGTGTGGCGGCCATGGACTTGACGGTAGCGAACAACTTGGTCCAAACGGTGGAAGCTTCTCGGCTTCTTGGCGCAACCGTCATTGTCACGGGGCTTTCGCCAGAAATTGCGCAGACGTTGGTGACCATCGGTGTAGACCTTGGCAAGATGAATACCGTGGGCGACCTGCAGGGCGGCATCGAGCAGGCAGAAAGACTGTTGGGATACAAAGTTGAGAAACTAGCCGAGCCACGCTAGGCAAAGCGGAGGAAGGGCCACGTGGAAGTCCCGATTCTCAAGCAGGGAGCGGTCCTGATTGCCACCTTTCAAGCGGCTCTCTCGGACGCGGACTTAAACCAACTGCGCATGGGCTTAGTTCAGCAAGTTGTTAAGTTTCGCTCCCGAGCGGTTATCGTCGATGTTACCGCAATGGACGTGATGGACTCGTTCGCCTCGCGGACTCTGCGGGAGATCGCGCATATGATCCGGCTGCGAGGCGCGGAAACGGTTATCGTTGGGATTCAGCCGGAAGTGGCGTTTGCCATGGTTCAGCTGGGGCTGACGCTGGAAGGCGTTGCGACGGCGCTGGATCTGGAAGAAGGTTTGGCTTACTTGATTCAAAAATTCAAGAACATAGATTGAGAGAGACACACAGTGAGGGCTGGAGAAATCCGGGTCGCCATCAACTCGGACCAAGATATAGTGACAGCCCGTCAGAAAGGCCGCGCTCTCGCAATCGAACTTGGTTTTTCCACAGGGGACGCCACGCTCATAGCCACTTCCATTTCCGAACTTGCACGCAACATTGTGTCGTATGCTCGCAGGGGCGAAATCACTTTGAAAATAGTGCATGCCTCTAGCCGGCAGGGCATCTCGATTATCGCCTCCGATAACGGCCCTGGAATTCGGGACATTCGCCAAGCCATGCGAGACGGTTTCTCCACATCTGGAAGCCTCGGCCTCGGACTGCCAGGGGTGCGACGCTTGATGGACGAGTTTGAAATTGCTTCCGAGGCAGGCCGGGGTACGATCGTGACGGTGAAAAAGTGGAAACAGTAAACGTGCCTGTGGTGGAGTATGGAGTGGCGAAGTTTATTCTCCCGGGCCAGGGTGAATCGGGCGATCGCCATCTGGTATGTTGCGGAGGAGAAGGAATCCTGATCGCGGCGATGGACGGAATTGGGCATGGAGAAGAAGCTGCCAACGCGGCGGAGGCGGCGATTTCCATTCTCAAGGCGAATGTGGAAGAACCAGTGATTTCTCTGGTAGAGCGCTGCCACGAAGGCCTCCGCTCGACGCGCGGTGTGGTACTAAGTCTTGCTTCCATTGACCTGGAGCATGGCATGATGACCTGGATCGGTGTTGGAAATGTGCAAGGAGTTTTGATGCGCGCAGGGGCCCAGAAGGGCAGCGTGCAGGAGGTGCTGCTCCTGCGCGGCGGCGTCGTCGGCTCGCAATTGCCTGCCCTGCAAGCCGCCGTGCTACCGGTTGCGAAGGGGGATACTCTGGTTTTTGTTACAGACGGGATTCGAGGCGAATTTGTGGAAGGTCTTTCGGCCCTGGAATCCCCGCAACGAGCCGCGGACAAGATTCTCAAAAATCATAGTCGCGGAAACGACGACGCGCTTGTTTTGGTCGTACGGCTAACCGGGGTTCATGCATGAAGAAGGCCACCAAACGGAAGATGAAGTCGCAGCTAACTTTTGAAGAAGAATATCGTTCAGTGTTTGGTGAATTCGCCCAGGGTGGCGGCGAGGCCGCTCTGGGCCGCGCCTACGAGCTGGGGCGCCGTGCCATCACCGGGAAAAAGAGCCTCATGGAAATCGCTTCTATGCATCATCTGGCTATCCACGGGATGCTCGCCGATGCGCAGGGAGCCGCGCGCCAGCAGGAGTTGCTGTCAGCCGCTGCCGAATTTCTGGCAGAGACCCTCTCTCCCTATGAAATGGCGCACCGTGGAGTTCAAGATGCGATTGCGGCTCTCCGGCAATTCAATGAGACGCTTGAGGAGGAGATCAAGCGAATCGCGTATGCCGTGCACGACGAGGCCGGGCAGTTTCTCGTAGCGGTCCATCTAGCGCTGGCAGAGGTCGCGCGCGAATTGCCGGAACCTCAAAAAGAACGTGTAGGACGGATCGAAGAATTGCTCAATCAGGTTGAAAAACAGCTGCGGCGTTATTCCCATGAACTTCGGCCAACGGTCTTGGACGACCTTGGCTGGATTCCGGCGATTCGTTTCTTGGCGGCAGGAGTTTCAAAGCGCACCAATCTCAGCATTCAAATCAAAACGGCGGTTGCCGGCAGGCTGCCTGGTCCCATTGAAATAGCCCTTTACCGCATCGTTCAGGAAGCGCTGACCAACGCGGCGAAACATTCGAAAGCGAGCCGAGTGTGGATTCGGATCGGCCGGAAAAATCGAATATTTTGTTGCTCGATTGAAGACGATGGCGTGGGCTTTGACGTACGGGCTGTTCAGTCGGATGGGAAGCGAAGAGGCCTTGGATTAATTGGAATGCAGGAACGCTTGAACGGGATTGGAGGAACACTGTCGATCAACTCTGCGCGAGGACGGGGAACCAGACTTTTGATTCAGCTGCCAGCGGAGACTCCCAATGCCAATTCGCATCGTGTTAGCTGATGACCACGTTCTCGTGCGCCAGGGCCTGAAGTCTTTGCTCGAGCGCGAAGGATTTCAAGTCGTTGGGGAAGCCTCCGATGGGCAAGAAGCCCTTCATCAAGTGAAGTCGCTCCAGCCCGACATCGCCGTAATGGATATCAGCATGCCTACACTGAATGGACTGAACGCGGCCCGGGAGATGAGCCGTGATTTTCCAAAAACCAAAACCATTCTGCTCACGCAACATGACGAAGGTCAGTACATCCGCGAGGCGCTGGAAGCAGGTGTGAAGGGGTACGTGCTGAAGAACCAGGTTGCCAGCGATTTGCTATTGGCCATACGGCAGGTTTCACGTGGCCAAGTTTATCTTAGCCCGGGTGTGTCTAGCGCCGTCATGGAGGCGTATCACTCCAAGTCAGAGAAATCCAGGAATCCACTGACGCTGCGGGAGAGGCAAGTGCTCCAATTGATCGCTGAAGGGAAATCCACCAAAGACGTGGCATCTTTGCTTGGCATCAGCGTGAAAACAGCCGAATCTCATCGCACGAGACTCATGCAGAAACTGGATATTCACGAGACAGCGAGCCTCGTACTCTACGCCGTGCGGAATGGCATCGTTCAGCCCTGACCCATCCCGCCAAAAGCTGGCTCCTTGCGGAGATACGACTCGTTACCAGAATCGTGGCGAGTCGTGCTGGCTATGATCCAAATTCGTAAATCGCGTGGGTAGGATGACGCGCGGTCCAGAAGTCCGCTTCGCGGACATCATCACTCATCTCCCTGAACCCCGTTTCAGGCTAGGTTCCGGAGCGCCGACGATGCGCTAGAATCTGCCGGGCGCGTCGGCACTTGTATGTCTGGCCTCGTCAGCCGTTCGTAGAGGAGGTCTCGGTCGAAGTAATCTCATACTTGAAGTTGGCTGGATCGAGACAGTCGAGCCGTCCGTCGCTGGTTTCTGCCTGTGGATACATGAGGAAGGCGACAGGCGCGCCGTTGGACCCAGGCAGAGGCACATCGTGCGCAAAGTTGTAGGCCATCCAGTTCATTTCCCAGGACCCGAATAGCCGCGCGCGGGCATTCTTCACCATGTCGTCGTCGAGGGAACGATTTCCGGGTGGTTCCTCGAGGACAACTTTGCGCACGTCCGCGGGATCGACGGGTACCCAGCCGTAAGCGCCAAGGTAAACCTCAGCGCGGCAATGCTGCGCCTTCGTCACGTTTTCTGACGAAGCGCCAAGGCTCTTGTATCCCATTTCGGATTTGGCAACGCGAATGCCGTACACGTCACGCGCAGGCACGCCGGCGGCACGGGCGAGGCCAACGTACAGCGCGTTGAGATCCGCGCACTTGCCACCCAGATCTTTGGTCTCGAGCATAAAGCGAATGTCGCCGGTGCCACAGCCGCGCGTCTTCGGATTGCGAAATGTGTTGTCAACGATCCACTCGTAGATCGCCCGCGCCTTCTCAACATCCGTCTTCGCGCCCTTTGTGATTTCGGTCGCCGTTGCTTTCACGATGCCGTCCGTCGGAAGGAGCTTCGTTGGCCGCAAGAAATGCTCCAGCTCAGCGGGGCTCTCTTTCGGCCCCGTACCCCGCGCAGTGATGTCGACCGCACAATCCTTCGTGGCAATCTGGCTCGTCACAGTGAGGATCGGTTTTACTCCCGCTGGAAATTCGGCGGCGATGATTCCGAGCGCGTCGCTCTTGCTCTCGACCATCTTCGCGGCACCGCCTTCGCCGTTGAAGGTATTCGCGAGCGTCCTCTGAAAGGGCGTTTCACTAATGAGAGCCGCAGGCACCCATATGCGGGTCGTTCCGGAGGGCTTCAGAACCTCGACGCGCGTTGTTACTTGAAAAGTGCGCCAGCGATCGGGCGGAGTGACCTGTGAAAACAAGCACTCAGCCTTCGCGAAGGCGAGGCTTACTGACGCAACGGTCCCAGATTGGAGAAAATCGCGACGATTCATGGCCAATACCTCTCGAACAAAATTCCTTAGACTTTTCTGGTGACTGATAACGTACACCTGACGCTGTCCGTGTACAATACCCGCAACGGGGATGGACTTCGACTGAGTTTTGCATGCAAAAGATCGCCAAAGCCGGGAGCGAACACTTCCAAAGCGGCGCGGACAAGTATGCCGCCTACCTCGAGACACCCGAGGGGCGATTGCGAAGCGACTTGGCTTTCGCCTATCTGCAGGATTTTCTACCTTTGCCGCTGAGCGGACGACCGCTACTCGGACTGGATCTCGGGGGCGGGACAGGAGCGGCAGCGGTGCGCCTGGCTCGTCTTGGCATGAACGTGACGCTACTGGATTCCTCGCCAACGATGCTGGAGATCGGGAAGCGCGCGGCAGAGGAAGCTGGCCTTGAAGAGAAGATCACAATAAAACTGGGCGACGCGGCGCAAGTGGCGAACCTGTTTCCCGCGGGATCCTTCGACATTGTTCTTTGCCACAACATATTGGAATACGTCGACGATCCAAATGCTGTCGTCTCCGCCGCCGCGCGGGTGATGCGAGGTGATTCGAGCGGGACTGGGATTCTGTCTATTCTGGTGCGCAACCAGGCCGGTGAGGTGCTCAAGGCTGGCATCGCTGCTGGTGATTTGGAGGCGGCGGAACGCAACCTTGCGGCTGCATGGGGATATGAATTTCTCTTTGGCGGCCGAGTGCGACTCTTTACGCTGGACAGCCTGAAGGCGATGACGGAAGGTGCGTCGCTCGCGGTAGCTGCCGAACGTGGTGTGCGCGTCATTTCGGATTACCTGGCACCGCAGATCTCCCGGCGCGAGGAGTACGATCGGATTTTTGAACTGGAGCGCAAGCTCGGTAGTCGACCTGAGTTTTCTGCGGTCGCGCGCTACATACAGGTAATCGCTCGACCTTCCTGCGCATTATTGAGCAAGGAAGCGGGATCATGACACAGGCCGACACCCAGCCTGCTTCACACTCGGCGTTGATCCGGCCTGCTGCCTCCGACGGCTTTGCACTCGGACTGGGGCTTACCAACGAGTGCAACCTGGCTTGTTCCTTTTGTTACCGCGATCCGGCGCGGACCGACCGGCTTAGCCTGGAGCAAGTGCGAGCTGTGTTGGAAAGCCTGCCGGTGAGGTCTGTCAATTTGGGCACGGGCGAAAACGGAATGCATCCGGAATTCCGGGAGATCTTAGCCTACCTGCGAACGCAACCGGTGAAGCTCACCATCACCTCAAACGGACACAGCGCGGCTGTGCTGACGGATGACGAGTTGCGGGCCTTCCACGACATCGAGTTCTCGCTGGATTATCCAAGGGAAGGCGAGCAAGATGCCCAACGCGGCCGCGGCAATTGGACCCTTATCAATGAACAGGCAGCGCGCTGCGTCGGATTAGGGGTTCCCGTTACCTTTATTGCGGTAATGATGAAGTCCAACTATTTGCGGCTTCCCGAAGTGGCGCGAGTGGTCAAGCGTTATCAGGCGCCGCTGCGCGTCAACGTTTATCAGGCGGTGCGATCCGACCTCTACGCCTTGAGTTATGAAGAGTACTGGCAAGGCTTTCGGGCGCTGTTTGCGGAAACGGATGTGATCGGCATCGGGGAACCGCTAGTCCGGGCAATGGCGGGTTTGCCCCCAAGGAGTGGCGGATGCGGAGTGAGCACCGTGCGAGTTACGCCGCGAGCCACTAGTCAGCCCTGTGTATATTGGCCGGGAGCTGGCGAACCACTATCTCTCCTTCTGTCGCTCCGCTCAAAACTTGTAGAGACTCCGGCTTTTGTGGAGGCGCGCACCACGCCAGAGGCTTGCCGCTCCTGCGTTTACCTGGAGGCATGTTACGGCGGGTGTGCCGGACGGCGCCGCCTCCAAAATGCGCTCAATCAGCCGGACTTCTACTGCCCGATTGTCCGCGGAGAGCTGCAAAAGCTGGAGATCCAAATGGCTCCCGCTCGCGAGCTCCCCAAAGGGGAAAGCGCATGTACCACCATCGTGGTTGCGCGTGATTGAGAAGGCGGACTTGCCGGCGGCATGAGTTTGCAGAGATGAGGTTGCACCCATTCTGAGAATTTAGCATCGAAGACGGGGAGCTGCAGAATGACGACAAACGTAACTCAAGCACAAAATGAGACAGCCGGCCAGTCTGATGCGGCAAAGGGCTTAGCCATAGTTCGCGTAACCGTGGGCGCTATGTTCGTGTGGGTCTTCTTCGAAAATCTGGGGAAGGGCGGCTATACGCCGGCGGGCTACGCTGGTGTGATCAATTACTACATCAAGAACAGTCACGCGCCTGGCGCATGGAAGCTGGTTCTCCAGTTTATGTCGAGTCATGCGGCCATGGCTGCGCCCGGACAAGCGGTGATGGAGATCTCCGTGGGAATTTTGCTCATCATCGGCCTGCTCACGCGCCCGGTGGCCCTGATAGCTTTTCTGTTCCTAGGCAGCCTCTGGGTCACGGAAATGGGCACGTCGTGGATTTGGGAACTTCTGGTGCCCGTGCTCGCATCGCTGGGACTCGTAGTGGGGCGCGCAGGTCGCGCCTGGGGCCTGGACGCATTGCTGGCACGGCGACGCCCCTCGTCCCTGTGGTGGTAAGGGACGCGAGTGCGAGTATCGGTCATTATTCCTACCCATAACGAAGCGCAGGCCATTGGCCGCGTGCTTGCTGATCTGCCTCGCGATCTTGTGACGGAAGTGATCGTCGTCGACAGCAACTCGACGGACGGAACCCCCGACCTCGCCCGAAAGATGGGGGCACTCGTCCTACAGGAGCCCCGCCGAGGATATGGGCGCGCTTGCTTGACAGGCATTGCGAGTGCCCAAAGTCCTGATGTGCTCGTTTTTCTCGACGGAGACTACAGTGACCGTCCTTCGGAGTTGCCGATTCTCCTGGCCCCCATCATTGAGGGGCGCGCGGACATTACGTTAGGTTCGCGCCTCGGCAGCAACAGCACCCCCGGCGCACTACCCTGGCACCAAACATTCGGGAACCGCCTCGCGGCCGGCCTGATCACGCTTTTGTATGGCGTGAAGATCACCGACCTCGGTCCCTTTCGCGCCGGGCGTGCCGAGGTGCTGCGCACCCTGGCCCTGGAAGAGACCACCTACGGCTGGGCGGTGGAAATGATCGTGAAAGGGGCCATCGCGGGATTTCGCATTGTGGAAGTTCCCGTGAGCTACCATGCGCGTATTGGAAAGTCGAAAATCAGCGGCACGGTGAAGGGGACAATAGGTGCAGCGTGGTTCATCCTGAGCAGGATCGCGCTCTATTCTTTTCGGCGTCGAAAGGCGCGAACACCGCGTCCGGCGTGAGCCCGAGGGACCACTCTCTCATGGAATCCTCGAACCAGACCCCAGTGCCTATTTCGCGCTTAAAGCGCACGCTGGTCATTATGGCGAAAGCGCCGAGACCCGGAATGGTCAAAACGCGTCTCGCGCAGAACCTTCCTTCTCTTGCAGTGACAGCGCTGTACCGCTGCCTTTTGGCGGATACCCTCGCGTTGGCAGCGTCTTTGAAGAACGTGGAGGTTGCGGTGATGTGCCCTGAGCCGGATCGGGAGGAATTGGGGCACGTCGTGGGAAATACAGTCCAGGTGGTGGCGCAAAAAGGCAAAGGCCTCGCCGCAGGCCTCACCTCTGTTTTTCGACATTTCACCGTCGCCGGCCGGCAGCAGGTGATCGCTTTCAATAGCGACAGTCCACACCTTCCGCGAATGGTTCTGGAGAACGCGTTCGAAACGCTCGCCATCCATGACGTGGTTGTAGGCCCAACCCATGATGGAGGCTATTATCTGGTTGGCGCCAAGGCCGATCACCCAGCGCTCTTCGAAAGCGACGGCATGGGAACCGGAAGCGCGCTCGACAGATTGCTGACGCGCGCGAAATCCCTTGAACTCTCCACCGGCTTCACGGAACCCTTCTATGACATCGACATCGCCAACGACCTGATTTTGCTGGCTCGCGAATTACACCTCGCTCCTGAGAAGGCCCCAAGGACAGCCAGTTGGTTCGGAGAATGGCAGCAAGCCGTCGCGCAACTTCCTCATGGTTCGGTAGGCGAGTGAAGTCCACACCGTCGCACAGGTTGTACGGCCTCGGCGCCATATTGCTGGTGGCGCTCACAATCTGCGCACGCAACTTCGGCCGATTGGGTGAACCGTCGTTCTTCATTCCTCTGGCTGTTGCCGGGGTCGCGTATCTCCTGGCCATCCGCGAGCTCTTCTCCAGTCCGCAATTTCCGAGGCAGGTCATCGTCTTCGGTCTCGTCCTGTCTGCTCTGTGGCATATCCAATTCCTGCGAATGCCACCGGGTTTGGACGACGACATTCATCGCTATGTTTGGGACGGCCGCATGCAGCGGCTCGGTTATAACCCTTATATCGTGGTTCCGAGCGACCCTGCGCTCGCCGCCTTGCACACAGACGAGACGCGAACGCTGAATAATCCCGAGGTGCCGAGCCCTTACCCAGCTGGGGCGCAGCTATTCTTTCGCGCCGTAACATCGATTCACGAGTCCACATTCGCGCTGAAAGTCGCATTTGTCATTTGCCATTTCGCGATCGCGCTTTTATTGCTCGGCGTCTTGCGTCGTACCGGGCAGGGAGAGCACTGGGTTCTGGCCTACGCCTGGCACCCACTGCTCGCGATCGAAGTGGCGGGGAGCGGTCACGTCGATATTGTCGGCGTACTGCTGCTTTTGGTTTCCGCGGCCTCGCTTCTGAGGCACTGGCGCGCCGTTGCGGCCGTATCCTTTGGACTTGCTATCGCGGTGAAATTTCTTCCGATCGTGCTGGTGCCACTCTATTGGAAGCGCATCCGCATGCGCGATGCCGCGCTAGCGGCAATCATCGTCGGACTTCTCTACGTGCCATTTCTGAGTCACGGCCGGATTCCAATGGGCTCGCTCGGCTCTTACGTGCAGAGGTTCCGATTTAATGATCCGGTTTTTGCAACTCTCGAGCGAGTAGCGGCTCCACAGGTGGTCGCTGGGCTGGCGGTGCTCGTCGGTTTTCTTACCGCGATCTGGATGAGAAAAAAGTCCGCCGAAGGGTCCGCGGAAGCGTTCGCCTGGCCAATGGCGGCTTCGCTTTTCTGCGCACCGGTTGTCTATCCATGGTACCTCCTATGGATGCTCCCGTTCCTAAGATCGACCTCAACGCTGCCTATCCTGGTCTGGACTTTGAGCATCCTTCCTACCTATTATGTCTGGCACCTGCGCACCCTCGGACGGCCGTGGGTAGTTCCTGACTGGATTATGATTCTGGAATTCGGAACTGTGGTCATTACTGGTGCCATTATCGGCTTGCGTAGGTTCAGCCCGTCGGCCGCGCTCCAACGCTGAGCGGACCGACAGAGCGAATGCAACTGCACCACATGCGATTTATTGTATCTAAGGTCCATTGCACACCATCCAAGACCACGTTCGTTTCATTGAGGAGGATCCATGAAAAAGTTTCGTCATACCTTGACGGCCTATTTCCTGTTTTCAGCGGTGCTGCTCTTTGGCAGCACTTCCTGGGCGCAGACTCGCCCGCCCGAAGTCGAACAGCTTGCCAAGACCTTTGGCCTTGATTCGTGGGGGCAAATTGACGCAGTCCGCTATACGTTCAATTTGGATCTTGCTGCTTTAAATGTGAAGCTCTCCCGCACCTGGACTTGGGAGCCCAAGACTGGCAACGTCACCTACGAATCGACCGACAAGGACGGGAAGCCCGTTAAAGTTTCTTATAACCGTTCTCAGCTCAGCAGCGCGCCTGCCAACGTGAAGGACCAAATTGAGCCAGGATTCGTCAACGATAACTATTGGTTTATCTTCCCTTTCCATGCGAACTGGGACACCAGTGCCAATGTGACCGTTAAAGAAAACCAAAAATTGCCGATTGGAAATGGCACGGCGAAACTGGTCTCGGTGAAATATCCTGCGGAAGTTGGCGGCTATACGCCAGGCGATACCTGGGACCTTTATGTGGGGAAGGATGGACGAATCGTGCAGTTCATCTACCATCGGGGCGGCACTACAAAGCCCAGCAACGTCACATCAACTTGGGCCGGCTACAAGATGGCTGGGCCTCTCCTCGTCTCAACGGAACATCGGGGCACGGCGGACGGCAAACCGTTTCACCTTGCGTTCCTGAATGTGGCTTACAAACTGACCGGGTCTGACGCTTGGGTCGACGCGAAATAGGAAACAGCCTGCGCTGCCCTTGACTGATCTCGATCTTCACGGCTCAGACTCTCGGGCAATCACCACCGAAGTGCTCGAGCTACTCAGCCTGTGTCGCCGGCGGGATTAGGCGATCGCTCTACTGCTCTTCGTCGAGTGGGCTCGCCGCAAGCAAGAGGATCATTCTTTCTTCGCGGTCCAGAAGTCCCGTTCGAGGACGTCGCAAGTGTTCTCCGCGAACCCCGTTTCGGGATAACTTCCTTGTTGCCGACTAACCGGGAGTTAGACTAGTCCGCTAGGAATTGAGATTGCCCGACTATCTGAAAGCGATTTTCTTAAGTATCAGAAGTTTGGTTGCTGGTTATGGTGCTCTATCCTAGCCTTTGAGCAGCTTCGTCACGTACGAGGGAGTCAGGGGGATACGACGAGCCTGGATGCCGGTTGCGTCGAAGAACGCCGCCGTGACTGCTGGGGGGCAGACGGCATTGGCACCTTCCGAGCCCCCACCGAAATTTTTGTCGTCTCGCGAGAGAGGGACAATTTTGATTTCGGGCATTTCTTCCATCGTGAGAATCTTGTAGTGATCCCAATTCGTGCTGGTCACTTTTGATTTATCGAAGGTGACTTCCTCTTTCAACGCTTCGCTGAGGCCCATGACGACGCCGCTCTTCATGCAGAGGCCAAATTGGCGTGGGTTGATGATTTTTCCGGGTTCGCCACCGATAGTGAATTTTGTGACCTGAATGACGCCCGTATCCGGAAGAACCGCAATTTCAGCTATGCCTACCCAATATGCGTTTTCACGAAGCATGACGCTCACACCGCGACCATTCACGGGAGTGCTTCCCGTTTTTCGCGCTTGCGAGTGAGGTGAAGATCGCGGTTCCCAGCCTGCGGCTTTGGCCGTGGCTTTGAGAATGTTGATCAACCGTTCGTCGGTTGTGTGATCCAGACGGAATTGAATGGGATCTGAATTTGCCGCAGTTGCCGCTTCGTTGATCAATGCTTCCAGAGCAAAATTTTGCTGCCGCTGTCCTGGCGTGCGCATGATATTGCCACGCAATCCACCCGATGCCGTCTCTGCTCCCAGGTTCGGCATTCCATACGCATCTTCCAGTCTGCTTTGAATTTTGTCATAGACCCATTCCGTAGCGACCCATCCGCCCGGTTCCGACGCGTTGCAGGGCATCCTAGCAAGAAGGGCGCCTATGGGGCGTGGATCCATCATGTGGGGTGAGTAAAACGAACTGTGCAACGCGATCACACGGCCATTCGCGTCTAGACCCGCTTGGATATCGGACACCCAAGCTGGTGAGACGCTCGACCATATCATGTCCTCTTGCAAGGTCCATTGGACGCGTATAGGTTTGCCGGTCATTTGCGAGAGAATTACGGCATCGCTTTCTGCGCCATCGCCGCCGAACGTCGTGCGTCCGTATTGACCGGAATGATCCAGCCAGCGAACCACGACTTGCTTCGGTGTGGTCCCCAGCATGTACGCGATGCGCGCGCGCAGGCCCTGCGATTGCGCCGAATGCGTCCACACAGTCGCACTGCCATCACTGCGAACGTCAGCGACAGCGACGAACGGGCCGATCGGGGCGTGCCTCACATAAGGCTGTTCGTAGGACGCAGAAATTTTTCTTGTAGCTTTCGCCAGCGCGGTGGCAACGTCGGCCGCATTTCCGCGGCTAGCCGGGAGCGAGTTCCATTTGTGCGCGCGAAGTGTCTTCGTAACATTGTCGCTGCCCGGCAGACCGGCCCATTCGGTCCACTTCGTTCCAGCGGCAACGGCACGCGCCGCACTAATGGCTTCCCACTCTTTGGGAGAAACCACGGCGACGAGATTGCCCTTCTTCATAATCTCTGCGGTTGGAAACTGTTTCTTGTCCACAGCACCAACGGAGATCAGGGTGGAACCAAGCGTTGCAGGGCGAATCATTCGAGCATGAAGCATCCCAGGCAATGTGACGTCGCAGCTCCATTGCGTTTTGCCGGTCACTTTGTCGGGAATGCCGGGCACGGGAAAAGACGTCCCCATCACTTTGCACTGATTGAGCGGCCTCATCGGCGGGTCGCCGGTCACTGTGAGACCGTCCAGCCCATCCACGCCCACCCATTTTCCTGGAGCAGCCTTCGCTAACTCGCCGGTAACCGGAATCTTCAAATCAAGGTGCTGCCCCTCGACAAGCTGTCCGTATCGGATGCTCTTTCCGCCGCCTGACACGACACCATCGACGACGCTAAGGTTTTCGACGGGAACACCGAGTTGCATTGCCGCCAGCCCAAGCAGCGCTTGATAGGTGTACGCGGCGACCTTGCGAACGTTGGCCATTCCGCTCAGGAAACCAGCAGAGTATCCGCCGTCCGGTGTTTTGTCCGTGTCGCCCATGATGAGCGAGATCGTTTCCGGTCGGACGCTCAATTCCTCGGCAATCACCTGCGTGTAATATCCGCTCATCCCCGTACCCGTCTCGGTCCGGCCCGTGCGCATTAGAATCGTATTGTCGCTTCGGATCTCAAGCCACGACCCCAGTAACGTCGGGTCGAGCTGGTTCGTCTGGTGTGAAACCTGGCCTTCGGCACTTTGGGTGCGAAATCCCGCTGGCAGGGCAAATGAAACAAATAAAGCGCCGCCCATTTTGGCGAAGCCGCGCCGCGTGAGCGTCGTTGCAAGAGGGGAATCGCTGGACGTTTCTGTTTTTATCATCATGGCGTGCGTTCCCTCAGGCCCTCATGGCTTTGGCGGCGCGTTGCACAGCATCGATGATCGCTGCGTAAGTGCCGCAGCGGCACAAATGAGGTGACGGCGGCTTGTTTGTGAACGCATCTTTGATTTCTGCCACGCTCGGATTCGGATTCTTGGCCAGTAGTTCCACTGCAGCAACCATCATCCCGCTCTGGCAGTAGCCGCACTGTGGCACTTGTTCGTCAATCCACGCCTGTTGAACGGGATGCAGTGTTTTCGCAGCGTCCGCCGCGCTCAACTTTTTCTCCGCCGCCCAAGCCGCAGGCAGCCCTTCGATGGTTGTCACCTGCTTTCCCACGGCGTACGACACCGGTGTGATGCATGTGCGGACTTCTTCTCCATCGAGCAGCACGGAACACGAGCCACACTGTGCCATCCCACAGCCCAGGCGGGGTCCGCTCAATTTCAGTTCATTGCGAAGTACGAAAATCAGAGGCGTTTCCGGCGCCGTGGACACAACTTGCTTCGTGCCGTTTACAAACAGGGTGAGCTCACTCGCCATGTTTTTCTCTCCTCGGCCAGATCTCACCAGTCCATCAAGCGGATTCTGATGTCTTGGCTTCCAGGTGCCCGGTCAACAGCGCGCCGCTGCCTCCCAATCCTGCCTTTGAGTTCGCTCGCCGCGCCGTTGCGACCAGATACCACGCTGGCCAGCACAAAACCCAATCCAGAGTCCACCGCGGCGGTGCCCACCAGTGATCATCGACGCTGCTCCGGCCCGGAAGCATCAATACTGTGATCGTTATTGCCAGCGCTATCGCCCAGCTCGGCTTCATCCTTGAAATTCGCAAACCCTGGTAAACTCCGCAGATCGCGGGCACCAAAAAGAGCAGTAGGCAAAATCTCGATAAGGACTCGACGCGGAATCTCGACAAACAAAACAAACACGGCGAATAGCAAAGTAACGTGCTAGCCCAAAGAGTCCGCCGCGACAACGACCCGACTACAAAACCGCCAGTCCACGACCAACCGATCAGTAGAAGTGCCTGGCACAGCAAAACCAGGGACCCGGTGCCCAGCGTCAGGGACGACTTCTGGAGAAGTTCCGGGCATCGTAGGGTCAGATAACTCCAACTGACCGACAGCGAGAACCCCATAAGGAGAAAGCTGCTTGGAAGCGCCACTCCGAATCCCGCCAGCCACGGACGCCAGCTCTTCCACTGCGCCGCCTCTCGCCGGAACACCAGCCCGAGCACACTGCACAACCCGCTCCATGTGCTCTTACGCGCCTCCAGCAAATCGCCCAGCACGGCTTCGCGCTCGTCGCGCGCCAGCAGTCGAGCAGCAGTCTCGACGAAGGACCAGCCCGCTAACGTCATGAGGCGCTCCCGGTTCGGTTCGCCACCCATGACGCACCGCGACTCACACGCGTCACCGCATCGTAGAAGTCCCTCGCCGCTAACACGCCCTTGGACGTCACGCGCACCATGCGCTTGGCGCGGCCACCACGCTGCGGCGTGGCATCGCCCATCCATGTTTTCAGTAGACCTTTTGTTTCGAGACGATCGATGGTTGTATAGAGCGCGCCTATGGAGCACTTTCGCCCGGTCGTGGCTTCGATTTCTTCTCGAATCGCCGCGCCGTAGGCGTCGTCTCCAAGCCCAGCCGCCGCGGTGATCAACAGATATTCGAATTCACCAAGCATGATTAGAACCACATTGTGATACTAATGCTGCATTGCGTCAAGGCGTTTGTTTACGGCTACATGCGGAAGGACCTGCTGATTGTGTAAGGTTGACGGGCTGACCGGAAGTTATTTCGGGCCAGAAGTCCGCTTCTGGGAAATTGCGGCGGGCCTAACAGATATCACTCGGCTGTGTTGCGGGGTTACCCGGAACTGGGCGATTAAGGAGAATTAACGCTTGGAGCCGCAGAGGCTTTGCGTTTGCGCCAGCACGTCGGCGTCGAATTGCGCGACTTGCCAGCCGTGCGTGGAGCAAACTTGGTCGGCGGTCAGGCCCAGGGCGCCGCGCAGGTCGGCCCCGGCGATGCTCGCTCCCGTAATGTCTGTGCCCCGAAAAATGGCTCCGTTGAAAAATGCGCCCCGCAAGTCACTGTTTTTCAAGTCAGCGTCCATCAGAATCGTTCCTTTAAATTGCGCGCCCGTCGCGTTGGCTTCAGACAATTTTGCGGAAGAAAAATCCGTCTGCTCCAACGTCGCGAAGGAGAGAATGGCGTGCTCCGCTCTTATGTCACGCATGTCCGCACGGGTCAAATCAGCTCGCAGCAATTGCGCGTTGCGGAGATTCACGGCGTAAAGCGAAGCGCCGCCGAGTCTGGCGTTCGAAAGCAAAGCGTTCTCAAGAATTGCGAAGGACATGTCCGCGCCGCGCAAATCCGCGCCGGTGAAATTTACTCGGGTCGCGTCTGCGGAAACCATCACGGTTTTCGACGCCAAAACACGGTCTAAAATAGCGTCGCGCAAAACGGCTTCGCGTAAATTCGCCCCTCTCATGTCCGCTTCGGAGAGGTAAGCGCCCTCCAAATTCGCTCGCCAGAGTTTTGCATTCACCAGGTAGGCCTTGTAGGCACGGGCGAATCGCAAGTTCATCTCATTCAGTTTGGCGCCCGGCACGGACGCGAGCGCTTCTTCGCTCCAGTTTCCGTGTGGCGGCGGCCCGGAAAGTGTGGCCTCCGTCAATTCCGCATACGGCCGGTAGCCGATCGATTGCATCGCTTCCGAGGCCCATCGCAGGATGCTTTCCGGCGAGTGCTGCGTCGCGACGTTCCGGTCGGAAGGCAATCCGCGGTTCACTCCCAGGGAGAAAACCAGCAGCGCGCAGCCGGTGATCATGGCTACGCGTGCCGTCGCAAAGCTCAGCCGCAGCAAATTCTTCGATTTTTGCCGCAGTAAATCTCCGGGCTGCAACACGCGCGCAACGATTGTCGGAACGCACGTCGCCGCGGCCACGGAAAGAGTCAAGAGGAACGCGTGCAGCAGCGTGCCGCGAAAATCCTGGCGCACCAGATACCGCAGCCAGAACAGGAACAGCGTGGCAGGCACCACCCAATACGCGAGAACCGTTGCTACGACTGTTTCGAGCACCCAGAATGGCGAACGCCCCTCCCGCATCCAGCGAAAATGCCGCCTCACCAATCCCATCAGATACCACGGGCCGTCTTTTTCCAGCGTCTGGCCATCCTTGAAAACCGCGGGCAGCCCCGCCATGCTTCCCCACAAACGGAGCAGCAAAAAATGGAACCGGAGATACAAAATGAAAAGGACAAGCGGCGCGCCCATGTAAAAGCTCGTCATCGAAATGAGTTTCGGGAACTTCGCAATGGGAATCGCCGAAGCATCGACGACGAGCCGCACATCCGTCGTCAGGCCAATCAGCGCGACGCAGGCCAGGCTGAATCCCAGCAGAAGAAAATAAAACCATCGCGCGATTTTCGAGGCGTCCGATATCGCTTTCGTGCTGTCGAACTCCGCGATCGTCTCCGGCAAAATCGCGTCGAACAAATTCGTCCCGCCAAGCCGGCCGACCCACACGCCTTCGGCGCCATAAAGATTGGCGCCCATTAAATTGGCGCCCCTAAGTTCCGTTCCGAGTAAGTTACTGTCTCTTAAATCAGACTGCACGAGGCTGGCGCCCCGTAAATTGGCCATGGACAAATCCGCGCCAATTAAATTAGCTCGCTGGATGAAAGCGCCTTCGAGGTTGACTCCTGTCAAATCGGCGTGCGAAAGATTCACACCGCAGAGATCGGCTTTGACGCCGGATTCCCCGCCGGATTCCACCCACATTTTGTGCTGGTCGAGAATTTCCGCCAGGTCCAGAAGCGAAATCTGCCCGGCGGCTTCTTCCGGAGAAGGCGGATTCGAAAGCGGATTTTGCGGCTCTTGGATTTCTGCGAGCATCTGGAAACTTTCCCCCACTCCCTAAGGCTGGCGGCCATTTTTCTGCGGATGGCGCCTACACGACGGCCCACTTTGGCCATGCGTGACCGGTTCGAATCGGCAGTTGAAATTGCCGCTTCGGCTACCTGGTTTTCATCGCCGGTTGGATCACCGGCCTGCTTGTGCTCGTGCGCGGCTGGGCAAAACCTATCATCCCGCACAAGCGATGCGAAAATCGCCTGCCCTGAGGTACAGGACGCGCAGAGGTAACCTGCCTGTTGAATCGTGAGAGGACGTAAACGAGGTAAAGGAAGTAAAGGAGGTAAAGGGAACCAAACTCGAAATGCGAAATTCGAAAATCGAACTGCGAAATTCGAAACCGGCGGGATGGCGCAATCGCGAAAGCGGCCGCAGAGCTGCCGCGCTCCACAAATGCCGGCGAATGAAGTTTCTCAAATGTGAGAGAATTCGCGCCACGTAAACACGTGCGAGGTCGTAGCTCGGCCTTGCCGCCAGCAACAGACACGGGAGGTGGCCCGTGGCGGACGATAGTGCGGAGACCAGGCAGGAAACGCCGATTGCGCGGTTCGAACCGGTGGCTGGGGCGCTGCACACGGTTTTTCTTCTTGTCGTGCTCAGCGTTGTTGCGGTGGTTGGTTACTTCTCTGTCCATCGCCAAGATGCGGTGAGCCATGCGCGCCGGCTGTTTTTCTATCTCACCACGACGGCTTGGGAATGGCTCCTTGTCGGCTACGTGTATTGGGGACTGCGCCGCCGGGGGAAATTTATTCGAAACATCGCCGGTCGAAGCTGGAAGAGCGCTGGCGATTTTTTTATCGATTTCGCAATCGCATTCGGCTTTTGGATCGCGGCGATTTTTGTTCTCAGCATCGTTTCGCATCTGCTGCATGCGACGGGGATGACGGAGGCCGCGCGGAGACTTGCCCCGCAGGACCTGCTCGAATCGGTGCTGTGGATCGCTCTTTCCGTTACCGCGGGGATCTGCGAAGAAATGATTTTTCGCGGCTACTTGCAGCGGCAGTTTGTGGCGTGGACGCGCAGCGCGCCGATTGGCGTGCTTCTCTCGGCGGTGCTGTTTGGCGCCGGCCACATTTATCAGGGACCGAAAGCCACGTTGGTCATCGGTGTCTACGGATTGATGTTTGGAATCCTTGCGGAAGCGCGGCAGAATCTGCGACCAGGAATAATGACGCACGCGTGGCACGACGCGATCACGGGGTTAATTGTTCGCTTTTTGCCAGTGAAGTAAGGTGAGCTGACGCGAATACACGAAGCTCGAAACTCGAAATACGAAAATCGGAAAGCAAAGCCGAATTTGGAGAGATCGCCTTTCTTCATTCCCGTGCACCAAGGTAGGCGCGCAAAGTGAGGTCGGTTTCCCGGTTGAGCCGAACGGACGCGACAAAGGAAGAAAAAAGGAGCGTGTCACAAATGTCTGCGGATCAATTTGTCGGCGCTTGGCGATTGCTTTCGCTGGAGGCTAGAACATCCACGGGTGACGTGAGCTATCCTTTCGGCAAAGACGTCGCAGGCTACCTGCTCTACAGCCGCGAGGGCTACATGTCGGTTTCGATCATGCAAGCCCGCCGCACCAATTTCGCCTCGCCAGACGCTCTGCAGGCGCCTGCCGAGGAAAAAGTGGCTGCGTTCGACAGCTACAGTTCGTACTCGGGCAGGTATGAAGTCCGGGGGCAGAAAGTCATTCACCACGTCGAAATCAGTTCTTTCCCCAACTGGACCGGGAAAGAGCAGGAACGCTACTTTGCCTTCTTCGGAGACCGGCTCACCCTGACCGCTCCGCCGATGCGGATCGGTGGTGTAGAACAAAACCTGGTGGCCACCTGGGAGCGCCTGCCCTCCCGCGTCGGCTGAGACACGACGTCGTGGTCAGAACTCGGAAAACGTCCGTAGGTTTCCTTCGGTCTCAGAGAAAGAAAGAGTCAAGACCCCCGGCTTCAGAGTTAGAAAATTAGGAGAGAACCATAGCGAAGCAACAGAAGGTAGAATCAAAACCCCGAGACGTAAACCCGGCGTCTGGGGCACTCTCTATGACGTTGTCGGCTCTGTCAAGAGACACGAAGAGTTCGCGAGCCGCGGGGGTTCGTTTTTCTCTTCACCTATAAGGATCTTTTCTCTTTCCTTCATTTCGACCAAGGCTCGCTTCGTGAATCCAGCGGTGGATTCTGGTTCCACCAACCATCTATTCGGTCTCTCCGTAAGGCGGACCATGATTCATTTTTCAGACGCCGCGATCGCTCGCGGGAGCAAGGCGCCCAATCAGGCTAGCGATGAACTTGCGTTCATCAGGGTGCCCCCCGGGCTGCCTTGCCTGCGAACCAGCTGCGCGTAATCGGCTCCACTGCGGAGCATCCAGTACATACGCACAGCCAACTTGCGCGCGATGGCCACTTTGGCTATCGCGTGTCCTCTACGGAATTTCAACCTTTGGTAGTCCTGCCGCAATGCGGGATCCTTCCGCACCGCGGGGCATACGGCTTCGATCAGCAGCCAGCGCACCATGGTGTTGCCCTGTTTACTGATGCCTCCGAGTCTGCGCCGCCCGCCGCTGGATTCCTCCGTGGGATTCAGTCCCAGGTAACTGGCGATCTTCCTGCTGCCAGGAAAACGAGTTACCGGACCGATGGCCAGAACAAAAGCCAGAGACGTAACTGGACCGATGCCGGGATGGGTCATCAAAAGAACCGCATCTTCGCGGCGCTTGGCTTCTTCCAGAACGGCGCGATCCAACTCCGCGATCGGTGATTCGAGTTGGTCGAGCAGTTTCAGAAGTTCTTGGCGCCGGCGACTGGCCCAGGGAGCCAGCCCCAGATGCTGGAGTTCCACGCGACCTTTCTGAGTGAACAGCTTTTTCTTTCGGCACAGTCCCTGGCTCATGGCCAGCGCGTGCAGCTGGTTGCCCAGCATGGTGCGCATGCTTACGAGTTTGTGGCGGTGCCAAAGCAACTGCCGGAGGTCGCGTTCGGCAGGCGTGGGCACCCAGATTTTCGGAAAGCGCTTGGCCAACAGGAGATCGAGAATGAGCCGGGCGTCGCGCTCATCGGTCTTCTGTTTGCGCACCTCACTGGCACGAATCTTTGCGGAGTCTCCAATCCACAGTTCGTGGCCAAGCTCAGTGAGCAAACGCTCGAACCAGTGAATGGGGCCTGTTGCTTCGATGCCCACGCGGACCGGTTCCTGCAAATTTTGCAAACTCCGGTAGAACGCTTGAGCTTCGCCGCTTTCGTGGTCCAATCGGCGCTCGACGAGCGCCTCGCCGGTCTCTTCTCTAGCCATGGCAATCTGCTGATAGCGTGTGTGAAAATCACAGCCTATAATTAACATTGCTCGGCTCCTTTTTCCGAGCCTTGGTCGTTCAACAGCTGCCAAGTTTACTCGGTTGAAGGAGCCGACAACGTCATCCAATCAGGCTTGGACTGCCACGTCGGCTGAGACGACGTCCCGGGCGGAAGCTCGGAAAATGTCCCGTCTCTCCCCTGGTTTCCCTGATTTCGAGTTTCATACCAAC
The DNA here is from genome assembly GCA_963779005.1 of uncultured Acidobacteriota bacterium. Classification (GTDB taxonomy): domain Bacteria; phylum Acidobacteriota; class Terriglobia; order Acidiferrales; family UBA7541; genus Acidiferrum. The sequence continues at coordinate 1,090,585 of CAVZWO010000004.1, read as the reverse complement.
GCTACTTCCCGCTCGAAATTGGGCTTTTTCTCGGCATAGAGCGTTAGTCCGACGCCGCACGCTGTTGCGATGCGTTCCAGCATCGTAAGCGAGTGCCCCGTGTATTCCGCGTCCTCCAGGCGGGCAATGACCGACTGCGTGGTGCCCACCTTCTTGGCGAGTTCGGCCTGCGTCAGACCGGCATCCTCGCGCATCTCGCGCACTAGCAAAGCCAGGTCGATCTGTTGCAGCGTTCGCGCGAACGTTTTTCGGTAGGTTGCGCTCTTGCGTGCGCGTTGCTCGACAATCTCACGGTGCTGGTCGCCCTTGCCCGCGTGTCTCATAGCTCCAACTCCTTCAGGATAGCTTCTCTTTCCTTTGGCGATCCCGTGTAACGGTTCCTGTACTTCATCCACAACTTCCTCAACTGCTCCGCTCTGGTAATCTCGCCAGCCGGAGTCTCTTGCGTCTTTTTCTGGAATCCTGAGGTAATCACGATCAACATGCCCGGCTGGTAGAAAAACAGAACGCGAAAAATCCTGTCGAATTGTTTGACGCGCAGCTCGAATAGGTCGTTGGTGAGCTTCTTGACGAATTTTCCTTGCATCCTGTTGCCATAGAGGCGCAGCCGCTCGATGAACGCGTCGATTCTGGCCGCGCCTTTCTCATCGAGGGAATCCAGGAACTCCCGGGCGGGCACTCGCCCGTTCGGTAGCGAAACGTACGCAATGCTGAACTCGCCGTTCACGCGCCTCCGGACTATCGCATTATTGCGATACCGCTGTCAAGGGTCCACGCGGTGGGGCGGGAGCGGTTCAGGAGTCAAACGCGCAGCCTTAAACCCGAAGGCTGCGGCACCCGGCTGTTGTTTCGCGGATCGTCTTTCGCGCTGAGGTACTCCAGTCCAAGCGGCCCCATCGCGGTGATTTGCGTGACGTACTCGCCGGATTTCGCCCAATGGAAATGGTGCGTGTTGCCGGGGAGAATGATCACGGCGCCGGGCGGATAGGCTTCCAGCTTACTCGCGTCGAATTCATCACCCAGTCCGATATAAAAGACGCCGGAGATCACGGTATAGACTCGATCCTCTGGGTGCTTGTGAGGCATTAGCTTCGCGCCGTGGGGCGCTTTGACCCTGATTGTGTAAGGGCCCGGCTCCGAGGGCTGACCCACGACGACAGCCAGCCGGACGCCAGGCGGGAACGCCGGGAACGGTTTCCAATCGATATCTTCGGGCAAGATAGTTTTGAAAACCTCTTGCCCAAGCTGGTGAGCCCGGACTTCGCTTTGCTGGGCAGGCTTTGTTGCGCTGGATTTCTGAGACATGCAAACCTCCTTCATGCAGAGAATGCAAAACAGCAGGACAGACTTTCGGAACATGCGCATCAGGGGTTGCTTTCGGTTAGGGCACTCGTTCCATAGCGAAGATTTGATCCGGCTCAGGATGCGCCAGCCGCCTCACTTCTTCTCGCGTTGAGCGCCGGTATAAGAAGTTTCAGAAGCGCTTCGTCCGAGAAAGGGTTCTGACCTGAGATCAACTCGCGATCTTGAAGGACGTAGCTCGACCATGGAGGGAGCACACTTACGTCACCGCCCGCTGTCTTCAAGGCGAAGTCCGGATAGAAGAGAACCTTACCGCCAATCTCAAGAGGCTCCCGCTGCTGCTCTTCCGCCGTCGAAAAGATGGTCATCTTATATCCAGAATAAATCCATCCTTGAGCCTTTGCTCGCGCTCCAGCGGCATCGCCGGCAGCCAGCGCTGCGACTACCTCCTTCGAATTCGGAAGAGCCGAGAGAAGCGAAATCGGGCCATGGCAGAGTACCGCCGTAGGCTTGGATGTTTTATGAAAGTGTCTCATCACCGTGCCAGCGTCGGGATCATCGAGAAGATCAATCATCGGACCATGGCCGCCAGGGACGAAAACAGCGTTATATTGATCCAGGCCCGATGCTATGACCTCCGAGATGCGAGTCGGAGTTTTGAGCCCAGTCAGAGTGTCGCGGAATTTTAGATAGTCCTGAAGCTTTGCCTCGTCCCCACCGAAGAACTGGGCTGTTGCTGAATTGACATCCAATTGCGGCGTGTTGCCTTTGGGGTTGGCAAAAGTGATTTCGTAGCCTTCCTTCATCAAGGCCCGAACCGGAACCGTCAGTTCGTTGAGATAGTAGCCAGCGCCGGCATAAACCTTGCCATCTTTCAATGGCAAGCCGTGACCGCTCGAGACCAGCACCAAGACTTTTCCTTTTGTTGTCATTTTGTTCTCCTCTCTGAAATCGAATCCGTTTCCCTAAAACTTAGCTTGTGCGGAGCAATTGCCGGAAGCGCCACGACGAGGTGCAGAGCCGGCTGTCCGCGCCGAGCGCTAGCCGTACTTGAGAGACGTGCTTTGTCCGACCTCGATGATGTAACCGTCAGGATCGCGGATGTAGCAGCGAATCTCGCCGTACTTGGGAATTGGCGGCGTGAGGAACTCGGCTCCCCGGCTCTTCCACAATTCGTAGCACGCTTGAATATCCGCAACGCGGAAATTCATAAAGCTGTTGATGTGATTCGGGTCGGGCACGCTGAGCGTTACCGTGGGCTTGTCCGGGGTCGGCCCGCCCCCGACATTCAGAATCATCCAGATATTCGCAAGCTGAAGGTAGGGAGGCGCGTTGCCGTCACCCATGGTCAGAATGCGTGCGCCGAAGACCTTTTCGTAGTAGCGAGCCGACCGTTCGACATCGGCGACGGTGAGAAAATGCGCGACGGTGATCCCTTCGCGCGGTGGCATTTCATAGCCCTTCAGTTCGACTTGTACGGCGCTCATTCATGGCTCCTTTCGCTGCGCTGCTCATTAGAAGTACGGTGTCCCGAGTCCAGCTCCCATTCCTAATAAATCGATCGCCGCCCGCTAGTGCAGCAGCGTTTCCCAATTATCTGGAACTCTCCCTGCAGGTCCAGGCACGGGTTGATTTTTTGGATGCGAATGTGGCGGAAGCAGCTTCGCGCCCTTGATCATCCCTTGCTTTTCGTAATCGTAGAACCAATCCTCGTCCGGCTCGAAGCTTGCAATGATCGGATGACCTGTTGCCGCCGCATGCTTGGATGCATGCTGGCTCGGAGAACTGTCACAGCAACCGATGTGCCCACACTCGGCACACCGGCGGAGATGAAACCACCAACCTTTCGGCGACGCCAAGCATTCCACACACCCATCTCCACTTGGCTTTGAAGCGGGGTTAATTCCGCGCAGACTCTTCCTCACTTACGATTTTCCTTCCATGTCCTGGCGAGCAAGCTCGGCTTCGAGCGCGTCCCTTCTGCAACGTCCCGAATTCGGAACCGCGTCGATCCCCGGCCTAGCGCGCGATTTGGCCCAGATAATATCCGAGCCGATCTTCGACATCCCCCTGCTTGTGGAAGCCGCGCGCCATCAGAGCCTTGATCCCATTCTGCGCGGCAGGTCGCCCAAGTGAACCGATGCAGGCATCCCATCCGGCACCGAGCTCGACGTCCGGCGGCAAGCTGGTGTTGACGAGCCGTTTAGTCTGAGCGATAGCCCATTTGTCGAACTTGGCGATCCGTGTCGCGAGCGTCTCTACAAACGCATCCAGATCGGCGTCGGGCAGCGCGCGATTAATGTAGCCGTAGGCCTCGGCCTGGTCCGCCCGGATGTCTTCCGAACTCAAAAGCACCTCAAGGGCGCGGTTTCGGCCGATGAGATGGGGAAGCCTAGCCATGGGGCCGCCTCCGGCGACCATGCCCACCCCTACCTCCCACTGCGAAATGATGGCTTTTTCGCGGCTGGCAAAGCTCATGTCGCAGGCCAGCGTGATCTCGCTGCCATTGCCCGTCGCCCGGCCGCGGATGAGCGCGATGGAGGCGACCGGCAATCGCGTCAGACGTACGAGAAAGTCCGGCCAAGGGGGCAAGCCCGTCGGACCGGGCGGGAGTGAGGTCAAGTCTTCCAGCTTGGCCGTGAAATCGGAGTGATTCAGGAAGAAGTCGTCCACCGCGCTGTCGAAGACCACGACTCTGACCTGCTCGTCGGCTTCGAGAGCGTTAATGACTTCCTGGAATTCCTTGACCATTTCCGGACCCATGATGTTGAGCGGAGGGTTATCGAACGTGACGCGCCAATAGGCGGGCGACCGCTTGGTCATGCGAATCTGAGCGGACTTCATAGGTGCATTTGCAGTTGTCATGACATTCTCCTATCTTTTATCTCTTGGTCTCGGAAACCGGTTGATAGCGGAACGTTTTCTTGATATCCGGATTATTTGTTCGTCGCCGGGAGTTGGTTAATTACAGCCGCGCCTGCCTCGCTGACGATCTCGTCCTGGGAATCCGTGCCTCCCGAAACACCGATCCCGCCAACGATCGAGCCTTTCTCAATCAGTGGAATGCCGCCGCGAGACGCAATCACTCCATCGAACGCAAGCAGATAGTTGAGATGCATAAGGTTGATACCGTCCTCGAATACCTTGGTTGGGCGACGGAAGGTCGCGGCGGCGCGTGCCTTGTGCTCGGCAATCTGAATGGAGGCAAGCATCGCGCCGTCCATCCGCTGAAAGGCCACGAGATTGCCCCCGGAATCGACCACCCCTACGTTCATCTTCCAATTCCGCTTCTTCGCCTCTGCCACCGCCGCGTGAATAATCGCCTCGGCTCGATCCAGTGATACCGGTGGGCCATACGGAGTGTCGAAAGGAATGTAGTCGGGCACAAAATCGAGAGGATTGGTTTCCGTGGGTTGCAGCGCTCGGCTCGCACTGGCGGCACTTCCTGTTTTCTCGTTTGACATATGTCCTCCTTCAGCGGCCACCGCCTGTATTGTCCTAACCTTGGATACCGGGAAAAATTAAAAGATGTATTATTTTTCCGTGACTGATTACCTGGGGCGGCGGTTCGAGGGTCGGTTTTGACCGATTGGGCACAGGGGAGAGGTGGCGGGGTGGAGGGCGTGGTATTCTAGGGGTGGAAAAACGTGCGCCCCGACCTTTGGTCGGGGCTTTTTGTTTTTGGGGCGACCACGCGTTGCACACAAGTAGTCCGATTCCTGGCGATGTCTGAAAAATCGAAAGAAGTCTAGGAAATATGGGGACGAAATATGGGAAATATGGGAAATATGGGGAAATATGGGGACGAAATATGGAAATATGGGGACGAGAAATATGGGGACAGACGGAACGTTTCCAAATCATTTTGCCGTTGCGTCTGTCTTGCGGACCTGCCGGAGATGTAATACACTGACCTCATGAAGACTCTCACGGTACGATTGCCCGAGCCACTGGTGGCGGACATCGAGGAAGAATCGCGCGGTCGGAAGATCTCGAAGTCCGATGTAGTGCGCGAACGGCTCCAGCTCGCCTCCCGCCAGCGCCGGCGGCGCACTGCCTCGTTCAATTCCATAGCCGATCTCGTCGGATCGGTTGACGGCTTACCGGCAGACCTAACTGGGCGCAAGAAGGCATATTTGCGAGCCATGGGCTATGGCCAGAAACGTTCTCGCTGACGCGGGCTTTGTGGTGGCGCTGCTTAGCAACCGCGACGCTCACCACCAATGGGCCGTGACTCAGGCCCACGATTTGGGTCCGCCTTGGTCGACATGCGAAGCGGCGCTGTCGGAGGCGTACCACCTTCTCGGAGAGCGCGGCGCGCCCCGTCTCGGTGAATTACTTCGCCGCCGTGCCCTCGTTGTCGCCTTCGAGCTTTCCCGGAACGTAGAGCCTGTTACGAAGCTGATCGAGAAATACTCCGACGTTCCCATGAGCCTCGCCGACGCTTGCCTCGTGCGCATGACCGAAACGCTTGCCGCCCCCATCATCCTGACGACCGACGAGGATTTTCGAGTTTACCGTCGCCACAGCCGACAAGTAGTTCCTTGTGCGACGCCCGACTGATGAAAGAGCATGCCGGCCCCTACACAGCGAAGTGAACGGAGCCGTGATCAGCCCAGGTCTGGAATCGCCTTGGTCGCCTCATTCACGCGATTCGTAAAGTTCGCCACGCAGATCACCAACAGCAGCTCCACGATCTGTTCTTCCGAAAAATACTTGCGCATCGCGTCCAGATTCGCTTCGCGCAGCGTGGTCGCCGCGCGCGTCACCAGATCCGCAAAATGAATCACCGCTTTTTCCTGCTCGTCGAATAGATTGGAGCGCTCGTAGAAGGTCAGCGCCTGGATTTGTTCGCTGGTGACGCCGATCCGCTTCGCCGAAGCGGAATGGGCCTTCGTTCAATACTCGCACCCGTTCACGATGGACGTCTTCAGATACGCCAGTTCCTTGTACTTCTGATCTACCGCTCCGGGTCCGGTAATTGCCTCGTAGAACGGCAGAAACGTCTTCAGCACTTCCGGCTTGTGCGCCAACATCGCAAAAAAGTTCGGCACTTTGCCAACGGCCTTTTTCAGGTTGTCGTAAATCGGTTTTACATCCGCAGCCGCGCGTTCTTCTGACACGGGAGCAATCGTAGCCATATCGTCCCTCCTGAGAACCGCAATTTTAGCAGTAGCGGATGGAAAAACGGAACCGCTGTCTCAGCGAGAGTAGATGCGTCGCTTTAACAGTGCTCGATTCTAATTCGGTTACGCGCATTCGAGACGTGTGTGAAGAGGCGGGGTTTTGGGTGGGTGTTAACGGATTGGGCACAAGGGAGGGTGGTGGGGTGGAGGGTGTGTGGTAGTCTGGGGATGGAGAAACGTGCGCCTCGACCCTTGGTCGGGGCTTTTTCTTTTTTTGGGGTGTTATCGCGTGGCATGCGCGGCGGTCCGGTTTCCTGCCGATCACAGGAAAAAACCTAAAGAAGTTTTGAGACTGAATTCGCGGCCCTTGCTCGGCAGGGGTGTGCAAAGAAGGGAGCCGGCAAGATGCCGGCGCTACGAAATATGACAGACAACACGACAACGACAAACGATATGAGCATGAAAAACTTGGATGGCCTAGAGATATGGAAGCAGTTTGAGGATTTGTTGATTCCGGAGCTGCGGCTTTCGATGCTCGAGCGGGCGGTGTATTCGCATCTGTTGCGGCATAGCCGGCTCGAGGGGAAGCAGCGGCTGAGGTTTTCGATTGGATGGCTGGCGCGTGGGACGGGCCTCGGCCAGACGGCGGCGCGCAGGCGAGTCCGCCAGCTGATGGCCAAGGGCGCGCTGCGGTTGGCGGAAAGAAGCAAACGAGGACACGTGATTGAAGTGCGTTTGCCCGAGGAGGTTCGCGGGGTGCGCGCGAGAAGGGCCGAAGAGGGAGAGGCAGAGTGGCTGCGCGGCGCCGCCAATCTCGAGGAGACGGACTTTCTCGAAAAGCGGGCGCTGCGGGAAGCAATCCACGCGCGCGAGGGCGGCCACTGCTTTTATTGCCGACGGCGCGTGACAGCGGCGACGCGGTGCCTCGATCACATCATCCCGCAGGTGCGCGAGGGACGGAATGGCTATCGCAACCTGGTTTCGAGCTGCTCGGAATGCAATTCACAGAAAGGGGAGCAGCAGGCGGAGGATTTTCTGCGCTGGCTGTACCGCGAAGGGCGTCTGGAGAGCAGCGAGTTGAAGGAGCGGCTGCAGGCCTTGGAGGAGATGGCGGCGGGGAAGACGAGGCCGGTGGTGGTATGAAAAATACCGGGGCAATCTGGCGGAGCATAGGGGCAAGTCTACCCGATGGTTCGGGATTTCGACTAGCGGGGCTGGCTCCGTCGCAGGCTCCACAATCCGCGCACGGCGAGGATAAAGGCGAACAGGCCAATCACGCCCAGCGCGTGAAGCGTCCAAACGAACAAGAAGGCTGGGCTGGACCTGGCGATCGCGCCGTGGGACATGCCTGCTGGGCTCATGGCGTGGAGGACCGGCATGGCGATCCCAATGAGCGACCCGAGGAGCATGATGATGTGCCCCGACCGGCGTTCCGCGAGCAGCAGCGTTCCATACAGCCAGATAGCCAGAATGGGCACTGCAACGAGGGTTGAGCCCCCTGCCTCGGGTGTGCCAGCCCTGGCGTGGATCGTATCGCTCGTCAGGTGAAGTGTCATCAGCAGGATCAAGAGCAGAGAGGCGATGGGCAACATGAGGTTTTGTTTCATTTGATATTCCCTTCCTAAATGCGTGTCTGCTGCTCGGTAGGGAGGGCAGCCTCCTTAGCGACGGCAGGGCAAACCTTCAACAGGGTATCCAGGGGGGAATAAAGCGTGCTTCTTCCTGAGAGTTATACGCGGAGATGGACGCGAAAGTTTCGGTCTTTCTTTGGCAGAAAGCTGGCGGATCGATCTCCGGGGAAACCCGAAAGTCGAAATACGAAAATCGAAAAAACGAAATGCGAAAAACGAATTACGAAATGCGGAAAACCAAGGAGTAAAAAACGAGAGTGAAAGATGGAGAGGAAAAAAAAGCAGCCGGGGCACTCCGCTGAGGGGCCGAGGGACCCCGGCTCATCTTGCCCGCCTCCGCAGTGAGCGAGCAAGAAACCTGTGAAAAACTTTCAAAAACTCTTCGCGTTCCTGGCGCGCCGCAGGGGCGGTTTTTGCTCGGCGCGATCGCGCTTGTGGCGCGCTGCTACGTTTTTTTCGCGCCGGCTGCGTCGATTGATGCTGCTACATGCCTGGCGTGCGCGGATGGTGCGGCGACGCCGTTGGTACTTCAGAGAAACAGCGACGGACGATTACTTGGAGCCGTCGTCCGCGCCGCGGAGAAATTCATAGCGCTCGATGGCGGCGACGACGCCGATGGCGCCTTCGTCGCGGGGCTCGGTGCGCTGGACGCGGCCGAGGCAGCGCACGCGGACCGGACCGGCCAGAGTGATTTCGTTCGGGAGGGTGAGAAGAATCTCGACGGGCGAGCCTTCGCGGACGTCCTTGGAAAGAAAGAAATAAACACCGCGAGAAGAGACGTCACGGGATTCGGTGCTCGTTTCGCCAACCGCGGCGCCGGTCGTCCAGCGGACGGTGAGCGGGAGCCGCATTTGAAAGCGCTGCGTCGTGCGGCGTTCAGAACCGGTCAAGGCATACCTCCTGATTGAAGGGAGAGTGTATCCGGGAGCGGCCCAGGGAACAATAGGACTGCGGGTACAAAATCGATTGAATGCTGGGAGGTACGCGTGTACTAGGACGGGGTATGGGGAAGGTTCTGGGTGGAGGGTGAGGGGCGGGTTGTGAGGGTGGGGAGAATGGCACCCTAGCTTTCTTTGTAAGTGTTGATTCCATGGGAGATAGTGGCGAGTGGCGAGTGAAGAGTGGCGAGAGCCTTGAAATGCTAGGCGGGAGGCAGGAGATCCCAGACGCGCCAGAACTCCTGCATTTGGGGAGGGGTGCCGAAAGAGACGCGGACATAGGTATTCATGGATGGGAAGAGGCGAGCGATTAAGACGTTGTTTTTCTTGAAGTGGTCGATGACTGCGGTGGCGGGACGTGCGGTTTGGAGCATGGCGAAGTTGGCGTAGGAAGGGATGCCCTGCACTTTTCGGGAGTTAGCCTGGTTGAAGAATTCCTGGCGATCGGCGGCGTTGCGTTTCTCGCTCATCTGGACGTAGTCGACGTCGTCGTAAGCCACGAGGGCGGCGCGCGCACCGACGGCGTTGAGGCCCTCGGGGAGGCGGCGGACGGAGAGAGCTTTGATTTTTTCGGGCGCGCCGACGGCGTAACCGACGCGAATTCCGGCGAGGCCGAAAACTTTGGAAAAGGTGCGGGCAACGATGACGCGGTCGTCGTCGAAGGGCTGGTCGATGAAAGAGGTGTAGCCGGGAGTGGCGCCGACAAAGTGGTGGTAGGCCTCGTCGATGAGGACAGTCGTGGAAGCGGGAAGTTTGCGGATAAATTCTTCGAGGTCCTTGCGAGGAGTGAGGCTGCCGGTGGGATTGTTGGGGTTGCAGATATAGACGAGGCCGGCGTCGGCGCGGGACAGCATGGCCGTCAGATCATGAGAAAAATCCCTGGTGAGGGGAATTTCCGCGACGTCCGCGCCGAGAGTTCTGGCGCAGCGGCCAATCGCTTCGAACGTGGGCAAACCGGTGATGAGCTTTTTTCCGGGGCCGGCAAATGCGGACGCGGCGATGCTTAGAATTTCTCCAGAGCCGCAGCCGAGAACGAGTTGCTCGGGCTTGATGGAATGAGATTTTGCGATTCGATCGTGAAGGGCGTTGACAGCGGGATCGGGGTAGCGATTCGCGAATTGCAGGGAGTTCTGCATGGAGTCGATGACTTTCTGGGAGGGGCCGTAGGCGTTTTCATTGCGGCTGAGGATGATGGGACCACCGGGCTCCGCGGCGCGGGCTGCGGGCACGAGTTCGCTAAAGGCGAGTTCGGCGAGAGGCGGAAGAGACGCAGCGACTGCCGCGCCAGTAGCAACGTTGCGAAAAAAGTTTCGTCGTGTGGTGGGCATATGCAGCGTGCTCCTAGTTACAGCTAGCGTGCTCGTCGCTTGATGTTGATAGCAGAGAAAGGAGTGGGAGGTCAATCAAACGCTTCGCTTGTTCGGTGGGGGAATGGCGGAAGATCAAGAAGGATGAAGAAACTGGAGCCAAATCGTCGGGGGAGGGATTGGTCCGTGGTCGCCGTCTGAGCGGGGTCTTGCGGTTGTTATCGGATGGCTTTCCAGGCGGCTACGGCGGGGGTGAACCTGTCCTGGCCAAGTTCGCGAGCGAGGGTGTCACCATCCATGCGGATGGGCTGGTTGGGAGCAATGTCCCGGAGCCAGAGGTCGGTGTAGTCGGAGATGGCTTTGACTTGATCCGGCTCGATGGCATCCATATCGAGATTCTTGAGGAAATTGAACTGGGCGTCGGTCATTGGAGCGGGCGCGGACCATGCTTTGGAACCGGCGGTCTTCACGGGGCTAATGAGAGGGCTCATGCGGACGATGCGGCTGTCGGCCGGGGGTTTATTCAGGCCGATGCCGCCGCCGGTCATAACGTGGGCGAGGTAGGTGGCGGCGTCCGGTGGATCGTCGAGGATCGAGGTGGCCAGTTTTTCAAGGTCGGTTTTGAGGCCGGACGCGACCTTAGGTTGAAGAAAGGGAGAGGAAGGATCGCCGGGCAGTTGCAAGGGGAGAGCGACAGAGGCGGTGCCAAGGCTTAAGGCGACAATGTCTTCGGGATGCTGGCCACGGGCGATAGCCTCGGTAACGGCGGCAAGGACAGGATTGTTGCAGCCGGTTATAGCGCCGTCCCAGTAACGGCCCGGATGGTCTGGGAATTCCGTGGGGGCATCGAAATAGTTTACCGGGGCGTTTGTGGAGGCATGGATGGCTTCGGCAAGCGTTACATCGGAGGGATCGCCCGTTCCCCAGCTAAGACCGCTGGCCGGCGAGGAGCGGAAAAACATGGCGCGGTTTCGATCGTAGTTAAAAGCGACGATGAGCAGATGCAGAGGTGCGTCGGCGTTTGCGCGGGGCAAGCCCTTAACAACTTTATCGAGACGAGTGTCCCCGGTCGTGGTGAATACCTCCCGCAAGGCGTTCAACTTATTCGTGGCGCTGTACTTGGGGCCGAGTCCGGCTACATCGTGGATGGCGCGGTCGAGCAGGGAGTCCGTCTTGGAAAATACGGATTTGCGAGTGGCCTCGTTCTGAAAGAAGTCGAGAATCCTTCCGAGCGTGAAATTGGCGAGCAAAGCGCCGAGGACGATACTGCCGCCGGAATTGGCTGCAACCAGATCGAAGTCACGCAAGATGGCATGGCCGGGGACGGTGGTGTCTCCGTTATAGAGAGCGAGCAGGGCTTTGACTTCAATGAGAGCCCAAGTGCCGCCGCCGTCGAGGGAAAGGATTCGATAAGGCATGGAGGGATTCCTTATGGAGAGATATTGGCGTCCTGGCCAAAGGCCACGATCGTAAGAAGCGGAGGCGGATGTTATCAGATATGGACTTACATCGCTACTACTGAGAATCGTTGGGGGAACAAATACGTGGAGGAGCGCCGCAGCGTTGCGGAATGCAAAAGGCCAAAGACATGGGCAACGGCGGAGAGAGAGAACGAGAAGCGCAACTCGGCGCGTTACGGATTGCTCACGCGGCAATAAGTAAGGAAAAGGGCGCTCTGAGGATCCAGAGCGCCCTTTGTGGCCGCAGCTGCGGGGAGAAGCCGCGAGGTGAAAGTTAGAAGATGAACCGGCCGCTGAGCTGGAACGTGCGCGCGTTTGTGGAAGTGCTAGTGTACGTGTTGAATTGGGAACTGCCGAGGGTATTGATATAGCCGGCGAAGTTCGGGTGATTCAGGACGTTGAAAGCCTCCCAGCGAAGCTGGAAGTACTTGCTCTCGGTAAAGTGGAAGGACTTGCTGAAAACAGCGTCGAAGTCGGTGAGACCGGCAAGGCGCAGCTGGTTGCGTCCGCTGGTTCCGTTTTGTTCGAGGAGCGGCTCAGAGACGGGAAGAGTCCCCGGCACGGTGTAGGCCGAGAAAAAAGGCACCGGGTGAAGCAGGTTCGCGTTGCCATTCACCAGGGTATTGGGGATATTCCCGCCGTTGTTGGTGCCGTTAAGCAGCAGGTCATTGATCGAAACCTGGTTGGCCGCCGGGCAAGTGGAGAGAGGGCCTCCCGAGGAGCAAAGAGTAATCGGTGCGGCGAAGAGAGAGACGGGCAGGCCCGACTGGGTGGAGAAAATACCGCTCTGGCTCCAACCATCGAGGACGTACTTCCTCCAGCCGTGGAAGCCTTTCGCAAACGGAATCTCGTAGGTGTAGCTCAGGACGAAACGATTCCGGATGTCGAACTCTGAGTTGGCGCGCTGGAAAGAAATGGGCTTGGACGCGTCGAGGGGGACTGCGCTGTCGTTGATAAGGACGTTGAGAGCATCGGAGACGTCATCGATGCTATGCGCCCAGGTGTAGTTTGCGTCAAAAGTAAGGCCGTTCTTGAAGCGGCGGATTCCCTCGACTTGGAGGGAATTGTAACTGGATGTGCCGGTGCTTTGGACCTGAGTGACATTATCGAAGCGCTGGTCGATCAGGTTGTTCAGCCCAGTGGGAGTGACCGGATTGCCGCCAACTTCGCTCTCGGCGGCGTTAATGAACTGGACCTCGCGGGCGGTTTGATCGGCAAGGCTGGTGGGAGCGGCCGGGATATTGGCCGGATTCACGAGGTTGATGGGTTCGCTTACCTGGAGACGATCGCTGTGGCTTCCGACGTAAGTGACTTTCAAGACCAAATCCTGGGGAAGCTGGTACTCGACGCCAAGATCCCACTGCTGGTTGCGGGGATTTTTGAGGTTTTGCGCCACCGGGTCAAAGCCGCCAAAGTCGGAAACGGCTGGAGAGAATGTCCCCAAGCCGGCCAGGGCAGCCATCTGTGCGGGCGCGGTACCGGCGAGCAAATTCGCAACCGTATTGCCGTTGTTAAACGAAGAGGCGCCGATAGTAATCGCGCTAGTAAACGGCGGCGCGAAGCGGAGGTTCGTAATGGGATTCAGATAGATGAAATCGTAGGCGATCCCATAACCGCCGCGAACAACCAACTTACTCCCGAGAGCATTCCAGGCAAAACCCAAACGGGGCGCGGGGTTATAGGTGCGGTTGAACGCGGTGCCTCCCAAATCGACACCGCCAAGAGGTCCAACACCCAGAGCGCCGATAGGAGTGTGATTGTTAGGGTCAAGATTGGACAGCAAATTTTTGCCTTCGGACACGCCTCCGGAAGTCTCGAACCGGAATCCGAGATTGAGTGTGAGCGTTCTGGTGACGCGGAAGTCGTCCTGGACGAAACCGAAAGCATCGAGCGAGAAGTTATGCCGCCCGGTGGGGCCCAAGATCTGGGTCCACGAAGTGGGAGTTCCAGCCTGGAAGGCGGCGATGTTGGCATACGCCAGAGAGCCGAAGGTGTTGTCATCAAAAAAGCTGGGCGCTTGATAACGGTCGATTTCGCCGCCGAATTTGAAGGTGTGCTTTCCTTTGGTCCACGAGATTACGTCCAAGTATTGAAACGTATTCTGGACACGGCCTTGCGGGAGGATGAAGGTCGTTCCGAAAGAAGAGGTGCCATCGCCGAAAAAGACTTCCGGTCCATTGGCGAACGGAGAATTTACGGGGAAGTTCGGATTGGCGCGCCCAAAACCAAAATGAAAGGAATTGACGAGATTGGAGTTCAATACGGAAGTGTAGCCGACGGTGAGATCGCGCGGCTCGGCGGTGACGGAAGCCCCAAAGCCGGGAAGGTTTGTGAAGATAAACGTGAGGCCCGGATTGACGGTCGTGGCCGGAGCCTGGCCGTACTTCACGAAGAGAGTGTCTTTTCCGCCGCGCAGGATTTGATCGACGCGCAGTGTCCACGTATCGCCATGGGAAGTGTTGGCAGACGATTCCGGGAGGCTGCCAGTTGAAGAAGTTGGAGAGCCGTCGGCCTTAAATATCGCCAGCGAAGTGGGATCGGTGATGCCCGCAACCTGCGCAGGAGTTAGAACGTTGGCAATCACTGTCTGGCCCGCGCCTGCCGTCCGCTCCACTTCCCAAGTGCCGTAGAAGAAAGTGTGGTCCTTGATGATGGGCGCGCCGAAAGTGACTCCACCCTGATTTTGGACGAGCTTCGGAACAGCCGCACCGGCCGGAGTGAAGTAGCCGCGAGCGTCGCCCAAACCGCTGTTCTGGAAATACTCATACGCAGAGCCGTGATAGGCGTTGCTTCCGCTCTTGGTAACGATCTGGACTTGAGAGCCGGAATTGCGGCCGAACTCGGCATCAAAATTGTTCGTGATGACTTTTACTTCGGCGACGCTGTCCTGCACGAAGGCCGCGCCGGATTCGCCGGTCACGGAGACGTCGGTGGCAGTGACGCCATCCAAGGTTATGTTGTTCGATCTGCCGCGTGAGCCGTTGGAGTTAAAGCTGCCAGCACCGAGAAAAGGATTGTTCACGGAAACCGGAACCGTGCCGGGGGAAAGAGTTGCAAAAACCACGGGGTCGCGCGCCAGATTAGGCAGAGAAAGAACCTCTTCGGAATTGAGGGAGTCGCTCACCTGAGCCGTGGATACGTCAAGAGTAGGAATGGCGCTGGCCTCGACGCTCACCGTCTCGGACACATTCCCGATCTGCATGCGCGCTTCGACGCGAGTCCTTTCACCGCTGCGCACGACGACGGTTTGTGTGAATGTCCGAAAGCCATCCTTTTCAATGGTGAGCTGATAGTTTCCAATATCCATCTGGTAGGAAGAAAATTCTCCGGCATCACCGGCTAACAGCGTCCGAATTGCGCCAGTGCTTAAATTTTTCAAGGTGATTTTCGCTTGGGCTACGCCGGCCCCGGCGGAATCCAGGACCGTGCCTTGAATGTCCCCGGTAATATCGGCAAAGGTTGAAATCGCCAGCAGGCAAACAACCGCGAGCGTGACTAGCATTCGTGCAACTGACTTCCGCATCAAAAGCCTCCCCTATTGACAAAATTCTTAAGAAAAAATTGATTTCTCCGAATGCGTTTTCAGGCTGTGACTGCAAAACTCTCCAGCCTGCTTGTGGCCGCGAGTCCACTCCAAAAGCACGCGACAAACTTTTCCAGACACTCGGCGGCTAAGAGAAATGCAATCGAAGAACCAAAGAGGCTTGATCTCGAAGCATAAACAACTATCCTTTTGTTTTCTGAACGTTAGCCAGATTTTTCGGGCGGCCCGAACACATAATTTATTCTAAATTCATACGCATACCCACATAAGAACATTGCTCATCTTTGGTTTCTTGTTGAGAGCCGAAGATCGTGGCTGAGTTGCGTTTTTTTGGAAGGGTCGAGCTATCCCGCGTTCGTGATTGTTTGCCCACACACGTTTTTTCCATGCATGGCGTGCCCTCCAGGGAACGCCTGAATGCAGCCCTCGCAGGGCGTAGTGACAAGGATGGCGACTCAGACTAAGCGGGAGGCAAAAGATCCCAGGCCCGCCAGAATTCTTTCGTTTGGAGAGGGGTGCCGAAAAAGACGCGGACGGAGCTGTTCATGGAGGAAAAAAGGCGGGCGATGCGGACGTTGATCTCCGAGTGTTGGGAGACCCCCAGCGACGGCTGTGCCAACTGCGGCGTAGCGGAGCGGGTTCGCTTGGGCCTGAGTTAAGCCTGATCGTACGCGTTCTTCAAGCCTTCTATTTCAATTTTGCCCATTTGAAGCATGGCATTACGGACGCGCGTGGACCGCTGTGGATCTTTATCTTGCATCAGCTTGCCAAGGATGGAAGGAATGACCTGCCAAGACACGCCGTACCTGTCCTTGAGCCAGCCGCACCTTCCCTTTTCTCCGCCGTCCGACAGCTTGTCCCAGAGTTCGTCTACTTCCTCCTGCGTCTCGCAGTTGACGAAGAGCGAAATGGCCGGGGTGAAGGAGAAATGAGGGCCGCCGTTGAAGGCGAAAAATTCCTGCCCCTCGAGTTGAAAAGTCATGGGACCCAAAATCTTTGAATTCTTAAAAATAGAGACGTAAAACTTCATGGCCTCTTCTGCTTTGTTATCGAACCACAGGAACGGAGTGACTTTTTGCATGGCGTTTTCCTTTCTGCTTTTGTTACTTAAATCTTTCGTTCAACTGTCAACTACTGCGGGCAGTGGTATCACCTGGGCGCATTCGCCAGGGTAGGCGCACGACGGCGATTTACTCAAGCGCCCAGCGTCGCCAGATAGGATTCGAGACGATCGTAGCTCATGGCCATGCCGGCTTTCATGCCAGAGGCGAGGGCAGCGTCACGGGCTTCTTTTGAAACGTAGAGGATGGTGATCGTGGCGGTGGTTATTCCGCCGCGCTCCGAGAGTTCGAGCGTGTTGAGGGTTTCGGGCCAACCGGGGCCCCAGGATTCCGTGGAGACGAGGCGCTCGGGCGGTTTGACTTCGCGATACTGGCCGCGCATTTCCATTTCGTGTCCCTTCGTGTGGCGCCATACGATGTGCCAGGAACCGCCAGGGCGAAGATCGATTTCGCAGACGGGCATGGACCAGCCGTCCGGGCCGAGCATCCAGTGTGGGAGGTACTTGGGATTGGTCCAAGCGTCGAAGACGAGCGTGCGCGGTGCGTTGAAGACACGAGTCACGACGATTTCAAGGTCGGAAGGCGTAGCAACTGTGAAGGGTACGGAATTCGTCATCGGTGATCTCCTTTAGTCTTTGTCCGCGCAGATTTCTTCTCTTTGGTTTTTGTTCCAATGGCTTTCAACTGGTCGAGCTTCATTAGCTCGAGAAGGGCGTCGAGGCGCTGGAAATTGGCGGCCCATAAGCGGCGGTATTTTTCGAGCCACTCGGTGGCTTCGGCGAAGGGCTTGGGTTCAATGCGGCGGGGGCGGCGCTGGGCGTCCTGGCCGCGGGAGATGAGGCCGGCGTGTTCGAGGACTTTGAGGTGTTTGGAGATGGCGGGTTGGGAGATGGAGAAGGGCTCGGCGAGCTCGTTGACGGAGGCTTCGCCCGTGGCGAGGCGGGCGAGGATGGCGCGGCGAGTGGGATCGGCGAGGGCGGCGAAAGTGGCGTCGAGGCGGTCGGAAGAGGTCATTGCATAACCCTGTGGTTGTACAACCATCTGGTTATATACAACGGACAGAGAGTTGTCAAACGGAAAAAGAACTCGAGGGATGGGCGCAGCGGGTGGGGCGCAACGGGAGGGGCAAGCCCCTCCCCTACAGACGAGGCGTATGGTTGGACTAGTGATGGATAGGGATCAATTCCATCCAGTTGCCGGGCATCCCGCCGTTAGGGTTGTAGTTGGGATTTGGTGACTGGACGATGGAGGTTCCATTGCTATTCATCGGGCCGTTGGCCCAAGTGTGGGTAAGGCGGCCGCTGACAGTGGCCGTCTCGCCGGTCTGGGGATTGACGTAATACTGCTGGTTGAGAAGGTAGTCTTGATAGTCGCGAGTGTGAGCCGTGCGCGCATCCATTTGGGACATAAAGTTGCGAGCCTGGGCGGAGTTCGCGTTGATTTGTGCCATAGCATTCTGATGTCGAATTTCGCCTTGCCGCTGCATGTTGTCCATGAACTGCTGATGCTGCTGGGTCATGGCGTTCATAAAGGCTTGCTGGTTTTGCTGCGTAAGAAGCATTTGAGCTCGTGAGTACTCGACGATGGAGTTGGTAACCCGCCACATTTCCGCAACATTTCGGCGGATTTGATCCCACTGGTGAGCGCTGGTGGCCTGCTGAAACTCAGGATTAAATCTGATGGATCTTGCGATGGCGGTCAGAGCGTCTTGAAACTGGTCGAGTTTGCCTCTAGGGGCGCGCACGGCGGCCATGGTGGCGTTTACCTGCAGGTAATGATGCCATCCCACTGTCCCCGGATGGTAGCCTCTGGGAGGACCAAGAACAGATTTTTGAATGTCTTTATATATCATGCCAACAACAAGCAATTCCTCTTCGGAGATGCCTTCCCATTCGTAATGAATGCGGGTCCGAGCGAAGTCGCCGTCGTCCTGCTCTGGAGGAACATTATAACGGCGAGCCTCTTCAACAAAACCATCATTGGCTTTCTCAATTTCTTGGTATTTCTGATCCGCGTCCGGGAGCGGCTCACTTAAGACAATTTGGGCGTTTGGGCGCATGCGGTAGGTAAACATGGAGGCATAGTCCGCCGCAGAGAGTGGAGCAAAGAATCTACAAGCCGGACCTTCCGCCCGAGCAAGTGGGTCCTCCCAGTAGAAAAAAGTTTGACGTGGCAAGGATTGAACGCCAAAGGCCGCGTCCGGGCTGTAGGCGCGATACACAAAGCTTTGGTACTCCAAGCCGTTGCAGCCGGGTCCGTGAAGTATGGTTCCTTCGAAAAACCAATCCTTCGGAACGATGATCGTATACGCGACAATATTGTTGTAGAAGGGATCGGTGACTTCGATTCTCTTAGTGGGACCAAACGAGGCTTCAATGGCCCTGGTAGTCGACGCATCTCGATCGGCGGCCTGTGGCGAATTGGAACCGGCACCCCGAGGAATAGCAGAGTCTGTACTATCAGACGAGGAGTTTGCGGCAGCGAGAAGTCTTAACGACAGGATGACCGCAAGCAACGTTACTACAGCCAACGCAAAGATCCTGTTTGCCTTCACGAGTTCCCCTCCCTGCAGGTAATGAAACTGAGTGAAATACAAGGGGCCGTCCGAGCCAATGAAGGGCTCGGGGAATGCCGGGCGAGCACGTAGGGCGAATCCGCGTACAAGGGGCACGGAAAAACGAGGCCATGATATGAAAGGCGCGAGAATGGCGCAAGGGGCAGCGTCGGAGTGACAAGATGCGCTGTGGCGTCGCGACGGGGAGAAATTGCGGAAGCTTAGGTCTGGTCGATGAGGCGGTGGTGGATGGCGTAGAGAGCGAGTTCGAGGCGGTCGGAAACGCCGAGTTTGTCGAAAATATTGTGCAGGTGATTTTTTACGGTTTGCTCGCTGATGAAAAGTTTTTCGCCGATTTCCTTGTTGCGGAAGCCCTGGGCGACGAGCTGAACGATTTCTTTCTCGCGGTCGCTGAGGAGGGGCTTTTCGCGGCGCGGGCCGGACTCGGAAGATTTCGAAAAAGCTTTCATGACTTCGGCGGTCATGCGATTGTCGAGCCAGATTTCGCCGGCGTGCACGCGATGAATGCTTTTTACGAGCAGGTCGGTGGCGGATTGCTTGAGGACCACGCCGCGAGCGCCGAGGCGCATGGCGCGGACTACGTCGCGATCATCTTCGGCGGCGGTGAGCACGATGACGCGCGTGGGAAGCGTATCAAAATTGACTTCTTCGAGGACGGCGAGGCCGTCTTTATCGGGCATGCGGAGATCGAGCAGGAGAATTTCCGGCTTGAGCTTGGCGAGGAGCTTGATGCACTCGGCGCCGTTCTGCGCTTCGCCGACGATGGTGATGTCCTCGTCGGAATCGAGAAGTTTGCGAAGGCCGTCGCGAAAGATCGCGTGGTCATCGGCTAGGAGGACGCGAATTTGCTGTTTAGTTTTGGCCATGTCAACCGAGCGGAACCTCGATAGTCAGTCGAGCGCCATGGCCGGGGTTTGACTCTACAGTCAATAGGCCCCCCACGGTACGCGTACGCTCCTTGATGGAAATCGGACCCAATCGCAGACGGTCGAGCTCATCCCCTGTGAACCGGCCGGCGAAACTGAAGCCTTCGCCGTTGTCATCAACCACCAAAACGATGCGACTGTCGTCCTGCGACAGTTTTACCACGACATGGGAAGCCTTCGCATGCTTTTTTATGTTGTTGAGTGCTTCACGGTAAATCTGGAAAAGCTCGCGGCAGACGCGGTCGGGAGCGTGCAGGTCGGCGGATTCGATGATGACGTCGAGGGCAAGGGTGGATTCGTTGCGGTAGCGCTCGGCGAAACCTTGCATTAAATCGACGAGGTCGGCGCTCTGGACACGGAGAGGGCGGAGGTCGGTGACCATGCGGCGGAGCTCGGCGGACTCATTTTTGACGGTGTGCTGGAGGTTGCCGAGGCTGGCTTCGGCCTGGTCGGGAGCAATGGAGACGCGGCGGCGGAGGACGTCGAGCTGGATTTCGATGCTGAGGAGGGTTTGCAGGATGCCGTCGTGAAGGTCGCGGGAGATGCGGCTGCGCTCGCCTTCGATGGCGCGGGCGCGGAGATGGCGGAGGAGGAAGACGTTTTCGAGCGAAGGGCCGATGTGGCGGGAGATGCGCTCAAGCCAGGCGAGGTCGGGGCGCTCGAAGGGCCTGCGACCGTTGATAAGAAAGAGGCGGCCTGCGGCTTGGCCGAACTGATCGAAGGCGACGCTCATCATCGAGCGCATGTGGAGCTCTTGCTGGGTGGGGCCGGGGAGGCGCGGGAGGCTGGCGAGGCGGCGGCCGTCGCGGCGGTCCCAGCCGAAGCCGCTGCCAGTGCCCTGGAGGCTGTTCCAGCAGACGGTGGCGTCCATGTCGTCGAGAAGGAAACCGTCGGCACGGGCTAGGGAGTAGCTTTCGGGGACGAGGCGTTCGCTTTCACCGGCTTTGAGGCGCCACAGGTAGATACGTTCGAGGTCCGTGTCGCGGTAGGCGAGTAGGACGGCTTCGACTTCGAAGGCGCGGGCGAGTTCGTCGAGAAGGAGGCGGAGGGATTCGGCGAGGCCCTGGTCGACCTGGAGGGTGGCGGTGATGCGGGAGAAGAAGTCGTTTTGGGAGGCGAAATGGCGGCTGCGGTCGGCGAGGAAGGCGAGGGCGGCGCCACCGGCGAAGGTGCCGCCAACCAGGCCAACCCAGGCGATAACGCGCATCCACCCGATTTCGCCTTTTACGGCGGTGAGCAGAACGAGGATGAGAGCGAGCGCACCGGCGAGGGGGATGGCGGCGCGAAGTCCCCAGCGCATGCCCGCTACCCAGCAGATGAAGAGATACGGGAACCAGACGGGCACGGAGAGCGGGCTGATGTACATGAAGTAGCCCAGAGCCAGGAGGTCACAGGCGATGGGGAGATGCCAGGAACGCTTGCGAAGGAAGCGTTCGAGGGGAATGACGGCGAGGGAGAGGATCAGATAGGCGATCAGGAAAGAGATGGAGCGCTTGGCGGCTTGGGGATCGGGCTGCTGGAGCAGAGCGAGAATGGAAAGCAGAACGACGATGGGGCGCGCGTAGACGATTTGCCGCTCGAGATGGCGGCGATCCGTTTCGTGGGGGCTCATGCGCGGGGACGCAATTCCTCTGGAAATAGTTTAGCAAGGCAAGGGGAGGGAGCGAGGCAGGTGTATGCAGGTTGCGACGATTTAGGTAACGCGGGGGAGTTTAGGTGCTTCACCGAATTTTGTGCACTGCTGTTTAATCTTTCGTATTATGTGGTGCGAATCACTTCTCGTTTGGCTATACGGGAGCACCCAAATGAAAAATCGGATGGTTTGCGGTACTTCTACCAGGCAGCCGTTGGAAGTCGTGCGCGTACCTCCAGTCCTTCGTGGACTCTGGGCTTTGTTGCTTTTTGCCATGATTGTGATTCCTGCGATCGGACGGGCCCAGGCTCCCGAGCCTGCGAAACGGACCGGTTTAAATCCAATTCCCGAGGCTGCCATGCCTGCCATCCTCGCCGCGTTCGACAAGTACGAAGTTGTAGGTTTGCCTGCAGCCCACGGATTCAAGGACGCCGATGATTTCATTCTTGCGCTGATCCGGAACCCGGCGTTTTCCGAAAAGGTAAACGACATAGCCGTGGAATGTGGGAACTCGCTGTACCAGTCCGTCCTGGATCGTTACATAGCCGGAGAGGACGTGCCATTTGCGGAAGCTCGAAAAGCGTGGAGGAACACGTCGCAATTTATGTGCAGCACGTCACCGTTTTACGAACAATTGTTTCCGCTCGTCCGCGCCATAAACCAGAAAGTTCCTCCGGGAAAACGCCTCCGCGTGCTGGCCTGCGACCCGGCTCTTGATTGGGACCAAATCAAAAGCCGCGAGGATTTTCCAAAGGGGTTCGACCGCGATGTCAGCGCTGCCACCCTAATGGAGAAGGAAGTATTCTCCAAACATCGCAAGGCGCTGATGTTGTTCGGAATCTATCATCTCACGCACGCTGCGGACCCAAAGGATCCCAGCGCCGTATCGATCTACGAAAAAGACCATCCGAACCTCACCTTTGTCGTCAGCGACCTTGGCACTTTTGATACGAACACTACGGCCCTCTCCACCAGCCCCTTCGTAAGCTGGCAGGTCCCTTCGTTCGCGCGCGCCAAAGGCACGTGGCTGGGTGCATTGGATTTAAGCGAATTCCTACCCGCCGGCATCTCCATCGATAAGGACTGTAACGTGCACATGAACAACCCCAAGAGCCTGCAAAGACCGATGGAGGATTTTGTCGATGCATTCCTCTACTTCGGACCGCAAGACTTAAGACTCAAGGAGCAAATGCCCGCTGATGTCACGTCTGATTCCGACTACATGACGGAATTGCAGCGTCGAGAGGCTATGTCGGGATTCCCCAGGATCGTGACATTGAAGGAATTCGATCAGACAATCGTGAGCAGCGCCGAGAATCCCCTGCTTGGATTTAAGCAGGCGGATACCAGGCCCTTCGTAAAAAGGTGCCTCGATCGGAAGGCCCAAAGCAGCGCGCCAAAGTAAATCCCAGGAAAAGATCACCTGACCACGAGCCCATAACTCGACTGCGGCCGCCCTGCGAAATTCCAATCGGTGCAACAGACGGAGTAAAATTGGCGAGGGTTTGTGCGCGGAGGATGCCTACTCCCGACGCGTAGCGAATCGGCAGGGGCGCGCATCAAAAATGGTATGAAGTTCAAGAAGATCGAACGGGAAGCATTTGTGTGCAGTACATCGGCGGCGCGGCCGTTTGGGTGTATGGAATTGTGGGCGGGGAACGAGAGGGCACATCGCACGCTGGAGCTTGCGGGGCTTGAGGCGGACGTGATTGCGGTGCCTTCGGGGGCGGAGAGCGGCGGGGATCTTTCGGCGGTGTTTTCTTGCAGCGACAATATTGCGCGAGTGGTGCTGGCGGATTGTGTGGGGCATGGGTACGTAGCGAGCAAAGTGGCGCGGCACGTCCATCACTTGTTACACAAATTTCAGGATGTTCGCGATACGGCGGGGTTGCTGGCTTCGCTGAATGATCAATTTACGCTGGATGCGGAAAAGTCGAGCGATGCGCTGCGGCTGACGACCGTGGTGACCGGGACATTTGATGGGGGAACGGGCGAGTTTAACTTTGCATATGCGGCGCATCCGCGGATGCTGCTGTGGCGGGCGAAAGAGGGAAAGTTTTCGGAGCTGGGAGAAGGCTTGGAAAACTTCCCGCTTGGGTTCGTTACCGGAGAGATGTACAGCGAGCAGAGCGTGCAACTTCGCCCCGGGGACATGATTCTAGCGTTTTCCGATGGGGCAACCGAAGTGCAGTCACCCGGCGGGGAACAACTGACGCCGCGAGGGTTCCTGCAATTGGCGGAAGCGACGCTCGCTAAATTCCCGGGACCAGTCCGGCTGCCTGATTTTTCCGCGGCGCTGCTGGAAGGCGTGCAATCCCACCGAGGGAGCCCTGAGCTGGACGACGACGTGACTCTGCTGACGCTGCGGCGTTCGGGCTGAGCATGCCGGCCTGAAAGAACGAAGAGTCCAAGAAAGAAGGCGGGGCAAGCCACGCCCCTACAGCATTCGGGCACGCGAATAGCGGCCAGCAGTGCGGGCTAGGGCTTTGCCGCGGGCTGCGCTGGCGGATGCTCCGTAAAATGTTGGTCGAGGCTCGCGCGGAATTCGGCTACGCCTTGCTGGATGTTCTTGTCGAGAGCCGCGACGACGGAGCTGATATCTTTCCCTCCCGCAGGCTCATCGTGGGTGTAGAAATGCGTCCACACGACTGTCCCTGACTTGATGTCTCGAAGCTCCAGTTCCAGAGTGACACGTCCGACAACCGGGCTTCCGTCGACTTCCCGGAAATCGAAGAGATGGCCGTGCAAGAGAAAATCGCCGCGGATATCGCTGCGCAAAGTGTAGACGCCATGGTAGCGGCCGGACGCGCGGAACTGGCGCAGCAAAATTTCCGCGATCATCTCGGTGGGCGGTTCGGCCCATTTTTCATACTCGTAAGTGCCCATGCTTTCACCGCGGGAGCTGTATACAATCTGGTCTTCGCGATAGAGAGAGGGAGCCGTGATCCGGCCAATGAGCAGAGTGATCGGAAGAGTGTTCGCGGTCTCCGAGGCAGCCGAGTTTGGGGGAACGGTAAGCTGATAATACTTGCTGGGGCGGGCGGCGCCGCAACCGCTGGCAAGGCTCACAGCGAGCGCCAGCAGGGCGAGAGCGCATCTGGCGGCGATCGCCGCACGAAAAATGGGAAGCTTGCCGCCGGCGGGCGGAAGTTGGTTCGGTATCGTCATGAGTTTCTGATTTCCTCGCTTCATTACTTCTCACCTGTTTTGTGTTCGCGCGGATTGGTGGCGCGAATGAGAGTGTAAGGACGCTTTTTGATGGTGTCCGTAAATTCCTTGAGATTCTGGGAGACGCGGCGGAAATTGTCGAGAAGTTCGTCGATATTTTCGGTGTTGACGTCGAGCGTCTGGTCGATACGCGTGGTGATGTCGGTGAGATTGGTCAGGGACTTGCGAGCTTCGACGACCGCCTTGTGCACATCGTCTTCGTTGTCGTCGAGGAGTTCGTCGATATGAGCGAGGGCCTTGTCGGCCTGTTCCGACGTATTGTGCAGGTCTTTAATAAGGGGTTCGAGCTTCTGGCTGACGGTATCCAGATGCTGGATGGTGGATTTGATCTGCGGACGGTTTTCTTCGATCAGGCCGCGCGTCTGCTTAAGAGTCGCAGAAAGATTATCCCGGTTTTCGTCGCTGAGCAGGTTATTGACGCGGTCGATCGTGGTTTTCAGTTCCATGGCGCGGGCATTCAAGTTCTGGACAAGCTGCTTCGCTTCGGGAGCAAGATCGTTAATCTGCGCGGTGAGCGCGTTGAAATCGACGTAGGCATCCGATGGCAACAGGGCGCCGGGAGCGGCAAGCGCGGACTGCGCGCCACCCGGCAAAATTTCAAGATGGTTGTCACCGAGGGGGCTCATGCTCATGATTTTGGCATGGCTGTCGATCTTAACGGGCAGATCGGTTTGCACGCTGAAAACGACGTCGATGAGCGCGGGATTTTTTGGGTCGATGGTAAGTTTATCGACGCGGCCAACCTTGGGGCCGCCGGCATAACGCACGCTTGCGCCCTGCTCGATTCCGCCGGCGAACGGAAAGTAAGCATGATAGGACTTGGCGCTGCGGCCAAAGGCTCCGGTGATCGCAAACACCATGCCGATCAGAACTGCGGCGGCAATAATAACGAAGAGTCCCACAAAAACCGATTCGCGCTTCCCTGCCATCACGTCCTCTTTCCCCTGCCAGTGCCCGTCACAAGCGGCGGTCTTGCGTGAGCATTTGCAGATAATCCATTTCGCGCGCGACTTCAGGCTCAGGCACGCGGTCTAAAAATTGGCGGACACGCGGCTGAGTGCTGGCGCGCATTTCGGCGGTGGTGCCGATGGCCACGAGGTTGCCTTTGTCAATGAGCACCATGCGGTCGGCGATCAGGTACGCGCTGGCCAGTTCGTGCGTGACGACGATGATGGTCATGCGAAAAGCTTGCTTGAGTTCGAGGATGAGTTGATCGATGCCTGCAGCGATGATGGGATCGAGGCCAGCGGAGGGTTCATCGAAAAAGAGAATCTCTGGATCCATGGCCAGGGCGCGAGCGACCGCGGCGCGCTTCTTCATGCCGCCACTGAGCTGCGAGGGCATGTAGTACTCGAAACCGGCGAGGCCAACCTGCTCGAGCTTGAGGCGCAGCATGATTTCGATGGTGGAGTCTTCGAGCTTGGTGTGCTCGCGCAGAGGGAGCGCCACGTTCTCGCCGACAGTCATCGAGCCAAACAGCGCACCGCCCTGAAACGACATGCCAATTTTCTTGCGAATCTCGTCCATCTCCTCATCCGGAATCGCGGCGATATTTTTGCCCTTGATCCAGATTTCGCCGGCGCTCGCTTTCTCGAGGCCGACCAAGGTGCGCAGCAGCGTGCTCTTTCCGGAGCCTGAACCTCCAAGAATGACGAGGGTTTCCCCTCGCTTCACGTCAAACGAGACGCCGTGGAGAATTTCCCGCTCGCCGTAGCTCACGCGCACATCGCGCAGCGAGAGCATCACTTCCGAGTCGGGCGAGTCCGTATTTTCCAGCTGCCTAGCCAATGTCCGTTTTCCCTAACTGCCGCTTATAAAAAAGAACAGCGTTGTAAAAACCAAATCCACAAGCACGACGAGAAAAATCGACACCACGACCGCCCTTGTGGTGGAGCGACCGACTTGCTCCGCGCCAGCGCCGGTGTCCAACCCTTCCTGGCATCCCACGGCGGTGATGGTTATACCAAACATCACGCTTTTTACGAGGCCCGTCATAATGTCGCGCAGGAGCAGCGAATCCAGGGAGGACTGGACATATCGCACGAACGTAAAGTCGGCCTGGGCCACGCCGAACAGCGAACCGCCCAAAATGCCCATCGCGTTGGCCCAGATCGTAAGGCAAGGCAGCATCACAATCATGGCCAGAAATTTCGGCGTGACCAAAAAACGGATCGGGCTGATGGCCATCGTCTCCAGCGCGTCGATTTCTTCGGTGACCTTCATGGTGCCGATTTCGGCGGCAAACGCCGAGCCCGAACGGCCAATCACCACAATGGCCGTAATGAGCGGGCCAAGTTCGCGCGACATGGAGACGGCGACGGCGGTGGCAACGTAGTTCATCGCGCCAAAGCGGCGTAATTCGTAAGCCGCCTGAAGCGCGAGAATCAATCCGATAAAAAAGGTAATCAGGGAAAGAATCGGCAGGGCGCGGACGCCTACGTCCATGGCCTGGGAGACCGCGCGCTGTATGCGGAGCGGCTTGCCCTGAAAGGGGCCGATAAAAGTGTAGTAGGCGGCGCGGCCTCCCAGTGTAGCGAGGGAGCCGACGTAGGACAGGCTGTTGGTCACGCTGTCGCCGATTTGTGACACGAATTGCATTGCTAATCGTTGTGACTCAGCCCCTACCCACGCAATTCACGGATACTCGAAAAATCCGGCCGTCCTGAACCGCAATCCCTAGCCAGCGAGAGCTTGTTCTTCGTTGTCGTACACTTCAAAAATCTTGAGCAACCGAGAGAGCTGCAAGACTTCCCGGGCGGAGGTGCTCAATCCAAAGAGGATGAAGCGGGAACCGACATCGCGCGACGCCTTCAAGCCTTCGACGAGGGAAGCCACGCCGGAGCTGTCGATGTAACGTACCTTGCTGAGGTTCATCACGACACGAGGAGTGCGAAGGTCGCGCACTTCTTTCAGAAGCGCCTTGCGGACTGCCGGGGAGTTCGCGAGGTCGATGTCCCCTGAGACATCGAAAATCGTGGTCTTATCGAGCTGCCGGCTGGAAATCTGCACAGTGTTTTCTCCTTCGAGCTCTTACGAGTTCACTTCCTGTTTCGGCGCCCGAACGTACTTGACCAAGCGGAGACAGTTGGTCCCGTTCGTGCGCTTGTATTCGACAACGTCCATACTCTGTTTAATAAAATGCAATCCCAGTCCGCCCGGCTTTACTTCCTCCAGCTCGCGCATGCATAGTTGCGCGCGCTCGATGGAGGGCCCGCGATCGCACAATAAAATCTCGAGACCTTCGGAAACTTTTGCGTCGGCTTGCTGGCGGATGGAGCGGAAGGACATTTCGATGGGGCGATCCGGCCGGCCTTTGTAGGCATGGCGGATAATATTTGTGAGCGCTTCGTCGACGGCCCGGGTGACGGCGCGGCAATCTGGTTCGGAAAAACCGAAGGACTCCGTCAATCGTTCGACCGCTCCGCGTACCGCGCAGAGCAAGCTCGGATCGCTGGGCAGTTCGAGCCTGAGCAGCACCGCTCGCCCGGCGTCCCCATTGCGCTCCTTGGCTTTGCCTCGACGAACTGCATGAAGGAATTTCATTTGTATCCCGGTCTCGCCCCGGCTTTGATTCGCCATCGAAGCGAAATCATCGCACGTTCTGTTCAACCTCAAAAATCCCTGCTAAACCTTCAACGGCCGCTCCCAGCAGCCACGGAGAACAGAGGCGCAACAGAGGTCCTCAGGCCTGGGCTGAGTTTTGCATAGCGTACTGTAAGCGTTTGGGGCCGCTTCTGGCAATGCCTGCTACTAAAATTGGATGCTCCGGGCGGGAAGGCAGGTTCATGAAGAGCGATGCGGAGGCGTGCCAGCTTACCTGCAGGTAAGCCGGTGAAGTCAGGAGCGCGAGCGCGGGTAGCTTTTGGCGGCGCTTTTCCCTCGCGGGAAAGTAGCGTAAACTAGATGAATCGAACGGCGGTGGGAGTAGCTCAGCTGGTAGAGCGTCGGTCTGTGGCACCGAATGTCGCGGGTTCAATCCCCGTCTCCCACCCCAACTTTCCAAAACAATCTAGATTTCTACTTTCCGCAGAAGAGAGACTTCACGTCGTATTTCAGCAATGCGCGGTTCGCTGTGAGTAACACCATTTCTTCGAGGCGCGCTTGGGCGACGAGCATGCGGTCGAACGGATCGCGATGATGAGCTGGAAGTTCGCCTGCCGCTAGAGAATGGGAATGTGTGATGTCCAAAGAGCGGATGGCTAGCATGCCGATGGCGTTAGGAACGAACTGCGAAGGCGGCTTTGGAAGAGCGAGCGTGCCAAGCGCAAACTTGATGGCAATTTCCCATGAACTGGCGGCAGAGAGGTACAACTCGGATTCACGGGAGGAGATCAGGTCTCGCGCTTTCTGGTTTAGCTTGTGCTCGGCGCCGAGGGCCCAGAGGAAAACGCTCGTATCGAGCAGATATTTCATGCTTTCTTTTTCGGCCGCTTCTTCTTGCCATCGAACGCTGCCTGGAGCGCTTCCGGCAATGGTGCGTCAAACTCCTCTGAAATCATCATCTGGCCGGTGAACGCGCCGAGCTTGCGATTCGTGAGAGGAGCCGCAGGGACCAGGCGGGCCACGGGCACACCACGATTCGCGATGGTAATCTCTTCCCCTGCAGCGACGCGCCTGAGGAGACGCGAGAACTGGGTTTTGGCTTCGTGGGTATTCACTGCTTTCATGGTTCCATAGTGGACTAAGTTACTAGACTAAGTCAAGAGCCGCGGATTATCCGTCGGACGAGCAATGTCGCGCACGCCTTAGTGTGGCCGCTCCAGTGGCCGAAAGATGGCGCCGAAGCCTTTCTTGTTTTCCAAGACTCCAGTAATCTGAATGCCTTTCGTACAAAGATTTCTGATCGGGGATGAAGAGTTCTGCCGATGACTTTGATCCCATGCGGAGCGGTGTTGTTTGA
The DNA here is from genome assembly GCA_963779005.1 of uncultured Acidobacteriota bacterium. Taxonomy (GTDB): domain Bacteria; phylum Acidobacteriota; class Terriglobia; order Acidiferrales; family UBA7541; genus Acidiferrum. The sequence goes on along the minus strand of CAVZWO010000004.1, from coordinate 1,060,954 downwards.
TATGGACGGCGTGCTGGTGGATTCCACACCCGCCGTGGCGCGTGTTTGGACCGGCTGGGCGCTCGAACACGGTCTGGTGCCTGACGAGGTCGTGCGCCAGGCGCATGGGCGGCCGAGCCTCGCCACCATTATCGAACTGCTGCCGCAGGGCGATCACGCGGCGGAAAATCGCGAGGTCGAGCGCCGCGAGATAGAGGACATCGCGGATGTAGTTGCGCTGCCCGGAGCGCTGGCGCTTTTGCAGGCGATTCCACAGCAGCGGTGGGCCGTTGTCACGTCGGCAACCCGCGCGCTGGCGGAAGTGCGCCTGCGCGCCGCGGGATTGCCGGTGCCGCAGCATCTCGTGACTGCGAGCGATCTTAAGCGCGGCAAGCCGTTTCCCGATCCATACCTGAAAGGCGCGGAGATTCTCGGAATAGCCCCGGCAGATTGCATTGTCGCGGAAGATGCGGCTTCGGGCGTTCGTGCGGGCAAAGCGGCGGGTGCGCGCGTGCTCGCGTTGCGCACTACGTCGCCTGATGCGGAGCTCTTGACCGCGGGGGCGGATTGGCTCGCGGAAGACCTGAGCGCCCTTTCGCTCGACACGGGGCATAGCGCCGCTGGCCTTGTGTTTCGCCTGCAGGAGAAGAAGTAGGGCGAGGCCGCCTCAAAAAGAGATACAATTCCGCGTTTCAGCGAGTGGGCTAATTCTGCACAGATAGGGGAAGTCGCAATGAGCACCACCAAACACCGCAAGTTTTTCTTGGCGTTGGCCATAGGTTTCACTGCTTTATCGATGCAGGTGCACGCGCAGGAGAAAGACGCGAAGCCTGCGGATGCTCCGGCTCCCGCAGCGCCCGCTCCGAAGGAAGAGTCTTCCGTGACGGAACACTCAATCAAGCTCGGCTCGCAAACGATTGCCTACAAAGCGACGGCGGCGACCATTCTCCTGAAGAATGAGAAGGACGAGCCCACCGCGCTGCTTTATTCGACGGCTTACACGCGCAGCGACGTGAAAGATCCAGGCACGCGCCCCATCGCGTTCGTTTATAACGGCGGCCCGGGCTCCGCGTCCGTGTGGCTGCACATGGGCTCGTTTTCGCCGAAGCGTGTCGTGACCGTGAACGCCGACGCTACGCCACCCGCCCCCTACAAGCTGACGGACAACGCGAATTGCCTTCTGGATAAAACGGATTTGGTCTTCGTTGATCCGGTGGGCACGGGCTTCAGCCACGCTGTCGGCAAATCGCAGGACAAGGATTTTTGGGGTGTGGACCAGGATGTGAAGTCTCTCGCGCAATTCATCAACACCTACATCAGCCGCAACAACCGCTGGAACTCGCCGAAATTTTTGATTGGCGAGAGCTACGGAACGTTTCGTTCAGCGGCCCTTTCCAATTATCTTCAAACGCACGATGGCATGGATTTTAACGGCATCGTCCTGATTTCCTCCGTGCTCGATCTCGGAACAATTTCTTTCAATCCCGGCGAAGACATGCCCTACGTTTTCTATCTTCCGAGCTATGCGGCAACGGCGTGGTATCACAAGGTTTTGAAAGACCGCCCCGATAATTTGCCCGCTTTTCTGGAAGAAGCGCGCAACTTTGCGCAAACGGGATATCTCAGCGCGCTGGTGAAAGGCGCGAAGCTTGGCGCCGCGGAAAAAGCCGAGGTCGCCAAACAGCTTTCGCGCTACACCGGTTTAAGTGAAGACTATTTGATCAAAGCGGATCTGCGCGTAAACCTGCCGCAGTTCATGAAAGAGCTGCAGCGCAGCCGGGGTTTGACGACGGGCCGGCTGGACGCGCGCTTTTCGGGCTACAGCTACGATCTTCTGGGCGAATACGCCGAGTACGATCCGCAGGACACCTCCATCACCGGACCTTTTACGGCGGCCTTCAACACCTACGTCCGGGAAGAGCTGAAGTTCGGGCAAGACAAGGTCTACCATACCGGCTCCGACGAAGCTGGCAACAGTTGGGACTGGAAGCACCGGAGTGGAGAGAACTTTGGTTTTCCCGGGTCTCCGAATGTCGAGGGCGATTTAATTCAGGCGATGCTCGTGAATCCGCATTTGCAAATCGAAGTCGAAAATGGATTGTACGATCTGGCCACTCCGTTCTACGCCACGGAATACACGATGGAGCATCTGGGCCTGCCGGAAAAGCTGCAGAAAAATATTCACCTTCAGTATTACGACGCCGGACACATGATGTATCTGCGCGACGAGGATTTGGCCAAGCTCAAAGCCAACATCGCCAACTTCATCGACGGCGCTTCGAAATAGCGCCGCCTGCTTTCGATTGTCCGCGAAACGAATCGGCGACGCGTCTGTCGTCAGAGCCATCGCGGAGATCTCGACGCAGTAACTTTTGAGCACTTCTGCCGGAAGTTACGGGCCGCGCCACGCTCCCATCGTCTAGAATCGCTCTTGTTGTTAAGGGCTCGGCCCACCTCAACCTCTCAGGTGACCTGATTCAATAATTATGGGAACTCCTACACAAGTGGCAGCGGTACAGGTATCTCCATCTCCACGCAAATTTGACACCGCGCAGCTCATCACCGCCATGCTTAAAGCTCATGGCCATGTCAGCGATCTAATTTTTTCGCCGGGCCGCGCACCGCAGATTGAAGTCAGCGGCCAGCTCGTCGAGCTGAAATTCAAGGGGCTCGAACGTCTCACGGCCCAGGATACAGACAGCATTGCGCGCGACTTGATGGGCAAGAACGAACATCCCATCCGCATGCTCGATCAGGAAGGCTCCGCGGATCTTTCCTACGGCATCACGGGAGTAGGAAGATTCCGCGTAAATATTTTTCGTCAGCGCGGGAGCTGCGCGGTGGTCATGCGCGTCATTCCCGATCGCATTCCAAGCTTTGAAGAGCTGCATCTGACGCCGAAGTTGCGCGAGATCGTCCAGCTTCGGAACGGAATCGTGCTGGTTACAGGACCCACCGGTTCGGGGAAGTCGTCGACCCTGGCGGCGATCATAGACACCATGAACACCGAGAAAGCCGTTCATATCCTGACGATCGAAGATCCCATCGAGTTTCTGCACAAGCACAAGAAAGCCACGATTCATCAGCGCGAGCTGCATAGCGATACTCCGACCTTTGCGCTCGCTCTGCGTGCTGCGCTCCGCCAGGCCCCGAAAATCATTCTCGTCGGCGAGATGCGCGATCGCGAGACCATGGAGATCGCGCTGGAAGCTTCCGAGACCGGGCACCTGGTCCTCTCCACGCTGCACACCATCGACGCGGCGAAGACCGTCGAGCGCATCGTGGGCGCGTTTCCCATGAGCGATCAGCAAGGGGTACGAAACCGGCTCTCCAAGGCCTTTCGCTTCATCATTTCCCAGCGGCTCTTGCCTCGCAAGGACGGCAAGGGAAGAATCGCCGCCATGGAAATTCTCACCTCGACGATGCGCACGCGCGAGTACGTCGAGAAAGGCGAGACGGAAGGCAAGTCCCTCCTGGACGCCATGCGTGACGGCGACAATGAGGGAATGCAGCATTTTGACGGGGAAATTGAAAAACTCATTCGAACTGGCACTGTGAGCATGGAGACAGGACTTGCCTTTGCTACGAATGCTGGAAATCTGAGGCTCGAGCTTGCGGATTTCAAGGAAGGATCCGCCGGCGCCAGTAAACCCCAAACCACAGATGAACCCGTCGAAATGGAAATCGAGCGCTGAACGCTCCCCAATGCGCTAGAATTCCTGCACGATGATCGTCACCAGCTTCTCCCTGCCCGGATTCCGGAAGCACTCCACGTTAGAGCCCTTTTTCTCTAAATGAATCCACTCGGAAGCCAATCGGATACTCACTTCTGGCCGTCGGCCGAAATTGCGCTGGTACTCACCTTCGTCGTCTTGTTGCTCGCTCTCTGGAAGCCCACTCTTGGCAACAATTTCTTTCGCAGGGTGGAAAAGTCTCTTTCTCGTTTCGCGGAACGCAAAACACTCGCTGTCTGCTGGATGTTCCTCGGAGTCGTCGGCGTGCGGCTCGCGGTGCTGCAGTTTCTGCCTGTGCCTATTCCGGGAATTCACGATGAATTTAGCTATTTGCTTATGGCGGATACGTTTGCGCATGGCCGGCTGGCCAATCCGACGCACCCGATGTGGATGAGCTTCGAAACTTTCCACGTGAATTGGTTTCCCACCTATTCGTCGATGTACCCTCCGGCGCAGGGTTTGGTCTTGGCCATCGGACAGTTGCTTGGCCATCCCTGGATTGGCGTGCTGCTGAGCGATGCGGCTATGTGCGCCGCGATCCTCTGGATGCTTCAAGCGTGGATGCCGGCGCGGTGGGCGTTTCTCGGGGCAGTGTTTGCTGCGCTCAATTTGGGTATCGCCAGCTATTGGATGAATAGCTACTGGGGCGGAGCGGTGGCGGGCGCCGGCGGCGCGCTCGTACTGGGAGCGCTGGGGCGTATTTTGCGGCGCGCGACTGTGAGTAACGCGCTGCTTCTTGGGCTGGGCGTCGCGATTCTGGCGAACAGCCGCCCTTATGAAGGGCTTCTCTTTTGCATACCGGCCGCGCTGTGCCTGCTCTGGTGGCTGGCGGGAAAAATTAGATCGCGTGATTCCGCAGGCGCTCGCGTTCGCATCGGTCTGCTGCCGCTTTCCGCCGTGATCGTCCTGACTCTGTCATTCATCGGGTATTACAACTGGCGTTTGACAGGTCACGCTCTTCTCTTCCCTCACGTACTGAATACGCGAACGTATCACTCGACTCCGCTCTTCCTTTGGGAACACCTTAAGCCCGAACTCACCTACAACAATCCGCAATTCGAGGACTTCTATAACGGCTGGGAACGCGAAGACTATCAAACCACGTGGAAAGATGCGCGCGACGTGACTACGGAAAAAGTGGCGAGAATGGGAGTGGAGTTTTTCTGGCCGGGCGCGCTTTTCCTGATACCTGCTCTGCCGTTCGTTTTTCGCCGCCGCAAGATGCGCCTGCTGACGGTAACACTCCTCGTGTCCATGGCAGGAGTTTTTGCGGTGATCTGGTCCGCGCCGCATTATGCGGCGCCGGCGGCTTGCGTCATCTACGCATTGCTGGCGCAGGCGGTGCGCCATTTGCGCAAGAGGAAATGGAGAGCGCGCCCGGTAGGCGTGGCGCTCTCCCGCGCACTCGTGATTCTGCTGGTGCTCGAAACCGGTATCAATGTCGCGCGTCACGCATGTGACCCGCTTTGGTGGACTTGCACGGGAGACCCAAGCCGCGTCGCCGTCATCAAACAACTCTCGGAAACGCCTGGAAAGCACCTCATCATGGTGCGCTACTCGGACGATCACAATATTCACGACGAATGGGTCTATAACGGCGCGGACATCGACGGCTCAAAAATCCTATGGGCGCGAGAGCTGACTCCCGAACAAAACGCAAAACTTTTCGCCTACTTCAAGGACCGGCAAATCTGGTTAGTGGAACCGGACGTTGATAACACCGAAATCAAACCGTACACGCCTCCGCCCGACCAGTGATTTGCTTCCCGTCCTTCAACGCGCGATCTGATCTCAACGAAACGCCACCATCAGATTGTTTAAACCAAACTCGAAGCGGCGATGAATGAATTTCTGAAAACCGATGCACTGGAGCATTTGCTTCAGCGACGCGACAGGAATGCGTTTTTGATGTTCGTCGCTTTCCATCTCGTCGCTGATCAGGTGTAGAGCGTGCAGCACATTCAAAATGGGATCAACCATCGAAGATGGCCAAGTCATGATTAACGAACCGCCTGGTGCTATCACGCGGTAAGCCTCGCTGAGCACTTTCTCGGGTTCGGTGAGATGCTCGAGAACCGCGAGCATCACGACGTGATCGAAATGGCTGTCTGGAAACGGCAGCGGCGAACGCAAGTCTCCGCGCACGCGCTGCCAGCGGCCCTGCGCACCGTCCGCAACCTGATCGTCGAGGCCGACGCCCACGGCGATGCGCTCGGAAGCGTAATCCAGAAATGCGGTTTCTAAACCGCAACCGAGATCGCAAACGCGCGAACCGTTACGCATGTGAGGATAAGCGGCGCGAAAGCGCATCCTGGCAATGAAATGGTCGATCCCGGTGTAGGGCATTTATTTTAGGTCGTAGTCGCCGATGTAGGTACCGCGGCTGATGCCGAGCATGCTGAGAAAAAAAGACGCAAAAATAATTTGGACTCCGATGAACAGCCACATCGACCAGAACAGAACCTGGCGAACCTCTGCCAGCGGGCCGAAGCCGCTGTCAGCCCACTGCCAGGTAACCCAGGCGCATCCGGCAAACCCCGCGAGAAAAAGCGCGCCACCGAGGAGGAGCCCCGTCTCGAGCGTGACGCGCTTGAGCACGCGCTTCAGCGAAACGGGGTTACGGTCGAAGCGCTCGGAGTAACTGAAAACTTTGGCGAACGATCCGATCGAAAGGATTTGCACCCCGAGAAGCGTGAAGATCACGCCGAAGATCATGGTGTGGATGTCGAGAACCACATGAGGCGACACGCGGCGCGGCCCCGGCAGCAACCAGCACACGAGGAATAGGCCGAGCACCACCAGCGATGCGCCGGGCAAAAGAAAAAGCCAGTTGGGGGCGTACAACAGCATGAAACGCAAATGGCGCCAGCCATCCCGAAAGCTGCGGAGGTGCGGCGGACGCCCGCGCTTGTCCGGCCAGAGGGTGATCGGGATCTCCGCGATGCGCGCGCCGAGCTGCGCCGCTTTGATCACAAACTCAGACGCGAACTCCATCCCCGTGCTTCGCAAATCCATGCGGTCGTAAACGGCGCGAGTGAAACCGCGCATGCCGCAGTGGCTGTCGCCAATGCCCGCGTGGAAAAAAAGATTCAGAATGGAAGTGAGCACGGGATTGCCGACATACTTGTGATGCCAGGGCATCGCGCCGGGCTTGATTTCTCCGCGAAAGCGATTGCCCATCACCACGTCGTAGCCCTGCTTCCACATTTCCACGAAGCGCGGCACTTCGCTGAAGTCATAGCTGTCGTCAGCGTCGCCCATGATGATGAACGCGCCGCGCGACGCCGCAATTCCCGCGCGCAGTGCAGCGCCGTAGCCGCGTTGCTCCACACGTACCACGCGCGCGCCGAGTTTTTCAGCAATCTCTATGGACCCGTCCGTCGAGCCGTTGTCGCCAACCACGACCTCGCCGCGCAATCCCGCCGTTTGAAAAGACTTCAGCGCTTTCTCCACGCAAAAAGAAATAGAGTTCGCTTCGTTCAGGCACGGGATCACCACGGAGACGTCCACCGGTGGGGCGTCACCGCTAACTTCCAGTGTCGTTGTTACTTCGGTCTTGATTGCGGGCGCGCGGTCTACTGCCAAGTTCCCTGCCTCCCAGATTCAGTGGAAGTTCGCGATGAGCGTATGCTCATTCTTCCCGTGGCAATAATGCAGCGCCGCGATTTCCGGCTTGCATTTTGCCGCGCCGCCATTATGATGGCGGAGTTTCCGATGCTCCCCTGAGACTCCACATTGTCTAACACATCGGCCGAGTCTTCCACCAGCACCGCTAAGCCGGCGCCTGCGGCGAGTCTTAACCGCGGCCGCCTGCTGCAAGTCCTCGGTGTGTGGTTCGGAGTTTCCGCAGCTATCGGTAATTCGATTGCAGCCGGAATTGTGCGAACTCCCGGCGACATCGCCCAGGTTCTCCCGAAAGCCTGGCTTTTCCTCGGCGTTTGGGTTGTAGGAGGACTATATGCGCTTTGCGGTGCTTCTTCGCTGGCGGAACTAGGCGCGGCGATTCCGCGCAGCGGCGGCCAATACAATTTTTCGCGCCGCGCCATCGGCGAATACGCAGGCTTCATCGTGGGGTGGAGCGACTGGCTCTCGACCTGCGGCACGGCTGCCGCCGTCGGCATCGTGATCGCCGAGTACAGCGGCGATCTTGTTCCGTTGCTGGCGGGACACGTGAAAGCGATTGCGGTCAGCGTTATCCTGGGATTCGGCGTTTTGCAATGGCGCGGAATCCGCTGGGGTAGCAGCGCGCAAATCTTCTCCGCCGTAATCAAGACGGTCGCGTTTTTGATTTTGCTGGTCGCTTGCTTCGCGCTGGGTGGGCATGCGCGTGCGGTCGCTGCGCGAGTGGCCACGCCACTGCCCGCGATGCCCGCGGGGTGGGGACTCGCCGTCGCCGTCATTCTCGGATTGCAGGCGGTGGTTTTCACGATCGATGGATGGGATGGAGTCATTTATTTCGGAGAAGAAGTGCGCAATCCCGGCCGCGATGTTCCGCGCGCGATTTTTGGAAGCGTTTTCACCATCATGGGAATCTACCTGCTTCTCAATGCGGCCGTGCTGTACGTTTTGCCGATGAATGAAATTGCCGGAAACAATTTTGCTCTTGGCACCGTAGCGACGCGCGTCTTTGGCCACTATGGCGATCCCATCATTCGCTCGATCATGGTGATTTCCATGCTGAGCTGCCTGAACGCCAACCAGCTTTTCTGCACGCGAACGCTTTACGCGATGAGTTGCGACGGTTTGTTTTTCCGGCCAGTCACAAAAGTAAATGCGGGCGGAACGCCGACGCTTGCTCTTCTCCTCAGCACCATTGCCGGCGTGCTGTTTGTGCTGGGTTCGTTTGAGCGAGTGATCGCCATGCTTTCATTTTTTTTCGTGGCGAATTACACGTTGTCCTACGCTTCTCTATTTTTGCTGCGGCGCAAAGAGCCGCAGATGGCGCGGCCCTATCGCGCCTGGGGCTACCCGTGGACCACCGGCATCGCGCTGGTGGCTTCGGGAATTTTTCTGATCGGGTCGATCGTAACGGACCAGAAGAATGCGCCGTGGGCGCTGGCGATGCTGGTGTTGAGCTACCCCGTGTTTCTCGTCTTGAAATGGGTGTCGCAGCGCGCGGCTCCCACCCCTCAGGCTTCCTAGTTGCTCACTTTTTCAGCGATGCTTTTTCCCTGCATGAAGAGCAGCAGATAGTCTCTTCCGCCCGCTTTGGAATCGGTGCCCGACATGTTGAAGCCGCCGAAGGGATGCGCGCCAACCATCGCTCCGGTGCACTTGCGATTGAGATAAAGATTGCCGACGTGAAATGATTCCTGTGCCTTTTCAAGCTTTGCGGGGTTCTTCGAGTAGACGCCGCCTGTTAAGCCGAACTCCGTGTTGTTGGCGATTTCGAGAGCGTGATCGAAATCTTTTGCTTTGATGACCGCGAGGACCGGACCGAAAATTTCTTCCTGCGAGATGCGCGCGTGGGGATCGACGTCGGCGATAATCGTCGGCTGGATGAAGTAGCCGTCGCCAGCAGCCCGGCCACCGCCGTGGAGCAACTTCCCTTCCTTCTTGCCGACTTCGATGTAATTCAGAATCGTGTTCATGGCGGATTTGCTTACAACCGGTCCCATATAATTATTGGGATCCTCGCTGGGGCCGACCGCGATTTTTTTGGTGCGCTCGACAAGTTTTTCCACGAAGGAATCGTAGACCTTTTCAGAAACGATGGCCCGCGAGCATGCCGAGCACTTCTGTCCCTGATAGCCAAAAGCAGCTTGTGCGACCCCTTCGACCGCGGCGTCCACGTCACCTTCTTCGTCCACGATGATGGAATCCTTGCCGCCCATCTCCAGCACGGTGCGCTTGATCCAGATTTGGCCAGGGACGGTTTTGCCCGCCAGTTCGCTGATGCGCAATCCGACTTCTTTTGAGCCGGTGAAAGCGATGTAGCGAGTCTTCGCGTGCTTCACGAGAACGTCGCCGACTTCGGCGCCGGGTCCGGTCAGAAAGTTGAGCGCGTCTTTGGGAATGCCGGCCTCATAGGCGATCTCCACAAATTTCGCGGCGACCGTAGGCGTATCGCCAGCGGGCTTGAGAACAACTGTGTTTCCAGTGACAAGGGAGGCCATGGTCATGCCGGCGGCGATGGCGGCGGGAAAATTCCACGGCGGAATCACTACCCCGACACCGAGTGGTATGTAGACGAGAAAGTTTTTCTCACCCTTCATCGGCACAACTTGTTGCGGGCCAGCCAGTCGCAGCATTTCGCGGCCGTAGTACTCCAGAAAATCGATAGTTTCCGCCGTGTCCGCGTCGGCTTCGGGCCAGGTTTTTCCGGCCTCGTAACAAATCAAGGCGTTCATTTCAAATTTTCGTTCGCGAAGAATCTTGGCGGCGCGGAAGAGACATTCAACGCGCTGCGCAGCGGGCACGCGCTTCCAGGATTCAAAGGCTTTATTGGCAGCTTCGACGGCTTGCGCAGCCATCTCCGCAGTCGCGGTCTGGAAAACGCCGATGACCTGCGACGGGTGCGAAGGGTTGGTCGAGGTGCGCTTCTCCGCGGTGATCACCTTTTGGCCACCAATGTACATCGGGTATTCGCGCCCGAATTCGGAAGCGACCTTTTTCAGCGCCTCTTCCATGGCTTTGCGATTTTCGGGCTTCGAGAAATCGATAAATGGTTCGTTCGTGAACTCAGAAACGTGGATTTTCGCTTCGGCCGTAGCCATGGCGGATTCCTCCTCGATAAGCAAACAAGGGATTGTACTGCGAGGGTTGCGGGAGCGACAAGGCGCCGTGGCGTTGGCCGATGACTGGCGCGGCGTGCTGTGCCGCTACGACGCGAGTTCGGAGGTGGCTTCGGCAAAAACTTTCGTGTGGATGTCGATGTCGGCTTCGGTGGTGGCGGGGCACATGAGGGCCATGTTGTGGAAGGGGGTGAGGAGGACGCCGCGGTTTAGGGTGTAGAGGTGGAGGAAGCGCTCGAGGTCGAAGTCGGCGGCAGCGGCGGACTCGCCGCCGTTGCGAGGGGCTTGCGGAGCGAAGGTGTATTCGACGCGGGCGCCGAGGCGGGTGACATTCCACGGAAGGCCGCTCAAGTGGATTTGCGCGGCGACGGCGTCGGCGAAGCGGTTCGCTAACGGGATCATGTGGGCGAACGCGGCGGGCGTGAGGATGTGTTCCAGCGTTGCGCGCATCGCGGCCAAGGAAAGCGCGTTGCCCGCGAGTGTGCCGCCGATGCCGCCGACGTCCACGTCTTCGAGATGGAGGCGCGCGGCAATGCGTTGGGCGACTTCTTCCGTAACGCCATAGGTCGCACCAGGAATGCCACTGCCGATGGGTTTGCCGAAAACGAGAATGTCCGGTTGCAGATTCCATTCGCGGGTGCAGCCGCCGGAACCGGCGCAGATGGTGTGGGTTTCGTCGGCGATGAGGAGGGTTCCGTAGCGGCGGGTGAGTTCACGCGCGACGGACCAGTAGCGGTCGTCGGGCAGGATGATGCCGACGTTGGTCATGGCAGGCTCGGCAAGGAGGCAGGCGACGTCGTGATGCTTGAGCGCGTCTTCAAGCGCTTGCAGATCGTTGAACTCGACGACGCGTGTGGTTTCGGCGGGATTTACGGGCGGGCCGATATTGCCGCGGCGCGGACCGACAACGCCATCGTGAAGTGAGACAAACGTTTCGTCCACGGTGCCGTGGTAGCAGTAGTGGAAGACAAGGATTTTCGGACGCTGCGTGATTTCGCGAGCGATACGAATCGAAAAACGGTTGGCATCGGTGGCTGTCAGCGTGAATTGCCAAAAGGGGAGGCCGAAGCGGCGCTGGAGATCTTCGCCAACCCAGAGCGCGTCTTCGGTGGGAAGCATGAGCGTGATGCCTTCGCGGACGCGGCGGGCGACGGCATCGGCAACGACTCGGGGCGAGTGGCCGGTCATGGCGGCGGTGTCGCCGAGGCAGAGATCGACGTAGTCGTGGCCGTCAACATCGGTGAAATGCGCACCGCTGGCGGTCTTTACGAAGACGGGAAACGCGCCAGCCCATTTGTTCATCCAGTTCATGGGAACGCCGCCGAGGAGCGAGGATTGCGCGCGGAGATAAAGTTCAGCGGAACGAGGGTGCTCGGCAACGAAGCGCTTTTCTTCGCGCTGATGAAGACTCTGGAGTTTCGCGCGGTCGATGGCGCTCATGTAACTTCCGTTTTCAGACTCATAAGAAGACGCGCAGCTCAGACTACCTCAAATTTTTGGAGACCCTCCGGATATAAGGGCGTGTATTCATCCTCGTTGATCTCCCTATAACCGACCTTCATTTCCACAATGTGAGCTACGACAGAAGGCATCCTCTTTATTTGCTCAAATGCCAGTTTAGGATTCTCTGTGAATAGAAAAATATTCATTTCGCCCGAGCCGATATCGTGGCCGTCCACAGTCGCGAAGTCCCCGATGCTTTCCCTTATGGACTCTTCAATAGCGATCAGCATGTCGTACTCATTGAGTGAAGAAGTCGATGGGAGCTGGAACACGAGTAGATATTCCATACAGAGTCCTCAGCGGAGATCGCGGATGATTTCGCGAGCGGCGTTGGCGCCGGATGCGCCGGTTAACCCGTTGCCGGGATGCGTGCCGGAGCCGCAAAGGAAAAGGCCGCGGATGGGCGTTTTGTAGCGAGCCCAATCGAGGACTGGACGCATGGTGAAGAGCTGATCGAGGGCGAGTTCGCCGTGGTAAACGTGGCCGCCGGTGAAACCATAAATCGTTTCGAGGTCTTGAGGAGTGATGACCTGCACGTGCTCGATGAGGCTCGGCAGATTGGGGGCATACTCTGCCAGAGTCTTAACGACGGTGTCGCCGAGGTCTTTGCGACGCGCATCCCAGTTTGCTTCGGACTTGACGACGGTCTTGCCATCGACGGAAGCGCCCGCGAGCTTGAACGGAGCGAATTGCACGTAAGCGGAGAGCACGTGTTTGCCTTCCGGCGCCAGAGACGGATCGAGAATCGTGGGGATGGTGACATCGAGATAAGGCGCCGAAGAAAATTCGCCGTACTTGGAGGCGTCGAAAGCGCGTTCGAGATAATCAATCCCGGGGCCGATGTGGATGCGTCCTGAGAGCGAATTGAGGAATCCTTCCGCAGGGTCGAGCGCGGAGAAAACCGGTAGACCGCCGAGAGCGAGATGAACCTTGGCGACCGTTCCCGCGGCGCGAACGTTGCGAATGCGCAGAGCAAACGTGGGATCGAGCTGCGCCGGATCGAGCAACTTGAAAAAAGTACGCTTGGGATCGACGCCCGAGACGACAGCCTCGATGGAGATTTCCTCGCCACCGGCGAGAACGAGGCCGAGGACAGCGCCGTCTTTCACGCGGATATGTTGAACCTCGGCATTGGCGCGAATTTCCACGCCCGCTTTCCGCGCGGCATCCGCAAGCGCGAGAGTGAATGCGCCGAGTCCACCGCGCGGGAATGCAGCAGAGCCAACAGGATGGGAGTCCGCCGCCGCGCGAAGAAGTAGCACAGCCGTTGAGCCGGCGGACCAGGGTCCAAGCGCGGTGCCAAAAATACCGCGCGCTGCGATGACCGCCCGAAGCAGATCCGTTTCGAAAAATTCAGAAACGAAGTCGGCAACAGCCATCGGTCCCCAGCGGAGCAAATCGAATATGCCTTGCTTGCCCAGGCTACGGACGCTGCGCCCGGCTTTGAACAAATTCCAGAAGTCCTCCGGCGAGGGCGAATCAATCGCGGGCGGAGTGATGGAAACGATCTCGCCAAGCACGCTGAAAAGATGATCGAGGGTTTCGGCGAATTGCGTGTACTTCGCGGCGTCCTTTTCAGAGTGGCCGGCGATTTCAGCCGCAGTCTTGGCGTGGTCGTTGTAGAAAACAAGCGACTTTCCATCCAGGGTGGGAGCGAAAACACGTGGATCGGGCCGCAGAATTTCGCAGTCAAGCTTATGAAACTCGAGGTCGCGCGCGATGTCGGCGCGGAGCGGGCCCAGACTGTGCGAAAGGGAGGAAACCCGGAACCCGGAATGAAACTCTTCGGTGACGGCACCCCCGCCGACCATCTCGCGGCGCTCGAACACAACCGGTTTGAAGCCGCCTTTTGCGAGATAAAATGCGGTGATGAGAGCGTTGTGGCCACCGCCGATAAGAGCTACGCGCTGTCCGATCGGCATGATTAGTTCCGGCTCCCGATCGAACGCGCCGCTTTCGATTTTTTCCAGTCTTTGAGGATGACCTGGCTGGCAATGCGGCCGGGAGCGCCCATGATGCCGCCGCCAGGATGCGTTGCCGACCCACACATATATAGGTTGTCGATCGGAGTACGGTAGTAAGCCCAGCCCGGCACGGGGCGAAGAAAAAAGAGCTGTTCGAGAGAGAGTTCACCCTGAAAAATATTGCCCTGCGTCAGACCGAATTCGCGTTCGAGATCGAGCGGCGTCAAAACCTGGCGTCCCGTAATGATCTTCTTAATGTTTGGCGCGTGTTCCGCAATGGCGTTGACGACCGCGTCGCCGAAAGGTTCGCGCTGTTCATCCCAGGTACCATTTGCAAGCTTGTAGGGAGCGTACTGTACGAAGCAGGACATGACGTGTTTGCCGGGAGGCGCAACGCTGGGATCCGTCAAGCTGGGTATGACGATGTCGATGTAAGGTTTGCGGGAAAAATTGCCGTATTTCGCGTCGTCGTAGGCGCGCTCCATATAGTCGATACTCGGTGAAATGGAAATCGCGCCGCGCAGGTGCGCGCCGGGACCCGGCAAACACTTGAAGTCGGGTAGTCCGTCGAGCGCAAGATTCACTTTGCCGGAAGAGCCGCGAAATTTGTAGCGACGGACGCTTTCGAGAAAATCGCCGGGGAGTTCGCTGGCCTCGAGAAATTTCTCGAACGTGAGATGCGGATCGACGCTGGAAGAGACAACGTTTGCGGATATCTCTTCGCCGCTTTGCAGAGCGACTCCGCAAGCCCGGCCATTCTTTACGAGGATTTTCGCCACACCTGCCTGCGTGCGAATTTCCACGCCGGCTTCGCGGGCAGCATCGGCAATGGCGTTGGAGATCGCTCCCGTTCCCCCGCGGCTGAAACCCCAGGAGCGGAACGCGCCATCAATTTCTCCCATGTAGTGATGCAACAAAACGTAAGCGGTCCCCGGCGAACGAATCCCCAGGAAAGTCCCGATGATGCCCGACGCGGACATCGTGGCCTTAAGCACGTCGGTCTCAAACCACTGGTCGAGAAAATCCGCCGCGCTCATGGTCATCAGCTGAATGAGCGTATAGCGCTCATCTGAAGACAAGCTGCGGAAGCGCTGCATCAAAAAGTGGAGCTGCTTGAGATCGCCAGGCTTGAGCGTCGTGGGATCGGGCGGGATCATCGAGAGCAACGGCTTCACAAAGCGGCACATCGGAGTCATCATCTTCGAAAATTCGTCGTAGGCTTCGGCGTCCACGCGGGAGTGGCGGCGAATCTCGCGCTGCGTCCGGGCGTGATCATTCATCCGCCAGAGGTGGTTGCCATTGGGCATGGGGGTGAACGTGCCGTCGAGCGGAAGGATTTCGAGGCCGTGGCGCGGAAGATCCAGCTCGCGAATGATTTCCGGACGGAGCAACGAGACAACGTAGGAACACTCCGAGAAAAGAAAACCAGGAATGATTTCTTCCGTGACCGCGGCGCCGCCCAAAACGTGACGGCGTTCCAGCACCAGCGCCTTCTTCCCCGCTTTCGCAAGGTAAGCGGCGTTCACAAGCCCGTTGTGGCCGCCGCCAATAACGATAACGTCGTAATGCTGCGCCATGCAGAATAACTCCGTCAAAAATGCACACGGAAATGATGTTGCGATGAGACTGGAAGCCCGGACATTTTACTGGCAGCTGGGGCACGGCACAAGGGGCTCAGGGTTAAGTGTCGCTGCAAAGTGAGAATGTCCGGTTTGTGCAAAGTAGAAATGTCCGGTTTCATGGGAGGTTGGGGGTCCCATGGAAACGGAGCGCATCGCCTTGAGCCAACGAGAACGGGACCGACTGAAAGTATTGCATGATGTGCAGGAGGGGTATTTGACGCAAGTGGAAGCAGGACAGCGGCTGAAGGTTAGTGACCGGCAGGTACGGCGGTTGTTGATCCGCATGGGCGACAGCGGAGACAGAGCGCTGGTTCACGGGCTGCGAGGCCGCGTGTCGAACCGCAAGCTGGCGCTCGCCTTCGAGCAGAAAATCATGGAGCGGGTGCGGCAACGCTACGCGGACTTTGGGCCCACGCTGGCGGCGGAGCATTTGGCCAAGGAGGATCTGCTCGTGAGCCGCGAGACGTTGCGGAAGTGGATGGTCAAGGCCGTTTTGTGGCGGCCACGACGGCAGCGCGTCAAGAAGGTGCATGTATGGCGAGAGCGGCGGGCCAGTTTTGGGGAACTGGTGATGCAGGACAGTTCTCCGTTCCGCTGGTTCGAGGACCGCGGCCCGGCTTGCCAGTTGATCGCGCTGATCGACGACGCCACCAGCCGCGTGTGGGCGCGTTTTGTGGAGCACGACAGCACGGAAGAGAACCTGCGAACTTTGGGAGGATGGTTGCAACGCTACGGACGTCCAGTTGCGCATTACACTGATAAAAACAGCATTTTTCGCACCACGGGCCCAGCGGCGCTCGGCGAACAACTCCAGGGAGAAGTGGCGCGTTCGCAGTTCGGCAGAGCGCTGAAAGAGTTGGGCATCGAATGGATCGCGGCGCACAGTCCACAGGCCAAAGGCCGCATCGAGCGACTGTTCGAGACCCTGCAGGATCGCTTGGTGAAGGAGATGCGTTTGGCAGGAATCGACACCATCGAGGCGGGGAATTATTTTCTGGAGACGCATTTTCTTCCGGAGTGGGAACAGCGCTTCACGGTAGCGCCGCGCCATCCGCGCAATGCCCATCGACGACTGGGACGAGGACAACGTCTGGAAGAAATTCTGAGCGTGCGGGTGAGTCGCAAGGTGGCTGAGGATCACACGGTCAGCTGGGAAGGAAACCGCTGGGGTGTGCCCCGCGCCGAAGTGTGTGCCGGACTTCGCGGAGCGCAAGTGGAGATCGAACGACGGCTGGATGGCGCACACTGGCTGCGCTTCCGTGGCCGCTATCTCCCGCTGCGCCACTGCCCGGAACCGGCGCCGCGCGCGGCAAGTCCTTCCGGCCTACGGCCTACAGGGCTTGCCATAAATCCCCTTACAAGAAAGAACAAAAGTGCACCTCCAAATCATCCCTGGCGGACATTTCAATATGGCAGAAAACCGGACATTTCTACTTTGCGTTGACAGGCTCAGGGTTAAGGAGAATTGCGAACGAAATCGAGCGCATCCCCATTTTGAAACTCGGCCCTCTATAAGTCGGACCAAATTGGGAAGCCAATCAGAGAGCTCTGAGACCGTGAGGGACTGAACACGGACCGACTGGACTCCCTAAACATTAGATTCTTCAAAGAATGCGGGGCAAAGCCAGCCGAAAAAAGATTGGTGAGGCAACTGGAGCCCGTCGTGCATTTCGACCGAGCGGGATGCGACTCAGTTTCTGGAATCGCTCCCATCTCGAGGAGGTCGGAATGTATCGCAAAACGATCGTACTCATTGTGTTCGGATGTCTGACTTTCCTGATGCTCAGACCCGGCCTGCTTGTACATGGCGCCGAACCCGTGAATTCCACTGTGCGTTCGGAATCGCCCGATTCGCAAACCTCGCAGGTCGGTCCACAGAATGAGCCGTCCGCGCTGACCCCGAGTGGCCTCACCGATCGCATATTCAAGCGCGAAAATGCACAGGCGGAAACCATCAAGAGTTCCGCTCCGATCGTGGAGACCTACATTCAGGAAGAAAAATCGGACGTGCTGATGGGTACGGTTCCAAAGAGAGATTTCTATTTTCTTGGGCAGGCGGATTTTCAAAACAGGACGATGAAGGTGCACTCGATGACGGCTCGTACACACAAGGTCTCCATTATGTGGTCGTACGAGCCCGCTGGATTCCTGCAGATGGCTTTTGTGGACTTGGACGGTTTTGACAAAGAGCACTATCGCCTCACTCCTCCTCGAACCGGGCAGCGCGTCTTTCTCGGAGAAGTACGTTGTTACGTTTTTGATGTGGAGCGCACGCCGAAAGCCAGAGGCTCTCGTTTCCGTGGCCGCATCTGGGTTGAGGATAAGGACTTCACTATCGTTCGCATCAACGGCACCTATACGCCAGAGATTCAGTTTTCGTTGAAACACTTTGACGACGAATTTTACGAACACTTTGATTCCTGGCGCACCAATGTTAGATCGGGGTTCTGGCTGCCCAGCGACATCTACATCCAAGACTTGCGAGAGCCTCCTCCAACGGGTGGCCCGCGGTTCAAGGCGCGGACGCACCTTTGGGGCTACGGACTTACCTCGCGAAACCGGCAAGAAGAGTTAGGCCGCCTGCTGGTCGAGTCAGGGGGCCAGGTGAATGACGAAACGGAAAAACAGGATCACTCTCCGCTTGAGCAGCAGAGAGGGTGGAGAGAGCTATCCGAAAAAAACGTTATGGAAGTTCTGGAGCGCGTGGGATTAGTCGCGCCCGAAGGCAACGTTGAGAAAGTGTTGAACACGATCGTCAACAACTTGATGGTGACCAATAACATTGACAGCAGAATCGAAATCCGCTGCCGGGTGCTGATGACCAGTGACCTCGAAATGTTCTCGATGCAGAACACCATCGTGCTAAGCCGCGGATTGATCGATGTCGTGCCGAACGAGGAGACCCTTGCGGCGCTCTTGGCCTTCGAAATTGCCGACGCGATGGTTCCGAAGCCGGCGCAAGATCAGTACGGATTCAGCGATATCGTCCGCTTATCCCCCACGGAAGCTTTGAAGAAGCTGTCCTTCCTCGACAAGCCGGAAGAAGCCAAAAAAAATAGCGAGAGGGCCGTGGAGATGCTGAAAAAATCTCCTTACGGAGACAAACTCGCCAACGTGGGCCTGTTTCTCTCGCAATTGCAATCTCAAAAATCCGCATTGAAGCAGCTGATCAGCGCGCGGTTGGGGAATCAAGTCTACTTCACTTCGCAGCTGCTTCAGATGGCTCCTGCACTCGCTCCGGCCAATTTGCAGCAATTGAGCGCGCTGCCCATGGGGTCGCGAATCAAGGTAAATGCATGGAACGATAACGTAAGCCTGATCGAGACGCACCAGATGGGGCCGATCTCGCCGCGCGAGAAAATCCCCTTCGAAGTGACGCCCATCGACTTGCACCTGACGCGATTCGTGGAGTCAACTTCCGAACTCGAGCACTCCATCGTTCCCAGGGCGGCGATCCCCGTGGCGGAAGCCATCAGCCCGGAATGACCGCGCTCATAAACCGGCCTGCTATTTCGCTCGAGGAGGATACGGTGGCGGAATCTCGGCGTAGCCCGGGGCCGCGGTCTTGAGGTTCGGAGGCACGGAAGCCTTCGCATCGCCTATGGCCCAGCGAATCCCGCCGGCAAGCAAATTCAAGTGAAACTGGTTTTGCCAGTTTTCCGGCCGGTCACCGATGGCAGTGTAGAAAACCCGTCCGCTGCCGTGCATCCGCGCCCAAACGACTGGATAGGGAGCCCGCTTGTACGCGAGGCCATTCATCGTCGACGTATCCAGCGTGCAAATCACGTGCAGGTCGGGAGCAAAGTCCTTCATCGAGTACCATTCGTCCATCACGCTCACTGGAGAAGAAACACCTTCCAAGCCGGGGAATTTCGGATCGTCGATAATTACATTTGCCGTTTGCAGCCGCGGATCGTTGCTCTGCCCGTGAATGATGAATTCCCCGCCGATCATCCGGAGATATGGGTCGGACTGTTCGCCGTGCGCCACGTAGCGGTTGGAAAGATCCTGCGGATCGGGCTGCGTGTGAAACGTGTCGGTGGCCGCGTGGATTCCAACAAAACCCATTCCCCCGTGCACGGCGTCCAGAAACGCCTGCTTGCCCTGCACGGACATGGGCGGATTTTTGTCCGTGCCTTCCTCAGTGAGCACGCCGGTGGTGAAGAAGACGACGCCGGCGTACTCGTGAAACTCCTTTGAATCAAAAATGCGGCCGTCTTTGGAAGCTGTAAGTTGAAAGCCATGCTTCGCGGACATATCCCGCAAAGCGTTTTCGACAATGCTTGGTTTGCCGTCTGTCACTTTGATCACGGCATGTTCGAAGCCCGATGATTTCGTGAACAGCAGAACCGATTTAGTTTTCGCGCCTCTAACCGGATGCGAAAGCAAAATTCCGGCGCCGGCAGCCGCCGTAGTGCGTAGAAAATCGCGACGAGTCGAAAGTGCATTCATTGGATTGTCCGTTGTGAAAGCAAATTTGTCTCTACTCTGTAAAACCCGCCTGTAGGGAAGACGGCGTAGTCTACTGCGAGCGGCTAAACCGGGCAAGCATGCAAGCCTGGTTAAGCGACATCGGGTTGGGCGCACCGTAAGTTAATTGTGCGGCTGGCTTTGTGTCCGCCGTTCGTGAAAGGACGCCGCTATTTCTCCCCGCTTATGGGATACTCTGCGCGGCGAAAAATAGCGAACGCCAGGATAGTTGCGTGAGTGAAGGCTAACGAAAAAATCTCCATGCCACCCGCGTTGAATCCCACATTTTCTGAAACGGATCGCGTGCCCCGCCGCAGATGGGCGATCGCATGTCTCCTTGGTTTCGGAGTCCTGGTTAACTATTTCGACCGCGTAAACCTCTCCGTCTCGAAGGACGCCCTCAACGCCGCCTTCGGTATCTCCGCCGTGACATTCGGTTACTTATCCAGCGCTTATAACTGGACCTACGCGGCGCTCCAACTGCCCTCCGGCTTGTTGCTGGACAAGTTCGGTGTTCGCCGCGTCGGCCGTATCAGCACGATTCTCTGGGCGGTAGCTTCTTTTGGGGCTGCTATCTCCACTGGCATCGGCGGTTTCCTCGCCGCGCGCCTGCTTCTGGGAATCGGAGAAGCGCCTACTTTCCCCGCAAATTCCAAAGCGGTCGGCTACTGGTTTCCCAAACAAGAGCGCAGCCTCGCTACCGCCATCTTCGATTCGATGGCCAAACTTTCTTCCGCCATCGGCGTTCCCCTGCTCGGCGTCCTCCTCCTGCGCTTTGGCTGGCGATGGAGTTTCGCGGCCACCGGATTCATCAGCATCCTGTTTTTCGTTTTGTTCTACGCGTTCTACCGAAACCCGAGCGAAGACAAGGGGCTTTCCGCTGCCGAGCGCCAATTCATCGCGAAAGGCGGCGCGCAACCTGAGGACCAGGCGAAATCCGCCAAAGGAGCGCCGCTCTGGTATCTCCTCCGGCAACGCAGAGTTTGCGGCCTCGCGCTGGGCTTTTTTGGCTACAACTACACCTTTTACTTGCTCCTGACCTGGCTGCCATCCTACTTCTTGGCGGCTCATCATGTGGATTTGCTTCACTCCGTCGTCTACACCAGCGTGCCGTGGCTGTTTGCGACGCTGACGGATCTAATCGTTGGAGGATGGCTTGTCGATTTGTTGATCCAGCGTGGTTGGAACGCCGTTCGCGTACGTCAAGCCGTCCTCATCGGGGGAACAGCCCTTGGCCTCGGTATCCTCGGTGCTGCCAGCGCGGAGACCGCTGCCGGCGCGCTCCTCTGGATCAGCATTTCCATTGGAGGATTGTCAGCCGCATCGCCGGTGGGATGGTCCATCCCCTCGCTGATCGCCCCGAAAGAAAGCGTCGGCACTGTCGGCGGAATCTTGAATTTCAGCAATCAGCTTGCGGCTATCGCCGCGCCGATCGTCACCGGCTACGTTGTGCAAATCACGCATTCCTTTGCGTGGGCTTTTGTCGCCGCCACGCTCATTCTTCTTATCAGCATCGCCGGTTATATTTTTCTGCTGGGGAAAATGGAACCCGTGCCGGAGCCCGCTTGAGTCGCGAAGTCAGGCTGGCGGAGTCTTCGCACTTTCAACCAATGCCCTGGTAGCCCCAGTCGAAATTCCGCCGTCCACCAGCAGCGTTTGCCCCGTTATGTACCGGCTGGATTCTGCCGCCAGAAATACGACGGCCGCGTCCAAATCCTGCGGCTGCCCTGGACGTTTTACGGGGATACGGTCGCAAAGGTACTCGACCCATTCTTTGTTCTCGTAGAGAACCTTATTCTGTTCGGTGCGAAACCATCCAGGCGCAAGGCAGTTCACCGTTACGCCATGCTTGCCCCAGTCGTCCGCCAAACTCATCGTCAATTGTTTCACGCCTCCGCGGCTCGCTCCGTAAGGCGCGAGTCCCGCGTAACCGGCAACAGTCGTGACAGAGCCAATGTTAATGATGCGCCCATACCGCCGGGCGATCATCCCCCGTGCCACCGCCTGTGCCACAAAAAAACTGCCGCGAAGATTTGTCTCAAGAATCAGATTCCAGTCGTCCCAGGTCACATCGAGCGCCGGCTTGCGCACGTTACATCCCGCGTTGTTCACAAGAATATCCAGATGGCCAAACGCCGCTTCGGCGGCCGCCACCGTTTTCTCAATGCTTTCCTGGTTGCGGACATCGAGCTCCGCGGAAAAAGTGCGCCGGCCCAGCGCTTTGATCTCCGCTTCAAACGGCCCCAATCGGCCAATATCGCGGCTGGTGATCACGAGATCCGCGCCAGCTTTCGCCAGCGCGCGCGCCATGTATTGCCCAAGTCCCCTGCTGGTTCCTGTAACTAGCGCGACCCGCCCGCTGAGATCGAACAACCCGCCGCTCACGAAACCGTCTCCGGCGTAAGAATCACCTTCATCAAATTGGGTTCCCGCGCGTAGAGCCGTTCGAACCAACGCGGACCTTCCTCTAACGGCGCAATCGCCGTAATCAACGGCGCCACTTGAATCGCGCCGCTAGCCAAAAGCTCGATCGCCCTCGGATACTCCCCGGACGACGCGCACGATCCTTGCAGCCGAATCTGCCGGGTCACGACTTTCTGCAGGGGCAGCGTCACTTCCGGCGAAATATTCCCAACCAGTACGACCGTCCCGCCTTTGCGAACGCTCTCAATCGAAGCCTTCACTGTTTCGTTTCTTCCAACGGCTTCAATCACCACATCAACGCCCACGTCGCCGGTCAGCTGCATCACCTGCTCGACGACATCGCCGCCCGATGACAGTACCGCCGTCGCACCAACCTTCTGCGCCAGCTTAAGCCGAGTGCTGTCCAAATCCGCGACGAACACCGTCGAACATCCCGCCGCGCGCAAAGCCTGCACCGTGAGCAACCCGATCATTCCCGCGCCCAAAACCAAAGCCGTGCTGCCTTCGGAAATCTCCGCCAGCGAAACTCCGTGCAGGGCCACCGATACCGCCTCCAGCATCGCCGCTTCCGCAAACGAGAGTTTTTCCGGCAATCGGTACAGTATTCGCGAAGGAACAGCAACGTACTCTGCAAACGCTCCTTCACGCCGAAACTCTCCGCAAGATACGCCCAAAACCTGCCGGTTGTCGCAGAGATTCACATCGCCACGCCGGCAGTTGCTGCACGTGCCGCAAAATATCGTCGAGTCAAACGTAACCCGATCGCCTTCCGCAAATCCCGTCACGCCATCGCCGACCGCCGCGATCGTTCCCGCGGCTTCATGCCCCATCACTATCGGCGGAATGCGCCGCCCCGACGACCCGTCGTACCCATGCACGTCGCTTCCGCAAATCCCGCAAGCCGCTACTCTCACGAGCACTTCCTCGCGCCCCGGCTTCGGTTCCGGCACATCCGCAATCTCTAGTTGTTTGTATTTTGAAAGCAGCAGAGCTTTCATCAATGCGTCCAATCTTTCTTCACAGAGAAACTCCCCGCTTCCACGGAATAAAATCGTCCTGCGCCAGCAGCTCCGCCTTCGTGCGCGCCTCCCCGCTGACGACCTGAATCACACGCTCTAAAATCGCTTCACCCATTTGCTCGATACTGGTCTCTCCAGTGATGATCCCGCCGGTATCGATGTCGATGATGTCGGACATCCGCTGCGCGAGATTCGAATTGGTGGCAATTTTTACGACCGGCGCAATCGGATTTCCCGTTGGCGTGCCCAATCCGGTTGTAAACAAAATTACATTCGCACCGGCTCCCACTTGCGCCGAGACGGATTCCACGTCGCTCCCCGGCGTACACTGCAAATTCAATCCCGGCTCCGTGCAATATTCCGGATAATCCACCGCGGCGGTCACGGGAGACGTTCCGCCTTTTTTGGCCGCCCCCGCCGATTTCATTGCATCCGTCAGCAATCCGTCCCGAATATTTCCCGGCGAGGGATTCATCTCAAAGCTGGCACGCACCGCCTTCGCTCGCGCCGCATAATCGCGCATCAACTGCGCAAACCGTTCCGCCACTTCTTTGCGCGTGCAGCGATCGATCAGTTGCTGCTCCACACCGCACAACTCCGGAAACTCCGAAAGTATGCTGATCCCCCCAAGCGCCGCAATGATATCGGAGACGTGCCCAATAGCCGGATTCGCCGACAGCCCGGAAAAACCATCCGACCCTCCGCATTGCAGTCCAAGCGTTAATTTCGAGAGCGGCGCCGCCTGCCGCGTGATTTTGTCCGCCTCCACCATCCCCAGAAACGTCTCGCGGATGGCCCTGCTCATCATCGCCGCTTCGGACGCGCTCTTCTGCTGCTCGAAAATCAACACCGGCTTCTTGAATTTCGGATCACGCTTCTTGATTTCCTCCAGCAACATCGGCACTTGCGCATGCTGGCACCCAAGACTCAAAACCGTTGCGCCCGCCACATTCGGGTGGTGAATGTAGCCCGCCAGCAGCCCGCAGAGATTCCTCGCATCTTCATGCGTCCCGCCGCATCCCGCTTCATGCAGCAAGAACTTAATCCCGTCGAGGTTACGAAAAACTTTCGGCGATGCGCTCGCCCGCTGCATCTCCCCAAATGCAGCGCGTTTTAGGTCCTCCGTCTTCCCTTCCCGGTAAAGCCGCGCCAGCTCCGCCACCTGGCTTCGATAAATTTGCGGCGCCGCAAATCCCAATTCCTCCTCAAACGCCTGCTTCAAAACCGCAAGATTACGGTTTTCGCAAAACACCAGCGGCAGCACCAGCCAGTAATTCCTCGAGCCCACCTGTCCATCGTCTCTGTGATATCCAAGAAACGTTTTGTTCGCCCATGCCGAAACATTCGGCGGAGTCCACCGCGCCCCGCCGTTTTCTCTTTCCTGAAAAGAGGCAGCCGCATGCCGGATGCTCCGTGTCGAAAGCAGCTCGCCGCGCCGCAGGCTCTCCAGCGCGTGCCCCACCAAAACTCCATACATAATTATGTCGCCGCCTGCGCTCACATCTTGCGTAACAAATTTGTGTTTGGCAGGCACATCGGACAGTAAAATGTACTCGTTCCCCAGGTAGCTCACGCTTTCGCCCTTCCGCAAATCGGCGAGCGCCACCAGCACGTTATCCTTCGCATCGAGTCTGAGTACTTTTGCTTGAGTCGATCCGTTCCCTGGCATTTTGATTCCGCCTTAATCCGCGTTGGTGCTCCTCATTCTATCTGGGTCGTTTCGCCCACGCTAGCGCGGCATTTCGCAAACCTTCGTGTTTATCGCGTCACGTCTATTCACACCGCTTGCTAGCCCGCAATCTTCACACCTATAATCCGTCTTCGCCCTTGCCGCGCTCTTCGCGCAAGAATCTCGGAGGCCTCGTGCCCGTCGGAACCGCCTTTCACAAACAGACGCTCGCCCTCTGCGAGAGCCTGAACTACCGCGAATGGTCCGGCTATTACACCGTCAGCGTCTACGAAATGCACCACGAGCACGAGTACAACGCCATCCGCAATTCCGCCGCGCTCATCGATATTTCGCCGCTCTTCAAATACCGCATCACTGGATCCGACGCCACTCGCTTCGTGAATCGTGTCATCTCCCGCGACATCAACAAAGTCGCCGTCGATCAGGTCATCTACTGCTGCTGGTGCGACCCGGACGGTAAAGTGATCGACGACGGCACCATCACCCGCCTCGGCGAAAACGAATATCGCTGGACCGCTGCCGACCCCAGCCTGCGCTGGTTTCAGCAAAACGCTCTCGCGCTCGACGTCAAGATCGAGGACATTTCCGAGGAAGTTGCGGCACTGGCCCTGCAAGGCCCAACTTCGGCGAAGCTATTGCGAGCTATAACCGACGCCAACGTTGCCGAGCTGAAATATTTCCGCGTCACGCGCGGACAAATCGCCGGCGTTTCCGTCGACATTTCGCGCACCGGCTACACCGGCGATCTTGGCTTTGAAATCTGGATGCCCTGGAAAAACGCCGGAAAAGTCTGGGACGAACTCATCAAAAAGGGCAAAGCCTTCGACATCCATCCTGCTGGAATGATTGCGCTCGATATCGCCAGAATCGAAGCCGGGCTCATCTTGATCGAAGTGGACTACACGTCCAGCAAGAAAGCCCTCATCGCCTCGCAGAAATATTCCCCGGCGGAAATCGGCCTCGGCAAATTGGTGGATTTGAAGAAAGACAATTTCGTCGGTCGCGAAGCTCTTGTCCGCGAAAAAAAGAATGGCGGTCCGGAGCGCGCCCTGGTCGGCCTGGAAATTAATTGGAACGAAGTGGAAGCACTCTACGACAAATTGGGTATGGCTCCCCAGGTTCCCAGCACCGCCTCTCGCGTAGCCGTTCCCGTCTACCGCAGCGGCAAGCAAATCGGAAAAGCCACCTCGACGACATGGTCGCCAACTCTAAAAAAGATGCTCGCCCTCGCTTGCGTCAACCGTGACCAATCCTCCGTCGGTGCCACGCTCAACATCGAAATGACCGTCGAAGCCGTTCGCCACACCGTTTCCGCAAAAGTAGTCGCCCTCCCGTTTTTCAATCCCGCCAGAAAAACTGCCGCCTTCGCAACTTAAACCCTTGTCAGTGAGCCTTCGCGAAATTTTCTTCCTTTGCTAAAAGCTCATCCAGAAATTTCCGGTCCAGCCGTTTCCCGCGAAGGATCACCGCGTTAATTTTCTGCGTGTTGTGAATGTCGGCCAGCGGATCCGCGTCCAGCAAAACCAGATCCGCGATCTTGCCCTGTTCTATCGTTCCCTGCGTTTGTTGCTTCCCCAAAAATTCAGCCGGGCCCTTTGTTGCCGCTTGCAGCGTTTGCATCGGCGTAAGTCCTGCCTGCACTAAAAGCGCAAGTTCTTCATGCAAGCCCGAACCCGGAAAAACAAATGGTGCCGTAATGTCGGTGCCCGCCATAAGGTGAACGCCCGCCGCGTTCATTTTGCCGACGATTCGGAGCGAAGCCTGCATTAAATCCCCACGCAGAACATATTCCGCAGGTGTAGCCCCTTTATCGCGCTCCTGCGCGCCTTTCTCCCAATTCGCCAAAACCTGGAGCGGAATATACTTCCGGCGGGGATCGCGCGATGGATCGGTCTCCGGCGTGGGAAACGCGTCGTTGCGGAGAAGGATCAATGTCGGCACTTGCCACGTTCGGTTGCGGATGAATTTTGCAAGCAGCGCGTCAGCTCGTTCCTCCGAATAGCTCTCCAACAGTTCTCGTTGCCAGCCGAGCTCGCGATGCTGCGATTGTCCAATGGTTGCCTTCTTGGGAGCCGCTGCGAACTCTTTTCGGATGAGCGATTGCTCGTCCCTCGAACATCCGCGCAAAACGCAAGTGAGGTGCTCGATACTTTTCTGCCCCGCATCGGAAGCCTCCGCCGCCGTGACACGATCCGGAACGTGCCCCACATAAGTGACATGCTCCCGCCGGCAGACATCCGCGATCGCAAAATAGGCTTCGCGGCTGAGATTCGATTGCACCTTGATGAAATCCGTCCCGCGCGACATCAACGAGTGCACATCTTCCGCAGCTTCCGCCGGATTGGTCACCACTAGTGACGGCTGGAAAAACGGCGGCTGTCCATCCAGGTAAGGTCCAGCAAAGAATATGCGCGGCGCCTGCAACTTGCCGCTCTCGATTTCCTGCCGCAGCTTCAGAAGAGAATCGAGATCGCCTCCCATGTCACGAGCCGTCGTGATTCCGTTCGCCAGTAGCAGCGGAAGAATAAATTCGCGGCTGCCGGTCGGCTCACCAGCCCCGGTGAGATGCACATGCATGTCGACAAGCCCGGGGATCAAAAATTTTCCCGTAGCGTCCAGAGTCTTCGTTTTCCTGGGGATGAACACGGCTTTTGATGGCCCGATGG
This sequence comes from uncultured Acidobacteriota bacterium, assembly GCA_963779005.1. GTDB lineage: Bacteria > Acidobacteriota > Terriglobia > Acidiferrales > UBA7541 > Acidiferrum. The sequence continues at coordinate 1,033,149 of CAVZWO010000004.1, read as the reverse complement.
CCGCGATCTGCTCATCGGCAAGAAAAACTGTCATGTCGGTCTGGGGAGCGGCGCCGGTAGCGTCAATCAGTGTGACGTGGGTTATGGCAAGCGAGGGAGGCGGATGTGAAGAACATGCGCAAAAAAGAAATGCTCCGCAGAAAAACAGAAGCGCTCGCATGGATTCGTATTGCGCAGTGCCCCGCAATCGCTGAAGCCATTTCCTCATTGCGATAGTCTGTTGTATTTCTTCAGAACTTCCCGCAAGCGGTCGTGCGGCAGCGCGATCACCTTGTGATTTTCAATCCCCGTCATGGTTTCCGCGGCGACCATCGCGTTGATCACCGCCTCCTCCGTGGCTTGCACCGTCGAGGCAAACACTTGCTCCAGCAAATCGTTCGGCAACATCTTAAGGTCGACGACATGCTCTGCTCCCGCCGCTCCGGAATTCGCCGTCGAAAACGCGATGAAAATATCTCCCGACCCATTTCCCGACGTGCTTCCATCACGGCCGAGACCTAGCGACACGCGCCGCGCCAGCCGCTTCAGTTGATGCGCCACTAGCGGCGCATCCGTGGCGACGATAACGATGATCGATCCGCGTTCAAGCTCGCCAAACGAAGCGGAACTGTACGCGGCACTCTCCGGAATTTCCAGGCCAACGGGCACTCCCGCGATCCGCAGGTTCGGCCTCCTGCCATAATTGCACTGCACCAAAACGCCGACGGTATAACTCGCGCCTTTAATTTCAAACTTGCGAGAAGAAGTCCCAATCCCCCCTTTGAACTCATTACAAATCATTCCCGTACCGCCGCCCACATTCCCTTCCTCGACGGGCCCGCTGTGCGCCGAATCAATCGCATGAAACGCGTCTTCCGGCTTCACATGAAATCCGTTGATGTCGTTCAACCACCCGTCCCACGTTTCCGCAACCACCGGCAGCGACCACCAATACCCTGTCGGATCGGGCTGCCCATGATTCACCCGCCACTGAATCACCGCGTCGCGCACCACGCCCACGCTGTGCGTGTTCGTAATCATCACCGGCCCTTCCAGAAATCCCGATTCTTCCACCCAGGTTGTCCCCGTCATCTCACCATTGCCATTCAGTGACCACCATCCCGCAAACACGGGATTCGACATCGTGTCTTTTCCCCGCGGCAGCACTGCCGTCACTCCCGTGCGCACCGGCCCTTTGCCCACTTGTAATTTTCCTTCGCCAGAAATAATCGTCGTGTGCCCCACAGTGACCCCGCCAACATCGGTGATTGCATTCAGCGGGCCCGGAGTGCCATCGAACAGCACGCCGAGGTCGCGTGCGCGCGGTTTAACAGCGGGCGTATCCTGCGCCGCGAGCGGAGAAGTACTCAAGATGCTCACGCAAAGCAGAACTGCTAATTTCAAAGAAAGCTGCCGCATTCTCAAATGATCCCCTCCGCGCAACCAACCAACAGACTACGCTAGAATCAAAAAAACCCGGCACGTTAGTCAGGAAATACTTTCGCGAGGGCGGATGCCAGCGCCTTGCCGATAAGCGTCGATTCCTCCGGCGTAATGATAAACGGCGGCGCAAGCAGAATATGATCGCCGCGCATGCCGTCCACGCACCCTTGCGTCGGATAAGTCAGAACGCCTGCGTCCATCGCAGCCGCGCGAATTTGGTCGGCAACGCCCTGAAAAGGATCGAACGGCTCGAACGCCGCCTTGTCTCGCTGGAACTCGATGCCCACAAGGAGACCGAGCCCGCGAATATCACTGACGTGGCGATGCGACCGAAGCGGCTCGAGAGCCTTGCGCAGCGACACGGCTGCAGGAGCGACACACTCGAATAAATTATGCGTCTCAATGTAGTCGAGCACGGCGTTGCCCGCCGCGGTTGCCACCGGATGCGCTTGGTATGTAAATCCGTGCTTGAACGCACCAGATCCTTTTTCAAACGCTTCGACGACATTCGCCGCGACGAGCACGGCCCCGAGCGGCGCGTAGCCACTGGCAATCCCCTTCCCCGTTAAAATAATGTCCGGCTCAACTCCCCAGTGCTGCACTGCGAACGGCTTCCCCGTGCGGCCGATTCCAGTCATCACTTCATCTGCAATCAGCAGAATTCCGCGCTTGCGGCAAATCTCGGCGATGCGTGCCGCGTAGCCTTCCGGCGGCACGGCCGCGCCAAGCGTCGCACCAACAACTGGCTCGAAAATGAACGCGGCGGCGGAGGCCAAATCGCCGGAGTCCAGCAACCAGCCCAATTCTTCGGCGCACGCCAGCTCACACTGCGGAAATGTTTTTTCGAATGGGCAGTGATAGCAGAAGCACGGAGCGATATGGCCCCACTCCGCAAGCATCGGCCCGTACGGCAAGCGCCGAGCAAGGTTGCCGCTTACAATCATCGCGCCAAGCGTGCTTCCGTGATAACTCTGCCGTCGCGACAAAACGCGATACCGCGCGGCCGCTCCTTTTTCCAAATGATACTGCCGGACCAGCTTGAGCGCCGTTTCCGTCGCCTCGGAACCGCCCGATGTGAAGTAAACGCGGCCATTCCTGAAATTAGGCGGAGCCAGCGCCAACAACCGCGCGGCAAGCTTTTCCGCCGGCGCGGAATGAAACTGCGTGGTGTGCGCAAAGGCCAACTGCGAAGACTGCTCGGCCATCGCGCGCCCAATTTCCGGAACGCCGTGGCCGATATTGACGACCGCCGCCTGCCCCGCCGTGTCCAGATATTTGTGCCCGTCCTCCGAAAAAATCCAACATCCTTCGCCGCGAACGGCGACAGGCAACTTCCTCTTGAAATTGCGCGGGAAAAGAGCGGCGTCGTTTGACATGCGTGCCAGTTCAGCGATTGTAACAGACTCGCACACTCCATCCGCTGAAGACCGCGGCGAAAGTCGCAGCACGCCCAGGCTTTCTGAGCTTCCTTCCGTGTGCAACAATTATTCCGATCGGAAGTCAACGTTCGGGAGAACCCATTCATGCCAAAGCGCGCCTCACGCTGGATTCTGTTCACGATTGTTCCGCTGCTAGCGTTCGTAGTTCCTCTGCATGCGCAGGAGGCGCGAAAGCCGGTGCGCCTCAGCGTGGATTTGCGCGAGGCCACAAAACACATCTTCCACGCGAAGCTGGAGTTCCCTGTGACGCCAGGCGCGTTCACGCTCGTGTATCCGAAATGGATTCCCGGCGAGCATTCTCCCGTCGGGCCAATCCTCAATCTCACGGGATTGCAATTTCGCGCGGCAGGCAAGGAAATCGAATGGCGGCGCGACGATGTCGATATGTTCGCGTTTCACTGCCAGGTTCCTCCAAGCGTCAACGAACTCGAAGTTTCTCTGGACTACGTTTCGCCAGTTGGTCCCAGCTCTGGCCGCGAAAATCCCTCGGCGACCGCCCAACTGGCTCTTCTGAACTGGTACACCGTGCTCCTTTATCCGCAAGGCGCGAAGAGCGACGACCTGACATACGTCGCAAGTCTGCAAGTGCCTTCGGGATGGAAATACGGAACGGCTCTGCCGATAGCGAGCGAGTCCAGCGGAGCCATCGAGTTTCAACCCGCAAGCCTGACGACGCTCGTCGATTCGCCGGTCTTGACCGGCGCGCACATGCGCGTGATCGATTTGTCTCCTGGCCAAAAACCGGAGCACCACATTCACATCGCCGCAGAAACGGAATCTGGACTGGAACTCACTCCGGAAACGATTCAAGAATGGCGCCAGCTGGTCGCGGAAACGGGAGCACTTTTCGGCGCGCGTCATTACCGCCATTACGATTTCCTGTTGACCGAAAGCGACAACGTGGAAACCGATGGCGTCGAGCACCACGAATCGAGCGACAATCGCGTGCCCGCGCGCACGTTCCAGGATCCGAACATTTCCGACGCCATGACCGATCTTCTGCCGCATGAGTTCACGCATTCGTGGAACGGAAAATACCGTCGCCCAGCCGGTCTGGCGACTCCCAATTATCAGGAGCCCATGAAGGGCGAATTGCTTTGGGTCTACGAAGGCATGACGCAGTATTACGGCACAATCCTCTCCGCGCGGATTGGAAGCTGGACACCGGAACGATTGCGCGAGAACCTCGCTTGGGTTGCTGCGTACCTGGATCAGCGCAAGGGGCGTTCGTGGCGCGACCTGGAAGACACTGCGGTCTCGGCGCAATTACTGTATGGCTCGCCGGAGGAATACAAAGCGTGGAGGCGCGACACGGATTATTACGACGAAGGCACGCTTATTTGGCTGGAAGCCGACACCATTCTTCGGCAGGAATCGAAGGGGAAAAAATCTCTGGATGATTTTTGCAGGAAGTTCGAGGGCGGAGAAAACACGGGGCCGATAATTGTGCCGTACAAGTTTGACGATGTTGTCGCGGCAATGCAGGACATCACGCCTTACGATTGGCGAGGATTTTTCATGCAGCGCGTGAAGTCGCATGGCCCGGGAGCGCCTCTGGGTGGGCTGGAGAATAGCGGATGGAAACTGGTCTACAACGACACGCCAAACGAAAGCCGGGCGGCGGGCGAAATCGCCATGCACCTGACGGATGTGCAGTTTTCGCTGGGATTTATTGTGCGCGACACGGGCGGCGAGGGCGGCGACGAAGTGAGCGACGTGATTCCAGGATCGCCCGCGGCGCTGGCCGGACTCGCTCCGGGCATGAAGCTGGTGGCCGTGAATGGCCGGCGATGGAGTCCCGACGATCTCCATGCCGCAATCCGGCAAGCGACGAGCGGGCATGATCCGATTGAACTGCTGGTCGAGAACGAAGATTTTTTCCAGACCATCCACGTCGACTACCACGAGGGCGAGCGCTATCCGCATCTGGAACGCATTAGCGGTCGCCCCGACCTGCTGGGCGACATTGCAAAGATGAAAGCTCCTCCGGTGGCATCGCCGAAGCCCGGAGGCAATTGACGACTGGCGGGGTGGTGCGAGTGAGCTCGCGCATGTAACCCACTCTCTTCTTGAAGCTGCGCGCTTGGAATAGCCCGGAAATCGTGACATCATCCGGAGTTCCGCGCAGGGGAAAAGAAACCCGCCGTACGTCATTGCAAGAAAATGCTGCAAAGGGTTGCCGGAGGAAGTGCTATGAAACGGTCCATTCTGTGGTGCAGTTTGTCCGCTGTGGCGCTGCTCGCCAGCCCGTCCAAATCGAACGCGCAAGATTCCTCGAAACATGCAATCACATTTGACGACATGATCCAGATGCATCGCGTGGGCGAGGCGCAAGTTTCGCCCGATGGCAAATGGGTGGCGTACACAGTGTCCACGCCGGATATGGATGCGAATCGCGGCGTCAGCAACATCTGGATCGTGCCGACAGCAGGCGGCGCGGCGCTGCAACTGACGCAGAGCGGTCACGACTCGTCGCCGGTATGGTCGCCGGACGGAAAGATGATTGCGTTTTTGTCCGCACGGAGCGGCGACTCGCAGGTGTATCTGCTCTCGATGGAGGGAGGCGAAGCGAAACCGTTGACGAGCCTTTCAACGGGGGCGGACATCGTGAAATGGTCACCGGATGGGAAGACGATTGCGTTTACGTCCGGCGTATATCCGGACTGCAAAGACGACGCTTGCAACAGCAAGCGCGATGCGGAGAAAGAAAAAGACAAAGTGAAGGCCCACGTCGCGGAACACCTTTTGTACCGGCACTGGACGCACTGGAACGATGGCAAGCGCAGCCATCTGTTCGTCGTTCCGGTGGATGGCAGCGCGGCTCCGCGAGATCTCACAGCTGGCGCAAATTATGACGTGCCGCCCGATGAGCGCGGTGGCCCGGGCGATTTGAATTTTTCGCCGGACTCGAAAGAAATCTGCTTTACGGCGGTGACTGATCCCGTCGAGGCCATCAGCACGAATGGAGATCTGTTTGTTGTGCCCGTTGCGGGCGGCGCGGTGAAGCAAATCACGACACAGACGGGATTTGATGGCGGGCCGGCGTATTCTCCCGATGGGAAGTACATCGCGTACCACGCGCAGTTGACGCCGGAATACGAGTCCGACCGCTGGCGCGTGATGCTCTACGATCGCGCAACCGGCAAGAACGAGAATTTGTCCGAGTCGTTCGATCGCAGCGCCAACGAACTGACCTGGTCGCCGGACAGCAAAACGATCTATTTCACTGCGGAAGACGAAACGCTGCAGCCGATCTATGCGATGGCGCCGCGCGCGGGAGACACGCCGAAGAAACTGATCGCGAATAGTTACAATCTGTCCATTTCCTTGAGCAGCGATGGCAAGACGCTGGTCTTTGAGCGGACGAGCCTCTCGAAGCCGGCTGAGATTTTTGCCTCATCGAGCGATGGAAGCGGCGTACGGCAGCTTACGCATCAGAACGATTCCATTCTTGCTTCGCTGAAAATGAACGATGCGGAAACGTTCTGGTTCGAGGGCGCCGCCGGAACGAAAGTGCAAGCGATGATGATCCGGCCGCCGGATTTTGACGCCTCGAAAAAGTATCCGCTGCTCGTGCTGCTGCATGGCGGCCCGCAGACGATGTGGTCGAACGCTTGGGGCTACCGCTGGAACGCGCAAGTTTTTTCCGCAGCCGGATATGTGACGCTGATGATCAATCGCCGCGGCTCGACCGGCTACGGCCAGAAATTCACCGATGAAATCACGAATGACTGGGGCGGCAAAGCTTACGTCGACGTGATGGATGGCGTCGATTACGCTCTGAAAAAATATTCCTACATTGACGGAACGCGCATGGCGGCAGCCGGCGGATCGTTCGGCGGCTACATGGCGGACTGGATCGCAACTCACACAGGCCGGTTCAAAGCAATCATCAGCCATGCCGGGATTTACGATAAGAACTCGATGTACGCCACGGAAGAGCTTTGGTTTGAAGAGCACGACATGCAGGGCATGCCATGGACGAATCCGGAGAGTTACCGCAAATGGGCGCCGATGACCTACGCAGCCGACCTGGCGAAATTCAAAACGCCAACGCTGGTGATTGCCGGCGAACGCGACTATCGTGTGCCATACACGCAGTCGCTGGAATTTTTCAATACGTTGCAGCGGCAGGGCGTGCCGTCAAAGCTCGTGGTTTTTCCGGACGAAGGCCACTGGATTCTCAAGCCGCAGAACAGCAGGTTTTGGTACAAGACATTTCTCGATTGGCTCGCGACTTACGTTAAGTAGCTTTTGCTTTTATCCAGCCTCGGCAACGGTAGCGACGCGCGCCTCCGTGAGAAAAGCGGCAGCAAAGCCGCCGCACTCCACATCCTTTTACGTTGCGAACAGCTTCTGAACGGCGCGGCGCGCAAACCGGAAAAGATGAAAGAGCAGGAACACGGACAGCGCGACGAGTGCGACGACAATGACCGTCGTTGCGACGGGATGCGCCGTCGCCATCCAGGTCAGCCACACGGCTAAAACGTCTTCTCCGAAACTCAATGCCCAATTGCTGAAGGGCTCCGGCGTGGTGTTGACGGCGGCGCGAGCGCTGGCTTTGGTGCTGTGAGACGTTAGCGCGACTCCTCCAGCGAGCAGCGCGGCGGCCCAACGCCATTCCGCGGGTGCAGCGCCTGCGGCGCTAAACGCGAGGAGCGCCGCAGCGGGCGGGCGAATGAACGTGTGCACCGCGTCCCAGACTGTATCGACATAGGGAATCTTGTCGGCGAAAAATTCAAGCACATAGAGAATCACAGCAATCGCCAGAACCCAAGGATGTGAAAGTCCTTGCAGCGACGGAGGAAGATGGATGACCCCAAATCGTTCCAGCAGACCGAGCGTGGCGACGGTCGCGTAGAGATTCAGCCCCGAGGAAAATCCGGCACCGAGAGCCAGCCCCAATGTCGCGATAGGATTCATTCCGCCCATCATAGCAAAGCGGGATAGCCCTGGTGGAGATTGTGGCCCAGTGTCCAGTCGCACTGGTCCATCGGACATCAGACAGCGAAATTCCGGCTTCCGCGCCCAGGCGCATTAAAAACTCCACGTCAATCTATGCAAAATAGACTGACATCCGCATCTGTAGCGCATGGGAAAACCCTAACGATGGTTACCGCTATCTTTTCTTCTGTGCTCTTTCGCATAGTTGTGTTGAGCCGTGATGTGTGAGACTAGCACTCCCCTTTCATTAGATCGATCTTCCCTGCCTCACCCTTCCCAGGTGCAGGAAAATCATGACGGAAATAGAGCGTTGCTGAACAGCGCGTTTGAAACTGCGCACTCCGCTTTCTTTCCTTCGCTTGAAGAATCTTCCGATGGGCGAGCGTCAAGGCGATGGATTGCGTTTTCAACAGAGATTGCCTAGGCACCGCCAAATGGGAGCTCCAAAAGGAAATGACGAAACAAGACTAAGGAAATGAGGCTTTATGAAAATTTTAGTTCTAACAGCGGTTTTGATGACTATGGCGGCGACATCGCGAGGGCAGACGATTTCACAAGCGTTCGTGAATCAGACTGTCGCAGTGGGCCAAACGGCGACATTCACGGTGACGGTCACGGGAGGTCCGTGCCGGAGTGCGTGGACGATCGCAGGAAAATTTTCGTGGGGCCTAGTGGCATCGACGTTTACATACACGACGCCCCCGGCGACGGCGGCGATGAACGGCGAGAAAATCTACCTCGACCTTTTTTCGTGCACAGGCGGAACTACGGAATTGTTTTCTACCGGTTACCTGACTGTGGCATCGGATATATCTCTTAACGTCACAGGAACGCTGAAATTCGACGATGCAACAACAGTCTACATCGGTGCTGTAAGCGTCCAGCAAATGAGCGGCGCGAACTGGGTTCCGGCTGGAGGGATCAATCTGGACGCGAACGGCAATTTCAGCGGGTTTCTGATCGTGAACCCGAGTCTTGTAGACGCGAATGGCAACATCGAATTGAAGATTGGGATCGCGAATCCTCCTGTGTATGTCAGTCAGACATTTTCGCTGGCACAGTTTCAGCAGGGGTCAACCGAGCTCACGATCTCGTGGGTATTGTGGAAGAAAGCCCCCACGGCCACGAAATCCGAAGCGTTAACTTTCACCCCCTGACGCGCAGTGAGTGGCGGTATCGGAAAGTGGCTCGCTGGCCCGGCGGACAGTTACTTCCGCTCATCGCGGCGAGACGTTCCGTTTGACGATTGGGTAAGAGACGGCGATGCTATCGTCAGGACGGTCGTCCATGTTTGTGCTCAGCCACCTCTTTTATCCTTGGGGATTTATTCTGCAGGGCCTCGCCATCATTCATTTTGTGCGGCGGCGGCCGGAGAATTACTGGTTCTATGTGATTTTCTTCGGCGGCTTCCTGGGTGCGGGCGTGTACATCGTGGCGGAAGTGCTGCCCGATCTCGGCCTCTTGCGCGGCGTGTTTCAGGGATTTGGACGAAAGTCCCGCATTCATATCGTGGAAACGCAGATTCTGGATAACCCTTCGGCCGCGAATTACGAAGAGCTCGGCGAGCTTTATAAGGATCAGAAAGAGTTTGCGAAAGCGCGCGAGGCGTTTACCAATGCGATCGCCGCGCGCAGCGATTCGGTTTACACATTTTACTACCGCGCGCAGGCTTCGCTTGGATTGAGCGATTTCGCGGCGGCAATTCCTGACCTGGAGCGTGTGGTTGCGAACGATCGAAAGTTCGATTACTGGCGCGCCGCGGGACTTCTGGCGGATGCCTACGCGCAAACTGGACAACTGGAGCGCGCAGGACAACTTTACGTTGACGTGGCGCAATTCTCGACGACGACCGAGACGCTTTACAACTACGCGAATTTCCTCAAGATCGCCGGCCGCCGCGAGGAAGCGCGCGAATGGGCACAAAAGCTGCTCGCGAAAAAGCGGACGCTTCCGCGGTACATGCAGCGCTATGAGCGGCCATGGTTTCGCAAGGGCAAGGCGCTGCTCAAGGAATTGGCCGCAGCAAAGGTGCCTGCCGAAGCACAGCCGGGAGCGCAAAGCTGAGCTGCTGGCGGCGCTCCGTGGGCTGGTATTCTTCTTGAGATTTCTCCAACTGTAGACAGTCAGGAATGTGTTCGGGCTGTAGCGCGGGAGGGGAAAAGCCCCTCCCCTACAACCGTGGATGGCCCCTACCCCCTCCCCCGCTTTTTTGTAAGTGTTGCATGTAAAGGACTTACCGTTCCTGTAAGTCTTTTAGAATGAATGCTTGCGGGCGATCCTTGCAAGTGTTGATTCTAAACGAGTTAATAGTTAACATAATTCTTCCCTTGATTTTCCAATTCCGACCGTCAAATTGCGCGGAAGGAGCCGAAACCGATCGTGTGCCGGTTAGGGAGCAGAAGTCGGCAGGGCTCCGCCCTGCGATACAGTGGCCTGCGCGGAGGGTGAATCGTAAGCGTTAGGGTGAGGGAGGACAGTTGCTGCGCAAGCAGGAGTGGCTGTGCTTCTGCCGCCCAAAATGAAAAACGCGGCAAAAATTCAGCCGCGCTGAGAAATCACAAGACTTCCTGAACCCATTCTACCATTTCGCGGTACGGTGGCAAAAGAAAAAAAGCGGGAACGGCCGAACAAAAAAAGAAAGAGGCGCTCGGTAACTTCACAAGCGCCTCTTCCACTACTTCAACGTAAACCGTACCTCACTGGATCACCTCCTTCTCGGCGTAGGCGCCGATGTCGACAAGAGTGTCGAGTGCGGCGATTATAGCGCGAGATCGGGGAAATGGAATCAGCAAGTTGTGGTGTGGCCTGATAAACCATGGCCCAAGGATTTCAGGTGATCGCGGTGCTTACCAGGAGTAGTGGACCTGGTAGGTTAGGATTTTTTCGCCGTCGGGAGGGATTTGGACGGTGAAGGCGGCGGTTTGAGAGTCGACCTTTTTGAAGGGGTCGGAGCTTTTGGCGATGTCCCAGTTGGACCAGCGGTAGAGGTGCTCGACGATGCGGACTTCGACCGGGGTGGTTTTGTGGTTGCGGACTTTGATTTCGAAAGATTCGTCGACCCAGCGGGCCTGCTGGTTGAGTTTGTAGTCGACTCGGTGGCGTTCGCCGGTGAGGTCGAAGGCGTTGCCGGTGTAGATGCGGATTAGTTCGTCCTTGGGCGTGTGATCGATTTCATTTTCGCCGGTGAATTCGAGCTGGCCGTCGTCATCGCGGCGGTAGAAGCGGACGCGGCCTTTCGGTAGCGGCATGCCGAGATGATTTTCGGCGCTGTTTTTGAATTCCTGCATGACCCAGACTTTCGGATTGGATTGGGTGCCGAAGGCGTCTTGCGTGCGGATATTTTCCATCGTCCAGCCGCGATAGTTTTGATCGAGTTTCCAGCCGTCGTAGACGTAGACGGTTTTGGATTTGACGCCAGAGGCGCGGACGAATTCGACTTGCTTGGTTTCGCGGTCGTGGAGCGTGGTGGGGCGTTCAAGGGTGTAGAGATGATATTCGTCGAAGGCTTTTTCGGTGACTTGCGGGCCACCGACTATACCAGCTGCGCCGGTAACGACCATTTCGTCCCTCGCGTCATACATATTGTTTGGCTGAATTTTGTTTACGTCGCCGGCCATTAGTTTGATGCGCGCGTCGCGGAAAGTCTTGCCGCTTTGGTTGTCGAGGGTGACCCAGCCGACGAGTTCGAGTTCGGAGCCCTTTGGCGGCGCGACAACGTTGTAGCTCGCCTCCCAGTTCATGCCGCCGGTGACGTAGCTGAGCTCGGCGTTGGCTTTGCCGGGCTTGTCGGTGTCAAGTTCCCAGGAGAGCGTGGGCTTGAGAACGGTGTCATCGGCGAGTGCGGGAAAGATGGGCTGGCCGGGCAAGGAGAATTGGAGCTTGCCGTTGACTTCGATGACGGGCTGGCCGGCGCCTTGCTGGACATAGACAGCTTGCGCCTGGTAATAGCGTTGTCCGTAGGCGACGGTGGAATGCGGAACGAAGCCGCTGCGGATGATTTTGCCTTGGACGGTGGTTTTTTCGGGCGTTAGAAAATCGATGGTCTTGCCTTCGTAGAGAGAGAGCAACATTTGCTCGGAGACGGGGTCGTTGCGATAGTTTTGTTCGAGAATGCGCAGATGGCGGGAGTCTTCAAGGGAGCGCAAAAATACGGAATCGGGTTCGAGGTGGCCGGTGATGTCGGTGACTTCGATGTGGTTTTGGCCGGGTTTGAGGTCGAGCGCGAGTCCATTCCGAACGACGGCGAATTGCTGATTGTAGATGGTGAGCGCGGGCGCCATCCAAGCGTCGCTTTTCGCGGCGTCGTTTTTGGAGGCGTCTTTTGTTTGCGCGGCGGCCTGCCAGATCAAGACGACTGGCAGAGCAAGCACACACACCAGCAATGCAAGAGCCCGTGGCTGGCTTCTCATGATGGTCCTCCGAAAAAACTTGTCTCGCCCTTAGAACGATGTGATGAGGCCATCTTGCACCGCGCTGGCCGGAATTTCTGGAAAATCTGGGGAGTTCGTTACCCATAGGGTACCGAGGCTGGCGGCGCGGACTTGGCGTACGTGCCGTGGCTCTACACTGGAATTGACAAACTCCATGAATCGACGATTCTTCATTTTGCTGGGGATTCTCTGTCTGCCGCCGGCCTCTCAGGCCCAGAAAGCGGGAACGTTCCAGGCGCAGGCAAGTGACACGTTCGAAGCACAGCATCAGAGGGAGCTCGCGGAAAATCCTGGGGACGTTCACCTGAAAATAGCGCTGGAGTCGCCGGAAACCACCTTCCATATTGGGGAGACGATCCGGATCAAGTATGAATTTACGGCCGACGCGCCGGGAAGATACGTTGCGGCGGCGCGGTATTTTGACCGCGCTCAGCGTTCGGTGCTTGAGAATTTTGTCACGGACCGTTCCGGTGATGCCCGCGATCCGCTGCGCGAGTTTTGGGATTTTCACGGCGCGATTTCCGGAAGTCACCTGTTTGCGCCGCGCGACCCGACGTTGAAGCTCGGCGTGACGCCGCAATTTGATTCGGTGGAGATGACGCATTACTTGCGTTTTTTGAAGCCGGGGCGGTACCGGGTGTATGTGGTGACGCACTCGGCGGTGGCGCCTGCGACTGCGGTGAAGGCGGAAGGAGGCCCCGCGATCGCCTCGGAGAATGTCCTTACGTTCCGGATTTTGCCGCAGGACCTGGAGGCTGCATCGCGCGAAGTGGATGAAATCGTGGCGCGGGCGCACCAGGAGCAAGCGCCGCGGTTCACGCCGATCGAGGCCTTCCGGTTGTTTGAAATTGCGACGCCGAAAGCGCGGAAGGCCGCGGCATCGCTTTACACCCATCGAAATAATTATGGCGGATCGGACGACATCGCGCTGGCCACCGTACTCGCGGCGCCCAGTCACGCGGAAGCTATCGCGTTATTGCGCGAGCGAATTGGTGATACGAAGCTGCTTGTGGATGAGAACCTGATTCAGGAGCTAGCCCTGCTGCAAGTTGCGGAGAAAAATCCGACACTGACAGGGACAGAAATCCGGGGAGCTGACCGCGAAGCGGTGGCCGAGTGGCGAGCGCAGTTGTGCGACCAAATCGTTGCCGATTGGCAATTTGTGGCGGGTACGCTGGACCGGCGCGCGCCGGACATACGCGCTTCGACGGTTCACTCGCTGGATCATCTCAGCACATATTATTTCGGGTCGGAGTTGTTGCCCGTTCCGGTTGCCGATCGTGACCGCATTCGCGCACTGCACCTCACATCGCTGCCGGATGAGCCGCCTCAGGAGTTGGCGAATGACTTGCTAAACTTTCGCTGGAGCCAGACGCTTCCGCGGGAGGACGTGCTGGCCATGCTGACGCAAATTTATTCGGCTCTTCCCGCGCAAAATGCGTCGTTCATCCGCGAAACGGCGCTGAAGGAGATCGCCAAGCTCGACCCACAAAAAGCGCAGTCTCTCTTTCAGGAACGGGTGCTGGCATTCGACACGCCGCTGGACTGGAACCGCCTCCATGCGATGAATCTGTTGCCCAGCGCCGCGCTGGATGATGAGCTGATTCGAATTCTGGAGGACCGCTGGACGGAACGCATGTCGCGCGCGTCGCCCATCATCGGCCTTTACGCGACCGCCTCGATTTTGCCGCGCGTGAAGAAGGTGTATGAGATTTATGGAGCGGATTGGCCATGCTCGATGCAGGCGGGGATACTCACTTATTTTTTGCGCGTGGATCCGGCGTACGGCGTGGAGAAAACTGGCCCGGCGCTTGCCGCGTTTTACGATAGAGGCGGGAGCGACTGCCATAAAGGGAGTTTGCTGGTCGACATGGCATTGCTTCGCAACGCTCCGGAATTGCAGCCCTTCGTTGCCGCGGCGCTGAATGACGCGAGGCCGCGGGTGGCAGCAGCGGGCGCGCAAGTGACCGCGTTTGGCGATCAGGGCAAGATACCGTTGCAGCCTTTGCTGAAGCGACTGCGCGCGCTTCACGACGAGTGGCCGGATTTCGATGCGCACAGCAGCGACGCGGAGTACATGAGCCGATGGAATTCGGGTTACAACGAGCTCGAACGCGTGCTCTCGATTGATTTCATGAACGCGTCTGACTCGGCGGAAAACGCCACGATTTGGAAACAAGCTCTGGATGCTTGCGTCTCCGAGGCGTGCCGGAACAACCTGCGGCAGCGGCTGGCGCGGAGCAAATTCTGAGCGGCTTGGCCGGTTGGGCCGGCAAGGACAGCCGGGCAGCGGAGTCAAATCATTGCCGCGAAATGCCTCAACTGTTTTAGAATTAAGTTCTCCGCGCGCCCGTAGCTCAGTTGGATAGAGCGTCTGCCTTCTAAAAAGCGGGTAGAAAAATCTAAGCGCCTTGTTTGCAACCGCATAGGCGTTTCGTCACCACAAAATTTACGCTGTAGTTGGGTTCCCAGGGTTCCCGTTGGGTTCCGCTAGGTTACTGCGGACTAAAATAATTTTCCGGAAGCAGATTTTTCGGAACTGTGTAAATCGTTTCCTCTCTCGGGAATTGAAAACCCACAGGTTTAGCACGGAGGTCAACATGTCCCTTCCCACACCAAAGCACCCAATAGTCGCGGGACTGGTCGCCGTTCGGAACCAGGGTTAATCGCATGTCGAGACGCTCCGCATTACACGGCGGGCAGAAAGGTCCGTCTTCCGTGCCGTCAGGGCGAATTCTCCATATAACGGAATGATGGTGCTTGACTGTCCTGAACTTGTCGAGCTGGTCGCGAAGAGCCAGGTTGTCCTGTTGAACGGCTAAGGTTTGTTGCTGCACGTCAATCAGTTTGCCCTGAACGTTCGCAACTTCTGCGCTAATCTTCATGGCGAGCTGCGCGTCGTTCGCGTTTTTCAAGAGGTCATAGATAACCTTTATACTTCCCAAAGCAGCCGAAATGCCAGTCATGTCCATCGCAGTCCTCACTGCAAGGAGCTTACTCGAAATCGGACATTGAAGTAGTCGTCGTGGGAATTAATAAGGGCCAGGTTTGCACCCAGCCCTGGCGGTAGCAACCGTTCCCGGTTGAGGGTTACCGCTATCGCCCTCGGCAATTTGGTTGTGTGGTGTTACCCCGGCATTCTTAAGCTGATTGGACGACCGCCACTCTCATTGATGCGCTCTTGAAAGTATTCCCGCAATTCCTTATCCAGTGGGATTATTTCGTCGTCCTGTAGCTTGTCGAATGCCTTGTCGAGCGCCTCGTACTTGTCGGCCACCTGGTCCGGATGTAGTCGCAGCCTTGAAACTTCCTTAACGAGGGCGAGATACCGCGCACTCAAAATGGAGTATTCGGCATAGTTACGGCGATATTGTTTCGCAAGGTCGGCACCTTCTTGTGTGCCGTCGAGTGATGCGGCCAGAGCGAGTCTGTACATGGATACCATCCTCTTCGAGATTTGCCAACCAGCTGAATAACTTTCGGCCATGCGGCCCTCCACCGACCAACCTACGCTCCCACCCGCTCTACCACATCCTGAACAAACGTACAGGCGTCGCATAAGTGCCACTAGTACTTCCGTCGCCGCGAGGCGATACGACTTTCGCGGAGCCAGTCGCCCGCTGTTGATGTGAGGTTAGGTGTGTCTGGGGCGGTGTAGAGCCCTGGCATAGGAGACACACAACATGAGCAAGAAATCTAAGGCAGAACCCAAAGGGCCAAAGTACAACGCCGACCTCGTTATCAAGATGTGGGAGGACGGTGCCCGACCGTCGGAAATCCGGCAGAGCGACAAGCCGGGTGTGAAGGGGATTTCCTCGCCCTTCGTAAGTAGGATTTTGTTTGGGACAACGTTCGAGGGAGGCCAGAACGCCGAGCAGAAGGCCCGACTAAAGGTAGAGCTTGGCCGCCGTAAGGAACGCCACGACGCCGCAGTGAAGGCTCGCAAGGCGGTGAAGTAATGCAATATAAGGTCGTCACCACCTGGACCGTGACTGTCACCGACGCCGAGGTTCAACGTGCGGCTAAGGGCTACGGCCAGAATGTGGACCCGAAGCAGCTTGCCGTGTTCAAGGCCGTGCACAAAGCCATCGAAGTGACAATGGGTGAAGGTAGTTGGGATGAATGGGTGTCCGTCTACTTCGATGTCACGACGGTTGTCAATTAGCCGTCGCAAGCCGTTAAGAAATGAGGGCCGGGCCTACGGGTTCCGGCCCTTTGTTTTGCTCGACTGGCGTTGTATCATTCCCATTATGAGAGTTCGTGACCATGCCAAAATAGTTATGTGGCCTCCCTCACCGGGAGGAACCAACGTCACGGCGCCACATCCGCAAAGTGAATCTCAGCCGATAATTGTAGCGGTCCATCTGAATGCGGTTGTGGACAAATCCATACCGCTGAGCGGAGAGTTCAACGGCAACAGGTTCACCTACGACGTGATGACCAAGGACCGCGCATTTGCAAAGGAATTGGCGACGAAGTTTTCCGAGCATCTAGGCCAGACGCTTCAACAGTTAGGCGACCTCGACATAAACTTCTGAGAGGGCAGTCGTGAGCTTCATCTGGCTGCTTTGGCAGCGCGAAATCCAGAAGAGACGCGACAAGCTAGCCAAAGTAAATGCGGAGCTTGGCGACAATAAAGTAATTGCTGAGATAGCGGCGCGTAATCCAGAAATGAAGGAGGCACTCCGTAGCATGGGGGTGCGGCAAATGGTCCTCAAAGAGTACGGCGTCTACTGCGTCAAATGTAAGGCGTTCATCAGAATCAATACCTACGAATTTGAGCCTCCGATGCAGCCTGCTCCAGATTTCTTTCCAGCCGAGGGTGGAGAAGAGCGCCGATGTTCTGCCTGCGGAAATGTTTGTGTGTACGGCAAGGTGGATATCGTCCATCGGCCTGTGAACTAACTGGAAATCTTCGAGCGGGAGAAACAGCATGATTGAGTCCAAAATTAACATCAAGCAGAAGCCGGGGTCAGACCCGGAGGCTTTCAAACGGGAATCGGAGAAGATAAAAGCCAAGCTGCCAGGGATGCTCCAGAATTTGCAGGGTGAGGCTTACAAGAAGCTGATAAACGACTTTCTCGACAAGTCGGGTTTCTCGCCAGAGGGCAGGAAGCACATAGAAACCGAGATTGCTTCGCTCGAACATTGTAGCCAGCCGAAGCGCCATAGGACCGTGATGTTGTTGCTCATCGCAACGGTCGTGAACTGCGTAACGCAAGTGACAGAGCAAACGAACCAAGAACTCCTGGAACAGATTAGTCCTGGCAGTACAAAGCATATCTACGATGTCGAGGGGTTGGATGAGAAGGGGAAACCCCGATTGAAGAAGCAACAGTGAGTTGTTTCCGCTGGGCAATAAACTACGAGTCGGCTAGCTTCTGGGTGTCAGTAGTGTCGCTCGCCGTTGCGGTGATAGTGTCGGCGGTGTCGCTTTACCTTTCAAAAGCCTCCGTGCGCATCGCTGAAAATTCTCTCAAACTGACAAAGGAGTTGGCCGAGCGAGACCTTCGTGACTGGACGCAGCGGAAGTGGTTCGACGTCTACGATGCGGCAGAGATTTTTCGCACCCTCCTAGAGAAATTTCAGGTCAAATACGACAGCAAGCTCGCTACAAGAGAGTTTGAAAGCGACGCTCATGATTTGACCTTTGCTGCCCGACGAATGATTCGCTTTGCCTGCGTGTTTCCGCAGAATCCCACCATCAACGCTCTCTTTAGCTGCGTAAACAAATGGAACCTTGAGGAGAACCTTTTCTCGAAAGAGATGACCGCGGAATACGACGATGCAATCGAGAGACTCCGGCAACAAGCGAAGGTTCCGGCAGAAGTGATTGGGACGCCTTAGCTCTCTAGTCGCAATCCTTGCAGGGCTCCGGCTTGGCGTTCGGTCCATAGTTTTCTATCACACACTGGACATAGGCGACGCTCTTACCTGTCTCGGTTGCAATCTCGTGCAGAGGGATTCCGTCCGCGTGCATGGACAAGATGAGTTTCTTTTTGCAGGTGCGGTCGATAGGTGGCAGACGCATCGCACGGCGCTTACCTTCAGTAAATTTGTGGCGTATCGTGTCCCTATTCACATCGTACTCTTTAGCTAGGTCCAGGATAGTACGACCAGAGGTTACGAGGTCGTATATCTGCTCTGGCGTAAGTGGAAATATCCTATGTCCCTGTTTGCGCGTGTGCTGGTGAGTTGCTCCCTTGATGGGATTGCCCTTGAATTTCCTCAGCTTAGACCCAAGCATCTCACGCCGGCCTTGCGCGGACATATACCGCACAAAATTCACGTCCGTGGTGGTCTCGTTGGCAATGTCTAGGAATGTCCTGCCGGCACCAACCGCCTCATATACCTCTTTGGGTGTCAGTGGGAACGCCCGGTAAGCCTTGGCGCGGGTGTCGTTGATAGCGTTGTACCAGTTCTGCTTCTGCCGCCCGAGTTTGTATTCTACGGTTTCCCCTTGGCGTCTGCCTGGTGGGGCGTCCTGGTCGTCGAAAATGATTCTTGCTGTATTACACATCCGGTTTGAAAGCTGCCGAACGCCTGACGGTGACATGAATTCCAGGTCTGCGGCGATGGTGTTGGACGCCATGTTTCTTCGGAATTTGTCGTAGATAATCTTGGTCAGGATTTTGGCATAACCGTAGTTCTTTGAAATTTTCCATGTCAGTACAGCATTGCGCTCCATCTCGCTGTCCTGTTCGACAAAGTCAACGCAGCGCTTCGCAATAGCTTGTTCAATCTCTAGCGTTAACGCCATCCGGCCCGCTTGGTCGTTCATGCGTTCAATCGGGAAATTTGTAAAGTGCATGTGGGCCAAGAGCCAGAGGTGGACAATTACCACCCGTTGAACTTTTTCGTCTGACGCTGTCCAGGGTGGGATACCCCATGCGTTGTTCTGTTTGTTGGTGCGACCGAGCTGCATACTACCCGTGTCTTGGAAGGACAAGCCATTTTTAGCTGTGACTACACGCTGACTCTTTCGCCCACGCGCAAATTGGTTCCTGTCGAATGTCAGCCCGAGGTGCGGCTCCGCTGGTGGAAGGAAAACAGTTTTAACGCTCATTCGGATTTGCCTTTCCAAGCGTGCTTGCAGTCGGCGCATACCCATTTGCCATTCGTGAGCACGTAGTGAATGTCACATCCTCACTCCGGGCACACGGCCTTGGTGGGGTTTGTTGGCTTGAGGTCGGCTACGCCGTAGCGCGGTACCCGCTCGACAGCTCGCCTCACGTCCGTCCTAGGTTTTTCGTCGTTAAGAGCCGGGTTGCACATCTGGCAGTAGTGGGCTTTGCCGCTCTTCACTTCTTCCGGCGTTGCCAGGTACAGACCGTGGACACACTTTTGGATGCTTGAGTTTTCTATCTGCATAAATCGGCGGACTGTGTTACAGCACGGTCAAATTTCATTTAGTGGCGGTGGCCACTCCCAACTTCCCGCGCCAGGGAGTCGGGAGTGCCGAGTTACCGCCATGTGCTCGGGGCAATACCCTTGGTGAGTGTTAGGACAAAACAAAAGGCCGCCCGGTGAAGAGCGGCCTTCGGGAATGAGGTTGTCAGAAGTCTTACGAGTGTTGCTGCAACACGCCGATGGGATGCGTGGACGACGCACAGACGAGATTCGAGTCAATGCGGTACCACGCCTGGAAGCCCACTTGGCCGTTGGCCGCGTAGAGTTCCGTGAGGCGCTGCATGTTCATCGGCATGACCTTGCGCACAACGAACTTGCTCAGGTCGCCGAAGACCATGCTGACTGCCGACGGGGCAATGGCAGGCATGGATTGATTGATGACGTACTGGTAGCCGAAGATTCGGTCCGGGTCGTCGGAGGTCAAGCCGGGAACCCAGAGAGGGCGACCGAACTTGTCGAGGATGCGCTTGAGCGCGGCCAGCGTCGTGTCGTGGAACATATACTTCGCGTTCCGACGGTACGTCGGGTCAATGCTGTGTTCAAGGTTGACGAGGTCATTCGAGCCGATGGAGTTCGCGCCCGTCGCGGTGGAACCGTCATTGGCGGATTGGCCTGCGGCCAAAGTCACCGGCGCGCTGGTGGCGGACAACGCGGTCAGCAAGCCCGTGGGCTGTGCAGACCCGGAACCGTTGGTCAGGAAGTTTTCCAAACCACGGCCGAAGCGTTCGCCGAACCTGCCGGACAGCCAGCCTTCAATGTCGATGGCCGAATCCTGCAAGAGTTCGATTGACGCCTTGATGACGCCGGAAGAGAGTTTGTATGCCTGAAGGGTGACGTGGTTTGCAGTGGCATCAACTTCGCTGACGCCGCCAGCTTCGCCGACGATTGTCGCCGCGTTGCCCGTGTCATCGCTGACAGGGAACGGCAGTGCATTGCCCGTGGAGGTCTTGATGACCTGGAAGATTCCGTCCTCGGTCAGAGGCGCGAAATACTTGGTCGCTTGATCGACGCGGTCAATGAAGCCCGTGGGAACGAAATAGCCCAAGCTGGAATAGGTGCCGATGTGGGCGCCCTGTGCTCCACCTTCGCTGACGTCGCGCTTCTCGACAGGACCAGCGAGGGCAGCTTCGCCACCGCGAACCCATTTGCCGAAGTTTTCCGTGCGACGGATTTCGGTTTGCAGGTCGGCCGTGCGATAGTTCGCGTTGCCGGTTTCTGCGAGGTTGATTTCTTTGGTCAGCCGGTCTACGTCCGCCATAGCGGCTTCGAACGACTGTTTCTCACCACGAGTCAGGAAGCTGGACGCATTTGCGTGCGCCTTGGTTCGCTGCTCATAGAGGTGCTGTGCTGCTTTTCGCATCGTGATTACTCACTTTGATTTGAAAGTACGAGCGACCGCCCACACCCGCCTTGGGGTGGCAAGCCTCGCCTGTGTTCGCCTAGTGGTGGCCACCCGCAGCTTGCGGGCGACAATGGACGTGGGCAGAAATCGTTAAGCTACAAATGCCGCGGGCAACGCACCGCGCTTCGCATACAAATTCTCGTCGCCAGCCCAAGCGGACTGTGCGCCGCGTGTTTCAAAGTCGGCGAGCAGGACCAGCGCCGCGTCACGCCAACGCTTGTCTGCCTCGAACTGCCAGGAGTCGAGTCCTTTGCATCGCGTTTCAGCAATGGCGCATCGTGTGCGCACTTCGGAATCGATATCGGCGAAGTCGGCAGGGCTGAGCGTTCGTTCAAGGTAAGCCTTGATGTGCGGCGTCCCCACGACGAGCATGTTCATTGCTTGCGCCAGCTTCGTGTCTGGCTGTACCGAGCGCACCGGAATCGCGTCCAGTTCACGGAGCCACGACCTCAGTTGTTCCACCACGTCCTGCGGCGTAAGTCCGCAAGACTCAACCCATGACCGCAAGGAATCTGCGGAAATCAAAATGTCGTTGTCGGCCAGGTCAGCCAAGCTCACTTGTTTTGTAAACATCACTCGTCTCCTTGAAAGCCACGAAAGAATTCTCTCTTGCGGTTGCTTGATTGCTTGCGGCGGTCCTTGTATCTGTCCGCGCGCTTCTCAAGTCCAAACTGTGGCGGCAGAACCGAAACCACCCAATCAATCGCCTTGTTGACGACGACCCGCACCGTGATTCCCTCAAACGGCACGTCGTATATCAGTCGTTCCTGTTCGCCGAATGCAACGAGCTTGGCCTGGCCCGCCCGAATCGTTTCCAGTAGCGTCTTCGGTGGCGGTATAAATCCAAGTCGTTTGGCGGCCTGCGCTGTCGCGTGGCTGCCCATTGCTAAATCCAGGCGATGCCGATTGGCCGAATCGTGTGCACGGGCAGCGACAGTTGCTTTATCGTTCCCGGCAGTGTGTCCACCTTGCGGCAGTGCCGAATAATGTTCGGCGCGTGGTCGGGCACGTTGACTTTGCAGTCGTTGCAGTAGAAGCCGAACCCGGCGTCCTTACCGCTCGCGGTTATCACCTTGTACCAACCGTGCGGCAGTCCAGCGGGGTTGCTCTGCTTTTCGAGGTCTTGGTCGGCGACCAATCCGAAGTGTTCTTGTTCGGTGCTTTCAATCGTTTCCACGTTGCTCTCCTTGTAAGGGGTTCGGGCCGCTCACTCCTAATGAGCGGCCCTTGCCTCGTCATGCTTCGCGTTGCTTGGAGGCACCACGAGCAATTTTCCTAACGGAGTCAGGGCCGCTAGAAATCCAATCTTGGTTTGGGAGTCCTGACATCTCTCCCCAGAACTGTGACGGGGTATTACTTGAGTCCAAGGCGGTGCAGCGCACGGTAGGTTCCGGCGTGGCTGTAACCGATTCGGCGGGCCACGGCGGCAACGTTCTTGAGCTTGCGCCAAGCCTTACGAATGCTTGCTTCCGATGCTTTGCGTTTCATGGTGTTATCTCCTCTCCTTTCTGCTCTGTGGTGTTACGGCAGGTCTGGAGCACAGTTGAATGAGCAGCGAATAGGAACTGAATGGCCGAGGAATAGCGGCGCAATGCGCGCTGAATAAAAGAATCCATTTCGCGGGGAGCTACGTGAGACTCACGGACGTTCGGAAAACTTTTTGCGAATCCGAAATGAGGTACGCCTGGGTCAGTTTTGCAAGCGGGTGGCAAATCAAGCAGTTAGTCGCGTCCAACGTTCTGTATCGCGGAACGTGTATCCAGTGTTTATGCGGGTCTGCCAGGGTTACACCTGTACGTTTGCGTGGTTAGAACGGGCTTGCATTGCGCAGGACGGAGGGTATTAGACGAGGTTTTACACTGCTTTTATCGGCCTGTTAGCGCATCTGTTATGCTTGCGTGGACTTAACTCATCCCATAGGAGGACAGAATGGCGACGTTTACGGCATCCGTGCAGTATGGAGATTGGAAGGGGACAGCGGCGGCAGATAACTCGGACCCTATGTCAGTTTCGGTGGACAGCTATCTCAAAAAGAAGGGTCTGCTCAAAGGTGGATTCCTTTTGGCGGTTCAGTTGTTCGTCGGCGAAAACCATAACAACAAGCTCTCGAAGCCTTACATCAGAGCCTATGTGTTGGAGGAGCAACTAGACTACGAGGGCGTTGAGAAGCACCTCGCAGAGTTGGAATCGCGAGGCGAACCGATTCCTGTACGGGAGCTCACGATTGAAATGTCACTTGAGGAATTTGTGGCGCTGTTCAAGCGATTCGAGGTAATGCTGACTTGGCACAATCTTCCGTTGAAGGACCGCGAATACAGCGTCACCAACGAGGATTAGGGCGCTCGAAGCTACTTCCCAATAATGGCGCGTCCGTCCACGATGCGAACTTCACCGCGCTTGAGCGGCTGTTCGTGTTTGTATTCAACGATTGGCAGCCCAGGTCCATGACGCCAGCGTGTCGGCACGTAAGCTCTTGGATTGAGCGGGTCGTCGCCTTCTGTGGGCGGATGGTGTTCCTGGCACAGGCAGGCTAGGTTCTGTGGATTATGGCCGAGGGCAAGATGTGTTTTCGGCGAGCGGATGTGGTGGACAAATTTCGCGGGCTGCTGGCACTGGACGCCGTTCACGAGCAACTGGCACTGCGGATTGTAGGCGATGGCTGTCGGCTGTGTGGTGTAGCGCCATTCGCTGCTCTGATAGAACGCGATGCTTTCCTTGGAGCGTTGCAGCGCAATCTTGTGCCGCTTGTTATCGTCCTTCTTCTTGGGGTTGAGCTTTGCGCAGGCTTCGCAGTAGCCACGCTCTACGGCGTAACCTGGACAGCACGGCGTGCGGCAAACGGTCTGTGGGCTAATTGACATGAGGCAGAGCGGTTCCAGCGAAAACACGAGCGTGAGCCTCTAGCTGCCTTACGATGCGGGGCGGCATCACGCACTCGTAGAACTTGGACTTTGCAGCGTCTGGGTTGTCGCTGATTCCCGTCGGCAGGTTGATTTGTCCAGTGCGGCGGTTGAAATCCACATACGCGCCGTATTCCTTGCCGCCGAGTCCCAGGGTGAAAGTCAGCACGACGCCGTACACGTTCGCGTCGCAGTAGCCGTGGATTATCTGTTTGATATTCATACTCGTTTCCTTCTGGCGCGGTCGGCGTCATTCTTCAACGCCTGCCACCAGCCTCCAAAGTCCGGTTTGTACGACAAAATCCAAACAAGAATTGCTCGCATCACTTCCTCCTAGAGTTTTAACTTTTCCTTCAACTTGTCGATGATGTGGTCCAGAGCCTGCGCCTTGGTACGCTCCCAAGCCTTCGTAAGCCATCCGCGAGCGGCAATGTTCACCGTACCGAATTCGAGCCAGCGGCCAACGTTTGCGGCGGTCGGCGTACTTGAACCTGTGAAGGATTTTCCACGAATGGTGACTTTGTGTGTTCCCTTGTCGTCGCCGGGATATTTTGCAGTGGTCGGTCCAATGAAAGCGGACCCGGCCAGGTCGTTGCGACTTAGCTTGACCTTCACCTTGACGTTGTCTCGTAGGAAGCCAGCCTGCGGACCTTCGTCTTCTACTGGTGCGAATTCCTGTGCGGCGCGTTTGATATCGCCAGCTCCCGCAGACAAAGCAATGCGCAGCGCCAGCTTGGCGTCCTTGGGCAGTTCCTCCTGCAACTTCTTTCGCAGTTCGTCCCACCCGGTAAACTTTGTTGTGACTATCTCGCTCATTGCTCTTTTTTGTTGCTCCTGTAGACCACAAAAGGCACAGCACCATTAAGCGGTTTGTCCATGATGGCTCGATGCAAGAGCCTCGCCGCATCGCTGTTGCGCAACGCCACGCATCCTTGCGCCCTTGTCCGGTGATAGTTCACCGTGACGTTTTCTATCGGTAGCTCAATCCCGGCTTCACGCAGAAAGTCGAGAAGGTCTTCCTCGGTTGTGCTGAGAGCTAGGTCGTTGAGCGTGACCCAAGTGGTATTGCGCGGTAGTTCTTTCATCACTTATCCCAGGGCGATTGCCATCGCAACTGCTGTGCTCTGTGCAATTTGCTCGCACTGCTCCACGGTCACGCCGCCCTCGGGCAGTGGAATCGCAACCCACTGTTTCGTTGCCGCCTGATATTGGAGGACCACGCCGTCGTCTGGTGACACATTAGGATTTTCGATTGGGTACCCAACGATGGAGCTAGCATTGGAATCTTGTTGGAGAGTCATCCCGCTTGGCAGTAACCCGGCGAGAGGAAAATAAGAACTTCCTCCGCAGCATAGATAAATCTGGCCAAGGTCGTTGGCATAGTAGACGGCACCCGCCACGCCACTCGTGGGGAATTTAGAAAATGGCATGGTGAAAAACAAAACTGTCGGTGCGCTCATCGGTTTGGTCCTCTGTTATCGTCTCGCTTCATACATTTCCTGCTGCAAAATATCCCGTCCTCGTTGTGCATCTTCCTGCACTCGGGACAACGTCTCGGTTGCCCACTGCTCGCGATGGTCGTCGCGGGGCCGTAGCCGTATTTCACTGCCGGGTTTGGATTGGTAGCCACACCCTGCCCGGCATGTGTTAGGGGTGCCACGCGCACGCCAGCCCGTGCCAGGCGGGTTTAATACACCTTCAAAGAAATGTGGCGGCAATACTGATTGTTTCGTGGGCTAACGCCTTCCTCGAAGACTATCTCGTTCGCTGCAACCAACTCGTTTATCATGGCCGTGAAAACTTCCTTGCCCCATCTCTGGCCTTGGACTCCGGTCCAGACGTTCGTCCAACTATGGCGCTCGCCAATCTGTCCATGTGAATTTAGGTACTCGCGAATCGCTTCCTTCAAGTCAAAGGCATTCGCAGCACTGGCACTACGGTGATTCAGGGCTCGGTGCGTTTCGTTGTGGGTTTCGCGGGCGGCGTCTATCTCCGGTTCCTTTGCTGCGGGCGTCGGCTCAGTGGTCTTGCTGTGCCACGATAGATTCACTTTGTGTTTGCAAGACGGGAAACGTGAGCAGCCCAAGAATGTGCCGAAGGGTCCGCTCCTGTGTCGCATCGGCGCACCGCACACCTCGCACGGTCCAGGCTCCGGCGATTCCGTTTCCACCAGTGACTTGCATACCGCGGCCTTGGCTTCGGCCTCTGCCAACAATTTCCGAAGGACCGCAACTGTGGTTTCTATCTCGGCCAAGTTGGCTTTGGCCGTTTCTAGCGTGTCCATACGCACCCCTCACACCAGCCTCCCGTTATAGGAGGCAACTACAATGAAAATGTCCCACGAGAAGAAAATGGCAATGCTGGCGGAAGTCGCTGCGGCCTTTGACCGGCTCACGGCTTTCTACGACGCTCGGCTCGCCAAAATTGACGTAGAGCTCGCAGAACTGAATTCCTGGTCTACCAGCCGTCCCCTTGCAAGAATCGCTTGAACTCGTCAGCGTCAGGGTCGTTGACCACGTCCAGGTCGTTGACACCTGCGCGGTTGCTCTCTTGGCGGTCAAGCGCCTCTTCTAGTTGCTGCTCAAGCTGACTCCATTGTGA
The DNA here is from genome assembly GCA_963779005.1 of uncultured Acidobacteriota bacterium. Taxonomy (GTDB): domain Bacteria; phylum Acidobacteriota; class Terriglobia; order Acidiferrales; family UBA7541; genus Acidiferrum. The sequence goes on along the minus strand of CAVZWO010000004.1, from coordinate 1,006,601 downwards.
TTCGTACGAATCCTCTTCGTTGAATGTCTTGGCTCCAAGTATCCAAGCGACAAATTGTTTTATCCTTTCGGCGAACTCAGGGTCCGGGTTATCCAAGAGCTTCAGTATCCTGATAGAACGTTCGCCCCTCTTTAGGCTCTTGTCCCTCCTGCCCCTTATCATTCCCGCTTCATAGTTCCGTTGTCGCTGCCCCACGTCGTATGCCGCGTTCATGTCCGTATCCGAGATTTCGCGCGGCTCCCGGTCCACCAGAGCCTTCGCAGTGGCAATTACTTCGCGGTCGGCGTCCGTCATGTCTGGCCAGTCGGGTACGGCAGCCACCCATAGGTACCGCTTCCAGCGGTCGGCCAAGTTGGATTCGTACTGACGCTTTCGCTGCTCGGCCTCGGCACGCCGTCGCTGTGCGGCGTAGTCCAGATACAGTTCCGGGTTGTCGCAGAGGATTTGCCAGGGGTCGCGGTCGTAATCATCCCAGGGCTTTCGCCGCAGAAACTCATTGGCAGCCAATTTGAACCTATCGGCTCCAAGCCCTTTCGCGAGTTGAATCATTTTGCCTTTTCGCGGCGCAAGGGGCGGCTTCACTAGTCCGTATGTCTCGGCGTTTTGTATCACGGTATTTACTAGGCGAGTGGCCTCCGTATCCGTTAGCGGTTTGGGTTTCAGTGGGGCAGAGTCAATTTGAGTGGGGCACATTAAATTCGCCATCACAAACTCGAACTCCGTCCAGTCCAGCAACCTTTTGTTTTGAGGCACTTGGCTTCCGGTCACGGCTGCCTTTGAGTGGTCGCACTCGTTTTTAGTGGTATGACTCAAACCGAACCCGAATTCCTCCATTAAAAGTTTGCCCAAAATGTCTCGCCAGTTGGCTGGCCGGGTGTCTTCCGTGAGCCCTGCTCTGCGGCTTGCATTGCACGAACGACAGAGCGGAATCAGGTTGTCGAACGTACCCGCGCCACTGTCCGCGTGGCGTTGAAGGTGGCCACGTTCCAGCGGTAAGTCGGTCGCATTGCAACCGTAGCAGCGGCCACCAAGAGCCCTGGCGTAGAGGTTCCACAATTGCAGGTCGTGTTGTTTCAGTTTTGGCATTTCTTCCTCGTTAGGTGCCACCAGTTACATTCCTTGCATTTGTAGACGTGGAGCCTTACACGGTGTTCGCGCAACCACCGCCTGCGTTCGTACCGCTCCGCCGCCATCAAACAGAGTTCCTTGGTGGCGTACATCCCTTTGCCCGACGAACAGAGTCGCCGTGGCAGTGCTTGGACAATGCCGAGCGTCTGAACCGCTATGGTGACGCGGTCTTGAAATGTCACCACGGCTCCTCAAATACATGGGACCCGCTAGGGCTTTTTTACCCAAGCGGGTCCGTTTGGAAGCAAACCAATTTCAAACCGTATGGTCACATCAAACGCGGCAAATGTGTCTCAGGAGATTTTGCGCGAATACAGCGTAAGTGAGGAATTGCGGCTAGGACTTTGGCTGCTCAGCCATGGCTTTCAACAAGGCAACCTGGGCTTCGGGCTCTCCTGCACTCTTTAGAGCTGTGAGCAGCCCGTCCAACATCTCTACCGGGAGTTCCGAGTATTTAAAGACGCCGTATTCCTTCTTGAGGTATTGGTTGAAAAATTTTCCAGCATCCCCTCGTTTTGTCTTTCTAATGAGTTCTTGAATATAGTCAAACGCTGGCCGTCGCGGCGCCATCGCGACATCAAGTTTTAGTTTTTTCTGTCTCAAGGCGTCCTTCGCCTCTTGGCGGCCCTTCGATACTCTCGCCGACCATTCGTCCACCTCCTTAGTAATGCCGTCTCGGTTATCCTTGAAGTATTTGTCGACTATCTCGGCTGCCAAGTCTGTGCGGTTCCGCCGGTAGCCAGTGTAGCCACGGGCATATGCCAATTTCTTGAGGAGTTTGAACGTGTCCATCGGAAGGAATACCGAGACCTTCTTGAATCCTCGGCCCGGTTGCACCAGCTTCTCACCTCGCTTCTTCAAGACCCGAGCCTTGTCTCGCAACTTCTCCACACTTAGCTTGCGTCTCTCAGCCTCGTTCAGCAGTTGGTCTTGCTGCGCGTCACTAAATTCGTCGATGGCGACCTCTTTGTGATGACTCCAGGAAAGGGACTCGCGACGTCGCGAGTGGTCCCTAAATCTTTTAGATACACGGATATAGTCCCAGATGGTGTTTATGGGCATCTCCCTTTTGAAAATGGTGAGGACCTCGTTTTCAAGCTGGCTATTGCTGACCCCATTTTCCTTGGCTCGCAGGAGCAAATCGCCAGCCCTCCAGTACACCTCAGTCAGTTCTTTGTTGTGCAGTCGGGCATGGCCCCTTAGCGAGAGGAATTCTTCGGCAGTCGCTTGTACTTCTGCGCGCCAGTTCTCAATCGTAAACTCCATTTCGTCGAGCAAAAGCAGTTGCGTGTCCATGCTCCCAGGGTACCGAACGCCGCACCGGGAACCACCTGTGCTCAAGGTCAGGTGGGTCCTCGTAATAAACCCCATATCCTCGTTGAGGAGCAGCGCGCCGCCCTGGTAAAATGGGTGTCGCTGGAAGGGTCGTCTTTCGGGAGTACTACACCCACCACCCAAGGTGCGGTGTGCCCGTTAATACCCATACGCCCGGCTTGACCTCCAAGCCTGCCCCGTTTGAAAGTACTCCCGCGGTTACAACAAGGCCAAAGCGAGGTCCATCTTTGGCCAGACGAGCAGGACAATTAGGTAACGTGATTCAATTCAAAGCGAAAGACAAAAAGGTCTGGGAACCCGGTACGCCAGCATTCGGTCGTTATTGGGTAGATGTCCCAGGGTCCGAGCGTCAACGCCGCACCGTTTCGCTCGGTCTCTGCCCGACCAAGACCATAGCGCGCAAGCGTCTTCGTGATTACATCGAGCAGCAGGGTGTAAACAGCGTTTCCGCGTTCCACCAAAACACGGCACCGGCCACGACGTTTGCCGAACAAGCCGAACGATGGTTGACCACAATGAAGACACGACGCCGCAAGCCAGTTAAGCCCGCCACGATTTCGGGGTGGCGTCATTCGTTAGACAGATGGTTGCTCCCGCTCATCGGTGAAGACAGGTTGGCCGCAGTGGGTAACGCCACGCTTAAGACGGTAATCGAGAAAATGACCGCAGCGGGGTTGGCCGCACAGTCCATCATCACGCACACTCGCGTCCTGAAAATGGTCGTAGGGAGTGCGCTTAATTCCGAGGGCGAAGAACTGTATCCGCGCAAGTGGAACTCGGACTTTGTAGGCTTGCCGATAATTGACCCGACCACACAGCGGCGTCCAACTGTGACCAAGACCGAGGTGGAACAAATAATTGCCAACATCAATCCGCGTTTCCAGGTTCTGGTTGCCGTGCTCGCGGGAACCGGGCTCAGGGTTGGGGAAGCGCTAGGATTGAAAACCGACGACCTAACCGAGGACTGCCGGGTACTCCACGTTCGACGCAGCGTGTGGGAATGCCACGAGCAGCTACCGAAAACTCCAAACGCCGTGCGCCTCGTTGACTTGCCAGAACAACTTGCCAAAGTCCTACGCGACTATGTCGTCGGTAGGTCAGGGCTACTGTTCGCGACGCGAGACGGTAAGCCACTTTCACAACGAAACGTGCTCCGCTCTTTTCAAACCGCAGGCGCAACGTGCGGGTTTCATGCCTTTCGACGGTTTAGAGCAGAGACACTTCGACGCGAGCGAGTACCCGAGGACCTGTTGCGCTTTTGGCTTGGTCATGCAGGTGTGAGCGTAACCGATACATACGCGAACGGCCTGCGCCAGGACCTAACGTGGCGACAAGAATGGTCGCAACGAACTGGCCTAGGATTTGCTGTAAATGGGTTCCTTGGGGTTCCAAACGTAGTGAGCATCAATCAAAGTAGAGTGGCGTAAGTGCTTTGTATTGCTGTAAATTGGTGACGACGCGCCCGTAGCTCAGTTGGATAGAGCATCTGCCTTCTAAGCAGAGGGTCGCCAGTTCGAGTCTGGCCGGGCGCGCCACTTTTATTTTTTCAAAATGGCTCGAGCCGCGAATTGCCCCGCCCCTAACCGGCTGCTGGCCGGCGCAAAGGCCACCGATAGCTGGCGGGTCTTCTCTGTGCCTTTTACGGAACTCTGGCGCTACCGCGGCGGATGCGAGTGGATCGCATCCCACCCCCTTTTCGAAAAACATAATCGCAATGAATCTAGCTCACCGCATTCGCAGCGGCTTCGCATCGTCATTCGATCGATCTTCAAACGATCTTGCGCTGACCTGCCTTGGATGGAGCGGTTTCCGTCATAAAGAGTGAAGCAAGTAAAACAAGGATCGCGCCCGCGCTTGCAATCCAGAGCGGTGCCCCAAGTCCGTAGCGATTTGCGGCAGCTCCCGCCAGCGCGGGCGCCAGCGCCCCACCGACAATTTCGCCTACGAGCGTGGCGAGCCCGATCGCCGTCGCCGCGAATTTTGCGGGCACGCTTTCCGTTGGAACCAGAACCAGGACCAGCGCGGCGATGCCCTGCCCTCCGTTGGCAAGAAATCCGGCCGCCGCCATCAGCCAGGGATGGGCAATCAGAAGCGGGACCTGATACGTCAGCGGCGCGGTCGCGGAGATCAGCGCGACGACGATTAACGTCGGCTTGCGCCCGACGCGGTCGGAGATCCACGGGAAAATCCAGCCCCACATAAAAGCGCCCAACCCGCCTGCGCCAATTATGAACCCCGCCAGAGTCGCGGATCGCCCGCTAACTTCCGTGATGTACAGCGGCGCAAACACATGCATCACAAACAGCCACGTCATGAAGCCGGCCGCACCCAAACAGCAAAGCAACATGTTGCGATAGCGAAGAAGTGACAAATAATCCCGGAGCGAAGGCTTCGCGTGGTGATGAGCGTTCGCTTCACCTTCCTCCGGTTCCTTCACAAATTTCCAAATCAAAATCCCAAGAATCATTCCCGGCATTCCTGCAACAAAGAAAGCCCAGCGCCAGCCAAATCGCGCAGCAATCTGAGTCGTCAATACAGGTGCAAGCGCCAGTCCCACCAGCGCGCCGGCGCTTACAACGATTCCGATGTTGCGGCCGCGGCTCTTCGCTTCCGAGGCCGCTTCGATCATGGATGTCATCGTCGGCCAAGTGGGACCTTCCGCGATTCCCAGCAACGTTCGAATGAACAGCAATTCCCCAAAGGAGCGCGCGATTCCCGAAATCCAGGAAAGGACGGAAAACAAAAATACAGTGGGTATCAGAACCGGCCGGCGTCCGATGCGATCGGAGACCGCGCCAAATATCAGCCCCGAAGCAGCCCAGGCAAGGGCCAATGCGGACGCCAGCAACCCAACCTGCGCGTGACTCAGGTGAAGATCCGGCGCGATGAAAGGCGCCAGATAAAGCACGCTCATGCGCGCAAGAAAAACGCTTCCCCAGGTAAAAAAGAAGAGAATCACCAAACCCGTTTGATATCGCTTCGTTATCGGCACTTTTTATCCTCATTGAGCGCTAGACAAACGATTCAATCCATCGGCAGCCCTACGTAATTTTCGGCCAGCGAAATCGACGCAGCACGCGAACTCGTTACATAATCCAGCTCGGCGAGCTGGCGGCGCTGATCGAAGGGGTTGTCATCCGAAAAACGATGCAGCATCGAGGTCATCCACCAGGAAAAACGCTGCACTTTCCACACACGCCGCAAACAAGTCGCGGAATAACTTTCCAGAAGCTCCATTTTCCCTGAAGCGTAAAATTCCCCCAGCGCACGCGCGAGGACGCGGATATCCGCCGCCGCAAGGTTGAGCCCTTTCGCCCCCGTTGGCGGCACAATGTGCGCCGAGTCCCCGGCGAGGAACAGCCGGCCGTATTGCATCGGCTCGACCACAAAACTGCGCATTCCCGTGATGCCTTTCTGCATCACCGGACCTTCCGTGAGTTTCCAGCCCTCAACGCACTCCAGCCGCGTTCGTAGCTCCCTCCAAATTTTTTCGTCGGGCCAGTTGGCAAGGTCCTCGTCGGGAGCACACTGCAGGTAAAGCCGCGAAATCTCCGGGGATCGCATGCTTAATAGCGCAAACCCCCGTTCGTGGTACGCGTAAATCAGCTCATTGGAAGAAGGCGGGGCTTGCGCGAGGATCCCCAGCCACGCGATTGGGTAGACTCGTTCGAATGTTTTTAACACACCATCGGGAATGGACGGCCGGCATACGCCATGAAAGCCGTCGCACCCCGCAATGAAATCGCAGCATACCTCTTGCGGCGTTCCCTCTTTTCGATAGCGAATTTTCGGCTTCGCGCCCGCAAAGTCACTCACAGCGACGTCCTCGACTTCGAACAGCAGCTGCCCTTGCGCCGCTACGCGCGCTTCGATCAGGTCCTTGAGCACCTCGTGCTGCGCGTAAACCATCACCGACTTTCCGCCGGTCAGCTCCTGAAAATCGATGCGGTGTCTCTCGCGTCCGAACTGCAATTCGATTCCGTGATGCACCAGTCCCTGGCGCATCATTCGTGCGCCGACGCCGGTTTCGTTCAGCAAATCCACCGTTCCTTGCTCGAGAATCCCGGCGCGCACGCGTTCCTCGACGTACTGGCGGCTTCGCGCCTCCAGAACGACGGACTCAATTCCCTGCAGGTGCAGGAGATGGGAGAGCAACAAACCCGCCGGACCAGCCCCGATAATGCCAACCTGCGTTTTCACGAACTCCCTTCCTCAATAGGTCGCGCCTCCGGAAATGATTCCATTCATGGCTCCTTTTCCGAAAACACTTCCATGGCGATGTGGAACGCGGAATTCGCGGCTGGCAAGCCGCAGTAGATCGCGCTTTGCAAAAGCACTTCCTGTATCTGCTCGCGCGTTACACCCACGTTTTTCGCCGCCCGCAAGTGCATGCGCAGTTCGTCCGGCCTGTTTAACGCAACCATCATGGCCAGCGTAAGCATGCTCCGCGTTTCTTTCGGCAAGCCGGGCCGGCTCCAGATCTCTCCCCAGGCGTAGCGCGTGAGGAAGTCCTGAAACGCCTCCGTAAATTCATTGCGATTTTTCAGGGTGGCATCGACGTGCGCGTCGCCCAGCACGGCGCGGCGCGTTTTCATCCCCTGCTCGTAGCGCTGGCGTTCATCCATTCGAATGCCTCCTCGAACGTGGAAAAACCTGTCGGCCGCGGCAGCTATTGCGTGGCAATCGTCAGTATGTCTCGAAATTTCGCGCTGCCAAGCCGTGCGTATTATCCCGATACCCCTGCGCTTCAACAATACACAAATACGGGAACGCGGAATCGGGCACGCGCGATAATCGGAGCTTTCACCGCCATTTAGCGCAGCGTCGGCCTGCAACTCGCGCATCCTCACCGTTGCGTGATCTCCCCGGTGGGCGACGGCTCCATCCAATATTCGATTCAAGCTCTTTGGAGCGCGGTGCAGTACAAAGCCCCGGTTATTTTCATCGTCCTGCGCACTGGCGAATATACGGCGCTGAAATCTTTCTGCGATTTCACGCAAGTCGGCCGCAATGTTCCCGGGATGGAGTTGCCTGGTATCGATATTGTCAAAATTGCGCAGGGCTACGGAATGGCGTCTCAAGAAGTCGATCAGCCCGGAGAGCTCGAATCCGTGCTACGGGAAGCTTTTGCCTCGCATGAGCCGCGCCTTATAAGCGTCAACATCGCAAAAGGCGGGCAGACTTGCATGGGGATGGATCAATCTGTCCACCCGCCAAACTACCTATGATGGACGACTGCAACAGTCTGCGGTTTCCCTGACTGTGTCATTACCAGCAAGAGTGGGGCGAATCGAACTTCTCGCTCCACTCTCCTCGCCGGACTCTCTAGAAAGAATATTTCAGCGAGAATTGCAGTTGCCGCGGATTAAACATGGTTCGCGGCCCGCCAAACAGGGGATTCGGCACCGGAGGCCCGGCTAGGGGGCATCCTCCTACGTTTTGCACGCGCTCGACAGCCAAAGACGCCATGTCTTTATAGTGAGCAGGAACTTGGCCATTGCAGAAGTTATACGTCCCGTAGACCGACGTCACTTCGTTGACATTTGCCCGATTGAGCGCATTGAACGCGTCCATCGCCACTTCGATCCTGTCATGTTCTCGGAAATTGAAATGGCGCGATACGCGAAGATCCCAGGACACGAGGGAATCACCCCAGTAGGTGTTTCGAGCCGAGTCTCCCACGCGATCGGTAACCGGGTTCGTATCGCCGTTGGCGTCGAAGCCCACAAACATTGTGAATGGACGGCCAGACTGCGCCGTGATGATGCTGCTGAGTTCGAAGTTCCGCAGCAGTGTCTTCTCAGGACCATCCGCTGTGAAATTGGCGATGAAGCGGTTGCGGATGTCCTGATTCGAATTGGCGCGTTCCAGAGCGCGATCGTAGAAATCCTGCGGCGTGCTCACAAACGTCGTGAAGGTTCCGTCGTCCAGCGTTTTCGAAAAGGTGTAGTTGGCGTTGAAGCGGAGGTATTGGCCAAAGTGCTGTGTCGCCTGGATGGTGCCGCCGTGGTAGACGCTGTTTCCGCTGTTGTCGGTGTAATAGAGCAGCCCCGCATTCGTATACAGCGCCCCGCTGAAATTGGCTTTGCCGGCAGGCGAGCCAGGCAGTGGTGCGCCGGCCGCTGCGCAGCTGGTAGCCGCATTCGTGAGGCCCGCTTGCGGGCAAACATTCAGGTTCTCTGCGCGGACCAGTTTGTGCGCCGAGACGAAGAGATAGCCGGCGCTGATGACCAGTCCGTGGCCAAGCTCGCGGTCAATCTGCAGGTTGGCCTGCTCCGAATAAGGAATGCGGCTATTGTGGTCCACCATTCCCGCGCCGGCCGTGACCGTCGTCCCGGCAGGTCCGGTGATGTATTCCGGCGGCACCACGCCCGTTGTGATCAGCGTCGCGGCTGCTTGCGCCGGCAATATCACTTGGCCTCCCGGATTCGGCGGCCCAGGCGTCAACTGGTTCAATACCCACGTTGCTTCATTCGCATTCACGCGAATCCCCGGTAGGTTTTCATTCGGAATGATGACCGGTTTCTGCGGCTGCGTGATGAATAAGAAGGACAGGCTATAGCGGTCATCAAATATTCCAAATCCCGCGCGGATGACCGTGTGTTTGTCCGGAGAGAAGGCGAACCCGATTCTTGGCTGCCACCCCCGGTAGTCTGGATTGATCTGCTTTTGCAGGCCCTTTTCGAAGTCATAACGCACGCCGTAGTTAAAAGTGAACTTTGGCGTGATTCTCCACTGATCCTGCGCGTAGAAACCGTAGTAGCTGTGGAACAAGGTCTCCGAGAAATTTGGAGTTTGCGAAGGCAGATAGGCGTTCGACCAACTCCCCGGAGTGCAGCCTCCTGCGGGACAGAGGGAAGGCGGTTCAAACCCAGGCGTGACATTGCCGGACCCAACCGGGGCTCCCCAGAACACGATGGGCGTGCCATCGAGGACCGGCGGAAGAGGACACGTATCGCCTGGATTCAACGACATCGGAACGTCGGCGCCCGGATTCACGAAATTAGCGAACTCTACGAGGCAATTGATGCCCGGCAGAACGATGCGCATCGGCGTGAATCCTGGCCAAATCACGAAGTTATTGATGAAATTCGTGTCGACTCCGAATTTCGCCAGATGCTGCCCCTTCACCCAAGCCACGGAGTCCGTTGCTTGTACGCGGCTCTCGTAAATTGCGTCCAGAACGCCGAAGTTATGTCCGAATAGCAAGTCGTTCGGAATATCCAGGTTGGGCTGGCCAGTCACGCCGGGAAAGTTGTAATGCCGCCGCGCATATTGCACGAGAGCCGTGTTCACCAATTCGGGAGAAATTTGCGAGGCGAGTGATCCGACCAGGTCTTGATCGCGGATGAACGCATTGTGGCCGCTGCTCGGCGCGCCAATGCCTCCGCCATCCAGCGTGCTGCCAACGAGCAAATTCAGTTCGCGGGCGTCGAAAATATTGTACCTGGCGGTAAGGCGGTTGTTTTTGTTGATCTGATGATCGATTTTGATGAGGCCGTTGTCGGTATCTTTCGTTGTCAAAATATTTATGTTTTCCGGAGGAAGCCCCAATGCCTCTTTCGCCTGATTGATCAAGGCGAGTTCGGTGGATTGCGTCCCGTTCGACAAGCTCACCGGTCCTACGAGGGTGGTGGGATAGGTCGGCGACTCTCCGCGCCGCTGGCCTTCATAGTTCATGAAAAAAAACGTCTGATCTTTTTTGATCGGTCCGCCCAGCGTCCCGCCAAACTGATTTTGGCGCAGCGTATACGCATCCGGCGCGGGCTGCAGCAAAGTCCGCGCGTCTGTGTAGTTATTCTGCAAGTAGTCGTAGGCCGATCCGTGCAGATTGTTGGAGCCCGATTTCGTGACGATATTTACGATGCCGCCAAGCGCGCGTCCGTACTCCGCTCCGAATCCGTTGTTTACCACGCGGAATTCACTGACCGCTTCCTGCGACGGCGTGGATCTCTGCGACCCCGTCGCGGTGTTGATGGTGTCGGCCCCGTCCACCGTCACGGCGTTGCTCAAATCCCGCATGCCGCCAAACGAAATGCGCGTAACCTCAAATTCCGTGATCGTGGACTGCAAGCTCGTGCGCCCGGTGGATACGCCCGGCGTGAGCAACGCGAAATCTGTGAAAAGTCGTCCGCTGATCGGCAAATCCTGAATTTGCTTTGTGTCGATGACCTGGCTGATCTCGGTCCGCGTGGGCTCGACGGGCGGAGTTTCCGTGGTCACCACGACTTTTTCCGCCGTTTGCGCAATGCTTACGGTCACGTCAATCGTCGCGACCTGGCCGACGGTCAAAACGATTCCCGTTTGTGTCGATTTGGCGAATCCCGTCGCTTCTGTTGTCAATTCGTATCTGCCGGGTGGGAGATTTGGAAGCACGTAGAGGCCGTTCTCGTTCGAAACGGCATTGTAGGTTCGGTTCGTCGTTACTTCTCGCAGGGTGATTGCCGCCTTCGCGACTGAGCCTCCGCTGGCGTCCTTTACGGTTCCATTCAGTTGCGCCGCGCTGGCCCCGGCCTGCGCGCAGGCCGGCTTGGCCCAGCTGCAAAGAATCGCAATCCCCAGGACAGCCCATACCCCGAACCTTCGCCTCATGTTCCACCCCTCCCAAAACGATTCGAACCGGCGATGCTTGCCATTCAAATCCCGAATAACCCCATGTTGCAAAAAGGTCTAATGCTTCGAATCGCGGCTGTCAAGTCATTAATCGGTGCGCCCGTGCGACTATCGCGCAAATTTTCCGCGCCTCGCTTTTTTCCGGCTGTTTTTCGCGCCCTTCAAGCGCTCATTTCACGAACTGGCTCAGCTCTTGCGCGGCCGCTTTGAGCTGCGGAAGAAATCGAACTTGCAAGTCCTGGATCGATACCCGTTGCGCGTGGGCGCCAACATTGAGCGCTGCGACGACGCGTCCCGCGGAGTCACGGATGGGAACGGCCATCGAGCGCAGGCCGGATTCGAGTTCCTGGTCCACGATGCAATAACCGTTCCGTTGCACCAGCCGAAGAATCTGGCGGAGTTTCTCTGCGTTCGCTACCGTGCGATCTGTGTAGCGCTTGAACTCAACCCGCGCCAAAAAATCGTCGAGTTTATCTGCCGGCAGGTCGGCCATGAGGACGCGGCCCATGGAGGTGCAAAACGCGGGGAGGCGGCTGCCAACGACGAGGTCGATGGACATGATGCGCGTCACGTTGGCGCGGGCGATGTAGACAATATCCGTGCGATCGAGTGTGGCGATGGAGCAGGACTCGTGCAAAATTCGGCTGACATTTTCCAAAATTGGCTGCGCCATCGCCGCCAGGGGCATGGACGAAATGTAAGAGTGGCCGAGGGCGAGAATTCTGGGCCGAAGATGAAAATGCCTGCTGTCGTCAGTAGCGGCGAAACCGAGCTTGGACAAGGTATAGAGGCAACGGCGCACGGCGGCGCGCGAGAAACCGGTCTTGGCGCTGATCTGCGAAACAGTGAGTTCCCGCTGGCGCTGCGAAAACGCTTGAATGACGGCGAGTCCGCGAGCGAGCGACGTCATGAAGTTAGGATCGCCGCCGTACTGGTCGATTTGTTGGGAGACGGTGAGCGGCGCCGCGGGCGCGGCGTTCGAAACAACGGGGCTGTGGACTTCCGGACGCAACGGGGGTTTGACAACCGCTTGGTTTTTGACAGCAAGCGGGAGAGCCACTTGCTGTTTCGGAGCAGGCTTGCTTGCTACCTGTTGCTTTGCGCTGGGCCTGGCGGAGAGCGGTTGCCGGGAGCCCGGATCGGAAAAAGCGGCGGCCATTCGAATCCCCCTTGAAGCAAGCATCGAAAAAGCTGATGCCGGCGAAAAGAATACACTTTCTTGACCGATATGCGCCCACTATTTCGATAATCGGTATTGCGGGAATTTGGCGGGGTGCCATAGAATGCCCGGCGCGGCCGAAATTCGGACCCTGAGTAGCTGTCAGTATTTAAGGCCACAAGGTCTCCAATGGGCCGCACGATAGCGCCATTGATGGGGTCCAAGGGGAGGCAGATCGCATGAAGACTATTCGGGGCTACCGGCGGACCTACCCAGGCACGCAGCCCATGCATTTGCATCCCCCTTATATTTCTTCGATCAAGCGGGCTCCGCTGCAGCCGCTGGTACCGCTGCCTCAGACCCTTTCTGAGATTACGGGGCCGGTGTTCGAACCGGGAATCGTGGATATAAAAGCGTGCGATTTGACGAAGCAACATTCCGGCGAACCACTGGGTGAACGCATCGTCGTAAGCGGGCGGGTTCTTGATGAAAATTCACGGCCAGTGCCGCACACGCTCGTCGAGATATGGCAAGCAAATGCGGCAGGGCGGTATTTGCACAGCAGGGATCAGCACAATGCTCCCTTGGATCCTAATTTCACGGGGTGCGGTCAGGCGGTAACGGATGCGGAGGGGCGCTATCGTTTCGTGACAATTCGTCCGGGCGAATATCCATGGGGAAATCACCACAATGCATGGCGGCCGGCGCATATTCACTTCTCGCTCTTCGGGCCGGCGTTTGCCACGCGGCTCGTCACGCAGATGTATTTTCAGGGCGATCCGCTGATTCCCTTCGATCCAATCTTCAATTGCACCGACGATGAAAAAGCACGCAACCGGTTGATCGCGCAATTCGATTGGGAGACGACGATGCCTTCGGAAGCTCTGGGCTATCGCTTCGACATCATTTTGAGTGGACGGGAGAGCACACCGATGGAGACTCACGCTCACGGAGAAAAGTCATGAGCCTGCATGCGACTACTTCGCAAACGGTGGGGCCATTTTTCAAGATTGGTTTCTCGTGGCTTTACCAAGACAGTCTGGCGGGCCCGGGCGTTTCGGGCGAGCGCGTAGAAATTTCGGGCCGCATTCTCGATGGCGACGGCAAACCGGTGCCTGACGGTATCGTGGAAATCTGGCAAGCGAATTCGCAAGGCAAGTACGCACATCCGGATGACCCGCAGGAAAAATTGGCCGAGCCAGGATTCGTAGGGTATGGCCGCATTCCTACTGATGACGACGGACGATTCCGATTTACGACGATCAAGCCGGGGAGAGTTCCTGGTCCAGATGGAAAATTGCAGGCGCCGCATCTGGTGGTTTCGGTTTTTACGCGGGGATTGTTGAGACGGCTCGTGACGCGTGTTTATTTTCCTGATGAGCCTAGCAACACGGAAGACTTCGCGCTGAATCTTGTGGATGCGAGCCGACGCGGAACCCTTATTGCGAAAAAGATGACAGGCGCGGCCGGCTCGTTGGAATGGAATGTTGTGCTTCAGGGACAAGGCGAGACGGTCTTTTTTGATATTTGATCCGCAGTGGGCGAAACGGGCGGGGCAAGCCCGGGAAGGGCAAGCCCCGCACCTGCGGACGAATTTCGCCGTCGCGGTCAACTAGAAGGGATAGTGGCGGCGGCCGGTTTGAATGGTGACCCACTTTACTTCGGTCATTTCGTCGGTGGACCAGCGTCCGCCTTCGCGGCCCATGCCGGAATCCTTCACTCCACCGAAGGGAACAGTGCCTTCGTCGTGAATCGTCGGGCCGTTCAAGTGAACCATACCCGCTTCGAGTTCGAGAGCGAAGCGCATGGCGAGCTGCAAATTATTAGTGAGGACAGCAGAAGAGAGGCCGTAGGTCGAACTATTCGCGAGCGCCAGGGCGTGATCCGCATCGTTCGCTTTGGTCACCGCAGCGACGGGGCCAAAGAGCTCGTCGCGAAACGCTGCCATTTCCGGCGTGACATCCGCGACAACCGTCGGATGATAAAAATTTCCTTCGTACTTTCCACCCGTGAGGACGCGGGCACCAGCAGCCACGGCCTCTTTGATTTTTTTGTCGATCATGGGGCACTGCGAGGAGCGGATCAGCGGACCGATGACGGTGTGGGGATCGCGCGGGTCACCCACTTTCATGGTTTGGGCTTTCGCGGCAAATCGCTTCAAGAATTCTTCATAGATCGGGGCCTCCACGATAATACGGGAGCCCGCCATGCAGATTTGGCCCTGGTGGATGAAAATTCCGAAACACGCAGTGTCCACCGCATAATCCAAATCCGCATCCTTGAGGATAATGAGCGGGCTTTTTCCGCCCATTTCGAGGACGCACCGTTTGCCGCGTTTGGCGCACTCGACGGCGATAATTCGTCCCACCGCAGAGGAGCCAGTAAAAGAAACGAGCTTCACGCGCGGATCGTCAAAGAGCACTCTTGCCAGCGTGGGGCCATCGCCGGGGACGACGTTGAAAACTCCGGCGGGCACTCCCGCACGCTCGAAAATTTCCGCCAGCTTCAGTCCAACAAGAGAGGTTTCTTCCGAAGGTTTCAACACAAACGTATTTCCGCAGGCCAACGCAAATGCGACTTTTTTCAACGAGAGCACGACCGGAAAGTTAAAAGGCGAAATGCCCGCGACGACTCCCAATGGTCGCCGAATCGCCAGCGAGATCATGCCAGGAATGTCAGAAGGAAATACGTCCCCGCGAATCCTGCGAGCTTCGCCGGCGATCGAGCGAACGAGGTTTGCAGCGAAAGGCACTTCGAAATGAGCTTTGCCGAAGGTTGAGCCCGCCTCGTCGATCAGTAGCTCAATCATTTCTTCCGAAGCCTTCTCGAGTTCGTCAGCCGCGCGCATCAAGATGCGTTCGCGCTCTGCGGCAAGCGTCGCGCCCCAAGCGTTCTTCGCAGCGTCAGCCGCATCGATCGCCGCGCGCATGTGATGCTCTTGCGCCATGAAGATGCGCGCGAACGGACGCTGATTCGCGGGATTGATGACATCGGAGAGCGCAGAAGGAGGAACGTCTATCGTTTTACCGCCGATATATGGAGTCGAGAACATACGGCCTCTTTTCTGGCTTCACAAGAAACTAGCGCTGCGGAACAATGCGTCCAGGGCAATTCGAAAAGCAGGCGCTAATCGCCCCAATTCGAATGCCCGGAAAGCGGCAAGATTTTTCTCCCCGCTTCAGCGAAAGTCAAGCAGCGGCTCTTAGGACCACACCAGGCGGGCGGTGTCCGCTACCAGTTTGAGTTTGTCCCACTGGCGGGCTTCGGTGATCAAGTTGCCTTCGGCGGTGGAAGCGAAGCCGCATTGCGGACTGAGAGCCAAGTTTTCCATTGGCACATAGCGCGAGGCTTCTTCGATGCGCCTGGCAAGATCCGTCGGATCTTCCATGCGCGGGAGCTTGGAACTGATGAGACCAAGGACAACCGTTTTGCTTTTGGGAACGAAACGCAGCGGTTCGAATGTGCCGGAGCGTTCGTCGTCGTATTCGAGAAGGAAGCGATCCACCTCGAGAGTGCCGAACAATTTTTCGGCGATGGCATCATAACCACCTTCTGCATACCAATGGCTGCGATTGTTTCCGCGGCAGAGATGGATGGCAAGCGTTACGCCGGGGCGGCGAGCAGCGCGGAAACAAGCGTTATCCGCCTTGATGGCTTCGTCGAGGGCGGCGTCAGGGTCCATGCCGATCTCGGTGCGAATCCACTCGCGCCACTTAGGGTCCATGTAGTAGCTGTAGCGCGGAGCGTCAATTTGAATGTAGCTCACGCCGTCGCCGGAAAGAGCGGCGAGATCGCTCTTCATGACGTCGACCACTGCCCATAAAAGTTCGGAATGATTTTTGTAGACGGCATCGGTTACGCCGCGCTTGAACGAGATTGCCGGAAATTGTGTAGCGCTTGGCAGAGTCATTTTGATAGCGCCGGGGCTGTGGGCCTTCAAGAACGGCAGCTCGTGTCCTGTGAGAGGCCGCACCTGGCGCAATTTTTTTGTGACGATGCCGGCCACGCTACTGACGGGAGCAGCGCCTTTGTCGCCGGCTTTCCAGTTTCGGGCCACGGCGTCACCGAAGTCGAAGCCTTCGACGGCATCCGTGAAGTCGCTCATGAAGTTGCGGCGGCGCAATTCGCCGTCCGTGAAAATCGCGAACCCAAGTTCCTTTTGTTTGGCAAGCACGTGAAGGATGTGCTGATCTTCAAGTGCGCGTAACTTTTCCGCAGATGTGCCGTTGCTCCTGGCTTCGAGCAAGTCGGGTGGTCTGAGAAGACTGCCTATCTGGTCAGCGCGAAAGGGGTTCGCCATGATGGTTTGGACTTTTCTCCTAAGCTTGATCCGGCGAGCGGCTCCATAACGGTGCCGAAATTGGCCGGGCCGCGGCTGAGAGCTTTGGAAAGCCTCGCCGCGAAATCGAGAAGCAAAGGGATTTTTTTGTCGAAATCCGGGCCCACAAACCGGAGTGTGGGCCCAGCCATACCGAGAGCCGCAACGACGCGCCCCCCTTTGTAAAGAATGGGAGCGGCAATACCGCTCAATCCCTTTTCCAATTCTTCGTGGTCGGTAGCATAGCCCCGGCGGCGAATTAGGTCCAGAACGGGCTTGAGATTCCGAGTACCCTGAATGGTGAGAGGAGTGTACATCCTAGCGCCATTTCGGAAGATGATGTTGTAGGCCTCGCGCTCGGGGAGCCACGCGAGGATAACTTTGCCAACGGCAGTGCAATGCGCTGGAAAGCGTTCGCCGATGAGAGTGCGGACGGTGATGATGGATGTCGGAGAATCTATGCGGTCGAGACAGATGACACCGCCGGCACCGGGAACAGCGAGGCTGACGCTTTCGTTGGAGCGCCGGGCGAGCTCTTCAAGAAACGGCCGCGCTTCGGACTGAAGAGAGCGCGCGTGGAGAGAGCGGGCACCAAGTTCGTGAAATTTGAGGCCGAGCCGGTATTTTTCGTTGAGAGGGTTTTGCTCGATGAGATGGAATTTCTGCATGGCGACGAGAAGCCGATAGACGGTGGATTTGTTGAGAGCGAGGTCGAAAGACAGTTGAGAGATGGCCATTTCGGGGCCATTCTCGCCCAGGTGGATGAGAATGCGCATGGCCTTCCGCAGAGATTTGCTGGCACCGACTTCGCCGCGATCGGGCGAGGGCTGTTTTCTACGACTCTTCGAGATGGCGGGCAAGCAGGAACCTCCCGATAAGCACAGGCCAGGGCGAAGAAATTTTTGTTGACCGCTGGCGGAGCAGAGTTAGAATCGCGCTGTTCATATTGTGAAACATAGTTTCACAATATGAAACACCAAAACCGGGAGGAATACAACCGTGTTTTTGCGCGACTTCTGGTATGCAGCCGCCTGGGACTACGAGATCAAGCACGCGCCCTTCGCGCGAACGATTTGCGGAGAGCCCATCGTGTTTTACCGGCAGACGAATGGCGCGCTCAGCGCGTTCGAAGACTGCTGCCCGCACAGACTGCTGCCCCTTTCCAAGGGATACCTGCAAGGGGACCATCTGGTCTGCAAATATCATGGCTTGGAATTCGACGAGTGCGGGAAGTGCGTGTGGATGCCGGGACAACAGGGAGTGCACAGGGAGACGAAGATCGGAGTTTATCCGGTCGCGGAGCGGCACCGATTTGTGTGGGTGTGGATCGGGAGTCCGGAGCTGGCCGACGAGAACAAGATTCCGGATTTTAGCTGGTGTTCGGACCCGAAATGGATTTTCGAAGGGAGCACCTATCACGTGAAGTGCGGTGCACAACTGCTGGTGGACAATTTGATGGACTTGTCCCACGAGACGTATGTCCATCCATCGAGTATCGGGCAGCATGAAATTGTGGAAGCGCCGATTAAGACGACAGCGGAAGAAAATTCCGTAACGGCGACGCGGTGGATGTACGACATCGAGCCGCCGCCATTTTGGGCCGCGAATCTCAAATCGCATGAAAAATGCGACCGCTGGCAGATCTGCAATTTTTCGTTGCCCGCCAACGTGATGATTGATGTCGGGGTGGCGCTTGCGGGAACGGGCGCGCCCCAGGGGGACAGGTCCAAAGGAGTGACGGGCATCGTCGTGAATGTGATGACGCCGGAGACGGAAACGACGACATGGTATCACTGGGGAATGGCGCGCAATTTCCAGCTCGAAGACCGCGGTTTGACATTTCGAATCCGCGACGCGCAGGCTTCTGTGTTTGCAGAAGATATGGACATTTTGGACGCGCAGCAGCAGAACATTCTTCGGCGAGGAGATCGAAAACTGCTGGATTTGAAGATTGATTCGGGCGGCGTCTACGCGCGGCGGATTGTGGAGCGCGAACTAACGCGGCAAGCGGCGCAAGCGGTTGGGGCGCGCTAAACATCATCCAAGTTCAGGCAATCGCTGACATGCGATAATCACGAATTCCCGCCAGAACAGGCCAGACCTGACATCCTCGCACATCGCAATAACTGCCGCTTCGCGGTATCAGAAAATCCACTGCGCAAGATCTTGAGCGGTTGAGAGAAGCATGAGGAACAAACAGGCGTTTTACGGCTGGAAGCTGGTGGGCGCCCTGTGGTTTCTGGATTTCCTCAACATGGGTTTCCCGCTTTACGGCGGAGCGGTGATCAACACCTACATGCTAAAAGAAACTGCGATGAGCCGAAACACGTTCGGCCTGGGGTTCACACTCTTAAATTTACTTGTTGGCCTGCCATCCATCCTGGTGGCGGCGTCGATTTTGAAGTGGGGAATCCGAAGAACGTTTGGAATTGGTTCCGCAGTAATTTTTTCCGGAGCAGTCTGGCTCGCGCTTGTGGCTTCGCGGCCGTGGCAGTATGTCGTCGGATTCGGCGTGCTGATCGGGACGGGGATTAGTTTTGGGACGATCGTTGCGGTATCCACCGCAGTAACGGGAGGCGGCGGGAATCGGTGCGTTATTTTTTGCGACGATGCCCGTTCCGCCACAGAACTCAGAGCCTTGAGCCATTGGACGACTCCAGGGAACGGAGATTCGTCAGGGCTAGTCCGGTTTCGGCTCCGCGAGAGATTGATTCGCACGGAAAATCACATAGGCGCGGATGGCTTCGGCATTATCTTTCGAAAGCTCCTTGGAGAACGAAATCATACCGAAGGGTTTCAGCGAGCCGCCCAGGACAACGTCGAACCAAGCGGAGTTTCTCAGCGTTGCGGAATAGCGAAGGTCGGGAAGGACGCCGCCGCTCACGGCAACGTCTCCATGACATGGAGAGCAATAGTTCTGAAAAAGTGTTTCGCCTTTTTCTACAGTGGCGGCGCTGGCAGTAGGCTTGGGTGGATTCAGCACAGGCTGGGTAATTTGCGGTAATGGGGGCAAGCTCGCGCTGGCTCCCAATTTGAATGCGAGCACACGACTGACGTTTTGCGCCCTGCCGCCTTTGAGCGCGACTTCTCCCGCGGCAAGAGGAAACACGCCGCCCCAGCCGACGACAACTGCCACGTACTGCACTCCGTCGACGCTGTAACTCACGGGCGCGGCGACAACACCGCTTTGCGCATCGGCTGACCACAGCTTTTGGCCGGTGTCGGCGCGATACGCTTCAAGATTGCCTTGCGCGGTGCCTTCAAATACAAGATTGCCAGCCGTAGAGAGAATTCCGCCGTTCACGGGGCTGGTGCGATCCACGCGCCAGACTTCTTTTTGCTGGATGGGATCCCAGGCGGACAGATGCCCCTTGATGCTATCAAGGATGGATTTCTTCACTTCCGGCGTTTGCGGCATTGCCGCAGCGACGAAGTCGATCCCGGTGTTGTACGCGAGATTTCTTGCTTCAAAATGTTTTTCTGGCTTGTAGAGGAAGGAGGATTCCTGCACGGGAACATAGACCAAGCCGGTCTGCGGACTGTAAGACATCGAGTGCCAACTGTGGCCGCCCAGCGGACCGGGAGAAAGCGGGGCGCTTTTCCCTCCATCCTCGTAGCGCGCGCTGACGTTTTCGAGGGCGCGGCCTGTCGCCGGATCGATCCCGGCCGCCCAGGTGACTGGTGTGTACGGCTTCGCGGAGATGACTTGTCCCGTAGCGCGATCGATGACGTAAAAGAATCCGTCCTTCGGGGCTTGCAGAAGCACTTTTCGGGGAACGCCGCCAATCGCAAGATCGGCGAGAATCATAGGTGCGGCCGCATCGTAATCCCACGCATCGCCGGGGACTTCCTGGTAATGCCAAACGTATTCGCCTGTGTCAGGCTTGAGCGCGACGACGGAGCTGGTGAACAGATTGTCTTTTCCTTGCGGGCTGCGCGCGCGGCGGTTCCACGGAGTGCCGTTGCCGGTTCCGATGTAGAGCAAATCGAGTTCAGGATCGTAGACGATCGAGTCCCAGACAGTTCCGCCGCCGCCAAGCTTCCACCATTCGCCGCTCCAAGACTTTGCGGCGTTTTCGAGCGCAGGGCTTTCGAACGGTTTCGATGGATCGCCTGGAACAGTGTAGAAGCGCCACGCGAGCTTGCCTGTCTCAGCGTCATAGGCGGAAACATAGCCACGAACTCCCATTTCCGCGCCGCCATTGCCGATCAGAACTTTTCCTTTCACTACGCGCGGGGCGCCGGTGATCGTGTAACGCTGGATTGGATCGGTGGTATGAATGTCCCAAACGGGCTTTCCGGTGGCCGCATCGAGAGCGACAAGTCGCCCATCCAGCGTGCCGACAAAAACTTTTCCGCGCCAAACGGCGACGCCGCGATTGACCACGTCGCAACACGCGTTGACGGCCGATTCGGGCGGCACTTTCGGATCGTAGGACCAGAGCCTCTCGCCGCTCGCTGCGTTCACCGCGAAGACTTTGCTCCAGGCGGTGGAGAAATACATCACGCCGTCGACCATGATGGGAGTCGCTTCCTGCCCGCGACGAGTGTCCAGATCGACGTACCAGGCGAGGCCGAGTTGGCCGACGGTACGGTCATTGATTTCTTTCAAGGGGCTGAAGCGCTGTTCGTTGTAGCTCCGTCCATAGCTCATCCAGTTTCCGGGTTCTTGATCCGCGTGCAGCAATCGGGTCTCGTCCACGTTGGCCGGATGGAAAGCTTCCTGGGACTTTTCTCCGGCCCCGCTTTTCGAATGGCAGCTCGCGACGATTAGCGCCACCAAGCCCAAAGCGAGACATCGAAACTTTTTTTGCAGCATGACATCTCCTGATGGCGTGACTGCCAAGCGAAGCTAGGTAAAGCACTCACTCATTTTCTTCGCCAATTGCTTCGTTGGGCCTGAACACCATCACGCGCGGCCTACTTATATATACTTCGCGTCCTCCTCTTTCCAACTAAAACGAATATCGCGCAGTCCGCAGCCTGATTCGCTTGCTCCTCCATAGAGTGTGTAATAGCGTTGAGCGCGCTGCGGCAAGCTGAGTACATCGCGCAACAAGTGAAAGCGGCAAACATCTAAGTAGCGGTGTCTGCCGGCGGGAATGATGTTCGATCTACAAGGCAAAGGGCGAGACGTACTGGAGAAAATCGAAAATGATGACCAAAGTCGTGCGATTCCATGAATTTGGCGGTCCCGAAGTGCTTCGCTTTGAAGAGATGGAAGTCGGCGAGCCCGGCGCGGGCGAAGCGCGTGTCCGCATCGAAGCCATCGGATTAAACCGTGCCGAAGCGGCGTTCCGGTCCGGCCGGTACATTGAGAGAGCACAATTGCCGGCGCGTCTCGGCTATGAAGCCGCAGGGGTCATCGAAGCGCTTGGTGAAGGAGTGAAGGGATTTTCGGTGGGCCAGCACATCTGCGTCATGCCCGCTTTTTCGATGAATAAATATGGAGTTTACGCGGAGCGCGCCATTCTTCCTGCTTTCGCATTGCTGAAGCGTCCCGAGGGGTTAGGCACACAGGCCTGCGCTTCCATCTGGATGCAGTACCTGACGGCGTATGGGGCGCTCATCGACATTTCCAAGATCGCAGCGGGCGACGCGGTGATCATTACCGCGGCCTCCAGCAGCGTCGGCCTCGCCGCCATTCAAATCGCAAATCACGCCGGCGCCGTATCGATTGCCGTGACGCGAACGGCTGCCAAGGAAGCGGCGTTGCGAAAGCTCGGTGCGGCGCACGTGATTGTTACCGAAAATCAGACGCTGGAAAAGGAAGTGCTGCGCATCACCGGTGACAAAGGCGCGAAGGTAGCGTTCGATCCGATTGCCGGTCCTATCGTCGCTTCGCTCGCCGCGTCGATGGCTTCGGGAGGCGATTTGATTTTGTATGGAAACCTCAGCGGGCAAGCGCAGAACACTATTTTCCCTTTCGGTCTTTCCATTTCGCGAAGGTTCAGCATGCGGGGGTATGTTGTGTTTGAAATTATCAACGATCCGCAGCGACTCGAGAAGGCTCTTCGCTACGTCGAAGATGGTTTGGGCGCTGGCTGGCTGAAACCGGTCATCGCGATGACTTTTCCGTTTGATCAGATGGTCGAGGCGCACCGCTATTTGGAAGGCAACGAACAAATCGGAAAAGTGATCGTCACGGTTCCCTGATCGAGACATTCGAACCGGAGAGAAGAGAATTTCCGCTGACCGGGAACCGGTTCTAAGCAGAGGCTGAGGGATCATTAAGGCCGAGCAGGCGGCACGCGTTCTCTTTGAAAATGAGCGAATGCACTTCCGGGCGGAAGCCCGCCTGCTTGAAGTCTTCCATCCAGCGGTCCGGGGTGATCAGCGGAAAATCCGTGCCGAAAAGCATTTTGTGCTTCAGCAGGGTGTTGGCGCGCTGCACGAGCTGCGGCGAGAAATATTTGGGCGACCATCCGGAAAGGTCGATGTAAACGTTGGGCTTGTGCAAACAAACCGAAAGCGCCTCGTCCTGCCAGGGCCAGGACGGATGCGCGATGACAATTTTCATGTTTGGAAAATCCGCGGCAACATCATCCAGATGCATGGGGTTCGAATATTTCAAGCGCAGTCCACCGCCGCCGGGCATCCCCGTACCCATGCCGGAATGTCCGCTATGGAAAATGGCGGGCAGGCCGTGTTCGGCGATGACTTCGTAAAGCGGATAAGCCATGCGATCGTTCGAAAAAAAACCCTGACACGTGGGGTGAAACTTAAATCCTTTCACGCCGTGATCGGCAAGCAGGCGACGCATTTCGCGCACGCCGAGTTTGCCTTTGTGCGGATCAACGCTGGCGAAGGCAATCATAACGTCGGAATTCGCGGCAGCGGCATCGGCGACTTCCTCGTTGGGGATGCGGCGGCGGCCCATTTCGAATTCGCTGTCCACCGAAAACATGACCAGACCAATTTTTCTGGCGCGATAGTATTCGATGGTCTCCGCAATCGTTGGAAGTTTGCCGGACTTAAAATATTTGATCTTCGCTTCGTCGAACTCTTTCCCGAATTCATCGAACGGCTGGTGGCAGGAAACTTCCGCGTGGGTGTGGACATCGATGGCGATAAGTTCCGAGATATTCATGGTTGGCCTTTGTAAAGAGAAAGGAGTTCACTGACGCCGTGGACGGTAAGATGCGGGCGCTGGTGCTTGGGCAAGCGCGCATACGAATCAGCCGCGCCGACGCCGGTGTTGACCGCCACAGCGAGCGCGCCGCCCCGCAGGGCCATCGGAATTTCGAGCGACGGATCATCGCCGACGACGGCGAGATCTTTTGTGCGCACACCGAGTTGCCTCGCGGCACAACGCAATGCTTCGGACGCGGGCTTGCCGATGACGTGAATGCGCGCGCCGGTCAGATCTTTGATCATCGCGGAAATGGCGCGCGAAGTTCCAAGGGCTTTTCCATTGGCCGTCGCAAAAAAAAGAGATTGTGAACAACTATAAACTTTCGCTCCATTCCAGGCCGCGTGGCAGGCGGCTTCCAGCGCGCTCATCGTGAACTCGCGAAACCAGCCCACAAGAATGGCGTCGGCCACGGGTTTGCCTTCGGGCGGCACAATGTCCATGCCGGCATCGCGCAAGGGTTTCTCGAGGCCTTCGCCGCCCAGCGTAAGAATACGGCGGTAACCGCGCCGGCGAAAGTGATCCGCCGCGCTGCTGGCCGGGGTCATCACGGCGTTGTCGTGCAACGGAAAACCCACCTCGCGCAGCATTCCAACATATTGTTGCGGTGTACGGGCCGTTCCGTTGGTGAACAAAACGAAGGGTACGCGGCGTTCCCACAAGAGCGCAGTGATTTCCAGCGCGCCGGGCAGCGGATTCAATCCGTGATTGGTTTTGTCGCCCAAAACCAGCGTGCCATCCATGTCGAACAAAAAGGCGCGCGCCTCGCGCAGGCGTTTGATGACGGCGGGAGAATACGCGGAAACGCCGCCCTTTGGGACATTTTTACGCACCGGCCGCCTCGCGCTCGGGCGAACTATGCAGCTCCAATCGGAAGCCGCGTTTTTCGACGACGATATCCCTAGCCGCTGGACGCTTCTGCAATTCGCGCAGCAATTTGAAAACCGGCTGCACGTCCGGATTGTAGTGCCTCCGCCCCGCACCAGCCGCCAGCATCGCGTCCACTTCTTCTGACGGCATCGCCGCTCGCAGCAAGAACTCATCGTCGGAGATTCCCAGCTTGAAGCGTTTGCGCAATTCTTGCGGCGGCAGCGGCGGTGCCTCCGCCGTCAGTTCCTTTGCACGCGGACGCGAGAGGATGATGTCTTTCACGTTCTGATCGACGGGCACGGTGGGGCGCCCAAATTTTCCGAGAACGTAGCGGATCACCTGATCCGAAACGTTGCCATATCGCTGCGTCCCGATAATGTTGTAGAGCGCCTGCGTACAGACAATCTGGGGGAAGGGCGTAACCATAATCGGATAGCCGAGCTCCGCGCGAACCTGAACGACTTCGCGCATCACTTCGGGAAACTTGTGTCCGAGTTTAAGTTCGGCAAGCTGCCGCCGCGTCGTGGTCAAGACTCCTCCCGCGACTTGGTGGCGCAGAAACGAGGCATCGTATTCTTGCGGCGTGCCCGCTGGAAGATTTTCTGCTTCGGTCAGCCGATGAAAATAATCGGCGACGTGCGCCAATGCCCGATCGTCGATGTTCACGGTGTGGCCCAGTTCACGCAAGTTTGCCACGACCCGCTGGGCGTTCGGCAAGGAGGAGCCGTTGGCCAGCGGCCCGCAGGCAACCTGCAAAACCTCAACGCCAAGCTCCGCAGCGACCATGTAGCTCAGGGGCGAAAGTCCAATGGTGCAGTGCGAATGCAGCTCCAAAGGCATGCGGCCCAACTGCGCGCGCACGGCGGGAATCAGAGTTCGCGCGCGCTCGGGCGTCAGCAGCCCTGAGGGGTCCTTGATATAAGCGCGGTCGATATGCGGCGACCTGGCCACTCGCGCGGCAAGCTTCGCGTAGAACGTGTCGTCATGGACGTCACTAACGGTGTAGGTCAGCGCGGCGATAATTTCCGTTGCTCCCGCCTTCCGAATCATGCGGGCGGATTCGAGCAAAGCCTCGGCGTCGTGCATCGGATCGAGGACGACAAAACGCGAGATCCCATTCGCGACAAGACGGTCGTAAACAATTTGCATGAAATCGGGATGCTGGCCTTCCCAGGAGATAAAGCGGAGGCCCGTGCCGATGAACTGAAGCGGCGTGGCGGGCATGGCGGCGTGCACAAGGCGAATACGCTCCCAGGGATTCTCCTTGTGGGTTCGCACGGCCACGCCCATGTGCGTGCTGGAGGTAAAGTCCAGCGCGCGGAATCCGACGCGATCCATGACAGGAGCGATGGCCAGAATTTGGGAGGAGGTAAATCCTATCGCGCCCCACAAGCTCTGGTTGCCGTCGCGGATGGAGACGTCGAGAAGTTGAATATCCGCCATTTTAGTCTGCGACACCGCGAGCGAGATTGCGCGATCGCTTCACGCGGCCTCCCTACTTTTATTTTGCAAGAATTTGCCCAAGAAAGAAGTATTCACGCCTCCGCGCGAAAATTCATCGCTCCGCATCAGCTCAACGTGCATCGGTAGATTCGTTGAGACGCCAGTGATTTCCAGTGCCGCCAGACCGCGGCGCATTTTCTGAAGCGCTTCGGCACGCCCCGCGCCATGCACGATCAGCTTGCCAAGCAGCGAGTCGTAGTAAGGCGGCACGTTCGAACCAGCCTGGATGTGCGTATCCACGCGAATCCCCTGTCCCGCAGGAAAAATAGCGCGCGTTACCGTGCCAGGGCTGGGACGAAAATCATGCGTCCAGTCCTCCGCATTGATGCGACATTCGATGGCGTGGCCGGAGAATTCCACCTCGTCTTGTTTCCATCGCAACTTGCGGCCCTCGGCGACGGCGATCTGTTCCTCGACGAGGTCCAGCCCGCTAATCGCTTCCGTGACAGGATGTTCGACCTGTATGCGCGCGTTCATTTCCAAAAAATAAAACGCCTCGAGATCGCCATCGACGAGAAACTCCACCGTTCCCAAACCTCTGTACTTCAGTTGGCGCGCAAAAGTGACCGCCGCGCGATGCATGTTTTCACGAAGAGTTTCGCTGAGATTCGGCGCGGGCGCCTCCTCCACCAGCTTTTGGTAGCGCCGCTGTATCGAACAATCGCGCGTGCCAAGATGAATGACGTCTTCCCCGTCGCCAAGGATTTGTACTTCCACATGGCGGCCATGGGAGACAAATCGCTCGAGGTACAAACGCGGATCGCCAAAGCTTGCCTGGGCTTCCGCCGCCGCGAGTTCCATGGCAGCTTCGAGCATGCCGGCGTCGTGCACTTGCTTCATCCCTCGTCCACCACCACCGCCAACGGCCTTAACCAGGACTGGCCAGCCGGTCTGTGCGGCGATGCTCAGTGCTTCGTCGAGGTTTCGTGCTTCGCCGCCAGGCACGCCGGCAATTCCAGCGGCCGCGGCGTGCCCGCGGGCTTTGAGTTTGTCGCCTACGGCGTCGAGTTGCTCGACCGTGGGGCCGATGAAGATGACTCCTGCCTGGTCGCAAGCCGCCGCAAGTTTTTGGTTTTCCGAGAGGAATCCATAGCCAGGATGAATCGCATCCGCCTTGCTCGCGACCGCGGCTGCGACAACAGCATCGACGTTTAAATAACTTGCGGAGGATTTTGCGGGGCCAATACAGATCGTGCTGTCCGCCATTCGCGCGCCCATGCTATCCAGATCCGCTTCAGAAGCAGCGAGGACGGTTTCGATGCCGAGGCGCTGGCAAGTACGAATGATGCGCACGGCGATTTCGCCGCGATTGGCAATCAGGATGCGCCGCAGAGTCATGCGGCTCCCGGTTTGATACGCATCAGCACCGCGTCTTTTTCGACGAACTGCGCGTTGTCGCAGCAAATTTCGACCACCTCGCCGCTCGCTTCCGCGTGGACCGCGTTCATCAGCTTCATCGTCTCGATAATGCCGATCACGGTGTCTTTCTCAACCAAGCTGCCAATTTCCACGAACGGCAGCGCCCCGGGCTTTGGTGCGCGATAAAAGGTGCCCGGCAGGTGCGCACGAACGTCAATCCACACCACGTCGCGTGGGTCTCGACGGGTTGTCGCAGAAGCCGGCGATACGCTGCTCTCAATTCCCGAGGCGGCCGGCGAAGACTGCACCACATTCGGCGGCGAGAGGACTTGCGATTCCTGCGTCCAGTCCCCGCTTGCGCGATGGCGGCGCAGGGTCAGCTTAAAGCGCCCGGTTTCCAGATGCAGCTCGTCATATTTTGTGGCGTCGAGCAGCTGCAAAATTTCCTGCACATCCTCGTTGGTTAACTTCATTTTTTCCCGGCTCCTCCGCTGAGGAGCGAGAACACATGATCGAATGGCTTGCTTTTTGGCGCGGCCACCGGCGCCACATCCTTCGCCGCCCAAACTGTTTCTGGCCGGCTCTGCAGCAAAAACTCATTTTCGCCCGGCGGAAGATTCCGCGCGATGGCCCATTCGATGTCCTGGGGACAGCCATAGTGCCGTTCGACCCGCTTCGCAATAGCAACTAAGGCGTGGAGTTCGCCGTCGCTGAGGCAGGGGACGTTTTGTTGTTCAAGTGGAACTTCTTCATCGATTACACCAGCCCCCTCTGCATTTGGCCGATGCTGACGCAATTTGCAAGAAACGGTGCGGCTTAGGATTTCGCCTGTGATCTTGCCAACCACGTATTTGTCGGGCGTAACTTCCCCGCTGACGACCGCTGAGCCCAGCCCCCAGCTTGCTTCCACCACCACAACGGAACGATCGCCGGTGTTCGGACTGCGCGTAAACATTACGCCTGAGGATCGCGAATCGATCATGCGCTGTATCACCACTGCCATCGACAATCCCTGTTCCGGCAATTTCAACCGCCGACGATACATCACGGACTCGACCGCGTACAGACTTGCCCAACACTTGCGCACGTGTTCGACCACGGAATCCACGCCACGCACCCATAGGTATGTGTCCTGCAATCCCGCGAAGCTCGCGTCGGCGCTGTCTTCGCTGGTTGCGCTCGAGCGGATCGCCACCGGCGCGGTAGCGCCGCTGGAGACGGCGCGGCCGTGAAGTTCTTCGTAGTGCGCCCCAATCATTGCTTGCAGGTCCTCGGGGAGTTCGGCGCTTTCGATTCGCGCACGCACTTCTTTGCCAGCGCGCGCACACCCCTCATGATCGTCAGCCCGTAGTTGCTCGATGTCCCTTCTTATCGATCCCGCAGGATCAATCGCTGCTAGAAATCGCTCAAACGCGGCGGTCGTCACAACGCAGCCAAGCGGCACACGAATCCCCGCGCGCGCCAATTCCCCGAGGCTTGCTCCCTTCCCGCCGACGGTGGGACGATCGCCGATGCCGATCTCCTCGAAGCGGCGGATAGGGTTTGGATTCGTCAACGATTTCCTCGCTTACTCCAGAATGTGGACAATCCCGCGGTTCCCATCCACACGTAGCCGCTGCCCGGTCTTGATGCGCTGCGTCGCTTGGCCCGTGCCGACAACCGCGGGCAATCCATATTCGCGCGCTACGATCGCCGCATGCGACATTGTCCCGCCGATATCAGAAACTGCCGCCTTAATTTTGCCAAAGACCGGCCCCCAACTCGGCGCCGTCACCGGGCAAACCAAAATTTCGCCTTCGCGAATCTGCCCGATGTCGTTGACGTTCCTGAGCACGCGCGCAATTCCTTCCACGACTCCGGGAGAGGCGGCAAATCCGACAATCTCGTTTTCGTGTCCGGCTTCCACGGTCGCCGACCACGCTTCGAGCGTTTCCGAAGTGATGCCCCAAAGCATCTGTAGGGCGGGATCATTGATCTGCGGTGGAATCGGCCCCAGGGCTGGCGGCGGATTCCAAGCTTTCAATCTCTCGACGATGCATTTGCGAGCTTCGACAATCGGCCGCCAATGCGCAGCGCCCAGCGGTTTCCCGCCGCCGGCCCAGGCCAGGCTCACGTCGGCGAGGGCGCTTTCGATTTCCATGTACTGCAGATGAAACACATCTCCCGCGTCGGCCAGCACTTCGCACGCAACCAGCAGCGCGCCGAACTCCCGCACTTTCTTGAAAAAAAGGCTGGTGAACCAATGCTCGCAATAAAACTTGTGGTTCTCCACGAACGGAAAAACGAGATGAGACAGACCCAGCATCTGGTCAAAAGCCTGCCGCTCGTCTTCGCTCCTCAACAGTGCGCGGTACTCGGCGATAATGCGCCCGCGCTCTTCCTTCAATCTTCCGGTAGGCCGGTCCAGAGACTCGCCGCGACGAAGTTGTTCGACGTACCTCGGCAACGCCGCGAATGGAACGGAAAGATCATCGTTCCAGCTCAGATGATGGTGATAAAAGCCGTCTCCGGTAGACATGTTGAACCACGGCTCGCGCGACTTATCGAGTTCCGCAAGCCAGCGCCGGCCAGGCTCGCCACGGCCGCGCATTTCTTCGAGTACCTTCTTCGCATCGCAGTCGGCGGTGAACAAATCATCGACGCCGTACTCGACCGCCAATTTCGCCAGCCGCTTCAGCTCGTCATCTGGCCGGAACATCAACACTTCGATGCCCGCAACCATGCGGGCCACGGTCTGATCGGCGGTCTCCGGAAACGCTTTCTTGCAAAAATCGAAAAACACCATGTACGCGCCATAGCCGAGCATCAACATCTCGAAATGGTGGTGCCACATTTTCGAGAACAGCTCAATCGTGCGGTGAAAATTTTCGCGGATGTAATGGTTTTGTCCGAGGCCTTTCGACTTCATCACAACTTCCGCATCATCGAATTCCGGCAACACCGGCACTTTGATGGCTTCGAGCTCATGGATCAAATTTTCCATGCGCACTTTCCATTCGCTGAATATCCTGTCCCAGTTCTCGTAGTAGTAGCCAGCCCGCTCCTGGAAAATCGCCAGCCGCCGCTGAATCTCCGCCGGATCGGTCACCGGATTCGCCGTAATATATATGCGCCCGTTGACGATGCGGTGCTCGATGCCCATCGTCGTCGGAAACGCAAAAATTCGTGTCGTGAACGCGCCCAGACCCTCGTAGGGAATTTCGGCCGTCAGAGCATCGAACGCCGGCATCGGCTCCGGGAAGTGCATCGCGTTGTAAAACCAGAAGCGCTGGTCGTCTTCGGGCTGGAACCGCGTGTAATACGGATACATCGATTGCCAGCCTTCCGTGCCCGGCACATCGGCGATCTGGGAAGGCAGCGTGAAGCTGCGGCTCTTGCTTTCAATGCCCATCGCTTTTCTCCACACTCTGCACTTCGCCAGCGCGTCCCGCAAATACTGGCGCGGGGGACAGCGAATAGTCCTTCTGAGTCTTCGCGTAAGTCACAAAAAAGTCGAGCGACTCCGGATTGGCCATGGCGTTGCGATTGGTGGCACGTTCGGGGGGCACACCCATCAATATTTTGCGCACCGGCACTTCCATTTTCTTGCGCGTCAGCGTCACGGGAATTCCCGGCGCCTGGATGATCCGGTCCGGCACATGCCGCGGCGTATATTCCTGCCTGAGCCGCGCACAGATGTTCCGTTCGAGCTCGGCATTTAACTCAAGTCCGTCGATCAGCTTCACAAACAGCGGCATAAAAAATTTCCCGTCCGGCAAATCGAGATTCACGACCAGGGCGTCCTCAACTTCGTACACTTGGGCGAGAGCCCGGTAGATTTCCGCCGTGCCGATGCGCACCCCCAGGCGATTCAGCGTCGCATCTGATCTTCCCAGGACGAAGCAGCCGCCGCGCGCGTTGACGCGGAAAAAATCGCCATGCCTCCACACGCCGGGATAAACATCGAAATAAGACTCGCGATACCGGGAACCATCCTCGTCGTTCCAGAAATAAATCGGCATCGAAGGCAAAGGTTCCGTCAGAACGAGTTCACCAACTTCGTCGACCACGCTCTCACCCTTCTCGTTGAACGCATACGCCGCCACTCCCAGCGAGCGGCCTTGAATCTCGCCTGCATAGACGGGCTGCGTCGGCACGCCCCCGACAAATCCGGTGCAGCAATCGGTCCCGCCGCTGCCGGTCGCAACCAAAAGATCATGCTTCACATTGCGGTAAAACCACGCCGTACATTCCGGCGACACTGGCGAACCCGCGGGCATCACCGCTCGCAGATGCGACAAATCAAACCTCTCGCGCGGCACGATTCCCGCCTTGGCCATTACCTCAACGTAAGCCGGGCTTGCACCGAAAAAACTCGCTTGCGAATCCTGCGCCACTTTCCAAAGCACATCCGGAGCCGGGTAGGAGGGATTACCGTCGAACAGCACCGGGCACACGCCGCTAAGCGGCATGCTCGCCAGAAAATTCCACATCATCCATCCCGAAGTCGTGAAGAAAAATGCGCGCTCGCCCGCGCGATAGTCCATGTGAAAGTGCTGTAGCTTCAATTGCTCCAGCAGAATTCCGCCGTGGCTCTGTACAATCGCTTTTGGTAACCCGGTCGTGCCGGAAGAAAATAGCACCCACAGCGGGTGGCCAAACGGAACCTGCTCAAACTCGAATTCTTCTCGTGAGATGGGAGGATGATCGAGCAACTCGTTCCAGCTCAACGCGCCCGCGCTTGGGCCCGCGTGATCCCCGGCATTCAAATAGGGCAAGTACACGACGTGCTCAAGACCTTTCAGCGCCCCGATGATCTCAGTGAGCTCCTCCTTCCGGTCGAACGCTTTGCCGCCGTAGCGGTAGCCATCGACGCAGAAAAGAACTTTTGGCGAAAGCTGCTGAATCCGGTCGATCACGCCGCTCGATCCAAAGTCCGGCGAGCAGCACGCCCAAATCGCGCCGATCGCGGTCGTCGCCAGCATCGCGATCATGGTCTGCGGAATATTCGGCATGAACGCCACGACGCGGTCGCCGGGCCGCACGTCCAGCTTGCGCAACTGCGCAGCGAGAATCCGCACTTGCCCGGCAAAAGTTTCCCACGGCATGCCGGTTAGCGTCATCGTCTCGTTCATGAACAACAGAGCATCGGTTCCCGCACGTTCCCTTCTCAAAACGTGTTGCGCGTAATTCAGACGCGCGCCAGGAAACCACTCCGCGCCAGGCATGGTGCGCTTACCTAGAACACAGGTATGCTTCGCAGACGACTGAACGCCAAAGTAATCCCAAATTGCCTGCCAGAATTCTTCTAATTGCGTGACCGACCAACGCCACAAGGAATCGTAGTTCGCAAAATGCAATCCTCGCTCGCGCTCCAGCCACTTCGCGAACCGCGTCAGATTGGCATCCTCAATCTGCGCAGCGCTCGGCGTCCACAGCAATTCGCCCTCGCGCACAGCGCGAGCGCCCCCCGCCGTCTCAGCCCCGCCCTTCGTCATCGGTTTCGTTCCCGGTGCGTTGATATGTCACCCACAGTATGCGAGGAAATTGTGCAGCAAAACAGTTTCCAAGTTGGGCGTTTATCGATTTAGCTCGCTTCGCACCCTCGGCAACAGCGAGCGCACGCATTGTCTGTTTGCCGCCGCAGCCTGTCAATCCCGGTACTGCGTTGACAAGGTCAACCCGCTGGTCTTAAATGTCCACCGTGAACGTTCACGGAAATCGCTATCCCGAGCCTTTTGCCCTGCACTTTCGGTAGAATTTCTTTCTTCACCAAACTACGGTCGGAATTTGCGTCTCTGTTGAGTCCTGCGCAATTTTGCTTTAGGAGGAGGCAGTATTCCAATTCTCGGTATCGACGTCGGAACCAGTGGAACCCGCGCCGTCATCCTCGATCAGCGGGGCACGGTGCTCGCTTCGGGCACGGAAGAGCACGCCAACTTTGCCAGCCCGCAGCCCGGCTGGGCGGAACAGGATCCTCGCGACTGGTGGCGCGCGGCCGCACTGGCGGTTCGCAAAGCGCTTCAAGCCTCGGGCCTCGCCGCAGATTCCATCGCCGCCGTCGGCTTCTCCGGCCAGATGCACGGCGCTGTCCTTCTGGATGAAAATGACGAAGTCATACGACCCGCTTTGATCTGGTGCGACCAGCGCACGGAGGCTCAGTCGAAAGAACTTGAGCGCACGATTGGCCTCGACCGCCTTATCCAACTGACTTGCAATCCCCCTCTCACCAATTTCACGCTCACCAAACTTCTCTGGGTTCGCGAACACGAGCCAAAAAATTGGCTGCGCGTCCGCAAAATCATGCTGCCGAAAGATTACGTCCGGCTCCGCCTCACCGGCGAATCCGCGATCGACGTCGCGGATGCTTCCGGCACGCTGATGCTCGATGTCGCCCACCGCGTGTGGTCGAATGAAGTTCTCGACAAAACTGGCATCGATGTAAAACTCTTACCGAAGCTTTACGAATCGCAGGAGGTATGCGGCAAGCTCTCGGAAGCGGGAGCAGGTGGTACTGGCCTTAGCGTGGGCACTCCCGTCGTCGCGGGGGCGGGCGACCAAGCCGCCGGGGCCGTTGGCATGGGTATCACGCGCGCGGGAGTCGTCAGCGCCACCATCGGAACTTCCGGCGTAGTTTTTGCCGCCACCGATCGTCCTTCGCTCGACCCCAAGGGCCGCTTACACACGTTCTGCCACGCCATTCCCGGCCGCTGGCACGTCATGGGCGTTACGCAAGCCGCCGGACTCTCTCTTCGCTGGTTCCGCGATCGTTTTGGCGCGGGACCGGACGACGGCCGCGATCCCTACGAACGAATGTCCGCCGAAGCCGCCACCGTTCCAGCCGGCTCCGAGGGCGCGTTCTGGGCGCCCTACTTGATGGGCGAACGAACACCGCATCTGGATCCGTTCGCGCGAGCGGCCTTTGTTGGGCTTTCCGCCTCGCACACTCGCGCCCATCTTATCCGCGCCGTGCTCGAAGGCGTTGCCTATAGCTTGAAAGATACGTTCCGCATCTTCGGTGAAATCAACGTACCGGTCGAACGCATTCGTCTCGGCGGCGGAGGCGCCCGGTCGCCGCTCTGGCAGCAAATTCAAGCGGACGTCTACGGCCACGACGTCGAAATCCTGAAAGCGGAAGAAGGCGCAGCCTATGGCGCGGCGATACTCGCGGGAGTGGGTTGTGGTGTCTGGAAGAGCGTGGATGAAGCTTGCGACGCCATCGTAAGCGTTGCGAAACGCGTCAGCATAAGCAATGAAACTAGCGCCGTGATGCAGCGCGGCTATCAAACCTACCGGCGGATTTATCCGGCGCTATATTCTATTTTTGCTGAGAATCAATCTTCGTAGGCACACTAAGCGGCAAATCGAATCCTGGCAAGAAAACTCAGCCGAGGCAACTCGCTATGCCTTTTTCTGCCCAGGCTTGAAGAAGTAGCAATATCCCGCGCCGATCAGCGTCATCAGCGCGCCCCACCACACGCTCGCGTGCAAGCTATACAACACGACTTGCTGAGCCGGCGGATGCCAAATCTCGTAAACACCTGCGCAAAAAATCAGCAGTCCGTTGACGAGCAGCGATATCCCGATAAAAAACCAGATGGAAACCATTCCTCAAACCTCCAGCTGCAAGAACTACCAGAAAATGATATTCAGAACGAAAAACACGACTCCCACAACGCCCGCCCAAAAAATCGGCTTCTGATAAACAGGAATATTTCCGACGGACGGCACAGGCGTCAAACCGTAGACAAGGCCAGTGAGTTCCTCTGCGGTCTTGGGTTTCGTCATCAGGCTCACCACCACCGTCACGATTACGCACACAATAAACGACCAAAGCGCCTGGAACATGTCCTGCGCTAAGGCCTTTGCATGCGGTGAAAGCGCCACATAACGCAGCGCCGATGGATCGACTTTCACCCAAGCCCACATGCCGACGGAAGACAAAGTGCCGCAGAGAAGTCCCAGGAAACCGCCGGGGCCCGTCGCTCGCTTCCACAACATGCCGAGGATCACCGTTCCGAAAAGCGGTGCAATGAAAAAGCTGAACAAGGCTTGGACATAATCCATGATGCTTGCAAACTGCATCACCAAATACGCGGTTCCGACGCTGATTAACACGCCGATCACCGTCGTCCACCGCCCCATGTTCACGTAGTGATGGTCCGTGCCTTTGCTATTGATCAGTGGCCGGTAGATGTCATACGTCCACACCGTCGTGAACGCACTTACATTCCCCGCCATGCCAGACATAAAGCCGGCAATAAGCGCGGTAATCCCAAGGCCAAGTAAACCGGGCCCGCAGTAGCGCGCTAACATTAACGGAAGAACGTCGTTGTAACTGTGTGCTCCTGTGACGGCGGCCACCGATTCCGGCACCAGCTTCATCGGAAGCACTGCCAGGCCCAACAGTCCCGGCAAAATGACGATGAGCGGAACAAACATCTTGAATCCCGCTCCGATGATGGGCGCCAACTCCGCGCTGCGAATATCCTTTGCGGCCAGGATGCGTTGCACGACCAGAAAATCCGTCGTCCAATATCCCATGGAAATGACCGCGGCCAGCCCGAACACGATGCCGACCCAATTGATCCCCATCGGATTGTTAGTGAAAGATCCCAATCCGGACCACATGTGAACGTATTGCTCCGACGCACGATGTGCAATTTGCAGCTTGAGATTGGCCCAGCCGCCCGCTTCGTACAGTCCAAGTATCGGAATCAACAGCGCTCCCGCCCAAATCAAGAAGAACTGCAGCACCTCATTAAAAATGGCCGACCTCAATCCGCCCAACGTGACATAAACCGCCACCGTCAGTGACGAAACCCAAATACTGAAATTGATGTCCCACCCAAGAACAATTTGCATGACCTTGGCCATGGCGAACATATTCACGCCGCTCATCAGCACGGTCATAAAGGCGAACGACACCGCGGAGACGGCGCGCGCCGGCTCTCCAAATCGCAATTTCAAATACCCGGGCACGGAGTGCGTTTTGGAAATGTAATAGAACGGCATCATCACCAGCGCGAGGAACAACATCGCCGGAATCGCGCCAATCCAATACCAATGTGTGGCCATAATTCCGTACTGATACGCGGAACCCGCCCAGCCCATCAACTCCAGCGCGCCTAAATTCGCCGAAAGGAAACTGAGCCCCGCCACCCACGCGGTCATTTCGCGCCCGGCCATGAAGAAATCTTCGCCAGTGTTCGCCCGGCCACGGAGGTAGAAGCCGATCGCCAGAACCAACGCGAAGTAAAAAGCGATGATGACAACATCGACGGCAGAGAGATGAACGAGGCGAGTGGGCACTACAAACGCGTAAGGAATGGTCATAAAGTTCCGAATGGCTTCTCCTCTGCGTATGGCTTACGTCCCCTGGCAATCCAAAGAGCCCAGCGCAAAAAATACGCTGGTCACCGTCACTTCGCCGTGAACTTGTAAATCGTTTCCGAGTGAAATTTCGTCCCCGGCTTCAATTCAGTGGAAGGAAAATTCGGCCGGTTCGGCGAATCCGGATAGTGCTGCGTCTCGAGGCACAGCGCTCCATATTTCGGATACGCAATGCCACCCTTACCCACGATGCTCCCGTTCAGCCCAATCGCGGAATAAAATTGCACGCCCGGCTCCGTCGTCCACACTTCCATTTGCCTGCCCGATGTAGGCTCGGTCACGCGCGCCGCAATCCGCAAGGTTCCTGCTTTTCCGTTCACAACAAAATTGTGATCGTATCCGCCGATATCCTTAATTTCGCCGATGCGAGCGCCAATCTCCGTCGGCTTCCGGAAATCCAGCGGCGTGCCTGCAACGCTGGCAATCTCACCGGTCGGAATCAGCGTCGAGTCCACCGGCGTGTACTTATCCGCATTCAAATAGAGGACATGCTTCAGAACATCCCCCGATCCCGCCAGGTTGAAGTAGCTATGATTCGTCAGATTCACGACTGTGTCTTTGTCCGTCGTCGCTGTATATTCGAGCTTGAACTCATTCGTATTCGTGAGCGTGTACGTAACCGTTGCGGTCAGATTCCCCGGGAAGTTTTCCTCCCCGTCCTTACTAAAATACGTGAACCGCACTGCCGCGCCGTCTTTCACTTCGACGGGCTCGCCTTTCCACACCCGCTTGTCAAATCCGGTGGGGCCGCCGTGCAAGCTGTTCGGCGGATTGTTGATCGCCAGCTGATACTCTTTGCCGTCCAGCGTGAATTTTCCCTTCGCGATGCGGTTGCCGTACCTTCCAATGGCGCCCCCGAAGTGGGGATGCGGCCCCAGATATCCCGCAAGGTTGTCGAATCCCAGCACCACGTCGCCCATCTTCCCGTTCCTATCGGGAACATGCAGCTCCGCCACGGTAGCTCCATAGGAGATCAGCTTCGCGGAAGCCCCCTGCGAGTTGTACAGGGTAAAGGACTCAATGATGGTGCCGTCGGGCATCTGGCCAAACGACGCCTTCACCACATGCGCGCCCTTTTGCGGAGCCGATGGCCCCCCTCCCGCCGCCGATGACGACGCGAACTCCGGTCCCAAAGCCATGAGAAACGCCAGCATGCAGATTCCCCCTCGGAGTACCATTCCAACCCTCCTCCGCACTCAATCCAACTTGGATGCATTCATTCTGCCCCACGCCTTGTATCACAAAAATGCATCGTTCGCGAATCTTCCCCTTATTTTTCTTAGACTTGCCGATTCGGTCCGCCGTGCCCTCATGCCCTCGGCCTTCATAAAGGTCATTGACAACCTCCAACCTGCGGTGACACTGTGCCTTCCAGCTTTCGCCTTAAAATATCGTTATCGTACACGGAGTTGCATAATTTTCATGCGAATTATTTCCTTTTTGCATCCTCGGCAACACCTAGCTACCCTCTTTCTGCTAGCGACCGTCGCCGCCGCACCCTGTCTCCAAGCTCAATGGGTGCCCCTTAACCCCGTGCAATCTCTCGAGCAGCAACCCGATGGGGTCGTCCTGGTTCTCCAATCCGGCTTCCTCCGCTTCCAGGTCTGCTCGGATTCTATCGTCCACGTCGTCTACTCCCTCGAACGCGATGTCCCCCAGCGCACGGACTATCTCGTCATCAAGAAATCCTGGCCCAAAGCCGACTTCGTTCTGCATACGGACGATCCCAAGCTCATCACGCTAACCACTTCTAAGTTAAAGATCGAAATCACCCGCGCCGACAGCTCAATTATTTTCTTCGACTCCGCCGGCCACAAACTCACGCAGGAAAGCACCCGCACGCTCACGCCGACCGAAGTTAACGGCGAAAAAACGCTGCACTCCGAACGCTTCGTTAATATGTGGGACACGCAGGAAGCTTTCTACGGCCTCGGCCAGCACCAGGCAGGTGTCTGGAATTATCGCGGCGAATCCATCGACCTCTCGCAGGACAATACCAACATCTCGATTCCTCTTCTGCTATCCAGCAACGGCTACGCCATCTTCTGGAATAACGGCTCCCGCAGCCGCTTTAACAACCGCTTCGTCCACGCCTTCTACCTGAGCTCCGAAGTCTCCGACTCGATGGACTACTACTTCTTCTACGGCCCCGATTTCGATCGCCTCATCGCCGGCTATCGCGAACTCACGGGCACCGCGCCTCTCTTCGGCAAATGGGCCTACGGCTACTGGCAATGCAAAAATCGCTACGACTCGCAGCAAGAGCTCCTAGCCATCGCACAAAAATATCGCGATCTCCACATCCCGCTCGACAACATCGTTCAGGACTGGTTCTGGTGGAACACCATGGGCGAGCCCGTCTTCAACAAAAACTATCCCGACCCCAAAGGCATGATTGACGGCCTCCACAAGAACAATGTCCATCTCATGATTTCCGTCTGGCCCTATTTCCGCCCGGGCTCCTCCGTCTACGACGACATGGACAAGCGCGGCTTTTTCATCGACAAAACCATCGCGCCAAGTTTCCATCCTGTCGGGCAGGCCCTCTACGACGCCTTCAATCCCGAGGCCCGCAAATACTATTGGAACCTGATGAATCAAGCCCTCTTCAAAATCGGCGCCGATGCCTGGTGGCTCGACACTACCGAACCCGAAACCGAGGGCCGCGAAACCAACATTCTCGTCACAAACAAGGTGAACAGCGGCGAAAATGGCGCGCGTTACGCCAACGAATTTCCGCTGATGACCACCACCGCCGTCTACCAAGGCCAGCGCGAAGCCAGCGACAAAAAGCGAGTCTTCATTCTTTCCCGCTCCGCCTACGCCGGCGAGCAGCGCAACGCCGCAGCCGTCTGGTCCGGCGACGTCGATCCCAACTGGGAAACCTTTCGCCGCCAAATTCCCGCCGGCCTCAACTATTCCGTCTCCGGCCTTCCCTATTGGACCACCGACATCGGCGGCTTTGTCTCCGCCAATCCTGATGATCCCGCCTACCGCGAACTCTACATCCGCTGGTTCCAGTTCGGCACTTTCTGTCCCATCTTCCGCGCTCACGGCACGCGCACCACACATCAAAATGAAATCTGGTCCTACGGCCCCGACGCGCAAAAAATTCTCACCGCTTACGACCAACTCCGCTACCGCCTCATGCCCTACATTTATTCTTTAGCGTGGAAAACCACCAGCGAGGGCTACACCATCATGCGTCCGCTGGTCATGGACTTCCGCGAAGACGTCCGCGCGCAAAATATCGGCGACCAATTTCTCTTCGGCCCATCCATCCTGGTAAATCCAGTCACCGAATCTGGCGCCACCACTCGCCGCCTCTATCTCCCCAACACAGCTTGGTATGACTTCTGGACCGGGCACTTCCTCAAGGGCGGCCAATTCGTCGATGCCGCCGCTCCAATCGATCGAATGCCCCTCTATGTCCGCGCGGGTTCCATTCTTCCGCTCGGCCCCGACCTCCAGTACGCCGCCGAAAAATCCGCCGATCCCCTCGAAGTTCGCGTCTACCGCGGCGCAAGCGGCTCCTTCACTCTCTACGAGGACGAAAACGACACCTACAATTACGAAAAAGGTGTCTACTCCACGATTCCCTTCTCCTGGGATAACGCCACGCACACTCTCACCATCGGCGATCGCACGGGCTCCTTCCCCGGCATGCTCGAAACTCGCACCTTCCGCGTCGTCTTCGTCTCGGAAAATCACGGCACCGGCGGCGCCCTAACCGAAACCGCGGATAAGACCATCCAATACTCCGGCAGAAAAATCACCGTGACGCATTAGCTTCGCCTCTCCCGTGTTTCCGGGATATGTGAGAGCATGAGTACGTGAAGTTTACATGGGAAGATCGCGACGCTATCCAGCGCCGGGCCAAGGCCCAAGCCGCGAAAAGCGGCATGACCCTGAGTCAATTCGTAACCGAAACTCTCGAAGACCATCTGAAAAGGCCAGACCCGAAGCCGAAAAATAATGCCCGAAAGAGCGGATCCGGCAAATTCGGTTAAAGCCGGCGCACTCCACAGTACTTGGCTCAGTCAGTCACATTTCATTTGAATTTCTGCAGTAATTTGTCTTTCACCAATTTTGCTTCGTTCTCCATCAACAGCAAATCCGCCTCGAGTTCATTATCGATTGTGTCGATCCGCGCGTGCAGGTCGTCGTCTTGCATAAAGACGGCTACTCCATGCATCGCCGACCTCTGCAAGTCAGAGATAGGCTTCTGTTTCGCCCCAAGAAGTCTCGAATGAAAAATGGAGTGCGCTTCCGATTCCAGGTCTTCCAGCAAGGACGATTCCGGCTTTGCAATGAGTGGTTTATCCGTTCGAGCGCTGTCCAACGTAAGCGCGGCGCCTACGTCATCCGCCGCGGCCTGTCGCAAGCCCAACTGATTTTTCGGCAGGCCAAAACAATTCACCACCGTGCTTAGAACCGAAGTATGCTCGAACACGGAATGAATCCGCGTTTGCGGCGGCGTATACGCAGCGACGGCGATCGCTGGCACGCGCGGCCCAAGCCGGTCAAAATTAAATCCCGTCCCACCCGGCTTGTCCGTGGCAATCACCTTGCCATCCCCACTCGGGTTAATCGCCACCTTGCAACTGCTCCCGGAGGGCGGCGGCACGTGGTCGTAGCATCCTCCATGCTCGTCGAAGAGCACAATCAACAGCGTGCTTTCCCAATCCGGACTATTGCGAATCGCGTCGTACACCTTCCAGAGCAGCGCCTCGCCCTTGTGCACATTCGCCGGCCCATAAAATTCATAGACGTTGCACTCCGGATGCATGTCCGTTTGCGCGCCCCAGACAATCGAATCAAAATAAATCGGCTCGATGAACGAGTAACTCGGCAAGCCGCCTTTTCTACCGGCCGCGGCCACAAACTCCTTGAAATGCGCAAAGTGTTCCGTCACCGCGTATTTCCACAGCCGCTTCTGCGTCAAAAGCGCGAAGCTTTCCAGCAACCAGCTTCCGCAATAAATCTTCCAGCTCTTCCCCGCGCCCTCCAGCAAATCGAAAATCGTCGGCGTGTCATTGACAAAGAAGCGTCCACCTCCGCGATTGTTCACATAACCCGACGACGTCCCCGCGTGCACGAACGACCGGTTGCAAAACGTTTGCGTCGGTATCGACGCGAACCAGTGATCGAAAACCGCGTAGTGGTGCGCCAGCGCCGACAGCACCGGAACAGTTTTTGGCGTCAGCGAATTCATGATCTTTCCGGGGTCGATCTTCGGATCGTCCGCCACTCCTTTTTGCTTCATGTAGTTGCGGATGAATCCCTGCATGTTTGCAGGCTTCTGCGGTTTTGGCGGGACTGCTTTCGCCTCGACAA
Source organism: uncultured Acidobacteriota bacterium (assembly GCA_963779005.1). Taxonomy (GTDB): domain Bacteria; phylum Acidobacteriota; class Terriglobia; order Acidiferrales; family UBA7541; genus Acidiferrum. Next base: position 964,475 of record CAVZWO010000004.1, on the reverse strand, counting down.
GATCCTCGTCGTACACTTGGCTGTACACATGCTCGTAAGGCTCGCCCGGATTCGGCTGCGGCCCTCTCGCGTCGAACGATTTTCCAGCCGGGACGACGCGTCCGTTTGGCAGGGTGTTCGAGAGCTTCTTACCGGACAAGCCCTCAAAGTTTTCAGGAACGATGTTGTACGGAGGATCGTTTTCCGGATCGTAGAGCCAGCCGAGCAAATTATCGAACGACCGGTTCTCGAACATGACCACGACGATATGCTCGATCTTGCTCAGGGAATTCGAGTCAGCCGCCAACGCATCTCTCCTCCGCTCAGGTCTAATCTCCATTCACATCGGCCGCTGCACCGAGCGCAAACACCTGCAAGCGTTATCCACGCAGAAAAACGCGCCAGCAGCAGCGCGCTAGTAATGCTTGGGTGAATGTACCACAAAGAAGTTGCCGCGGGCGTTCAGCGGAAAGACTCAGGGAGTCGCCCGTCGTTCAATGCCACCGCTTCGAGGAGGATGCGGCTTTCCATTCTGCCGCTTCTATTTGTAAACGCTCATGCGCAGCGGGTCCGCGGGCCGGTCCACCACCAACTCCGCATGTTCCCGCCGGAACGTTTCGGCGATATGGCAATTCCAGCAAACCGGCCAATGCGTCTTCATCGTTTCTTGCAGCTTCTCGGCCGGGATTTCGCTCCACTGCACCGTCTTCCGCTGCTCGTTCACCAGTGCTGGCGGGTGATCGTGCCAATGCAATTCACCAAAAGGCTTGTGACAGTACGCGCACTGCTGGCCCTGATACCACTGATTCACGATCGTCGAGACCAGGCAAGCCTTCGGCGCTTCTTCAATCTGCTGCAAACACTCTTGCCCGCAAACTTCTCTTTCCGGCCAGCGCGAACACGCGCTCAATTTCAAATGCTCGTGCCCCAGCGTCGTCTCCAGCGCCGCGTTTCCTGCTGCAACGCGTACCGCCGCAGCCTCATGCGTCTCCGGACACGACACAATTCTCTTCCCCCGAAACTTCAGATACGTCCGCGCCGCCCGGCTGAGTCCAAACACCAGAACCCCCGCAGCCAATATCACCAGGGTATAAAGGATGAACATCATTGCTGACTCCCTTCAGCCCCCTGGGCCACCAAAGCCCAGAATGCAGGCCCGAATCTGTAAACTGTCTGCAACCCAGGAGCAACCGGTCGCTTCCGACCGGTTGCTCCCCCAGCTCGGCACTGGAGTTCGTCCCGAGCCGCTACTGCTTCATTACATTTACACTCCTTACCCACGATCGGCTGTGTTACGCCGCACTACGCCCCGTGACCTGCGTCACACAATCCGATAGGGACCATTAAAATGTTGTGCTTGACCCCCACGGTGGACGGGTCTACGCTCGCCCCAATCGGTCGGGGGCCTTCATGCATTTCTTCGGCGAAGGGGCCCGGATGTTGGTGCTGCTGCGGGCTCATCTGCGAGCCGCTGGATTCTCGTGCCTGCGCATTCCACGAGTTTCACACCGTCTGTCGCGACTTTTGCTCCCCACCTTATCTTGCTTGATGCTTGCCCTTCCAGCCTGCTCCCAGGACGGTGGAAGCGCGGTGACCGAATTCCACGGGAAGGGGGCAGAGATCACGGTGACCGTCCACGATGGTTCGGGAGAACCGATTACCTCGGCGGCATTGGTGAAATTGTACCGAGACGGAACAATTCTGAGCAGGCAGGCAGAGACGTCTCGCGGCAGCGCGATTCTGGTCGTGAACTATCTGGGGGAGTTTAATGTGATTGTGGAAGCGGCAGGGTACGAAAGCGCGCAGAAGGAAGTGTCGGTGCCCGTGGATGGGAGAGCGCAGGTGGATGTTTACCTGCGGCGGCTTTCTTCTGCGGAAAGCGTAGCGGGCATACCTGGAAGACCTCTGCTCGCTCCGAAAGCAAAACAAGCGATGGAAAAAGGATTGTTGGCCCTGAAAAACGACAAGCTGGGCGATGCGGAAAAATATGTCGGCCAGGCCATGAGCCTGGCGCCCAGTCATCCCGACGTGTTGTACGTGCAAGGCGTCGTTTGGCTGAAAGAGCGCAAATGGACGCAAGCGCAGGACGCCCTCGAAAAAGCCACGCAGATCGATCCCAATTATGCGCGTGCGTTTGCCGCTCTGGGAATGGCTCTCTGTGATGAAGGCAAATACAGTGCAGCGATCGAGCCGCTGCAAAAATCCCTGGTTCTCGAGCCGGCCGGAACCTGGGAAACGCGTTGGACGCTCGCCAAAGCCTACTACCAGCAAGCGCACTATGAAGACGCGCTGAAGTTGTCTCAAGAAGCCTTGGCCGCCTCGAATGGCAAAGCGCCCGAGATCGCTCTTCTGGTCGCGCAATCACTCACGGCTGTCGGCCGTTATGATGACGCCGCCCAAGTCCTGCGCGATTTTCTGCGCGACCATGCTGACCGCAGCGAAGCAGCCACCGCGCAACGCTGGCTGGAGCGCCTCACCTCCAGCGCGAAAATCCACCCGAATCCGCATTGATGGAAGGTGGTTCTTCCGGTCAGAGAATCCGGTCATGCTTGACATTGTTTGGCCATGTTTTACAATGTCTTGTATGCGTACCGCGAAAACAGTTTCCATTACTTTGCCACCTGAGCTGCTTGTCAAAGCCCAGGAGCTGGCCACTCGCGAACATCGCACCATGAGCGAGCTTTTTCGCGAAGCTCTGCGTCGCTACATGACGACGGATCCCGCATGGGAAAGTCTCCTTGCGCGAACGCGCGCCAGAGGCCAGGCGCTTGGCATCACAAGCGAAGCCGATGTCGAGCGCCTCGCGGATGAGCATCGCCACGCCAAGAAGCGATGAGCATCCTGGTCGCCGATGCGCGTTGTCCTTGATACGAATGTCTACATTTCAGCCTTGATGTTTCGTGGCCTGCCTGGTTCCCTTCTGGACTTAGCGTTCCTGCGGTCCTTCACGCTCATCATCTCTCCTGCTCTGCTGGAAGAACTCGACGAAAAGCTCCGTAAAAAATTTGGCGTTTCCCCTGAAGATGCAGCGTTAATACGCTCCAGGCTGGAAAACGTTGCCGCGGTTGTAGAACCCCGTGAAACGCTGAGAGTCATCGCCGAAGACCCGGACAACAACCGCGTACTGGAATGTGCAGTGGCGGGAAGGGCCGGCCTTATCGTCAGCGGCGATCGGCACTTGCTGAAACTTGCCGAATACCAAGGCATCTCGATCGTCACTGTGAGGCAATTCCTGGAGTCGGCGGAAACCACCCGGCAGGAATGAACCAGCCGGCTGCAGAATTTGATGGTCCAACCGCGCGTGTCTTATACGGGGGCAGTGCGATGCGTGGCGGCGTCGGTTCCCTTCGCGTGGCTCTTCTTCGGAGTCTGTGCTGCGGTGAGAACGGTCGTGATCAGCAGTAGGACAGCGATTCTGTGCTTCATTAACGTTTCCCTCGGCGCGGATTGTGAACTCGACGTTAGCCGGGCGTCAAGGGGCGACCACCTGCGGCACGCGACGATCGCAGGTTTTTCAGACTCCTTCGATCAATATGACATGGTAGGTAGCCCCTTTGAAACGATGCTCACGCACTTTGCGATAGGCGGGACCGTCGTACCAAGCTTTGGCGGCCTCGGCACTTGGGAATTCGACGATTACGGTGCCTTCGGTGGCCGCCCCTTCCAGGTCTTCATGTTTGCCGTAAGCAGCGAGAAGCTTGGCATTATGCCCGGCGAGAGTCGGCCGGACTTCCTTTGAATACACCGCCAATTCCTGCGGATCGAGAGTTTTGTCGCGCGTAAAGATCAGGTATGCGCTCATGGGAGTTAGGCGTTCGTGCCGCCGTCCACGGTCAAATTCGCACCGGTGATGTATGCCGCCTCCGGGCTAGCAACGAACGCGACCAACGCAGCAACTTCGTCAACCGTCCCATAGCGGCCGAGCGCTGTATTGGCTTTCTGCGGCGCCGCCCAATCGCCCGCCGCGGGATTCAAATCCGTGTCGATCGGGCCCGGCTGCACGTTGTTCACAGTGATCCCTCGGCTGCCCACCTCTCTGGACAACCCCTGCGTGAACATCTTCACGGCTCCCTTCGTCGCCGCGTAGGCCACCAACCCGGGCGTCATGTCGCGCTCCCCAATGCACGAGCCGATCTTAATGATGCGGCCGCCGTTCTACATGTTCTTCAATGCCGCCTGGGTCGCTACCAGCATGCCGCGGACATTGATGTTCATCATCCGGTCGATGTCCTCGAGCGTGGTGTCCGCGAATACCTTCGGTATGGCCGTGCCCGCGTTGTTCACAAGCACGTCGATGCTGCCCAATGTGGCTGCGGTTTTCTCCACCGCGGCCTGCACGGCCCCGGCATCAGCGGAGTCCGCTTGAATCGCCAGCGCCTTTCCGCCGGCCTTTTCAATCGCTTTAACCACGGAACTGGCCGACGCTGCATCTTTCGCATACGTAATGGCTACACTCGCTCCATCCGCTGCCAGACGTTTCGCGATACCAGCACCAATCCCACGCGAGCCGCCCGTGACGAGCGCAATTTTCCCCTCAAGTTTCTTGGACATTTTTTTCTCCCTTGCTGCTGACTTGTGACCAGCCTTGGATGATTCACATCGCTTCGGCGATACACAAGCTTTCAATCGCCATCTCCACATCCGTCCACTCGCCGAACGAAGCGAATCCGCCGCCATGATGGGACGGCGGACAGTGATCGAGCTAACTTGAAAAGGTGGAATTCCTGTTAGAACTGCCACGTGGGGCACACGGCCATCCCCCAAGTATCGATATCCGTGCCAAAGCTCAATCCCTGCCCTGGCGTGTTCTCTGGAATGGTGCAAAAATGCCTCCGGAGTCCCTCATGGAAAATTTTCTTCAGGATGTGCGTTACAGCGCCCGCTTGTTATGGAACAAGCGCGGCTACAGCTTCGTCGTGATTCTCACCCTGGCGCTGGGCATCGGCGCTGTCACTTCGGTTTTTTCCGTGGTCAACGCCGTTCTCTTAAAACCCTACGGCCCCGTTAACACAGACCAATGGGTTTATCTCTGGGAACATCGCACAAATGCGCAGTCTCTGAATCAAATCAGTGTTTCCATGCCAAACTTCCGGGATTGGAAGCAGGAGAGCTCCTCAGCCTTCTCTGAGGTTGTCGTTTGGCTCCCCTGGAGCTACACCGCCTCTGGCCCCGGCGTCAGCAATCCAGAGCGCTTACGCGCCGCCGTCATTTCACCGGAACTTTTCTCCGCTGCGGGTATCGTGTCCGCCGCTGGCCGCTTGCTCACTCCTGAGGACAGCGCGAGCGGCGACCGCCGCGTAATGCTCAGCTACGAATTCTGGAAACGTGCCTATGGCGCGGATCCATCTCTCCCCGGCAAGAAGATCACCTTAAATTCCGCGACCCATACCGTCGTCGGCGTTGCTCCGCCAGGATTTTCTTTTCCTCCCGAGGATCAGGTGGACGTCTGGACCGTGATCCCCCAAGCCGTGCTGTCCTCTGCCGCCCGCTCGGAACGCGGCTATCGCGTTGCTGCCAAACTCCGCCCGGGCGTGACTCCGAAAGCGGCGCAATCCGCCATGGACGTCATCGCGCATCGGCTCGCTGCCCTTTATCCCGAAGACAAGGAATACGGCGCGCTGGTGATTCCCATGCGCGAGGCCGTGGCCGGCGAATTCCGAGCGCCCCTCATCGCCTTTTCGGGAGCCTTGGGATTTGCCTTGCTTCTGCTCTGCATCAACATCAGCTACCTTAGGCGCGTTCATCTGGAAGCCCGCAGGAAAGAGATCGTCTTACGCGTAGCCTTGGGCGCTAGTCGCGTGGTGTTGATCCGCCAGTTATTCATGGAGACCCTTCTGCTCTTTGCGATCGGAGGAGGCATTGGCATTTTGCTTTCGCCGTTCGGCGTCGATCTGCTGCTTTCTTCTGTTCCAGCCCGTGAGATTCCCAGGTTACACGCTCGCACCGACGCCTTTGTGTTGCTCGGTTCCGTTGCGCTGACATTGCTCGTTGCTCTTCTCACGGGGCTGGTCCCCGTGCTTGGAGCATCTCGTACGGAATTAGCCCGGAACTTGGGCTCGGGTGGAGCAGTAACTGGTGCCGCCGGTGTGCGCGGCCGGTTCCGCGGGGCCATCATCGTGCCTCAAATTGCCCTGGCCCTTGTGCCGCTTTCTGGAGCTGCCCTCCTCATCCGCAGTTTCGTGCGTTTGCAAGACGTAGCTCCTGGTTTTACGCCGGAGCACCGCCTCACGCTTTCTCTCTTCGCTCCAAGAGGACATTATGCCGGCCCCGCGGAAATCACCGCCCTTGCAAAGCGCATTCGCGAGGAAACCTTGCAGGTTCCTGGCATGCATCAAGCAGGCTTAGCCCAGGCGATTCCTTTCGCTCCGGGCCCTCGCTGGCTGCAAGCGCTCACTCGCACAGACCCTAAGGGCGTTCACAATTTCTCGCAACTGCCTCTGGTGCGTTATACGGTGGCCACGCCCGGCTACCTCGAGGCGATTGGCGTCCCGCTCAGAGCCGGCCGCACCGTGAGCGACGCGGACGCCCACGATACGCAGCCGGTCGTAGTCATTAACGAGAAGCTCGCACGCCAGCAATTCCCTTCCGAAGATCCCATCGGAAAACAAATTTGGATTGGCCACGCGGAAGCTCTGCCCACTACCTCTCCGCGAACTATTGTGGGCGTTGTTGCGGATGCTCACATGTACGCGCTCGACCGCGAGCCCGACCCGGCCGCCTGGGTTCCAATGGCTCAGCAAGATGGAAGCGAGGATCTCTGGCGCAACCTTTTCCTCGTCGCAAACACGGGGACCGAACCGTCCAGCGTGCTCGCGCCCGTAGCGAAAAAAATCCACGCCGTTGACGTGGAACTCGCCATCACCGATGTCTCCTCCATGGAGGAACGCCTGAGGGACTCTCTGTGGCGCCAACGCTTCAGCGCAAGTGTCCTCGGTGCTTTTAGTCTCGCTGCCCTGGGTATCGCCATACTCGGCGTGTTCGGCGTAACCAGCTATCTGGTTGCGCTCCGGTCGCATGAAATCGGTGTGCGCATGGCCATCGGAGCGCGGCCGGCGGATATCTTACGAATGGTGCTTGGGCAGAGCTTTGTGCTGGTGGCGATTGGCACTGGGCTAGGGCTGCTCGGCGCTTATGCGCTAACGCGCGTCTTGCAAGGACTTCTGTTCTGCGTAGATCCGGCCGATTCCTCCACCTTCGCTATCGTGGCGGGTGTCCTCGCGATCTCTTCTCTAGTGGCCTGCCTCGCGCCTGCACGGCGTGCCGCAAACGTCGACCCGATTGTGGCGTTGCGCGCCGAGTAAAATCTTCCCCCCTGCGCGAACCGCCGCGACAAACGCGGTGACCGCCCGTACGAATCAGTGATTTGCGGCGGGCGGCGAAGAAGTCCCAGGAGGCGGCAGCGCTTTCGTCTCGCGGATGCCCGAGCCCTCAACGATTGTGTAGATGGAATCCCCGCCCACTTTTTCCAACATTTCCACTTTTCCGCTCGGCCAGCGGATCTCCACCGAGTCGATTTTCGTGGATTTGCCGAGGCCGAAATGCAGTCGCAGATCGTTTTGCGAAAGGTAACTGCCCCCGCCGCGGATTTCGCCGGTTTGGCGCACCTCGCCGGACTGAATCGTCACGCGCGCCCCGATCGCCGCGCGATTGCTCTTCGTTCCGATCAATCTGAACAGCACGCGGTGATTGCCGTCACTGTTCTGGTTGAGCAGCAAACTGGGCGGCTCCCCCACGTTGACCAGCACTACGTCTACGTTTCCAGTGTTGAAAATGTCCCCGAACGCTGCCCCGCGCCTCGACTTGAGCGGCAAGTCCGCCAGCCCCGCTTCTTTCCCCACCTCGTCAAAGGTGCCATCCCGGTTGTTGCGCTCCAGAAATATTGGCTGGCGGTAGTGCGGGCCATTTTCCAGGGAATCCATTTGCGGGTAGACGTGGCCGCAGGCCATCAGCAGGTCCAGCCAGCCCGTATTCGCCATATCAAAAAAACTCGTGCCCCAGCAGACGTCCTGATAACTCGGTCGCCCCACTCCGGACGGCCAGCTCACATCCTCGAACCCATTCGCACCCGTATTCCGCCAGAGCGCCTTCGGCTGTTCCTGAAACGTGGTGATGAAGAGACTGAAGCGCCCGGTGTGATCGTAATCCGCGAAGTCGATGCCCATATTGCCCAGTTGCGAGCCGTCTCCCCCCAGCGAAATTCCGGCCAGCATCCCGACCTCTGAAAACGTTCCGTTGCGATTGTTGTGATAGAGGTAGTTGGGCACGGAATCGTTGGCGACCACGAGATCCGGCCAACCGTCGTTGTCGTAATCGGACCACATCGCGCCCAGGCCGTAGTAACCAATTTGATTGTGCACTCCGGCCTTCACCGACACTTCCTCAAACGTGCCGTCGCCTCGATTGTGGTAGAGCAAATCGCTTTCGCCTTCCAGTCCCCACGGCCCACACTGCACTTGCAGTCCCTTGTATAAGCAAAATTTATTGCTGCCAGGTTCCGGCATGTGCGCGAGGTCCACATGCACGTACCGCGAGACGAACAGGTCCACGTTGCCATCGCGATCGTAATCGCCCCAGGCCGCCCCCGTGCTGAAGCCTCCGCCGCCCACGCCCGCCTTTTCCGTAACATCCTCAAATCTGCACCCGCCCAGATTGTGGTAGAGCACGTTGCCGCCATACCCGGTTACAAACAGGTCGAGCTTGCCATCGTTGTCATAATCGGCCACGGCGACGCCCATACCCCACCCGCGCCGCGTGAGACCAGCTTCTTTCGTGATGTCCTTGAACGTCCCGTCGGGTTCCTGGTGATAGAGCGTAACCATCGGGTCGCCGCCCTTTTCGTAGCGCTCCACCGTGGATCCGTTGACGGTCACGATGTCCAGCCGTCCGTCTTCATCGCAATCGAAAAGCCCCGCCCCGCCGCTCATCGATTCGATGATGTAACGCTTCTCGCCAGTGGAGATGTGCGAGACGGTCAGGCCCACGGCTTGCGCAATATCTTTGAATTTGGGAATCGCAGGGAATCCGGGACGTTCGACTCTGAGCTTCGGCACTTTTGCCGACGGTGGAAGCGGCACAGCAGTGCTTTGGGCCCCAAGCCTTTGCGGAAACGCGGAACCAATGAGCGCCGCAACGGAAACAAAGAATAGGGGGGAACAGCCGCGGCGATGGCCAATCATCGGCCTTATTCTAACGCATGCGAACCATGCCGCGTGCAGACCCGAAATCTGAGCCAAGGCCGTAGCGGAGGCTTGGGCCCGAGCGGATTTCGGCTTGTCCCTGCTATACTCGCGGCACGAAATAACGCTGGGAAGCAGCGTGCAACACTACCCAGCCGGTGCCGCACGGTGAGCCAAGCCGCGCGAGAGATAGTCGAGGGCGTCTAAATGACACCTACCCAGAAAATGAAGGCCGGGCCACGCAGAGAAAACAAAAAAGTCACCTTGAAGACGGTGGCGAAGCATCTCGGCCTGGCCGCTGGAACCGTGTCCGCAACTTTGAATAATTCTCCCGCCTCGCGCTCCATCCCTGAACATACCAAACAACGCATTCTTGCGGCGGCCAAGGAGTTGAATTACCAGCCGGATTTTTTTGCGCGCACCCTGCGCATGCGCCGCACCTTTACCATCGGCGTGATTGCGGAAGAGATTGGCGACGCCTACGGCTCGCAAGTGATCAGCGGCATCGAGAGGTATTTGCGGGGGCAAAATTATTTTTTCCTGACCGTGGTGCATCGTCATGATCCGAAGCTGCTGCAAACGTACTCGCAGATGCTGGTCGAGCGAGGCGTCGAGGGTCTCATCACGGTCGATACTTCGATTTTGGCGGAGCCGTCGCTGCCGACCGTTGCCGTGGCGGGGCACCGCCAGATTCCCGGCGTGACGAATATCGTCCTGGACCACAAACGAGCGGCGAGATTTGCGCTGGCGCACTTGAAAGAGTTGGGACACGAGAGAATTGCGTTTTTGCAGGGGCAGGTTTTCAGCTCGGACTCCGAAGACCGCTGGAATGCGATTTGCCAAGTGGCGACGGAATTGGGGATACGCATCCGGCCGGAGCTGACGATCCGGATCGAAAGCAAGGATTCCACGCCGGAAGTGGGCTTCCCGGTAACGAAGGCGCTGCTCGCGCGGAAAGAGCCGTTCACTGCTCTTTTCGCCTACAACGATATTTCCGCGATTGGCGCCATCTGGGCGCTCCGCGAAGCGGGCCTGCGTGTGCCAGAGGATGTGTCGGTCGTCGGCTTTGATGATATTCCCGGCGCGGCCTTCGCCAATCCCGGCCTCACCACTGTGCGCCAGCCTCTCCTTCGAATGGGCGAAATCGCCGCGCAAACGCTCGTGAATCAGATCGAGGACCGCGAAGAATGCCTCCCCGAAATCGCCATCGAGCCCGAATTCGTAATCCGCGATTCCACCGCCCGTGTCGTGCAGGCGCGGGCGCTCAGTTCGAGAATCTGAACCTACGCGATCGCTCTGATGCTTCTCGAGTCTTCAGTGCTTGGAAAGAAATTCGCTCAGAAGCATGTGAAAGTGGTGCACCCCATTTTCCCTTTTGACGGAGTACCGCCCGCGCTCGTACGTCGATGAATTTAGCCCGCGCTGCACGGCTCTGCACAGCTCGATATCTTCCTGCTGCACTTCATCGCTAAACGCAACCGCGCGCTGTATGCGCTCACGCACCTTTTCTGATTCCGCGTCGTGGAAAAACCATTCGAAAATGGTCAGGGTTTTGTCGTGCCCTAGCGGGATAATCAGATTTGTGGACAGATTGTCCGGATAAATGTTGAGCATCAAATTCGGGAAAATCCAGAAATAGAGCGCCTCTTGAAGACCCGTGCCGGGCGGGTAGAAGCGCTCTCCGCCATCTTCCGGTTTCATCGCTCGAATCGGCGCGAATTGCTGCGAATAATAGCGATACGTGTCCGTGCGATACTGCGCGTAATCAATTTCGCGCATCAGCCCTGGATGCGCGATGGGGATATGGTAGCCCTCGAGATAGTTGTCGACGTAAACCTTCCAATTGCAATCGATGATGTAGTCGCGGCGCTCGACAGATTGCAGGCCCTCGAACTGGAACCCGCGAGCCTGCTCCGGAATTTTCCCGAGATACGCCGAAAGCGGCTCAGCGTTTGCATCGAAATTCAAGAAGATAAGCTCTTCCCAGGTCTCCAGCCTCAGTGGAAACATGCCCATCGTGCTGCGGTCAAAGAATTCCACACCTTCCACGTCCGGCGTGCCGATCAATCGCCCGTCAAGCGTGTACGTCCACCCGTGATACCCGCAACGCAGCACATTTTTACAGCCGCTCCCCTGGGCAATGGGTCCGGCGCGATGCCGGCAGACATTGCTGAACGCGCGAAGCGTGCCTTGCTTATCACGCGCGATGACGACAGGTTCGCCGATGACGTCGGCAGTGAAGAAAGTCTCCGGATCGGCGATGGTGCGTTTTGTTCCGTCCTGTTCTCCGCAAGCCGTGTTCAGCGTGCCAACGAGTTGCCAGGTCCGCCGGAAGATCCGCTCCTTCTCGGCTTCGAGAATCGATGGATCGGTGTAGAACTTCGAGGCTAGCGTGTACGCGCACTCGATTTGTTCGTGCACGTCGAGCTTGATGGGTTGAGTGGTCATGGAGGAAACAAAAGCACAGACGGAAGTCTGCGCCACTTAGAATTTGCGTGTTTCCTGGCGCGACCACCGCTCGACGACAATTTTCGATTCGGTGTAGAACTCCACGGCGTCTCGTCCCTGCCCGTGTAGGATTCCAAAGAAACTTTCTTTCCATCCGCTGAACGGAAAATACGCCATGGGAGCGGCCACGCCAATGTTGATCCCAATGTTTCCCGCGGGAGCTTCGTAGCGGAAGCGCCGCGCGCCCGCACCGTTGGTGGTGAAAAGAGAAGCTTGATTGCCGTAGGGACTGCGCCGGAGAAAGTCCATCGCCTCGTCAATCGAGCTGGCATGGATCAGGCTGAGCACCGGACCAAAAATTTCCGTATTGGCGAGCTGGCTTGTCGAGGGGAGGCCATCGAGAATTGTGGGCGTGAGGAAGCTCCCGGATTCGTGATTCGGGATTTTCGTGTTGCGCCCGTCAAGAATCGCCTTCGCGCCTTCTCCCACGCCCGCCGAAATCAGCGATTCAATGCGGCGTTTGCTGTCGCTGGAAATGACTGGCCCCATCTGCACCCCGGGTTCGAGGCCATAGCCAACTTTTAGAGTGGACGCCGAGTGCGCGATGGAATCGCGGAATGTTTTTTGCGCGTCCCCGATGGTGACGGCCACGCTCACCGCCAGGCAGCGCTGCCCGGCGCAGCCGAACGCGCTGTCGCTGATGATTTGCGTCGCAAGCTCCATGTCCGCGTCGGGCAGCACGATCACGTGATTTTTTGCCCCGCCCTGGCACTGCATGCGCTTCCCGCTCGCGGCCGAGCGCATATACACATGTTTCGCGACCGGCGTAGAGCCAACGAAACTGATTGCGCGAACTTGCGGATGATCGCAGAGCGCGTTCACCACGTCTTTGCCGCCGTTCACCAGATTGACCACGCCTTTCGGCAGCCCCGTCTTCTCAAGCAGTTCGAACGCGCGGATCATGCTCAGCGGCACGCGCTCCGAAGGTTTCAGCACAAACGTGTTCCCGCAAGCGATGGCGTACGGCAAAAACCAATACGAAATCATCGCTGGAAAATTAAATGGCACGATCGCGGCAACGACGCCAAGTGGCTGCCGGATTTGCATCTCGTCCACGCCCGGCGTTACATCTTCCAGGTTGTAACCCTGCATCATCATGGGAATGCCGCAAGCCACTTCCACGTTCTCGATGCCCCGCCGCAGTTCGGCTTTGGCTTCGCCAAACGTCTTCCCGTTTTCTAAAGTGATCAGGCCCGAGAGTTCATCGAGATGTTCTTCAAGAAGGTTTTTTAGCTTGAACAGATACTGCACGCGCTCGCCAGGAGGCGTGCGCCGCCACGCTGGAAATGCATCCGCGGCTGCCTGCACGGCTGCATCCACATCCGCGGGAGACGACATTGGCGTCCGCCCAAGGATTTCCATCGTCGCGGGATTCGTAACCTCGACAAATTCCGTAGAGGAAGGACGCCGCCACGCCCCATTAACATAGTTCTGCAGCTCAGTGACCTGCGTCGTTACAACACTGCTCATGAAGTGCTCCTTGCGGCCAGCGTGAAGACTTTTAGGCGTTCGGTGGCTTCTGCATTCGAATTTTACGCTCTGTAGCGACAACAAAACAACCGTCCCAGTCTTCGACGTTTTGTGTTTGAAAGATCTCGGTAACGCGGGCGTCTAGGCTAATTCGGCTGGGCGAACTCAATCGAACCAACAGGATGCCGTGGTGCGATCCGGGAGCGAAGCGTCTCAAATCAGCAAAATCGAGGTCTTATGTTATCAGGAACCTCGATTCCTTCTGCGTAGCTCTCCAAAGTTCGCGATCCGAATGGCCACTGAGACCCTCCTGATCAGCGGTATGAACATCATGACCGATTCTTCCCAGGGAAATTGCTAAATCGAAAGGAAGATTTTCGTCCAGCTTGATTTTCATCGAAGGCGCGGAATTTCCGGTACTGGCAGATCTTCTTCTGCGGATGCGGCGGCGAACGCAATGGCCGCCCGAATGTCCTCCGGTTTTAATGTGGGAAAAGCTGCAAGAATTTCCTCTGCGGTGTCCCCGGTGGCCAAACTGGCGAGAACAGTTCGGAGAGTCACACGCGTCCCTTTAAAAACGGCCTGCCCTCCGCAGATTTTGGGATCTCGGACAATTCGTTCTTCGTAGATTCTCTTGTTGCCACGTTCGTTCCCCATGGCGCCTCACCTGCCCTTCCAATGTCGATGATATCACGCACCTACGAGCGCCGATTCTTCTCACACCTGATCAGCTCGTCCCGGCTCCCCCAGTCCTGCGAAGACGCCTCACGGCACTAACGAAGAAGGGTGGATCGCGGCGATGTTCGTGAAGCGAGCAAAATCGAGCGTATTGAAAGCCGGGCGCGTTGCGACGTTCCAGAACTCAGCTATATTTTGCGGGGAGAAAAAAACTGAGTCGCCCCGACGCACCAAAGTCGCAATTGCTGTCGTGGCTTCAGCAAAATGCGGATGGTTGGACTGGACAGTGCGAAGCAGGACGTTGGTGTCCACCAGGACACGCATCAGCGCTCGTGGTCGTCATAGATGGATTCGCGACTGACCGCAGAGTCGGAAAGTGGGGGAGCAAAAGGAGCATGGCTTCTGGCCCACGCCTCGAATGCAGCTGCCCGTTCCTCGGCTGATGCCGTTCCCTGAATGTTCGGAACGACGGTCCCTTCCACAACGGAAAGCAAATACTCTTCTAAGCTCATTCCTAGAGCTTCAGCTTGAGCCAAGAGCCCCGCTTCGAGTTCGGGTTTTATCTTGATCGTAATGGTCATGCTCTTGAGTCCTTCGTGTTATCTAGATTGTAGCAGGGCTGGATTCATCCCAAACTAGATTTTGGGCTAGTCGAATGGCACGCGCCGCTTTTCCTTCCCGTCCCGGTACATCCGGTAGGCCAGCCACGCCACGCTCGCGATCATCCCCACCCAGCCCAGCGCGCGCGTCGCATGGCCAATCTGTTGATCGTGGATGAGAATGTCCCATTGCGTAAAGAGAAGCGTCCAGTCGCTATCCTCACCGCCCACGAGCGGCAACGCCGAAACGCGCGCGTCCGACATATACGTCCCGATGTAGAGAAAATTTTCGAAAAACCAGAAGCTGCAGAACGCCACTGCGGTCGTCTCCCGCTTCCACCAGAAGTACGCAAAGCACAGCAGCGGCACAATCAACTCGCCGAGCGTGCCTCCCAGTATGTGAAGAGTCTCTCCGAACCAGCTGAAGAAAAAGTGGCCGCCTTCGTGAATCATCAAGTTCGCATAGTCGATAAACAGAAAGCCGCTGGTGTTCGCAGCGGCATAGAGAAGGAAAAGAAGGTAGAAGACCAGCCAAGCAATGCCAAACGGCCGGAATACGGCCTTCATCTCGGGGAAATCATCACCAAACAGGGGCATCCCTGAAGACTACCAATCCTTCGTAAGCCGCAGAAGCAGCCTCCCAAGCGAAGTTTCCTGCCGTGAGACACCCGATTGCCGCAAGCCTCCGCTGCCCGCCCCAAGATGCGCCCGCTTGTAGGGGAGGGGCTTGCCCCTCGCCTTCGCCCGCGAAAATTACCGCTGCGGGAGCGAAGCGAGCGCTTCGTACGCCGCCCCAAGAAGCGGCGCGGATTCATTCAGCACGACGGACACCGGGATATTGCTCAACAGCCCTTCAAATTTCCATTTGTCGCGGAACGCCGCAAAAAACGTGCCATCTTTTATTTTCTCGATGATTTTTACCGCGATGCCCCCAGCGACATACACGCCGCCGAGTGCGAGCACCTTAAGTGCGAGGTTGCCCGCTTCCGCGCCGTAGATGGCGGTCCAGAGGTCCAGTGTGTCCGCGCAAACCGGGCACTCTTTCGAGAGTCCGAGCTTCGTGATTTCAGGAGCGGGGTCCATGCCCGGATCTTCGAACGAGGGATGTTTCACATCCGGAGCGAGGAATTCGTGAATGGTGCGGAAGCCTCGCCCGGAAAGAATCAGCTCCCAGCTCACTTGCGGATACCGCCGTCGCATGTAGCGCAACAGTTCGATTTGCTGTTCCGTGTGCGGCGCAAAATCCGAGTGCCCTCCTTCGGAAGGCACAACGCGGTAACGGGCGCCATCCCAAACGAGGAAGGATTGTCCCAAGCCGGTGCCCGCAGCCAGCAGCGCGCGCGTCCCGCCGTGTTCAGGCTTGCCGGGATTGAGTACGCAATACTCTTCCGGCGCGAGATGCTCGATGCTGTGGCCCGTGGCGCCGAGATCGTTCATCAGCACAACGTCGGAAAGCTTCAGTTCGTTTGCCAGGATGGAGGCATCCACCGTCCACGGCAGATTGGTAGCCCGCACCCTATTGTTGATCACGGGGCCGGCGACTCCAAAACCAGCGGCGCGCACGCGCTTTTTTGTCAGGTGCGGCGCGGCCTGCAGCGAAAATTCGCGGACGATCAAGTCAAACTGCGCAAAATCCTTGCTCGCAAAGCGCTGCTTGAAGACGGACGTGAGCTTGCCGTCCTTCTCCGAGAAAAGCGCAAGATTGCATTTCGTGCCGCCGACGTCGCCCGCAAGAATCACCGAATGCCTCCGTCAATTTGCCATCCGTCATCGCTGCCCGGGCCGAATATCATGGGTTGAACCATTCCCTGCCATCTCGCTCCAGTAATAGATCGGATTCGCGCGGCCCCCAGCTTCCCGCGGTGTACTCCGGAACTTTGCCGGTTCGCGCCGCGCTCCACACATCCAGGATGGGATCGACGAGCGCCCACGCAGCTTCGACGTTGTCCCCGCGGTCAAAGAGCGTCGCGTCTCCTCGCAAGCAATCGTTGACCAGTGTGGCGTATGCGCTCCGCGAGGCGTCTCCAAATCCTTCCTTGTAACTGAAATTCATGGTCACGTTGCCGATGCGCATGTCTGTGCCGGGCCGTTTCGCGCCAAACGAAACCGAGATCCCTTCTTCCGGCTGGATATTCAGAATCAGCCGGTTCGGCTCCACTTCCCGATCGCGAAACACAATGTGCGGCGCGCACCGAAACTGAATCATGATCTCGGTGCTCCGCGTGGCAAGGCGCTTGCCCGTGCGCAGGTAAAACGGCACGCCAGCCCAGCGCCAATTGTCGATCAACAGCCGCGCCGCAACGAACGTCTCCGTGCGTGACGTTTGGCTCACTCCGGGCTCTTCGCGATAGCCCGCCAGCCGTTTGCCATCCAGCTGGCCAGGCGCGTACTGCCCGCGCACCACGGACTGCGCCACCATCTCCAGATTGAATGGCCGGATCGATTGCAGCACTTTCAGTTTTTCGTTGCGCACCGAGTTCGCGTCGAAGGATGCGGGAGGCTCCACCGCCACGAGCGAGGTCAGCTGCAGCACGTGGCTCTGAATCATGTCCCGCAACGCGCCTGCGGTTTCGTAAAATCCTCCGCGCCGTTCCACTCCCAGCGTTTCCGCCGCGGTGATTTGCACGCAATCCACATAATTGCGATTCCACAGAGGCTCGAAGATCCCGTTCCCGAACCGCAGCACCAGCAAATTCTGCACCGTATCCTTGCCAAGGTAATGATCGATGCGGTAGACCTGCTGTTCTTCAAACACGTTCAGCACGGTCTTGTTCAGTTCCTTCGCTGTTGCCAGATCGCGCCCGAACGGCTTCTCAATAATGATGCGCACCCAGGAGCCCGGCGACGCCGGCCGCGAAAGTCCGGCGCGCCCGAGCTGCTCCACGATGTGCGGATACACTTCCGGCGGCGTTGAAAGATAAAACAGCCGGTTTCCTCCCAGCTTTTTCTCCGCTTCCAGTTCCGCAAGGCGCTTCACCAGATGCTCGTACGCTTGCGGATCCGAGTAGTCCCCGGCTTTGTAGTAGAGACAAGACGCGAACTCATCCCACTGCTTGGGATCGATATTGCTCAGTTCGGACATCGTCTTCGCCGCTTCGCCCGTCGTGGCGCGAAAGGCTTCATCGCTCATGGGCGTGCGCGCGAATCCCACGATGACGTAACGCGAGCCTAGCGAATTGTGCGTGGCGAGGTCGTACATCGCAGGTATCACTTTGCGCTTGGCCAAATCGCCGGAGGCGCCGAACAGAACCACGGCACAGGGTTCCGCTGTGCCGCCGTAAAGACTTCCAGATCGATTGGTTTCGTCAGCCATGGGTGTCCTCGACTCGATTGCGCTATAGCCGCGCCAAAAAGCGGCGTTGGAAACTATACCTCAACGCCATGCTTTCGCAGCTCGGAACGCAAATGCTCCGGATTTTGATGGTGGATGACGTTAAACCCCAGCCGCCGTGGACATTCCAGATTCAGCGGCCGGTCATCGATGAAAACACATTCCTCCGCGGGGCGTTGCGTCACCTCGAGCGCGATGCGGAAGATGGTCTCTTCCGGCTTGCGCGCGCGCACGTAGCAGGAGCTGAAGAAAACCTGGAAATCCCGCCGCAAGTGGAACGCTTCGATGCGGTACTGATTGAGCTCCAGGGGCTCGTTGTTGATCGAGCCGATGAAGTATTTGCCGCTTCTTGCGGTGTCCGCCAGCACCGCGCGCGTCTCCGGATATTCTTTCGACTGCGCAAACATGAACGCCGTGAACTCTTCCCGCGTAAAAGGACGGTGGCGATAAAACAAGGTGCGGTCCAGATATTCATTCAGCGTGATGTGGCCGGAATCAAACGCCGGGAAGGACAGGTCGTGGCGGTCTTGAAACTCGTCGTAATCGAATTGGAAAACGGTTGCTGCTTCACGGCGCGAGTGACGGTCCCAGCCGTTTGTCAGAATAACTCCGCCGATGTCCCAGAAGAGCGTCGTGATCTCAGCCAAGCGAGCGGCACCTCCGGCCGTGCGGCAAGGAGATACATAATATGCGTTTCCGGCGAAGAAAACACGCGAATGGCATGTTTCAAACGGTTCAACCCGTTGGATGTTGCGGCGCGCTGCGTCGCCGTGCCCTTGTTCCGCACACGCTCCATGTGCTCCCTTCGGCGGAGAAAACA
Source organism: uncultured Acidobacteriota bacterium (assembly GCA_963779005.1). Taxonomy (GTDB): domain Bacteria; phylum Acidobacteriota; class Terriglobia; order Acidiferrales; family UBA7541; genus Acidiferrum. Next base: position 945,914 of record CAVZWO010000004.1, on the reverse strand, counting down.
CATCCGAGGGCGCTCCCATGTAAAGCGAGAATGCAGCTTACTGATTTGGCTTTTGCGTCGGATTTGAGCTCGGATTCGGCGTCGGGCTCGGAGCCGGCTTCGGTGCTTGCATTGCTGCCTTAGGCTGAATCGAGACCAGCTCCACTTCAAAGATAAGTGCGGAGTACGGCGCGATCCCTCCCCCCGGGCCGCCGCGTGCGCCGTAGGCAAGCTCCGACGGAATAAATAGCTCCCACTTTGAGCCCACGGGCATCAGCTGCAGCGCCTCCGTCCAACCTTTGATGACTCCGCTCACGGGGAACGTCGCTGGCCCTCCGTGCTTGGACGAGCTGTCGAATTCCGTGTTGTCGATCAGCGTACCTCTGTAATTGCAGACCACCGTGTCCGCGGCCGTCGGCTTGGGACCCGTTCCTTCTTTCAGGATTTTATATTGCAGGCCGCTTGGGAGTGTGACGACTCCCTCTTTCGTTTTATTTTCGGCTAGAAAATTTTCGCCCTTCGCTTGCATCTTTTTGATGATATCGGCCTGAAGGGTTGTAAGGGCGGCCTTCGCTTCGTCGTCCGTCAGCAATGGTTTGCCGGTGGCAGTCATGGAATCCCTGATGCCGCGCATAAGGATGCTGAGCTCGATGTCCACGGAGTCCTTGTGCAGGCTTTTTCCGATGTTCATGCCAATCGCGTAGCTTTCCTTATCTTTATCGGTCTTGAGAACTAGGACGGGTGGAGTTTTTGCAGCCGTGGACCCTGTCTTCGTGGCCGGCTTGGGAGTCGTCTTGGCCGCCGGTGCCTGAGACGAACTCGCCGGTGGCGTCTGAGCAGAACTCGACGACGCGGTCTGCTGCGCCTGAGCATATCCAACGATCAGCATTCCTGCTGCCGCTGCTGTTGCCGCTAATGTGAATGGTTTTCGCATGGTTCTATTGTCACACCGCTCCGTGTCCTCCGCAAACCACCTTTATACTTTCCGAGAGATGAATGGTTAATGAACGCGGTAGACCTCCTCCACATCGGCGCCCGCACTAGGCAATTCCGCGAACTTGCAGTATGTTGAGAATTGGCAATCTGGATGAGGTGAAGCGAATGGCGAACGAGTCTTGCGATCCTGTACCGGTCCCCACTGAACCCGCAAAGCCCGGCACACGGATGGTGATGTGTGTGAAATTTGGCAAGGAGCTGCCGGGACTCGACCGCGTGCCCTGGAGCGGCGAGTTGGGGAAGCGCGTCTACGAAAATGTTTCGAAAGACGCGTGGAAACTGTGGATCGAGCATTCCAAAATGATCATGAACGAGTACCGCCTCAATCCCATCGATCCCAATTCGCAAAAGATCATGGGCGAACAGTTGGAACAGTTTTTCTTCGGCGAAGGCGCCAAGCTCCCCGAAGGCTACGTCGCTCCCAAAGCCAAAGGTTAGGCCTGTAGGGGCGGGGCTTGCCCCGCCCTCCGCGCCAACTCGCGCAATCCCGCTTAATCAACAACGGACGGCATCCGGCCCGTCGCGGGATGTTCAACGGGCAAACGCGGCCCAATTTCAAACTTCAACTCCGCGTGAGCCCTGCGGATCGCCTCCTCCGCTTCTTCCGCGGAATTTCCCCTCGCGAACAAAAACCCCAAGTAACTCGAGCCTTCCGGCCACGCCGCAATATAGTCGTGCAGGCGCGCCGTCATTTCGAGCGCTGTAATTCCAGCGACCCTTCTCGCGGCGTCTTCACCATCCATTCTTTCGAGCACTCCGCTTTTTGGAACGGGGATCATCATCACCCCGCTGGCGGAATCTTCCCGCGGCCAATCGCTGCCCGGCAGACCCAGCGCATGGCGCAGCAACAATTCTTCCAGGCCAATAGGCTGCTGCGTTGCATCCGGTGCGAATCGCAACGCTCGCGCGCAAAGCCCGCCGATGGGTCTCGGCGCCACTTCGAGCGGCCATACGCCTTCCTCGTTCACGCGAAATTCGGCGTGCACCGGGCCTTGCGAGAGTCCGAGCGCGCGGATCGCCTCCTCAGCGCAGCGTTTGATTTCGCGTTGCTCTATATCGGCGAAGCGCGACGGCGTTACGTAAATGGTTTCTTCGAAATACGGGCCTTCGAGCGGGTCCGGCTTGTCAAAAATGGCGAGGATGCGCAGTTGGCCATCTGTCAGCAATCCTTCTACAGCCACTTCCCTGCCCGGAATATACCCTTCCACCAGAATTTGCTCGAGATTCGGTTCCCGCGTCGCGCGGATTTCCGGCGATTCCAGCAAGCGTCGTATGCGTGTGGCTGCGGCGATAAACTCTTCGCGGGAATTCGCGCGCACCACGCCTTGGCTGGCCGATAGTGACAGCGGCTTCGCGACGCACGGATACGAAATACCAAGCAGCGATGGCTCAGGCGCTGGATGGATGGGAATGGCGCGAAACCACGGCACGCGCAGACCCGCGTCCCGAAAAACTTCGCGCATGCGCAATTTGCTGCGGCAGGCTTCCACGGCGGCGGGATGATTGTAGAGAATGCCGAGGCCGCGCGCGGCATAGGCTGCGGCCACTGCGGGACGATCGCCCAGCGCGAGAATTCCATCAATGTCTTGCTTTTGATCGCGCACCCGCTCCAGCACCGCATAAGCCGCGGCGTCTGGAGATTCAAAGTGCACTGGAATGGCGCGATCGCCCCAGGGATCGTCGAGCTGATGGCAGCGATCCGTGACAAAAACGAGATTGACGCCGAGTTTTCGCGCGGCTTCGTCGAAGCTGCGCGTTTGGTAGCCAAGCTTGGCGGTGAAAATAAGAAGTCGCGGCATCTGTTTTTTTGTTTGCTGGAGTCTCTTGCGTTCCGCCTACACGTAACTGCCGGTGACTGGCAGCGGCTCTTCGTGCTTTTTCGCAACCTGGCCGATGGAAACAAACTGTTCGCGCGTTGGTTCGGCGCAGCAGTACCACGGCTCGCTGAGAAACGGAACGGCCGCTGCGGGCAACTGTGACACGTCAAGGATCGGTGCTTCGACTCCGGCAGCGGCGTGCGCCGCTCTCCAGATGCGACCGAATACGACGGAGCGAGATTCTTTTCGACGATCCCCCTCGGCGGCGATGGCTTGCACCGTTTCGCTCAGCTTATCCACGCGCGGATCCGCATGTTTCCAGGGATAAAAGAGCGACTCCGCATCAAACGGGCCGATGTTGCTGCGAACTTCGTCCAGTTCCAGCAAGCGCGAACCCTCTGGAATCAGCAAGCGGATGCCAAGCTGGATGGGCGCGACATTTTCAATCAGAGATTCGGATTGAATCACGCGCAGGAGGTCAAGGTAGCTTTCCATCGTCGTCCATTGCGTGAAAGGGACGAACGTGGGATGCAAAGTCATGCCGAGAGAGCGAAAAGTTTGCACAACCTGTAGAAAATCCTCGCGCGTGTGGCCCTTGTCCAGTGCGCCCAGCACGGCGTCATCCAGATATTCCACGGCGCTGATCACAAACAGGCAGCCGGTTTCTTTCAACTTGGGGAGATGTGCTTCGTATTTTCGCAGGTGTTCGATTTTTATGGTTACGTCGTACGTCACGCCGGGAAACTCTCGGTGAAACTCGTCGACAAGCTCCATCGCGTGGCGAATCCCGTTGAAAAAATCAGGATCGCCGAAGGAGATGTGTTGCGCACCGTCGCCGACTTGCTGGCGGATATCCTGCATCACCACGTCGCGGCTTACGATTCGAAACACGCCTTTATAAACCGGGACGATGGGGCAATGCCGGCAATGATGTTTGCAGCCGCGGCTCGCTTCCGTGGATCCCACGACGCGGAAGCCACCTCCGGGAAGAACGAGATGCGCGTACTTGCCGATCGGCGGCATATCTGAACGATCCGGAACTTCAAAATGGAGGCGCTCCAGAGAGACAAGCGGTTCCGATTGCGGCGCCACTTCCTCGCGATCCGCACTTTGCAAGCGCACTGCTAAGTTTGTGAGTCCTTGCTCGAATTCTCCGCCCAGAATGGTCGTCACGCCCAGGGCTCTCAAATAGTCCGCATTCATCGGCGCGTACAATCCATAGCAACAGAGATGCGCCAGCGGATTCAGCTCGCGCAACGTGGGGATGAGTTTCGCGGCGAGACGCGTAGCCGTGTGCATCGGCAAGTAGATAGCCACCAATGCGGCGGCGCGGATCGCGGATTCATCGAGCGACTGCCGCGAAAGATCGATGCACACAACGTGATGGCCGCGTTTGCGCAGCCATGCCGCAGGCGATGCCAGCCCAAACGGCTGGCGGCCCAGTTCGTACGTCGAAAGCAGAACGATATTCACGGCTGCAACAGTATAGCTGGCCGCCCGCCGCAACCAATCGTTTTCGGTTATCATAGAGGCCAACTCCGTTGATGGAAAGGACCTGACTGAATGGCCATTGCCGCAGGGAATTCCTTCGGAACGCGCGACAAACTGAACGTAGGCGCGCAATCGTTCGATATTCACCGCCTCGAATTTCTTGAAAAAAAGATTTCCTGCAGTCTGGCGAAGCTGCCGTTTTCTCTCCGCATTCTTCTCGAAAATCTTTTGCGCTGCGAAGACGGACGCTTCGTTCATCCGGAGGACATTAAGTTTCTTGCGAACTGGACGCCAGGAGCCAAAGAGAAAGAAATCGCGTTCATGCCCGCGCGCGTTCTGCTGCAGGATTTCACTGGCGTGCCCGCCGTGGTGGATCTGGCCACGATGCGCGAAGCCATCCAGCGCATGGGCGGAAATCCGCGGCTGATCAATCCACTGTTCCCCGCCGAACTTGTCATCGACCATTCCGTGCAGGTGGACAACTTCGGCAGTGCGAACGCGTTTGGCTTGAACGCCGAACTCGAATTTCAGCGCAACATCGAACGTTACGCATTTTTGCGCTGGGGACAAACGGCGTTTCAGAATTTCAAAGTGGTGCCTCCCGATACGGGCATCTGCCACCAGGTGAATCTCGAATATCTCGCGCGCGTGGTTTGTGCCATGCCTTCGGGAAGCAGAGTCGAAGCGTATCCCGATTCCGTCGTCGGCACGGATTCGCACACCACGATGGTGAACGCGCTCGGCGTCTTCGGCTGGGGCGTGGGAGGGATTGAAGCAGAAGCGGCGATGCTGGGCCAGCCCTCCTCAATGCTCATTCCGGATGTAGTCGGGTTCCGTCTGCACGGAAAACTCCGCGAAGGCTGCACGGCGACGGACCTCGTCCTAACGGTAACCGAAATGCTGCGCAAGAAAGGTGTCGTCGGAAAATTCGTCGAGTTCTGCGGCACTGGGCTTTCCAGTTTGAGTGTCCCGGACCGCGCGACCATCGCAAACATGGCGCCGGAATATGGCGCGACGATGGGCTTCTTCCCCGTTGATGAAGAGACGCTCGCGTATTTGCAATTCACGGCGCGCAAGGCGGAGCAGATCGCGCTTGTCGAGGCCTATTGCAAGGAACAGATGCTCTTTCGCACGGATGACATGGAAGATCCAATTTTCAGCGACAAGCTGGAGTTGGATCTCGATACGGTCGAGCCGACGGTCGCTGGACCGAAACGGCCACAGGACCGCGTGTCGCTGCGCAACGCAAAGAGTTCTTTCACGAAGGTTGTGGAAGGAACGCCGGTGAAGAATGTTGCGGTGCGAAATAACGGCGACTCGTTCGATCTATCGAGCGGCGCCGTAGTGATTGCGGCGATCACCAGTTGCACGAACACGTCGAATCCTTCCTTGATGCTTGGCGCGGGACTGCTTGCGAAAAAAGCCGTTGAGCGCGGGCTGCACGTGAAGCCGTGGGTCAAGACGAGCCTTGCGCCGGGTTCGAAAGTGGTGACGGATTATCTCGATGCTTCCGGACTCACGAAATACCTCGACTTGCTCAAATTTCAACTCGTGGGATATGGATGCACGACGTGCATCGGCAACAGCGGGCCTTTGCCGGAGGCGATTGGCGCGGCGATCAAGGACAACAATCTTGTGGCTGTGTCCGTGCTCAGCGGCAATCGCAATTTTGAGGGACGCATTCATCCGCTGGTGCGCGCGAATTATCTGGCTTCGCCGCCGCTGGTCGTGGCCTACGCCCTTGCAGGGCGCATGGATATGGATTTGACCACCGAAGCGCTCGGCACGGACACCGCGGGCAAGCCGGTGTATCTGCGCGACATTTGGCCCACGCCGCAGGAGATTGAATCCACGGTGCGCGCCTCCGTGACCAGCGAAATGTACAGCAAGGAATACGCCAACGTGTTTGAAGGCGACGCGCATTGGAAGTCCATGCCCGTGCCTGAAGGCGATTTGTACAAGTGGGACGCAAAGTCCACGTACATCAAGCAGCCGCCGTTTTTTGAAAATATGCCGAAGACGCCGTCGGCGCTTGCGGATATTCATGGAGCGCGCGTTCTGGCGATTCTAGGCGACAGCGTAACGACGGATCACATTTCGCCCGCTGGATCGATTCCCGTCGATTCGCCGGCAGGAAAATATTTGATCGCGAACGGCGTGAAGCCGCACGAGTTCAATTCGTATGGAGCGAGGCGGGGGAATCACGAAGTGATGATGCGCGGCACGTTTGCGAATATTCGTTTGCGCAATCAACTCGCTCCTGGAACGGAAGGCTGCTGGACGCACTATCTGCCGGGCAACGAGAAGATGACGATCTACGATGCCGCGGTGAACTATCGCGAAGCGGGCGTGCCGCTAGTCGTGCTCGCCGGCAAAGAATACGGCTCCGGTTCTTCGCGCGACTGGGCGGCGAAGGGAACGCGACTGCTTGGGGTGCGCGCGGTCATCGCGGAAAGTTACGAGCGCATCCATCGGAGCAACCTTGTCGGCATGGGCGTGCTTCCGCTGGAATACAAGGCCGGCGAAAATCGTGAATCGCTTGGCTTGACCGGACAAGAGGTCTTTGAAATCGAAGGTGTGGCGTCGCTCTCGCCGAAGAAAGCAATCAACGTGCGCGCCGTGTCCGCAGATGGCTCAGCGAAGACGTTTACGGCGATTGCCCGGGTCGATACGCCCGAGGAAGTTTCCTACTATCATCACGGCGGGATTTTGCAGTACGTTCTGCGGCAGATGCTGTGAGTCTTGAGTTTCTCCTTTGGAATTGAGCTGAAAGTGCAAGCTGCTGCTTTGCCTGCGGTTTGTTTTGCTTGGAACTCCAAGATGCACAGACTGAAGTCTGTGCTACCACTGCCTTAAGTACGGCCTTCGCGCTTTTGCGCTACCACCAGACCACGCGGCGTGGGTAACAGAACAACGGAGATTAGACCTTCGGCTTCGAGCTTGAGCGCGCCTTCGCGAACCGTTTTCATCAATGAACTGGCGTCGTGCATGAGGATGAGTCCGTGCGGATTCATCTGCGGGAGAAATTTGCGGACTTCCTGTTCGCGAAGAGGGGCGTCGCTGTCGCAGAAAAGCAGATCGATGCGGCCTTCGACTTTCATATCGAGGCTGGATTCGTTGCGCGCGTCGATCCATTCGCCGAGTCCGGAAGAAGCGAAGCGTTGCTGCGCGGCGGCGAAAACTTTCGCGTCGTATTCGCAGGTGATGACGCGGCCAAAGCCGTTGGCTTTTAGTCCTTCCGCGAGGCGAAGCGTGCTTAGCCCGGAAAACGTGCCGGTCTCGACGATGAGCTCCGGCTTGATCGTGGTGACAATCGCTTTCAGAAAATCCAGAACTTCGACTTCGGCGCTCATGGAATCGTACATGTGCCAGCGCTCCGGATGCGGACATTCCGGCGTGGGGCGGTGATATTCCGGCTGGAGGACGTCGCCGCTCGAGGCGATGTGCTCTACGATGCGGTGCTCTTTTTTCTGGCCGTGGAATTGACTTTTAATACGCCAAAGTAACACCGCGCCAAGCAGAATAGAGAACAAGCTTGCGGTTTGGGCATTGGACATGCCGAAGAACGAACGCGGATTGATGCGGATGAATTCGATGAGAAAGCGCGCGATGCCCGTGAGAATCAGGTAATTGCAAAAAATTTCGCCTTTGGCTTTCGGGCCCTTTAATGATTTCGTACCCATGTGCCAGAGAAACGCGGCGATTGCCAGCCAGATGAAAAATTCGTAAAGCGGCGTGGGATGCACGCGCTGCGTCGTGGGGACGAGGCCGTTGGGAAAACTCATGCCCCAGGGAAGCGAAGTAGGAATGCCGTAGTCGCCGTCGCCGGAGAGCAGGCAGCCGATGCGTCCGATGGCGTAGCCGACGCAGGCGGCGGGAGAACAGATGTCCAGAAACTCGAGGACGGGGATTTTCGCCCAGCGCGCCAGCAGCACCAGCGCGAGGAATCCGCCGAGAAAACCGCCGAACCAGGCGAACCCGTAACGGCTGAAGAGCTGCGGCCAGGGGTCCGCGAAAAATTCGTGAGGACTTTCGAGTACGTGATAGAGCCGCGCGCCAATCAAGCCGGCGAGGCCGGCGATCCCGATGATCAGGAAGCCTTCGTCTTTTTCGTCGCGCGCGGAAATGCTGGCGAGTTGGGAGCGGCGGCGATTGAAATCGGCTTGCAGGACGTAGGCCGCGACGAGCATGCCCGTGGCGACCATGAGGCCGAACGTTGGAATGGCCAATGGTCCGAGGTGGAGGAACGGGATCATGAACGGGAGTGCCGTGAGCGCATCGGAAAAGTATACATGACACTATGGGCGCGGAAGGAAGGCGAGCGAGTTTATGCGCGATGGGCGGAGTGTCGTGTTTCGTGACTGGTGACTCGTGGCTCGTGGCCCGTGTTCCGTGACTGGTGACTCGTGACTGGTAACTCGTGACTGGTAACTCGTGACTGGTAACTCGTGGCCCGTGACCCGTGTTCCGTGATTCCCGGCCCCTGCCCATGACATCCTGGGAATCCTTTGTCGGTTTCTCCTCCTTGAGTGGAGTCAAGGTTACGGCGGCGGTCATCCTCGGAAGGATGACCCTATAGCACCTCCCCGTAGTTTTTTGTAAGTGTTGCTGATAGAGGACTTATTGGCGCTGAACGGGCGGCGTGGCGGGCTGAAGTGCGGCGCTAGGTTTGGCGGTTACCACGGCTTGCCGTCTACGATGAGGCGGTAGTTGTGGTCGAAGTGGAGGGCGCGAGGGGGAATGCCGGGTTGGCGGCGTTGAGTGGGTGGTTCGGATGGCGATGACGTTGGATGGGTGGGTTGCACGGTTTGTGTTGGAGTAGCGGTATTGGTTGGAGGCGCGGAAGCGGCCGCGGGCGGGGCGGGTTGGGTGGCGGTGGCGTTGGGGCGCTCGGGGAAGAGGTTGCGGGCGATTGCGAGGGCGGCTTCGGTTTGGGTGGGAGTGGGGCGGGCGGCGGGGGGGTTGGCTCGCAGGGTTGGGCCGGGCAAGGTCGGAAAGTACAGGCGTAGCGGGCGGCGCGTCGGGCCGGGCAAGGCCAGGCAGTACAGGCGTGGCGGGCACAGAGTCGGGCCGGGCAAGGCCAGGCAGTACAGGCGTGGCGGGCACAGAGTCGGGCCGGGCAAGCCCGGCCCCTACAGGCGCTTGGGGAGTCGGGGAGGGTTGGGCGTCGGGGTCGAGGTCAACGTCGGTGGCGGGATCGGGTGGGCAGAGGCGGTCGTGGTTGGAGGTGACGGAGTGGTGGACGGCATCGCGCCAGCCGTCGGTGCCGAAGGCGTTGATGTATTCGTGTTGGGCGAGGTGGATGGCTTGCAGTTGGGTTTGGAGCATGTAGGCGACGGTGCGGGCGAGGCGTGGTTTGATGTGGCCGCGGATGACGGCGGGGACGAGACGCCCGAGGGCGGTGCTGAGATCGCAGGCGGAGAGGTAGTCGCCGGAGAAGAAGTAGTCGAGATCTTTGGCGAGAGATTCGGTGGCTTGCGATTGGGATTCCTTTTGGGCGTGGTAGAAGCAGAAGTGGGGATGGTTGCTGATGCGTGGGGTGCGGCAGCGGCGGCCGTCTTCGTACGAGAATAGACAGAGGGATACGCGGTCCTTTGGACTGAGTGAGGACATAGAAGTCTCCTTAGGTTGAGTTTTGGATTTGGACAACAAAAAAGCCGGCAGGATGCCGGCGGTACAACAGGGGCCCTAAAACAGAAACGCCCCGCGGGTTGGCGAGGCGCAGTACTGAACAGGGTTATTATACAACTATAACTATAAAGGTCAAATAAAAAATCTGAGAGACACGGAGGAAGTCAGAACGCCTCGGGCTTAAAGGAGGGCGCGGCACAAAGCGAAAGACTAGAAGTGAGGTAGGAAGAAATTCGAAATACGAAAAAGAAAGACCCACCCTTGCATGAACCAAACCCGCAAGGATGGGCCACCCGAGGGAGAAAAACAAAGTCAAAATCCCACCCGCCTCAGTGCGTTGAGGGTCGCCCACCCGCCCGCCCGCCCGAGGGAGAAAGACAAAGTCAAAATCTCTTCAGCGAATAAAAGATGTGCCACCCGCCGGGTTAGTTTGCTCCGAGAAAGCGGACTAACAGGACAAGAGGGAGAAAGTTAAAACCCGCAGCCTTAAAACCGAAGGCTGCGGCACCCGGCTGCTTTGAAGCGCGAGTCGGAGATAGACAGGCTCATCTTTGCCGGGGAATCTACGGCGGAAATCAAAGTAGGCTTTTTCTGTCGCCCACATGACGCCCAATGGTCGTCCCGCACCGAAGACAAGATACTCCCCGATCCTCTTGAGCATGCTGTCAGATTACATCACAAAATCTGGAACAGGCAGTAACCACGCTTTGTCCGCGCCAGCGCGTTGAATGTGGACAGTCGGCCATTCGACGCTGAACACCTGGGCTCGATCGTGAAGTCGAGGCCTTGGGGCCCCCCGGTTAATTTGTGGCGGCGCTTCGCTGGACGAAGGCGGTGTCGGTGGCTATGCCGAGGACTTCGAAGAAGCGAGCTTGGACATTTTCAGAAAGAGCGTTGATTTCGTCGACACCGAGGCTTGCGGAGCTAATGCGATACCGCAGCTTCCTCTGCCCCACGGGAGTTTCGACAACTTGCAATACAGCATCCGCGACTTCCTGAGGATTTCCAGCCGTCGTCGTGAGCAGGCCATTGATCTTGCCTGGGATCTGGTTGGAGACGCCGTACGTGTTTGTGCGGGCTTCGTCGGCAGCCTTTACGATGTTGCCAAAAACGGCGGTCTGATAGGCGCCCGGCTGAACGATCGATGACTCAATTCCCTGGGGCGCCAATTCGTAGTGATAGGCTTCCGCGAGCGCCTCGAGTGCGAATTTGCTGGCACAGTAGAAACCAAAAGATGGAAAAACCACACGGCCGGCGCCGCTGCTGATGTGCAGGAGCAGGCCGCCCCGCTGGCGCCGCATATAGGGGAGCACAGCGCGATTGACGCGAACGACGCCGAAAAAATTCGTGTCCATAATCTGCTGGGCTTGTTCGGTGGTGACGGCTTCCGCCAAGCCGATCAGGCCGTAGCCGGCGTTGTTTATGACAACGTCGAGGCGACCCGCCTGCTCGATGGAGGTCCGAACGGCTTGCTCGACGGAAGCGTCCTTGGTGACATCAAGTTCGAGCACATGCAGAGGGAGCGACTCCTTTTTGGCGAGGGCTCGAATTTCGGAAGCGTTCGTGGCGTTGCGGCCGGCGGGATCGCGCATGGTGGCAAAGACGGTATGACCGTGGCGGGCCAGAGTTTCGGCGAAGAGTCTGCCAAACCCAGTGCTTGCACCGGTGATGAGGGCTACTTGTTTTGCATCCATGACGGCTCCTCCGTGGGAAGCCATGGTGAACCCAGCTTTGGTCAGAAGTAAAGGGGGCAGAAGTAAAGCGCCGGAAATGCGGCGGGCACGGTCACCCAGAGAAGAAAAAGCAGATTCCTCGCTTCGCTCGGAATGACAGTTACCTTGGCGAGGGCGCGGCGGGATGACAATTACATTGGAAACGATCGCTCGGGGGCGCGGCGGAATGGCAATTACGGCGGAAATGCGGCAGGCAGGGTTACTCGGAGAAGAAAAAGCAGATTCCTCGCTTCGCTCGGAATGACAATTACCTTGGCGAGGGCGCGGCGGAATGACAATTACTCAAACGCAGGGGCGGAGTTGGGGCGGCGGCGGAGAGTGACGCCGAGAAGGAGCCAGATGGCGAGGGCGATCCATTCGGCGCGCGTGAAGTGGCCTGGAAAGGCGGGGATAAGCTTCATTAGGAGAAGCAGCAACGAGACACAAATGCCGAGGGCGGTGATGGCGCGGGTAAGGACGCGGGGAGCGCGGCGATTAGGGGCGGGCTCAGAGTGCTGAAGTGGGGTGCGGCTTTCGACTAGCCAGAAGGAGAGGCAGGTGGCTAGCCAGCCGAGGGCGGCGGCCATGGAGCCGACTTCGGTGACGGGGACGAGGATGGCGTCGCCGAGGAGGAGGCCAACGAGGGCGCCTGCGGTGATGCCGAGGACGGCGACGGACGGCGTGGAGAATTTTATGTGGATGGTGGCGAAGCGAGGGGCGACTGTGCCGCGGCGGGCGTAGGCGAAGAGGAGGCGTGTGGAGGCGGCGAAGTTGCCGTTGAAGCATTGGAAGAGTCCGAAGAGGGCCATGACGAGGATAAGTTGGACGGGCCAGTGTTTGCCGAGCGCATTTTCGAAGGCGAAGGCGGTGGCGAAACGTTTGCCGAGTAGGGATTGCCAGGGGGCGATGTAGCCGACGGCGAGGATGCAGAGCGCGTAGAAAAGGGCGCCGACGCCGAGAGCGAGGCCGATGGCATGCATGTAGCTGGTTTGACGAAAGTCGGGGTTGGCTTCCTCGGCGTATTTTGGGGCGGACTCGAATCCGGTCATGAAATAAGGAACGATTTGCAGGGTGAGGAGAATGGAGAGAAACGGAGTGGCGCGGAAAACAGGATGGAGATTTGCGGGAGCGCCGCGGACGGCGCTGATGCCGACCAGGGCGACGAAAATGAGGAGGACCATGCTCGACATGGTCTTTTGGAAATTGGCGCTGAGGCGGATGCCGCGGTAGTTGATGGTGGCGAGGAGCAGGGTGAGGGCGATGCCCAGAATCAGACGAGGCAGGAAGACGGGCTGGCCGGCGACACGATACAACGGGAAGGAATCGAGCGCGGGAAAAATGTAGGCGGCGATTTTTCCGAGGGCGACGGCTTCCCACGGACAGACAATGAAGTAGGCGAGAAGCATCATCCAGCCGGTGAAATAGCTGACGATGGGCGGGAAAACTTGGGCGGTGTAGGCAGCTTCGCCGGCGGCGTCGGGGAGGCGCTTGACCCATTGGCCGTAAACGTAGCCGACGGGAAGCAAAATAAGGCCGCCAATGGCGAAACCGAGAGCGGCGCCAAGCGGGCCGCCGCGGCCGAGCCAGTCGTCCATGAGGACGAGCCAGCCGGTGCCGATCATGGTGCCGAAGGCGAGAGCGAACAAGTCGTGCAGACGAAGTTTGCGAGCGAGGGCGGGCATCTAGAGAACGCAGAGCAATTCGTAAAGGAGATTGGCGGCGAGGAGCGAAGTGAGCTCGCCGGTGTCGTAGGGAGGGGAGACTTCGACAAGGTCGCAGCCGATGATATTGAGGCCGCGGAGGGAGCGAACGAGTTCGAGGATTTGGATACTGGTGAAGCCGCCGACTTGGGGAGTGCCGGTGCCGGGGGCGTAGGCGGGGTCGACACAGTCAATGTCGAGAGTGACGTAGACGGGTTTACGGCGGAAAGCGCGGAGATGGCGCTGGACAGCGGGCAAACCCTTTTTGTGAAACTCTTCAGCCGTGACCATTTTGACTTTGTGGGCGCGCGCGAAATCGAAATCGTCCTCGCCGTAGACCTGGCCGCGGAGGCCCACCTGCAAGACGCCGCCATCGAGTAAGAGGCCCTCTTCAAAAGCGCGGCGGAAGGGCGTGCCGTGGGAATACTTGCTGCCGAAATACTCGTCCCATAAATCGTTGTGGGCGTCGAATTGGAGGAGTGAAACGGGACCATGCTTTTTCGCGACGGCGCGAAGGATAGGGAGACTGATGGAGTGATCGCCACCCACGCAAACGCAGCGGACGCCGGCTTGCAGAAGCGGAGTGATTCCCTGCTCGATGCGTTGGAAAGTGTCTTCGATGGAGAGCGGATTGACGGGGAGATCGCCGAAGTCGGCAATGCGATATTTGGCGAAGGGATTTACGTGGAGGACGGGGTTCCAGGGGCGGATGATGGCGGACTGGACGCGGACATTGCGGGGACCGAAGCGAGGGCCGGGGCGATAGGTGGTGCCGCCGTCGAAAGGGACGCCGAGCAGGGCGATATCGAGTTCTTCGGGGTGGGGGATGTAAGGGAGGCGCATGAAGGTGGGGATGCCGGTGAAGCGGGCATATTGGAGCGCGTCGAGGGGTTGGGGGTGGGGCAGGCGAAAGGCGCGGCGGGGCTTGGGCACGGGGGGCATCTTAGGTTTGCGAGGTGAGAGAAGTCAACGCGGTGAGGGACAGCGGTTAGATGGCGTGGGAAAGGAATGAGATTCCCAGTTGTACTGGTACTGAGAAAGCGGAGTTCATGCAGGCGGCACGGCGTATTCACATCGATGTAATGTTTGGCGACTAGCCTCAGTGCGCTTTTGTTGACTGCATCCCAGCCAACGCATCTTGAAACGCATGGAGGATTGAAAATAAATATGCGAAGAGTTTTCGCGATTCTGCTCGCGGGAGTGATGTTAAACCCCGCGATGATCGGCGCCGTCCCGCAGCCTAAGGACAAGGACAAAGTAGAGACCGCAACTCCCATCAAACACCTGGTAATCATCTTTCAGGAAAACGTTTCGTTCGACCACTACTTCGGAACCTATCCGAACGCCTTGAACCTTCCCGGCGAAAATCCATTCCATGCGAAGGCGAACACACCAACCATCAATGGATTGGGGACCGCGCTTCTGACTAAGAATCCCAACCTGAACCCGGCCAACGGAATGGCGGCGACGAATCCTTTCCGGTTGAGCCCGGCGCAGGCGGCAACGAACGACCAGGATCACAACTACACGCCGGAACAGGAAGCGTACGACGGCGGACTGATGGATTTGTTCCCGGAGTTCACGGGCACGACTGGCCCGCCGCCGGGAGCGCCGCCCATCGCGGATACGAAGGGGCTGGTGATGGGGTATTACGATGGGAATACGGTGACGGCGTTGTGGCACTACGCACAACATTTTGCGATGAGCGACAATTCGTTCGACACCAACTTTGGGCCATCGACACCGGGAGCGATCAATGTGATCTCGGGGCAGACCAACGGCGTGACGGACAACACAAATGGCAGCGGAGCGATCACCGCGGATGGGAACGGCGGCTTCTCCGACACTGGCGACGCGGATCCGGCGGGCGATGTGTGCTCGACGACCACTGGAGAGACGTTCAGCATGACCGGACAGAATATCGGCGACCTGCTGAATGAGAAGGGCGTCACGTGGGGATTCTTTTCGGGCGGCTTCAACCTTAGCATCATGAATGCAAACGGGACGACGGGTTGCGCGAGGTCGACGACTTCGGCGATTACGCTGTCAAAGAAGGCGGACTACATTCCGCACCACCAGCCGTTCCAGTATTACGCGAGCACGGCGAACCCGCTGCACTTGCGGCCAGCTTCGATCGCGGAGATTGGACACAAGGGCCCGGCGAATCATCAATACGACATCCTGGACTTTTATGCAGCGGTGAGCGCGGGGAATTTTCCCGCGGTCAGCTACTTGAAGGCTCCGGGCTATCAGGACGGGCACGCAGGCTATTCGGACCCGATCGACGAGCAGACGTTCATCGTGAACACGATCAACTTCCTGGAACAGAGCCCGGAATGGAACAGCACGGCGGTGATCATCGCGTATGACGATTCCGACGGGTGGTATGACCATGTGGTGAGCCCGCTGGTGAATCAGTCGGCATCACCCGCAGACCAGAATACACAGACGGCCGCCTACATGTGCGGATCGGTATCGAGCGCAACCGAAACGGCTTTGCCGGGCGTGACCGTGGCGCATGCGCAAGCACGCTGCGGGTATGGACCGCGCCAGCCGTTCCTGGTGATTTCACCGTTTGCGAGGAAGAACTTTGTGGATCATTCGACGACGGATCAGAGCTCGGTTGTGCAATTTATCGAGGACAACTGGCTCGACGGGGAGCGCATTACGGGTTCCTTCGATTCGATCGCCGGATCGATCACAGGTATGTTGGACTTCAGCCGTTGCCGCGAGGATGGCGTGCTGATTCTCGATCCGACGACGGGTGAAAAAGTGAGTCCACAATAGAGACACGATGACAGCCGGGTGAGAAGCGGGAGACAGATCACCTGTCTTATCCGGACGGAAGACGATTCGGGGCGGGCGTGCGAAGAGCAATTCGCACGCCCGCTGTTTTTTGTGGCAGGTATCGTAAGATGAGATTCTGTTTCGCGGGGAGCGGACGTGGCGATCACGCGGCGTGAGTTCTTGCAGAAAAGCGGTTGGATGACGGGGGCGATGCTGACGCATCAAGCGGGGCACAGGATGCCAGAGGTGAAGGCGCGTCCGGCGCTTGATCCGAACTCGCTGACGCCATTCGTGGATGCCCTGCCCATTCCAGCGACCGCTAAGAGTACGGGGATGCGGCCGAGCACGGAGAAGCCAGCGAGCAAGATTCCCTACTATAGGATAGCAATGCGTGCGTTCGAAACGAGCGTGCATCGGGACATGAAGCCGACGCGAATGTGGGGTTTTGGGGGAACGTTTCCAGGGCCGACGTTTGATTTGCAGAGCGGGCATGGAGTTTTGGTGGAATGGGCCAACGAGCTTCCGCAACAACATTTCCTGCCGATCGATCGGTCGCTGCATGGAGCGGAGGCGGATAAACCGGAGGTGCGAGCGGTGTCGCACCTGCATGGAGCGAAGACGCGGCCAGAGAGCGATGGGTATCCGGAGGATTGGATCGTGCCGGGGAAATCGGCTGTTTATCACTATCCGAATCAGCAGGACGCGGCGATGCTGTGGTACCACGACCACGCGATGGGAATCAACCGGCTGAACATTTTTGCGGGACTCGCGGGAGCTTACCTTTTGAGAGACAAGGAGGAGGAGGCGCTGCATTTGCCGAGCGGGAAGTACGAGATACCGCTGGTGATTTGCGATCGGATGTTCGACAAGGATGGGCAACTGTATTATCCGGTTTCGGACAAGGCGGAGTCCCCCTGGATTCCAGAATTTTTTGGGAATGCGAATTTGGTGAATGGAAAATTGTTCCCGTTTCTGGAGGTGGAGCCGCGGAAATATAGATTTCGCGTGTTGAACGCTTCGAACGGGAGGTTCTTCCGGTTATCGCTTTCGAACAAGCAGACGTATCACCAGATCGGGACGGATCAGGGACTGCTCGCCGCGCCGGTACCCGTGCAAAAAATAATTGTGGCACCGGGCGAGCGGCTGGATTTGATTATTGATTTCAAGGAGGCGGCGGGAAGCAAGATTAGTTTGAATGACGGATTCGTGGGCTTGCTGCAGTTTCGGGTGGCGAGTAGCGGCACGAAGGACGATAGCGTCCTGCCTGCGGCGCTGCGAACGATAGAGAAGTTGCACGAGTCCGCGGCGGTGAAGACGCGTGTGCTTTCGCTGGATGAAGTGGATGACAAGGTGCAGAATCCCGTGAAGATGATGCTGAACGGCACGAATTGGCACGACCCGGTGACGGAAAATCCGGCGCTGAACTCGACCGAGATCTGGAGTTTTATCAATCCGACGGACGATTCGCACCCGATTCACCTGCATCTTGTGAAATTTCTGATTTTGGACCGGCAGAAGTTTGAAACGTTTGCGTATCTGACGAAACAGAAACTGCGGTTCACGGGGCCGGTGGAGCCTCCCGATCCCGCCGAGGCAGGATGGAAGGACACGGTGCGAGCAGATCCTGGAATGGTGACGCGGATCATCACGCGATTTGAGGGATATGCCGGGCGGTACGTATGGCACTGCCACATTCTGGAACATGAAGACAATGAAATGATGAGGCCGTACGACGTGCTTCCAGCGAAGTAGCGCAGGCGCGATGGAAATTGCGGGCGTAACGCTATTTTGCTGAGAACTTTCTCTCCGAAGACAACCCCAGTCTGATTGCGCTCATCCTTGAAGGCAGCGTGTCCTCCTGGTGCAAGGAGGGATGATCGTGCGTTGGCTCATGGCGGTTTTCGCAGGGGGAGTGTTGTTTGGCGGGGATGGGGCGCGGGCGGCTCCTGGAAACGGGGCCGACGCGCTGAGGCGCGATGTGACGCCGGCGCTTGTCGAGGGCTCCGCTCCCGTGATTCAAGAAATTGTGTTCGTGGGTCTGCGGCGCATTGCTCGAGAGGCAGCGCAGGCCCAGATATGTTCGCGTGCGGGCACGCGGCTGGACTTGCAGAAGATCGAGGGAGACGTCAAGGCGCTTGGGCGATTGGGATGGTTCAGCGAAATTCAAGTAGAGACGCAGCCCGCGACGAGCGCCCGCTCGCCTTCCGAAAATAAAACACCCAGAGTGCAACTCGTTTTCCGAGTCACGGAACTAGCCTACCTTACGAAAATTGAATATTCCGATTCTCGACTGCTGTCGCGCGCACAGATCGAGAAAATTCTCAACGAGAAGGGGATAGATCAGAGGTTGGGTGAGCCGGCCGATCCGGCGAAGCTGGCGCAGATTGCAAACACAATTGCATCAGCGCTGGCTGAACTGGGACATCCCCAGGCGCATGTGGAGATACATCGCGAAGAGTCTGGCAACGGGACGGTTTGTATACGGTACAAAATTCAGGATGGGCCGCATATGCCCGTGGGGCGCATTACGTTCGAAGGGAATCCCGCAGTATCGGAAAAATTGCTGAGGCAGGAGATGAAGAGAACGGCGCCAGGCGCGCTGTTCGCTGCCTGGCGAGGGAAAGATGCTTACACACAGGAGGGATTTGCAGAGGATCGATCGAGACTACTGATTTATTTCCAAGATCACGGCTTTCCCGAGGCACGGATCGGCACGGCTCGGACGTCTGCCTACGAAAAAACGGCGAGCAGGTGGATTCCGCGGCCATTTCGCGCGACGGGAAAGCGTCTCGAGGTGTTCGTGCCGATTGAGAGCGGGCCTTTCTACCGCGTGGAATCCGTCCACATCAGTCCTGAACTTGCCGATGCGAGCGGGAAGCGCGGGCGAAAGCTGCTGGCGTATTCGAAAACGGAGGCCGGTTCGGCATACTCGGCAAAGGCGCTTGAAGATTTGCGCCATGCATGGGTTGCAGCGATTCAACCGAAGCGTGGCAACGAAGACGCGGACTCTGCGCGAAGCGTTGAAACTTCGCGGACGCTCGATGCGGAATCGCACTTAGTGAATGAAAGAATCGGGTTTAGCGACGCGCCGCCCTATATGGTGCGACGAATGGAATTTAGCGGCTTGCATCGATTCAGCGATCGTTATCTGCGGCGACGCATTGGTTTGCGGGAAGGACAGGCATTCGATGAGCATGCGCTTGAAGCGGGGCTCGCGCGAATCACGAGGACGGGATATTTTCATGCGATTAAGAAAGAGGACATTCGCGTCGAGTTAAACGAGGCCGCTCACACCGCCGACGTGACGATTCGCGTTTCGGAGGCGGGCCAGCAACGCGCGTCTTTCTCGGGTGGGCTTGGACAGTTTGGAAGTACCTTGGGAATCGCTTACACGCTGTTCGATTATCTGCAGCGCGAGGAATTGCTGACCGCACAGCTCGATGGGGGACCGGAGAGCTTGCAAATCGTGCTGGGACTGGTGATGGAAGGTTTTCTCGGGTCGCGGAGTTCGCTGGCTATATCCATCTTCGACAATGTGGTACGACCCCGCCTGACGAGCAGCGTCAAGGGACCGTTTTATACATCGCAGAGTGCGGGGTTGAATACAGGCTGGAGTTACCCGCTAACAAAAACCGACTCTTTGAGCGTGAACTATAACCTTTCACGAACGAGCACGGATTATTCGTTTGTGTTGCCCGCAGCGCTCGCGGGACCGCCGTCCAGTGATTTGCGCGCGGAGACTCTGAGCAGCGCGGTGGGTGCGGGATGGACGCACGACGCAGGAAATGAGCGTCTCTCGGTGGCAAATTCGATCTCGGGGGGCTGGCTCGGCGGGAGCGAGAACGTGATTCGATCTAACGAAGAGTACGCGCGAATCTTTCCCGACCCTTTTTTGAGCAAACAAAATGCATGGGCGTTTCGAACGACATTCAGCGGCGTTGGCAGTTACCGTGGGCAAATGCCGCTGGCGGCCATGCTTTTTTCGGGAGATGCACAAGTCCGGGGGCTCCATTCCGGCGAACTTGGGCCTTATGAAGTGGTACCGATAACTTCAAGTTCGGGAAACCAAACGTACACGGCGATTCCGGCAGGCGCCAATGTGATCTCAGCCGCGAATGCGGAGTATCGAGTGCGGCTTGGCGGTGGAACGCAAGCCGTGGGATTTTTTGATTTGGGGTCGGGGTGG
Source organism: uncultured Acidobacteriota bacterium (assembly GCA_963779005.1). GTDB lineage: Bacteria > Acidobacteriota > Terriglobia > Acidiferrales > UBA7541 > Acidiferrum. The sequence goes on along the minus strand of CAVZWO010000004.1, from coordinate 925,615 downwards.
CTGCTTCCCAACTGGATGGGAAAAGAGCGCCCTACGTTGCTGGATTCGACGAACGGCGTTCTGCATGGGTCGATCGGAATCGAGCTGCGATGGACCGTGCCGGAGATTCAAGTGCCGGTGCGCGCGTACTATGCGGTGAACGTGCTGCGACTGAATCGCTTTCTGCAGCTAACGGATGGATCGTTGTTTCATGCACACAACCGGCTGTTCGCGTTTGGCTGGGCGCTTGGAACGCTGTTCTGAGCGGCCTGCTCTGTACTAAACTCGCAGCATCATGAAATACCGAAAACAGATCAAGGAATCCGCGCGGCTGGCGGAACGCTATTGCATCGCAAAGGGCGACAAATTCCGATTGAAGGACTTCGACACGAGCGACACCGGCGAGGTGAAGAGCAAGGAGCAGAGCCAAAAAATCATCGATAACCGAGCCGGTTTGCTGAGCAACCTGCAAGAGAAACTCTACGCGCAGGATCGTTGGGCACTGCTGCTGATCTTTCAGGCGATGGACGCAGCCGGAAAGGACGGGGCCATCAAGCACGTGATGTCCGGAGTGAACCCGCAGGGTTGCGACGTGTATTCGTTCAAAACTCCCAGTAATGAAGAGCTCAATCACGATTACATGTGGCGGGCGCACAGCCGGGTTCCGGAGCGCGGCAAAATCGGCATATTCAATCGCTCGTACTATGAAGAAGTCCTGGTTGTGCGAGTGCATCCCACGATCCTGCAAGCGCAAAAGCTGCCAGAACCCCTGATTACCAAGCACATCTGGGAGCAGCGGTACGAGGACATCAAGGCCTTCGAACGGTACTTGACCAACAATGGGGTGATCATCCGCAAATTCTTTCTGCACGTTTCGAAGAAGGAACAGGAGAAGCGATTTCTGGAGCGGCTGGAAGACTCAAAAAAGAACTGGAAATTTTCGATGGCGGACGTGAAAGAGCGGGGCTACTGGAAGGACTACCAGGAAGCGTATGAAGAGATGATCCAGAATACGGCCACAAAGCACGCGCCCTGGTACGTGATTCCGGCGGACAACAAATGGTACACGCAACTGATCGTAGCTTCCGCGATCATCAGCACACTGGAGGGGCTCGATCTTGCGTTCCCCGACGTCGACAAAGAGAAAAAGAAGGAACTTGAGAACGTGCGGGAGTCGCTCCTCCACGAAAAAGAATGAACGCGGACTTGCTTGAGAACTGAGCTGTATGAATTGATGGCGAAGCGGCTCGCAGGAGCACTGCCTTCTTCGATTCTGCAGGCTGCGGCAGAATGGTAGAATGAAGCGGATACGCGCGCGGCTCGCAAGGTTGAGATAGCCGGAGGAGCGAAGATGGCGAAGCCGACCGAAGTGGACGTCAACGGCAAGCGCTACCAACTCCAGTGCGATCCGGAAACACCTCTTCTCACCGCCCTGCGCGACGAACTCGGGTTGACCGGCACCAAGTACGGCTGCGGCGAAGGACAATGCGGCGCGTGTACGGTCTTACTCGAGAACGCACCGCGCCGATCCTGCCAGATCCCGGTTAGCGCAGCGGCCGCAAAATCGATTACCACCATTGAAGGGCTTGCAAAAGACGGCCATTTGCATCCCGTGCAACAGGCGTTTCTCGACGCGGGCGCATTTCAGTGCGCTTACTGCACATCCGGGATGATCATGAGCACTGTGGGACTCCTCGCAACAAATCCGCGTCCTACTTCAGCGGACATTGTTCAATTCTTACAGGGAAATATCTGCCGTTGCGGAACCTATCCGCGGGTCATCGAGGCGGTCCAGCGGGCGGCTATGACGATACTAGAGCTGGGACGCGGACTATGAGCATCTCTTCTGCTAAGTTCGTACCGGAACCGGAGCGCTATGAATTCAGCGCGACCCCGATGCATCATTTCGATTTGGCACGCCGGGATTTCTTCAAGTTTCTCGGCGCGGGGATCGCGGTTTTCGCAGTTGCGAAAGATTCCATCGCCAGGCAGGAAACCGCTCCCACCCAAGGCTTCCACTCGGAAGAACTGCCGAAGGACATCACCGCATGGCTGCATATCGGCGAAGACGGGAGGGTGACGGCATTCACCGGCAAAGTCGAAATTGGCCAGAACATCCGTACGTCGCTGGCGCAGACGGTTGCGGACGAATTGCACGTGTCGTTTGAAAGCGTGACGATGGTGACGGCCGACACGGCGTTGACACCATTTGATTTCGGGACGGTTGGCAGCCGTTCGATGCCGACCATGGCGCCACAGCTGCGCAGAGCAGCCTCCGCCGCGCGGGACCTGCTCGTCGCCGCCGCCGCGAAAGAGTGGAACGTCGGCGCGGAGGGGCTTACAACCGCAGACGGCAAAGTTACCGATCCAGCGACTGGCCGTTCGCTTGACTATGGCGAATTGGCGCGCGGCAAGGCGCTGGCGCAAAACCTGCCGGCAGAAGATCCAGTCACATCGCCAGATCATTGGACCGTGGCGGGCAAATCGGTTCCCAAGAAGGATGCGCGCTCGTTCGTCACTGGCGAACACCAGTACACTCCGGATTTGCGGCGGCCGGGGATGCTTTACGGCAAAGTGGTGCGGCCACCGTCGTTTGGAGCGACACTCACCTCTTGCGATACGAAGGGTGCTCAGGGGATGCCTGGAGTGATCGTCGTGCGGGACGGCGACTTCATCGGAGTGGCAGCGTCCAGCGAAGGCGCGGCGATTCGAGCTCGAGATACTATTCACGCCGAATGGAAGGAAGTGCCGCAAACATCGAGCAAAGAGCTTTTTTCCAATCTGAAAAAGAACGCGTCAACCAAAAGTGACGAGCGTTCCCGAAAAATAAAGGGCTCTGTTGAAGACGGGCTATCGGCCGCTGCGCACCGATTGGAGGCGACGTATACCGCGGCGTTCATCGCCCATGCTCCGCTCGAACCGCGCGCGGCGCTTGCCGAATGGGCAGACGGAAAGCTCACCGTCTGGACGGGTTCGCAACGTCCGTTTGCCGTGCGCGACGAATTGGCCAGCGTTTTTCACGTTGCGGAAGACATCGTGCGGGTGATCGTCCCGGACACTGGTTCCGCCTATGGAGGCAAGCACACGAGCGACGCGGCGCTGGAAGCGGCACGGCTAGCGCGAGCTGCCGGACGTCCCGTGCAAGTAGTTTGGACGCGAGAAGAAGAGTTCACCTGGGCTTATTTCCGTCCCGCGGGCGTAATGGAAATCAAGAGCGGCATCGGTGCAGATGGCGCGCTCACGGCATGGGAATATCACAACTACAACTCCGGAATGTCCGCCATCGATACTCCGTACGTCGTCCCCAACAAGCTCATCCAATTCCACACGACGGAATGCCCATTGCGAAGCGGTTCCTATCGCGGATTGGCGGCAACGGCGAATTTTTTCGCGCGAGAAAGCCACATGGACGAGTTAGCCCATGCCGTGCAAATGGATCCGCTGCAATTCCGTCTCAAAAATGTTTCCGATGAACGGTTGAAAAACGTTATTGAAGCCTCGGCTAAATCTTTCGGTTGGCCACGCAAGAAAAATCAGAAGGGGCAAGGATTCGGAATAGCAGGCGGGCTGGAAAAAGGCGGGTACGTGGCGACCTGCGCCGAGGTTGCCGTAGATCGGGCTTCGGGAGCCGTGCGCGTAGTGCGGATGACTACGGCGTTCGAATGTGGCGCTATCGTAAATCCTGACGGACTGCGCAACCAGGTGATTGGGGCAAATATTCAAGGGCTGGGTGGCGCGCTGTTCGAGGCCATCGAGTTCGAGAATGGGCGCATCACAAATCCACGTTTTTCCAGCTATCGCGTTCCGCGGTTCCGCGACGTCCCGGAGATCGAAGCTATCCTTCTGGATCGCAAGGATCTTCCGTCGGCAGGAGCGGGCGAGACGCCAATCATGGCGGTCGCCCCAGCCATCGGGAATGCCATTTTCGACGCCGTGGGGACACGGCTGAGAGGGCTTCCGCTGGTGCCCAAAGGAGTGGCAGTCCAGCAGAGTTGAAGAAAGCGCAAAAGCAAGCGGCAGGAGACTGAGGCGGCCTGTACCACTCTGAACTGGTAATGCGGCATTGTCCCGACGTGGGAATTCGAGCGTTGGGTTCCTTCCCGGCAATTTAGCTAACACATCTTATTTCAATAGCTTAGCTTGGCGCTTCCGCGAGGTCTCTGGCCTTCGTCTTGCCCCAAACTTTGGGGGTCTATGTGTTTTTTGACCATGTAGCTTGCGCGGCATTGCAAGCGGTCCTGTCTCGCCTGGGTTTGGCTTGGGTTTGACAGGCGCGGAGCAGAGGCAGGAGCTGTCTCGATCGCACGAGGCGGAGTTACCTGAGCGCGGGAAGCGCGATTCGAGTTGCCGGAGGTTTTTCGTTCGGCGCGAGGCGGGCGGAGAGGCGATCGATTTTCTGATGGAGCAGGACCGATTGGAGTTTGAAGTGAGCATGGGAGCGGCCATGGAGGCGCATGTTCGAATCAGCTCGAGCATGCTTGCGCTGGCGAGGCATGTCATCGCGAGAACGGAGCTGAAAAAGAGTTCGCTCGGATTCAGCAGGGAGAAATTGGTGGCTCCGCAAACACTCAATTCAAAGATGGAAGTGAAACGATGAATAAAAAGGAACAAGGGCTCTCGGAACCGGTGTGGAATCTCGCAGAGCTCATGGATCGGGTCGACAACGATGAGGAATTGCTCCGGGAACTCCTCCAGATTTTTAAGGAGGACTTCCCGCGAACGATGAAGTCTCTGGAGTCCGCCGTAGCGGGCGAGGATTTGAAGAATGCCTCGAGGCTGAGCCACACGCTGAAGGGCATGCTTTCGAGTCTCGGCGGAGTCCGGGCAGCCGCTGCGGCGTCAAGACTGGAAGTACTGGCGTCTTCCGGAGATACGGCCTCGCTGAGAGGAGCGCTGGACGCGCTGCAGAATGAGGCCGTCAGCCTCTTGCCGGAGCTGGACGCGTACATGGCGGAGGTGCGTCGTTGAAGATTTTGATCGCTGACGATGAAGCGCTCTCCCGGCGATTGCTGGAGAAGACACTGGAACGCGCGGGATACGATGTCGTGGCGGTAGAGAACGGCAAGCTCGCACTGGAAGAACTGAGCAAGCCCGGGGGACCTCGTCTGGCACTGCTCGACTGGGTAATGCCAGAGTTGGACGGGCCCGGGGTGTGCCGCGCCGTCCGCGTGCGCTCGGATCAAACGTACGTCTACATGGTGCTTCTCACGTCGAAGGGAACCAAGGAAGAGACGGTGGTGGGGCTTGAATCGGGAGCCGACGACTATTTGACGAAGCCGTTCAACGCGGAAGAATTGCGCGCACGGCTGCGCGTGGGGGAGCGGATTCTGCTGCTGGAGGACCGACTAGTGGAAGCGCGGGAGAACATGCGATTTCGAGCCACACACGATCCGCTGACATCCCTGCTGAACCGCGGTGCGGTGATGGATTTGTTGACACGAGAGTTGCACCGTTCGCACCGGGAGCAGAAGTCCACCGCAATCATATTGGGTGATGTGGACCACTTCAAGCGTGTGAACGACACTATGGGCCACTTGGTCGGCGATGAGGTGCTGATCGAAATTGCCAATCGGCTGCTCGGAGTGGTGCGATCTTACGATTACGTGGGGCGATACGGCGGAGAGGAATTCCTGGTGGTCTTAAATAGTTGCGATCCAGCTTTTGCTCCCAGCCGCGCAGAAGCGATCCGGATGGCCATCTCGCACGCGCCCATTCAAACGGCAAAAGGGCCTCTAAGCCTTACGATGAGCGCTGGGCTGCTGCTGAGTTCCGAGTGGGGCATGAAACCAGTCGAGGATTTGTTGCACCATGTGGATATCGCGCTATACGAGGCAAAATCCGCCGGCCGCGACTGCCTGCGCATAGCCCGACCACCGGTAAAGGCGGAACCGCAGCCCGCGCCGATGCCAGAATCCGTACGGCTCAGGCACTGAAAGTGGAAGGCGAGAGATTACCGCGGGAGCGTTGACGTAACTAGGTCCCTCCGCCCTTTTGCCGCGCTTGATCCATCAACTGCCGCATGGCCGCGCTGGAGCCAGGGGCGCGCTTCTCTCGCCAAGCCTCCAGCCGTTTACACGTATCTTCAATATTAGAAAATAACTGGGGATTCTTGAAGGCCGAGCGCCAGATGGGCACGATGGTGTGCATGCGATCCCACACCACCCAGATCTCTCCATTGCTCTCAAAGAACAGCTCGTCGTTGATCAAACCGCGGTTCACGATACTGGCTACCATGTCCCAATAACTGATCACCATGCGAATGAAGGTGTTTTCTTCGCCGCCCTGAGGAAATTGCTGGATCATGTCCTCTGGCGATGTGGGATGAAAATGCTCGAGAAACCAGGCGCGAGCCTGGCGCAACCGGGGCTCACGGCGCATTTCGTACAGCTTCAGCATCAGATTTACTTCGTCATAGGTAATTTGGCTCATATCGGATTCTCCTTGCTCTAGTTCTTCTGTTCTGGCTTGGGTGTCTCTTGCGGAGAAGGAGAGGCGCTCGCCAGCTCGAAGCGTTGCACGGTGGATAGCGGAAGACCCTGGCGTTGAAATTCAATCTGGATGCGGCGGCGGAGCTCGCGCGACAATTCGTCCTGGCGGGTCGGGGCGGTGCGGAGCTGCAAACGTATCGTCGAAGCAGAACGGTCAAAGGACTGGACACCGAGAATGCGCGGTCCGTCGACAAGAGCCTGCGACCAGGCCGGATCGGCACGCAACTCCGCCGAGGCTGCTTCCAGCGCGTGCATGGTTTTTTCAAGGGAGACATCGGGAGCGACGGAAATATCGACAAAGGCCTGCGACCAATCGCGGCTGAGGTTGCTCACAATGCGGATTTCGCCGTTGGCGATCGTCACGAGAGCGCCGCGGGAATCGCGGAGGACGGTGCGCCGCAAAGTGAGAATTTCGACGCGGCCGGTCACATCCCCAACCTGGATGGTGTCGCCCATGACGTATTGGTCTTCGAAAACGATATAAAAGCCTGTGATCACATCGCGAACGAGATTTTGCGCACCAAAGCCTACAGCCACGCTGGCAAGTCCCGCAAGGGTCAAAGCGGGGGTGGGGTTGATGCCAATTTTGTCCAGGACCGTGAGCAGGGCAACAAACCACACGACTTTACTTGCAGAGCTGTAGAGGACGCCGGCGAGGGTGCGAGTTTGTTGTTCGCGGACCTGGGCGGTGCGGCTCTGCGTGCCGGCCGTCCTGATCATGAGATTGGTCATGACCCGGAGAAAGCGGTTGAGCAGCAGCGCGATGAAGAAGATGGCTACGAGGTCAACTAGAGTCGTGAACGTGAGTTCGGGCCAGTGAATGGGAAGACTGGTCATCGTTTTTTCGGAAGGGAGAGTATAACATTGGACGAGCAGGGATGCGCGCCGGAAGAGCACGCCATTGAGGGCAGGAAGAGCGCGAGTGAGGAAGATATGTCTGACACAAGGCGCAAATTCTTAAGAGCAATGGCGGGCACGACGACGGCGGCGTTGATGGGCGCCAGGCTACTGAGCGGCCAGGCCAAACAGACGGGCCGCCCAGCTCCTCCCGACCCTACGCAGGATGCGGACAGCCCCGACGGTGTGCCGGGGAAATCGCCGACCAAGGCAGTGCTCGAAGCCAACGAGAAAGACATCAAGAAGAACATTGAAAAGCTGTATCAGTTGGCAACGGACTTGAAAGCGGAAGTGGAGAAGACGGACTCCTCTCAGATCCTTTCGCTCGCGCTCGTAAAAAAAGCAGAAGAGATTGAAAAATTGGCGCGCGAAATCAAGACGCGCGCGAAGGGCTAGGCCGGGAGAAGGCGGACCGGAGCACGAGAGCGCGAAAGGAAGGAACGAAAGCCATATAGCGCGGAGTGCGGCCAAGCGTTATTATAAGAAGGAAGTGGAAAACGGCCGACGCAACTGCGCGTTTCCGCTTCCGTCCTGGCAAGCAGAGCCATGCGCCCGTAGCTCAGATGGATAGAGCGACAGCCTCCGAAGCTGTAGGTCGTGAGTTCGAACCTCACCGGGCGCGCCACACTTCTGAAGAGTTTGTTTTGAGTGACTTCCACCGATAGTCCGGCTTTGTGACGCGGGTCAGGGCTGTAGGGGTCGTATACGGGAGCGCCTTTACATCGATAACTGCTTGCTTTTCACAGTGGAATTATTTCGTCGGCTTGTCTTTTTCATTCTGAGTTGCAAGCCCATATCGTATTGCCGCTTCGAGCGTATCGATGTTTATATCCTTTAGAGCTTTAAACCGAATGCAATATCCGGTCACGCTCGCCTTGCCTAGTTTTTTTCCATAGGTTTTGGCCAAGTACTTCTTATCTTTGAGACCAAGAAGATAGACAGAGATTCCGGTTTTGTTTCCGCTCACACCAATTTGAAAAAACTCTCTACTTTTTCCATTGGCATATTTTATTGTGTGAAATCCATATCCAATCGTAGGGTTGGAAACAGTATGATCTTTGCTGTCTTTACCATCGAAGAACCCTAATTTGCATTCTGGTGACACTTGAAGCGTGAGCCGGTGCAACTCTTGCATGTCACTGCGTTTTGGCTCCGGTTGGCTGGCAATATACTTCTTGATTTGTTCTTGTACGTTCATATGTTCTGCTCCCCCGTTGCGCGCACGAGATTATACGACGATTAATCCTTCTCCCCCTTGGAAGGGCGGGCGGCCCTGACCGTTGAGGTCACTCGACCGCGAGGGCGACCCGCAAGCCGTTGCAATCCTGAGAGGTTTCCCTGGCTACGACCTTTTGGTCCCAGACGAAACCATGGCAGCTAAATTCGAGTGGTCCAAACTGCGTTAGGTCCTGATTAGTCGGGAAACCGGAAAAGTTCCTAGTCGTGCTCACATTCAGTGTGCCCGCTCTCAAGCGCACAATTTCCTTGGCTGACTTATTTTCAGCGGTGAGGACAGCCTGGCCAGCAACAAGGCCGGCGCATTCCTTCCTTGAGTTCCGTGCGTACCCGCTCAATGTGCTGCCGTCTGGTTTCCGGTTTCTTGACGGAGATAACCCAGCAGATCCACTCATTGCGCGCGAGTGGCGTGATGTCCTCCCATTTTGCCCGAGCAACGGGATCGGAAATGAGAACCTTTCGCAAATCCGGCGGTACATTGTGTACCGCGCCAGGGGAGATCGTTTTCTTGCTCATTGACTTCATTTTACTTCGTTACGCAGCCGGTTTGGGAGTCCTCGGATGCTCTATTATGCGCTAAGCCCGGTAGCAAACTCCTGGCACGGGTAACCGGACATTGAGGAACGGGCCGAGTTCACTGTTCCGGCTACAGTGCGTACCAAGACTTTGCCGACCCATGCGGCGCGAACCTAAATGGGTGCTTGATAGCGGCGCAGCCGCACCGCCGCGGCGAGGAATGCTGCGGAGACAACCAGCCCGAGCCACAACCCCGGACTGCTCAGGAATGTTCCCGCCGTGATATGTGCCATGGGGCCCGAAGGAAAACCATCGCCCGGCATGGAGGCGAAAGCTGGCGCGGCTCCAATCAATCGCGACCCCACCAAGCCAGCGAAATGCCAGGTACGAAACACGATGAGTTCAACGCCGCCAATGGCCACCAGCGGCAAGACAGCCCATAGAAATGTCGCGCGTCGCGCCCATCCGGATACCAGAATCAGCCAGCAATAGACTGGGAAAGGCCAGAGCGCATGGGCCGTCAAAATGTGATAGAGCATCTGCATAGACATCCGGAAGAACGACAATTGCGTCCACAGCGCCGCCACACTCTGACCGCTCCCCAATCGTATGAAGCTGCTCAACAGCAGCATGACCCCCTGCAGGGCGACGGCAATCGCAAAGGTGAGTAGCGGCAGAACGACGAGGGGAATGCTCGCCTTCGCGAGAACGGTAGTGAGATCGGAGACCGGGAGCGACTTCCAGAACAGGATGCTGCGATCGCGGCGCTCGGAATGCAACGCGTCGAGACAATAAAACACACTTACGATAATACAGGTGAGCATCAGCAGACCCGCCGCTATGTCGTATGGCTGAGTAACCCCTTCCCTCGCATGCGCAGAATCGAGCTTCAGCGACTTCTCCCAAATCCCGGCGATCGCGCCGATCGAGAAGGCGAATAGAGCAACCGCAGCAACGGCCAGCGGCGCGATGTAGATGGAACGGTTCTCCCATAATTCACGCCGCACCGACCAGTAAAAGACGCGAGTGGCCGGGAAGGCCACAGGCGCGACGCTCTGCGCCTGGATGGATTCGGACATCGCGTTCGATGGAGTACTCATCTACGTGCTCCTTGTGCCTGGCCGCTTTGCTGGCCCATCACGGCAACGAACAGATCGGCGATGCCGGGAGTGCGGACCTCACCGAGCGCCGCGAGTTGCTGGCGATCCACACGATCGAACAGCAGGATGCTTCCCCCGAACACCTGGCGCTCCTGCATCGGCTTGAGCGCCCGCGCAGCGGCGGCCTTTTCCGGATGCACCATCACTTCGAGATAGCGCGACTCAAATTCGTCCATACTGCTCTGCAAAACGATGCGCCCACGGTTGATGAACATCAGATCCGTGAGCACGTGTTCGATCTCTTCCACCTGGTGTGTGGCCACCACGATTGTGCGGCTCCGATCGAAGTAGTCGTTCAGGAGTGAGTCGTAAAATTGCTTGCGATACAGGATGTCGAGACCCAGCGTCGGTTCGTCCAGCACCAGCAACCTCGCGTCAATGGCCATGATCAGAGCGAGGTGCAGTTGGGTCACCATGCCCTTCGACAATTCCCTTACCTTATTCGTGAGCCGGATGCTGGTTTTCGCGAGAAAACCTTCGGCCTTGGCGCGATCGAATCGCGGATGCACGCCAACGATGTAGTCCAGTAGCTGCGAAACCCGCGCCCAGCGCGGCAGTACCGCAATATCAGAAATGAAGCACACATCCCGCATGAGTAGATCTCGCTCGCTCCAAGGGTCGCGTCCAAGTACCCTCAGCTCTCCTTGATAGGAGGTGAGGCCGAGAATCGCGTTGAGCGCAGTAGTCTTGCCGGCGCCGTTGGGGCCGATGATTCCCAGAATGCGCCCTTCTTCCACGCGCAGGTCGACGCCGTCCAGCGCAGTGGTTTTGCCGAAAGCCTTGCGCAGGCCGCGGGCTTCTATGCATGCCATGGTTTCAACGCTCCTTCTTTTCGGGATTCTGCTCGGCGGGTCTTGCCGGCGCGTCATCGGTGGATGGATGTGGGCTTGCGTGGGTTGCGCCGTTCAAGAGCTCGGTCGCCGTAAGGCCGAGCCGCTCAATCATTGCACGGACCCTCGGCCATTCTTCTCCCAGGAATTTTTGCCGTTCAGCCTTGAGCAACTGATCGCGCGCGCCGGTATTTACGAACATGCCCAGCCCTCGCTTGGACTCCACCAGACCTTCGTCCACCAGTTGTTGATAGCCCTTAAGGACCGTAAGTGGATTAACCCGATATTCAGCCGCGACATTCCGCACGGAAGGCAAAGGGTCGCCTTCCTTGAGAACGCCATCCAGAATCATCACGACCACACGGTCGCGAAGCTGGCGGTAAATTGGCTGATTGTCATTCCACTCACGGTCCATCAGAGTTTTCCGTACTTCCTTCCGGCGTCGCCGTCCGTTACTCTACCCGCTTTAAGTCGAAGTGCGCGTGGACAGGCTTGTCCCCTGGCATCATATACGTCCAGTCCTCGATGTGGTGATTCGAGTCGATGAGGGTGAACACGGCGTGGTGCATGTGTCCGTAGTCCGTGCTGCCGGAGATGTCGGAAAGGTCGAATTCCACCGGCTTTCCGTCCGCCGAAGGCCTGGCGAACATGCGCGGCCGGTTTCCCGCGTCGCAATAATGAACGAGTGTAAGGCGGCCACCGTCCACGTAGAACATTGTGACCGGATGGTCGTACTTACCCGCGTCCAGCGGCGTTCCCGCTTCCTGCATTTCATGTACGAGCGCGTTTCCCCTGGAGGTCACGCGCATCGTGATGTGCAAGGGCTTTCCGTCGGACATCTCCGGTTGCGGCGGGTCGAGGGTTACCGGGCCTTCCCAATTTCCTGCCAGGCTCTTCATTGCTTCGAAGGACTTCTGCGCTTCTGGCGACGCGACTTGCTCTGCGGCCTTGTGCGCGTCATGCTGCGCGAAAGCCACAGTAGTAAACGACATCACAGCAACGAACAACATAAGGCAAATGGATTTCATGGTCTTTCTCCTCACTAACCGCCCCGAGGGTCTCGCAAATGGAGTGAAGAAGGAGATCCCGTGGGATGCGATTTACTGTTATAGTAAACTATAACACTAAAGATGTGTCAAGAGGTTTTTTGGACTTTTCTTCTGCGTTTAGGCCGCATCCCGTCAGGGGAGAAGGACAGTCTTGTCCGGCAAGCTAGCGCCACTTGGGAGGGTAGCCTGGAACGGGCACATTTTCTTTGTGTAGCTCTGCGACCTCTGCGTTTCTGGGGGAGCTTCGGGGATTAGGAGGGCTCACGTACCGGGGGGCGGAGTTCCGGTCCAGACATGCTGGACAATCAGCCAACGGCCGTTGACCTGGCGTTTGTAGATGATGATGTAGCTGCCCTTGGAGGATATTTTGGCTCCGCTGGCGATGTTGGTTAAGGTTTCCTCGAAGTCACCACTGTCGTAGGCGAGATCGCCGGAGGATTCGAGGTTTTGGCTATGCAGCGTGAGGTCGCTGTTGAAAGTAGCCATGATGAATTGGAAAAGGTTGCGAAGAGCGGCCGAGCCAGTGATGCGGTCGCCGTTGGGTTGGAGAAACACGGCGTCCGGGGCATAGAACTTCAAGATCGGATCGAGCTGCTTGGTGTGGAGGTCCTGCACCCATGTGTCGCGGAGTTTTGCGAGAGTTGCCAGAGTGGAGGCATTGGGGGCGGCAGAAGCGATGGGAGAAAAAGCCGTTCCGAGAATGGCGGCGAAGGCCAGAAGCGTTACGGCACGTAGGGGTAGCCAGAAGAGTATGGACCTCTTGGCTTGGTGCGTAGAAGCGAGGTGCATGGCGGCTCCTCTGAACAGGAATTTCCTCGCGATAAACAGGGCGAGGGCCTCAGATGGTTTGCGGAGATTTACCAGTCGGCGTACTTGGTGCCATCGAGCGCGGTGGCAGTGGAGTTGGAATGAACGTCGAACACGTTGTCCCCGCCCCAGCTTGTCGTGTCGGGGTCATCTTGGACGGACCGCAGACCCCATTCGGCTCGCCCGGTCATGGGATCAACGGGAATTCGCCTAAGGAATCGTTTCTTCCCGCCGCTTGCGCCAGAGCCGCCGTAATCGACCCCTTTGACGAGTGACTCAAGATCGGGAGGATAGCCTTCGCTGCCCACCTTGACGCGGACCAGGTTCAGGTCGGCCGCATCCTTATATCGGTTAATCGCATCGCGCATCATGCGAAGATCGCGGTGAAGCTCGGATTCCTTTGCACGGATCACGGTAACTTTCATGACGGGAAGGGCGGCGGCAGAGAGGATGAGCAGAATCGCGGTCGCGATGATCAACTCGAGAAGGGTGAGTCCGGATTCTCTCGAGGAAGCTCTGGTGCGAGATCTCATCATGCACCCTCTATTTCCGCCTCAGACGCGGAACGCGGACCACTCCATGATCGCATATTTGAGCACCAGAAAAGGTTACAAGTCCGCGGGAAAGGCGTCAATCCGGCAGGTTCCGCGGGTAGCCGCTTGCAGAAAGATCGGCTGAATCACTAGAGCATTCCCCGCACGTGCCAGGCGTAAGTGGGACTGCCGCCAAGGGTGGAGACCGAGAGACTCACCGGAGTGCCCGGCATGGAGTAGAAGCGGCAGGCTAGCTCGACGTAATTCCCAGGTGTGGCGAAAATGGCAGGCTCACTCGATATCGTCGGAGTCGTCTTCGTCCGCCGCCTTGGACGCCAGCTGGATCTCCGGAAGCCCCGCATCATGAAGCTGCTTGTTCAGCGCCGGCAGCTCGGTCGTCTTCATCTGCTTCCACTGCGCCGATACCGCCGCGAAGGTTTTTTCCGTCACCGCCACCGCGCTGGTCTGCGACGGCGTGGGCGTGGCATCGGCGCGTCCGATCTCTGCGTAGAGTGTCGCGGCCTCGCCGTTCGCGCGGCTCAGCGTAGGCGTAGGGGAAGGTGGCGCAAAGAATCCGCCGCCTCCGCCGAGAAGCGCTCCCACTTTCTTATCGAACGCGGAGATCGCATCCGCCGTAGCGCCGCTCGCCTGTCCCGCCAGTTTTTGCAACTGCTCATGCGCCGACCGCGCCTGCGCAACATCCTCGGTGCTGTGCGTCATCAGCGACGCCAGCTTGGCCTGCATCTGGAACATCTGCACCAGCCCTTCGCGGGGCGTCTTCACGCGTGGATCCATCTTCACCGTCAGCGGCGCGGTATAGGTTTTCCCGCCGGCCGTCAGCCGCACCGTGTACTGCCCGGGCAACGCGCTCGGCCCTTGCGGAAGACGCGGCGTGTCCCCAGGGATTGCCGCAATCGGATAGTCGTAGCGCGTTGATAGCGGCGTAGCGTAATGCAAATCCCACACCCAGCGATGCATCCCCGCAGTCGTCGAAAGAATTTTCGGCATCCTCACCCAGTACGGCGGAATCAACTGCTTCGCCAGTTCCTCAGCGCTGATATCCGGCTTGTCTGTGCTCGCATACCGCCGCACCACTTTCGATTGTGCATCCAAAATTTCCAGCTTTACCGGCCCCTCCGCGGCTTGCCCGAGAAAATAATCTATAACCGCGCCATCCGGCGGATTCTGCGCCGTCGGCTCGTCCGGTGGAATCGGCGTATCCGTGTTCGTATCGCGCATCACGCGATAAGCCGCGCCTGGCTTGAACAAAAACGCATCCGCTTTCTGCATGGCCTCCGAAATCTGCCGCAGCGGCGTAATGTCGTCCAACACCCAGAACGACCGCCCATGCGTCGCCACAATCAAATCATTTTCGTGAATCCACAAGTCCCGCATCGACGAATGCGGCAAATTCAATTCAAGGCTCTGCCAATGATCGCCGTCATCAAATGAAACCCACACGCTGGTTTCAGTCCCCGCAAACAAAAGCCCCTTGCGCACGGAATCCTCGCGCACTGTGTTCACCGGCGAGTCGGGCAGTCCTCCCGTGATCAACTTCCACGTCTTCCCGCCATCGTGCGTGCGATAAATGTACGGCTTCAGATCATCAATTCGAAACCGGCTCACCGAAGCGTAGGCCGTCTCATCATCGAAATGCGACGCCACGATCTGCGTCACCTTGCTCCACGGGGTCAACTCCCCCGGGGTCACATTCTTCCAATTCACTCCAGCGTCGCGGGTAGTCCATATCAATCCGTCATCCGTTCCCGCCCACAACGTATTCAGCGATTTGAACGACGGCGCCAGCGCATAGACAACCCCGCGCTGCTTATCGGCGTTGGCGTCCTTACTGGCCGCGCTTCCCACGCTCGCCGGAACGCCCGAATGCTCCCGCGCCAGATCGCCGCTAATTGTTTTCCAGGTGGTGCCGCCATCCATCGTCTTGAAAATATAATTCGTCGCGTAATAGAGGACGTGCGGATCGACTGGCGAAAAAAGTATCGGCTGCGTGCGGTCCGCGCGGTATTTCGGATTGGCCACGGGAATGGGCGCGACGTTCTGCACCTGCCCCGTCTTCAGCGAATACCTTGTAACCTCGCGCCTCCCCGCTCCATAAATAATGTCCGGATTCAGAGGATCCGGCGCAGAGTACCCATACTCAATCACGCCCACGGGGTGCCAATCGCGAAACGTAATCTCTCCATCGTTCCCGCGGCTCGACACGCAAACCGATCCGCTCTCCTGCTGCCCGCCACAAACCAGATAAGGAAACGAGTTGCTCGTCGCCACGTGATAAAGCTGCGCCGTTGGCTGGTTGTACCACGTGCTCCACGTTCTCCCTCCGTTCAAACTCACCTGCGCGCCCTGATCGCTCACCAGCAAAATAATGTTCGAATCATTCGGATTGATCCACATATTCTGGTAGTCGTCGCCGCCGGGCGCGCCATGGTAGCTCGACCACGTCTTTCCACCGTCCGTCGATTTCATCGTCACCGTACTCGTGCAATAGACTACGTCCGGATTTTTTGGGTCCACTTTCGGCATCGGCAAATCGCCGCCCCCAATCCGTCCAGCAGGCCGCGGATCGGTTGTGATGCGCTGCCAATTTTCTCCTGCATCATCGGATCGATAGATCCCCACTTCTGAACCTTGACCAGTTTCGCCGCGCGCACTCGCCACAGCGGCAAAAAGTCGGCTCGTCTGGCTCGGCGCGATGGTCAAATTCACCTGAATCACGCCCTTTGGCAATCCGTTCGTCAGAGAATGCCAAGTCTTGCCGCCGTCGGTCGACTTAAACAGTCCCCCGCCCGTTCCCTGATATTCATTCCCGTCTTCCCACGGCCCCAGCCGCAATTCCCACATCCCCGCGTAAACCACATCCGGATTCGACGCGTCGATCTCCACGTCCGACCCGCCAACGTTTTCGCCCTTCGAGAGCACTTTCTGCCAGTTCTGTCCGCCATCCGTCGACAAATAAATCCCGCGCTCTTCATTCGCTCCATAGGGATGCCCCAGCGCCGCTGCAAACACGCGGTTCGCATCGCGAGGATCCACCGCCAGCGCCGGAATTCCCTGACTATTCCGCAGCCCCGCAAGGTGTGTCCACGTTTTCCCCGCATCCGTCGATTTATAAACTCCATCGCCCACCGCCAAATCCGGCCGCGCCAATCCCTCCCCGCTCGAAACGTAAACAATATTCGAATCCGACGGCGCCACCGCGATCGCCCCCACGGCCTGCGACGGCTGCTCGTCAAAAATCGGCGTCCACGTCCGCCCCGCGTCGTCCGTCGTCCACACGCCGCCATTCACTTGGCCCATGTAAAAAACATTCGGCTGCCCCGGCACGCCCGCCGACGCGCGCGTCCGCCCGCCCCTCGTCGGCCCAATCATCCGCCAGCGCATCTCCTGATACGTACTCTCGGGAAATTGCTGCGCCCGGCTAACCTTCGCCATCGGCAATACGCACAACATTCCCAGCGCGCCAACCCAGAGCAGTCTCATTCGATTCACGAAGCACCCCATAAAAAAGTTTGAAGGTCACAACAGAAAACAATCCTGGCCCAGCTAAGCTCAACCCACCGCGCAGCACTATGAACCCATTCGCCAGAAAACTCAATCCAACTTCGCCTGGGATTCCCTTGTAGGGGCGCTGCACGCTGCGCCCCATCACGCCCGGACGTACGCATTCGGCTGAAAACTCCGTCTTCTCCTTGTGACCTTCCCACCCTCAAGGTAAACTTTCGCCAGTATTTCACACGCAATCGCCCGTAGGAGGCCTCCATGCCCCGCATCGTCCGCTGCGGCTTGATCCAAGCCAGCTGTGAATGGTCGCCCGAAAAATATTCCCTCGCCCAAATCAAACAAAAAATGATGGCCAAGCACGAAGACCTCATCGCCGCTGCCGCCAAGAAAAAAGTCCAGGTCCTCGGGCTGCAAGAACTCTTCTACGGCCCCTATTTCTGTGCCGAGCAGCAAACCCGCTGGTACGAACTCACCGAGCCCGTTCCCAACGGCCCCACCATCACGCACATGCAAAAAATCGCCAAGAAGCACCAAATGGTCCTCGTCGTTCCCATCTACGAGGTCGAAATGACCGGCGTCTACTACAACACCGCCGCCGTCATCGACGCCGACGGCCGCTACCTCGGCAAATATCGCAAGCACCACATTCCCCACTGCCACCCCGGCTTCTGGGAAAAGTTTTATTTCACGCCGGGCAATGCAGGCTATCCCGTCTTCGAAACGCGCTATGCTCGCGTCGGCGTTTACATCTGCTATGACCGCCATTTCCCCGAAGGCGCGCGCTGTCTCGGCCTCAACGGCGCCGAAATTGTCTACAATCCCTCCGCCACCGTCGCCGGCCTTTCCGAATATCTCTGGGAACTCGAGCAACCCGCCCACGCCGTCGCCAACCAATATTTCGTCGCCGCTATCAATCGCGTCGGCACGGAAGCTCCCTGGAAAATCGGCGAATTCTACGGCAAGAGTTATTTCTGCGATCCGCGAGGAAAAATCGTCGCCCAGGCCAGCCGCGATAAAGATGAACTCCTCGTCGCCGAACTCAACCTCGACGACATTCAAAAAGTCCGCGACACCTGGCAATTCTTTCGCGACCGCCGCCCCGAATCCTACGGCGAAATCACGCGCACCCGCGCGGCGACAAACTCCGAAGCCGCCGACTAAATTCTCTATGCCACCGAGCACAACAACCATCTTCGCTCTGTCACGAAATAAAACAATTTGTCATCCTGCGCAAAACAAAAAACTTGTCATTCCGAGCGAAGCGAGGAATCTGCTTTTTCTTTCCGCCAACGTTGCCCAAGCCGAGCGCCCTCAATGACCGACGCGCCCGCCACCTCTCTCGCCGCCGAAACCATTAGCACCAGCTCGCTCTACAACGAAGACCTCGCCCCCGTCCCCCCGCAACGCCGCACTTGGGGCACCTACAACTACGCCGCCCTCTGGATCTCGATGAGCGTCAACATCCCCACCTATTTGTTGGCCAGCGGCATGATTGCAGGCGGCATGAGCTGGAAGCAAGCTCTCTTCACCGTTTTCCTCGGCAACGTCCTCGTTCTGATCCCCATGCTCCTCAACGCCCACGCCGGCGCGGCCTACGGCATTCCCTTCCCCGTTTTCGCGCGCGCTTCTTTCGGCGTCCTCGGCGCCAACGTTCCCGCCATCCTGCGCGCTCTCGTCGCCTGCGGCTGGTTCGGCATTCAAACCTGGATTGGCGGCGAAGCCATCAACGCCATGCTCATCGCTCTTTTCCCCGGCTGGCAACATTTCGCCTTCGGTCCCGCCGTCTGCTTCGGTTTCTTCTGGCTGCTCAACGTGCTCGTCATTCTGCGCGGCATCGAGACCATCCGTTTTTTGCAAGGCGTTTCCGCGCCCTTCTTGCTGCTCATCGGCCTCGCGCTTCTTCTCTGGGCAAAAGGTAAAGCCGGCGGCTTCGGCCCCATGCTCTCGACGCCCTCTAAATTTCACACCTTCCCCGAATTTTTTCGTTTCTTCATTCCCTCCCTCACCGGCGTTGTCGGTTTCTGGGCCACCGTTTCTCTCAACATTCCCGATTTCACCCGTTATGCCCGCAGCCAAAAAGATCAAATGCTCGGCCAGGCTCTCGGTCTCCCGGCAACCATGACGTTTTACTCTTTCATCGGCATCGCCGTCACTTCCGCCACTCTGATTATTTTTGGCCAAGCCCTCTGGAATCCCGTCGAGGTTCTTTCGCGCCTCGGCAATCCGCTAGCCGTCGTTATCGCCATGATCGCCCTCCTCATGGCCACGCTCAACGTCAACGTCGCCGCCAACGTCGTCTCTCCCGCCAACGATTTCTCAAATCTCTCCCCGCGCCGCATCAGCTTCCGCACCGGCGGCCTCGTCACCTGCGTCATGGGCATCGTCATGCAACCCTGGAAGCTGATGTCCAGCTACGGCAGTTACATCTTCGGCTGGCTCGTCGGCTATTCCGGTTTCCTAGGCCCCATAGCCGGCGTCTTGATTTGCGATTATTTTGTTATCCGCAAAAGAAATCTCTCCACGCAGGATCTCTATCAACGGGGCGGCCTCTACGAATTTTCGCGCGGCGTCAATTGGCGCGCGGTCATCGCCCTTGCTGCCGGGGCGGGCGTTGCCTTCATCGGCCTCTTCGTACCCGCCCTCAAAGTGCTCTACAATTACGCCTGGTTCGTAGGCTTCGCCGTCAGCTTCCTGGCCTACTTCGCCCTGATGCCCAAGCCCGCTGCAGTTGTGCAGGCCGCAGATTGAGAGCAGGAGATGAAAAAATTGTCATTCCGAGCGAAGCGAGGAATCCGCTTTTTCTTCTCTGTGCCCTCTGTTTCTCGGTGTCCTCTTTGTAAAATCTCTTTCTTTCTTTTTCGTTCGACTCAACTCTTGTGAGGCTCCCATGGACTTCGGCATAACCATCAAACCTGACATTCACATCGACCGCATCGTCAGTCTCACCCAGCAAGCCGAAGCCGGCGGCTTTTCCTACGGCTGGATTTTCGACTCCCACGTTATCTGGAAAGAACCGTTCCCGCTCCTCACGCTCATGGCCGCCAGCACGCAATCCATGCGCCTCGGCACCTGCGTCACCAACCCCGCCGTCCGCGATGTCACTGTCTCCGCCAGCCTCTTCGCCACTCTCAACCTCGCATCGCGCGGGCGCATGCAACTCGGCATCGGCCGCGGAGACAGCTCCCGCCGCGTCCTCGGCAAAAAACCCACTACGCTCGAAAATCTCGAATCCTTCGTACGCACCTTTCGCGATCTCAACGCGGGAAGAACCGTCGACGTCGACGGTGTCCCCACGAATTTTCCCTGGGCCAGCAGCGAAATCCCGCCAGTTTGGGTTGCTGGTTACGGCCCGAAAGCCCTCCGCACCGCAGGCCGCATCGGCGACGGCGTCATCCTCCAATTCGCCGATCCCGATCTTATCGACTGGTGCCTCGGCTTCGTCCGCGAAGGCGCCAAGGAAGCCGGCCGCGACTTCAGCAAGTTTCAGGTCATGGCCGCCGCCCCGGTTTGGCCCTCGGCCGACCTAAAGATCGCGCGCGACCGCGTCCGCTGGTTTCCCGCGCTCGTCTCCAATCACGTGATGGATTTAATTTCCAAGTACAAACCCGAAGAGCTCCCGGCATCGCTCACGTCCTTCGTCAAAAACCGCGGCGGGTACGACTATCACCACCACTGCGAAGTCGGCAGCGATAACGCCGATTTCGTCAGCGACGAAGTCATCGACCGCTTCTGCATCATCGGCCCCATCGAAGCCCACCGCCAAAAGCTAGAAGCTCTCCGCAAAGTCGGCGTCACCCAATTCAATATCTACCTGATGTGCGGCGAGGAAGAAAAAACCCTCGACATCTACGCCCGCGACGTCCTGCCCCACTATCAACCCAAACCAGTGTCCTGAAGGCCAACCCAGCCTCCAACACGTCGCCTCAAGGCCCCCGCCCAAACAGTCGCAGCCAAGGATCTGCCCTTTCTTCAGTGATTCGCTCAGAATCACCGGACAAACGCTAATTTGACTGTGGAAATCGCCGAGCAGTTGTTGTAAGCGTTTCGCTGTACAGCTCCTGGCGGCACAATCTGCAAAAACGGTAACATCGGGGGAACGCTGAGAGTCGGGCGGCTTGGCCTAGGAACGATCAACCTTGGGCGTCGACTGAGCTCCTAGCGGTTCGCGGAAAGGATCCATCGGAATCGGGGCGTACTCGACATCGATGACCTCGAGATGCTCCGACTTTGCTGGCGCAATCAGGCGCACGCGGTCGCCGGGGGACGCCTTCATCAGCGCATTGCCGAGAGGCGAGCGCCAGCTGATGTAGCCGCGGTCAAGGTCCACCTCGTCGATGCCAACGATCGAGACCACGTGTTCGAGGCCGGCGGCGTTCTTGTAAGTGACGGTTGCGCCGAAGAAGGCGCGCGTGGCGGCTGAGCCTGGCCGCGGAGCGACGGGATCGACAACCACGGCCGCGTCAATGCGTTTGGTGAGAAAGCGAATCCGCGAATCGATCTGGCGTAACCGTCGTTTGCCGTAGAGATAGTCGGCGTTTTCACTGCGGTCCCCGTTACTAGCCGCCCAGGCTACGACCTCCACCACCGCGGGCCGCTCGCGACGTAGTAGGAACAGCTGCTCGTCTTTCAGCCGCTGCAACCCGGCGGGCGTGATGTAGTTTTTGGGCGTCGGCCCCGGTTCCTCTCGCACCGGTTCTCGGAGCGGCCGCTTTTCTCGCGTTTGCCAATCTGCCATGGGATTTTGTGTATTCGTGTAGCTGTGGGTGATCCAATCTGGGAGGCTCGCACCTCGGTCCCGATAATTCCTCGCACGGTGAACGTGACGTGCCCGGGCTAGACGTCGAATGATACATCGGTCTTCCCCGTGGCATTCTTGGAAAATGCGGTGAGCTGATGCGAGTTAGCGCCTGCCATTCTCGGGCGATTCCAGGGATTGGACCGGTGCATCGACCGCGTTGCCAGCAGACGCCTCGCCATCTCCTTGCAAATAAACGACTTACTGTTTATCACTTGACAAACAGTGCAGATATGCTATAATGGTTTTGTATTTGGATAGGCGCTGCTCACTCGCGCCCAGAGACCATGAACGCCCGCCGGACGGACCTTTCAAACTTTCCGGCACACTTCCACCCTCCCCCGTCACTACTTCGTTATAGCCGAAATTTCCTAAGTCCTTTAGAATCCGCACTTCTACAAGTGTTCATTGTGCATGACTTAAAATCCTTTAGAATGAACACTTACGAAAAACCCCCGGGGAGGGGTACCTCACCATGCCGTTTTGTTACTCACTTTTAACTAGCCCGCTCCGCCATCCGAGGCCCGCAAATGCGCTTTGACACCATCATCCGCAACGGCACCATTGTCACCGCTTCGGACACCTACGTGGCCGACATCGGCATCAACGGCGACAAGATTTCCGCCATCGCCGCGCAGCTCCCCATCGAGAATGCGGGCCAAGTGGTTGATGCCGCTGGCCTTCTCGTCATCCCCGGCGGCATCGACGTGCACACCCACCTCGATATGCCTTTCGGCGGCACCACCAGCGCCGACGACTTCCAGACCGGCACTATCGCTGCCGCCTTCGGCGGCACGACTACCCTGATCGATTTCGCAATCCAATATACGGGACAGACTCTCCGCCAGGCGTTTGACACCTGGATGAAAAAAGCGCACGACAAGGCTGTCACCGACTACGCCTTCCATTGCATCATCACGGATCTCGGCGCCGCCCAACTTGAAGAAATGGGTGAGCTGGTTCGCGAAGGCGTCACCAGCTTCAAACTCTTCATGGCTTATCCCGGCGTGTTCATGCTTGATGACGCCACCATTTTCAAAGCCATGCGCCAGGCCGCCAAACACAACGGACTGATCTGCATGCATGCGGAAAATGGCGGCGCGATCGACGTCATCGTTCAGCAAGCTCTTGCCGAAGGCAAGCGCGCGCCGAAGTATCACGCGCTGACGCGCCCGACGACCGCTGAAGCGGAAGCCACTTCGCGCGCAATCGCTCTTGCGGAAATGGCCGGCGCGCCCGTCTACATTGTCCATCTCTCCTGCAACGACGCGCTTGAAAAAGTTCGCGAAGCGCGCGACCGTGGCCTGCCTGCTTATGCGGAGACGTGCCCACAGTATCTCTATCTCTCGCTCGAAAATATGGACGCTCCCGGCTTCGAGGGCGCGAAATATGTTTTTACGCCGCCGCTGCGCGAAAAATGGCACCAGGAAAAACTCTGGCAAGGCCTCGCGCACGACACGCTGCAAGTCGTTTCCACCGATCACTGCCCCTTCTGCTTCAAGGAGCAAAAAGAATTGGGCAAGGACGACTTCACGAAAATTCCCAACGGAGGACCCGGCATCGAACACCGCCTCAGCCTTATCTACACCGGCGGGGTCCACGGCAAACGCTTCTCTGCCAATCGCTTCGTCGAACTCGTCTCGACGGCTCCCGCAAAACTTTTTGGCCTCTATCCACGCAAAGGAACGATCGTGGTTGGCTCCGACGCCGACATCGTGATCTTCGATCCCGACGACGAACAAGTCATCAGTGCAAAAACACACCACATGCGCGTCGACTATTCCATGTTCGAGGGCATTCAAATCAAAGGCGCGCCAAGAAAAGTTTTCTCGCGCGGCCGCACCGTCATCGACTTCGGAAAATTCGTCGGCCGCCCCGGCTCCGGCCAATTCCTTCGCCGCCAAACCCACAATTCCATCAAGTGAGGTAATTCGATTTTTGAGTTTCGTACTTTGAGTTTCGTATTTCGAGTTTCGCTTTCCGCGTTTTGCGCTTCTACCGTTCAACATGAAGCGACACGAAACGCGGCGGGAGACGATCTTTAAGGTTGTGGTTTTTGTTTCGGCGCTTCGCTCGGCGCAGTGTCCGCAGTCGCATCGTCGGCCTTCGGCACAGTTATCTTCTGCTTGTCCTCTATACCGAAGAGCATGTAGTCGCTGAAGCTGTGCCGCCGGTGAATGCGGCGCCCTCTCCAGTCGTAATACACTTCCGCGCTTTGTGGCAGCCACATATTCACATTGGCCTTGGCGAATTTCACAGGGCCGTACTCGATAGCCTTATGATCGGCAACCAATCGGATCTGCGGTACGGGCGCAACCAAATCCGTCTCGAGCCTCTCAATCTGATAATTGTCCGCCGATATCCACGCGCGGCCTTTTAGGGCAACAGGAAAAGATGGGCCGTCCGCTCCAATCCTGTACCTCATGATATTGTTCGGCTTGTCCGGCCTCTGTTTGAAGTGGACTTGCCAGGCCAGTCCGCCATTCCAGCGCGCCAGACCTTCGCACGTCATTTCAAAGTTCTTGGCGTTGTAGGGATGAAAAATCAAGACGAGCGCAGGCAGCCCGTTTGTTGCAACTCCATCCGGAAAGTCGGCTGACGCGCCGCCCGCGCCGTTCCGGTACTCCTCCACGTTCAAATAACCGCGCTGGACTTCCTGAATGGAAACCACGTACGCAAACTTGCGCTTTTCGGGGGTGGACGCGAGTCCGGACTTGCCAATGGATTCATGCACAAGCGATTCCGTCGCCGCAAACCGGTCCACGTCGCTGATCAGCGTAATGAGTTGCTGCCCCGCCTTGGCCACCACGTCATCCACGGCACAGGAAGCACCTGCTTCCACTGGCGGCACTTTCTCGTCCACGTCCGGTGGCATCCACTTGGAAAGCGCCGGCAGCGCGGTAGCGTCCTTGTTCATCGCAGACAGCTCGCTGGCTGCGGACTCGCTCGATATTTCCCCCGCTTGCTTGAGTGTTTCAAGGTCTTTGCCGGCGGCAGTGTCTGCAGGATGCGCCTGTACGTAGCCTTGCATGACCTTGGTGGCTTCGTCCCTATCTCCGCGCGCGGC
Source organism: uncultured Acidobacteriota bacterium (assembly GCA_963779005.1). GTDB lineage: Bacteria > Acidobacteriota > Terriglobia > Acidiferrales > UBA7541 > Acidiferrum. The sequence continues at coordinate 900,736 of CAVZWO010000004.1, read as the reverse complement.
CAAAGCCCGCGCCAATAACGGCTGAACCACGGCGGCTCGCTCGTGCCCCAACTGGATCGCCCGTTCCGCTTGTTTAATGGCTTCGTCGTTTTGTTTTTGCAAGACGAAGCCTTCCGCGAGCAATGCATGGGCGCGCCAGGAAGATGGTTCGGCCTCGGACACCCGCGTCAGATACGGCATCGCTTCCGCGGGCTTGTTTTCCTGCAACAAATCCTGGCCAACAGCAAGCAAGGCGCTCAAGTGTTTGGGATTCAGTTCAAGAGCTTTCATCCAGTAAACCCTGGCCTGGGCCTGATCTTTAACCTGAGATGAATAAACTCCGAAAAGGTAAACGATCTCCGCGCTTGTTGGAGCGTCCTTTTGCGCGTTCTGAAGATGCTTGCGCGCATCATTAGACTTGTTGGCCCGCAGATCCTCCAGCGCCTTGGCCACCTCTCTTTGCGTTTTCGGCGCAAGCGCGTAGAGATTCGCCGAACTCGCGGCCTCTTCCGCGGAAAGCGGGGCCATCTCGATCGTGATCTTGGCGAGGGAACGTTCTTGCACTTCGAGTTGCTTAACGGTGGCTTCATACTTGGGAGCCAGCACCTGAATTTTGTATTCGGTGGCGCGCACGCCATTAAACCTGGCGTAGCCATTCTTGGCGGTCTTCTGGTCGACGAATTCCCCGCTCAGTTTCGTCAACGTGACTACCGCAGAACCTTCCAACGGCGCCCCGTTTGGCCCTTTCACAAAAACGTCAATATCCGCTTGCTTCTCCGCATCTTCCATGTGGGCTTGGCCCGGCAGTAGGACAGGGCCAGGACCAGGAACCTGCCAGGCGGGCAATGGCAGTGGGTTGCCAGCCCACACTTCGACGGGCAGGAAGAGCCCGCAGGCTACTATAAGAATGACCCGGAAAAACTTCAGGACCCGAACACACATATGACCCACCCGTCGATTGTTGGTTTAGGGGACCAAGAGTATCGCCTCATAATACTCCTAAAATTTGCACCGGGGGTAGCGATAACTGACAGACTTGCAAGCCCAAGATTGCAAAGGCTTTGCAAAGTCCACGCGCGCGACAGCTCGTCGCCATCCTTTGCCTCGGCGAACGAACAGAACTCACTCCGAAGATTGCGTAAACACCCTGAAGAAACGCGGAGGGTCCTGCAATTTTGTGCACGGTCGCGCGAGTGGTAGAGTACGCGCGCTTCGGCACGAGCTTCACGGAGAAGCCCGCCGCGAGCAACAAGACCTGCCTCCATGACAACAGCCGAAAATCCGAGCAAACAAGCGCTGCCGAAAAGTGGCCTCGCGCGGCGGCTGGGGTTGTTTGGGACGACGATGGCTGTGATGGGTGGGATTATTGGGGCGGGGATTTTCATCAATCCGTACTTGGTGGCTGACCGGGTTCACACGTCCTCACTTATTCTGAGCGCTTGGATCGCGGGTGGATTGATCGCGCTGGTCGGTGGATTTATTTACGCGGAACTGGCGGCGAGATTGCCGGTCGTTGGCGGGCAATACGCTTACCTGCGCGAGGCTCTGCATCCCGCGGTGGCGTTTCTTTATGGCTGGGTGCTGCTGCTGGTGATTCAGACGGGCGGAATGGCCGCGGTTGCGGTTACGTTTGCGCGATATTTTCTGGAGCTGACAAGCTGGCACATCAGCGCATCGCTGATCGCGGCATCGGCCCTGGCGCTACTCACCGTGATCAACTGCCTGGGCGTTCGCGCGGGCAGCCGAGTGCAATCCGTGATGACCTTGGCCGCGATTGCAGCCATTGGAATGTTGGAGGTCTTCAGTTTTTTGCGGGGCGGGCCATCGCAAATTTCGTGGCGGCCTGTGCTGGACCAGCCGATGTCGATGGGATTGGTTTTCACGTTTGGGGCGGCGATGACGCCGGTCTTGTTTGCTTACGGTGGATGGCAAACGTCGAGCTTTCTCGCGGGCGAAGTGCGCGATCCACGCAAGACGCTTCCGCGGGGGCTTGTTTTGGGCGTGCTTGGAGTGATTGCGGTGTACACCTCGGTGAATTTCGTTTATGTGCGTGCGCTGGGGCCTGCAGGACTGGCCGCCACGATGACGCCGGCGTCAACGGTGATGCGGATGCTGCTCGGGCCACGCGGCGGAACGTTGATTGCGGCTGGAATTGCGTTTTCGGCGTTCGGGTTCCTTGGGCAATCGATGTTAACCGCGCCACGCGTTTATTTCGCGATGGCGGAAGACCGCATTTTTTTCCGCGGCGTTGCGTGGATCGATCCGCGATCACATGTGCCGGTGGTGGCGATCCTGTTGCAAGGTGTGTGGGCCATCGTCATCGCGTTGACGGGGACATACGCGCAAGTCGTGAACTATGTGGTGGCGATGGATTCGCTCTTTTTTGGGCTGACGGCAGTGTGCCTGCTCGTTTTGCGGCGGCGCGCGGCGCAGCAAGCCGCGCCTGCGATCGAATACCGCGTGCCTGGCCATCCGTGGACGACTTTGCTTTTTATTGCGGCGGAGTGGATTGTGGTCGCAAGCACATTCGCGCACGATCCAATACGCTCGTTCATCGGGCTGGCTATCGCTGCCGCTGGATTGCCTGCATACTATTTGTGGCGAGCGAAAAATAAGGGAGCAACGGAAGCATGAGCGGTTCGAAACGAACCAAGGGTTCTGTGTACATAGAGTGGGCGAAACTGCATTCGCATGCGCGCTTTAATCTGGCTAGCAGCGGGTTAAGCAGCGTGCTGTTATCGGAATTTCCCGTTCGCCTGGAGGAATTGGAGATTACCCCCGCGGCGGGAGCCTACGGCTACAAAGCGCTGCAGGAGCGGCTGGCGCGACACAATGGCGTGCCGGAGGAATGCGTGGTAGCCGCAACCGGCACTTCGATGGCGAATCATCTGGCGATGGCGGCCGTGCTCGATCCAGGCGATGAAGTCTTGATCGAACAGCCGGTGTATGGACCATTGCTCAACATCGCGGAATATCTCGGCGCACAGATTAAGCGAATTCCCCGCCGGTTTGAGACGGGATTCGCGATGGAACTTCCGGAGATCGAAAAGGCGATCACCAACGAAACACGGCTGATTGTACTGAGCAATCTTCACAATCCGAGCGGCGCTCTGATACCCGCAGCGACGCTACGCGCGATTGGCGAAAGAGCCCAGCGGGTGGGCGCCCACGTCCTGGTGGACGAAGTCTATCTCGATATGCTTTTCGACACTGGCGCGCCGCACTGCTTTCCGATCGGCCAAGCCATTGCCACGCCGGATGACAACCCATTCATCGTTACCAGCAGCCTGACGAAAGTTTATGGCCTGAGCGGGCTGCGCTGCGGCTGGATACTTGCCGCTCCGGCGCTAGCCAAGCGTATGTGGCTGCTGGATGATTTGTATGGCTCCGTCGCGGCGCACGCGGCCGAGCGCATGTCCGTGATCGCGTTCGATCACCTTGAACAGTTTCGGAAGCGAGCCCAGGCGTTGCTCACCGCCAATCGCACGATCATCGATGCCTTTCTCGATTCCCGGAGCGATCTCGAGTGTTTTCGCCCGCCCGCAGGGACAGTGTTCTTCCCACGCCTCGCCAAAGGCGATCCGGAAGTCTTTTTCAAACTGCTGCGCGAAAAATACGAAACGACGGTTGTGCCTGGCAGGTTCTTTGAAATGCCGCAACATTTCCGGATAGGCATCGGCGGCGAGACCACGAGTCTCGGCGCGGGTCTCGAACGTCTCGGCGCGGCGCTGGATGAGTTCGGAAAGCGGTAAGCGGCAAGCGGTCCGAATTATCGCGTCCGCGAACGTAACCAAAAATCAAAGAGTAACAGGCTAGGCACCAGTCCGGCAGGCTTAATCGTTTAAATCGCCGCTTTGTGTTGGAATAGAATCATCCAAACTTGAGACGAGAATGAAAAAGCTGAAATTCCTGGTTTCCCTGACAACTAACGACAACGACTATCAAATCGAACAGTCGGATTCCGCCGAGCAAGCCGCGAGAAAAGCGGGCGTCGAGGTGCAGATTGTCCACGCGCAAAACGACGCCATCAACCAGAGCACGCAAATCTTGAAAGCGGTCCAAGCGCCGAAGGAATTGCGGCCGGACGCCATTATCTTTGAGCCTGTCGGCGGCACGGCTTTGCCGCAGGTGGCCAAGGCGGCGGTGAGCGCGGGGATAGGCTGGGTGATTCTGAATCGCGACGCGAATTACATCGAGGAACTGCGGAAGACGTCCACGGCGCCACTCTTCACGATAAGTTCCGACCATGTCGAAATCGGCCGCATCCAGGGGCGCCAAATGGCGGCCTTGCTGCGAGGCGGGGGAAACGTCCTCTATATCCAGGGGCCTACGGAAAACTCGGCAGCCAAAGAGCGCACCGTAGGGATGCAGGAAACCAAGCCTGCGAACATACAAGTAACAATGCTCAAAGCCCAGTGGACGCAGGAGAGCGCGCAAAAATCGGTGCGTTCGTGGCTCAAGCTGACTACTTCGCAGCGCGCGGCCGTCGACCTGATTTCCGCGCAAGATGACTCGATGGCCATGGGAGCGCGAGACGCCTTCAAGGAACTGACGAACGAGGATGAGCGGGAGCGTTGGCTCAAGCTGCCCTTTACCGGCTGCGATGGACTGCCGAAAACAGGCCAATCGTGGGTGCGCAGCGGACTGCTGACTGCCACTGTTTTCGTTCCGCCAAATGCCGGCCAGGCGATTGAGATGCTCGTTGACGCCATTCAAAATAAAAAGATGCCCGCCGAGCGGGTGGTGACGACGGCAGTTTCCGTTCCGGCGCTGGATACGCTGGGCCGGAGAAAGCCGTAAACACAGACCTGGCGGAGGATTGCAGCACCCATCTGATCAAAGCCTGTCCACGCCACTCCACAAATCAATTTTTCTGATATTCGCCTCCACTAAAACGATTTTGTGGCTTCCCCTTCCCTTCAGGAGGCGTATAATGCCGCGGGTCGCATTTTTGGCCGAGTGAGCAGGTCACTAGTGGGGGTTTGGCATGCGCAGCTCGCGAGCTAGTAAATCGATTGACCGAAGGCATTTTCTTGCCGCAACCGGCGGAGGATTGCTGGCAGCGGCGGTGCCCGGGGGTGCCAGTATGAAGGACTCTCCTGGCGGCGCCGCTCTCGCCTCGAGCAAGCAATCGGCGGCTTCGACCTCCGCAAAGCGCAGAATCCCCATCGGCGTGTTCGATCCTGTCTACGATAAGTTTTCGCTGGATGAAATGCTGGATAAGGTGAGCGCGCTCGGTCTCGAAGCGATGGAGATCGGGACGGGCGGTTATCCGGGCACAAAGCATTGCCCGGTGCAGGAACTGCTCGACGATCCCGCCAAAGCCAAAGCCTGGCAGAAAAAATTCGAGGATCGCGGGATTCACGTGGCGACGCTGAGCTGCCATGGCAATCCGGTTCACCCCGACGAAAAACATGCGGAACGGGATCGTGAGAGCTTCCGCAGAACCGTGCTGCTGGCGGAACGGCTGGGCGTGAAAGTGATTGTGGGTTTTTCCGGCTGCCCCGGGGGAACGCCGACGGATTCGCAGCCAAACTGGATCACGTATCGGTGGCCGCCCGAATACGCGCAGATGCAGGACTGGCAGTGGAAAGAGAAAGTGATTCCGTACTGGAAAGAAGCGGCGAAGTTCGCGCGCGAGCATGGTGTGCATCGCATTGCGCTAGAGATGCATCCCAACTTCGTGGTCTACAACCCGCGGACGCTGCTGAAATTGCGCGAAGCGGTGGGCGAAGAGATTGGCGCAAACAACGATTTGAGCCACCTCTTCTGGCAGGGCTGCGATCCCGTGGAGGTGATTCATTTCCTGGGCAAGCAAGGCGCTATTTTTCACGCGCATATGAAGGATACGGTTTTTTTCCCGGAGAACGTGGCCAAGTATGGGGTATTGAATTTTGCGTTCGAGACGAGCGATCTGGGGAATGCCTCGGAAACGTTCCGCGCTGTGGGTTATGGACACAGCGCGAGCTTGTGGAAGTCGATTTTGCAAGCTTACATGGACATCGGCTACGAAGGGATTCTGAGCATCGAGAATGAAGATCCGATTCTTTCGGGAGAAGTGGGCGTGGAACGGGCGGCCTACGTTTTGAAAAACGTGCGCAAAGAAATTCTGGAAGGCTGAGAAATCGTTAGAAGCACAAATGGGGAGGTTCTATGCAACGGCGTGATGCCTTGAAATTTCTTGCGGCCGGAGCGCTTGCGCCGGCTCTGGCACCGGAGATGTTCGCATTTTTTCAGGAAGCGCATCCTGCTTCGGGATACGCGCTGCGCACGCTCAATCCGCACCAGAACGCTCTTGTCGTTCTGATGAGCGAGATGATTATTCCGGAGACGGATACGCCGGGGGCGAAAGGTGCGCGCGTCAATGAATTCATCGACGTCATCCTGACCGAATGGGCGACCGACGAGGACCGCAGCCATTTTCTGGAAGGCCTGGCGGATGTCGATAAGCAGAGCAACGAATTGTATGGCAAAGATTTCGTGGATGCTTCGCCGGCGCAACAGCTTAACTTGATGCGCGCGATGGATGAAGCCGTGGGCATGGGCGCGGGCCGGCCGGCGCGTCATGGAAACACTGTGCCCGAGATGGACACACAGTTGAAGGGTAATTTCTTTACGGTATTCAAAGGTATTACGCTTCACGGCTACTACACTTCCGAAGTTGGCTTTACGCGAGAGCTCGGTCTGACAATTATTCCCGGGGCGCAGCATGGTTGCGTGCCGGTTGCGGCAGAGAAAAAGGCATAAGGGAGAGGCGCATGGCGGCCAATACGTACGACGCAATCGTGATCGGATCGGGAATTACCGGCGGATGGGCGGCGAAAGAGCTGACGGAAAAAGGTCTGAATACGTTGATATTGGAAGCAGGGCGCAGCATCGTTCCCGAGCGTGACTACGTGGAGCACGTTCCGGTGTGGGAGTTGCGATACCGCGGGTGGGATGATCACGTCAAGCGCATGGGCACGCAGCCGATTCAGCGCGAGTGTTATTACGCTTGCGATGAGTATTCGAACAAATTTTTTGTGAGCGACGTGGACAATCCGTACAGCTGCGAGGAAGGCAAACACTTTGCGTGGATTCGCGGGCGGCAAGTGGGCGGAAAATCGCTCACCTGGGGGCGGCAGAGTTATCGCTGGAGCGATCTGGATTTTGAAGCGAACTTGAAGGAAGGCGTGGCGGTGGATTGGCCGATACGCTATGCGGACATTGCGCCCTGGTATGACTACGTCGAAGAGTTCGCGGGAATCAGCGGGCAGCCCGAAGGATTGCCGCAGTTGCCGGACGGAAAATTTCTGCCGCCGATGGAAATGACGTGTGTGGAGCAGGATGTTCGAGAGGCGCTGGCGAAACATTTTGACGACCGGATTATGACGATTGGAAGGTCGGCGGTGCTGACGCGCGTTCACAAAGGGCGCGCAGCCTGCCACTACTGCGGCGTTTGCCATCGCGGATGCATTACGGGATCGTACTTCAGCAGCTTGAGTTCAACGCTTCCGGCGGCGATCAAGACGGGGAAATTTACGATACGGCCGTACAGCGTGGTGCACAGCTTGATTTTTGATCCGGCGACGCGGCGGGTGAGCGGGGTTCGCGTGATCGATGCGCAGACAAAGGCCCCGCTCGAGTTCAAGGCGCGCGTGTTTTTTGTTTGCGCTTCGACCCTGGAATCGACGCGTATTCTGTTGAATTCCGCGACACCTGAATTTCCCAACGGGCTCGCGAATAGCAGCGGCGAGCTTGGCCACAATTTGATGGATCATCACATGGGCAGCGGGGCGAGCGGCAAGATGCCCGGGCACGAAGACAAGATGCCGTTCGGCAACCGGCCGAATGGGATTTACGTTCCGCGGTTCCGAAACGTGAAGACGAAGCAGGCGGATTTCCTGCGCGGGTACGGCTACCAGGGCGGGGGAAGCCGCGAGGGATGGTCGCGCGGCTCTACGATGGTCGGACTGGGGCCGGAATTCAAGAACAAGCTGAAGATGCCGGGGCCGTGGCACATGTCGCTCGGAGGCTTCGGTGAATGCCTGCCGAGCCATGACAATTACGTTGAGATTGAAAACGGGAAGGTGGACGCGTGGGGCATACCCACGTTGAAGATTCACTGCGCGTGGGGTCCGAACGAATTGGCTATGTCGCGTGACATTGCCGTGCAGGCGGCGGAAATTCTCGCGGCATCGGGCGCCACGGAAATATCCGTGTTTCACAAGCCCTCGCCCCCGGGACTGGGCATTCACGAGATGGGGACGGCGCGCATGGGGCGCGATCCGAAGACCTCCGTGCTGAATGAGCACAACCAGGCGCACGACGTGAAAAATCTTTTTATGCCGGATGGGGCTTGCATGACGTCGAGCGCTTGCGTCAATCCTTCGCTGACGTACATGGCGTTGACGGCCCGGGCGTGCGATTTCGCGGTGTCTCAACTGAAAAGAAACGAGCTGTAACTCGAGGTCCACGACATGTCCCAAGTGATTCGCTCGCCGGAGATGTACGACGTGTGCGTCATTGGCTCGGGCGCGGGCGGCGGTACCGCAGCGAAAGTTCTGACCGCAGGCGGGCTGAATGTAGTGTTGCTTGAGGCGGGGCCGCCGGTTTTTCCTGAAAAAGACTTCAAGATGCTGATGTGGCCTTACGAATTGCCGCACCGCGGGGCTGGTGTGGGCGGGCATGCGGAAGAGAATTTTGGAGAGTTCCTTGCGCCCAACGGCGCGTGGAAAATCGAAGGTGAGCCGTATACTTCCGCGCCGGGATCCAATTTTCAGTGGTTTCGTTCGCGGATCGTGGGGGGACGGACGAATCATTGGGGGCGCATAGCGCTGCGCTTTGCACCGATCGATTTCAGGTCGGCGACGCGGGACGGGCTGGGCGACGACTGGCCGATCACGTACGACGATCTCGCGCCTTACTACGACAAAGTCGAGTCTTACATCGGCGTGTTTGGGACGCGCGAAAATGTTTCGAGCGCTCCTGACGGCATGTTTTTGCCGCCGCCGAAACCGCGCTGCACGGATTTGATCGTCAAGAAAGCGTGCGACAAGATCGGCGTGATTTGTATTCCTTCGCGGCTGGCGATCTTGACGAAATCGGTGAATGGCCGGCTTCCCTGCCATTACTGCGGCCAATGCGGTCGCGGGTGCGTGACGGCATCGAACTTCAGCTCGAGCCAGGTGATGATTCCTCCGGCGATGAAAACGGGCAAGCTCACGATGGTCACCGGAGCGATGGCGCGGGAAGTATTGCTCGGCAAGGACGGCAAAGCGGAAGGCGTGTCGTACATTGACAAGGCGACGAGCACCGAGAAACGCGTGAACGCGCGTGCCGTGGTGCTTGCGGCGAGCGCTTGCGAATCGGCGCGGCTGCTGCTGAACTCGAAATCCGCCCAATTTCCGAACGGGCTGGCCAACTCTTCGGGCGCGGTGGGACGATACCTCACCGATTCGGTCGGTAGCGACGGATGGGGCATCATTCCGCAGCTTGAGAAAATGCCGCCGCACAATCACGATGGCGTCGGCGGGATGCACATGTACATCCCGTGGTGGAAATTCGACCGCAAGAATGATTTTCCGCGCGGCTATCACATCGAATTTGGCGGCGGGCGCAACATGCCCGGCCTGGGCGAGTTCGACGACCTGCTGGACCAGGAGGAAGGCTACGGCGTGACGCTGAAAAAGCGCGCGCGGCAAGTCTACGGCACGGGAATCGGCATGGCGGGACGCGGCGAAATGATTCCCAATCCCGACACGTACTGCGAGATCGATCCCAATGTCGTCGACAAGTGGGGCATCCCCGTCCTGCGTTTTCATTTCAAATGGAGCGAATACGAAATTCGCCAGGCCAAGGACATGCAGGAGACGTTTCGCGCCATCATCGAAGCGGCGGGCGGCGAATACAAAACAAAGACTCCGCTCGGAGGCGAAAGGCCGTTCGGTATCGCCGAGGGCGGAAAAATTATTCACGAAGTGGGCACGGTGCGCATGGGCGCCGACCCGAAAGTCTTCGGTGCTGAACGGCTACTGCCAGGCTCACGACGTGAAGAACGTTTTCGTGATGGATGGCGCGCCGCTAGTCACCAACCCGGACAAGAATCCGACTCTGACGATCATGGCTTTGGCGTGGCGCGCGTCTGACTACTTGCTCGATGAGGCGAAGAAGGGCAATTTGTGAGGTCACCGAAACGGCCGCAAGCATTCGAGGGAGGAGTACAGGGAGAGACACGATGAGCGAACACTCGGTATCGCGGCGCGACATCCTGCGAACGCTGGCCGTGAGTGTGGCCAGCGGCTCCGTGCTGCAAGTGATCCCTGCGAAGGCTGCCGAATACGCGCACCAGGTGGTGCACAACGAAAAATCGGCTTCGGCGGCCGGAAAGTACGCTCCGAAATATTTTTTCGCTCACCAATACGAGATGCTTACGAATCTTTGCGATACGATTATTCCGAAGGACGAAAAATCGGGCGGCGCGGTAGAAGCCGGCGCGCCGGAATTCATCGATCTACTCACCAGCGAAAATGAAGAGTTCCAGCTTACCCTCGGTGGCGGACTGCAGTGGCTGGACAATTTCTGCACCGACCGCTATGGCAAGGTTTTTCTGGAATGCGCACCCGAGCAGCGTAAAGAAGTGCTCGACCTGATCGCTTTCCGCAAGAATGCCAAGCAAGATCCAACCCTCAGCCAGGGCGTAGCCTTCTTCGCTTTCCTGCGCAGCCTGACCTGCGACGGCTTCTACACCAGCAAAATCGGCATCGAAGATCTGCAGTACATCGGCAACACTGCTCTGCGAGAATTCCCCGGCTGCCCTCCGCTTCCGGGAGCGTAGACCAAATAAAAATTGCTCCAGGCGGCCTCGCGAGCCTGGAGCAATTCTTTACTTAATATGGAGTAAGTCTTAGTGGTGCGGTTTGCCTTCCTTCGGCGGCTTGCCCTCATTCTGCGGTTTCGCCGGAGGTTTGCTCTGGGTGTGCGACTGGTTCTTCGGCGGATTGTTCGAGCCATTATTTCCGTGACTCGTGTTGGCGTTGTTCGGGTGCACAGTATTCGAGGTGTTCGGGTGCACAGTATTCGAGGTGTTCGTATGCGCCGTATTCGTGTGCGCGCCGTTTGAACCGCTGCCTCCGCCGCTCGAAGGCGGGCGGTCCGTCTTATTCAAATTAGCGGCATTGCTCGGAGGCTTGTTGCCGCCCTTGTTTGCGTTGTAGTTTGAGTTCGCGGCCTTGGCGGCGACGACGCCATGGTTAAACTCGCCGGGCTTGGCGGTTGCGGCGATCGCCGGCTTGCCATGGTTCTCGGAAGCGAGCAGCGCGCGATTCGTGCTCGCGGTGTGCTCGTGCTGAGTTTGCACTGACGTGGGAGCGATGTGATGCTCATGCTCAGCGGCCAATTCCGAGGACGTGGGCCGCGCAGTAACTCCACCGGTTCCACCGTTATAGCTGACGTGATTGTTCACGGTCACGTTGTTGATGACGGTGCGATCCACGTAGGTGTTGTGAATCACAGTGGTGTTCACGTGCATCACGGCGGTGTTGTAGGCAAATACTCCGCCATTCCAGCGTCCCCCAAAGAAGCCGACGCCGCCATAGCCGAATCCATAATTAATTCCGCCGTAGAAGCCGACGTGCGGTCCCCAATAGCCTGCGTGCCAAAAATAGCCGCCGCCGCCCCAGCCCCAATAACCCGGTGTCCAAAGATAGCCAACTGTCGGCGCCATGACCCAGGTTCCCGGCACCCAATAGTAGCCGTCATCTCCATACGCCCAATATCCGGGCGTCCAGAGGTATCCCGCACCAGGACAGATCGGCTGGTCGTAAACAGGCAGAGCCGGCGGACCAATGTGGACAGCAATGCCAACACCGATTTGCGCCGACGACCGCGCGGGCAGGAAGGCCACCACCAACGTGAGCAAAACAAATCCTAAAATGTGATATTTACGCATCTGCGACTCTCCTCGCTTGAACAGCTTCAGTATAAAACCCGAAGCTTCAGTGGAAGTTGCGTTGTGGCCCATTCATAACTGGCCCGACGGACGGTCCGTTTGCAAGCTCGTTTAGGCGTTCTTAATCGTGCCCGACGCGGCGTCCCACATGACGGCGCTCTTACGGAAGTACGATTCGTTGGACATGTGGCATGCCAGCGCTGCATTGTTCCCAAACACGGCGTCTTCGGTGACTTGCTGGTGGTTCTTCACACCCTGGAAATATCTCCAAAGATGCGGCTTTTCGTCGTCCCAGGAATCGCCGTGATACGTATAGCCTTCCAGAATCGGCTCTTTGCCGGGAACCGGATCATGGTCAGCGTGCCACTGCGCCACGTAGGCATCGCGCATCTTCTGCGGATAACCGGAGGTGTAGTAGCTCGGCGCTGAGTCCTCGCCAGTCTGCGGATAATAATTGATCGCAAATTCCGTGACTTCCAGAATGCCCTTCGAGCCCTGGAAGCGATAAATCTCCGGAGTCTCACATCCCAGATTGAGGCGGAGATACACCGGCGCGCCTCCGTAATCAAAGAGCGTGGCGTGCACGTCGGGCATGTTGCGGCCATCCGGAAAGCGCAAGATCGCGCCGAGCGACATGGCCTTTTTCGGAGGAGCATTCCAGCCAAGCATGAAGTTCATGCCGCTGACCAGATGCACGAGCAAATCGCCGGCGAGTCCCGTGCCGTATTCCTTCCAGCAACGCCAGCGAGCAAAAATATTCGGATTGAACGGCACCTTGGGAACGGTGCCCTGCCAGGTATCCCAATCCAGATTGGAAGGGGAAAGATCCGGCGGCGGCGGATACTCCCACGCGCCGGTGGGATCGTTGCGGCCGAGCGAGCCTTCGACTAGTGTGAGCGTGCCAATCGTGCCCTGAGCAATCAACTCCTTGGCCTTCGCGCAAATCACCGAACTGACGCGCTGCGAACCAATCTGTACGACGCGCCCCGTCTTCTGCGCCGCGGCCACCATCGCCAAGCCATCCGCCGCGGAATGCGACATCGGCTTCTCGCAGTAGATGTCCTTGCCCGCGCTCACGGCATCCACCACGACTTGCTTGTGCCAGTGATCCGGCACCGCCGCGATGAGGCAATCAATCTCCTTGTTGTCCAGCAAATCCTGATAGCGGCGTGTGGTCGGAATTTTCTTTCCGACAATTTCCTGCGCCAACAGATGGCGCCCGTCGTACAGATCGCAGGCAGCCACACACTCGACTCCGGGCAATGTCACGGCCGCGGTAAGCAAACCCGAGCCCTGCATGCCGATGCCGACGATGCCAAAGCGCAGACGATCGCTCGGCGCCACGCGTTCGAGCGCCGACGGAATATACTCCGGCTTCAGGAAGATGCCGGGAGCCGCCGCCAGCGCACCTGTAGCCCCGGCCGTGCTCTGCAAAAACTGACGCCTCGAAAAACGATTCTCGCCCATCACACCCTCCAGAAATGGTTCTATATTTCGGTTTCCGAAAACCGTCAGTGCAACGCCCGGATACTGACTTCCCGGCCTTCGCTAAAAAAGCGGAACTAGAAGCGCAGGCCGCTCAAATAGTCGTAGCTGACCTTGATGTCTTCGAACGGCTTTTTCGCATCATCGTTCTCGACAAAATAATGCTTGATGCCGCCTTTGTCCGAAGCCGCGAAAATCCGCTTGAAGTCGATCGTTCCCTTGCCGACATCGGCGAGCCGCCCTTTAAATTCCACGGAACCGGTGGCGCCCGCGTAGCTGCTGGTCGCGTTGGGGTCGTTCACATAGTCCTTTACATGGACCAGCGGGAAGCGCCCTGGGTACTTCTCGAAGTAGGCGACGGGATCTTTGCCCGCCACGCTGATCCAGCACAAATCCATTTCCATCTTCACGAGCTTGGGATCGGTTTGCGCCAGGAGAACGTCGTAAGCAAGCTTCCCGCCCGCGCCCTCCATGGGCGTAAATTCGAAGGAATGGTTGTGGTAGCAAAACTGAATGCCTGCCTTCTGGCTGGCCTCCCCCGCTTTGTTGAACAGTTCGGCGGCGCGCTTCCAGCCTTCCGGATTGCGCTGCTTTTCGTCGAGCCACGGGCAGACAATATATTTATGTCCGACAATGTGTGCGGCGTCGAGCGTCTCAGGCCATTTCGTCTCGACCACATCGTAAGGAATATGCGCCGAGGGAGACGTCAGCCCGTTCTTGTCCAGGATGGCGCGGACATCTTTCGGCGAATGGTCGAAGTAGCCGGCGAACTCGACTTCTTTGTAGCCCGTTGCAGCAACCTTAGCGATGGTGCCGTCAAAATCCTTGGGCATTTCCGTGCGGACGGTATAGAGCTGCAACCCGACTTTCTTGATCTCGTGTTCGGCTGCAGCCGCCCAGCGCGGGTGGGTGGCAAATACGGCGGCGGTGGCAATCGAGGTCTCGATAAATGTTCGGCGTTTCATGGCGTTTTCACTCCTCCTTAATCGGCGGAGCGAGTATACAAAAAACCGATGGTGATTATCTGAAAAAAGAGGCGGCGCTTGAAGAAAAGCGCCGCCCCTCTCGTTCCAGTTTCCTCTAGAAGAAGAACCGCAGGCTGAACTGCATGCGCCGTGGGTCGTGGGTGCCATTGAGCTGCAGGAAGCTCGAGTCGGCCAAGCCAGTGTCGATGGCGTTGAATTGCGTATGGTTAAATACGTTGAACATCTCCCATTTGAAATCGAACCCGGTCTTCTCATTGATCGAGAATTTCTTTGAGAGCCCGAAGTCAAAGTTGAGACGGCCCGGCAGGTAGAGCGTATCGCGCCCCAAATTGCCGAAAGTGAGTCCCGTCGGGACCGCAAACGCGGCGGGGTTATAGTAGAGGACTCCGAACGAACCAGAGTCGACGGACAATTTTTGGGCGGCTGTGAGTGCGTGCGGGTTACCCACCAAGTCCGGCCGCGAGCCAGTGCCTTCCCCGTTGCCGACGCCTGCGTTATCGCCAAATGTCGTGTTGTTGGCGATGTTGAACGGATTGCCTGTCTGTGCCACGGTGATCCCAGAGATTTGCCATCCGGCAAGAGCCGCTCGTTCGAACCCCGAAGTTCCCTTGAAAAACGGCAAAGCATATACGTAACTAATGGCCAGATTGTGTCTCTGGTCGAAGGTAGAGCTGGCTCTGTTTTGGGCGTAGTCGTAGGAATTCACGAAGGCGGTATCAGATCGGTCGGAGGAATCGTCAATCGAGTGGCTGTATGTGTAGGCCAAGCTCAACGTCAGATCACCCAGCGTCCGATTCGCCGAAACCTGCAGGGCATGGTAAACCGAGTTCGCACCGTCCTGCAGATTCGGAACCTTACTCACACCCGGGAAGTTTGTCCGAACCAAATCGGCGCTGTTGTTGCAGGCCACGAAAAGATTGTTCAGCGCGGCGGCTGGAACGGGCGTGCCATTTCCCAGCGTAGCGGCGGGATTCGGCAGACCGGTCAGCGGATTCACGATGTTAGCGCAATCGTTGGCGGTGATTG
This sequence comes from uncultured Acidobacteriota bacterium, assembly GCA_963779005.1. Lineage (GTDB taxonomy): Bacteria > Acidobacteriota > Terriglobia > Acidiferrales > UBA7541 > Acidiferrum. The sequence continues at coordinate 885,331 of CAVZWO010000004.1, read as the reverse complement.
GCTGTCCAGCAGCGAAGGGATTGCTTCCGGCAGCGACCGGGAAAAGCTGGTTGCCGTCGCTAAGTATCGTAAGATGCGTGCCCTTGCTTCCCACATACGCAATGCTTAGTACGATGTGCTCTGGCAGTTCCCTTTGTACGTTCAAGTTCCACTGCTGAACGTAAGGCCACTGCACCTTGGTAGGAATTTCGGTGAGTGCTAGCGGAAAGAGCGAACCGCCTCCGGCTCCAACGTTGTTGTAGCCGGTCACGTTGAACTGTTGCGACGTGAGCGCGAAAGGCGCGGAGCCTTCCAGCGATTCGGTGTTGCCCTCGTTACCATTCGTGTGTTCGTAGAAGATGCCATAGCCGCCTCGAATAGCCATCTTGCCGTCGCCCTTCGGGTCGAAGGCGAAACCAATTCGCGGCGCCGGATTGAAGAGATGGCCCTTCAAGCAGCCCACATTGGAGGACGGACCGACCGTCGCGCCCGGGAAGGCAGAAAGAACGGAACCGGGAATCTCGGCGGTTCCTCCCGATCCACCGCATTGAATGACTCCATTGAACGGATTGCCGCCTACTAAGGACCCATTCAGCGGATCGCTCGAGTTAGCCGGATTATAGAAGAGCGACGGTTCAGCCGAAGTGGTGAACGCGGAAGGATCAAAGGCGAAGGCGTGCTGGTACCTTTCGCGATAAGTCCCAAACAGGCTGACGCGCAACCCAAGATTGAGGGTGAGACGCTTCGTAACGCGCCAATCATCCTGGAAGTACGGCTCGACAATCTTGTAGCGGTTGTAATACTTGGCCACCAGGTTCGTCTGACTATACTCCGCCACATTGCCCAGGAACATGTCCGCCAAAGAGTTTCCGGTGCTGATCGGCGCACCTGCGTTGAAGGAAAGGATGCCTTGCACGTCCGCCGAACTGTCTTCGTTTTTCTGCGCCGCCGCGAAGTAGATGCCCATGATTAAGGTGTGGGTTCCGGCGATCTTGGTCAGGTTGTCACGATAGGTGTATGTCGGGTTAGCGTTGTTCCACGGGAAGTAGCCGGTATCCTGAGCCAGGGCGTTGTTCGCACCACCATCATAGGCCGCGTTACCCGAGAGGTTGATCGCAGGAAGTTTTCCGCCGAAGCCGTTGGCGAAGAGCGAGCCCATGGCGCCAGCGGGCAGCGCTGCTGGGTTATTGAGCGCCGTCAGAAAAATATGATCGGCGGTGTAGCTGGCCACAAATTCGTTCAGCAGCGTCGGCGTGATGTTCGCATTTAAGCGAGCCACGAAGCTCGTGCCGGGCCCGACAAAGTTCGTTTGAATATTCTGGAAGTCCGAGGTGCCTACGCCCCAAAGAGGGTTGGGCACGACTGTGGACCACGAATCGTGGATGTAACGGAAGGTCAGACGGTAGTTATCCGACAAGTTGTGATCGATGCGTATAAGTTCCTCGCGCCAGGTAGTGGGAGTGGAAACCGTGTCAGCGTATGCGGGAATTGGCGTGCCGTCGGGATACGTGCCCAGGGTCGTGTTGGGAGTCGGAATCAACGCGAGAAGTGCCTGACCCGCTGGACTAATCGGAACTGCAGCCACATTAGCGACGGGATTAGGACCAATGTTGGGACAGTCGGCAGCATCATGGGTACACAGAGTCGAGAAGTCACCGGTTCGCTCCGCAGCTGACGGAACGTTTTGGTCAATCGAGGACGGGTTCTTCTCCCGCCGCCATTCTTGTGACCAGAAGAAAAACGTCTTCTTCTTTTCGGAATTGTAGTGGTTCGGAATGTAAACCGGTCCACCTATCGTGTAGCCGAAATCATTCTTTTTGTACGGCGGGTTCGGATCGCCCGGAATGTTTCCCGACGACCACGGTCTGGCGTTAAAGAAATCATTGCGGATGTACTCGAACGCGCTTCCATGAAAACTGCTGCCGCCTGACTTCGTCTCCACTTCCACCGTGCCCGACCCGTTGCGCCCATACTGCGCACCGTAATTCGAGGTCAGCACCTTAAACTCGGCAATCGCGTCCAGGTTCGGATAAACGTTGAGTGTTGTATTGCTGCCGTTATCCATGTTGTCGCCGCCGTCCAACTCCCAGTTGTTGTATTCGGTGCGGCCTCCGTTCATGCTGAATGCCACGTTGCCGTAGACACCCACCTTGCCCTCATCCGAACCCGTCTCATTGACGACGCCGGGCGTCAGAGTAACGAGTTGCGTGAAGTTGCGCCCATTGAGTTCGAGTTGATTGACTTGCGTGCCGTTGATCGTGTCGCCCAGCGCCGAAGATTGCGTTTCCACCTGCGCCACGCTCTCGCCGGTCACCACCACTTCTTCCGTGATCGCGCCGACGGTGAGCTGAATATCCACGCGGATTTTCGCCGCCACGTCCAATACGACATTCTTTGCGGTATATTTCTGAAAGCCTTTTGCCGTCACAACAATGTTGTACGACCCGCCGGGCAGCCCTGCCACAACGTAAGCTCCGTCGCCATTCGTAGTTGTCGGGTGCGTCGCATTGCCGTTCGCGTTGGAAATCACCACTTCCGCACCGGCCACAGCAGAGCCGGTCTTGTCCGTCACTGTTCCACCGATGTATCCCGTGTCTTGCGCCTTCGCCACCATCGCTGTGCACAGCATGGCCAGCGTCGCGCAGAGCAGCACTCGCGCAGCTCCGGCTATCCCTCGCAAACCATGGGCACGATAAAAGGAGTTCCCCTGTTCTCTCACGTGTGACCTCCCGATCTTCTTGATATGGAATTCAGGCCGAGTGAGGGCAGTACTGCACCAGCCGCAGCGGGCACCCCAGTCAAAACCGCTCGCAGAAGGCGTCTCATCGGACACAGCCCCCACCACTCGACGTTAGGAAACGCACCCAATCTCACTTATTAAATCGGATTAATAAAGGATTGCCGTGTTGCTGTCAAGCTGAAAATCGGGCTTCGTTTCTCTGCTCGGGGTCCGCCCATTCCTTTTTCAACCGTTTACGTTCACGCTCTTCGCTTGAATTCCCGCTTCCCCTGCCGGACACTACGAGACGATGGCTTTTCGCTTCCGTGCCGGGCTTGCGCGCGCTCTCTCCATCGGTTTAACTCTCGCTTTCTGCATCTGGCTCAGGTCATCGCGTGTAAGCGGCGCTTCCCTGTCAGCGGCACAGCAAAGCTCCCAGGATAGCGCCAGGCATGCCTCCACCGTCGATCCCCAAACCGCTTTTGCGCAAGGCCAGGCGGCCCTGCAATCAGGCGACCTTGCCGGCGCCGAAGCCGCGTTCCGCCACGTCCTCTCCGTCGACCCGCAATCCGGAGCCGCTTACGCCAACCTTGGCGTCATCGCCATGCGCCGCAAAGAGTGGGATCGCGCACTCTCCCTTCTGCAAAAAGCCGAGACGCTCGAACCCAAAATGTCCGGCATCCGCCTCAACATCGGCCTCGTCAAATACCGCCGCGGCGACTACTCCGGCGCCATCGCGCCCCTCGCCTCGGTCGTTCGCGATCAGCCCGATTCTCAACAGGCTCGCTACCTCCTCGGCCTCTGCCACGTTTTCACCGAGCACTACACCGACGCCGTCGCCGACCTCGAACCACTCTGGCCGCAAATGTCCAACGACTTCACGTATCTCTACGTCCTCGACATCGCCGCCCACAACGCCGACAAAAACGAGCTCGACGAGAAAGCGCTCAGCCGCCTCGTCGAAGTCGGAGCGCAAACTCCCGAGTTCCACCTCATCCTCGGCAAGGCTTACCTCAACCGCGAAGAAATCGACAAAGCCATCCCCGAGCTGGAACAAGCCGCCGCGGCGAATTCCAACTTGCCCTACGCGCATTTTAGTCTTGGACTTGCTTATTTGAAGAAGCACGACAGCGATCGCGCCGAAGCCGAATTCCGCAAAGATATCGCCATCGAGCCCGATCTCCCCGACAACTACGAACAACTCGGCCTGCTCGCACTACAACTCCAAAAAGACGACGAGGCCGAACATTCCTTCCGCGAAGCCCTGCATTACAATCCGCGAATGCCCGTCTCTCTCCTGGAGTTAGGCCGCCTCTATCAGCGCCAGGGAAAAAATCGCGAGGCTCTCACCTTTCTCAACTCCGCGGAAAAATGGGCGCCCGACAACCACAATATTCACTTCATTCGCGGCCAAGTCCTCCTGAAGCTAGGCCGCCGCGAAGAAGCCCAAACCGAACTCGCTACCTCCAGAAAGCTCCTCGACGCCAGCCTCAACAAACAACGCGAAAAATACAACGACAACCCTGTTCCGAATCCTGAGTTGAGGCAGCCGCCGCAACCCTAAATCTTGGGCGCCACCCACGCCCCTCGGCCTCTCTCGATCGCTTCCGCCACCGCCAAAACCAACTCCTCCTCATACGGCCGCCCGATCACTTGCACTCCAATCGGCAATCCCTCCAGCGACACTCCCATCGGCACAACGGCCCCCGGAAAACCCGCCAAATTCAGCCACTGCGTATAGCGCATCGTGTCCCGATAATTTTCCTTCTCGCCTGCGCGCCAATTTCCTTCTCCATGCAGAAAAGCCGGCCGAGCCGACACCGGCGACAACAAAATCGTCACTTCCTCCATCTGCCGCAAAATCTCGGTGCGCAAACCATCGCGCTCAAGGCAAGCCTGCAGGAATCCGTCATAGGTCAACGCCGTCTCCGCCGTCGCCAGCATGACAAACTCGCGAAGCATCGGGCTCATCAACTCCTCCTGGCCAACCGCGCCCTTCCGGATCGAATCCGCGCTCACTGGGCCGAAAAAGTACCACCACAATTCAATCGCTCGATCGAGCCCATTCAATCGCTTCCTCTCCACGATCATTCCATGATCGCCTAGCAACTTCGCGGCTCTCTCCACCGCCGCCGCCGTCTCCGGCGTCGCTCTCCCAAGCGTCTCGCTTTCCAAAATCCCCACACGCAATCCATGCAATTGGCTCTCTTCCACCCTGCGCAGCGGCACCGGTGCGGCAAGCGCATCGCCGACGTCCGGCCCTGCCATCACTTCAAACAGGGCGCGCACATCCGCGATCGTCCGCGCCATCGGCCCTACCACGCCTATCCAGCCGAACGCGCCTCCTCCCGGCGGAAAATGCGCCGTGGAGGGAATCCGCCCCGGCGTGGGCTTCAAGCCGCAAATCCCGCAAAAATGCGCGGGCACACGGATCGACCCGCCTCCATCGCTCCCCACTCCCCCCATCGAACACCCCGAAGCTATCGCCGCTGCTTCGCCTCCGCTCGATCCCCCGCTGGACCGCTCCAGGTTCCAGGGATTGCTCGTCTTCCCGCTCAACGAATTGTCCGTTTCATACGCCATCAAATATTCCGGCGTATTCGTATTGCCCAAAAGAATCGCCCCCGCCGCGCGCAAGCGCGCCACCAAGGGCGCATCGCTCTGGGGCACATACTCCTTCCGCATCAACGATCCCGCCGGCGTGGGCCATCCCGCCACATCAATACAACTCTTAACCGTCAACGGCACGCCATGCAGCGGCCCCACTCGTTCGCCGCGTGCAATCGCCGCCTCCGCCGCCCGTGCCTGCTTGCGCGCTCCGTCAGCAGCCAGGTGCACGAACGCATTCAATTTCGGCTGCAGCTCCGCCACACGTTCCAGGTGCGTGTTCACCACCTCCACCGGCGAGAATTTCTTCTCCCGTATTCCCGCCGCAATTCCCGCGATCGTCCCAAAAATAATTTTGTCCGTGGTCATGCGTTCGAGCGTATGTGCACGCACACGTCCGGTCAAGCGCCTCCCGGAGCTAGAAAGAGTCTTACCCGCGTAGGAATGGAGGATCGGCTAGTGGCTGGTGGCGCCGCTGTCGGTGCTGACCATCAGGCTTGAAACATTGACAGGCTCGAAGTCGGCGAGCGTGAGCGCAGTGATGCAGGACAAATCGGTGTCGTTCCAACGAGCGTCGGGCGTACCGATAAGTCCCCCGCTCATACCGTTGTCGGCCAGGATGATGCCGTAGTTGCGGAAGCCGGTGATGAGAATCGCCGCTTGCGGGCTGTTGGCCGCGCAAGCGGGAGTCGCGACACTCGCCTTGAGACGATAAATTTCGCCCGCCGGACCGGTCATGGAGCAGCTTGTCGGCGGCGACGATTGCGAGATCAGCGACATGGTCGGGATCGTGCTTCCTCCCGAGCTGCAACTGCCCACCCCTGCCGTTTCTGTCGCCGGCCACACCCAATAGTTGAGCATGTGGTTCAGGGTGAATCGTATGGGATGGTGAACCGCGCCATTCGGTGAAGTCGGTGTGCCCGTGCCGATGACTTCGTCGGCGTTCGCAAGCAGCGGCGCGACCGGAAGGCCTGCCGCGTCGGAGGTTCCGTTGCCCTGCGGGGTGAGCGCGTTGCCGGACACATCGGGCCACAGCGCGTTGGAAGAGTCCGTCCACGGGCCATTCTCATAAATGCCTTGCCACATCTCGTAGAGAGCAGGCGTGCTGCTGCCGCCGGGCTCCACATAAACGAGCACGTGGCGATCGCCGGTGGAATTGCTTGTGCCTTCGACGGGCGCGTACGCCGGGATCGGCCCGGACGTGAAGTAGTACTGATACACCGTGGTGGAAACCGAAACGTCGGGCTGGTTGGCGGGCACCTGTATCGCCGGGATGCCGTTGGGGAACGGACCGTCGTTGCCGAAAAACGGCCGGACCGTCGCTGACAAATAGCCGCTGTAAATCGCGGCCGCGGGAGAGTTGTCTACGGGCAAGCCTGTCGTGGCGGCGTCAACGCGGCGGTGAAAGATGGAGTTCGCCGGAAAAATATTTGCCAGGAAGGCGTTGTTGCCGCTGATCGAAAATGTAATTTGCTGTGCGGCCACGTTATTCACGGAGTCAGTAACCATGAATTCCGGGCTATACGTGCCTTGCCCGCCGATCAGCGCGCTGCTTACGGCGCCGCTGTGGATGTCAAGAGACATGCCCTCCGGCAATGGCGGAAAATTTGCGTCGGCGCTGTAGGAAAAAGTATAAGGCGGAGTTCCACCGGTAGCCGCGATCGTGCAGCCAACGTACGCCGAGCCTTGCATACCAGCCGGGCAAGTCGTCGTGGTAATTGCGAGTGGGCCGCCCGAACCGCCGGAAGTGACTGTAACTGTTGCGGTGGAAGTGCTCGAGCCTACGGAGTTGGTCGCGGTGAGCGTGTAGGTCGTAGTCGCCGTGGGACTCACGTTCGTCGAACCGCTCGCTAATGTCGAGGTGAAACTTCCGGGCGTGATAGCGATCGTCGTTGCTCCGCTCGTCGCCCAACTCAGCATCGCGCTTGTCCCGGAATTTATAGTCGTCGGGTTTGCGCCAAATGACGAGATGACAGGCACGGCCCCCTGGGGCGGTTTCGCGGAATTGCGGACGGCGGCGCAACCGCTCAGGCCAAGCGGGACAAGGAGAAGCAGAGCCAGCCCGAAACGATTCGGCGCGAATCGATTCGTCCTGCCGAGCCGCGTTCTCTTCGAGTTTGCGACCCGGCGCCCGAATGCCCCGCCGCCAAAGTCGCCCAAACGCATACGTGCTCCGTTCCTAGCGTTGGTTCCCATCGTTCCTAAGTCTAATAATCGCCTTGGGCGATAACTACTGGTCGCAAGGCCAGCGCGCCACTGTCCGCATACCGGTCTTGGCCCCTGAGCATGGGTCCCGGATGCTGGTACGCCTGCTATCTGCCACGAGAAAAAATCTGTATACTCCACCCGCTCCAGTAGCCAATCGGGGGAATCCTTTATGACCATTGCGTCTCGCCGCATGCTCCAACTTTGCTTGCTCGTCGCACCTGCTGCCTTTTGCTACGCCCCGTCGGCCTTCCCGCAATCCGCCGCGACTCTCCCCAGCGAATCCCCGGCCGAAGTAAAACCCGTCACCGACACCTTCGACTACTCCCGCCGCGAAGTCATGATCCCCATGCGCGACGGCGTAAAACTCCACACCGTCATCCTCATCCCCAAGGGCGCCAAAAACGCGCCCATCCTCCTCACCCGCACGCCCTATAACGCCAGCGACCTAACCACTCACGCTAACTCCACCCACCTCGGCCCCGTCCTCGAAGGCTACGACAACGCCACCGATGTCATCGTCGAAGGCGGCTACATCCGCGTCATCCAGGACGTCCGCGGCAAGTACGGCTCCGAAGGCGATTACGTCATGAACCGCCCGCTGCACGGCCCGCTCAATCCCACAAACGTCGATCACGCCACGGACACCTACGACACCATCGACTGGCTCGTCAAAAATCTCGCCGAATCCAACGGCAAAGTTGGCATCCTCGGCATCTCCTACGATGGCTTCACGCCGCTCATGGCCCTCGTCAATCCGCATCCCGCCCTCAAAGTTTCCGTGCCCATGAATCCCATGGTGGACGGCTGGATGGGCGACGACTGGTTTCACAACGGCGCCTTCCGCGAACAAAACATGCCCTACATTTATGAGCAGGACGGCACGCGCGACAATTCCGCCAAATGGTGGACCGCTCATTTCGACGATTACGACGTTTTTATGGAGGCGGGCTCAGCCGGAGAACTCGGCCGCCGTCATGGCCTCGAACAAATGGGCTTCTGGCGCAAAATACTCGAGCATCCCAGCTACGATTCTTTCTGGCAACAGCAAGCCATGGACAAAATCCTCGCCGCTCAGCCGCTGAAGGTTCCTGTGATGCTCGTTCACAGCCTCTGGGATCAGGAAGACATTTACGGCGCCATCGCCGTCTACAAAGCGCTGAAGCCCAAGGACACCAACAACGACAAAGTTTTTCTGGTGATGGGCCCATGGCATCACGGTCAGGAAATCGAAGACGCCTATTCTCTCGGCGCCATTAAATTCGGCAGCGACACGGGCACCTACTTCCGCCAGCACATCCTCGCTCCGTTCCTCGCGAAATATCTCAAGGACGAAAGCCCCGAGCACGAGATCGCGCCCGTCTACGCTTACGAAACCGGCACCAACCATTGGCGCGAACTCTCATCATGGCCAGTTGGCTGCAAATCCGGTTGCGCGCCAAAACCCATGCCCCTCTACCTCAACTCCGGACTGAAACTCAGCATGACCGCGCCAGCCTCTTCCGACGCACCTTTCGACGAATACATCTCCGATCCCGCCAAGCCGGTTCCCTACCGCGCCCGTCCCAGCCAACCCATGGGCTACACCACCGAACTGACGTGGTCGCAATGGCTCGTCGACAATCAGGTGGAAGCTTCCGGCCGCCCCGATGTGCTCGTCTACACTTCCGACGTTTTGACCAAGCCCACGAAAATCAGCGGCCAGCCTATCGCCAACATCATCGCATCGACGAGTGGCTCCGATTCCGACTGGGTCGTCAAACTCATCGACGTCTACCCCGACGAAGTCGCCAGCCAGCCCAGCCTCGGCGGCTACCAACTGATGATCTCCGCCGACATTTTCCGCGGCCGCTATCGCGAAAGCCTCGAAACTCCAAAGCCCATCGCCACGGACAAGCCGCTCCTCTACCGCTTCAATCTCCCCACGGCCAACCACGTCTTCCTTCCCGGCCATCGCATCATGGTGCAAATTCAATCCAGCTGGTTCCCTCTCTACGACCGCAACCCGCAAATCTTCGTCCCCAACATTTTCTGGGCCAAGCCCTCCGACTACCGCAAAGCCACGCAACGCATCTACCACTCCCTCGACCATTCCAGCTTCATCGAACTCCCCTTGGTCTCCACCCCATGACCCATCCGCGAGCGGATTCTCTTGACAGAATACTTCTTTGCCGTCGTAATCCTTTTCGCGGCATTTCGGCCCCGGCTGTTCATCACCGAACCTGTTCACCTTGCTAGGAGCATTGCATGCCACTTTCCTTGCTGGCCCGCGGCATCTTTTTAGCCTCACTATTCATCGCAACGGATGCTTCCGCGCAGACGACCTACCGCGATCCCAGCGGAAACTTTTCCGTCGATGTTCCCGCTGACTGGCACTCGGAGAAGAATCCGCAGAGCAGCCAAGTCACTCTCAGTAAAGGAACTGTGAGCGTCAGCTTCGACGTGGCTACCTCCCAGGACGGCTCAACCCCTCCGCCCAAATCCGTTTTGGACGAAATGGAAAAGCAGCTCATGAAAGACTGTCCACAGGCGGAAGTCACGCGCCGCGGAGACACAAACCTCGCAGGCCAAGCTGGATTGTTCTTGCAGGTTTCCTGCAGCAATCCACAACGCGGCACGGCTCTCATGACCGTCTCCGTCGCAACAAGATATGGCCAGATTCTCGTTTCTAACTTTTCGTGCTTTTCTTCGGACTATGCCGGAGCGAAGCCCGAAGTAGACGGCATCGTGCGAAGCTTCAGGCTCGGAGTTGGCGACGCGGGAACGGCAAGCGCGGGAGGTTCCGCCCAAGGTTCGCGTAGCGAGCCAAGCCCGCAGGCTGGGTCGGATGCCGCAAAACTTCGCGCTCTCGAGGACGCCTGCGCCTCCGGAGTTCTTTCTCGTGACGAATGCGCTGCGAAACGAGCGGCCCTGGCGGGCAAGGGAAATTCTTCCACCTCGGAGAACGACCGCAAATTGCAGGCGTTGCAAAAAGCATGTCAGGCGGGTGTGTTCACGCCAGAAGAATGCGCCGCGAAGTTTGCGGCTCTAAAAAGCGCGGCATCTACACAAGGTGCTTCCAGCTCTCGCGCGGAAACAGATGGAGGCACGGTTTACAGCGAACCGCACGGCGCCTTCCGGCTGGTGATACCGCAGGGTTGGCAGGCGTCCTCCAAGAGCGGTTGCTACGGACCTGCCGATTCCTGCCCGCCCAACGCTGGAGGAGTCAACATCGCTCAAGGGAACAGTTGGGCGTTTGTCGCGCCATTTTCCGCCGACGCCAATCGGCCGATCGATGTGGTAAACGTTGTCGCTGGACAATATGAGTCGCAATACAAGAACTTGAAAATGATCCAGAATGAGCCACAGAAGTTTGGCGACTTGGACATCGCTCTCGGCCAGTTCACCGGAGTCGATTCGCGGGGCGTCACCGTTTCTCTGGTCGTTATTGGCATCGCTGCGCCCAACCAAGGCTTCTATGTGGCCTGTTCTTCCGTGGACCCGAACGATGCGCCGACCGCCGGCCCGGCCTTGTCTTCCATGCTGCAATCCCTGGAGTTTGCCGGTCGATAGTTTTCGAGAGGAGAGCTGACCATCATGAAATTTATTTTCATAACCCTGCCGCTCGCCATTCTCTTGGTGGTTTGCAGTGGCTTCCCCGCGAACTACGTCTCCTTGCCGCAGTCTGCTGCGACAAAGCAGGAAAAAATCGATGCGCTCAACAACGCCTACAAAAATGGTCTGCTCACTCGCGCGGAATACGACGCCAAGCTTCGCGCCATCAATGGCGATACCGCTCCCCCGCGCCCCACTGAAGAACCGCCTCAGGATTTTGGCCCCACAAGAACCGTCCCCATCATCGACCCCATGTTCGGCATGGTGGCTTACACCATGGAAATTCCCGCCAGTTGGAATTTTGAAGGTGTTGTCCTGCAAGGGCCCGGGTGCCAAAAGCAATATACGAGCGTGGTTTATCGCGCCTACAGTCCGGACATGCGCTACGGCGTTCAGCTAATCCCGCAGACGGAGTTTTACTGGGCTGACGATCCCCGCACGCTTCCCAAGTTCGGGAAATGCAAATATTTTCCACCAATGTCCGCGGCCGATTTTGCTCAGTTCGTTTCGCTTCGCATGAGGCCCACCTCGCAGATCGACTCCGTCTCTCCCGATCCCGGTGAAGAAGAGTGGCAAGCCAATTTGGAAAGAAACCAATTTCATTTCTTTAACCAGACGGGGATTCAGGGTGAAATAAAGCGCGTCCACTTGCGCTTCGATATGGACGGCCAGCCTGAAGAGGAAATTCTCTCAACCACTATGGTCGTTCGCAGACTCAACGTCATGACCAACGTCAGCCAAACTGCCATGGTCCAATATCGGAAGTTGCCTCAGTACTATTCGAGTGCTTTCGTAACGGCCTTCCACGCCCCCGAGGGCCAGCTCGCCTCTCACTTTGCGGCCATGTTGGCCATCACCAAGCATTGGCATCTCGATGAGCAGTACAAGCAAACGAGTGACGCATATTTCACGAACCAGACCAACATGGCCATCGCGGCTTCCTGGGCGAGTTTCAACACTCTCATGCAGGCCAGCCAGCAGCAGTATGCGATCATGAACCAGAACGCCCAAAACTTTATTCAGAACATGCAGGCGCAAGGCCAGGCCAGGCACGAGCAGTTCATGGCTAAGATGGACGCGCAGGACCGCCACACCCGCGACGTCACCGACTGGATTTTGAATCAGCAGCTCTACCAAAATCCCAGCACTGGCCAAAAATTCACGGCGAGCAATCAGTACAGGAATACCTACCAGGACCAATACGGAAACGTCTTACAATCCAACACCATCACTGATCCCAGTGTGTTGTATCACGCGGATTGGACTTCGGCAGAGCCCATCCATCATTAACGCTTCTGCCAGATAACATTCCGATCGCCGGCAACCCGTCCGGTGATTGGCCGGCTTCTCACCCGATGAACACTTCATAGATTTCAGATACGGCGGCATCGATGAAGTTTTCTCGCTTTCAAACTTTTTCTTCCGTCCAGCGCCTGATGTCGCGCATTGCTTCTTGGGAGCGGCTGCACAAAAACATTGACGATGTGCGCCGCTGCACACAGAATCTTCAGTGCCTCGTATCGCGGCCAGACGCCATCTGCCGTGCTTCGCGCGCAAGGACAAAAGCCTGATGCAAGCTCCCCTCCGCCGTTCCGCTGTACTCATCGTTTGTTTCTCCATGTTTTTCGTCGCGGCTGTCGTTCTGTATTCACGGGCGGCGCAAGCTCCTGGCACGCCGGCGCAAAGAGCCACGCCGCATTACAACACGGCGGAAGCTTATCGGCTGAACACGCTTGGCGTCGCTTCCATGAATCAGCAGCGGCCTGCGGATGCGCAGAAATATTTCGAGCAATCGCTTGGGGTCGACCCAACGTTCGAAGTCGCGCGGCTCAACCTCGGCATCTCGCTCCTGGCGCAGCAAAAACTCGAGCCTGCGCGCACGGCCCTCGCGGCGGCGGCTGAGAAACTGCCGCAGGATCCTTACGCCTGGTACAACCTCGGGCTGGTCTACAAAGATTTAGGTGACGCGGAAAAAGGCGTCGAGGCGTTCACGCACGTCACGCAAATTGCCAACGAAGCCGACCCCTGGTATTTCGTCGGCTATCTGAATTCGCAGCTGCAGCGCTACGATCGAGCCATCGAAGCGTTTCAGAAGGCCCTTGCGATATTTCCATTTCATGCGTCGGCTGAATTTGGAATCGCGCGCGCTTACCAGCGCAGCGGCAACGCCGAAGCCGCCAAAGAACACCTCGCCAAATTTCAAAAAATGACCGCTGATCACGTCGCCACACCGTTTGGCGCAGGCTACGGCGATCAAGGTCGTTTCTCGCTCGCCGAACTTCCCCGCAGCTCGATGCAAAACGCTCCTTCCGCCATCCCCGTTCATTTCGCGCCGCAATTCATCTCTACGGCCATCTCCTCGCCTGGCGCAACGCCGGTCGGCCCGTCCAACGGTGCCTGCTTCTTCGACTATGACAACGACGACAAGCCGGACCTCTTCCTTGTGGGCGTCGACCCGGACTACGGCAGCCATCTCCTTCACAATCTCGGCAACGGAAAATTCGCCGATGTCACGAAACCGGCGAGCCTTGAGAGCGCCGTGCCCGGCTTCGGCTGCGCCGCCGGTGACTTCGATAACGACGGTCATACGGATCTCGCCGTCTGCTTCGCCGACGGCGTTCGCCTATTTCACAACACGGGCGACGGAAAATTCGAAGACGTCACCGAAAAAGTAGGCATCCGCCGCGAGCCTGGTTGCCGTGGCTTGACCTGGGTGGATTACGATCACGACGGCGACCTCGACTTGTACATCACCAACGCCCCGAGCTTCTTCGCTACCAATCCACCAAATAAAGTTCGCAACGTTCTTTGGCGCAACAACGGCAACGGCACGTTCACCGACGTGAGCGCCGAAAGCGGCCTCGACTTCGACGCCACCGGCGCGGGCCTGGTCACAACGGATTTCAACAACGATCGCGCCATCGATTTCGTTTTCGCGGGCGGCAATGACGGCGCATCCATCTACCTCAATCCCCGCGAAGGAAAATTCACGCCACTCGCCGCGATAGATTTCAAAAAAGAAAATCTCCCGCCGGCTGTCGGCGTGGTCGCCTTCGACTTCAACAAAGATGGCTGGATGGATCTCGCATTCACCCACGCAGGCCCTCCCGGCATCAGCCTCTGGCGCAATGTCGACGGCAAACATCTCGAGCGCGTTCCTCTCCCTGATTTCGGCTGGCAAAGCGGCTGGGGAATTTCCGCGGTTGATTACGACAACGACGGCTGGCTCGATCTCGTGGCCGCCGGAGAATCCGCAAGCGGCGGCGAGTTGCGCCTGCTCCGCAATCTCGGCGCGAAAGGCTGGGCCGACGTCACCAAACAAGTCCACCTGGATGCCGTGAAACTTTCTGAGCCGCGCGCCATCGCCGTCGCGGACATAAGGGGTGACGGCAGCCCCGATCTCATCGTTACGCAACTCGGCAACGCTCCGCTCATCTTGAAAAACGAGGGAGCGAATCAGCACAACTGGATGAGCATTGACTTCAAGCCGCTCGCCGACAACAAAAGCGGCATCGGCACGAAAGTGGAAATTTATGCGGGCGCGCTCTATCAAAAGTGGGAAGTGCAAGGCGCGAGCGGCTATCTTGGGCAAAATGCGCCCAGCATTCTTGCCGGACTCGCGGACCAAACGAACGCCGAAGTCGTCCGTCTGCTCTGGCCCACAGGCGTGCCGCAGGACGAAATCAATCTCGCGGCAAAGAAAACGCAGTCCATCGCCGAACTGGATAGGCGCGGCAGCTCCTGTCCCGTTTTATTTGCATGGAATGGCAAGGAGTACGAATTCATCGCGGACATGCTTGGTCCCGGCGTCGTCGGGCACTGGGTTGGGCCCGGCGTGCACGGCGTTGCCGAGCGCGACGTTCCTGATCCCGATGAATATCTGAAAGTCGGCGCTAGGAGCGTGAGGCCGCTGCGTGGAATGCTCAGTTTCCGCTTGATGGAGCCGATGGAAGAAACGGTTTATATCGATCAGCTTAGGCTTCTCGCGATCGATCATCCGGCGGCGTACGAAGTTTTCCCGAACGAGCGATTCGTTTCCAATCCGCCGTTTCCCGAGTTTCGCGTTATCGCGAGCCAGGAAGCCCATCCGCCGCTCGGCGCATGGGATGATCGTGGAAATGATGTGCTCTCGCTGATCTCGCAGCGCGACCGCAAGTACGTCACCGATTTCGAGAGTTTGCCGTTCGCGGGCTTCGCGAAATTGCACTGGCTCGAACTCGACCTTGGCAAATGGGACGCCGCGAAGCCGCTGCGGCTCATCATCGACGGGTACACCGACTATTTCATGGCCACTTCGATGTATGCCGCCGATCAAGCGGGAGTGAAAGTTATTGCGCCGTATGTCGAAGCGCTGGACGCAAACAACAAATGGACGCGCGTCGTCGAGGACATGGGTTTTCCAGCAGGCCTCGAACGCACGATGGTTACCGACCTCACCGGCAAATTGCCGCCAGGGACGCGGCGCATCCGCATCATCACCAATCTAAAAATCTATTGGGACGCGATTCGCATCGATCAAACTCCTGACGCGAAAGAAATTCGTACAGCGGAAGTACCGCTGGCGCGCGCTTCGCTGGAATTCCTCGGCTACCCACGCGAGATTCGTCTGACTCCGGCGAGCGACACGACGTATTCCTTCACAAACCGCAGTATGACCGGGCCTTATGCGCATGCCGCAGGCAACTACACGCGCTACGGAGATGTGCTGGATTTGCTGACCGCGGTGGACGATCGGTTCGTCGTGTTCGGTTCCGGCGAAGGCGTGAAGCTCGATTTCGATCCGCGAAATTTGCCCGCGCTGCCCGACGGATGGGTTCGCGATTATTTCTTTTATGCGAACGGCTTCGAGAAGGATCTCGATTTCTACGCGGCCCACGCGTTTACTGTCGAACCGCTGCCGCGGCACGGAATGATTCCCTATCCGTATCCGGCGGGGCAGGAATATCCGAGCGACGCGCAGCACCTCGGATATCAGCTGGAGTACAACACGCGGCAGCGCTCGGATAAATTGCCGCCTAGTTTGAATTATCACTATCCGCCACAGCAGAAGTAGCCAACGCAGGCGGTCAACGCAGGCGGTCGAGCACAGGCAGGAGTGCCTGTGCTACTGGGCGGTCAATCCCATTCGACGGGTTCCCAGGCTTTCGTTTGCGAACTTTTTAGGATGGCGTCGCAGAGCAGCATTTCGTCGTGGCCGGTTTGAAATGTCGGGAAGGTTCGCGGCGCTTTCCAATCGCCCGCCGCGATGTATTCGTAGAAATCGCGGAATAGCTGCATGAACGTGTCGGGATAGCCTTCGGTGTGCCCACCGGGATAGACCGCGTAAGGCCGCGCTTCCGCGGTCATCAGGGCGGGATCCTTGAGCATCGAGCCATTCGCGGAATCGCGGCGGCCAATCCAAATTTCGTTCGGATTTTCCGCATTCCACCACAACGAGGCTTTTGAACCGTCGATGCCGAAACCCAGTTTCGCTTTGTGGCCGGCGCTGACTTGCGAGACGGTGACCACACCGCGAATCCCGTCCTGGAAATGGAGAAGCATGGTGGCGTAGTCGTCGGTGGTCATGGGCATTTCGTCGAAGTCGTTTGAAGCGGTCTTCTTGAATGTCTCGACGCGGCCGCGCGGCTTGCGGCGAACGGGAATAACCGTGGCAAGGTCAGCGCACACTTCCGTGATTTTCTTGCCGGTCAGGAACATCAGCAAATCCATGGCGTGCGTGCCGATGTCGGAGACGGCGCGCAATTCGCCGCCGAGCTTTTGTTCGAGGCGCCAGTTCCAGTCGGTGGGATGCAGCAGCCAGTCCTGCAGAAAACTTCCGTGCGCGGTGTGCGGCGTGCCGATTTCGCCTTTCTGGATGAGCGAACGCGCTTCCTGGCAAAGCGGGTAGTAGCGCAAATTGTAGGCGACGCCGCCGACGCGATTCGCTTCCTTGGCAATTTGCACAAGCATGGCGGATTCGCGGGAATCCATCGCGAGCGGCTTTTCGCAGAGGACGTGCTTGCCGGCGCGGAGCAGTTTGCTGGCCTGCTCGAAGTGAACGTGGTTTGGCGTGCAGATGTGCACCGAGGTGACGTTTGGATCGGCAGCAAGTTCGTCGAGCGAGGCGTAGGGGTGCTCGAGGCCAAGAGCCTGGTTGGATTCCGCGCCGCGCTCTTTTGTGCTGCCGAGGATGCCGCGAATGGGAATTCCCAGCCTGCGCAGAGCATCTACGTGCGCCCTGCCAACAAATCCGACACCGATTACCGCCGCAATATGCTTCATCGCCGCCTTCTCCTCGAATCGCTTCACGGAGCATGCTGTTCAACAAATGCTGCGCGCCAGAGAGTTTTGCCGCTGCACGTGCAGGAGGCAAGGTATCAGTTTTCGGGCCACATACAAATAGGCAAGGCAATTACGTAAAGGACCACTGAAAGTGCGAAGCGGTCTGGCAAGCGCCAGCGAGAAATAGAGCCGATGCTCGGCTGCTGAAAAAAGAGCTTGACAGTGGGGACTTCGGTTCTTAGGCTCCCTGTAGCCGAAGTGCAACAAATGTTTCACAGGGCCAATTTGCTTCGATGGCAGGGAAGCAAACCTGGCAGCTTGTTGCGAGTGAGTCGAAGGGGGTGGTCCATGGCGGGTAAATCCATTCGCCGAAAGGCGATCGGAACGATGAGGATATTTGGAAGGGCTTGCCGCGCGATGCTCTTCGCGGCCGCCTCCTTCACGGTTCTGTTGCCGCTCTCGCATGCGCAGACGACTTCCACAATCCAGGGTTCTGTTACGGACAAGCAAGGCCTCGCCATCAGTGGAGCGGAACTGCGCCTCTCGAGCGACACGCTCGGAACGAGCCGGACGACAACTTCGGGCGCGGGTGGGGAATATGCGTTTCCAAATCTCCCCGCAGGTCTCTACAAGCTCAGTGTTTCTCACGCCGGGTTCTCGACTCGGACCTCTCAGGACCTGGACGTCACCATCAATCGCACGCTTACCTTGAATCTCCAGCTCGAAGTGGGTCAGGTGGGTGAAGTCGTGAATGTTACCGCCGAGCTGCCGTTGCTGGAGACGAATTCGTCTTCCACGGGCTCGACGATTCTTCCGCAAGATATCAACAACATGCCAATCAACGGCCGAAACTATCTGGACCTGCTTCAACTGGTACCCGGGGTCGCCATTTACCGGCAAGCGGACCTGAACAGTGACAATGCGACTCCGATCCTGGGCGAGCGTGCGAACAACACGGGATTCTTGATCGACGGGCTTCCCAACGAAAACGAGCTGGGCGGCGGCGCGGGGTCGCAATTCAATCAGGACACCATCGCAGAATTTCAAGTGATCACGACGGGGTACAAAGCCGAGTTCGGGCATGCTTCCGGCGGAGTCGTGAACGTGATCACTAAATCGGGCAGCAACAACCTGCATGGGCTGGCCTCGGTCTACCATCGGAACAGCGCGTTTGACAGCTCGGACATCAGCGGGCAAACAGCGGCAACCAGTATTCCGGGGCAAAGCGATCCGCCGTATCTGTTGCGCTGGGATTACGACGCCGCGGCCGGGGGCGCCATAGTAAAGGACAAGGCGTTTTGGTTCGCTTCGGCCGAGGGCATTCATGAAAACCGACAGCTCAATTTTGTGCCGCCGCCCAATACACCGGCATTCCTGCTCAACAGCGAAGAGACGTACAACGCGCCCACAACCGACCGTGAAGCTCGCGCCTTCGCCAAGTTCGACCAGGTCTTGGGCAACCATCACCTGACCGAGCAGATGAACTACACGAACGTGCACGTCAACAGCACCAACCCGCTCTCCGCCTCGATCAGTCTGCCGTCCACGCGCACAAATCTTGGTGACCGGAATCTGCTGCTGGGATTCGCGGACGTGGTAACTTTTGGCGATTCGGGGAGCCCCTTCATTCTGAATCTGAAGGGCCAGTATCGGGATGAGCCGACGCTGACCAGCCCGGCGCACCCGCAGGCCGGCCCAAATACGCTGTTTAATCTGTTCAGCAGCTTCACGACCGGCGCACTCTTCGGCGATCTCGGCCAGTTCAGCTACGGGGCTACGTTCACGCCCTCTACACTGGAACAGAAATACGGGACATTCGGAGCGAGCCTGACGAAGACAGTGGGCCGTCACACGATAAAGTTCGGTTGGGACTACGAGCGAACGCACGTCGATGGAGTGGAGGCCAACGCGCAGAACGATCAGCTGTTTGCCACGCAGTCCGACTACCAGCAGTTCGGCCCGATCGATGCAGGCTTCTTTCTTCTGCTGACGCAGGGAGGCCTGACGCCTCAGGCTAACGACATTAAGCTGCGCAACAATTTCGACGGATTGTGGATTCAAGACGACTGGAAAGTGTTTCGTAACCTCACGGTGAACGCCGGAGTTCGCTGGGACTACGATTCCGCCTTCGCGAAAGCAGATAACGTATCGCCGCGGATCGGTTTCGCCTGGTCGGTTAACTCGAAAACGGTGGTTCGGGGAAGCTTTGGCCGTTTCTACGATCATTTCCGTCTCGGACTTGTGCGCGACATACCTGGATTCGGTGGGGCGGACATCCGCCAGGATCAGCCGCTGTCCTTTCCGCGTTTGTTCTACGGCGTTCCGACACTCGGCCCGGATCTCTTCGGCGTGTGCCAATCCACGTCGCTGACCGACGCGCAGATTGCAGCGGCCGGCGCGACTTGCCCGTTCGCAGGCGCTTCCGGCAATACAACGACCCTCTATGGAATCGATCATCTGAATGGCATCGGGACGACGCCGATTCCCGCGAACTCGGTGGTCAATATGGGGAACGTCCAGCAACTCTCTGGACTCAGTCCGGCCGCATTCCTGACCGCGGCTGATGCAGCGATCGCCCGGCCCAACGGATTCTGGGAGTGGGGTCCGTACGGCACGCTCTCGTTCGAGTACATTCAGCCGAGCAATTTCCCAGTCACGATCGCACCTGGCTTCGCCACGCCCTACACCAACAGCTACACACTCGGCGTACAGAGGCAGCTTGGCAACGATTGGGTTCTCTCTGTCGACTACTACCACAAGGACATCAACAACATTCTGGGGGTTCGTCAGACCAATCTTGCGTTTGTTTCGCGCATCGAGAATGACTCGACGGTGCCGTTCGTGAACGGATTTGGCCCGTGGTACGGCGGAACGTACGACGGAGGAGTCTTTACGTTCGAGAAGCGCATCAGCAAGCGCTACACGTTCGGAGGGAGCTATTCGTACGTTTCGGAAAATGACGACGCCCTGAATTCCAATCTTGGAACGGGAGCGATTGGAGGCGGGAACGGATACCCGACGGACAGCTACCGGGGAATTGTTCCGGTGGTGACTGATCCGGGGACCGCAACCTGCGCCAGCAAGACAAATGCGACCGCGGCGTTTACGGCGTGCAACGGGAACTTCGTTCCCAAGGCGGGAATTTTCTACAACGGAGCGACACTCGATGACGGCCCGTCCGATTTCACGCTTCGCCACACGTTTCAAGTTCACGGCCTTGTCGAGTTGCCATGGAAGATTCAACTGACGAGCATCTTCCGAGCGCAGAGCGGCTTCCGCTACACGGCGACGGCGGCGGTGCCGATCGATCAAGATGGAAACGGCAACTTCGGTCCGCGGGATCTAAACACGGGGCGCAATGCGTTTACGGCGCCGCCGTTTGTCAATATGGATATGCGCATCGCGAGGACGTGGGTGATTCGCGAGCGGTACCGGCTGCAAGGCCTGTTTGAATTCTTCAACTTCTTCAATAACGGGAACCCCGCAGCGATACAGGTGCAGCAAAGCACGGGGAGTCTGTTCGGAACCATTTCGCAGAGGCTGCCAGGCCGCGAAGGGCAACTCGGGCTGAAGTTCGAGTTCTGAGCTGGCTGAGGATTGCAATACACGGATCGCCGGTCGCGGCGGTTGGTGCGTGTCGCGAACATTGCCGCGGCCCGGCCACAAGCTGACTCGAATTCTTCGAGCCAGAAATTGAACCTGCACATTGGACTAGGAATCGTACATCCACAGAATGGACATGCAACGTTTGTTGCGCAGGGACCGGGAGGGTGGGTGATTAGATTTGGGCCATGCCGCCGTCGACGAAGAGTTCGATGCCGGTGATGAAGCTGGCGTCATCGGAGGCGAGGAAGGAGACAACTTTGGCGATTTCGTCGGAAGTGCCCATGCGGCCCATGGGGACGGCGCTGATCATGGAGGCTCTGAACTGGTCGCCGCCGCCGACGGTCTGTCCGAGGCGATCGACGACCGGGGTTTCAATGGGGCCGGGGCTGACGACGTTGACGCGGATTTTGCGGTCCTTGAGATCGACGGTCCAACTGCGGGCGAAAGAGCGGAGCGCGGCTTTGGTGGCGCTATAAACGCTGAAGGCCGGCATGCCCTTGATGGAGACGATGGATGCGTTGAGAATGACGGAAGCGCCGTCGACGAGAAGCGGAAGGGCTTTTTGTACGGTGAAGAGAACGCCTTTCACGTTTACGTCAAAGGTTTTGTCGTAATGCGGTTCGGTGATGGCGCCGAGGGGAGCGAACTCTCCGAGACCGGCGTTGGCGAAGAGAATGTCGATGCGGCCTTTCTGCTGCTTGACGGTGGCGTAGAGACGATCGAGATCGGCGAGATTCGAGACGTCGCCCTGCACGGCGGTGACGTTTTTGCCGATGAGCTTGACGGCGGCATCGAGTTCGGATTGGCGGCGGCCAGTGATGAAGACGTGGGCGCCTTCCGCGGCGAGACGCTGCGCGGTGGCGAGGCCGATGCCGCTGTTGCCCCCGGTGACAACGGCTATTTTACCTTCGTGCTTGGACATTTTTATTTCCCTTCGGGTGAATGAAATGCGCCGCTCATCATTGCAGTTTTGCCGAGGGGGGCGCAATGAATTGCGCCCCTACAATTGCGTTCACGCCGACGGCGGGGATTATTGCGTGCCGCCGGAGATGACGAGGGTCTCGCCGGTTAGCCAGGCGGAATCGTTGGAGGCGAGGAAAACGGCGGCGGGAGCGATGTCTTCTGGGCGGCCGACGCGGCCGAGAGGCGCTCTCGCCTCGAAGTCCTTTTGGAAATCGCTGCCTTCGAAACCGGCGCCCTGGACCCCTTCGGTGATGACGAGGCCTGGGTTGATGGAGTTGACGCGGATTTTGCGCGGGCCGAGCTCCTTGGCGAGGGATTTGGTTACGGCGTCGACGGCGCCTTTTGTGGCGCTGTAGACGGAAGTGTTGGGGGGCGCGATCGTGCTGACGACGGAGCTGATGTTGATGATGTTGCCGCCCGCGGGGCCGAAGTGCTTTACCGCGGCTTGCGAGCTGAGGATGAGGCCGAGGACGTTGAGATTAAATTGTTTGTGGAACGAGTCCTCGGTGACGGCTTCGATGGGCGCGAAATCGTAGATACCGGCGTTGTTGACGAGGACGTCGAGGCGACCGAAGGTCTTCTTGGTTTCGGCGAAGAGGCGATTGATGTCGGCTTGCTTGGAGACGTCACCTTGGACGGCGACGGCTTTCCCGCCCTTGCTGGTGATTTCGGCGACGACTTTATCCGCGCCGGATTTGCTGGAGGAATAGTTGACGACGACGGATGCGCCTTCGGCGGCGAGGGCTTTGGCGATACCTGCACCGATGCCTTTGGAGGCGCCGGTTACGACAGCGACTTGATCTTTAAGCTTTCCCATTTTGAATCTCCTGTGAAGAGCAATTTATGTACCATTAGGTACGAAATGATATGTACGAGCGGAGGAGCCATTGGCTTTCATACCGCTCGATACGGAACGCATGATAGGATGCTGGGATATGAGAAAGGATACAAAGAAAATGAGGGGGGTGACGCAGAGGCTGCGCTCTAGGCCTCGCCGGGCGTTACGCCGATCCGGCAAAGGGCACATTGGGAGGCCGAGGGCGTTTGATCCGGAGAAGGCCCTGGAAGCGGCGCTGCGCGTGTTTTGGACGAAGGGGTATGAGGGGACGGCTCTATCGGATTTGACATCGGCGATGGGGATTAACCGGCCGAGTATTTATGCGACGTTTGGGAATAAGGAAGCGTTGTTTCGGAAAGTACTGGACCGGTATAACGCGCGGATTACTGGCTACATGGCCGAGGCGCTGAACGAGCCTACAGCGCGGGCGGCTGCGGAAAAGTTGTTGGTGGGGACGGCTGATTTGCTGAGCTGTCCGAAAAATCCGAAGGGATGCTTGATGGTGCAGGGGGCGCTGGCTTGTGGCGACGAAGCGGAACCGATACGGAAAGAGTTGAATGCGCGGCGGGCAACGGGAGAGGCGGCGGCGCGGGAGCGATTTGAACGCGCGAAAGTGGAGGGCGATTTGCCAGCTGGAGCTGAGGCTCGGGATTTGGCGCGGTATGTTATGGCGGTGATGCATGGAATGGCGGTGCAGTCGGCGGGCGGGGCTTCGCGCGAGGAGTTGCAGGGCGTGATTGATTTGTCGATGCGGGCTTGGCCGCAGTGAGCGGCTATTGATTCGTATATGTGACAAAAGCCCACAGCCAGGAGTGGCTGTGCTAGCGCCAGCGGGGATCGCCTTCGGTGAGGGTGATGTAGCGGTTGATGGGGAGGTCGATGAAGCGCTGAACGAGGCCGCTGAGTTGGGGCCATTGGATTTCTAGCCAGTCGAGTTTTTCGTGTTTGGCGAGGCCGAGGACGAGGCGGGGATCGTGGGAGGAGAGATAGCTGCCGCCGCCTACCTTGAAACGGGTTTGCTTCAGCTCGCCGGCTTGGTAGGAGACCCGGGCGCCGATGGCGTCGGGGTTGGATTTTTTGCCGATGAGAGTGAGGCCGAGCCAGTGATTTTTGCGGCCGGCGTTGTTGGTATCGATGGCGAGTGGCGTGTGACAAGTAGCAAAGGGGAGAGAGTCATACTGGATAGAAAGAGACAAAACGCCTTTTATAGCGAGTTACAGACACCTTCCCGCATCCAGGCCAACACACCAACTACTCAAGTTGAAGAAGCGGAGGAGGATTTCAAATCTGAGTTGACACAATCATAGGTACTCCTTCCTTCCAAACTTGCTGATGCAAGTTGCACTCAGTGAGAGGCTTTGGCAGCCGATTTTGACGCCATGAGCTGCGCCCGCGTGTGCTGCACGATCGCGAGAAATTTCCTGGCGTTCTCCACGATGATCTCCGGATTGTTCGCTTTCAGGGCGTCAGCCTGCACCAGTTCGCCTCCAACTCCTAATGCCACGGCGCCGGCTTCGAGAAATTCGGCCGCTGTATTCAGATTGACGCCGCCAGTGGGAATAAACGGAATTTGTGGAAACGGGCCTTTCAAAGCTTTGATGTATTTCGCGCCACCCATCTGGCCGCACGGAAAAATCTTGATGAAGTCCGCGCATGCATCCCACGCGGCCATCACTTCCGTGGGCGTCAACGCACCCGCCATGATGAACTTTCCTTCCTGCGCCGCGAAGGCAACGGTTTGAAGATTCAGGCCAGGGCTGACAAGAAACTCCGCTCCCGCGTCGATACAGCGGCGCGCCGCGTCTACGTTGACCACCGTCCCCGCTCCGATCAAAACTTCGGAACCGCAATTCTGCACCAGCTCGCGAATCAGCTCGACGGCGCCGGGTACCGTCATCGTGATCTCCACAATGGGAATCCCGCCCCGGCATACGGCTTCCGCCGCGATACAGGCTTCACCCGCGGACGAAGCGCGTACAACAGGCACGATGCCCACTTCCAGAATGCGTTCGCGAACTTTTGTTTTATCCATTGCCCCTCACCTGTTGCGGACGTAGATTCATCGCGCGATGCGTGCTCCGACGCCTTTCATCACTTGCATGATTTCCTGAAGCGTGGCCATGGAAGTGTCCCCCGGCGTGGTCATGGCAAGCGCGCCGTGCGCGGCGCCGCACTCGACGGCCCACTGCGGATCGCGCCCTGCGAGAAATCCATAGATCAAACCGGAAGCAAACGAATCGCCCCCGCCGACGCGATCGAAAATTTCCAGATTCTCGCGGTTTCGCGCCTGATAGAACTTGCCATTGCAATAGCAGATCGCGCTCCAATCATTTTGCGTGGCGGTTTTTGCTTTGCGCAATGTGGTAGCCACGACCTGGAAAGGGTATTCCTGCAAGACCTTGGCGATCATCTGCTTGAAACTCTCAACTTCGAAGGTCGAGTGATTTTCGTCCATCCCCGGCACTTCGAATCCCAGCGCCGCCGAAAAATCTTCTTCGTTGCCGAGCATCACGTCGACATGCGGCGCGATGCGGCGATTTACGTCTTGCGCCGATTTTTTTCCGCCGTGCGATTTCCATAATGACGCGCGATAGTTCAGATCATAGGAAATAATTGTCCCGTGACGTTTCGCTGCTTGCATCGCCTCAAGGGCAACCTCGGGAGTCGTCGCGGAGAGCGCGCAGAAAATGCCGCCCGTGTGAAACCACCGCGCGCCGTGCTTCCCAAAAATCTCTTCCCAATCAATATCTCCAGGCTTCAATTGCGAAATGGCCGTATGCCCGCGATCATAACTGCCCAGCGCGGCGCGGACGCCGAAACCTCGCTCCGTAAAATTAAGCCCGTTGCGCGCGGCGTGTCCCACGCCGTCGTGCTCGACCCAGCGAATCAGAGACTGGTCCACCCCACCTTGATAAATAAAGTCCTGTAGCAGCCGGCCGACCGGATCATCTGCAAACGCTGTGACGACCGCGGCATCCAATCCGAAGCAG
Source organism: uncultured Acidobacteriota bacterium (assembly GCA_963779005.1). Taxonomy (GTDB): domain Bacteria; phylum Acidobacteriota; class Terriglobia; order Acidiferrales; family UBA7541; genus Acidiferrum. Next base: position 859,569 of record CAVZWO010000004.1, on the reverse strand, counting down.
CGCTTCAATCCGCGAGCCACATTGTATTCGCCACCCCCTTCGCAGACCTCGAACGATCGCGCCGTGGCGATCCGCCGGTCTCCGGGGTCGAAGCGGAGCATGATTTCCCCGAGACTTACAATGTCCCAACGGCAATCCTTTTTCGCCTTGATTGTTATCCCCATGGGAACTCCTCAACCGCTTCTTTTTTTCGAATCAGTGCGAGAGCATTTTCCGGGTTCCCGCGACATATTTCCAGACTCGGAATCATCATCAACACTCGTCTTCATCCATCGATTTTGGCCGGCTCCATCTTGGGAACAAGCAGTTGAATCAGCGCCAGCGCCAGCAGATACGCCGAACCCGCGATGAGAAACGGCACCTTGTAGCTTCCTGTCCATTGCAATACGTGTCCGACGACCGAGGCGATGCACATACCTCCGATCGCGCCGGCCATGCCGCCGATTCCCACCACGGAGCCGACCGCTCGCGCCGGAAACATGTCGGAGGCCAGCGTATAAAGATTCGCGGAAAATCCCTGGTGACACGCTGTGGCCAGTCCGAGCAGCAACACGGAAGACCAGGTGCTCTCCACGCGATAAGCGAACACCACCGGTATCACACCGACTGCACAAATCAGCAGCGCGATTTTGCGAGCTGCGTTCGGGCTGCGTCCGAGCTTGATTAGCGCCGAGGATATCCAGCCACCGGCGACGCTGCCGACGTCGGAGATCAAGTAAATCACCACGATCGGCGGGCCAAGACCTGTCAACGAAATGCCATGTTTGCTCTGCAAGAACCCGGGAATCCAATAAAGAAAGAACCACCAGACGGGATCGGTCAGAAATTTTCCGGCGACGAATGCCCAAGTCTGGCGCAGCGGAAACAAAGCCGACCATTTCATTTTGGCCGGCGCATCCTGTGGATCGCTGCGGATGTAGTCAAGCTCCGCTTTCGAAACGCGCGGGTGCTCCTCGGGTTTGCGGTACATCACCAGCCAGAACGCCAGCCAGATGAATCCGAGAGCGCCGATCCCAATGAACGCTCCGCGCCATCCCCACCGCGCGGTCATCCAGGGCACCGCCACCGGCGCCAGCATGGCGCCAAAGCTAGTGCCGGCATTAAAGATTCCCGTGGCCAGGGCGCGCTCTTTTTTCGGAAACCATTCCGCAACCGCCTTGATGCTGGCGGGAATCATGGCGGCTTCGCCGAAGCCTAGAGCGGCTCGCGAGATAGCAAAGCTCGTGAGTGAATTTCCAATCGCGGTGCCCATCGAAGCGAGGCTCCAGAAAATCATCGCCAGCGAATATCCCAAGCGTGTGCCGAGCTTGTCGATGAGCCGCCCGGTCAGCAACATGCCGGCGGCGTAGGCCGCTTGAAACGCAATCACCAAATGGCTGAAGTCGATTTCATTCCAGCCAAGATCGTGCTGCAGCGTTTTGTTCAGCACTCCAAGAACGTTGCGGTCCATATAATTCTTGGTCGTGCCAAAAAGCAGGAGCGCGCAGATCACCCAGCGAAAATAACCGGCCGGCGAGGCAGTAAGGGCGGAGGCTTGAGCCCCCACGGATACGCTTGCGGTAGTCACCTGCGGAGCCAAGTTGCCGGGGGTTAGGCTGGGGCGCGAAGGGTCCATAGCAAGCAGAGAAAGTTACTCGTTTTTGCAGCCGCGTGCCAGTGGGGAAAGTGAGTAAGGAAACAGTCCGCGACTGGAAGACGCCGAGTGTGGGGCCGGAGGCATGGTCGAAAAACCAATTATCCGAGTCAACGCAAAACTGGCAAACGATCCCTTTAATAAGTTTGAACACTGAATTTCGTGTCTTGGATTGGCATTTGTCTTACTATTAGCTCGCCCGGAAGACTTCGGCAAAGGCGCACAGGGGTACGCCGGGGCAAGTCTTCGATGCAAGAGCGATTCGCAAGCTGTTCGCACTTCTAAGGCTTTCGATGGAGGCAGCATGTCCGAACTAAATACTTCGCGTCGCGATTTTTTGAAGCTTGCCAGCGCCGGAGTTGCTACAACCGCATTTTCTTCCACTGCTGCGAGCTACTCCAACATCCTGGGCGCGAATGATCGTGTGCGCATTGGCATCTGCGGAGTGCGCGGACGCGGTAACGATCACATCCACGGCTTCTCGAAGGTTGCAGGAACCGAGCTCGCGGCTCTCTGCGATGTCGATGAAAACGTCTCGCGTCAACGCTCCGGCGAGATCGAAAAGATGGGCTTGCCGAAGCCCAAGTCCTACGTGGATATTCGCAAATTGCTCGAGGACAAAGAGATCGACGGCATCTCCATCGCCACGCCCAATCATTGGCACTCGCTGATGGGCATCTGGGGCTGCCAGGCCGGCAAAGATGTGTACGTCGAGAAACCCTGTTCGCACAACTGGTTCGAAGGCCGCCAACTCGTGCGCGCCGTAAAAAAGTACAACCGCATTTGCCAGCACGGCAGCCAGTCGCGCTCCAACCCCGGCATGATTGAAGCCATTCATCATTTGAGCGACGGCACCATCGGCGATGTCTACATGGCGCGCGCGCTTTGCTACAAGTGGCGTCCGTCGATCGGCCGGGCCATGCCAGAGCCTGTCCCCGCTGGGGTGAATTACGAATTGTGGACCGGCCCCGCACCTCTCAAGCCCTTCACGAAAAATCGCTTTCATTACAACTGGCACTGGATTTGGGACACCGGCAACGGCGACATCGGCAACCAGGCGATCCACGAAATCGATATCGCTCGCTGGGGCTTGGGAGTTGACTTCCCGGTCTCCGCTTCCGCCATGGGCGGGCATTTTATGTTCGAAGATGATCAGGAAACTCCCAATACTCTGAGCTCCACTTTTTATTTCGATGGCGCGGACGGCAAACGCAAAATGATGGAAGTCGAAGTCCGCCACTGGATCACCAATCACGAAGCGGAAATCGGCACTGGAGCTTACGGCGGCAGTGCCGTTCCTCCCGCGGGAATTACGGCGCCCGCCAAGAAAGCGCCTGCCGAAAAACAGCAGACCCTCGGCCCGATGGACGCAAAGACCAATACCATTGGGAATTTGTTTTACGGTTCGAAAGGCATTCTCGCCATCGATGGTTACGACGCTTACAAAACCTGGATCACCAATCAACTCGAACCCGGACCACACGGCAAGGCTTCCGGGGACCATTACGCAAATTTCATCGATTGCGTTCGCAGCCGCCGCGCCGAGGATATTCATTCGCCGATCGAGGAAGCTCATAAGTCGGCCACGCTGGTGCATCTGGCGAATGCTTCCTATCGTCTGGGTCGCACATTGAAATTCGATCCCGCGAGCGAGCAGGTGGCCGGTGACGACGAAGCGAATCGCATGCTTCGAGGAACCTATCGCGATCCGTATGTCGTGCCGGAAGAAATTTGAACTTGGGACGGTGATCGATGCGCGCAAGCTCGGCAATCCCCTTCCTCATTTTTGTAACGGCAGCCTTCCTGGTCTGTTGCCTCGCCGCCGAACCGAAACAAGCGGACCGCATTTCTGTCGTCGCGAATGAGCCGGAGCGGCGGGTCGACATAACGATCAACGGCCGACCCTTCACCTCGTACATCTGGCCCACTACATTAAAAAAACCCGTTCTCTATCCTCTGCGTACCGCGAAAGGTACCATCATCACTCGCGGCTATCCCCTCGAGCAGCGCCCCGGCGAACGCGTCGACCATCCGCACCACGCTGGCCTCTGGTTCAACTACGAAAACGTGAACGGCCTCGACTTCTGGAATAATTCCGATGCCATCAAGCCGGAGAACGCGCCAAAAATGGGCACGATTCTTCAACGCAAGATCGTTGCCGCAAAGAGTGGTTCCCGGCAAGGCGAGCTCGACGTCGAAACCGATTGGATTACCTTCGAGAAAAAAGTTCTGCTCCACGAACACACCCGCTTCGTCTTCCGCGGCGGCGCCGATTTTCGCAGCGTCGACCGCATCACCACCCTCAGCGCCCTTGATGAAAAAGTCTCTTTCCCCGACGAAAAAGACGGCATGCTCGGCCTTCGCGTCATCCGCGCGCTCGAAATTCCTTCCGACAAGCCCGAGGTTTACACCGACGCCAGCGGCCGTCCCACAACGGTAGCCAAACTGGATAACACTGGCGTCAACGGCACCTACCTCACCAGCGAAGGAAAAAAGGGCGACGCCGCCTGGGGCACGCGCGGGCGCTGGTGCAACCTCAGTGGCATGGTCGGCGACGAGCCCGTCACCATCACGATTCTCGATCATCCGCAAAATCCCGGCTTCCCCACCTACTGGCACGCCCGCGGCTATGGCCTCTTCGCCGCCAACCCGCTCGGCCAAAAGGTCTTCAGCAACGGAAAAGAAGAGCTGAATTTTTCTTTGGCTCCGCACGCCAGCGTCACCTTCCGCTACCGCATCCTCATTTCGTCCGCGATCCTGACGCCCGAAGCCACCGAAGCCGCTTACAAAGATTTCGTCGCGGCCTACCATTAACGTTGGTGCGGGATATTCATTGTCGGCTTTTCAACGCTGAACTGTTTCGTCCTGGCTCGCTCGTCTATCGTGTATTGTCATTCCGAGCGTAGCGAGGAATCTGCTTTTCGTCTTGGCTGGAATTATCAAATGCCCATCCACATCGGCCTAATTGGCGGCGGCAACATCACCGAAACTCACGCGCGCGCAGCCCGCGCCATCGCCGGCGTGGAAATTGCCGCCATCTACGGTACCAACTCAGAAAAAATCGCCCGCCTCTGCCGCGAACACGGCGGCAAACCCTATCAAAACTTCGACGCCTTCCTCAATCATCGCCCCATGGATCTCGTCATCCTCGGCAGCCCATCCGGCCTTCACGCCGAGCAAGGCATCGCCGCCGCAAGCCACGGCTTGCATGTCCTCACTGAAAAACCCATCGAAATCAACACTGCGCGCGCCGACGCTCTAATCACCGCCGCAAAAGCAGCCAACGTCCATCTCGGCGTAATTTTTCAAGACCGCACCAAGCCCCACATTCGCCAACTCAAAAACTGGCTCGATCAAAATCTCCTCGGCAAAATCTTGTTCGTCGACGCTCGCGTAAAGTGGTATCGCCCGCCAGAGTATTACTCCAACTCCCGCTGGCGCGGCACACTCGCTCTCGACGGTGGCGGCGCTCTCATCAACCAAGGCATCCACACTATCGACCTGCTCCTCTGGCTCCTCGGCGATGTCGCTCGCGTCCAAGCCCGCACTGCCACTCTGCTCCACAAAATCGAAGCGGAAGACACCGGCGTCGCCACGTTCGAATTCGCCTCCGGCGCCCTCGGCACCTTTCACGTCACCACCGCCGCTTATCCCGGCTACCCGCGCCGCGTCGAAATCTCCGGAACGGAAGGCACTGTTATCCTCGAACGCGACCGCATTCTCGCCGCCAATCTGCGCGACTCGCCTACCGCCGCTAAGATCTCCGCCGACCTCGCCGCTCTCAACGAGTTAGCCAAGGACGAAAACCAAAGCTCCTCCTCCGCCACCGTCAGCGACTTTCGTGGCCACCAAGCTGTCCTCGAAGATTTCCTCGCCGCTATCCAGCAAAATTGCGCTCCCGCCTGCGACGGCATCGAAGGACGCCGCAGCATCGCCCTTGTCGAAGCCATCTACCGCGCGGCAAAAACGCCCGATCGCGTTGCCGCCGTCTAATCCGCGCCAAATCTCGCAACAATCTCTTCCCGCTTCGTCCCTCAGCCACTCCGCGTTACCATACCTCCCGGCTTTCTGCCTCAATCTGTAACTTGCGGGGAATTTAACAAGGGGTGCTTCCGTATGCGTCGTAAAAACGCGTTTGTACTCACAATCATTCTGGCCTCTCTGTTCACCGCTTCCGCCGTCGCTGCCGAAAAATCCACCGCCCCACAACTCATCGAGCTCGCCAAATCCAACAGCCCTGCCCTCAAAGACGCCATCACCACCACACTCGACGCCAAGGAACTTAAAGACGGCACCGCCTGGATCGCCCACGGCCCCGATTTTTTCTTCGCCATCGAAACCTCGTCGAAACCCTCTCTCCTCATCGACGCCGCCCCCGGTCCGCAAATGCAAAATCTCCCCGCATCCAATCTCTGGTTCGCCTCCGCCCACGTCGAGCCCGTCGGCAAGCTCCACAACTTCTCCTACCTCATCAACGGCGCAAAATTCGGCGGCCGCCTCGATCTCCCCGCCTTCACTCCTCTCTCCTATCAACGACCCGGCGTCCCCTCCGGCACTCTCTCTCCCAAACTCTCCCACACCAGCAAAATTTACGACGGCATGAAGAGCGACTATTGGATTTACGTTCCCGCGCAATACGACCCACACACTCCCGCCGCCCTCATGGTCTTCCAGGACGGCGAGTGGTATCTCGATCGCGACGGCAAAAATCCCGCCCTCAACGTCATCGACAACTTAATCGCACAGAAAAAAATCCCCGTGATGATCGCCGTCTTCATCAATCCCGGCGACATCGAAAGTTCCCCCGGCACGCCCACCTACAATCTCGTGAAAAAATATTCCGATGAATGGCAGCGCACCCTCAAGGACTCCATGCGCAGCACACTCTACGACACCGTAAGCGACCGCTACGCCCGCTTTCTCCATCTCGAAGTCCTCGCCGAAGTCGAATCCAAATACAACATTCGCAAGGACGCCTACAGCCGCGCCATCACTGGCCTCTCCTCCGGCGGCATCTGCTCCTTCAACGCCGCCTGGCAGATGCCCGATCAATTCAGCCGCGTCATCTCCTGGATCGGCAGTTTCACCAGCATTCAATGGAAAGAAGATCCCGCTGTCGCTGACGGTGGCCAGGACTTTCCCGAAAAAGTCCTGCACGAACCGCATCGCAACCTTCGCGTCTGGCTGCAAGACGGTTCCGAAGACTTGGAGTTGGAAAAATACGGCAGTTGGCCGCTGGCAAACATCCGCCTCGCCAACGCCCTCAAACTAAAAAACTACGACTTCCATTTCAGTTTCGGCAAAGGCACCCACAACTCCGCCCACGGCGCCGCCGAGTTTCCCGAACAAATGATCTGGCTCTGGCGCGATTACGACCCCGCCAAAACCTCCCAAACCTACGAAATCGATCCCGCCGAAAAAGCCAAGCCCCAATTCCGCGTCTCCATCACCAACCGCGACGCCCAATAGTCAAGCCAAAACGTTTCACAGGTCGGCTGTCTTTTTGATGTCTACCAGTATTTTCAGCCGGGTCCTGTGTGATGCGGTCGAGTTCTCGCATGTTCACCTTCCTGCAATGCTCATTAAGTCTGAGAATATCATGTCTGAGGAACGGCTAAGGAGACATGTCCCTGACTTCTTCCGCCAGAGTAATGGAACTCCGCACCATGCATCTGATCTGATACGATGACCGCACCGGAGTCGCCCTCACATGAAGCGAAGCTGGAATCTACGCATCTGGGCCGGCTTTGTCCTGTGCCTCGCGGCCCTCGTCAGCTACCCCACTTTTTTCGTTCGCTTCCCCATCACGCGGGATTTCCCCTGGGTCAATCTCCTCCTGATCGCAGTCGCTTTGTTTTTGTTAGTCACCGGAATCCTCCGCGCCTTTCGCCGCCCCGACGCCTATCGCGGAAAAATCTTCGGAAGCATCCTGGGAGTTCTCGGCGTTTTTCTTATAGGATTTTTTCTATACGGAATTTTTGCCCTGACGAAAAAACTTCCCGCGTCCCACGGCTCTCCGCAGGTCGGCCAACTCGCGCCCGATTTCACGCTGCCCGATTCGACCGGCAACGCCGTCACGCTTTCGAATCTGTTGCAATCTCCCTTCCCCGCCGGCCTCCAGCCCGCCGCGGGCGCTGCCTCACCCAAAACCGCCGCCGTCGTCCTCATCTTCTACCGCGGCTACTGGTGACCGTTCTGCAACTCCGAGTTACGGAGTTTCGAAGCGCGCCTTCCCGATTTCAACGCCCGCAAAATCCGTGTCATCGCCATTAGCGTTGACACTCCGCAAGAGTCCGAGCACCTCCGCCAGTCCGCCGGCTACACGTTCCCGATTCTCTCCGACGCCCACGACGACGTCATTCGCCACTGGGACCTCGTCCATCCGCACGCCGGCGTCGACGGCGCCGATATTTCCCGCCCCGCTGAATTTCTAATCGACTCGACCGGAAAGGTCCGCTGGGTGAATCTCACCGAGGATTTTCGCGTCCGCGCTCGCCCCCAGCAAGTCTTGCAAGCCTTTGACACCGCGACTGCTTCTAACCCCTAGCCACACTCCCGCCACGCGCGCGTTCAGAGACCAAGCGTTCGCTCCCTAAGCTTATTCACACAAGCCATTCCCGCTCAGTGCGGCTGTACTTCGATCGGTTCCGGCAAGTGCAACGTTCCATTCATGAAATCGCCAACCGAAATATTCTGTCCATGTTGCACATATCGCGCCAGCACGCTGGGCTGCAGCCACTCAAGGCCCCAGGCATCTTCCACCGCCACAATCGTGTACGCGCCGGGAATCACTCCCTGCAACACAAACGTCCCGTCGAAGTCGCTTTGATCCCTCCGGAACAGATCCATATGCGCCACAGGATCATTCGGCACCAGCGCCACCATGACCCCGGCAATCTTTTTATCTTTCTTTTGCACCACCCCTTCGATCCGGACGACCCCCGCGGACAGCGTAGCTGTCACTTCGCCAGTCGCTCCCGCTGCAATATTCACGTCGTGTCCCCACGAATCTCCCGCCGGCGAAGTCACTTTCACAACGGAATATGGTTTTGCTTGCGACCCAACTAATATCGCGTACTTGCCCGGCGCCAAATCCTCAAACGAAAATTGTCCCGTAGGATCACCCTGCTTGTAAGCCACCATTCGGTGCCGCGCATCCTGCAATCCCACGCCGTATTGCTTCGGCAGTGGTTCATCTCCGGGCATTTTGATTGTCACCTTCACGCCGCCCAGCGCTTCGCCACGAGATCCGTTCAACTCTTGCCCGTTCTGCACCAGATCGACGTCCGAGGATAGTTGCAATTGCCCCGAGTCTGCATTCTTAACCTTCACCGTGTACCTTCCGGGCGGAATTCCAGTCATCTCGAACACCCCCGGCGCCACTGGCATCATCCCTTCCGTCTGCACATAGTTTTCCGTATCGAACACACGCTTTTCCACCACCGGCATCTGGAAGCGAGTCATATTGCCCTGGGCGTCCGTAGGGATTCGAAACAGCAAGTGCAACGCGGGCACCGGGTTCACATGCACATCGATTTCCAGTTGATCGCCGCCCTTCACCTCTATCGGAGTGGCGCTGTCCGTTTCCGTGGCGCCGTTGTAATACGTCGTGGGATAGGCCACATCCAACACCGGAGAAACCTGTGCCGCCACGCCGTTTCCCGCGTCAAGCGTGTTCGTGGGATGAATTGCGTACCACGGCTTTGCAGTCACCGAAACATAGTATTTGCCCGGGCGCAGCAGCGAGAAGTCGTAAAATCCGCGGTCATCACTCGTTGAATTCGAGTAGCGGATGACCCGCGTCATCCCTCCGCCGTGGCTCTCGTAATATAAAGCGACGCTTGCGCTCCGGACTGGATCGCCGAACTCATCCGTCACATGCCCCGTAATCAGCGCCATCGGGGTTAGCCGGAGCACCAGGCTTTCGGTAGCGAACTCCTGCCCCGTCACAATGGCCGTCGAGTACCGCTCATGCTGCTCGTACGCCGCGGAAATAAATCCACGCTTTACTCCCTGCAGGGAATATTTCCCCGCCTTCAGATGTGAAAATTCAAAATGCCCGTCCTCGGACGTAATCATCCAACTCGGCTTGCTTCGGTCTTGCGCATCGGCTATCGAGATGCGCGCTTGCGAAAGTGGCGCGCCCGTCATCGCGTTTACAACCGTTCCCGCGATCTTGAAGGTCTGTCCGGCCTGCGAGGCCGCTTGCACCGCCTGAGTTTGGCCCCCTCCTGCGTTTCTTCCGCCAGGCCGCGCTAGCGCCAATCCAGCCAAGGCCAAACCCATCCAGCCCATGCGCAAACTAAAACTCATTGCGAATCCCCATCCCCGGAGGGTTTCAGACTCAAGTGCGCCTTCTGCCCAGCTTCGAGATGAATCACTTGCCCTTTGGACTCGAGTTTTCGCATCAATTCTGCATCGGTATAAGCCAGTGCGCTGTGCTGACCGACAAACGCCAACACCAGATAGGTGCCTGGGGGGACCTGCGCCACGTCAAATGATCCATCGGGCATACTCTGCCCTTCTCGGAATTCCCCGGAACTTTCATCCAGAGGGACGAAATAGACTTGCCCCTCCCCGGATCCTTCTACCTTGCCATCCACCTCCGCTCCATCATCGCGCAGCGTCACCTCAATCGGCTGGCTCGATCCGCCCACTCCGACAACCAGAGGTTGCCGCAAAAGATTTCTGCCACCGTAAACAACCGAGGCTGCATATCCCACTCCGCTCTGCACATGCACCCGATATCGCCCCGGTCGAATATTGGGAATGTTCAGCGTGTGTTCCTGCGTGTCTTGGGCTGGCTCTGAAATCACTGTCTCCGCCGAGCCAAACTCCTCCGCCGACGTCAGCACAACCTGGACGTTGGCATATCTCTGTCGCTGCCCATCTCCAATCGGTGGCCCTTCCACATCCCCACCAGAGTTATCCCCAAATACGCTCTGCCCCGATTTGAGCTCTTCCTTCACCACTACGGACAAGGATGCGTTTGGCACGAGGTTGATCGCGGGCCCTTCGCGTGGTCCGCCCTGCACCGAAAAGTTCAGCGACCCTGTCGAACCCGACGGCCCTTGTGAACTGACTTCCAGCGTGTAGTTACCGTCCGGCAGCGTCCCTTGAATCACCTGTTCGCCGGAGTTGTATCCGAGCGAATAGCCAGGCCCAGGATGTCCTAGCGGATAAATGGTCACGCCCATCGAACGTCCATCGCCGCCATTCACCACCGGAATTTTCACGGGGTAATATTCATGCCGGGCTGGCGACAGGTTCACCTGCACCGTCGCTCCTGCCGCGAGCGCGATCGTGGCTGCCGATCCGAAATCCGAGACTCCCGGATAAAAAATCGGCGCAAACCCAAAAAGCGGTCCTCCCGGAGCGTTAAACGTTGGATTCCTGTCGAGCAGTTCGTTGGTCCCCACTTTGTACGTCCCGGCCTCTAGCTCGCTGAATCGAAATTCTCCATCCGCCCACGCGGTAAAGGTTCGTAATTGTTGCCAATGCTCCTGACCTTCTACGATTTGGCGGCCGTAGAGCGACACCTGGATTCGCATGTCGCCTTCGGAACCCGGAAGGTTCACAGTTCCCACTATCAAAGATTCCGGATCAAGATAAATCACGATGTCGGACTGGTTTGCCCCGGCGAGCTGGGCGGAGGGGCTACTGTTGTTCTGCAGAAATCCAGGCTTGCGGGCGCTGAAAAAATTGGGTCTGGCGTTTTGGATCATTCGAAGCTGGCGCGCGCGATAAAAACTCACGTCCGGCGGCGCGGTCTGTTCTTCTTTTGGCTCCGGCACCTGCGGTGGAAATTTAAACTCGAATCGCCCGCGATCATCCGTCAGCATCGCGTAGCGCTGGTCCTGAGAAAACACCAGCGCGCGGCTGATGGGTTCGTGCGTCGCCCGGTTGAGAACCCTGCCTTGAACGGAGGTGGGGCCGTCGCTCTGACCGCCAATCCCCTGCGTAATCTGTGCCTGCGCGGAACCTGCGAGCAGAACCCATAACGGAAAGACCGCCGAAACGGCAAAGCGCAGCCACGCCTTAGGGCGCGCACGCACCTGCAAAGATGGCTGTTTGGCTGGGGCAGCCATAGGAATAGTTGAATCCTCGCCAATTATTGCACAAACAAACTGCGCTTCCTCGAACCATTAGTTGCGCCTTCCGCCCCCCGCGCTGCCTCCACTCGCCCCGGGAGCCCTATCAACGGGCTCTTCGTCCCCCGCAAGCCGCCACCCCCGGATCGGCTTCCCTGTCCCCTGCCTACCATTCATTGTCCAAACCCGTCTCACCAAACTCAAAAACTTCCGCCATCTCCTTCCATTCACTCGACTTCCGCCCGTCTCATTCGAACAGTACTCACTAATTATTGTCCTTGACAGTAATCACATTCCATGCTACAATGGCCCATGATAGTCTTACCGGCCCAGTCCACCCCTCAGTCCCATTCCCATCGCTTCTCATTCCCCAAAATGCGTCCGATAATGTCTCTTGTAACCCCACTGGAATCAACACTTCCAGCACGCCCCGCAAATATTGATTCCATACGGCTTGCAGGAGCGCCCAATCCTTTAGAATCAACACTTACAAAAAAACCAGGGGGGAGGCGGTCGTTATGGTTAACCAGACTTCGGGCTACCGGTGTCGTCAGCTGTCGTCCACCAGGTTCACTTCCCGATGTAGCTTACCCGCCAGATCGACTTCGATCCATCATCTGTAACCAGCAGCGACCCATCGGGAGCGACCGTCACGCCCACCGGGCGGCCCCATACGTGGCCATTGTCCACGACGAACCCCGTCATGAAATCTTCGTACTCACCGGTGGCCTGGCCCGTCTGATGCAACGGCACGCGAATCACTTCGTACCCCACGCGCACCGCGCGGTTCCACGAACCATGCTCGGCGGCAAAAATGTCCCCCTGGTATTCCGCCGGAAACTGTTTGCCGTTGTAAAAAGTCAGCTCCAACGAGGCATTGTGCGGATTAAGGATAACGTCCGGCGTGATGACCTTGTCTTTCAGCTCGAGATGCTTGCCTTCGTGCCGCGGATCCTGGTGCCCGCCCATGTACCACCACGGCCAGCCATAAAATCCGCCCGCTTGCACGTGCGTGATGTAATCGGGAACGAGATTGTCGCCCAGCGCGTCGCGCTCGTTCACCGAGCACCATAGCTCGCTGGTCTTCGGATTCACTGCCAGGCCAACGCAGTTCCGGATGCCGTAGGCAAAAATTCGGAACGCGGATCCATCGGGATTGAACTCCAGAACGTCGGCGCGATTCTTTTCCGTCGGCGTCGTATCAGGATCATCGATATTCGAGGCCGAGCCGACAGACACGAACATTCTCTTGCCGTCCGGTGAAAACTGAATGTCCCGCGTCCAGTGGCCGGCGCCGGAAGGAACATCGGCAATGTGCTCCGGGGAGCCGCGCGCCTGCATGTCGCCATTGTGATACGGGAAACGCACCACCGAGTCCGTGTTGCCCACGTAGACCCACTGTGGGTCGGGGCCTGGAGGATAAAAATTAATCCCAAACGGACGCTTCAATCCGGTGGCAAAGGTTTCCATTTGTGCGGCTTTGCCGTCGGCGGTAACTCCTCGAAAAACCAGAATGCTGCCGCTGTGGCTTTCGGCGACGAAAAAATCACCATTCGGAGCGGTGCGAATCAGACGCGGCTCGTCGAGTCCAGAAGCATAAAGCTCCACTTTGAAGCCCGGCAAAACTTGTGGCCAGGCATCCTTGGGGCGCGGCACGAGTTGCGGACCATTTCCAGATGAGGCCGTGGCCAGCGGCTCCGGCAAGTCCTTCAATGTAATCTTTCGCACAGTGCCCGGTTTTTCATAACGATAGTCCGTGAAGGGCGCCTTGGGCGGCGGCGCGTTGTTGGCGGTCGCCACAGCTTCATCGGCGGAAAGCGGCACGCGCGGCGAGCCGGGTTTGAGGCTGCCAAGCACACGAAGGTAGTTGATGATCTGCCATCTCTGTTCTTCCGGCAGACTCGACCACGGCGGCATGCCGTTGTTCAAATCGCCCTTCGTGATGTACCAAAAAAGTTCGCCGTCGCTGGCGTTTTGTGCCTTGCCCGTAGCCAGGGCCGGAATGTTTCCCGTGCCTTCCCCGTTCGGCCCATGACAGGAAGCGCAGTTACGGGCATAGTCTGCCTTAGCCGAGGCAGGGTGCTGGCCTTCAAAGGGATTTTTCTGTTGTTTGGTAGCAGGCGGCGCGTCATGAAACGATGGATTTTGCGCTGGAGATCGCGCTATCAAGGAAAGAGAGAGCAGCGCACAACTTGCGAGAGAAATGGTGGTAACGCCGGCGCTCGATTTCACGTTGATCTTAACCTCCTAAAGTATGGCTGGCCGAATCGGGTCTTCGTTGCCTATAAAAGTAGAGTTCCTCAGAGAGCGGAAATTCTAGCACTGGTCGATGAACATCGCATCACGGTTCGCTAGATTTGCGCTGCCGCCCGCGGCTCAGAACATCAGGGGAATCAGCTTTCGCGTGGATAACGTGAACACAATGCATATTGAGCAGTGCCGTTCTTCTTGCAGTGGGATAGACTTGCTGTTGCCAGACTGTAACAAATGTCGCGTTTTCGGAAACAACCAATTCGGTGGATTCGCGTTCCAAGAATCTAGCTTGACGGGCTAACACTCCCTAGCTTTTTGAGTCATATAGAGGTTATGGGCCAAACATCCCAACCCCGCGGCAAGCTCAAGGCTCTTCTTCTTCGTATCGCTACTGTATTGCTTCTTGTGGCTATCCCCTTTCTTTTTTTGCATTTCCGGCAAGGACGTTCTTTAGCCGACCGCAACGAACCGGTCGTAAAAGTCGAGAGAAAGAGCCTCTCTCAGACGCTACGCCTGAACGGCACGACGCAGGCTTCGCGTTCTTTCATCGTGCTGGCGCCGAGGTTGGAGGGTGCGCAAGTCGGCTCGATGGTCGTTACGAAGCTTGCGCCAGCTGGCACGCATGTCAAGAGCGGAGACCTCCTGGTGGAATTCGATCCACAAGCACAGACGAAAGACTACCTCGACAAAAAAAGCACTTACGAGAACCTAGTGAGCCAGGTGGCGCAGAAACAGACGGATGAGGACATCGCGCGTGCCAAGGACGACACGGCGATGAAGCAGGCCGAGGATGAATTGAAGCGGGCGCAGCTCGAGATTCAAAGGAATGAGGTTGTCTCGCGGATCGACGCGGAAAAGAATCAGGAAGCGGTGGATGAAGCGCAAGCCACGCTCAAACAACTGAAGGAAACCTACCAGTTGAAGCGCGCAGCCGCAAAAGCGGCGATAAAGATTCTGGAAATTCAGCGGGATCGCGCGAAGGAATCGATGCGCTACGCTTTGGCCAACGCGGCAAAGATGACGGTGCACTCGCCCATGGCGGGAGTAGTTGTTTACAACACGATTTGGCTGGGCGGGCGGATGGGTACCGTGCAGCAAGGAGACCAGGTGCGGCCCGGAGTGCCGTTTCTTCAGGTGGTCGATCCATCGCGGATGGAAGTGCGCGTGGAACTGAACCAGGTGGATCTTTTGAAAATTCATCCGGGGCAGCAAGCGCAGATGCATTTGGATGCGTATCCGGGGATGACGCTTCCGGCGGTGCTCGATGAACTCTCTCCGCTCGGACACACGGGACAATTTACGGAGATGGTGCGCTCGTTTACCGCGCGTTTTCTGGTGCAAGGCAACGACCCGAGGCTTTTGCCGGACCTTTCCGCAGCAATGGACCTGGATCTTGGGACAGATAACAACGTGCTGGTGGTTCCATACCAGAGTATCGGAACGGAATCGGGGCACTCCTTCGTGTGGCTCCAAAATTCAAGTGGTTTTGAGAAACGTACGGTAAAAATCGGGCGGCGGAATGACCTGAATGCGGTAGTGGAATCCGGATTGTCGGAAGGCGATGTGGTTCGGCGGGACGCGGTGCAAGATGCGCCGGCGGCGGAGCAGCCATGAGCGGCGGAAGTAAGACGTGGAAATCCAGAAAGAAAGTGCTGGCTGGCGCAGCTCTTCTGGTGATCGGCGGGCTGGTGTTCGGGGCGTTCCGGCTGGCACGGTCGGCGGTGAATTTTCCGATGGCCGATGTGAAGCGCAAGGAGTTCGTGGATTATCTGGAAATTAAAGGCGAGGTGAAAGCGATTCGCTCGGCGGTGATTGCCGCGCCGTACGGGGCCGGAGACTTGCAGATTTTGCGGCTTGTGGACAACGCGGCGAAAGTAAAGAAGGGCGATTTTCTGGTCGAGTTTGACGCGACCACGGTCAGGCAAAAGCTGGCGGAAGATCAGTCGGCGGTGAAATCCGCGGAGGCGGAAATACAGCAGGCGCGGGCAGCGGCGAAGCTGAAGGAAGAGCAAGACGTGACGGACGAGATGACCGCGAAGTATGACACCGAGAAAGCGCGGATGGACGCGAGCAAGCAGGAGATCCTTTCCGCGATCGAAGGCGAGCAAGCCAAGTTGAAGCTTGCGGATGCGGAACAGAAACAGAAAGAGATGGAAGCTAAGCTAAAAGCGGATCGCGCGGCAGCGGTTTCCGACTTGGGAAGCAAGCAGCAGAAGCACGACCAGGCAGCCTTCCAGGTGGAGTTGGATCAGCGTGCCCTGGACTCGCTCACTCTCCGGGCGCCGCTGGATGGCGTGGTGGCGCTGCAGAATCACTGGCAGCCACAGGGCAGCCCGACGACGTTTAAACCGGGAGACAGGGCGTGGCCTGGCGCGGCGATTGCGGAACTTCCCGATGGCTCGGCGCTCAAAATCTCCGCGCGCGTGGAAGAAGCGGAACGAGGGCAACTGAAATTGGGGCAGACGGCGAGCGTTCGTCTGGATGCTCTTCCGGATCGCAATTTTGACGCGCATCTCGATACCATCAGCCCTACAGCGAGTCTGGATTTCGGCGCAGGATGGCCGGTGCCGCGAAATTTTGCAGTCGACCTAGGATTGTCGGGCAGCGATCCGCGGCTGGCGCCTGGAATGGGGGCGACGGTCCGCATCGCGGTGGCCCGTGTGCCCGATGGAATCGTGATTCCGACGAATGCTCTCTTTCGAAAAGCGGGGCGAACGGTTGCGTACGTGCGACGGGGATCGAAGTTTGAAGAAACTCCCGTGGAAGTATCGCGGCAAAGCGGCGATGAAGCGTTGATCGCAAAGGGATTGCAAGCCGGCGAGCGCCTCGCTCTGAAAGATCCGACACTGGCAAAGTAGGAGCTCGAAATTGCGCAAAAGAAGAACGGGTGGAACAGCACTTCTACTGGCACTGGCGCTGGGAGCAAGCGGTATCGCGTGCAAACAGAGCACGGTGATGGCGAGCGATGGGGAAATCCCCACGGCCACCGTGAAGGAAGTGGATTTGCAGCTCAAAGTGTTCACCAAGGGCGCTTTGCACACGGAGCAGTCGCGCGGCATTTCTGCGCCACCAATCGCCGGAGGAACTTTACAGATCGTCCAGTTGGCGGCCGCCGGGGCGCATGTGCATGCGGGAGAGGTCGTTCTGGAGTTTGACCCCAGCCAGCAGGAGTACAACCTGGCGCAGAACCGCAGCGACCTGGAGCAAGCAGACCAGGAAATCGTCAAAGCCAAAGCGGATGCGGCGGTGCAGACGGCGGAAGATCGGACGGCGCTGCTGAAAGCAAAATACGCGGTGCGCAAAGCGGAACTCGAGGTCAGCAAAAACGAAATTTTGAGCCCGATCGACGGGCAGAAAAACGTTCTCGCGCTCGATGAAGCCAAGCGCGCTTTGGTACAGCTGGAACAAGACATCAAGTCGCATGGAGCGTCCAACGATGCGGCGCTGGCGATCAGCCAGGAGAAACATCACAAGGCGCAGTTGGCGATGGATCGCGCGGAACTCAACATCAAGAATATGAGGATTACGTCTCCCATCGATGGGCTGATGGTGATCCACGGCAACCGGGATTCCACCGGAGGATTTTTTATGGATGGGATGACGCTTCCGGATTATCACGTCGGGGATCAGGTGAACCCAGGCAGTTCGATTGCGGAAGTGATCGACAGCTCGAAGCTGGAGATTTCGGCGCAGGTCGGCGAGACGGATCGCACGAATATCAAGACGGGACAGTCCGTGGATATCACGGTGGATGCGCTTCCGGGGGAGACGTTCAGCGGGAAAGTACGAACGGTGGGAGGAGCGACGGCGCGCGAGTTCTGGGACGATAACGCCAAACATAAATTCGATGTGGCTATTCAGATCGACCGCGCCGACCCGCGCCTGCGGCCGGGCTTCGAAGCGCAAATGAGCATCCTGGGCGATCACCTGACGAAGGCCGTCTCGCTTCCGGCGGAAGCGGTGTTCGAACATGACGGAAAGAAGATCGTGTATTGCGAGCGCGGGCGGGGATTCGAAATGCAGGAAGTGAAAGTGCGTGCGCTGAGCGAGGGACGCGCGATTCTGGAAGGCGTGCAGGTAGGAACGGTGGTGGCGCTGGTGAACCCGGACAAGAAGCGCTCCGGGAAGCCGAAGGAAAGCGGAAGCGCGGAGCCGAGCCTGGGCGCGAGCGGCAATTGAAGCGAATGGGACGGTGATGAAACCCCCTTCGATGGTTCAACCAAGATCGCCGGAACAGTGGCTGCCTGATTTGGCCTTTGGCTTCGAAAATTTGGCCAGCCATAAGCTGCGCTCGCTGCTGACGATGTTGGGAATGATTTTTGGCGTGGCGGCGGTGGTGGCGATGCTCTCGATCGGCGCTGGCGCACAGCAGAAGGTGATGGCGTTCATCGAGCAGTTGGGCGTGCGTAACTTAATCGTGGAAGCGAAGGAGGCGCGCAACGAACAGGAGCTGCAGAAAGTCAGAAAAAACTCGCCTGGTTTGACGCTAAGCGACTACAAGATCATTCGTGCGAATATGCCGAGTATTGCGGACGCCACACCGCGGAAGCGGTTCACTCCGACGAAAATTCTTCCCAAGCCGCAGCAGGATGCGCCGGTGGTTTACGGAGTGGAACCGAGCTATCTGGAAATTGGGCATCTGCGCGTGACGGAGGGGAGATTTTTCGACGCTTCGGATAATGCGGCTTCCGCGCCGGTGTGCGTATTGGGAGCGGCGGCGAAAGACAGTCTGTTTGGCGCGGCGCAAGCGGTGGGAGAGTACATCAAACTGAACGAAATGTGGTGCCACGTGATTGGAATCGCGGGGCCGCAACTGGCGCCTGAATCGGACGTCTCCGGCGTGCGCACCGAGGACATGAATAATCTGGTGTACGCGCCGCTGAATTCCGTGTTGTACCGGCTCGAGGATTCGCAAAGCTGGCTGAAGGATGAAATCGACGGCATGTACTTGCATCTCGCGTCGGTGGATACGAGCGTGACAGATGCGGAAGTGGTGCGCGGGATTCTGAATTCTTCACATCACGATGCAGGCGATTTCAGCGTGATCGTGCCCGCGGAATTGTTAGCGCAGCAGAAACGGACGGAGCAACTTTTTAACACTGTGATGGTGGCGATTGCGTCAATTTCTCTATTGGTGGGCGGCATCGGCATCATGAACATCATGCTGGCGGCGATTCTGGAGCGTACGCGGGAGATTGGGGTGCGGCGGGCGATTGGCGCGAGGCGATGGGACATCATCCGGCAGTTTGTGATCGAGGCGACGCTGATTTCCTTCGCAGGGGGACTGCTGGGCGTGGTGCTGGGGTTTGCGATGTCGCAACTGATTGCATGGCTGGCGGGGTGGTCGACGGTGGTTACGATCAGCTCGATTTTGCTGGCCTTCGTGGTTTCGATTTCAGTGGGATTGATATTCGGGATTTATCCGGCGTTGAAGGCGGCGCGGCTCGATCCTGTCGAGGCCATTCGGTACGAATAGTCGAGGTTCACGATCAAAAAATGAGGGTGGGGGTGGTCGATGAGAGTGGTGCGCTCGTTCGTTATGGCGATCTTGTTTATTGCGGCGTGCGGAGGATTTGCGAGAGCGCAAAACTCTTCGCCCCTGGAGAGAGTGTTGGGAATTAGCGGGCGGCAGAAACCTGCGGCGCCTTTGCTTCCGCCACAAGGGTTGCAGGATCACGTGGCGAATGGAAAGCTGGTGCTTACGTTGGACGACAGCATTCGTCTGGCGCTTGCCAACAACACTGACATTCATCTGAGCTACTCGCAGATCGAATATGCGGAGAACAATCTTCGGCGGTCATATGCGCCGTTTGATCCGTTGCTGACGTCGAGTTTCAGCGATCAGCGGGCCAAGACGCTGACTTCAACGCAATTGCAGGGCGCATCCGTCCTGAATGTTTTGACGCAGCAGACGCAGATTGGATATTCGCAGACGTTCCAGACGGGGACGAACTTTCAAGGTTCGTTTATCGCGGACAAGAGCTCAACGAATAGCTCGTTTAATTTTCTGAATCCATCGCTTTCGACGACGCTGGAATTCACAGTGACGCAGCCGCTTTTGCGAAACCGCGGACTCTTTCCCAACCGAGCGCCGGTTTTAATCGCGCAGCGCAACCTGAAGCAGGCGCACGCGTCGTTTGTGGCGGAAGTGAACAACGTGATTCTGCAGATTGTGGGAAATTACTGGAACGTGGTGCTGGCGCGGGAAAATCTATCGGTGCAGCAGAAATCGCTGGACGAGGCGCAGAAAAGTTACGAGCACGATAAGAAGGCGCTGAGCCTGGGGGCGTTGCCGCCGCTGGATATTTATCGCTCGGAATCGCAGGTGGCGTCGCGGCGAGTAGGTTTAATTCAAGCGGAGTACGCACTCAAGCAAGCCGAAGATCAATTCCGGCAAGGGATCGGCGCGGACCTGGATCCGGCTACGCGCGTGCTCGATCTTGAGATGACCGATCGGCCGGACCCCGTCGGTGAATTGCAGAACGTGGACATTCCGACGGCGATGACGCGTGCGATCGCGAACCGGCCGGAGTTGGAAGCGGTGCACCAACAGATAGCCGTCGATGAATTGAGCATCCGGCTGGCCCACAACGGGCTCAAGCCGGACTTGGAGCTCTCTGGTTTTTACTGGGGCAACGGCCTAAACATCAATGAAGCCGGCGGCGGTAACGCGGGGCTAGGCACCAGTTTGAGCCAGTCGTTTCGTTTTGCGTATCCAGCGTATGGCGGGAGCCTTTCGTTGACGCTGCCGGTGAAAAATCATAGCGCGGAGGCGAATCTCGCCGATTCGCTAGTGAGCCGGCGTCACGACCAATATCAGGAAAGAGAGACGAATCAGAGCATCGAGCTGGAAGTTACGACGGCAGTGCATTCGCTGGAGGCAGCCAAGCTCGGGATGGAAGCGGCGAAAGTAGCGGTGGATCTGGCGAAAGAGACGCTACACGCGGATGAACGAAAGTATGAATTGGGTACGGAACAGATTTTCTTCGTTCTGGATGCGCAGACCCAGCTCGCGCAAGCGGAGCTAAACCTGATTCAGTCTCAGGTGAATTTTCAACTAGCGGTTACGCAGGTGGATCACGCGACGGGCGATTTGCTGGAACATCACCATGTGCAAGTCGTGGAACCGGCAAAATGACAGAAAATAGTGTGAAGTGTTAGAGGAAAGGCCGGGGAAAAATTGGAGGCGCGGGTGGGATTCGAACCCACGAATGGAGGTTTTGCAGACCTCTCCCTTGGGCCACTTGGGTACCGCGCCAAACTGCTAAGTATAGCAAAATTATTAGCGCGGCCCGGGAAGGGGCAGCCTGGAGGGACTGCCGGCGCGCAAGGACTGATTACACGTCGCGCGCGGGATGCGCGCTATTTTTTGGCGGGAGTCAGTGGCGAAATGACTTTGGCTTCGCGCAGGAAACGCGCGGATTCTTCGGGCGGTGTCGGGTTGATGTAAAAGCCGGTGCCCCATTCGAAACCGGCGACTTTGGTGAGCTTGGGGATGATTTCGATGTGCCAGTGATAGTGGTCGTTGATCTCTTCGCCGATGGGCGAAGTGTGGATCATGAAGTTGTAGGCAGGCCGGTCGAGGACGGCGTCGAGGCGGATCAAAGTGTCCTTCAACATGCGCGCGAGGCTGGCGTACATGGTGCTCTGGTTGTTTTCGTAGGAAGACGCGTGGACTTTGGGCAGCAGCCACATTTCAAAAGGGAAACGCGGGGCGTAGGGCGCCAGCGTGATGAAGTGATCGTTTTCGCCGATGACGCGTTCGCCGGTGTCGCGTTCCTGGCGGATGATGTCGCAGAAGATGCAGCGTTCTTTTTCGTCGTAGTAGTGCCAGCCGCTGTCCACTTCTTCGCGGACGCGCCGCGGAACGATGGGCAGAGCGATCAATTGCGAGTGCGTGTGCTCGACGGAAGCGCCGGCGGCTTCGCCGTGATTTTTGAAGATCAAGACGTAGCGAAACCTTTTGTCGTTTTTGAGGTCGAGCATGCGGTCGCGATAGGCCCAGAGGACATCTTCGATGGCGCGGTCCGGCAAGGATGCGAGAGTAGCCGTGTGATCGGGGGTTTCGACGATGACTTCGTGGGCGCCAACGCCGTTCATTTTGTCAAAGAGGCCTTCGCCCTCGCGGTCGAGATCGCCCTCAATGCCGAGCGCGGGAAATTTGTTGGGCACGACGCGAACGGTCCAGCCCGCCGTGTTTGCTCCTCCGTTGCTGCGGCCATAGACGAGAATTTCCGGCGGGGTCTTGGCTTCGTGGCCGGGGCAGAAGGGGCAAGTCTTGCCGTTGGGGAGAGGCGTGACGCTCTCGCGTAGAAAATCGTTAGGGCGTTTTCCACGTTCAGTGGAAATGATTACCCAGCGGCCAGTAATCGGATCTTTTCGCAACTCCGGCAAAGCAAACCTCCTCGA
The DNA here is from genome assembly GCA_963779005.1 of uncultured Acidobacteriota bacterium. Taxonomy (GTDB): domain Bacteria; phylum Acidobacteriota; class Terriglobia; order Acidiferrales; family UBA7541; genus Acidiferrum. The sequence goes on along the minus strand of CAVZWO010000004.1, from coordinate 837,183 downwards.
CATGGGGCCAAGAATTAAGCGCGGTGCGAGCCCCTGGGTTTCGATTGTACCGCGTCTGGCGGCGCTGAAAAGGCGTAGCGCGGTATTTTCCTGTGGAAGTTTACATTTGGGGGCTGAAGGCGTCTTTATGCAGGCGTACGACCGGGTGCTTGCCGGGGGAGTTGTCGATAGCGACGACGTCGAAGCGGCAGGGGCACTCGCGGACGCGGCGTTCGGCGAGAAAGTGTTGGGCGGTGCGGGCGAGGAGGTGCTGCTTGCCAGGGGTGACGCTTAATTCCGGAAGGGCGGACATTTCGTCGCGGACGGTGCGCGTGCGGACTTCGACGAAGGCAAGCGTTTTGCCGTCGTAGCCGACCATATCGATTTCGCCTTTGGAGGCGCGAGGCGTGAAATTGCGGGCGACGAAAACGTAGCCGTGGCGGCGGAGGTACCAGTAGGCGTAGGTTTCGCCGCGAATGCCAGTGCGGCGGGCGACATGCTTTTTGGCCCCAGGCGCAGGAGCTTCGGCGTCGCGCAGGCCTTTTCGCGCGGCCCAATGGACGGCCAGGAAAATCAATCGAGAGACGATCGGCATCGGTGTACCGTGGAGTGGAGCGGTCTCGGGCCGAAGTATAAACAAAATTCCCGTGAATGCCACGTATCTTTTGTGGTAATCACAGAATTGGAATTTCCAGGCCGCAGGTTGGAGTGTTTGACAAGTGCAAGCGCGGAGGGCGGGGCAAGCCCCGCCCCTACAGCGTTGCGGTAGTGCGTGATAGAGCGAGTTAGATTTTTGTTTCGGCTTCGCGGATGCACTCTTCGAGGGTACGAACGGCGAAGTCGGCTTGTTCTTCGTCGATGAGAAGCGGGGGAGACAAGCGAACGGTGTTCTCGCCCGCGCCGAGGATGCAAAGTCCCTTGTGGAACGCGAGATCGACGATTGCGTTGCGCAAATCAGCAGCTTTTTCCTTGGTGCGCTGATCGCGGACGATTTCGATGCCGATCATCAAACCGCGTCCACGAACATCGCCGACGATTTTGAATTTTTTCGTCCAATCAGCCAGGCGAGCAAAAAGATATTCGCCCATACGTCCGGCATTTTCGAGATATTGGCTCTCGATCAGATCGGTGGTTGCCAGAGCGGCCGCGATGCAGACTGGATTTCCGCCAAACGTTGTTCCGTGCGAGCCAGGCTTCCAATTCATGATGCTGGCCGGCGCAAAGAACGCGCCGAGCGGCATACCGCTGGCGATGCCTTTGGCGCTGCAGATAATGTCCGGCTCAATGCCGGCAAATTGATGTGCCCACCATTTTCCGGTGCGGCCCATGCCGGATTGGACTTCGTCCGCGATGAGCATGATGCCGTGCTTGCGGCAAATGCGTTGCAGCTCTTGCAAGAAGAAGTTTGGCGCAACGACGTAGCCGCCTTCGCCCTGAATGGGCTCGATGATGATGCCGGCGACTTCCTCGGGATCAAAGAGGCGCTTGAAAATTTGCTGTTCGAGAATCTCGAGGATTTCCGCGCCGCAGGTTTCCGAGGTGTGGCCGAGGGCGCAGCGATAGGCGTACGGAAAAGGAATGTGCTCGACGCCTGAGAGCAAAGCGCCGAAACCCTTGCGCTGGGTGGATTTCGAGGCGGTCAGCGAAAGCGCGCCCATGGTGCGGCCGTGGAAGCAGCCGTAGAACGCAATCATTTTGTCGCGCTTGGTGGCGTAACGCGCGAGCTTGATGGCGCCCTCAACGGCTTCAGCACCGGAGTTGGTGAAGAAAGCCTTTTTCGGTGCGGCGCCGGAGAGCGTGTTTACGAGGCGTTCGGCAAGGAGCGGCATGCTCTCGTAATAAAAATCCGTGCCGGACATGTGAATGAGTTCGGCGGCTTGCTGCTGAATGGCGGCGACAACTTTGGGATGACAGTGGCCTGTCGAGCAAACGGCAATGCCTGCGGCAAAATCCAAAAATGCGTTGCCATCCACGTCTTCGACAATCGCGCCGTGGCCGAGCTTGGCGACGAGCGGATAATCCCGCGTATAGGACGGCGACATGAACTTGCTGTCGCTCTCGACGACGCGCCGGGCGTTGGGTCCGGGCAGAGCGGTAAGCAGCTTTGGTAGTTTCGTTTCCGTTGTGGCAATCATCTCTTCCTCCTGGGGAAAATGGTCAGCGGTGAATGTGGAGTGGCTACCGCAAAGCAGGTTGTGTGCGTACACCTGTACTGCGTGAGCGCCCTGCCAGGAGAGAGGTTTCCTTAGTCTACGCCGAAGAGGTTGGGACGCAGCTCGGCCGGAGAGAAATTGGCCGGAATTCGATAGAGGTTAGAGAGTTTCATTTGCGTTTCCAACGGACGCTGCCATCCTTTGCATCTTCAATAAGTATACCACGATCCGCGAGTTCTTTGCGGATACGGTCAGAGGCGGCAAAGTCGCGGCGCTGGCGTGCGGCCTGGCGATCGGCGATAAGTTTTTCGATTTCGGCGTCGCTGGGGCCGGTTTCCGCGGGGCCAAAACCGAGTGCACGGAGCTTTTCCCCGTCATTGTCTTCCATAATGGCGAAGACGCGATCGAAGTTCGCGAGGAAGTCCTGAACTGCAGCGACATCTCCCTGGCGGAAGTCGCCTTTATCGATGGAGATGTTGGTTTCGCGGAGGAGATCGAAGGCCGCAGCTAAAGCGCGGGCAGTGTTCAAGTCGTCGGAGAGGCCGGCATCGAACTCGTCCGTGGCTTCCGCTACTCGTTCGGCCATGCCTTTCTGCTTTCCGGGGGGAAATTTCCCTTGGGCCAGCCGAGCGGCGAAATTGCGCAAGCGCTCGACAGAGCTTGCCGCTTGCTGGAGGCCGTCAAACGTGAAATTGAGCTGCTTGCGGTATGGCACGCTGGCCAGAGCAAAACGCAGCGCCGAGGGTTTGTAGCCTTTTGCAAATAGATCGCGCAACGTGAAGAAATTGCCGAGAGACTTGGACATCTTCTCGCCCTCGACGAGAAGATGCTCGGCGTGCATCCAGTAGCGCACGAAGGGCTTTCCTGTCGCGCCCTCGCTTTGGGCAATCTCGTTTTCGTGATGGGGAAAGGCCAGATCGATGCCGCCGGTATGAATGTCCAGTGTTTCGCCGAGGTACTTCATGGCCATGGCGGAGCATTCGATGTGCCAGCCAGGGCGGCCTTTGCCTATGGGCGTCTCCCAGAAATGCTCGCCGGGTTTCGGTGCCTTCCAAAGCGCGAAATCGCGAGCGCTCTCTTTTTCATAGCGGTCGACATCGACGCGCGCGCCTGCCTGAATTCCCGCGACGTCAATATTCGAGAGCTGGCCGTAGTGCGGAAACTTCGCGATGCGGTAATAAATCGAGCCCTCGCTGGGATAGGTATAGGTCTTTTCCTGCAGGCGCTGGATGAGCTTGACCATGTCGTCGATATGGTCGGTGGCGCGAATCCAGTGCTCCGGCGCCTCGATGCTCAACGTTTTGCAATCGTCGAAAAAAGCCTGCGCGTACTTTTCCGTATAGTCGCGAATGCTCACGCCGGCCGCGGCCGCGTTGGCGATGATGCGGTCGTCCACGTCGGTCAGGTTCATGACGTGATTCATCTGGTAGCCACGGAGTTTCAGGAAGCGCCGGAGAATGTCTTGGAAGACGAAGGTGCGGTAATTGCCGATGTGCGCGTAGTCATAGACAGTCGGCCCGCACGTGTACATGCGGACTTCGTTGCCCTTCTGCGGCGTGAAAGCTTCGATCTTTCCGCCCAGTGTATTGTGAAAGCGTATTTCGTGCATCGCGGCCCGGACGGCGTTTTGCGCCAGAGATAAACGTCAAATTGTATCCGAGGCTTCTGGACAGCCGCAATGAAGAACGGGGCGCAATGTATTGGACTGCGCATGGGATGTGCGACCCAGAGAGTCCTAATTGACGGTATTCGCATCCATGGATACAGTCCTAAGTTCTCAGGGGAGAGGTGCAACGATGAAGCGCTTCCTTTTGTGGTGTGGACTTCTCGGGATGTTAGTGCTGGCCACGACAAGTGGGGCGCAGGAGAAGACGGCTGCGGATGCGGCCAAGCTGCTCACTCCGGAAGCGGCCCTTAATCTGCGCTCGATTTCCGATTTGCAATTTTCGCCGGATGGGTCGCGCGTGGCATTCGTTCTTACGGAGCCGCCGAAGACCGAGCGGCGCGCGCGGCATATCTGGCTCTATGAGAAAAAATCGGGAGTCGTCCGCCAATTCACATTTTCCGCGAAGGATGAGAGTTCGCCGCGCTGGTCTCCCGATGGGAAGCAGCTCGCGTTTCTCTCGAATCGTGACGATCAGCAGCAGATCTACGTAATGCGCACGGATGGCGGAGAGGCCGCGGCGTTAACCAAGGGAAAGCGCAGCGTTCGAAGTTTTGCCTGGTCACCCGACGGCAAGCAAATCGCGTTTCTTGCGCCCGATGCCAAGAGCGATGCCGAAGAAAAGAAGGAAAAAGATAAGGATGATGCGCGTGTCGTCGATAAAGACGACAAGCAGCCGCGGCTCTGGCTGCTCGTGTTGGCTGGAGGAGAACCCAAGGCATTGACGGATTCCAAGTGGGAAATGAGTGAGCTAGCTTGGATGCCCGCGGGCGACCGCCTTGTCGTCAGCGCCACGGATCATCCGGAATCCGATCAGGAAACGCACCGCATTTTTTCGATTGCTGTTTCGGATGGCTCTCGCAAGTTGCTGTACGCGCCGCATGGACCGTTCGGCGACCTGCGCGTTTCACCAGACGGAGCGACCATCAGTTTCGTGGGCTGCCGCGTGGATGGGCCTTCGCCGCACGACCTTATGCTTCTGGACGTCAGCAAACGCGCCACGCGAAATCTTACGGGGGCGAGTCTCGATCGCGCCGTCTTCGAGCATCGCTGGATGAAGGATGGCGCGCTGCTCGCGCTTCACGAGGATGGTTTTCGAAACAAACTGGTTGGTTTTTCGCCCGAAGGCATGAGCAAGAATCCCGCGAATCCACCAGCCGGGAATGTGAACGCTTTTGCGGTTTCTGACTCAGGCGAAGTGCTTTTCGTTGGACAGACCGCGACGGCGCCTCAGGAGCTCTGGCTGTGGGATCAACAGAATCCGCCGCAACAGGTTTCTCACTTCAACGACTCGTGGAAACAGTTCACGCTTGGCACGCCGGAATTTTACAAATACAAATCCTTCGACGGTCTTGAGATCGAAGCGGCCCTGTTGAAACCCGCTGGAGCCGACCCAAAAGCGAAACTGCCGCTCATCGCCCTGATTCATGGCGGACCGACGGGCAATTGGCAGGATTCGATCGAAGTGTGGGGCCAGCTCCTTGCGGCGCGCGGCTATGCGGTTTTTTATCCCAACATCCGCGGCTCTGCTGGCTACGGTCAGAAATTTATGGAGCTGAATCGCGGAGATTGGGGCGGCGGCGACTTCAAGGACGTGATGTCAGGCGTAAAGGATCTCATCGATCGAGGAATCGCGGACCCGACGAAACTTGGCATTGGCGGATGGTCGTACGGCGGTTATATGGCGGAGTGGGCCGTGACGCAAACGAACGATTTCAAAGCGGCGGTCTCCGGCGCGGGTCTGTCCAATTTAATTTCCGAGTATGGAACCGAAGAACATCCCTCCTACGATGAATGGTTCTACGGCGTTCCCTACGAGTCTGACAACCTCGTGAACTACTTGAATAGCTCGCCTTTCACGCAGCTCAAGAATGCGAAGAGACCGACGCTGATTCTGCAGGGCGAGGCCGACACGACCGATCCGCTGGGGCAAAGTCAGGAGCTCTATCGCGGGTTAAAACACTATGGCGTGGAATCCGAACTTGTTCTTTACCCGCGAGAGCCGCACGGTTTGCGCGAAGAGAAGCACCTGCTTGACCGGCTTAATCGCATCCTCGCTTGGTATGACGCGCACATGAAGTAGCTGCGAACTGCTGCGGGCCGGATGGGCGAGGAAGACGCGTTGCCCCGCTAAAATCTGAACACTTTGTTACCGGCTGCCGACGGTTTGGAGACTCGGGCGTTTCGTAAGTTTCCCAATCGGTGGATAAGATTCCAGCAGGGTTACGGTGCGCTCCGGCACGGCCGTATTTTTGCGCAGTGCGTTGGCCATGAGCTGAACGGCTTGTCCAGCCATCGGGGGCGCAACGACCGTGGCCGCCAGTGAGCCGGAGCGAACCCAGGCTTGCCCCGTCTTCGGCAATCCATCGCAACCAAGGAACGGCAGGCTCAGCCATCTTGCCCGCTCTTGTTCGGTGCTAAGCTCCTCAAACGCTTTGCGCGCACCCATCGCCATCGCATCGTTCTGTGCGGCGATGGCTAAGATCCCCGCCTTGCTCGAACCTCCCAATTTCAGCCAGGTGGCCACGCTGCGGTAGCCGCTCTCTTCCGTCCATTTGCCTCGCAGCAGGGTAATGCGCAGGGTTTTCAGGCACACCGCATCGAAACCCGCCTTGCGATCTTTTACCGTAGCGCTTTCTGTCGGGCCAAGTATTTGCAAAATCGCGCCGCCCTCGGGCAGCAACGCAGCCAACTGCCGCGCCTGAATTCTCCCGATTTCCGTGTGATCGCTGGTCACTATAAAGCTGGGAATTTTGGAGCCTCGCCGCAATTCTGAGATATATTCCGCCTCGCGGTTGAGAAGTCCCCAGGCAACACCCGCTTCGATGGCTGCCTTGGCGACTTGCGGCAGTCCGGTCCCACCGGCGGGCTCGACAAGAATGCCGTCCGGCCGCAGCGTGTGATGAGCCTGGATAGTTTTGAGGATTTGCGTGCTTTGCGTAATGGTGTCGCCGTCGGCGTACACAATATCGAGATCGATTCCTAGTTCGCGCGCGGCTGTTTCCGCCACCGCCGCCTGCTGAGACTGGAAGTCATTGTTTTTGGTGATCAGCGAAACGAGAAATCGCAGTTTTTTCACGTGGAGACGCCCCCAAGTTGCGCCCGGCCGTTCGCTTTCTGCTTATTGGCATGATAAGGGGATTCTTAGAGGCTGGGCGGAACAAACAAGGCTTTGGTTACAAAGTGGATAGCCGTTGCCGGGAAAGACACGTACCCAACGGCAGCCCTATCGGAGCCTGCTGGATTGTGGTCCGTCCCAATCCGGCACTATCTGTGGGGTAGGGCTTTACACTCGATAATCGTCATGGTAGTCTTTTTTCCCGTACCGCCATCCATGCGCCAGGCGGCTGGGCCTCTGACTGAGAACCTGCCATACGTTTGTCTAAGCGACCGCAATCCGGTCGACTTATCGCTCGAAAGACCCTCCCCTCGAGGAACAAAGCGTCGTCTCTCTACGCGTATTTTGACTCCGGCCCCTGCCGTGCTCGCGATACTTTCAGTGGATTTGCATGCTTTTGAAGAGTTGGCAAGGCAGAACGGGTTAGGAGCAAGCGCCAAGTGGCAAGCGGCGAGTACTGCCGCGAAGCTGTGGACGACAAAAAGGGGACATCTTGCTTAAGTTACGAAAAGTGGAAATCGTTGGCTTTAAGTCGTTTTGTGACCGCACAGTGGTCACCTTCAGCGGCTCGGGGACGACCTGCATCGTCGGGCCGAATGGCTGCGGCAAATCCAACGTGGTGGATGCCATCTCTTGGGTGCTGGGCGAACAGAGCCACAAGTCCCTTCGCGCCGAGCGCATGGCCGATTGCATTTTTAACGGGACTACCAAGCGGCCGCCTTTGGGCATGGCGGAGGTGACCATCACCATGGAGGACGCGGAGTTGGCGGAAGCCGCCCGGTTTGTCCTCGAAGGCGCGGCGATGGATGGCGGCGCAGACCCGGTGGACGGCTCCGCAACGGCCGGTCCAGTCGTGCAAAGTGACGTAACCGCTACGGACGATCCGAACGTACAGATTCTTTCGCTTACCCCCGCGTCGGCCCCCGAATCGCTGCTAGAAGCCGCTGGAGCACAGGACCCTTCCGCACAACCCGAGGACAGTTCCGCCTCCCCGTCCGAGTTCCTGAAGGGCAAACGCCGCAAGAAGGGCGCCGACAAGCCCATACTGGCCACCAAGCCCGGCGAAGTCGTGGTCACGCGCCGGTTGTACCGCTCTGGGCAGAGCGAATATTTGATCAATGGCCGCATTGGGCGACTCCGCGACATTCAGGAAATGTTTATGGGTGTCGGCCTCGGGCCCGATTCCTACGCCATCATCGAACAGGGGCGCATCGGCCTGATTCTTTCCACAAAACCGATGGAGCGGCGCGCCATCATTGAAGAGGCTGCCGGCGTAACGAAATTCAAGACCAAGAAGCGCCTTGCGGAAGCGAAGCTGGAATCCTCGAAGCTTAATCTCTCGCGCGTGAACGATATCGTCGTTGAAGTGGAAAAACAGCTTGGCTCCCTGAAACGCCAGGCTTCCAAAGCGCGGCGTTACGCCGAAATTCGCGACCAGATGCGCGGCATCGTTCGCCAGATGCTCGCGGGAAAAGCGCGCGAGCTGGACACGGAAGCGGAGCGCATCGGCAAGCAGCTTTCTGAACTTACGGCCGCGGAAACGCAGCACGCCCAGACGATTCAGCAGCAGGAAGGCGAGCAAGACCGCCTGAATCAGCGGATCTACGAACTCGACGCCGAGATTCGCCAGAACCAGAATGTGCTGAACGCCACGGCGCTGGAAGTCGATCGCACGGAGAATCGTATCGCGTTCAACCAACAGCGCGCGACGGAGCTGGGCGCGCGGCGCACGCAAGTCTCTGCGGAAATGGCAGAAGCCGCGGTACAAGCGTTGGAGTGGGAATCCCGGAGCACGGCGCAGCAGTTGGCTGTGACTTCACTGCGCGAGGAATCCGGTGTTCTCTCCGGAAGCGTGGAAGAACTCGCCACCCAAGCCGAATCGCGCGCGAATCAGATTCGGGAGTCGGAAACTCGCATCGAGGCATTGCGCCGCTCGGCTTCGGAAGCCGGGGAGAGCTTGCTTCGTCTGCACGGAGAACAGAAGCAGGCGGAAGAAGCCCTGGTGCATCACCAGGAAGGGCTTCGTAAACGCGAGGCAAACGAGCATGAACTGCTCGAGACTTCCATTCGCATTCGTGACGAAGCCGATCAGGCCGCTTATGACTGGGAAGCCGCCAGCGGCCAGCTCAGCGCTCTGACTCAGAACGCGACCGCGCTTCAAGCGCGCATCGCAGAGCTGCGCCAGCAGCGTGAAGCCACGACGCAAAAGGCCGATGTGCTGCGCGATTCCCTCTCGGGAGTTCGCGCGCGCCACGCCACACTGACGCAAATTCTGAACGACCGCTCCTACACCGCCGACGCCGTGCAAAAACTCTTCGCTGCCAACGAACGTGGAGGCGGCCAGAACTTTCATGCTGTCGGTGTGCTTGCGGATTATGCCGAAGTCGAAGAACAGCACGAAGTCGCCATCGAACAGTACCTTCGCGACGAACTCGAATATGTAGTCGTCGAGACCTACGACCACGCTCGCGCGGGCGTTTCCCTTCTGCGCGATGAAGTCGGCGGCCGAGCCACTTTTTTCGTGGATTCGCTGCGCAATTTGCGCCTTGCCGAATACGAACCCATCATTAATTTCCACATCGAGGACGGCGTGATTTCACGCCTCGACAAGCTCGTGAGCTTTCGCGATCCCTTGGGCGCGGCGGCCAAGCAGTTTCTTCCGCGGCTGCGCTCCGCCTATCTGACCGATGGCGCCGCGTCCGCGGAGAAGCTTGCCCGCGACAATCCTCAATTCGCTTTCGTCGCGCCCGACGGCACTTGCTATCAAGGGCGCATGGTCAGCGGTGGACGCGCGGATGAAGCGGGCCCGCTCGGCATGAAGCGCGAGCTGCGCGCGCTCGACGCGGAAGTCCTGCAACTCGAGCACGAAATGGGCGAAGCGCAAGCGGCGCTGACGCAAGTGAGCACGGAGTTGCGCGAAGCCGAACAATCTCTCGAACAAATCACCGCGCAGCAGCGCGCGGCGGAACGCAACGTTTTCTCAGCCACCCACCGTCACGAGCACATGCAGAGCGAACTCGCGCGGCTCGGCCTCGAACTCACTGTTTGCCAGAATGAGCTCTCACGCCTTCGAAAAGAATGCGAAGACGCGAAGCTCCGCGCTGAACGCGCGAAGCATCAGCATGCCGCCGCGGCGGTCAGCCGAGCTGAAGCGGAAACCGAGAGTACGCGGCTCGTCGAACAGCTCGCGCAGCTTCGCGGCTCGGTTCAGAACGAGCAGAACGACCTCGCCGCCGCCCGCGCCGGCCTTGCCGCTCTGAACGAACGGCTCACCGCCGCCGAAGCGCTTGCGGGCCGCTTGAAGGAAGAGCGCGCGGAACTCGACCGGCGCGAAACCGCTCTGCTGCAGCAGGAAACTTCGATTTGGGATGAAACCGCGGCTCTAACCAGACAAAGCGATGAGCTCACGCAGCAACTCGAAGGCCTGCGCGGCGAAAAACTCAGGCTCGAAGTTCGCCAGCGCCAGCTTGAACAGGAGTGGGACGCCGGCCGCACGCACCTCACGCAGATGGAAGATCATCTGCGCATGGGACGGCAATCGCTTCAGGAGCTTCGCGAACAGCGCGGCCACGCGGAAGTCGACCGCGCGCGCAATGATTCAGACCGCCAACATCTGCGCGAGACCTGCATGACGGAAGTTAATGCGCAGCCCGAAGATCTGATCGCCACGGAAGCCGCGTTCATGACCGGCGAAGAGCTCGCTGCCGCGGAAACGAACTATCGCGAAATGAAGCAACGCATCGAAGCGATGGGCCCCGTCAACATGATGGCTCTCGAAGAATTCAACGAGTGCGAGCAGCGCTTCACGTTCCTCACGCGCGAGCGAGACGACCTGCTCAAATCCATCGCCGACACGCAGCAAGCCATCGCCGAGCTCGACCTGGTCTCCCGTGAAAAATTTGAGCAGGCCTTCAACGCCATCAACGCCAATTTCTCCGAAGCGTTCCACACCATCTTTGGCGGCGGCATGGCGGAGATGCGTTTAACCGAGCCCGACAGCTCCGGCGACGCCGGCATCGATGTAGTTGCTTCGCCTCCCGGCAAGCGCATGCAAAACGTTCTCCTGCTTTCGGGCGGCGAAAAAGCCATGACCGCTCTCGCGCTGCTCATCGCCATCTTCCGCTATCAGCCGAGCCCTTTCTGCATCCTCGACGAAGTCGACGCGCCGCTCGACGAAGCCAACGTTGGACGCTTCACCCGCCTCGTCGGCGACATGAGCGGCCAAACCCAATTCATCATCGTCACGCACAACCGCAAAACTATGGAAACCGGCTCCGTCCTTTACGGCGTCACTATGCAGGAGCCCGGCGTCTCCAAATTGGTCAGCGTCCGCTGGGAAGGCGACGAAGCCCCCGCGCAGAAACAAAAGGCCGCCTCCGCCGCATAGAAGAGTCTGGGATATGACTACGACTACTTACCAGTTTCATTACTCCCGAATCCATGGTAGATTCTCCGGGTTTTATTTGCCCGCCGAGCCCTTTAATCATTTTCTAAGGGACAGATACGCTAGCATCGCACTGACTGGCATGCCACCAAAACGCTCAAGACGATTACTAATTTACGCGATTGCCACTTTTGCCTTCGCTGCTTTGCCTATCATTCTCGATGTTTTGCAGCGCGGCGATTCTCTTGGGTCAATCGGCTATGATGACATTTTCCCCTCCCCTGCCTGGTTCGTTTACACAATCGCGGTCTGGGCGGCAACACTCGCGGAGTTAGCCCATGAGGACTCGCTCGGAGAGTTCCCTTTCCTTATGGCCATCTGTGCTACTCTATTTGTCGTAGTGGCCTCTTATCAGTACGCCGCGCTCTCTCACCAGCTTGAGAGCGGCAAAGCTCTCGACGCGAGCCACAGAAAATGGTTTACTACTTTTAACATCGTTCTTGCTTTGGTTAGCACTGGATTTGCCGTCTTTGTCAAAATGACAGAAGGATTCCGCGACGGGACGGAAACCAAGTCCTAAGCTTCAAAAGAGGTCATTTATGTATGGAACTTCTTCTCTTCTGCAAATCCTGGCGATGGCAATTGCCCTTGTTGCTGGTTTGGCAGCCGTGGTGAGATTGCTCAAGCAGAAGCCTTCCGCAATGCGCCCGAAAGACAGATAGGCGCCCAGACTCAGCACCCCTGGATTCGTGTTAGAATCTCGATTCGCGGCGGAGAAATCGAGACAATCCCATGCACTCTGCAGTTCTGCGGACCTGCGCCGCATTTGTTTTCCTATTTCTTGCCGCCATTTTTCTTCCCGGACAAAACTCACCGGAGAAGGCAGCGCAGAACGACTCTACAGTCGACGATCGGGTCTGGCTTGCCGTTGAGGAGCAGCCACGCGGTCAGCTTCGCCTCGAACCCGTCGCTACCGTTGACGAAAACGAACTCACGCCCGTTCAGACCAGTTGCGTATCCTACGAGCAACCTCCCGAGGATTTCTCGGCCAGGTATCTGCAGCCCGGCAGAAAATATGACTTGCTCTTCGGCGGTGCCTCTGTCGGCGAAGGCCAAGTCGGAGAGCCGAATCGAAGCGCGGCTAGCGCGAGCTTCCTCTACTCGGGCGCGCAGAAAATTCGCGGCCAGGTCCGCGCTCTGGCCACTAACACGCAGCCCGGCGACTTTCGCGTGGCCTCACGCGAACCAGCAACCGGCGAGCAGCGCGCAGCGGCACTCGCCCTCGCCCACGAGATCTTCAGCCAGCACGGGGTCCCCGAAACTCTCCTGCCCAAAGTCCGGGCTGAATATGTCACGCGCACGTATCTCGCGCCTTCGCCGCTATCCAGTCTGATCGGCTCGTTCTCACTGGAAACCGGCGACAACGACGACCTCATCCACCATCTGTTCTTCATCGCAAGCCAGCCCGGCGAAAAGCTGTTGCCAGAGCTGACCTGGATTCATCTTTCCGAGAGCGAAACGGATGAACAGGTCCTCCGTCTCGTCGACCACGCCGACTTGTTTGGAAACGGCCAGGATGAAGTCGTAGCAAAGCTAGTCTCCCTGGAAACGCAGTCCCATCGTTACGTGATCTTCCGCAGAACGAAAGACGGCGCCCACTGGGAGCAGATTTTCAAAACGGAACCGCTTGGCTGTTCGTCTTAGGTACGCGAAAAATAAATTTCTTGCGGCATAGTTTTCCGAAAATTTCCTCCATGCGCCGCTTTCCCTCGACGAACTGCTGCGCTAGAATGCTCAGCACCTTTGGGGAGAAACTTTTTCGTGGCTGCCAGTTCCGTGACGCGCATCATCCAAGAGACGCATTTTGCCGGCCTCACACCCGCAGCACGCGGGAAGGTCCGCGACATCTACGATCTTGGCGATAAGCTCCTCATCGTCGCCACGGACCGGCTCTCCGCGTTCGATGTGATTCTGCCCACCCCTATTCCAGACAAGGGCCGCGTCCTCACGCAGCTCTCTCTTTTCTGGTTCGACTTACTCGGAGACGTCATCCCCAATCACGTCCTCAGCGCCACGGATTTCCCTGCCGCTTTCAACGCCTTCCGCGAGGAACTCGACGGCCGCTCCATGGTCGTGCGCAAAACTCTGCCTCTTCCCATCGAGTGCGTCGTGCGTGGCTACGTCTCCGGCTCCGGCTGGAAAGATTACCAAACCAATGGAAAAATCTGTGGCATCGCGCTTCCCGCAGGACTTCGCGAGTCTGATCGCCTGCCTGAGCCAATTTTCACGCCCGCTACCAAAGCCGCGACCGGCCACGACGAAAATATTTCTTTTGAACAAGCCGCGTCCCTCATTGGCGGCGAGCTCGCCGAGCGCGTCCGCAACGTCAGCATCGAAATTTACCGCCGCGCCGCCGCCTACGCCGAGCCACGCGGAGTTATCCTCGCCGACACCAAGTTCGAGTTCGGCCTTCTCAACAGCACTCTCGGCTCTCCCAACGCCGTCAACTCCCTGATGTGGATCGACGAAGCGCTCACTCCTGACTCCTCCCGCTTCTGGCCCGCCGCGCGATACCAGCCCGGCGGACCTCAACCCTCCTTCGACAAACAATTTGTGCGCGATTACCTCGAGCGAATCCGGTGGCCCAAAACCCCGCCCGGCCCGGAGCTTCCGCCCGAAGTCGTCGCCGCCACGCGTGCCAAATACCGGGAGGCGTATCACATCCTGGCTGGGCGCGAACTTGGCGAATAGCAGCGAACCGGCTCAGACCAAACTGAAAATATTGTGCGGAGCGTGCGATCGTGAAAGATCAACTCGAGGGGCTTGTCATTCAAATGGTGGACCGGGGCATTCTGTTCGATGAAGCGGTCGGCGAGTTTGAGAAACGTTTCATCAAGCGTGTTCTGGACCGCGCCAACGGCAACCAGTCCCGCGCCGCGCAGGTCCTCGGCATTCATCGCAACACGCTCAGCCGCAAAATCGACGAGTACAAGCTCGCATCCGGCAACCACCGCTCCCGCTGAACCCAACTTCCCGTCGCGATATGTAGGAGCGGGGATTGCTCCGCCCCCTTCGCCCAGACGCGCGCTTGGGCGCATGGATCAGAATCTGCCGCGCAAAAAGAAAAACGGCTCTCTGGCAAAACCAAAGAGCCGTTTCTACTTTGTATCCGGTTGAACTAGTTGCTCGACTTGCCCGAAGGTCTCTTGTGTACTGTCTTCTTCGGCGCAGCCTTCTCCTTCGGAATATCGTCGTCGTTCACCTTGCCCTTTTCCCAGTGCAGCATGAACGCCGGATCAGGATCGTAAGAGACGAGCGTCCCGGTAAAGTGAATCGCGCTGTCCTTCTCCACCCGCGATACTTCCGGCTGGCCAGCGACTTTCACTTCCATATTCGCGACCGTCGCGGCATCGAATTCCGCATCGCTGGTCACGAAGGCTACCTTGAGCACGATAACGTCTCCGGGAACATTTTCAATCACCTTGCCAGGCACGCCCGGAAACTCCAGCCCGCACGACGCCAGCCAGGTTACTTTGGCTTTGTCGCCACCGGCCTTCAGGTCCGTCCACCACGGAATCGATGGTCATATCCTTCCGCGCCGCATCCAGGTCCGCGCTGCTCGGGATGTTGTAGCTCGCCGGGCGCTCCGTCGAACTGCCCGCAAGCTGCAGCAATTCCGCCAACTCCGCGTCCGTCAAGTTATCGCAAGCCGCTTGCTGATAATTCACAATCAGCTTCCGCAGATAATCCTTAACCTTTTTGGATTGCGCTTCCGTTGCGCCCTTCGCTGACACCGCGCGCGCTATCGACCAGAACGCATCCATGTGCTGCGGCGGCGTAAGCGCTTCATACGCCAACCCCAGCCGATAACTCGTGACCCCATCGTCCGGATTCAAGGCCAGCACAGCCTTGTAGAACGGAATCGCCCCCGCGTAGTCCTTTATGTTCACCGAAGCCTGCGCAGCCGTTCCATTGAAATAAATCTGAATTTGCTTTTTCTGCGCCGCGAACGCGTCATCTGTCATGGTGTCGGGTTTTTTGACGTCGTCCAGCGCCTTTAATCCCGCGACGGCTGCATCTCTTGCCGCCTTCGCGGTTGCGGGGTCCGCCTGCTGAGCCGCGCTCAGGGCGTTATATGCGAAGCAGTGGGCGTATAGCGCTTGATATTGTTCGCCCGCGCCAATCTTCGTCCCCAGCCCGACCACCTTGTCCGAATACTCGATCACCTTCTGATAGTTCTTGAGTTGCCCATAAGCCTGGACGTAGAGCGGATAAACGTAGATCAGCAAAGCGGAATTCGGATACTTCGAGACAAAATCATCAAG
The DNA here is from genome assembly GCA_963779005.1 of uncultured Acidobacteriota bacterium. GTDB lineage: Bacteria > Acidobacteriota > Terriglobia > Acidiferrales > UBA7541 > Acidiferrum. The sequence goes on along the minus strand of CAVZWO010000004.1, from coordinate 821,561 downwards.
ACACTTCACCTGAGTGGCCGGCGCCTTCTCAGCCGCGCAAGCCTGATACGAGTTGTACTCCGCCATCGTATACGGTTGTTTGCCCTGGCCGGCGTCCTGCGCACCCCCAGCCGGCGCTTGTGGCTGTGCCAGCGCGTTCAGCCCGTTCCCCAGAATCAGACAAAGCGCCGCGACCATCGCGAGGCCTGCCACTTTGCGTGTTCCACTCATTCCCACTCTCCTCGCCCAAGTTTCAAATCCGAATTTTCTGTTCCGGTATTTCGTGCACTGCCCTTGCTCATCATTATTGCGGTGTTTCCAAAACTTGGGAATTATAGGAAAAGCCCCGGTATATCCGCAAGCTGTCATCGCAGGAAAGTTTTCAGCGATTCTGCAGGTCTCGCATTTGCTGGAAAGCTTCTCGCCGTGTTCCCAACGCACCTTCGAGGATCCCAAGCCCCGCGGGAACTGCTTAGACTCCTGGATGCTAAGATGAGTTTCGCACAAAATGGGTGGCTCGCGAGAGGAAGAATTCAAATGCCTCGAAAAGATACAGTAAATGCATCGGAGCACGGCGCTTCTCCGCTTGCCGGAGCCGTTGCGCTTGTCACCGGCGGCAGCCGCGGCATTGGCCGTGCCATCGCGCTCCGCCTTGCCCATCTCGGTGCTGGAGTGGCCATCTGTGGACGCCATTCGCAAGCGCTCGCTGCTGCCGAAGTTGAGCTGAAAAAAGCAGGTGCGCCATTCCACGCGCAAATCGCCGACGTCTCGCTGTCCGCTGATGTAACCGCCCTCGTGAACAAAACCCAGGCCGCCCTTGGTCCGATCTCCATCCTCGTGAACAACGCCGGCATCGGCCTCTTCGGCCCGGCACACGAAAAAACCGAAGCCGACTGGGATCGCGTCCTCAACACAAACCTCAAAAGCGTTTTTCTCGTCTCGCACGCCGTGGCTCCTTCCATGATCCAGCGCGGCGCGGGCGACATCATTAACATCAGCTCTCTTGCGGGCCGCAATGCCTTCGCCGGCGGCGGCATCTACTGCGCCTCCAAGTGGGGCCTCCAGGGCCTGTCTGCCTGTATGGCGGAAGACCTCCGCGAGCACGGCATTCGCGTCAGCATCATTTGCCCCGGCAGCGTGGCCACCGAGTTTTCCATGCGCGGCTCAAAGGATCCCTCCAAACTCCTCTCTCCCGAAGACGTCGCCCACGCCGTCGAAATGATCCTCACCCAACGCCGGCAAAGCTTCCTTAGCGAAGTCCACCTCCGCCCCCTCCGCAAGCCCTGAAGCATTCGATTTTGCGGCCTCTCGGCGCATCTTTTCAGCCTTCCGCTGCGCAAATATTTCCTCTTGACATTAGTCGTGATAACGACTACTTTAGTCTCATGAGCCGCCGCAATGCTTCCCATCCCGCTCTTCCCCTCGAGGACAGCCTCTTCATCTCCCTCCAGAAGACCGCCGACTTCCTCGGCCTCGAAGCCGAGCAACTTCTCAAGCCTCTCGGGCTTACCGGCACGCAATACAATGTCCTGCGCATCCTGCGCGGCGCCGAACCCGATGGCCTCCCTTGCCGCGTCATCGGTGAACGCATGATTTCTCACGACCCCGACATGACTCGCCTCCTCGACCGCATGGAAAAGCGCAGCCTTATCTCCCGTGAACGCCAGACGGACGATCGCCGCGTCATCAAAACCCGCATCACTTCAGCGGGCCTCGCTCTTTTGAAAAGTCTCGATCAGCCTGTTCGCGAGCTTCACAAGCGCCAGTTTCTCCACCTGCCCTCTTCCCGCTTGAAGACTCTCGCCCAGCTGTTGGAGGAAGTCCGCGCTCGCGGACCGGAGTAAACGCAACATGTTAGACGCACCAAACTTCAAATCTGCTTAAACGCAGCACTCACTTAAGGAGGCAACACCCATGGGCCAAGTCTTCTCCCGCATCGCAGTCACCGCCGGACTGGCAGCCGTCCTGTCTCTGCCGGCCGCCGCGGCAACTTCCACCTGGCAAATCGACCCCGCGCACTCGGCGGCGCAGTTTGCCGTCAGGCATCTGGCCATCTCCACGGTTCGCGGCGCATTTACAAAAGTAAATGGCACGATCCAGTTGGATGACAAGGACATCACCAAATCCACCGTCGACGTCACCATCGACGTAAATTCCGTTGACACTCGCGTCCCCGACCGCGACAAGGACCTCAGAAGCGACCACTTCTTCGACGCCGATCACTTCCCCACCATTACATTTAAATCCAAGCGCGTCGAGCAACTGGCTCCCGGCAAGCTCAAGGTGATCGGCGACCTCACCATTCGCGGAAACACAAAAGAAGTCGTTCTGGACGTCGATGGTCCTACCGCTCCCGTCAAGGATCCTTGGGGTAATCAACGCGTTGGCGTTAACGCCAGCTCCAAAATCACTCGCCAGGATTTTGGCATCACCTACGGCCCCGCCATGATCGGCGACGAGATCTCCATCACGATCGACGCCGAAATGATTCAAAAGAAGTAGCTGGCCCTGACGGACCGCTCGCTGTCTCGCCTAATATCGTTCATGCTTGTAGGGGCGCACCCTGGTGCGCCCCTACCGGCAACGACTTCCATTCTTTCTCTGTGCGCCTCTCACCTACCACCTTGCACCATCCACGCCCTCTCCTTCATCTAAGAGAAGCATTTCAAGAAAGGAAATTCCTCAATGCACAAGCCCGCTCCCGTAAATTTCCCGGTCCACGATCTGATCCGCGATCGCTGGAGTCCACGCGCTTTCGCAGCTAAGCCCATCGAACCCGCCGTTCTCGCCAGCCTGTTTGAGGCCGCGCGCTGGGCTCCCTCCAGCAGCAACGAGCAGCCATGGGCTTACTTGGTCGCTACAAAGGACGATCCGGAAAATTTCGCGAAAACTCTCGGCGTCCTCGTGGAATTCAACGCCGGTTGGGCCAAAGAGGCTGCCGCACTCGTGCTAGCCGTTTCGAGCCTTAAGTTTCATGCCAATGGCACCCCGAATCGCAACGCTTTCTACGACACCGGCGCGGCCACGGCCCTGCTCAGCATGGAGGCTACGCATCGAGGCCTGGCCGTTCACCAAATGGCTGGGTTTGATCCGGTTAAGGCCAAACAGTCCTTCGAAATTCCCGAAGATTGGGAGCCCATTGCTGCCATGGCTGTCGGCTATCCTGGCCATCCGGACGCTCTCTCGGAAAAGCTGCGCGACCGCGAGGTTGCTCCCCGTACACGCAAACCTTTATCCGAATTTGTCATGTCGGGCCGCTGGGGGCATACTTCTCCTATCGTCTCTCGATAATCGGTGACATCAACCATAGAGGACCCATCCCGGGCACATGCATCGCACGCTTGAGTTTCTGCTCCATCATGGCTACGTCGTCCTGCTCGCCTGGGTCTTCGCTGAACAGGCCGGAGTGCCTATTCCGTCTCTTCCGCTTCTGCTCGCCGCGGGCGCTCTGGCCGGTTCTCATCAGTTAAACATTTTTGCTTCCCTATTCGTTGTCGCCTTTGCCGCCGTTTGCGCCGATTCGCTCTGGTATCAGCTCGGACTCCGCAAGGGCATCAAAGTCCTTCAATTTCTTTGCAAGATTTCCATCGAGCCCGATTCGTGTGTCCGCCGCACTGAGGGAATTTTTTCGAAACAGGGCGCCCGTTCCCTGCTCTTTGCCAAGTTTCTCCCCGGCCTCAGTACCGTCGCCCCGCCGCTGGCTGGCGTCTTCCAGATGCGCATGAGGCGCTTTTTGCTTTTCGATTTCGCCGGCTCGGTTCTCTGGGGAGGGACCTTCCTGGGCATTGGTTACCTATTCAGCGGCCAGATCGAGCGCATCGCCGAACGCGCTGCTTCTCTTGGCGGCTGGCTCGCCGTCATTCTCGTAGGCATTCTCGCGTCCTACATCGCCTACAAATTCCTCGCGCGCAAACGCTTCATGCGCGAGCTTCGCATCGCACGCATCAGCGTCCAGGAGCTCAAGGAAAAGCTCGACGCCGGCGAAGACGTCGTCATCGTCGATCTTCGCCACTCCATGGATTTCGAAGCCGACCCGGAGACTATCCCCGGCGCCTTCCGCATGGACGCTCAGGAGCTCGAGGAGAAAAACGATCTATTGCCTCACGATCGCGAAATCATCCTCTATTGCACTTGACCAAACGAAGCCACGAGCGCCCGTGTGGCGCTCCTCCTCAGAAAACAAGGCATCACTCGGATTCGCCCTCTCGAAGGCGGCCTCGAAGCCTGGCGCGAACAAAACTATCCCGTCTCCAATACGCGCCTCACTCAAATTTCCACGCATATCTAGAATGGCAACTCTGAATTTACAAACCTAGGTTTACAACCGCGGCAATACAATCCCGCTCTGCGCCTGGTACTTACCCTTTTTATCTTTGTAGCTCACTTCGCAATCTTCATCCGATTCGAAGAAGAGCACCTGGCACAGCCCCTCATTCGCATAAATCTTCGCTGGCAACGGCGTGGTGTTGCTGATCTCCAGCGTCACAAATCCTTCCCACTCCGGTTCGAACGGCGTCACGTTCACAATAATTCCGCATCGCGCGTACGTCGACTTTCCCAAACAGATGGTCAAGACATTCCGCGGGATCCGGAAATATTCCACCGACCTCGCCAGCGCAAACGAATTCGGCGGAATCAGGCATGCATCTCCTTTGAATGGAACCAGTGACCTCGGATCGAAATGCTTGGGATCCACAATCGTCGAATTCACATTCGTGAAAATCTGAAATTCATCCGCCACCCGGATGTCATAGCCGTACGACGAAACTCCATAGCTGATCACCCCTTCTCGCACTTGGCGGTCCGTGAACGGCTCGATCATCTTGTGTTCCAGCGCCATCTTGCGGATCCACCGGTCTGGCTTTACCGACATCCACGCCTCCTCGATTGAACGTTGAAATTTTAAACTTTCGGCCTTCGAACTCCCCTTATTCAACTCCTCTTCCTTCAACTTTTAACTTTGAACTCTTGAACCTGTCCCACCACACGCCCTTTCTTTTTCCCCAAGCTGTTAGCTGTGAGCTGTTAGCTCTTACCTGTGCGAAAGCGCATCAGTGTAGTTTACCCATCTCGCCTTGACAACCCGCGGCACACCCTCTAGCATTTGCAACTTAAGCAGGAGGGGCGTGTGATCAAGCTGGATATCGTGAATGCGGTGGTGACCAAGACTCTCATCAGCCGCACCAAAGCCGAGCAAGCCGTCGAAACCGTTTTCGAATCTCTCAAACAAGCTCTCGGCCGCGGCCAGCGCATCGAACTCCGCCGCTTTGGCGTCTTCAGTGTCAAGCCTCGCAAGACAGGCATCGGCCGCAACCCGCGCACCGGCGAGGAAGTCAGCATCCCGCCAGGCAAAGCCGTCCGCTTCAAACCCGGCAAAGAGCTCCAGGGCATCGAAGCCGCCAAGAAAGCTTAGCCCACTTCGCAGCGCCGCAAAAATCCAATCGATGCTCGCCCTTACCCCCGGCTATCACTGGTGTTTCTGCATGGAGCTACAAAAAACCGCGTCGCCGGCTAAGAAACCGGCGACGCGGTGGATGCTTCCAGGTCGCTACTGCTCGGCAACAGGTTAACGACGAACTCTGAGGCTGATCGTCGTCGTGTGCGTAAGCGAGCCCGAAACTCCCGTAATGGTGACGGTTCTCGTTCCGGTCGTCGCAGAACTGCTTGCTGTCAGCGTCAGCGTGCTTGTGCCAGTCGCCGGGTTCGGGCTGAATGCAGCTGTAACGCCGCTGCCCAAGCCGCTGGCAGACAGCGTAACGCTGCCGGAGAAGCCGTTGCTCGCTTGGATCGTGATCGTCGTTGTTCCATGCGACGACCGGGTGATCGTCAAGCTCGTCGGCGATGCGGACAGTGTGAAGTTGCCGGCCGCCACCGCGGTCACCGTCAAGCTGACCGTCGCGGTTTGCGTTATACCGCCGCCCGTCCCCGTCACAGTGATCGTGTAAGTGCCCGTCCCGGTAGTCGAAGCTACCGCTATGCTCATTGTTGAACTGCCCGCCCCTGGTGCCGCGATGGACGCGGGACTGAAACTCACGGTCACCCCAGCCGGTTGGCCGCTCGCTGACAACGCGACCGCCGAATTAAACCCACCCGACACCGCCGTAGTAATTGTGGATGAGCCGTTTCCACCCTGCACCACCGACACCGAGCCCGGCGAACCAGCGATGGTGAAGTTCGGACTCGTCGACGTCGGCGCCAGCGCATTGATCAGCCCTGTCCCGTTCGGACTGCCCCACCCGGTCACCAGATCGTAGCCCGTCACCGCTGAATAGCTGCCGGACGTCCCGCTTGTGATGTCGTGGAATTCCGTCCCATAACTCGACGTTACACTCTGCGAATAAATCGTCGGGTTGATGAAGCCGATTGGCGACTCTCCGTTCGCCGCCAATTGCTGGTTGACCAGCGCAATATAGCCCGCCCACATCGGCGCTGCAAAGCTGGTCCCGCCATAGTCGTTTGCGGTGCAAGTCGTCTGGTCCGCGCAAACATAAAACGTGAAGTTCGCGTTCGCAGCAACATCAGGCCCGTTGCGCAACGTCGTCGAACCCTTATTGCTCGAATTAATCACGCCCGCGAGCTGTTGCCACGATGGAATCGCAATGGAGTCCGGCGAGATGCCGCCTCCGCTGTCCACCCACGCCGTCTCGGATTTCCACGCGCCGCCGGCGCTCGCCGTCACCAGGTCCGTGCCACCCACCGATACCACATACGCATTGTCCGCCGGCCAGGCTTCATTCCTCGACGACCAGGTCGAAGAGTCTCCCGACGCCACGAAGAAGTTCTGCCCCTGCGCCGCCATCTTCTGGAAATACGGATTCAGCGTGCTGGGATCCGCCGGTGTCCATCCCCACGAACAACCAATGGTCGTTGGCAGCGGGCTGTGCGTCGTCATCGCGCTGATGATGGCCGTATCCGTCGATCCGACGTACATCACCAGACTCGCCAGCCCCGGCGCCATGCCGATCGCTTGCGTCATGTCCAGCGTCTGTTCCGTGTCATCGCAGCTTCCGCCCGCTCTCGAATCCACGCACGATGTGCTTGTCCCGTCCGTCGAGAGCAGTGTGATTGGCACGCTGTTCGTCTGACCGGCATTCGAGAAATACGTCTTCAAGTCGGCCAAGTCCGTGCCCAAATATTCAAGCAGTCCCAGGTTCTGTCCCGCGCCCGTCAAAGCCGTTCCTCCGTAGTACGCCGCGCGCATGTCGCTTCCCAAGAACGAAGCCGAAGGCCCGGATCCCGTAGTCGCATGAGCCACGACCGCTTCCGCGCTAATGCCGTGCGCTTTCGCGTAGTCGGCCCTCTTCACAAACATCGGATGCGGTATCGAATAATTATCCAGCCCCGAGACGTGCCACAGCTGGAACGGCAAGTCCACCATCGGCTCCCGGTCCGGAGCAAAAAACGTCCGATTTTCCGTTGGATGCTGGTAGACGCCCATCACCACGTGGAACGCCCGCTCGATGTTCGCCACCGAGCCCTCGACCTGCACCTCCATCCCATCGCGCGTGCCGCCCACCACCGCCAATCCCTTCGCTTTCGCATAATTCACAACCGCGTCGTAATCCTCCTGCGTCGGCCCAAACCTCGCCGTAAACTCCTGCACCGTCAGGAAGTGCCGGTAAGACGCACTGGATGAGTCGTACAGCTCACGCAAAAAATCTTCCAGCCCTGCTGGATCCCGCAACGAAAGAACAATGTCCAGCCGCAGCGACTGCTCACCAGACATGTGGTTCAGGAACTGCGCCTTGCCGCTCGCCACATCTTCGCGCACGTGTCGCGTACGCATCGATTGCGCCTGCGCTCGCCCTGCCACCACGAACAGCAGCATCGCCGCACACACCGCCAAATACGCTCCTCGTGCTACAGCTATTCCATGACTTTTTCCTGTTTGGCTCATCGGACCACTCCTTTGGTTTTGGAGTTCGCGGAAACTATCCTGCTGGGGGGAGGGTGTCACGATACTCCTGTACTGCGGGGATTCCGACCTACACCCTAGTGCCGACATCGTACTCTTCTCATTCGATCCACACAACGACTTTGCTGCCAGGACGGGCCCCCGCAATCCCTCGCATCTCTCCAACGTAATTTGGTGTAAATCTGCTCGGGTCGGGCTCTGCTCCTAAAATAGGGGCCACTTTCGCTCGGTCTCTCAAACTATTCTCGCGTCGCTGGCGCAAACTCCTCCACTTATGCTGTACTTGTATTTGTGAATCTCCTCTGAACTTCCGAACTCCTTGTGAGCACACCGCCTTCAAATCCTTCTGTCGACACTCTCCCGGTTTCAGAGGACTGGAGCGCTATTTCCCCGCCAGCGCGCTACTACGTACCTGTTCTTCCCCGTCCGTCCTTCAAATCGCTCGTACTCGCCGTAGCGCTCTTTCTGCTAACGCTCTGCACTTGCCTGGCCGCCGGCACCCAATTCGCCATCGCTTACGCCAACGACCAAGCTGCCTCCCTCGACGAGTTTCTCCGCGCCTTCACCCTCTTCTATAAAGACCCTGCCGCCCTTCTCGCCGGCCTCCCTTTCGCCGCCACCCTCCTAACCATCCTCCTAGCCCACGAACTCGGCCACTTCTTCGCCTGCCGGCACCACCACATTCGCTCCAGCTACCCCTTTTTCATTCCATTCCCGTCGCTCATCGGCACGTTCGGGGCGTTCATCCTCATGCGCTCCCCCATTCGCACCACCCGCGCCCTCTTTGACGTTGGCGCCTCCGGCCCCTTAGTCGGTTTCGTCTTCGCGGTACCTGCCCTCCTCTACGGCGTCCTTCATTCGAGCATCGTCCCCGGCATCGCTCATCCCGACCCCAACCAGAACAGCGTCATCTTCGGCACTCCGCTCCTCCTCCGTTTCCTCGACGTTCTCTTTCACCCCGGCGTCAATCCTCACTTCCTCCTCCTGCCCCCCATAGGCCGCGCCGCCTGGGTCGGCCTCTTCGCCACCTCTCTTAACCTCCTCCCCACTGCCCAGCTTGATGGCGGCCACATCCTCCGTTCCGTCAATCCACGCCTTCACCGCTTCTCCACCCTCCTCCTTCCCCTGGTCCTTCTCCCCCTCGGCTACTTCTTCTGGTATGGCTGGTTCGTCTGGGCTGCTCTTCTTCTCGGCCTCCGCTTTCTCCGCATCGCCCCTCTCTACGACCCCGTCCCACTCGACCCTCCGCGCCGTTTCTCTGCATTCCTGACCCTGGTCGTCTTTCTCCTCAGCTTCATGCCCGCCCCCATCTCCGGCCTCTAACCTGCCCAAAATTGTCCTCTTTAACCTCACTGATAATGTTCCCCTCTGGGCCCTCAGAGGCAACCACCACTTCCGTGAGCGATATCTTCCTCACTAAGGGGACATTTTGATCGAGGCAAAACAGTGGACATTCTAAAAGGGAGTTGACAGTATCCCAAAATCGCCCTTGCTTTTTTTTCATTTTATGCTACACTGGAGCCCGTAGAATTCTACATACTTCAACCGCGGCAACCCTTTGCCGCCTTTTTAATTTTTGGGCCCATTTCGTCCGTCTATCATCTAAGTCTTTTAGAATGAATGCATCGACAAATGCCGGGTTTTGCCATGTTTTACCGATTTTTCTGGCCGCGCAACCCCTTTAGAATGAACACTTCCAGGAAATTCCTGCAACTATTCATTTTAAGCGACTTACAGTGAACTCTAAGTCCTTTAGATTCCGCACTTACAAAAAAGGGGGAGGGGGGTAGCCAGCTGCCCGGAGTAACACAGGCACTCCTGCCCGTGCGCCTTCCTCCGCCCCCAGATCAAACGCCTCCGCAATGCCTGCCCCACCGCTTGAAACCGAAACGGTCGCCAACAAACTTTCGATTGACCATCCTCAGACTCCATATATGATGCCCCCTTGCACACGCGACCCATGGTCCGCACCGCCTAATGCCGCCACTCCTTCGCACCCTTCGTCTGCGCGACCTCTTCTTACTCTTCATCGGCTCGGTCATCGGCTCCGGCATCTTCCTCACGCCCGGCCTGATCCTCCGCCAGCTCAATGGCTCGGTGGGTTTCTCGCTTCTCGTCTGGATCGCAGGAGGCACCCTTTCCCTCCTCGGCGCCCTCACCTACGCCGAACTCGCCGCCACCAACCCCGAAGCTGGAGGCCTCTACTGCTTCATCCGAGATGGTTTCGGCCGTATCCCTGCCTTCCTCTATGGCTGGTGCCTCTTCCTGGTCATCGCCAGCGGCTCCGTCGCCGCCCTGGCCCGCGCTTTCACAGAACATCTCGCGGAAATCTTCCTCCTTTCCGCACTGGCAAAAACGGTCCTCTCCGTGGTGATGATCGCCGTTGTCACCGCTGTCAACGTCTGGGGCACGCGCAAAAGCTCGAACCTGCAAAACTGGACCACGCTCATCAAAGTCGGCATCATCGTGGTCCTCAGCGCCATACTTCTTTCGCTTGGTACCCACGCCGGAGACTTGCCCGCCGCCTTCGGAACGACCCAGCACGGTGCCGGCCTCCTCTCCAGCTTTGGTCTGGCCATGATCAGCGTCCTCTGGGCGTATGAAGGCTGGCAGTTCGGCACCTACAGCGCAGGGGAAGTGGTCAACCCGCAAAAGGCCTTCCCGCGCGCTTTCCTGCTTGGCTCGCTCACGCTCGCAGGCCTTTACATCATCGCGGTGATCGCCTACCTGTTCGCTCTCGGACCCGCGGGGGCCACGGCCAGCAACACCATCGCCTCTACCTCCGTCGGCGTCGTCCTCGGCCGCAAAGCGGAGATTATCGTCGCCCTCACCATCCTCGTGTCCACGTTCAGTGCCGCCAACAGTGTCCTCCTCACCGCCCCCCGCGTTTTTTACGCCATGGCCAACGACAATCTTTTTTTCAAGAAACTTGCCGAAGTCCATCCGCGCTTCCAGACGCCCGCTGCCGCTATCGTCGCGCTCGGAACATGGTCCGCAGTCCTGGCATGCGCCGGGAAATTCGCCGAACTGATCGGCGGAGTCATCTTTATCGGCTGGATTTTCTATGGCTTAGGGGCTGCCGCGATTTTCCCATTGCGCCGCGCCGGCAAAGGTCTTGCGATTCCGTATCGCGTCCCCGGCTACCCCTGGACTCCTCTGCTCTTCGTCCTGGCCGCTGCGGCCATCGTCGGCAACGCCATCTTCGTCGCCATTCTCGACCCGAAACAATTCGTCAATCTGGCTATCGCCATTGCCCTGTTCGCCCTCGGCCTTCCGGCTTACTATTTCTGGCGCAAACGCTCCGCGCCTGCGAGCTGAACCCGAGTCTTCTAAATTTCGGCGTACGCGCACACCACGCCGTGCTTGTCTTGAATCTCAGCTTGATCGAACCTGACAGGTCCTGAAACCGCGGCTATGGGTCAGGGTAAGTCCTGCCACCGAAAGAACTCCCGTTTTGCGGTGGGGATTTTGCCAGCTTGCTCTCCGCCCATTCGCGCGTTTTGCGGGCGAGTTCCGTTCCAGGACCATTCGGCTGCAATTTCAAGTACATATCCAGGTGCTGGATCTCCGCGCGGTAGTCGCCTCTGCCGTCCGCAACATCCGACAACACGAGATAGGCGCCCGCGCTGTTTGGATTGCGGAGAAGCGCCTCCCGCTCACTTTTTTCGGCTTCATCCAGCCGGTTGAGCAGTCTGAGCGCTTCACCCAGTATGACGTAGCCTTCGGCCGCATCGTCCTCAGTTTCTAATCCGCGGCGAACGATTTTCTCCGCCTGGTCCGGCTTTCCTTGTTGGCAAAGAATATAGCCATAGCCGAACTCGGCCAGGACGTATCGCCCTCCACTCAAATCGATGGAAGTCTGAAACGCTGTTATCGCTTCCTCCGCGTGGCCCAGCTTCATCTGCGCGACGCCCATATTGTAGTAAGCCTCGAAATAGCTCGGGGAAAGCTGCGTGGCTCTCAGGAAGTGGGCCAGACTTCCGCCAGGATCATTCTTGGCTACGCGGTCCAAACCTTTCCGCAACTCATCCTGTGCTTTGAGGGGGATTTTCAATTCCCTCACCGACACCGTGTACCTGTTCTGGCGAATGAGTCCCGATCTGGACTTCAGGTACATCACAAGCTTTGCGGAGGGACCGTCGAGTTGCGCGCTGGTCTGCGCCTCCTCGTAGCCCTCTTCCTCGACAGCGACTTCGTAGGTGCCTCGAGGCAGATTCTGAACTTTGAAGTGCCCCTCCAAGTCCGTCAAGACAGTCCGAAAGACTCCAGCGACGCGCGACTTCAGGCTGACGGCCACCTGGCTCGCCGGGCGTTTGTCCGCCGCCAGAAGCACGGTCCCGGAGATTTCGCCTTCGGAGTTTTCGAGGGCGGACATCTGCGCCTTCGCGCTCGGCGCCAACGTCATAAGCATGAAGTTCAAGAGAAGGTTCAGAAGGAGGATCGGGAGAAAACTTGACCGCTGGCGTGACTTCTCGACTTTCGACACTTCGAGCTGCATCTCGACCTACTGAGCACTTTTGAGGGGTCTCGGGAGATTTGGCGGTTGCGGGAGTTAATCCGTGCGGTCGCTAACGGCTGCTACCATCAGTCAGTCCCAGGCTGCGTTCGTGGCTTCGCCGGCGCCGACGGTGCACCTTGACTCCGCGATGCCAACCGTCACGTGCTAATGCGATGCTAGGCCGGGGGAAAACTCCGCGTAAGTTCTATATTGAACACATCCTTCGCTCGTAAACATATCCACGGCCTTACGTAACACGGGCGTTATCCCTACTATCGGAAACTTTTTCTGTATCTCTGGTGTCAAACGACTTATCCGGGGATTAGGTGGAAGTCCGTCCGCTCGCAGGGAGGTGCCAGATGCTCGAAGCGCAAGGGCTCACGAAGTATTACGGCTCGGTGCTCGCGGTGCAGAGCATCGACTTCTCGCTCGAGCCTGGACAGGTGCTCGGTTATCTCGGCCCGAACGGTTCCGGAAAAAGCACCAGTGTAAAAATGCTCATCGGACTGCTGCAACCTACCGGCGGCCAGGTGCTCTTCCACGGGAAAAATATTCAGCACGATCTTGTCGGATACCGCAAACATCTCGGCTACGTTCCCGAAGAGGCCAACCTATATCCCTATTTGACCGGATACGAATATCTCGAACTCGTCGGCACACTGCGCGGAATGCCCCTGGCACGGATCAAAGCGAAAATTGAATCGTTCCTGGAACTCTTCTCTCTCTTTCCGCATCGTCACGTCGCGCTGAGCTCTTACTCCAAAGGAATGCGCCAGCGCATTCTGCTAATCTCGGCTCTGATGGATAATCCTGATGTGCTCGTTCTCGACGAGCCACTCTCCGGGCTCGACGTCACCTCGGCGCTCATCTTCAAGAATCTGATTCAAACGCTCAGCGCAAAGGGTAAAACGATTTTTTATTGCTCGCACGTTCTCGAAGTTGTGGAAAAAGTTTGTTCGCGTTTGCTGATTCTGCGGAAAGGGCAGGTTATCGCCAGCGGTTCCACCGAAGAGGTTCGCCAGCGTATCGGCGAAACATCTCTGGAACATATCTTTCTCCAGCTCGTGGAAGATCGCGACGTCGCTCAAATCGCGAATAATATCGTGGACGTGATGGTTTCGCCTTGATCGCCGGCGTAATTCAATTCCTTCGTGCAGCTTGGGAGCCTTACTCCCGGCGCCCGTTCCCTACTCTTCTGCGCGTCTTCACTGGCCGAGTCTTCCACGGCGGCGGAGATTCCGGCGCTTCTGAAATGGACGTCGGGCTCGGCGTCATTCTCATTTTGCTCGCGATGCCCGGCGTCCTCATTTGCCTTCTCCTGTTCGAGAAATACAGCACTCTCGTCCGCTGGATGCGCGGCGAGCCCGCCTTCGACCCCTTCGTTGCCACCATCCCCGACGAATATTTCTTCATCGTGTTGTCCATGGTCGTCACGGGGGCCGCAGCTCTGTGGCGGTGGGACGCGCTCTTCCTCGACCGCCGCGATTACGGCAACATTGTTCCTCTGCCGGTTTCGTTGCGCCGCATTTTTTTTGGAAACCTCGCGGCCATTTTCCTGCTCGCTATCGTCCTTACGCTCGATGTAAATGCCGCCAGTTTCGTTCTCTTCCCCATTGTCGTGGTCGGTTCGCAAGACTCGCTCTCTCTACTTCTGCGATTTGCTGCCGGCCATGCTTTAACCGTGGTTCTCGCCAGCGCCTTCAGTTTCCTCGCTGCGTTCGCCGTGATTGGCCTGCTCCTGGCCGTGCTTCCCTATTCCCTGTTCCGCAGAATCTCGCTGTACGTTCGTTTCCTGATCGCGCTTCTTTTCCTGGGGCTGCTTGCCACCAGCTTTGCTGTCCCTTCCTTTCTTGGCCAGCTCGCGCGCGCAAGCAAGCTGGCAGTCCATCTGCTGCCGCCCGTTTGGTTCCTGGGAATAGGCCAAGCCGTCTGGGGAAACGGCAGCAATCCGTTTTACGCAGCCATGACGAGAACAGCGCTCCTGTCGTTGGGAATTTCTCTTGTTGTGGCCATGGCTTCGTACACGCTCAGCTTTCGGAGGTCCTTCATCCGCATTCCAGAGACCGCGGAAGTGGGCCCGCTTCCGCGTTCGCAGTTTCATGTGCTCCCTATCGGCGTGTTTGACCGGATATTTCTTCCCGACCCGCCGCAACGCGCGTGTTTCCACTTCATCACGCGCACGCTCCTTCGCAGCGAGGCTCATCTGCAGGTCGCCTCGGCCTTTGTCGCCATGGGTCTGGTCGTGAGCGCCGAAGCCCTGACATCCTCGTTCCATGGCCGCCTCGCGGCTTCGTTGCGCAGCCCAACCGAGGACTTCCTCTCCCTCCCTTTTATTTTGAGCTTCTGCATCATCGTGGGAATGCGTCTTTCCTTCGAAATTCCGGCGGACCTTCGCGCCAATTGGGTCTTTGCGCTGTGGATCGACCCAGACACTTTGCAAACACGAGCGATCGCGCGAAAAGTTCTGCTCACGTTTTCGCTTGCCCCGCTTGTCCCTCTCTGCTTTGTGAGTTCCTGGATCCTCTGGGGCTTCGGCGTGGCCCTTTTGCATACCGCCATCTTCACAGCCTGCACAATTGCGTTCGCGGAACTCCTTCTCCTGCGCTTCCGAAAAATTCCGTTCACTTGCTCGTATCCACCGTTTCAGAGCCATTCCGCATTAGTTTTCGTGGCCTATCTTTTCGGATTCATGGTTTTCAACACTTATCTCCCCGAACTCGAACTGTGGTCGTTAGCCGACGCGTTGCGCACGATCCTCTTTATCCCCATATTGGCTATCGTCCTCCTGTCCATCCACTACTACCGGAGGCAGATGCTCGATATGGACAAGCGACTGATCTTCGAGGAAATCTCGGCGTCAAGTTACTAATGTCGCCGCCGGCTCGCAGAGCTGGCAATCACCCGGGCTAGCGTGAGCGCGCGGCAGCTCTGTTGTCACTCGAAAGGAACTTGAAGTAGTGGTATGCTCGCGCACAAGCTGCGGCCACCAGTACCACCACCGTCATCCGGTCCAAAGGCATTGGAGGAAGGGATGAATCTCGAATGAACTTTAAAGACGCCCTCTGGGAACTCATTTTGGGAAGCACAGGGCAGATCAAGGAGCCTTATAAGGGTTCCTGGGTATTGGTGTTTGCCGTTGGCTGCGCCAGTATGGGCCTGATCGCCGTGATACTAGATCGCATCGTTTACGAGGTAAGGGGGAAGTCGATATTCCATTTGAGCTACGGCGGGGGTATTCTAAAGACGTGCTGGCTGCTGGCCCTTTGGGGACTGGGAGCCGGCGTAGGAGGATTTCTCGGGTCGGCTGCGAGCATCGTCCAGTTCACGCGAAGCGCCTGCATAGGCGTCGGCGTCGGCTGGCCACTCATCCTGCCCCGCCTCATAGACTCCTTCACGAGCGATGCGGATCAGCAGCAGCCGGAGGATGATCAACATGGAACTCCGTAGCTTTTTATTGGGCCGTGGTGAATTCAAGACGGCGAAGGAAATCGTCGAAATCGTAAGGGGCTCGGCACGCGACGCTTCGGAAGACTTCGAAAACGCCGAAGCGCTGCTGATTTTTCAGACTTCCACGCAGCAGACGTGGGTCGTCGCGACGAATTTGGCGCTCTATTGCGTGCTGGACGACCTGAACAAGTCCACCACACGGGTGCAGTGGACTATCCCTGCGACCGAATTCAGGAAGGCCGGCGAACACTTTGCAAATATATCGGCACACGACAAGAACAATCGCGTTGGGCTTTTGCAGATCGGGAACCACAAGAATTGGCTCTTCAGCAAGAAGCTATTCGCGGACGAAAACGTAGTTGACCGACTATCGAGCATGGTGCACCGCACGATTGGGGCCGACGAGAGCCACCCACTCGCCGACGGCACTACCCTGACTGCGAGTTAGGCTGGCCCGCTCCTCAAAACAACGGCAAAACATGGATTGCTGATCGCATTCCGAGGGGATGGAGAAGACAAGCTCGTCCGTCAGGGGGGATTTGTCTCCGAGCGAGTCACACGGTAAGGCACGAAGCGGCCAAATCGGGCGAGCAGATGATCCGGGCCTGTTTCACTTCTCATTCCCAGGAACTAGACCCTCGAAAAGGCCGCTGCAGCTTTCATCACCAACTCGCCCAGCAAGCTTTGTTTTTCGACGTGCTGATACACTACATCCCGGAATGAGTTCTCTCTTTTGCAATGTGGCTTTGCCGGTGCCGCTGCGGACGACGTTTACGTACGCCGTGCCGGAGGCTTTGCGCGAATCCGTTCAGCCGGGGACGCGCGTGCTGGTGCCGTTCCGCAAAAAATCGATGGTCGGCGTAGTTGTGGAGTTGGCCGACGAGGCGCCGACAAAGGCAAAGCTGCGCGAGATTACGAAAGTCATGGAATTTGCGCCGGCGCTGACGCCGAAGCTGATCGAGCTAGCGCAGTGGATTGCGAATTATTATCTCGCGCCCATTGGGGAAGTGTTTCGATCCATGTTGCCGCCGGTGACGGAGCTGAATGTGCGTCGAGAGATTTATTTGACGGCTGCGGGACGAGCGGCGGCGGAGAGTCTGGGCGGAGGTGAGTTGTCGCATGGGCTGAGCGGCGTGGAAGCAGCCTTGTTAGCAAAAGCTAACGCGAAAAAGGGTCCGGCGTCGTTCAGTATGGCGGCGAAGATGGGAATTTCGACGGCGGGATTGCAACGATTGCAACGGCTGGGACTCATCGAAATTCGGGAGAGTTTACAGGACACGAAGAGAAGATCGCAGACGATCGTGGCGTGGAAGGGATTTGTAGATGGCGCAGAAAAAACACTAAAAGACAGAGAGGAAAGAGTGCGTCAGTTGCTCGAAACGGAGCGCGGGCCACTGCCGATGGCGCAACTGTTGAAGCTGGCGCAGGTTTCGCGGAGTTTGATCGAGCGCATGCTTGCCTTGGGATTATTGGAGAGCTGGGAAGAAGCGGTGGATCCGGCGGAGGATCCGTTTGACACGGGATACACGCCGGCGGCGCACGCGCTGAATGAAGAGCAGGAAAGCGCGATGAAAAGTATTCGCGCGCGATTTGAGTTGGGCGAATTTGGCGTGCAGTTGCTGCACGGCGTGACGGGAAGCGGGAAGACGGAAGTGTATTTGCGGTGCGTACAGGAAACGCTGGCGCGCGGGAAGACGGCAATTATTTTGGTGCCGGAAATCGCGCTGACGTTGTGGATCGGGCGGCAATGCAGGTCGTGGTTTGGAGCGAAGTATGAAGGCGTGGCGGTTTTGCATTCGGCGCTGAGCGATGTGGAGCGAGCGCGCGAATGGTGGAGCGTGCGTAATGGCGAGGCGCGAGTGGTGGTGGGGACGCGCTCGGCGGTGTTTGCGCCGCTGCAGAATCTTGGGCTGATCATCGTCGATGAAGAGCAGGAGAACAGTTACAAGCAGGAAGAGACGCCGCGGTATCACGGACGGGACGTGGCGATCGTGCGGGCGAAAAGCGAGGGCGCGCTGGCGCTGCTGGGTTCGGCGACGCCGTCACTGGAGACGTATCATCACGCGCGAAACGGGAAATATGATTTGCTGACGATGGCTTCGCGAGTGGAGAATCGCGCGCTGGCAAGCGTCGAGATTGTGGATTTGCGCGAGGACTTTCAGAAGACGCATCAGACGAGCCCGATTTCGGCGGCGCTGCATGCGGGGATACAGGAATGTCTTGCAGGGAAGACGCAGGCGCTCGTGCTGATTAACCGGCGCGGGTATTCGTGGTCGGTGTTGTGCAGGAGCTGCGGGGCGAGCGTGCAGTGCGTGAATTGCAGCATTTCGATGACGTATCACAAAAGCCGCAACCGGCTGGAGTGCCATTATTGCGGTTCGATCCAGAGCGTGCCGAAGCAGTGCCCGAAGTGCCAGTCGCAATATGTTTATTTTTTTGGCGAGGGCTCGGAGCACCTTGAGGAAAGGCTGCGGAAGGAATTTCCGGGCGCGCGGATTGCGCGGCTGGACCGCGACACGGCGCGAACGAAGCGGCAATACCAGGAGATGCTGGGAGCGTTTGCGGCGGGAGCGCTGGATATTTTGGTAGGCACGCAGATGCTAGCGAAGGGGCATGATTTTCAGCGCGTGACGCTAGTGGGAGTGATCTCGGCGGACTCTTCGCTGAGCATGCCGGATTTTCGGGCGGCGGAGCGGACGTTTCAATTGTTGACGCAGGTTGCGGGGCGGGCGGGGCGAGGCGAGTTGACGGGGCGCGTGCTGATTCAGACGTATTACCCGGAGCATTATGCGATTCAAGATGCGGTGAAACAGGATTACACTTCGTTTTTCGAGCGGGAGATGCATTTTCGGCGAATGATGGCGTATCCGCCGCTGACTTCGCTGGCGAATGTGATTGTGCGGGATGTGAGTCTGGAAAAGGCGATTCGCTTTTCGAGAAAGCTTTCGGAATATTTTTCGCCGCATGATGGGCATACAGTGCGGATTCTTGGGCCGGCGACGGCGCCGCTGGCGCGATTGAAGAAGGAGCATCGATTCCAGTTTTTGTTGAAATCGCCGAAGCGATCGATTTTGACGAAGCTTTTGAGTGGAGCGATGGCGTATTGCGACGCGCAGGAGATTCCGCAGACGGCGGTGCTGGTCGATATGGACCCGCTAAGTTTGCTTTGAGTTGGTTGGACGGGTGCGCCAGACGAAGCAAGCCCCGCCCCTACCGGCTGATTAAGAAAATGCCGGCGAAGATGGCAGCGATTCCGAGCCACTGCCAGCGCGAAACGTGTTCGCGGAGGAAAATCGCGGCGAGGCCGACGGTGACAGCGCCGTAGAGCGAGGCAAGCACGCTTACGACGGCGACTTGCTCGATTCGCATTCCCAAATTGTTCATGACGAACGCGCCGGTGTCTGTAAGGCCCATGCCGAGAATCCAAAAGCTCACACGGCCGGTTGGAGGCTTGATGGGTTGGCGCGCAACCAGGATCAGGGCCGCGGTGAGAGCGGAACTCGTCAGGCGGATGAGCCAGACAGTTTGCGTGGCGCCTGTGGCCGGAACGATTCGCACGCCGAGAAGCCAAAACAAAAATCCAAACGCAATTGCGGAGCACAGAGCCCAGCCAATGCCCTTTCCGCTGCGGCGCATCGCTTCCGCGTCGTTCGCGTCAGGAGTTTTTTCGCCGCCAGCAACCAGGACTACGCCGATCAGCGTGCAGACGATGCCTGCGGCGCGCGGCGCACGCAAGTGTTCTCCACTTAAGAGAGAGAGAAGGACAGTGAGGACGGGATAACTTGCGGAGAGCGGAGCAACGACGGCCATTTTGCCGATTTCGAAGGAACGATAGAGGGAAAGCGTCGCGCCACAATTCAAAACACCGGCAAGAACTCCCCAGGCCCATGGTTGCCAGCCGGAGCCGTCGGCGAGATGGCCCCATCCGCCAAGCCAGGGAAGAAAAATGGTGAGCAGCAGGAGACCGGTGAACTGCATGTAGAGCATGGTGCGAAGAGCGCCGATGCGGTGCGTGGCGAAACGCGCGAGAAAATCGGAGCCGCCCCAGGAGAGAGCCGTGAGAAGGCCCAGCAAAATCCCCATGATGGGTTACGCGGACTTGCCGGCTTCGGCGGACTTGCCTTTTTTGGCTTCGAGGCCGAGAACGGCCATGACTTTTTGTAAGTCCTTCCAGACTTCGCTCTTGGCGCTGGGGTTGCGGAGCAAATAGGCGGGGTGATAGGTGGCCATCAGTTTTCTGCCGCGAAATTCGAGCCACTGGCCGCGAAATTGGGAAATGCCGCGAGTGGTTTCGAGGAGGGTCTGCGCGGCGCAAGCGCCGAGAGCGACGATCACTTTCGGATTGATGGCATCGAGCTGGCGCAGCAAGAATGGCGAGCAGGGAGTGACTTCGTCCTTTTCCGGGAGGCGGTTTTCCGGCGGACGGCATTTGACGACGTTGCAAATGTAAACATCTTTGCGCTGCAAGCCCATGGCTTCGATCATTTGCGTGAGAAGTTTTCCGGCGCGGCCAACGAAGGGGAGGCCCTGTACGTCTTCATCGTGGCCGGGGCCCTCGCCGACAAAAACGAGGTCGGCTTTTGCACTGCCGTCACCAAAGACAATTTTGTTGCGAGTCTTGTGGAGTTTGCAGCGGGTGCATTCGCCGAGGTCGGTGCGAATTTTTAGGAGCGAGTCGTCAGGAACTTTGTCGAAGGCTTCGAAGAGCGAAGGACCCGCGAGAACGGGCAATACATCAGGCTTTCGCGCCGGTTGGGGAGGGGCGGAGAAAGGCGTGGCGGCTCGCGGCGCTTGCTGCGCCGGCTTGGATGGTTCCGGAGTGCGGGTGGATTTTGGCAAAGCCGCTTCCTCATACGAGATTTGTTGGCTGACAGGTGCAGCGAAAGATTCGCTGGGCGGCGGTGCCTCCGTGCGACTGGTGGAGGTGACGCGATCTTTATAGAAGAGACGGACGCCGAGGTCGTCGTAGAAACTGAGCCGTTGAGAGATTTTTTTCTGAAGAGAGTCGGGAAGGCGCGCCGGCATGTTACGCATCATACAGAAGAATGGCGGGAGGCGCGGAGACTTTTCAGGCGCACGACTTCGTCGAGAATGCGCTGGGCGACGTCGGACTTGGTGAGTTTCGGCAGGGCGAGGTCGCGACCGTCGCGGGAGAACAGGGTAACAACATTGGTGTCGTGGTCGAAGCCGGCGCCTTCGGCGGTTACGTCGTTGGCCACGATGAGGTCGGCGTTCTTGGCGACGAGTTTTTTCCGGGCATTTTCGGCGACGTGGTCGGTCTCAGCGGCGAACCCGACGATGAGGCGGTCGCCTTTCGCGCGCGCGGCTTCAGCCAGAATATCTAAGGTTGGTTCTAGGCGGAGCGCCAGCGGCTCTTTGTTTCTCTTCATTTTTGCGGTTTGCGTTTCGGCGGGACGATAGTCGGCGACGGCAGCGGCAAAAATGGCGACGGTGGAAGCGGGAAATTTCTGGGTGACGGCGCTTTGCATTTCTGCGGCGGTGCGAACGTCAACGCGTTCGACGCCTGGCGGCGTTTCGAGAGTGACCGGGCCGCTTACCAAGAGCACGCGAGCGCCCCGGCGTGCGGCAGCCTCGGCGACGGCGTAGCCCATCTTGCCGGAAGAGCGGTTCGTCAGGTAACGCACGGGATCGAGGTCTTCGCAGGTTGGGCCGGCGGTGATCAGGATTGTTTCGTTCTGCAAATCTTTTTGGGCGTGGAGAGTTTCGCGAACAGCCGCGACGATTTCCTGCTGTCCGGCGAGGCGGCCTGCGCCGGTCATACCACAAGCGAGATAGCCTTCATCGGGATTGACGATCTTGACGCCGCGGGCACGCAGCATTTCAACATTGGCTTGCGTGGCAGCGTGGTTCCACATGTTGACGTTCATGGCGGGAGCGACAATGACGGGAGCGGTCGTGGCGAGATAGAGCGTGGTGAGAAAATCGTCGGCGATACCGCGCGCGAATTTGGCGAGGATGTCGGCGGTGGCGGGAGCGACAAGGAGAAGGTCAGTCCGTTGCGCGACGGCGATGTGCTCGATAGCGCTATCGAGATTCGCTTCGCCGGCGGAGGATTTTTCGAAGAGATCGGTGATGACCTTTTGCCCGCTGAGGGCGGCAAAGGTGAGCGGCGTGACGAATTCGCGAGCGCCGCGCGTCATGACCACTTGCACCGTGAAGCCATCTTGTTGGAGGAGGCGGACGAGTTCGGCGGCTTTGTAGGCCGCGACGCCGCCGGTAACGCCGAGGGTGATTCGCATGGATCCTATCTCAGTAAATCGTGCCAAGCTCGGGCGGGGCAAGCCCCGCCCCTACAAGTTCAGGGCAGCCGCTAGCGGCTTCGCAGCCAAAAACTACTTGCGGCGCTTGTTGCCGTCTTTGTCTTCGTCGATGGAAGACGGCTCGGTGAATTCGTACTCGATGAGGCTGTGCTCGAGTTCCTCGCAGGCGATGCGCGTCGCCTTGAGCGTTCTTGGGTTTTCAATGAGCGACGGAGCGCCCGCCATGATTTGGCGTGCGCGCCTTGCCGCGAGTACTACATAAGCGAACTGGCTCTCCGGAGCTTTTGTCTGCACAGTCATTTCAGTCTTTCCCTCCAAACGATGCCAGAAGTTCTTCCACCCGTGGTCTGCGGCGCGCAGCGGAGCAGCGAATCGCCGTCACAATGGCCTGCGCTTCGCCGCCCGCGCGTCTCACATCTTCGTTCATGATGCAATAATCGTAAAAGCGAGCCGAGGCCGCAATTTCGTCGCGCGCCTTTGCCAAACGCCTCGCGATTTCTTCATCGGAATCCTGGCCACGGCCGCGCAAGCGCCGTTCGAGTTCCGCGCGGGACGGAGGCAAAATAAAAATCGCCACGGATTCGGGCAGTTTTTCTTTGACTTGCGCCGCGCCTTGCACATCAATCTCGAGGACTAGATCGAGATTCTTTTTCCGCGATTCTTCGAGCCATTTTTTCGGCGTGCCGTACGAGTGTTTGCCGAAGACGCGCGCATACTCCAAAAACTCGCCTCGCGCGACCATGGCGTCGAACTCCGCTTCCGTTACAAAATCATAGCATTTCCCGGTGGCTTCAGTCGCCCGGCGCGACCGGGTGGTACACGATACGGACGGCATGGTGCCGGGCAACTCCAAAATTCTCTGCACCAGAGTGGATTTTCCCGATCCCGATGGGCCTGAAACGATCAGGACCAGCGGGGCAAGCTCTCTCTCGGCGCTCATTCGATGTTCTGCACCTGCTCCCGCAGTTTTTCAATCTCAGCTTTAATTTCCAGAGCCAGGCCGGTGATGGCAAGAGCTTCGCTTTCGACGCCGGGAGTTTTGGATAGCAAAGTGTTGGCCTCGCGATGCATTTCCTGCAAAAGAAAGTCGAGCTTTTTGCCGACTTCGCCGGCGTTGTCCAGGAGTTTTCCGAATTGCTGGAGATGGCTGCGCAAGCGATCTAATTCTTCACTGATATCGCCGCGTTCCGCAAGCAGGGCGGCCTCTTGCGCGAGGCGCGCGGGATCGATGGCGACACCGCCGAGCAATTCCTTGAGGCGCGCTTCGAGACGGCGCGCGAAGACGGGACGAAGCGTGGCCGCGAGTTCGCGGACGCTTTCCGCCATCTCGCCGATGTGCGCCAAGCGCGCGCGCAGATCTTCGAGCAAATGGCGCCCTTCAGCGCGACGCATATCGTCGAGTTTCAGAAGCGCTTCGAGCAGGCAGGCGTCAAGCGCCTGGCCGAGGCGTTCTTGATCGTCCTCCGCTTCGGGGACAGCGGCAGAAAGGCCGGCGATGACTCCGGGCAAGCGAAGGATAGCAACGACATCCACATCGGCAGCGGCGCGAGACTGTTGGCGAAATTCTTCGGCGACGCGCATGTAGGTCTGCGCGAGTTCGCGATTGACCTGGACGGGTGCAGCGGCGGCGGGGTCAACGTTGACGTGAACTTCGACGTGGCCGCGATGAATGCGATCTCGCAAGACCTGGCGAAGGCGAAGTTCGTAGAGATCGAATCCTTCGGGGAGGCGCAGCTTCAGGTCGAGGAAGCGGTGGTTGACGCTTTTTAGGCTGACGCGGACAGCCCAGCCGTTTTGTTCGTGGCGGGACTGGGCATAGCCGGTCATGGAAAAACATTCGCCGGCTTTCTTTTGAAGCGTGGATGATTGAGTCATAAAGTTTCCGCTGGTGCCGCCACGCTGACCGGCGCTGGTTGCGCGGGGGCGAGAATGTCATCGTCCGCAAATTGCAAATCGTGGAGGCGGGCGTAGGTTCCGCCGCGAGCGATGAGTTCCGTGTGCGTGCCACTCTCGCGAATCTGGCCGTCCTCCAGGACAAGAATTTTATCCGCGCGGCGGATGGTGGCCAAGCGGTGGGCGATGACGAAGGTGGTTCGTCCAACCATTAAATTGGCGAGAGCTTTTTGCACGTACATTTCCGACTCCGCATCCAGCTCCGAAGTAGCTTCATCCAGAATGAGGATGGGAGAGTCTTTAAGTATGGCACGAGCGATGGCAATGCGCTGCCTCTGGCCGCCGCTCAAGCGGGTGCCGCGTTCGCCGATGACGGTGTCGTACTGCTGAGGCAGCTCCATAATGAAATCGTGGGCGAGGGCGGCTTGGGCGGCGGCCACGACGCGTTCCTTGGGAACGCTAGTCAGGCCGTAACAGATGTTGTTCCACACGGTGTCGTGGAAAAGAATATTTTCCTGGGCCACCATGGCGATTTGTTCGCGGAGAGAACGAATGGTGACATCGCGAATGTCCATGCCGTCGATTCGAATGGAGCCGGAAGTCAGTTCGTAGAAACGCGGAAGCAGATTGACGAGAGTCGTTTTTCCCGCGCCGCTGGAGCCCACCAGTGCGATAACTTCTCCCTTGTGCGCGGTGAGGCGAATGTTTTCGAGGACCACCGCAGAGCCATTCTCGTAAGAAAAGCCGACATCATCGAATTCGATGAGCTGAGAAAACGCGACAAGCGTTTTTGCGCCGGGACGCTCGAGCTGTTCTTCGACGCGATCGAGGTAAGCGAAGACTTGCCGGCTGGCTCCCTGCGCTGCCTGGAACTGCTGATAGACGTAGCCCATGCGCTTGAGAGGCATGTATGCGCCGAACAGGGCATAGACGAAGGCAAAGAAATCGCCTGTGGTCATCTGGTGAGTTCGGATCTGATCGCGTGCATAGAGAAGAAGAAGCGGGATCACGATGGCGCCGAGCAAATCCATGATGGGCGGGGTGATGACAGCGGCGCGTACCCAGCGCATGTTATCCCGGAGCAACTGTCGCGCAGTGTCGCGGAATTTGCGGATTTCGAAATCTTCCATGCCGAAGGCTTTGACGACGCGGTTGCCTGCGGTGGTCTCCTGGAGGATCTGGCTGAGGTCGGCGAGGCGCGTTTGGCTATTCTCCGCGGAACGGCGGATTTTGCGGCCAAATTTGCCGACGGGAACGACAACGAGCGGAAGGAGGATGGCGGAGGCCAGTGCCATTTTCCAGTTCAGCCAGAAGAGAACGCCGACGAGAACGACAAGGCTGAATCCCTTTTGAAACAAATCGGCGAGATATTCGGAAAGGGCGACGCGTGTGCGTTCCACGTCGTTAATGGTGGCGGAGAGGAGGCGGCCAACGGGATTGTGCTGAAAAAAGGCGATGGGCTGGCGGATGATTTTGGCGTAGACCTGGTTGCGAAGATCGGTGACAGCGGCTTGCCCGACGTATTGGATTTGCGTGATGCCGAGATACTCGGCAATGGCCTTAGCCAGATAAATTGCGACGAGACCAACGCCAAAGAGAGTTGCCACGTTGTGAAGTCCGGAGGGGAGAAAGTCACTCAAATAGATGACGCGATTGCCCGGGAGCGTGAAGAGAACGGGTTTGGTAACGAAAACGGAGGGATTGAGTACATAGTCGACGGCGATCTTGACCATGAAGGCGACCATGCCTTCAGCGAGAGCAACGAAAGCGACCAACACGACGCCGAGCGAAAGCCGGAAGGCGTAGGGCCGAACATAGCTCAACAGTCGTTTTAGTTGCGGCGAAAGCAAAGAGGGCACGGCTCAAACTCCCCTGATCGTCCACTTGGTACGCTATTCGCGGCTACCCGGCGTGTCAAGTTTCCGGAACGTGTTTGCTGCGAGGATTGGAACACACAGGTGGCGGCTTATTTCTCGATGTCGCGGTGGGTAACCTTTGTGTTGAAGCCGCGTTTGGCGAGGGATTTCTTGATTTGTTCGCCGAGCATGACGGAGCGGTGTTTGCCGCCGGTGCAGCCGATGGAGATGGTCAGGTAACTTTTGCCCTCGCTGATGTAATGCGGGATGAGATAGGTGAGGAGGCCTTCGATGCGGCGGAGGAATTCGCCGGTCTGCGGGAAGGAGCGGATGTATTTCTGGACCTGAGGATCTTTTCCGGTGAAGCGGCGCAGGGCGGGAACGAAGTGCGGATTGGGCAGGAAGCGGACGTCGAAGACGAGGTCGGAGTCCGTGGGGACACCGTACTTATACCCAAAGCTGACGACGGAAACGAGCATGGGGCGATGGTCGGGATTCTTGAAGCGCTCGGTGACGAAGTGGCGGAGCTCGTGGACGTTGAATTGAGTGGAGTCGATGACCACGTCGGCGAGCTTGCGGATGGGCTCCATGATGGATCGTTCGTGGCGGAGGCTTTCGCGCACGGAGAGGGCTTTGCCGAGCGGATGAGGGCGGCGCGTTTCGCTGTAGCGGCGGAGGAGCGCGTCGTCGTTGGCATCGATAAACACGAGAGTGATGGGATGGTCTTTGCGGAGATGCTTCAACAGAGCGGGGAGCTTTTCGATTTGCACGCCTTCGCGGGCATCCACGAGAAGTGCAGCGCGGGCAAAGTCGCCTTCGCCGGCGGCGTGCAGTTCGGCAAAAATAGGAATAAGTTCGACGGGAAGATTGTCGACGCAGTAGAAGCCCATGTCTTCGAAGGCGCGGAGGACGGTGCTTTTGCCGGAGCCGGAGACGCCGGTGAGGATGACGAGTTGGCGCGCGTCGTGTCTGGAGGACGGCTTCACGTGAGGCCGCGGCTCAGCTCTTCACCCGGCGCTGGTGAGTGCTGGGGATGCGCATGTCTTCGCGATATTTGGCGACGGTGCGACGGGTGACATGAATGCCCGCGTCGTCGAGCTTTTTGGCGATTTGCTCGTCGGTGAGCGGCTTGGTGGTGTCTTCTTCTTCAATCATTTTTTTGACCACGCGCTTGAGAGTGAGAAGCGACATGCCGCTGCCTTCGGGACCGTTCACCGATTCGCTGAAGAAGGAGCGAAGCTCCAGAACGCCCTGCGAAGTATGTGCGTATTTGCTGGCGACGGCGCGGCTGACGGTGGAGGGATGGACGCCAACTTCCTCGGCGACTTCCTTGATCATCATGGGCTTGAGAGCGTCGGGGCCGTGGTCAAGATATTCGCCCTGGCGGGCGATGATGGACTGGCAGACGCGAAGAATGGTGTGCTTGCGCTGCTCGATATTTTTCATCAACTGGATGGCGGCGGTGAAGCGCTCTTTGACGTAGTTGCGAACGTCGCGGTCGGCGGCGTCGCGAGCGAGGAGACGGCGGTATGTGGGGCTGAGGCGGAGCTGCGGCATGTCGTCTTCGTTGAGGAAGACCTGCCACGCGTCATCGACCTTGCGGAAATATACGTCAGGCTCGACGAGACGCGGCTCGGTTTTGTTGTAGCGCAGGCCGGGGCGGGGGTCGAGCTTCTTGATGACTTCGAGCGAACGCTTGACGACTTCCAGAGGGCGATTGAGCGCGCGGGCAATTTCTTTCAGCTGGTTGGACTGCACTTGCTTGAGATGTTCGGAGACAATTTGCTGGGCCAGTGTGTTCTGGGGATCGAAGGCTTTCAGTTGGAGGAGCAGGCACTCGCGCAAATCGCGGGCGCCGACACCGATGGGATCGAAATCCTGAACGACGGCGAGGGCGTCGTCCAGGTCGTCCTGCGAAAATTTTCCATTCTGGACAAGCTCTTCCATCGAAGCAGTCAAGTAGCCGTTTTCGTCGAGGTTTCCGATGATGCTTTCCGCGAGTTCGTTTACGGACTCAGAGCAGATGGTCATGCTCAACTGCCAGGCGAGATGATCGGTGAGACCGCTGGGAGAGGAGAGAAACTTTTCAAAGGAAGGCCGCTCGGAGACTTCTCTTTCCTGAGATTGGCCGCCGTCGCCGCCGGTGTCGAGATATTGGTTGAAAAAACTGCCCACATCGAACTCGTCAAAGGGATTTGCTTCGGGCTTCTCGGGAACTTTTTCGGTTTCGGCTTTCAGGAAGGTTTCGTCGCTATAGTTGTCGCTCTGCGTGGCTTCTTCGCTGAGCTCTTCGAGGACGGGATTGGCAATCATCTCCTGGTTGATCATCTCGCGGAGTTCGAGACGATTCAGCGCCAGGACGCTCACCATCTGGACGAGGCCTGGCGTCAGAATCTGCTTCTGCGCCACTCGTAGGTTGAGCTTGAGTCCCTGCCAGGCCATGATCGTTCCGATTATCCCCTCAAACTCTCCAGTTTTACAGTTTAGTTCAGACGGAAATGATCGCCAAGATAAACGCGGCGCACTTCCGCGTCGTTGCTTAGACTCGAGGGGCGTACCCTTCGCCATTATCTTGCCATGATTCACGATGTATGCGCGGTCTGTCACGTTAAGTGTTTCCCTGACGTTATGATCAGTGATGAGAATGCCGATGCCGGAGCGGGTCAGGCCGCGGATGATCTCCTGCAGATCCTTAACGGTTAGAGGGTCGATTCCGGAAAAAGGTTCGTCGAGAAGAATAAAAGAGGGCTGCAAAGTGAGCGAGCGGGCGATTTCGAGGCGCCGGCGTTCGCCTCCGGAGAGGGTATAGGCCTTGCTCGTGCGTACGGTTTCGAGTCCCATTTGAACCAGTAGCTCTTCCAAGCGGTCGCGTTGTTGCTCGGGCGTGAGAGGGAGGGTCTCGAGAACGGCAAGCAGATTTTCTTCGCTGGTCAGTTGACGAAAAACCGAGGGTTCCTGAGGAAGGTAGCTGATGCCGCTGCGGGCCCGGAGGTACATGGGAAGGTCCGTGATTTCGCCGCCGTTAAGAGAACGTGGCCGGAGTCTGGCCGGGCAAGACCAACTAGGATGTAAAAGGTAGTGGTCTTACCCGCGCCGTTGGGTCCCAGGAGCCCGACGACTTCACCCTGGCCGATCTCCAGCTCAACGTCATCCACGACCTTGCGACCGCGATACGACTTGCTCAACTCGACGGCCTGGAGTTTCAGCATACCTCGTCACGAACTGCCGCTCGGCGGCCGCGTCATTTCTCGACTCGGTGCTTCGTCAACGTACGCGAACCATTTTCAGAGTCGACGATGATCGTATCATCCGCTAAAAAGAAGGTCAATTGACGGCCGGTAGTGGTGCCGGCGGAACCGTCGTAGAGGGTGGGATTTCCGCCGCTCATCACGAACTTTCCGTCAGAGGCTGTGTACTCGCCGCGATCAGCGACGGCGCGGCGACCCGCCTGGTCGACGATGACGCCACCGGTGCCGATGGCGCGGCTGATTTGCTGAGGTCCGGGAGCAGGTGAATTTGCGGTTGCGCCAGCGGTTGGGCTGTTCGCGGGACTGGCCGCGCCGCGCGTGAAGTACAAATCCATAATGGGTGCGCGAATTTTTTGATCGGGAGACTGAATGATGACGTTTTTTTCGAGATGCGCGATGTTGGTGTTTTCGTTGTAAGAAAGCGTTCCGGAGTTTACGTGCCAGAGCACGGGCTTTTTGTTCTGGGTTTGCGGCGTGCCGGATTCAAGCGCCGCTGGTGGTGCGGCTGAGGAAGTCTGGGGGAAAACGGCACGGACTTTCCCGGAGGCGTTCATCACTTTGGATTCACGCAGGAGTTCGATGGAATCGGCTTCGAGCACCGAGTCGCCCTGCCAGAGACGCGCGTGGCCGGTGTACACGGCGCGTCCCGTTTTGGAGTTGCCCTGCATGGAGTCTGAAGTAATGTTGGCCGGAACTTGCGCGAGCTGGACAGCATTGCCATTGGGCGAAAAATCGGTGGAGCGGACGCCGCCCTCGGCGCGGATGTCTCCGCTTGTGCCGGTGAAGAAGATTCGCGGAGCGTGCGTCTCTGTGGTGGCGTCACGCGCAACGGCATGGCCGGTTAAGAGCGCTGTCTGTGCTGCGCGCGTAAAGGTGGCGTGATCGGCTTGCGCGTTGCGGTCCGCTTCTTTCAACTTCACGTCGCCTTGCAGATCCATCTGTGACCACCCGCCTGTGGGAAGTAACTGGGCTATTCCGTTTTTGGCCGTTGCCGTTTGCAAAGAGTGGCCCGCCATCGCGCGCTCGGTCTGAACATTGCCTTTTGCATCCAGCTGCTTGGGCTTGCCTTCTTCGTTGAAAGCCAAAAGCAGCTTGTCGGCTTGCAATTTCGTGCGTGTGGGCGTGCTGTTGGATTGCGGCGCCGTGTCGGTCCATTCCATGCTGCCTGCCGTGAGTGTCTCTGCGTTGGTGGGCTTGCCAGCGCGGCCTTCTTTTCCTTCGCCGAATCCCATGCGAAGCGCGCCCGTCTGAAGGATTCGCGTATCGCCGCTTTTGGCCATGCGCGTCTTCAGAAAGACTCCGCCATTAAGATTCATCTCCTTAGCCTGATTCAGACGAGGCCAGAGATCGAGCGAAGCCGTATCAGCGTGGAATTCATCCTCTTCTTCTTTGCCTCTGCGCGAGCCATGCACGCTACCGGCGCCGTCAATCCGCGTAGTCCAACCTTCCGGAGCGAACAGAGCCGTCATTTTGTCCGCGTCCATGATCATGGAGTCGGCGCCGCGCTGCGAAATAAGCTGCGGCGGCTGGCCAGTGGAGCCGGCGGTGGCCACGAGCATGCGCGCCCGAAAAGCGGAGTCCATTTCGAGAGTGAGTTCTCCTGCCGTCAGATGGGCCGCCCTGGATTGCGCTTCTGCCGGGCCCGCAATGTGGAGCAGCCTGGCATCCCGGCCGAAGTCCAGGCTCGTGCCGGTCACGAGAACCTGCTCGGCCGTTCCGGGGTTTGCGGGCTTCTTTAAGGGATCTTTTTTTGCCGGCGGTTTGAGTTTCAGCCGCACATTTTGCAGGAGGCGCAAGGTTCCTTGCTGCGAATTATATTCCGCTCCGACGGCATCGCCGCTGCCGTTCGGAAATGTGAAGACGACTGGTTTGTCGGTTTTTGCTGCGCCGGAGTCGCGGTCGAAGTTCACTCCGTGCGTCTCGATATGGACAATCTGCGGGGGCTCCTTGGGATCTTTTGCAGTGCGTTCCGCATCGGCCGCGCTCTCCAGATCCATTTGCACGTCACCGCTGCAAAAAATACCGCCATCCCCTTTTCCGTATTGGCAACTTTGTGTTTGCATGCGGTCGTGCCGGTCGCCTGTTTTTCCAAAAATCGTGACTTTAACATTCTCGAGCAGGCTGGCGTTCTGGTTTTTGAAATCAGTGGACTTCGAAGCTTCCACGGTAAAAATCTTGCGAGGCCCATCCATTTTGGAAAAAGTGAGACCGCTGGATTGCTTTTCCACGTTCAGAGGCGCGGGCGGAGGCGCCGCATTTCGCTCACGAATTCTCTGCCAGCCGCGCTTCAGATACACCGCTGCGGTGAGGCAAGCCAGCAGCAGCGCTACCGCCGCCGACCAGCGCGCATACCGCGCCGCTTCGCTCCTTCGCATAGGTTCAGTTAAGCAAAATTCCGAGAGGCTGTATAGAAGGCGGGGAGCGTTGAGGAAAAGAGAAGGGTAACTAGCCGGCGGTTTCGGCTGCGGCCGCCTCCGTGTCCTTCAAGATGCCGATGTTCGCTGCCGCAACGCTATCCCGGTTGGTGTTTTTCACCAGGTACATGGCTTCATCGGCGAGGTGCAGAAGGCCTTCTTTGGTGCGCGAGTCGGTGGGATAGGAAGCAACGCCGAGGCTCGGTGTTACGTGTACGCCCAATCCGTCCTCATCCAGCCAGCGGGTTTCGCGGATGAGCTTATGTATGCGGCGCGCCACGTTCAGCGCGTTGTCCTTGGAAGTCTGCGGCAGGAGAATCACGAACTCGTCGCCGCCATAACGGAAGGCAAAATCAATCAAGCGGCAATGCGCTTTGAGGGCGTTGCCGATTTCGGCGAGCAAGCGCGAGCCGACAAGATGGCCGTGCGTATCATTCACTTGCTTGAAATGATCCAGGTCGATGAAGACCAATGAGAATTGGTAGTTATAGCGTTGCGAGCGGTAGATTTCGGTTTCAAGAATGAAGCCCATATGACGAGCGTTGTAGAGGCTGGTGCAATCGTCGGTGATCGTGAGCTCGTGAATTCGCTTTACGTGGCGGGCGTTCTCGAGCGCGATCGCGGCGAAATCCGAAAGGGCTTCGAGGAGCTTGAGGTCGCGATTGTCAAATCCCTCCGGGCCCAGACAATTGATCAGTTCGATGACGCCGAGGCAGGTGTCGCGGAATTTGACGGGCACAGCGACAATGGATTGCGTCTCCGTCTTCGTTTTTTCGTCCACCTTACCGAAGAAGCGCGTGTCTTTGGAAGTGTCCGGTACGACCACGGTTTCCCCGTGTTGCGCCACCCAGCCGGCAATTCCCTGCCCCATCTTGATGCGAACATCTTTCAGTGCTTGGGAGGCTTTTCCGACGGCCAGCTCAAAATACAGCTCTTGCTTGGACTCATCCAGCAGAAGCAAAGACCAGTTGTCCGGGCGGAGAAACTCATCGATTTTCTCCATGATGGTGCGGAGAACTTGATCGAGCTGCAGCGAGGAGGTGAGCGCCTTCCCCAACTCCTGGAAGACGGCGACTTCTCCTGCTTCGCGTTGCTCGGCGGAAACCGCGGGATTGCGGCGGCGTTCCACGGCCGGGAACTGCTTGACTTCATCCACGCTCGGTTAATCCCTGTTGCGAAAATTTTTGCAGGCCAGCCTGTTGCCGCCGCGGAAGACAACACCACGAGCGCGATTCGGGGCTGGTCCTCGAATCTTTGCCAGTATAGGCGCCTCGCAAAAAGGGGTGCAAGAATCTCGTGGTACAGGCGTGGCCATCTTGCCATCGGCTCGTACCAGGCGCGCAAGCAGCGACTCCGCGTCAGAGACGCCTTCAGCGAACCGGCGAGCTGCCGGCGTTTTCGCGCAAGACCAGGCAGCCGGAAAGGATGTCGTGGATGGCGCGCTTGCTGGGCGTCAGGCCGACGCAGAGACAATCGACCGCGAAGTAATAACCGCCCAACAGAGGAACGTGCACAAGAAAGCGCCCGGTACAGAAACGGAGGCTGGCGCGCCAGAAATCAACAGGCTTGCCGGCGGCGTCGGCGACATACACTCCCAGAAAGCGCTTGCCCAGGGTCGCGTGCCAAGCAGAGCTCTCCGAAAGTGCAAAGTAGAGCCAGCTTTCGACCGCGAAGAAACAAACGCAGACGAACAGGAAAGTCGTTCCCCACTGGGCAAGGGTCTCGTTAAGAGGCGTTCCCGCGCGATGATTGAAAAAGGGATTCGAGATGCCCATGGCCGCAGCCGAAAACGAAACAAAGACCGCAAAGGGGACAACAAGCAGAACCAGGTCGATCATTGCAGCGACAACGCGAATCCAGAACCCCGCGTGGCGCAGCGGGAGAGCGGCAGATACGTTAGAGCGCAGAGTTGCCATCTGTTCTTCCAAGTGAGGTTCCCTGCCGGAGCCATCATGGTCAATCTGCATGGATTTCCACTTCAAATATATAAGTCGTCTTGCCAGTTCGTAACTCTAGTAAACACTATCAACATATCCTTCGGTGCTATACTGCGCTATTCCAAAAGGCAGGACAGCCAAATGGAGTGCATTTTGAGACGACTCAGGTGCGCCGCAATCTCTTGCATGGCAGGCCTTAGTATCTGTGTCCTCTCCTGCTCCGCGCAAGGTAATCCGCCGGCGCAAAACTCGCCTACAAAGCCAGCGGATGGGACGTCGCGGCTGAAATCCCACGACTCGGTGACAGTTTCGGCAAACTTTACCCCGGAGGAAGTTGAAGAGGGGAAAATCAACGAGGTCTATCAGGCTATTTACCTCCTAGAAGAAAAAGGTGATTGTGAGACAGCAGTTCAGAGGTACAAAGTCGAAGTAATTCCGATGGCCGAGCAATCCAAGTTTGAGGTGCCGAAAAATAAGTTCCTGTTTTTGGCAGTCCGTGGGATCGGCAATTGCTACATGGCGCAACGACGCTATACGGAAGCAGAACAAAGCTTCCGGAAGATTATGGAATATTTGCCCATCTGGCCCGGAATGGATGATTCGGACTATCCCATTAATTTCAGACAGATTGCGACTGCCCAGATGGGACAGCAACACTGGGAAGCCGCGGAGGAGTCGTTGAAGAAATCCGTGTCGCTCTTCGACGCGCAGATCGAGAAAGCGCTAAAGTCAGAGAGCGAATTCATACACACGGAAGAAGCCGGGAACCTACTCGGGTCTAAGGCACGGAGTCTCTCTTACTTGGCGGTGGTGTATCTGCGCGAAGGGCATACGGCCGAGGCGCTAAGAACCGCAGAACTGGCATATGCGGAAGTGACGCAGCCCCATGTTCCGGCTGCATTCCTGAACGAAATCGTAAAGATAGGGCGCTCGGTTGCGCAAGCGACCGGCAACGAAGCTGAGATCGCCAAGTGGTCCCAGCGAAGTCCGAGCTAAAAGTAGCGCGACGTTTCGCGGATAGGCGCTCGGCCTCTCATTTCTGTTGTTTGACACTTCCGAGCGACACCGCCTATAGTTTCGTGGAAGGATTTTTCGCGCCTTCCGCGGACTGGATTGCGGACGCGCGGTTGTGGGCCGTATGGGGATCATACGTAAGTGCGCTGAATAGCGATCAACTCAAGAACAAAGGCTCCCGCCACAACTGCTTCGTTTGCGATCATAAGGAAGATGGATCGCTCCGCGTCTCCGCGTGTACCGGCAAGGACAGGTTTCGATTGATGGCCACGGGAACTTTTGGCGAACGCCTGAAGCGCGAGCGCGAGATGCGCGAAGTTACGCTGAAGGAAGTCACTACGGCCACCCGCATCGGCCCGCGTTTCCTGGAAGCCCTCGAAAACGAAGAGTGGGAAAAACTCCCAGGCGGCGTCTTCAACCGCGGATTCGTACGCGCGATTGCCCGTTTTTTGGGCCTCGACGAGGAAAATCTGCTTGCCGAATATGACCTGGCCCGCGGCGAGCAGAGCATGCCCGTTCCCCAGGCCTACGAGAACAAACTGCCTCGCCCGCCCATCTGGCTGCCGATCCTTGCGGTGATTGCAGGGATTGCGATAGTCACCGGGCTCATCGCGGGCGGCATTTATGGCTGGCGGCGTTATGCTGCGCACCGCGCCGCGAAGCAGTCTTCTTCCTCCGCTCTATTGCCAACCGAAACACAACCCGGAACTGTGAATGTGATACCGGCCGCTGCTCCTCCTGCCGCGTCCTCGGATACGGTCACTTCTTCATCCGTTGTTCCTTTGGATCTCGCCGTCTCGGCTTCCACGGCTACACGGGTGCGCATCCTCGGCGACGGCACAGTCTTGTTCGACGCCGAACTTCCCGCGGGAGAAACTCGTCATTTTTCCGCGAATCGGCAGTTCGAAGTGACCGCCGCCGACTCCTCCGCGGTGTTGCTGGAATTGAACGGCCAAGCTATGCCACCCGTCGGAAGTCCTGGTGCCTCCGGTACAATAGTGCTGAGCCAGAAAGATTTGAGGCAGGCATCCGGTGGAACCCCTCAGCCCTGAAGTTCTCGACGATCTTCGCGCAGGCCGCGCTCCCCGCGAGCGCAAGATCGCCGTATGCTCAGGCGGCGCGCATTTAGCGCCCGCCGATCGCGCGGAAATCCTGGCCGTCCTCGCCGGCGATCCCGACGAGATGGTTTCCGAGCGCGCCCAGCAAGCCATTCTTTCGCAGCCCGCAGAAACCTTCGTCGAAGCCCTGAAGCGCGAAAAAGCTATCCCCGCGCTCTTTGCCTACGCTGGAAAACACCTCGCGGACAAACCCGGCGTATGCGACGCCATGGTGCAAAATAAAAATTGCTCGGCGGAGCATCTCGTTCCGGTCGCCCGCCATCTTTCGTCGCTCGGCATCACGGCGCTCATGGAAGAGTTGGAGCGCGTCAGCGAATCTCCGGCTCTTGCGGCTGCGCTCGAGCATTCTTCGGCCATTACCGCCGATCAGAAGCATCAGCTTCACGAGCTGCTAGGCTCCGCCATCGATGAAGCAGCTCTTGCCGAAGCGGCTGCGGAAGCGGAGCCCGACATTACTAAACGAGTCACTCTGCTTCAGCGTCTCGCCAAAATGAGCGTTTCCGAGCGCGTGCAGTTCGCCATCAAGGGCGGCTCGGAGGCGCGGCGCACGCTGATTCGCGACTCCAACAAGGTTGTGCAGCGCGCTGTGTTGCAATCTCCGCGCCTTACGGATCAGGAAGTTGAGGCCTTTGCCACCATGACCAGCCTCACGGACGAGATTCTTCGGCTCATCGCCAGCAACCGCAAGTTTCGAAAGAACTACGCCGTTGTACGCAATCTTTTGAACAACCCGAAGACCCCGCTGGACGTTTCCTTGCACATGCTCCCGATGTGTAATGTTATGGACCTGAAGAAGCTGACGACCAACAAAAATGTGCCGGAAACTCTGCGCACGACTGCCATCAAACTCCAACGCACACGCGCCGAACTCAAAAAGTAATTTTTGAAGAATAGTCGCGACTTTTCAGGGCTGCCATAGCATCGTGGAATAGCATCGCCCTCGCCGCGATTTGGCTCTACAATTGTGCCGGAGGCTTACCATCATGCTCTGCTCATCCGCCCTTCGCACGTGCGCCGCGTTTTTTGTGGGGAGCCTTTCTGCGGCGCTGCCGTTGGCCTCGGTCCTTGGTTCATCCCAGAACACTGCCGTTAACGAAGAAAAGAAAGCCGAGCCCTGGCAAAGTACGCAGGTCCTGCTAGCGGCTGACCTCGCGCGCGAGCTTGGAGACTCGAAAGGCGCAAATGCTCCGACCGTTGTTTATGTTGGGTTTCGGACGCTGTTTGAAGGTGGACACGTTCCTCAGGCGTCTTTCCATGGCACGGCTTCGAAGGAAGAAGGCCTGGCGGATTTGAAGAAGTGGCTGGCGACCTTGCCGCGCTCAACGAATATGATCATCTATTGCGGCTGTTGCCCATTCGATCGTTGCCCAAACATCCGTCCTGCCTATACAACCCTGCACAGCATGGGATTCACTCACGTGCGGGTGCTTGTGCTACCAACGAGTTTCGCGGCGGATTGGGTCGAAAAGGGCTACCCCATGCAAAAAGGACTGTAAGGAAATTCTCTCGGCGCGGAGATGAGTTCAGACTTTGCGCAGGACCAAACAGCTCGCGATCATGTCGTGAACCGCCTGTTTTTTCTCGGTGAAGCCCGCAAGAATGTAGCCGATCGCCAAAGGAATCATTCCAGTGATTATTTTTGCGAAGTAACGTCCCGAAGCCCGGCCGAACGAAATCGGCTGGCCGGTCATGTCGGTGACCTTAAGATTGAGCATCTTCTTCCCCAGCGTGGCTTGCCAGGAGGAACTTTCCGCGAGTGCGTAGTACAGCCATCCCACGACAAAAATAATTCCAAAAAATCCAAAAAGAAACCCCAAACCCATAAACGCGGCTACGTCATCGCTGATATCTTCTCCGGAACCAATTTTGCTCAATGCGGCGCCCGCACCAGTCAGCAGTAAGAGTGGGATCAAAAGCACAAGAAACGCCAGGCCGGAAATAAACCCATCGATAATGTAAGCCACGAACCGCAGCCAAAACCCGGCATATTGAACGGTGGCGTACTGCACGCCGGCGTAGACTGGAGCGGCGGTAACCATCTGCGCGGGAGAAATCGGCGATAGGTTTGGAAGAGATGAGGCAGGAACTGCAGGAGCCAGCGCAGAGACCGCCTGACCGCACGTCGGACAAAACGCCTTTGCGTTCGAAATCTCGCTGCCGCATTTTGAGCAGTACACTTAGTCTCCTTTTCGTACGAATGGCGAGGGAAGGCTCCCGTTGCGCAAATCCTACTTCCCCAACCAGCTCTGGTCAATCACCGGAAGCACCAGTTGTTCCCATTGTTGTAGTTTACAATTCCTGCGATTCGGCCTTCTCACCTCTTATACGATTTTGGCCCTTCGTTGGTTCAATTCGGACGAACGACTTTCGGTATCAGTGGTGCCAAGAAACCACAGAAATCCAGACTGGGTAGACGCCAACTGACTAGTCTTCTGACTAGCCAGCAACCGCTCGATCTCTCTGTCCTCAATCCGACGTCCACTACAACTGTGGGTGCTCCAGGTGGAATCCGGTTGCGTCTTGGTAGGCTTTTGCGAAGGCGAGCAACTTTGCCTCTCCGTACAGCTTTCCCAAAAATGTCAGGCTTACCGGCGTCCCGGGGCCGCCCGCATTTTGAAAATCGCTGGGATCATCCGTCGGCGGCTTGGGAGCGTCTTCGCCGCGGAAGCCATTGGGCAAAATTACGGACGGGTGCCCCGTAAGATTCGTGATCACCAGCTGGTCGCCACCGTTTGTCGGCGCCACAATCACGTCGACCCCTTGAAACACCTTGGCAACCGCATCCATAGCCATCCGCCGAGCCCGGCTCGCTTGGATATACTCGACCGCGGGAATGAACCGCGCCGAGCGAAACGAATTCGGCCAGTCAAACGGCTTCTGCGAAGTGAGCAATTTATCTTTGCCTGTCCTCGTCAATTCATCAAACGCGGCTGCCGCTTCCGCGGAAAGCATGGTCACCATGGATTGGTAAGGGAATTTCGGCATTTCCAGCGGAACAAGATTGACGCCCATCTCCTTCAACTTCGCCAGTGCTGCCTCATTGAATTTTCGGTCGTACTCTGCCCTCGCGCGCGCCGCCTCGCCGCGGCGCTTCTGTTCATTACGTTTTTTCTGTTCTTCCGGAGTCGCCGCCGGCTCTTCTGCCGTCGCTGGTGGCTGTTCGGGCGTCCTGGGTTCAAAATCTGCCTTCAAATATCCCACCCGCAGCTTCCGCCAATCCAGCCCGGCATCCCAATGGAACGCGGCGTTCTTCACGCTAGGGTCCGAGCCGTCCGGCCCGTAAATCGCCTCCAGTACCAGCGCGCAGTCTTCCACTGCGCGACAAATTGGCCCAAGTTTGTCCATGCTCCAGGAGAGCGCCATCGCGCCGGTCCGCGGCACCAGCCCGAACGAAGGGCGCAAGCCGGTGCACCCGCAGCGCGTGGAAGGCGACGAAATCGAGCCCAGCGTTTCCGAGCCGATGCTGAACGCCACGCATCCGGCAGCCGTCGCGGAAGCTGGCCCCGCGGAAGATCCGCTCGACCCTTGCCCCGGATGCCACGGATTCCGCGTCACGCCGCCGAACCAATTGTCACCCAACGCCAGAGCACCGAGCGTCAGCTTGGCCACCAACACAGCGCCCGCTTCATCCAGACGCTTCACCACCGTAGCGTCTTCGTCGATCATCTGATTCTCGAAGCCGCCGGCGCCCCAAGTCGTGCGGTAACCCTTTGCAGCCAGCAAATCCTTCGCGCCCCATGGCAACCCATGGAGCGGCCCGCGATATTTCCCGGCCGCAATGTCGCGGTCTGCCTCTTTCGCGTGAGCCCGTGCGCGGTCTTCGGTCAACGTGACCACGAATTTCAACTTTGGGTCGTAGCGCTTCAACCGCTCGAGATACATCTCCGTCAGCGCCACCGACGACACCTTTTTTGTGCGCACCAGCTCGGCTAGTTCGCGCACGCTGGCGAAGGCCACATCCTCTAAATTCTTCGGCGTGCCGGGAGCAGCGATAGTCGAAGGCTTCGAACTCCGCAACGGCCGTGCTTCTGTTTCAAACTTCGTCCCTGGCACCACGGGATCAAAGATGAGGCATGGCCCGACGGAATTCGGAATGTGCAGCGCGTAAATCGCGTCGTAGCTCTTGGCTTGCTGGTTCAGCTTGTCCAGCATCATCTCTTTGGCTTCCTCAGGAATGGGAACATCCGCAATGGCGGCGGCGTTATCGATCATTTCTTTGGTGATCGTCGCCGCTCCCTGGGATTGCGCCTGCGCCCATAGCACGCCGGGAAACAGCGTTCCGCCCAGCCCCAGCCCCGAACAAGCGCTCAAGAATCGTCTGCGATCCAGCATGGGTTTCTCTCCTTGGCACACTTCAGGCGCGCGATTGTAATACAAGTGTGGCCTGCGTTTACTAGCGTGGCGAATTTTGGTCGTTTAGCAAGGAGAGGGGGAACGCAAAAAAAGCGTCCAGAGGGAAATCCCTCCGGACGCTCCGGGAGACTGCTGCAAATAATTGAGGCTTAGTCTCTATCGTACTTGAGGCAATCCTCGAGTTGGTGGATGGCCACGTCCGTCGCCCGGATTGCTTCCACGCGGTGCCCGCCGAAATCGTGGGCGGCATGCTCCAGGTGTTCCTTGGCGCGACGCAGAGCCGCGATCGCTTCGCGGATTTCCGGATGCGGTTCCGCCGGGGTCGCCGTTGCCGCGTTGGGCTGCGGGGCCGCGGCCGGAATTGCATTCGAGTTGGCCTTATTCGGAGCGGCTGGAGTCGACGCCGTATAGGCAAAGGTTACGACCAGAGCCACCACCGCAAATACAATCAGGATTCTCGTTTTCATGAACCACTCCTCCTCGTCCGATTTTTGGCTCGGACAGCCTTGAGTTCCTCGATCCACCGTCTGCGCCCCTGCCGCGACCACTTCCTCGACCTGACCCCGGCAAATGCGCTAAAGAGGCGTGTCGGCTCAGTCGAGCCGTCACACTCTCTCTTTCATAGGTCATCTTTTGGCAGAGGAACAGCACTATTTTCGGAGAAGCGCACAATCAGAGACTACCCCGTTCGGCACTCTCCTTCCCCAAGTGGAGACTCCCAAATCCTAGC
Source organism: uncultured Acidobacteriota bacterium (assembly GCA_963779005.1). Taxonomy (GTDB): domain Bacteria; phylum Acidobacteriota; class Terriglobia; order Acidiferrales; family UBA7541; genus Acidiferrum. The sequence goes on along the minus strand of CAVZWO010000004.1, from coordinate 780,878 downwards.
AACCGTTTGGTGTCCAATGCGTCTTCGTCGGCGGCGCGAAAGTTTTGCCCAATGACTGCTTTCCTTGACTTGATGCGATAAACTACACATTATCGTCGGCTTTGAAGGCCTAAGCCGTTCTATCCCCGGAGGCTCATCATGGCGCGTCAGTCTGCAATAAGAATCTGGGTCGGCACCCGCAAAGGGGCGTTTGCGTTCACTTCAAAGGATCGCAAGAAGTGGGATTGCACTGGCCCGTTTTTCGCAGGGCAGGAAGTCCATCATGTCGCGCAGGACCCTCGCGATCCGAAGCGCCACTACGCCGCGGTAGGGAACGCGTGGTTTGGCCCTCACCTTCACATCAGCACGGACAACGGCAAAACCTGGCAGATCTCCGAAAAAGGCCTCGAGGTCAAAGGCATCACCGGCAAATTTTGGCAAGTCACCGAAAAGGGTATGGATCTCAAAGATATTCCAGACGCCCCGCTCAAGCGCATCTGGCACATCGCGCCCGGCGCGGCAGACGAACCAGGCGTCGTCTATCTCGGCGCTGATCCCGGCGTACTCTTCCGCAGCGGCGACAACGGCGCGAATTGGGAAATGGTACAAGGCTTGTGCAATCATCCGACGCGCGAGAAGTGGAACCCCGGAGCAGGCGGCATGATGGTGCATTCCATTCAATGCCTTGGCAAAGGACGCCTCATTGTTGGCATTTCTGCCGCAGGCGCGTTCCGCTCGAGCGACAGCGGAAAAACCTGGTCGCCCTTCAACGGCAATGTTCTTGTCGAATTTGCGCCTGAAAAATTTCCCGAAGTCGGCCAGTGTGTCCACAAACTAAAAGCGCATCCTCGCAACCCTGATGCGCTCTACCAGCAGAATCACTGCGGCGTTTACCGGGGCGAATTTACTGGAGAGAAATGGACCGACATTTCGAAGGGTCTTCCTTCCCGGTTCGGTTTCGCTTTGGCTGTTCCCTCCGCCGAAAAAGACACGCTCTTCACCATTCCTATCGTTTCTGCCGAGGAACGTTACGTTCCTAAAGGCAAACTCTGCGTAGCGCGCAGCCGCAATGGCGGTAAGACGTGGAAGTTTCTCAGCAAGGGGCTTCCGCAGACGGATGCTTACGACCTCATCTTGCGCGAAGCCATGTCTTCCGACGACCGCGATCCCACGGGAGTGTACTTCGGCACGACGGGCGGAACGCTCTTTCACACGCGCGATGCGGGCGACTCCTGGCACGTCCTATCGGGGCATCTGCCGCCCATCTATTCCGTCACCGCCGCATTACACTGATGGTGCTGCACTACCCACGCTCTACGGACGGCGCGGCTGTGCTGGCGCGGCAAAGATTTGGCAAGTCTAGATTTCACTTAGGGAGTGCAAACGCCACGTACACTCCGCCGGATGGAGACTTGAGATCCTTCCCCCCGCCCGCGGCAATCACCACAAATTGCCGCCCGTTAACTGCGTAGGTCGCCGGCGTCGCGTTTCCCCCGAACGGGAGCGTTGTTTCCCACAACAGCTCCCCCGTCGATTTGTCAAACGCTCGAAATTTCCTATCGAAATCGCTCGCGCCAATAAATACCAGGCCTCCCGCAGTTACGACGGGTCCTCCGTAATTTTCCGTTCCCGTATTCTTCAATGCCTTGGCGGCAAGCTCCGGATATTCCCCCAAATTTATTTTCCAAACGTATTCGCCGGTACTCAGATTGATGGCGTTCAGCGTTCCCCATGGCGGAGCGATCGCCGGATATCCGTCGGGATCGAGAAATTTGTCGTAACCCGTAAACCGGTATTTCATGTCTGGCGGCGGAGGCTCGGAACTGGGCAATTCCTTGGACTTTCCGCTGACAAGAAAATCAACCAGCGCGTAAAGCTGTCCATCATCAAAATTCGCGAAAGCCGGCATCCTTCCTCTTCCATTTTTGATCGTTGTCGCAATCTGTTGCGCCGAGAGCCGGTCCCCCACGCCCACCAGCGACGGCATGGCTGGCGGTGAGCCTGTCATTTTCTCGCCGTGGCAAACGCTGCACTGGCTCAAATAGAGCGCCTGGGGACTGTTCTCGCCGGTATCCGGCGCCAGCGCGCCAGTCCACGCCATTTCGTTTGAGTTCACATAAAGAATCGCCGTCTGCGGATCAACGGCCGAGCCGCCCCACTCCGCTCCACCGTCGAACCCGGGAAAGATCACCGTGTCCTTCCCAACGCCGAATGGCACAAACTGCCCTTCGCTCCGGAATTTTCTAAATTTCTCCAGCGCCCACGCATGCGCCTCGGGCGTGCGATTCGTCAGCATGTCCTCGCTGAGAAGTTGCCGCGCAAACGGCGCCGGCCTGGTAGGCAAGGGTTGTTCAACCGCGGCAACCTCTCCAGGCACATCGCTCGGCGGATACTTCCGATATTCAATCGGAAAGAGAGCCTTCCCGCTCACTCGATCGAACAAATAAACAAACCCTTGTTTCGTGGTCTGCGCAACTGCGTCAACCTCCTTTCCGTCGCGAGTCACCGTCACGAGCGTAGGCGGCGATGGAAAATCCCGATCCCAAAGATCGTGCCGTACTCCCTGAAAATGCCAAATTCTTTCACCCGTCTCCGCGTTCAAGGCGATCAGGCAATTCGCAAATAAATCGTCGCCTATGCGGTTGGCGCCGTAAAAATCAAAGGCCGCCGATCCTGTAGGCACGTACACAATTCCGCGCTTCGTATCGACCGCCATCCCCGCCCAGTTGTTCGCGGCACCGCTGTATTTCCACGCCTCTTTCGGCCAAGTCTCATACCCAAATTCGCCGGGATGTGGAATCGTGTGAAACGACCATCGCAATTTCCCGGTTCGCACGTCATATGCGCGCACATCACCCGGCGGCGCAGGCAAAGTCTCCGGATTGCGCCCTCCAACGATGACCACATCCTTGTAAACAATTCCCGGGCTCGTCAGCGCCACGGATTGTCTCTCGGCCTCCCGCCCAAGATCGCCGCGCAAATCAATTCGCCCGCCTTTCCCAAACGTCTCCACCGGCTTCCCCGTGCCCGCATCGAGCGCATACAGAAAATTCATCACGCCCACCAAAATGCGCTTCTCCTTGTCGTTCGACCAATACGCCAGACCACGATCGGGCTGCGTCCCCTTAATTCCCGATTCAAATTTCCACAAAAGCTTGCCCGTTGCCGCATCCAACGCGAACACTTTCTGCGTCGGCGTAATTCCGTACAGCACGCCCTCGACAATAATCGGACTTGTCTGCAGCCCGCCCTGCTCGCCCGTATCGAAGCTCCACGCAACCGCCAGCTCTTTCACATTCCCGCGATGGATTTGCGCCAGGCTCGAATAATGGGTGTTCTCCGGCGCGCCTCCGTACGCCGACCAGTCTCGCCTCATTTCGCCCGTTGTGCTTGAACTGGAATTTCCGGAACCTTGGGGAGCACCCGCACGAATCTGGAGCTGCGCCGAAAAAACTAAACACCCGATCGCAATCCCTGCGAAAAGTTTTGCGACCGTGCCAGAAAGCGTTCTCATCGTACAACTCCGTAGTCTTCGAGCTGGCCCAAGTGAAAGCAGTGTCCCCTATCGACGGCGTATCTTACTCCGGAAAAAATCGCCCGACTCTCTAAATCCATTTTTTCTGAATCCGCGTGGCAACTCGCCTCCGGGTGCTATAATCCGCCCGATTCGCCGCTTTAATCCCCCGGCAATCTGCGCAAACGAGGCAAACCATGTCCGCACCTATTTCGTGGCTCATCGCTTCTCTGATGTTCTTGGCACTGGCAGCTGGCGGCGGCCGCACTACAGCTCCTCCCCAGCACGGAATGCTCGTCGTGGCCAACCAGCATGAACACACTGCCCTGCTGATCGATCCCGATACGCGCGAGGAACTCGCCAAAGTCTCCGTCGGCGTCAATGGCCACGAAGTCGCCGTTTCCCCCGACTCCCGCTTCGCCTACGTTCCCATTTACGGCAATTCCGGCGTCGGCAAGCCCGGCACCGACGGTGCGACCATCGACATCGTCGATTTGCATGACCGCAAACTCGCCGCCACCATCGACCTCGGCAAACCTCTTCGTCCTCACCGCGCCGAATTCGGTCCCGACGGCCTCCTCTACGTCACTGCCGAACTCGACAAAGCCGTCAGCGTTATCGATCCCGCCAAGCGCAAAGTCATCGCCGAAATACCGACTGGCGCCATCGAATCCCACATGATTGTCATCTCTCCCGACGGCCGCCGCGCCTACACCGCCAACGTCGCCGCCGGCAGCGTCAGCGTGCTGGACCTGCAGAAACGTGCTCTCGTGACTGTTATTCCCGTCGCAAAAACCGTCCAGCGCATTTCCATAACTTCCGACGGCAAGCGCGTTTTCACGCACGATCAAGTGACTCCCCGCATCGCTGTCATCGACGCCGCCACAAATTCTGTCGCCAGCTGGATTTCCGTCCCTGCGACCGTCTATTCGTCCTCGCCCAGTGCCGACGGCCGCAAATTGTTTGCTTCTTCACCGTCCGGAAAAATCTTCGTAATCGATCTCGCGAGCGCCAAAGTGGAAGAATCCTTCGACATTCCGCCCGCGCTCGGCGAACTTCTTCTTTCACCAGACGGCAAGTTCGCTTTTGTAAGTTGCCCTGCGGCTGGAACCATCGAGGTCCTGGACATTTCCGCCCGCAAGATGCTGCCATCCATCAAACTGACACCTGGCGTCGACGGCCTCGCCTGGGCCCCCGCCATTCCCTAGTTTTTGAAAAGGATTGAGCGTGCGCGCTTTCAAAAGCATCACGCTCACTTACCGACCATGAACGCCGACTGGGTTCGCAAACTCTGTCTCTCGTTCCCCCACACCACTGAACATATTCAGTGGGGCGATGCGCTCGTTTTCAAAGTAGCTGGCAAAATGCATGCCGTCACGTCTCTCCAGCCCTCTAGAACCTGGCTCACTTTCAAGGCTTCCCCCGAAACTTTCGCTGATCTCACAGAGCGCCCCGGCATCATCCCCGCCCCATACCTCGCTCGCGCCAAGTGGGTCGCGCTCGAAACCAAAGACGCGCTCCCGCTCGACGAACTCGCCCAATTGCTCCGGGAGTCCTACAATATGGTCGTCGCCAAACTCCCCAAAAAGACCCGCGAAGCTCTCGCAAACGGCAAGCCTGTAGCGCGGCGGAAATCCCCCAAGCACCATGCACCTAAACCGTCCTCTCGAAAACCGCACGCCAAAAAGAAAAAGCCCTCTCGCTAACGAGAGGGCTTCTGTTCCCGTAAATTTCTAATTCCTTGAAGACTAGGCGGTGGCTTTGTTATCGGCCGTGCGCCGCAACGGCCTCGCCCCAGGCAGCGGGAAACTCATGTGCCAGAAATTCGAGTCCGGCGAAATGAACTCAACCCCAATGTACGTCTTGCTTTCTTTGTCGCGCTTCACCGATACCACCCGGCACTCCACCGTCCGGTCGCTGTTTTCATTCACCAGAATGAGCATCTGCCCCACGATGACCGGTTGCTCCAGTTGCAGCAACGCTCCATGCCGGTTCACCGAATGCGACTTCGCCTTTACTCGAAACTTGTCGCCGTTCTCGTCCTGCCCGTGCACAGTGATCGGCACCGTGATGCTCACTCGCAACGTTCGGCGCCGCTCTTTACAGCGAAAATGGAGTATGGCCATGAGAGACACTAACCTCTCGGTTGAACTTGACGACTAGGGGACTTACGCCTGCTCATACTGGAATGGCCCCAGCGTCACGCTCTTTGCGTACATTACGCTGAAGTGAACCGTAGACACGAGCGAAGAAACGAATACGAGCGTCGTCCACATTGTTCGTATTCTGCGTTCTGGCTGTTCTCTCTACAATAGAGGGACGGTACCAAAACGAACCCTTTTGCTCCGGTACTCTAGTACGTTACTTCCTGCCGCGCAACCCCATTTTGGGAATGCAACAACTTTTGACGACTTTCAGGTAGTGCACGCCAGCGTCCAAGCGTTGCGTTCTCCACTAAATTAATGGTGTTCGAGCGATTGAGGGTGCCCATTGTGGCAATACGCTCTGGCTGCGGCTGTTTGTTACATTTAAACCTATTATATTCTATCACTTAGAGACCCTTCAAGGCTAGCTCCCCACTCGCCCCTTCAACATCGATGAACTCCACCTGCCATGGCTTAATCCTCAAGTCCAGCCGGCCCACCGTTACAGGCAGCTGAAACCGCCTCGGTCCGGCACTTCCTGGGTTAATATAGATAACTCCATTCTTCTCTGTTTGTCCGGGCTTATGCGAGTGCCCACTTACCACAATTTGAACTCCCGCCGCTCTCGGATTTATGTCTAAGTCCTGCAAAATGTGCAACATATAGATGGTAGCCGGACCCGCCCGCACCAATTCCGTCAAGGGGAGCCCGCGTCCCCAGCTCCCAGTATCCACGTTCCCCCGCACCGCGAAGACGGGGGCAACGCCTCTCAATGTGTCGAGAATCTCCGGCTCGCCCACATCCCCTGCGTGAAGGATCAGATCCGAGCCGCGCAGCGCTCGCACAGCCGCCTCGCGCAACAAACCATGCGTATCAGAAATCAGCCCCAGGATTTGGATTTCTTTGCTCAAATTTTTCCCGTCGAGGTAGGAATTACACGCACACCTGCCGAGCCGGCCGCCACTCTGGTGAGCTAGCCGCCTCCGAGAACTCTTACGATCTCCAGCGCGTTCACGCGCGCCCGTTCCACTTGCAAACCCCAATGCAGATGCGGACCCGTCACGCGCCCTGTCGCTCCTACTTTCCCCAAAACCGTCCCCGCCACCACTTCATCGCCCACTTTTGCGTCGATCTCCGAAAAATGGCAATAAAACGTATAAATCCCCAATCCGTGATCGACTAGAACCGTATTCCCCGAAAAGAACAGCTCTTCCGCCAAGACCACTCGCCCTTTTTGCGCCGCGTGAACCGGCGTGCCTGTCGGCGCCGGAAAATCCACGCCACTGTGCGGCGAACCCGGGTGGCCATTCAATACACGCCGTTTCCCAAAATTGCTTCCTTTAAACTCCCCATCGAGCGGCTCGCGAAATGGGCCATCCCACAATCGCTCTGGCGTCACTCCGTCATAAATCTCGCGCAAACGCTTCGTTTCTGCTTCCGCCCGCGCCTCTTGTTCGGGGTTAGGCTCGACAAATTGCTTTTTCACCGTCAAATTCTCGGAGGCGAAATGCCCTTCTTTCACCTCGATGGCAGTCTGACAACTTAGTCCCTCGCCGCTCTGCAACTTGCCCGCTACTCTGAATTCGTAATTACCCGCCGGCTTTTCCAGATCCACTCCGATCAAAGCCTTCCGCACCTCACCGCTCAAAGTAGAGTGCGCCTTAACCGGGTCTTGCCAAAAAGGCACGTCTCGCTCATTCCATCTGCCGCTTATTTCGCCTAACGGTTTCGCGCTGTGAATCTTCGCCAGCAGCAATGTCCCCTGCGCGGCTTCCGGCGCGCTCAACGTCAACTCTACCCCGTGCCCACAATCCTCCGCCCACCCTGCAGCGCTCGCCAGAAGCGCCAAGCCCAGGACAACCACTCCCCGAATCCCTAACGAAAGTCTTGTCAATTTCTCCTCACCAACCCTCATGGTTTCGGCCGCAAAGCATTCACCCGCGGCTCTACTTTTGCAAATTGCTCTCGCCCCACTTTCGAGCCCATGATCGTCTCTTCGACGTTGCGAAACAGGTCGGGATTCTTCGACTTCACTCGAAGCTCACTCAAAAATGGCCGTACCTTGGCAAAAATGAAAAACAACTCTCCGCAGAACGACGGCGTAAAAAACAGCTTATCGCTGAGAACGCCATTCTTCACAAAGGAACAAGCAATCCCCCAATAGCTCAATACCTGCCGCAGCCAGTTGTTCTCCTCCGCCCCAAACGCCATCGCGACTTTCATGTACTCATCCGCATTGATTGGCCAAAACGTTGTCAACCACCATTGCCGCGCTTTCCGCATTTCCGGTTCGCGCTTGAGCGCATATAGCTCGAGGATCAACCGCGCATCTTCAATCGTTGGTTTCTTCGCCATCTGTTTACTCCTGATTCGTGCCGTCGAGTGATTCTACCCGCCGCGTACGTCTTTTGCTCGACGTATCGCGAGGTTTGTCCTCAGCGCACAATCCCCGCTGTTCCTCTCATTTGTGTCCGGCGCGATGCTTATGCCGAACGCCGGCAGCTCTCTCTATTTACTCAGGCCTCCGCGTCGGGGATGATGCATGCTCGAAAGCCAAATCCATGCCACACCTTAGGAGAGACTTCATGCACCGAAAACTCGCCGCCACCGCCCTGGCTGCGTCCCTGGCACTTTGTGGCTACGCCTCGCTCCGCGCGCAGCAAACTTCCTCGCCCGTCTTAAACAATCCCTCCACGGCCAAGCAAACCGAAACCGACGAGTACACTCGTTACGAACTCCTGGCTCCCGAAACTGCCAGTTTCAAAATTTCTTACGAAGTCACCGCCACAACTCCCGGCGCAAGATTCTTCTACAACCCCATTCGCAAAGGCAGCGCCGCCAGCGACGAAGCCGTCTTCGATTCTATGACCGGCGACCCGCTCTATTTCGAAGTCGTCAGCGGCTCAGAAGCACGCAAAGACCCACTCATGTCCGACGCTGATGCCGAAACGAACTTCATTAAAATCTCTCTTGCGCGGCCCGTGCCTCCCGAAGGCCAGGGCCGCGTTCTGATCCTCAAAACCTACAAGGATGCCAAGAGCTATTATCGCGAGGGCGACGCCATCGTTTTCAATCGTCCCCTCGGCATCAAGCGCAACAAAGTCGTCTTGCCCGCCGGCTATGAACTCGTCGGTTGCAACGTTTCTTCGCAAGTCTTGCCGGAGCCCGACGGCCGCATCACCATCAGCTTCCTCAACGCCGGTTCAGGCGAAGCGCCTCTGATTCTCCGCGCCAAACTTGGCGCGCAAACCGGCCCTTCCGCCGCGCCGCATCCCGCAACCCAAGCCCGCAGTTGGGAATCACCTTTTCAAGGAGAATCCGAGCGCTCCCGCCTCTCCGAACGCGCACATCAAGACCGCGAGATCGTTTACTTTCTCCAGCAGCCCGAAACCCACTCCTTTAGCCTCTACCACGACTACACCGAATCTCACGAGGGCGCCGACAAATATCTGAACGTCGTCCGCGAAGGCAGTTCCGTTTCCGAACCCTCCGCCTACATCCTCGACACCGGCGAAAAACTCCCTACCAAAATGATGACCGGTGCCGAACTCGCCGCCGCCAAAATCGACGTCGGCGAGCCCGTCTCTCCCACTACGCAAGTCGTTCTGATTTCCTTCTCGCCGGTGAAAAAAGGCCAATCCATCCGCCTGCGCATCTCCGAAACCTACACTGCCCCGGCCAGCTACAAACTTGATGGCGACGAACTCGTCTTCGATCGCAGCTTAGGCCGCCCCCGCAACGCCGTCGTGCTTCCCGCAGGCTGGTATCTCACTGCAAGCGCCATCCCCGCCACCGTCACGCAACTCCCCGATGGCCGCATCCGCCTCGATTTCTGGAATGGCCGTCCCGACTCCGTCGACGTACTCATCAAAGCCAAACGCCGCCCCAAGTAATTTCGCCCATGCGCACGCGCCTCTCACCCTGTAGGGGAGGGGCTTGCCCCTCCCGACTCATACGACTCTTCTTCAGCGCTCAATCCCTGCTCCAACTCTCTTACCCCCGCACTCGAGCAACGCCTTGCAAGCGTCCAAACAGCTCTCCTTCATTTCCTCCGCAACCCCCTTCTCTACCCCCTCCCCAAGTAGTAGAAGCGCTGCCCCGTGCACCTGCGCGACAAGCGCCAACGCCAATCTCGCGTAAATAGCTGGCTCTCCCCCAAGATCCACCGCCAGCTTTTCCATCAGAAATTCGTAAGACGGCATCGACTCTCTGCGTCCCAGACGCTCAGCCCAATCCGATGTTAACAGCAGGTATTCGTTGGCATTGGTCACTGCAAACTCCAGCCCCAGTCGGCAAGCCTCCTCCGCAGACCTCGCCGTCCGCAGCGCGTTGAACATCCTCTCCCTGGCACGAACCCTCAAAAATACGATCAAATCGTGCTTGTCGCGAAACCTCTCATACAACGTAGGAGTAGTCGTCTTTGCCGCTTGCGCCACCGCTCGCATCGTCAGCGCCCGCTCTCCTCCTTTGCTCCACAACTGGTATCCCGCATCCAGGATTCGCCCTTCCAATTGCTTGTCAGGTTTACGCGGCATTCTTCGGCCCTCCCGGCCCTGCTTGACCAAAATTATATGCTTGACGCCGTTAAAGAAACAACGTATAAGTATTCCTCGCCCCCGCCTGAGCGGTTGGCTGGTCTGAAACAAATCAACTCAGTAAGGAGAAGTTAGAAGCACGTTATGGCTAGATTTGAATACTCTGTTGTGACCAAGGCGAGCCCGGCGCTCGCTTGGCTCGTTTTTTCCGATTTGCATCGCTGGAACAATTTCGCCAACGTCTACGGCGAATTGCGCTGGCGTGACGGCAACCCCTGGGAGCCTGGCAGCCGTCTCCAGATTGAAATCCTGCGCCCCATAAACGCCGTCATCGACCACGTAATTACCACATGCGTGCCAGGAAAGAAAGTGGGCTGGATCGATCACGCCATCGGCGTCGCCCTCGCTCAATGGGTCACTTTTGAAGAACGACCGGAAGGCACTCGCGTCCACACCTGGGGCGAGGTCATCCATTCCGGCATCACCATCGGCGGACGCACGGTGGAAGAACTTCTCTCGAGCTTTACGCGAACCTGGTACGAAGCCTTCCGCGTCGCTTGTAACCAACTGGTTCTACCTGGCGGCGCAGACCCGGACGACGCGACGTTCGCAACCCAATAGCCTCCAAAACAAAAACTGGCTCAGGCCCGCCCGAATCGAAGCGCAAGCCTGAGCCACAATCTACCTATACGCATGCGAAATCTAGTGGAATACCTGGCAACTCCGATTCGGGCCCTAGCCTTGGAGACGGCGACCAGTCACCAGTCACTAGTCGCTTCCCTCCTCACGCCAAACTCCGCTGCCCCGCCTGCGGCAACGTCCACTCCCCCGCGCTCACAAACAACTCCAACCCAATCGCAAACGAATCTTTTCCCAGCGGCTGGCAATAAACGACACGCGCTCTTGACCTTAAACTTCCCAGGAGCGATCTCACCGTTACATGTTCGTTCGGCTGCCACGGTTTGCTGGTCACCACACGCGCTCCCCGGGCGCTCACATTCTCCGTAACTCCCTGCTGCGCCGCCGTGTGTATATCCAATCCGGACAAATCTACGGTTACATGCACAGGAGACCGATCTTCCAATCGGCGAACCTCGCTAGTCATGGGGCACCGCACAACTTTCTGGACTGGGGATTTGAACTGGACGTTGCGGTGGGTTCAACGACCGGCAAATCATACGCTTCTAACCCCCAAGCAGGTCAAGAAGTTTCCCCTCGAAGAGCTCCGCCTAGCCCTGAAACCTTACCCAATCAGCCCCCGCTAAAGTGTCCGGCAACGCGACAGCCTCATCCCACGACCGAACATTCGCCTACTGCGTGGCCCTTGCCCGCCGCACCCAAATCTTTCTTTTTCTGTCAGTTGCAAGCCGCTCAAAATCGGCTATGAGATTGCGTCTTTTTATAGGTTTGGTTCATACTCTCGGCAGTCGCTCATCTTGAAGGAGGCAGGTATGAAAAAGCACGAACGCATCCGAGAAAAGGTCACCATTCTTCCCACTTCCATGTACCTCTCCAAGATGCACGATGCCGGCTGGACCCTCGTCGCCCTCGAATGGGAGCGCGAAATCGAGACCTCCTCCACGCCCGAACCCCCCGAAGAATCAATCGCCTCCGAAGAAATTCCCTTCGGCCTCCGCATCGCCGCCGACTGCCATCACCTCGAAGACGACCCTCTCGAGATGCAAACGCTCAAATTCCTCGCCGAACTTATCGTCCAGGACGTCTCCTTCACCAGCATGGCCGACGCCCTCAACGTCCGCGACTATCGCACCCGCTCCGGTGTGCCCTGGACCGCCGCAGCCATCTTCCGCCTCATCCCTCGTCTCATCGATGTCGCCCCGCGCATCCTGAGCGGCACCGAGTGGGAGTCCCGCAAAAAACAGCTCTCAAAAGTCACCTGGAACTCATAGCCTCTGTAGGGGAGGGGCTTGCCCCTCCCTTGTTTCACCCGTCGCCCCGTCGAAACCGCTCTTTTCCTGAAGATTCCTAGCGCTAAACTCTTCGCTTAGCGATAAATCTCTCCGCGATGACCTATCCGCAACACCAAAACCACCACACGTGCATCCTCTATCTTGCAGATGAGTCGGTAATCACCGACGCGGTATCTCCAGAATTCACCGAAACGCGCTCCCTGCAATGCCTTTCCAATGCTGCGTGGATTGTCGAGCTTGGCTAATCGTTCTTGGAGGAACTTCAAAATGCGCTTTGCCTGCGGCTTGTCCAGTTTTCCCAGTTCCCGGTCCGGCTCCGCCGAAAACTCAATCTTCCACGCCATGACGCTCTATGACGGTCTCCAGCGGTATGGCCTCTTCTTCGCCGCTTCGAATCTTCTCCAGCCGCGCCTCTGCCAGGTAAACATCTTCGAGGTCCTCGAGATGCTGCAGGATCGCTTCTCGCACATAGAAGGTCTTTGTGCGCCCGGTTCGGCGCGCCAACTTTTCCAGCCGTTTTTCGATGGACTGCGGCAGCCGTATCGCCAACATGGCAACCTCGCTATACAAGTATAGCACGCCCTCGGCCGGCTAAATTCGGCCCCAATCTCTCTCCTTGACATTCTACCTATCCCCACCTTATATAGGTAGAACGTCTAGGAGACGCCATGCCCATCGAGAAATCCGACCTCCTCCAAGGCACTCTCGACATGCTTATCCTCAAGATCGTCGCCCTCGGCCCCGTCCACGGTTACGGCATCTCCCTCCGCATCCGCCAAATCTCCAAGGAAGTCTTGCAAGTTCAGCAAGGCTCGCTCTACCCGGCTCTGCACCGCCTTGAAAAGCGCGGTTGGCTTGCAGCCGAATGGGACGCCTCCGAAAAAGGCCGCCAGGCCAAGTTCTACAAATTATCCGCAAAGGGCCGCAAGCAACTTGAAAACGAAGAATCGAGCTGGAATCGTCTGGCGGCAGCAGTCGCCAACATTATGCAAACCGCCCAATAGGAGCCCGTCATGTCCTGGTGGAAATCCCTTTTTCCCAAACGCGCTTCCGACGCCCAGATGAACACCGAGCTTCGCTTCCACATTGACGAGCTCACCGAAGAAAACATCGCCGCTGGTATGTCTCCCGAAGAAGCACGCCGCCGCGCCATCCTCGAATTCGGCGGCCACGAACAAGTCAAAGAAGAACTCCGTGACGTCTATCGCATCCGCTTGCTCGACGCCACTCTCGCCAATGTAAGATCCGCCTTCCGCTTCATCCGCAAATCTCCCACCTTCTCCATCACTGTCATCCTCACGTTAGCTCTCGCCATCGGCGCCAACAGCGCCGTCTTCTCCGCCATCGACGCCATCATCCTCAAGCCGCTTCCCTTCCCCGACGCCGATCAGCTCACGCTCGTCGAGCAGCACAGCGTAAAGGGCGCTGCTCCCCTCACTCGCGTCGCACCCACTCGTCTGGACGACTGGAATCGCCTCAACTCTTCTTTCCAGGGCCTCACCGGCTACTACTCCGAGGATGTTTCCGAGTCCACCGGCGCGCTTCCCGAAAAAGTTACTCGCGCCTGGGTCTACACGCGTTTCTTTCAGGTCTGGGGTCTTGGGCCGGCTCTCGGCCGCGAATTCACTCCCGAGGAAGAAACACTCAACGGGCCCAATGCTGTCCTCATCAGTGATCGCTTTTGGCGTCGGCGCTTTGATGCCGATCCAGGCGTCATCGGGAAGAACTTGCGCCTCGATGGCCATCTCTATCCTGTCGTCGGCGTGATGCCGCCTTCTTTTTTGTTTCCCGATCGCGAGACGGATTTATGGGCGCCCCTTCCGCCCGGCCTGTCCTATGGCCAAGCTCGCGAAAACAACTGGTTCGTCGTCACCGGACGCCTCAAGCCCGGCGTTACCGTTGCACAAGCCCGCGCAGATCTAGCCACGATTCAAGCGCAACTCGCCCGACAATTTCCCGATACAGACAATCTCTCGATCACCGTCGATGCGCTAAAAGAAACGACGATCGCAGGGTCTCGCCGTTCTCTCTGGCTGCTCTTCGGCTCTGTCTCTCTGCTCCTGCTCATCGCCTGCACCAACATCATTGCTCTGCTTTTGTCTCGCTCCGCCCAGCGTCAGCACGAAATCTCTGTTCGCTTTTCCCTGGGAGCTTCGCGCGGCGCCCTCATCGCGCAATTGCTCACTGAGACCTTTGTGCTTGCTCTCATCGGCTCAGGCCTTGGCCTCTTTCTCGCTGCGGCAGCCTCTGACATATTCCGCTCTCTCGCTGCACAGCTTCCCCGTGTCGAAGAGATTCATCTCGACGCTCGCATCGTTCTCTACTCCCTCGCCTGTTCCCTCGTCGTTACTTTTCTTTGCGGATTGGTTCCGGCCATCCGCGGCACTCGCAATAGCCTTTCAGGCTCCCTCGCGCAAGCCAGCCGCTCGCAAGTTTCAGGACGAAACCCGCTGCAATGGCTGCTCGTCGGCATCCAAGTCGCCCTTGCCGTGACCCTGCTCGCCGGCGCCGGTCTCCTTCTTCGCAGCTTCCAACATCTTGGCCGCGTCACGCGCGGCTTTGATTCCAGCCACATCCTTTCCTTTCAGCTCAGCATGAATTGGGGCGAGACCGGCGACATGAAAAAGCTCCGCCAGTTTACCGACCGCGTCCTCGAAACGCTGCGCGCCACTCCTGGCGTCGAATCCGCCGCCATCTCTGTCGGCGTACCTGGCGTGGCCTTCAAATATCAAACCGAACTCAAGCTGCTGGAAGGCCGCGCCGAAAGCGAACCCAAACTCGTCGCCGACAATCGCTTCGTCTCCGCCAGCTACTTCGCCACTCTGCGCATCCCCTTGCTCGCCGGCCAGCTCTGCCGCGAAACCGATGGCCCGCCCACGGTAGTCGTCAATCGCACTTTCGCCGACAGCTATTTCCACGGCGAGCCCGTGATCGGTCACCACGTTCAATCGGTCAGCTTGGGCTACACCGGCCCTGCCGAAATCGTCGGGATCGCCGGCGACGCTCGCGAAACTACCCTCGATCACGCTCCCGTTCCCACCGCCTACTGGTGCGCCCCCATCGCCCAGCCCGGCACCTACTTCCTTGTTCGCACTCGCAACGCTCCCTTGACCATGGCCGAAACCATCCGCCGCCAGATCCGGGACATCGAACCGCTTCGCTCCGCCTACGATTTCGCTCCCCTCGAGCAGCACTTCTCCGATGGCCTCGCGGAAAACCGCTTGCGCACCATCCTTCTGAGCTTTTTTGCGGCTACCGCTCTCTCCCTCGCGTGCCTGGGCCTCTATGGCACGCTGAGCTGCAACGTCAACGTGCGCCGGCGCGAAGTCGGTCTGCGTCTCGCCCTCGGCGCTTTGCGAGGCCAAATCCTCAAACAATTCCTCTGGCAAGGCCTCACCGTATGTCTCTTCGGTTGTGTGGCTGGCTTCGCTCTCGCCGCCGCCTCCTCCCGCCTCCTCGCCGGCCTCCTCTATGGCGTCTCCCCCACTGATGCTCCCACTCTCGGCGCTGTCATCCTCTTGGTCTTGGTTGTCGCCGCCATCGCCTCCCTTCTCCCCTCCCTCCGCGCTTCTCGCGTCGACCCCATGCAAGTCCTCCGCGAGGAATGAAACGCCCCTCTGCCAACTTCGTCCTGTAAGTAGGAGGTCCCGGTGTCGCGAGGACAATGAAATGCCGGCCTCGTATCCCCTCTCGATGGCGAAGGGCCGTGATACGATGGCCATCTAGCCACCAACCATGATCGGGCAAAAGCTGGATCACTACACAATCCTCTCTCAGCTTGGCGAAGGCGGCATGGGCGTTGTCTATCGCGCGCGCGATGAAGTTCTGAACCGCGATGTAGCTCTAAAACTGTTGGCTCCCGGCACATCGACAAAGTTGGGCGTGGCCATCTCCTCCGCGAAGCCCAGACCGCCTCCTCTCTGAGCCATCCGAATATCTGCACCATCCATCAAGTCGGACAGACGGGCGATGACTTCTACGTCGTCATGGAACTCATCGAGGGACGTTCGCTAACAGACCTGCACACCGCCAACGGCCTCTCCATGGAGACCGTTTCGCGCTACGGCGCACAAATCGCCGACGCCCTGTCTCACGCTCATGGACGTGGCATCGTTCATCGCGACCTCAAAGGCTCCAACGTCATGGTCACGCCCGAAGGGCGCGTCAAGGTTCTCGATTTTGGCCTCGCCACACGCCTCGAACGCGAGGAAATCAGCGAGCTCACCCTTTCCTACGACGACCTCGAAAGCAAGCTCGTTGGCACCCTCCCTTACATGGCTCCCGAAGTCTTGCGCGGGCAAAAAGGTGATCACCTCAGCGACATATGGTCCCTCGGCATACTGCTTTACGAAGCAGCCGCGGGCAGGCTGCCCTTCCTTGGATCCACCGGCTTCGAAGTGAGCGCGGCCATCCTGCGCGAACCGCTTCCGCCCTTGCCTCCAACCGTTCCTCACGGTCTTGCCGGTATCATCCAGCGCTGCTTAATGAAGGAGCGCGTCGAGCGTTACCAGCAGGCTAGCGAAGTTCGCGCCGCCCTCGAAGCTCTGCAAGGCGCGATTCTCCAGTCCCGTCATCCTTCCGAGGAAACGCGTGGCCCTCGAACCCTGGTCCTCCGCGGCATGCAGCATCTCACCGTAAAAAACGGAGATGTGCTTTTACTGGTTGGCACGAACAAAGGCGCTTTTCTTCTCAAGTCCTCCCGCGACCGATCCCGCTGGGATGTGGCTGGTCCTTATTTTCACGGCCAAGGCGTCAACTCCATGGCCTACGACGGCCGCAACGGTCTTCATCGCCTGTGGATTTCCACGAACAGCCCAATGTGGGGGACCTTCCTGCGCTCCAGCGACGACTTCGGCAGGTGTTGGACAAATCCCATCGAGGCCAGCATCCGCTTTCCTGCCGAGACCGGAGCTTCTCTCCGCAACATTTGGCAGCTTTGCCTCGGCCGCGACGACGAGCCGGGGACACTTTACTGCGGCGTCGAGCCTGCAGCGCTTTTTGAATCGCACGATGGTGGCGAATCCTGGTCGCTCTCCCGCGGGTTGTACGATCACCCCCACCGCCCGCGCTGGACGCCCAGCAACGGAGGCCTCTTTCTCCACACCATCGTCCCGGATCCAAGCAATCGCGCTCGGAACTTTGTTGCGATTTCCGCCGGCGGCGTTTACCGCACAGAAGATAGCGGAGCTTCGTGGCAGGCCCGCAACACTGGAGTTCGCGTCGTTTTCATGCCGGAAAAATATCCCGAGTTCGGCCAGTGCGTTCACAAAATTGTTCTTCACGAATCTCGCCCCGAACGCCTGTTTCTCCAAAATCATTGGGGGCTCTATCGTTCCGACAACCGTGGCGATTCCTGGCAAGACATCGCACGCGGTGTGCCTTCCGACTTTGGCTTCGCCATGGTCATGCATCCCCACGATCCCGACTGCGTTTACATCCTCCCCGTGGAATCCGACGAGTTTCGCTGCACACCAGAAGGCAAATTGCGCGTCTACCGCACACGAAACGCCGGCGGTTCCTGGGAATCCGTCGAGCGCGGTTTGCCACAGAATGGCGCCTACGAGACCGTTCTGCGGGATGCCATGTCGCCAGACACTCTGGACCCCGCCGGACTCTATTTTGGAACGCGCAGCGGAAAGCTCTACGCATCGAAAGATGAAGGCAAGAGCTGGAAGAAAATAGTCGAAGGACTTCCTCAAATCGTTTGCGTCAAAGCCGCCGTCATCCAGATGGATGGAGCGCCAAGCCCGAGGCCGCGTTCAAAGGCCAAACCCACGGCGAAACGAAAAACGGCTTCCGCAAAAAGCGCCAAGCCCCGAAAGCGGAAGTGATGCAGGTCTCATTCCATATCCCCGGCCCCCTTCGCAGCTTCACGGAAAATCGCAGCGTCGTACAGCTTGAGGTAAAGGCAGACGCAAATTTGCTCGATGCTCTTCAGGATCTGTTCACCGCTTTTCCAGGTTTGCGAGACAGAGTTCTCACCGAATCCGGTGAAGTTCGCCGTCACGTCAATCTCTTCATCGGAAACGAAAATGTCCGTTACACCGGCGGACTGTCCACTCCCATTGCAGCCGCAGCCGAAATCTCGATCGTCCCCGCCATCAGCGGCGGCTGAAACCCCGCGGCCGTCCCGCCCGGTTCATGCCGCGTTTCCACCCTATTTGATTGTCGCAGGCCCCCTCCGCGCAGTCCGCGACTCCCGCGTCGACCCCATGCAATTCCTCCGCGATGAGTAACCCCCTCCTTCCAAGCTGCATTGGACGCGTGACTCTGCTACAGTGCGGTTTTCAAAATGGGGGGCAGCATGCCGGACGAACAGTTTGATCCGCGCGTAGATGCATACATCGAGAAGGCTGCGCCTTTCGCTCAGCCCGTGCTGACCCACTTGCGTAAGTTGATGCACCAGGCCTGTCCCCGCGCCACCGAATCCGTAAAGTGGAGCATGCCCTTCTTTGTTCAACAGGGGGTCATTCTCGCCAATATGGCGGCCTTCAAACAGCATTGCGCCTTTGGCTTTTGGGGACCGGAAATGAAGAAGGTTCTGGCCAAAGACGGCCTCGAATCAAGCGAAGCGATGGGCACTCTCGGCCGCATCACAGGCCTGAAAGACCTGCCCCCGGACAAATCCTTGCTCTCCTACATGCGCCATGCGGGGGAACTGGTCGAAAGCGGCCAACGCAAGAAGTCCATCGAGCGTCCGCATAAGCCCCTCAAGAAAAAAGCCGTCGCTGTTCCGGAGGAATTAAAGGCAGCGCTGAGCAAAAACAAGCTCGCCGCCAAAGCCTTCGCAGCCTTTAGCCCTAGTTGCCGGGCCGAGTATTCCACGTGGATCGCCGAAGCCAAGCGAGACGAAACACGCAAGAAACGCGTTCTGCAAGCTATCGAGTGGATCGCGAAAGGAAAATCTCGTCACTGGAAATACCAAGACTGTTGATGGCCGAGGCTCTGAACGTTTGCCACTAGATCCCCGTTGTAACCAATCCGCGAAACACCTACTCTAAGTCAGTTCTGACGGACACCACTTGTGACACAAGTAGTGGCCCAAGCCCAAAGGGAGCAAAACAATGAACTCCGATATCTTCAAGAAACAAACCACGCGCCGTGAAATGTTGCGCGGTTCAGGCGCCCTTGCCGGCAGCGCCTTTCTGGCGCAACTGTTCCCCGGCAGCCTTCTCCGCGCTGCCGTTCCGGCCTTTTCCCCGCAAACGCCGTCCCCAGCCGACCGACTGGCCGGCTTTCGCGCGCAAATGGGCGCCCTTCCCATTCAATCCCAAAAACTCGCGGAAAATCTCACCTTGCTTTCCGGCCCCGGCGGGAACGTCGTCGTCCTCACCGGCCCCGACGGAAAATTCCTCGTCGATACATTCGTTTCGCCAGCTTGGCCCAAGCTCAAGGAGTCTCTCGATGGCCTCGGCAATGCCCCACTGAAATACGTCATAGACACTCACTGGCATTTCGATCACACCGATAACAACGCCCCCCTCCACGCCGCCGGCGCCACGGTCCTCGCTCACGCAAACACCAAAAAGCGCATGTCGGAATCGCATGACGTTCCCGTCCTCGGGCTGCACTCCGATCCGTCACCCGCCGAGGCTTTACCGCAAAAAACCTTTACCTCCAACTACAAACTCCAAGCCAACGGCGAGACCCTCAACCTGCAGTACCTCGCCCCGGCACACACCGACTCCGACATCTACGTCCACTTTGAAAAAGCCAACGTCATCCACATGGGCGACACGTTCTTTAACCACGCCTATCCCTTCATTGATGGGGGCACCAACGGCAAAGTCAAAGGCATGATCGCCGCTTCCGACAAAATTCTCGCCCTCGCCAACAATGATACGAAAATCGTCCCTGGCCACGGCACTCTCGGCAATAAAGCGGACCTCACCAGTTCCCGCGACATGCTCGTCACTGTCGTCGACCGCATTGAAAAACTGAAGGCGCAGGGCAAGACCTACCAGGAAGCCGCAGCCGCCAAGCCTCTCGCCGATCTCGACGCCACCTGGGCCAAAGGTATGCTCGGCAGCGACCTCTTTGTCCAGGTCATCTATCTGACCCTGTAAATTGGTCGGCACCCCCCTTTTCGTGTAAGCATTCATTCTAATGAGTTTAAAGTCCTTTAAAATGAATACTTACGCAAGTGTTCATTCTAAAAGACTTAACCTCGCCGGGCCCCCGGGGCCGTGGCAAGCCGGATCGGCCCCGCCTAGACTAGGCGCTCGACAGCCGTGAGCGAGCACCAGCCGCGGCTTCTGCTATCCTGTTTCGTTCTAAAAGGAGGGCCATGCAGTCCCTGCGGCTGAATCCGATCCTCAACACCGACTCGTACAAGCTCACCCACTGGTGGCAATACCCGCCGGATACGCGACACATTTATTCCTACGTCGAGTCCCGCGGCGGGATGTTCGACGAGACCATGCTGGCCATGCTCCAGTACATCGTCAAATCCAACTTCGCCGGGCAGGTCTTCACCCTCGAAGACATTGAGGAAGCCCGCCGCATGGCTCACGCCCATTTCGGCGGGCATCCTAAGACTTTCAATTACGATGGGTTCAAATCGCTCCATGCAAAACACGGCGGCCGCCTGCCGCTGCGCATTCGCGCCGTCAAGGAAGGCACCGTCGTCAAGAGCCACAACGCCCTGATCACTATCGAAAACACCGATCCCGAATTTTATTGGCTCACCAACTGGGCCGAAACGGTTCTCCTGCAAGTCTGGTATCCGATCACCGTGGCGACGCTTTCCCGCGCCATCAGGCAGGTCATCGGCAAAGCTCTCGTCCGCACCGGCGATCCCTCGCTGCTCCCTTTCAAGCTCCATGACTTCGGATTCCGGGGTGTTTCCTCCAAAGAATCCGCGGCCATCGGTGGGGCGGCTCATCTGTTGAATTTCCTCGGCACCGATACGCTCGCTGCCATCCAGCTTCTCAATCAATTTTATGCGGCGGATCTCACGGCCGCCGATCCGCTCAACTGCGCGGGCTACAGCATTCCCGCTTCCGAGCATTCGACGATCACCGCTTGGGGCGAAGCCAATGAAGGCCAGGCGTATGCCAACATGCTCGAAAACTGCCCTGAAGGCTTGGTCGCCTGCGTCAGCGACTCGTACGACATTTACAATGCCGTCCGCAATCTGTGGGGCGGCGCGCTTCGCGACAAGATTCTCCAACGCAAAGGGACGCTCATCATTCGCCCGGACTCCGGCGACGCTGTTACCGTCCTCGAAGAACTGTTCAAAATCGTCGCGGAAATTTTCGGTTACGAAGTAAATAAAAAAGGCTGGAAGACCACCGTTCCCAGCGTGCGCTTTATTCAGGGCGACGGGGTGAACTACTACACCATCCAGAACATCACGGCGCAGCTCACGCGCAAAGGCTGGTCTCAGGATATCTGGAGCTACGGGATGGGCGGCGCGCTGCTCCAGCAGGTGAATCGCGACACTTTGAAATTCGCGTTGAAATGTTCCGCGATCGATCGCGGCGGCAAGTGGCACAACGTCTACAAAAATCCCAAAACCGATCCAACCAAAACAAGCAAAGGCGGCCGCTTCAATCTCATCCAAAACGGCAAGGAGTTCGCTACCGTCGAAGTCGACAACGACGCTCCGAATCCCGATAACTCCCGGCTCGGCACCAATGCCCTCGAAACGATCCTCGAAGACGGAAAAATCCTGCGTGACATGACCCTACAGGAAGTCCGCGACATCGCCGTCAAATACGACACCTATCAAGAATCTGCATAAGCGTGATCGAATGTGTCACCACTGCACACGAGTACATTCAGCGAGCAATCCAGGGAAAGCGGCTTTCCTCATTTTTTATGGAACAAGACGCAATAGTTATTCGCGGGCCAGTCGTCAACAATTTTTTCGAGCTGAAAACCGGCAGTGGTCAACTCATCGATCAGGATCTTCTGCTGGATGCCATGGCCTTCGCGGTCTTTCGGGACTCCCTGTACCTTGCCGTATTCTGGATGAGGCGGAAAATCGATGATTGCGAGTTTGCCTCCCGGTTTCAGAGAGCGAAGCAGGCTCGCATCGAACTCCAAGGGCTTCGTCAAATGATGGTAGACGCGCCGCAAGAAAATCGCATCGCAGCACGACGCGGGCAGATTCGTTTCGGCATCTCCGCTCTTGACGACCACCACGTTTTGCAAATCCCGTTTCTTGACTTCGGCTCTGAGTGCTTTCAGTTTTTCCGCGTCAATCTCGGTGGCGAACACTTTTCCGGTTGCCCCGATGTGTTCCACGGAAGCAAACGCGTAGCTCCCATCTCCCGCTCCGATATCCGCGACGGCCGTTCCCTGCTTCCACTCCATGAGCGTGGCAAGTTTGGGAATTTCTTCCGACGCGGAAGCTTTCGTGAGCAGCGCGAAAGCGAGAGTTGCCGCGGCTGCCCAACCAGCCGCAACCACAAGCCACTTTTTACGGTTAAGTTTTCGGTTCATGGACAAAACCCACTTTTGCAGCTTGCAGCGAGCGCAATGGCCGAGGGCAGTTCACTCTTCGCCGATGTCTTCGCGCCAGAGCGCCGGATTTTCCACGATAAATTTCGCGAGCATCTGCACACATTCGTTAGACGCAAGATCAATCACTTTGATTCCGTTTTCCTGAAGCCAATCGATGCCGCCGCGAAAATTGACCGATTCGCCGACGACCACGGTTGCGATTCCAAACTGGCGGATCAGCCCACTGCAATACCAGCATGGCGCAAGCGTCGTGACCATGATTTTGTCGCGATAGCTGCGCTGCCGCCCCGCTTTGCGAAACGCATCGGTCTCGCCATGCGCGGAGGATCGCCGTCCTGCACCCGGCGGTTGTGCCCGCTGCCCAGGAGTTTGCCCGCGTTATCGAAGAGTGCAGCGCCGATGGGGATTCCACCTTCGGCCAGCCCGCGCCGCGCTTCAACGATGGCCGTTTCGAGCAACGTCAAATAGCGCGCGCGGTCCATTCAGGCTTCCTCGCCGCGCACGGAGCGTCCATACCGCGGCGCGATGGCGTAGTGCAGCTGTGCAAGAACAATGAAGGCGATGCTCCAATAGGTATCGAAGATGCAGAGCAGCGCCCCAAATCCGTAAACAGATTGCGCAATCAAAATGCGGCGGCAAATCGCCGGCGGAATTTCCGGCCGAGTATCGCTCTTGATGAGCTTCGCTTGCGTCGCGCGGCCCCAGCTGAGATACAGCGTCGCGCCCAGAAGCAGAATGTTCGCCCAGTAAGCAACAAGCGCCGTCCGAAAGGTGATGAACTCGGTCAAGAGCCTTGTGGAAAATGGCATGAGCGTGACCAAAAACAGAAACGCGAGATGAATCCACGTGAAGTGGCGCTCGGAACGCTCGATGTGGTTGAGCTGCGTCTGCTGGCCCACCCAAAAAATGCCCAGCGTCAGAAAGCTCATCAAATACACGAGGAGTTGCGGGAAAAGCGCGACAAGAGCACTGCGCAAATCCCCCTCGCTGCGAATCAGTTCTTTAGCCGGGGCATGCAGTTCCAGGAGAAGCAAAGTCATAGCCACGGCAAAAATGCCGTCGCTCAGCGCCGCGAGTCGCTCCGCGCTCTGCCCTGCGATCTGGTTGTAGGAGGTGCTCATACTTGCGTCACTTCAAAGACGCTTCGACTTTCTTGCCGTATTCGCGGGCTTTGGCGAGGATTTCGGGCTCGTTCAGCGTAAGGAGTTTTTTGTTGCGCATGACGATGCGGCCGCCGATGACAACAGTTTCGACGTCGCTGGCTTTCAGGGCGTAGGCCAGCTGTGCATAGATGTCGTAGATGGGAACGGCATTGGGCTCGTCGAGCGAAATAAAAATGATGTCCGCCTTTTTTCCAGCTTCGAGTGAGCCGATTTGTTTTTCCATGTGCAGAGCTTTCGCGCCTTCGATGGTGGCCATTTCGACCACGGATTTGGCACCGAGCGCGCGCGGATCCATTTTGGTAATTTTTTGGAGCTTGGCGGCGAGGTCCATCTCTTCCATCAAGTCGAGGTCGTTGTTGCTGCCAGCGGGACCGTCGGTGCCGAGACCAACAGCGATGCCCGCGGCACGTTCTTCCACAACAGGCGCCACGCCGCTCGCAAGCATCATGTTGCTGGAAGGATTGTGGACGCAGCCGACCTGCCGATCGGCAAGGATTTTGCGGTCTTGCGCATCGACGAAAATGCAGTGCGCGGCAAGAACGTCGGGACCGAGGATGCCAAGTTTTTCCAGATACTGCACCGGCGTTAGACCGTTCTGCTTCAAGCTGTCGTCCAGCTCTTTTTTCATTTCGGCGACGTGAATCAAAATCGGTGCGTGGTATTTGCGCGCAAGCGCAGCGGAATCCTGAAGCGTTCTTTGCGAGCAGGTGTAAATCGAATGCGGAGCGACTGCGGCTTGGATGAGCGGATCGTTCTGCCAGCGCTTCAGAAACTTTTCGGTGTACTCGAGCATGGCCGCGTTGGTTTTGTTGTCGGGCGCGGGAAAGTCGATGAACGTTTCGCCGAGTACACCGCGCATTCCGGCGGCTTTGGTTTCTTCGGCGATGGCGTCCTCGAAGTAATACATGTCGGCGAAGGTTGTGACGCCGGAGCGGATTTGCTCGGCGGAGGCGAGGCGCGTGCCCCAGCGCACAAAATCCTCGGTAACGTTTTTCGCTTCGGCGGGAAAAATATATTTGCGCAGCCAGTCGTCGAGCGTGACGTCATCGTGAAGGCCGCGGAGGAGCGTCATGGGAACATGCGTGTGACCATTGATGAAGCCCGGCAACACGAGCGCGCCTTTGGCATCAATCGTCTGCTTGGCGACAATCGTCCCCTTCCCTACGAAGGGAAAGCCGCTTCCGATCATCCGGATCGTGTCGCCGTTCACGACAACGTAGCCGTTTTCGAGGATGCGGCGGTCGCCATCCATGGTGACAATCGTGCCCCCGGTGATGAGCAGATCCACATTGACCGCCTCACCCGGCGCTTTGGCACGGAGAAACGGAGCGGCCGCGATAGCTAGGAGGAGAAAAGATATCGAAGCTAATTTCACGATGCGTACCATTGGGAGTGCCTCGTCGAGAAAATCCATGCAGCGAAGAAAATTGCAGCTACAGATTGGACGAATCAAACGGTTTTGGAAACAAATTTCGCATTTGGAGTGTTTCCGTTTTGCCTTTCAAATTTGACAGAATCACGGGGACATCGCCGCAAAATTCCCAGATGAGCTGGCGGCAGGCACCGCAGGGCGGCGTCAGTGTATCCGTATCGGTCACCACGGCGATGGCGTCGAAATTGCGCTCGCCTTCGCTCATGGCTTTGAAAATAGCGACGCGCTCGGCGCAAACGGTCAGACCGTAGGTGGCGTTTTCCACGTTGCAGCCGCCGAAGATTCTGCCGGAAGTGGCGTGAAGGGCGGCGCCAACGCGGAAATTCGAAAAAGGCGCGTGGGCATTTTCGCGCGCTTGCTGCGCGGCTTCGACGAGGGCGTCATGGTCGGTCATGCGTTCGTTCTCCACAAGTGACAACTCTTCTCGGGTAACGATCTGCGTTGAAGTAACGGGTTTGTTTTAACACAGAGATCACAGAGGGCACAGAGATCACGAAGAAGAGGCAGAGTCTTCCTCATCAGACCTCGGCGGCGATGCGGGGGATGACGGATTTCAGCAGGGCGATGAATTGGGACTTGACGCGTTCGGCGGTTTCGAGAACTTCTTTGTGGTCGAGCGGTTGATCGAGGATGCCTGCTGCGGCGTTGGTGACGCACGAGATGCCGAGGACGCGGATGCCGGAATGGCGAGCGGCAATCACTTCCGGAACGGTGGACATGCCGACCAAGTCGGCGCCGATGGTGCGCAGATAGCGAATTTCGGCGGGAGTCTCGTAGCTCGGACCGGGCAGCGCAGCGTAGATGCCTTCGTAGAGGCCGATGTGATTGCGATTGCCTTCGCCGACGGTCATTTCGCGAAAGCGGCGGTCGTAGGCGACGGTCATGTCCGGAAAACGCAAGCCAAAGCGTTCGTCGTTCGGGCCCGTGAGAAGGCTGACGCCTTGCAGATTGATGTGATCCTTGATGACGACAAGCTGGCCCTGGCCGAATTCGCGTTTGATGCCGCCGGCGGCGTTCGTGAGGATGACGGCTGCGACGCCCATGCGGGCGAAGACGCGGATGGGGAAGGCGACCTCTTTGGCGGAATAGCCTTCGTAAAGATGGACGCGGCCTTGCATACCGACGACAGGGATTTCGCCGACCGTGCCGAGGACGAGTTGGCCGGCATGGCCGATGGCGGTGGACTTCGGGAAATTTGGGATTTCGGCGTAGGGGATTTTGGTGGCGTTTTCGAATTCGTCGGCGAAAGCGCCGAGGCCGGAGCCGAGGACCAGGGCGATCTTGGGGCGCAGAGACGTTTTCGAAAAAATAAAATGGGCGGCGGATTCGGCTTGGTCGAATTCGGTGAGGGATTTGGATTTGGGTGGAGCTTTTTTTCTAGGCGACATTGGTTGATTGGGATTTTACATGGAGTTGCATCGGGAAAAAAACAAAAGAGGGAAAAGACTTTACACAGAGGACACGGAGAGCGCGGAGGACACAGAGAAACCAAAGAGCACAGGCAGGAGTGCCTGTGCTACTAGGAGAGGATGCCGACGATAGAGGCGGACATTAAGTTGGCCATGGTGCCGGCGAGCATGGCGCGGAGGCCGAAGCGTGCGAGATCGCCACGGCGCGTGGGGGCCAGGGCGCCGATGCCGCCGATCTGGATGCCAATGGAGCTGAAGTTGGCGAAGCCGCAGAGAGCGAAAGTGGCGATGGTGAAGGTGCGCGGGTCGAGAGTGCCCTTCATCGTGCCGAGTTGGCTGAAGGCGACGAATTCATTGGTGACCATGCGCAGGCCGAGGAGGTCGCCGATTGTTGTGGCGTCGTGCCAGGGAATGCCGATGAGCCAGGCGATGGGAGCAAATAGCCAGCCGAGGACTTCCTGCAAATTGTAAGGGAACCAACTGATGTGAATGTGGACCCAGCCCATCATGGCATTGAGAAGAGCGAGGAGGGCAAGGAAGACGATGAGCATAGCGCCGACATTGAGGGCGAGATGGAGGCCGTCCACGGTGCCTCGGGCGATGGCGCCGAGAATGTTGGACTCTTTTTCCATGGCAGGCATTTCGACGCGACCGGCTGTGAGTGGCTGCTCGGTTTCTGGGACGAGCATTTTGGCCATGAGCAGCGTGCCGGGCGCAGTCATGACGACCGCGGTGAGAAGATTCGTGGGGTCTGCGCCGCCGATATGAATGTACGCGGCCATCATGCCGCCGGAGATGTGAGCCATGCCGCTGGTCATCACGGTCATGAGTTCGGACATGGTGAGGAGCGCGAGAAACGGACGGATGGTAAGAGGCGCTTCGGTCTGGCCCATGAAAATGCTGGCGGCAACGTTGAGGGATTCGGCGCCGCTGGCGCCCATGATTTTGGTCATGATCCACGCGAAGAAGCGAATGACCAGCTGCATGACACCAATGTGGTAGAGGACGGCGAAAAAAGCGGCAATGAAAATGATGGTAGGAAGGACCTGAAACGCGAAGATGAGGCCGAGGTTGGAATCGGACTTGCCGAGTTCGCCGAAGACGAAAGTAGAGCCGACGTAGGAAAAATCTAGGAGATGCTTGGCGCCAATGCCGAGAGTCTGAAAAATAATTTGGCCGGCGGGAACTTTCAAAACGAAGATGCCGAGAACGATTTGCAGGCCGAGCCCCCAGAGAACGGTCTTCAGTTTTATGGCCTTGCGAGCGGTGGAGAAGAGATAGGCAAGGCCGATCATGGTGAGCAGGCCGAGCACTCCGGTGAAACGTCCCATTCGTGGACCTCTATCCGTTTTCTGCCTAGCAAGCTACTTGCGAGCAAATCGCGACGAAGCCGCTGGCGCTACGCCCCGATAATGCGGCGAACGAGCGGAAGACTCTCGCTCGGGGCAGACTCGCCGATTTCGTAGCTGGCGGCGATGAGGCTTTGCGCTTCTGCCAGCTTTGCGCCGCTATTGTAATGAATTGTGACGAGAGGCTCGTCTTTTTCTACGCGGTCGCCGATGCGTTTGTGAAATTCGAGGCCGACGGCGTGGTCGATGGAGTCTTCCTTTTTTTCGCGGCCGCCGCCGAGTGTGGCGAGAGCAGCGCCGAGTTGCTCGCAATTCGTGGCGGTGAGGAAGCCGGAAGCAGGGCTAAGGACGTTCACGCGGGAGCGGGCACGAGGAAGAAGTTGTGGATCGTCGATAACGCGCTCGTCGCCGCCCTGGAGGCGGATGCACTGCTTGAATTTCTCCTTCGCTTGGCCGGATGCGATCATGGCTTCGGCGAGGGCGCGGCCTTCGTCTACGGAGTTTGTGCGTTCGCCGAGGAAAAACATCCAAGCGGATAGTTCGAGGCTCAATTCGCGGAGATCGGCGGGGCCGCGGCCGCTGAGAACGTCGATACACTCGATGACTTCGTTCGAATGGCCGGCCATGCGGCCGAGAGGCTGGTTCATGTCGGTGATAAGCGCGATGACTTTTTTGCCCATGCGCTGGCCGGTTTCGACCATGAGCCCGGCGAGGAGTACGGAGTCTTCTTCGCGCTTCATGAAGGCGCCGGAGCCGGTTTTGACGTCGAGGACGAGAGCGTCGATGCCTTCGGCGAGCTTTTTGCTCATGATAGACGCGCAGATCAAACCGATATTTTCGACGGTGGAAGTGGCGTCGCGAAGGGCGTAGATTTTTTTGTCAGCGGGAGCAATTTCGGCGGTTTGACCGATCAGGCCCATGCCGCATTCGCGGAGCACGCTGTGAAACTCCTCGAGGGAAAGATTGACGTTGAAGCCGGGGATGGATTCGAGTTTATCGAGAGTGCCGCCGGTATGGCCGAGGCCGCGCCCGCTGATCATGGGGACGGTGAGGCCGCCCGCAGCGACGATAGGGGCGAGAATAAGAGAAGTTTTGTCGCCAACGCCGCCGGTGGAATGCTTGTCGACTTTTTTTCCAGGAATGCGGCCGAGATCGACGACTTCTCCGGAATAAAGCATGGCTTCGGTGAGAGCGGCCGTCTCGGAACGATTGAGCCCACGAATCCACGTGGCCATGAGCCAGGCGGCCATCTGGTAATCGGGAATATCGCCGCGCGTGTAGCCGGCGATGAGGAAGTCGATCTCCTCGCGGGAGTGCTCACCGGAATCGCGTTTTTTGCGGATGAGGTCGACGGCGCGCATGCGTCAAGGGAGACTGACGCGCGAGCGTAGCATTGGCCAATGGTCGCGTCAACGACACTCCTCGAACACTGTTCAGCGCAGAGGCCGGAAAAAAACGTGGATCGTGCTGCAATGACGACGAAGAGCTACGCGCCTCCACCGCCGGCCGGCAGCGAGGGAGGCGTTGCCTTGGGTTCTTTGTGTGCGGGAGGCTCTGCGTCGAGACGAGTAGGCGGATTCGTAGTCTTGAATAAGTTTTCAAAGACCTCTCTCAGCTTATCGGTGGCCTGCTTCGAAAACATGCCGGCAAGGCCGGCCAGAGCCGCGATGCCGTAGGGACTCAGCTCACCGGCACCGGAATTCGCAGAGACCAGGCCACCACGAGCAGCGAAATAAACCATCAAAGCGAGAGCGGAACCAATGAAGGGCCGCAAGCCGTACCACCATTTCCAACTGGTGTAGAAATTGCGATTGCCCAGGAACTCGGTAAAAGAGGTGGCGAGGTGAATGTAGGCACCAAGCGCGCCGACCAGGAAGACCATCGCAAGGTAGCGGGCCTCCGGCCAGAGTTTAAGTTGCGGGAGGCCAGGAATGATGGTGATCAGGTCTGGGCCATCGCCCATGGGAATTTTGCCCGGCCAAATTCTGAGAATGAGGTAAATCAAAACGAGATTCAAAATAATCAAGTACACACCAAAAGCCGAAATCCAGGGGTTGGTGGCTATCACGGGTGGGACGGGTGGGAGCGTTTGGGGATTGTTAGGGGCGGCGGGTGGTATTGGCGGATTTCCCATCGAAGACCTCCAAGAATGAGTGATGCTGAGGGCGGGAGAGGCCGGTGCAACACTCGACTATTTAAGTAGAAGGGTTATATCACATAGGCGAGATATTTAGTCAGTGACTTAGATTGATGCGGGTCGCGGCGAAGGAAGACCCGGCGCGGGCGAGGAGCCCATTCCTCGGCTTTCGTGGAACGGCTCGCAGGCCCACGTCGTGTTGTTTTAAGACGAGGCGGAGACTATGGGGCCAGTGAGTAATTCACGGTAATGGTGGTGTCGACTTCGATGGGATCGCCGTTGAGGAGCGTGGGAGTGTAGCGCCACTGGCTGACAGCTTCGACGGCGGAGCGGGCGAGGTCAGGATCGACCTGGCTGTTCATGATGCGAAGTGAGAGAGGTTTGCCGTCCAAGCCGATGACGGCGTGGAGGACGACAGTGCCTTGCACACCCGCCGATTTGGCGGATTCAGGGTAGACGGGCTGGACTTTCGTTACAAGTTTGGCGGCCTCGATGCTGCCGCCGAGCTGGAGACGAGAGGGCTTGCCGTTTGTTTTTTCAACCACGGAAGGTTTTGCTGCGTTGTCCGGAACAACCATGACGTGCTCGGTGATGGCTCCGACTTCCAAAGTGAATACTGCGGTGAATTCGCGGCCGGCGTCGAGCGAGAGGTCAGATTGGCGAAAGGTCTGGAAGCCAGGCTTGTAAACCTGCAGTTCGTACTTTCCAGCCGGCAAGCTTTGGAAGCTGAAGTTCCCTTCGCGGTTCGTCGTTGTCATGTCAATCGTATTTGCGTCGTGGTTTGACATGACGATCGTCGCGTTGAGAACGCCGGCACCGCTCGGGTCGTGGATGGAACGGGAGGTTTTGCCCGCGCGATTTTGCGCGGTGAGGCGCAGAGCAGCGAGGGGAAGCAAGAGTGTCAGAGCCAGGAACGGAATCAGGAATTTCGTTCTTATGGACAGATGACGACGGTTGACAGACGGATTCAGCATGGCAGCAAATCTCCTTTCAAGATTGGATGGACGCGCAATGGCCAGAGCAGTGGACCAGGCGCGGCCCGAGTGTTCGAGTGTCCTTGCGAGATCGAGTAGCTGGCTGGCGTAGAGGGAAGGCGCGACGCCGGAGAGGAGCACAACGTCATCGGCGGCGCGTTCGCTTTCGTGACGAAGCTGAGCGGCGGCCAGCCAGACGAGCGGATGAAACCAGTAAAGAGCGCGGGAAAGTTCGGCACAGATTTGAAGAAACCAGTCGTGGCGGGCGATGTGCGCGAGTTCGTGGGAGAGAACAATGCGGCGGCGGTCTTCGGGCCATTTGGCGGCCCCTTTTGGAAGGATGATGACGGGGCGGACGAGGCCGCAGGTGAGCGGCATGGCCAGGGAGCTGCGGCATTCGAGAAGGCGGACGGGGCGGTTGATTTTGAAGGAGGCGGACAGGTTTAGAACTTCGCGCATCCACGCGTCTTCAAAGAGGGGCTTGGAGCGGGCGGAGAGAACGGCGAGGCCGATAAGAAGGCGGAGGAGAATGAGGGCGAAACCGGCGGACCAGAAAAGAAGGATGGCCACGGCGAATCTGGTGAAGATGGGTGAGGCAGAAGAGGCGTTGACAACGGAGCCGGGAATCGTGGAGACGGCTGCGTTCGAGGTGGTCGCAGCGGAGGAGGTTATCGCGGCGGCAGCGATCCCTAGCGTTTTGGAGCGCCAGGCGGGAAGAAAAACGATTAGAAACGGAAGAACGAGCGAGGCGAGGATGGCGGCGGCCCAGAGGTGATGGCGAAGCGCAGCGGAGTTGCGGCGAAGAGCGAAAGCAATTGCATAGGCGAGCGCGAGAAGAACGGTGAGCTTAAGCAAGGCGGCGAATAGAAAAGTGAGAACGGATTCGGACGCAGTGGGAGCGAACATGGTCAGCTTTCCTTTCGGCTTCTGGAAATGAGGCGGGCGATGCGGTCGAGTTCTTCGGGGGAAATGCGAGCGACTTCGCCGCCGAGCAGAGCTGCGACGACGTTTTCGGTTGAGCCGTCGAAAAAAGTTTCGACGAGATGGCGAAGAGCGGAGCGGCGGGCGACGTCGCGGTGGACAGCTGGAGCGTACACGTAGCGGAGCCCGTGCTCTTCGTGACGAACGTGGCCTTTTTCCTCGAGGACGCGGAGCTGGGCTCGTACTGTGGAATAGCTGGGCTTATCGGCAAGCTTTGCCAGGACCTGGCCGACGGAGGCGCGCTGAAGCTGATAGAGGATGTCCATGATCTGGCGTTCGCGGCGAGAGAGGGCGGTGGGCTCGGGTTTTGGTTTCTGGCTCATGTGCTATTTTTCTAGCATGTATGCTAGGAAAATAGCAGGACGAGATTCCCGTGTCAAGCCCATTTTCCGGAATGTCAACGCAAAGTAGAAATGTCCGGTTTTCTGCCATATTGAAATGTCCGCCAGGGATGATTTGGAGGTGCACTTTTGTTCTTTCTTGTAAGGGGATTTATGGCAAGCCCTGTAGGCCGTAGGCCGGAAGGACTTGCCGCGCGCGGCGCCGGTTCCGGGCAGTGGCGCAGCGGGAGATAGCGGCCACGGAAGCGCAGCCAGTGTGCGCCATCCAGCCGTCGTTCGATCTCCACTTGCGCTCCGCGAAGTCCGGCACACACTTCGGCGCGGGGCACACCCCAGCGGTTTCCTTCCCAGCTGACCGTGTGATCCTCAGCCACCTTGCGACTCACCCGCACGCTCAGAATTTCTTCCAGACGTTGTCCTCGTCCCAGTCGTCGATGGGCATTGCGCGGATGGCGCGGCGCTACCGTGAAGCGCTGTTCCCACTCCGGAAGAAAATGCGTCTCCAGAAAATAATTCCCCGCCTCGATGGTGTCGATTCCTGCCAAACGCATCTCCTTCACCAAGCGATCCTGCAGGGTCTCGAACAGTCGCTCGATGCGGCCTTTGGCCTGTGGACTGTGCGCCGCGATCCATTCGATGCCCAACTCTTTCAGCGCTCTGCCGAACTGCGAACGCGCCACTTCTCCCTGGAGTTGTTCGCCGAGCGCCGCTGGGCCCGTGGTGCGAAAAATGCTGTTTTTATCAGTGTAATGCGCAACTGGACGTCCGTAGCGTTGCAACCATCCTCCCAAAGTTCGCAGGTTCTCTTCCGTGCTGTCGTGCTCCACAAAACGCGCCCACACGCGGCTGGTGGCGTCGTCGATCAGCGCGATCAACTGGCAAGCCGGGCCGCGGTCCTCGAACCAGCGGAACGGAGAACTGTCCTGCATCACCAGTTCCCCAAAACTGGCCCGCCGCTCTCGCCATACATGCACCTTCTTGACGCGCTGCCGTCGTGGCCGCCACAAAACGGCCTTGACCATCCACTTCCGCAACGTCTCGCGGCTCACGAGCAGATCCTCCTTGGCCAAATGCTCCGCCGCCAGCGTGGGCCCAAAGTCCGCGTAGCGTTGCCGCACCCGCTCCATGATTTTCTGCTCGAAGGCGAGCGCCAGCTTGCGGTTCGACACGCGGCCTCGCAGCCCGTGAACCAGCGCTCTGTCTCCGCTGTCGCCCATGCGGATCAACAACCGCCGTACCTGCCGGTCACTAACCTTCAGCCGCTGTCCTGCTTCCACTTGCGTCAAATACCCCTCCTGCACATCATGCAATACTTTCAGTCGGTCCCGTTCTCGTTGGCTCAAGGCGATGCGCTCCGTTTCCATGGGACCCCCAACCTCCCATGAAACCGGACATTTCTACTTTGCACAAACCGGACATTCTCACTTTGCAGCGACACCCTGAACCCCCGCCTTGACGCTATGCCTCTAATCACTTAGTGTCTTTTGCTTGCGAGGGAGTCCTTGATGAAAACGTTTGCGCGTGCCGCGTGCTCGACAGCGGGGATGCTAGCGCTGCTGGCTCCCTTCTCGCGCGGCCAAGCGGCGGCGGAATATCGCGACCACACGCAAGCGGCAGCGGCATGGCCACAGCAGGCGGTGCGAGGCGCGCACGGCATGGTCGCGACGGATGAAGAACTGGGTTCCGAAGCGGGCGTCGATATTCTGAAGCGCGGCGGAAATGCGATCGACAGCGCCGTGGCAGTCGCGTTTGCCCTGGCTGTCGTCGAACCGGCCGCAGGAAACATCGGCGGCGGAGGCTTCATGCTTGTTCGTCTCGCGGATGGCCGTACTACCTTCTTCGATTATCGCGAAGTCGCGCCGGGCAAAGCCTCACGCGACATGTACATCAAGCCCGACGGCACGCTTGATAAAGAGCTCTCCGTCCTCGGCTACAAATCCGTCGCTGTGCCGGGAACTGTCGCCGGCCTCGAACTTGCGCTGAAGACTTACGGCAAGCTGAAACTTGCCGATGTGCTGGCGCCGGCGATTCATCTTGCAGAAGACGGTTTTCCGGTAAGCGAAAAACTTGCCCGGCAATTGGAGGGCGAGCGCGCGGAATTGCAGCAGTTCAACCTCAGCCGCCGCATCTATTTGAATGACGGAAAAATGTTTCATCCCGGCGATACTTTCAGACAGCCGGAGCTTGCGGCAACCTTGAAGCGCATCTCAAAGAAT
The DNA here is from genome assembly GCA_963779005.1 of uncultured Acidobacteriota bacterium. Classification (GTDB taxonomy): domain Bacteria; phylum Acidobacteriota; class Terriglobia; order Acidiferrales; family UBA7541; genus Acidiferrum. The sequence continues at coordinate 746,303 of CAVZWO010000004.1, read as the reverse complement.
GGCGCGGCGGAATTCTATCGCGGCGAGACAACGAAGATGCTCGTCGATGACATGCAGCGAATGGGTGGGCTCATCACTCTCGAAGATCTCGCGCAATATCAGCCGAAAGTCCGCGAGGCGCTGCACGCCAGCTACGACCTCGATGGCCATAAATGGGACGTACTCACTTCGCCGCCGCCGAGCTCCGGCGGCGTGGCTATCATCGAAGCGCTGAATATGTTGCGCAGCGTCCCGCTCAAAGGCTGGGACGACGTGCAAAGCGTGCACGTGGTCGTCGAAACAATGCGGCGAGTCTTCGCTGACCGCGCAGCGTATCTCGCGGACCCAGATTTTTCCAAAGTGCCGGTCGACGGCCTCACCAGCGATTGCTACGCCAAAGAACTCGCCGCGACGATCGACCCACAGCACGCCACTTCCAGTAAAGAAGTAAAGGCAGGCACGCCGCACGTTTGCGGAGTTTCTGCTTCGAATGTCGCGGCCCCGCTGGCGATCAGTTTGAATGATGGCCCGCACACCACGCATTTCTCCGTTGTCGATGCCGCGGGCAACGCCGTCGCCAGCACTTACACGCTGAACAACAGCTACGGCTCGCACGTGACTTCCACGGCCGGTTTTCTGCTGAACGACGAAATGGACGATTTCACGACGCAGCCCGGTGTTCCCAACGCTCTCTTCGGCTTGATTCAATCCGAAGCCAACGCCATCGCTCCTGGGCATCGACCTTTGAGCTCGATGGTGCCAACGATTCTTGTGCGCGACGGCAAACTCAGCTTCGTAACTGGTTCGCCCGGCGGCCCCACGATTATTTCCGCCACGCTGCTCAGCGTCTTAAACTGGATGCGCCTGGGAATGGACGCGCAGGCGGCCATCAACGCGCCGCGCTTTCATCACCAGTGGCTGCCAGACGTGATCCTGATGGAAAAGGATTTTCCGGCGAGCCTGGAATCCGCGCTGAATGCGCAGGGCTACCAGACGAGGCGGCGCGGGCACATCGGGTTGGTGAACGCCATCGGGATCGATCCGAAAACGGGTGAGCGGCTCGGCGCGGCGGACCCGCGCGACAATGGCGCCGCCGTAGGCTACTGAACGATTTTTTGGAATAACGTTTTTTGATGCACCGCCTGACATTGATTCCGGGCGGGCACTCGAGGGCGTCCGGCTTTTCATCTCAGAACGCAGTGCACGAGACCATGCGAAGAATCCTCTCCACCTACATGTTTGTGTCGCGAAAACTAACCACGGAGCTCCTCGGCCAAATTTCTGAGGCAGGCTTCGGGGCCGTCGAAATTTTCGGCACGCGGGGCCATTTCGATTACACCTCAAAGCCGGAAGTGCAAGCGATGGCCGGCGCGCTTTCGCAGCACGGCCTGGCGCTGGCCTCTCTACACGCGCCCACGAGCCGCGACCTTAGCGCCACGCGCGAAGGCGGCACGCCGCTCTCCATTACCGAAGTCGAACGCGTCCGCCGCATTGAAGCTATGGATGAGTTGAAGCGCGTGATCGATGTCGCTGAGGACCTGCCCTATTCCCGGCTGATCCTGCACATGGGAGGCCCGCGCGAAACCGCTGACCCGCGCAAGCGCGATGCTGCGTTTAGTTCGCTCGAACATCTGGTGCTGCACGCGCGGCACGTTGGCGTGACGATCGCCGTCGAAAATACGACGAGCGAAATGGGTGATCCTGCCTATCTCCGCGCCTTTGTGGACGAAACGCGCTTGACCGGTTTGCGTTTCAACTTCGATATCGGCCACGCCCACCTGGCGGATGGCCCCGAAGCCGAGCGCATCGAAAAGGCGTTCGCGCCGCTGCGGGAACTCGTCGTCTCCGCGCACATTCACGACAATCACGGCGAGAAAGACGAGCACCTGCCGCCTTACGCCGGCACGATCGACTGGGAATCCGCCGTCAAACTTTTGAAGTCCTCTCCCGAAGAGGACCTTCCGCTGACCCTCGAGCTGAAGGAGCGCACGGGTCCAGAAACACCGGGCGTCGCCGAACTGCTCGCCAGTGCCAGCGAGTCGCTGGACCGCTTCGAACGCGAGTGGAACTGATCCCTCGAGGTCTGGCGAGATGCCTTATGGATGGCCAACTCCCAAGGACTTGAGTGTCGCTCGCAAGTCTTTCATGAGGAGCAGGAGCTGTCTCGGATCGAGCGGGGAAACTTCGAAGCCAAACTTTCTGTAGAATTCCGCTGCTTCGTCATCAATGGCATGCACGAGGATCGCTCGCGCGCCGATGGCGTCGGACGCTTCCATGCAACGCGACAGAGCATCGACGAGCAAGCGTTTGCCGAGGCCCGACCCGCGTTCTACACGGTCCACCGCCAGCCGCGCCAGAAGGATCACACCTATAGGATGGTTCGCGAGCCCTTTTGCAATGCGCGCGGAGGATTCTTCCTTGCGCACCGAACCGGCGGTGAGCGAGTAATACCCTACAACTCTGCCAGCCCGATGAAAAACATACGTACGCGCCGAATCGTTCTGTTGATTCGGGAGGGAGAAGCGCTTCAACCAATCATTCAGGGATTCTTTTCCGCAATCGAAAGGGGAGACGTGGTGTTCCTTGGTTAGTTTCTCGATCGGGGAGAGCGTTCCTTCGCTCATCTCCGGAGCGTCACTCACTTCGAAGACTCGTTGCCGGAATCGTGAACCCCCGAAAACAAGGCCGCGAGCGCTGGTTTGATTTGCGCAGGCCTATCAAGAGCGTCCAGAAAAGCCTGCCACTGCGTGGCCGAAACTCGAAAATCGCGCCGGTCGGCCAGAGCATGCTCTGCCTGGAGGCAAGCGCTGTCGAGAATGAAATCCGTCATGCTTACGCCGGTAGTTGCGGCACCCGTTCTAATCAGAGTTTCCTGACGAGCGGTCGCGCGCAGGTTGATCCGCCGCGACCGGTTTTTGATTGCAATCCTCGTTTTCATTCGATACCCCCAAACACGCGTGTACGTACATTGTATGCTACATCATTCCGCGGGTCCATACTCTCGCTCGCGGAAATCGGCGGTTTCAGTACGCCCGCGGAATTGCTGCCGGGACTGTATTGACCATTATTTTGACTATAGTCTATAATATGGTCAGGTGAGAGCCATGCAAGAGATCGCCATCTCCGAATTCAAGGCCAAGTGCCTTGCCATCTTAGAGCAGGTTGAGAAGACCAAGACGCCTATCCGCATTACTCGGCACGGCAAGCCCGTCGCTGAAGTGATTCCGGCCGCTCCTGTTATGGACCGCGCGGCTTGGATTGGCTCTCTCAAGGGCAAGATTGAAATCCTCGGTGACATTGTATCGCCCGTGATTGACCTCGATGAGATCGAGGCCCTTCGAGATTGAAGCTCCTACTGGACACCCACATCTGGATTTGGCTGGTCGAGAATTCCAGCCGCCTTGGCGCACATACAGCGAAGGAGCTGGCTGACACCGCTAACGAACTCTGGCTGTCCCCGGTGAGCACCTGGGAAGTACTTAACTTGCATCGCAAGAAGCGCCTGAGTCTGCCATCAAATCCGGATGATTGGCTCCCGCAAGCTTTGGCCGGCATACAACACCATGCGCCCCTTACGCACGAAATTGTCCGAGCTGCGGAGCGGCTCTCGCTTCACGAAGATCCAGCGGACCGCTTTATCGCGGCCACCGCTCAAGTGCTTGACCTGACTCTCGTCACCGCTGACCAGCGGCTGTTGGGACTCGGAAACATTCGGACTATGGCGAATCGCTGAAAGCCGCCACGAACTGCTGGTCTGGGCCAACTGCTACCCTTCTCTGCTAGACTGAATTCTTGCAAATTCACCTCAACAACGGACTATGACGATCATTACCATCGACCAGGCAGGCAAGTACGACGGGCAGGAAGTCACGATTCGCGGTTGGCTCTACAATTTGCGCGAATCGGGCAAGTTGATGTTCCCCATTTTTCGCGACGGCACGGGAATCATCCAGGGTGTCTGCGCGCTGAAGGAAAATCCCGAAGCCTTTGAAGCGTTGAAGGGATTGACGCAGGAGTCGAGCGTCATTGTCTCCGGAAGAATTCGCGCGGAGCAGCGCGCTCCGGGCGGCTTCGAGATGGGCGTCGCCAAAATCCAGATCGTTCAGAAAGTTCCGGACGCCACGCCGTTTCCTATCCAGCTGAAAGAGCATGGCGTGGATTTTCTGCTGGATCAGCGGCACCTCTGGATTCGCACGCCTCGACAAGCCGCCATTTTGCGCATTCGCGCCGAAGCCATCCGCGCGGCGCGTGAATTCATGGATGGGGAAGGCTACACGATTGCCGACGCGCCGATGTTCACGCCCGCGGCTTGCGAAGGCACGTCCACGCTTTTCGAAGTGAACTACATCGACGACCAAAAAGCTTACTTGACGCAGAGCGGACAGTTGTATGCCGAAGCGATTGCGATGGCGCTGGGCAAGGTGTATACGTTCGGTCCCACGTTTCGCGCGGAAAAGTCCAAGACGCGGCGCCATCTCACCGAATTTTGGATGCTTGAGCCGGAAGCGGCTTATGTGGAATTTGACGAGATCATGTCGCTTGGCGAAGGGCTCGTCAGCGCCATTGTGCAAGGCGTGGTGAAAAACAAGTCGCGCGAATTGGAAACGCTCAAGCGCGACGTCACGAAACTTGAAAACATCAAGCCGCCGTTTCCGCGTATCAGCTACGAGGATGCCGTTGCCGTGTTGAACAAGACCGGCAATCCCGCAAAATTTGGCGACGATTTCGGCGGCGACGAAGAAACGATCATCTCGAAGAACTTCGACCGCCCGGTCATTATTCATCACTATCCATCGGCGATTAAAGCCTTCTACATGCAGCCCGACGCGCAGCGTCCCGACCTTGCCCTCGCGTTCGACATGATCGCCCCCGAAGGCTACGGCGAAATCATTGGCGGCAGCCAGCGCATCCACGATTACGATTTGTTGCTAAAGCGCCTTCACGAACACAACTTGCCCCAGGAATCGTTCGAGTGGTATCTCGACCTGCGCCGCTACGGCAGCGTGCCGCATTCCGGCTTCGGCCTCGGCCTCGAGCGCACCGTCGCGTGGATTTGCGGCACCGAGCACATCCGCGAGGTCATCCCCTTTCCCCGGATGATTTACCGCGTGTATCCTTAGTGCGGGGTAGTTCCGTAGTTTTCCCGCAGCTCTCGCATTTCTGTTGTGTACAAGAACTGGTTGTAGTCGTGTGGCTGGCCCTGCCTCTGCGGGACCGGTTCGGTTTGTCACGAGCCCCCAGTCACGAGTCACCAGTAACGGAGCCTTATTATGGCGCAAAAAGTCAGGATCATAGGCGTGCCCATGGACCTCGGCCAGAGCCGCCGCGGGGTCGACATGGGGCCTTCCGCTTTGCGCGGCGCCGGCCTTCAGGCGCGCATCAAGCAGATTGGCGTGAACGTCGAAGACATCGGCAACCTGGAAGTGAAGCAGCCCGAAGAAATGCAAGTTGGCGAAAAGCGCGCCAAGTATCTGCAGGAAATCGCGGAAACCTGCAAGGATCTCGCCGTCACCGTCGACAAATCACTCGCCGAGGGATTTCTCCCGCTCGTCCTTGGCGGTGACCATTCCATCGCCGCGGGCGTGGCTGCTGGCGTATCCTCGTTCTATCGCAAAGACAAAAAGCAGATCGGCTACCTTTGGCTGGATGCGCACGGCGACATGAACACGCCCGAATCCTCCCCGTCAGGAAACGTCCACGGCATGCCACTCGCCGCTATCATGGGATACGGAGCGCCCGAACTCGTTGATCTTCTTGGCTTCAAGCCCAAAGCCGAGCCCGGCAATATCGTTATCGTCGGCGCGCGCGATCTCGACGCGCAGGAACGCAAGATCGTCAAAAAATCCGGCATTCACGTTTTCACCATGCGCGACATTGACGAGCGCGGCATGCGCGAGGTGATGGCCGACGCCCTGAAATACGCCATGGACGACACCGCAGGCATCGCCGTCAGTCTGGACATGGACTTCGTCGACCCCAGCGACGCCCCCGGCGTCGGCACACCCGTCCGCGGCGGCGTCACCTATCGCGAAGCTCATCTTGCCATGGAAATGATCGCCGACTCCGAAGCCATGGTTTCGCTCGAAATCGTCGAAATCAATCCCATCATCGACGAACACAATCGCACCGCATTGTTAGGCGTAGAATTGGTCCTCTCCGCCCTCGGCAAAAAAATCCTGTAGACATGCGCCCTCGTCCTATCCGCGCCACTCAACAATTAGCACGCGCTATCGTCCTTGCACCCTTTCTTATTCTATTTCTTGGTCTAGCTATTCAAGCGGTTGCCAATTCCGGGTCGCAAGAAAGGGCCGACCGCATCGTGGTACACAAGTCCGAACGAACAATGGCCTTGCTCCGAAATGGCAAAGTGCTGAAAACATACAAGGTCGCTCTAAGCACCGTGCCTGTCGGTCCAAAAGAACGAGAAGGAGATCATAAGGTTCCCGAGGGGCTTTACGTAGTCGACTCGAAGAACGCGCATAGCAAGTTTCATCTGGCGCTACACATTTCCTATCCGAACGCCGCGGACCGCGAACGAGCGCGAAAACTGGGCGTCAAACCCGGCGGCGACATCGAAATTCACGGGCTCGGTCCCAATGTAGCCTGGGTTGGCAGTCTCCATCGTCAAATCGACTGGACCAACGGATGCATCGCCGTAACCAATTCCGAAATTGAAGAGATATGGCGGTTAGTCCAGGTGGAAACAACCGTCGAGATTCTCCAGTAACCAGCCTCAGCTCATACGCAACGCAGACATCGGATCGATGCGCGAAGCTCTACGCGCCGGCAAGTATCCGGCTAGGGCCGCGACTGCTGTGAGTATGACTAACATCCCTGCAAACGTTACCGGATCGCACGACGTGACGCCAAAGAGCAAACCGCTCAACGTGCGCGCTAGCACGCACGACGCTACCACTCCCACTACGATGCCCATCCCCGCAAGCCCAAGCGTCTGCAACAGGATGCTTCTTTGCAGCGTTTCCGCCGATGCGCCCAGCGCCATGCGGATGCCGATCTCCTGCGTCCGCTGGTTCACCGAATACGAAATCACCGCGTAGATTCCGAGAGAAGCCAGCCCTAGCGCAAATCCGGCGAATCCGCCGAGCAGCCAAACCACAAATCTCCGTGGCGACACGGCGCGATCCACCATTGTTTGCAGCGTTCGCATATTCGCCGTCGGCAAATCCGGCTCGATGGGCCGCAGCGCCTCGCGCAGCCGCGACGCAAGTTCCGCCGTGGGCAGCGACGTTCGCACCACCAGATCCACCGTCCCGTAATCCTGCGTCTGCCGGATCGGAATGTAAAGCTCGTTCCCCGAAGCCTCTTCCAACGCCATGTGATGAACGTCGCCGACCACGCCAACCACGGTGCGATCCGGGTCGTCCGCCCGCACGATTTTCCCGATCGGATCTTCTCCCGGCCACAAATTCCTCGCCAGCGTCTCGTTGATGATAATCACATTCAACGCGCCCTTGGTATCACGCTCCGTAAAATCACGCCCCGCTTTCAACGGAATTCCCATTGCGTGAAAATACCCGTCGCTGATAATCCGTGGAAATCCATTCGGATACGTCTCCGGAGTATACTGCACGCCCTTCGCCGCGACGCCCCAACTCCGGTTGTGCCCCAGCGGCAGCGAATCTGAAAGTCCGGCAGCCTCAATCCCCGGCACATCCATCACGCGATGCAGCGCTTCCGTGAAGTAGCTGTTCTTCTGCTCTTGCGTCTTGTACGAGGAATTGGGATCAATCCGCAGCGCCGCCGCGCGTTCCGGCCGGAACCCCATGTTCACATCCAGCACGCGCAGAAAGCTTCGTATCAACAATCCCGCTCCCACCAGCAGCACGCACGCCAGCCCAATCTCCGACACCACCAGCGCGCCGCGAATCCAGGCATGCCCGCGCCCCTGGCTCGACCCGCGATTCGAATCCTTCAGCGTGTCGTGCAGCTTCAAGTCCTGCACTTGCAACGCCGGCACAAGCCCAAAAAGCAATCCCGTCAGTAGTGCCGCAATCAACGTAAATCCCAGCACGCGGGCATCAATCCGCACGTCGCTCAGCAGCGGAATGCTCACTGACGTCAAATGCGCCAGCGTCCGCGTCCCCACTAACGCCAGGAGCAATCCCAGCGCCGCTCCGCAACACGACAGCACCAAACTCTCCGTCAACATCTGCGCAATCAACCGCCCGCGCCCCGCGCCCATCGCCGTGCGAATCGCAATTTCCTTTTTCCGCCCAGCTCCGCGCGCCAGCAGCAAATTCGAAAGGTTCGCGCACACAATCAGCATTACCACGCCCACCGCGCACGCCAGCACCAGCAGGGTCGGCCGCAGCTGCCCGCTCACATGCTCCGCCAGCCCGGAGACCTTCGGCTCGAAATCATTTCTCTCTTTGTGCGCCTGCTGCAGCAGCTTCCCAAGCACCGCCGTTTCCGCCGCCGCGCTTTGCACGCTCACACCCGGCTTCAGCCGCCCAATGATTGCTACCGTATTCCCCTCGCGGTTTATCTCCGGCGAGAGCGGTAGCGGTTCGAACATATCGACGCGGCTTCCCGGCGTAAACACCGTGGAAAAATCGAACGTCGCCGGCAGCACGCCAACCACCGTTACCGGCCCGCCATCAAACGACAGCGCCCGCCCCACAATGTTCGGGTCGGCCGCGAATTTTCTCCTCCACAATCCATCGGTAAGCATCGTCACGCGCGGCCCGTTCTGTTTGCATTCCTCCGCGCTGAACTGCCTCCCCAGCTGCGGCTCCACGCCCAGCAGCGGAAAAAAATTCTGCGTCACCGGAACGCTCGTCAACCGCTCCGGTTGCCCATCCCCAATCAGCTTCGCGTCGCCCAATCCGTAAAACGCGAAGTACGCCGCCAGGTCCTCGTACGACTGGTTCTTCGCGCGCATATCCAGCAAATAATCCGTCTGCGAAGTCTTCCCGGACATGTCGTTCGTTTCGTCCTGGTGGTTCGCAATCCACACCAGCCTTCCGGGATCGCGAAACGGCAGCGGCCGCAGCAAAATCGTATTCACCACGCTAAAAATCGTGCAGCTCGCCCCTACGCCCAACCCCACAATCAACATCGCAAACGCCGCGAACCCCGCATCCCGCAGAAGCGTCCGCACCGCGTACCGCACATCTCTCCTCAAATTCTCCACAAACGGCACTCCACCATTACCTGTTTGAGACACGGCGAACCTCCTGCCAGACTCCCGCGTTTCTGTAGACGAAGCAAATCGAAGAAGGTTCCGTCGCTTCTCCAAATTTCCTGTAGGGGAGGGGCTTGCCCCTCCCGCGCTTGCCCCTCCCGCTTCTGAGCCGCCTTCGCCATATCTCCGTTATCACTCCAGAACCTCCGCGCGACTTCCCCCGCGACAACTCCACCCCTTTCCCCTATAACTAAGAATTGGCACCCAAGCTCAAACGCTTCAAAACTGACGATCTCCATGAGCCCTGACAAAAAACGACTCCGCATCGGCGTCCTCTTCGGCGGCCGCTCCGGCGAACACGAAGTCTCTCTTGCCTCCGCCGCCTCTGTGATCCGTGGCCTCGATCCCGACAAATACGAAGTCGTGCCCATCGGCATCACCAAAGAGGGCCACTGGCTCATCGGCACCAGCGCACAAAAATTGCTGCCCGAAGTTCTCCGCACCGGCCAGCGCGTTACCATGAGCGCCGACCCCACCGACGCCGCGCTTGTCCGCCTCGACGGCAGCGCCGGCGGCCAGCGCATCGACGTCGTCTTCCCTGTCATGCACGGCACCTTCGGCGAAGACGGCACCATCCAAGGCCTCCTTGACCTCGCCGGCCTGCCGTTCGTTGGCGCGGGCGTCCTCGGCTCCGCCGTCGCCATGGACAAAGACGTCGCCAAAAAGCTTCTGCAAGCTGCGAAAATTCCCGTAGTGCCCTGGCTCTGCATCCACCGCCACGAGTGGGAACGCCATCAGCCCGAAATTGTTCACCAAATCGAAAAAGAGTTTCCCTATCCGCTCTTCGTAAAACCCGCGACGCTTGGCTCCAGCGTAGGCATGACCAAAGTCCACTCGCGCCAGGAACTTGCCCCCGCGCTGAACCTCGCCTCCGAATTCGCCATGAAAATTCTCGTCGAGCGCGCCGTCAACGCTCGCGAAATCGAAATCTCCGTCCTCGGCAATCACGATCCGCAGGCCAGCGTCCCCGGCGAAATCGTCCCCCACCGCGAGTTCTACGATTACGCCGCCAAATATCTCGAGGAAGGTACAAAGCTCCTCATCCCCGCCGATCTGAAGCCCGCGCAAGTCAAAAAATTCCAACACCTCGCCGTCCTGGGGTTTCGCGCCCTCGAACTCAGCGGCATGGCCCGCGTCGATTTTTTCCTCGGAAAAGAAGGCGGAAAAATCTATCTCAACGAAGTGAACACCATCCCCGGCTTCACTTCCATCAGCATGTACCCCAAACTCTGGGAAGCCAGCGGCATCCCCTTCTCCCAACTGATCGACAAACTCATCGAACTGGCCCTCGAACAACACGCCGAAAAAGCCCGCACCAAATACGCCATCGAACTCCCTACAGGCTCCGCAGGCGCCCTCGCAGGCTAGTTCCCCTTAACCACGCTCTGCCCCACGCTCTAGTATTTTTCAGTTATTGCGCAGGTTTCCGCGCTCACTACACTAAGCGGAAGTTTTTGCGGATGTGCCCCGGATCACCACACCCACGAGGCACGTGAAATTCGTTTCGTCGAGAAGCAGTCTTCGTGTGTTTTGCATGTTGCGAGCTTGCGCATAGCGTGCCTCGCAGCGGCAGCTGTGCGCCGTTTCGCTTTATCGGCATTGGGAGATTCTGTGAAAACTCTTCTCGCTGGTTTGCTATTTCTATCCGCCGCATCGCTGATCCAGGCCCAGGAGCCGGACACGCAGCCCATCCAACTCGGCGGAGTTACCTTTTCCGGCAGCATCCGCGAACGCTACGAAGTCTGGAACTGGTTTGAAGCCCCCAGCGGCAACAATCTCTACGGCTACTCCGGAACCGTCGTGCGCTTCGGCTTTTCGCAGAAGCACGAGCACTACGACTGGAACATCGAATTCGAAGCGCCCATTCTGCTCGGCCTCCCGAACACCGCCGTACATCCCGCCCCGTTGGGCCAATACGGTCTCGGCGGATCGTACTACGCCGCGAACGACAACAATCAAAACGCCGCTTTTATTTTTCCGAAGCAGGCGTTTTTCCGCGTCAAGGGCGAGCACTCGAGCCTGCGCATGGGACGCATGGAGTTCACCGACGGCAGCGAGGTCAAGCCCAAGGATCCCACGCTGGCATCGCTGAAGGCCGATCGCATCGGTCAGCGCTTGCTCGGCAATTTCGGTTTTTCTGATGTCCAGCGCAGCTTTGACGGCTTGCAGTACCTCTATTCCAACGGTCCATGGACTTTCACCGCTCTCAGCGCGATTCCCACACGCGGCGTGTTTCAAGTCGATGGCTGGGGCTGGGTGAAAACGCCGGTCACCTATGTCGCGCTCACCCGCCAAAACGACTTTGGCAGTGCGCACGCCGAGTGGCGCGTCTTCGGGATTTATTACAGCGATGATCGCCCGGTGGTGAAAACCGACAATCGCCCCGCAGCCGTCCGCGCCAGCGATCTTGGCGGCATCAACATCGGCACCTACGGCGGACATTTCATTCTCGCCACTCCCACTTCCGCAGGCACATTCGATCTGCTCGGCTGGGGCGCGCTGCAAAACGGCAGTTGGGGAGAGCTGAAGCAGCGCTCTGGCGCCGGCGCCATCGAAGGCGGCTGGCAACCAACCTTTGCCAGCCGCGTGCAGCCCTGGTTCCGCGCCGGCTACTACTATTCCAGCGGCGATGGAAATAACGCCGACGGCACGCACGGCACCTTCTTCGCCATTCTTCCTACTCCCCGCGTCTACGCGCGCTTTCCCTTCTTCAACTCCATGAACAACACCGACCTCTTCGGCGAAGTGATGCTGCGCCCCACCAAGCGCCTCATCCTCCGCAGCGACGTCCACGGCCTCTGGCTCAGCAACAGTCACGATCTCTGGTACAGCGGCGGCGGCGCGTTTCAGCCCACGACCTTCGGCTTCAACGGCAGGCCATCGAATGGCTCCACGTCTCTCGCCACGCTCTACGACATCAGCGGCGACTACAAACTGAAGCACGGCTTTTCCTTCAGCCTCTACTTCGGCTACGCGGTCGGCGGCGACGTCATCAAGAAAATTTATCCCACCAATTCCAACGGCGCGCTCGGCTACTCCGAGCTGACTTACCGCTTCTAGCGGCGACGAACCATCGCCGTTGCCAGCGTGTTTCTACTCGCTATTCACTGCCCACTACTCACTTTCATCCCTCCCTAGCCATCCCGCCCAGAAAAGGTTAATTTAGATACGCTCGCAATTCGACCAATCTGCCTCGCAGGGCAGGAGACCACGGAATGTCACTTCTCGAACCACCCCCGGACGTACACAAAAAATCTCGGGCCATGATCTTCACCATGACGGTGGCTTTCGTCATCGCCATCATCGCCGTATGGTTCTGGCTGCGTTTCTATCCCGAGAAAAAAGCCGCCGAGCAATTCTTCAACGCCGTCGTAGCCGGAGACATGAACACCGCCTACCAGCTTTGGAAACCCGGCCCAGGCTCCAGCTACAAGCTCAAGGACTTCATCGCCGACTGGGGCCCCACCGGCTACTACGGCCCAGTAAAAAGCTACAGCATCCTTAAAGCCAAAGCTCCGGACGGCTCCACCACCAGCGTAGAAGTCCGCGTAGCCATCAGCCCCTTCAATCCCATGCCCATCGCCAACAACGACCCCGAAAAAGCCCAAAAAACCCGAGTCGTTCCCCTCTGGATCGACACTAAAGACAAATCGTTCAGCTTCCCGCCATAGCCTTTTCTCGGCCGCGCTGCCGATCTCGCTTCTCTTGTAGGGGCACGATTCATCGTGCCCTTCTTGCTTTTCTCTTCTCCGTGATCTCTGTGCCCTCTGTGTAAATTCTTTCTTTTCCACACTACGGCCGAATGTCCTCCAACGCATGCTCCAACTCCTGCGGACTCACGCTCGCCGTCCCCAACTTCCCCACCACCACGCCCGCCGCCGTATTCGCCAGCACCGCCGCATCCGCCAACGACGCTCCCGCCGCCACTGCCAGCGAAAGCACGCTCAAAACCGTATCCCCGGCCCCTGTCACATCAAACACCTGCCGCCCGGTAGCCCCGCGCTCCACGCCACTCTGCCCCACTCGCGCGTACGTCACCTCAAAACTCGTCGCCGGAATCTGCAAATGCCGCGGCGCGGTCTCTTCAAAAACGCTCATTCCCTTCTCGCCCTGCGTAATCACCACCGCGCTGCACCCAAAGTGCGCCAGCAAAGCCCGTCCCGCTTCTTCCAAAGATTTTTCATCTTGCAACGTGTGCGCCACAAATTTCCCGGCCTCGGACAAATTGCAAACCACCGCGCGGGCTCCACGGTAGGCATACAGTTTCGAAGTCTTCGGCTTCACGAAGACCGGCACTTTTAATTGATGCGCCGCGCTCAGAACGCGGTCGGCAAGATCGTCCGTGATCAGTCCCTTATCGTAGTCGGAAAGGACCAATGCATCCAGGCTTTTCATCCCGCGAAACAGAGCGCCGAGCAGCTTCTTTTCCGTCTCCGGCCGCAGCGGTTCACGTTTCTCGTGATCGACACGCACTACGTGGTGATGCTTGGCGATGATGCGCGTTTTCAGAGTCGTCATGCGCTTCGGGTTGGCGATCACGCCTTCGTCGCCAATCTCTTGTTCGCGCAAACATTTCTGCAAAGCCCTCCCCGCCTCGTCCGCGCCAATCGCTCCGAACATCTCGACGCGCGCCCCAAGCGCCGCCAGATTCGCCGCCACATTCCCCGCCCCGCCCAAACAATCGCTCTGCGATACAAAATCCACCACCGGCACCGGCGCCTCGGGAGAAAGCCGTCTCGCCTCACCCCACAAATACCGGTCCAGCATCAAATCCCCAAGCACGCCCATGCGCTTCCCGCGCAACTTCGCGACCAGCTTTTTCAAACGAGGCAGGTATTCGGCAAGATTGGTAGGCATGCGCGGTCTTTTTTCCTAATCTCTTTTTCTTTACCTCGTTAGATCATCACGTCCTTACTTCGCTTCTTCGATTTTCGCCTCTTCCGGCAGCATCACGGGAATTTCATCGCGCACCGGATACACGCGCCGGCAGGTCTCGCACTTCAAACCAAGATTGTCGGGCGTAAGCCTGACGGGCGTCTTGCAAACCGGACATACTAAAATCTCCAGCAACTCTTTCGGGATTCCCACGCCGCTCTCCATTCCCCCGTCAACCTATCCATTCCAAGCTCACGGTCACTTTAACAAAGGCCCTCGAACACGAGCAACCCGGTGGGACAGGCTTTCAGCCTGTCGCTTTTGGTTGTCCCATTCTTTCAGGCGGTCTTGCGCAAGCTCGCACCTAAAAGGCCCGCCAGTTCCGCCAGGAAAACCACCGTCAGCAACAAAACGACAGGATCAATCGGGTGCCGATACCGCAAATCCGCGTGCGTCAAATAATATAAGCAAGGAAAAATCACCGGAAACACAGCCAGCGGAAATATGGCCACTCTCGCCTTTCCTTCCGCTCCAGCCCCGTCCACCGAACTCTCTGCGCCATCTCTGCGTTCTCTGCGCCTCTGCGTTATCTTTCTCTTCCCCACGCACAGCACAACCGCGCCACCCAACGCCCCGATCGCGGTCAGAAAGCTTGAGAGAATAATCCCGCGGATCAGCCAGGAATCCGTCTCCCGAAAATTCTTCACCGGCGCTTCCGTCCCCATCCAAAACGAAACAAACTTCCTCCCCGCCAGCCGTAATTCCAACTCAGGATGCGTTCTCATAAAGGAAGTGGCCAGCTCCCATTTCTCCGCCATATACGCTGTCTCGCCCAACTGCGCATATCGCCGCGCTTCTTCCGTTCTCGTAATCGACTTCCTCCCGCCGCGTGCATGCTCGTCAAAAATGTCGTTATTCCCCAGCCACAATTCGAACGGCAAGTTCGATCGCACGGGAATAAGCCTGTGAAACGCCACATAGTTCCGAATCGTCCACGGCGCGCAACACAAAATCGCCAGCCCAGCCACCAACCCGGCTCGCTTCCACCGTCCGTGCGTTTCTCCCTGTCCGCGTAATACCACCCACCCCAACAAAAACGGGAGCAAAATCCCCAGCGCCGGATTCGTCATCAACCCCAGACCCCACAAGACTCCGTACGCGCCCCAGTCGAGCCACTTCTCCGTTTCCGCCAATTCCAAAGTCGCCCACAAAAGAAATGCTGCGAGTAGCGCCGAAAGCGACGTATCCCAAATCCACTCGAACGGCATCATTACGCCGCTGGGAAAAACCGCCCAAAGCCACGCCGCCCCCGCGCCCACTCCCAATCCGCCAATCCGCTTACCCACAAAGAAAATCGGCACGCACGCGGCCGAAGAAAAAAGAATGTTGAGGCACACACATGCAAAAAAAGCCCGCACCGTAAAAGCTCCGAACACCTTGAACGTCGCCGCGACCATTAGCGGATAGACAGGCGCGAGCCAGGCCGTCGGGCCCGTCTCTGTGCGAAACACGTTGCTGAATCCCGTGCCCTCGGCCAAGGCAAAGGCGATATTCCCCGTCTCCTGCTGAAACGGCACAATCCCCAGCACGCTAGGCGCGATCTTACGCGCCTGGTCCCACGCAAATCCCCCGCGCGCGCCTATGGCCACCATCACAATGAGAGTCAGCGACGACGCCAGCTTGCGAAATGTGTTCCTCATGCTCGTTGCATCACTTTTTCACGTCCTTCAAATCGCGCTTTTGCAGCGCAACAAATCTACTGGCTGCAACAAACTGTGACAAGCGCGCGTAACAATTTCACGCTACAATGGGAAGGTTATGCTCACTGTCAATAACATCTCAATGCGTTTCGGACCACGGGTCCTCTTCGAGGACGTGACCTGCACCTTCATGGCCGGGCGCCGCTACGCCGTCACCGGCCCCAATGGCGCCGGCAAATCCACATTCATGAAAATCCTGACCGGCGAACTCGAGCCGACCAAAGGCTCGATCACGCGCCCGAAAAAAATGGGCGTGCTGCGGCAGGACCAGTTCGCGTTCGACCAGTTTCGCGTGATCGACACCGTCATCATGGGCAACGCCTCGCTCTGGAAAGCGCTCGAGGAGCGCGACGGGCTGTACGCCAAGCCCCATGAAGAATTGACCGACGCCGATGGCATGCGTCTCGGCGAACTCGAAGGCATCGTCGGCGAAGAGGGCGGCTACACCGCCGAAGCCGACGCCGCAACATTGCTCGACGGCCTCGGCATCGAAAGCATCCTTCACGAACGCAAAATGGGCGAGCTGCAGGGCGGACAGAAAGTGCGCGTGCTGCTGGCGCAAGCGCTTTTCGGAACTCCCACTGCTCTGCTGCTCGACGAGCCCACCAACAACCTCGACCTCGATTCCGTGCACTGGCTGCAGCGCTATTTGACCGAATATGAAGGCGTCCTCATCGTGATTTCGCACGATCGCCATTTTCTGAACAGCGTTTGCACGCATACCGCGGACATCGACTACGAAACCATCATTATGTACGTCGGCGGGTACGACGACATGGTGGTGGCCAAGACGCAAGTGCGCGCGCGCATCGAATCGGAAAATGCCAATCGCGAAAAGAAAATCGCGCAACTCAACGATTTCATCGCGCGGTTTAGCGCCGGTACGCGTTCCGCGCAAGCCACGTCGCGCAAAAAAGAAGTCGAGCGGCTGCAAACCACGGAACTGGCGCGGTCAAACATCCAGCGGCCGTATATCAAGTTCGACATGAAGCGGAATTCCGGAAAGCATCCGCTGGAAATTCGCAGCGTCGAAAAATCCTACGACGAGCTGAAAGTGATTCCACGCTTTTCCGCTTCCGTAGTTCGCGGCGAAAAAATCGCGCTGATGGGCCGCAATGGAACCGGAAAAACGACGCTGCTCAAATCGCTCGTGCTCAACGCGCCGGGCTTCGTCGAGGATGAGGATCGCCAGTTCAAAATCGACGGCGGCGAGACCAAGTGGGGCCACGAAGTTGCGGTCGGCTACTTCGCGCAGGACCACGGCGAATCCATCACCAAGGGCATGACCGCCATCGACTGGCTCTGGCAGTTCGATCCGAGCGCCAATCAGCAGGAATTGCGGGGGCTGATGGGGCAGATGCTCTTCAGCGGTGAAGATGCGCTGAAGCCGACGCGCGCGCTTTCGGGCGGCGAATCAGCGCGGCTGATTTTCTGCCGCTTGATGCTGCAGAAGCCGAATTTCCTGGTGCTCGACGAGCCGACGAACCACCTCGACCTGGAATCCATCAACGCGCTGAACATTGCGCTGCAGAAATACGATGGAACCGTGCTGCTGGTGACGCACGATCACGACGTGATTGATGAAGTCGCGACGCGCATCTGGCATTTCCACGACGGCAAAATCGAGGACTTCAAAGGGCCGTACGAGGAGTTCGTCGTTTATACCGAGCAGAAGAATCAGGCTCTGGTTAGCGCCGCAACGCAAAAGCGGCGCTAGACGGATCCAGGGAATTCTTCTATATACTTCGCCTCTCCAACTAACTCCAGCCTGGCTCCTGTGCCGGCGATGGAAATCACATCGCTCCAGGATTGCAATCGCAGTTCGATCTTGCCCACAACATTGAGCGAAATAGGAATTAAGTTCTCGTAAACAGTCCCGTCCACGGCGATTTGGCCTTCGTGCAGATCGGCGGGCCACTCCAAGAATGAGCCCTCAACTACGGCATCGCTGATCGTCAGATTGCCTTCCTGAGTCCAGCCACTTCCAGGATCAATGCCAACTCTGCCTTCCGACTCGTGAATGTAGAGGTGCGAGAAATGCAGAATTGCCTGGCCGTCCCGCAGTGACAGGGCGTCGAGCACGGAATCATGAATCTCGATGGCTCGATTTTTCTGCCTCTCACTCACTGGACGCTGTCTCCTTTCGTACGCTACGGCTTGGTGGCTCGGTCGATGAAGCTGGCGATTTGGTTGTGGAGGCTGACGCGGTCCTCGTCGTGGAGGTACATCATGTGGCCGGCGTTGTAGTAGTCGAGCTTGACGTTTTTCTGGAGTTCGGCTGGCAGGCCGAGGTGCTCCATGGTGAATTCGGTGGCGAAGAACGGCGTGGCCATATCGTAGTAGCCGTTTTCGACCTGGACCTGGAGCCTGGGGTTGGTCAGCATTGCTTGCGCCAGATCGCCCTGGACATTCGGGCCGCTGGGGAAGAAGCCGCCGCGTCCACCTCTTGCTTGGCGAGTCCAGTTCCAGCCGCCACCGCCGCCGCTGGTGTTGTGGTAGACCTTGTCTTTGCCGAACTTTAGTTCTTCGTGATTGTAGGAATTGATGAGCGCCGTGTAGGCGCCGCCAACGGCGGGGCCCTCGGGATCGCCTTGCGCGTTCTCCTCGAGCAAATCGAAAGTGTAGCCGGTGAAGCGGGCGTCGATGCGGCCGGTGGTGAGGCCGCGGCTGCGCTGGAGTTCGGCCATGAATTGCGACAGATTTACGCGCAGGTCGGCTTTGTTGAGGTATTCCTCGCTCAGCCCGGTGAAATAGGAGAGTTTTTTCGCGACGGCGGCTTTTTCGCCGGCGGGAAGTTGCGCGCCTTTGAAGAGAGCGGAGGCGTAATCGCCTGCTGCGTATTTGCGGGCTTCTTCGACGAAGGCGGGGAGGTCGGCGGGACGATCTTTCAACACTTTGTGATACCAGGCAACGGCGGCGTAGCTCGGGAGATAGTAGATGAAAGAGCGGTCGTCGCCGGGAGGAAAGGTGATGGTGGAGAGATCGAGAACGGAAGAGATGAGAACGATGCCGTTGAGATGGACGGTGTCCCGCTGCTGCAAGTAATTGCCGAGAGCGGCGGAGCGGAAGGTGCCATAGCTTTCGCCGATGAGGAATTTCGGAGAGTTCCAGCGGTCGTTGCGGCTGAGATAGGTGACGATGAATTGGGCGAAGGCTTCGACGTCTTCGTCGATGCCGTAAAAATCTTTTTCGGTGGCTTTGCAGACGGCGTGGCTGTAACCGGTGCCCATCGCGTCGATGAAGACGAGATCGGTTTTGTCGAGGAGGCTTTCATTGTTGTCGACGAGCTTGTAGGGCGCGGGAGGAGTGAAGGTGCCGTCGACGGTCCAGGCGCGGCGCGGGCCGAAAGCGCCCATGTGGAGCCACATGGTGGCGGAGCCGGGGCCGCCGTTGTAAAGGAAGGAGACAGGACGCGTGCTGATATCTTTTACATCGCTGCGTGTGTAAGCGACGGAGTAGAGGAGGCCGGTGGCGTCGCCCTTGTCGTTCTTGAGGAGCGTGGTACTGGCGGTGGCTTTGTAAGGAATGGTTTGGCCGCCGAGCTTGATGGTGTGATCCGTAACCGAAGACTCTTCTTTGGTGGCGGCGGCGTCGCACTTGTCGGGCGCCTTCGCTTCCGGTGCGTGGCCTTCCGCGCGTTCTGGCGCTTGCGCGGCAAGGCGCGCGGTTGGCGCGAACAACAGGAAAATTCCAGCAGCAAAAAGATGGAAGAACTTTTTCATTCGGTTGCCCCCGGTGCGAAGTTGGGATCGCGATAGGTCTCGCGAGCCGGCGGGATTGTATGTTGGCGGGAGAGCAGAGTCAAAGGAAGCAAGAGGAGACGAACGGGAGGTTGAAGGTTCAAAGTTGAAAAGTTGAAGGAAGAAAACGCGGAACCAGTCGCGGAGAGAAAGTGCTTGAGGCGCGGAGCTTAAGCCGCAGCGGGAGGGGCAAGCCCCTCCCCTACAGGTGATGCAGACGCGCTGGGTCGCGGGAGTCATGAGGGCTTCTTGGTTGGGTCGGGTTCGGTGGTCCAGGCGGGGCCTGCGGTGGTAGCAGGTGCAACTTTGAGTGAAGTATTGCATGGTGAAGCGGCGGGCGGTGAGGGGGGAATGTCGGCGCGTTTCAAAACGGAACTTTTCCATTTAAGAGAAATTTAACGGGCTAGTACTTTTATTTTCTTGACTAGATTGTGCCGGGGAGTAGCATTTCTTTGCTCTCATCCGAGAGCGGAAGTCTGAAGCGGCCTGGTTGCAACGATCCAGGCAGTTGCAAGCCCCTCCCCAGTCTTCCCAAATTCTTACATGGAGGACAACTATGGGTACAGCTCCTGCATTATCACCGACGAAAACCATGCTAGCGTTTCGCACGCCGCTGGGAGGCGTTTCCATCCCCGCGGGCCAATCGAAACAACTCGGAGTGGTGGACGTGTCGATGTTTGACCAAATCCGAGTGGTGGCCGACGAACGAGTGGGATCCGGAACGGGATTTAGCATCCGGCTCACGATTACCGAAGGAAATGAACTGGTGGCGCAGCTGGATGTGCTGCAACTGACGCCGCATTCGCAAGTGACGAAAGTGTACGATGTGCCGGGCACGAAGCTGACCGTGTTCGCGGACGCGGCAGGGGGCAGCGGCACAGATGCGCTCGACGTTTTGATCTATGGATCGAACCGCTGAGCAGGAATTTGCGTTTGGCACGTTTCGCAGGGGGCCTAGAGGGATTAGGCCCCCTGTTTTTTTGTGTCCTCTGGGAGCGGGCGGACGATCCGACGGGCCGAGAAATTCATTCGGTGATAAGAATTGTTTCGAGGGAACGAGGCGAAAACCCGCACCCGCGCAAACGCGGCATATGGAGCACCCGGCACAGACTGAAGTCTGTGCTACTGAAACGAATGGCAGGGTGGGAGCACTACTGGCTAAGGCGCAGAGGGCGGCACGAGGTGCGAGTGGGCACGGGCTGGCTGGGCGCTTTGGCACGGAGGTGTGCGATGAGGAAGACGACGCGGCGTGGATTTTTGGAGAGTACGGGAAAAGCAGTGACGGCGGCGGTGGTGGGTGCGGAATTGTTTGGGGCGGGGCGGGCGTTTGGAGGGCCGGTGTTTGTCCGGAGGAATGTGGACAAACTGAAGGCGAATGATCCGATTTTGGTGTCGTACCGGAAGGCGATCAAGAAGATGAGGGCGCTGCCGGACACGAATCCGCTGAGTTGGGCGTTTCAGGCGGCGATTCATGGGACGACGATTACGCCGGCACTGCCGGACTGGAACAAGTGCGAGCACGGGACGGAATTTTTCTGGTCGTGGCACAGGATGTATTTGTACTGGTTCGAGCGGATCGTGCGGAAGATGAGCGAGGACAAGGATTGGGCGATTCCTTATTGGAACTGGGCGCCGGGGAGTGATTTTAAATTGCCGGCGCCGTTCCGCGATACGACCAGCGATCTTTTTACGGTGCACCGCGATCCGGCGATCAATGCGGGGACGGGATCGCTGAATGCAGCGGCAGTGAGCGTAACGGGCTCGTTTGCGCTGACGAATTTCTTTACGACGAACATCAACGTTCAGGGGCCGCACGGGAGCGTACACCTGGAAGTGGGCGGAACGCCTGCGGGGTGGATGTGGAGCGTGGCGACGGCGGGGCAGGACCCGATTTTTTATGTACACCATTCGAACGTGGACCGGCTGTGGGATTTGTGGCTGGCGCAGGGCGGAGGGCGGAGCGATCCGACGATGGACGCGACGTGGACGGGAAAGACGTACACGTTTTTTGACGAGAGTGGAACAGCAGTGAAGATGTCGGCTTGCGAAATTCTGCGAGCGGCGGAGCAATTACATTACAAGTACGAGGGTGAGCCGCCGCAGGTGCTGGAGTTTTGCAAGCGGCGGAGGCCGGAGCGGATCCTGGAGTTTGAGCAGGTGGTGCTATTTCAACTGCCGGGGCCGCCGGTGGAGCTTGGCGGGCAGGAGGTGACGGTGCCGATACCGATGAGAGAGATTCGCGGGAAGGCGGCGAATGTGGCGGCGAGCGCGTCGGACATGCTGTTGCTGCAACTGGAAGGCATCGAGGCGGAGCAGCAGCCGGGCGTGGCTTGGGGCATTTGGGTTGGACTGAGCAAGGGAGCGGAGGCAGTGGCGGAGATACCGTCGCATGTCGGAGCGCTGTCTTTGTTTGGAGCGGGAATCCGCGGAGAGATGGCGCATGGACATGAATTTATGCCGGCGAAGGCGGTGTTCCCGCTGAACCGGGCGATGCAGGAGGCGCTGAAATCCGGCGGAGAGAGCGTGGAGATACGGTTTGTGCCGCTGGGGATTTTGGTGGATGGAAAAGCGACGCGGCCGGAAGTGAAAGCGCCGGTGAGGATTGGGAAGATTAGTTTGGTGATTGAGAAAGGGACGGAAGCGAAATAATCGCTGAGTTGTTCAGACGGAAAACACAGAACCAGGAATAAAAATGGCCCACCTTTGTCTTGCGACGAGGATGGGCCATTTTTTTGTGTGTGGCTTACGCGAATGCTCGCGCGCGAGGGAAAAGGAAAAGAGGGCACGATGAATCGTGCCCCTACAAGTTGTGGCGGCGGATACGGCAGATACTTAGCTGTTGCCGAGGTACTCGACGTGGCAGTAAGTGCCGAGGCGGACGTTGTAGGCGAGGTAGAGGCCGTCGTGATCGGGGTCTTCGTAGACGACGATTTGGTCGGTGCCCCAGTTCCAGTCGTCGCAGAAGCCGTAGTCGGCGGGCCAGATGCTGAAGTAGAAGCCGCCGAACCAGAAGCGCTCGCGATTGCCGCCTTCAATGCGCCAGACGTGGCCGCGGCCGAAGCCGCCAGTAAAGCGGCCGTGGGCCCAGGGGTGATCGACATGATAGTGGGGATCATTTTTGCCGGTGTCGTGGCCGATCCATTTGCCGTTGGCGTGGACGTGAGGGGCGTTAGGATGGCCGGCTTTGTCGGAATAGTTTCGATTCTCGACGGGATGGGCGTTAGCCTTGGCCGGCGCAGGACCCCGGGCCGGAGGGCGAGAGGGCGGAGCTTCGTGCTTTTGCTGCGCGAGAGCAGGAACGGAACAGATGAGCGAGAATGCGAGCAGGCCTAGAAGTGATTTCATGCGAGCCTCCGAAGTGCGTATTGTGTTTCCCTAAAAATGGAGCCGGGAAGTTTGCTGCTGACAGCTGACCGGTGAATGGGCCCATGCTGCTGACAACTGATAAAACCTGCGTGCGCTGCCATAATCGCTCTCTTGAAACACTGGGCTGTGTGTTCAGGGCGTGGTGACGCGCGCTGTAGATTAGACGCTGGGTGGGGGGTATTTGGTTACGGGCTATAAATTTTTCGAGGCGCGAAAGGCGCGGACGACTGCGACGACATCGCGTTGATCGGCGTCGACTTGAGCGTTAAGACGGCGCATGTCGGCAGCAGTGAGTTTGCCTGCGAGATCAGCGAGGGCGGCGCGGAGTTGGGGAAATTTTTCGAAGGCGTCGTGGCGGACGATGGGGACGGCGTCGTATGGGGGGAAATAGTGTTGGTCGTCTTCGAGGGCAACGAGGTGGAGAGAATCGATGAGGCCGTCGGTGGAGTTGCCGGCGACGATGTCGACTTGATGATCGACGAGGGCGCGATAGAGGAGGCCGAGGTCCATGACGTTGGGTGGGGCGGCGAAGTGGAGATTGTAACGAGCGCTCCAGCCGGGGAAGCCGTCGGGACGTTCGAGGAATTCGTAGCCGACGCCGGCGTGCCACTTGGGAGCGACGGTGGCAAGGTCGGACATGGCGCGGAGGTGGAGAGTTTGCGCGTCGGTGCCGCGGATGACCATGGCGAACGTGTTTTCGAAACCGAGAGGTTCGGTTAGGTCGAGATTAAATTTTTGGGAGTATTGCTGTTTGACGCGGTTGTAAATGGTGGCGGAGTTGTCGGTGCCGGGGGATTCGTTGAGGACGGCGGTAAGGGCGGTGCCGGTGTACTCGACGTAGAGGTCGAGGTCGCCGGAGAGGAGGGCTTTGTGGACGAGGAGTGTGCCGCCGAGGTTGGTTTTGCGGTCGACGGGGATGTGGGTGCGGGACTCGATGTGCTGGGCGAGGAGTTCGGCGAGGATGACTTGTTCGGTGAAAAATTTGGAGCCGATGGTGAGGTGGGGTTGTGAAGGCTTTGAGCAAGCGCCAGTGAAATATAGGAGGTTGAGGAGGGAAAGGAGGTAAAGGATTCGGAGGAGAGGGCGGCGCATTTTAGGATGGTGTTTTCGTGAGCGGTCGAAAGAAAGAATTTAACACAGAGGACGCGGAGGGCACAGAGAACACAGAGAAGAGTTTAGATGACTTTTAGGCGGCGTTCGAGTTGGGCGAGGAGGAGGTCGGCGAAGATGGCGAGGAGGGCGGCGGGGATGGCGCCGGCCAGGATGACGGAGTCGTTGACCATGGCTACGCCACGGAAGATGAAGGTGCCGAGTCCGCCAGCGCCGATAGCGGCGGCAATAGTAGCGACGCCGATGGTGATGACGGTGGCTGTGCGAATGCCGGCAAGGATGATGCTGAGCGAGAGTGGGAGGCGGACGCGGAGGAGGATTTGTGCGTTGGTCATACCCATGGCTTCGGCGGCTTCGAGGATGGCGTGGTCGATGCTGGTGAGGCCGACGTAGGTGTTGCGGAGAATGGGGAGAAGACCGTAGAGAACGAGGGCGACGATGGCGGTGCGGCGGCCGATGCCGCCGATGAAAGGGATGGGAATCAGGAAACCGAAGAGGGCGAGGCTGGGAATGGTTTGAAAGACGCTGGCGGTGCCGAGGGCGATGGAGCGGAGATGGCGATGTTGGACGATGAGCATGCCGAGAGGGACGGCGATGGCTACGGCGAAGGCCATGGAGATGAGGACGAGCGTGAGGTGATCAAGAGTGGCGCCGAGGATTTCGGAGCGGTGAGTGAGGAAAAACTTCCAGGTGTTCATTGCGCAGCTCCGTCGGATGGGTCGAGGCAGGAGGCGAATAATTGGACTTCTTGATGGTCGTGGCGGAGAAAATCCTCGGGCGTCTCGAGGGCGACCAGATGGCCATCGCAGAGAAGGGCGATGCGTTGGCCGAGAAGAAGAGCTTCGCGAATGTCGTGGGTGACAAAGACGATGGTTTTGTTGAGGCGGCGGACTAAGGAGCTGAATTCGCGCTGAAGTTCTGCGCGTGTAACAGGATCGAGAGCGCCGAAGGGTTCGTCCATGAGGAGAATGGGAGGGTCGGCGGCAAGAGCGCGGGCGACACCGATACGCTGACGCTGGCCACCGGAGAGTTCACGGGGGCGACGGGTGGAAAATTCGGCGGGATCGAGGCCGACAAGGCGGAGGAGTTCGTCGACGCGAGCGGCGATGCGCGGGGGATCCCATTTTAGGAGAGTGGGAACGAGCGCGATGTTCTGCGCGACGGTGAAGTGCGGGAAGAGACCGGCCTCCTGGATAACGTAACCAATGCCGCGGCGGAGTTGGATGGGATCGTAGCCGGTGGTGGGGCGGGCTTCGACAAGAACTTGTCCTTGCGAGGGAACGAGCATGCGATTGATGAGCTTGAGGAGGGTGGTCTTACCGCTGCCGCTGCGGCCGAGGAGGACGAGAGTCTCACCGCGAGAGATAGTGAGTGAGACATTTGAGACGATGGAACGATCAGGAATATCGGTTATGCAGTAGCTTACGCTACGAAATTCGATGGCGACGTCCGTGGGCGCTGGGGGTTTCGCATTCATTTCGATTGACAGCCTCACCGCACAGGGGGACCATCGTACCTTACTCAGCCCCCCCAACGCCGAATTTCGGCGCATCCTTCTCGAGGAAGCCGCATCCAAGATAAGGGGAAAATGCCATGGGAGCCACCGCCACCGCTGTCCGTATCCGGCACGACCTTCACACCCGCCTCTTAGACGCGCGCGCACAAAGCGATGCCTTGTTCCGGATCGTGCGAGACGAAGCGATCTACGACAGGCCCATTCCCGAGCGGCACAGAATTATCTTTTATTTAGGACACGTGGAAGCGTTTGATTGGAATTTGCTGGCGCAGCGTGCGTTTGGGCTGCGGACCGCGCAGCGGACATTTGATGATCTTTTTGCCTTCGGAATCGACCCCGTTGGTGGAGGATTGCCGACCGACGGACCCAGCGATTGGCCCGAACGCGGTGAGGTGGAGATTTACAACCGGCGTCTGCGGCATGAATTAGACCGCGCGATTGAGCATGCGCTGGAACATCCGGCAGAGGGGCATCCCCAACTGATTCCGATGCTGGAAGTGGCGATCGAGCACCGGCTGATGCACGCGGAAACATTGGCGTATATGCTGCACCGGCTGCCAACAGAAAGAAAGGTTCGGGGACCGATTTCGCCGAGTCATGGGGCTGGGCGGATGAAGTCGAAGCTGGTGGAGTTACCGGCGGGAAAAGTGACGCTGGGACTGAAATATGAGACGGGCGACGAGTTTGGCTGGGATAACGAACTGGATGCGCACACAGCGGACGTGGATGAATTCGCGATGGAGAGCGGGAACGTCACGAACCAGGACTTTTTGAGATTTATCCAGGCGGGCGGGTACGAGAATCCGGCGCTGTGGAACAGAGAAGCGTGGGAGTGGAAGGGAAAAGAAGGAGTGGAGCATCCGGCATTCTGGAAACGCGACGGGAATCTGTGGATGTACCGCGCGATGTTCGGGGAGGTTCGGCTTCCGCTAGAGTGGCCGGTGTATGTAAGCCATGCGGAAGCGACGGCATACGCGAAATGGCTGGGGCGCAGGTTGCCGAGCGAGGAACAATTTCACCGGGCGGCCTACGGAACGCACGAAGGCCAGACGGAGCGAGCGTACCCCTGGGGCGAAGCGGCGCCAAGCGCGAGGCATGGCAATTTTAATTTTAAGCAGTGGGATCCTGCGCCGTCGGGGGCACATGCCCAGGGAGCGAGCGCATTTGGCATTCATGATTTGGTGGGCAACGGCTGGGAATGGACGCGAACGGAGTTTGCGCCGTTTCCTGGATTTGTGGCGATGCCCTTTTACCCCGGCTATTCCGCGAATTTCTTCGATGGGAAACACTATGTGATGAAGGGAGGGTCGCCGCGAACGGCAGCGTGCATGCTGCGGCGATCGTTCCGGAACTGGTTCCAGCCGCATTATCCGTACGTCTACGCAACATTCCGTTGCGTGGAAGACTAGCACTCGCAACTCAAGTCTGGCCCTTGGGAGCCAAAATGCCAACGCAAACTGTCTTGCAGAGGGATGTGTCCGAATTCGCGGCTGACGTGCGAGAAAGCCTGACGAAGAGCGGACAGCGGGAACTGCCTTCAAAATATTTGTATGACGAGGTGGGTTCGGCGCTGTTTGAAACGATCAGTGTGTTGCCGGAGTACGGGCTTACGCGGGCGGATGCGCGGCTACTGAAGACGCATGCGCGCGAGATCGTGGGCTTGTTGCCATCGCCCGTGCATGTTGCCGAGCTTGGAAGCGGGAGCGGAAAAAAGACGCGTTGGATACTGGAAGCGCTTTCGCGGCGACAGCAAACCTATTACTTCCCTATCGAGATTTCACCTTCAGCGCTGGCGGCCTGCGAAAAGGAGCTAGGACAGATCGACCTGGTGAGTATCGTCGGGCATGAACAGCCGTATCTCGAAGGATTGCGGGCGGTGGCGCACGGACGCGTCGAGGGCGACCATTTGCTGGTGCTGTTTCTGGGGAGCACGATTGGGAATTTCGATCGCCACGCGGGGGAAGCGTTTCTGGGGAGCGTGCGGGAGATTTTGCGGGAGGGCGACGCGCTGCTTTTGGGGACGGATTTAGAGAAAGAAGTAGAGGATCAGATTCTTGCGTACGACGATCCGGCCGGAGTGACGGCGGCGTTTAACAAGAATTTGCTGGCAAGAATTAACCGGGAGTTGGGCGGGGATTTTGACTTGGCGAGTTTCCGGCACGAAGCACGATGGAACGCAAGCGAACGGCGGATGGAGATGCACTTGCGGTCGACCTGCCGGCAACGCGTGGAGATACCGGCGTCGGGGCTGCGCGTCTCGCTGGATGAGGAAGAAACGATTTGGACGGAAAGCTCGCACAAATACAGAGTAGGAGAGGCGGCGGAGATGGGGGCGCGGACGGGATTTAGATGCGCAGGTCAGTGGGTGGATGAAGAGTGGGCTTTTGCACAGAATTTGTTAATTGCGGAGTGAGTTGGGAGGTTGCCGGAGAGGATGTTGGTTTGTGGATGTCCGCCGCAGCGGGCGGGGCAAGCCCCGCCCCTACAGGGCGGTGTTGTTCGTGGTTATTTTTCCAACCAAAAACTAGAAAGATTCGACGCGCCAGACGAGGCGCGCGAACCACGGCTCCTGCGCGGCGAGAGTTGGATGCCAGATGGCCAGGATTTGAGAGCCCTGGTAGACGCGTTCGAATCCTTCCTCGGATTCCGAAACCGTTTCAATGGGAGCGACCCAGAATTCTTTTACGCCGGGGGCGTGAAGAGTGACGCGGACGCGCTGCCAGCCGTCTTGCACGCGGAGCATGGGGCCGGGCAGCGTGCCGCTGAAGCGGAGATTCTGCGGACCTTTGGGCGTTTCAAAGAAACGGTCGGGCTCGGCGGGAGCGAGGAAATTGAGGATGGATTCGATGCCGACGGCGATGGGCTTCGCGAGAGGATGCTTCAGTTTCAAACCAATTTCGCAGGTGACCTCGCAGCCGTTGGGAGCGGTGCCAAAGGTGAAACGCTTTGCCAGGGAAAGCTTTGGCGCAGCGGCTCCGTTTTTTGAGGCGAGCTTGAGTTCGTCTTCACGAATGAGTTGAACATCATTGGCAGAAGCAGACTTCACGTGGAAAGCGCCACCGGCGAAGCTGGGATCCTCCTGCAATTCCAGGGTTTCGTATTCGGATTGAGTGCGAGCGGGATCGAAGAGTAGAACGCGGAACGCGTGGCGTGGCCAGCGGTCGTAGCGGAGAAAGCGTTCGAGGCCTGGCTCTTTGACGAGAGTCTGCTCGTGAATAGAAGAGACTGCGCCGGGAACGGTGAGTTTTGCGGCGTCGCGGAGGCGGTCGTGGTACGCCTCGGGCCTGCGCTGGATGGAATTGATAAGCGTGGCGGCAGCGGGCCGGAAATCGAAGGCGGCGAGTGTTCCGCCATCGGTGGGTTTGAGCAGAGCTTGATATTCGCTCGCGGTGAAGAGGTGCTCGTGGGCGCCGTCCGCTTCGTAATCGAGCAGTTCGACGCGGGGTGCGAGCGTGGAGGCGGATTGACGGTCGGCGATGGTCTCGGCGCGGATGAGATTGCGCCAAAGATCCGTGCGGAGATGGGGCGCGTAGAGGCCGCCGAAGATGCCGTGCCAGTAAGCGTCGTTGCATTGAGCGCGGAGAAGCAGGTCGCGAGCTTGCACAAGTTCATCGGGAGACTTCGAACTGGTGCGGCGAGGAGGCACCGCAGCGACGCGCGCGGAGACGCGAAGCATTTTTTTGTGGAGTAGATTGGATTCGGCGTACTTGCGAAAAAAACCGCGCCAGGAGCCTCCGCGTAGAAACGAGACGATTTCGGGGCGCGCGGCAAACTCTTTCTGGACGGCGTGGAAGCGCTGGCGGACGCGCGTGGGAAGAACCCACTCCATCATTTCGGTGTAAGAGGCGGTGGGAAGATCGGCGCGGCCCAGCGGAGAATGATCGGCGAGATATTCGCCGGGGGTGGAAACGCGGAGCCAGGAAGAGTTTGCTTCGAGAGCGGTGAAAAACTCCTCGAGCCAGCCATCTTTGTAGCAGTGGGCGTTTGTGCCGGGCCAGACGCCGAATTTTTCCATGTCGTCGCCCATGGCGGCCATGCCGCCGGGATGAACGGCGGAGGCATCGCGAAGATATTTGACGACGTCCACGACTTTGCCGAACGGGATGTAATAACGGAGGGCTTTTTGGCCGGGGAAAAGCCAGACGCTTTGGCCGCGGTCTTCGGCAATGTAGGCGCCGAAGAGTTCCTCGGGCTCGAAGCCGGCGGAGAGAAAATGGATGTCGTCGACGAGAGTGTAGTTGACGGCGGCAGCGGCTAGCGCGGAGGGGAGCTGAGGTTCCCAGACGCGCTCGGCGATCCAGGCGCCGGTCGGCCGGTGGCCGAAATGGTTTTCGAGATAGGCGGCAAGACGCGTGATTTGTTCGCGCTGATCTTCCGGGGGGATGGAGACGAGGATGGGCTCGTAAAAGCCGCCGCCAACCAGCTCGACTTGTCCCGCGGTAACTAGCGCTTTAAGGCGGGTGAAATATTCGGGACGATTTTCTTCGATCCAGGTGAGCAGCGGCCCGGAATAGTGGAGGCCAATGTGGACGCCGGGATGTTTTTCGAGGAGCTCGATGAAAGGGAGATAAGAGTCCTTGTAGGCTTTCTCGAGCACGTGGCCGAAATTGCCGCAGGGCTGATGGGCATGGATCAAGAGGACGAGATGGAAGCGATCCGGCATAGGGACAATTTTGCTCTAAACATCATAACGTGAGGCGCAACAATTCAGATTCAAGAGATGATAAAAATAAGCGAAAGGCGTATTTAGGCTACGAGCACAGCGCGGCGATTAGGGGCCGCGAACCGGGGGCGCGGAGGGCGGAGATGTCAACGCAAAGTAGAAATGTCCGGTTTTCTGCCATATTGAAATGTCCGCCAGGGATGATTTGGAGGTGCACTTTTGTTCTTTCTTGTAAGGGGATTTATGGCAAGCCCTGTAGGCCGTAGGCCGGAAGGACTTGCCGCGCGCGGCGCCGGTTCCGGGCAGTGGCGCAGCGGGAGATAGCGGCCACGGAAGCGCAGCCAGTGTGCGCCATCCAGCCGTCGTTCGATCTCCACTTGCGCTCCGCGAAGTCCGGCACACACTTCGGCGCGGGGCACACCCCAGCGGTTTCCTTCCCAGCTGACCGTGTGATCCTCAGCCACCTTGCGACTCACCCGCACGCTCAGAATTTCTTCCAGACGTTGTCCTCGTCCCAGTCGTCGATGGGCATTGCGCGGATGGCGCGGCGCTACCGTGAAGCGCTGTTCCCACTCCGGAAGAAAATGCGTCTCCAGAAAATAATTCCCCGCCTCGATGGTGTCGATTCCTGCCAAACGCATCTCCTTCACCAAGCGATCCTGCAGGGTCTCGAACAGTCGCTCGATGCGGCCTTTGGCCTGTGGACTGTGCGCCGCGATCCATTCGATGCCCAACTCTTTCAGCGCTCTGCCGAACTGCGAACGCGCCACTTCTCCCTGGAGTTGTTCGCCGAGCGCCGCTGGGCCCGTGGTGCGAAAAATGCTGTTTTTATCAGTGTAATGCGCAACTGGACGTCCGTAGCGTTGCAACCATCCTCCCAAAGTTCGCAGGTTCTCTTCCGTGCTGTCGTGCTCCACAAAACGCGCCCACACGCGGCTGGTGGCGTCGTCGATCAGCGCGATCAACTGGCAAGCCGGGCCGCGGTCCTCGAACCAGCGGAACGGAGAACTGTCCTGCATCACCAGTTCCCCAAAACTGGCCCGCCGCTCTCGCCATACATGCACCTTCTTGACGCGCTGCCGTCGTGGCCGCCACAAAACGGCCTTGACCATCCACTTCCGCAACGTCTCGCGGCTCACGAGCAGATCCTCCTTGGCCAAGTGCTCCGCCGCCAGCGTGGGGCCAAAATCCGCATAGCGTTGTCGCACCCGCTCCATGATTTTCTGCTCGAAAGCGAGCGCCAGCTTGCGATTTGACGCGCGGCCTCGCAGCCCGTGAACCAGCGCTCTGTCTCCGCTGTCGCCCATGCGGATCAACAACCGCCGTACCTGCCGGTCACTGACCTTCAGCCGCTGTCCTGCTTCCACTTGCGTCAAATACCCCTCCTGCACATCATGCAATACTTTCAGTCGGTCCCGTTCTCGTTGGCTCAAGGCGATGCGCTCCGTTTCCATGGGACCCCCAACCTCCCATGAAACCGGACATTTCTACTTTGCACAAACCGGACATTCTCACTTTGCAGCGACACGCGGAGGGCGGAGATTGACACTCCTGCGCACGTATGAAAGGCTAACGGACGAATAAGAGAGACGATGCGAGTCACAGCAAAAGGCGAATACGCGACGCAGGCGGTGCTGCACTTGAGTTTGCAGTACCCGGACGTGGTGACCATCCACGAGATTGCGCAGAGACACCACATTCCGCTGAAGTACCTGGAGCAAATCCTGCTGGAATTGAAGCGCGGGGGAATATTGGAGAGCCGGCGGGGTGTGCGCGGCGGCTACACGCTGGCGCGGGCTCCGGAGGAGATTTCGGTGGGGGCGGTGCTGCGGGTGGTGGATGGGGCGTTCGCGGAGTCCAGCTGCGTCCACAACGAAGCGATGGGCGGGGTGTGCGTGGAGGGAGAGAGCTGCGGGTTGAAACAAATCTGGAAGGATGTGCAGGGCGCTGTGGAAAAGATTTTGTTTGCAACCAGCTTCGAGGAAGTGCGCAGGCGGACGCTGAACGGCGGGACGCGGCGCACGGTGACGGCGCGGCTCGAAAGCTGAAGAAAAAGCGGCACGCCGAGGCGTGCCGCTTTGCGCGTAAGAATTCGACTATAAGGAATGAGCCGGCTTACTTTGCGGCGTAATATTCCGCGTTGACCGGGGTGTAGCTGTTCCACTTCTCCGGCAAGTCTTCGAGAGCGAAGATGGCGGTGACGGGGCAGACGGGGACACAGGCACCGCAGTCGATACATTCCGTGGGATTGATGTAGAGCTGCGTGACCTTTTCGTGCTCCGGCTCATCCTTGCGGGGGTGGATGCAATCGACGGGGCAAACGTCCACGCAGGCGGTGTCTTTTGTGCCGATGCAGGGTTCGGCGATTACGTAAGCCATTCAAATCTCCTTTGCTCGGACAACCCGCCGAGAGCGGTAACGGGGAACGGAAGCGCCCGGCGGAAATTTCTTATACCACGCCCCTGCCGGGGACAACAAGCAACTGAGTTGATTGTACTGTGCGAGGGAAGGATTCTCAACCCGCGCACGGGAAGATAGAATGGGTTGGGAAGGTGGAGCGATGAAACTACGGACTGTTGTCGGGGTGCTGGTATTGTTTGCGGCTGGAGCGACGCTGGCGGCGCCGCAAGCGAAGGCGCCCGCCGATCCGGCGATGATCGACGCGCAAGGGTTTCAGAAGATATTGGAGCAAAACCGCGGGAAAGCGCTGCTGGTGAACTTCTGGGCGACGTGGTGCGAGCCGTGCCGGGCGGAATACCCGATGCTGAATGAACTTGCGAAACAGTATGCGCCCAAGGGGTTGCAAGTGGTTGGCGTGAGCATGGATGACGACGGGGACTTGATTTTGATGCGGCGGTTTTTGGCGCGGTACAAGCCGATTTTTCCCAATTATCGCAAGACCGCGGGTGCGGAGGCGGCGTTTAGGGAGTCGATTCTTGCGGAATGGACTGGGTCCATGCCTGTTTCCATTTTTTACGGGAAAGATGGAAGGCAGGTGGGTCATTTTATTGGCGAGAAAAGCCGGGAGCAGTATGAAGCGGCGATTCAGGGACTGTTGGCGGGCGGCGGAAGCGTCGCACCGCAGGAAAAATAGCGTTCAGATTTTGCAAATGGATGGGCGGACGGAAGGTGGCGGATGCTCGATCTGAGAGGCAATCGAATTACCTATTTTGGACATAGCACGTTTTCGCTGACTACGGGGACGGGGCAGGTGGCGATCGTCGATCCGTGGGTGATGACAAACCCGGCTTGTCCGGAAGCGTTGAAAAAGGTGCCCAAACTGGATGTGATTTTTCTGACGCATGGGCACACGGATCATTCGGGGGACTTGCTTGCGCTGGCGAAGCAACACCGGCCGAAACTCGTGACGAGTTTCGAGACGTACCTCTGGCTGTGTGAGAAAGGATTTGAAAAAGAAGGTTGCCCGATGGGCAAGGGAGGATCGCAAGGTGTGGGGGAGTTTGGAGCGACGATGACGCATGCGTTTCATTCGAATTCGATCGAGGATGGCGGCGTGCGGCATTATGGGGGAGAGCCCGCGGGTTATGTGATTCGCATGCCGGGAGGACTTACGATTTACCACGCGGGGGATACGGCATTGTTCGGGGATATGAAACTGATAGCCGAACTGTACGAGCCAGAGCTGGCGATGCTGCCGATTGGGGATCTCTTTACGATGGGGCCGCGGGAAGCGGCCTATGCAATACGATTCCTGGGAGTGAAGCACGTGATACCGATGCACTATGCGACGTTTCCGCAGTTAACGGGCACCGTGGAGGCATTGCGGAACGAAACGAAAGACATTCCTGGGCTGCACATTCATGCGCTCAAACCGGGAGAGAGCCTGTGATTCGAAGCGAGAACTTGCGCAGCGGCTATATACAAGACGACGTCGAGCAATATCTCTATGAATTGCTGCCGGAGAGGGACGCGGTGATCGGCGAGATGGAGCAATATGCCGCGGAGCACCGGGTGCCGATTATTGGGCCGGCGGTGGCGCGCTTGCTCTCCTTGCTCGCGCAGGTCTCAGGCGCGAAGCGGATTTTTGAAATGGGCTCGGCTATCGGATATTCGACGATATGGCTGGCGCGTGCGGCCGGGCCGAAGGGAAAAGTGCACTATACCGACGGGGATCCGGCAAACGCAAAGCGCGCGCAGGAATATTTCCGAAGGGCTGGTGTGGCGAAACGCATTGATGTGCAAGTAGGAGACGCACTGGATCTGCTCAAAAAAACGCCTGGGAAATTCGACCTCATCTTCAACGACGTCAACAAGGACCAATACCCGGATGCGCTGCGGGTAGCCCTGCCGAAATTAAAGCGGGGAGGATTATTCATAACCGATAATACGCTGTGGTCTGGAAAGGCGGCCCGGCCAGCGGCTTCGGATGATAATGCGACGCTCGGCGTGCAGGAATTCAACCGGATGGTTTATGCGTCGAAGGAGCTATATCCGGTTCTGATCCCGCTGCGTGATGGCGTGACGGTTTGCCGCAAGGAATAAGGCAGCGAGGAAACTACGAGCGGAAGAAATTTCGCAGCAGGAAGCCGAGATTGGCGGGGCGCTCGGCAAGGCGGCGCATGAAGTAGGGGAACCAGTCGTTGCCGTAAGGGATGTATATGCGGAGGCGATAACCATCCTTGACGAGGCGGCGCTGCAAATCGGTGCGCACGCCGTAGAGCATTTGAAACTCGAAATCATCCTTGGAGATTTGTTTCGTGGCGGCCCAGCGAATCGTTTCCGCGATCATGCGCGGGTCGTGGGTGGCAATGCCGTGGTAAAAGCCGCTGGGCAGGAGAATTTTCATCAAGCGGATGTAATTGAAATCAACGTCTTTCTTATGTGGATAGGCGACGTCCTGCGATTCCTTGTAGGCGCCTTTGCAGAGACGGATGCGGCAACCGTAGGCGAGCAAATCCTGAATGTCGGTTTCGCTGCGATATAGATAGGACTGGATCACGGTCCCGACAGCAGGCGTGTTGGAGCGTACGCGCTTCACGACGTCAATGGTTCGCTGCGTATATAACGAACCTTCCATGTCGATGCGGAGAAAATTGTCGTAGGCGGCGGCGCGTTCGGCTATCGAGCGAACCAGCCCCTGGCAAAACTCGACGTTCAGGTCCAGGCCCAGCTGCGTAAGCTTGCAGGAAACATTGGCGTGGAGCTTTTCCTGCGCGATGCGCTCGTAAACTTCGAGGTACGAGTCGCGAGCTCTTTGTGCGTCCGCGGTCGTCGAGCAACTCTCTCCAAGGTAATCCAGACTGACAAGCATTCCTGCGTTGTTGCAGACGCGGGCGGCTTCGATGGCTTCATCGAGAGTTTCTCCGGCGACGAAACGTCGAGCCATGCGGCGCGTGGTGCCGTTGGAGGTGACCCATTTGGCGAAGCGGGGACTTTCGGAAAGTTTGAGAAGCGTCGCGCGGAGCATGCCGTATGATTATGCCCGTGTAATTCCTCAGCGACTAGTCCGTGTGCTCTTCCAGGAACTTTTCGGCATCGAGGGCGGCCATACAGCCGGAGCCCGCAGCCGTGACGGCCTGACGGTAACGATGATCCTGCACATCGCCGGCGACAAAAACGCCGGGAATGGAAGTCAGGGTGCCGTGTTTGGGGATGAGGTAACCGTTTTCATCCATCTCGAGCTTTCCTTTGAAGACGGTAGAGTTCGGATCGTGGCCGATGGCGACGAAGATGCCGTCCACCGTTATTTCGCGGGCTTCTTTCGTCTGCAAGTTGCGGAGGCGCGCGCCTTCGACGTGGCCTTTGGGCGAAAGTATGTCTTCCACGACGAAAGGCGTGACAAATTCCACTTTTTCATTCGCGCGGGCGCGGTCAATCATGATTTTGGATGCGCGAAATTCGTTGCGGCGGTGGATGAGATAGACTTTGCTGGCATAGCGAGTGAGAAAGTTTGCCTCCTCCATCGCGGAATCTCCGCCACCGACGACGGCGATGGCTTTTTGACGGAAGAAATAACCATCGCAGGTGGCGCAGGTCGAAAGGCCGCGACCGATCAGCTCACGTTCACCTGCAAGACCGAGCAGCCTTGCAGTGGCGCCGGCAGCAACGATCAGCGCCTTGGCTTCGTAGGTTTCTTTCCCGGCCGTGATCTTGAACGGGCGTTTTGTGAGGTCGACCTCGTTCACAGCTCCCGCCTTGAACTCTGCGCCGAATCTCTGGGCCTGCTTGCGCATATTTTCGATGAGTTCGGGGCCCATGATGCCGTCGGGAAAGCCGGGATAATTCTCGACGTGCGTGGTAAGGGCGAGCTGGCCACCTTGTTCGTGACCGTCGATCACTAAAGGCTTCAGATTCGCGCGCGCGGCGTAAATCGCCGCGGTCAGGCCTGCGCAGCCACTGCCAATAATCACGACGTTTTGCATTCCCATGGTCTCCGCAAGATTAGATTCAGCATCGCACCAATACGATTCAAGTCGCCCATCCAGCCCGAAGAGCCGTATTGTAGCATCCCCGCGCCGGCAAGCTCTGTTGCGACGCGTCCATTTTGGAGAGGCATTTTTGCGGCACTGCGTTGACCGCCGCGCCGGAACGCATCTATAGTCACGAACATCGGTGAACCAAAGATCGCGGTTGCCCGAGGGAGAATAAGATGGACCCGAGCTACCCCATTGGAAAATTTGTGATGCCCTCTTCATTGACACCCGAACGACGGCGGGAAGCCATCGAAGAAATGGCGACACTGCCCGGCAAATTGCGCGCGTCTGTGAAAGGGCTGAATGAGTCGGAGCTGGACACGCCGTATCGGGAAGGCGGGTGGACCGTGCGGCAAGTGGTCCATCACGTTCCTGACAGCCATATGAATGCTCTTGTCCGCTTAAAGCTGGCGCTCACGGAGGATAAACCGACAATTAAGCCCTATAACGAAGCAGCTTGGGCCGAGCTTGCGGATTCGAAAACCGCGCCTATCGAAAGTTCGCAAACCCTTCTCGATTCCGTCCACGCGCGGCTGGACCGTTTGTGGAAATCGTTGAAGCCGGAGCAGTTCGCGCGAGTGCTCGTGCATCCGGAGCATGGCGAACGGACGGTGGATTGGCTGCTGTTTCTTTATGAGTGGCACGGGAAACATCATACGGCGCACATCACGGAATTGCGAAAACAAAAGGGCTGGTGAGTGGCGCGGGCTGCGCCGGCTCGTGTACGATGATTTAGTACACGAGGAGAGAACATGAGTCGACCATCAGGGACGTACGCCATTTTCGAGACATCACAGGGGAACATCGTGGTGAGGCTGCTCGAAAAGGAAGCGCCGAACACCGTTGCCAATTTCGTCGGACTAGCCGAGGGGACGAAAGAATTTACCGACGAAGCCACGGGGAAGAAGCAAAAGAAGAATTTTTACGACGGGCTGGTATTTCACCGCGTGATCCCGCAATTCATGATTCAGGGCGGCTGCCCGCAGGGCACGGGGCGCGGCGGTCCGGGATATAAGTTCGCCGATGAATTTCATCCGTCCCTGAACCACTCAAAAGCGGGCAAGCTTTCGATGGCGAACGCCGGACCAGGGACGAATGGCAGCCAATTTTTCATCACCGTGGCGGCGACACCGTGGCTCGACAACAAGCACTCGATCTTTGGCGAGGTGGTCGAGGGACAAAACGTGGCCGATAAAATTTCCAATTTGCCGCGCGATTCGAACGACCGCCCGAAGACGCCTGTCGTGCTGCAAAAAGTGCGCATCGAGCGCGTCCCCTAAACGCGCCGGATGACGATGCTGACACCTCAGCGGCTTCTCCGTCTCATGATTGAAGTGATCTTCGTGCTGCTGGGGTTTCTTGTCGTGTGGCTGGCGCTCACAGGCCGCATCCTGGTGGAGCGGCGCAATGTGTCCTGGGTCATTCTCGGCGTAGCTTTGATCCTTTGGGGACTTCGTGCGCTCTATGGACCCAACAAGTGGTGGGCACGGTGGGAAAACTGGACCCGCGGGCTTTCGCTGACGCTGCTCGGTGTCGTGATGTTGGCGATTTCCCGAGTACCCTTTCCCTGGGTTGCGCCACTGCTGATCGCCGCAGGCGTGTTGATGGGCCTGCGGGGAATTATTGGAGCGGCGCTCGTCTTCCGGCCCCGTTGATTGGCCGCCACTGCTTTAACACCATAAATCTCTCTCCGCTTCAGATATAATTCCCACAACGAACGGCCCTCTCAGCTTCTGCAATCGCGCGGAGGCGATCGTTTGGCCCACGCCACGACAGAAAAAGGAGACGCATCATGCTCAAGGAATTCAAAGAATTCGCCATGCGCGGGAACGTGCTGGACATGGCAGTTGGCATCATCATCGGAGCGGCATTCGGAAAAATCGTTACATCCTTCGTCGAGGATGTGATGATGCCTCCTCTCGGCAGGCTGATTGGCCCGGTCGATTTCTCGAACCGGTTCATCAGCATCTCCACCGCACATTACGACACCATCGCAGCGGCCAAGGCGGCGGGAGTCCCAACATTGAACTACGGGATATTTCTGAACAACGTCATCAATTTTCTGATCGTGGCGTTCGCTGTGTTTCTTTTGGTGCGTTCGGTGAATCGCTGGACGAAGAAGCCCGCGCCACCCGCCGCACCGACGACGAAAGATTGCCCGCAATGCGCCATGAGCATACCGATCCAGGCTAAGCGCTGCGGACATTGCACGACACAGCTGGCATAAGATCAAATTCCGGGAGAGATGGGAAACATCCGCCGGCTGCCACTCGACTCAAGACGAGGGCGTCTTCTTCGATTGATTTGCTTCAAGATGGGCGCGCAGCCGTGCGACGACCGCATCTTCCTGCCCTTCATCTATCTCTTTCTTGACTTCCTCAAGCGCGAAGTGCACGACGTCGTGATGGTGCAATTCGCGCGGCGCCAGCACCTCGCTGAAACGCAGCCACAAACGTGCAAGCAGATTCACTTCGTTGGCGGTCAGGTTCGGCGCGTGCGGCCCGAGGACTTTGTAGATCTTGTCGCCGTTGGGCAAGTGAATTTCGAGATTGAATTGTGGCTTCTGGTCGCCGAGTTTTTCCCAGGCGTCGCCGATCTGGCGGGCCTGCTCTTCGGTGTTGTCCTTCGCGGAATGGCCGATCACAATCGTGCTGGATTGCAGCGAAGTGGCCGGCGCGCAGGATGCCGTCCCAAAGATCGTTGGCGGCAACAACCGCCAGCCGGATCGACTTGCCTCGCTTCTCCGCCATCGAAAGGGCTTGCGAAAAAAGATGCTGCTCGATGCTGCCAAAGAGCTGATCGGCGTCGAGTTCGTTTTCGCCGGAAGCCGAGCGGCGCAGCAAGCGGACGTGCAGAACAACAACATCGCGGCGTCCGGGCTTGATGCGATCGAGGACATTGCCCAGATGATAGAGATTGAAATGATTGCTCACCGGCACGAGAATGTTGCCAGGTCGCGCGCCCACCGCCTCCGGGCGTCAGCTCAGCCTTCCAACTCCAAGTTGAACTGATCCATTTCCATGTGGGCGGCGCCGCCTCGATGAGCGCGGCGCTCGGAAATCGATGAAGACAATGAAGAGCAAAATGGAGAAGGCGCCGCCAGCCATGGTGGCCACCGGCTTGGTGAACAGATTGACGACGGCGATTAAGAAAGAGCGTCAGCGTGATCAAGCCGAGGCCGACAGGAATCTGCACGCCGCGAATGTGAAATTCAACGGCACCTGGAATTCGCGCGCTCCGGGCCGCGTGTAACGAAGCACGAGCACCGCCAGGCCGTTCATCGCGAAGCTCCAGATGACGCCGAAAGCGTAGAGGTTCGCGAGAAAAGTGACGTCGCCGCGGCTGATCACAGATGGTCACGATTTGCAGCCGACGACGATGTTGATGATGCGGTAGCTGGTGCCGAATCGTGGATGCGGCTGGCGGAACCAGCTCGCTCAGACACGCCGTCTTCGGAAACGCGATTCAGCACGCCGTTCGAGCCGACGATAGCGGTGTTCACCGCCCCCGCAAGGATGAGCGTTCCCACGACCACCACGAAAGCGTGAAAGATCAGGCGTGCGATGAACGGGCCTTGCAAGCTCATCGCCAGCCCGCCGATCAGATTTTCCAGGAAGCCCTGGCGGACGTCGTCCGGAATGATCATCACCGCGAAAAAAGAAACCAGCGAAGTGAAAACCAGGCTGTAGATGAAAATGACCAGGCCGGCCTTTTTCAGGTTCGGCAGCTTGGGGCTTTCAATTTCGCGGTATACCTGCGCCAGCGATTCTTCGCCGCTCATGGCCAGAACGGAATGTCCCAGCGCGATGAAGATGGCGATGATGCCGAACATGTGCGGCAAGCTGCTTGCGCAAGCCAGCCCAGAGCGCTGGCGTCAAGTCGAAGATTGCGCGGGTGGGGAAACGGCGGCAGCGAGGAATGGCGTAGGATCGCCGTATAGATGCACCAGCCGATCAGAATCACCACCATCACGGTAACCAACCTCATGATGTGTAGCGCTTTTTCGCTGGATTCCGGAACGCCCTTGGTGTTTTCCCACCAGAAATAGATGGTGACGATGATCGCGAAACCTGCGGGTAAATTCCGCCCAGGGTATGTCGGAAAAAGGACCGCTCAGGTGGAAGTATTGCAGACAACTCGCTGAGTAACCCGCCGAGATATTGACCCGCGGCCACACCGCTGATTGGCCCGGTCAGGATGTAGTCGAACATCAGCGCGGAAACGCTGAATTTTGCGAGCGTGCCGCCCAGCGATTGCTTAACGGCACGGTACACGCCGCCGCGGACGAACATGCTGCAGCTTTCGACGTACACGGCGCGCACCGCGTACGAAAACAACATGATGGCCAGAATGAACCACGGCGCGGTTTTGCCAATGTAGCCTTCCGCTTCGCCGCCGGCATAGTAGGCGGAGGAGGCCAGATCGTTCAGAACGATAGCCGCAGCGCGCCAGAACGAAATAAACGTCAAGAGCGCCGTGGTGGCAACGATAACGCGTGGAATACCGTTGCCCCGGCTGCCTGCGGCAGCAGGGCTGTAGGAGGCTGCTGCTCATGTATGGGTGATCGTCGACCTGCAGATTAAAATGCTCGCATTTTTTCCGGCGAAGTCTAGCGAGGCGGCTGTTTTTTGCGGGCACTAAAACGATTCAGGGCGCGGTGTTGCGGAACGCTTTGGCGCATTCGGCGCAGGGGCAGATGGTGCGCAGGTGTTCGTAGCTGTAAATGCCGGTGGCGTGGCCGTCCGTGAAGCTGATTTGCACGGCGTAGTTGCCCACCACGGTGGCGGCTTGCGCGCGTGGCTTAGGCTTGAACATCGGCAGCGGAGCAAATGCGCTTGCAGCCGGTGCGGCAGCGGCGAAGGCGTCTTTTTTTCCGCGTTCGTCATTGCAGGTGGCGCAGGGACACTCTTCGCGCAGATAAGCAAAATCGTAGTGGCTGGCGTGGCCATCGGCCCAGGTGATATCGACGCCGGCGCCGGTCTTGACGTGGATCTTAACGGCAGTCGCTTTCTTTCGCGGATCGAGTGGAATCGGCATGCGGGGAAGGGTTTAACTTTTGGGCTTTCCGTTGCAGCATTCGCCGGGCGGAATGGGATTGCCGTGCGGGCAAGTCTTGGGGTGGCCAAGAAATGTGCAGATGCGCTGATCGAGTTCGGGGCTGATGATGTGTTCGAACCTGCAGGCTTGCGTGTGGGCCTCGGTGTCGTCAACAGCGAAAGTGTCTTTGAAGAGGCGCTCGGCCAGACGATGGCGGCGGACAACGTCGCGTGCGCGTTGGCTTCCCACCGTTGTGAGCTGCGCCTCGCCGTCTTGCAGTTCGACCAGATGCCGCTCGCTCATCCGGCTCAAAGTGCTTGACGCCGGCTCACCGGAGAGAACGGGAAGTTCGCCAGCGGGCCCGCTTGTTTGAAGCGCCTTGATATTCGCCGGTTTGCCCTCTTCGCAGCAAATCCAGATTTGTTCAAGAAAATGATCGAATCGAATCTCGTCGTCAGCTGAAACCGGAGTGCAGCAATCGATGGTGTCCGCGAGCGGACAAGCGAGAGGATGGCCAGGGCCATGCTGTGCGGTGTCAAAGTGAAGGCGGCCGTGCGCGAGTTCGATGCGGCGGTCGGCTTGCCGCGCGATGTCCGGGTCGTGCGTGACCATCAGAATCGTGTGGCCTGCCTCGTGAAGCTCGCGAAAGATTTGCAAAACTATTTCTTCATTGGCCTCGTCGAGATTGCCGGTGGGCTCGTCGGCCAGAATGATCTTCGGCTGATTGATCAGCGCTCGCGCGATGGCCACGCGTTGCTGTTCGCCGCCGGAGAGTTGCGAGGAGTGCGTTATGCGGTCGCCCAGATCCTACGCGCCGCAGGGCTTCTTCCGCCTGCTTCTCGTCCGTCACGCTGTGAAAATATTGCGCGAGCATCACGTTTTCCAACAGCATTCAGATAAGGGACGAGGTGAAATTGCTGGAAAACGAAGCCGACTTTTTCGGCGCGGTAGCGAACCATCTCGTTCTCGCTGAGCTTCGACAGGTCGACGCCGTCCACAACGACGCGACCGGAAGTCAAGCGTATCGAGTCCGCCAAGAATGTTGATAAGCGTGGTTTTCCCTGAGCCGGACGGCCCCATGAGCGCGACCCACTCGGCAGCCTCCACGCTGAAACTGAGGTCGTCGATCGCGCGCAGCGACGCCGTACTTCTTGACGAGGTTCTCGATCGCGACTTGAGGAGCCGCTATGTGTAGCTCAGGCAGAATCTGCACCGGCGCGCTCACGCTTCACCTCGAAACACGGAAGCGGGCCGAATGCTGGCGAGGCGCCGCAGCGGATACGCGCTCAGAATCGCAACCATCATTGTGAGAGCCACTGCTACAGGATACACAATCAGCCGCGGCTGTGCCGCCACGCCAAAGACTTGCTTGCCCAGCCAAACGGAAAGAAAAATCCCCGCGGCCGCGCCAATCAAGCCACCTGCAAGCCCCAGCAGCGCCGCCTCTACCATAAATAGCCGAAGCACGCGCCGCGTCGCGCCGCCAATGGCCTTCATCAAGCCCACGTCGTTCCTGCGCTCCATCGCCACGTTCGTCATCGCCGCCATCACACATAAGCTGGTAAGCAGCATCACAATGACGATTGTCGCCGTCAGCAACCCGCTGATGCGGTTGTAAATCTTGGCTTCACCCTCGGCGAACTGACGAATTGGACGACCCTCGGCGTCGCCAAGCTCGGGTCGGAGCTGCTCAACAAGTCGCTCAATTTGTTCTGCAGAACCTGGAACTCTGAGTTGGATCAAGCTAATTCGATGCGGTTGTCCAAGCAGCTTCTGCGCAAGATTCAGATAGAGGAAAATCTGATTGTCTTCTGGACCACCAGTCGAAGGAAGCACACTCGCATATATGGAATAGTTTTCGCTGCCATTGCTTAGCCATATTCCGTCGTCCCGTCGCATTTTCAAAGTGGCAGCCACTTTTTCACCAACTGCACAGCGCAATGAGCTAATCGGCTTCCATGTCTCTTCCACGTCGATCAGCGCGGGAGGTAGAACCTGGTTTGGTCCGAAGTCCGAGTGAGCATAGCCGACGAGGATAGCCTGAGTGCTTAAGGCATT
Source organism: uncultured Acidobacteriota bacterium (assembly GCA_963779005.1). GTDB lineage: Bacteria > Acidobacteriota > Terriglobia > Acidiferrales > UBA7541 > Acidiferrum. Next base: position 702,560 of record CAVZWO010000004.1, on the reverse strand, counting down.
TTTGTCCGGATGTTCTTGACCTTGCCTTGCTACGGAAATATTGACAACGCCATAAAGGAACTCCGCTTTGGCAATGCCGCCGAGGCTGTTTTGATTGGGGATTCGACTAAACAAGGATTCGTCGAGGAATCTGGGAGAGTCCCCCGAGCTTCGCGGACTTATGACTACGTTGGGGCCAAACGTCCTGAACTCCGTCGTGATGCGGCGCTTGGCGTCGACCTGAAGATTGAGCAGGGCGGACGTGACGGCTGCGCCTGCACCAAGAGCCAGCAGAATGACATAAAGGCGGCCGCGATTGGCGGTGAGCAGCCGGCGAACGATGCGCCAGAACATCTGCCGATTTTGCGTGCCTTGTACCTCCATCACTCGCCTCGCAAAATCGGCGCCGGTTCGTAGCGCGAAGCGCGGCGCATGGGAATGGCGCTGCCAAGAAGCGTGACTCCCGCCGCGAGCGCAAGTACCGCGACCAGAACGAGCATGGACGGAGCCGGAGCGACACCGAAAATCCTTTGCCCTACCAGACGCGCAAGAATGATTCCCAGCGAATAGCCGATCCCTCCACCTACAAACGCGAGCAAGAGCTGTTCCGCAGCAAGCAGGAAACCCACGGTACCCGAGCCAGCTCCCAAAGCCTTCATCAGTCCAATTTCCGTGCGCCGCTCGATCACCGAAGCCGCCGAAGACGCTCCAACAGCCAGCGCCGCAGCCAGCAACGCCGCCAACGTCACCATCCACAGCAGCACCCGAACCCGCGTAAGAATGGCTCCCTCGCCCTCGGCCACCCGCCGAATCACCCGCACATCCGTCCCCGGCAACACTTCTTTAATGGAAGCCGCAATCGAGGAAATGTAGGGCGTGCACATCCAGCGCTCCACTTCCGCCGGCTTCATCGTGGCAGGATCGCGCCGCCCGAAAGCGTCTTCAGGTTTGGTGAGGGCGCTCACATAGAGCTTACGGTATTGGCCCGGCTTGCCAGCGAGGCGTTGCACTTCCGACAGAGACATCAGCAGCGCGTCATCTTCCGCGCCACCGCTGGAAAGAATTCCGGTCACGTCGCAAGATTGCATGTTCTGTACGTCCGCGGCGGGAGCGACAACCACCTGATCACCAATGTGCAAGCCGCGGCGGGCCGCGAGCTTTTCGCCCGCAACGCACTCCGGATTTCCCGGCAGATATGTGTGCCCCATTGAGTTGACATTGATACGCTCGATAGGACGCTGGTCGGAAAACCACTTCCCATCCACGCGGAACCACGGATTGGTCTTCGCGATTCCGGTGGTGAAGGTGCCGCCGTCCGGCAAAGGCACAGGATGCGCGGCCCACGTGCCGATCACCACGATAGGCATTTCCGGGATAGTTCGTGGCGGAGCTCCCGGAGCGAAAACCGTTTCGATCGGAAACTTTGCCGAAACCTCCAAGACGGGCGCAAATGCGATGATGTTGTTATGCCAAAAAACGGTCTTGATTTTCGGGAGGTCGGCCTCAGGAAGGTAGGCCCCAGCATTGACGGGCCGATAGTCCACGCCGCCAATTTCCAGCGGCAACGAATCCGCCGCCGGCGTCACCATCAGATTCGCGCCCAAACTCCGAAACTCGCTCGCCAGCCGGTCGCCTACGTCGAGCGAAACGCTCAGCGCCGCCGTCACCACGGCCATGCCCAGCGCAAGCGCCGCGGCCGTCAGCACCTTGCGGCGCGGACGGCGTGTGAACGAATCGGCTACGAGTCGCAGGAACATGAGATTCGTGGTCGCGCTCGCAAGGGCACAATCGAGCGCGCCCCTACTGTGGAATCTCCTTAGTCGCTTGCACAAGCGAAGAAATGTCTATTACGAGATCCGCCCCGTCCACGCGAGACGGCACGCCAATCGGATTGCACCCTCCTGCTTCCCCAATCGTCGGAATGTAAATCGCAGAAGCGCAATGCCTGCAAATGACGTTCTGTCCATCCTGACGATACCCCTCGGCGCCGCAAATGCGGCATGCATCCAGCGCCGTTCCGTAACCGTTCGGCTTTTTGATAATCATAAAGCGCATCGACTGCCCTCCGGCAGTCACGGTGAACAGGTGCATCTTGCCATCCTGCACCTCGCTCACCGGAATGCGCACCTCGTTGCCCACCGCCGCGATGGCCTGCGCCGCGGGCGGCGCGGAATTCGCGCGCGTGTAAACAAAATCTCCCGTCAGCAGCAGAATGACCGACAAACACCCAGTCGCCGCGGCAATCATCCATCGCCGCTGCCGCCGGTTCTGCGCCTCTACCAACCGCTTCTCCGCTTCGCCAGCCGTTTCTTTCGCCGCGCGCGCGTGTGACGCCGACTGCCATTCCCGCAAAACCAAAAGCGCCGCCGCCCCGAAAATCAGCACGAAGAAAAACAACTCATTCCGGACAACCGGCCCGATCACCGCCATTTCCGCCTTGCTCGATGGCAGCCACTGCGCCTCGCTCAGCTCATGCATGCCCGTCAACGCAAGCTGAAACGCCACAAGAATCAGGATCGCGCTTGTCACCGCGAAAAACCGCTGCAGCGGCACCCGCAACGTGCCCTTGAAGAAGAACAAGCCCACCGCCACCGCCGCCGCAATTCCCAAAGCCGTCCCAATCCACGTCTGCAATCCTTCGGTGGAAAGCTCCACCGCCCGCAGAATGATTGCTAGTTCCGCACCCTCGCGCAAAACCATCAAGAAAACAAAAAAGAATATCCCCCAGCCTGCCGCCGCTCCCGCCCGCCCCACGTAACTCTCAATCTTCTGCTCGATCTCTTTTTTCAAATGCCGCGCAACGCGGTTCATCCATACGATCATCGTAACTACGAACGCGGTCGCGACGAGGTACATCACCCCCTCGAACCCGTCTTCGCTGATTCGCCAGCGCTCCAGGGCAATCGCCACAGCCAGGCTCAATGCGGCGGCCGTAGCGACGCCATACCAAACAAAACGCGCTAGTTGCGAGCGGCCCGTACGCGAAAGATAGACCAGAATGATGCCGACAACCAGGGAAGCCTCGACACCTTCACGGAGCGCAATGAGAAATGCAGGAAGCAAAGAATCTCCAGTTGTTAATCGTTTGCAACTACAACCCAAGTCTACCCTCTGTATGAATTTCCGTCAACCGGACCAATCCAGTCCGATTTCTCCTTCCAGCATACGGTAGAATAAGTCGCCTGCAAAATTCAATGAACATCGCCCTCCCACTCCGTCAAGCTCTCTCCTTTCTGCTGGCCTCTCTTCTTTGCTGTGCGCAGGCTCCTGCACAATCTCCCGCGCCAAGCCAGTCCGCCCCGCCGCAGACCGCACCCAACGAAGCCCAGCTTCAAATGGCGCCGCGCCCCAATCCAAAGTTTGCAAAAAAACTTCCTGAGCTCGCGGACAAGGAACTCGCGGAAGGGCGCTTCGATGAGGCGCTCAACTACTACCAGCAGGCTGCTCGTTTCGCGCCGCAAGATACGGCCTTGCTCGAGCGCATCGCGTCCATGCGCTCGAAGCTCGTTCGCGACCACGTCGAAGCCGCCGAGCGCGACGCCCTGGCCGGCCACGCCGATGTGGCCACCGAGGAATTGGCCAAGGCGCTGCTCATCGATCCGACCAACACAATCGTCACAGAACGTTTGAACCAGATGAAGGCCATGAAAGATGAGCCTATCGCAAAGCCCGATATGAAAATCGAGGGTCTTGCCGAACTCAAACCGCTCAAGAAGAAACAAGACTTAAATCTGCGTGGGGACACGAAAGCTGTCTACGAGCAATTGGGGCAGCTCTTTGGCATAAAAGTAGTCTTCGATCCAGACCTTGTGGCGCGACCGATAAGGCTACACGCGGACCAGATGGATTTCGACTCGGCGCTAAAGGTGCTCGGCATAGAGAGCGGCACATTCTCTCGGCCTTTGACTTCCACACTTCTGTTCGTAGCCCAGGATAGCGCAGACAAGCACCGCCAGTACGGAGTGCAAGCCGAGCAATCGTTCGTCTTGCCGGCGTCGGTGGGGACGGAGGACATGACCGAATTGCTGCGAGTCCTGCGCGAGATGACAGGTGCGAATCGCATCGAGCTCGATACCGCAACGCACGCCATCAGCATTCGCGACACACCGGAACGACTCGCGCTGGCGGCGGAAATCATCCGGCAAGCCGAAAAAGCGCGCGGGGAAGTCTTGCTGGAAATAGAGATCCTCGAGGTCGATCGAAACAAGGCCTTCACTCTGGGCCTTCTCCCGCCTTCTTCGGTCGAACTGATTTCTCTCACGCCACACCTCATCACCCAATTGGAGCAAGCAAAAGACCTCAGCACGCTGGTCACGCTTCTGGCAGCCTTATTCGGAAGTGGGTCCAGCGTCGGCAGTGCAGGAAGCATTGTGAGCCTCAGTTCGTTTATCCCGCCGCTGACTGTTGTGGGAGGAGGCAAGACGACATTCCTCTTGACGCTGCCAGCCATAGCCGCTCAGTTTTCCGACGCTTTGACACTTGTGCACAGTGGGCGCCAAGTGCTTTTGCGAGCGCAGGACGGCAAGCCTGCCTCATTCTTCGTGGGTGATCGTTACCCAATCACGCTCTCCCTGCTTTCTGGAAGCCTCGGCGCCTCGACGCCTTCCACATCTGTCGGCACGGTTTCCAACAGCCTTTTGCCTAGCACTTCTTATAACGTCGGCATCGGTCCCGTGGCCCTGACCGCGGCGGACTTCCGCAACGTCGGTCTGCTAGACCTGGCAGTCGTCAACGAAATCGACAATACTCTCACCATTCTCGCGAACCAGGGCTCGGGAACTTTTCTCGCCTCCGCTGGGTCACCCATCTCGCTTGGCGCAGCTCGAACGAGTGCGCCCGCGATCGCTCCCGCCATCGCTTCGGCAGTGCTAACCTCCAGTGGCTTTCACGACCTGCTCGTCACCGATCCGGTTTCCAACACCGTACAAGTCCTCATCAGCAACGGCGACGACACGTTTAATCAGGCCACTGGTTCGCCAATCTCCGTGGGCAACGAGCCTAGCTCCCTTGTGATCGGCGACTTCAATGGCGATGGCCATCAGGATTTTGCGGTAACGAATTTCAAGGACAACACGTTTTCTTTATTTCTCGGCAACGGCGATGGCACTTTCAACCAAGCAGCAGGTTCGCCCTTTGCGCTGCCCACTACTGCAACAGGCCCCATCGCGATGACCTCGGCCGACTTCAATTCGGATGGAAATTTGGATTTGGCAATTGTCAATCAAACCACAAACAATGTCACCGTTCTTCTCGGCACTGGGAATGCCACGTTTACCCTGGCTCCTAGCTCTCCGTTTGCCGTCGGCAATTCCCCGGTCGCCATCGCTTCGGCCGACCTGAACAATGATTCCCACCCCGACCTCGTGGTCGTCAACACGTCGGACAATACCGCTAGCGTCTTGCTGGGCAACGGCGACGGCACGTTTACTGCGGCGACGAACTCGCCCCTCGCCACCGGGCAGTCGCCCACGGCCGTCACCATCTCCGATTTCAACGGCGATGGCGTTCCAGATATTGCCGTGACCGACCCGCAAACCGACAGCATGTCTGTGTATCTCGGTCTTGGCCAGGGATTATTCAACACGCCTGCCGAACTTCCCGTCGGCACAAATCCGACAGCCATCCTTTCAGCCAACCTCGCGGCTGCCTCCTTGCCCGATGTAGCCGTCACGGATGATCCATCCGGCAGTGCCGGGCAAGTCACCGTAATCCTGACTCCAGCCAGTCTGTTCTCGGGCTCTGGCGGAGGAGTCTCGCAGCAGCCCTATCCCGGCGCGCAATATGAAGATCTGGGTGTAAAGATTAAGGCCACACCCACGGTGCATCCAAACGACGAAGTTACCCTGCAGTTGGAGTTCGAGATTCGCGCTCTCGCCGGCTCCAGCATCAACGGCATTCCCATTCTCACCAACCGCACGATCTCTCAAACGGTCCGCATCCGGGAAGACGAGCCCACCCTCATCGGAGGACTGCTAGACAACGAAGAGACTCGCACGCTCACCGGGCTCCCAGGTTTCGCAAATCTTCCCGCTCCAACTGGCTATTTCTTCGGTCAGAGGAACACGACCGGCCAGGACACCGAAATGGTGATTCTAATTACTCCACATAAGCTGCGGCTCCAGGATCGTATCTCCCGCTCCATCTATGTCGGACCCGACACGAGCACCGGTCGCGGCGGTTCTCTGCCTAACCTGGTGCCCTCGAGGCGGCAGCCTTAGCCGCTCTGGCTGTGCTTTGCGTGAGGCTCACCTCTTCAACCAGCTTGCTGCTCAGGCTAACGGTTCGAACACAACGATGGGCTGATACGTGCGCGGAACCAGCGCCTCCGCAATGGCGACCAGCTTGTCTTGTTGGCTGAAAACTCGCAATCGGGGCGGCTTTGCCTCTCCAGCGTCCAGCTCTAGCGTTGAGCCGGGAGGCAACTCCACGCGGCCCGGCTGAATTTGCGAGACTTGCACGTTGAATTTTGTGCCGTGGCGTACGCGTTTTTCTATGACAGGCAGCACGTTTACCCGCGGAAAATTAGGCAGAAGATTTTCCAGGCGGATCATGCACTCTGCAAACTTCCCCACCCGCGAAGCTTCCGCCAGTTCTTCCAGCTTGATCGCCTGGTCCAGCGAAAATTCGCCAACCGCAGTGCGCGTTATCTCGGAGAGGTGCGCGCCGCAGCCGAGTTTCTGTCCCATGTCATGCGCCAGCGATCGGATGTACGTGCCTGACGAACACTCAATGACAAAGCGCGCGACGCTTCCCTCGATGCCCGTAAGTTTGTATTCGAAAAGCTCGACCTCCACGGCCTTCAGCTCCACGGGCTGCTTCTTCCGCGCCATTTCGTACGCGGGGCGGCCCTTCACTTTTTTTGCCGAAAAGATGGGCGGCATTTGTTCGAACCGGCCCACGCTCTCCGCCGCTAGCTTTTCCAGCATCGCTCTGTCGAGCGCCGGAGCGCTGTCCGGCCCCTGCGCTTCGCCATCGGAATCGTAAGTATCCGTCGCAAATCCAAAACGAAACGCCGCTTCATAGCGTTTTCTGCGCCCGCCGTAAAACTGCACCAATCTTGTGGCTCGGCCCAGCAACAAAACCAGCACACCCGTCGCGAGCGGATCGAGCGTCCCGAGATGTCCAATCTGCCGAAAGCCCGCTAGATGACGCACCGCATCGACGACGTCGTGGGAAGTCTTTCCCCGCGGCTTGTCGATGACCAGCGCGCCGTCGAACGGCGCAGGCTGAGGTTGTCGTGGCATGGGATGAGTGGTCTCGAATCGGTTTTCAGTTCTGAGGCATGAGTCTTGTGCTTGGGAGGGTTCGCACCCGTCACCAGTCACGAGTCAGCAGTCAACTTGTACCGTAACTCCCTCAATTTCGGAATTCACGTCAAGAAGCCGCCGGCTTGTCCTTCTTCATCTCTTTCAACAGCTGATCGATTCGCTCCGTGTACTCTTGCGAGTGATCCAGCGCGAAATGCAGCTCAGGCAGCCGTCGAAGCTGCAGCCGCTCGATCAACTCCCTCCGGATGAAGCCCGAGGCATGCTCTAGCGCCTTGATCGCATCCTTCTGTTCTTTGGCGGAGCCCTGCATATTGATAAACACCCGCGCGTGCTTCATGTCCGGCTGCACGCGCACTTCGCTGACCACGACCATGCCTTCAAGCCGCGGATCCTTCAGCTCTCCCGCGAGCATGGCATTGATTTCGTGAGCGATCTCCTCGCCCACCCGTTCGTGACGGTGATTGGCTGGACTCATTTCGTACCCGCAACGCTCTCTAAATAATTTCGATCGCCTGGTTGATCAAGAACGAGCCCAAAATGCGGTCCGCTTCATCCAGAACTTTCTGCAACACTTCTTTCAGATGCTTCTCTTCGTTCGAAAGCGTCACCACGCCTACCACCGACCGCTGCCACACGTCGTGATGGTCCAACTCCGCCACCGCCACGTTGAACTCCCTTCGCAGCTTGTCTTTCAAGCTTCGCAGCACTTGCCGCTTGTCCTTCAGCGATTGCGCGTCTGGGATATGCAGTTCAAGGGTAAGCAGGCCAACCGGCATGAGCGCTCCGGGGGACGATTCCTTACTTGCGGCCGGCGGTCCCGACCGTCTGGCCCGCCGCTTCCGCCGCGCTCAGCTTCATAACGCTGAAGCACTCCAAAATGTCGCCGACTTTCACGTCGTTGAAATTTGCAATGCCCGCGCCGCATTCGAATCCGGTGCGCACTTCGCTCGCATCGTCCTTGAACCGCTTCAGCGAACTGAGTTTTGACGTGTAGATCACCGCCCCATCGCGCACCACGCGAACCTGCGCGTCGCGCTTGAGCACGCCCTCCACAACATAGCATCCCGCAACCGTCCCCGACCCCTTGACCCGGAACGTGTTGCGCACTTCCGCCCGGCCCAGGTGCGTTTCCTGAATCACCGGCTCGAGCAAGCCTTCCATGGCCTTCTTGATTTCGTCGGACACTTCGTAAATGATCGTGTGCGACCGGATATCCACGTGTTCCTGCTGCGCCAGTTCCAGCGCCTTGCGGTCCGGCCGGATCCCGAATGCAATCACGATCGCTCCCGAAGTCGATGCCAGCAAGACATCGTTCTCCGTCACCGCGCCAACGCCAGATCCGATAATCTTCAGCTTCACCTGGTCCGTTGAAAGTTTTGGCAGCATTTCGCTCAGCACTTCCACGGAACCCTGCACGTCCGCCTTGATGACGATACCCAGTTCCTTCACGTCGCCAGCCTTCAATTGCTCGTGCAACTGGTCCAGCGTGATGCGCGCTCCGCTCGATCGCGCCATCTGCGCGTCGCGCTGCTTGCTCTGCCGGTATTCCACAATGTGCCGCGCCTTGGCTTCCTCGGTCACCTGGAAGTGATCGCCAGCCTCTGGCACTCCCTGCAAGCCCAGCACTTCCACCGGCGTCGACGGCGGTGCATCCTTCGATCGTCCGCCCGCGATCATCAAACATCGCGCGCACTTTGCCGAACACGGATCCGCAAATGAAGAAATCTCCGGAGTTCAGCGTCCCGTTTTGCACCAGCACAGTGGCCACTGGTCCGCGTCCTTTATCCACACGCGATTCCAGTACGGTTCCGCTCGCCGGCGCATCCGGATTCGCTTTCAACTCGCGCAAATCCGCCACCAGCAAAATCGTCTCCAGCAGCTTGTCGATTCCCTTTTTCTGCTTCGCGGAAACTTCCACAAACTCGGTGTCTCCGCCCCACTCTGCTGGCACCAATCCCACATCCGAGAGCTGCCGCTTCACACGCTCCACCTGAGCTTCCGGCTTATCGATCTTGTTGATCGCCACAATGATCGGCACCTTGGCCGCCTTCGCGTGATCGATCGCTTCTTTCGTTTGCGGCATAACCCCATCATCCGCCGCCACGACAAGCACCACGATGTCCGTCACTTTCGCTCCGCGCGCACGCATCCGGGTAAACGCTTCGTGGCCCGGCGTGTCCACAAAAACCACGCTCCGGTCATTCACCACCACTTTGTACGCGCCGATATGCTGCGTGATTCCGCCCGCTTCTCCGGCTGCAACGTCCGCCTCTCGAATCGCGTCGAGCAAGCTCGTCTTGCCGTGATCCACGTGGCCCATCACCGTAACCACCGGCGGCCGTGGCTTCAAACTTTCCTTGGTCTCTTCCTTCGCAACTTCCAGCACCATCTCTTCTTCGAGCGACACAACGCTCACGACTCCGCTGAACGCCTCCGCCAGAGTCGTCGCGGTAGGCACATCCAGCGCCTGGTTGATGCTGGCAAACACGCCACGATCCAGCAGCGTCTTCAAAAGATCTTTCGCGCGCACGTCCAGCTTTTCCGCCAGTTCGCGGATCGTGATGCCTTCCGTAATTGTCACGTCGCGCGGCGGCCGCGGTTCCGGCGGCGCAATCACAGCCGCAGCAGACCGCCTGTCCCCCGGCTCCTGGACGCTGGCGCGTCGGGTGCAGCTTGCGCTCACCCTCCTGCTCCCGCTTGTCCATGACCGGCCGCTGTCTCTGCGTCGGTTTGCGCGTATAGAGCGGCTTTCCCGGCTCCGCCTTCGGCGGCACTTTGTCTGGCGGCAGTGCCGGCAGCATCCCGGGACGTCCCGGCGCGCGTGGCCCTGGCCGCGTGCCCGTGGGCGTCGCTCCGCGCCGCTGCTCAAACGGCCGATTGGCTGGCGAACTTCCCGTACCGCCCGGTCCGCCCGGTCGCGGCGTGTACTGTCTTCCCTGACCGCCCTGCTGCATCGGCCGCATGGGCTGTCCCGGACGCGGTCCTCCACCCGAGCGCTGCCCGCTCCCGGGCACCGTTCCCGGAACTGGCCCACGATTCCCCGTTGGCATCGGTCGCGACGGCATCCCTGGCCGCGCACCAGGCGCTGCCGCTGCTGGACGCACACCAGAAGGTTGTGTTCCCGCCGGAGCCGTAGGCCGCGGTCCAGAGGTCGGAGCAGTCCGCGGCGCGTTGGCCGTGGGCTGCGGCGTTGGCGACTGCGGACGAATGGGTATTGGTGCCGGCTGTTTTGCCACAGCTGGCGGCGGTGCAACCGGCTTGACTGCAGGCGGCGGAACAACCGCTGGCGCGCTGGCGGGAACAGGAACCGGCGGCTTCGGGGCCGCAGGCGCAGCAGTTGGCGCCGTCAAAACCGGAGTTGCGGGTGCCGGAGCCGCGGCGGGAGGCACAACTGGCCTCGGGGCTGGCGCGGCAGGAGCCGCTACCGCTGCTGGACTTGGCGTACTAACAGCAGCAGGAGCCGCTGGTTTCGCGACTGCACTGGGGCTAGGTGCAGCGGCAACGGGTGCCGCCGGAGGAGCCGCTGGCCGCATCCGCGCAGCCTTCGCAGCCGCTTCCTTGGCAGCAGCTTCCGCCTTGGCTGCTGCTTCCGCGGCGGCCTCTGCCTCAGCTTGTCCCGAAATCTTTTTGCGGACTTTCTCCGCAACATCCTCAGGGATCGAGCTCGAGTGCGTCTTCTTCTCGGTGACACCGTACCCGGGCAAAAGATCAATGATGGCCTTGGCCTTGACCTCGAGTTCCCGGGCCAGCTCATTAATTCGAACTTGGTTTGCTTCGTTCATGCGTCCTATAGACCGTTCCACGGTCAAAAAATTCAGTCGGCCCTGTTTCGGCCGAGCTATCTCTTACTCAAGGCTTCGGCTCTTCCTCAGTCTTGTCCACACCTTCGGGGTCTTCTGGCACCTGTTTTTCTTCATGTGCCACATGTTCGGCTGTTGCGCTCTCCGGAGCACCCTCCTCAACCGCTGCTCCTTCCGCGGCCTCAGATGCACTCGCCTCCTGGCTCTCAGCGGCCGGTTCGCCTTCCCCGGATGTTGCTTCACTCTCTGCGGCAGCAGCTTCGCCCTCCGCCGCCATGTTCTCGGTGCTTTCACCAGCCGGTGCTGCCGCGGCAGCTTCCGCCCCGCCCTCGTAGAACCGGTTCACCGCCTGATAGATCTTGTCCACCATCTTCTCGCCGATGCCCGGAATCTCCATCAACTGCTCCGGCGTCATCCCCGCGAGCTTCTCCACGTTCGTAATCCCAGCAGCCTCAATTTTCTCAATCGTCTTCGCGCCCACGCCTGCCAGCGCCGTCAATGGTGTCGTCGGGGCCGTCAACGCCGTCATCTGCTCTTCAATTTCCTGCCGCTTCTCTTCCTCGCTCTTGATGTCGATGTCCCAGCCGATCAACTTGCTCGCCAGCCGGACGTTCTGCCCCTTCTTCCCAATCGCCAGCGACAGCTGCGAATCCTCGACGATCACTTCCAGCTTTTTGTTCTCCGGATCGGTGATCTGCACGCGCGTCACTTTCGCCGGACTCAGCGCCTTCTGCGCAAACGCCACCGTCTCTTCGCTGTACGGAATAATGTCAATCTTCTCGCCGCGCAGCTCGCGAATGATCGACTGCACGCGCATTCCCTTCATGCCCACGCACGCGCCCACCGGATCGACATCCTTATCCCGGCTAGCCACCGCCACCTTCGTCCGCTCGCCCGCCTCGCGCGCCGCATACCGAATCTGTACCGTGCCGTCGTAAATCTCCGGCACTTCCATTTCAAACAGCCGCTGCACCAGGCTCGCATCCGCGCGCGAAACAATCACCTGCGGCCCCTTCGCCGCGCGGTCCACCATCTTGATCACCACGCGCAAACGCTCGCCAATATTGTAAGTCTCCAGCTTCGACTGCTCTCGCTTCGGCAGTCGCGCTTCCGTCCGGCCCATGTCCACAATCAAATCCGGCCCCTCGGCGCGCTTCACAATCACCGTCACCAGCTCGCCCACGCGCGTGTGGTACTCGTTATAAATCGTGTCGCGCTCCGCCTCGCGCACCTTCTGCAAAATCACCTGCTTGAACGTCTGCGCCGTAATTCGCCCGAACGCTTCCGTCGGCTTTGGCGCGGTAATTTCCGTTCCAATTTCCGCCGTCGGATTCTTCTTCTTCGCCTCCGCCAGGCTGATCTCTCTCTTCGGGTCGGTCACTTCTTCCACGACCGTGTGCACCGAATACACTTCCACCTGCCCGCTCTCTGGATTGAACTTCGCGCGCAAGTCCTCTTCCGTCTTGTAATGTTTCCGCGCCGCCACTACCATCGCGTCTTCAATCGCGGACACCACTACCGTCGCCTCGATATGCTTCTCGCGGCTCAACATCTCGATTTGTTGATAGAGCAGATTCGCCATGTATCTTTCCCGGTCGCTTCCCGTTCCTGAAATCCCTAAATTCTCTTTCTCTCTTAACTCTCTTCCTTCTCTAACTCACTTTTTCCTGCCACTCTTCTTCCTTCTTCTCTTCTCTGTGTCCTCTGTGCTCTCCGCGCCCTCTGTGTAAAATCCCTTTCCTTCTTTTTCTTTGCTGTCAGCTGTGAGCTGTAAACTGTCAGCTTCCCCTAAAACTCCACCATCAAATTCGCCTTCCGTATCATCTCCAGCGGCAACTCCACCGTCCTTGCCGTCTTCCCTTTCAACTCCAGCCTCACCTTCCCATCCACAAATCCCGCCAGCCGCCCCTCAAAATACTTCTCATCCTCGACAGGCTCGGTCGTCATAATCTTCGCCATTCGCCCGCGAAATCTCTCGTACTCTCCCGGCTTCCGCAGCGCCCGGTCCATTCCCGGCGAACTCACTTCCAGGGTGTAGCCCGCTGCCCCCGGAATCAGCTCTTCCACATCCAGGATCACGCTCAACTGTTGGCTAACGCGCTGGCAATCCGCGTGGCTGACGCCCAGTAGCCCGGCTTCACGCGCTTCCGCACCCGCCAATACCGTTCCCGCCGCGTCCGTCATCGCCGCGCCGGCCTTCGGCACCCTGTCGATGATCACTCGCAGGAAGCGCTGCTTCCCCACTTTCCACTCAACATCATATATTTCCAGCCCTTCCGACCGCGCCACGCGCTCGGCGGCTTCCCGAATTTTTTCCAAATCCAACCGAAGACTCCCCGAGCAATGCCGGTATACACTGCCCTCCAACCGGCCCAACAAAAAAGTGGGCTTGCGCCCACCCATCCGTGCGACCCGCTTCAGAGCGAAAACACAGTATATTCCGCCAGCAAGGTAAAAGCAAGATACGGCCCGGAATTCCGGCCTTTATTCGGTAGGAGCACGATTCATCGTGCCTTCTTCTCCGCTTCTCCGCTTCTCCGCTTCTCCGCTCCTCCGCTTATCTCTTCGTCGTCTCGCTCGCCACCAGCCACTCGTCGCTCGCCACTTCCTCCAAGTAGAAATCGCCTCCTGCGCCAGGCGGGCGGCCGCCCCTTAACGCGCCGAGATGATGCTCGGCTTTGGTTTTTTCCGGGGCGGGCCTACACTTTGCGGTTTTTTTAAAAGGCTGGGCCACTCCGGGCTCTATGTCTGTTCTCGTAAGCTCGACAATTGCTTTTTGCTCGATTGTCCAATCTCCCTTCCCTCGCCCAATCCGTCAACTCGCACCAAACAAACGACTTGCTATTTTATCCTTGACAATTATTATCAATGTGTTATGATGTCTTTGCTTATTGGAGCACGGAAGCACTTTGGGCTCCTGCAATTCATGCGCCTCCGCCGCGCGGTCCCTAAAATCCCCTCAAGATCTTCAGCTCCACCCAGGTCACCACTTCATAAACGCCGCTTTCTTCCGACCCATTCAGAATCAACACTTCTGCAAGTGTTCATTCCACGCCACTTTAACTCCTTTAGACGCAACACTTACAAAAAACCAGGGGAGGGCCCCCTCGTCGCGCCCACAAAGTTTGTCAACTCGTCACTACCCACTCGCCGCTCCTGGGCCCACACACAAACTCCCGCAACTCCAATCCCCTCATACGTTTACTTCACAACTCCCTGTATACCCCAGGGATGGGGGGTTCCGTTTTCAAAACGAGGGGTTTCACGCCTTCTCCCGGCGTTCACGGGTCACGGCACATGGGCCACAGAAGACCGACCACTACTCACTATTCACTGCCCGCTGCTCACTACATGCCAGGCGCCGGTCAACCAGCGCCGCGTCCACCCGAGAGGAGCGAAACACAACTAGGTGTATACTCTCTGCCCGCGGGAGGCCAAAACAACTTTCCTCCCCCGGCGTTTCACAAAAATTTCCGTAGACGAAGCGGGGCCGCTCCACTTTCTCCGCTGACTTTCTCTGGTTGGGAGTTCACAGCATGCCGGAATACACGCAGGCGAACAGACCACTCTCCGTAACCACTCCTCTCGGCAAGGACATGCTGCTCCTCACCCGCCTCCAGGGCCAGGAATCCATCTCCCGGCTCTTCCACTTCCACCTCGATTTCCTCGCCGAAGTCGGCAGCGAAATCCACTTCGACAAAATCATCGGGCAAACCGTCACCGTGGAAATGCGGCTGGTGGACGACACCAAGCGCTACTTCAACGGCCTGGTCAAAAGCTTCAGCCAGGGCAGGCGCGAGCAGCGTTTCATCCATTACTCCGCGGAAATCGTTCCCAAGATTTGGCTGCTCTCCAAAAAAGTGCGCAGCCGTATCTTTCAGCACCTCACCGTGCCGGAAATCATTCATCAGGTGCTTTCGGGCTACGAAGTCACGTACGAAACTCAGGCGACCTACTACCAGCGCGATTATTGCGTGCAGTACCGCGAATCCGATTTCGATTTCATCAGCCGCCTGATGGAGGAAGAAGGCATCTACTTTTTCTTCGAGCACTCCCAAGACAAACACACGATGAAGGTGACGGACATTCCCAATCAGCATCCGTCCGTCGAGGGACAAACTAATGTCGTCTACGATGAGCTCCACAGCGGCGAACGCGACGACATGCGCATCCGCGTCTGGAAGAAAACGCAGGAACTCCGCTCCGGCGAGTACACGCTCTGGGATCACTGCTTCGAGCTGCCCAATAAAAATCTTCAGGTAAAGGAAAAGACGATTGAAAGCGTGGCCGTCGGCAAAGTAACGCACAAGCTCAACGTCGGCGGAAACGATCAACTCGAGATTTACGATTTTCCCGGCGGCTACGCGCAGCGCTTTGACGGCATCGATCCCAGCGGCGGCCTTCGCCCGCAGGATTTAAAGGACGTTTTCCGCGACAGCGAACGGACCACGCGCGTGCGCATGGAACAGGAAGAAGTTCGCACCATCTCCATCGAAGGAACAGGCAACTGCGGAAACTTCAACGCGGGATACAAATTCAATCTCGAGCGCCACTTCGACGCCGACGGACCTTACCTCCTCACGCGCGTCGAGCACGATGCGCAGATGACCGGCAACTACCAGACCGTGGACGACTTTAAGTTCGATTACCTGAACCATTTCACGTGCATCCCGTTTGCGCTCGCCTACCGGCCGCAGCGCGTCACTCCCCGGCCGGTAATTTCTGGCAATCAAACGGCCACCGTTGTGGGGCCCCAGGGCGAGGAGATTTTCTGCGACAAGTATGGCCGCGTGAAAGTGCAATTTCATTGGGACCGCGAAGGGAAAAAAGACGCCAGCAGTTCCTGCTGGATTCGCGTGGCGCAAGTCTGGGCCGGCAAAGGATGGGGCGCGTTTTTCTGGCCGCGCATCGGCCACGAAGTGGTGGTTCTCTTCGAGGAGGGCGATCCCGACCAGCCCATCATCGTCGGTAGCGTCTACAACGCGGAAAACATGCCGTGGTTTCTTTTGCCCATCAATCGCAAACTCGCCGGTTTTAAGTCCGAAACCGTGCAGGGCTCCGCCAATAAAAACTACAACGGAATTATCTTCAACGATCAGCAGGGACAGGAGCATCTCGCGATTCACTCCGAGCGCAATCTCACGTTCAACGCGGAAAACGACAAGATGATCCACGGTGGCCGCCACAAAGGCGAGCGCGTGGCCGTGGCCAACGTGACGACCGTCGGCAAATTGGTCCCCGAGGGCGGCGGCAGCGGAGGCGGCGGGTTTGACGAAGGCAATCCTTTACCCGAGCCGCGCCCGACCGGCGTGCTTGGCCTCAACTCGGTCGTGACCTACGGCCAAAACCTGCAAGTCGCGTGTCCCCTCAATCATCAGCTTGCCCTCGGCAACAACCTCCAGCTCTGCATCAATCCCTTCGGTTTGGCAGCGGGCGTGGCGGGAGTTCCTCTGCCGGGACTTCTCGCAGCCGTGCTGGGCGGCGGCATGGGCGGGAATATGCAGTTCACCATCGGCACGAGCGCAACATTCACGCTCGGACAGGTTTTCGATATCTCTGTAGGCCCGCCGAAGATCGAAATTCATACGGGTTACAAAGGCCACCTGCCGGTGAACGTGCTGTGCGGGATACTCGGCGGGGCGGCAGTTGTCTTCGCGCTGGCCTACGATCTGATCAAACAACAGTACAATCCGCCAGCAGCCAATGAGTCCGACCCTCAGCTTGCGGCAGACCAAGCAAACGAGCAGGAGGGCGACAAGGATCGCGCCACGCTCATTCTTGTCTTTCAACTTCTCACGGATGCGCTTCTGGTGTCGATCCTTGGCGCGGAATGTTTGATCGATAAAGCATCCTGGTTTGCGGATGACGCCATGAAAGAGTTGTTCACCTCCGAGGACAGCATCCTGAAGCTGTGGGGAGCTACGCAGGTGCCCGACATCGCGCCTGCCGGTGGTGGTTCCTGGTGGACGAGTTGGGGCGACCTGACCTTTGGCGCCATCGGCGCGGTGGGTGCAGTGGCGGCGGAGATTGCCGTGGACGCAATCGATCAATAAAAAGGGGGATCGCATCATGGCTTCAGACGTCTTGAAAATGGGGGGTGGATCCGGCGGCGGTGACGATGATGGTCCGAATATCATCAAGACGGCAGATCGCGCGTATCAGATCGCGGCTAACCAGGTAGTCCTACTGACGAGGCCGCCGACCGACCCGGACGTAAAGCCGGTCGCCAACGTAATCACCATACTTGCGGCGGGAAACACCGCAACCGACGGCAACGTGGATGTGCGCGGAAGCAAGGGCGTTCGCATAACCACTGGGCCACCGCTGCTGCCGCCGACCAAATCGGACTCCACGAACGGCGTGGAGATTATCGTGAGCGAAAGCCAGAACGTGACCGTGCAGCGCGGCCTGATTCCCGGTGTCGATCAGACCATATCGATGAAGCCGGGAAATATTACGATCGATGGCGGCGGAGGCACGATCACTGTCCAGAGCCTCACGGAGATTACCCTCTCCGTGGCTGGTGGCGTGAGTTCGATCACGTTGACTCCCGCGGGCGTCATCATCAAGGGCCCGCTGGTTATGATCAATTAGTCCGACTGGAGAAACGATCTGTGAGCAACCCGCCCCTTATCAAGATAAAAGCCGCAACGGCAGCAGAGATCTGTGCCCACTTCGATCTCGCGAAAGAAGCGCGATCCTTGCTGGCCGAGGGAATGGGGCCGGGTAATTTCCTGGAGGCACTTGTAGACAAGAAACAGTATGTCCCAGGCATCGAGTTTTTGGCACATGCCTTGCCTCCTCGCGAGGCCATCTGGTGGGGCTGCCTATGCCTCCAACACGCGTGTGGCAGTGAACTTTCCGCCCAGGAAAAAGCGGCATGCAAAGCGGCGGTGCGCTGGGTCCTGGGGCCGACCGAAGAAAATCGTTCTGCGGCGAAGGCACCCGCGGAAGCGGCAGGGGCTGCCTCGCCTGCCAGCCACCTGGCGAAGGCCACTTATCATACGGGAGGAAACGTGGCGCCGCCAAAAGCCCCGCCGATGGCGCCGGGTCCGTTCGCGCCGGCGCAATCGGTCGCCACTTCCGTCAAGCTGGCGTGCGCCAAGGCCGATCCAGCAAGAATTATAGAAACGCAGCGCGTGTTTCTTGAGCTTGGCGTCCGGATCGGCGAAGGACGATTCGATCCGTCGGAAGCGAAAAACAAAACGGCGGTTTCGTCGTGAGTGCTGTGGAGGAGGAATAGATGGGTTTTCCCGCGGCGCGCATCACTGACATGCATATCTGCCCCATGGTCACCGGGATCGTGCCGCACGTCGGCGGACCAATCATGGGGCCTTGCTGCGACACCGTGCTTATCGGTGAGCTGCCTGCCGCGCGTGTCACCGATATGGCGGTCTGCGTGGGGCCACCCGACGTGATCGCGATGGGTTCCGAGACTGTACTCATCGGGGGTTTGCCGGCGGCGCGAATTCTGGATATGACGGAGCACGGCGGGATGATCGTGCTGGGTTGGCCGACGGTTCTGATTGGCCCCTGAGAGTTCGATCCCCTTTCGAGGAAATTTTTTTATGAGCCCAACACCCGCAACCATTCCTTACGAGAAACAGTTCGATTTGCAAGCCACCCGGACGTGCGGCGCGGCTTGCCTCAGCATGGTGTACAGGTCGCTCGGTAAGGAAATTCCGCAGAGCTTGATCTGGCCGCGGATCGCCAAGAAAAACATCTATGGAAGTCTCGCGTCCACCACGCACCTCATGGCGGCTGACGCCGTTTCGCGCGGGTTTGCGGCGGTCGCGATTCAAGTTCGCGATCCGCTCAAAGCCTTGCGCGTTTGCAAGGCGAACGGCATTCGCGCCATTCTGAACCATCGTCTCCAGCCCGACTCGCCCGCCGGCCACTACACCGTGTTTGTCGATATCGACGAGAATGACGTTAAGGTCCACGATCCGTTCTTTGGTCCGTCCCGCCGGGTGAGGCAGGACGTATTCCTCGAGCTTTGGCAGCCAAAGATTCCTAAATCGGAGATCGTCGGAAATTTTCTGATTGGCGTGGCCGCGGAATCCACCGGCGCTCCTGGCGCCTGCGAAGTCTGCCACACTCCCTTCGTAAAACGCATTGCGTGCCCGCGATGCAAGAATGCCGTGTCGCTCGAACCTGCCGCTCTTCTCGGCTGCATGAACAACGCCTGCCCGGCTCGTCTCTGGCATTATGTGTGCTGCCCCACTTGCGATTTGACATGGAACTTCACGATTGATCCGCCAAAGTCCGGAGCCGCCGCGAGCGCGCCCGCGGTAGCTGCACCGGCCTCCGCGCCTGCCGAAGCTGCCGCGGCTGCGCCGCCGCCACCCGCTGCTCCTTCCGCGGCGGATCCCTTGAACTTGAGCAAACTTTTCGCGGAGGTCGATAAGTTTTGCAATCACATTCTCAGTTTGCCTGCCGCTGCAAACCATCCCGAAATCCAGCAGCAACTTGCGTTCATCACGGCAAGCAAAGAGAAACTGAGCGCGGCAATGGCGGAGGAACTTGCCAAACGAAAAGCCCATCAAGACAAAATCGGAGCGATGGCCCAGGCCGCGAAGGAAAAGCAGGAAGCCCACCGCAAGAAGGTGGAGGAGATGAACAAGCCGTCTCCACCGCTGGATGGAGACGCCCTCGGCCGCGCACTTTTGAAAAACCTGGGAATTGTCAGCTAAACGCAGAAACCGATTGCGTCTCGCCAAAAGACAGTTGAGAGAAAGTCGCTAATCGAAAAGGTCCGGCTGCTCGCGAGTGATGCGATCCCAAAGCGGCTGAAACTGGAACCAACCGACGAGAGGCATGCCCACCTGGGAGTGCGTCAGCTTCGCGACGTCGTGAGGAATCTTGCGCGGCTCGCCAGCGGCTTCCGCAAGCAACTGCGCCTGGCAGGAACGATCCATGGTGATGAACCACCAGGCCGCTTCGTCCACGGTCTGCCCGACGGTAAGCAAGCCGTGATTGCACAGAATGGCGGCTTTTTTGTCGCCAAGCGTTTTGGCGATGCGATCGCCTTCATCGGTTCCGTAGACGACTCCCGTGTAATCATCGAAGACGACGTGATCGTCATAGAAGGCGCAGGCATCCTGGGTGAGAGGATCGAGCAGGCGGCCGAGCGAGGACCAGGTTTTTCCGTTCAGCGAATGCGCATGCGCGGCGGCGATGACGTCAGGGCGCGCTTTGTGAATGCGCGAGTGAATCGCAAATGCCGCGGCGTTAACTTCGCGGTCGCCCTCGACCACTTCGCCCTGATCGTTGACGAGCAAAAGATCGGAAACGCGAATCTGGCTGAAATGAATTCCGAAAGGGTTCACCCAGAAATGGTCGAGGCGCTCGGGGTCGCGCGCCGTGATATGTCCGGCGACACCTTCATCGAAACCACATTTAGAGAACAAACGAAAAGCGCCGGCGAGCCTCTCCTTGCGGTGGCGGCGCTCTTCAGCGGGCTTGGCAAATACGGGCGGGCGCGGCATGCGTTCCAATCGAGTTTTTACTTGAGCCATAAAATCCTCCCTGCGCGGATTTGCCTACTATAGCGGATTCCCGCCAGATGTGACGACCGTTTCTGCTGGAGCCGTCGGAATCACTTCCCTGGCGCTCGGGGGATGGTCCCTCGCACCTTGGGCTAGCTGCGAAGTTCTAACGAGCCCTGCAACGAATTCCTTGACCACGTACAACGCTCTTGGTTACTGTTTCTGGAGACTTGAGTGGTCGGGTAAAGATTGTATGTTCTCCTGGTGGAATTCGAAGGCACGCCTTTTACCATCCCTGTTGGTCCTATCCGCTCTGCTTATTCCTGTGTTTCCTCTTCGCGCTCAGCGGCCGGGCGGCGGAGTGCCACCGCCCACTTCCGGGCAGCGCTCCGGTTCGCCTGGTTCGCAGGTGATGAGCGAACAGCCCGTGGATTTGCTGGTCAGCGTGAGAGAGCCAACCGGGATGCCGCTGGCGGGGTTTGCGCTGGTGAACCTGAGTTCGCAAAGAGGCGTTCATATCACCGCTTCGACGCGCGACAACTCGACGGCTACGTTTCAGGGAGTGGTGGAAGGCGAGTACGACATTGAAGTGAACGCGGAAGGTTACAAGACCGCTACGGAGCACGCTTCTGTTCTGGCAGGAGGAACAACCTACACGGTTTATGTTTATTTGCACAACGAAAACGAGGGCACCGCGGGAAGCGCCGCGCCGAGCGGATTTCTGATGACGCCGCGGCTGCAAGGAGAGATTGACAAGGGATTGGAAAAAATGCGCCGGCATCAATACGACGCGGCTCGCGCACAATTCGAAAAGGCGGCGAAGATGGCGCCGGGCAATCCAGATATCGAGTATCTGCTTGGCATGGTGGAATACGCGCAGGAGCATTTTGATGCGGCTCGAGGGGACTTTCAGAAAGCACTGTCCGTAAATCCATCTCACGAACGGTCCCTGCTGGCACTGGGGGAATTGCAAGTTCGAACAGGAGACGCCGCGGGAGCGTCGCAGTCGCTGGAGAAGGCTTACCTGGTGAATGGCGCGGACTGGCGGACCCACTGGTTACTGGCGAATGCGTATGCGCAACAGAAGAAGTACGAAAAGGCGCTGGAACACGCGAAGCGCGCAGCCGAGCTGGGAAAAGATCACGGGGCACCAGCCTGGGTGCTGGTGGGCCAGATACTGGTGCAACTGGAAAGGCGCGAGGACGCCAGGAAAGCGTTCGAAACGGTGGTCAAGAGCTTTCCGAACGATTCCGCGGCGGCAGAAGCAAAATCGCAGATTGCCGCACTAGACAAAGCGGCGATTACGCCGGTTTCTCGGGTGCTTCCGACGCCTCCTCCGGCCATGCCGCCCTCTCTACCACCTGCGCCGGTGAGTGTACGGCCGTGGGCGCCTCCGGACATCGACAGCAAGGAATATCCGGCGGCGCAGGACGCGGCGTGCTCGGAAAGCGACCTGGTGCATCGAACGCGAACCAAGATGATGCGCCAGTTGGGGAATTTCGAGAAATTTGTAGCCACAGAACACATCGAACATCAGGAAGTGGACGGCAATGGGGTCCCGGGACCGGTGCGCGAAAAAGACTTCAACTACTTGATCTTTGTGGAACACCCCAAGCCGGGGATGTCCTTTCTGGAAGAGAACCGCGATGGCGGGGAAAACCTGGAATCCTTTCCGACGTCATTAGCCACGCAGGGGTTGGCCGCATTGGCGCTGAGCGTTTTCGATCCCCAGTATGACGGAGACCTCAACTATAAGTGTGAGGGGCTAGGGACGTGGCGGGGACAAGCAGTGTGGCGGCTGCGGTTCGAGCAAAAGGAAGAAGTAAAGTCGCGGATCCGCTTGTGGACGAATAACCGCGGCACGTACTCCATCCCGTTGAAGGGCCGCGTGTGGATCGCGGCAAGCAGCTACGATGTGCTGCATATCGAGACGGACCTGCGCGAGCCGGTAAAGGAGCTGGAACTGACGCGCGATCATCTGCTGATCGACTATGGTCCAGTGAAGTTCGAGAAAAGCGGGACGACGTTATGGCTGCCGTGGGATGCGGAGATGTTCATGGAATTGCGGGGCAAGCGGTACCACCACACGCACACGTTAAGGAACTACATGTTATTTTCGGTGGACTCTGCGGGCGCTGTAGGGAAGCCGAAGGAAGTTCCCCAGCGGGAGCAGTGAGCTAAACCCGAACATGGAGGAAATTACGGAAGCGGGTGACTGGTGACTGGTGACTGGTGACTGGTGACTGGTGACTCGTGACTCGTGACTGACTTAGAAGGGGAACTCAATTCCCGTGCCGAGCGCTATGTTCAAGTGCGCTGCCGCAATGGTGGAAATTTCTCGCGCTAAAGAAAACGCCCCCGGCAATGCCGGGGGCGTTTTCAGAAGAACTGGAGTTGAAGCAGTTCAGCGAGTTATCGCTGAGGCGGCTTCGTAGCTGGCGGAGTGGCTGGTTTGGCTGTAGCCGGCTTTGCCGGAGTGGAAGTGCCCGCGCCGGTCTTCACGGGGTAAGCTTGATCATAGAGACGAATGATGTCTTGCGTCACATCAACTTGATTCGAGGCGTAAAGGATCGGCGAGTTCTGGCCGGAAGTGTCGAGAACGACGCTGAAGCCGTTTTCGCGCGCGTAACGGTCCAGTACGTCGACCATCTTGCGGCCAATGCGCTCAAGGACTTCCTGCTGAGCGGCGCTGGCGTCTTCCTGAAAATCGTTGCGGCGACGATCGAGACGCTGCGTGAGACGCTGACCTTCGGCGGTGAGACGCTGCGTTTCCTCATCGCTGAGCTTCCCCTGGCCAGCCTGAAGCTTCTGTTGCAGATCGTTGATCTGCTTGGTCAGGTTGTCGATTTCGGAGGAGCGCGGAGCGAACTGCGATTGCAATTCCGCAGAGGCTTGTTTGCCCTCCGCCGTGTTGCCGATGGCACCGCGAAGATTGATGATGCCGATCAACTTGGCTGAACCGGCGGCGCCGGCCGCGGGGGCTGCCTGAGCCCAAGCTGGTGCTGTGCCGATGAGGCATGCTGCGGACAGAGCAGCGGATCTCAAAACAATTCTCAAATTCACTTTATTCTCCTTGTTTTTGGGTGATCTCGATAAGCCTAAGACCAACCGGAGCCAATCTTTGATTGGCTTGAACCTGATTCCGCCTGCCAGCGACTTTCGCGGGCACCACACAAACCCCAAAGTATAGCCGAGCCGCTCGTCGCACTGCAATCAGAAAGCGTGGGCCGCACTGCGGCGCGAACAGCTCGCCTCGCCGCAGAGAGCCGAACTGGACCTAATTCGGCATGGCGAAGATAAGCAGCCGGTTGTTGGCTTGATCCACGATGACAGCAAGATTCGTAAATGGATCAATGGCAACGCCGAACTGGCCAGAGCCCGGCAGGCCAATCGTTTTGACGGTTCTCAGCGGAGACGACGTTGTATCGACGAGAGAGGTTGTCTTGCCCGCGAGGTTGGTCGTCAGGAGGGCTCCCGTCTGAGGATTGATGGCCAGCGCGGTCGGGTTGATGCCGACGTTTACGTTGGTCGAGCCTCCGCCCGGATCCGGATTGAATGAGGTGATGACGTTGCCGCCGCTGGAGCTGGCGTAGAAGACGCCGGGGTTCGAGGTCGAGGTAGCTACGTACGGATCGAAAACGATGCCGGTCGCCGGTGCAGTGACGCTGAGGGTCTGCTCCGTTTGGCTGAGGGAGGGAGTGGTAAGACCGATATCCACGACTTCCAAAGCGCCCTGTGGCGCAGCGCCGCTTTGCAGTTGCAGGGAGGTGACCACCGCGATGCCTTGATTGTTGGTACCGCGGTCCGGGTCGATAGCTACCGCCGTCGGTTGCTGGAAGCCGCCGATGCTCACCTGCGTGTCTGCAAGTGTCGTCACTGGAGTGGCTCCAAAGAGCAGACCGAGATTGATTTCCGTGATGGTGTTCGCGCCGGTGTTAGCAACGATAGCAGCGCCGGTGGCGTCGTTGATGGCGACACCAGTGGAATTGGTGCCGGTGGTAACATCCGGGACCGCGAGTGAATCGGTGACCAGATTAACGATCGAAGCGGTGCCCGCGGTGTTGTTGGCGACGACGGCGAGGCCGAAAGGCTGGCTGACGGCCACGCCCTGCGGGCCGGCGCCTACAGCGATGGTGTGCTGAATCGTTCCGAAATTGGGGTTCTGCACCGTTTGGCCGTTGACGGAGGCCGTGGGGTTGATATCGACAACCGAAATGCTGTTGCAAGCGCTGACGCTGACGACCGCGATGGGAGCGAAGGGGCCGTTGACGAGCTGGTCGGCAATGGCCACGGAGCTGGGCTGTGTGGGAAGCAGTTTGTTGTTCGCGTCCACGTTGGTGGGGCAGACTTGGGACAGATCGACGGCCTGAACGACGAAGAAGTCGGTCGCGTTGGATTGCACACCAGTGCCAGTCACGACGTCTAGCGCGTAGCGGTGGGGGAAAGCGAGCTTCGCCGCGGGAATGGTGGCAATCAACTCGCGGTTGCTCACAAATTGAACGTTGGCGGAAGGAATCGCTGTGCCGTCCAGACGAACCTGGGATCCGGCATCGAAGCCGGAGCCGAAGATTTGCACGCCGGCCAAATCGGTGGCGGAAGTGAGCGTCCCCTGAGGCACAGTCGCGCCAGGAATTCCTCCGATGACGCCGGGAGCGGGATTGGGGCTGGGCACGAGAATTTCAGAGATCTGCGCGGACTTGAGAGAGCCGAGATTGATGATGTAGATCTGGCTGCTGCCCGACATGACCACGAAAGCCTGGTTCGTGACGGGATCAACGGCGATACCGCCAAAAAGGTTTAGAGTGTTCGTGGTGCCATTGGAGATCCCGTTGGCCGTCGCCGTCAAAGTGGCCGTGCCTGTCCCTGGCAATGTGGTTTGACTGTTGAATGTAGTCTCGTCACTTTGGTTTTGCGGGTTGGTCAGACAGGTTCCGGGCTGTGCATTGCAGGCAAAGGCGTAGCGCCGCGCCGTGACGGGATCGGAGACGGAAACCTGATTCAGACCGGGATTGTAGGAAACGATGGCATTAGAGTAGGGCTGCCAGGCTACGTCGGCAGTGCCCAACCGCTCGGCTGAATCGGCGCACGGGAGAGTGACGGTATAAAAGGTGCAGGTAGCGAAGAAGGAGATGGAACTGATGGTCTGATCCAGATTGTTGATCAAATTGATTTGGGGTTCATTAGCGCCGGTGGCGTTGGCATCGGCAAGAGCGGCGGTGTTGGTGACGGGATTGATGGCGATGCCTTGGGTGAACGGGGAAAGGCCGCCGAAGATCAAATTCGGGGTGCTGTAAAACACCTGCGCTACGGTCCCTGGAGCATTGTTCGGATTTGCAGGAACAGTCACAGTGCCGGTGGAGGTGGAGTTCAAAATATATGTGAAGCTGGTATCGCTAACGGCAGCGACGGTGAAGACGCCATTGAAGTTCGCCGTGGTGCTATTGGCTGAAGTTCCGGGCCCCGGCACTCCTTCAATCAGTACCGTGCCGGAATCACCAGGCACCAAACCATTGGAAGCGGTTGTGGTGACCGTCACGATCCCTGCGGCCAATGTAAGAGTCTGAAGGAAGGACGAAGAAGAGCCTTTCGTAACGTCGATCCCCTGCAGGGCGCCTTGGCCGCCGGGAGTAACGAATGCCAGATGACCGTGAGGGGCCATGGCGACCTGGGGATACGCGCCGGTGTTGAGAGTGACCTGAGCTGTGAGGCACTGGCCGATGGTATTGGGACTGGAACCGGTTGCCACGCCTAGCGCACACCCATAAGGGTTAGAAGGATTTCCTTTTGCGTCTGTCGTGTTGGGGTTTAAGTTAACCAGGAAGCCGAGGTTGGCTGCCGAAGAAGCCGAAGTGGAAGAATAAGCCACCACAGCCATATCGGTGTCCGGGTCCACGCCAATCGAGTAGGGCAAAGGCGCGGGGGAAACCTGCCCTTGCAGCGCCTTGGAAAGATCGATGGTGAACGGAGTGCCGGGAGCCTGAATGGGGGCGCCGGGAATGGGAAGAACAGTGACGGTTTGATCCTGGTAGTTGACGACCGCAACAGAATGGTTGGTGCGGTTGACGGAGAGACCGGTGGGAATTTTGCCTACGCCCACGGGACCGCCAATGGGCGTGAGTGTGGCATTCCCGATGGAGTAGAACTGCACTGCATTTGAGCCCGTCTCGGCTACAACGACGACGCCGAGGGTGGGATCGATATCAATAGCGCTGGGATTTGTACCGGCAGCTATGGGGCCAGCTACGACCAGGGGCGGAGCTGTGGCGTAGCTGGGGAAGATGGCCAAATCCGTCACGGAAGGATTAGAGATAAACGGGCCTGGGCTTGCGTCCGTCGCGACGGAAATAGAATAGAGTCCAGGGAGAGACGAGTTAATCTGGTTGGCAGGCAACTGCACCTGAAGCTGGCGTGCGGTGGAAAGAGGCTGTCCCGAACCGTTTGTGGCGCCAGACATGGTTTGGCCGAGAAAACTGGCCTGGGCCGGCTGGCCATTGAGGCCAAAATAGCCGCCATCAATGGTGACCGGAATGTTGCCGCCGGACGGGGTGACTCCCTGGATGACGTCGTTGGGGGTCGAATTTAGAGAGGTGGGGCGCACGGGCAAAATGTTGAAGGTGAACGTGCCTGCCGAGGTACAGCCCGCGGGAAGCGGGGCGCCGGAGCAGGTGGTAACGGGTTCGCCGGAGTCCTTGACGGTGACGGTGATGGGGTTGGCGCTGGAACTCACCAGGTTATTGGCGAAGAGGCGGATGCGGGCGCCCGTCGAGGAGGGATTTGTGACGGTACCAGTGGGAATCGGAAAGAGAACCTTGACCTGGCCGGTGGCCGAATTAACTGGTGTTACGCCCCCGTGCGCATCGGTTAGCGTGATTTGCGAAGCGGAAGAGATGTTTGGTGCGTTTAGATAGATGTCCCAATAAGCGGCACCCTGCGGAGCGAAGTTCGGGGCGATTCCGTTAAAGGTGATTGGCCCACCCTGCGTAATCGTGATGGTGCCGATGGCGTAACGAGTGGGGTCTTCCACCGAGGTCGCGACGATGGTGACATTTTGAGGCGTGGAAGTGACGGTAGTGGGAACGGTCGTGCTGGTGGGTACAACTGCGGGTGAGGAGTAGATGCCGCCAGCAGTGATGGAACCGCATCCGGTGGCATTGCCGGTCACGGTACAGGTGGGAAGCGCGGCATAGATGTTGGGAGTGGTGCCAGTGGTGGAGCTGGGAGTGGTCTGGGTGAGCGACCAGGTGACGCCCTGGGATTTCAGGTCATTGGTAAGGATGGCGAAGAAGGGTTGCTGTTCATTTGTAGGCACAGCAGCAGTGGAGGGGTTCAGAGAGACACTGATACCGGAGTCGATGAAGAGGTCGAGGAATTGATAGCCTTTTTTACTGGTGTCCCCAACCGCCTGCACAGAGATGATGATGGTAAGTCCGGGATAGGTCGTGGGATCGGGGAGAACCGAGGGGGCCAGGAAGGTAGCGGTCCCAGTAGCCTGCTCGTTGGAGAGCGTACCGAGGGAACCATCCGTGGGACATACTTTGGCGGCCGAGGTGACGGGAGTACTGGAAGAGGTGCTAGTGGTCGTGGTGGTGTAGGTGCAATTGGTGCCCATGGGCTGCCCGGGCTCCCAGGTGACAGTGGTGTTGGTAGGGCCAACCACTACCGCAGTGAGGGTCGTCGACTGACCCAAAATGAGCGTGGTGATGCCATCGGTTGCGCTGAGGCTTACGGACGTGACAACGGCGCTGTTGTTGCTGCTGCCGCATCCGCTAGAAAGCAAGCATGACGCGAGGACTGCCAGCGTCAGGTAAGTCGAAAGCTTCCACAACTTCATTTCCCCAGCCTCCCAAAGATCGGGCGCGCCGCAAAGATGGCCTGCGCGCCGGCCTTATCGCTTCAAGATGATTGTTGTTGCCCAGCCGCATCGTGCGGCTAAAATGTTTTCCCCACCGTAAAGCGAAAAGTCGTTTTGGGCTCGAAGTAGTTCAAGCGCCCCGGATTGTTCAAGAACGTCAATTGGGGGACGATCTGGGTTTCCCAAAGATTAGGGACCTGCGCGTCCAGCGTTTTCTGCCAGGCCGACTGCGTCACAGGGTTGAGATATGGATTCGGCGCAGCGATCTGCGAATAAAGCCGGTTGAGGTTGTAGGCGTAATAAATGCGGAAGGGTGCCTGGACGATGGGAAGATTGACACCGAACTCGATACCGGCCGAGTCTCTGATGCGGAAGTTCGTCCCCTGATAAATGCCAAGAGTTTTTGTGAGCGGGGCCTGGGGAAAGGCGGAGGTGATTTCGGCCACGCCGGTGGGATCGAGGTGCAGAGCGCTCGTTTTAAAAATTCCGTCTGTACCGGCGTCCGCGAAAAGAGACATCGTGACGGGGCCCGCAATGGGGATGCGATATTCGACGTTACCGGACACCTGATAGTCACCGCCGGGCAGGGTGGCAGTGTAGACGAGGACAGGGAGCGTGAACGATCGCTGTATCCCGTTAATATTATAAAATAGTGGTTCCTGGGTCACGGTGGGGATGAAAACGACCGGGGAGATGGAGCGAATATCAAAACCGCGAATGTCGTTTTCGCCGCCCATGTAGAAGCGGCTGAAAGGAGGCACCTCGCCGCCGCCCCATCCGGTGATATAGGCGGTGCTGAAGTGGAAGCCGATGGCGTTGCGGCGATGGTAGACGGGATGGAAATATTTAATGTCGAAGACGTTGTTGATGGTTTTTACGTTCCCGCCGATGCCCGTGAAGGATGCCGAATAGAAGATAGACTTGCCCTTGGTGGCGTTGATGGGATTGTCGATGGTGTTGTACGTGATGGAGGGCGTGAGGGAGCTGGAGACAATGCCGTTGAGGGCGCTGGGGCCGGCGATGGCGCGGAATTGCAATTGTTCGAACAAGAGGCTGGAAGCAGCGTTGAAGGCGGTGATATTGGTACGACTTAGACCGTAGGAGAGGCCGAGTCTGGCGAAGGAAAAGCGCTTGACGGGATAGCTGGCAAAGGCCGTGAACCCAGTGCTGTTCTGGTTATAATCCTGCACGTATTGCGGGTTGACGCTGACCTGCTGGCCGGTAAGCAGAGCTTCCTGCTGAGCCTGGTTAAAGTTGTATTTGCTGGAAAAGACCGTGAAACCGGTGGAGATGGGGCGATCAAACAGGTAGGGCTCGGTAAAGCCGAATTGCAAGGTGCGCTGATAGGAACCAAATTGCGCCGAGAAAGTGAGCGTCTCGCCCAAACCCAAGAAGTTGTTGGTCTGATAGGTGAGGCCGATAAAGCCGCCAGCCAGACCGCTGACGCCGCCTTGCAGGCCGATGGACTGCTTGCCCTTCTCGTGGAGCTTCAGATTGATGTCGACAGTGCCGTCTTTCGTATTTTTCTGGAGCTCGACGGCTTTGTCGGCTTCGATCTTGTCGAAATAGTTGAGCTGATTGAGGCGCAGGATGCTGATGTCCCAGTAGCGCTTGTTGAAGAGTTGGCCCTCGTCGATCAACAGTTCGCGGCGGATGACTTTATCGCGCGTGGTGGTATTGCCGCTGAAATTGATGCGGCGAACGTAGTATTGCTTTTGTTCGTCGAAGTGCAGCGTGAGATTGATCTTTTTGGTGGCGTCGTCAATGTCAAAATCCGGTTCGGCCGTGAAATCGATGAAGCCGTACTGGCCGTAAGCATCGGTATAATTTTTGAGAGCCTTGCGGAGCTTGTCGACGTTGAAGACATCGCCATCCTTCAAAGGAAAAAGAGCTTTGAGAGGCTCAACTTTGAGGGAAAGGGCTTTGTCCGGATCGGAACTGACGATTTTGAGTGCGCCCATGCGGTACTGTTCACCCTCTTCAATTTTGATGGTGATGTTCACAGCCTTGCCGACGTGGGGCTTGAGGCCGGGTACAAGAGGGACACCCTTCTGCTGAACGTCGATGTTTTCCAAGACCGGGCCATTGGGAGCGACGACGACGCGGAAATAGCCAGCGTCCTGGTAAAGGCCGCGGACGCCGACTTCGAGATCCTCGTTGAGCTTCTCGCGATCGTAGGTCTTGCTCAAAACGGGGATATCCCAGAAATAGAGCGGGACGCCGTACGGACGGTCGTGTTTCATGGAACGGATCAGTTTGCGGTCGCTGAACGCGTGATTACCGACAAACTTGATGGTGCCGACTTTAACTTTGGGTCCTTCGTCAATTTTGAAAACCAGGATGACAGCGTTGCTTGAGGCGATGCGTTCGTATTGCGGGGTGACTTTGGCGAACTGGCGGCCGTGCTCGCCGAGCAGTTCCTTTAAGACGACTTCCGCCTTTTTGATTTTCGTGGGATCGAAGGGACTTTCCACGGAGAGACCGACTTTGCGTTCCTTGAAGCGGTCGAGAATGTCGGACTCCGTGATGGAGTGGATACCGTCGTACCGGATGCGCCGGATTTGCGGCCGCTCCTTCACATCGAAAATAATGATCTTGCCATCCGCGCGGTCCGGAGAATCTTCCACGCGCAACTTTACATCCTCGAAGAACTGGGTGTTCCAGAGCGCCTGGAAATCGCGGCGCAGCGTTTCTTCGTTGTAGGGGTCGCCCTCGCGGCTGAAAATGCGGGCCTTGAGAGTGTCGCTGCGGATTCTGCGGTTGCCATAGAATTCGATGCGCTCGACGACACCTTGCGACTGGCCGCTTGCCGGCTGCTGCACCGCTTGAGTGGCGGCTTGAGGTTCGGGAGAGGTACTGGTGGAATTAGCGGCCGGGGAATCGGCATCCGGAGACAACCGTGGTGCGTCCGCGTTTGCAGACGGCCCCGCGAGGAGATTTTTATGCGTTGTTGCTGGTGAGCTGGCCGCGAGAAACAGAAAGAATCCCGCGAGCCAGGTGACCCGAAACGCCAAAACTCGAAACGGCAAACAGACTCTCCTATAAGCGGCCGTTGAGGTCGTCAAGGCCGCGCCCCCAAAACACAATTTGTTATTCTCCCGCCGGACCCGGTGTGGGCCGGTCGATTGTTGACCCCGACCTGGTCGAGGCCACCCATGCGTTGTGTCAGATTCGCTAGTGGATAACCGGGGTTGCCTCAACCACAGGACGGAAAGCCAAGGCTTCGCCGGCGACGTAAATCTGCAGCGTCGCTGGTCTCTGGATTCCACCCTGGATGAGCGCCTCCGAGAGCGGGTCTTCCACGTACTTTTGAAGAGCCCTGCGCAGCGGCCGCGCCCCATAGTTACGGTCCGCACACGTTTTCTCGAGGATCCACTGGCGCGCTTCCGGCGACAGCACCACCTGGACCTGGCGGTGAATCAGCGTGTCGTTCAGCTGGCCCACCAGCAAATCGATGATGCGGAGCAAGTCCTCGTCGCTGAGAGCATTGAAAATGATGACCTCGTCCAGCCGGTTGAGGAACTCCGGATTGAACGCCTTTTTCACTTCGTTCATCACCATTTCTTCGATGGACTTCTGGCTGGCTTCATCGGCGCCCGATTGGAAGCCGATAGAGGTGCGCCTCTGCAAGTGACGCGCGCCGAGGTTGGAAGTCATGATGATGATGGTGTTGCGAAAATCCACGGTGTTGCCGAGACCATCCGTCAATTGCCCGTCTTCAAACACTTGCAGCAAGATGTTAAAGACGTCCGGATGCGCCTTCTCGATTTCATCCAGGAGGATGACCGAGTAAGGCGTCCGGCGGACTCTCTCTGTCAACTGCCCGCCTTCTTCGTAGCCCACATACCCCGGAGGCGCGCCGATGAGCTTCGAAACGGAGTGCTTTTCCATGAACTCCGACATATCGAAGCGAACCAACGACTTCTCCGAACCAAACAAGAATTCCGCGAGACGGCGGGCGACTTCGGTCTTGCCGACGCCCGTAGGCCCAAGGAAGAAGAAACAACCAACCGGGCGCAGCGGCGATTTGAGGCCGGCGCGGCTGCGGCGAATGGCGCGGGCCAGTGCGACGATCGCTTTGTCCTGGCTGATGACGCGCTTGTGCAGCTCCGGTTCGATGCGCAGGAGTTTCTGCTGCTCGTCTTCTTTAATGCTGGTGACACCGATGCCGGTCCAGCGGGAGACGACTTCTTCGATATCCTCGCGGGAGACGATGCCGGTGGAGGCGTCGTCGAGCTTGTAGCGCTCGCGAAGTGTACGAAGGTTTTCTTTCTCCTTGCGCTCTTCTTCCGAATAGAAACGCGCCTTTTCGAATTCGTGATTGGCGATGGCCGTTTCCATGCGGTGGGTGATGAACTTCACGCGCTTCTGGACTTCGCCGACTTCTTCGGGGACGGTGGCTTGGCGCAGCTTGACGCGAGCGCCAGCTTCGTCGATCAAGTCGATAGCCTTATCCGGAAGGAAGCGGTCTGGGATGTAGCGGTTCGAGAGATAAACGGAGTAGCGCAACGCTTCATCCGTGTAGCTAACGGCGTGGAATTTTTCGTAGCGTTCGCGAACGCCCTGGATGACCTGGACGGCTTCTTCTTCGTTGGGTGCGGGAACTTTTACGGCTTGGAAGCGGCGTTCGAGGGAGCGGTCCTTTTCGACGGACTTGCGATATTCGCCGGGCGTCGTCGCGCCGATGCACTGAATCTCGCCGCGGGAAAGAGCCGGCTTAAGGATGTTTGCGGCGTCGAGCGAGCCTTCCGCCGAGCCTGCCCCTACCAACGTGTGCAATTCGTCGATGAAGACGATGGAGTTCTGGCTCTCCATCAGTTCTTTCATGATGGTCTTGAGCCGCTCTTCGAATTGGCCGCGGTATTTTGTGCCGGCGACGATCAACGAAAGGTCCAGGGAGAGGATGCGCTTGTCCGCGAGAAACGGCGGTACGTCGCCATCGGAAATGCGCTGGGCGAGACCTTCGACGATGGCCGTCTTGCCGACGCCGGGTTCGCCGATCAGAACTGGATTGTTCTTGGTGCGGCGGCAGAGAATCTGGATGACGCGCTCGACTTCACCTTCGCGGCCTACAAGAGGGTCAAGAGACCCTTCGCCAGCAGCCTGGGTGAGGTCACGGCTGAATTCGGCCAACAGAGAAGTTTCCTTCGGCCGAGCCGCCGTGGTCTTCTCGCCGGACGTGCGCGCCAACTCTTCGCGCAAAGTCGAAAGGCGAAGCCCGCGCTCCATTAATATTTCCGCGCCAAAGCACTTTTCTTCACGCAGGATCCCAAGCAAAAGATGCTCCGTCCCTACGTGCTTGTGCCCGAGCCGTTCGGCTTCTTCCGCCGACATATTCAGGATGCGCTTGCACTCGGCGCTGAGCGGGACTTCGACGGAGGTCGAGATGCGCTCGCGAATGGTGATGCGCGCTTCAATCTCTTTGCGGATCGATTCGATCGATCCTTGCTGCCGCAAGAAACGGTTTGCCAGCGCCTTGTCCTCGCGCATCAATCCGAGCAGCAAATGCTCGGTCTCGATGTACGGGCTGCCGTACTGGCTGGCTTCGTATCGTGCGAAAAATATGACTCGTCGCGCTTTTTCTGTGTAGCGTTCGAACACGTTATCTCGCTTCTCCCCCGGGGGCCTCGCTCGCTGAGGCCGTAGCCCCGCGAGTTTGCAGAACGCCATGTTCAAGTCCGAGTATCCGGTCGCATCGCGCAGCGAGCGCCAGATTGTGCGTCGCGATAAGCGACGTCAATCCATGCGTGCGATGCAGCCGTTCTAGTAGCTCAAACACGGCCCAAGCATTCTGCTCGTCCAAATCTCCGGTAGGTTCATCTGCCAGCAGCACGCTTGGCCCAGTGACGAGCGCCCGGGCTATTGCGACGCGCTGCTGTTCCCCTCCGGAGAGTTCCCCTGCACGGTGATCGGCCCGATTTTCCAGGCCAACCTCCGCTAGCCACTTCCGCGCCATCCCCAGCGCAGAAGTGAAATCCTCGCCGCGCAGCAAGAGCGGCATGGCTACATTTTCCGCAGCCGTAAAATCTGGCAACAACTGATGGCGTTGCCAGAGAAAACCCACCGCGCGGTTTCGAAATTCCGCAAGCGCAATGTCATCATTCGTTTCAATGGCTTTATTCGCGAAGTATACTGTACCGCTCGTTGGCGTGTCTAGCGCGGCGAGCAAATGCAAGAGAGTGCTCTTGCCCGCTCCGGATGGAGCGACGATAGCCACCATTTCACCTTGTCGCAAACTCAGGCTGGCATCGGATAAAACGGCGAGGCTCTTCTCGCCGGCGCCGTAAATTTTCTTGAGGCTGCGCGCTTCCATCACGACGGCATCGGAGACTCGAGCGCCCGGCGCGCTTGCCCGAACTGCTTGAGTTGTGTTGTTTGGTGGCTGGGTCATTCTGTTTTCAAGCCTGAGCCTGTTTGGCTCTAGAGTTCCATGCTGCTCTCTTAACTTAGATGCTACTCTCGCCACCGGAGTGTTCTCCGGCCGGGCCAAGTCCTGCCGGGAAATTGCCCAAGAGTTTCCCATTTGCGCCAAACGCGTGCCCGTCGCCAGAAGGCCCCGAAAATGTCAAGATTGGAACACTCTTAAGCTGTTCTTTTTCAATATCTTGTAGCGGGCTTGCACTCCTTGGGACGGCGAGGGTGACATCCCAATCAGGCCCGCTGGCCTCTGCACACTTATTGGAGCAAACCACGCGCCAAATCCGCACGCGAGAACTCTTTGTAGAGTTTCCACCCCTTCCGCTCCTCTATTCATAACGGAGAATCTCTACCGGCAATAAGCGCGCCGCAGCCCGGGCGGGCAGGATCGTCGCGCCGATCGAGATCCCCATCGCCGCCAGTGTGATCCACACGCCGTCGAACACGCTGGGATGAAACGGCACATAAGAGACCGCATAAATCTGTGGATCGAGCGGAATCAAGTGATAGGTCCCGGCGATGAGGGCAAACGCATAGCCGACGCCGAGCCCGATCAGCGTTCCAGTAAATCCGATGGCGATTCCCTGCCATAAGAAAATTTTTCGGATTTGTTCGCGGCGCGTTCCCATGGACATCAGCACGGCGATGTCGCGCGCTTTGTCCGTGACCATCATGGAGAGCACCACGAGAATATTCAGTCCCGCAACGAATGTAATCAGCCCGATGAAAATCGCAGTAACCAGCTTTTCCAGGCGCAGAGCGCGGAACAGCGCGAAATTTTGCTCGATCCAGGTAGTAGCCAAGAAATCCTGTCCGGCGATTTGTTCCGCCTGGCGTGCAATCTCCGTCGCGCGCTCGGGATTGTCGAGCCGGAATTCCAGGACGTTCACGACATCGCTAGCCCCACCCAGGGATTGGGCGGCGCGCATGGTCAAGAAACACCAGTTTTTGTCGTAGTCGTAAAAACCGGAATCAAAAACGCCCGCGACACGGAAGCGCCTCGTTCGCGGAATCAAGCCAAACGGGGTCAACCGCCCCTGCGGGCTTGTGAGCGTCACATAGTCGCCCGGGGACATTTTCCACTCGTCCGCAAGTTGCTTGCCCACCATCAACGCATCAATTCCGTCCACATCCGGCGTAAAATCCAACTTCCCCGCGACGATTCTTTGCAGCGCTTCGTCGCCTCGCTTCTCACGGTCCGGCTCGACGCCTTTCGCAACCACGCCCAGCGCGTCACCGCCGAACGACAAGAGCACCGTTTGATAGGTGGCGGGAGTCACCGAGCGAACACCGGGAATGGCCGCTAGTTTCGCGGCCAGCGCTTCGTAGTTGTGGATCACAGAGCCGGGCCGGGTGAGCGAAATATGCGCCTGGACTCCCAGCAACCGATCCTGCAATGTTTCGCGGAACCCCGTGTTCATCGACAGCGCAATCACCAGCGTGGCCACGCCGGACGCCACTCCTAAAATGGAGAAAAGCGTCACCAGCCGCAACACCGCCGGCCGGTACGGCGAACGCAAGTACCGCCGCGCTACGAACCATTCAAATCGCATGGGCAAATCGCATTAGAGTGAGGATACTTTACGCGCCGCCCGGTTCGGAAGCAGAGTCTTGACGCCCCTCGGTTCGCGCTTCCGGCCGCAGCAGCGGGAACAGAATCACGTCGCGGATGGATTGCGAATCGGTGAGCAGCATCGTAAGCCGGTCGATGCCGATGCCTTCGCCCGCGGTGGGGGGCATGGCGTGGCAAAGGGCGCGGATATAGTCGACGTCAAGCTGCTTGGGGACTTCTTCGCCACCCCGGGCGAGTTGCGCCAAAAAACGGCGCTCTTGCTCGGCGGGATCGTTAAGTTCCGAAAAACCATTGGCGACTTCCATTCCCGCCACGTAAATTTCGAAGCGTTCCGTCAGAGATGGGTCTTCGGGTTTCTGCTTCGAAAGCGGCGAAATGTCCGTGGGAAAATCATAAAGAATCGTGGGCTGAATGAGTTTGTCTTCGGCCATCGTTTCAAACAACAGTCCTGTCCACTCGCCATCCTTCAGAGCGCCCTTGGAAGCGGCGTAGGGCGCACCTGCCGTTTTCGCCCAGGCGTTGTAGCGCTCGACGGCCGCGCGCGGTCCACCTTCCGCCGCGAGGTCGGCCTGCGAAGGCGCCGCGCCCGCACCTTCCGGCCAGTACTTTATGATCGCCTCGCGCATCGACAGCCGCTGCATCTTAGAAAAATCCAACTCGTGCTCGCCGTACTTCACCAAAGTCGATCCCGTGATGCTCATGGCCAGAAGCGCGAAGAGTTCCTCATTTAGCTCCATCAAATCGCGGTAGTTGCTGTAGGCCTCATAGAATTCGAGCATTGTGAATTCCGGATTGTGCTGCGTCGAGATGCCCTCGTTGCGGAAGTTCCGATTGATCTCATACACGCGGTCAAAGCCGCCGACTGTCAACCGCTTCAAATACAGCTCTGGCGCAATGCGCAAATAGAGATCGATATCCAATGTATTGTGGTGCGTGACAAAAGGCCGGGCCGTCGCGCCTCCCGGGACGGGATGCATCATCGGCGTTTCAACCTCTATATATCCGCGCTCGTCGAAGAATCGGCGCAGCTCCTGAATAATCCTGGCGCGAGCGACGAATACGTCTCGCGATTTGTCGTTTGCGATTAGATCCAGGTAGCGCTGGCGGTAGCGCAATTCGACATCGGTCAGGCCATGCCACTTTTCTGGCAGAGGCAACAAGGCCTTCGCCAGAAAGGTCAGCTCTTCCACCCAAATCGAAAGCTCGTTGGTTTTCGTGCGAAAGAGGTGCCCACGCACGCCAATCAGGTCGCCGAGGTCCAGGAGATGAAACAGGGCGAATCCGCGCTCCCCGACAACGTCTTTCTTTACATAGATTTGAATGCGCTTGCCGGAACCTTGCAGATGCGCGAAGCCGGCCTTGCCCATCAAACGCAGGGAGAGGAGGCGCCCCGCGACGAGCAGCTCGTGCTTGTCTGCCTCGAGCTCCGCGGCCGATTTTTCGCCATACTTTTCCACAAGGGCTGCGGGTGTATCCGTCCAGCGAAATTCCCTTGGATAGGGCTCAAACCCAAGTGCTTGAATCTGTTCGAGTTTCTTTTGCCGTTGCTCAAACTGGTCGCGCGGCTCAAATTGCAAAGGAGAATCCTTTCCGGTTGATCGCAGGCGAGTATAGCGGTCGCCGCCTGTTTGGGGCAACAGCCCGGAGTCAGTAGGCCATTTCCTGAAGTTGATCCACGTTTCGCGGCTAGTTAGCCCGGTAAGAAAATCGTTCGTGCCGAATTGGAATTTGTTATACTGCCCGTCCTGTTCCCCGGGAGACCCTTGTGAGAGACCGTGAGCGCCCCCTTTCAGCCCGCGGCATGACCGTAAAAGATGACTGGCGAGCCTGGCTGTCGGAAGCAAAAGATAAAGTGTTCCAGTCTTATGTTCGTCAGCTAGAAATCTCCTACAACATGTTTAGCGTGGCTCTGGATGAAGCGCTTGCCCTGCGTCAGGGCGGGCGCATCGCAAAAGCGAGCTCGGCCGTCTGCGTCATTCCCGATCTATGTAGCCGCTTCGCGGCTCCCCTGGTCGCGCTGCTCTGGTCGCTCAGCGAGCACGCCAAGCATCACGGCACGGTTCCCAACGCCGCTCCTCTAGACCCCGCCAATTTCCAGGGCGCGAGAGGCCAGCGCGCCGCGCTGCGCAACAGCCTGTTTTGCCGCGTACTGTTGAGCGAACGCTATCAGTTTCTTTACAAAATCAGCACTCTTGGTGAGATGGTGGATGATCTCGATCATGATTTTTGCGCCGCCGCGGCCGAGATCGCCAGCACTAACTCGGAGGATTGCGGTGCGGAATGGCAAGCAGTGGACGCTGCCCATTACGACCTGAATACATGCCTCCGGGAGGCGATTGTGCTGTTGAAATCCTTCCTTATGGCCCTCCCCGATAGCGAGTTAGAGGCTTTTCAGACGACCGTTTGTACTCAGATGGGTGTGTCCAAGCCCAAGAAGATGACCCTTAGCCAGCGCTTCCTACGCCATAGACGCGCCATCCCTATTGGGGGAGAATAGACTCTTCAGCCGCAAGGCCGGCCCCCTAGGTTCCAATAGCCTGGGAATAAGATGCTGTCGCCGCGTGTCTGTTTAAGAACAGTCCTTTTTGCTAGGACAACTCAAGGAGGGATTCGGAGCATCCGAACCGTTGGATGCGCCGCAATTGGACCGTTGGCCCGGAACCGACCAAGCGAGCCCAGTGTGTCGACAGCTCTTCAAACGCCTAATAGGGTGAATGCGTCTCAGTCCCCTAAATCGGCGACTGAAGCGGAAGTTATCCGTCTGGCCCAGGCCGGAGATGCAGCGGCTTTTGAGCATTTGTACCAGCTTCATAGCCGCCGTGTTTACGCCCTATGCCTCAGGATGGTAGGGAACCCCTCCGACGCGGAAGACTTGATGCAGGAAGCGTTTCTGCAGCTCTTTCGCAAGATCGGAACCTTCCGTGGCGAGTCGGCATTTTCCACTTGGCTGCACAGGATGACGGTCAACGTGGTCCTGATGCGCCTGCGCAAGAAGACGCTCCCTGCGGCTTCCCTTGAAGAAACGACGGAACCCGATGAAGAGACTGGCGGCCCAAGAAAAGATATCGGCGCGCCGGACTTGCGGCTCAGCGGAGCGGTGGACCGGGTCAATCTCGAACGCTCGATCGAGAAACTTCCACCCGGGTATCGAACGGTTTTTGTGTTGCACGATGTACAGGGTTTCGAGCACAACGAGATTGCAGGCATCATGGGATGTTCGGTAGGCAATTCGAAGTCGCAGTTGCACAAAGCGAGGACGCGTCTGCGCGAACTGCTTCAGGAAGACTTGCGCGATCAGGCTCGAGCAGAACGTCACGCTGCAAAAACGCAGGCTGGGTTTGGCGATTGAGCTAGAATGTAGCCAACCGTCTGACCCGAGGAAGCGTCTTACTAGGCAAAGTACCAGTCGAGCGGGAAGGCTACCAGGTCTTTAGCCGCGGAGCGAAGTGCCATGCAGTGCAAAGACATTGAACTAGTTCTGGAACAGGAAGGGCTCGAGCCACTCCCGCAGGAAGCACGCGCGCATCTGGCCGAATGCCGCGATTGCCGTAATTACGTGGCGGACCTGATCAGCCTCGTCGACGCGGCAAACAAGTTGCCTGCGGAAGCGACGCCCCCTGATCGAGTTTGGATTTCTCTTCGCGCCCAATTGGAAGCGGAAGGCATCATCCGTACTCCTGAAGATGTCATTCCCGCCGAGCCGGTTTCCTGGTGGCAATCGATCCACGCGTATTTCAGCAACCGCGTTCTAGCCACCGCCATGGTTGGCATCCTTATCGTCGCAGCAGCTGTTTTCCAAATTCGCAGCGACAAGTCCGTTCCTCCAGCGCCGCCCGTCACCACAGCGGCGACCGAGCCAGCTCCTCGCACGCCGGAGATACCGGCTACACAGCCAACCGGAGAGTTTGCTGGCACGGCCCAGGCCTTGAATGATCAGGAACCGGTGGCCACCGGCATGATTCTCGCGAGCAGGTCCCCAGTGGACGCTTCCTTGCGCGACAATCTGAAAAAAGTGAACGAGTTTATTGCTGACTGTGAGCGGCACCTGAAAGATAATCCGCAGGACGAACTCACCCGCGAATATTTGTCTGCGGCCTACCAGCAAAAAGCAGAATTACTGTCCGCGATGATTGAGCGCGGAAGGAGCATAAACTGACATGTGCCTTCGACTGATGGGGATCAGCCCGGCCCGGCCGGGTTCTTGGACAATGCGGAGCCTCTTCGCGGTCCTCGGCGCTGGATTTTTGCTCGGGAGCACCGCACCGGCTCGCGCCGCCGGCAGCGGCCAGCGGATTGAAAAGCAATTCAGCGTCACCGGGAAGCCTGTCGTTGTTATTCACAACGTCGCGAATGGCCGCATTGAGGTCAAGTCGTGGAAAAATGCCGAAGTGGATGTCGTCGGCACCCAGTCTTCCAACAAGATTGCTTTCGAGATCGAGCAAGTGGGCGACCGCATTGACGTCACGGCCAGCATCCAGCAGGGTTCTGTGCTCGATCCGCCCGCGCAGCCTTCGGAACTCCAAGCCAATTTACAGCTCACCGTTCCGGAAGAAACCGAACTCCAGCTCAAGACCGAGACTGGCCTGATTTATGTCGAGCAAGTCATGGGCGACATGAAATTAGAGAGCTATGCTGGTGACGTTCACCTAAAGGAAGTCTCTGGCTACATTATTGTGAAGACCACCGGCGGCTCGCTGGTTTGTACGCAATGCGCCGGCAAACTCGATTTCAGCTCGATTGGCGGCAACGCGCAGATTCTTCAGCCGCAACTGAACAACGTAAACCTCATGACGACCACGGGAAACATTCTCTTCGACGGAGACTTCGTGCGCACCGGCTTGTATTCCATGAAGAGCGGCAAAGGGCTGGTCGAGGTGCGCTTCTCCAGCACCGATTCTTTTGACCTTAAGGCGCAAACCGCCACTGGCACGGTCGATAACCAAGCCTCCGCGTTTCTCAAGCCCGACTCGCATGGCGTGAAGCACAGCATTTCCAAGTACACTCACGGGCTCTTCGGCACCATCGGCATGGGCCTCGCGAAAGTCGAACTCTCCTCCTACAGTGGTACAATCCGCATCATGAGGCGCGATTAATTTCCGCGCTTCGGATGAATCGGCCCCAGGTGGCCGCGCTCTGCATAGAACTGTGACTCAACCGCCTCCTTTGCGTGGTCCTTCCGCGCGCGCCCAAGTTATCTGCCTTGCGGGCTTCATGGGTTCGGGCAAGACGACTGTCGGCACTCTTCTCGCCCGGCAGCTCGCGTGGCGTTTCGTCGATTTGGATGAACGCATCGAGCAATCCGCCGGACTGGCCATTCCGCAAATTTTCGAGCGCGTGGGCGAACCCGCGTTTCGTCAGATCGAAGCCGATCAATTGCGCGCCGCCTTGGGCCGCGCAGCTGAAATGAAGGAGCCCACCGTCCTGGCGCTCGGCGGTGGCACGTATGCCCAGCCCGGCTGTCCTGAATTTTTGCGCAGCGCCGGCGTTCCCGTTCTCTGGCTCGATTCGCCGATCGAGCTTTTGCTTTCGCGCTGCATGACCATGACAGGCCGTCCGCTGTTTCGCGACGAAACCAGCTTTCGCTCGCTTCATGCGCAGCGTCTTCCCTCGTATCAGCTTGCGGATTTCCGGGTGGACAGCTCCGGTGATCCGACGCAGGTCGTCGCCGAAATCCTTCGGTGCGGCATTGTCCTGGCAGGTGGCGGCGAAGCACATCTCGTCGTCGAAAAACCAAATTCCTGATTGGCCTTCGTTAGAATAGTCCTCGGAGATCTCTTCTCCACAAATTTTGCGTCGGGTTTCGTGGTTTGCTTCGAAGGGGGTTTCCATGGCAAGGAAAATTTCCGGAGCTTGGCCAAGTTTCGCTCTTTCCCTGAGCGTGGCTCTGATTCTTGCGTCCGCTGTCGCCGGTGTCGCTGACCAAAAAAAGAATGCCTCCGCGCCAGGCTCGTCTGTCTTCGCCCAAGACAACGGCAAACTCACTATCAAGCTCGACGGCCAAACCGTTGGCCACGAAGAGTTCGAAATCACGCCGTCCGGCGGCGGCTGGCTCGCAAAAGGCAACGCAGACATCAAGACGTCCAACGGTCCAGCCAGCAAAGTCTCCGGCTCTCTTACGCTGCAACCCGATGGCGCCCCCATCAGCTACGAGTGGACCTCGCAAGCGGAAAAAACCAACAGTGCCCGCTTCCTCTTCACCAACGGCTTGGCGAAAATGACTCTACAAATGCAGGGCGCTCACCCCTTCGATCAGACCTTCACGTTCGACACGCCGCTCATCGCCGTCCTGGACAATAATCTTTACCACCAGTACGCCGTCCTCGCACGCCTCTACAATTGGTCCAAACGCGGCCCGCAGACTTTCTCCGTCCTCATCCCACAAGAACTCATGCCCGGCACCGTCACCGCTGAATCCACCGGCTCCGCCACCCTCGACGGAAAATCCTACGAAGGCTTCCGCGTCACCACCTCCGACCTCGAAGTCGACCTCTACCTCGACTCCGCTCATCGCCTCATGCGCCTCGAAGTCCCCGCCGCCAAAGTCTCCGTCATTCGCGATTAATCCGCATTCTTAACCAAAAACTTGGTGATAATAGCGAAGGAGGCCAAGCAACATGAGGCGGATGCTGGCTTTTTGTTTCCTGATTAGCGTTCCTTCGCTGCCTTTCGCACAGACAGCCTCGAAGTCGTCCTTCATGGACGCCGCAGTTGTCCAGCACAACGGGAATACGGGAACACTCACAGCAAATTTCCCAAGGCCCCTGGCGCAAGCCGTTGAAGCAATCAGCCAAGAGTACGGCTGGACAGTCGATTACGAGGACCCACCATATCGCAGCCAATTCGATTTGGTTGATGCCACAGACCCGACGTGGCGGGCGAACCACCCGAATGCCAAAGGCGTGGTGAGAGTATCGGGTGGATTGTTCCGGAGCAGTTTCCCCGAACCTTCATCGGGGAACACCGAGGTACAGGTTCTGGAGAAGCTCGTCGCGGACTACAATTCGAGCGGCAATCCAGGTAAATTCGCAGTTCGAGAGGAGACGGACGGGAGATACGCAGTTATTGGTGTATCGAGAAGAGATGAATCGGGAAAAGATGAACCCGTGAACGCTTTGCTCGATACCCCGATTACTGTACCCGTGCAACAACGTGATGCGACAGCAACACTTCAGCTAATCGTGGACACTCTCGCCGCGACGAGCGGCGTCAGGGTTAAGTTGGGAACGATTGGTCTGTCCAGCGACCCGTTGCAGGAAGCGACGCTTACTATCGGTGGCGCAAACGTCCCAGCAAGAGCACTTCTGTTGCAGGCGTTAGACGACGTCAGCCGTACAAGCCCGCACTTTGGAGGAATCTTTGTCTGGAATTTCCTTTTTGATGCAGACACGAATGCCTATTGGCTGCGCCTCCGTTCAGCAACAAAGACCGAGACAGACCCTAACGGACGGCAGGCTGTGCAGTTTATCCGCCACTCAAAAAACTGACAGTCAATAACGACAAAGCACTGGGGGAGCTTGAGCAATCACTCTCTCCCTTTTCCCAGTAGACTACGTTGGAAGAAGGTGGAAGTTGGCGTCAAGCAAAAAGGGCCCGCCTTGAGATGTGCAGGAATTTGCGAAGCGGCTCGGAGACGCCCTAGGACGTCAAGAAAGAAAAAAGCGCGGTGTGACCTCTCACAGTCACACCGCGCTAAATTGTGCTCTGCTCTCGAACCGAAAAACTTACCGTGCCACCGGCCGTTGAAACACTGGTCCCGTCCCTGGCCGCCGCAACACATAACCCTGCGGCTGCCCATGGGAATGCGAAATCGCATGCCCATTCGAATGGCCGGCACCGATATGTCCATTATGTCCGTTGCCATTGCCATTTGCCGGCGCGGGCTGCGGCATCCGTGCCGGATTACCGATAGGGCGGAGAGTAACCGGTGCTGCATGGACGTGATCGCTGATCGCCTGCAGCCTCTTCAAAATGGACTGCCACTGTTCCCAATCCAACTGGCGCAGGAACGGGCGCAATCCCTGGATGAACGGATCCTCGAGCAACGCCTCGCCGTCGGATTCCGGGATAAAAAATCGGTTCAAGCCAACATTCAGCGCCTCGGAGATTTTCTCCAGCGTGCCGAGGCTCGGCGTCATCTGGCCGCTTTCAATGCGGGACAAGTAGGAGCGCGACACCTTTGAGCGCGACTGTAGCTGGCTCTGGGTCATCGCGCGCGATTCGCGCAGCTGGCGAATGCGCTGGCCGATGTTCTCGACCGTCTGTTGGTTGGCGAACTTTTCGGATGTGGGTTCAGCGGTTGCTTCCTCCGGAGGTGCCGGTGGAGGAATCAGGAATTCCAAACGCTGAGGCAAGGCGCGCACACAACGGCGGCAGTTTCCTGTGCGCGTCCGGTACTGGACGAGACCGCAAGTCTTGCAGCGAATGACTTCCCTATCCATTTCGAACGAATGCATGG
The DNA here is from genome assembly GCA_963779005.1 of uncultured Acidobacteriota bacterium. Lineage (GTDB taxonomy): Bacteria > Acidobacteriota > Terriglobia > Acidiferrales > UBA7541 > Acidiferrum. The sequence goes on along the minus strand of CAVZWO010000004.1, from coordinate 657,728 downwards.
CTTCTTTCTCTGTTGTTTGTGCCGACACCGATACTCCTCGCTGACTTTGTGCGGCTGCGGATAGTGGGGGGAACCCCGGAACGTGGTTCAGGGGAAGGCAGAAAACTGGCGCGACCGGAGTATCGTGCGTATCGCCATTTTCTGTCAAGAGTATTTTTGAACTATTTTTGTATATGCAGATTATTTTGCTGCATCTCTACGAAAACTTTTCGCTGTCCCTTTGGACAGTCCGCGTCTCTTTTTTCCCGAATGCCACAATCTGTTGTGGTCCGTTCCACAAACCATCGCTCCGTTAGTGTCGCCTTCGCCACAAGAACACTCCCTCTGTTGTAGGATGTCGTATACGCTCGGCAGGGTTATCCAGCCTGGAGTTGCTATGTCGGAATTCCCAGACATCACTGTCTACCTCGAAGCCCTGGAATCGCGCATCCTCGGCCAGACTCTCGAAACTGTCCGCGTCGTCAGTCCTTTCCTTCTTCGCACAGCAGACCCGCCTCTCTCCGACGCCCACCGCAAAAAAGTGGTACAACTCCGCCGCCTCGGTAAGCGTATCTGTATCGGCTTGGAACACGATCTCTGGCTGGTCCTCCATCTGATGATCGCCGGACGCCTCCACTGGCATCCGCTCGGCGCCAAACCCAGCCGCGTCAAAGTCTCGCCGCCTCGTGGTCTCGCTGCGTTAGACTTTTCCAATGGTTCCCTGCTCTGGACCGAAGCCGGCTCGCAAAAGCGCGCCTCCTTGCACGTCGTTCTTGGCGAATCCGGCCTTCGCTCGCTCGATCCGGGCGGCCTCGAGGTCCTCGAAGCCACACCCGAGCAGTTCGCCGCCGCTCTTCTCTCCGCCAACCACACCCTCAAGCGCGCTCTTACCGACCCGCGCCTCTTCAGCGGCATCGGCAACGCTTACTCTGACGAAATCCTCTGGGAAGCCAAACTCTCGCCCCTCGCGCTCACGCAAAAACTTTCGGTCCCCGAAATCAAGCGCCTCTTCGAAGCCATCCGCTTCAGCCTCACCACGTGGACCGATCACCTGCGTGCCGAAGCCGCCGGCAAATTCCCCAAAAAAGTCACCGCCTTCCGCGAAGGAATGGCCGCCCATGGCCGCTACAAACTTCCCTGCCCCCGCTGTGGCACCAAAATCCAGCGCATCCGTTACGCCTCGAACGAAACCAACTATTGCCCAACCTGTCAGACCAACGGCAAGCTCCTGGCTGACCGCGCCCTCTCCCGCCTCCTCCGCGAAGACTGGCCCCGCTCCCTCGACGAGATGGAATTGCTCATCTCCAAACCCAGGTGATTTGCTCCAATCCATTCCGTCACTGCCGCATCCAATCCTTTTTCACGTATACGCTGCTCCTTGGAAGGGGTGCGCCAGATGAGGTTGGTCTCTGTGAACGTCGGCTTGCCGCGGGATGTGCTCTGGCACGGGCACACCGTCACCACTGGCATCTTCAAAGAACCCGTCGAAGGCCGCGTAGCGGTGCGGACTCTTAATTTGGATGGCGACCGCCAAGCCGATCTCACAGTGCATGGTGGCGCGTACAAGGCCGTCTACTGCTACCCCGTCGAGCACTACGCCTTTTGGAAAAAAGAATTGCCCGGTCGCGACATCCCCACGGCCATCTTTGGAGAAAACTTCACCACCGAAGGTCTGCCGGAAGAGTCCGTCCATCTCGGCGACCGCTTCTCCGTTGGCTCCGCCGAGTTCGTCGTCACGCAGCCGCGCCTTCCTTGTTACAAACTCGGCATCCGCTTCGGTTCCGACGACATGGTCAAACACTTCCTACTTAGCGGCCGTTTTGGTTACTACCTTGCCGTGACGCGCGAAGGCGAAGTCGGCGTCGGCGACGAAATCCACCGCATTGCGCAAGATCCAAACGCCGTCCCGGTCTCGGAAATCACTCGTCTCTACATCACGAAACGATTCGACAAGGAAGACATTGCCTCTCTCCGCCGCGCCCTTCAGGTAGCTGCCCTTCCAGATAGCTGGAAAGACTATTTCGGCGAACGACTCGCGAGAACGACAGGCTGAACGCCAGTTCCGCTTCTTCCACACACTTTGCGCAAAACACCCGAATAGGGGTTTCCCCTCGACTCGCGCCTTTTTTACTACTCCCTCTCCACGAGTCACTTCCTCGTCCGTTATACTACTGGCTCCCAATCTGGAGAAACGCATGCCCACACGCGATGATGCCTGGAAGTTGCTGTGCGAATTTACCGAATCGGAGAGCCTGCGCAAACACATGCTGGCCGTCGATGCCTGCGTCCGCGCCTATGCCCGCAAGCAGGGCGCTGATGAAGAAACCTGGGGGCTAGCCGCGCTCCTCCACGATTTCGATTACGAGCGCTGGCCCAACCATGAGCACTCTCCCGACAAGGAGCATCCCGCGGAAGGCGCGAAAATTCTGCGCGAGCGCGGCTACTCCGAAGAAATCGTCCGCGCTATCCTCTCGCACGCCGACTACTCAGGCGTTGTCCGCCAGTCGCCGCTCGAGCACACGCTTTTTGCTTGCGACGAGCTCGCCGGCTTTCTCACGGCTTGTTCGTATGTGCGCCCGTCCAAGAGCATCCTCGATCTCGAAGTCGATTCCGTGAAGCGCCGCCTCAAAGACAAAGCCTTCGCGAAAGGCGTCAGCCGCGAAGATGTCCGCAAAGGCGCCGAAGAGCTCGGCCTCCCGCTTGAAGAGCACATCGGCTTTTGCATCTCCGCGATGCGCGAAGAAGCCGATGCGCTCGGCCTCCGCGGCAACATCGGCGCGCAAGCAGCTGGCTCGTAGATGGCGCCTTCTGCCGTGTCTTCCTAAGCGACGAGCCGCCCCGATTGAAGCCGAAGGAAGCGCTGAGTTGGTCCTACTGCGCGCTGCGCTTGTCCTAAACTCGCACTCATAACGCTGTAAACTGACCTAACCGCAAGCCCTTATTCCAGTCTAATGATTCGGATGAGCGAAAGCGCCGGCAGCACCCAAGACCGCGAGGCCCTCCAGAGCGCGGCCCGTCAAAGCGATGCCATCGCCGTTGAGCGCACGTTGGCGGGCGAGCGCGATGCATTCCGCGGGTTGGTCGAGCGCCACAGCCAGCAGCTCTTTCGCCTGGCGTACCGCATGACCGGAAATGAGCACGACGCCGAGGAAGTGGGTCAAGAAGCTTTTTTGCGTGCCTATCGTAACCTCGGCCAATTCGGGTCACGCGCGAATTTCGGCACCTGGGCGTATCGCATCGCCGCCAATTACGCGATCGACCGTATGCGCCAAAAACGCAACGAAGATGCGCGGCGGCAAACGCCAAGTGCCTTGGCGGAAGAAACTGAGCAGGATCCTCTGGATTTGGTTCCCGACGAGCGGCCCACTCCGGACCGCCTCGCAGGCAACACCGAGCTGCGCAAGAAGATGGAAGAGGCACTGGAAGATTTGAGTTCATCGGAGCGCACGGCGTTCGTTATGCGCCATTGGGAAGGTTGCGCGATTGAAGAAATTGCGGCAGTGCTGAAATCGACGACAAGCGCGGCCAAGAACACGGTTTTTCGCTCCGTGCAGAAATTACGACGGGCGCTGGAGCCCTACGTAGGGGCGCGAGGCGCCCTGCAGGCAAAAGCCGTGGCAGCGGCGCCAGAACCCAGGGGAACAGAACTATGAAACATCTGACAGAAGAAGAACTGATCGCTTATCGAGAGGGGGAGCCTACGCAACGCGAAGCCATTGCCGCGCATTTGACCGGTTGCACTGCATGCCGTGCGGAGCTCGACCGTATCGATGCGGTTCTCAATGCGCTGGACCATTTGCCAGTCCCCGAGCGAGGGCCGGAGTACGGACGCGCGGTGTGGCAGCAAATTGCGCCGCGGCTCCCGGAAAGAGCGGGACGCGGGTGGCGTGCGTGGTTCGAGCCGCGCCGATGGGTAGTTATTGGAGCCGTGGCGGCCGCCGTTCTCGCCGCGTTCATCGCGGGCCGCTGGTCAAAGCCGAGAGACTCCGGAACGCCGGCAGCCAGCGTGGCGCAAGTGCGGGAACGCGTGCTCATCGTGGCGGTGGGCGACCACCTGGGAAAATCAGAAATGGTGCTGATGGAACTGGCGAACGCCACGCCGCCGGCTTCCCGAACGAAACAAATCAATATCGCCGCGGAGCAGCAACGCGCGGAAGACCTGCTGGACGCCAACCGCTTATACCGCGAAACGGCGCAGCAGAATGGCGATGCGGCCCTGGCCGACGTTCTGGATGACCTCGAGCGCGTGTTGATGGATGTTGCCCACAGCCCGCAGGAAATTACGCCGGCGAAACTGGAGTCGCTGCAGAAGCGCATCGAAGCGCACGGCATTTTGTTCAAAGTTCGAGTGGTCGGCAAGGAATTGGAAGAAAAGCGGAACACACCGAATTCCGCGCCGACGGCGAAAGAATCGAAAGCAGGAGAGAGGAACAAAGCATGAGCATCGGAGAACGTACAAGCAGAGCGGTGAAGATTTGCACGATCACAACGGCTCTGGTGATCGCGCCGTGGATGGCAAAGCCTGCGGTGGCGCACGGGACCGCGACTACGGCCACGGAGACGTGGCAGGAACAGAGCAGCGCCGACCGCGACCAGGAGGCTCGGGATCGCGAGCAAGAGAAACGCGACCGCGAGCAAGAAGCCCGTGACCGCGAACAGGAAAAGCGCGATCGCGAACAGGAGCGCCTTGAACGCCTCGATGAACTCTACAGCGAGGGCCGCGAAGCTCTCGATGAGGACCGCTATGATCGCGCCGCCGACAAATTCAGTGAACTGGCATCGATGAGTGGGCCGCAGACCGACGCCGCGATGTATTGGAAGGCGTACGCGGAAAATAAATTGGGGAAAAGAGACTCCGCGCTGGCAACGATTGCCGATCTCGAGAAGAAGTACGCGCAGAGCCGATGGATAAAAGATGCGAAAGCACTTGAGATCGAAGTGCGGCAGTCCACCGGACATCCCTCAAATCCCGACAACCAGGACGATGAAGAACTGAAAATACTTGCGCTCCAGGGGATCATGCAGAGCGCCCCTGAACAAGGCGTGCCTAAGGTGGAAGGCTTCCTGAATGGACCAGCGAGTCCAAAGCTTAAATCCAAGGCGCTCTTCCTGCTGATGCAAAACGGCTCTTCGCAATCCCGCGAGGTGCTGGCAAAGATCGCGAAAGGCCAGAGCAATCCAGACTTGCAACGCAAAGCTATCGAGTATCTGGGAATGTCCGGCGGTCAAGAGTCGCGGCAAACACTGGCCACGATTTACGCATCCTCGAACGATGCTTCCGTGAAACGCGCCATTATTCGCGCTTATATGATCGCGGGCGACAAGGAGCACTTGTTTGCCGCCGCCAAGAGCGAAAAAGACCCCTCACTCCGCGCCGAAGCCATCCGCCAGCTAGGAATCGTTCACGCGCCGGAAGAATTGCGGCAGCTCTACAAGATGGAGACGACGCTTGAAGTGAAAAAGGACATCCTGCAGGCGTTCTTCCTCTCGGGCGATGCAAAATTCCTTGCAGAAGCGGCGCAAGGGGAGAAGGACGCGGAAGTTCGCCGCGCCGCGATTCGTAATCTGGGCCTAATCGGCTCGGCCGATTCCAAAGAAGCGCTGCTGGCGATTTATGCGAAAGAAACCGACCGCGAGAATAAAGAGGCGGTGCTCAACGCGCTCTTCATTCAAGGCAATGCGCACGCGCTCGTGACCATCGCGCGGGGCGAAAAAGATCCGCAGCTGAAAAAGACCGCCGTGTCCAAACTGGCCATCATGAATTCGAAAGAAGGCAACGACTACTTGATGGAGATTTTGCAGAAGTAGCGGAAGTGACTGGTGATTAGTGACTCGTGACTGGTGACCCGTGATTGAATTCGATGAAGCGAATTGTGAAAGGGTGAACAATGGCCAAGATCAATCGCACTTCGAGGGGACCGAAAAGCCTGGCTGTGGCGTTGGTGATTGCGAGCGGAATGTTTGTGCTTCCGAAAGGCGCGGGCGCGGAAACGCCGCAGGTGGTTAACGCAAAAATGGAAACGCGGCCGTTGAGCGGCTCGCTTGCAGACACTTTTCGCGCTCTCGAAGCGCAAGCGGACAAGCCCGAGTGGGTCGGTTACAGCGTCGCGGAAATCCCTGGCGACCGCACCGTCTGCTGCGGAAACTTCAACGACGGCTACGGCACCTGCGGAACCTGCCGCCTCGAAAAAGAGAACGGTTTTACGAGCTCAGGTTCGAAAAATGGCGGAGAAACCGGAACCGTTCAACTCGAGGGTTCACGCCAATTGGTCGTCCTTTTCCGCCTCGAAGGCAAACAAGTGATGCGCATCCGGCAAGCCTCCGAAGATTGCACGTTGGACGCAGGCGGCCTTCCCTTTATGTGGCTCACCGGCGTGAAGCCAGCAGAAAGCGTGGCGCTCCTCACCGACTTCGTCCGCAAATCCACATTCGAGGGCCACGGCGAACACGAAATTGGCCAGGGCGCCTTAACGGCGATTGCGCTTCACGCCGACTCGTCCTCCGACCGCGCGTTCGAGTCCTTCGTTGCCGCCGGTCAGCCGGAGCAGCTTCGCAAGCACGCAACTTTCTGGCTAGGCGCAGGGCGCGGTAAATTCGGCGAGCAGTTGCTGCAAAAAATGGCAAAGAGCGATCCCAGCCCCGAAGTTCGCTCGCAAGTAGCCTTCGCACTCTCCGTGAGCCACGAACCCGAAGCGCTGAATGAAATGATCCGCATGGCCAAAGAAGACGAAAGCTCGCACGTCCGCTGCCAGGCGCTCTTTTGGCTCGCGCAAAAAGCGGGACAAAAAGCCATGGGTGCCATCACCGGTGCCATCGACAACGATCCCGACACCGAAGTGAAAAAGAAAGCCGTCTTCGCGCTCAGCCAAATGCCCAAGGACGAAGGCGTTCCCAAGCTCATCGAAGTCGCCAAAACCAACCGCAACCGCGAAGTGCGGAAACAAGCCATGTTCTGGCTCGGGCAATCCAACGATCCCCGCGCCCTCGAATTTTTCGAGCAAGTGCTGTCACGCTAGACGCCTAGCGCAAAAGATCCTCGAGTTGAATCCGCGAATCCGTTTTTTCGTCGCGATATTTCACGATCACGGCACATTGCAGGCTGAGGCCATGCTTCACGCCCGCCGGATGCGTGACGGCGCGCGAGCCGGGAACGACGATGGCTTCCTCCGGGATGGCGAGCGGAGACGCCTCGCTCGCCGTATACACCGCATCGCGCACGAGATCGTAGACGGGAATCGAGCGGTTCAAAATCGTACCGGTCCCCAGTACCGCGCGCCGCTTCACCACTGTTCCTTCATAAACTCCCGAATTTCCTCCCACCAGCACTTCGTCTTCAATAATCACCGGCATTGCGCCGACTGGCTCGAGCACCCCGCCAATCTGCGATCCCGCGGAAATATGACAATTGCGCCCGATCTGCGCGCAGCTCCCGACCAGCGCGTGCGAGTCGATCATCGTCCCCTCGCCCACGTACGCCCCCACATTCACAAACATCGGCGGCATGCACACCACGCCGCGCCCGATATAAGACCCATCGCGAATACTCGATCCGCCCGGCACAATGCGAATCCCATCGCCGACCGTAACCGCCCGTACAGGATAAGTCGATTTATCAATGAACGGCTGCCGCACCGCATCCACCGACATATCCACGATCGCACCCATCCGAAATCCCAGCAGAATCCCTTTTTTCACCCAAGCGTTGACGCGCCAGCCCGTCGCCGAGGCCGCATCCGGCTGCGCCGCCCGCACTTCCCCGCGATTCAACCCCTCTTTAAATTCACCGAAGAGCCGGAAATGTTCTTCGCTGTACTGAGCAGGAGGCTCGTCAAAAAGCTTTTCAACTTGCTGCGGCAGCATGCACTCTCTCATCCGGCGACGTCGCCGCATGCGCCGGAATCAACTCCAGCGATTCCAACACGCCGCGAATCCGCGCCTCGCTCTCCGTTTTCGGCGCCACGAGCGGCAGCCGCCACACCGGCTCCAGCAAACCCATCTGCGCCATCGCCGCCTTCACAGGAATCGGATTCGACTCCACAAAATTCACTTCCATCAACGCATGCACGCGCCGGTGAACCCGCCGCGCCGCGTCGAAATCGCAATCCATCGCCAGCCGCGTCAGCCGCATCATTTCCGCCGGAATCTCGTTCGATACCACAGAAATCACGCCGCGCCCGCCGAGCGCAATCAACGGCAGCGTGATCGCGTCGTCGCCGCTGAGCACGTTGAACTCCTCCGGCACCGCGTTCAGAATCGCGGCCATCTGCGAAATATTTCCCGAAGCTTCCTTGATGCCCACAATGTTTTCAATCGTCGCAAGCCGCCGCACCGTCGCCGGCTCCACGTTCACGCCTGTCCGCCCCTGCACGCTATAGACAACAATCGGCAGCGTAATCGCTTCCGCGATCGCCTTGTAGTGCTGATAAAGCCCTTCCTGCGTCGGCTTGTTGTAATACGGCGTCACGGAAAGAATTCCGTCCGCCCCAATTTCCGCAAGTTCCCGCGCCAGCGCAATCACCTCGGCAGTGTTGTAGCCGCCCGCGCCGGCAAGCACCGGCACGCGCCCGTTCGCCACCTCCACGGTAATCTCGACCACGCGCAAATGTTCTTCGTGCGTCAGCGTCGGGCTTTCTCCCGTCGTGCCGCACGGCACCAGAAAGTCGATTCCCGCATCGATCTGCCGCTTAATCAGCGCCCGCAGCGTGGGTTCATCAAGCGAACCATCCCGCCGAAATGGAGTCACGAGCGCCGTTCCTGTGCCTGTAAACATGGTGTTTCTCCCTCTCTATCTAAACGTCGTACTGCCCAAAACCGTAAGCGCAGCGCATACCCCGCCGTTTTCGAGATCCTCAATTCAATTTGCCGAGGATGTCCTTAAACTCGTAAAATCCCTTTTTCCCTGCCACCCATCGCGCCGCCTGCAACGCTCCGCGCGCAAATCCCTCGCGGCTCCTCGCCGTATGCCGCAGCGTGATCGTGTCCGCGGCGGAGTCAAAACCGATCTCGTGCGTGCCCGGAATCGCCCCCGCGCGATTGGAGCTGAGCCCCACCGGCCGCGTGTAACCCGCCGCGCGCATTTCTTCGGCCAGTATTTTCAGCGTGCCGCTCGGCGCATCTTTCTTCGCCGAATGATGAATCTCCCAGCCCCACGCTTCGTATTCCTCATGTTTCGCAAACAGCGCGGCCGCCCTCGCCACCGTCTCCATAAAAATATTCATGCCCACCGAAAAATTCGCCGCCCACACCAGCCCCGTTTGGGCGTGCTCCACTGCTTCGCGCGCGGCGCCAAGCTGCTCGAACCAGCCCGTCGTTCCGGCGACGCAGTTCACTCCAAGCACGGCCAGCCGCCGCACATTTACCGGCGCCGCCACCGGCGTCGTGAACTCCACCGCCACATCAATTCCGCGCAATGTTTCGTGCGACAGTCCCGTCCCGCCCGGATTTTCGCCGCCGCTGAATTTCGCGCGCACCTCAAAGCCATATTCCGGCGCGAACCGCTCGATCAGCTTTCCCATCTTTCCGTAGCCCACGATGGCAAGCCCTTGGCTCATGCGCGCGCCGCTCCCGTCGCCTGAAGTTGTTTGACCATCCGCGCGTAAATTTCCACCGCCTCCGACAACTGCTTCTTTGGAATACGCTCTTCCGCGGTGTGCGCCAGATGAATGCTTCCCGGGCCAATCAAAAACGGCTCTCCCCACGCGCCGTTGAACGTGGGAATATCCGTGGCGAACGCGACGACACTCGTAGGCAGTCCGTCAAACGCCGAAAGCCGCAGAGCAGGCGTGTGCAACACCTCGCGCGCTTCCGCGCGCCCCGCTGCGGCAGCGAGCACTGCTTCGCGAATTGCCGCCGGCTCGCCCACGGTGCGAAACATGATTTCTGCTTGCGCGTGATCGGCGACGACATTCGGCGCTCGTCCGCCAGCGATCGTCCCGATATTGAGAGTGGAAGGGCCGAGCAGCGCGTCCTCGGGGAGCGGGATGGACCGGATCGCCCGCAAGACGTCGAGCAGCGAGTGAATCGCCGAGTGACCCAGCTCCGGATAAGCCGAATGCGCCAGTTTTCCCTGCGCGGTGATTTCGAAGCGCAATACTCCCTTGGTGCCCAGAGCAAGTTGATTCTGTGTGGGCTCCCCGTTAATTAAAAAACGCGCGCCGCGCGGATTTGCGGCCGCAACTTTCGCCCCGGCGCTGTTGCGCTCTTCTCCCACTACAAAAAGCAATCCGAAATTGCTCACGCCGGAATCGAGAAGTCGTTCCGCGGCAACCATCATCGCCGCGATAATTCCCTTCGCGTCGCACGACCCGCGTCCCCAGATGAAATCCGCATCTTCCAGCGACGGAAAAAACGGCGGCACCGTATCCATGTGCGTCGAGAGCGTCACCACCGGCTCGCCCCAGCAGGCAAAGAGATTGTCGCGATCCGGCTCGACCGCCATCCGCTCGAGCCGCCCAGACGTGCGCGCCGCGAGCGCCGACAGTTGCGCGAACAAAAAGTCCGCTACCTTCTGCTCGCGGTTCGTCGTCGACTCGATATCAACCAGTGCGCGCGTTAGTTCAAAAAGATTCATGCAACCCAATGATTTCTGGAGGGAACGATACGAAAGGAAGGAACCGCGAAGAAAATACTCGAGGCTGCTGCCTCTCGATAGCGCTCCATCCGGCTTAGCTCTGGCCGCCTATAAAATGCAGCCATCTAATCGGATGACAGTGGACAGGCCTTAGACCTGTTCCCCAACCACAGCGGCTTCAGCTACCGCTGCGATTTCGGCGGAGTACAACAACCTGGCCCCTTTTGCCGCGGCTTCCGAAGCTGATCGGAACTGCTCGCCCGGCTACTCATGGCCTCCGCACCTCTACCAAGAACAAAAATAGTGTAATTGAGAATGCTGAAAGATGCGAGCAAAATTTCGGGCGTGCCACCCTACCCAATTTTGTCATTCCGAGCGTAGCGAGGAATCTGCTTTTTCTTGCGCCTGTGCGTTAGAGTTCGAGCGGCTTTAAGGGACGGTCTTGTGTTGCCACGAGCAGTTCGCCGCGAAAAGCACACTCGGCAGGACGGCGCCCGAGCGCTTCCTCCGCCGAAAGCCGCGCCAGGTCCGGATTATTGTTTTCCTGCGAAAGATGCGCCAGCACCAGAAACCGCGCCCGCGCGTCAAACCCTTCCGGATCGGAAAGATATTCGCTCACCGCATGATTCGAAAGATGGCCCGTCCGCGAAAGCACGCGCTGCTTCACCACCCACGGATACGGCCCCACCTTCAACATATCCAAATCGTGATTCGATTCCAGCAGCAAACAGTCCGCATCCCGCAAATGCACCTTCACCAGCTCCGGCATATAGCCCAGATCCGTGACGAGCGCCATTTTCGTTCCATTCGTGCGAAACGTGAACCCAATCGGATCGGCCGCATCGTGCGGAATTTGAAACGCATGCACATCGATATCGCCAATCGTGAAATGCTGTCCCGCCTGAATTGTCTCTACGCCGCGCAACCGGTTCGTCAGCCGGTCCGGCAACGCGCGGTGCAGCGCTTCCAAAGTCTGCCCCGTTACGTAAAGCGGCGCTTTCCACAGCCCCAGCATTTGCGGAAGCCCGTTGCAGTGATCGCTATGTTCGTGGGTAATCAGAATCCCGTCGATGTGCTCGACGCTTTGTTCAATCGCCGCAAGCCGCGCCAGCGTTTCGCGTTTCCCCAGCCCGCAGTCCACGAGGAGTCGGGTCCGCTCGGTCTCGAGCAAGGTAATGTTGCCCGAGCTGCCTGACGCCAGTATGGAAACCCGCAAGCCGATCGGTTGCTCCTCGCAACTGCCAAAAATCGCGCGACTGCCCGCAAAAACTGGAAGCCAGAAGGCCTTGTCCGCGCTCCGTCAAAACTAATTTGAGAATGATGGCAGAGCGCTCTTGCTGCGTCAACGGCCAATGAATCGCGCCATGGAATCGGGCCATCGTTCAGCGGGAGGCTTCGACGATCGCCGTTCCCCAGCCGTCATAGTCGCAATCGAATTTGTCGGCGAAGAGGATAAACGTCTCGATGTTGTCTTTCGCCGTGATGAACGTGACGGAGGCGGCGATGCTGCAGCGAATCGCCCAGCGCCGGTCCGCTTCCTGGTCATTAGCCGGCCCGAGAACCATAAAGGGCGGCATTTCGTTTCGCTTCATCGCTTCGACAAGCAACTTGGCCTTCGCCTCGTCCGGCGCCCAAAATAAAAGATCAATCTTGCGGCTCTTGTCGAGCTCTACGCCGTAGCCCTTGATTTGCGCAATCTGCTCGGTATCGCGCGACATCAGCGCCGCGCGCGCGGCAAGCAACTCTTCATCGGATTTTCCCATAATGCGAAAGTTTATTACGGATCAATTTCGGGCACGTTCGATGTTTCCATGCGAGAGAATTATGACCTTCCATCAAGCCCAAGAAGCTCCGCCGGGTAATCCACCGTCACGCGGAAATGCCGCAGGAAGTTGTAACCAGCAATCCCGTGAAGTTCTACGCCAATGGCCTGACTTAGCGGCTTGAGAAAATCAGAAACGGCGACACCCAGAGCTTCGCGCTTGGCGGAACCAATCGCGAGCGATTCCACCTGACTCTTCCACGCCCGCACTTTTCCTCCGCCTCCGGTAATGTCTGTGATCGACTCGAGCGGGAGGCCCAGACTTTGCGCGAGTTCCAACGAGAGCGTCGTGCTTGACGCGCCGGTATCCACCGCAATATCAAACGGGCCTTGGCCATTGAGAAACGCAGGGACAACGATCAACGGCTTGGAAGGGTGCGCCAGGCGAAACGGAATCGCCCCGTTGATGGACTGTGCGGGCAACGGGGCGCTGGTGGTCGAAGAGCGAGCCAGCGTAAGAACAGTCGCGGAATAATCCAGCGTCAAAACAAAATGGCGAAGGACGCTGTGGCCGAGATCGCCGTCCACCTGCGTACGGATAGCGCGCCCGATGAAGCTCAGATCGGTGATGGAAACCACCGCATTTTCGAGAGTTTCGTCGCCGATGTGGAGGGATGGCACAACGCTCTGCACCAACACGACTTCCCCTCCCGCTCCTCTGGCGTTCAGCGTTTCCCCACGCGGCAACTGAAGCGTATCGGCCAGTTCATTGGAAACCAGCGTCGGACCTGCGCCCGTATCCAAAATGAAGGAGTATGGGCCGCGCCCGGAGACGTACACGGGAATAAGAATGAGTGGTTGCGTGCCTCCCGAAAGTTGGAAAGGGATTTGAGTTTCGTTTACGGCTGGCATGTTCACCTCGCTGCGTTTGGATTTGGCAGACTCGGGAGCTGCCCTGGTTTAGGAAGTCTTTCCGCGCTTCTTCGCCGCTGATTTCGCGGAAGTGCGCAAGGTTTTCAAGGCCGTTTCGCGCAGCTCGCGCCGCAACTTCTGGATTTCGCCGCTCTGCCTGCCGATTTTCTCGAAGAGCTTCTCCTGCGATTGGATTCCCGCGCCCACCAAAAAGGCAGCGGCTTCCGAACGGCTCCCAAAAAGCCCGGCTTCGACAAGCTGGTCGAGCTGCGCCACGGCCTCATCGCCGAGGCGAACCATAACGACATGTCCCCGCGGCTTCGCGCCGCCCAGAAAAGGCGCAAGCCATTCCTTAAGCTCAGGAACCGCCGAAAGCGGCAAAGCCGCGACATACGCCTGAGGTTTACGTGTCATACTTACGCGTAATTATAATACAGGCCCTCACGGCGTCAAGAGCAGATTTTCCCTGCTAGCCAAAGCCTCGGGAACAGCAACTCCTCTGCATTTCTCGAGATCCAGCGCAACGTCATTGCTCTTCGATCCAAAAAGAAAGATTAGAATGGGTGCATGAGAAAATATGAAAGCGATGCAGCCTTCAGTCAGCGTATCGCAAACGACCATGGGCTGGAAAATGCGAACCAGGAATTGGAGGCTACTTTGCTTTTCCCATTTGCGCCGGCGTTAGGTCCGACAAAGAAACGCCCAACTGGTCCAGCTTGCTCTTGCGCGAGTCTTCCATGGCGGTTTTGGCTTTCAGAAATTCCTTATGCAGCGCAATGGCTTTCGTCTGTTGTGCCGTAAAGGATTCTCTCGCCGTATTATTGCGGAAATAGAGTTTATTGTCCCGGATCGAATAGTCGCCGGTATGTGCTATCGCGAATTCGTAGAGCTCGATGGTGCACTTCATCCAGGCTTCTTCTTTTTCGATCACATCATTTCGGGGACGGAGACTCTTCTGGACGCTCTCGTGCCATCCTCTTAAGAATTCCTGTTTTTCGCTTTCGGAAGCGTTTGCGACCGCTACGCGGTCTTCCATCTTTTTGATGATGGGGCCCAGAGACGCATATTTTTCATCAATCGCTAGAGCGGTGCGGAGTTGCGTCACCACCTTCTGCATGTGTACCTGGCCGGCATACGATTTCGAGGAATAGAGGTCTTTGATGGCGGAATTGTCCGCCGCGGCAGCTTCCGCGACGTAACGCTGGTTCATCTCCAGAATATCGTGAAAAAAATCGCGCCTCGGACCGTCGTACCAGTTGACGTTTGCGCTGGCGGGCAGTTTTCCCGCTGCCTCTTTCAACAGGGTTCCCGCTTTGTGTTTGGCATCGGAATCCGGGCTGATACGAGAGTGCGTCATCGCTCCCGCGAATGAGAACAAAGTGACGGCCAGCGCAATGGCCGCGCTCAAAAGCGCCTTTGCGCCAAAATGGCTTTTTCGGGTTCGCGTCCTTCCGAGCAGATACATCACCACTAGGCCAATCGCGATGGGAACCATGGCGCCGCCGATCATGTAGCCGGCGGCTTCCGGGTTCATTACTCCAGCCCAGTGAAGCGCTTTCAGGTAGTTCAGGAAAAGCACCACCCCGAAGCAAAAAAAGGCGATAACCGTGAGCACCGGAGACTGCCAATTGCCGGGGCTCTTCGCTATTTTCGGAGGGAAGAACGCGTCGCCTTGAGGCACGGAAGGACTCGCGGCACCCGCGAACGGCAAGCAGCGCGGGCATTTCCCTTGCGGATCGATTTCGCTGCCGCAGGCTGTACAGTACATCTCCGTCACCTTAGCTCGGGGATTATAAGCCTATATGATTTGGAAAGAACAAGGGAATGATAAACGAGCGCTAGCAGGCCAAGCCCTTAACAGGATAACCGGGAGCGGTCGAGGGTGAAGCCGTTCAGAGGGCCGAGGACGGTGACGGCGATTTGCTCGGGGCGGAAGAAATCGTGGGCCAGGGCTTGCACTTCATCTAGCGTGACGTTTCCGATCGATGCCAGGATTTCATCCAGCGAATAAAACCGGCCAAAGTAGAGTTCCTGGCGCGCAAGATTGGACATACGCGAGGTCGTGGATTCCAACGAGAGCATCAGCGAACCTTTCAAATGATTCTTCGCGCGGGTTAGCTCCTCTTCGGTGACGGGCGATTCTTTCATGGCGCGAAATTCTTTGATGGTGAGATCGATGACCTGGCCGACCGTTTCTTTCGCGGTTCCAGCGTAGACGGTGAACATGCCCGCATCGGAGTAAGGCGTCAGCTCGCTGAATACTGCATACGCCAGTCCCTCTTTTTCGCGGATATTTTGAAAGAGGCGCGAAGACATGCCGCCTCCAAGGAGATTATTCAGCACTGCGGCCGCAAAACGCGCTTCGTGCCCAAGCGGCAAAGCGGGAACGCCTATGCAAAGATGGACTTGCTCGAGGTCTCGCTTCGTTTCGAGATGAATAGGCGCTTGCGTCAGGGGAGCGGTGTGATCTTCGAGCGTGCGCGCGGGGCGTAGCTCGCCGAACTCGCGCTGGACCAGATCCAAGACTTTTTCGTGCGTAACATTGCCCGCAGCCGTGATCACCAGATGATCCGGCGCGAACCAGTCGCGGAATCGCTCGACCAGATGTTTGCGGTTGAATCCGCGGACAGTTTCCGGCGTACCCAGAATCGGCCGCCCCAGCGGATGCTCGGGCCAAAATCCGCGCGTGAATAGGTCGTGCAAGAGATACTCGGGATTGTCCAGGTCCATCTTGATTTCTTCAAGAACCACCTGGCGTTCTTTTTTTACGTCGTCGGAATCGAACTTGGGCCGAAGAACGAGATCGGCGATTACATCGAAGGCGATCGGCAAATGTTCGTCCAGAACTTTGGCGTTGAAGCAGATTTGCTCTTTCGACGTAAAAGCATCCAGCATCCCGCCGACAGAATCCATTTCGCGGGCAATCGCTTCCGCGGATCGGCGCTCTGTGCCTTTGAACACCATGTGCTCGATGAAGTGTGCCAGGCCGTTTTCTTCCGGCACTTCGCGGCGCGAGCCGTTGCGGATCCAGACGCCAACAGAGACCGACCGCACATGCGTCATCGTCTCGGTAATGACGACAAGCCCATTCCCTAGCACGTGCTTCTGGATGTCACGGACTTCCGTGGCCGTAGGCATAGTCTCCATTGTGACACAGGGGTTTGGCGTTTGCCACGTGGCCTCCGATTCGGTACAGCCACGATTTCTATCGCTTGACCCAGCCAGGCATGCTCGGTAGAGTCCTCTACATTCAGGTCATTTGTATGCGGAGGCAACCTTGGCGGACCCCAGCTTGCCGATCTACAGCGACCAGATCCCTCGAGTGGTGTCGAGCAACGGCCTTGCCATTCGCGAAGACATCCTTTTCACCGATGCGAAGGGACGGCAGACCGATGGCAGCCGCAAAAAAGCGGAAGCCCTGCTAGAAAAGTGGAGAGACACGCTCCCCGCGCTTCTCGAGTCCAACGAGACTATTTTCTATATCGTGAAAAATTGCCAGGCCCCCGTGACGCCCCTCGAACAATTTTTTCTGGGCATCTACGCCTACAGCATTTCGTCGACCGCTCTGGTGCTTACGAATCTCAGAATCATTCACTTGGGCGTGACCTCGAGAGGAAAGTGGAGACGCGTTCTGAAAAGCGTTCGCTGGGGAGATTTATCGGATGCCAAGGTAAAAGGCTGGCTCAGCCGAGTTCTGGATTTGAAATATGCGAACGGCCAGAAAGAGCGCTATTGGAGAATTCAGGGCAAAGACGCAAAAAAAGTGAAGGCCATTCTGGCGGCTGTCCTGCCGTTGAGCCGCGCGGAAGCGACTGCGGCGCAAGGGATAGTTTCGTTGTGCCCGGACTGCAGAGCTTCCCTTACGCAAGGAAATTATCAGTGCCTTGGTTGCGGGCTGACGTTTAAGAACGAAAAAGCCCTGCTGAAGTGGACCCTATTAGTCCCCGGCGGAGGGTATCTCTACGCGGGTTTTACTGTGCTGGGAGTGCTGAGCCTATTTTTCGAAGGGCTCTTCCTGATCGAAGCGATTCTTTACATCCTCATGGCCGCGGGAGTGATACAGCCCGGCAGAGGAGCGGACGGAAGCGGGGCCTTGCAGGGCGATCTCTGGGTGACGGCAGGGATATTTCTGCTGATCATCGGCTTTCGCAAACTGCTCGAGTACCTGCATGGCAGGCGCATCATTCGCACGTTTTTGCCGCTCAGCAAAGCCGGCCAAGCGTAAGAATCTCAAACACTATGAGAATCAGAGCAGCTTTTCGTCGCGGTGGAGCTTGCCGTATTCGCTGGTGTAGTGAAGCGGAACGTCGCCGTAGGTGCCGCGTTCGCGCGTATACACTTCGCAAGTGTCAAAGGGCTTGGAATACACGTGTATGCTGACGGCGCGTTGATTGAACTCAGGCAAATTCAAAACTTGATGGACAGGCTCGAGAGGATTGACGTGCACGGGATGTGCGGCGTCCATCTCGTAGATTTCTGTGGGAACAATTTTGCACGTTCCGCAGCTTGCATCCTTTTCTTCGACGCTGAAATTCTGGATTTTTAAGCGGCCGATCGGCGCGGACATCCAGCAATTCTGGTCGCGATGATTGTGAATACGGCTGTGCTGGCCGATTTCCCAGCAAATCGTCATGCACTCGAAGAGATCGTTCTTGAAAATCAGATTGCGTGTGTAATTCCCTTTGGAGAAGAACATATATTGTTCCAGCGTCTCGGGGCGCACGGCATGGCGCACAATGTAATCCTGAACATTTTCAAGAGTGAAGCCGCGCTCGGGGATGGCCGCAAGGCCTTTGACCCAGGCAGAGATGGAGAGCGTTTCGATGGCGAGTTGATTTGGCATGGCAATGAAATTATACCGCCGAAGCGAAGAAGATTTGCCAGCAAAGAAGAAACTATTCAGCAAAACACGATATTCTGTAGGGTGATTCAGCCGAGCTGAGTGACGGAGCGGGGCTCGCAGAAGGACTGCATGGAACTGTTGGGAAAATCGAAGGACGAGTTGCGCGAAATGTGCGTAGCGATGGGCGAGCCTGCGTATCGCGGCGGCCAGATCTATCACGCACTGTATGCGGAGAGGAAATTGGACCTCGCGCAGATGACGAATCTGCCGGCGGAATTGCGGGAACGCCTGTCTAAAGAAGCTTCGATCACCTTGCCTGTCGTGAAGCAGCGGTTTGTTTCGGCGGATGGATCGGTGCGCTATTTGTTTGATTTGGGCACAGGGGAAAAAACACTTAACACAGAGGGAACGGAGAGCACAGAGAACACAGAAAAGAGAAAACCGCAGCGGGCGGCTTCCGTCGAGGCGGTGTTTATGCCCAGCGAGGGACGGCAGACGATTTGTATTTCGACGCAGGCGGGATGCGCGGTGGACTGCCAGTTTTGCATGACGGCGCAGCTCGGGCTGATTCGCAACCTGACGGCCGCGGAAATTCTTGCGCAAGTGTTGCTGCCCCTGGAAGAGCACAAAGAACAGTTGGCGCCGCGAACGAATATCGTTTTGATGGGGCAAGGCGAGCCGCTGCTGAATTACGACGCGGTGCTGGCGGCCTTGCGCATTTTGCTGGACAACACGGGAATGGCCATTGCTCCGAGGCATGCCACGCTTTCGACCAGCGGAATCGTGCCGGGAATCGAACGCCTCTCCGAGGAAACTTTGCGGCCCAAGCTGGCGATTTCGTTGAATGCTTCGTGCGACGAGCAGCGCGACAGGCTGATGCCGATCAATAAAAAGTATCCGCTGCGCGTGCTGCTGGAGGCCTGCAAGAAATTCCCGCGGGGCGCGCGGGAATACATCACTTTCGAGTACGTGCTGCTGGGCGGAGTGAATGATTCTTCCGAGGATGCGCGGCGCGTGGCGAAAATGATGACGGACCTGGGGCGCGTGAAAGTGAATTTGATTCCGTGGAACCCGGGCGCGCTTCCGTATTCGGAACCAACGCCGGAAAGCGTAGCTGCCTTTCATAAAATATTGCTCGATAAAGGTGTTCCTGTGTTCACGCGATATTCCCGCGGGCGCGATGTGATGGCGGCGTGCGGCCAACTTGCTCTGGCCGATCAAGGCAGTTCCCTGCTGCCCGTGATTGGGTAATCCTGGCTTACCGAAACATTTTCCTCGGCTGAAAATTCAAATCAAATCGATGCACTTCCGAAAATGTGGCTTGGGAAAAACGAAAAACCCTAGTCGAAATCAATTCCCTTTATGTACTGGCTGACTGGGACTGCTTCAAATCGTCCGGGAAAAGTCCTCATAAGCCATTGGGCGTCTTCATCGGAGGTTCGTCCGTGAGAGCCAGTCTCGGTGTCGCGGAGTACCGTATTTTCGCGGAGAAAGTCGGAAAAGCCAGCGGTTGAACGATCGGTGCTTTCCATGAGCTTGTTGGACCAATCGATGAAATTGTTGGTGATCTGTTCGACTTGCCGCATTTCCTCGTGGATGATGCCGAGCATGGCCCCGACATTGACGTTATAGCTGCTGTAAATGTGCGCGATGGTGTTGGCTTCCTGCGGATAAACCTGCTTGGGAACGTTGACTTGATAGATGGTCATCGACCAGCCGCCCAAGGCCATTTGGGCAGACATGACGACTCGGGAAATAAACAGAACGGGGCCCTGGCCATCGTGCGTGTCCACATCGCCGGAAATCAGAAAAATTCTTCCGCCATCGGTCGTTGGCACTTGCTGAATCTTGCCAATGTTCAAGAGGTTGGGTGGTTTTCGGTTTTTGATGGCCATTTGATCGTTAAAAGCTTTGAAGCTGGTAGCCGCGTCAAGACCAAAGGGAATGGCGAGGAAAACTCCGGGGCCGGTTCCGTTTCTGATAGGGCCCAAAGCGCTCGAGCGAGGGTCACGCGGATCAACGATCTGCACATTCATGCCAAAGCGGAGAGTCTCGCCGCTGGGACCCTTTGCAAGGATGTCAGCCTTCTGGGCAAAGGTGACGTTCCAGCCGGCAGGCAGTCCGATCGAGCCGGTGCCATCTGGGATCCTGTAAGTCTGAAGAGGAGCCGCAGGAGCAGTGGGTGCAGGAAGCGAAGAATGCGAGCCCGATGGCGATCCGGAAGGAGAAGAGGAAGAAGGCGGCCCCAGAGCGGAAGGCGAAGCACTGATTTCTTGCTGGAGGCGCTTGAACATGGGGTTCAAAGATGTGGGGAAGCGATCGGAATCGTCGTAGAGAAGGACGGCGGCGGCTTGGCCGGATTTGGGGGCGGAGGCGATGACCATGCCGGTAAGCTTGTGGCCATCCTGATTCTTAGCCGTAACATTGAAGATAGCCGCGAGGATGTCGCCGTTGCCGGCTTTGAGGATGTTGGTAATTTGCGGGCGGTCGCCGCAATGCTGGCTGACGACGTGGAGAACCTTGCCTATGGCTGCTTGAGGGGTAAGCTGGCCGGGAAGAGGGCCATACATGATGTGGCCGCCTCCGGGAACGTCGACAGTCTTGATGCCGTCACCGGCGGGACTGGCCATCACAGCGGCGCAGGCCAGCAAAATCGCGGAGGATATGAGCAGGAGAGTTGTCTTCTTAAGGGTCACTTTCAGTCCTCAGTCTCGGCGGAGAGTATATTGACATGGCTCTGAGAATAGCAAAGGGCAAGAACGGCCTGTGGGATGGCGGGGACCCCCTCCCCAGTTTTTCTGTAAGTATTCATTCTAAAGAGTTTTAAGTGCTGTGTTTTGGAAGTGCGTATTCTAAAGGGGTTACGGGTGGTTTTTTCGTAAGTGCGGATTCTAAAGGGGATAGGGGCGGCGAGGCGGAAATTGGGAGAAAAGTCGTGAGGATGGATACCCCACCCCGGGTGTTTTGTGCAAAGAGTGTGGAACTTACTGAGAAGATTAGAGATAGGGAATTCGTCGATGCAAAAGAGTGCGTAAGAGAATGAAAACAAAGGAAAAGGATAACGCCCCGACCGGGTCGGGGTAAACGCCGACGCAGAGTGCACAGAGGTTTCGCAGAGAGGCTGGGACGTTGGGAGAAGCTGGCGAACGCGAAACATGTCGGATGATAGCATGGATTTTGATTACTGTCAAGGTATCAGTACCATTTGTAAATCATTCGAATTGAGACGCTGGAAGTCGAGGGATTGGAAGGGGTTGGCGGGAATTTTGTAGTTTGGTGAGACGGGTGAGTGTGATGTTTGGGAGTTGGAGCCGCAGGTCGGAGGGGAGAGCGCGGAACATTGATGCGAGGTCTACGTCAAAACCTCACCGGGATAGCAGCCATAATTCCGCATTAAGTACAATCCAGCTTGGCACTCGCCCGCCTTTTCCTCATAATCCTCATTGGAGAACTGCTGGGATGGTCAATACTGCGACTGCTGCTGGCCCGAAGAGGGGCGAAGGAAATGGCTCCAAGCGGCGGAGAACATTTTTGGACTAATCTACAAAGATTAACAGCGAGGCTGCCTGGCCATGTCAGACGAAAAAGAAATACGAGACGTAATGAAGGCGGAACGGAGAAGGCGAACCGAAGAGCGGCTGGAAGCCGATCTTAAAGGTTATCTTCTCAAGGCGATCAAGGACGGTAACGAAGAACAGTTTATGCAGGGAATCAGCGACCTCGGGCATAAACCGGGTTCGGAGAAATACGAGTACTATCAGAAGAGGTGGCGCGCGCTGGTCGGGAGGCGCGAGCCTTAGTCACTCGCTCCCCAAACTTCTTAATTCTCGCCTCTTTTTCCTCGACGGGAATTCCCTTCATATCTTTCATCAGCATGGATGCGAGATCAGCGGCAATCTGTTCATCCGTCATTTTCTTTTTCTTTGCCTTTGCCATAGATAAACTCCCGTGGGAGCGCAAGCTTACCAACGCTAATGGCAGCTCGCAAGGTACTTGCGTACACCACTCCGACCCGTCTATAGGATGCGGTAAAGCAGTGCTTGGATTCAAGTAGGTACCCTCTGATAGCGTCACATTGTGCTACCCCCGATAGGATGGCAGCAAAGAGGAGTTGGCGGGAATTTGTAGCTTAGTGAGACGAGGCGAACGGAGTTTAGGGCTGCGGGGCAACGAGCCTCAAAAACTCGCACCTGCCGAATCGTGAAGAGCAGTAGCTTGCCCGGCGAGTTTCGCGAGAGCGGTATCCACACTGTGGTGCTGAGGGTCAGAAAGGCGCGCGATGCGAAGGAGGATGTTCGTATCTATGAGACACGAAACAATCGCCATTTAGTTGTGGTCCTGATAAATCCATTCGCGGGAGATTTTTTCGGGAAGCGGGGGAATCTTGTCCGAGAACTGTGCGAGCGAGTCCAGCCAGGCGCGAATTTCTTCCGGAGTGCGCGGGCGCGAAGTGGTCGCAGACTGAAACGGCAATTGCCTGGCCAGAATTTCGCTGATGTAGTCCTCGATAGGCACACCGCGTAACTTGGCCTCAGCGAGGAGTTTTTCAGGGATTTTGAGAGTGACTTCCACGTAGGGATTTTAACATGGATTGGGCTGCCGCCGAGAGGATGGGATCCAAGCAGTATCGCGCCGATCGATTGCCCTGAGCCTCGAAGGGCGCAGAGAGAATCTCGCCGGAAGTCGGGGGATTGGAAGAGGTGGGCGGGAATTTTGTAGTTTGGTGAGACGGTTTTGGGTGAGTGAGTAATGAACAGGAAGCAGGGAGTAGTGGGCGCGAAAGCTCGGCCAGGACTGTGGCGGGGGAGAGGGATTATTCTTGACCGTATCCCGCGGCCTGTGAGGCGGACGACGCCAATCGCGGAGGTTCTTCTGCGTGCGGCGAGATGGGGAACATCCCGTCGATCTGTCCCCGTCGCTATACGGGCTGTAGATCGGCCTCTTGCGCCGCAGCACGCGCCTTCAAACGCGCATCCCTTTCGAGAGACTCATTCTCAAGACTCTCTACGCCGGATGCCACTTTCGGTGACTCCACTACCTTACGTAGAGAAACGAAGAACATAAGAGGCCGCAGTGTCATGTAGCGGAAGAAGGAATAAAAGACGACATGCTGCAGCACGTAGATTACAACGCAGAGATTAAATTCCTTCATCTTGGCCAGCGTTTGTTCGGGAAGCTCCGCTACCGCTTCTTCCCATCTGTTAATAACGTGCGGCTTCTCCATAGGGTGTGTTGCAAGAATCAGAACCATTCGAGACAACGTAAGTTCGTGCCCATGCCGAAGAAGTCCATTCATGCGGTCACGTAAGATCGTGTAGGCAGGATGCTCAAAGCTGATGTTGCCTTGTGCTGCATATAGGAACATCGCGTCTCTGACAGAGAAAATGTCTTCTCTGAATGTGTCATTCCGAAAATCCGGCCAGAGGTAGTAGACGGCAATCCAGAGTCCAAACAAGATCAGAACCGAATCAAGAGCTGTGGCTGGGTTCATAGTTCACCGTTTTCCTTTCTTAGGCGGAGTCATTCCCCTCGAAGTGAGGTTACTCGACGTTCTCTTCGGATCAATTACTTTCTCCAATTCATTCTTGAGTGGAACAAGCCGTTCGATGTTCTTCCGTCGCGAGGAACGCTGTGCCAACCCAAAAGCCCAGCCGCTGACAGTCAACAAAGTTATGATGCCCCGGCTAACCGTTAAGTTCCCTGCTAGTCGGACGGCGATGTTCGCAGACGTGCTCAGTCCAGCCAGCACAATAATACTCTTGTAGAACATAAACCCAAGGAATCCGATTGCCGTCCACTGGACCAGTACTCGCCAAAACTCAAGAGCAGTATCCATTCGCTTGAACGAAAGCTGATTATCCAGCATCGTTCGCGGCGGCTTCGGGGGAGGGGTTGATGCCATCGCAATGGTGAGCGTATCACAAAGGCCGGACGGACATGCAAGAATCAGTTTACATAGTTATTACGTAACTGCCATCATTGGGAATCTCTAATGCCACTTTGCCGGTGTGGGCGAGTGCGGCGCTCGGCGAGAAATCTAGAGGTACTCTCTGACATTGATGCTGACTTCTTCCGACTGAGCTAAGGGGTTGTGCGCGATGGAGATGCCTGAGGTTGTTACGCACCGGTATGATCCTGCGCGGGGTGCTTGCTTGAATGTGTGTGCGCTGCCGGATTTGGAGGCTGCGCGGGTGCTGGAGCGGTTGCGGAGGGAGTATCGTCCGACTTTGAAGGCGGATTATTTGGCGCGGCGACGGGTTACAGAGGCGTGGCTGGCTTCGGCTGCGGGCGCGGCGTTGGGAAGGGCGTTTGGCGCGCCGCCGGTGTATTTCTTTCTGGGTGATTTCTCTTTTCTGACGGAAGCGTCTCGACCGGCTTCGCTGGTGATTCCGCTGTCGAAGCTGCCGGTGGATGCGACGACATTTACGCTGGGGGACACTATGAGAGTGGCGGCGGAGCGAGGGCGGCGGGTTTATACGCTTGCGGAGATGGCTGAGCTTTTTGCTGAGGGGGAGGCTTTGGCGGGATTCGGGTTTTGCGATCGGGATGGATTTCAGGCGCGGTTCGTTGAGGTGCAGGTTTGGGAGAAGGCGGGGTTGGGGGTTGGAGCGGCGGGCGGAAGCACGCACTGAAGTCTGTGCTCCATCAGGGGCGGCGAGTGCGGCGGCAGAGAAGAGAGATTTCTCTCTGCGCAGGCCGACCACTTTGCAGGAGCAAAGTGGAAAGAAAAGGCGTCGGCCTGCTCCGTTCGAAATGACAGCGGGTGCGTGTGGCGCGGGCAGACTCAGGAGGCCATTCACTTAGGATTTACGGAGCTAGAGGAAGGGGTTTTGGACGCGGAGGTTGTCGAATTTTTGGCCGTGTTGGAGATCTTCGGTGTAGAGGATGCGGCAATCGGCTTCGAGGGCGGCGGCTACGATTAGGGAATCGTACCAGGAGAGGGAGAAGCGGCGGGAAAGTTCGAGGGCGCGCTGGTAGAGATGGTATGAGGAATGGACGGTGCGAAGCGGGCCGAAAGTGTTAGACATGGCCTGGTGGGCCTCGGGCACGGTCATTGGGGGGTTGAAGCGACGGAAGGCGACACTGAAGAACTCCTGCACGACCTGAAAACTGATCGTTCCATTACCAGAGTTAAGAGCATCGGCGACCAGGCGAACCGCCACGGCCTGCTTAGCAGGGTGCTTTCGGCTAGCTTCGTAGACGAAAACGTTGGTGTCGAGAAAAAAGCTAGCGCTCATTCATCTCGTCGCGAGTGTAAGGGCCGCCGGCGTCAATGTGCTTGAGGCGTTGCATGAGCTCGCGGTGGGCGCGGACGGTTTCTTTGCGGGCATAGGAGGCGAGCCATTCGCGGAAGGCGGCGTTGAGAGTGGTGTTTTCGGCTTTGGCAGCGGCGCGGGCTTTTTCGATGAGGTCGGGGTCGGCGCTGAGCGTGATGTTCTTCATAAGAGGCAGTGTACACGATACAGTGTGCACTGTCCAGTGCGCACTGTTTGGCAGCGATCGGGGATGGTGTTTTGGGCGTGGAGTTGCGCAGGCAGCCTCACAGACAGAAGTACGTGCCACATCAGGGCCGGGCCCATCGAGGCTCCCTTCGTTCCTCAGGGCAAGCAGGGTAAACAAGCCCGGCCCCTACAGATTGGTCGGGAGATTAGGGGCGGAGGGCGATGATGGACATTAGGCGGCCGGAGCTGGGGCCTTGTTTGCGGTAGGAGAAGAGGAGGTTGGGGTGGCAGGCGGTGCAGAGGTCGATGGTGTGGATGTTTTGGGGGCGGAGGCCTGCGGCCAGGAGTTGGTAGCGGTTGGCTTTGCGGAGGTCTAGGAGGACGCCTTTGGGCGGGGGTTGGTGGCCGGGGGGCATCATGTTGAGCCACTGGATGGGGTTGGGCTCGTCGCCGGTGCGGAACTCGTCGAAGTAGGTGGGGGCGTCGGCGAATTGGGAGAGGAATTGGGTGGCGACTTCGGTGCCGACTTCGTAGCAGCATGGGCCGATGCTGGGGCCGATGGCGGCTAGGAGGTCGGGGGGGTTGGTGCCGAAGTGCATTTGCATTTTGCCGATGGTTTTGGCGGCGATACGGGCGAGAGTGCCGCGCCAGCCGGCATGGATGGCGGCGATGGCGCGTTTTTTGGGGTCGACGAGGAGGATGGGGACACAGTCGGCGGTTTGGATGGCCAGGAGAAGGTTGGGTCGGTTGGTGATGCTGGCGTCGCCTCGACAGGGATCGGCGGAGGGGGAGTCGAAGACGTGGACTACGTCGGAGTGGAATTGTTTTAAGGTGATTAGCGGGAGATCGTTTGGCGCCTGCGGCGGCTTGGAAGCGGCGGCGGTTTTCTTGGACGTTTTCGCGGGTGTCCCAGTCGGTGAAACCGAGGTTTAGAACCTTCTCGTTTTCTTGCTGGGAGACGCCGCCGGGGGCGGTGCTGAAGGCGTGGATTAACCAGGGGAGTTTGGAAAGGGCGGGGATTTGGAGGAGTTTGAGGTTGCGGGAGGTGCGGGTGGTCCAGCTCGTTGCAGGGGCGGAGAGAGATTTGCGGGCGGGGTGTTTGGGAGATGTTTTGGTTGAGGGCACGATGGGATAAGTATAATCGCAACGGTGGCAGGAGTAGAAAAGGCGAGGAAAGAGATTATCGCATAGGGGCACGGAGACACAGAGGTCGCTGAGAAGAGAAAGAAGAAAAAAGCAGATTCCTCGCTTCGCTCGGAATGACAATTTTTTTGGCGGGGCGGCGCGCGAGTTTGAATGCGCTTCTGCGGTGGCGTTTGCTTCTGGGATGAGTACACAGAGGCGAGAAAAAGAAAGACGGGCACGACGTGTCGTGCCCCTACGAGGGAACCTTGATCATTGGGATGGGAGTGGATTTGGCGGAGGTGGAGAGGATTCAGAAGGCGATTGAGCGGCATGGGGAGGCGTTTTTGCGGCGGGTGTATACGGCGAGGGAGAGGGAGTATTGCGAGCGGTTTAAGAATAAGTATGAGCGGTATGCGGGGAGATTTGCGGCTAAGGAAGCGGCGATGAAGGCGTTGGGGACGGGGTGGAGGCGCGGGGTGCGGTGGGTGGATTTTGAGGTGGTGCGAGAGAAGGGGGGGCGGCCGACGATTCGATTGGATGGAGAGGCGAAGAAGATTGCGGAGGAGTTGGGGGTGAAGAGGATTGCGTTGAGTATTACGCATACGGAGGCGCAGGCTTTGGCGCAGGTGATTTTCGAAGGATGAGAGAAAACGAAGTAAGGATGTAATGAAGTAAAGAGAAGAAAAGAAAAAGCTAACGCAGAGACGCAGAGTACGCAGAGGATTCGCAGAGAGTTGATGCGGGTTCGGCGATCAGGTAGTTCCCTTCTTCGGTAGTGACCACAACATCTAGCCAGAGATTTGCATGCAATACTCCTGGGACTTGGACGCGGAGGTAGTTCGAGGAGAGAGCGGGGGTGTATTCGGTGCCGCTTGAGGCGTCGGCTTGCTCGGTCGGTGGATGATCGGTATCCGGGGATTCACGTCGGTTCAGAGTTAGGACGCGGAGGGTGCGGCCTTGTTGGGAGTGGCGGAAGGCTGCGGATTTGGATTCGGAGAGGGAGCGGAGTTCGCGGGCGCGGCGCTTGATTGTGGCGGCGGGGACTTGGTTGGGAGACTGGGCGGCTTTGGTGCCGGGGCGGGGGGAGTAGGAGAAGACGTGGAGGTAGGTGAAGGGGTGGCGGTCGATGAAGGAGAGAGTGGCGGCGTGGTCGGATTCGGTTTCGCCGGGGAAGCCGGCGATGACGTCGGCGCCGATGGCGGCGTGGGGGAGACGATCGTGGATGAGAGCGAGGCAGCGGGAGTAGTGTTCGGAGCGGTACCAGCGGTGCATGGCGGCTAGGATGGGGTCGGAGGCGGATTGGAGGGGCATGTGGAAGTGTTGGGCGATGCGGTCGGTGGAGGCGAAGAGGTCGATGAGGTCTTGGGTGACGTCTTGGGGCTCGATGGAGCTGAGGCGGACGCGTTCGATGGAGGTTTCTTTGAGGATGCGGCGGAGGAGGTCGAGGAGTTCTACGCGGGGAGAGAGGTCGCGGCCGTAGGTGCCGAGGTTGATGCCGGAGAGGACGATTTCGCGGGCGATAGAGGAGGTAGAGGAAGTTAAGGAGGTAAAGGAAGTGGAGGAGAAGACCGGCACAGGTAGGAGTGCCTGTGCTACTGGAGTTTCGCGGGAGGGAAAAGTCGAGGAGGAGACAGACAGGAATGTCTGTCCTACCGCGGGCCGGTTAGGTGAGGTGAGCTGTTGGATTTCGCGGAGGACTTGGTCGGGGGGGAGGCTGCGGGATTTGCCGCGGACGTAGGGGATGACGCAGAAGGAGCAGCGGTTGTTGCAGCCGTCCTGGATTTTGAGGATGGGGCGGGTGTGGTGGGATTCGCCACCTTGGATGGGAGCGGAGAGGAATTCGGGGTGGGCGAAGATGTCGCCAGAGAGGATTTGGGCGGGGTGGGGGGAGGGGGCGAGATTGGAAATCGTGGCGGGATGGGGCGCAATGAATTGCGCCCCTACAAGTTGGGCGGGGGGCGCGCCAGAGGGAAAAAGCGGATTCCTCGCTTCGCTCGGAATGACAGCCCCCTCTTCTCCGGCGCGAGCGAACGAGACCGGAGCGATTTGGGTCAGGAGAGCAGGGATTTGGGGTTTGTGGGAATTGCCTACGACCCAGGAGACGCCGGGTAACGAGGCTAGTTCTTCGGGGGCGCGCTGGGCGTAGCAGCCGGTGACGATGAGGCGGGCGTGGGGATTTTGGGCGTGGATTTTGCGGATGGAGTCGCGGGCTTGGGCGTCGGCGGCGGCGGTTACGGTGCAAGTGTTGAGGACGACGACGCTTGCCTCGGCGGGATTTGGAGAGGGAGTGTAGCCGCGGTCGAGGAGTTGGCGTTCGAGGGCGGCGCCGTCAGCCTGTGTGGCGCGGCAGCCAAATTGTTGGATGTAGAAGGTGGTCATCGATTGGCGAATCGGCTAAAAGCCAAAAAAGAATTTTACACAGAGTTCACAGAGTACACAGAGAGCGCGGAGCAGAAAGGCTGTAGGATAGCGCTCCGTTTCGTGCGAGTCTCGTGGACGGAGAATAGGATAACTGCTTCGATGGCTGACGGGAAGACGATTGAAAGGATAGGGGAAGTAGCTGGAAGCAGTGGCAACGCGGGAATTTGGGCGGGGCCGGCTTTACTCGCCGCGTGGCGAGCCGCTACAATCCTTTCCTGAAAATGTGTGCTCTGCGGCGACACCCCTCTGCGCTGGATGACCCCAAGATTTCGGTAGTGATTCCCGTCTACAACGAAAAAAACACGATTGAGGAGATTTTGCGGCGCGTACTGGAAACGGGAATGCGCATGGAAATCGTGATTGTGGACGATTGTTCGAAGGATGGGACGCGGGAGTATTTGGAAGCGATGATGCAAGCGCAGGGCAAAGGCGAGACCTGGGCGCCGGCGCACGATGGGGGCGATCCTGTGGATGTGCGGGACCTGCGGATCTTCTTTCAAACGGAGAACCAGGGGAAGGGCGCGGCGCTGCGGCGCGGGTTTGCGGAGACGACCGGGGATATTGTTCTAGTGCAGGATGCGGATTTGGAATATGACCCGAAGGATTATCCGGTATTGCTTGGCCCGATAATTGATGGGCGGGCGGACGTGGTGTTCGGGTCGAGATTTCTGGGCGGGCCGCAGAGGGTGCACTACTTTTGGCACTATGTGGCGAACAAAGCTCTGACGCTGCTTTCCGATGTGATGACGAACTTGAAGCTGACGGACATGGAGACTTGCTACAAAGTGTTTCGGAAAGAGGTGCTGCAGGGGATCAAGCTGAAGTCGAACCGGTTCGGGTTTGAGCCGGAGATTACGGCGAAGATTTCGAAGGGGAAATGGCGGATTTACGAAGTGCCGATTAGTTATGCAGGGCGGACGTATGAAGAGGGCAAGAAGATTACGTGGAAGGACGGAGTGAAGGCGTTGTGGTGCATTTTTTGGTTTAAGATTGCGGATTAGTGACTGGTGACTCGTGACTGGTGACTAGTAGAAGCACGGCTCAGTGAAAAGATGGCGCAAGTTCCTGCCGCAACTCCAACTTTTGATCTTGAAAATTTAAACTGTTCGGGCCTCGGCGTAGCCGTGGGGGTGTTTTTGTTTCCACGACCAGGCGGAGGTGATGATTTCCTCGAGGGAAGAGTGTTGGGCTTCCCAGCCGAGCGCATGGCGGAGCTTTTCCTTGCTGGCAACCAGGACGGCGGGATCGCCGGGGCGGCGAGGAGAGAGTTTACGGGCGATTTTGTGGCCGGTGATTTTTTCGGCGGCGTCGATGACTTCGAGAATAGAAAAGCCGCGGCTGTTGCCGACGTTGAAGGCTTCGCCGGAGACGGATTCGATGGCTTCGAGAGCGCGTAGATGGGAGTCAGCGATGTCGAGGACGTGGATGTAGTCGCGGACGCAGGTGCCGTCGGGGGTGGCGTAGTCTGAGCCGAAGACTTCGACGTGCGGAATGATGGCGATGGCGGCGTCGAGAACCTTGGGAATGAGGTGGGTTTCTACGCGATGGGCTTCGCCGCGTTCGGCGGAGGCGCCGGCGGCGTTGAAATAGCGGAGAGTGGCGTAGTGGAGGCCGGTGTAGGCGCGATAGTCGGAGAGGATCTCTTCGAAGCGGAGTTTGGACTTGCCGTAAGGATTGATGGGATTTTTGGAATGATCTTCGGGGATGGGGACGGTGTGAGGTTCGCCGTAGGTAGCGGCGGTAGAAGAAAAGATTAGTTTTTTGATGCCGTGGCGGGTCATGGCATCAAGAAGATTGACGCCAGCGGCGATGTTGGCAGCGTAGAAAGTGCTGGGCTCGCGGACGGACTTGGCAACGAGGGCTTCGCCGGCGAAATGCATGACCGCGTCGATTTTGTGCTTGGAGAAGACCTCTTCGATTTGAGTGCGAATGCCGAGGTCGGCGCGGTGGAAGATTGCTTGGGGGGGGACGGCGGCGGCGTGGCCCTCCTGGAGATTATCGAGGGCAATGACCTGGTAGCCGCGTGCGAGGAGGACCTCCGCGCAGATGCTGCCGATGTAGCCTGCTGCTCCGGTTACGAGAACGTTCAAGGGATGACCTCACCTTTGTGCGAAGAGTGTGTAGTGCATATTTTCGATGATATTAAAGCTATCAGCGAGAAGAGGGCGGGGCAAGCCCCGCCACTACAAATGTCGCTGCAAAGTGAGAATGTCCGGTTTGTGCAAAGTAGAAATGTCCGGTTTCATGGGAGGTTGGGGGTCCCATGGAAACGGAGCGCATCGCCTTGAGCCAACGAGAACGGGACCGACTGAAAGTATTGCATGATGTGCAGGAGGGGTATTTGACGCAAGTGGAAGCAGGACAGCGGCTGAAGGTTAGTGACCGGCAGGTACGGCGGTTGTTGATCCGCATGGGCGACAGCGGAGACAGAGCGCTGGTTCACGGGCTGCGAGGCCGCGTGTCGAACCGCAAGCTGGCGCTCGCCTTCGAGCAGAAAATCATGGAGCGGGTGCGGCAACGCTACGCGGACTTTGGGCCCACGCTGGCGGCGGAGCATTTGGCCAAGGAGGATCTGCTCGTGAGCCGCGAGACGTTGCGGAAGTGGATGGTCAAGGCCGTTTTGTGGCGGCCACGACGGCAGCGCGTCAAGAAGGTGCATGTATGGCGAGAGCGGCGGGCCAGTTTTGGGGAACTGGTGATGCAGGACAGTTCTCCGTTCCGCTGGTTCGAGGACCGCGGCCCGGCTTGCCAGTTGATCGCGCTGATCGACGACGCCACCAGCCGCGTGTGGGCGCGTTTTGTGGAGCACGACAGCACGGAAGAGAACCTGCGAACTTTGGGAGGATGGTTGCAACGCTACGGACGTCCAGTTGCGCATTACACTGATAAAAACAGCATTTTTCGCACCACGGGCCCAGCGGCGCTCGGCGAACAACTCCAGGGAGAAGTGGCGCGTTCGCAGTTCGGCAGAGCGCTGAAAGAGTTGGGCATCGAATGGATCGCGGCGCACAGTCCACAGGCCAAAGGCCGCATCGAGCGACTGTTCGAGACCCTGCAGGATCGCTTGGTGAAGGAGATGCGTTTGGCAGGAATCGACACCATCGAGGCGGGGAATTATTTTCTGGAGACGCATTTTCTTCCGGAGTGGGAACAGCGCTTCACGGTAGCGCCGCGCCATCCGCGCAATGCCCATCGACGACTGGGACGAGGACAACGTCTGGAAGAAATTCTGAGCGTGCGGGTGAGTCGCAAGGTGGCTGAGGATCACACGGTCAGCTGGGAAGGAAACCGCTGGGGTGTGCCCCGCGCCGAAGTGTGTGCCGGACTTCGCGGAGCGCAAGTGGAGATCGAACGACGGCTGGATGGCGCACACTGGCTGCGCTTCCGTGGCCGCTATCTCCCGCTGCGCCACTGCCCGGAACCGGCGCCGCGCGCGGCAAGTCCTTCCGGCCTACGGCCTACAGGGCTTGCCATAAATCCCCTTACAAGAAAGAACAAAAGTGCACCTCCAAATCATCCCTGGCGGACATTTCAATATGGCAGAAAACCGGACATTTCTACTTTGCGTTGACAGCCCCGCCACTACAAACCTGCGGGATAGTGGGAAGCTTAAGGGCGAGGGGCGTCGCGGACTACGGCGCGGACGGCTTGTTGGGCCGAGAATGGCCGCAATTATAAGGGAAAACTTACCGCCGGCTCATGGAACGGACATGCGACGTTGGAAGGTGAGAAGGATCAAGTCGGCACGGCGGCGGACGCCGAATTTGCTGAGGAGATTAGAGACGTGAAATTTCACAGTGCGCTCGGCGATATTGAGCTTGCTGGCGATTTCTTTGTTAGAGAGGTTTTCGAGCAAGGAGTCCAGGACTTCTTGTTCGCGGCGGCTGAGATTGGTGACGGAATCAGTTTTGAGGCGGCGGCCTTGATTGGTGAGAATGGAATCGACGAAACCGGAAAGAACGGAACGCGGCACCCAAAAACCGCCAGTGGCAACCAGCGGCAACGCACGGACCAATTGATCGCGGGCTTCCGCATAGGTCAGAAGACCTTTTACGCCGAGGCGGAGAAGTTGATAGCTGTTGGAGTCGGTGTGTTGCTCGCCGACAACGATGAGGCGCGCTTCGGGATGGCGTTCCATCAGATTAGCGAGAAGAGCGCCGGTAGCAGGGCGAGCGGCGTGGCCATCGATGACATAGACTTGAGCGACGGGCGGCTCGAGATTGCGCATGTCGGGAGCGAGCGTGGATTCGAGCTGCTTGACGACGACTTTGAATTGGGCCTTGGATAAGACGCGTTCGAACTCGCTCAACACCAGGGGGTGCGGCGACAGGATGCAGACAGACAGTTTGGAAGATGCTCTCTTGGTAGCCACTATGTGCCAGCGTAGTGAAAACTGTCCTATGGGGCAAGTCTCTTGGCGACGTCTGTTCTCGAATTGTTACGTAACCGGTAGGGCGCTTTTGTGGCTGGGGTTGACGAGTAGAGTCTTTAGCAAAACGTCAACAATGCGCTCGGCGGCGTGGCCATCCCAGAAGGGGGGGATGCGACCGGGCTTGCCTTTACCTGCGAGAACCTGCTGGGCTGCCGCGAGAATTTTCGCGGGGTCCGTGCCGATGAGCTGATTTGTGCCTTCGGAAATGGTGATGGGACGTTCGGTGTTTTCCCGGAGAGTGAGGCAGGGGACGCCGAGCGCGGTGGTTTCTTCCTGGATGCCGCCGGAATCGGTGAGGACCAGTGTGGATTTGCTGAGGAGGCAGAGGAAATCAAGATAGCCAACGGGCGGGATCAAGCGAAGCTGAGGATGAGTCTTGATGCCTGCTTGCGTGAGGCGCTGCTGCGTGCGGGGATGAACCGGAAAGATGACGGGGACTTGAGCCGCGATGGCATCGATGGCGCCGAGGAGTTCGGCAAGTTTATCGGTGGAGTCGACGTTGGAGGGGCGATGAAGAGTGAGGACGCCGAAACGGTGCCAGTCGGCCCCGGTTTTCAGGCCGAGATCCTCGCCGATGGGAGACTTTTGGGCGATGGGAAGAAAATGGCGGAGAGAATCGATCATGACGTTGCCGACGAGATAAATGGACTTGCGGGGGCGGCCTTCCTTAAGGAGATGGCCGATGGCGTCCTCCTCGGTGACGAAAAGATAGTCGGCGAGGGCATCAGTGAGGATGCGGTTGATTTCTTCGGGCATGGAGCGATCGAAGCTGCGGAGGCCGGCCTCGACGTGGGCCACGGGAATGCCCAGTTTGACGGCGGCTAACGAGACGGCGATCGTGGAATTGACATCGCCGACGACAAGAACGAGATCGGGCTGATGTTCGATCAGAACAGGCTCAATGCGCTTGAGGACTTCGGCGGTCTGGACGGCATGAGTCCCGGAGCCGACCTCGAGATTTACATGAGGAGTGGGAATACCCATCTGGCGGAAGAAGATGTCGGAGAGGGCCGCGTCGTAATGCTGGCCAGTGTGGACGAGGAGAGGCTCAATTTCAGGATGGCGCTGCATTTCGCGCATCAGTGGCGCGATTTTGGGGAGATTGGGCCGAGCGCCGACGATATTGATGATTTTCAGTGGCATGAGTAAGAACGATTCGCGTTCGAATCCACAATACTACAGCATCGAGATTGTTTCCCCTGAGAGGGATCGGCGTGGACTTTTCCTAAGAGCAACCTGCGTTATCGCGGCAGAGCGGGGTGAAAGGATCCAGGCAAAGATGAGCAGCCGCGTTCAAAGTACGATTCAAGAATATCAGCCGGGCCGTCCGACGGAGTGGTACTCGAACCCGAGCAATTTCAGGTGCGTGGGGGAGAGAAGATTGCGGCCGTCGAAGACCAGCGGGCGGGCCATGGTGTCTCGAATGAGCTGCCAGTCGAGAGTGCGAAATTCATCCCACTCGGTGAGGAGGAGCAAAGCATCGGCTTTCATCGCCGCGTCGTACGGGTCGCGGCAAGTAACGAGCTGGGGATAGGCGCTGCGGGCGTTGGCGAGGGCTTGGGGGTCGAAGGCGGAGACGCGAGCGCCAGCGGCAGCCAACCGTTTGTAAAGAGCGATGGCGGGAGAACTGCGAATATCGTCCGTGCCGGCCTTGTGGGAGAGGCCGAGCAGAGCGATCTTCTTGTCTTTTAGAACCCAGAGTGCGCGATTTATTTTCTGAAAGAAAGCATCGACGCGTCCGGCGTTCACGTGTTCCGCTGCTTGCAAGATACCGGGGTCCACACCCTCGGACTCAACCAGCCCGCAGAATGCGCGGAGATCCTTGGGCAGGCGGTCGCCGCCGAAGCCGATTCCCGCCTGGAGAAAAGCCGGCCGAATGCGGGGATCGAGGCCGACGGCGTGCGTGACTTCCTGAACATTGCCGCCAAGCTGTTCGCAAAGATCGGCAAGTACATTGGCATAAGAGATTTTGACGGCCAGGAAGGCGTTGGAGGCCTGCTTGATGAGTTCGGCGCTGCGGACACGCGTGAGGAGCAGCTCGGGAGGCGTGCGAGTGGGGCAGCCGTTCGGATGGATGGGGCACTGGAAGTTTTGCTGGAGGATCGGCGCGTAGACTTGGCGAAGGGTAGCTTCGGATTCTGGATCGTCCACGCCGAGGAGGATGCGCTCCGGATGGAAGAAATCCTCGACAGCCGTGCCTTCACGCAAAAACTGGGGGCTCGCCGCGACGCGGAAGCGCACATGCGGATTCGAGGTGGTGACGGAAAGCAAATGGCTCAACTGTTCGCCTGTTTTGACGGGCACAGTGCTGCGAAGAACGATGAGCTTCGGCGCGTCGACAAGTTTCGCGATTTGATTTGCGGCCGCGTCAAGCAAAGAAAAATCCGACTTGCCGTTTTCAAGCTGAGGAACACCGATGCATAGAAGGATGACGTCAGATTTCCGCAGGGCGTGGGCGGCGTCGGTGGCAAGGGTGAGCATGCCGGTGGTGCGGCTGCGCAAGATCAGTTCATGCAGGTGCGGCTCGTAGACGGGGAGGCGGCCTTCGCCGATCAGCCGGATGCGTTCTGCGTCGTGGTCAATACAGAAAACATGATGGCCGATGGAGGCCAAGCAGCCGCCCGTAACCAGGCCCACATGGCCGCAACCGATGACGCAAATCTGCACGTGTTCACGCTCCGAGAATGTGCCTCATTGTATGACGATTTCGTGGAAGTCCGTTGCGGGAAAGTCGAGGGAACGACGCGGGCGAGTCCATGCGTTTCGAGGCGTAAGAACGACGGTTCGGGGCGAAAAAGCACTGGTTCGCTGCAAGAAGTTCGATTCCAGCCGGGTACCTGAGTAAAATAGAGGCGTACCCCAAACGCGGCCTTCTCTGCAGGTGTCCCCCGGTTAAGAGGAAGTCCGGTAAGGAGTTTGGCTTTCCACCTGATGCGTGATTTGAATGAATCCGCGAAAGCTCTGCGAGAGTTGCTCTCGGAGCGGATCCTTGTGCTCGATGGGGCCATGGGGACGATGCTGCAGCAGCGGCATCTGACGGCGGAGGATTTTGGCGGCGCGGCGCTGGAGGGGTGCAACGAGAATCTGGTGCGGACGCGGCCGGATGTGGTGCTGGATATTCATAGGAAGTATTTTGAGGCCGGGTCGGACATAGTTGAAACGAATAGCTTTGGCGGGGCGACGATCGTCCTGGCGGAGTATGGGCTGGAGGCGGACGCACACTTATTAAATAAACGCTCGGCGGAATTGGCGAGGCAGGCGGCGGATGAGTTCAGTACGGCGGCGCGGCCGCGGTTTGTGGCGGGGTCGGTGGGGCCGACGACGAAGGCGATTACGGTGACGGGAGGAGTGACGTTTGGCGGGCTGATCGATGCGTATTACGCGCAGGCGAAGGGGTTGGTCGAAGGCGGAGTGGATTTGCTGCTGGTGGAAACCTGCCAGGACACGCGAAACATCAAGGCGGCGCTGCTGGCGATTCAGAAGCTTTCCAAAGAAATTGGAGCGCAAGTGCCGGTGATCGTGTCCGTGACGATTGAGCCGATGGGAACCATGCTCGCAGGACAGACGGTAGAGGCCATGTGGGCCTCGCTGCGGCATGCGAAGCCGCTGGCGTTTGGAATGAACTGCGCGACGGGGCCGGAGTTCATGACGGATCACATCCGGACATTGAGCCAGCTTTCGAGCGAGTTTGTTTCGTGCTACCCGAATGCGGGGTTGCCGGATGAAGAAGGCAAGTATCTGGAGACGCCGACATCGCTGGCGGCGCAGCTTGAGAAGTTTGTGGATCATGGCTGGCTGAATTTTGTGGGCGGATGCTGTGGGACGACAGAACAGCACATTCGCGCGATTGCGCAGATGGTGCAGAGCAAGAAGCCGCGGGTGCGGCCGGGCGAATCGCACCGCGCCGTTTATTCGGGAATCGAGACGATTGAGGCGGAGGACAGCACGCGGCCGCTGCTGGTGGGCGAGCGGACGAATGTGATCGGGTCGCGGTTGTTTAAGAATTTGGTGGCGGAAGAAAAGTGGGAAGAAGCCAGCGAGATTGCGCGGAGGCAGGTGAAGGGCGGCGCGCATATCGTGGACGTGTGCTTGCAGAGCACGGAACGAGATGAGAAAAAAGATATACCGGTGTTTTACGAAAAGTTGATTCGCAAGGTGAAAGCGCCGGTGATGATTGATACGACCGACGCGACGGCGATTGAACTGGCGCTGACGTATTGCCAGGGCAAATCGATCATCAATTCGATCAATCTCGAGGATGGCGAGGAAAAATTTGAGCGCGTCGTGCCGATTGCACACGATTTTGGCGCGGCGGTGGTGGTCGGGTGCATCGATGAGGACAAGCTGCAGGCGCAGGCGTTTACGCGGGACAGGAAGCTGGCCGTGGCGCAGCGCAGCTACAAACTGCTGACGGAAAAATACGGATTGGGGCCGGAAGATATTATTTTCGACCCGCTGGTGTTTCCGTGCGCGACGGGCGATGAGAATTACATCGGCGGCGCGGTCGAGACGGTGGAAGGTATACGGCTCATCAAGCAGGCGCTGCCGGATGCGCGGACGATTCTGGGAATTTCGAACGTGTCGTTCGGATTGCCGGCGGGCGCACGCGAGGTGGTAAATTCGGTATTCCTGTATTACTGCACGAAAGCAGGGCTGGACTTGGCGATCGTGAACACGGAGAAATTGGAGCGGTTCGCTTCGATCCCTCAGCACGAGCGAGACCTTGCGGAGAATCTTTTGTTTTCGCATCCGCCGAAGGATATTCCTGCCGATCATTCCCAGGCGGAGTTGCTGCGCAACGTGCCGGCGGATTGGCGAGAGCAGAAGAAGGAACAGCGGGCAGCGGTGAACCAGTATCACATCGCGGCCATCGCCGAATATTTCCGGACGGCGAAGAAGAAAGAAAAAAAGCTGGCGGCGAACTTGCCGCTGGATGAGCGGCTCGCGAATTACATCATCGAGGGGACGCGCGACGGATTAATCGCGGACCTGGAGCGGAAGCGGGCGGAAGGCGCGTCGCCGCTGGAGATCATCAACGGACCGCTGATGGCGGGGATGGCGGAAGTGGGCCGGCTCTTCAATGCGAATGAGCTGATTGTGGCCGAAGTGCTGCAATCCGCTGAGGCGATGAAGGCCTCCGTAAACCATCTCGAGCAATTTATGGAGAAGGCGGACACGGCGAAGCGGGGAAAGATCGTGCTGGCGACGGTGAAGGGCGACGTACACGACATCGGGAAAAATCTCGTCGAGATTATTTTGAAGAATAACGGGTATGACGTCGTGAATCTCGGAATTAAAGTTCCGCCGGAAGAGCTGATCAAGGCCTATTTGCAGCATCATCCAGACGCGATCGGGCTTTCCGGGCTGCTGGTGAAGAGCGCACAGCAAATGGTGATTACGGCAAGCGATTTGAAGGATGCAGGGATCGAGATACCGCTGCTGGTGGGCGGCGCGGCGCTTTCCGCGAGATTTACGCAGACGAAGATTGCGCCGAGTTATGGGCGGGCGGTTTGCTACGCAAAAGACGCGATG
Organism: uncultured Acidobacteriota bacterium; assembly: GCA_963779005.1. Lineage (GTDB taxonomy): Bacteria > Acidobacteriota > Terriglobia > Acidiferrales > UBA7541 > Acidiferrum. Next base: position 618,710 of record CAVZWO010000004.1, on the reverse strand, counting down.
ACGGGGCTGCGGCTGATGAATCAGCTGATGGATCCGGCGACGCGGGAGCAAGTGCTACACGAGCACTCGGGGTCGGGGAACGGGTTTGCGGTCTCGACCACTGTGAAGGTGGCCGAGCTACCAAAAGTTACTCGATCGCCGAAAGTACGGACGGATTTGCCGATACCGAGAGTGGCGTACCTCGACCGGAAAGTGCGGCTGGTGCCGGATTTGAATGAGCTGTGGAGTTACATCAATCCGTTCATGTTGTACGGGCGGCACATGGGATTTCGCGGGGACTTCGAGAAGCGGTTTGCGCAGCGCGAACCCAAGGCGGTCGAGTTATTTGAGAGTATGGAAGAGGTGAAGCGCGACGCGGCAGAGTTTATGAAGCCGCGAGCAGTGTGGCAGTTTTTTGAAGCGGAGGCGGATGGGGAGACGATGCACCTCTTCGCTCCGCGAGAAGCCGAGCCGGTGCACTCGTTCCGGTTTCCGCGGCAGCGAGTAGGAGATTTTCTCTGCCTGAGCGATTACGTGCTGCCGCCGCAGAACGGGCAGCGTGACCATGTTGCCCTATTCGTCGTGACCGCCGGCGAAGGAGTGCGGGAGCGCGCGGAGAAGGCCAAAAACGAAGGCTACTATTTCAAGTCGCACGGACTGCAGGCGCTGGCGATTGAATCGGCGGAGGCTTGCGCGGAGTGGCTGCACCGGCGAATTCGCGAAGACTGGGGATTCCCGGACCCGCCCGAAATGACGATGGCGCAGCGATTTACTTCGCGTTATCGCGGGAAAAGATACAGCTTTGGGTATCCAGCTTGCCCGAATCTGGACGACCAGTCGGGGATTTGGAAGCTGCTGCGGCCGGAAGAGATTGGCGTGCAGTTGACCGAAGGATTCATGATGGACCCGGAGGCTAGCGTGAGTGCGCTGGTGTTTCAGCATCCGGATTGTACGTATTTCTCCGTGGGCGACACGACTGACAACCCCATCTAGACCACCTCGCACGGATGCATACGCCGCCGAATTGTTCCTATCCGATCGAATAAAAGGTGGTTGGAAGGGTTGAGGAGAGATTAACGCTGGGCCGCCGCGCGTGCCCGCAACTGTTCGGAAAATATGTCTTCGAGTTCACTGGCAACGGTGCCCCAAGTGCGGGCGCGTGTCTGGTTCGAGATCGCTTCCCTGTCCCAGTTCTTCGAGAGAGCCTTTTCAAGGCCATCGACGACACTTTCGACGGTTTGAGCCACTAAAATTCCGAGATCGGGGGAGTGTAGAATTTCTGGGACGCCACCGACACGCGTGGCCACCACGGGTGTGCCACAAGCAAGAGATTCCGTTACGACATTAGGCCAGCCCTCCCGCTCGCTGAGCAGAACGCTGACGTCAGCTGCGTTGAACCATTGCAGCAATTCCTCGTTGGGACGTTTGCCGGGCAAACGGACTTTATCCTGAAGCTTGAGTTCGCGGACCAGGGACTCAAGTTCCGGGCGCATGGGGCCCTCGCCAAGAATATAGAGCTTCCCTTCTGGATGCCGCTGGGCAACGCTTGCGAAGGCGCGTAGAAGAGTTAGGTGTCCCTTGGGACGAATGAGCGCGCCTACGGAAACGAGCAGAGGTGCCTGGGGCGGTAAATTCAGACGCTTTCTCGCTTCTTCGCGATCCATGAGATGGAATCGGTCGGTGTCCACCCCGTTCGGAATGACACGGATCTTATCGGGGTTGACACCCAGCCCGACCATGACAGCTTTTAATGCTGCTGAAACTGCGATCACTCCGTCCGCATGCGAAAGCGTCCAGCGAATCATCGGCCGGATTAGTTTAAAGGTGGGGAAGAGATTAATGTCAGTTCCCCGCGCGGATACGGTAACGGGCACACCGAGGATTTTTCCCAAGAGCACTGCGGCGAGGCCGTCAGGATAAACAAAGTGGGCATCAATGCAGTCGATTTTTGCGCCTCGGTTCAAGCGCCGAACGCACGCAAGGCTCCCGAGAAGGATCAATAGCGCATGAAATGGCATTGAGACCTTGGGCAGCAGCGGATAGCGTGGATGGTAAACGGACAGCGTTCCGAATTGCTCGTGGGAAGGCAGTTCACTAGCGGAACGCCAGCGGCGGACCTTGAGCCACCTCGGAAACCAGGCAACCGGCGAGACGACCACGACCTCAACTCCGGGCCGTTGCGCGAGATGGGCGGAACGTTGGTAGATGAAGATTCCGTAAGTCGGATCGATCGAATTAGGAAACAGGGCAGTAAATGTGAGGATTCGCAATCGCAAGCTCAATTCAATTCAGGAAAAATTCTGGCACAAACAAAGGGCGCGCGGGTAATCGTTTTTTTGACCGTTTCCGGAAGTTAAGAACGCATTCATCTTGAGGCGGGATTCAGACGGATTCCAATGTTCTCGCATTTTGGATTGCCTTGGATTGCACAAATGACATAATCCAGGGCGGAAAGTCTCGTAACTCTTTGACTCCGCATAAAATCGCCGAATCGCGAACACGTATAATTGATGGATGCTCCCATTCCACCTCGAGGCGCTGGCTATACGCGAACTGGAATCTTAAATACATGGGCCTCCTGAAAAAATTTCCACAAAAAAAGGCGTCTGCTCTTAGGTTTCCTCGAACAAGAATGTTGGACCATGCAGCCTTTTTTGCGTCCCTATTGTTTGTTTTTGCCACGCTGCCAGGCTGCGGCGGCTCGGGATCTTACACGGTGCCGCCAGATACTACGCCCCCGACCGCCCCTACAAATCTGGCCGCCGCTGCCGCCTCTGGGACGCAAATCAATCTTTCCTGGACAGCCTCCACCGACAATGTTGGCGTGACCGGATATCGGGTGGAGCGCTGCCAAGGCGCGGGATGCAACAATTTCGCCCAGATCGCTACTCCCACGGCTACTTCCTTTGGCGACACGGGATTGGCGGCCTCTACATCCTATAGCTACCGCGTGCGCGCTACCGATGCGACCGGCAACCTCAGCAATTACTCGAGCGTAGCCACGGCAACAACTCAAGCGGGAGTCGATACCACGCCGCCGACTGCGCCAACGAACTTGACCGCCGCGGCCGCCTCGAGTTCCCAGATCAGTCTTTCGTGGACAGCTTCGACCGACAATGTGGGTGTGACCGGCTATCTGGTGGAGCGCTGCCAGGGCGCGGGCTGCAATAACTTCGCCCAGATCGCCACTCCCACGGCGACCACATACAATGACACTGCACTGACCGTTTCCACTTCCTATAGTTACCGCGTTCGTGCCACCGATGCCGCTGGAAACCTGAGTTCCTACTCAAACGTCGCCTCATCGACAACTCTAAATTCGAACATCGTTGTCTCCATTCTTCCAAAGCGTGGCGCAGTCACTACCTCGCAATCGCTCCAATTCTCGGCCACCGTAACGGGCACACAAACGACCGGCGTGAATTGGCTTGTCGATGGCGCCGTCAACGGAAACGCGACTGTGGGAACCATCAGCGGCGGTCTCTATAAACCTGGTACGGCCATTGGCAGCCATATCATTACGGCTCAGAGCGTCGTGGATGGCAGTCCCAGCAACGCGGCAACCATCGCGGTAACCAACTTGAACGGTTATTTTAGCTGGCGTGGAACCGGGAAAGACACAACAAGGCAAGGCGTGAATCCATCGGAGTACGCTCTAACCACTTCTACGGTGAACAGCGCTACATTTGGAAAGCTCTTTTCCTGCGCTCTAGATGGCTTTGTCTTCGCACAGCCTCTCTACGTCGCAAATCTTAAGATCGGTGCGACCACTCACAACGTCATTTACGTGGCCACCGAAAACGACAGTCTCTATGCGTTTGACGCCGACAATCCTTCCTGCAGCTCTGTCTGGTCTACGCCAAAGGTTAGTTTGCTTCCGACGGGAGAGACCGCGGCAAACAGCGGCGATGCGGGTGAAGTCAGCATGGGTCCGCAGGTCGGGATTACCAGCACTCCTGTCATCGACCCTGCGAGCAAGACACTCTACACAGTGACTGTTTCCGAGGCCGGCGGGCCGCCTTACATCCAGCGGCTGCACGCCATCGACCTCTTCACGGGAAATGAAAAGTTTGGCGGCCCGGTCGTTATCTCAGCCTCGGTGCCAGGCACCGGCTCCGGTTCCAACGGAACGTCCATTTTTTTCGATCCAACAAGAAACAACCAACGGCCCGGCCTGCTGCTCTTAAACGGCGTCGTCTACATTGCCTGGGCCTCGCACGACGACAACCCGCCTTACCACGGCTGGGTGATTGCTTACAGTTACAACGGCACAGCTCTTACGCAAACCGCTGCGTTCAGCCCAACGCCGCAGGGCACGTACAACAACGGCCAGGAGGGAGGAATCTGGATGACTGGCGCCGCCCCCGCAGCGGACTCCGGCAACAACGTATATCTCTCTGTCGGGAATGGGACGTTTGACGACACGTTGGATATGATTCCTCCCATGGCTACGGCTAACGATTTCGGCGACAGCGTGCTCAAGCTGAACCTTTCCGGGAACACGCTGTCAGTCGCGGATTATTTTGCTCCGGATGATCAGATGACCCTCAACGTCGGTGACATTGATTTGGGTTCGACAGGCGTTGTCTTGCTACCCGACCTGAGCGGGAACAGCCCAACACACTTGATGTTTTGCGGTGGAAAAGACGGGAACATCTATTTGTTGAACCGCGACAATTTGGGCAGGTACATGAACGCCAGCAACAATATTGTTCAGTATTTCCAGCTCTCCGGGGATACCACAAATGGCTTTCGTTCCACTCCGGCCTTTTTCAACAATACACTCTACGGCGCGGGCGCTGGTGATCCATTAAAGGCCGTTTCCTTCTCTTCTAGTTCGCGCACGTTTTCGATGACACCTGCTTCTCAATCGACAGAGACTTATGGTGGTTTTGGTACCACGCCAATGGTTTCAGCCATCGTTACCGCACAGGGAACATCCAACGGCATCGTTTGGACCATCGATTACGGCCCTGGCGTGGACACTATGACACCGGGCCAGGCGGCCATCCTGCGCGCCTACGACGCTACAAATCTCGCGTCAAAACTTTATGATAGTTCGCAACAGGGTGCCCGCGACCAGACAGGACTCGCCGTGAAGTTCACCGTACCTACGGTAGCCAACGGCAAAGTATACGTCGGAACTCAAACAGAACTGGATGTTTTTGGATTGCTGCCGAACTGAAAATATAATTCGAGCTGATTTGCGATCAAAAATCGAGGACGCTTTACACCTTCGCCCCTTCTCCGCGGATAATATCGTAACGCTCGATCACGGCCGCAACCCCCATTCGTACGGCGCCTTCTTCGAGGTGCCGCTCCACGCGCACGACTTTCCCCAAGGCGCGGACAAATACTTCGGTTCCGTGAGTAATTTCGGCGGGCAGGGTGAGCGTGATATCTAATTCCGAGCCCGTCGAAAGATCCTGCTCGATGACGAAATACAAGCCCCTCGTTGATATATCCCGCGTCTTGCCTTCCTGCGAATCCACCACTCGCTCCGCAGGCACACGAATGATCACTGGCAAAGACAAATCGTAACGTCGAGTCGTGCGCCGCTCTGTCATCACACCAATCCTCCGAGTCCCTCGTTGTGGCGTGACTCGATCTCCGCCGCTGGGGTATCACCTTACTAGAAATAAGAAAGCCTTGCCAGTAACCCTAACCGGCGCAAACGGCTCGTCCTGACGGAGGATTTATCTAAATTCCGCCAGTAAACGAGCGTCACCTTACACCGGCCCTGCCGAATGCTTCTCCTGCTCTGTCTCATGAAAAAAGGAACGGCAACTGTGCCTAGCGTCTATTCGTTCTGCGTCCCCACCGCCGCAGGCGTTTCCACCGCGCCGGGCGCCGCGGCCGTTCGTCGCGTGCGCGGCGTATCCAGATTGAACTGCCTCATCTTATAAAGCAGCGCTTTGTAGCTGATGCCCAGCATTTTCGCGGCGTCCTTGCGGCACCACCGCGTTTTTTCCAGCGCGTCCGCAATCGCTTCCATCTCCGCCTCGTCTTTCAATCCACGAACCAGCGCTTTCAATCCTTGTTCGCGGGGCGGGGCGGACTCTTCGCGCGGCGAAGTGCGCTGCCGCGCCGAGGACATCTCCACCAATTCCCGCAAGCTGCCTTCGTCATCTTCCAGAATCACGTACCTCTTCACGAAATTCTCCAGCTCGCGCAGATTCCCCGGCCACGGATAATTCACCGCCGCATCCAGCAAATGCTTCGACGGGCCCGATGGCGTCTTGCCGAATTTCTCGCTGTACTGCTCCAGGAAATGACGGAACAACAACGGTATTTCAACCAGCCTCTCCCGCAGCGGGGGCACCAGAATCGAAAGTACGTTCAATCGATAATACAAATCTTCGCGGAAGCGGCCCGTTTTCATCGCCTCTTGCACATCCACGTTTGTCGCCGCCAGCACCCGCACGTCGGTATCAATCAAGTGCCGCCCGCCCAATCGCGAGTACTGATGATCCTGCAGCACATGCAGAAGTTTTGCCTGCAACGGCGTGGTCATCTCGGCAATTTCATCGAGGAAGATCGTCCCCTTGTTGGCCATTTCGAATTTCCCGGGCTTGCTGCGTATCGCGCCCGTGAATGCTCCCTGTTCGAACCCGAATAGCTCGGATTCCAGCAACTCGCCGGGCAACGCCGCGCAATTCACTTTCACAAAAGGCTGGTTGCGCCGCTTCGAACGCAAGTGAATCATCCGGGCTACGACTTCCTTGCCTACTCCGCTTTCTCCGCAGATGAAAACCGGCACATCCACGGGAGCAATCTGCAGAATCTGCTGGCGAATGCGCACCATTTGCGGACTCGCCGCAAGAAAGCTCAAATCCTCCGTAACCTGATCGCAGTAGTCCCGCAACGCCTGGTTTTCCGTGGTGAGCTGTTTCTTCTGCCGCGATTTCAACATCGCCGCGTCCAGTTCCGTCTTCTCAAACGGCTTCGTCAAATAATCGTGCGCTCCGATGCGGATCGCTTCCACAACCGTGCCTACTTCGTTCGAACACGAAAGCATGATGACGTTCAGCGTGCGGTCCGCCTGCATCAATTCTTTCAAAGTCTCGATGCCGTTCAGCTCGGGCATAAGCACATCTAGAATAATAAAGTCCGGCCGCTCACCCCCGCTCACCTTGGCGATGGCTTCTCTTCCCGAGCTGACCGTCTCGACGTCGTATCCGTCCACCTCTAACAGGGTCTGCAGATACTTCCGGATACTCGGCTCGTCATCCACCACCAGAATTTTTTCTTTCGCGGCCATCGAATTCTCCCTTTGCCCTAGCCCTCGTTCTCGAAAAACTATCCTTGATCCATCGGCAACAAAAACGTGAATCTGCTTCCGGACTTCGGCTCGCTCTCGACCCAGATCTTCCCGCGATGCGCCTGGATCAGCCGCTTCGCAATCGCCAGTCCCAAACCCATCCCCGAAGTATTGCGGTCCACGCGCACGAAATCTTCAAAAATCTCCTGATGATGCTCCGGCGCGATTCCCGGTCCCGAGTCCGCCACGGAGACTTCCACGCTGTTCGGCCTCGGCAGACGGAATCTCCGCCGCTCTTCCACTGGTGCTACTGCCGCCACACGCCGCTCCCAAAAGTGAGGCCCTGCCTTCAGCGTCACCGTCCCGCCCGCTGGGGTGTGCTTCAGCGAATTGTCCAAAAGATTCGCAGCCGCCTGCTGCACTTTCTGATAATCGAAGCGGAACGTTGGAATCGATGGATCGAAGCTCGCTTCCAGCTTGACTCCTTTGCGCTGGAAGGCCTCGGACCACCTCTTTGCGAGTTCGTCCAGACAATCGCGCAGATCATTTTCCCGCAGCTGCAGTACCAGCTTTCCGCTCTCGAGTGCGGAATAGTTCAGGAACATCGAAACCAGCCGCACCAAGCGCTCGCAGCTGTCCTTCGATTCCTCCAGAATATCCCTCTGTTTGTCTGTCAACCGTCCCAGCGACCCTGTCAGCATCAGGTCGTAATAACCCTTAATCACGGCAAGCGGCGTCTTCAGTTCATGTGCCGCCGAGGCCAGGAACACCGTCTTCTGCCGGTTCACTTCCTGCAACTTCAAGTAGGCCGCCAGCAAATTTCGGTAGGTAATCTCTCGTTCTTGCAACAACTCCTGGACCGTGAGCTGAGTTGCTGCATCCGGCGGCGACTCGGGGGAAGGTTCCGAATCCAGTTGAACGATCAAACACCCTGGCTCGGCAATCCACTGAATGCGCGCACGAATCCTTTTCCCTTCCCTCACCACCTCCATTTCCAGTTCGTGTTCGCCCGCGTCGATTTTTTGTCCAACCTGATTTGGCTCTACCTTCAGCAATTCACTAAAGAGGTTTAATCGGCTCGCATCGCTGGTCCCTTCCGGCCCCAGGTATTCGCGAGCACTGCCATTCGAGAGCAGTACGTGCCCACTCCTATCGGCCACCCAAATCGGCGTCCTTGCAGCCTCGAGTAGGGTTCTTACAAAACCAAAAGGCAGTGCCAGGACCTTCCGATGTTCGCCTAGCGACGGGGTGGTAATGGTTCCAGGCATATGCAGGTATCTGCGCTCCGCGGACGCAGGAAAAGATTTTCCCTTGTTTAAGCCCCATGCTCGCAGAGGCCTCCCGGACTGTCAATGGCAAATGCGTTCCATTTGCACATTTAAGGAAACCATTTGGCGTACGCATGCACTCCAGTGGCTGGCAAGGAGTTTCCATCCTCGGAGTCTCCTTTATGCCATTGTAAATACACGCCTTATTCTGTCGTGCGGCGTCCCAGTGTGGCACTCCATATGCTCATTTCCGTACTAGTTCCCTGGTACTAAGCTAACGATATGAAAAGTGGTCTCCTGAAGGATGGTCAGCGCGTGGATCCCTCGAACTTAAGACGGTCCCCCCGCATTCGTCTGCAAATGCCCGTATTCCTGCGGGCTACGGACACTTCCGGCGCTGAATTCATCGAGCTCACCAAGACCCTCAACATCAGTTCTACAGGTGCCTGTGTGGCCTCCACCCACATTTTACGCCCCGACCAGATCGTCCATCTCACCATCCCTGCCCCCTCCTCGGCCTCCTCCGGCGTCGTTCCCAGTGAAACTCCTCCCATCACCGCCAGAGTGCTCCGCCAGGACTCGGCCGGCGATATGCGTCTTTTTGGGCTGGAATTCCTTAAGCCACTTGAGTAAAGTATTGCCGCTTTGAAGGACAGCTTCCCTCGACTCGGGTAAACCAGGGTAGAAAAGTTACAGCAGGCCCGAATCGGTACCGACGCCGTTCCCAAAGAAAAGGCTCTATATCCAATTGGCTGAATCACTTAGCCAAGAATTAACGTTTGCCCGATTGTCCCTGGGGCAACGCGAGACTTTGTCTCAATTGGTCTCTCGCTTGCTCCCTATAGAAAGTGAAAGCCACATGCGCTTTCCCCAAACCCCGCGGGGATAGGCTAAAGTCAGGTGTATACCGGATATGCCCAGCCCCGGCGCCCCTGCGCCCCCGCGTTTGCCGATTGAGGATTCGTATCTCGAGCTGCTTGCGGACACGCTCGAAAGCTTGGATATATCTGCGCGTGGCCAGTTCCTCCAGCGCTACTTCCATACCATCACCCATCTCGATCTGAAGGAAGCTCAGTGTGTTCAGCTCTGGGATGAAATGCTCACACGCCGCCGCGAGCTCAGCGAGCACATGGAGCGGCAAATCTCCTTGAAAACCGCCCTTATGGACGTGCTCACCTCGGCTGGCCTATTTCGCGTTCCCATCCTCATCGAATACGACGAACTCAAAAAGCTCCAGTTAAACGCCGTCACTGATCCGCTCACCGGGCTCTACAACCGCCGTCTCTTCAGCGAAGCCTTCGAAAAGGAACTGAATCGCGCCCGCCGTTACGGCCAGCCTCTCGGCCTCGTTATACTCGACCTGCACCGCTTCAAGGAAGTCAACGACAAGCACGGCCACCCCCGCGGCGATGAAGTCTTGCGCTCTGCAGCCGCGACGCTCAAGAAAGCGCTGCGCACTTCGGACTCCGCCTTTCGCATCGGCGGCGATGAATTCGCTCTCCTCCTCCCGCAAACCGATGCCGCGCAGGCCCTCGCTCTAAGCCGCCGCATCGGAACAGTGTTCGGAGAATCGATCGCTCACTTCCAGATGAGTGTAAGCGTCAGCATGGACCATGGCGTCGCCACCTTCCCTCAGGACGGCGATCAAGCCGATCAACTGATTCGCGTGGCCGATGAACGCCTTTACCGGTTGAAGCACGCAAATCACGGCAAGGCTCCCGCCGGCGGCTCCCGTACCGAGATTGTTTCTAATCCCCCTTCCGAATCCTCGGCTGCCGCAGCATCCGCTCCACCCGATCGCCAGTCGCAAGCGCCGAAGCCCATTCCGTTCGAATCCAAGCGCGCACCCGAAAAAGTGGAAACTCCAGTCGCGGCAGCTGCCCCAACCAGCGCTTCAGAAATTTCCGGCAGCCATGCTCTGTCCGTTCCGTCCCCCGCTCGCATCTATGCCGTCCCGCGCAAAGCCGAGCGCGTCTCCATGTCCGGCACGAACGCCTACGCCGTCCTTGGCGATCAAGGCATTCGACGTGCCCGCGTCCTGGATCTCGGCTTTGGTGGAGTTGCTCTCGAACTCGAATCGCAGGAAGAAATCCCGGAGAGTATTCTTGCCGTTTTGCACGTGCCCATTCTTCCGCCCGTGCGCGTCAATCTAAAACCCGTTTGGTTTCAGCGCACGCCTCAAGGCGCCTACCGCATCGGCTGCTCTTTCGTCTCCTGAATTGCCGCCCTCGCAGCCAATCCTGGCTTCTAATCTTGCGCGTCATTCCCCATCGTCAACGGCTCGTCTGAGTCAAATGCATCCGCAAATGCCGTGATGTAAATAACAGCGCTTGCTGGATATGCGCGAGCCCCAGCCCCCAGCGCAACACCGCCTGTTCAGCTGCATCGCCCTTAGCGGCCAACCTGATCCACAGCGCGAGCTCTTTCTGCTTAGTTTTCTCGTCCCTTTCCATAGTCCCCGCCGAACCGCTCACCGAGATACTCCCTGACGTCAAGCAAAGCGTGGACTCGAGCGTCTCTGGAGATCCGGCCTCCTTCAATAGCTCGATCAATTTCTCCATCAATAGAAAGTGAAGACTTCTGTTGCGGGCATGTTCGGCCTCTCGAAACTCCAGCACAATTTCCCCGGAATACGCTGCGCCACGTGAAACAGAATCTGATGATGGCCCCGAAAGCGGCTGCGCCACACAAAACAGCGAATCGTCGCTCTCGATCGCCGCGAGGAAACTCTTTATCGCCAGGCCAGCTCCAGCCTCCGCAGCTCCTCTGCCGCTTGGTCCTACACGTTTCGGCATCTCTCCTACTACCTCGACGCGCATGCCTGCGAAGCTACGCGAAGCCACTTCACCCTGCAAGCGCTAACCATTGCACGCGGCGACAGTTTGTCATCCCCGCCATCGCAACCGCCAATTTCCGCCTTAATCCGATCCTGCTAGAATCTCGCCTGCCAAACGATTGAACTTGGAGATTCCCATGAATGAACCCGTCGCAAGCCGCCCCCACTGGCCCGACCTCCCAGACATGCCCACGGATCCTTCCAAAGGCCTGAAGCCCTGGAGCTGGGCCCTCGAATGCCTCGAAAAATCACACAACTATTGGATCGCCACCACGCGTCCCGGCGGCCGCCCTCATCTCATGATCGTTTGGGGAGTCTGGTGGGAAGATGCGTTCTGGTTCAGCACTGGGCCCAACACCCGCAAAGCGAAGAATATCGCCGCGCACAACTTCTGCTCGATAGGCACCGAGAAAGCCGACGAAGCCGTCATCCTCGAAGGCGTCCCTCAGGAAATCAAGGACCGGGCCGTTTGGAAAAGCCTTTCCGCGGTCTACAACAAGAAATATGGCGGCAACCTCGAGCCCGTTCTCGAATCCTGCGGCGGCAATGTCTACCGTGTCGAACCCGAAACCGCCTTCGGCCAGGACGAACACGCCGAAAATTTCGCCGAATCCGCCACCCGCTGGCGCTTCTCGAAAACGTAGCCTGGTCGAAACAGTTCTTTCAAACCGTCACGCGCATCTACTGCTTCGGCGCCTGGTTCCACATCTCCTGCTTCACTTTCCACTCCCCGCTCGCTTCCCGATGCAGCACCAGCGACATCTTTCCTCGCGAATCGATCACCGGCTTCCCATCCGGCGGCTGCACTACCTGATGCTCATTTCCCCATTCCGAAGCCCAGTCCCCCGAAATCTGAATGTCGTGAAAATCGATCTCCTCTTTCACAACCTTATACCCAGGCATTTGCGCCAGAATATTTTCCACCCATGCTACAATGGCTTTCTTCCCGATCAGTGGCGCTTCTCCCGGCATTAAACTCACTCCATCTTCGGCCCATGTCGAATATATTCCCGCCGTATCCATCTTCTCGTGCAGCTCGACATATCGTTTGTTGAACGCATCGATTTCATCTCTGGAGCTCCCTGCTCCAGCTCCAGATGCGACTGTCGCCGTCGCTCCACCCAATAACACCAGTGCTATCGCGCATAGCCGATTCATAGACACCCCCGTCAGAACTCCGTCTTTAGCCGAAAACTTAACCTCGCCACAGTCCGCCCACCGTATTCGGCTCACCCCGTATGAGACGGCTGGATTTAAGACAGCGTTAGCCCCCATTTGGAAATGTTGCAGCATTACCGTATAATTGGGGTTTGCCTCGCGACCTAGCGACGCGGCCGTAGCTCACTACGACACAGGTGAGGCTTTCCCCCGGGAGACCGGGACGCCGTGCAGACCGGACGCGAACGAATGGAGCCTCATGAAACCCGGTATTCACCCCGACTATCACGCCGTAACAGTCCACTGCGCCTGCGGCAACAATTTCCAAACTCGCTCAACCATCAAAGGCGAAAAGCTCAACGTCGAAATCTGCTCCAATTGCCACCCTTTCTTCACAGGCAAACAAAAGCTGATTGACACCGCAGGCCGCGTCGAACGCTTCACCAAGAAATACGCCGACGCCGCCGCCAAAGTCGAAGCCTCCAAAGCCGCCGCAAAAAAGTAACCGCGCCGCTCAACTTAATTTGACTACCGGTGGGACAGACATTCTTGTCTGTCTCCCCTTTTTTTTACCTGCTTATTTCACCTGCTTGTTTTCTGAGCCCTCAAACGAATGGATTTTCCACGGGGATCTGAAAGTACTTCTGCCCCGCATTTAAGTCTTCCGAAAGAATCCGCCCACATCCCCCGCGTTCGGCCGCCGCAACAATCAACCCGTCATAAAAGTGAATTCCATAAGCCGCCCGCGCCTCGACTGCCCTCCGCACAGTGCCATGGTCCAAGGGAACCAGCGCAATCGGACTCAGAATGTCCAGGAGTTCCAGCAAATCCTCCGGCTTTATCGGCGGCGAACGCTTATGCAGAAATGTCGAGGCAAACTCCGCCATCACTTGCGTCGAAGCCGCAGCCTCTCCCGCCAGCGCCCGCCTCACTATGCTTTTCGCAATTCCTTGTTTCCGCGGATCGCTGGCATTGTACGCACACACCAGAACATTGGTATCTACAAAGTCAGGACCGTTCATACAGATCCTCTCTCTTCCATGTTATCTTCCCCAACTTGACCTGGAACCGCTCGAAGCTTTTCTCCAACGCCTCCAACTCCCGCTTCTTTCGCCCCGACTTGGCGTTCTCTTCTGCAACTTGCTCGAGATACGCTCGCACCAATCCTGTCAGCGTCGTATCCCGATCCGCCGCAATCTTCCGCACTTCTTTCACCAGCTTGTCGTCCAGCGTCAGCGTAATATTCATGTCTCACCCATAATAAGGGAATGCCTACCCATAATAAGGGAATATCCTCCCGCCCACAAGTCCTCTCTTCTCCACCGTTCTTTTCTTCTCCCCTCCCGATTTTCGAGCAATTCTCCTCGCGTAATCCGGGCCTTTCTGCGCGTCCTTGCGTCTCCGCATTAACTTTATTCCTTACCTCGATACGTCCTTACTTCTTCTCTGTGCGCTCTGTGTCCTCAGTGCCCTCTGCGTAAAATTCTTTTTCCATGTAAAATGAACCACCAACGTGGCCACACAGTCCCGAATGTTCGAATCCAGCCGCCCCGGCGAGTTAGTCGAAACCGCTGCCCCCCGCGTCACTCTCCGCAATGCTTTCGCGCATCCCTACGACTCGGCCATCGCCGCCGCCCGCACTTGCTACGCATCGCGCCTCATCGTCCCCGAAGAAATCACCGACAAGCAGCGCCTCAACATCGGCGCCGCCACCTTCTACAGCGGCCATCACACCGTTTACCAGCACGCCCATTTCGAATTCGGCCTCGAAAATGTCAGCCGCCAGTTCGTCTGGTCCTTCCTTCACGCCCATCCCTTCTACAACTCCGAGCAGCAAAGCCAGCGCTACGTCCGCCTCGACAAAGCCCAAGCCTACATTCCCACTCAGCATCCGATGTTCGATCCCGATTCTCTTTTCTACAACGCAGCCATACGAAATATCTACGAAGACGCCATCGTCCGCGCCTGGAATTACTACCGCGAACTCTCTCTCCTCCTCGTCAATGACGCGCGCTCCATTCTCAGCGACATCTGGCACATCGGCCCCATGTCCCACCCCAAGCGCCTCCAAAAAATCGAGCGCTCCGCCGAAAAACGCGCCATTGAAATCGCCCGCTATGTGCTCCCTGTCGCCGCTTTCACCACGATGGTTCACACCATCTCCGGCATCGTCCTCCATCGACTCTGGCGTATGAGCGCCGCCAGCGACACCCCCAGCGAATCCCGCGCCATCGTCAAAGACATGGTCGAAGAAGTAAAAAAAATCGATCCGCAATTTTTTGAGCGCTTCGGAACCGAACCTCTCGAAGAACGCCCCGAGTGGAGCGCCGACGCAATCCAACACGCAAGCCGGCGAAGCCTTCGCCAAAGAATTCGACGCCAAGCTCCAGGGAAAAACTTCCAAGCTCGTTGATTACTCTCCGAATTCCCCCGCCGTCATGGCCAAAGCCTACCGCGCCGTAGTCGGCCTCACCGAATCCCAATGCTCCGACGCCGAAGCCATCGACCGCCTCCTCAATCCCGCCCGCAATCCCTACCGCCTCGAAGTCCTCGACATCGGCGTCCACGCCCCAATGATGCGCGCGCTCCAACACGCCAATTACACCTTCGCCAAAAAAATCAGCCACACCGCCGACTCCCAGGACCAGCGCCACCGCATGGTCCCCGGCTCTCGCCCGCTCCTCACCCTCGCCGACACTCGCGAGCCCGACTACATCACTCCCGCTCTCCTCACGCAAAATCCCCGCGCCAAAGAACTCTACGAACGCGCCATGCAAGACGCTTGGTCCGCCAAGAATAAACTCCTCGATCGCCGGCGTCCCCGCCGAAATCGCGCTCTATCTTCTCCCCAACGCGAAATCCATCCGCCTCGTCGAGTCCGGCTCCCTCCTCCATCTCCTCCACAAATGGACCATGCGCACCTGCTTCAACGCCCAGGAAGAAATCTACCGCCGCCAGCCATGGACGAAGTCGCACAACTCCGCCAAGTCCATCCCCAACTCGCCCAGCACGTCGGCCCCCCCTGCCACCTCCGCGCCAACATCACCACCCCCATCTGCACCGAAGGCTCCCACTTCTGCGGCGTCAAAGTCTGGCTAGACTTCCCCAACGTCCCCCGCCGCATCTGAAACCGTCGATGTCCTATCATGCGTCTTATCCCCAGGAGGGCACCCATGCACCATCGTGTCGGCTCCAGTTTTTGTCTCCTCGCAGCAGTCTTTTTACTCCTTCCGTCGCCGTCCTCCGCCTTCGATGCTCCCCTCTCCCCCGAAGCCGTCCGAGACGCCTACTTCCTCGGCCAGCACAACAACCAATCCACCCTCTCTTTCTTCTCTCAATACGTTAAGACTCTCCCCGTCCCAGACAAAGGCGCCTACATCTCCGAAGTCGAGATCTACACTCCCTATACCCAGATCGTCGAAGCCTCCCGCCGCCGCTCCGGAAACTACAGCGCGCAGCAAGCCGAACAAGACTATCGCCACGGCCACGACAAGCTCTACATCCGCATTCGTATCAACTTTACCGATACCTATGGCGCTCTCGAACTCTACCGCTCCGCCAAAGGCGACAAACAACTATCCGGTCGAGACGAGCCTCTCCCCGATTTCTACCGCGATTTCCGCGTCGGCCTCTCCCAGCGATCTGCCGACACCCGCGAAGACCAGTGGATCGAGCCTCTGCACATTCTTCTCCAGCCGTCCTATGTCCAAAACTCAAATCATTACCCTTTCATCGCCGAAGACCTCGGCCTCTTCTCCGCAGCACCCTACGACGGCTCCTCCCTGGCCTACTCCAGCAAAACCGGCTACATCTACCCCACCGGCTGGCAAGCCTGGCTTGTCTACGATGCCGCCGACGTCGCCTCCGACGACGCCACCGTCGAAGTCATCACCACCGACGGCCAACACGTCTCCGTCCCTTTCGACCTCTCCCGCCTTCGCTAACCGCGCTCCCTCCCACCTCATCGTCTAAGGCCTTCAACCCGCGAGGCTTCCGATCACACTGCCTCGGCTGAATCCTCAAAACCTCGGCATGCGTCTCATGCTGCAGGAGAGTGCCCAGCCGACACTCGAGCACATTCGAGCAGCCCGCTTCCTCTCTCTTTCACGATTCACTACTCACCGCCCACTACTCACTCTTTCCAACTCATTTCACGGTAAGATTTACCCGCCATCATCCAGGAGCCATCATGCCGGAAACCATTGACACCGCTTCCAACCTTCAGACCCGCACCGAGTCCGACTCCATGGGCAAGATCGACGTCCCCGCCGACCGCTATTACGGCGCGCAGACCGCCCGCTCGCTCATCCATTTCGCCATCGGCAAGGACACCATGCCGCCCGAGCTGATTCGCGCTTTTGGTTTTCTTAAAAAAGCTGCCGCGCTCGTCAACCAGGATCTCGGGAAACTCCCCTCCGAGAAGACCGCGCTTATCACGCAAGCTGCCGACGAAGTCATCGCCGGAAAGCTCAACGCGCACTTTCCTTTGCGCATCTGGCAGACCGGCAGCGGCACGCAAACCAACATGAACGTCAATGAAGTCATCTCGAATCGCGCCATTGAAATTTCAGGCGGCGCGATGGGCAGCAAAAAGCCCATCCATCCGAATGACGACGTCAATATGTCGCAATCCTCGAACGACACGTTTCCCGCCGCTATGCACATCGCCGCCGCCACGGAAACGCGGCAGAAACTTCTTCCCGCTATCAAGAAGCTGCGCGACGCGCTCGACGCCAAGGGAAAAGAGTTCGCCGACATCGTAAAAATCGGCCGCACCCATTTGCAGGACGCTACGCCGCTCACCGTCGGCCAGGAATTTTCCGGCTACGTCAATCTGCTCGACCGCGACGGCGGCCGCATCGCTATGGCTCTCGACGGGCTCTACGATCTTGCGATTGGCGGGACCGCTGTCGGCACCGGCCTCAACGCCCATCCCGAATTCGCCGATCGCGCCGCCAAAAAAATCGCCGAACTAACGAGCCTGCCGTTCCGCTCACATCCCAATAAATTCGCCGCGCTCAGCGCGCATGACGAACTCGTCTTCGCCAGCGGCGCTCTAAAAACTCTTGCCGCCTCGCTGATGAAAATCGCCAACGACATTCGCTGGCTTGCTTCCGGCCCGCGCTGCGGCCTCGGCGAACTCATTCTTCCCGAAAACGAGCCCGGCTCCAGCATCATGCCCGGCAAAGTGAATCCCACCCAGGCCGAAGCGCTCACCATGGTCGCCGTGCAAGTGATGGGCAACGACGCCGCTATCGGTTTCGCCGGCTCGCAAGGCAATTTCGAGCTCAACGTTTTCAAGCCCGTCATCATCTTCAACTATCTCCATAGCGTCGAACTTCTCGCCGACGCCATGAACAGCTTCGTAGGCCACTGCGTCCAGGGCATCGAAGTCAACACCACGCAAATCGAACACTACGTCCACAATTCTCTAATGCTAGTCACCGCCCTCGCTCCCAAAATTGGCTACGACGCCGCCGCCCAAGTCGCCAAAGCCGCCCACCATTCCCACATCAGCCTCCGCGAGGCCGCCATCAAACTGGGTTTCGTAAGCGCCGAAGAATTCGACGCCCTGGTCAAACCCGAGGACATGACGCACCCGTGATGAGATTCTCATAGCAACACAGCGCCAAACAGATCAAAGCGATCGTTGATCAGCGGTCTCGCCCAGCAGCTGAAGCAAGCTGGATTCCGAAAGAACAGCACGCACTTCTCACGGACCTACGGCGAGGCACTGCAAATAGTCAATGTTCAGTCCAGCCACTGGAATACTGCCTCCTCGGCAAGATTCACGCTGAACATTGGCGTCCACTTCGCGAGCGTGGCAGTAATGCTTTACGGAAACGATCCGATGCCAGCGCCTCCAAGGGAAACGTTCTGCCTTTTGCGAACAAGGGTGGGAATGATTCTGCCAGCCAGAGCAGACCGTTGGTGGGTTGTGACGCCTGATACCAACGTTTGAGACTGTCGCAGCCGAACTGAGCTCGGCGTGGAACGACTGCATTTTGCCGTGGCTCGAAAAGAATAAAACCATAGCGGGCGCAGTACAGGAACTTGAGAGGCGCAACGTTGATGCTCAGTGCAGCGCCCTTTGGTTTGCGATGGTGCGGCGAGACTCGATTTTCTAGGAATGAGTGCGAACAGGCCGCACAGGCTTGGTGAACAATGGTCGTGTAACGGAGCTTTGGAACGTACCGAGCTGCGACTCCCATCCCGTTGTAGCACAGGGGGGAATTGAGCGAATCGCGGTCGGTCGGTGTGAAGGACGTTCGCCATATTCATCGTCAGCGCCGCCAATCGGCCTCACTAATCATCGGACCGCGCGCCTGGCCATCCTTCATCATTTGCCGCAGCAGGCTCCAGTGTTGATCTCCGGCCAGCATGAGGCTCACATTCGGCTGCGTGAGCCATTGATCCACGATCTGGATGGCTTCCTCCGGCGTGAACCGTTTTCCGGAAAGTCTCGGGTTCGTGACGATTCGGAGGAAGGCCGTTACGGTCTGCCATGGTAAACCAACCGGCGTCCCGTTGGAGAATGTCTCTTCGACCCACGCGCGAGCCTTGGCGTGCTGTTGCGAATCGGAATCGTAGGCATACAACATCAGGTTGGCGTCGAGAACAATCACCGGTGGAGCGGGCTCTCCAGCGCCTCGATCAAATCCTCGACGTGGTCATAACTGAGGCCGGCAGGCAGCCCCAAGGGCCGGGGATGAACCACGAAAGGTTTTGCCGCGGGTTCCCGGACGCCATCAGACCCAGGCGAAGAAAATCGTTAACGCCCGCTTCAACGATAGTCGCCGGAGCGAAGTTTTCGGAGCATGACTTGGCCTCATCGTTCGAGTGTGAGGATGTCCGCATGTGATGATCTCGCAGATAAGGATCGTGATGTCCAAAGAGAAAGCTGCCGGATATGTGGCATCGGACTTCTGACCCTGGATTCTTTGGAACGAAGCGCTCAGAAGAAAAGCGCCAACCATCTACAAGCAGGTGCCACGCTGCGCTTAGCGCCGGCTCGGTAAAGCATAGTAAGCGGTCCAATGCGTGATCTCCCAAGCGGCGAAGGATGGACTCCTTCGGTTAGTCCCGCCGTTCCGCAGCGCATTTGAACCCGTGTTTGTCCGCCCGCCGCATGCGTTATCGAGCGCGTGAAAGCTTCTGCCGTTCGGCTTGTCGCTTCGCTTCCTCCGGCGATGCCTTTCGAGCACACTCTGAAATTTCAATACATCTTGAACGTCTGGACGTCATCCGTGACCATCGCGTGATTCTGAACCTGGCTGACTAACTCACAATCTATGCCAGCAGTCCCGTTTGCGATCATTGCGGGTCAGCAAAACCTTCGAAGAAGGGGAGTCTCTGAATGCGCCGAACCGCTGGCCTCGGACGCTAGCTTTCTCGAGCTTGCTTTTTGTGCGCAGAACGTCCTTCGCAGCGACTTACACGCTGAAGGCGACGCCGAAGACGGTGGCGTGGGGATACTACGACGCGAAGGCAACACCCGTGTTGCGCGTTAAGTCGGGCGACACGGTTTCGATTGAGACGCTGATTACGAATAGCCCGAAGCGGTTGGAGGATGCGGGGTTGCCGCCGGAGCAGGTGGAGCAATCGCTGCGCGATATTACCGACCAGGTGAAAGACAAAGGGCCGGGCGGGCATATTTTGACGGGGCCGATTTATGTTGAGGACGCGCAGCCGGGCGACGTGCTCGAAGTGAAAATTCTGGCGATCAAGCTGGCGATTCCGTATGCGTACAACGCGTTCGGGCCGGGGCGCGGCTACATCCCCGACGATTTTCCTTACGCGAAAATGAAAATCATTCCGCTGGACGAGAAGCGCATGATCGCGAAATTCGCGCCGGGCATCGAGATTCCGCTGCATCCCTTTTTTGGCAGCATGGGCGACGCGCCGCCGGAAAGCGCGGGCCGCTTCAACAGCGCGCCGCCGTGGATTATGGCGGGCAATCTCGATAACAAAGACCTCGTCGCCGGCACCACGCTCTACATTCCCGTGCACGCGCCCGGCGCGCTTTTTGAAGTGGGCGACGGGCACGCCGGCCAGGGCGATGGCGAAGTGGACATCACCGCGCTCGAAACTTCGCTGGTCGGCACATTTCAATTCATCGTGCGCAAGGACATGCACCTGAAATGGCCGCGCGCCGAAACGCCCACGCACTACATCACCATGGGCCTCAACGACGACTTGAACGCCTGCGCCACGCTTGCCGTCCGCGAGATGATTGATTTTCTCGTCACCGAAAAGCATCTGACGCGCGACGACGCGTACATGCTCGCCAGTGTCGCCGCCGACCTCCACATCACCGAGCTGGTCGACGGCAATAAAGGCGTGCACATGATGCTTCCCAAATCCATCTTCGTCCCTGGTGCCTCGAAATGAAGTTCGCATCTCTCATGCTCGCCGCCCTCTTCTCTGTGAACTCTGTGTCCTCTGTGTGCTCTGCGTTAAGCTTTTCTCCTTCCTCTTCTCTTGAACCGCAGACGATCAGCCCGGATTGGTGCAAAGCTCTCCCTCGCCCGGAATACAAATCGCTCGAACGCGTGCTGCCGAACGATCCGTGGTTTGAGGTCTACAAAGTTGCGCCTGGCGTTTTTGCGATTTACGAGCCGCACCAAGCCGAAGAAGTCATCTCGTATCTCATCGTAGGCACCAAGCAAGCGCTGCTCTTCGACACCGGCATGGGCATCGCCAACATCCGCAAAGTGGTGACGCAATTGACGAGCCGGCCCGTCGTCGTCCTGAACTCGCACACGCACAACGACCACGTCGGCGGCAATTCCCTGTTCACGTTTGTCTATGGGATGGACACGGACTTCACGCGCGCAAACGCCAAAGGCTCGCGTGACGATGCGCAAGAGGAACTCTCGCCCGGCATGATTTGCGGCAATTTGCCGAAGGGTTTTGATGCGAAGACGTACGCCACCAAACCCTGGCACGTCTCACTCTTCGTGAAAAACGGTTTCAAAATCAATCTCGGCGGCGGCCGCGTGCTCGAAATTATTTCGACTCCCGGCCACACGCCCGACGCGATTTGCCTGATCGACCGCGCCGACGGCCTGCTCTTCACCGGCGACACCTACTATCCCGCTCCCATCTGGCTCTATCGCCCGGAAACCAATCTCGACGCCTACGTTGCCTCCGTCAAAAAACTCGCAGAACTCGCGCCACAAGTGAAACTCGTTCTCGGCGCGCACAACATTCCCGTCGCCGATCCATCCGTGTTGCCGCGGCTGGTGACAGCCATCGAAGCCGTCCGCGCCGGAAAAGTCGAGGCCAAGCCCTTAGAAGGCGGCAAAGCCATCTACACGACCGACGGCATAACCTTTCTTCTCGCCGCGCCACCCGCGGGAGTAAAATGACGGCCTTGGATGTCTGCCATGGGCGCTCTCCATTTACGAATTACCTGCGTGGGCCTTGCCGCGTGCTTCGTGTTGCTCCCCGCGAGCGCGCCGGCGCAGAAGAAATCCAAACATCCCAAGAAAGACGATCCCAAAATTGAAAATTATTTCGGCGGCGTGTTTCTGGTGGGCGACGGCGGCATTCCGAGCGGGCCTTGCTTTCGTATCAACGGGCGCGTGACCTCGGCGGATTTTTTCAACCAACTGAAATCTTATGAAAACGAGGACGGAACGATTTTTCGCGAGGGAACCAGCGAAGTCACCCAGTTTCCCGACAATCTGCTGCTTTCGCTGACGATTCGCGATCAGCCGTGCGCCTACGGCCTTCAGCCCGTGGGCACGGGGACGTACCTCACCAAGGAAGTGATGAACTCACTGCGTCTCTCGCTCTATTGGAAGCACGGCGTAGACTTGCGGCCTGTCGGAAAAATATCAGTCCTGCAGCTCAATGCCGATCCCATCGAGCCGTACGCAACGGATCTCGCGGCCGAATTGCCGAAGCGATATTTGTGGTCGTATGAACTAGGCGTTCCTGCCGGAGGCGTTCCGTTGACGGACAGTCTCGTTCTTATTTTTCGCACGCCCGACGGGCACATAGCGGCGCGCGTTGCCGCGCGTTTGTAGAGATTCCCTATTCGCTTACTTTGCGTTCAAGAATTCTTCCGTGGCCCGAACGAAGGCTTCGGGCTCTTCGTAGAACGGGACGTGGCCGCTTTTTTCGAAGACCACAAAGCTTGAGCCTGGAATGCCTTTGTGGATTTTGTAGGCGACGAGTGGCGCGACATTGATGTCGTAGCGGCCGGTCATGACGATGACCGGAAATTTAAATTTGGCGATTTCGGGATTGAGATCGAAACGCGGGAGATCGCTCATCACCGCTTGGGAAGCGTCTTTGTGGAAGGCGCCGGCGCCCATCTGCGCGACAAAGGTGTCGCGCTCCTCCGGCGAGTAAAAAAGCATGGTGAGATAGTCGTGGATGCCCGCGTCGGAGGCGGCTTTGTCGCCCATTTCGTCGGCGAAAACGTAGCCCGCCCGGCGTTCCGAGAGTTCAGGAAAAATCTGCGCGAAAAGAAAGAGCGTGTCGCTCCACTTCGGCGCCGCGGAATCCACGATCATCAAATGAACGATGTGCTCCGGGTGGCGCGCGGAATACGCCATCGAGAGATAGCCGCCCCAGGAGTGGCCGAGCATGTCCCACTTTTCAAAGCCGAGATGCGCTCGCAGAGCTTCGAGGTCGGCAATCTGGTCGGCAAGATTACAGGACTGGCCGGGCTTAAGAGGGGAAGAGCGTCCATCGCCGCGCTGGTCGTAAAAAATGATGCGGCGATTTTTGCCGATCGTGTCCCAGGCGGATGCGATATGCAGATAGGTGTGATCGAAGCCGGGGCCGCCGTTGACGACGATGAGCGGCGTGCCAGTGCCACTGCCGGTCACTTCGTAATAGATTTTACCGCCGGGGCCGTCGAACGTTTGGCCGTTTTCTTCGTGGACCGGCTTTGCGGAGACGGAAAGCGCGGCCAACAGAATTAGACTTGCGAAATAAGAGAAGCGTCTCGAATAGGACACTATTTTTTCACCTATTTTTATTTGCTAACTATCAACCCATGGAACTGACTTTATCCGGCTCGATTTTGTATAGGACGCGAACTTCGCCGGGCTGTCGGAACGGGTAGACATCCTTGCCAAGATATTTTTTCGCGAGCTTGTTGATGTGGTCGTCGGCGCCGGTCTGCGTGATTTCGACGACGCGGCCGCGAATTTCGAGATAGCGATACGGGTTCGCCGGATCCTGCAGCGAAACCGAGACGCGAGGATCGCGGCGCACATTTTTGTCCTTTACGCGCCCGAGCGCCGAATTGAATCGGACATACTTTCCGTCGTAGTCGACCCAGATCGGCGTGACTTGCGGGCTGCCGTCCTTCATGATCGTGCCAAGATTTCCGAACGCAGGCTTCTCCAAAAGGTCTGCGTATTTTTCGGGGATGTTCTCTGCCATGGCTACCTCCTGATGATGCCGCTCGTTGTTGACGAGCGCTCAAACTCTATCATGCGCGCTGTTGCCCGCGCAGTCTAACGACATGGCACTTCGATTCGAGGCCTCAATTAAATTTTATTTCGAGCGCGCGGCCAAGCGACGTAAGCGGCGCGCCGGTCAGCACCTGTAGGTCTTCATAGCTCCACCCAGGAGCGATTTCGCGCAGCAGGAGACCTTCCGGCTTAACGTCGATGACGGCAAGATCGGTAACGATCGTGTCGACGCAAGCGAGGCCGGTCAGCGGGTAAGTGCATTGGCGCACGATTTTTGGCGCGCCGTCCTTTGTCGTGTGTTCCATGCAAACAATCAGTTTTTTCGCCCCCGCGGCGATGTCCATGGCGCCGCCAATGCCGCCGGAGCCTTTAGCGCCGGGAATTTTCCAATTGGCGAGGTCGCCTTTTTCGGAGACTTGAAATCCGCCGAGCACGGCCACGTCGAGGTGGCCGCCACGCGTCATGAGGTGTGCATCGGCCTGATGAAAAAAGGACGCGCCAGGAATGAGAGTCACCGGAACTTTCATCGCATCCACCAAATCGTAGTCTTCTTCTCCTGGTCTGGCGCGGCGACCCATACCGAGAATGCCGTTTTCGCTGTGAAAATAAACCTCGACGCTTTTCGGCAGATAATCCGCGATGAGATTGGGAATACCCCAACCGAGGTTTACGTACGCGCCGTTGGGCAATTCCATGGCGGCGCGCTGAGCGATCTGCTCGCGAGTGAGCCGGGGCTTATCCGGCATAACGGATTCCTTTCGCTTGCACGATGCGATGCACGAAGATCGCGGGCGTGACGACATGTTCGGGCTTGATGGCGCCGACCGGCATAATTTCGTCCACCTCGACGATGGTGGTCGTCGCGGCCATAGCCATAATGGGATTGAAATTTCTCGCCGCGAGGCGGTAGGTAAGATTGCCCAGTTCGTCGGCGGTCTCGGCCTTGATGAGAGCATAGTCCGCATGAATGGGCATCTCGAGAATGCAGCGTTTTCCTTCGAGGACGCGCTCTTCTTTTCCGGCAGCGACCTCCGTGCCTACTCCTACCGTCGTATAAAACGCGCAGAGGCCGGCGGCGGCGGCGCGCATGCGTTCGCAAAGAATTCCTTGCGGCACGAGTTCGAGGGTTACCTTTTTTGCGGCCAGCTGCTCTTGAAAATAAGTGGAGTGCGGACCGGGAAAAGAAGCGATCACATGCCGGATCTGGCCGTTCTTAAACATCAAGCCCAGTTCGCCATCGTGCGTGCCACAATTGTTGCTGATGGCGGTGATATTTTTCGTGCCTTTTTGAGAGAGCGCCTGGATCAAATTATTGGGAAATCCCGCGCCGCCGAATCCGCCAAACATGATACTGGCGCCGTCTCGAATATCGGCCACGGCGGAATCCAAGCTCGCATAGATTTTGTGTTTCATGGCACGGCGTATCCTACCAGAGGAGACGCGAGTCTGCAGGTGCGAGTGAGGCGTGCCGGCCCAGCTGATAATTAATAATTCCGGACTAGGCGCACGCGGCTCGCCTCGTCTATGCTAGTTGCCAAGCCATGAAACGCGGGACGCTGATTCTGCTTTTAATCGTGCTTGTGGTGCTGGGCGCAGGCTTCGTGGCGTATTCTTTTCTGCACAACGGCGTGAGCGCCAAGGCAACGCCGAGTCCGCTCGAGGTGATGATGGCGCGGAAGGCGAGGCATATGGCGCTGCCCAGCTCAGCCAGGGCGCTCCACAATCCCCTGCCTGCTTCGCGGGAGAATTTGAGGGCTGGGAGATTGCATTTTGCGGACCACTGCGCCATCTGTCACGGAAACGATGGAAGCTGCGACACGATGATGGGCAGCGGCCTTTATCCCAAACCGCCGGACCTGCGTCTCACGGGAACGCAAAGCCTTTCCGATGGTGAACTTTTCTGGATCATTGAGAACGGCGTGCGGTTCACAGGCATGCCTGCCTTCTCAGGCCACCACAGCATGCCCGAGGATACCTGGAAGCTGGTGCTCTTCATACGGCACTTGCCGCAGTTGACGGCAGACGAGCGGATGGAAATGGAAAAGTACAATCCAAAGGGACCGGACGACCGGGTGGAAGAGCAGCAAGAAGATGATTTTCTGAACGGAGCAACGCCAGCTCCCAAGCCGGAATCCCATCATCACGACTAGGGCGACGAGCCTGGGGACGATTAGCCGGTTCCGGGCAAAACGAATCGGCTTGGCGAGCAGCATGTTGCGGAATACTGCGGTGGCCGGAATCATCCGGCTCCCGCCGATAGGAGACGAAAATGAAACTTCGCGCCATTGTCTTTCTTCTGTCCTTTGCATTTCTCACCGTGGGCGCGCTTGCGCACGGCGATAAAAAACATGTTGTTGGCACCGTGGACAAAGTGAGCTCTGATTCGGTCACTGTGAAAATCGCGGATGGGTCGTTGGTGGAAGTGAAGCTCGTTTCGGCAACTACATTCATATTGCGGAGCGGGAATGTCGACAAGCCTGCGAAGGCTTCGGAACTGGTTGTGGGAGACCGCGTGGTGATTCACGCAACTCCGAAGGGTGACACGCTGGAAGCGGACGAGGTGAAATTCTCGGTGCCCGCGGCCGCAACCGCCAGCAAGCCAAAAACCTGAGAAGGCCTCGGCAAGCGCTCTCCTTCATTCTTCGACGAGATGGCACGAGTGGGTTTTTATTACCAGCCACACGCGGCGGCCTGCCTCCAGGTTTAGCGACCTCACCGCTCCCGGCGTGAGATGAACGATGAATTCGACGCCGCAATCAACACGAGCCCGGACCAGCGTGCCGCGCGGCTCCAATGCGAGAATGTGGCCTTCGATCCTGTTGCGCGCGCTCAGATCATACGGTTGTGTACTTGCCAGCAGAATATCGCCAGCACGAATAGCTACACGCACGCGGTCGCCGGCGGCCGCGTAGCCCAATGGCACTTCGATATCGCAAGCGCTCTCGCTGAGCCTCACACGCATCACGCCGTCGGCTTCGCGCAAATCGACAACGGCTCCGCTCAGTAGATTTTCAAAACCTGCTGCCTGAGCTAGTCGCTTGCGTCGCGGTGCTTCCAAGACATCCATGGGCAGGCCTTGGCTCACGACCCGGCCATGGTCGATGGCGATGACGCGCTCGCCGAGCGCGTCGACTTCTTCGCGGATGTGCGTCACGTAGAGAATCGGAATTCGATGCGCGGCATTCCATACGCGCAGGTCGTCGAGGATGGCCGATTTCAGCTCGGTGTCGAGCCCGGTGAGAGGTTCGTCGAGGAGCAAGACGCGCGGCTGCGTGACCAGGGAACGCGCCAGTGCAATTCTTTGTCGTTCCCCGCCTGAGATTTCCGTGGGTTTGCGCGCGCGCAAATTATCGACACGGAAGGCTTTCAGGATTTCGCCCACACGTGCGGCGCGCTCCCGCGGCGGCAAGTCATCGAGCCCATAGGCGACGTTGGCTTCGGCGCTCATGTGCGGAAACAGCGCCAGGGTCTGAAATACGTAAGCGAGGCGGCGAGCTTGCGGGGAGAGGTCCACGGCTGATTGCGAATCGAAGAGCACTACTTCGCCGACGGCAATGCGTCCAGCGTCAGGACGCGCCAATCCAGCAATGCAATCCAGCAAGGTGGATTTTCCGGACCCTGAAGGGCCAAAAAGAATGCTAAACCCCGGTGGCACATGGAGAGAAACGTCCAATGAAAAAGAAGGAGAGCCGGCGCGGTTGCGTTGCAACTGCACGCACGCCGTCAGCATGGATGCGTTTACTTCGTCGCCCATGGTGTCCACAAACGGCGTCCGAGTTGGCGGCCTACTTGACGATTGACTGCGTATACGATGGACAAAACGGCAAAGGAGATGGCGAGCAGTACGAGCGCCATGCGGTTCGCAGCGGCATAGTCAAGAGATTGCACGTGGTCGTAGATATCGATGGAGACGGTGCGCGTGATGCCGGGCAAATTGCCGCCGACCATGAGCACGACGCCGAATTCGCCAAGCGTGTGGGCAAAGCTCAAGACAAGCGCGGTGACGACGCCCGGCACCGAAAGCGGGAGGATCACACTCCAAAATGTCTTGAGGCGGCCAGCGCCCAGCACGGCGGAGGCATCGAGAAGCTTGTGGTCGACGGATTCGAACGAGGCGATGAGCGGCTGCACCGCAAAGGGCAAACTGTATAAGACCGATGCGAGGACCAGGCCTTCGAAGGTAAATGCCAAGCCGTGACCGAAAAATAGTTGCCATAGTTTACCAAGCGGGCCGCGCGGGCCCATCGCCACGAGCACATAAAAACCGAGCACCGTGGGCGGCAAAACCAACGGGAGGGCTACGACAGCTTCCAGCAAAAATCTGCCGCGCCACCTTGAATACGCCAGCCAATAGGCGAGCGGGAGGCCGCAGGCAAGGAGAATGGAGGAAACGGTAAGAGCCAGGCGAAGCGAGAGCAGAAGTGAAGCCATATCTATTTGTTTGGCGCGCCGGGCGGGGGACTGGCCGTCGAGGCCGCGGGAAACGTAAATCCATATTTCGCGAGGGTGGCGCAGCCGGCATCGCTCTTCACGAATTCCAGGAAGGCGCGCGGCGTTTGTTTGTTGCCGGCGCTCTTCATCACGATCGCGGCTTGTTCAATCGGCGCATGCATCGCGGCAGGAATTTCCCAGCGTTTGCCGTCTTTCATGCCGGGCGAAACGGCGAGCGACAGTGCGACAATTCCGGCCTGGGCGTTTCCCGATTGCACGAACTGTGCGGCTTGCGAGATGTTCTCGCCATAGACAAGTTTTGCTTTGACCTGCTCGTAGATGCCAGCCTTTAGCAAAGCCGCCACGGCAGCGCGGCCATACGGCGCATGTTCCGGATTCGCAATCGAGATCTTTTGCACGATGGGTTCGAGCAGGGTCTTCCATCCAAGCTTATGCACGTCAAGCTTGGCATCGCCGGGCGCCCAGATCACGATGCGTCCCACAGCATATTCGTAAAGCGTCCCAGGCTCGGCGAGCCCAGCCGCTTCCAGTTTTCGCGGATAGTCGATGTCTGCCGAGAAAAACAGGTCGAACGGCGCGCCATTTTGGAGCTGAGCGAAGAAATTTCCGCTCGAGCCGTAGGTGACGATTACTTTTGCTCCCGACTGTTTCTCAAATTGCGCGGCGATCTCTTTCATGGCGAATTGCAAATCCGCGGCAGCAGCGACGCGAATTTCTTGCCCTTGCGGGCGCGCGACGCCACTCCCCAAAAGAAGGACGAAGCAGAGTAAAGCAACAAGAATCGGCGCCAATCTTGCCGGATGCCTATGGATCATGAGCGACAATTGATTTCTCTCCTCACACACGCAAAATCATCACTTCGGTGGATTTGATCAGCGCGGCCGCGCGCTCTCCCGGTTTCAGGCGCATTTCTTTTGCGGCATCCGCGGTGATGATGGCGGTGATGTGCTGTTCGCCGATAGCCATGGTTACCTGCGCCAGCAATCCGCTGTACTTCAGCGCAATCACTCGCCCGACTAACTGGTTGCGACCGCTGATCTTCCGGAAATTGCCGCGGCGCATTGTGATATCGCCGCGATCCAGCGTTTTCGGGATCATGCGGTCGATTTCGCTTTCCGGGATGCGGTGATGGCCGCCGGGCGTTTTCACTGTCTTAATTTTTCCGCGGTAGATCCACTGCTTAAGCGTGGGATAGCTGATGCCCAAAATCCGCGATGCTTCGCGCGGGGGCAATAGTGCGGCTCGGTGCATCAAACTCTCCTCCACGCCGGTGTTTCTGATTACATAAAACAGAACCGTTAGTATAGTACGGTTTTATCCATTTCCATCCGTTATTTGACCTCGTGGCGCCGCGCTGGCCTCTTTATCGCTTGGGCAATTATCGGCGAATTAGAGAAATGGAGTTCCCCGCGCTCGCGTAAAGTAACGAATACGATAGATCGCGCCTCTACCTGGGAGCCTCTCATGTCCCCTGTCACGACAAAACTAACCTCGGACGACGTGCGCAAAGCGGTCGAGCAGTTCTGGGCGGCGTTCCTGGCCAAATCGGAAGAAGAGCTCAACGATTTTTATGGCGCGGGAAGCACGGTTTTCCAGGTGGCCATGGGCCGCAGCGAACCGGGACGCCTCGGGGCGATGCGCCGGTCGCGCGAGTATTTCCATCCGGACACGCGCATGGAACTGAAACTCAGTCCCGTCGACATTGTGATGTGCGGGGCGGATGCAGGCGTTGCGAGTTACACATTTCAATTCCAGGCGACCGGGCGTGACGTGGGGGGCAAACGCTCGTCGGAAAAATTGGAAACGGTTCGGGCCACACACGTCATGCACCGCGACGCCAGCGGCAAGTTACGCATCGCCCACGAACATTTCTCCGTGCCGGTTGGTTAGGGCTTTTGCTTGTTACGGTTGGTTAAAGCCGCGGCTAATTGCGCAGAGGCTTGCCTGTCTTTAGTGTAAAGGCCATGCGTTCCTGGGTTTTCTTTTCGCCGCAGAGGGAAACGAAGGCTTCGCGCTCCAGGTCGAGCACATACTGCTCGCTTACGAATTGCGGAGATGTAAGTGGCCCGCCTGCGAGGATATTCGCGAGTTTGCGTCCAACGTGCGCATCATAGTCCGAGATATAGCCGCCGCGCCGCATCATGTGAATGACAAGTTTTGCGCCTGCGAGAAATTGTTCGCCGAGCACTTTGATCTGCGTAGTCTGCGCGCCTTCCTGCCAACTCGCCGCGAGCGGCTTGTACCCGCCGCGGACCAGCGCCAGCGCGGCTTCTTTCGCGTCGCCGACGAGCCGGTCTCGATTCATGGAGACGCCGTCTTCGCGGCGCAAAAATCCGAGGGCGCGGCTTTCTTCGGCGCTCGTACCCACTTTTGCTGTGGCAATCGCTTCAAACACAGGCTTCATCGCGTGAAATAGATCCAAGTCCTCGCCGCCTGCCGCGTGTTCATTCGCCCGGATGAGCATCTCCTTCGTGCCGCCGCCCCCGGGAATCAAGCCGACGCCGACTTCCACCAAACCGATATACGCTTCCGCCGCGGCTTGAATTTTCGCTGCGTGCAAACCGATTTCGCATCCGCCGCCGAGCGCCATGCCTTGGGGCGCAGCGACCACCGGCTTCGGCGCATATTTCAGTCCCAGATTCACGTTCTGAAATTGCTTCACGGCCAAGTGGAGTTCGTCCCACTCTTGTTCTTGCGCCGCGACGAGCATAAGCATCACGTTCGCGCCCACGGAAAAATTCACCGCTTGGTTGGCGATGACCATCGCGTCGAAGTCGGAGTCGAGCCGCTTCAACCCTTTTTGGAGCATGGACATCAGGTCCGCGCCGATAGCATTCATCTTGGCGTGAAATTCGCAGCACACCACGCCGTCGCCGAGGTCGATCAAGCTCGCGCCGGAGTTGCGCTCGACTTCCCGGCCGGCGTCTTTCTGCGATTTCAGAATGATGATGCCCTTCGGCGTTTCCAGCGGCTTTGCCGCGCCGCTCTTCACATCGAAGATCGTCGTTTTCCCCTTCTCGGATTCGTAAAATCCCTTTCTGCCGCTTGCCAGGACTTTCTCAATCGCAGGCGGAAGCGAACGCCCTTCTTTTTGGACTTGCGCGGCGAAAGCTTGCACGCCAATGGCGTCCATCATTTCGAAAGGCCCCATCTCCCACGCGAATCCCCATTGCATCGCGTGGTCCACATCCGCGACGCTGTCCGAAATTTCGGGCACGCGCCGTGCGGCATACAAGCACATTTCCGACAGTCCGCCCCAGATGAATTGCCGCGCCTTGTCGCCCTCCTGCCCTTCGAGCACCGGACCGACCAGAGCACGCAATCGCTCGCGCGTGTCTTCAATCCCTTTACCCATTTCCAGCGAGGCAAACTTCGCTTTTTGACGCGGGCGGTACTCCATCGTATTCACATCGAGCGTGAGAATTTCTTTTTCGCCTTCGCCCTTTACCTTTTTGTAGAAACCCTGTCCGGTCTTGTCGCCCAGCCAGCCGCGGCGCGCCATTTCTTCAATCAGCGCCGGCACTTTGTACATTTCGTGCGACTCATCGTTGGGCGCGGTTTCGTAAATGTTCTTCACCACGTGCATGAGCACGTCGAGCCCAACCAGATCGGCGGTGCGGAACGTCGCCGATTTTGGCCAGCCCACCGCCGGGCCCGTGCAGGCGTCCACTTCTTCGATGGTCATCCCCAGCTTCGCCATCAGCCGGATGGCATTCAGCATGGAATAGGTTCCGATACGGTTGGCGATGAAGTTGGGAGTGTCCTTCGCAACGACCACGCCTTTGCCGAGCCGCCGGTCGCAGAATTCGCTCAGCGTTTCGATCACTTCGCTGGAAGTTTTCGGCCCTGGAATCACTTCCACCAGCTTCATGTAGCGCGGCGGGTTGAAAAAGTGCGTCCCCGCCCAATGCTGCTGAAACTCTTCGCTCATGGATTCGGCGATGAGATGGACCGGCAATCCAGAAGTGTTGGTGGTGACAATCGCGCCCGGCTTGCGGAATTGCGCGACGCGCGACCACAAGTTCCTCTTGATCTCGAGGTTTTCCGCCACAACCTCGATAATCCAGTCGGCCTCGGCACACCGCGCCAAATCATCCTCGAAATTCCCAATCGAGACTCTGCTCGCCAATTCCGGCGTGAAAAACGCAGCAGGCTTCGATTTTTTCGCCGCTTCCAGCCCGGCACGCACAATCTTGTTGCGGTCGCCCGCAGGCGCACCGGCTTTCCAATCCGGCGGCACGATGTCGAGCAAAATACACGGCACACCCGCGTTCGCCAGGTGCGCGGCAATACGCGAACCCATGGTTCCCGCACCCAACACGGCTGCCTTCTCGATTCGACGTTTCATGACCTGCCTTCCCCGGAGCTTTTTTTGGCATTCAGACGAATGGACAGGTTACAAAACCGCCATCCCCTGGTCAAACGAACTATGGCTCCCTCGCAGAAGCCGCGTTAAAGTGGAGAGAATGAGTTCCCACAAAGGAACAGATACGATTGGCTGGCTCGAATCGGCCAAAGAGCAGCTACGCGCCCTGGCTCAGCCAGAAGCAAGCAAACCCAAGGAACGCCCACGCGTGGGGCTGGCGCTAGCGGGCGGATTCGCCCGCGGCATCGCCCATATCGGCGTCATGCGCATCCTGCGCGAAGCAGGGATACCCATCGACGTTGTCGCGGGCACGAGCGTTGGCGCGCTCATTGGTGCTGCGTTTTGCGCAGGCACGTCTCTCGAAGAGATGGAGCACATCGGCGCGACCACCAGTTTCACCGATTTTGGCCGCTGGACGCCTTCCTGGCTGGGCCTTGCAACGAATCAGCGGCTGGAAAAATTCCTGGCGCGATTCACGCCTGTGAAAACTTTTGAAGAGATGGCCATTCCGCTGGCGATCGCCACAACGGACATCAACGCGGGCGTCTCTGTCTACTACACGCGTGGCCCGGTCGGTCTTCCGCTACGCGCTTCCTGCGCCTATCCGGGCCTTTTCGTACCCATACAATTTGAAGGACGTACCCTCGTCGACGGGTTCCTGACCGCGCCGGTGCCCGTGGAAGGCGCGCTCTTGCTCGGAGCGGACATCGTGATCGCCGTTTATCTCGAGGCTGGCAACCTGGAACAACCTCGCACGTTCACCGATGTGCTCAGCCGCTCCTTCACCATTATTCAGCGCCACACCGACCTCTCTTGGCGTCAACAGGCCGACATTATCCTTGAGCCGGACGTAACACCCTTTGTTTGGGACGACTTCACCAAAACGCCCGAAATGGTGGCCGCAGGCGCAAAGGCAGCCCTAGCCGCTCTGCCGGAAATTCGCGCCGCCATTAGCGGCGAGAAGCGCGACTCCGCCGCTTAGCCTCTGCAAAGGGCTTCGTCCATTTGCTCTGAAACGTTGTCCCCCGGCTATTCCGGCGTGACCTGCACGACGACAGGCTCACCTTCGCCTTTGCCCCGTTGCGTAAGCCACGCTCCCAGTCCTTCGGCAAAGCGTTCCGGCGTCAAACGAAAGCTGGCTTCGACTCTTCCATCCGCTATAGGCAGTGTGTCGTCAAAATCTGCCGAATTCGTGAAATTTCGCATGCAGAATTGATCGAGCCAATCCAGCGGGCAGGCGCGGCTCTCCCCGCGAATAACCACGTTCACTCTTAGTTTCTGGGCGTACACATCGCCATCATAACACTCAGGCGCAAGTGTCTTTGGCGAGTAGGACCACGTAGAACTGCGCGCAACTACGAGGCGCGCGGGCGCTTCACGCTATGCGCCAGGCCTAGCTGCTCGAGCGTCCAAATGAAGTACCATCCGATATCCGTTTGCCACCAGCGCAACCCCAGCCGCGCGGAACCTGCGTGCGAATGGTGATTCTGGTGCCAATTCTCGCCCCAGGCCGTGATTTGAAAAGGCCCCAGCCACCACACGTTCATGCTGGAATCCTTGCCCTCTTCGGCGTGCCCCAGGTGCGTCAGGCTATTGACGAAGCATTGCATGTGCAGCGTATAGACCAGCCGAATCGCGCCGATCCAGAAGAAACCCATCCAGCCCAGCCCCAGCAGCCATCCGGAAAAAATCGAAAGAATGATGACGGGAGTTTCGAGCCAGCCCCAGGCCTTGTATATGCCGCCAGTCAGCTCCGGTGCCCACCGCTTCTTGTCCGCGGGCTGCGTCTGATACAGCCAGCGCAGATGTGCCCACCAGAAGCCGCCTTGCTTGGGGCTCGAAATGTCGTCCGGGAGATCCGTCACCGAATGATGCAGCCGGTGGTACGCGACCCAGCTAGCGGGATGGCCGGAGCCGTTGAACACGGCCCAAAAAATCAGGGCTTGCTCGATGAATTTGTAGGTCTTGAGCGTCTTGTGCGCCAGCATGCGGTGATAGCACACCGTGGTCCCGAGCCCGCCGAAAGCGATGAATAGGATCGCCAGCCCAAATACTTTCAGACTCGGCAAAGGGAACAGAATCAATCCGATGACGGCCAGCACATGAATGATGACGAGATAAGCGAACACGCCCTCTTTACCGTGCACTGGTTTCCACCAGGAACGTTCCCAGGGCCGTGCTTCTTGTGTAGCGACAAGCTCCATGATCTCTCCGGCGATCTTCTTAAATGAGTGCGTGAATGCCTGGTGTGTCGAACCTGCTAGGCAGCCTAACAATACCATTTTTCCGCTGTGAGTGATGTAAATCTGTTCAGAATCGGACACCAAAGAGCAAAGGGTCTAGCGTCAGCATCATCGGGCGCCCGGCGAATTCCGCTCAGAGCTCTCAGCTTCGGCAAGCGCCAAACAGGCCGGACTCGGGCTTGGCTTTCGTGGGCACGGTTCGCATGCAAACGCCAACAATCCGGCGCTTGGAGCCAAAGTGCGAACCAAAGCCGGGCGTGGTCCGCGGTACCAAACAGATGGTCTTACCGAAAGTGCAGGCCGTCTGAGGGTGAAAAAGGGGGGAACTGCGAACTTACCTCTGCAAATCTAGCAGGGCGTCATTGAGCTCGACCAGGTCCGAGTCCAGCCGGTAGAAACCGGCGCGCCAATTTCCAACCGTCTCTTCGGCGGCGAATCGCAGCACCGCAAAATCGCCCGCTCCAACTCCGTTCTCTTCCAAACTGGGGAAGCTCTCACCAAAAAACGTGACCGGGTGCTTGCTGACCACCCGCTCGCACTCCTTCACAGAGAGTACCGCCCGCAACATCCCCTGATTTTTAGCGTGTGGTTGGCAAAAGTAGAGGTTTGGCATACCTGCGCATCATCGGCAGATCGGCGGCAAACTGTAATAGTACATCGGTCCTTTTATTTGGGTCGAAGTTGCTTACCCGCCAACCCCTCCTCGCACTGCGGTTACTTTCTCCCCTACTTTCGCCTTATTTTGCACGTTATTTTCGCCCCCGGCTGTCCCAGATTAGGAATAGAATCTCGCAACTGCCTTCCGAGGTGAAATTGTGGGAGATGAACGGCGCCGAACCCCGAGGTTCCCCTTCCTTGCGACGGCCGAAGTCCTGGAGAAAGGGGCACCCGCAAGCAGCCCGGCGCGGGTGACCGAGCTAAGTCTCTTTGGGTGTTTTGTGGAGATCTCGACTCCCTTGGAAAAAGGAGGGCAGGTTCTTCTCAAAGTTTACGCCGAGGGAAGATACTTCGAGTCCCAGGGTTCCGTGCTCTATGCGCAGGCAGGCCAGGGAATGGGTATCGGCTTCCACAATGTCAATCCGCACTATTTGACGGTGCTAAAGCAGTGGCTGATCGAAGCCGCCGCCGCCAAATTTGGAAAGAAGAACTGATATCCTGGGAAATCGGTTTTGATGTACCGGAAGTTTTTCAAACTTACTTGCGTTCCGCCCAAGCCAAACCGTCCGGCCCATTTCCGGTCACGATTTTGCCCGTCACTTCCAGCGTCTTCAGGTCAATCACTGCGACCGCGTTATCGCGGCTGAGTGCAACGTAGGCCTTCGCGCCATCAGGCTGAACCAGCGTGCCCTCGGGTCCCTGCCCTACTTTCAAGCGTTTGCGCTCTTTCCGCGTCGCGACGTCAACCACGACCAGTTCGCCGCCGCCATCATCGGAAATCAGCACCAGCTTCCCATCTGGAGTGAACTTGAGCCGGTTCGTGTGCTTTGTTTTCAAGTCCAGCGTCGCCACCACTTTCTTGGCGGCTACGTCGATCACAGAAACCGTACCGTCGCCAGAGTTCGCCGCCCACACTTCCCTTCCATCCGGGGATAGATCAAATCCCTCCGGTCCTTTGCCAACCGGAATTGGCGTCACCTTCCAGCCACTGCGGCCGCCGCCCGGCTCGATCACGCAAATCGTGTCCGATCCGATGTTCGAAGTAAAAATCGTCTTCGCATCCTTCGAGAGCGCAACCATGTGCGTGACGTCCTGCCCCGTGCCAAGCACCCAATCCACCTGATTGCTCGCCGGATCGTACCGCCCAATCACTTTGTTTGCCTCCGCCGTGAAATACACCTTGCCCTCGGCAAACGCGAGCCCGTGCGGCGCCCGCAAAGCGCCTAGGTCGACCGGTGCGATGGCCTTTTGCGCCGCCAAGTCCACGACAGAAAGCGTCTTCTGCATGCCGCGCTGGTCGGCATAATTGGAAATGTAGGCGAACTTTCCATCGTCCGACGCAACCACCTCATGAGGCGCCGGGCCAGACGCCACCCGGCCCACAATTTTCAAGCTTCCTGGATCGACGATGGCCAGCTTCTCGTCGCTCTTCTCAAGCACAAGCAACGCCGGCGAAGGCGTTTGCGCCCCTGCACGAAGTGCTCCCGCCAAGCCTGTCAAGACGACAGCAAAACACGCCGCCACACGCACAAAAGAATTCCTGGCTCCGGAAAACATTGCCATTGGTTCCCTCTCCTTCTTTGCAGGGGAGAGGATATCACTTCCAGTTTTCAAAGAGGACAACCGGCACTCAGTGTCCGCTATGGCGCTAGTTTTCGTTTAGGCCTCTCCCAATTCGAATGTCCGGTAACCCGTGCCAGGCACTTGAGCATTACTTACGGTTTCCCCGTCACTCGTCAACAGGGCGATCTCTGTCGGATAAACAAAGCAAACCCATTCCTGGCCCACACCGCCGATTAGGATCTCCGCTTTTCGGTTCCGGCCAGGAAACGACCGCGGTAGTGTGAGGGCGCAACACCGAAGCGTTGCATAAACGCACGGCGAAAACTGTCGGGATCGTGAAAGCCGACCGAGCCGGCGACGCGCTCCACTGTACCACCAGGGGAGGATAGCCGCTTGCGCGCCTCGTCAAGCCGGAGGCGCTGTACAAAAGCCGCGGGACTGCTGTTGAACTCCAACCTGAAGCGGCGGGAGAACTGCCGCGGACAAAGATTCATCTGCTCGGCCATCGCGTCAACGCAAAGGTCTTGGTCGAGGTGACCAAGCATCCATGCCGCCAGATCGGCAAAGCGGCTCGTCGAAGCAACTTGAAACTTTAGCGGCTCAGAAAACTGCTCTTGCCCTCCGGGACGCTTCATGTAAACCACCAGTTCGCGCGCCACCGCGAGCGCCACTCGGGGTCCGAAGTCTTCTTCAATTAATGCCAAGGAAAGATCGATACCGGCGGTGACGCCGGCCGAGGTGTAGAACTTGCCGTCACGAATGTAGAGCGCATTGGCATTAATCTTCAACGCAGGAAAGCGGCTGGCCAATTCGTTGGCAAACTTCCAGTGCGTGGTTACCCGCCGCCCGTCGAGCAGCCCGGACGGAGCTACTGCAAAAACACCCGTGCACACCGAGGCAATTCGACGAATGCCGTTGGCCCGGCGGCTGATCCAATCCGCCAGTTTAGGACCAGATGGCGAGAGGCGCACGCCGCTGCCGCCAGGAACGAGGAGCGTGTCCATGTGGTGTAAGGAGCTTAGGGAGCAGGCGGCAGTCATGCGCAACCCGGACTGGGAGCTGAAAGTCTTTGCGCCCAATGCGGCAATGGTCACCTTGTAGCAGGGCTGCGGGTTGCCGTTCGAGTCCTCAAGGAATGCACTGCTGAAGGCCTCCAGCGGCCCCGTCAGGTCGAGGGAGGTGATGTCGTCGTAGCCCACAATGACGATACGTTTGGGTGTCACGTTGTTCGTCCCATTGAAATAGCCGATAGCGTGTATGTCCGCAATGACATTCATCCGACGATTTGAGACTTACCCGCCAATCGCCAAAATGTCCTGAAACGCCGGGTCAATGTCATTTGGGACGATCCATTATCAAGTTATCGTCTGTCCGATCGCAAGCAGTTCTAAGGAGGATCCTATGTGGAGTATAGCTAAGGCACTATGCATGGCTGTCGTAATCGTGGGTATTCTGGATCTAGCAGTCTTCATGACCCGGGCAGCGGCTCCCGGCAAAATACCGGCGCCAGCGCAACAAGCCCACCCGTTGAAGCCACCAGTTACGGGCAAGATCAAGGTGGCGTTCCTGATCTCGAAGGGCGCGGACGTCATGGACATCGCCGGCTCGTGGGAGGCCTTCGGTGACACCATGCTTACCACCAAAGGCAAGCCATGGCATTTCTCCGACGGCGACGACATGGTGATGCCTTTCGAGGTCTACACCGTGTCCGATTCGCTGAAGCCGGTGGATGCAAATGGACTGACCATCGTGCCAAACTATACTTTCGATACTGCGCCCAAGCCGCAGATTATCGTCATTCCTGCTCAGAGTGGACGTACCCCGGCCCAGAAAGCATGGCTGCTCGCTAATTCGGCCACCGCCGATGTGACCATGTCGGTGTGCACTGGTGCCGAAGTGCTGGCGGAGTACGGACTTCTCGACGGCCAAACGGCTACTACGCATCATGATTTCCAACCCGGCATGCAGAAGAATTATCCCGCCGTCCGCTTCGTCAGTGGAACCCGCTTCGTGGAGAATGGCAAAATCGCAACCGCGGGCGGTCTGACCTCGGGCATTGATCTGGCAATACACATCGTTGCGAGATACTACGGCAACGACGTGGCGCAAGCGACCGCCGAATTTCTGGAGCATCGCAGCGAGCTGTGGAAAAACCCGGTATACGATCAGGTGAAGCCGGTGGTTGCGTCGAAGTGATCTTGCGTGTGGTGCGAGCTTATCGCGCCACACTCAAGTTTCCGTCCTGTTTGTCGCGCCAACTCAACTGGTCGGCCCTCTGCTCTACTTTACCAATGTTCAAAAACGGACGGATTTTTCTAGGGCTCCGTGAGTAACTCTAATCAGGTTTCGGAGCGTACGCTTTCGTCCAAAGCTCATCACTCAGCATCCACTTCTGAAAGGACCTCCCCTTGAGATCGCTGATAAAGGTTCTTCCTCTCTTTGCTCCGCTTTTTGCTGCTTTCTGCCTTCCCATCGCGGCTGTCGCCCAAACCATACCCAACAGCGCGTCAATCGACTCCGAAGTCAGCAAGATCATGTCCCGCACCCACGCGAACGCCATGGCCGTTGCGGTCGTCGATCACGGCAAGGTCGGTTACGTCCACGCCTATGGCATCCGTAACGCCAAGGGCGATCCGCTCACCACGGACACTGTCATGTACGGCGCGTCGCTCACCAAGACGGTGTTTGCTTACACCGTGATGCAACTGGTCGATCAGGGCAAGCTCAACCTCGACACGCCCATCAAGGACGATCTCGACAATCCGCTCCCGACCTATGGCCCGGATCCGGTTTTCCCAGACAAACATGGTCCGTACAAGGATCTAGCCGACGACTCTCGCTGGCAGAAGATCACCCCGCGCATGTGCCTCACTCATTCCACGGGCTTCAACAACTTCTGGTTTATCGAGCCCGACCAGAAGCTGCACATCCATTTCGAACCCGGCACGCGCTACAGCTATTCGGGCGAAGGTTTCATCTTGCTGCAATTCGTCATCGAACACGGGCGCAAGGCGCAGAGGTTGGGCCTCGACGTCGGCGATCTCACCAACGCTATTTTCGACCGGCTTGGCATGACCCGTACAAGCCTGGTGTGGCGTGATGCTTTCGCCGGCAATTTCGCCGACGGCTGGAACGATCAGGGCCAGCCGCAGGAGCATGACCGGCGAAGCAAGGTGCGCGTGGCGGGTTCCATGGACACTACCATTTCCGACCTGCCCAAATTCGCCGCCGCACTGGTGCGCGGCGACGGCCTGAGTGTGGCCTCACGCTCCGAGATGACCAAGCCGCTTCTGCATCTCACCACGGCCCATCAGTTTCCAACATTCCTCCCTGACTTGCCGGTGAGTGAGCAGCGCAAGGATTTGTACGCGGGGCTGGGCGTTGTCGTCTTCGACGGCCCGCAGGGCCACGGCTTCTACAAAGGCGGCCACGACGGGCAGACCGCCAACACCATGGTCTGCATTGAGACCAGTCAGCGTTGCGTGGTCATCCTGTCGAACGATGTTCGCTCCGAGGTGGGCTTTCCCGAACTCGTCAAGTTCATACTCGGTGAAACCGGCGTGCCGTATGACTGGGAATATGGCGACCACGCTGGAAAGTCGTGATTTCACGGATTATTCCTGTTGGCGCGAGTCTTGACTGGCCCGTGAGACCTGCTAAGAGCCATACCCATTATTTGTACTTCAAGTTTCCGGTTACGCGACAATCCAGGCACAAATCGTAGAAGTACACCTCCGGCTGTTCGGCGAAGGCACAGCCTGTTTAGGGCCAACGAAACCCATCAACATCGGCGCCGTCCTTTTCCAGACCTCCTTTTCCAGTTGGATGCGCCTGATTTTTATGTTGCAATGACGCGCGGTTGACAGTTTCTGGTTTTATGTTCGAAGACCATGCTGCTCAATCCGAGGCGTAAATGAGAAATTTAGTTTTCGCAATCAACATCACCCTGGATGGCTGCTGCGACCACACCAAAGTGATGGCCGATGCAGAACTACTCGAATACCATACGCACCTCGTGCGAGATGTTGACCTGCTCGTCTTTGGGCGTAAAACCTATCAATTGATGGTTCCTTATTGGCCCGATGTCGCAAAAAGCCATTCTCAGACAAAAGCAGAGAACGAATTTGCTGACACATTTGTCTCCAAAAACAAAATTGTTTTTTCCCAATCACTAGAGAGCGCTGAAGATAAAAATACGAAAATTGTTCGTACGAACCTTCGC
Source organism: uncultured Acidobacteriota bacterium (assembly GCA_963779005.1). Lineage (GTDB taxonomy): Bacteria > Acidobacteriota > Terriglobia > Acidiferrales > UBA7541 > Acidiferrum. The sequence continues at coordinate 577,267 of CAVZWO010000004.1, read as the reverse complement.
GACGAAATACTTAAATTGAAACAGGAGCAAGGCAAAGATATTTTAATCGGCGGTGTCGATATCCCTTCACAACTTATAGAGCTTGGTCTGGTTGATGAATATCATTTTGTCGTTCAGCCAATCGTCGCAGGAGAAGGGAGACGGCTGCTGGAAGGTGTAAGCCTGCCGGAGAAATTGCAATTAAAACTTGTTGAGTCCAGGATTCTTAAATCAGGATGTGTTGCGCTTCATTACTTAAAACAGTGACACAAAGAATCGCCAAAACTCGCGCCGCTCCGCGTAAATAATCCTTATTTCCTTCATGCGCCCTGCTTCCCGCTACGGCCTGGTTCACGCATCATCCGGAGAAACGCCCGTAGCTTCCGATTCGTCCGGCTCCACGCCTGCTTCAAGGGACGATTTAGCTGGCTACTTTCGCTCCTTCCCGGCTCTTCTTTCATTTTTCGTAAGATGCCAAGCGCCACACCAGGAGCATAGATAGGCGCTAAGTTCCTTAGGCGCTTTGGTGGTTGCAATCTGGTGTGCTGCTGTCGCCAGCGCTTCACCTTCACTCGCATACTTCCGTTTTCCGCTGACCGGGCATTTCGATTCGCTGTCCACCCCGAGATCATCTGTTAATACATGCCAATCAGGCAACGCCTGGTGAACGCGGCAACCCGAAAAGTGGAATTTGGCGTTAGGTGATCGGGGCACTTTTCCGGCAGCGCAGCCAATCGCGACTTACAATCCGAATCCCGGATGCGGATCGGAAACTCAAGACTCGGGCCTGAACTGTTGTTTCCTATCGTTCAAGAACTCACCTGCAGACGTTGGCGACGCTGAACACCGCAACGGGCCAGACGATTCGCCACCGCTTGGGATAATCAGGAGAGTACACGCAAATTATTGCGGAGGCGATCCGAATCGCCATCGCGCAGAAGTGCCTCGACTGCCGTATGGGTCTTCCTCCAGACCGGAACGGCGCGTGCCAGCAACCTTCGCCCCTTTGCCGTCAGGATCATCAGACGGCCGCGGCCGTCCGCGGGGTCTGCCGTGATTTTGACCAGCCCGCGGCGCCGCAAGGGCTTGAGAGCGGCCGTCAACGTGGTCCGATCCATCGCAAGCAGCAAGGCCACGGCCGCCATCCCGGGTGGCTTAGGACGGTTCAGCGACACCAACAGCGAGAATTGCCCGTTGGTCAGGCCGATGGGGCGAAGCGCGTCGTCGAAGCGCCGCGCCAGCCCTCTGGCCGCCCGCTGCACGTGAAGACACAGGCAGCAATCGCGGACCAGGCGTGTTGTCTTAAGGGTTGTGTTCGCCGAGGCGGCCATACACAAATAATATGGATATCAACCTATCTTGCCAAGACGCCGTGTCGCATGATACGTTGATACCAATGTAAAGTGCCCGGCGGGACCATTCATTTTTTATGGCAAGCGCCGCTTCTGGAGAAATCATGCAACGAAAAAGAGTGAAGACGAGCGCAGTAAGGGGCATCGCTCTGGTCGTCATGTTCGCCGCGGCGTGGCCCGCGCAAGCTCAAACCGCCAAGACAACCTATCCGGCCATGGCTCCGCTCGAACAATACCTGATGCCGGATCGCAACGAAGAGATCAAACTGGCGCGCAGCGCTGCGCCGGACTCTGTCTCCGGCGAGGCCGAAGTTCTGGTTCTCGGCAAAGCTGGCTATGAAACTGCCGTTCAGGGCAAGAACGGTTTCGTATGCCTGGTAGAACGGTCGTGGACTGCCGGAATCAACAGTCCGGACTTTTGGAATCCTAAACTGCGCGGTCCTCTCTGCCTCAATCCTCCGGCCGTGCGCTCCTATCTTCCGCGCACGATCAAAAAGACCGAGTTGATCCTCGCCGGGCGGACGAAAGCGCAGATGTTCGAGGCTCTCGCCGCGGCCATCGATAAGAAAGAGCTGCCGGCGCCGGAGCCTGACGCGATGTCCTACATGCTGTCGAAGCAAGGCTATTTGGGCGACCAGGCTGGCGGACCGTGGCTTCCGCATGTAATGTTTTTCACTCCCGAAACCGATTCCAAGCTCTGGGGCGCGGATCTTCCCGGATCGCCGATTATCGCGCTTCAAAATCCGGAGGAGCGCCTCACCGTCTTTCTGATTCCCGTACGCAGCTGGTCGGATGGCACGCCCGCTCCCCCTCACTCTGCGCATTAGCGTTCGATCTCCAGCGAGCCGTAGCCCTTGCAAGTACAAGCACCGTCCGTGCTTGAACGTAGGAGGGTCGCTCGAGTTTTGCAGTTTGGCTTCTTTGCATCGCGCAACACATACAGAGCAATTCAACAGCTTTTGCGACGCATGCCCAACACCCCGGCAAGACCAGGAGGTCGTCGAAGTCGAGCAAATTCCGTGGCCCCATGTCCCCAGGTCGCCCAGGTCCTCATAAACGCGCCAACCGGAAAGGTGACTTCCCCCCTGAACCTCAATGCCCGGTAACGCGACTCCTCGGGCGGAACCCGAGAATTACCTTCTTCACAACTAAGGTTCCAGACGTTCCGGTTCAAAATTAGCAGCAGTAGTATACTGCCCGCCGCCGGCCCAGCGGTGTGGGCCGCCTCGGAGGTGGGACAGAATGGCTGCCATGAAGTCATGGATCCTGAGGCTTTTGGTCCTGTGGGTGAGCGTGGCCACATGGGTGCCTGCTCAGACACCAACGGCCGTTCTCATAAAGGCTGGGAAACTTCTGGATGTGAAATCTGGCCAGGAACTCACGGATCAGGGCATTCTGATTGAGGGCGAGCGAATCAAGGAAGTCGGGCCTGCCTCCACCGTTGCGCCGCACGCTTCCAAAACTGCGCTGGTAATCGACCTTTCAAAGGCCACGGTATTGCCAGGTCTGATCGACTGCCATACACACTTGCTTTCAAATAATGACGGAGCATTAGGCTCGGACGAGCCGAACATGGTTTTGACCGTGGCTCAGATGAGTCCCGCCAAACGCGCTCTGTTGGGCGCCAAGATGGGACGAGAAGACCTCGAAGCAGGCATCACGGCCGTTCGGGACGTGGGCAATTCGGGTTTGAACGGTGACGTGGCGTTGCGCGACGCCATCAACGCGGGCTGGCTGGTAGGGCCCCGCATCCGCGCATCCACGCGTGCGCTCTCGGCGGCGGGCGGTCAGTTCGGAACGCTGCAAACCGCTGCTCAGAACCTTGTCGAGCAGGAGTATGCCGTCGTCAGTGGGGTCGAGGAGGCGCGCCGCGCCGTTCGGCAGGCGTTCTATGACGGCGCCGACCTAATCAAGGTAATCGTTAACACGGGGCCGCGAGTCCTCTCCCTGGATGAGATGAAGGTGATTGTTGAAGAAGCCCATCGCGTTCACAAAAAAGTGGCCGCGCACGCGATTGGGGATCTCGCTACACAGGTTGCCGCCGAGGCGGGAGTGGATTCGATCGAGCATGCCTACCTCGTACCCGACGATGTTCTGGCGATGATGGCAGCAAAAAAGATCTATCTCGTGCCGACCGATTACCCTTGGGAGTTCTACTACTCGATCACGAAGTCTGGCAACCTTCCACCCGAGGAACAGAAGAAAGAGGAAGCGGCCTATAGACAGTTTGCAGACGGAAACGCGCGGCGTTTGGCCCGCGCCCTGAAAGCCGGCGTTCCGGTTGCCGCGGGGTCCGACGAATATTATCAGGAGCCTGGCAAGACCCGTGGGGAGAGCAGCGTCACCATCTATCGCGCCTACGCGGCTTCCGGGATGGCACCGATCGATGTCATTCGGGCGGCCACCGTTAGCGCCGCTGATTTGCTTGGCTGGCAAGACCGCATCGGCACCATTGAGGCAGGCAAGTTCGCGGACATCATCGCAGTGGACGGTGATCCGCTCAAAGACCTTACCCAACTGGAACACGTGAGCTTCGTCATGAAGGGCGGCGCAGTCATTAAGAGCCGCTCGCGCACGCCCTAGGCGCTTTTTTTTGGAAGAGCATTAGAGATTCAATGACGCTGCTGGTGACCCTCGCGGCGCTAGCAGTCCCGCGAAGGCAGCCTTGCGCCAGGTGAACGAAATTGGACCATGGGCGGCCCCAAAGACGGCGCAGTGAGAAATGGAATCGCCCTTATTACTACTCGGCTCGCAGCGTGTTGGCGGGATCGACCGTGGCCGCCCGGCGTGACGGCAGATAGCAGGCCAGCCACGATATCGCAATAACGCACGCGATGCTCCCGGCGTAAGTCCACGGATCTCTCGAGCTCACGCCGAAGATGAGCGATGACATCAGACGCGTCGCTGCGAAGGCCGCGACTACTCCGCACACGATACGTATGCCGGTCAGCCACAAGCCCTGCTTAACAAACATCGTCGTAAGCTCCCTCGGCTGAGCACCCAGAGCCATGCGAATGCCGATTTCTCGCGTGCGCTGCGATACGGCATAGGAGATGACGCCGTATATGCCGACGATTCCCAGCATCAGAGCCATGCCTCCGGCTACGCAGAGCATGACGAGCGTGAACGATGTCCGTGCCATCGATTTGGTGTAGAGCTCACCCACGGTGGTGGGATCGGCCAAGGGCATTCCGGGATCGATCGACCATACCGCGCGTTGAAGTTCTTTCAGCAGTGCGGCCGAACCAGCTCGCGGAGAACGAACAACAAACGCAACATCGCGCAGGAGGAATTCCTTCTCCCCGTCAAAGCGATCCTGAAGGCGAGGCCAATAGATGGCGCTCGACTCCGGCTGATCGAGACCCTCATCGCGAACATTCCCCACCACTCCAATGATCTCTCGCCAGTCATCGGAACTGGTTGCGCGGATTTGCTTGCCCAATGCGCTGACCGGGTCATTCCAGTACTCCCTTGCCAAATTCTCGGAAACAATCGCGACCGCTCTCTTCTCGAAGGCTTCGCTCCAGGTCAGATCTCGACCGGCGATCAGCGGGATTCCCATCGCGGCAAAGAACCCTGGGGAAACGAATTTGAAACGGCGCGGCGGCGGAACCTCTCCTTCCTTGTAAGGCCGATCGCGAACAAAGATCGGATCCCTATAGCCGTTTCTGTCCATCGGTACCTCGCTGCTTATCGCAGCCGACGAGACACCGGGGACCGCTGCTATGTTCTCTAGGATTTGCTGCTCCAGACGAACCACGCGCCCAAGCTGTGTGTCCGGGATCTGCGCTCTGGGAACGTATACGTGAAATGTCTCGAGTGTGCTGGGCTGGGCGAACCCGGGATTCACGTTTACCAAAGCCCGGAACGTCCGGATCATCAGACCGGCACAGATCAGTAGTACGAAGGAAAGCGCCACCTGAACGGCCACGAGCACTTTGCGCGCACCTTGGCGTTCGCGGCTCTGGCTCTGGCCGCGTCCGGACTCGCTTAGTGCGCTTCGCAGGTTGCTGCGAGTGTACTTGATGACTGGAACCATGCCGATCCCAAAGCTGACAAACCCGGCGATTCCCACCGTAAAGAGGAGCGCCGGAACATCGATGGCGATCTCATGCAGGCGGGGCAGTCCTGTGGGCGCCATGGCCACCAGAATCCGCAATGCCCCAAACGCGAGCGCCAATCCCAGGATGCTCCCCGCCAGCCCGAGAATGAGGCTTTCGATGAGGATGCTCCCGGCAATATCTCCTGGCCCGGCCCCGAGCGCATACCGGACCGCCAATTCCTGCCGCCTCCCTTCGACTCGCACGAGCAGCAGGCTGGCTACGTTCGCACACGCTATCAACAGAACGATGGCGATGGATCCCATTAGCACCCACAGCACAGCACTGATGTTGCCGATCACGTCTTCCTTCAGCGGGTGAAGATCGGGCCCCAGCCCGACCTTTTCAAAATCGCTGGTGCTGAATCCCTCCGATGGCGGAAAACTATGAATGGCAACCGGAAGTAATCGCGCCTGATCGGCATTCGCCTGCGCCACCGTCATACCCGGTTTCAAGCGCGCGATGGCCTTGTAACTGAAATTCCCAAGCTTCGTCGTGCTCCGATCCCACGTCAACGGTCGCCCCAGCGATGCTGGGCGCCTGCGAATCCGCCGGCTCGCTGCGGCCACGCCCACGGCCGCGTACAGTTAACGAACAAACCGTGGTTCATGCTCCCAGGATTTCATGTCGCCATTTATGTCCGCGTCTTCGCGCTCAGAGATGATGGCCATCAGCCATCGATGAATGCTATCCTCCGCACCTCCAGTGCAGATACAAGCACGGAATCACTGTGGTTCGTGCCTTGCGCAAAGCAAGGGGCCAAAAAACAAAAGACGAGGGACGTTAACCATGCAAATATGCGATGCCATGAAATTTCTGCGGATCGCGGTTGTGCTCGTGATCTCGATCTTCATCGGGGTTCCAGGCTTTGTCTCCGCTCGAGCGCAGGCGACGCCGTCTACGGCCCCAGCCTCGCCCCCAGTCCAGTTGCAGCCCTACACTGCGCAGGACCAAAGCGTCTCAGCCGGTGTGCCGTCCGGATGGAAAGTTATAAGTGCTGCGGGCGGTTCAATCAATATGTCAGGACCACAAGGCGAAACGATCAACTTCGGAGATGTATTCGTCGCGCACGACGGCCCGTTTCAATTGGGACAGAAGGGCCCAGGCGCCGCGGTTATGACCATGCCTTCCTCGGCAAAGCTTAGTGACAAGCTCGTCATGTTTCTTCACCAGGAAGAGTCGCTCGGCGGAAAGCCAGTTGCTCAGATTAAATTTATCTACGCAACTCCTCTTCAAGTGCCGGCAACGATGGGCCAGTGCGGCATGTTTGCTATCGACTTCTCCGGAACCGCCGCGCCGGCCAAAGGTATGGGGGTATTCTGTTCGCTCCCGCCTGACACCGCCCAGATGTTCAAGCTCGTCCTCTTACTCGGAACGGCGCCCTCGGCGGTAGCAGCCCAGACAGTGCCCACGGTTGCGGCCGTCTATAACAGCTACAAGATTGCTCCCGGCTGGGTGCAAAAGATGCTTTCTCCCTACACGCTTCCCATCTCGGGATCACCTGGTCAGGGGGCCGGCGGAGCCGCGGAGACCCAAATGTATCTAAGGGCGATGGCGAATAACCAGCGAGCCATCGATCACGGCTTTCGTTGCGTAGACGCTGGCATCCTCGGCGACGGGTCGAACTGGACGACTCCGCGCGAGTGCGGTGGATGGGCGCCGAACTTCTAGAGTCGCTTCCGGGCTTCTCGATGCGGCCGCAAGCAATTCAGGTTGAGGTTCCGACTCTACCGTTTGACCTCCGCTCCACTTGAGATTGTCAGAGGTTTGGATCAGATTGGATCTCTGTCGCATGACGGGCAAACCGGAACTAATCCTCGCGTCCTGGTAAACGCGGCTGCCGGAGAAGTGGAATTTACGATCGAAAGCGGTCGGAAAGGCGCACGTTTTTTTAACGGATTGGGAATTTGTCACCGCTCCTGCGGTAGAATCTGCTCCTTCAAGCAAGCAGGAGGCGTCTAGGTGACTAGAAAAAAGAAACTCTCTGATGTGCCTGTTCGTTTATGGCTGGCCGCGGCAACTCTTCTTTGCGGCTCGTTGACCCTCTCTCAGGGAGCCGCGCAACAACCGGCGCCCGTTCAGACTCCGATGCCTCCCGACCAAGCGGCAGCCTGGGACAAGCTGAGCCCGTACCAAAGGTCCCTACTGGAGCGGACTTACAACGACTGGGCTTTCCTTGCTAAGTTCGCGGAGGCAGATAAGTTGTTGCCACCACCCCAGCCAGGTGAAACCCGCGTCGTGTTCATGGGAGATTCCATCACGGAAGGCTGGGGGATGAAAGCGACTGAAACTTCTCCCGGTCGCGGCGAATTTTTCCCGGGAGAACCATACATCAATCGCGGTATCTCCGGTCAAACCACCCCCCAGATGCTCGTCCGCTTTCGCCAGGACGTCATCCTTCTGAAACCCAAAGTGGTCGTCATACTGGCCGGTACAAACGACATCGCCGAAAACACCGGCAAAGAAACACTCGAGGCAATCGGCAACAACATCGCCTCCATGAGCGATCTTGCCCGCGCGAATGGGATTCGGGTTGTCTTATGCTCCGTTTTGCCGGCGAGCGATTTCCATTGGCACAAAGGTCTCGAGCCGGCCCCCAAAATTAGAGCGCTGAACGCATGGATGAAGGATTACGCGGCGAAAAATGGCGCAGTCTATGTGGACTACTATTCATCGATGGCCAACAGCGAGGGCGGCCTCAAAGCGGAGCTCAGCCCCGACGGCGTCCACCCCAATAAAGCCGGATATGACCTCATGGCGCCCCTGGCTGAAGCCGGCATCGCGGAAGCTTTGCGAAAGCCGCTTCCATGAAGCGCTTGTTCCTCAAACAGTTTCCCGCGCGCCAGCCTCGGTCATAAAATAACGCCGACGCGCGTGCATTCGGAGCCTGCCATGAAATTCGCAAAAATCGTCTTTTGGATTGCCGGCATCTGGGGTTTGCTGGTCATAACTCCCCTTTACTTTCTATTTGACATTATTCCCCAGAAAGATCCGCCGGCCATCACCCATCCCGGCTTTTACTACGGCTTCGTCGGCTGCGCCCTGGCCTGGCAGGTCGCCTTCTGCTTCCTAGCCACCGATCCCGTCCGCTACCGCCCGCTCATGCTCCCTTCTATCCTCGAAAAAGCCACCTATGCCGTTGCGATCGTTACGCTTGTGTTGCAAGGCCGCACGAATCCAAGGGATCTGCTCTTCGCCGGCACGGACACCCTGCTCGGCATTCTCTTCGTGATCGCCTATCTCAAATCCAGCAAGACCTGACAATCCCAACATCCAATTCGCAAACGCACCCGTACTAGGGGAGGGAGGCCAGCGGGAAAGTGAACCTCTTTGCTAAGCCGAGTAATCCCGGTGATCCCCGTCACCTTTCTTCCCGCTTTTTTCGCTTGACGGCGGCTCGCAATGGGAGGATACAAGTTGTACGCCAGCCCCGGATTGAGGGACGGGGTGTCGCCCCTGGGCCAGTGTGTGCGGCCCCACAATCCCACAATCTCGGAGCGGAATTAAATCGTGCTCGAATCAAATTGCTTGGGAATAAATTCGGGCGATTGCAGGTCTTGGGAGTCGACTGGAATTGCGCGAGAACTCTATTGGGACGCACGATGCCAGAACCCTGCCGTTTTGGCGCCGCATTCACTTCCCTTAAATGTATGAATCCTTTGTACGGGGTTGGCGTCTAAGGGGGGCGGGGACTGTCCGGATCGTCGTGGCGGGGCAGCGAGAGAACACGATAAAAATAGGGATGCCCGCCCATAACTGAGTGTGCGCCGCAAACGAATTTATAATCTTCACGGTGGGCAATCCGCCGGAAGGGCAGCAGTAGATTTAAAATCACAGGAGGTCGGAGAGAGAAATGACAAAGACGAATAAGTTCCTTATCACTGGTGCGGCGATTGCGGGCTTGCTCGCGGGAACCGGCGCCACCATTCAGGCTTCCAATCTGCTTTCTGGCGCCAAGGCTTCGGCCACGGCCCAGGATACAGACCAGAAGGCTGACAAGAAGGTGAAAGAAAAGCACGCTTGTAAGGGCCAAAACTCTTGCAAGGGCAAGGGCGGCTGCAAGTCGAGCGACAATGGCTGCAAAGCCAAGAACTCTTGCAAGGGCAAGGGCGGCTGCGCTACCGACGGCTCCAAGATGCCCGCAGCAGACAAGAAGCCCTCGTAAGATCAGTTTCTCGCTTGGGCGTCACCAATGATGGGGGGCCGGTGGCTCGCGTTCGCTGGCCCTTTCGTCTTACCCCTTCCCGGAGAATGGAATGTCGGCGAATCGTTTTAACGGATTTACGGATTACGGAATTGGCATAGGGCTGCGTGCCACGCATTACGATCATATCCTCACGCGCAAGCCGGTGGTCGACTGGTTCGAAATTATTTCCGAGAATTTCATGATCGATGGCGGGCGGCCGCTTCAGATCCTCGATCAAATTCTCGAGCAATACAAAGTTGTCCAGCACGGGGTTTCGATGTATTTCGGCTCCGCGGAAAAATTGAATCGCGAGCACCTTCGCCGCTTGAAAGACCTCGTCAAGCGCACCAAAACCCCGTGGCTCTCCGATCATCTCTGCTGGGGCAGCGTCGATGGCCGCTACACGCACGACTTGTTGCCCATGCCCTACACGTTTGAAGCCGCGCGCATCACCGCGCAAAAAGTCCGCGAGGTGCAGGATTTCCTGGAAATTCCCGTCGCCGTCGAAAACGTCAGCAGCTACGCCGAATATCATGATTCGGAAATGACCGAGTGGGAATTTCTGAACGAAGTCGTGGAGCGCGCGGACTGCGGCATTCTGCTCGACGTAAACAATATTTATGTCTCCTCGCAAAATCACGGTTTCAATGCCTTTGATTATGTAAACAGCGTTCCCGCGCATCGCGTCGCGCAAATTCATATCGCCGGCCATTCCAAATACCGCAAGTACATTCTGGACACGCACGATCACCCGGTGATCGATCCCGTCTGGAAACTTTACGAACGCGCCATTCAGCGCGCGGGCCATACCGCAACGCTCCTCGAATGGGACGACAGCATTCCCTCGTTCCAGGAAGTTCACGACGAGGCGCTGAAAGCCAACAAATTCCTGCGCACTACCGTGCTGGCCGAAGCCGTATGAAGCTCATGCAACTTCAGCGCACCATGGCTCGCGCCGTGATGCAACCGCTCACCTCTTCCGAACGCATGCAGCGCCGCGCTCCCGATGGCGGGCCGATGAAGCGATACGCCTCGCGCTTCATCAAGCCTAACGATCGCCTCACCTCTTTCGAGCGGCTCGAAATTTACAATCGGCAGTATTGGTTTCGCGTTCTTTCCGCCCTGGGCGAAGATTTTCCCGGTTTGCGCGCCGTTCTCGGCCAGCGCCGCTTCGACACCATGGCTAAGGCATATCTCATCGCCAATCCTTCCCGTTCCTTTACGCTGCGCAACCTCGGCGCGCGCCTGGAAGCGTGGCTGCGAAAAAATCCCAAGTGGACAGGAACGAATCAAAATCTTGCGCTGGATATCGCCCGGCTGGAATGGGCGGATATCGAAGCCTTTGACGGAAAAGCCGAGCCTCCTTTGCGGCCGGAAGATCTTGCGAGTGAGGCAGGGCCGCGTCTGAAGTTGACGATTCAGCCGTACGTGCAGCTGCTCAGTTTCCGCTACCCCGTCGACGATCTGCTGCTCGAAGTCCGCAAGGAAGAGGACGACACGGATTTCGCCAGCAACACTTTCGCCGAGCATCGCAAACGCAAGCGCGTGCGCGCCGTTGCGAAACTGAAGCCGGCGCAAATTTTTCTCGCCGTGCACCGCATCGACAACTCCGTCTATTTCCGGCGCCTCGAACCGGAAGAGTTCGACCTTCTCACCGCGCTGCGCCAGGGAAAAACGTTGAGCGCGGCGGTCGAGTCCGCCTTTCGCAAAAGCAAGGTGCCGATGGAAGAGCGGCCGGTGCAAGTGCAGACCTGGTTTCAGACGTGGTCCACGCTGGGCTGGTTCTGCCGTCCCGCCAAAAAGCGGGCCGGGCGCTGAGATTTGTTATAAAGTTGCGCATCCAAGTTTCTCGATTCCCCGTAAGCATCTCTGGCATCTAAATTTTTTGGAACTGCGACGGACCTCTCATGAACAAACTGCTCACGACGGCAAAATCCTGGCACGACAAATATTGCCAGTATGCGGATTATCTCCAGCATCCCTTCCTGCTTTTTGTGCGCCTCTATTGGGGCATACAGTTGATGCAGAGCGGCTGGGGCAAACTGCACAACCTCGATAAGGTAACGGATTTTTTCACCAGCCTGGGTTTGCCCGCTCCGGGTTTCACAGCCACCGCCATTTCGAGCCTCGAATTTTTTGGGGGTCTTCTGCTGGCCATCGGCTTGTTCTCCCGTCTGATTTCGCTGGTGCTCACAGTCAACATGCTGATGGCTTACATCACAGCCGACAAAGAAGCTCTACATTCTATTTTTTCCGATCCGGACAAATTCACCGCTGCCGCTCCCTACGTTTTTCTGATTGCGTCGGTCATCGTGTTCCTGTTTGGCCCGGGCTGTTTTTCCGTCGACTGGCTTGCGGGCCGGTTCTTCTGGAAAACTACGCCGGCGAGCAAAACCTCCGTCTAGATCGTTCCACGGGTTCGTTCACACGCCCACTCCGCAATTGGGATACTATTGAGCCTGGGTACTCATGGTCCCGATGGAAATTACCCTCGGCTTCAAGAAACGCGCTTGCATTGTATTCCTGCTCTTGCTTATTCCTCTTCACTCCGCAAAGGCGGCCGATGTGACTTCCACACTGATGATCGGCGGCTCGCGCATCGACGTGACCATTCAATCGTCGGAAACTCCCGACGCTCCACTCTCTCAGCCCGACGTCATCAAGTGGGTGCAGTTCGCTGCGGAATCCGTCGCCACCTACTACACGCGCTTCCCTGTTCCTCATCTGACGCTCCGCATCGTTTCTTTCGACGGCAGCGGCGTGCGGCACGGTATGACCTGGGGCCGTGAGGGTGGGCTGATTGTCATCCACGCGGGAAACAAAACCACGCCCGCCGAGTTTGCCGAAGACTGGATGCTGACGCACGAAATGATCCACCTCGCGTTTCCGTCGATGGCCGATGAGCACCACTGGATCGAAGAAGGCCTCTCCGTGTACGTCGAACCCATCGCGCGTATCCGTGCGGGCCATTGGACGGCGCAACAAATGTGGAGCGACCTCGTCCGCGACATGCCCAAAGGCGAGCCGCAAGCGGGCGACCAGGGAATGGACCACACGCACACCTGGGGACGGACGTATTGGGGCGGCGCGCTTTTCGGTTTCGTGGCCGACGTGAAGATCCGGAAACAAACCAATAATAAAAAAGGATTGGAAGATGCGCTGCGCGGCATTCTGGACGCCGGCGGCAACATCAATGAAGATTGGACGATCGAAAAAGCGTTCGAGATCGGCGACAAGGCCGCCGGTGTGGATGTATTGCAAAAAATGTACGCGGAGTGGAAAGACACGCCGATGCATATCGATCTGGACGTGATGTGGAAAAACCTCGGCATTGAAGCCAACGGCGGAACGGTCGTGCTGAAGGACGACGCGCCGATGAGCGCGGTGCGGCGAGCGGTAGAAATGGGCACCCCGGGCGCGAAGACTGGCGATAAGACCGGGCCATCCGGTGGAGCGACGCCGAAACCCGGCTCGGCGGCCGCGAGCCGGCCGCTGGCGGTGTTTGCCGGGCGAACAGCAAGGTCGAATTGACGATGATCCTCCACCCCCGGGGTATACAGGGAGTTGTGAAGTAAAGCATAGAGGGGATTGGGTTTGCGGGATTTCCTGTGTGGGCCCCGAGGCCGGGGACGCAAAGAGGTAGTGAGGTAATGATGTAAAGAGGCAGAGATGCAGAGTGAGTTTAGGTGAGTGACAAGTTGCCAAACTTTGGGGCTGGAAGAGGGGGTCCCCCCTCCCGGTTTCTTGTAAGTGTTGCTGATAAAGGAGATAAAGTGTCGTGGAATCAACAGTTGTAGAAGTGTTGATTCTGGACGGGTTAAGAAATAACGGTTTTTATAAAGTGGTAACCCGGGTGGGATTGGGGGTTTCGGAGGATTTTGAAGGACGGCGCGGCGGAGGCGCATAACTTGCGGGAGCACAGGCAAGACCAGTGCCCCAATCAACGAAACCATTATAACACATTAGTACTGATTGTCAAGTATAAATTATAAGTCGTTTGTTTGGTGGGAGTTGGGAGACGGCTGAGCGAGGGCGGTCATCCTCGGAAGGATGACCCTACAAAACCCAGGAGGAGATGACGAGGCGTGGGAGTTCGGAGGTGCGTTTGGACATTCGGTGAGTGGTGAACTCAGCGTCAGGTACTCCGGCGGAGGTATTCGGCGGGAAGAAGGATGATAAAGCAAGCGATCCTCTTACCGAAGAGCGGGCCGAAATGGCGGAGATCTCCGGTAATTAGATGTGTGGCGCGGGCGGCCACGGCGGCCAGCAGGATTGGCGCATCTTTCTGCGGAAGCGAAACGCCCATAGGCAATTCGCCACCTCCGGAATCAAACAACTCCAACGCTCCGGATAGCCCGGCCAGGCGGCTGCGTTGAGAATCGGTGGAGAGGTTGGCGCGGGCTTCTTCCAACGCATAGCGGCTGGAACAGAGGACGACGGTGGGCAATCTCCAAAGGCGAAGAAGTCCGGCGGCGGGACGATAGGCGGCAGAGAAGAGGACGTTGGCGTCGAGGAAGAGCCGGTCCACGAGACGGGCTTACTTCGGGCGACGGTGGGAGATGGAATCGGGATCGAGGCCGAGCTTTTTGACTTCGCGGCGGGCGCGATTGTAGTCGGCGCGGTTTGTAGCGTTGGTAAGCAGGAATTCCGCTTTGCGCTCTGGAGTGTACTTTTCGATGGGGACGAGGATGGCGGGACGAAGCAAGATACCTTCGTCGCGCGGCTCGGCGGTAACGTAGGAGCCTTCTGCAAGGCCAAAGCGGCGGCGGAGTTCTGCGGGTACGACGATCGTGCCGCGTTTGCCAATGCGGGCGGAATTCAAGGAAGCGTCTCCGATCAGGATGTCAGAGAGTCAGTATATCAGATTCTCGGATAGTCTGAACATACCCGAAGCGGCCCACCCCTTGCAAAAAATAGAAGCGCAGGGCGTAGGCCACCCGGAAAAAAACAAAATCAAAACCGTTTTGGGGAGTTAAGGCTGCGCCACCCTCGATTGGGCTGCGAGGAATGGTTGGCTTTGCGGTTTTTTGAGACGGAAGTGGCGAGTGATGAGTGGCGAGTTGGCAAGGATGTGGGCGCGGATCAACGAGGGGTGGTGGTGCGGCGGACGGAGACGTTGACGGGCGGGGCGTCTTCGCTGTCGAAGGCGGCGGGGCCGGGGTGGACGGCGTGAAATTCGGGACGGGACTCGAGGAGGCGGACGCAGCGGTTCCAGCGGAGGATGCTGTCATCATTGCCGGCCGGGCGGATTTTTTCGGCTTCGGCGAAACAACGGAGGGCTTCTTCGACGAGCGGAAGGAGAATGTGCGCGGAGCAGCCGGAATGGAGCTGGGCTTTGGCGCGGCGCTCGAGGAGAAGGCCCGTGTAGTAATTGCGCTCGTAAGGATCGCGGAGGGATTGAAAGATGGATTGGGCTTCGGTGTAGCGGTCGGCGGCGGCGCCGGTGAACTGGTCGGTGATGGCGAGACCGAGCATGCGGCGGGCGAGCTGATGATCGGCATCGACAACCAAAATATCGCGGCAGATGGATTCGGCTTCTTCGGGTTCGTTGAGGTAGCGGTAGAGTTCGACTTTGGCGATGGCTTCGGGAATGCCTGCTTTGGAGATGGATTTGAGTTGGTGCGGCATGATGGCCTCCGAACTTGCACGAAGTAAAGGAAGTAGAGGAGGTAAAGGAAGTAGAGGAACAGAAAGGATCGAGCTACGCCGTCCTCCACTGCTTCCAAGGAGCGTTGAGCATATTACATGAATTCAGAGCCCAGGCTGAAGTCTGCGGGGCTGGCTGCGCTGCAAAAGAGCACAGGCTGAAGTCTGCGGGGCTGGCTGCGCTGCACAAATGCACAGACTGAAGTCTGTGCTACTTACTGGCCCATGACTTTGCGGAAGAGCATGGTCAACGGGTCGTAGAACTGGTCGACGACGCGCTCCTTCAGAGGAATGATGGCGTTGTCGGTGATGTGGATGTCTTCGGGGCAGACCTCGGTGCAACATTTCGTGATGTTGCAGAGGCCGATGCCGAGGTCGTCCTTGAGCAGGCCGGCGCGATTGAGGGCATCCAGCGGATGCATCTCGAGGCCGGCGACGCGGACAAAAAAGCGCGGGCCGCCGAATTTCGCTTTGGCGTCGTGCTCGCGAAGGACGTGACAAACATCCTGGCAAAGAAAGCATTCAATGCACTTGCGGAATTCCTGAACGCGGTCTACGTCGAGCTGCGAAATTTTCCAGTCCGTGTTCTGGCGCGGGCGGAAGGCGGGAATTTTTTTGTTGACGGCGTAGTTCCAGGAAACGTCCGTGACGAGATCCTTGATGCGCGGAAACGATTTCATCGGCATCACGACGATCGGCTGGTCCATGGGCAAAGAGTCCACGCGCGTTTTGCAGGTGAGGCGCGGGCGGCCATTGACTTCCGCGGAGCACGAGCCGCATTTCGCCGCTTTGCAATTCCAGCGCACGGCAAGATCGGGCGCCTGATGGCCCTGAATGTAATGAAGCGCGTCGAGAACCACCATGCCGGGAGCGATGGGCACGGTGTAGTCGACGGCCTGGCCGCCGGTGGCGCCTTCGCCGCGAAAGATTCGTAACGTTGCGTCAGGCATCGATGCGTTCTCCAAACTTCGCTCGGGGCACTGGCCCCAAGATTTGCTGCAAACTGCTGCCAGCAGGAGGCTCGTCCGCTACAAATTCTACTCCGCCATCACGAACTGCTTCAGATCGTCGGGCATTTCCTCGACGGAAGATTCCCGGCGCTTCATCTCGCCGCCTTCGCGAACGATGATGTTGTGCTTTTTCTCCCAGACAGGGTCGTAATTCGGGAAGTCGATGCGGCTGTGGGCGCCGCGGCTTTCCGTGCGTGCGAGCGCGCTGAGCGAGACGGCCTCGGAAACCGTGAGCATGGATTTGAGGTCGCGCGCCAAGTGCCAGCCGGGGTTGAACAAACGCGAGCCTTCCACGCTGGCCTTGGCAGCGCGGTCTTTGAGTCCTTCCAGTTCGGAGAAAGCCTTCTTCAAATCCTCTTCGGTGCGGAAAATGCCGACGAGGCTTTGCATGACTTTCTGCAGATCGCGGTGAACCGCGTAAGGACTCTCGGCGCCAGTATTCGAAAAGGGCGCGAGCAGTTCTTTCTCGGCTTCCTCGATCTGCGCGGACCCAATGTTGGAACTTGGGGTACGCTTGGCATGATCGGCCGCAGCCATACCTGCACGGCGTCCAAAGACCAGCAAATCGGAAAGCGAATTTCCTCCCAGTCGATTCGCGCCGTGAAGACCGGCCGCGGCCTCGCCTGCCGCAAAAAGTCCCGGCAAAGTAGATTGCGCGGTCTCTGCTTCGACGCGAATGCCGCCCATTACGTAGTGGCACGTCGGCCCCACTTCCATCGGGCCTTTCGTGATGTCCACATCGGCGAGCTCTTTGAATTGGTGATACATGCTGGGAAGTTTTTTCTTCACGTAGTCGGCGGGCTTGTGCGAAATGTCGAGATACGCGCCGCCATGCTCGGTGCCGCGCCCTTCTTTCACCTCGGTGTAGATGGAGCGAGCGACAACGTCGCGTGTGGAGAGTTCCATGCGCTTCGGATCGTACTTCTCCATGAAGCGCTCGCCGAGTTTGTTGCGTAGAATGCCGCCTTCGCCGCGGACCGCTTCCGTCACCAGAAGACCTTGCACGCCGGGCGGCCACACCATTCCGGTGGGATGAAATTGGACAAACTCCATGTCCATCAATTCAGCGCCGGCTTCGTAGGCGAGGGTCATGCCGTCGCCGGTGTACTCCCAGGAATTGGAAGTGACTGGCCACGCTTTTCCAATGCCGCCGGTAGCAATGACGACGGATTTGGCTTTGAAAACGATGAACCGGCCATTTTCGCGCCAATAGCCGAAGGCGCCGGCAACTCGGCCGCCGTCGGTCAGCAGGCGAGTGATCGTGCACTCCATGTACACATCGAAGCCAAGCTGCACGCCGCGATCCTGAAGCGTTCGAATCATTTCGAGGCCAGTGCGATCGCCCACATGGCAGAGCCGCTTGTAGGTGTGGCCGCCAAACGCGCGCTGGAGAATCGTGCCCTTATCGGTGCGGTCGAAGAGCGCGCCCCATTGTTCGAGTTCGCTGACACGGTCGGGAGCTTCTTGGGCGTGAAGCTGGGCCATGCGCCAGTTATTCAGATACTTTCCGCCGCGCATGGTGTCTCGGAAATGCGGTTTCCAGCCGTCAGCGGTGTCGACGTTGCACATGGCGGCGGCGATGCCGCCTTCGGCCATGACAGTGTGGGCTTTTCCAAGCAGCGATTTGCAAACAACGCCAACGGAAGCGCCCTTGGCCAAGGCCTCAATGGCCGCGCGCAGTCCCGCGCCGCCGGCGCCGATGATCAAAACGTCATGCTCGCGCGTCTCGTAGCTAGTGGTCACAGGATCCTCAGGTCACGGAACGCGCCGCAGGCGACCATGCGTACGTAGAAATCGGTGAAGCCGACGGAGACGAGGCTGCACCAGGCGAAGAGCATGTGCCGTTCGTTTAAGAAACTCACACCCCGCCAGGCGGAGTATCGCGAACGTCCAAACGTGGCGCAGGAAAAGCAATCGAGCTTGCCGCCGGCAAGATGACGCAGCGAGTGGCAGGAGCAAGTGTAGAGCGAGAGCAAAGTGACGTTTACGGTCAGAATCAGCGTGCCGACGCCGATGCCGAAATGCCCGCCGAAAAAGAAGGATTTTACGGCGTCGTGCCAGAGAAACAGAATGAACACAACCGCGAGATAGAAAAAATACCGGTGGATGTTTTGGAGAATGAGAGGAAACGCCGTCTCGCCGCTATATTTGCGGCGTGAAGGCTCGCCCACGGCACAAGCCGGCGGATCAAGAAGGAAAGCCCGATACAGCGCTTTGCGATAGTAGTAGCAAGTCGCGCGAAAACCCAGCGGCCCCGCGAGGATGAGCAGCGCAGGAGAAAATTTCCACCAGTGATGCATGGGATCGATGAGCGGCGAATAGAATGGCGAGAGATAAGGTCCCCATTCGTAAAATTTGCCTTCGAACGCGCGCAGCGTGGCGTAAATGCTAAATCCGCCCATCAGCACGATGATGGGAATAATCTCCACCCACCAGGCGTCGCGGCGCAACGTGCTTCCGAGCCGCGATTCAGGCAAGAGGGTTGGCGAGCCAGCCATCTAGGGACCTCCGGGTTGGCAGTGAACCAGTCGAACTCTAAATAATTGCAGACGAATTATATCCAAGACACGGCGGAAGGGCTAACGGAGAGAAATTCAGAGAAGGGTTTCGATTTCGGCGTCAAGGGAGACATGGGTAACGGGGACGCCGTTGATGGAGAATTTAGCTCCGTCCGCTTCCGAAAAATGAAAGAACCGGCTGATGTGGTAGTCCTCGTCGTAGGACGAAAACAATCGCTCGGTCTCCCGGGCGGAAAGTCCAAAAGCGGCCAGCGCGACCGGCTTGCCGAATTCGCCGGCATGAGCGCGGTAAAGCTCCACGAGGTCGCGCAGCGGCATCATCGGTGCGCGGCGGGTAGCTTCGGTCGACATGGAGTAAGCTGCCGGATGAAAAAGAGTGTAGCGCCGCAGCGCCGCTAAAGGAAGAAGGCGTTGCACGGCGGCGAGATTGCCGCTTCTGCCGCGGATTGGGTAAGATGCTTATCGTGATTTGAATGGAAAGCGAGGACAAAACGATGAGTATTGCGGTGGGGCAAACGGCGCCGGATTTTACGCTGATGAATCAGGATAAAAAGGAAGTGAAGCTCTCGGATTTCGCGGGGAAAAAGAATGTGGTGCTGGTCTTCTATCCGCTGGACTGGAGCCCTACGTGCACCAACGAGCATGCCTGCTTCGTAAACGACATGCGGTCGTTCGATACCCTGGACGCGGAAGTTCTGGGCGTAAGCGTGGACAGCGTTTGGTCGCACAAAGCCTATGCGGACAAAATGGGAATCAAGTATTCGCTGCTGGCGGATTTTCATCCGCGCGGCGCGATGAGCGAGAAATACGGAGTCTATCTCGCGGATAAAGGGATCACCGGGCGTTCCATCGTAATCATCAATAAAGCGGGCAAAGTGGCGTGGTCGAAGGACTACGACATTCCCGTGGTTCCAGATCTCAAAGAAGTCGCAGCCGCGCTCTCCCAGGTAAAAGCAGCTACGGCGTAAAAGCAAAAAAAATCTACGACTAAAGCAAAGAAACGGCGTTCAAACACAGGAGCCTCACACGGGTCGGCGATTGCCGGCCCGTCTTATTTGGCGCGCCGTTTTGCATTTGGAAATCTGGCTCACTGATCAGCGGGTGTGGAAGGCGAAACGTAGAATGAACGCACCAGCAGCACTAGCTGCCATCGCTGTTCTTCTGTGAGCCGCTTTTTGAAGCTCGGCATTGGTTTTCTGCCTTCGCTGATTTCGTAAAAGAGCGCGCCGTCGGTGTCCGCGCTCATGCGCTTGGCGTCCGTAAGGCTCGCCGGAGATGGGTAATACATGGCCGCGTCGGGCCCGTCGCCCTTCCCCGTTTCCCCGTGGCATTGAGCGCATTTGTCCAAATAAATCGCACGGGCAGCGGCAAAAGCCATTGGCGAAGGCTGGATTGGATTCTTGCGAAGCTTGGCTTCTTCCGGGATTTTCCATTCCCTGTTTTGATAGATGGCGACTGCGATGCACACCAAAATCACCGCGAGCAGAGCGGCGAATATCCCTTTCCTCAGGCGGAGAGTGCTGGACGCGGGATTGATCATTGGCAAGGAGAAATTTTCGCATACGCTGCGACAAGACAGAAGAAGGAAAAAGCTTTACACGGAGTTCACAGAGGAACGGAGGACACAGAGAAGAAAAAACTCAATGTTCGGTAACAGCAAATAAAGAGACGGCTACTGGCCGCGGAAGATGAGCCAGAGGAGTTCGGCATTGAAAAAGAGAATGGCTGCGGCAACGATCCAGGCGACGACAACTGTAAACCGAGAGTTGGTGAACTCGCCCATTTTGTTGCGGTCACCGGTGAACTGAATCAACGGAATCACCGCGAAGGGCAGCTGAAAGCTGAGCACGACCTGGCTAAGGATGAGCAGCGAAGTGACTTTGCCTTCGCCGGCAAACCCGATGACAATAACGGCGGGAATAATCGCAATCGAGCGAGTGATCAGCCGCCGCAACCATGGCTTGAGCCGAATCTGGAGAAATCCTTCCATCACGATCTGGCCGGCAAGCGTCCCGGTAAGCGTGGAGTTCTGCCCGGAAGCCAGCAGCGCGCAGGCAAAAAGAGTGCTGGCGAGGCTTACGCCGAGAACGGGACTGAGAAGTTTGTAGGCATCGGCGATCTCTGCAACGTCATGCAAACCGCGCGTGTGAAATGCCGCGGCGCCAAGAATAAGTATGGCGGCGTTGATGAAGAGCGCGAACCCCAGGGCGACCGTGGAATCAAGAATCGCGTAGCGCATGGCTTCGCGGCGATCGCGAATGGAAGCTCCGAAGGCGCGCGTCTGCACAATGCTCGAGTGCAGATAGAGATTGTGCGGCATCACCGTGGCGCCGAGTATCCCGATGGCTATGTACAGCATTTCGCGATTGTGCAGAATTTCCGCTCGCGGGATGAGTCCGACAACAGCTTCGCGCCAGATAGGATGCGAGAAGAAGATTTCGTAGGCGAAGCATCCGGCAATCGTGGCAATGAGAGTGACGACGAACGCCTCAATGATGCGGAAACCGCGCCCCTGCAGCGCCAGCACGATCAAGACGTCCAGCCCGGTGATAATCACCCCGGCGAGGAGAGGCAGGCCGAAGAGCAGCTTGAGAGCCACCGCGGAACCAAGCACTTCCGCCAGGTCGCAAGCGGCGATCGCAATTTCGCATACGATCCACAGGGCGATGGAAGTCCTGCGCGAATAATGTTCCCTGCAAGCCTGCGCCAAATCGCGCCCCGTGGCGATGCCCAGCTTCGCCGAAAGCGCTTGCAGAAACATCGCCATCAGATTGCTGATCAGAATGACGCTAAGAAGCGTGTAACCAAACTTCGAGCCGCCGCCGATGTCGGTAGCCCAGTTGCCCGGGTCCATGTAGCCAACCGCAACCAGGTAGCCGGGGCCGGCAAAGGCGAGCATCTTGCGAATCCACGAGGCGGCGTGGGAGATGGGGATGGTGCGATGAGCTTCGGGCAATGACGGCATGCCCGTCGAACGGGGCTTGCCCGATGCCGAAGGGGCAGCGGGGGCGGAGACCGCGCCAGCGGCCGGTTCGGTTTCGAGTTGGGGAGGGAACGATGGGGGCATGTCTCTTTTTACTGATACTTGGTAACAGTTTTTTTGTTAACTACGGTAAATATCTCTATTAAACTAGCTTTAACAGAAGAATTTGTCAATGGGACTGGGGGCGGATGTCGCTGCAAAGTGAGAATGTCCGGTTTGTGCAAAGTAGAAATGTCCGGTTTCATGGGAGGTTGGGGGTCCCATGGAAACGGAGCGCATCGCCTTGAGCCAACGAGAACGGGACCGACTGAAAGTATTGCATGATGTGCAGGAGGGGTATTTGACGCAAGTGGAAGCAGGACAGCGGCTGAAGGTTAGTGACCGGCAGGTACGGCGGTTGTTGATCCGCATGGGCGACAGCGGAGACAGAGCGCTGGTTCACGGGCTGCGAGGCCGCGTGTCGAACCGCAAGCTGGCGCTCGCCTTCGAGCAGAAAATCATGGAGCGGGTGCGGCAACGCTACGCGGACTTTGGGCCCACGCTGGCGGCGGAGCATTTGGCCAAGGAGGATCTGCTCGTGAGCCGCGAGACGTTGCGGAAGTGGATGGTCAAGGCCGTTTTGTGGCGGCCACGACGGCAGCGCGTCAAGAAGGTGCATGTATGGCGAGAGCGGCGGGCCAGTTTTGGGGAACTGGTGATGCAGGACAGTTCTCCGTTCCGCTGGTTCGAGGACCGCGGCCCGGCTTGCCAGTTGATCGCGCTGATCGACGACGCCACCAGCCGCGTGTGGGCGCGTTTTGTGGAGCACGACAGCACGGAAGAGAACCTGCGAACTTTGGGAGGATGGTTGCAACGCTACGGACGTCCAGTTGCGCATTACACTGATAAAAACAGCATTTTTCGCACCACGGGCCCAGCGGCGCTCGGCGAACAACTCCAGGGAGAAGTGGCGCGTTCGCAGTTCGGCAGAGCGCTGAAAGAGTTGGGCATCGAATGGATCGCGGCGCACAGTCCACAGGCCAAAGGCCGCATCGAGCGACTGTTCGAGACCCTGCAGGATCGCTTGGTGAAGGAGATGCGTTTGGCAGGAATCGACACCATCGAGGCGGGGAATTATTTTCTGGAGACGCATTTTCTTCCGGAGTGGGAACAGCGCTTCACGGTAGCGCCGCGCCATCCGCGCAATGCCCATCGACGACTGGGACGAGGACAACGTCTGGAAGAAATTCTGAGCGTGCGGGTGAGTCGCAAGGTGGCTGAGGATCACACGGTCAGCTGGGAAGGAAACCGCTGGGGTGTGCCCCGCGCCGAAGTGTGTGCCGGACTTCGCGGAGCGCAAGTGGAGATCGAACGACGGCTGGATGGCGCACACTGGCTGCGCTTCCGTGGCCGCTATCTCCCGCTGCGCCACTGCCCGGAACCGGCGCCGCGCGCGGCAAGTCCTTCCGGCCTACGGCCTACAGGGCTTGCCATAAATCCCCTTACAAGAAAGAACAAAAGTGCACCTCCAAATCATCCCTGGCGGACATTTCAATATGGCAGAAAACCGGACATTTCTACTTTGCGTTGACATGGGACTGGGGGCGGATGGTTGCCTGATACGGGGCTGCCCCGCGGGGCGCGCATCGCTCCAGGGAGCGCAAGTCGAACGGCTGTGATACCTTCAAATCAGCGAAGCACGCGCATACCATGAAGGGGAAAAGACGATGGAAGAGCAGCGGCCAGTGCCAGGGCAAGTGCAGATCAAAGCGGACGAAAAAGAGTTACAGGGCCAGTACAGCAATCTCGTGATGCTGCACCACAATTTGGAAGAGTTCACGCTGAATTTTATTTACATTTTCCCGAACGGCGCGCAAGGCAAGCTGCTGAGCAGCGTGATTGTGAGTCCCGGGCACGCCAAACGTATTTGGCGAGCGCTCGGCGAAAATATCTCACGCCACGAAGCGCAGTTCGGCCCGATCAAGGAGTCGCCCGAAGGCAGCGGACAGCCGCCCAACGTCGGCTTTGTGCAGTAAGCCGCAGGGCCCAGGCGGGACATCGTCCGTTAGTTCGGCGTACCGCGGCTGCAAGTCCACGTCTTGTGCCGGCGCTGCTCCGTGTTAAACTAGCTTCCTACGTTGTCGCATGGGCCTGTAGCTCAGGTGGCTAGAGCGCGCCCCTGATAAGGGCGAGGTCGGTGGTTCAAGTCCACCCAGGCCCACCATTCTCAGAAAATCCCACGCGCTGGAAGTTCGCGCAGCAAATTAGCGTTTATTCCTAGCGCCAGGCGACGACGGGTTCGACGCGGATCACGCGACGCGCGCGTTGACAAGCTAAGAGGCATGGCGATTCGAAAAGCCTGAAACGCAAGCCCACGATATCCTTTTCCCCAACTTCCATCGCGTTTTAGGCAGGCGAGGGCTTCTAATGGCCGGCAGGTTTCTGGTCCGGCGGCGGTGGCATTGGGGGAGGCGTGAACTTGGCGTCGTCGACGGGGACATTTTGCTGAACCTGGTCGATTTGGATGGTGAAGCGGTTGCCGGGGCGGGAGAGGGTCCAGCGATAGGGGATTTTTACGCCGTCGGCGTCGCGGTAGTCGGCGTAGTCGATTTGCGTGGGCATGCGGCCCAAGGCGGTTTCGGCGTAGCGCACGAGGCGAAGCAGCAGGCCGGATTGCTGATCGAAATAGAGGCGGAGGGGCGGCTGGCCTTCGTTGCGGCCCAGGACGAGGTAGGTGTCGCGGCCATCGATTTTTTCACCGGGGACGACCGTGAATTTCGCGAAGAGCGTTTTGACGTGAGAAGCGAAATAAAAGTCGGAGTCAACGCGCACGGCGTCGTTTTCCGCGGCGGACATCAGGTGTGGGTGACCGGCGTTGCTGAGCCAGCCTTGCTTGCCATCGAAGGCGGTGATGCTGTCGCCGTTGGGAAGGTGCATCAGGGAGATGCGCTTGTCGGGAGCTTTCGCGAAAACTTCGATGGGAAGCTGATGGCCGTTAGCATCTATTTTTCCTTTTTCGACGCGGCTGGTGACTTTTTGCAGGGCGGCTGCGCCGCCGACGGCGGAGAGATATTTGTCGAGAAGCTGATCGGCGGGCGGAAGGACAGGCTTCGCGTCGCCGGCGGATTTGGCGGGCTCGGGTTCGGGCTTAGCGTCTTCCGTGGCGACGAGAGGAGTGGCAACGGGATCGGCGGCGCCGCGATGGCAGGAGTAGCAGGTGACTTCGCGATGGCCTTCGAAATTGTCTTTGTTGATGGCGAACATCATTTGCATCATCTTGCGCGCGGTGACTTTAGTCTTCTTGTCGTCCTTGTCGAATTCGAGGCCTTTCTCGCCGCGGACGTGGCAATACTCGCATTCGACGCCGAGCGAGGCGGTGATGAATTGCATGGAAGGAAATATCAGGTCAGCGGGAACGCCCTTCAGCACCTTGATGTTTTTGAATTGCTCTTCGGCAAGTTTGGGCGCGGCGGAAGATTGTGGCGCATTGGATTGGGCGCGCGCTCCGGCGATGGCCAAGCCAGTGCTCAAAACAAGTGCGCATGCGACAAGTGTTTTGCTGCGTCGGTTCAAACTCATCCCCAGCCCCCTGTTGCTCAATTTTGCGAAGAAAAGTGTACCAGAAAGCGGACTTATGCTGGGCGGGTGTGAGGATTGGAGAGGCGGCCGCGGCTTAGATGGAGAGATCGCCGCGCTTGGCGAGAGCGCGGATGCGATCGGAGGCGCGGAAGGCAAGCGCTTCGATGGTCATGGTGGGCTGGCCGCGGCCGGACGTGACGAGGCTGCTGCCATCACAAAGGAAAAGATTTTTTACGTCGTGCGTCTGATGATCGGAATTGATGACCGACGTTTTCGGATCGTTGCCCATGCGGCAGGTACCGAGCAGGTGGACGCTGAACTCCTGTTCACCTGCTGGGAATGACCACTGTTTCTGGGCGCCAGCAGCCTGGAGAAGTTCAGCGGCGCGGGCATTCAGCCAATTGCTTAATTTCACGTCGTCGGGATGATCCTTGTAGGTCATCCGCAGCGCGGGGAGGCCCCACGCGTCTTTCAAATCGGGATCGAGCGAGAAGCTGTTGTTCTCGACTGGGAGCGACGTGCCGTGACACAGAATCTCGACGGTGCGCGTGAAGTTGTGGCTTAGAACATCCTTGAAGCCTTTGCCCCAGCGCGGAGTTCCCGGTGGAAGGCCGCCCAGCGCGAAATTGATCGGCGTCTGATCGAAACGCGCGTCGAGGCCGCCGCCGCCGTGGAAACCCACTTTGTCGGGGTCGAGTTCGTAAAAATCGTGGAGGATGCGGCTGACAGCGAAGCCCTTGTAGTCGTTCAGCGGATGCTCGAACACGCCCACGGAAAGCGCGCCGCTGTTGAACATCAGATGTTTGCCGACCTTGCCGCTGGAGTTGGCGAGCCCGTCGGGAAATTGTTTGTTGGCGGAGAGAAGAAGCAGGCGAGGCGTCTCCGCGCCATTTGCGCACACGACGACGGCTTTGGCTCTCTGACGTTGCACGTTGCGTTGGGCATCGAAATAAACGGCTCCGGTGGCGCGGCCGTTGGCGTCCAGGTCGATGCGATGCACATAGGAATTCGGACGGATTTCGCAGCGGCCTGTTTTCTCCGCCATGCGGATGGCGGTGGCGAGCGAACTGGACTTTGCGCCGACTTCGCAGGCGAACGCGAGACAGAAGCCGCAGTTGATGCACGCGCTGCGCCCTGGACGCGGCTGCGAAAGAATAGCCATGGGCGCGGGGAACGGATGCCAGCCGAGCTTGCGCGCGGCGCGTTCGAAAATCACACCCCCCGATTTCACGGGAAGCGGCGGCATCGGATAGGGCTTGGAGCGCGGCGGATCGAACGGGCTGGCGTTGGCCAGGCCGGAGACGCCGATTTCCCACTCGACTTTCGTGTAATAGGGCTCGAGATCGGCATAGCTGATGGGCCAATCGGCGAGGGCCGCGCCGGAGACGTCGCCGACTTTGCTGCGCTCGTGGAAATCAATCTCGTGGAAGCGCCAGAAATTCGCGGTGAAGTGCGTGCTCGTGCCGCCGACGAGGCGGCCGTAAGCGATGGCACGCTGCGGCTTGGCTTTTTCGTCGGGCGTTTTGCGAAACGTGTTGGGCTGGAGGTCTGGGTGGTTGGTTAACAAATCGCGGTTGAGAACTTCAATCTCGTCGTGAATAAAATCTTTTTCGGTGAGGTAAGGGCCCTGTTCGAGGACGACGACGCGAAATCCATTTTCGGAAAGCTCTTTGGCAATGATGCCGCCCGCGGCTCCAGAGCCGATGACGACGAAATCAACTTCGTCGCTCGTTTTATATTTGGGCGTCTCGGGCGTCATGATTTTGGTTTGTCCGGGTCCGGAGGATTCTGTTCCCAGCCTGGATAGTCTTTGTCGTAATAGCCAAAGGGCGGCATGAACATGTGCTGCGGCTCGCGGCCGATGGCTTTCCAGCCAGCAGCGTCACGGTTGCCGCGTTTGCCGGATTCGGGATCGATCAGAAACCCGGAGATGGTGTGGACGCGGAGCGTCTCAAAAAAAGATTGCGCACCGGCACTCGGACGGAATGGGTTTCTTGCATCCTTGGCGGACTGGGCATCAAGAGATTCCAGGACCTGGTCTTGCTGCTCGGGAGTGGCAGCGGAAAATTTCTGGACGCCGGGGAAGAGCTCCCGGACTCTCGCCTGTACCGCCGGCAGACCCCCGGTGTACAACTTTTGGTTGTCCTTGGCAAAAGTGACGAGGGCACGATCGATAAAAAATACGACGCCGGCTTCATGCGCACCGGGAGTGTCGGTGGTCGGAATGATACGCGAGGAGATGGCATCGATCTCCGCGGCCTGATCGGGAGAAAAAAACTCAAATTTGGCAGTCGAGGGGGATTGGGCCGCTTCGCGAGCATGGCTGGCCGCTGAAAGCATGGCGGGCCAGTGAGCCGCAATCCATGCGCCCGAAATCCCCGTTAAGCTGTGAGACAAAAACCCGCGGCGTGAGAGATTGCTGTCCATAGATTCGCGCGCACAACACGAATGAAGTAAAGTGAATGTATGCTGTGAGCCGCACGGGGTCAAGCAGAAAGCGCCCTGACTCGCAAAGAATTTCAGGTCAATTTGGCGCGGTTGTTTGCGGACCGCAGCGAGGCTAGTGTACGATTTCGCTGGGGCGCGGGAAAAATCAAATTAGCGATTGCTTGCAGCAAAAGAATGGCTACCTTTACAGGCGCGATAGGAACGGGAAGCAAGTGGCTGCTCGACAAGATCGTCGGCGTGCTCGCGGCGACGGGCGTCAATCCTAATTTTTTGACGTTTCTCGGCCTGGTCGTGAATTTCATCGCCGCCGCTAATTTTGCTTTGGGACATTTTCGCATCGCCGCCGTGATTATTTTTTGCGCGGGATTTCTCGACATTTTGGATGGGCAGGTGGCACGGCGGCAGAATCGCGTGACGGCGTTTGGCGCTTTTTACGATTCGACGCTCGACCGCTATGCGGACATGGCGCTGTACATGGGGCTGCTTGTGTATTACTCGGTGAGCGGGCGGACTCCGTACGTGGTGCTTGCGGCGGTCGCGACGGCGGGGTCGGTGATGGTGAGTTACGCGAGAGCGCGCGCGGAGTCGCTGATTCCTCTTTGCAAGGTTGGTTTCATGGAGCGGCCCGAGCGGCTGGTTTTGCTGATCATCGGCGGGATTACCACGCGGATGGGCGCGGTGCTCTGGGTGATTGCGGTGGTTTCCACGATTACGGTGATTGACCGGATCGTGTTCACGTGGCAGGAAACAAAAGCCGGCCGCACCATTCCGGGGATCAAGCTTCCTTCCTGAAGTTCGCATTCTGATACGAAGTCAAACCACAGAACCCGCCGAGAGTGGAAACGGTTGAGGAAGAGTCTACTCCGGCGCCTTTTCCAAGCTCGCTTCGACAGGCGCGGAAATAAGATCGTGCACCCGCTTGCACAGCGCCGGAACGTCGCGTTTCGTCATTCCCTTCGTCTCAATCGTCTCGTGAAGATGAACGGTGATCGTCGCGGGCCAGAGCATCCAGTGGCCGGTGCGATGATGTTTGATGGAGCCGACGAGGCTGACGGGAACGATCGGGATGCCGAGCTGTTGCGCGACGCGGAAACCGCCTTCTTCGAACTCGTCTACGTGGCCATCGCGCGTGCGCTTGGCTTCGGGAAAAATGATGAGGCTCGTGCCGCCGTCGATGGCGTCTTGCGTGAGCCTCCACAGGCGTTTCAGATCGGATGTACGGCGCACGTCAGGAACGGGAACGTTGCCGAAACGCTTCATGAGCCAGCCATACGCGGGAATTTTGAAGTGAGATTCCAGCTCCCACCCGCGGACGTACTGCGGAATGGCGCAATACAGCATAAAGGGATCGAACAGATTGACGTGGTTGACCATGAAGAAGCAGGTGCGATGAGGATCGAACCCCGGAGAGCGGATCGCTTCCACTCGCGCCCCGGAGAGATACGCGATGCGGCGGCAGAAGCTTCGCTGCAGCCAGTCATGTTTGCGCGGGTCCAGAAAAATTCCAAGAAAGACGAGAAGCGGTGCGAACACGAAAAAATGCAGACCGCTGAGAATCCAAAGAAACGCGCTGCGAAAAGTCAGCAAGATGCGCTTCATATATAGATATCCACGGCAGCGGGAATAACGTCGAGCGAGAGGCACTCGAGAGTGGCGATTTCTCCATCGATAAGCACATCCACGGGCGCTTGCAAACCGAACTCAATACGGCGGACGGCGCGGCGCGAAGCAAGCGGGTGCTCGATGTGCGTGCCGTCATAAAGTTTGGGAAGCATGCGAAGCAATCCAACCCGGCCGATCGGGCCCCAGCGTACAAACTCGATCAGGCCGTCCGTGGGATCGGCTTGCGGCGCAATGAGCATCGTGCCGCCGGTGAACTTGCTGTTACTGAACGAAAGGAAGAGACAGCGAGTCTCATCCCAGTCCTGTTCCTCGTCGCAACGCAGGCGAAAAGCGCGGCGGCGCAACTGAACGACGCGGACGAAAACGCCCAGAAGATATCCCAGATAGCCGAACGGCTTGAAATAGCGATTGGTTAAGGCGCCCACATCCGCGGTGAAACCCAGGCTGAGAAGGTTGAACGAATAGACTTCGCCCCGGGAATGCATCAAGCGAATCAGATCGACAGCGCGTGTGCGTCCCTCGATCAGAGCTTGCAGAGAGGCGTTTGCCCCTTCCTTCGTAAAATCGCGCAGGAACGAATTGCCCGTGCCGAGCGGCAAGAAGCCAAGCGCGATGCGCTCCTTGCCTTGCGCGCGTTCATAAACTCCGTTGATGATTTCATGCGCAGTGCCGTCGCCGCCGACGGCGATGAAGCGGCGATAGCCCTGCTGGTAGGCTTCGCGCGCGAGCTCGACGGCGTGGCCCGGGCCTGTCGAGGCAACGACATCGACCTTCAGTCCTTTTTCGCGCAAGCCGGCCAGCGCCGGACCGGCAAGCTTTGCCGAGCGGCCGCCGCCAGCGGCTGGATTGACGATAGCGAAGAAGTGTTTTTTCAAAGCCTGTTTGTTTCCTGACGATACTTTCGCGCGACACTCGCCGCTCGCTCCGCTTTACAACGCCAGAAACGCGGTGGAGCGGTCGAGCTTTCCAAGCTGCTCCGCGAGAGAGTTTCTCTTAATTTTGAGCGAAGCTGTGCGTGGAAAATCTTCGTTGAACAAAACCACGCCATGAATGCGTTTGTAGTTCAAGAGCTTGCTGTTGCGCGCGGAAATATCGCGCCGGAGCTCTTCTGTGTAAGTCTGGCCGGGCTCGAGATGGAGCGCAAGGAGCAGCTGCTCGCCGACCATCGAGCGTTGCGGCCAGATGTAATTCGCGGCGAAGACGCAAAATTCCTTTACCGGTAGGCTCTCAAAAACAGCTTCGATGTCTTCCGGATAGATGTTCTTGCCTTCCTCGGTGACGATCATGTTTTTCTTGCGGCCGAAGAGTTGCAGATGGCCTGACCCATCGATCCGGCCGAGATCGCCGGTCATCAGCCATCCCTCGACGATGGTTTCGGCGGTGAGCTCCGGCTCGTTCAGATAGCCAGACATGATGGTTTTGCTGCGAACGGAAACTTCGCCGATACCGTCGGCGCCCGGATTGACGATGCGTACTTCCATCCCTGGCAAGGGTTTGCCGACCGTGTCGGCTCGGAATGGTTTTAGGTCGTTGACCGTGATCGCCGTGCCCGCTTCGGTGAGGCCATAGCCGTTCGCGACCGGGATGCCAAGATCGTAGAAGAATTGCAGAGTCTGTGGCTCGGTAAATGCCCCGCCGACAATGATCGTGCGGAGTTCGCCGCCGAACGGCTCGTGGACTTGTTTCAGCAGGCGGCGGCTTAGGCCGAGACGGGGCCGGCCTTTGGTGAGCGCCTTGTTGACGGCCAAAATCGCGTTAAACACTCTGCGCTTCCCGGGCGGGAGTTCATCGAATCGCGCTTGTAAACCCTTTTGCAGATTTTTCAGTACGAGCGGGACGAGGCTGACGTACGTGATCTTGTATTTGGAAAACGCCTCGCGCACATATTCCGGCCGCAGTGTTCGCAAATGCACCACCGCAGCGCCGCAGGTGAACGGCCCGAAAAAACCCACCATGAAATCGATGGCGTGATTCGTGGGCAAGATGCTGAGATAGCGCACTCCTGGCCAAAACGGATAAATCGATGTAAGCGCGACGCACTGCTCGAGATAATTTTCGTGCGTCATCATGCAGCCTTTGGGGTGCCCGCCCGTGCCAGAAGAATAGACGATGCACGCCACATCCTTGCGCGTGCGCGGAACAAACACAGGTTCGCCGCGGCCTTGAAATTCTTCCCAGCGCCGGGCGCCGGCAAGTTCGGCATTCTTGGCCGCTTCGGTCACAAGCACGGTGGTCACATTCGTTGCCGAAGCGCGGCCCGCGGCGACGCTCAGTTGCCGCCAGATGGGATATTCGGTGATCAGAACCTTTGCCCCAGAATGCTTGAGCAATTGCCATTGCTCGTCCGGAGTGAGTTTGTAGTCAAGCGGCACGAGCACGCCGCCCGCATAAAAAATCGCATAAGCCGAGATCAGCCATTTGGACTGATTCGTCATGATGATGCTGGCGCGATCGCCCGCGGCAAAACCCGCGTCCTGCAGCGCCATCGCGAGAGGATGCGCGCGATTTTTGAATTCGCTGTAAGTCAGCCGTTCTTTCTCTCGCTCGCGGTCGGCTTCGATCAGGCACACTTCGCTCGAGAATTGCTGCAGCGCGTCCTTCAACGCCGCGCCGATGGATGGATATTTCGAGAGGTCCAGCATTACAGGCGGGACTGAATCCGCGAAGCGAGTGTGCGAAAGTCACTTACGCCTTGCACTTCGTAGTCAGGAAGCTCGATGCCGAAATGATTTTCCAGGCGGCTCAGCATTTCAAGAGTCTGCAAGCTGTCGATGCCAAGCTTTTTGAAAAAATCGTCTTCCGGCGCGAGCGAGCCTGCCGGTACCTTGAAATGCTTTGACGCCAGATCGAGCACTTCCTGGGTTGTCTGCTCAAGTGTGCGCATGGAAGTTTAAATTTACCATTTTCCGGAGGAAGAAAGAAAATCACGGTTCAAAGCATTAGGCCGATAATTTCGGCCGTCGCATTAAGGCAGATACGGCATGGCGTCCGTGGATTCGACGAACTTTTTGAGCGCGGCCATCAGCGTTGGACGGGCAAAGAGTTCGCAAAAGAGATCGATTTCGCGGCGCAGTTCTTCGTGTGGAAGGGGCTTGATGAACTTTTTGGCGGCGGCGCGAGTGACGCCATCAAATTTTACGGTTTGCGCGGCGGTGGCTCGTGCGATGCGAAGCGCTTCCCCTTCGGCGGCGAGCTGAGCCACAAGGCCCACCGATTGCGCGCGCGTGGCGTTGACGCTGCGTCCCGTCAAAAGAAGATCGCGGATAAACGCGTTGCCGAGATCACGTTTCAGGCGTGGGATGCCGCCAAAGCCAGGAATCAGGCCGAGGCGCAGTTCGGGAAAAGCAAAGCGCGCCATTTTGTCGGCCACAATAATGTCGCAAGTGAGCGCCAGTTCAAACCCGCCGCCGAAACACACACCGTGGACGGCGGCGATGGTCGTGAAGGGAGCGGCATCAATCGCGTTGAAGGCGGCGTGAATACGCTCGAGGAAATTGCGCACACCGGACGTACGTTCCTTCTCCGAGATCTGTGCGGCGGCATGATACAGCTCGCGCAGATCAGCGCCTGCGGAAAACCCGTGTTTTCGCTCGCTATAAAGGATGCACGCGGAGGTTTCTGGCGCGAGCGAACTCATCGCAGCGACAAAGTGTTCCAGATCTTCCAACATCGCGATGCCAATTTCGTTGGCGGGAGCGTGGTCGAGCGTCAGTTCAATGACGCCCTCGCGCCATTCCCAGCGCAGGGCTTTGCCCGCGAAGGACTTCACACTTTGCTCCCGGCAGCGGCTTTGCTTTCGAGCGCTTCCGCGTACATGGCGCTGATTTCAGCCGCGAAGCGCGCGTTGATGGCATCCCGCCGCAACTTGCCCATCACGGTCAAGAGGCCGCTTTCCGGCGTCAGGCTCTCGGCAAGCACGGTGAAATTGCGAATTTGCCGATAGTGCGGTAGCTCGGCGTTCACCGAGTCCAGCGCGGATTGGACGGCGTCACGCTCCACCGCGCCGGTGACGAGCGCGCACAGAAAACCGCGGCCGTTGCCGACCACCACGACTTGCTGCGCAGCGGGAAGCAGCCCCGCCAGCTTTTCTTCGATCGGTTCGGGAGTAATTTTGTGGCCTGAGTTCAGCACGATCAGGTTCTTGATACGTGCGATGATGCGCCAGTTTC
This sequence comes from uncultured Acidobacteriota bacterium, assembly GCA_963779005.1. Taxonomy (GTDB): domain Bacteria; phylum Acidobacteriota; class Terriglobia; order Acidiferrales; family UBA7541; genus Acidiferrum. The sequence continues at coordinate 543,694 of CAVZWO010000004.1, read as the reverse complement.
CGCCGACGTTTACCTCGCCCTGATCGCCGGAATGGAACCAGCCATCCCGCAGAACGCGCGCGGTTTCTTCCGGCCTGTTCCAGTAACCCGGGAAAATGTTTGGTCCCCGCACGACGATCTCCTCGTTCTCGCCAACTTTCATCTCGACACCGTCGACTGCGGTGCCGACATAGCCCGGCTCAACGGGAGCGCGCGGATCATCCAGCGTACAAATCGCCGTGGTTTCGGTCAGGCCATACGCTTGCAAGACGGGAATGCCCAGCATCAGAAAAAACTGCTGCGTCTCCGGAGCGAGCGGCGCTGATCCACAAATGAGCGCTCGAATATTCGGGCCGAAACGTGCCTTAATCTGTCTGAAAATTAGTTTTCGACCGAGACCCACCCAAAACGCATCGGTAGCGCGGCCACGCCCCACGTGTTTCCGCATCCAGGCATCGCGCGCCTTGGCGTAAAGCGAGCGTATGGGCGCGGCGCTTTTCGACATCGCTTCTTCCACGCCGCGGCGTACACGTTCGAGCAGCGTCGGCACATTCAAGAAGTAATGCGGCGAGGCGAGACGAATTTCGTCCGCGAGCTTCGTCAAGTCGGTCGAGAGCGTCAAGATGCATTCCCGCGAAAGGCAAGTAAGCAAAAGAATCCACGATGCGGCAAAACTGAACGGACCATAGTGGAACACCCGATCGGGTTCGTGCGTCGATCCCATCAGCAGATCAAGCCGTTCGCGCGTGCAGCCAAGCATGTGCGTCACATTGCCGACGTTCAGGCAAACGCCCTTCGGTTCTCCGGACGTGCCAGAGGTATAGATGATGGTGACAAGATCGGTGTTCGAACGAAGGTTTGGTTCGTCAGGTATCTGCGCCTCCGGTTCGGTTCCTTGCAGAACGTCATCAAACAGGACTAGCCGGCGCGCGCTCGACCATTGCGGCGGCAATGCCTGGGCCACCGCTTCGCCAAGTGCCGCGTCGCTCGTAAACAAAAATTGCGGTGTGCAATCTTTCATCATTGCCGCAAGTTCCGCAGGCGCCTGGCGTGCGTAAAGCGGCACGACGATGATGCCCTCGGCCAGCAAAGCGAGATTGAATGCCACCCAGCGAGCGGAATTCGGCGAGAGCAGGGCGCAACGTTCGCCAGGCTGCAATCCCGTGCGCCGTAGATGCGCGCGCACTCGCTTCACCTGCTCCAGCAATTCCCTGCCCGATACGCTGACGAACTTCTCGCCGTGAATTTCGCGCAGCACCACGCGGCTTTCGGCCTTTTTTAGTTGCGCGAAAATGTCTTCTAGAAAATTTGGCATGGCGGAGAGTTCTGTCATCACCGCGACGCAGTTCCGGCGACCGAATGTTGCGGCACGGCGGCGGACGAATCGTAGCGCTCAGCGAGTTGCCGCAAAGTGTCGCTTAAAGGCGGAAGATAATCTTCCCAAGTCAAAACTCCGGAGCGCAGCGGAAATTCCGGATACGTGCGGCGCATAGCGTCTTCCAGAAATGTGCCCATCCGCGCCATGACTTTGAGGTTGCGCACGACAGTTTTTCCGATACCATCGCGGACGGAATCGGCTTCCGCCACCAGCGTGTCCATCATCTGGATAAGCTTGGGCTCGAGGTCGGGATCGTCGACCGTCAGCAGCAGATGTTGATGCCCCCGTTCGCGCATGAGATTCCGGATGCGCTCGTCCATCGTGACGCCTGCCGATGCCACCAGGCTCGGCATGCACGTCACGATACCGTGATAGCGCGAGGAAACCATGTACGAGCATGCGCGTAGAATCGAAACGAGCTGGAACATGTCGTAGTCGTCGGAAGTGAATACCGGAATTCCCGGCAGTACTTTTTCAATGTCCCGGCAAGCGACGCCGTCCAGCCGTTCCATCGCAACAAGAATAGGGAAGACGTTATGACGCTCGCGAAACGATGCAAGCGCTTTCGTAAAGCTCGAAATGTAGTGCTGATACTTTTTCTCGACTTCCGGACCCGACTGAAAAAAATAAACCGTGCGGTACTGGCTGTCCTTATAGGCGCCTGTCGTCACGCGGGCAAGATATTTCCCAACGGAGGCTTTCACCGGCCAAACGAACGGATGAATCGGGCACATCACCAGCACGGGAGTTTTCTCGTCCCACCCCGCTTCACGCAATGTTTTGCGCGCGTAGGCCGGCGGATGGGGCTCGAACGTCCATGCTGTATCCGTCCCCAGTTCCGTGGGGATTCCCATCGTAGTGAGGAGTTTTTGCGATTCCTCGTTGCGCGTGATCACCATAGAGTCGTGCACGTAGCGCTCGCACATTTTTTCGATGAGGCGGTCCATGTGCCCTGCTTCGCCGCCGTAGCCGAGCGATAGCTTATTTTCCGCGGAGGCCAGCCCCAGGGAACCGATCATCATCGTCGTCAGAGCGTTGGCAAATTTGCTCTTGAACATCGAGCCTTCGCAGGCAATCACCCCGTGATTTTGCCGCACCTCGCGAAACAGGAATGGCGGGAACACATCGGGAAGAAAAACCTGCTTGGTGCCGTCGAAATAGCCGCGCGTGCGGTCAAAGCTTTGCGTCATTACCCTGAAATCGACGTTTTCCGCGCCGAGCACGTGGCGCACCTGCCGCAGCATTTCCTGCACGCGAACATCCGACCCCGTGTTGCGTGTGCCGTTGTAGCCCGCGAACAGCAGCCGCAGTTTTTCTCCCGGCGTCCAGCGCTGCCCGAATCCAAACATCCATCCAAATCGTGTGATTTCAATGAGCGCGCTAACCCACGCAACCAGCAGAAAGTCCGTCATGCGCGAACTCCTCCCGCGGCTGCGGTTTTTTCCGGCCTATCAACTCCAGTTTCCATTTTCGGCCACGGTTTTGCCGGGTAGCGAAACTTGTTCTCGCGGCTGAATTTCAGCAGCGGAAACGCATACGTTGAAAACTTTGCCGGCGCTTCGCCCAGCTCCGTCACCACGCGCGAATTATCGAACACCGTGTTCCAATCCAGATATGGCCAGAAAACTTTCAAGAGCGACGCTCCATGCGCCATCGCGCTTTTCCCGCTCGAAAGACGGTTCACCGTGCCCGAAAACGTGCCGCCGATCCCCGGCCAGTATGCGGGACGCCGCCATCCGCCGGCTGCCGCGAGCGCGTCCGTCAATTCCTTGTAAGTCTGCGAGCCCGTGCCGGACGACAAATGATAAATCCCGTGCGCCGGTTCGTCCTTTTGATGAATCGTCACAATCGCTTTGCTCACATAATTTGCCGGCACGATGTCGATTTTATCCTGAGGACGCAGCGGAAGCACTGGCAGCCGCACGAGCATATCAAACGCCTGCACCATATCGAACTGCGAGGTTTCCGCGCGGCGGCTGTCGCCTAGAACGATCGCAGGACGAAAAACCGTATGCGGCACATCCGCAAGCAACTGGTGCAGCATGTGCTCGCCGAATTTTTTGGTCCGCGCGTAGGGATCGTAGTCCGACCGCGCCCAATCGATCGCCTCGTCTTCCTGCACCACTTCGTTGCGCCGCTTGCCCGCAACCGCCACCGTGGACACATGCGAATACCGCCGCAGCCCGTTGCGATTTTGCGCTCGCCTCGCCAGCTGAATCACTTCCAGGCCGCCGCGCAGATTCACGTTCAGGCATTGCCGCTCCGACTTTCTGTTCAGCGAAGCCGCGCAATGAATCAGCGAATCGGTTGTGTCAACCAAAGCGTGGTAATCGTCGTCGGATAGTCCGAACCGCTCGCTGGTCAAATCGCCGCGGAAAATCCTCACGCGCGTGCCCAGATACTCGCAAAACTCGCGAAATTCAAAATGTAGTTGAAGCGAAGTCCACAGCCGCTCGCGCGCTTCCTGCTCACTCTGCGCGCGCACCAGAAGATTCAACTTGTCGCGGTGTTCGCCGAACAATCCCGCGGCAACATAACTCCCCAGGTATCCGGTCGTGCCGGTTACGAAGATCGCCATAGTGGGTCCGACGGCGTCGCAGCAGAATTTGACACAACAGCGGCCCGGGAATGTTCAGGAGACCAATCCAGCTCGCGGGGAGCGCGCGTCTCGAGCGGCCGCCCCTCCATCAACGGATAGCACCATCGGCGCAGCGCCGGAATGTGCACGTTGATCCAGTAATCCCACCAGTCGATCAATTCCGGAGCAAAATCAAAAATCGCTTTCTCTTCCGGCGTGAGCGATGCCGACAGCAGTCTCGCGTTCTCGCATTCGAACACATGCTCGTTGTGCAGAATAAACGGCTCATACAGCTCGATCAGCTTTTCCGCGCGAATCAGTTCCCGCTCCTGCTTCGCCAGTGGCGCCTTTTTCATGTGCATCGAAACCGCCGCTCGATTGATCCGCGAAATCACCGCCTTCTGCATCGGAATCGAAAGCCGCTCATACCGCTGCTTCGAAACGGGTATCGTCTCGAATTTCACTTTCAGCCAGTGCTCGATCCCCTGCTGCGTCCGGTAGTGCTTGCGGTGCGCCAGGCCCGTCAGTTCGATGCTGCGCCCCATATTCACAGGATTGATCGCTGAAGTCGCCAGTTGATACATCCGCGCGTGCCGCCGCGAAATCACCGCCGCCGCGATCAACGTCATCCCGCGGCACACCATGTCCACCGGAATCACGTCGAGACATTTCCGCTCGTTCGAAGGCAGCTGCCGGAAATTGGTCCCTAGCAGGTACGAAAGCGGCCCGGAAGTGTTGATCCCCTCGTTCCATCCCGTGAACGGCGAGCGCTCGGAACTCTCCACAATCGAAGGCCGCACTATCGCAATCGGCAACTCCCCGACGCTCCGCGCAAGCATCGATTCGCCCAAGCTCTTGGTAAATGTGTATGTGTTCGGCCATCCCAAATGCTGCGCGCGCCTCAAGCCGATGCGCACTAGCCGGTTGCGCGCCCACCGCGAACGATTCCGTTTCAATACGCCATCCAACTCCGTCGCGGGCACTGCCGACGGATCCACGCCTTTGCCCAACGCCTGCCGCCGCAGCGCCTTGGTAAGCTCTGGACTCTCCGCCCGCTCTTCGACGCGCCGCACCGTCTCGCGCAGCGAAGCAATCTCTTTCTCCGCATCGAACGCCGCATCGCGCGCGGGATTGTAGTTGTCCTGCAACTCTTCCGTCACCCGCCCGTCGCGCATCCCCACCACATAACACGTCGAAAGATGCATCAACCCCGCGTGATCGCACTTCCGCAAGAATTCCAACAGATGCAGCGTCGAATCCACATTCGAAGACAGCGCGTCGCGCAAATCCGGATTAAAATCCGTCAGCCCCGCGCTGTTCACCACCAGATCGAGTGACTTCGCCAGCCGAGCCTGCGTCGCCGCATCCAAACCCAGCCCCGGCTCGCCTACATCGCCTTCGACAACCTCGACTTTATCCGCCAGCAGCGCGCCCAACTCACGCCCGTATTTTTCCTGCAGCGTATCAAACGCCGGCGATTCCTCAATAATCTTCTGAAAGCGCTTCAGCGCGGCCGTCGTCCGATTGCGCCGAATCAGCAGCGTGATTTTTCCAATGTTCGGCACATTTTCCAGCAAATCCACCAGGCACACTTTGCCGATAAATCCCGTCACGCCAATTAGCAAAATGTGCCGGCCCGCCAAAGTCTCGCGCACCTTCAGCGGCCCGCTGCGCACGCCTTCACCAAACAACGTCACGGACTTACTCGCCGGAGGCGTCGGCCGCACGGCCGTCTGCACCGCCATCTCCAACTGCTCCGGCTTCTTCGTCCAGCCAAGCTGCTTCAGCAATTTCTCCCGCGAAATCCGCCCGTCCGTCGACCCGCTCGTCAGCCACGCAAACGGCCCGCGCGGCCGCACAATCGGATCGAGCAATCTCCCGGTAGCGTCCGCATTGCGAAACTCCATGCGGTTCGAAATAAACGACGCGACGCCCAGATGCTGCGCCAGCGGCCGCAAAATATGGTCCAGCAGTTGCCCCACCAAGACAATCCGTTCACCGCTCAGCACCGCGTCCAGCAATTTCTCCACAGCCTCGCGCCGCAACTGCGGCTTCAGCACATAATGAAAATATTCTTCGCCCAGCAGATCGAGCCGGTCCCGGCTAACGCCTCGCAGCAACGTGTGCAACAGCCGCGTCGCCAGCGTCCGGTTCACCGCATAGTCGATCGGCCGCGTCATCGTCATCCACGCAAAGCCCGCGCGACGCGCCCACCGCTCCGCAAAGCTCTGCGCGTTCCACGTAAAAAATCCCACGGGACGCAATGCCCCCAGCTCCAGCAAAGAGCCTTCGACGCGCCAGTACGTCGCCGGGCGCGCCGTCGTGTCGCTGCCATTCACGCGTTTCAAGTTGGAAGCTGGGTCAGCCATCACCATTCCATGCCATCGAAAACAACCGGCCAGCTTTCAGGCCGCTCGTGCAAGATCACGCTAATCTGCTCGGAAAGTTTGCAGTATGATTCGCACCCTAAATCATCGCATTCGGGACCGAATGCCACCGCCGCCCGCCCGCACACCCGTGTGTGCCCCCGGCCAACAGGCGTCGGCTGCCTAAGAAAGTGTAAAAGTAGCATCCTCAGCGGCTTACCGCAAGCCAAGCCGCACCTTGGTCTTGGGTCAGTTTGAGAATTATTTTCGTGAATACCCTACGTTTGGATGTTCGGACAGCCATTGCTTCGTGACCACGTAGACGTTCTCTCTCGTACCACCCGGGATCGTTACTCGAATCACATCCAATCCGTCTCGGCAGCGGACACGTTCCGCGAATTTACCGGCAGAGCCACGCGAAACGTCAGGGATGTAATGTCCAGGTTTGATCTTGTCTGCTACAGCCAACAGCGCTCCATCCTCGATTTTGGAGTCATACAGACGAGGCGAGCGCTCTGGCGGATACCCCTTCTTCACTTCTAGTTTGCGCCTAGGGAGATTCCCCATATGAGCCACAATGTATCACGCTTAGCAGTCCAAGCAAGCCGAAGGGCAACTGACCCAATACGCACGCCTTGAGAGCTGCCTAGAGCAATCCCGCCCGCGCTAAACGCCCCAGCCATACCGCTCGGCATGCTCCAAAGTCCGCTGCATCTCCTCGCGCAGCATCTCCGTAAACACCGACCCGCCAATCGTGCTAGCCCCCGGCTGCGCAATATCCGGCGTACGATACCCGCCCGCCAGCACCCGGTGCAGCGACTGCTCCACCCAATCCGCCTCCAGCGAAAGACCAAACGCATCGCGCAGCATCAGCGTCGCGCTCAAAATCGACCCCACCGGATTCGCCGAATCCGTCCCCACCAGCGACGGCGCCGACCCATGAATCGGTTCAAACAGCGGCGCGCCCGTCCCAAAACTCGCCGAAGGAATCAATCCAATCGACCCCACCAGCGCCGCCGCCGCATCGCTCAAAATGTCACCAAACATGTTGCTCGTCAGCATCACGTCAAATTGCGCCGGCTTCAGCGTCAGCTGCATCGCCGCGTTGTCCACGTACATGTGCTCCAGCTTCACCGCCGAGTACACGCCGCTCATCGCCACCACGGTCCGCCGCCAAAGCTGCGAACTCATCAAAACGTTCGCCTTGTCCACCGAGCACAGCCGCCGCGAGCGATTCTCCGCCCGCCCATACGCAAACGTCGCAATCCGCTCAATCTCCGGCGTCGAATACGATTCCGTATCCCACGCCCGCTCCACGCCATTCTCGGTAACATTCCCGCGCTCGCCGAAGTACATTCCACCGGCCAGCTCGCGCACAATCTCAATATCCAAATCGCCCAGACGCTCCGGCTTCAAGGGCGAAATCCCGCGCAGCGGCTCCAGCACCTTCACCGGCCGCAAATTCACATACAGTCCCATGCCCTTGCGCAAACCCAGCAGCCCACTCTCCGGCCGCTTCCCAACCGGGAACTGCGTCCCACTTCGCCCCGCCCACCGCCCCCAGAAAAACCGCGTCCGCCTTGCAGCAAGCGTCCAAAGTTTCATTCGGCAAAGGGGTTCCCGCTGCATCAATCGCCGCCCCGCCAATCGGAAACTCATGCAAATCAAACTCGTGATGGAACTCCTGCGCGCACTCCCGCAAAACGGTAGCTGCCGCCCGCGTCACTTCCGGCCCAATCCCGTCCCCCGGCAAAAGCACAATCGTCTTCTTCACTTTCATAGGAATCCCCGTTTACCCGAACCAAACTCAGCGCCGTTCATCCGCCGCGTCCAAGCCGCCATCACACGTCTTTTTTTCCTTCGCACTCCAAGCCCGAGCGCCGTAGGCGCGTCACAAGTTAACCCAGCCCGTAAGGGCTGGGTACATCGCACTCCAAGCGCAAGCACCGTAGGTGCGGCACAATTTCCCACCTCCAAAGCATCCATGAGACGAGTTCTACCCCCTACCCCCTTCCTAAGCCGTCGTCACTTCCGCCTTCATCGCCGCAGGCCGACGCCGCATCACTTCATGCGCAATCGCCAACAAATCCCGTGGCCGCACCTGCTTCGCCTCATCCGCCAGCGTCGTCACCCGCTTGTAGCACTCCGCCAATTCCTCTTCCGTCGGCTCATAACCCAGCGTCCGCAAACTCACCTTCAACGCATTCCGCCCCGAATGCTTCCCCAGCACAAACGACCGCGAAGGCACGCCCACTGACTCCGGCGACATAATTTCGTACGTCAGCGGATTCTTGATGATCCCGTCCTGGTGAATCCCCGCCTCGTGCGCAAACGCATTCGCACCGACAACCGCCTTATTCGGCGCAACCACCGCTCCGGTAATCTCCGTCAACAACCGGCTCGACTTGAACAGCTCGTCCAACTTTATCCCAGTCGTAACACCAAAGCTGTCCTTGCGCACCGCCAGCGCCACGGCAATCTCTTCCAGCGCCGCATTCCCCGCTCGCTCGCCAATCCCGTTAATCGTGCACTCAATCTGCCGCACGCCCGCCCGCACCGCCGCCAGCGAATTCGCCACCGCCAGCCCCAAATCGTCATGGCAATGCGCGCTCAGCGTAATCCCCTGCGGATCATCCAGATGCGCGCGCACCTGTTCAAACATCGCGCCATACTCATCCGGCACCGCATAACCCACCGTATCCGGCAAATTCAGAACCGTCGCGCCCGCATCCACCGCCACCTGGCACACCTGGCACAAAAACCCAATGTCCGTCCGCCCCGCGTCCTCGGCAGAAAACTCCACTTCCCCCACGCTGTTGCGCCCCAGCCGGATCATCGACCCGATCGCTTCCAGCGCCTGCTCCCGCGTCATGTTCAGCTTCACGCGCAGATGCAAATCCGATGTTGCCAGAAAAACATGCAAACGGGGTGCCGCCGCCGGTTCCAGCGCCTCAATCGCCGCTTCCACATCCGATCGCTTCGCGCGAGCCAGCGCGGCAATGGGCACATTCCGTACTTCCCGCGCCACCTGCTGCACCGCTTCCAGATCCCCGCGCGAAGAAATGGGAAATCCCGCCTCGATTACGTCCACGCCCAGCGCCGCAAGCTGCCGCGCCATGCGGATCTTCTCCTCGGTGTTCATCGAGAAGCCCGGCGACTGCTCGCCGTCGCGCAGAGTCGTGTCAAAGATCTTTACGGAAGAATCCATAGTAGGGGGACCCCCAGAGTTGTAGTAGGACAGAAGATCGTGTCACGGTCAAATTTATCTTTGTTCTGCTTTTGATAACCCTGGCTTATACTACAGTGGCACAGGCAATCCTGCCTGTGCTCTTCGGTCGTGCTCTTCGGCCGTGGTCCCAGGCTAAGCAAAGGTCGTGTTCAATGGATCTCGGAGAACTCCAGGTATTTCTCATGGTTGCCAAGGAAGGCAGCTTCTCCCGCGCCGCCGAACGCCTCTACCGCACCCAACCTGCCGTTAGCCTCACCATCCGCAAACTCGAAGACGATCTCGGCCAGCCCCTCTTCATCCGTGGCGCCCGCCCCGTCCGCCTCACCGATGCCGGCACTCTCCTCCTGGACTACGCCGAGCGCCTCATCAACCTCCGCGACGAAGTAAAAAAAGGACTTAGCGAACTCGAAACCCTCACCCGCGGCGAACTCTCTCTCGGTGTAAACGAAAGCTCCATCCACGCTCTCCTGCCTGCCCTAGCCACTTTCCGCCAACTTCATCCCGGCGTTCTCGTCCGCGTCCATCGCATGTTTTCCCGCGACATCCCCCACGAAGTCCTCAACTACCGCCTCGACGTCGGCGCCATCTCCTACGTTCCGCAGGAGCCGCAACTCCAGGCCACCGAAATCCGCAAAGACGAACTCACCCTCGTCGTTCCCCCCAAACACGTCCTGGCCAAAAAACGCGAAGTCGATATCGAAGACCTCGGAAAGGAAGACTTCATCGCCCACAGCGTCGAATCTCCCTTTCGCCGCCGCGTCATCGAACTCTTCGCCCGCCATCGCACCGAACTCAACATGCCCATCGAAATGCCCACCATCGAAAGCATCAAGCGCTTCGTCCAAATGGGCATGGGCGTAGCCATCGTCCCCCGCATGTGCGTCCAATGGGAAATCGAACACGGCTGGATGAAAGAAGTAAAAGTCCGTCAACTAAACATGCCCCGCCACGTCTACCTGGTCTCCCGCCGCGGAGCCCGTCTCCCCCACGCCGCCGCCGAACTAATCCGCATCCTCCGCGAACCTCCCGCCAAGCCTTTGTAGGGTACCGGGTCAGTTTCCAGTGACCGCGTTGGTCAGGAGTTGTCCAGGGTCTCAAACCGCCGTTCTAGATTTTTCGAGCAAGGCCGGGGCACTTTCGGGGCCATGGGCGCAAGGAGTTTCTTCCTCTATTTCGGTGAAAACCGCTTGGGAATTGGTCAATCGACTTAGTACCTCAAATCTAAACTCCTGTGCTAGAATTGCCCGGCAGTTCGTCTCCGGATACTCCGTTCTCCCAGCGAGGCTCGATGAAATTCATCTCCTGGTCATTGCTTTTCCTGCTCGCGCTCTATGGTCTGGTCTTTGCGTTTGGTGACTGGTATCTGGTTCGCTCCGGCGCCGAATTGTGGTCAGGCATTATCTTTGCCGTAGCATTCATCGGCCTCCAGTACCTGATTGCGCCCTACCTCATTCAATGGGTTTTGGACATTTCCTGGTGCGATCAAGGTGCGCAACTCCCGGATGCCAATCGCCAGTTCCTTGAGAAGCTGTGCGTCGAACGCGGACTCAAAGTCCCTCGTCTTGGGATCATCTACAGTGGGACGCCGAACGCGTTTTCCTTCGGCCGCACACGCGGTGATGCCCGGGTCGTAGTCACCAGCGGCTTGCTCGACGTTCTCACTCCCGAGGAATCCAATGCCGTCCTCGCCCATGAGCTCGGCCACGTCGAGCATCGGGACTTTCTGGTTATGACTATTGCCGCCTTAGCACCGCTCTTGCTGTATCAGATCTATGTTGTCGCCGATCGCATCAACAATGCGCGCGTCGTCGCCTATGGTGCCTACATCTGCTATCTGGTCAGCCAGTACGTCGTGCTCATGCTCAACCGCACACGAGAATACTTTGCTGACCTCTATGCTGCCGAAGTAACCCACGCTCCGTCTACTTTGTCCTCTGCCTTGGTAAAGATTGCCTATGGCATGGTTCGCGAAGAGGGCGAATACCAGCGCGTAATGGCCGAAGGCAACAAGGACGACAAGAAGCAGGCCCGCAAGATAAGACGACTCGCCGGAACGGTGGCCCTAATGGGGATTTCGAGTGTGAAAGCGGGTTCGGCGCTTGCATTGGCTCAGGCCGACCCTATTGAGGCCGCCGCCGTAATGAAATGGGATCTCGTCAATCCTTGGGCTCGCTTCTACGAGCTGAGCTCAACGCATCCGCTCACCGCTTTCCGCGTGAAAGAACTCAACCGCGACGCGGCCGCAATGCATCAAGCCACGAAATATCCTCTGCCGCAAGACGAATCTCGGAACTGGGGGAGATTTTCCTTCGAGTTTCTTGTTTGGGTGCTGCCTGTTCTGTGCGGAGCCGGCTTCATCCTGACAAATTGGTTTCAGCATCTGTTTGCCTTGCTCAATATCGGCCTGAGCACCAACATTCAGCCGATGCTTCTCACCGGCCTCGGCGTGACGTGGTTCGCGCGAATTCTCTATCGCTACCGCGGCGCATTCCATGACTCAAACGTGGGCACGTTGTTGGAGGATCTGGAAGTTTCCCAGATGCAGCCTCGCGCAGTCCGCATGAAAGGTAAGATCGTCGGTCGTGGCGAACCCGGCGCCTTCTGGAGTCCCGATCTCGTCTTCCGCGACCAGACTGGAATGATTTTTCTTCTTTATCGCTCTTCCATCCCGTTCGCGCGCTTTCTCTTCGGCCTCGGCAAGGCCGACGCATTCGTTAGCCAGGAAGTCGTCGTCGAAGGCTGGTACCGCCGCGGGCTCGCTCCCTATATCGAAATGTCCAAGCTAACTGGCGAAGACGGAAGGTCCAGCCGGCTGTATTCGCGATGGATACAGTCCGTGGCTGCTGCTATGTGCGTTGCCGTTGGATGGCTATGGTTCACAGGCGCTTTCTAAGTCCCCTGGAGCCTCGGTCCTCAATGTCCGGCAACCTTCGAGTCTGATCCAGCACCAACACGGATGGTTTCTGCGTTTATCAGCAGAGCCGTGAGCCTCGAAACAATCAACTACAATTGTCTAGCCAGGATGAAAAAGTCCCTCTCCGCGTGCCTCGGACTGTCAAAACGAATTGTTTGCGACATTTGTCTTCTCGCCCCAATCTACCGCGGCCGGTCCGTCTTCCCCGCCATGCACATAATCGTCGCCAACATCGTCGCGCAATGACTCTCGGCCGCGCCCTTCCGCGCAAACACATCCGCCATGCAAATCTTCAACGTCTTCCCCGACCGCACCACCCGCGCCCGCGCCACCAACTCCTCCCCATCCGCCGGCGCCAATAAATTCATCTTGTACTCCACCGTCAAAACCGAATCCTCGGCCCCCATCAGCGTAAACGCCGCATACCCACACGCGCTATCCGCGATCGCCCCCGTCACCCCCGCATGAAAATACCCATGCTGCTGCGTCAACTCCCCGCGAAACGGCACGCGAATCGCCACCCCGCCCGGCTCCAGCGAGGCCAATTCCGCCCCGAGGAGCTTCATCAACCCTTGCCGCGCAAAACTCTCCCGCACCCGCCTCTGATACTCTCCATCCCGCAAAACAAATCCAGATGTGTTGTCCATGGTGCCCGAGTATACCAGCGCCCCACACCCTGCCCTCCCAAACACATGGTAGGGGCACAATTCATTGTGCCCGACCGTTGCAGGATCGCGATTGCACCCTGTCGCTACGACCCAGACGAGCACGTTCCAAATTGGAACGCGCCGCATTCCCTACCCCTCTTTTTTTGTAAGTGTTCATTCTGAAGGGTTTTAAGTCCTGTGTTTTGGAAGTGTTCATTCCAAAGAGGTTACAGGCGGATTTCTGTAAGTGCGGATTCTAAAGAAGTTAGCGTAAAGATGGCTTGTTCACGGCGTGGGAACCCAGGCATTTACTCGACAATACTATTATTATATATTAATATAGATTGTAGAAGTGTCAATGCCCGGATTTTTTGACGTCGGGCATTTGAGGCAGCACGGCGCATATTTGTGGCTGAGGGGGCCAGGCCAAACTGACCGCGCTTCCACTTGCATTCGATCCAAATTTTCGACGGAGAATGTGACTACTTTCCAGCCAGCGCCGCTTCCACGGTAGGAAAGTTCGGCAGCAGCTTGGTCAGCCCAGCGACCGCCAGTACCGCATTCCCCTGTTGCGTCAGTCCCGCTATGGCAAACGACTTCCCCGCGTTCCGCCGGTGCACGAACAACGACACCAGGGCGCCCACCCCGGCGGAATCCAGAAAGGACACTCCGCTCATGTCGAGCACCAGGTAGTCCGCGGGCTCGGGCCGCAGCGTCTGAATGAAGTTGTGGACGGTCTCCAGACTCAATTTGCCGTTGAGGCGTGTCACTAGTTTGCTGTCGCTCGAAGCCGGAAGCTTTTCCAAATCAAGTTGTGCTGGTTGCATAAGCTCTGCAAGGTAACGCAGGACCCTCCCTTCCAACATTAACATTCATTCACATTTGAGCGATCCATTTGTAACCTCGCTCTGCCCGCCCTCCTTGTCGACCGTTCAGTTTAGTAAATCTTTGGATATATGTGGTTGACGCCGCGCTTTTTCCAGCTTACCTTGGATTTGCAAACGTTTCCCTCTCGGATTCAAAGAGGTGCCGCTATTTCCGACGGCCAAGGAAGACACATGGCCCAAGCACGCGAATTTCCTCTCCGTTCGCACCAAGCCCCCCGCTCGCGCTCAAAACAATATTGGAAAATTCTAATCCTTCTCTGCGCCAGCGCATTCGCAGCACTTTACGTCCCTTCGGCGCGCGGCCAATTACAGCAGACCCTCGTCTTCTCGTCCGAAGGGGCCGTGGCCGTGCGCAACGATCAGACGGGTGCTCTCTCTCCTGTCAGCGGCTCGCCTTTCTCTTCCTCCACTTCGTCTTCATTCACACTTGACGTCCAGGGCCGTTTCCTCTTTGCTCCCGGCAACAACAGCATCCACATGTTTCAGATCACAGATTCCACCACCGGTGCTTATCAGGAAGTGAAGCCCGGCTCCCCGTTCGCCTCTACGTTCACCAATGACCCTGTTTTTATCGGAGTCGAGCCGACGGGAAACTACATCGCTGTCGTCAACCGCAGCAGTCCAATCGCGGGCGAGAGTTCCGTTGAGACTTTTCAAATCCAGACCAATCCGCCCGCTCTCGTTCCCGTGACAAACTCTTTCCTGGAACTAAATTCCACGCCAATCGGATTCTCCCAGCCTTTCGACACAAAAAGTTTCTATCTCTATCTCGGCCCTAGTTTTCCTTCCGATCCCACGATGCCGCTCGGGGAAGAACTCGACGCTGTCTCGATTAATCCCCAGTCCGGAATTCCAAGTCTTCAGAGCTTGGCCAATTCCCCTGACAACTCAACGGCCCGTAGCTTTGCCGCGGATCCGCAAGGGCGCTTTGTCGTTACCGGCCGGGGAGAGCTCGAAGGTCAAATCCTGGTTACAGGAATCAATGGATCGTTCCCGAGTGGATCTATTGATCTCGGCCAAAATGTTTTCCCCAGTCAGCTGTTTGTGGATAGCACGGGCTCCTTTATCTACGCCACGTACCCGCCGGCGCCGAATCCCGCTGTCCACATCTTTTCTCTCAATTCGTCGACGGGGATGATCGCCGAGACTTCCAGTTCGCCGCTTCCAGGTTTTACTGCGGTCCCGCAATTCAGCCCCGATCCCACTGGGCCTTTCAATTACGGCGGCGATGCGCAGCCCAACCTTGCGCATGCCTTCACAATTGATCCTGTCACCGGTTACTTCCTCGAAGCGCCAGGCTCGCCTTACACGGTAACGGGGATCTCCTTTCCCCTGGCCTTCAGCGTCCCGCCGGGGCAGCAAGGAATTTCCGGCCCCTCCGTTTCCCTTTCTCAATCCTCCCTCTCGTTCGGCGCTATTCAGACCAATTCCTCCAGCAGTCCTCCTCAAATGGTTTCCGTCCAAAGCAACGGAGGCCAGGCTCTTAGCATTAGTTCCATCACTCTTTCTGGCATTGACCCCTCGCAATTCGCCGTGACCGATACCTGCCACGCTCCCACTGTCATTCAGCCCGGCAATTTCTGCTCGATCAGCCTTACTTTCGCTCCGACGGCGCCAGGCCTCCAACAAGCCACGGTCGTGATCGCCGACAATGCTCCCGGCAGTCCGCAATCCGTTCAACTCACTGGCACGGCCATCAACCCACCTCCGCCCGCTCCCGCCGTATCGATCACTCCTAACCCCGTCAGCTTTCCAACCATCACGCAAGGCACTACCGGCAATCCGATCGTGGTGACCGTCAAAAACACCGGCAACCCCACGCTCAACATTTCTTCGGTCTCTGTCGGCGGAAACAACGTCAGTGACTTCACCACCACCACGAGCGGCTGTATTGGAGCGATCGCTTCTCAAGGTACGTGCACGGTGACCGCGATTTTCGCCCCGCTGGCTGCCGGCGAACGCACGGAAACCGTCACGATCACCGATAACGCCTCGGATTCTCCGCAGGTTATCAACATCGGTGGCAACGCCAATCCCGCGGTCACTCTCGGCGCCGCTCCAACTGGTTCGACGACCGCAATCGTCGCCGCTGGTCAACCCGCGCAGTACAATCTCCAGATCACACCTGGCGCAGGCTACACTGGCACAGTTTCCCTCACCTGCAGCGGCGCGCCCGCTGGCGCGACGTGCCAACTCCCTTCCACTTTGCAGATTACGAATGGAAACGCCGCGCCGTTCACGGTGACGGTGACGACGACCGGGAGCGGCGCCGCCCTGTCGCCTGAGAATCCGCCGCCTCTCCTCCCGCTTTTGGGTATTCGCGTTTTGCTAACTCTGGCTGCGGGCAGTTTGCTTCTCTGGCTAGTCTCCAGCGCGAAACGCAGCGCGACGCAGCGACCAAGGCGTCTCGCCATCGGCGGCGCGTTCGCCACGCTACTGCTCGTGATTGTGCTGGGTTCTGCGGGCTGCGGCGGCGGCAGTGCTGCCACCACGCTTCCTCCGCAGATCGTGACTCCGCAAGGAATTTCTGCAATTAAAGTCGTGCCGTCCGCCATGTCCGCCGGCGGTCAGCCGCTGCAATTGCAGCCGATTCAATTGACGCTGACTGTGAATTAGTCCGCGAGTGAGTCTTATTTCGCCACGGAGATGCGATAAATCTTTCCGGCGCCGTCATCGGATACAAGCAATGAACCGTCGGGAGCAACCGTGACTCCGACGGGCCTTCCGAGTACATCTCGTCCCTTCGGATCAGGCACCAGCCCCGTCAGAAACGGCACCGGATCGGCCGACGGCTGTCCATCCCTGAACGCCACAAACGCAATCTGATATCCGGCGCGCGTGGCGCGGTTCCACGAACCGTGTTCCGCGATAAACGCGCCGCCCCAGTAGCTCTGAGGGAATTGCTTGCCGGTATAAAACGCAAACTGCAGCGGAGCCACATGCGCACCCAGCAACACATCCGGAATGATCGCCCTCGCAACCAACTCAGGATGTTCCTGCTTCACGCGGTCATCCACGTTGCTCCCGATATAGCTGTACGGCCAGCCGTAAAATCCGCCGTCTTTGATCGAAGTAAAATAATCGGGCGGCAAATTGTCTCCCAGTTCGTCGCGCTCATTCACGCTTACCCAGGCCGCTCCGGTGATGGGTTCGATCGCCAGCCCCACTGCATTCCGCAGACCGGTCGCGTACAGCCGCGCGTTCTTCCCGTCCAGATCGCAAATCGTGACCGCCGCGCGAATCGGGTCTTCGCCGGTATTGATGTTGGAGCCGGAGCCCACGGAAACGAACACGTGTTTGCCGTCCGGAGAAATCGCCACCGAACGCGTCTCGTGGCCGCCGGTCGGCAGCTTCAACAAAGATTCCATTTCGCCTAAACGCTTCGAGGTCTTGGGATCGTATTTAAATCGCACCAGCTCATTCGTGTCCCCGACGTAGACGTAGTCATCGTGGAAAGCTATGCCAAACACTCGTCTCGTTCCTGTGGCGAATATTTCACGTTGCTGGGCTCCTCCGGTGTTTTGTGGATCGCGCAGCACTACAATCTGGTTCGCTCCCGTCTCGGCAACAAAAATGTCTCCATTCGGCGCCGTCGCAAGCCAACGAGGCACTTTGAAGTCTTCCGCAAATATATTCACGCGAAATCCTTGCGGCACCGTGGGAAGAAAGCCTGGAGGCGGCGCTTCATTCCGCGGCCCGTTCCCCGAAGATTTCGTCGAGTAGGGCGCGGGAAGCTCGGGCTTCTTCCCGTGCGTGACTCCCGTTACCTGAGCGGAAAGAATTGCCGGCAAAATCAGAAAACCGCCAATCGCAGAAACGGCTCGCGTGCGCAGTGTCATAAAACTCTCCTCAGTTCGCTTTTTCAGGCTTAAGTATCATGCCCGTACAGGCGGCTGGTTCCAAGCCTGATTCTTTCTGGAACAATGATCCAGATTTCCCCGTCTTCTTGTTCTCCAGTAACGCAGGGAAGTCACGAAGCATCCAATCTCTAGCGGCAATCGTATAGTTTAGTGGAATGCTGTTCGCGGAGTCGTCATTATGCGCGCTGTTCTGATTGCGGTCCTAGTCTTTGCGGGTATTGGTGTACTGGCCTGGGCCACGGCCAAGCCCAATGACGGCCGCTCCAACGCTAAAGCGATATACCCGAAGCCGGCCGTGGATGCTCCGCTCGCATCCGCCAAATCCGAAGAGACCGCCGTTCTCGCGGGCGGCTGCTTTTGGGGCATTCAAGCCGTCTTCCAACATTTGAAAGGTGTAATCTCTTCCACGTCCGGCTATTCCGGCGGCGCTGCCAAAACGGCTCACTACGAGGATGTGAGCACCGGCGAAACGGGCCACGCCGAATCCGTAAAAATCGTTTTCGATCCCTCGCAAATTTCCTACGGGCAGATTCTGATGATCTTCTTTTCCGTCGGCCACAATCCCACGGAGCTGAACCGCCAGGGCCCCGACTACGGCACGCAATACCGCTCGTCCATCTTCTACGCCAACGACCAACAGAAGAAAATTGCCGAAGCCTACGTCGCGCAGCTCGGCGGCGCAAGAATTTATGCGCAGCCCATCGTCACCCAAGTCGTCCCGCTCGAAGCCTTCTATCCCGCCGAGGACTACCACCAGGACTACCTGAAGAACCACAGTTACGAGCCTTACATCATGATGAATGACCTTCCCAAACTGACCAGCCTGAAAAAGGAATATCCCGAGCTCTATCGCAACGACTGACATCGCAACTGCTGATCAGCGATTTTCTGAATCCCAGGCGCAGCGCCCTCTTTCCTCTTGTGTTCCAACAGCTGCTTTTGCGTCGTCGCGCGGCATCATTCCTTGCTCCCGGCCTCGCACGTATCTAAATGAGAACAATCCTCGCCAGCCCCTGGAATAACCTCAATGCCTGCCGAGTTACAGTAGTTAGGCGCTGCTTCGCGCAGTGCCCCGGGACCATTCGAAAACCATCAAGAAAGAGGAAATTCCAATGAGAGCAATCGTATGTGGGGTGTGTCTGCTCTTCGCTCTGGGTTCTGCGGTCAAGGCCCAGGAGTCGCACAGCCGTTCCGCTTCCAAGCCAGTCACTGTGGAATTCAAAAATACCGATGGCCAAAGTGTCGGATCAGCGCAGCTTACAAGCACGCCAAAAGGCGTCAAAATCACGCTGGATATCAAGAATCTGCCCCCAGGCGAACATTCCATTCATATCCATCAAGTCGCCAAGTGCGACCCGCCCGACTTCAAGACTGCCGGCCCGCACTTCAATCCCGGCGGCGCCGAGCACAGCCACGACGCAGCCCCCGCCGGCGACATTCCGAATTTTTCGCTCATCGTCGGCGCCGACGGCACCGCCCACGTTTCCGTGATCGCTCCCAACGTAACCCTCGGCGACGATGATCATTCCGTCTTCAGCAATGGCGGAACGGCCATCGTCATTCACGCGGTCGCCGGCGGCACCGGAACAGCCGCTCCCGCGCGCATCGCGTGCGGCGTGATCACCAAGCCCTAATCGAACTTCTGACGCGAGCGCCCGGATCGATTCCGAGACGGGCGCTCCGTCACCGCATTTCCTCCGCCAACAGCAATGCCGACCTGTGTCCTCCATGTTCTTCGGTATGCGAGAACACAAAGCATCCTGCTGTTTTCGCAGCGAGCGGTCCCCGGAATAGCAATCGCTGCAGATGTTTATACATCGTGAAGAAAAAACTAGCAGCGCGCGGATTTTCCCAGGGCTAGTACTGCCGGAGCAATCCCATTCCTTACACGCTCCATCGGCGTAACTTACTGACCCTCCATAACTTCGAAGTTTTTTCTGTCTTTGGCCCGCTCTTTGCTTTTCTCCTGTCGTAACTGAAACGAGCACCGCCTTGCGGTTCTTGCTTTTAGCACAAGGGCCGCGCTGACCGGATGATTCCTCCGATCCTTTGTTTCGCTCGGCTGAGTGATCCAGTCAATCTATCTGCAACAAAACTTCTGAGGGAGGCAACCATGAACTGGGACCAAGTGCAAGGCAAGTGGAAGCAGACCAAAGGACAACTCCGAGAAAAATGGGGAAAGCTAACCGATGATGACCTCGAGCAGATCGCTGGCAACCGCGAGCAACTCATCGGCCGTCTTCAGGAACGCTACGGCATCGCCAAGGAAGAAGCCGAAAGGCGCGCCGACGAGTTCGTTAAGTCGTTGACGGACGACCCACCGCAGCAAAAGCGCGCTGCGCACCAGTCCTAATCGCAAAGTTTCCAACAGAACAAAAACAAATGTAAACGCGCCGCTCTGCGGCTTCCGGACGGGTGTGCGCCCCGCGTGCCCCACACTCGTCCACCTTTCCAAGACCAATTCGCACGCCAAGGAGCGTTCCATGAAATCAGCAAGTCTAGCGGGACTCATACTTCTGATCCTCGGCGTCCTGTCCCTCGCCTATCAGGGGATCACGTACACCACGCAGAAGAAAGTCCTGGACGTCGGCCCTCTTCAGGCAACGAAGGAGGAAAAACACACGGTTCCTCTGCCGCCAGTCCTCGGATGCCTGGCTTTGATGGGAGGCGTCGTGCTCCTCGCGACCGGCGCTAAGAACGATTCTCTAACCAAGTGAACGGGTTCCCCGAGTTTGACCAAATCCAAAAGGAGGACACATGTTGCGTTACGCATTGGGTTTCTTCATCGTCGCTTTGATCGCTGCGGTCTTCGGCTTCACAGGAATTGCGGTGGCCGCCGCAGGCATCGCCAAACTTATATTCTTCGTCTTCGTGATTTTGTTTGTACTCTCGCTGCTCGCGGGAATCGTGCGACGCTCCTGATCCGAATCGAGCCTCCGCCGGCTAGATTCACCCAAAATGACCAGGCAGGGGCGCGGCACCTATATCCTTAGCTTCGAAGTGCCGCCCCCTCTTGCTTTTCTCTCGGCTACTGCTTTCTTCTGCGCTCTTCCTCGGCTACAGATATATAATTCCCCCCACCAAGATCCTCCGCCGCCAACTGGCGGCGAGCCGAGGCTCACGCCCGTGGACGATCGAAAGCGCATCACAGACTTCGCGCGAACCTTCCTGGGCTCTCACTACTTGTGGGGCTCCGCCGGCGCCATGCCCGGCCAATCGAATGGCGCTCGTTACCGCCCAGGCTCCGTGCCTTGGAACGAGGCATCGCTGCAGGTTGCGGACCTATCCATTTGCGCTGCCAAGTGTGACGTCGCAGGACACTACGTCTGCGCCGGACGTTTCGAAAAGACCGGCGGGTCCGCTGTGGTTGCCGGCGATACGCACCTCACGGACTTCCTCAACTCGTGCTCCGAAAAGTATGCCAATGCACTGCTGGCGCAGTGGGACAGCATTACCGTCCGTCAAACTCCTCGCGTCGTCCGGGGAGACAACGTCCCCTCTGCCGGCAAAATTGTTTGGGGAGAAAACTGCTACGGACGCCGCCACTTCGATTGCATCAGCTTCGTTAACTACGTGCTCACCGGGGCGGCAGTTACCAGCGACAAGGAGCATGGCTGGTGGGCCGGCATCGAGCAGTACGCGAAAAATTGGACGACCGACGTATCGCTCGGCGAGCCAGCCGTTGCGGGAGATATTTTGATTCGCTACACACTAAACGATGAAGGCAAACAGAACTTCCATCATATCGGGTTTCTCGATGACGACGGTTTTGTCGTCCAGGCCGAGATGGCCTCCGCCGGTGTTCACGCCGACGAGCGCTACAGTCCTGCACGCTGGCAAATGCGCCGCCGCCTCGAACAGCGATACATCCTTCCCGCCAGTTCCAGTCCCCACTGAGCCCAACCTCGGCGGCAATTTCCGCCGCGTGCTAAAACTAATCTGGGCCGTATGAAATTTTCCGTTGATGCTCACGGCCATACGGATGGCGGTTGCTGGGATGTTTTCGATTGTTTAGCCAAACAGCCATTCGAGGAAGGATTTACGGCGCCGCGGCACATCCCGTGCGTCTTTTGGCGCAGGACGATGCGGCGCTCCCCCTTCGTTTTTTGAGGGCGGGCCATTAACGACGACCGGCCGCGCACGCGCGCCATCCCCCGGCTGCCAATATCCGTAAACACACCGGGTGCCGCGCCGCGAGCAATCATGCGTATCGTGAATCACGCCATCAATCACCGCCGTCAAATGTTTCGACACGCTAACGACCAGCCTTCCCGGCGGCAATTCGTCCGCGCGCAAATGCACGGTGCATCCCGAGCCAATCTGCATTGTCGGCGTCCATACCCAACCCAAGGACTTCATCACTCTCTTGATCGAAGTCCTGTAAACGCCCGTTCGTGCATTGCTTACACCGCGTTTCCTTTTCCCCGTGCGTTCGTAGACCGCCGCTTTGTTCACCAAATCATAGATCTGCTGGTAAGACCGCCCCGTCGCAATCGCAATCGCGCGAACAACACAATCCCCCGCTTTGCCGTGGTATCCGGCCGCATGCCGCCCTCCATCATCGAATCGAAAATGTCGCGCCATAGCCCCTCAAGCCCTCGCGCCGCACACTGGCAAATGATTTTGCATTCTAGTCTGAAGCGCCGCTCCGCAAACTTCCATGTTCGCCGCCCAGTTCTTCTCCGCCACTCCCCCCGCTTTCATTTCCTCTCCGCGCGAGAAAATACCGATTCGCCCTGCGCCTCCAAAATTCCAGTCTTTCTACTTGACGATTGGCGAATCAAAAGCGAAGCTATCTCGAGCGCGAACTTCCCGTTCCCGCCCTCTTTCTTAGGAGCTCCTTTGTCCTCTGCCGCCGCTCGCACCGATCCTGCTCGCCCGACGAACGAGTTGCGCCCCGCCGGCTCCCCTCTCCTCGCCGAAGCGCTCCAGCGCTACTGGGGTTATGACAACTTTCGCCCGCGCCAGGAAGAAATCGTTTGCGCCATCTCCGGCGGCCGTGACGTTTGCGTCGTCATGCCCACCGGAGGCGGCAAATCGCTTTGTTATCAGCTCCCCGCCGCACTCGCGGAAGGCCAGACCGCCGTCGTCATCTCCCCGCTCATCGCACTCATGCAAGACCAGGTCGCTCACCTCACCCAGATG
This sequence comes from uncultured Acidobacteriota bacterium, assembly GCA_963779005.1. Classification (GTDB taxonomy): domain Bacteria; phylum Acidobacteriota; class Terriglobia; order Acidiferrales; family UBA7541; genus Acidiferrum. The sequence continues at coordinate 520,711 of CAVZWO010000004.1, read as the reverse complement.
GGTATCCCGGCTGTTTTTCTGAACAGTTCCACCGCGGCCGCCGACCGGGGCGACCTCAAGCGCCGCGTCGCGGCGGGCGAGTTTCGTCTACTCTATCTCTCCCCCGAACGCGTGGTTCTGGACGGCACCGCCGAATGGCTCATGCGCGTCCCCATTTCCTTCTTCGCGATTGACGAAGCACACTGCATCTCCGAATGGGGCCATGATTTTCGGCCCGACTATCGCCAGCTGAGCCGGCTCCGCGAACTTTTTCCGGACAAACCCATTGCCGCGTTCACGGCCAGCGCCACGCAGCGCGTACGGCACGACATCATCGAGCAACTCCGCTTGCGCGATCCCTTCAAACACATCGCCAGTTTTCACCGCGCCAATTTGCGCTACATCGTCAAGCAATCCAGCGCCGCAAACCAAAAAGAGAGACTGCTTCGCGTCGTACGCCGCGTGGAAGAGGGAAGCGTCATCGTGTACGCGCCCACCATCGCGCGCGTCGAAGAAACCGCGGACATGCTTGAAGAAAATGGGCTCCCAGCCATCCCGTATCACGGGCAGATGGACCCCGCCACCCGCCGCAAAAATCAGGAAAGATGGATGAATGACGAAGTCCGCGTGATGGTGGCCACGCTGGCCTTTGGCTTGGGCATCAACAAATCCTCGGTCCGCGCCGTCGTTCACCTCGCCCTTCCCAAATCCCTGGAGCATTTTTACCAGGAATCGGGCCGCGCCGGCCGCGACGGCTCGCCGGCCGATTGCTTCCTCCTCTGGCAGTACAAAGACAAGCATCTCCTTGCCTATTTCAACGGCAAAATCTCCGACCCCGAAGAAAAACAACGCGCCGACCTTCGCAGCATGGAGATAGAAAACTTCGCTCAAAATTCCCAGTGCCGCCAACGCATGATTTGCGTTCATTTCGGCGAGACGCCTTCCTGGCGGCGGTGCGGGAAGTGTGATGTCTGCGCAGGCGCGCCGGATTGGCTCGAAGTCGAATCGCAAACTCCCGCCCGCGGTTCGCGGAAACATTCCCGTTCGGATTCCGCCATTCGTTTCGTTCCTCCGCTTCCTTCGAGCCACCCCGCCCGAAGCGGCCAGGCGCTCGCCAAGAAATCCGCCGCGTTCGCCGGCGACCACGAGCTCCGTAAATTTCTCCAGGAGTGGCGCCGCGACACCGCAAAGGAACTCCAGATCCCGGCTTATGTCGTGATGCAAGATTCTTCGCTCGATGATCTTTGCCTGGTTGAGCCGCAATCCCTTTCCCAACTTCGCCGCGTCTCCGGCTTCGGCCAGAAAAAAGTGGAGGCCTACGGCAGACAAATCCTCGACGCGCTCCGCCGCTACCGTCAAGGCGCGCGCGCCTCCGCCGACTGGCATGCCAAAGTGTCCCGCCCCGCCGAAGAAACGCTGCGCCTCCTGCGGGAAGGCCGCACCTTTGAAGAGATTGCGGAGATTCGCGGCCGGCGTGTCCAGGCTGTCGTCGCCCTTATCGCCGAAATGATCGAGCGCGGGGAGACCCAGTTTCAGCAAAATTGGTTCACTCCGGAAAAGTACGAAGAAATCGCTGCTGTTTGCCGCAGGCTTGGCTCCGAAAGGCTAAAGCCCATCAAGGAAGCTCTCCCCACCGAAATCACCAACGAAGAAATTAAATTAGTCGCCGCCCACCTGCGAGTCCAGCCCCAACACCAGGGTCCTGGAGCGTAGACGTCCACATACATCTGCGAAACGCATCGGCCCGCATCCGAGTGCCGGCATGGCCGGTGCCGCGGCTTTGCTTCGCTCCTCCCGCTTGACACCAACTGCCCGCGAGCCTATGTTCTTCCTCCAGGCAAGTGGAAGTCGCAAGCTCCCCCCTGCTTCCCTAAATTTCCGCACAGGAGGTACCCATGCCGTTAAGCCTCGCAACACTTTCCCTGGTCGAATCACCCGTCTCCATGCAAGAAGGCCTGAAGATTCTCGAACGCGATAATTACCGTTGCCAGTATTGCGGCCTCGATGGCCGCGCCAGCTTTGAAAACGCCCTCGTCATGCGTGTGGATTTCATCCACCCCCGCGCCCGCAAAGGGAAGAAAGATCCGAGCAACCTGGTCGCCTGCTGCGCTCCCTGCAACACCATCAAAGGCACGAGAGTCTATGCCAGTTTCGACGAAGCCAAATCCGCGGTCCTCAAGCACCGGGAAGAACTCCGCAAAGCTTGGCAATCCAAGACGGCGCGCCCGGCTGCCATGCCTGCCAGCGCGTAAGGACCGCCCCGGCGCTTACACATACTCAGCAAGGAACCGCGATACCAATGCTGGGCAAACATTTCCAGCGCTATACTTTGGCCAGCACATTTATCTCCGCGGAATTGTCGTATATGGAGGACTCACATTTCTCCGGGCGGAAGACCGGCCGAAGGAACATTGACCGCTCGCGAGCGGGCCGAAATTCAAGCAATCGCCAACAAATACAAAACGACCATCGATGTGGTTGGCAGTCGTGCCGCCGGAGTTGGCAGAAACGTCGAAACCAATCTTCCGCCAGGAAAGGGTGCGAACTCGAGAAGCGATATCGACTTCCGCATCGATGCCAGTCACCCGCAAGTGATAGACTTAGTCAATGAGCTGAATAGCGTTGGCGATGGGGCAAGCAGTGCGAGCGGAAGACACAGCACCACTAGCCGCCCTACAACCCAGCCATTCATTCGCTTTGCACCCGAGTAGGATGCCGGTGAGAAAACTAATAAAATCACGAAGGCAAACCGCAAAACACGCGCCAATGAAAGGGAACATCCACTTAACTCCATGCGGTGAAGAACCTCGAAATGGCCTGCAGTTGGAGGCCGGCCGGCTGATTTTCGAGAATCTGCCGGAAGAGGTTCGCCCTCAGTGGGCTTCGCTGGTTTTGGCGTCCCTCGTCGAACTAACCGGGGTCACGTCGCCGCCCATCGAACATATTCTCCGCATCGCCAGCCAGCCATCGGAATGGAAGAAGGCTCACGAAGCATTTTCGTCTGCGAGGAAAGTAACGCTGGAATTGGAAAGGCTGGGAGGACGGCGATCTGCGGAGCAGACGTTCTTGCTTAAACATTTATTATTGGCGGAGTTGGTGGCCAAGGTCATTTATAATTCGACGAATCCACCCGACGAATTCGATGAGGACTCCGGATGGTGGATCGCAGTCTGCCTCAAAGATGTTCTGGATTCGTTGGGTGTCGACGCGATTTCGCGTTCGCTTTGATTTGCGCTCGGGTCCGAGCGCGCGGTGAACTACCAGTTCTGTCGTGCCTCATTCCGCTCTTCGTCACCCGATGTGCTAGCATGCTCGGGCCTTGTCTGGGAAAACTCCAAAATCCTCCCTGTGGTTTTCCGTCGTCGTCCTCTTCGCCATCAACATCCTGAATTTCTATGACCGCCACGTCCCGGGCGCCCTCGTCGAGCCCATGCGCAAGGAGTTCCATCTTAACGACACGCAGATCGGCCTCCTCGGCAGCGCTTTCATCTGGATTTACGCCATCGTCGGCGTCCCTCTCGGCCGCATCGCCGATACCGCCAGCCGCAAAAAACTTCTCGCCTGGGGAGTTGTCATCTGGACCGCGCTCACCGCGTCCGCGGGCCTCGCTACTACCTACATCGTCCTTCTCTTCTCCCGAGTCGGCGTTGGGGTCGGCGAAGCCGCCTGCGCGCCCACGGCCACCAGTTGGCTTGGCGATCTCTTTCCTGCGCACAAACGCTCACGCGTACTCGCTCTCTTTATGCTCGGCGTCCCGGTCGGCGGCGCCCTGGGCTATTTTTTCAGCGGCCCGCTCGCGCAAGCCTATGGCTGGCGCGCCGCGATGGCCTTCGCCGCTCTGCCGGCGTTGCTCCTCGTTCCGGCCCTGCTGCTGCTCCACGAACCGCAACGCGGCGCCAGCGAACTCCATCCCGCGCCGTTCGCTTCCACCTCCATGTGGAACGTTCTTCGCATCCCCACACTTTGGTGGATTATCGCGTCCGGCGCGCTGCTCAATTTCAATGCCTACGCGTTTGCGACATTCCTTCCCGCCTTTTTCAGCCGCGTACACGGCCTGTCGCTCCGCGACTCCGGCATCATCACAGGTGTCGTATATCTCGCAGGAGGCGTCAGCGGCGGAGCCGTCGCTGGCTACCTAGGCGATTCCGTTGCCCATCGCCGCAAAGATGGCCGCCTGCTGTATGCGGCGGTCTTGGCGCTGGCCGCCATTCCGTTCGCCTGCGTCGGCATTCTTCAGACCTTGGGTTCCTTGAAAATGGCGATGGTTTTCCTCGCTCTGACCTACGCTTCTCTCACGACCTACTATGGCTTCGTCTATTCCGCGATCCAGGACATCGTCCCGCCGAACCAGCGAGCCTCCGCCATGGCCATCTATTTCATGGCTATGTATATGTGCGGAGCATCGCTCGGTCCGCTGCTGACGGGCAAGCTGAGCGACATCCTCGCCCACCGCGCCGCCGCCCTGGCGGGTTCCTCGTCCGTCACCGAAGCTTTCCGCGCCACCGGCCTGCAACAAGCCATGCTCATTATCCCCGTTCTCTGCACGGCTCTCGCGTTCGTCCTCTACATGGGCTCGCGCACCATCACCGCGGACATCGCCAAGCGCGAATCCGCCGCTCACGTCACCATCGCAGGCGCGTCTTAGCTCTAGAAAGTCGCCATCTATGGGTACAATAAGGAGTGTGGGTGAAAAATGAAATCCGCCAAACCGCAACCTAAAAAACCCGAAGAAAATCTCTCCCGCGCCAAACGCATTCAGCGCGAAATCATCGCCTGGATGTGGGTCATCCTCTTCTTCTTGCTCATTAACGGAACGCTCGGCCAGGCCCGCGTCATTCCGTCCGGCTCCATGGAGAACACGCTTCTCATCGGCGACCACCTAATCATGAGCCGCATTGGCTACGACGCCGGCGTTCCCTTCACCAACTGGCATGTGCCTCTGTGGCGCAATCCCAAGCGCCAGCAAATGGTGATCTTCACGCCCATCGTTCCGCAAGAGACGTCCGACATCATCAAGCGTGTGATCGGCCTTCCTGGCGAAACCATCGACATTCGCGACGGCGGCGTGTGGATCAACGGCCAAAAACTTACTGAAAACTACACCACCGGCCCGAGCGAAACCTACGGGATGCACACGCCCTACAAAATTCCCGAAAATTGTTACTTCGTCATGGGCGATAACCGCGGAAATTCCTACGACAGCCGCTTCACCGGCTGCATCCCCCGCCCGCAACCACATCATCGGCACACCCGTCCTGATCTACATGTCGCTGGATGCCTCGCCCGACGCCTGGGAAACCGGGCAATTCCGCGAGCGCTTTTTAGCCTACGCCAACGCCGTGATTCATCCCGGCTCCGTACGCTGGAAGCGTCTCTTCAGAACGTTTTGAGGCCAGGCGATGCACGCGGCCTCTGCAACACGAATTTTGATTGGCATGCTTAAGAAAGGGAAAACGGCGATATGAACGAAACACCGCAGCAGTATTCGCAGCGCATTATGAAAATGGCCGAGGGGAAGGACGCGCTGAAGTCGCAGTCGGCGGCGCCGAAGAAGCTCGAACGTCTGCTAAAACGCGCCCCCGCCTCGAAGCTTCGCAAACGCCCCGCTCCGGACAAATGGTCCGTGGCCGAAATCCTGGCCCATCTCGCCGAAGCGGAAATGGTCATCGCCTGGCGTATCCGCTCCATTCTCGCTGCGCCGGGAACGCCCATTCAGGCCTACGATCAGGACGCCTGGGCCGCCGCCGGAAACTATGCCAAGCGCGACCCGCGCAAGAGCGTCGAGCAGTTCCGCGTACTCCGCGAAGCCAACATCGCGCTTTACAAATCACTCAGCCCTGAACAGTGGAAACATCACGGCATGCACTCCGAACGCGGGGAAGAGAGCCTCCATCGAGTCCTGCACATGATCGCCGGCCACGACCTCAATCACATTTCACAAATCGAACAAATTCTCGCCCCAAAGAAATAACCGCTCTCTCGCAGCGCGCGCAATCCGGGCCTTATTCGTCCCCGCGGACTTTCCACCAGTCCATGCGTTCGAATTCCGCCATTTTTTCAGAGCCGTGCGCTTGGTACCAATTCCTCCAGGCCTGCGGATCGGACGGCACATTCGCATCCGTAATCTCTCGCAGCGCCATATAAGACCAGGTTTTCATTTGCGCGCTGCTGTTTGCATCGGCAATCAAATCCAGAAATTTCGGCGCCATCCGCATGCGCTGCAATCGCGTGAAATTTCCGCAATCCGAAAGATTGCACCCCGCGCGTTCGCGCACGTTAGTTGAAGGATCCTGCGTAAACGATTCGAACAGCTCGTCGAGCGCCTCGCTCTTGCCCAGATAGCGCATGCCCTCGACTGCCCATTGCCGCACCGCCGGGTCGGGATCGTGCTTCGCGTAATCCAGCAGCACCGGGTGAATCCGATCGTAAGCAACCCCGCGTCCGGCGAGCATCCCGAGAAAATAAACCGCCGCGGCCCGATATTGTTGATCTGTCCGCGCGCGCTCGATCAGCATCTCCGCGGCCTGCTCGTTCTTCTGCCAGCCATCCAGCGTGAGATTGATATCCGCATTCGCATAGCGAACGCGCAAATCGCGCGAAAATTCCGAGCGCCTCTCCAGCTGCCTCATGTTGTCGGTCAAGCTGATGTGACCTACCCAGCTTTCCACTTGCTGTTCGAACAGCTCGAGAGCCCGCGGGTCGTGCCCAATCGCGCGTTCCAGCAATTCTTCCGCCTGCTCTTGCGCAGGTAATGCCAGCACTCGTTCCGCCTCCGCGGCGGTCATCTTCGCGGCAGCTCCGCGCGGGGTAACAACATTGGCCGTCGCCGCCACGCGCGGCGTTCCATTCGCCTGCGCTTGTTTTGCGCGCGAAGCGCTCGCCGCGGCTTTCAAGTTCGAGAATCGCCAGCCCTGCCAGGCAAACATACTCCCGGCAATCGCCACGAATATCGCCATCGAAATAACCGTGGAAGTTCGCGAGGCCTGACGCGGCTTTTGCCACCCGGCCGGCAACGAACCCGTCCCCGGCCCGGTGGAGAGCGGCTGCGGCACAGCTCCATACCGCGGATCCACTTCCACGTGTGTATCGATTTTCAGCCCAGCCAGGGCTTCGATTTGCGACACCACCCAGCGTGCTTCCTGGCGGCTGGTGATTTCATCTGCAAGCGTAATGCGCCGTCCATTCTTCGCGCGCAAACGGATGGCGTACATCGCCTGGCCATAGTTTCCGCCCTGTTGCCCGCTCGTCACCGCAACAACGGCCTCGATCTCCGAGAAGGAAAACCTCTTCGTCGAGCCGATGCCCAGCGCCCGCGTCTTCGAAATCAGTTCGCCATTGCCCACGCGAATCCGCGAAGTCCCCAGCACCACGTGAAACATCGCCGAAATCAGCAGCACGTCAAAGAAGCCGAACACCACAGGAAAAAACCATGGCGCTCTCGAGCGAAACAGAAAATAGACCACGCCTGTCCAGACCGCCGTAAAGAGAAGAAGAAACAGCGCACGCGATGGCGATCGCAATGCCGGAAAGTAAAATTCCGTCATTCCGTCTTGCGAAGAAATGATCACCTTCGGATTCTTTGGTGCGGCCACCGGGAGCGTGTCGTACTCGCGGAAGGATCCCGTTGCGGACCCAAAACTTTCCGGGGAAGCGTCATTCGAGTTCTGCTCTACGCCAGTCGCAGTCCCAAACACCGGAACCTCGAAGTCGTCCGCGTAATTGATCCCGGGCAGATTCGCCTTCGCGTGCAGTAGCCAGAGCACCTGATCGGCAGGATTGTCGCGATCCGAAACGTAAGCGTCGGCTGGAATCGCAAAATCCACAGGAATCGTCCTGCCCGACGCGTCCATTTCGATCGCACCGGAAGGAACGTTTTGCTCCGTCTGCCAAAGCACGGTTTGTACCGTCCTGCTGTCCTCTCCTGAGCCCTGCACTATCTTGCGAACGCACGAAAGCCGCAGGTCAACTCCTTGCTCCGCGTTCGAATCCAATCTCAAATGAATCCGTCCGGCCAGACGCCCGCCCGGAGAAAACGGCAGCGCGTAAAACTCAAAATAGGTATTGCCAAAGCGTTGCCGTCGCAGCGTCGCGCGAATCGCATACACGAACAAAATCACGGGAATCAGGCCGAACCCCAATACCAGGAAAACGCGCGGGTCATTGCTCCGGGCAAGCTGCGGCGCAACGGACACCGCCACAGGAATCATCACCAGGTTTCCGAAGATGCAAATCACCCAGGCTGTAACTTCCGTTTTCTTGCGCTGATTCTCCGCCCGGCGGTTGGCCCAATCCTTCCGCCACAGCCATGGCGACGAGGGATTCGCTTCCTCGATCGCTGCCTGCTGCTTCATACGGCGGTATCCGCCCACTGCCACAAACAAGAGTCCCGCCCCAATGGCCGAAATAAATACCGCGATGGCCGCCCCAGCCAGAGTGCCGCTGGTGCTGTGATTTCCGCTATTCGCGATAAACGTAAACAGCGACAACAATCCCGGCACCAGGAGCATCAGCCCGAAAAATACAAAGAAGACCGCCGCGCCTTTGGAAGGTTTGGTCACCCCTCAAGTTTAGAAAGTTGTGCCATCCAACCAAATGGCTCCGAAGTACTAGCTTGTTCTTGTAGTTACAGCTGGCCGCGCGGCGTGGAACAGGCAAACTTCACTGCGACAGCTGGAAAATCACGTTGATATTCATCTCCACGGAAATCGGCGATCCGTTCAGGTACGTCGGTTCATACTTCCAATGAGTCACCGCATCCAACGCCGCTTGATACAGCAGCACGGGGCCCGAAACGATTTTCATCTCCACCACGTCGCCCTTCTCATCCAGAATCGCGGAGATCACCACCGTCCCCTGCACGCGGGCGCTCCTCGCAAGCGGTGGGTACAATGGAGCCGCAGTAGAAATGGGGCGCGGCGCTTGAATCCGCCCGCCCACGCGTATCGGTGCTTTCGATTTCACAGCTGTCGGAGCGGGGGGCTTAGAACTCGCCATCCCACCAAGAATGCCGCCAATCACTCCGCCCATCTGCCCGCCTGGCACTCCGCCGGGTACGCCGCCTTCTACTCCAAATCCCCCCGCATCGTCCGGAAGCGGCGCCTCTTTCAGCATCGCCACTTGCCTCGGTACGTAAGACGGCGCGAGCAATTTCCCTTTATCCAGAAACACATGGCGAGGAACGGCCGCTGCCCTCACAACCGCTGGCGCGGGTGGAGGTGGCGGCGGAGGTGGCGGACCAACCAGCATCGTCTGCGTATAGCTCCTCAAATCCAATGTATTCGTGAACCAGAGCGACAGGAAAATCGGTGTTCCTATAACCACGACGTGCAAAACAACGGCAATCAATACATCCACGAAACGCCACGGGCGCTTCATCTGATTCGCTTCGAGCAGCGATTGCGCTAAATCGAATTGCGCGACGTACGGCGTGATTTCCCGGGGCTCCGCCAGATTGGCAGGCCCTCCAGGTTCCTGTCGAAGATCTTGCTGAACGGGAGCAGGAACTTCAATAAGCTGGTGAATCGTGGAAGCTAGGGCCATGGCATACCTCCACCCGGGCCTCAAGTCACCTCAGGACCGGTCAGGGTTTGCCCCACACCTTGCTGGGATTCCCTGCCCGGAGCTTCGTATTCCTGAGTCATTGAGGTTCTTTCCGGGAGACCGAGCGCTCTTTAAGCTCGTCGTTATAGTGCGCTGCGAGGTGTCCGGGCTGCTGTGACGCGTATTACTGGAAAAGGTGACGGCCAGCACACGCACAGACCTGTTGCAATCTGAGAATGGGCTAAATATCTACATAACCTAGGCAATTCCGAAGATGTTGGCTGGATGGAGGAGTCCGAAACACCAACTACGGTGCCACTCGCGTGCAGGCGAAGGAGGCGGCTGGCTGGATGCTTGCCAAGGAATCAGCGAGCGGCGACGCCCTTGGGTTTCGCTACGACAGGTGAAACACCTAGCTGCCGCAACAAGCCCAGTGCGTCCCAACTCACATTGGAATCGATGATCTTGCCGTTCGCCAGATAGTGAATCGTGATTCCTTCCACCGTAATCTTCCTGTTCGTGGCACCCACGCCGAGAAACTCCCCCTTGTGGGTACCGGAAATCGTCCAGGAAGCGACGAGTTTGTCTTTTTCTGCAATCGTGTCCTCAACCGTGAAGTGCAAATCGGGGAACGCCGCCAGGTAGACGGCCACCAGAGTCTTGTACGCTTCGGGGCCTACGGATGTGCTGTCGGAATTGCTATCACGGAGCGCGTGGCTCGGCGAAAGAAGTTCGCTGACTACTTCCAGTTTGCGCTTATTCCAAACTTCCCCGTAGAGGCGCTTTATGATGGCTTTGTAGTCGGTGGACATGTGGTCCGGCCTCCCTTCGCAGCATCTAGGGTCGAAAGCTGCTCACTGGCCTTGCCACGCCGAGCGAAAGATATCCCAAGCTCTGCGGGGAAGGGCTCGCCCGAGCGTACTCCCTGGAAATGCTGTTTGCAATCCGGGCAGGCAAGTGGCCCCAGGAGCTGCTTGTATTGACATATCGGAACCAGATACCCCCGAAAGCGCAGAAGTCTTTTGACACCAGCGCACGATTTTCATACAGTTCCGCCAAGAGTAGCCTGCACACGAGTCTCGAACGGAATGCTTACTGTTTCTGCGCATGCGGGAACCGTGCGTTCGAGCGCTCCGCTTTTGTCTGGCTACCAGTCTTCTCCGGGGCCCTTCGGATTCTCAGTAGCGCCATACCTCTTGGAGGGGGAACTTTGATGAAAGCACGCACCAAGCTTCTTTCACTTCTCGGCTCGTTGCTGACGCTGGCGGCCATCCTCTTTCTGGCCCTCCCAGCCTCTGCTCAGCAGGACACCCGCATTCCCACCGCCATTTTCGGCGGATTCATGTTCATTTTTCTGATCTTCTGCGCGGTGTTCTACGTGTACGTCGCGCTGGCCTTGCAAACCATCGCGCAAAAAACCAACACCGAAAACCCCTGGCTTGCATGGATTCCCATTGCCAACATTTTTCTGATGCTGAACATCGCCAAGAAGCCTGTTTGGTGGATCATCCTGTTCTTTATCCCTCTTGTTAGTCTCGTTATGGCCATCCTCGTCTGGATGGGAATCGCGGAGGAGCGTGGCAAACCCAACTGGTGGGGTATTTTGCTCATCGTTCCGGGTGTCGGCCTTATTGTGCCCGGCTATCTGGCTTGGTCGGATTAGCTCGCCGAGCAGGTGGAACGCCGGTCAGCGGGCAGAACCGCTTTATGGCGCTTCGCGTTCAATGCGGAAGGTGAAACAGCCTGCTGTTGTGCTGTGTACTTGCAGGTAGTCTATTTCTGGATTGGCAAAGAGTTTCTCGACGGCGGGTTCGAACTCCCCGTTCGCCACATATTCCTGCGCAACCAGCCGGCGGCCCCGCGCATAACCTTCCAGCGTGCGCGGGCTCCCGCGCAGCTCTGCAGGAATACCCTCATCCTCCGCATATCTCTCGCACCCCTGCGCATGCACATAAATCGGCCCGGGTTGCGGCAGTGATTCCGCTCCCTTGAATCGATCGTAGGTGAAAAGGATTCGGCCCTCCTGCCCTGGCTCGATCAGCCGCAAGCAGTGCCGGCAAGGCGCTGCATCCTCCCCTACTTCCTTGTGTGCCGGGAAGCCATACCCGGGCGCCTTCATCGTCGAGCGAACCTCTTCCGCGATTTCGGTCGGTATGGCCACAATTCGAATGGGCTGCATGATTCGTGTCCTCACGTGTTTTTCCTGATTCTCGGCGGCAATCTGCCGCATCACACAACCAATTGTGGACTATGCGGGGGCCGCGCTTCTATCCGGTTTCCGCGTTCGAATTCCAATGCATGTACTCGAATCGCCACAAAAGTAGGAAGGGAAGCTCCGAACAAAAAAACGCGGCAGGATGTTTTCATCCTGCCGCGGGCGCTTCCAGGCAAAAACAGCTATTGATGGTGAACGGTAGTCACCACTGCATTCGTGTAGACCGGCAGCGCCGTGGCCGACGTCACCAAACCAAACGCGACCGCCCAGGGATCGCCATGCCCATCTGAGACGACCGTCGCAGGAACGGAAATGGTCTGATTCGCGCCGCTGGCCAGGCGCCCAACTGTGACAACCACTTCACAGCCGTGCACCGTTGTCGTGTCTCCCGTCGTCCCCGCAAACGTCACGCTGGGAGGCAAAAGCAGTTTAACCTGCGTGCCATTCAGCGAATACGGCGAGCTGTTTTTGATAGTCACAGTGTAGTTGAACCCGTCTCCCGTTCGAACATGGTCCGGCGCGGAGAGCCACGCGGAAACGGAGTCATCGACATGCGGTTTGGTCACGGCCCACTGATCCAGCAGCGCCGAGGTCCCCGTCGCCGGGGCGGATACCACTTGCCCTGTCGCGGGATTTACTTGCGTGTCCGGAATCGGATCGTTCAGCGCGACGCCGTTGATGTCCGTTCCATACGGAGCGGGATCGGCGGAAGTCGCCGAAGACGTCGTCTGCAGCGGCTCGGTGATCTGATAAAGCGTCAGCTTGTTTTGATCCACAATCACGTCGCCGAAGGAGAACACTTTCGCCTTCAATTTCGCTGTGATCTTTTGGCCCGTGCCGGCGTTAGGCAGGAAGTTAATCATTTCCGGATTGCTCAAATTCGTGTCCAACCAGGAAGCCGGACCTTGCGGAACGGTCAGTCCGGGTTCGTCGGTAAACGTTCCGGTAGCCGAGTCTTCCTGGTCAAGGCCCAGACCGCTGCCCCGCGGCGGAGCAAGATCGCCATCAAAGTCGCGGTTACCGCCCGCCCCTTCCACAAGGTAGAGCACGCCATCGGGAACAGTGTGGGTCACTCCGTCAAACAAGCTGTCTACATAAACCGCCGGCGTTCCCGCCGTTGTGCTCACGGGTCCGGCGGTCCGGCTGGTCGCTCTCATTGGCAGGCTCCGCTGATAGTTATGGTCGTGGCCGTTGAAGACCAGGCTCACGCCGTGATCTTCCAGCAGCTTGGCGACGGCGCGCATCTGGTTATTCACGATTGTGGCATCGCCGGAAGTGAACGCTGGCTGGTGATACACGACAATCTTCCAGAGCTGCTTGCTCGAATCCAGGTCATTGATGATCCATTCCTTCAAACCCGAAGGATAGGCCGTGAAAACGGGCGGTGCCGCGTTGAACGCGTTCGAACTCGGCAGATTGTCGTTGAAAAGATGCGGGTTCGCGTCGAGATACAGGAAGTGAGCGTTTCCGTAATCGAACGAATAGTTGCTCTGGTGATCGATCTGCGACTTCGGCCCCGTCCCGGTGTCCACGATGGTGGAGTCGCGGAAGGCCTGAAGCGCCGCTGGCGAAGTATAGTTTTTCTCCAGATAGCTGAAGAGCAAGCCCGTGGCGGAAGGCGTGTCGCCATTCCAGGCGTATTGAATGTCATATCCTTGCGGCCCGTTCTGCGGGAAATAAAAATCCGTGAAGAAAACGAGCGCATCTCCGCCGCCGATATTTCCGCTAAAGAGGGGCGCGGAATCGCTGGCCAGAAGATTTGCGTTTACGCCCGTGCTTCCGAGATCGTGATTCCCGTCCACATGGAAATACAGCTTGTGCCGAAGAATCGGCGCGCCGCTCTCGTTCGAATCCTGGTCACTGTTATAAACCGGGAAGAAAAAATCGCGATAGCTGTCTTCCGAGCCGTACGTGTACACGTTATCGCCCGTGTTCACGATGATGTCGGGTGAGGGCAGCGCTGGCACGTTGGGCACCGAGAGCTTATCCGTGTTGTTGATCAAGTGCGCGATGCGCGCTTCATAGTCCACCACGCTGGCGGGAGTCGAATTGGGTACGACGGGAAAAAATCCTTCATCACCTACGACCGCAAACGAAAACTTTGACCCTCGCTTGCGCGTGTGAAAATCAGAACTAAACCCGCCGCTCGGCAGCCCCGGCCCGCTCACGGTGTATTGATAATCGGTGTCAAACTCCAGATCGAATAAAACCGCCGTGTAGTTTACGTGTGCTCCGTAAGCTCCAGGAATCGCCGGCAGCGTTGGATCAGCAGCCAGATAATTATCGACCACCCGCCCGGCCGGCACCACCGAACGCTGATGGTCGCGGTCTCTTCCCGACTCGGAATATTCCACTTTGTATGCCAGCGGATTTGGCGTGCTCTCGTTCGTCTGCCAGGCCACCACAATCTGGTCCCGGAAACCGAAAGGTCCGTTATCGCCCAATTGAATGTACGGAGCGTAGGTTACTTGCTGCCCGAAGGCTGCCGGGGCAAGAGCAATACATGCCGTTGCGGCCAGAATACCTAACCTTGAAGCCAAGCCCACAAAAGGGGACTCTTTCATGAGGATCTCCTATCACGCGGAATGAGCTCGCAGGCGGCCCGGTTTCAGAAGAAAGGGGCTGCGCTCGAAGCACACAGCGAAAACGGGAGTGAGAGTACGCCGCGCCGCGTAAAAACTACGTGAATGCGACTTCAATATTTGTATTCCATGGCTAAGATCTTCGTGGGAACGGGCAGCTCCCTGATATCGCGAACAATTTGCAAGTGTTCCGCGCCATGTTCGGGCTTCGGGCCCGGGACAGGTCTTAATATTCCCGCAATCTATGGCATCCACACTTGGCTCGTTCACTTTCGTACGGCGTGCGCGGCGACCACGTTTGGTCGGAGACGCCACGGCGAAATTCGGGGCAGATAAGGGGACGATCGCTCGATGCGGACGACAAGGCGGCGCTTTCTGCAAAACGTAGCCTGGATGACGACCGTGGCAGCGTTGCCAGGCGAGCATGCGACGCATGCCAACGGCGCCGGGGATTCCACGAAACTGCTGGACACGAGCGGGCTCCCGCGGTTTGTCGATCCGCTGCCAATCCCCGCGCTGGCAAAACCGGCTGGCATGCGGCCTGGTACGGCTGATCCGTCGCGCCAAGTTCCCTATTACCGGATCGCCATGCGCCAATTTCAAATGAAGGTACATCGCGACGTGCCGCCAACCACGTTTTGGGGATACGACGGATCGTGCCCCGGCCCGACATTCGAAGCGCGCAGGGGAAAACCTATCCTGGTGGAATGGGCCAATGAATTGCCGCAGCAGCACCTCTTCGCCGTGGATCACACACTGCACGGCGCGGAAGCCGACAAACCCGACGTTCGAACGGTGGTGCATTTGCACGGCGGCAGAACGCCGCCGGAAAGCGATGGCTATCCCGAAGACTGGTTCGTGCCGGGAAAATCCTCAATCTGCTACTACCCGAACCAGCAGGAAGCTGCCGGGCTTTTCTATCACGATCATGCGATGGGCATTACGCGGCTGAATGCTGCGGCAGGTCTCTCTGGGCTCTATCTACTTCGCGATGAGTTCGAAGATGGATTGAATTTGCCCAAGGGCGCTTACGAAATTCCAATTGTTATCTTCGACAGATCCTTTCGTCCGGATGGCCAAATCTACTATCCGGTCTCAGGAAAGACTGGCTCACCGTGGGTTTCGGAATACTACGGCAGCGCGATTCTTGTAAACGGCAAGATTTTCCCCTATCTCGAAGTCGAGCCGCGCAAATACCGTTTTCGCCTGTTGAACAGTTCGAACGGCACCTTCTACAAGCTGTCGTTTTCGCCGGAGCCGTCAGTCACTTCACCGGGTCTCGCGTTTCATCAGATTGGGAGTGAGCAAGGATTTCTGTCGGCCCCCGCGGAAATGAATTTGCTGATCGTAGGCCCAGGGGAACGCGCCGATGTGATTCTAGATTTCAGCGCCCACGCCGGCAAAGAACTCTATTTGCGAACCAACGTGGCGATGATTATGCAGTTTCGTGTTTCCTCCAGGAAGTCCGCTGACCCTTTTTCGCTGCCGGCAACGCTCCGCCCGGTTCCCCGCATCCAAGAAAACGTAGCAGTTGTGTCTCGCGAACTGACTCTCGCCGATTATCAAGATCGTCTCGGGCGCTCCAACGTGATGCTGCTGAATGGCGCGCACTGGAATATGCCGGTCACCGAAAAACCGGTCCTCAACTCCACCGAGATTTGGTCGTTCCTCAATCTGACAGATGATTCGCATCCGATTCACTTGCATATGGTTCGCTTTCAGGTTTTGGATCGCAGGCCTTTCGATCTGGCGGTCTATCAGCTAATCAAAAAGATTGTGTTCACAGGCCCCGCGGCGGAGCTCGCACATGGCGAGCTTGGATGGAAAGACACCGTTCGCGTCGATCCCATGACCATCACGCGCATCCTCGTGAAGTTTGAAGGCTTTGCGGGAAGATACGTCTGGCATTGCCACCTGCTCGAGCATGAAGACAACGAGATGATGCGCCCTTATGTTATTACGCCGGCTTAACTAAGAACTCGTGCAAGGCCTACCACAAAAAAGGGGGCGGTGCAGCCGGTCAGCAATTTAGGAGCGCAGGATATTCATCACAATCAGGACAAGGACCATCAGAATAGCCAGGGCAACAATGGCAATCTGCAGACCCCTTTTTCGCGGCATGAACTCTTGTAAGGAGAGGCGAGAGAAACGGCTGGCACCGGCAAAACTGTATTTGCAATATTTGCAGATCTCCGCCTGCTGCGGACAAATGCCGCCGCAGTTAGGGCAGGTTTGCGCGAACATTCGGTCCGACATTCTCGACAAATAACACGTCGCCAAAAAAATTTCCAATAGAACCTCAGTACTCAGTGCGTGCATACCTGACTGGTTTACACGCGCCCCAAAACAAAAAAGGGCCGCGGCGTGAGCACACGGCCCTTTCCAATTTTTACGATGTTGGATTATGAGGATGCACAAAAGAAAAAGGGGTGGGCCAAGAAAGGCCCACCCCTACAGAGATATTTTTCTCTTTGACCGATACGATCTGACAGAATCCGCCCGAATCCTGGATTAAACCAGGTCGTAAACCGAACGTGTATCCCTGCAATTCGTGAGAAAGGCGGGATACATTTGCGTGGCATGATCCGCACACCATAGCGGAGTGAGCCACGACTACTTTAGAAAGGAGGTGATCCAGCCGCAGGTTCTCCTACGGCTACCTTGTTACGACTTCACCCCAATCATGAGTCATACCTTGGGCGCTTGCTTCCTTGCGGTCAGCGCGGCGACTTCTAGTACAACTCACTTTCGTGATGTGACGGGCGGTGTGTACAAGGCCCGGGAACGTATTCACGGCGTCGATCTGATACGCCATTACTAGCGATTCCGGCTTCATGCAGTCGAGTTGCAGACTGCAATCCGAACTGAGCAGAGTTTTCTCCGATTAGCTCCCCCTCGCGGGTTGGCAACGGTTTGTGCCCTGCATTGTAACACGTGTGTAGCCCTGGACATAAAGGCCATGCGGACTTGACGTCATCCCCACCTTCCTCTCCGTTATCCGGAGCAGTCCACGTAGAGTTCCCTCCTTGCGGAGTGGCAACTACGTGCAGGGGTTGCGCTCGTTGCGGGACTTAACCCAACACCTCACGGCACGAGCTGACGACAGCCATGCAGCGCCTCCACACTTGTCCCTTGCGGGAAGGCCATATTTCTATAGCTAGTCAAGTGCGCTTCGAGCCCAGGTAAGGTTCCTCGCGTAGCGTCGAATTGAACCACATGTTCCACCGCTTGTGCGGGCCCCCGTCAATTCCTTTGAGTTTCAGTCTTGCGACCGTACTCCCCAGGTGCAGGACTTAACGCGTTAGCTCCGGGACGACGCACGAACGTGCGGCACCCCAAGTCCTGATCGTTTAGGGCTAGGACTACCAGGGTATCTAATCCTGTTTGCTCCCCTAGCTTTCGTTCCTCAGCGTCAGTAGTGGTCCAGCGCGCCGCTTTCGCCACGGGTGTTCCTGCAGATATCTACGCATTTCACCGCTACACCTGCAATTCCACGCGCCTCTCCCACACTCAAGCACAGCAGTTTCGGAAGCAGACTCTGGGTTAAGCCCAGAGATTTCACTCCCGACTTGCCACACCGCCTACGAACCCTTTACACCCAGTAATTCCGAGCAACGCTGGCCCCCCACGTCTTACCGCGGCTGCTGGCACGTAGTTAGCCGGGGCTTCTTATACCCGTACCGTCAGTCCCCTTGCGGGGCATTCGTCCGGGTCGAAAGGGGTTTACACTCCGAAAAGCTTCATCCCCCACGCGGCGTCGCTGCATCAGGCTTTCGCCCATTGTGCAAGATTCCCCACTGCTGCCTCCCGTAGGAGTCTGGACCGTGTCTCAGTTCCAGTGTGGCTGGCCATCCTCTCAGACCAGCTAACGATCAAAGCCTTGGTAGGCCGTTACCCTACCAACTAGCTAATCGTGCGCGGGTTCCTCCTCCGACGCCTTACGGCTTTGAGTCCCCAAACCGAAGTTCAAGGAATGTTATGCGGAATTCGCTTCGGTTTCCCGAAGATATTCCCCATCGAAGGGCAGATTACCCACGTGTTACGCACCCGTGCGCCGTGCGCCATCTGTATTGCTACAGACGCGCACTCGACTTGCATGTGTTAAGCACGCCGCCAGCGTTCGCTCTGAGCCAGGATCAAACTCTCGTTTGAAACTGGTAGCTTGGCGAAAAAAAATGCTCCTCGATTTGCATCGAAGAGCCAGCCTGCCAAGCGAATTATTGTCGCTCGATTTACTCAGACCATTCGGGCTCGAAAAGGCCGAATGGTTTCGAACGGATTCTGGCACATCGTATCGGTTGTCAAAGAGCTTGTCCTCCCTGTCTTGCAGAAAGGCATGTCCACAGCCCAAGGAGAATACGACAAGCGTTCCAGAATGTCAACACCATATTAACGATTTCCACAGGAATTCACAGGCTGGCGGCGGGGATTCGGCTAAGGCGTTTGCTGGGAATGAGTTGCGCGGTGCGCGAGTCGTGGATTTTGCGAATCAGTGCTGGATTTATTTTGCGATTGAAATTAGGCTTGCGGCCTTCGCGGGGCGGAAAAAGGAAATAGGGTGTGAAGCGGGAAACGCGAAATTCGAAATACGAAATTGGCGGGCGGGGGGAGAGTTCAGGTCTTGGGCGGTTCGTGGATGGAAACAGGACGATAGGAAACTGCTAAAGCGAAATTCAAATGCGCACAGACAAGAGTGTCTGTGCTACTTGGAGAGATGCCAAACAAAATGACGAATACGAAGATGATTTGCGGTGGAGTGATTTTGGGCGTGGCCGCGTTGTGTGTGCCGCACGCGGGTCGAGCGCAGAGTGGTGGGGCGGGGTCGGAACAGAGTGGGCCGTATCCGTTGCTGGAGATTCGGGATGTGACGGTGATTGATGGATCGGGAGGGCCGGCGTTTGGGCCGGTGAATATCTTTATTAAGGGGAATCGGATTGAGCGTGTTGTGCCCTCGGATTCGATTTCGCGCAAAGAGAAGGACGAAGAGGGAGCGGGAGAGAAGAAGCAGAAGGCGCCGGATCGCGTGATTGAAGGCAAAGGCATGTACGTGATGCCAGGACTGATCGATGTCCATATTCATATCAACGCGTCGAAGGATGTGCCGGCGGAATATATCTACAAATTGCTGTTGGGGCACGGCGTGACGACAGTTCGAACGTTCAATGTTTCAAACGACGATCCGAAAGGAATGGTGGAGGAGAAGAAAAAGATTGCGGCGAATCAGATTATTGCGCCGCGGATGTACGTTTATCCGTTCTGGGGGCGCGGCGATGATCCGCGGTCTTCGACGCCGGAAGGCGCGCGACAAATTGTGGATGAATGGCATGCGCTGGGCGTGGATGGAATCAAAATTATTGGGAAACCAGGACTTTGGCCGGATGTATTTCACGCGATTGCGGATCAGGCGCGGAAAGATGGCATGGGCGTGGCGGTGCACATCGGGCAGGATGGCGTTTATCCGATGAACGCGGTACAGGTGGCGAGCGAAGGAGCCTCGACGATCGAGCATCACTATGGGTATCCGGAGTCTTCGTACACCAACCAGACCATTCAGAATTTGCCGCCGGGGTACAACTATTCGAGCGAGCCGGACCGTTTTTTGGAGACAGGGCGTTCGTGGCTACAGGCGGACGAGGAGAAGCTACACGGCGAGGTGATTCATTCGCTGCTGGAGACGATGCACCGGACAGGATTCATCATGGTGCCGACGTTCAGTATTTATGAGGCGAATCGCGATGTGACGCGGGCGGCGAATTTGCCGTGGCACTCGACGTACACGCTACCGGTGGTGATGGATTCGTTTTTGCCGAATCCGGCGCATCATGCTTCGTATTTTTATGAGTGGACTTCGAACAAGGAAGCGGATTGGGCGCGCGCGTACCGGCGGTGGCTGGATTTTGTGAACGATTACAAGAATCAGGGCGGCGTGGTAGCGGTGGGGTCGGACACGGGATTTTTGTTTTCGCTGTGGGGATTTGGAACGATTCGAGAATTGGAGATGCTGGAAGAGGCAGGATTTTCGCCGCTGGAGGCGCTGCACGCGGCCACGGAAAATGGAGCGAAAGTGGTGAAGAATCCGGAGCTGGGATTGGTGCGGCAAGGTTATTTGGCTGACCTGGTGGTGCTGACAGAAAATCCACTTGCGGATGTGAAAGTGTTTTATGGAAATGGCGTGACGCGGGTGGGGACGGATCGCAAGGAAGTTCACGAGCAATGCGTAAAGTACACGATTCGCGATGGCGTGATCTTCGATTCGCAAGCGCTGCTGAGCGATGTGCGCGATATGGTGTCGAAGGCGAAGCAAGCACGGCCGGGGCAAGCTAAGCCATAGCGCGGATCAGGAGATTGGTGTCATAGACCAAATGCAGTAGTCTCCGTGATTTCTATCGGCAGGGGAACCTGACTAGTCCAGCTATGAAGGTCCGCAAGAAACTCTTCAACCGTTCGACCAAGCTTGTTAACGAAAAGATCGTAGTCGGCGTCAGCGGCAAGGCTGAGGCTGGCCAATTCGCCTTGAGGCACATACTCACGGATCCTCAATCTTAAACGCAACTGTCTGCCTTCTCGATCAAGCTGAAACACGAACATCTCGCCGACATTCTTTAGGGCGGCAGAATCCGCTGTGCCTCGGCGCATGTGCTGCGGTTGCTCAGCGAGATGAGCGAAGTTGTCCAGTTCGAAACATAGGTCGTTAGCGAAGTACTCAAAATAGCCGGTTGAATGCCTGAAGCGGCACTTCACTTCGAAAAAGTATTCGGTGGAAGCTACTTCGTACTCCTGAGCCCTTGCGAACGTGCCACAAAGTTCTAGTTCAGGAGAGTAGTTGATGAAAAGCTGCGGTCCGTTCGTACGTGTCATCTATGTCTACTCTGGGTACCTTAGGCTAGCACGAGTCGCACGCATGGCTCACTTGGCCGTGTAGTTGGGGTATCGAAAGACGACGCAGTAAGAGCGGGAGTCTAAGCTCGACCTGTTTGATGGGCAATTGCTACGATAACAGCTGCATCCATGGCCAAGCGGGTTTCTCCGAAAACAGAAATAGCAGGAGCGCGTCGCGAAGGCGGCGGGGTTGCTCGGCGATTGTTTGAGAGTTTGAGGCGCACGGGGATGTTGCTCGCGGGGGAGCGCGTGGGTGTGGGTGTGTCTGGCGGGGCGGACTCGGTGGGGCTGTTGTTGTTGCTGGTGGAATTGCGGGAGGAGTTGGGGATTGTTTTGAGTGTGGCGCATTTGAATCACATGTTGCGCGGTCGGGCTGCGGAGGCGGATGAGAAATTTGTGCGGAAGCTGGCGGCGAAGCATGGGCTGGAGTTTCACGGTGAGAGCGTGGATGTCGGCGCGCGGGCCAAGCGAGAGAAAGCAAACGTGGAGGACGCGGGGCGGCGGGCGCGGCATGAGTTTTTTTCGCGACTGGCGGCTGAGGGGAAAGTGGATGTTGTGGCTGTGGCGCATACGGCGGATGATCAGGCGGAGACGCTGCTGGCGCATATTTTGCGGGGGACGGGATTGGCGGGGCTGGGCGGGATTCATCCGCGGACGGAATGCGTTGTGCGGCCTTTGCTTGGCGTGAGGCGCGCGGAATTGCGGGCTCATCTGCGATCGAAAAAACAGAAGTGGCGCGAGGATGCATCGAATCGGGATACGGCACGGATGCGGGCGCGGATTCGAAGGAAGCTTCTGCCGCTTTTGGAAAAACAATTTCAGGGTGGGGTGGTGGAGCATCTGGGGGCGCTGGCGGAATTCGCGCGGGAGGATGAGGCGTTCTTGGAATGGCTTGCGCGGGAACGTTGCGAAAGTTTGGCTCGACAAACGGGCGACGCGACGGGGATTGCGGTGATCGATTTGCTGCAACCGATCAAAGGACAAAACATTTACACAGAGGGCGCGGAGGACACAGAGGACACAGAGAAGAAAGAGGAGAAGAACGAAGAAGACGGAACGAAGAAAACCGCGGCGCTGACTAAGAGGATGCTGCGTCGTCTAATTGAGGAGAGGAAGAGCGGAAGCGGGCAAATTCTGGGGCAGCACATCGCGATGGTGATGGAACTGGCGCGGCGTGGGGAGAATGGGAAGACGCTGCAACTTCCGGGCGGAGTGGATGTCCGGCGGGAGCGAGATGAGTTGGTTTTCCGCGGAAATTCGCCGCGAGCGGCGAGAGGAGGCGCCGCGAAACTTAAGGCCGGCGAGTTTGGCGGGGCGAGCGCGAGCGGCAGGGCGAGCGGAAAACGCGTGGCGGAAAAAAACGCCATGGCGGAGTACGAGTACAAAATCGATTTTGAGAAATTTAGAAATGGCGAGGTGAGTTTGCCGGTGCCGGAGGTACAGTGTGTTTTCCGACTCAGGGTGATTGACTGGCCCGGCAAGAGGGTAGACACTAAGGAATCAGGGGCGGTTTTGGACCGCGACCGGGTGCGTTGGCCGCTTGTGCTGCGCAACTGGCGATTTGGGGACAGGCTGCAGCCCACGGGGCATCAGAAAGCGCACAAGCTGAAGCGGCTTTTGAACGAAAAGCACGTCAGCCGGTGGGAGCGCGACGGCTGGCCGGTTTTGGAAAGCGGCGGCGTTCTGGTTTGGGCACGCGGCTTTCCGGTGGCGGCAGGGTATGCGACGAACGACGGGACCAGAACGGGAATTCTGATCACCGAGGAAAAGTCTTGATGCGTGACCGCCCAGCGGTCAAGTCGAGTGCGTCGGGCCGTGCGGCATATTCCGCCGCAAGAATCGGCGCGAGGGTTTCGGAGCTGGGCCGCGAAATTACGCGGGCGTACAAGGGGCGGCGGGTGGATGTGGTTGTGACGCTGGACCGCGGATTTATTTTTGCCGCTGACTTGATTCGCGAGATTAACACCGCGGTCGTTTGCCACTTCGTGCGCGAGGACGTGCGGGACGTGACCGACGGCGGCAACGAGCGGCGCGAAGTTTATTTTGGCGCGCGGCCGGAACTGAAGGGGCGGGACGTGCTGCTGCTCGATGCGGTGCTGGAGAGCGGCGTGACGCAAGAGTTTCTGTTGCGGCGATTGGGAGAAACCCAGCCCAGGTCGCTGCGGCTGGCAGTGCTGCTGGACAAGCCCGCGCGGCGGCGCGTGGGTCTGGAGCCCGATTACTTTGGGTTCCGGACGGCATCTAATGAAGTGTGGGTTGGATACGGCCTGGCTGCAGACAATGGAACGGGGCGGAATCATCGGGCTCTCTCCAACGGAGCGGCGCAGGTGAAGCGACGGCAAGGACGTACGAAGTAAGATCGAAAGGTTCGCGCGTCGCTTCCTCGTGGGATGAATTTTCGCGAGGCCAAGGACAAAGGTGAGGACAACGTGAATTCGAGTTCTACGGCAAAAACAATTCTCTTCTGGATCAGCATCGTGTTTCTCGGCGTGATGCTGTGGAAGCTGGTGTCTGCAAATGGGAGCCAACAGCGGGAGGATACTCCCGGTTACAGCGAGTTCATGGCCCACGTGGACGCGGGCGACGTCAAGGAAGTGACGCTGTACCTCTCACCCAACAGTTACGAAATCCAGGGAGAATACCTTCGCCCGGCGAACCGTAAATTTACCGTGACGGTTTTCAAGGAAGCGGCACCAGATCTCGTCAAGGAACTGAAAGACAAGGGAGCGGTCATCAAGGGGATGAAGGAAGTGCGCAGCGGGGATTGGATTTTGATTTTGCTGAACGCCGCGCCTTTGATCCTGCTTGTGGGATTTTGTTTGTTCCTGATGCGGCAGATGCAGGCGGGCGGAAACAAGGCGTTGAGTTTTGGGAAGTCGCGCGCGCGTCTGCTTTCGGCGCAGCAGAAGAAAGCAACGTTCAAGGATGTTGCCGGAACGGATGAAGCGAAGGAAGAGTTGCAGGAAATTATCGAGTTTTTGAAAGACCCGCAGAAATTCCAGAAATTGGGCGGGCGCATTCCGAAGGGCGTTTTGCTGGTCGGGCCTCCTGGAACGGGCAAGACTTTGCTGGCGCGGGCGATTGCGGGCGAGGCCAACGTGCCGTTCTTCTCGATTTCGGGTTCGGACTTCGTGGAGATGTTCGTGGGCGTGGGCGCGAGCCGCGTCCGCGATTTGTTCGAACAGGGGAAGAAGAACGCGCCGTGCATCATTTTCATCGATGAAATTGATGCTGTTGGACGGCACCGCGGCGCCGGCCTGGGCGGCGGGCATGACGAGCGCGAGCAAACTTTGAATGCGTTGCTGGTGGAGATGGACGGATTCGAATCGAACGAAGGCGTGATTTTGATCGCGGCGACGAACCGGCCGGACGTGCTTGATCCGGCGCTGCTGCGGCCTGGACGATTTGACCGGCGCGTGGTTGTGGCGCGGCCGGACGTGAAGGGGCGCGAAGAAATTCTTCGCGTGCATACGCGCAAGGTGCCGCTGGCGGATGACGTGGAGTTGTCGATCATCGCGCGCGGCACGCCGGGATTTTCCGGCGCGGACCTGGCGAACCTGGTGAACGAAGCGGCGCTGTGGGCGGCGCGGCAAAACCGCAAGTTCGTGATGCAGGTCGACTTCGAGATGTCGAAAGACAAAGTGTTGATGGGCGTCGAGCGGAAGTCCATGATTCTCTCGGACGAAGAGAAGAAGAACACGGCTTATCACGAGGCGGGACATGCGTTGGTCGCGGCGATGACGCCTGGAGCCGATCCCGTTCACAAGGTGACGATTATTCCGCGCGGGATGGCGCTCGGGTTGACGATGCAACTGCCCGAGGACGACAAGCACACCTATACGCGGGAATATCTCGAGGCCATGCTCGCCGTTTTGATGGGCGGGCGTTCGGCGGAAGAGCTCTTCCTGGGACACATCACGACCGGCGCCGGCAACGACATCGAACGGGCGACCGATCTGGCGCGCAACATGGTCTGCGAATGGGGGATGAGCGAACTGGGGCCCCTGGCGTATGGGAAAAAGGACGAAGCGATTTTCCTTGGGCGCGAAATTACGCAGCATCGCGACTACTCGGAAGATACGGCGATCCAGATCGACAAGGAAGTGAAGCGGATCGTGAATGGCGGCTATGAAAACGCCAAGCGAATTCTCTCCAACAACCGCGACACTCTCGAGCGGATCGCGCAGGCCTTGCTCGAACGCGAAGTGATCGACGCGCTCGAAGTGAAAATGCTGATGGAGGGCAAGCCGCTGCCGGAGAAGCCGCGGACGCCGCCGCCGCAGGCCCCGCCAGCGCCAAGCGCGGATCCCAAGGTGGTGAGACCGGAGTTGAGGCCGGCGCCGGGATTCACCCGCGGGGAGAATCCGGCGAAAGCGTAGATAGCAGATACGAGAGAGAGCGAACGAATTGCCGACGGGGGCACGATATATCGTGCCCCTGCTTTTTTTGGCCGCGCGGATTTATTGCCGCGGGGTTGCCGTGACCGTCGGGGCCATTTGGCGTAGAATGCGGGTATGGGTAAGAGAGAGCCGGACAATCTGCATGTGACGTGCCCGTGCTGCCAGGCCAAGCTGGTGGTGGACGCGGTGTTTGGAGCGGTGCTTTCGCACGAGGCGCCGGTGAAGGCCGGGCCAAACGTCGACCTGGAAAACGCGCAGGGGATTCTTGCGGAGCAGCACCGGCAGCGCGAAGACAAGTTCGCTGATTCGTTTTTTCAGGAAACGCACAAGGAAGACATTCTCGCCAAGAAATTTGAAGAAGCGATGAAGAAGGCCAAGGACGCGCCCGCGGGCAAGCCTATTCGGGATTTTGATTTGGATTAGTAGGACAGGCATTCCTGCCTGTCTCTTTCTTTTCTTCCTTGCAGGCCAACAACAGACAGACAAGAATGTCTGTCCCACTGAGTTCAGCGCTCAGTTTGTCTACGTCATGAATCCGCGCAAACAATTCCGGCTAAAGTTGCCTTCACAAACGCTCGTTCTCGGCGAGCGCACGCTCATTATGGGCGCGCTGAACGTTACGCCGGATAGTTTTTCGGATGGCGGGAAATACGAGGAGCCGGCGATCGCCATTGAACGGGCGCTGGCGATGGAACAAGAAGGCGCGGACCTGCTGGATATCGGGGGCGAATCGACGCGACCGGGGGCGGAAGAAACTTCGGCTTCGCAGGAGCTGGATCGAGTTCTTCCGGTGTTGGAAGGATTGCGAGGGCGGCTGAAGATACCCATTTCTGTGGATACACGGCGGGCGGCGGTGGCGGAGATCGCCCTTCGCGCGGGCGTGGAGATCATCAATGATGTTTCAGGCCTGAAGAAGGATTCACGTATTGCGGAAGTCGCGGCGAAGAGCGGTGTGCCGCTGATATTGATGCACATGCGTGGCGAGCCTCGCACGATGCAGCGCGGGCCGTTTGCGGCGGATGTGATGAAAGACGTAACGCGCGGGCTACGAGAATCGGTTGCTATGGCGCGCAAGGCGGGCGTGGCGAAGGCGCAGATACTATTGGATCCGGGGATTGGATTTGGGAAGAGTTATGCGCAGAACTACGAATTGCTCGAGAAGCTGCCGCGGCTGGCGGCGCTCGGTTATCCGCTGCTCGTGGGAACATCGCGCAAGGGATTTCTCGGAGCGACGCTGGCGCGCGACGGAAAATCTGCTCCGCCGGAAGAGCGGATATGGGGCACGGCCGCGACGGTTACGGCGAGCATTTTGGGTGGCGCGCACATTGTTCGCGTGCATGACGTTGCGGAAATGGTGCAGGTGGCGCGCGTCGCCGATTGCGTTGCGTATCCCGCGCTGCGGAGCCATTGAGCTGTGTTATCCGAAGCTCCGCCCGAGTCGCTTCGCTTTACGGCTTCAGTACGAGCAGGTCAGTCGTCTCGCGGTCGACAGTTTCCTTACGAAAGCGCAGCGGAAAGTATTGCCCGTTGACCCAAAGTGTCAGCAAGTCGTCGTAATGCGGACTGCCAGGCTGGCCGCTCTGCCCCGGCACGTTGACGCCTACGGCGTTGTCCCAGTCGCTCAAATCGAAAATCTCGCGGTAACTTGCGCCGCCCAACTCGTCGAAAGACGGTCCGCCGAAGTAGGTCGCATCCACCGTGGTGTTCTCGCCGGGCCGCGACACAGGCCCCCGGTCAAATAGCGTTTTAGCGCTCGGAGCGACGCCGCTCACCGCATGGATGAAGAAAGCGTGGTGCAATTTCCCCCAGGCCCAATTCTTGGAGTCGGGTCCCAATTTCGCGGTCAGCTTTTCTTCCCCAGCCCGAAGGGTAGCAAGCAGCAGCGCGTCGCGCGCCGTTTCCGGGTTTGCGCCGAACACCGAGGCTCGCGGATTTGACAGCTCTTTCAAAATTCTTGGCACGGACAGCTTTCCTGCCGCCTTTTCTGCTTCGGCGGGAATCACTTTTGCGCTGACCGCATCCTCCAACTCGGCAACCCAGAATTCGTAAAGCGTTGCCGCCGTCGAACTCTCCGGGAAATCGCATTGCCAATCCAGCAGCAGCTTCAGCGATCCGGCTCTCGCTCCTCCCGCTTTCGAAGCCGCCTGTTTCAGTAGACTCTGCAACTCCCGCGCGGGCAGCGACACCACGTCGTTCTGCAGATCCTCCATGTCCTTCACACTCAGCTTGCGCTGGCTCTTTGCAGCTACGCCCAAAACCTCCACGATGCGCCCGAACCGGTCCGGCGGCGCCCATTGGAATCCCACGGGATACTTGTAATTCTCGGGAATCATCTTGTGATTCGCCGAAGCGATAAATCCCGCCGCCGGATTGTAGCTATGCGGCAATTCTTCATTTGGCACGAAACCGCTCCATTCGAATCCTCCTGTTTCAGGAACGGGGAGGAGGCCAGTCCAGTTTTTTCGCAGCGGCGCAAGGCCCGTGGAATGCTCGCCGATGTTGCCGTCGCGGTCGGCGTAGACGATATTTTCGGAGGGAACCTTCCAGCGTGGCATGGCTTGTTCGAATTCCTGCCAGTTTTGTGCACGGTCGAGGGCCAGCGAACCGAGGTAGCCAGCGGTGCCTGGCTCGGCGCCGACCCAACGCAACGCGAGGGCGCGTTTTCCATCTTCCCAGAGGACGGGGCCGTGGCGCGTGAATTTCAGTTTCACAACGACGGAAGTGCCACCGCGCACGTTGATGGTCTCTGTTTTGACTTCCATGGGCTGCCAGCCGTGCTCTGTTTTGTATTGGCCTGGGTCGTCGGGATTCAGCTCGGCGAGATAGAGGTCCTGCTGGTCGAGTCCGAAAATGGTGAATCCCCAGGCGATTTTTTCGTTATGGCCAACGGCGACTCCGGGGAGACCAGGTTCGCCCGCGCCGATGACGTTCCATCCGGGAGCGACGAGATGGACGATGTAGCGGAGCGAAGGTTCGGCGATGACGCGATGCGGATCGTTGGCAAGCAAGGGTTTGCCGGTGGCGGTGAGCGAACCAGAGACTGTCCAGTTGTTGCTTCCCTGAACAGGAGTTTCAAGAAAATGGAGCGGGATGTCGCTGCCGACGAGATTCTGGAGAAGCGCCGGGGAGAGGCCGGAGAAATCGATGCCGGGAGCTGGATCGAGTTTAACTGGCGGATCAAGCTCGAGAAGCGAGGCGGCTTTTTCCGGGCCGAGGAGCGTGACTAGTTGAGCGTTGTGGAGTTCGCTGGCACCGTTGTTTGTCATGGAGTATGCCGCCAAACGGTTGAGGCAGTCTTCGGGCTTCCAGGGATCGGGTTTGAAGCCTGCTAGCTGGAATTCGAGAGGAAGGCCAATCCCGCCGGGTTTTTGGATTTCGGCGATATAGGCGTTGATCCCGGAGGTGAAGGCTTCCAGGATCTCTTTCGTGTCCGGAGAATAGCTTTTGTATTCGGCATCCATGTCGCCGCGATAGCGGAGGAGGCGTGCGCTCGTGTCGCGCTTCACGTAAGAAGGTCCGAGGATTTCCGCGAGTCGGCCCTGGCCGGAGCGTTTCCAGAGTTCCATTTGGAAGAGCCGGTCTTGCGCGACCGCAAATCCCTGCGCGAAGAAGAGGTCGTGCTCGTTCTGCGCGTAGATGTGCGCGACGCCCCAGCGGTCGCGCTGCACTCGGACAGGTTGCCGAAGGCCGTGGATGTTGAGCGTGCCGTGGAGGACGGCGAGGGCGGCTTTAGCGCGGGCTTCGAGGCTGGCAGGAGTTTTTTGGGCCGCTGATTGCGCGAAGGACGCGGCCGCGAACGCCAAAATGAGTGCAAAAACCGAAATGAATTTTTTCATCGCAAAATCTCTCGACTCGAATTTGTACCGATTGGTTCCCCACTAAAGCGGCGCGAGCTTATACTACTCCGCGCAAGGATGCACGGGCTTGCTGCTCGAAGTACGTTGCGGCAGAGCCACTTCGTAGCGGAGAGTACATCGATGCGCGGCGACAGAATTTTCATTGCTTTCTTACATCTTTACTTCATTGCTTCGCTCTCTGCGTCGGCACAGTTTCCCCCAGCGAAGGACCCTCTAGTCCCCGCGCAATCCGGGCAGAGCGCCGCGGCTTGTTCGGCGACGGATGCGTCGAGCTGCGCGCAAGCGGCCGCGAAAATCGTGCCGCAAGTGCTGGGGCCATCGCCGATGGAAGAAAACTTGCGGCGGTTGACGGACGAGATAGGCGGACGTGTGAGCGGTTCGCCGGAAATGGCGAAGGCTGTGGAATGGGCTTTGGCGGCGTTTCGCGCCGAAGGCGTCGAGGTTCACACCGAGAAGTACATGCTGCCTGTGACGTGGAGTGAGGGAGATACGCGGCTGGAATTGCTGGGGCCGGTGAGTTTTCCTGTGCGGCTCCGGTCCGAAGGATGGTCACCGCCCACGCCCGCTGGCGGGATGGAAGCGAACCTCGTGGATGTTGGCAACGGGACAGAAGATGATTTTGCGCAGGCTGGCGCGAATGTGAAAGGCGCAGCGTTGTTGGTACATAGCGACATCGGCTCAACTTGGGCGGACCTCTTTAACGAATATTTGAAGCCGCCGGAGGTCATTCAGAGAGCCATGAAGGGCGGCGCTGGGGCAATTCTTTGGATGGGCGCGCGCGCGCGGCTGCTGATGTACCGCCATACCAACTCGTTAACGGGTGCGGTCGACAAGATTCCGCAGGCGATTCT
This sequence comes from uncultured Acidobacteriota bacterium, assembly GCA_963779005.1. GTDB lineage: Bacteria > Acidobacteriota > Terriglobia > Acidiferrales > UBA7541 > Acidiferrum. The sequence goes on along the minus strand of CAVZWO010000004.1, from coordinate 490,408 downwards.
GGCTCGCGAAGATGCAATGCTCCTGGCGCGAACAGCTGCTACGTACCCGGGGAAGATACGCGTTCGATTCAACATGCCGAACAAGATCGGCGGGCCGATCGAGCAGGAAAATGTCGTCGGCGAAATTCGCGGCTACGAGAAGCCGGACGAAGTCGTGATTCTCGGCGCGCATCTGGATTCGTGGGAGCTCGGCACTGGCGCGCTGGACGACGGCTGCAACGCAGCGTTGGTGATCGAGGCGGCGCGGGCGATCAAAGCCACGGGATTGTTGCCGCGCCGGACGATCCGCTTCGTGCTATTCAGCGGAGAAGAGCAGGGGACGCTTGGTTCGTATGCATACGTGAAAGCGCATCGCGCGGAGATGGACAAGATTCGCGCGATGATTACCTTTGACGCGGGGAATGGGCGCCTCACCGGCTATTCCCTGGGCGGACGGCGCGACATTGAGGCAGGCGTGCGCGAAGTGCTGAAGCCTCTGGAGTCCTGGGGCGCCAACGAGCACACGGTGGATGCTTCGTTCGGGACGGACAATTTTGATTTCCTGCTGGAAGGCGTTCCGAATCTGGTGGCCAACCAAGAAATCTCCAACTATTTCGTGAACTACCACGCCGCCTCAGACACGCTGGACAAAGTGGACATTCGCGAGCTGAAGCTGAACACAGCGCTAGCAGCGTTGACCGCCTGGGGCATCGCCGATCGCACCGAGCCTCTCGGCAAACGCCTCACGCGCGCCGAACTCGACGTCCTCGTCAAAGAAACCGGCCTCGATCAACAGATGAAGCTCCTCGACTACTGGGACGACTGGCAAAGCGGCGCCCGGGGCCGCAAACCTTAAGGTTCCATTCCCCGAATTTTAGCGACATCCGGTGCTCTAGCAGATAGTCCATTCTTGGGCAGCATCGCACATTTTGCGAATTGCTTCCCGGTATACTGGAAGTGTGAATAAGACTTCGTTTGGGGGCGGAGATTGGAAGGCAGGGCGCGTCCTGGCATTGGATTATGGACGGGCACGGATTGGCATGGCGCTTGCCGATGCGGAAGCGGCGCTGGCGCAGCCGTTGGGAACGCTGGAGCGCATCAACCGGAATGAGGATATGCGGCGGCTGCGGGAGCTAGTGAAGGAGCATGGGGTGCGGCAGATTGTGGTGGGGCTGCCGCTGCGGCTGGATGGGACGCGCGGGGATATGGCGGAGGAAGCGGCGCGGTTTGGGCAGCGTGTGCACAAGCAGCTTGGCTTGCCGGTCGAGATGGTGGACGAGCGGCTGACAAGCTGGGAAGCGGAGCGGTTGCTGGAAGAGCAGCAGGGCCACGTGCTTCACGCGGTTTCGAGCAAGAAGCGGAAGAAGGAAAACGCCAAGCCAGGCGTGGACGCCATGGCCGCGGCTTTAATCTTAAAGGAGTATCTGGACCGGCGGCAGGCAGTGCAAGACGCGAAGTGAAACAGGATCGCTTGGGATTCGCGAGGGTGATTTGAGGAAGTTTCTGCTACTGATTTTGGTGCTGCTGCTGGCGGCCGGGGGAGCCGCCGGCTGGATATGGTATTGCATCACGAAGCCGTATCAGGGATTCGCGAGCGAAGGCGTGTTCGTGACCATCCCGCACGGCGCCTCGAGCCGCGGTGTAGCGCGAACGCTGGAAAGCAACGGCGTGGTGCGCAGCGCGCTGGCGTTTGAGATATATGCGCGTCGGCACCCGAAGCGCTCGCTGGAAGCGGGCGAATATTTCTTCGATCGCGCGGTCAGCGGGCGGGACGTCTTCTGGAAGCTGGCGAAGGGCGACGTCTATAAGATTCCTTTCACCGTTCGCGAAGGCGAAACTCTTTACGACATCGCGCATGACCTCGAGGCCGGGCACTTTCTTTCCGCCGAAGATTTCATCAAAGCGGCCAGCGATCCGCTGCAAGTGCGCGATATCGACCCGCACGCGCTTACTCTGGAGGGCTATCTCTTCCCGGCTACCTATCAACTGACGCGCCATCCGGTGGCGGTGGAGTTGGCGGCGGCCATGGTGAAGAAATTCAAGGAGCAATGGGCGCACATCTCGCCATCGAAGGCAGAGGACGACAAAACCCGGCTGGCGTCGGGGTATCCGATTTCCTCCATCGTGACGTTGGCTTCGCTGGTCGAGCGCGAAACGCCCAAGAAAGATGAGCGGCCTCTCGTCGCGGGAGTATTTGAAAATCGCTTGCGCAAGGACATGATGCTGCAATGCGACCCAACCGTAATCTATGCGCTGGAACAAGAAGGACGCTACAACGGCACGCTGACCGGAGCAGACCTGCACGTAAATTCGCCTTACAATACGTATGAGCACACGGGATTGCCACCGGGGCCTATTGGCAATCCAGGAGAAGCATCTTTGCGCGCCGCGCTCCAGCCTGCGCAAACGGACTATCTCTATTTCGTGGCCAACACACAGGGTGGACATTTTTTTAGCGCGACGCTGGAAGAACACAACCGGAATGTGACAAAGTACCGCCGTCTGCTAGCGGGGCTTCCAGCCGATCCTCCGCCTCCCCCGCCGCAAACGCAGAAGCAGGCCAAGGCGCGGACGCACATCAAAAAGAAGGTGCGCGCCAAATCGCATAAGGGCACAGCTTGATGACCGATTCGGAGAAATCGAAAAAGGATCTGATTCTGGAGACGGCTCGGGAAATTGGTGCGTCGAAATGGACGCTCGCGGAAATCGATCAGCTGCGCCGGCGGCTGCACGCGGAACACGGCGAAGCAGGGAAAACCAGCTCGGAATACATCGGGGACGTCTTGAAATCGGCCGGCTGGAAAGTGCTGCTCACGCTGCAAGAAGAGGCGGAAGAGCAGTACGAAGAAGAGTTCGAAGACCTGCTGCACTTCAAAACGCTGGAAGACGCGGAAGTGAGCATCATGCGGCTGGACGAACTGATGCGCAAATTCAGGGCGCAAGGGGAACATGCCGCGGTTGAACGCGTCCTGGGGGTCGCGCGGCTGGGCAAACGCCGCGCCGAAATGATTGCGCGCAATCACAAAGTGGAGCCCCACAAACGCGAGGAAAAAGAAGAGATCGCCAACTGGTTCCGCATCTGGCTCGAGACCCCGGATGCTTTCTTCGACTGGCTGGACGTGCGCAAGCAGGCGCCGGACTTTAAAGCCAGATTCCCGGAAGTGGAGTCGCTGGAATGAGTCTTCCCCCCGGTGCGCCTCCTGGCGCGCTTGAACTGCCTCCCTTTTCGCTGGACGTGGAAGCGCTCGACCTTGGCGCAGGCGTGAAAGCAGTTGGGCTCGAACTGGTCGAGACGGAAAACCGCGAGCCGGTGCGGGGCCAGCAGGCCGCCCAGATTTGGTCGGCGATTTTCCCTGCCCTGGCGCACGAAGAATACTATGTGTTGGATTTTTTCAGCCACATCGACCGGGTTGAAGAGTTTTGCAAATTGCGAAAAATCGAGTATCGCGAAGCCGGTGGACGCTGTGTGGTCCTGCCGCAGCCGCGGCAGGGTCAGCTTTTCCAGCTTTTCGAGCGGTTTGAGGGAGAGACCTTTGGTTTGCGCGCGGGAACTGCAGCGGAAAAGCCCGACGCCGCGCTGGAGGGCGATCTGTCGAAGCGCGGTGTCGACGCCTATCAACCGGCCTACGAGCGCTACACCTTTTGCGCTGTGTGCGAGCCGGAAGACGGTTGGGTGACTCTTCTCAGCATGACACTCTGGGCGAGCGAAGTGATACGGCGTGTCCGTCCCGCCGTACAGCCTTTTGAAATCTACCTGGCTCGGCCGCAATAGGCTCTGGCGTTGCCGCCGGTTCGCAGTCTCCCCACTGACTCGTTCATAATGGTTGTTGGCACCGTGGCATGGCGGTTGGTTGACCTGTTTGGATGTGGAGGTTAGATTGCATCGTTTGTACCTAAAGAGGCGAAACTCTCTGATGCAGTGCGGGTTGGTATGCCTGGCCGGGCTGACAGTGGCGGCGATTTCTTGCGGCTGCGGGGGCTCGGTCAAGACCACGCGGAACTTGCCGGTGGCGCAAGTGGTCGTCGTAATGGATGCCACGCGCGAGGAGTTGCTGGAGAAATACAACGCCATGGCGAGCGGAGTGAAGAGCGTGAACGCCACCGTCGAGCTGAAGCCCACCACCGGCTCGAAGTACAGCGGTGTGATCGAGGAGTATCACGAGGTGAAAGCGTTTCTGCTGGCGCAGCGGCCCGCTTCTATTCGCATGATTGGGCAGGCGCCCGTGATCGGGAAGACGGTTTTTGACATGGCCAGCGACGCGGAATCGTTCCGCGTCTCGATTCCGTCCAAGAACAAGTTTATTGTCGGCGCGATAACGCTGGAGCGGACGAGCGGCAAGCCCATCGAGAACCTGCGTCCGCAGCATCTGCTGGATGCGCTGCTTTGGAGCGAAATTCGCAAGGAAGAAGACGTGCTCTTTGAAGAGTTCAACGATGAGAAGGCGCGGTATTACGTGCTGACCGTTTTGCGCGGCGGGTATCGAAGAGAAATTTTGCGGAAAATCTGGTTCAACCGTGCCGATTTGCAAGTTTCTCGCCTGCAGGAGTTTGGCCCAAAGGGTGCACTCGTCTCCGACGTGCGCTACTCGGATTGGGAGCCGCTTACCGCGGATCAGGAGCAGGCATCGGCGACCGCGTCCGGAATTACGGCTTTCCCCCGCGTGATTCAAATCGAGAGGCCGCACGATGATTACCGTCTGGACTTGCAGGTCACCAAGCTGATGCTGAACGAGGATATTCCAGCGGAGCGCTTCAAGCTGGAGCAGCCTGCGGGTTCGGAACTGGTCGAAGTCGGCAAAGATGCGCCGGAGAAGAAGCCATGATGGGCGAGCTGATTATCCGGAATTTGCTCCACAGGCCGCTGCGCACTTTGATCGGTGTGATGGCCGTTGCCGTGGAAGTCGCACTGATCGTGCTGATCGTGGGGCTGACCTCGGGAATGCTCTCAGAAACTGCGAAGCGCATTGAAGGCATCGGCGCGGACGTGATGGTACAGCCGCCCGCGGCTTCGTTTTTGATCGGCATTACTGGCGCGCCCATGCCCATCAAGATCGCCGACAAGTTGGCGGAATTGAAGTACGTTCAGTCGGTGGCGCCAGCTTTGCTGCAATTCAGCTCGACTGGTGGCGTGGACGTGGTCTATGGGATCGATCCAGATACGTTCCGCGCGGTTTCCGGCGGCTTTGTTTTTCTTCAGGGGCATGACATGGAGGGGCCGGACGACCTGCTGGTGGACGACTTGGCAGCCGAAGCGAAGCACATCAAGGTCGGCGACACGTATAAACTGCTGAACCACGATTGGCATGTGGCGGCCGTCATCGAGCACGGAAAAGGCGCGCGGCTCTTCGTTCCCCTGGCGACGCTGCAAGATTTGGTCGGCGCGCCGGATAAAGCCACGATTTTTTGGCTAAAGTGTACGCGTCCTGAGCACACCGACGATGTGATGGACGAGATTCGCCACCTTCTCCCGGGGTACACGGTCCGTCCGCTGAGCGCCATGATGTCGCTGATGACTTCGACGAACATTCCGGGATTGCAGACGTTTATCGACGCCATGATCTCGCTGGCCGTCGCCATTGGACTGCTCGTAATCTTTTTGACGATGTACACCACCGTGCTCGAACGCACGCGCGATATCGGCGTTTTGAAATCGCTCGGGGCGGGCCGCGTCTTCATCGTTCGCGCGTTGCTGACGGAGTCCGCCGGGCTTTGCTTGTTGGGAATTCTGGCAGGGATCGGCTTGAGCTACGTGGTGCGCGCCGCGTTTCACGCGGGTTTCCCCACCTTGCCCATTGATATCACGCCGCTGTGGATTGTTCGTTCGGGAGCAATTGCCCTGGTGGGAGCGATGCTCGGCGCCAGCTATCCGGCGTGGGTGGCAAGCAAGAAGGACCCAGTCGAAGCACTTTCCTACGACTGATTGGCGGACCAAGGCGAAAGAGACCCGAAACGCGAAAGTATCCTACGATTCAAAAGGGAGAAACGGCCGCAGGAGGGCGCAGCGGCTAGGCACAGATGGCAATCGCAGCTACAATACAACAACCTGCCGAAGGGCTGATTGTCCCAGGAAAAACGAGCTTGGAGCCGATACTTAAAACTGAAAACCTGTGGAAGCTCTACCGCGCAGGGAAAGTGGACGTCCCTGCGCTGCGTGGCGTGAACTTCGCCGTGGCGCCCGGGGAATCCGTGGCCGTGATGGGGCCTTCCGGCTGCGGAAAATCTTCTCTACTCTACGTGATTGGCGGGCTGGCGCAGGCCTGCAAGGGCCGCGTCCTGGTGGACGGCAACGATCTGACGGCCATGAGCGACGCTGAACGGACCAAACTGCGGCGGAGCAAAATCGGGTTTGTCTTCCAGCGCTTTAATCTTCTGCCAACGCTCAGCGCCAAAGGCAACATCGCCATCGCCCAATTCATTCACGGCGACGGTTTTGACCCCCACCGCTTTGAAGTGGTAACGAATTTGTTGGGGCTTGGCGGACGCCTGCAACATAAGCCTTCGGAGCTGTCCGGAGGCGAGCAGCAACGCGTAGCGATTGCACGCGCAATCATCAACGAACCTAAAATTCTGCTGGCCGACGAGCCTACTGGCAATCTGGACTCAAAAAACTCGGAAGTGGTGCTACAGATGCTCCGGCAGCTCAACAAGGATTTAGGGCAAACCATCGTCATGATTACGCACAATCCCGAAGCCACGGCGTACTTTGACCGTGTGGTGCACATGCGGGATGGCGTGATTGTCGACGGAGTGCCTGCGGACTGAGATGGCGAGTCTCGGACAAATTCTATCGAAGACGTTTTTCTGGGCCTATGAGCGCGGCACGTGGCAGTATGACGCCGCGGTCATCCTCATTTTGATTTTTGTTCTGGCTACACCGCGCGCTTGGTTCCACGATCAGCCGCAGATGGGCCTTCCCGCGACCGCCCCTGGCGAAGTCGTGCTTGTCAACGAGGAAGGCGCAAACAAAACGTACCGCGTCGATGCGCGGATACTGGCGCCTCCGGAGCAAACGCCGGCACTCGAAAATGAGCTGCACAACGCGCTGCAGAAATCGCTGCCTGAACTTCGTAACAAGCGCTTCACGATTGCCAAGATCGATCCGGTGCGCGACGAAAAAGGCACGGTCATCGCCTATCACGTTGAAATCCACTATTAGCGCTGCGCGAAACCGCCCCTGGTCGGCCAGCCGGTGCAGCCAATCATCAACAGCCGTACCACCTCCAGGGCTGGCCTGCATCTTCTCTCCGAGTAACCGTTGGCGCTGTCCCGGCGTCTGTATATGCTAGGATTTGAAGGAACCTGACCAGCCATAAGTTCGAGCAGCTATAGGGGCTTCTATTGACCAACCGGCATTTTCTTTCCTTGCTTCTTGCGCTTACCGCGACGGCCATCGCCCTGGGCGCGAGCGCCGCGCAAACCGCCGCCAAGTGGACGACCGAGGGCGTGCTCGGCATGATGGATAAATCCGCAAAGGACTTCCGCAGCCTCACCGCCGACATCGAAAATGTAAAATACACCGCTGTGGTGGAGGATAAATCGACCGAGACGGGACAAATCTGGGTCCGTCACGATCAAAAGATGCGCATCGAGTTTACAAAACCCGAAGCGCGAACGATTTTGCGCACCGGCGATTCCCTCTTCCTATACAACCCCAAGCTCAATCGCGTGGAAGAGTACGACCTCGGCAAAAATCGTGCGATGGTGGATCAATACATTCGACTCGGCTTCGGCACGAAGAGTGAAGATCTCAAAAAGAGCTATCTCGTGACCGTTACCGGCGAAGAACAATTCGACAACCGGAAAACCGTCGTAGTCGAGCTGACGCCGAAAGCCGACCAGGTTCGCAGCCAGATCACGCGCATTCAGATGTGGATCGACGAAGCTTCCTGGCTGCCCATTCAACAGAAGATTTATGAGACCGGCTCCGGCGACTATATTTTGTTTCACTACACCGGCATGATGAAGAATCTCAAGATCAACGATTCCAAGTTCAAACAGGATTGGCCGAAGAACGCGAGCCACGAGAAGCCCCACGCGTAAGCGTGACTTGCAAATCGGTCACTCTTTTCCGCGTGATTGTTCAGACCGTGCAGCTTCCTTCTGCGCAATGGGCTCTGACTTCTTGATTTACTCCGCTGCAGCGCGTTCCGTGGCAAGCAGTCTTTGCTTGCGCGAGAGACCCCATCGATAGCCTGCCAAGTTTCCGTCTTCGCGAATCACACGGTGGCACGGCACCACAATCGAAACCGGATTGGTGGCGCAGGCGCGAGCCACGGCGCGTACGGACTTGGGACTTCCGAGCGCGCGTGCCACTTGCGAATAGGTGCGGGTCGTTCCGCGTGGAATGCGCTGCAGCTCTTGCCAGACACGCCGTTGAAAGGCCGTTGCCTGCAGATCGAGCGGCAAATCGACTTGCGCCGGTTTGCCTTCGATGCGCTGTACAATTTCGCGGACCCAGCGCTCTGCGCCGCCGGTTGCAGCCGAAATTTCCGCGCACGGATATTCTTCGCGCAGCTCCGCGACAAGCTTGTTTTGCGCGTCGCCCAGATAGACCGCGGAAACCCCTCGTTCGGTGGCGGCGACCAAGACTTTTCCGAGCGGCGACTTTGCGATGGTGTATTCGAGTTTCATACCCTCTCCTCCCTTTTGATAAGTTGCCGGCGTCATTCCCAGTTGTGCGTTGCTGCGTTCATAGACGCGGCTGGATGAACCGTAGCCGGTTTCGTACAGCGCGTCGGTGATGTTTTTTCCGGCGCGCAACAAAGCTTTGAAGCGCTTCACGCGCAGTGCTTCCGCGAGCTCGCGCGGCGTAAGGCCGGTGACTTGGCGAAACGCGCGGCGAAGTGTGCCGGCGTTCGAATGGAGCTGCCTCGCGACTTCAGAAAGGCGCAAGCCGTCTTCCGAGGTTTGCGAAAGGTATTTTGCCGCGCGCGCCACGAGCGCAGCCGAGGCGGCAACCTCATTTGGGCGGCAGCGCATACAAGGGCGGAAGCCTTGTTGTTCCGCTTCTTCTCCCGTGTGAAAGAACATCACGTTTTGCCGCAGCGGACGCCGGGCCGGGCAAGACGGGCGGCAATATATATGAGTCGACCGCACCGCCAGCACAAATTTGCCGTCCGCGCGCGCGTCGCGTTCCAGCGTCGCGCGCCAGTATTGTGCCGCTTTGCGAGGCGACACCTGCATGACAGCGCTATCGTTCGAATCGTTCATCGTTTCCATGCTACGAAAATAACGCAGCGCTCAAATCAAATCTATCCGGAAAGGCGCGGCAAAGTGCGATCGGGATTCGACGTTCAGGACGCTCTTGGAAACCGGGTTAGGGCTCCGCTCAAGCCTCGCCTGGGTTCGGCAGGACTTCCGCGGCCTCGGCCGGATTTTTGTGCGGAGCGGTAATCACAAGCAAAACGGCGGTGAGGATCACAGCCGCGGCCAGGGCTGTGCGCAGAGTGATGGTTTCGCCCGCCCCAAGCCAGCCCAGAAATAGCGCAACCACGGGGTTGACGAAAGCATACGTGCCCGCACGCGCCGCTGTGCTCTTCTTCAGGATGTACACATAGGCTGTAAAACCGATCCCCGTCCCAAACACGAGCAGATACGCTAGCGCGATCCAGGAACGCGCGGTGACCGCGCCGAGATGCAGCTCGCGGCCCTCGCCGGCGAGCAATCCGACTATCCAGAGAGCGGTGCCGCCCGCCAGGCTCTGCATGGCCACACCCAGCATTGGCGAACTGGGAAGGTCGTTGTGCTTCGAATAGATCGAGCCCCAGGCCCATGCGAAGGAAGCAACGAAGAGAATCCCCGCGCCGGCGGGATTGACGCGCTCCGAGCCTCCCAGATGCGCTGGGCCTACCAACAGGACCAATCCGCCAAACCCAAGGATTAGGCTCGCCACAACCCGGGGAACGGGCCGCAGCCCTCCCGGCCGAAGCCAATCCAAGAGTACCATCCAGAACGACACAAGCGCGACCAGCAAGGCAGCCACGCCCGAGGGAACGGTGCGCTCCGACAAGCAGACCCCTCCATTGCCTAGGAGAAGCAGCAGCAATCCAGTGATGATTGCGGTGCGCCACTGGCCAGGTGTTGGCCGAATCCCCGTCTTCCACCGCAGGATTGGGTAAAGCACAAGCCCGGCGGTCAGATGACGCGAAGCGGGGAGCAGAAGCGTCGGGAACGACTCGATGCCGACGGCAATGGCAAGATACGTCGAGCCCCAGATGAGATAAACCGCCGCAAACGCGGCGATAAGCAGGATGGCATCGCGCTTTGCGGTGGCATGCCCCTGAGGCACAGAGACACCTTTGCTTGTGGATGGTTGGACGATGGGTGTGGACATTCCGCGGAGCCTAATGAAGTAAGGTAAGCGTAGCTCCGCAAAGTGTCGAGCGCCATATTGGAAGACTTATTCCACAAGGCATGGAGAGAGGCGCATTACAACGCATGGTACTATTACCAAGTGTTTGAGGTTAAGACACTTCGCGTGTTTTCCACAGGTTGACGCGCGAGTGCTGAAGTGGCATTTTATCCACCCGCTCACCAAGTCGGGGGACTTGGTTAAGAACAACAGCAAGTGCAGTTGGGCCAGTTTTGGCAGCGACGCAGTGGCATCTCTGAGGGCGAGATGGGCGCGACGAAACGCGCAATACCCCTTCGTTCAGGGGAAACAGAAGCGACAATCGTAAAACTGGCGCCGCCGGCGCAGGAAGCGGCGGTCGGACCGGTTCGCGTCCCCGCGTTACGCGTGACGCCGTTGCTTACTCCGGGTCAGCCGAGGCGTTTTGTGCGCGTGCCCACCCACGCCGTGGGCGTGAACCGCGAACAACGCGAATATCCGCGCGCTTCCCTCAAGCTTCCCCTTCGCTTGCGAAGAGTTGGCTCACGCGCGGAAGACTTCCCCGTAACACTCGTCACTCGCGACATCAGTTCGACCGGAGTGTTTTTTCTTTGCCCCAAGGAAATTGTGGTTGGCGCGCAAATCGAATTGGAGATCGTGCTGGTAAGCCGTCCCATGGGGCATGGTAGCGTGGTCATCGTTACGGCGGCGCGAGTGCAGCGCATCGAACCCGCGGCGATGCCTGGGTGGTACGGAGTCGCGGCTGCCTTCGACGACGTGCAGTTCGACCGCGATGACGGCGTGCCTTCCCGATTTCTCCGTCCTTGATTCCTGGCTCCCTAAAAATCAGCTAGCATGCTTCGCGGAAATAGTCGTTGTTCGATGCGAAGCAGTAGAGGAACTTTCCGCTCGCACGTAGCACTGCTGTGGAAAAGCCTTGTCAGTCCTAGCGAGAGATGAAGAACAGATCCTGCGAATTTCTGCTCCAGCCCCGGATCGACTGCGGGCTGATCAGCGTCGGCGTGTGGCTGTCCGCTCGGTCGCTCATGTGCAGCGAATACCCGTTGGCGAGGTACGATGGAATGTCGCGCGAATCCGTCACCGGAATATAGGGTCCTTCTTTGCCCAGTTGGACATGGTAGCGGTCGTCCTTGAAGCGATGCGGAAGCAAGCGCGTTCCTCGTTTTTTCCCGCGCGACACGGTAGCGAACAGCATCGAGAGCCTCCCGAATAACAATGCTTCGCCTATTCTACAAACGCCGCATCCGTACTGGTAAGGGGCCTGTCTGTGGAAATATGTGGATGGTTTTCGAAAATTCCCAAAACGAAAAAACTTGGACTGTCATTCCGCGCGAAGCGCGGAATCTGCTTCTCGAGCCGGGCCGGAAGATGCGAATGCCAGTCTTTGTTGTTACTCTAAGTCCGATGGCCCGCGTAAAAAACAATAATTTGCAGGGCGTTCTATTCGATTGGGATGGCACTCTGATCGATTCTTATGCCGCAGACTCCGCGGCGTATTTGGCGATGTTTCGCGAGATGGGCATTCCGTGGGGACTGGAAGAACTGGCGCGGCATTATTCGCCAAATTGGTACCGCGTCTATCGCGCTGCGAAATTGCCGCGTGCCCGTTGGGACGCTGCGGACCGCGCGTGGCGCGCTCAGTATGCGAAGCACTCGCCAAAGTTGATCTCCGGCGCGCGAACGGTTTTGACCCGGCTGGCCCGCGCGCATCATCTGGGTTTGGTCACCAGCGGCGACCGCGACCGTGTCACCCGGCAATTGCGCGAGTTCCGGCTTACGCGCATCTTTGGAACGCGCGTTTGCAGCGGAGACACCGCGCAAAAGAAGCCGCATCCGGAGCCCCTGCGGCTGGCCCTGCGGCAACTTTCTTTGCAGCCCTCCGCGTGCGTCTACGTGGGCGACTCGCCCGAAGATTTGGAAATGGCTCAACGAGCCGGCGTGCGTGCCATCGCAGTTCTCGGCCCGTTTCCCACAGAGAAAAGGTTGCGCGCGGCACGCCCGGATTTTTTGCTCGAATCGATCCGCGACTTGCCCGAAGTCTTGAATAGCCTTTGCAGCTAGCCGATCGCCTGTAGGGGCTGGGCTTGTCCGAACTCTTGAAGAGTCTTGGCCGATCTCCTGTAGGGGCCGGGCTTGCCCGGCCCGCCGTCGCAACCGAGCATACGCAGCCCTAGGGCGTTGGCTTTGCAGGCGCAGCCGGCGCTTGTGGCGTGGCGGGCGCTGCCACCGGCGCGGCTGACACCGGTTTGTAGTCCGTCCATTTGATCACCAGGCGGACTGGCACATTCAGATCCTTCAGATTGAGCGTGTCATCCGAACGCAGGTAGTTCGGCAGCCAATACTTGCCATCGACATTTTCGCGATACGTCTCAAAAATATTGAACGGCATGGTGGCCGAGCGCGTGTCCCCCAAATCATTGACCCACTTTCCATACGTCTTCACAACTTCCAGGTACACGTCGTCAACCCACACGATTCCATCGAAATAATAATGCGCGCGCTCGACCGCTTTGGGCTTCACCTGAAAAATGTAGCAGTTGATCTCATCGACGAGTTCTTTGCCCAAATATTTCAGATTGTATTTCGCAAGTTGGGCCGTGGTGAGTGCATACGCCGGCATGCGTGCCAGCGACTGAAAGTCCTCCGGCCCCATCTCCAGATAGCGCAGAGTCGATTGCGGGCGCTCCACGGTCTTCTCGTAGATTTTTCCGTCGGCTCCGGGCTTCGCTTCCATCACCAGCAAAAGTTGCCCCGACGGTTTGCCGTCCGGGCCGAACTCTTCAAGCCGGACCGTCTTTTTATATGTGTATCCCGCGCGGGCAACGATGTATTGATCTTCTTTTTGCGAGAAGCGCTTGATGATCTCTTCCGGTGGAATGGAAGGCGGCGCCGGAGGAACGGGTTCCGTGCCCACGCGGTGTACATCGTGTTCCGGCGGAGGCGTCAGCGGCCCCTGCTGCGCGGCCACGGTGCGGCTTGCGAGAAGCGCGAAGGCAACCGCACAGAGAAACGTTGCGCAAAGCAGAATGCCCCGGCAATGGTGGCCGCGGTGATGATCGGCTTGCGATTTCATATCGAGTAGGATGCGCCTGGAGCGCCAAAAAGCAGCTTCATGCGCCCCGCGAACCTGCCTGAGTTTAGCGCACTTCGTGGAGCGCGGCAGCTCTGCTGCCGCTTTCGCAGCCGTCCAATTGCCCTGCTCGAAAACTGTCACCCAACCCGCGCCACCCAATGCGATAGCTCTCTGCTACAATTCCGAAGTTTGTGCGCGACGAAAAACAAACCAGGCGCTACTTTGTCTCGGGCATCGTACAGGGCGTAGGCTACCGCTTCTTTGTGCAGCGCGAGGCGGAGAAGCTGCGTGTCGGCGGCTACGCGAGAAATCTCCAGGATGGCCGAGTCGAAGTGCTAGCCGTCGGATCTCCCGCGCAACTCGAGGCCATGAAGCGCGCGCTCGAACAGGGGCCGCGATTTTCCAGCGTCTCCGGCGTTCGCGAAGAAGAAGCGCAGCCCAACTCGCTGCACGAAAATGGATTTGCGATCGAGCCTGACGCTTGAATAAAACTCGCGATCGAAAGATGACGAGCAGGAGCTGTCCGAATGGATGATTTGAAAAAGCTGATTCGCGAAGTGCCGGATTATCCCAAGCCAGGGATTCTTTTTTACGACCTGACGACTCTGCTGAAGGACAAGCAGGGGTTTCATATGCTCATCGACCGCCTCTGCGACCACTATAAAGGGCGCACCATCGATGTCGTCGCCGGTATCGAAGCGCGCGGCTTTATTTTTGCTCCCGCCCTGGCCTACCGGCTCGGCGCTGGCTTCGTCCCCGTCCGCAAACCCAAAAAGTTGCCCGCGAAAACCGCCAGCATTTCCTACGCGCTCGAGTACGGCACAGACACGCTCGAAATTCACGAAGACGCGGTCAAGCCAGGCCAAACCGTGATTATCTGTGACGATTTGCTGGCCACGGGCGGCACCGCCGCCGCCACCGCAAAGTTAATCGAGAAGCTCGGCGCAAAAGTCGAAGGCGCAGCCTTCGCCGTGGAACTAACCTTCCTGAACGGCCGTTCGAAACTCAACGGCTTGGATATCTTCTCGCTGATTCAATACGACAAGTAACCTTTGATTCTGAATCTTGCCCGGCAGGTGACATTCGGATTTCTGGCTGAGAACGCTGAATGGGAAAACTCCCGAGAGAAACAGTGTGGCGCGCGGTTGCATACCTCGGTTGCGTAGCCGTGCTCTGGATTCATCTGGGTGATTTCGGGGCTTCGGAATTCAGCGGCGGTTGGCTTACCGCGCCGCTGCTCAAAATGGCGGATCTTGGCTCCTTGTTTTTTTTGGCGGCATCGGTTCTGGTTTTCTTTCTTCGTCGAACTGCCGCCGCGATCGCCCTTGCGGCAACGCTACTTTGTGTTCCCATTTACCTTTACATCCTGATGCCAGGGCCTTACCGGTGGATATTCAAAGGCGAGTACTCCGTTCCACTTCTCCACCCGTTTCATTGGGACACGTGGGCGGTTGTTGGAGTACTTAGTCTGATATTCGCTGCAATTCTAAGCCTTCGCGGCTATTCCATGGCCCGAGCAGATATATAGTTGAGCTGCTGGAAATTCGCCCACAAAGCTACTTGGTGTGGCGCTGGCGGAAGACTTCGAAGAGGACCACGCCGGCGGCCACCGAAACGTTGAGGGATTTCACGGGGCCGGTCGTAGGCAGCGACACAACAAAGTCGCAACGCTTTCGCGTCAGGTCGTGCAGACCTTTTCCTTCGCCGCCGAGCACAATGCCCACCGGCGATGTATAGTCCACTTCGGTGTAACTTTTGTCGCCTTCCTCGTCCAGGCCGATCAGCCAGTAGCCCGCTTCCTTCAGTTCTTCCATGGTTCGCACGAGGTTGGTGACTTTCGCGATCGGCAAGTGCGCGATTGCGCCAGCGGAAGCGCGCGCGACCGTGTCGGTAAGTCCGGCGGCTCGGCGATCGGGAATCACTACGCCATGCGCTCCCGCTGCAAGCGCGGTTCGGATGATCGCGCCAAGATTGTGCGGATCTTCCACGCCATCGAGCAGCACGATGAGTCCTTTACTTCCGTGATCCGCGCCTTTGTTTGCCGAGGCGAGAATGCTTTCCAGCGTCGCGGGGGCGCGCGCGGCTGCCAGCGCGACGACTCCCTGGTGATCTTTCGAATTGGCAAGACGATCCAGCTGGCCGCGGTCTTCAAAGCGAACAGGAATATCCCGCGCCCGCGCCAGCTGGACAATTTCTTCGACACGCGTGTCCTGGCGGCCGCGCGCAATCAGGATGCGATCGAACGGGCGCCCCGCGTCGAGCGCTTCGCGAATCGCGTGAATGCCGGTGAGCTTGTCCATCGGGGAGATAGTTTACAGGCGATTGTGGACAGTTGACAGCCGGGAGCTGACAGCAAGGAATGAAGGCCCTAAACGCGCGTTCAGTCCAGCGAAGCGCAGAATTCCAGAATACGCTCCCGCGCTGACTTCACTGGGTGCGCGAAGGAAGCAGCGGCGGCTTCATCGATGAGCAGAATCACGCGATCCAGTTCTCCTTCGCCCGCTCGCCCGGTCAACGCCAGACGAATGGGGTGAAAGATCTCGCGGCTGCTCAAGCCGACGCGGTCTTTCAATGCGCCAATGATCTCCTTGAATCGCTCGGTGGTCAGCGGAGCGCCTTCGAGCAAAAGAAGCGCGAGATGCCGCAGCACCTCGCGAGCCGCATAACGAGCCAGTACGGCGTGGCTCTCGACCTTGCTGAGCAGTCCGTTGGCGTCGTAACGAAAGACGAGAGAGAGCAATTCGGCGAGAGTGTTCCGCTCCGAAACCTGCGGACCGAGCAGCGCAGCCGCTCGTTCGCACCAGGCAATTTGCGCGGGCGAGGCATCGCCGAGCAGCCAGCCTCGCTCACGCAACACTTCGGCCACATCGCGCGCCGTGGACGGACTCGTGGCGTTCGCGCTCGGACTAAGATGTGGAGTTTCTTCCGGAGGCATCGGGAATTTCTACCGCACGTTTGCGTGATGACTTGAGTGCAGCAACATGACTAGCTTTGCGAAAGGGTCGCGACCACGTGCGCGGCGATGGCTTCGCCGCGGCCCACAGCGTCGACGCCTTCGTTAGTCTTGGCTTTCAAATGAATGTGCTCGGCGGAGACGCTGAGAGCCCTCGCTAGCGCTTCGCGCATTTTTGGGAAGTGCGGCCCCAGCTTGGGTCTCTCCAGGACGACAACCGCGTCCACATGCTCGATCACGAACAGCTTTTCATCGAGCAGTCTTCGCGCATGTTCCAGGAAGAGCAGGCTGTTCGCGCCTTTCCATTTCGGATCGGAGTCGGGAAAATGCGTGCCAATATCGCCAAGGCCGGCAGCGCCGAGCAGCGCATCGCAAATCGCATGCGCCAATACGTCGCCGTCCGAGTGGCCGACGGGACCTTTATCGAACGGAACCTCGATTCCGCCGACCATCAGCTTGCGCCCTTCCGCAAGCCGGTGCAGATCGTACCCGATGCCGCAGCGCACGCTCACGGCTTGCGACGCTCTTGTTCGAGATAGAAGCGCGCCAGCTCCATGTCGGCGGGCTTCGTGATTTTGATGTTGCGCTCCGAGCCGAGCACCACGTGCACATCGTGGCCCATGCGCTCGACGAGGCCGGCTTCGTCCGAGGCGTTGACGCCATCCGCCTGCGCGCGCGCAAACGCTTCCTTGATTAGCTTCGTTGAAAACGCCTGCGGCGTCTGCGCGAGCACGACGCGTTCGCGCGGAATGGTCCCAATGATGAGCGCAACATCTTCGGGCAAGCTGGCGCGCTTCACTTCTTTTACCGTGTCCATCGCAGGAATGCCGAGAATCGCGGCCTGGCAGCGGCGTGCTTCTTCAATCACCCGGGCGATCTGTTCGCGCGTGACAAAAGGCCGCACCGCGTCATGCACCAGCACAATTTCCGTGTCGTTGGAGACTTCGTTGAGTGCCAGCGCCACGGAATCCTGCCGCGAATCCCCGCCGCGCACGACGCGGACAGATTGCATGTAGCGCTCGTCGCGGATTCGTTCCTGGAGCGACTCCACGACGTCCGCGCGCGTTGCGACAATAATATCCGTGACGAGAGGGCACGAAGCGATGCGGCGCACGCTGTGAATCAGTATCGGCGTGCCCTCCAACTCGAGAAACTGCTTCGGCGTCTCAGCGCCCATGCGCGTGCCGAGACCTGCAGCGGGAAGAATGGCGGCAATGCGGCTCATTGTAGGCGCGGCCCACCCGGATGGGAAAATCGTGCAGGCCGTAAACTTCAGAGTGTACCTCAAGCCGGGGTGTCAGGCGAGTCGCGGATCGCGGAAAATGGGCGCGCCCACCTGCTGTGGCTCGAGGAAAATGCTCTCTTCGAAGAGCTCGCTTACATATTGCGTGTGGAGAGTGCGTCGCTAATCCTGTGCGCAGCTAATCTACGTTAATCCGCGTCAGGCTCGGGGAAGATCGCACCGCGCGCGCTGCCCAAGCTCTCTCCACGGCCGCCTGCACCGGCAGCCGCCGCCGATTGTCGAGGCGCGGACGCCGCCGGTTCCTGCCGGTCATCCAACCGCCCAAAAATCATTTTCCCGGCAGTCGTCTGATGCACGGACGTCACCTGAATATCGACGCTCTTGTTGATCAAGCGCCGCCCGCCGTCGACGACTACCATGGTGCCGTCGTCCAGATACGCAACGCCCTGATTGGGTTCCTTGCCCTCGCGCAAAATCAGCACGCGCATCGGCTCGCCCGGCAACACAACGGGTTTCAGCGCGTTGGCGAGCTGATTCACATTCAACACCGCGAGTCCTTGCACCGTGGCTACTTTGTTCAGATTGAAATCGTTGGTCACAATCTTCGCGCCCATCCGCCGAGCCAGTTCCACCAGCTTGTGGTCGACGTCGTCCGCCTGAGACGGTTCCTGCTCCAGGACGCGCACATCCACGTGCGGCATCTTTTGCATGCGCTGCAGCACTTCGAGGCCGCGGCGTCCGCGCTGACGCTTCAGGGCATCGGCAGAATCGGCGACCAGCTGCAATTCGTGCAGCACGAACTGCGGCACAGCAAGCACCCCATCGAGAAAGTGCGCCTCGCAAACGTCGGCGATGCGCCCATCGATCAGCACGCTGGTGTCGAGAAGCTTTACCAGCTCTGGGGCCGCTTGCTGTCCGGAAATAATTCCGGCTGCCGAGGTGGCGTTCAGCTCGCCGCCTCTTTCGGAACCGAGCACCAGCCCCAGATAGGCGAACGCGAAGAGCGTTGTATATTCGAGGAAAGACTTGGTGGGTTCCGGCAAGTTCGTGCGCGAGATGACAAGCGTGACGAGGAGGGCTGCGAACATGCCGAGCACCGTGCCCACCGCCCCGCCAAGCAATCCACCGATTTCCGCGCGCCGCAGCCGCAGCTCAGCCAGCAAAATCACCAGCGCCAGAAGGAAGCCAACGCCGGCCGCAGGCAGCCCGCGCAAACCAAAAGGCGCGAGCTTGTAACAGAGCGCGGTCGTGCAAGCAGTGATGAACAAACGAACGAGCCAGAATTCCACGCCCATCCCTTGCGGGAAGGCCGCTCTTTTTTGCCGCTCTTGGGGGACAGAATTCGAGGCGGGCGAGGAACCTGAATTCGCAATACGCTGCACTTCAGGAACGGAACGGCTCATACGACCTCACAGTAAATCGATCACTGCAAAATCGGTGCCGCATTCCCTCCGGCGCGGGGCGCACAAACCGGTGCGGGACGAGGAGGCAACCTCGACTCCTCGCGGTCTATATACTCCGCGAACATTTAAGAGTCAAGGCGATATTGAAAGATGAATAAGAGGGATACGAAGTATCCATTACTTGAAATAGAGACGCGGGACGCGCTGGCTCACCGCGCAGAGAAGATCGGACGTCACGGTGCCGATGCTGCGCGCGATGACATTGGCGGGGCGGACGTGCTCGCCGTCGCTGCCGTAGATCGTGACGACGTCGCCGATTTCGGCTCCTGGAACGTCGGTAACGTCGATCATGGTGACGTCCATGGAGATGATGCCAACAAGGGGAGCGAGCGTGCCGCGCACGAGGACGCTGCCGCGATTTCCGAGCGAGCGGTGAATGCCGTCGCCATACCCCGCAGCGAGAACGGCGATGCGCGTTGGGCGCTTGGCGATGAAGGTTTCGTTGTAGCCGACGCCCGCGCCTTCCGGAATGCTCCGCACATTGATGATGCGTGTGCGTAAGCTCATCACCGGCTTGAGCGGCAGCTTCGCTTCGATTTGCGGACGGAGCTCGACTGGATCGTAGCCCGGATGGTAGCCGTACAAAATCGCGCCGGGACGAACCATGTCGGCCCAGGTTTCGGGGCGCGTGGCGATGGCGGCGCTATTGGCCAGATGAACGATACCGGGATCTATGCCTAGCGCACGCAGACGATCGAGAGCCGAATGAAAACGCTCTTCTTGCTGGCGTGTTTGTTCGCCGACGCGCGTGTTGGTCAAAACTTCGGAAGAAGCGAAGTGCGTGAACACTCCGCCCAGCTCCAAATGTTTGCACTTGGCGAGTTGGCCCGCGAAACAGTCCACATCGCTGGGCGCGATGCCGAGGCGGTTCATGCCCGTATCCATCTTAAGATGGAACGAAACGCGTTTGCCGCCGTTTGCGCCGCTCCTCTTGGCGCCTTTTTTGGAAAGAAATTGAGCGGCAGCGCGATCGAGTTGCTTCAGCTGCTCGCATCGATGCACGACAGCCGTCAGATTGTGTTCGATCAGGCGCGATTCTTCGCCTGGTGAAAAGCTAGTCAGAACAAGCACGGGCTTGCGCACGCCGGCTTCGCGTACGGCAATGCCCTCTTCGGTGCACGTAACGCCAAACCAATCCGAGCCGGCTTTCTCCAGAGCCTTAGCGACTTGCGGGCCGCCATGCCCGTAGCCGTTGCCCTTCACGATGCAGAGAATTTTGCGCGGCGACTTGCGCTTTTCTTCCGGCGGATTCACGAACTTGCGAATCGCGCGGAAGTTTTCCGCCAGTGCGCCAAGATCCACTTCCGCCCAAACGGGGCGCCGGACTTCCTTGCGGGGAGTTTTCTGTGTGCGAGCCATGAGCCTTCCGGAAAAAATAGTTTACGCCATCCGGAGGCTGGGAGCCGACAGCCACATTGGATGCCGCGAGAAAGACAACCCCTTGCTATGCAAGTGGGAGGCCTGAGGAAGAGCGGGTGTGACTTGTCAAAAGCCACCCCCCGTTTTCTTGTAAGTGTTGCTGATAAAGGACTTACGACGCCCGTAAGTCCTTTAGATACAACACTTGCGAAGGGTTGGCGTAAACATTGATTCTAAACGGGTTAAGCTCACTGTGGCCTTCAGCTCATCCTGGCTCGGGCGAAGTCAATCCGGATGGGCTTGAGGAGGAGAGCGTGGGGATTTTTACACAGAGTCCACAGAGAGCACAGAGTTCACGGAGAAGCGATCGTTGCTACGAAGCCGGGAGAGCAAAAAGAAATAACCGGGGTTCGTGGGCTTGGTATCTAATGGGCGTCGAAGATCAAAAGCCGCGCCCTTGCAAAATGCGCAAGAGTGCGGCACCCGCATCCGGCATAAAATGGTACGGCAAGTTCTGGGATGACCGGTTGTATCCAGGTCGGTCTAACAAGAATTAGTCCGCAGAGGGGGCCCGGTGAAGCGCACATGGACGATCATAGGGGTGGGCAACGTGCCGGGCAGCTTCAAATGGTATCAGACGCTGTTCGGTCAGCCGGCTACGCTTCCTGCCCATGATTATTTTGCGCAAATCCTCGATTCCGATGGAACTGTTTTGCTCTGCCTCCATGCGTGGGGCGCCCACGAGCATCCTTCTTTGATAAGCCCCGATCACGCGGCACCCGGCAACGGGCTCCTGTTGTTCTTCCGTGTCGATGATTTCGACCTGGCGCTGCAAAGGGCACGGTCTCTCGTCATTCGGCTCGAAGAGGAGCCGCACGTGAATCCGAACACGCAAACCAAGGAGTTCTCGCTCCGCGATCCAGACGGATATTACGTTACGATCAGTGCGCTCTCCGCGGCCTGACAGGAACACGGAAGTCAAAACCCGCACCCTTGCAAAGAACGCAAGAGTGCGGCACCTGACGTGTATGTTTGGAGCTTGAGCCACCGGTAGTCTTAACGGTTTAGGGGGCTCCCAAGGGACGGCCTCGCGCTATTCCGCTGATGCTTCCTCAGCGGTGCCTTTCCAATCGCAAGATGTGCACTCGGCCTCGTTTGAGCCGTCCCACTCCATGTCACCGTCGACCTCCGTACCGTCGGGATATGCGATAACAGTGGTCCGTACGGCGAATATGCGAACGCTGGCCTTGCATCGTGGGCATTGCCACATTTTTCATTGTCCTCTGCGCGTTAATTAATAACTTCCGGTCTCTCGGCTCGATTCTCCCGCTGAAATTCTTTCAGCGCTGTTTCCAAGACCTCTTGTAAATGGCGGGCCTGCTTGGACCGCTTGTCACGGGCAAGCAGCCAAGAAATGAAATGATTCAATAAGTCATTCAGTTCGATTGTTTCCAAAACGTCCCCTTGACCTAGGCCCTCGATGTCAGCGTTTAGCGTTGGACGAACAAGCACGCGCTTCGTTCCCGGGGCCTTTGCAAGGTCCTTCTGAATCTTTTGGCTACTCTCGTCCGTAGTGACTTGGTAGATGGCCTCGCCGCCGACGAAGTCCATCCCTCCGTCATTTGCGTGGGTTGTTGAAAATCTCTGGAGGGAAAAACCAAAGATGCGGAAGTATTCACGAAGTACGGCAAACGAAACGACCTCGAACATCTCGCCTCGATTTCCGGTTAACTGGGACAGGTATGCGCCAACCAGGGCATAACGCTCTTCAATCAGCTCTCTCGGTAACGAACACGCGTCCTTGAGTTTTTGTATTACCGCCTGCCGCTCCTCGTATGCGCTAGCCAAGGAACCGACTAGTTCGCCATGCAGCGCCTCCAAGTCGCTCAGCGATACGTTCTTCAGAAGCTCACTTCGGATCTTATAGCGCCCATTTGACAGGGTCAGAAAGCCGCGCGCACCTAACCGCCGATCGATGTAAGTTGAATGGTAGTCACTCTTGATGAATCGAGACGTCAGTTCTCTGAAAGCAGCTTCTATCTGCTTTTCGGTCAGACCCGTGGAGCTTTCCTGGTTCTTAGTCGCCGTAATGTGAGCATCCAGAACAGGGATCGCAACCGCCAGTACCGTTCTTTGTCCCGAGTGTCTGCGGAGAACGGTGCAGATGTCTTTTTGCCGAGTTTGCTTCGTTTTGCTCACCTGGGCTCGAACAGAACAGGGATGTTATCAAAAACTTACATATCGCCGGGGGAGAATTGGGAGAAGGCGTCGGGGGCGGCTTCTTCGAAGCGGGTTAGGCGGCTGCGGAAGACGAATTTTACGTTTTCGGTGGGGCCGTTGCGCTGCTTGGCGATGCGGAGTTCGGTTTCTTCGCGTTCTTCGGGGCTGGCGCCGGCTTTGAAGAAGTGCGGGCGGTAGATGAACATGACCACGTCGGCGTCCTGCTCGATGGCGCCGGATTCGCGGAGGTCGGAAAGCTGGGGGCCGCGTTCGTCGCGCTCCGGGGCGCGCGTGAGCTGGCTGAGGACCAGCACGGGGATCTGTAATTCCTTCGCGAGGCCTTTGAGGCCGCGGGAGATGCTGGCGACTTCTTCCTGGCGATTGCCGAAGCGGCCGCGCGCCGTAATCAACTGAAGATAATCGACGATCAGCAGGGACAAGCCTTTGTCGCGCTTCAGCCGCCGCGCCTTCGCGCCGATTTCCAGCACGCTGATGGAGCCCGCGTCATCCACCCACAGCGGAGCGTTCGAGATGGTGCCGAGCGCTTCCGTCATGCTGGACCAGTCGGTGCGGCTGAGATGGCCGGTGCGGAATTTGTGCGCGTCGATCTGCGCCACGGAAGCCACGAGGCGCTGCAGGAGCGACTCCTTGGACATTTCCAGGCTGAAAATCGCGACCGGCTGGCCCCCGCGAATGGCAATGTTTTCGGCGAGGTTCAAGGCCAGCGCGGTTTTCCCCTGCGACGGGCGCGCGGCGAGAATGAGCAACTCGGAAGGCTGGAAGCCGGAGGTGAGCTTATCGAGTTCGACGTAGCCGGTGGGAATGCCGGTGATGCTCTTGCCTTCCTTGAAGATTTTTTCGAGTCGCTCGAAATTGTCGCGGACGATTTCCTTGACGGAGATGAGGCCGGCTTTGACGCGGTCTTCGGCGAGCTCGAAGATGGAAGATTCGGCGTTGTCGAGAATCATGTCGGCGCCGTCTTCGCCTTCGAAGGCGCGCTGCTGGATGTTGTGCGTGGTGTGGATCAGATTGCGCAGCATCGCCTTTTCCTTGACGATGCGGGCGTAGTGCTCGACGTTGGAAACCTTCGGCATGCCGTCGGCAAGCGACGCGAGGTAGGGCGCGCCGCCGGCAGCTTCGAGGTCGCCGCGGCGGTGAAGCTCTTCGGTCAGCGTGATGAGGTCGATGGCTTGCTGGACTTCGGCTAGCGCGATCATCTGGGTGAAGACGCGGCGATGTTGATCGAGGAAGAAATCGTCGGGGCGGAGAGTTTCGATGGCGGTGTTGAGGGCGTTGTTGTCGAGGAGGATGGCGCCGAGGACGGAGCGTTCGGCGTCGAGATTATTGGGGAGGGGCTTTTCGAGAGTGGTTTGAGCGGTGGCCATTTTCAAATTCGCTTTACTTTCGCCTACGTTAGCACAAGCCTTTTCCGCGCGCAAGATTCCCTTGCACGGCTAGTTGGTGAAAATATTTTTCGGGTCGCGAGGGTTATGCTGGGCTCGACGTTTTCCCTGTGTGTTGCTCGACGGTGAACGCATTGTGGGGTGAGGGGAGGAAGAGGTCAACGAAATTTTATGCACGAGGCTGTGCATGAGTTCGGAAATGTTGAAAACATTTTTGGAAATATTTTGAGTGTAAAAAAAAGGGGCGCAATGAATTGCGCCCCTACAAAGATTTAGCGTGCCATTTTTAGTCAGCGCGCAAAAAAAAGGGCACGATGAATCGTGCCCCTACAATTTGCGCTGCGTGCTCGAGTTATTCTTCTTTGGCGACGTGGACGGTGACTTGGGCGGTTACGTCTCGGAACACCTTGATTGTTACTGGGTATTCGCCTAGGGCTTTGATGGGTTCGGCGATTTGGATTTGGCGCTTGTCGATTTTGAAATTTTGGGCGGCGAGGGATTCGGCGATGTCGCCGGTGGTGACGGAGCCGAACATCTGGTCGTTCTCGCCGGTCTTGCGCTTGAAATTCAGCGAGATGCCGTTGAGAAGCTCGGCTTGTTTGTGCGCGGCATCCAGTTCGGTCGCGGTTTTCTTGGCCAGCGAAGTGCGGATGCGCTCGATGGCTTTGAGATTGCCGGCGCTGGCTTCGACGGCCAGCTTGCGCGGCAGCAAGAAATTGCGGGCGTAGCCGGGCTTGACGGTGACGATGTCGCCGCGGTGGCCCAGCTTTTCGATGTCTTCCTGAAGAATGATTTGCATGTTCTCTCTCTAAGCTCCTAAAAATCACGCGTGGACGCGTTTGACTCTCTAACTGCGGGGGACGGGCTGAAGCCCGCCCCTACACTGAAGCCCGCCCCTACACAGGCGTAGGTGAGCTACGCCTTCGGGGCCTCGGGTGCGGCGGTTGCCGCAGGAACGTGCGGCGCCGCCGCGGGTGTGGCCGCTGGCGCGGCGGGATGAGTAGCAGGCGTCGCGGCTGCGGCTGGCGCTGGATGCGCAGCAGGCGCGCCGTGAGCGCCCTGCGCCTGCGGAACGACCTGGCGCGGGGCTTGCGTGCCGGCGGCGCTGCCTGCGAACGGCAGCAGGGCGATGTTGCGCGCGCGCTTGATGGCCACGCCGAGCCAGCGCTGATGACGGGAGCAGACTCCGGTCATGCGGCGCGGGAGAATTTTGCCGCGCTCCTGGACGAATTGCGAAAGAATGTCGGCGCGTTTGTAGTCGACGAAATCCATTTTCTCGACGCAGAACTTGCAGACTTTCTTTTTGCGGAAATACTGGCGCTTGCCGCGTGGACGGCCGCCGGGACCTCCCGGACCACCGCCTCCCGGTCCGCCTTCACGGCGCGGACCACCATGCCCGCCGCCCGGACCATGGCCGCCACCGCCTTCGCGGCGCGGCGGTCCACTGTGAGACTGTGCTTGTTTCTGTTCCTCTGCCATACGAGCCTGCCTTTCCCTCTAGAACCGAAAAAAATCGAAATGCGAAATGCGAAATTCGAAAAGCGAAATTAGCTGGCCGCTGTTTGTTCCGCAGCGGGAGCGGGAGCCAGAGCGGGCGTCGAAGCCGGGGCCGACGCGGGTGCGGAGCGGCGCGGACGGCGGGCGGCGCGTTGTTCGCGCTTGCCGCCGAGTTTTTTCTGGCGCTTGAGATCTTCGTCGAGACGCACGGTCAGATACTTGATGACGACGTCCTGGACGCGGAGACGGCGCTCGAGTTCGGCGATAAGTTCGCCGTGGTTCGTGCGAATCTGCTGGTAGACGTAAATGCCTTCGCGGTGCTTGGCGACGCGATAGGCGAGCTTGCGCGTACCCCAGTGCTCGGTCTTCTCGATCTTTGCGCCTTTTTCGGCGCAAGTGTGCTCGATGCCGGAGATGACTTTCTTGATTTCGTCTTCCGGCGTGGCCGGGCGTGCGATAAAAATCAGATCGTACAGACGCTCTTCCATGATGACCTCTTTCCTCGTTGCGCCGATTTAGTCGGCGGCACTGCAAACTTTTTTCCTACTGCCAGCCCAGAAAACGGGTTCACTCTTTTTCCGGCTCTTCCGCTTCCGCCGGTTTTCGCCGGTTGAAAATGTTCATCGCCGGCTCGATTCCCTTCCCGAGAATCATTTCCACGGCATCGCCGGCTTTGCCGATCATCTCCGCGGCTTCTTCGAGCTCGGCCTTTCTCATCGGTCGGAGCACGAATTCCTTGCGGCTGCTGACCGGATGATCCGGGCCGCAACCCAATCGAATCCGCGAGAACTCTTGCGTCCCGACGGCGCTAATCACTGAGTTCGCGCCGTTGTGACTCCCGCCGCTGCCCTTGCGGTCGATGCGAATCGTTCCAAAAGGCAGCTGCACTTCATCCCACATCACGAGCAAATCCGCGGGGCCCAGTTCGTACTTTTGCAGCAGCTCGCGAACCGAGATGCCGCTGAGATTCATGTACGTCTGCGGCTTCGCGAGAAGGACATCTTCTCCGGCAAGCTTGCCTTTGCCAACGAGCGCCTTGCCTTCGGGCCGCTCGACGCGAATGCCGCCGCGATTCGCCAGTTCGTCCACCGCCATGAATCCGAGGTTATGCGGCGTCCATTGGTACTCCGGATCAGGATTCCCAAGACCGACGATGAGCCGCATAGGCCTCTCTGCAGCAGCGGACGCGCTGCACTACTTCTTCTTTTCGCCCTTGTCGGCTTTGTCCGGCTTGGCTTCGGCTTTGCCTTCGGCGCCTTCTTCGCCTTCGACTTCCTTCTTGCCCTTCTTGATGACTTCGGGCTCGGCGGGCGTTGCAGCGTCCGCGGCGACGGCTTCGACCGGCTTCTCTTCTTCGACCTTAAGAGCGACGACGTGAGCCAGGACGCGCTCGGGATCGGTGAGCAACTTCATCTTGGCGGTGTCTATCGGCAGCTCCTTGGCGCGAAGCGCGACGTTGAGCATCAAGCCGGTGACGTCAACTTTAAATTCGGTCGGGATATCGGCGGGCAAGCATTCGATTTCGACTTCGCGGGTGACGACTTCGAAGACGCCGCCTTGCTGCTTGACGCCGGCGGGCTCGCCGAAGGTGTGCACAGGGACCTTGACGCGCATGCGGACGTCCATGGCCACGCGAAGAAGATCGACGTGGAGGAGGTTGCCGCTGAGCGGATCGACTTGCCAATCCTTCAAGATCGCAGGTTCATGCTTGCCGGCGAGGTCCACCTGGAACAAAGTGTTGTGGCCGGTGGCGGAACGAAGAATCGCGCTGACCTGCTTGGTGTTTACCGCGAGCGCGATAGCTTCGCCTTTGCCGCCATAGAGAACGGCGGGGACTTTGCCCGTGCGACGGAGGCGCTTGGCCTCGTTTTTGCCCCGATCGGAGCGGGGCGCTCCTTCTACTACGATTTGAGTCTGAGCCATACTTTCATTCCTTCCGTGAAAACTTGGAGTTCATCAAAATCAAAGGCGACAGACTGAAGTCTGTCCTACTAAATAAACAGCTCGCTGATCGAAGTTTCTTCGTGAATCGAACGAATGCCGCGGGCGAGCAGGTCCGCGACGCTCAAAATTTTGATTTTGCCCATGCCTTTGGCGGCTTCGCCGAGGGGGACCGAATCCGTGGCCACGACTTCCTTGATGCGCGAGTTAGCGATGCGCTCGATGGCCGGGCCGGAAAGCACGGCGTGCGTGCACGCGGCATAGACTTGCGTTGCGCCTTCGCGAATGAGGGCTTCTGCGGTTTTTACCAGCGTGCCTGCGGTGTCGATGATGTCGTCGACGATCAAAGTGCTGCGGCCGCGGACGTCTCCGATGAGGTTCATGACTTCGCTGACGTCTACATCGACGCGGCGCTTGTCGACGATGGCCAGAGGCGCGTCGAGTTTTTTTGCGAAGAAGCGAGCGCGCTCCACGCCGCCGGCATCGGGCGAGACGACCGTAAGATTCGGCAGATGCAAATGACGGAAATGCTCGACGAGGACCGGAGAGCCGTAGAGATGATCGACCGGTACGTCGAAGTAGCCCTGAATTTGCGGTGCGTGCAAGTCGAGCGTCAAGGCGCGGCTCGCGCCCGCGGTTTCCAGGAGGTCGGCGACGAGTTTCGCTGATATCGGGACGCGGGGCTTGTCTTTGCGGTCTTGGCGCGCGTAA
The DNA here is from genome assembly GCA_963779005.1 of uncultured Acidobacteriota bacterium. Taxonomy (GTDB): domain Bacteria; phylum Acidobacteriota; class Terriglobia; order Acidiferrales; family UBA7541; genus Acidiferrum. The sequence goes on along the minus strand of CAVZWO010000004.1, from coordinate 462,215 downwards.
CAGTAGTACGGAAGGACGGCGGTGATGCGCCAGGCAGAAGCGCGCTTGAACGCGTCGATCATCAGGAGCAGTTCGAACAAATGGTTGTCGACGGGGTAGCAGCACGGTTGGACGACGAAGACGTCGGCGCCGCGGACGTTTTCGAGAATCTGAAAGTAGATCTCGCCGTCGCTGAAGCGTCCGAGGCTGGCCTTGCCGAGCGGGACTCCCAAATGCGCGCAGATGCTCTCTGCCAGAGGCAGATTCGCGGTCCCCGAGAAAATTTTGAAACGGTCGTCGTTCACGACGCTAGCGCTCCGGCCGGCCCATGTTCAGGGCAGGCACACTTCTGGGCCCAGATTCACGATCAAAAGCTAACGGGTTCGGAGCTTTGGAGACGCTGCGGATCAACCGAGGACAAACGGAGGACACAAAACGACGCTAACGAGTGCCCTGCATTTTACGAACGTACCTGTCGCGCGAGAGTGTCTCGCAAACAAAGGTCTGATCGTCCGGAAACCCAACAGCGGCTCGGCGCGCCTGCACTGGGCTCGGGAAAACTCCAAACACCGCCGAACCGCTACCCGCCAGTGAGGCTTCTGCAGCTCCTCGTTGAAGCAAGGCCCGCTTGATTTGCGCAAGACGGGGGTGACGCCGGAAGACAGGCCCTTCAAAATCGTTGGAAAGACCGCTTCCCTGCGCGCTCCAACATAGAGCACAGAACCTCCAAAGTTTAGGGTCTGCGGCGAATTTTGTCAATGCCAGCGGGCGCGCTTTAAGCCATTTGTAGGCGTCCAGCGTGGAAACGTGAACATCGCGCGGAGAGACCACGAGGATGGAAAGCCTGGCAATGTCGGGGAGGGGGTAGATTTCGTTCCCACGACTGACTCCCACGGCGCGGCCGCCGAAGAGAAAAAAGGGCACGTCGGCTCCGAGAGAGGAGGCAATCTCCAGGAGGCCGGGGAGCGGAAGTTTACGTCCGGTGAGGCGGAGATAGCCGAGCAAGGCAGCCGCGGCGTCGCTGGAACCGCCTCCCATGCCGCGGCCTGCCGGAATTGTTTTCTTAAGCTCGATCTCGACGCCCGAGCGAATCTTAAGTTCATGGCGAAGGGCATCGACCGCGCGGTAGACGAGGTTTTTCTGGAAGGGTTCCTGGGAAAGGGCAGCATTACCTCGGATGGAAAGGGAAATTCCGCGCTCTTTGGAAGGACGCAAGCGCAACTCGTCATGCAGCGAAACGCTTTGGAAAATCGTGCGTAGCTCGTGATAGCCGTCGGGGCGTTTGCCGAGAATATCGAGGCGCAGGTTGATTTTGGCAAACGCGGGGATGCGGACTTCGCGCATGCGGCTTACTGCGGTTTCGCGTCTTGTGGAGAAGATTTTTGCGCGACGCGGTGCTTTACCTGGGAAAGTTTCTTTTCGATCTCGGCGATTTTTTCGTTTTCCACGTCCGCGGGGAGGGAGCGCCGCCATTCGGTGAGCGACTTCTCCCACTCGATGGCAGCGAGGTCGTTGCGGCCGGATTTGGCGTAAACGTCGGCCAGGTGAGCGCGAATCGTGGCGTCGTGGCTTTCGCGCTCGACGGCTTTACGGAGCGTGGCTTCGGCTTCGGGAAGTTTGTTTTCGCGGAAATAAATCCAGCCGAGGCTATCGAGATAGGCGCCGCTGTGCGGCTCTTCTTTCAGCGCGCGCTGGACGAGCGCCTCCGCTTCATCAAGCCGGATGCCCAGATCGCCGAGCATATAACCGTAGTAGTTGAGGACCGGGGCGTTGCGCGGATTCACGTCGAGCGCTTTCTTGAATTCGACTTCGGCGCGATCATAAAATTTCTGACGTTCGTAGATGGCGCCGAGAAGAAACCAAACCATTTCGTTCTCGCGAGGCTGGCCGGGGATAGCTTCGGCGGTCTGAGCGGCGGATTCGGCTTCCTTGTAACGGCGCCCGCGTTCGTAGACTTGCGCGATGTTGAGATAAATATCGCGGTCGGCTTCCGTCTGCGTGAGCTGGGAGCGCAGCATCTTCACGGCTTCGTCCGTCTGGCCATTTTCGCCGAGGAGCAGCGCATCGGAGGTACGAAGAGCCGGGTCGCTCGGATATTTTGCCAGCGCATCCTTGCCGGCCTGCAGCGCCTTCGGCAAATCCTTGGCCGCCCGGTAGGTGTCCATGATGAGCATGCGCGAACGACGGTCTTCTTCCTCGCCAAGACGGCCGAGTTCTTCGAAGGTGTAGACGGCAGCCTGAAAATTTTGCGTGTCGCGATAAAGCTGGCCGAGCTGCTGATACAAAATCGCCAGGGACCGGCGGCGCGAAGGCAGCACGGACGACTGTGACTTGAGGCCGGTGACGGCATCGGAGAGAACGCGAATGGCATCCTCATAGCGGCCCTGGGCTTCGTAGAGCATGGCCTCGTTGTACATGACCTCGAGGCTGCCAGGAGCATATTGGCGGGCTTTCAAGAGATTTTCTTCGGCGTGATCGAGCTGGTGCAGTTCCCTGTAAATCTGCGCAAGACGAAGATAAACATCGGAATCATCCGGCATTAAATCGGCGAGCTTCTGATAAACGGTGAGAGCGTCGGCGAACTTTTCCTCGGCGAGGAGTGTTTGGCCCAAACCGCGAATGTGGCTCAATTCGGAAGGATCCAGGTCCGAGGCTTTGCGATAGGCGGCTTCCGCTTTGGCGAGGTCGTGGGTCTGCGTGTAGGCATCGCCAAGAAGATCGAGCAAAGTCGGCGAGGGTGTGTGGCTCGCGATGCTCTCGAGCAACGAAACAGCGTCCGCGGATTTGCCTTCGTCGAGGAGAAGCTGGGTGAGTTGTTCGACGGCGGCTTCGTTGTCAGGATCCTGCTTCAGAAGACTGCGGAGAACGTCTTCCGCTTTATCGTGTTCGTTCCGCAGGCGGTACAAACGAGCCAGCCAGAGCGCCGATTCCGAGTCAGTGGGATCGAGACGGTAGACTTCCTTGTACTGCTCGATGGCGCGCGCAGCAGTCTCGGACTGCGCGGTGGAGGATTGATCACCCAGCCGCCGCAGGTAGATGCGGCCTAGAAGACGGCGCGTTGGCAAATCGTTCGGGTCGCGCTTGAGAAGTTGCAGCGCCTCGAGGACCGCGTCGTCGACGCGTTGCGCTTTCCAATACATCTCCGCAAGGCGTTCGCCGATGATGGGCGACTTGGGGTCAAGTGCGTAGGCTTTTTTATAGGCGTCGATGGCCTGGGTGGCGAATTCGGGCTGACTGGTGGTCTCGTATTGCTGCTCGAACAGATGACCCATGGCGTAGTTGTAGTAGGCCTCGGCTCGCGGCGAAGGAGAGACCGGGGCATCCTCAGGCGACGCATCGGGTTTGAACTGGGTTTGGGCGTTCGTTTGGACTTGCGCCTGGAGCGGTGTTTGCGCGGCGCCGAGGGCGCCAATTAGGCCGGCGAGAAGTCCGGCGTATCTAAATCTGTGTAGATTCATAGTAGCCCCGGAAACAAAAAGTATCCCATGCGGCTGGAACGCGGTCAAAAGCCAAACGTACGGCGTTTCCAGGGCCCAAAAGCGCCTCTAGGTAGGATGCAGGAAAATTCAAAAGAGTTGAAATGGAAAGTTTGTGTGGATGGGAGCACAAAAGAGAATGACAGCTTTCTAATGGAGGAAGTGGCGGATGCCTGTAAAGACCATGGCCAGGCCGAGGCGGTCGGCGGCGGCGATGACGTCATTGTCGCGTACGGAGCCTCCTGGTTGAATGACGGCAACGGCGCCGGCTTTGGCGGCTTCTTCGACGCCGTCGGGGAACGGGAAAAAGGCGTCCGAGGCAACGACGCTGCCCGCAAGCGAAGACTGCGCTTTCATGACGGCGATCTTGACGGAATCGACGCGGCTCATCTGGCCGGCACCGATGCCGAGCGTCGCGCCGTCTTTTGCGAAGACGATGGCGTTGGATTTAACGTGCTTGCAGACTTTCCAGGCAAAGCGCATGGTTTGCATTTCCGCTGCGGTGGGGGCGCGCTTCGTGACGATCTTCAGCTGATCCTCCTTGATTTCGCCGAGATCGGGCTGTTGCACGAGCACGCCGCCGAGGATGCGCTTCAGTTGGAGTTCGCGGTCGGGATCGAGACCGCCTGAGGGCAGTTCGAGGAGACGTAAATTCTTTTTGGCCGCGAAAATGGCTTTGGCCTTTTCGTCGAAGCCGGGAGCGGCGATGCATTCGACGAAAAGCTTGGCGACTTCTTCGGCGGTCGCGGCATCCATGGTGCGGTTAAAGGCGAGTACGCCACCGAATGCGGAGACAGGATCGGTCGCGAGCGCTTTCAAGTACGCATCGAGGAGAGTTGGGCGTTCGGCCGTTCCGCAGGGTGTGTTGTGCTTGACGATGATCGCGGCGGGCTGGCGGAATTCGGCGGCGAGGCTGCGCGCGGCTTCGAGGTCAACGTAATTGTTGTAGGAGAGTTCTTTGCCCTGGAGTTGCTTGGCCGCGGCGAGTCCCGCAGGCGCGCTTCCAGCCGGAACGTAGAGGGCAGCGGCCTGGTGGGGGTTTTCTCCATAGCGCAGAGAGTCTTTTTTCTGCAGGGCAATGTGCAGTCGATGCGGGAGAAGCGGCTTCTCCGCCAGAGCTACGTGGCTCGAAGAGGCGGAGAGACGTTCCAGCTCGGTAGCGATCAGACCGTCGTAGCGGGACGTTGTTGCAAACACTTTCCGCGCGAGCTCGAGCCGTGTGGCTACGGAAGTTTCGCGCGCGGATTCAAGCTCATCCGCTACGCGCGCGTAATCGTCGGGATCGGTGATGACCGTGACGCTCTCGAAGTTTTTTGCAGCGGAGCGGAGCATCGTGGGCCCGCCGATATCGATGTTTTCGATCAGCTCTTCGGCGGTCAGGCCCGGCTTGGCAGCGGTGGCTTCAAACGGGTACAGATTTACGACGACGAGATCGATTGGCGCGAGGCCATGCTCGGCAGCTTGCTGCTGATCGCCGGCATGCTTGCGGCGGTAGAGCAGGCCGCCGTGGACTTTGGGATGAAGCGTTTTGACGCGGCCACCGAGCATTTCGGGCCAGCCGGTGAAGTCAGCGACGTCGCGCACAGCAACGCCGGCTTCGCGCAACAGCTTGGAGGTGCCGCCAGTGGAAAGAATCTCGATGCGCAGAGCGGCGAGCCGCTTGGCGAACTCCACGATGCCTGTTTTATCGAACACGCTGATGAGCGCGCGCTCCACCGCCATGAATGCCTCCCGAAAAAGAAAAGCACAATAGTGTATGCGCTGGGAGGGAATTCGGAAAGCCGAAAGAGGAAAGAACGAAATTCGAAATGCGAAATACGAAATTGAGTGCCGGGCGTTTTAGGCTTTGACGAGGGCTTTGAGCTTGACCTGGCCCTCGACAACTTCTACGACGTACTCGACATCGCGGCAATTCTTCTGTTTTTGGAGGTCCTTTGTCTTTTTCAGCACGAATTCGTTGAAGCTGGAGCGGGAGAGCTTTCCGGTTTGTTCACCGGCTTGTTGCTTGGCGCTGAGAAACGCCTCGTAGAGCTGATCGACTTTCTCCGCTTCACGCTCCGGCTCAGAGCAGGTGACGCGGAAAGCGCCCTGAGCGGCAGCAGCGGCTGGCGCAGGCATCACGGGCGCTTCCACAGGTTTCTCCGGATTTTTTTGCGCGCGTTCGGCTTCGATGGCCTTCGCAGCGGCGCCAAAGTGGCGTTGCACTTTTCCTTCTTCTTTTTGCTGCGTCCTCTTGCGGAAGATGTCCTTGTACTTGGCGTAAGTCTGAGTGAGGTTGTTGAGGCGGAATCGCTGCCCGTATTTCAGGTCACCGCCGCGCTCGGCGTAACGTTTCACCAGCAATTCGATGCGCCATTCGATTTCGGTGGGGGGACGTTTGCGGCCGCCGCCGAAAAACTGGTCGTATTCAATTTTGAGCTGGCGGATGTCCCGTTCGAGCTGGGCCAGCTCTTCGTCGATGGTCGCCATGGGTGGAAAAGCCCCTGAACTATCATGCTAGGGGGGCGAGGCGGGGCCGTCAACCAAAGGAGTTGGCGGCGCTGCGGATTGTGTATCCCTGTTACTTGGTACAGGATGGCGAATTTCGCTGCGCGGGTAGCGCAGAAAGCGTCGTTGCCCACAACGGAGTGGTGTGCTGAAATAAGGGCATGGAAGCGCGAGGAAAACAGACTCTTTCCGGGGAGCAGGCGGAATTGCTGCGGCAAATTCCGTCCGTCGACGAATTGCTGGCACAGCCGAGGCTTGCGGCGCTGGCGGGCCGCGTCGATCGCGGTGTGCTTGTGGAAGTTACGCGGACAGTGCTGGCGGAGCTGCGCTTGCGGATTACGGAGGAGGTCAAGCCGGCGTTGCTAGGAGAACTGGCGGTCCTGACCGGTGATCCGGCTTCGCTGGAAGAGCGCATCAGCGCGCTCGTCGAGCGTATCCTGGCGCATTCGCTTCAGCCGGTGATTAACGCTACGGGCGTAATTCTGCATACAAATCTTGGCCGTGCTCCGCTGGCTGCGGCAGTCGTCGAGGAATTTCGGCGAACGGCGACGCAGTACTCGAATCTGGAATACGATTTAGAAGCCGGCGCACGCGGGAAGCGCGATGTTCATACCTCGTCGTTGCTGGCGCGGCTGACGGGCGCCGAAACGGCAATTGTCGTTAACAATTGCGCTGCGGCGGTGCTGCTTGTCCTGGCGGCGCTGGCAAAAGGCGGAGAGGTAATCGTTTCTCGCGGCGAATTGATCGAGATTGGCGATGGGTTTCGTATTCCGGAGATTATGGCGGAGAGCGGGGCCGTGCTGCGGGAAGTCGGGACCACAAATCGCACGCGGGCGGCAGACTACGAAAACGCGATTAACGAAAAGACGCGGTTGCTGCTGCGCGTGCATCCCTCGAATTTCAGTATGACAGGCTTTGCGGAAAAACCGGGGATGGAAGAATTGGCGGCGCTGAGCCAACGGACAGGACTGCCGCTGATTGAGGATCTGGGCTCAGGATGTCTCTATGATCTTTCGGCCAGTGGGATTGCCGAACCGCTTGTGCGCCAGAGTATCGAGGCCGGCGTTTCCATCGTGATGTTCAGCGGGGACAAGCTACTGGGCGGGCCGCAGGCAGGCATCATCGCGGGAAAGAAAGAGCTGGTGACGCGAGTGCGGCGGCATCCGTTGTTTCGCGCGTTGCGCGTGGACAAGCTCACAACCGCGGCACTGGAAGTGACACTTGGCGCTTACCTGCGAGCGGCTTGGGACGAGATTCCCGCGTTGCGCATGATTCGAATGAGCGCGGCGGAATTAAAGCGTCGCTCGGAGAATCTTCTGCGCGAGCTTCGGCCGGAGCTTCCATTGGACGAAGTGGAATTGGAGATTGTGGATGGCGCGTCCCTGGCAGGCGGCGGCTCGACGCCGGCGCAGGCGCTGCCCACAAAATTGATTCGCATCGCCAGCGCGCGCTATTCGGCAGCGCAGCTCGAACAGCGGCTTCGCCGCGCCCCTGCGGGCATTTCCGTGATCGCGCGCGTGGAAAATGACCGCTTGATTCTGGATCTCCGCACTGTTTTCCCCGAGCAAGAACCGCTGCTGATCAAAACACTGAGCGCCGCGCTTCACTAGATTTTCGAAGAACCGCCGGCTGTCCGTTTCTCGTTGGGCCGGGCCATGTGCGGCGGTGCTTGGCGGGGACGTCCGCACGACCTACCCTTCCTTCCGTCTTGAAACTCGAACGGCGTTTCGCGCGTCCTACGGAATGTTTCGGGCGAGTGGACGGATTCGTCCGAGATTGTGCTACACCCCTTAATTGCCCGAATTCTGTGCTGAAGGAAAAAGGAGAATTGCGAAATGAGGAGACACTGGCTCGTCATCGGGGGATTTGTTTGGTCATTCGGGTTGGCGACGGCAGCCGCGCAGCAGCAGACCGTTCCCCCGGGCCAGCAGCCGCCACAGCAGCAACAACGCACGCGGCCACCAGCGGAACCGGCGGCCTCTTCGGGCGAAGGCGCCCAGGGCAAGCAAAAAGAACATGCCGTGGTTCCGGAAGAAAAATCGGTCGTCACGCACCATTCGGCGCGCATCGGCGGGCAAACCATCAATTACACGGCGACGGCCGCGACGTACAACATCAAGGCCGATGATGGAACCGTGAAAGCTACGATGTTTTACGTTGCGTACGTGAAGGACGGAGTCGCCGATCCGTCGAAACGTCCCGTGAGCTTCGTTTACAACGGCGGACCCGGTTCTGCTTCGCTCTTCACACATATGGGCATGGGGCCCAAGCGCGTTGTGTTGACGCCCGACGGCCACGGAATGCCTGCGCCATACACCGTCACCGACAACGAAGATTCGTTTCTCGATGCAACGGATCTCGTTTTCATTGATGCGATTTCCACGGGCTTTAGCCGTCCCGCTCCGGGTGAAGCAACGGCGCAATTCCACGGGATCATCGAAGACGCCAACTGGTTTGCGGATTTCATCTACCAGTACATCACGCGGAACGAGCGGTGGGCTTCGCCAAAGTTTTTGATCGGCGAGAGTTATGGCACGACGCGATCGGCTGAGCTTGCCGGAGTGATTCAGGAGCGCCACCAAATCTATCTGAGCGGCATTGCGCTGCTCTCGTCGGTGGCTTTTTCCAATTGGGGCGCCGACAATCGAACGATTTTCTTTTTGCCGACGTACACAACAACGGCTTGGTATCACCATTTGCTGCCTGCCGACCTGCAGAGTCTGTCCGTCGATCAGGTCGCGCAAAAGGCGCGCGTGTTCGCGCACGGCGAGTATGCGCAGGCGCTGGAAAAAGGCGACCAGCTTTCCGGCGAGGAGCGCCAAAAGGTAGTTGCGGATCTCGCCCGCTTCACGGGGCTTTCGACCAAGTTCATTGAAGAGGCGAATCTGCGCGTCAGCCCGTTTCGCTGGTTCAAGGAACTGGAACGGGACAAGCGCCGGACCATCGGGCGGCTCGATTCGCGATTTGAAGGTATGGACGTCGATGCTGCTGGTGAGCGCAACGAGTATGACCCGAGCGAGGCTTCTTACGAAGGCGCGTTCGTCGCGACGTTTCACGATTATGTGCGCCGCGAGTTGAAGTGGGAGAGCGACGCGTACTACACGGTGAGCGCGAACGTTCGCCCGTGGGATCAGACCGGAAACACCGAGGTCGCGGAGGTTTTGCGCGCGGCGATGACCCAGCAAACGTATTTGAAAGTGCTGGTGCTCTGCGGTTATTACGATGTGGCGACGCCGTTCAACGGAATCGAAAACACGTTTGCCCACATGAATCTTGAACCGCCTGTCCGCAAGAACGTGAGCTTTGCCTATTACGAAGGCGGCCACATGATGTACATTGACGAAAAAGAGCATCACAAACTGCACAAAGACATCGATGATTTCATCAACGCGGGCTACACGCACTAAAGTTCGGCCAGAGTAAGGGGCAGTCTGGCGTCAGAGCTGGCCCCTGCAGCCCGGCCCATCAAACGATGTCGCAAAGCGGTGCTATGATATAGGTGTTATATAGGAGCCGTTTATGGCCGCTGCGCTCATTCATTTCGATGAGAAACAAAAACGGCGGCTCACCAGGCGCGCGCATCTTCGAGGAAAATCTTTTTCGCAGGAAGTGCGCGATGCTGTTGATCTTTACCTTTCTGTTCCGGTTGAGTCGGAAGCGGAGCTAACTGCCCTCGCGCGGGCCGCCAATCTCGCTGCTGACCGCATGATTAAACGGCTGGACGAAACCATCGCCTATGTGGACCGTATCCTAAAACGCAGGAGGCATGGCAGGTGAGCTGGGCGGGAGAAGCCGTTGCCGCCATTCGCAAGATGGTGCTAATCGAAGACCGGATGACTGGTTTAACCGAGCAGGTAAGGAAACTAGCCGAATCTTATAGTGAGCTCGACCGGCGCCTTCTGCGAGTTGAGGCTAAATTTGAACTGATCGAGCATCTCGGATCTTTGCGCAGGCCAGCGCTGCCTGCGAAATCCGGAAAAATGAAGCATTCCAAGAAATAGAGATTAGACTCAGACCGTGCTGGCCCATTCTGTCTCTAACGGAAAACTCAAAGCCGTCTCAAAGCCCTTGCCGAAGCTGCGGCCCGGATGGGCGCTGGTTCGCGTGCGTCTGGCGGGAATCTGCAACACGGACGTGGAGATACTGCGCGGCTATCATTCGTTTCGCGGGACGCCGGGGCACGAATTCGTTGGCGAAGTTGCCGACGTTGAGGGCGTTTCCGTATCACGGAAGAAAAAGTGGCTTGGCAAGCGCATTGTTGGCGAAATTAATGTGTCCTGCACGGGCTACGGGTATCGACCAGTTTGCGATTTTTGCAGACGCGGGTTGAAGACACATTGCGCGCGGCGCACTGTGCTGGGCATCGTGAATCACGACGGAGCGTTTGCCGAATATCTGACGCTGCCGCTCGAAAATTTACATGCAGTCCCGGATACCGTCAGCGACGAGAAGGCGGTGTTTGTCGAACCGCTAGCCGCAGCCTGCGAGATTCTGGAGCAGGTGGATGCCAAAGGATTCCGAGAAGCGGCAGTGCTAGGCGATGGAAAACTCGCGCAACTCATTGCCATGGTTCTGAGAACGGCCGTGCCTCGCGTCGTGATGTATGGCAAGCGCGAAACGAAACTCGCACTTGCCCGCCGTGCCGGAATCCAAACGAAAAAAGTGCGAGGCGATACGTCAGATCTAAGACGCATCAAGGAAAGTTATGGCCTGCTTGTCGAAGCGACCGGCTCGCCCAGCGGATTCGCACTTGCGCAACAGATGACCAAACCGCGCGGCACACTTGTTTTGAAGTCCACGTTTCATGGCGCGGCGCCGATCGAAACCTGGCCCATCGTGGTGAAGGAACTCACCGTCGTCGGCTCGCGCTGCGGCCCGTTCGGCAAAGCGATCGCTCTGCTGCGCTCCGGCAAAGTTGATCCGAGGCCGCTTATCACGCGGACATTTCCGATGAAGGAAGCGCCAGTAGCGATTCGCTTCGCTCAAAAGCCTGGCGTGATGAAAGTCTTGTTGAAGGCGTGAGCGGCGCAACTTCTATAAACGGTTGATGCACGAAGCTACGCAAGCTGCGCCGAACCCATTATCAATATTCACGACCGTCACATTCGAAGCGCAGGAATTGAGCATGCCCAGCAACGCGGCCACGCCGCCGAAACTGGCTCCGTAGCCAATGCTGGTCGGCACGGCAATCACCGGCACGGCAACCAGGCCACCAACGACGCTCGGCAGCGCGCCTTCCATTCCAGCGACACAAATAATCACGCGCGCCTGCGTCAGTTTTTCACGATGATCGAGAAGCCGGTGAATCCCTGCCACGCCCACGTCATACAAATGTTCGGCACGGTTGCCCATCATTTGCGCCGTCAGCAGCGCCTCCTCGGACACGGGAATGTCACTGGTGCCCGCCGAGACCACCAGGATGTTTCCCTTGCCGGTGACTTCGCTACTCCGCTCGATGGTAATGACGCCGGAATTCTCGTGAAATTTGGCCGCGCGAGCGAGTTTGCCGTTGGCGCGTTTGAGGGCGGCGAACATCTTTTCGTCCGCGCGGGTGACAAGAATGTTCTCTTGCGAATCCTTTTTAGCAAGCATAGCGCCGACAATTTTCGCGACCTGCGCCGGAGTCTTGCCTTTTCCGAAAACCACTTCCGCGAAGCCTTGCCGCAATGCCCGGTGATGGTCCACCTTCGCGAATCCCAAATCCTCGAAAGGCAAATGCTTCAAGCGGTCGGCGGCCTTTTCTGGAGAGAACGCTCCGAGCTTCACCAATTCCAGAATTTTCAGCAATTCCTGCTGGTTCATATTCTTTGACCGCCGCAAATTCTATCATCGCACAGCGATGCGGCCCCAACTTGACTTGCCCGAAAGCGGCTGCGAGACTGATTCTACCCGCGCGAGAACATGCCCGATACGCAAAAACAAGTCGTGACCGTAGGTGTGACCGGGGCCAGCGGCGCCCTTCTCGCACAAAAAACCCTTGAATTGCTCGAAGAAGATTCGCGCGTGGCGCGCATCCACCTCGTCGTCACCGAAGCAGGCCAGCGACTTTTCTCCGAAGAACTCGGCCTTACGTCGGGTGACTTGAAGCAGCTCCCCAGCCGCCTTCTGGAGCGCCCCGCCGCCAAAATCGAAGTTTTGCCCAACAAAGACATCGGCGCGGCCATCGCCTCTGGAAGCTATGCCGTTGATTCGATGATCGTCATTCCGTGTTCCATGGGCACGCTCGCAGCGATCGCCAGCGGCGTCAGCGACGACCTCGTCTCTCGCGCGGCAGACGTCATTCTGAAAGAAAATCGCAGACTCGTGCTTTGCGTGCGCGATACGCCCTTCAACCGCATCCATCTGGAAAACATGTTGCGCGCGCAGGAAGCGGGTGCCGTAATCATGCCCGCGATTCCGGCGTTTTATCATCACCCGCGGAAGATCGACGATCTCGTCACGCAATATGTTTGCCGCGTGCTGGCGCAGATCGGGTTGCCGCAAGAGAATATGTATCGCTGGACGGGCCAAACTGCCGTAAAGAAAGCTGAGGCGTAATTTCGCGATGGCTGGGCGAATCCGCACGGTGCTCGAGATGATCAAATTCGAGCACTCCGTTTTTGCGCTGCCGTTTGCGCTGACGGGGGCGCTTCTCGCCGCGCGCGCCACGCATCAAAATCTGGCCGCGTGGCCTACGCTGCGCCTATTCCTCTGGATCGCTGTGGCCATGGTTGCGGCGCGTTCCGCGGCGATGACCATGAATCGCATCGCCGACCTCCGCTTTGACAAGGAGAATCCCCGCACGCAACAGAGGGCGCTGGCCACTGGCGCGCTCTCCCTGCAATTTGCGTGGATGTTCACGATCGTGGCGGTGGCCGTGTTTTTTGTGGCCGCGTGGCGGCTCAATCTTCTGGCCCTGAAGCTCGCTCCGCTGGCCATCGCGATTTTGTTTTTTTATTCGTTCACCAAGCGCTTCACCAACTGGTCGCATCTCTTCCTCGGCTTCGCCCTGGGCATTTCGCCGGCCGCCGCGTGGATCGCCATCACCGGCGGCCTCGACGGCCGCATGCTCATTCTCTGCGCTGCCGTCACGTTTTGGGTTGGCGGATTCGACGTGCTTTACGCATGCCAGGACGTCGACTACGACAAACGCGCGGGCCTCTATTCCGTGCCCAAGCGCTTTGGCATCGCCACTGCGCTGCTCATTGCGCGCGTCATGCACATCGGCGTGGTCGCACTTCTTTCGTGGCTCGCGTACAGCTTCGCGCTTCCCTGGCCTGCATGGGCAGGCATTGCGGTGGTTGCCGCGCTGCTGGCTTACGAGCATTCCCTTGTGAAACCCGGCGACCTCAGCAAGCTCGACGCTGCGTTTTTCGCCGTGAACGGTTATATTAGTTTATTGTTCCTGTTGTTCTGGGGCGCGGCGGCAGCGGTTTGGCGCGTGTGAAATTTTCAGCGGATTTAAAATGAGCGAACTGACAATCACGGATCAGCGGTTGAAGCCCATCGCGGAGAGAGTTCTCGCCGGCGAGCGCTTGAGCTTGGACGAAGGTATCGAGCTCTATCGTTCGCCCGACCTTCTCGCGGTCGGATGGCTGGCGAACTATGTGCGCGAGAAGCGCCACGGCAATGTTACCTATTACAACGTCAATCGCCACATCAATCCGACGAACGTTTGCGTCGCGCATTGCAAACTCTGCGCCTTTGGCCGCGACCCCAACGCGCCCGGAGCGTATACGTTCGCGCTGGAGGAGATTTATGAGCGGGCGGAACAGGGCGTCCGCGAAGGCGCCACCGAGTTTCACATAGTCGGCGGCCTGCACCCCGATTTGAGCTTCGAGCATTACCTGGAACTGGTCCGCGGCCTCAAGCAGCGCTGCCCCAGCGTGCATATCAAAGCCTTCACGATGGTGGAAGTTCATTACTTTTCGCGCATCGCGAAGATTTCCATCGAAGAAGTTCTGCAGAAGATGAAACAGGCGGGCGTCGATTCCTGCCCCGGCGGCGGCGCAGAAATTTTTCACCCGCGCGTACGAAAAATTATTTGCGACCATAAAACCAGCGGCCAGATGTGGCTGAACACAGCGAGAAAGGCTCACGAAGCCGGTGTTCGTTCGAACGCCACCATGTTGTACGGCCATGTCGAGACGGAGGAGGAGCGCGTCGACCACCTCGTCAAGCTGCGTGAGTTACAGGATGAAACGCACGGATTCGTTGCGTTCATCCCGCTGGCGTTTCACCCGGATAACACTGCGCTTTCGCACATTCCGAAGCCCACTGGCTATGCCGACCTGCGCAACATCGCCGTCGCACGACTGCTTCTCGATAATTTCGATCACATCAAGGCGTACTGGATCATGCTTTCGCCGAGCATCGCGCAGATCGCGCTGCGCTTTGGCGCGAACGACCTCGACGGGACCGTCGTGGAAGAAAAGATTTACCACGATGCTGGTGCAAAAACTTCCGAGTTCACACCGCGCGCGGAGCTCGAGCGCCTGATCCGTGCCGCGGGCCGCATCCCCGTCGAGCGAGACACGCTCTATCGCCCGGTCGATCGCTCCAAGATGCCGCCGCTTCCGCCGACGCAGCGGCCGGACTTGGTTTCTCTCACTTTGAACGTTTAGGGTTTCAGGAAGGCGCTCAGCGGATCGTTTCCGCTTTTGCCATCACTTTGGCAAGCAACTCGTCCGGCAGAGGCGGGTAGCCCTGTTCTTGAGCAATCTTTTCGCCCTTCGTGTAGACCCATCTCAAATACTCCGTGACGGCGCGGCCACGCTGCGAATCCTTCGCGACAGCGGGCACGTAAAACCAGGTGAAGCTGCTGATGGGATAACTTTCTTTGCCGGGTGCGTTCGTCAGCGAAATGCGGAAATCGTCGGTCACCTTGCTCGTGAGCGTTCTGGCCGCCGCCGCAATCGAATGAGCGGACGGCCGCACGAACTCGGCTTCCGCGTTTCGGATGCTCGCCATCCGCAGGGAAGCCTTTTCCGCCATATTCAGTTCCGTGTAGCCAATCGTCCCCGAAGTCGCCGCTACTTTTTCGGCCATATCCTGCGATCTTCCGGCCGTTTCCCCGACCGGCCAGTTGGGAGACTCGCTTCGCCCCACACGCGATTGAAATTCCGGGCTCGATTTGGATAGATAGTCGGAGAGTATGTAGCTCGAACCCTTGCCCGGGGAGCGGTGAAACACTTTGATCGGGAGTGAGGGAAGTTTTGCGTCCGGATTCAGCTTTGCCAGGGCGGGATCGTTCCAGGATGTGATTTTTCCAAGATAGATATTGGCCAAAATGGGGCCGGAAAGATGCAAATCGCCGGACAGTCCAGGCAAGTTGTAGACCACTACAATTCCGATCAGCACGGTGGGCAGCTCGAAAATTTTGGTGCTCGCCAATTTTAATTCCTTCTCCGGAATTGGTGCGTCGCCACCGGCGAAGTCTCCTGTGCCCGTCAAGACACGCGTTGCGCCTGCGCCGCTCCCTTCCGGCAGGTAGCGCACCTGCACGGCTGGCTCTTGTTTGTGATATTCCTCGTTCCAAACCAAGTACAAGGGCTCGGGCATGCTCGAACCTGTAACCACGAGCACCGTGGTTCCCTGCCCAACCGAAGCAACAGGCACCAGGAACACCAGCGTCAGCATGGACGCACACAAACCTTTAGCAATTCGCCCCACAAGATCCTCCAAATAATTTTGGGCCCGATGCGATTGCCGAATGAGGGAAGCCGAGCAATCGTTACTTGTTGACTTTAGCGGAACTCGCGCCGCGCCACGAACTGTCCTTTGGCCTGAGTGTGCAGAAACTGCCATTGAAAAGTAGGCAATAGTCCCAGAATACAAACGACCGGGTTCCACGCGGCTCCCGCGAATGCCGCATGCTCCCTTCGAGTTTGCGAAGCGCGATACCATCGCGAGGCCGCAAGTCCGGCCTGTATCGCAAGCCAGCAATTCCGCGTCTTATCAAAAGCAACTTTTGCACAAAACGAGAATGGGAGAATCATGAGAACCATCGTCCTGCTCACCATTTCGAACATCTTCATGACGTTTGCCTGGTATGGCCACCTAAAGTACCGCAGCTCCGCTTTATGGAAAGTTATTTTGGTGAGCTGGGGGATTGCTTTCTTCGAGTATTGCTTCCAGGTTCCGGCGAATCGCATCGGCTCTTACGAATTCAGCACCGCGCAGCTCAAGACCATTCAGGAGGTCATCACCCTGTCGGTCTTCTCCGTTTTCTCGATCTTCTATCTCGGCGAAAAAATAAGGTGGAATTACGCGGCGGGCTTCGGCTGCATCGCTCTGGCCGTGTTTTTCGTTTTCCACAAATGGTAGGCACGCGAACGGAGGATTAGACCGCTAACCTCTTCGGCTGCCAAACGAGCACATCTTGCTGCCTTGAAAAATGAAGCAGTGGATGGATGGCGGGCAAGGAAAATCCTGCCGCTTGCGCGACCGTGTTTTTCGTGAGTTCGGCTTCGGCAGGTTGCAAGGGCCACGGCGCATGATGAATCTCCCCGCGTATCAGGCTCCCCGCGCCATCCGCGGTGTACAGGCAATAGCGCTCGGTCAAGAAATGCTCGAGCGATCCGCGTGGTGCTAGAAACTCCGGGCCAAAGGCGCGATAGCGGCCGAGCAGCGCACCGCTGGCAACACCGCCATGCGTGCGCTCGCTCCTGTATTCGATCCACCCATTCCGTTCGATGCAAGTCATGTGCGCAGGAAAATACGGCAGATGAAACCAAGCTCGCGCGATCGCCACGGCAATGGCGTTCCCCGCATCCAGGCTGAAAAACCACACTCCCGGTTTTCCATCGGCCACAACGTACGTTCGAACATTGAGTTCCGGAAAGGCCGAAAGCCACGGAACCGCAGGCGTGCCGCGCAGCCGTACGCCGGACATGCGAAAGGGCACGACGCCCAGCCAAGCCTGCCCATTAAACGTGTCAATCGCAAGGCGCTTGGGAATATGCGGCCGCAGTAGAGCTTCAGGCAGCGGCCAGTGCGCAAACAGCAAATCATGCCAACTCTGTGCCATGATCCAGCCGGCGCCCGGCACAGGCCAGGGCCGGTGTGCGGCCTGCTCCAGATTCGCACTCATCAGAATGAGCCGCCGTCCCTCGACTCCATCATCTAGGCAATATACCCTTCTCTCTCGCTGGTGAATCGAATTCTGGGGATTCGTAACAGTCAAAACCTACAAAAAGCGCAAAGGAGCGGGATCATGCAACGCAAAGCATCGGCAGTCTGGCAAGGCGGCTTGAAGGACGGCAAAGGGTCAATCTCGACGGACAGCGGGGTCATGAAGCAAACGCAGTATTCTTTCAGCACACGCTTCGAGAACGGTGTGGGCACCAATCCAGAAGAGCTTCTCGCGGCGGCCCACGCGGGATGTTTCACAATGGCACTCTCCGCACAGCTCGGCGGCGCCGGAATGACCGCGCAAAAATTAGAGACCACCGCTACCATCTCACTCGATAAAGTCGGCGACGGCTTCTCTATCACCAAGAGCCACCTTGACCTGGTCGCCACCATTCCTGGCGCCGACAAGGCTAAATTTGATGCCGCTGTCAAAGCCGCTGAAAGTGGCTGCCCCGTTTCCAAGCTGTTCAAAGCCGAGATAACCGTCAGCGCGCGCCTCAACTCCTGATTGCGTCGCCGCTTATCTCCAACCCGTCCAAACGAGTACAATGCCCCACATGATTCCAGCTCCAGGTGCCTTTATCGCGGGCTTGGCGATCTTTCTGATCGTTCTTTGGGACGCGTTCGAGGCCATCATTCTGCCTCGCCGCGTCACGCGTAAGTTTCGACTGACGCGGCTCTTCTTTAGGTCCACCTGGAGCGTGTGGAAATTCGCGACGGGCCTCATCCCGTCGCGCAAAAGCCGGGAAGCGTTGCTGGGCTTTTACGGGCCGCTTTCTCTCCTCGTCCTCGTGGGCGTTTGGGCCGTGGGACTCGTTGTGGGTTTTGGCCTGATGCAATATGGCGCCGGTTCCGCGGTGGTCATGACCGGCGGCCAGCCTGGGTTTAATACCGACATGTATCTGAGTGGCACTACTTTTTTTACGCTCGGCCTCGGTGACGTCATTCCGCGTTCCGGCTTGGCGCGAGTCCTTGTCGTGATCGAAGCCGGTTTCGGATTTGGTTTCCTCGCCGCTGTGATCGGCTATTTGCCTTTCATTTATGGCTCTTTCTCAAAACGCGAAGTGGACATTTCCCTGCTTGATTCCCGGGCCGGCACACCTCCTACCGCTGGGGAGCTTCTCCGCCGCCACAGTTATCGCAATGGACAGGACGCCTTGCGCGAACTCCTTAAGGATTGGGAGCACTGGTGCGCCGAATTGATGGAGAGCCATCTCTCTTATCCCGTCCTGGCCTACTTTCGCTCGCAGCACGACAACCAATCGTGGATCGCTTCGCTCGCCGCCATTCTCGACACATCCGCGCTCGTGATGGTCGGCATCGAAGGCGCCTGCGAGAAGCAGGCCGAGCTCACTTTCGCGATTGCGCGCCACGCCGTCGCAGATCTCTCCCAAGTCTTCGGTACGGCGCCCACTTACATGACATATGACCGGCTCCCGGCGGAGCAACTAAGCCACATCCGCAACATCCTTGCCCAGAATGGCATGGTCCTTCGGGACGGCGAAGAAGCCGATCGGCGCCTCACTGAGCTCCGCCGCATGTACGAACCGTACATCCACGCGCTGGCCGTCTATTTGAATCAAACGCTCCCGCCGTGGATCCCGCAGAAAAAGGGGAAAGACAATTGGCAAACGACCGCCTGGGGCCAGACAGCAGGCTTGCTGGAAAAGGAGAATGTCTCGTCTCCCGTGCACGTCGACGAGCATTTCTAGAAGCGCTTTTAGGGCGCAAACGGACCTATTATCGGCCCCATTTTCGATCATGCCGTTGTAGGGGCGCAGCATGCTGCGCCCCTACAAACACATATGTCCCGACTCGCAAGGTTTTTCACTGTAGTGGGTATTGAAGATGAATCTCAATAACCGGAGGCCCAAAAATGAAAGCGATCCAAGTTCACGAATTCGGCGGTCCCGAAGTGCTGAAGCTCGATGAGATCCCCACGCCTCAACCTGCCTCGGGACAAGTCTTAGTGCGCGTTCATGCCGCAGGCGTGAATCCCTACGACACTTACATGCGCAACGGAACCTACGCCATCAAGCCGCCGCTTCCCTATACACCCGGCTCCGACGCTGCCGGCACCGTGGAAGCCGTCGGCTCCGGGGTCGCCAAGGTAAAACCGGGCGACCGCGTCTACGTGGCAAAAACCGTCACCGGCGCATACGCCGAATATACCATCGCCCTCGAGACCCAAGTTCACCGCCTCCCCGAGAAAACCAGCTTCAGCCAGGGAGCCGGCGTCTGGGTACCGTACGGCACCGCCTACCACGCCCTCTATCACTCCGCGCAAGCCCATGCCTCGGAAACCGTTCTGATTCACGGCGCCAGCGGCGGTGTCGGTATCGCTGCCACACAAATCGCCCGCGCCGCCGGCCTCACTGTCTTCGGTACCGCGAGCAGCCAAAAAGGCCTCGACCTCGCCAAATGCGAAGGCGCTCACGAAGTTTTCAATCACAGCAAACCCGGCTACCTCGAGGAAATTATGAAAGCTACCGGCGGCCGCGGCATCGACATCGTGCTGGAAATGCTCGCCAACGTGAATCTCGCCAACGATATGAAGCTGCTCGCCACCAACGGCCGCGTCATCGTCATCGGCAACCGCGGCGAAATCACTGTCAATCCGCGCGACCTCATGAGCCGCCGGGCTTCGGTTCGAGGATTCACTCTGTGGGCGCTTACCCCCGCCGAAGAGGCTGATGTTCACGCCGGCCTCATCGCCGGCCTGGAGAATGGAACGCTGCGCCCGGTCGTAGGCAAAGAACTGCCCCTTGCCGAAGCCCCCCGCGCCCACGTGGAAATTCTACAACCCGGCGCCGCTGGAAAAATCGTTCTGATCCCCTAGGCGCGGCCGTTTCCGTCGACGCCATGCGAGCGCCCTCGCACTTTATAATTTGGGGTGCGCCGGTCGACTCGACCATTCGCCTTCCCCTGTCCCGGCTTCGGCCTTATAATCGTTCCTCGAAGGCAGCGCCGAGCCTATCATCAGGAAACAACGGAAACCGTCTTCATCGTGCCAATCCTTCTCTCCATCGCAACCGTTTTCGCGGCACAAACCTCTCTGAGCCAATACTGGCACAAGCTCACTGATAGGACATTCTCTGGGGTCTACCACGCCAATGCCTTCGACATGGCGATGATGATCCCCTACTTCCTCGTCCTCTTCGTCCTCGCGGCCTATGGTCTTCACCGCTATTGGCTCGTCTACGACTACTACGTCTACTCGAAAAACGTCCCTGGCCCGCCCCCCGAAGTGAAACATTGGCCGCGCGTCACCGTTCAGCTTCCCATTTTCAATGAGCGCTACGTGATCGAGCGCCTCGTTGAAGCCGTCTCGCGCTTTGACTACCCCCGCGAATTGCTCGACGTTCAGGTCCTCGACGATTCCACCGACGAAACCTGCGAGGTCGCCAGCGCGTGCGTCGAGCGCCACGCCGCGCAGGGCATGCCCATTGTCTACATTCATCGCACCAACCGCGAAGGGTACAAGGCTGGCGCGCTCGAAAACGGCCTCAAGACTTCGCAAGGCGAATTCGTCGCCATCTTTGACGCCGACTTCATCCCCGAGCCTGATTTCCTCCGCCGCACCATTCCGTATTTCGTCGATCCTGCCAATGGACCCAAAATCGGAATGGTACAGACCCGTTGGACCTACCTCAACCGCGACTACTCGCTTCTCACGCAAGTCGAAACCATTCTTCTCGACGGCCATTTCGTCGTCGAACACGGCGCACGCTCCCGCCGCGGCACCTTCTTCAATTTCAACGGCACCGCAGGCGTCTGGCGTCGTGCAGCCATCGAAGAAGCCGGCGGCTGGGAGCACGACACGCTCACCGAAGACACCGATCTTTCTTATCGCGCGCAGCTGAAAGGCTGGAAGTTTCTCTATCTCCCGCAAATTGAATGCGCTTCCGAACTCCCTGTCGACATGAACGGCTTCAAAGCGCAACAAGCCCGCTGGGCCAAGGGTCTGATGCAAACCGCGAAGAAAATCCTCCCCCGCGTCTGGAGATCCGACGCGCCGTGGCACGTCAAGGCCGAAGCTTTTTTTCATCTCACCGCCAACATCAGCTACCCGCTGATGGTTCTTTTCTCCGCCATGCTTCTGCCCGCCATGATCGTGCGCTTCTACCAAGGCTGGTTTCAGATGCTCGTCATCGACCTGCCGCTCTTCCTCGCTTCCACGTGTTCCATCTCCAGTTTCTACATCGTCGCGCAACGCGAGCTTCGTCCGAAGAGCTGGTGGACCACCTTCCTTTACATGCCCTTTGTCATGGCCACCGGCATCGGCATTTCCGTCCGCAACGCGCAAGCCGTTTTGGAAGCCATCGTTGGTAAGAAGAGCGAATTCGCCCGCACACCCAAATTCAATATCGCAGGCAAAAAAGGCACGTTCGCCGAGAAAAAATACAAAAACAAAGCTGGCTGGATGCCCTACGCCGAAGTCCTTCTCGGTCTCTACTTTGCCGGCACCATCGTCTACGCCTTCACCAACGAAAACTACGCCACCATCCCCTTCCTGCTGCTCTTCGTCTGGGGCTACCTCTACACCGGCCTCATGTCCCTCGGCCAAACCTACTTCGCCCATCTCCGCTTCGGCGTCAACGCCCCAGAAATGCGCCCCGCCGCCACCGGCGCCCCCGGTTTCTGAACCTTCTATCGGCTTAAGCAGTGCTGTGTCTGCATTTCGCCGTCAGGTCGCAACTGTGAAACGGCCAACTTCAGCCATTCAAGGATTTTGAGTTGAAGTCGGACTAATTTTGTCGTATATTTTAGTTGCAATCCGTTTGCAACAAGAGACACTGCCTTCTCTTCCTGAAAGGATTTATTCGCGATCCTCTTCGGGTTCTTCGAGAGGCAGATCGCTCTGCAAGGGCTTCGAGCCAGCTTCAAAACACTAACCCCTTCGGCGACCAAGATGGGAAACAGGCCAGCCAGAGATGGGTTTGACAAGGGGAACACTCGGATGTTTCGCGCCAAACAGGACTACCCGTCAGACTTTTCTCTTCCCAACCCAGGACGTTCAACACGTCTTGCCCGCTGTCTTGCGTTTTCGTTCGTACTGCTCCTGGCCATCGATTCGTGGGCTGGCGTGGGAGGAGGTATCTCCGGCACGGTCACAGATTCCAGCGGCGCGGCGGTTGCAAAAGCAATTGTCACGGTGACAAATGCCGGCACCGCAATCCGTCAAACGACCGCGACGGATGACAAGGGCTTCTTTTCGTTTCCCAGTCTTCCGATCGGTCACTACGAGCTTGAAGTGACGAGCACTGGATTCCGGCCGTACCGGCGCACCGGAATTGTCATCGATGCGAACAGCGCGTTGACGATCGACGCAGTTCTGGCAGTGGGCGGCACGTCGGATGCCGTTACAGTCGTCGAAAACCAGGTCCAGGTGGACACTTCGAGCACGCAAAATGGCGAAGTCATTTCCGGCACTCAAATGACTGCCGTGCCTCTGAATGGCCGCAGCTTCACCGATTTGCTGGCCCTTCAGCCCGGAGTTGTGCCTGTCACCTCCATCACGGGCGATACCGTGCAAGATGTCGGAGCGAGCGTACTTTCCCCCTCCGGCGACTTGAATCCCGGCACCATCTCGATCAACGGGCAGCGGGAGTTTGCCAACAGCTTTATCGTGAATGGAAGCGATGTCGAAGAAGACGTCAACAACGGCGCATCCGTAATCCCCAATCTCGATTCCATCGCCGAGTTTCGTATTCTCACGAACAACTTCGACGCCGAATATGGCGAATTCAGTGGCGGCCAGATCAACGTGGTCACCAAGTCCGGCGACAACGCATTTCACGGCGACGTTTTCGAGTTCGTCCGCAACACCGATCTCGATGCGCGCAACTATTTTTCTCCCACCCGCGGCACGTTCGATGAAAACCAATTCGGCGGAACCTTTGGCGGTCCGATTCGCAAAGACAAAATATTCTTTTTCGGCGATTATCAAGGAACGCGGTCGACCCAAGGGGTGGATACCGGTGAGATTCCTGTGCCGTCCGCGCAGGACCGCGCGGGAAATCTGCTCGACCTCGCCAGCTCTTTTGTAACTACCGGTGCCAATGGAAATACGGTGCCTACGACCGTCAGCGGCGCTGACTTTGCGAATACGCTTTCGCAAAAGCTCGGATACCAGGTTACCCCCGGCGAGCATTACTTCACACCGGGATGCATCAGCAGTGGGACCAATCCATGCGTATTCCCTGGGGCCATTATTCCTCAAAGCGTCTGGTCCACTCCGGCTCAGAATCTTCTGAAATACATTCCCTCACCGACCAACTCGAACGGCACATTTTCGACATCGGCGTTCGACCAGACTCTGCGCGACGACAAAGGCGCCTACCGTGCCGACGCCAACACCCGGTGGGGATTGCTCTCCGCGTACTATTTTCTCGACGACTGGTCGCAAACCAACCCGTATCCCGTGGCACAGGGCGGAGCGAACGTCCCTGGCTTCAGTGCTCTCTATTCGGGACGCGCTCAGCTCATCAGCCTTGGCGACACAAAGACAATCAGCCCGACCTCCGTCAACGAGTTTCACTTTAGCTATCTGCGCAATGCCGTGGACTTGGGCAAGCCCATCGGCGGCGTGGGTGTCAGCCTCGCTTCCCAGGGTTTCACGGGAATCCTGCCCCTCTCTCCAAAAACCGAGGGCGTCGAAAGCGTGGCCTTCAATAGCTTTACCATCGGCACGAACACCAACGAATTGAAGCAGACGGGTAACACCTATCAATGGCTCGACAATTTTTCCAAAGTATTTGGACGCCACACCATCAAAGCGGGCGCCGAATTTCACTTCGACCAGGTCAATGTCAACGCCATCGCTCAATTCAATGGCAGTTTCCTCTTCTTCGGCACGGAAACCGGTTCCGACTTCACCGACTTCCTTCTGGGAGCCCCCAGCCAGTACAACCAGAGCCAGCTCCAGGCTTTTTATGGCCGCAACAAATACCTCGGCCTCTTTGCGCAAGACAGCTGGCGCCTCACGCGCAATTTCACGCTCAACTACGGCCTGCGCTGGGATCGCATCGAGCCGTGGTACGAAAAGTACAACCAGATCGCCGCGTTTGTGCCGAACGAGCAATCTATCGTTTTCCCCAAAGCCCCGGCAGGCATTGTCTATCCCGGAGACCCGGGCGTCTCACGCACCCTCGCGCCCCCGGGAAATCGCGATTTTGCTCCGCGCATCGGGCTTGCGTATTCGCCCACCGCTTCCGGTGACGGCGTCCTCGCCAAAATTCTCGGCGGCCCCGGCAAGACCAGCATCCGTGCCAGCTACGGGATCTTCTACACCGCCATTGAAGCCCTCTCGATTGGCGTCATGAGCGCGAACGCTCCTTATGGCTCGACCTACACCAGCCCCGCGCCACCGCAGTTTGCGGACCCCTTCGTCACGCTCGCGACCGGCTACGATCGCGGCCAGGCTTTTCCTCTGCAGCTTGCTCCGCTGGGCGCTTCCGCAAACCACCCCGATACGGCCACGGATTTTTCGCAGTTTGAACCGATCACCGGCCTTCCCAACTACCTGCCGAGCAATCCTATTCCCTACACCGAGGAGTACATGCTCTCGCTCGAGCGTGGCATTGGAGCGAACACCGTGCTAAGTTTGAATTACATCGGCAACCAGGGACATCGGCTCTTGGTGCTTGAAGAAGCGAACCCCGGCAATCCCGCGCTTTGTTTGTTCCTGAGCGATAAAGCCAATCTCGCATCGGGACAGCAGACCTGCGGCCCTTTCGGCGAGGACACCACCTATACGCTAGCGAGCGGCGCGATTCAGCAGGGCACGCGCGGACCGTTAGGACCGAACTTCGGCAGCAACGCCAACCAAGCCACCATCGGGAATTCTAACTACAACGCGCTGCAAGTGACGCTGCGGCATACCAGCAGAAGTTTGACCGTGCTCGCCGGCTACACCTACAGCAAATCCCTGGATCAGTCGTCGAATTTGGGTGAAGCGGTGAATCCCCTTGATCCTTCGCTCAGCAGAGCGCTCTCCTCCTTCGATGTGAAGCACAACTTCGTTGTCAGCTACTCCTATCAACTCCCCTTCGAGCGTCTGCTGCACGCCTCAAATCGTTGGACGCAAGGCTGGGAGCTGTCCGGGATCACACGGTTCAGTTCAGGGCTTCCCGTAACGCTCGTGAACTTCGGCGACAATTCCTTGCTCGGTGCGGAGCCCAACGGCATCAATAATTTTGGCGTCGATGAACCCGACTTTCTGGGAGGCCCGCTCAACCTCAATGGCAATCCCCGCAATGGCCGCGCCTACTTCAACGCCGCTCAATTCCCGGAAAACGCCTTGGGAACTCCAGGTACAGCCAGGCGCCGCTTCTTCCACGGGCCGGGAATGGACAACTACGACATGGCCCTGCTCAAGAACCTCCATCTTACGGAGGCAAAATCTCTGCAATTTCGCATCGAGGGATTTAACGCGTTTAACCACGCGCAATTCTTTGGCCCGCAAGCCGTGGACGGCAATATTGATAGCTCTACCTTCGGCGACGTCGTCAGCGCCGCTCCCCCTCGCCTCATCCAGCTAGGCGCAAAATTCTTCTTCTAACGCAACACTTCTGCAATTCACATGTGCAATCGAAATCACCACCCGGCTTCTTCTCTTCAACAAGGAGTCGGGACTTAGTCCTCCCTGGGCAACCGTAGTCCCCTGAATCCCCACAATCCGCCATTATCGTTTTGGGACCATTCCCACTCTGCCTTTCACCTGCACGCTAAACTATTTCGACTGCATCTTTCGGAGTGTTCATGCGGAGCAAGGCTTCCGCCCGCTGTTTCGTGGTTACCCTGGTCATTCTGGTGCTCGGTTCCCTTGCCGCTGAGGCAAAGCCCACCGAGACGCCTGTCCTTTCTCTGCCCCCTCGTCCGCACTATGTTTTTCAGAAAGTCGGCGAAAACTTCGGCCTGGGCTCTCTTACGCCCTCCTGCATCCTGCAAGACCAGGACGGCTTCATCTGGATCGGCACGCCAGACGGCCTGCTGCGCTTTGATGGCAATCGGGTTGTGCGCTATGGCATCGAGCAGGGCCTCCCCAGCACAAACGTAAACCAGCTCGTCCTCGCGCCCACCGGACGCATCTGGATCGTCACTTCGCGCGGTATCTCTTACATGGAAGGCGGCGCGCTTCACCAACTCCCGCTCGCCAAGGTCTACAACTCCTTCCGCCAGCCCTCGGCACTGGCCCTTGATCCCTGGGGCAAAGTCTATCTCGCTACAGAGGGCGGGCTGCTACGCGTCGACCCGGACCGCCCTAACGATTTCCGGCTTTGGTCCATTTCCGAGGGCCTGCCCAGCCTCGAAGCAGAGGCGGTGAATATTACCCCCGACGGCCGCGTCTGGTTTGCTTCGGCGCATCGTGTCGGCTGGCTTGATTCGCAGGATCATGTTCACATGTTTCCCGCGCAAAGCGGCCTGCCTCGGGAACAGATCATCAGCGTTCTCCAGGACTTCGAGAAAATTCTCTGGGTTCGCACCGCAGGGCATCTCTTCCGCCTCAGTCCCGGCGCGACTCGCTTCGTCCCGGAGCTTCCCGACCTTCCTCCTGCCAATGACTATGGCTCTCCGGCCTTGGACCGTTCCGGCAATCTCATGATCCCCACGGTTGCGGGCCTTTACCGCCGCACCTCCGGCCAATGGGAAGTGATCGACCAGAGCCGGGGCATGACCGTCAACGCCACTTTTGCTATCACCGAGGACCGCGAGGGCGCCTACTGGATTGGCCTCGGCGGCGCCGGTATCCAGCGCTGGATCGGCCGCAAAACGTGGTCCGGTTGGACGCAAGCCGAAGGCCTTCCCGACAACGTCGTCTGGTCCGAATTGCGCGACAAACGCAAACGCCTGTGGCTCGGCACGAACAACGGTGTGGCGATGTGGGATCCGGCAGCCAATCGCTGGCGCATCTGGAAGTCGAAAGACGGCCTCAATGGCTCACTTGCACGCGAAATGATCCTCGCCCCTGATGGCGCCGTGTGGGTCCTTTGCTATCCCGGAGGACTGACTCGTTTCGAACCCGACTCGCTGGTCCCACAGAAAGTCTCGACTCCTGAACCCCTTCCCACTGGCATTCACCTCGGTCCTGACGGCCGCATTTGGATCGCCAACTCGCACTACCTTAAAGCCGCACGCCTCTCGCAACGTCCTTTCCAATTCGTGGATGTACCTCTGCCTCCGGAAATTCACCAGGGCATTGGCCGCCTCACCTCCGGTCCCGATGGCGTTCTCTGGGCTGTTGGGCGGAGCGGCCTCTCCCGCTTCGACGGCAAGAATTGGCTCCATTTCACAACTGCCGACGGTTTGAAACAAAACGAAGTTGCCGAAGCCGCCGCCGTCAGCGGCACCGAAGTTTGGTTCCGCTACGCGGATGCACTCGGTCTCAGTTGCCTACGCATGGTCGGAGGAAAGCCTCAGGTCAGTCACTTCGGCTTGGCCGACGGCCTCCCTTCTCTCGACGTCTACATGCTCGGAGCCGATCACGAAGGCAATATCTGGGCGGGCGGAGCCTTCGGCCTCACCGAATTTGCCCGCAATGGCCGCACTCTTCGCTTCACTCGCGCCGATGGCCTTATCTGGAATGACCTCAGCGAACAAGGTTTTTTCGCGGAAGAAGATGGTACCTTGCTCTTTGGCACAAGCGGCGGCCTTGCTCGCTACAATCCCATCTCCGCTGACGAACAGGTTGAGCTCCCGCCCCGCGTTGTAATCACCTCCGCTCAACTCGGCTCGCGCGACCGCGTCGGGGAACGCCACCCCGACGCTCCGCGCAGCGACAATACTTTCCGCGCCCAGTTCGCTGCTCTTACCTATCGCGACCCCGAAAATGTCCGCTGCTCCTATCGCCTTGCCGGCCTGGAAAGCGAGCCCAACGAGACCGCCGGCCGCGAAGCCCGCTATCCCGCGCTGCCGCCCGGCGACTACAGCTTCTCCGTCTCCTGTCGCTCCGCCCGCGGCACGCTCAGTTTTCCCGCCGAATTTTCGTTCACCGTGATCCCCGCTTGGTGGCAGACCTGGTATTCACGCGGCTTCGCCATTCTTCTAGGTCTTTTCGCGCTCTATTCCCTTGTGAACTACCGCACGCGCAAGCTGCAAAGTGAGCGCCTCCGCCTCGAACAAGCCGTCGCCGAGCGCAGCGAAGCCCTCGCT
This sequence comes from uncultured Acidobacteriota bacterium, assembly GCA_963779005.1. Classification (GTDB taxonomy): domain Bacteria; phylum Acidobacteriota; class Terriglobia; order Acidiferrales; family UBA7541; genus Acidiferrum. The sequence continues at coordinate 434,007 of CAVZWO010000004.1, read as the reverse complement.
CTGGCCAACAAAGAACTTGAGGAAATGTCGCTCACCGATCCGCTCACTTCCGCCCGCAACCGCCGCTTTTTCCAGGCCACCATCGGAAGTGACGTCAGCCAAGCCATCCGCGCCTACTCTTCCCCCGATCCCACTCGCAGCCGCCGCAATCGCGACATCATTTTCTATCTGATTGACGTCGATCATTTTAAGGAGATCAATGACCGCTTCGGCCACGATGCCGGCGACCAGATGCTCATAGACCTGACCGGCCGCATCAGCTCGGCTATCCGCTATTCCGATGTTCTTGTCCGTTGGGGCGGCGAAGAATTCCTCGTCGTTTCCCGCTTCTGCGAACGCAAGGAAGCCGCCACCCTTGCCGCACGCGTTCTCTCCGCCGTTGCCGGCGAACCCTTCAAAGTCAAGGGCGCAGGGATCTCTCTGCATCGCACCGTCTCGATTGGCTGGGCCGCCTTCCCCTGGAATGTCTCCTCCCCTGTTGACCTCAGCTATGAAGAAGTTCTCGCCCTCGCCGACCGGGCCCTCTACAAAGCCAAAAATTCCGGACGCAACCAGGCCATCGGCGCTCTTCCTCCCTCATGTGCCGCTGAGCCCCACACCGCTGTCGCCATCGGCGACTCCGAAGCCCGCGTCTCCGAAATCGCCGCCACTGCCGATTACATCACCACCTACGGCCTCGAAACCACTTCGATCACTTGATCTTTCTCTGTAGGGGAGGGGCTCGCCCCTCCCGCTTGCCCCTCCCGTCTACCGCTTGTCGGTTGCCGTTTGCCCTGTGCCTCTCCCGCCTCATTTCCATGTAAACTTCGCGACGTGCCATTTCCTCTCGAACACGTAACCTTTCACAACGGCCCAATAGAACTGCGCGCCGTCGCCGCAGGCCCGACGGGCGGCCCCGTCGTCATCCTCCTTCACGGCTTCCCCGAATTTTGGTATTCCTGGCACAAACAGATCGAGCCCCTCGCCTCCGCCGGCTTTCGCGTCGTGGTCCCCGATCAGCGCGGCTACAACAAAAGCAGCAAACCTCGCGGCGCCGCCAATTACGCGATCAACGAACTCGTTTCCGACGTCCTCGCTATCGCCGGCCAACTCGCCGTTGAAAAATTCTTCCTCGCCGGCCACGACTGGGGCGCCGCTGTCGCGTGGAGCGTCGCCCTCCTCCACCCGCAACGCATCTCCAAACTCGCCATCCTCAACGTCCCTCACCCCAGCGTCATGCGCCGCTACCTGAATTCCAATCGCCGCCAACTCCGCCTCAGTTGGTACATGTTTTTCTTTCAACTCCCCTGGCTTCCCGAACTCGCCTTTTCCGCCTTCCACTACCGCCTCGGCCTCCGCTCCTTAGTCCGCTCCAGCCGGGAAGGCACTTTCTCGCCCGACGATCTCGCGCAATACCTCGCCGCCTGGTCGCAGCCCGGCGCCCTCACCTCCATGATCAACTGGTATCGCGCCGCTGCGCGCCATCGCACAAAATTCCCAGACTCCACCGTCCACGTCCCCACGCGCATCCTCTGGGGCGAACGCGACGCTTTCCTCCTCGCCCAAATGGCCCACGACAGCCTCCGCTACTGCGACTCCGCTGACCTTTACACCTTCGCCAACGCCACCCACTGGCTCCAGCACGAAGAACCCGCCCGCGTCTCCCAACTCCTCATCGATTTCTTCCTCCCCTCACCGTAATGGGCGACCGTTGGTTCTTAAGCCAACTGTGGGGGTTGGGCTTGCCCCACCCACTCTCCGAGGTCGCCGCTCATTGGGCAACCAAACCGAATCGCCCTGCCCTCAAAAGTGATACGATTTCGCCCCATGAGCTCCCCCATGAAATCAACGACGACAAAATCGCTGACGCTCCTCACCGCCGCATTCGCGCTCCTCGCGGCAGCTGCCTCCAGCTTTTCCTTGCTCTCGCCCAAGCTCTCCGCCAGCAATCTCTCACCCTTTAGCACCACAGCACTTCCCTCGCAATCCTCGCCCGCGCAAGATCCCGCCCTCGCCGCGCGCATCTCCCGCATCGAATCCGGCCTTCTCCCCGCCGTCGTCATCAAAGGCCAGCCTCCCCAGCCCATGACCATCGCCGACCGCATGGCGCATCACAAAGTTCCCGGCGTCAGCGTCGCCTTCTTCGATCACGGCCAAATTCTCTGGACCCGCGCTTACGGCCTCGCCGACGTTGCCGCCAAAACTCCCGTCACCCGCGACACTCTTTTCCAAGCCGCCTCCATCAGCAAACCCGTCGCCGCTCTCGCCGCCCTCCGCCTCGTGCAAGACGGCAAGCTCTCCCTCGACGAAGACGTCAACATCAAGCTCAAAACCTGGAAAGTTCCTGAAAACGCCTTCACTGTAAAAGAAAAAGTCACCATCCGCCGCATCCTCAGCCACAGCGCCGGCCTCACCGTCCATGGCTTCCCCGGCTACGCCTCCGACGAGCCCATCCCCACCGTCGTCCAAATCCTCAATGGCGAAAAGCCCGCCAACACCGAACCAATTCGCGTCGACGTCGTCCCCGGCACGCTCTGGCGCTACTCCGGCGGCGGCTACGTCATCCTCCAAACGCTCCTCTCCGACGTCACCGGCAAACCCTTCCCCCAAATCATGCGTGAACTTGTCCTTGCGCCCGCCGGTATGACCCACAGCACCTACGAGCAACCTCTCCCAAAATCTCGCGTCGCCGAATCCGCCACTCCCTATCGCGCCGACGGCAGCCCCGTCAAAGGCGGCGCGCACACCTATCCCGAGATGGCTCCCGCAGGTCTCTGGACCACTCCCTCTGACCTCGCCCGCGTCGCCATGGAAGTCCAATCCGAACACGCCGGCAAATCCTCAAAAATCCTCTCCCAAGACATGGCGCACCAGATGCTCACCCGCCAAATCGGCGTCTGGGGTCTCGGCTTCGGCCTCGAATCCGCCTCCAGCACCCAACCCTCTTTCGGCCACGGCGGCGCCAACGAAGGCTTCCGCTGCAATCTCCATACCTACACCGACTCCGGCCAAGGCCTCGCCGTTATGACCAACTCCGACAGCGGCGGCGAACTCACGCAGGAAATCTACCGCGCCGTCGCCAAGGAATACGGCTGGCCCGACTACCACCCCGTCGAACACGCCATCATCAAAATAAATCCCGCCACCTTCGCCGCCTACCCCGGCACCTACGAAATCCCCGACATCGGCAAGCTCACCATCACCCAAAAATCCTACAGCCTCTACGTCCAGGCCGATCCCCTCGGCCCCGACCCCATCGAACTCCTCCCCGAATCCGCCACTAATTTCTTCATCCTCTCCGGCGACGTCACCTTCGCCTTCCACAAAGACCCCTCCGGCGCCATCACCGGCCTGACCCTCCACGCCGCCTCCCAAACCTTCGAAGCCAGAAAAATCTCCTAGACCTGCCTTTTCCCTTGTAGGGACGAAACATGCCGCGCCCTCCTCTCTGCGAAACCTCTGTTAACTCTGCGACTCTGCGTTATCTTTTCTCTTCGCTGTTGTCACTCGCCTCTTTTTCGAAAGACGTACGGCATCTTTTCAGATCCTTTCCTCCTCACCGTGGCCGCGTGGTCAGCCCCGCCTCTTTCCACAGTTTCTCCCATTGCCAAATCCCAGCAGTCTTATAAAGCACGCGGTAACCGAGTTGGTGCGCCAGCATCATAATCTGCCCGCGATGATGCGCCTCGTGCGCGAACATGTACGTGAACATTGTCCCTCCGGCGGGCCACGTCGACATCCAACTGTCGCGATGGAATTTCGTCACGCGGCGCTCGGGCGAGGCCGACAACGCGTCCGTCAACATCCGCAGGCACTGCGCCGCGCTTTTCCGATGCGCCGCGACAGCCTGCTTCATGGTGCAGCGGTGGGGATCGAGTGGCCGCGGACACTTCAAATGCGGCGCGGATCCCTTCAGCCACTTCAGACGGCAGTTGTGCACATGCGCGAACATAGCGGCGATGGTCCGCCCACCGCCTTTTTCGACTGGCGGCTGCGCGCGCCACGCGCGAGCGTCCAGCTCGGCCAGGATAAGCTGGTTCATCGCGTCGTTGCTCGCGTAGGTTTCGAGCAGCGTGTCCCGAATCTCGGCCAGCGCCTCGAAGGATGGATCTTTCATCGCGCGGGTTCGCAGTGCCATGGAACCTCCCTCAATTTTGGTGGGCGCTCATTCTTTTCTCTTGATGTGGGTAGAATAGCAGCGCGAGCCTTGGGGGAGGAACGAATGAACATTCCGGAAGCCTACGATTATCTCGTTCGCGCCCGCCGGGATTTGTGGGCCACGCTCGAGCGCGTGCCTGACGAAGTGTTATCTCGCCCGCTTCTTGGCGGCGCGAAGTTTCACTCCATCAAAGATCTCCTGTTTCACATCGCCAACGTCGAAGACTTCTGGCTTCTCGAGGAGATCCTCCGCGAACCACCCGTGCGGCAAACTCTTCCCGCCTTTAAAGACACGCGGGGCGGCCCTGCCTTCGCCAGTTTCGCCCTGGAAACCCTGCTCGACTACTGGCGCGCTGTCGAGCAGCGCACCCTCGCCTATCTTCCGACGCTGACGGACGACGAACGGAAACGAGTTGTGACCGTCCACGACCGGCCCGGCAAGCGCTACACCGTCGATGGCCTCCTCTGGAACCTCATCATCCACGAGTCGCGCCACGTCGCACAGATCAGCGTCCTCCTCCGCACCCAGGGCATCGAGCCCCCCTTCCTCGACCTCCTAAAATACCTTCCAATCCCACCCGCCTAACCTCACGAGCCTAACCTCACCAGCCCAGCCATCTCCCGCGCCCTCCCGCCTTTTCCTTGTATGGGCGCGATTCATCGCGCCCTCTTCGCCTTTCTCTTTGTTTCATCGCGCCCTCTTCTCTGTGTCCTCTGAGTCCTCCGTGGCCCTCTGTGTAAAACTCTTTCTTTGCCTTTTCCCCGCTTTCAACTTTCCACTCTCTACTCTTAACCACCGTTTCTCACCCCGCGCCTCTGGCACTTTCAATAATGTGTGTCACATGCTAAGATAATGTCATAGTTGGAGAAATGACATGAAACTAAAGACCCGTATGCGCGTCAACGAGAACGGCCGCGTGGTGATTCCTGCTTCCTTTCGCAAGCTCCTGGGCATCCGTGTCGGTGACGAGGTCGTCCTCCAGATTCAAGACGACGAATTGCGCATCTCCACCTTAAAACGCAACATCGAGCGCGCGCAGCGTCTCGTCCGCAAGCACATCAAGCCGGGCACTTCTCTGGTGGACGAATTGATTGCCGAACGCCGCGAGGCCGCTCGAAATGAATAAGATTGTGCTCGACGCGAGCGCCCTGCTCGCCCTTCTCAATCAGGAGCCCGGATCGGATGCATTGACGCTGGAGCTCTTGAGCGCCGCCGCCATCAGCACCGTCAATCTCGCCGAAGTACACGGCAAACTCGTCGGTCGCGGCCTTCGCCCTGACGATGCGTGGGAAGCCGCACTCGGCCCCATCCGCGAAGCAGTTCCCTTCACCGCGGAACACGCCAGGCTCGTCGGCGATCTCATCGCACAAACCCGCCCGCTAGGCTTGTCCTTGGGTGACCGCGCCTGTTTGGCCCTCGGTCTTGCCCTCAAAGCCCCCATCTACACAGCCGACAAGTCCTGGAAAAAGTTGAAGCTCGGCGCCCGCATCCACCTCATCCGCTGACAGGTCAAGAGTGCGTAGCCGAATGGAACGCAGCGAGGGACCTGCTTTTTCTTTCGCGGAGGAATCCGCGACAACAACAATCATCTCGAAAAAATATCGGAGTGGTAGTATAGATGGTGACCGTCACAGGCAAGTCGGTCTCCAATGGTGTCCTTGCAATGACCGCGCACTACAACAAACTTTACGAAGTCCCCGCCTACGGTCTGCCCGAAGCAGCCGTGTACCTCAAGGTCCCGTCCACCACTCTTCGCTACTGGCTCACTGGTTTCAGCAAGCGTCCTCCGATCATTGAACCCGTGGAGCTGAATCCCATTCGTCTTTCGTTCTTGAATCTGTTGGAGTGTCACGCTCTCGCCGGAATGCGCAAGATTTACAATCTCAAGCTACCTAAGGTCCGCACCGCCCTGCGAAAAGTGACCCAGAAATTTCACAGCCCTCATCCCCTCGTCAACGAAGTCTTTCTCACGGACCGTGAAGATCTGTTCATCGAACGGCTGGGGCAGATCATCAATGTCTCGCAGCGCCATGATCAATTGAGCTTGGAGTTTTACAGGATGCATCTGGAAAGAGTGGAAGTTGATCCAAAAGGTCTATTTCATTTCTTCCCCTTTGTCGTTGCACCTAGCTCTTCCGAACCAAAGACCATCGAAATCAATCCCATGGTCGGATTTGGTAAGCCGGTAATTACAGGAACAGGTATTTCGACTGCTATAATCGCGTCGCGCTTTAACGCCCGCGATTCTGTCAGCAGTCTGGCCGAGGAATATGGCTGCACGACGCAGCAAATCGAAGAAGCTCTCCGCTGGGAGCGCGCCGTCCCCCTCCCCGTCGCCGCCTGACGTCAAGCACGCTCGTTTGAACCGACGCCACTTCATTTAATAGGGCGTAATGGAAGCGTTGCCTTGGCAGCATTGACCGACGCTATTTTTCAACACAAATCATCTACAATCGGTAAGATGGGTAGGTGGTAGCGATCCGTGGCCGACTCTACTCCAGTCCAAATCCCTTACTCGTTCGTCGAGTACAAGGGTGTTTTCTTAGAGCCGATATTCTCTGCCTTCGTAAAGAAGGACTGGGCGGTGACCCGTTCGGTTTATCTCGCTCTTCAAAAATGGGGGCTGACGCTCGAGCAAATCACCACACGTCAGCAGACAACCAACGTGTCGGAAATCCAGCTCACGTTTAACCTGCCGCGCCTAACTTCGGTCGTTCACCTATCGTTGGGGCATTTAACGGTCTTCGTGTCGAATCCCGGCTGGAAAAATGCGGCGGAGCTCGTCGAAGTGACTACAGCCGTTGTAGAAGCCACGAAAGCTGGGGCCGAAACCAGCCTGCAATCACAACAACTTTCTTTGGGAATGCACCTAGTTCCAAAAGGAAAAACACCCAAGGATCTCACCTCACGATTCATGACCCTAAAGGATGACTCCGTCGCCTTCCTTGAGAGAATAAGCGGATCCGGGTTTTCGCTTTATGGTGACAAGACAGCTCTGGTCGTGGACACATCCGGCTTGTATCCGGGAGCGCTTTTTGTGAGAGTTATGCGCACTCACACAGGCACTGTGACGATTGCTGAAATGGCCCAAGTATTAGACAAAGACGAAAAACAAACATTTTCTTTTTTGGGAGTGCATGAAGATGCCTGACGCTCAGACATTTGCCGATATCGATCAAGGGATTCACCCCAAGCTATTTTCCAGCCTCGCCCAGGCGTGGTGGGGATCGGGTTCCTTGGGGAACATGCTCGCGCAGCGAGTTACACCAACGGACGAATCCTTTCCCATCGAAGGCGAGCTCCAAGCACCTTTTCCGTTCAGCTCGGGGACCGAATCGGCTTCCCCAAGGACTCGCTTAAGAGCATTGAAGACGGCGCGCTTCACTGCGGCCGGCAGGGCAGAACGGATTCAGAGATCCCTCCAGGCACTCAATCGACCCCTGGGAATTGATCTTTCTGGCGAACAATGGTCGCTAGTGGCTGAGCAAATCGCAGACGACGAAGAATAGGAAAATGCCTGTCGCTGATCTGGGAAAGATTCCGAACGGGGCAGACGTCTTCATTGACAGCAACATTTTCGTTTATGCGTTGAATGGACGATCTGCTCAATGTCGAGCTCTACTAGAAAAAGTTTCCAACGAAGAAATTACTGGCGTAACTTCATACCACGTTGTGGGAGAAGTCACTCACAAGTTGATGATCGCGGAATGCATCGCTATGGGCAGTCCTGGCACGAGAAAATATCTCGAAAAACATCCGAGCATCGTAAAGGGACTGACGCGCTATTGGTCGGGTACAGAGATCGTCCTTACCATGAATCTACTGTTCCTTTCTGTTGATGAAGGAATTATCAGAAGTGCTCAACCGATCCGTCAAAACTTCGGCTTGCTCAATAATGATTCCTTGATCGCGGCATGCATGAATCATTTTGGTCTTACCTTCATTGCATCTAACGACGAAGACTTCGACGCGGTTAGCGGCTTTTCTGTGTTTAGGCCCACGGACATCTGACCTCCCTCCCGACAGCGCGCACCCCGAGAGGATGGGTGCCCCACGCGGGTGGGGTGGCCCCAGAGGCCTACAAAGGCTCTGACTCTGTCTTATTTTCGGGTGCCCCACCTATTCCGGTTTGGTTTTCGAAAAGGTGGGTCTTCCTCTTTCCTGCCCCTAAGTTCCCATCGCGTCGCTACTGCTTATCGTAAATCTGGCTACTCGTGACCTGCGTGCCGCTCGCATCCGTTCGCTGAGCGTCCTCGCCAACCACGACAAGTGTTTTTGCGTGCGACGGCGAAAGTCGGTACGGCCCCTGGCTCCAAGTTGGGAGCCTCAGGCGCCTGGAGAGCAGTTATTTCCTTTCACGAAGAAGTGAGGCGATGACACGAGGATTGCGGCGGCCATGGAGTATCGCCAGAACGGGCATTGGCTTTTCATCCGGTGCGTAGGCAATGAGGAAGTCTCGTACGCAATGAAAGCGCAATGGGCGGGAAGTCAGGTCGGAGCGCCGGTGGCCCTGTTGAGAGAAGGGGACGAGAGCCCGGATCGCCTCGTAAATTTCTTCAAGAACGCCGTCGGCAGCGCCTGGATTGTCAGCGGCGATGTATTCCCAAATTTCGTCCAGGTCTGTAAGCGCTTCTGGATGGAGAATAAAACCGCTCATGCACCGCGGCGGTCCTTGCTCTTTTGGCGCAGCCGGGCAAAAGCGGCCTCGCCATCGATAGGCTGCACACGGCCGCTCTTGACATCGTCGTATCGCCCATCCAGCATGTGGCGCACTTGGCTTAATTCCGCGAGGTATCCGGTCATGGCGTCTTCGACGAGTTCATCGGGAGCGCGACCGGTGGTTTCGGCAAGCTGCCGAAGGCGGGATTCCGTTTCGGCCTTGAGGTGAACTACCATAACTGCCAGTTTAGAGATGCGCCGGTGACCTGTCAAAGCGAATTGCAACCGGACATCGCAAGCGTCGCTTACATGCCTTCTAAAAGAGAGATTCTTGAGCGTCGATTCCGTTGAAATCGCGAATCTGCCTTTTTTTTCAACACGTTCCAGACAGGGCGTTATCCTCATCTTGTCGCAACCGCTAGATCGTCCGTGCCCAGCATCGCTCTCCGCCTCACAGAACACGGACCACGGGCCACGATAAAGGCCACTCCTCGCGCCCACGGGGCAGGGGGGCCCCAGCCCGACATGCCATCCCGGGCCTTCTCACTACTCCCTACTCACTCCCCCTCCCATCAACTCATACCAAATAAACCACTTATAGTTTATCCTTGACAAATAGTAATAATGTGTTATACTGTGTTCGGTTATTGGGCACCGGACCCGTCCGTGCCCACGCAAGTTATGCGTCTCCGCCGCGCAGTCCTTCAAATTTTCCCAAAATCCTCCGCCCCACGCAGATTACTATTTCATAAAGGCCGCCCGCTCCTAACCCACCCAGAATCAACACTTCTGCAAGTGTTGATTCCACTCCACTTTATCTCCTTTATCAGCAACACTTACAAAAACCCGGGAGGGGGGTACCCCTCTCCGGACCCCAAAGTTTTACAACTCGTCACCCCCGCATCGCGTTCGGGATTGCCTCCTGCTACTTTCAACTTTGAACACTCGACTCTCAACTGCTCTTCGTTAAGCCCTTTCCCTGCCACTCTTACAGGTTGCTCGCAACCGACAGAAAACAAAACAACTTTAAGTCCTGCATTTGCCACTCTTACAGACGGCGTCAAGCATAACCCCTGTGTTTGCCACTCTTACAAAAAACACCGGGGGTGGGGGCTACCTTCTCGATTCTTAGGCTCTTCCTATGCCAAGCGCTTCGCTTCCGGTACAATCCTCTGCTCGCTTCCCCAGAGGAGAACGCATGACCGGTCGCCTGAAGCACACTCGCTCTCAATGTGGGACAGACATTCCTGTCTGTCTTCCTCCTTCTTCACCCTTCCCTCGCACGCCTTCCCACCCCCGGCAAGCGCCGATTCTCTGCAGCACGGTATCTCCACTCCTTGCCTTCGCTATAATCCTTCTCGGCCTCACATCGGTTCCTGCGCCAACCCAGGCCCAGCAACGCCGCGACCGCGAGCCCAACAGCGTCTACGCCGCGCGCCGCGCCAAACTAGCCGCGCAAGTCGACGCCCCCATCCTTCTCTGGGGCTTCACCGGCCGCGAGGAATCCTCGCAAGCCTACATCTTCGCTCAGGAAGACAATTTCTATTACCTCACCGGCCACAACGAAGAAGGCGCCGGCCTGATTATTCTCCCATCCTCGAAAAGTGGTTCCCCCAACGCCTCCGCTTCGAGCGCCGCACCCTCCGACACTTCGCAGGAAATACTCTTTCTTCCGCCGAAAAATCCCGCCAAGGAAAAATGGAACGGTCTCCGCTTGTCTCCTACCGATCCTGGTATTCAGGCGCGCACCGGTTTCGCTTCCGTGCTCCCTTACCCCGAAATGCGCGCCACTCTCGAAAAACTTTCCAAGACCTATCCCACGATCTACACGATCCTTCCCTACGAAAAAGAAAACGGCGGCTATCCCCACGAAAAAGCCGTCGTCGACTGGATTCACACTACGGTCCCGCAGGAAAAGCTGAAAGACATCCGCTCCAACATCAGCGAGCTTCGCCAAATCAAATCCCCCGGCGAAATTGCGTTCCTCACGCAAGCTATCGAACTCTCGCTGGACGCGCACTTCGCCGCCATGCGCATGATGCGTCCCGGTCTCCACGAATACGAGATCGCCGCCAAGATGGTCGAAGTCCACGCCATGGGCGGCTCGGAAGCCGAAGGCTACGCCCCCATCGTCGGCGCCGGACCCAACTCCACCGCGCTGCACTACGACAAACTTTCCCGCCTGATCGAGGACGGCGACATTGTCGTCCTCGACGTCGGCGCGCAATTCTCCGGCTACTCCGCGGATATCACGCGCACGCTTCCCGCCAACGGAAAATTCACGCCGCGCCAGCGCGAAATTTATGAAGTCGTTCTCGGCGCGCAAAACGCCGCTCTCGCCGCCATCAAGCCCGGCATGGACTACTGCCAGCGCGGCTCCAAAAGCGTCTACAAAATCGCTTTCGACTACATCAATTCACATGGCAAGGATCTTCACGGCAAATCGCTCGGCCAGTATTTCATTCACGGCCTCGGCCACAACATCGGCCTCGACGTCCACGATCCCGGCGAATATTGCAAACCGCTCGAGCCCGGCATGGTCGTCACCGTCGAGCCCGGCATCTACATCCGTGAAGAAAATCTCGGCGTCCGCATCGAAGACGACATTCTGATCACCGAAACCGGCTACAAATTCCTGAGCGAACGCCTCCCCCGCGACCCCGACGAAATCGAAAAAATCATGGCCGACGCCGCCCAAAGAGCCAAAAAGCCCAACAAGGACAACGACTAGAAACTATGATCCCGGCCGTGCCTAGCAGCACCAATTCTCTTGCCGTTTCAGTTCTTTCAGCGGAGAATCAATCTTATGAAGCGCAAAGAAAAACCAATGACCATGGACGAAGCCGTCCGATGGCTCGCGGACCTCACCGACAGGATGATGGCCAAGGTTTCTCCCGAGGAGCGAGCGAGACGCTTTCGCGAGGTTGCGAAGATTATCGCCGCCGCGAAGAAGCGAGATCGCGCCAAGCCTTCACGATCTTCTCAAGTTGCTTCGGGTCGTCGCCGTACCCTAGCGCGCGGATAGCTCGTACGAAATCTTCCTCGCGGGGCGTCGCGAATAGCCCTCGTAGAATTTCCCGTTCGTCCTGCTTCCGCTTTCTGGCCTTGGCATCATGCGGACGCCGGCCACGGCTTTTCTCTTCCGCCATCACTTCAAGGATGTCGTCGTCTTTTGAGCCGTTGGCCATGTTCAAAGCACGAAACGCTAGCGGATTCTTACTTGCAATGCAACTATCTTCCTTGTTCAACGCGGCATTGCGATTGACCAGCGCGAAGGAGGGCCTTTATACTGTTTATTCGCGCTGGGTTCAAAGTTTTGCCTGGCGTGCCTCGAGTCATTCCGCGTGCGCCGCACCGCAGAGCGGGCTGCCTGCAAGGAATTTCCGAAATCAGCAAATTTTTTAGGGAGACGTTGACCGTACTGCGGTCGCCAACATCATGAGCAGCGTCAAAGCCACACAACTTCGCCCCGGGATGGTTATCCAGCACGAGGGGCAGCTGTACACCGTTTTCAGCGTCGATCACCGCACTCCGGGCAACAAGCGCGGATCAATGCAAACGCGGATGAAAAATCTGCGGAGCGGTACGATGATCGACTACCGGTTCCGCGCCGAAGAATTTGTGGACCGCGCGATCCTTGATGAAGTGGAGTTCGAATACCTATACAACGAGGGCGACGAATTTCACTTCATGAACACGCAAACCTACGAACAGATGCAGATGACCCGCGAGGAACTCGGCGAAACGGTGTACTATCTGATTCCAAACACGACCGTGAAAATTGAATTCTTCGAGGAAAAGCCCATCGGGGTGGATTTGCCGGACACGATGGAATTGAAGGTTCTGGAAACCGAGCCGACGCTGCAAAAAGCGACGGCCAGCGCAGTGATGAAGCCTGCGACGCTCGAGACGGGCTTGGTGATTCAAGTGCCGCCGTTCGTAAATTCCGGCGACCGGGTGAAAGTGGATACGACGGAAGCGCGCTACGTGCAGCGCGTGGAGTAGCTCTCGAAGCACGCGGCGAACTTCGCGATCGATTTGAGTTTGCGAATTTCGCATTTCGATTCTCACGAATCGGGTTTAAGAGTTTCCGCCTCCGCAGCTAATTTTTGCGCGAGCGAAAATTAGAAGAGGCGAAAGAGCCCCGGGCAACCGGGGCTCTTCGTTTTTTGGCCGAGAAGTTTCGGGTGGCGCGGGTTCGAATAGTCCGAAGCATAGGAAAAGCGGCGGCGGAACTGCCGCACTCCATATACGGAAAACGGCCCGGGGCCACTGCTTTTTTTTACGCTTTGCTGGCGGCGGATTTTTCGCCGGCGGGATGAGCGCCAAAGACGCGGTCGAAGATGGCGTCGACGTAGCGAAGCTGGCGCTGGAGATCAAAGGTGTGCGCTAGAGCGTTCGAATCGAGGTATTTCGTGATGCGAACGTCGGCGGCGACGCGGTCGCGGAAACTGGTATCGGATTCCCAGGCGGCCATGGCGTTTTCCTGGACGGCTTTGTAGGCATCGTCGCGGGGCATGCCTTTCTCGACGAGGTCTTGCAGCAACTGGCCAGAGTAAACGAGGCCGTGGGTTGATTCGAGGTTGCGCAGCATCCGCTCGGGAAAAACGCGCATGTCGGAAATGATCCAGGTCATTTTGGCGAGCATGTAATCGATGAGAATGGCGGAGTCTGGCAAAATGATGCGCTCGACGGAGCTGTGCGAAATGTCGCGCTCGTGCCACAGCGCGACGTTTTCAAACGCCGCAAGCATGTTCGAACGCACGAGGCGCGCAAGGCCGCAAATCTGCTCGCAAGTGACGGGATTGCGCTTGTGCGGCATCGCGGAGCTGCCGCGCTGCTCACCGCTGAAGGGCTCTTCTGCTTCGCGCACTTCGGTGCGCTGCAAGTGCCGAATCTCAAGCGCGATGGTTTCGAGCGACGCAGCGATGAGCGCAATCGCGCTGAGATACTGCGCGTGGCGGTCACGTTGAATCACTTGCGAAGCGACCGGCGCAACACTCAGCCCGAGTCTCTTGCAGATGCGATCTTCGATTTCCGGGCCGAGATGCGAAGCGTTGCCGACGGCGCCGGAAATCTTTCCGACAGACATCTGCGTGGCGGCGGCGCGAAAGCGCTCGATGTTGCGCTGATTTTCGGAAAACCAGTTGGCGATTTTCAGGCCAAACGTAATCGGCTCGGCATGAACGCCATGCGTGCGCCCGATTTGCGGTGTGTTGCGATACTGATGCGAACGCAGGTCAAGCACTTCTCCGAACAGAACAAGACTCTTCTCAATCAGATGGGAAGCGTCGCGAATCTGCAGCGCCTGCGCGGTGTCGACAATATCGTTCGATGTGAGGCCATAGTGAAGCCAGCGCGCTGCAGCGGGGTCGCCGATGGACTCGCCGACGTTCATGGTGAAGGCAATGACGTCGTGTTTGACGCGGGCTTCGAGTTCGTGGATGCGCGGAACATCGACTTTGGCCCGCTCACGAATAATCGCAGCAGCGTCTTTCGGCACAAGGCCGGCGTCGGCGAGGGTATCGGTCGCCGCCAGCTCGACGTCGAGCCATTTCTGAAAGCGATTGGCATCGCTCCAGACGTGGCCCATTTCCTTGCGGGTGTAACGAGGGATCACTTTCGCTCCCTTAGAGCAATGCATTCCAACCGCTTAGCCCCAGCCATGATACGGCATTTTAGAGTGGCACGCGACATGGCCCGGACCTGAGGCACCATCTCGCGGGGAGAGCGGTCGGCCTCGGAAGGCCAACCCTACAAAAGAAAAGGGAGAGGCGTTTTGGCCTCTCCCTTTTTCAGCTGAAGGTTTAACTAGAAATCGATGCGCAAACCAAACTGAATCCACCGAGAACCAGCGTTGCGGTTCGCGGGAATCAGCTGGGTGTTGACCACGCCGAAGTTCGCGAGGTTAGTAGTGTCCAGGGTTGGATCGAGGAAGGTCGGGTGGTTGAAAGCGTTAAAGAAGTCGAAGGAAAATTCAAGCTTCGCTCTTTCATGGATGGTGGTGACTTTTCCAATCCGCAGGTCGAGGTTTTTGAACCAGAACCCGCGCAGAGGATCATCGCGGCCGGTTGAAGTGTCGGTTGCCAGGAGGAGCGGCCGGAAGTCCTTGAGGGCCGCGGCTGGGTTGCTGAAGTAGTTGATTCCGGAGCCGCCATTGGCGGGATCACCCGCGGTGCCGACGCCGTTTGAGCCAGCAACGCCGTTATGCACACCACCACCAAGGGAGCCAGGGCTGACGAGCGGCATCTCCCCGGTAGGAAAGGCAAAGATTGCGCCACCACCAAACACCTGGTTGCCCTCCTGTACAAGGATAGGGGCGCCACTGCTAAAACGCACTACCCCCGCGGTGTACCATCCGCCGATGACCTTGTTGATGGATTCGTGTTCTGTGCTGCCGAACTTGTGGCCATGGCCGAACGGCAAGTCGTAGTTGAACACAGCGTTGATAATGTGCGTGTGGTCAAAGAAGGATGGACCGTATTCGAGGCTCGGGTTGTAGCTGGAGGCATAATAACTGGCGGAGTTCTGAACGGCTCCAACCGTGTCCAGCGACTTGGAGAAAGTGTAGTTTGCGTCGTAGAGAATTCCGTGCCATGGGCGGTTTCGAAGCGTAACGACCAGTGCATGGTAGTTGGAGTAGTCCTTATGCGAACGCATGAACAGGTCGAAGACCTGCTGGTTGTTGTAGGAGGCCAGGGCAGTCGGTTGGCCGAGGCCATTCAGCGGGCCAGAAATACCACGCAGAGAGTCGATCAGCAAAAATAAGTTTGTCACATTGCCATTAACAAACCCAGATCCGTTTAGATTTGTCATGCACTGTGTTGCCGTCGTGCCGCAAGTCGCACCACCATTGGCGATGGGGAAGTTCGCAACTATATTAGGTAGTTGGTTTTCAAACCATGGCTGCGTGGTAACGGGCTGGTTGTTGCGCAGAGCGGTTGCCACGGCGTCGAAGGCCTGGGCAAAGGTTTGGCCGCTAGCGTTGTCTTTGAACATGTATGGCGAAGAGTTGAGGTTGAAGCTGCCGGGTAGGTCGCGTCCGAGACGGCCGACGTATCCGATTTCTAGGATGTTTTGTCCTGGGAGTTCACGCTGGAGAGTGAAGTCGATTTCGTGGCTTCGGCCAACTTTGAAATCCGGATCGTTCTGGAAACTTAAAGTTTCGCTGAACGGGATGCTGGGAACGATGGGAGAAGAGACTGCGGTCGGGTTTGGCGGGACGGGAATCGTGCCATCGACGCCCACGCGAAAACTGGAAAGTCCGGGGTCATTCGCACCAACGCCTGCGTTGCACCCTGTCCCGCCCGTACCTGTGGCATTGCAGAGTGGGGTGACTACGTTGATGGTCTGAGCAAAGCCGACACCCAGCATCGGGATGATGACGCTTTGAACGGAATTAACGCGGTCGTAAGCAATGCCGTAGCCCGCGCGGATGACAGTTTTCTTTTCGCCAAAGAGGCGGCCCAAGGGGCCACTCTTGCTTCCGGGGTTCCAAGCAATGGAGAGACGTGGAGCAACGTCACCGTAGTCCACATTGAAGACGTCGCTTCGGCCAGAATTCTTAATCGGGATGTAGGAAAGGGTCGGATTGTAGACCTGACCGGCCAGTGCAGCGGCCTGTTTGGCAGCCAAGTATTGCGTGGTGTTTAGAATTTGGTCGCCGGCGTCATGATTAGCGATCAAAGTCTGTTGGCCGTTTTGCTCATGAGGTGTCGTCTGCCATCCGTAGCCAAGGCCGTAGGTCAGAGTGAGCGAGGAAGTCAACCGCCAGGTATCCTGGATGAAGAATTCCTGGATGCGGTAAGTTGTCTTGGCAATTAGCGAAGCGCCAAGCGGTTTGGGATTAAGGTTTCCGTCACGGGTCGTAAGAATACCGACGTTATCCACTAGACCGAGAGACGCTGCGTATAGGCGATCCCAACGCTGAACATCGGAAGCGAGGATGCAGTTTGTAGTAATCGCTGCGGTGCTGCTGGTCGCCGGTGCACAGGTTTGTGGGCGATCGGCAGCGACACCAGTCAAGAAGTTTACGTCCTCGTCCATGGCAACGACGAGGGAGTTCAGGGAGCCCACGACTTTATCGTCGCGGTCGTGAATGGTGGGCAGCCAGCGGAAATCCGCGCCAGCGGCGATGGCGTGCTTCCCCTTGATCCACGTTATGTTGTCGTCGTACTGCTTGTTACTGTCGTAGATGGCCTGGTGACGCGCGCGCTGAGTATCGACATCGATTAGTGTGTCGATGAAGCCGGTTTGCGCGAGACCGGGGGCCAAGGCGATGTAGCCGTCGGCGGTGTCCGTTCCGGGCAGAGCCAGCGATGCCGCGGAATCGCGAGGGCGAATGACGGTGAAGTCCTGCCGAGCGCGGATGAAGCCGCCGCGGAAGCTATTGGTCAGGGTGGGGCTGATTTGCCAATCGAGGCCACCGTATTCACCATCGCCGCGCAAGTTGGTGTCGCTCGGGGTAATAGGGCTGGCGCCTGCCAAGTCTACCTGGAAATCGTTGGGAGCGAGGCTACGGGAGTAGATGTAGCGGCCGAAAAATTGCACTTTGTCCGTGAACTTGTGGTCAAGCCGGAACGTGACAAAGTCATTCTTGAGAGGAGCAGCGAGGTTCAAGTGGTCGCCGAGCGTATTGTTTCCATCGCCGATCGTGGGGTCCGTTCCCTGCGGCATCATGCCCCAAAGTTGAGCAATCGTTGGGCTAATGCCGATGCCGCGCGGATCGCAAGCGGTGTTGCCGTTAGGACCACATACCATGGACGTCTTGAGGTTATAAGGGGTCACGGTTCCTCCCGTGCAGTTGCCACTCGCATCGAAGCCTTTGGAGCAATCCTGAAATTGGAGTATCCCTTGGCGCAGGTCAGTGCTGGGCATGATGCGCGTGTCCTGAAGAGATTGTGGAAATCGGCGGACTTCATAGTTGGCGAAAAAGAAGGTCTTGTTCTTGAAGATTGGTCCACCGACGCTGGTTCCAAGGCGGTTATCGTGCGTTGGCGGTTTCGTAATCTTGTTGCGATTGTTATCCCAGGAATTCGCATTGAGAGCAGAATTCTGGTGGAACCAATAGACGGAGCCGTGGAACGTGTTTGTGCCGCTCTTGCTATTGATGACCACCTGGCCGCCGGACGAACGAGCGAAGGAAGCATTTTCGTTTGTGATCTCAACGCGGAATTCATCCACGCTTTCGACGCCGATGGGGATGATGGGCTTTTCCGTGCCGCCGCCGGCGATGACGTTGTCAGTGATGTCGATGCCGTCGACGACCGTGCTGTTCTGATCGCTGCGTGCACCGGCGATGGTGCCCCCGCCGTTGCCGAACCCAGTCTGGTTGCTGTCGTACGGAGTGGATCCTGGCTGGAGAGTGAGCAGTTCGCTAGCATCGCGGCCGAGAGTGGGCAGGCGGGTCATCATCTGGCCGCCAACCACGTTTCCAACCACTGCGTCCGTGGTCTGTAATTCGGCGCGCGCACCCGCGGTAACTTCGATCACCTCTTTGGTAGAGCTGACTTCGAGAGTGGCGTCGTAGGTGTAGCTCTTTGTCACGTCAACCTTGATATTCGCAAAGGTGATGGTGGCAAAGCCCGCTTTGGTGATCTTGAGATTATAAGTACCGGGCGAAACATTCGGAAAAACGTATTGGCCAGATGCACCGCTCGTCGTGGTCTTTGTGTCATTGGTCGCGGTATTGGTCAGCTCGACGGTGGCATCCGGGACGACGGCGCCGCCCTTATCGGTAACCGTGCCCAAAACGATCGCGGAATTCGAGGACTGCGCCTCCGCAGCCACAGCGAGTGATAGAACTCCGAACACCAAAATTGTAGCAATAAAAAAACGAACCAACACTTTCATATTCCCCCCCCACTTTAGTTGGCTGATCAACCGCGGAAGGTAGCTTCGTAAACCATCTCAAAGCGCCGGCAAGTAAACGGTGACTCGCCCGGCGGCGCTATGCCTTTTATCGGCAGAATAAAAGGCAAACTCGTCTGTAAAGACAAAAAGAGACAGACGGTCGAGATGAAAAACGCAGGCTGACCACTCGCGAGGTCCCCCACCACTAAAGATGAGGCATGGTTTACTCCAAAGAGTCGCGAGGTGTCAACGACTGATTCAATGCAGCAAAAAAATGAAACATCTGTTGCTTCCGGCGGGACGTACCGAGTTGTTGTTTGATTTTAGTTTGAACAAACTTATGGGCTTCTGAGAGTGAGACTCGCCTCATCCGCGGTTTATTCCCACTGTCAAAAATTTCCTGGGACGAATATCGAACAATTTCGGAACGGCCAGACCCCGCCGGATATGGCGTGTACATCGGCCCAATTGCCGGGTAATACGCAGAGAGCCGCGGGGGGATTTCGCATTCGAAACGAGTCAGGCTAAAATAAAGGGAATGCTTACCCAGATCAGAGGAACCGACGCGACGGCCAGCGGAAAGCCCCGCCGCAAGACGCATGGCGTGCGCGTAGGCCACGTAATGGTGGGCGGAGGCGCGCCGATTGTCGTGCAGTCGATGACGAACACGGACACGGCCGACGTGACGACGACCTTCAAGCAGACTATCGAGCTGGCCGAAGCGGGCTCGGAGATTGTGCGCTGGACCGTCAACGTGCCGGAAGCCGCCGCCGCAGTGCCCGAAATCAAGAAGCGGATGCTCGATGCCGGTTGTATCGCGCCCATCATCGGCGATTTTCATTACAACGGACACGTGCTGCTAACCAAGTATCCCGAGTGCGCGAAGGCGCTCGACAAGTACCGCATCAATCCCGGCAACGTAGGCGCCGGGCAGCGGCGCGATGAACAGTTTTCCACGATTTGCAAAATTGCGCGCGACAACGGAAAGCCCGTGCGCATCGGCGTCAATGGCGGCTCGCTGAATCAAGAGCTCGTCATGCTGAAGATGCAGGAGAACACCGACAAGAACCTGGGCAAAGAGTCCGAAGAGATTATTAATGATTGCATGGTGCTCTCGGCGCTGCAGTCGACAGAGCTGGCGCTGGAATGCGGGCTGCGCCACGACCAGATCATTATTTCGTGCAAGACTTCGCGGCCGCGCGATTTGATTACGGTGTACCGCGACTTGTCGGCAAAGACGGAGCAGCCGCTGCATCTCGGCTTGACCGAGGCGGGGATGGGGATGAAGGGGCAGATCTGGTCGGCGGCATCGCTGGGCGTTTTGCTGTATGAAGGAATTGGCGACACGATTCGAATTTCGCTGACGCCCAAGCCCGGCGGAGACCGGCGCGAAGAAGTGTACGCGGCGTGCGAGCTGCTGCAGGCGCTGGGGCTGCGGTCGTTTTCGCCGAGCGTGACGGCGTGCCCGGGCTGCGGCCGAACGACTAGCACTACATTTCAAGAATTGGCCGAGCGCGTCCAGGGATACATTCGCGACAGCATGCCGACCTGGAAGACGCAGTACGAGGGCGTGGAAACGATGACGCTGGCGGTGATGGGCTGTATCGTGAACGGCCCGGGCGAATCGAAAGCCGCGAATATCGGCATCAGTTTGCCGGGGACGGGCGAGGCGCCGCGGTGTCCTATATATATTGACGGGAAAAAAGATGTGACGCTGGAAGGAAATTACGACGAGCTGGCGACGGCGTTCCAGGCGCTGGTCGACAATTACATTGCGAGGAAGTATCCGCGGAAGAGTGCGGAAGCTGTTCCTGCCGGGCGTTAACCTGAACCGTTCGAACACAAATTAAGGAAGACGTGGCGACTGAGGAGTGGCGACGCCGCGCAGCTTTTCGAGCGCCATCAGACGCGCGCGGGAATACGCCTGCTTGTCCTCAAGAAGCTGATGCGCCCAGTGTGCGCCGATGGCGATGGCGTGGAATTCGAAGGCAAGGCGCTTGGGGTCAAGTTTCGGATCGAGGTGGCCGGCCTCCTGCGCTTTTTGCACAGAGCTGGTGATGCAGTTGATCCATTCGTGCATGATTTCGGCGATGCGGTCGCGCACGACGCCGAGGCGGCCATCGAATTCGAAGGAAGCGGCGGTGAAGAAGCAGCCTCCCTCGAAGACGCGCTTTTCTACCAAGAGAAGCCAGCGATCGATCAAGGCCCACAAACGAGGCATGCCTTTTGGCGCGGCGATGGCCGGTAGCGTGACTTTATCGATAAAAACCTGGCGGGCGGCTTCGACGGTGGCAAGCTGCAGTTCTTCCTTCGAGCCAAAGTGGGCGAAGAGGCCGCTCTTGCTCATGCCGAGTTGCTCGGCGAGCGAGCCGACGGTAAGGCCTTCGAGGCCTTGCGCGGAGGCGATATCGACGGCGCGGGCCAGGATGGCTTCGCGGGTGCGCAAGCCCTTGGCCTGGTGGCGGAGGAGGGGCTGGCGGACGGATTTCTTGAGGCGCGATTTGCCGGACTTGGTGGCCGGCTTGGAGCGACCGCGGGAAGGAATGGCGAGGGGCATTAAGATACTGTAACACAGGGCACAAATTAGCACGAACGTTCGTTTGTTGTGGTATGCTCTTCGGCCTGAGGTGCGCTCATGGCCAATGCCGCCGTCCTCCCTTGCTTCCCCTCCCCAAGAATCCCACTGCGTAAAAGGGTTTTGCGATACGCGCTCGACGCCATTCGCCGGGGCTATCGATCGCCGCGATTCGCTCGCCGGGTTGGTCTTGGCGCTCTTTCACGATGTCTGCCGCATCTTGCCGGGCTGCTCGCGATTCTTTCGCATGCGTCCATCTTGCCCCGCGTTGCCCATGCGCAGGAACTTCCGCTGGAACGGTGCGACACGCTGCCGGTGATCGATGTGCAGGTGGCGGGGCTGCACAAATGGTTTCTGGTGGATACCGCGGCGACATCCATGCTTAATCAGGAATCGTTTGCCACGGGGCAGTCGCGGGACATTCATGTGACGTCGTGGAGCGGCACGCTGGCGACCAGCGCAAAGGAAGTGACATTGCCGGACTTGAGCGTGGGCCGGACCAAGCTCCTTGAAGTGAAATTGCCTGCCATCGACCTATCGGCGATTGGAAAAGCTTGCGGGAGGAAAATCGACGGCATACTCGGCGTCGATCTTCTGGGAAAACTTGGCGCCAGCATCAATCTGAAGGAGCAGACGATTCACGTCGCCACGACCGATGAAGCGCACGAAGCGGATCTGGTAAGCGCGATGCAACATGAGATGCATCGCTGCGTGGACGCCTTCAACGAATCCGATGAGGAAAAGTTTGGCGACTGCCTGGACCCGAAGATTGTCTTGTTCTCGGCGGACAATGAACTTTTTGGGCGGGAGCAAGTCGTTGGATATTTCCGTCAGCGCTATTTTCACCAGCAACCGGCGGCGAAGCTCGAAATTATGGAACGGGCGTTTCATCCCATCGGCGAGGCGGTGTGGTACGAGTATGAATTCACGATCGAGTCGGCGCGCGGCAAGTTGCATGGGCGCGGCATGGCGATGTGCAAGAAGTCGGATGGACACTGGCGGATGGCGAGCATGCATCATTCCATTGCGGAGTTGGAGTCTGCCGCCGTTCCGAAACCGAAGCGGCAGGACCGGTGACGCGCCAGCGAGGAGGCCATGCCGCGGTTCTGGCGATTGACGAGGAACCTTTCTTCTTTAGAATGCGTAAAGCATACAGGCATTGTGGACCTTCCCTACCTTTGGAGAAAAAATGGACAAGTATCGCGCTGCGGCGCTTTCTCTCGTCACTTGTATTTCTTTCGCGGCATGCGCGAGCGCGCAGAACGCGGAGTTTACCGAGGCGTTGAAGAAAAACCGCGGTGCAATCAGCGTGCAGGATGGCAAGCTCGCGGGGCCGAGCGCGGAAGTTCTGCGAACGGCTATCGCAGACGCGCAATTTGTGGCGCTGGGAGAAGATCACGGCATCCGGCAAATCCCGGCATTCGACGCGGCGCTTTGCGCGGAACTCGCGCCACATGGATTCCATCATATGGGCCTCGAGATTGGTCCCTACGTTGCGCCGGAGCTCGAAAAAATGGCGCGAAGCGCGGATGGCGCGAAGGAACTCGCCGAATTCGAGAAAAAATATCCAGAGACGATCGCGTTTTATAACTGGCAGGAAGAGCTTGCCATGCTGCAAAGGTGCGAAGGCGCGGCTTCGCCGGGTCACATGACGATTTGGGGGCTGGATCAGGAATTCATGGGCGCGACCGGCTTTCTGGCCGACAAGATTCTGGCGACGAATCCCGGCCCGGAAGCAAAAGCCGCTGTCGAGGCGGTTGTGAAGGAAAACAACGAGGCGAGGGCAGCAGCCGTTAAGAGCGGCAGCCCCGGCGATCTCTTCATGATGACGGCCAAGCAAGAGGAATTGGATCATGTGCGGGATCTGCTGAAGAAGCAGGGCAAGCCCGAAGCGCAAAAACTTTTTGACGCTTTTCTGGTGAGCCGCGAAATCTATCAGAAGAATATGAGCGGCGACTATTACAAATCCAACCGGCAGCGTGCGCTTCTGATGAAAAAGAATTTCTCGGGGCCGTTTGCGGCTTCTTCGCAGAGCGATGGCGTCTTGCCCAAGGTATTTTTCAAATTTGGCGCGTATCACATGTTTCGCGGGATCAATCCCCTTCATTCGAGCGAGATCGGCGACCTGATCAGCGAAGCCGCGGAGGCCAACCAGCTCAAATCCGTGCACATTCTGATCGCGGGAGTGAAGGGCGAGCAGTTACACTTTGCGGGCATTGGAAAGCCGGCGGAAGGCGCAGCGCTCGATCTGGCCGGCGACAAAGACTCGCCTTTTCTCTTTTTCAAGCCCTTCTTTGATGCGCAGGTCGAGAATTCCTGGACGCTCTACGATTTGCGGGCACTGCGCGACGGCTTTTCAAAGTACGGCAAGATCGACCCGGAGCTCGAGCGCTTGATCTTCGGCTACGATTTCGTGGTCTTGATCCCCGACCCAAAGGCCTCCCACGAGATCCAGTAGCAGCCCGGGCCCCAGGCGCGGATATGCTAGAATTTTGCTTGCTTTGAACACTACGAATGGTCGGAAATATCCTCGAAGGACCGCAGAAGTCCTTGGGGCTTCTCGATAGCCACTACCGAAGCGGGCTATATTCATGCTGAAGAAAGTGCTGTCAATCGTCGCGATCCTCGCAGGAATAGGGTTTCTATATCTCGGCTATACGTGGTTCGGCACTTGGCAGTGGAAGACTTGGTTGCAAAAGGAATTCGGCCCCGGCCGAGGCGATGAACTGGCACAGAAAAATGCGCTGTTGGCATTTGGTGATGTAGACCTGAACCCCTCGGACCTAACCCTTGCAGTTTTAGAACAAAACCTACACCAGCCAGAATGGAAACGAGCCGGAGATTTCGACTCTACTATGCTCGGTTGGGCTTGTGTGAGAGAACGTTGCGCGATAAGGGCAACATTTTTCGTTCCCATCGGGCAGGAGATTCCACAGAGTACGCTTCCGGCTGGTCTCATCGTTAGCAGTCCCTCGTTCGGGGACTTTCACAACATAGCTATGGGCAGGATTCATCTCGGTGAATCCGATGAAAAACTCGTAGAACTCGATAGATTTCATAAACCGAGAGCCACCAACAAGTTTCAGGTGGTCATATGGGATAAAGATTGGCAAGCCGCGTGGGCCGGCATCAGCGGCAAGGTTTTCGTATTGGTTTTTTCAAACGTGACTTTGCAACATCGTTTTGAAAAAGAGCGAAGAGCAGCTGCACCGTCAGTGACCAAATGACTGGGCAGGGCGCTGTGCTAAAATCTCCACTCTGATTTCGAAAACTTCTTTGGGGTCTCCAATTGAAAATTAGCCGGGCAGATGTGGAAAGAGTGGCGGAGTTGGCTTATCTGGATTTGAGCGAGGCCGAGCTGGAGATGTACCGCTCACAGATTGATGAAATCCTGGAATACATCGGCAAATTGAACGAGCTGGATACCGCCGGCGTTGAGCCCATGGCCCAGGTGCTGGCAGATGACCAATCCGCGGACGCGACATTGCGCGACGACGTCGTGGTGCGTTGCGATGTAGCCGCTGAAATTCTGAAGCAAGCGCCCGATCCGGAGCCGCCGTATTTCAGAGTACCGAAAGTGATTGAGAAATGAGGTAGAGGAAGTAGAGGACGTAGAGGAAGTAAAGGACAGGAAGAACTTTGCAAGCGATGGGCGGAAAATGACGGCGAATTGGACGATCGACGGAGTGAAGGATTCTCTGGCGGCGAAGAAGATTTCGGCGCGGGAGCTGGCGGCTGATTTTTACAAGCGGATCGGCGACAGGAATACTGACCTGAACGCCTACTTGACGCTTTCCGAGGAGCGGGCTTACGCGCAGGCGGACCGTGTGGATGCGCTGGTTGCGGCCGGCAAACCTCTGCCGGCGCTGGCGGGCGTGCCTATCGCGATTAAGGACGTGATCAGCACCCGCGGTGTGCGTACCACCTGCGGATCGAAAATTCTTGAGCATTACGTACCTCCTTATGACGCCACGGCAGTGGAGCGGCTCGAAGCCGCCGGCGCCGTGATCCTCGGAAAAACCAATTGCGATGAGTTTGCGATGGGCAGCTCCAATGAAAACTCGGCCTACGGGGCGGTGAGAAATCCGGAAGCGATGGATCGAGTGCCGGGGGGCTCGAGCGGCGGGTCGGCCGCGGCCGTGGCAGCGGGTTTGGCTGTGGCGTCGCTAGGAACGGATACGGGTGGCTCGATCAGGCAGCCTGGATCGTTCTGCGGGATTCCCGCCATGATGGGAAGTTATGGCCGGGTCTCGCGATACGGGCTGATCGCGTTTGCGTCCTCGTTGGATCGCATCGGGCCGTTTGCGACCAACGTGCGGGATGTAGCCGCAATGTTGAGCGTGATCGCGGGGCGCGACGCGAATGATTCGACATCGGCCACGGCGCCGGTGCCGGATTATCGAGCCTTAATGGAAAAGCCAGTCAAAGGGCTGCGCATCGGCATCCCGAAGGAATATTTCGCCGAGGGGATGGACGACGGGGTTCGTAAGAAGATCGAAGCGGGCATCGAACTTTTGAAGAAGCTCGGGTGCGAGCTGCGCGAAATTCACATGGCCCACACGGACTATGCAATCGCAACCTATTACATCATCGCAACGGCCGAGGCGAGTTCCAATCTGGCGCGGTACGATGGAGTTCGCTACGGGCTGCGGGTAGAGGATGATTCCCTTCTGGCTATGTACAGGAAGACGCGAGGTGCGGGATTCGGAGCCGAGGTCAAGCGGCGGATTGTGCTTGGGACCTATGTTTTGTCTGCCGGCTACTACGATGCGTATTACCTGAAGGGGCAGAAAGTCCGGGCTCTGATCGCGCAAGACTTTCGAGATGCCTTCAGCAAAGTCGATGTGATCGTAACGCCGACCTCGCCGATTCCCCCCTTCAAGCTAGGGGAAAAGACGAACGATCCGCTCCAGATGTATCTTGCTGATATATATACAGTTACGGGATCTCTGGCGGGTGTGCCGGGGATATCGGTGCCGTGCGGAAAAATCTGCGGAAAGCTGCCAGTGGGCTTGCAGATCTTCGGACCTGCGTTCGGCGAGGCGACTGTTCTGCAGCTGGCCAACGCTTTCGAGCAGGCGGGCGGCGGTTCCGTCTGATGAACCGAGGTGAGAGCTAGTTGTGCCCGCGCAAGTGGATTCCATTCTCGTCACTATGGTCAAAGCGCAGACAGAGCTTTTGACTGCGGCGGATTCTGTGCCTGCTGACGAATGGAAGACCCGACCCGGCGATGGCAGATGGTCGGCGGCGGAGCTGATTGCGCATTTGATTATGGTAGAACGAGCCGTGATCGGAAAAGCGGACCGAGTCGCGCAAAACCCGCCGAAGCGGGTTTCCTTGTTAAGGAGAATTCACATTCCGATGGCGCTTGTGGAGTCGCGGTGGATTCGCCGCAAATCCCCCTTGCCGGTTGCTCCGGAGATGATTAGAGACAAGGAGGAAATGCTCGCAGAACTGCGCACGGTGCGCGAGCGATCGATGGCGTTTCTGGAGGAAACGAGAAGCCGAAATCTGCGCGAATATTGCTGGAAACATCCGGCACTGGGAACACTGAACACGTATGAATGGATGCAATTCATCGCGTCGCATGAAGTGCGGCACACAAAACAGATGAGAGAAATTGCCGCGTCTCTACCGAAAGCCATAGAGAGTTTGCAAAAGTAAGACATTTTTTCCACTTGGTTCGCACTCACCTTCCCTTCGTACCAGCCAACACACAATGACCGAATTTACGTTAATGTCTTTTTACACAGTGGGTTGAAACAAAAGTACTAGACTATTCGTTTAAAGATGTAGGAACGGAACTACTATTGCTCTGGAAAAGGAGCATCGCGTACGCTGCGAAAAGCATCAAAGGTAACAGGAGCGAGCAGCAGGCGCGATGTGGCAAAAGGTTAAAGGGAAAAGGCCATGGTAACCGTAAAATCGAGCCAGAAAATCTTCACCGACGCCGAAATCGCCAGCCTGACTGGCATTTGCGTCGATCACATTCGCAATTTTGCGAAGAGCCGCCACCTGGGCTTCATCGCGCGCGCGGCGGAAGCGGCCGGCAAGCAGGCGGACCAGTGGCTGTTTACCCTGTCGGATTTGATGGTGCTGGTGACGTTGTTTCCGCGCTGCACCCACTAAGAATTTAACGAACATCGCTTCGCGAGAGGCTCTTTCCGGGAAACCGGAAAGAGCCTTTTGCTTTTTGGGAAAGTCTATAGGTCTGTTGCGGCCACGAAGACAGGGGCGTATTCTCTCCCCTGGGGCAAACCCAATTCCGCACCGGGCATCTGACAGCCCAGAAGCCGCCATGAGCTTGTATTCTACACTCGCCTTATTCCTTTCCTTCGCCGTGCTCGGCTGGAGCGGAATAACCTGGCAAAACGGCGCCACGCAGGAGCCTTCCTCCCAACAAGAGACCTCCAGCCCTAAGAAACCGGGTGAGCCGGCAGTCCCAAGCACACCCACCGGTGTTCCCCGGGGCAAAAAGCTGATGCTTACGGACGGAAGCTACCAACTCGTCCGCGACTACGAAAAGAAAGGTGACCGCGTTCGCTACTTCAGCGTGGAACGTGGCACCTGGGAAGAGATTCCCGCCACGATGGTGGATTGGGACGCTACGAAGAAGGCCGAAGCCGCCGATGAAAAGACCTCCGCCGCACTTTTAGAAAAGGTGCACATCCAGGAGGCGGCCGCCAATGCGCAGACTCCCGTGGAAGTGGACGCCAGTTTGACGGTCGCGCCGGGCGTGTTTCTGCCGGATGGCGAGGGCATGTTCGCCCTGGAAGGCAAGACCATAAAACGGCTTGGGCAGGCCGGCTCCGAGGTAAGAGCCGATAAGAAAACCGTGCTCAAACAGGTGCTTTCGCCGATTCCGATCGTCCCCAGCAAGCACAACATTGAGATCCCCGGCACCCGAGCGACGGTCCGGCTAGCCGCGGGCGTGCCCGAATTCTATCTGCGTGAGCCACCGCCGGATCCGGACCGCTACTCGTCGATATTGCGGACGGGCCGTGAGGGTGATGTTGGACCGGACGTGGCTCTAGTGCGAGCGAAAGTGAAAGGAAACAAGCGGCTGCTGGAATCGATCCGCAGCCTGTTCGGGCAAGAGTTAGGCCAAGACCGGATCGAGATCGTGATGCAGCGATGGGAAGTGGCACCGGATATCTATAGATTTACGTTGAGCGCCCCACTGGCGCCGGGAGAGTATGCCCTAGCCGAAATCCTGCAAGATGGCTTGAACCTCTACGTCTGGGATTTTGGTGTCGATGCGGCTGCGGGACCGAAGGCGGCACCGCACTGAGATTGGTTAGCTGTAACTGGCACTCTCCTAGATTCTGCAAAAATGTTGATTCTAAAGGAACTTAAAGTCATTTGTTTTGATACACATCTGTAAGTGCTCATTCTAAAACAGTTAAGGAATGACCGTGAGTTTGGGAGAACTCCGGCTATCTTGGATTGAAGGGGAAAAGCGGAATGAGGAGGCAAGGCCTGCGTGGCTACTAGTTGTGGGCGTCAGGCAGGCGTGGAGTTGGCTGGTGCCGGGGCCATAAGCTCCTGGAGAAGGGCGAGGACATCGGAGATTCGGAAGGGCTTCTGGAGGTAACGCGGATCACCCGGGTGGAGGGGGGATTCGGGTGCGTCGATCAGCTCACCCGTCATGAAGATGATCGCGGGTTTGTGGGTGCCTGCCTTCGCGAGAATCTGCTCTGCAGCGAGCTTGCCGCTGAGGTGGGCACCATTCTGAGAGAGATTCAGATCACACAAGAGGACGTCCGGAACGCGCTGGGAGACGAAGGCTAGAGCCCCTTCGAGAGTGGCGGCGCAATCCACATGCAAGCCATGAGCGGCGAGGCCATCGGAGAGGAGGCTGCGGAGGCTTTCTTCATCGTCCAAGACGAGGATGGAGCGCCCTTTCAGGAGACTAAGGTCGGGTACCGGGGATGCGCCCGTGCCTGTGGCAGAGGGGAAAGCCGACGGGAGGGGGCACACGTCCGCGTCGATAGCAGCGGGGAGATAGACGGTGAAGGCGGAGCCGCCAGCCGGGAGGCGTTCGGCTTCGATGGTGCCGCCGTGCTCGCGAACGATGGAGAGGCAGATACTGAGGCCGAGGCCGGTGCCGCCGCCGGGACGCTTGGTGGTGTAGAAGGGATCGAAGAGGCGCTGAACGGAGTCGGGGTGAATGCCGACGCCGTCATCCTGGAAAGTGGCAGAAATGCGGGATCCGACGCGCGCGAGTCGAATCTGGATGCGGCCGGAATCGCGGACTTCGCGGATGGCTTGCTCCGCGTTGGTAACCAGGTTCAAGAAGACCTGGATGAGTTGATTAGCGTCAGCGATTACACCGGGAAAATCAGGCTGGGGCCGGAAATCGACCTCGACGTTGTTTCGACGGAGAGAGTGTTCGTGGAGCTGGAGGGTGCGGTCGATGATGCTGTTGAGATCGACGGGCTTTTTCTGGGGTGAGGCGGGGCGTGAGAATTCGAGAAGATTCTGAACGATGCGGGCAGCACGGCGGGCCTGGCGATGTGTGATTTCCAGTTGGCGCTTCGTGGCCTCGGCATCGGTATGGCCTTCGCGCAGCAATTCGGTGACGCCGAGGATAGCCGTCAGGGGATTGTTGAGTTCGTGAGCGACGCCGGCGAGCATCTGGCCCATGGCGGCCAGCTTTTCCGCCTGAATGAGCTGCTCTTCGAGGCGCTTCAGTTCGGTGACATCGCGGCCGGAAAGGACTACGCCCTCGATTTTGCCGGTTTCGTCGGCGAGGGGGCTGAAGTTGAAGCGGATGCGGCGCCAGTCGCCGAGCTTGTGGCGGACGCGCACTTCGAGAGAAGCGAAAGTCTGACGTCCGGCAAGGATATCTGAAAAAAGCGCGAGCAGAATGGGAAGGTCTTCGGCGTGGGTTCGCCCGCCGAACTCCATGGTGGCGGTTTCAGAGAGCTCGTAGCCGAGCACCTCGGTGCATCGGGGGCTGACGAAAGTGTAGCGTGAGCTGGAGCCGACGACGAGAATCAGATCAGGAAAGTTGTCGACGAGACGGCGCGCGAATTCCTGCTCTTTGTGGAGTTGACGTTCCATCTGGCGGCGGGCGGTGACGTCCAAGACAGACCCCTGGTAGCGGAGGACGCGGCCCGAGGTGTCGCGGACGGCGGTGGCGGTGTTGAGGCAGACGATCGGTGTACCGTCCTTGCGGATGAGATTGATTTCGTGGCCCTGTGGCGATGGCTGGCGCTCGACTTCGTCCACGAGAGATTTTCGCTCGGCGCGGTCGGTGAAGATGTCCGAGACGCGCTTGGAGAGCAGTTCTTCCTTGGAATCATAGCCGAGCATGCGGACGAGAGCAGGATTGGCGTCGAGGATGGTGCCATCGGGGATGGTGATGTAGATGCCTTCCTGGAGTGTTTCGAAAAGCTCGGTGAAGCGGGCTTCATTTTTGCGGAGAGCGGTGATGTCGCGGCCGAGAATGGTGAGGCCGTGGACTTCGTTGTCGCGTGTCATGGCGTGGGCGACACAATCGTAATAGCAAATAGAGTTCTGTTTCTTGAGCCGGACCTGGATGATGCCCGACCAGTGGCGACGCTCAAGAAAACGAGGCATGGCGCGGCGGACCAGTTCTGGGCCTTCGCCGCTGCCTTCCTCGAGGAAATCCGTAATCTGGCGGCCGATGATTTGCTGATAGTTGGCGCCGACGAGGTCCGCAAAGCTGCGATTCACGGCTCGGACTTCACCTTCGAGGGAAAGGGCGACGAGGAGGTCGTCGAAAGAATCGATGAGATCGCGATAGCCTTGCTGGGAGCGGGAGATGACGGAGAAGAGCTGGTCGATTTGTTTATCGCTGGGGGGAGCGGAATCGCGCTGCTCGATGCCGCGGACGAGGCCGCGCAGTTCGGCGATTTCGCGGTTGCGCTTCCAGGCATAGATGATGAAGATGGCCACTACGAAGAACAGAAGCGGCAATAATGGCTCATAGCGCAGGGCTAGCGACTTGAAAGTGCTCCAGGAGACTATGGCGAAACCAATGGAGATTATAACCAGCAGGAGAAAGGTGAGACGCCATAGCTCGGTTTGATTTTTTTCGTATTGATCGAGGCGCGAGGAGAGCGTGGGGCGGCTTGTGCCGCCTAGAGGAGAGTCTTTCGCCGGACCTGGGGACAAATCGTCTGGTTTAGGCATGAGGATATCTGCGGCGGCTGACGAACGTAGTCGGAGATCCGCCCAAAAGTTGCTCGATTCATTGTAGAAAGAGCGCAGGGCACCCGCAATGACGGGCGCGGCGCGGCGTGCCTGAACGGTACAGGTTATCGAATGGCTAAAAAGAAAGCGTCCCGGGGTGAACCGGGACGCTTTGCTGTTTTAAATGGGTTGCAGTTGCTGGCGGATACCCGCTTTCGAACCGGTTTAGCCTTCGGTAGCGGCGTCGGCCTCGCCGTCCTTTTGGAGGAAGTCGAGCGCCGCGGCCTCTTCGGCGGTGAGCTCGGCGGCTTCCGGAATTTCCTCGACAGGTGCGGGAGCGGGCATTTCCGTTAGCAACTGGATGCTGCGGTAATGCTCGAGGCCCGTGCCAGCGGGGATCAAACGGCCCATGATGACGTTTTCCTTGAGGCCGCGCAGGTAGTCCACCTTGCCGGCAACGGCGGCTTCGGTGAGTACGCGCGTGGTCTCCTGGAAGCTCGCGGCCGAGATGAACGAGTCGGTCGAGAGCGACGCCTTGGTGATGCCGAGGAGCAGCGGGCGCCCGGTTGCGGGACGGCCACCATCGGCGATGATGCGATCGTTTTCCTCGCGGAAGCGGAACTTGTCCACTTGTTCCTCAAGGAGGAACGTGGTGTCGCCAACGTCTTCGACCTTGACCCAGCGCATCATCTGACGAGAGATGGTTTCGATGTGCTTGTCGTTGATGTTGACGCCCTGGAGGCGGTAGACCTCTTGAATGGCGTTGACCAAGTAGGCTTGCGTGAACTTTTCACCGAGGACGGCGAGCAAGTCGTGCAAGTTGAGCGGGCCATCGATTAGAGCTTCGCCGGCCTTGACGTGATCGCCTTCCTGAACGTTGATGTGCACGCCGCGCGGGATGGAATATTCCTTGGTGGTTTTGCCATCTTCGCTTTCGACGTAGACCTTGCGCATGCCCTTGGCGATATCGCCGTAACGAACCACGCCGTCGACTTCGCTGATGACGGCGGGATCCTTGGGCTTGCGGGTTTCGAAGAGCTCGACAACGCGCGGGAGACCACCGGTGATGTCTTTCGTCTTGGTGGTTTCGCGCGGGATCTTCGCGAGCACGTCTCCGGCCTGGACTTCGTCGCCGTCCTTGACCATCAAGTGAGCGCGCGAAGGCATGAGGTACTTTTTGCGGACCTTGCCCGAAGAATCGCGGACAAGAATCGCAGGCTGATGTTTTTCGTCGCCGGGGGGCAGAGTGACCACGTCCTGCGAGAGGCCGGTCACTTCGTCCACTTGCTCTTCGATGGTGACGCCCGTCTTCAGGTCGTCAAACCGGATAGATCCGGCGGTTTCGGTAAGGATCGAGAAGGTGAACGGATCCCATTCGGCAAGAATTTGGCCGTGGGTGACGTGTTCGCCATCGACCACGCGGAGGCGCGCGCCGTAAACGACGTGGTAGCGCTCCTTTTCGCGGTCTTTCTCGTCCACGATGGCGATGAGGCCGGCGCGGTTCATGGCGATGGAAGTGCCGCCACGGCCCTCGACGAACTTGAGGTCGACGAATTTGACGACACCGTTGTTGCGCGCTTCGAGCGTGGAGCGCTCGGAAACGCGGGTGGCGGTTCCGCCGATGTGGAACGTACGCATGGTCAACTGCGTGCCGGGTTCGCCGATGGACTGCGCGGCGATGACGCCGACAGCTTCACCGAGCTCAACCATGCGACCAGAGGCGAGGTTGCGGCCGTAGCAGAGAGCGCAAACTCCGCGGCGAGACTCGCAAGTGAGCACGGAACGGATGCGCACGCGCTCGATACCGGCAGCCTGTACCTGGTTGGCGAGGTCTTCGGTGATTTCCTGGTTGACGTCGACGATGATGGAACCCTCGAAGTCCTTGATCTTGTCGAGAGAGACGCGGCCGACGATGCGGTCGCGCAGCGGCTCGACTTCGACGCCGGCTTCGATGATGGGTTCGACGAAGATGCCGTCGGTGGTGCCGCAGTCGCGCTCGTTGATGATGACGTCTTGCGCCACGTCCACGAGACGGCGAGTGAGGTAGCCGGAATCGGCGGTCTTGAGCGCAGTATCAGCCAAGCCCTTACGCGCGCCGTGGGTCGAGATGAAGTACTGCAACACGGTGAGGCCTTCGCGGAAGTTGGACGTGATAGGCGTTTCGATGACTTCGCCCGAAGGCTTGGCCATCAAACCGCGCATACCGGAAAGCTGGCGGATCTGCTGTTTCGAACCGCGCGCTCCGGAGTCCGCCATGACGTAGACGGGGTTGATGTTGCCCTCTTTGTCCTGATTCTCGAGGGCTTTAAACATTTCGTCGGCGACTTTTTCGGTGACGTCGCCCCAGATAGCGATGACCTTGTTGTAGCGCTCGCCGTTGGTGATGGCGCCGTCGAGGTATTGCTGCTGGACCTTGACGACTTCTTTTTCGGCATTTTCCACCAGCTTGTACTTATCGCTGGGGATGAGCATGTCGTCGATGCCGATGGAGATGCCGGACTTCGTGGCATACGTGAAGCCGAGCTCCTTCAAATGATCGAGTAGGACGACAGTGTCCGCCAAGCCATAGCGCAAGTAGGCGTAATAGACGAGCTGCTGAACGCCCTTCTTCTTGAGAAGGCCGTTCACGTAAGGGAATTTCGCCGGCAAGTGCGAATTGAAAATGACGCGGCCGACGGTGGTCTGGATGAACTGGCGCTCCATCTTGACGGGCTCGGTGTGCGGCACGTCCTGATCGTCGTAGGCGGTGGTGAGGTCAATCACTTCGCCGCTGTAACGAAGGCGGATCGGAGTGAGCAGCTCCACTTCACCGGCTTCGAGCGCGAGGACGACTTCGTCAGACTGGCCGAAGACGCGGCCTTCGCCCTTGGCGCCAGGCTTGGACTTGGTCAGGTAATAGATGCCGAGAACCATGTCCTGCGACGGAACGGCGAGAGGCAGACCGTGAGCCGGAGATAGAATGTTGCGCGAGCTGAGCATGAGCACGGACGCTTCGACCTGGGATTCCGGCGAAAGCGGAATGTGCACGGCCATCTGGTCGCCGTCAAAGTCCGCGTTGAACGCGGTGCAGACGAGCGGGTGAATACGAATGGCTTTGCCTTCGACGAGAACCGGTTCGAACGCCTGAATGCCGAGGCGGTGGAGCGTCGGAGCGCGGTTGAGAAGCACGGGATGCTCGCGGATGACGTCCTCGAGAATGTCCCAAACGACCGGCTCTTGCTGCTCGACCATTTCCTTGGCTTGCTTGATGGTGGTGCAGTGCCCCTGCGCTTCGAGCTTGTGATAGATGAAGGGCTTGAAGAGCTCGAGCGCCATTTTCTTGGGCAAACCGCACTGGTTGAGTTTCAGCTCCGGGCCGACGACGATGACGGAACGGCCAGAATAGTCGACGCGCTTGCCGAGAAGATTCTGGCGGAAGCGGCCCTGCTTGCCCTTGAGCGTATCGCTGAGGGACTTGAGCGGGCGGTTGTTGGTGCCGCGCAGAACGCGGCCGCGGCGGCCGTTGTCGAACAAAGCGTCAACAGCTTCCTGGAGCATGCGCTTTTCGTTGCGGACGATGACGTCGGGCGCGCGAAGCTCCATGAGCTTTTTGAGGCGGTTGTTGCGGTTGATGACGCGGCGATAGAGATCGTTGAGATCGGAGGTAGCGAAGCGGCCGCCGTCGAGAGGCACAAGCGGGCGCAACTCCGGCGGAAGAACCGGGATCACGTCGAGAATCATCCATTCGGGCTTGTTGCCGCTCTTGCGGAAAGCCTCGAGAACCTTCAGGCGCTTGGCAAACTTGATGCGCTTCTGGAGAGAAGGATCGGCCTTCATCTTCTCGCGGAGTTCCTCGGAGAGCTTATCCACTTCGACGCGGCGGAGGAGTTCCTTGATGGCTTCGGCGCCCATCTTGGCGGTGAACTGGCCGGGATATTCCTTCTGGAGTTCGCGATACTTATCCTCGAGCAGAACTTCGCGCTCGCGAAGAACGGCGACTTCGCCGGCATCTACGACTACAAACGCTTCGAAGTACAGAATGCGCTCGAGGTCGCGCATGGAAATATCCAGCAAGTAGCCGATGCGGCTGGGCAAGCCCTTGAAGAACCACACGTGCGAACAGGGCGAAGCCAGCTCGATGTGGCCGAGGCGCTCGCGGCGAACTTTGCTCAGAGTGACTTCAACGCCGCACTTATCGCAGATAACGCCGCGATGCTTCATCCGCTTGTACTTGCCGCACAGGCATTCCCAATCGGTGACGGGGCCAAAGATTTTGGCGCAGAAAAGGCCGTCGCGTTCGGGCTTAAAGGTGCGGTAGTTGATGGTCTCCGGCTTGGTGACTTCACCGTGGGACCAGGAACGGATTTTTTCAGGACTCGCCAAGCTGATTCGAATGGAATCGAAATCGGCGATCAAACTGGCGCGATCATAAGGGCTGCTGCGATACAAGGTTGTTTCCTCCCTCCCCGGCTTTCACCGGGGACGCGATCCGATGTTTTGCACCGAACCGGCTGAGAACCCAAAAACAAAAACTTGCTCACTCACAAAATGTTGCCGGTAGGGGCGCAGCATGCTGCGCCCCTACAAGCGTGATATCAACTCAGTCGGCTGCCTTTTCTGTTGGCGGCTTTTGGCGCTTCATGAGCTCGACGTCCAGACAGAGCGACTGCAGCTCGCGGACGAGCACGTTGAACGACTCGGGCACGCCTGGCTCGATACCCGGCTCGCCCTTGACGATGGCCTCGTAGATTTTCGCGCGGCCATAAACGTCGTCGGACTTCGCCGTGAGCAGCTCTTGCAGGATGTGCGCTGCACCGTAGGCCTCGAGCGCCCAGACTTCCATTTCGCCGAAGCGCTGTCCGCCGAACTGCGCCTTACCACCGAGCGGCTGCTGGGTGATGAGCGAGTACGGACCGATCGAACGCGCGTGAATCTTATCGTCGACGAGATGCGAGAGTTTGAGCATGTAGATATAGCCGACCGTGACTGGTTGATCGAACTGTTCGCCGGTCATGCCGTCGAAGAGGTTGATCTTGCCGGCGTGCGGCAAGCCAGCGACTTCGAGCAAGTGGCGGATTTCCGGCTCGCGCGCGCCGTCGAAAACCGGCGTGGCGAAGGGAATGCCTTCCTTGAAGCCTTCGGCGTAATCGAGCAATTCATCGTCGCTCAGCTTGGCAAGCGTCTTCCAAACGGTGGTGTCGGAGAAGACTTCGCGGAACCAGCGGCGCAAAGCCTCTGCCTTCACTTCCTTGCTCAGCAAACGCTTGAGGCTGTTGCCGAGCTCCTTGGAAGCCCAACCGAGGTGCGTCTCGAGAACCTGTCCGACGTTCATACGCGAAGGAACGCCGAGAGGATTCAAGACGATTTCGACAGGCGTGCCATCGGGAAGGCTAGGCATATCTTCCTGCGGCACGATGCGGGCGATGACACCCTTGTTGCCGTGGCGTCCGGCCATTTTGTCGCCGATGGAAAGCTTGCGCTTCATGGCGATATAGACCTTGACCAGCTTGATGACGCCGGGAGGCAACTCGTCGCCCTTCTTGAGCTTTTCCTTGCGCTCCTCGGTGATCTTGCGGAGCACGTCGATCTGGCGCGAGGTCATTTCCTCGATCTCTTCGATCTTTTCGATCAGGAGAGGATCCTTTTCGTTGAGCTTCAGGCGCTTGAGGTTGCGCGTGGAGATCTTTTCGATCAGGTCGCGCGTCAGCTCGACGCCCTTGGTCAAGAGGCGCTTGTTAGTCTTTTCGTCGTGCAAGTCGGCCTGGAGAATTTTTCCGCCGAGCAAATCCGAGAGGCGCTTGAGGCGCTCATCCGTGAGGATGCGGATTTCGTCGGCGAGGTTCTTTTCCAGCTTGAAGACTTGCGTGGCTTCGATAGCCTTGTGGCGCTCGTCTTTTTCTCCGCCCTTGCGGGTGAAGATCTTGACGTCCACGATGGTGCCCTCAATGCCCGGCGGGCAGTAGAGAGAAGCGTCGCGAACGTCACCGGCTTTTTCGCCGAAGATGGCGCGGAGGAGCTTTTCTTCTGGCGTGAGCGTGGTCTCGCCCTTGGGCGTGACTTTGCCGACCAGAATGTCGCCCGGTTTAATGACGGCGCCGATGCGAATGACGCCGCTTTCATCCAGGTTGCGAAGGAAAGATTCGCTGATGTTGGGAATGTCGCGAGTAACTTCCTCGGGACCGAGCTTGGTGTCGCGGGCTTCGATTTCGTACTCTTCGATGTGAATCGAAGTGTAGTAGTCGTCCTTCACCAGCTTTTCGCTGACGAGGATGGCGTCTTCGAAGTTGTAGCCGCGCCAGGGCACGAAAGCCACGAGCA
The DNA here is from genome assembly GCA_963779005.1 of uncultured Acidobacteriota bacterium. GTDB lineage: Bacteria > Acidobacteriota > Terriglobia > Acidiferrales > UBA7541 > Acidiferrum. The sequence continues at coordinate 396,325 of CAVZWO010000004.1, read as the reverse complement.
CGTTGCGGCCAAGAGCCAGTTCGCCGCGTTCGGTGCAAGGACCGTCCGCGAGGACCTGACCCTTCTTGACGCGATCGCCGACGCGAACGAACGGCTTCTGGCTGATGCAAGTGTTCTGGTTCGAGCGCTTGAACTTGATGAGCTGATAGATGTCCGCGCCTACTTCGCGGCTGAGCACGCCGGAGTGATCGGATTCGACGCGTACGATAATGCGCTCCGAATCGACCTGATCGACGATGCCTTCGCGTTTGCAGAGCACGACTGCGCCGGAATCGCGCGCCGTGACTCGCTCCATGCCGGTGCCGACGAGGGGAGCTTCCCCACGAATCAACGGGACAGCCTGGCGCTGCATGTTGGAACCCATGAGCGCGCGGTTGGCGTCGTCGTTCTCGAGGAACGGAATCAAGCTGGCGGCAACGGAGACGAGCTGCTTCGGCGAAACGTCGACGTAATCGACTTCGTCGCGGCTCTTGAGGACGAAGTTGCCGGCTTGGCGGCAGTTGACGAGCTCGGTGGTGATCTTCAAGCGTTCATCGAGCGAAACGTTGGCCTGCGCCACGACGTACTTGTCTTCTTCCCAAGCAGACAGGTAGAAGCAGTACGGCTCGTAGACGACTTTGCGGCGCTTCAACTCTTCGTTGAGCTCTTCGACTTTGTCCTTCTCGACGATTTCGCCAGCTTTGAATTCGCTGTCGCCGGCGTTGACGATCTGGACGTAGTCGATGATGCGCCCGCCCTTTACGCGGCGATATGGCGACTCGATGAAGCCGTAGTCGTTGATGCGCGCAAAGCAGGAGAGCGAGCTGATCAAGCCGATGTTCGGGCCTTCCGGCGTTTCAATCGGGCAGATGCGGCCGTAGTGCGTCGGGTGAACGTCGCGGACTTCGAATCCTGCGCGTTCGCGAGAGAGACCGCCCGGTCCAAGAGCCGAAAGACGGCGCTTGTGCGTGATTTCGCTGAGTGGGTTGGTCTGGTCCATGAATTGGCTGAGCTGTGAGGATCCGAAGAATTCGCGGATCGCAGCCATAACCGGCTTGGCGTTGACGAGGTCGTGCGGCATGGCCGTGGACATTTCCTGGTACACGCTCATCTTTTCCTTGATGGCGCGTTCCATGCGGACGAGGCCGATGCGGAACTGGTTTTCTAGAAGTTCGCCGACCGCGCGGACGCGGCGGTTGCCGAGGTGGTCGATGTCGTCGACGACGCCGATGTTCTTGCGCAGCTTGAACAGATACTTGATGGCCGAAACGAAGTCCGGCGTATCGAGTGTGCGGTTGTCGAGCGGAGTGTCGAGACCCATCTTGATGTTGAACTTCAAGCGGCCGACGCGGCTGAAATCGTACTTGCGCGGATCGAAGAACATGCCGCGGAAGAGATTGGTGGCCGTTTCGAGCGTCGGAGGATCTCCGGGACGCAGCTTGCGGTAAATTTCGATGAGCGCTTCTTTCGAAGAGCGGATGGCGTCCTTATCGAGCGTGCGCGAGAGCACCAGGCCGATGTCGTCGCGCTCCGGGAAGAAGACGTCGACTTCGGTGATGCCGCCTTCGGCGAAAGCTTGCCAGAGTTCGGGCGTCAACGGCTTGTTGGCTTCGAGCAGAACTTCGCCGGTCTGGCGATTGACGACGTCAGCGACGCTATAGGCGCCTTCGAGGTCGGTCAAAGCAGCGCGAACCTGAGAAATCTTCGCCTTGATAAGTTCCTTGAAGAGATTTTCGGTGATCCGCTTGTGCGCGCCGACGATCACTTCCTCGGAGCGCGGGTTGCGGATTTCGTGGGCCAGCTTGCGGTCCACGATGCCCGGGGAAACGTTCCAGAATAGATCCTTGTCGCGGAGCGAAATGCGCTCGACTTGATAGAACGTGCGCAGGATTTCTTCGTTGGACTTCATGCCCAGCGCGCGCAGGAAGATCGAGCCGAGGAATTTGCGCTTGCGGTCGATGCGCACGTAGAGAATGTTCTTAGTGTCGTATTCGAATTCGACCCACGATCCGCGGTACGGAATGATCTTGCCGAGGAAGTAGGAACGGTTGTTGGCGCTCTCAAAAAAGACGCCGGGCGAGCGGTGCAACTGGCTGACGATGACTCGCTCGGTACCGTTGATGATGAACGTGCCGTTCTCGGTCATCAGCGGAATGTCGCCGTAGAAAACTTCCTGCTCCTTGATGTCGCGAATGGTTTTCGCGCCGGTGTCGGGATCCTTGTCGTAAATGGTCAGACGGATAGTGACTTTCAGAGGCGCGGAATACGTCATGCCGCGCTCCTGGCACTCGTTCACGTCATACTTCAACTGCATGGCGACCGGATCGCCGCACTTGTTGCAGAAGGTGGGCGTGTTCTTGTTGAACGTGCCGCACTTGTGGCAGATGACGTCGCCCGTCTGGTACGGATTGGTGACTACGGACGCGCCGCAATTGCGGCAAGTGGCGCGCAGGTGATGCAGGCCCTTCAAGTTACCGCACTTGCATTCCCAGTTGCCGATCGAATAGTCCACGAATTCGAGCTGCGACATTTCGCGGAAGTCCTTGATCGGAAACACAGACGTGAACACGGACTGCAGTCCACCGTCGTCGCGCTCGCTCGGCAGGAGGTCCATCTGCAAGAAGCGCTGATAGGACTTCATCTGGACTTCGATCAGGTTTGGAATCTGGATCGAACCCTGAATTTTCGCGAAATCGAGACGCTCGCGTTCCCTGACGTGCTGGTGAGTATTTGGCATTGCTTTGGTCTACCTCTTCCCTTTCGGGCTAAACCCATTCGGGCAACTTGCAGAGAAAACGGAGAACAACATGCAGCCGGTGTACAGCGCTAACAGCCCGAAGTCAGCGCGCACACGGCTGCATTGGGTCCGAAAAGGACCAGTGGAGTTGTGAAGATAACCATCCTCGGCTTGCGTACGTGAGTTCCTTTGGCGCGACGGATCACGCTTGCTCCAGCCCGTAAAATTGGCCGATGCCAGCAGCCGCGCCCCCTCTCGAAGCCCGTACAACAAATAACTACTTGATTTCGACTTTGGCGCCCGCGTCTTCAAACTTCTTCTTGATGGTCGCGGCTTCTTCCTTGTTAACGCCTTCCTTGACGGTCTTCGGAGCGCCGTCAACGAGGTCCTTGGCTTCTTTCAAGCCGAGACTCGTAACTTCGCGAACCGCCTTGATGACGTTGATCTTGTTGCCGCCGACATCGGTGAGGACGACCGTGAACTCGGTCTTCTCTTCCGCCGGCGCCGCGCCCGCCGCCGCTCCGCCGCCGCCCGCCACGACCGTAGCCGCAGCCGCGGAGACGCCGAAGGTCTCTTCCATCTTTTTCACGAGGTCCGACGCTTCCAGCAGCGTCAGCCCCTTGATTTCTTCCAGAATCGTATCCACTTTCGCCATGACTTTTGCTTCTCCTCTCAAAATTAAAAGTAAACCTACTGGGCCGTTTCAGGGCTTGGTGCAGTTGCTGCTGGTACAGGAGCCGGCTCGGAACTGCTAGCCCCGCCGGACCCAAACTTGTTGGCTTTGATCGCTTCGTTGACAGTGACCGCGAGGTTGCGCGGCAGCGCGTTCAGCGCCATCACGATGCGCTGCGCTGGAGCGTTCAGCAGGAACATGATCTTGCTGAGCAACTCTTCCTTCGACGGGAGATTCGCTAGCTGCTGAATCTCGGCGATGGAAATGACGCGGCCTTCGACGAGTCCCGACTTGAATTGAAATGCCGGAACGTCTTTGGCAATTTTCGTGAGCGCTTTCGCAAGCGCCACCGCGTCCGTCTGCGTGTAAGCAATGGAATTCGTGCCGCTTAGATTCTTGAGCAGGTTTTCCGCGGGCGTGCCGGCTCCGGCGCGCTCCGCGAGAGTATTCTTCACGACCTGGTACTTGCCGCCGACGGCCTGTACGGCGCGGCGGAGCTTGGTGTCGTTTTCGACGGTGATGCCCTGGAAGGTCGTGAGAATCACGGTCGAGACCTTGGCCAGTTCCAGCTTCAGTTTGTCTAGGTCCTGCTGTTTTTCGCTGCGCTTTTTCATGATCCCGTTTCCTTAAACTCTTCCCTTAGGCTGCCGCGGCCAGCAATTCGGATTCGGCGAGGTCGATGTTGATTCCCGGACCCATCGTCGAGGTCAGCGTGATTTTCTTTACGTACTTGCCTTTGGCCGCCGCAGGCTTGGCCTTGATTACAGCCGCGATGACGGCGTGGCCGTTTTCCGCCAGGTTCGCGGCTTCAAACTGAATTTTGCCGATAGCGACATGGACGATTCCGGCTTTGTCGACGCGAAACTCCACCTTGCCGGCCTTCGTCTCCTTGATCGCTTTCGCAACTTCGAAGGTGACCGTGCCGGTTTTCGGGTTGGGCATCAGGCCGCGCGGGCCGAGCACCTTACCCAGCTTGCCGGCGGACTTCATCATGTCCGGCGTGGCGATCACGGCGTCGTAGTCCGTCCAGCCTCCCATGATTTTCGTGACCATGTCTTCGCCGCCGACGAAGTCCGCGCCAGCTTCGGTCGCTTCGCGAACTTTATCGCCACTGGCGATTACCAGAACGCGCACAGCCTTGCCAAGGCCGTGCGGAAGAACCACCGTTCCGCGAACCACCTGGTCGGAATGCTTGGGGTCAACGCCCAAATTGATGGCGAGTTCGACCGTCTCGTTAAACTTCGTGTGATGCGTCTTCTTGATCAACTCGCTTGCTTCGGCGAGCTTGTAGGGACGCGCTTCGACCTTTTTGCGCGCGTTCTCTACGTGTTTACCGGCCTTCTTCAACATTTGCTCTTACCCCTTCGACCCCATAGCGCCTGAACGTCTAGGCTTCCACGACTTCCAGACCCATGTTGCGCGCCGTACCCATCACGGTGCGCACCGCGGAGTCCAGATTTGTGGTGTTGAGATCGACAAGCTTGATCTTCGCAATCTCTTGCACTTGCTTTTTCGTAACTTTGCCGACTTTGTTGCGGTTCGGTTCAGCCGAGCCCTTGACGATGCCCGCCGCGCGAAGCAGCAGGATTGAAGCCGGCGGAGTCTTCAGAATGAACGTGAACGTGCGGTCGGTGTAGACCGTCACGAGCACGGGGAAGATCATTCCGTCCGGTTCTTTCGCCGTCTTGGCGTTGAACTGCTTGCAAAAATCCATGATGTTCAAGCCATGCGGACCGAGCGCCGTGCCGACTGGCGGCGCCGGAGTCGCTTTGCCCGCGGGCAATTGCAATTTAATGGTTGTCTGTATCTTCTTAGCCATATCCCTGCCTCAAATCCCTTTTCGTCTGCATCTTGCAAAGCATTGCCGGGGCTAAAGCCCCTGGACTACACAAACTCAAATCAGCCCAGCTTTTCGACGCTTGCGAAATCCAATTCCACTGGCGTCGAGCGGCCAAAAATCGTGACGGAAACTTTCAACCGGCTGTGATCGTTGTCGATCTCTTCGACTGTGCCGTTAAAATTCGCGAACGGGCCATCCACGATGCGGACTTGCTCGTTGCGTTCGAAGACCACTTTCGGCTTCGGGCGGTCCGTCGGAACGTGAACGCGGTTGATGATGGCGTCGACTTCCGTTTCGGACAGCGGCGAAGGCGCGGTAGCCGAACCGACGAACCCGGTGACGCGCGGCGTTGAGCGCACGATGTGCCAGGTGTTTTCGTCGAGGTCCATCTCCACCAGCACGTAGCCCGGATAGGTCATCCGCGAAGAGACCACTTTTTTGCCGCCGCGCATTTCCACGACGTCTTCCATCGGAATTAGCACGCGGCCGATCTTGTCCTGCAAACTGAATGCGGACACGCGGCTCTCCAGGCTTTCTTTGACTTTCTTTTCAAAGCCCGAATACGTATGGATGATGTACCACTGCATTGCCGTCAAGTTCTGCGTCCCCTCAAACACCGAAAATTTTGAACACTCTTGCCACGCCCATCTGAACCAGCCAATCCACGATCGATAGAAAGACGCCGAAGAAGAAGACAGTGGCGATAACCACTCCGGTGGTTGAAACCACGTCTTCGCGGCTTGGCCAGGTCACCTGTTTCATTTCCACGCGCACGTCGTGCAAAAACTCGCGCGTGTCCGAAACGGTGCCGGTCACCTTCTGGCCGATGCCAGCCGCCGCCCCGGTGATTGCGTTGCCTTGCGACTCTTCGTTCTTCACTTTGACCGCCTGCGTGGCCATTCGTCCTCTTCACTCAACAGGCCCTTTGCCCGTTGCTTAACTCTGGCAGGGGAGGAGGGACTCGAACCCCCATACCCGGTTTTGGAGACCGGAGTCCTAACCGTTGGACGACTCCCCTAAAAACCCAAAACCGCTCCGCCCGATGCCCGCTCCAAAAACGGAAATTACTTAACTTCCTTGTGGCCCGTGTGCTTGCGGCACGTATTGCAAAACTTCCGAGTTTCGACGCGCTCGGAGTGCTTCTTCTTGTTCTTCGTCGTCGTGTAGTTGCGGTTTTTGCAATCGCCGCACTGCAACGTAATGATTTCTCTCATGATCTAATTCCTTCTTTTGCCCCGCCCTCGCCTTGCGAGGGGAAAAGCGTTACTCGATGATTTCCGTTACGGCGCCGGCGCCGACGGTGTGGCCGCCTTCGCGAATCGCGAACCGCAATCCCTTTTCAAGCGCTACTGGCGTGATCAGTGTCACTTCGCAGCTTACGTTGTCGCCCGGCATCACCATCTCGACGCCGGTCGGCAGCTTCACGTCGCCTGTCACGTCCGTTGTGCGGAAGTAGAATTGCGGCCGGTAGCCCGTGAAAAACGGTGTGTGCCGCCCGCCTTCTTCCTTCGTCAGGACGTATGCTTCCGCTTTGAACTTCGTGTGCGGCGTGATCGAGCCCGGCTTGCAAACCACTTGCCCGCGCTCGACATCGTCTTTTTCCGTGCCTCGCAACAGCAAGCCAACGTTGTCGCCCGCGAGCCCTTCGTCCAGCAGCTTGCGGAACATTTCCACGCCCGTCACAACTTTCTTCTGCGTCGGACGGAAGCCCACGATCTCGATTTCTTCGCCAACCTTCACTTTGCCGCGCTCGACGCGGCCCGTAACCACCGTGCCGCGGCCCGAAATCGAAAAAATATCTTCAATCGGCATTGCGAACGGCTTGTCAATCTCGCGCACCGGTTGCGGCACGTTCTTGTCCACCGCTTCCATCAGTTCATCGATCGACTTTTCCCACTTCGCGTCGCCGTTCAGCGCTTGCAGCGCCGAACCTTTTACGACCGCAATCGTGTCGCCGGGAAATTGGTAGCTCTTCAGCAACTCGCGCACTTCCAGTTCCACGAGTTCCAAAAGCTCCGCGTCTTCCACCATGTCGCACTTGTTCAAGAACACGACGATGGCAGGCACGCCGACTTGCCGAGCGAGCAAAATGTGTTCGCGCGTTTGCGGCATCGGTCCATCCGTCGCCGCCACCACCAGAATCGCGCCATCCATCTGCGCAGCGCCGGTGATCATGTTCTTGATGTAGTCCGCATGACCCGGGCAATCCATGTGCGCGTAGTGCCGGTTCGGCGTCTCGTACTCCACGTGCGAAACGGCAATCGTGATCCCGCGCTCGCGCTCTTCCGGCGCGTTGTCAATCGAATCAAACGCCCGGAACTGCACTTTCGGGTTGTGCTTCGAAAGCACTTTCGTAATCGCCGCTGTCAGGGTCGTCTTGCCATGGTCGATGTGACCAATCGTCCCGATGTTGCAATGCGGCTTGCTGCGCTCGAATTTCTCCTTCGCCATTTTCCTCTGCCCTCTGCGTTAAGTCTGCTCTTCTACCAACTCACTCGTTACTTCCGAATCTGGAGCGGGGGACGGGATTTGAACCCGCAACCATCACCTTGGAAGAGTGAGACTCTACCGTTGAGTTACCCCCGCCCGTGTGCTGCGAACTTTCCCCTCACCACGACTTTCTAATTCTGGAGCCTGGGACCGGGATTGAACCGGTGACCTCGTCCTTACCAAGGACGCGCTCTACCAACTGAGCTACCCAGGCCTAACCCGTGTCCCCCTCAAAATTAGTCGTTCTTGGCGCACCATTCCCGAGCAGCGCCTTTGCCGCGAATTGGTCCTCGCTCGAACATCGCTTAGTGCGATTGCCCTGCGGTTTCCTGATCACGGACGATCACCCACGGGATCGACCGAATCGAACAGCGAGCGACTGGTGGACGGGGAAGGATTCGAACCTTCGTAGCCCGCAAGGAGCGGCAGATTTACAGTCTGCTGGTTTTAGCCACTCACCCACCCGTCCCGCGAAAACAAAAGGACGTTAACTGCTTGTCCCCCAAAACTTTTCCAGGCGAATCCTCGCGCCGCAAACATCCTAGAAAGCGAAAACACAAAAAGGACTCGTGTCAAAAGACACCAGCCCGTTTATTTTTCCTGCAAGGATTTGCTCCGCCTCACTCCCCTGCAAATTCCTGGTGGAGCTGGCGGAGGGAATTGAACCCCCGACCCTCTGATTACAAATCAGATGCTCTACCAGCTGAGCTACGCCAGCGTCGCTCAAACCGGGTAAGAATAACAGAAGGGGCAGGTAAATTGCAAGCGGGAGTCTGAAATTTGGAGCACGTAGGGGGCCAGCTCTGTGGAAAACCCGTTTCCCTGTGTCGCACTCCTAGCGGCTCTATCTTTCGACGGCTCTGTAGTTTAGCATGAACGGCGCGTTTCCGCACGAGCCCGGACAGAGGAATTCCGCAGGATGCATTTTAGCTCTAAAATGTGCCCTGCTCGAAGGTCGTTTCGTGCAGGCAGAAACGCAGAAAGCCGCTGGCGTCTAACGAGCGCGGAGTTGGCCGGTCGGATGAAAAAACAACGCCTTGCCGGGACCATCCTGGCGGCAATTTCCCTTGGCGCGATTGCGATCTATGTGTACGAGCGATGGCGTGGTTCGGAAGATAGCGCACGCAATGAAGTCCTTGCGCAAATGCCCGTGGACGCAAGCGCCGTGATCTACATTGACCTCGACGCCTTGCGAAAATCCCCCTTTCTTGCCGAACTCTACAAATGGGCGCCGCAGACGAAAGCGGATGCTGACTACGCGCATTTTCTACAGGAGACGGGCTTCAATTACGAAACGGATCTGAACCGCGCGAGCATTGCATTCCTGAAGCACAGCCAGGACACAACTCTTTTTGCCGTGGCTGATGGGCGGTTCGACCGGAAAAAAATCTCTGCCTACGCTTCACAAAACGGAACCCGCGAAACCAGCAATGGCAAAGAGTTTTTCTCCGTGCCCCTGAGCGGCAGCACGCGGCGAATCACGTTCGTATTTTTGCGCAACGACCGCATCGCACTCACTAATGGCGGAAGTCTCGAATCCTTGGTGTCTCAACCTCAGGCCGATATGGATGCACAAGCCTGGCGAGAACGATTTCGACGCCTCGGCGGCTCGCCGGTTTTTGCTGTCGTTCGCCAGGATGGCGCCGCAGGCTCTGCTCTCAGCGCGCAAGCACCCGGGGGATTGCAGTCGCCGCAACTCTCGGTGCTGCTCGACCAGCTTCAGTGGATTAGCGTAGCGGGAAGGCCAGAAGGCGACCGCCTGCGTGTCGTGATCGAAGGCGAAGGCAACGCGGACGCGCCCACACGCCAATTATCCGACGTGATCAACGGCCTGCTCGTGCTGGCGCAGGCCGGACTCAGCGACCGTAAAGTGCGGCAAGAGCTGCAACCCGAAGTGCGCCAATCGTATCTGGAGATGTTGAAGAGCGCGGACGTCTCCCAGATTGACCGCGGCGAAACAAAGTCCGTGCGTCTCATGTTCGATTTGACGCCCCAGTTCCTCGAAGCCGCGCGCACAGCCCTGCCGGCCGCGCCAGCGGCCCCTCCAAGCAAGCCCTCGCCGAATAAGAACACGATTCGAAATTGATGCCTTGCAATAAAAAATGCCCCGACAAACCGGGGCACGGTGGGTACAGAAGATTCAGAGAGTCGAACTAGTCGCCGACGGTAGAACTCCCTTTCATGTAGCGCCAGGGATTCACAGGCGCGTTGTTCACGCGAACTTCGTAATGCACGTGCGGGCCAGTGGACCGCCCGCTGATGCCCGTGTAGCCGATGACCTCGCCGCGTTTAATCCGTGTGCCAGGCACCGCCGAGAACGATGAAAGATGCGCGTACCAGGTGCTGATGCCGAATCCATGGTCGATCACAACCAGGCGGCCATAGCCAGAGTGGTTTTCCGCGATGGTCACGATACCGTCAGCGGTAGCGTGAACGGGCGCGCCGTAATCCGAGGCCACATCAACGCCGGTGTGGAACGCACCCTCACCGCTGAACGGATCCAGCCGCTCCCCAAACGCGTCGGTGATATGGCCCATCACCGGCCAAATCGATGGCGTGTACGTGGAGTCCGCAAAACTCATCACCGGCATCAGCTGCATGCCGCTCGAGGAAACGGCGATGACGGCTGCATTCCTCTTCAAGAAGGTGTACTGCTCGATGGAGCGGTCGAAAGCGTCTTCGGGAGTAACTTGGCTGTCGGTCGTATCGAAAGCAGCCGGATGATAGCGAAGCACGCCGTAAGTCATGGCCACTTCGGTCGCGAGGGACTGGAGGGAGTCTAGGCGCTGATTGGTGTCGTTGACTGTGCTCTGCAGTTGCTGGTATTGCTTCTTAAGAGTTTCCTGATCATGCCGCAGGGCGTTGTAGTTGCCGACCTTCCAGAGCATCCGGGAGTAAGAACCAATCGCCGCTACGACCGTCACTGCGCCGATGATCGCCAGAACGGCCAGGCTGTGCAGGACGTACGACGGAATAACAAGCTTTTGGAGCTTGCCAGGCGTCGTAGCGATATAAAACGTATAGTTCTTGCTCGTTATCACGAACTTGGCCCCTCAGGCCTGTTACCCTTCTAACTTTTTAAAGCGGGCCAAAGATCCCTGGAGCCCGCGAAAGAGAACCACTTCGAGTTTCAATCTGAACCGTAAGCCTCGGTTCGCGACCTTGCACATACTAGATTCTGTAGCGTTTGCCGTCAACCCTGTATTTTGCTGTCCGAAGAACAGGGTGTGAGAAACCGTCCCACCTGTCCGGAAGGACAGGGCGTCAACTCCTCTGCATGAGTATCGACTGGCGAGGCAAATTCCTCCAGCACAGCGCACGAAAGGAGGCGAGGGAGCTATACTCAGCGCCAGCTATGAAGAAAACAAGGCACGTATCTGCCAAGCGCCAGCCTGCTGGGGAGAAGGCTATATTGGAGCGGATCGAAAGCATAGCCGCTTCGATGCAAACGCATGGCGACGCAGTTCGCCTTGGAATTGGGGACGATGCGGCGCTTTTTAAGGCAACCAGCGGCTTCGACCAGATCCTGACCTGCGACTGGTTCTTGGAAGGCTCGCATTTTCTTCGGGATACGCATCTCGCGGACGCTGTGGGCTGGAAATGCCTGGCGCGGGCGGTGAGCGACATTGCCGCGATGGGGGGAACGCCCCGTTGTTTCCTGCTAAGTCTGGCCTTGCCTTCCTCCCACGCTGGGCTCTGGCTCGACGAGTTTCTTCGGGGATTGCGGCGGGCGGCCATGCGATTCGGGTGCGTCTTGGTCGGCGGCGATACTACCCGGCGGAAGGACATCCTTATCAATGTCACTGTCGTGGGGGAAGTGCGGACTGGAAGGGCAGTCTTGCGAGCGGGCGCGCGACCGGGCGACGTCTTATTTGCAAGTGGCAGACTTGGCGGAGCAGAGCTGGGCCTTCGCCAGATTCGCGAGAGCAAGCGAAGGGCGGACCGCCTGGACCCACTCCTTCGGAGGCATCTCTACCCAGAACCGCGCCTTGCGCTAGGCCGCTGGCTGGCCGAGAAGCGTTTGGCCTCAGCGATGATGGACCTATCCGACGGTCTTTCCACCGATCTGCCCCGGCTATGTGCAGCAAGCGGGGTGGGGGCAAGGCTCGAAGCAACAAAGCTCCCCGTTGTGCAGATCCCCAAAAATGGGCGGCTGCGCAACTGCGATCCGCTGCAGCTCGCCCTCCACGGCGGGGATGATTACGAATTACTTTTCGCCGTGCCTCAGAGAAAGTTGAAGCACATTCCCCATTCGCTCCACGGAATCCCCATTACTGCTCTTGGCGAAATCACAAAAGACCGGAATTTGCTGATTATCGACTCCGCCGGGCGGGAATTGCCGATCCCCAACCGCGGCTGGGATCCGTTTCGGCCGTGAAGAACAAACACAAGGAAGCATCGCTGGGCGCTATTGCCCTGGAGAAACACTTGGCGGTGTAGGAGTCGCTGTTGTCTTTGCAGGCGGCGGTGGCGTTATCACCGGAGGTTTTTCTTTGGGCGCGGCGGGTTCGTCGGTTTCCGGCGCGGTGTCCGGCGTGTCTACGTTGACTTTGTGCTCCAGCGCTTGCTGCTCGAGCGGGATGACGTTGGCAAAATCCAGAACCGGCTGGCCTTCGAGCGCGGTCTTCATGAACTCCAGCCAGATGGGAAGCGCGGCACGCGCACCGGTTTCCTTTTTGCCCAGGGAAATTTGTTTGTCGTCGAAGCCTACCCACACGCCGCAGGTTAGTTGCGGAGTAAAGCCCATGAACCATGCGTCGGTGTAGTCCTGCGTAGTGCCGGTTTTTCCGGCGGCGGGGCGGCCCAGCGCTTTGGCCTGAATGCCCGTGCCGAATTGTATGACTTCTTCAAGCATCGCGGTCATGGTGCGCGCGACATCGGGCGAGATGACGTCGTGCACTTCGGGATGCGCCTCTTCGAGCAGCGCGCCATCGTAGCTCGTCACGCGGCGAATCATGTGCGGGTCGATGCGAATGCCGTCGTTCGGAAAAACGGTGAATGCGGAAACGTGTTCGATGAGCTTCATATCCGCCGCACCCAGCACTAGAGGCAGATAGGGCGGAAGCGAAGTCGTGATGCCGAACCGTTTCGCCATATCCACGACGGAATTGATGCCGACTTTTTCCGCAAGCTTGACGGCCGGAACGTTGCGAGATCCGGCTAGCGCGCGGCGCAAGGTAATGGTTCCTTCGTATTTCTCGTCGTAGTTGTGGGGCGAATAAGGCTGACCGCCGCTGATCACGGTGAAGGGCGTGTCTACAATGGTGTCAAAAGGCGAAGCGCCTTTTTCGATGGCATCGGCGTAAAGATAGATCTTGAAGGAGCTACCCACCTGGCGGTAGGCCTGCGTGGCGCGATTGAATTTCGAATCTTCAAAGCTGTAGCCGCCGACCATGGCTTTGACTTCGCCGGTCGAATTGTCGATCGCCAGAATGGCTGCCTGCGGCGCGGGTTGTTGCTCGAGTTGTACGCGCGCCGTGGCTTCGTGGAGCTCCTGGATCGAGAATTGCGCGAGATCCCCCACTTTTAGGAGGTCGGTTGGCTTCTTTCGGCCCGTCCAGGCGAAATCCGGCGGCGAGAGAATCGCTCGATAGGTGCCGATTTTTATCGTGGCGTATTTCTCGTCAACCGAAAGCACCAGACCGGTAACGTACGAGCCTTTTTCGATCGGATGGCGCCAGTCGTCGTCTTCGTAACTATCGAGCTTGCCGAGATTGTCGCGCAGAATGTTGGCGGGCTCGCCGCGCCAGCCATGGCGGCGATCATAGCTATGCAAACCGTCGCGCAGCGCTTGATTTGCGGCTTGCTGCATCTTGATGTTCAGCGTGGTGTAGACGCGCAAGCCCCGCTCGTGGACGGCTTCCGTGCCATACGTCGATTCCAGATACTTGCGAATCTCCTCGAAGAAATAAGGCGCCAGATCGTTGCGCGGATATTGCAGGTGCAGGCCGAGCGGCGTTTTCTTGGCGGCTTCTTCTTCCGCGGGAGTGATCTTTCCTTCTTCTTCCATCCGGTGAATGACCAGATTGCGGCGTACCAGCGCGCGGGCGGGATCGGCCAAGGGCGAATAAATCGGGCCGCGAATCATTCCGGCAAGCAGCGCTGCTTCTTGCAACTTCAGGTCGCTGACGGATTTGCCAAAGTAAAATTGTGCTGCGGCCGCGAAGCCGTAGTTGCCATGTGCCAGATAGACCTGGTTGGCGTACATGGTGAAAATTTGTGGCTTCGTGTAACGCCGCTCGATTTGCAGCGCCAGCAGAATCTCCTGCATTTTCCGGCGGAAGCTGATTTCGCTGCGGTCGAGGAAGAGGTTTCCCGCAAGCTGCATGCTGATGGTGCTGGCGCCTTGCGCTTTGCCGCCATGCAGAATTTTTCGCCACGCCGCTCCCGCGATGCGCGGAAAGTCGATGCCCCAATGCTCTTCAAAGTGCTGGTCCTCGATGGCCGTCACCGCGTTGTAGAGAACTTTGGGACACTGCTCATAGGTCATCAGAATGCGGCGCTGCAGCGCGAAGCTTCCGACAAGCTGCCCATCGTCGGCATAAACTTCCGTGACAACGGTGGGACGATACGTCTCCAGCGCGCGAATTTCCGGCAAGTCACTGGCGTAGACAAACAACAATCCGCAAGCCGCCCCCAGCGCAATCGCGCAAAGCAGCAAAAACGCCAGCGCCACGCGGTCAATCAACTTCCAGCCGCGCAGTCGCAATGTAATGGGAGGTAGACTAAGCATCGAAAGACAATTCTATCGCATAACGATTTCCAGAAACGGATTTTACGGAAAACAGGTCGCCATTCAGCAATGTTGAGCCGGTTCGTAGTAGCGTTCTCCGGAGCAGGCGCGGCAAAGGGTTCTGCCTCCCGCCACGACTTCGCGCTTGAAATTGATGCCTTCGCCACACTCGGCGCAGACTACGCGCGGCCCCTTAAATCCGGGCAAGTCTTCGGGTTGTACTTCGACCTTTACCCATTGCTTGTCAAAGAGAACGTCGTCGGAGAGCGCGGCGTATGCTTTTTGCTGGCCAGCATCCTTGGCCATTTCAGGAAACATTTCGCGGGCGACTTGCTTTGAGGATTCCTTTGCAGCTATACGCACGGCGCGGCCCGTCTGCAAATCGACAAAGGTCGCCGCCACTTTGCCCCAGTCGCGGAATTTCAACGCGCGCTTGCCGAGCCGGCAATTAGCTACCAGCGCGACCGCGTCCGTGACGCAGCGGTCGATCTCCACATAAGTGACGATGCGCTTGCGCTCCGCAATGGGGTCCTCGATACCCAGCTCCCGAAGCCCCAGCATCGCCAAACGCACACCCAGCACCTGTCCCGCGCACAAATGCCCATGCGCCACCGCGGCAAGTTCCAGATACTGATCTAAAGTTTTCATAGGTGCAGTCTACAAAAAGGACTTCTTCAGCGTTACTCGGGCTGAATCTGCGCGCTCGCCGCCCTGGGAGCAGTCCAAGGATGCGGCTGGCGCGCTTCGATGAATGCGAAGACGGTCATGAGCACCGCGAGCCCGGACAGTGCCGTGTCTTCCAGTATCTTCTGCAGATTGACCGGCTGCGGCGTCGCAAAGCATCCGCAATTGATGTCCATGTGCAGGAGATACGCGCGAAAGACCGCAAAGGTGAACCCCAACATGAGCACCGTCAGAAGCGACGACCAGATACGCAGCTTCCACCCGATCAGCACCAGCAGCCCGAGCAAGACTTCCGCAAAAGGCAGCGTATGCGCGACGAACTGCACCGCCCACGCCGGCAGCATCTTGAACGCTTCCACCTGGGTCGCAAAATTCGTGAGATTGAGAGATACGGAAAATTTCAAAATGAACCACGGCCACAGATTGCTGTTGGGAAGAAAAATCTTCGAGTAGCCCGCATAAAGAAAGATGCCGCCGAGAAGCAGCCGCCCGATCCAGATGACCGCGCGCCTTAAATTGAGTGGGCTCGATTGCATCATGCCTTGTTTTCTCTCGAATTCCCTGGCCGCGGCGCTTCTAGTTCGTAACTGGTGCTACTTCTGGCTCAGCAGCTGATCCAGAAATTGATGCAAAATATCGTAGCTCATGGCGCTGGAGTAAGGATACGTCTGTCCCTTGGAATGGAAAACCGTCGTCGGCGTCTGATTCACGCGGTACATCTGCCCTAGCTGCACGTCCTTGTCGATAAGAGGCTCCAGCGTTCCGCCTTTAACCAGCGCGCGAACCTTGGTCATTTCCGCGGAGCTGAGCACCGCCGCCAGCGTCCCATCCACGTCTCCGGTCTGCTCCCACTTGTCCTGATTCTCAAACAGAGCCTTCTCCACCGGCTCAATCTTCCCGATCTCAGCCGCGGCCCGGGCGTAGCGCGCGGCCACCCGCGAATACGCGTGCATCGGCAGCGGAAAATCCCGATGGACCAAATACACTTTACCCGTGCTCACGTAATTGTCCATCAACTGCCGGTTCGTCGTCATAAACAGCGTCCGGCACGCCGGGCACTGGAAATCGCTGAACACTTCCATGACAATCGGCGCGCTCTTCGAGCCGAACGCCTTATGCGGATCAACGTCGTTTATCCCATCCACAGTTTCGAGGACGGCTGGTTGCCTCTCGGCAGTGTGCGACGCCGCCGCAACGGGGCGGAGGCCACTGCTCCTGAAGAGGAATCCACCGGTCAAGGTCAGAACCACAGCGATTGCAACCACAACTCTACGGCTCACGTAAACCTCCCAAAGATACCCTCGATATAGTGAGATGCACTCTGCGGCTCAGATTATCATAGCTTGCCTCTCTTTAAACCCGGCTTGCCGGCCCGGAGTTTCTTCCGCATCCAACCCGCCCATCTGAGCATCAGATAGGCAAGCCCTTACGAGAAGCGGAGGCTTCCGTAAATGCATGAAAACATTGCCGTTGATAGTAGCAACAGAAAAACTTGACAAAGACACACTCAAGTTATATACTAGCCTTCGATTTGGGACCAAGGAGCACGCTATTGCCCTCGGCCCGCCCCACGCTCTTCGGCTTTCGGGCGGCCAGTGACACAGACGAGTTCCATAAGCTACAGGCCCGAAAGGAACGAGACAGATGAGCAAGATAATTGGAATTGACCTGGGGACGACCAACTCCGTTGTAGCCGTCATGCAAGGCGGCGAACCTGTGGTAATCCCTAACCAGGAAGGCGCGCGCACCACCCCGTCGGTTGTCGCTATCACCAAGGGCGGAGAGCGCCTCGTAGGACAAGTAGCCAAGCGCCAGGCGGTAACGAATCCCGAGAACACGGTGTATTCGATCAAGCGCTTTATGGGCCGCCGCTACGATGAAGTCGGCGATGAGATGAAGCGTATCCCCTACAAAGTCGTCAAGGGTGAGCACGATGACGCGCGTGTGGACATTTTCGGCAAGATTTACAGCCCGCCGCAGATCTCCGCGATGATCCTCGGCAAACTGAAGTCCGCCGCGGAAGATTTTCTCGGCGAAAAAGTCAGCAAAGCCGTGATCACTGTGCCCGCGTATTTCAATGACGCGCAGCGCCAGGCCACCAAGCAGGCAGGCGAAATCGCCGGCCTGGAAGTCGTCCGCATCATCAATGAGCCCACGGCGGCTGCGTTGGCCTACGGATTGGACAAGAAGAGCGACGAGACCATCGCCGTGTACGACCTTGGCGGCGGCACCTTCGATATCTCCGTCCTCGAAGTTGGCAGCGGCGTCGTCGAAGTGAAGTCCACCAACGGTGACACCCACCTTGGCGGCGACGACATCGACCAGCGCATCGTGGACTGGTTGATCGACGAATTCAAAAAAGAGAACAGCATCGACCTCGGCAAAGACAAAATGGCGCTGCAACGCCTGAAGGAAGCCGCGGAAAAGGCCAAGATCGAGCTCTCGCAGATGATGGAGACCGAGATCAACCTGCCGTTCATCACGGCGGGCGCGAATGGCCCCATCCATATGCAGCAGAAACTGACGCGGACGCGCCTCGAGCAATTGATGGGCGATCTGCTCGAACGTTCCATGAAGCCGGTAAGGCAAGCCCTCGAAGACGCGAAAATGTCGCCCAACGACATTCAGGAAGTCGTGATGGTTGGCGGCTCGACGCGTATCCCCAAGGTGCAATCGCTCGTCCGCACGTTCTTCGGCGAAAAAGAGCTGCACAAGGGCGTGAATCCCGATGAAGTCGTCGCGGTCGGCGCCGCCATTCAGGGCGCGGTACTCGGCGGCGAAGTAAAGGACATCCTGTTGCTGGACGTGACGCCACTTTCGTTGGGCGTCGAGACGCTCGGCGGCGTGATGACCGTTCAGATACCGCGCAACACCACGATCCCGACGCGCAAAGTCGAAACGTACTCGACCGCAGCGGACAATCAGCCTGGCGTGGAAATCCAGGTGCTGCAAGGCGAGCGCAAGTTCGCTTCGGACAACCGTTCGCTTGGCAAATTCAAGCTGGATGGCATTCCGCCGGCACCGCGCGGCACTCCGCAGATCGAAGTGACTTTTGACATCGACGCCAACGGCATTTTGAACGTCAGCGCCAAGGACAAGGCCACCAACAAAGAGCAGAAGATCACCATCACTGCCTCCAGCGGCCTGACCAAGGAAGAAGCCGAGAAGATGCGCGCCGAAGCCGAATCCCACTCCGAAGACGATCGCCGCCGCATGGAAGAAGTCGAAGCGCGCAACCGGCTCGACGGCATCATGTACCAGGCGGAGAAGATGGTTCGCGAGAACCGCGAAAAGATTGCCGAATCGGACGTGAAGACGGCCGAAGACGCCATCGAAGAAGCCAAGAAAGCCATCGCTGAAGGCGGCACGGCTCGCTTGCGCTCCGCCACGGAGAACCTCGAGAAGTCTCTGCACAAGATCGCCGAGATTCTCTACAAGGCCAATGAAGCCGCAGGCGCTCAACAAGCTGGCGCAGCCAGCGCAGGCGCCGGAGCAGGCGGCGCTCCCGGTTCAACCTCGGGCGCACCGCAAGACAAAAAGCCCGGCGATGTGATCGACGCCGAATACGTCGACGTCGACGAATCCAAGCGCCCTAACTAAAGCACCTTGTAGGGGCGGGGCTTGCCCTGCCCCTCTTGCTTTCCTGTTTATTGCCGTTGTTGTGTTTTTTGAACTTTTGACTTTGGACTTTTAACTCTTTACCGGTTTCCATGGCCACAACCACCAAACAAGATTATTACGACCTCCTCGGCGTCCCAAAGAAAGCCTCCGCGAAAGACATTCGCACCGCATTCCGCAAACTCGCGCGCAAATACCATCCCGACCTCAATCCCGGCGACAAATCTTCCGAAGAAAAATTCAAGCAGTTGCAGGAAGCCTACGACGTCCTCTCCGACTCAAAAAAACGCCAGATGTATGACCAGTACGGCTTCTACAGCGACAACATTCCTCCCGGTGGCCCGGGCGGCGGACCGCCGCAGGACAGCGAAGGCGTCAATTTCGATTTCGGCGGCTTTGATTTCGGCGGCGGCTCCGGAGCACAGGGCGGCAATGCGAGTTTCCGCGATCTCTTCAGCCAATTTTTTCGCGGCGGACGCGGCGGCAGCGAAGAACCCGAGCAGGAGCCCGGCGGCGATCTCGAGTATCAGATCGAAATCGATTTTTGGGATGCCGTTCGCGGCGCCGTCAAGAAGCTGACCATCACGCGCCTCGACACCTGCGAAACTTGCCACGGCACGGGCGCAATTGGTTCGCCGCAAACCTGCCCGACCTGCCACGGTTCCGGCACGATTCAGCAAGCCGCCGGCAAAATGAAATTCAACGTTCCCTGCACGCGCTGCGGCGGCACCGGCAAAATCCGCAAAGTTTGCCCGACATGCAGCGGCGAAGGCCGCTTGCGCCGCACGGAAACGATCGACGTGCGCATCCCCGCCGGTGTGGCCAGCGGCTCGCGCGTCCGCGTCCCCGGCAAAGGCAACGCTGGCACGATGGGCGCGCCTCCGGGCGATCTGTACTTGCGCGTCGACGTGAAGCCTCACTCCTTCTTCGAACGCCGCGGCGACGATCTGTACACCAAAGTTCCGGTAACGGTGACGGAGGCGACGCTCGGCGCGAAAGTCGAAGTACCTACTATCGACGGGCGCTCGCTGGTGCGCATTCCTCCCGCAACGAATAGCGGCAAGACGTTGCGCCTGAAAGAAAAAGGCGTGCCCAGCGCGAGAAGCGGCTTGCGCGGCGATCAATACGTCGAGATCCAGGTGATCGTCCCGCAGCCCACGGACGAGCGCGTGCGCAACCTGATGAAAGAACTGGAAACCATCGCGCCCGAAGATCCGCGCAAAGACCTATTCACGAAAGCAGGAGTGTGATGGCAGGCCATTCCATCGTGCCCTTGTAGGGGCGCAGCATGCTGCGCCCCTACTTGCGCCACGATCGTGCCAGAAGTAGAGAGCAATTTGTAGAGAGAGCAGTTCGTAGAGAGAGCAACAATGCCACCGCGAGCCAGAAAACGCGCCAAAGCCGGCTACATGATCAGCGCCGTAGCCGAACTCTATAAACTTCACCCGCAAACACTTCGCCTCTACGAACGGGTCGGCCTTCTCAAACCGTCCCGTTCCCAAGGCAACACCCGCCTCTACACGGATTCCGACCTCGAACGCCTCGACGTCATCCTCACGCTCGCCCGCGACATGGGCGTCAACCTCGCTGGCATCGAAATCATTTTGAATATGCGCGAAAAAATGGTCGAAATGGAAAAACAAATGACCGAATTCGCCACCGTCGTTCAACAAGAACTCTCCCGCGTAGCTGGATTGCGCTCGCCCGACAAAGAACCCCGTCACGCCATCGTCCGCGCTACTCCGCGCCTCTCCCGCCCCTAGTAGGACAGACATTCCTGTCTGTCGCTCTTTGCCTGTCAACTCTTCACTTCTCTCCTCTGCGAAGCCTCCGTGAACTCTGCGCCTCCGCGTTATCTTTATTCTCGACTCTCTCTCTGTCCTCTGTGCGCTCCGTGTTAAGAAAACCCGCCACGCCATCGCGAATCGATCCTCGAATTCCCACAGTCCACACCTTGCCGTTCCGCCCCCGCAAACGTATGCTGTGCGCATGGCTCTTGAGAATTGCTTGCGATGCAAAGGAACCGGCTGGAAGCTCGTCCCGCGCCCCGATGGAGCCGCTGGCAAAGTTGCCGTCGCCTGCGACTGCGGCATGCAAGACCGCGCCGAACGCGTCATTGAACGCGCCCACATCCCCAAACGCTACGAGCACTGCGATTTCGAAAGCTACAGCACCGACGTCGGCGCCACGCCGCAGCAAACGGACTCGCTGAAAAAGGCCAAGCTCCTGTCGCAAGGATTCGTTCGCGATTATCCCGGCACCGCCGAAAAAGGCTTACTGCTCATGGGCCCATCCGGCGTAGGCAAAACCCATCTCGCCGTAGCCGCCTTGAAAGATCTCATTCGTCGCGGCCATGCCGGCCTCTTCTGCGATTACCGCGAACTCCTCAAGGAAATCCAAGCCAGTTACAATCCCGCCAGCGAATCCACCGAAATGGGCATCCTCGAACCTATCCGCACCGTAGAAATTCTCGTCCTCGATGATCTAGGCGCCAGCAAACCTTCCGATTGGGTTCGCGACATCGTCGGCATCGTCCTCAACGCCCGCTACAACGAGCGCCGCACCACCATCATCACCACGAATTACTATGACAATCCCGCACAGGAAGGGGAAGCCACGCGCCTCCCCAGCGGAAAACTCCTCATGCCCACCCGCGAAGATTCTCTCGACCAACGCATCGGCAGCCGCATGCGTTCCCGTCTCTTCGAAATGTGCCGCACCGTCGAAATCACCGCCCCCGATTTCCGCCGCGAATCCACCCAAGCCGGCCGCGCCCGCGCTTGATCATGGACGAAGCTCTTAGAACTTTGCTTGCATCGCTGTTAGGGACGGATCCAGATTCGCCCTTGGATGACGGTGCGCGTGAAAGAGCCATTTACGCGATGCTTGCCATGCATCCTCAAGAGCAAATTGCAGCTCTCTGGAGATTTACCAGTTCAATCAAGAACGAATTCAAGCGATCCCACCTGCTCCACAAACTCGTCGAGCAGACGGCCAAACGCGCCATCGAACACGACTTAGCCGAGCGGATTGCCAAGTCAATACCAGATGCCTACTGGCGCTTCAGCGCCTTGAACGAAGTTGCTGCCGCGCTGCTTGAACGTGCCCGCCAGTTCGACGCCCCCGCCCCCAAAACTGGCAGCGAGTTGCGCGAGCGCGGACTGCGCTTGTTGCAGGAAGTCGAAAAAGGTCTTGTCTCTATCCCGGAAGACGACGGTGATCGCGCCACCGTACTTTGGAGTGCGGGATTGTCTCTGGTTGGCGAAGGCAAGTTGGAGTGGGCAGAGAGCCTTGCCACCACCACCAAATACTGTCCGGAAAACACTGAGGTTTTTCTACGATCCGCCAAGGCGCGCTTAGCGCTTGGTCAAACGACACGAGCTATCGAACTCGCGAGGACTGTCGCCGACTTGGCGAGAGCAGGCAGCGGCGACCTAACGAATCGGGCATTCGACCTAGAAGATGTTTCCGACCTCCTGTTCGAATGCGGCGCTATGAAGGACGCCCAAGACTGCCTCGATGCAGCGGCGGAAACTGCATTCGCCAGCCAAGAAGCTCACGACATCGACGGAAGCAAATGCTTGGTCGCCATCGCTGTCGCGTTTGCAAAGCGGGGGCACTTGGACAAAGCCCGAAAGGCGGCCGATCGCATTTCCCAACCGGCTCGGCGGGAGCATGCGCTAAAAAAGATTGCGGAGATGTCGGCGACGGTTTAGCTCAGGCAGCTCCCGTCTGGCTCCGCGACTATCGTTATGCCGCTGTCGAAGATCCTCATCCAACTTCAAGGCAGCGACCGCCGCTCGATCGGTCGCGCAAACGAAGTGGCGCGTCTCGTTCTCAAAGAGCCACGCCGTTTTCGCGAACTCATCAATTGCCTTTGGGACGAAAACCCCGTTGTCCGCATGCGCGCCGCCGACGCCGCCGAAAAAGTCTCCGCAAAAAAACCCCGCCTCCTCGACCGCCACAAATCCGAACTCCTCGGCCTCCTCGCCGAAGCTGAACAAATCGAACTCCGCTGGCATCTCGCCGCCATGGTTCCGCGCCTCCGCCTCACTCCCGCAGAACGCCAACGCGCGGCAGCTGCCTTACAGCGCTACCTCGAAGATCGCAGCTCCATCGTAAAAACTTTTGCCCTCCAAGCACTCACCGACCTCGCACAGAATGACGCCACTTTGCATCCCAAGGTAAAGCATCTCCTCGAAGAAGCCGTGCAGTCCGGAACGCCAGCGATGCGCGCGCGCGCCCGGAAACTGCTGAAAGCACATCACGGTTAGCAGAAAGTTTCCGCGCCGTTTGCACAAGAGTTAAACAACCTATGAGAACCTTTCTTAGGGGGCAGGTTCGGCAAAACCACTTTCATTGACACGAGCGCAACGCGGCGAGTATCCTTTTAAGGTTGCAGCGCGCCTCGAAACGCCCGCAGCATTGTCCCGAATGACCGCTCGGCGGTTAACCTCCTTGTTGGAACCCTGTCAGGGAATTCGCAAGGAATCTTATCGACGTTTTCCGTTATCCCGGCTAGGCCGGGCTGGACCGAATAGCAGTTATCTTCCGGAGGCCAACAACCATGTTACCCGACCACGACAACCAGTCCTCAGCAGCCGCAGCTGCACCCGCACCCGATTCGGAACCCACTCACAGCAGTACCCCGGAAGAAGTGAACACCGCGCAGGCAAACGCGCCTGAGTCTGGTGCGCACGGAAGCGCCTCCGTTCCCGCGGCGCAAGCCAGCGAACCCGCGCCCGTGGAAGCACCGGCCGCCGTGCCCGCTGCTCCTGCCGAAGCTCCCATTGCTGCGGAACCACAGGCAGCGGTCGCCGCTCCCTCTCCCGCCGACGCCGAAGCTACAGCGGCCGCCGAAGAAGCTGCCGGCTCCGAAGAGATGAGCAAGTTGATGGAGCAGTACGACGAGCAGCACGAAGCTGCCTCGCAAAACGAAATTATCGAAGTAAAAGTTGTCGCCTATACCGAACACGGCGTAGTCGTTGACCTCGGCGGAAAAACCGAAGGGCTGATCCCAGCGGCGGAATTCTCTGAAACGGACATTCCGCGCCCCGAGCCCAACGCCACCATCGAAGTCCAGCGCACCGGCGACCACAAAGACGGCTTCACGATTCTTTCCTACCAAAAGGTTCTTCGCCGCCGCACCTGGGAAAAAATCGAAGCCGCCTACAAAGCCAAGGAAAACATCACCGGCAAGGTCGTCGATCGCATCAAGGGTGGCCTCGTCGTTGACATCGGTGTCCGCGCGTTTCTCCCCGGCTCGCAATTTGACCTTCGCCCCACGCAGAATCTCGACGACCTGACCGGCACGGAAGTCCAGGTCCGCGTCACCAAGCTCAACCGCCGCCGCGGCAACGTCGTTGTCAGCCGCCGCGCCATTCTCGAAGAAGAGCTGCACGCCAAGCGCGCCCAACTAATGGAAACGCTTACCGAAGGCCAGATCGTCCACGGCCATGTAAAAAACGTGACCGAATACGGCGCCTTCGTAGACCTCGGCGGCATCGACGGCTTGCTCCACCTCACCGACCTGAGCTGGGGCCGCGTCAAGCATCCTTCCGATGTCGTCAAGCCCGAACAGGAGCTCGATGTCATCATCCTGAAATTCGACAAGGATAAGCAGCGCGTCTCGCTTGGCCTCAAACAGTTGATGCCTGATCCCTGGGTGAACGCCGCGGAAAAGTATCCTGCCGGCGGCAAAGTCAAAGGCAAAGTTGTTGGCGTCGTGGACTACGGCGTGTTCGTCGAACTTGAGCAAGGCATCGAGGGGCTCGTCCATGTCACCGAGCTAAGCTGGTCCAAAAAAGTCCAGCATCCCTCGAAGCTCTTCAAAGTTGGCGAAGACGTCGACGTCGTCGTCCTCGACATCAAGCCCAGCGACCGCCGCGTCTCTCTCGGCATCAAACAAGCTCTTCCCGATCCCTGGCTGCTCGTCGCGGAAAAATACCCCGTGGGCACCATCGTCACCGGAAAAATCCGCAACATCGCCGAGTTCGGCGCCTTCATCGAAATCGAGGACGGCTTTGACGGACTCGTCCACGTCGGGGACGTAAGCTGGACGGGCCGCGTCAAGAACCCTCACGAAGTCTTCAAGAAGGGCGAACCGGTCACCGCCAAGGTATTAAAGATAGATCCCGAGAACCGCCGCGTCTCCCTGGGCATCAAACAGGTGAACGACATCTGGGGCGAGTGGTTCAAGCAGCACAAAGTCGGCCAGATTGTTAAGGGCAAAGTTTCTCGCATCGCCACGTTCGGCGCATTCGTCGAGCTGGGCGACAACATCGAAGCTCTCTGTCACAACACGGAGATCGAGGAGCGCAAGCGCCGCGACGATGGCCACTCTCCCATGCACCGCACCAGCACCGGTCCGCTGAAGAGCGCCGGTCCGCTCGAGCCGGGCAAGGAGTATGATTTCAAAATTATCAAGATCAGCCCGGAGACGCGCCGTATCGGTTTGAGCTATCGCGCCGCCGCCAAGCAAATCGAGCGCAAGGAGATCGAGCAGTACCGCTCCACGTCGAAGACTTCCTCGACGGCCACGATTGGCGATGCGCTCAAGTCGAAGTTGTCGGCGCGTTGAAGTCGGCGGACGTAACAGGTCAAGTTTACCAGCAACAAACCGGGTTGCTCTTCCCAGGGAGCTCCGGCGGCAAGGCTTTAGGGGCAGCACAATTTCATTTACCTGCGGGTCAATTTAATGATAGGAAGAGGGGCAACCGGGCAGGTTGCGCCCA
The DNA here is from genome assembly GCA_963779005.1 of uncultured Acidobacteriota bacterium. Taxonomy (GTDB): domain Bacteria; phylum Acidobacteriota; class Terriglobia; order Acidiferrales; family UBA7541; genus Acidiferrum. The sequence goes on along the minus strand of CAVZWO010000004.1, from coordinate 370,837 downwards.
TCTAAGCCGTTTCGCAGCAAGAACCTGCGGTCGCTGTTATTCTGGCTCTGCAACGAGGCATACGGACGATGACCAAGCAACTCACGCTGACGAAGGCCGACCTCATCGAAGAGGTCCTGCGCATCACCGAGCTCCCGCGCAAGGAGTCCGAGACCGTCGTCGAGACTATCTTCGACAGCATCATCGAATCCCTGCAGAGCGGCGACAAGATCGAAATCCGGGGCTTCGGCAGCTTCCGCACGCGCCAGCGCCGCGGCCGTGTGGGCCGCAACCCCAAAACCGGCGAAAAGGTCGAAGTCCCGCCGAAGAAAATTCCTTTCTTCAAGCCCAGCAAGGAACTCAAGGATTTTGTGAACAGCTCCGAAGCAGCTGCTTCGGCCGGGGCCACCTCTGCCGCACCAGCCTCCGGCGATGCAAAGCATTCCTAAGTAGCACAGGCACTCCTGCCTGTGCTCTTGGTTTTACGAATAGTTCAGCCTCCAGCCGCGCCCTGGTACTGCTCCAAGTAGCGCAGCCCCCAGTTCACTCTCGCGTCGATTCGCGTAGCCGAATCTCCGCCCCACCTCTTCGCGGATCTGCTCGCTTCCGTCGCTCCCCGACAGTTTTTCGCATTTCCTTCTTCAACTCTTAAACCTTTAACTCTTCGACCGTTTTGCCCACCCGCGATTCCCAACTTTTGCGCTATTCTGTCCCGCGCATATTCCTTTCGAGGAGCGTTCGTGGACTATCTCTGGACCCCGTGGCGCTACCAGTACATGGCGCAAGTCACGGCCGGCAAACAGACCGACTGCATCTTCTGCGACGCCGTCGCGCGCAACGACGATGCCCATACGCTCATCGTCTATCGCGGCGCAAAAGTCTTCGTCATCCTCAACCGCTTTCCCTACACCTCCGGCCACGTTATGATCGTCCCCTACGCCCACGTCGCCGAACTAACCCTCTGTGATCCCGCTACTCTCAACGAAATGATGGCCCTGGCCCAGCGCATGGAAAAAGTGTTCCAACAAAACTACAAGCCTGACGGCATGAACCTCGGCATGAACCTCGGCCGCGCCGCCGGCGCAGGCGTCGCCGGCCACCTTCACCTCCACGCTCTCCCGCGCTGGTTCGGCGATTCCAATTTCATGACCGTCACCGCTGAAACCCGCGTCCAGCCCGAAGACCTCCACGTCACCTACGACCGCCTCCGCAAGGCCCTCGCCGCCTAATCTCCTTCTATTGTCATCAGCCGCCCAACATTGTCATTCCGAGCGAAGCGAGGAATCTGCTTTTCTCCGTGAACTCTGTGTCCTCCGCGCCCTCTGTGTAAATCTTTTTCTTCTTCTGCGCTAAACTACTCCCATCCATGAATCTCGATCTCACCGAAGAACAATCTCTCCTCCAAAAAACCGTTCGCGAATTCGCCGAATCCGAAGTCCGTCCGCTCGCCAAAGAACTCGACGAAACCGGCCACTTCCCCCGCGCTCTCTTCGCCAAAGCCGCCGAACTCGGCCTCACCGGCATCGCTCTCCCCGAATCCGAAGGCGGCGCCGGCTTCGACCACATCGCCTACACCATCGTAATCGAAGAAATCTCCCGCTGCTGCGCTTCCACCGGCGTCATCCTCTCCGTCCAGAATTCCCTCTACGCCGATCCCATCCATCGCTACGGCACGCCCGAACAAAAAAAGAAATTCCTCGAACCCTACGCGCGCGGCGAAAAAATCGGGTGCTACGCGCTCACCGAACCGCAAGCCGGCTCCAACGCCGCCGCTCTCCAAACCAAAGCCGTCCTTCGCGGCGACAAGTACATCCTCAACGGGACCAAAGCCTGGATCACCAACGGCGGCGCCGCCGACGCCGCCATCGTCTACGTCAACACGCATCCTGAAAAAGGCGAAAAAGGCATCACCGCGCTAGTCGTTGAAAAAGGCACTCCGGGATTCAAAACTGGAAAAGAAGAAAAAAAGCTCGGCATCAGCGCCACCGCCTGCTGCGAATTAATTTTCACCGACTGCGAAGTCCCCGCCGCCAACCGCATCGGCAACGAAGGCGAAGGCTACAAAGTTGCGCTATCCACGCTCGACGGCGGCCGCATCGGCATCGCCGCACAAGCCGTCGGCATCGCTCAAGGCGCTTTCGAAGCCGCCCGCACCTACTCCCAGGAACGCCTCGCCTTCGGCCATCCCATTTCGCAATTCCAGGCCATCCAATTCATGCTCGCCGACATGGCCACCGAACTCGACGCCGCCCGCCTCCTCGTCCGCAAAGCCGCCTGGAAGCAGGACACCGGCGCCCGCTTCAGCATGGACGCCGCCATCGCCAAACTCTTTTCCAGCGAAATGGCCACCCGAGTCACGCACAAAGCCATCCAGATCCACGGCGGCAACGGCTACTCCCGCGAATATCCCGTCGAGCGCAACTACCGCGACGCCCGCATCACCGAAATCTACGAAGGCACGAGTGAAATCCAGCGCCTAGTCATCTCCTCCTGGCTCCTCCGTTCCTAGGGACTGCTGGCTGCAATGAACAGACTTCTCACCGCCGCCCACGTTCTCCTTGCGGTGACTTGCGTGATCTTGCAGACAGGCTGCAGCGACCCATGCGGCAACGAAGTCGTGTCCGAAACGAAGTCTCCAGACGCCAAGCTAAAAGTCGTGGTGTTTGAGAGGGACTGTGGTGCAACCACTAACTTTAGTACGCAAATTAGCGTCGTCCGCAGCAATCAGTCACTGCCGTCCGGCGGCGGTAATCTCTTTATTGGGGATGACAACCATCATGCTGTTCCCCTAGGCAGTAAGGGAACAATGGAAATCAAGCTGAACTGGGAGTCGAATTCCTCGCTTTCGGTTTCTTATCCGAAAGACGCGCAAGTATTCTTGAAGAAGCCAACCGTGGCTGGTGTTGCAGTCAAATATAAAGCCCTACCATAGGGCCACTCCTTCCGAGGATGACCGCTCTTGCACAAGTGTACGCCTATGTGTACACTAGTCGTGTATAGGAGCACCATCATGCCCACGATCAAAGTAGGCGTTCGCGAATTCCGCGAACGCATCGCCAGCTTCCTCGAATCCGACACTCCCGTTGCCGTCACCCGCCGCGGCGAAACTCTAGGCGTCTACGTCCCCACGCGCCGCAAACGCCCCAAAACCGCCGACCTCTCGGAACTAAAAGCCGCCGCCGACCGGCTAGCCAGAGCCCTAGCCGACGTCGACGAAGAGGAATTTGTCGCCGACTTCAAGGAGTTTCGTCGCCGCAACAAAACCTCTGCTCGCTGATATCTATGATCGTCCTCGACGCGAACATTCTTATCCGAGCCATTCTCGGCCACCGCGTCCGCGAACTCATCGACAACTATTCACCTAAAGGCATCCGTCTCTTCGCCCCGGACGTCGCCTTCGAAGACGCGCACAAGTACCTGCCTCATTTCGCCAAAAAGCGGAACAAGCCCCAGGCTGATCTCACCGCAGCTCTCGAATATCTTCGCAGTCTGATCGAGCCAGTCACACCCGAACTCTACGCTGTCTTTGAGACCGAAGCCCGCCAGCGATTACGCGGCCGCGACGAAAGTGACTGGCCTGTCCTCGCCACCGCTCTCGCTCTCACCTGTTCCATATGGACCGAAGACGCCGATTTCTTCGGCACTGGCGTTGCCATCTGGACCACAAGTCGCGTCGAAATCTTCTTAAAACAACAAGCCGAAACAATTGGTGCGCCTGGCGAGTAGTTCAGTTGCGCCAACGCGTAGGCGCGGTGCACTCTCTCGCGCATATCGGCGCCACGCCTGGAAAAATTTCGTCCATGGCGTGCATTTCCGCTCCGACAATAGTTGTGCGCTACCATGGAAGATACAAGGACTGTCCCGTGAAACCCAACTTCGCTCAATACGGATTCGCCTATCAAGAAAACCTGATCATGGCGTGTATTGGCGGGTCGCAAGCACACGGTGCAAAACTCGGCGCCACCGACGATACCGACTGGTATGGACTTTACATTCCGCCACCGATCCAAGTTCTTGGGCTCGATCGCGAGGATCATTTTGTCTTCACTACGGGAGGCAAGCCCGGCGGCAACGGCCCTCAAGACGTGGACGTTTGTCTCTACACGCTAATGAAGTGGGCAGGACTGGCCGCCAAAGGCAATCCATCGGCTTTGCATTTCTTGTTCGCTCCACTTGAGTTCACGACGAAAACCTGGGGCCGCTTCTCTGCCCAGCCCGAGCTTTTCCTCGCGAAAAGTCATGTGAAGCCTTTCCTTGGATTCGCTGACGACCAGATGAAACGATTGCTCGGGGAAAAGGGACAGAAAAACGTTCACCGCGCGGAACTCGAAGACAAACACGGATACGACACGAAGTACGCAATGCACGTCATCCGCCTGTATGGCGAGGCGAAAGAATTGATGGAACATGGCCGTATCACGCTGCCAAGACCGAACCGCGACGAATTGATCGAAATTCGCAAAGGCAAGTATTCTCTTTCCGAAATTCGAGAGCTAGGCGCGCAACTCGAATCCGAAGCGCTAGCCGCTCAGGCAACTTCGACGCTTCCCGAAAAGGTGAACCGCGACGCAATCAACCACCTCCTAGCCGAAGCCCACCTTCAATTCTGGAGCACATCGGCAACTTAAAGCGCGGATGGCCCAGTGCCTAACGCTTCGTTTTAAGCGTTCCGTTTTGGCCCTATCCCGATTTCCGTTGAGCAAAGAGATATCCTTTTTCTTCTACTCGCTACTCACCATTCACTACTCACTGTCCCTCCCCGTCTCACCAAACTACAAAATTCCTGCCAACTCCTTCCAACCACTCCACTTCTGCGTCTCACATTCGAATGATAAATAATAGTACTGTTACCTTTACAGTAATCACAATCCATGCTATCATTCTCCATGTTTCCCTCCTGCCCCACACTCACGTGCCTAACGCCTTCATGCGCGTCCGCCGGTCCTCAACTAAGTCCTTTATCTGCCACTCTTACAAACTCTCTGCAACTCACTGAAAAACCAGCCACTTTAACTCCTGCATTTGCCACTCTTACAAAAAACACCCGGGGTGGGGTATGCCCTTCCTCTCCATTCTCCGAACGATGCAACATGCAGACTCGGCGCCGATCTTTCTCGCCACTCGTCACTCACCACTCGTCACTTCTTCAGTCCCGCTAAATCTCTTAGAATCAACACGTATGCAACCGCCCGCAACTGTTGCATCTAAGCAGCTTACGCCGCTGCTAAATCCTTTAAACGCAACACTTACAAAAAACGAGGGGGTACCCATCCTCCACGAGCATCGCATCCCCCTGCCTCTGACTGCCAGCTGTGAGCTGCCAACTGTGAGCTTCCCCGTTCCGTTATATCCTGTCACCGTGCTTGAACTCGACTGCGGCCTCGCCTTTGATCCTGCTCGCGCGGACGAAGATTTCTTCCCCGCCCTGCCGGCCAAACCCGCCGTCTGCCTCATCGAATCGCGCGCCGAAACTGCCGAGCCTTTCCTCATTCGCACCCAGGATTTGCGCCGCCGCCTGCAGCGCCTCCTCGGCCCCGCCGACCCAACCAGCAAGCGCCTCAATCTTCGCGAACTCGCAAGCGGCATCCGTTACCGGCTCACCGGCTCCGCTCTCGAACAAATCTTCACGTACTATCAGCACGCTAAACATCTCTTCCCGCAGCGCTATCGAAAGCTCACGCGGTTGCGCCCGCCCGCCGTTCTGAAAGTCAGCCTGCGCAACGCCTATCCGCGCTGCTACGTCACGCGCCGTATCGCCGTCGACGAATCCGGCGCTCCCGCCGCTGGCGCTTATTACGGCCCGTTCCCTTCCCGGAAATCCGCTCTCGCCTTCTCCGAGCAGGCGCTCGACCTCTTCAAAGTGCGCCGCTGCCAAATTAAAATCCGCCGCGATCCCACGTTCCCCGGCTGCATCTATTCCGAAATGAAAATGTGCCTCGCGCCGTGCTTTGCCGGATGCACCAAGGAGGAATACGACGCCGAAGTGCAGCGCCTCGTGCAGTTTCTCGACACCAACGGCAATTCGCTCCGTACCGCGATCGAAGACGACCGAGAACGCGCCAGCGCCGATCTCGATTTCGAGCGCGCGGCCCTACTCCACAAGCGCATCGAAAAACTCGACGCTGCACTGAGATTCCGCCCCGAGCTTGCCCGCCGCATCGCCAATCTCGACGCCGTCATTCTCCAGCGTGCCGCCGAAGACCAATCCATCGGCGTCTTTGGCATCCGCGGCGGCCGCCTCGCCGAGCCTTTCTTCCTGCGCTTCGGCGAAATCGCCAGCCAGCCGCGCTCCGCGGAACACATCTTCAAGGACTATCTCGAAGGCAACGCCCCAGCAGCGCAAAGCGGCGAGAAGCCTACCGTGGAGAACGCGGCAAACTCTGCTGGCACGATCTCAACTCTGCTTGCGGAGTCCGCGCAAAGCGAAGCCGATCCTCGCGTGAGATCCGGAGCCGCCGCGCGCGAGGAACTCGGCGAACATCTCGCTCTCATCTCCCGCTGGTTCTACAGCAATCCCCGGGACGGTGAGATTTTCTTTCGCGAAAAAGACTGGCCGTACCGTAAGATTCTCAGGGCCTGTTCGCGCCTCCTCAATCCGAAAACCGCGGAGCCGCCAACAACCGAGCCCGCCCAGAGCGGCAATTCACCGCCGCCGTAAGGACTTTGGTTGTGACTTTGACTTTGTAGGGGCGCAGCATGCTGCGCCCCAGTTCAGCAAGATCGCAAGATAAACATAAGGGTATAACTTTCAGATGACCAAATCCGCCACGCTCGAAGCCACAAAACGTTTCGCCAACCGCTTTGCTGGACGCGCCGCCGACGGCCACTTCCGCGAAGTCCAGGGCCTCGTCCTATCCTCGCTCGGCATCGGCACCTATCTCGGCCAGCCTGACCCGAAAGTCGACGCAAGTTACGCCGCCGCAATCGTCGCCGCCGCCGAAAGCGGCATCAACTTTTTCGACGCGGCCATCAACTACCGCTTCCAGCGCAGCGAACGCAGCATCGGCACAGCCATCAAACAACTCGCCACAAAAGGTTTCTCCCGTGACGAACTCGTCGTTTGCACAAAAGGCGGCTACTTAACGCCAGACGGCTCCATGCCCGCCGATACAACCGAATATTTTCTGCGCGAATACATTCAGCCAGGCATCTTCACGCCCAAAGACCTCGTCGCCGGCAGCCATTGCATGACGCCGCGCTTTCTGGAAAATCAGCTCGCGCGCAGCCTGAGCAACCTGCAACTCGAATGCATCGACGTCTACTACCTCCACAATCCCGAAACGCAGCTCACCGAAGTTTCCCGCCCCGATTTTCTCGAACGCGTTCGCGACGCTTTCATCTATCTCGAATCCGCCGCCGACGCCGGCAAAATTCAGTTCTATGGCATGGCCACCTGGAACGGCTTCCGCCAGGAAGCCAAAATGCGCGACGCCATGCAACTCGCCGAATTCGCGCAAATCGCCACGGATATCGCCGGCGAAAAGCATCGCTTCCGTTTCGTGCAACTCCCCTTCAATTTGGGAATGACCGAAGCCCTGACGCTCGGCAATCAAGCTATCGGCGGGCGCGAGCGCACCATCATGGAAGCCGCCAGCGAATTGGGGATCACCCTGATCGCCAGCGCGTCTCTGCTGCAAGGGCAGGTCGCGCGCAATCTACCGGCGTTCGTGGCTCAAGCTCTCGGACTCGAAAATGACGCGGAGCGTGCCCTGCAATTTGTGAGGTCGTCGCCAGGAATCACAACGGCTCTGGTAGGAATGTCGCGCGTGGAGCACGTCCACGCCAACGCGAAGTTAGTGAGCGTCGCGCCCGCCACGGTGGATCAATTCACCCAACTCTTCAGCCGCGGCGAAGGCGCATGATTTTACCGGCTCTAGGGGCGGGGCTTGCCCCGCCCGCGCAAGCCGCGAACACGAGTCCGCGAACGAGCACAGCGCTATGCCCCGGAACTCGCCAACCGTTCCGTGAGCCAGGTAGTGATAGCTCGATCGGCTTGATCCAGCTTCCCCACAAAAAAATGATCGGCGTCTTCCACAATGACAACTTTATTTTCGCCGGCCGCTGTGGAAACGACGCTTTTCAATTTGTCGGGCGCGCCGTAAATATCATTCGCGCCGAGCACAAATAGCTTCGGCTTCACGCAATGCGTCAGATAAGAGAAATCCGCACTGTTTACCGGCGCTCCGAGACCGATCAGAGATTTAACCCGCGCATCCTCGCATCCAACCCGCAGTCCAACCCAGCATCCAAAACTAAACCCCGCAACCAGCAGCTGAATATTTGGAAACTCCGCCGCGAGGAAATCCAGCGCCGCGAGTACATCGCCTCGCTCGCCTTCCCCGCGGTCGTGTTTCCCCTCGCTCATTCCCGTTCCGCGAAAATTGAAACGCAGCACAGGAAGCCCCAGCGCGTCGAGCGATTTCGTCATTTGATACACGACTTTGTTATGCATCGTCCCGCCAAACAGCGGATGCGGATGGCAGACAACCGCGGCCATTGCCGGCGAGCCCTCGCTCGGGCTCCACAGAATGGCTTCCAGACGCCCCGCGGGTCCAGTTAGAAAGAAATTGCGAGATTCGTGCTGCGTGCTCATAGGTCGAAGGAAAAGAAAGGTGAGTGTACCGCACGACGGAAGAAATACCGAACGGTGTGGCGGGTAGGAGTAACAGTACTAATCGGAGCGCGGTCCTGCGAAGTACGCCATGGAAGGGATGAGCCTCGTACTAGGACGTAATTTCCAGAGTTTCGCGTTGCAGTTTACCCTTGCCGATGTTAGCGTTTCCTGAAATTCCAGCCCGAGTGGGAGGAGTAATGAGCGACGGCGCCGACCGCCGCGAAGCCAGGCGATTCAACATGACACTGCCACTTCGCGTGCTTCCGCACGAACCGCACGGGTCCGAACTCACCGCGCAAACCCGGGACGTCAGTTACCGCGGACTCTATTTTCTTGCCGAGGCCAAATTTCCCATCGGCAGCGAAATCGAATTTGTGATCACTTTGCCCGAGCAGGTCACGCAGTCGAATGACGTAAATATCCGCTGCCTCGGACAGATTGTGCGCGTCGAGCCCACCTCGAATGGGCGCATCGGGATTGCCGCAAAGATTGAGCGCTACGAATTCATGCCAGCGGCGGCTTCCGCAGCATAAGCTCGCTCTGCTTCCGGCGTCCGCGTCTATGGCGCTCGGAAAAAATCTCGCCTCGGAGTCTTTTTTCAAAATACTTAGAGACACTCGCTTGCGGCAAGGCACGGCGAGTACAATGGCCTGGGCCTTCCTTTGTTGCATGGATGGAATGCGGTCCGTTTCTCCACGGGGGAATTTATGTATCACTACGACGCGAGCATTGCGCTGGAAGAATTAAAAGAGGACGCGCTCTTGCCGCACCCGGTCAAGCTGCGCGACATGATTCTGCGCACGCAACTCGGGCCGGAAGAGGCGAAAGCGCTGAACCACGAATTTCAGGACTATTTGACGCGCTTCGGCGAGATACAGAGCGTGGCGCGCGGCATCCTGGAAAAAATTGCCACCGGCCGCCGCAAGGCCTCTTGATGCAAACCGCTGAAGAAGGAGAGCGCCGCGGATGAAAGCGAAGCCGCGCGTACTTCTATTGTCGGCCTCTTCGGGCGCGGGTCATGTCCGCGCCGCGCAAGCTCTGGAAAAAGCGTTCGCTGCGCGCGGCGATTGCACGGTCGAGCACATCGACACCATCCAGTACGTCAGCAAACTTTTTCAGCGCATGTACGACAAGACGTATATCGCCATGGTGCGGCGCGCGCCGGAATTCATGGGGCTGCTTTACGATCGCACGGACCAGCCGTGGCATCATCCGCGCCGCCGTCTTGCGCTCGACCGGCTGAATACCGCGCCGATGATTCGCATGCTGAAGCGTGTGCAGCCTGATCTGTGCGTCGCGACTCATTTTTTGGCGGCGGAGATTGTTGCGTGGCTAATCGCTAAACGGAAACTGCGGGCGCACAATGCGATTGTGGTGACCGACTACGATGTGCACGCCATGTGGCTGTGCCGCACCGTGGACCGCTACTACGTGGCGATGGAGGAAGCAGCCGAGTATTTGGCTCACATTGGCGTTCCACGCGACAAGTTGCGCGTCACTGGGATTCCCGTCGACCCGTTGTTTGCGAAGCCTTTGGACTGCGCAGAAGCACGTCGCGCTCTTGGCCTCGATGCATCCGCACTGTCGATTCTCATTTCGGCAGGAGGTTATGGCATTGGACCCGTCGAACAACTGGTGAAGGACTTGCTGGCGCTGGACCGGCCGTGGCAGATTGTCGCTATCGCAGGCAAAGCGGAAAAAGTTCGCAAACGGCTGGAGGAGATTTCGAGGTCGGCAGGTAAGTTGGCAAGCGGGTCACAGCGGCTAGTGCCCGTCGGCTTCACCACCGACATGGACAAATACATGGCCGCTGCGGATCTTCTCGTTGGCAAAGCGGGTGGCCTGACTACCTCGGAAGCGCTGGCGCGCGCTCTGCCGATGGCGCTGATCGAGCCGATTCCCGGGCAAGAAGAGCGCAACGCCGATCATTTGCTGGAAGCGGGAGCGGCGATTCGCTGCAACAATCTTCCGGCGGCCGGGTGGAAAATCGCGGGATTGCTGGATGATCCAGCGCGGCTCGCGCGCATGCGGGAAGCGGCGCGAGCCATGGGCAAGCCTGGCGCGGCGGCGGTTATCGCCGAAGACGCACTGAGGCTGGTAGACTGAAGTGCACGCACGAAAGCAGGAAAGCAACGCCAGTTGCACCTTTCGCTTCCAGGGGAACGCTGAAGACGAATTTCCATGCGACGCAAGACATTGATGATCGATGCGGATGACACGTTGTGGGAGAACAACGTGTTTTTCGAGAAGCTGATCGAGGATTTTATTACCCTGGTCGAGCCTTGCGGCTACACGCGCACTTACATCCGGCATATTTTGAATGAGACGGAACGGAAAAATATCCGGCAGTACGGGTATGGGGTGAGAAGTTTTGGAAGGTCACTCGAGGAAACGTATCTGAAACTGGCGGACCAGATGGTGCGGCGCGAGACGCTGGCGCAGATTCATGGCCGCGTGATGGAACTGGAACGTACGCCACCGAAAATTTTGGACGGCGTTCCGGAGACGCTGGCTTACCTGACGGAGCGGCACCGGCTGATTTTATTTACAAAGGGAGAACCGGCAGAGCAGGCGGCGAAAGTCGAACGCTCCGGACTGCAGGGCTTTTTCGAGTTCATCGAAATCGTCGGCGAAAAAGATCCGGAAACGTACGGCAGCCTGGTGAAAAAACACAAAATCGTGAAATCGCATGGCTGGATGATTGGCAACAGCCCGCGCAGCGATATCAACCCCGCGTTGAAAATTGGATTGAACGCCGTTTACATTCCGCACCAGCACACCTGGCAACTGGAGCACGAACCCGTCATGGCTGGCCCGGGAAAACTCGTTATCGTTCCCGCGTTTCGTGAACTGCGCGGGCACTTCTAGTTCGACCTGTGGAGCCTCGCGCAAGATAGAGCCGTGGGAGCTGTGGGAGTTGCGCGAAAAGCGGCAGCAGAGCTGCCGCACTCCGGGGTTTCCAATTTGGATGTTGGCAACGGTTCCGCGTTGCGCGAGTCTAAACCTTTCCACCCCATCGAAAGGGGACTCTCATGGCGACATCTAGCATTCCCGTTCACACCGACTGGCGGCAAGAGTGGTTCGAGTTTGAAGATGCGACGTACCTGAATCTGGCGGGACAGTCGCCGATGCCGAAGGTTTCGCTGCGCGCGATACAGTCCGCCATCGCGGACAAGAAATATCCGCATCACCGGACGGATTCCGTTTTCTACGAAGTTCCGAATCGCATTCGCGCCAACATCGCGCAGCTTATCGGCGCAAAATCGGACGAGATTGCCGTGACGACCGGCGCAAGCGCAGGAGTGATCGCCGTGGCGTACGCGCTCGACTGGAAAGCGGGCGATGAAGTGATTGTGGCGGCGAAGGAATTTCCGCTGCAGTACACAATATGGAAGCCGATGGAAGAGCGCGTCGGCCTGAAGGTGAAAATCGTTTCGCCGCGCGGGCGGTTTCTGGATGCCGAGGATCTGATCGCGGCGTTGACTCCCAGGACGCGCGTCGTCTCGGTAAGTCTGGTGCGCTTCGATGATGGTTCGCTCCTGGATGCGAAACGGGTTGCGGCGGCATGCCGCGCGCAAGGCGCTCTGCTGCTGCTCGACGTGAGCCAAAGCTGCGGCGCGATTCCGATGAATGTGCGCGAGCTTGGCGCGGATTTTGTGGTTTGCGCGGGATACAAATGGCTCTTCGGACCGTTTGGCACCGGGTTTTTCTGGATTAAGCACGAATTGCTGGCGAGCGTTCTGCCCGCGCCGTTTTATTGGATGGCCATCGAAGGCTCGGACAATTTCGCAAAACTTAATTTCTCCGATCCGAAACCGGCGGATAGCGCGAAACGCTGGGATGCGCCGGAATGGGCGAGCCATTTCAACTTCAATCTCGCCGGGTTCGATGCGTCGCTGGAGTTTGTGTTGCGCATGGGCGCGGAAACCGTGGAACGGCACAATCACGGGCTCATCGAATTGATGTTCGCGCGCTTGCCAAAGGACCGCTGTGTTCCTGCGAGTCCGCTGGATGCGGCGAAGCGTGGTCCCTATGGATGTTTCGCCGCACGGACACCGGAAAAGACGGCGGAACTTTACAACAAACTGCGCGCGGAAAATGTGATTGTAAGTTTGCGGGAAGGAAATATTCGTGTTTCGCCACATCTTTACAATACGGAGCGCGACATCGACCGGCTGATTGCCGTGGTGACCGCATGACCGAGAAAAAAAACTGGCCGCGAGTGGCGGTGGTTGGGGCGGGTGCGGTGGGAGGCTACTTCGGCGGGATGCTGGCGAGGGCTGGCGCGCCCGTGATGATGATTGGCCGGCCGATGTTTGTGGAAGCGGTCAAGAAAAACGGATTATTTCTCGACGCGCTGCAATTCAAGGAGAGCGTGCGCGTCGAAGCGTCGACGGACTTGCAGGATGTGCGCGGCGCGGAGATTGTTCTTTTTTGCGTAAAGACGACCGACAACGCGGCGACATCGCGCGAGCTTGCGCCGCTACTCGCTCCCGGCGCGATACTCGTGAGCATGCAGAACGGGGTGGACAACGCGGAGCAGATTCGCGCGGCTTCGGGTATTGAGGCGCTGTCGGCGGTAGTGTATGTGGCCGCGTCGGTGCCGGAGCCGGGGCGCGTGAAGCATGCGGGGCGCGGCGATCTGGTGGTCGGCCCACGCAATCCGCAGAGCGAGCGATTCGCGGCACTCTTCCAACGCGCCGGCGTGAACTGCCGCGTTGCCGATAATATCGAAGGCGAGCTTTGGACGAAGCTGACGTGGAATTGCGCGTTGAACGCGGTCTCGGCGCTGGGGCGCGCGACGTACGGGCAAATCGCGGCGAGCCCCGACGCGCGCAAGCTGGTCGAGACAGCCGTGTACGAATTGCTGGCGGTGGCCAAGGCGGCGAATGTGCATCCGCCCGGATTTGAGGATCCGCAGGTAGCTCTGGCGGGGTCGTTCAAGATCGCTACGCAGCTGGCGGACGCGTATTCATCGACAGCGCAGGACATGATGCGCGGCAAGCGCACGGAGATCGATTCGCTAAACGGCTACATCGCGCGACGAGGAGCGGAGCTGGGCGCGCCGACGCCGGTGCATCATGCGCTGTATACGCTGGTGAAGCTTGCCGAATCTGGACTTGCTAATTCTTCCAGCTCTGCCTCCTCCTAATTACTTTCGGGGACCAGTCCAACCTGTCACACTTTGCGTTATGAGCCTCGAATCGGAAAGTCGTGATGCGCTAAAACTATTTGGCACTGGTCTCCTCGTCAGCGTGCTCCTTTGCGCGTTATTTGCGTTCGCGGGCGTGGCTATCTTTTTCCCCCATCGAACGCCACCCAACGAAGCTCAGGTAATCAGGAACTTCTACGCGCATCGCGCGGCATTCGAGCGGCTGCGAGATATGTTGATTGAAGACAAAAAATTGGTTCGGCTCGCAGACTGGGGAGTCCAGACGACCACGACGATGCCCACGAGGGAGCATCCGACGGGCGATTTCCCGGCGGATCGTTACAAACAGTATCTGACGCTTCTTAAGGAAGTTGGAGGAGTTGGAGCGAATCGCGATCGCAGCGATCCTCCCGCCGATGTTTGCATCTGGATCTATGCCTCGGGTTGGGCGGGGGATACGCGACACCTCGATGTTTGCTGGGAAGCTCAAGTGCCCGCGCCTCAAATCGCCAGTCTTGACGAATTTTATAAAACGCCAAAGCCAAGGAAGCCTGCGTTCAGGCACGTAGAGAGCGATTGGTATCTTTGGGCGGATTGGTAGGAGACGGAACTAGCGGTCGTCGCGGATTTTGAAGGGGATGTGGGCGATGACTTCGAGGTCGATCGGAGCGCCGGATTTGGAAGCCGGCTGAAACTTCCATTGAGCGAAGGCGGATTTGGCGTTGGCGTCGAGCTGCGGGTCGAGGGTGCGGGCGACCTGGATGCTGTCGACGGAGCCTTCGGCGCGAACGATGCCGTAGAGGACGACTTCGCCCTGGACATTTTGCTCGATGAGGTCGGGCGGATACTTGGGATCGACTTTTCTTATGGGAACGGGCATGGCGAGATCGGCGGAGGGCGAAGCCACGGAAGGCGTTCCCGATGGGCCGCTGCCGAGTTCGGCGAAGTGCAAAATCCAACTGCCGCTGGCGCTGTTGAGATTGGCCATGTTGACGGCGAGAGTGTAGACGCGCTTGGCGGCGAAGACTTGCTCGGGCTTGGCGCCGGGAGGGAGAGCAGCGAAGTTCGGCGGGCCGGTTTGCTCGGACGTGTCCACAGTCTTGGAATCTGGGCGGCTCATCATAGCGCGCGATGAGGGAAGACTGAGCTTCGTGCCTCCCAAACCAGAAATAGTGTTCTTGGGCTGAGGATTTCCGCCCGTAATGCTTATGCCAACGGGGCTTTTTCCGCCGCCATTGGTGGAGGCTGCTGCGCCTGGGCCTCCGGACGAATCGGGTGAAGCGCTGGATGAACCGCCGGGAGTGCCGGGCTTGGGGCCTTCTGGGGAAATCGAGATGCGCGCGGCGAGATTGCCTTGCGGCGGCTGAACATCGGGCTTGGGAGCCGCGGGAGCGGCGGAAAGTGCGATGAGCGAGGCGGGGCTTCCGTTCGCGGCTGCGCTCTGAGATGCACCGAGCTCCAGCGCAGGAAGAGAGTCGCCGGTTTGGGCGCGTTGCGCGACGCGGGGCGCGGCTCCGGCGTTTAATTCGAGCTTAGGGCGAGCGGGAACGTTGGGCGAGGCAGCTAGTGTTATCTCGCCAGGCTTTTGGTCGAGAAGAGGCACGTCAGGCGGAGGCTCGGTGGTCGCGGCGGCGACGCGATGCTGCCGTGGATGAAGTTTTGCGAGGGCGTCCTGGCTGATCTCGACGCGCGGGCGCGCGGGAACGGCAGCGGCTTGCAATTGAACGATGTTGGGCATGTCGGGAAGAATTTTTGGCGCGAGCTGCGGCGCGACGGGATTGAGCAGCGTTTGGCGCGGATGATTTGGATGGACGGGATCGGTGACGATGGTCTGGCGCGGATGGAAGGCGTCGGCGCCTTTGGCGGGCAGCGGCTTGTTGGTGTCGAGATGCGAGACGGGCTTGGGCTTCGCCGGTGGGATTTGCAGCGTGGGGAAATCTTCGATGGGGCCGGACCAGGTGAGCTGCGCGTTGTCGAACGCAGAGTTGTGGCGAACGGTGGTGGGCAGCAGCGAGAACGGCGAGACAAGAAAGGCGATGTGCCAGAGAGCAGCGGCGAAGACGGCGCGCTTGGGGATGCGGCGCTCGACCCAGCAGTCGCGGAAGTAGTCGCCAGCGAGAAATGTTCGGACGTTGTAGGGGCCGGAGAGAAGTGTGCGGAGATGGCTAGCGGTGCCTTGGTGGAAGTCGCCCCAGGCGATGTCGAGCTTGGGCTCGACAATAATTGGCGCGGGCGGAGGCGCAGGAATGGGCGCCATGCGCGCGGCAGTGGCTGCGCCGCCTTGTCCCAAGAGGTTGAACCCACTATTGACCTGGCCGAGCGACATGAATCCTTTGAGTATAGCGTGGCTGGGGGCCAGGAGGTATGGATTCGGGTTGGGGCGCGGGGGATGCCTGGGAGAAGAGAGTGAGTAGTGAGTAGTGGGTGGTGAGTAGCGAGTAGCCAGAAGGGCGGGGCAAGCCCCTCACCCTACAAGCCGGGAGTTTTGCGGAGTGAGGCTACGCTGGAGCGCTGGTTCGGAGGCGCGTTTGATAATGGCGCAGGACTGCGGCGCACAGCGCGCGCCATAATTTCTACCAACGAATCAGAGGAGAGGCTATTTCCGCGTCAAGGTCAGAGAGAGGCCGGAGACGTTGTTGTCGACATCAACCTCCACTTTTTTCGTGAACCACTTCGAGTTGTCGCCAGCTTCAACCATCACGATTGCCCAATACTTGCCTGGCAAGACGCTCGGAAACGTAAAAGAGCCGTTCGGAGACAAATCCTGACGATAGGTTAGGCCGAGGAACACCTGCTCGGCGTTCACGAACAAAACCTCGGGATGAAGTTCGGCATCGAATTTTTCAGGAGCTGCGACCGTACCCGAGACGGAGTACGTGGGTTGAAACGGAACTTTGAGAAGCAGGTTATCGACCTGTTGCCCACGCTCAACGGCAATAGTTTTCGCGTCAGAAAGCTTTGTAACTCCCGGAAAAAACCCAAAGGAGGTTGGGGCCTCTTCGGTGCCGCCCACATATAGCAAATAATATTCACCCGGCGAGACATTCATGGCGCAGAAAGAGCCATCTTCATTGACCTGAGCTTCGTCCGAGGGAACGGGGGATTTGTTGCCCACGCCGATAAGTACAAGGCTATTCTCGGCGGAACTCGATTGGCTGCTTTTCACGATATGTCCGCAGACTTTAGTGGGAGTAGAAACTCGATGCTCGGAATCCTGCGAGCTCACTCGATCTCCGCGCAACGAAGCAATATCTGCCTTACGGTCCTCAAGCAAACCAGTCCCGGAACAGATACCGGTCGAAAGCTCGCCCGATTGGTCTTTCCAGGCATAAACGAGATACTGCTTGCCAACTTCGAATGAGTAGCCGCAGTCTCCTCCACCCAGGCCAGTTCTCAGTTCCACTTTTATCCCTTGTTGCCCTGAATATGAGCGAGAGACGTCGAAGGACACGAGCATAAATGGCCAATCTGCATCAAGGTCTGCCGAAATGAGGTCGCCGACCTTCGCGTCCAGGATCGTCCACTTAAGCTGAGCATTCACGACGGTGCCCTCAAAGATTGCCTCATCCTTGTTGGGGACTCGTTCGACTGGGTTGGGAGCTGCGTTTGGCCCCGGTGGAGGAGGCGGCGCACACTTACAGGCCAGAACCGATGCTGGAGTGATTGCCATGCTCAAAAAGAGAAGCGCCAGAAAAGAGGAACGCATTGTGGTCCGCCTAAGTCCGAGTTTAACCGATCTTATAGATGAATGCAGTAGAACGAGCACTTCTGGCACCGGATCTTTCATAAGGAGATGAAGAAAGTGAGCGTGGCGTCGCCTTGCTTGAGGATGCGGGTGCGGCGGAGGCGGTCGAATTGTTCGGGGAGCTGGAATTTGTGGTGATGCTCGAAGATGACGATGGCGTCGTGAGCCAGGAAATTGGCGGTGGCGAGGAACTCGAGGGTGCGGGCGTAGTCGACGTGAGCGGCGTAGGGAGGATCGACGAAAACGAAATCGAATGGCGGAGTGGACGGAGTGTGGCGGGCTGCGAGTTTTTGCAGGGCGGTGAGGGCGTCGGCGGCGAGGATGGTGTAGCCGGTGGTGATTTTGAGCGAATCGAGATTTTGCCGGATGAGTTTTACAGCAGGCGCGTGATTTTCGATGAAGGTTACGTGGGCGGCGCTGCGGCTGAGGGCTTCGAGGCCGACGGCGCCGGTCCCGGCGAAGACGTCGAGGAAGCGGGAGCCGACGACCCCGGGGCCGAGGATATTGAAGAGCGTTTCGCGCAGCCGGTCGCTGGTGGGACGAAGCGCGAGCCCCTTCAAGCTCTTCAGGATACGGCTGCGATATTTGCCGGCGATGATGCGCATTAGTGGACAGTCCAAAAGTTCAAAGTTAAAGAGCTCAAAAAGACGGGAGCCCGTATCGGCTGAGATACTTTTTCGCTAAATTGCGGATCCAAGTCTTATCCGATTGGAGCAAGGGTTCAACCTCAGGCACGAAACCTTGCGCCTTCATTTTGAGCAAGGTGTAAAGCACCTGACCGGCGACGTCCTGATCGCGTAACGACGGAGACAATGTTTTCGCATATTGGCGTGCGGCGACAAAACCGAGGGCCATTATGAAGGGCTGCCGGCCACGACGAAGATTGCGGCAGCTAGCGACTTCGAGGACCTTTTCGAGTATAGCTCCATTCTTTTTGAGCTTGGGGTTCTGCAGCAACGCACGTCGGATGCTTTCACCGATTGGCCAAGCCTCATGTTCAAAGGCGTACCACTCTGGTGCTCCTGACAGTTCTTTCGATGGGGGAAGCGTTGGCGGATATTCCGCCGACGCTAGTGAAAGCGCCTTCTCGCATGCTGCAAAAATCTCCTCCGCAGACGCTGGAACTATAGAACTCATGGCTTGAATATAGTACGACGCATCTTCCGCAATGTGTTTCCTAACCGATGCGGGCTAGATGGTAGCGGCGTTGCCATTCTTTGGGGAGTTGGCGGAGGAGGCGCTGGAGAGACGCGGATTGGCCGGCGTCTTCGGCAATAGCGAAGGCTTCGCGGCGGGCTACTTCCAGGACTTCTTTGTCGCGGAGAGGGTTGGCGATGTGGAAGCCGAGGTCGCCGGATTGGCGCGTGCCGAAAAATTCGCCGGGGCCGCGGAGGAGGAGATCGGTTTCGGCGATTTTGAAACCGTCGTTGGTTTGCACCATGGTTTCGAGGCGGGCGCGCGCGTCTTCGGTCATGTGGCCGGGGCCGACGAGGATGCAGTGGGATTTGGCGGCGCCGCGGCCGATGCGTCCGCGGAGCTGGTGAAGCTGGGCGAGGCCGAAGCGTTCGGCGTGTTCGATGACCATGGCGGTGGCGTTGGGAACGTCGACGCCGACTTCGATCACCGTGGTGGCGACGAGGATTTGCGTTTCGTTTTTGCGGAAGCTTTCCATGACGGCGTCTTTTTCTTCGCTCGAGAGGCGGCCGTGTAGGAGGCCGAGTTTCAGTTTGGGGAAGACTTCTTTGGAGAGGCGCTTGTATTCCTCCATCGCAGCTTTGAGTTCGAGCTTCGATTCTTCGATGACGGGATAGACGATGTAGGCCTGATGGCCGGCGGCGACTTCTTTGCGGAGGAATTCCCAGACGCCGGGGAGATGCGGCTCGGAGGTGAGGCGCGTTTGGATGGGCGTGCGGCCGGGAGGAAGTTCATCGAGGACGGAGACGTCGAGGTCGCCGTAGAGCGTGAGCGAGAGCGTGCGCGGGATGGGCGTGGCGGTGAGGACGAGGACGTGCGGGGCGTGGCCGTGGACGGCGGCTTTGTCCATGAGGCGTTTGCGCTGGAGGACGCCGAAGCGGTGCTGCTCGTCGATGGCGACGAAGCCGAGGCGGGCGAACTGGACCTGGTCTTCGATGAGTGCGTGGGTGCCGACGACGAGCTGGGCTTCGCCGGTGCGGATGCGTTCGAGGGCGGCGGTTTTTTCGGCGTGCTTGAGGCCGCTGATGAGGAGTTCAACTTTGTAGCCGCCCGGAGCGAGGATGCGGCGCGCGGAAAGATAATGTTGGACGGCGAGAATTTCGGTGGGCGCCATGAGCGCGGCTTGCGTGGCGTTTTCGATGGCGATGACGGCGGCTTGCAGTGCGACGATAGTTTTGCCGCTGCCGACGTCGCCTTGCAGAAGGCGGTTCATCGGCGCGGGCTTTTCGAGGTCGGCAACAATTTCCTTCAGGACTTTGAATTGGGCCGCGGTCGGTTTGAAAGGAAGAATTCGTTTGACGGCTTCGCGGACTTTTCCTTCGCGGACGCGGAAGGCGATGGCGTTTTCCTTGCGGGTGGCTTTGCGATCGAGCGCGAGGCTGAGTTGGTAAAGGAAAAATTCTTCGAAGATGAGGCGCTGCTGCGACGGCGTGCGAAACGTGTTGAGTTCTTCGAGCGATTCTTGCGGATCGGGAAAGTGGACGTGGATGAGAGCGTCGCGGCGCGACGGATAGCCGAGGCGCGCGAGGAGAGCTTCGGGAAGGACATCAGGCATATTCGCATCGATGAGCTGGACGGCGGCGTACATGGCGCGGCGAATGGCGCGCGAGCCGAAGGTACCGATGGCTTCGTAAATCGGAACGATGCGGCCGACTTCGGTGGAGTCGGGCTCGCCGTCGCCGAGCATTTCGAGCTGGGGATTGATCATTTCGAGGCGCGCGGGACGGAGCTTATCGATTTCGGCTTTGCCGTGAAGGATGAGCTGCTGGCCTGGCTTGAGGCGGCCTTCGAGATAGCCGCCGTGAAAAAATTTGCAGGGGAGGAGGCCGCCGGCGGCGTCTTGCACGAGGAGATGGTAGATGGCGTTGTAGGCGAATTTATTGGGGATGGCCTGGCCGCTCATGACTTTGGCGCGAATGGTGTAGGTGCCGAGAGGCTGGATGTCTTTTATGTTGGAGAAATGGATGCGGTCTTCGTAACGAAAGGGGAGATAGGCGAGGAGATCCTCGAAGGTGTAGATACCGCGCTTGGCGAGGAGTTCGGCGCGCTGCGGGCCGACGCCTTTGATCATGCGGACTTCGGTGGAAAGGCTGAGAGCCATGAACACTTCTTTATATCATTCCGGAGGCAAGACAAAGGCACCGTGGAAACACACGGATTCGTCGATACTTGCGCTATGCTGCTGCGTATCATTAGAGTGGGCGGTTTGCGGTGGGGAACGTGCGGGAGGCAGGAGTGGCGGAAGACGGGAACCGGCTGACAGGTTCGGAGAAGCGGGCGCTCGTGCTGTGGGTGCTGCTGGGCATCGTGGGCGTGGTGTTTGCGCAGAAATATTTTTTCCGGGCGTTTCCGGAAGCGTCGGTGGATTTCAAGGTTTCGCGGAATGAGGCGGTGGCGCGAGCGCAGAAATTTATTGGGAGCTTGGGCGAAGACGTGAGTGGGTACCAGTCGGCGATTGTTTTTGATGTGGACGACAACGCAAAGACATACCTGGAGCGGGAAGTCGGGCTTCAGCAAGCCAACCAGTTGATGTCGAGCGAGCTGCACATTTGGTATTGGAACGTGCGGTTTTTCCGGCCAAAGCAGGAGGAGGAGTTTTTTGTACGAGTCAGCCCGGCGGGAGAGATTGTCGGCTACGAGCACAAAATCGAAGAGGCGCGCGCGGGAGTTACGCTGGACCGCGCTGCTGCGGAAGCTGATGCGCGGGAATTTTTGCACGGCAAGATGGGCGTGGACCTAAGCAAGTGGGATTTTCTTTCTGAAGAAGCGAACTCCAGCAAGAAACCGAACCGGCTTGATTGGTCGTTTACATGGGAGAAGCACGGATTTCGGGCGAAGGATGCGCCGGACCGGCTGCGCGTGACGTTGCTGGGCGACGGCGCTGGAAGCGCGGAAGAATTTCTGCATGTGCCCGAAGCGTGGGAGCGCAGCTACGCGAAGCTGCGTTCGACAAATATTCTGTACAACCAGGTGGCCATCCTTCCCTACTTGGCGCTGATGGTGTCGGCGATCGGCTACGGAATTTTACTGACCATACGAAAGCAAACGAGCTGGGGCGGAGCGATCAAGCTGGGCATCGTGGTGGCCATTCTACTGACGTTCATGCAGCTGAACAACTGGCCGCTGGACCGCATGGGTTACGACACAAACTCCGCCTACGGAAGCTTTGTGTTCCTGGAGATTGCGAAGGCGCTGCTTTTTGGCGTGGTGTCCGCGTTGACGATTTCGCTGATTTTGCCGGGAGCGGAGCCGCTGTACCGCCAGTCGCAACCGGGAAAGTTGCGGCTCGCGGAAGCGCTGACCCTGCGCGGATTGCGTTCGAAGGAGTTTTTCTCGGCGGCGACTGTGGGATTATCGCTGGCCGCGGCGCACATCGGGTTTATCGTAGCGTTTTACATAGTGGCGGGGCATTTTGGCGCCTGGGCGCCGCAGGAATTGAACTACGAAAATTCGGTGAACACGACGTTTCCATGGATTTCCGGCGTGGCCATCGGGATGCTGGCCGCGACGAGCGAAGAATTTCTGTTTCGCTTGTTCGCAATTCCCTTTCTAAAGCGACTTACGGGATCGAGCATAGTGGCCGTGATTGTGCCGGCGTTTTGTTGGAGCTTCTTGCATTCCGCGTATCCGAATGAGCCGCCGTATATCCGCGGGCTTGAAGTTGGATTGATCGGAATCGTCGCGGGCATTGTGATGCTGCGCTGGGGCATTCTGGCGACGTTGATCTGGCATTACACAGTGGACGCTTCGCTCGTCGGGCTGTTGTTGATTCGTTCGAACAGTCTTTACTTCAAGATTTCCGGCGTGGTGGTCGGTCTCGCGGCGCTTGCGCCGCTGATTTTTGCCGGCGTTTCTTATCTGGCGCGCGGGAGATTCGAAGCGGACGAGGATTTGCTCAACAGCGCTCCGCCGAAATCGGTAGAAAACCTTGAACCGTCCGCGGAAAGCGGCCCCGAATCTGTTCCTGCTTTGGCAGAGGCCACGGCCGTCGCGACGCCGCGGTATGTGGGCTTATCGCCTGCAATGATGATTTTCCTGGCGGTTTGCCTCGTTCTGGGCGGCGTGGCGGCGTGGCGCTTCAAGACGCCGGCGCTTGGCGACTACGTGAAACTTTCCGTGGATGCACGGGGCGCCAAGGCGCGCGCCGATGACATTTTGCGCCAGCGCGGCTTCGACCCAAATTCGTATCGTACGGCAACGATCTTCACGGATTTCACGGACCCGGTAACGAATGAATTTCTGCGCCAGCGCGTGGGCCTCGCGCGGCTGAACGAAATCTACGCCAACGAAGTGGCCGGAGCGATCTGGCAAGTGCGCTACTTCCGCGACAGCCAACCGGAGGAATTTTCGATCAAGCTGGCTCCCGATGGCTCCCTGCTCGCATTCAACCACAAGCTCGCCGAAGACGCGCCCGGCGCTTCGCTGACAAAGGAAGAAGCGCAGGCCAAAGCCGAAAAATATCTGCGCGAAGTGAAAAAGCTCGATTTGAGCCAATGGAATCTCGTGGAAGCCAATTCGGACAAGCGTATCCATCGAACGGACCACGAACTTGCGTGGCAACAACGCACGCCAATCGACTCCGGTTCGACTTCTTCGAATGACGCGGTGAGCCATGCGTTTGTGCGTATCAAACTCGCGGTACTTGGGGATGAGGTCTCCGAATACCGCGGCTCTTACTACTCGAAACCAGAGGCAAGGGAGGAGCAGGAGGCAAAAGAAGGCGGAACGGGCTGGATGTACATTAAAATCCCCGACGAATGGCGCCGCAAGCAGGAGGAGCAAACGCTTTCGCGCACGATCTACGGATTCGCGGTGCCGATTTTGCTGTTCGGTGGATTGGGCATCACCGCCCTCGTCCTGTTTTTCAAGAGTCTGCGCTCGGATGCCATGCGCGCGATTCCCTGGCGGAGATTGGCTCTCTGGGCTTCGGGAGGGCTGGCCGGTTACATCTTGATCGTCGGATTCGGCAGCCGCATACAATATTTTCTGAACTCGTACCAAACGGCGATTCCATTTAAGGCCATGCTGGGCGGGGTCGCGATTGGCCTTCTAGTCGGGGCGATTTTTTATTTCGGTGGTCTGGCGGCGCTCTTCGGATTCGCGGCGTACTTCAGCAATCGCGCGTTTGGAAGCGAGCGCCTCCCGATTGGCTCGCGCATGCCTGCGGTTTACTATCGCGACGCGCTGTGGATCGGCGTCTGCGGGACGGCCGGTTTTCTCGGAATCCGGCGCCTGATGGAAGCCCTCTTTCAACACTGGCACACCGTGCATCGCAGTTTGCCCTTCGCACTTGGTGCCAACTTCGACGCGATTCTTCCCGTTGGCTCTGTATCGGGCGCGGCGCTCGTCAGCAGTTTGTTCATGACTGGCCTCATCGCATTCCTCGCGGCGTTTGTGGCGAGCGTGTTCAAAGCTCGCTGGATGCGATACCTGGCTTTTCTGCTGGGCGCGATGTTGCTCACGGGGAGCGATTGGGGCGACGGAATGGACTTCGCGAAACAATTCCTCGCGGGAGCGATTTTGCTTGTGGTGATCGTGTTTGGCGTTCGGCGCGTCATTCGTTTTAATGTGCTGGGCTGCTTTCTCCTTGTGGCATGCATGGCATTGCTGGGAGCTGCCGTTCAGCTCCTGGCGCAACCGGATGCGTTTTATCGCACCAACGCGTATGCTCTGATAGTGGCGATGCTCGCGCTTCTAGTCTGCCCCCTGGTCGCCTGGCGAATGCGGGCGTCCGCGGAGCTTTAGCGCATGGCCCAGGTCCGACCGCCGGCAAAAGCAGGCAACCTCTGGCTCACTGTGGAAATCCGAAACAAAGGGGCCTCGATATTCGTTCTCTAAGTGGAAGTGCATGCTCACCCAAGGGCCTCATCGCACGTCCAAATTGGGTGGTCGCGTAGTGTTCTGTGTGTGGCAGGCTGGCGAAAGCGGCCTAAGGTGTTGATAAACAAGCAGCAACGCCATCGCACGAGAAGAGAAAGCGAAAAATGCCGCTTCCAAGATGGGCTCTAGCTTTGGCTAACGATTCAGGCCTGGCAGGTGGTACCGGCGCCTCCCTGGCCGCGGTGGACTCTTTGCCCAACATTGACGAGCGGACCCTCGTGGCGGAAGCTCAGGCCGGCAACCGGGCGGCTTTCGAGGAGCTTGTTCACCGCTACGACCGGGATGTGCTGCGTCTGGCGCTGAACCTGATGAAGCGCCCCGAAGATGCGCGCGACGTTTATCAGGAGGCCTTCCTCAAGGTTTACAGGAATCTGCACCGGTTCCGCTTTGAGTGCAGCTTTTACACCTGGCTCTACCGGATTGTCACGAATGTCTGCCTCGATCAGCTGCGCCGGCGCCAGGCGCGGCCGGAAGATCAAGCGCCGGAGTCGAATTCCGGAAATCATGAAGAAGGCATCACGGACTTCTTTGAGCGCCAGCGCGAGCACCGTCCGGCGCTCGATCCGGAACGGCAGCTTTTTGGGAAAGAGATTCAATCGCGCATCGCATCAGCGATGGAGCGGCTGTCGCCGCGGGAACGAGTCGTGTTCGAATTGAAGCACTATCAAGGATTGAAGCTGCGCGCCATCGGCGACGCACTTGGCACAACCGAAGAAACCGTGAAGAATTCGCTGTTCCGCGCGACGCGCAAACTGCGCAGCCAACTGGAAGGCCTGCGATGAGCGCGCCTCACTTTTTTCGCTGCAGGGAGGTATCGGCGCTGCTGGTTTTTTACGCTTGCGGCGAGACGAGCGAGCAAGAAAAAGCGCAGATCGAAACGCATCTTGCCGCCTGCGCCGCGTGTGCGGCCCAGCTAGCCGAGGAGCGCGGTCTGCATGAGTCGTTAATGGAAGCGTTGCAGGCTTCCGAGCAGATCGATACCGGCGGCATCCTTCTTTCGCAGTGCCGCAGCGAACTTGCCGAGGCGCTCGATGATTTGTCCTCTCCACCTGTGCAAGAGCGTTGGCAGCCGTTTGGCTGGCTGAGGCGCTGGATGGCGTTGCGGCCGGTTCTGAGCGGGGCGCTGCTTGTTTTCTTCGGCGCAGCGATTGGCGTGCAATTGTTGCCGTGGGTTTCCGCGCGCCTCGAATCCAATTCCAATGGGCATACGGTGAATGTCTCGCCCTCGGCGCGATTCACGGATGAACAACTCGCCAAGATGGCCGTTGCGGGCATTAATTTTGCGCCCACCGCGGACGGCGCACCAGGAACTTTGCAAGTTCACGTGCGTACAGAAGAGCCGCTCGTGCTTTCCGGCAGCGTGGACGATCCGGACCTTCGCCGCGTTTTGACTTACGTGATTGAGAATGGCGACCAGACCGATCCGGGCGTGCGGCTGGATTGCCTGGATGCGCTGCGGGCCCGCAATGCCGAACTGGACGTGCGAAAGGCTTTGCTCTACGCAGCGCGCAAGGATCAGAATCCGGCGGTACGCATGAAGGCGCTGGAATCGTTGCGCGATGCCGTGGCAGACGAGGCCGTCCGCGAAACACTGATCGATGCGCTGGAACACGATGCGAACCCTGGCGTGCGCGTCGAAGCCGTCAACCTTCTGGTTCGCTCGCTGGAGCCGGGCGCGCCGGAAGCTTCGGACAATGCCGCGCCTGCGCTTGCGCCAGAAACCCCCGATCGTCCCCTGGATCCCTCGATGGAACATGTGGTGCGCACTCTTCAGGATTTGCAACGCAACGATCCGAACCGCTACGTTCGTCTGCGGAGCGCCGCAGCTTTGCGGCAAATTGGCCCGCGCGAGCTGCAGTAAGAAGTTCCTAGAATTGAAACGAGACGCCGGCAATCGATGAGCACGATTAAGAATTTCAAAGCGATGAGCGGCGCATGGGCGGGGGTTTCCCGCTTCCCGCTCGCCCTTGTTTTCTCCGCCGCACTCTTGCCTGGGCTGGCTTCCGGCGCGAACTCCTTTGATCCTATCCCTGGTGATCCGGGCCCGCGGGCGTCTGTGGATCGTTCGGGAACGCTACAGACGCGGGACGGTTTGACACTGCGGCTGACGACAGACGTCGGATCGGTACACATCGTCGCGCTGGGGCCCGGTGCGCCACCGGTGGTTCGTTATACGGTGCACATCGAGACGGATGCTCGTGCGCCACTCGCGCAGAGTCTTCTCGATGGGTATTCGCTGACGGCGAAGGTGACCGGCTCGGGCGTCGAGATTAGCGGTGTCGCGCCGTCGCAAGCTGGCCGCAGCGGAGCTAATGCGCAGTTCTATGTGCAATATGAAGTGGCCGTCCCGGCGGGCTACAACGTGGACGTGAACACTGGCGTGGGCGATATCGAAACGCAGGATATTGGCGGGACCGCGAGCCTGATCACCGAGGGCGGCAACATCCGGACGGGGCGCATCGGCTTCAACGGAATGCGGAATGTGTCGCAAGGCCGTGCGATCGCCAAACTCTCCACGCAAGGCGGACACATTCAGGTGCAGGACGTTGCGGGAAACCTGGATGCCTTCACCGCCGGTGGGCACATTGTGGCTGGAAACATTTCTGGCGATGCGGTGCTGCGCAGCGGCGGGGGACACATACGCGCCGGACAGATCAGCGGACGCGCGCAACTGGAGACGGACGGCGGCAACATCACGCTGAAACAGGCGGGGAATTTCGTGAGCGTTCGCACCGGCGGAGGGCAGATTGATTTTGGTGAAGTGCGCGGCTCGGTTCGCGCGCAGACGGGCGGAGGAGGCATTCGCATTATTACCGTTTCCGGGCCGATGGAGGTCGAGTCTAACGGCGGAAGCATTTGCCTGACGCGCGTGGCCGGCGCGGTGCAGGCGGCAACGGCCGGCGGGACGATTCAGGCGTGGATAACCCCGGACGCGGCTTCTTCTGGCGGGAAGGTGAGTTTGCCGGGAGCGTCGCAGCTCTCTTCCGGCGCGGGAGACATCATCGTTTTTGTGCCCAGGAATCTCGCCGCAAACATCGACGCCATGGTGGAAAACGGCGGATTGAGCCGCATCGATGCCGACCCGGCGTTGTACTTGAATATCCAACAGCTTGGCACTCGCGGCGTGGGTCCGGTGCGTGCCACCGGAGCGTTGAATGGCGGAGGCGAACTACTGAAGCTGCGCACGACCGTAGGAAAAATCCGGCTGCAGTTTCTGGATGAGGATACTGGGCTGCGCGATTCGCTGATTCGCGAGCAGCGCGAACGGATCGATCGCAAGCACGACTCGGACATTCTTCCTGTGAAAGCCTCGGACCGGGGTTCGCATGCCGATGAGATTCCTCCACCGGGAGAAACGAGCGACTGGCTGGAAAGCTGGATGGACAAGCTGGAAATCGCCCTGCTCGGGGGATTGCGAGAGGATTCCAGCGATTTCTTCAAGCGGCTGATCGCCGCGCCGCACCCTGCTTATCCCGAACTCGCCAAACGAGCTCGCATCCAGGGGGTCGTGAGATTGCAGGTGAAGCTGAAAACGGATGGGAGCGTCGAAGTGCAAAAGATTCTGCAGGGAGAGCCCGTGCTGGCCGACGCTGCGATCGACGCAGTGAAGAGATGGCGTGCGAATCCAGCAACGATCAATGGCACTCGGGTGGAGATCATTTCGACAGTCACGTTTGATTTTGAGCTGCCACGCTGAAGTCAAGTGCAGCGAGCGCGGCATCGCGCGCGAGGTTTGTGGGGTCCCGGTTCTTCGGTCGTTTCGCAACAACGAGCGCTTGCTCGTGAGAAGTCCTCGAAGGGAGTAGAACGCGATGCTACGTCCTGGTTTGCGCGCGGCAGTGTTGTTCATCCTTGCAGCGGCGTTGGGTTCGGCGGCGCCGGGATTCGCGGGAAGCAAAGACTTCCATCAATCCTATCCTTTGCAGCCGGGCGGCTCGTTTGAGCTGCAGAACGTCAACGGGCCCGTGCAGGTGGAAGGATGGGACCGCAACATCATCGAAATTGACGCGGTAAAGATCGCGAGGGAGAAAGAGTCGGACCTCGATCGCGTCACGATCGAAGTCGACGCTAAGCCGAGTGATGTGTCCGTGGTCACGCGCTATCCGCAGAATGAGGGCGTGGAAGTGGCGGTCGAGTATACGATCCGCGTTCCGCATAGCGCGCGCGTCGAGCACATTGGCACGGTGAACGGCACGGTAAAGATTGCCGGTGTGGATTCGGTGGAAGAGCTGCGCACCGTGAACGGAAATATCGAGGTTTACGAAGGAGGAGGCAGCATCCACGCACACACCACCAACGGGAACGTGCACCTCGAGCTTTCACATCTTGCGGAGGAAAAGGGGATGGCCGCGGAGACGACAAACGGCTCTTTGCTGCTGGCTGTACCCCAGGAGACGCAGGCGAATCTGGAAGCGCGCTCGTTGAATGGAAATTTTTATTCGGAGCTGCCATTTTCGCAGGAAACGGCGTCGCGTCCGCGGGAGACGCGCGGGAAATTTGGCAAGGGAGGGGCGCCGATCCGGTTGAATACCGTCAATGGGGGAATACGAATTTTGATTTTGCGGTCGACGGTTTAAGGTCAGCTGCGTCTAAGCTGGGCAGGAGGACGGAAAACATGACCAAACGAGATTTCTTTTTCGGTGGCGGGGCGGTGGCGCTCGGGCTAGCGCTAGTGGCGCTGCCCAGCGCTCCTGCAAATTCGCAGGAGCCGGCGGATACGCGAGCAGCCCAGATAGAACAGCAACTGGCGGATGCCCAGGCGCGCTTGGCAGAGAGGCTCGCTAGCGACCAGGAGAGATTGGCAGAGCGGGTTCAGGAGCGTGTGTTGCAAGCATCCCTGAGGGCCGCGGTTCAGCAGGCGCAGGAAGGGCAGCGACGGGTGGAGGTCGCGCCGGATGCGGACGATGAAAATACGATGGTCGTGCTCGGTGACGGCGGTGCGAGCTGGCTGGGCGTGGAATCGCAGGAAATAACTTCGGAAAAAGCCAAAGAGCTGAAGTTGCCGGCGGAACGCGGGGTCTTGCTCGAACGAATCGTAGCGGACAGCCCTGCCGCGAAGGCCGGATTGAAAGACAACGACGTCATCACGGAGATCAATGGCCAGCGCGTCGAAGGCGCCGCGCAGTTCCGGCGCATGATTCACGAAATTCCCGCCGGACGTTCCGCACAGTTTACAGTGTGGCGCGATGGGCGCGCGCAGACGATTAGCGTGACGCTGGGAAAGTCGGAGGATCGAGGCAACATCTGGCTTAGGAACGCTCCGCGGTCCTTTTCTTTCCAGCTCCCCAATGTGGAGATCCCGGAAGTACAGCCGATGCCGGACATGGACTGGGGAGGTTTTGGCGTGCTGGCCGGCGGGCGGCCGCGTTTGGGAATCGATGGGGAAGACTTGAGTGGGCAGTTCGGCGCTTATTTTGGAGCGCCTGACGGCGAGGGCGTACTGGTGCGCGAAGTAAATTCCGGCTCACCGGCGGAAAAGGCTGGAATGAAGAGCGGCGACGTAATCACCTCGCTGAACGGCGAGCGCGTAAGGTCGCTAGGCGACCTTCGCGAGAAGCTAGCGGGCAAGCACGAGGAAAAAACAGTGAAGCTCGGCGTTCTTCGCAACAAGAGCGAAATGTCAATTACGGTGGAACTGCCACCGCCGCCGTCGAAAGCGCCGCGAGTTATCTCGCGCCGCACGAATATTTGACGAGGCCTCACAAAAAGGAACCCGGACAGCGCGTCCGGGCTCTTTTTTATTTGCCCGCAAGTTTGATTGGTCAGCCTTCAGCGGCGCGAATGCAAGTCAGGACTTGCCGTCGCTGCCATACTTGCGTGCAAGCCGAAATGGCCGGCCGAGCGCGTCCAAAAACCAGTGGCGTTTGTTTTCAGCTCCTTCGATCCAATCCTCCTCGGTAGGTGAGAACGACAGCCGGAACAGGTAGGCCGGGCCAGAAAAAATGCCGCCGCGCATGCGCATTCGAAACATCGCTCGTTCGACAATTCCCGGGGGCGACGTTCCTGCCGCAGGAAGCCAACGCACAATCTGGGAGGCGAGAAGTCCTACCGTTCGATCCGAGCGCACACGCTCCGCAATGTGATCCGGCAAAGGAGCGCCTAGCACATCCTGCGCCAATCTCAACCCTACCAGGAGCATGCGTTCTCCGCACACTTCCGCCGCGGCAGAGAGGACGCGCGCCCAGTCGAGCTGCTGATGACTGACAAACGCCGCCACGTCGGCGACGTAGCTCAACTGCTCCCAGAAATGCTTCGCCCCATGAATACAAATCAGGATGAGTTCATCTTCGGGCGAGAGAGCCGGGACTTCGTGCGAGTCGATCTTGACGCGCACTTGCCGTTTGAAGATTTTCTCCAAAGGAAGTGGACGCGGGTGATAGCGAAAGGTGCGCTCCGTATGAAACTCGACCAGGAGCTTGTTGCTCGATTGCCGGAAATTGTATTCGCCGGGAATCTTCTTCGCTTGAATCGCTGTCAGCGGAACGCTCGGTTCATAGCCCAGGCCAATCATCAATTCGGTTGATCGCAAGACATCTTTGTCGCGCACAATCAAATCGAGATCGCCGTACTGCCGCAGACCAGGATCGCCATAACAACGCGCCGAAAGAACAGGCCCCTTGATCACCAGTGCCTCGACACCTGCGGCGCCAAAGGCATCGAATAGCCGAAACATCTCGGCCGTCAGATTCATGGTGAAGAGCGTGTACGTGCGGCGCCAGGCGCGCAGGCTTTCGCGGATTTCTGCCGGAAGCCTGTTTTCATCGTAGTTTGCAATTCGCGCAGCGGTAAGCCCCAAAACGCCATGGTCTTCCGCAAACGCCATCAACGAAGTCCAGTCGATAGGCGCGCGAAGCCTTTCCGCCAAGCGCGACGGCTCTGGATGCGGCCTCGCGCACTCCAGCAAAAGCCTCCACTCCGCTTCAAGAACTTCCGCGCCTTGTGGAAGCGTTTCCGTCAGAAAATCCCCCGGTGATCTGGATGGAGTCCCGCGCAATTTCCGGCAACTGCCCTAGCGGGAAAATTTCTCAGCCAGGATCGCAACGCGCCGGAACGCGTCTTCCTGGCGCCGAAAAACTGCGGGAAAACGTTCCGCGGCGGCTAGCGCAATTTCCTGCAGCGCTGTGCTGCCATCCATCGCTTCGAGAAGCCAGCGCTCCGCCCGCCCCGACTCCGAAAGCACGGGAACATAATCGGCTGCCCGCCGCCGCAAAGCCTCGGCTGTAAACTGCGCCCCTTGAAAGGTCGATTGATGAAAAATCCGCTCGGGACGGCCATTATGCGCGGCAATCTTCGTATCCCAGCGCCAGATGTAATCGCCGCCCACCGGATCGGCGTGCAAGTCCACTTCGATTTCCTGACCGGGCTCGAGCGCCACCGCTTCCAGCCACGGAAGAAATCCCTGCCCATACACACTCGTGGCCGGTCCGGGCCCCGTGGAAAATCCGATGCCCTCAACCAGCACCGCCTCAAACCACGCCGTAATTCCATGCCCAATCCCGCTGCGCGTAGCGCGGAACCGCAGCTTCGCCGCTGCATGCGTGTTCGGCTGCGCCGTATAATCCAGAGTGCACCAGATTTGCGCATCCGTCACGAGCTGCTCTGCTTTCGAACGCAGCTTGTAAACCGCATTGAGAACCAGCGGCAGCGGAGACGAGAGATTCAGCCCGCGCCCCGCGTCTTTCCACGGCGAGGTGAGCCGTTTGTAAAAATCCGGCGCTTCGACAATCGCGGCATAGAGTGTGTCGCGCTCCGGAATTTGTACGCCGCCTTCTTTCATAAAACGTACCCTCGCGTCTTCAATCGCCGGCAGGGCGTCATCAAAAAGCGGCAGCGCCCCGCGCACATCGGAGACGAAAACGTCGGCGCGTTCGGGAAGCTCCGTCTGCCGCGAGTCGCCGTGAATAAACTCGATGCGATCTGCACAACCATTCGCCACGGCAAGTTGCCGCGCAAAGTGAATCACTTCACCGGCATCGATCGCGTAAACCCGCTTCGCCCCCGCGGCGCAAGCCAGTAGAGCAAATACGCCGGGGCCACAGCCAACATCCACAACGACATCGCCCGGCCGCACCGTCCGCTGGATCGCGTCGGCGTAAGCCCCAAACCGCGCCCGGTCGGCGATCATGTCGCCGAATTCGTCGAGTACGTACATTTAGCGGCCAGCCGCTTGTACAGAGGACATGCGATTTGCCACGAGGAGCCGGGCATCGGCAAGGAGAAGCTCGCAGAGCGCTCCGAGGCGCGCCGGATCTCTATGGGGCACCACGCGACGCACCGGAATCTGAGAGATCAGGTGCGCCAGCAGCTCGAACTCCGCCGCGCGCCGCGAGCGATCCAGTATCCAGTTCATATAGGTATTTTGCACAAGCTCCAGAAGCACGTCGCGCCCGCTCACTTCTTCGATCCGCGGCGCATTCCCCGACAATTCTCGCGGGGAAAGAATATAGATCGCCGCCAGCGGTTGATCGTCTCTCTCCCGCTTTGCCGCGGCGCCGTCCAGTGGCAGGTAACATTTCTCCCAGTTCGGCGACAAACGAGGCAGCGCATCCGTGCGTCCCATCAAGATCTCGACGGATTCAGGCCACAAGCAGACCCGCGTGTGTCCTGCTTCCACCGTGTAACCCTCATCTTTTTCTTCGATCGCCGCAATATCCTCGCAGATCACGGACGCTCCTCGCAGCGCCAGCGCCGCGGCAGTCGTGGATTTTCCAGTGCCAGCCTCGCCCGTTAGCACGATGGCCTTCCCATGGACGCAGAACGCGCTGGCGTGAAGCGCCGTAATGCCGCGCCGCCGGAGAATAAATCCCATCACCGGCCCGAGAAAATAGGTCGCCAGATCCTCAATCGTCTGCGACTCGCCGGCCGTGCCCCAGATTCTCGTGGCTTCCCCGTTGACCACAAAACGCGTCCCATCCGAGTAGGCCAGCTGAAAAAATTGTGCTTCGCCAAAACAGCTAAGGATAAAAGAGGGATCCTTTGTTTCCGGACAGGCAGCGATGCTCTGAAGAATCGAGGAGGACAGCCGGAGCGCTTCTCGCACCCACAGGGGCTCTGGGCACAACTCCACGCAGACATCCGCGCCACTTGAGCAGCCAGTTTCTTCAAGCAATCCAGGGATGGGGGAATCAGAAGAGAGGTTCAGCCCGTAAATCCGATAGTTCAAAGTCACAGGGGAGGCCGACTCAGGAGCACCAGTGTCTGCGTACTGGAATCTCCATCAGGCCGTCTT
The DNA here is from genome assembly GCA_963779005.1 of uncultured Acidobacteriota bacterium. GTDB lineage: Bacteria > Acidobacteriota > Terriglobia > Acidiferrales > UBA7541 > Acidiferrum. The sequence goes on along the minus strand of CAVZWO010000004.1, from coordinate 337,044 downwards.
TCGCATATTCAAATTCTTGGAACCGTCCAAATTTCCATTCCCGGCCATTGTCAGGGTCATCTCGGTCAAATTGCCGTAAACAAGAAGTTTGGGTGCTTGGTAGGGCTTTTTCGCAGATACCTCGGACTGCGGCCTCATTCAGTTTCCCCCATTCCGAATGTACTTAATCCCTGCGTTGTTTTCAACGCTTTTCATCCAGTAATTGAGCGCGATAGGCCGGAGGTCGGCCCACAACGTTAAACCCAGGGCTGGGCGGGAAGTTGTGTTAAGCATGTTGCAGTTTACAAACATCTTCAGTCTGTCGCAAGCCCCCTCCGGAAGGGAGGGCCTCCACCCGTTTTGCTGAGCGTGCAGGAGCAGCGGGTCGCCTTGCAGCGGCGTTTTGCTCCGCGAACGTATTTCCTCCGGCAGCTTTCCCAGCATAGCCTCGCGCAGGAGTTCTTTGTTCATGCACCAGGGCACCGAGGGTATCCGCAAAAGGAAACGCAGCAGGTTTTGGTCCAGCAAAGGCGCTCGTGTTTCCACCGCCACTCCCGTCCAGCCTGCGTCCTCGGCTTCAAACACGCTGGGCCAGTATGCGCTAGTCAGCGAGGCGTAGCCTCCGGGGTGAAGAGGATGCAGCGCCTTGGCGGGTTGCTGCAGCACCCGCCAGCGTTCGCGCAAGTGCATTTCTTTTTCAAACTTCGCATCCAGCCACGTTGGATACTCCGGAGACTCAATTGTGCGCCCCAGTGAGCGACGCAGCCTCGAGCGTATCCCCGCGCCCAACGCGGGCAGCCCTCCGTGGCGGAAAATGTATCCCCCGAAATCCCGGGCAATCTTGTCCAGACGGCCTCGCTTCAACAGGTAAACCAGATAGGGCCAGCCCCGCCCCGTCAAAATGTCGTCTCCGCCATCGCCGGAGAGTGCTACGCGCGCGCGGGAGGCCACTTGCCGGTAGTGCTCGACGTGCAACGCAAAAAACGGTTCCGCGCATGGCTCCGGCGTGGTGAGCAATCCCGTTTCCCATCCGCTCAATGGCGTCGAGGACGCTCCCCCCAGAATTTCTATTGGCATGCCGAAAAAGTTCGCCGCCTTTGTCGCGAGCGCTCCTTCTTCGTCTTCGAAAAGGGGAGAGTAATGGACAGTGTGGGCTCGCAGCGAATCCGGCTGGCCTCTTTCCGCTTGCACATGGGTCGCAACGGCCGCGACACTCGTCGAGTCCAGCCCACCGCTCATAAATATTCCCGCTGGGCCCTCCGGCAATCGATCGCGAACCGCCCGCTCCAGATGTCCGCGAAACTCTTTGATGTATTCCTCGCGTCGCTTAAGAAACAGCGGTTCTTCGATGGGCAGAGACGCGTAGCGCCGCACGGAAAGATCGCCGTTCGCATACTTGAGGACATGCCCGGCAGGTAAGCGGCGAATGTCGAGAAATGCGGTGCGCTCCGCATCCGGGCACCAGCCCTGTAAGAGAAAATCTCCGATAAACTGTCCGTCGAGTCTTGCCGATACTTCCGGCGCAAGACGCACGACGTCCAGCGTGTTGCTGAAAACAACCTGCCCGGCGGTAGGCGCGTAAAAAAAGGGGCGTGCTCCCATCAGATCGCGCGCGCACCACAGTTGTCGCGCTTCGGCGTCCCACAGGGCCAGCGAAAAATCACCCACCAATGCTTCGAAGCTTTTCTCCGCCCAAAGCCGCCACGCCCGCAAAACCAACTCTTCGTTGGTGGCATCCCTGGAAACTGTTTCGCCGTGCTGCTCGAGCCTTCGGCGCAATTCCTCGCGCCCGTCGAGCCGCACATCTCCGAGCAGCCACACTCGTCCGTCCAGAGAATAAGGTTGTGTCGCAATCTGAGGAGAAGGACCTGTCCGCAGAAACGTAAAACACAACCCTGCGCCTGGCCGCACCCAGATTTGTGTCGCATCCGGTCCGCGAAACGCGAGAGCTTCGGCCATCCGCTCCAGCAACTTCGCGTCAGGCGTCGAGCCGTCTGCGCGCACGATTCCTGCAAACCCGCTCATCGCGTCTCCGGGGGCAGCGACGAGAGGGCCGCGTCAAATGCCGCGTAGTGCTCGTGCATCGCTTCCGGCTCATTCAACGCGGTTCCCTCGCGTTCCACCCAGGCATGCGCTTCGAATTTCTGATCCTGCTTGCGCACACCGATGCGCAGGTCGGAGGCAATGCCCTGACGCCCGAGCATCCACCAGAGCGCGAGCGATTCTTCCAGACAAGTGGGATGCCCAAGACCGTGACGCACCGCGGCGCGCACCATGCGAACGGTAAGCTCGATGTTCCTGCGCGCTAAAGTGTTCGGCGTGTTGATCGGAGGAAGAAGCTGCTTTTGGAGAGATGCTTGAGTCTTGCGAAATCCACGCAGTCGCAAGCTCAAAGATAACAGGGGCAACAACCCCGCCGCACGCAGAAAAAGTCCGCGCGCCCCGCGCTCCAGCGCGCTAAATCGTCGAAGCCGTTCCCACATCTGCGGGCTGGATTTGCAACAATCCGTTCTCGACGAGCCGCCCCAGCAGTTCCGTGAGGTGCAAACGAAGCAACTCGGACTCCACATCGTACTCGTTCTGCAGTTCCTGATACGCGGCGTCGATGTTCGGCGCCGCTGTGACTGCCTGCCACATCCGCGTGCCGGTTTCATCCAACCCGAAGTAGCGCTCGGTCTCCAGATTCAAGAGCACCGATTCTTTGTCCAGAATTCGTACCAGCACGTGCGGCAACACTTCCGCCCGGTCTGCGAATGAAACCATTGCCCCTTCTCCTCAGCTCTCCGTGGTCGGCCCGCTACTCACTTTTAGTGTGCGGCTTCAATCTGCATGCATTCATTCTACCGGGGAATCGCGGCCTGCGCCATGCACACTATGAGACCTCCCATTCGTGGCCGCTTGCCTTTCTTCGCAAGCCGATTGTCTTCGCGCTGGAGACACGCTATAAGTTTCGTTGTGGCCGAAGCCGCGATCAGCGTTGAAAATCTTCAGAAGTCATTTCCTCCTGCGCGCAGCGGCTGGCGGGCCTTTCTCCAGCCCTTTGAAAAGCCGAGCGTCGTCGCTCTCTCGGGACTCTCCTTCGAGGTGCGCCCGGGAGAAGCCTTGGCGCTCCTTGGCGCCAATGGCGCGGGAAAATCCACCTTGCTTCGCATTCTCGCCACACTGCTCCTTCCCACGGAAGGCCGCGCACGAATCGCGGGGCACGATACGGTTGTCGACCCGCGTGCCGTGCGGCGCCAGCTCGGTTACCATGCGGGCAGCGATCTCGGCTTCTATGCGCGCTTAACTGGCCGCCAAAATCTCCGGTTCTTCGGCCGCCTCAACCACCTGTCCGACGCCGCCGTTGCGCAGCGCATCGCGCTTCTCGCGCAGCAATTCCATCTCGCCGAAGCGCTCGACCGCCAAGTGCGGACTCTCTCCTCCGGAACGGTGCAACGCTTGAGCCTCGCTCGCGCTTTGCTCCACCAACCGCATGTTCTCCTCCTGGATGAGCCTACCCGCAGTCTTGATGCTATCGCTGCTTCCGAATTTCGTCGCTTCCTCAAGTCCGAGGTTCTTCGCCGCGGCAATACCTCCCTGCTCTTCGCTTCGCACACTCTGCCCGAGGTTGAACTGCTCGCCGACCGTATCGCGGTTATCGACTCCGGACGCCTGATCGCCTGCGACACGTTGGCCACACTGAAACACTCCACCGGCGCCGCCACTCTCGAGGATGCTTTCCTGCGCCTCACTGGCCGCGCCCCGCACCTCATTGCGGAGGACATCACGGAATGATCCGTTCCCTCCGCGAGTTATGGATCTTCTTCTGGCGCGACCTTTCCATCGCGCGCACCTACCGCACTGTCTTTGTTCTTGAAGCGGTCGAAGCTCTCTTCGGCGTCGCCATGTTTTTTTACGTCGCGCGCTTCGTCGACAGCCCGCAGCTTCAGCACGCGCTCCCCCAGGGCGGAAGCTATTTTGCTTTTTCTCTGGTGGGCTTCGTCTTTCTCGATTATCTCAACGCCGCCATGGACACCTTCGACCGCAGCCTCGAAGAAGCTCGCGACAGCGGCACGCTCGAGCATCTCCTCGTGACGCAGACTTCCCTTCCCGTCATTCTCGCCGGCTCGGCAATTTATCCGTTCGTTGCCACCACCATGCGCATCGTTGTCTACGTTGCCTGGGGCGCCGTGCTTTTTGGCTTTCCGCTTCGCGACGCAAACTGGCTGGCCGTCGCCGCAGTTCTCCTTGCCACTTTGCTCGCTTTTTCCGGACTCGGCATTCTCTCCGCAAGCTATCTTCTCCTTTTCAAGCGCGGCAATCCTGCAAAGTGGTTTTTGCTCGGAATTTCCAGCGTCGCTGGCGGCATGCTCTTCCCCGTCAGCGTCCTGCCGGATTGGCTACAGCTTGTGGCGCGCCTGAATCCTGTCACTTATGCGCTCGACGCAATGCGCGCCGCTCTGCTTGGCGGTGCAAACTTGCACGCTGTCCTTCAGCCGCTCTTGGTCCTGCTTCTGTTCGCCGCGGTGCTCTTGCCCATGTCCATGGCCATCTTCGCCTGGGCCCTCCGCCGCACCAAAACCACTGGCACACTCATGCACCGTTAGCGGTGTTCTCCTCAAGAACTCGTGGGCTCATACCCCGTAGGGGCGGGGGCTTGCCCCGCCCCTTGCTCGAAAAAAAGGCCAGCCCCGCAGAGCGGAACCGGCCTCATATCTCACAACCAGAAGGCGATTACGACTTTTTTTTCTTCGTGTTCACCTTGATGTCGATACCCGGAGCCATCTGCTGCAGTTGCGCCAAACCCTCTTTCGCCTGTTGACCGAACGGCCCGTTCGGGTCCAGTTCAATGGCCTTTTGATAGGCCTCGATCGTCCCCGGGGCAAATTCAGGCACATCTTTGTCTCCGACTTTCTTCACCGTCATCTTGTAAATTAGGCAGGCCCCCAGCAAGTACCACGTCTGCGCGCTCTTCGGATCCAGCTCTGCTGATTTTTGCAGGGGCTCGACGGCATCCCCTCCGCGGTTCGCGTTGTACAAGCTGATTCCAAAGTTGCGCCACGCCGTCGCCGCTTTCGTCGGATCCAGTTCTGCGCTCTTCGTGTACGCCGCGCGCGCTTCGTCGATCTTTCCCGCTCGCGCCAGCACATTTCCGAGATTGTTGTAATAACCGGGATCGTCAGGCTTCGCGAGCACAGCCTGTTGATACGCCTGCGCCGCTTCCTCGTTGCGGCCTGCGATGTCGTAGGCTTCGCCCAGCTTGGCCCACATCAGGTGCTGGTTCGGGTCTTTCTCCGATGCCGTCTTTTGCGCGGCTTGGAATTCCGTGGCCGCCTTGTCCGAAAGATCTTTCAGGTTTTGTTTGGCCGCATCGCGCTGGTCCGGAGTGGCCTTCGCCAAATCATCTTTTGCTTTACGCTCTTGCTCGAGAAACGCCTGGCCGGCCGTGTAGTGGGCCTTCATGCCCTCGAATTTCTGCTTCTCCTCATCCTGTTTCTTGGCTTTTTCCGCAGCCTCCGTGCCCTGCTTCGCCATAATATCTTTGAAATTCATGTCGGCTTTCGCTTCTTCGCCGCTGGTCACTTTCAGCTGACCCATGTGCACTGGTGGTTGCTTCTCATTCGGCGCCGGAAACGTGGTGATCGTCACCGTGTACACCCCCGCTCGAAGATTTCGGATGGCATACTCTCCTTGCGCGTCCGTCTTTGCATCGTACTTCGCGCCCTGTTCGCTCACCGCCTCCACGTTCAGCCCGAACCACGGCTTTCCGTTGATATCCAAAATCGTGCCAGCAATCGATCCGTTCTGTGCCGCCGCGTTCGGCGAAAGCATCGTCACCAACGTGCCAGCAAGCAGCGCCGCAAACATCATCGACTTCAAAAATCTCTTCATGCTGTTTCTCCTTTTGCCGAGGCGTACTCTGCCCGGCCTGGCTGGCGGGATGTGCCCTATTATCCTCAATCCTAGCTCTTTTCCAAGTCCTACCAGTAGGACAGACATTCTTGTCTGTCGCCTCTAACTCTTTTCCGCGTCCTACCAGTAGGACAGACTTCAGTCTGTCGCTCCTGGTTTTTTCCAACTCCTACAAATGCGCGCCAACCGCCTTCCGGTAAGGAATGGGATCCGCCACTCCAGCTTCCGCAAACGCCGCCAGCCGCAGCAGGCAACTGTCGCACACTCCGCACGCTGTGTCTTCCCCCTGATAGCACGACCATGTCAGCTGCAGCGGCGCGCCCAGTTCGATCCCGCGCCGGATGATCTCGCTTTTCTTCATCCGTATCACCGGCGTCGCGATTTCGATCTGCGTCTCCGGGCGCGTCCCTACCCGCACCAACTCCTGAAAAACCTTGTAGTACTCTTCGCGGCAATCCGGGTAACCGGAACTGTCCTCCGCCACCGCCCCGATGTAAACCGCCTTCGCCCCAATCGCCTCCGCCCAGCTCACCCCCACCGAAAGAAAATGCGCATTCCGAAACGGCACATATGTCACTGGAATCGTGCTGCCATGCGTCCCCGCCGCGCCCAATTCATTTTCCGGCACTGCAATGTTCGCATCCGTAAGCGCCGACCCGCCTATCGCCCGAAAATGTTCCAGCTGCACAACCAGCCGCTGCCTCGGACTCACTTCATAAAAATCCGCAATCCCCTCGAACGCCCGCCTCTCTCGTTCCTGCGTCCTCTGCCCATAACCCGCATGCAGCAGCGCTACATTCCCCGCGCCTTGTCGCTCCCGCGCGATGGCCGCGCACACGCACGAGTCCATCCCCCCGCTCAAAAGCACCACCGCCTTCGTTCCTTCCGCCCTATTCATCCTCGTATCCGTGTTCTCCCAATGTCCTTGCTCTCTCAAAAAACCCGCCCGCCCATCAGCCATCGCTAATGCGCGTCTTCTCCTCTACTTCCTCTACCTCCTCAACTTCCTCTACCTCAAACTCCCTTCGTCGCCGGGTCCCACACAAACTTGTGCAGCTGCAACCCCAGCCGCACCGGCAATCCATCCGCCAGCATCCACTCCACCAACGCGCGCGCCTCCAACCCCTGCCACTTCCCCGCCGGATCATCAAACACCGGCGAAAACAAAACCTGCCGCACGCGTTCCGACAGCCGGTGCTGCGCTGTAAACTCCCGCGCGAACTCATAATCGCGCCGCGTCGATGATCACGAACTTCACTTCGTCCTTCGCGTCCAGCACGTCCAGATTTCGCATCTCAAACGTATCCGCCTCGCCCGAATCCGGACACTTCACATCCATAATCTTGATCACCTCACTCGGCAGCCGCCCCGCGAATCGCTCGCCGCTCGTCTCCATCATCACTGTATAGCCCGCTTCAATCAGCTTCTCCGTCAGCGGATAAACCTCTTCCTGCAAAAGCGGCTCCCCTCCCGTCAATTCCACCAACGGCACGCGCGCCGCCGCACCCGCCATCCCCTCCGCTCGCCCAGCCAGTTCATCCACGCGCGCCAGCACATCGTCAACACTCATCTTCGTCCCGCCATGAAACGCATACGCCGTATCGCACCACGTGCATCGTAAATTGCACCCCGTCAACCGCACAAAAACACACGGCAACCCCGCCCGCGTCCCCTCCCCCTGAATCGATTTAAAAATTTCCGTTATGAACATGTCTTCGGACAATTCTCAGGACAGTTTCCCGTTCGGACCTTCTGCGCGGCCTCCTTGGCCCTGCACGCCGGGTCTTTACCTCATTACCTCTTTACGTCCTCTTTTCGCTTTTCCTCGACACCCACCACAATGCCCCGCCCAGCATCACCACCGGCAGAATCACTCTCCAGTACCCAGGCGCAAATCCTCCCATCTCCCGAAATACAACCACGTATCCAATCAAAACTAGCACTGGGGGAATCAAAATGATGAAGAACGCCCGATTCATCGCCTCTTCTCTTCTTCGTTACCTCGTTACTTCCTTACTTCTCTTTTTCTTCTTATTCCCCCGGCCTATACTGTGCCCGGCTCGTATCCGTCTCCCACAAAACCACATCCGTCACCCGCGCTCCCGCCGGCAAATCCTTCAACCCGGCCGTCACCTCATCATAAAAATACTTCGCCATATTTTCCGCCGACGGATTCACCGTCTTGAACGGCTCCAGATCATTCACAAACTGGTGGTCCAGCCGCCCCATAATCTCGCGCACAATCGCCTTCAACCTCGTAAAATCCACCAGCAACCCGATCGAATCCAGCTCTGGCCCCTCCAGCGTCACGCGCACCCGATAATTATGCCCATGCACGTTCTCACACTTCCCCCGATACCCCCGCAACGCATGCCCCGCCGAAAATGTCTCTTCCACGCTAACCTGAAACATATCCTCTCTTCTCTGTGTCCTCTTTGTCCTCAGTGTTCTCTGTGTAAATGTTTTTCCTAATTCTTCTTCTTCGCCAAAAACCTCGAAACCTCCGCCAAATTATTCGTCATCCGATACTTCGGCAAACTCTCCAGAAAAATTTTACCATACGCCATCCGCTGAATCCTGTTATCCAGCAGCGCCAAAACTCCCCGATCCGTCTTCGTCCGAATCAATCTCCCAAACCCCTGCTTCAACGCCAAAACCGCCTCCGGCACCTGAAACTCCGCAAACGCATTCCGCCCATCCTCCTGCAGCGCCGCCACCCGCGCCGCCACAATCGGATCGCTCGGCACCGCAAACGGCAACCGGTCCACAATCACGCAAGACAGCTGTTCCCCAGGCACATCCACTCCTTGCCAAAAACTAGCCGTAGCGAAAAGCACCGCTCCCGGCGTGTTCTTAAATCTCTCCAGCAAAACCGACCGCGGCGAAGTCCCCTGCAACAACAGCGGAAACGGCACCCGCGTCCTCACCCGCTCAAAAAGTTCATTCATCTGCGAGTAGCTCGTAAACAAACAAAACGCCCGCCCCTGGCTCGTCTCCAGCAAATTCACAATCTCGTCCGCCGCTTTCGCCACGTAGGCCGGATTCCTCACATCCGGCATATTTTGTGGCAAATACAGCATCGCCTGCTTCTCGTAATCAAACTCCGGCGGCAACCCGCGCTCTTTCGCGTGATCCAATCCCAGCCGGTGCCGGATAAAGTCGAACCGGTTCCCCACCGTCAACGTCGCCGACGTCAAAACCACCGTATCGAACTGCTCAAACAGTTTTTCTCGCAAAATCTGGCTCACATCGATCGGCGACGCCGCCAGAAACACGCCCTTGTTCCGCCTCTCATACCAATACACAAAATTCTTCTCATTAGACTCGAATAAAAACGATAACTCCTGCCGTATCTCAAAGCTTCTCCGCGCGATCCGCAATATCTCTTCCGGCTTTTGCGTCATCGCCGCGCATTCCGTCTCGAATCCTTTCAGTGCCGAAGCCAAATCATCGTAAGCCTCGCGGTTCTGCTCGAGAAACGCCTCTCTCTCATTCCGCGAAAACGGATACCGCCCATCCCTCGCCGGAAACCTCTCAAAAAACGCCCGGCTCCTCTCTCGAATCCTCTGCGTCCGCCGCAAAAGTCCCGGCGTTCCCAAATGCAGCAGCCGCAACGTCTGGTCCGCGTCCCTCGCCAGCTCGTCAAACCGGAAATTCGAAATCTGCCGCCCAAAATAGTCGCTCGCCACATCTTCCATCTCATGCGCTTCGTCGAACACGACCGCCGAATATTCAGGCAAAATGCTCCCAAAATCGTCCTGCTTCAGCGCCAAATCCGCAAAGAACAAATGATGATTCACGATAATCAAATCCGCGTCTTTCGCCCTCTGGTGCATCCCCGTCACAAAACACGGATTAAACGAAGGACACTTCTGCCCCGAACACGTATCTCGCCGCGCATCCAGCCGCGTCCACAAATCCGAATCATCCGGCAAAGACGTCAGCTCCGCCCGGTCCCCCGTCTCCGTCAACTTCGCCCACTGCTTGATCTGCTGAAACGCGTCCAGCTCATTCATCCCCTTCAGCAGCGCCTGGTCAGCCATGGCATTCATCTTCGCCACGCACAAAAAATTCGACCGCCCCTTCATCACCGCCACTTTCAAATTCGGCGCAAAATGCTTCTGCAAAAACGGAATATCCTTCTGATAAAGCTGCTCCTGCAGCGATTTCGTCGCCGTGGAAATCACCACCCGCCGCCCGCTGCAAATCGCCGGCACCAGATACGCCAGCGTCTTCCCCGTTCCCGTCCCTGCCTCCAGAATCGCGTGATGATGCTTTTCAAACGCGGCGTGCACCATCTCCGCCATTTCCAATTGGCCGCGCCGGTGCTCGTACCCCCCAATCATGCACCGTTCCAAAAATCCCCCCGGCCCAAACACATCCCGCATCGTCGGCTTCGGCGCCGCCTCCGCTCCCTCCTCATCCCTGTAGGGGAGGGGCTTGCCCCTCCCTCTTCCCGCCGCGCCGCCACTCCCCCCGTCCTCCCCGTCGCCCGCTTCTCCTCTTTCCAACTCCTCCCCGTCCTCCCGCGCCACCGTCGGATCGTCCTCGAACGACACTTCTTCCCGCTCCGGCGCCGTCACGTCCTCCTCCGCCATCTCACTCTCGCGTACCAATTTCGTTTTGGCAGCCTTCTTCGCCAAGCGCACCTATCCCGTCCAACGCAACTCTCGAATCCGTAACGATAACACAGTCCTTCGTCGCACTCTGCAGCCACACCCCCACGCCAAATCTCAATGCACTGAACGCGCTTTAGCCGTAACTCTCCAGTCCGAAACAGCGTCCAACAGATAAGGCAATGCTCAAGCCCTGGCCAGCCATCGGCGCTGTTCTCTTAGCGGCTTCTATTGCAATTTCCGCCAGCGCCTACGACTCCCCTCTCACCGAATCCTCCATCCGCGACGCCTACTTTCTCGGTACAAGAACCGACGGCCTCAACTTCGACCTTGTCGCTAAGTACGCGCGATTAATTCCAAGTCTCAAACAAGGAAACTGCACCTCCGACCTCCGCATCGAGACTCCATTTCTTCAAGTGGCCATACACGCGCGCGAGGTCCCGAATTACAGCGCTCAGGATGCGGTCAAAGAATATTCCGGCAAACCGCTAACTTTTCTGCTCTATCTGGATATTTGCTATGAGACGAATGCTCCGCCAAACGCCGTAAAGTTCAAGGTCATTCAAGAGAAAAAACAATTGCTTCCCCTCTCGAGCGTAAGTACCCCGTACGCCGAGTCAACCGACTTTGGTTACCTACCCCCAAACGGAGAGCAAATCGTCCTGGAGTTCATGCCCTCCAAAATAGACTCCACCGACCTGACCGTCCTCATCGACACCCCCGACGGCCAGCACGCCGAAACCGTCTTCGATCTTCCCTCCATCCGCTAAATCACTGCCAAAACACCGCCCTTTTTCGAACCTGTCCCACAGTCCGGGGATTAAGCGTTTGAACAACGCCTCCTGTTTTCGAAACCCGCAATTACCGGGGCGGCGCTAAAGTCAAAATTGGGTTCTAAGCGTACCTGTACCGGGCTTGGAAGTTGGGGTTGAATCCGTCCTGGGGTGTCCGATGAAGTCCTATAAAGCCTTTACTTTCCTGACTCTGCTCGCCTGCCTCGCCTTGACCTCCTGCTATCACGAGTTCCCAGGCAGTGGCACTGGCGGCGGTGGAGGTGGTGGTGGCGGAACAACCACGGCCAAGGTGAGCTTTGTAATGGTCGCCGACACTCCTCCTGCGACCCTTGGACTTTTGAGTTTTAGGGTTGTTCCCACTGCCATCACCTTGACTCCCTCGACGGGGACCGCAACCACCGTTGAAGTCAATAACGGCACAGGTTACACATTCGACCTGGTTCGCCTGCAATCCGACTCTGCCTTTCTGGGCACGGCACCAGCCGTTACAACCGGCACTTATACCTCAATCGCTGTCACTTTCTTTAGCGCTCAACTCACCTTTTATAATGGCACCGGGGCCGCGATTACTGACTTGAGCCAGCCATGCCTGGCGGGCGCTGTCTGCGTCGCTTCGTTTTCCGGACCTTTCACGTCCACCTTTACAACCTCGCAAACCATTGGCGCCAATGGAGGCCTTGGCATCGACGTCAATCTCGCGAACTTGATTACCCTCACGGGCACCGTGCTGTCTCTGAACTTCACCAATTCCGCCGCCCCTGCCGTCAGCGCTTTCACTCTTCCCCGAGACCCAAATCTGGCCTCTGGCCAGCTTGATCTCATCGAGGATTTCACCGGGGTCACCACTGTTTCCGGCACATCGGTCACGATTACCCCGTCCTCCATCGTGAATCGCCCCGCGATCACAGCCTCTAGCTCCTCGTCAACGAATTACGACGTCGATCCGACGGGGAACTTCTGCGCTGGCGTAACTTCTCTGGCAGCCTGTTTCCCTGTCACCCTTAAAACCGCGAGCATGGATGCGATCCTCAATTCCGATGGAACCTTCACCGTCCAGGAAATCGAGCCCCTCTGGGGCAGCCCCACACCGGACACCGTCGAAGGCACAGTCGTCTCGATCAGCCAGAACAATACGACGCAGTTCGGCATCATCGTCACGGACATCGTTACAGCAGCGACAAACTCGGTGATCAGCGGCCTGGGTATCGGCTCTCCCCTGACCGTGAATCTCTCAACAGGCGCTAATCCCCCCGCTTTCTTCGTCGACACAAAAGGGCTGCCGGTGGGCACCCCCACGACGAATTTTCAGGGCGCAACGGGCACGACTGTGCTGCACCTCGGCCAATCCGTCGACATCCACGTCAATGCCTTTACCGCCGCCAACGGTACCACTGCGGCCATTGCCAACAACGTGGACACCGTTTATCTGCGCTGGTCGCGCTTTATCCCCACGGTCGACAACAACCCAAATACCCTTGAATTCAACATCACCGCCCTCCCAGGTTATTTTGGATTCACGCCAGCCTCAGTATTCGACGTGCAGACGTTCGGGGGATCGCCAGGATCCGACGGCGTAACCAACCTCGATATCCCAACAAGCGGCCTGGTGTCGGCTAAGCAGGTCGGCATTCGCGCCCTCTACCTCCAAAACAACACGAACACACAGGATCCGGTTTTCTTCGCCGCCAAGGTTCGCCAGCACTAACTAATTCAAGCCTTAACCCGCCTCCGCAAAAGGCAAAGGGCCGGCGCACCCCTCAAGGGTGCCCCGGCCCTTTCATTTCCACCCAGTACCCGGACTGTCGGAAAAATCCGGCATTGAAAATTTTGTGCTTTGTGGTATTCTATCTCTCGGGTAATTTCTCGCTTCTTTCTTCTTGCGTTTCGTTCTAATCCTCGTGCCCGGCGCTAACTCGTTTCCCTGGAATGGTTTTCACACTCTTCACTGCTCATGCGCTCTTGACTCAAAATATGCCCCTTTTAGAACCATGCGCTTACGCACGCTTCGAAAAACAGTGTTTCACTAATTTTTCTTGAATCAGTAACTTACGCACGCTTTGCAAAAACACCGCGGGTGGGGGTATCGGCTCTGCGCCTTAGGCCGGCGACATCACGATCTGCACTTACTCAGAGACTGGCTCTAAGCTGCCTAGAATCAACACTTACAAAACTGTATCAAAACAAGCGACTTTATCTATCTTTAGAATGAACGTTTACGCAAAACCGTGGGGGGCTCCCCGGCCATACAATACGCACTCATAGATCTCGCCGGCCACCTGGATCAAGCCGGCTGGATCCCGCCAACCGTCGCATGCGGCGGCATCGATACGGGTGGCACCGGCCCGGCCGCCAGGCTCGGGGATACCCGGGGCTGGAATCGGTTGTAGAGCGCCAGCGAAATCGCTCCCATGCCCCACATCCAGATTCCCAAGCCAACCAGAAAACCAATGACATGCAAACGCGCCACAGGCGTGTAGACGACGCGCACCAGCACGAAACCCATGGCCATTCTTCCGATCAGGCCCCACGTATCCGACGCTTTCCCGAGAATCCAGTTGCCCACCACGGTACCCACCACGATTTCCGCGCAATTAATCGCCAGCATCCAGAGCCCCAGCGTAAGCAGCCCCAGCGGCAGGCCCACCACGGTAATGCACGCAATCAGTGCGGCGATCGGCACCGCGGGCAGAACCAGCAAACCCAGCCCTAGCGGAGCCCCGACTCGCTCGCCAGCCGTCACGGCTTCCGCTGCAAATTTCGGAAGGAGCAAGAACAGCACCAGCCCCAGCAGAACGAACGCCGCCGTCCAAATCACCCGCCAGAGGTAGTAGTGCCCCTCCTTGTACTCGGACTTGTGCTCCCTCACCACGTACTCCACAGGCGAGGCGAGTTTTGCTCCGGAGGACACGCTTGCAGGATGGTCTCCCTCATAATGGATCGGCCCTTCTACCTGGGCCGAAGAGACGATCGACAGATTGCTCCCCTTCGCGCGGATGCCGCCTTCGACCGTCCCTGTGATGGTCGTCTGGTCATCAAACACCAGGAGATCGCGCCCCAGCTTGCCGTCGATTCCCACGGACTGCGCAAAGGCCGTCAGGCTGCCGCCGATTTTGCCCGCGGAATCCAGGTTCAGCACCTCATTGAAGGTCAGGACGTTCTTCGCTACGGTCCCCGTAATGGTCAGGTTATTTGTAGCCGCGCGGATGTTCCCGTCGACTTGCCCGCTGACGCGCGCGGACTGCACGAAAAGGATGAGGTCGCCCTTGATGTGTCCGCTGACATCGACACTCTGCCCGAAGAAAAACACGTCTCCTTCGACCGTTCCGTCGATCCGCCCTCTCGCGCAGGTCACCAGGAGGTCGTTCTTCACGATCTCGTCCTTCGCCAGTTCGTAAGTCCCGTCGGTCTTATGAAACTCCATGGCGCCCGCCGTTGGCGGCAAGGCCAGCGCCGCACACAATCCCGCCAGCACCAGCGCCAATGCCGAACCGCGCCGCAGGCGTCGCCGGAACACCACCACGCCAAACCCCGCCACGGTCAGCATCGCCAGCACCTCGAGAAGTGTGATCACGGATTGCCATCCTTTCCAAAAGGCGCCTTGAAAAACCAATAAGCTGAGAAGACTGGTCCCGCCAAAGCCGGCCTGCTCCAGCCGCGCTTGCCAGGGCTCTACCATCTGTGTGTAAAGCGCGTAAACCCCCGTCGCCGCCAATCCAAAAACCACACCCCAAATCCATCCAAACGATTTCCGCGCGCGCTCCTGGAATTCCGCCAGCCTCGAAGGCAGCGGTTCGTCTGCCTCCAGCATGGCGCGCGTCAGCAGCCGCGATTCGCGGTCCAGAGCACGCAAAAGTGTGCGGCACGCGGCGCAGTCCTGCGTGTGCGCGGAAACTGCCTGCGCCCGGTCGCGGTCCAATTGGCGCTCCGCGTAGAGCAGGCACGTCATCTCATCCAAATGTTCCCTTTGAGCCATCGTCCCGCCCGGCCCTTCTGGCGATACCGGGTTACCAGGTTCGCTCACGAAGCCCCTCCCGCAGCCAGCGCACTCTTCCCCTCCAGCGCCTGCCGAAGTTCATGCCGCGCGCGCAGCAGCACGACGCCCACAAAGGCGCGCCGCACGCCGAGCGCATCGGCGATTTCGTCATAACTCATATCCGAGTAGTAGCGCAAGACCAGCGCCATGCGCGCCCGCGCGCCCAGCTTCTGCAGGGCGTGACGCACTTCTTCGCTCGTCTTCTGCTCGATCAGCCTGTCCAATTGATTCGGGTCCGGGTGTTCCAGCGGCACATCATCCACGTCTTCGGTCTCTTTGTCCTGGCGGATTTTGCGGCGCCGCAGGATGTCCCAGCAATGGTTGGCGGCGACCCTGTAGAGCCAGGCCGAGAACGACCGCGTTTCGTCGTACTGGCTCAGTTTGTCCCGCAACTTCATGAATATCTCCATGGTGGCATCTTCGGCGTCTTCCCGGGTGGGCAGAGCCCGCCTGCAAAAGCGGAAGATAGCCGGTGCAAAATCCCGGTAAAGCTCACCCCAAGCATCGGCATCCCCTGCACGAGCCCGGGCAACTGCCTCCGTGGTCTCCGTCATTCCCGGCACGCTCATCGGGCCTGGTCTCAGCGGTTCCATAGACTAGTACGCAGGGGAGCCCCAAAAACTTACACAAACTTAACAAATAGCAATAATCCAGAACGGGGCTATCTCTTCTCTGCTCAGCACTCTACCAGAAATGTGGGGTTGGACCACACGCCGCAGCAATAGCAGCTGCTCTGGTTCGAGGCAATGGCGGGCTGGCAGAAGCGACGGGCGCAAGGTCTCTTGACTTGGGAAAAGCAGGAAGGGGAGGCGGGAACGCGGCCTAAGCGGTGAAATTCCCCGTCGAAGCGGCAAGCCGGGAGCTTCAGTCGATCCGAACCTGGGGAGAGAAGTACGGCAGAGTATTCATTCTTTTCGCCGCTCGTATCGAAAACTTCGGATTGACACTAGGTCAAGGAAAGGTGTTAGTTAATGCCCAATAGGGGTAGTGGTCTACTAAAAAAAGTGCCGAGGGACATTGAGAATAACGAGGAGGGGTGTTTCTATGCAATCGCAGAGGCAGTGGTTATCCAGGGGATTCCAATCCGCATTTTTGCGCGCAGGAACGATCGCGATTGTACTCGCGCTCGTCGCGCTGGCTGGCCAGGCGCAGACGTTTCGCGGAGCAATCAACGGGACCGTTAGCGACCCGTCCGGCGCATCTGTACCGAACGCGCAAGTCAAAGCCACGGAAACAGCGACCGGGCTCGACCATACGACGAATACGACCAGTGACGGGCAATATTCTTTCCAGGACCTGCCTTTGGGCTTCTACAAGGTGACCGTGACTGCAACCGGGTTCCCGCCTTACACCATCGACAAAGTCGAAGTGGTCGCAGGCACGATCTACACGCTGCCAATCAAGCTTTCGATGCAACAGCAATCCACTACCGTAGAAGTCTCTGCGGCGGCGCTGACGCTGGATACGACGACGCAGACGCAGAACACGACAATCTCCTCTGAAATCGTGCAGGACGTTCCGCTGAACGGACGCGACTTCACGCAACTGATTGCCCTCGCGCCCGGTTATTCAGGTTACTCGGTGGGCGGATACGGATCGCTGAACGGAACCCGGCCGAATCAGATGAACTGGCAGATCGACGGCGTGGACAACAACGATTTCTGGCACAACATTCCCGCGGTGAATCAGGGCGGTGTTTCGGGAATCGCGGGCGTGGTTATGCCGGTAGATGCGGTGGATGAATTCTCCGCGCAAACGCAATCCGGAGCGGAAGCGGGCCGCAACGCGGGCGGCACGGTAAACCTCGTGCTCAAGGCTGGCGGGAATCAGATCAACGGTTCCGCTTATTTCTACTGGCGGAATGAAATTTTTTCGGATCCGTCGCCGTTTTTCTGCTCGGGCGCGAATCCGGCATGCCCGAGTACGAATCCGACCAAGTCACCTGAACTGCGCAACGAAAACTACGGTTTCACGGTGGGCGGACCAATCATCAAGAATAAATTCTTCTATTTTGTGGCCTACGAGAAGCAACAGTACATCATCGGACTATCGGGCGTGGCAACGGAGCCTTCCAAGCAGTTCGTGGATAATGCCTTGGCATTGCTGACTGCAGCGCATGTTGCTCCGAGCACGATTTCCGAAAATATGCTGGGAGCGTTGTGCGCGGACTGCCCGAACCTGGGCACGGCACCCGGACTCTGGCCAACTTCCGGTGCTTCCTCCATTCTGAATTTACCAGCGACGACCAGCAATTTCTTTAGTTCATCCCCTTCGACCGGCTATAGTTACAATGGCGTACTTAAGCTGGATTACAACTTCAACGAGAAGCACCATCTCTCTGCGCGCATGTTTAATGGACAGGGCAGCCAAACCGCGCCCCTTGGAACTAGCACCGCCCTGGCGGTGGCAAGCTCGAACCTGCCGTATTACTTCGAAAAGGCGCCGATTCATGTGCAGAACTACACGCTGGTGCTGAACTCCGCGTTCACGACCACTTTGACCAACCAGATTCTTTTCGGAGTCAATTATTTCAACCAGACATTCCGCGACGCGAACGCAAGTTTCGACACCAAGGCTATGGGGTTGTTTCAAAGCCCAGACCAACTCATCAACGGGAAGCCCATCCTTGGAGCGCCGAACATCGCCATCATTCCGCCCTCCGGCGGGGGATTTGAGCAGGTCGGTATCACGCCCCCGGAAGGACGCAATGACATCACAGGCATGCTGGCGGACATCGTCTCCTACACCCGCGGGAAGCACCAATTCCGATTCGGCGGCGAGATACGCCAAGGACACGTCAATGAATTTTACTACCGGCACTCACTCGGCCAGTACACCTTCGACGGAACTCAGGGGCCCTGGGCCGGTTCCTGCGGCCCGGCAGCTACCGCGACTCCCGTATGCTTGGACACCTTGGCTCTCGCGGACTTCCTTGCCGGGGATGTGTCTAGTTCCAGCCTGACGGTGGGCGACGCGGAGCGGACAGTTACGGTCAACGGCCTGAGCTTTTTTGGTGCAGACCAATGGCAGGTCACGCGCAAACTGAACATCAATTTTGGGCTGCGATGGGAATACTTCGGGCCGCTCCACAACGATAGCAAGGATCTGGCAGTCTTCATTCCTGGAAAGGGGATCGTCGTTCAAGGAAATGGGATCAGCGGCATATTCCCGCCGGACAAGAATAACTTTGCTCCCCGCTTCGGCTTTGCGTATCAACCGACATCAAAGAACGACTTGGTGGTGCGCGGCGGCTTCGGAGTCTTCTATGACCAGATCAACATGAACCCATTCCTGGACTATCGTCCGCCAAACAACGCGGCAGACGGCCTTGAGGACAACCCGGCAGGTCCAAAGCCTGTATCCCTGTATAGCGCAAGCGGCTATACCTGGCAGCCCAATACTTATATTTTCCCTGGCGTGACCACGTGCGCCAGCGGCGTTATTGGCCCGGCTGATCCGGGCTGCGCCAGCGGGCCGTTCGGAGTTTATTCGGTTGGCCAGAATTTCCGAGCACCCTACATTTTCAACTACAACCTGCAGGTCGAAAAGAGCATGGGCAATGCCGCGATCTTCCAGATCGGCTACGTCGGGAGCGAAGCTCACAAGCTCTCGGTGATGCAGAACATCAACCAGGCACCTCTAGCGGGCGGCCCACGACCGTTCGCGGCGGAGTACCCGGCATTCGGCGACATCAACCAACTGAACAGCGTGGGCGATTCCAACTACAACTCTCTGCAAACGACGCTGAAGCTCAGGTCGTGGCATGGATTGACTTCACAAATCGCCTACACATGGGGACATGAACTCGATATGGTAAGCGAGTATCGCGGCGTGATTCCTCTGGACAGCACCAACCTGAAGGCAGAATACGGCAACGGCGACTACGATACGCGAAACAGCTTTACCGCCAGTTTCGTATACGACGTGCCGAAAGCGCCGTGGGCTCACGGATGGACAGAGCAAGTCTTCAACAACTGGGAGTTGAGCAACCTGTGGGTACTCCACGGAGGCCAACCGTTCAATATTACTGGGAATACGAACCGCCCCGGCCTCGACCTCATTGCAAATCCATTTGCTGGCGTTTCCCATACGTTCTCCGCGGCGGGCGGAGGCGAACAGTGGGTCAACCCTGCCGCGTTCTGCGTGCCGGGCGCGGCCGGCTGCACTGGGCCGACGAACCCATTGGGCGACCTCTCGCGCAATAAGTGGTATGGGCCAAGCTTCAAGGACTTTGATCTATCCATTTTCAAAAACTTCAGCATTACGGAACGGATCAAGCTCCAACTACGCGGAGAGATCTACAACATCGGCAACCGGATTAATCTTGCTTCCGGCGCCGGCTCCGTCAGTGGGAGCTCCGGCTTTGTGACCGACACCATTGGCGACTTCAACGGCGCACCGGGTCTTGGGCCGGGCGAACCACGCAACGCACAGCTTGTAGCCAAGATCATCTTCTAACAGCTGCTAAACCCTTAGCCGAAGCGCCCCGGTAGACTCTGCTGGGGCGTTTCGCTTTTTATGAGTAAGGAGATCGATTCGACTGGCGCAAGTTCGCACGGAGCGGCGACGGGCGGAAGTGCGTCGGGCCAAGCGAAAAGGGGTGGGATGCGGTAGAGTGGAGTATTGCAGCGCTGTTGCGGTTCTCGCCCGCCCGCCCGCCGCTTTCACGATATGACGCAAATACTTCCATCACTTGTCATTTTGGGGCGGCCCAATGTGGGCAAGTCCACGCTATTCAACCGGCTGACGGGGACGCGGCGCTCGATTGTGACCAACGAGCCCGGGATTACGCGCGACCGCATTTATGGCAAAGCGGAGTGGCGCGGCAAGGCGCTCGAGATTGTCGATACAGGCGGGATTGTTCCCGACGACAAGGCGCTGATTCCGACGGAGATTTTGCGCCAGGCGCATGTGGCGATCAAGAAGGCGGCGCTGCTGGTGCTGGTGGTGGACAGCCAGGCGGGCGTGACGCCACTGGATCAAGAATTGGCGCGGCTGTTGCGCACGACCGGCAAGCCGTTTGTGGTGGCGGTGAACAAAGTCGATGCGGTTTCGCAGGAAGTGAATGCGGCGGTGTTTCATTCGCTGGGAGCGCCGGTGTTTCCGATTGCGGCGGAGCACGGAACTGGCGTGGACGATTTGCTGGACGCGGCGCTGGCGGAAGTGGAAGCTGTCGAGTCCGAAGAGGAAGAGGCGAAAGAGGACGCCGTCGAGGTGGCGATCATTGGGCGGCCCAATGTGGGGAAGTCTACTTTGCTGAACCGGATGGCGGGAGAGGAGCGGTCGATTGTGTCGCCGATTCCGGGGACGACAATGGACAACGTGGACACGGAAGTGGTGCACGAGGGGAAGACGTACCGGTTTGTGGATACGGCGGGGATTCGGCGGAAGGCCAAGACGACTTTGGTGGCGGAAAAGTTGAGCGTGGTGATGGCGCGGCGCGGGCTGGAGCGCTGCGACGTGGCGCTGCTGGTGGTGGACGGCGAGCAGGGAGTGACGCAGGGCGACGCGCAGATTGCGAGTTATGCGGAGGAGTCGGGGCGGTCGGTCATTATTGTGATTAATAAGTGGGACTTGGCGGTGGTGGCGGCGCGGGCTGCGGCTTCGCGAGATGCGGATAGCGCGAAGGGAAAAGCGAAGCGTGCTCCCGGCGAGCGGCACCGGCCGGAAGATTTCAATCCGGAGAGGCTGGCGTTCGATTACGAAAAGATGATTCGCGGGAAATTGAAATTTTTAAGTTATGCGCCGATTATTTTTCTTTCGGCGAAAACGGGCGAGCGCGCGTCGAGACTTTTTCCGTTGATCGATCAGGTGGCGGAGGCGCGGAAGCGGCATATCAGCACGCCGGAACTGAACAACTGGTTGAAGGAAGACGTGGATTTGCAGCGCGGCACGACGCCGAAAGCGCGGCCGATCCGGATTTATTACATTACGCAGGCGAAGACGGCGCCGCCGACCTTTCTGATTTTTACGAATCAGAAAGAGCCGATGCATTTCAGTTATGAGCGGTTTTTGGAGAATCAGCTGCGCAGGAAGTATGAGTTTTTGGGGACGCCGGTGCGGTTTGTGCAGAGATTGCGGAAGCGCGAGGCGCGGCCCCGGAAGAATAAAGACGAGGAGTGAGCCGGGCACGCTCGCGAGGGATTACCTCCGCAGGCGGGGTTGGCCGCGAAACATCGGGAGGGGCAAGCCCCTCCCCTACAGGAAAGCGGCGAGAACTGCTACGATAGCGGCGTCCCCCTCCGATTGGAATTCGAGATGCCGAGCACAGCTACCGCGATTCAGACCACAACGGAAAAGGAATTTTACCGGATCGGCGAGGTTAGCCGGCTGACGGCTCTGAAGCCCTTTGTGTTGCGCTATTGGGAGACGGAGTTTCCCATGCTGGAGCCGGTGAAAAGTCCGAGCGGGCACCGGCTGTACCGGCAAGAAGATGTGGAGATGGTGCTGCGGATCAAGCGGCTCCTGTATGACGAAGGGTTTACGATTGCGGGGGCGCGGCGGCATCTGCGCGAACAGAATGGCGCTGGCGAGAGCGATGGCGCGGCGGGTGCTGCTGGCGGCGCAGGTGGAGTTGGCGGCGGCTTGGCCGGTGACGGAGCGGGGCAACTTTTGAGCCGCAAGATGTTGCTGGACCTGCGAGATACGCTGCGCGGTTTCTTGACGCTTCTCGAACGCAAGTGATAGCCTGATAAAGCTGTAAAGCCCACTTCGCAGCAAGTCGGTCGGGACGTAGCGAAGCCTGGTATCGCGCACCCTTGGGGTGGGTGAGGTCGCTGGTTCGAATCCAGTCGTCCCGACCATTTCTCTTCACAATTCAAGCCAAGTAGATTATGTGCGGAGGCGCTGATGAAGGCGTCGGTTCCTACAGGCTTTCCAGAATCGCTTGCGGCAATTGCCTTTGCGTATGGAGAAGAACCAGCTTGGGAACAAAAAGTTTGCCCGGCTGCAATAGATTGGCTATCTCAAAATAGCCATGCGATTTTGGGGACCGAGCTTTGGGTGGTCAGAAACGGCAGCATCAGCACCGCAATAATCACGAAATCAGGTCCCGCAATCTATGTTTCGAGCTGTGACCCGCTGAAAGGTGAGACATGGGATGATTATGTACGACGCTCAGCGAAAGAAGCTAGAGATCTCATCGCTGCTTTTCGTTGGCCCGAAGACTCACTAGAGCCGCCGCGAACAGTGTACTTTAATTTGTGTTGGGCCGACCGGGAATGGTTCCGAGCGCACAAAAAAGAATGCCTCACATACTTTTGACGAATGATGATGGGATTCACGCGGAAGGGCTGCGCGTGCTAGCGGGGGCGTTTGCGGGATTTGCGGACGTAAGCATTGTGGCGCCGAGCAGCGAGCAGAGCGGGAAGGCGCAATCGCTAACGTTGCGGCAGCCGATTATTTGCCATCCGGCGGGGGAGCGCGAGTGGGCGGTGGATGGAACGCCGGCGGATTGCGTGATTGTGGCGCTGCATAAATTGTTGCCGGAAAAAGTGGACCTGGTGATTTCCGGGATCAATCATGGCGGGAATTTGGGCGAGAACGCGTATTACTCGGGAACCGTGGGAGCGGCGCGGGAAGCGGCTTTGCACCACATGCCCGCACTGGCGATGTCGCTTTGCTCGAAAGCGCCGAGGGTGAGTTTTGAACCCGCGGCGCGGGTGGCGCGGGCAGCCGCGGAATTAATTTTGAAAGAAGGACTGCCCGATCAGGTCTTGTTGAACGTGAATGTGCCGGAACCGTGGAAGGGTGGCGTGAAGTTCACGCGGCAGTCGAAGAAGATTACGCGGAATCAATTGACGGAAGGCCGAGATCCGCGCGGGCGGATCTATTTTTGGCTGTCAGAACAGCGGATCGACCAGGATGTCGAGGCGGATACGGATTATGCGGCAATTTTTGAGGAGAGCGTTTCGGTGACGCCGTTGCATCTGGATGCGACGGATACGAAGTCGTTGAAGCACCTTTCACATTGGGGGATAGCGATTGGCGGGGCGTTTAGTGGTTGAGTCGTAGTGCAGCAGCGTTGTTCGACTTAACTAGCCATCCAGAAAAAACAGAGACGCGCGGTTGCGATCGTGCTTTGTAGGGGCGCAGCATGCTGCGCCCCTACAATGTGGAAGCGTGTCAGTGGGCCGGAGTGGCAGCTGGGGCGACCAGCGGGACGTTGTTTTTGCGCATGGAGTCGTTGAGGGCGGGAAGATCCTTGGACAGAACTTCACGCCACTTCGTTAGCTGGGCTTCCAGGCGCTGGTCGAGGTCCGCGAAGACGGCGACTTCGGCGGCGGTGGGCGCGGTGTCGGCGCTGTCGACCAGCGATTGCAAATGGCCGAGTTTGCTGTTGAGCATGGTCGGGTAGTTGGCTTGGTCTTCGCTGGCTTTGGAATTTACCTGCACCAATTGCTCTTCAATGGCGCTGATTTTTTTGCGCAGATCGGTGGACGCGGAGACGAGCGGTTTTGCTTCGCCGCCGCTGCCGATGCGCTTTTCGAGGGCCTGCAGTTGCGTGCGCAAATCACGAATGGCGATCACCGTTTTGTTCATCAGGTCCTGGCGCTCGCTCATTTTGAGCATAAGGTCGAACTGCTTGCGCAGATCTTCGGCGCGGGTTTGGACGCGTGGATCCATTTTCACTTCGAATGCGGCGGTTTGTGACTTTCCCGCGACAGTTAAGCGCACCTGATATTTTCCCGCCAGAGCGAGCGCGCCGGCCGGTTCGCCGGCGTCATAAATCAGCGCGGGAACTTTTATCGGCGGTTCGTAACGCAAATCCCAGACGAAAAGATTCATGCCGGCTTTGGCGGGGATGTGCTCGATAGGAAGATCGCGTTCGCCTTCATCGGGGCCCGCGTCGGTCTTCTTCTCCTCGCTGGTGAAGGTGCGGATGACTTTGCCGTCGGCGTCCAACACTTCGAGTTTGGCGGGCTCCTTGGGCGCGTCTTTCAAGTAGTAGTAGAGAATGGCGCCGGAGGGCGGATTTTCGCCGATGGGATAGCGGCGCGGACTGATGTGCCCTTCCCGCGTGCGGAAGACCATATCCGGTGTGAAGAGATGAAGATCTTCGGCGGCGATCGTTGCGCTGGCTTGGCGAAGAGGGCCGAGGCCGTCGAGAACCCAGAACGAGCGGCCATGCGTGGCAACCGTCAGCGCGTCATCGTGAATGACCATGTCGTGGATCGGCGTGACGGGGAGATTGAGTTGGAGAGGCTGCCAGTTTGCGCCGTCGTTGAACGAAACATAAATGCCGGTTTCCGTGCCCGCGTAGAGCAAGCCTTTGCGTTTGGGATCTTCGCGCACGGCGTGGACATAAACATTGTCGGGCAGTCCCGTCACGATTTTTGTCCAACTTTTGCCGAAGTCGCTGGTCTTGAAAATGTACGGTTTGAAATTATCGAGCTTGTGGCCATCGACGGCGATGTACGCCGTAGCAGCGTCGAAGGGCGACGCTTCGATCAAGCTGATCATCGCCCACTCCGGCACATCCTTCGGCGTGACCTTCTCCCAGTTTTTCCCGCCGTCGCGCGTTACTTGCACCCAACCATCATCCGTGCCTGCCCAGAGTACGCCTTCCTTTTTGGGCGATTCCGCCAAACTGAAAATCACGTCGTAATATTCCACGGTGTACTGATCTTTGGTGAGCGGCCCGCCGGAATCCTGCTGCTTGGTTTTATCGTTGCGCGTGAGGTCGGGACTGATCGTGGCCCAGGTGCGCCCTGCATCCGTCGAGCGAAAAACGTATTGCGCGGTGTGGTAGATGACGTCGGGATTGTGCGAAGAAATCACGATGGGCATCGTCCAGGTGTACCGATATTTCTGATGCTCCGCCGCGTAGCCGTTGGGATCCTCGGGCCACTCTTCGATGCTTTGCGCTTGACCGGTGCGGCGGTCAAAGCGCGTGAAAATCGGCCCTTCGTCGTCGGCGTAAACGATGTTCGAATCGCGCGGGTCGGGCACGATGTAGCCGCTTTCGCCGCCGCCAACGGCGTCCCAATCGCCCGGCAGGATCGCACCGTGATCGCTGCGCGTGCGAATGCCGATGGAAGAGTTGTCCTGCTGCGAGCCGTAGACGCGATACTGAAAATCGTTGTCGGCAGCGACGTGATAGAACTGCGCGGTGGGCTGATTGTCCTGCGTGGTCCAATTCTTGCCGCCATCAACGCTGATCGTCGCGCCGCCGTCGTTGCCGTTGATCATGCGATTGGTATTGTTGGGATCGATCCACAGCGCGTGATGATCGCCGTGAGGCGCGTTGATGCGTTCGAAGGATTTGCCGCCGTCGGTCGAGCCGTAGAGGCCGGTGTTGGCGATGTACACGCCGCTGACATTTTTCGGATCGGCCCAGACGTGCGTGAAATACCAGGCGCGCTGCGTGAAGCGATGATCGTCGTTGATGAGCGACCAGTTCACGCCGCCATCATCGCTGCGATAGAGGCCACCCTTTTTGGCTTCGATGAGCGCATAGACCACGTTCGAATCGGCGCCGGAAACGGCCACGCTGATGCGGCCAAGCGTGCCTTCCGGCATGCCGTTGCCTTCGATGCGCTTCCAGGTGGAGCCGTCGTCGTTCGAACGATAGAGGCCGTCTTTCGCGCCCCCGCTGTTTAGCGTCCAGGGCGTGCGCCAGCCTTCCCACATCGCTGCAAAAAGAACGTGGGGATTGTGCGGATCGAAGACAACTTCGACGCCGCCGGTGCGGTCATCAAGGTAGAGAACTTTTTCCCAGGTTTTGCCGCCATCGCGCGTACGGTAGATGCCGCGCTCGGGATTGGGACCGTAGGCGTGACCTAGCGCCGCGACGAACACGACATCAGGATTCGTCGGATGAATGATGACGTCGCCGATGTGGCGAGTTTCTTTGAGGCCGACGTTAGTCCACGTTTTTCCGGCGTCGGTGGATTTGTAAACGCCGTCACCAAAAGAAATATTGCCGCGGATGCACGCCTCGCCGGAGCCCGCGTAGATCACGTTGGGATCCGAATCGGCCACGGCAATCGCGCCGATAGAGGAAATGCTCTGCTTGTCGAAGAGTGGATCCCAGGAAATGCCGCCGTCGGTCGTTTTCCAGACGCCGCCGCTGACCGCGCCGAAATAATACGTATACGGCTGGCTGGGAACTCCCGCCACAGCGATGGCGCGGCCGCCGCGGAACGGGCCGATGAGGCGCCATTTCATGCCGCCGTACGTTTTGGGATCGATCTGCTGGGCTTGCACCGCTAGAGATGCGCAGAAGAAGCAGAAGAATAAGACGCAGAGAGAAATCAAATAAATGCAGGGCTGGCGTAGCGATTTCACACGAACCTCCGAAGAGTAAACGGAACGTTGCATGGTATCACCGATGAATTGCTCCCAACAGTTTTCCCTTCTGGTTTTGAGAGGCGAGGAGGCGTCATCCGTTTGGAAGCTTGCTCCATTCGGACGGAAAACAGGAACGAGACCCGCTCCCTCACGCGCCGCTTGACACTCCATTACACGCGCGTTATATTACACGCATGGCATGGACAGTCGAGGCCACAGACGAGTTTCAAGCGTGGTTCTCCCGGCTGACGTCTGCTGAGCGCATCTCCGTTGCCGCGAAGATCGAACTGCTCGAACAGCACGGACCCTCTTTGGGGCGCCCTCATGCCGATACGCTCAAAGGTACGAAATTCACGAATTTCAAGGAGCTCATTATTCAGCATGCCGGGGCCCCATACCGCCTCATATTCGTTTTCGATCCGCGCCGGACCGCAATTCTTTTGCTAGGAGGTCGAAAGGCGGATAGCAAGTGGTACAAGACCGCCATCCCCGAAGCAGAGAGAATTTACGAACGGTATCTCAAAGAAATCAAGGACGAGGGTTTGATCTAATGCGAAAAACGTGGAAACAGATAAAAAACGAGACGATGACAGAAGAGGAACAGCGGCAAGCGCACTTGCTTGCCATGCGCGACTTAGCCGAAATGGAACTTGCCGAGTTGCGCGACGCGCTCCACGTGAGTCAGGACGAGCTGGCCAGCAAATTAAAGGTTACCCAAGCGGCCATCTCGCGCCTCGAACGCCGTCCCAATGTTTTGATCGAAAGCATCGCGAACTACATCCAAGCGCTTGGGGGCAAGCTGGAATTGCACGCCGTACTTCCAAACAGAACGGTCAGACTCACTCACCTGCTGACGGGGATTGAACCGAAGAAGGCAAGAGCCACGAGAAAAAAACGTCGCGCTGCGTGAAGAAACACTTATAGAGTAGTCGCAGCGGAACGGGTTCAATGCCCATCGGAAGAAAGATCGTGCCCCGAAAGGAACACGTTCGTGAATGCGACGCGGCAATTTGATGTAGCGGTGATCGGAGCAGGGGTGTTTGGCGCGTGGAGCGCGTGGCATTTGGCGCGGCGCGGGCAGCGCGTGGTGCTGCTGGATGCGTATGGACCATCGAACGCGCGGGCTAGTTCGGGCGGAGAGACGCGCATCATTCGCATGGGCTATGGAACGGATGAGATTTATACGCGATCGTCGCAGCGGTCGCTGGCGCAGTGGAAGAGTTTTTTCGCGTCGACGGGGCAGCCTCTGTTTCACGAGACGGGGGTGCTGTGGCTGGCGGGCGAGGATGATTCGCGCGTGCGACAGACCATGGCCACACTGAAACGATGCGAAGTGCCGTTTGAAGAGATGGATCACTCGGCGCTGGAGCGGCGTTACCCGCAGGTTTCGTTCGAGCGCGTGACGCGAGGATTCTTGGAGCCGAAGAGCGGCGTGCTGATGGCACGCCGGGCGGTGGCGGCGGTTGTCGAAGATACCGTTAAACAGGGTGCAGAGTTTCGGATTGCGCTGATCGAGAGGCCTCGCGCGGCCGGACGCCTCAACGACGTAAAATGCAGCAATGGCGACACGATTTCTGCGGGGCAATTCGTTTTTGCTTGCGGCTCGTGGCTCGGCAAAGTTTTTCCCGAGATTCTGGGCCACCGCATTTTTCCCAGCAGGCAGGAAGTTTTCTTTTTTGGTGTGCCTCCAGGGGACGCGCGATTCGCGCCACCGGCTTTGCCTACGTGGCTGTTCCAAGAAGATGAGTATTACGGAATGCCGGACATCGAAGGCCGCGGGCTGAAGATCGCGCTCGATCATCATGGCGAGCGCGTCGATCCCGACACGCAATCGCGCTTGCCCACCGCGGCGGAGGCGGAAGTGGTGCAGAAATATGTCGCGAGCCGTTTCCCGGCCACGCGCAATGCGCCGGTGGTCGAGACACGCGTATGCCAGTACGAAAATACTTCCAACGGGGATTTCCTGATCGACCGGCATCCGCAAATGGAAAATGTGTGGTTCGTCGGCGGCGGCTCAGGCCATGGATTCAAGCATGGTCCGGCGGTCGGTGAATACCTTGCCGGCCAACTTCTCGACAAAAGCAAACCTGAGCCGCGCTATTCGATAGCTACCAAGGCCACCACACAAAACCGCGCCGTGTACTAGGCGGAAGTTCCGGGCGGTAGCGAGTGCTGAAACGTTTACGTTTTCGGAGTGCGGCGGCGGGCATGGAATGCGGCGATGCCGCGCTTTACGCGGCGAGCTTTTTCGGCATAGAGATCCTGGTCGGCCTCGGACAGAAGTTTTTCAATTCTCTCCCCATCTCCTCTGTAAATCGAAATGCCGATGCTTGCGGAGAGTTTGGGTTTTTCTTCATCCTCGGACATTACGACGCGAATGCGGTTTGCAACCTGCTGCGCTTCTTTGTCCTGCGATTCCGGCAAGACGAGCGCGAATTCGTCTCCGCCGTAGCGCGCCGCGGTATCGATGGCGCGGCAATGAATGCGCAGGATGGCGGCCACGCGAACGAGAGCGCGGCTTCCCACCAGATGGCCGAAGTTATCGTTAATTTTTTTCAAGCCGTCGAGATCGAGCAGCAGAACGGCGAAGGGCCGGCCGGTGCGATTGGTGCGCTCGGTTTCGTTTTCGAGCACGTCGAGAAGACGGCGATAGTTGGCCAGGCCGGTAAGCGGGTCGCTGACGGCGAGATGGTTGACCTGTTCGAAGAGCCGCGCGTTATCAAGGAGCGCGCCGCCGAGCGCCAACGCGTAGCTGCTCACGGTAAGGATTTGCGCGAGCACGAAAGGCGCATCGAGAAGGCGCTCGGACTGGCACGCGGCGAGTTGAGCGGCGAAGTTCATCCACGCGGCGGCGTAAATGGTGCGGTCGAAGGCAGAGTCCTCGGAGTCAAGACGGCGGCGATACCAAATCACGGCGGCGAGAAAAATAATGCCCGGCAAAAGTTGCTGGGGACTCGGAATAAAGGAGATCGGGTGGCGGGAAACTTCCGGCGGGAGGCGGCGAAGGGCAGCGGTAATCAGGTAAGTGAAACCGATGACGGCTAGCAACGCTCCGCCGATTTCCACTTTCGTATGGCGGGAACGGGGGATGAATCGTTCCGCGAGAAGAGCGACCAGCAACAGCAGCGCCAAAATCATGCGGCTGAGCCACCAGGCGACCGGCGCCCACGCGGCTCGCGCGGGAGAATCCTGCGTGAGTTGAAAAAAGAGAACGCCCGAGGCGGAGAGAACGGCGCCGGAGAGCAAATAGCCGCCGCCGAGGATCAGCGAAATGCGATCTTGCGTGCCTTGAAAACGCACGAACGCCAGCGCGGCGAACACGAAGGCCAGCAGAGCCGTGATGACCTGCAGATAGCCGAGAAGAACGGGATCGGGTTCGAGAGAGACCGTGCGCAGCCAGTACGCGGCGAAGAACGTGAGGCAGAAACCCAGCACGTGCCAGGTTACAACCTTGGTGGGACTGCTCCGGGTCATTCCAGTTTCCTCGCCCATACCTGTGGCGCTCGGCTGGGGCGAGGCTCTACCTAATTAGACTACGCGGGGAAGGAAGGCGGTGCGGAGAAAGTAAGGGAACTTTAACCAAGAGACACTGACTGTGGAAAATTTTCCTACTGTACGAAGGGACAGGTGGTGCGGGGAGGATTTGTGCAGCGCGAAGCAGCGGGGATGTGCGGCAGACGAAGCAGGACAAAGTTTTGCTTGCGCAAATGCGGACATTCCTGGAAACTGCCTGTATTCAAACGATTCAATGAAGGGCCGCAGGATGAGATGTGCTTCCGCACTTCCCTGGAAAATAGACGCCCGTCTCTTAGGCGTGCCAGGTGACGCGAAAGGGATTTGAAGTGTCCATGAAAAAAGGTGCACGACGCGTGTTGAAAAAAAACGAGGCGCCCGCGCGACGGGAAAAAACGCTTCGGCCTGCCGAGGGGCGCGAGACGCTGCAGGAAATTTTGTCGCAGCCGGCAGCGTGGCGGGAAACAGCGCGGCAATTTGAGCAGGCTGATGAGTTTTTTGCAGGCTTCACAAGCTTCCCCAAGCAAGGGCCGTGGTTGTTTGTCGCGTGCGGCTCGAGTTACTACCTTTCGCGCACGATTGCGGCGCAGTGGTCGAAACTACTTCAGGTAAGTTGCACGGCCGTGCCGGCTTCGGAGCTGCTGTTTGCGCCGCAGGAAGTGATGCGGAGGAGTGGAGCGCGGCAGGTGGTGCTCGTTTCTCGCTCGGGCAAGACGACGGAAGTGTTGCGCGCGGCGGAGTGGCTGAAAGCGAGCGCAGCGGTTCCAACGCTGGGTGTGACTTGCAGCCAAAATAGCGTTCTCGAAAACATGTGCTCGCTGATGCTGACGGTGCCATGGGCCGACGAGAAGAGCATGGTGATGACGCGGTCATTTACGTCGATCCTGCTGTTCTTCGAGAGGCTGGGCGCGAAATTCGAAGGAGATGCTGCGCTTGCGCGCGCTTTGGACGGGATGCCGGAAAAGACAGAGCGATGGCTTGCGGCGAATGCTGATAAGATTCGGGCGCTTGGAACGAAGCGGCGGTTCACGGATTTTGTGTTTCTGGGGCAAGGCGCGCATTACTGGCTGGCGCAGGAGGCCGCGCTGAAACTTACGGAGATGTCTTCTTCCTACGCGCAGGCGTATCACACGCTGGAATTCCGCCATGGACCGAAATCGATTGCCAGCGCGGATACCTTGATTACGTTTCTTCTTTCCGATGTGGCTGCGGAAGAGGAAAGCCAGCTGATTGGCGAAGTGAAGAAACTGGGAGCCGCGACTCTTGTTGTGGTCAACCACGCGACGCCGGCGTTGCGACGCGAAAGTGATTTGCTTGTTGAGTTAGGTTTGGACGAACCCGAGTATGCGCGGCTGGCGATGACGGCGATTCCCGCGCAACTGCTGGGGCTGGCGGTGGGTTTGCGCAAGGGATTGAATCCGGATGTGCCGAAGAATCTGACGCGCGCGGTGGTGCTCGGATCGAAGAATGATGCGCTGCCGAAAAGGAGAAGCGCTTGAGCAACGAAGCTGGCGGAAGCGTGCCCCATCTGAAGCGCACGCTCAGGCTGTCGGACCTGATTTTCTACGGAATCGTTCTCATCCAGCCGATCGCGCCCGTTCCGCTCTACGGCGTGGCGCAGAAGCTTTCGGACGGCCACTTTGTCCTGATCATTCTGATCGCGCTGTTTGCCATGCTGATCACCGCCGTCAGCTATGGGCGCATGGCCACGCTTTATCCGACGGCTGGGTCGGCTTACACCTACGTGGGCAAGGGGCTGAACCCGCATCTTGGATTCCTGGCCGGCTGGGCGATGATTCTCGATTACCTGCTGCAGCCGCTGATCAATACCGTGTGGATCTCGACGGCGCTGCACGAGCGCGCTGCGTATTTCCACATTCCGCAAATTCCTTTCATCATCTGGGCCCTCATCATCGCGGGAATTATGACGGCTTTGAATCTGGCTGGAGTCAAGGCCTCCGCGACCGCCAACAAGGTTCTGTTGGGCGTCATGTCGGTGGTCGTGGTGTATTTTATCGTGGTTGCGGTTCGCTTCCTGTATGCCGGGCAAGGATGGCCGGGCCTCTTCTCGATGCAGCCACTCTATGATGCGAAGACGTTTAATTCTCACAAGATTCTCACCGCGACTTCGTTTGCCGCTCTGACTTACATCGGGTTTGACGGGGTCACAACGCTCGCGGAAGATGTCGAGAACCCCAAGCGCAACGTTTTGCTAGCCGTGGTGCTGACGTGCCTCTTTGCGGGCGTGTGCAGCGGAATCGAGGCGTACCTTGGCGCGCGGGTGTGGCCGGACTGGCGATCGTTTCCAAATCTTGAAACCGCCTTTATGGATATTTGCACACGAGCCGGCGGACTCATTCTTTCCTGGTCCATGGCTGTCGTCCTGATCGTGGCCGCGTTCGGCAGCGGCCTGACGGGCACACTCGGCGCCGCGCGGTTGCTCTTCGGAATGGGCCGCGATGGTGTCCTGCCAAAGAAGTTCTTTGGACAACTAACGCCCGGGACGAGTACGCCGACCAATAACATCCTGCTGATCGGCGGACTCTCGTTTATTGGATCTGTGATGCTGAATTACATTGGCAGCGCCTATGAGCACGCAGGAGAATTGCTCAACTTCGGCGCCTTCCTCGCGTTCATGGGAGTAAATTTCGCCTGCTTCTGGCAATTCTCCATCAGGCGGCAGCAGGGAGCTCCGACGCACTTTGTGCGAGACGCATTGCTGCCGTTGGTTGGATTTATCTTCTGCGGGCTCATTTGGGTGAATCTGAATATCATCGCGAAAACAGTGGGAGGTATCTGGTTCGCGATCGGCCTGCTTTACGTTGGCTACAAGACAAACTGGTTCCGCTCGGCGCCGGTGATGATCGATTTCAGGGAGTCATAACCGGCAGCGTAGAAGAGAAGGGAGGTCATCCTCGGAAGGATGACCCCACACGGCGTTTGCTTATTGAAAATGGATGAACTCTGGCAGAATGAGGGCAACTTAAGAGGCCTTCCTTTGAAGCGTACCAGCGGCAAAAACCAAACGGTGACGATGCGGGACGTCGCGGAAGACAGCGGCTTTTCGCCCGCCACCGTCTCGATCGTATTGAACAACGCGCCGCTGGCGCGCTACATCGCTCCAGCCACCAAGAAAAAAATCGAGGAAACGGCCAAAAAGCTGGGCTACCGGCCGAATGCGATGGCGCGGTTTCTGCGGAGCAAGCGCAGCCACACGGTGGGACTGGTTTTCTTCGATATCACCGATCCTTTTTGTACGCCGGTGATGCGCGGGATTGAGAACGCGCTCTACCAGTCATCGTATGTTCCGATTTTTGCTGACGCGCACAACCAGCGGAATCGCTTCGAGCGCTACCTGGAGATGCTCTTGGAGCACCACGTGGAGGCGTTGATCGTGGTGGCCAACTGGCTGGTTGTGGACATTCACGTGTTGGCGGATTTGAGCAAGCGCAATATACCGGCAGCGACGATCGGGTGGGAGCTGCCGGGCGACACGGTTAGCTCCGTGATGGTGGACAACGAAACGGGCGGCCGCATGGCACTGGAACATCTCCACCAGTTGGGTCATCGCAAGATTGCGTTTATTCGCGGGCCGAAAATGCTGATCGACAGCGCACCACGATGGCGAGGTGTGCAGAAATTTGCTCACACGGCGGGGCTGGAGATCGATCCCGCGCTGGTGCTGCAGTTGCCGGATTCGTTTGACCCGAACTCCGGATTCGAGGGTGGGCACCGCTTAACCGAAGAGCTGCTCCAAAGGAAGAAAAAGTTCACGGCGCTGATGGCCTTTGACGACTTGACGGCGCTGGGGGCGATTCGCGCGCTGACAAAAGCAGGCGTGAAAGTGCCGGAGCAGTGCTCGGTGACCGGGTTTGACGATGTGGCGATGGCCGGTTTGAGCGCGCCGTCGCTGACAACGGTGCGGCAGCCTCTGGAGGCCATGGGAACGAATGCCGTCAATATCGTAATGGAAGGAATTAAAGCCGGACTCGAGAAGCGCGAGTGGAACGCCGTAAGACAGAGGATGAATCCGGAGTTGGTGATTCGAGATTCGACGCGAGACGTGGCTCACGGAAGCTCGGACTGACCTGACGCTGAGGAGAATTCGCGGTACCTCCCTCCCCTTGTTTTCTGTAAGTGTTGCTCCTAAAGAACTTATGTCGCAGGCGACCGCTCGTGATTGTCACTCAGGACCGGTCGGCTAGGAGGCTGACAGCTAACAGCTCATAGCTGGCGGCTCACGGCTGACAGCAAGAGAGCCGAGGGCATAGTGACGGGTGGGTGCCCCCCATGTTTTTTGTAAACGTTGCATCTAAAGGACTTACGCATTTCCACTGGTCGTCGTAAGTAGTTTAGAATCAGCGCTTACGAGCCTTCTCGCAAGTGTTGCATCTAAAGAGGTTACGGCGGGCACGAATCCGTGAGATTAGTCTGAAGCCTGGGCCAAAAAGGAAAAGGCGGCAGACTGATCCGCCGCCTTTCGCACCATTGCCTGGATATTCTTATATCAAAAAGCATATCAACTGTAAAGAGAAATTCCTGGTGGGGGGTGGTTTGCGGTAACCCGACCTGCCAGGAGTTGACTCAGGAAACTGGCAGAGATTCACAACGCTGAGCCGCACGCAGGGTCGCGAATGGACCTTCGCCATCGGGCAGCGTAACTGGAGTTCGCCAAGGTGGGCGTGCCTAGCGCTTATGGGGCAAAAATTGTCCCTCTTCTTAAGCTCAGGACCGCAACAACAAAGACGACGATTAGCGCCGGAACAATACTCAGGAGCTTCATCGCAATTCGATATCACCGTGCAGAAATCGTGACTGTTCAAAATTGCACAGTTACGAGCCGTTGTGGATTCTGGCGCCCAAGGTAGCAGTTGAGCTGGTAGCGGTTATTGAAAAAGTGAAACCCTGGTGCTGGGTTTGTCCGGTAAGGCGACGACACGTGCGGGTGAAAATAATCAGGCGCGGATCCATTCCCCGCGCTTGGACCGTGTGGAGCGATTTGCCATGGACCGCGTATCAGGTTAACCAGGACGTTAGAGCAGCGCTCAACGTCCTTGACTCTGCCTGCCAACCCTTCACAATGAAAGTCTCTTCCGAAGTCGCCCTTTGGCAGCCGATTGCCCTCCTCAGTCCATAGCCAAGAGCCAAGCGCCATAATTGCGCAACGAATTGTCAGGGCACCCTTCGCTATCCCTCCAAGCAACTGAGAGGAAATCATGGAAACCAGCGGAGTAGAAGTCAGACCCATCCGAGTTCTATTGGTGGAAGACCACCCCGGCGATGTGCGGCTGATGCAGGAAGCTTTCCGCGATGCCAGTCCGTCCGTCTTTTTGCATGTGGCCCGCGATGGCATGGAGGCTATGGCTTTTCTGAAGCGCGATGGAGACTACGTCCAGGCTCCTCGACCCGACCTTATCTTGCTGGATCTAAACCTGCCAAAAATGGATGGACGGGAAGTGCTGGTTCGCATCAAGGCAGATGAAAGCTTGAAAACAATACCCACCGTCATTCTGAGCACTTCCGACGCGGAAGCTGATATCAGGATCAGCTATGAGCACGGCGCGAACTGTTACTTCAAAAAGCCTGTGGAGTGGGATGCCTTCGTAACTCTGGTGAAGAGCATCAATGATTTCTGGCTGAAAATGGCCAAGTTGCCGCAGGAGAGGAAAAGCAATTGATGCATCCTGCGCCCGATAGACGCGGGGATCGGAAACTGACGCGCTATCGAAAATCGCGCGGAAGTTCGAGACGCGACGCTAAGGAAGCTGGGTGGGAGTGACGTTGAAGCCGTCGACGGCGAGGACGGGTTTGGCGGCGCCGAGGTCGCTCTTGCGTACATGGGTGGTGATTTCGCGTTTCTCGCCGGGGAGCAGGGAGATGTAATTGTCATCGAAGAAGACAGGTAGAATTTCGGCGCCATCCTTCCCTTTCAGCAAGCGAAGGCGCACAAGAAGCGCGAGACCGGTGCCGGTGTTTTCTACCGTGATGTGGGCTGCGGTTTCCTGGCCGGCTTCGGAGACGGTCATCGCAGCGTGGACTGTGGCTTTCGGGAGATCCTGGAGGGCGGCGAAATCGGCAAATTCCTTGAGCGGAGTGTAGTACCACTCGGTTTTGGCGAAATCAGGGACGTCGGGCTTGGCGGAGAGCCAATAGAAATTGCGGCTGAGGAGTTCGCCGGATGGGGAGAAGAGCTGGAGGTTGAGGAAGTAGGTAGGAGTGATGCCAGCGGGTTCGGCGACGGTGAAGGATTTGGTTACGGCGTCGGCAGCGAGGTCAGAAATTTCCTCGTGAGAGAAACGCTCTTTCATCGAAGTGTCGTAAATCTTTGCGACGACTTTCAGGCCCTTGAGGGGTTCCTGTTTGCCGTTGACGATGGCGACGGTGCGGTCGTCGTAAGAGAATTGGACGTGAACGAGTTCGAGGGCTTTCTTTGAGCCGAAGTAGCCGCCGGCGGGGCGCAGATCGTAATCGTAGAGATGCCAGATGAGGCCGGGCCAGGCGTTGTTGAGCATCCACTGGATGATGCCGGTGGATTTGTATTTGTTGCGGCCATAGGCTTCGAACATGGCACGTTCGCCTTCGTAGGTCATGGCTTGGGATTTCCAGGCGAGGTCGGAGGCGTCTTTTAGCGGGCCGTAGCGCTTTTCGATGGCGTTGGTGAAGACCTTGATGTTTTTGAATTTCCCGCCGCCCGCGTGGAAATCCCAGAATTCGTTGATGGGCCAGAGCTTGTCGGGCGGAAACATGGATTTCAATTCCTCGAGCGGAGGGACGGCGGGACCGGGGCTGGTTTCGGTGTTGAAGCCGTAGGCGCCGCCGGCTTTAGTGTCGAGAAGCCAGTAGTTCGAGGAAACATATTCGTAGGGGCCGGACATTTTGACGCCACTGTCTCCGGTGGGTTCGGTTTTCTTGGCTGTGGCGGAAGAGATGACGGGCTTGGGCCAGTTGTTTTCTTTTTCGACGTCGAGGTAGGCGCGCTCGCGATCGGGCGGAGGAGGATTGTCGCTGCCGTTGAGCCAAACGAGGATGCTGGGATGCGCGCGTAGGCGCAGAATTTGATCGCGGAGGGAATCGACGGAAACGTGGCGATTTTCGTCGCCCCACTTGTTCCATTTTTCCCAGGCATCGCAGCAGCACCAGCCGGCCATAACGAGAATGCCGTCGCGGTCGGCACGCTCCATGAAGGTTTCGTCTTCGAGCTTGCCTTCGAGACGAATAGTGTTGAGGCCCATCTCTTTCACGTAGCGGAATTCCGCTTCGCGGCGCGATTGGTTGATGCGCAGCATCATGTCCGGCGCCCAGCCACCGCCGCGGACGAGGACCGGTTTGCCGTTTACTTTGAAGAGACGGTAGCCCTCGGGCGTCAGCTCGGAATCGGTTTGGACGATGCCGAAGGCGATGGTTTGTTTGTCGGAGGCGGGCCCTTTCTCGGGAACAAACTCGAGAGTGAGTTTGTGAAGGTAGGGCTCGCCCATTTGATAGGGCCACCAGAGGCGGGGATTTTGCAGGTTGAGAGACGGCGAGGAATCGGGTGTTATGGCGATGGCGCGGCGCTCGCCGGGTTTTAGTTCGACACTTTGCGAAAACTCGATGGGCGCAGCGGCACCGGTAATTTGTCCGCGAAGGGTTCCCTTTATGGCTGTGATCGATGCGTTCGCCAGTTCGGCGCGCACGGTGAGATGGGCTTTATCGGTTGCAGGGGGATCGAGTTTCGTTTCCACGGCGGCGTGCCGCACAGCAACGGGCCCGCTTGCGGAAAGAACGACTTCCTGCCAAAGGCCCATGTCCTTATCGGGAGGCGTGGGATTCCAATCGACCCAGGTGATGCCGAGTTCATTGGCATGCGGGGCGGAGACTTCGACGGCCACGACATTTTTTGCGCCAACTTTGACGAACTGTGTGACGTTAAACTCGTAACGGCGAAACGCGCCGACAACAACGTCCGAGCCGACGAGTTTTTTGCCGTTGATCCAGATTTCGGCGCGATAGTTGATGCCGCGAAACGCGAGCCACACCGTTTTGCCGCTAAATTGCGCGGGGACTTCAAACTCTTTGCGATACCACCAGGGAACAGCGAAGGGACTGTCTTCCGGCATTTCCAAATTGGCGAACTGGCCGCCAATCGGATAAGACACGCCAGGAACGGAACGCAAGTTCATGCCGAAATACGGATCTTTGTAGACGCCGTTTTCGACGAGCACGGCAAAGACGGTGTTCGGAGCGGACGTTTTGTACCAAGTCGCTGCGTCAAGGCCAGGAGTGGAGACACTTTCACCGCCTGCGTTCACTTTTGCGGAGGATTGTACGGCCCAATTTTCGCGAAGAGTGATGTCGCCGTCAGCGCGCGAGAGAGGCGCAGCAAAAATTGCGACGGCGAGGAGCACCGCGGCAAAGGCAAGGGAAGCGAACGAGGCTCGGCGCGCGAGGAAAATCGCGGCAAGGGAATGCGGAGCGAAAGACTCTTTCTTGCGGTGCGGAATCATCCTGGACTCCCCGTCACGGGCCGAGAGAAGCTCTGGCATTTAAAACGATTCAATAGGGCGAATATGATGAGCATGCCGAGCGGCCGCGGACGAGCGCTAGTTTAGCCTGAGGGCGAGAAAAGAGACAAGTCCTTTCCCTGAAAAGCAGAAGGCGCGAACCTTGCGGTCCGCGCCTCGCTTTTTTGGATGGCCCTACGTGCCGAGAATTACTGTACGGCCGGGAGGAAAATTTCCGAGGGCACCAGGAACTCCACGTTGGGAGCTTCGGTGACTACACGCACGCGCTCAAACTTCCCTTTCTTCCCGCCGTTGCCCACGAAGGTGAGCAGATACTGGTTGCTGAGATGCATCTGGATTTCGTCGAAATACGGCTTTAGTGTAACTGGCGAACCAAACCCGAGATAGTAGGATTCAGCGCCAGTCTCTTCCGAGAGACGGCTGAGGTTCGATTGGGCGTTGAATACGCGGAACGAACGGCGGCCGACGTGGCCAGCATCGGGAACATAGATTGTCCATATATTAATGTTCTGCTTCTGGGCGCGCGCAACGGTGGTATCCAGATCAGGATCGATGGGATCAAAGCTGCCACGGAAATAATCGACGCCCGAGGAGAACAAAATGATGGACTTGCGCTCACCGGAGTCCGGCCAGCGCTTTTCCCAATCCTGGATAGCGAGATACGGGCTAGTGAAGGCGCCTGCATTTCCCAAAGGAATGCGCAAGGCCTTGGCGGCAAGCGCGTGATCCTTGGTAAAGTCCTGCGCCACCATGGCGGCACCGTTCCGAGCATAAGCCACGGCGATGTAGGTGTTTTCGGGCTGCGCCATGAAAAACGCTTTCAGGTCGCCCCACTGGTTGGCAACGCTGCTTTCCAGGGAGTCGTCGATAAGTATCGCGAGGAAAAGCTTCTCCCCGCGCCTCCAATCCGCCACTTGCACCTTTTCCTTGCCTTGATAGAGCTGCACATCATCCTTGGTGAGCGGCGGCGGCTGAGTATCTTTCTTTCCCACGGCTGTGACGGTCATGATGACCGGTTGGGAATCCGCGGCGGCTGCCTTGGACGCGAGGGGCATTGCGGCAGCCATGAACAAAGCGGCCAATAACAGGGTCCCTTTCCACTTCAGGTTCTTCTTCATGAACTTAACTTCCTTTCTCTCATCCCGAGACATTAGATGCAGAGGGAGCGGGGAACGTATACATCTAGTTCAAGTCCAAGGCTCGTTCCGTCGTAGAATGCAGCGGTCCGAAAGGGGCGACAGTCGTGAAAAGCTATATCGGAGCGATCGATCAGGGCACAACAAGCACGCGCTTTATGGTGTTTGACAAAGCGGCGCGCGTCGTTGCGGCTGCGCAGAAGGAACACGAGCAGATCTTCCCGCGGGCGGGCTGGGTGGAGCATGACGCGCTGGAAATCATGCGCCGCACGGAGGAAGTGATCGCGGAGGCCCTGGAGCAGCGAGGATTGCGCGCAACGGACCTGGCAGCGATTGGCATAACCAATCAGCGCGAGACAACCGTTGTGTGGGAGCGAAGCACGGGCTGTCCGATTGCAAACGCGATCGTCTGGCAAGACACGCGGGTCGCGGAAGATGTCGGATTGTTTGCGAAGAGCGGAGGACAAGACCGGTTTCGCGGCGAGACGGGATTGCCGCTCAGCACGTACTTCAGCAGCCTGAAGCTGCGCTGGCTGCTGAACAACATTCCCGGCGCAAAAGAAAAAGCGGCCGCGGGGGAACTACTCTTCGGCAATATGGATTCGTTTCTCGTCTGGAACCTCACTGGCGGCCCGAAAGGCGGGGTCCACGTCACCGACGTGACGAACGCAAGCCGGACGCAACTGCTCCATCTAAAAACACTGGATTGGGATGAAAAGTTGCTCGAGGCGTTCGAAATTCCGCGCGCGATGCTGCCGCAAGTGCGTTCGAGCAGCGAAGTTTATGGCACGGCTACGCTCCCCGCAATCGCTGGCGTGGCGGTCGCGGGCATTCTGGGGGATCAGCAGGCGGCGCTCGTCGGGCAGGCATGTTTCCAACCGGGCGAAGTGAAAAACACATATGGAACCGGGTGTTTTCTGCTGATGAACACGGGCGAGCGCGTGATTCCATCGAACTTCGGCTTGCTCACCACCGTGGCCTACAAAATGGGAGCGGCACCAGCGTGTTATGCCTTGGAGGGCGGCGTAGCGATTTCAGGAGCGTTGGTGCAATGGGTCCGCGACAATCTGGGAATGATTGAAAAGAGCGAGGATATCGAGACGCTGGCCCGCACGGTGAACGACAACGGCGGGATCTACTTTGTTCCAGCATTTTCCGGTTTGTATGCGCCGTACTGGAAGGAAAATGCGCGCGGAGTCATTGCCGGGTTGACGAGGTATGTGAACAAAGGACATTTGGCGAGGGCGGTTCTGGAAGCCACCGCATTTCAGACACGCGAAGTGGTGGAAGCCATGGAAAAAGACTCGCAGATTGATCTGACGTCACTGCGCGTGGACGGCGGGATGGTGGGGAACGACC
This sequence comes from uncultured Acidobacteriota bacterium, assembly GCA_963779005.1. Lineage (GTDB taxonomy): Bacteria > Acidobacteriota > Terriglobia > Acidiferrales > UBA7541 > Acidiferrum. The sequence goes on along the minus strand of CAVZWO010000004.1, from coordinate 295,929 downwards.
TGTTGATGCAGTTTCAAGCGGACATATTGAATCGAGAAGTGGTGCGGCCCGTCGTCCGGGAGACGACGGCGCTGGGAGCAGCGTATGCCGCAGGCCTGGCCGTAAAGCTTTTCTCCGGGCTCGAGGAACTGGAAACCAACTGGGCAGTGGACCGCACGTGGACGCCACATCTCGGGGAAGCGGAGCGCGAGAAGCTATATAAGGACTGGCGGAAGGCGGTTACGCGCTCGTTCGACTGGGTTGATTCGTGACGCGAGGAAACAATTATTGCGTTGGGACTATTCCACCTAGAGGAGGCTGCTGAATGACATCCCCAATCTTGGGCGAATTTCTCGGGACGATGATCATTGTGCTGTTGGGCAATGGAGTCGTCGCTGGAGTTCTGTTGAAGCGCTCGAAAGCAGAAGGCAGCGGGTGGATCGTCATCACGGCGGGGTGGGCGTTTGCCGTGATGGCCGGGGTGTTCGTGTCGATTGCCGGTGGAAGCCATGACGCACACTTGAACCCTGTAGTCACGGTGGGCTTCGCCGTGCGCGACGGAAGCTACGGGAAGCTCGCGCCCTATCTCGCGGCGCAGCTCCTCGGCGCTATTGTGGGAGCCATTCTGGTCTGGCTCCACTACTTGCCGCACTGGAAAGAGACGCCGGATACGGCGGCCAAGCTGGCTTGTTTTTGCACCGCGCCGGCGATCCGCAGTGCGGCTGCGAACTTATTCAGCGAAATCTGCGCCACATTTGTTCTCGTTTTTGTGATTGGGGCGATTTTCTCGAAAAAAGTGTCGGAGACGGGCCCCGCCGCCGGATTAGGTCCATATCTTGTGGGCAGCCTTGTGTGGGGCGTCGGATTATCGCTAGGAGGCACGACCGGTTACGCCATCAATCCCGCACGCGACTTGGGGCCGCGCATCGCGCACGCCATTCTGCCGATTGCCGGAAAAGGCAGCTCCGATTGGGGCTACGCGCCTATCCCGGTGATCGGGCCGCTGCTGGGCGGAGCACTGGCGGGATTGCTACTCCGCCTCCTCGCGGTTTACTGAAGCACTGTTGCCGGAAGCCCGTTCGCAAGTACAAGTAACCGATTCCGCATTCAGGATTGTTGCCCGGCGCCAGGGTTGATGTGGCTGCGTTACTCTGCAAGAGCATGGGAACAGTCACCTTAATTCCGCCAGAGGAGCACGCGGCAACGCCCGCCGCGGCATCGAGGCCGCAAAGCCCGTGGATCTATCGTCCGTGGATTGATCTGACGGTCGGGTGCGGGGCGTGGTCCGCGCCACTCCTGCTCGCGGGATTTTACTTTGCGAATTCCTACGGGCGCGGCTGGAGCGTGGCGTTCTATTTCCTCGCGCTGCTCTCGAATTATCCACATTTTATGGCGACGGTCTATCGCGCGTACCACACGCGGGATGAGTTCGAGAAATACCGCCTCTATACGGTGCATGTAGCTTTGTTGCTCGCGGTGGCGGGCACCGTCGCGCACCTGTGGTACGCGCTGCTCCCCTGGATCTTTACGCTCTACATTTGCTGGAGTCCGTGGCACTACACTGGGCAAAACTTCGGGCTGCTGATGATGTTCGCGCGCCGTGCGGGGGTCACTCCGACGGAATCAGAGCGACGGGCGCTGCGCCTCTCGTTTGTCGCTTCTTATGTTTTGCTGATGTTGAGCTTTCACACGGGGCCGTCCGGCGACGCGCTGGTGCTTTCTCTCGGACTCGCGGCCAAGTTCACGCTTCCCGCGCGCGCCGCGCTCGCGGTGTTTTTCGCCGGCGCCAGCGGATGGGCGCTGGCCTCGCTGGCGCGCAGAAGCAATTTCCGCACAATTCTTCCAGTCGTTACACTGACCCTCACGCAGTTTCTCTGGTTTCTTCTGCCCGCGGTGATCGAGCTGCTCAGCGGGCGCGAAATTCCCCAAACGCGATACAGCAGCGGTCTACTGGCGGTGCTGCACTCCACGCAGTATCTGTGGATCACCAGCTATTACCAGAAAAAAGAGGCCCGGGCGGCCGGCGATACGCGATGGTCGTTCTGGCGATATCTCATTACGTTGATCGCCGGGGGCATCGCCCTGTTCATTCCCGGACCATGGATCGTCAGCCGCGTTTTTCACACCGACTTTGCGGCGAGTTTCCTGACGTTTACCGCGCTGGTCAATATCCACCACTTTATTCTCGACGGGGCCATCTGGAAGCTGCGCGACTCGCGGATCGCGGCGATGCTGCTGGACGCTCAACAAAAATCTCCGCGCGAGAAGGACGAGAAGCTAGGCACTTTTGCGGCTGCCACACGGTGGCTGACGGGGCGCGCGCCAGCGGCGCGCGTGCTACGGATTGCAACCGTCGTGCTCCTCTTCGTATGGGCAGGCGTGGACCAGCTGCACTTCTGGTGGTCGAGTGAAGCCGGGGCGCTCCCCGCGCTTCAGCGCGCCGCGGAACTCATTCCCAACGACAGCTCCGTGCAAGTGCGTCTTGCCCACGCCGAACAGCTTGCCGGAAAGCAAGATGCCGCGCTCGCAGCGATGCAGCGCGCCGCCGCCGTCAATCCGGCAAGTCTCGCTCTGCAAGAATCCTATGGCCGGAGCTTGATTGAAGCAGGGCGCGACCCGGAGGCCTACGCACAATTTCAGAAAATCGTCACGCGCTGGCCGCGAAACGCCGATGCATTGGTTGATTATGGAATGCTCGCGCACCGGCTCGGACACGATGAAGAAGCCGTCGACAACTGGCAGCGAGCCGTGGACGCCGATCCCGCGCAATCTAATGCGCAACTTTATCTCGCGCAGGCTCTCGATCAACAAGGGCAACTGCAGGCCGCGGCCCGCCACTATCGCGCGTATCTGGAAATCATTGCGGCCCGGCACGCAAGGAATCCCGCCGATACCGGTCCTTTGCTTGCTGCCTTGATCAAAGTGGCCGACGCGGACGCCGCCATAAATCATACGGCCGATGCTTCCAAAGGTTACACCGCGGCCGCCAGTTTCGCCGACAAAGCTGGTGAAAAGGCGCTGGAGAGCCTGGCGTTTGTGCATCTAGCCGATTTGCAGGAGAAAGAAGGGGACATCGGGGGAGCGGCACAGACGTACCAGCAGGCACTGCGACTGGACGCGGCGGTTTCCGATCCGCGCGGGGCGGCGTCCGACTGGTTCAACTATGCGCAGCTCTTGCGCAAACAAAAAATTCCAGAACGGTATGTGTTCGCCTGCTTGCTGCATGCGGAAAACATCCTGCAGAACAACATGGGGGATGAACTGAGCGTGGTATCCCAAGCCCGCAAGGAGAGCGAGGCTCGTCTTGGCCAGCTATCGGCGTCCGTCCGGCAGAGATTGGATGAGACGACGGCGGAGGCTCTCAATCTGAAGGTTGCTGACCCGCCGGCGAAAAAGTAAACGAAACCGGCGCTGCGAGCGCCAATCACGAAGACAACAGGAGGCAAGGCGTCCCGGCACCATGAATTTCAGCCCGCAGAGGCCGGGCGAGTGATAGATTTCACTTAAGGAGGTTCACCAATCGGAATATTTCGTCCCGTCAAGGGCGGTGGCCGTTGAAGTCGAGTGAACATCAAAGACGTTATTTCCACCCCAGCTCGTCGTGTCGGGGTCATCTTGGACGGAGCGCAGGCTCCACTCTGCGCGTCCGGTCATGGGATCAACCGGAATTCGGCGAAGGAATCGCCGCTTTTCAGCGCCGCCGAATTCGACGCCCTTCACAAGTATTTCGAGATCGGGAGGATATCCGTTACTACCCACTTCGACGCGGACCCGGTTCAGGTCCGCTGCGTCCTTGAACAGGTCGATGGCGTTCCGCATTTGGCGAAGATCCCTGCGAAGCTCGTACTCCTTCGTTCGAACGACCGTATATTTAAAGACCGGAAGTGCCGCGGCAGAGAGAATTAGCAAGATGCTTGTCGCAATGATCAACTCAAGCAGAGTGAGGCCCGATTCACCGACGTACACGCGTTTGCGATTTCTCATACCCAGGCTTCGGTTCGCGCCGGTGTTTCCGAACACCGACAGATCCAAGATAAAACAACCAAAATTAAGATACGGTTACAGATGCTCTGAAATTGTGTTAATGAAACAAGACCAGAGGCCGGGGACCATTGGGTGGGGCTGCTCACACCCATTCTCGGCGCAAAGGCGAAGTGCACAGAACTCCAACGGGAGTCGTGCAGCCTAGTTGCAATCTAATGGACAATGACACGCAAATGAGAAGCATACGTCGGGCTGCCGCCGATGGTGGCCACGGAAATGGTTATGGGTGCGCCGGGCATGGAATAGAACCGGCATGTCAGGTCAATTCGATTCCCGACCGCGCCGAAAGGCGTACGAGGAGAGGTACAGGAGTTAGGCCCAGACTCATCCGTAAAGTTCCAAGTCGCCGTTGCCTCGGCACCAAACGCCGGAGTAGTAACGACGCCTACCCACGAGAGTTCGTAATAATCAGTCGCGCCGTAACCGCTAGTGGGGGTAGTCCATACAGGCCAACCGATGACTGTGCCAGTGGCGGTCCCGTTCACCGCCCTGGCTATCATGCTGGTGCCCCGCCCGCCAGGATCCAGCGGCAGGCCCAAATATTGCGAGACTTGGCCTTCGGTATTAATGTGTAAGGCACCGGCGACGTTGCAGGGCCCGTTCTCCAGCACATTTAGCGGGATACACGTATCACCTGTGGTGGGGTCGCTGCCAATTCCGCCTCCGCTGGAGCTACCCAAAGCAAAATGACCGTCTTCGTCTATGTCGAGTAGAGAGCTTATTTGGTAGGCACCTTTGTCGTTGTTGTAGTGGTAGGTGATCAAATCTCGCTGTCCATCGACATTCACAGCGTCGGTGCTAAAGTCATTGGTCGTTGGATAGCCTGGCTCCGCGCTATTGTCGAAAACGAGGACGCTTGAAAACGAGCCGTCCGTGCGGGTGAAATGATAAGTATTGCTGGAGGCTTGATAGGTGAAGGCCGTTGTGCCGTTGTTCGGTGGCGGGAAAGTGCCGATCAGGCCTCCTTGTTGTTGTGCCAATGCAAAAATTCCTAAAGTCAAGACAAGAACCACAACCAGAATCATCCGTTTCATATCAGCCCTCCGATTTACACAATGCAGCTACCCGCATTAATACCCTGCACCGGCAGGATCGTGCTCCAGGTAGCTGGGACAATATCGGACACGCACACTACGTTCTTACGCTTCAACCTTGGTGTATAAAAAGCCGCGCTGGAATTGCTGCAGAGTGCATGCAGCAAAGTTTTCCTTCAAGTGGGTCTTGCTGAGATTACACGAGGACTAATACGCGAAGGGAAACGCGGCTGTCAACACGACTGCGTAAAGAGAGGATGAACGGCGGGTGAAGGCGTGGGCTCGGATCTCTGTTTCATAGGAAATGGCGATGCCAGCAATGCGGATTCATCTGGGGCCGGCCCCGAAGTCTCCACGCAATAAACCTTCGAGAAGCTCCGGGTCGCTAGGCTGCTTTTTATGGAGGAGTGACCAACCATTCATACTGTTCCAATATGGGAGTGAGGATGGTCTGGTATCCTCCCATTCGCTCCTCCTGGAATTGCCTATCATGTGTTGAACCAACAGGTTATGAACTGCTTCGCGGTGCCAACCTTTACTCCTTCCAGCAACGGCGGATGAGCTTTTACGCGTAATATGCCTGCGACTTCAATGAAAGAGGCTACGGAGGAATTCTTGAGCGAGAGAAAATTCCCAACCATGCGGTCCCGCTTGACGGCGCCTTTGGTGGTTCTCCTCGTTAGTCTGATCGTATTAGGGGTGTTCACCGCTTATTGGGGACCCACGCAAAAATTCCATAGGCACGATGACCCCGAAGACTACATGGAGCTTGGTAAGAGCCTCGCCTCCGGAAATGGCTACAAAAATCCTGTGGGCTTCTGGCCCGACGTCCCCGACTACTCCCGGATGCCAGGTTGGCCAGCACTCATCTCGATCGGCATTCGGATGGCTCCTGGAATTCCCCCAGAAGCGGTAAGCCGTTTCACCGACGCCGTTTGCCTCTCGCTTGCGGGCGCGTTTTTTTCAGTTCTGTGCGGCCTTCTCGGGGTCGGTCCCATCCTGTCTGCTGCGGCCGGATTTGCTGTCTCCCTCTCGCCGTCTTTAGTCGCGCTTTCCGTGGATGGAATGTCGGAAGTGTCGTTTGTCATGATTATTGCCGTCGGGCTCACCATCATATTCGCGGATAGCCGCTGGCTTCTGCCGGGAGCCTTTCTTCTCGGTACCGCAACCCTAGTTCGCGCTAATTTTATCATTGTGCCGCCACTGGTTCTGCTCTTGGCGTTCCTCATGCGGACGACTCGGGCCGAATTGCTTAATCGAGTGAAACTTAGCCGTGCACTCATCGCCTGTGCATTGGCAACAACGCCTGTGGTGCTATGGACAATCCGCAACGCGGAAGTTACCGGCCGATTTCCCTACCCATGCTCAGGCGAAGGGCAGTTGATATATGGGGGGAATAACGAAATTGTGGCGAATAATCTGGACGCCTGGGGCTACTGGGTGATGCCGGAACTTGTCCCTGGCGAGAAGACGAAGGTGGTACTTGCCCAAGAACTTGGGACTGACCTGGCATTGGACGGTTACTACCACAGAAAAGCCATGGATTGGATACGGAGTCATCCTGGCGCAATGCCTCGATTGGAGCTAGGAAAGTTTGTGCGTGCTTTTGTGCCTATCCCATGGGTGCCAAAGGCGGCCAGCTACGCAGTCTTTTCTTGCCGGTTCTTACTTTACGTCTTCTGGATCGCTCTTCTGCCATTTTGGTGGCCAAAGGTGAACGGAGGATACCTTTTATTTTGTCTGGCCATGGCCATAACTCAAATCATTACAACGGTTATGTTTTACGGGATATACCGCTTCACGCACTGCTATGTTGAAGTTTTTTTTATCCCCTGCATTGCGTTGGGCTTACAAGAATGGAGAGCTCACCGGGTGCGCAAGGCGGAAGTTGCGGGGTAGCGGGACCGCAAAGGTTCGGTCGGCTGTCGTGGGCGCGCCTTCGGCAGGGCGGAAGCAATGCTCACGCGTTCCGCGGCGAGCTTGCTTGAATGCTGGAGGGTAAGCCACGGGACAGTTCCCTGATGGTCTCGTCGCTGACGGGCTTCCCTACAAAGCGGTACAGGATCTCAAATTTCTTGCCCCACAGAAATCCCAGAGTTCTGAAAAAACGGGTCGGGGTGTCGAAGCGTAAGACATCGGTAGAAAGCTCATTGACGCATCGCTCCCAGAGCGCAGCGTTACCTTTTTCCTTGAATTGGCGGTCCAGAAAAGTTGCGTTTCCCTGGAGGACATTCCATCCCCAGGTGTGGGCGAATGTGTACCACACGACCTGGCTGCACATGACGTAACGCGCGCGGGAGGCCGAGTCGGGATTTGCCTCGCGAACCTCGCAGCGGCCTTCGCCGGGGTCGACCGAAAAGATGAAGTTAGTGTCGTGGGTATAGATCTCGAACGGCTCAATGCGTGACAGCAACAGCTTCTTAAAACGCTTACGGAGCGACTCGAGCAGTTTCACGACACACTTCTGGATGGTCGCCTCATCCACAGACGGTGGCGTGGGGTCGATTTGTAGATTCTCGATGTCTTTGGCGTAGCGGGCGACGGCTGCTGCTGATTCGAACTTGCGTTCCGAGGAATCCCAGACGTCGCCGGGATACATGAAGTTCACCCCCGGCAGATTCAATTCCGCAACTCGAGCGGGAGTGATCATAAAGCGGTTGAGCCATTCATTTTCCTGGTTGCAGGCGTAAGCGAAACTAGCAAAGGGAACTGTGAACTCGGGCTGAAACGTTAAAACGCGATGCTGCAGTTCCCTAATTTTCTGCTGCACGGCGTCCGTTTCGTCGGCCTGATTCCCAATCCACTGGGCGATGGAAAACTGAGTTAAAAGCATGGTGGGTTTGCTAACGATGCGATGAATGTATCGGATCTGCGCGTCCGTGCAGACACAATCATTCAAATTCAAGATACACTCGCCCTCGGTGCGCACAACCAAGAACGAATCCATGCTACCCACACAGCCACAGAAGATTTCAAATCCTGGCTTAAGCGCGACCCAGCGGAATTGCGGGAGCTCCCTGATTTTCTCAAACCCGAGCTTGCGGACTGCGTCAATGACACGCGGCGAACTATGCTTCTGATGTAAGAAGGTGATGCGCCGGCGATGCTCCTCAGGAATGGCCTTGAGCGAAGGGAAATGGAAATGGTCGGAATGCTCGTGGGACAACCAGATGTGCTCGACGCGCTCGAAGGGGACCGGAGCTGAGGGGCTGTAGAGAGCAGCGCAGTTGTTGACGATCTTTCCCCTGGTCCAAGGATCGGTCCAGATACTGGTGGCCTTCGCTTCAAGCAGGATGCTTGCGTGATTGATGAACGTAACTTTCACTTCCACCTCGAATTGTGTACCAGCGACCAGTAATCATCCGTGGAAATCATTTCAATTGCGTGAACGAGCCATTGAATTTTACGGGCAGACGTCAGCGACGTTGCGTGAGCCGAGCGGAAGCTATTTGAAAGCCTGTCTCGGGTCTCTCCAAGCGATTGATTCTAAAAGGACAGAAGAGAGTTTGGAAACCAGTTCTAGTGATTCTTACACCCCGAACCGGCATGCAGAAAAACAACTTTCGATTGTGCTGGTTTTCATCGCTGAATGACCGGGCATTAACATTGTGGCGCTAGACTTACTGACGGGCGGAAGATCATTCGCACAGAAGTCAAGTAAGTCGTTTTTTCCTTTGGGATCCGACCCAAGCTCACGTTGCCTGATGCATCTCATCTCTGTATCGAAGAACAGTTCCCGAGTCAACGCGTGACCGGGGGACAGCCCATTTCGTTGCAGTTTGGCCCAGAAATTCGAGAACCAATCCGGTCCAGGATCACTTACGCGTTCCGCGTGTTCGCGGCTATTTATAACCACCCAGTCACTGAAGCGAATCAGGGCGTGGACCAGATTCGCTGTTTCTATGGCGGGACAGCGACCTCGGCTGGGGAACAGCAAATAGTCCACATACCCTCGTTGTATCGAGAGAACCGCCCTGAAAAAGGAACAATCGCATTGGCTAAGCGACGCTACGCCGATGAAGATATCTATTTGGCTTTCGGGGCGGATGTACGCAGTGGACGACCGGATTGGTTGGGCGAGATATTCTTCTGGCTTTCTTGCAGCCAAGAGACAGGCATCGCCGAGCGGGACGGAACCGGCCGCATTGCCTACTCGGAAACAATTTTCGCTCGCGAGGGCCTGTCGCCACGCAAACCACATGCCGCGCTCCTGATGGCGTGGATGGAAAATGCGTTGCGCAACGAAAATCCAAAAGGGGCGGAAGAACTTCCCAAAGCGCCGTCACCGATTCCGGAAGTCGAACACTTGGTCGTTTGCTCCCATGATATTGACTTCTACTTCGTGGATCGAGCTTCCAGTCTGCTCAGGCTTCTCAAAAATCTCGTAGTCGCAGTCGCACATTACGGGGATCGGTCCTACTTCGCCGACAATCTCAGAATGATTTTACAGCTGGCCGGCGGAAGTAGAATCGGAGACTTCTTGCCGGCACTCCTAGAGGCCGCGGATGCCGATGGCGGTTTCCGATCGACGTTTTTCGCGGTCCCGCGACATGCGCATCGGCGCGATCCAAATTACGCGCTTGACCAAATCGCCGGCCATCTGCTCGCTGCTGAGGAGAGGGGATTTTCCGTTGGCGTGCATGGCTCCTACCGAAGCGTCGTGGAAGATCGCACTCTGCACGAGGAAGCGCGCTCGCTGGAGGAGCGGCTTGGAAGCAGAGTACTTAGCAATCGCCAGCACTGGCTGCGCTTTAGCGAGCATCGCACCCTGTTCGGCGAAATTGAACGTGCCGGCTTGGCCTGTGACTCAACGCTCGGTTTCTCAGAGGTCGTGGGTTTTCGGAATGGAGCAAGCTTCGCTTTTCCACCGTATGACTTCGCGCGGGAAAGACCGCACGCATTCTTGGAAATCCCGCTGGTCCTGATGGACGGAAGCCTGGAGGCATCCGCGCGCGCCTCACACATTGCTCCCCAGAAGTTGGCGGAAGAGGTCTTAAACGAGAGCAGGAAGCGCGGGTGGGGCGGCATCTCGCTGCTCTGGCATAACCCCATCGAGCCCATCTCCGTCCCAAGCCAAATTAACAAAGTTTTCTGGGAGTGCGCGAGGCAGCAAAAGGAATTTAGGGAGAGATGGATGAGCATGGATCAGTTTCTGTTTTGTTGTTTGGAGCGATACCACAGTGCGGGGTTGCTCGAAGGGATTCGCATGGATGGCGGTGGCACGGGACTTGCGAAATAGCACTTGCCAAGTGAAGGTGGAAGAACTTTATTCAGGGTCAAAAAAGATCACGCCGGAATCCACACCACTCAGTATCCCAATAAGTACGAATTGATTGGGTCCAAGCAAATAGAAGGTTGCTGGGGCGTATTGATTCAGGTCGAAATCGCCGAAATAGCCAGGCGGCATCGTCGTTCTTCCATGACCCAAGGCCGGATCCGTAATCTGATAGTCCTCACTGAATGTCCTGTTGGCCGAATTTCCAATCTGCGAATTTAAAGACGCCACGTCTACGATCGCCGTGTAAGAGCCGCTGTCGCTGCTTGCGTTCACCGCCGAGACGATTGCCGGGATCGAAGGGATTGCCGATGCTCCGGTAAGTGAAATCATATTCCCCATAAGAGTTTGATTCCCCAAGGGCCCTGCAGCTTGGGGAGAAAAGTCCCGGCATACGCTTTATTCGTGACCTGCATGCCGGGCGGTGTGCCAGGGGGCGTCGTAGGGTCGGCGTCTATGAGGAATCCCTTCCCTAAGTCGAAGAGATAGAAAACGACGGAATTGAGGAAGCCATTATTCGCGCCCTCCGGAAAGGAGAGGACACCGCGGCCTGTTGTCGCATCAAAGTTGACCAACTGACCGGCAACTGGACGAGTCGTCAACACGGTGCCAGCATCGTTGCCGTCAAAGGTCAGGTTCACTGCACTTGCCCCTGCGACCGACATAACGCCTATGATTACCGCCGGTCCCGGGGTTTGCGTACCGAATGCATCGTCAATCCCAGTCATCTGGAAAACGCTAGTGGAATTGACGCTCCCTGCCGTAAGTGGAATTTGCAGCTGGCCCACCCCGGCTTGGACTGTTCCCAGCGCTGCACCCGTGTCGATCTCGATCAGGTCGATCATCCCTGAATCGACGATATAGTAGGCATATTGGATGGAGTTCCCACCGATAGAAAGCGCGAGAGTGCCACGGCCTGATGCATCGGGTGCCGTCGCCGTCCCTGGGGCGATGGGAGTAGCTGAATAAATCGGTGCGGGGGCCTCAGCTTTGCTCAAATCCGCCAAGCCGCCTGTAACACCGGCTGCGCCAAGAGAGAATTGTCCGGCCTCGACGATGCGAGCCCCTGTGGAAGAATCGGAATCGAGTTCAAACGCAAAGTTTCCGACGGGAATCGCGCCCGTAAGTGCCCCGGGATTTTGTTGAAGAATTGTTCCCGCGCTGATGAACCCACTTGTATCGAATTCGATTACTTTTCCTCGCTTGCCGTCGGCAGAGAGCGCGCATTTCATGGCCAGAGTGCTGTTCGTCCCTGGGAGAGTGAAGTTGGTGATGTTAAGCGTCCCCCGAGTAATTGCATTGAAGGAGGTGTCTACCAAATATGTGCCTGCTAGAGGAGAGGCAGAGCTGGTGACTTGACCCCCTACATTCACATCCAGCCGGCCATTCACAATGTTTCCCATAGTATCCAAGTCCACGGTCCCGGCAATTGTCATGGGTACACCGTTCTGGCTGAAGCCTCTCAACAGATAGGCGTAGTTTCCGGCCAGTGCGCCTTGAGAGAAAGTTAAGGAAAATGTGAATCGATCACTCTTTGAGGCGTCCGCCTCAGAGACCGCGGTAATGGTCGGCGAATTATTTGGTGCGGTGGGAAGAGCGGTGGGTGGATTATAAGTCGCACTAAAGCTCGGGGATGCACTTGGGGTGAGTGAACCGCAGGCCGGTGCGCAACTCACGCCACCCGCGGTGAGCGTCCAGGTAACGCCTGAGTTCGTGCTGTCGTTGGTAACGGTCGCATCTACTGGAACAGATGGACCCCCGGCCAGCTGATTCGCAAACTTGTCGGTGATGACCACGCTCACCGGATCTGGCTGCTTAGGCTTTCCGTAATTAGCCGGCGGCTGAGTGACAAGGCCTGCGCAGCCGGAAATATGGACGGCGATGAAAATCGTTGAGAATAAACACAAAATAAAGCGCATAGAACCCCGAGCTTCAATCCGGAAGCTCCCACGGGCGGCGGGAATCCCAGGGCGGGGAAAAGGAACGTTATAGAAAAAATGTTACGCAGAGAAGACAGAAGAGCGAACGTTTGGTTACTCACAGACCCGCTCAAGCCGGATTTTTCCCCGCGAGGTCGGCTATCCGCGCGGGGCGAACGAAAAATAAGAAATCACGGCCAGCTTGAGGCGAAAGTACGCTTAGCGATTCAAGGTTTCTGGGCAAAACAGAAGTAGTGCGTTCGAAGCAGTGGAATTGCGGCGAGAAGGCGGTAGAGGGACAGGGAAATCTTTGAGGCTTTGCGTCCTATGGGTGGTGCCAAGGTCACCTTTTGAAAGCGCAAATGAAAAGAGTGGAGCAGCTCACTGATTTCCCGGCGTCCGATGCCTCGAACGTTCGGATTTTTGTAATTGGAATAAAGAAAATCGTACCAGATGAAGTAACCGCCGTGACGCAAGACGCGGTGGACTTCCGAAGCCATTGCTTGGCGAAAGTGGAGATCCAGCACGGAAGTAAAAACTGTGGATTGAAACACGAGATCGAATTCGCCAGAAGCGAAGGGCAACTCCGCAGCACTTCCTTCGATAAAGCCGATGTTTGGGTTCTGGCGCCGCGCGCCGGCCAGGCCTGGCCGGAAGAGATCGATTCCAAAACAGTGTTCCGGTTGCGCGCCAAAGTCCGTCATCCGCCTTAACTGCCCGCCGGAACCGCAGCCGATGTCGAGAATGCGGAGACCGTTCAACGAATAGAGACCGATGTCGCGGAAAAAGAGAACAAGAGCTTGTTGGCGCTCCTGATGCGAACAGAGGCGGAATAGATCGAGTGGACCTTCGCCGGAATCCTTGCGATTGGCATAGATTTCGCGGATACGCTGAGGTTCCGAAGCGAGCACGGATGGTTGCGTATTGGATCTGGCGCCTGGCATTTGTAGCAAATAATAGAAGCTAACTCGAAAGGAATGCAAACAAATCGATTTTCAGTTCGCGTCTGGCACGACACCCATCCGGTTACGGCATCGAACGAGATTCTAGACTGCTGCTCGCCTTATGCATCCCAACGCCGAAAAATCACGCAGGAATTGACGTCCCCGAACCCGAAACTCGTTTTCAACGCAACGCGGCATGAAGCTGGGGTAGAAACCTGTGGGACGCGGGGAGCCAATTCCTCGATCTCGGGATGAAAGTCCTCGCAGTTGATGGAAGGGTGCAGGAAACCGTGCACTAATTGCAAAATGGTGGCGACTGATTCCATCGAGCCGCAGGCGGCCAGGCCGTGGCCGATCAAAGATTTTGTTGAGTTCACCCATGGCATTTCCGCAAGCGGGCGGCCCAAGGCCGTGGACAGACACCGAATCTCCTTTGTGTCTCCGGCCGTTCCGGTAAGGTGTCCGTTGATGTAGTCGATTTCAGCGGGCCTGATTTTTGCTACTTCCAGGCTTTGCTGGACGCAACGCACGACGCCCTCGGGATTGGAGGCTGTTATGCTTCCGCCGTTCCTCTGGCCTCCCCCATTCGACTGCCCGCCTAAGACTTCTGCGTAGATGCGGGCCTTCCGCGATTGCGCGGAAGGCAAGCTCTCGAGCATTAAAATTCCAGCTCCCCCGGCGGGTACCAAACCACCGGCTGTGGCGCTCAACGGGCGCGCGGCGGCTTGCGGCCGGTCATTAAATTTACGCGATGTCACACGGAGCGAATCCAAACCGGCCCAAGCGTAGATCGAACTCGGCTCTGTGCTCCCAGCGAGCACGCGGTCGATGCGACCCTCCCGAATCATCCAGTACGCATTGACAAGCGCTTCCGTGCCTGTGCCGCAGGCGCTGCTGTTGGAAGTGGCCTGGCCCCCCAAGGCCAGCAAACCACTGACGCACGCGGTGGCACAACTGGCCATAACTCTCTCGATCGCACTGCTGCCGAGCCTGCGGACTCGGCCGGCATTTGTCTCCGGAACGACCAGTTCCCCGGCCGTTTCGATTCCAGCCAGAGAGCTTCCGATCACAGCGGCCGTGCTCCAGTCCACGTTTGAGTCTAACCCCGGTAACGGTAAGCCAGCATCACGCCAACAATCGATCGATGCAATCGCGGCGTAGCGCATGGTCGTATTTGTGGTTTTAAGAAGCGGCCCCAGATAGGCCTCGGCAGTCTCTTCGGAAATTGAGGGAATTCCCGCCACTTGGCAGGCGAAATCCAATTCTTTCAACTGCGGAACGAACGCGAGGCCGGATCGTCCCTCGCACAGGGCAAGTCGGTAAGCCTCCAGTCCAACAGCATTGGAAGCGACGATGCCCATCCCCGTAATCACTACTCGATTCAAGTGTGTTCACCAATCAACCTGGAATCACGCCAGCCGTAATCGGCCGTCCAGCTTTCTCGCCAGTTCGACGAACAAGAGCCGAACTAAGCATTCAAAGTTTTTTCGCAGATAAAATCAATGGCGTCGCCGACGCGTTCGAACCGCTTCATGTCGTCATCGCCGATTTCAATCTTGAAAAGATCCTCGGCCTCGAGAATAATGTCCACAAATCGAGTGCTGTTCACTTTCAGATCGTCAACCAGAAGACTCGATTCCGTGATCGCGCTGGGATCCGGAATGCGGACGCGCGGTCGAATCAATTCCACGAAGGCTTTCTGGACTTCATCACGGTTCATTTAAGACTCCTCGCAGTGGTATAGGCAGCTATTGCGTCGCCCTTTTCGCTTGGGGGGTGAAGCGAATTCCTGAGGGTATCGTCCGGGTGGCTGAAAACGCTGGTATCCGGCAAAATCGCCTGAGCCATGAGCGTGGTGCGGCGCTCCAAAATCTTCACCTGCTTGCCACCCCATACCGGATCAACTCCAGTGTCCAAAGAAGCTAGGAAGTCGTTGCCAATCACGTTTTCAGAATGAAAACGACCTACGCTGCGCAGGTAAAGCATGCGGCCTCCGAATTCTTAGTTTCTGCGAAACCTAGCGCGTCCTCAAAGTGAGAAAGGGGCGGGGTTACAGGCCATGCGATCGCGACGGCGGCGAACGCGCCGTGGTGAGACAAGCTGACATGCATGCCTGTATCTTGCCCGCTTTTGTGCCTCAGCCTAGGCACTCTTCCTTCGAACTGTAGATCCACATCCGATACGGCCAGTTCCTCCAGGAGAGCACTTGCCAGCGAACGGACAGCCTCTGATTCGCTTCTTGCCCTGCGGCCCCCGAGAAAACATTTCTCAATTTCACGCACGACCCAATGAAAATTCATCGGCGGAAAGTGTGCAATGGCGTGCACCCACCTTTCCTCCTGGAAGATGGACACCTCCGTTTGCGATCCTGCATTAAGAATCGATAATTTTGTGCGAATTCGCGAAAGGTCACAATCCTCAAATTGAACTACGTACTTTTTCGGAACAAAATGTGACTGAGCCAGTGGCTTCGAGAACAATTTGTGCGCGGCCTCCTTGCATGCCCAGATGACCGCCAAGGCCCTGACCGGATCCGCAGACCGACGCACGCCACAGGCCTCTTTGGGATTACAGACCCTCTCCAAGTAGCGAACGTGCCGGTGGCCCGGTGGTTCCCAAAAATCTAAGTCGACAATATCGTTTCCGAGCAAGAATCACCTTTGACAGATTTCCGTACACACCCCAACCCTCCGGGTGAAGAACAATCCACCTGCAAAGAGTGGGACGCTGAAATTACAGGCTGCACAAATCGGCTTCGTTAACCCACTTTAAATATTTCGTTAATGGCGGATCGCCGAGCGATGCGAGGAGTGGTCTCGAACCTCCCCACGAGACGCCTGTACCTATAAGTCAAAACTAAACATTGCGTCTGTGAGGTTCCACGCGCCCGCGTCCAAAAATTGCTCCTGCGCAGTATTGATTAGCAACGTTCGGACTCGCCGAGCGCAAAGAAAACCGAATTTTCGTAATCGCCGGACGAGCGCCGCCGACGTTTCTTCCTCACCGTACACCGCCCATCGCACTCCCAGCGCCTGCTGCCTCCTGGCCATCTGAACGAGTTTGGCGATCAGAACCGCTGTTGGAGGCCCCGAATTTAGGCGCCACTGGCAAATTCGAAGATACCGGTTAGCAGACCCATGTTTGACGATTAATTCCGCGCCCGTTCCGGCCTCTTCCGCGATTCGTTCGTACTGCCCCTCCGGATATCTCCAAGCCAACAAATCTCGGTCTTGGAAAAAGGCAAGGGACTGCCCTGACTGAGGCCAGTCGCTGCCACCGGTCGGCACCGCGCGCAGCCCTTCTGTTCGGCCCGAAAACAATAAAGTCGGCACCCAGAATGCTTTTTGCAGCTGTCCCGCGCCCCACAAACTTACTCGTTGCCACGGGTGCAGATTAGGCGTTCTCAAACCAGCTTCACCGGATCTCAAGACAAGCAAACATTCCCACAGAGGAAATTTGACGGGATAGCAGGCGATGCTTCGGAAAACCCGGTGGAACGCGGTCGAAGTCGAAATCAGCAGCGGACTCCAGCCTTCTGACCGGCACCGCCGGAACAGTTCGTCAACATAGATCAGATTCCTCAGACGGCCAGAGCCTTCGAACCCGCGGATTTTCGAGGCGCGATACTCTTCGCGAATGAAGGAATATTCCGATTTTGCCGCGATAAAGGAGTGGCCTCCGTAATTGGCGCGCATCGGTATGGCGGAAGCATGTCCTACTATCTCGCCCTCTTTTGTTTCGTAGATTGCGTGCCAGGCGGGGCCCGCCGGAGAGTCCTGGATCCATCGCAAGAAGTCCTGCTTGGGAATATTCGAGAATGCAAGAGCGTTGTATTGGGAAAGAATCGACTCATTCTCGCTCTGCGTAAGCGGACCTCGAACAAGCCGCAAAGTGAGTATGTCTTCCCGGATAGACTCCTGGGGTGGAATGACCTTCGCAGCGAGAGCTTGGGACGTAGAAACTACGGAGACCGGCTGGCCTAATCCCTGAGACGTAATACACCTCGCCCTCTAGGCTCAAATTGCTCTCCCGAGAGACTAGTCAACCAATATTACGCGCATGTTTCTGAGGCAGTTGATCCTCATGAATAAGTGAGGGGCGAGCACTCCTAAGAGAACCCGCCCCTCACTGTCTCCCCGAGTTGTCATTACATCAAGGCGTAACTGTTATCGTCACACTCCCCTGGTTGAAGGCACCGCTGCCTGCAGCGTTGATGTCAATAATATAGGTTCCAGGAGGCGTGCCGCTCGAAGCTGTAATTGTCAGCGTCGAGCTGCCAGAGCTTCCAGGAATCGTCGGTGGGGTAAACATGGCTGTTAGTCCAGCTGGCATGCCGATGGCTGATAGAGTAATGTCTCCTGCCCCGCCATTGATCGGAGAAAAGCTGAGGGTAAACGAGGCGCTACCCGCACCGGATGCAGAGACAGAGGCTTGGGAGGGTGAAACCGAGCCTGTAAAGTTTCCGCCGCTGCTGCTCACGCCGAGGTAGACCGTCGTGTTATGAACGAGAATCCCGCTCGTTCCGGTCACCGTCAGATTATAGACCTGCGGCTGGGGAGTGGTGCTGGAAGTGTTTACCGCAAGGATGGTGGTGCCAGCTCCTCCGGAAATCGTTGGCGGAGTAAAGGTTGCGGTGGCTCCGGGAGGCAGTCCGGTGACATTCATGCTGATATTTCCGTTAAATCCGGCCAGGCTCTGGGCGACAATCTGATAGTAAGCTGTTCCGCCTGGAGCGATATTTTGAGATTGTTGGACCACGTATCCGGTCCAATCTCCGACAGAGTCGTTTACGGTGAAAGGTAAGGTAGTCGAGTGATAGAGGGAGCCACTGCTTCCCGTCAAGGTGGCGGCGTAGTGGCCATAGGGAATAGTGTTCGCAGCCGTCAGCGTGATAGTCGAACTGCCCGAGCCTCCATGGACGACGACCGGATTGTAACTGGGAGTGATGCCGTTTGGCACGTCAGTGACTCCCACGATGACATCGCCGGTGAATCCGTAGAGCGGTTCCACCGTAACATTGAAAGAAAGACTTCCACCTGGAACCAGGGTGGAGGACATTGGCGAAACGATTCCTGTGAAATCAGGCGTCGGCGGGATTTGCAACTCGAGCCCGTAGGAATGAAACACCGTTGAGCCCTGGAAGGTAACTGCATCCGTAAAGATGTCCTGTTGACCGTCGCCCTTGGCGTCTCCTGCCAGAACAAAGGTGGGATTGCCAGTCCTGCCCGAGAACGTGGGAAACGTTCCATCGCCCTGGCCATAGTAGCAGAATCCGCCCGTGCAAAGATCGAGCTTCCCGTCGCCATTGATGTCGGCGACCAGGAGTGGCGTCGTTACGTCGGCAACATTCGGAATATTGTAGGGTGCCGCAAAAGTGCCGTCCCCATTGCCGTCGGATATCTGGATGATTCCCTGAAGAGTCGCCCCCACCGTTTGCATGGCTGTTGCGATGTCGAGCTTCCCATCATGATTGAAATCGCCTACCGCTGCGGTGATCGAGCCGACATAAGCAGCTCCAGAGCCGGCGGCGGGGACAAGCGCGGCGAAACTCCCATCGCCATTCCCTTTCATTACGCCGGCGTAATCCAAGCCCGTCGTGAAAGGATCGTAGACCGTAACTACAAGGTCGAGTATTCCGTCCCCATTGAAATCTCCGGCAGCCACGGCTCCTAGTCCGATTTGACTGAGGGGGCTACTAGGGCCGGAATGGAATGTTCCATCTCCATTCCCCAGCAGGGTTTGGACGCTCGAAGCGGTCGCGTAAGCCAAGTCAAGCGTGCCGTCTCCGTTGAAATCAGCCAGCACACCAGTGCCTGGGATCGACCCGCTAAAGTTGCTTTCGATAGGCGCCTGGAACGACCCATCACCGTTGCCGAGTAGAGTCGCGATGAAAGATTGTGAAGTGCTTAGCGACCCAGTCACAATCAAATCCAACTTGCCGTCGCCATTGACGTCGGCGGAATAGATGCCGGTAATCGTGCCGGCTGGACCGGGGCTGGGGATTGCTGTGCCAAATGTGCCATCCCCATTGCCGGATATGACAAACACGCGTGAACCCATGGCCACTGCGTAATCGAACTTGCCGTCATTGTTGAAGTCTCCGCCTATGATGCGGGATGTGGTTGGGTTTATCCCCGTCAAGGAGAAGAAATTCCAACTAAGCTGCGATAGGTAAGCTACTTGGAAATATTCGGGATTTGACGTGCCACCGTCCTTGCCCCCAACGATTGACGGTGGGCTTACTACCGTGATCGTTCCCGTCGTAGGCGAAGCAATGTCTGCCGCAGTAATCGCTGCGGTCAATTGGGAACTACTCACAAAGGTCGTCGCTCTAGGGCTGCCATTCCACAATACAGCCGAACTGGCTACAAAACCTGTCCCGGTGACTGTTAGAGTGAAAGCAGCGCCTCCTGGGGTTGCGGCGTCAGGTTGAAGTGGATTCAGGTATGGGACTGGATTGGAAGGAACCGTTGCGTCTGTCACAGTAGGACACACGAGCAAAAAAACTAACGCCAATGCCAAGGGAAAAATAAGGTGGAACGACAAACCATTCTTCATCTGTGCTCCTCTTGAGGACTAAGAGATCTTGCTGCACACCGAACCTGCAAAGGAAATATCGACAACAAGTGGTAGGCTGCGCCCCGAACAATGACGACCGATTAAGGTCCGCTTAAAATTGCTTGAAGTTTTTGTAATATTTGAACTTTGTGTCGCGTTGAATAACGCTTTCTATACTTCTCGGCACATCCGGAGCATCATGGCGCTGCTGGTGGATGATCCTATTGCGGGTCGAAGAACAAGATGCTCGATGCACTTTGGCCCAGACTTTCTATGGCAACGAACTGGTTGGGTCCAATAAGGTAAAAGGACAGGTTATCTGCGTGATTCGGAAAATTGTCAAAGAAACCGGAAATCGCTCCCAGTTGGCCGTGCCCCAAATTCGTGTCATCGATCTCATACGTGCACCCGCAGTTGTTTGCGTTCAGAATGAAGCTCTGTCCTTGGCCATTCAATCCATCAGCAAGATTAGAAATCGTATAATCCATCTCCGCCGTATAATCTCCAACACCATCAAAAATTGCCGCGATGTCCAGATCGGCCATGGAAGAGTTCGAAGAGCCACCCGCCACTCCGATCGATAATCCGGAAAGCGTCTTAAGTGAGAAGCTCCCGGGCGCAAGAGTCTGTGGCAGCAATAGGCCCGAAAAACCGTGATTGACGCCATTTGCAGAAGGTGTTACGTCCGCGATAAAGCCGCTGCCGGAATCGTACAGGTATACGACAGCATCTGGGAAAAATGTGCCCGCGATGACGCTGCGTCCTGTCGTTGTGTCAAATGGCACTGCAAAAGATCCGGTGGCAGTTTGGGTGAGAGCGACGGCTCCCGCATTATTCGAATCGAAGTTCGCGAGCGGAGCGGTCCCCGAAGAATTAGAAAGCACACCGATAATCACATCTGAGGAGGGTGCCCCTCCAACGCTGGTCATTCCCGTGAGAGCAGCGACGCTGGACGTCTGAATGCTGCTGGCACTCAGCGCCTTCTGATCCTTGGCCATGCCGGCCTGCACCGTCTTCAGCGCGCCGCCTGCATCGATCTCGATCAGATTGAGTTGCGATGAATCTACGACGTAATACGCATATTCAGTCGCGCTGCCGCCGATAGAGAGTGTCAAAGTCCCGCGCCCAGAACCATCTGGCGGAGTCGCGGAAGACGAAGCCGCAACTATCGCTGCAGCGCCAGCCACTCCACCAAAAACGGGGTTCGCCGCGCCGGCCTGGCCCTCGTCTGCAATCCCGCCCGCAACGCTAGTTGCACCAGCCCCCAGGATGAGTTGACCCGCTTCGACCACCCGAGCGTTAATCGGAGCGTCCGAATCGAGTCCGAAAACAAACTTAGTCGGCACTGTGGAATTTGTTAGAGCCGTCGCTGCGGCAGGGTCCTGGAATGAGAGCGTCCCGGCGTTCAGGGCTAAACTCCCGTCAAGCTCGATCACCTTGGCGCGCTTGCCGTCTGCCGATAGCGCGCACTTCAGTATCGTCGTTGTCCCCCCGGCCGTAAAAGTGAACGTCACACGCGGAATTTGAGCGAAGGACGTGTCCACTGTGTAGGTACCGGAGAGCGGACCCGCAAAGCTTGTGACCGCAGTGTTGTCATTCAGATCGTACTCGCCTCCAGTTATGTTTCCCATGCCATCCGCCGTGAGACTTCCAGCCAGGGCCATTGGCTGCAAGTTCTCGTCGTAGCCTCGCAGCAACACGGCGTAGCTGCCGGTTACCAAAGAGTTCGGAATAGTCAGGGAAAACGTGAAGCTATCGAACTTCGTTTGATCTGAAACCGAGGTGGCTGTGATAGTCGGTGAGGGAGTCGGGCCCGCTTGCGGCGAGGCGGGAGGAGTATAGGTCGCCGAAGTGCTTGGGGTGCCGACCGGTGTAAGCGTGCCGCACGCGGCAGTGCATGCCGCTCCGCCAGAAGTCATGCTCCAAGTGACACCTTGAGCCAGAAAATCGTTGGTAACGGAAGCATTCAGCGTGACCGGCTGCCCGCCTGTGAAACTCGACGTAAATTTATTCAAGATCGTGACCGCTATGGCCGGAGTTACGATGGTGAATGAAAAGCTGTCGCTCTTCGTGGAGTCCGCGGCCGACGTGGCGGTTATGGTGGGTGAAGCATTAGCCGTAGAGGGGGGGACGGAAGGAGGCTGGTACTGGACGGTGAGCGATGGCGCGGGACTTACCGTTAAAACGCCACAACCTGTGCAGTTCGCGCCGCCCACGGTTAATGTCCAAGTCACGCCAGAATTCGTAGGATCATTGCTGACGGTTGCGGTTAGATTTTGAGGCGCGCCTGCAACGTTAACGGACATAAATTTAGGGGCGATGCTCACGGCGATGGCGGGCACAATCTGAAAGTTGAAGACGTAAACTTGCACGTCATCAGCCAGAGAACGCACCGTAATCGTTGCCTCCTGATTGAGAGGGACGCTTGCGGGAGGCGTGTACACTGCCGAAAGGCTTGGCGGCGGTGCCGGTTTCAGAGTCCCGCATCCTGGAGAACACGCTGTTCCTGCGATGGACAGAGTCCAGGTCACTCCGCTGTTACTCGAACTCCCCGAAACGCTCGCCGTTAAGGTCTGCGGCACGCTCCCAGCCTGAATGCTGCTGAAACCATTAGTGACCTGAATCACCACGCCGGCCTTCAGCGACGATCCGGATGAATTTCCACAGGCAGCACACCATGTCAAAATAAGAATACAGAGGAACGCTGAAAGAGAGCGCTTCATGATGCCTTTTGCCTTTCAGAATCGCCGGGAAATTCTTACGCGGTGGAACCGCACACCCTGTCCACGCTGCACAGGAACATATGCGAACTTTGTAAACGTTTAGATACAACTGGACGAATGTTCTGCAACTTGATGGAAATATCCGTCCTCCCTCTTGCAATTCGTTGGTGAGCCGCGCGACCGATGTCAACTCACCTTATTCTCTTTATCTCCCATTTATCCAAGACTCGAGCTTGATCCCCTGCTTCTGCCGCAATGAACACTGTCGTGCGCGTCAGCGGGGCTTGTCTTTTTCCTTTTCCTTGTTCGCTGCAGGAGCCTTTGCGGCCTGTTGCGTTGCAAAATCCCGGATGGCGGCCGGAGCTGGGGGCGGCTCAACCGCTGGAAAAAAATGAATCCGCGCAGATTTTTCCACAGCCACTTGCGGCTTGGCATCAGCGGCTAGCTGCGACTTAACCCAGTCCAATACGGGCACAGTGGCCTGAACGGATAGGAACCCGCGTCCGTTGCCGTACTGATTGATCAAGGCGAAATCTGGGGCGGCCGCCTCGAGTCTCTCCTGCGCTTCATCAGGCATGGCCTTATTGCCTCGAATATCCTCGATTCGGAGGCTCTGGGCGTGTACTTTGGGAAGCCATTTAACCGGGTCTAGTGGCATCACATTCGCCATGAATTCCGGCTTGAGGAAGGGGGCACGTTCGTCTTCCGGAATCGCCTTGGACTTCTCAATCCATAGCTTCCAATCGCCCCAAGGCGCCAGCAGATCAAGAACCTTAATCCGCGGATCGACAATGGATGCAAGAATGGCGATAGATCCTCCTGAACCCATCCCGTACATGGCCACATGATCCATGTCCAGGTCGCCTCGCGTAGTCAAATAATCCAGAATCAACTGGACATCATGAGTCGTGCTGGTAAGCGCCTCGGGCATTTGACTCACAAACCATTCCTTCAGCGGCCGGAAGCGCGTGCGATGGGCGGTGACGGCGCCGACAAAACCCACCGTTGCATAGCCGCCTCGCACCGCAAGATCGCACCATTTGTTATTCGTGAACAGGTCCGTATCGTCCGGAAACGAGCGCAAATATAGGATGACGGGCGGCTTGGTCACTCCTTTAGGCCGTATAATATAGAAATAGAATGGGTCCCCGGCTCGCCACTCGGAACGCCACGTCTCGCGGATGAAGGATGTGCCCGGCACCTCCGCTTTTTCCACGAAAATGGGGCGACTATAGCGCGACACAGCCGCGTACTCCCGCGTGAGAAGACCCGTAACATCCCCTGCGCTGGCGCCATCCTCTCCGGCTCTAGAAACATTCGGCGGCGTTTGGGCAGGCGGAGCCTCCGTCTTAACGGCCGACGCCGTGCTTGAAACTCCCTGCGCACGTGAAACTCCCGGCAACAACATCATTGGCAGCAGGGCACAAAACAGAAGCACACCGAAGCCGCGGGCTACAAATCGATTAGCCATGAATCCTCTCGAGATGGCTTTGATAGCCGTGAACTCAAAATTTGCATGATACAAACGGAGCGCCTGAAAATGCGAGGGACGGCAGTCGCCTGCCGTCCCCCGGCTAGAGTTTGAGTGAGCGGATTCTATTGAACCCAAGTCAGGAAGCTGTCGCCGAAGAAGCCGATGCTGTCCGCTTCCGCTTGCACGCTGATGGGCATGCCAGCAACGTCGCCGCCGTTTTCCACGCCTCCGAAACCTGAGGCTATTATGCCGTTATTCGGCACTCCGATTCCCCAGGTGGGGTCCGCGTAATGGGCCCGGAAAGCTTCCATTGGATAGGTTAGTGTTGGTGCCGTGGCCTCCGGGCAGGCCGCCGCGTTCGCGCAATAGCCGAACGGCAGGAAGTCTGGAATTACGCCGTGCCCGGCGATAACCGGGGCAGTCTGGTCCGCAGCTGATAGCCAAAAGGCCGGTGCATTCAAGGTTGTCCAGCTGGGTTTCAAGGTGCCACCCGAGCCAGAGACGAACCACATAACGCGATTGAATGTCCAAGCGCGGTACGTGCCGGTTACGATGTTAGCAAACGTGGGGTAGGGCCACGACGCGCTGCAGGAGAACGTCGTAATCGTGCCGCCGTTTCCATTGAAGTAGCCGGAGCACCCATCAGCTGGCGGGGCGCCTGGCGTTGCTGACGTGCCTTGCGTGGCGTTAACCAATGGGCCCACTCCGTTATTGCCGCCGCTGGCGGCTGCCCAGTTGGGATACAGTGCATCTACGCCGTCCAGTTGCAGGTAGCGGAGGTTGTTTTTCCCGCCGTAGGTGCCGAGGCTCCAGAAGCCATAACCGAAGGTGTCCGTGATGCAGGGAAATGCCGGGAATCCGCCGCAGGTCCCGCTCACGTTTGTGTTGGAAACGCTCACCATCTCGCCATTTCCAATTACGCGGGTCTTCAGGGCGTTATCCCCGGCGATGCCCCACGACATATAGTTCGAGCAGCTCGAGGTATTCGGAAACGTGCCGGCGACTAGGGCCGGGCAGTTCGCGGGATTAGCTGCCGGGGTGGTGTACGGGCAGCCATGCGCCAATTGCGATGCCCCGCAGACGTTCGTTTCCTGGGAAAGGCCGCCGCCAAGGAGGGCAGTTTCCTTATTCCGGAGCACTTGCCATTCGAAGGTTGTATAGGTTCCAGACTGAGGCTCGCGCGCCAGATAGTGCGCTGGAGCTACGCCAAGTGAGCTCGCACCGGGACCCCTGTAAAGATCCCGCGTCAGTGCAGCCATTCCATACGAACTGAAGGCGTAACCCGCGGCGATATCCGCCGAATGAACGTTATTGAAACCGTGGTTGGTGAACAAGTCGCCGAATCCGCCGCTGCTGGCCGTGCTGTGGGTGATATTGATGATGGGCAGAAGCGCCAGCGCACCTTCAGTGACGATTTGGCTGTAGGGAATGGCCGTTCCGCTGATGGGGTCAGGGGTACCGCCAACATAGGTGTAGCAGACTCCGTTTGCGGTGCCCCCCGAAAACGCGCTCGCAATCGAAGGTCCTGCGCAATTTACGCCGGTAGAACCACTGCTCCCGCCATAGCCCAAGCTGGTTTTGCCATCCGCAGGGAAACCTGCCGAAGAAGTCGTGTCGGGCGACAGCACGCGCTGGTTGCCGACGAATAGCGCGTCCGCTGGATCCACGTCGGTCGAAGCAGTTGTGAAGTGGACTGGAAACGCCGGAGTCGGGCAAGTCGTACCCGTGGTTCCCTCAAGCGCATTGTAGACTGCCACAGGCAAGCCGGTGGTAGCGGTATCCCAGATGAATGCGACCTTGTTTGCGCCCGCCGCGCCGCAAGCACCTGGCGAAGTCGTGCCGGAAGTCAGAAGGAACGTGCCGTTATTGTTGGGGCCGGACGCTCCCAGTCCTTGGCTGAAGAACAATCGTTGTCCCACGAGGGAATCTGTAGCGAGGTAAACGCAGATAATAGTTGGATTCGTGTTGTCGTCCCACGCGATCCACGCCGTCGCCGTCTCGTCGTTGAGAGGTGTACCGGGTATCGTTTTGCGCGGATCCCGGCCAATGCCGGTGCCGGTCGTCCAAAAATTCGAGCCGCACAACGGACCATTCCCTCTCTGCGGGTCGCCAGAAATGGCGGCAATCGCCGCGCTCGAGTAAATGCCTGAAGACCCGACCGCGATTACGTTGCAATTGATAGCCACACCGTTCCCGTTCACGTACCCGGGGGTCTGACAGTTTGATTGCGCGCGGCTGGCTGGCGCGAACAAAACCGCCAGAGCCCCGAGCAGCAATCCCATAAACAACCTGGATTTAATCATCAATCTTCTCCTTTTATGTTTTACAGATCTTGCCAATCCAAAAGAACGAAAGTTGCCGCGCAGCGAGCCGGTCGAAATCGGCAATACCCCTCAGTCGCTTCCCTGCGCAGTTGAGGTAGATCCTCTCATCAAGGTTCGGTGGACGTGGTTCGGCGCGATCTTCGTCAGCGACGCTGGATCATCCAGCGCGCGTTCCGAAGTTCAGCCCGACGGTGTTTTGGCTAGGCACGCTTGAAGCCCCCTCCGTAGAATTTTTTCCAATGCGGAAATCGGAAGCCTTCAAGTTGCGCACGACTATGCGGCCTGATTGTTAAGAGCGGATGAAACAAAGGACAACCGGGAATGAATCTCTGAAGAAAATTGCGGGGTGTTCGCGTGCGCGCGCCGATCAAGAAAAAAATAAATACTTTTGCGAAGTGAGAAGCGCTTTTCCGACATTTCCACGACTCGCGCGCGCAAACAACCGTATTGATGTAATTTCCATTCCCCTGTCACAGTTCAGTAACACCCCTATTGCGAACATGCCTTCTATTTTCTGAGGGGGTGTCCCGCGTGAGTATTCTCCGTGTTGCTTTGGGTGTTTGTCTTTTCGTTTTCCAAAATTCGCTTGCCCCGCCTCAGCCGGCTCCGCAAAATCCGCAGACAGAAAGTACCGGGACCATTGCAGGAACGGTCCAGGATAGTTCGGGAGCTGTGATGCAAGGCGTCATGGTGAAGATCACCAACGCTGCTGGGGCATCCCAGACCGCCGTCGCCGACGAAAAAGGCCAATACAACCAAACCGGATTGTCTCCTGGCGTCTACTCTGTCTCCGTTACGCTGGACGGTTTCAAGGACTTTCTCGACAACTCAGTTTCGGTTACGGCGGGTCAGACAACTCATGTGGACATCACGCTTCAGCCTTCGGCCGTCACGCAAAAGGTGACTGTCGAAGGAAATACCGTTACGCAAGTCGAGCAGCAGTCTTCTCAGATTTCAGGCACAGTTACGAGCAAAGAGCTTACGTCCCTCATGCTCAACGGGCGAAACTTCACGCAGTTGATCGCCCTCACGCCGGGCGTAAGCAACCAGACGGGGCAGGATGAAGCGCTTGTCGGCGTCAAAGGCAGCGTCAAATACAGCGTGAATGGCGGCCGCGTCGAATACAATTCTTATGAGGTCGACGGCGGTGACATCCTGAACGCCAGCCTGAACGGCAGCAGCAGCACGCTTATCGTTTTTCCAAGCATCGATGCCATTGGCTCGCTCCAGGTTCTCACATCCAATTACGGTGCCATGTACGGCCGCAGTGCTTCGGGCATTACCGTCGCCACCACCAAGTCCGGCGCCGACTTTTCCGGCTTCCATGGCGACGGGTACTTCTTTGCCCGCAATAACGTTTTTAACGCGCGCAACTTCTTCGATCAGACTCCGCGGGCGCCGCTCTATCAAAAGTACGATCCGGGCTTTACCCTCGGCGGTCCTCTTTTTATCCCCGGCGTCTATAACACCAAGAAGGACAAAACCTTTTTCTTTTTCTCCGAAGAGTATCGCCACGAGCGGGAACCAGTGACTTTCAATCAAGCAGTTCCGTCCGCGGCGGAACGCATGGGGAATTTCTCCGACGTCTGTCCTACGAAGGCTGTTGGGCCTCAGCCACCCATCTTTGGCGTCGGCAGCTACGGTTTTGTTCGATCGGTCAGCGCCTCGCAGGCCACCGGAAGCCCGTACTTTCCTGACTGCCCCGGCTCATACACGGGCTTTTTGCTTGGGGGAAATGAGATCTTTGCGTCAACTCCGTTCCTGCCGGCCACAAGCATCAGCCCACAATCCCAGGCGATTCTTAGCTCTGGGCTCATCCCCTTACCCAGTTCAGACACCGGCTGCAATTCCACCGCCTCTTCCACGACCCTCGATCCGACCACCCTAGCGCCCTCCGACAATCCGCATTGCTACGATGCCAGCGTATCTCCTCTCACCACCTGGCGCGAAGAGTTGTTCCGCATCGATCACAATATTACTCCCAATCAAAAACTCTTTTTTCGCTACATTCACGACGCCTGGTCCACCGTAGTCACCGTCCCGCAGTGGGGCGTCAATTACAACAGTTTTCCGACCGTCGAGAACAACTTCGTCGGTCCCGGCCTAAGCATGGTCGCGCATCTCAGCAGTACATTCGGCGCAAGACTAGTCAACGACTTAGCCATGGCCTATTCGACCGATCACATCACCCTAACAAACATTCCGGGCCCAGGCGTATCAAGTCTCGACCGTTCTTCTTATCCAACCTTCGCCCAAGCGCCCTGCTCCCCTGGATTTTCGTGCACCCCAGGCGGCATCGGCTATCTGTTCGGCCAGCCCGCCAAGGACAGCACTGGCGTCCCCTTCGGCAACAAATTGCCTGCAATCATCATTTCAGGGAGCAACTTCGCTTATGGCGGACATGGCTTCTCCGCGGACACCGGATACATGCCATGGCGGCACTCGAATCCGACCTACACTCCCCGTGACGATGCCACGCTGGCGCTCGGAAAGCACACGCTCGAATTCGGGGTCCTTGCCGTTCTTGCTCAGCGCAACGAAGTAAATCCGCCCGTCGGCGGCGACACCGGCAATGTGCAAGGCACGCTCTATTTTAGCAACGTGAATAACCCTTCTTCGGGCAATGCCTTTTACGACTTCCTCGGTTTCGGTACCAGCGGCGGCTACCCGGAAACCTATTCACAAGACAGCGGGCAAAGCGTGTACCACAATAACTACACCATTGTGGAACCCTACGTGGAAGATGATTTTAAGGTGACTCACCGTTTGACGCTCAACCTCGGTTTGCGCATGAGCCTCTTCGGCTTGTATCACGAAAAAAATCTCACTTCCTATAACTTCGTCCCTTCTCAGTTCAATTCCGCTCTGGCGTCGCAACTCACCTACCAGCCCTCCTCGGGGGCCTTGATCCAGGGGCCGAGCTTGTTCCCCTTTCCCTCCAATTTTGTGCCCATCGACCTGAAAAATCTCAGTCCCTTTCTTACCAACGGCATTGTACGTTGTGGAGCCAGCAAATATGCCAACGGAACCCCGGTACCGGCTGGCTGCATGACCGGCCATTTATTTAACCCCGCTCCACGCATCGGTTTTGCTTGGGATCCTTTTGGCAATGGAAAAACTTCCATCCGGGGAGGCTACGGCATCTTTTTCGAGCACGGCACCGGAAATGAGGCCAATACCGGTTCCCTCGAGGGAAGTCCGGGAAATCTGAACCAAGGTGGAATCATCAGCATGACTCAGTATGGCGTGTTGGGATACGCCTGCGTGGGCGAGGCAGGCACGGGCTGCAGAAGCGATCTTTACGGCAACGCTTTTCCAATCAACGTCACCTCCATACCCACGAAGGTGTCCTGGCCTTACACCCAGCAATGGAATTTTAGCGTCCAGAGGGAACTGCCGGGCAAAATGTTGGGGGCAATCGCTTACGTTGGGAGCAAGGGGACTCATCTCACGGCGGAGCTCAATGCCAACCAGCTCGTTCCCGTTAACCCATCGCAGAACCCCTTCTCGCCAGGTCAGCCGATGGGTACCTCATTTTGCGAACAAGTTGCGCTTGCCTCTAGCGGCCCAGGGAGCAGCGGAACATGGAACAACAATCGATTTACTAGCCAGGCCCCCTGGTTCGTGAACGCACTGGCCGCATGCTACGGCAGCCCACTCGATGGGACTGTTGAGACAACACTTCCCCAATATCTCCCGGGGCAGTTGCGAACCCCCGGCAATGTGATCGCTCCTTTCGTCGGTCAAATTTACTCACTGCAAAATGTTGCCAATTCTGTCTATCATGGAATGCAAATGAGCTTGCGCCGTACCTCGGGGCCCCTCACACTCGGCGTATCCTATACATACAGCCACTCCATTGACGATTCCTCTGACCGTACGGAAGCCACATTCATCGATGCCTACAACCTCCCATCGAACAGGGCGAGTTCGGATTTCGATCAGCGCCACCTTGTAAGTGTCAGCTATGTCTATCAGCTGCCCATGATGAAGGTTTACAATGCGCTCAATTTCTTCGACGATGAGCCCACCAATACCCTGTCCAATCACAGCGGCGCAGGCTCCGGGAAGCTGGTGAAAACTCTTTGGGACGGATGGCAACTCTCCGGCATTACAGTTTTTCAGTCGGGAACACCCTTCAGCGTCTTAAACGGTGGCCAAGCGGACGGCCTCAGTCCGGCGGACAATGCCGGCGTTGTGACAGTTACCGGACCCGCTTCCTATCCTGATCTGGCCATCAAGCCTGCTTCCACTCCCTCACAGAGTCGCATCTCGGGAAGCGCTTTTGGGCCCCTCCTTGGAAATCCAAACCTGTTCGTTGCCCCGACGGGACTGACCTTCGGAGATGCTGGTAGGAATTCCTTTCGCAATCCAAGCCGCACGAATTTTGACATGGCCCTGGCCAAGATTTTCCCGATGTCGGAAGGGCGTTCACTCGAATTCCGCATAGAAACCTTTAACACTTTTAATCACACCCAATTCCGCATTTACGATCCATCGAATCCGGGGAACACGGGGAACAATGTCATCTCCTGTTACGGTGGGGCGAGCAATTCGGCGGGAGATCCCGGGTGCCTGGCCTCGAGCTCGTTCTTGCACCCCGTGGACGCGCATCGCCCGCGGACCTTGCAACTCGGTGTAAAGTTCTTGTTCTAGCGTGCTGCTTCGTGTTTGCGCTTCTGAACTCAAGCGAATCCGGCATCTTTTCTCTCGCGCTCCGGAATTGATCGCTGCGCGGGTAAACACAGTCGAAGGTGGCTTACTCGAGGACCGAGCGAGGCCTGCAGCTTCAGTTGCTGCGCGCCTTCGGCGGAGTGTGATAGCTCCCTCTGACGAATGCCGCCCGCTATCGAATCGCCCAGCCGGAGTTTTGGATTGTTGCAGATAGCCCGAATTTCGAGTAGCGCCGAAGAAACAAATTCGAATTCGCGGTGGATAAAAGGAAGGATGTCTTGACGCTAGAACCAAAAGGAGCTCGCAGGAGCTTCATCTCCAGCGTCGCAACCGTGGTGGGGGGCCAAGTCGCATGCGCCATTCTGGGGCTGGCGACCGAGATTTGCTATGCGCACTTGCTGGGGCCGGAGGGCCGCGGACAAATCAGCTTGTGCCTGATGGCCATCGGATTCGGAGTCCTCGTTGGAGGGATGGGGGGCGAGGGGACCATCATTTTGTGGAGCGCGGACTCCCGGAGAAGATCGACAGTGTGGCTGCCAGCCGTCATGTTGTGGGGTCTCATTGGGTGTGTCCTGGCGTGCAGTCTTTGGGCCGTGGCGAGTTGGAGATGGCACCCGGCATTTTTACGCAGCGTCAACTCCACCATGGCTCTCATCGTTCTACTTTCCATTCCGGCGGGAGTGCTGCTGGATTACCTGTTCGGAATGTTGGTAGGAGGGGAGCGATTCGGGACGCGGGCAGGAGTGGCTGTGGCGTCGCAAACGGCCGGGTTGGTCGGGTTTGTCGTGCTTTTGCATTATGGACGAACCGCCGAGAATGCGCTCTGGGGAGATCTCGTTGGTATTCTTGTAGGAGCCGTGCTCGCCGCGATCATTCTGCGGAGGTCGTTGCGTGGATTCTGGAGGCTTGGGGCGGCAGGGGAAAGCTATCTTCCAACATTAAGTTTTGCCATGCGGGGGCATTTTGGGAATGTGGCGTCATTTTTTAACTATCGCTTAGATGTGTTTATCGTGAACTATTTTTTCAACTCGGCGCAAGTAGGCCTCTATGCGTTAGGAGTGGTCATATCAGAAGCTCTTTGGCAGATCCCGGCGGCGACGGCGGTGGCGCTGTTTCCTCGAACGGCGCGAACGATCGACCAAGGAGCGGCAGACTTTACGTGCCTCATTCTGCGGCAGGTCTTATTGATTGCGACCGTGGGTGCAATCGCAATTGCGATTGGCAGCTGGCTGTTCCTTCCCCTGGTTTTTGGCGAGCGATTCCGGCCGAGCATCGCGGTGGTCTGGCTGATTTTGCCGGGCACTCTGGCGCAGTCGGTGGGGAAAGTGGGCGTTTCCGACCTCGCCGGCCGCGGCAAGAGTGGGTATAGCTCCGTGTTCTCAATATCGGCGCTCGTTGTTACCGTCGCTCTAGATCTCCTCCTGATACCGCGCCTGGGAATTCAGGGAGCGGCGCTGGCATCGTCGGTAGCTTATTTGACAAACACGATCCTGGTTCTGGCGGCGCTGAAATATGAGCTGAAAGTTGGATGGCGAGCATTGCTCCTGCCAACGTTTGCCGAGATGTCGGCTTATCGGCGCGCTTGGTCTAGTTTTAGAGGATGGATCAGGCCCGCGGCCGCCCTGCCTACCGGTCAGCCGGAATGAGCAAATCTCAAGGAGTTTGAATATGCCGAGTATGAGCGAACAGAATCCGGCGACCGTAAAATCGCAACTCACGGAAGACGTCAGCAATCCCGTGGTTGTGTACAACCGCGTGACCAACGCCTGGCAACTCCTGCTGGGAGATGACCTTCATTTCGGCTATTTCGAGAGCCGACAGGATCCCCTCGAAGCTGCCACTTCCGGGCTCACGCGCAAGATGGTCGAGTGGGCGCAACTTCGCAACGGGACGCGGGTGCTAGACGTCGGATGCGGGATCGGTGGTCCGGCTCTGTATCTTGCCTTGGAGATCGGATGCCATGTGACGGGGATCTCGACCAGTCGGGTCGGTGTTCAGGCAGCCGCGAGCCGGGCAGCGGCGCGGGGGCTGAGCGATCAAGTGCAGTTTTTCGAGAGGGATGGGATGGCCAACGGCTTTCCAGCGGATTCGTTCAATTGCGCCTGGATAATGGAATCGTCGCATCTCATGGAGAAGAAGGACTTGCTGCTAGCGGAATCGGCTCGAGTGCTGCGGCCGGGCGGAATGCTGGTTCTTTGCGACGTCATGGTGAGAGACGCGATTCCCTTCCAATATCTGGTGAGAAACCTAGCAGAGTTCGAGAATCTCAACGCCGTTTTTGGAAAGCAACACGTGGAGCAGTTGAGCGCCTACAAGGAATTGGCCGAGAAGGCCGGACTGACGGTCCTTCGAGCGGAGGGCATCAGCGAGGCGGTCCTGCCGACGCTGGAACATTGGCGCCAGAACGCGCAGTTGCATCGAAGCGAACTCCGGGAATCAGTCGGGGAAGAGTACTTAGCGCGATTCGTCCGAGCTTGCGGATTTCTACAGCGGCTGTGGAACGAAGGGCACCTGGGCTATGGGATGATATTGGCGCAAAAGAGCGTGTAGTCCCCGCATATATAAAGGATGGCTCCCGCTTGCAAGGGGGCCCCTACCCCATTTTTTCGTAAGCGCAGATTCTAAAGAACTTAGTTGTTACTGTAAGCTGTCTAAAATCAATACTTACGGAAGACTTCCGCAAGTGTTGAAGGTAAAGGATTTGTAAGTTTGCATAATCCGTCTTCAACGCTCGCTATTGGCTGTAAATGCGTAGCGCCCTGCGGCGCGTGATGCGATTTCGGCTTCAGTTTAACCTAATTGTCCACAGAAGCCGTGGTTGTGTCGCCTAGGCAAGCGTCCACCCGCCTAGTTCCTCTGGAATTACAGCCGTTCGAACTTTATAGGCAGGTGAAAATAGCCTGCCAGGCATCCACTTGGAGTTTAGTCGCGGCGGAAGGAGAAGGTTGAGAGATGAGGAAGCGGCGTGGGCAGGTGGAGCGGATCAGGAGTGTTACGACAAGGAGTCGGGCCATTCGAGGTGGACGGTGTCGCCATCTAGCCGGACGGCGACGGGCGTAAGGCAATAGGAGGGGGTGCTGAGGCAACGGCCGGACTCGAGATCGAACTCCCAGCCGTGGCCGGCGCATTCGAGGACGGTGTTCCTGAGCGTGCCTTCGGACAAGGGCCAGAAGGCGTGGGGACAGCGGTCGTGAAAGGCGAAGACCTTATCCTTCGAGCGAACGACGACGAGTGGCGTGCCAGCGTGCTCGAAATGGTAGAGCGAATCGGCAGGAAGCCCTGAGAGAGAGAGCTCAATCTTTTGCATACCAGTTGTGAAGCCTGTCGGGGTCTGGGTCATAGAGGAAATGATACAAGGGTTCATTGAAAGTGTCCGGGCGGCGGGCGCAACGGAAGCGCAAGGAGAGCATCAGGTCCTCGAAGAAAGGTTCATCACCGGAGACGAAGGGGGAGATGAGCTTGTCCTCGACTTCGATTTTGTAAGTCCAATCGGGGAGGATTCCTTGGCGGACAAAATCCGGGCCGGTGGCGGTGAAATCAATGGTCCACTCGCCGGGGCGGGCGCCGGTGATGCTGAAAGCGAGCTTGGCGTTGATGCGCTCGCGGACCAACTGAGATTGGGCGGCGACGAGCGAGTTGAAGTAGCGAAAGAAATGTTCGTGGAGGTCGGGGTGGGCAGGCGGTTCGGCGGCATGAAATGCGGCAATGCGCGGGGCCATACGCTCGGCAGCGTCGTGTAAATAGTCGCGGCGGGGAACGCGGAGAGGAGCTGGGGCGTGGGGATCAAACCCGGCCTGACTATCCCAAACGTCGCTAACGGCCATGTAGAGAGGCTCGCTGGGAAGATTCGCACGACGCAGCTGTTCGATAGCGATGGCCGGATCGATGAAAATGCCGCGGTCCTCCTCATTCAGCCAAAGCAT
Organism: uncultured Acidobacteriota bacterium; assembly: GCA_963779005.1. Lineage (GTDB taxonomy): Bacteria > Acidobacteriota > Terriglobia > Acidiferrales > UBA7541 > Acidiferrum. The sequence continues at coordinate 261,058 of CAVZWO010000004.1, read as the reverse complement.
TTGCGGATCGAGAATAGTGCAAGGACCGGCCGCAGGTACGGCGAAGCGAGGCTTGGTGAGTTTAACGCGGCGAACGAAGCTCTCGAGCAAGGACTTTCTGCGGCGTCGAACGAGTTCGAGCATGGTGTCGGGCGGATAGTCGTACATGATGGGATACCAGTTGGCTCCGGAGAACATGAAGAAGCCGATGTCAATGCCGAGCTGACCGATTTTTTGCAGATGGCCATAGGAGAGCTTGCAGTCGGTTTCGTTGAAGAGGCGCACACCGTCGTGCTCGAGGAGGATGGCAGAATCATTGGTGTATTCGACGGTGCCGTAGATCGTGGCATAAACGCCATCGCCGAGGTGGGTGCGTTCGCCGGAAGCAAGCTCGCGGATATTGGTAAAGCCCAGGCCCTGCAGAAAATTGCGAAACTTCGAACTGGGAAATTGGCAGATGAGAATCGGGAGATTCGCGGGAAAGTGATTTAGGGTGGCCACGTCCATGTGGTCCTGATGTTCATGCGAGAGAAACAGATAATCGAGGTCCTTGGGAAGAGATTCAGGAGTGACGCCGGCGTCGGCGAGGACGTGGGTGTGGAACCACGTGCCTTGATAGGCGCCTTCGGTGAGCCAAGGATCCGTCAGGATTTTGAGGTCACCGGCCTGAGTAAGGGTACAAGCCTGGCCGTAGTAGGTTACACGCATGAGTGCTCCAAGACGTATTCATGCAAGTGATGCATGAGATTCCGGTCCAACATCCCGTGGGCCGCTTACTCTAACTAAGAGCGAAAACTTTTGTTCCGAGGCGTTCCGAATTTTTGGCCGAGGCCTCTCTAGTCATGTATGGTTGGGCTAAGGTGCTTTGGCTTTGCGCGCGGTTACGATGAGCGTTCCGCGCAACGGCGGTATGGCGCGTTCTATGAGGCGTTGGTAGAGCATGCCGAGCAGGAACGCGAGCCTGCTGAAGCGCAGGTAACCCGGCGGCAGGCAACGAAATTCGATCTCTGGAACCGCAAAACCCGCGGCGCGCAACTGTTTTTTGATCGCCCCAGCGTCGTTCAGCCGATAAAAGGTCGGGAAAACTTCCCGGCTGGTGCGGCCGGAAGCGAAACGGCTGACATAGAATTCGTGGAACCAGTGTGGGGTGAGCTGCGCAACGAGACTGGCATAGTAGAAACGGCTGGGCGTTTGAAATACGAGCAGGCCGCCGGGCTTTAGGACCCTGGCGATTTCGCGGTTACAGGTCAAAGGCTCGCGGAAATGTTCCGCGACGTAATTGTGAAATACGAGATCAAACGATCCGTCCTCGAAGGGCAGGGATTCGGCCGAACCTTGGCAGGCTTTACCGAGGTATGGATTTGAAAGAACCGAGGGATCCGGATCGACTCCAACGTATTCGGCAACATGAGCGGCGATGTCAAAGCGATTCTGATGATGTTGACCGGAGCCGGCGCCGATTTCGAGGACACGATCCAGAGGCGAGAGATGGCGAAGAAGCAACTCGAAGAAGTAGTCCGGTTGGTAATCGGAATAGTATCGAAGGTACAGGGAAAGAACCGCCGGGGAAGCATTCTCAAGCGCAGGAAGATTGCTTGTGTGGGCGGACATTGGGTTATCCAAGCGAGCTTCGGTCGTCGTCACTTGTCTAATTGCCGGGTTTGGGGCACATCATGAAATCGACCGCTGAACAGCATCCGGAGCTGGTGAGTCCGCAGCCAAAGGCACCGTGAGGTATGACCGGGCAGGACGTGCTGAAGTCATGATTGCAGCGCCAGAGCGGGAGCCAGCGCCCGCGAATGCCGCCATCACTTTGACATCGAGCTCGTTCTTGGCGTTCACGCGACCGCGCTCCTTCAAAAAGGAGGCGTTGCTGTAAAAAGACTGCTGATAATCACGAATTTGGCCGGTGGAGAAGGCGCGTTGAATTTCTGATATGCCGTCTTCGAGAGTGTACTGCGCGCGGAACCCGACGCAGTCCCTGAACTTGCTGAAAGAAACCCGATAGTTGCGGCGATCGGAGTTCTCGACGTACTCGACGCGGGTATGCGGAACCAGGGCTTGAATCTTCTCCGCGACTTGCGCGAGGGTAAAGTTGAGGTGTTCGTCTCCGACGTTGAAAATCTCGCCGCTCACGGACTCCACGGGTGCTTCCAAGGTTTCCACCATAGCCTGGGCAACGTCGCGAACATGGATAAAGGGCCGCCATTGAGTGCCGTTGTAGATCGTGATGACCCCGTCGCGAACAGCTTTTGCGGTCAAGAGATTGACCACCAAGTCAAAACGGGGCCGAGGTGCAAGTCCAAAGACGGTGGCGAAGCGCAGAATCGTGGGATGAAAGTGGCTCGACTCGGCCTGAAGCAAAGACTCCTCCGACTGGAGTTTTGTTTCAGCATACACAGAGATGGGCACCGTTTCGGATTTTTCGTCCATCAAATCTTCGGAGGCGCCGTATACACTGCAACTGGAAGCGAAGAGAAACCGCTCAATGCCATTGCCTTTGGCGACTTCGAGCAGCATGCGCGTTGCGGCAAAATTAATCTGGACAGCATTCTCGTCGTCCGCGGCGCAGGCCGGGTCGCCCACAATGGCGGCCAAGTGGATGACATGCTGAACGCCACGCATGGCGCCCACAACATCCTGAATATTTCGGCAATCCCCGTTAATGAATTGAAGCCTCGGGTGGCCGAGGAGAGGCTCAATGGATTGAGAGCCGTAGAGAAGGCTATCGAGAATGCGAACGGAGCAGCCACGATCAAGGAGCTTCGAAACTACGATCGCACCAATGTAGCCGGCTCCGCCCACAATCAAAACGGTGCCAGAATGAGGTGCATTCGTTGTCGCCATAGAGGGGGAGGGGGAAGTTGCTTCCGATTCGCGGTGGAAGAGCCAGTCCTTCAACCAACGCACGCCCACGGCGCCACCTACGGCCAGCGCCCCAAAGAGAATTGCGACGGAACGAGGCAACTGTGACCGATTCAGAAGAAGGAGTATAAACACAAGCAGCAAAGTAGCCGCCGAGGCGCTCAGGGCGGCTCGAAAGAGCTTGTACTTGAGAGTGTAGCCGCGGAGCTTTGTGTAAAGACCGAACAAAGAATAAGTGAAGGGGAAAACCAGCGAAAGCGGGAGAAAAGTATGTAGATAATAGTGGGTCAAAACCGCTTCGGCCGGCTGCGCGTGGCCAGCCATCAGCCACGGTTCAAGGCGAAGAAACGCCAACGCTATAGCACCGGCAGTCTGAATCACAATGAAATCGACGAATCCGCGCGCAATTCGTTCCAGCCAAAGATTGGCCTTAGTATGCACCGAGTATCCCAAAGTTATGTTCCTTCCCGTGTGGCGCTGGGGCGTCGAACTGAGATTGGATCTAAGAGCTGACTTCGCAAAGCGGTGTCGCGCCCTCCATGCGATGACAAATTATTTTTGGGCAGTGTACACGGAAAAGTGTGAAGCGTTGATGAACCGACGATAAAAACTGAGGCCCTTTAATTGACAATCGGGCGCTGCTAAATGGATTTATCACGGACGGATTCGCAGACTAGCAGACCCATGGACTTCTTGGCGCAAAGCTTTTGATTGAGGTCGTTGTCCTGGTTGCGAAGAAGCACTTAGGAATAGCCGCCGGCTTCGATCAACTCCTCCTTCCGCATGATCACGTGATATCCTGCCTGCGCGAAGACCTACGGTCCTGAAGGGCTTTCGCGAGGATCCAAATGGGTGAAGGGTGAAGCACCAGCGCCGCCCCAAGCGTCGCTCTCTCCGTCGTCAAGAAAGTCAGAAATCGCATCGACAATCTTTTCTGCCGCGTGGCCATCGCCAAACAGGTTCTCGTGGCAGGATGGCGGGCGGAATTCGTTAATCGCCGAAGCAAGCAGCTCTCTATCCTCTCCCGTCTGGATGGCCCACCCGCTTTCCACAATCTCCGGAAACCAGGTGTAAGGGCGGGGGACGACGCACGGCTTATGCGCGAAATAGGCATCGCGCATGACGCCGCCTGAATCGCTAATCACCCTGTCACACTCCCGAAGCAAAGCCTGGAAGTCGTAGTAACCTAGCGGATCGACGATACGCAACTTCGCATCCCCAGCTATTTCACTCAGCGCTCCGGCGGAGGCGAGCGTCTTTCTCGTCCGCGGGTGAAGCGGGATCACCACCGGGCGCTCCGACTTACCAAGCGCGGCGAAGATATCTCTCACACGCTCCGGCGAAGTGGTGTTCTCCACGCGGTGGATCGTCGCCACATGGTATTCCCCAGGATTGAGACCGAGACAGGACGGATACGCGGAATGGGTTCGGGCCCTATCGCGCGTTAGCAAGAATAAATCGTAGAGGATATCGCCGGTGAAGGCGGCGCGGCCCGGTCCGATGCCCTCGCAGTGGAGGTTTGCGAGACCGCGCTCGGTGATCGCGAAGCAGAGGTTAGACGCATGGTCAGTGAGGACGCGGTTCCATTCCTCGGGCACGCGGCGGCGGTAAGGCAGTCGAATGCCAGCCTCAATATGAATGACAGGGATATCGAGCTTCACGGCCGCCAGCGCACCGGCGAGCGTGGAATTCGTATCGCCGTACACGAGCGCCGCTTTCGGCTGCTGCTCGAGGAAGACTGCTTCCAGTTGCGCGATCATTCCAGCCATCTGCGCGACGGGACTTCCGGACCCGCAGGAGAGCACCCGATCCACTTTTAGATTTCCGAACTCCGCTTGAAAAACCGTGGAGAGCAGGTGGTCGTAATGTTGGCCTGTGTCAACAAGGTATTGAATGGGGCCGGCGCCACCGCTTCGCTGGTGCAAAGTGTGGTTGATGATCGCCGCCTTAATAAAGTTTGGCCTCGTTCCAATAACCGTGACGATGTCAACCATTCAGGGTTTCTCCGGACTTGAGGACCGACGCGCCACCTCGCCGGTGTCTAGTGAGGACGAGCCCGGTCAAGAGCTTCTCGAAATCCTCCGTGTGGCGCCCTCTCGAAAACTGCTCGACGGCGCAGCGGCGGCCCCGTTCCGCCATCTCCTGCCGTTGTTCCGGATGATCGCGTAGCCAAAGGATCTTTTCGGCCCATTCCCGATCGTCTTCCGGCGGGCAAGTCAAGCCACACCCCGCCGCCTCCACGATTTCGCGCTGGATGCGACGGTCGGTAACCAATACAGGAAGACCGCAGGCGAGATAGCTCAAGAGCTTTACGGAAAGGGTATCGTCCGCCATGGCCACTAGCGGATTGGCGCCGAGATCGCAGGCGTTGAGCAGATCTCTCGCCTCAGTGGCCGGCATCGGGTTAAGCAGGAAGAAGTTCCGGTTTAGGACACCTGCTTGTCGAGCCAGTTCCTCGATGCGCGGCTTATCGGCGCCGTGTCCAACAAGGAGGAACCTCACGTCCGGGGCGATTTCTTGGAGCCGCGCCGCCGCTCGCACGAGTACGTCGAGGCCTGCCTGATGCTGGTGAGAGCCTGCGAAGACAACCACAAACTTATCTGATAAATCGAGCTCGCGGCGCTTTCGCTCACGCGCTGCGGCATCCGGACGATAGAAATCGACATCCGCGCCGTTCATCACCAACTTAACCTTCTCCGGACTGAGCTCATGTACCTTGAGGCAGCTCGCCCTGATTCCGGGATTCGGCACAACGACCAGATCCGAGCGGGAGAGGGCTTGTTGCTCGAGCCAGAAGGCCAACTTCGTGATGAGGCTTTCGCGCTTTAGATAGCCCACCTCCACGGCGTAAGAGACCCATGGATCCGCGTAATGGACGACTTTGCTCGCGCCTTTCAACCATGCATAGAGCTGGGCTGTAAAGGAGAGAAAGATTGGCGGGGTCTCAACGAGCACCAAATCGACCGGGCCCACCCGCGGCCACGCCCTCAAGGCCGAGAAGGCGAAAGAGAGAAAGTTGGCCATCCTGGATGAAAAACTTATGCGGCCTCTCGTGAGATAAACCCAGGTGCGCAGAATCTTGATTCCGTGTTCGTCGCGTTCCTCGTTCACCTTCCACAGAGGGTTCTCGTAGCCGGGATAGAGTTGGCCGCTTGGGTAATTCGGCTTGCAAGTCAATACTGTCACTTCGTGGCCCCGGCGCGCCAAATACTTCGCGAGATAACTGAGCCGTTCCTGCGACGCGCCAACTTCCGGCGGATAATATTGTGTTAGTAAAAGTAGCCTCATCCTAATCTCCTTCGGCGGGGTCGACCTAAGCTAGGGCTATGAATTCCTTTAGGGTCTCAATTAGATATTCCATTTGTTCATCAGAAAGCTCGGCGTACATCGGCAATGAGAGAATCTCCCTGGCCAGAGATTCGGCAACAGGAAATGAACCATGCGAGGGGTAGCCGAGAGCTTGGTAAGCGGGGGTCAAATGCAAGGGCACGGGATAGTGAATGCCGGTGTCGATTCCGCGCTCTCGAAGGAAGCTTCGCAAGAGATCGCGTTTTTTTAGCCGCACAACGAAGAGATGGAAATTGTGCTCGCCGGCGTGCGGGAGTCCCGGCGGGCAAATCTCAGACCCTCTTAGTTCCGCAGCCAATCGAGTAGCGTGATGAACTCGCCGAGAGTTCCACTGAGCAAGATATCGAAGTTTGACGGAGAGAACAGCGGCCTGTATCGCGTCGAGGCGCGAGTTTGTGCCGATGACGAGGTGCTCGTATTTTGCTGGACTGCCGTGGTCGCGAAGAATGCGAAGCGTATTAGCCAAGTCCGCGTCATTGGTGGTTATGGCTCCTCCATCCCCATAAGCGCCGAGATTTTTCCCTGGATAAAAGCTAAAAGCGGTCAAGCGGCCCGAACTCCCAATCGGCGAGCCATTACGGGTAACGCCGTGGGCTTGGCAGGCATCCTCGATGAGGTGGAGAGCGTGCGCGGACGCGATTCGCTCGATTTCGGCCAATTCCATGGCCCGGCCGTACAAATGAACGGGGATAATTGCGCGAGTCTTTGAAGTGATCGCGTTTTCGATCCGCGAGCTGTCAAGATGAAAAGTGGCGGGATCGACATCCACGAATACGGGGATGGCCCCGACGTTGCTCACCGCCTCAGCGGTGGCGAAAAAAGTGTTGGCCGGAACAATCACTTCGTGGCCTGAAGCGACCCCGGCGGCCTTGAGCGCCAGTTCCAAGGCGGCCGTGCCGGAGCCTACCGCGACGGTGTGGCGTGAGCCTACAAACGCCGAGAACTCCTCTTCAAACTTTTCGACCCATTCACCAGCGATGAAATGGCCAGATTCGAGAACCGCGTGAATGGCGTCATGCACTTCTTCACGAATCGAAAGGTACTGTGTCTTCAAATCGAGAAAGGGGACGCGCGTTTGGAGTGCAGTTGTCATGGTGTGGATTCCTTGACGGCCTGGGCCGTAATGTCCGTCTGAGCTAAACCATTTTCAGTTCGGACGAAACTGCTATTGCAGCGATTACAAACCACGGCTGTGCCATTGGGTATCGACGCACTGATTCGCAGACTTTCGCCGCAACGGCAGATCCAACCGATTTGCCGTCCGGGGTTGCCAACGATTAAGGCGTGATCGAGGACGGACCGAATCACGACTGCGCCAGCGCCGATGAACGCACAAGATCCGACAGTGATCCCACAGAGAATAGTTGCATTGGCGCCGATGGTGGCGTTTGCACGAACCAGAGTCGAATCAAGCTGATCGAGAGATTTCTTGATGTAGCTGCGAGGATTTCGATCATTGGTGAAGACGCAATTGGGTCCGAGAAAGACGTTGTCTTCAATGGTGACACCGCTCCAAATAGCCACGCCATTTTTCACGGTCACGTTGTTGCCCAGGAGCACTTCGGCTTCCACAAAAGCGTGGTCGCCGATATTGCAATTCGCCCCAATGCGCGCCCCTCTCAGGACGTGGGCAAAGGCCCAAATTCTTGTGTTCGCGCCAATGTCGGCGGATTCCACAAGGGCCTGAGGGTGGACGTAGTATTTCTCAGCCAGGTGGGGATTTGCGGTTGCGCTCATCCGCCCGCCTCTTGGAACAAGACGCTCTCCTGCGCCGGCAGAGTTTCCGCGGTTTCCCAGTTCGATTTGAGGGCCATTTCAATGGCGGCGACGACTTGCGCGCCGAATTGGCCATCCGTACGAGGCTTTCGGTTCGTTTCGATGCAGTCGATGAAATGCTCCAGTTCGAGGTGCAGAGGTTCAGTGTTAGCAAGATAGGGGATGAGGACGTCTCCCATGCGGTAGGTCAGTTGGAACTCCCCAAAAGTTTCCGGAGTCCTAAGAGAAACTCCGCGGTCGTAAACTTTTACCTTTTCGCTTGGCTCGGTATCGTCGTAGGTGATCATGCGCTTGGAGCCGACGAGGCAAGTGCGGCGCATCTTATGAGGAGAAAGCCAGCTCACTTCGCAGGAGGCCACGGCGCCACTGGGAAATTGGAACCACAGATAGGCGACGTCGCGTTTCGATTTTTGGACGCACGAACGGCCAAAAGAACATGCACGAGAGGGGAATTCGCCGAGCCAATAAAGAAGGATGGAGACGTCGTGAACGGCCAGATCCCATACGACATCGATATCCTTTTGGTAGAGGCCCAGATTGACGCGCGAAAAGCTCATGTAGTGAAGGGCGCCGAGCTCGCCGGAATCGATGAGTTCTTTCACGCGGACTACCGGCGGGCTGTAAACAAAGGTATGTCCGGTCATCAGGGTTCGACCGTTGCGCTGCGCCAGTTCGACGAGCTCTCTGGCTTTTTCCGAACTGTCTGCTAGCGGCTTCTCGACGAAGACGTGCTTGCCCCAGCGAAGTGCCCGGGAGGCAAGTTCATAGTGCGTGGATATAGGAGTTGCGATAACTATCGCGTCGAGGTCGGCACGCAAACAATCTTCAAAGCTGCTAAATCCCTTGAGATTCGGATACTGTCTGGTGATTTTTTCCAGTTTCGCGGCGTCCACATCGCAGCAAGCAACAAATTGGCAGCGGGCGGTCTGATTCAGCACACGCGCCAAATTAGGCCCCCAATAACCGAGACCAACCAAGCCGATTTTAGTCATTATCTCCCCCTCGCCGCGGATACCAGCATTTGCTCGCGCACAAGGTCGTTGGACTCGACGATGGCGTCGAGAAATTTGGAGGAAAAGTTGTTGCGAAGAATCGCGATGTTGGGCATGACGCAATGTCCGCCGATGTGTCCCGCGAAAATGTGTGATGGGAGGAAATCGATTTCTTTTATGAAGACATTTACATCTTCCGCTGATCCGCCGTAGCGGGCGGCAAAGCGCTCCACTTCCTGGGCCCAAGCGACCAGGACACCCAGGTAGGTTGTTTCGAGAAGTTTGCTAAGCTCGCCGATTTCGAGAGAGGGAAAGAGATCCGTTTTGAAACCAGCCTGAGCAAGATGGGAAACAGCTTCTTGCGCGACTTGCGGAGAGGAAGCAGCCACAAATTTCTTATAACGCATCATGTCTGTTTCCATGCGAGCGTGCTTGCCGCGGACGGGGCTGTAAGCGATGCGGTCACTGCCGATGGCCTGTTGGAGACTTCGGGTGGTTCCGGGAGCAAGCGTGCCGTGAACCAAGGTGAGATGAGGCTGATACTTGGCGATGTAGCTCGCGGTAACGCCGATGTAATCGCGAATCTGGTAGGGATAACAGATATGAAGAACAGAGCAGGGCCGATGAATCTCGACAGGTGAAATGTCGACCCCTACGCATTCGAAGCTCCTACTTAAGATGTTGAGAAGCGGGTGGCCCACTTCGCCAAGACCAACGACCACTACGAGTTCCTGGTTTGACAAGGCTGACTCCTTCATGCGAATTGAGAAGTTACAAGATCCGATTGTTCCACCGGTTTAGGAGCAGTCGCGGCAAAGACGCGTGGTATTCACGTCATCTTCTCCGGAGTCTGCACCAAGCCGCTGCTGCTGCCGGACGATTTGCGGAAGATATTCAAAAATGTTCCGAAGAGGATGCGCAGGTCCTCTGCCAAGCGGACATTCTCACAGTAGCGGAGATCAAGCATGAGCTTGGCCGGCAATAGCACTGTCTGGTAGAAGTGATGCTTGTCCTCCTGAGCGGCCAGAAGCTCCTCTTCCTGAACATTATTCATAGCAACTAGTCCGGTGATTCCGGGCTTGGCGGACAGCACTCGCCGTTGTGCTTCAGAATAGGTTGCGACATATTCAGAAACTTCTGGGCGGGGGCCAACAAGGCTCATCTGTCCGAGAAGGACATTGAGCAGTTGGGGCAATTCGTCAAACTTGGATGTGCGCAGCCATCGCCCAACGCCAGTGACCCTGGGATCGCACGCGGCCGTCAAGAGAGCCCCGCGGCCCGAGCTGCTTCGCGCCATAGACCGGAACTTGAAAATACGGAACGGCTTGTTGAATTGGCCCACCCGGGTTTGCCGAAAAAATACAGGCCCGGGACTCGTGGCTTTCACCAGAACGGAAATAATCGCGAAGAGTGGCGCGAGCACGATCAGACCAAAAAGTGCGCCACTCAAATCGAGAGCTCGCTTGCCAAAACGTTCATAGAAACCGCGCTTCATAACATTGCAACTCCCGGAAATCGCTTCAGCCACAAACATTCTGTCGTACATATCGCCGTTTATCTGCGGTACTCCCGGGCAATGTGGTGGAGTGCCTCAATCACGCGATCCGTGTCCAGGTCTGTAAGCGCCGGATAGATGGGCAACGAGATGGCGCGCTCAAAACAGTGTTCCGCGTTGGGAAATTGCCCCTCGCGGTAGCCAAGCTGGCGGTAGAGAGTGTGCAGGTGAAGAGGAATAAAGTGGACCGACGTCCCGATTCCCTGCTGCTTTAATTCTTCAATCACAAGGTCTCTGCCGATGCGCAAGACTCCAGGGTTCACCTGCAAAACATAAAGATGCCACGCGTGTTCCACGTGCGCGGGAGCAGAAGGAACTTCGTAGGCTTCTAGTGCGCTGAGAGCCTTCGTGTAACGCGCGGCAATGGCGGCGCGGCGTTCGCGCATGGCATCGCATTTCGCCAGTTGAGCAATGCCGAGCGCCGCTTGAATATCTGTGAGATTGTATTTGTAGCCCGCCTCCAGAATGTCGTAACGCCAGGTACCTTCGGCGGTATAGCGCTTCCAGGCGTCCTTGCTGATGCCATGCAGGCTCAGAATGCGCATCCGCTCTGCGAGTTCGGGGTTCTCGGTGGTGGCCATCCCACCCTCGCCGGTGGTAAGGGTTTTCGTTGCGTAGAACGAAAAACAGGTTACGTCGCCGAGCGTACCAACCATCCTGTTTCTGTAGCGAGAGGGCAACGCATGTGCTGCGTCCTCGATGACTTTCAAACCGTTCTGGTTCGCGATGTCCAGAATGGGGTCCATCTCGCACGGATAACCGGAATAATGAACAGGAAGAATAGCTCGCGTGCGACCGGTGATCGCCCCGGCAATTTGCTCGGGATCGGCGTGAAAACCTCCTTTTTGGCTGTCGACCAGCACAGGCCGAGCCTTGAAATACAGGACTACCTCTCCTGACGACGCGAAGGTCATCGTGGGAAGAATGACCTCATCGCCCTCCGTGAGACCGATCGCCGCCAAAGCAAGATGAAGAGCCGCAGTGCATGAATTGAATGCCACGGCATGGCTGGCGCCTATATATTTCGCGAATCCGGCTTCAAACTCTTTTACACGAGGTCCCGTGCTTAACCAGCCGCTCCGGAGCACCTCGACCACGCCGCGTATTTCTTCTTCTTCGATCAGAGCGCGGTGGAAGGGCAAGACAGTTGCGGTTGCAGGAGTTGCCATGGTTTAGATTCCTCGAAAATCGATACTCTCAGGTCTTCGGGAGCCAGAATGATTCGCCGGAGCCGGGAGACTCTCACAAACGCTTAAGAAACATTCAGGACCTTCGCCCATAATTCCAACGAAACGGCCAGAAAAAGAGAATTTGCAGGCAGCGCGGAGGATGCGCCGCTTAGGAATTTCTTGCACTCACGCGCGAGGTTTTTCCCGTGGAGAAACCTTTCCATACGTAATTTGGGAGTATCCCAGAGCCCACGGTATCCGTTCTGCAGCCCTAAGCGCATCCAAGTCGCATCGGGAGCGTCAAAGCCCAGTTTTGTCCTGCGCAAGCGGACCTTTTCCGGCAAGATGCCTTTCATGGCGTTGCGGAGAATCCATTTGCTCCAACCGTCGCGCAATTTAAATTCTGGCGGGCAATTCACGGCGAACTCCACGAGCCGGTAGTCAAGAAAGGGATGCCTAGATTCCACGGAGTGCGCCATGGAATTCCTGTCTTCGTGGCGCAAGAAAGCCGGAATACTGGAGTAAGTCAAATCAATTTTCTGGCGCTCCGCGATACTTCCCGCAGCGCCGGGTTTCTTTCCGACGAAATTGACGTTCCTTCGAAAGTCAGCGTTGCACAGGCGTTCAGCCGGAGAGAACGCCCGGCGGAGCGTTCCTGGCAAGTATCGGGCAGCCGAAGCCAACCGCTCGTGCGTGCTGGTGCCATAGCGCCAGGACATCAGGAGCTCTCGAAAAAGTCTGGGATTGCGGTCGCGGAAGAGATGCCAGAAATAAAAGTACCGATATTTTTGGTATCCGCATAGCGCTTCATCCGCGCCTTGCCCGCCTAAGACAACGGGAATTCCTTGCTTCCGCGCACTGCGCATCAAGAGCCACTGGGAAAACGTCCTCGCCGCACCCAGCGGTTCATCGTGGTGATAAACCAAGGACTGGATGCTTTCCCAAAATTCAGACCCCTTCGGAAATGTCGGGTGGCTCAGGCTTCCGGTGGCTGTCGCCGCCGCCACCATGTATTCGCGTTCGTCAATCGCGCGATCCTCGAAGCAAGCCGAGAAGGTTTGAAACTGTGTGCCCGGAGCGAGCTCTTTAGCCTGGCAAAGGATAGCCGAGGAATCTAATCCACCGCTCAGAGAAACGCCTACAGGCACGTCGCTTCGCAGGCGTATGTTCACGGCCTGCTTAAATCGGTACTGAAACTCTTCCGTGGCCTCGGCTGGGCTGAGATCCGTTTGTGGCTTGATCTGAAGTTCCCAGTAGCGCTGGACAAAAGGCGAGAGCGAATCGGATAAATCAAGGGTTAGCGTATAGCCGCCCGGCAGCTGCTGGATGTTCTCGAAAAAAGTTTCCGCCGAGTGGTCGGCGAGGCCCCATTCCAAAAGGGCGAGCACGGCTTGAGAGTTCGCGCGCCGAGGCATTGAGGAAGCTTGAAGGATCTGCTTGATCTCCGAGGCAAAGTAAAAATTGCCGTCGTAAAGGGCATAGTAAAAAGGCTTCACCCCAAATCGGTCGCGCGAACAAAAGAGTCTTTGCTTGGCGTTATCCCAAAGCGCAAAAGCCCACATTCCGTTAAAACGCAGTAGACAGTCCTGTCCCCACTGCTGATAAGAGCGCAGGATGACTTCTGTATCCGTGCCAGTGCGGAAACGATGACCAGCCTGCTCCAATTCCTGGCGGATTTCCTTGTAATTGTAAATCTCACCGTTATAAGTGATGCAAAAGCTGTGGTCCTCGATCTGCATCGGCTGATCGCCAGCCGAGGAAGTGTCTAGAATGGCTAGACGCCGGTTGCCCAGTCCTACAACGGGAGTTTGATTGCGAGGCTGTCGATCTTCATTGTGGATGATTTCGCCCCCAGCCGCTTCTCCGCGCCCGACAAAGCTGAAACCATAGCCATCCGGCCCACGATAGCGGATCAGATGAGTCATCGCTATAAGCACAGACGGTTCAAATCCTTTCGGGGCTACGATTCCAGCTATCCCGCACATGGGCTGCTCGCAAGAGTGGAATATAGATTCACCAGTTTTCTGGCTTGTGTATCCCAGTTGAATTGTTTGGCGACTGCAGCTTGTCCGCGCCGTCCCATTTCTTCGGCTTGCTCCGGATTCGTAAGCAGGTACTCGATCGCGCGGGCAATTTGCCGCGGATCCAAGGGATCGACAAAAAGGGCGCAATCAATTCCACTGAGCATTTCCCGCCACAGTGGGAAATCCGAGGCAATCACGGGCAGGCCCGCCCCCATGTATTCAAAGATTTTGACCGGCATGCAATCCACAAAGGTCTGTATGGGATGCATGCAGATGAGGCCGACTCGAGCGTTGCGAAGCAGTCGATAGGTGCTGAGCTGGTCCAACGCGCCATGGAACCGCACGCGGGACCACCCAGGGAGTTTCCTAACCTCTTCGGGAACTATGTCGCCGGCAATCTCCAGCGTGGCGCCCAAGGAATCAGGCAAGTAGCTGATGGCTTGCACCATTTCCAAGATGCCTCTTTGGGGTGTAATTGTGCCCACGTAGGCTGCCGCAAGTTGCCTGCTCTCCCAAGGGGATGAATTCTCGCTGATCAGTTCCTGGGGGTAGGGGTAGTTGTAGACCGTGACCGTCATCGAGTTTGCGGACTGTAGCCGCTCGCTGATCGCCGGCGTGACGCAGACGATCGCGGAAAATCGTTTGCATGCCGCTGCTTCCAGCAATTCCATTAGCCAGCCGAGGAAGCGTCGGCTCCAACGCGGCAGATAGGCTTTAAACAGAATGTCTCTTGGGAAATCCTCGTGAACGTCGTAGATAACTCTTCTGCCGCGACTGCGGAGAATCAGGCCTACAGGTATCAGCTCGGGATCGTGGAAATGATAAATGTCGGCGTTGCTCTTCTGCGCTTCCCGGAGGACGTTCCAGACGGTTCGGGTCATTCTCGCGAGCTTGGACGTATGTTTTTTGACGGACTTGATGCGCACTAGTTCTTCGACGGCATCCTGCGGATGCGGTCCGATGACTGTCACGTCAAATCCGGCCCTGGCCAGTGACCGGCATTCCTTCCTGAAAATTCTGTGGTCCATGGCGGAGTGAACCGAGGTCATGTGGACTACGCTAAAAGTCGGCATACGATATCTGCTTAGAGAAGGCTTCCTGTTTTTCTTCGCGTGTTTTGTAGAACTAGACCGCTTATTGCGGCGGTAGGACGGAACCTGGCTCAGCCGGCAAATGCCAGCAGTTCCGCGACAATTTTCTGTGCGGCGGTCCCGTCTCCGTAGGGAGCAAATCCCTTCCAATCCGCGGCACACTCTTCGAATGCCGACGCTCGGATCTCTTCGGGGACCGCCCTGACGAGGCGATTGGCGCCGGCCTCGACCGTTTCGACCCATTCCGTGCGTTCTCGCAACGTGAGGCAGGGCACGCCCAGATAGAACGCTTCCTTTTGAATTCCGCTCGAGTCCGTCAAAATTTTGCGCGCATGCTTTTCGAAGGCAAGCATTTCAAAATAACCCTGTGGTTCGATGCACTTGATGTTGCCGTTGGGAGAAATGCCTTGTTCGGCGAAGATCCGTTTCGTGCGGGGATGTACAGGAAAAAGTACAGGACTCTTTAGACTGCCGACTCCTTCTAGAATCCCGCGTAAACGATCGGGATCGTCAGCGTTCTCCGCGCGGTGCAGTGTCAGCAAATAATATTCCTTGCTCGCAAGGCCGAACTCGTCAAGATAGAGTTGAGCGTCTTCCATGGAATGGTCCAAGTTCTGGATCACGGCGTCGAGTAGTATGTCTCCCACCATGGCAACGCGGCGTTTCCTTGGATCATCAGGCCCGCCGATGCCCTCACGGCAAAGTGTCTCGGCACTTCTGTTTGAAGCGGCCAGCAGTAACTGGCTCAGGTGGTCGGTTACGATGCGGTTTTGTTCCTCGGGCTGGCGGAGGTCCCCGCTGCGGCATCCGGCTTCGATGTGCACGATTGGCAGGTTGAGCCTCGCCGCCAGCAGCGCACCAGCAAGCGTTGAATTGGTGTCCCCGGAGAGAATGACCCAACTCAGTTGCTGGGTGCGAAGAATCGGCTCCAGGCGGGCGAGCATCCGCGCGAGTTGCGTGCCATGCGAGCCGGAACCGACCCCAAGGTTATACTGGGGTGCGTCTATCTTCAGCTCGTCGAAAAATAGTCCCGCCACCTCCCGGTCATAATGCTGGCCGGTTTGAATAATTTGGTGGTCGATCTCGTCAGAGGGAAAATTTCGGTTGTGCTCCTGGATGGCCCGGCAGAGCGGCGCAAGCATGACAAACTGCGGGCGAGCGCCGACAATGCTCACCCACCTGGTTTTGGGAGTTGCTCGATGAGTTCCCATAGAGACGACTCGTTTTCGCTTGACGCGAACGTCAGGGATTTTGAGGCTCCAGATTGCGGGATATGATTAAAAGGACCTCAACCACCGCATTCGAGTCAGTTCTGGGCGCGCCAATCAAATCGAGCAGCGCCGGAAAGGTGCTCCAGTAAACGAGAATACAGATCGCCGTAGACTGGGTCGAGGAGCGCTTCGTTATGCCAGAGCATCGTGAACACTCCACCCACGGCTCGGCATTTTTCCGCACACTCCAGCACGCGTACAAAACTCTCCTCAGGTGAAAGCTTCATGTAATACGCAAGCGTGCGGTCCATCACGAGGAGGGGGATCTCCAGAAGCCGCGCTTCGCGGTTTTTCTCCCAGAGCCATGGGCGATATGGGACGCAGGTGCCCGCCCGGAAACCAATCTGCTCGGCAAAACCTACGCTGCTGTCATATGCGAGCCCGCACGCTTCCCAGTGATGCCAGGTTTCGGGCAGCCATCGCAGGTAGTGCTGCCGCCCGCCAAGTTCATCCCTTCCGATGCATTGCCTTAATTTCTCAATTTCGCAGCGCAGGTTTTTTTCGGAACGGAAAGTTTCATAGCCCGGGTGAACCCCGCTTTCGAAACCGCTGTCATTCAACCAGCTGAGTGTTTCCCTAATCTTGGCATTCCCGAGGTCATAGCCACTGTCGCGCTTTCCAGCGGGACTTGCTTTCCAATAGAAAGCTGAATCCAGCGCGTAATGGGCCGAGAGCTTCGCCATCTCTTGAACCGATTCCAAGTAAGCTGGCTTGCGGGCAGTAACCAGAGAAATAAAATCCTGAAGGGTGGCTCCCGGCCTGCGGCGCTGCAAGGTATGGCCCACCGTACTCCGAAGGGAAAATGGAATGCCTACCTCGTCCACGTCGTGGCTCAATTTGACTCGGAAGGGTTTGCGCACGGCAGACCACTGAGGCAGCAGACACTGCAGCGCCTGTTCCAGAGCAAACCCATATTCGTCGACAATTGGCCGATGCAGAAAGTTTTCCGTCGCCGCGATGCTTCTGCTTGCGGGGAAGCGCCCGTGGATATCCCTCTCGTCGATGACAGTTTCTTCCAGACGAGTCAGGGTAAGCAGGGTGGCGGCAGGAAGATCAAAGTTGAAACGGATGGTTTCGGGATCGCTGGCAGCAAATATTGGAGGGTTTCCATTGGCCTTGTCTCGGCCCACAAATGGAACGACGAACTCGGGAATCGCATCGCGTAGGTTCCCGCCCGGAGGATAAGCCCAGGCCGCCCGCGAAGTTGTGCCGAATCCTGCTGTATTCGGTGTGCTATCCGGCTCGGAATGCACCGGAAATGCAATTCTTTTCTTTCCGCTGGCGTCCAAATAAATGGTTGCGGAATGATCGCTGATTTCAATGCGCCAAGTCTTGCTCAATGCCGCCGAAACACCCGCGCGTTTCGCGATTTCCCCAATACCGTAGCGGCGTGCTTCGGGCGTGAAGACCATCGGTCTTTGCAGAACCGGTGCGGAGATGGGAGCTCGGGCAACTCTCCAGTTCGGAACCTCTTGGCGTCTCGTTCCGGTGGACTTCATTGTGAAAACGCTTCCCTTGCCAGAACTCCCGCGAGTTGTTTCATCTGGTACGCGAAGAGCAATGGATTGCGAGTTTTCCACGCCTTAATCAATTGGCTGTACGGCTGGTAGGCGCGCGAGACTTTCTTTGCAAAAATTTTCCGGGGAGCTGAGAGCATCATGGCACGCAGACCGCGTTCGTCGATGGGCGCCTCACAATTAAACTCAGTCACGACGGCGCCAATTTCTCCCGCGCAGTGTGCGTCACATCCCCCCATCTGGGGTTTTCCAAGTCTCTCCGCGAGGCTTGCCGCGGAATTGTTCTGTAACTCGGAGCAACGCGAATTATTTACTTCGATCAAGTCCACTTGCGACAGCAGCTCGTCATCCAGCTTGTGTCCTTTGAAGGGGTGGGGCAAAACTACAAGTCCATCCTGACTGTGAATCTGTCCGAGCACTTCCTGGGAATCGCGAGAGGCAATTTCTTCCTTCAGGAAAAGCCCGATCAGGTCACCTTTCTCAGTTTTGTATTCGCCCGCCCTCACGACAAACCGCGGATTTCCTCCCGCGAGCTTCGCGACATCGTCTGAACCTCGCTTCGATTCATGATCCGTGACGATCAAGAGATCTGTCTGCATACTTCGCGCTCGGGCCAGAATGGTGGCTGGTGAGAGGAGTGAATCGAAAGAGCGGCGAGTATGTATGTGGAACAGGCAGCGGATTCCCATGTTTCAGCCCTTCAACATCCTTCTTCGTAAGCTTCCCAGCACCTCGTAGATTTCTGCCGCATTCGGACCCCAATCGCTCCACCAGAAATTCGATGCGACCCGAGGGTTCAAGAGGTCCGCGGCGATGGCACCGAAAGCTTCTGGACGCTTGAACAAATGTTGAATCTCCCCTGACAATGGCCAGTGATAGCGCAGTGGCCTGCAGTAATCTTCCGCGTAAGAAAGATTTTCTCCACTCGCCATTTCGCAGAGATAGCGGGGAAAATCCGCTCCCGCGGCTAGCGCCAAATCCAGCGATCCCCAGAATTTTGGATTGACTTCCAGCAGCGTATATTTCTTTTGAACTGGATCGTAGCGGAATTCCACCATGGCCACACCGTGCCAGTTCATGGCATCGAGCAGTTTGATACCCACTTCCTTCAGTTCCGCGTCGTAAAAGCTCTCGGCACAACAACTCACTCCGCCATCCGGTGGGTACTCACGGATTCTTCGGTGCATGAAGATACGTTTGCAGACTCCGTTTTGATAGAGGGCAAAGAAGCCGCAACCGTATCCATCGACGAAGCTTTGAATCATCGGAAGCTCGCTGCAAGAGATGGGCCAAGTGGCCCGCAAACTCTCAAAACTAGCCATGATTTCTTTTTGCGATCTCACAATCCGAATACCCTTGGGAAGTCCCTCGCTCGCCGGCTTCAAAACCACGGGATACTCCAGTTTGCCAGCCAACTCCTCCGCTTCCTCGGCGCTCGACGGATAGATCGAGGCGGGCGCATGCAACCCCAATCGCAGTGCCATCTCACGAACGAGCTTCTTGTCGGCAGCAAATTTGATTTTGGAGGCCTCCGCAACCTCCACGTGGGTCAGCTTGGTTAATTTTTCTTTGTGCCTCGCTGCTGCGAGGGTTGAGCCAAAGCCCACTGGCATCAACAAGTCGTATTTCGTCCGCTCCAACACCCTCGAAACAACATCTGCGAAATTCTCGATGGTCAGCTCAGGAACGACTTCGACACCGGAACAGAATTTTGAGCGAGCGGCAAGCGCCCGCTGCCTTTGAACCAGCACGCTGACCTGATGGCCCTGTCGGCCCAGGCTTCGTACGATTCCGAGCGCATGTTTGTACTCGCCATCCGTCACCAGAATTTTCATCTACGTCGCTACTGGTTCTAGGACAACATCATTTCGAAGCGCCTGGGGAGTTCTGAGCGCGCGAAATCGGCACTATGATTCGCGGCTACGTAGTCCCTGCCAATTTCGTTTAGTGCGAGCGTCCCGGACTCGTGAGCCGCGTGGAGACGTTCCAGTTCATTGCGCGCATCGGCCGCACTCGATGCATGAAAGCACCCGGGTAGCGGGTAGGAATAAATGACGTGGCGCCCGTGCGAAAGGGCCTCCAAAACCGTGACGGAAAGTCCATCATGGCGCACTGGTCTGTACACCACGGTTGACTGTTCAAGCCATGGAGTAAAATCGTTCGTCCAGTTATGCACCTTTATGTTGGGGGGGCCGACAAGCGTTTGTCCCTCAGGCAAACCGTGGAGGTTAAACTGGATATGAGGGAGCTCTTGGGCGACCTCCACCATTCGGTCCCAGCCGTACAATTGGGTCCTGTCCGCATCCCGGACGAACAAAAGAACAGAAAACTTCTTCGGGAGAGGCTTGGGATTCTTCACAAGATACACGAATTGTGCGGCCGGAACATGTTCGCAGTCGACGCCGAGCGAGCGGACCTCCTCCGCCATCCAGGGAGAGACAGCCCAGTGCACACGCTGCGTGACCCAAGGGTCCAAGCGCCCTTGGGCGAACTCGTCTTTGGCGAAGAGCACATCGCTTCCGCACCATACCATAATGATCTTTGTTTTCCCGAGTGCACGCGCGACTCGCAAGAACTTGCCCATAGTGATCCGGCCGTTATAGGAAAACCCCAGATCGCATCGCGCTACATCCGTGAACCGCGCGGCCAAATTGACCGCGCTCGTCGGAGGCCGGTAAGGAACATCCCATCGCTCACCATTGAGTAGACTCGAATACCTTCGGCAGAAATATTCGAGCCCATTGAGCGCCAATCGAGGCCGCCGCCCGTGCTTTCTTCCCGGCATCGTCACTTCCTCCGAACTGGCCGGCTGAGGCCTTTCCCCGCGGCCACGCTTTGCCCTATCGCGCGACCGCTGCAATTCCCTTGGAGGATTTCTTCCTCGCAACAGGAGCCTCCGGTGCGCTAACTATGCCACTGACAGTCTGCAGGTCCTCAGTTCTGCAGGCAGCGCGGGTCCAGAAATTTCCACTGACCTTTTCTCGAATCGTGGCGAACCGAGTCTTCAGATCCGAGAAATCGAAAGCCGGCGGAACTTCACAGTTGGAGGTATGCCCTATAACGGCCACCGCAAGATGAAGCCGCGCGCTGCAATCAAGGTTTGCTGGGAGAAGCGATGGCTGATCTTTACCCGTCTCGAACCGAACCTGCTCGGCAAACAGACTAAAGGTGGGACTACGGAGTGACACCCGCAGCTCGGTACCCGAGGCCATAAATTGCCACGCCGCTTGCTGCCGCCATGGCCACCTCTCCCAGGGCCTTCAGAGCTTGCCTTCCCCCGCTGGTGGGGATGTACAGTATGTCGTTGGGAGCCAACTGTACATCTGTAATTTTTCCTGCCATCATCAGGCCCACATCCACAGGAATCTCGACTCGAGCTTGGTCGCTTGTTGACTGCCGCACGATCAGCCCATGGCGGCTTGCAACCGATTTAAGCCCTTCGGCCAAGGCCACAGCCTGAACCACGGAGACGCCCGAACTCGGGTCGGCCATCGTGTACCCGCCCGGCTTGGTAACCGCTCCCACTACGTAAATCACCTGCGCCGGCGAAACACTCACCACGTCACCATTCTTCACTTCCGGGATCGAGGAAGCGTCATGGCCGCTTAATAGATCGGTCATTCGAACGATTTGCACGGAGCCAACCGCCGTGCCCGTGGATTCTGCGCTTGCTGGCCCTCTCACTATCGTCACTGTGTTTCCTGAATTCGGCAGCTCCCCGCCCGCCAAAGATAATGCTTCCAGAACGTTCGTCCGCTTCACGATGGGGTACACGGAAGGTTTTGCCACGGCACCAAGCACGGTGACCGTCCGGCCGTGAAATTCGTCCAAGTAAACGCTCACGAGCGGATCGCGCAGTTGTTTGGCTTCCATCAGAGCTCCACGGATGGCATGTGCGAGTTCCGTGACGCTCTGGTCCTCCGCCCGGATCGGTGCTGAGATGCCGGGGATTTCAATCACACCCGAGTCGGTGACTCGAAATTTGCCTCCAAATTCCGGAGCATCTGCCACCGAAACGACGAGCACATCTCCGGCGCCGATCTTATAGTCTTCCGCAATCGACGTTTTGGGCGACTTCTCATCGCTTCTCGAGCTCGTCTGTGCCCATGCCGCCGAAGGAATCAATGCCATACTGACAAGCAGCGCTCCCGCAAGCCTTCTCAATGTGAAATGTCTATTCCTCATGACAGAAACTCCGCATTCTGCAAAAATCTCAGGCACATTCCCGGGCGCCCGCTGTACTTTTCGAACAGCGTCGTCAGGCATGTGCCCCCTTCGCTCTTTCTCCTCCAGAATCGCCGCCACCTGCTTGGGGCGGCACGAGAGGTGTTTGTTTTCCCCCATAGTCCGCCAGGTTTCCCGTCTTTCGCCAACTGTATCCGTAATTAAAATAGTGAAAATCCGCGGACGTCATGTCCATATCATTCAAAACCACTCCCATCAGCGGAACCTGCATCTCGCTGAACATTTCCGCGCTGAGCGTAATCGAACGCCGGGTTGTGAATCCATACCGGCTGACCAAGATCACCGCGTCACACGAGAATGCCAGCGACCGCGCGTCGGAAAACGGGATGACCGGCGGTGAGTCGATGACCACATACTCGAACATTTCGCGCAAGCTCTTAATGACGCTCGCCATCCGTCCCGAAGCCAGCAGGTCCGACGGATTCTCCGGCACGGATTTGATCAGGAGGAAGCTCAAGCCCGGAACTTCGCTCGAGGAGATGACTGCTTCGTCCACCGTCGCCTTCTCGTTCAAAACTTCCACCAGACCTGCATGCGCGCTCAATCCCATCGCTAGCTCGATCATCGGCCGCCGGAGGTCTCCTTCAATCAGGCAAGTCTTGCCCTGTTGAGCAAGCACGCTGGCAAGATTGATCGCCACTGTCGTCTTTCCCTCACCGGCCGTGGCGGAAGACACCAATACCACGCGTGGCGGATGGGCCCAGGACGACACCATAAACGAGGTTCTCAAGGCGCGAATGGCTTCCGCTTCCGCCGTGCGCGTCTTGTTCCAAAATAGCTTCGGATAGACGGCCACCGGCGGCGCGGACATTCCAAGATTCAGTGGATTGCCACCCTCTGACATTCCATGCCGAATATTTGCGACGTCCTCCGTTATTCTTGGCAAAACCGCCAGCGAGGGAAGGCTCAACCAATTCCGGATGTCATCGGGAATCCGAATGGTGTTGTCGAAGCTCTCCCGCAGGAACACGAAAGTCAGGCTCAGCAAAGTCCCAAGTACTCCTCCCACGGCGATAATCAGTTTCCGGTGGGGGCTCGTCGCATCGAGAAGCCGCGGAGCCATATCCACGATCCGGATGTTTCCGGACCGCAGCCCTGCATAGATTCCGGCCTCCCTCAGGCGTGTCTCCAGCGTGTTATAGAGCTGGGCGTTCGCCATGGCTTCATTCTTCAATGTTTGATACTCGACCAGGTGAGAGCTCTCGTCTCCCATCCTTGCTTGCAGTTTTTCGCGCGATTCCGTCATCATTTTTTCGCGCGCCTGCGCCGCCGCGTACGCGCTCCGCAGCCGGTTTATCAGACGCAACCGTTCGGCATTGACCTGCGCCGCCAACTCTTCCACTTCGTTTTGCAGCTTCTTCACGTTGGAATTGGCGTCTCCATAAATCGTGCGCGCTTCCGCGAGTTGCGCCCTCGCGTCGGCATAATGGGTTTGCAAATTCTGATGGACCGTGTCATCCCGCAGGGCAGGGATGGCCTCTTGCTGCCCCAGGTCAATCATCCGCACGTACGCTTCCGCCTGGATTCTGTCCGCCTGCGCATCGCCCAGTTGTTTGCTCACTTCCGCCATTAGCCCCCCGAGCGGAATGTTGTGGCCATCGGATTCCACGAGACCATATCTTTTTTGGTAGTCCGCGACGGCCCGGTTCGACTCCGACACCCTTTGTCGCAAGTCGTTAAGCTGGTTCGAAAGCCACTCCGACGCGCCCATGGTGGCGATATATCGGTTGCGGTAATTTTGTTCGATAAATTGCGTCACCAACGTGTTCGTCACGTTTTGCGCCAGGCGCGGATCGTGGCTCGCGAAGCTCACCACAACCATCCGGCTCCCGCGAATCTCGTCAACCGAGAGCTTGCTGTGGAATGCTCGCAGCGCGATTGCCTCGGCTGGTGTCGGTTCCGCAAGCTCGAGCTGCTCCTCCGCTAGCGTGTTCTCGTTCTCGCCACCCGGCTCCGCTGAAGAACGCGAATATCGAGAAGCGTTTGCCGAGGCCAATTCCTTTTTGCCTACAAACTCGCTGTTCCGATCGAGCTGCAGCTTGCGGATGACGCGCATCGCCAGCCCATCGCTCCGCAAAATCTGCACCTGTGTCTCCAGGTAATCTTGATCACCCGCTTCCGAACCTGGAGTCTCAACGTCCTTCAACGCTTTGATACCCCCCACGATCGGATCGATTTCCAGACTCGCCATGGGTTGGTAGACATTGCGCATCAAAAAGACGACGGCAGTCGTCGCCAGTATGATCCCGCCGATGCTGGCGACCAGGAACCACCGGTGGCTTCGCAGAACTCTCATCACCTGTTCCCACGAAAGCGAGGAGAGAGAATCGGCGCCTGTAAGCCCTAAGGCTTGGGCGTGCCCCTCTACTCGGCGTGGATTTTTCGCCGGGGATAAGATTACTTCGCCATTCGGTTCCATTCTGTCTTCCAATCCAGAATTGCTCGCTTCGCCGGTTGGTGCCACTCAGGCCGTTTTCTCGATGATCGCGCTCGCGGGGGCGGGAGTTCTGCGGCTTGCATTCATCGATTCCACGTCGGCGAGGTCAACTTCAACAGCAACGCTCTTGCACACGAGCTCTACAGATACAACCACGCGATACTTACCCTTTGTTCGCACGAAATATCCTTCCATTCCTAGAAGAGGGCCTTTTCGGATGCGTACTAAATCGCCCTGTTTCAGGAATGGATGAGGCTGAATACGCGTGCCAACGCAACAAATCTTGCGCACCGCTTCGATTTCCGGCTCGGGAATCGAGCAAGCCTCTCCAGCATTCTCGACGATCCACTGAACTCCGGCGGTCCGCAAAACATCTAACTTCCGCTCCAGTTCGGTTTTCAAAAAGAGATAGCACGGGAAAAGCGGCAAAATCACCATCTGGTTCCGGTCTTTCCAGCGGTGGACTGACCGGTACACGGGCAGGAATACCTCGAAATTCTTATTTTCCAGCAAGTTGGCAGCGGACTTCTCGTGGTGAAATTTCGTGTATACGGCGTACCAAGCTCTCGTCACCTCTTCTTCTCCCAAAGCCGCGACCTCTTTTCGGTAATCGTGCGAAGACACAGCTTCGCCCTGTCACTTACATGCTTGCGCCGTTCCGAAGGTGGCCGGAGCTTGGGTTCTCCCGCCGCGTACACAGACCTGACGGGGGACGACGGCTTTATTCTTCGAGCGGTGTAGGTGCACACTAGCCCCGCATTGTTAGCAGCAAATGAAAGAGAAGTTAAAACTGGACCGTCGAAAAGTGGCCCGTCTGTAATGTATTCCGGAGGTGAAGGCAATCGCTCACCCAATTTCCGACCCTCTCGCAGACTGCCAACCGCCGTCAAACCCTTGCCACCACAGAAGATACATCCATTTCCCGAATGTTTAAGGACTTTGCTCAAATTGTCACACAGCAGCAACAAAGCCTCGTCAACATCCTCCTAAACTTGTGGTTTGGCTCGAGTAGACATCTCGGCTTTTGGAGTCTCGGGAAAGCCCCGCCTGAGGAACGCGATCGGCCTCTTACTGGTCATGGTCACTACGAAATCACAGACCTTGATATGGGGTGTCCTCATCGCCCGGGGAGGCGCGGTTGCGATTGACCGCGCCACTTAAGAGCCGCCGCAGCCCACGAAATCGCATGAACGAGCTTGACAAAAAAAGGCTGCGTCCGCGCCTTGGGCAGACCGCCGTCATCAGCATGATCTGTCTCTCCATTACTGCCCCAGCGATTGTCATCAGCTCCTCGTTGCCCTATTTCAAGATCGAGGAACTCCTGATTCCCGTCGTGCTAGCGGTCTATATTTGGCTTCTCCTGGCAGGCATCGCGCGCCCTTTTCGCCCCAATGGTATGTTTCTCGTCGGTCTCCTTTACTTCACTTGCAACCTTGTCTCCCTTGCTTACGGCGCCGCCATCCTCGGGCATCCCGTAGTTTTCAACGACTATTACGAACTCCCCAAGGCCTGGATGCATGTTGCTTTCTTCACCATCGCTTATGAAGCCGCCCTCTCCGAATCCGCTCTCCGCCGCTTGTTGGCTTGGTTCTCTTTCGCGGCTGTTCTCGTCTGCTGTTATGCCTGGGGACAATTCCTCAGTTTGGGATTCTCCTACAAGCTGAATCCTTATTATTCGAGCAGCGGACACGTCGACGAAGATCTCATGTACGCGGGCCGTGTCTACGCCACGGTTGGGAATGCCAACTCTCTCGGCATTCTGATGACTTGGTGTGTCGTGCTTCTGGCGCTTGCTTTCCTCGTGCGTGTCGGTAGCCGCCTCTATTACGGTCTGGTGGCCTTCTCTTGTTTGGTCACCCTTGTTATGACCGGCTCTCGCTACGGCCTCCTGACTCTCGCTCTCGGTCTCCTTATGATTTTTGCCCCCGGGTCTCTCGCCTCTCGTCGCAACCTTCCCAGGTTGGCTCTCGCGCTTGTCCTGATTCCTATTGTAGTGTGGACCTACCTCGCCGTCGGCAGAAGCAACTCCCGCAATTTGCAACGTTATCAAACCCTTAGCGATCCCCTTCAAGTGGATTCTCTCCGACAGCGCTTGGATTGGCTGTTCCCCATCCTATGGTCCGATTTCCTGAAATCGCCTGTTATCGGCCATGGAC
The DNA here is from genome assembly GCA_963779005.1 of uncultured Acidobacteriota bacterium. Lineage (GTDB taxonomy): Bacteria > Acidobacteriota > Terriglobia > Acidiferrales > UBA7541 > Acidiferrum. Next base: position 234,633 of record CAVZWO010000004.1, on the reverse strand, counting down.
CAGCGAAATCCTACTTGTGGGGCGGAGCGGGCCCGGGCACCTATGTCGACAGTGAATATCTCTCTGTTCTTCGCAGATTCGGGATTGTTGGTCTTCTGGTCTTCCTGGCTTACTACCTGTATCCCTTGTACTTGATCCGCAAGGGAAGGCAGGCTGCCCGCCGTCTGGATTCTCTTTCCTGGGCGCAACTTCCCGCACACAGAGCAGTTCTCGAGGCTACTTTTACGATGGGGGTCCTCGCCCTGGTCATGAACGTCGGCATGGGAACGTTTGGGACGCCCTTTCTCAACGGCTTTCTCTGGCTGTGGTTCGGCGTTGGCGCCCGCGCCGCCGTCAACGTCCGTAATTTTCATTCTTCCGCTGAAGGGTCCATCCCAGAAATGCGCCACCCGGAGCTCGAAGAGGTGTCTCTTACTTGACTTCTCGTCTGCCCTAGGGGCCTAGCCTGCAATCGGCCTAACCGTCTCCCGCGTCGCGCCCAACTTTTCTTTACAAAGCACTCTCCCTGCAGCCTGTTCCGCAAATTTTTGTCTCGCATTAATTTTATGCCCACGCCGCTATATTACACTTGCTGGTCTTATGCTCATCTTCGGGAAGCGCTTTCTGCCCATCGCAGTTTTGATCACAACATCGACCTCTCTTCTGCTTGCTTCGCCGCCCCCCTCCGACCAACTGCCTGCATCCGGCGACGAGTTCGTCACTCTCGTTCATTCCTTCGTTGTAAACGGGAAGACGATTGACACTAAATCCTATATGGACCAAGGGTGGGAGGCGAAAGGCCGCCCCGGTCTCTTTTACAGTGGCGGAATGACTTGGGATCCGCAGGCCCGTGAGTGGCATCTGAAGCCCAAACTGCCTCCTGAATTTTACAAAGGGATCGCCTACTACGCCTCGTTTACCAACATCGGCGGCGCGCTCGGCGTCAGCATTGCCAGAACCTATCACGAGGTGCCTCTCGCCGATGAGCTCGCGAAATTTTACTCCACGTTTCTGCACTCCTATTTCACCACCCTCGGCGATCTCAGGAAGACCACTTCTCCCGAAATAAAGCAAAGGCAGTTGGGTCCGGAGTGGGGGCCCGATTCCACGCGTACTCTGGCTTGGTGGGCCGATTCTGACGGCGGAGTGCTCTTGCGTGAATGCTATCTCTGCAACGAAGAATATTTCGTTCCCGTTGCCAGCCTGCTGGAACTCATCGCCAGGCTGAATCCAGCCGAGAGAACTCCGGCCATGAAGCAGTTTGCCGCCGAATATGTCCCCATCCTCGTAATCGACCACATCCTCCGTCTAGATATTGCTCAGGAGATGCGCGACCAAATGAATCACAGGACAGCAAATCTCCGAAGACCGAACATGAGCGAAGAAGAAATCGGCGTCGTGACTGCCGCAGCCTCGGTTTTAGGCGCCTATGCAGCGGATCCCAAGCTGGTGGCCCTGTCCAGCGATAATCTCGCCAAGCTAAAGGACTTGATCAAAGTCGGCGTGGACCGCTTCCAATTTTCGCGCACCCTCACAAAGGACTCCCAGGGCCGCACCTGCGCAACCTACTTCGACGGCGATTATGATTGGCACGACGACTTCGCATATGCGGGCTATCACGGCGAGAAAGTTCCCACCCCTGCCGACAAAGCCAAAGTCAAGGGCGCGAGCTGGGATATCGGCCACTTCAATGTCGTGCCCGTGCTTCTGCGCACCCTGTACGACAACCGTCCGGCAACTGGCGTCGATTTCCCAAAAAAAGAAGACCTCGAGTATATCGGCAACCAATATGCCTACCACGTCTTCGAGGGTGATTACAAAAAGCCGCTTTTCACGAATTATTTCGATGGCAATGACGGCTGGTACCGCGTGGGCTACCTGGGACGCTCCGGTTATGGCATCTCCCCATCGCGTTATTGCGACATGGCTGACCGCAGTCACAGTTGCAATACAATCGGCGCCATTTATTCTTGGGGACTGCTTGCCCCGTTTCACCCCGGCATCGCGAAGATTGAAACGGCGCTGCTGGACCTGGCTCGCAGCAACGACCCGGCCATCGCCTGTCTCCGACCGCAATGCTTTCGGGAGAGATACTACAAGTACTCCGATTTTTCCTTTTCCTTCCTCGACACGCAGGGGAACATTCAATATCCTCCCGCCATGCTGGTCATACTCTCGGATTTGATACTGCCTCTGGACTCGCGATGAGGATGAGTCTTGACGTGGGCCTGGCTCTCACATTTCTAGAAATCATCGAAAATTTCGGATGTGATAATGCAAGAGCTCATGGCTTTGCCTCCTGGACGCGCGGTCGACGCACCTCAGCCGGAACATTGCCTGTAATGTAGCCTTCCCAGACCCGGTTTGACCTTCTCTAGCTAACGAACGGAAAAGGCTATATAATTTCGTGAGCTAATTTCTAACGAAACGACCCGGGTGTTGGAACCGTTGGAAAATCCCTTCGGCCCAAAAGTGTTACCTATGTAGCCGGTACATTGTGTTACCTATGTCTCCGGGTTGGACCCCTGATGGAAGTGGTCGGGGCGAAAGGATTTGAACCTTCGACCTCCTGGTCCCGAACCACATTCCGAGACTTATTGAAATCTGCGAAATTCTATTGTTCTGAAGTGATTGATAATGAACCTGTTGCGCTGCGCTTGGTGAACGCAATTGAAATGTGCGGATCTCGGGTGCGACGGCATTTACAAAATTGTCTACATCCTAGATTTCGTAGTTGTTAGTGGCTCACTAAGTCGTTGCCGTCAGAGAACTGGGGGAAATAGCCCAATTACAAAATCGACGGCGGGATCGATTTTCTGGAACCACGCGGACGATGTTTTGGCGAGACACACAAGGACAATTCGGCGCGACCCTGGGAGGGGCGATTACTAATTTCTCGTTTATTCCCATTCGATCGTCGCTGGCGGCTTGTTGGTGATGTCGTACAAAACCTCGACCTTGAGAGCTCGCTGCAATTCTTTTGCAATTCTCGAAAGCAGAGCAATAGGAAGCTTACTGAAAGTTGCCGTCATTCCGTCGGTAGATTCAACTGGGCGCAGAACTATACTTTCGGATCCAGTCTCCGAGTGCATCAGCGGTATCAAAACAATTGGAAACTGCCAAATCTGATCCAGGAGTCGAGAATCATAATCAGTAACGATTCGATGGACCAGGTCGTCAGCGCTTCTCAACAGTTCAAGGCGGTCAGCCCTCACATCTGTCGCCAAAACTCTCCAATCACTGAATTTCAAATCGTCTCTAGTCAATACATATACAACCCGACTGATATCCGGACAGTCGTTCGTGATTTGATTCGAGAGGCCAGCAAAATCAACATTTTGAGGATCTCCGGCCAGGATGGCTACCTCTTGGTAACACCTTTCGTCACCCTTTACCCCCACAGTCTTCAACGCCAGTTGCGCCCCACGAAGACCACACGAGGAAGCAAGCGCCGAGACGGCAGGATGTTCTTTAAGCTTCCCTTCTGCCTTTGCCGCCAAACAGCGAACCGCAAGGCCAGGACCAGGAAAAGGATGCTTGTCAACGATTGACTTATCCATTCCAAGTGCATGGCCAATCTCTCGTACCTCATCCTTATAAAACTCAGACAAAGGTTCGATCACCTTGCCTTCACGAATCAAGTCTTGGATGCTTTCTACTCTGTTATGGTGTGTTTTTATCTTTGAAGACAGTTTTGTGCCTCCCGATTCAATCGTATCGGGATATATTGTGCCTTGACCCAGCATCCATTCGTCTCGTGATCCGCCTAGTAATTCGCCAAGTACTCTTTCATGGATTTCCACAAACTTCTGGCCAATCTTACGTCGTTTTTCTTCTGGATTGTACGTATCCCTTAATAATTCGATAAACTCATTTTGAGCATCCAGTATGTGTATAGTCGCATGACAGGAAGAGATGAGTCGTTCAACATCTGCTCGGTCCTGTTTTCGCATCAAGCCGGTATCAACGTAGAGTCCCACGACACGCTCGCCGCCGAGCGCCTTCGCACAGAGAGTGAATGCAACTGACGAGTCGACCCCTCCGCTCACAAGAAAGAAGACCTTCCTCCCTGCAGCTTTCGCTTGAATCTCGGCGACAAGTTTGTTTATCTGTTGCTTGGGGTTCCAGCGTCTTTTTTCGCACTTGCAGATGTCGAATGCAAATGATCTTAGAATCTGTTCGCCACGTTCTGTGTGAACAACTTCGGGATGAAATTGGACTCCGTAAAATCGACTCTTATGATTTCCCATCGCAGCGATCGGACATGAATCGGTTTCGCCCATGACTTCAAACCCGAGGGGAACTGAAAGCACAGTGTCCCGATGACTCATCCAGACGGGTTCAGACCGCCTGAGATTCTTAAATAACGTATCCGAAGTCGTTTTGGTCAACCTTGCAGGCCCGTACTCAGCAACCGTACCCTTGGCGACCCTGCCCCCAAGAGTCGCTGCCATCAATTGATGCCCGTAACAGATCCCGAGTACAGGGACTCTGAGACTGAAGATGTGTCTGTCGACGGTGGGACTAGCAGGATCGTAGACACTTGCGGGGCCACCAGAAATAACGATGCCGCTGTATTCCTTTAGCTCCGCACTACGGGTGCTGCAAGGTCTGACCTCGGCGTGCACGCCGACGTGCCTCAAGCGGCGAGCTATCAAGTGGCAATATTGGCCACCCGCATCAAGAACGACAAGTTTTTGTGATTTGATCATAAGTAGATATTTTAGTTTTCTTGTCTCCCATTAAATAGAGAAAGCTGCTCTCCACACTTCATGCGCGTTCCCGACCCTAATATTGAGGATGGCTGAGACTTAACCACCAGAAGTCGCGCAAATCGCATACCACCAACCGAAAAGTACTGACCGGAAAGCAATACGTGCGTGCTCAAACCAAGATCAACTTCGGAGGGTCCCTCCGTCCTGAAAATGGGTTGCTTTTCTGAATGTAGCCACTCGATGACCCTATAAACCAAATAAGCGGTTCCGATCGGATGCTGCTCGAGTGACCTGCAAGGATGAACGGACTTCAAAGCGAACGTTTCTAAATCTCCTTTCATCACGATCGGCCCCAGCGTGACATAGACGCACTCCCAAAGATCCAGCCCTCTTATTCGGTTGATCGCAGCTTCCTTTGACACTTGAAATGTTCCTGCGAGGCCACAAACCTCATTCCAGCTCGGAATTCTTTTTCCAACTTCCGCAGCGAAAATATCTCTTGGCATGAGCAATTCCGAGGCGATGAAGTCACAGATACTCTCTTCAAGTTTGTCCCTGCAACCGAAAGTCGACGAGTCGCACTCGACCCTTCCGCGTGAAGCATCGTCAAAAAGCGTATGTCCCAATTCGTGACATAGGGAGAAACTCTGGCGCCCCCTGCTGTGCTCCGAATGAACTTCGGCGATATATCCTCCGCGAACTGGCAAGAGCCGGGCATCGCATCCATCAAGGTATGTAGTTTGAACTTCGATACCACGCAGGGCGCAGATCTCCCATGCGTCATATGGGGGAGTCGCCTTTCCGTACTCAATGAGAATTCTTTCCACATGAATCAGCGCCGCTCTCCAGCAATATTCAACTCCGGCCGACTGGCAGAACGCTCGAATGCGCTCAGTATTCTGCGGTGGGTGTGTATGAAGCATTTTCATAGCCAGGTCTTAATTCTCGGTTTCTGTACCTGAGACGTCGAGGAGACGTCCCATCTCACGAGTGCCCAACCAAATCGGCGGATTGAGATCGAAAACCGGCATTGCCTGGGCAGGAAGAGGACGATAGCCAAAGACGCCGCGCAATAAGTAGGAAAGGGTTCGGACTCCGTTGTCCGCCGATGGTCCGTCGAAAAACATGCCTCTTTCACCGCGTAGTTCACCAACGAAGATTGTTTCGGAATCACTGTATTGACCTTCTACAATTCGGCAAAAGTTTGTCCAAGTACGATCTCTCTCGGCTTTATCGGCACCGTGATAAAAGTCGAGCATGAGGAAGAGATCAGTCCCAACAGCCACAAACGCTGCAAGTGGAGCGGTGTCTCGTAACATGAGTCTCATTCCGTTTTCCATGGTTGTCCGTTTTTGAATTCTAAAAAACCTAATTCTTTTTTCGGACTGGCGGACAGCTGTTTTGGCACCCATGCGTCCCCCTTATCAATAGAACTAGCGAGACAATGAATGATCACCATTGAGACCTGTAAAATCCGCTTCGGCTAGCAATGCCTCAGCCGTTTCGCTGTCTGTCACCATTCGGTTGAAAATATGCCCAGTCAGCGCGGCCTTTATTGCGGCCAATTTGGCACGGCCGCCTCCGATCAGTACGACTGACCGATTTCGCTTGCCGGAAAGATTCTTCAACATTGCCAAGTCAATGTGAAACAAGAAGTCTTCCAGTCCGATTGGCAAGAATTCACCATCACGACCGATCGTATTAAACGCCACATCCCCAATAATCCCGCTGCGTTCCAGTTTCGAGAAATCAGCGCCGCATCCTCTCGATAGTTCAACCAGTTGTGATTCGGCCTTGAGTTCACTAATGCCCAGGATGTAAAGGTCCAAATCTTCGATTCGAGAGCCAAGTTCTTTGGCTTCGGGGCGGGAGAGAGAGGATCGAGCCACTTTGCGGAATTCGGAGGTTGCGTTATTGGGAAAAAAAAGCTCGAAACGATAAGCCTGCGCCAGAGGGCGGCACTTGAACCATAGAACGGTCGCTATGGTATTAGCACTCAAGCTTTTGATTTCGGTTTCACCGTTCGCCAAAATATTGAGGGGATAAACCTCGATTTTGCAGGGACGTTCTTGAACGCGGGAAACCGTTTCAAAGATCGTGCGCCCACTCGCTACTCCAATCTTGACGCCATCTTTCAATTGGGTTTGCAGATACTCTGCCCCCGCCTCTGCCAATTCCCTTCGCAGCGAGTCGGGATCAGGTGTGCTCTGGACAACGCGCGCTTCGATGAGCTTATAGCGACGCGCCAGTTTTGCTTCCAAATCTTCGAAACGTGGCGGTTTAATGACTATCTCAACGATGCCTTTTTGTTGGGCGTCTCTGAGAAGTCGATTAACATGTGTTATGGAGATTTGGTGCCGGTTGGCGATCTCGCTCTTTGAAAGCTGTTCTTCATAAAACAAGCGCGCAACTTCTACGAGCCTCTTGTCTTGTGTATTGATCTCCACCGAAATCATGTCCTAACATTAACCTGTTAAGGTTAGAGATGTCAACCACCAATTCTGGTACAGTCATGATTCGGTCAGCCCCCCTCTCATCGATTGGTTAGGCGAAAAATCTCGAGTTGCTACGTAAGGGAAACGTATGGATCTAGGAGGCTTTGACAAAACTCTGACGCATGGGGAAGGTGCGGTGGCGCTCTTCCCGAGAGGGGCGGTAAATCACCCTTCCCTGTTGGTGAGCGCATGCGTTCTGTTTGACTCCCTAACGCTTCTCAGGCCGGTCGATATTGAGGGCACCTGTATGCACCGCGCCAAATGGCGCTATCGTCTGAGGCCTAACCATGAGGCGGACGGCTTCTGGCGTGTTGCACACCCGCTGGTAGAAAGAGGTGCCCTGAAGCTATTTCGAACTAAAGCAGATCTGTCATCGATAGATGGTTTGCATGACCATCCGGATAACACAACATTTGGAGTAGATGCCTTTGATGGCGAACGGGACGGAACTGGGGAGACGCGTTATTTTGCAGCTGGTTTTACGGAATACTTCCAATATATCGGAGCCAATTGTTTGCCTCTGGTCATATCTAAACCTGAGCTGCATGATGTCCCCTTTCGGCACAGGTCGTATCCCGTCCTCAAGCTTTCTCAGTTGAGCGGTGACTCAGTGCGAATATTGAACAGCTGCCTTCCCCAGATAGAAACCGCGGACCATCCTCCCGCTATGCTAGCCCTGAATATCGCTGATATACGAGAAAATCTCCAACATGAGCGATCTTCGTTTATCTCCTTAGTTGGACGACTCTCAGTTTCCCTCACCGGACCGATCGATGCAGATGAATGTGCTGCGATGATCGACAAGATCAGTTCTGACTCCATCGAGATTTGGGAGGCGTATAAGTCCAAACTGACGGAGTTGGCGAACAAATCCTCCATGCTTGTCAGATTTGTTCCGCTGCTCAACAGTCTCCTAAACTTGGACCAAATTGCCTGTGGTGAGCATCTCGCGGGTGTACGCCGCGAGGCCCTGCCCCAAACACAACTCAAGCAGATGATGGCCTTCATTTGGCAGGTCGATCAAGTCGCCAATTTTTGGAGATAGCTGTCTGGTCTTCTGACAGAAGCCGGTGTACAAAACATCTAGGTATCGGTCATAAAGATCCCTTGCAGGATTGCAAGGGTGGAGTCTGCGGCAATAATCCGCTCTCAGTCAGTGACGACAGCCTGATATCACAGCTCGATTGAGGGCTTTCCGGCTGCCGTGATCACGCCCTCTAGTTTTGGCATTTGCTTCCGAATCGTGGGATGTCGGTCTTGGTATGATTTCGCTACTCTGAATTGGCCCACTTCGCGCATTTGATTTGGCCCACCCTGTACATCACGGACGGCCTAACCTGTCAGCGGGAACGACGGGGGGCCGATGGACAGGAGACGCAAAGTGGAACTGTTCGAGGAGATACGTCGGGAGTACCGGTTTGGAGTGGGCACGATCCAAGGAGTGGCGAAGAAGTTGAACACCCATCGGCGGATGGTGCGGCAGGCGCTGGCCAGCGCGATCCCGCCGGAGCGCAAGGTGCCGGCCAGGAGCAGTCCGAAGCTGGGACCGGTGCGGGAGTTCATTGAGGGGGTTTTGCAGAGCGACCGGGAAGCGCCACGCAAGCAGCGGCACACGGCGCACCGCATCTGGCAACGGATTCAACAGGAGCATCCCGAGGTGTGCGTGGCGGAAGCCACGGTGCGGCGCTACGTGCGGCGGCGCAAGCAGGAGCTGGGCGTGGCCGCGCGAGAGACATTCGTGCCGCAGAGTTACGACTGGGGCGTGGAGGCCCAGGTGGATTGGTACGAGGCCGCAGTGCAGTTCGAGGAGGGCCGCCAGATCACGTATTTTTTCACGATGCGTAGCATGGCAGGCGGCGGGGCGTTTCACGCCGCGTATTTTCATGCCACGCAGCAAGCTTTTTTGGAAGCGCACGAGCAGGCTTTTCACTATTTCGGTGGGGTGTTCAAGCGGCTGCGTTACGACAACCTGAAGAGCGCGGTGAAAAAGATTTTGCGCGGATACCAGCGCGAGGAGACCGACCGGCTGATCGCTTTCCGGTCGCACTGGGGATTCCAGACGGAGTTTTGTAACCCGGCGCGCGGCAACGAGAAGGGCGGCGTGGAAGGTGAAGTGGGTTATTTCCGGCGGAACCATCTGGTGCCGGTGCCGAAAGTAAAAGACCTGGCCGCGTTGAACGAATATTTGCGCGCGTGCTGCCAGCAGGAGAAACAGCGGCGGATTCACGGGAAGCCGCTCTCGGTGGGTGAAGCCATGCGCATCGAGCGGGAGCATCTTCTGCCTTTACTCAGCGAAGGGTTCGAGCTGGCGGAAACGAGTTTTCCGGTGGTGGATGGACAAGGCTGCGTGAAAGTGCGGACGAATCGCTACTCGGTGCCGCTGCGAGCGGGAACGAAGACGCAGGCACGGCTGCTGCCTGCTTACGTGGAAGTGTGGTACGAGCAACGCTGCGTGGCGCGGCACGAACGCAGTTTCGCGCGCCATCAGGCGGTGTTGGATCTGGAGCATTATCTGGATGTGTTGGAAAAGAAACCGGGCGCGCTGGCGGGCTCGACGCCCTTGCAGCAGTGGCGAGAGCGCGGGCGCTGGCCGGAAAGTTTCGACCGCTTGTGGCAGAGCTTGCGGGAGCGGCACGGGAAGCAGGAAGGCACGCGCGCGATGATCGAGCTGCTGCGCCTGGGCCCGCAACACGGCTGGGAAGCGTTGCGAAAAGGGATTGCGCAAGCGTTGGCGCTGGGCTGCACGGACGCGGCGGCGGTGCGGCATCTGCTGGTGGCCGGCACGCTGACCCACGGCGAGCGAGCGCTTCCGGAGATTGGTTTGTTGGGACGCTACGAGCGGCCGCTGCCCGCGTTGAACGACTACGACCAGTTGCTCGAAGTGGTGCGGCCATGAACCAGCAAGCACAAGCACTGGAGCACGCTTCGGTGCGGCAGTATTGCAAGGCGGTGAAGGTGCCAGTGGTGGGCGCGAACTTCGTGCAGTTGGCGGAACAAGCGGTGAAAGAAAATCGCAGCCACATCGGTTATTTGGAAGCGCTGCTGGCGATGGAGAGCGAAGAGCGCGACCGGCATGCCATCGCACATCGGCTGCACGAAGCCAAACTGCCGCGGATGAAGACGCTGGAGGAGTTCGAGTTCGCGCGAGCACCGCAGATACCGGCGGCAAAGATTCGCGAGCTGGCCGAAGGCGGCTACATCACGCGAGCCGAGCCGGTGGTGCTGATCGGCGAATGTGGCACGGGCAAGACGCATCTGGCGTCGGGGCTGTGTGTGGCAGCATGCCGCCAGAAACGGAGAGTGCGCTTTACGACGGCGGCGAACCTGGTGAACGAGTTGGTGGAAGCCGGCCAGCACCACGGAGTGCGGCGCGTGCTGGCGCGCTGGATGCGCTATGACGTGATCGCGCTCGACGAAGTGGGTTACGTACCGCTGGCGGAGATCGGCGCGGAGTTTTTGTTTCAAGTAATCGCCGAGCGGGCTGAAAGGGCCACGCTGATCGTGACCACCAACCTGCCGTTTTCGGAGTGGACGCAAGTGTTTCCGAATCCGCGGCTGTGTAAGGCGCTCCTGGATCGCGTCACCGACCGCGCACACATCATCGAAACCGGCACGGAGTCGTATCGCTTCCGGCGCACGGTGGAAGGAAGGCAGAAGAAGAAAGCTTCGTGAGAGAGCAGGATCAGGCGCTGCGCCACGCGAGTCCGTGGCCCCGGCGTCCGCTCCGTCCTAAACGCGGTCCTGAAAACCGGACCGCAGGACTCCGCTCCCTCCGGGGCCACGGAACGGAACCCCCGGAAGAAGAGGAAAATCACGGCCTTAGGGTGGGCCAAATGAAAGTATCAAAGGTGGGCCAAATCAGGTTGTCAAACGCATGGTATCGAGATCCTCCCGACGCGAGCCCATTCCTGATCCAGTTATTTCAGATTTCCGTCCTATGCTGAAGTCCTCTCGAAGTTCTCACGGTTCTTGGGAATGGCAAGTGGTATGTGGCATTGGCTAACACATTTGCGCAGGCCCAAGTGAGCGTCGCGGCTCGCACTGCAACTCGCGCTGTCGAATCAGCGGCTTAGCCTGCGCAAGAAGGCTGGACATCATTACATGTAGACGATTCTGTGGCTAAGGCGGCCTTCAGATTCCTCAGCTTTCAAGAAGGTCGGGCAATCCCAATCCTGATTCTAAAGGACTTCCCAGAAGTGATGCCTGCTAACGCACCTGGTCCCGGACCAGATTCCACAGTTTACTGAATTCCATTGAATCTTGCGAAAGATAACTTAGATGGAACGTCGTGGCGGCCCCGTTTGAAAGCAGTGGTGTCTTGTTGACCAAAGAGGTTATGACCGCTACAAAATCGTCTACAACGCGACCGATCTACAACATTCAACCAATTGCTTGCGAATCTCAACACACGGATTTCGACAGACAAGGAGAGAACTTTCAAGTAGCGGCCGCACGTCCCTTTAGTCTCACCGGCTTGTTGTCGTCACCAGTTGGTTTAGGCGACGTAGCGGACCCGTGGTTGTAGCCGCGGCGGTCAAACGATAAGCATTTGTCTACGGCTTTAGCCCAATTTCGAAGCTTTGATCTGGAGCCTTGGTCAGCCATCTTGGCGATACCACTCTCAGTTACGATTGCTGTTATCAACTCGCCCGGCAGATGGTCCTCCCTTGGATTCCATGTGCCTTTAAGCCTGAGGGGTTTGGCCCTAAGACGGTCAAGAGTGTCGGCATCTGATGTGAGCCACCGGTCACCGCTGCGCTGTGATTTATCCCAGTCCTCTGGTGCTTCAACGTAAATTTTGGCTGCGGAGGCAAAAACTACCACTGGCACGCGATAATGGGCTGCTGCGATAGCCACACCGAGGTGGCCAGCGCTATGGGCTACCGTAACTGAAGGTTCTAAATAAATACCATTAGCGCCAAGCAACACAGCATCAATCGGCGCTAGGTTTGATGAATTGTTGCTTCGACCGCGATCTATGGAACTTGCTGCGCATGCATCGGGGATGAGATAGATTTCCTCGCTGCGCACTCCAGCATTTCGAAGTGCTACTAGATAGTTTTCCGCATCGATATAGGAAAGCTTGTTCCGGGCACCGTGCTGCGACTTGGGCCGCCCCTCCGCGATCGTCGATCCTGATCGGGGAATGTTTCGCTTCGAACATGGCCAGGACTTTCGCAACAGTCTCACTGCAGCCATAAAGCAGAAACGTCCACACCTGCTTCCCGATTTTGGGATGACCAAGGAGCGATGCGAACTGCCCAACCTGCGCTTCGGAAGGCAGTCGCACTAACTCATTGTATTGATGAACGAACTTGTTGACCGAATCGACTGCCAGAGCATCGAAGCCGGAACCCTCCTGTACTTGGCCGCTGATTTTTTGGATTTCCTTGTGGATTCGTTGCAACTCAACATGACACCGTCGCTGCTGGATCTGCCCACTCAAACTATGCTCCAATCTTTGTAACCCTTTACAAAAGAAGCTCCAGGCTTCGTCGGAGTCTTGCTTATCCTTTGTTACCGCAGTCTGACTTAAGAGCTCCTGCATCGCATCGAGCGCAGCGTGTGTAACGGCCGTCGAGCTCGGGGACTGGGCCATTTGGATATACGTCATCACATGATTCATTGACTCTTGAAGTTGGTCTGCTAGCTGACCACGTATACGTCCTCTATCAGATGAGGAGATAACGTGAAAAGAGCTTATTCCACCGAGAGCGAGCACTTTTTCGACCGATGCTAGTTCATCCTCAATCTCATTCAAAACATATCGTTTTATGAATTCAAAAGTCTCGCTTGATCCTCGGTTCGTTCGATGCGAACCGTCAACCTGCGTCGTATTCTGGTCAGCGTTGTTGTGCACTGAGCAGTCCCGGAGATCAAAAAAATCCACTCGCAGTTCCTGACGACCATGATCCACTGCAATATCTGCAACTACCAACGATTTGGTCCAATGGAATAGCGTGGTATCTGTTTCCCGAGATATCTGGTGTAGTAACAGCTCGAATCGGTGTTGCTGGTCAACTCGGTCATGTGCGACGTCTAGTGCATCCGCTAAACGAAGGTAGGCGGCGAGCAGACGTGGCCTAACTAGCTGGCCGAGACACAGCCGCTCCTCTGGACAATCGCGAAGCGCATACTGCCTGCTATGGAAGCGATTAATATCAGCGACGATCTGAGCCTCGAGTTTCGAAAGCCTAAGTGAAGGCCCCTCATTCGCCACCCAGTCAGCCGACTTCTCAATATGGTTTCTCCGAATGTGCGTCGCAGTCGTGTTGGTACCGGCCACAGAACGGAACATCCCAATGTCGTGTGTCCAGGCACACCAGGTCAGGAGCTTGCGTTCCAAACGAGAGAATCGCGAGCTCATGCCTTTCGGTATTAGGCGCTTAATCCAGCTCTCAACCCGCTTGAAGTGATGCGGGTCATGCGGGGTATATTCCGCAGGGTCCGGACGTTTATCCCAAGTCTCAGTAACAAACGCTTGCATTTCCTGAGCAAGTCTCGCATCTTCCTCGCTGAGCCAATCGTCGGAAGGAAGCATAGAACCACCTCTATTTGCTGAATCAATGAAACCGGTGTTCAAGGACATGGAGATTGTAGCTCGCCCACAGCTCTTGCCGCCACAGATTGGTGAATGGATTAGACCCGAGGGCCCTCGCCGCTACAAAATCGTCTACTCAAATCGCTTTCCAGAGCCCCGTTTAAAGTTGCGACGGGCACCAGTACATGAAGCCGCCTAAGGGAACAGAATCGGAAGAATGTGCTGGCGCAAACGGTCAATTTCACTGGCATTGTGTCGGAGGAGCTCGTGCCCCCATGTCCTATTGGTTCCATTTCGGCAGTCCTCCGCCATCGCCTTGCCAATAGTTTCGTAAGACCCGAGACCGGCCCTCCTAAGGTCCTCGGGTTCGCTCCAGGCACCTAGAACAAAAACTCTGTCAGTCAAATGTCCGGGAATTCTGGCCCTCGCCGTCTCTAGCCTGTTTTGGACGCGATCAAAATCAATCAGCAGTACTATAAATCGAGACGGACACCGATCCATCTCCATGGCGTGCTCTGTCTCGAAAAGATGCAAGACTTCATTCCAACCACCAGCCACTGGAAACACCTGCATTTGCCGCTGCCTAACTGGGGAAACCTGCAGGTGAAACCCAGTTGCTACCTGGCTATTCGCATCATCCTCCGGAATCAGCAAGACATGCGGGAGATACCTGTTTACGGCCATCTTTAGATGTCATCGCGAATCAGCGAGCCAATAAGGTCGCCATTGACTTGTAGTTCGCTGAGCGGACGGATGATGGTGGGCTCAAGATGGCTCTTCCTTTGAAGCACAAGTGTATTCTCTTCTGAGAAACGGCGAATCGCCTCGGCATTATGCGAAGTCGCCATAAATTGACCGCCAGATTGAAAGGCCCTACGAAGAGCCAACACAAAATGGCCAACCTCGGATAATGCAAGATAATTGTCAGGTTCATCCCAGAAGCAGAGCAGTGGGCCATAAGCATCGTTCGCAGCAAGCGCCATTGCGCATATCATGAAACATTTTTCGCCGTCGGATAGGTCAGCGAAAGGGAGGGTTACGCTCCCCTGGTCATTGAAAAATTGGACGACTAGGCTTCGAGAGTCTGTACCAACTGCCGGATTTTTTATGTCTTTCAGGTCGGGCATCACCTGCTTGAGGTACTCGTCGACCTTGGCGTAGGCAGATGGTGCGAACGCCAGAAGACCAGAAAACCATGCGCCGAAGTCGGTCACTTGTAGATTTGGCTGCAATGTTTCTCCTGAGGAGTCGCCCAGAATCAAACCGGGCATCGGCCGAAGAATGAGCATGCGAGCGAGCCATTGCCTGAAAACGAATAAAGGGTCGTTCTCCCATCGGTGCTGAACTATCGGCAGGGCGACTAGATGCCAGTCGATAAAGAATGTCGCCTCCTTGTCAATGCCCGCTTTTGCAAGATGTACTTGTGCCGCCTTTCGGGAGTAGACGGGCTCGCCATCAACCATGAGTTTCTCTTCGAATACGCGAAGTTCTTTGAAGGCTTTCGGGAACTCAAGGGCAAGAACATACTCGTACCTCTTGGCTCCCAGATCGACTTCGATTTCAAATCGCACGGGAACGTCTGCGCGCCCGCGAGCGAGGTCCTTCGGTTTCACTAGGTCGCTCACCCGGTTCGTGCCTCGCGCAATTCTTTGCAAAATCTCAAGCGCAAGCCCAACGGTCGTCTTGCCTGCGCCGTTCTTTCCGATAAGCAGGACAGACGACCGGCCTGAGACTGGCAACTCGAAATTCTCAAGGCACCGGAAGTTATGAACATAAAATCGTCGTATCACAGGGGCATAATACATGCTTACCGGGCGGGTTGAAAAGGAATGTTCCATCCGACTGCCCGGAGAGCAGCTGCACAATCATCTACAGTTTTGCTTCCCGCATCACGGAGTACTCGCGTGATTTTGCTCCGGCTTCCGCAAGATACTTCATCCAAAAATCTCGCACGCACGCCCATTCCGCTTTGTTTCTTCCCGGGGCGTCGGTGCCCAAAACCTCGACATCAGCATCCCTCAGATTGGCGAGGAGCTTCTGAGCTTTGATCTTCTCCATTACTTCCGGCGAGCAGACCGCTGTCATTTTCCCGAAACGGAATTCCCCGGTTTCTTGCCACATATCCGAGAACACTACGAGCACGTCGCGCCTGCCAGCACCGGCCTCCTGGAAAATCTGGCCCGCCACGAGGAATGCGCCGAACAAATCTGTTCCGGGGAACGTTGGCGTGAGGTCATGGCTCTTGGCTTTCCATGCGGCTTCGAGACGCTGCCGCGCCGAGGCCAGCTTCTCGCCAAAATATCCCACCTCAGGGGCCACGGTGGCACTGAGTAAGAGGTACGGTTGCCCGAAGCTGTCGTCTGTAATACCGAGGACCGTGACGTGCGCTCCTGCAGGCACGTGCCTCAACACTTGCGAGACTGCCGCGACATTCTTCTGGAATTCGCTCCGGTCGTCCGGACCGTTCGCGCCAACGGATTGGCTGAGGTCAATGAGGACGACGAGCTCCACGCGCTGCTCTGCTTTCATTGCGGGCGTCGAAAGAAAGAGAAAGAACAGCGCTCCGACCAATCCCACCTTGGTGGCGTTCCCGATGCTGCGTTTGAGGACGGCCCAATGGAAGTCGCGCCAGAATTTCGTCACGAAGACTTCGGGCTCGCTTTGGAGGGCCATGATCTCCTGGACCAAGAGAGCCAATTTCGCCTGCACGGCGTCACGGGCACGTTTCAGGTCGTCATAACTTTCCCCGAGGTTCGTGCTCATGCGTTCAGCTTCATGTAAGCCAATCCCCGCACCCACTTCCATCGAGAATGCCAGCAGGACCATGACGATCTGCAAGAGCGGCACCGTGTCGTCGTAGAACGAGGCTTGGCCCTGATTGGTTTGTTGGGGTTCCTCGCCATCGATGACCACTGCTGAGGAATCTTCCTGCATGTGCTTGGCGAGCAGCTGGCCTCGGATTACCGCGAGCGTCATCAGGCTTATGAGCGCCGCGATGCTCGCAACGGTCACGAGCACGCGAAAAAACTTCTCGCTCGAAAGTCGGTCGAGCGTCGTCTCCACGAGATACGGCACGGAGATCGCGATTCCCAAGCAATAAAAGAGGCTCTTGAGACCAAGTTGGAAAGGCTCCAAAGTAAGCTCTGAGAGGACAAACCCCGCGACAATCAGCACGGCGGCAACCGACCAGCAATAGATGATGCGTCGGCGGCGTGCTCGGTGTTCGTGAGGGGGCCTCGCCTGGAACACCCGGTCCTTGAGTTCGGCATCTCTCTCAAATTCCGCCTTGTACTCCGCCTTCTTCGCCGTGATGAGCGGCTGATTCGCGAGCTCGATCCGCTGGCGCTCGCATTCACACACAACTTCCGCCCGCGCGATGAAGTGATCGAACCCTTCGATGCCAAGCTGTTCGCCCACCGGGCGTTCTGCAAAATTGAAATCCATGATCGTCTCCTTTAGCATTGCGCTCTGAATGTCCCCATAAAAAGGAGCCTGCCAATAAGCAAGCTCCGGTTAATGGAAAGAACTAGGTGGCACTCTCGAGGACTTTTCGGACTTCCTCGAGCTTCTGCAATTGACGACGAGCGAGCTTGAGCTCTTCCTCGCGCTTCGCCACGTCCTCTTTGACTTTGTCGATTTGGTCAAGCACGACGTCCACCGGGGATCTTTTCTTCCACGGTTTCCGTTCGGGTTGACCCGCAGCCGCGCCCTTCGGCGCTGCTGGTTCCGCTGACTTCTGTGCTGTCATTGTTTCCTCCTGTGTTTTCAAGGTGCAGCGATTGTTCTTCGACCCACGCTTCGAGCTTCCGGATGGCTTGACGCTTTACCGGAAGCTCGATGTGGGTGTAGATGGAGTTAGTCTCTTCACCGCTCGAATGCCCCATGAGTGCTTTGCGGACTTCCTGCATTACCCCTGCCTCCATGAGCCGCGTGTTGAACGCGTGTCGAAGATCATGGAAGCGGTAGTAGGAGATGCCCGCGCGGCGGATGGCGGCCTTCCAGGCGGTTTTCACGATGCGGATGGGTTGATCCTTGAATGTGAAGAGCAACCCGTTCGGTTGTGCTGAGGCGGCGAGTTGGGCTTGGAGTCTCCGCGTGAGCGGAATCTCCCGACCTTCCCCGCCAGCCGTCTTTGAACGCGTAACGGAGAGGAGTCCTCGGCCAAGATCGACGTGTTCCCATCGCTGACTGAGGAGTTCTCCCCGCCGCATTCCGGCGTCGAGCGCGGCGATGATGATCGGGCGGAGGTGTGGTGCGGCCGCTTCGAGCAGCCGTCCTTCCTCCGCAACGCTCATCACCCGCCGCGGGATGCGCCGCTCGCGAACGAGCGGCATCCGAGCCAACGGGTTCACCGCGAGGAGTCCCTCATCCACCGCCCAATAGAGGAGGTGGCGGAGAGCTTCCAGATCGCGGTTCACTGTGGTTTCGGAAATTTGTTTATGCGCGTGGCGGTCGGCGCGGAACTCGCGTGCAAGCCCCTTGTGGATGCGCCCGATGGGGACCTCACCGAAGTACGGCAGAAGGATCTTCAGCCGTTCGAGATGGTAGAGCTTCGGCGACGCTTCGGCGATGAATCGCGCCGCAAGCTCGCCGAAGGACATCTCGGGAACCGGTACGCGCATCCCGAGCCGGGCGAGCGTCAGCTCCTCCTTATATTGCTGGTCGATCTTCTCGGCGATCCGCCGATTGGTCGTACTCGTCGATTTTGCGTGCCGGACCCCGTCGACATACACGTAGGACCACCACACGCGTCCTCGCTTGTAGAGCGACATCGATTCACCACCTCCTTTCGTTTTGTTTTTCAATGAGCCATCGAACGACTTGATTGCGGTAGAAGATGAGCCTCCCGCTCCGGCTCGCCCTGAAATGCGGCAAGCCTTGGCGAAGGCACTGCTGGCGGACGGTCCACACGGAACATCCGATGAGTCGCGCGACCTCCCCTATCGCGAGTGGCTCGCCCAAAGGCTCGTCGATCACCTCGGGTAATGCCTCGGGCAGCTCTGCCCTAGCCGGAACGAGGGAAACCCTCGAAGAACCAACCGTTTCCGGGCGACTGCGAAACCTGACTTGCGTGTCTTTCTCCGTCACGAGCGGCCTCCCTTCTCGCGGCGCAACGAGTGGAAGAAACGCTCGACGATCTTCCGCAGCCAATGCGGAATCTGAAGCCACATCCACCAGAGGAGCGCGATGAGAATGACGAGTCCTATTGCCGCCCCTTGGACCTGAGCATTCGAGAGAGCGGCTTTCAGAACCTCCACGATGAAGAGCAGTGAGCACAACAAGAGGACAGCGCCCAGGACGAACACCGTGAGAACGACAGTCGCTCTCGTCCGGAAGGACATCTTCGGTTGTGGCGTTGAGAATTCGCGGCTGCCGCACTGAGAGCAGACTTCCGCGTTCCGGGGATTGACGTGCAGGCGCGGGCAGAGCTTTACGTCATAACTCCTTCCGCAGTAATTGCAGAAGAGGGGCTCTCCCGGAGTGACATGATTGCAGGCGTAGCAATGTTTCATAGGAGTTGCACCAAGGGTTGCCGCTCGTCATCCCTTGGCCGCAGCCAAATGGGAGACCAGAAGCCATCGCGTCCAATCGATTCGATGGTCGCGAACCAGAAAATCTTTTCGGTAGCGGCGGCGACAACCGAACGGATCGATTGCAGCCTGCGTTCGGACGTGACGATCACGAGGACCCTGAACCGAGGCTGTCCGAACCGGCTTTCGAAATGACCTGCGAGGGCGTACCGGAGATATTCCTTTACCTTTTCCTTCCAGACCTTTCGGCCCTCACTTCCAAGATCGACTTCGAGAAATGCCGCGAAGGTGCCGCTCGGATTTGCGATTTCAGCGTACCCGTCGGGAATCAGGGAAAATCCTTGATACAGAGATTCGAAGAAGCTCATCCAGCGGACAAAGTGGACGGTTCCGCTGGGTGCCAATTGGTATTTCAAAGTGCAGTAGATCTCGTTGATCGACAGCTGGTGCGCGACGAAGAGATCGGCAACCAGAAGCTCATCGCGTCCCCGCCTCGGACCCCGGTACGGAACATCGACAATCCTCGCTCCCTCTGGTGAGAGCGCGTAGAGTGCCTTCTGTCCGCCCCCCGAAGTTCCGAAAAAGAATCGGCGAAGGAGTCCGGCGTTCGTAAGCGCGAGCAGCCTGCT
This sequence comes from uncultured Acidobacteriota bacterium, assembly GCA_963779005.1. Taxonomy (GTDB): domain Bacteria; phylum Acidobacteriota; class Terriglobia; order Acidiferrales; family UBA7541; genus Acidiferrum. Next base: position 214,743 of record CAVZWO010000004.1, on the reverse strand, counting down.
GTTCGCCCGCGTCGTCGAATGGAATCCGGCGACGATCTTCGCCTGTTCCCGGTCGAGGACCCGCAAGATCGAGAGTTCTTTGAGCAACTGACGGTCCCGCTCTTGAATCACGATGGCGCGACGGTCATTCCCACCCATGGAGCACCTCGTCGGTTTTTTTGGTGAATGTCGCTTGGCGAGCGGCGATGTCGCGCTCGATGTGCGCGCGCACTTTCCCCCGCGAATACCGCGCGCGGTTCACGAGGTCGGTCGGGTCCACGGAAGGCTCTCGAACAGACGGCACTCGCAACTCTTGCCAACGATCTGACCCGGTCTTCACGACAAAGTGCCGCTGGGGAAGATTCTTCAACCGTTCCGCGAGAGGCTTTCCGCTGTCGAGCGCTTGGGCCACCTGTCCTGCGTCCTGGCTCGACAGTTGAAAGAAGACCTGTGTGCCGACGGAGAGAATCGCGGCGCGCATCTCGGCGGGGTACTGGTCGAGGAACTGATTTGCAGTGACGACACCGACGCCGAACTTGCGCGCTTCCGAGAGCAGCGTTTCGATGCCGCTTCCGTACGCAACTAGGTTTTGGATCTCGTCGCAGTAGAGGGTGAAGAGCGACCGCTCGTCGCGGGCGAAGAGGGCGTTCTTCACGACGGTGAGGATCAAGCTTCCGAGCGTCGGCGCTTGTTCTCCCAATTTCCCCTTTTCAAGGTTCACGATCACCCAGTGGCCCCGGTCCATCGCATCGCGGATAGAGAAGGTCGACCGTACTTGGCCCACGATGTGGCGGAAGTGCGGATCGGCGGTGAAGGCCGAGGTCTTGTTGAGAATCGGTTCCCGCATCGTCGCCCGCATCGCTTCGCTCGCCTGGTCATAGCGGAGTTCGAAGTACTGGCGGACCTCGGCATTCGGCACGTTCTTGAGACAGGTAGCGCGAAACGTCCCATGTGTGAGGAAGGGTGCAAGTTCGACGAGTGTGAGATGGTTCGCCGCGAGCACATAGAGGGCATTGCGCAGCAGTTCATCCGTGCGGGCTCCGAAGTGATCGAGCGACCAGCGCCGTTTCAAGACCTCGGCGAACTCCGCGATGCGGACAAAGTCCGGAGTGCCGAGTTCGAGCGGATTGAGCCCCACGGAGACGATGGGGTCAGCGGGTTCCACGAGGACGAGCTTGTCGTTCAGATGGCGGCGGAGCTCGCGCTCGCGGGCGTTGATGGTTCGGAGGAGGAATGGCGTCGCATCGCCGTGGAGATCGAAGTACAAGAAACCCCGGTCCGCGGCGATGTCCTGTTGAGCCAGATGGCGCAAGAACGAACTCTTGCCGCTCCCGGTCTTCCCGAGCACCGCGATGTGCATCGTACGCCGGGCGTTACTGAGCGACCGGTGCCGTCCCGTCACTTCGCCGTCCGATACCTGACTTCCGAGATCGAGGGTCCCGCGCTCCGACCACGCTCCGCGTTCCTGCCCGCGAAGGCGGTTCCACAGAAACGCAAACAGTTGTTCGAAGATGTGGATCATCTCGATTTCGATTGTCAGGGGGCGAAAAACGAAAACGGTAACAGTCAGGAGGTTTTGAACCTGTGAGTAGAAAACCTAGGGGCGCGACATATCGTCGGCCCCCAGGCATCTGAAGCGATTGCTGACCCCGCTCGGCGAAACCTATCGCTTGAAGTTCATGATGAGAACCTCATGGTAGCGACGGCCCGCGTGCTTTTGGGCGGTGTAGGAGAGCTCGACTCCGAGAATATGGAAGCGACGGAACAGGGTGCGTACTTCGGGCACATCGTTGAGGGTCAAGATGAACTTGCCTTTGACCTCCTTCAGACGCTCGGCGAGCTTCGCGAAGTCAGCCTCTTCGAAGTTGTAACGGTAGAGTTTCCGCCCGAAATATGGCGGATCGAGAAAAAAGAGCGTTGCGGGCCGGTCATAGTTCCGAAGCACTGCTTCGTACGGAAGGCAATCGATCTGTACGCGTTCCAATCGCTTATGAGTGTTTTCAATGAGCTCGGGGAGACGTTCAGGGTTGAATCCAGGAGGTTGGACCACGTGCCAATGATAGGTGGGATGGCGTACGAGGCTCGCGAATGAGTTCTTCAAGAGATACAGATACCGCGCCGCCCGTTGAATGTCGGTGAGCGTCGCCGGATCGGTCGCCCGAAGAAGGTCAAAATACTTGCGGCTCACGAACGCGAAACGCACGTATCGGAGAAGCTCTTCATAATGCGTTTGACAGATGCGGAAGAAATTCACGATCTCGCCGTCGAGATCGTTCAACACCTCCACCTTCGACGGCGGCTTATGAAAGAACACTTGCGCGCCTCCGGCAAAGGCTTCCACGTAGGTCGTGTGCTCCGGAAAGAGCTCGATCACACGCTTGGCAAGAGTGCGCTTACCTCCGATGTATGACAGCGGTCCAATCATCACTTCTGAAATGAACGTTTGCCCTCTACCGCCGAGACACTTCGACGAGGGCATGATCGAAGCGTGATCTCAGCTTACAGCTGGGGGGAATATCTAAAAGACGCTGGAATCCGCACGCGATGCAGGTTTATGGGGAAAAGCACTACGGACCGAGGGTCAAGTCCCGGCAAATTTCGCTCGAGAAATCCATCGCGAAGGCCTATAAGCTGGCGGGCTCATGCTCGCCACTCGGCTGAAGATATAATAAACGAGACGCAGGGAAATCTAAGATGGATAGGATTTCTAAGAAACAAAGGAGTTATTTGATGTCCCGCATCCGCGGGAAGGACACGACCATCGAGGTCACATTCCGGAAATATCTTTGGGCGATGGGGATACGTGGATACCGTGTCCACGGGAGAGCCCCCGGGAGTCCGGATGTGTATTTTCCGAAACTGCATTTCGCCGTATTCATCGATGGGTGTTTTTGGCACAGATGCCCACGATGCTTCCGTAAGCCGAAATCGAACTTGCGATATTGGAATAGGAAGATCAGGGATAATGTCGCCCGTGATCAGCGGAAGAACGACGAGTTGCACCGCAGGAAAATAAGATATGTGCACATTTGGGAGCATGAGATAAAGAGGAATCCGGACGTGGCATATAGGAAATTCTTGAGAAGATACGTCGCTTCCAAAACGGCATGGAATGTTGCAAAATAGTCATATGACAAAACCCCAGCTGATCGACTTCTTCTGCGGAGCGGGCGGGTTTTCCGAGGGGTTCCGGCAGCAGGGATTTCAAGTCGTAATGGGTATCGATAACTGGCGTCCCGCCGTCGACACTCATAACCTCAATCACCAGCTGGAGGATGTTCCGAGGGACGTCCTTCAGTTCGCACATTCGACAGAAGCGATAGAAAAACTGCCCGATACCGAAGTGATTGCGGGCAGTCCACCATGCTTCCTGTTCTCGATGTCCAATAAAGGCGGCAAAGCCGACAAGTCTCATGGCATCAGATTGATTGAAGCCTATCTGCGGGTCATCGCAGTAAAAAAGCATAAGAGGAATTCCAAACTCCGTGCGTGGTTCCTCGAGAACGTGCCGAATTCCCGCAAATATATCCGACCGCGATATACCTTCCGCCAACTCGGCCTCGCGAAGTGGGCCCGAAGCGTCAAGAAGGATCCGGATGCGGTAGCTGTCGAGATATCGGATAACAGCACGGTCCTCAATAGCGCAGACTATGGCGCTGCGCAAAAGAGAGAGCGGTTCGTTTGCGGCGAGATAATAAAAATCGGGAAGTTCGTACTCCCAGAGAAGACGCAGAACGTATACCGAACGCTTGGCGAAGTGAAGAACGGTTTACCGAATCCGAATTCCCAAAGGAGCAGAAAAGTCTGTGTCGATCCGAATTATCCCAATCTCCGACTTCCGGCCGAGCAGATCACGGATCAATTCTATGACACGGGGATATACGAGATGTATTGGAGGAATGCGAAGGATTATAAGCTCAATCATCCCTACATGGGCCGCATGTCGTTCCCGGAGGATGAGAGCAAACCAAGCCGCACGATAATGGCAACGAGATCCTCGAGTTCGAGAGAGTCTCTGATCTACAAATCCGAATACGATCGACGTGGAAATGGCGAATTCAGGACACCGACGATCCGTGAAATCGCCTGCCTGATGGGATTTCCAATCGCGTACCAATTCACCGGAGGAGAATCGACAAAGTGGCAACAAGTCGGCAACGCCGTGCCTCCATTCCTGAGCGCCGCTCTTGCAAGGACCGTCCGGCACGCGCTAGGCCTGAAACCAATACCATCCAATAAGGTGAGTTTCACCCCGCTTCTGCCGAATCACCGCGAAGTGAATCGCCTCGACACATACGCACCGAAGAAATTCAATAAGCCTCCGAAGCGGAAGGCTCTCTCCCGATTCCGGAAACATCCGTTCAAGGTCGGAAACATGACTGTAGCGTTGACGAACTACGATCCCTCGGCCGAAGTTAGGCGCGGTGGCAGAAGGTGGTTCAGCGCCGTTTTCTACAGTACGGGAAAGGACTACGCCGTCGAAGTCCTGGAGCCGAAGCAATTCGAACGCCTCGAGAAAATCATAATCATGAACCAAGGCGACCATGGGAAGCGTTTCCTCCGGGAATTCGATGCCCATTTCCAGGAAGCCCTTGAGAATGTCGACCGCATGCAACACGCTTACGAGAACCCCTCTTCCTCGAACAAGGCATATGATCCTGTCTGCCTCATAGATGACATAGCGAGGTTCATTGGGCGGCATGATCGCGACGAGCCGCTTATCCACAACCGTCGGCCCATCGCAGGCCGAACGCTTTTGCCATTGAAACAGGTCTACGCAATGTATGCCATAAACAAACTCATATCTCAGCAAACGGCATGAACAAAGAAACCAGGATAAGGAAGATCTCCGAGATCATCGAACGGGACAAGGCGAACCCCTACGGCAAGCAGGACATCCCGTGGGAAGACGTCCTGGAGCCGAAGGACGTCTATAAAATCCCGCTGGAATACCTAATCTACAACAAATACAACGGGCGCATATTGAGCCGCACGAAATCGCTCGAAAGCCAGGGCTACCAGATAGACGCCGAGACAGAAGCAGGCAAACAGCTCATCGAGAAACTGCTGACGGAGTCGAATCCGAGCAGGAACAAGCAGACGCTCGAGAGCATAACGAAACTAGGGCAAGAGAAGGTCGGCATAATCACCAAAGACGGGATCATCATCGACGGCAACCGCCGCGCGATGCTCCTGAGGCGGTCCGGCAAGCATGACTACTTCAAGACAGTCGTCTTGGATGTGACGCTTGAGGAGAACCCTACCGAAATCGAGAAGCTCGAGACCATCTACCAGATGGGAGAGGACGAGAAGCTCGGCTATAACCCCATCGAGAAATACTTGAAGGCAAAAAGCCTCCGCCAAAGGAATATCCCAGAGAAGAAGATTGGCGATTGGATGGGCGAAACAGAGGGCACGGTCCAGGGCTATCTCGCGGTGATGAAGACGATGGACGATTACCTCGACTACCTGGGCTACAACGGGGTCTACACCCAATTGGACGACCGCGAAGACCTGTTCATCTTCTTGACGAAGTGGACCGAGAATTTCTACGGAGAGAAGAGCGAGAAAGCGTTCGATGGCTACCGGGACATGGATGTAGACGATCTGAAGCTCATAGCATACGACTACATCCGCGTGGTCCCTTGGGCGCGATTCGAGGGCAAGGGATTCCGCATCATCGCCGACGGACTGAAGGAGAACCATTTCTTCGGGGATAAGGCGCTCTGGAATGACTTCCGCGACTTCCACTTCTCCCATGTGCAAGAGGTGAAGGATTCAGAGGAACGAATCGATCTCGGGTCAGAGAACCTGAAAGCATACCTCGACGACCGCGACAAGAGGTTCTTCGAGAAAACGAAGAACGACAAGGGCAGAAGCTTCCTGGACGAGAACCTCGACGCGCACCAACAGCAGCTCAGATACAAGAAGTCGGCAAGCGAGCCGATTAAGCTCGCGAATGACGCAGTCGGCGCATTGGATGCCATCGATCAGCGGCACAAGGCGTCGTCGGCTCCGGAGGTATTGGAGAAGATCACGAAAATCAACGAGAAGACCTTCGAGATTCTGCGCCAAAAAGCCCCCGGACGATTGCTCGATCGCGTGATCGAGATCCTTAAGTCAATCGAATTCAAAGCGAAGCAGGAAGAGGAAGACCAGTTGCTCGCGAACATAAAAGAGATCGAAAGCCTCGCCTACCGCCTCGAGAAGGAATTGAAGAAGGCCCGCTGATCAACACAATGACATGCCAGCGAACCCAAAGATTGAAATCGGGAAAAGGGATTCGAGCTTCCTCCTGAAGGGGGACGTCGATGCCCTCCTCAAGAATCAGAGGCTCTATTTCTCATTGAGACGCCTGGGATTCGAGAGGGCTCCGGAAGGGCTCGTCGTGCCGTTCCAACCGCAGACAGAGATACGGACTCTCCAGGATGTCCAGGATATCCTGCGGAAGTTCGGGTTCGAGGACAACCTCTCTGTCGAGATCCGAAGCGACCGGGAGAATTACATCCGCGAGCAGGAGAACTTCAAGCAGTTCTCCGAAACCGCGCGCCACATCAGGAACGATGAATTCAAGGACAACCAGGAGCTCATCGCAGCTTTCGGTTCGTTCCAAGATATCATCGGGCAGAAGCTCGTAAGGAAACTCTATCCGCTCCAACTGCTTTCCTCGTTCCACATGGCATTTGCCCAGAACGCCTGCAATTTCGCGGTCCCTGGGGCCGGCAAGACATCGATTGTCTACGCGGCCTATGCCTATCTGAAGAACCTGCCGAAAGGCGATCCGCGGCATGTGGACAAATTGGTCGTGATCGGCCCGCTGTCCTCCTTCGCCCCTTGGGAGAACGAATACCGCAGCTGCTTCGGCGAAGAACCTCGCTCGAAGAGACTGTCCGGAGACCATAGGATGTCGCGCAGCGAGAAGGAGGAGCATCTTTTCTCGGGGGACCCGGCGGAGATAACCCTTATTTTCCACGGGGGCGTCGAGGCTCTACAAAAGGAGATTTCGGCCTTCCTGAAAGCGAACAAGGCGATGGTGGTCGTCGACGAAGCCCACCGCATCAAGAATCCTGAAGGCGTGTGGGGGAAAAGCATCGTCGAGATTGGCAAGGAGGCGCGGTCCCGGATAATACTCACGGGTACGCCCGTTCCTAATGGCTATGAAGATCTATTTAATCTCTTCCAATACCTCTACCCATTCCGGTACAGGGACATTCTCCACTTCCATTACGGCAATCTTGTCGAGATGACGAAGGCCGCCGAATTGGACGCTCCTCGAGTTAAGGAGCTCACCGACAACATCAGCCCTTATTTCATCAGGATCAAGAAATCGGACCTCAAGCTGCCCCCTGTAAAGGATAGAGTGGTCGAGGTCGCAATGGGAGAACGCCAACGGGAAATCTACGACTACGTAGAGACGAAGTATCTCCGCTCATTTTCCCAGGACAGCTCCGCGACGATCAAAGATTTCCTGAACAAGGCCAGATTGATTCGCCTGCGGCAAGCCGCCACGAATCCAACGCTCCTCCTGCAATCGATCCAGGCGACGCTCGAGGAGGAGGATTACGAATCGCGCATCCGGACGAACGGCGTTCTCCCGGATGAATTCCAGGATGACTCAGGAATCCTGAATAAGATCGCGGATTATGCCAAGCTCGAGACTCCCCAGAAATTCATCGCGGCCAAAGGTTTAATATCCGATTGCTTGGCTCGCGGGGAAAAGGTCATCGTCTGGACTATCTTCATCCAGAACGCGAAGGGGCTACAGCTCTATCTCGCCAACCAGGGGATAAGATCCGAGCTTCTGATCGGAGAAGTCGAGCAGAGCGATCGCGAGTCCCTGATCGAAGTCTTCAACAATCCTGAAAGCAAATCTCCGCAGGTCATCATAGCCAACCCGTTCTCCGTCGCCGAGTCTATTTCGCTCCATAAAGGCTGCCACAATGCCATATATCTCGAGCGGGACTACAACTGCGCGAATTTCCTGCAATCCAAGGATCGCATCCATCGCGTCGGCTTGCTGCCGGACCAGGAGACGAATTACTTCTATCTTCTATCACACGAATCTATTGACGGTGTCATTAATCAAAGGCTCGAGATGAAGGCGAAGAGGATGGAGAAGATCATCGATAGCGATATCCCGCTCTTCGCAAGGATCAATGACTCCGACGAGACGGATCTGATCAAGGCCCTGATGCAAGACTATGCTCAGAGAACTTAGCCGGTATGAGAATCTCGGCACTCCAGGATTCTTTTGGGAAATGCTCCAGCGGCTCGGGGAAAACGATGTCCGTTGGACGCCAGACGACCTGACAGCCTATTTCTCCAATAGGATTGTTGATGGCGAGGCTGTATTCGATGGCTGCCTACCTATGGCGAAAGCGATAGGCATCATCCGCTCGGACGAGCGGAGCGCCCTGGCCATCGATCCGGGATTCCTGGAATTCCTGGCGAGCGAAGGCTACATGCGGGCAAGAACCCTCGAGAGGACCCTCGTCGCATTCGGCAATGACGATGAGTTCCTCAATATATTTTCCCCGCTGTATCTTTCCTACGATATCGTCTACGGCCTGATCCAGATCGATTACTCCGCGTTCGGATTCAGATATGCCAATCTCCGGAAGTTCTTGGCAAGTTTCGGATTCATAAGCCCGCATCCGGACAGCAAAATACGGAAGTTCATTATCAGTCCGAAGCATCGGCGCCTCTTCGATATGCTCTTGATCCCGGAAGTGAAGCGGCGGAAGATCGGAATCGACAATCTCGAAGCGGCCCTCGAGCAGAAGCGCATCGCCGGAAGAAACGCCGAGGAGTTCGTGGTAGCTTTCGAGAGGAAAAGGGTGGCTACGCATCCGAAAACAGATTCAATCCAGCGAATCTCCGATTACGATGCGGCAGCGGGCTATGACGTGGTTTCCTATGATGGTCCGGATTCAGGCTCTTATGACCGCTTCATCGAGGTGAAGTCGTGCAGCATTGACAGGAGATTTTTCTGGTCCAAGAACGAGATTCTCCAAGCGAAGATAAAACGCGCCCAGTATTTCCTCTATCTTGTGAATCCAGAAAAGATCCGCGATGCCGACTATGAGCCTATGATTATCCAGAACCCCTACGAGAACGTGTTTTTGGACCTGTCATGGGCCAGAGAAGCGCAGTCCTGGCTCTTTTCGAAGGATTGAGAACCAAGTTTCCCACTACGAAATAATAATCTCGACGTTATTTTCCCGTGCGAAAGAAATAATGGCGGATGCTGGTATCCACATCGAGAAGGCTCTTTGCCCCGGATTTTCTTTGCTACCTCCATCGTGCCACTCAGCAACGTGCATCCCGAAAACCGTCCCGTCAGCGCGAAACCCGGGGCACCCGCTGGAACCCTTGTACATAGGCACATCGGTCTCATGATAGACGAGCTGGCGTTCGGAGATTGAACCCTTCTTCGCATAACTAGCCGACACATGCCCACCTTGGAATCTTGGGATCGGAACCGCCGTGTGGGTCATCACGTCCTTGACGTTCGTGAGAGGGAATCCCAAAGCGCCGACTTCCGTCCCCGTCAGCAGCGGATCAGTCATAAGGTCACTACAAGTTTTCGTGCGAGGATTCGTGATTCTAAGCAAACCGATATCGTATTCGGCATCTATCGCAATCACCGCCGCCATTTCCATTTTCTTGTTTTGGGCAATTTCAGGCGCACGCATGACCCGAATGTCGTCCTTGCTGTCGCCTTCCGTTTTGTAAAGAATATGTGCGACTGTCGCCACTACGCCGGGAGCAACCATAAAGGCTGTGCCGCAGCTCGCGGTCCGGCCCTTTGACGCCCCTAGCAGGAAATAGGTCGATTCGTAGACTTTTGCGAACGCGGAGGAGAACATTTGGATGGCAGATCTCTTCAATTTACCACACGGCTGATTACAACCAACGACCTGCGTTGAAGTTCACTGCAGGGTCCCTCTCAAATAGGGCTAGCAACTGCAAGCGCACTGCGTCCCAGTTCGATGTACGCCCCGATGTGGTCTCCTTGCCTCTTGCGCACAAAATGTAGAAAAGCTAGGCGGTCAGTTTACGAAACAAAGATGAGTTTACCCTTGCCGTCTCTCTGCAAAACAAATGGCGGATCCCCAGTCAAATGACTTCCCTGCAAGATGAAGAGGTCACCAACGTAACCGGGGCTCCCTGAAATGAACTTGAATTTGGCTGCGTAGACTTCAGCCGAAAAATCAGCGATGGTCGTGTCGTCTTGAATGCCCCACGATTCGCGGATGTCGGGAACCCCCATAATTTCTTTCCACTCCGCCTTAGTCAATGGATAGGGTTTCGTGTCCTCCATACAATCAGCTTAAGAAACGTACGTCGGCTGTCAAGGCCCAGAGGCTTAGGGGCAAGCCGGTCTTGCGCCCAGCGCAAATAACCGCACCTTTTCAAGCCGGGCCAAAAGAGTAGAATTCACGAAACATCGCTAATTCACGGGGATAGGTTGTGCCTTGAAATGCTTCAGTAGTTGTTTGATGATGTGTTCCCAGGTTCGACAAGTCCCCCGATACGCCCGACATAGAACAAGTTGTGAATAAGTGTGTTGTACCCTAAAGAAAAACCCGGAATTCCGGGGTTTTTCTTTTCTCAATTTTCTCCAAAACGCGGCCTTTATCCACAGACCTGCGGGGAATCGAACTTTAGCTAGCTTCCCATCTTTTGCTTTTGCTCTTCGAGGTCTTTCAAAATACTTTTCCTTGTTTTGTCATCAACATGCATTTCCCGCAGAACTGAACCGGTGTGTCCATTGAGAGGCTGATGGCGGCTACCAATGTTCATCGTTTCGTACTCTGCTAGTTTCCGAATCACGTCCCAACGAGCAGTCTCATTGACGAGTCTATTGGCGTCATCCATTTTCCCTTTCATGGATTCGGGAACCGGATGGTCTGGGATCGGATTTTCTGAATCTTGTGGGGCGTTCAACAATTGCTCAACTAATCCCTGCATTGTCTCTTCTGCCTTGATGCGCCGTGTCTTTTTTTGCAAATTGCTGTATACGGCGCAACTTTTTCCACCTTTCCACCCTCTTGACGAAAATAATTCGTGCATTAGACTGATAAAAATTCTTTTACATGACCAAACACGATCTTCAATTGGTTCCGGCGGATGTCATCGAACGTCGCATCTATTTCCTTCGCAACCAAAAAGTGATGCTGAGCACCGACCTCGCCCGTCTCTACGGCGTGGAACCGCGAGTTCTCGTGCAAGCAGTCAAACGCAATAGTGATCGTTTCCCTAAAGACTTCATGTTCCAGCTTACAGCGGCCGAGTTCAAAGCTTTGAAATCACAAATTGTGACTTCAAGTTGGGGTGGGCTCCGCCGGGCAACACCCTACGCGTTTACAGAACAGGGCGTCGCCATGCTCTCGAGCGTTCTCAACAGCAAGCGCGCGGTACAGGTCAACATCGCTGTCATGCGTACGTTTGTACGGCTCAGAGATATTCTCTCGACGAATAAGGACCTGGCGCAAAAGCTGGAAGAAATGGAAAAACGCTACGATGGTCAGTTCAGAGTTGTCTTTGAGGCAATCCGGAGACTTATGGAACCGCCCCCATCCAGCAAGCGCCCGATAGGATTTGAGTAAAGAGATCGTTCGCACCACAAATCCACCCACCTTCTCAAGCCGGGACAATAAGGTAGAATTAACAAAACATCGCTAATTTACGGGGATAGGTTGCGCCTTGAAATGCTTCAGTAGTTGTTTGATGATGTGTTCCCATGTTCGACAAGTCCCCCGATACGCCCGACATAGAACAAGTTGTGAATAAGTGTGTTGTACCCTAAAGAAAAACCCGGAATTCCGGGGTTTTTCTTTTCTCAATTTTCTCCAAAACGCGGCCTTTATCCACAGACCTGCGGGGAATCGAACTTTAGCTAGCTTCCCATCTTTTGCTTTTGCTCTTCGAGGTCTTTCAAAATACTTTTCCTTGTTTTGTCATCAACATGCATTTCCCGCAGAACTGAACCGGTGTGTCCATTGAGAGGCTGATGGCGGCTACCAATGTTCATCGTTTCGTACTCTGCTAGTTTCCGAATCACGTCCCAACGAGCAGTCTCATTGACGAGTCTATTGGCGTCATCCATTTTCCCTTTCATGGATTCGGGAACCGGATGGTCTGGGATCGGATTTTCTGAATCTTGTGGGGCGTTCAACAATTGCTCAACTAATCCCTGCATTGTCTCTTCTGCCTTGATGCGCCGTGTCTTTTTTTGCAAATTGCTGTATACGGCGCAACTTTTTCCACCTTTCCACCCTCTTGACGAAAATAATTCGTGCATTAGACTGATAAAAATTCTTTTACATGACCAAACACGATCTTCAATTGGTTCCGGCGGATGTCATCGAACGTCGCATCTATTTCCTTCGCAACCAAAAAGTGATGCTGAGCACCGACCTCGCCCGTCTCTACGGCGTGGAACCGCGAGTTCTCGTGCAAGCAGTCAAACGCAATAGTGATCGTTTCCCTAAAGACTTCATGTTCCAGCTTACAGCGGCCGAGTTCAAAGCTTTGAAATCACAAATTGTGACTTCAAGTTGGGGTGGGCTCCGCCGGGCAACACCCTACGCGTTTACAGAACAGGGCGTCGCCATGCTCTCGAGCGTTCTCAACAGCAAGCGCGCGGTACAGGTCAACATCGCTGTCATGCGTACGTTTGTACGGCTCAGAGATATTCTCTCGACGAATAAGGACCTGGCGCAAAAGCTGGAAGAAATGGAAAAACGCTACGATGGTCAGTTCAGAGTTGTCTTTGAGGCAATCCGGAGACTTATGGAACCGCCCCCATCCAGCAAGCGCCCGATAGGATTTGAGTAAAGAGATCGTTCGCACCACAAATCCACCCACCTTCTCAAGCCGGGACAATAAGGTAGAATTAACAAAACATCGCTAATTTACGGGGGTCGGTTGTGCTTTGAAATGCTTCAGTAGTTGCTTGATGATGTGTTCCCAGGTTCGACAAGTCCCCCGATACGCCCGACCATTTGATATTTCTTGCCGCTCAGCAATGATCCGGAACGGAATGGCCAAAGTAATTTCTATGTTTTTTCCGGACACGATGAGGTTCGACAGAAGGATTTTCTGCAATTCCCTCTTTTTGTCAGCCGATGCCCGTTCGTAAAGGATTGACGGGCTTTTTGCCAGTTCGACAGTCCTCTCTAGGTCTTCCGCCATACTGGACCTGCCATTCTCGATTTCCGCCATTCTTTCCTTAATTCTAGCCTGCTCAAGAAAAATCTCCTGCTGTTTGATTTCGAACGGCGATTTTTCAATGGTGCCGTCGATCAGCAAATCCATTAGTTTCGCGAGGCGGGTCTGGATATGATCCAATTGGAGTCGAGCTGCCTGCATGGTCTCAGCGAGGTTCCTTTCAAACTCCTGCCTGTGCTCGCTAAGGATCGTTCGTGCCAACCTCAGTTCAGAATCGGAGATATCCACGTCGGCAAGCGTCTTCACGATTGCGGCATCCAGATTCTCTTCCCGTACGGAAGTGGGTGGACATTTCACAGGATGCTTGAATGGCCGGTCGTGACAACGATAGTAGACGTGGCCCTTTTGCCGCTCTGCAATTAAGGAATAGCCACAGGTCGCACAGCGGACGGTTCGGCTGTACGTGAAGACCTGGCTGCTCGCTCGATCCACACGTTTGCCCGAGAGGACGGCTTGCACCTTCTCGAACATCTCAGTCGTGACGAGAGGCTCGTGGTTGCCATTGAACGTTTGGCCGGTTCGGTAAATTCGCATCAGTCCGATGTAGAAGGGATTCTTCAGTATGGTTACCAGCCCATTTACAGAAACCGGACCGCCGTTGTGGTTCCGCAAACCGCGACGGAACATCTCCCGTGCCAACTGCGGCAGTGAGTATTTCCCGGAACTATAGAGCTCGAATGCATCCTGTAACGAGGGCGCGCGGGCTGGATCAGGAATCTTCACCTTCGCGGACCCTTGATCCAAATAGCCGATCGGGGCGCGAAATGGGTAACAACCCTGCTTGAGCCTTCCGTACAGTCCCTTTTTCACCTCTTCGCGGAGATTCCGGCTGTAATGCGCAGCGACGACGGCTTGAATATCGGCGGACAGGCGACCTCCAACGGTCTTCAAGTCTACATTTTCACTGGCGAAAAACACCTGAACGCCTGCATCAACCAATTTGCTAACGTCGGCCCAGTCCTCCATGTTCCGTGCGCTCCGGTCGATCTTGTGAATGATGACGCCTTGCGCTGTCCCCCTGCGGAGTAACCGCAGCATCTGGACAAACGCAGGACGACCGGTGTGAGAGGCGCTCTGTTGCTCCTCAAACCATCGACTGATCTGAAGCCCGTGAACTTTTGCGTATCGCTCAATCGCATTCTTCTGTTCGGGCAAGGAGACTCCTCGTTCTCCTTGTCGGGGTGTCGACACCCGGGCATATCCAAAGAAGTTACCCATGGTGTGACGAACTATTTTTTCAAAAAAACGTTCGACCTTTCCTTCATCGTAGAAGAAGACGGAGAACTGTCAACCGCACCCTCTGGCAACGCAGAGGATTTTTCGTTCTGTATCTCCCAGGCGATCTCAAGATAGCGACGCAGATTATCCTGCGCTTCTTTGAGCTCCCCCTCGGTAAGGGTCGGGTAGATTTCGCGGAATGAGATGTCCGTCGGGTCGCTCGGCATTAGGCGTATCACTAACTTTAGTGACGGTGTCCATAAACGAAAAGGTGCACTACTCCGTCCTCTACGCCAGATTACCGACTTTCGCGCAACACCACTTCGTTCGCGCCATCGCCAATCGTCACCTTGATGGAAATCATCATTCAGTCCAGTAAAAATCGCGTCGGATTCAATGAGATGCGTGATTTTGCCTACCTGGCAACCCCACAGAGGTCAGTTATTCACGGGGATTTGCGAACGGATCATACGATTGCATAGAAACCCTGCGTGCGGTGCAAGTTTTGTGGGTAACCCGCTTGTGAAGCGGAAACCGAAGTCTTTGAAATAACGTTATACCCAGTAAGTATTAAAGATACCCAGCATGTCGCTGATGCCGCCACCAAAAATGAATCAAAGGCAACTCGACAACTATCTGCGAACCCATCGTAGGAAGGCGGGATTAAGCCTGCTTGAACTCGGGATGTTACTTGCGTATGCGGACGAAGGAGCCGTATCGCGACACGAACGTTCAAAAACGCTGCCGCCATTACTCATAGCAATCAGCTACGAAGTAATTTACCAAGCACCGATCTCTGAATTGTTTCCCGGAATGAGAGAAATGATCGAATTAACCATCGAGCCACGACTTCTTCGCTTTGAACAAGAGCTGCAACAAAAAAATAAGAAAGGTACTCAAGCCTCTCGAGTCGCTCAAAAGCTCGCGTGGCTCAGCGATCGGCGGAAAATTCAAGAACTATAGATGACAAATCCCTCATTGCGCCGGGTCTTGACCTTGGATATCCGTCCACGCAGATTCGGCTATGCGATATTTGAAGGTCCCGACTTACTGCTTGATTGGGGTATAAGAACCCATGGAGACAATGAGCGTTCCTCACTCGAACGCAGCCTCAGCAATCTGCGATCCATGTTTGGCCCATCGGTTATTCTCGTCCGCAGAGCAGCCAAACACGGCCAAATCAACCAGTCAAGAATTCGTCGCGCATTTCGCATAGTGAAGCATTTTGCTAAACGCGCGCTCGTTCGCATGCAGGTGGTCGACGCATCATCGCTCCACAGCTTCTTCTCCAGAGATGAAACCGCCAATAAACATGATATTGCGCGGACGGTCGCTGAACGATTCCCGCAACTCTCCTGGCGCTTGCCGCCGAAACGGAAGCCTTGGCAGAGCGAGCCAAAACGGCAATCGATTTTCGATGCCGCGAGCCTTGGCGTCTTTTATTTCGCCCGAGAGAGTGGGACGAAATCGAACATCGCCTTATCAGTGACAGAGTGAGTCTTCTCGTCGGCCTATCACGTGGCGTAGCTAATTTACGAGCCGCCATGAACTTTGATAGGCCGACGAGAGGACTTCAACGGTCGGACCTGTGGTCGTTCCCAGCGTTATAATGAACGCAATGGGCGTGTCTCCGCCGGTCAACCTCACAGCCGGCATACATGGGGATGCGACCCAGCCACGTCGCTGCTAACACCGGCGACACAACAACGACGGCGTCTCCATCTGCTTTGTACCGTCTAGAAAGCAGGCAACGTGGAGAAGCCATGGCTGACAAGGATCGCGCTAAATAGAAGTGAGGATGCACTCGGCGCTGGGAGCCAAGGTGATGGGCAAACAAAACACCGGAGCCCAATCCGGAAGCAAACTCGCGAGGACCGGCGACGGTACATGCGTGAGTATATGCGTGCCTATCGCCGCACTCACCCTGGGTTGAGTACTTCCTATGTCCGGAAGTTTCGGGCAAAACAGCACGACCCAAGCTAGCCTCTAGTGGGAGCCGCGACGAGCGGCTCCCATTTTTTCAAATTACATGGGAAGCCACGCAAGTAAGCCACGAATGTGCTTTCGCTGAAAATAAACTCCATGTGAACCTGAAAGACGGTAATGCGCCCCGCGATTCAAGGTTTGCCAGGGCAGCGAAGGCCGCCCTGGCTGCCCCGCTCGCACGGGAAAGTGTCAGATATGCACGCAGGCAACGTGGGGAAGCTATGCATGATGTTGGGCACTTGTCGCGTGGCTGCCGTCAGCGGAATGCTGTTCCGCTTGCGCAGTATGTTGGCGTAAGGAGGCCATTTCATTTAAGCAGCTCGAACGGCCATGTAAATGGCAACGAGAATGGACTGCCATTTGTGAAGGGTGAAAGCGCAATGTCACGAATATTGGTTGTGGACGCGAATGATGAGCACTGCAGAGAACTTAGTCAAAGGTTGCAATTCCGCGGGCACGAGATCGCATCTTGCGAGACTTGGCGATGTGCGTTGCAACTGCTTCGAGAAGGTAGGGAGCCATTCGAATTGGTGATTCTCAATGTATCGTTCCACCCTCTGGAGAGTGCGGAGTCCGTCCGAGCTATCCACGATCTTTTCGAAAGGTTCCACCGTTCTCCGAGTCCCCCCATCCTTTGCTTCTCCTCCCACTACTTTGAACCATCATTGGAACTTGAACTCGAAGCATCCGGGGCTCGGATCGTATATGAAGGATAAATTTCAACCAATTATTCACGCGTCGGAGGTCATCCTCGCAGAGTCGCGGATCTTAAATTCTGTGGGGCCGAGATTCAGGATCGTGCACCGATTTCGGGCAGCTGGTGCGCATTGCCTTCCAGGCGAAGAAATCGCAGGAATAGTCCTCGTTTTCCATAGACTCGAACATACATTGCCACTTTCCTTGGCTCTGAGAATGCTCTTTGACTATCTGGCAAAACATCGCCGACTGCCGCAAAGTTCCGCACAGATAGTTGCCGGGATCAGAACCGACGCCTTCTATTCAAAGCATGGAACTAACATTAGAATTGGCGTCAGGCAGACGCGAAAATTTTCTCGCAGTTCAATCAAAGAGTACATTAAACGCCTCCGGCGGGCACTCAAGGTAGCCTTCGATCAGGCTGGTCTAAGACTCAACCCATGCTCAGTGCTGGTGTCGGAGCCAACGGAAAGCAATGAGGTTCGATACCATCTGAAGGCTTGCATCGATTGGACTCACATGGATCTTCGCGAATGTCCGCGGCATTGAGGTCGATCCACTCTGCCAATGGCACGGCTCCAATGCGTTCACTCGGACACGGCTCGCAACAGGAATCGGTCTCTCGGAATTCAGATCATATGCTCAGCACAGCCCAGTGGAAGTCTCGCCAAGACCTGGAGACGAAGAGCGCCGCCTGACTACATTACAGATTGAGCTACTAAGCAAGCGCGTTCGGTCGGCTAGAAAAACGTCTTCACCGCATTCCTAATCTAGTGTTAGAATCCGCGATACGTAACTACGTGGGTCCTCCTGCGAGGACGCTGACTTCCCTAGTTTTTTTGCTGTGCGCCATGAAGCTTATTGGATTAGCTGGATACCCCGGTTGTGGCAGGGCTACTGTTGCTCGCCTATATGAAACTTCGGCTGGCAACGCAGTGTCCGTGTCTTTGCGCGAGTTAGCTGAATCAGAAGTGCGCGACATGGGCCTCCAACCCGACAACAACTTGCTGCGTTTTGTATTCGGATACAGAAATACAACTGCTGGCGACCAATATTGGATCGATAAGGCGCTCTTGAGGCACCACGACGGAGTCAGAGTTATTTTAATCCATGGACTCCGAACACTAGGCCAGGCTGCCTACTTACATCGGTTTGGCGGGTTGATCGTTTGGATTGAGGCTGAAGAACAATACAGGCGGACTAGAATGATCGGACGAGAGAGCGGAGTGGCATTCGACGAACTCAACAGCTCTGAGGACCCATTGCCACTTAAGAATGTCGCTGATCACGTCATCGTCAATCAAGGAACTCTTGCCGCCTTGGAAGCTTCTGTTGCGACCATGAGTAAGTTTGTGGAGAACTGGTACGCCAAACCCAAAGGAAATCTTGGGGTTCTTGCCGTTTCCAACTCATTGCAGTATGAGGTCGGCAAAGGCTGGAGGGATGAAATCGTCGGCCTGCAAAGTCTGGAGAAAAAGGTTTTCTTCGAACGGTTCCTGAGCGGAACCGACGCGGTAATTAGCCAACGCCTCGCCGCTATCGCTCCCGATATGTGTTTGAAGGATGTCGTGAATATACTCTGGAAGCCGAATCTCCGCAGTATTACTGGAAATCAAACTGCACGTAGGATTGCCTCCATATTTGAAGAAACGGACCCTCACGCTGCGCTTAAGCGACTTAGATCCATAAAGCCTTCCAATCAAGAGGAGGAATACTTCGCTAGCTTAAGCGACTCAGAGTTCTTCGATATGCATATCAGGGCGCATGCCAGCTGGATAAGGTCCAAAGACGACGTCTATTCGGCCTTACCTGACTGCGTAAAAGTGATCCAGAAGACAGATAAATATCAGTTTGAAGGAAAGACGGATCGAAGTCTCGACAGAATGCGACGAGACGGACTCGTCCTAGGTGTAGACGCCCAGGATAGGGACAAAATCAGGCGATTAGCAGACAACCCGCTGCTCTCGGTGCGTCCACTCTTGGAATTCGTCAAGAACGAACGCATCTTTAGTGTATCCGGCTTCAAAGGATCCAAAGCTTCGCTTGTCGTGCATGATGCGCTGGATCACCTCTGGACCTTCGATCTCCTCGATCGAATTGGGCTCATAAAGAAATATGAGGAAATGTTCGACGCTATCGGTAATCCAGAAAAACTGGATATTTTTAGACGAGAAGGTGAGGCCGTTGCGAGTATCTCATACGGTGTTAGGGCATTCGAAGGAGTGGCCCCAGGTTTCAAAGCACTCATCGGAGCAAGGCAAATCGTTGGGATTGTACAGGAGATGCGCGGGCGTCTTGCAGAACGACACACCGACGCGCTGCATATCATGAATAACCTCGAGAGCAACGGAACGGAATGGCGGTCGCTCGGCTATACCTTTAGCAATTACATTACTGAGCTGGACGAACAGCGAAGGACCTATGGTTCGATAAAGTATAGAGATCCAAAAACGAAGAGGGTCAGTGGCGAATTGGACCCTTTTTCGCCTGACTATTTGTGTTTTTTCATTGAGGCCCATCATGCGCTTTTAGATAGCGCAAACAAACACCGCAATGCGCTGTTTTACATTCATTTTCTAATCGAGGAGTACCTTCGTGCAGTCAGCAAGACTCCAAACGTAAAGCCTATCTCGATTAAGTTGGGTCTGTTAGATGGTGCGTCACTGAGATATTCGAGTGCGGTGCCAAATGAAGTTTCAGAGTGGATGTTCAGGAATTATAGTTTCACCGCCAACCGGAACTTGGTTTGAAATATGCGTGCCAACTCGAAGACCAATCTCGTTCTGCTCCCGAGAGTTTTTGAAAGAGTTCATCTCACGGACGTCTCTTTGTAGGTGGTGCCCCAAAGGTGATTCTCGGGAGTCGAGTGAATTCTGCTGCTGGAATTCCAAGTTCGCGTTCGTAGATGAGGTCGATGCTCCCAAAGACAGCTTGTGAAAAATCGAAGCCCAGCTTGCGAGCAGCTTCTCTCACGTCGGCTTCCGAATCCGCTTCTATTTCAACAAAAGGATCTAACCCCGGCCACGTATCGATCGTCGCGATAACACCACCGTGTTTCCATACTTCGCGTTTGTTTTCCTGAAAGGCCTTTTCAGGAATGCTACACGCCTCGAAAAGTGCTGAGGCTTTGTCAAAGCTGTTGACCGTCAATTCCACTTCATACGTGCCATCAATTCCTGATCCGCGAACTTCCTTCACGCTCATCGTAATCTTGTCAGCCTCTTCACGGACCCTGCCCCATTTGTTGGACCCTGGCGCGACGCGAGAAAAATCGAATGTTTTCCGTCGCATTGTGTGCTCAGGCACTCCCAACACGAATCCTGCCTCTTTTAGCCTTGCTCTAGCGTGATTTTTATCGACCGATAGGAACTTTGCTTCTACTTCTATGTTCATAGGAACTACACTACATCCGCACTCAGAATCTGTACAGGGGCCGCGGAAGCGTGAACGTGTGACGAGGGATAACCAACAATCGGAGAAAAAGGCCGACGGGCAGAAAGTCCGTCCCCGTCACGATTCAGGGAGTTTTGGGAACTCGGCTTCCCACCCGTATGACGACCGTCGAGTGACGGTCGCCTACAAAATCGTCTACAGCGCTGTAGACGAAAAACCAGAAATTGCGTGGAAGTGCTTGAAAGGATTGGTCGGGGCGAAAGGATTTGAACCTTCGACCTCCTGGTCCCGAACCAGGCGCGCTAGCCAGGCTGCGCTACGCCCCGAATCTCATTACAAACTGCCTAACAGTTTACGCGGGATTCCGCACCACCGCAACCGCTACGCAGCGCCTCCTCTCTGGAACCAAAAACAAGACCGCCGGGAAGATGTCGCTCCCCAGCGGTCCTTTGTGCCAGTTGCAAAGTAGCGTTAGAACTCGTAACGCAGCGCAAACTGCATCACGCGGGGGTTCGTGGACAGACGGGTATACTGACCAAAGGTTGACCCCGAAACGTCCAGAGCAGCGTTTATGCTCAGCGGATCAAAACGAACCGCGTTCAGCACGTTAAAGACCTCCCATCGGAGTTGCAGGCTTTGGCCCTCGCTCCATGGCATCTTCCAGCGCTTTCCGAGTCCCATGTCCAGGCTGAAGTAACCAGGCCCGCGCAGGTTATTCCTCTGACCAGCTTGTCCCGGCAGGGGCTCCACAAACGAACTCTGCGCAGACGAGAAGTTCGAGAACGCGCTAACGACACTGGGGTCGGTCGAGGAATGGAAGGTTCCCGTTTTAACCGGGCCAGTCTGATATGCATTTCCGGACAAGTCCCAGTCCGTCGGCCACTGATAGCCATTGGTTACGCTGAAGGGAAAACCGCTTGTCAGCCGGAACAGGCCAGACAACTGCCAGCCGCCGATGACGGCATCAAGGACCTTATTGGAGTTGCGGCCGATGAGCCGGTTCGTCCCAAACGGCAGATCCGCCACCCAATTGGCGTTGAACTGGTGCGTAGCGTCGAAGTCCGACGGTGCACGGAACTGATAGGGGCTCCAGGCGTTGATGATCTGCGCCCCGGTTCCCCCAATGGTGCCGACGCGTTCCGCGTCGGAAGCCAGGTCAATCGATTTGGAGAAGGTATAGTTAAAGTCGAATTGAACCCCGTGCATCATGCGGTGCTTGAGGGAAACCTGCAAGGCGTTGTAATTCGCCGTGCCCATCGACTTCCACATGTAGAGCGTTGCGAACTGCGGATTGTAGTAGGAGAACTGTCCGCCCGCGGGATTGTACGGCGCGTTGCAGATCGGCTGGCCTGTTTGTCCGCAGGTACTGATATTGTTGAAATCGGGGATTCCGTAGTAGTCCAAATCGAGCAGTCCCGTGGTCTCGTTTAAGTTCGAGCCGCAGAATAGATCGAAAGCGGCAAGGACGGGGTTTGCCGTGGGCGAAATTCCGAGCCCGCAACCGCCCGAACTACCAAGTTGGTACGCTCCTCCTAAGCCGCCATTCGCGGCGTTCGGTCCCTCCAACTTTCCGATCATGTCCGTCCAGTACTCAACGACCTTGGGGGGCAACAGGGAATTGGTGAAAGTCGTGTCCGTCACCCCTTGACCACCCTGGCTAGGCTGCCGATACAGTTTCGCGAGTGCGGTGACCGCCGTAAAATAATCAATCCCTGATTTGGGATCTTTCAAATCCAGCGGCGTGCCAACATCCAACTGCGTTAGCAGCCGATGGGATTCCCGGCCTACATACGCAACCTCCAGCGTAAACCCGCTTCTCAGTTCACGTGCGATGGAAAGGTCAAACGTATATGCGTAGGGCGTCTTCAGTCCCGCGTCAATGCTGGACCCAATGTAGAACGTGCCAGTGGGGAACGTCTCTGGAAACACTGCCGGTGGCGGCTGCAGAAAGATAGTGGTCGGGGAAGTGTTTGTCGCGGCACACCCTAGGTCGGCCGTGGGGATCGTATGGATGTTGGTTAGCCGTGGCGAAGTGCAAATCGTTTCGTATCCCGCCGGATTCGAGAGCTCCGTGGAAAGTCCGAACGACCCGTACTGGTTGAAGTCATCCACAAGACCCTCTCCGAATCGGTCATAGACCATTCCAAAGCCGGCCCGGATCGAGGTCTTATTTTCTCCTAAGAGCGCACCCAGCAATCCACTGCCGTACTTCGGCGCCCACGCGAACGCCAGCCGGGGTCCGAAGTCCTTATGATCCCAATTGTAGTAATTGCCCTTCCCGTTCGCCGGGCCAGACCAGTCGAAGGACACCAGGGGATCCTGGTTTGAAGGAATTCCTTGCGACGCTTCAATGGCACGATTTTGGTAAAACGTGTTCAGGTTGGTCGTTGGCGAGACTTGCAGCTTATTGGTCTCCCAAGGTGGTGAGAAAAGAGACCACCGCAGACCGAGAGTCATTGTAAATGTAGGCTTGATTCGCCAAGAGTCCTGGCCGTAAAACTCGTAGCTATTGATGGCAAACCGCCTCTGCAGCGCGCTCCCGTCCGACAATGGGCTGCCATCTCTTTTAAAGTTGTATCTGCCGTCAACCTCCGTAACCAAGCCGAGAACGTCGGTCAGCGGAAAATCGTAAGAGTTGGAATATGAAGTATCGACGCCGGGCAGGCACCCGGTTCCGGTGCTTGGGTCGCACGGGCCCGCCCCGCTTGGGTTGATCGCAGGATTGAGAGGTGATCCTGATTTGCCGGCATAACCCGAAGTGTTCGTCCACGAAGCATTGGCAATTCCATCACTGAAGGAAGACGAATAGCTGATGCTTGGCGTCCGGATAAAAGCCATCTGCGTTCCAAACTGCCAGGTGTGTTTTCCGTGCATCCACGAAACATCATCCGCTATCGTGTTCGTCGGCCGCTGGAAGCTGTGCGTCCGGGTGACTGCCCCGGCTTGGTCGTTGAGGCCACGGAAATAGACCCAATCCTGGTTCGAGTTTCCAATTGTCCCGACGCTCTCTCGCACGTATCCGTAGCGAAGGTTGTTGACAATCGTTTGCGTCAGCACGCCGCTATAGTTGGCGATTATTCCTTTGTTGTAGTCGACGATATCGGTCGAAGGCGGCTGGCCTGGCAAGAAAGGCGCGTTCGCCTCGTTTTCATTTCGAAGTGCACCCATCACCGAGAGGCGATGCTTCGCGTCTTGCGTGATGTTGTAGTCCATCTTCGCGATGTAGACGTTCTCCGTATCCGAAATCGGGCCGCTGAAATTAAAGCACTGGTAGTTGTATCCGTCTCCGCAAGCGTTACTGTTCGACGTCGGCCATGTGTTGAGATATTGCAACGCCGCCGTGTTCGGCCCGAGGTGCAAGGGGTCGATCTGTGTGATTTGCTGCGGGGAAAGCGCATTATAGGTCACCGGAAATGTGTACGACTTTCCACTAGCGCCCTGCACTGTCCCTCCTGGACAGAGCTGAGCTGCCGTCTTTATCACGTTTCCGTTGTTATCCAGTAGTGGCGCACACAGATATTGCACCACTCCATCTTTCAACGCCTGGGACGGCACTACGTCCGTTACGCTCTGCGCTTCCACCCGGCGCGTGCCTTCATAGTTCATGAACAGAAACAATCTGTCCTTCTTTATCGGCCCGCCCACCGAGCCTCCAAAGATATTGCGGATCAGTTTCGGCGCCTTGTTGCAGGAAGGATCGCTCAGCGGAGTTCCGTTTGCTTCGCAGTTGTCAATCTGCGCGGCCTTGATGAAATAGTCGTTTGCGCTCGTATAGGTGTTGCGCAGGTATTCATACGCCGACCCGTGGAAATTGTTGCTCCCGCTCTTGGTAACCAGCGAGACCTGGGCCCCCGACGTGCTCCCTTGATCCGCGTTGTAATTGGACGTCGTGACGCGAAATTCCTGCACGGAATCCAGCGTCACCGGTAGAACCGAAGTAAACGCGTGTCCACCCTCGTCATTCACGGCAATTCCGTCGAGCGTTACGTTGCTCTGATCGCTGCGCGCCCCGTTCACAGCCCCATTTCTCGTGTCCCACGTTGGCACATCGGAGCGATTTCCGGTGTAGGCCACTCCGGGCTGCAAACTCAGAAGGTCCGGCACGTTGCGCCCTTCCAGCGGCAGTTCCTTCACCTGGTTTTCGTTGAAGGCGTTTCCGAGGGAGGCGTCGGTCGTATTCAGCGCCTGCGCTTGCGCCGAGACTTCCACTGTTTGCGTCGCTGTGCCCACTTCCATCACCACGTTTACTGTTGTCGGCAAGTTCACGAGAAGTTGCAGATTCTTTTGCTCAAATTTCCGGAAGCCCGCCATTTCAACCGTCAGCGTGTACATTCCCGGAGGCAGGGCTGGGAATTCGTACTCACCCGACCCATTCGATTTCGTGTCGCGGTGTAATCCCTGCTGTGCATTGGCTAGGGTTATGGCCGCTCCAAAGATGACCGCTCCGGTTTTGTCAGTCACAACCCCGTGCAAGGACGATGTCCCGGTCTGGCTCCAAGCAGCGGTACTCGCAAGGAGAATCACCAAACACGAAATCAGAAAATTGCGCTTAATAAAATTCCACTTCATAGACCGCCCCTTTCGTGCACCACTCGATTGAAATAGAAATACACCCTGGTGGGCAGCACCATGCAGGCACGTATAAAGTGAAGGCGCTTTGCCGGGTCTCAACCTGGAGGAAATCTTCGACCCCGGGCAACCTTCCCCACCACTTGACTCAGTGAACTTTGACCTAGCTTTTAGGCCAAATGGCAGGGCGCTGTCAAGGAAAGTTGTTTACCTAAATTTAGTAATTGGGTTTATCAAGTTTTTGAATTTTTGAGGAATCGCACGCGGTTATACATCTATCAGTACTCGCTGAAGACTCGACGGCTCCTCTAGGGCAGGCTCGATGGTCCCACTCGTTCAGTATTTCGTTACCCGAGATTCAGCAGCCTCGCCACCGTGATCGCAGGAATCCCGCGGATGGCTCCCAGGATCGAGTCAGAAACCGCGCCGTCCAGCCGCACCAGCGACACCGCTTCCGCCCCCTTGTGGGCTTCACGCCGGCCCAAGGCAAACGTCGCGATGTTGACACCCAAGTTTCCCAGGGTAGACCCGACCTGCCCGATAACCCCAGGCTCGTCCCGGTTGCGCAGATAGAGCATCGTCCCCGCCAACTCGGCCTCCAGCGGAATCTCGTCAATCTGCAGCACGCGCGGCGAACCGTCATGCAAGACCGTGCCCTCGGCGGAAAAGCCCTTGGCCGAACCCGACTTCTCGGGTAAGGCCGCTACTTCCAATGTGTTAGGGAAACCTCGCTCCCGCCGGCGCGTCTCTTCTTCGACCGAAAGCCCTCGCGCCGCCGCCACCGCCGGAGCATTCACCACGTTCACCTTCTCGTCCAACACGGCGTTCAGCATTCCCGCCAGCACGGCGCTCCGCAAGAGGTGCGTGCCCACGTCGGCCACCTCTCCCGCGTACCGAATACGAATCCGTGCCGGCCTGACGGCCACCGCCTGCGACACCAGCGAACCCAGCCGCTCCGCCAGCGCCAGATATGGCCGCACGCGCCGGTACTGGTCTGCCGATAACGCCGGCAGGTTCACCGCGTTGCGGATCAGCCCCTCCGCCAGGTAATCCTTCACCTGCACCGCCACCTGCGTTCCCACTTCTTCCTGAGCCTCCGCCGTCGAGCCCGCCACATGCGGTGTCGCAATGACATTCGCCATGCCCAGCAACGGCGAATCCTTGGGCGGCTCGTGTACGAACACGTCCAAAGCCGCTCCCGCCAGCTTCCCGCTCTTCAACGCGTCCGCAAGTGCTGCTTCATCAATCAGTTCCCCGCGCGCCGCATTCACAATGCGCGCACCCTTCTTCATTTGCGCCAAGGTCGCCGCGTTGATCAGATTCTGCGTCGCCGGGCTCAGCGCGGTATGCAACGAGACGAAATCGCTTTCGGCAAGCAACTTCTCGAGCGGCACTAGTTCGACCTGAACCTCCTTCGCGGCCGCCTCGCTGATGTACGGGTCATACCCAAGCACCCGCATATCAAACGCATCCGCGCGAATAGCGACTTCGCTTCCAATCCGCCCAAGTCCAATCAATCCAAGGGTTTTGCCCCGCACTTCCGTTCCCGCCGCCGACGATTTCTCCCACTTCCCTTCGTGCATCGCCTTATCCAGCCGTGGCACCTGCCGCGCCAGCGCCAGCAACAATGCAAACGTATGCTCCGCAACGCTGACCGCATTTCCCCCAGGCGTGCTCATCACCAACACGCCACGAGTGGTGGCTGCGTCCAGGTCGATATTGTCCACGCCCACGCCCGCTCGCCCCACTGCCCGCAGCCGCGGTGCCTTGTCCAGCAATTCCGCCGTCACCTTCGTCGCACTCCTCACAATCAGCGCGTCCGCATCCGCGATCTCCGCATTCAAATTGTCCTTGGTCGTCAGAACGATGTTCCACCCCGTCGTGCGCAACAGCTCCACGCCACGTTCGCTAATCTTGTCCGCTACAATGACTTTCATCGCCCCTCATCCCGTTTGGTTTGATTTACTCAGCGCACCGGCAGGCAAAACCCGCCCAAAGCAAGCTATTAACGGTAGCGAGCCACCCTCGCAGTGTCAAATCGTCGTTCGCGTTCTTCTCGGTGGACTCTGTGTTCTCTGCGTTCTCTGTGTAAAATCCTTTTCCTTTTTTGCTATATTGTTTTGTATGACTCTCGCCGAGAAAATCCAAAAAGACCTCACCGATGCGATGCGCTCCAAAGACGAACTCCGCCTGAGCGTCCTCCGCGGCGTCAAATCCGCCATCAAGTACAAGGAAACCGAAAAAATTCACACGCTCGACGAATCGGAAACCATCCAAATCCTGCAAACCCTCGTCAAGCAACGCAAAGAATCCATCGACCAGTTCGGCAAAGGCAACCGCCAGGACCTCGTCGACAAGGAGACCAAGGAACTCGCCATCCTCGAGTCCTACCTCCCCGCCGGCGCCAGCGACGCGGAAATGGACGCCGCCATCGCCAAAGCCATCGCCGAAACCGGAGCTAACTCCATGAAACAAATGGGCGCCGTCGTCAAAGCCGCCAAAGCCCACCTCGAAGGCAAGGTCGTCGACGGCAAAGCCCTAAGCGACCGCGTCCGCGCCCGCTTGTCCTGATTCTGCAGCCCTGCTGCCCTGTCACGCCCATGTTGAAATTCATTGTCGTCGTTTACAAACTCCCTGGCCTTAGCGAAGTCGAATTTGTTCGCTACTTTCGCGAAGTGCATGGCCCGCTTGCTTTGAAACTGCCTGGACTGAAGAAGTACCTCCAGAACTTTGCAGCGCGCGATCCTTCGCGCAAACATCCGGCGTGGAACGCGATCATCGAGTTATATTGGGACGATTGGCCGGCAATGGAAGCGGCTTGGAAGTCGCCCGAAGGTGTCGCCGCTACCGCCGACCTGCCCGCCTTCGCCGACCTGACTCGCACGACCTGGTCTGTGGTCGAGGAGCATGCCGTCCTGGGTTAAGAACGATCGAAACCCTGAGCGAGCTTCGGCGAAACGCGCCGCTTTTCTCTCACGATCCTTTCGGCTTCAAAACCGCCGTATTCCTCTCGTCCCCGGCGATAATTCGATAGAGTTTCTTCAAATCCTCCACTTTGCTCACCGGCACGCTCGTTTCCTTCACCTCAAAGATTCTCGTGTACCGCAGCACGTTTCCCTTGGCCTCCGTCTTACTGTCATAGCTCGCAAAACTGTATTCCGCATGCACAGGCGGCGGCAAATCGTCCACCTCATACCCCGCCGGAATGGTTATCTCAAAAGAATCCGAATCGAGCGACGGCCCATCGAACTCCACTGGAAACTTTCTTGCCTCTTTCGTTTCCAGCAATCCGCTTGTTTTGACTCCCACAACTCTCGGCCGCACTAACAACAAATTTCCCGCCGGCTTCGCGTAGTTCTCCGCAATCAGCGAATAGTTGTACACAAACGGCTGATCGCTATGCAGCAGATTGTCCACGGTGGCCTTGGTGATCCGGTAGTTCGCCAACGAATTCGCCAAAAGGCTTTCTATGGGCTTGATTTTGTCCTTGTCCGTAGCCGCCACGCGCATCGCGTATCTCTGGTTCGCTCCGCGATCCCCTGTCCGGAGTTCCGTCACATCCCCGGTCAGCGTGCCCGCCGGTGTCAACGTCAATTTCGCCATTCGGCGGATCCCGTTCATGGAAGATGCCAGCTTAGGCAGTTCGATCAATTCGCCACCAGCGTCCGTCACGAGCAAACCATAATTCGCCTGCAAAGGCCCGCGCAGATAGCCGAAAGGCGTAAGCTCATCTGTGGGATCAAAGATCAATATCCGTCCGAGGCTCTTATCCTGCACGACCGCATTTAAGCCCGGATCGTCCGCGCCGGCGGGCAGCTTGATCGCCAAGATCACATGGTTGAACCAATTCACCGCCGGTGTATTTGGGTTGACGGTACCGCGATTCGTGTTCACCACCACGTAATACGACTCGACGCCGATTTCCTTCAGCATCGTGCTCATCAGCGTCGCTTTGTCTTTGCAGTCTCCGAAATGGTGCGAAAAAATATCATTCGCCGCGTGTGGCTGCCAGCCGCCAATCCCCAATTCAATCGCCACATAGCGAATATCGTCTTGCACAAATTTTCCAAGCGCCCGCATTTTCCCGACAGGAGTGGTTGCTGAAGCAGTCAGCGCCGCAACCTTCTGCTTGATCTCTGGTGATGCATCCCTTCTCCCGCGCACCAATCCCGCTTCCCAAAGTCCCATGTCGTTCCAATTTTCGAATCCGCGAGACTGTCCCCCACCGGGCGGGAAAAACGACACGATCATTTGCCCCGCGACGGCAGACCACGGCGGCATGTCATCCTCCGGCCGGATGGCTTCCACGTTGCTCACCACCCACTGCCATTGATTGTTCCCCGACGAAGCCGATTTCACTTCCGGGTAATTCAGGAACACGGCTTTATATTCCCAACCCGGAGGCAACTGCAGTGTATAGCGCGCCTCGCGCACCGGATCCGTCGCCTGGAATCCCCATTCATCCTGCAAAATATACGGCCGGTCTTCGTGCTCGATTTCGTAACCAATGATGTTCCCCGGATCCGCCGCCGGTATCTTCAGGATTTTCGTGCGCAAGTCGCTCGCCAGCTCTCCGTTCGCGACCCCGAAGAGCGCCGTCTCAATCACGTCCTTGTCTTTCACTTCGTAGTCTTTTCCCTGCGCCGGTATGCACCATCCGTGGATGTTCGTTATCTTCGTCTCCAGATCGTAGTGCGCCAGCACCGTTCCGTGCTCCCTCCCGGCCGGACGCAGGATTTTGTATGCTCGCCGCTCGATGCTCTTGATCTTTCCGTTCCCCTGCACGTTCACGATATCTTCCGAGTACAAGAGCACCGCATCCGTTTTCTCGTCGTGCGCCGGCAGCGGCGCATTCACCAGTGCGTGCATCCACTGCGGCGCGTCGCTACCCCGCGCAGCGCAAGGCAGTCCTATCACCCAGAAGGTAAGCGCAGCAATCGCCCATGCACTTCCGCGCCCTGTTTTAATTGCTTGCCGCAGCCGCTGCGGGCTGCAATACAATTTGCTGATCATCGGCCGCCCTCACTGACTCATAAAATTTCCGCAGCGCCGGATAGTATTTCTGATCCAGGCTGATGATGTCGCTCTTCACGTGGCGCTCGACATGTAGTGTCCCGTTGTTGTTTTCCACTTTCATCGTGTACAGCACCACTTTCGCGTCCGTGGTCTCCGGCTTCGGCACGCTGCTCACCTGCCAGCCCAGCGGCAGTTCGATCGTCAATTTGTCCACTTTTTCCGAAGCATAATGAAAATACATGGGATGCACGCGGGTGGTGTGCTCACACACGTGTTTCTCCGTCGCTCCGAAAAGCCCTACCGCCATCAACGCCCGCCTCCCGGCTCCCGACGCCCAACCGGGCACCTTCAAAGCAAACTCCGCCACCAGGTTCGGATCGGAGCTTGACCAATCCGGTTTGTTCGCTAATTCCACCTCGATGCTCGCCGGAATCGCATACCTTACATCGTCTTCCAGCATTTTCTTCCGTGACGCATCGTCCTCGTTTCTCTCTTCCAGCCGCCGGTACATCGCTTCCAGCCCCGAATACCGCACCGTCAGTTTTCCTTCCAGGCTTCCCTCTTGCGTCAACTTCAGGTCCGCCTTCCGCTCAATCTGCGAATCGCTGCTCTCCGGCAGAACGGTCGTGATCCATGTCCCTCCGTCTTTATCCAGTTTCAATCCCGCCACCCACGTCTCCGACCACGGCAGCAACCCAAACGGTGTGTACGCCGTCCCCGGATCAAAATACATATCCTTCCCATTCAGTTTCACAATGACGACGTAGGTGCGCAGGTCCCGCGCCTTCATCAAGTTCTTTATGAAAAAGTGGTCGTCGCGAGGCGCGATTTTCGCCGCCGCCGCGTCCAGCCCCGCCGCCCTCGCCATCCCCAGAAACAGCAGCGTAATGTCATCTCCGTATCCGTACCCGCGTTTCCAAACATCCTCGACATTTCCCGCTGATTTTTCTTGCAACCGTTTCTGCTCCGCTCCCGTCTTCTCCACCTCGAAACTCAGGTTGCGTATCTTCTGCGTCCGCGCATAAATCTTCCGCAACTTCACTTCGGGCGAATCGCTCGCCGATACGGTCTCGGCCACCGCCTGTTCCATCGCTTTCCGCTTGTTCACAAATCCTTCGACGGCGTCATTCATTTTCTTGCCCTGCTTCTTCCAAAACTTATCCGGCTCCGTTTCCAACCCGTCTTCTTTGTAAGTGAAATCCACGCGGAATTTCATCGACGCTTCCGGCGGCATATCGTCTTCCACCAAAAACGCCGGAATGTTCTGCGCATCCATGCGGATCAGGTGACTCGATCCTTTCTCCTCGGCCGGAGGCTTGGTCCCCTCTGGCAATCCGTTCGGCCAGCTCCACTGCAGCGGCCACTCCCCGTACGGCTTCAGCGTGAACTTCGCCGTCTTCGTAAAAAGGTCCGAGCTCAATATCCAGTTCGAGTCGAAAACGTACCCTTCCGCAAAATCAGTCATGTAGTGGTATTCAACAATGCTGCCAGGCTGTACATCCGACAGCGTAAACGTCTTCGCCAGATACTTGAAACCCCGCGCCTTTACGATCTCTTTCTCGTACACCTTTCCGTCGTACACCACGCTCGATCCGTCCGGACGCACCGTCCGCGCCCGAATATTTAAAATGTTGTACTGATCCTTGATGAACGGAATCTCCACGTCCGCGTACTTCCTTCCCTCTTCCGTGAAGATCTTCTCCCTCACGTAGTTGTACTCGTGCGGAATCCGCGCATTGCTGTCGTCCCGGTCCACTTGCCGGTACAAAATGATCGCCGGCGCTCCCGGAGCAGCCGGATCGCTGGTCATCTTCAACTCTTCGGGCGAAATCGGCAGCCACTCGTCAGCGCTGGTCGGCCTCACGCGATACACCACACTCACGAGCAAGGCCGCAGCCGCAATCAGATATAGTCTCCGCAGTGACACGGCGCACCTCCGCAGTTCCATTTTCAAATACGGTGGAATTTCAAAGAATTGAATTTCTGGAATTCGCACAAATCGAAAAAACGCAAAAAGACACCTGGAACCTGCACCGCCACGATAGGAAGGGCCTTCGCGCATAAGAAGCATTAATGAAGTAGTGCCGACCTGGGTTACGTGCTCTCGCGCACAATACAAGTACCGGCACCACATGTCAATAGACTCCCTGCCTCGGCACAATGTTCCTTCCGCCGTGAAATCTGTTGTGTTGTTAAGAGAAAACGTTCGGTCGTGCTCGCATGGTTTTTGCCATCGAATCAAGTTCCTGCGCGTTCGCCCACCGGGGATCCCACTTCTGGCGAAGCACCGCCGGCTCATCGTTTCCTAACAAAACCACCAAACCCGCCGAACCCTGTTGTATACTCCCGCGTCATAGATACGCCACAGCAACAATCTCTCGCTTCTTCGAGGAGGAATGGCTCCACCACGCTCCATCGACGAAATCGTTGAAACCCTGAAAGACGGCAAGGATCGGGGGCGTGGCTGCACGCTTTTGATCGGAGCCGGCGTTTCAGTCACTGCAGGCATCCCCACGGCAGCGGGGTTCGTCGACCTCATCCAAAAACGCTTTCCCTACAAGTACGGTCAAGTTTCGCTGCCACGGACGTATCCAAAGTGCATGGGGCAATTACTTGCCGACGAGCGGCGCGGACTTATCTCCAAATTCGTCGACGACGCACTCATCAACTGGGCCCACGT
Organism: uncultured Acidobacteriota bacterium; assembly: GCA_963779005.1. Taxonomy (GTDB): domain Bacteria; phylum Acidobacteriota; class Terriglobia; order Acidiferrales; family UBA7541; genus Acidiferrum. Next base: position 181,970 of record CAVZWO010000004.1, on the reverse strand, counting down.
TTGCATCGCCCTTCTGATACAGAATGGGTACGTTGACCGTGTCCTGACGACAAATTTCGATCCATTGGTTGCGAAAGCCTGCGCCTTACTCGGCGTCTTCCCTGCTGTCTACGATTTTGCGGCCTCGCAACTTTTCAAAGCGGCGAGTCTGCCCGATCAGGCGATCTTTCATCTCCACGGCCAAAGAACGGGGTTCGTCCTGCTTAACACCGAGAAGGAAGTCGATCGGCTATCCAAAGCCTCGGAACCAGTCTTCGAAAACGCGGGTCAGGGTCGTACGTGGATTGTAGTCGGCTATAGCGGGGAGCAGGATCCAGTGTTCAAGCACCTCGCCGACATTCCCGGATTCGATAACGGTTTGTTTTGGGTTTCCTACAAGGACCAGCAGCCGGCAGATCACGTCCAGAATACGCTTCTCTCGGATGAGAAGTCGGCCTTCTACGTTTCTGGGTTCGATGCAGACTCCTTTTTCATCACTCTGTGCCAAAGGCTTTCTATCTTCCCGCCCAGACTTGTCGCCAGACCCTTCACTCACCTCGCCGGCATCCTGAGTATGTTCGCGCCTTATCAGCTGCCAGGCCAATCCACCGGGGAAGACGTGACCCGCATTGCGCGGGAGTGGATCTCGTCGGCTGTCAGGCAGTTCGAAGAGCAAATCTCGGCCGCCTCGCAACATGCTCAGGCGGGCACCACGCCTGAAGGAGAGGAGCTTCCGGATGCTCTCGTTGCGGCGGCCACGGAACTGGTTATGTCCGGGCAATACCGCGAAGCGCTGGCGTTCAGCAAAGTCTATCAAAAGCGGAAGATCCCGGAATTGGGTGACATGCTGGCCTGGGCCCACGTCATGCTTGGGTTCGCTTCAAGCAAAGGGGTGGCGACGGCGCCCTCGGGTGAACAAGCCAACAAATTATTTTCAACTGCGGAGAACGAATTCCGTTTGGCCCTCGACATCAAACCACAAATGCATGAGGCCCTTAACATGTGGGCGAACCTTTTGGGAGATATGGCCAAATCGAGCTCCGGTGATGAGGCTGACGGGCTCTATGCCCTCGCGGGAGAGAAATACTCGGAAGTCCTCAAACTGACACCAAACGACCATGAAGTCCTGTACAACTGGGGCATCACGCTGGGCGATCAGGCAAACACCAAAACAGGTGCCGAGGCGGACCGGCTCTACGTCCTCGCCGGAGAAAAATACGCGCGGGCCGTGCAGATCCAACCTGACTACCATCAAGCTTTTTACAACTGGGGCATAACTCTCGGCGAGCAGGCAAACATTAAGTCAGGTGAAGAGGCGGACCAGCTCTATGTCCTCGCTGAGCAGAAATACGCTCAGGCTTTGAAGATCAAGCCTGACAGGTTCGACGCATTCTATAACTGGGGAATTATTTTGGGAGATCGGGCCAGGACGAAGCCGCAGGAAGAAGCGGCTCGCCTCTATGCCCTCGCCACGGAGAAATACGCGGAAGCTTCAAAAATCAAGCCTGACTACCACGAAGCGCTCAACAACTGGGGAAACCTCCTCGACGAACTGGCCAAAATGAAAACGGGGGAAGAGGCGGACCAGCTCTATACCCTCGCCATGCAGAAGTACGCGGACGCTGTGAAGATTAAGCCCGACAAATACATCTCCTTCTATAGCTGGGGCGTCACTCTTGCGGATCAGGCCCGCACAAAGACCGGAGACGCCGCCGCTGAGCTGTATGTTCTCGCAGGCGAGAAATACGCGGAAGCTCTGAAGATTAAGCCCGATTACCACGAAGCGCTAAATAGCTGGGGCAATAGTCTGAGAAGTCTGGCGAAAACCAAGCCGCCAGAAGAGAGCGACCAGTATTATGCGCTCGCTGCGGAGAAATACGCGGAGGCCCTGAAAATCAAGCCCGACAAACATATTGCGCTCTACGGCTGGGGCATGACGCTTGCCGATCAAGCCAGGGCAAGGACGGGAGAAGAGGCCGATCGGCTCTATATTCTCGCTGGGGAGAAATATGAGCAATCCTTGCAAATCAACCCTGGCGACTCCGAAACGTTCAACAATTGGGGCAATCTCCTGGGCGATCAAGCAAATACCAAGACGGGGGAAGAAGCGGACCGGCTTTATACACTGGCTGGAGAGAAATATGCGGAAGCTCTGAAAGCCGACCCGGAATACGACGAGGCGGTCAAGAACTGGGCCATCACCCTTAAGGATCAGGCGAAAACCAAAACGGGGGAGGAGGCAGAACGCCTTCTCGCTCTCGCCGAAGAGAAGTACGAACTGGCCCAATCTTTGAAGTCTAAACGCGACAACAAACCCTAATCGGATTCTCCTCGCGAACATTCTCCTCCCTGTTCGTTTTCCGAGTTAAGATACGCAGACATCTTCGCTCTGGTGGAGCATTGCTTGAAAATACCTGTCTTCGTTTCGTGTCCTACGCAGCTCAATCCTCAGCAAGACGGCGCTCGCCAAGTCATTCTGAAGCTGCTTGACGAGCTCCAGATGGAGCCGCGAGCGCTCGGCCGAAGCGACTACCCCAAAGACTTTCCTCTAAAGGAAGTCTTCGTCATTGCGCGCCATTGTTCCGGCGGCGTCATCCTCGGCTTTGAGCAATTCACTTCAAAATCCGGCACTTGGAAGCGGGGCGCCCCTGAGGAATCCCCGGTCAAAGCCGCTAAGCCGGTGGTCTTCCCGTCTCCCTGGAACCAACTCGAAGCTGGCATTCTCTTTGGCCTCAAGCTACCACTCCTTATTTTTCGCGAAGAAAACATTTCGGGCGGCGTCTTTGATGTTGGCACCACCGAAGTCTTCGTTCACCCCATGCCGCCCGTGGAGCCGACGCCCGCTAAAACCGACGAGCTTAAGCAGGTCTTTCTCAAGTGGCAAGGCGAAGTCAGCCGGCATTATTATCACTACTAATTCTCAACCAAGAGTCCCCATCGAATAGAGGCTCACTTACTCTCGCTACCCACTGCCCATTACTCACGGCCCACGTTCCGCTCCGACTTTTCCACACATTTCCACAGCCGTAACGAACCCATCACTCCCCGCCCAACTCCCTCAATCCCCGCAACTTCCGCCACTCCCATTCGAATCCGCCTCCGCCGTTCGAATGACCATGAAGTAATCGGACATCGCTATTGACAAATGGTAACCATTCCTGGTACAATGCCCCGTGTATCCGACGCCAAGCCCGCAAACCTCCCCCTTTTCCCAAGCCGACGTCCGCCTCCCCGCCTTTTCCCCCGCCTCTCCTGCTGGCCCACACACGAATTCCCGCAACCCCAATCCTCTCTATGCTTTACTTCACAACTCCCTGTATACCCGGGGGTGGAGTAGCCGTCCTCGTGCTTTCTCGCCCGTCTCGCGCCCAGGCACCCGTAACCCCTTTAGAATCCGCACTTACGAAAAACCGGGGGGTGGGACAGCCATTCCTGGCTGTCGCCTTCCGATTCTTTGGGTTTTCTCTTCACTGGCCACGGGTCACGGAACACCGGTCACGTCTCCTCCGCGCACTTTCCGTCTCAGCGTTATCCTTTTCCCCCTCTTCACCTCTCAACTTTCAACTGTCGACTGTCAACCTCTTCCATCAGTCACCAGTCACGAATCACCAGTCACCTCTCCGAGAACTTCTACCCTCCCGCCTCCGATTTACGGCATAATCCCGCCGCACAGGGGCAGCACTCACAACCCATTCCGCCTACGGGGAGGATTCAGTGACTGATCGTCCATGGAGTTCCACGGCTCCTCCAGGAGAATTTCGCAGTTACATTTCCGCGGAAGAGACCGTCAAGGAATTTACGGTCCGCGCCGTCATCCTTGGCGCGCTCTTTGGATTGCTCTTCGGCGCCGTCAGCGTCTACGTCGGGCTGCGCGCCGGACTGACCGTCTCCGCATCCATCCCCATCGCCGTCCTCTCCATCAGCATCCTGCGCGCCTTTGGCCGCTCGACCATCCTCGAAAACAACATCGTCCAGACCACAGGCTCGGCTGGCGAATCGCTCGCCGCAGGCGTCATGTTCACGATTCCAGCGCTGATCTTTCTCGGCTTCGGCTCGGAATTTACCTTCTGGCGCATATTTCCCCTCGCGCTCCTCGGCGGATGGCTTGGCGTGCTGCTGATGGTGCCTTTGCGGCGGCAACTAATCGTAAAGGAGCACGGCAACCTCGCATTCCCCGAAGGCACGGCGTGCGCCGACGTCCTCGTGGCAGGCGAACGCGGCGGCTCCTTCGCCGGCCGCGTGTTCTGGGGAATTGGCCTCGGCGGCGTCTACACCTTTTTCATGAACACCTTCCAGGCCTGGACTTCTCAGCCGGAAGCTCAGCCGAGTTGGTTCCCCGGCGCATCATTCCGCGCCACCATTACTTCGGAATATCTCGGCGTTGGCTACATCATCGGTTCCCGCGTCGCCGGAATCCTTTTCGCAGGCGGCATCGTCTCCTGGCTGCTCATTATTCCTGCTATCAAATTCTTCGGCCAGCTCGCGGGCAACACTCCCATCTATCCTTCGACGGTTCCCATCCCTCTGATGAGCCCGGATGCCATCTGGAAAAGCTACATCCGGCCCATGGGCGCTGGCGCCGTTGCCGCCGCGGGACTGATCACGCTGCTTCGCACTCTCCCCACCATCATTACGGCCCTGCGCGCCGGCCTCAAAGACGTTCGCACACAGGGCTCCGGCCAATCCGAAGCGAGCCGCATCGATCGCGACATTCCCTTACGCGTCGTGGTCATCGGCTCGCTCGTCATCGCGGTGATGCTCTGGGTGCTTCTCACATTCCATCCCATGAAGGGCGCGAGCACGTACTGGTATCAAAATCTTTTCGCTGCGATTTTCGTGGTTGTTTTTGGATTTCTGTTCGTCACAGTCGCCGCCCGCATCAGCGGACTCCTCGGCAACTCCTCGAATCCCATCAGCGGCATGAGCATCGCCACGCTCATGGCTACCTGCGCCATCTTTTTCTTCGCCGGGTGGACCGCTCCGAACTATTCCGTGCTCGCTCTTATGATTGGCGGAGTCGTTTGTATCGCCGCGGCGATAGCGGGCGCTACTTCGCAGGATTTAAAAACGGGCTATCTGGTCGGCTCGACTCCCTTTTATCAGCAGATGGGTCTTCTGATCGGCGTCACCGTCTCGACGCTCGCGATTGGTACCACTCTGAACCTCATGAACAAAGGCCTCGAACGCTATCTCCCCACGCAGATCCCCATCACTCTCGAGTCTCTCCCTTCCGGCGTAAAAGTCGAGAATCCCACCTTTACCTATCAAGGCAATAGTTACCAGCTAATCAATTCGCTCGGCTCGCATGAAGTTCCCGACGGCGAGTATTTGTATGACAACCGCACGCACCAGATCGAATACCAATGGGCGCAAGGCATCGGCAGCGATAAAGCGCCGGCGCCGCAGGCGCGCCTCATGGCCACCGTCATCAGCGGGATTCTGAATCAACGCCTGCCGTGGCGTCTTGTTTTGATGGGCGTCGCCCTGGTCATCGCTGTCGAAATTCTCGGCGTTCGCTCCCTCGCGTTCGCCACGGGTTCTTATCTTCCTCTCGGTACAACCGCGGCTATGTTTGCCGGAGGTCTCATTCGCTCGTTAGTGGAAGCCATGTCCAAAGGAAAGAAAGACGATGGCGAAGCGAGCCCCGGCGCGCTCTATGCGAGCGGCTTAATCGCCGCCGGCGGCGTCTTCGGTTTGCTCGGCATCGTCATCAATCTTTTTCAGGACCCTGAAATCGCCACGCACGTGCCAGGCTGGTTCGCCGGCCTTCTCCGCTTGCCTTGGAGCCCGGACCTGTTTGCTTTGGGCCCCAAGTTTTGGGCCTCCATCGCTCCCAACGATAAGTTGCCCGTGCCGACGCACGCTCAGTCCCTCTTCGGCCTTTTTATGTTCATCCTTCTATCCGCATCGCTCTTCCATTTCGCCCGCAAAAAACTAAGCTGAGGAGCAAATCCAATAAATTAATAATTCAATACAAGACGAGGAATACGCGCCAAAACGTGACTTTGACGCCCGCATTCCAACGCCGTAGACTTTACCTATGGGAACACCCTTGCGCGTCGGCCGGCGTAACTTCGATTGGCGCGGCTTCATCACGCCCGGCGTCAAGCTGCTGGTAATCATCTGCACCGTCGTGTTCCTGCTCCAGACAATCATCGGCCTGTTCTTCGACGTAAGGGTGTCGTCCTGGGTGATTCACTTTTTCGGACTGGTTGCCCTGGGTCCGATCCCGGGTCTCCGGCTGTGGCAGCCGTTCACGTACATTTTTCTCCACGGCGGCCTCTGGCATCTGTTGATCAACATGCTTTTTCTCTGGATGTTCGGCCGCGAGCTGGAACTTGTCTGGGGAAAGAAACGATTTCTGAATTTCTTTTTTCTGTGCGGCGTCGGCGCGGGGCTGATCGAAATTCTGGTTAAAGTCATTCCGATGTCCTGGGGACACATGCCATCGGATATTCCGACCATCGGCGCGTCGGGCGCGATTTTCGGAATATTGATGGCGAATGCGATTCTGTTTCCCGACCGGCGGATTTGGCTTTTCCCTCTGCCGGTGACGATTCCCATGCGGCCCTACGTGGCCGTCATGGGGGCGATCGAATTTTTCGGCACGTTGGGCGCAGGCGGCGACGCTGTTGCACATGTCTGCCATCTTGGCGGAATGCTGGTCGGCTACCTTTATTTGCGGCGCGGCTCGTTTTTTTACAGCATGCGAAATACTGTTTCGGACTGGCAGCACAAGCGCAACCGCAAGCGATTCGACGTGTACATTAACAAACACAAGAACGAACCTCCTTCGCGCCCGGACCGCTGGGTCAATTAAACTTCCTTCAGTGGCTATTCTCTACGCTTTCCGTCATCGCGTTTGACGAGAAGGATTCTCTTGCGCAAGTGGGTGGATGCAGCTCTGAAGATTTTTTTCGGCGCATTTTTTGCGCTGACCTCGCTGTATTGCCTGCTGGCGTTTCTGCCATACACCTACTATTCGCTGATCAAATCGCCCGCATACTCCTGGATGCCGTGGTTTGCGCGACATCATGATTTCCTGTTCTGGGCGGCCTTGCTGGCTGCCGCGGCCGCGTTCCGGCCTGTCAAACGTCGAGTGGCGTACTTTGCTTGTTGCGGCGTTCTTGCTTGCATTGGAATTTATCTTGGGGTGCGGCCATTTCTTGCTGGTGTGGAGAGCAACAGAACCGCTTACTTCGGAAGCGTAGTCGCGCTGTGGATCGTCATCCTGGTCGTCTCGTTGTGCGGCTTTGAATATTCGACAGATACGAAAAGCGAGACAGCGCTTGTATCGGATCTTTCCTATCCAATCGGAATCTTGCTGGCGGTGGGAGTCGCTCTACTCAGCTTGGCGGGCGCGCGGATTCGAAGTTATTCGGACACGCGAACTCTCAATCTGCATGCGAGCGATATTTATTTGACGTTTTGGAGCTTGATTTCACACGTTCTTGTAGCGATCGTCGTTGTCTCCATCCTGAACTTGATACGAACAGGCGCTGCGAAAACACCGCGTCCGCGGGCCGTGAGATGGATCCTGTTTGGGCTTCTCATTTTTGGCTCGTTGTGGGCGCTTTCGGTTCGTTTCCTGGAAAATGCTTTGAGCTTTGAAGGGTGGCAAGCGCATCTTTATGCCGCGTCACTTGCGGCGGCACTCACGCTGCTGGGATTCTCCGTGGCTCAGCCATTTTTAGTTCGAGATATAGCGAACTCCCGCGAAAATTCTGTTTTCAAGAAGACTCTGTTGATTGTCGTCCCCGCTCTCCTTGCACTCATCGCTGTGGCGCTGCCAACTTTGACGGGAGGCGGCGACTGGAACGGATTCTATGAGGGCACGTTCACATTGCTCTTCTGGATCATTCTGAGTTTCTGCCTCTTTCGTTTGTGGCCACGGCCAGGGGCCTACCCGATTAAAACCATCGTCGCGGTTTTGCTTCTGAGTCTTCTTTCCTACAAAGCGCTCGCGGCGACGGATATTTTTTGGGCCAAGCCGCTGGGAGAGACGGATGAGGATATTCAACGCTCGATGGAGAATTACGCGGAGCGGGATGTGTCCTTCAACCTGGCGTATCACGTGCTCGGAAACGGACTTCGCAAAGAGCCATGCGGTGAACTTTGCCGGATTTTGCGGGAGTATACGGAGGTCCGAGGCGCGCAAGCGCGTTTCGATGTGAAGCTCGTGGATCCACTGGTTCCCGCGCAAGGCGAGCGGCCCAACATTTTTGTGTTTGTGATTGATTCGATGCGGCCGGATTATCTTGGCGCCTACAATCCAAGAGCAACCTTCACCCCAAATCTAGATTCTCTGGCGCGCGACAGCGTTGTCGTTCGAAACGTCTGGACACCTTATGCGGGAACTTCGCTATCGGAACCGGCGATTTGGGCCGGCGCGTTGCTGCTGCACGCGCATTTCCTGCAGCCCTTCGAACGCCTGAATGGCCTTGAAAAACTGGTGAAAGCCGACGGCTACCAGATGGTGGTGAGTTACGATGAGATCCTGCGCGAGATACTCTCGCCTTCCGACGACCTTATAAAACTGGACGGTGACAAGAAACTCTGGAACCAGCTTGAGTTTTGTTCGACAGTGCGGCAGGCAGAGAGCGCTTTGGAGCATCGCGCCGACGCAGCGCGGCCTATTTTCTTGTATACGCAGCCGAAGAACGTCCACCAGTTCGCGAGAAACGATCTGCCGCAAGCGAAAGCGGCAAACTGGCCCCCACACAACGGGTTCAACTACCGCATTTCGTTCGAATTGCATCAAGTGGATGAGTGCATGGGCGGGTTCATCGGCTGGCTGAAAACACACGGGCTCTATGACAACGGCATTATCGTGGTGACCTCGGATCACGGCGACGCGACGGGCGAGTTTGGCCGCAACAGCCATTCACTCTACATCTATCCGGAAATCATGCGAGTTCCGCTGATCGTGCATCTGCCCAAATCGATGCAAGGCAAATTCGTGCATGATGACGACCGAGTTTCCGCGCTGATCGACATAACTCCGTCCTTGTACTATCTGCTGGGGCACCGCCCGATTGTTGCAAATCCTCTGTTTGGACATCCCTTGTTCATGGATACCGCCGAGGAATTGAATCGTTATCATCGTGACGATCTCTTTCTGGCGTCCGATGTGCGCGCGGCCTACGGCGTCCTCGCCGATAACGGGAGATATTTCTATGCGACGTACGATTCGCCGGCGCAGAGTTATCTCTACGATCTAGTTCAAGATCCAAACGGGGAGCACGATATTCTTACCGATGCTCTGAAAAAACACTATGACGAGCAGGTGATCGAGCACCTGCACGAGATTGCCGATTTTTACGGGTACAAGCCCGGTCTGCAATCGCTGCTAAAATGAGATCTGAGTTCGGGACTGAAAAAGTCGTTGAGGCGAGGGTATCCGCGCCATTGACCCTATATATTGCGGGCAATATCATAGAATAGGATGAAGAGCTACGTGCTGGACACGACTGTGATCGTTGCGGCGCTCCGCAGCGACACGGGGGCTTCACGGGAGCTACTCGAGGTTGGACGAGCTCGGAGCTTTGAACTTGTTCTGTCTGTGCCCCTATTGCTCTAATACGAAGCGGTGCTGACTCGCCCAGAGCATGCCGCTGAGCACCGGATCAGTACTGCCGGAATAAATGCCCTTGTTGATGAGCTGGCATTTATCGGCAAGAAGGTGATCTTAGGAATTCGCACGCGGCCTCAGCTCTGGGATGCGAACGATGAGATGGTGTTGGAGACAGATCTCACTGGACAGGCGGACGCCATTGTCACTTTTAACGTTAAGGATTTCCGACGCGCGGCCGATCGATTCGGGCTGTCTGTCATAAAGCCGAGTGAAGCACTGCGCGAGCTTGAGGCCGAAACGAATTGACTCGTAACAAAAGGCGCCGTTTTATGAGACGAAGCAATTTCGCTCTGCGAGTGCCACCTTCGCTGATGGCGGAAGCGCGTAAAGCCGCTCTCTCGGAGGGGATCGCACTCAACCAACTGATCACGCTGGCTCTTGCTGAGAAGATCTCGGCCATACGTACCGAAGAATTCTTCGAAGAGCGGGCGAAGCGCGCGAATTCGAAAAAGGTTGACCTGATTCTGGCGCGTGCGGGCAAGGGGAATCCACCTATGAAGGGGGATGAGTTGCCACCCGGCTACAACGGGAAGAAATTCAAGGGCAAAAATAGCGTGAAGTAGCTCGCGTTCTCTTCTTAATCCATCTGCCGATTACAGTTCATCTGGAAGAACACTCGTCTACGCCGGACCGCCGATGACGTGGAATTTCATGAAGTTGGTGGTGCCGCGGATGCCCATGGGTGTGCCGGCGACGATGCCGATGACGTCGCCTTTGCGGACGAGGCGCTCTTCGAGGAGGCGTTTTTCGGCGACGGCGGCGAGACCGTCAATTTTGCGGACACCGGGGATATGGCGGGGCATGACGCCCCAAATGAGGGCCATGCGGCGGCGCGTTTCGGCTTCAGGCGAGAAGGCGATGATGGGCACGGTGGGACGGTAACAAGAGACGAGACGCGCGGTGAAGCCGCTGTGGGTAAAGACGGCGATCAGTTTCATGTGAAGTTCGTGCGACGCATGGCAGACGAGCTCGGCAACCGTTTCCGCGACCTTTAATTTTTCCAATGGCAAGCGGGGCGGCGAATCCCAATCGCTGCCTTCGGCTTCGGCGATTATCTTGGCCATCATACTGACGGCTTCGATGGGATATTTTCCGGAAGCGGTCTCGGCGGAGAGCATGACGGCATCGGAGCCGTCAAATATGGCATTGGCTACGTCGGACGCCTCGGCGCGGGTGGGACGCGGATTCTCGGTCATGGATTCGAGCATCTGCGTGGCGGTGATGACGGGCCTGCGGAAGTGGCGAGCGCGGGCGATGATTGTTTTTTGAACGACAGGAACGCGCTCGGGGTTCATCTCGACGCCCAGATCGCCGCGGGCGACCATCACGCCATCCGCGACCTGAAGGATGGCGTCCAGATTTTCAATGGCTTCCGGTTTTTCGAGCTTGGCGATGACGGGAATATTTTTCCCGGAGCGTCGAATCAACGACTTCGCTAGAAGTACATCCTCAGGCCGCCTGACAAAACTTACGGCAATGTAGTTCGCGCCGTGCTTCAGAGCAAAGGCCAGGTCTTCGCGATCCTTCGGGGTGAGCGCGGGAACGCGGAGATTGATGCCGGGTAAATTGATGCCTTTGTGTTCGCCAAGCGCTCCGCCGTTGATGACCTCGCAAATGACTTCAGGGCCGCGAACTTGCTCGACACGCAGCTCGATCAAGCCGTCGGAGAGCAGGATGCGGTTTCCGCGGTGGACTTCGTGGGGGAGCGGCCGGAAGACAGTGCTGACGCGCGTGGTATCGCCCAGGACCCTCGCGGTGGTAATCACGAAGCGCTGCCCTGTGCGCAGCATGACGGACCTGCTCCCCGCCAGTGGCCCGGTGCGAATCTTGGGGCCCTGCAAATCGGCGAGAATGGCGATAGGTTTTTCCTGCTCGACGGCGGCGGCGCGAAGCGCGGCAATATTTAGCGCATGTTCGGTGTGAGTGCCGTGAGAAAAATTCAGGCGGGCGACATCCATGCCAGCTTGCAGCAAACGGCGGATCATGCGCGGCGAGCTGCACGCCGGGCCGATGGTGCAAACGATTTTGGAATGACGAAAAGCCATGTTCCTTCGCGAGAGGGAGTTTACAACGTTCCGCGCCGCTCTGGGCGGAAGACGTGAAGGCCTGGAGATGAATTATTTGGATGCGGCGAATTCCGTAACGATGCGCGCGAGGAAATCGACGCCTTTATCGAAGGAGGCGAGCGGAATGCGCTCGTCATCGGCGTGCATGCGGCGGGAATCCTCGTCGGTCATGGGGAACGGGGAGACGCCGTAGGCTTGGACGTTGTGGAGCCGGAGCTGAGCGGAATCCGTGGCGCCCGCCGACAAGAACGGCAGCACGGGGGCGCCGGAAAACTCCTGCGAAGCGGCCTTGGTGATTGTGGCGTAGAAGTCGGACTCGAGCGAAGAGGGAGGAGCGGCAAGGCCGGCGTCGGGCTGAACTTCGAAACGGATATTGGGATCGTTGACGAGTTTGGTGAGGTCGGAGACCAAAACGTCGATGGTGTCGCCCGGCAAGAGGCGGACGTTGATCATGGCGCGGGCTTCAGAGGGAATGACGTTGGCGCGGACGCCGGCGGACAGCATAGTGGGAGCGATGGTGTCGCGGAGCATGGAATTCCAGAGCGGGTTGGTGTCGGAGATGACGCGCTGGGCGTGTTCGCCGCGGTCGGGAGAGTCGAGAGAGCGAATCCATTTGGCGAGTTCGTCGTCTTCGAGCGGGGCGAGCTGTTCGAAATAGCGGCGGACGATGGTGGTGAAGCGGACGGGAGCGGTGTAGGTGCCGATCTTTGCGACGGCGGCGGCGAGATGCACCACCGCGTTGTCTTTCGTAGGGACGGAGGCATGGCCGGAAGGCCCGCGTGCGATGACGGCGACATCCACGGGAACTTTTTCACTGGCTTGGACGGCGACGTATTCGACTTTGCCGTTTTTCAGGATGACGCGGCCGCCTTCGTTGAGCGCGAAACCTGCGGCAAACTTGTCCCAGTATTTGGCGATGAGGATGCGGATGCTGGCTTCGCCACCCTGCTCTTCGTCAGCGGTCGCGAGAAAAATGATGTCGCGGTTGACGCGGGCGTTGGAGCGCTTGAGAGCGATGAAAGCGGCGAGATTGGCGGCGAGCATGCCCTTGTCGTCGATCGAGCCTCGGCCGTACATGTAGCCGTCTTTGATGGTGGCGGCGAAGGGATCGACGGTCCATTTGGATTTGTCGACGCCGACGACGTCCATGTGGGCGACAAGGAGAAGAGCACGAGCCGGATCGGGCATGGCGGCGCTACGCAGGCGCGCTACTAACGCGCTGCGGCCGGGAGCGAGATCCAGGAATTCAGGGGTGAAGCCTTCTTTGGTGAGGATGGCGGCGATGTATTTCGCGGTGGCTTGCTCGTTGCCGGGGGGATTTGTTGTGTCAATGCGGATGAGATCGGCGAGCCAGCCTTCGGCTTCCTTGGCCAGAGCGGTTGTATCGCCGGCGGGGGACCGCGTGGACGCAACGGTGGGCATGGCGGTGGATGGGGCCTGAGCCGCGATCGGCGAGGCCACGGCGAAGGACAAAAATGTCAAGGCCAGGGCGGGCACAAGAGTGTGCGTACTTCGGTTCCAATTCACGAAGACTTCCTCCGTCTTAGGTGCGGCCCAAGAGGGCCGGCTCAGCAACGCTTTGCAGTTATCGCGCTTCATACTAACATGCAGGTGTGGGGGCACATCCGCGGGCTTGGCGATGCGTTGCGTAAATTCAAACGGCGCGACGGCGCTGCTGTGGGGAGCAGGACGGCGGCCAGGCGGAAGAGATGATTTCAAAGGCGAATCGAGGGGTGAGATGAAGACGATTGTTTCTTTGGTTTTACTAACATTTTTTGCGGCTGTAATGATTGTGCCGTTGGCGGAGATGCCCGCGACGGCGCAGGCTCCCACGGGCCCGCAAGGGGCGTCGCCCGCGCCGACGGTGAAGCCACAAGCTCCTGCTCCAACGCCACAGCAAGCGCCACAGGGAGGAGTGAGCATTGCGGTGGAAGTGCCGGTGGTGACTCTGGACGTGATCGCGGCGACGCAACGGGGCGACCTGTTGACGGGACTGAAGAAAGAAAATTTCAAAGTGACCGACGACGGCGTGCCGCAGACGATCACGAACTTCGGGCCCACCGACGCACCGATTACCATCGTGATGCTGATGGAATTCAGCAGCCGCGGGCTGTACGACTGGTTCGCATATCAGGCGAAGTATTGGGCGGACGCGTTTCTGCCGAATCTGCAGCAGAAGGATTGGGTGGCGCTGCGGACATTTGACATGCAAATCCACGACGAAGTGGACTTTACACAGAATAAGGATGAGGTTCGCAACGCGATCTATCATCTTTATTTCCCAGGATTCAGCGAATCGAACGTATTTGACGCCGTGTTGAAGACCATTGACGACATGAAGGACGTGAAAGGCAAGAAATCGATCTTATTGCTGGCTACGGGAGTGGACACGTTCTCGAAGCACACTCTGGATCAGACGATGAAGCAGCTGCGGCAGAGCGACGTGACGATATTTTGCGTGGGGCTGGACAAACCGTACATAAATTTTATCGAATCTCGGGGCTCGCTGGGCTCGCACATGAATTATCTGCAGGGCGAAAACCAGATGAAAACGATTGCGAATTTGACGGGAGGCTACGCGTGGTTCCCGCAATTCGACGGGGAACTGCCGGGAATTTTCCACGACGTGGCAGCGTTCCTGCGGCACCAGTACAGCTTGTCGTACACGCCGACGAGCGGCGGGAAAGACAACAAGTTTCACAAGGTGAAAATTGAGCTGGTGAACGCGGATGGAAGCCCCTTCGAGGTTCACGATCAAAAAGGGAAGAAACAGAAGTGGGTGGTTTATGCGCGCGAGGGTTATGACCCGATAAAGGCTGGGGCCGGAGACTGATTGCTGGGGCTAGTAGCGGCTAATAGCCACGCGCGAAATCGATTTGGTTGAACATTTCGCGGCCGTCAAACCAGCGTTCGAGAAGATCCATTAATAGAGCTGTTTCGCGATGCCAGAGGCGATCGCTTACGGCACTGGTGTGCGGCGTGATGAAGAGGTTTGGAGCCCGCCAGAGCGGGCTGTCGGCCGGAAGAGGCTCGACGGAAGTGACGTCGAGGGCGGCGCCGGCAAGAGCGCCGGTTTCCAGCGCGTGGATTAAAGCGGATTGGTCGAGGAGCGAGCCGCGGCCGACGTTGATGAGCCGGGCGCCGGGTTTCATTTTGGCGATTCGCGCGGCGCCGATCATGTGGCGAGTTTCGGAGGTTTCTGGGGCGGCGATGACAACGTAGTCGGCGTGGGGCAGAGTTTCTTCCAGTTGCGAGATAGGGACAATTTTTTCGGCATGCGTAGTGTCCCCATGGCCGGAGCGAGTGACGCCCCAGACGCGCATGTCGAAGGCTTGGGCGCGCTTGGCGAGTTCGCGGCCGATCGAACCGAATCCCACAATTAAGAGAACCTGGTCGCTGAGTTCGGTGAGGCGCTGCGGCTTGTCCCAGATTTCTTGCTGGCCCCAGTGCGAGCGGTCTTGGTGGCGCGTGGAGTCGGGAAAATTTCGCGCGAGCGCGAGGAGCAGGCCCATCGTGTGTTCGGCCATGGGCGGAGAGAAAACACCGCTGGGGTTGGTGACGACGATGCCGGAATCGCGGAGTTCGGGATACATGAGTTGGGCGACGCCGGCGGCGGTGGAGTGAATCCACTTCAGCTTTTTTGCGTGGGTGAGCTGTTCGGCACGGAGGGAGTAGCCGACGAAAATATCCGTGTCGGGCAATTCCTGCGGGAGGCGGTCGTAGTCGGGAAGATGCAGGACGCGCATTTCCGGCCAGCGCGCGCGGATGGTTTGCGGCATGACCGGCTGCGGGCGCCAGAACGTGAACGGATGCCAGACGCAGATGACGAGTTTTGTCTCGGACGGATGCGTGCGATTCATGCGCCGGGGCCGCGGTGCTTCCAGTAGAGAAATAGCCCGACGATCAGACCGAGACCGCCAGTGCCGATGATGAAGGGGCGCGAGAGCGGGAGGGCGAACCAGCAGATGACGACGAGGCCCACCGAGACGATCGCTCCAACCGGTGTGCCGGGGATGGTGATCGTTCCGAAAGAAGAGCGCGAGCGATTTGGCCCTTGCTCGGGAGGTTTTTTCGAGGCGGGTTCGTAGCTGAGAGTCATTTTACGGGCTTTTGGTGACGCGCAAATCCTGGCCGGTCATGTCGGCGGGCTCGGGCTGGCCGAGGGCGGCGAGAATTGTTGGGGCGAGGTCGCGCAGGGAGCCGCCTGATTTCAATTGCAACTCATCGTTTTCGCTGACGAGAAGGAGAGGCACAGGATTCGTCGTGTGATAGGTGTGCGGGCCGCCGGTGACCGGATCGATCATCGTTTCGGCGTTGCCGTGGTCGGCGGTGATAAGCCAGAGGCCGCCGCACGATTTCAGGGTTTGATAAATCTGGGCGAGGCCGGCATCGACGGCTTCGACGGCTTTTATGGTGGCTTCGAGGTTTCCAGAATGGCCAACCATGTCGGCATTGGCGTAGTTCATGATGATGGCGTCGAACTCGCCTTTTTCAATGGCTTTCACGACCGTGTCGGTGATTCCCTGCGCGGACATTTCGGGCTTGAGGTCGTAGGTAGCGACTTTGGGTGAGGGGACGAGGATGCGCTCTTCGCCGCCGAATGGTTTTTCCACGCCGCCATTGAAAAAATAAGTGACGTGTGCGTATTTTTCGGTTTCGGCGCAGCGGAGATTTTTGTATTGCAGCTCTTCGAAGACTTGCGCGAGGATGTGCTCGAGCTTTTCCGGTGCGATCACATATTTCAGCCAAGGCCAGTTCTTGTCGTACTGTGTCATGGCGACATAGAAAAGGTTTTTGGGGCGATTGGGGTCGGCGATTTTGTCGAACCCGGGTTCGACGAGGGCGCGGGTCATTTGGCGGGCGCGGTCGGCGCGGAAGTTAAAGAAGATCACGGCGTCGTCATCGTGAATCGTGCCCACCGGTACGGCTGAAGCGCCCTCACCCGTTGTGACAACAACGGGCTTCACGAACTCGTCAGTAACTCCCTGCTCGTAGCTTTTTTGCAGGGCCGCGACGGGATCAGTCGTATGAGTTTCCGCTTCGCCGTGCACCACCGCGCGGTACGCCAGCTCCACGCGCTCCCAGCGGTTGTCGCGGTCCATAGCGTAGTAGCGGCCGGTAAGGGAAGCGATTTCTCCCACGCCGAGGTCGCGCATTTTTTGCTGCAACTGCCGGACGTAGTCGCGGCCGCTGTTCGGCGGCGTGTCGCGGCCATCCATGAAGCAGTGGACAAACACGCGCTCGACCTTTTGCTGCTTGGCCATTTCGAGCAGCGCAAAAAGGTGCTGGATGTGCGAATGCACGCCGCCGTCGCTCAGCAGACCGATGAGGTGCAACTGCCGCTGCCGGCCGCGCTCCATCGCTTGCTGAAAGAGGGGAACGTTTTGCAATTGTTTGTTGGCGATCAGAAGATCGATGCGCGTGATGTCCATGTGAACGATGCGGCCTGCGCCGATATTCATGTGGCCGACTTCGCTGTTGCCCATTTGGCCCTCGGGCAATCCGACGTAGGGACCCGACGTATGAATGAGCGTATTCGGAAATCTCTTCATCAGGTCGTCGTAGGCAGGTTTGCGCGCCAGCGCGATGGCGTTCCCTTTCGTCTCGGCGCGATAGCCCCATCCATCCAGCACAGTAAGTAGAATTGGTTTTGGTCGTTTGCTCATAGCTTCACGTCATCCGGCCGAGCCGAGGGCGATCCTTTCCATACCTACTGCGCTCACTAGATATGCTCTCAATGTGGAAGTACTTCCGCAAAAATTTGTGGTCGATTGTTTGCTCATACTCACCCTTTTCATTTACGAGCCAGATGCAATCGAGACCATCTGCCTTGCTGTAGTATCCGATTCGGAATCGTCGACCGACATTCTTCCGCCATGACGAGGAAGGTGAGGCTTTGGCTCGAACCACGGAGCCTGGCGGCATAGGCTCACGAAAACGAGTACTTTTTGATTCTAACTTCAACAGGGAAACTCCCTAAGAGCAGCCAACAGGCGGTCCACCTCTTCGGCCGTGTTGTAATGGACGAGTCCGATGCGCAGCAGCCCACCGTTCGCTTCCACACCCAGTCTTTCGGTGAGGTTTAGCGCGTAGTAGTTGCCATCCCACGTGAAAATGCCGCGCTCGCCGAGGAACTTCGCGACTTCGGCGGGAGCGCGATTCGCCAGCCGTACGGAAACGGTCGAGCAGCGCTCGTGCAGCCGCTTCAAGTCGCTGATACCGAAAAACTGCAGATCGGGAATCGTAAACAGGCCTTCTGCCAAGCGCAAAAACAGAGCCATTTCGTGATCGCGAGTGGCGCGGTATGACGCCAACAGTGCGCTGCGCCGATCGGTCACCGTCGCATCGCAACGCTTACCCATCTCAGCGAGGTAATCCACCGCCGCGCCGATTCCGGCGGTCAACTCCTGCACTTGCGTACCCGTCTCCCATCGATCGGGAAGCGAATCAGGCGCGGGACGAACTTTGTAAGGGCGAAAACGCGTCAAATGCTCGCGTTTGCCGTAGAGCGTTCCCATGTGCGGGCCGAAAAATTTATACGGCGAGCAGACCAGGAAGTCACAATCAAGTGCGCGCACATCAATCGGGCCGTGCGGGGCGTAATGCACCGCGTCGACGAACATCAAAGCGCCCGCTGCGTGCGCCAGCTTGGTAATTTCGGCGACGGGGTTGATCGTACCCACCGCATTGGAAGCGTATCCGACGGCCACCAATTTCGTGTTCTTGTTGATCTTGCGTTTAAGGTCGTCGAGGTCGAGTGTGCAATCCGATTCGTGTATATCGACCTGGCGAATCACCATTCCCATCTCTTCCAAGGCACGCCAAGGGGCCACGTTTGCGTCGTGGTCCAATGTAGTGACGACAATTTCGTCGCCTGGCTCAAGCGTTCGTCCGATGGCGCGCGCCAGCGCGAACGTAATGGTGGTCATGTTTTGACCGAAGACGACTTCGTCCTTGTCGCAATTGAAAAAATCGGCCATGGCCGCGCGCGCGGAAGCAATGATGGCATCGTTGCTGCGGCTGGTGGCGAACGCGCCACAGGTGTTGGCGTTCGACGTTAAGTAATAGTTTTGAACCGCGTCCATGACCTGCTTCGGAACCTGCGTACCTGCAGGCCCATCCAGAAACGCAGCAGGGTGGCCGTCCACCTGCAATTGCAGCGACGGGAATTGCGCCCTAACCCATGCGACATCCAGCGGCTTGCTTTCGGCTCCGTGCATCACCGGTGTGCTCATCGTTTTCTCCGACCGCTAGTTTCTCACAGGGCGGGCCGAGGATGAAGCCGCGCACAACCGTGTTAGCATTTAAACGGTTGTTCCTCACTCATGCCGCTTTGGCGCCGGCTACAAATCAAATGAGCGGCCACAGACCGGCCGTCTCCGCGCCACGTTTTCCATGAGGTGCTTCGTGTCCGAATCCTTCACGCCGAACGAGCGCACACGTGTCGTGCGCGAGCCGCAGCGCGGCGTTTATGACCGCGAAACCATTTACAAAATTCTCGACGAAGGGCTGGTGTGCCACTTAGGTTTTTCCGCGGACGGGCAACCATTCGTCATTCCCACGCTCTACGCACGCGTCGGCGATGCGATTTACTTTCACGGTTCCGCCGCCAGCCGGATGCTGCGCGGGGTAGGCGAGGGCACAAACGTCTGTCTGACGGTCACGCTCACGGACGGCATCGTGCTCGCGCGTTCGGTGTTCAATCACTCGATGAACTATCGCTCGGTGGTGGCGCTTGGCAAAGCGGCACTCGTTGATGCGCCGCAAGAAAAACTCGAAGCTCTGCGAGCGTTTACTGAAAAGATTTTGCCGCACCGCTGGGACGACGCGCGCCAACCCAACGAAAAAGAACTGAAAGCCACGAGCATCCTGCGTTTGCCGCTGGTGGAAGTCTCTGCAAAAATTCGCGTCGGCCCGCCGGAAGACGACGCACCCGATTACGAGCTGCCAGTTTGGGCGGGAGTCATTCCCCTTCGCATCGTCGCCGGCTTCCCGATTCGCGATGAAAGATGCGATCTTGGGATTCCGTTACCCGCTTATGCTGCTGACTACAAGCGGTGAACCGCGAAGAAGTAGGCATCATTAGAGGGATACTACTGGCGAACGGCGCGCAGGAAGTCGGCAAGCAACCCATAGCCGGTGGCTTCCACTCCAGGATTGTGCTCGACAAAAGAAAGCCCAAACACATCGAGGTCGAACCGAATCGCCGAACTGCTGCCCTCGAGATTCGCGAGAGGATCGGAGGCCAGCAGGATTTCCGGCTGCACGCGGCAATCCACCCCGTCCCCGCGGCGTTCCGCGCGGCAAACCAGCTTGTAACGCATGCCCGCCGCGCGCACGGAGCGGATTTTTTCTTCGCTGAGTTCGCGGATGCCCGTGCGTTGCACCTGATCGAGGCGAACGTTTGCGCCCATCAGCACAATGGCCAGCGCTACAACCTTCACGGCGGCATCCCATCCATCCAAATCGGCGGTCGGATCCGTTTCCGCTATGCCCATGGCTTGGGCGCGTTTGACTGCCTCTTCGAGCGAACGGCCCTTTTCGATTTCCGTGAGCACGACGTTCGTCGTGGAATTCAACACTCCTGAAAAGCCGCGAATGTCCGTGGCAGGCAAGCCGAAGGGAAACATTGAAAAAACGGGCACGCCATCCATGACCGTGGATTCATATAGAAATTGGCGATTTTTTTCCTTGGCCAGCGCCGTGAGCTCGTGGTACGCGTGAACGATGGGGCCTTTGTTGGCAGTGATAGCGTGCATTCCCAGTTCGAGTGCGGTTTTTAGATGTTCCGTGGCGGGCTGGCCGGTCTTCACGTTGAGCGAAGTCGCTTCGAAGAGAACATCGGCGCGCGTTTTTTCCAGCCACTCGCGGAGGCCGTGCGGCTGCGACGTGATTCCGTGCTGAACCAACGAATGGCCGTGCAACGCGGCGAGAGGGTTTAAGCCGTCGGGGTCGGCGATCCAACCCGTGCGGCGCGTGGCCACACCTGTCAGGCGCCAGCGAATGTCGTAGCGCCGGCGCAGGTCGGTTTCTTTCGAGATGAGCAGGCGAAGGAGGGCGCGGGCTACATTGCCCATGCCGACGATGGCCAGGTTGTAGGACGGCATGAGCCGATCCTCCGGGGGATGCTAGCGGGACAGAAGGGAATTCCCATCCCACCATGCAGGGCGGGGCAAGTCCCACCTTGCGGGCGAGGCAAGCCCCGCCCCTACAATGTAACAGGCTAATGCGCGGCGGCGAGTTTCGCAGCGGCGTCGGCGATCAACTTGGCTTCGTCCTGCAAGCATTGCGCGACGACTAGGACGCCATCGTCCGCTTGCTTCCACTCTTTCTGCTCGATGGCTTCGCGAACGTAGGGCATCGTTTTCGCCGCGTAGCCGGTGTAGAAGCCCGGAGCGTAGAGCTGGTGGCGATACCATGGGCGATTTGGCAGGCCTTTCTGCGTAATGAATTTGCGTTCGCTCTCGATGAGCAGGCGGTTCACCTCGGTTACAGAAGCGGCGGCCAGCGCGGCGCCACCGTTGGCGTTGGCGTGCTCAAGCGCTTTGCGATAATCCGCCGCGGCGCGCGTGACCGCATCGGCGGCGTTTTCGAGCGGTGCGAAATTCTGGTACGGCGGAACTTCCTCCTTCTTTGGCGGAACGTAGGTTTTCTTCGGATCGGCTGTGGCGGTGAACACGCCTTCGTCGATTTCGCGGTTGCGCTCACGGATTTCGTCCTGCATTTTCTTGGACAAATCCTTCAACTCCTTGACGTAGGTCTGCATCGTTTCGGCGAAATCGCCGAAATCGAAGGGCAGCAAGTCGGCGTCCGCCATCCGCATCATGGCTGTGCCGCCTGCCTGGGAGAGCGCACGTCCATAAACGAACGTCGTATCGGCAAAGTGTGTGTACCAGTAGAAATCATCGTAAATCGAGTGGTAGATTCCGCCGCCATCTTCGCCGCCGAAGCCGATGTTGAGCGAAGCGACGCCAACGTGCTGGAGGAACGGAGTAAAATCAGAGCCGGAACCCAGGGCTCCAGCATGCAAATCGGCGCGCTGGCGGACCTCCTGCTTTTTCTCGCCCGGCGCCTCTTCGATGGCGCGCAGCTGCTCGCGTTTCCACGCGGAGAGTTTTGTTTCGGGGTCCGGAATATCTCTCGCGATATCGTTTATAAATTTCTCGAGAGTGTGGGAGCCGCTGAGGCCAAAATAACCGCGGCCATTGCCGTCTGAATTGACGTATATGACGGCATGTTTTTCGAGCTCCTCGGCATGGGTCTCGACCCACTCGGTGGAGCCGAGCAAGCCGGGCTCTTCGCCATCCCAAGAGCAATAAATGATGGTGCGCTTAGGCTTCCATCCGGCTTTTACGAGCTCGCCCAGAGCGCGCGCTTCTTCGAGCATGGCCGACTGGCCGGAGAGCGGATCTTCCGCGCCATTCACCCAGCCGTCGTGGTGATTGCCGCGAATCACCCATTCATCGGGATAAACAGATCCGGGAATCTTGGCGATGACATCGTAGAGCGGCTTGAGGGGCAGCCAGTTCGATTTCACTTTCAGGTGCACTTTGCCCGGGCCGGGGCCGATGTGATAGCTGATGCCGAGCCCGCCGCGCCAAGCCGCCGGCGCCATGGGGCCTTTTAGCGAGGCGAGAAGCGGCTCTGCGTCGCCCCACGAAATCGGCAGCACGGGAATCTTGGTAATCGTCTGAGCGTCTTTTAGGTCGAGGCGCTTGGCGTCTTTTGTCGCGCCTACGCCAGGTGTGAGCGGATCACCGGAATAGAGAGGCATGTCCGCAACGCTGCCGCGCTGCACACCATCTTTCGGCCGATACGGTCCTTCGGGAAAAACGTCGCCTTGATAGGGACCGTCTTCATGGGGATCGGAAAAGATGAGGCAGCCGATGGCGCCGTGTTCCGCAGCGACTTTTGGTTTAATGCCACGCCAGGAGCCGTAATAGCGCGCGATAACGATGGCGCCTTTTACGGAAACGCCCATGCGTTCGAGCTTCTCGTAATCATCGGGAACGCCAAAATTGACGTAGACGAGCGGAGCGGTCACGTCGCCGTCAATCGAATACGCATTGTAGGTGGGGAGCTGCTCGTCCTGCTGGCTGGACGTGGGATCTTCCTTCACGGCCGGCTCTTGCAACTTTGCGATGAACTTTGGGCCACCTTCGACGAGTTCGACGAGACGCTCCTTGGGTGTTGGAAAAAGCACGTCGAACGATTCGATGTGAGCATCGAGTCCGAATTCTTTGTATTTCGCGAGGAGCCACTCGGCGTTGTCCCTGTCATAGGGCGATCCTACGTGGTGAGGACGCGCGGCGAGCCGCTCCATATAGCCGCGAATTTTGCCGGGATCGGGAATGGCGCGCATTTTTTCTTCCCACTGCCTTTCGGTGCGCGAAGAGTCAGCGGAGTAGCCGGCGAGCGGCTGGTCGTCGGCGGTGACGTGCCTCCCGGCAGGCGCCAGGGAAATGCTTGCGAAGACAATCGATGCCACGAATGTTCTGCGGTTCATTAGACCCCCTCGTTTAGAGCAGGTATTTTGCCTGAACTGAGGGGCGTTTGGAAACGTTTGTTGCGGATTTATCCGCGGCTGCCGGTTTTCAGGAGGATATCCAGATCATCGGAATGGATAGCGCAGAGCAGCGCGTCTTCGCGGTCGATGTGGCCTTTGCTGATGAGCTGGACGAGCGATTCCTCCAGCGCGAAGGAGCCTTTCTTTTTGGTCATGGTGATCTCTTGATGGAGATGCTGCAGGGCGTTGCGGCGAATGTGCTGGCGCGCGCCGTAACCGATCATCAGAAGCTCGGCGGCCGGAAAACGCTCGCCGGTTTTGCTGGGCAGGAGGATTTGCGTGAGCACGGCGGAGATGGCCATCGCCAGTTCCTGGCGGATGGTATTTTGCCGTTCGTCGGAAAAGGAATCGCAGATGCGCGAAATCGTCGTGGCCACGTCGATGGTGTGAAGAGTGGACAGAACGAGATGGCCGGTTTCCGCGGCGGCGACGGCGATGCGCATCGTTTCCGGGTCGCGCATCTCGCCGACGACAAGAACATCCGGCGCCTGACGAAGCGCGGCTCGCAGGGCCGTCGGAAAATCCGGGGCGTCCGTGCCGATTTCGACTTGCTCGATGACACTGCGGATGTGGGCGTGCTCGTATTCGATGGGATCTTCGATCGTAACGATGTGGCGCGCTTCGCGGCGATTGATGTCGTCGATCAAGGCGGCGAGAGTGGTCGATTTACCGGAGCCCGCCGGGCCTCCGATCAAAACAAGGCCGCGCGGGAGATGCGCGAGAGCTTCGACAGACGGAGGCAGGTTGAGCTCGCGCAGCGTGGGGACCCTTTGCGGCAAAGCGCGGATGGCGGCGGCGGCGCGCCCGCGTTCGCGATGAAGATTGATACGGAAGCGGCCGAGGCCCTCGACGCGATAGGAAGAATCCGAGATTTGAGACTGGCGGTAGCGGGCCAGCGCGTGGGAGGTGAGCGCAGGGAGAACCGCGGCTTCGATTTCCGTGCCATGCAGCGGACGCGTCTCGATTTTTTGCACCACGCCTTTGGCCCGGATGCAGGCGGGCGCTCCCGCGACGAGAAGCAAATCGCTTCCTCCGCGGGCCATCAGCGTCTTAAGCCAAGAGTCGAGTTGGACGGCGTTTGCTCGTTCCGATCCGTCTTCTTCGCGAAGCTCGTCGAGTTCATTGACTATGCGGTCGATTTCCGGAGCTTCATCCATGAGGAACCTCAATCGCCCAAACGGATTGTTGCCGGAAAAGTTTGACTCAGCGGAACTCATTCGTCCAGCGAGAAACGCGTGAGAAACCTGCCGCTGCGAATTGCAAAAAGAGTATTAAGAAAGCGGCGGCGGGGACACGGAGTCTCCGCCGCCGGGTTGAAGCAGCCTATGGAATACAGAGAATACAGAAACGTTCCGAACCGCTATTCCACGGATCCGGTCTGCTCGGTGGCGACGGGAGTCAGCGTGCCGAAAAGGCCGTGCGTTTCGCCGTCAGGACCGGCAGAGAAAAAGAGCGTAGTGGAAGGTCCGGCGTTTCCATTGTTGCCGAAGGTGAGCGACCACAATCCATCGATGGTAAGAATCGAATCGTCGGGATTCTTGACGAAGCCGATGAATTCCTTGGTGAATCCGTTGTAGGCGGCGACCCAGCCACTGCCGAAATTGCCCACGAGGATGGTGTTGCTGAACACACCGAAATCGCGCGGCGTCCACACAACACCCCAAGGCGAATTCAGCCAGGGACCATGCTGGAGATGGCCGATATGGTGTCCATCGGGCTGGTAGAGTTCCACGAAGCCATTGCCTTCGCCCGCCACGTCATCATGTTTGGCGGCGTCTTGCTTGGCGTAGGTAACGAAGAGAGTTCCGCCAATGTTCTGGATGTTGAAGGGAGCGAAGTCGCGCGGAATCTCGTCGTCATCGAACAACTCTTCGGAGATGCGCACGCGAGTAAAGGTACTGTCGTAGACTTCCACTTTGCCCGAGCGAAAATTCGTGACGTAGAGGAAAACGTTTCCGTTCACGAGAGCGGTCGTTGCGCCTTTATAGACCGCGCCACGAGGCGAGCCGCCTTCGGAATTGTCCACCTCCAACGTCGCCGCCGCTCCGCCAGCCCATGCAGAAATAGTCCCATCCTCAGTGACGAAGATGAAAGCCGCCGCCGCCCCGCCTGGAGCGATTAGGAAAGCCGTCGGACTGCTATTGAACACGATGCCGGTTGGAGCAGAAACGAAGCCCGCAGGGGAACCTTTGGGGGGAGGAATGGTAACGATCCCCGTGCCGTTGATGGGTACGATGGCCCCGGCGCCGGTATAGAGTGTGGACACGCCAGCGTTATTATCGGAAACCCACCAGGGACTTCCTGCCTTTAGAGTAGTTCCGGGACTGCGCGTCAGCCCCCAGGGGTTCTTGAGATTGGGGTCGGTAACCGCAGCCACCCCGGGTTGGTCGGAGACGAGATTCGTTTGTGTGTAGTGTTGCGCTTTTGTTACAGCAGGAAGAAGAGAAAGTCCAACTGCGAGAAGTGTAAATGACTTCCAAGACTTGAAAACGTACCCCATTGCTATTTCCTCCAGATCGAGATTTATGCAGCGAAACACATCCCATGTGTTCGCCACAGCTTTACGGTCTGGCTGGGTAAACGGTGGTGTAGTGCAAGTTGACTTCCACCACGCTTTATTGTTGCAAGGGTAAGTCTACAGTTGATAAGAATGAACTTACCCGATGGCGGCTGGGGAACATCACAATAGCTCTTCTATTTCCCGTAGATAGCTTCCGTTTTGGATACCGAAGTTGGGAGAGTTTTATTCCGTGAATTTTTGAGAAAGAATCAGGGGGAAAGTTGAGATGCTTGTTGTGCTTGCTTAGGCCCGGCGAAGGGTCAGAAGCGTAATTTCCGGCGGCACGCCGAGGCGCACCGGCGCACCCACGGTGCCGAGCCCGCGGTTCACGTAAATCGACGCCAGCGCTGAAGATCGATTGGGAAAGAGCGAGCCATGGCTCTTCTCGAAAGCGGAAGGAGGCGCCGCGCGGTCGTTCGGGGCCGGCGCGAACATCGGCCGCTGATACAATCCCGCCACATAATCCGTAATGAAGCGCGCGGGGCTCAGGCGGTGATCGAGAATTTCCACTTGAATCTGCCCGCCGTGCGTGTGGCCGGCGAGTGTCAGCTCAATGCCCATTTCCGCCGCCCGATTGAAGGCATTGGGATTGTGCGACATGAGAATGTTGGTCATATCGCGCCGCACGAGGGGCTCGACGCGCTGGAGCAACTGCACTCTTCGCCCGCCGTTGGTGCGCTCGCGCTGGTAATCGACGCCAATCAAATTCAGCGAAGCGCCATTAAACTCGATTTGCGCATTTTCGCTCCGGAGCAGTTTCATCCCCGCCTGCGCGAAAAGGTATTGCGCCATGTCTTCCGCGCGCGCATAAATTTCGTGATTGCCGTTGCAACCCCAAACTCCCAGAGGCGCGCGCAGCCCGCGCACTTCGTCGATGCAATCGGCAATCGGATCGCCCGCGCCAGTAATAAAATCTCCCGTGACCAGTGCCAGGTCCGCCCCCAAATCATTCGCCATGTTGACGGCGCGGCGCACCTGCGTTCGCGGCATGTAGCTGCTCAGGTGGATGTCGCTGATCTGCACGATCTTCATGCCTTCCAGTCCTGCCGGAAGATTCGGCAGCGGGACTTCGACCCGGTGCACTTGATAGTCCAGGCGCTCGGCCGCAAAACCATAAACCGCCGTGAGAAATGGTCCCGCTCCAGCAAGCGCGGTAGCCGTCTTAAAGAAATAGCGGCGCGAGGGATTGGAAATGAGCTCAGCTGCGACTGGCGCTGAGTCGTACGACACGGGGACAACCGGGGTAGCCAAAGCTTGCGAGGACGCTGGATTCCTCTTAAGCTGATACGCTGCGCGCAGCCAGGCCCAGGTGCGATCGATCCCGCGCACCAGCTTCACGGCCAGCCAGGCAAAGAGCGCGCTGAAAAACCACAACCCCGCAAAAACCGTGATCAGGTTGACGCCGGATAGTACATGACTGTGGTCCATGTAGAACCCGTCCGCTATCGCGCCAATAATGAGCAGCAGCGATATTACGTAAATAATGCGCGCGGCAACGCGCAGCACCTGACTCCCCCAATTGGAGGTCGC
Source organism: uncultured Acidobacteriota bacterium (assembly GCA_963779005.1). GTDB lineage: Bacteria > Acidobacteriota > Terriglobia > Acidiferrales > UBA7541 > Acidiferrum. The sequence goes on along the minus strand of CAVZWO010000004.1, from coordinate 154,635 downwards.
CCGCCAAATCGCGCGATACCAGAACCGCTGGGAGAAGAACAGCAGACCCAGGATGCTCAGGCCGATCAGAGTTCGTAGTATCAACCAGGTCCAATTCAAGGGGAGGTGCCTCCCGGCACAAGCTATAAGCTTAACACGCCCGCCGCCACCGATTTTCCATGACGCCGCGAAGCCCCCTGCGTAAGATGAAACCCGGCCAAAAGGTCAGGGTCGCGCGGCGGGGGGAGAAACGCTTGGCCGCGCCGCCCGTCTGAGAAGGTGTGCCTGCCCAGGCCGTCCCAATCCAGGTTCGACCGCAGGTCAATTTGCAAGAAAACGTCGAATAAACAAAGACGAGGAGAGAAACGATGAAGAGTCTTAGCAAGTGGGGGGCCTTGCTGTTTGCGTTAGTGCTCGCGGCACTGCCGGCACTGGCGCAGGAAGCCAAGAAGGCTGCACCGCCAAAACCCGCGCCGAGTCCGTCGCAGGCCGTGTTGGAGTCCTGGAATGAGATAGGCCGTAAGCTGATTGCCATCGCCGAGGATTTACCGGAAGACAAGTACGACTACAAACCGAATCCGGAGTCACGGACGTTTGTCGCTCAGCTGATCCACGTCGCGGGTTCGATGTATTACTTCACGGACATCGCTCAAGGGAAAAAGCCGCGATACCCCGATGATCCAAAGCGCGACGAGTTGCAGACTAAGGCCCAAATCGTGGCGTTCGTTAAGAAATGCGTTCAGGACGGCGCCGACGTGATCAAAGCCAAGGGCGACAGAGGCTTGAACGAAAGCGTGGCTGCAGGCGGACCGCACCTGGATCGGCTCTATGATCTGGCCTACGGACTGATCGAGCATTCGGGAGAACACTACGGTCAGCTCGTCGTTTATTACCGGATCAACGGCATGGTGCCGCCCGAATCGCGCCCCAAGAAGTAGCGAACATCCCTTGGATCTTGAAACGGGCACGAAGACTTGTCTTCGTGTCCGTTTTCATTTGAGCGCTGGAAGTTCTACGAAGTCGCGGTCCCCGCAGCGCCGTTCTCCAGAAGAGCGGTAAGTTGGGCGGGATCGTTTGTCGGAGGCAGGCAGGTTCGCCCTGCGCAAACAACAGCCATCGCTTTATCGGCCGGCAGATGCGGCAAAGTCCCCTTGAGCGCACCAGCGAGATTCGCAAGGGATGAGCCGGGCGTCAGGCGCAGAACAGACTTGCCGAGACGGTAGACGCTGTGCGCGGCGGCCTCGAGAGCTTGCGCGGCGGGATCGTCTGCGCGCCCGGTGATGACAACCTGCAACGGATGGCGCGAGAAAAGCGTTGCGGCGAGTCCGTACGTCGCCGCAAACATTCCGTATTGCGGCGCGATTCCCGCAAAGGCTTCAAGTGTTTTCTGCGCGAAATTGTGGTAGCGCTCTTCTCCCGTGAAAGCGTGCATGCGAATCAGCGCAATTGCCGCAACGGAATTAGCTCCCGGCGTGGGTGAATCCTGAAACGGTTTGCGGCGAACATCGAGTCCGCCCATCGGCGCGGCGTCCGAAGGCCGGTCGAAAAAACCGCCGCCCTCTGCGTCGCCGTAACGATCGATGGCAAGGTCCATCGTTTTTTGCGCAGCCTCAAAATAGCGCGGCTCGAGCGTCGCTTCGTAAGCATCCAGCAGAGCCAGCACGCCGAACATTTGATCATCCAACGAACCATCCAGAGCTGGCCCACCGATGCGGTGAGCAAAGCCCCGCGTCTCACTCCATGCTTCCCTCAACATGCGTTCCAGGGTTTTCAGCGCGAATTCCTTACAGTCGAGATGCTCATGCTCCTGCAAAACTCTGCTCGCTTCTAAATACGCCGAGACAAACATCGCGTTCCAACTGATATACATCGTCTTGTCAACGAACGGAGCCTGCCGTTTGCGGCGCGCTTCCATCAGTTTCCGTTTCGCGAGAAGAAGCGTTTTCATCACGCTGTCCGCATCTGTTTTCGTGGAATCGGCGATATCTTCAATCTCACGAGCTATCCAAAGAACATTCTTCGCCGGATTGTGGTGCATCTCTCCATGCGGTTCCACGTCGTAGTAAAGTTCAGCGACTCTTGCTTCCTCAGGAGTAAGCACCGCGCGGACCTCGTCGAGCGTCCACGTGAAATAGTCTCCATCGTCGTCCAGCGAAACATCCGCATCCTGGCTGGCAAAGAATCCGCCATTTTGCCTATCGCTAAGAGTTTCGTTCACCCAGGCAATAATGCCCTCAGCAGTCTCGCCAAGGCGCCAGTTCTCGATCATTTGCAAACCGTGGAGATAATTTTTCAGCAACTCCGAATTGTCGTAGGACATTTTCTCGAAGTGCGGCACCAGCCAGCGCTCATCCACCGAATACCGGTGGAAGCCTCCCGCGAGCTGGTCGTAGACCCCGCCGCGCGCCATCTTTTCGAGCGTCGTCTCGATCATCGCCAGCAGATGCTTCTCCTTTGTCTGCTGGTAGCGCTCCAGAACCAGATCAACTGCCGAGGCATGCGGGAATTTCGGCGCGTGGCCAAACCCGCCATTCTTGATATCGAACTGTTTCGTGACCGAACTGATTTGCTCTTCGACGACTCCGGGATCGAACTCTGCCCTCGCACCAGTAAACATTTCTGCCTGAGCTACGGCGTCTGCCAGGTGATCGGCGGCACGGACGAGTTCCGGCCTCTTGTTTTTATAGGAATCCGCCACCGCCAGCAGAATGCGCCGAAATCCGGGGCGCCCCATCTGATCCTCCGGCGGAAAGTACGTCCCGCCAAAGAACGGTTTCCCATTGGGCAGCAAAAATCCCGTCAGCGGCCAGCCGCCTTGTCCGGAGATTGCGCTGACCGCGGATTGATACCGCGCGTCGACATCCGGGCGCTCATCGCGGTCCACTTTCACAGCCACAAAATTCTCATTGATGATTTTTGCGATCTCGGAGTTTTCGTAGCTCTCGCGATCGATCACATGGCACCAGTGGCACCACACCGCTCCGATATCCAGAAGGATGGGCTTATCTTCCGATGCCGCGCGCGCAAACGCAGAATCGCCCCATTCGTGCCAGTCGATGGGCTGGTGCGCCGCGGAACGCAGATAAGGGCTGGCGGAATCCTTCAAGCGGTTTTCAGGGTGGTGTTCCGTCGGAGAAGCCACGAAAAATCCTTTCGGTTCGCGAAGCGGTGAAGCCGGGCGCTGCCTTTGCGAAGGCAGAAGGGAGTTTTGAAAAGAACAACCAGGTAGAGCACCGCTTACTGCACGATATCCCCAGGGCCGAGATCGCGCGGGTCGAGCGGCTTGCGCCCAGCAAAACCTTCGTCTTGCCGGTGATAAAAACGGATGCGGTCTTCCCCCAGCTTCCAGCAAAGATAGACGTCTTCGTTGTCGATCACGGCGGGGAAATCGAGCAAGCCCACGTCGAGATCCTTGATGACGCAGCCGGTTTCCAGGATTCGGTTCAGCGCGGTTTTCAAGGATTCAGCGAGTTGCTGATGCTCGACTCGCAAGGCAGCCAGCTTTTCGTAGGGGACGATCACGCCGCCCATCATCATGATGCGCGCGGAGACAGCGGAAAGATCGGTTTCCAGACCGGACAGTTTCTTGCGGCAATCCATGGCTTCCACCAGAAAAGGCTCCAGCTCCCGCCGCGCGCGTTCTGCTTCGGTGAGGGTGAAGAGCCGCGGCTCCGGCTCATCGGAAGACTCGTCTTGTCCCTCTTCGTCGTCTTCGTCCGCCATGCTTTATCCGTTCCCGCAGCGGCTGCTCTGCTGAATCGATGCTAGCGCAAACTTATGTTGTGGTCGAGTGCAGCGCCCTCAGAGGGGCCGCGCTGGAATCGTTTCACTATCCACCAATGAACACCATGGTTCGTGAGGGAGGAACGAAACCAGGAGCGTTAATGCGGTGCCCTTCCTCCTTCTCGTCGACGACGGAACGAATGTACGTTTCCACATCGTTGTCCGTCGCGCCGTCGCGCAGCAGGCCGCGCAAATCGTGATCTTCCTTGCTGAAAAGGCAGGTTCGCAACTTTCCGTCGGCGGTCAGCCGAATGCGGGAGCAGTGGCCGCAGAAAGGTTGCGTGACTGGCGCTATCAGGCCAATCTCACCGGGCGCGCCGTCAGCAAAGCGGTATTTGCGCGCGGTCTCGCTGCGCTCATGCGGGATCTGCGCCAGGGGCCAGCGCGCGTGAATACGCTCATACACTTCCGCGGCCGGCACCACATGGCCGCGCGTCCAGGTGCGGTCAGCGTCCAGCGGCATGAACTCGATGAAGCGCATGATTACCCCGCGCTCTCGGGCAAATTCGGCGAAGGATTCCACTTCGTCGTCATTCAAGCCGCGGACGAGGACGGCGTTTACTTTTACCGGTGCGAGCCGGGACTTCTGGGCCACGTCGATGCCATGCATCACGGTTGCGAAAGACTTCGTGCGCGTGATGCTTTCAAACTTGGCGGGGGCGAGCGAATCGAGGCTGATGTTGATGCGGCGCAGGCCTGCTTCGATTAGCCGCTCGCAGCGTTCGGCAAGCAGGTGGCCGTTGGTGGTCATGGAGAGGTCTTCGACGCCGAGCGCGTGCAGGCGCGCGATGTAGTCTTCCACGCCCGCGCGCACCAGAGGCTCTCCCCCAGTGATTCTTATCTTGCGGATGCCGAGGCTGAGAAAAATGTGCGCAAGGCGATCCAGCTCCGGCCAGGAGAGAATTTCGTCGTGATCGCGGTAATTTTCGGGGTCGGCGGAGCGGCAATAGACGCACCGGAAATTGCAGCGGTCAGTAATCGAAATGCGCAGGTCGGTGATCTGCCGCCCGAATTTGTCATGAAGAGTCATGGCACGCGTTCTCTGGTTCGACTTGACCGCCGGAACTCCTTCTTTCGCTTGCGTAAAACAAAATCGCCCGATCCGACTACTTGGATGCGGGCGCAGGACGGAAATACACACTTTTCCGTCGAATCGCTCCTTTCCAAGCACGGGAGGCCCGGGCGTTTCCACCCGAACCCTCAGCCACGGGGCCAGCCAACAGGCGCCGCCAAGGCATCGCCCCGCCTTCCCTCGGTTTTGTCTCCCTTAGGTAAGCGGGGTCGGAGTTCCTCTCCAGTTTACGCCTCAGGGCGACCAGTGTGCAATTCACGCAATCCACGTGCCTTCCCTAAGACCAGCCGGGGGAGTGTGGTAGAGTTTTTGCCACGCCATGCGGATCTTCGTTCTCGGGGCCGGTGCGACCGGCTCCCTTCTGGCAGAGTTGCTCTTACGTCAAGGACATACCGTCTGGTGCGGCGACCGCGACCCTGCCCGCGCGCGGCGATTTCTGGGCGAAAAGAGCACAATTCCAGTTGCCGAGGTCAATGCCCGAAACATGCTGGGCATTGTTCGCGCAGCGCGCGACGCGCAACTCGTCGTCAACGCTTCGGCCAGCGTTTTCAATCAAATTGTCATGCGGGCTGCGCTGCGCTTGCGCGCGCATTATGTGGACTTAAGCTCCCACCTGACGCGCAACCCTTTTAAAGCCGAGCAATTTTCCTACGAAAAACGCTTTGAAGACAAAAACAGGGCCGCCTTGATCAACGCGGGCGCTGCTCCTGGCTTAACGAACCTGCTTGCGAAGCGCGCCGCGGAAATGCTGGACGAAGTCCATTCCGTGCATATCCGGCTCTATGAGAGCACCGAAAGCGACGATCCGATTTCGCAATGGTCACCGGAAGTTTCCTTCGACGAAGCCATATCGCATCCCCGCGTCTATCGCCGCGGCAAATTCCTGATGGGAAAACGCTTCGCCGAGCTGGAAAAATTTCGCTTTCCCGATCCCATTGGAAACGCCAATGTGGTCCTCGCTGCGCAAGATGAAGTCGCCACCCTTCCCTACTTTATTCCCATGCGCGATATGGACGTGAAAATCGGCGGAAATGAGTTCGACAGGTTGCGCCGCTGGTACAAACAGGGAAAATTATCGAAGTCGCGAGGCATCGTGCGGCATCGGTTTCCGCACACTTCGTCGCCGCGCGCAATCGCCAACCTGATCCGGCAGGGAGTCCTGCAAAACGCAAGGTTTTCGGCAGCCGTTCTGGTGAGCGGCATCAAACGTGGCCGGAAGAACGACCAGCATCTCCTCATTCGGACTGACGCGATTTTTCCGACGCTCTACCAGATCCGGCAACAGGGCCGCTTCACCACGCCTGTGGCCTATGCCACCGCCCACGTCGCCGCTCTCTTCATCAAGCATTTTCCGCGCGAGATGGTGGGCGTATTTGCCCCTGAAATGCTTCCTCTGGAAATGCGTCGCGCTATCGTCGCTGGAATCCGCTCGCACAGCGTCAAAATCACACACAAAACCACACCCATCAAGCGCGATGGCGAGAATCAAATACAAAGTTGAGTTAGATGGCTGGCCGCTAGGGCCGCACCTCGAACACCAGATTGAACGGCGTCTGCGTGGCGCGGCGGAATCGCGTGAACCCTCCGCCCGTCACGACTTCACGCAGGCGCTTCTCCCCCGCTTGAGCGCCGAGCGCCAGCCCCACTTCCTGCGAGAGCGACGCCGGCGTGCACAAAAGCGTCGAGGCTCCGTAGAACGCGCGGCCGATCGGGTTCAGGTTGTCCTCCAGCTTGTCGCCCGCGAACGGCTCGACAATCATCCACGTCCCGTCCTTCTTCAGCCGGCCGTGCACATGCGTCGCCGCGCCTGCCGGATCGCCCATGTCATGCAGGCAATCGAAAAATGTCACGAAGTCGTAGTCTTTGCCAGGAAAGGACTTCGCGCTGGCCACTTCAAACTTGATGCGGTCCTCCACGCCGGCCTCGCGCGCGCGTTGCTTGGCGGTTTCGATAGATTTGTCGTGATAATCGAACCCGGAAAACTCGGACTTGGGATACGACTTCGCCATCAGAATCGTCGACGCCCCCAAACCGCAACCCACATCCGCCACACGCGCCCCGCTCTTCAATTTTTCATCGACACCCTCGAGCGACGGAATCCATGCCGCTATCAGATTGGCGGCATATCCCGGGCGGAAAAATCGTTCCGTGCCCTCAAATAGCTCGGAATGGTGTTCGTGCCAACCCAATCCTGCGCCCGTCTTGAATCTCTCCGTAAGCGATTCCTCCGCCTTGATCGCTGCTAGCGCCACCTGAAACGCTCCGGGCATAAACGCGGGGCTATTGTCGTCCGCCATCGCAAACGCCTGTTCTTCGCTGAGGTGAAATTTCCCCGTCACCGGATCGTACGTCACATAACCGCCGGCTGCCTGCGCGCTCAACCACTCTCGCACGTAGCGTTCCGCCGTCCCTGTGCGTTTCGCAAGCTCTCCAGCGGTTTGCGGACCGCCCGCCGCGAGCCCTTTGTACAAACCGAGCTTGTCGCCGATGCGAATCAGCGCCGCGTTAAACGTCGCGCCGAAATCGACCACTGCTCTTCCAAGAAACTCATGAAGTTTATCCATATCGATAGCCATTTGTTCCTCCGTCAGGCAGAAATTACGTCGGCTGGGGATTCCGCGAATTTTAGGCGTTTTACCCGATGAATTACAAGATCCGTCAGCAGCAGCGATTAGGACGGGAATAGCGGCGATTCATCTGTTCAACGTAAAACTCCTCGGCACTGAGCGGGCCTCGTTTGTCGTCCTGTCTCCCTTTGGCCCGCAAATAGCGGTCATACGCGGCGTCGCCGCACCACTCCCGCACACCGCGCCAGCAGCGGCGGAGCGTTCGCGCTGTGGCTTTTATCACACTATGCATCAATCGTCTCCGTGGGCCGTGCCTGTAAATCCGGCGGCCCACTGCGTGGCAACGTACGGCGCTTCGTGCAACACCGCCTCGCGGCGGCCGCTCAAAATCGCCGACCATTGCGCAAGCGCTTCGACGAGCAGCACCAAAATCATTAGCGCCAGCACTCCTGTCACGACCGCATCCAGCCGCTGGTTGAAGATCAGCCGCTGGGTCTCGGCGAGTCTCGCCGGTGCAATTTGTCCAGCGGCAATTTGCGCGGAAAGCGTATGTGCTTTGGAGAGAAATCCGAGATTGGGATTCGCAGCGAATATTTTCTGATAGCTCGCCGTCATCGTCACTGCCACTAGCCAAGTCATGGGCACGAGCGTCACCCAGATCCAGCGCAGCCGTTTCATCTTCAGCAAAATCGTCGTGGCCACAACGAGCGCCACCGCCGCGAGCAACTGATTCGCTATTCCAAACAGCGGCCACAACGAATTGATCCCTCCAAGCGGATCGACGACTCCTTGGTACAGAAAATATCCCCAAAGCCCTACGATGATTGCGCTCGAAAGCAAAATCCCCGGCATCCATCCCGTGCGCGCGAGCGGTTTCCACACTCTCCCGCCCAACTCCTGCACCATGAAGCGCCCCACGCGCGTTCCCGCATCGAGCACGGTCAGAATAAACAGCGCCTCAAACATGATCGCGAAGTGATACCAGATGCTCAGCAGCCGCTCGCCGCCGATCGTGCTCGAAAAAATCTGCGCCATCCCCACCGCCAGCGAAGGCGCTCCACCGGCGCGATTCAGCAGCGTTTGCTCACCCACGGCGTGCGCCAGCTGCGTCATCGTCTGCGCATCGAGGTGGTACCCCCACGAACTGATCGTGGCCGCCGCGGCAGCCGGCGTCGTACCCACTATGCTTGCCGGGCTGTTAATCGCGAAATAGACGCCGGGCGGCATCGCGCACGCCGCCACCATCGCCATCACGCCGACAAACGACTCGAGCAGCATGGCCCCATACCCGATTGCGCGCGCGTGGCTCTCCCGTAAAATCATTTTTGGCGTTGTGCCCGAGGAAATCAGCGAATGAAAACCGCTGATCGCGCCGCAGGCGATGGTGATGAAGCAGAATGGAAAAATCTTCCCCGCGAACACCGGCCCGCTTCCGTCGATGAATTTCGTAAGCGGCGGCATCAGGATATGCGGCCGCACAAACAAAATTCCCGCCGCCAGGGAAAAAATGGCTCCGGTCTTGATGAACGCGCTCAGATAATCGCGCGGTGCAAGCAGCAGCCAAACCGGAAGCACCGCCGCCGCAAACCCGTACGCGATAATCACAAACGCCAACGATATCCCGCCAAACGTAAACGCGCGCGACCACGCGGGCGACTCCGCCACCCACTGGCCCGCCAAAACCGCGAGCAGCACGAGCACCACTCCGAACAAGGAGGCTTCCAGCACGCGTCCTGGCCGGATAAACCGCAGGTACACACCCAGCAGCAACGCAATGGGAATCGTCATCGCCAGAGTAAATGTGCCCCACGGCGAAGACTTCAATGCGTTCACCACCACGAGCGCCACCACCGCCAGCAGGATCACCATGATCGCCAGAACCGCGATCTGCGCGATCAATCCGCCGCGCGCGCTCACCTCTTCCCGCGCCATCTGCCCGAGCGTTTTTCCGTCCCGCCGGATCGAGCAGAACAAAATAATGAAGTCCTGCACGCATCCCGCCAGCGCCGCCCCGGCAATCAGCCAAAGCGTTCCCGGCAAATACCCGAATTGCGCCGCCAGCGTCGGCCCGACCAGCGGCCCCGGTCCGGCAATCGCCGCGAAATGGTGCCCGAAGAGAACCCACTTATTGGTAGGAACGAAATCGCGTCCGTCATCGTGAACTTCCGCCGGCGTCGCTCGGGTGTCGTCCAGCGCCAGAAGGCGCGCCGCGATAAACGACGAGTACAACCGGTACGCCACCATGTAACAACAAACAGCCGCCACGACGAACCACGTCGCATTCAGAGGCTCGCCGCGGTGCAACGCAATCGCGCCCAACGCTCCCGCCCCCGCGATCGCCACGCAAACCCAAACAACAACTTTTAGGGCCTTATTCATTTCCCCGAGCTGGCTCCCGAGCTTGCGCGAATAAACTGCGCCGTGTCCTGCTTTAATTTAGCCAGCGAAGGCATGTGCGCATACACCATGTGGCCTGATTCGTAGTAAGCCCCGCTCAAGTGCCCGCGCAGAGAAGGGTCAAGTCCAAGATGATCGAACGTGTAGTCCGCCGCGAAAAACGGCGTAGCCAGATCGTAGTAACCCTTCGCCACAAAAACATGCAGGAAAGGATTCTGCGTCATCGCGCTGCGCAGCGTCTCTCCCACATCCACATAACGATTCTCATAGGGCTTGTAGCTCCACGGGTACACGCGCCCGGTCAACACTTCGTATGGCAAATCGCTGTCGAACTTCAGATCTCCGCGGACATAATCATTCAACGTCGCGGTGTACGGCCCAATGATGGCCGCGATGCTCGGATCATATTCCGGCGTTTCGCCGGCAGCGTCCTTGTCAATTCCAGTAAATCGCCCGTCGATGCGTCCGACAGTGCGCCGTTCGTTGCGCAGCAACTCTTTCGTGAAGCGCTCGATCTCCACGCGCATGTTTGTGCGTTCGATGTACTCTGTCGAGAGCCCCGTCAACCGCGCCAGCTTCTGCACGATTTCCAGGTGTTTCGCACTCGGCAGCGCATCGCCCGCCATCAGCGCGGTGCTGTACTCGCCTTTCGCAAATTCCTCCGACTCCGCGACCGCCTTCCGCAAATCCGCCTGCAGATCGGCGGGCAATCGCTTGTGGTACCAGGCAATCGCCGTGTACGTCGGCAAATAAAGGATGTACGGCAAATCGTTTCCGCTATTGAATTCCGCGGTCTGGAAATTCAATATCGTCGAAACCAGAATGATCCCGTTCAAATACATCCCGTAGCGCTGCTGCAAGTAACCGGAAAGACCCGCCGCGCGCGTTGTGCCGTAACTCTCCCCAGCCAGAAATTTCGGCGAAGACCACCTTTTGTTTCGCGTCGCATAGAGCCGGATGAAATCTCCCACCGACTGCACATCTTCCTGCACACCATGAAATTGATTTGCCGGTTCGCCCGGCGCCGGCCGGCTGTACCCTGTCGATACGGGATCGATGAACACCATATCCGTCACGTCCAGCAGCGACGACTCGTTGTCCACCAGTTTGTATGGCGGCGGCAACAGCGCGCCTGCGTCGCCCATCTCCACGCGCCGCGGGCCAAATGCGCCCAAGTGCAGCCACACTGAGGATGACCCCGGCCCGCCATTAAACGTAAACATGATCGGCCGTTGCGCCACGTCCGTCACGTCGTCTCGCGTGTACGCCGTGTAAAAGACACTCGCCTTCGGCTTCCCTTCCTCATCTTTCATCACCAGCATTCCCGCTGTCGCGGTGTACTTGATCTCCTGCCCGCCAATGCGCGCCGAATGTTTCGTCAGCACTACTTTGTCTTCCGGAACGGGCGGCGTTTTCTTTTCGGCGTCTTTGGGCGCTTCCGCGGGTTTCTCACCGGGCTTCTGTGCTGGGGGCGCGCTAGGCGGCGTTTGCTGCGCGAGCGCAGAGCAAGCTCCCAGCAAAATCAGTGCAGCGCAGCTCAACCCTGAATACCGGAATTTCATCGGCGATAAGCTCCTCTTCGCGGACCGGCGCAATCTCACAGCAGCCCGCGGCATCGTATGCGAGTGCAGTAGCTTCGTCAATCCACGCGAGTCCTGCATCGCGTGCCGCCGCTCTACAATTGTGCTTGTTCCGCGCCGGTACCGTTATAGAATGCTGCCACCCGAGTGAAACGTTTGTTTCCAGGAGCATCCATGCGCCCAGTCCGTCTACGGCTAATCGTGTACCTCTGCGTCGCCGCCCTTCTGCTGCTATCGCCACTCGCTGGCGCGCAGCAAAAAGAAGAATTACCCCATCCCAAAACTCTGCCAGAACTTCAAAAAGCGATGAAAGACGTGGTCGACAAGGCGCACTTGCCCGGCGCGGGTGTTGCTCTCGTCTCCAACGGAGAGCTGCTCTGGTGCGGCGGCATCGGCAAGGCGGACCTTGCCTCCGGCCGTGATATCACTTGCGATACGGAATTTCGCGTCGGCTCCATCAGCAAATCTTTTGTCGCGCTCGCGCTTCTTAAACTTCAGGAAGAAGGAAAAATCAATCTAGAGGCCCGCTTGCAGGATGTCGCCCCCGAAATCCCCGTCAAGAACCGATGGGAATCCACCAATCCCGTGCGCATCGTCAATCTTCTTGAACACACCGCCGGTTTCGACGACATGCAGGCTTCAGAAGTCTACAATTTCAAGGACCAATACGATTTCCCTCTCCTCGAAGTCTTCAAACGATTTCAGGAGCCGGAGGATGTTCGCTGGCCTCCAAGCACGCGCATGTCTTATTCCAATCCGGGTTTCGGCATTGCCGGCTACCTCATCGAAAAAACCGCAGGCAAACCGTACGATCAATACATTCGCGAAACGATTCTTCGTCCGCTGGGCATGACCAACGCGGACTTCCCCTTCACCGACGCGAACAAAGCTCTCCTCGCCACACCGTACGATGGAAATCCGCCGCACGCCCTCCCAGGCTATCCCTACATTTATCTGCGCCCGGCAGGCGATCTAAAAGCTTCACCCGGCGAACTCGCGAAGCTCGTGCAATTTTTTCTCCGGCGCGGAAAAGCCGGCGATACGCAAATCGTCAAGCCGGAATCCATCATTCGCATGGAAACGGTCGAGTCGACTCTCGCCGCGAAAAATGGCCTTCGCCTCGGTTACGGCCTCGCGAACTACACAGAAGTCGTTGGCGGCGTCGTCACTCATGGCCACGACGGCGGCATCGATGGTTTCATCTCCACCTACCGCTACATGCCCGAACAAAACTGGGGTTACGTCGTACTCCTCAACAGCACGCAGTCCTTATCAGTCGCTTCTGGACCTGAATGCACTGGCCGTCGATTTCCTCTCGAAGGATTTTCCCAAGCCCCAACAGCCCGCCGTTCCGACGTCTCCCGACAGATCTCGAAAAATTTGCAGGCTACTACGTCCGCTGGCCCCCCGCTCGCAACTCTTGTCCTTCACCGATGATTTCAGCGGCGGCCTTCGCATCCGCGTGATCAATGGACAACTCACCCGCTCCACTCTCTTTGGCAAGCCCGAACCGCTCATTCCCGTCGGCAAGAATTTCTTCCGCGAAGAAAAGGAACCAGAAGCCACGTCGATCTTTGTTGCCCTCGACGGCGGCGGGATGGCGCTTTCCGGCCAGGGGTTGGAAGGTTTTTCCTACGGCGAGCGCGCTCCGATCGCTTGGACCTACGCGCGCATTGCCTTGCTGGTCTTATGCCTGGTCATGATGGCCACTTCCCTTCTCTTCGCCATCGTTTGGATTTTGCGGAAACTTTTTGGAGGAATGAAAGACGTTCAGCACCTGGCGGTGCGGGCCATTCCGCTTCTTGCCACGCTTGCTTTCGCCGCGATGGTTTTTTGCTTTACAAAACTGGGCGGCGCGGACACGGGAAGATTTACCGTTTGGACCGGGGGAATTTTTGTTTTTTCCCTGCTATTTCCGTTGCTTTCGCTCTACGGTCTCTTCCTCGCCATTCGCGTTCCAAAAAGCGAAATTCACAGCGCCACGCGCCTTCATTCCTTGCTTGTTGCTCTGGCCTGCTGCGTCCTCACCGTTTTTGTCGCGTCGTGGCATCTCGTCGGCCTTCGCCTCTGGACCCCGTGATCGGCTAACTGCAAAAGTCCAGCTACTCCGTGCAGCCGTAGAACCGGTTGGCCGCATCCAGCAGCCGCGCGAGCTGGTCGTGCGCGTGCTTCTCGTTCGAGGGCAAAATGTCCCAGCCCGTAAAAACCGCCACCATGTCGTATTCCGGCAAGACCATCAGAAGCTGCCCGCCGAACCCTCGCCCATTCCACGTTACATCTTCCGGCGAACTTCCGATCGGTTGTATCCACCACTTATAGCCGTATTTCCATTCGCTTCCGGGAACGGAAACGTGCGGCGCCACGGAGTCCTTGATCCACGCTGCCGATACTACCTCTTTCCCTTCCCACATGCCGCCCTTCAGAAAGAGCTGACCGATCTTGGCCAGATCATGCGCCGATAAGTACAGCCCGCCCTCCGTGTCCGGCAGCCCCGTCGGCGTGTGCTTCCAGTAGTAGCGCATTCCCAGCGGCTTGAAGAGATGCTCCGCCGCATAATCATCGACGTTCTTGCCCGTTATTTTCTTGAAGATCTGCGCCAGAAGCTCCGTCGCGCCGCTGTTGTACGCAAACGTTTTCCCGGGCTCGTCCGCCATCGGCTGGTCGATCACGTACTGCACCCAGTCGTGGCTCGCTTCCATGATGTCGGCGGAGTTTTTCGGGTCGTCGTACGCCACCTCTTCGTTCCACTGCAGGCCCGCGGTCATGGTCAGCAAGTCGCGTATCGTAATCCGCTTCTTCCGGTCGTCGAGGTTCGCGATCTTTTTTACTCCTAAAAATTGCAAAATGGGCGCATCCAGGCTGGCCGTGAATTCATTTCGCGTTCGCGCAATTCCAAACACGACAGAGGTCACCGTCTTTGAGACCGATTGCATCGTGTGCATGTCGCTGTGCTGGTAGAAGGGATGAAACTCCGTGCTGAAATAATTGTATGGGCCGGACGGATCGTGATTCAGCGGGCCTTCTTTTTTGGCACGCTCCCCGTAAATCTGGCCGTAATCGTGAGCGTACGTTTTGTCGTAGACGTTCGTGCCGCAGCGCAGCACTAGCATGCTGTCCACCAGCCCGTATTTGCCGCTGGCGATATCCGCATCGAACGCCGACAGCTTTTGTGGATCAATCCCGAATTCTTTGGGCGCGCCCTTCGGCCAATCCTTGGTGGTTCCGCCCTGCTGCGCGAGCACGGAAGAGGTGCACATGCAAAACGTTATGGCTGCCGCGCAAAATGCTTTCCATGGCTTCCGGGTGCTGGCAATACGCGCGCCGATGTTCATCGATTCTCCATTTCGTCGTACATTTCAGTCTTGCAGCGAAGTGAATCGCAGCAATGGATAGAGTTCACCAAATATTTTGGCGATGTCCCGCGAAAAACTGGCACGCGTCGCGTCGGCAAGTTTCAGTTTGCGCCGCACGATCCAGCCCTGTAGTTTCTGCCAGTCCTCGGGTCCTGCCGGCCAGCCCTTCTGTTCTTTCCAGTCTTTCTTCTCCATGGCATACCAATAACTCTCATAGCGTTTATACAGCCGCTTCTTCTGCTGTGCGATCCATTTCGGCTGCGCTTGCACGCGCTGATCGCCGATCACCGCCAGCGCGGACTCCTTGCGTTTCGACCCGCTGTAAATCCGGAAACCTGCCGTAACTGTCTGCGCGGAAATTCCAACGTAGAGCTGTCCCGTTTCTCCTTCCCCGGGGAACGGCGCGGAGAATTTCAGATACATTTGCGCGCGATAGGGAGTCTTGTCTTTCGCGAAACGGATGTCGCGGTTGATGCGCGAGAAATTCGAGCCGCTGCGGCCGGTTGTGTCAAAGCGCGAATCAAGTTGCAGAACCGCGGGGCTGACTTCTTCGAGCAAAAGCCGAAAGGGCTTCACGACAAAATCCTGGTAGCGCTCGCGGTTCGCGTCCATCCACACTTTCTTGTTGTTGCGCGCCAAATCGCGAAAACACTGAAACGTCGCGCGTGTGAAAATCGGCTCTGGTTTCCCCATAGATGGACCTCGGTGCGGTTTGGTGGGACAAGAGTACACGATTCCCAATCGGCGTCAATTGAAGTGTCCTCTGCGTCTATTGCGTTTACTGTAAGCGACGCTTAAAAGTGGGACAGGCATTCTTGCCTGTCTTTTTTGTTGCAGCAGACAGGAGACAGACAGGAATGTCTGTCCCACCACTTTGGCACTTGTCGCGAGGGACGAGCGGCGCTAGCCTCGTTTCATGTGCGACTTCACACCAACCAAGAGAACAAAGGTTACGCGCAAGCCGGACCGCGGGCACTACGACAGGCAGACCGTTTACGACATTCTGGATCAGGCGTTTGTGTGCCATGTCGGGTTCATCGCGGACGGAATGCCGGTGGTGGTGCCGACAAACTATGTGCGCGTGGGCGACAAACTTTTTTTGCATGGCTCGACGGCGAGCCGGTTGATGAAAACGCTCGGGAGCGGTGCGCCGTTTTGCCTCAGCGTGACGCTGCTGGATGGCATTGTTTTTTCGCCGACCGCGACTGGGCATTCCGTCAATTACCGGTCGGTGGTGGTGATGGGCAAAGCCGAGCAAATCTTGGAACCCGAGGCGAAACTGGCGGCGATGCGCGATTTTGTTGAGTACGTGCTGCGCGGACGCTGGGCCACGGTGCGGCCGCCGAGCGAACAGGAACTCAAAGCCACGATGGTGCTCGCTGTGCCGCTGGTGGAAGCGTCCGCAAAAATACGTATAGGCTTCGCGGTCGACGATGATAAAGAGTACGAGAGCGCAGCCTGGACGGGAGTCCTGCCTTTCAAGTGGACGCCGGGCGAGCCGGTGCGCGATCCACGCGGCGATACAGCGACTCCGGTGCCTGCGAATATCCAGAATTATTCCCGGCCGCAGTAGGGCTAGCGCTTTCTCCTGTTGACCGTCTAAAGGAGAGGTGTCATTCTCCTCTTTCCGATTCGTCGGGGGGATGCTTGCAGATGCTTGCTGCACGAGCGGAATAGAAAATGAGCGAATTCGGGAGAACTCTGATGCTGCGACTGGCAGCACTCTTCCGGCGTGAGCGCCTCGAAGCGGATTTAGATGCAGAGGTGCGCGCGCATCTGGGGATGGCGGCGGAGATGAACAAGCGCGCGGGGATGAGCGCGGAAGATGCGCGGCGTGAGGCGCTTCGTAATTTTGGCGGCGTGGAGCAGACGAAAGAACTTTATCGCGAGCAGAGAGGATTGCCCATGATTGAGACTACTTTGCAAGACCTGCGATTTGGTTTGCGAATGCTTCGGCGGAATCCGGGGTTTTCCATTCTGGCGATACTGTGCCTGACTCTGGGAATTGGAGCGAATGCAGCGGTGTTCAGCTGGGTAGAGGGGATTTTGTTTCGGCCGTACCCGGCAGTCGCACACCAGGAACAGTTACTGGCGCTGGCGGGAACGGCGCGCGGGGAGACGGGAGCAACCGAGCTGTCATGGCCGGATTTTTTGGATTTGCAAAGGAACTGCACGCTTTTTGATTCTTTTTTCGTAAGCAAAATCACGGGGACGACGCTGAGCATAGGCGACCGCGCGGAGCGGACGACAGGGAGCATCGTATCGGCGAACTATTTCGATGCGATTGGAGTGCCTCCGATTCTCGGGCGGGGATTCGAGCCTGGTGAGGACACAGGAGGCAGCGCGCATCCCGTGGTGGTGATCAGCTATCAGCTGTGGCAAGGGAGATTCAAGGGTGATCCTCAAATTGTCGGGAAGACGCAGCGGCTCAACGGAGTTGTACACACGATTGTCGGGGTGACTCCGGAAGGTTTTTACGGGACGTTTGTAGGATGGCGGATGCAGTTTTGGGTGCCGGCTTCGATGGAGGAGATATTTGAAGCGGGCGGCTACAAACTGGAAGATCGCGGGGCGCGGTGGATTGAAGCGTACGCGCGGCTGAAGCCGGAAGTGACGCGCGAACAAGGGCAGGCGGAGATTTCAGCGGTTGCAAAACGGCTGGAGGCTGACTATCCGGACACGAATCGCGGGCGCGCCATGCAACTTTGGCCTTTGTGGCAGACACCATTCAACAACGCACATACATTGCTGCCGACCCTGGAAATCATGCTCGCGGTCGTGTTTTTTGTGTTGCTCATCGCGTGTGCAAACGTTGGGAACCTGCTGTTGGTCAGGTCGTTCGCGCGTCGTCACGAAATGACGGTAAGGCAGGCGATCGGCGCGAGCCGAGTGCGGCTATTGAAGCAACTTTTGACCGAAGGGATGATCCTCTCGGCGTTTGGCGCCGCGGGAGGTTTGCTGGTGGCGTATTGGTGCCGACATGCGCTGGTGCTGCTTTTCCCGGCGCGGGGTGGAGTGTCCATGCACTTGCCGGGGGAAATCGATTGGCGCGTACTGGCGGTGAGCGCGGGCGTTTGCGTGATTGCGACGTTGGTGGTCGGCCTGATTCCCGCGCTGCAGAGTGGAAAGATCGATCTTGCCGGAGCGATGAAATCGGATTCGGCGGGTGTGGTAGGGGGCCGCGGGAGAGGGTGGGTTCGCTCCGGACTAGTAGTGGTGCAGGTGTCGCTGAGTTTTGTATTGCTGGTGGGAGCGGGGCTGCTGCTGCAGAGTTTGCAGAAGATCCGCAATTCCAGCCCGGGATTTTCAACGCACGGAGTGATGTTTACTTCCGTGGATTTGGTGTCGGCGGGATATGACGCGGTGCGGGCGCAAACGTTTCAGGATGAGTTGGTCGACCGCGTGAAAGCACTGCCGGGGATGGAGTCGGCGGCATTCGCGCGGGCAACGCCGCTTGGGTATGGAAGTTATTCGTCGAGCCCGATTGCGGTGGATGGGTATCAGCCGCCGCCCGAAGAGCAGGCCACGGTGGAGTACAACGAAGTGGGGCCGGACTATTTGGTGACGATGGGGATTCCGCTGGTGCAGGGGCGGGAGTTCACGCGGGCGGATGACGAGAAGGCGGAACCGGTGGCCGTGGTGAATCAAACGATGGCGGCGCAGTATTGGCAAGGGAAGGATCCAATTGGCCAGCGCGTGCAGGTGAAGGGGCGATGGATGAAAGTGGTGGGCGTGGCGAAAGATTCGAAATACGAAAGCGTGCGGGAAACGCCCAAACCTTTTTTCTATGTGCCGCGGCGGCAGAACTGGACGATTGGCGGGGGATTGTACATACGAACGCCGCTGAGCGCGGAAAGCATGGCGACGGCGGTGGCCCGGGAAGTACGCGCATTGGACGTTCGGCTGGCTCCCTTCGAAATGATTCCGATGCAGGAACAGGTGGATCGCTCGACCTCGGCGCAACTGGCGGCGGTGACGTTGGTGGGCGTGTTGGGCGGGTTGGCGCTGCTGCTCGCGGCTATCGGGTTGTACGGCGTGATGTCGTATGCGGTGTCGCAGAGTTCGCGGGAACTGGGGTTGCGCATGGCGCTTGGAGCGGGCGCGTCGAATGTGCTTCGGCTGGTCATGTCGCGAGGGTTGGGTCTCATGCTGGGCGGTGTGTTGCTTGGCGGAGCGGTGGCGCTGGCGTTGACGCGGTTGATGGGCAAAATGCTTTATAAAGTGAGCCCGCGCGACCCGCTGGCGTTTGGAGCGGCGTTTGCAGTGATGACGATTGCGGCGCTGGCGGCGTGTTGTTTGCCAGCGTGGAGAGCGGCGCGGACGGATCCGGCGCGGGCGCTGCGGGATTGATGCATTAGCGATGATTTGTGGCGCGTTCAGAGCGGACGCGCTACTTTTTGGCGGAGGATCCGGCGAAGGCGGTGGCTACGCCTAGCGAGATGAGGATGCCGCCGGAGATGTAGCGCTGGGTGCGCAACCAGCGCGGGTTGGCGCGGAGGCGATGGGCGACCGTGCCGGAGAAATAGGCCCAGAGCGAATCGCTGAACGTTCCCATACAAGCGAAGAGAATGCCGAGAGAGAGGATTTGTGTGGCGACGTGTCCGCGCGCGGGGTCGATGAATTGGGGGAGGAAGGCGAAAAAGAAGAGGGCGGTTTTGGGATTGAGGACGTTGACGACGATGCCTTGGGTGAAGACGCGGGTGAGTGTGGTGCGCGAGGCGTCGGGGGAGGCGTCGAAAGATTCGTCGCGGCGGAGTTTTTGTATGCCGAGGTAGATGAGATACGCGGCGCCCAAGTATTTGACGACGCTGAAGGCTGTGGCAGAAGAGACAAGGAGCGCGGAAAGGCCGATGGCGGCTGCGGCGGTGTGGATCAGCGTGCCGACGCCGATGCCGAGAGCGGAGACGAGGCCGGCGTTGCGGCTGTGGCCGATGCTGCGGCCGACGATGTAGAAGATGGCGGGGCCGGGGATGGCGAGAAGGAGAGCGGCAGCGCTGATGAAGAAGAGGAGTTGGGAGTGGGAGGGGAGCATGGGCGTTTAGATGTTTGCGGTTAGGCGGCGGTTAGGAGGATGGGATCGCGCCTGGTTATGGCCGTGGTGCAGGCATGGAGCCTTTCAGTTGTGCGGCGTTGGTGATGGACATGGCGTCGGAGATCGATCAGTTTAAAGACTAAGCAAACGCCAGGCGGCCACGCGGCGCGGGAATAGGGCGGCCGAGTTCTTGCGCGGTTTCAACCCATTCTTTGATGACGACTTCAACGTTGGCGAGGGCTCCCTTGTGGGTTTTTCCGTCGGCGGCGCAGCCGGGAAGTTCAGGGACTTCAGCGATGAAAGCTTCGTCCGCCTGACTCCAGTAGATGATGATTTCGTATTTAGTCATCGGCTTCTCCGGCCAAGCGATAATTGATTATAACACTCCGAACTTGTTTGACCTGGTAGGGCTTACATTTATTGCCACGAGGCTGAAGGTTGAGAATTTCGGCGATGCCACCGCGGAAGAAGATGCGATGGCTTCCCTTGATGCGTTCTTCAAACCCAAGATGTTTCAGAAGTTGCACCATTGCTGAAAAGGGGATGTTAGCGTCGGAATCGCCTCTGAGAATCCGCTCAAGCAGCTTGTGAGGGCGAGCCATAGCTTTAGGCGGTGCCGAGCGTAACCCAGGTCAGAAGTCCAAGCAAGAACTCCACACGATTAGTGGCAGCCGCAACCGCCGCCGCAGCAGGAGCCTCCGCCGCTTGAGGACCCGCCGGAGGGGGAAGAGCTGCCGTTGCCTGCTGTGGCGAAAACGGAGAGCTGGATGGTGGCTTTTTTGCTGGCGCACTTGGGGCAGGAGATTTCTTGCTGTTTGTTGATGACGATTTTTTCGAATTGGGCTTGGCAGTCGTCGCAGACGTATTCGTAGATGGGCATAGTTGAACCTTTTGACTTCCCCTTAAGTATAGCAACTTTTCAACGGTGAGCCGGGGTCGGCTTGGTAAAACCGATCTCCGAGTGGATGGTCATGCCATCATGTCGACCATTAGACAATCGAAGTTAACCGCAAGAACCCAGAGGATGGAGAGAATTCGGGTCCCTCTCCTTCCGGCGGCCGCGAGCACAAGAAACAACGGCGACGAACGGATCACCAGTCCACTGAAAGATCGCCATTTCGCGACACACGACCATCCGTACCGTGCTACATCGCAGGGAATCGTGAAGAAGGCGATTATGCAAACCACGAAGAGTCCCGAAACGGAAAGCAACGCCAGCCAATCAACTAGGGTTTTCCATCGGGGCCTTTCTTGAGTGCTGCTTGACTTAAGGAAATTCCTCCACGCAAAGAAAGCGAGAAAGGGAGGGGATACAAGTGTCAGAAGACTGAGGAAGTTGAACATGCGTTTCACGCCCGGGCAAGAACTCAGCGAATATACACGTTGGCGGCAACTGAATCTATCCGGTTGTTCAAAAATGAAGCAACAAGCGTTAGGTGATGTAGAGGCCGCCGTTGGGATTGATGGTTTGGCCGGTGATGTAGGAGCTTTGGGCGAGGAGGACGGCGATGCGGCCGACTTCGTCGGGGGCGCCAATGGTGCCGACGGGAATGCGGGAGGCTATGTCTTTGGGGAGGGCGGCGACCATGTCGGTTTCGATGAGGGCGGGGGCAATGGCGTTGGCGGTGATGCCCTCCTTGGCGAACTGGGAGGCGTAGGAGCGGGTGAGGCCGAGGATGCCGGCTTTGGTGGCGGCGTAGTGCGGGCCGATGACGCCGCCGTACTGGGCGGCGACAGAAGAGAGATTGATGATGCGGCCCCAGCGGGCGGCGCGCATGGCGGGGAGGACCCGCTGGGTGACGAGAAAGACGGAGGTTAGGTTGACGCGGAGATACTCGTTCCAGATTTCTTCGGTGACTTGGTCGGTGGGGAGAATTTTGCCGATGCCGGCGTTGTTGACGAGGATGCCGACGGAGCCAAGTTGCGTTTCGGTCGTGGAGACGAGGCGGTCGACTTCGGTGGAGAGGGAGACGTCGGCTTGGACGGCGATGCACTTGCGGCCGGTGGCGCGGATGGTTTGGCAGACGGCTTCAGCGGCTGCGGCCTGGGCGCGATAGTTTACGGCGACGTCTGCACCAGCTTCGGCTAGCGCGATGGCGATGGCTTTGCCGAGGCCGCGGCTTGCGCCGGTAACCAGGGCAACTCGACTAGAAAGTGCGCTCATAAAAACGCTCCAAGGCAACAGGGTGGCAGCGACGGTGCCGGGGAGACATTCTAAACCTGGCGTGAACGGAATGCAGGAGGCGTGTGACCCAGAGTGGGGCGCCGCGGGTACACCGGAAGCCAGTGCTTTGAATGACGGGAGTAGGGGTTGCCGGAACGGCGCCGGCTGCTGAGGATGTTCGGGGCCGGTCCCGGCCGAGCATTGTGGCGAGCCGAGTGGCCCGGCGTTCTCCCGTCATTGGCGAAAACCAGATTCATTCTTGACAAAAACAAATGAAAGGATAGACTCCGGCCTGTTTCTGGAGTTAGGTAAAGTAATATTAAGATACGTAAAGTCAGACGCGCGGGCACCTGCGCCAGCGAGGAACCCCGCCTCCTGCGGCAGGGCAACGCATCCCAGAAATCGCATTCCTGCTGAAGTTCCGCGGGGAATCTGTGGGCCAGAAAGACGACAGGCAGCTAGGTCCGCTTGCGTCAGATGAAAGGAGGCTTCCTTGGAAACTGCCATTGGAGTGTTCGCCGCACGGGAACGCGCCGAAGAGGCCATCGACAAGTTGCTCAAACAGGGTGTGCCCGAATCCTCGGTGGTATTCCTTACGCGATCGGAAACGGAAGCGAAGGCGCTCGGGAAAGAATTGGGCCGGTTTGCGGGCGGATTTGTAGGAGGAGCCGCTGGGCTATCCGCAGGTGTAGCGATGGCGACGCTGCTGGCGATTCCGGGACTCGGGCAGGTGTTTGCGCTCGGCATCGGAGCTACGGCCCTGCTGGGATTGGCGGGAGCGGGAACCGGATCGCTGATTGGAGGAAGCGCGGCAGGTGAGCCGGGAGCAGCACCTACGTCGGGTACGGGGACGGTGGAAGACACCGCGTATTTCCGGAAAGTGCTGGACGAAGGTCGGTCGCTGGTGGTCGTGCGTACGGACACTCATGAGATCGCGCGGGCAGCCTCGGAAATCCTGGACGGGCTGGGCCTTGGCATCCAGAAAGGTACGGCGGATAAGACGACAGTGACAACACGTACGTTGAACGGAACGTCCGTGGTGGACGTGACGGGACGAATTGCGCTCGGAGAAGGTACGGCGGCCCTGCGTGAGGCGGTGCGAAGCCTGCTGGCTGGCGGAGCCAAGAAAATCCTTCTGCATCTCGAACACGTGGACTCTGTGGACAGCGCAGGACTGGGAGAATTGGTACGGCTGAGCTCGTCCATCCAAAGCCACGGAGGAAAATTGAAACTGGTCAATCCGAGTGCGAAAGTAAGGGAGTTGCTGGCCATCACTAAGCTGGATCGAGTTTTCGAAATTGAAAAGGACGAAGCCATCGCGGCGAGTTCGATCTAGAGGATCGAGCAAGCGCAAAAGCCAAAGCGCGACCGGAACAGAGCGGAAACGAAAAGGCCTCCCAGCTCAGACTGTTACGAAACTCTGTTGATCGGCGGAAAATAAATGAGAAGATGCCCTCGTGAAAGCGAGGGCATTTTTTTATGGGTTTTGTGCAGGGAGAAGGCCGGACTCAAGGAACGCTGTTTCCCGTCTGTCTGGAAGAGTTGATTCCGGACGATCATGTGTGCCGGGTCATTGATGCATTTGTCGGCCGACTGGACATGGCGGGTTTGGGATTTGAGCGTGCCGAGGCGGCCGAGACGGGGCGGCCTGGTTATGATCCGCGCGACCTTCTGAAGCTCTATCTGTATGGCTACCTGCAGCAGATCCGTTCCTCGCGGCGGTTGGAGTCGGAGTGCCGACGGAACATCGAGTTGATGTGGTTGCTGGGACGGCTAGCGCCGGACCACAAGACGATTGCTGAGTTCCGACGCATGCACCGAGAAGGCGTCACCGCTGCGGGAGCCGAGTTGGTGCGACTGGCGCGCTCGGTGGGATTGGTGAAGGGCGAGTGGATCGCCATCGATGGCTCGAAGTTCCAAGCGGTCAGCAGCGCGAAAAGTGTGCGCGAGCGCGAGGCACTGGAACGCTACCTGGAACAGTTGGAGCAGGGCGATGAGCAAGACGAGGTGGTCATCGACTCTAGTGCTGTGGCTAGTGCGCTGGAAAAGTTGCGCCAGCACCGGGAGCCGGAAGTTGGCTTCATGCGCACCACGCAAGGATTCATTCCTGCCTACAACGTGCAAGCGGCTGTCGATGCCGAACACGCACTCATCGTGGCGCAACAAGTGACCGACCACGCCGCTGACAACCGATGGCGGAAGCCGCACAGGCAGCGACGGGCGGCCCTGAGCAGCCGATCAACGTGGTCGCCGATGCGGGCTACTCGAATGGAGAGCAGGCCGAAACCTGCGAGGCTAAGGGCATCTTGCCGCATGTGCCTGCCAACCGCAGCGTGAACAATCACGGAGATGGCACACTGTTCGATCGCACGCAATTTATCTACCAGCCGGAGAGTGACACGTTACTGTGCCCGGCGGGTCAAACTCTCACTCGTAAACAACTCTCGCGGAAAGATCGCGCGGTGCTCTACGCGGCAAAGCCAGAAGTCTGCGGAGCTTGCCCTCTCAAGCCGCAATGCACCGTATCGTCACGACGGATGATTACCCGTCACCTGCACGAAGAAGCGCTACAGCGCATGCAACAGCGGGCCACGCCAGAAGCGATGCGACTGCGACGATCAACTGCTGAACATCCATTCGCAAATCTGAAATACCGCATCTTCGGACATCCGCGCTTCCTGCTGCGTGGTCTCCGCGGGGCACAAACGGAAGTAAGCCTGGCGGTGGCTGCCTACAATCTGAAAAGAATGCGGAACATCCTCGGAGGACACCGACTGACTTCCATACTACGAACCGCTTGAAACAAGCGGAATCACGACCAGCATTCACCAAAAGCAAAAGAGACGCTCCGGAACCCGGAACGTCTCTTTTGCTTCAATCTTGCCGTCCGTTTCGTAACAGTCTGCAGCTGGGAGGCCTTTTTTTGAGAGCAAGTGGTTGGTCCGCTGCGGGCAAACGCAGCACGCGATTTAGTCGCCGGCTACGGCTTCGGAGGTTTTATCGGACGCGTTCGGCGCGTGGGCGCCATTGCCATTTCCGTTGGAGTGGCCGTTGCCGTTCGAATGACCGTTACCGTTTGGCGCGGCGCTGCCGTTGCCTGCGGCCGGGGCGATGCTGACCGGCTTGCCGGCGTTGGCGAAATTGGCCGGCGTGGCTTTGGCGATGTCGGACACCGTGCCAATTTGAACGACCGTAGGCTGAGGCTTCTTCAGTACGAGCTCTTCGTAGATGGCGCGAACTTTGGCTTGTTCCTCGAAGGCCTTCTTGCGGCGCGCGCGATCTTCTTCCGCGGCGGTTTGCGGAATGTCGTGCTCGAGGTGGCGAACGCGTGCGGCGTCATCGGCGTCGATCTTCAAAGAGTGTTCGAAGCTCTGAAGGTTGACGCTCTTGCCCTTGGCGTAGATTTCGTGTTTGCCGTGGTTCTTGTACCACTCGGCGACGGTCGCGTTCTTGTGCATGTTTTCGATGATTTGGCGCCAGCCTACGCCCGTGTTGTAGGCGCAGAAGGAAATTTCGCCTTGCTGCGTGGCGTAAGGAATGATGCACATTTCGGTGCGGCGGAAGTCGTAGTTGAACAGATCCTGGAACCACATGCCCGCGATGAAGAGGAAGTTCCAGGGGTCGGTCTGGCGGCGCTTCATGGCGTCTTCGTAGGTGCGGTCGGGCGAAGTCTTGCCATATTTCACCGAGGCTTTCTTCGTCAGCGCCCAGGTCTTGTCGAATTTCTTGAAGAGGGCGGTGAGCGTCAACCCCTTGGGGCCGCGGAACGGGTGATAGTTCTTGAGGAGGGCCATGGCCATCATGAAGTTCGAGAATTTCTTGCCGCGAGCCGCGTCGGTGATGGCGGTGACGTCCTTGGTGAGCTGGACGGCATCGAGGAAGCGCGGAACCGGAGCCCATTCCTTCGTATCTTTGTTGATCATCATGGCCGTGCCGACGCCGCAATTCGGATGGCAACCGCAGCTCAGTGAACCCCACTGGGATTCGTTGCCCTTCACCATGTCCGCGAAGCCTGCGAAGGTGCTGATGAATGAGATGGGGAACCAGTCGCGCGTCGGTTCGACCTTGCCGACCTGCTTGCTAACGTCTGCCGCGAGATGCGAAAGCGTGTAGCGCTGGCGGAGACGGCGCTCCGGAGTGATGTCTTCGTCGCGGCCCGTGAACGAAACCGGCTGGAAGCTGACGAAAGCGATTTTCTTGGGATTTTCCATCGCAAACTTCACGACGGAGCCGACCTGATCGTTGTTGACGTTGTTGACGATGGTGACGACAAGGACGATTTCGATGCCGGCTTCGTGCATGTTCTCGATGGCGCGGAGTTTGACGTCAAAAAGGTTGCCGATCTGGCGATGGCTGTTGGCGTCGTTGCCGATGCCGTCGAATTGCAAGTAAGCGTAGCGCATGCCCGCTTCAAAAGCTTTCTTGCAGAATTCCTTGCTCTTGGCGAATTCGATGCCGTTTGTTGCAGCCTGCACACTGTTGTAACCGATCTTGCGGGCGTAGGCGACGGCATCGAGGAAGAGCGGGCTCATGGTCGGTTCGCCGCCGGAGAATTGGACGGACATCTGGCGGCGCGGCTTGATTTTGAGCGCGTTGTCCAGGATTTCTTTAACTTCGTCCCAGCCAAGTTCATGGACGTAGCCAACCTGGTTGGCGTCCATGAAGCAGGGATCGCACATCATATTGCAGCGGTTGGTGAGGTCGACGGTGAGAACGGAGCCGCGGCCATAGCGAACAGTGGAAGAACCGTGCTTGTGGAGATCTTCGTCGTTGTGCGCGGGAATGTCGCGGCCGGGGAACTGCTTCTCGATCCAATCGAGGAACTTGGCGTCAACGGCCATCATGTCTTCGTAGTGGCCGTGGATGGGACAATCCTTAACCATCCAAATCTGATTGTCGCGCTCGATGATCTGCGCTTTGATTTCGCCGACTTTCTCGTGCATCAGATCGCGCCAGTCTTTTTTGCCGGCGATGATCGCTTCACGCGCCTCTTTGACGCATGCAGGGCACAAGGAATCGGTTTGCCGAGGGAAGCCAAGCGTCGGCTTGGTCTTCTCCCAGGATTTGAGCAAAGGTTTATCGGACCATTGCGGCGTGACGGAAGGACTTGGATTGCGCTTGTTGAAATACTGAATGCTATTGAACGTGACGCCGGCAGTTTTGCAAACCGCCCAGTCGATCGTTCTCAGAATCTGCGTCCCCACACGATTCGGCATAAAGATCTACCCTCACTTTCAAAAGATGCAGCCCAAGTGCTTAAAGATATGGTTGAAAACCGAGCCCAAAACTGCCCCCCGGGCTCTTCTTAACGTACCAGTTTCCCCAGGTACGTCCAGTAAGTCTTTGTACACCTACAGTTTGAGGGTAAAGGGGGGAGGACGCCAGCAGCAAGCGTCGAACGGTCAAAAATGGGGGGTGAACGGTAATTAGGGGCAGCGAACGGCATCCGGGAGAGTGCCTGGCGGGAGTTACTTTTAGTACGAATGGACTACAAGTTTGCACATTTTGGGAAGCATGGTGTTTCGAATAGGAAACGCTGTGCTTGTTTGGGCGGGCTACTCGTTCAGCGTCGGGCGGATGACGGCGGTCACAAAATGGGCAAAGTGGGAGGCGCCTTCATCAAGTTGGAGCCAGCGGACGACGCAATGATCGGCGAGATATTTGGTGACACGCGATTCCGGAATGCCGAGATGTTCGGCAAGCTGAGGCTTGAGGGAATCCGCGCCACGACGGCTCGCACCTCCACGCAAAAGATTTCCCACGGCGATGCGTAGGGTCTGGCAGGCTTCGACATAGTAATAGCTGGTGAGGTCGGAGTCAGTCAGAACGAAAACACCGGGACCAACGGGAGCGTGATCCGCTTCGCTCAGTTTTACGGGGGGACAGGTGAGTAAGCGGCGAAGCTGCATTTCCAGAAGCGAGAGTCGAGAGGACAGGCCGGGATCGCCGGAGCGGCCGCGCACTGTTGGCCCGCCGGGCTCGCCAATCGGTTCGACAGGAAATGCGGGGATGGCGCGCGTCTCGCTAACACGCGAAGACTTTGGTTCCGTAGGCTCGGCGAATACTCGGGAAGGCAAGCTCTTCGCGGGTGTTGGCGCTTCCGTAGCGTGGGGCGCGACCGCTGCAGCGGAACCCTTGGCAGCAGGAGTTGCGCTCTTACGGCGATTGCGGCCACCTCGACGGCCGCGTCGGCGCCGCTTTTTGTCGGGCGAGTCGGCAGATTCCGCAGCGGGATTCTCCACAACCTCCGCGGTCTCCATTTCTACTTCGTCAGGTGCGTCAGAAGTTGGGGACGCAGCCTTACCCTCTTCCTTTGAAGGAGCCCGCTCGTCTTCAGCGGTGTCCGGAGGGGGCAGCATAAAATCACCCGACGCGTGCGCGGGGTCCACGGCAGAGACTTCGGCGCCAAGCCTGACGGCGGCTTCCTGCGCCTTGGTTTTCCAGTCGGCGCGGCGAAAGCGCTCCGCGGCCGCGAGATACCATTTGGCGGCGTCCGGATTTTGCCCGGAGGTTTCGAAATACCGCGCCAATTCGAATGCCACCATGGCATCGCGAGTTTTTTCGTACAAATTCGAAAGTTGTCCGACGGGGTCCTTGCTGGTGCGGGCCCGACGAATCCGGGCGGTGATCTGTTTCCAGTCAGCCATGTGTTGGGATGCATTGTAGCAGCGGAATCGCGCTACAGCCAGAGGAGGAGAGGGGTTCGAGGCAAAAGATTTTTTGCGCACCGGAAGGATTCTTTATTGACGCCGGGGAAGGCTGTGAGTATTCTTCCGGTAGCCCTCTTGGAGGCTTCAATGGCGCGGTCCCGCGAAATTGTTGCTGCGATTCTGACATCTTGTTTACTGATGGCACCGGTGTGGGGCGCCTCCGCGGACGCGCTCGGGACCGTTGTCTCTTCGAGCGGCGCAAGTGTGAGCGGAACGTTGGCCCCGGTTGGCACTACGGTTTTTGCCGGTGACCACCTGAGCACGGCCGACGCCGGCAGCGTTCAATTGCGCACGAAAGACGCGCGGCTAATGCTTTCGGCGTCTTCGGCAGCCACGATAAATGAAAATGGCGGAACGCCAGGAGCGACGCTGCTGCGGGGCTCCGCGACGTTTTCGACGGCTAACGCAAAAGCGTTTGCCTTGAATGCGTCGAGCGCGGTGATCCGTCCGAAGTCCGACGAAGCTACCATCGGACAAGTGACGATGTTGAGCGCAAAGCAATTGCTCGTGAAGTGCACGCGCGGCGAATTGACCATAACCGTCGGCGACGACTCGCGGGTGATCGCAGAAGGCAGCGCATATAGAGTCGTGCTTGATCCGGCTGAAAGTGAATCGGCCCAGGACCAGCCTCCTCCACAAGGAGCGGGAACCAAGGGATCCGGCGGGGCGCCCCTGAAGGCGGCCAAAAGCAAGTTCGTGTGGTACGCCGTTGCCGCGGTCGGCGTGGTGACTTTCCTGGCGGTGCAAGAAGCGCTGGAAAGTCCCGACCGCCCGTAATTCTTTTTGAGCCGCTGTTCAAACCGTCGCGATAATTTCCATTTCAATTAGGGCATCTTTCGGCAGGCGGGCGACCTCCACGGTCGAACGCGCGGGCGGAGCCGCGGAAAAATAACGCGCATAAACTTCGTTCATGGCCGCGAAGTCGCTCATGTTCTTCAAAAATACGGTCGTTTTTATCACGTGGCTGAGT
The DNA here is from genome assembly GCA_963779005.1 of uncultured Acidobacteriota bacterium. Classification (GTDB taxonomy): domain Bacteria; phylum Acidobacteriota; class Terriglobia; order Acidiferrales; family UBA7541; genus Acidiferrum. The sequence goes on along the minus strand of CAVZWO010000004.1, from coordinate 125,028 downwards.
TTGCTGCCGGCCGCCTCCACGATTCCCTTCACGTTTTCCAGCGTCCGCTCCGTCTGCTGGGCGATGTCGCCGGCGACAAATTCGTTGCTCTTCGGATCGATGGAAACTTGCCCTGAAACAAAAAGCAGTCCATTGACTTTAATGGCTTGCGAGTAAGGTCCAATGGGTTTTGGGCCGCGATCCGTCAGAACGATTTCTCTCATGGCATAGTCTCCTTGGAAGTGTTGGCGATAGAAGCAGAGGTATTTTCATAACGGCCGCGAAAGTCATCAGGAACGCCGGGCCGCTTCATCCATAGTCGGACAAATTCCGCGACATTCTGATGCGTTTCCTCCTCGAACGCGGCGATTAAATCGTCGAGATTAAACCCCCGGCCCCGCCGAGCGGAGAGCATGTGATGGATCGCATGGCGGAAAGCGTCCTGGCCGAAGCGCTCCTGGAGCGCGTAGAAAAAGAGAAAACTCTTTGCGCGCAGAACGGTGTCGTCCTCCGGTTTGCGCGCCGTGGCGTTCCTGGGAATCATACGCAAAGCGCGGCGGATTGTCTCCGTACGAGCGGACGGGCCGTCGATGGCCTCCTGGCCCAAAGCAGAAGCAAACGCGGGAAGCGCGGAAAGCGGAAATTGCTGTTCGTAGAAGCCGGGGTTCTGGCCGTAACCGAGCCAGCTTGCCGCAAGCGAGGGCGCAGCAGCGGCCAGCTTGGGCGCGCCGCCGTTGAACCCGATGAGCACGGTGTCGAGGGAGGCGAGTTCGGAAGAAACGGCGCCGGATTGCGCGGTCAGAATCGCAGCGTAGGAAGATTCCGCGGAAGTAAAACAGCCGGCAAGCATGGGACATTCCACGATCCAGAACGATTGCGATTTGTGATTGCGCGTGCCGAAGGTCTCGTCATAAGCCTGGATGGCGCGAACCAGCGCGTCCGCTGAAGTTTGTAAATTTGAGGATTCTTCCGGAGCACGCGTCCAGAGAAAGACTTTGTTGCCAGAGCCCGCGTCCAAACGAGTTTCCTTATATTGGCCGGCGACGATGAACGGATAGCGATCGTCGGGATGTTGCACGGCCTGAACCGTGATTTCGCCGGCGCTGCGCGACCTCTTTGCGGTACTTCCGCTGGTATGAACCAGAAAACCTGCGGGAGCGCGCACTTGCAAACGCCACTGCTGAGGAGGAACTCCTCCGGAAGAGAACAAGCCTTGCGAGGGGAGCAGTTCCGGGGCCCATCCTTCCGAGGGCAGGAAAAAAGCATCGGAGGCAAAACGGAATCCGGTTTCACCCGGCGCGGGCGATTGGAATTCAGCCGAGAGATGCAGAGCGTGGCGCTCGGAAATGTTCCAGCGCTGTGGAAGCGTGAGAAGCGTGTTCCGCGGATAGAAAGGCGAGCTCGCTTCGGCGACCGCGCCGCCATCCCATGTGGCTTGCGCGGCCGCGAGGTGGAAGCTGCGGCGCCCCGGGAGGCGCAGCTCGAGAGTGGCAAGAGGTTGATTGCCCGTGTTGCGAAGCTGATACTCACAATCGACGCGAATCCTTGGATCTTGTCCCGGCAAAAACTGTACGCGGATTTCCTGATTCTCGATCAAGTAGCCCGGCCCGAGGGCGGCGGCGCAGGAACAGATCCAAAGGCTAACCGCGGTAAGTAGCAGACAAAAGAGCGGGCGGGAATGCGGACGTGGCAGCAAAGCGAATCGATTGTAGCGAGGGAAATCGGAAGAAGCAAAGGTGAGGACATCAGTTCCGGTAACGCGGAGGATTAGAAGAAATTAACGGGGCTTGCGGCCACGCACGCGCACGAAGGAGGTGTCTTTGTGATTGCGCGCGCTCTCCCGTGCCCGAATTTCCTTCTCCGCCTGCTCGTCGGTCATTCCGGCGTTGATGCGCTCCAGGATTTGACGTTCCGTCAAACCGGTGTTTTTGAGCCGCGAAATTTCGGCGCTGGCCATGACGGGCTGGCCGTCGAGGTGCCGATGCAAAATGAGCTGCACCGTCGAATCCGAGAGGCCGATCAGCTTGAGAGTCACGGCGTCGATGCTGATGGCGTCGAGCTGATCGGCTCGGGCAATTTCCAGGATTTGCGGCTCGGTAAATCCGGCTCCGGCAAGGTTCGAAGCAGACTCGGCGCTGGTGAAGAGATGCTTGCGTACATGTGCGCTGCTAACTAGCTCGACGCAGGTGTCATCGCTGATGCCGGCATGCTTCAGCTTGACGACCTGAGCGATTTCCGCGTCCGAGCTATTGAGACCTTTGAGCTGCTCGATATCGCTGGACCACATCCCTGCCTGGTCCAGCGGACGATAGTCCGTGAGGGGATGCTGATGGCAGCCCGCCGCTGCGAGGACACACACGCCGAGAAGCAATCGTTCCTTCCGCATATTTATATTGTAGTGGGCGCCAAGCGGGAAACGGCGTCGTGTGCTTGGGTGATACCCGGCTGAAAGGACAGGTGCGAAATAGCAGGAAATTAGATCTGGTACACGCGTTCGACGCCGAATACTCCGGAGACTTTTCGGATGTTGGCCAGAATCGTTTCGAGCTGACGGCGGTCAACAATTTCAAGGCTGGCCTCGATGCGCGCGTTTTGGCGGTCGGGGCGGCTCTCGAGATTGCGGATGTTCGAACCAGCGCCGCTGATAACGGCCGTGATCTCCGCCAGGAGGCCGGCGCGGTCTTTGGCGCGGATGGAAAGCTGAATCGGGAATGTAGCGGCGCTCTCAGCTCCCCACTCGACGGCGATGCGGCGTTCGGTCTGATACATCAGATTTTGCACGTTGGGACACGCTCGTGTGTGCACCGCGACTCCGCGGCCCCGCGTGATGTACCCCACGATGTCGTCGCCGGGAATCGGATTGCAGCATTTTGCTCGGTACACCAGAAGGTCGTCGTGGCCCTTGACGATCAGCGGCGCTTCCCCGAAACCCAGCATGCGCTTGACGGTCTTCACCAGCGTCGGCTTGGAATCTTCGGCTTCCGTTCCCGCTGGCTTTTCCGGCTCGCCGAGCAAGCGCGAGAGAACTTGCCGCGCGGAATACTTGCCGAAACCCACCGCTGCGTAGAGATCCTCCTGCTTCGACAGGCCGTAGTCGGCGAGTAGCTTGTCCCACTCGGCGTCCGGAATTTTCTTCAGGCCGCGGCCGAAATGGCGGGACTCCTTCTCCAGCAGCTTCTTCCCCATGTCCGTGGCTTCTTCGCGCTCGTGCAGGTTGATCCACTGGCGAATCTTGCTCCGCGCGTGCGAGGACTTGACGAAGCTGAGCCAGTCGCGGCTCGGCGTGTGGCCTTTGTTCGTGAGGATCTCCACGACGTCGCCGCTCACGATTTCGTGCCGCAGCGACACCATTTGCCCGTTCACTTTTGCACCCACGCATTGATGGCCGACTTCCGTGTGCACGGAATAGGCGAAGTCCACCGGCGTCGCCCCGCGCGGCATTTCAAGTACACGGCCTTTCGGCGTGAACGCGTAAACCTCCACGGGCGCAAGATCCACTTTCAACGTCGAGAGGAATTCGCTCGGCTCCTGCAGTTCTTGCGACCACTCGATGAGCTGGCGCATCCATGCAATCCGCTGGTCGTCGTCTCCCGAGGCGGGTTTGCCGCCTTTATATTTCCAATGGGCGGCGACGCCTTCTTCGGCGATTCGATGCATTTCTTGCGTGCGGATTTGCACTTCAAACGGCTGTCCGCCGTGCAGCACAGTGGTATGCAGCGATTGATAGAGATTCGGGCGGGGCATCGCGATGTAGTCTTTGAACCGGCCCGGCACCGGGCGCCAGATGTGGTGCATCACGCCGAGCGCGGCGTAGCAGTTTCGCTCCGTGTCCGTGATGACGCGCACGGCGAGCAGGTCGTAGACCTGTTCGAGGCTGCTTTGCTGCCGCAGAATTTTGCCGTGCAGCGAGTAGAGGCCTTTGACGCGCGCTTCCAGCTCGGCGGGAATGCCGCTCTCGACGAGCTTTGTGCGGATCGTGCTCTGGACTTCCTCCAGAAACCTTTGGTAGACGGGAGTCTTTTCCGTGACTTCTTTTTGAAGGGCCAGGAAGGCTTCCGGCTCGAGAAAGCGGAACGAAAGATCCTCGAGTTCCCCGCGGATCACGCCCATCCCCAGGCGGTGCGCGATCGGCGCGTAAATATCCAGCGTCTCCCGCGAGATGCGTTGCTGTTTTTCGGGCCCGAGGTACTCCAGCGTGCGCATGTTGTGCAGGCGGTCCGCCAGCTTCACCATCACTACCCGAACGTCGTTGACCATCGCCAGCAGCATCTTGCGGACGTTTTCCGCCTGCCGCGTTTCCGGCGCGGTCATGTTTAGACGGCTGATTTTTGTGACCCCTTCGACGAGGTGCGCGACGTCCGGGCCGAAGCGCTCTTCAATTCGCGCCACAGGGTATTCGGTGTCTTCGATGGCGTCGTGCAGGAGGGCGGCGGTCAGCGTCGTGGCGTCCATGCGCATGTCGGCAAGGATGTGGGCCACCTCCAGAAGATGCGAGATATAAGGATCGCCGGAGGTGCGGAATTGGTCGCGGTGGCGCTCGGAAGCTATTTCGTACGCACGGCGGACTACCCAGGGGTCTTCAGAGGGGCGGTTTTTGCGGAGTTTTTCTAGGAGCTCTTCAAACCGCGATTCGAGCTGCCTGATGGCGCGGTCGCGCTGAAAACTCAGGGGAACATTACTGGGAGACGGCATATTCAAGTATAAGCCAGAACAGTGCGCGGCGCGAGCCAGGCTGACTCCGGGCAGTGGGACCGTTTCCGATAGTGCGCTTACCAGGATCAGACTCTTACTTCCGGTTTTCGGACAAGCCGGGAGCTATCCTCTCGAATTGGAACGCCAAATGAGCGAGTTGGCGGCTATCGCGATTCACTTTTTAAGGGCTTCGCGTATTTTTTCGTCGTATTCGTTGGCGAGTTTCACGAAGCGCTCGCGGTCAGCCGGGTCGCGGGAGAGATGAAGCGTATTTAATTCTGCAAAGCGTTTCTTTTCTTCGGGAGAAATCGCGGAGTTGAGCTTTGTGCGCATCCGGAACACGGTTCTATTGATGCCCCATCGAAATCGCAAATATATAACCAGGGCTAGAAGGAGGAGTCCGGCGGCTGCGTAGCTCACCCAATAGAGCCAGCCGAAAGGCGGATGCATTTGAGCCGCAGGCGCTGACGGGGAAATGAGCAGCCAGATTCTATAGATGATCGACATTAGGGCCATTCCAAGGAGCGCACAGAATGCAATCGTGAGAAGTACCTGCCCATACATGACAAAGGCAAACTTATTCAACTGTTTAGTATTCGATATAGTGTCAACTTGATTACGGGTATGGTCGTAGATGAAGCAGCGGACCACCCAATGCTCGTTCACTACTTTTCGCGAATCCGCGCGAGCCTCTTCGAGATTGTCAAAGATACGGCAAATTTCCGATGATTTCGCAATCTCGCCGGAGGGGTTTCGCGAGAGGCCCGTCTTGAAGTCTTTGTAGCGGACGGCGAATTCACCCGGCTGTACGCTCTGCAGCCACACCTCTTTGGGAAAAGCCGCGCCGGGACCGCCGGCCAGCATCTCCTGCCACGTTGGAAAGTCACCGTCGTAAACGCGTACTTCTCTCATCTTTTTGAAGCCTCGCAGAGCTGCCAGTTACAGGGAAGGGTTTTGCTCCGCCGATTCTGCCGCCGCATGCTGTTCGCGGGCCGCCTGTGCATGGCCCTCCAGCTCGGCGGCTTCCTGATCTCGCCCTCGAGCTTGCAGCAGCCGCGCATAGTCCTCCAACAAGTTGGCGCGATAAGGGTGATCCGGAGGGAGTGCTGCATCTCGAATGTCCAGCGCCTTTTGATAGCACCCTTCTGCCTCCGTGGTTTCACCTTGCCGCTCGCGAAGGTGGGCGAGGCTGTGGAGGGTCGTCGCGTGGTACGGGTGCTCTTTTGGCAGTCTCGCTTGGCGCACTTCCGTGACGCGGAGCAACAAAGCTTCCGCCTCTTCGTATCGCCCTTGTTCGATGCGAACATCCGCAAAATTATTGGCGGCGAACACAGCATTCAAGCTCTGGCCGCCACTGCAGGATTGATGGATGGCCAGGGATTGGGAGAGATAGTCCTGTGCTTGGTGCAATTTGCCTTCGCGGAAAAGAAGTCTGCCAAAGTTGGACAGCCCCATTGCCGTGTATTCGTGTTCTTCGCCTAAGGCGGCGCGGAACACCTGCAGCGCTTTCTCGATGAGCTCGGCCGCTTCGGCGAAACGCGCCTGCTCGATGCGGATCGCGGCGAGGTTCATCCAGCTCAACCCAAAATCCCGATGGCCTGATTTGAGTTTGGCTTCGCGGATGTGCAGGGATCGCTCCAGGAACCCGGCGCCCTTGTTGTATCTCCCCAGGTTTTGATAGCCGACACCGAGATTGCTGAGCCGTTGAGCCTGGTCGGGATGGTCGTGCCCTTGCGCCTTTTCGGCAATGGCGATGGCCCGCTCGATGGATTGGACTGCGTCCTGAAACTTCCCAAGGCGCATCTCTTCCACAGCGATGTTTCCCAGGCTGGCAGCTACTTTAGGGTGTTCTGGGCCGCTCGTTGCTTCGTGGATGCGCAGCGCGTGCCGATGAAGCTCCAGCGCTTCCACTAGCCGGTCCTGTCTTGTATAAACTGCGCCGAGATTGTTCAGGATGTCCGCAACCTTGTGGTGCTGCTCTCCGAAGGCGCGCCGGGCGATGGGCAACGCGCGGTTCAGATTATCCTCGGCCGCCTGATGATTCCCGGCAGAATTCTGAGCCATGGCGAGATTCATGAGGCTCTGAGCCACATCCGGATGGACCAGCCCCAAAGCGCGTTCTCGTGCTGTTAGGACACGGGCATGAACGTCTGCGGCTTCCTTGTATTTTCCCTGTTTGGAGAGCATCACGCCTTCGTTGTTCAGCGAGGTGAGGAATTCCGGATGATCTGACGCAAGATTCTTGGCGCGGATCTCTTTTGCCTGGGCGAAAAGAGTCTCGGCTTCCGCATAGTTCCCCTGGCGCATCTTGACGGCGGCCAGATTGGTCATCGAGGCGGAAGCGGGGATGCTTTCGGGCCCCGCTTCCTGTTGGCGAGTGGCGAGCACTTGCCGGTGCAAAACTTCGGCCTCCGCGCAACGTGCCGAGTCGTTGATGACGACGGCCAAATTACTGAGCCTGATTGCGGACTGTAGGGGATCGATTTCTTTTCCCTTTGGCTCCATCTCGATGGCCGTGCGATAGAGGGCGTCCGCTTCGGCGGTGCGACCGAGCCGATGCAGCATCGCGCGTAATTATTCATCACCGCGCCTACGTTGGCCTCATTCCCGGGAAACTGCTTCAGATACTCGACGGCATTTCGGTGCAGCGGCTCAGCTTCGGCGTGCTTCCCTACATCGTCCAGGACCGTGGCGAGGTTCGAGGCGGCGAGAGCGGCTCCGGGCGAGCGCGCGGCTCCTGACTGCTCGTGCAAAGCCAGCTGCCGGCGACGAAGTCTTTCGGCTTGGCGGTATTTGCCTTGGGCGCGAAGGAGTTCGGCAAATTCCCCTAGAGTCAGCGCGCGAATCTGCCAATTGTGAGGCATGGGGCGAGACAGGACCCAGGCTTTGCGGAGCAAGCTGCGTGCCTCGGCATGCCGACTAGCGAGCCGCGCTTTGTTACCTGCCAAAAAATACTTCAACCAGCGGCGGGACTGATACCCTCGAAGAAAGTCTCTCGCGGTGCTGCAGAGAAATAGGACAAAAAAGACTCCAATGATCAACAGTATGGCGTCATTCAGAAATTCTTGGTTTGGCACTGGTCGTTACTCGACGCTGCGAATTGGACGATTGCTGCTATTAGTTTAGATCGTGCGGAGAGAAAATCCTTCGAAGCAAGCGGCGCGGTTTCGAGAACGCCACTGCGGCGCGCTTCTGGCGCTTCGGAGCAGATAGCGAGCTGCTCAAAAGAGAAAGATGAGGATCCGGCTGTGGATCATGTAGCGCGACCAGATGGATTACCAAGAGTTCTGTCGCCGCGGCCAAATGCGGCAGAAAAACGGTGGTGCCTGTGCGGGGATGCCAGAAGTGGGGTCACCTTGGCAGGCACCCCTTTCGTTAGAAAATCGATTTACTAGAGCCGACTAAGCGGGTCCGCTCAGGAGATTTGCTGCTGCTGCTGGTCCAGCCGCTTCTGCTTGATCTCCTTGATTTTGTCGAGCAGGTCATCGGCTTGCTTCTGCAGGGAAGCGCGCTCGTCCATGCTGTCTACCATGTCCGCTTTGCGTCGATAGAGCAAGCCGAGGTAGGCCATGGCGTCGTCGTAATCCGGCTTCAATGAGATTGCCTTTTGCAGGTCAGCAATGCCCTCATCCACCAGCGAACCGTACTTGGTTACATAATCCGTGCGGACGGCGGGAGGCAGCGGCTGGTCGTCCTTGACTTGCTTCCTGACGTTGTTCTGGTTGTAGTCCCGGCGCATTTCGCCATTGGCGCGGAACGCCAGCGTCCAGTCGATAACGCCGATCCAATAGTACGGCTCTGGGTCGTCGGGTTTAATTTGAATATGCCGCTGGTGGTAGGTCTTGGATTCCTCAAAACCTTTTTCGTCAAAGGGCTGTCCAGCCATCTGGAAGAGCAGAGAGCCGATGCCGTCGATAGCGCTTAGATTGTTGGGGTCGGTATCGAGAATGTCCTTGAACACTTTGATGGCCTGTTCGCCGCGCGCTTTATTTTCCGGCGACGGGGCGCCGGGAATGTACAGGCTGGCGTAAGCCGTGGCCAGATAGAGGTGCGCAGTCGTCAAGGTAGGATCGAGCTCGGTAGCGCGCTTGAAATCCTCGATGGCATCATCGGATTTGCCGGCCTTGAAGGCCGTGACGCCCTTGTTCAGGAGGTCGCGGGCTTTGAGCTTGTTGCAGCCCGTAACGCCAACGGCGAAAATGAACAGCGCTGCCAGAGAAGCGGTCCGGCGAGCAATACGAGCTGACGCATAAGTCATCGAAGCATCCATCCCTGCTAGGATTCAGATCCGCCCTGCGAGGGGCCAATCTACACTATTTAGCGAACGATTTCGAGTTCCGGCGTCATCAGGCCCACCGTCGTGATTCCCGCACCGCGCATCACGTCGATGGCCCGGGCGATTTCGCCAAACTCAAGGCCGCTGTCCCCACGAACAAAAGCCACGCGACTCGCGCGCATCTTGAATATTTCCGAAAGCCGGTACTGGAGATCCTGCCAACGCACCGGGTCCCGGTTGATGCGCAGCGTGCCGTCCTCAAAAACTTGCACAACAATGATGTCCGGCGGCGTATCGGGCCCGGTTTCCGTCCGCGGCGGCAAGGCCGCAGGGAGACCATACTGCATTTGCGGACAAACCGCCATGAAGATGATCAATAGCACCAGCAGAATATCGATCAACGGGACGACGTTCATCTCCGCGATCGTTCCCTGCTTTGTACCGCCAAACGAAATTCCCATGAGCCACCTCGCCTGAGGGAAATTTCCCCGCGAGGAGGACTCTCACACCCTGCGCCGGCCGGAAAACCGCGGCCGAGGTGACAAAATCCTTGCTGCTTACTGCCCGGCCTCGAGCTTGGCCGTTATCAAGCCGACCCGGTCGATTCCTGCGCCGCGCATGATGTCAATGGCGCGCGCAACTTCCGCGAACAGTACATCGTTGTCGCCCTTTACGAAAGCGATTTTCTCGGCGCGCTCTTTGAAGATCGTTTCGAGCCGCGGCCCCAGTCCATCCCAGGTCGTGTCTTCGTTGTTGATCTTCAACTTGTTATTCGTAAGCACCTGCACAACCACGGTCTTATTCTCGAGCTCCACGTCTTGCTTCTGGTTCGGATTTGGCTGAGGTACGAGAGCATCCAGCCCGTGCGGAGTGAGCGGAGTGATGACCATGAAGATGATTAGCAGCACCAGCAAAATGTCGATCAGCGGAACGACGTTCATTTCCGCCATCGCACCGCCTTTATTTTCTCCAACAGACATTCCCATTGCGAATCTCCTATCAACCTGCGTTTCGAGTGCTTTTCAGGCCATCAAGCCGCGCCAGGTGGGATCCAGCGCGGCCCTTCTGACTCAGCAAACGAATGGTGCGGACTTTCCGCACACCTGCCCAACCACTTCTCCAAACGGCTTAGTCAGCCGAGGGAGCGGAGCCGCTGGGAGGCGGAGGCGGCGTCCTGTGTTCTTGTTGATTCTGTTCCGTCAACAGCCCAAGCTGATCGACGCCCGCGGAGCGGATTTCGTCCACCACCGCGACAACGTCGCCATACTTGGCGCGAGCATCGCTCTTCACGTAGACAGTTTTATCGAGACGGGCGGACAGCATATCCTTGATCTGCCCGGTGATATCTTCCTTAGTGATCTTCGTGTTCTTAAGGTAGATCGTCCCATCTCGTGTGACCGCTACGATAATCGCGTCGTCCTTATCGGCGTCCTGCATCTCGTGCGCGTTGTTCACCCTGGCCATATCCACCGGCAGACTCTTCTGCAACATCGGCGTGACTACCATGAAGATGATCAACAACACGAGCATGATATCGGCCATCGGGATGACGTTCGGCGCCGCCATCTGCGCACCGACTTTTGGTTTGTACCCCATGGTTTACCTTATTTCTTCGCGCCCCGACGCAGGATGAAGTAGTTGATCAACTCCATCGAGGAGTTGTCCATCTCCACGTCGAAAGCTTCGACTTTATTCGTGAAATAGTTGTAGGCCCACACCGCAGGGACGGCCACGAGAAGACCGAGAGCCGTGGTGACGAGAGCTTCCGCGATACCGCCGGCGACTGCCGACAGACCGGTCGCTTTGCTCGTTTCAATTCCTTTAAACGCGTTCAAGATGCCGACGACGGTGCCGAACAGTCCGACGAACGGAGCCGTCGAGCCGATGGTGGCCAGCGCCGAGAGACCACGCTTCATTTCCGCGTGCACGATGGCGACAGAGCGCTCGAGACCGCGCTTGGCCGCTTCGATCACGTCGGCGTCGGTAACTTGTTGCGAAGCGGATTGGAACTCCGAGAGGCCCGTCGCCACCACTTTGGCGATGTGGCTCTTCTTGTTCCGCTCGGCGATCGCGATCGCTTCGTCCAGTTTGCCTTCCTTCAACGCGCCCGCAACCTGCTGCACGAATACGCGGGACTGCTTGCGTGCCGCGCTGTACATCAGGGCCCGGTCAATCATCACGCCGAAGGAATAAATGGAAAGAATGAATAGGATCGCCACGACGATCCTGGGAAGGGTGCTCATGGATGACCACATGCTCCGCAGATCCCAGGAGGTAGCCTGGGATTGCAGAAACAGGGCCGCGTTCACAAACAAAGTCGCTACCATTCGTTTTGCTCCTTAGTTCTGATGGCCCCGGGTCTCCCGGGGCCATCGTGAGAGTTTGCCAAGCATTTGCCGCCCGGACCAGCGCGCCTGTCCCACGACGGGCACGCCAGACCGCTTACTGGTTCAGAGAGAAAATCACGTCGATGGTGGTGTCCACTTCGACCGGCTCGTTATTCAGCAATGTCGGCCGGTACCTCCACTGGCGCACCGCGTCAAGCGCGGATTGTACCAGCAGTGGATGCCCGGACAAGACTTCGAGTTGCTGCACCGAGCCATCCTTGCCGATAATTGCATGCAGTCGCACGGTTCCGGAAATGCGCGTCTGCCGGGCCAGCGGCGGATACACAGGCTGCACCTTATTTACGAGCATCGCCGCCGTTACGTTGCCGCCCTGCCGAATGCGGGAGACCGACGGCCTAGGCGGTGGTGGCGCTCCGCCCATTCCGCCGATCACGCCGCCAATCACGCCGCCCATCGAACCGCCTGGCACGCCGCCCGGAACGCCGCCTTGTACGCCGGCGTCCATCTCAGGCGCGTCTTCCTTAATAATCTTTACATCCTTTGGAATCGCCTTCGGCTGCACGAGTTTGCCCGCATCCATCAAATGTACTTGCGGTTTGACGTGCACCACCGCCGCAGGAGGCGGAGGAGGGGGGGGAGGGGGCGGGGGTGGGGGAGCTGTCAGCATCGTCGCCATCATCGTCTTCGGCAGCGCCTCTGTGTAAATCAGCGGAATGAGGATGAGCACGGTGAGGATGACAGCCTGGATAAGCAGGGACAGAGCAACCGTCCACGGCTTATTCGTCCGTTTCGTCGTACCTGAAAGCACCATATCTTCAAACATGAATCTTACCTCCTCCCCGAAGGAGCGAGACGTCCTGTGACGCCTTCACTTCCGCGGGTTTTGTTTCCGGCTGCGGGTCCGGTGCCAACCGCAACGCGCTGTTGGCCGCGCCAGCGATTCCACGCGACCACTAGCGGTGCAGCGATACCAAAACTGGAGTACGTTCCTACCACAATCCCCACCACCAGGGCAAAGGAGAATGCACGAAGCACCTGGCCGCCCATCAGGAACAGCACGAGCACGGTAAGGAAAGTCAATCCGCTTGTCAGTATCGTTCGGGACAGTGTTTGATTTATCGATTTGTTTACCACGTCCGGAAAAGGCTCACGGCGGAGCAATCGATTGTTCTCCCGGATGCGATCGAAGATGACGATGGTATCGTTCATCGAATAGCCAACCAGCGTCAGGAGCGCCGCGATCACCGTCAGCGATATCTCGAAATGCAGCAGCGAGAAAAAGCCCAGTGTAATCAAAACGTCGTGAAAAACGGCGAGGACCGCAGCTGCCCCGTAAACCAACTGGAATCGAAAGGCAATATATACCAGCATGCCTCCCAAAGCATAGAGGGTAACGTAAATTGCCTGGCGGCGGAGCTCTCCGCCGACTTTGGGCCCCACGACCTCTGCGCCGCGGATGGCGAACGAACCCAGCGCATAGTTGGCTTTCAGCGCCGCCACCACCGCCGGTGTGGCCCCATCCACTTTAGTGAGGTCATCGAAATTCGTGAGCACGCCTTTACCGGTTGTATCGCGATAATCGAGAAGTCTCTTGGACAGCTGTTGATACTTGTCGCCGGCGTTCGTCGAGAGCAGCAGAGGATCATGCTGCGTGAAGAAAACGGTAAGGGTGGAAGGCGTGGCGGAATTGAAGTCGGGCTTGGAAGAGTCGGCGGTTCCGTAAATCGCGTTCAGCGCATTGATCACTTGCGTCTTGCTGGCGTCGCCCGCCTCATCGCCCTGGTTCTTCTGCTCCACGAAGATCAACACTTCGTTCGAGTTGGGGGTTGCGAAGTCGCTTACTGCCTGGATTTCAGCGCCGCCAAGCCCCTGAGCGCTCAGGCGGTTACGAATCTGATCGATATTGGGGGGTTGGGCGAAGCGCACATCCACATTGGTGCCGCCCTTGAAATCGATGCTGTACCTAAGGCCGCCATGCATGAAGATCGAAGTCCACCCAGCGAGGAGCAAAATACCGCTAAGCGCATAGAAATACTTGGCTTTGCCCATCCAATCGATCTTGGGCTCTTTGAATAACTCGATCATCCGGGTTGTACTTCCCTTCTTTAGACTCCAGCGTCGATGGGTTTGTTCCCACAGCCTCCTTGCCTAGCATGGAGGCCTGCGCCGGAGATAGCTACTACTCAATCGTTTCCTTTCAACCAATCTTTGGCCCTGGGCGTCCTAGTACCGCCTCGATGCCCCGCTCTAGATACTTAGCTCGCCCTGCCGGTCCATCTTCGACAGGTGATACTGGAAAATCGTCTTGGACACGTAAATGGCCGTGAACACGTTGGCAATCAAACCAATCGTCAAAGTAATAGCGAACCCTTTGATCGGCCCAGTCCCAAAGAGGAAGAGGAAGAAGGCCGAGACGACGGTGGTGACGTGCGTGTCGATGATGGTAAGGAACGCTTTGTCGAAACCCGCCTCTACGGCTGATCCCGCCGATTTGCCGTTCCGCAATTCTTCGCGGATGCGTTCAAAAACCAGGACGTTCGAGTCCACGCCCATGCCAATGGTCAGAATCACGCCGGCGATGCCCGGTAGCGTAAGCACCGCACCGAAAAAGGCCAGAGCGGCCAGCAGGATAACCAGGTTCAGGATCAGCGCAAGAACCGCGTTCCCACCGGAGAGCCGGTAGTAAAACAGCATAAATATCATCACCACAAGCAAGCTCAGAACGGAAGCTTGCACGCCGTGGCGAATGGAATCCGCTCCCAGCGACGGTCCGACGGTGCGCTCCTCCAGGTATTTGATCGACGCGGGAAGAGCGCCGGCTCGCAGGATCTGGGCAAGGTCCGTTGCCGATTCCTGGCTGAAATTTCCTTCGATCATGCCGGAGTCTTCGATCTTGCCGTTGATCACCGGTGCGGACGAAACGTGATGGTCGAGCACAATCGCCATCTGCCGGCCGATATTCGTCTGCGTGAAGGGGCCAAAACGCCGCGCCGCTTCGGGCGACAAGGTGAAATCGACCACCCATTGTCCTGGATTGTTCGTGTTCCTGTTTGGCGTGGCGCTTCGGAGGTCGCGGCCAGTAACGACAGCAGAGCGACTAAGGATATACCAGACTTCATCCGTAGGTGCGCTGGAGGCTGTGCGCGACTCCGCACGCCCAGGAACGAGTTCCGTGCCCGCAGGTAATACGCCCCCATGCTTGCTCAACGCGTCCGTCTCCGACGTGTAGACTGCGGGATCCTCGACCAACCGCAACTCCAGTTGGCCACCGGCTTGGATCACCTGCTTGGCACGCGACGGATCGCCCTCACCTGGCAACTGCACGAGAATTTCGTTGCTGTTTTGCCCGCCTCGCGGCTGAATTGTCGGCTCCGTCAATCCAAGCCCGTTGATGCGCCGCTCGATCGTTTCGAGTGATTGCGTCATCGTCGTTTCGCGGATTTGTGCCTGCGCGCCCGGCCGCAGCGTCAGCGTATAACCGGTAGGATCACCGGCAGTTGGCGCCATGTCCCAAAAATTCGTAAATTGCGCGTTGACGTAATCGCGAAATTCAGACAGCCCCGAGGAAGCGACGTTGCGCACAAGAATGTGCGTGTCGTCCACCCGGCGCACTTCATCGTACGCAATGTTCTTGCCGCGCAGCCAGGTGGTGATGCGATCGACCATCTGGTCGGTCTCTTGCGCCACTGCTTCCTGCGTCTGCACTTGCAGAACGAGGTGCGTGCCACCCTGCAGGTCGAGCCCGAGCTTGATCTGGTGAGAGAAATTGTCTTTCAGCTGCGCCCTCGAGGTGGGAAATGTTGGCAGCCCCACGAGGCCGTAGATGCAGCCGAGAATGACGAGAACGATGAAAACGACTTTCCACTTCAGATTGGGGTTCATGGTCAGAGAGTTGAGCGCACGCTCTGGCCGCGGGCGGGTTTATTTCGCATCTTCCGATGCCTCCACCTGCGCAATCGCCGAGCGCGCGATGCGGATTTTTACCTGGTCGGCGATCTTGAGGATGACCGTCTCGCCGTCAATGCCATTGATGGTGCCGTAGATGCCGCTGTTGGTGACCACTTTGTCGCCGGCTTTCAGCGCCGCGATCATCGCCTGCATCTTCTTGCGTTGCCGCTGCTGCGGCAGAATGAGCATTACGTAGAAGATAGCCATCACCACGACCATCATCACCAGCGGATTGCCGAGCAGCGCTGCTGGGCCGGAAGCCTGGAAGAAAATCGCCGCCATAGTCGTCAAGAGCTGCATCGTTCCTTTCACCCGTCTCGGGTCTGTCCAGCCTCACCGGAGATGGAATCAGCCGGGCGGGTTCCACTTCCCCGCTCTCACAGCCCGCCGGATTCTCTGCTCGTGTTGCCGCGCAGGTCACTCCGACTCGGTCGGAGCGTACTTGAAGAATCTCGGACGCTATTCCGGTCCCAACTTCAGACCGGGCCTACAGCATAGCGCGCGTGCATCTCTGATGAGAAATTCGCTAGGTTCCCAAACTCGATAGCCTCGCGGATTTGCCTCAGTAAGTCAAGGTAAAAGTGGACGTTGTGGTGGGTCGCCAGGATCGCCGCGGTCAGTTCTCCCGCGGCGAAAAGATGACGAAGATACGCGCGCGTGTAGCGCAGGCAAACCGAGCAGGAACAGTTGGGATCGGGCGGCCGCTGATCCGTCGCGTAACGCGCGCCCTTGATCAGCACGCGGCCTTCGCTCGTGTAAAGGCATGCGTGACGCGCGGCTCGCGTCGGCAGCACGCAGTCCATCATGTCGATCCCCAGCGCGACGTAGTCGGCAATTTGCTCGGGCTTTCCGACGCCCATCAGATAGCGCGGGCGATCGCGCGGCAAAAGTGCCGTGACTTCGCCGGTCATTTCGCATGTCACGGCGTGCGGTTCGCCGACGGCCAGGCCTCCGACGGCGTATCCCGGAAAATCCATTGCGAGAAGTTGCTGCGCACTTGCGCGCCGCAGATCGGCAAACGTCGCTCCTTGCACAATGCCGAATTGCCATTGCGCAAGCTCCCCGTTGCGGCTGGCTTGCTCTAGAAAATATTTTCGCGCGCGCCCTGCCCACGCCGTCGTGCGTTTCACGGCCGCTTCCGCTTTATCCCGCGGCGACGGCGTCTCAATGCACTCATCCAGCACCATCGCAATGTCCGAGCCCAGCGCCAGTTGAATCTCCGCCGCCTTTTCCGGCGTCAGCATGTGCTCCGACCCATCCAGATGCGACCGAAACCGCACGCCCTCGTCCGTAACCTTCCGCAACTCCGAAAGGCTGAACACCTGGAAGCCGCCCGAATCGGTAAGAATTGCGTGCGGCCACGACATGAATTTGTGCAGCCCGCCGAGCTTGCGCACCGCTTCGTGCCCGGGCCGCAAGTACAGATGGTAGGTATTGCCGAGGATGATCC
The DNA here is from genome assembly GCA_963779005.1 of uncultured Acidobacteriota bacterium. Lineage (GTDB taxonomy): Bacteria > Acidobacteriota > Terriglobia > Acidiferrales > UBA7541 > Acidiferrum. The sequence goes on along the minus strand of CAVZWO010000004.1, from coordinate 108,335 downwards.
CGGCGCCCAACTCTTCCAGCGCCTCGTTCCGTAGACCCTTGACGCTCGCCTGCGTCCCCACCGGCATGAAGCACGGCGTTTGCACCGCCCCATGCGGCGTCTGCAAAACCCCGCGCCGCCCACCGGTCGGATCCGTCTTCGTCACTTCAAACGAAAAACTCACACCGCCAGTGTATCAGGAGAAGATGAACGCAAACCCCACGCGGCAGACCACATACGCCGCCCACACGCTGAACCCAATCACATAAGGCTTCGCTCCCTTGAGTTTTTTCGGATTCGTCGCCGCAAATCCAATCGCAATCAGAATCAGCGTCCAGAACGTAAACACGTCAAACGATTTGCAGAGCGCGACCAGCCATTTCGCGGAATCATCGGGCAATACAGCCGCGAGATTTGTCGCCACTGGGTTTTCCAGATCAATCGTTCCCGGCGCCTTCAGAAAAATCACCAGCAAAAAAATGGGACTACTAACCAGCCCGGTCATAAACGCATGCGCGGTGATCGCCATGGCCGTGCTGAAGTTCGTGCTCACTCCGCCAACCAGGCTGTACGCGCCCCACATCACCAGACCGATGACGAGGGCTCCAATCAGCGGACCCAGCGTGCCAAATACATACGTCGAAATCGGCGCAAACTTGGCGCCCGCTTCGATGCGCTGTTCCTTCTGGTCCGCCGACAATTGCGAACCCTGCGGGCTTTTTTCAATTTGCTGGCTTATGAATTCCCGCCAGTTCACGCGCTGATTCAGTCCAAAGCTCACCGCAACGCTGAGAACGGTCAGCAGAACGATCGGAAACAGCCAGCTTGGCTTTCGAACGATATCTTCAAATGTCTTCTGCGGCGAGAAAAGCACTCCAAACACGCGCCCAATCGCGCTTATCTCTGCTTGGGGCTGCGGTTCAGGCGCAGCCGGGGGAACGGCGGTCGTCGTTGCCATCGGAACTCCTCCACCACGAGGTGATTAACGCTCTCTACCAGGACATACGCAGGCAACATCCCAAAAATTTCGCTGGCCGGGATTCTAGCCTGAAGGGGCCCGCATTGTCAGCCTTTTGGTGTGCGGCAGCTCTGCAGCCGCTTTTCCCACCGGCTCACCCTCCGCCACACCAAGGCGGCGAGGTTCTACGAATCCAAACCAGAGAGATCGGCCGAAAAAATTTGGGCCAAAACCTTGACAAAAAGTTATATCTAGTGTACTATTTGTTCTGGGATATACTGGGATTTTACCAGACACGCCGGCAACCATGCTGGCGTTTTTGCTTTTTAGGGCCCGACCCCCGTCTCACTGCGGGTCCCAAACCGTTTTCCCCGTTTCTCGGCAGTGCGCGCTTTGGCCCACACACAAAAGGCCGCAAACCCTTTTCCCTCAGGCGTTTACTTCACAACTCCCTGTATACCCCAGGGGTGGGGGGCAAGTCGGTCGGCGTCCCTTGGGAACACCCAGCGCCTTCCCCATCGGCGTGCCACTAAGTCTTTTAGAAGCAACACTTACAGGCAAGCTCGCAAGCATTGATTCTAATCGACTTGCGCAAAGCGTAAGTCCTTTAGACGCAACACTTACAAAAAACGAGGGGGCTATGCAGTCAAGAGAAATCTCGAAGTGTCGCCGTGCCTTCCGGATAGGTCCAAGGCTTACGGCTTAAACAAAGCGGGGACTGCGGCCAGCAACTCTCGAATGTAAGCGCGGCTCGGCTGCTGAAGCACTTGCCCAGCGAGGCCCGGCGAGGTCCACCTCGACAAACTGGCCCGCCGGCATCGCCGCGATGCGCGTCGCCGCCTGCGCCACAACTCGCAAGCTGTGCGCTTGTGTCCACTTCGCGCGCTGCCGATAGTCTATCGCTTGTCGACCGGTATCACGAACTTCAGGGCGGTATGAGTGGAAGAAAATCCGACAACCTTTACATCTTTCAATCCTGCTTTGCGGCCGGCCGCAATAACGTCGTTCTCCGTGATGCTCTTTTGGCCTTTGGGATAGACGATCCAAAGTGCAGCAGCGCCTTTCAGCGACTTGGCAATTTTTGTGACGGTTGAAAGCGTCTTCAGTGAATCGACGGCGAAGAAAATCGTGTCGGAGTCAGCAGCGACTTTTCCATTAGTCACGGAACCCGCGAGTGGCTCGAACTCCGCGAGAAAGTCCGTCTCAAAGCTGCCGAGCAAGGAAATCTTTTCGCCAGGCTTCACTCCAATTTTCTCGATCCGCGTTTTTGGATGAAGAATTTTCTCGCGCCACTTTTCCGCGGCGGCACCAATCTCGAAAACCGCCAATCCGTCCGGGGTCTGCAAATGCAGCTCGCCATCCACCGCTTTGGCCGACTTGATCGTCGTAAACGGAATCTTCAGCCGGAACTCGCCGCGGAAAAGAACTTCGCTCGTTTCCAGCAGCGCTTTCCCCGCTGACGTTTGCTTGCCAAATCGCACCGTGCATTTCATTTCGTTTCCCACGGCTCACTCTCCGGTTCCGAAACGCGCCGCGAAATTATGCACCCGTTTCACCCAGGGAAAATGCGAAAAACGCGCGACGGTCCATGACTTCGCTTCGGGTTGAACACACCCCTAGCCATCGCCTCTTCGGGAATGCCCCGAAGCCGCTAGAATAGAGGGCTCACTTGTCCCCATGGCTACCGCTGTCACAACTCCTGTCGATTGGAAGCTGATCTGGGCGCAGCGTGGCTTCCGCTTTTTCTTTGTCGCTATGTTCGTCTCGCTCTTCGGCAGCGGCATGAACTTCGTCGGCGTGAGCTGGTACATCATGGCTGCCACGCACTCGACGGTCAAAGTCAGCCTGCAAGTCATCGTCGTCACACTGCCCGGCCTCTTCATTCCGTTTCTCGGCGGCGTGCTCATTGACCGCTTCGACCGCCGCTATCTCGGCGTCGCGTTGGACCTGGCTCGCGGCTTTTTTGTTCTCGCCACCGCGCACATCGCGTGGAGCGGCCACCTCCAGCTCTGGCACCTCTACGCCATGACGCTGATCACCGGCACAGGTTCGGCGATGTACTGGGCCACTGTCAATGCGCTCGTGCAAGAAGTGATTCCACCCAGCCAGTTCACCGGCGCCAACGCCGCCGTTCTCGTGGGCGTGCAGAGCGGCATGCTCATCGCCGGCTCCTTCGTCGGCTTTCTCTATGATCGCACCGGCATCGCGGGCATTCTCATCATCGACGGTCTTACGTATTTTGTCTCCGCATATTGCCTATACAGCGTGCGCAGCGGCTACGTCTCGCCGCGCGACCACCTGAAATATCCGCGCGAATATTCCGAAGCCACGGAAGCCACTGCTGAAGCACTCGAGTCCGGCGGAAATCCCGAAGTCGCCGAAGCGGGACTTTCTCTTGCTGTCTATTCCGATTTGAAGGAGGGCTTCGCCTATCTCAAGCAGCAGCCGCTTGTTCGTTCGCTCGGCGTCACTCACGCGATCATGATGGCCGGAGTTGTCAGCGGCAATGTCGTATTGGTCGCCCTCGTCAACGACGTCCTCCATTCTGGCGCGCGGGGCCTCGGCTTCCTCGAAGCCGGCTGGGCGGTTGGCGCTATCACCGGCGGCATCATCGCCAGCCAACTGCGCACTGGATTGCGCATGCCGCTCTACGTCGCCGCTTGCGCTGTCCTCGCCATCGGCCACATGGCTACGCCGTTCGTCGCGTTTCTCGTTGGCGCCGTCGTGATGCAAGCCATCTTCGGACTCTGCCGCGCCATCGGCGGCGTGACCGCACAGTCTGGATTGATGTCCATTGTCCCGCGCCACTTCATGGGCCGCACGCAATCCGCCATGGCCATTTTCACGACATGCGTGCAACTCGCGATGAGCATCGCGTTAGGCGTCGTCGCGCAAGGCGTAAGTCTGATCGCCGGTTACGCCTTGCTCGCTCTTCTCTACGCTGGCGCAACGCTCTCCGCCTCCCGCGCCCGCCAACTCATGCGTTAAACTCTCTCAGCAACCAGTCAGGTGTTCGAGGCCAGTATGGAAATCACGACGATCCAGCCATTCCTGCACTATTGGGGAACCGTTCGCGAACGAACGATGCGGGTGGCGCGCTGCATTCCGCCCGATAAAATCGAATGGACGTACGCGGAGGGAAAATTCACGCTCGGCGATATTCTGCGCCATCTCGCCGTGGCCGAACGTTTCATGTGGGCCGAAAACGTGCAAGGCCGTCCGGCGCGCTATACCACGCACGGCAAAGAACTCGCCGAGGGCTACGAAAATGTGATGGCCTTTGTCGAACGCCTGCATGGGGAGTCGATGGAAATCTTTGGCAAGCTCACCGACGAAGACCTGCAGCGCAAATGCAAAACACCTGCCGATGCGCCCATCACCGCCTGGAAATGGCTGCGCCTGATGCCTGAGCACGAAATCCACCACCGCGGGCAGATTTATCTTTATCTCGGGATGTTGGGCGTAAAAACGCCGCCGCTGTATGGACTGACCTCTGAGGAAGTTCGCGCGCGCAGCGTGATGGATTGAGGCGCGGCAACGAATACTCTTGGGCTTCGTCGAAAGTGGAGTCGCGCGGAGGTCGTGCGGGCCACGGAGAAAAGCGGCAGCAGAGCTGCCGCACTCAAACTTCAAGCAGGCTTCGGCACTGGCGCCGGCGGCTCGCTTGCCGCCGGCGGCGCAGCAGCTGTAACCGTCGCGTCCTGTCCCAGCAGATCCACTGCCGCTTGATTCAGTTTCGCGCGCAGCTGATAGCGTTCATTCGCTCGCGTAATGTAGCGCACCGCAATTTCGACGCCGCCGACGACAGGCTTCACATTGATCGCCGGGGCCGCCGTCAACGTATGCGCCGTCTCCTTCGAGCGCGCCACACTTTGCCATTCTTTCTCGGCCTGTTTCGCGGTCTCCGCGGTCGCTTCCAGCACTTTCTTCTGAATCGCGTCGACGATCGGATAAGGGTCGCGCCCCGGCGGCAACACGATCTGCAACTCGTCCCACAGCCACTGACCCGAAGTCGAGAAATTAAAATAATGACCTTCGATGGCAAAACTGTTTGTAAACGTCACGCGCCGCCCGGTTGGATGCCCCGAGTCCGTCCAGTTCCCCGTCTCCAGCAACACGGTGTGAAACATTCCGAGCTCAACAACCTCTCCCGTCACACCGTTAATTTCCACCCAATCGCCAAGCCGTATCCCATTCTTGCCCATCAACACAAACCATCCGAGGAAGCCCACAATGAAATCCTTCAGCGCCACCGTAAGCCCCGCGCCGGCCAATCCGAGGAATGTCCCCAGTTGACTCGGCGGCCCGAAAATCACCAACAACATCATCAGAACGGCGAGGACCTGGAGAGTCACGCGGATGACGGTTCGCAGGCTCTGCACTTGGCGGCGGTCCAGCGCGGTTTTGCCCAGCAGGTGCTCGAGCCAGTCGTCGAAGAAAATGCCGACAAGCAGGATTCCGAGAATGATGGTCAGACTGATGAGCGCTTTGTGAATGGCACTGCGTTCCTTGGCGCCGACGAGAACGTACCAGTCGCTGTAGGTCCTGGCGAGCTGCTTTTCGTCGTCAGCACGAAGGGCCAGGGAACCGGATATTCTTCGCTGGCCGGCGCGGCGTTTGATGGTGTTGAGCAGAGTTGAGGAGTCTTCTTGCGGCGGCGCGGCGGCACCCTGCGAGTTGGCAGTGGCTGAGGGGCTTGCGGCGGACGCGGGGCTGCCGGACTTTTGCGCTTGCGCCGGCTTAGGGGAATTTTCCGCGTCCAGCTTGGATTTCAGCGCGGTGTGTTTGGCGGCGTAGCTGGCCGCAGCGGACTCGGCGGCCTTCTCCGCAGCCAGGAGCTGGCTTTCTTTCTGGTGCAATTCGGACCAATCTTGATACAGAGATACCAGGCCATGTCCCTGCGGAGGCTGCGTGGCGGCTGCGGTGGCGGTATTTTTGACGGCGGCGCGGTGGGCCTCAAGCTCCTTCTGGAGAACAGCTTCGGGGTCGCCTCCCGCGCGGATCAATTCGTTCTTGCTGTTCGTGACTTCGCTCTGATGGAGTTCGAGTTGGGATTTGGCGACATCCAGATCGTCATCCAGTTTTTGCTTTCGGCTTCCGGTGGCTTTGGCTTCCGCGGCGGCGAGCGCAGCGACTTGCTGGGTGTCGGCATCGAGGGCGCTCTGGGTGGCGGTCACCCGCTCCTGAACTTTTTTGGCTTCCGCGCTCAGCACCGGCGGACTGTCGCGGACTTGCTGCAAGGCTGAAGAAAACGCGAGGCCGACCTCATCATCGGCAAGCCGCAGCGCGTCCTGGGACAGGCGCTGCTCGCCGGGGCTATTGGGAAGCTGCGCGAGAGTCTGCGCGGTCTTGAACGGAGACTCGTCCACCATCACTTCCGGCGGAAGCGTTGGTTGCGCGAACATTCCCGGGCGCAATACAGCAAATGGCTTGGCGGTGCGGTACAAACCGAAGGCGGCTAGAGCCAGAAGGACAACAACGGCCAGAGTGGCGATTTTTTGTCGTTTGCTCATATCTATGCTGGGCAGGACATTCTAATACGCGGCGTGTCTCAGCGAAACGCGCATCTTCACACTAACTGATTCGAAATTGCCTCTCAGGATTCGTCGCTGGCGTGCGATTCCGTCCGTTAAGCTAGCTTATAGACCGGAGCGCCCAACGTGGATTCACGCTTTCCCAAAATGCTGTTCGTGCTGCTTGCGATTTTCGCCGGCATTTACTTTGGGTCCTTTTATGGGCGATTGCCCGAAGTCGTCGCTTCCCACTTCAACGCACGCGGCAATGCCACCGGCTGGCAGACCAAAACCGTCTTCTTCGCTTTCTTCGTCGGAGCCGTCGCGCTCGCTTCGATACCGGTCTTCCGTCTCCCCGGCGTCATCTCGCGTCTGCCCGCGGACAAAATCAATCTTCCCAACAAAAAATATTGGCTGGCTCCCGAGCAATCCGCGGCCACCTTCGAATATTTCAGCACTTGGTTTGCCTGGTTTGGCTGCGCGCTGCTCCTGGTCATCTTTTTCACGTTCGACTACGCCGTGCAATCCAATCTTCATCCCGATCATCGCCCCGACCCCGCGCATATGATTTACGTAGTCGCGGGCATCCTGGCCTTCACCGCCTTCTGGGTCGTCCGCCTAACCGCCCACTTCGCCCGCATCCCGCGCGAAAGTTCCGCCCAGAAATAAAAACGCCCCGATTGCTCGGGGCGTTTCGTTTTTCGAGTTTCGAAGTTCCGTTCTCTCTACAAGTAATCCCGCGACGGCCCTTCCAAAAACGCCCGCAACTTCCGCGAGCGCGATGGATGCCGCAGCTTCCGAAGCGCCTTCGCCTCAATTTGCCGGATGCGCTCGCGCGTCACGGCAAACGACTGGCCGACTTCTTCGAGCGTGTGCTCGCTGCCGTCATCGAGCCCAAACCGCATCTTGATTACTTTTTCCTCGCGCGGCGTCAGCGTCTTCAACACCGAAGACGTCTGCTCCTTCAAATTCAAATTGATCACCGCATCGGACGGCGAAACCACGGCCTTGTCTTCGATGAAATCGCCGAGATGCGAATCTTCCTCTTCGCCAATCGGCGTCTCCAGCGAAATCGGCTCCTGCGCAATCTTCAAAATCTTGCGCACCTTGGACACGGGAATGTCCATGCGCTTGGCAATTTCTTCCGAAGTAGGCTCGCGGCCCAGTTCCTGCACCAACTGGCGGCTTGTGCGCACCAGCTTGTTGATCGTCTCGATCATGTGCACGGGAATACGAATCGTGCGCGCCTGGTCCGCAATCGCGCGCGTAATCGCCTGCCGGATCCACCACGTTGCGTACGTGGAAAATTTGTATCCGCGGCGCCACTCGAACTTGTCCACGGCCTTCATCAAGCCGATGTTGCCTTCCTGAATCAAATCCAGGAACTGCAATCCGCGGTTCGTATATTTTTTCGCGATGGAAACAACCAAGCGGAGGTTGGCCTCGATCAATTCCTTCTTGGCCTGCTCGGCTTCCGCTTCGCCGCGGTGAATGAAGGTGAGCGTGCGCTTCAGTTCCGTGAGCCCGACTTCGCTCGCCTCTTCAATGTCTTTCAGTTCGGTGCGCCGGGTGCGCAATTCCTTGCGCGCTTCGGCGGCCACGTCGCCTTTCGCGGCGTCCACGCGCCGTTCGAGGCGCCCCGCCTCGCGCTCCAAAGACTGCAAGCGTTCGACGGTTCCGCGCATCTTGTCGATCAGCCGCTTTTTCTCGAACGGGTTGAAATCGATCCCGCGAATTTCCAGCGAAATCTCGACGCGCGTCCGCGCCACCGCCCACTTGGCCTTGATGTACGGCTTTTTCTTGGCCTTGGGCGTGGCGTCCAGCTTTTCCGCTTGCTTGAGTGCCAGGTCGTACAGCTTCGCGATCTTGTCGATGTACTTCAGCGTCTGCTTCGTCTTGTTCGCGATTTTCTCTTCGGTCAGCTCTTCATCGTCAAACTGCACGATCTCTTTGATCGACCGCGCGCCCTTGCGCAAATCCTCGCCCACGGCGATCAATTCCTTGATCACAATCGGCGAGCGGGTGATGGACTTCATCACCACCAGTTGCCCGCGCTCGATGCGCTTCGCAATGGTCACTTCGCCTTCGCGCGTCAGCAACGGCACGGTCCCCATCTCGCGCAAATACATGCGCACGGGATCGTTCGTTTTTTCCAGAGACCCAGGCGTCAAGTCGAGATCGCTGCCGCCCTCATCCGAATGCGCGTCGTCCTTGACGACCGCATCCCGGTCGCCCGCTTCCGAGGACACTTCGACCGCGCGGGCGGCCTTTGCCGACGCCTGATCCTCGTAAATCTCGATGCCGTTTCGTTCAAATGTAGTGAGAAGGTCGTCGATCTCTTCCGAAGAATGCACTTCCGCAGGAAGTGAATCGTTCACTTCGTCGTAAAGCAGGTAGCCGCGCTCTTTGCCCACGGCAATGAGCTGCTTTACCGCATCGTATTTTTCTTCAAGCCCTACAGCTGCCACGAATTCCTCCAACTCTTACAGCGCAATCTCGAATGCCGCTGGTCAAAGCCGGCTATAAATTTTGTGCAACGGCGCAGGCAGGCCGCCACGCTAGCGCAGTCAACTCCTCTGCGGTCACCAATAAAAACAGTGGGGAATCCCCACTAGATCGCTCATCTTTATTGTGAAATCCTCTAGGCTGCGCTGCGCCGCCAGCTTGCCGTTCGCCCTGTACTTTGCCCGCTGCTCGCTCTCAGAGTACGTGCCCGCGCCTCTAAGTACATCTATATAGATGCGGTTAGGTGCGAATCCGTTACTCGCGAAACCCTATCACGCTACACGCTTAAGTCCGCCTGCGTCAATACTTTAATCAGTGGAAAAGTGTGGAAGAAGTTGTGCCCACGGCTGCGAGCGTTCCGCAGACTTCAAATCTTCCCATTTGTTCAGGACGACCCGAACAACCGCGGGCAGCACAACAATCACGGCTCGATGATTTTGTTGCGTACGGCAAATCGCACGAGCTGGGCCAGCGAGTGGACCTCCACCTTCTTCATCATCCGTGCTCGATATGCTTCCGCGGTGCGTACGCTGATGCCCAAGACCGCTCCCACTTCCTTATTGTTTTTGCCATCCGCGAGGAGCTGCAAGACGGCGTGTTCTCTGGGGGACAATCGGCGATAAGCGCCGGGTTCCCTTCGTTCGCGCCTATCGATGTCCGAACTCGAAGTTCCCGACGGTGGCTCCAAACCCTGTCTGAGCGGAAGCTCCCATTGCGGCGCCTTTATGGATGGAGAGAGCAGTGCGAGTTTGCATAGGTTTTCGCCTTCGGCGATGCATTTCTGTGCTAACTCGAGGGCTTGCGCCAGCAAGATGGAATGCTCGTCCGGCAATCCCGACATTCCACTGAGGAATCTCAGCTCCGTTCTCAGAGCCGCTCGAAGATGATCCAAATTGGCGATCAACTGGCGCAAGGGCTGCTCCCAGTTCCTCTTTTCCGAGATTTCCAGCACCACCACAGCGACGGCTCTGACCCGAGCTTCAGCATCCCGGATGGGGAAATAGCTCTCCGTCCAATGTCCGATTCCAGCGCGTGACGGCAGTTCCGCAATCAAATCGAGGGCGACGGGTTCTCCCTTTTGAAGCACCTGATCCGTCGCCGATTCCACTTTAGGTGCGGCTGCTCCCAGAACATGCCGCAGCTTTTTTCCCAAATGCCTGGGAGCGGGCAGCCCATTCATTGCGGCTAACGCCCCATTGATGGCCCGAAAGCGCATCTGCCTGTCCACCACGGCCACACCCACTACCGAGGATGCAAACAAGGTTGGCAACAGCGGCCCGGCTGCATGGTAGGAGTCGAGAAGGGCGGTTGAATGTGGACGCCTTTGCAAATCTGTCCTGGAGTTCACGATTTCTCGCAGACTGAGAAAGGAAACCTGTTGGACAACTTCCTCAGGCAAACGCTTGCAGATAGCTTGACCACAGGCGCCCGTCAATACCGTAGAAATACAGATGCCCTATTGCCGGGCCGCATGGACAGAACAAGCCCCACGACAACTCGCCAATTTTTTGTCTTGCGCTGGGTCTTGGGCCACTCCGCCGTCTGCCCTAATTATTGCAGCTGTCTTTGTGAGTTCTCTCAGTGGCAAGGCTTACAAAGAGCCTAAGTCCTGTGGAATCTGCACTTACAAACGAAGGAGGGGGAGGGTACGAGGAGCAACTGACAGCCCGCTATCGTCGAAAAGGGGACAGAGGGCCGCCTACCTAGCTGCCGCGAGGCGCCGCATCAGATCCTGCTTCTTCTCGAGAAGCCCGCGCATTTCCGTTACGGGCGGGTTGGCTTCGATGCTTCGCTGCACATCCGCCAGTTCCCGCTCCGCTTGCCGGTGTTGCAGCGCCTCGACGCAACTGACAGCCTCCTCCCAGGTTGGCTCGCTGGCTTCCTCGAAGAGAATTTCGAAAAGAATGCGCCGGTCGCGTTCTTCGAGCTGCGCGGCCACTTCCGTTGCCTGCATCGGCTCGTCTGCCAAGCTCGCGACGATCAGCGCGGCGAATACTTTTTCGGTCTCGAGCCCCTGATAAAGCTGAGCAGCCTGGAGCCGTTGCGCCAGCTCGCGACGAAATCCCTCAGCCTCCGCCAGCATGCGAATCAATCGCCGCTCGACGGGCTTTGCCGAACGGCCCACCAGCTCCGGTTGAATCTTCAGTTCGCTATGCCGCTGGGTGGCCGCTTTGCTCAGCGCGGCGCGCAACACTGGCTCGTCCAGGTGAAGCTGTTGTGCAATCCGCGTGGCCCATTCCGAGCGAAGAATCGTGTTCGGAATTTTCTGGACGTACGGCAGGAGAAAATTCACGGCGCGCCGCTTTCCCTCGCCAGTCGTCAAATCCATTTTCCGCGCCCGCGCAATCAAGTAGTCCACGTAGGGCGGCGAATCTTTCAGCAGCTTCGTATACTCTTCCGCGCCCTTTTCGCGGATAAACAGATCCGGATCGGCTTTCTTGTCGCCGACGGGCGGCAGCGCCAGGACGCGCACTTCAAAATCCTGTTCGAGCAATAAAGAGACGGAGCGTTCTGCCGCCAACTGGCCCGCGTTGTCTGGGTCGTAGTTGATGATCACGCGTTTCGTGAAACGGCTTAGCAATTTAATCTGCGGCTCGGCAAGGCTCGTGCCGCAACTCGCCACGACGTTGCTGATGCCGGCGCGCGCTACGGCAATCGCGTCCATGTAGCCTTCCACGAGCACCGCAAAATCCGAGCGCCGGAGCGCTTCTTTCGCGCGGTCCATGTGATAGAGCACGTTGCTCTTCGAGTAGATCGGCGTCTCAGGCGAATTCATGTATTTCGGCATCTCATCGCCGAGCGCGCGGCCGCCAAACGCCACAATTTTTCCCGAGTCATTCGCAATCGGAAACATAATGCGCCTGCGGAACCGGTCGAACAACCTCCCGCCCTGATCGCCGCGGGAGATCAATCCGGACTCCACCAGCAATTTCTCTGCATATTTTTGCTTTAACACGCGCAGCAAAGCGTCGCCATCGCTAGGCGCATAACCGATTCCAAACCGGTCAATCGCCTTGTTATCGAGCCCGCGGTCCTCGAGATAAGCACGCGCCGCTTTGCCCTCAAGCGTTCCGGAAATTTGTTTCGTGAAGAAAGCCTGCGCCTCGCGGTGCATCTCGACAAACTGGGCGCGCTGCTGATTTTCCTGCCGCTCTTCCGGCGACCTCTCGCGAGGCCGCGGAATGGCAATCCCGCACTTCTCGGCAACGGTCCGCACAGCTTCAGGAAAAGCCGACTTCTCCACGTCCATCACAAAATTAAAAACGTCACCGCCTTTGCCGCACCCGAAGCAGTAAAAAATCTGTTTGATCGGCGACACCGTAAACGAAGGAGTTTTTTCTTGATGAAACGGGCAAAGTCCGCTGAAGTCCTTGCCGGTCTTTTTCAGGCGCACATATTCGCCCACCACGCGAACAATGTCCGCCTGCTGCTTCACCCTCTCCGCGAATGATCCCGCTTCCGCCATCTTTCTCCGGAAGCCATTCTACTACGCGGAGGAATCCGCGTACTCCTTCGCGGCAAGGAACAGCCAGTGGCCCAGCAGGGCGGCGAGTAGCGGCTCGCCGATGTAGACGATCAGAGGAAGCCCCCCGGCGAACCCAAACAGCAGCCGGAACGCGCCGCCGCCCGTGAGGAAACGCAAGATCGGTGTCGTCGGGAATTGAAATTCCTGCTGAACGATTGCAGCGATCGCATTGCCAACGACCGCAGCTACGGAAAGAGCGCAAGCCCAAGAAAGAACGCGGCTCGGCCAACAGCGCACCGCGAAAGCAAAGGCAAGCGCGACCGCCGCTACGGCAAGGGCGCCAACGAGCCACACCATCCCGCCAAAAAACAGAAGTGAAAAGACCAACCCGAGTGTTAAGGACAGTGGTGGCGGATGTGAGTCCAGTGGCGCGGCGAAGAAGAGCATCATCACCGTAAGGGAGATCACCTCGGACGCAACCGGATAAACAAAGGTCCCGGCTGCTGCCGCCGTAGCAATGCGGAGCCAGGAAAAAGAAATGCCCCGGGGCAACAGGTCTGCAATCCTGACGACCACTCCCGCAAGAAGCACGGCTGCGGCGAAGACAAAGCTCGGAAGAACGAGCATCAGCCTGAAGGTCATTTGATTGGTTTGGCCCTGCCGAAACATCGAAGTCAAAAGCGCTTGGGTAAACAAATATGTGGGCACTAGCTGCACAACACCGAACATCAGGAAGATTAGGACGACGAAAAAATGGCGGGAACGGTCATCCATTCTAGTTCGCTCTTAGGCTCGCAGATCTACAACGGTGATGGCCTTTCCACCGCGTTCTTCGGTCTCGAATGCGGTTCGCTCGACAAGGGGATGCGTTCTCAGAAATTCCGCCAGGCCTTTTCGCAGAGCACCGGTCCCGTGGCCGTGAATAATCCGCACGCGATTTTGATTGGCTAGCGCGGCCTCGTCGAGATATTTATCGACTCGTTCTGTCGCCTCTTCCACGCGCATACCAATCACATTGATCTCGCCCGAAGCCGCGCCTTCGCCCGGCAACGCAGTAACGGTTACGTTGGATCCCCGGGACGCGGGAGATGCTGTCTTAGACGCAGCAGCGGCTCCTTCGACTCCTACGATTTCGTCAGTGGAGACTCTCATGCGGAGGGGGCCGGCTTCGATTTCGGCGGAGGAACCATCCAGTCGCCGGAAGATCACCGGCTTGCTGAAGCCGCGCACGCGAATACGCGCGCCGGGCTGCAATGTTTCCGCGCGAATCGGTTCCTGGCTCGCTGAGGCTGTGCCTAAATCCGCTTGTGAATCCGAGATGGTTTGTACCAACGCGGCGTTGAGCTCCTCGCGGGCTTCGCTGCGAAGGTCCTGGCCTTTGCGGCGAGCGGTTTTTTCGAGAGCGGCGCGCAGGTCGCGTTCCTTGACGGCTTCGATGACGCGTGCAACATTTTCATCGAACCGCTTTTGCATTTCCGCGAACTGAGCTTCGAGTTCCTTGATGCGTTTTTGCTGGCGCTCGACCCATTCGGTGCGCAGTTTCTTGCGTTCTTCTTCGAGCGACTTTCGCTCGGAGGCCATTTGCTGCTGCATGCGGTCAAGTTCATCGCGGCTGCGGTGCAGATACGCGATCAAGTCGGCGGCTTCGCGCGATTCCGGCGTGAGCAGCGAACGCGCCCGTTTGATGATGGAGGTAGCAAGGCCCAATCGCTGCGCGATCGCGATACCGCTCGAGCCGCCGGGTACGCCAACCATCAGCCGGTACGTCGGCCGCAGATTTACGTCGTCAAATTCCACAGCTGCGTTCACTACGCCTGGCGTCGTCGAAGCGTACGTTTTCAACCGATCGTGGTGGGTCGTTGCCAGCACGATGCAGTTCCTGGCGCGAAATTCGTCGAGCAGCGCGACGGCCAATGCCGCGCCTTCTTCGGGCGCGGTGCCCGTGCCCATTTCATCGACCAGCGCGAGCGATTGCGGCGTCGCCAATTCGAGCATGGTCTTCAAATTCAACATGTGAGCAGAAAACGTCGAGAGATCAGCCGCAATGGATTGTTCGTCGCCGATATCGACCAGCACACGATCGAAAATCGGCAGCACCACGCGCTGCGCCGCAACGGGAATCCCGGATTGCGCCGACAGCGCTGCCAGACCCGTCGTCTTCAGCGCGACGGTCTTGCCGCCGGTGTTCGGTCCGCTGATGACGAGAACTTTTTCCGCGCCGCCGAGCGCCAGCGTCATCGGTACGACGGCGCGATCTTGCCGGCGCAGCTTGTCTTCGAGCACGGGATGGCGCGCATCGACCAGGCGCAATTCCGTGGCCGCGGAAAACTCTGGCATGGCCGCGTCGAAGTCGCAGGCAAAGCGCCCGCGAGCGAACACACCGTCAAGCTCCGCGATGGTCTCCGCCGCGGCGAGGAGCGGAGCGCGAATCATCTGCAGACGCTCGGTCAACTCGCGCAGGATTCTCAGAATTTCCGCTGCTTCGTCCTCGGCAAGCTGCACGAGTTGGTTATTCGCTTCGACCGTCTCAAATGGCTCCAGAAAAACGGTCTGCCCCGTTCCGCTCGCGCCATGCACAATTCCGGGAACACTTCGCCGGTTTTCAGAGCGCACGGGAATGACAAATCGTTCGTTGCGCAGAGTGACGTAATCTTCGCCGGCCTCCGCGTTACGCGAACGCAGAATCTGCTTGAGGGTTTTCTGAATCGATTCCCGCGTCTGCGTGATGCTCGCGCGAATTCGCCGCAGCGCCGAAGACGCATCGTCACTGATTTCTCCGTTCGGCAGCAAGCATCGCCGGATCGCCGTCAGCGTTTCTCGAAAATCCGCGAGCGAAGCGACGCGCGCAGTCAATAAGGGAAATTTCGCCGCCTCTTCCTTAAACTGCCCGCGCAACCATCCCGCCGTTTCAAGCAGCGACGCTGCTTCCAGGATTTCTTTCGCTTCGAGAACGATTCCCGGCCCTTCGATTTTCTCAAGCCAGCCCTGCGGATCAGAAAGCCCGCTAAATCCCAGATCGCCGCCGCCGCGAAGCCACTCCCTCGCTTCGCGAATCAGCGCAAACGCCGCTTCCAGCGCGGCGCGGTCCGTTCCAAACTCCAGCGCATCCACCGCCCGCCGCCCCGGCTCACACGTCGTCCTCAGCCGCAAAAGCTCCCGCAGCTTGTCGAATTCGAGTACGTCCTGTGCCGTGCGCGACATTTTTTATTTTTCCGCTACCACACTTGTTTCAGCACGAGCCGCATCACGCCCCCAAGAGTTCATTTCTGCTTCTGCTGGTCGTGCGCGGGCGCGAGCGTCGCTGCTCCTTCGTCAAATTCCTCCATCATCGCCACGCACAAACCGTTCAGCGCATCGGCGGCTTCGTGACTCTTTCCACCTTGATTGTTGCTCAGGAACGAAAAGATCAGGCGGCGTCCGCCTGGCGTTTCCGCAAATCCCGATAATGTTCTTACGTGTTCCACAGATCCTGTCTTCGCATGAATCCTTCCGGCGGCGATTGTGCCTTTCATGCGGTCTTGCAGAGAGCCGTCGATTCCGGCGACAGGCAGCGACGCATAGTACGGCGCAAACCACGTCTGCGCTTGCGCATATTTCAGCAGAGTCACGATGGCGCGAGGCGTGACCAGATCGTGCCGCGAAAGCCCCGAGCCATCGGTTTGAATCACATCGTCCGGCGAGATTCCCGCTGAGGCGTAAAAATCCTGCGGAGTTTTCAGCATTTCCTCGGGTGTCGTCCACAAACCGCTTTGGCGCGCCGCGGTTCGCAGGAGCATTTCTGTATGCAGGTTCTGGCTGATTTTGTTGACGAGTTTGACGGACTCGCCGAGTGGAACGGAGACGTGTTCGGCAAGAACGGCGCGCGGCGTCGTATCTGAATCCGCGACATGAACCGCGCGGATTTTTCCATCGAGCTTCACGCCGCGTTCGGCGAGCAGCGCCGCCAGCAGGGATGCCGCGTGTTGCGCAGGCTCTTCAACGGCGAGCACAAGTTTTCGCGGCGCGCTCTTCGCAGGCAGTGTGCCGCGCACGACCACGAGATTCGCGCCAGGCTCGCGTGTCAGCGTCAGATCCGATTTCACTTCGGCGGCCGCCGTGACCACGTCGTTCTGCAAGGCAAAATCGGGCGTCAGCGGCGCAACCGATGCCTGCACTGGATCGCCCATCTTTTCGCCCGGAGTCAGCGTCACGGTGACGGTGTTGTCGTCCACCACGATCGCGGAAATCGCGGCGCCGTATTCCCAAACCATGTCGTCGATTTCCCAGCCATTGGGATAGCGCTCGCGAGGGAAATAGCTGTCGTCACCGACCACGTCGCCGGAAATTTCTCTCAGGCCGCGCGCCACAAGGGCGTCGGCGAATTCGATCAGTACTTTTTCCGGCGGCCCTTCGAATTCTTCCTTGAGTTCGAATGGAAATTTGCGGTTCGAAAGATTGGGATCGCCGCGGCCGACGAGGACGAGGTCTCCGGAAAGTTTGCCGTCCGGCGAAATCGTGCCGCGCGTTTCGAGAGTCGTGCGGAATTTGTAGTCCGGTCCAAGCCTGGCGAGTGCGAGCGCGGTAGTGAAGAGCTTCATGTTGGAAGCGGGAACAAAATAGCTGTCGGCGCTTTTTTCGAAGAGCGTTTCTCCCGTTTGAGCATCGACGACGAGCATCCCCCAATCGCCTTTGCTGGCAGGCACGGCGGCAAGCAACGTCTCGGCGCGCCCGCTAAAGCGCGCAGCGGCAGCGGCCGACCGCTTGGGCAAACGCGTTTCGTGGGTTCCGTCATGCTTGGCGGCGCAGCAGCCTTGTTGCGGAGCGGGATTGGATTGCGCGCGCGCAGCTATTGAGGTCCATGTCAACGCGCAGAAAGCCAGCGCCAGCGCCGCTGCCAGGATTGAGGGCCCCGTCGGCGACCCAGAAGATATTCTAGAGACCATGTTTCCCCTGCCCGGAAATCATCCCGCCTGAAAGTATAGTCGAAAGCCAGCGCAACACTTCGGAAGCAGGCGGCATCTACCTAAATGTCACGCAGAATTGAAAATTGCGTGACACTTTGCCCTGCAAACTGAAGGTTGCGAACAAACCATAGGCAACCTATCATTACTTAGCCCAGTAAATTTCAGCGAGGTGAAATTTGATGAAGCGAATGAGTTCCTGCCTGATGGCGCTGGCGATGATCGCGCCGCCGATGTTCTCCCAAGCAGACCGAAAAGAAGCCGACCGGCTCGAGGAGAGCGGCACGGTTATGAAAGAGATTATGGATATTCCCGATGACATCCCGCAGGATCTCATCGACAAGGCCGAATGCGTCATCGTTTATCCGTCGGTGCTGAAGGCTGCGTTTGTGATCGGAGGCAGCTACGGCCGAGGGGCGATGACATGCCGCACCGGTGAGCACTACACCGGCCCGTGGAGCGCGCCGTCCATGATGGCCCTGGAAGGCGGTAGCATCGGCTTCCAGATCGGGGGGCAGGCCACGGATTTTGTACTGCTAGTGATGAACCCGCGCGGCGCTCACTCGATTCTCAAGAACAAAGTGAAGCTCGGGGCGGACGCTTCCGTGGCGGCCGGGCCGAAGGGTAGAACGGCGAGCGCCGAATCCGACGTGACGTTGCGCGCAGAGGTGCTGAGCTACTCGAGGTCTCGCGGACTCTTCGCGGGGATTTCCCTGGAGGGATCGACGGTCCGCCCGGATGGGGACGCCAACGAACGTGTCTACGGAAAAAGGTTGGACGCGGAGGAGATCATTTTCAAGGGCGCGGTCGCGGTGCCTCCACCGGCGCAAAAGTTGGTGGCCTACCTGAATCGGAAGTCTCCAAAAAATATGTCTGATCCCAATTCTTTGAGGGAATAACCGAGGACGAATTGTGGAGTAGCGAAGGCCCCGGCAATTGCCGGGGCTTTCGTGTTTTAGGGTGGAGAAAAGAAGAAAAAGGGGATTGACAGGGAAGAGATTGTGACCTACAGTCATTTATGAGTCATGGTCAAAAAACTGAGCACGACTGCCTCAAGTACGCGCCGCGCCTCTGCAGGGCCTTCGCACGGTCGGCGCGAGCGACGTACCGCGGAGACGCGCGAGCGTTTGTTTCGCGCCGCGCTCGATCTCTTTGCAAAAAAAGGGTTTACCGAGACAACCGTGGAAGATATCACGGAGGCTGCGGACGTCGGCAAAGGGACCTTTTTCAACTACTTTCCCAGCAAGGATCACATCCTTCTGGCCTTTGGGGAGATGCAACTGGCAAAGCTCGACGCGGCAGTACGAGAAGCACGTGCGAACGGTGACTCGATGCCGCAGTTCTTGCGTTCGCTGGGAGTGCGCATGACGCAGGAACCCATCCGCAACCCCGGAGTTATCCGCACATTGCTACAGGCCTACCTTTCCACAACACCGGTGCGAGCGGGCATGCTGGATTTGCAGAAGCGCGTGCATGCACTGCATACGGAGATAGTTTTGCTGGGCCAAGAACGGGGAGAAATTCGGAGCGACCTTCCCGCGGCGGACATTGCGCACGTTTTCCGGCAGACGATTTTCGGAACACTATTGTTTTGGTCGTTGCACGGGGACGCGACTCTGCACCCGCGGATGGAGACCGCGTTTAACGTATTGTGGTCCGGACTCGCTCCGCGGAATGCGGAAGCTTCGCAGAGCGGCGGGGGCCAGCGCGAAGAAATGTTGGCCAGCGTTCCGCTCTTTACTTGTGGAGATTGAATTTATGAGTCGCAAGCGGATTCTGATCGTTCTGCTCGTTGTCATCGTTCTTGGGGGAACAACTGTTTACGCAACCTGGTTCGGGCGTGACAAGTCGCTACAAGGGTCGGGGACTGTCGAAGCGCGCGATATTCGCGTGGGCTCGAAGGTGGGAGGGCGCATCGACAAGGTTCTGGTGCTCGAAGGCGACCGCGTGCAGCCTGGACAGACGCTGATCACCTTCGATGATAAAGAATTGCTGGCTTCGCTGAATCAGACACGCGCGGCAGCCGAAAAGGCGCAACGCGGCTATCGCAAGGAGGAGATCGAGGAAGCACGCGCGGCAGCAGCGCAAGCCAAAGCCGATTATGAGCTGCGCAGAAACGGTTATCGCAAAGAGGATATCGACGCGGCGAAATCCGATGTGGACCGCGCGGCGGCGGATGAAGTTCGCGCGCGGCTGGACTTTCAGCGCTACGATGCGCTAGCGAAGAAGGACCTGGTTTCCAAACAGCAGCGCGACACGGCGGAAGCGAACTGGAAGATGGCGCTGGCCCAGAAACAAAACTACGAGCATAAGCTGGACGAGCTGAAGCGCGGCTACCGGCCCGAGGAAATTGCTTCGGCGGAAGCGCATTATCGGGAAACGCTGGCGACGCTGGAAAAATATGAACGCGGCAACAGGCGGGAAGACGTGGAGCTGGCGAAAGCGGCGTATGCCTATGATGAAGCGCGCTTCCGCGAACGTGAAGTGACAGCGCCGTCCGCGGCGATCGTTGAGGTGTTAGACGTCCGGCCGGGAGACATTATCGCGCCGAACACGCCGGTGGCAACGTTGCTGGAGCAAGATCAAATTTACGTGCGCATCTACATCCCAGAAACGGAACTGGGCCGCGTGCAGGTGGGACAAAAGGCGGAAGTGCGCGTCGATTCGTTTCCAAAAACGGTGTTTGACGGAGTCGTAGAGCAGATCAATCAGCAGGCGGAATTTCTACCGCGCAACGTGCAGACACGCGAAGAGCGCGTGCATCAGGTGTTCGGCGTAAAAATCCGCATCAATGATCCCGCCGGGCACGTGCTGGCAGGCATGGCGGCGGACGTAAAACTGAAAGCGGGTAATTGACGCGTGGCTTCTTCTCCGCAAGCACCCACCGAAGCGGCCATCTCCGCCGAACATCTTGTGCGGCGATTCGGCCAATTTACCGCGGTGAATGATGTGAGCTTCCGAGTCGAGAAGGGCGAAATTTTTGGTTTTCTCGGCCCCAACGGAAGCGGCAAAACGACAGTGATTAAGATGCTGACGGGCCTTTTGCCGCTTAGCGGCGGATCTGCGCGTGTGGAAGGGCTAGACGTGCGAGTAGATTCGGAAATCGTGCGCGAGCGCATTGGATACATGTCGCAGAACTACAGCCTCTATCAAGACCTGACAGTCGCGGAGAATTTGCAGTTTTATGGGCGGATCTACAGCCTGGAACCAGCGCGGCTGAAACGACGGATCGAGGAGATCGTCGAGCTCAACGGCCTGGGACCCTACATGAATCGTTTGTCGGCAAAATTGTCGGGCGGATGGAAGCAGCGGCTGGCGCTGGGCTGCGCCATGTTGCATGAGCCGAAGCTGCTTTTTCTCGACGAACCGACTGCCGGCATCGACCCGGTGGCGAGGCGGCAGCTTTGGGATTTGCTGTTTGAGCTTTCGGGACACGGCATCACTTTTTTTGTGACCACGCACTACATGGACGAAGCCGAGCGGTGCAGCCACGTAGCCTACATTTATTACGGCAAACTGATCGCCGACGGAACGCCGAATTCGCTGCGGGAACTTCCCGACGTGCAGCCGCAGGGGACGATACGAGTGGAAATTACGACTCCGGAAGTCACACGCGCGCTGCGATTTACACGGCAGATTCCGGGGGTGCGCAGCGCGACGATTTTCGGGCAGTCCATTCATGCGCTCATAGAGGATCACGTCAATCTCGACGACCTTCGAGGAGAGCTTTTGAAAAACGGCATTGCGGTGGCAGAGATTCGGCCGCTCGCGCCGAGCCTCGAAGATGTTTTCGTGGAACTGACCTACAAGCATGAGGCTTTGTTGGAGGCGTCTCGTGCTTGACCCCTTCCGCGGTTTCGGCGCTGTTTTTTACAAGGAAGTTCTCCATGTGCGCCGTGACGCGGGGACGCTTTTTTTCTCACTGACGATGCCGCTGCTGCAGATGTTTTTGCTGGGTTTTGCGATCGATACCAATATCCGGCAGATCAACACTGTCGTTTACAACGCCGACGGCCGCCGCGAAAGCCGTGAATTGTTGGACCGCCTGAAAAACTCGGATACGTTTCATGTCATCCGGTACGTCGAGAACGATCACGACCTGAACGACATGATTATCGCCGGCAAAGCGCGGGTAGGCATAAAAATCCCGGTGGAATATTCCGACCGTCTCCTCCACAACATGAGCGCGCAAGTGCTGGTTCTCATCGACGGTTCCGATTCCTCGGTGGCCGGGCAGGCCATAAATGTCACCAACGCCATCGGCCTCGACGAATCGCTGCGCCGCGTGCTTCAGGACCGCGCCACGTTTGCCGTCGACATGCGGCCGAAGCTGCTCTTCAACCCCGATTCGCGCTCGCCGAATTTCTTTCTTCCCGGGCTCACGGCCATCATGCTGTTAAACGTCACCACATTTCTCACGGCGTTTTCCATTGTGCGAGAGAAGGAGCGCGGCACGCTCGAGCAACTCTTCGTAACGCCGGTGCGGCCATTCGGCCTGCTCCTCGGCAAACTGCTACCCTATCTCGGCATTGGCTTCTTCGAACTTTGCCTCATTCTTTTTTTTATGCGCTTTGTTTTCCTTGTGCCCATTCACGGCAACGTGATTTTGCTTTTCGCTCTTTCCTTGCCTTATCTTTTTGCCGCGCTATCGCTCGGAATTCTGATTTCCAGCAAAGCTGCCTCGCAGGCAGAAGCCATGCAGCTTGCGTTCCTGCCCATTCTTCCAAGTGTATTTTTCTCGGGGTATATCTTTCCACGGGAAACCATCCCCGCGATTCTCTACCCTCTAAGCTACTTGATTCCCGCCACTTACTTCATCAACATCACGCGCGGCATCATCCTGCGCGGGGCGGGCATTACGCATCTCTGGACCGACGGGTTGGCACTTTTCATCATTGGCACGCTGCTCCTGGTCGTTGCCGCGCGCCGGTTCCGCAACAAAGTCATTATGGCCTAAGGCAGGATTTCGATTGGAACTTGCTCACCCCCTGGAGTTCTGACGGATTAAGTCCTCAACGTCGGCTATTTTGTCGCCTAAGTGGTTCAACTTGCGGGAAAGGCCTTGAATTTCGGATTCGGCGCGCCGGTTCACGTCGTAATCCAGTTCGCCACGCAGGCGGTCTTTCGTGTCCTGGCGGTTCTGACTCATCATGATGACGGGCGCTTGGATCGCGGCGAGCATGGAGAGAAACAAGTTCAGCAGGATGAAGGGATAAGGATCCCAAGCCGCTCCGCGCAAGCCGATGTTGATACCGGCATAGATGACTAGGGCGGTGAGAAAAATAATGATGAAGGTCCAAGAGCCGCCGAAGCGCGCGACGACGTCGGCGATGCGCTCGCCAAAGGTCGCTTCCGTCTCGATCAAATCGTTTGGATTGCGGCTGGCACGGACGCGGACCAGTTGCTGAGAGGCGTGGAACTGACGGCCGAGCACGGTGAGCATGTCCATGCCAGCCAGCGGCTTGCGCTCGAGGAGTACGGCGATGTCACGGCGGTCCACTTCGAGGCAGACCGACTCTTCGAGAGCGATGGCACTGGTTTCGTGGGGCGTCTGCTCGAGCATGGAGGCGAAACCAAAGAATTCGCCGTGAGCCGGCTCATCGACGGTGACCTCCTGGTGGTCTTCGTCGATGGTGGTCACGCGGACCGCGCCGGACATCATGATGTAGGCTTGTCCGTCTTGATCGCCCGCCTTGTAGATGCGCTGGCGTGGAGCAAATTTCTTGATTTCGACCTGCGCAGCCAGGACGGCAGCTTCCTCATCGTCCAGCAAGGCAAAGAGCGGCACATGTTTCAATTCTTGGGGATCGCAAGGCACGGGTCACCTCAGAGGTAAGAGCGCTTCGCTCCGGATTGGACTTGAGCATTTCACAATTCGCGAGGAGCGACAACTGGAGACGATTACCCGCAGGGAGCGGAATGTTCGCGTGCATTTTTGGAGCGCGACGGTTTTGGTTGTTAGCCGTTTTGTTTTTTGGGCGTCGCGGGAGTACCCTGCTGGATTGTCTGTGCGTCTGCTGGAGCCGCTGTGATTTGTCCGATCTGCGAAAAGCGCAAGGCCGAGAGGTTTTGTCCCGCGAAGGGCGAGAAGATCTGCGCCGTTTGTTGCGGCAGGGAGCGCGAGGTATCCATCGACTGTCCGCCGGATTGCGCCTATCTGATCGCGGCGCATCGATACGAGGATCAGCACCAGCGCGAGCTACCGGCCGACACGCCGCTGCTTGACGTCAAAGTTCCGCAAGACGTTATCTACACTCATCAAAACACGCTGTCCGGACTTGCGTTCACGGCTGCGAAATTTTCCGCAACTCATCCCGCGACGACGGACACGGACGTTCTCGCGGCGCTCCAGGCGCTCGCGGAGACTTATAAAACGCTCGGATCCGGCATTTATTACGAGAAACCTCCGGAGGCGGCGCTGTCACGCGAACTCTACGCGGCACTCGCGAAATTCCTTAACGAATCGAGACAGCAACCTGCCGAGCGACCAGGTGCTCCGCCGCCGAAAGATTCCGAGGTATTCTCCCTGCTCGTTTTTCTCTATCGCATGGGACTGCTGCGCACGAACGGCCGGCCTCGCGCGCGCCGCTACGTTGCATTCCTACGCGGGCAATTCCCCGCCGAACCGGAACTCAAGCGCGAAGAGTCTCGCATCATCGTTCCGTAGCGCAGCGGCGAGCGAAGGCAAAAACTTCCTTCTGCTAAGTTTGCTCTCGCGCGAGGTTTCTGCGGCTCAAATCGAAAAGCTAGCTACTGTGCGTTCAAAAATTGCGGGAGACAGGCCGTAAGCCTCGCGGTACTATACTCTCGAATAATCCTTCGGCTCATCGAAGGCCTCAGCAGCAACTCCTACCCCGAGGAGACCTCTCATGCTTTCGCAAGCGAATATCCTCCCAAACACTCCCATGGGCGCAAATCTCGTAGGAGGCGGCGCGACGTTTCGCGCATGGGCGCCGCGCGCTACGGCAGTGTACCTCAACGGCACTTTTGGAGGCGCGCCGAGGATGGGGCAGACAGCGGATTTGTTGATGGAGAAAGATGCCAACGGATATTGGAGCGGATTCCTCCCCGGCGCGGCGGACGGCGATCTTTATCATTTTTGGGTTGTCGGCGCGAATCCGAAGGCAGGCTACAAACGTGATCCTTACGCGCGCGAGATGGCCACGGACGCGCCGTTCCCAACGTGTAGTTGCGTGATTCGTTCGGCGACGGCGTACCCGTGGCACGATGCTGCGTTTGTGACGCCGGACTTTTCCAACATGATTGTGTATCAACTGCATGTCGGGACTTACGCACCGAGTGCGCCGGGAGCCGCTTCGACGTTTCTCGACGTGATCGGGAAGATCGAGTATCTCGTGGCGCTGGGCATCAACGTGCTGCAGCCGTTGCCGATTGACGAACTTGAGAGCGAGCCCTCGATGGGCTACAACGGTGCGGACTATTTCTCGCCTGATTTTCCTTACGTGGTAACCAACAAAGCCGCACTGGCCGGATGCCTTGCGACGATCAATCGCCTGTTGAGCGCGAAAGGGTTTCCGCCGCTGTCGCTCGCGGATATTGCTTCGGGCCCCGCGCAGCTGAAAGCGATGGTTGATCTGTGTCATGTGTACGGCATCGCGGTGGCTTTCGATGTGGTTTACAACCACGCGGGCGGGTTCGAGGGCGATGATCAGAGCCTCTATTTTTGGGATCGCGCAGCCGATACGAGCGACAACAATCAAAGCCTCTACTTCACCAATATGGGGTTCGCCGGCGGGCTTTCCTTCGCGCTCTGGAACAACGATGTGCGCGAGTTCATCATCCACAGCGCCAGCTACTACATCGAGGAGTTTCACGTCGACGGATTTCGCTACGACGAGATCAGCGCGCTCCTCTCCTTGAACGAGGATTCCGGCTGGAGCTTTTGCTGCAATCTTACGGACACGCTTCGTTTCCTCAAGCCGCGCCTGCTGCAAAACGCGGAGTATTGGCCGTTTGAATTTCAGAATTATCCGAAGGCGCGTTTTTCGATCGTGGCCTCTACGGACAGTGGCGGCGCCGGTTTCGACGTCGTGCAACATGATGGTTTGCGTGGCGCCATTCGCGCCGCGGTCCAGCAGGCGTCGCAGGGCCAGTCCGCCGCCATAGACTTCGACGCGATTGCCGGCAATCTTTTCCCGCCGGACCTCCCGCATGCCTGGCAAGCGGTGACGTGCGTTGAGAATCACGACATCGTGGCCGTGGGGCGCGACCCGCGCATTCCCACTCTGGCCGATGGTTCGAATCCCGGCTCCTGGTACGCGCGCAGCCGGTCGCGATTTGCGACGGGATTGCTTCTGACAGCTCCAGGGATTCCGCAACTCTTTATGGGCCAGGAATTCCTCGCTCCCAATCCGTGGAACTCCGATCCCACAGATTTGACCCATCTCATTTCGTGGACTGACCTGGAGAGCGGCAGTGACAAGGCGGCCGTCGATCATTTGCGCTTCACACAAGACCTGATCCGGCTGCGATGGAATCAACCGGCGCTCCGCGGAGAAAACGTGCACCCTTTCCATGTGCATGACCAAAACCGCGTGATTGCGTTTCACCGATGGCTCGAAGGCACGGGCAACGACGTGATCGTAGTGGCCACGCTCGCGGAGACAACCTGGTACGACTACGCCATCGGTTTTCCTTATCCAGGGGAGTGGTTGGAGGTTTTCAATAGCGATGTCTACGACAATTGGGTCAATCCGGAAGTGGCAGGCAATGGTGGAGGAGTCACGGCATCCGGCGGCCCGATGCACGGCTTCCAAGCCTCCGCCAATATCGTGATCCCCGCGAATGGGATGGTGGTTTTCGCTCGCCCCATGAGCTAACTCCCCCCGCGTCAAAGCAAGGTCTTGCAGCACGACCAACGGTTGTTCGTTACCCTGCGGCGCAGGAGCGCATGCCTTGCAGTCCGACACTGACCCCTGCGGCGTCCCAGCCGAGCTTCATTTGGGCGCATGGCGTTGCGCGCTGTGTGTCGCGCTGGGGGCGCGAATCAAAACGATATTTCTGCTTCAGCCGGGCCACGCGTTCTGCGATCTGCTTTCGGTATTTCTCGGGGGCGTAGGCTTCTTTGGCGTACCACGCTTCGTACTGCCTCGTAAGGCGAGGAAATTTTTCCCGGATAAAGGGCAAGAACTGCCTTGCCGAGGACGGCATCAGGAATAGAACGCCGGAGAAGAACCACTGCGCACCTGCTTCGTGCGCAGCTTCCGCCACGGCTTCGAGCTCGCCCTCGCGGTCGGTAATGCCAGGAATCAGCGGCGACGCCGACACTCCTACCCTGAGCCCTGCCTCGCGCAATTGCCTGACCGCCGCAACTCGCAAATCCGGGCGAGGGGCACGCGGCTCGAGGAGCCGCGCCAGCCTCGCGCGTAGCGTCGTAATGGTAATGTTTAGAGAAAGCTCGGACCGCTCGGCGATGCGCTTAAACAGGTCGATGTCGCGCACGATTTGATTGGATTTGGTGATAACCGAAATGCTCAAGCCCTCGCGTTTGACCAGTTCCTCGAGACACGCGCGAGTCACTCCATATTCGCGTTCCGCGGGCTGGTAGGGATCGGTCGCCGTCCCTATAGCGATGTGTTCCGGCTTTTCGCCGCCCGAGCTCTCCGACGCATACGAATACTTGCGCAACACGTCATAGGCCAGCAGCGGCCCGGCATCCTTCTTCACGAAGATTTTGCGCTCGAATTCGCCGCCATCCAGTTCCATGTATTCATGCGTGTAGCGCGCATAGCAGTAGACGCACCCAAACTCGCATCCGCGATAAGGATTGATCGTCCAATCGAAGGGCACGCGCGCCGATTCGCACCGATTGAGGATGGACTTCACCGGCAGCAGGAAATACTCGGGCCGCTCGGCGGACTTGCGATGGCTCTCCGCCACCGGAGAGTGTGCTGCGAGGCGGGCAATGCCCACCAGCGGTACGGCAGCTCCCTGGATCCGGTGATCCGCGCGCCTTTGAAGGCCGTGCGGAGCCGCCTCTTGCGAGGTCAGCGGGGGGCAATCCGCCGTGGTGTAACCCGAAGCGCTGCCGTCTAAGCCGACGGCCGCTGCGACTTCCACTTTGTCATGGAGACTGTGGACGCCGCCTGGCGGGTCATCGGCCTTTGGTTTTGGGCTTGTCGCATAGGGGCTTACAGGGAAGAGAGTAGCCGAGGATTTTAGAACGCGGCGGCGTCGGATACCAAAGGTCCTAGCCGTGTAGGAAAGAACTGGAGACATAGCCCACCTCGAAGCACGGTGCAGTATTTCGCTTTTTATTCGCCATGTCAAGTGCTTTTCGCTTTTCATTCGCTAAGATATCCCCCAATCCTGCTAGTCCCTGCCGGGAACACTGCCCTTTCGTCCGGATTGTTCGCCACCCCGCCGCGGGGTATCCTGCTGGCTCGGGAGGATCGGCGTGCAACTGTCTCCACATGCACGGTTGCTTTTAGGCGCGTTTGTCTGTGCCGGGTTGCATTTGGGTTCGTCAGGTTCATGCCGGGGGCACCAGACACCGCAATCACAGCCGCCATCGCCTCAGCCGGCGGTCCTACGGCCACCAAGCAAGCCCGCGCCAGCTCCAAAGCCCCAGGCAAGCCAAGCCAACAAGCCTGCCACGGCACCAACGGTCCCCCAATCCACCCACTACCCCATTCTGCTCCTCGTGCAAGGCCCGACCCAAGAAGATGGCCAGACCTTGAGCCTGCGGGTGGGCCTGCGGGGACCGGAGCGCCTCGACCGAACCAACTACCCGCCCATACCCCTGGAGCCCGCCGAAGTGGTGCGAGAAGGCACCACCGATTCCTGGGTATACCATGCGAAGGATTCGCAGACGGGCGCCGCCGTCTTAGTCCACCTTACCCGAGAACAGTGTTCCGACCCGGCAACGACCACCAAATTTGCCTTCAGCGCGACCGTCCAGCATGCCCAGATCGGCTCTGCGCAGGGGTGCGCCAGAATCGCGACGGAGCTCTTCCCTAAAATCAACAATCAGCCTACCGATGATGATGACGACTCCAAGAAGAAGCCGGATCCTCCGACCATCACGCACTTTAAGCCACCCGTTTACGTCGCCTACTCCAATGCCAGCAACAGACTGATATTCAAGCGAGGCACGATCGCCCGAGCGATCCCAGGAAAGAGCGATTATCAGCCCTCTCTTTCGCATGATGGGAAGCGGCTACTCTATACCACGGACGAAAAGAGTGACGCGAGGGGGGGCGACAGGACCATCACTCTTTACGATTGGACTACCGGCAAATCGTCGGTTTTGCTTACCGGAGCGGTGCAGGAGGCGTTTTGGTCGCCTGATGATTCGCTGATCGCGTTTCTCAAATTTGACGGCACCAAGTGGCAGGTGTGGGTGATGCATGCGGATGCGCCGGAAAGAGCGGTGCTTGTTTACCCTGGCGAAGTGGTCAGCCTGCACGGATGGGCGGATGCGCATACCATTCTGGTCGGTGACTTGCACACCCTTTTCTGGATCAGCGAAGACGGGACGTTGAAGCAATCCGTTGCCAGCGCGGATTTGTACGGTAAAGACCAATTCAGACTATCGAGCGGCAGTACCGTCCGCGTTCATCCTCTTAACCCGGATTTGCTACTGGTTTCCGCTGAGTTGCTGCCGCCGCCGGCTGCGGCTCCGAAAAGCGGGTCCGTGGCGAATAAAAATGCGGACAAGGACGCCGCCAAGGATTCAGGGACGCAGCCTGGGCAGGCCTTTTTCCTTTACGAGATCGAATCCAAGCGCCGCGTCCTATTAAGTCCGCCGAACATGACGTGTTCTATGGCGGAGTGGTCGCGCGACGGGCTCCAAATCTATTTCACTTGCCGCGAGCCTTCCAACACGGCGATGACGATTTATAAAATGTTCTGGGACGGAACCAGCCAGCTCAAAGTGCAAGACGGATCTGGCCTGGTCATAGGCCAATAGCCTGGCCCGCGCCATTCTGCGTTAGGATGTTTGGCATGTTGAGACTTGCCGCCCGCTGCTTGGCCTTGGTGTTTGCCATGGCCGCCTCTACCCCGATTCACTCGCAGGATTCCATAGTAGGCACCAGACAGGCTTTGCGCGAGCAAGAGCCCACTCCGCCGGCTCAACCGGCACAGAAAAACGCTGCGCCAAATCCTTATCCCCTCTCGCGTTCCCCGCTGCGCATGGCACTCCCGCGGCGCGAATACCATTGCGCCGGGGGCGTCAGGATCGTAATTCTGTTTGAGACCACCGCAGCGCGGCTAACCCTTAACGACCATATCTACAACATGAAGCTGGTCCAATCCGCCGACACGACGAAATACGCCGAGGGTTCGGTGGTGTGGTCTAGCACGGGCGAGGAGGGTTTCCTTACCGACAATGCCGATGGGGCAAATCCCAAGATGCTGGCCGCGGATTGTCACCTGTTTAGCTCGTTTCCGGTCCCCGCACCACACATGGGCTCTATCACAGGCACAGTCGCCTATCGCCAGAAACTCGTCTTGCCATCCGACGCGGTGGTCGTCATCCATCTGCAAGATGTCTTCTTGCCGGAGGCTCCTTCGCCGTTTCTCGCCGAGTATAAAGCGACAGTTGGCAGCCAGCACGGTCCGATACCCTTCACCTTGAAGTTCGACCCCTCCAAGATTGACCCAAACCATCCTTATGTCCTAGAGGCAAGCATTCTCGTTGGCGATCAGCTGCGGTTCACCACCGACACCGCGTACCCGGTTCTAACGCAGGGGCATTCTGCAAAAGTCGACATGATATTGGTCCCAGTGCAAACGCCGCGTGCGGCAAGACCCTGAACCCCGGTATCGCTCTGCATGTGCCGGGGCCTGATTTCCCTGGCGTTAGCCGATACGCCGCAGGCCCTTGCATGGTGAACCGGGCACTGACGGGCAACGCTATACTTGATAGATGGCGACCCCTACCTCTGGCCTTCCGCGGCAAGTCGGCATCCTGATTCTGGATGAGGCCGACAACAACCAGGGAGCCTTGCGTCAAATCCTGGATTCCGAAGGCTGGCGCGTCCGGCTCGTTCAAGACCCCAAACAGCTCCTAACGGAGCTGAAATCGGGCGAATGGTCCCTGGTGATCGCCAATATCGCCATGGCGGGCACGGATACCCCGATATTCATTACGCTGCGGGAGTTGGCAAGCGTATCGCATGAAGAGGGAGGACGCATCCGGGTCCTTTATCTGGTACCGGAACTGGCTGGCAGCCAATACGTTGGCGCGCTGGAACTGGCGAAGGCGCCGTACGTGGTTCGTCCCTTCCATTTGCACGATTTTCTCGAGAAAGTCAGTGACCTGCTGGTGGAAGTGAAAGCCATTGAAGGCCCGATTCGCCAAGTGCGCCACGAATTTGGAGCGATACGCAAAAAGAAGAAGCAAGCAGGGCGATCCAATTCAATGTTTGCTTCGCGGGATTCCTACTCGTACAGCGACGAGGAAATCGCCGAGTACGAAAAGCAGGAAAGCGAAGCGTCCTCATCCAGGCGCAATAAACCCCGTACCAACCTCGGCGGCACCGACCGCTGAAACGAAGCCTACACAACAAGCTATTTGGTGGTGACTCAGTTTCCGATTACCCGACTAACCAGGAGTTGGTCGAGCGACGAGGTAGCGATATCATCGTCCGGATGCTCAAGTCGAGGAAAACCATCCTCTGTTTCGCTGGCGTAGGTTTTGCCGTTAGTGGGGTTCTCGATGTGTGTGGGGAATTCGCCCTCAGACACAATTTTTCGAGTGTGCTGGAAGTTGTGCTCGGTGTCGCATACTTCGTGCTCTGTCTTCCTAACTTCCTAATCCTGTTTTGCTTCGACAATGGGTGCGAGAAGAGTGGATGGGATACTGCGGCAATATACGCTGGACTCGCCCTGCTGAACGCTGCAATCTACGCAATAGGAGGGATGATATGGATCTCCCGCCGTTAAATAGCCCGGTGCTTGAGTAACGCGGTTCTCGCCCATGAGGATTTTCAAGTTACCGGTAACGCGACAAATCAGGCACCTGGCAAGCCGTTTGGTGGAAGCTCATAATCACAAACGGAATTGATTCTCTCTAACAGCTTCTTCGACGAAGGATTATCACAGGGCCTCCGTCAACCCAGCTTCTGAGGCCAGTCTTGCGACTTCTGATTTGCAATCTTTGATCAATTTTTCGTCGACACACTCCAGCAAAATCTCTTTTGGCTCTAGCACCGTGCCAAAGTAGACCTCCCTGGGCTCCGTTGTTTCTATAATTCGGCCTCGGGAGTTGAGAACCCACGTGTGAGATCGCCAAAGCCCCTCAGACAGAGCAAAACCTGACACAACCTTCGCGGCCTGGCCCTTTAGGAAGAGTTTTGCTGCGTTGAAATGGCAACCATTAGCTTGCATTCTACGCAAGCCTGCGCCTCTACCGGGATGAAACTCGCCACGCGCCAAAAGACGATCGATTTCTTCTGGCGTCACACGAAACAGTACTTCTTCGCCTGCGTTCCCAAGCAATCTCGATCGCAACTCCACGGCCGCCGGATTCTTTAGGGCAGTCGCGTTGCGTTCGGCCAGAAATTTGAGACGATCAGGAGTAATGTGCCGCTTAGGCTGGGCGTTGAGTCGCGACCTCTTGGTTTTCATCGGGACTATCTTAAGCCAACTGCCTGGTAAACGCGGTTACCGGAAACTGAGTCACTACTAGCTATTTCATTAGTGCGCCGCGGGACTGGCGTCGAGCTGCGCGTCCAATCTAAGGAGCGTGCGAAAAAGCACCTCTGCGCCGTTCGCAGCCTGTTCGGGCGAGGTGTACTCCAACGGAGAATGGCTGATGCCTGCGCGGCTGGGCACGAAGATCATGCCGATGGGGGCAAATCGCGCCGCGTTCTGCGCATCATGGCCAGCTCCACTTGGCAGATCCAAAGTCGCCAGTCCGGCATCGCGCGCAGATGCTCGAATCGCGTCTTTAAATACGGGCGAAGTAAGAGCTGGAGCGTGAAAATCCGGCTTCGTGCAACTGATCTCCACGTTTTCTTCCCTGCTGATGCTTTCAAATCGTTTCAGAATGCGGTCCGCGATGCGATTGATTTTGTCCGTGTCCAGATCCCGCAACTCCACCGGGAAAGTTACTTTACCTGGAATCACGTTGCTCGCGCCGGGTTCGACCTTCATCCAACCGACGGTGCCGACTTGCCGCCCCGTTTCGGCTCGCACTTCTTCGCGCACCGCCAACACCGCCTTGGATGCCGCAGCCAGCGCGTCTTTGCGCTTGTTCATCGGCGTGGTGCCGGCATGATTGGCAAAGCCCGAAGCGGTGCAGGTACGCAGATTGATTCCCACGATTCCAGTGACTACGCCGATCGGAATTTTTGCTTCGTCCAGATTTCCTCCCTGTTCGATGTGTAACTCGAGATAGCCAGAAACCGTGCCCGAAGCGATTTTCGCCGCGTCAATTCTGGAGGCATCGCCGCCCATCCGAGTCAGCCAATCGCTCACCTTCTCGCCGCTATCGTCTTGTCGCGTCGCAAAATCCGCTGACAGAATTCCCGCAGCCGCCGACGAACCCACAAGTCCAGAATAGAAGCGCCCGCCTTCTTCGTTTGTCCAGATGACGACTTCGAGGGGATGCCGCGTCGTAACATGCGCTTCGTTGAGGGCTCGAATCACCTCGATCGCACCGAGGCTCCCTACATCGCCGTCAAAATTACCGCCATGCGGAACAGAGTCAATGTGCGAGCCAAAAAGGAGCAATGGTAATTTTTCCGAGCCGGCGCGCCGGCCAAAAATGTTCCCGGCGGGATCGACGCGCACATCGAGCCCTGCCTCTCGCATCAAACCAACGACGTAAGCGCGTCCCGCAAGGTCGGCATCCGTAAATCCGACCCGGCTCACGCCGCCTTCGGGGTTTTTCCCGAATTCACCAAGTTTCAGCAAGGTGTTCCACAAACGATCCTGTTTGACGTGCGTGTTCGCGGTTGCCGCAGATCGCTTCTCGTTTGGATTCTGGCCGCGTACAATTTTCACACCGAGCAGGCACAAGCAGAGGCCTGCCACGATGAACGTACCTCTTCGCTTCAGCATCATTTCCTCCGCGCGTGAAGTCTCCCACACGCGGCGAGTTCGTGCTCAAAAAAGTATTTTCCCTGCGCTGGTTTGCACCGCACGGCAAGTCCGCGAGCGGCTTGACTTCCATGCCTTGCAGGCGCGATGCTACCGCGTTCAATCTCTCGGGAATGGCCGGCCAATCCATTGCCCGATCCAACGAGGATCCTAAATGCGACTTCCGTTTGCCGTGCCTTCTCTCCTGTCTCGAGTTGCCCTGCATGCGGCGCTCGCCATATGCGCAGCATTTCCGGCGGTGGCGCAGCAGAGTAGCGCCACTGGGGCGCGCGTATTTACAGCGGAAGACTATAAACGCGCGGAAAAATTCATGGCCTACAACACGCGGCCGCTGGTGTTTCACGACGCGCGCGGCAAGTGGGTTTCCGGGGAGCGCTACTTATTCCGCGACTTGGGCCTCGCAGGGAGCGAATTTGTGGTTTTTGACGCCGCGCATGGCACGCGACAACCGGCGTTTGACCACGCAAAAATTGCGGCCGCACTTTCCGCCACGGCCGGAGCCACCTACGACGCGGCGCATCTTCCCTTCACTACGTTTGAGTTTTCTACCGATGGAAACTCGATTTCGTTTCAGGTGAAAGGCAAACATTGGACGTGCGGATTGCAGGCGAATGTGTGCCATGCAGAGGCAAAGCCCACCAAGCCTGCCGGCCCGCCGGCCGAAGAGGAACTTTCGCCCGATGGAAAGCTCGCGGCGTTCATAAGGGAGTACAACCTGTGGGTGCGGGATGTTGCGAGCGGCAAAGAGACACAGTTGACGACGGACGGGATCAAGGACTTCGGCTACGCGACCGACAACGCAGGGTGGATTCACAGCGACCGGCCGGTTCTGCTGTGGTCGCCGGACTCCAGGAAAATCGCCACCTTTCAGCAAGACCAGCGCGGCGTCGGCGAAATGTATCTTGTGGAGACAAAAGTCGGGCATCCGGTGTTGCAGGCGTGGAAGTATCCGCTGCCCGGCGATGACGTGGTGACCACGATTCAGCGCGTGGTGATTGATCTCGAAGCCCACAGAGTAATTCGTCTGAAGCTTCCACCAGACCAGCACCGAACGACGCTATGCGACGACGTGGAATGCCGGGGCAGCGACTGGGACGACGTGGAATGGAGTCCGGACGCGGCACATCTGGCTTTCGTTTCAACTTCGCGCGACCACAAGCACGAGCAATTTCGAGTGGCCGATACCGCGACGGGTGCGGTGCGCGATGTGTTCGAGGAGACTTCCGTTACGCAATATGAATCGGGTTGGGGCCGCGTCAATTGGCACTACTTGCCGGCGACGAACGAAGCGATTTGGTTTTCCGAGCGGGATGGCTGGGGACACTTGTATCTTTACGACCTCGCAACGGGAAAGCTGAAGAACCAAATTACTTCCGGCGATTGGGTCGTCACACAACTGCTGCGCGTGGATGAGAAGAATCGTGCGGCATATTTTCTTGCGGGAGGTCGCGAGAAAGGACGCAATCCTTATTTCGCGCATCTCTATCGCATCGGATTGGACGGCAAGAACCTGACCTTGCTGACGCCCGAAGACGGCAACCACGACGTCAGTTTCTCGACTTCGGGACGCTACTTTTTTGATAGCTACTCGAAGCCGGATGTTCCGGCGGTGGCGGTTGTGCGCGACGAGGCCGGCAAGCTGATCTCGACCGTGGCGAAGACGGATATCTCGAAGCTCCTGGCCGCGGGGTGGCAGCCGCCCGTTCCCATAACGGTAAAAGCACGGGATGGCGCGACGGACATTTATGGGCTGATGTACAAGCCGACAAATCTGGATCCCGCCAAGAAATATCCCATCGTCAACAATATTTATCCCGGGCCGCAGGGGGGCAGCGTCGGGTTCTGGGGCTTTGCGCCGGCACGCCAGGATTGCCAGGCTCTCGCGGAACTGGGCTTCGTCGTGGTGCAGATCGAGGGCATGGGGAATCCGCTGCGATCGAAGAAATTCCACGACTTTTATTACGGAAACATGGGCGACAACACTTTGCCGGACCAGATTGCCGGCATGAAAGAACTGGCGCAGAAGTTTTCATGGATCGATATCGATCGCGTTGGTGTGTATGGCCATTCCGGCGGTGGATACGCCGCTGCGGACGCGATGTTCCGCTATCCTGATTTTTTCAAAGTAGGCATTTCGGAATCGGGAAATCACGACAATCGCGAATATGAAGATGATTGGGGCGAACGCTACCAGGGATTGCTTCTTAAAAATGCGGACGGAACCACCAACTATGACGATCAGGCCAATCAGCATTTGGCAAAAAATCTGAAAGGGCATTTGCTGCTGGCGCATGGAACGCTGGATGACAATGTGCCGCCGTACAACACGTTGCTTGTCGTGGACGAATTGATTAAGGCCAACAAGGACTTCGACCTTCTGCTTCTGCCCAACCAGCATCACGGCTACGGGAGCGCAACGCTCTACATGACTCGCCGCCGCTGGGACTACTTCGTGCGCTACTTGCAGGATGCGGAGCCACCGCACGAGTATGAATTGCAGCCGCCTAAACCGTAGCTCGTTCCAAATCCTGAGCAAGGCAAGAGGTAGAGGTGTGGGGAGAAGTGTGCGCGGGAAGATTTCGTTTGAGCGGAAAACAAAGGAGTTAGGAGTTGCTCGGAAGATTCCGCGTGGAGGGACTTGCTGGGGCTAAGTCCAGGGCCGAGGGGATGGCCTGGCGGAAGGGAGAGGGCGGCGGGAAACGAGCTAAGCTGCGGAACCGACTCGCTGCTGGTGGCGGGTAGCTAGATGCGGGGCTGCGCGGGGATTGGAACGCAAGGACAAACGGAAAAAGCGGTGGTTGCACCTGACGCAGCGGAACGGGCGGATGAAGAGCAGAGCAAGCAGAGCGGATTCCAGATAGCCGCGGTACCTGGAGCGACGGACGCGCTGACTGCGGCATATGGGACATTTCATTTTGGTGGGGGCGCTCCTTTATAAACTCACAATTACGATCACGATGGCCGAGAGCCCAATAGGAAATAGTGTTGCACCCAGGGAAATTGTTTCTGAGGATATCAGGGAACCGAGTAGTTAAGCAGTTCAAAAAAGCGCCGCGACAAAGATTCCTCGGTCAAGAGATTTTTGCCTGGATCGGACAATGGCGCTGCAAGAGATTCATGCGTGGCCGTTCTAAGCCCGAGTAGCGTCCCTGAGGGGTAACGCAAAGGAGGGTTATATGGATCGATCGATATTGGGTGCCATTTTTAGCGGATTGTTCGGGCTTAGCGCTCTGGGAGGACTGGCCATGATTGGGGCCTCGCCGAATCCAGGTCCAGGGAAACCAGAGGGTGACTGGCGCCTTTTGGACCCCGTGACCTACGAAAACATCACCATTTTTCCGGTCGTAAGTTCTTCTATACAGGATACTTCGCCGTTTTTGACGTTGGATGATGGACTTTCCAGCGGCGAAGTGATTGTGAGCGAGCAGGGGGCAGCGGGGTTGGCTCGGTCGCGAGACGGGAGACCGATACCCGCGCCGGCCTACGGCAGCGGAGCCAGCGTCAGCCAGCTGGTTTTGATCAACCGGGGTAAGCGACCGTTGCTTCTGCTGGCGGGGGAATTGGTGAGTGGGGGTAAGCAGGACCGAATCATTGGGAAGGATCGGATTGTGCCGGTCGGGTCGGACCCGCTGCCGCTGGATGTATTTTGCGTGGAGCACGGGCGCTGGACAGGGGCTAGCTCACAGTTCGTGGCATCCAAGACCATTGTGCATCCGAGCGTGCGAGAACAGGCGGCGGTGGCACAGGACCAGAATGAGGTTTGGTCCGCGGTGCGGTCGGGGACTCTGGCTGCGCCGAAACCAGCACGGGTTGGAGCTGCGGCCGGGGCACCAGCGCAGCCTGCGCGGCTAAGTTCGGAAGCTATCGGCGATGCGATCGCTACCGCTGCCCCTACGCAGTCTTACAGAAAAATCTATGAGCAGAGCCGGGCTGGAGCTTCGGTGGATGAGTTTGTGGCGGAATTGGAGCGGCGATTCAATCGGGCGACGCTGGGACTGAAGGGTGAGCGCGTTGTGGGCGTGGTGGTTGCCTACGGAAGCGACGTGGCCTGGAGCGATATTTTTGCTTCCGGAGACTTGTTTGAACATTACTGGAGCAAATTGTTGCGCAGTTACGCGGTGGAGGCCATGGCTCGACCGGCGTACAAGGAAACGGCGGCGATTACGGATGCGCGTGGGTTTTTGCGGAATCTGAATGGACGAGAGGTGGTGGAGAGCGAGCCGGGAGTTTACCGGTGGAGGGAGATTACAGAGGGCAGGCTTTCCCTGATTGAATTGGAGGCGATTGCCCCTAAAGCGATGACTTTGCACCGGTTGTTGTTGCATCGCACGTCGTGAGGGCGCTTCGGAAAACGAGGATATAGCGACCAACGGCGGGGCAAGCCCCGCCCCTACAAACGGCGGACTTGGCTTGGGTCGGCTAGATGAGCGAGAAGGGTTGAGGCTGTAGCCGGCCAGGACGGGTGTCGAAGGTCGGGCGCGATTTCGGCCAGTGGAGTCAAAACGAAGCGGCGCTGGAGCATGCGGGCGTGCGGGATCTGTAGATCGGGCGTGGCGATGGTTTCATTACCATAAAGCAGAATATCCAAATCTAGTTTACGCGGACCTTTTGCAAATTCTTTTTGGCTGCCCAGTCGGGATTCTATGGCGCGCAAAGATTGCAGGAGCGCGTGTGGCTCCATTTCTGTTTCGGCCTCCACGACACAGTTGAGAAACCAAGGTTGATCGAGAAAGTCGACTGGCTCGGTTTCGTAGATTGAGGATGCCTGCCTGACGAGCACGCCTGCCGGCGGGAGTGAGTCGATTGCTGCGCGGAGATTGGCCATGCGATCACCTACATTGGAACCAAGCGACAAATAGACGATGGGCATTTTGGGATTGTGCGCGGACAAGCCTGGAGAGTCCAGTCGCAGGCGCACTCTGGAATGCCTATTGGGTTTTGTCTAGTGCGACTTTCGACTCACAGGCAGGGCCCCGGGTGAAACAAAGCCAATCGTTTGGCGTCTTTGATTACAAACGGCCCGGCAATCTGGGTCCAGACCTTGCGGAACATAATCGCGGAAGGCCGCGTATCTCTTTAGCGAAAACGTGCAGGTGGTCTAG
Organism: uncultured Acidobacteriota bacterium; assembly: GCA_963779005.1. Taxonomy (GTDB): domain Bacteria; phylum Acidobacteriota; class Terriglobia; order Acidiferrales; family UBA7541; genus Acidiferrum. The sequence continues at coordinate 69,801 of CAVZWO010000004.1, read as the reverse complement.
ATTCCGCGCCTGGCGTTGGATGGGGGTGGACGATGGCAAATTTTTGGCAAGACGTGCGATATGGGTTGCGAGTTTTGCTGAAGAACCCGGGCTTCACGGCGATAGCGGTTTTGACTCTGGCACTCGGGATTGGGGCGAACACGGCGCTGTTTTCGGTGGTGAACGGCGTTTTGCTGAATCCGCTGCCCTATCCAGAGCCGGACCGGCTCGTTGCGGTGTACGAGAAGACGGCGGATTTTGAGCAGAGTTCGATTCCTTATCCGAATTTTCTTGATTGGCAAAAAGAAAGCCACTCGTTTTCGGCTTTGGGCGCCGTCCGAAGCGAAGAGTACAACATGACCGGAGTTGGCGAGCCTGAGCGGCTACACGGCCACATGATATCGGCGGATTTTTTCACCGCGCTGGAAGTCCAACTGCCGCTGGGCAGGAATTTCCGGTCGGAAGAAGACCTGCCCGGTGGCACTCCCGTGGCGATCATCAGCGATGGGCTGTGGAAGCGCAAGTTTGGATTGTCAACGGACGTCTTGGGAAAGAACATCACGTTGAACGGGAAATCATACACAGTAATTGGTGTCGGGCCCGCGAGAATCACCGGGTTTAGTCCAGCGGACGTGTTCGTCCCCATCGGGCAGTGGACCGACTCGACATTTCGGAACCGCGGTATCGGCATGGGGACCACGGCGATCGGGCGTCTGAAGGCGGGCGTAACGGAGGCGCAGGCGCGCGCCGAAATGGAAAAGATTACGGCGAATATCGCGGCCGCTTATCCGGAAACGGCCAAAGGCGTTGGCGCGTCGATCATTTCCATGAAAACGGATGCGGTGGGAAATGTCCGCGGAATTTTGCTGGTGCTGCTGGGTGCGGTGAGTTTTGTGCTGCTGATCGCGTGCGCGAATGTTGCGAATTTGCTGCTGGCGCGGTCCACGGGAAGAGCGCGCGAGTTTGCGATTCGTTCGGCGCTGGGAGCAAGCCCCGGACGGGTGATTCGGCAACTTCTGACGGAAAGCGTGATGCTGGGGATCGCTGGCGGCGGGATCGGGCTTCTGCTGGCGAAGTGGGGAACGGGCGTGGTTCTTGCGGCGCTGCCGGAGAGTTTGCCGCGCACCGAAGAGATCGGGATTGATGGGCACGTACTGGCATACACGCTGGGTGTGTCGATTCTTACGGGTGTTGTTTTCGGGCTTGTTCCGGCGCTGAAAACCATGCGGCGGGACATGCACGACACGCTAAAAGAAGGCGGGAGAGGATCGAGCGGAGCGCGGCACCGCACGCAAAGCGTTTTCGTTGCGGCGGAAATGGCCATGGCAGTGGTGCTGCTCGTTGGGGCGGGGTTGATGATCCGCAGCCTCGCCGCGCTGTGGGGCATCAATCCGGGCTTCGATGCGCGAAACGTTTTGACATTCAACATTTCCTCGACGTCCGCTCCGAATATCACGCCCGAGCAACTGCGTGCGAAGTATCGGCAGGGCATGCGGGAACTGGGGGCGGTTCCGGGAGTAGAGTCGGTGTCGCTGGTGGGCGGGTCGCTGCCGATGACCGGCGACTCGGAAGTGCCGTTCTGGGTGGAAGGCCGGCCAAAGCCCGCGAGCGAACAGGAGATGCCGTTTGCGATGTTTTATCTGGTGACGCCGGACTATCACAAAGTGATGAAGATTCCTGTGGAGCGGGGGCGTACTTTTACGGACAGAGACGATGAGCACGCGCCGGGCGTGGTGCTTATCGATCAAGCTTTTGCGCGCAAATATTTTCCGAATGAGGACCCCATCGGAAAACGTCTCAACCTGGAGTTTCTGGAAATGCGTCCGGAAATCGTCGGTGTAGTAGGCCATGTCGAGCACTGGGGACTGGGCTCGAAGGGCCACGAAAACTTGCAAGCGGAACTTTACCTTTCGGTGTGGCAGATACCCGACAAGTTCTGGCCGCTGCTCGCAAATGGCGGGCAGTATGCGGCGCGAACTTCGGGCATGCCGGTTGGACTGACGAACTCGATTCGCGAAGCTGCGCAGAGAGTGGACAGCAGCGCGGTGATGTATGAAGTCAGACCGATGCAGGAAATCGTGAAGGGCTCGGTTGCCACGCAACGGCTGGCGATGATTTTGCTCAGTGTGTTTTCAGGGTTGGCGCTGCTGCTTTCGGCGATCGGCATTTACGGAGTGATTTCGTATTTGGCCGGGCAGCGGACGAAGGAGATCGGCGTGCGGATGGCGATGGGAGCGACAAGCGCGGATGTGCTGCGCATGGTGCTCCGCGAAGGGATGAACATTACGCTGGTCGGCGTGGGAATCGGCATCCTGGCTGCGCTGGGATTGACCCGACTCATTACGAAAATGATCTACGGCGTTGGAGCCATGGATCCAATCACATTCGCGGGAGTGGCGATTCTGTTGACGGGAGTGGCGCTCCTGGCCTGTTACATTCCGGCGCGGCGAGCGATGCGCGTGGACCCCATCATCGCCTTGCGCTACGAATAGCGGACGCCGAATTTAATATCTGGCATTGCCTTCGCGTTGCGCGTTTGGGATGCCGCAGCAAGCGCCGGCTCGCGGTTCAACCGCCTGCGACCTCGCGAAGCCGTCCGGTCGTCACGTCGTAGACAAAGCCGCGCACGACGACGTCTTTGGGAACCCAAGGATGCGTGCGGAGCTTCTCCAATTGATGACGGACATTTTCGTCGATGTTCTGGAAAGCGTAGAAAAACGCGGGAGAGACCGCCGCAGTCCCTGTGCGATTCTGAATTCGTTCACGCAAATCCTGCTCGGACGTAAGCATCAAGCCACAATCAGTGTGATTGATGACCATGAACTCTCTGGTGTCGAGCAGGTAGTGCGACACGACCAGCGAACGCAAAGTGTCCTCGGTAACGATGCCGCCGGCGTTGCGAATGATGTGCGCGTCGCCGGTTTTTAGACCGAGCGTGCGGATGGAAAGCCGCGTGTCCATACAAGTGAGGACGGCAAGATGGCGCTCGGGGCGAGGCGTGAGCCTTCGCAGTTCGTGCGTACGGGAGTAGAGTTCGTTTGCTTGGAGAACTTCGTCGATTACGCTCATGGCCAAAGCAGTTTAGCAAACTGTGGATGGGTTTAAGGAGTCGGAACGTGTGAACTGCGAAGTGTTATAATTGTTCTATGAGCACGACGATTCGATTGACTGGACAAAGCGAAAAACTGCTGAAAGAACAACTTGCCGCGCGCCCAGACGCTTCTCCGGAAGAGATCATCGAGCGCGCGCTGGAGACCTTTGCGCGGCAAACTGTAGAAGCCAGCGGAGCCGACACCGAGCGGAAAATGACACCCGCTGAGGCAGTCGCAAGAATGGCCGAGCTGCGAAAGAATCAGAGCCTGAACGGGATCAAAATCAAGGACCTGATCAATGAGGGCCGGAAGTACTGATGGCCAATTTTGTGGTGGACGCATCCGCCACGTTGGCATGGTGTTTTCGCGACGAGTCGATCGGATGGGTTGAAGCACTTTTTGACCAACTTACTTCGGGTAGCGAAATTTTAGTACCGCGACATTGGGCGTTAGAAGTCGCAAACTCATTTGTGATCGCGATGCGGCGTGGCAGGCTGACAAACCAAGGGATGGATCAAAATTTTGCAGTGCTCCGCGCGCTGCCGATTTACACCGACATGACGGGTGACAGCACGGTATTCACAGCGATGGTGGGACTCGCAGAGAAGCACCAGTTAAGCGTTTACGATGCCGCATATCTGGAGCTGGCAAGGCGCTCGAACTTCCCGCTGGCCACACTCGATGGCGATCTCCGGGCTGCAGCCGTTTCGGCTGGAATAACTGTCCTAGGATGAGTTCGGCGGTTCTCAAACATTTTCAGACAATCTTTAGAAGAGGCGCGGCTGGCGCTTCGGGAGTTCCTTGCCGAAATACTCGTACGCCCGTGGCGTGGCTACGCGGCCGCGCTGGGTCCGGTCAATCAATCCAATCTGCATGAGGTAGGGTTCGTAGATTTCCTCGATGGCGTCTTCTTCTTCGGAAAGGGCGGCAGCGAGGGTGCCGAGTCCAACCGGTCCGCCGCCGTATTTATCCAGAAGAGCGAGCATCAGGTTGCGGTCAACTTCGTCGAGCCCGCTTTCGTCGATGCCGAGCATAGCCAAGGCTTCCTGGGCCACGGCGCGGGTGATGCGGCCGTCGGCGCGGACTTCCGCAAAATCGCGGGATCGCCGGAGAAGGCGATTGGCGATGCGCGGTGTGCCGCGGCAACGACGCGCAATTTCTTCGGCGCCGCCTTCATCCATCTGGATATTCAGGATTTTGGCGGAGCGGTGAAGGATGATTAGCAAATCCTCGGGCTCGTAGAAATCCAGGCGGTGGACAATGCCGAAGCGGGAACGCAGCGGCGCGGTGATCAACCCGGCGCGGGTGGTGGCGCCGATGAGCGTGAAGTGCCCCAACGGAAATGGATGGATGCGTGCGCCGGGGCCTTGGCCGATGATGAGGTCAACGCGAAAATCCTCCATCGCGGGGTAGAGAATTTCTTCCACTGCGGGTTGCAGGCGATGGATTTCGTCCAAAAAGAAAACTTCTTTCGCTTCCAGCGAGGTGAGAATCGCGGTGAGGTCGCCTTTGCGTTCGAGCAAGGGGCCGGCGCTGGTTTTGATGGGGACTTGCAATTCGTTGGCGATGATTTGGGCCAGTGTGGTTTTCCCGAGTCCGGGCGGGCCGTAGAGTAAAACGTGATCCAAAGCTTCGCCGCGGGTACGAGCGGCTTCAATAGCGATAGAGATGTTCTCTTTTACGCGCTTTTGGCCGATGTATTCGTCGAGGCGTTTGGGGCGGACACTGGCCTCGATGCGCGCGTCTTCTTCGTAGGGAGCGCCGGAGACAATTCGGTGTGGTTGGCTTCGGTCTGGCATTCGTTTGGCGCTAGCGTCCGGCATTATTCAAAATTCCTTGAATCTGAGACCGCTGGCCGACCAAGGTCGGCCACTAGAGGTTCTCTACACACCTGCATGACTCGTGCGGCCCTTTGGGGCGGCGAGTGATTGCAGCGCCGCTCGGAGCAACTTCTCAAAATTCGTCGTGCCGGCCTCCCCCTTGGCTTCGCTCGCAGCGTATTCGGCTGCGCGCTGGTCGTAGCCTAGATTAACGAGGGCGGAGACCACGTCGGCTTCTGCTCCCGCGGGCGAAGCGGCGGCCGGCTTCTGGGATTCCAGGACAACGGCTTCGAGCTTGTCCTTCAATTCGACGACCATGCGCTCGGCGGTTTTGCGGCCTACACCGGGAATTTTTGTCAGGCGGGCCACATCGTTGCCACGGATCGCAGGGACGAGTTCCTCGACGCTCATGCCAGAGAGAATTTTCAGCGCGAGCGTGGGGCCGACGCCGGAAGCAGAGAGGAGCATTTCAAAAAGATGCTTTTCGCGAGAGGAAACGAAGCCGTAAAGGGCCAGTGCGTCTTCGCGGACGTGAGTGTGGATGAGCAAAGTGACTTCTGTATGGAGCTCGCCAAGGGCGGCAAAGGAAGAGAGCGGAACCTGGACGAGATAGCCAACGCCGCCAACATCGACGAGAACCTGATTCGGGCGTTTTTCGGCGAGGCGTCCGCGAAGCTGGCCAATCATGGAAAGCCAGTATTGCCGCCTTTTGTTCGCCTGTCAACGATTTGGCGGGGTGGGCCGCTACTTCAGATCACGCCGAAATTCGAGTAGCTCAACCGGCGCGCCGCTATCCAGGATCATCGCTACCGTAACGCCTTCCGAAGGCGAATTCGGTGCAGTGAGAATTTCCTTTCCTTCCATCGCGGCCTGAAGGTCGTCTACTTCAAACGCTATGTGAGGGACTGACTGAATTAAGGCGTGCACGGGGCTATCGGGCTCGAAGCGCATCCATTGAATGCCACAAGGGCTCGTCTCAAACGCGGAGACGTACATCTTGAATTGTTTTAGATAATATTCGCCGGGTCGAGGAACGTCAGTCGGGATGCCGATGTGGTGATAGCGCCAGCCATGTACCGAAGTAACCGCAGGTTGGTCGTGCCCCTTCCGCGAGGCATTCGGACTATCAGACTTGGGTTCTGAAATGCACATGATCTTTTCCCAGCAAGATACCACGGCACACTGCTCGGAGCGATGGCCAAGGCAGGACTAGGCACGGGTCTTTCAATTATGGTCCTACTGTGTCTTCATCACGAACCAAAACCACAAAAAGATCATCGCAAAACATACGACGCCTACTACTAGCAGAAACTGACTCCTCACTGCATTGCTGGGTCGAGAATTGCCTCGCCCCCAAGGAATGAGGCCGAGCAAACGAATGGCTATGGCTACGACGCCAAGGACGATTCCCAGAATGACGATCAGCAAAGTTTTCATGTAAGGATGCGCGAAATCCCCGCTAAACAGTATTAAACAATAACAGCTCCTCTGATTGCGGCTACAAAATGGAAGTGCCGTGTTGTAGGCATCCCACACTAAATTCTTTGCCCGCTTCTCCATCAGAACCTAAACTAAGAGAAGCCGTGATCGAGCAAAAAATTAATGAATTTTTTGGCGATGCCGAGTCTACCGGCTTTGGGACGGGCTGGTGGAGCGGGATATTGTCAGTGTTTTTTGGATTTCTGGCCTTCGGCGGAGTTTTGTGCCTGCATTTTCCCCAATTTCTGACCTCTGCCGAATTTCGTCCGCATTGTACTCGCTGCACGTAATACGTCTCCTAATTCAATTCCTCATCGTGGCGGCAGTGGCGTTCGGTGTCTTTCTTCTTTGCTGCGCAAGAAAAAGACTCTGGCGTTGACGGGAATGCTGCTCGCCATCGCGGCAACCGCCTGGGGCGGCTCGAGCGTAAGTTGAATGGGAACAAACTCAATGGCATCACCATCGGCATGGACTGGTTCTTGCTGGATTTGCTGTTGATGGCGCTTATCTACGTGCCGCTCGAAAGAATCTGGCCGCAGTATCCGGAACAAGGAACCTTCCGAAAAGGGTGGGTCCAGGACGTGGTTTATTTCATGTCGACGCATCTGCCGATTCAGATTTTATCTTTTCTGGTTTTATTGCCCGCTACGCAGGCCACCAAATATTTGGGCATTCCGGCTCTTCAGCAACTGATCGCTCGCATGCCCTGGCTGTTGCAATTTTTCCTGGCCATCGTGGTTGCGGACGTCGCTGAATATTTCATTCATCTGGCTTTGCACAAAGTGCCCTTTCTATGGCGTTTCCATGCCGTTCACCATTCGTCGAAGGCGCTGGACTGGATCGCGGGCTCACGCTCCCACTTTGTGGACGACACACTGGTGCGCGGATTTATTCTTGCTCCTCTCATGTTTGGATTTTCGCAATCGATCATCCTGTGGTATTTGGTGTTTGTCACTCTTCACGCCACCTGGACGCATTGCAATTTCCGTCCCAATGCGAAATGGCTCGAAAAGTTTCTGGTTATGCCCAGATATCATCATTGGCACCATACGTCTCAAAAAGAGTCCATCGACAAGAATTTTGCGATTCATTTTCCGTGGATTGATAAGATTTTTGGGACTTATTACTTTCCCGAGGAATGGCCGGAACAATATGGCCTAGCCGGCGAAGAAGTTTCGCCCAGCTTTCTTGGGCAGACGATTGCGCCCTTTATGGGCAAGATAAAGATGGGAAAGAAAAAAGCGCCTTAAAAGTCCAGCGCGCCCAGCGGAACGTCTTCGGGTATATGCGCGCCAGTGCTCGTGGCCTTCACCAGGCCCAAGGCTTTCATCACTTTCACCGTAGTAAATCCAAAGTCGTATTCGGATTTGTCGTGGCTTAGCCGCAGAAGGCCTTCATAGTGGTGATGATTATTCTGCAGGCAGGCGCTAAACGTGGCCGTTACCGGCAGCCATTCGCCGATGTTCATGGCGTTGTCGTCGTCATCGTGATACCGCCGGTATCCAAAGGATCGCGTGTGGGTCCAATAGTTTTGAATCATGTTGACCCATAGCGCGAAAATACGGATTCCAAACCACATCACTAGCACAAACTTCAGATCGCCCACCAGCTTCCAGAAGAGATAAAGACTTGTGGCTTGAGCAAGGATCGCGAAGACCGGGTTCGCCGCGAGCCGAAACGTCCGGGACTTCAAAATCCTGTCACCAGCCAAATTTTCCTTGCATTGATACGGCATCACACAGAGATAGAGGGTTCGCCAAAAACCATCGCCGGAAAGTTTATTGGGATCTCCGGCATGGTCGGCATGCTTGTGATGCAAACGATGGCGATTCACCCAGGCGATCGGATCCACATAGAGCCCGAAGATGTTATTCACGACAGTGACGGATTTTATGAACCATTCCTTATAGTCGAGAGAGCGATGAGCGATGCCCAGGTGAAGAAGATCGGCCAAATACAAGCCGCCAAGAAACCAGCAAAAAACAAAATAAACTCCGCCTATCAACAACCCCATCCAAGGCCCCAAATGAGCGGGTGCGGAGTACATACACGCCAACGCGTAGAGCAAAATAATCAAGTAGCCCCAGATATTGTATGTCTTCATTATGGCTCCCGGTGGGTTCATTCAAGCAGAAATCGGGGCCTCTTTCAAACAACAAGTTAAAGAGCAAGAGGCTTGCCCCGCGAACGAGCGAATGCGTTGAATAAAGAAAATGTCGAGCGCGGTGGCTCGCCTTTCGGCAGGCTCAGCGACGGGCGCGATCTTTGCGAACGGCTTCGTCAATGAGAGCGTCGAGTTCGTTGCGGGTGAGGGAGACGTGCGTTCCCGAGGACTCACTGGTGTCGTTGGTTTCCGGAAGCTCGGCGCCGCCGCCGGGGGGTGGAGTGACAAAATATCGAGCGCGCGCCGCCATGAGCTTGGCCACTTCGCGGCTGGAGAGAAGAACAGGGCCACCCGCCAACTCGGCAGAGAGCACGATCTTGGCAAAGTGTTCGATCGTTTCCATGCGGAAGAATGCGGTCAATAAATCGGGGCCGCAAGTAACGGCGCCATGATTCGCCAGGAGCAAAGCATCATAATGGGGGACAAAGGGTTCGATGGCGTCGCTGAGCTCCGGTGTGCCTGGAGTGGCATAGCGGACGAGCGGAATTTGCCCGAGCCCAATGATTACTTCCGGCAAAAGAGCCTGGTTCAGCGGGCGGCCGGCGGCCGCAAAACCGGTAGCCGTCGGGGGATGAGCGTGACAGATGGCGTTCACATCGGGGCGCATGCGGTAAAAGAGCAAGTGCATGGCGATTTCCGACGAAAACTTTCGTTCGCCGGCAAGCTGGCGGCCCTCAAGACTGGTAACCACCAGGTCTTGCGGCTCGAGCATTCCCTTGTTCATGCAAGTGGGAGTGGTGAGGATGCGGTTGTCGTCGAGACGGACGGAGATGTTGCCTTCGCAGGCTACGATGAAGCCGCGCTCGTACATCCACTTGCCGACGGTGCAAATGTCGCGGCGGTGCTGGTCTTCGCTTTTTTCGTGGGTGGGCCAGAGCGAGCTTGTGTTCATTGCGCGCAATTCTTCCTCGCTCAGAAGGTAACCTGAGCGACTTCTCTGCCCCCAGGACGATCCAACTCTTGGGTCCCGAGCGGCCGGAAACCCGAGGCGCACTTTATCACACTAGGCGTAAATACCGCGTAACTTTAGAGCGTTGCCGACGCGGTCAATCGCAAGCATATAGGCGGCGATGCGATTGTTGACTTTGTGCTTTTCCGCATAGCTAACGACGCCGTCGAAAGCGTTTTCCATGACGTCCAGAAGGCGCTCGTTCACTTCACTTTCGCGCCAGAAGAAGCCCTGGCGATCCTGAACCCATTCGAAATAGCTGACGGTCACGCCACCGGCGTTGCCCAAGATATCGGGCACCGTGAAGATGCCCTTGGCATCGACGATCGCGTCGGCCTGCCACGTGGTAGGGCCATTTGCACCTTCGCAGAGGATACGAGCCTGGACCTGGTGCGCGTTCTGCTCAGTGATTTGATTTTCAATCGCAGCAGGGATGGCGATTTCGCAGGGCTGAAAGAGCACGTCGCGGGCTGTCATTTTCGTGCCGCCGCCGGGGAAATCCTGGAGCGATTTTTTCTGGGTGTAGACCCAATCGATTACTTTCGGGACGTCGAACCCTTTTTCGTTATAAAGTCCGCCGCCGATGTCCGCGAGGCCGACGATTTTGTAGCCGGCTCGTTGCATCAGCTCGGCCGCAAGCGAGCCTACGTTGCCGAAGCCCTGGATGACAACGCGGCAGCCTTCTTTTTTTATGCCGAGTTTGGCGAGCGCTTTGTCGCAGCAAATCATGACGCCGCGACCCGTAGCTTCGCGCCGTCCGGCGGAGCCGCCGAGTTCGATGGGCTTGCCGGTGACTACGGCAGTGGTGGCTTCGCCGACATGCATGGCGTAGGTGTCCATCACCCAAGCCATGGTCTGCTCGTTCGAGCCGATGTCCGGAGCGGGAACGTCGCGCTCTGGACCCAGCCAATCGGCGAGTTCGGCTGTGTAACGGCGCGTGAGGCGCTCCAATTCACCGCGCGATAGTTTGCGGGGATCGCAAATGATGCCGCCCTTTGCGCCGCCAAAGGGAATGTTGACGACCGCGCATTTCCAGGTCATCCAAGTGGCGAGAGCGCGGACTTCGTCGAGAGAAACGTCAGGAGCAAAACGGATGCCGCCTTTGCCCGGGCCGCGGACGGTGGAATGAAGCACGCGGTAGCCGGTGAAGACGGCGAGCTGGCCATTGTCCATGCCAACGGGAATGTAAAGAGTGATTTCTTTTTTGGGATATTTCAGATAGCGGTAGAGACCTTGCTCAAGTCCCAGTTTTTGTGCGGCCACTTCAAAACGCGCTTCGGCGTTTTGGTAGACATTCATCTCTTCCGGTACTGGGGCTTGCGACATGCGGAACTCTCCTTTGAAGTTGCCACGGCAGCGAAAGCAATCAGCCATCCACAGTTCGGCCACTGAAGTGGAACTCAGGACCGATTTGCAGGACCAAGAGAGAGGCTGGCGGGCTACCCCGTTGCAAGGAACTTAGTGAACCGGACCGCCAGACGCGACTTTTGGCCGGGCCGCCAGTATACGAACCTCGTACCTTCGCCGCAAGAGATAGGGGCTTCCCGAGTTGTCCAAAGCGGTTGCGATGGCGGAAGCATTGAGATCGTCCGGCTTACGGACTAGAAGAAAAGCTGCCGGGAAGCTTAGCGGCGGCGGGGTGTAACGCTGGAGCTTTTCCTGGGCCCCCTCCCCCTTTTTATGGAAGTGTTGATTCTGCAGGGTTTTAAGTCCTTTGTTTTGGAAGTGTTCATTCTAAAAGGGTTGCGGGAGCATTTTGCGTAAGTGCGGATTCTAAAGGAGATAGGAGAAAGAAGGTTGACAGTCGACAGTCTAAAGTCGAAAGGCAAAGAAGAAAGAGAGCGGGGGGCGTTGAGCGGATCGGTTGAGGGCAGGGCGCGGATGGATTTTAACGCTGAGGGCACAGAGTACGCAGAGAAAGAGGGGGCCCCTCCCCACCCCCCGGTGTTTTTCGTAAGAGTGGCAGACAAAGGACTTATGCTTGACGCGGCGTCAAGCGCGTCAACGAAAGATGTAAGGTTACGAGTTGAAGCATTGGAGTTGAACGGGGAAAGATTCGGAGAGCCAAACACGCCGAGCCGCTCGGGGTGAACTCCGACGCCCCGACCGGGTCGGGGTAAACGCCGTACGCAGAGGTCAGAAACGGGGACGGATTTAGAGATAGAGGCGGGGTTGGCGGCGAGCCCTTCGTTCCTCAGGATGAACATGGAGAATGGTAGCACGGATATCGATTACTGTCAAGGTAATAGTACTATTATTTATCATTCGAACGTGAGACGTGGAAGTGGGGTGGATGGAAGGGGTTGGCGGGAATTTGGTAGTTTGGTGAGACGGGAAAAGACAGTGAGTAGTGAATGGTGAGTAGCGAGTAGGAAGAAGAGGACGGAGTCGCTGCGCACTCGCTAGATTCGGGAGTGCCGGGGCGCTATCTAGATTCTAGTTGGTCGGCAGGAACGCGAAAGACGCCTTTGATGTTCGACAATTCCCGGACGCAGATTTGAATGTGAGTTTTCTCGTAGAAGCCTGAAGTCGCATATATAGACTTCCCTTCAAAAAAGACGCCTCGAACCGATTCAAAGGGCTTCTTGCCCGCACGCTTATTGATCTCATGAATGTGGTTAATGACGGCGCAGTCTAGACGACGCTGCAGGAGATCCTCTCCGCCGTGATTTATCGGCATGACAAGACGGCTCTCGTGGACATAGTCCTCGAACATCAGGTATGCGGCCTTAACAAATTCGATGCCAGCCGTGGACGCCAAGTCGAGGCAATAGCCCAGATCGATGATGGCTCCGACAACGTATGGCTCCGAGATCCGGTTGGGGGCATCCTTTCGGAATTTCTGAAGATGCTTCGCCCAATCCAACGCTCTTGCTGGGTTCGATTCCCAGAAATAGACACCGGACCCTAGCCAATCGTAGTCATTTTCGCTTACCTGAAACGGCTTGTTTTGCAGCAGGTTCTCAGCAACGGCGCGGTCGCAGCCGTGATAGCCGAGGACAAACGAAGAAGTAAGCTCGTGCACCTGACTCTAGGCTTCGGCGGGGATTTCGACAGGGCGGTAGTGTTCGGTCAGTTCCCCGGATTCGGTATAAAATCCTGCATCGACCAGAAACTTACGCTTCTGCTCCGGAGACGGGTTCGCTTGCCGAACGCGCTCGATTGTTTCGAGGAACTCTTTTAGCTGTTTTTCGCTCATGGCAATCGTTCTAACTTACTCTCCAAGTTTACGCGATTAAACGGGGTAAAACAAGTGAATGGCGTGGAAGTGAAGAGGATGGAAGGGGTTGCCGGGAATTTTGTAGTTTGATGAGACGGATTACGTCCCGTCTGTCCCCCTCGGTCCCAACCGACACCGACGCCACGCAACCCGAGAGCGAGATCGTGGATATTTGCAGACTAGTTGATCACCACATCCCTTATTATCACCGGGAAGCAAAAGTCATTTGTGTTATAAACATCAAATGCCTTCGCTCCAAGTTTGCTCTTCTAGGAGGCCACGATGTTAACTCGGTTTCTCCCCGCGCTTACTCTCTTCCTCATTCCCTGTCTGGTTCAAGGGCAGACCACTCAAAACCAACCTCCGCAGCTTGGGCCAGGAGACATATACAAGTTGTCTTCTCCGGCTGTCGTCCTGATCGAAACCTATGGTGATGACGGTAAGGTGTCAGGCTCGGGCAGCGGTTTCCTTGTCAGTGCTGACGGGCGAATTTTGACCAATTTCCATGTGATCGTGCATTCAAAGCGGGCGACTGTTAGGTTAGCAAACGAGGACGCATACGACACAGTTGAGGTTATAGATGTAGATAAGCGCAAAGACATCGCCCTGATAAAGATAAAGGTGGTGAATCAACCGTTCGTCAAGCTGGGCCGTTCAAACGCCGCATAAGTGGGAGACAAGCTTTACACCTTGGGAAACCCACTAGGGGTTTTTCAGAATACTCTGTCCGACGGAATTCTGAGCGGCGTTCGTCAAATGGACGGCTACAAGCTTTTCCAACTCTCAGCCCCTATAAGTCATGGTAGCTCGGGAAGTCCAGTCTTCAACTCTTCAGGTGAAGTCATTGCTATTGTTGAAGCTACAATTTCCGAAGGCCAAAACCTGAATTTTGCGATTCCAATTGATTACGCAGCCGGAATGCTGAGTTCAACGCAAACTCATCCGCTTGAATCGGTATATGAACCGGAAGAGCCCAAGACAGTAGCCGAATCAAAGTCTTCCTCTCCTGAAGCCAAGAACGCTCCCGGTATTCAGCCCACATCAGCGCCCAATCCTTCCCAAGCGATGAAAGCAGACCCGCTCACATATATTTCCACTAAGATAGGGATTTGGACTAAGCAAGATGCGGAACTGGAACTCGGCCCCCCGCTAGACAGACGCGATGGAGTTTTCAATAACGCCGTAACGGGCGACATCTATAAGTACAGCATCCCATATTCTGGCATGGGAACAATTGAGTTAAACATCTATCGAAGCACGCAAAAGGTTGGCGCTGCATACTTTTACTATCGAACTGTCGTTTCATGGGAACAAGTCAAGAAAACTCTCGGGAAGAATTACAAAAAGCAAAAGCTCCCCAATGGTCGTCCGGCTTACATCTATCAATTCAGCAGTCGCCAAGTGTCCGTGATCGTAGATTCCGCAAACAACGTATTCAACGTCGGCGTGTGGTAAGCCCAAGCTAGCGAGCAGCCGCTAGCGCCAAGAAACCCAAGAGGGCGTGTGGCCCCGAAACATGGGAAACATGTGGGAGACCGGGACGGGAGACCGGGACAGACGGGACGTAATCTGTCTCACCAAACTCGCAAATTCCCGCCAACCCCTTCCATCCACTCCACTTCCCCGTCTCACGTTCGAATGATAAATAATAGTACCATTACCTTTACAGTAATCGAAATCCGTGCTACCATTCCTCATGTTTATCCTGAGGAACGAAGGGCTCGCCGCCAACCCCGCCTCTATCTCTAAATCCGTCCCCGTTTCTGACCTCTGTGTACGGCGTTTACCCCGACCCTATCGGGGCGTCGGAGTTCACCCCGAGCGGCTCGGGGTGTTTAGCTCTCCGAGTCTTTCCCCGTTCAACCCTGATCCTTCAACTCGTAACCTTGTATCTTTCGTTGACGCCCTTGACGCCGCGTCAAGCCTAAGTCCTTTGTCTGCCACTCTTACAAAAAACACCGGGGGGTGGGGGTCGGCTTCTTCAAGCCAAAATCTCGCCGCCCCGAATCACAGGTCACCGGTCACCGCACCGGTTCTCTCTCTTCCACCAGTCACGAGTCACCACTCACGAATCACTAAGTCCTTCATAATCCGCACTTACGCAAAATGCTCCCACAACCCTTTTAGAATGAACACTTCCAAAACACAGGACTTAAAACTCTTTAGAATCAACACTTACGAAAAAACCGGGGGAGGGGTCCCCCACTGCGGTCGGGATGACAAGATGGAAGGGCGGATGAAAGATGGGGCTTAATTCGAGCTGACCGGCTTGGTGGTTTCAAGCCAGGAATTTGAGAGTTTGGTCGATGAGATCGGTGGTGCCTTGATGGGGGTCGCCGGGGCTGTCGAATTCCATGGAGCAATAGCCCTTGTAATTGCTGGACTTGAGAATGCTGAAAGTCTTGGCCATATCGACGTGAACGAGTTGGCCTTTTTCGTCGGCTTCCATGGATTTGACGTGGCAGATGCTGTAGGCGTGCTTGAACATTTCCGCGATTCCCTTGTAGGCGTAATCGGTCTTGCCGGTGGTGAGAGTGTTGGCGAAATCGGGATTGGCGTGTAGCCAGGGATTGTTCACTTTTTCGATGACGCTGACGACGAAGAAGGGATCTTCGCTGATGGGATTGTCGTTTTCGAGATTGACGAGGATGTTTTTCGCGGCGCCATATTCCGCTACGCGAGCGAGAGTGTCTGCAGCACGAGCAGCGTCTGGCTTCGAGTCTTTCGCTGGCGGCATGTTCGTTCGGATGCTGGGCGAGCCGACGGATGCGGCGATATCGATCCACTTTTTGCTGAAGGCGACGGCTTGATCGCGCTCGGATTTATCGGCGGCGAAGGGGCTGTGTTCGCCATCCACCGCAATATTTACGATGGCGCCGCCGGATTTTTCGACGAGGCCGCGCAGCTCGTTGAGGAACTTGGGATCGATGGAGCGAAAATGCTCGCTCCACGGCTCGATCTTGTTGATATTGAATCGCGATTTGACGAAGACAAAGAAATTCTTCAAGTCCTTTTTAGGGACAGTGGAGGGGTAGGGCTTGTCGTGAGCACCTGCGATGCCTTCGCGGAAGGGATAGGAGGCGATGGCAATGCGATCGCGGGGTGAAGCGGGAAACTGCAGATTGGGCACGGAGATCCCCGCCATCGCGGACTTCGAACCCGGCCACAGCATCGCCGAAGCTGCCGCGGCGGCGGATTTTGCAAGAAAATGCCTTCGAGTGGTGGCAGGCAAAGCGGCGCCAGTCTAGCAGAATCCGAATCGCAAACAAGGGCTAAACAGCTTGCTCTGCTATAATCCGGCCAATTTTGAGAGAGTGCCGGTTTAGCGGAGATCAGAAATGAATCGCGCAATTCTTGTTCTGCTCGGATTTCTTGTATCGATTGTGCCGGAAATGGCCTTCGGCCAGGCGCCCGGCGATTTGCTCTCTCAGCTCACTAAACCCCATGCCTACGTTCTAAAACGAATCTCAAGTTACGACCGGACGGGCGGGAACGACGACTACAGGCCGCTCGCGGCGGGAGAGTCGCTGACTCTGCTGGACGAAGCGGGCCCGGGCGAAATTTCTCATGTCTGGATTACCATCGCGAGCGATGAGCGCTTTCACCTGAAAAAAATGGTGCTTCGCATGTATTGGGACGGCGAGAGTTCGCCGAGCGTCGAAGCTCCAGTCGGCGATTTTTTTGGATTGGGGCTTGCTGAATATCATCTGTACCAGTCCATCCCGCTTTCTGTGGGGGGAGACAAAGCCTTAAACAGTTTTTTCCCGATGCCTTTTCAAAAACATGCGCGTATCACGCTTACGAACGAAGGACGTCAGAAGGCGGAGGCCGTCTACTGGAATATCGATATGCGCGCCTACAAAGTGGCTTTGCCGCCGGATACGCTTTATTTTCACGCGCAATACCGCCAGGCGGCTCCGAACCACGCCTACCCTGATAACAAGGTCAATCTCGACGGCAAAGAGAATTACGTGTGGGTGGAAGCTGAAGGACGCGGGCACTTTGCGGGCGTGACGATGTCGGTGGTCGAAAACCAGGATGGATGGTGGGGAGAGGGCGATGACATGTTTTTTGTGGATGGCGAAAAGCTTCCATCTATAAACGGAACGGGTTCGGAAGATTATTTTCTGGGGGCTTGGGATTTTGGGGGCAAGCCTTTTGCCTATGGCCTATACGGAGCGCCGGTTGTTGGCGCGGAGCTTCAGGGCGGACGCTGGTCGGTCTACCGATTCCATCTGGATTCTCCGATACCGTTTACGAAGTCTCTGCACGCGACAATTGAACACGGCCACGCCAACGACCGCGGCGACAACTTTTATTCCGTAGCTTACTGGTATCAGAGCGAACCTCACGCAGCATTTCCTGCATTGCCAGCCGTGGATCTACGGCTGCCGCGAGTCTTTCCCGTCGCAGACAGTCAGAGGTAGCGCATCGCCGCGGTATCGGTTGCTACAACAGAGGAACGTGCAAGAACAGACTATTCTGGACGGAACTGCAGCGTTACCGTCAAATGCATCGGCACCGCTTTGCCATCCAGAGTTGCCGGCTGATACTTCCATTGACGCACCGCATCCCTAGCGGCTTGCTGCAGCAGCGCGGGGCCGGAAATCACTTTCATCGTCGTGACGTGCCCGTTTGTGTCGATCAACGCATCGATAAGCACGTCGCCGGAAACGTGCTGGTTTTTCGCCAGAATCGGATACGTGGGAGAAACCGAGCTAATCAATTTGGCCGATTTTACGTCGCCCCCGACGGGAAGCGGCACTTCCGGAGCTGCGGGCTGTTTTCCGCTGATCGCCGTGAGGCCGGGTTCCATCGCCGTTCCATTTGCGTCCGCGTTCCCCGAAGAAATTGTGGGCGCTTCGGCACCATCAACCTGGGCGGCGGCAGGGCGATTCATCGTTGGACTGGCCAGATGGACTTCGCCGAGGGCTGCCTTTTTTGGCTCAGGTTCCGCGGGGGGACGGGAGATGCGCTCCGTTGCAGCAGCGGGAATCGGAGTACCTGCACCGCGCGTGTTGTCCCGCGTCGCCGGAATGGGTTGCGGTGTCATCAAGGATTTTGTAGGCGTCGCGTTGGACGCAGGCGCGGATGAAGCCGGTGTGGAGTTCGAAGCGTAGTTTGATCCAGGCGCGGCCGTCGAGTTTTGCGCGGCCGGCAGCGACACTGGCGCAGATGACTGAGCCACAGAAATCGGAGGGGTCGTGGGGCTCGCCGCAGAGATTGGCGAACTCGTAGAAGATACGGCCGCGCCGTGGGCAGGGTTAGCTGGACGCGACAGATACCATGCGCCTCCCGCAACCAGGAGCACTCCCGCAGCAATTGCGCCGTACAGGACGCCTCTGTTCGAGCCACCCGATGAGTGCTCGTGTGTAATGACCGGTTCATCCAGCGGGAGCAAGCTGCCGACAGCGGGAAGCGCGGACTCGGGAATGTTCTCCACCGAGGTTAAGGAGAGTGGTTTCACGGATTGCTGCAGGACCTCAGTAATTTCGGACGAGTGTTTGGTCTTTTCGCGCTCGGCAGATTCTGGCACCGGTGCGGAAGCAGCCGCGTTGCGAGCGAGTGGCTCGAGCCATGACGGAATTTTGACCTCTTCTGTGTCCAGGGATGACTTGATAGGAGCAGGAAGAGTTTTTGCCGGCGATACGGTCCTAACCGGCGCGGTCTCAGGCTTTGCAATCTCGAGAACCTTCGCCGCTACGCTAGAAACGGTTTTGGGATCGAGCGAGGGCGTGACCGGCGCGGGTGGAATCGAGTTTGCCGTCGGGGCTGCGCTAAAGAGCAGAGAGGACAGCTGTTCCTGAAGGCGCGCGGCCTGCAGTTTCAGATCCTCGGTGGAACCTTGCGTGGGAACGCTCGCCGGCTGCACTTTGCTTTCTGAGGAAAGTGAGGCCGTTGGGGGCTTGGCTGGTGCAACGGCCGGCGGCAGTTCGGGAGCGCTCAAGAGACTTGCCAGGGAAGACGCCAGCGAGGAAGCAGATGGGGGCGCTGAAATAGCCGGGACGTCAGGCTGTTTAGCGATCGGCGCGGCTACTACTACGGCATTTTGGACTGGCACGGTTTGTGGTTTCGGCGGCGGAACTGACACTTGAGGTTGAGCTGTTAAGACTTCTGCCGGCCTCGGCTGCGGCGCAGGCTTTACTTCCGCATGAATTTGGGGTGACGGAATTTGGGCCGGTTTGACGTCAAGAATTTTTGGTGCGGAGCTGACAACCGGGCTCACGGATTTGACTGCCGGCGGCACTGTTGTCGTGGGTGCCGAAGCAGGAGCCGCCGTGCCGATGCGGTCGGAGGGAAAACGCATTCCCCAGAAACCGACTACCGGCTCCGTAAACTCCAGTTCCACGTAGCCACTCACATTTTTGTAATTTTTCGATTTGACGACTTGGCAAACCACTTCCTTTTTCGTCTTTTCGTTAGTCAGAAAAAGCAGTTGGCCTGCGGCCACAGGCGAACCTAGCCGGATCACTGCGCCGTTGCCGAAGACCAGCACCGTCTTGGTGGTTTCCGAGAAGGGCTCGCGCTTGTCCGTGCCCTCGACAGCACGAGCACCATTCACCGTGACTGGAATTTCCAGCGCGACAGGCTGCGGCCGACTACCGGTGGCCGTCTCGTCAAAGCGCGGCGCAGGCTTAGCGGAAGCCTGCGTGGCTGTCTCTGGGGGGGCGATTAAAACTTCATTATCTTTGCTGGTTGTCGCCATAAGACGCTCGCTTGGACAGAAAATTTTTGTTCAGCCCTGAAACAGTGCAGGGCTATCCCCGAACCTTTATATGTTCTTGTTGGGCCATCCTTTCCAGCCATAGTACGTGCGTACCAAGCCGGAAACACCTGTCCTGAAGGCCAGCCGTGTTGTGGGCGGAAACTGGTCTAACGATTCAGTGGCGGGCGAATTTGCTCGTCAATCTCCACCTGGTAGCCTGTGACTAGCTTATTCGTCTCGTTGGCCATGCCGATGACCGCTTGCAGTTCGGCAAACATCGCGTCGGTCATCCCCTTTTTGAATGCCGACGCCGTGTGGGAAGCGATGCAGTAGTGGCAATTATTCGTCACGCTAACGGCGACATACAGGAGTTCCTTGGTCAGAGGATCGAGAGCGCCGGGGCCCATGATCTGTTTGATGCTTTCCCACGTACGTTTCAATGTGGTGGGGTCGTGCGCGATGGCCTTCCAGAAATTGTTGATCCAATCCGTCTTACGCGTGGCCATGATGTCGTCGTAAATGGCGCGAACTTCGGGGCTTGCGTCTGCATATTCTATAAGGCCAAAGGTCGACATGTGATTCTCCGGATTCCAGGTGAATTGCGAACAGGGAAACGTTAACAAGAACCGGAAGTCTCCGCCAGAGGTACGGCGGGTAAGGCAAGAAACGCTCGTTTGCGAGACACCCCGTCCCAGAAGCGGACAGAGAAGACTGCCGGCGACATCTTCGCGGCTACACAAGCCCTGTGAAAACAGCATGTTAGAGATTCTTGTGCTTGGCGGGGAACCTGCGCTTGAATTATAACGTATCACGATATAGTATTCCATGGAACGATAGATAAGTGCAAACGGGCTTGCTACGGGGCAATGAGGTGATAGCGTGGCTAAAAAAAGAGAGACCGAGCCATTCCTGCCGCTGACGCCGGCCATGTTTCACATCCTGCTGGCGCTCGCCGATGGCGAAAAACACGGTTATGCCATCTTGAAAGAGGTGGCGCGGCGCACCGAAGACAAGGTGCGGTTAAGCGCGGGAACGCTCTACGGCAACTTGTCGCGGTTGGAAAATGCTGGCCTGATCGCGGAATCGAACAAGCGCCCAGAAATCGTGCTCGACGACGAGCGGCGCCGCTATTACTTGCTTACGGAATTTGGACGAGAGGTCGCTATAGCCGAAGCGCTGCGCATGGAAGAAGCGCTGGGCCAGGCTCGCGCCAAGAAACTTTTTCGAAAGCCAAGGCTGGCTTAGTGGGGGACGACCGCGATGGATAAAGAGACGCTGCCATTTTCCAAGAGACTGTTTCGAGCGCTCGTTCGCGTGTTGCCATTCGACTTCCGCACCAATTACGAGGGCGAGATGGAAGGTGTCTTTCGCGAGCAGCAGCGCGAAGCGGAAGAACGCGGGGGAGTCTTGGGCGCGCTCAAACTCTGGAAAGAAACCATCGCGGGCATTTTCACGACCGCTCCGCGAGAACACTGGCAAATTCTGCGGAGCGATTGCAGCTACGCATTCCGCATGATGGCTAAAAATCCAGGGTTCACTGCGGTTGCGGTTCTGACGCTGGCCCTGGGCATCGGGGCCAACACCGCGATCTTCAGCGTGGTGCACTCCGTCCTGTTGCGGGCCCTTCCTTATTCGCAGGGGCAACAACTGATTCTTATCCGCCAGCAGGAAAAAAAACTGGGCGTCGAAGATTTGCAGTTTTCGGTGAAAGAAATCGAGGACTATCGAGCGCAGAACCGGACACTTGCAGGTTTGGTGGAATACCATGCCATGTCATTCACGCTTTTCGGCCATGGTGATCCCGAACGCGTGCGAACGGGCGTCGTTTCCGCAAACTATTTTGAACTCTTCGGAGTCCAGCCGCTGCTCGGTCGAACTTTTCTGCCGGACGACGACAAACTCGGCGCGCCGCCTGTCCTGCTTCTCAGCTACGAATACTGGAAGAACAACTTCGGCTCCGATCCTGCAATCGTCGACAAAACGTTTGAAATGAATGACAAAGTGCACACCGTTGTTGGCGTCCTTCCGCCTGTACCGCAATACCCCAACGAGAACGACGTTTACATGGCAACTTCGGCATGCCCGTTTCGCTCGGCGCCGATGCATCTGGAAGATCGCGACATGCGCATGATGGAAGTGTTTGGGAGACTAAAACCCGGCGTGACGGTGGCGCAGGCCAGTGCGGACTCCGCCACGATCGCCGCGGGATTGAAAGCGGCGTATCCAAAATCGTACCCGGAAAATTCAGGCTACACCGCGGCGGCAACGCCGTTGCAGGTTGAACTAACCAAGGAGGCGCGGCCCACGCTGTTGCTGTTGCTTGGTGCCGCAGCGTTTGTACTGCTCATCGCCTGCGCCAATGTGGCCAATCTGACGCTTGCGCGCATGGCTCGCCGAGAGCGGGAGTTGGCCGTGCGCAGCGCTTTGGGCGCGGGACGAAGCCGCATTCTGCGGCAGCTTCTTACGGAGAGTTTCCTCATGGCTATCGCGGGTGGCCTGCTGGGATTGTTTTTAGCCTACAGCAGTTTGGAGCTTCTAACGGATTTTGTGGGGCGCCTTACACCACGCGCTCGCGAAATCCATATCGATTCGCAGGTTTTGCTTTTCACGTTGGCGGCGGCTCTTGGCACAAGCATTATTTTTGGCACGCTCTCTGCAATTTTCTCGCGCGCAAATCTCACTTCGAGTTTGAAAGAGGGCAGCAGCGCCTCAGGATCAGGACGCCGGCAAAATCGCATGCGTAGCGCACTGATCGTATGCCAGATCGCATTCTCGTTCATCCTGCTCATCGGCGCTGGACTCATGGTTCGCAGCCTCATCAAAATGCAGCAAGTCGATGCGGGCATCCTTCCGCAACGCGTTCTGGCGATGCGGACAACCTTCAATTGGACGAATTACAATTCCGACGACAAAACAAAGGTTGTAGTTCAAAAACTGCTGGACCGCGTGCAGTCCGAGCCGGGTGTGCTTTCGGCCGCGATCTCCAGCAGGTATCCCTTCGAGCCGGAGATGATTAGCGACGGCCCGGCATCCGTTTCCTTCTCTTTCCAAATTGAGGGTCGGACATTGGAACCCGGGCAAGCGCCTCCGGTGAGCACGTTTGCCTCCGTCTCTCCCGGTTACTTCCACACGCTTGGCATACCCCTCAAGGGGGGCAGGCTGCTCGCGCAAACGGACAGGGACAAGGCGCCGTATGTTGTGGTCATCAATGAAGCGGCCAAACGCGAATATTGGCCTAATGAAGATCCCCTGGGAAAGCGGGTCACGGGGGACGGCGGAGCACATTGGGTGAGCATCGTGGGCGTCGTTGGAGACGTACGCGAATTTGGGCTCAACCATCCGCCTGTGCCGGAATTTTATGGCGCTCAAGCGCAAAATCCGCAGCCAGGTACCCTGCTCGTGCGCACCGTCAACGAGCCTCGCAGCATGGCCCAGGCGCTGACGCGCGCGGTGCATGATGTGGACTCGCAAACAGCGGTGACGCACATTCTTACTCTGGAACAAGCGCGATACGAATCGATGGCCTCGCCCCGCGTTACGGCGAACCTTCTTGGGATTTTCGCGGGATTGGCTCTTGTGATCGCCACGGCGGGCATCGGCGGAATTATGGCTCTGATAGTCTCCCAGCGGGTTCGCGAAATCGGAATTCGCATCGCACTCGGAGCGCGGCCAGCGACCATTCTTAAATTGGTCATCCGCCAAGGCATGTTCCTGGCTGTGCTGGGTGTCGGAATCGGAATCGCCGGCGCGGTCGCGCTGACCGGCCTCGTGAAATCGTTGCTCTTTGAAGTGCCGCCGACGGACCTGCTGACATTCACCGGCGTTGGCCTGATGCTGCTGACAGCCGCGGCCCTCGCGAGCTACCTGCCTGCGCGGCGCGCGGCCACCGTCGATCCAAACATCGCCCTTCGCGCGGATTGATCCCTGAAACTCCACCGGAAATCAAAACAGCATCAAAGCAGCGGCGGGTTGGAAGAGGAAAGAAACTCTTCGAGCAGAAGGCGCGCCAGACGGCGAGGGTTGTGGCGGATGACGCCATGCTCTTCCAATAGATTATCGAGAACGACGCGGTAGCCGAGCTTCTGCAGCTCAGGCAGATCAATCATCACTTGCTCCGCGCCCTGCCGCCGATAGCGTTTGGCGACGTCCGGCGAAACCGGCCGCCGATTGGCTACAACCCAATCCACCACGGAACGCGGGGTGTGCTGCCGGATGGCGCGCAGATGATCGGCGAGAGAATAGGCTGCCGTCTCGCCAGGCTGCGTCATGAGATTGGCTATGTAAACGCGCGGCGCCGTGGACTTGGCAATCGCTGCGGCGATTTCCGGAATGAGCAGATTCGGGAGGATGCTCGTGTACAACGAACCGGGCCCCAGAAGGATCAGGTCGGCTTCGCGGATGGCGTCAATGACTGCGGGAAACGGCCGAACCCGGCGAGGTGAAAGCGAAATCTTCTCTATGGGCGAATGGCTCGCGGTGATGCGCGTTTCTCCGTGCACAACGCGGCCGTTTCTAAGATTGGCCACGAGATGGACGTTGGCGAGCGTCGAAGGAAAAATGCGGCCGCGGATCGCCAGTACTTTGCTGCTCACGCGAATCGCCTCGGCAAAATCCCCGGTGACGTGCGTTAGCGCAGCCAGAAATAGGTTGCCGAAATTGTGGCCGATGAGGCCGCGCCCCGCATGAAAGCGATACTGAAAGAGCCGTCCAAGCAGCGCCTCATCTTTCGAGAGAGCCACCATGCAATTGCGAATATCGCCGGGCGGAAGCACGCGATTTTCCCGGCGCAGCCGCCCAGAGCTGCCTCCGTCATCGGTTACAGTGACGATGGCCGTCAACTCGGAAATAGGCCGGTCCGAATTGGGATGCTCGTCGCTGCGTCGGACGACGTACTCCTTGAGCCCGCGAAGCAGTGTCGAGAGTCCCGTACCCCCGCCAAGTGCAACGACGCGGAATCCGCGGGAGAGAGTTTTCGGCTTGTGCGCTTTTTTTTTCACCGGATGACGTAGTCAGACTCGGCGACGAATCGTTTCATTTGAGGCGTGTTTCTCCAAACTATGTTCTCACTATCTATGTGAATTTGCATTGAGACTCTGACGAGTCGAGCCGAAATCCGTGGTCTCGAAACTTGACTGGGCGCGTTCGGGCTTAGGGCAAGAAAACCAAATCACGAAAACTCAACCGGCGGTGCCGTCTTTCTCCGGATAGAGCAGCTCGGTAAAGCGAGGATCTTCCTGGAGGAAGGCGAAATCTTCATCGTTGCGCGCGTGGTAGCGGTTCTCCGGACGTAGCTCAATGGCAACTTTGAGATTCACCATGGCCGAATCCGCTTCACCGGTGAGGCAATCCAGAGCGGCGAGTGCGTAATGGATATAGTCCGATTTCGGCGATGCTTTGCGCGCTTTAATCAGACTTTCGCGCGCGTCATCCCAGCGGCCGATGTTCATCATGGCCACGCCCCGCTGATAGTGCTCATCCGCGGTCTTCGGATTCTGTTCCGAACTGGGCTTCATGCGCTGCTCGGCGATACGCAAGTGCATGCGCGCGCGATCAGCCAGTCCTTTGCTGGGCCCTTCGAGCACTTTTTCCAGCTCTTGCTTGGCTTTGGCAAATTTCTGCTGGTGGAAGAGGGCGAGCGCTTCGTCGTAGGTCTTCAACTGCGCCTGTACCAGGGGATCCACCAATTCCACCCCGCCTCGCTGAGCCGGTGGCGGCGGTGGCAAGTTCTTCTTTTTCAGTGGGTTAGAATGGCTATGCGCGCTTCCTTTGCCCTGCCCCGTCGAACCCGTAGAGGCCTTGCGCGCTTTTGCCATGCCGCGAATCCTAACAGAGGAAAATGACGGCGTCAACGAGTGGAAATGACTCTGGATATAGGATTGCGGGCACTTATACGTGTTACCTCCCGGCAGCAGGGAGCAAAAAAGGGCATCGAAATAAGAGCGTTTTCACGGAAACTATAACTAAGTTATTCGTCACATGACCGGCACAGCCGCGAGGCTGGCCTGCCAGCACCGCGTATGCTATAAGTTTTGTGGCTGAACTCTGGTTGAGAAAAAGTGCCTTTCATCAATTTTCCTGCGCGCGAAATTAACTGCAAGCTTGTCTACTACGGTCCAGGTCTGGGCGGCAAAACCGCCAACCTCCAGTGGGTCTACGACCACACCGGGCAAAACCAGAAAGGTAAAATGGTGTCTCTCGCCACAGAGACGGACCGCACGCTCTTCTTCGACTTCCTTCCGTTGGATCTCGGAACCGTCCGTGGCTTCAAGACCCGCTTCCACCTCTACACCGTGCCTGGTCAGGTTTTCTATGAAGCCAGCCGCAAGCTCATTCTGAAGGGCGCCGACGGCGTCGTGTTTGTCGCCGACTCTCAAGAAGAGCGGCTCGACGCAAATTTCGAAACGATGGAAAACCTGCAGGAACATCTCAAAGAACATAACTTGAATTTCGATACGATCCCGTATGTGCTTCAGCTCAACAAGCGCGACTTGCCCAACGCCATGTCCGTGGCCGAACTCACGAAGCAGCTCCAGAAAAAAGGCGAGCCCGTCCTGGAAGGCGTCGCCATTCAAGGCATCGGCGTCTTCGAAACCCTAAAAGAAGTCGCCAAGCTCGTCCTCGCCGAACTGAAAAAGGGCGGCTAAATCTTTCTTACGCTCAATAAAGCTGAAATTCGATGTCGACAGGAACACGGACGGGGACCGACTGTCCGCGAAACTTGGACGGCTTGAACTTCCATTTTTGAACCGTGTCGATAGCTTTTTGCGTCAGCGAAAATGGCGCGCCTTTCAAGACCACCACTGAGTTGACGGCTCCTTCTTTCGTGACGATCAGCGAGAGCTCCACAATCCCGCGATATTTTGCGGTACGCGCAAGTTCCGTGTAGTCCGGGCTAGGACAAAAAACGCACACAGGCAGAGTTGCTCCATCCACTCCGGGCTGAAGTATCCCCGGTTCGACAGGTATGCTTTCCGAAGCGCGTGCGAACGAAACGGCTGGCTGTTTCAAAAGTTCCTGCATCTCCGGTGTAATCGGAAACTGAGCCTCACCCGTCCAGGACGATCCGAGTCCTTCCGTGTGCACGCTGAGGTGCACCTGCTGATTGGCACTTATCTCGATGGTTCCCCGCACGACTCCGGCGCCGCCCATCGAGCGCGCAAGTGTGAGGCCGACTGCCTCGCTCTGCACATCGTCGAGACCCATCCAGTTCTCTTTCAAATAGGCGCTGAATTCCTTGCGGTCTTGCACCTGAAAACCAGATGCCACACTTCCGAGGGACTGGGCAAGGTCGTCGGCGAGCAGCGTGCCCAGCTTCGAAAATTGCTTATCGTTGGCGTTGGAAAAATCGATCACCAATATTTTAGGATACGCAGGATCGATCTTAGACTCGCGAATTTGTTCCGCCAGCCGCGAGGCCAGCGAATCCATCTGCTCTTGGACCGTGTGGGGCAACACCGGACTAACTTCTTGCACCTGCGTCGCTGCGCGGCCGCCCCCGCAGGTCCGCGACGCAAACAAGAGGATGGCAACAGCAGCATGAATGCAGAAGCTTGCGCCGCGACACACGTCCGATAACGTTCTTCTAGACAAAGAGGCCCGCATAATTCGACGTGAAATCGACGTCTCTTGGATAGTGTTGAGGTACACCCAAGCTAAGAGACGCGCTGCGCGCAGCAAACGTTGCTTGATCTAGGCAAAGTTGGCGAGGGCGAGAGATTCGCTATCGAACGTTGGGATGGCTTCGACCAATCGCGTCACCGTCAGGGCATCGCGCACCCGCCCGGGACGACAGATGAGACGCAGCGCTCCCCCTTCGCGGGTCAGCTTGATGGAAATCCGCACCAGTGCGGATATGCCCGAGCTATCGATTTGCGGAACGCCGTTGAGGTCGACGATGACCTTGTTTACGCCGGCCTTGGCGACGCCCTCGAGCGCATCGTGGAGCTGCTCGCTGGGCAACCCGATGGTTAGCCGGCCGCGAACCTCGAGTATCGGGACGCTCCCGGACTCTCGGATGTTAATTTCCATGGGCGGATGCTCGGTCATAGTACTTAGCTCGGAATGCTCATTCTATAGGCTATGTCGTCGGCTTGCCCCTTTAGACCATGGAACGAGGGCTTCACAGCCGCGATGCATTATACGATGTCAAGCCCCTGAGGCAAGAATCGCCTCTGAAAGAAATCCCCAGCAAGTTTAGCCTTTCCCGGGTACGGTGCGAAAATAGCCCCTGGCCTGTCGGTCGACCGCCCGCGCTGCAAATCTGAAAAATGAATCTGTCAAATGCAAATTTATAAACACGGCCTCCTGCGAGGCACGCGTATAATCCGATGCGAAAAAGTGGCGGGTCCCCGACAATCTCTTTTTCAGCGTAGCCCCGGCCCAGCCGGGTGCAACCCAAACGCAGCGGAGCGGACATACACTATGAAGCACCTGGGATGGAAGTGTTGTTTCCTCATGACCATGGCGCTCGCCTCCGTTCCCCTCCTTGCACAACAAGCCCCTTCCTCCACTCCGGCGACTTCCCCTGCACCAGCTTCCGGCACCATGTCTCCCTCCGCTCCGGAAATTTCGAAGGCCGTCAGCGAGCAACTGAAACAACTTGACCAGCGCGTGACCGCCGCTCAATCCGCCGGCGACAACGCGTGGATGCTGGTCAGTGCCGCGCTGGTGCTGATGATGACCGGTCCCGGCCTCGCCCTTTTCTATGGCGGCCTCGTCCGCCGAAAGAACACCCTCGCGATCATGATGCAGAGCTTTCTCCTGATGGCCCTGATAAGCGTCCTTTGGGCGCTCGTCGGCTACAGCTTGTGCTTCGGCGGAAACGGCCCCGTTATCGGCGGATTCGAACACGCCTTTTTGCGCGGCGTCGGCGCCGACCCCAATCCCGACTATGCCGGTACCATCCCCCAATCCACTTTCATGATTTACCAGCTTATGTTCGCCATCATTACGCCTGCGTTGATCACCGGCGCCACCGCAGAGCGCATGAAGTTTAGCGGCACAGTCCTCTTTCTGACGCTCTGGTTTTTGGTGGTCTACGCGCCCCTCGCCCACATGGTCTGGGGCAAAGGCGGCCTTCTCAATGCATCTCTCGGCGGAAAATTTCCAACTCTCGATTTTGCCGGCGGCACCGTCGTGCACATCAGCTCGGGCGTCTCAGCACTGGTGTGCGCTCTCTACTTCGGAAAACGTACGGGCTATCCGAAGCAGCCCATGCCGCCACATTCGCTGGTCTTAAGTTTTATCGGCGCGTGCCTCTTGTGGGTTGGGTGGTTTGGCTTCAACGCCGGCAGTGCCTTGGCGGCTAACGCGCTGGCTACGAGCGCCTTCGTCGCCACCCACATGGCCACCGCTGCAGCAGCTATGAGCTGGAGCATCGCGGAGTGGTTCAAGAACGGCCGCGCCAGCGCTCTCGGCGCAATCTCCGGCGCGGTTGCCGGTCTAGTCGCAATCACTCCTGCCGCCGGATTCGTGGCTCCCATGCCAGCCCTCGCCATCGGCTTCATCGCCGGCCTCGTCTGCTACTTCATGGTCACCAAGATAAAAACGATCTTCGGCTATGACGACGCGCTCGACGCTTTTGGTGTTCACGGCGCAGGCGGCACGATCGGCGCACTCCTGACCGGCGTCTTCGCCCAGCAATTCATCAATCCGATTTTTGGCGCAGGCAAACCCGTCGGCGGTCTCGACGGCCATTGGGGGCAACTCGGCAACCAGCTCGTCGGTGTATTGATTGCCTGGGGCTTCGCTCTCGTCGGCACCATTGTGCTCCTCAAAATAACGGATATGATTACCGGCGTGCGCGTCACCGAGACGGAAGAGATTGAAGGCTTGGACATTACGCAACACGGTGAAGAAGCTTACAACCTCGAGTCCTGAGAGAATCCTGGGCATGAATAACCACGGCAGCGTTGGTCATCGCGCGGAGCGGAAACGTTCATGATGAAAATTGAGGCAATCATTCAGCCCTCGCGGTTCGAATCCGTGAAAGATGCCTTGCGCGAAATTGGCATCGAGGGCATGACGGTCACCGAAGTCCGCGGCCACGGCCGCCAGAAGGGCCACACCGAAGTTTACCGTGGTCGCGAATACACCGTCGACCTCCTGCCCAAGCTGAAACTCGAAATGGTCCTTCCGGACCCGCTCGTCCAGCGCGCCGTGGACACAATCCTGAAGACGGCCAAGACAGGAAAGATTGGCGACGGTAAAATATTCTTATCACGGGTTGAGGAAGCTATTCGGATCCGGAACGAGGAGCGCGGCGAGAACGCGCTCTGATTGACGTGACGACCGCAGCTCGCCCAGGACTTGATCCGGCCAACCGGCCCGCTAAAACCATGCAAGGTTCTTTAACTCCCTTGTCCGTCCTCGGACCACAGGCCGAGGACGAACGACAACGCATCCGCCAACAATTTGAAGCGGGCGGAAGCGCGCAAGAAACACTGCAAGCGCTTTGTGCGCTCGCCGACAAGACTGCCCAGCAAATCTTCGGCGAAGTCCTGCGCGTGCACAACACGGAGCCCCAGGGTCTTTCTCTTGTGGCGCTAGGCGGCTACGGCAGGCGCTTGCTTTTCCCATACTCCGATCTCGATATTCTCTTTCTCTTCGGCAATGAGAAATCCGAAGGCGAATTTCGCCCCTTGATTGCGGATTTCTCCCGGACCCTTTGGGATCTCGGTTTTCGCGTCAGCTCCGCCGGACGCACGCTCGAAGAATGCAAACGCATCGAAGAAGACAACGCAGAATTTCATCTCGCCCTGCTCGACCGCCGGTTCCTCGCGGGCGATGAAGAGCTCTTCGACCGCCTCACTAAAAAAATCCTCGCCGGGCCGGAGAAACAAGCCCGTCCGTTCTTGCTCGCGGAATTAACCAAGCTCACCAAAGAGCGCCACGCGCGCTATGGGAACACGATCTATCATCTCGAGCCGAACGTAAAGGATGCGCCGGGAGGCCTTCGCGACTATCAGGCCGCGGCGTGGCTGCGGCAAATCGCTAACGGCCAAAAAGACGGCTGGAAAAACAGCTCGGCCGAAGAAGAATTAGCCGCCGGCGCCGTCGATTTTCTCAGCGCCATCCGGTGCTTTCTCCATTACAGCAATGGGCGCAACGACAATACGCTGACCTACGAATTGCAGACCGCGGCCGCCGAGCGCTCCTTGGGCATCCTGAACAGCCCTCCGGCAGGCACGAAGCGCAGTCCGGAAGAATGGATGCGCCTTTATTTCCGGCAAGCGCGTATCCTCAACCGCCTCCTGCTTCGCTACATCGAGCAGAAACCCGCCTTGCAGCTCAGCTTGCGTGAGCGATTGTTCAATGCCGCTCGCGGCACGCGCAATGAAATCGGCAAAGGAAGACCGTTCGCCGTACGCGACGGCTTGCTCGAAGTGGTGGACGAGTCAGCCCTTTCCGACCGTGCCGTGACCTTCGCTCTTTTCACCGAAGCCGCCCGCACCGGCATCCCTCTCAGCCGCGAAGCGGAACGCGCCATCTTCTACATCCTGAAACATCCCGAACTTCCGCAGAAAAACACGCAGATCAACTGGTCCACGCTGCGAGAAATTCTCGCCGCTGATTTTCCCAGCATGGCGTTCCGGCCCATGCAGCGTCTCTCTCTCCTGATGGAAGTCTTGCCGGAATTCAGAGCTATTGATTCCCTTGTCGTTCGCGACTTCTATCACCGCTACACCGTCGATGAGCATTCGCTCCGTACCATCGAACACCTCCAGGAACTCGCCGAGCCGCCCGATGAGCGTGCCGCTCATTTCCGCCAACTCTGGAAAACGGTCGAACGCCGCGACCTTCTCATTCTTGCCCTTCTCCTGCACGACGTCGGCAAGGGCATGGCTGTTGAGAATCACATCACCGGCAGCCTCGAGGCCCTGGAGAGCGCCGCCGCCCGCCTAAAACTCTCCGAATACGAAACGGACGAAGTCCATTTTCTGATCGAGCACCACCTGGATATGTCCGAGACCATGCAGCGCCGCGATATCTTCGATCCTTCCACCGTTTCCGTTTTCTCCGACACGGTCACCACGCAGGAGCGCCTTCAGCGCTTGTGTTTGATGACTTACGCCGATATCCATGCCGTGAATCCGGAAGCACTAACTCCGTGGAAAGCGGAAATGCTGTGGCAGCTTTTTGTCGCCACTTCGAATCATTTCAGCCGTACCCTCGACCGCGACCGCCTGCATGCCTCCGACGAGGTGCCTTTGCTCGAGCAAGTCAGCAGCCAGGCTGGCGGCGCCAACAAACGCGAAGTCGAGCGCTTCCTCGAGGGCTTCCCGCGCCGCTATCGCGCCGTCCACTCTGCCGAGGAAATCGCCGCTCACTTCCGCCTCTACCAGAAATTAGGCGCCGAACCCGTGCAGACGGAACTGAAACCGCGCCACCATTCCTTCTCGCTCACTCTGCTGACCGCGGACCGTCCCGCCCTCTTCGCAACGATCTCCGGCGTCCTCGCCGGATGGGGCATGAATATCGTCAAAGCGGACGCCTTCGCGAACTCCGCCGGCGTCGTCCTGGATACGTTTCAGTTTGTCGATCTGCACCACACGCTCGAGCTGAACCCCAGCGAAATCGCCCGTTTCCAGAAAAGTATCGCGGATATCGTCAATGGAAAGGCGCCGCTCGAACCCCTTCTCAAAGGCCGCGAAAGCGCCAGCAAGGCAAAACCTCCCAAAGTGGCTGTCGAAACACGCATCGGCTACGACGATGCTTCCTCCACGCAAAGCACACTTCTCGAAATCATGGTCCACGATCGCCCCGGCTTGTTGTACGACGTCGGCTCCGCGCTCGCCCGCCTCGGCTGTAACATCGACGTCGCCCTGATCGACACCGAAGGACAAAAAGCCATCGACGTCTTCTACCTCACGGAGCGCGGCAAGAAACTCAGCCAGCAAAAACAGGAATTATTGCGGGAGGTCCTTCAAAGCACGCTGTCCTAAACTCTAAGAACGCCATCACGCCGTAAACTTGCTTTCTAAGTTTTAATCCGGGTTTTTGGACATCGTCAGAATCTTGTTCCTTAACTCTAACTCTTGGCTTTGGTCTCATCTTCCGGGTTTTCACCGGATTCTTCGGAAGTAGTCTTTGCCTTTGAAGACTCAGCCGCTTCCTGGCGGCGAAGCATTTGCAAATATGCCGACCGCGAATGCTCGTAATGTTCCGCCGGAACTTTTCCATTCAGCCACGCCAAGTCCATCGGGTAAACCAACGGATCGAAAATCACCATATAAAAATGCCACAGCAGAATAGAAAATGTCGCCAGTAGCGCTTCATACCAATGCACGGCGGTCGCTGCGTCCGTCATCCACTTGGGAAAATGCCGCAAAGTGAAGCTGTTGAACCACAACAGGAAACCAGAAATGGCCATCACGACGGTGCCCCACATAAACGCCCAGTATTCGAGTTTCTCCGCGTAATTAAATTTCGTAAACTTCGGCGCTTCCTTTCCGCGTCCCAGGTTAAATAGCATGACGTCGATCAGATCCTTCGCGTCTTTCCACTTCGGCATCATGGCCCACAGAAACGCCCGGTCACGCTTGTTCATCGCGAGATGAATGAAGTGATACAAGGTGGCGGCTATCAGCACCACCGCCGCCGCTCGGTGCAGGTCGCCTCGCAGCGCATCGTCTCTCCCCCAAAGCGCGAACGGCCTTGCCCACCAGCTTTCCGGATACTTCAGTGCGAATCCCGTGACCACCAGCGCCGGAAAGCTCAACATCACGCCCCAGTGAGCAATCCGGAACCACAAATTCATCCGTACGACATACTCCCCTGATTCCAATCGCGGCCGCGGCCGGCGCAACTTCGCCAGCCAATCCAGAAAGTTGTGCAGCACCATGAATCCCAGCGTTAGTGGAATCAATATCCAATAGATCCACCGAATCCACTGAACCACCGGGTGCGCGGGACCGGTCG
The DNA here is from genome assembly GCA_963779005.1 of uncultured Acidobacteriota bacterium. Taxonomy (GTDB): domain Bacteria; phylum Acidobacteriota; class Terriglobia; order Acidiferrales; family UBA7541; genus Acidiferrum. Next base: position 36,472 of record CAVZWO010000004.1, on the reverse strand, counting down.
ATGTCTGCACGTGCACGGGCCCAATTGCAAATTTTTCGCTGACGCCCTTGTGGCATTGGCCGCACGTTGTTGCCAGGTTTGCGGAATTCACCGTAGAACGCGGATCTTTCGAACGGAAGATGTTATGCACTCCGTGGCACGACGCGCAGTTCGCCGCCGTCAGCGACCCTTCTCGCCTCGCCAGTCCATGAAAACTCTCCGCATAGGAAGGCACTCGGTCGGCCGGAAGGTCATATCTCCTCGCCAGCCTCGCATCGCCATGGCACCGCCCGCAAGTTTCCGCCGAAACACGCGATGCATTCACCGGTGACGCAAGATCGCCAGGCCCCAGGATCAAATGCTCCCCATGACAATCCGCGCAATTCGGCGCGTCCGCGGCCCCAGACTGAATCGCCTGCCCGTGCACGCTCTCGAGAAACACCTTGGCAATCTCCCCATGGCATTTTCCGCATGTTCCAGCCACGTTCCAGTGGCTTACGCTGGACTGCGGATCGCGGGCCGCCAGAATTTTGTGCGTGCCGTGGCAATCCGCGCAGACAGCTCCCTCTTTTCCTTGCGCCACCGCCTTCCCGTGCACGCTCTGCAGGTATTGCTCGACGGGATGCGCGATGGGAATTTTGTGCCGCGCAAGAAAACCCGCATCCGCATGACACCTCGCGCATGCTGCGGCCTGATTCCTTTTCGCCACGGTGGAAGCAGCCTCGCTCGATGCAAGAATGTTGTGCGCCTGCCCATGGCACGACTCGCACGTGGGCGCATCCGGATCTCCCGCCTTCGCCGCCTGCCCGTGGATGCTTTGCGAAAACTCTTTCGCTTCATCCGCGTGACACTCCGCACACTTGGAAGGCACGATTTTTACCGCTGGACCAATTTCATGCTTGTTCCCATGACAGGACGCACATGCCCCATCACCCAGCGCGGAATGAATGCTCTTCGGAACAGCTGCCGCCTCATCCGCGTGGCAGGTCGCACATTGCACCTTCTGAATCTTTGCAGGGTGCGGAAATTCCTTAATCTGCGTGTGGCAATCCGTACAACCAAGAATTCCGTGCACACTCGCTGCATGTTTTTCCGGACGAATAGAAATATCTTTTCCCTTTTCGGATTTCATTCCGGCCTGGCCGTGACAAGCCAGACATGCTTCGTCCTGTTTTAACGATTTTCCCGGCTTATCTTGCCCGCAGGCTCGCGAACACATGAACTGGAAAACCAGTACGAATAGGAGCAAGCGGCCTATACTCTTGATTCGTAGGAGCGAACGCGGTGCGTTGATGAAATTCATTGCTCTTGTAACCAGAATCTCGCAACAATCGCCAACTGGCGGTCCCTGTGTGAACCGCTTCCACGCGCTCACTTCAAACCCAGCTCCGCCAAAACTTTCGGGTTCACTTCCTCCACCGCCAGCAAATTGTGGCACGCCGAACAGTCATTCGTAATGGTTTGCCCATCCGCACTGATATGGCTTCCGTCATGGCATCGGAAGCATCCTGGTGCGTCTGTATGCCCGAGATTGTTTGGATGCACTCCCCAGGTCATCTTCATTTCGGGAAAAATGTTTCGCAAGTAAATCCCGGCGACGCTCTCCGCGGACTGTTCCACCAGCGACCGCCGCGAATTGTAAATATCCGGATAACTCGCGCGATAGTAAGCGTTCACCTGCTCCACGATTCGGCGGTGCGCCGTGTCACGGTCCGGATACTCCGCTTTCAGCAGTTCGACCGCCTTCTTTCGGATAAACGGCAAGTCCGGGCTGATGTAGCCCGCCGCCATTTGCTCGTTCACGGCGTTCTCCGGCAATTCGAACGCATGCGTCGGCCGGTTGTGGCAATCGATGCAGTCCATCGCGCGGTGCTCGCCTGCGGCGAGCTGTTGTTTGGTGGCTCGGATGTCGCTCGAGACAAACTCGATCGTTTTTCCCTTGTCGTCGGTGTAATACACGATCGGGATGACCTGACGCTCCGCATCGATCGAAATATATTGAATCCGCGATCCTTCATCCAGGTGCCGCCCATGAATGCCGACCGCGCCTTGCCATGTCTTTCCGCCGACTTTCACCAGCAATGCCGTCGTTTGCGCCGTATTCTTTTCATCTTCCTTATACGTAGTTTTCACCACGAATTTGTCGCCGGTCGTTCGCTGCGGCCAGTGGCATTGCTCGCACGTCTCGCGCGCCGGCCGCAAATACTTCACTGGCGCCGGAATCGGCCGCGAATACGTGTGAAACGTAACCGCATACACCTGCCGCAATCCGGAAAGCTTCGATCGCACGAACCAACCCGCTCCCGGACCAATGTGGCACTCCACGCAGTCCACCCGCGAGTGCGGCGAACCCTTGTACGCTGTAAACTCGGGTTCCATGACGGTGTGGCATGTCTGTCCGCAAAACTGCGCCGAGTCCATGTACGCCACGCCGCGATACGAGGCCGTTCCAAATATCAAAACGTTCAGGAATGTGGCCACTCCGACAATGAAGATTCCCCGCCGCACCATCGGCATCCGAAGATCAATCTCCGGATAAATTTCCTGCAATTGCCCGGTAGCCCGCAGCTTCCGCCTTTGCAGCAAAATCCCAATGGGAATCACCGCCAGGCCGGCAACAAACACTCCAGGCAAGATCAAAAACAGCAATATCCCAATGTACGGATGGGGTGGCCCAGGCAGGAGAAAGTCGTAAATCCAAAATGCAATTAGTGTGAGCGCCGCGCTCGTCGTCAAGACCGCGCCCGTCAACGAAATCGGATTTTGCCCTAAAAAGTATAGCAATCGCAGCCAGTTCCGGACGTTCTCGGGAAGTTTCATGCCGCTTTTTGCCCGCCTGTTTGAATTCGATTGCACATCTAGCCCAGCGGGTGCAGCGACTTTCGCCAAAGCACCCACCGCACTCGCCGGCAATAAGGCATCCGGCGCTCCGCAATGCTCCGCGATACTATTTCTTGCAGAGACTCCTAATATATGCGACCGCTTCTTTGATCTCAGCGTCGGTCAACTTTTTGTCGTAGCCAGGCATCTTGTTCTTGCCCTTGACGACGATCGCCGTCCATTCCTCATCCGTTTCTTTCTGCACTTCCTCCGAGCAGAAATCGCGCGCCTTTGTCGCTTTTCCCGCTGCGGTTTCCCCCTTCCCTTCGGGTCCGTGACATGTTGCGCATTTCGCCTTGTAGACTTTTTCTCCACCGCCTTGTGCTTTGGCCGCAGGGTTCAACAAATAGATCCCTCCTGCCAACACTCCAGTAACCACCAACGCCCTTACATACCCTCTAATAGACACCATGACCACCTCCAAATCGTTGATCCTCGCCAAGTAAAAACAGCGCTCTCGTTCGGAGCGCGATCCTCGCCTGTGGCTCGTATTCTTCTCAGAGCTGTTGGCTTACTTCTTCTTGCCCAGCGTCCGGATGTACCCGACCAGATCTTTCACTTGGTCCGCAGTGAGGGTCTTGAACGCAGGCATTTTCCCTTTGCCCTTTGCAATCGCATCGTTCAAGTCCGCGTCGCTCAGCTTTTGCACGGCCTCGGATCCGAAATCCCCCGCCTTCATCGCTTTTCCTGCGGGAGTCTCGCCTTTGCCGTCTGCTCCGTGACACGACGCACACTTCGCTTTATACGTTGCTTCCGCCGTGTTGTCAGCGTGCGCCGTCGTGCTCAAAAGCGCGAACCCCGCCAACGCTGCGCCCGTCGTGATTGTCGTCACCCACTTCATCGTCCTTTTCATCTTTTCCTCCCAGTCTGCATTTAGCACATACTTAACAAAAGCGGTCCCGATACTTCCTTCAACCCTTGCCTCTTCTTCACCCTCTCGCCGGACTTCGCTCGGTCTGCCGGATGTACAAAAACAGTCCAACAAGCGTAATCAGAATGAACACTACTGCAATTCCCAGGCCTCTTCTACGATAATCCCTTTCCGAAAGAGCATCTTTCCCAGACTGCAAATCCTTTGCCGATATCTTCAGTCCCGCCTGAATATCTTGATTCACAAGCGCCGGCTGAAAGCTATGAATCGTCACCCTCGCTTTCGTCAATGAATCCCGCGCCTGATCCTGCTGCAGCCGTGCTTCGCTCACTTCCATTCCCGAAGATTCCGCAACGCCCAGCAAACGATCCGCGTTCTTGATCGATTCATCCAACTGCGTCAATCCCGCCAGCATATTCGCCCGGGCTACATCGCAATTGTCTCCAGACGTGTGGCATTGCATGCAGACACCTTCGGGTCCAGTGCCCAGTTTCGCGTCTGTAGGGTGCGTAATCTCATGATTGCTGTGGCACACCACGCATCCCGGTAGACCGGCCGACTGAAAGACCATCTTATGCGGGCTCTTGTCATACATCTGCGCCTGGAACACATGGCAGTTCGAACAGACATTCTTCACCGAATCCACGCCGGGCGGAGCCGCCCCATGGTTTCCATGGCACGTCGTGCACGTGGGAGCGCTTAGATCCCCGCGCGCCACCATCGCCTCGTGATGCACGCTCTTGCTGTACTTCGCGAATTGATCCGTAGGAATTCCGTAGGGTTTCATGTATGCAGCATCGGCATGGCAGACCGAACAAGTCCGCGCGATATTGAGTGGGTAGACCGTCGAACGCATGTCGCTCGCTGGGCGCAGATCATGCACCCCATGACAATCAATGCACACCGCGACCTTCGTATCTCCCTTGGCCAGCAATTTGCCGTGGACGCTCGTTTGATACTGGCTAAACTGGTCAGTCCGCAGCCCAGGGTTGTATTGCTTCATCAAGTTCGCGTCGCCATGACAGTGCCCGCACAACGCCGGAATCTGGCTGCGCTCAATCTTTCCACGGAATCCAGCGGCTTTGCTCATGGCATCCATGTCCGCTTTCGTCGGATCGCCGCCGTGGCAGCTTGCGCAAGTCAGTCCCTTTTGCGCATGTATGTCCTGAGCGAACCTTGCCTCTGTCACTTGCAGCGGCGGGTCTAGCGCGCTATGGCACTCCACGCACGTGTTGGCCGTCTGCGCCCGGCTTGCCAGCGCGCACCCGCACAGCGCCAGCGCCAGAAACACCGCGCGCCCCAGCACTCTATTTCGCCATGTAGCCATAAATCGTCATCGCCACGATGTAGCAGAGCGCAAACACGCCCGCTCCCCGGATCAGCGTCCCGCCCCGCTTCTCTTTATTCCCTTCCAGAAACGGCAACAGCACCCACACCGCCCCTGCCAGCCCGAACGCCAGAATTCCGATTAGCTCGCCATCGATGCGAAACACCTTCGATGGAATCAGCTTCAAGCTCTGAAACATAAACATGAAATACCATTCCGGACGAATCCCTGCGGGTGCCGCACCAAACGGATCCGCCTTCGTTCCCAACTCCCACGGCAACCATGCCGCCAATGCCCCCAGCACTCCAAGTGCGACGTACCACGCCATTACTTCCCTGAGCAAAAAATTCGGCAGGAACTTCATCTCCCGCACCACGGCGGGATTCGCTTTCGAGGCTGCCTCGACACCCGGCGGAAGGCTCATACCAAATTTCTGCACCAGTGCCAGATGCAGCAGAATCAGCGACGCCGTAAGCCCGGGCAGGACCGCAACATGAACTCCGAAGAAGCGCGTCAGCGTCGCCCCAGTCACCTCTTCCCCGCCACGCATCAGAACCATCATCGTGTGCCCTATCAGCGGCACTTGTCCCGGGATCTCCGTTCCCACCTTGGTGGCAAAAAACGCCAGCGTGTTCCACGGAAGCAGATAACCGCTGAAGCCAAATCCCAGAACCAGAAACAGCAGAATCATGCCGCTGACCCACGTCAGTTCTCGTGGTTTCCGGTAGGCGCGCAGGAACAGCACGCTAAACATGTGAAGGAAAGCAGTGAAAATCATCAGATTGGCAGCCCACGAGTGGATCGACCGAATCAGCCATCCGAACTGCACCCGCGTCATGATGTATTGCACGCTCTCGAACGCTTCGTTGGCGCTCGGCCTGTAGTACAAAAGCAGCAGCAGGCCCGTGCAAACCTGGATCCCGAAGAGAAATAGCGTTATGCCGCCGAGGAAGTACCAGTAGGAAAGCTTGTGAATGGGAACGGTTTTGTGCCGCAGTGGTTCTGTCAGTTTCGCCCAGTCGAATCGCTCATCGACCCAGCTTCGGACCTGCCCAAGAAGCGCCACCTCAGCCCACCCGCTTGCGGCTGACTACAATCTCGCTTCCGCGAATGCTCACAAGAAAATTCTCAAGTGGCCGCGGAGGAGGTCCCGAGATGTTTCGCCCGTCTAGCCCATAGGTTCCGTTGTGGCAAGCGCACCAGATTTCCAAAAGGTCGCTCCGATATTGGACCGTGCATCCCAGATGTGTGCATACCGCCGACACGCAGTGGTATTCGCCCTCGGCGGTTAGCAGCAACAGCGCCGGCCGGTTGCCAAACCGGAAGACCTTCGAGCCATTCGGTTTAAGATCCCCGACCTTTCCTGCAACCACCTCGTCTTCGCCCAGGTCAGGCACAACCGGCGGCACCAGATATTTCAGCACCGGGTAAACAAATGACACGATGGACGCAAACATCCCTCCACCGAGCAGGATTTCCACGAGCCGGCGCCTTGCTGGTCGGACCTGTTGGGAGTCTTCGAGTGCCATGGGAAATGTAAATTCTGCCTTCGAACGCCCGCGCCTTTCGCGCAGAATCAGTGCTTCTTTGCCAGATCCCGGATGTATTCCACCACTTGCGTGATCTGTTCTTTGCTCAGTTTTGCCTCATACGCGGGCATTTTGTTCTTACCCTTGGTCACAATCTGCGTGAGCTCCGCGTCGCTCAGTTTTTGCACGTCCGCGGAATGTAGGTCCGGGATTTTCAGCGCCGTCCCCATCGTCGTCTTCCCGGCGCCATCCGGTCCATGGCACATCGCGCATTTGCCCTTGAAGAGGCTCTCGCCCGTTTCTTGCCCTCTGGCAGACGAGCCAAGCATCAAAATCAATCCAATCGTTCCTGCAACCAACATGAGTTTACGCGTCTGATTTTCGATCACGCTGCCTCCCAAATCGCTGCTTTCGAAATTCTGATGCGTGATTCCCGGTAGTGCCGGCTGAATTTCAAAATGCGTATTTCAACGAAAGGGTGTACAAATTCCCCCGAAAATTCCTCGGCGCATAGATGTCTTGCACCGCTTCCGCGCCACCGGTCCCGAGAGTCGCGTCTTCGTGGTAGCCGTAATAATCCCAGAACGCTTTGCCGGTCCATTCTTTCGAGAATTTGTACTCAATTCCTCCATACGGATGCAGCCACAACGAATTGAGTGGGCCGTTGACCTGGTTGGGAATCAACTCTTGAGGATCGAGTCGCAGTTGTGACCCGCTGGTCCCCGTGAGATTGGCGCCCAAGCGGAACGTAAACCGGTGCACGGGCTTAAAGGTGGCATCGAAAAAGCCGTAGCTTGATTTGTTCCTATACGTCGAGAGCTGTTGCACCAGCCCGGGAACGTTTGGACACGCCTGAATGCCGGGGCCGTTTTGACCGGCCGCCACGCTGATGTAGCAGATCAGCACTTGCGAGAAGACATCGTTGTAATCGAACCCAATTTCCATGCTGAGCTTCGGGTTTGGCTCGATCATCGCCGAAATCGCGTAGGTGCGATTGTGCTGCAAATCTCCCTGTTGGAACTGGTTGTTGCGGCTTTCCCAAATCAAGACGTTGCCGTCCAGATTCAACCAGTTGGTTACGTCGTACTTTGTTCGCAGGCGGTATTCCTGCGACTCCTTCGGACTAACACGCGTAAACGTTCCGTCTGAGCTGAACAGTTCCGTATCAAAACGGATATTCCACTTCTGGTTCGGGCGAGCCCACAGCCCGAACAAGCCGGAGTATTCGTTCATCGGAGGCACAGTTGCCCCTGCGGGTGTGAACCCGGTATTCGAGATGAACGTTATGGAATTGTCCGCGTTCAGCGTGCACCCGGCCGGAAGATTCGCTTGCGTTACCGGCCCCGGATTCACCACCGCGCAAGACCCGCGCGCAGCGCTAGCCGCGGTTGGACCGGGGTAATTCACCTGGTCCAAAGCTTCATAGAAATTGTCGGAAACATAGCGATGCCGGAACCGGAATCCAATGCGCACGCCAAACTTCTTGGAAAAACGGTAGTCGAATTCCGCAAGATTGGTTTTCTCGTCTTGTTTCAGGAAATTACTGTCGATCACCATCGAAAGGTCTGGCGCCGAGCTTCCATTATGCGCTACCACTCCGGCCACTGCTCCGAGCGGTGGTGCGCATGTGAGCGGAACGGGAGCCGTCGGCGTAAAGAAATTCGCATTTGTGTTCAAGTTGGGGCTAAAAAACGAACAGCTCGAAAGGTCGAATTCAGCTGGATTGTGCCAATTCGCGTAGTGGAAAGTGTCGTTGAAGCTCAGCTTGTCCGTGATATGCCAGGTCGCGCCAAAATCCGCCACGGCTGCCACCCGCCGCCCGTGCACCGGCCCAGTGTTGAATTGGTTGCTGAGATTGGTGCGCGATTCGCGCCCTGCGATCGTCTGGTCGTAACCGTATACATTAGTATCTCCGCCGGAGTAGCTGATCCGCCCCGTCAGGTCCAGGTTCTGCCAGTAGTTCGATTGCACCGTGAGTTGTTCCGTGGGAGTATGCGTGCGCGTCCGCCCGTGGTCCAAATAGCCGTTCGTGTACGCGCTGCAAGTCGGATTTACAAATCCCGAAGCGAGAAACGCGCCCCCGCAAGGCTGGTTGGCCCCGGCGTTGAAGGAAACTCCCAAGTCCACATTGAGAGTAGGACTTACCGGGAAGGGCTGCGCAAAATCGCCGATTCCCGTGTCGCCTTTGTAGAAGTTCCAGATCTGGTCGTAGCTGATATTGGTCCGCGGAAGGACCTTGATATCCATACCCAGGCGGTACGCGTTGACCGTGGTCATGACGTTTTGCAGCAGGAGTTGTTCGGTGCCCTGGTGAATTGTAGTCAGCCCTGGCCCTTCATTTATGTTGTGCGTGTACCCCATGCGGAACCGCACTCTCGATTCCGGACGAATGATCAAATTGTAGTTGCCCATCTTTCGCCGCGTGTTCATTTCATGCGGCGAGAAATTGAGCACGCACGCCGTACAAACCGTGCCGCCATACCCCGCGGGCCCATTCGCAAACGGCGTCGTCGGATTCAGGGGATTGGCCTGCAAGGAGTAGTCCCAGGTGTTTTCGTCCTTGCGGAACATAGCGTCAAACTTGTACCAGGTGTTCTTCGACACCCGTAGCCGCGATACCACGTTCGGATCGCCACCGTACCCGAAATTGCTAAAGGAAAAGTGGTCAAACAGGGATCCGTGGTGATCTAGGGAATTCATCTCTGTCGTGAATCCCAGCAGGCGCGCTCCTTGTTGCAAGTTCACAAAAGTGTCGTAAGTCTGCGCGTCCCCCGAGATGCTCGTGAATCGTCCGCCGAACTCGATCGACTGTTTGACGTTGTAATTTCCCTGGTTAATACCCTTTTGTTCTTCGTCGTCCTGCTGCTGCGCGGCCGCCGGGGGCGCTCCGGTGAGGAGCCACGCGCCCATCAACAGCAAGCCAACGCATATCATCCGGTGCCTGATACGGATTTTACGCAGTGGATAGTCTCCTCGCATGGCGGCTCTCCCTCACGGGGTAAAGAAGAATTGGTTGCTGTTGGAACCATGAATGGCTGTGTGGCACATCGTGCAGGCTTGGTATTTCTGCGCTTGGTTGTGGAATGTGGGAGTCGCGGACGGCCCGGCATCCGCCGAAAATGCGTGGCATTCCAGACACAAGAGGTTGACCTGCGCGCGCTTAAGCAAGCGTGGATTGGACGAACCGTGCGGCATGTGGCACGCCGCGCAGCCTTCGATTTTCACGGATTCATGTTCGTAGACGAACGGGCCGGCTTTTTCCGTATGGCACGTGAAGCACACCAGGTCTTGCGAACCGGTGGCGCGCAATTGCCGCGCCTGGAATCCGCCATGCTGGTTGTGGCAGTCCGTGCATTTTACGAGTCCTTCGTTCACCCGGTGATGGAATGGCCGGTTGAACTGCTGTTTTTTGTCCAGGTGGCAGGTGTAGCAAAGATCCGGCTGCTTGGCCTTCAGAAGGAACTGGCTTTCTTTAGCGTGGTGTGGATCGTGGCAGTCCGTGCAACCCACGCCATTTTCGAGATGCGCTGAGCGCGCGAAGTTTCCATGCTCTTCGCCATACTGGTGGCAATCCAGGCAGCGTGCACTGATCTCTTGCGCCGAGGCGTTCTTGAATGTGAAAATCTTGGTCTTGTCTCCGCCGCCTTCAACGTGCTCCTTGCCGGGACCGTGGCACGCTTCGCAACCATGCCATTCCGGGCCTTTTTTCTTATCCAGCAGTGTTACGTAATGCGGGGAATCCTCGTAGCTCTTGAAAAATCCTTTGACGGGCATGTCTTCATGGCAGGTTTTGCAGGTTTCGGAGCCGACGTACAGCGAGGGATCGGTGGGACGTAAATATTTCTTGTGCTCCTCTTTGTTTCCGGACTGTTTGTCTTGAGGCTGCCCGCCAAACGAAGCCACGGCAGCCACAAAGAAGAAGAAAAGTCCGACGAGAAAAACAATTCTGGGCCTCTGCCGCTCAACGCCCTTCATCACCCCTCCACGGAAACACACGTTCCCTGCACGCCCCGTTTCGCGAACCTACAGCAAACGCCAATCTTCGTCTGTGATTTGCGTCACACTTCTCTGTGTCGCATCAACCTCATGAAAAGAAACCGCATGCGGAACAGAACCGTCGCCCAACTGCTTCTGCCATTTCATTTTGATACTAGCGTAATCATTCGAACCCATAATGGCATCGGGCGACACCACGGCGTAGGCTCCGCTTGGACTAGCCGGCTCGTTTCCCTGCTTGCAGCAGTGACCACGAAAGGGACACACCTTTCGCTTGCTTCCGGTTCGGCGTCAGTATCCTTACTCTTGGTGGCGTTCGTCTGTGCAATATTGCACACACAGTAGTGAGGAGAGTCACAGAGACTCTGGATCGGATCGCCAAGACTTGAAATCATCCGAGCGAGAGCAGCTCTGCAATGCGCCGCTGACGGTTTTGGGAATGCAAAGCACATCGGCGCAGAAGAAAAACGGATGTTTTGCAACCACCGGCTGGGCAAAAAGCTCTAATAGCTCAGGTAGGAACTAAATCTGACCAGTGAGGCACATATTTAGTCCAAGGAGAAAACGCCATGCCTTCTGCATCCGGCACAGGATCGGCACAGGCTGCTCTTCCGCAGCCTCTCTCTCCCGAAGAATTGCGTAAGGTTCACGCCTACTGGCGTGCCGCCAACTATCTCTCCGTTGGACAAATCTACCTTCTCGCGAATCCCCTTCTCCGCGAACCTTTGCTGCTCAAGCACATCAAGCCTCGGCTTCTCGGACACTGGGGCACGACGCCCGGGCAGAACTTTATCTACGTTCACCTCAATCGCGCGATCAAGCAGCGGGACCTAAATGTCATCTACGTTTCCGGACCCGGTCATGGCGGCCCAGCGCTTGTGGCGAACACTTATCTCGAAGGAACCTACAGCGAGTTCTATCCGCACATTCCGCAAACCGGAGAGGGCCTCCAGAAACTGTTCAAGCAATTTTCCTTTCCCGGCGGCATCCCCAGCCACGTTGCGCCGGAAACCCCCGGCTCGATTCACGAGGGCGGCGAACTCGGCTACTCGATCGCTCACGCAAATGGCGCCGCGTTCGACAATCCGGATTTGCTCGTCTGCTGTGTAGTCGGCGACGGCGAAGCGGAAACCGGGCCGCTCGCCGCAAGCTGGCACTGCAACAAATTTCTCAATCCCGCGCGCGACGGCGCCGTCTTGCCCATCCTCCATCTGAACGGCTACAAGATCGCCAATCCAACGGTGCTTGCTCGTCTCAGCGATGAAGAGCTAACCCATCTCTTTTCCGGCTACGGCTACAAACCGCATTTCATCGAAGGCCGCGATCCGCACGCAATGCACCAACTCATGGCGCACACGCTGGACACCGTTCTCGACGAGATTCAAGCGATCCAACGGGTAGCGCGCAGCGGAAACATCGGCGGCGCAAGCGGGGCGGTCAAAAGCGGCACGCAGGTGCCGGCGTGGCCGATGATTATTTTGCGCACACCCAAGGGTTGGACGGGCCCGAAAGTTGTCGATGGCAAACCCGTGGAAGATACGTGGAGAGCGCATCAAGTTCCGATTGCGGATTTTGCCAAACATCCCGAACACCTGACGCAACTCGAAGAGTGGATGAAAAGCTACAAGCCGGAAGAGCTCTTCGACGAAAGCGGAAAGATCGTCGCTGAACTCGCGGAACTCGCGCCAATGGGCGACCGGCGCATGGGTGCGAACCCGCATGCGAACGGCGGGCTGTTGCTCCGCGAGCTAGCCATGCCGGATTTTCGCGACTACGCTGTCAGCGTGAGCAAGCCGGGAACGGGAAACGCGGAAGGAACGCGAATTCTCGGGCATCTTTTGCGAGACATCATGCGACTGAACGAGAGAGCGAAAAACTTTCGCGTTTTTGGGCCGGATGAAACGGCGTCGAACCGGCTCGAAGCTTTGTACGAAGTGACAGGCAAAACATTTTTGGAACCGGTGCTCCCGACCGACGAGTTTTTGTCACCGGAAGGGCGGGTCATGGAAGTCCTCAGCGAACATATGTGCCAGGGATGGCTGGAAGGATATCTTCTGACCGGACGGCACGGATTCTTCTCCTGCTACGAAGCGTTCATTCATATTGTCGATTCGATGTTCAACCAGCACGCGAAATGGCTGAAGGTGACGCGCGGAATAGAGTGGCGGCGGCCCATCGCTTCGCTGAATTATCTTTTGACTTCGCACGTCTGGCGGCAAGACCACAACGGGTTTACGCATCAAGACCCGGGATTCATCGACCTCGTCGTGAACAAGAAAGCGGACATCGTGCGGGTGTATTTGCCGCCAGACGCGAACACGTTGCTCTCCGCGGCGAATCATTGTTTGCGCAGCCGGAATTACGTGAACGTGATTGTTGCGGGAAAACAGCCGTCTTTGCAGTACCTGGACATGAAATCGGCGATCGAGCATTGCAGTTCGGGGCTTGGGATTTGGGAATGGGCTTCGACGGATAAGGGAAGCGAACCGGATGTGGTGATGGCCTGCGCGGGTGATGTACCCACGCTCGAAACGCTCGCGGCGGTGGACTTGCTTCGGCAGAATTTTCCGGACATCAAGATTCGCGTGGTCAACGTGGTGGACTTGATGACGATTCAGCCGCGGTCGGAACATCCTCATGGGCTTACCGATGCGGATTTTGATTCGCTGTTCACCGCCGACAAGCCGGTGATTTTTGCGTACCACGGGTATCCGTGGCTGATTCACCGGCTCACCTACCGGCGGAATAACCATGTCAACTTCCATGTCCGCGGATATAAAGAAGAAGGAACCACGACCACCCCTTTCGATATGACTGTGCTGAACGATCTGGATCGTTTTCATCTCGCGGCGGACGTGGTGGACCGCGTCGAGAGGCTGCGCCCTATCAGCGGGCATTTCAAGCAGATGCTGCGAAATAAATTGGTGGATCATAAACAGTACATCTGCGAGCACGGCGAAGACATGCCGGAAATCCGCGACTGGAAATGGCCGTACTGAATGAAGATTCTGGTTCTTAATTCCGGATCGAGCAGCCAGAAATCGTGTCTTTACGAGCTGGGGAGTTCGCTTCCGGATTCGCCTCCGGGTCCGCTGTGGGAAGCCAAGATCGAGTGGCAAGATGGCGGGGCCACGCTCAAGGTGCACACCAGCTCGGGAAAAACTCGCAACGAAAACCTGGATCAAGCCAAGAGGTCCGAAGCCATTGAACAGTTGTTGGAGGCGCTGGTGTCGGGCGAGACGCGCGTGCTCGCGCAACTTTCGGAGATTGATGTTGTGGGCCATCGCGTAGTGAATGGAGGGCGCGAGTTCACGAAGCCAACGGTGATTACGCCGGAAGTTACGGCGGCAATTGAGAAGATGGCTGTGTTTGCGCCGCTGCACAATCGCGCGGAACTGGAAGGAATCGCGCACATTGAGAAGCTGTGCGGAGCCGTTCGACAAGTCGCCGTGTTTGATACGGGCTTTCATTCCACATTGCCGGAGGCGGCGGCGGTTTACGCGGGGCCGTATGACTGGGTGGAACGCGGCATCCGCAAATTCGGTTTTCACGGAATCAACCACCAGTATTGCGCGGGACGCGCGGCCCAATTGCTGAAGAAAAATCTCGCGGAGTTGAAACTTGTGACGTGCCACCTTGGCAACGGATGTTCTCTGGCGGCGATTCGCGGCGGCGTGAGCATCGATACGACGATGGGATTCACTCCGCTGGATGGATTGATGATGGGGACGCGTTCGGGGTCGGTTGATCCGGGGATTCTGACGTACCTGATGCGGCATGACCGGCTCGACGCGCAAGCACTGGACGAAATGTTGAACGCAAAATCGGGGTTGCTGGGAATATCGGGAGTATCGAGCGACATGCGGAAAGTTGTGGAGGCGATGAAGAAAGGAAACGCGCGCGCGAAGCTGGCGTTCGAGATTTTTGTGCACCGGCTGCGGTCAGGCATTGGCTCGATGATCGCGGCGCTCGATGGGATCGACGCCTTGGTGTTTACGGCAGGGATTGGGGAGAATTCGGCGGAAGTGCGGGCTGCCACGTGCGCGAATCTTGGTTTCCTCAGGTTGGCGATTGATCCCGTGAAAAACTTGTCGTTGCCGATGGAGTATGACATTTCGACGGCTGGCTCAGCGGTGAGGGTGCTTGTTTTGGCGGCGCAGGAAGATTGGGCGATTGCGCGGGAGTGTTGGAAATTGGCAGGCGGCGCGCCATAGGGCGGATGGAGCCGGGAGAAAGACGACAGACAGGAATGTCTGTCCCACTGGGAGGGGTGGGCCCCCTCCCCGGTTTTTTTGTAAGTGTTCATTCTAAAGGGTTTTAAGTGCTTTGTTTTGGAAGTGCGGATTCTAAAGGGGTTACGGATGCATTTCTCGTAAGTGCGGATTCTACTGGAGTTAGCGTCTAGCGGCGAGGCAAGAGAAAAGATGACGCATAAGCGGAGAGGACGTCGAGGCAGCGCAGAGAAGAAGAGAGGCGAGGTTCCTGGACCATAGAGCGGGCGAAACATAGGAAATGGTAGCATGGTATTGGCGAATTGTCAACTTCTTTTATGGAGTTACTGCAATGTCATTCGAACGACCGGGCTGGATTCGAATGGGAGTGCTGGAAGCGGCGGGATAAAAAGGAGTTGGTGGGGAGTGATTGGTTTTCCACGGCTGTGGAAATGTGTGGAAAAGTGGGGGAAGAACGTGAGGAGTGAATAGTGGTTAGTGGGTAGAAAGACACAACGGGAACTCCGCGCGCTGCGATGCGTGGCAGTGGGAGGAACAGCCGTGACGAAAGAGGATGCTTGGAAGCTGGCGGAGGATTGGGTGGCGGCCTGGAATGCGCATGATCTGGAGTTGATCCTGGCTCATTATGAGGATGGCGTGGAGTTGACGTCGCAGGTGGCGGCGCAGCTTTTGGGGACGGCGGACGGCAGGGTGGTGGGAAAGGCAAACTTGCGGGCTTATTTTCAGAAGGGGTTGGCGGCGTATCCGGAGCTTCAGTTTCGGCTGGAAGATGTGTTTTGGGGAGTGAGCAGCATGGTGCTCGTCTACAAGAATCAGAAAGGGACGCGCACGGCGGAGTTTATGGAGCTGTCAGCGACTGGAAGAGTGGCGCGCGTTGTGGCGAACTACAGCGCCTAGAGAGTAAGAAGACGTCCCGTCCAGCCCCGGTTGCCGATATCCATTCATGGCCACTTCTGCGCACCGTGAAGGATGCGGAGGATTTCCACGGCGTCGGCTTGGAGGCGGTAGATGGCAAGATACGGCAAACCTTCGAAGACGAGCTCTCGGGTGCCAGATTTACGTCCCTGTCGGCCACGCGGGGGAAATTCAACTAACGTATTGAGACGCTCATAGATGGATAGCGCCACGCGGCGAGCCGTGGCGCTGCTGTCATGTTCCTCAATGTAATCGCAAATGTGAGTGAGGTCGCTGACGGCCGGATCCGTTCAGCGAATTTGCATCAGCCGGGATACCGCCGGTCAATCAGTTTCTTGACATCCTCGTGGTCGACGAATTCGCCACGGTCGGCGGCGGCGAGTCCTTTTTCGACTTGCTGCAGGAACCACTCGTCGTAGTTGACCATGCGCTCGACTGCTTCCACAACCAAGGCCTCGCTGTCGCGGCCCTGCTCGGTAGCAAGGCGTGTAAGCTTTTCTTGCAGCTTGGGATCGAATCGTACTTCCATGGGTTCAGACTAGAGATTCAAGCGAATCGTGTCAATAACCTGGTGCGCGCGCGAAGTCGAGTTGGAGGATGGAGGTGTGGGAGGCGGGATCGCTTAAGGTGCGGGTGAGGCGGCTTACGGGAGGATTTCGTCGTCGGAGGTGTGCGGATTAAGACGGACTACGAACAGTGCGATTTCGGGTGCCTACTGTTGCAAAACCCGCAAGGAAGGGCCATCCAGAATCTTTCTACAGATTTAAGCGACGGCCACCCGGCCGGTAAGAACTCATCGGACGGCGCGTCTCCCGGCGGCGGAAATTTTCTCTCGGCCCCTTAAATATGCCTTGACACGTATATGCCTCGTGGCGTATATTATGGGCATGGAATCGGTATTCGAAATCATCGCGGAGCCGAACCGCCGGGCGATATTGAGCCTGCTGGTCTCATCGCAACAGTCGGTGGGAGAGATCGAGAGCCGGCTTGGTATGACGCAGCCGACGGTGTCCAAGCACCTGCGCGTGCTGCGCGAGGCCGGCTTCGTGGAGTCCACCGTGGACGCACAGCGCCGTCTCTACCGGTTGAAACCTGAACCATTTCAGGAGCTCGATGACTGGCTGGCGCAGTTCCGCCGGTTCTGGTCGGAGCACGTGGATGCGCTCGAACGCTACCTCGACCGCATACATTCTTCAACACCAACGAGGGCAACACAAACGGGGGCAACACCGACGAAAGAGAAGGCAAAGAGAAATCGTCGCGGTGCAAGCCGCGAACGCGACAAAGACAAAGGAGAAACGAAATGAAAATCAAACTGACCAGTGTGTACGTGGACGACCAGGCCAAGGCCTTGCATTTCTATACGGAGGTGCTGGGCTTTGCCAAGAAGTCCGATTTCAGCAACGGACCCTATCGCTGGCTGACGGTGGCATCGCCCGAGGAGCCCGCGGGCACGGAGCTGCAACTGGCGCTGAACAACAACCCCGCGGGCAAAGCGTATCAAGAGGCAATCTTTCAGCAGGGCCAGCCCGCGGCCAACTTCTTTACCGACGACATCAAGGGCGACTACGAGCGAATCAAGGCACGCGGCGCCGAGTTCACTATGCCGCCCACCGACACGTACGGCTCGACGATTGCGATGTTGAAGGATGCCTGCGGCAACGTTATTCAGATTACGCAGCTGAAGCGCGGGTAGCAGGGCGCATCGAACTGAAGAAGTCGAGCAGGAGAGGAAGATGAGCAATCTCGAGCAGTACACACCGGGACCGGCAAGGGGCGCACAGATAGTAAAGGACGGAGAGAAGTGGACGCTCGTTCTCGTCCGAGAGTTGCGCCACTCGCCAGAGAAAGTCTGGGAGGCGCTGACCGACCCAGCGCATCTGCGCGAGTGGGCGCCCTTCGACGCCGATGGAAGCCTGGGTACGGTTGGAGCCACGGTGAAGCTCACCACGGTGGGCGCGCCCGCGGTGCGCGTTAGCGAAACAACCGTGACGCGAGCCGACCCTCCCAAGGCGCTGGAGTACAAGTGGGGTGGCTTCGATATGCGGTGGGAACTCGAAGCCTCGGGCGGAGGCACGCGGCTGACGCTGTGGACAAACATCGGTCACCGCTTCATCGCCATGGGTGCCGCCGGGTGGCACATCTGTTTCGATGTTCTGGATCACTTGCTCGGCGGAACCCCAATTGGACGCATGGTTGGCCGGGATGCCATGAAGTTCGGAGGCTGGCAGCGGCTGAACGCGGAGTATGCCAAGCAGTTCGGTATCGAATCGCCCAACTGGCCGCCTCCGGAGGCTCAAAAGTCGTGAATTTCGGCGCCCTTTTTTGGAGCGCCGCCAAATGTAACCTGCGCAGCGGATCGGATGTTCTGCTTCCACGCGGGAATTAATTCAATAAAGGAGATGAAATGCCATGAATCGCTGGAATCAACACGCATCGCTCGCAACGAAGTCCTTCAATTTCCTACTGTGGACATTGCAAATCCTGTGGGGCGTTTTCTTTAGCTTCACCGGCTTCGGCAAAGTCCTGGCTTACGACCCGGCCGTGTGGAACCACATGCTCCATCAGGTGGCCTGGTTTTCCGCGGTGCCGCAAGGCCTGTTTGTCTTCATCGGAGCCTGTGAATTTTTGGGAGGCATCGGCCTGATCCTGCCGGCGATGACCGGAGTCAAACCGAAGCTCACGCCGTTTGCAGCCATCGGCCTGACGCTGATCATCGTCTTCGCGGGGATATTTCACATCGTGCGCGGCGAGTACAGCTTTTTCTTGCCCGTCAATCTGGTGCTGGGAGGAGTCGCCGCATTCATCGGGTATGGGCGGTTGGTGGCCTTGCCTATCGTGGCGCGGTCGACCAGCACGCTCCGCATGGTTACCGGGATGGCGGTTCTGGGGGCCCTCGTTCTCGCAGGTTTTGTTCCGGTCTGGTATCAGATGACACACACGCACTAGAGGAACTGCCGACGGGTCAAAAGTAGCGAACAAAAGGAGGAGTATCAGTCATGAAAGAAGCTACCAAACATTCGATTTTTCGATGGATTCACATTATCTTTGGAATTCCGATCATCGGTTACATTTATGATTCGCCGATGGATACGCCAAACTACGCGTGGTCTATCCGGTTTGTCTTGTTACCCGTGTTGCTGATTTCGGGCTTGTGGATGTGGAAAGGCCATGTCGTTCGGCGGCTTTTTTCGAAACGAGCGGCGGGTAGCGCGGCTTCGTTCTCGCGCCTATGATCTTCGAGTCGGCGGATAACGCGAGAGCCTTGCAGATCAGGGTGAGAAATGGATTGATGATGTTACTGTGCTGGAGCTACTTGTCAATGGGGCGCCCGAAACACAGCACGTATCCGCTGTTGTCTCTGATCTCGAAGGCTCGGAGTCCATCGCCCGTATTGGCCAGTTCCCGATGCATGGGAACCTGCCTGCCTACGAACTCGGTGTACAGAGAGTCGGGATCATCCGTGCCGATGTAGGCGTCCCAGCGAGCCCATTCGTGACGCGAAGAATTCGGCTGTGGATGGACCTCGGGCGTGATGGCCTTGAAGAAGAGCATGGCTCGGTCGCGTACCAGGATGGCCCAGAAGTCGTCTCCGTCGCCATCACCACCGCCCTTATGAAGAACGTCGAACCCCAGCTTGGATTGATAGAACGCAAGTGTCGCGCCCAGATCGTCGACGATAAAAGAGGGAGCAGAACTTTTCAACATAGCGAAGACGCCGCGGACTCAAAGATAACCTACGCTGAGCACCTCGTGCAAGAATGGGAGGCATAAAATCCAATGAATCCATCGGAACGTATCGACCTACTGATCGAATCACTTCACGACTGGCGTGGCAAAACGCTCGCCACCGTCCGCAAAACCATCCTTGAAGCCGACCGGCAGATCATCGAGGAATGGAAGTGGATGGGAAGCCCCGTGTGGTCTCGCGACGGAATCATCGCGGTCGGCAACGCCCACAAAGATAAAGTGAAGCTCACCTTTGCAAACGGCGCGCACCTCCCCGATCCCGACAAGTTCTTCAACGCCGGCCTCAGCGGCAACCAGTGGCGAGCCATCGATCTTTTCGAGGGCGATAAGGTCAACGCGCGTGCTCTAAAAAATCTCGTCCGCGCCGCCATTGAATACAATCAGCTCAAATTGAAGAGCAAAGCTCCTGCTCGCGCCCGAGCGAACGTACATAAAGCTAAGAAGTGATGACACGAAAGTTGGACCCGCCCATGAGAGGAAACTTCCAAAACGGGGTGGGAACGTTTTACGCGGACGACACATGGGAGGGGAAGCCAGTTCGCATGCGCTTTCTATGGTCCAAGATCACTCCAATCTCATGTCATTGGGAGCAAGCCTTCTCCGCAGACAAAGGCGCCACTTGGGAAACCAACTGGGTGCAGGACATCCAGCGCGTACCATCACCGAAGGACTGCTGACAATTACGCGACGGAGAGTTGGGAACATTGGGAACGGAAACTTGGGGACAGTGACAAGGACACCTTGCGCGAGCGGAGGAAGATGCGCATCCATTTTTCGGGGTGGGTTAGTCGAGATGGAGGAGGGCGGTGTGGGAGGCGGGATCGCTCGTGGGGACGGAGGTGAAATGGAAACGGCGTGCCAGGGCAAGCATGGGGGCGTTTTCGGTGAGGATGTGGGCGACGATGGTGTGGATTTTTTCTGCGCGGGCGATTTGGATGAGGCGGGAAACGAGCTCTCGGCCGAGGCCGGAGCCCTGATGGCGGTCTGTGACGAGGACGCCGAGTTCTGCTTCTTCGCGGCCGAGAGGACGGGTGAGGCGGCCGACGGCGAGGATTTCGTGTGCGCCGGATTGGGGATTGAGGTGGTCGACGACGAGGGCGATTTCGCGGTCGTAATCGACGCAGCAGCGGCGAATGAGATTTTCATGGGCGATGCGGGAGTCGAGTTTTTGAACCTGGAAATAGCGGAGGTAGACCGAGGCGTCGGAGAGGGTGTGGTGGAAGTCGACCATGAGGGGCTCGTCTTCGGGGCGGATGGGGCGGATGGTGACTCCGCTGGCGTCTTTCATCTGCCAGTGAGAGATGTATTGCGAGGGGTAGGGGCGGATGGCGGGTCGAGGCAGCGCGTCATCTTTCATCTCGGCGGGGAAAAGAACCATGCGGGCGTCGAGGGCGAGGAGATCTTCGGAGGAGGCAAGGACGGGGTTGATATCGACTTCGCGAAGGCGGGGCTGCTCGACGATTAGTTCGCTGAAGCGGACGAGCAGAGTTTCGAGGGCGGGGAGATCGACCGGTTTGCGGCCGCGGACGCCGCGAAGGGCTCTTAGAATTTTGGTTTGCTCCATGAGGCGGGCGGCGAGGGTGGTGTTGAGCGGAGGAAGGGCGAGGGCGCGATCGCGGTAGACCTCAACGAGTTGGCCGCCGGAGCCGAAGAGGATGACGGGGCCAAATTGGGCATCGATGGAGCTGCCGAGGATGAGTTCGTAGCCCTGCGCGCGGATCATGGGCTGGACGGTGACGCCCTGAAAAGCGGCGTGGCCGGATTTTGCAGCGACTGAAGATTCGATCGCATTGAAGGCTGCGCGGACTTGCTGGTCATTTTCAAGATTGAGTTGAACACCGCCGACGTCGGTTTTGTGCGTGATGGTTTCGGAATGGAGTTTTAATACGACGGGATAGCCGATTTCGTTTGCGCGGGCGGCGGCTTCGTTTTCATTTTGCGCATGGAACGTGGGAACCGTGGGAATTCCGTAGAGTTTGAGAATTTCCTTGGATTCGAGCTCGGTGAGAAGGATGCGGCCGGAGTTGGCGGCGGCTTCGATGAGGCGGCGGGCTTTTTCTTTGCGGCCGTTGAGGACGGCGGGATCGTCAGCGGAGAAAGGCGTTTCGTAGAGGCCGCGGAGATTGTAGGTGTAATTCCACATGGACTTGAAAGCGCGGACGGCAGAGTCGGGATAGTCGAAGGTGGGGATTCCGGCGGCGGCGAGAATTTTGACACCGGGTTCGACGCCCTGGCCGCCCATCCAACTGGCGAGGATCGGTTTGCCGTGACCTTTGGCGTGGACTTTGAGGCCTTCGGCAACTTTGGCGGGATCGGTCATTCCCTGCGGGGCGAGAACGACGAGAAGGCCATCGCTGTTGGGATCCTGGAGAGCAATTTCGGTGGCGCGGGCGTAACGCTCGGGGTCGGCGTCGCCGAGGATGTCGATGGGATTGGCGTGGCTCCAGTGCGGCGGGAGAAAAGTGTTGAGTTGTTGCGTTGCGGATTCGGAGAGCGCGGGAAGTTCGCCGCCGATCGCCATGAGAGTGTCGGTGGCGAGGACGCCGGGGCCTCCGGCATTTGTGAGGATGGTTAGCTTGGGGCCGCGGGGGCGCGGTTGTTTGCCGAGGACATCGGCCAATTGGAAAAGTTCGGAGATGCGGTCGACGCGGAGGACGCCGCAGCGGCGGAAAGCGGCGTCGTAGACTTCGTCGCTGCCGGTCATGGCCCCGGTGTGGGAAGCAGCGGCTTTGGAGGCAGCTTCGGAGCGGCCGGCTTTGATGACGATGATGGGTTTGCTGAAGGAGACTTCGCGAGCGGCGGAGAGAAAAGCGCGAGCGTCGCCGATGGATTCCATGTAGAGGAGGATGCTTTGCGTGTTGTCGTCTTGGCCGAAATAGGAGAGGAGATCGCCCCAGCCAACGTCGAGCATGGAGCCGGTGGAAACGATGGCGCTGAAGCCGACGTGTTCGGAGAGGCTCCAATCGAGGATGGCGGTGAGGAGAGCGCCGCTCTGGCTGAGGAAGGCGACGCTGCCGGGGCGGGCGATGTCGTGGGCGAAGGTGGCGTTGAGGCCGAGCCAAGGGCTCATGATGCCGAGGCAGTTAGGGCCGATAAGGCGTGTGGGACCTC
Source organism: uncultured Acidobacteriota bacterium (assembly GCA_963779005.1). Classification (GTDB taxonomy): domain Bacteria; phylum Acidobacteriota; class Terriglobia; order Acidiferrales; family UBA7541; genus Acidiferrum. Next base: position 13,882 of record CAVZWO010000004.1, on the reverse strand, counting down.
TGTCTAAAGCGGTTTGAATTTCTTTTTCCAGGGCGACGCCTTCGGCACCTTTTTCTTTGAAGCCAGCAGAGATGACAACGATGGATTGGACGTGGGCGTTCACACATTCGGCGACAATGCCGGGGACGGTGGCGGCAGGGGTTACGACGATGACGAGATCGATGGGTCGGGGGATGGCGGCGATCGACGGGTAGCAAGGAAGACCGAAAATTTCATTGCGCTTGGGGTTTATGGGGAAGACCTGGCCCTTGTAGCCGGCATTTTGGAGATTACGGAGCACGGTACAACCCACGCTGCCTTCGCGGTCGGTGGCACCGATGAGGGCGACAGAGGCTGGCGAAAAAAAGCTGGTGATGGGGGAGCGGCCGGTCATTTGTATGGTTTTGGGCATGGAAACCGTGGATTGAGATTCCTGGGAGTCTAGCGTGCTTTGTTGCGTCATAGTCAGCCTACCGTAGAAGAGAGTTGATAATCAAAAATCGCGCAAAGTGCGGAAGGGGGTGGCAACGCGGACGGCGTTGAGCACAGCGAGCAGGTCGATTACTTCCTGCGCGATGGCGCCGCCGATAGGGGGTAACACCCCGTAAGCCCCCAGGATCATACCCGCGAGGCTAAGGATCATGCCGCCGACGGCGCTTTGGAGGGCGATTTTGCGCATCCTTCTGCCGATGTGCATGAGTTCATCGACCTTTTCGAGGGAGCGTTCGAGGATGACGGCATCGGCGGCTTCGGCGGTGATGTGGGTGTCCTGTCCGAACGCGACGCCGACGGTGGCGGCTTGCATGGCGGGAGCGTCGTTGATGCCATCACCCACGAAAACGGTTTTGGCGAGAGCGGTTTCGGAGCGGACGAGGGCGACTTTTTCTTCAGGACTCTTTGCTGCGTAAGCAACGTTGATGCCGATTTTTTCGGCAAGGGAGCGAACTTCCGGCTCGCGGTCGCCAGAAACGAGAATGACTTTGGTGACCTGATGGCGGGGCGAGAGGTGCGAGACAAAGACGCGGCTGTTAGCGCGGGGAGAATCTTCGAAGCCGAAGAGCGCGGCGAAGACGCCGTCGAGAAAAATAATACATTCGAGACCGGGCGCGACGGGCGGGAGGATGAGGTTCTGGCCCCCGGAGATGCTGGAAATTCTATTGCGGCCGGTGATCAGAGCTTCGTGACCATTCGTTGTGCCGCGCATGCCTTCGCCTGGGCTTTCGCTGACTTGCGTTGCGGGCGAGAGAGCGCAGCCACGGCGTTGCGCTGCTTCGAGGATGGCGGTGGCCAGGGGATGTTTGGAATAACGCTCGAGACTTGCGGCGGCGGCGAGGACAACGTTTTCCTGGAAGCCGGGGGCGCAGACGATTCGGGTGAGGGTGGGTTTGCCGTAGGTGAGCGTGCCAGTTTTGTCGAAGATGAACGTGCGGCAAGTATCGAGTTGCTCGAGAATGGCGGGATTTTTGATGATGATGCCGCGCCGCGCGGAGAGCGAGACGGCGCCGATGACGGCAACTGGAATGGCGATGAGCAACGGGCAGGGCGTAGCGATCACCAGAACGGCGAGGAAGCGTTCGACGTGGCCGCTGAGAATCCAGGAAAGAAGTGCAATGCCGACGGCCAGCGGCGTGTACCAGGCTCCGAGAATATCGCCGAGGCGTCGGAGTTTGGGACGGCGCTGCTGGGTTTCTTCCATCACGCGCATGATGCGCGCGTAGCGGGAATCGGTAGCGAGCCTTTCCGCGCGGATGATAAGCACGGCTTCGCCGTTCAGCGCGCCGGAGAGGACCGTTGCGCCTGGGGCTTTTTCGACTTCGAAGGGCTCGCCCGTCAGATAGGCTTCGTTCATCGAGCCCTGGCCTTCGATGACGGTGGCATCGACGGGGCATATTTCATGTGGGAGGACGACGAGGGTGTCGCCGACTTGGACGTCGGCCACTTTGACGTCAGTGAGGCCGTCGCTTGATTTTTTGTGAGAAATGCTGGGCATGCGCTTGGCGAGGGCGTCGAGAACGCGGGAGGCGCGTTTGGTGGCGAATTCCTCGAGTGCGCTTCCGCCGGAGAGCATGAGAACGACGATGGACGCGACGAGAAATTGATGCAGTACAACGGCGGTGACGATGGAAATGGCGGCGAGAAAATCGGAGCCGAACTCACCGTCTAAGAGCCTGTTCCCGAGACTTAGAAGTAGTGGCAAGCCGCCTGCGAGCAAGGCGACGTATAAGGGGATATCGGCAAATGATTGGAAGCCGAAGGGCGCGAAACGCAAGAATAGGTGAAAGGCGATTCCCGCAGCGGTGAGGATGGCGATGATCCTGGCACCGTGTCCGCCAGTCCCACCGGTGACGAAGCCGCGCGACGGGGAGGAGCGAGGCTCGACGAATGCAGACTTCCCAAAGCCAACGGCTGGAGAAATTCGCGTCAGGACCGGTGTGTTCGAGAGATGCGGCGCGCGGTCTCTAAAATCGAGACTCTTTGTGGATTGCGTATCCGCTTTCACGCTGAGCCTGACGTGCTGCGCGACAGAGCAGGTTTGGTGACCATCGAATACAGTTTGGCGGGATAGCCATCGGCGGAATGCGAGCACCATCACGGCGGGGCGTGATGCAGGTCACAGCCTGGGAAGGTGTGGCGGAATGAACATGGGCATAGGAGGACCCAAACCATGAAAGCCGCTACCGCCAAGACTGCCGTAGGGTTCCGAAATATTCTGTATGCGACGGATTTTTCCGCCGCTGCCGCAAGCGCAATTCCGTATGTGAAAAGGATTGCAAAGCACTACGAGGCGAACCTGATCGCCCTGAACGTGCATTCGCCAGTTGTGAATCCGATGACTCCGCCAGAAACGTGGGCCGCCGCCGAGGAAGCTGCGCAAACTCGCGATCAACAGTATCGCGAAGAGCTGCTGACCACGTTTGCTGGAATTCCCACGCAGGTGCTTATCGAAGAAGGGGGCGTCCAGGCTAACCTGCAGGCGGCGATCGAGAAGTACCACACCGATCTCGTCGTGATTGGAACGCGAGGGCGCACAGGGCTCGGGAAGCTGCTTCTGGGCTCCGTGGCGGAGGAGATTCTGCGAAAGACGACATGCCCAGTGTTGACCGTGGGACCGTATGCCGATCAGTCGCGAGGAGCAGACGGACAGTTAAGAGAGGTCCTGTATGCGACCGATTTCACTTCGGGAACGCAAGCTGCCGCAGCCTACGCTGTTTCGCTGGCGGAGGAATTTCAAGCACGCCTGGTATTCCTGCATGTAGTGCCACGACTGGAGCCCAACGACCTTGTGATGGCGTCTGACGTTGTGACGTCCTCAAAAGCGCTCCTGGAGAAGCTGCTGCCGGCGGAAGCGAAGGATTGGTGCAAACCGGAATATTTCGTGGAACAAGGGAACCCGGCGGAAAAGATCCTGGAGCTGGCGCACTTCCGCGAGTCCGATCTGATCGTTCTGGGTGTGAAGCCGGAAGCCGGAGTGCCTGGAGCAGCGATTCATCTGCCGATCTCGACAGCCCACAAGGTTGTTTCGCATGCGACTTGCCCGGTTCTAACTGTTCGTGGCTGAGCGTCACACGGGGCGACGAAACCAAAAAAGAGGGGCCCTTCAGAATGCTACTTCAAAGCTTCTGAAGGGCCTTTTTCTTGATGAGACCGAAATGAAGGAAAGATTGTTGTGGCCTCCAAAGAGTCCGGGAGTGGTGTACCTGTGCGAGCGCATCAAAGCCGTCTGGGTCGAGTAGTGCGAGTCGTCGGCAGATGGTTTATTGACGGAAACGAGAAAGGTCACGCGGCAGCAACAACCTGGCATTTTTCCGGAGGCACAGCAAATTGCGCGCGATCCTGGAGGAGCACACCACGTTCGTCCGCATAAACCAGTGTGAAGTCCAGCGAACATTTTCCACACAGCCAAAAATGTTGGACGGAATGGGTATTAGGCGGCCCCTGATCCGGGTGGTGAGCCTTGTGAAAACGGAACAACTTCCCCTGCGGGTAGTTCAAGGGGACTTTACAGGCGGGATTTGCGCATGACGAAATCATCGAGGTTCACCGTCTCTCCGCTAGCACTCAGTCAACAAGCGCGGCTTTCGCCCTGACATGAATTTCCGGTTCGCCGGATTCTTGCGCGTGCCCGACCTTTTCGAGACGCTGGATCGTTGTGCGGAGCCATTTCCGCAGAGCCGATTCCAGCTCATCCCTGGTCCCCGAGCGGTAGAAGGAATCGATGGTTTCGCCTTGCTCATTCAGCGGGATGTAGCGGCATGCAATTTTCCGGCTTTGTAGCTGCGGGGGAACGAGTTGCATCAAGACGCATTCGCTGCATGGCTTCGAAGTCAGGGATGGATCGAAATTCAAGCAAGCTGGCGAGTCCTGAAAAATGAATCGCGGGCGCCAATCGGAAAGGTCCGTATTTCGGTAACCGCCCTTTTCTACGAACTCGAGTTCGGCCTTCAGGACCGTGAGAAGATCGCGTTTATCGTTGCTCATAAGAGAGTCCCCCACTCTGAGTTAGAGTCGCTCCAGGAGGAGTAGCGCGCGGTGACAGGCATCACCGAGCGATGTGCCTGCACTCACACAGGAACGCGCCGCCTGTGCACGGCGCGAATCGCGTCGTTGAGCTATACTTTCAACGATTTCAAGTAAGCGAACAGTTAGAAAAGCCAGGTGCGAGAGAGCCACTCTTATGTTCAGGCGGCGGCTTTGGCTGTGCTCACCGAACAGACCGAGTTGCGAGGTAGCGGCAACGTGAGTGAAAAGGATCCCCTCACCCTGACCAGCACGCCCCTCGAAGGATTGTTCGAGAGACTGTTTGAGTTTTCTCCGGACGCTGTCTTCGTCGCAAACCAGAGTGGAGTGGTCGTGCGCGCAAACGGTCAAGCTGAACGCCTCTTTGGCTACGATCGCAAGGAACTCACCGGACTCCAGGTCGAGAATCTGGTACCTGAACGATTCCGCGACAAGCATCCATCGCATCGCCGTGATTACGGCGCGCAACCGCATATTCGACCTATGGGAGCCGGGCTGGAGCTCTACGGCCTACGGAAGGATGGAGGAGAATTTCCGGTCGATATAATGTTGAGCCCGGTCCAAGCGAATGGCGAATCGTTTGTCCTCGCGGTGGTCCGAGACGTTACCCGTCACAGAAAAGCCGAAGAGGCGCTGCGCAGAAGTGAAGCGCGATTGCGATCCTTGTTTGAATTTTCACCTGATGCGATTCTGGTCATCGACGAGAACGGAAAAATCACTGAAGTCAACTCGCAAGTAGAGAGCTTTTTTGGCTACGGCCGCGCAGAACTCATCGGCCAAACCATAGAAATGCTCATCCCCGAAAAGTATCGCCATACTCACCCCCGACACCGTGAGGAGTATTCGTCCAAGCCTCGGGTGAGGGCCATGGGAGCGGGTCTCGAGTTATACGCGCGGCGCAAGGATGGGAGCGAATTTCCGGTGGACATCATGCTCGGTCCCATCGCCGTACCCGAAGGCGCCTCTGTCCTTGTGGTGATACGAGACCTGACGGAAAAGAAACAGGCCGAGGAGGCGCTGCGGCGCGGCGAACTGGAGCGGCGCTATCTCGAGGAAGAGCTGCAAACGGACTATAGATTTGAAGAGATTATTGGAGAGAGCCGGGCGCTCAAGAGAGTCTTGAAGCAGGTAGAAACGGTGGCGCGGGAAGAAGCCACGGTGTTGATCTTAGGGGAAACCGGGACGGGCAAGGAGTTGATTGCGCGGGCTATCCACGAATTGAGTCCCAGGCGCGAACGCACCTTCGTGAAGCTGAATTGCTCCGCGATTCCGGCTGGCCTACTCGAGAGTGAATTATTCGGGCACGAGAAGGGAGCGTTTACCGGGGCAATCGCCCAAAAGATCGGACGGCTTGAGCTGGCCCATGAGGGGACATTGTTTTTGGACGAGATTGGGGACTTGCCTTTGGAGCTGCAACCGAAGATTTTGAGAGCGCTGCAGGAACGGGAATTCGACAGGTTGGGCGGCACGAAGACTATCCCCGTGAACGTACGGCTGATTGCGGCCACTAACCGGAATCTCGCCAAAATGGTGGCTGCGCACGAGTTCCGGAACGACCTTTATTACCGGCTGAAAGTTTTTCCGATCGAAATACCGCCCCTGCGGGAGCGACGAGAGGATATCCCTGTTCTGGTGAACTACTTCGTGCATAAGCATTCCCGGAGGATGAACCGGCAGATTGCGACGGTGCCAAAAGAGACGATGGAGGTCTTGAGCCATTGGAGCTGGCCGGGCAACGTTAGGGAGCTGGAAAACTTTATGGAACGCGCGGTGATTTTGACTCCGGGGCCAGTCCTTCGGGCTCCGCTCGCAGAACTGAAGGTTCCCGATGAAGCTGGCAGTGAGCTTGATCCCAATCTCGAAAATGCGGAACGCGAACACATACTCCGAATATTGAGGGAAGCTAAGGGGATGATCGGCGGAAAGCATGGGGCGGCGGAGCGACTTGGACTGAAACGAACCACACTGAATTCCAAAATGAAAAAGTTGGGAATTAAGCGCAAGGACTATATTTAGCCTCGGCGACGAGATATCGTCTCGTCACTTTGGGAATTGCGGGCCCTTCCAAATTGGGATAACTCCTGCCCCGCACTTTAAACCTAATCGTCTCTATGCGATTCATCTCGTTGCGCGCTGGAACACAGGAGTGTGTGACGTGGCGCACAAAATGCAATGAGTTAAGGTGTGCTTAGAATTTCGGTGAAGTCAGCCGACGGTTGGGTTGACATGAGGCTTGAAGGGAAAGTCATTGGGCCGTGGGTTGAAGAGTGTCAGCGCACATGGGAATCCATACGGCCGGAATTACAAGCGAAAAAGCTCAGGCTCGACCTGCGTGGCATGACATTTATGGATGGACGGGGAACAGAGTTGTTGCGGGAGATTCGGCGCGCGAGCGGTGCGGAAGTCTTGGCCGACTCACCCCTTACAAAATACTTTGCGGAACGGATCATGCGAGAGATGGAAAATTCGGAAAGCGAAGGAGTCTGAGATGAAAGGTCCTTACGGATTCGAAGCGAATGAACATTGCCAATCGTGCAAGTTGAAAGCGAATGGTTTCTTCTGCCAGCTTTCTGCACCGGCGCTGAAGGATTTTGACGACGTCAGGTCGTCGACGACGTACCCGGAGGGGGCGATCCTTTTCCTCGAGAAACAAGAACCAAGGGGAATCTTTGTGCTGTGCGCGGGCGAGGTGAAGCTCTCGATCAGCTCGAGCGGGGGTAAGACTCTGATCTTGCGGATTGCGAGGCCCGGTGAAGTGCTGGGGTTGATGGCCACGGTCGCCGGAGTGCCGTATGAAGTGACGGCGGAAACAATCCGGCCATGCCAGGTGGCGTACATCCGGCGGGAGGATTTCCTGCGCTTCATCGCCAAGCATCCGGAGGCCTATCAAGGTGTGGTGCGGCAAATGACTGCCCTTTACCAGGGGGCTTGCAGCCAGTTGCGGACCGTCGGACTGTCGGCTTCCGCGCCGGAGAAATTGGCGAGGCTGCTTCTGGATTGGTCAGCTGGTGGGAAGGAAACCGAGCAGGGCACGCAGGTGAAGCTGCCTTTGACACACGAGGAGATTGCCGCGCTGATTGGCACGACGCGCGAGACAGTTACGCGGACGCTCAGCGAATTCAAGAGCAACCACCTCGTGGCGATGCACGGTTCGAGCCTGATGATTTCGAACCGGCCGGCGCTCGAATCCCTTGGGGCAGACTGAACACACCTTCGAGAGGCGCAAAGAGCCAGAGTTTTACGAAGGGCCTCGAGAGGAGAATCTTCGATGAAAGTGCGAGACGTAATGACGCAGCCGGTAGTGTGCTGTGCTGCAGAAGCGAACGTGGGCTCAGCGGTTCAATTGATGTGGGAGCATAACTGCGGACTGCTCCCTGTGATTGGGGGAGATCAGAAATTGATAGGCGTAGTTACGGACCGCGACATTTGCATCGCGATGGGGACAAGAAACAAAGTGGCCGGGGATCTGACGGTGGGAGAAATCGCGACACAGAAAGTCTACACCTGCAGACCCGATGACGAAATTCATGAGGCGCTTGATACGATCGCAAACAACAGAGTACGCCGGCTGCCGGTCGTGGATGAGAAGGGCTTGCCGCAAGGCATTCTGTCAATGGACGACATCGTTACGCATGGGGACTTGAACAAGTGGGAGGGCTGCTGCGAACTTTCCGCCGAGGAGATTATCCGGAGCTTGAAGAGGCTCTACGGGCAGCAACTTCCTCTCGTCCGCGCAGGGCGAGCGGCGGCCTGAAGGCACGAGGATCCTGCCTAGCAATTGGCCCAACGTGGGGCCGGACGAGTGCGGACCCTGAAGACTAGCTCTTGCGATGTTTAAAAAATTCCACCTGGCGCAGGCGCTTCTTAGCGGCTTCCAGGGTCTTGTAAGGTCCGCCAAGATTCTTGCCTTTGCTGGAAACGACTTGATACCCCTCTTTCCTTTTGATAATCATGGCGACTCTCCGCGTTCCCCGAACAACAGATCGAGGAATTCAGTCAGCTCTCGCCGCGAACCGTGAGCACCGGACAGGGAGCTTGGGCAACGACCTCGTACGCAGTGTCCTTTCGTACTCGCGTCGCGACACTTGGCAACGTATTGATGCCGCGAACGCCGAGGACGATGAGGTCAGCGCCACAGTCCTTGGCGGCAGCTAAAATTCTGGTAGCCGCGTCCCCATGCTCGACCAAAACCCGCGGGCGGCACCATAGTTCCGCTTCGTGTGGAATGAGGTCTTCCAGTTGATGGGTCGCCTCGGCCACGGAGAGCTCGCCTGGTTTGATTGTTTTTCCAGGCTTCGGCAGCGGCAAAACATGGAGGAGAATAAGCTGAGCCTGATTTTCTTGCGCAAGAGAAACGGCGTATGGCGCGGCCACGGAAGAAACCGCATTGAACCGTGGGTGCCTGTGATCTTTCAAGAGGTTGTCCATTCGATCGGAACCAGAGAAGCTGATTGTGACGAGCAATCCAGTTTCCGAGGACAGACCGAATGGACATCCATAAGAATGCCCGACTCACTTTGCGCAGTCGAGAGGCCTTGGTCGAAACCGGAACGAAAAGTTCACGTCCACTTGTGTGCAGGACAACTCGCAGGGGAACTGGTGTACATATGGGTTAACAGCTCAGATAGGTGACGTGGGGACGATACTGGTCGACAATATCAGCGGACCTGGCATAAACAACACTCCCCCGCCCAATCCAACGCCCGTCTGTGTGGGCGACAGCACGAAACAGGAACACTGGAGCCAAGAATTCCGAGTTGGCTCCCTGACGATCGGGGCTGGGGTCCGAGTTCAGACAGACATTTTTACTAGGTTTACGAACCATGGTGAACATCAAAACATTGTTTCCCCGGTGCCGTAAAGTCCTATTGTGCTGGGCGGGGGCTATAGCAATTGCCGCTCTCCCCGCTACGTGGGCAACAGCGCAGCGCGATATTTTTGACCTTCGGAAGCAGATCGAAGACGCGAAGGTCATCATCGTAGGCAGAGCACTGTCAGTTCAGGAAGGCGATAGAACAGAAATTAAAGTCGGCGGACAGTTGCTTCCAGCCAAACTCTTCGTCGCCCAACTGCAGGTTAATCGAACGCTGAAGGGGAACAACATCCCGCCTCAGGTAACAGTGCGATTCACACTTCCGTTTTCGCCGGCCGGATCAGTCGGTTACCCCGGGGTTGATGTTGGCACTTATCGCATCTTCCTCCTAAGGCAACCAGAGGGCCAGTTCGAGTTTGCAAACGCTTTTCTGCCGTCTTTGCCCGCCCTGGCGCGCACACCGCTTTCACCTTCCAACGATGTGCTCACTGCCGTCCTACTCGAGCTGGCCAGCGTTGTCGATTCTACCGACACTGCAGAGGCAGTGAAGGTGGGTGTAATCTTTCTCTTGGGTTCAACATCGAGCCAAGGAGTTGAAGAGATCCTCCGTCCCCAGTTGACTGCTCCGAGCCCCGCAATTCGTGCGAGCGCTGCCGCCGCATTGGTACAACATAGGGATCTGGCCGCCTTGGGTGTTGCACAACAAATGCTGTCGAATCCTCCTGCCGCCGTTCCCAGATATTTGCTTGAAAACCTATCATCCGCCATCGGACGCTATGTCAACGATCCGGAGGCCATTCCCATGCTTTGCGGTTTACTTGGAGCTCGCGAAGCCGCCACCCGTCAAGCAGCAGCATTGGCGCTGCGAAATACGGCATCACGACGAGCCATTCCCGCTCTGGGGATTGCCCTTCAGGACGAGGATCGCGAAGTCCGATACTACGCTGTCATTGGCCTTGGTGAGATCACCGGTCAGCCGGAGTGGCGGCCACTTGAGGCGGAATTCCAGGGCCACGAGCAGCGCTATGTTGATTACTGGCGCAACTGGGTGCAGCAGAATGTAAATCCGCGGTAGGCCGGGTTCTATAAAAGGGGATCGGCGGGTGGCGGAGGTAACCGTGGGAGCCCCACACAAGCGTCCTTTGCTTGTGTGGGAGAACATTCCCGACAACCGGAGTTCCTGAGCAACATGAGCTCGCTGTAAGGGCCTGCTCCTGGGCCATCGCCTGCCGGGTGCCCCAGACAAGCGCAGCTTGTCTGGGATGAAATACCCCAGCCCAACTACCCATGATTGCGATTCTACGCTGCGGTAGCATGGTATTGATGGCCACCGACCCTGCTTCGCTTCCCAGACAAGCCGAGCTTGTCTGGGGCACCCGGCGTATAGCTATACGGCCTCATGCAGCGACACTGACACTGCCTGCATTTTCAGGTGCCTTGTTCTCCATCTGGGTATGCAATCGGGCAGCTACGGACCAATAAATGTTCCGAATCACTGAGAGGTTGGAGATGAGGAACCGATTCAGCTACCTAATTTGGATCCTCCTGCTCACGGTTCCATCGGGTTGCCGTGCGCAAAAGCAGGAACGGCAGCCTGATCTGCAAACCTACCTTCAACGCTTGATTCAGTCGAACGGCTCTCCGCTGCCAAAAGACGACGATCTCCGTGTCGCTCACGGGATCGCCAGCACTCCGGCAGATGACATAGCACTCGCGCTCCCGACCTTGATGGCGGCGCTCCGCAACCCAAACGATATGGTGAAACGATATGCGGTGACGCCATTGTACGCAATAAGCCAGCGCCCTGACAGCGCCAAGCTTCTAAGCCCCTACATAGAGTCAATCGCAGGGCTCTTTGCCCAAGAAGATCCGATCTTACAGGGCATACCGCCTATCATTTTGCTGAACCTCAAGCCGCAGCTGCCGCCGGAGGTGGTTCCTCCCATCCTGTCCTTTGTGAAGCGGACAGACCGCGACCTAAGGGCCCAATCGAGTGCGATCTCGGAGCTCCTAAGGAAGGAGCCGCAAAACCCCGCGGTTATAGCGGCTACCGAAGAGTTTCTGTCACGACCGCTGGACAAAGAGACGCGGGAGGGGGCGCTCAACGGAATTGCAAATTCCGGCACAACAGATGCCCGGCTGGTACAGGTTCTGATCGCCGCTTTGGACAGCCCTGATGAGGGAGTCAGGCTTACGGCCGCCCAAGCATTTTGGCGAATGCCAAAGGAGGCAGTAGTTCAGGCACGGCCAGCTTTGCTGAAGGTGGCAGCCCGCAGCGATGAGTCCCCAGAGGTCAAAGCTGCTGCAAGGCGGGCCCTATTGAGAATTGAATAATATAGTGACACTTCTGGGCTTTCTGTGCTATCCTCCGGCCATGAAAACGGCCCTCGTATTGTTTGCTGCATTGTGCATAGCCTTGCCCCTTGCCGCGCCGCAGACGGTAGCACCAAAGCCTGAAGTGCGCGAGCGGCCGATGAGCACCGACGAGGCGGCCATCCGGCAGGTCTCGGAAGACTGGATCAGGTTCTATAACGCCGGGGACGCAGCGAAGGTCGCGGCTTTGTACACCGACGACGGCTACTATCTCTCGGCACACATCCTGGCGCACGGGAGTCAGGCGATCGAGGCTTATTGGGAACGCGGCATCAAGGCGGGCGGGCACATCGATTTCATCAAGCCGCTGACGCTCTACTACACCGGCGACCTCGCCTATTGTGCGGGCACCTACCAGGCGACCAACGCCGGCGTGACAGTCGATGGGCGCATTCTAATAGTGCTGAGGAAAGTGAACGGCAAGTGGCTGATGGCCGCGCATGAAACAGTAGTGCGCGACCAACCGCTATGAGCTGGGACTTCCTTCTTGAGTATGGTCACATAGTTTAGGGATTGGGGGGCATTGCTCTTGCTCCGCTGACCTTCTTGCAGCTCTCCTCTTCCCACATCGCCGGCTTGCCGTCCGCGCCAGTCACTTCGAGCGCGCTATCGTACGCCGCATCGCCTTTCCTCGTGAAGGTGTGCTTGACGGGCAGCTTCTCATCGCCAATGATCATGTATCCCGTATAGACGAGCTTGTCGCCATCCCATCCGGGCGAGGTCACGTCCACCCGTGAGCCGCCTATGTTCATGTCCCGGCGGACGTGCACCTTGGCGTTGGCGTCCCAGGTACTCGATCCGATCAGCGTTTCTTTGCCCTTCACTGGCCCCTTCAACTGATCGATGTGGTAGATGAGCCAGGAGCCGCGTAGCGCCATGCGAAAGCTGAACCTATCGATGAACTTCACTCCAGGCCCCGTCGGCGAGGCGTGCTGTGTCCCCTCGCAGATCCAGTCCCCGACGAACCACTTCTCGACCGACAGTTGCTCCGGCAGTTTCTGTGCCGCTGCGGCCTTGGCGGGCTGGCCCTCGGCCAACGCGGACAAAGCGAAGAGTGCGAAAGTAAGGATGATCATCTTCATAGTATGGATCCCTCTAAAAGAAATCGGCCATCAGGATCGGTAATCATTGAAATCTGCATAATATAGTTACAGCGGAAACAGTTCGGCCTGCCGCCAGAAGGCGATCACCAGGGTAGGCCGCTGGCGCATGCGACGAAGCGCCTGGCGCGCATGATGGCTCAGCTGCCCGAAAGTTGTGGGGCAGAAGTTGGGTAACTCGTGCTGCTTCCAGTGCGACCACAGATACTCCACCGGGTTCAGTTCCGGGGCATAGGCAGGCAAGAACTCCAACCAGAGTCGCCCACGTTGCTGGCGAACGAACTCCCATACCATCGCGGCTGCGGTGACCGGGCAACCCGTCCCAGACGATCAGCAGCTTGCCGGGAATGTGGCGCAGCAAATGCGAGAGAAACTCGATGATCTGCGGGCTGCGGATCGCTCCAGGAAACAGCCGAAAGTAGAAGTTCCACCACGTCACCCCCGCCATGGCCGACAGCATCTTCCAGTTGAAGTGATATTGCAGCACCGGCGTCTGTCCCCGTGGCGCCCAGGTGCGGCAGCGGTGCGGGCGCTCGCTCAGTCCGCTTTCGTCGATGAAGACGATGGTGCGGCCTTCGTTTTTGGGCTTTTTTTTAATCTCCGGCCAGCGCTTCTGCTTCCACCGCCGGATCTTCTCTTCATCTCGCTCCAGCGCCCGCCCCACCGGACGCTGGCAACTCCATCCCAGTTGCCGCAGAATCCGCCAAGCTTGCGAGGGGTGGTACTTCACCCCGCATTCCTGCTCGATCAGATGGGCCACCCGCCACGAGGTCCACAGGCTGGTTTCGTACCCCAGAGCCTCCGGCCCGCGCTTCAGCCCACGCTCGATCGTCGTAAGTCTTCCGGGCGTAAGCGCGCCTTGCGCCCGGCGCGCCCCGCCTTCTTCAGCGCCCGCACTCCGCCCTGCTCCAGTTGCTCGCGCCCAGCGACTGACCGACTGCCGATGCACTCCCACCTGCCGGGCCACTTCCGCCGGATGTACTCCTTGGCGCAACAGCCGCGCCCCCAACAACCGCCGCTCCTCCAACTTCTGAAAATCTCGCCGTACTCCCGCCGGGTTTCCCATGACCGGAGCATAGCATGAAACTTCACAAATGTC
>CAVZWO010000003.1:0-64096 GCA_963779005.1 uncultured Acidobacteriota bacterium | reverse complement strand
TATGGGGAAGCCAGGAGATTTTGCCGCAGCGTTTCGCCGCTAAGTTCATTTTCCCATCGCGCCACCACCAACGTGGCCACGCCGTTTCCGATCATGTTGACAGCCGCCCGGAACATGCTCATGAAGCGATCGATCCCCAGAATCAGCGCCATCCCCGCCACCGGAATCGTCGGAATCACCATCAGCGTTGCCACCAGCGCGATGAACGCCGCGCCCTGCACGCCGCTTGCGCCTTTGGACGTCAGCACCGCCACCGCGAAAATCGTCAGCTGCTGCCCCAGCGTCAGATGCGTGTTGGTGGCCTGCGCCACAAACAGCGCCGCCAGCGTCATGTAAATGCTGGTGCCATCGGTGTTGAACGTGTAGCCCGTGGGCACCACCAGCCCCACCAGCGCCTTCGAGCAACCCAGCCTTTCCATCTTCTCCATCAGCGTCGGCAGGCAGGCTCCGACGAACTGACCGCCAGCACCAGCAGAATTTCTTCCTTGATGTACATCAGAAATTTAATGATGCTGAAGCCCGCCAGCCACCCACCGCGCCCAAACACGACCAGCACGAATAGTATGCAGGTGATATAAAACGTAGCAATCAATTTCGCCAGCGGCCCCAGCGAAGCGACCCCGTACTTGCCCACGGTAAACGCCATGGCCCCGAAGGCGCCGATCGGCGCGAGCCGCATCAGAATATTGATCACGCCGAACACCGCATGCGTCAGAGCCGTCGAACGAGATCGACCACCGGTTTGCATCGCGGACCCAGCGACCGACAGCGCGAAACCGAACAACAACGCGACGAGCAGCGACCTGGAAGATATCGCCCTTCGCGAACGCGTCCACCATGGTCGTGGGAATGATGTGCAGCAGAAAGTCGGTAACGCTTTGCGCCTTGGCCGCCCCGGCGTAATCGGCGACCGCTTTGGCATCCAGCGTCGCGGATTGACTTGAACCGCTACCCGGATGCACCACGTTGCCGACCACCAGGCCATCAACAGCGCCACGGTGGAAACAATCTCAAAATACAGCAGCGCCTTGCCGCCGACGCGGCCCACTTTCTTCATGTCCTCCATGCCGGCGATGCCGGAGACCACGGTGCAGAAAATCATCAACGCGATGATCATGGTGATCAGGCGGATGAAACCGTCGCCCAGCGGCTTCATGGCGATGGCTCGCGCAGGACTGAAATAGCCAAACAGTACGGCGATGGCGATGGCGAAGAGAACCTGCACCCACAGGTTCGTGTAAAACGGTTTTTTCTGCGCCGCGCGGGTCGCAGCCATCAATCGCGCAGCCACTTTTCAGGTTGTCGGATGGCGTCTACAACATCATTCAGAAACGTCGCGGCCCGCGCCCCATCCACCACGCGGTGATCGCTCGACAGCGTCACCGTGATCATGGGACGCACCACGGTTTGCCCGTCCACAGCCACCACGCGATCCGCAATCTTCGCCACCGCGAGAATCGCTGCTTGCGGCGGCGTAATAATCGCCGTGAACGCGTCCACGTCGTACATCCCAAGATTGCTCATTGTAAACGTGCCGCCGGTAATATCCGCCGGACGCAATTTTCCCGCCCGCGCCCGTTCCGAAAGTTCGCGCCGCTGCGTGGCTATCTCCCGCAGCGCGATTTTATCCGCATTATGAATGACCGCGCCCACCACGCCGTCATTCACCGCCATGGCCACGCTGATGTTGATTTCGGGATTGCTGCGAATATTCTCGCCCGTCCAGCTCGCATTCATGCGCGGATGCTTTTGCAACGCGCGCGCCACCAGAGCAATCAGCACATCGGTGATGGTCAACGCGTCGCGCCAGACTTGTCTCTTTCCGCGGCAGCGACTTTCTGGGACGCCAGCAATGCCGTGGCATCCATCTCCCGCGTCACAAAAAAATGCGGCACGGTGGTCCAGCTCTGCGTCGTGCGCTCCGCCATGATGCGCGCGATTTGTCCCAACGCCTCGCCGCCCGTCGCAAGCGCCGACGTCGGGGAACCAGCCCCGGCGCCGCTCCTCCTGCCGCCACGTAAGCCAGCACGTCCTCCGTGCTGATCGTCCCGTCTGGTCCGGTAGCGCGAATCAACGCAATATCCACGCCGTGCTCTTAGCCAAGCGCCGCGCTTTGGGAGAAATTTTTGTGCGCGGCACTTCGCTGCCAACCGCCGCCGCTTTGCTTTAGCAACAGCCGCCACCGCAGACGCCGCGCCAGCGGGTACCGTACGCGCGCGCCGATGGTGCACTCATAACGCAGAAGATGCTTCCGCGGGAACTCTTCACCCGGCTGCACGAATCCACGCGATCACCGCGCCCACCGGCATCACATCGCCTTCGTGCGATTTCACCGCCCGCGAGAATTCCATCCGCGGCGCCTCCACTTCCACGACGGCTTTATCCGTCTCAACTTCCAGCAGCGGCTCGCCCTTGGACAGTGGCTTGCCTTCCTCTTTTCGCCAGGCCACGAGCTTTCCAGTCTCCTGCGCCATTTCCAGCGCGGGCATGACGACGCTGATGGCCATATTGTTTTCGCAGCGGCCCGCAGGACGGCCTTAGTCTGTCACTCCCACTCTTCTGTCTTCGCGCTCGCTTCCACCATCTCCACCACATGCTGGCTGGGCGCCGATTCATGTTCGCGCGTGGTCGGCAGCGGCCCGTTGACCGTGTAGTAATGCGCGCCCGCCACCAGCAGTTTTTCCGCCGGGAAGCGCGTGATCACCTCATGGCCAGTCTCCGTGACCACGATCTCCTCTTCGATGCGCGCCGCGCTCCAGCCGTCCTTCGAAGGCCAGAATGTCTCCAGCGCAAATACCATTCCCGGCTTGATCTCGTGCGGATGATCGAACGACACCAGCCGGCTGATCACCGGCTTTTCCCAGATCGCCAGGCCGATGCCATGCCCGATACTGCAGCGCGAAGCCGCTTCTTCGTTCGGAAAGCCGAATTCCTGCGCCTTCGGCCACACCGCCGCAATTTCCGCGGTCGTGCGTCCCGGCCGCACCAGCTCGATCGCCGCATCCAGATAATCGCGGCAGCGCTTGTACGCGTCCACCATGGCATGCGAACGCGTAGCCGATGGTGAAGCAGCGGTAGTAGCAGGTGCGATATCCCATGTAGGAATGCAAAATGTCGTAGTACACCGGATCGCCCGGACGCAGCACGCGGTCGGAAAAAACGTGCGGATGCGGATTGCAGCGCTCCCCGGAAATCGCATTCACGCTTCCACGTATTCCGAGCCCAGGTCGTAGAGCACCTTGCTCGACCAGCCCGACCGCCTGGTTCTCGCTCATGCCCGGCTTCATCGCGCGATACAGCTCGTCGTAAGCGGCGTCCACCATCATTGCCGAAGTGTTCAGCAGCGAAATCTCGTCCTGCGTCTTGATCACGCGCGCGTCCGACATCAGCTGCTGCCCGTCCACCACCGTGATTCCTTCGCGCTGCAAAGCAAAAAGCACCGGCGGCTCGATGATGTCGATTCCAAGCGGCTCTTTGTGCAGCCCGCGCATTTCCAGTTCGATCCGGATCTTTCTTCGCCACATCTTCCGCCCGCCCCATCTCCGGCGACATCGCCCCGCGCAGCATCGAAATTCCCGGCCGCGAGCGCTCGCCCAAGCCACGGACAATGCAGCTGTGATGCTTGCGCCGCCGATCCGAAATCCCACAGGATCGGCTCGTCATTCTGCGGCAGCAGCGTGAAGCGGTTGATTTGTCCTGCGCCCACGTGCCGATGTGCGTCGAAGTCAGGTAACGCACATTGTTCATGTCGAAGCAAAGCAGCGCGCCCATCTCCGACTTCGCCAGCAGTTCCTTCGCCCGCGCCAGGCGCTCGCGACGCAGGCGATCAAAGTCGATTCGCTGTTCCCAGTCCACCGCCATCGTTCCGTGAGTCGGTAATGCCACAGTGCACCTCCTAGTAGCCTGTTCTCGGCTGTCCTTCGTGCGTCTCGGCACCGTCAGCGCTTCCGAGTCCTACGCGCATGCAGCCATCTGCGCCGCTTCAAACACCGTTTTCTCCGTCGGCACAGTCGCGTCTTCGAGCGGAGGCGAAAATGGAATCGGTATATGCATCGCCCCCATGCGCTTCACCGGCGCGTCCAAATCGTAGAACGCGCCCTCCGCAATCACCGCCGCAATCTCCGCCGTCACCCCGTACCGCTCGTAACCTTCATCGATCACGATCACGCGCGATGTCTTCTTCGCCGATTCGATCAGTGTCTTCTCATCCAGCGGCCACATGGTCCGCGGATCGACCACTTCCGCGCTGATCCCGATCTTCTCCAGCAAGTCCGCCGCACCCATCGCCACCTGCACCATGCTGCTGGTCGCCACCAAGGTAATGTCGCGACCTTCGCGCTTCACATCCGCCACGCCGAACGGAATGGTGTAATCCTCCGCCGGCACCGGGCCTTTCAGCTTGGTACATCATCTTGTCTTCGAAAAATACCACCGGATTCTCGTCGCGAATCGCCGTCTTCAGCAATCCCTTGGCATCGTAAGGCGTCGACGGCATCACCACTTTCAATCCCGGAACATGGCTGAACCACGCATGCAGCGATTGCGAATGCTGCGCCGCCGACCGCCGAGTCGCCCCCAGCGTAGTCCGCATCACCATCGGCACCTTCCACGTCCCGCCTGACATGTAATGGACTTTCGCCGCCTGGTTCACCATCTGGTCCATCGTCAGCGTCATGAAATCGCCGAACATGATGTCGACCACCGGGCGCAACCCCGTCATCGCCGCGCCTACCGCCATGCCCGTAAACCCGGCTTCCGAAATCGGCGTATCGATCACGCGCTCCGTGCCGAACTCTTCCACCAGCCCGGAAAGTACCTTGAAAGGTGTGCCCGCTTCCGCCACATCTTCGCCCAAGAATGCAAACGCGCGAGTCGCGCCGCATCTCTTCCGCCAGCGCCTCTCGCACCGCTTGTCGCGAACGTCAATTCCGCGCGTGAGCTGTCTCAGGCATAAACGTCCTGCTCCACTTCCTCGACGCTGGGATAAGGCGCGGCCACCGCGAACTCGACCGCCTTTCAATCTCCGCCTCCACCTCCGATTGAATCCCGTCAATCTGCGCCGCCTCCGCGAGTCCTTGCTCCATCAGCCAATCGGCCAGCAACTTGATCGGATCGCGCTCCGTCTTCCAGTGCTGTTCTTCCTGCTTCGAGCGGTAATATTCGCGATTGATGTCGCCCACGTGATGCCCGGTGTAGCGATATGTGTTGCACACCAGAAAAGACGGCCCTGCCCGCGCGCGCTCGCTCGACCAACCTCTTCGCAGCCGCATGCACCGCGCGCACATCCTGCCCATCCACAGCTTCCGCCTGCAAGCCAAACGCCGCCGCCGCGCGCAGAATATCTCCCGCCGTGGTTTCCGAGTAGTGCGTGTACTCCGTGTATAAATTGTTCTCGCAAACGTAAATCACCGGCAGTTTCCAGAGCGACGCCAGATTCATCACTTCATACAGAACGCCCTGGCCGAGCGCGCCTTCGCCAAAAAAGCACACCGCCACTCGCTCCGTCCCCAGACGCTTGGCGGACAATGCCGCCCCCGTGGCGATTCCCACGCTGCCTGCCACGATCGCGTTCGCTCCCAGATTGCCCGTCGCCGGATCGGCAATGTGCATCGAGCCGCCTTTGCCTTTGCAATACCCAGCTTCCTTGCCCAGCAACTCCGCAAACATCCGGTCCGGCGAAGCCCCTTTCGCCAAGCAATGCCCGTGACCGCGATGCGTGCTGGTGATGTAATCGTCGCGGCCGCAGCGCCTCGCAAATTCCCACCGCCACCGCTTCTTCGCCGATATAAAGGTGCGCCAGCCCCGGCATCAACGCGCGCGTGTACAGTTCATTGACCTGCTCTTCAAACAGCCGGATCATAGCATCTGCCGGTACATCTGCAGCATCCACTTTTCGCGCTGCGATTCCGGAGTTCGACTCCGATTTGTCGCAGCCGTCGTCATTTTGAGACTCCCGACATTCGCGCCAACACATCAAACACCACTGCGAAATCTTTCTCCACCAGCCCATGCCGCGCGCCGCCGTCAGAAATTCATTGCTGACTGCCGTTGTTGGCAGCGGCACATCCAGCTTGCCGCCCCATCTCCATCGCCAGCAGCATGTCCTTCTGCATCATGTTCACGTCGAACCAGGCTTCTTCGGGCTGCTGCAAGACGAACGGCCCGCGGTATTGAACCATCGGCGAGGCCACCGCGCTATGCGTCAGCACATCCACCGCCGTCTCCCGCGCGATCCCGCTTTTTTCCGCCAGCAACACGCCTTCGGAAAATGCCATCATCTGCACCGCGAGGCTCAGATTGATCGCGATCTTCATCGCCAGCGCCAGGCCGTTGTCCCCAACGTAAGTCACCTTTGGCCCGATATCCGAGCAGCAGCGGCTTCACGCGCTCGAAAGTTTCCTTGCGCCCGCCCACCATGACCGACAGTTTGCCTTCCTGCAAACGTGATCACGCTGCCCGAAACCGGCGAGTCCACCATGTCCGCGCCCTTCTCTCGCACCTTCGCGGCGAGCGCGCGGCTGACTGCCGGGCTAACCGTGCTCATGTCGACGAAAATCTTGCCCTTGCTCAAGCCCGCCAGCATTCCGTCCGGCCCTTCGGTGACTGTCTGCGAGGGCCGCGGAATTTGTTACCATCGCGAAGTAACGTCGGCTGCGGCGGCAACGGCGCGCGGCGAGTCCGCCCACTTCATCCCTTTGTCGATCAACCACTGCGCCTTGGCGCGCGTGCGGTTGTATCCGGTCACGGTGTGCCCCTTGCTCAGCAGCCGGTTCACCATCTGGCTGCCCATCACGCCGAGACCGACAAATCCCAGATTGGCCATTCGCTCAGCTCCCAACTACGAGATGGTTTTCGAAAGCGCGCGATCTGACGCCGCGCGGAGCCTTGCGAATCCTCGCGAACCTGCTGCAGGTGCGCGCGCATCGCCTCCCGCGCTTTTTCCGCGATCGCGCTGCTCCATCGCCTCGATAATCCGCTTGTGATGATACTGCCCGCGCTCCGGGCCGCCTTCCACCTGAAAATCCGCATCCGCTGTTCGCGCAGCAGTCCCACGATGGAATCGAGCAGCGACAGTATCAACGGATTCGCCGCCGCTTCCGCCAGCGCCAGATGAAAATCGAGGTCCGCCTTCGATATATGCTTCGGGGTCCTGCCGCGCCGATCCATCACCGCGATCGCCTCCCGCATCGCCGCCAGATGCTTTCCTCAACTCGCGTCGCCGCCAGCGCCGCAATCTCCGGCTCCAGAATCGCGCCGCACCTCCGCCAGATGCGTGCGATCCGTTGGGCTGGCCGATCCCGCATCATCAATCCAGCGATTGCCGGATGGCCTGCGACGTGCCGTCGGTCATGAAAGTCCCCCGTCCGGAATAGGCCTCCACCAGCCCTTTTTCCCGCAGCGCCTTTACCGCTTCGCGCACCGCCGTCCGGCTCACTCCGAACCGTTGCGCCAACTCGCGCTCCGCAGGCAGCTGATCCCCTGCCTTCAGTTCGCCTTGCGAGATCGATTCCTCGATCTGCTGCACGATCTGCTCGTACAGCCGCGATGTTCGAACCGATCTTGTACATGACATTATCTTCTCCAAACCGCCGCCAAGCCCGCGCGATGCCATGGTCTGACAGCCAGTCAATTGATCGCTTGCGCATCGCCCACCATACCAAGAGCTTCATGATCACTGTCCGCGAGCTATCATGCCAACGGCCCAGATTCTCCTGCACTTGACCCACACCGTCTTGATATTCGTAAACTCTCGAATCCCATAAGTGCCCAAGCTCCCGCCCATGTCCCGAGCTCTTCACTCCGCCAAAAGGCAACCGCGGGTCGGACGCCACCATGCGATTGATGAACACCATCCCCGCTTCCATTTCGTTCATGAGCGCTCGCGTTCCTTCGCGATCGTTGCGTCCAGGCGCTGGCTCCCAGCCCAAACCGGCGTGTCGTTGGCGATGTCGAATGGCATCATCCATATTCTTGGCGCGGAAAATCGAAGCCACCGGACCAAACAGTTCCTCGCTGATAGGCCGGCGAATTTTTCGGGATGTCCGTCAAGACCGTGGGAGCATAAAAATTCCCAGGGCGATCCAGCTGGCTTCCCGCCGGTCAGCACCGCGCGCCCGCAGCCTCGACTGTCTGTCGCACGTCGGCATCGAGAACTCGTCACGCCGTCCGCGGTCGCCAGCGGACCGAGCTCAGTGTTCTCGTCCAACGGATCGCCCACTTTCAGCGCCTGCATGCGATTGACGAATTTGCGTTCGAATTCGTCCGGCAATCGATTCCGCCACGATGAACCGCTTCGCCGCGATGCAGGATTGCCCGTTGTTCATGCAGCGCGCGCCTTCACCGCCGTCGCCACCGCTTCCTCCAGATTCGCGCTCGGCATCACGATGAACGGATCGCTCCCGCCCAGCTCCAGCACTACTTTCTTGATCCGCTTCGCCGCCGTGGCTCCCACCTTCACTGCCCGCCTCCTCGCTGCCCGTAAGCGTCGCCGCCAGCCACGCGCGGATCGTTCAGCAATCCATCCACTTTGCGCCGATCCGATCAGCAGCGTTTGAAACACGCCTTCGGAAAATCCCGCGCGGCGCAAAATCTCTTCGATCTCCAGCGCGCATTGCGGCACGTTCGACGCATGCTTCAGCAGCCCCACATTGCCCGCCATCAACGCCGGCGCCGCAAAACGAAACACCTGCCAGAACGGAAAATTCCACGGCATCACTGCCAGGATCGGCCCCAGCGGCTGATAACGGATGAAGCTCTCGCCTCGCCGCCGTCTCCACTCACTTCGTCCGCCAGAAAATTCTCGGCATTTTCCGCGTAGTAGCGGCAAGCCCACGCGCACTTCACCGCTTCATCGACCGCCGAGCGCAATGTCTTGCCCATCTCGGTGGTCATCAGCGTAGCCCAGCTCTTTTTTCTCCGCCTCCAGAATTTCCGCGGCGCGCGAGCATTTTTGTCGCGCGCTCCCCAAACGGCAAACGGCTGAAGCGCGGAAACAGCTCCGCGGCCCGCGCGATTTTCTCCTCAATCTGCGCGTCGCTCAGCGCCTCAAAAATCCGCAGCGTCTCGCCAGTCGCCGGATTAATCGTAGCAATCGCCATTTTTCAATTCCCTCCGGCAGGCCAGCACGCACCAGCCGTACTCTTTGACTTCTTTGCCACCCCATCAAAATGCCCAGACGACAAACCATTTCTCTGTGTTGCATTCTGCCGCCTATCTGTGTTGCATACCTGCCGCTTCTCTGTGATGCATCCCCGCCCCGCTTTCTGAGTTGCGTCCTACCGCTTCTCTTTGTTGCATCCCGCCGCTTCTCTGTGTTGCGTCCTGCCGATTCTCTGTGCATCCTGCCGCTGCTTTTGTTGCATTCTGCCGCGCCACCGAGAAAAAGGCCCAACCGACAACCATTTTCTTCGTTGCGTTCTCTGCCGCACCCATTAAGAAAAAGCCCAACCGACACCAAACCGCGGCGACACCAAGTGGCAAGGGTCTCCAAATTGGTATGACCGATATACCACAAAATCCGGCGCCATCAAAAATATTTTTCTTGACACTATCAATTCCGCGGTGGTACTACCATTCGACCAGAAGAAGTTTGGGGAGGAGCACGTCGAGGGCAGGTCGGGGGCGCGTCGAGGGCAGGTCGGGGGACGTCGATAGACAGTCGGGGGCGCGTGGAGGGCAGGTCGCAGGTCGCGGCAAGTCGGTAGACAGCCTAGGACGCGTCTAGGACAGGTTCGGGGCACGTGGATAGCCAGTCGGGGTGCGCGTCGACGGCAACCGGGGGAGCAAGTCGATAGATGGGTTGGGCACAGCGGGCGGGATCGCTGCAAACCGGGGTGAATTCGTTCTGAAGTTTGGCGGGTGATTGGTACTGAGGGGGTACGTATGCATTTTTCTTTGGCTGCAAAAGCTGTGGGCGAGTTGTGCCAGAACGACGGTAAGGGGTTGCGGCGGAGCTGGCTGCGCGCGCTTGTTGCTGCGCTGGCCATTATCTTATGTGCAATTACCGTAGGTTCACTTGGGCGAAGGCGCAGAGTACCAGCGGACGGATTATTGGCACGGTGCGCGATCAGCAGGAAGCGATTGTCGCGGGAGCCAAGGTTACGGTAACGGACACGCTGCGGAACATTGCGCATGCCGCGGTCACGGACGAAAATGGGGAGTACCTTGTTGGCGATTTGCAACCCAGTCTCTACAAAGTAAATATCGAACAAAGAGGTTTTAACGGGTTTCAAAGGCCAAGGGCATCTTGCTGGAAGTGGGCAAGGATGTCCGCGTGGATTGTGTGTTGAAGGCGGGCGACTCTTCGATTGTGGTGGCGGTGACGGAAGAGATTCCGCTGGTGGACAGCACGAGTTTCTTCGGAAGGCGGCACGCTGGAGCAACAAACAGATTAACGATCTGCCGCTGAATGGACGCAACTACGAAAATTTGCTGCAACTGCGTCCTGGCGTGATTCGGTATCCCGGCGGAGGTTTTTCGACGACCAGCAGCAACGGATTGCGCGCGGAAGACAACGCGTATTTTATCGATGGCCTGTTCAACAGCGAACCTTTTTCAGGGCAGAGCATTATTAATGGCGCCGGTATCGCAGGCGACTCTGCGACGATCCTGCCCATCGATGCGATTCAGGAGTTCAACGTCATTTATAATCCGCCGGCGGAATACGGCTGGAAGCCCGGCACCATCGTCAACGTGGGACTCAAATCCGGCACCAACGAATTGCACGGCACGGCGTACGGATTCGTGCGCACCACAGCATTGGACGCGCGCAACTACTACAACCCAGTGGGTACGGAGAAGGCGCCACGCAATCTCAAACAGTTTGGGACCACGGTTGGCGGGCCTATCAAAAAGGACAAGCTGTTCTTTTTCGGGGCGTATGAAGGGCAGCGGTACTCCGTGGGAAACGTGCAGCAGATTGGCACCCCGGCAACGGTCGGCCTAGCGGCACCGTCCAGCGGTTCCGATTGCTTTTTTAATGGTGTGGCAGGCGGAGACTGCGCGAACAGCGCGGTCAACGCCATAACCGACATTCATGACGCATTTTTAGCGGGGGTGATTCCCAGCGATGTTAGCGCCGCCAGCCTGAAGATTGCCGGTTGCACGCTGGGTCCCCCGGTTACGTGCAACGGCAGCGGCCTCCCGCTTAACCCGGGCACGAACCCGGCGGGAAATACGGTGGTGAATTACGATTTGCCCAACAGCGTGAACGTCGACAATGCCCTGGGCAAGGTGGACTACCAAATCAACGCGAAGAACACCCTTAGCGGGCTGTATTTTTTCGGCAACAACAACGGAACGGTGCAGGACGCCTCGCAATTACAGACCAAGTGGCTGACGCAGATTCACACTCGCGCGCAGGTGGCGGGCTTGAATTGGGTTTGGACACCCAGCACGGAGTGGATCAATGAGGCGCGCTTTGGCTACAACCGGCTGTATCAGCCGACCTTCACGAACGACCACGGCGTTTCGGCGGCGTCGTATGGCCTGGACACTGGGGTGACCAATCCGCTGTATGGCGGCTTGCCGCGCATTAATGTGCTGGGGTTTTTTGGTTTCCCGCTAGGCGGCATCGGCGGATTCAATTGGCCCAAAGTGCAAGGGCCGGATGAGCGCTATCAATTTGTGGATCACGTAGCGCACACGATAGGCAGGCACAACCTGAAATTCGGCGGCGAAGTACATCGCGACAGCTTCACGGGAGCGGCATACGGGGGAAGTCGCGGACGCTTCAAGTTCCTCGGCGGCGGCGCGTTCACCGATGCGACGGGAACGATTATGTCGACGCCGCTGGAAGACTTTTTCGGCGGAGCGCCAACGAACGGGAGCCTGTTGATCGGCGATCCCACCCGGCACATACACAACGGGGGCATAGCACTCTTTGTGCAGGATGATTGGCGGATCACCAGCCACCTTACGTTTACCCTGGGGTTGCGCTACGAACTGAATACGGTGATCAAGGACTCCAACAATCAACTTGCGAATTTCGACCCCAATGTCGGCCTGGTGCAGGTGGGACATGGCATCAGCGGCCCGTACAACATCGACCCGTACAATCTGGCTCCCCGCGTCGGATTCGCGTGGGATATTTTCGGCAACAACAGGACGGTCTTGCGGGGCGGAGCGGGGATCATTTATGAAACCGTGAACTGGGAATCCTTCCTGGCGCTGAATAATAACATCGGCCTGTCCACGATACCGACGGGTGGCATTGGAGTGCTGCCGGGAACGGGGAATATCGCGACGGGATTGGTGGTATTTCCCGGTTCGCAGCTCAACTGGGATAACGTCGGGGGTGGCACGGTGTTCCCGACGGGAACGATCGACTGCAGCGTGGCCACGGGAAATCCCTGCACCATTCTGGGCATTACGCAGAACCTGAAAACACCTTACGTCAAGACCTGGAATGTGGACGTCCAGCACGCGTTCAATTCGAAGATCACTCTCGAAACCGCCTATGTCGGCAACCACGGTTCGAAGCTGGTGGGCATCCACGATATCAATCAACCGACTGTAGGCGCGGGGTGGTCAGCGTGCATCGCGTCTAACTACGATCCGGGCGTGTGTTCCGCCGGAGCGGATCCGGGCGCGGAGCAAGCGGCCCGGCCGTACAACGCCAAGTTCCCGTTTCTGGGTCAAGTCTACCAGATGGGAAACATTTACAAGTCTAACTACAACGCTCTGCAGGTTACCCTCACCGGCCGCGACTATCACGGCCTGACTTTCCTGATGGGCTACACCTACGGGCACGCGCTGGACGACGTGGGTGCCAACTGGGATTTCGGCGCGGGGTCCGGCCTGCCGATGAACAGCGCGAATCCTACTGGCGAATACGGAAACAGCGATTACGATCAGCGGCATCGCTTCACCCTGTCGCTGACTTACGCGATTCCGGGGATCAAGACTTTCGGACAATTACTGGAAGGGTGGCAGGTGAACACCATCATCAGCGTCTATGCCTCACAGCCCTGGGGCCCCATCGATGCGGGCACGGACATCAGCGGGACTGGGGAGCTTGTGGACCGTTGGAATTTCTTTGGCGATACTGGGGCCTTCAAACCGACCATCTCCTCTGGAGTGCCGTATTTCGCGGGCACGAGCGACAGCACATGTCTCGCCAAGGCCACGGCTCTGGATGGCGGCGTGGCCGGCGGCAACGTCACGGCGCTGGGATTATACGGTTGCTACCGGGTCGGGAGCTCGATCATGTTGCCCCCGGCGGTGGGCCACTTCGGCAACATGGGGCGCAACGTGTTCCACGACTTCGGCTTCCGCAATGCGGACTTTTCCGCCAATAAGAATTTCCGGTTCGGGGAACGCCTGAACATGCAATTCCGGGCGGAATTCTTCAACATTTTCAATCATCCCAATTTCGCCAATCCGTTCGGCGGACAGAACGGATGGGGGCACAATGATCCTTCGGTCCCCGGACCCGGCGGCTTCGGCTGCTCGTGCGCCACGCCGGACGTGGCGGCGTCCAACCCGGTCATCGGCTCTGGCGGAAACCGGGCAGTACAGATTGGGTTGAAGTTTATTTTCTAGGGTGAGCGGTGAAAGGGTGACCCGTGTCCCGTGATCGGTGGCCCGTGGCTCCGGGACAACGTGCAGCCTAGTCGGGCGTTCGCAGGTTCAGGTTTGCCACCACTGTGCCGCCCCTACCGGGCTCGCGGGGCGGGGCCTTGACCACCCAGGCCTTACGGCCTGGGCTAAATTGTGCCGCGCCTCCGGCGCTGGTGATTGGGCCCAAATCGCGGATTGCGTTGGTGGTGAGGGGTGGAGAACGCGTCAGTTGGAATAGAGTTTTTTGAGGAAGAAGTGGCGAGTGGCGAGTCGGTCCTCGCTGCAGGACTGAGAAAACAGGAGTGGGAGAAATGTGCAATGTCCAGGTGGTATGGCGCGGCGTCTGCTTTACGTTCTTGGTTGGGTTGGTAGGGATGTGCGGAGTGGAGAGAAGCATTGCGCAGGAACGGCAGGAGCGGACGATTGAAGAGATTAAAGTGGAGGCCGTAAAGCGGGCGCAAAACGGAATGTACCCGATGATCGGGCTGGATCCCGCGGACGTGGAGGAAGCTTTTAAATCGGTAAAGACGCGCGACAAGGATGAATGGGCTGCAGCGTTCATGGGCGTGGCGGACCGTTACATGGCGGAAGGGCGCGCGCTGGAAAAATCCGATCCCAGCAAAGCCAACGCCGATTACATCCGCGCCTGGCGCATTTACTCCTTCGGACGGTGGCCGATTCCCTCCTCTGCCAAGAAACAGGAATCCTACGCTAGGGCCCTCGAAGCCTTTAAAGCCCACGCCAAGTTTTTCGATCCCCCGCTCGAGGTGGTGCACATTCCTTATGAAGGCAAGGAGATCATCGGCTACTTGCGGTTGCCGAAAAAGGCCTCCGGCTCTGTTCCCATGGTCCTCGTCGTCAATGGCCTGGACAGTCGCAAGGAGGATTTGACGGAGAGTTTCGGCGCGATCCTGCCCTACGGGATCGGTTACTTGGCTATCGACGGCCCAGGCACCGGGCAGTGCCCCGTCAAAGCCAGCCCGACCGCCGACCACATGCTATCCAAGGCCATCGACTATCTGCAATCGCGGCCCGAAGTCGACAAGAACCGCGTGGCCTTTCACGGCGTAAGCTGGGGGGCGTACTGGGGCACGAAAATGGCGGTGGTGGAGCGCGACCGGCTCAAAGCTGTAAGCGTGCAGTCTCCTCCTACCGATTTGTTCTTCACCAAGAAATTTCTCACCGAATCGCTGCTGGGCAACCGGGAATACCTATTCGATCAGGTTCCGGCGCTGATGGCCATCTTCGACGATGTGCACAACGTCGACGAAATGGCGGACATGTTCGGCAAAATGTCGCTGGTGAATCAGGGAATTCTGGGCAAGCCGACTACGCCGATGCTCATTATCGCGGGCGTGAAGGATACGCAGGTGCCTATTTCGGATATCTACGAACTGATGAACGCGGGGGACGTGCCCAAAGAAGCGTGGATCAATCCTTCTGGAGGGCATCTGGGGCGGCAGGTGAAGGTGTGGCCCGATCCGGTCATCTTCAAGCGGGTGCTGCTGCCCTGGATTGCGCGCAATCTGGATGTGCCGCCGCTGCCTGAAACGGAAAAGAAATCGGGCGATTGAGACATGGATGAATTCTGTGTTTCGGACCTTAACGCGCTTTTCGGAAGATTAGATCGGCGCACAGGCACATGGCGGCTAAAGCTGAAGAGATTTGCGTCCACTGTCAGGACCCTGGGGATCCAGTGACGGTTGATAACGGGTTGTGGGTTGCCGTGCAAGAC
Source organism: uncultured Acidobacteriota bacterium (assembly GCA_963779005.1). Lineage (GTDB taxonomy): Bacteria > Acidobacteriota > Terriglobia > Acidiferrales > UBA7541 > Acidiferrum. Next base: position 48,801 of record CAVZWO010000003.1, on the reverse strand, counting down.
GGCCGCCAAGTACCCATCCACGCTGCGTGTGTCTGCGAATGGTTGTTGAATCGGTCCAGAGAATCTGATGCCTAAAAGAAGGACAAAGAAAGCCCCACCCTCAAAAACCGAGGGTGGGGCACCCCGCGCCGCAATCATTATCAGGAGTTAGCAGCTGCTGACTCATGCGCGCGGCTGACGGGCAAACTAACGGAAACGTTGGTGCCATGGCCATTCGATTCGACCTGGATGGAACCGCCGAGTTGCCGGATTCTTTCCCGCATGCCACGAATACCCACACCCACCAAGCCATACGAATTGAGTTCAAGTTGTTTTTCCCGTGGAATCCCTACCCCAGCATCCGAGATTTCGCAATGAACGAGCCAATCTTCTTGTGCCAAGCGAATCCTTGCGGTCGGACTTCCAGAGTGGCGGTGAATATTGGTAAGGGATTCCTGCACGATGCGGAAAATCGCAATCTCCAAATCTTCCGTCAGACGCTTCAGTCCCGCTGGGGGGAGGTCCAGACTAACGGCAATGTTACTGCGTTGGGTGAACCCGTCCGCGAACCAGCGAATGGCGGACTCCAAGCCAATTTCGTCCAACAAGGGCGGGTGTAACAAATGCGAGAGGGTTCGAATTTCCGTTAAACTTTGCTGCACAAGTTTTTGGTTCTCTTCCACGCAGCGTTGCGCTGGAGGACTAAGTTTCTCTTTTTCTCTGGTCACCTGTGAAATATTCATGCTGATGGCGGCGAGCAGCTGCCCCACGCTGTCGTGCAATTCACGAGCGATGCGCCGGCGTTCCGCGTCCTGGGCTTGCAGCAGGCGAGCGGAGAGGTCTCTGACAACCCGCGTTTGACTGGTCAATTCTTCGTTCTTTTCCAGGAGTTCAACGGTTCGTTCTCTAACGCGTTTGTCCAGCTCTTCGTGAGCGGCCTTGAGTCGCGCTTCCGCCAGCTTGCGTTGCGTAATATCACGAGCGATTTTTGAAGCGCCAACAATTCTGCCATCTCTGGCCCGGACCGGAGATATGGTTAAGGCGACGGCTACCGTATCGCCGGTCTTTTTTCTGCGAGTGGTTTCGAGATGATCGATGCTCTCTCCGGCGGATATACGTTTGAGAATCGCAGCCTCCTCGTCGCGCAGCTCAGGAGGGATGATGGTGGTAATCGGCTGCCCAATTATTTCTTTCGCGGTCCATCCAAACAAACGTTCGGCACCGAGATTCCAGCTGGTTATGGTCCCCTTGAGATTTTTGGAGACGATGGCATCATCAGAAGAATCTACGACCGCCGCGAGCAGCGACCGCGAGCAGCCCCACGCCGGTTGGACTCGCCGAGGGCAATAATCGCAGCGGAGAAAATAAGAAAGCCGAGCAGGCCGAACAATTGCGAGCGATCTTGAATCATGAGGGAGTGGGCAGGAGCCAGGAAAAAATAGTCGACACCTAAAGCGCACAGCAAGGTGCAAACCATGGAAGGACCCAGACCGCAGTACCAAGAACAGAAAACAACCGCAAGCCAAACGGTATGGTACGGATTGTGCTCACCTAGGATGGGAGTCAACAGGTGGCGGAAGTATAGGGCCGCGCAACGACCAATACCGCCAGGGCATAAGGAAGCGTCTTGTAGGAGAACCTGTTCACAACGTTGCTTCACCATTTATGCAGGGAGCGAGCAAGCTGAGTCGGGTGTCTTCTAACCAACAACCATGTTCTAACGTTCTAGTTATTCTAGTTATTGAAGATACTGCCGCTAAAGTTCGGGGTCAAGGTTTTTTGTCCGGCTTGGGTGACAACTCACGAGGCTCCCTTCCCGGCGCCGTCTGGTACAGGATGTACTACCCTAGGCTATGCTTTTTTCCGAGGAGAACATGAGCCCGCAGCCGATCATCCGCAGCATATGGCCGACGCTATTTGCACTGGTTCTCTGGCTTTCCGCCCTGGCCCGACCGACCTTGGCGCAGCCGGCTCCGGCGCAACCATCTACGGCGCAACGGGCCGCTTCCAATCCTGCCACGGGCATCCCTTCCACAGGCTTCGCCGGGCTGGATGAGTACCGGGCGTCGCGGATTGCAATCTACACAGACGATTTCGGGCAACTGACGCGTTATCGGGAGGCCGACGCCGCGCTCGCGCCGCCAGCGGCGGGGGAAAACCGAGTGGTATTTCTGGGCGACTTCATCACCGACTACTGGAAGTTAGCAGACTATTTTCCTGGCAAGGGTTACATCAACCGCGGCATCGATGGGCAGAGCACGCCCGAGATGCTGGTGCGTTTCCGGCAGGATGTGATCGCGCTGCAGCCCAAGGTGGTGGTGGTGCTGGCGGGAACCAACGACATTGCGGGGGTCACCGGACGCACATCGAACGAGGACATCGAGGGCAACTACGCTTCCATGGCCGAACTGGCACGCGCGCACGGCGTCCGGGTGGTGTTTGCGTCGATCCTGCCGGTGCACAACTACACGCACGACGCGGAGGAGTCTTTTGCGCTGCGTCCGCGCGATAGAATCTTGGCGCTGAATAAATGGCTTAGAGACTACTGTGCTAAGAACCGGTTCGTGTATCTCGACTACTTTAGCGCTCTGGTAGACGAGCGCGGCATGCTGAAGCGGGCACTGGCTGACGACGGGGTACACCCGACGGATGCTGGGTATAAGATCATGGCGAGCCTGGCGGAGAAGGCGATTCAGAAGGCGCTGGAGGAAAAAAGAGTCCGGTAGGCTGCGTGCAGGTAAAGAATGATCCGCGGTCATGCCCGTGAGGAATACAAAACGCCCCACCCTCTCCGCGCGAGAAGGATGGGGCGCTGTTGTGGAAGAGCCTAACTTTAGTGCAGCTCGTCCAAAGTGTTGCTGGCGTCGTCGACGAACAGCAGACCGCGCTGGGGGTCGAAAACCAGCCCGAAAAGAGCGCCGGCGCCGGGAACGGGGCTGCCGGTATTGTCCAGCAGCTTTTTGGCGACTTGCGCGCCGCGGGGGAAAATTCGATGGCGAAGCCGTCGTTGCCGTTGACGACGAGGATGTGACCGTTGGGCACGACGATAAGGCCGAGTGGATCGTTGAGGCTGCCGCCCGAGGCTGCGGTGACTCCGTTGCCTGCGGAATCGTTGCGGTGCGCGGCATCGGGAATGGCGGCGATGCGGTTGTTGAGGCTGTCGGCGACGTAGAGAACGCGATGATCTTCCTGGCTGGGGACGGTGCAATCGTCGCGGTCGTCGTCTTCGCAGAGGGGGCTAAGCCCGACTCCGGTGGGGCCGATGACGAGGGCGGCGGGATCGGTGCGCTCGGAAAAGCCGGAGGCGATGACGGTCATGGACTCGATCCAGGGCATGGTTTCGGTGGAAACGCCGAGATTGATGCGCACTACGGTGCCCTGATTCACTACCGTGCCGCCGGCGGCCAGCGTGCCGTTGAGGACGTTGGTTACGTACAGCTTGGCTTGGTGATCGTTGTCGTTGGAGGTCATGTCCCACGGGCCGTTGATGAGCGAGCCGAAGAATGTTTCCGCGACGTTGCCTTTGCTGTCGAGAACGATGAGGCAACCGGCTTGGGCGGTGGCGGAGGTGCCGTCGGTGGTGGGCAGGCTGCCGACGATGACCCAACCGGTCTGCAGGACGGCCAAGGCGGTGGTGAGACCGACTCCGCCGGGACATGCGCCGGGGAGGGTGCTGGCGTTGATTTGCGCGAATTGCGTGAGGGTGCCGTCGGGGGCGACGTCGACGATGGTGGTGCCGGTGCCCTGCAGGTTGGCGCTGCTGTTGAAATTGCTGATGAGCACGTGGCCTTTTTGCAGGTTGCCGATGGTTTGGCGGACGAGGACGATGCCGTAGGGATTTACATCGCCGTTGGCGGGCAGCGTGGAGGCGACGGTGCTGATGGTGTGAAACTTGTGCAAGACGGAAGCTTCGTCATCCGCCGACGCGGGCGTGGCGCAGAACAATACGAATAAGAGTGCGCTGAAGACTGCAAGGCCGTTCCACAGTTGTTTATCGTCGTGCATGGCTGGTTCCTCCGGAAATTCCACCCCGTTTGAGCGGAAACGGTCGGGGAGGCCGTCTCGTTCATCGCGGCGGTGCTGGCTTCGAGTGCCTAGAGTTTGCAGAACAGGGCGCGGGGCATTTGTCATGCTTTTGTAAAATAGTTGTCTGATTATCGTTGATGGAAGGCCACTGCATTTTCGTCTAGACACTTCTATCCTTTCACAGGGCAGTTGTTGCAAGCGGGCTGTCGCGATTTTGGTAGCATGGCAGCGGTAACCATCAGAGCGCGCGGCGATTCGCAACCATGCATCTCGCTGGCGGTCGACCGTGACGCGGTGCGTTCGCGAAGCATCCTAGGCAACGGCGCTCCACGCGGGTGTTCGAACGCTTCGTTTTTCAGCAGGAGGAATGCCATGCAACGGAATTTTTGGAAAGGTGCGAGTGTGCGCACCGCCATGCAGAGAGCTGCTTTGTGCAGCGTCGTTTTGCTGTCCTGCGGAGTTGTGCGCGGCCAGGAAAATACCCCGGCGCAAGGCAAATCCCTGGATCAAACCGCTAACTTTAGCGCGCTCACGGAAATGATCGGGAAGCTGCAAGCGCAGGTGCAGGACTTGCAATCGGCGCTCAACACAATCCGCGCGGATCAGGCGGGAGAACGCTCGGAGATCGCGGCACTGCGGCGGGAGTTGCAGCAGCAAGTTGCCGCCCAACGCGCCGCGGCGGGTGGCGAGGCGAGAAATACGTTGGAATCGTCAAGCGCTGCGAATGCGGCTGACAGCTCTGCGCCGGGGGCCGCGACGCAGAGCAGCTCCGATTATGGGGACGCGATCTCCGGCCTGCGGGAAGATCTGCAGCTGACGAACTCTAAGGTCACAGAACAGAGCCAGACGAAGGTGGAGAGTGGATCGAAATACCGGTTGCGTCTCTCCGGCATCGTGCTGCTGAATCTCTTCGCGAACCGCGGCATGGTGGACAATCTGGATTTTCCGCAGTTTGCGACGCCGCCGGAGTCGCCGGCTCTGGATTCGGCCAATGCCTTCGGCGGAACCCTGCGGCAATCGCAAATCCGGTTGCAGACGTTTGGGCCGGATATTGCAGGCGCGCACACCAGCGCGGACTTGAAGTTCGACTTTGGCGGCGGCTTCCCGCAAGCTCCGAATGGTGCGACGCTGGGCATAGCGCGGCTGCGCACGGGAACGGTGCGCTTTGACTGGGCCAATACGTCCATTATCGCGGGGCAGGACTTCTTATTCTTCGCTCCAGTGGTTCCTACATCGCTGGCATCGCTGGCGATTCCCGCGCTGTCCTATTCTGGAAATCTGTGGGGCTGGACGCCACAGGTGCGCGTCGAACATCGTGTGGCGCTCTCGGAGACATCGAAGATCACGGTGCAAGCGGGGATTCTCGATCAACTATCGGGCGATACCCCGCAGTCCGAGTATGGGCGGAATGCAACCTGGGGCGAAGAATCGGCCAACCGGCGTACGCCGGTCGCGTGTCATGGAGCCGTGAGGTGAACGGCCACGAGTTGACCATCGGCACGGGCGGATACTATGGCCGGCAGTCGTGGGGCTTCGGACGCAACGTAAACGGGTGGGTGACCACCGCCGATGCACAGCTGCCGCTGGGGCGGCAGTTCGAAGTGAGCGCGGAATTCTTTCGCGGCAAGGCGATTGGCGGACTTGGCGGCGGCATCGGGCAAACAACCCTGTGGCAAGGATCGTTTATCAATCCCGCGACGGTGATACAAGGACTGGACTCAGTAGGCGGCTGGGCGCAACTAAAATACAAGCCTACGGCAAAATTTCAGATCAATGGCGCGCTGGGCATCGACAGCCCCTTCGCGTCGGAGCTGCGCAGGTTTGGAGGAAATACGTATTACGAAGGGCTGAACTTCTCGCGGAATTTGACGCCATTCGTCAATTTTCTCTATCAGCCGCGTTCCGACGTGGTATTTTCCGCCGAGTATCGGCGACTCAATACCACAGTACTCGATGGCAGGCGAAACGTGGCCAATCAGGTGAGTTTCAGTGTGGGCTATCTCTTTTGAGGTGGACGAATTTAATGCCTGCAAAACGAATTCTGCGCGACGCAGCGTGGACTTGCGCCGCGCTTCTGTTTCTCGTGGAACAGGGAGCGCGCGGGCAACAAAGCGCGGTCACCGCACAGGTGGAATTTGCGAGCGACGGCGCCGCCAGTACGGCGGGCAAGGTCAAATCCGCTAGAATTCCGCAGGACGTGGTGGTTTGGCTAAAGCCGCTCGAACATGCCGCCGCGCGGGATGCCAGCATTCACGTCCAGGCGAAGCGTCCCGTGCTAGTACAGAAAGACAAGAACTTCGAACCGCACTTGCTGGCCGTGGAAGTCGGGACGTCGGTGGATTTTCCCAATCGCGACCCCTTCTTTCACAACGTTTTTTCTTTGTTTGACGGCAAACGGTTTGACCTTGGTCTTTACGAGGCCGGCGCGACCAATACCGTGCGATTCGATCGCGTGGGTGTTAGCTTTTTATTCTGCAACATTCACCCGCAAATGAGCGCCGTGGTGGTGGCGGTAGACACTCCCTATTTTGCGAAGTCCGATCGCGGCGGGCGAGTGACCATCAACGGGGTCCCTGAAGGACGTTATGAACTGCATGTTTGGTACGAGCGCAGCTTGCCGGAAGATCTGAAAAAACTTTCGCGAAGCGTGGTGGTTTCCGGCCCGGAGTTCAATCTGGGCACCGTGAGTTTGGCGGAGAATCCCAATTTTACCCCGGCACACAAAAATAAGTACGGGCAAGACTACGCACCTCCGCCGGGCAACGACTACGAGCATCCTTAGATCCGTCGCGGTAGCGCACTCAAGACAGAGTGCTGACTGGGGTGTCAGCATTCACGATGCGCGGGAAGCGCACCAGCATCACGGTACCTGCTGCCGTGGAGCTTTCCACCGAAACTGCTCCGCCGTGATCCTCGACGATTTTGCTCACGATGGCCAGACCGAGGCCGGTGCCGTTGACCTTGCCGCAACTCACAAAAGGCTGAAACAGCGTGTCGCGCACCGCCGCGGGAACGCCCGCGCCTCGGTCGATAACGCGTACGACAAACACATCCCCGTCCCCTTGTGCCTCCAAGTTCACTTGCCCGGCGGCATTCTGCGTGGCTTCGCAGGCGTTGAGGATCAAATTGAAAAAGACGCGCTCGAGCTTCTTGGGATCCAACAGTCCGTCCATGGCGCCGGAGGTGCGCAGGACGATGCGGACACTGCGAAACTCCGCGCGCGCGTTGATGGCTTCCATGGCACGGCGGATGATTTGTTCCAGGCTGGCAGGCTCGCGAACCACAGCGTTGCGCTGGCTCGAGAGTTCGCGGAAGGAATCGATAAGATCGGTCATCTGGTCGGAAGCGGTCTTAATTTCGCCATAAATTTCGGCGCGGTTGAGCTTGAGCTCGTCGGCTTCGTACAGAAATTCCGCGTTGGCCACCACCGCGGCCAGATAGTGGCGCAGATCGTGAGAGATGGAACTGGCGGCCTCGGCCACGGCGGAGAGGCGCTCGGTTTCGATGCGCTGTTTTTGTGAGGTGAGCAGGTCGTCGCGCATGCGCGAGAAGGAGGTGCCTAGTTCGGCGACTTCGCTGCTGCCTTTGGGGGTGATGGAGTAACTAAAGTCGCCCGCGGCGAGGGCGCGCACGCCGGAGACCAGATTGTCCAGCGGGCGAGTTACCGTGCGGGCCACAAAACCGAAGAGCAGGCCGCCGAACACTACCGCGCAAGCGCCGAGCACCAGAATCGTGCGGTCCAGGCGCTGCACAAAGAGCTTTACGGGTGCCAGCGGCATCAACACATAGCAGCGAACCGCGGCGGGGTTTGCGCCAGGCACATCCACGGAGGAAAAGGCGTAGTGATCGCTGGCCAGGGCAAAATCCGCGGACTGTGCAGGCAGCTTGCCGACACGAAGCAGCGCTTGCATGCCATCCTGGTCGGCAGACGGCAACGTGGAAGCCACGATGGCGTCGCGCGCCGCGATGACCAACTGATTTCCTGAGGCCATCCCCAGCTGTTCCGCAACGCTGGAATCCACTTCATGGCCCACCGCCAGCAATCCCAGCACCTCTGAAGTATTTCCCGCGCCCGCGGTAATAGGCTGCACAAAGACCCAGTACAGGCGACCCTCGTCGTACCACCAGTCAGCGTCCGCGCCGCGTTCCATGGTGGCGCGTAGATCGCCCTGCACCGCGGAGTGTTTCAAGGGATGCCGCGCGGCGTGCACGGCGACGACGGATTGATCGTTGCGCGCCAGAACAAACAGGTCGCTACCGGCTAATTTCCAGAACGCTTCCGAGCCGTCCTGGATGGTCAGGGAATCCTGCGTGGTCATCAGCGCTTTTAACGTTGGCAGTTCGGCAAGAATGGCGGTGCTGCGCTGCAGTTCGCGTCCGCGCTGCCGCTGCACATTTTCAAAGGCGCGCACGGAGGTTTGTGTGCCCACGCGCACTTGATTTGTGACGCCATTGCCGATGGCCTTGTGGATGGTCAGCAGAAGCGCGCCCGTCAAGCCTACGATGATCAGCAGGGTGGCCAGAAAGAGCTGCGTTCTCAACCGAAAATAGCTCATGAGCTCTGAGAGTTGCGCACCAGTTCCTTGCGCTGGCGCGGCGGATCGAGCACCAGCTTATAACCGGCACCATGGACGGTAAGGAGAAAACGGGGATTGGCGGGGTCCGGCTCGAGACTCTGGCGCAGGCGCAACACGTGATTGTCCACGGTGCGGCTGAAGGATCAATTGTTGTAGCCCCAAACCTGATTGAGCAACTCGTCGCGGGAGAAAACGTGCCCCGGCGAGGACGCCAAAACTTCAGGAGTTTGAACTCTCGCACCGTGAGCGCCACCGCCGTGCCGCCGTGGGTGGCCTCCATGCTGGTGAAATCCACGCGTGCGTCGCCAAAGGTGAGGATCTCGTGGGCTTTGGTCTGCTGCGTCATGGGCGCGCTCTGCGGGCCGCTGCGGCGCATCGCCCGGCGCACGCGGGCGAGGAGTTCTTTGGGGCTGAAGGGCTTGGTCACGTAGTCGTCGGCGCCGAGCTCCAGGAGCAGGATTTTGTCCTTGGTGTCGGAGTTGGCGCTGAGCACCACGATGGGGATATTGGAGGCCAAGGCTTTGAATTCGCGGCACAGCTCTTTACCCGAAATGCCCGGAAGCTTCAGGTCCAGCACCACCACTCCCGGAGGCGAGTCGCGAAAACTCTGCAATCCCGAAGGACCGTCGAGCGCTACCTCCACGCGCAGAGAGTCCGCCTCAAACAGGCGGCACAGGGTACGCTGCATGGCGAGGCTGTCCTCGACGATCAATACCGATCCCATCAGTTTCTCTTCTCCCAACGCAGTTCTCCCTCGCATGCCGTTCCGTGGGTGAAAGTCTATTACACCCCATTCTTACGGGGCGGAGCTGTGAAATATTCGTAAAATCCCTCCCCGCCCGCCAAGCATAAGAGTTTACAACTGCGCAATAGCCTGCCGCCGCCCAAAAATCCATCATCGCTCGCGGTCGGATCGGCCGTATTAACGCAGACGTTCCAATCGAGGAGGAAACGAATCATGAAGTTGCTGGGCCAGCTTCTCAAGCTGAATTTCTTGGCTATCTTAGCGCTAATGCTCTCTCCGGGTGCTGTTCTTGCGCAGCACTACACACAAACCAACCTGGTGTCCGACATCGTTGGCGCCGCAGCGGTGCGCGACGGCAATTTGCAAAACCCCTGGGGCCTAACCCGCAGTTCCACCGGTCCGTGGTGGGTGTCCGACAACAACTCCGGCGTTTCCACGCTGTACACCGGCACCGGCGCTATCATTCCCATCAACGGCAACGGCATCGTCACTATTCCGCCGCCCAAAAACGCTCCTGCCGGCTCCGTGGCGGCCCCCACCGGCATCGTGTTTAATGACAGCACGAGCTTCGTGATTCCCGCGCCAAATGGCAATCCCGCCGCCTTCATCTTCGTGACCGAGGATGGCACCATTTCCGTCTGGAACGGTGGCGCGTCGGCCGTCCTCATCGTGGACAACAACGACAACGGCTCCGCCAACGGCGCGGTCTACAAAGGCGCCACCTCCGCCGATCTCAACGGCGCGAAATACCTCTATGTGACCAATTTCCGCGATGCCCGCGTGGAGGTCTACGACAGCAACTTCAATCGCGTGAAGCTCTCCGACGAGGCCTTTGACCCAGGCGGCGATGGCGATCACGACGGCGACGACGGCCCTGGTGCGCAGCATATCCCGCGCGGCTTCGCCCCCTTCAATATCCAGAACATCGGCGGCAGCTTGTTTGTCACCTACGCCAAGCAGGATGCCCAGCGCCACGATGACGTCGCGGGCGACGGTAACGGCTACGTCGAGATTTACACGCCCGCAGGCAAGCACATCGGCCACCTTGAGCGCGGTCCCTGGCTCAACTCGCCCTGGGGCGTGGTTTGGACCCCTCGCGATTTCGGCGTCTTCAGCAATGCCATCCTGGTCGGCAATTTCGGCAGCGGCTGGGTCGCGGCCTTCAACGGCTTCACCCACAAGTTCATCGGTTTCGTGCAGAATCCCGATAACTCGCTCCTAACTATCGACGGACTCTGGTCGCTCACATTCGGCAACGACGGCAAAGCCGGACCGGCTACCACACTCTTTTTCAGCGCCGGCCCGAACCAGGAGCACGACGGCCTGTTCGGCACCCTAACGCCCGTCGCCGCGGAAAACGACGGGAGCGTGGAGTAGCCCTGGTACCGAAGTCGCGAACTCTGAGTGGAACAGGAAGCGCAACAGCGTTCTGTACTACGGCGGGGAGCAACTACTCCCCGCCGATTTCATTTGCCCTGGCCTTGCCGCGTAGGAAGCCTCTCCAGCCAACGGCCCAGGACTTTGGCGGCGTGTTCGCACAATCGGCGATCTTCTTCGCCGAAGGCCGCCGGGAAATGGCTGTCAATATCCAGTTCCCCCACTACTGTGCCGTACGCGACAACCGGCACTACGATTTCCGACTTGGTCTCCAGAGAACAGGCCAGGTAGCGCGGATCGGCGTTCACGTCGTCGACGACAACCGTCTCGCCACTGGATGCCGCGGCCCCGCAAATTCCTTGATTTAGCGGGATGCGGGTGTGCGAGGTTGCGGCACCCTGAAAAGGACCGAGTACCAACATAGGAGGGACTGCGCCCTGTTCGAGCATGTAAAAACCGACCCAGTTGTATTTGTTGAGCTTCTCGAACAATAGCTTGGTAATCGCAGTCATCAGTTCTTCCGCGGAACAGGCTTGCTGCGCCAGAAGATCCACGCTGGCGATGAGGTCCGTGGGTTTGCTCGTTGCGGGGGTCATGGGGTTATTGAAACACAGGCCCAGTACACTTGCACCTTTGTGGAGCCGGCACATCGGGTCTTCGATTGGATTTATCCGTGAACTAAATCAGCGGCTCTCGGGCGCACTGCCGACGGCGGTTGCGGAACTGGACGGCTTTACCGGCCCAAGAACGTCAGTAGCCGCGGTGCCGGTAATCAGGCGGGCGCCGCGGCTGAAGGTCAGATACTCGAAGCCCCATTGCATGAAAACCATGACGCGGCTTTGAAACTCCACGATGTAAATTAAATGGATGAACAGCCAAATCAGCCAGGCCAGCAAGCCGGAAATGTGCAATCCGAAAATGTTGGCCACCGCGGCGGCCCGGCCGATGACCGCCATATCGCCTTTATTGAAATAGTGGAACGGCTTGGGCGGCTGCTTCTCTTCCACGCGGGCACGAATGGTTTGCGCGGCGTATGCTCCGCCCTGGATGGCGACTTGCGCTACGCCGGGCAGCGGCTTGGCGCTCTCGTCAAGAGCGTGCGCAAGATCGCCGACGATAAAAATGTCCGGATAATTCGGAACGGTCAAATCGGGCTTCACGGTGATGCGTCCGGTTCGATCGGTTTCGGCGTGGGTGCATTCTGCGAGGCGCTTGCCGAACGCGGTGGTAATAATGCCGCCGGCCCACAGCACCGTTTTGGCGGCGAGATGTTCGATCGCGTCTCCGCGCCGGAAGCCCACGCCATCCGCGTTGATATCCGTGACCATAACATTCTTAAACACCTCAACGCCCAGGCGCGCCACCAGTTTCTCGGCTTTCGCGGAGAGATTTTCCGGGTACGCTGGCAAGACGCGCGGCCCGCCTTCCACCAGTAAAATACGGGCGTCGCGCGGGTTAATGTGGCGGAAGTCGTCGCGCAAAGTTTCGTTGGCGATTTCTGCGAGTGCGCCGGCCAACTCCATGCCCGTGGCGCCTGCGCCGACGATTACAAACGTCAGCCATGCTCGCACCTGCTCAGGCGTGGCCGCGCGTTCCGCCTCTTCGAAGGCGTACAGAATTTTGTGGCGGATGTCGGTGGCTTCTTCGATGGACTTCAGGCTGGGCGCCCATTCGCGCCAGCCATCGTTGCCGTAGTAGGAGGTTTGCGAGCCGGTGGCCACAATCAGCGAATCGTAGGGAAACACGCCGCCGTCGCGCAGTTTCACTTGTTTGGCTGCGGGGTCGATGTCCACGGCCTCGCCGAGCAATACCTGGGTGTTTTTTTGTTTGCTGAGAACGCCACGCAGGGGCGCGGCGATGTCTCCCGGAGAGAGCGACCCGGTCGCCACTTGGTACATCAGGGGCTGGAAGAGATGGAAGTTGCGGCGGTCGATCAGGGTGACATCAACCGGGGCGCGTTTAAGCGTTTGCGCAGCGACCAAGCCGCCGAATCCGCCGCCGAGAATCAAGACTTTGTGCCGCTCTGCCATGCCTTAGGCCTCCCCTTTCCTTTTTTGCAGCGCGTTTTTTTGTAGCCGCTCGTTGGGCAGAGGTATCAAATATGTTATGATCGCCCCACTTCAGATGCGCGGCGTCCCCCCGGCGATTCTGTTCTTTTCACGTATTATGCCCGCGGAGGGGCTCGTGAACCTACCTTTTCGAAAGTCTAATCGGCAGCCTTTTTCACAGACTATTCGACTCGTCTTTCCACTGCTGGTTGTCGCCATGTTTGCGCTGTTTGGACCAATAACTGCCAAAGGCCAGACGCCGGTGCCTGCGGAGGCTTCCCGGGTGGCCAAGAACGAAGCGCTGGCGCAAGTCGTCGCGCCGAATCCGCCCCGCGCCATCGTGATCGGCTTCATGGGCGGAAAAGTGGGCGCAAGCGATCCGACGCGCAATGAACTGATCATTGCCCAGCGCCTGCGCGTTTCGTATCCGCAGGGCGTGGATTTTGAGGTGTTCGAAAACCGGCGTCTGGAAGATGCGCACCAAAAGATTTTCCAACTGCTTGGGGCGACTCGCGGACACGACTTGTCTCCCGCGGAGAAAAGCGCGGCGCGCATTATTTTGTATGGGCACAGCTGGGGCGCTTCGGCGGTGGTTACGCTGGCGCAGGAACTGCGCCGCGATGGCGTGCCTGTCGCCCTTACCGTGCAAGTGGATAGCGTGGAGAAAAAAGGCCAGGATGACGCGCTGATTCCCGAAAACGTCGCACAAGCCGTGAATTTCTACCAGCCGGATGGCTTGCTGCACGGAAGGGCGGAAATTCACGCAGCGGACCCGGCGCGCACACAGATTCTGGGAAATTTCCGTGTGACGTATAAAGAGGCGCCCGCGGAATGCCGTCCCTATCCTTGGTACGAACGAGCGTTCATCAAAACGCACATTGCCATTGAGTGCGATCCGAAGCTGTGGACACGAATCGAAGGGATGATCCGGGATTCGCTGGGTCAACCGGCCGATGAATCCGCCGCGGCGCGCTGAAATTCAAGATAGAGCCGAGTGGCGCTTTCTGCAGCTTCTCTGCGATGCCAAACTAGAGCCGGCGTTACGTGCGGCGTTTTGCGCACGAGTGGCTCCGGAGCGATTCGGCGAGGTCACTGAGCGCATTATTTTTGAAGAGATTCGCACAGTAAGCTCGCTTGAGCATCCCGTTGACGCCAAACTGCTGCGCGAGCACCTGCCCGGCCGGGTAACTGCGCGCGGCTTTCCAGACTTGGAGTTTGAGAGTCTGTTTGCCAGCAATTGCGGCGGACGGCAGGAGGCAAGCACACAAATTCAGAAGGCTTGCGAGAACCTGGAGGCCTAGGAAAGATGCTGCTCGTCTCCCTTTTTCGTCAGGGCCAGCAGAAGGCTGCCCTCAGGCTATGCCGTTCCCGCGATGCTGGGCCTTGTGGCGCTCGGCGGCCCAATCCGCGAAGCGCTGCATTCCCACACGATGTTTCCACGCTAATGCGAGAAATTTGCGAGGGGTCATTCCACCTACTTGCGTACCAAGGTAGGTTTCGAAACGCCAAAGTAAGTAGGGACTCTTCCAGGGCCGCAGGCGGTAGCCGCGCGCGGAAATCCAGTAGTAGCGAAGCGAATTCAGCATAACCCGGTTAGAAGCTCCTCAGGCGAACGCGAACGCAAATCAATTCCCCGGTAGCGGCACGGACAAGTGTTCATGCACGAGCTGCCAATTCGCGCCGTGCTTTTCCCAAATACCGGTATAACGCACATCCATTTCTTCGCTCTTGCCGCTTTTCTCCGTAACCGCCAGATGCATCGGGACGGTGGTCCAGGCGATCATGCCTCTCCGCGCCACTTTCAAATCCTTCCCCGCCGTTAACTTAATCGTCGTCGCGGCATCCAAAAATTCCTTCTGCACCCCTTCGTGATATTCCTTCCAGCTATGATACGAAAACGGCGCCAAGTCGTAAAAAACCAACCCGTCCGTCTTGGCATAGAATTTCGCCGGCGCATCGGCGCTGCCGCTGCTCCATGCAGCGCAATAATCGTCGGTTAATTTGCGAAAGACGGCGTCATTCGTGGCTTTTTGCTGTGCGCGCGCTCCCACGAACGTCAGCAACCCCCCCAAAATCGCCAAAACCACGTACAACACCCAGTGCCCGCGGCCAACGCTGCGCCCTTGGTTATTCACACAACCCTCCGCCATTCTGGTCCTCCGACACACGATACGCAGCGGCTTGCTTAGCCCCGCCACGTCCCACAGCGATTGCGATGTGCCCTACCCTAATGCGAATCGCGCACTTTTGCAAGGCAGCGTATCGCGCCTGTCTACGCTGGTTAGAAATGTCCCCTTTCTTACCTCGTGAGAAATGGCCATTTTGGGGGATGTTGTTTTGTTGCAACGAGCTACAACCGACAGCCCCAACAACCTCTACGGCCAAACGCTTCCACCTGCCAGCAGCCGCCGTTCGCCGGTAGAAACCGCCTGTCCGCCGAATCCTGGGTGAGCCGCCCCGCTTGCCCCCCGATACTCGCCATATGAGTTGCGCACTTTATGCACTGGCACAGCGAGGCGAGGACATGACCCCTCTTGAAACGAAAACGTATTCACCCAAAAATATTTTGGGCGGCGCGCTGCTGCTGTTCGGCGCCCTGTTCTCCTACCTGCGCGTTGCGACCAGCATCCAACACGCGTCATTTTACTTCCCATCGAACGCTTCCGACGTGCTGGGGCTGCTACCGGCGACGGGCTTGGCCGCCGCCCACCTATTGCAGGACTTGACGCTCAACCCCCCATCCGCATTCTCTGCCGGCCTCTACTTCTTGCTATCATGCTGGCCGGTAGTCATCATTTTTCTGGGAGCCATCCTTTTGCGCAAAAGCCTTTTCGCAGCCCTGCAGCTGGAATCCTCGACGATTCCCGATGTCGCCGGTACTTCGGGAGACCGCGAATGAGCTGCGCGCGCACCGGCCGCAACGTCGAAGGCGGGCTGATCGGCGGAACCGTCATCGTGGTAGTCGGGCTGATCTTCCTGCTCGACAACATGGGTCTGGTCTCCATCGGCCACCTTTTTCGCTTTTGGCCGATGCTCATGGTGGTTGCGGGTCTCGCATCGCTGGCCTCTCCGCAAGGCCGCGTGAAAGGCGCCGTACTCATCGTTCTGGGCGCCCTCTTCGAACTGGACGCCCTGGGTATCGCCCACTTCCGCTGGAGTTCGCTATGGCCTCTGGCTATCATCGGCGCCGGATTGATGGTCATGTGGACCACTCTCGAAAGCCGCCGCATCGGTTCGAATCTTGGCGATCCGCGCAACACGCTCAACGAGTTCGCGCTCTTCGGCGGCTGCCAGCGCCGCGTCACCAGCCTGGACTTCAAGGGCGGCAGCCTCACCGCGATTTTCGGAGGCATCGAAATCGACTTGCGCCAGGCCGTCATGCTCGACGAGAGCGCCGAGCTCACCATCAATGCCCTCTTCGGCGGATGCGAAGTCCGCGTACCCGATGCCTGGGAAATCGTCGCGCACGGCCAGGGAATCTTCGGCGGTTACGTGGACAGCACCAAATCCAACAACCTCCAGCCGAAGTCCTCAGCGGCACTCCCCGCAAAACTCTCATCCTCCGCGGCGTGGCCATTTTCGGCGGCGTGGAAATCAAGAACTGACGACTCATGCACCCGCTTATCGCACGCCGCAGCCATCTGGCAATTTACGCCGCAGCCTGGGTTCCCCTCAGCTTGTTTCTGGAGTACCTTCTCCATACCGCCGCGCATCTCAGCTGGCTCGATACCGCGGTTCTCTCCTGGCCCCTGTGCTTGGTCTACCTGTTCATGTGCTTGCCGGCATGGTATTCCTGCAAGAGCGCGCCCCTCGAACGCACCGAGGGTACGCGGCTAGCGCTCACCCACGGCACCGCCGCCGTGCTGGTGAGTCTATTGTGGGTGCAACTAGGAAAATTGCTGGCGGCGGGCTTGTCGCGCTTCGCCGCGTTCCACGGTCTGGATGCGCGCTACGGCGCGGCGCTACCCATCTTGTTTGCTGCCGGAGTGTTGCTCTACCTTTTGGCAGTGGCTTCTTGTTACATCACTCTAGGGCTGGAAGCCTCCCGTGCAGCGCAAGAGCGCGTGATGCAATCGACGGTCTTGACCCGCGATGCGGAACTGAAAGCCCTGAAAGCCCAGGTAAATCCGCATTTTCTCTTCAATAGCTTGAATTCCATCAGCGCGCTCACCAGCATCGACGCTGCCAAGGCCCGCGAAATGTGCATTCTGCTCGCCGAATTCCTGCGCATGACGTTGGGTCTCGGGGAAAAATCCAGCATTCCGCTCGGCGAAGAGCTGCATTTGCTGGAGCGATTTCTAGCCATCGAAAAAGTCCGCTTCGGGCCGCGTCTGGAAATGCGCGAAGACATTCAGGAAGAAAGCAAACTCGCGCTCATCCCGCCGCTGCTATTGCAGCCTTTGGTTGAAAACGCAGTGACGCATGGGATCGCCAACCTGCTCGATGGCGGCATCGTCACGCTGGTCACCCGCTGCACCGACGCACGCCTTACTGTGACCGTGGAGAACACCTACGACGAGGATGTGTTGCCTACTCGCCGCGGCGGTCTCGGCTTGGCCAACGTGCGGAGCAGACTCGAAGCGCGCTTCGCTAAAGAAGCCGACATGCGCGTCACCAGCGATACCGGCATCTTCAAGGTGCAACTCTCCATGCCTCTGGAACTCGTTCCCGTTGCGGTTGATTCCCAAACATTGCAGGAGGAAGCCACGCGATGACCGCCGCAAAGGCCCAACTAGGCGCCATCATCGTCGACGACGAGCAACTCGCCCGCCACGCGGTCCGCGAACTTCTCTCTACCCATACCGAAATTCGCATTCTCGCTGAATGTGCCAACGGCATCGAAGCCGTGAAAGCCGTCGCCGAACACCAACCCTCGCTGATTTTCCTGGACGTGCAAATGCCCAAACTCACCGGCTTCGACGTCCTCGAACTCATCAACACCGATGCCGCCGTAATCTTCACCACCGCGTTCGACCAGTACGCCATGCGCGCGTTTGAGGTGCACGCCGTGGATTATTTGCTAAAGCCGATCGGGCGCGAGCGATTTGAAACCGCGCTGGCCCACGCCAAGATGCACATGGAGAAGAAATCGCCAAGTCCGCGCGCGGAAGAATTAGCCGCCGCAGCGCGGCCTCCGCAACAATTCCTCGAACGCGTAGTGGTAAAGGACGGCACCCGCGTAAGCATTATCCCCGTGGCAAAATTGGACTATGTGGAAGCTCAGGACGACTACGTAGCGTTAACCAGTGCCGGAAAAAAACATCTGAAGCAGCAAACCATCGCCAGCCTGGAAGCGTGCCTGGACCCACAATGCTTTGTGCGCATTCACCGCTCGTATCTTGTGAACCTCGAGCGCGTCACGCGCATCGAGCCCTACGCCAAAGACAGCAAGATCGCCATTTTGGCGGACGGAACGCGTCTGCCCGTGAGCCGCACCGGCTACGCACGCTTGCAGGAATTGCTGGATCAGCGTCCGAATTTGTAGCGGAGGCCGCGACGCCTGGGAACACGACTTAGGATGCCAGGCGTCGCACCCAAATGCGGCTGGTCGCAGGCTTGCCGAGGTGCATCAACTTCCCCGCCGCTCGCAGCGTCATCGTCTCGTCATACTCGCGATTCAAAATCTCGACGGTGGTCGCCGGCCGCAATCGCAAGTCTTCCAAAAACTCTAAAAACTGTGCGTCTTTTTCGTACACGCAAACAATCTCGGCCTTCTCGTCCGCGCGCAAATCGGCCAACAGCACCGCGCCGCTGCGCCGCAACTTGGCGATTCCCCCGCGCATCGGCACGCCATGGGGACACGATTTTTTGTCCCCGAAGCGCTTCAGCAACAGCGCTTCGACCTCCGGGGAAATCGCATGCTCCATGCGCTCGGCCTCGTCATGCGCCTTGGCCCAGGACAAGCCAATCACCTCGGTCAGCAACATCTCCGCCAGCTGGTGGCGCAACGCCAGACGCTCGGCCACACCACGTCCTTTCGCTGTAAGCGAAATTCCCCCATCGCGCCCCACGCGCACATGTCCGTCGCGCGTCATGCGCTTCAGAGCCGCGGTCACTGCCGGCGGCGTAACATTCAACTCCTCCGCCAGCCGCGCGCTGATCGGCGTCTGGTCTTCCTCAAGCATCTCCCAGATGGCTTTCAAATAATCTTCCTGGGAAACACTGGTTTTTTCGCGCTTCAATCGCACTCCTTAAATCGCCGAGCAGCTTTCACGCCGCAGCCAGCTTCAAAAAATGCTCATGCACTGTGGAATCATCCGTCAACTCCGGATGAAACGTCGCCGCCAGAACCTTGCCCTTCTGCACCAACGCTGGCTTGCCAGCATATTCTGCCAGAACTTCAATCCCCGGGCCCGTGCGTTCGATCACCGGCCCGCGAATGAATACCATCTCCATCGGCTGTTCAGCAAGTTTCGAAGACCCCCAAAAAACATCGCTGGCAATCTGCCGCCCATAGCCATTCCGCAGAACGGTCATATCCAAAATTCCCAGCGACGATTGCGCCGGATGCAAAACCTCGCTGGCCAACAAGATCGCTCCAGCACATGTGCCAAAAACGGCATGCCCTTCCGCAACAAATTTCTTTATAGCGTCGTAGAGGCCTTCTTCCTGCAAGAATTGCAGCTGGGTGGTGCTTTCACCGCCGGGCAGAATCAACCCGTCACATCCGGCCAAATCCGCAGGGGTGCGCACTTCGACGCTCTCCACGCCCAGCCTTTCCAGCATGGCGGCATGCGCCGCAAAATCTCCCTGCACCGCTAAAATCCCAATGGTCACAATTGTCCTTGTAATGGCGGGCATCAGACAAGTGCCTCTATGTCGGCTACTTTCACAAACCGAACTGCGCAATCACCACCCGCGCGTCGAAAGCATATCCTTCTCATCCATCAAGCGAATATCGAGCCCCGGCATGGCCTCGCCCAACTCTTCGCTAGCCTCCAACACGGCCTTGGCATCCGCAAAATGCGTGGTGGCCTTCACCACCGCCTTGGCTCGCGCTTCCGGATCGCTGGACTTGAAGATCCCCGACCCCACGAACACTGCCTCCGCGCCCAACGCGCATACCAGCGCAGCATCCGCAGGTGTAGCGATTCCACCCGCAGAGAAATTCGGCACGGGCAACTTCCCGGTCTTCGCTACTCCACTACACCAACTCGAGCGGCGCTCCCAGTTCCTTGGCCTCGCGCATCAATTCATCGTCACGCATGGTAGTGAGCTGTTTCATTTGCGGACGATGGTGCGCATGTGACGCACCGCCTCCACGATGTTGCCCGAACCCGCCTCGCCCTTGGTGCGAATCATGGCCGCGCCCTCGCCGATGCGCCGCAACGCCTCACCCAGATTGCGCGCTCCGCAAACAAACGGCACCTTGATAATCATACTTGCCAAATATGATTCTCCTCATCCGCGGGCGTCAGCACTTCGCTCTCATCGATGAAATCCACTCCCAGCGCCTCAAGACCTGCGCCTCCGCGAAATGCCCGATGCGCGCCTTGGCCATCACGGGAATCGTCACGGTGGCCATGATTTCCTCGATTACCTTGATCGACGCCATGCGCGCCACGCCGCCTTCTTTGCGAATGTCCGACGGCACGCGCTCCAGGGCCATCACCGCGCAGGCGCCCGCCTTTTCGGCGATCTTCGCCTGCTCAGCGTTGGTGACGTCCATGATCACGCCGCCCTTGAGCATCTCGGCAAGACCAACCTTGACTCGCCACTCGTTCGAACCCTTACTGCCATTTTTCGCCGCCCCGTTCACTCTGTTAGCGTCCATCTTCCGTCTCCCGTCGTTGCAATCTTTTGAGTGGCACCGCCAGGAATGGCTGTGCCACCCCCAACTACTTCTCTTTCTTTTCTAAAACCACGAACCGAGCCCGCCCTCGCGCCAGCACATTCCCCGCGGTATCCCGAATCTCTCCCATATGGAACAAATTTCGTCCGCGCGCTCCGGTCTCGAAGGCCTCCACCACAATCTCCTGAGTCACAGGAATCGGTTTCAGAAAATCGATGGTCATATCCGCCGTAACTGCCCGCGCCTCGCGAAAGCGGCAAACCTTTCCCATGGCTTCATCCAGGAGCAGCGCAATAATTCCCCCGTGCAACATCCCCCCGCCGCCCTGGTAGCGCTCCCCCATCACAAACGTTCCTACGATGCGGCGATTTAGATTGTCCTGCTCAAACGTAAGCAGCATCCCCGAATCATTGGCCCCGCCACAGCCAAAACACTTATTCTCTGGGTTTGGCGCTAACTTAATCGTCTGAGAACCGCTACTCATACCAAAGCCACCCGGCTGCTCTCCGCCCGCCGAACCCCGCGCGTGCGCTTGCGCATCTCCATTTTCAGCACCTCCGCCAAGGTCGCCACCCCGCGCGTAATATCCTTCTCATTCATCGCCGCATACCCCAGCCGCAACGTATTCGGCAGCGGCCCCTGCACATAAAAATACCGGCCCGGCGCAAACAACACCCCGCGCTCCTTGGCATGAATCAGCAACTCGCTGGCATCAAACCCTGCCGGCAATTCCAGCCACAAGCACATCCCGCCTTCGGGCTTCGTCCAACGCGTCCCCTCCGGCATATATTTGCGCAGCGACTCATCCAACGCCGCCAGCCGCAGCGCATATACCTTGCGCATCTTCGCCACGTGCCTGGCAAACAGCCCGCGCCGCAAAAATTCCGCCAGCGAAGCCTGCGCCAGTTGATCCGTATGAATGTCGGTGTTCTGCTTCACCACCCGCAAGCGATCAATCACCGCCGCCGGCGCCACGATCCACCCAACGCGCAGCCCCGGAAACGCCACCTTCGCGAAGCTATCAATGTGAATCACCAAATCCGCGCGATCGAGCTGCTTTAGCGAAGGCACGCGCTCTTCCCGCCCATGCAGCCGCCCATAAATATGATCCTCCACCACCGGCACCGAATGCCGCGCCGCCAGTTCCAGCAACTTCCTTCGCGACGCCAGCGACAACGACATCCCCGTCGGATTATGAAAATCCGGCGTCACCACAATCAGCTTCACGCGGTTCCCCGCCAGGGTATCCTCCAGTGCCTCCATATCCATGCCCAGCGACGCACCTGGCTCCGCGTGCGTCCGCACCGGCACCGCCAGACACCGCGCTCGCGCCTGATGAAAAATCGCCACCGCTCCCGGATACGCCGGATTCTCCAGAATCACTGCGTCGCCCGGCCGCACAAACGCCTTGCTGATCAAATCTAGCGATTGCTGGCAGCCATCCGTAATCAAAATGTTTTCGTCTTTGGCCGCAATCCCTTCCTTGCGCACCAGTTCGATAATCGCTTCCTTCAGCGGCTGGTAGCCATCCGACGGACCCAAACTCAAAACGTCCACCGCCTCGCGCCGCAGCACCGCATTGATGCACGTCTGCAGTTCTTCCACGGGAAAATGGTCCGGCGCAGGCCGCGCCATCACAAAAGAAAGCGCATCTTCCGGAGCCGCCGCGGTCAACCGGCTGAGCACCTCTTCGCCGCGCTCATCCGCAAACAGCAATTCCCAGCGAATCCCCCGCGCCCCATCCAGAACCGGCGAGCCCGGCGGCGTAATCTTCAATCCATTTCCATTCGCGCGAATAAAAGTCCCTCGCCCCACATGCCCCTGAATCAAACCCTCCGATTCCAATTCCGCATAAGCATTTGCCACGGTAGTGCGATGCACGCCCAAAGCCACCGCCAATTCCCGGCTGGCAGGAATGCGGTCCCCTGGGCGCAAATCACCCGCATGTACCAGGGCCCGCAATTGGTCGCGCAGTTGAACGTATAAGGGGACATGACTTTCCGGCTGGAGGTGCACAGGCAACATTGTCTCTCACCTGCGCCCAATTCTACCAGAACATGGCCTGCTGCAAGAGCCAATATGTCTACCGCCATTTTGTCTCTTCTTGCTCTTCCTCGCGACGCCCCTTAGGGTGTCATTTCAGCCCCGCGGGCACGTCGGGAGGCTTCGCTGCAGGCGCTCCGTCCACCGTCTCCCCTGCCGCCAATGGCCGCAAACACAACCGTGTCAAATCCTGCTGGTCGCACTGGTACAGAAGCACCAGGGGCAAATCCCTCTCCTGAAACACATACGTCGGCTTCACCATCTCCTCAAACACATCGTAGGAACGAATGGCCAGCGGCGAACCCGCCTCCGCCCGCACGCGAAACTGCCGCGACGGCGCCTCATAATTCAAATACGCAAAGCAATGCCCTGCACAAACCCGTTCCGCCAAATGCCCCACGAACTCAATGCGCGAATCCGGCAATGTCGACAAATTCGACACCATCCGCGTCCCATAAGGCACGCGCCACAGCAACTCCTCCGCGCTGCGCTCAATCCGGTTCAAGTACGCCGTGTCGTCATACAAAAAAACGAAAAATCCCCCCGCCAGCAGCAAAAAACCCGCCAACTGCCACTTCCGCGGCTTCAGGCACCCCAGCACTCCCACTCCAAAAATCGCCGACACCACGGTCAGCCGCGACACCAGCAGCCCCATCCAGCCATCCTCCCGCACCGTGCGCACGTTCTCGGGCAGCAAAGCCGTCACCACCAAGGCCACAAAATACAACTCCAGCGGCAACGCGAACGGTTTCCAGGCTTCTCCTCCCTCCTTTCGCCGTAAAAACGCATCCACCACAACGCAAATCACCCAAAACAACACCGCAACACGCGCCAGTGACGAATACTGATCCCCGTACAACACCAGCTGATCCGACCCATTCATCACATAAAACGGCCCAGCCTTCTCCCAATCCACATCGAAACTCACCCGCGTAGCCAGTACCCAGTGCAGCGCCGCAAATCCCCCGATCGCCCCAACTGGCAACGCAAGTTTCCACCATCTCGGCAGCAACCCTTTCGCCGCAAGATAGATCATCACTCCCACGGAAACCACAACGCCCACCGGATGCGCCAGATAAATCACCGGCAAAAAAGAGAGCGCAGCAATCCGATCGCCGCGCTTCCCACCGAGAAAAATCGCCAGACTCCAACAAGCAAGCCCAATCGACAGGTAATAGTTAAAAAAACCCATGTTGAAACAATAGCCGTAACTCAGCATGGCCAGGCAAGGCGTCAGAAACCAAGGTGGACGCTGCGAAAGCGCCCCCACCAACGCAAACGCCCCCCAGAAAAAAATCAACACCGAAAGCGCAACCACTATCTTCTGCGCCGCGCCAAATCCCGTGACCTGCGCCGCACCCGCTAGCATCCAGTCAAACAAAACGTTGTGCCACAAACGAACCAAATAAAGCCCCGGCGCCTTCCCCGCATGAATCAGCTGCACCAGCCAAGCGTTATAGACATGGCTCCCCAAATCCCCAGCCTCAATGCGCGCCTGCCAAAAACACGGGACCACCATGACGCATGAAATCGCCAGAATTCGCAACGTGTAAGCGCGCGCAAACGCCAGCCCACGCGAAACCGCCGGCCTTGCATCATTCTTTTTGTTTAGTGAGCCTGTGTTGGCCGAGGTATCCAAGCGAGGAATTGTACTATCGACGGAGAGATTTTGTAGGTGCCGGCTTTAGCCGCGCACGGCGTGGACCATGGCAACGCATCAGCCGCTACTTCGAAGGCTGGGATTCTCCGAGTCTCTTCAGCCGGTCGCGCAGCCGTCGTTGCAACGGCGTAGGCGTATTGGGATTAAACGCCACCAAATACCACAAGGGCTGGCTACGGTCCTTGCTCAACCAGGTCAAAGTCGTCGCATCTGCGTTCGGATGGCGCGCCACATTTTCGCGAATCGCACCATAAGGATGTTTCGCCAAACGATTCAAAGTCTTGGAATTGGCGCGCGGATGCTCGCTGATGAGCCGCAGTAAATAGAAATCTTCTTCCGGCGCCTGCTTGACCAGTTTTTCCAGCATTTCCGGCTTGGCGTCCGCGCTGAGTACTAGTCCAATCTTCTCGTCCCACGCGGTATTGATGTGATTCAGCTCTCGCGTACGCGTGTGAATCAACTCTTCCAGCGCCCGGCGCTCGGTCTGCATGCGCGCGATCGGCGGATTGGTGCCTTCCAGCGAATCCAGCACGCGCAGCAAATGCTGACGCTCGCCAAAGACAATCTGCGAAGTGCGCGTGATGGCGCTCTTCTCTTTTTCCTTGTGCTGCACCAGGTCGGAACGTCGCATCGCTATTGGCTCCAGCCCCGCTCCTTCCCCTGTGCGGCATGAGGAACCGGGCGTAAACTGCGCGGCGTAGACTCATCGGGCAAACGCCGTACTTCATGTCTACTGGCTTGAGCAAATTATGTTCCGCCAACCGCATGCGGTAAAGTTTCCTCAGTGCACCCTGTGCCCCAAATGCAACCGCCCGCTTTGGGAGTGCGGCGGTTTACCCAGAGCGCTTTGCACGAAGGGCTTGACGCCGCTCTGAGGGCGCGAACCTTCGCTCAGGCGAGGGAGACCTTGGTCGCGCCGCATGAACAACACGAATCTTCAAGCGAATAAACGCTAGAGAAGGCCCAAAAACATGTCGGCATTTGATGACCACAAGGACGAACTGGAACACTACGAACAGATGTTCGGCACGGAGCGCGGCCGCCTGGCCGTAGCGCTGGATCGCATGACCAATGCGCTCGTGCTTGCCGGGCAGCACGGCGTCTACTGCACCAGCCAGCGCAATCCCACTTTGCCCGCAATGGATCTGCGCATGATCAACCAGGAGCTAGTTCACGCCAAAGAGTTGGTGCAATCCGTGATGGAAGAACTCCGCAGAAAGAAGGCTCAGTAGCGACGGTCGTCGTTCCCTTTGTAGGTGCCGGGCTTCAGCCCGGCCGGTCGCTCCGACGCACCACCGGTTAGCACACGCAAAATCGCTCTATGCCTTTTGTAAAAAAGGATTCATGTGCCGCTCCTGGCCGATCGTGGTGGCCAAGCCGTGCCCCGGATACACCTTCGTCCGTCCGGCAGCCCCATCAGCTTCGTGCGCAGCGAATCCATGATTTGGTCCATCGAGCCGCCCCACAAGTCCGTGCGCCCGATGCTCCCAGCGAAATAGCGTATCCCCGGCGAACAATTGCGGCACAGTCAGCGTGCCGTTGGGAACGGCTAACAAAGCGTCATCCGGCGCGGCATTCGCGCTTTTCGTTCTCCGGCTGCAGATGCGGCATTCTGCTGGGCATTCTTTGGAGCAAGCGTCTTCGGCAGATACAGACAAACGCTGCCGGGAGTATGCCCCGGCGTATGAAGCACATGAAGCTTCGAAGCTTGCCCCATTGCGAAGTGTCCCCTTCTTTCAGCAACTGATCGACGCTGGTCAATTCCGGCGTGGCCACACCAAGGAAGGCTGCCTGAATGTCCATCCCGTGATACAGCTGCAAATCGTCGCGGTGCATGAGTACGGGCGCGCCGGTGTATTTCCTGAGTTTCGCTAGCCCGCCGACGTGATCGATGTGCGCGTGGGTGCTGACGATGGCTTTGACGATGAGTTTGTGGCGTCCGAGAGTTCGAGGATGCGCGTGACTTCGTCGCCGGGATCGACCACCAGCGCTTCGCGCGTGACGGGATCCGCGATGATGGTGCAGTTGCATTGCAGCATGCCGACGGGAATGGTGATGTGGATGAGTTGCGGATTGGCGGCATCCAACGGTCGAGAGGGTTCGCTCATTGCCGCAATTATAACATTGCCGGGAAAACGTTTTCGCAGCGCTGACGCGAGCCGCGCTTCGTAAACGACTTTGTTAGACTGGATGCTCATCTTATGGAAACTGCTGACGCACCGAAACTCATCGAAACGCCGCTCGCGGAAGTTCATCGCGCGGCGGGAGCGCGCATGAGCGAATGGTTTGGCTGCGCCTTGCCGGATGATTTTGGCGACGCGCGCGAAGAGCAGCGCTTCGCCAACGAAACCGTCGCGCTGATCGACAAGACCTACCGCGCGTACATCACGTTTACCGGGCCGGATCGCGTGCGCTATCTCAACGCGATTCTCACCAACGACATCAAGAGTCTGGCGCTGGGTCACAGCAACCTCTCGCTGCAGTTGAATCCGCAAGGGCGGATTCTTGCGGAGATCGAAACCTACGCGTTGCCCGATCGGCTGTTCTGCCTTTCGTACGCCATGATTCGCGCGCGCCTCGTCGAATGGCTGGACAAATACATCATCATGGACGACGTAACGCTCAGCGACGACACCGATAATTTCGGCGCCCTGGCGCTCGAAGGCCCGAAGACCCCGGAAGCGGTCCGCGAACTGACCGCGACGGATTTTGCGGCGATGGCGGATGCGTCTTCTCTCGATATCGCTATTCGGAATCCCGAAAGCGGGCGCAGCGCGATTCCCTGCCGGCTGTCGCGCCGCTCCGCTACGAGCGCCGAATTTCTCGCGGCGACGAAAGACTTACCCGCACTCTGGAAGATTCTCCTCAACACGGCGAGAAAGTTTGGCGGCGGAGCCATGGGCTACTCCGCGCTAAGTGCCCAACGCCTGGTGCAGGGCCTGCCGTGGTTTGGCTACGACTTTGGCGACAAGCAGATTCCCCACGAGGCCGGGTTGCAGAACAGCCATATCAGCTATACGAAGGGCTGCTACACAGGGCAGGAAATTGTGGAACGCGTGCGCTCGCGCGGGCAGGTGAATCGGCAGCGCGTTGGTTTGGTTTTTCCTGCCGGCGCGAACAACGTGCCCAGCGCCGGAACAGCTTTGACGCGTGACGGATCCGAAGTCGGATTCGTCACGCGCGCCGCGCAGTCTTTCTTTCCTCCGGCGATTTTGGGTATGGCTTACGTGCGCAAAGAAGGTGCTGCGCTTGGCACCGTGCTCGATTGTGCTGGCCAAAAGGCTTCTGTTACTGCCCTGCCGCTAACTATCGATTGAATCCTTTCGCGGGCGGGAAATCCGTCAATTCAAAGCCCTTGCGTTGCCGATGGCTGCCGCGCCTTCCGGGGGCCGGGCTTAAGCCCGGCGTTTACAAAAGCTATGGTTGGTCGGATACCAGGTGCCAGGTGGCGTCGGGATCGTAGGCTAGCATTGTTGCCGCCAGCTTCGCTGTGTTGGGGCCGAGATTCTTTTCGTAGACGCGGCCTTGCTGGTTGATGATGAAGGTCATGACGCCGGAGTTCGACCATTTGTCTGGGTAGGCGACTAGGGCGTAGCCGGCGATCATGTTGCCGTTGATGACGTAGCTGAATTTGCCGCCGGGTGCGTGCGGGCCTTGGGCTTTCAGGATTTTTAAGTAGTAGCCGTGATAGGGGGCGCGTGGCAGATCGAACGGCTCAGGATCCGCGCCTCCTTTGCCTGCTGCGCCAGACGTTGCGGGCTTGGGGCCGTAGCCTTCGGCTTGAGCCGCGGCTATCAGCGCGCCTAGCGGGCTCTGCGTTTCGCCTTCGGCGGTTTCCCAGTACAGGCCATTGTGTTTGCCGGGCGTGCTGGTCAGGCGCTGCGCGTATTCCGCTACACCGTCATGATCAGTCGCCCTGTGTGTAGTATTCCCATTGCGCTACGGCGTAGGCGCGGCAGGTTTCGATGGCGGAAGCTCGTTCTCGCCGATGCGGCGATTCAAAACCTCTTCCAGCCCCGCCTTGGTATAAGAACCATTTACCATCTTTCTGGATTACCGGAATCGGTGCTGGCCAATTGTTTTTTCCCGCGGTTACGGTGTATTTGCTGGCGTCGACCTGCAACAGCTGGGCGTTTTCCTGAAGCGCGGCGGCGAAATCGTCCATGTCCTTCTTGTCTTCGACGGGGTCTCCGGAGAGCAGCTTGCTGTATCCGCGTGTGATTTTCTCGAGCTCGGCGCGACTCTCGTCTTTAGCGGCGGCAACCAGGGCTTTGACGGCTTCCTCGGGAGCTATTAAACGTGGATTGTCCGGGAGTTTGCGCGGAACCGGGAAGCGTAGATGCTTCCCCCGATCAGGAGTACCGCGGCTAGAAATAGTTCCAGACGTGTGGCTGGTTTTTGGATGCTCATTTGTGTTTCCCACCTCCCCCGCCGTGTGGCGCCGGCGCCGAGCGTTGTGGTGCCGCCTGACGCGGCGCGGCTTGCCGCGCTTGCGGAGCCGGTCGCGACGCCTGCTGGCGGCTGACCTGCCCACGCTGACTGGCCTGGTTGGTGTTGAAATTGCCCTCCGAGTGCCCGAAAGCGTGCGGCGCGGACTGCTGCGCCGGACGTGCTTGCTGCTGTGGTGGCCGGGTTTGTTGTTGTGGCCGGTTAGCCTGTTGCGCGGGACGAGAAGACTGCGAATTGTTGCCTGGCCGGTTGTTGCTGGCAGTGTTGTTCTCGCGGCCGCGGAATCATTGGCGCGGAGCTGTTATCGATATTGCGGTCCAGGTTGGCGTTGGCCGGCGGACGGTTGTTGTTGCCCGCAAGGCCCCGCGCCGCATTGTTGTTCTGAACGCCGCGACCGGCGTTGTTTGTGGCGCCGTTTGCGCCATTGATGCCGCGACCGTTGTTGGCACCATTGAACGCGCGCCCGTTATTGTTCCCGCTGACGCGGGCGTTGTTGGCCTGCACGTTGTTGTAGTTGACGTTTCTGTGGACGTTATTGTAGCGATTCAGATTGTTAACGTTGACGGTGCGATTGACCACCGTGCGGTTGATATTGATATTCGTGTAGCGGTTGTTGATGTACACGTTGTTGTGGAAATTGACGTAGCCCCGACTGCGGCCGATTCCAGCCGCAATTCCAGCAACCGCGTCCCCAGCCGTAGGGTTCCATCCCGTGTAGTAGACGCCTCCGAAACCGCCGCCCCAGCCCCAATGAAAGCCGAGATTCAGCCAGCCGCCGATGGGATAGCCATAGCCAAAGGTAATGGCCGGACCCCAATACGGCTGACGGAAGTAAATGATGGCCGGGTCGTAGACCGGAACGTAAAGATATTGCGGGGAGTAGGGGTTGATGGCGATGTAGTTGTCGTTCTCAAGGACTTCCTGTTGCTGATTGGACTGCAGGTTGCCGACTTTCTTGGCTTCGTGGCGCAGGCGCTGCACGGCGGCGGAAACATCCGTGGATTGATTGACATAGGCCTGGCCTAACGAAGTGGTCCAGTCGATTTTATCGGCCATCATTTCGATGACCGTGGGGTAATGGGCCACGGCTCGACGCTGACGTCCCGAATTCTGCTCGTCGATTCCATTGGTCCCATTGCCGCGGACGAAGCGCGCTGCTTCCTCGACCTGATCCGGGAAAGTGGAAGCCACAAAGACTTGCGCGAGCAAGGGATCGGGGTACAGCGCGATGGGCGAAAGAAGATTGTCGAGCTGGTCTGGGGTGAAGTTCTGATAGGCGGCGTTTGGCGGCTGGGAATTATCCTGCGGCGGATTATTGCTTTGCGGCTGCGAATTGTCCAGAGGAGGAGTTCCCTGCTGAGGGTTGTCCTGGGACGGATACTGTGGAGCGCTTTGGGAATTATCGGGCTGCTGGGCAGAGACTCTTGGCGCGAACGCGCTGGCGAGCAGCGGCGTGAGTGCCAGGGATAAGGCCAGCGCACTGGCTAAAGGGCTACGCATGACTAAGATGCCTCCTTTGAGGCAGAACGGGCGAGCGCTGCTAATTCGATGTCTCTCGCCAACCGTTTGTTGCGGCGGGTGAAAATTCTGTGCATCGCCGCATGTGCTGTTAACCCGGATTGGCCGCGACAGTTGTATCAGCGCGAAAATGCGAGACGGTGGAAGGGTGGGCCGGTGCTCCTGCCCCGCCTATGGATCATATAGGCACGACTGGGGTTAGAGGGGATATCGCGCGTAACAGGATGATTCCAATGGACTTGTAAGTCCTTTGGTTTGTTATTGATTCGCAATGGATTTAGAGAGTCGTTACTATTCGACAACCGGAGATATAGCCTTTGGATTGTTTGGAAGACTGCCGACAGAGACACAGGGGACCCGCTTTTTTTCCCCCTCATTACGTTACCAGGAGCTTAACATAGGGGCTGGCGATTGTAAATGGGAATTAACCTAGGGCGGCGAGTCGGTTTCCGATAAGCGCCGCGGTGTAAAAAAATATCAACTCACTGTGCGAGATTGTTGCTGACCGGATCTACGACTTGTGTTTGGCGGGAAGATTCGCGTTCTTGAGCATTTACGTTGCTCTTCTTCGTATTTCCTGGCCGCCTTTTGTTGCTGCTTGTCCGCTTTCGTTGGGCTTTCGCTTGTGCCTTCTGTTGTTTCTTCTGGTACTGGTAGAGCGCATTCTGCTTCTCCTGGGCTAATTTATCGGCATGGCGATCACTTTTTGAGGTGCTGTGCTTTGAGCTTCCATCGGCATCGCCCATCCAGCGCTCGAAGCCACCAGGAGTGTCAAGACAGCAATTCGTTTCATCCGGAATTTTCCTTTTGATTTGGAAAACGACACCAGTTTATACCCATCTTGCCCGTTCGTGGCACCGTAGAGCGATTTGGTAAACAGCACCTCCGGTACTTAGAACCACGCTTCGGCAAACGCCGGTGGGACTCCTGACACTGCGGCCGCGGGGGGCGGTGCACGTGAGCCGGCCGGCACACTTCAGGTCATTGTGGAATTGGGCGGGCGATGGTCATTAAGCCGATACTCGCCGAGGAGATCAGCGAGAATCCATGCTGCTCCGGCAATCGCGAAGGTCTCGGTGGTTTCGCTCCAATTCGTATGATTGTGGGGATCCGAAAGAAGCAACGGTACCCACACGAGTAGCCCAAAGATCACGAGCATCGTTGTCAGGAGGCGAGTCGCGAGAAGCGCCATTCGATTCGTAAGAAGAGCCACAGCCGCGAGTGCGAACAGAACGGTCGTCGCTACCGCCCAGAACATCTGGCTTGGCGGAAGCCACTTCGGAACAAGACTGGCGGTGGCGCCAAGATAAAACGCCTGTTCGAGGGTAAAGGAAGCGGCACAGATGCCCAAAAGAATGCGGCCGATCCGATTAAGCGTTTCCGGTGACCATGGCGATGACAAGCGCGCATAAACGATCGCCGCTCCGGTCACGAGAGAGAACTGCTCGAAGAAGTTGCCCCAGCTATTGTAGATCTGCGGTGCGGCGACGATTCGTGGCACGCACAGTAAGGCGAAGACGAGATAAACCGCACCAAGGACGGCTGCGCCCGTTTTCGCGGTCCGACGGAACTGAATCGCAGCGCCGCCGAAGATCTGGGCAGCGGCGGCGGCGTAGACAATGTAACGCAGTTGATGCCAGCCGTTGTAGTCGTGCCAGGCCAGCGTGATGAGGCCAAAGGCCAAAGCCGCCACTCCAAACACATGACGGCCGAGGTTCGAACTAAGGCGTTGATACGGCCATTTGTTTTCAATCCCTGTTCACACAGGTGTGGCTCTGGGAGGGGTAATTCTATCTCATCCGATGCCAACTCCGGATTAGTCCGCTTATCGGAAAATGACTCGCTACCGAACCAATTATCATATAGAGTCTCGCAATCTCGATTCCAACTTGAGGTTCCCTGATGACATACGCTGTGTGGTGACCGGGCGGGACGCGTCCGGGAAATCGATTGTTGCCGAGGATGCCGCCAGAGAGCCGATCACCGTCGGCATGTTGCCGGGCTTTGCGTTTCACCGAGTTTGGGGAGCGGATGGCATTCCGGCGCTGCCCAGCGACGGGACTCCTCCGCCGACTGCCGCTACTCCCTCCTGCGGGCGGCTTCCGGTTTTGGTACTTCACGTTGCCAGCGCATAGCGACAAGCTGCCGACGCTGGAGGATCCGGCGGCGGCGTATCGGGAGATGGAGGAGAAGCTGCCGGGGGTGGCGGAGTTCATGGAGCCGGAACACCCTGGGATGCACACGACGGATACGGTGGATTTTGATGTGATCTTATCCGGGGAAGTCTATTTGGAGTTGGATGGGGGGACGGAGGTGTTGCTAAAGGCTGGGGATTGTGTGGTGCAGAACGGGACGCGGCATGCGTGGCACAACCGGCCGGAGCAGGAGTGCGTGATTGCCTGTGCGCTAGTGGGGGCGGTGCGTGGTGGAGCGATGAAAGGTTAGAACTTAGATCCTGCACCTTCTTCGAGACCATTTTTTTCTACCTCATCATGACAACTCGCTTCCCACACTCACGCAAACTCATTCTCATACCGACGTGACTGCTGCTCCGGGCGACGCATGCGTCTCCCGCCGGCCCCCCTTCCTGCCCTTGCTGCTCGCGCTTTTGTAGACGCCGGGCTTCAGCCCGGCCCCCGTCAAATCCCAACCCAGACCAAATCGCCTCCGATCGCCTCTTCTCTCATTGGTGGTGGATGGATTGTCGCCGCAGGACACGGGCAGATCCGCCACTACAGCCGCTACAAACAATTCCCTTTAATCGAATTCGCGGCGCGGGGCGGGTTGGTCGGGACCGACTTGGCCGGGGGCGATTTGGGCGATGAAGTAGTTTTCGCCACGGATGGGGTGGCCGGAGAGGCGGCGGAGGAGCGCGAGTTGGCCGACGTGGGTCAGGGCGTCCGCGATGGGGCCTTGGAAGAGTTTGGCGGGGGATTCGTGAAGGGTGGCGCCGGAGGCGATGTAATCGTCGAGGGCTTTGATGCTGCGGAAAAAGCGGGCCACTTCGGAGGTCCAATCCTGGGGAACGGAATCGTTCCAGACGGTTTGGCCCTTGGAGATGGAGAGGGACCAATCGAAGAGGTCGTTGATGTGGGAGAGAATTTTGATGGGGGGACGTGGGTAGTTGGGGATGGCCAAGGTGCCAAAATCGGCGGGGGCGTCGCGGAGGGGTTTAGCGCCTCGATAGGCGACGGTGGCGAGGGCGTGGCGGAGGAGTTGGCGGTCGGTACCCAAGTCGGTGGACATGGTGGCCCTCCTTGTAGTGGCGCGGCACAGGACTTGCTGTACGCGCGGGTGGGAGATCGTGGTGCGTGGGGAGATTAGAATGGGCAAGCTAGAAACCGCAAGAAGAAATTATGGGCTGAGAAAGGAAGCTTAACGCCGAGAGAACAGAGACACCTAGACAGCGGAGAGAGGTCGAGAACTGGAGTCCGCAACAAACTTTTCGCTAACCGAGTTGCGGTCGGCGCGTGGCGTGGCCGCTATCGTTCGGCGGTTGGGGCATTTAACGCGCGAGCGTACACGCGTACGTAGTCGACTAACATTTGCTCCGGGAAGACGGTGGAGTTATTGGGGTTGCCGGGCCACTTGCCGCCTACCGCGAGATTCAGGATTAGGAAGAATTTGTGGTCGAAGGGCCAGGGTGCGTTGCCGGGCCACTGCTTGCGGGTGAAAGTGGCGAAGTTGGTTTGGTCGATGAAGAAGCGCAGTTCGTTGGGATCCCATTCAACAGCGTAGAGATGGAAGTCGTCGGCTAGTTTGGGATCGCCGGGAAGAGAGAATTTTGTGGTTAGGTCCGCGGTGGGCTTGCCGGACGCGGAATCGGGCGGGCCGTGGATGGAGGCATGGACGGCGTCGGGCTCCTTGCCGATGTTTTCCATGATGTCGATTTCGCCGCAGCGGGGCCAGTTCGCCGTGGAGATATCGTCGCCCAGCATCCAGAAGGCGGGCCAGATGCCTCGGCCTGTGGGGATTTTTATGCGGGCTTCGAAGCGGCCATAGGCTTGGCTGAAGAGAGTTTGGGTTTTCAGGCGTGCGGAGGTGTATTCGCGGGTCAAGCCGCTGGGAGCGGAGGTTCTTTCCTTTTGCGCGGTGATCACTAGGTTGCCGGACTGGATGTGGGCGTTTTGCGGGTGATTGGTGTAGAACTCAAGTTCCTCGTTACCCCAGCCGTTGCCGCCGAGGTCGTAGGTCCATTTGGCGGGGTCGGGGGTGCTGCCGTCTGGGGAATTGAATTCGTCGCTCCAGACCAGTTGGTAGCCTGACGGAGGTGCGGAGGGTTTAGCGACCGTTTGGGCGTGAGTCGGCGACGCAACGTTGAGACCGAAGCAGATGAAAACGAGAACAACCTGAAACGCGGAAGTGGCTTTGCGCATGGTTCGGTTACTTCGGGCACATCGTTGCCAGATTTTCGATGATAAAGGACGTGGATGCCGGGGTCAAAAAAAGCCGTCGGCTGCGGGGGGCAGCGGCGGCCTTCTGTGGGAGGTGATGGGGGATGGACGTTCGCGGGGTTCGGGGTGAGAGCGCTTGGACCACGAGCTTCTGCGGGTTCCGGATAGGACGCCAGGGCGTCAGCGAGATCAACCGCGCTTTGGCGCTTCGTCGTCAAGCAGGAGCTTGAAACTGACACTCTTGGTAGCGGGTGCCGTGGCTTTGGTGATCTTGGTGGCGGAGCGGACTGTTGGGGATGTCTTGACAGCGGATTTGATGCTCTTCTTTGGGATGGACATGATAGCGGCCTCCTTGTGGGATGCGCGGCACTGCCCTGTTGAGCATGGCGCGTGCCAAAGAGCCGGAAGGCCCTATCACGGAATAAGCCGTGAAGAGCGCGGGAGTTAGCTGCGCCAGACCGTGGGCAGGATTTCGGGCCAAGAAGGCGTGCGTGTCCAAGGTTAGTCTTTTGCCTCTTGGGGGTTAATTTTTGACTGGCAAGCTTCCCGAGTTATGGCGAAACAAAAGAGGATTTGCGGGCATCCATGTAGCGTGAGTTATCCAAGGGGGAGAAGAAATGTCCAAAGAAGCGGCGGCAGCGGTTTTGGTGCAGACCATGTTTACGACGGACTTGGCGATGCAGCATTTGCTTATGAGTCACGCGAAGCTGGGGAACGCGCAGCCGGACACCATTGCGGAATTCATCGTGCCGTACTATGCGGCGATGTTGCGGGCGATGGATGGAGAGGCGAATGGGATGGAAAAGAAAAAAGGCGAAAACCGCGGCGGAAGCTCCGGAACCACACCGTAGAAGAGGCTGGGTCTGCGACAACGGGGGCCGACCTGAAGGTCGGCGTCTACAAAAGCCTGATGGCCGGCTAGGCGCCTTGGCTGGGCTCGGCAACGGACTTGGATTGGCCGATGTTCAAAGCGCGTTTGAAGGAGCCTTTTTCGTTGTCGATTTTCTTTTGAAGTTGGAGGATGGAGTAGAGCAGGGCTTCGGGGCGCGGGGGCAACCGGGGACGTAGACATCTATGGGGATGACCTGGTTGCAGCCCTGCACGATGGCGTAGTTGTTGAAGACGCCACCGCTGGTGGCGCAGGCGCCCATGGAGATGACCCACTTGGGTTCGGGCATTTGATCGTAAAGCTGGCGGACGATGGGGGCCATTTTTTGCGAGAGGCGGCCGGCAACGATCATTAAGTCGGCTTGGCGGGGGGAGGGGCGAAAGACTTCTGCGCCGAAGCGGGCCACGTCAAAGCGGGCGGCGGCCATGGACATCATCTCGATGGCGCAGCAGGCCAGGCCGAAGCCTAGGGGCCAGATGGAGCTCCGGCGGGCCCAGTTGACAGCTTTATCGAGGGTGGTGAAGATGATGCCTTCGTCCTCGAGCAGGGAGCCGAAGTCGTCGGGCTTGGTGAGAGTGACGTGTTTGCCTATGGTTGTGCTCATGGGGCCTCGCGGCTACTATTCGTGCCAAGAGTAGTTTCGCATAGCGGGCTGACGGAGACAAATGCGGAGCGATGAAACGCAGCACAAGCGGCAATTGTCGAGCCGGCGAACGGTGGTGCCACTCCCGTTGTCATACAAATTGGATTTTGTAGTACAATGAGCCATGCGCGCTGCGATTCAAGCTCGGCTGGACAGTTCGTCTCGGAGGAGGCTGGCAGTTCTGGTACGCGAACTGGGCTGGACGCCCTCGCAAGTAGTGCGGGAAGGATTGCGCGTTCTAGAGGCAAGCCGTTTGCGGAAGAAGAAGCGCCCGATCATCGGGCTGGGGAAGTTTGCCTCTGGGGTGGCTGACATGGGTTCGAATAAGAAACATTTGCGCGGCTTCGGCAAGTGAAGCCGGTTCTGCTCGAT
This sequence comes from uncultured Acidobacteriota bacterium, assembly GCA_963779005.1. GTDB lineage: Bacteria > Acidobacteriota > Terriglobia > Acidiferrales > UBA7541 > Acidiferrum. Next base: position 12,289 of record CAVZWO010000003.1, on the reverse strand, counting down.
ACCGGGGTCATCGTTGCATTGCTGGATCGGTCCGAGAAAGAGCATTCCAGTTGTTCTGAAGCCATCCATTCGATCGAAGCGCCGCTTCTGACTTGCGAAGCAGTCATCGCGGAGGCCTGTTATCTGCTGCGAAATCTGGCTGGCGCGGCCGAATCGGTCATCGAGAATGTGGCGGCTGGTAACTTTCAGATCCCCTTCCAATTGTCCCGAGAGGCTGCCCAGGTAAGACAAATTCATCGGAAATATCGCGCCCGCAGAATCGATCTGGCCGACGCCTGTCTCATTCACATGGCGGGCGAATTTGAGACGGCGGATATACTGACACTCGACAAAGACTTCCGGGTTTACCGCTGGGGCCGTAACAAGGCATTCAACCTTTTGCCGTCCTCCACTCGCTGAACTTCGGTTCTAAAGCCGCGTGCACGGGTGGGCGCGGCAGTGTATTCTATTAAGCTTATAGCGGCGATAAAAATTCGCGACGGTCGTATCGCGGGTTGTACCGCGCTTGAACCTAGCCGGATGAAGAAGGGCCAGCACGCTCATGGACAACGAAACGTATACACAATCGCAACGCAGCATTGAGGATGTGGAGATTCAGGAGTGGCTGGAGTCCCTGGATTCGGTGCTGGAGTCCAGCGGGCCGGAAGTCGCGACGGAGATTTTGGAACGCTTGCGAGCCCACGCCACCGTGGCCGGGATCGATCTGCCCTTCACCGCGAATACGCCTTATGCCAATACCATTCCGGCGCGGCTGGAGCCGCTGTTTCCGGGGATCAGGAGATCGAGCGGCGTATCAAGAGTTTAATTCGCTGGAATGCCCTGGCCATGGTGGTACGCGCCAATCGCGTGGAACACAACATTGGCGGGCATATTTCGACGTATGCCTCGGCGGCAACGCTGTACGAGGTGGGCTTCAACCATTTTTTCCGCGCGCGCACGGCGGAGTTTGAAGGCGACACGGTTTATTTTCAGGGGCACGCTTCGCCGGGGATTTATGCGCGGGCCTTTGTGGAGGGGCGGCTCAGCGCGCAGCAGCTGGAAAATTTTCGCCGCGAGTTGAAGCCGGGCGGGGGATTGTCGTCCTATCCACATCCGTGGCTGATGCCGGATTTCTGGGAGTATCCCACGGTGTCGATGGGCTTGAGCCCGTTGATGGCCATTTATCAGGCGCGCTTTAATCGTTATCTGGAGAATCGCGGACTGAAGCCAGCGACGGACGCGAAGGTGTGGGCGTTTCTGGGCGACGGCGAGACCGACGAGCCCGAATCGCTGGGCGCCATTACTCTGGCTTCGCGCGAGAAACTCGACAATTTGATTTTTGTGATTAACTGCAACTTGCAGCGGCTGGACGGCCCGGTGCGCGGCAACGGGCAGATCATTCAGGAGCTCGAGTCGGCGTTTCGCGGGGCAGGCTGGAACGTCATTAAGGTTTTGTGGGGCAGCGAGTGGGATCCCATTCTGGAGCGCGACACCGAAGGCCTGCTGGTGAAGCGCATGGGAGAGATGGTCGACGGCGAGTATCAGAAGCTGGTCGTTTCCAGCGGCGCGTACGTGCGGGAACAGTTTTTTGGGACCGATCCGCGCCTGCTGGCGCTGGTCGAGCCGCTTCCCGACGAAGCGCTGCGCCGCTTGCGCCTTGGTGGGCATGATCCGCGCAAGGTTTATGCCGCTTATAAGGCCGCGGTGGATCACAAGGGCGGACCTACGGTCATTTTGGCGCGCACGATTAAAGGCTACGGACTGGGCGAGGCTGGAGAGGGCAAGAACGTCACCCACCAGCAGAAAAAACTCAATGAAGAAGAGTTGCGCGAGTTCCGTTCGCGTTTTGGCGTGCCGCTGAACGACAACGACTGCATCGAGGTGCCGTTCTACCGGCCGCCCGAGGACAGCGTGGAGCTGCAATACCTGCGTACGCGGCGCGAATCGCTGGGCGGGTACACGCCGAGGCGCGCCGTCCGTTCGAAACCGATTGCCGCGGAGCACGACGAACTGTTTAAGGAGTTTTTTGACGGCAGCGAAGGGCGGGAAGTTTCCACCACCATGGCGTTCGTGGGCATGCTGCGCAAAATGCTGCGGGATCCGGAGATCGGCAAGCTCATCGTACCCATCGTTCCCGATGAGGCGCGCACGTTCGGCATGGAATCGCTGTTCCGCACCGTGGGGATTTATTCCAGCGTGGGACAGAAATACGAACCCGTGGATGCCAGCACCCTGCTCTACTATAAGGAAGCGCAGGACGGACAGATTCTGGAGGAAGGAATTACGGAAGCCGGGTCGATGGCCAGTTTTATTGCGGCCGGAACTGCCTATGCCACACACGGCATCAATACCATTCCGTTTTTTATTTATTACTCGATGTTCGGGTTCCAGCGCATCGCTGACTTTATCTGGGCCGCCGCGGACATGCGCGTGCGCGGATTCTTGTTGGGCGGAACTTCCGGCCGCACCACCCTCTCCGGCGAGGGTTTGCAGCACCAGGACGGCAACAGCCACATTCTGGCGTTGCCGATGCCCAACTTGCGCGCTTACGATCCGGCTTTTGCTTACGAAATCGCCGTCATTATCCAGGATGGTATCCGGCGCATGTATAAGGACGGAGAAAACCTGTTCTATTACATTACGGTGATGAACGAGCCTTATGCGATGCCGGCGATGCCACCGCCAGTCGAGAAGGTGAAAGAAGGCATTTTGCGCGGTTTGTACCGCTTCCGGGCGACCGAAAACAAGAAGTCGAAACTGCGGGCGCAGCTTTTTGGCAGCGGAGCGATTCTCAACGAAGTTTTGCGCGCGCAGGAGATTTTGGAGACCAAGTACGGCGTGGCCGCGGACGTGTGGAGCGTCACCAGCTACAAGGAATTGTACGTAGATGGCAACGAGTGCGAGCGGTGGAACCGTTTGCACCCTAGCGAGAAGCCCCGCGTGCCGTATCTCACGGCGCAACTTGCCGGCAGCCCGGGCGTTTTGGTGGCGGCCAGCGATTATCTGAAATCGCTGCCGGCTATGGTTGGGCAGTGGATGCCGCGGCGGCTCTGTACGCTGGGGACGGATGGGTTTGGGCGCAGCGAGGGGCGAACGGCGTTGCGCGACTTCTTCGAGGTGGACGCCCGCTTCATCACCCTGGCGACACTGCACGAACTTTTGCAGGAAGGGCAAATCGAGCGTGGCGTGGTGGATAAGGCCATCACGGATTTGGGGATCAATCCGGAGAAGCTTAACCCGGTAATCTCTTAGCGCGCAGCGGACGGGGGCCGGACTGAGGCCCGGCGCCGCAAAAACCGAGATAGATCAATGAGCGCGGTGACAATCGTCGTTCTTGCTCTCCTGCAGATCGTTTCCGCGAACGGTCCTGCCAACTCCTCGCATAGCGCTTTCCTACAAAAGCTTTCCTCCGCCGCCATCGAACGGACCCATCACAGCGTGCGCTATGACCCTGCGTATGTGCGCATACCTTATCCCAACGGCGATGTTCCAGCCGGCACTGGCGTGTGCACCGATGAAGTGATTCGCGTTTACCGCGCCGTGGGCATCGATTTACAGAAAGAAGTTCACGAAGACCTGACCGCCAATTTCAGCGCCTACCCCAATCAGCGTCGCTGGCAACTGGCGCACTCTGACACCAACATCGATCACCGTCGCGTGCCAAACCTAATGGTCTTTTTCTCGCGCAAAGGCGAGTCCTTGCCAGTCACCGTCCGCGCCCAGGACTATACCCCCGGCGATTTAGTTACCTGGGACCTCGGCGGCAACGTCCCGCACATTGGCATCGTCGTTGATCAGCGCGCCTCTTCTGGGCGATATATGGTCGTGCACAACATCGGCCAAGGTCCGAAAATGGAAGATGCGCTTTTCTCCTGGCGCATTACCGGCCACTATCGTTATTTCGGCCCGGCTTCCTGCCCCCCTAGCACATCGGCTACCTTGATCCGTCCGGTGGCGAGGTTGGCTACTAGTTCGCGGTTTGCGGCTAGGAAATCGTAGGAGCTTAGCTCGCGCGGTAAGACCCAGGCGATGCGCTCGAAGGTCTTGCCCACCACTGCATCGCTGACGAGCTCGGCGGCAAAGAATCTTATTTCTAACTCATTCGTGGTGGTTGCGTAGGCATGGCGGACGCGGGCAATTTCCACGCTCTTGCGCAGGGTGGCGCCTAGCTCCTCGCGAAGTTCGCGGGCGAGAGCGGCTTCTGGCGATTCGCCTTCTTCCACTTTGCCACCGGGAAATTCCCACTTCAGCGGAGAAGTGTCCGCGCTTCGGCGCTGACCGATCAACAAACGCCGATCCGCTCGTTCAATCACTGCCGCCACCACTACTTTGAACACGTCTGCTCCCCACCGCGCGCCGTCGCTGAACCGAAACTCCGCGCCCCTCAGCGCGCTCTGCGTCTCTGCGTTATCTTTTTCTTCTTGTCCTTCGGTTCATAACCTACCGCCCGCCTCTTCCCATGCAGCAGATCCCACAACGCCCGCGCGCCCGCCACCAGCGGTGGCCCCGGAGTATTCAACAATTCGTCGCGGACCACAAACACGCGGCGCTGGCGAATTGCGGGGACATCTCTCCAGGCCGCCACAGCGTAAGCGCGCTGCGGCTTGGCCTTGGCGCCTGTGGCGGTCCAGGCCAAGATAATTACGTCGGGAGACGCTGCGGCCACTTCGGTGTCGCTCACACGCGCTCCGCTTCGCACCACCATCTCTCCACCGCACAACTCGATCAGCTCCGCGACCCAAGGCGGCGAACTGATGCGCGGATTCGGCCACGCCTCGCAATAAACGCGCACCCGCCTCGGCAACTTCTTCGCCCGCACAGCGATCGCCGCAAACTCCCGGCGCATGCGCTTCACTACGCGTACGCCAGCGGCTCCACGCCCCACGATACGCGCCAGCATAAGCACATCACCCTCGATGTCCGCGAGCGTGCGCGGATTCGTGGCCAAGAAATTTACCGGATGTTCGAGAAGTTTCCCGACCGTTTCTGCTTTGAAGGGCACGGAGCCGATGACCAGCGTCGGCCGCAACCCCACAATCTCCTCCACCGACCCCATATGCCAGCAATCGCCAACCCGCGGCAACCCATTAACATCCGCCACGTCCCCGCACCATTTGGTCACCCCGACGAGCGCAGAGCGCGCACCCACGGCGCACAAAATGGCCGTGGCGCTAGGCGCCAGCGACACCACTCGCAAGTCGTCGCGAACCTTCGACGTTTTCATCACCGCAAGAATACCAAAGGAGTTGCCGCGCCTGAGCGGCCGCCGCCCCGTGTGCGTGAAACGTCCGCGGCATGCAAATCACTATCTCGCGATGCTGCACCGGAGAGTGCGTTATGGAACACTCGGCCCCGCCATCCATCGCGATTGCGGCGATCACTACACTGGGCGCTTTCATCGGCGCGCTGATCAGTCACTTTCTCATCCAGCGGCGCAGCGTGGATTTGGCGGTCCACAAGAGCCGCGGCGAGGCTTACAAATCGGTGTGGGAAAAGACCGCGCTGCTTTCCAAGTGGCCACGCCGCGCTGGCGTAACCTATCTCGATCTGCGTGATTTCAGCGAGCAGCTTCGCGACTGGTACTTTCTGGCCGGAGGATTGTACCTCAGCGAATCCGCGCGCAAAGCCTACGGTAACCTGCAAGAAGCGCTGAACGCCCCGGGGCTGGCAACTGCAAACGATGCCTTGAGCGATGCCGACTACACGCTCCTGCAGGATCTCTGCAGCAAACTGCGTGGCGAACTGACCCGCGATCTGCTTTCGCGCAAGCGCATGTTTGTCTTCTCGCGTTAGAATGGCCTGCGCTCAATTCTCGCGGGAGACCCTTGCATGAAGGCCATTGTTTTTCAGAAACACGGCGGTCCGGAGGTTTTGCAATTCATTGACGCGCCGACGCCCACGATTCGGCCGGGCGAAGTGCTGGTTCGCGTGAAAGCTTGCGCCTTGAACCATCTGGATCTCTGGGTCCGCCGCGGACTTCCCGGCGTGCCCATTCCCCTGCCGCACATTCCCGGCAGCGACGTTGCCGGAGAAGTTGCCGAGGTTGGCGCGGACGTGACCACCGTGCGGCCTGGGCAGAAAGTGGTGCTGGCTCCCGGGGTAACGTGCGGCAAGTGTCCGGCGTGCATCTCTGGCCAGGACAATCGCTGCCGCACCTTTACCAATCTTGGGTATTTGATCGACGGGGGCTGCGCCGAGTTCGTGAAGGTTCCCGAAGTAAATTGCCTTCCCTACCCCGAAAATCTCACCTTCGAGGAAGCCGCATCCATCCCGCTGGTTTTCCAAACCGCCTGGCACATGCTTTTGGCGCGCGCCGAATTGCAGCCCGGCGAAGACGTTTTGATTTTGGGCGCGGGCAGCGGCGTCGGCACCGCGGCCATTCAAATCGCCAAATTTTTTGGGGCCCGGGTGCTCGCCACGGCCAGTTCCCAGGAAAAACTAGACAAAGCCAAGGAACTCGGCGCCGACCACCTCATCAACCACAAAACGCAAAAAATCCGCGATGAAGTCCGCCGCATCACCGGCAAGCGCGGCGTGGACGTGGTCTTCGAACATGTGGGCACCGCCACATGGGACGACAGCATCGCCAGTCTGGCTGCGGGCGGGCGACTGGTTACCTGCGGCGCGACTACCGGTTATGATGCCAAGCTCGACCTGCGCTTGCTTTTCGCCAAGCAACTCTCGCTGATGGGTTCGTACATGGGAACAAAGTCCGAGCTGCACAGCGTCATGCGCCTGGTGGCCGCTGGAAGATTTCGTCCCATCATCGACCGCGTGTTCCCGTTGTCCGAGGCTGCCGCCGCCCACGCCTATCTCGAATCCGGCGCGCAATTCGGAAAGGTTGTGTTAACCGTCTGATTCAGTCAGGAGCCGGAAGCCAGTGTTCGACATATTCTTGACAGGTGAAGGCCGCTTTACAGAGCCAGAGGAGGCGGGTGGCGCACCCTTAACGCGCTAAGAAACCTTCCTGGGTGGCCTACCCTTTGCGGTTTTTGCAAAGGGTGGGCCCCTCTGCCCCTCACCGTGCATCTCCTATGTTCAATCTCTCGAAATCCCAAGGATCATCTTAAAGAGCCCTTCCCCTCTATACCAATAACACCAACTGCTCCACGGGCATAATCACCTAGCGATCAGCGCAAACCTATATCTCGCGCAGAATCTGCACCGCGACGTTTCGCGCGCACGGTGCCCAGTAAAGCTCTTCGCTGATAGCAGCAAATGTGATGAAATGCAGATGGCCAAAACCGCTGATGCGTTTCAGACCTTTGGTCATGGCAAGCGCCCCGAGCGGCCCACCCTTTGCACAACCCGCAAAGGGTAGGCCACCCAGAATGTCGCTCTACTATGACTTTGAGGTAATATTCGACAACGGGTGTTTCAGGGCAACACAAAACCAAATGCAAAGGATGCGCCACCCGTCATCGAGTGAAGAGAAAAACGGGTCCTCGCAGCTCGTGCAGGCGAGGTGTCCCTTGACAGAGCCGACAACGTCATAGAGGGAGTTTCCCGCTATTTTCACATTCATGGCGAGAAAGATTGATGGATTCTCGATGAACTTCCCGTTTGTCCCACAGTATTACACCTGTTTTTCCTGGTGAGGCAGCTATGCAGAATCAAATGTGGTGATCGTGTCGGGGATCGTATTCTGCGCAGGTGTCTCATGCATAGTGATCGCAAATTTCATTTTCTATACGATCCTTGGGGAAGTTAATGGAAGAAGAGCCGCTAACGAGCAAATCGGCATGCTATTCGTAAACGTCCGATCCTTCGAGGTCGTTCGTCTCCACAAAGAGTTATTTCCAAAAAGCAAGAACCGGAGCACGATGTCCGGGGTGGCAATATCAATGTTGCCTTGGTAGACCGTGGGATTGTCCCGAATCTCTCCGTCTTCGACCGACTCCATAACAAGCTCCCGGCGGGTGGGGAACTTGAAAATAAAACACAGCGGACAGAGGAGACGGGGGACTGTTTACCCATATTCCCGACACGATCCATTCGAACAAGGAACCAACAAGTACCATTGACAAGCGGTAGTACGAACACTACATCGCCATGTCGCCTGGAGAACCCATCCCCACCCCAACCTCTCCGCCCACCCGCCACCACATTTCCCCCGCCCCTCCCTCTTCTCTTTGCTTCGCTACCTCATTACTTCGTTGCTTCGCTCCACGCTCGCCTCACTCCGTAACCCCTTTAGAATCCGCACTTCCACAAAAGCAAACATGCCACTTTATAACCCCAATAGAATCAACACGATTTTTCCAAGTGTTGCCATTTTTCACCAAACCAGCTCCCGTAAGCCCCGTGTCTACAACACTTACAAAACACACCCGCGCAACCCCATTAGAATGAACACTTCCGAGAAACACCCGGAGGGCCACAAGCGCACATCGCATCTAAGCAATTTAGATTCAAAGTCTTATAGGGAGGACGATGCGCAGTGGTCAGACCACTTTGCGCCCCGAACGAGCCGCCAGAGGAGACCGCGCATCTAGGCCGGAGCATCGACCGTTTTCATAAGATCCAAAATGGTGCGTACCACCGCGGCGTCGCCCATCGCGGTATTGATCATGGTGTGGTACACCGCGCGTCCGGCCATTCCACGTGGAAATATTTCTGCACGAACTCCACGCGCTCGTGGTCCACGGTGTCCACCAGTTGTTCGGCTTCGTGTTCACTCTTGCCGCCTGCCACCAGGCGCCGCACTTTATCTTCTCGCGGCGCGTACAGAAACACGCGCAAGGTGTCGCGGCGGCTTTTGAGGAAATGCTGCGAGCCGCGACCGACAATGACGCAGTTGCCGTTTTTCGCCGCGTGCTGCACTACTTTCCTGGTGAACTTCAGGATGCATTCGCTGTCCACCTCCTTCAGCTTATGGGCGTTGAGGCTGCCCTCGTAACTCCCGCGCAAAAACGATTTGAACAGGCGGTAGTACAGCGGATCGGTGCGCTCTTCGCGACCTCGACGACCGCCTTGGGACATTCCGCAAGGTCGCGCGATTTCTTCCGTCAGCAACTGGTCCCAGAGCTTCCAGCCCAGCTGCTTCGCCAGCAGTTGCGCGATTTCCCCCCCGCCGCATCCATACTCCCGTTCCATCGTGACGATTTTGATCATGTGCCTGCCACCCGCTTATTTCTGTGTTCCACTCTATCGCCAATCCCTCAATTCTGCAAGGAATGCCCCGCTGCTTACTCAGCACTACCGCACCGCCACCCGGATCATTCTTCTTCAAAACAAAAGCCAGGAAGAACATGATCCCTGCAGCCACGGAAAGAACCATGAAGGTATCGATGTACGCCAGGCTTGCCGCCTGGGCCTGCAGGGACTGATAAATCCTGGCGTAAGCCGTGCATTTGCGCCTCGTGCTTGCCCAATCCGCCAGTGGCCAATTGCTGAGCCAACGCCGTTTGGCCGCATTCGCAAATTGGGATTGTCGACCCGCGCCTTCTCCACCAGCCTCAGCTGATGGAATTGCGAACGGCGCGCAATCAATGTCGTAACCAGTGACGTTCCCACGCTGCTGCCCATGTTGCGCATGAAATTGACGATTCCGGCGACCGCGTTGTTCTTCTCCGGCGCAATTCCGATGTAGGCCACCAGCGTAATCGGCACGAACAGGAAGCCCAAGCCAATGACCTGCGCGATGCGCAGCCACGTGGCGGCACTGAAGCTGATCTGCAGGTCAATTCGCTTCGTGGAATAGAACATGGCGATCGACAGAGCCAGCCAGCCGAAGGCAATCAAGTGGCGCGCCTGAACCTTCGTTGTCAGTTGGCCCATGATCGGCATCTCTATCAGCAAGACCAGGCCTCCCGCCGAAAGAGCCAGCCCGGCGAGTTCGGACGTGTAGCCCAACAGCGTCTGCAGGAACTGCGGCATCAGCACCAGGCTGCTGAACAGCAGATTCCCAGCATGAACATCATCAGGCTCGCGCTGGCGAAGTTGAAGTTCTTGAACATGCGAACGTCGATGATCGGCGCCTTTTGAAACCACTCCCAGATGACCAGTGAAATCAGGCACACGGTCGCAACGACGATCAAGGTGGTGATGAAGCGCGATCCGAACCAATCATCTTCCTGGCCCTTGTCGAGCAGCATCTGCAACGCCCCGATACCGAGCGTCAGCAGCGCAATGCCGATGTAATCCAGCTTGACGCCAGCCGCTTTGAGCCGCTCCAAGTAAGGAGGATCTTCGACAAAGCGCCGCACCAGAAACCATGTCATCATGCCAACCGGAAGATTGATGAAGAAAATCCAGCGCCAGGAATAGTTGAAGGTGATCCACCCGCCCAGAGTTGGACCGATCGTCGGCGCCATGATGGCCGTGATTCCATAGAGCGCAAATGCCAGGCCGCGCTTTTGCGGCGGAAAAGTGTCGGCCAGAATGGCCTGCGCCATCGGCTGCAGTCCGCCGCCACCCGCGCCTTGCATCACGCGGAAGAGAAGAAGAAACCCAGACTCGGCGCAATGCCGCAAAGCAACGAACTCACGGTGAAAACACCAAGGCAGATCATGAAGAATCGCTTGCGTCCGAGTGCGCCGGCCAGCCAGCCGCTGATCGGCAGAACGATGGCGTTCGAGACCAGATAAGAGGTCAACACCCAGGTGCTCTGGTCGTTGCTCGCTCCCAGATTGCCGGCCATGTACGGCAAGGCCACGTTGGCGATGCTGGTGTCGAGCACCTCCATGAATGCGGCCAGAGCCACAACAACGGCAATCAGCCAGGGATTGTACCGGGGCCGCCAGATATCCTGGTCGAGTGTGAGCGCAGCGGTACTCATCTGCAGGTATACGTCCGGAACTACATTCATGCCGGGGCGAAGCCGGCGATCCCGATTTTCGCCAGGCTCGAGAACAATTTTTACCGGCACCCGCTGCACAATCTTCACGTAATTGCCGGTGGCATTTTCGGGCGGAAGCAAACTGAATAGCGGCCCGGTTGCGCCGGCAATACTGTCCACATGGCCATTCAAAGTCCTGCCGCTCGAATCCACGTGAATTTCGGCTTTCTGTCCAACCTGCATGTGCCTGAGTTGCGTTTCTTTGAAATTGGCGGTCACCCAGACTTCATCGAGAGGCACAACGGTGAGCAGTTGCTGCCCCGGTTGCAACGTTCATCCCGACGACGACCGTTTTGTTCACTTCACCGCTGACCGGAGCAACGATCTTTGTGTATTGCAGATTCAATTGCGCCTGCTGCAGCAGCGCCCGCTTTTGCTCAACATCCGCGATCGCGGCCCGCACGCGAGCCTGGGTGGACGACACCTGCTGCGGACCGGTCTCCGCGTATTGCGTGGTTGGCTTGCAGCTTGCGCCAATCGGCTCTGCGCCTGTTGCACGAACTGCTGTGCGGCGGACTCACTGGCGCTGGGCAGCCGCGACGGTGGCGGTGCTGGATTTGGCGGCGGCCAGTGCCTGATCGTAAATTTGCTGCGAACACTTCGCTGTTTGTCGACGAGCAACTTGTATCGGTGGAGATCGTCCTGGGCCTTCACATCGTTCGCCTCGGCCGCTTCCACTTGTGCATGAGCGGCAGTCAGTTGTTTCTCGGCGGCGATGACTCCGGCGCTCGCGTCTTCGATGCCCGAAGCCGTGAACTGCAGTTGGCTGGAAGTGTTCACGGACGTGATCGGAACCGTGATATTCAGCGATTGCGCCGTCGCTTCGGCGTTTGCCAGATTTGCTTGCGCCTGCGCGACCGCCACCTGATAGTCTTTCGGATCAATCTCGACCAGCACGCGCCTTTGTTGACCCATTGGTTGTCATCGACGTTGACCCGAATCACGTAACCCGAAATACGCGCGCTGACCGGATAGAGGTGCACATCTGCCTGGGCGTCGTCCGTCGATTCGTAGCTGCTCAAGTAGCGCCACAAGAACACGCCGCCGACGACCACCACCGCGATGACGACCAGAATGACGATGTTTCTGCGGCGCTTGAGTTCCGGCGCGCCGGCGGTGTGTATTTCTGTCGCTCGGTCGAAGGAGTTACGGAATCGATCCGGATGGACTCGTGTTGCCTGCCTCGCGCTGAACGGGATGGGTTTTCTTCCGCCATGTTTATTTTCCTTTGAAATATTCCTTGACGCCCTGCTTCCGCGACGCCGAGAGCGCGAACCAGGGAAATTTTCGCGTAATTGTACTTGTACAGACTGGAGATGTACTGCTCGTGCGCGCTCGCGACCGCCTCTTGCGATTGCACGACTTCGACGGTATCGGTGACGCCGGCGCTGAAACGATCGCGCGATTGGGTCAGCGTCTGCTCCGCCAAATCGATGTTGCTGCGCGCCACGTTTACCTGCTCCGCGGAGG
>CAVZWO010000002.1:0-128000 GCA_963779005.1 uncultured Acidobacteriota bacterium | reverse complement strand
GACAAACAGCTATCGCATGTGCGAGCTTGGAAAATCGGTTTTGTGTTTCAGTCGTTTAATTTGATGCCGCGGACGACGGCGCTGGAGAACGTGGAGATTCCGATGATTTATGGGCCTGGGCGGGTGGATCGAAAGAGAGCGATAGCGGCGCTGGAGCGCGTGGGGCTCGGCGAGCGCGCGCATCACTACGGGTCGGAACTTTCCGGCGGTGAGCAGCAGCGCGTGGCGATAGCGCGCGCGTTGATCAACGACCCTCCGTTGATTCTGGCGGATGAGCCTACCGGGAATCTGGATTCGGCGGCGGGAGCGGAAGTGATGGGCATTCTGCGCCAGTTGCATCAAGAGGGGCGGACGGTAGTGCTGGTGACGCACGACGATGTGATCGCCGCGTATGCGGAACGCGAGATTATGTTTAAAGACGGAGCGCTTGCGTCGGATCGAAAAGTCGCCGTGCTGGCTACGGAATAAATCGGCGGCGGCCCGGGGGAGCGAATCATGCGAGTTACATCGGGAATCGGAATTGCGTGGCGCAGCATGTCGCGGAACCGGCTGCGGACATTTTTCATGATGGCGGGAGTGATGATCGGGATTTGCTCGCTGACGATTCTGGATTCGGTTGGGGAGAACACCAAGCGCGAGACGATGAAGCGGTTCAAGAACATGATTGGGACGTTTGATACGGTGATCATTCGTCCCGGGGCTGGGAAAACACGAGGTATGGTTTCGCTGACGAATGTTCCGCCGACACTGAAGTTCGAAGACGCGGCCGCGATTGCTGCGGAACTTCCAGAAATCAAGCAGGTCGCCCTGCTGCAGAATGCGTTCGACATCGACGTAAAATACAAGGATAAGAATGTGAGTCCGGCGATTTTCGGAGTGTCCGCGAACTGGCTTGATTTGCGCGGAGACGAAGTGGCGCAGGGGGATTTCCTCAGCGAGGAAGACATGCAGTCGCTGGCCCGAGAGGCGATTCTCGGCTCGGATGTTCTGCCCACTCTATTTCCGGAAGGCGAGGCGATAGGGAAGACGATTCGCATTGGCGATGTGCCGTTTCAGGTGAAGGGAGTGCTGGCTTCGCGCGGCGCGGGACCGGGGGGCGCTAGTCTCGACAATCTCATCCTGATTCCGGTGACAACGGCCTCAAAACGATTATTCAACCGGGATTTTCTCACCATGGTGATCGCGCAAGTGCGGGAGCCGGAGAAAAGCGATGTGGCGGTCGGGAAAATCACGGGGCTACTGCGGAAGCGGCACCACATCGCATCGTCGGCGCTGGACGATTTCACACTGACCAGTCCTCAGGCAGTGATGGCCCAAGTGACGCAGATGGGTTCCACGCTTTCGACGATATTGAAGGGGATTGCGACGATTGCGATGTTTATCGGCGGAGCGGTGATCATGAGCCTGATGCTCATCAGCGTTTCCGAGAGGAGGAAAGAGATTGGGTTGCGACGCTGCGTGGGAGCGAGCCGGCAGGATATTTTGGTGCAATTTATTTTGGAGGCGTCACTGGTTTCGAGTATCGGCGGGCTGATTGGGATTTTACTCGGCCTGGGCGGCACAAATCTGGTTGCGCGATTGCAGCACTTGCCGCCAATTCTTGCGGCGCAGGCATTGGAATGGACGGCGGGGCTTTCCGTGGGACTGGGACTGGTCTTCGGGATTTATCCAGCGTGGCGAGCAACGCAGGTGGATCCCGTGAAGGCCCTGCGAACCTGACGCTGGGTCGACCGAGGCTTCCAAAAAATCCATGCAACCCGGGAAAGCATTCCTCTTAATGGCAGGGTCGCTACGGCTGATCTGGCGATTCCGTTTGCGTTCCGGGCTCATCCTTTTGAGCGCGTTGCTGGGAGTAGGCGGCGTCATCTCTGCGATTAACTATGCCGCCGAAGGGCGGCTGAAGGTGCTAACTCGCATTCAACGGCTAGGCACAAATGTGCTTGTTGTAACGCCGCAATTGAGCCGCAACGTGGGCGGGCGGGCGAAAACGGGGACGATTGTGACGACCCTCACGGCCGCGGACTACGCCGAAATTGTGCGCGAGATTCCGGACATCGAGAAATCGTCAGCGACGGCAACGAATTCGTTTTTGGTTAAAGCGGGAGACCTTTCCAAGAGCAATTGCCTGGTGATGGGAACGGAACCGGAGTACGCGCGCATCCGGCACTGGCAAACAACCGATGGCGAATTCTACGGAATCGCAGAAATGAGGAGATCCGCGCGCGTGGCGGTCCTCGGGGCGACGGTGAGGCGCGATCTTTTTGGGGCGGAATCGCCCATTGGCAAACGCATGTTCATCAATCGAGTGCCGTTCGAGGTGATCGGCGTGCTGGAAGAGCGGGGGCAGGGACTCGACGCAACGAATGAAGACAATCAGGTGTACGTTCCGCTGAGCACGGCGATGCGCCGGCTGGCCAATGTGGATTATTTCAGTTCGATACTTTTTGCGGTGACAAAATGGGAGCGGATGGATGAAACAACGGAAGCAATCCGTCAAGTTCTCAGCAAGAGGCATCACGCCTCAGGGAATTTGCCCGAAGACTTTCAGATTCAGAACCAAAAAGCGTTGATCGATACCGAGATCACCTCTTCGAACCGCCTGACGTTCCTTGTGAGGTGGGTTGGGTTGAGCGGTCTGGTCGTATCGGGACTGGGCATCCTGGCAATCTGCTGGATTGCTGTGGGCGAAAGAGTCGCGGAAATCGGAATTCGGAGAGCGCTCGGCGCCACGAAAGCGGACATCTTTTTCCAATTTTTGTTCGAAGCGGTGGTGATCAGCTTGTTGGGTTGTTGCGCAGGCGTAATGGCCGGCTGGCGAGGCACGGAAAGCATCGCGAAGCGAGCCGACCTCCCCTTTTTCTTTGATTGGACTAGCGCGGGACTCGTTGCCGGGTTTGCGATGTTCATGAATCTGGTTTTCGCTCTAATCCTGTCCAGGAGGGCGGCGCTCCTCGACCCGATACGGGCTCTCAAGGCGGAATAACCACGGGGATGGATCGAAAACCGTTTGTTTAGATGGTGCCCGAGAGAGGACTCGAACCTCCACGACCTTGCGATCACTAGCTCCTGAAGCTAGCGCGTCTGCCAGTTCCGCCACTCGGGCACGAGTGCTGTGGGTGAAACCCCGGGCGAGCCGGGATTGCAGTACCAACGAGGCATTTTTATTGTGCCCGCCGCTTGGCGCTTTGTCAACGAACCGGATGCTAGGAACCGGACCCTGGGCGTTGGCCGAGCTCAGTTGGGCGGAGCAGAAAGGCAGGAGGCGGAGGGCGTGAAGCAGCGCGCGACCAGCGCAAGCTGCACCAAACAAGGGGGTTGCGCCGTTGAGGGAGCCAATAAGTTGAGCGGTGAACCGACGCTCTTTTGGCGAGCCTTTCATCCATAAGATGGATGCTAAGCAGTTGAATTTCAACTGGTTGGTGCTATACTCGGCTTAAGAACGCGGCCTTGCTCCTTCCTTGCCCCCGCAAAATAAGACCGCGTAGCCCTTGCAGTGGGAGGTCACCATGGAAAGACTTACGGGGCCCATCCTTTACGTACTGATTGCCTGGGGAGCGGTTACCGCTGTATTTATGATGCTCTTGATCCGGCGAAGCCTGCTCGCCAGCCATGAAGACGATCAGATTTTTCTGGACGCGGCGCAGGAGCACATGGCTCGGGAACAGCGGGAGCTGGTGGCGAAGATTCAAATGCTCTCGCGGCCGCTCATGACGAGCGGCATCGCTTCCGGGGCGCTGCTTCTGCTTCTGGCGGGCCTGTGGCTCTACAACGGATTGAAGAATTTCTGATCCGTTGAAGCGAACTGGCTCCGCGGGTTGACGGGTTAGCGCTCTGAAGGACCGCTGGGCTTGGGTTGCGCGACTTGCGGCGTGTTCACCGGCGTCGTAGGCTGAGCGATTTGCGCCACCGAAGTGTGGTTGTGCACGATCAGCCAGCGGCCATTCCTTTTTTCAAAAATCAGAGTGGTTTGCCCGCGGGCCGCAGAAGGCTGTCCATCCACGACGGCGGAAAAATCCCATTGATAAGTGGCCCAGGCGAAATTGCCGCTGAGCTTGATGAAGGTATTGGACCTGTCCATGCGCACCTGTTGCATGCGGGCGCGTTGCTGCTGATAGAGAGGGAGATAGTTGGCCCAGGTGAAGACGGGAGGCGCCCAGGCCCCGCTGACAATCCACACATCCTCAGCATAATCCTTGTGTAGTTTTTCAATGTCCCCCAGCTGCCAGGCACCCAGCATTTCGGAGATGTTGTAGTCAATCTGTTGTTCATCGCCCATGGTAACGACTGGCGCGGAATCCGAGGGCGGCGGTTCATTCTTCTTTTTCTTTTGCGCCCCGGCGGGCCCGGCGCAAACCAGGAACAGAGCGGCTGCCAATAAGAGCGAGACGGCCCTGCGGTTGGTTCTTCCGGAAAAACGGCCAGAAAAATAATTCTTCATGCGTGTTCGACCCCCGGTGAAAGAGGATAGCACGCTGGTTTGCGAGCGGCAGGGCTGTGTCCAGTTGATTTACTGAACCGGTGCGGGCTCTCGCGAAATAAAGGCGCGAGGGCAGCGTTTCGCTCAGTTTTGCTGGTTTGCGCAGAGAAGGTTGACGAAAAGCCGGTACGCGCCGGGCACACCTTCGGGAATTTGCCGGAAGAAGGCGATCCCCGTGTAGATGTATATGCCCCTGCCGTAGCGCGTGTAGACGAGTGCGCCGTTGAGATCCGGCTCGCCGGGATCGTTCATGGCCAGCACGGCCGTGTATTTTGGATCAAATTGCGTCCAATAGTAGAGGCCGCGTTCCTGAACCCACCCCTTGAAATCGTCCTGTGTAATTTTGTTTGGGCGGTTCAAAAGGGGATCATCCGGTTTGAGAAACTTGACCGGAGAATTTTCGTCAGTGATGCGCGGCAGCTGGCCGCCCGAGCCGTTTAAGATTTTTGCGGGATACGGCGCGAACTGATCCTTGTTCCACGCGAAGTCCCGGTTGTATTGCACGACGAGCGTGCCGCCGTTCGAAACGTACTGGAGAAGCCTCTGGTTGGCGCCAGGAAGCTCCGGCCGAAGTTCGTAGGCGCGCACGCCGACCACGATGGCATCGAATTTTGAGAGATCGCCAAAGGCCAGAGCCTGCGCATCCAGCATTTCGACCTGAATGCCCAGAGTGCGCAGCGCTTCCGGGATGGGTTCGCTTTCGGCAGTGATGTAGCCGACACGCAGATTTTTCGGCACATTCAAATCGAGCGCGTACACCACGCATTGCGCAGGTTCGCTCCAATATTGCGTTGGCAGCGAAGGCAAAGGCTCCATCGAGGTCGAAAATTTCTGTTCGCCGCGCCGCTGGGCGTAAGCGGTGATCGTGTACTTTCCCGCCGCCAATTTGTTCGGCGGAGTCACCATCACTTTCGCGAACTTCTCTCCAGCGCCGTCGAAGGCCACCTCCACCGGCGCGCTCGCCACAAATCCATCCGGCGTATCGAGGCCCACGGAAACCTTGCCCGCCTGGGTCGCGTAGGAACGCACGCGCAACAGCACGTCGAACGCCTTGCCCGGCTTTCCGAGCACCTCCAGAGCCTGCTTGGGTTCCACTTTCAGCGTATACGCGGGCACGATGCGCAACGGCACCCGGTCCACGCGCGTTGAGCTGGGAGCGATATGCGTCACCGGAACCGTGACAGCGAGTTTGTATCCGGCGATGGTCACGTCCTGCTTCGCAGTTAAAAGCGGCGGAGGTTCGGGCAGCAGTTTCTCCCAAGCCGTCAGCTCGGGAGCAGCATGCTCAACGGTGACCGTAAACTGATAGCCCTTCGCAGCGTCGCCTTCCCGTTTGCTTTCCTTGAAAGAAGGAGACAGATTCAAGTTCACCGGGCCAAGTTCGCAACCTGCCTCTTTGCGGCAAATCGAGGCGACCGTAATGCCAAACGATTCTCCAGCTACGAGCGTCTCTCGATCGCCTTCCGCATGCACCTCGACAGCCGCCACCAGAGTTAGCGCGCGTTCCGTCCGTGCACGTGCCGCGGCAAGCTCGAACGCAAGTTGGGAAGTCGGTGCGCCTTGGAACCTCGGAGAGATCGCATCGAATTGCCTCGCGGCGGCAGCCAAATCAGACGCTGCTTCCGCCCAATGCAGCTCCAGAGCTTCCATACGCGCTTTTTCAATGGATGTTTCCGCTTCTCTCATCGCGTGCCGTAACGTTCCTTCCGGCGCCGCCTCGCTGGGGAGCTCATGAAGCGGTTCCGCGAGACTGGCCGGATCGAGCTTCTTCCCATCCTCGCGCACCAGCACAAGCGGCCGGCGCAGAAAGGGTGAATTCACAAACCCGGTGATGCCCTGCGAGCGGTGGTTGGAGAAAGCATCCAGCGCGATCTCACGCCAGGTTTTGCCCCATAGCGAGGAGATTTCGTCGACAGGAAGAGTGTAGCCGTTTGAAGTGGCTCCGCTCGCGCCGCCGCGCTCCGTGTCCAAAATCTGCACGGGATACGCCCCGTTTCCCCAAGCCACCAATCCATCCCTGGAAATCTGATCGGGAAACGCTTTTGGATCCGCGGCCATCAGTACCGCTTTGGGGGTCCACAAGCCGGAAGTTTGATGGTGGCCGTGGCCGCCATGAACCCCGCCCCAGCCGTTGATAACGATGTTGGGCCGATACGTCCGGATGACGCGCACCATCTCTCCGAGGACGGCGTCGCCCCAGATTTTTTCGGTTTCCTCGGGAGTCTTCGAGAACCCGAAATCCGGCGCGCTTCCAAAATAAAGCTTTATGCCGTAGCCCCGGGTAGCCGCCAGCAATTCCTGCGTGCGGATTAATCCAAGTTGTGGGGCTTGTTCGGGGCCAAGGTCATTCTGTCCGCCTTCGCCGCGGGTAAGCGTCAACAAGGCGACATCCGCGTGCAGACCGCGCGCCAAATAGGTCAGCAAAGTCGCGGATTCATCGTCGGGATGGGCGGTGATATAGAGGATGCGCGTGGAGACAGGCGCGCTGTCAATGGCTTCGACCGTTTCCGGGAGGCCAGGGCCTGTTCCCGGAGCTGGAGGAAATTGCGGCGAGGCCGGCGGCGCGGAAAACGAGGCGAGCGCGCCACCGAACAAAACTAAGCCTAAAGCTCTCCTTACTACGATCTCTCTTTTGAACGAACGATTCACGCCGCCTCCGGTTTATTCCCTCTTTCCATCCCCTGCTTTTTCAAAAGGCCATTGTCGCATTGTACGGGCCCAGATAAGAAATGCGGCCGTTCCCAAAACGATCTCGGCTAATCCCCAAATTCTCGCCGAACCCGTCTGCCAGAAAAGCCACGCCCACCCCAAAATCGTAAGCACCGCGGGTAAGGGATAGAACCACATTTTGAAGGGCAACCGCGACGAACCAAATCGCCGCCTTAACAGGATCACTCCCACGGCCTGCCCGATGAATTGGACGAGCAGCCGCATTGCCAGGATTCCTTTGATCGCCGTCTCGAGCTTCAAAATCACGCTGCAAACCAAGGCGAGGCCGCCGAGAACCAGAAGCGAAACGTAGGGAAAATGCTTCGTCGGGTGCAGACGCCCGAAGATCGGGAAGAAATTTCCGTCCAGTGCCGCGGAATACGGCACGCGCGAATATCCCAGGAGCACGGAGAACACGGAGGCAAGCGCGATCCACAGCACCATCCATGTCGCCGCTTGAGCCGCGTGGGCGCCGTACAATCGTTCGACGAAGGTGCTCACGATGAATTTCGAGTTCTGCGCTTCCCGCCATGGCACGACTCCCAGAATGCTCAGCTGCATAGCCAGGTATAGCAGCGTGATTCCCAGAATCGAGAGGAAAATTCCGCGCGGGATGTTGCGCTCGGGATTGCGGATTTCCCCGCCCAGGTTGCAGATGTTGTAGTAGCCCCAATAACTGTAAACGGTGTTCACCATTGCGGAGCCCAGCCCCGCGAACCACACCCAGGAAAGGGAAAACGCGCCGGGCGGAAAGTCGAACGCCATTTTCGCGTTGAAATGGCTCGCTCCTCCCCAGATGAGCCAGAGCAGCGTGCCCACCACGCCAGCCCACAACAACATGGAGATTTTTCCAATGGTGGTGATGCGTCGGTAAAGCAGAATGACCAGAACGAGAACCAGGCCGCCTGAAACGGCTTTGGACTCCAACGTGGAAAGGGGGTGGAGATATCCGGCGTAGCGGGCAAATCCGATGGAGGCGGAGGCGATCGAAAGCGGCGCCTGGACAAACGTTTGCCACACAAATAGAAACGACATCAAGCGGCCCCAACGCCCCGGCCCGTA
Source organism: uncultured Acidobacteriota bacterium (assembly GCA_963779005.1). Lineage (GTDB taxonomy): Bacteria > Acidobacteriota > Terriglobia > Acidiferrales > UBA7541 > Acidiferrum. Next base: position 119,752 of record CAVZWO010000002.1, on the reverse strand, counting down.
CGCTTCGCGAAGAAAAACGTACGTTCCGCCGGCGCGTGGCATGGCCGCGCCGAGTTCCGACCAAACAAACGCGTCGAGCGTCGCCAGCGCTGCTCCCGCCAGCCAGGCGATAAGGGCTTGCGGTCCGCCCATTGCTTTGATGACGAGAGACGTCACCACAAACGGGCCGATGCCCACGATCTCGATCATGTTGAGCGCGACAGCCTCTTTCAGGCCCAGACCGCGCTCGAGGCCGGACGGCTGCTCTGCCGGATTACCCTCAGTGTTCTCCATGCCTGCTTTGTCGCTCGTGGTCAGCACGCCGCCGAGAATAGCAAATGCACCGCGCTGCGGCTAACGCGCATTTTTCAGAGTTGTTCCAGATTTTCGTCCTGCGGCCGCACCCATTTCATTTTGCAACCATCGGCGGACAGCTTAAACTCGTCGGGCGCGGGGCGTACCCGCGCTTCCATGACGGATCGGTGCTTTGCAGGCGTTTCAATAGGCGGCGGCAGGAAGCGCATCCGCGCCCTGGCCAGGGCCTGGATACTCCTTTGCGCAATAACATGCGCAACGGCGACGGCGGCCTTATTTGCGGCCCCGGCACACGCGGAAAAGCTGACGCTGCCGCCCGGAACGTCCGCAACGCTCGACAAAATCTATTCGTTTGATTCGGATGGAGCTATCACCGACGCGCAACGCCTGCAGAGGGAACATCCTGAGCATCCCCTTGGCTACTTACTCGAAGCGGAAGCCCTGTGGTGGAAGATTTATTGCACTTCGGCGGAGTTCAAGTACGGCATGACCGACGCGCGTCACCGCTCAAAACTCGCCGCGGACCAGCATTACTTGGATCTAGCAGCAAAAGCCGCCTCGATTGCATCGGCGGAGCTCAAAAATCACGAAACTGCCGAAATGCAATTTTATGCAGGCATGGCGGACGCCTTCGCCGCACGACTTCTCGGCCTGCGCGGGGAGAATCGCGCCACGGCTCGGGCTGGAATCCACGCCCGCGAGCATTTTCTCCGCGCCATCCAGCTTGACCCTGATCTTGTCGACGCCGAATTCGGGCTTGGCCTCTACAATTATTACGCGGACACCCTCAGCGCCATCGCGAAACTTCTTAGTTTTTTCATGGGAATTCCCGGCGGAAACAAGCAGGAAGGCATCCGGCAACTGGAACAGGATATCGCCCAAGGTTTGATCACCCCAGCTGCCGCGCGTTTTTACCTGGCGCTGGATCTCCACCGTTACGATCAGCAGTACGAAAAAGCGCTGGCGGTCATCGGCCCGTTGGTGGAGAAATACCCTACAAATCCGATCTTTCAACTGGCCCGCGGCGATCTCTACGCCAAACTCGGGCGCAAAGAGCAGGCGTTGGCCTGCTACCATGCCGCGGCCGCGCTGCCGGTGCAAGATGCCGAATGCCGCGCTCGCATCCAGGAGCTTGTGCGAGCTTCGCTGGCTGCCCGTGGCGTTGCTGATTCTTCCGGGACCCATTGAAAATGCGAGGCTTCCGGTCCATTCTTGGCGCCAGCCGTGCTGGAATTGCGCATTGACCTTCCTTCACGGAAAATGGTAATCATGTAGGGTTGACCGGGCTAGTTCGCACAGGGCATGCGGCTGTAGATGAGCGCCGCACGAGCCGGACAAGGTTAGCGTAGCCCCGGCAAGGCCGGGGTCAACGCGCCGCGCGATTTGCGCATCTCACCCGAAAAGCACACTGGCACCGGGGTTCCCGCCGTTTGACCAGTCCGGTTGCACCCGGCTGAGCCGGGGGAACCAGTGACGATGAAGGAGTCTCAATGATGCGGTCTTTGACAGCCATAGCTGTCGCGTTTGCGGCCATTTTCGCCGCAACAGGTTGTAATGATTACGGCAATACGTTTCAATCAAACACCGGCACGTTCGTGGCGTTTGTTTCGCCTTCTAACGTCACCGCTGGCGGACCGGATCTAACGATCAGTCTGACGGCTGTTGCGGGAAATAGCGCCTTTGTAGTTCAAACCACGGTGACGTGGGATCAGGCGAAGCTCAAAACATGCGTGGTGACAACCACCGCGGCGAACGTATGCGCTCCGGCGAATGATACGGGAACCGTTGTGTCCGTCAGCGCGGTCGTCCCTGCCGCGCTGACCGCCAAATCCGGCACGCACTTCGTCCAAACCATCCAGCCTCACTCTGGCAGCGGGACCAACGGGCTTTCCAATCCTGTGGCTTTTGAAGTGTATCCCGCCGCCAATCCCATACCCACGATTACGAGCGTGAGCCCCAACACCGCAACAGCTGGCAGCGTTGCGGTGCCCATTACCATCACGGGTACAAATTTTCTGTCTGATCCCACCTCGACATACCCGGCCGGCGGCTCGCAAGTACGCTGGAACACCACAGCGCAATCGAACCTCACGATCACGAACATCACTTCCACACAAATCCAGGCAACTGTTCCGAGCACCTTGCTGGCCAGCGCTGGCACAGCGACGGTAACTGTCTTCAACGGCCCAACGCCCCCGCTTCCTTCGCCATGCCAAGTCGGCTGCGCTGGCCCCGGAGGCGGTGGGACAAGCAATGCCGCGACGTTCACAATCACCGGCCCGGGAGGCGCCGCCGCTGGTGCAAACGCCGCCATGGTGACGGAAGAAACGCCCGCGGTCAGTCTGGACGGACGTTACGTGGCTTATGCTGCTTCGCAGAATGGCCACTCCCAAATTTTCGCGCGCGACACTTGCCAGGGCGCAGACCCTTCGTGTGCTCCCCGCACCCTTCTTGTGTCTTCCGCCTTGGACGGCACTGCCGCGAGTGACGACAGCCATTCGCCTTCCATGAGCTCCGATGGGCGCTATGTGGCGTTTAGCTCGGCAGCCACAAATCTCGTTGCCGAAGCAAGCGCGGGCCGCCAGGTCTATCTGCGCGACACCTGTTTTGGTGTCAGCGGCTCGTGCACTCCCGCCACTCAACTGATTTCCACGGATCCCAACGGAGCACTTGTGGGTGCGGAAGGCATCTTGCCGTCGCTCAGTTCCTCGGGCCGGTTCGTTGCGTTCCTAGCGGTGACGCCGAGTCCAGCGGCCGCAACGTCCAGTGCCACACTGAAGTCCGGCACGAGCGCGAACAACAGCGGCTACCGGCAGGTTTTTGTGCGCGACACCTGTCTGGGCGCGGCCAATTGCACGCCCAAGACGACGCGGATCTCTCTGCAACCCGGCGACGGCTCGGAAACCGGAACCACCAAGCCCGCCGGTCCAGCAGTGAGTGGCAGCGCCAACCACGTGGCGCTTTCAGGCGCTGGCACGGCAACTCTTTTCACGCGCTCCGTCGCTGTCGACGACGGCGTTTTCCTGGCCCTGACTAAAAATCAGCGATAGGCTCTGAAGTCCTCACGAAAAAAGCCGAGGCTCAACATGCTGAGCCGCGGCGTCTGCCTGCCGGAATGCGAGTTCTTCTAACCTGGAAATTGGGGATTCGACGTCGGTTTGCTCTGTGCAGCGAGTGCTATTGCACCGATGCTGGAGTTTGAGAGGAAGCAGGCGAAGACCTGCTGAACCGGATGAGGGAAATTTTCGTTCCACCGGAATCCAGCGATAGCGCCACGATGCGAACCATCTGGTCGCGCTCGGCCACAAACGCAATGTCGTTATCCGAAACCCGCGTATCACTGAAAATTGCTGGCACCGGCCTGTCTCCCGCGTCGCGCCGCGTGAACTCCGGACTCAAATGCTTGGTGTACCAGCTATCGACAAATTCCCGCGTATCGGTCGTGTGGTACGTGGAAGTCTCGACGCCGTTCTGCGCTTGCTTGATGGCCGCCGCGGCCGTATCGTCGTCCGGCACCACCAGCGAAGACCGCGGGTAGACCGGCAATCCCGGACCCACCTCTGTCTCTTTTTCCAGGCGAAAGCTTCCGCCGGGCGTTCGCACCGTATCCCTGGCGCTGGCCGCCGAAAGCCCCATCGAGCGCACCACCCGGCTCGCCACGAATAAGCCCCCCGCCAGCAGGATGGCGAGGCCCGTAAACAGGCCGATCATCATCCACATCAGCGATTTGGACGAAGACGAATTGCCCGATGAAGATCCTTCTGCCATGGCCTCTTTCTCCCAAGAGGGCACAATTCGCCCAGCCTTTAGTCTGGCAGACGTATCCCGGAAGCCGGCAGAAAAGCCGCCTACCTGTGCTCTAAGCGTTCCTGTTCCTGTGTTCAGGCCCGCTTTTCAGCAGTTGAGAGTGGTTCTTTGTCTTTATCAGCAGAAATTGAATTATGGAGCGTTGAATGCCAGCCCAGAAGGCACAACTCCTGCGCGTCACGTTTCGCACCAGTCACGAGTCACCAGTCACTTCCTCAGTTGAACCGCACCTTCACGTCCGGCCGCTTATCCAGGTGCACCGAATCCACAAATCGCACTTGCCGGTCGTCCAAAGTGAGTATCATCGACGAAGTCCTTACGCCTTCCCCAAAAAACCGCACGCCCTTCAACAGGTTGCCGTCCGTCACGCCCGTGCACGCAAAAATCATTTTCTTGCCCGGCGCCAGATCTTCCGTGTCATAGATCCGCTTCGGATCCTTCACGCCCATTTTCTCCAGCCGGATTTGATCTTCCGGCTTCCCGATCACCAACCGCGCCAGAATCTGCCCGTTCAAGCAGCGCAGCGCTGCCGCCGTCAACACGCCCTCCGGCGCGCCGCCAATGCCCATCACCGCATGAACTCCCGTCCCCACCACCGCCGCCGAAATCCCCGCCGACAAATCTCCGTCCCCAATCAAGCGGATACGCGCCCCAGCTCTGCGAATCTCTTCGATCAACTTTTCATGCCGCGGCCGGTCCAGCACGATGATCACGAGGTCTTCCACGTCGCGGTCCAGACGTTTCGCGATCGACTTCAAATTATCCGTAACCGGCGCATCCAGCTCCACTGCTCCTTTGCACGACGGTCCCACCACAATTTTTTCCATGTACAAATCCGGCGCGTGCAGCAATCCGCCGCGCTCGCTCGCCGCCAGCACTGCAATCGAATTCGGCGCTCCCGTCGCGCACAGATTCGTCCCTTCCAGCGGATCGACCGCTATATCCACTTCCGGAAAGAGCGCCTTCGGCGCATGCGTCGCCAGCCCTACTTTTTCGCCGATATAGAGCATCGGCGCTTCGTCGCGTTCGCCCTCGCCGATCACGATCGTTCCGTCCATCTGCACGGCATCCATCGTTTTCCGCATCGCTTCCACGGCCACTTCGTCGGCCTTGTGACGGTCGCCGAATCCCATCGTCCGCGCCGCCGCCACCGCCCCGTTTTCCACCACGCGCAGAAATTCCAGGCTTAGTTGTTCTTCCATAGAGAAGCGCTCTCCCGCGAGCGCCAATGATAGGCCAAATTTGCGCTTATAGTCGTCAAGAACACAGAAAGAGTCAACAGCCGGATATTTTCTAGGTGCAGCCTGATTCTAGGTGCAGCCTGACGTTGAAATTGTCATCCCGAGCGCAGCGAGGGATCTGCTTTTCGCATCGCCTCGGGCTCGAACAACAGCGGAAAGAACTGCCCACCCATCTTCTCGCCGCGAGGAATCACCGGCACCCCCGCAAGCAGCGGCTCATCCGCATTCGACATCACCCCATCGCGAAACACATTGATCACCGTCGCCCGCCGCGGCTTCGGCGTATCGTTCGCGCCCGACCCATGCATCGTCCGCGCATGATGAAACGCGCTCTCGCCCTTTTTCAACTCCACCGCCACAGGCGCAAATTTCTCTTTCAACTCCGTTGGCAAGCTGCTGCGAATCCCGTCCATCTCTCCCGTCAACACCGGCTTCGGCAAGTCCGGCCACAAGTGGCTCCCCGGCACGTAATTCAAGCACCCGTTCTCCCGCGTTGAATCATCCAGACCAATCCAGCACGTCAAATGCGCCAAGGGCGTCGTTCTCGTCCAGTACGAATAATCCTGGTGCCACGCCACCACTCCGCCGTGTCGCGCCGGCTTGCAAAACAATTGGTCGTGCCAAAATCGCACCGCTCCTCCCAGCAGTTGCGATGCCGGAACCAGAAACGCCGGGTTCCACAGCAAATCATGAAATCCCGGCATCACGCGCCACGCCCCGAGCGCATGAAACACCACGCGATTCGGATCCGTCGACTCGTTCGAATGATATTCGTGAAAAAGCTCCCGCCCCTCATGCCCCGGATCCATCAATTTCTCCAACTCCCCGCGCAGCGCCTCCACGTGCTCATCCGTAAAAATCCGCACCCCCGCCAAATACCCATTCTCCCGAAAAAATTCCACCTGCTCCTCGCTCAACCGGTACTTCTCCCACTCCTCCGCCGCGCCCACCCGCGCAAACAGCTTGCTAACCGGTTGATGGTATTTGGACAGGTCTTCAATCACCGTCGACCTCCGCCTGCGCGCCTTCTTAAGTTTTCGCGGCAAATTCCAGCACGGCCCGCACTTGTTCTGGGGTTAGACCGTCGTACAACTCTGCGATTTCGCCAATCGTGAGCCCGTCCGCGAGGTTTTCAAAGACAGCCGTAACTGGGATTCGCGTACCTCGAAACACCCACGCGCCGCTCACTTTTCCCGGCACACTCTCCACCGCCGCACACTTTGACCAATCCAACTCCATCCTCGTCCTCCTCGCACTGAATTCTAGTCCAAACTCCGCATGACCGCCTGAAATTCAACCTGCCCTAGCGCGTCGTTGACGCTCCGTGCGCGAATCCATACAATCCGTTTATGTTTGAGGCTCACCGTTTTTTCATTTTTCTCGCTGCCGCTGTCCTTCTGGCTGTGACTCCCGGTCCCGGAATATTTTATGTGCTTGCTCGCAGCTTGGCAGGCGGTCGCCGCGAAGGCGTTCAATCTTCGGTTGGAACCCTTTTTGGCGGGCTCTTTCACGTATTCGCCGCCGCCTTGGGTGTCTCCGCAATTCTCGCGGCTTCTGCCGTTGCCTTTCACACCGTCAAATACGCTGGCGCCGCCTATCTCGTCTGGCTGGGCATCCGCATGATCCGCAGCCGCAATGTCGAAATTACCGCCGCATCCTCAACGCCCCAGCAAAACGCCTTTCGCCAAGGCATCTTCACTGAGGTTCTAAATCCCAAGACCGCGCTCTTCTTCTTGTCCTTCATTCCGCAATTTATCACTCCCGATCGCGGCCACATCTTTTTCCAATTTGTCGTTCTCGGCATTCTCTCCGTATCTCTGAACACCTTTGCCGATCTTGTCGTCGTCGCACTCGCCATTCCCATCGAGCGCAAGCTAAAAAACAGCGCTACCTTCCGCCGCCGTCAGCGCGTCACCTCCGGTCTCGGCATGATCGGCCTCGGCGCTTACGTCGCCTTCGCCGATTCCAAATAATTCCCCCGCTCCCAACTTAAATTGGCAGACAAACTTTCTACCGGAGTGATATGACTCGATCCGCTGCATCAGTAAAGCTTCTGTTTGCGTTCTTCTTGAGCGCCACCCTTGTTGCCGGCCAGCAGTCTTTCCCCGTCACCTCCACCGTCAACGAACCTTCCATCGCCGGACGCCCCGTCGAACTAGACGCTCAAGGCAAACTCCTCCCCTGGCCTATGCCCAACAACACCGGCTACTCCTACTCCGGCTATTTCCTCTCGCAATGGACCATCGTCTGGGATCAGTACAATCGCCAGCGTCTCCCTTACTATTTCTGCTGCTTTGATTTTGACCGCACCACTTTCGAATTAGCGCCCGATTGGCATTGGGTCAATTCCACCGGCTATCTGCGCGCCATGATGCAGGGTTTTGTCGAACGCCTTTATCCCTACACCGGCGACCCGCACACGCTCGAGTTTCTCCAGAATTTTGTCGACTACGAACTCGAAAACGGTCTCACTCCCGAAGGCTACGTCTGGGCGCAAGTGCCGTATCCCTCCGCGAATCCCGGAAGTCGCCGCTACACTGGCTGGAGCAATCATGGCGAAGACTACGTCGAGCCGCACGTTGTCGGCGAAGACGGCTACGCCTATCTACGCCTCTATGAAATGACCGGCAACACCAAGTATCTGCGCGCCGCCATCCGTTGCGCCGAAGCTCTCGCCAAAAATTTCAAGCCCGGCGACGAACTCCATTCTCCGTGGCCCAACCGTTGCTTCGCCCGCGATGGCAGCCTCGAAGGCGGCAAGGGTATGTTTCCCTACTCCGCCAACGTCGTCGAACCCATCATGCTCCTCGACGAGCTGATCCGCATCAATCAGGGCGACACCGCCTCCTACAAAAAAGTCCGCGAAGGTGCCTGGGCCTGGCTGATGAAATACCCCATGCAAAACAACGTGTGGGTCGGGTATTTCGAGGATGTGCAAGCCAGCATGGGAAACATGAACAACGTCATTCCCCTGGAACTCGGGCGCTACGTCTTACTTCATCCTGAAAAAGATCCCGACTGGCGCGATCATTCGCGGAGACTGATCGAATGGGTCAAGACCACCCCCAAGTGGCCCAAATACATCGTCCACGGAGCGACGGTAACGACCGAGCAGGGTAATGGAAAAGAATTTTGCTGCAACCTTCCGAATCAATGCTGCGATAGCCACAGCGCAAGGCTTGCCGCCGTCGAAGCTCTCTACTACGCGAAGACTGGCGATGCCGCCTACAAGGAAGCCGCCTACCGCACGTACAACTGGGTCACCTATTTTCAAGGCCTTCCCGCCGCCGCTCACGCTCCCTACAGCACCCAGTGGTGGTTCACCGACGAATTCTCCGATGGCCCCCGCCGCATGATGGACGCTTTCTGGGCCGTCCCCGAATGGGCGCCCGCCGACGAATCGCACCTGCTCGGTTCGCTCTCCGCAGTCACAAAAATCGCCTACGGCGCCGGCTCCGTCACCTATTCCACGTTCGACGCCGACTCCACCGATGTCTTGCGCCTCGATTTTGTTCCTGACTCCGTAAATGTCGGCGGAAAACCCATCACTCGCCGCAAGGATCTCGATCAGGAGGGCTACACCATCGACGACGCCACTCACGCCCTCTACCTCCGCCACACCACTTCCCGCGACGTCGACATTCAGGGAAAGAGCGATCGAGTCCCGCCTTCCTACATCACCTTCGACGATCCTCATCTTCCCGCAGGAACGCCTCTCGTCGGACAGTATCCCTCCGGCCTCATCGATTGGGGCAAAGGCGAATGGCACATTGGCACGCCCTACGGAAAGTTCGGCACCTTCACGCTGGCAGTCGCGGATCCCGCATCCCACCACGTCAATTTTCAATTCGCCTCGCCATACATCTTCGCCGGAATCGACGTCTACAACGACGCCGACACCGACACCACCTTCACCATCCGTTCCCCCGAACTCCGCGAACTCTCCTTCACCATCCAGCCCAAAGAGCTTCGCCGCCTCCGCACCGCCTGGCGCGACCCCAGCTCCCAAGTCTCCTTCGACTTCTCCAACGCCGCCGTCCTCCGCTTCGACAATCTCGCCTATCTCCGCCCTTAAAAGACATGGAAAGGAAAGCCAAAGAATCGAGACTAATCATTGTCTGCGGCCTGCCCGGTTCAGGCAAAACCACTCTTGCCACGGCGCTCGAAAACAGCCTCGGTGCCATTCGCTTCTCGCCGGATGATTGGATGGACGCTCTATCCATAAATCTCTGGGACGAAGAAAAGCGCGCCCGGATCGAGGCTCTTCAGTGGAAACTCGCTCAGCAACTGCTCTCGCTCGGCCTCGTCGTAATCATCGAATGGGGTACCTGGGGACGATCCGAACGCGATGCCTTGCGCCTCGGAGCCCGCGCCCTTGGCGCTGCCGTCGAGTTGCATTATCTAAACGCACCCGCGGACGTCCTCTTCGACAGAATTCAACGCCGGGGCCTGGAGAAGCCTCCTATCGACCGCGACACTGTGACTGGATGGTTCGATGCGTTCCAAGCCCCAACCCCCGAAGAAATGGCGCTTTATGACAAGCCTCTACTGGCAAATCCCTCTCCTGTTCATGACTGACGCACCCGCTGCACATTTTCCTTGACATTTTGGTAATATGTGCTATTATATCCTTCAGGTAGAAGTACAGAATCTCGCTGAAGCGGCCATCAGGCCGCTTTTTTCCTTTGTACCCAATGCGCTCACCGGAATGGCACTTGGACGAACTTACCGGGACCGTTTCACTCATCACAAACGTGCGAAGCCCTAAGTCCCGTGAAATGAACACTTACAAATTTGCCCTATTTTGCAGCAATTTTGGCATCCTAAGTCCTGTAGAATGAACACTTCCGCAAACCTATAAAAACAATCAACTTTAAGCCCATTAGAATGAACACTTCCGAAAAAAGAGGGGAGGGGGTCCCGCTCAGTTTGACCAAAATCTACATCCACCCTCGACTGTAGTCCCGGACAAGTCCTACGCCGTTTCGGCTGGCGAGCCCGCGGCGCGATGGATGGCCTTGCGGATACGCTGGTAGGTGCCGCAGCGGCAAATGTTGCCGCTCATGAAGTCGTCGATGTCGGCATCCGTGGGTTTTGGCTTCTTTGCGAGGAGCGCCACCGCGGACATGATCTGTCCGGACTGGCAGTAGCCGCACTGCGGAACATCTTCCTCGATCCAGGCCTTTTGCACGGGATGGCTGCCATCGGCGGAAAGACCTTCGATGGTTGTGACCTTCTTTCCGGACACATTGGAGATCGGCAACATACAGGAGCGCGACGCTTCTCCGTTGATGTGCACCGTGCAAGCTCCGCACTGCATGATGCCACACCCAAATTTCGTGCCCGTCATGTTCAGGGTATCGCGCAGCACCCAGAGCAACGGCATGTCCGGGGTGACGTCCACCGTCTGCGATTTCCCGTTAAGAATAAAAGTGATGGCCATGGGGTCCTCCTAAAGCAGATGGATATCCTACAACAACTGGAAATGATTGAAAATCTACGAAATTTCGAGATGCCTCAGGCGAAGCGAACGGCCCCGGAGATCCGGTTGCCTCACAAACTCAGACGCATGTGCGTGTGGGCCGTGAGCAAAGCTAATTTCGCAGAGCGGGGACAACGGAGCGTGGTGGCGGCGCTTCTTTTTCCACGCCCCGCCAGCCGACAGGTCGACCGCTGACGGCTTCCTTCACGGAACGGAACAACACAACATACATGAGCTGGCGATAGTAAAAACGCTGGAGGAGGACGGGGACAAGCAGCGTCCAATCCTCGTTTTTCTCGAGGGCAAACGCGAGCGCACAGGTCAGGACATCAATCAGCAGGAAGCCGAGAAAGAAGATGAGGGACTTTTCGACGTCGGCGGTGGTCCAGAGTTGCGGGAGTTTGGTGACGCGGAACTGCGCGAGACCCCACAGCACCAGCGAGCCGAAGAACATCAGGTCGATGACCGGGGAGATCAGCGGAAGCACCAACTGAAAAACGAAAATATTCGGCAGCGCGATCCAGCCGAGCGTGCCGTACTTCGGCCGGAAGAGAGTGTCACTGTGCTTCCAGAAGGATTGCAGCGTGCCAAAGGTCCAGCGGAATCGCTGGCGAATTAGAGCGCCTGCCGTTTCCGGCGCTTCGGTCCACGCGATGGCTTCTTCGTCGTAACTGATGCGCCATCCGAGGCGGCGAATGCCGATGGTAAGGTCCGCGTCTTCCGCGACGGTGTCGGCAGTGATGCCGCCAGCGGCTTCGATGGCCGTTTTCCGCCATGCGCCCAACGCGCCCGGCACGACCGTGATGCAATTCAGGAGATCGAAGGCGCGCTTCTCCATGTTCTGGCTGGTGATGTATTCGAGGGCCTGCCAGCGCGTGAGCCAGCGCGAGCGGTTGCCAACCTTGACGTTTCCGGCGACGGCGCCGACCTTCGGGTCGGAAAAATGGCGAAGCAGTTTGCGAATAGCGTCCGGCTCGATTTCCGTGTCGGCATCAATGGTCACGACAATTTCGGTGGCGGCTTCAGCCAGCGCCCGGTGCAGAGAAGCCGCTTTGCCGCGATTCACCTGATGAATGATGCGCACCCGCGGATCCGCCCCAAACGAAGAGTCGAGCAGCGGACCCGTGTTGTCGGTCGAACCATCATTGACAACGATGACGCGAAGAGATTGCACATCGGAAGCCAGCACCGAGGTCACTGTTTGCACGACGACGCTTTCTTCATTGTGCGCGGGAATCAGCACGGTGACGGCGGGTTCGGGCACTGGCATCACGGCATGGTCGGGACGAAGTTTTTCGATCAACGCGAGAATGCCGATGACCAGCGCACGCGCGCTGACCAGGACAATGCCGACAATGAATATTGTTGCGATGGCGAACCGGAACCACTGAAAGATCGTGAAGATGAAGCCATCGGCGCGCGCTTCGAAGCGTTCCTGCGCCGAGAGAGGCAGCATCACTTCTGCCCGCGTTTTGCCAAGCAAATCTCCGACGGACACAAACTGATAGCCGCGCGCGCGAAGCGCGTCGATGATTTGCGGCAGCGCGGCCACGGTCTGGGCGCGCTCACCGCCTCCGTCGTGCAGCAGGATGATGTTGCCTTTGTCCACCTGGCGCAAGATATTTTGGACAATCTCCGCCGCGGGCATCGGATTTTTTCCGTCCGGCATGCTCCAATCGTCGGGATCGATGCGCTGGCCGATAATCAAATAACCCATTTCCTGGGCGGTGGGAAGCAGGGCGACTTCCTCGGCATACTCGGGCTGATGATCGATGCCGTAGGGCGGCCGGAAGAGAATGGTTTTTGCGCCGACGGTGCTTTCAATGAGGCGTTGCGTCAGATTCAACTGCCACTTGAGTTCTGTTTTGGAGATTTGGTCAAACTGCGGATGGGTGAACGTGTGATTGCCGATTTCGTTGCCTTCGGCATACTCGCGTTTGAGAATTTCGGGATGCTGGTTGGCGGCCTCGCCGATGACGAAGAAGACAGCGGGAACATTTTTTTTCTTGAGAACGTCAAGGATTGCCGGAGTCCAGCGTGGATCCGGGCCGTCGTCGAAAGAGAGCACCAACTTCTTCGGAGAACCGCCGCCGATTTGGTCGATGTCGTAGGAGAGCGGAAATTCCTCATAAGTTTCGTCGGTGAAGAGATCGGTGGAGGGTTCGTAGACGAAACTGCGGCGGCCAGCTTTGGGTACGTCGGCAAAGTGCCAGATGTCGCCGCTGCCTTCGAGGGTGAGATCAGGTCCCGGCGGAATGTCTTTGATTTTTTGACGAGCGGCGTCATCGGGACGCGTGGCGTCCCAAATAGGCCAGATGGATGAGTCCGCGGAACCCATCCGCCAAAGAGCGGTGCCCTGGACGCCCAGACGTTCGCTGGCCCGGAGCTGGTTGTACGCGGTAACCGCGTCGAGCATCCATACCCGGTGCGTGTGGTCCTTCTCGTCGGAGTAGGAGTAGTGAGGGTTGAGAGAGGCTTCGTCGAACTCGACGTCGGTTTCGGATTCAAACGCGTGCAACAGCGCTTCCTGAATGCTGAACTCGGCGCCGGTCCAGACGCCCTTCTTTTCTGTTTCGCCCCAGTCGTACGCGTAATTGGCGATACCCACGACAATTTTTTGCGCGGGCACGACTTCGCGAATTTGGCGGAGATTTTCGACAAACCAGTCCTGCGCGGCGATGGGGCCGGGCGGCGAAGTGAGCCAGTGCTGGTCGTAATTCATCAGGATGATGGCGTCGCACTGTTTGCCGAAAAATTCGTAGTCGTAATCGTCGTCGCGCGCGGGCAGCGCGATCATGAGCTTGAGATTGACGCCGTGAAGTGAGGAGGCGAGTTCCGCGGCAAACTGGCGGAAATGCACCTGGCTTGCATCCGGGACTTCCTCGAAGTCCACGACAATGCCGGCCTGATGCGCCTGAACGGCATATTCGGTGACGCTTTGAATGAGAAAATGTCGGGCAGCGGGATTGGCGAGAAGCGCGGCCATCTCGTCGATGCGCCAGACGGAGCCGTCATAGTTATCGAGCATGCCCATCATCGGCAATTCGACGGGGGGATTGAGCGACCTCATCCACTCGTGAAGCTCGTCACCTTTCAAGAGGGCGATGGCCTCGGCGGGAGTGGCCTTGACGGGCCGAGTTTGATTGTGCGTGTAGTCGACGATGGTGATCGCGCCATCGGGCGTTACGCCGTGCAGTTGCTCGGGGATGAGCAAGTCGATGTCTTTGTAGTGCTTCTTGAGCGAAGCCAGGCTGTTGGCGTCCCAACTGACGTAAAAGGCGGCCCGCAGCGGGTCGTAGCTCGCAGGGACCTTGCCGATGTTGGCCACGCGCCGGCGGCGGCCTTCGCGCAGCGCGACGGGTTTTTTCTTGGCCACCGTTTTGAGCGCGTGAAAGGCGGGCTTGATTTCGGGCAGCAAGCCGGCGGGCAACTCCACGCTCACCACGATGGTGACAAAGAAATACGCGAGCAGGAGCGTGAGCATCGCTCCGGTAATTTCCATGACGCGGCGCGTGCGACGCCATCGCGCGCGCTCTGCGTCGTAAAAAATGGGTCCGCGCTCTTTCATGAGTTCTTGGAACTATGCATTCGTCTGTGCATGCAACCTGGCGGCATGGCAGGGAGCTGGGCCGTGGGCGAGCCTAGACCGCCTGCGCGATTCCGTCCGCTCTATTGTAAGATGCGTTGCGTTCATGAAGCGAATTTTCTCGCATACCGCCGCCGCATTGATAGCAGGCCTCTGTCTTAGGCTGTTTTTCGTCTTCAAGTTTCCCTTCGCCCCGGGGGACACGGCTCTCTACGAACAGTTGGCCACGAATTGGCTGCAGCATCATGCCTACGCCATCAACGTGGACGGGACGCTGCTACCAGTCGATTTGCGCATGCCGGGCTATCCCGCCTTTTTGGCCATGATTTACGCGATTACGAAGCGCGTTGGCCCGGACGCGCGAGTCTACGTCACCATGGTGCAGGTAGCGGTGGATTTGTTCGCGTGCCTGCTTACGGCTGGTCTGGCTGCGCTGCTGGGGTTGCTGAGGCCGGATCCGGAGTGCTGGCGGCGGGTCTTTATCGCCAGTTTGTGGATTGCGGCGTTGTGTCCGTTTACGGCGAATTACGCCGCGGTGCCGATGACGGAGGTGTTTGCGGGGTTTTTCACGGCGGCGGCGTTTGTGGCTTTGATCGCCCTGATTTGGCGCGAGTGCGGCGGCAAGGCCGCGCTCCTGAAATCCGAGTGGGCGGCCCGTCACGCCGAATCCATTTTCGCGCTGGCGAGCGGCTTTCTGATTGGGATGGGATCGCTCTTTCGTCCGGAAGCGCCGCTTCTGCTCCTCGCGGCATGGATTCTCCTCGCGTTCGTTTGGCTAAAAAAGCGGCGCTTCCTTTTTTTTGGCCAGCTCGTATTGCTTTCCGGGATCGGATGCGCTTTGCCGCTTGCGCCTTGGGCGGTGCGGAACGCCGTGACGATGCATGAAGTGCAGTTTCTGGCGCCCAAAAATTTGAATACGTCGGCGGAATTGGTTCCGCTCGGTTTCATGGCCTGGGAGAAAACCTGGCTTTTTCGCATGAAGGATTGTTTTCTCGTTCCGTGGAAGCTGGACAGCGATGTGATCAACCTGGAAGACATTCCCGCGCGGGCGTTCGACACGCCGGAAGAGAAAGACCGGGTGGCGGCGCTGCTCGAGCAGTACAACAACGACTTGACGATTACTCCCGCGGAAGACGCCGCCTTCGGACAACTGGCGCGCGAACGGACAGAGCGCCACCCGTTGCGGACTTACGTTTGGTTGCCGGTGGCGCGGGCGTTCACGATCTGGTTCACGCCGCGGGTCGAGCTGCTACCGTTCTCGGGAAATGTGTTTCCGCTTCGAGAGGCCTGGCGGGAGGATCCGGTCGATTTTTCGGTGACGCTGGGCTTTTTCTTACTGCAAGTCTTGTACGTTGCGCTGGCGATCTGGGGAGGCTGGCGATTGTTGCGGGAGAAATCCGAGCTGGCGCCGGCGGTTGGCCTGCTCTTCGGATATTTGCTGTTGCGCACGGCGTTTCTAACCACGATTGAAACGCCGGAGCCGAGGTATGTGCTGGTGTGTTTCCCGGCGATTTTCGCACTGGCGGGACAGGTGTTTGCACGGTCCGCCAGGGCCACGGACGCAGGGGAGCGCCGGAGTGCGGAGGATCATTTTTCTTCGACGGGCTCGGGATGAATCGTAACGCGATGGATTTGGGGGAATTTTTCTTTCACGCGGTCTTCCAGCGCGGCGGTTACGTCGTGGACTTGCGTGATCGGCAGCGCGCCGCGCATCGTGCAATGGCAGGAAGCGAGAATGTGGTGTTCCACCTGACGCACTCGGACGTCGTGGCAATTAACGAGCTCGTCGAATTCTGACGGCAATGTGTTCAGAAAGTCTTCGATCGCGCGAGAGAGCTGCTTCATTTCTCCGGCGCCGGTATCGGGAGTGGCGATGTGGCGGCCGAGCGGCTCAATGTGAATGTTCACGTCGGTTGAGCCGTCGCGCAGCTTCCGAATGGCTTCTTCGAGTTCCGTGGCCTGGCGATGCGCGTCGCGCAGGCTTAGATTTTCGTCCACTTCCAGATGGAGCTCGATAAAGAGCTGCCCTTCGTGCTGGAGCGCCGTCACGTCGTGAATGGCCAGGCCCATGCGCTGGGCGGCGGCGCGAATCGCTTCAAAAAGATGTTCGCCTTGGGGCGCGCGCGGTTCGGCATGCACCATCACGTCCGAAGGGACGATCTCGCCAATGCGCTTTTCGATGGCGTCGCTGAGCGCATGCACTTGCTCGAGGCTGGCGGTGCGCGCCACGCTGACCGTGGCATCCACAAAGTGCCGGTTGCCGGCGCGGCGGACGCGCACGCGGTCGACGTCCAGGACGCCGTCCATGCGGCCGACGGCCATGGCAATTTCCTGCTGAAGGCCTTTGGGAGCGACGTCGAGCAGCGCGTCCAGAGTGCGCCTGCCGAGCTGCGAGCCGACCCAGAGAATTACAGCGGCGACAGCGAGACCTGCGAGGGCGTCGGAATAAGCCAGCCAGGGCAGGTTCCACGTTTCGCCGGCCCAAACCAGGCCGATGCCGGCGATGACCACGATCGTGCTCCAGACATCCGTGGAAAAATGGAGCGCGTCGGCTTCCAGGGCCTCGCTCGAATATTTTCCGGCAACATGCTTGAGGGCGCGCGCCCGGGTCACGTCGATGGCCAAGGCCACGAGCAGGACGAGGATGGCAGTGATGCTCGGTTGAATATGGACGCTGTGAAAGAAGAGCCGGTCGAACGCCTCATAAATAATGTAAAGCGCCGTCAGCAGAAGAAGAGCCGTTTCCACGAACGCGGAGAAATTCTCAAACTTGCCGTGGCCGTAGAGGTGGCGCTCGTCCGCCGGTTGATCCGAGACACGCACGGAAAGAAAGGTGATGACGGCCGCGAGCAGGTCCAGGCCGGAATGCAGCGCCTCGGAAAGGACGCCCAAACTGCCGGTGCGGAGAACGAGAAAAGCCTTGAGCGAGACCAGCAGAACCGCGGAGGCCACGCTCAACAGCGCCGCGCTGCGCTTTTCTCGCGCTTCCTCGTTTTTCCCAGCAGTCATCACAGTCTGACTAGACTACCCTAAGTGCCGCGAGTTTCCGCATTACTCAAGGATGGGAACAGGGCCATTTTTCCGCCATGCCGTCAATGCATACGGACTCCTTCGAGGCAGAGCTCTTCGTTGGAGGCAAAGCAGGAGGGCCATCCGAATCCATGGTGCTCTGAGATTTTGGGGGCGTGAACGCGTATTACTCTCTGCACTTGCCGTGTGAGCTAAGACTGAGGTACCTTTCTCGAGCGCGTTGGGAGCCCCCCTCATGATCCTCCAGGTCCGGATTGCAGTTCTACTCTTTGCGCCGACGCTTGCGTTGGCGCCCGGTGGCCTCGCGCAGACGCCGGCGGCCTCGCCTGCTGCTGCTGTTTGGAATGCGCTGTCTGCGCCTGCAATGGACCCCGCCAAATCCGCACATGCGGAGAATGTCGAGATCGTCCGCGACCACGTACACATCATCCTGACCGACGGAACGATTCAGTTCACGCAACCAGTAAACGGCGTCGTCTTCGGCGCGGTTTTTCATGGCAAGGGACGGCTGCAAGCGATACCACCGAATCCGCAAGAGGCTCAGCAACTCCGTCTATTCACCAAGCAGGACCGGCTCAACGTGGATTTCAGCGATGCTACGTTCAGCTTCACTGATGGATTGCTCGACGAAGTCGCGAAACAAGTGAAATGGCAAGCCTCGGGCCCGGCTTCCGACGATCTTTATGCCAAGCGCCAGAAGGAACGCGAGGACTTGGGCGAATCGTCCATGCCGCGGCTTCTGCAAAGCATTTTGTCCGCCGACCGCGCCCGCACTGCTTACTTTCTCGCGGACCTGAAAACCGAAAAGAGCTGGGTGGAAGTCCACGACGATACATTAGAACCCGAGGACATGACGGTCGGGCGCTGGGTGGACGTGGGACCGTTCAAACTATTCGACACCTGGATGAGTTTTCCGGCCGGGCGCACAAGCGCCGAAGCATGGAAGGATCCGCAAGCTAAGGAAGATTTCGTCATTCGCAGCTATAAGATTGATGCCAACGTGACGTCCGGCGCAGAGTTGAACGCTACGGCTCACCTCGATCTCGAGCCGCGCCTCGCGGGGCAGAGCGTACTCATCTTTGACCTCGACTCCAATTTGCGCCTCGAATCGATCAAGGACTCGAACAACAATACGCTCGCGTTTTACCAGTCCCGCGAAACAAAGGACCGCAGCCAGTCCTACGGCGATTACGTGGCCGTGATTCTCGCCCAGCCTCTCGCCGTCGGAACGCCACTTTCGCTCGATTTTCGCTACGGGGGGAAACGAGCGATTCGCAAGGCCGGTAGCGGAAACTATTTCTGCGAAAGCTCGGGCTGGTATCCCGAGAGGCCCAATAGTTTTTCGGCGCGCGCAGACTTTGACCTGACATTTCACAGCCCGAAGAACTCACCCCTGGTAGCGACTGGCGAGAAGGCCAGCGAGACGGTGGACGGGAATACCAGAATCACGACCTGGAAGAGCGAAATTCCTCTTGCCGTGGCTGGATTTGCTTACGGCGACTACAAGGTGACCAACGACAAAGCGGGAGATGTCGCCATCGATGTTTATGCCAACAAGACTCCCGACGATGTGATGACGACCGTGCAGCGTTACTTTGAGGAGGGCCCCGGAGCGCAAACGGCCGCAGTCGGATCTATGTCGCCTTCCATCATGGCCAAAACGATGGGGACGGAAATCGCCAACGCCGTGCGCGTTTATTCGGCGTGGTATGGGCCTTTCCCCTACAAGCATCTTTCTGTCACGAGTCTGCCCATCAGCTATTCCTACGGGCAAGGCTGGCCGGGCCTTCTCTATCTATGGTCCGCATCCTTTCTGGATTCCACGCAACGCAATGCCATCGGTCTCAAGGATCAGACCGGGCTCACCGACTTTTTCCGCGGGCACGAAACATCGCACCAGTGGTGGGGACACCGCGTAGGCTGGAAGAGTTATCACGACCAGTGGCTCTCCGAGGGGTTCGCGGAATTTTCCGGCAACCTGTACGTGCAGTATCGCCAGAACATGAAGGAGTACCTGCTTCGGTGGCGAAAGGAAAAAGAGAATCTGCATATCCGTGACGTGAATGGGCACGAGGTGGAATCGCTTGGACCAATCTGGATGGGCCAGCGAATCCAGTCATCCGTCACGAATGGGAGCTCCTACCAGAACCTGATCTATTCAAAAGGCGGCTACATCCTGCAGATGCTGCGCATGCAGATGATGAACCCGCGCGACCCGGACCCCGACCACGCCTTCAAGGAAATGATGCAAGACTACTGCAAAACGTTCGACAACAAAGCTGCCTCCACGGAGGATTTCAAAGCCATCGTGGAGAAGCACATGTCGCACGGCATGGATCTCGACGGAAACCACAAGATGGACTGGTTCTTCAACCAGTACGTCTACGGGATGGGCGAAGCACAGTACACGTTCCATGCCACGGCGGAAGCTACTGCCGACGGGAAGACGCACATCAAGGGAGGAATTGATCGCGCGGGAGTCCCGGACACCTGGAAGGATGCGATTCCTCTCTACGCCCATATTGGGGACAAAACAGTAAAAATGGGCCTCATCAGCGTGACCAAGCCCAACGAGCCTTTCGACTTCACCATTACCGGTAAAATCGACCGGGTAACCATCAACGATTATGAAGACTTGTTGGCGGACGTGAAGCAATAATGAAAGCGAAGAAGTACGGAAATAATGATGTAAAGAAAAGCCGCTGCTCCGCGTTCTGTGTTGTTCGGTGGCGCGAGGTCAGGACTTCGTGCGCGGAATAAAGCGGAGCGCCAGCGAGTTCATGCAATAACGCAGGCCCGTGGGTTTCGGTCCGTCGTCGAACACGTGGCCCAGATGCGCGTCGCACAGAACGCAAAGCACTTCGTCGCGGCGCATTCCAAAGCTCAAATCAATTCTTGTTACGACATTTTCCTTGGCGATGGGCGCCCAGAAGCTTGGCCAGCCCGTGCCCGAGTCGAATTTCGTATCGGAGCTGAAGAGCGCGTTGGCGCAGCAGATGCAACGGTAAAGGCCGGATTCGTGATTGTTGTAATACTCGCCGCTGAAGGCGCGCTCGGTGTCTGCCTTGCGCGTGACGTCAAACGCATCGGAGCTGAGCAATTTGCGCCAGTCGGCGTCGCTCTTGTTTACCTTTGAGGTTGTTTCAACGCCGAGGCGTGTTCCATCATCCGCGAATTTTACGATTTGCACTGGCCCGGGATCGGCCTTTGCGGGTTTGTCATCGGCAAGAGCAAAGCGGCACGCGCGCTGAACGCCGATGAGCAGACCATAGGCGCCAAGAGTTGCTGTGCCAAAGATGAAGCCGCGACGGGTGAATTCGTTCATGTGTCTTGCGTGTGCAGACGTTTGCGCGCGTCCGTGCTCTCGATCGCCGGCGCGATCAGTCCGCTGTCAGAGACGGCGCGGGCAACAACGGCAAGCGCTTGGGTTCACCGCGGGCGCCGCGCACTTCCAGGTCGTCGAAGAGAAGCGACGGAGCCACCATCGAAGCAGGCAGCCCGTTCTGCGCCGAACCAAACGCGCCGAGGGCCGTGCCCGCGAAGCCCGAGATCTGGCTTTGCATGTAGTTGTAAACGTAGTCGTCGTTGCCGATGCCGCCGAGGTTGCGCAGCATGCGCGTATTCAGCCCGATAATGCGCGCGCCGCGAATCATCTCTTCGCGGCCGTCTTCGGGATAAATTTTGTAGACGATGAGCGGCAGCCGGTCGCCAGTTCCCGCGCCGCCGCCGAAGCTCGCTAGCAACTCGGAGAAGTCATCCTGGTGAAGCAGGCTGATAGACGGATTGTCCATCTCCCGGACTACCAGGCAATACGGCAATTTCTCCGAGCGGCATTCGTCGAGGAATTTTTTCTTCAAATCGGCGGCGGATTGCGTCTCCGTCGATTTGAAAAAGAGGTTGCTCATGGTGGGTTTGGCGTCGTTGATGAACGCGGAGCGGCCGTGGCCATTGGAAATGTCGGAATCCGGGCCGGGCCTGCGGGACATCAGCAGTTCCTTCACGCTTCCGTTGTCCACGATCGTGACTTTTTCGGCCTTCACGCCCTCGTCATCCACGGCGTAGCCGCCCAGCAAGGGAGTGCCTTTGGATTCCTTCGCGCTCGGATCGTCCACCAGGGAAACCGTGGGGGGCAAAACGCGAGAGCCCATTCGTCCAACCCAGTCGCTCTTTCCACCAAGACCAGTGAGAAGTTGCTCCATCACAGGCGTAAACGAAACCGGCGGGCGAGCTCCGTTAATCGCGGGCGTCAGAACTTGCGCCAGAAGCGGAGCGGCAGCGCGCGCTTCAAAGAGCACGGGACCGTTGTAATCCTGTGCCGGCGGAGCGGCGCGCAAGGCCATCAGCTCGCTGCCAGTGACGTTCAAGGCCTTGCGAACAGCCTCGACGTTCGGCAGGTCGGCAGGTTTCGGCGCGTACGCGGCGTACATGTGATTGATCTGCATGCCATCGTCTGCCAGTGTGTTCATGCCCGCTTCAATGGCTGCGAAACAGCGGTTCGTGCGGATTTCCGTCCCCTCGCTGGTAAGCAAGTACTCGGTGGCGTAGACAAGGTAGTAGGTCACGCGCGATTCGTAGATTTGCGGAAACGCCCGCAAGGCGGCGGAAGTATCGCGCGCCTCCTGCTCCCAATTGCGATTGCTCCAGTCCGGAGTGACGAGCGGTTCGATAAGTTGCAGGGGCAGGCCTTTCGCGAAATCATCGATATCCGATTGACGCGCGAGGCTGCTCAGGTACGCTTGCTTGCGCGAGTAAGTCTCGACCGCTTCCTTGAATGCTTGATCGGTGGCGATCCAAAGGTCCTGCCGGAGGGAATCGTAGTCGCGGTCGATGCCGACGGAGCCGGTCGGCCCGATGAATCCGCGGAAGCCGTCGTCGCTGACGAAATTCGAGCTATCCAGTTTGTAGTCGCCAACGCGCGCCACAACGTCCATAAACCGATTGCGCGTGTGCGTGGTCGTTTCCAGCGCGCCAAATTCGGCGACGACTTCGCGCACGTCGAGATCGAGCAGCCGGTACTCCAAATAGTACGGGCGCTGGGGTTGCGGGGAGCCGGGAATTTGGAGTTCTAGGCGCGATTTCGAGCGTGCCATCTCGTCGCGCATGGATTGCAGCGTGTGATCGTTGTCCTTGGGGGACTGCGCCTGGACCGTTGCAGAAGCTTGCGCATGGACAGAAACGCCGCAACCTAACACCGCGGCGAATAACGCGAGTCCTGCGAATGCGTAGGCGCGCCTCACAGCTGGCCTCCGGTCTTGCCAGGATCATGCGCTGGCGGCGGCAGAATCGGCGGCCGGTCCGTTGAACTTTCCTTTTTCTGGACTTCCAATTCCGAGGTAAGAATGGCGGGCGAAGCGGCGGAGACGGGCACGGATCCAGACTCCGCGCCGCAATAGCCGTTGAACACTTCCGGCGTATCGCCCGTCGCCACGATTTTCGTCAGCGCGGCCAGCGGGGTGCCGACGATATCCACGCCGCGCACAAGTTCGTCCGGGCGGCCATCGGGGAAAACTTTGTAGACGACGAGCGGCAGCACTTGAAACGCCTGCGGCTGCCCGCGCCCGGTAAACGTAAAGCCGCCGGCAATGTCGTCAATCAGCAAGCCAAACGGTTTTCCTTGCGCTTTGATCAGCTCGATTAGTTTTGAGCGAAGTTGCGCGTTCGTGACGGTCTTGCTGCTTTCCACGATCAGGTTGCCTTGGCGCGAAACCGGGGTTGCGCCCAATTGGCGGCGCCCGTGTCCGTTGGAATTGGGGAAACCCACGAGCGGCGAACGCGACATTTCAAAAGCTTTCAGGACGCCGTGATCCACGAGCGTCACGCGCTGCGCGGGAACGCCTTCGTCGTCAAACTGGTAGTAACCGAGCAGGTCTTCCTTCCCCAGCTTCTTCATCGTGGTGTCGTCCACGATGCTCAGGAAACTCGGCAAAATGGGTTGGTCGACCTTCTTCGCGAAGGTCTGCCCTTCCGCTGCATCTTTTTGGCGGTGGCCTTCGGCGCGGTGGCCAAAAACTTCGTGGAAAAAGACGGCAGCCGCGCGGCCCGTCAAAAGCGCCGGCCCAACGGACGGCTCGTTGATCGGTGCTGCGACGAGCCCTTCGAGCTCCTTGCGCATCGTGGCCTGCGCTGCGGCGACAGCCTTGTCATCGGGGGCGTCGCTGGGATTGACCCAGTCGAAATTGTAGTAACGATCGATGTCCATGCCATCCGGGGCCTTGCCCTGGATGAACAGTTCGAGACGGTAGCGGATTTGGCCGAATTGCAGTTCCGTGCCTTCGCTGGTGACTTGCAACACGTTCTGGGCTTGGGCCGTAAACGTCACAATCGAGTTGATGATCGCGGCGGATTCGCGGAACGTGCGCGTGTATGCGCGGACTTTTTCTTCCCACGGTTTGCGGTCGAGCGTGAACGATACCTGCGGACCAATAAAAGTGTGCGGCTGCTCATGCGAAAAATCGGGCGCGCGGTTCTCGGCCGAATCCACTTTCACTTCTTTGCCCGTCTTGATTTTGATCAGAGCTTCGGCCGCGGCGCGGTATTCGCTGTCGGTCTCCAGCCACACAGCGCGCCGGAGAACGGCCGGATCATCGTCGATGGGCACGGAGGTGCCGGGGCCGGCGGTGGTCTGCGTGCGCTCGCCGACCTTGTGCGTGTCGTCCGTGTCATAGTTGCCTGTGCGCACGGAAACTTCCAGCCAGCGGTTGCGTGTTTCATTGCTGTTCAGGAGCGCGCCATTGGAGCCGGAGACGTCCGCGCGTTGCGTATCGGTGATGGTGTAGCCGAGGTAGTAGGCCGGCGGATCCTGCGCCTTTAGCGCCTTCATGGAGCGCTCGAGCTCTGCTTGCAGCGCGGCGAGCAGCGGAGATTTCTTGGCCTGCACATCGGGCGGCGGCGCGGCCTGCGCCACGGGAGCGATGGGTAGCAGCACAGATACAAAGCCGAGAGCGCACAAAAGTAAACTCAAATGGTGCCGGACGGGAATGGTCAAGGATTGCCTCACTTGCAGTTAGACGGATGAGCTAAACATCCAGTGTACGCTACCGCGGGTAGCGGCACAAAACGCCGCACTCCAATTGCTCAAGTATTGGGTAACACTACTTTGACGGCTGCGGCAGCCGCCAAGTTGCATGACTGGGTATAGAAAGGCCCCGGCTACAGATGGCGGCCGGGGCCAAAAGGGGACCGTTCTTCGCGGCATCCAGCAAGTCTAGCCGCAGTTTGAGGGGTTGATCTGGCAAGGCGTCAGCGGCGTGGGAGCCTTGCTGTTACGCGTTGACAAAACTCCGAAGACAATGATTGGAGCCACGGCAATGATGCCAATCATAATTCCCCAACCCATGCTTCCGTGTCCTCCGGTTTCAATTCCTTTGCCAGGCAGCGGTTCCACTGCCGTATCCTTGGCCGCTGTCACCAGCAGGTCGAGCGGCGCTTGCGCCGGGTCGGCCGGCGCGGAATTGTCATTGCTGCGCAGGTTGGTCATCTGCCCGGCCTTCAAGAGCACGCAGACGCCTGCCAGGTTGCAGACCCTCACAGAGCCTTCGTAAGCGATGACGTTCATCACGTTGTTGTCAAAGCCGACGTAGAAATCGGTTCCCACCACGCCTGCCACGCCAGCCGCGGTGTGCACTTCGAACTTTCCGTCGGGCTTGGAGATCTTTTGCGCTTGCGAGCGGAGCTTGCCATAAGCCAGCTCGAGATCTGTCTGCTGCGCGCCTGCGTCGTGCTTTACGACCTTGAGCGAGGAATCCGAGCCCACGTTCAAGACCGAGCCGTCGTCGAGCGCGATTCGTGCGCGCCCGTCGGTCTTGGTATTCACCACGTCGAGCCAATCCACCGCCGTTTTCATGGATGCGTTCAGCGTCTTCGAGCCGCGGGCAATGCTTACCGCGGGGATTAAGCGGGCAATTTCGCCGGCTTTCTGTCCGCTTCCTTGAGGTTCGGCGGAAAGATCCGCCGGGAGGGCGATCGAGAGCGAAAGCAAAAAGGCCAAAGCCAGGGCAGAGGGGGACTTGGTTCTCATTGGGGACTCTCCTAAAAAGATTGCCGTGATCCGCGTTATCTATTGTTGTTACTTGAGAGCGTATCTTCTGTCAATCGGAAAGCCTGAGGAAATTGCGTAGTCACTACACCCCGCGTGAACAACCACTCAAACGGCCCCAGTGCCTCCTTCCGCACGAACCGGCACGAGGTTCTTGCAGGTTGCAGGCGACGGGAACAAAATGAAAACATGCGCGCCCTGGTTGGCATTCTCGTCGCTTGCGCCCTGTTGTTTGGGGTGTATGAATACTACCTTAAGAAAATGCCCTCAACCGACGCGGGCACCGCCCCCACACAAGCGATCAGCCTGACTGGCGTGCGCGCCGACCTCTTACAAATTGGGCAGGCGGAAAGAATGTACATCGCCCAGAATGGCCATTGTGCGGCCATGGACGAACTTACGTCTTCCCATTCGCTGAACATGGCGCGCCCCGAGCGGGACGGCTATTCCTACTCTATTGAATGCTCTGGCGGCGACTTCAGCGTTACGGCACGCCACGCCCCGGCTGCTGCGGATTCGCCCATCCGGTATCCCACGCTCGCGATCGACCAGACTATGCAGGTCCACGAAGTAAACTAGATTTCGTCCGCCAGCTCTGCGCTCTTCAGAAATCGCATCCACCAAGCGATTGGAATGCGCTCCGACTCTCACGGCGTGCGCTTTTGATCCGCCACCAGCACGCCTGCTTCGGCGTAGTTCGTGGCCGGCAAATCGTGAAACGAAAGGTGGATGTTTTCGCGCTTTGCCCGGCCGTCCTCAATCAGCACCGTGGTGATGCGCTCGGCAATCGCTCTCTTCATTTCCGGCGTTCGTCCTTCGACCCAGGTGATTTGCACATGCGGCATTTCGCTTCCTCCTTGGAACGGGCTAACCCCAATATCCTGCAAGCAGAAAATGGAGGCCTACGACTGAGGGTCACGCGTCCGTCGCTCCGGGCACGGCGAACCCGCGGCTTTGCCGCGATCGAGGCCGCTGCCGGGCAAAGCATACCGCCCCCTGTGTTAGTATTACAGACCCATGCATTCCGCCATTCCACACCTGATCGAGTTGCAGCGCGTCGACCACCTGATTGCTGCGGTGCGTGCCGAAATAGAGACGTTTCCGAAGCGCGTGAAGGAGGCGGATGCCAAGCTGAGCGGCGCCCGCTCAGCCGTCGCGGCGGCCAAAGAGGGCCTCGTCAACAGCCAGAAAGAGCGCAAGAAATTCGAGCTGGACGTCCAGCAGTGGAAAGACCGCGCCAAGAAATACCGCGACCAGAGCGGCGCGGTTAAGACAAACGAGGCCTACAAAGCCCTGCAACACGAAATTGCGAATGCCGAAGCGGAAGTTGCCAAGGCCGAAGACGCCCAGCTCGAAGTGATGATGGCGGGCGAAGAAGCCGAACGCCGTGTTCGGCACGCGGAAGCAAACCTGAAGGAAGACGAGACGGCCGTCACCAAAGAGAAAAAAGAGATCGAAGCCCTGCAAACCGAGAAAAAGAAGCTGCTCGAATCCTTGCTCGCCGAGCGAGAGCGAGCCCTGGCGCCGATTCCCGAGGATTTGCGCGAGCTTTACGCGCGCATCGCCAAACGCCACAACGGCGCCGGCCTCGCCGAAGCTCGCGACGGACAGTGCCGCGGCTGCGGCATGCGCGTTTTGCCTCACACTCTCCAGGAGCTGCGCCGCGATCCCAATGAAGAGATTTACCGCTGCGAATCCTGCGGACTGATTCTTTATACGTTAGAGCCGATTCCGCTGCCGGATCCCGCTTCCGGTTCGGGACACGCCGCTTCTTCCGCCGCTAACCATTCCTGATGCCACGCCTTCCAAAACCTGCTCGAGGCGCTGCGGACGGTCTCTTCGGAGACTCGCCCGGGGAGCAGAAGAACGCCACGCCGGCCCACCGGGCAAACATCGATGGCGCCGCGCGCGGAAACCCGGGACCGGCTTCCTACGGAGTTGTGATTCGCGATGGCAGCGGCGTGCTTGTTGCTAAACTGAAAAAATACATCGGCCGTCTGACAAATAACGTCGCGGAGTATTACGGACTGATCGCGGCGCTCGATTATGCGGAGTCGCATGGGATCCGCGCGTTGCGCGTCGAGAGCGATTCCGAACTGATGGTCAAGCAGATGCAAGGGCAGTACAAGGTGAAGAGCGAAGACCTGCGTCCGCTGTTCGAGCGCGCCAAGAAAATGTCGCTGGGTTTTGAGTCGTTCCGCATCGATCACGTTTACCGCGAGCAAAACCGCGAAGCGGATGCGCTGGCGAACGAGGCGCTCGACGAAACTTCCGGAGTTCCCGCTGCCGCGGGCGCGCCTGCAAAGGCTGCGGCCACGCCTGAAGCAAAGCCCGGCCCGCGCTGGATTTCTGCGCGGTTCCGCAGCGGAATTCTCTATCCGCTGGAAGATATCGATCTCCCCGATGGGACCGAGGTGCAGATCGTGCTTCGGCCTCTCAAGCGTCCGACCCCAACAAAATAGCGGCTGGATTGTTTTGAATTATTTCAGCGCATAGGAGCGATAAAGCGTGTCGCGCTGTGCGGGAACGAATCCTGCATCGGAAATAATGCGGCGAAGTTCATTTTCATTGGTGCGGTTTTTCACGCCTGCGGCGAACACCACGTTTTCTTCGATCAGGATGCTGCCAACGTCGTCAGCTCCAAACTGCAAGCCGACTTGGCAAACCTTGATACCCGGTGTGAGCCAACTCGATTGGATGTGGTCGATGTTGTCGAGGTATAGTCGGCTGACGGCCAGAGTTTTCAAGTAATCGACTGCCGTCGTCTCCTGCACTTTTTTTCCAAGAGCCGTGTTTTCCGCCGCGAACATCCAGGGAATGAACGCCGTGAACCCGCCCGTGTCTTCCTGGATGCGGCGCAGGCGTTCGAGATGGTTCACGCGGTGGCGCAGTTCCTCGCCGCAGCCGAACATCATCGTCGCCGTCGTGCGCAGGCCAAGCGAGTGCGCCACGCGGTGAACTTCTTCCCAATCGTCGCTGGTGCACTTCAGGCGGGCAATCTTGCCGCGAATTTCGTCGTCGAGAATTTCCGCTCCGCCGCCCGGAATGGATTGCAGCCCGGCATCCATCAGCCGCTGAATCGTTTCGCGAACGCTTAGGTCGCTGACTTCCGCGATGCACAAAATCTCCGGCGCGGAGAAACAGTGCAGATGCACCTGGGGAAAACGCGCCTTGAGCGAGCGCAGCAGGTTTTCGTAGTAGCCGATTTGCAAGTCGGGATGCAGCCCACCTTGCAGCAAAATGCCCGTGCCGCCCAGTTCGAGCATCTCCTCGATTTTTTCGTAAATCGTCTCAAACGAGAGAATGTAGCCGTCTTTCGCTCCAAGCGGCCGGTAGAAAGCACAGAACGAACAGTATTCGGTGCAGAAATTTGTGTAATTAATGTTGCGGTCGATCTGATAAGTCACGACGCGCGGATCGTTCTTCTTTAGCCGCATCTGGTGCGCGGTCATGCCGAGGCCTACGAGGTCGTCGGATTGCAGCATCTCGAGCGCTTCTTGTTTTGTCAGTCCCACGTTGGTCCTTCGTTTCGTAAGCTTCTCATTCTAGCGAATGAGCTGCATAAACTCGAATGGCAACATCCCCCCGCGCACGCCGCGTTTACCTTGACCCTCGCAAGTCCGATCCCTACTTCGCGGAAACCTGCGCTGCTTCTCTTGATGCCGCAGCCCACTCAATCTTCTTTTCGCGCGGAATCAGCCCCAGGTTCGCGGCTGCGTGGAAATACCGTTCCAGCCCCCTGCGATTTTCTTCCCCCAGCGAAAAGTCGATATTCTGCCGCAAGTAAGCTTCGAGCGCCTGCTGCGGCAATTCGAGTTCGCGCGAAGCCTCCAGACAAATGGCGGCAATCTGCGTCAGCCCGAAGTTGCGCGAGGCTGCAAAATCCGCAAGCACTTCCGGTGTCACCACTTCTGGCCTTGCGGCCCAGACCGCCATTACTGCCGGAAGGCCCGAGAATTTGCGCCATTCGCCGACTACGTCATAGACATGAAGAATCCCGGCGCCTGGGATGCCCAGCGTCGCCGCCTGGCACACACCGCGGCCCTGCGGGCTGACCGTACTCTTTTTCTCGATAGCGATGGATATCCGCAAGGCCGGATCGCCGATGAGCATCGCTGCGTCAGCCTTCGCCAGCATTGTGCTCAGATCGGGCTCGGTTTCAAAAAACTCGGGATCGATCTTCCAATGCTCGAACGCCAGGATTCGCGTGAGTGCTTGGGTGCTGCGCGAACTGCGGTCCAGCGCTATGCTGCGAACCTGTTCGATCGGCTTCTTCGCAATAATCAGCAAGCTCCGCACGCGGTTCTGCGAGGCGATCGCCAAATTCGGCAGAACCACTAAGCCAAGAATCCGCTGATATTCAATCGCAGGAATGATGGCGATGTCGGCCCCCCCGCCGCGCAGCGCTTCCGCGCATTGCGACGGGACAGTGAACGACAAATCGTATTTTCCGGCCAGCGTCCCGTTCGTAAAGCCCCAAACGAGCGGCGCGGTGTTCAAATATTGGACAATCGATATGCGAAGTTTTTGCAAGTTGAGAGTCTCGCGATTTCATCCAAGTATAGCAGACAGGATTTTTCCCCGCGCCAGCCGTCTTTTGTTATAAAACGTTCTCTCCATTTGGAGGCGCTGAAAATGCTGAAACGTTCCAGGTGTCTTTTTCTGCTCTGCCTGCTGGCCCTGTCCTCGACTTCTCTCGCGGCTCACCCCGACGCCGCCCAGACGCCCACCATCGCCGAGAAAACCGCTGGCGCGAAAAAGTTGGAAGGCTATTTCAATCTCTATTGGGACGCCAAGCAAGGCAAGTTGTGGCTTGAAATCGACAAGTGGAACACGGAATTCCTCTATCAGACCGGCCTTCCCGCAGGCGTCGGCTCGAATGACATCGGCCTCGACCGCGGCCAGCTTGGCAAGACAGGCATTGTCCGCTTCGAGCGTAGCGGTCCCAAAATTCTTCTTATCGAAGAAAATCTCGGCTATCGCGCTGTGACCACCGACGCGGACGAGCGCCGTGCTGTCCACGACTCCTTCGCGGAGTCGGCGCTTTGGGGGTTCACGGTGGCAGCGGAGGAAAAGGACCATGTCCTCGTGGATGCCACCGATTTCTTCCTCCGCGACGCTCACGGCATACCCGCGACGCTTCGCCGCACCAAACAGGGTTCCTATCACGTTGATGCTTCACGCTGTGCCATCTATCTGCCGCAGACCAAGAATTTTCCGCTAAACACCGAAGTCGAAGCCACACTCACCTTTGCCGGCGACGAACCCGGTCCCTGGGTGCGCGAAGTCACGCCTTCGCCCGAATCCGTAACCGTCCGCGAGCATCACTCCTTCGTGCAACTACCGCCGCCGGGCTACAAGCCTCGCGCCTACGATCCGCGGAGCAGCTTTTTTGGCATCGCTTACTTGGACTACGCGACCCCCGTCAGCGAACCCATCGTCAAGCGCTTCACGGCGCGCCACCGCCTCGAGAAAAGAGATCCCAAAGCGGCGATCAGCGAACCCGTCCAGCCCATTATTTATTACCTCGACCGCGGCGCCCCGGAGCCGATTCGTTCCGCGCTTCTCGAAGGCGCGCGCTGGTGGAACCAGGCGTTTGAAGCCGCCGGCTACAAAAACGCCTTCCGCGTCGAACTGATGCCAGAAGGCGCGGACTTGATGGACCTGCGCTACAACGTCATCCAGTGGGTGCATCGCGCCACGCGCGGCTGGTCGTACGGCGCGGCCGTCATCGATCCGCGCACCGGTGAAATCATCAAAGGGCACGTCACGCTCGGCTCGCTGCGCGTGCGCCAGGATTATCTGATCGCCGAAGGCTTGCTCGCTCCTTACGAAAAGGGCAAACCGGTTTCGCCAAAAATGATGGACATGGCGCTCGCGCGCCTCCGCCAGCTTGCCGCGCACGAAGTCGGCCACACGCTTGGCCTCATGCACAACTATTCGGCCAGCACGGTGAACCGCTCGTCCGTCATGGATTATCCGCCTCCGCTGGTGAAGCTCGCCGCTGACGGCACGCCCGATCTCTCCGACGCCTACGCCACCGGCATCGGCGATTGGGACAAAGTCTCCATAGCTTGGGGCTACAGCGATTTCGCCCCCGGTACCGATGAGCACGCCGCGCTCGACAAAATCCTCAGCGATGCGTTCGGTCGCGGGCTTCGCTATCTCACGGACCAGGACGCCCGTCCCGCCGGATCCTCCAGCAGCGTCGCGCATCTTTGGGATAGCGGCTCGAACGCCGTCGATGAGTTGAACCGCATCATGCAGGTTCGCTGCGGCTGCGCTGAAGCGCTTCGGCGAAAACAATATCCGCGAAGGCGCTCCGCTCGCAACCATAGAAGACGCTTTGGCGCCCATCTACATGTTCCATCGCTATCAGGTGGAAGCCGCAAGCAAGCTCGTTGGAGGAATGGACTACACGTTTGCGCTGCGCGGTGACGGAGAAGTTCCCACGCAAATCGTCGCTCCCGCCGAACAGCGCCGCGCCCTCGCCGCCGTGCTCGCCACACTCAAACCAGAAGCGCTCGCCTTGCCGGAATCTCTGCTGAAGATCATCCCGCCGCGTCCGCCTGAATATCCTCGCGACCGCGAGGATTTCAAGATTCACACCAGCCCCGCGTTTGACGCGCTCGCGCCCGCGGAATCGGCCGCCCAGCACACACTGCAGTTTCTGTTCAATCCCGAACGCGCCGCTCGTCTCGTCGAGTTTCACGCCCGCAATAATGAAAACCCCGGCCTTAACGACGTTTTGGAAGCCGTGCTAGCTGCCACGTGGAAATCCCCACACGCCTCCGGCTACAACGAACAAATCGCCATGACCGTGGACAACGTAGTCCTTTATGACCTCATGGCTCTGGCCGCCAACGACCATGCCACCGACGAAGTCCGCGGCATCGCCTCACTCAAGCTTCACGAACTACACGATTGGATGGTGGCGCAGTCTGGCGGTGGGGTCATCTCCGATAAGGCGCACCTCTTCTTCAGCAAGCAGCGTATCGAGCTTTTCGAAAAAGATCCCAAGCGCATCGAGCTCACTCCTCCGGTCGAGCCCCCGGACGGCCCTCCCATAGGGAGCATGGGTTCGTCGGATTGTGACTGGCAGCCGTAGTTCTTAGACGTTTCTTCCTCAAAAGGAAGCAGCTATTGGCAGTTCGTTTCAACGAAGCGAAGACATCTTCGCGGAATTTTTCACTTCGACGAACGCGATCCCGTTCACACCGCTGCATGCAAGCCACAAATTTCCTTCCGGTGTGGGCACCATGTTCCGCACCACGCCACCGCCGGACGGAATAACCCACGTCTGGAATTTCTCCGTCTTCGGGTCGAAGCGCACCACCGTATTCGGCTTGGTGTTTGATTCGCTGTACCAAATCACGTCTCCCACCGCGGTGATGCCATAAGGCCTGGATCGCGGTCCGCCCGGAGACGCCCACTCGTCCACCTTTCCCGTCTTCGGATCGAGTCGCCCCAGGTAGCCCCGCGAATAGTCCGAATACCAGATCACATCGTCAGGAGTTATAGCTATACGCCGCGGATGCGAGTCCACGTGCGGCAAAACATATTCGTGAATCGCCAGCGTGTCCGGATCAAGGCTGGCCACCTTGTTGCTCCCAAACTCGACGAAGAACGGCACGCCCTTTGAGCTCACCACCATCCCGTAAGGATTCGATTTCGGCGTTGGCGAGCTGACCACTTTTACTTCTCCGGTCCTCGGGTTCAGCCGTCCCACCATGTTCCCGCCTTGCACCGTAAAATAAATGTTCCCGTTCGGCGCGAAGAGCAACGTGTGCGGGTCTTTGGCTTGCGGATCGGGCATCGGATATTCGGTCACGCTGCCGGTCTTGGGGTCTAGCTTTCCGATGTAGGCCTTAAAATTTGCCGTGAACCAGATATTTCCGTCTTTATCCGGCACGAGCCCATGTGGACCGGAGCCCGGCGTCTTTAGCGTATATTCCTTGAATTGCTGCGTCTTGGGATCGAACCGCCCCAGCACATTGGCCATCTGCCCCGTGTACCAGACCGATCCGTCCGGCGCGAACGCCGGATCGTGCGGCCGCGAGCCTGCCGTTGGCACTTGCCATTCCTTGATCGAAACCTCTACACTGCCGGGAATAACCACCGCGTCAGGCGCCGGCCTCTCTGGAAAATTCTTTGCAAGATAGTCCGTCACGGTCGCGATCTGGTCTTTCGGCACTGGAGCGCCCGCCGTCATCATCATATTCAGCACCGACGTCCACTCCCCGCGGCCGTGTCCGGCATTCGTCACTGTTGTCAGCGCATGGCACGACCCACACGCCTTCTGCACCGTATCCTTACCCGCGCCGTCGGGCAGTTGCGGTGTGGACTGAGCCCCACTTGGGACAGCAACACAAAGCGCAACGACCACAAATAGACCGCGACGGCGTATTGAATCGCATTGGGTTCTCCGTCGTGGCACAGTCGGCCGCTCCTGAATCTTCTGCTCGGGCTCGAAGCTAGGTTTGCGCATGGGAACCTCCACTATCGGCTCGTTCGCGGCTAATCTACGCCCGTCGGCCCTCCGGCGCAATCCTAAGGGAGCAACTCCTTTCGAATCATGGAGAATCCCCGTTCCCCGAGCGGAAATATGTCCACCACCGGCGGGTTCCATGGGATCGCTCCCTTCCCCGATATCTTTGGTGCGGAATTCATCAAACCGTTGCAGGTCTTCTTCGTCTATCTAGCAGGGAGGTGATGTCCATGAAATCGTTGCTTCGAGCTTGTCTGCTTGCGGTGGCCGTGGTTTTCGGATTTTGCGCCTTGGTGGCATTAGCCGGCGCGCAGGATGCTCCGGCTCCGCCCGTCCCTCCAGTTTTTGTCGCCGCACCGCCGGCACCTCCCGCTCCGCCAAGCACGCCGCTCTACGCAGAGGCGCCTGCCGAGCCCGCTGTTCCCGGAGCCCCAGCCATTCCCGCGATGCCCGCGACTCCTGCAATGCCGGCCGCTCCTGCGGCCCCGGCGAACCCTGCTGAGTCGGGTTGGAGCGACTGGCCTCATCGTCATTCGATGAACATGTCCGGCAGTCACCATGAGCCTGCCATGAGTTGCTCCGACCTTCACGTTCGTTTCGACGATCGCGACGCCGTCATGGAATCGGAAGACCGCACTGTGACAAAGGCCGAAGCCTCTACTCTCCGCGTCCGCCCGCAGACGAACGGCGGCGTTCAGGTGCAAGGCTGGGACAAGGACAGCTATTCCGTGACGTCTTGCAAGTTCGCATCAAATGAAGACGGCGGAGCTCAGCGCATTCTGGCGCAGATGACGCTTTCCGTGAAGAACGGGGAAGTCTCGACGAGCGGGCCTCGCGATGACGGCGACTGGACGGTCTATCTGCTTATCAAAGCGCCGAAAGCGTCGGTCATCGATCTGGAAACCGCCAACGGCCCGCTTTCTCTCTACAGTGTCGACGGCAAGTTGACCGCCCGCGCCACAAATGGTCCCATCACGCTGCGCGATTTTTCCGGCGATGCCGACGTACGGGCCTCGAACGGTCCCATCACCATTACGGGAAGCAGCGGCAACGTCCGCATCCACACGGAGAACGGCCCCATCTCCATCAACCTCAAAGGCACTACGTGGAATGGAACCGGCCTGACCGCCGACGCGCAGAACGGTCCCCTGACCCTTTCCGTTCCCTCCGACTACAAATCCAGCTTCAGCGTCGAGTCGCGCAATTATTCGCCGATGAGCTGCCATGCCAGCATCTGCGACAAAGCGCAGAAAACCTGGGACGACAACAATCGCCGGATCGAATACGGCAGCTCTCCGGCGATGATCCGGCTTTCGACCGTGAACGGGCCGGTCTCGGTTCAATCCGAGCACGAAGAAATGTAACGAAGGCCTGCTTTGAATTTCGCGTTTCGAACTTCGTATTCCGCTTTTCTGAGATACTGAATCCGGCCAGGATGGACGCGCTCCGTCCCTTGCGGATAAGATTCTGCGCATGATTCCCGAAGCGCGCGTGGCCCAGCCGGTCACCGAATCGGAAGCCGTTCGCTTGGCGCGCGAAGTTTTCGGTCTTGACGCCGCTGCCAAGTCGCTTCCCGGCGAGTACGACGATAATTTTCATCTCACCTCAGTGGACGGGCCCGAATTTGTCCTGAAAATCATGCATCCCGCCAGGGAGCAATCCTTCGTCGAGCTGCAATGCCAGGCGCTGCAGCATTTAGCCAATCGTTCGTCTCAGCTCGCGCTTCCGCGCGTTTGCCCAGAGCCAGGCGGCAACGCCTTTACGACTGCGACCCTCGCAGATGGAACGAAGCGCCTTCTCTGGCTTCTCACCTACGTCCCTGGCACCGTCCTCGCCAAAGTGAATCCGCACACTTCCGAATTGCTGCGCAGCCTCGGACAATTTCTCGGAGAGATGGATGCCGCCTTGGCGGATTTTTCTCATCCATCCGCGCATCGCGAATCGAAGTGGGACCTCTCGCGAGCAAGCTGGATTCGCGATTATCTCCAGCACATTCAGGGTTCCCAGCGGCGCGTGCTGGTCGAGCGTTTCCTCCAGTTGTATGAATCGGAGGTTCTCCCGGCACTTCCTTCGCTCCGCCGCAGCGTCATCTACGGCGACGCCAACGATTACAACGTGCTCGTCAGCCCGCCCTGGCCGCAGCCGCGAAAAGTCGTGAGCGTGATTGATTTCGGTGACATGCACCATGGCCTCACCGTTTCTGAAGTGGCCATCGCTGCTGCCTACGCCATTTTGGGCGAAAAAGATCTCCTGGCCGCCGCCTGCGCCGTTGTTGCCGGCTATCACTGCGCGTTCCCGCTCCACGAAGCCGAAATCAGCGTTCTCTACCCGCTCATCGCTATGCGCCTTGCGGTCAGCGTCACAAATTCCGCGTATCGCAAATCACTGGTCCCCCGCGACCCTTACGTGACGATCAGCGAATCTCCAGCCTGGGAAGCGCTCGAAAAACTGGCCGCGGTCCATCCAAGATTCGCGCACTATACCTTCCGCGACGCCTGCGGCCTGCCTGCAGTGCCGCAGAGCGAAAAGGTTCAGCGATGGCTTCTGTCTAATGCGAACAGCGCGGCTCCCATTCTCGATGTGGATTTGCGCACGGCTCCGGCCGTGGTTTTCGATTTAAGCGTCGGCAGCACGTTTCTCGGCGCTGATCCTCGCGCGTCGCAAATGCCTGACCTCGCCGAAGCTATCTTCGCCAGTTTGAAAAGCGCCAAGGCTTCCGTAGGGATCGGCCGGTACGACGAAGCGCGTTTGCTCTACACTTCACCGCTCTTCGGAGCCAGCGAAAATCCCACCGACGAACGCCGCACGATACATCTGGGGATAGATTTGTTCGCCACGCCTGGCACGCCGGTCCACGCGCCGCTCGACGGCGTCGTTCACGCCGTCGCCATCAACACAGCGCCCCTTGACTACGGTCCGCTCGTGATTCTGCGCCACGCGGCCATCGACGGCATCGAATTTTTCACGCTCTATGGCCATCTCGCGCGAAACACCTTCGACGCTCTTCAACCTGGCCAGCGCATCGCGCGCGGACAGCCATTTGCCAGCATCGGCGACGTCCATGAAAACGGTGGCTGGGCGCCTCACCTCCATTTCCAAGTCATCGTCGATTTGCTGGATCGCCGCACCGATTTTCCCGGTGTCGCTCTCGAATCGCAGCGTAACGTGTTGACTTCGCTTTCTCCCGATCCCAATTTGCTGCTCGGGATTCCCGCCAACCGCTTCCCGCCGCAAGCGCCGAGCAACGAAAAGACTCTTTCCGCCCGCCGCGAGCTGTTAGGAAAAAACCTCAGCATCTCCTATCAGCATCCGCTGAAGATTGTCCGTGGCTGGAAGCAATTCCTTTATGACGACACCGGCCGCGCCTATCTCGACGTTTACAACAACGTCCCGTTGGTCGGTCACAGCCATCCGCGCGTCGTCCGCGCTGTGCAAGAGCAAATCGCTCTTCTTAACACCAACACGCGCTACCTCCACGACAATATAAACCGCTACGCCGAGCGTCTTACCCGCCTCTTGCCCGATCCGCTGCGCGTCTGCTATTTCGTGAACTCCGGCAGCGAAGCCAACGAACTCGCGCTGCGCCTCGCCCGGGCCCACACCGGCCGCGAAGACATTATCGTCCTCGAACACGCCTACCACGGCCACACCACCACGCTTATCGACATCAGCCCCTACAAATTCGATGGCCCCGGAGGCCGCGGCAGGAAGCCCTGGGTGCACGTCGCTACGCTCGCCGACGACTATCGTGGCCCCTACCGCCGCGACGATTCGGAAGCCGGAGTGAAGTATGGGCGATTGATCGCGGAAGTCATGCATGGCAGCCGTATCGAAGGCCGCGCTATCGCCGCGTACATCGCCGAAACGCTCCCCAGCGTCGGTGGCCAAATCGTGTTTCCACCAGGGTATCTTGTCGAAGCCTATCGGCACGTCCGCGCCGCCGGCGCCGTGTGCATCGCCGACGAAGTACAGGTTGGCTTCGGCCGCCTTGGCACGCACTTCTGGGGTTTCGAGACACAGGACGTCGTCCCGGACATCGTAGTGCTCGGGAAACCCATCGGAAATGCATTCCCGCTGGCAGCCGTCGTCACCACTCCCGAAATCGCCGCCAGCTTCAACAACGGCATGGAATTCTTCAGCACTTTCGGCGGCAACCCCGTCGCGTGTGCCGCAGGCCTCGCGGTTCTGGATGTGCTCGAGGATGAACATCTCCAGGAAAACGCCCTGAGCGTGGGGAATTATTTGATCGCGCGCCTGAAGTCGATGCAAGAGAAGCACGCCCTGGTCGGAGATGTCCGCGGTTCTGGATTATTCCTCGGATTGGATTTGGTAATCGATCGTGGCACTCGCGAGCCCGCACCGCAGCAGGCTTCCTACCTCGTCAACCGCCTCCGCAACCGCGGCATCCTCACCGGCACCGACGGCCCGCATCACAACGTCATCAAACTCCGGCCCCCGCTCATCTTCTCGCAAGCCGACGCGGACCTTTTCGTCACCACTCTTGACGCCATCCTCGCCGAAGACCCCGCCCAACCCGCTTAACCATGCAAATGCGTTTTCCCCAATTATTAGTTGACATTCCAGTTATCCCGCGCATACGCTTGTCTCGCGATGGAGCTAGATTCCTCCCTCTCCTGGCTCGCGCTGGCGCTCACGCCCGGCCTCGCTTCCCGTCTGTCTGCTCGCTTACTCAAACGCTTCGGCTCGCCCGACGCTGTCTTTCGCGCCCCGCTCACCGACCTCGAAGGCTGCAGCCTCCCCGCTCCCGTCGCCCAAGCCGTCTTCAAAAAAGAATCCTTCAAGCGCGCCGAAAAAGAACTCACCGCCACGCGCAACATCGACCGCTGCCGCCTCATTAACTGGACCGAACCCGAGTACCCGCAAACGCTCCTCCAAATCTACGATCCCCCGGTCCTTCTCTACGTTCGCGGCGACCCCGAAGTTCTCAATCTCCCTTGCCTCAGCATTGTTGGCACCAGAAAGCCCACTCTCTACGGCACGCAAATGGCGCAAAGACTTGGCCGCGACCTGGCCGCGCGCGGACTCGTCATCGTCAGCGGCATGGCCCGCGGCATCGACGCCATCGGCCATCAAGGCGCCATGGCCGCAAACGGCAGAGCCATCGGTGTCCTCGGCACCGGCATCGACGTTTGCTACCCCAAGGAAAACAAAAAGCTCTACGAGAAAGTCCTCGAACGCGGCGCGATCATCAGCGAATTTCCTCTGCACACGCACCCCGCGCCCGAAAATTTCCCCATCCGCAATCGCATCGTCGCCGGAATGCCTCTCGGCGTCATCATCGTCGAAGGCGCGCAGTACAGCGGCTCCCTCATCACCGCGCGCCTGGCCATGGAATTCGGCCGCGAAGTCTTTGGCGTCCCAGGAAACGTCACGCAAGCCGTCAGCTTCGCCCCCAACCAGCTCATCAAACAGGGTGCAAAACTCGTCACCAACGCCGAGGACGTCATCGAAGAGCTCCCCACGCCCGTCCGCGCCGCGCTCGTCAAAGCCGAGCAACCCGAAGCCGAGCAGCGCGAGCTCCTCGTCGCCGCCTCCCTCAACCCTTCCGAAAAAAAGCTCTATGATCTCCTCAGCTCGGACGAATCCAAGCACATTGATGAGCTCGTCGAACGATCCGGCTTGAACTCTTCCGAAGTTCTCGCTACGCTTTTCAATCTGGAAATGAAAGGCATCGTGCGGCAGTCTCCGGGGAAGCAATTCAGTAAGGTATTGTTTTAGCGTCAGATACGGCGCGAATCGCCCGCCCCCGTTTCTGCATCTAACGCCTGAGAGTATCCCGAAGGCGGATGGCAGCATCTACACGTAAGTTAGCGAGAAGGACACACGCCGCGCTCTCAGCCCTTCCAGCAGCACAGTAAGAGGTTACAAAGACTAGATGGCACGTTCGCTGGTGATCGTTGAGTCGCCTGCCAAGGCGAAGACAATTAACAAATACCTTGGGCGGAATTTTATCGTCAAGGCCTCCATTGGCCACGTGATGGATCTCCCCAAGAAGACGATCGGCATACGTCTGCCCGGCGAAGAAGAGAGCAACGGCAACGGAAAGAAAAAGAAGCGAGCCAAAAAAGGCGCGAAGAAGGTAAAGGAAAAGCCGTCGCGGCCGCCGATCTCCCTCGACGACGAAAAAATTTTCGAACCAACCCTTCAGATCATCTCCGGCAAGGGCAGGATCATCAACGATTTGCGCAAAGCCGCCGACGCCGCCGATGCCGTTTATCTGGCGGGTGACCCCGACCGCGAAGGCGAAGCGATCTCCGCGCACCTCGCCATGGTTTTGTCAAAGCCTTCCAAGTATCCCGAGCAGGAGCCCACCGTCTCGCGCTTCAAGAAAAAGAGCGCTAAGCCCGAGGTTGTGGAAGAAAAGCCGAAGGACGAACCGAAAAAAGAACTTGTTGCCATCGATCCGAAGAAAATCTTCCGCGTCACCTTTAACGAAATTACGCCCAAAGCGATTCGCGCCGCGTTCGAACACCCGCGCAAAGTAGACGCCAATCTCGTCGACGCCCAGCAAGCTCGCCGCGTGCTCGATCGCATCGTGGGCTACAAAGTTTCTCCGCTTCTCTGGAACAAAGTTCGCCGCGGCCTTTCCGCCGGCCGCGTTCAAACCGTCGCCCTCCGCCTGATCGTCGAGCGCGAACAGGAAATCCGCGCCTTCGTCCCCCAGGAATATTGGACGATTCACGCCATGCTCGACTCCGGCCAGCCGCCTCTCTTCGAAGCCAAGCTTTTCAAGCACAAGGGCGAAGACATCGAAGTCAAAAACCAGGAAGCCGCCGATAAGATCGTCGCCGCGGTCAGCAAAGCGAAATGGCAAGTCGCCAGCGTCACGCAACGCGAAAAGAAAAGAAATCCGCCTCCGCCTTTCACGACCTCAAAGTTGCAACAGGCTTCGTATAACCGGCTGCGCTACTCGGCGAAAAATACGATGCGCGTCGCCCAGGGCCTTTATGAAGGCGTCGAACTCGGTGACGAAGGCTCCGTTGCTCTGATCACCTACATGCGCACGGATTCCGTCAACGTTTCGCAGGATGCCCTCGCGCAAGTCCGCGAACTCATCCCTGAAAAATTCGGCTCCGCGTATCTGCCCGAGAAGCCGAACTACTACAAATCCAAAAAAGACGCGCAAGAAGCGCACGAAGCCGTCCGCCCGACGGATGTCACGCGCACGCCCGAAGACGTCCGCAAATATCTGAAAGAAGATCAATTCAAGCTCTATCAATTGATCTGGCAGCGTTTCGTCGCTTCCCAAATGATGCCCGCCGTCTTCGATCAAACGACCATCGATATTTCCGCTGCGGACTACACCTTCCGGGCGACGGGAATGGTCCAGAAATTCGCCGGCTACCTGGCCGTCTATCAGTCCGAAGTCGTCGATACCGCCGACGACGAAAAGAGCGACGAGGGCGAAGGCAACGCGCTTCCTCGCGTCGCCGAAGGCCAGACGCTCAAGCTCGACAAAATCCGTCCCGATCAGCACTTCACCCAGCCGCCGCCGCGCTACAACGACGCCACGCTCGTCAAAGATCTTGAAGAAAAGGGCATCGGCCGTCCTTCCACCTACGCCTCGATCATTTCCGTCATCGTCGAGCGCGAATACGTCATAAAAGAGCAGGGCCGCTTTTCGCCCACCATGCTTGGCGAGCGTGTTAGCCTTCTCCTGGTCAAAAGCTTTGAAGATATTTTCGATGTTACCTTCACCGCCCGTCTCGAGGAAGAGCTCGACGAAATCG
Organism: uncultured Acidobacteriota bacterium; assembly: GCA_963779005.1. GTDB lineage: Bacteria > Acidobacteriota > Terriglobia > Acidiferrales > UBA7541 > Acidiferrum. Next base: position 78,038 of record CAVZWO010000002.1, on the reverse strand, counting down.
AGGAAGGCAAACTACCGTGGCGCGAAGCCGTAAAAGAATTCTGGGAAAAGTTCATCGTCGATCTCGATCGCGCCGACGACGAAATGCTCTCCTACAAAGCGGGCATCCCCACCGGCAAAAAGTGCGAAAAGTGCGGCGAAGGCGAACTGCTCGAGCGTATCAGCCGCCTGGGTTTCTTTTTGGGCTGTTCACGCTATCCCGACTGCGATTTTATTCAGGATCTGTCCCCGGCTTTGCCGGACGCCGCTCCGGGGGAAGTAAAAATCGAGTATTGCCACAACTGCGGCAAAGAAATGGTCATCAAGGCGGGCCGCTTCGGACCGTTCCTCGCCTGCTCTGCGTATCCCGATTGCCAGACCACGCGCCGCCTCGTCGAAGGCACGCGCAAATCCATGCAGCCCGACGAGCCGCTTGACGAAAAGTGCACGCTCTGCGGAAACGGCCTCGTCAAAAAACACGGCCGCTTCGGCGAATTCATCGGCTGCACGGGCTATCCCAAGTGCAAGTACACGCGCCCCATCACCCTGGGCATCAAATGTCCGAAGTGCCACGAGGGCGAATTCGTCCGCCGCGGCAGCGCCGGAAAGGGTGGCCGAGGCCGTCCGCGCATTTTCTACGGCTGCTCGCGCTATCCCGATTGCGATTTTACGACGCCGTTCATGCCCATCGCCGAGCCATGTCCCAAGTGCGGCGCGCCCTTCATTGTCGAAAAGAAATCCAAGATCGGCACGGTTCACACGTGCCTGACGGAAGGCTGCGACTGGGAGAAACTCGCCCCCGAACCCGCCGCCACGCCGCAACCGCAGCCCGAAGAACCCACCCCCGTCGGCGCGAAGCCTTAGCTGATCCCCTGAGCCGGTTGCTTCGGTGCGGGAACCTCGTAATTTTCATCCGTATACACAAGCAACGGTGTGCCCTGCTTAATCTCCACGTTCTTCCCGTGTTTGATTAATCCGATCGGCCCAAACAAAACCGTCAGCGCCACTGTCGCGCCGACTTTTCCTTCTCCCTCTTTTCCTTTGGTTCCGCGCAACCGCAGCCGTCCCGAATCCGTGATCAGGTAGTCCAATCGCATGTTCAACTCACCGGCCTTGCCCAACATCCCTGCTTTTTTCGCATGCGTAATGGTTCCCACCGCTTTGGCTCCGGCCTTTACCACCACGATGTCTCCAATTTTTATATCCTGATCGAGCACCAGCGCGACAGGATCATCGTCGTTCGCCGTTTGCGAATTCACGTCCTGCGCGAATTTCAAACTTACATCCGCGCCTTCCTTAAGAATCACCTTGTCCGGAGCCACAGCCGCCGCGGGCGCAGCCGTCACGCCCACCGCCGGAGGCGGCTGCTGCGGAGGATCTTGCGCCAAAGCCGCCGTTCCGCACAAAAGCACGAGCACAACCCCGCCGATCGAATTCCTGTATCGCATAAAACCCTCCCGTTTCTCTCCTGACGTGGGTCCAAGTGGTCAGCCCTTCCTGCCTCGGGCCGGTTTCTTGCCATCTAGATATCTGTTAATTGAGACGAGAGTATCACTCTCCCGGTTTCGACGGATACTCGAAAACGCCGCAAAAACAAAGTTATAAACACCGGATTGTGATCGCCCCGGCATCGCCATGATGCCGGCCAAGATGCCGACCTGCGCCGATTACCTACCCGCCCCGCCTATAGCCGTCCTATAATCAGTAACGGAAAAGTAGCCGTGTCCCGGCCCCCAATGAAGACTGCTATCGCCAAATATCTCGAATATCTTCGCGCCGTAAAAAACTCCTCGCCGCACACCATCTCCAATTACGGCAAGGACCTTGGCCAATTCATCGCCTATCTTTCTCCCCCCGGTCTCGAGCCTCCCGCTCTCACCGCCGTCACGCACAACACCATCCGCGAATTCGTTGGCCACCTCCACGACCAGGGCCTGCAAAAAAGCTCCATCGCGCGTAAACTCGCCGCGCTCCGCTCCTTCTTCAAATATTGCGTCCGCGAAGGCCACTTGCTCGAAAATCCCGCGCGCCTCGTGCCCACTCCCAAGCTTCCCAAACGCATCCCCTCCGTACTCACCGCCGAAGAGATGGTTGGTTTCCTCGATCAACTCGCAGCGATGGGCCCCGCCTCCGGCAGCGGCGGTCAGCCTCCCCAAAAACGCGCGTCATCGAAACCAGATCATTCGCCGCGCGCGCCAGCTAAACTTGCCGACGAAGCCCTGCTCCTCCGCCGCGACCGCGCCCTCCTCGAACTCCTCTACGCCGCCGGCCTTCGCGTCAGCGAACTCACCGGCCTCAATTACGCCGACCTCGACCAAAAAGAACGTGTCCTCCGCGTCCGCGGTAAAGGCGATAAGGAACGCATCGTCCCTTACGGCACCAAAGCCCAGGAAGCGCTCGATAAATATTGGCCGCTCCGCGAGCAGCTCCTCTTGCAAGCCTCTGCCACGCGAGGCCGCCATCGCGACGCTCCTCACACCGAAGCTGTCTTCCTCAACTACACTGGCTGCCGCCTCACCCAGCGCTCCGTCGGCCGCATCGTCAAAAAATACGTCCGCCTCATCAACGTCAACTGGGACCTGCACCCGCACTCTCTCCGCCACGCCTTCGCCACGCATCTCCTGGCCGATGGCGCCGACCTTCGCGCCATCCAGGAACTCCTCGGCCATCAATCCCTTTCCACTACTCAAAAATATACCCACGCCTCCATCCGCCAGCTCATGGACATCTACGATAAGGCTCATCCCCACGCCTGAAGTCTCATCTCCTCCCAAGTCTTCAATTTGGCTGTACTCCCTCGCCTGTTTTGCCGAATCAAACGAAGCGGGATAATCTGTCCGGGAAACGGATGAGGCATCGGCCAGTGCATAGCAAATTCACGCTTCTCACCTTCACGCTAGTTGTTGGCTCACTTCTTGGCCTTCCAGGGCCGGTTCGTGCCCAGGATAACTACGAAATCCAGGTCTACAGCTACGACCTCGTCGAACCCCATCACACCATGGTTGAACTCCATAGCAATTTCACCGTCGACGGCACCAAAACCATCTCCGACGGCCTCTATCCCACCAACCATGCCGAGCACGAAACTATCGAAATTACGCACGGCTTCACCGACTGGCTTGAAGTCGGCTTCTACATTTTCACTTCCGAGCGCAATGGACTGGGCGTTCAATGGGTCGGTGACCACATTCGGCCCCGCATCAGCGTCCCCAAGAAGTGGAAATGGCCCGTCGGCCTGAGCCTCTCCAACGAAGTCGGCTACCAGCGCCGTCCTTTCTCCACTGACACCTGGACTTGGGAAATGCGCCCCATCATCGACAAGCAGCTCGGCCGCTGGTATCTCGATTTCAATCCCACCTTCGACCGCTCTTTGCACGGCCAAACGGTCGGCCAGGGTTTCGTCTTTTCGCCGAACGTAAAAATCAGTTATGACTTCACAAAAAAAATCACCGGAGGCATCGAATATTACGGCTCCGTCGGCCCGGCCACGGACTTCCTCCCCACGCGCCTTCAGCAGCACCAGATTTTTCCCGCTATCGATCTGAATTTATCGCCGAAGTGGGAGGTAAATTTCGGCCTTGGCGTCGGCATCACCGCCTCCACCGATCATCTCATCGCCAAAATGATCATCGGCTACCGCTTCGACTTCTGATGTGGAGTGCGGCAGCTCTGCTGCCGCTTTTCTTCGCTTCTCTTCCGTTTTCTCGTGCTTCTCTTCTGCTTGCGCTCAATCGACGTGTCTTTTCAAAAACTCCCCAACAACCGCATTGCACTCCGCAAACGCCGCCTCCTCGCTATGCGGGCTATGTTTCCCGTTCTCTACGAACTTCATCGCCGCCGATGGCATCTCCCTCCGCACCCGGTCCATCTCTCCCGGCTCCGTTCGCGGATCGAGTCTCCCATGCAGAAAGAGTGTTGGCACTCGAATCTCGCCCAATCTTCCGTCATACAAATCCTCATCAGCACGCTTCACCGCATCCGCAATCTGAAACCATACCGTGCAATTCCGCCGCAGCACTTTCTGCCACCGATCTTCCCCATGGTCTGCCGCTAGCAATCTCTTCGTCTCCTCACCCAGATCTTCCGGGTGCGCCGCAAATCGCTCGAAGAACGCCCGCGATCCGGGCTTCCTCTTAAGCAGGTGGAACGCTTCCAAAATCAAACACTCACAGCGTTCCGGTGCCGTCATCCCAATCTTTGCGCTGATCACCGATCCGTCGCTGTGCCCCCAGAACACAGCTCGTTCGATCTCCAGCGCATCCAGAAACGCAAGCGTCTCCTCCGCCGCTTGCTGATGAAAGTCGAGCGCCATCGCTTCTGCCACTCGTGTCGACCGTCCATAGCCCGAGCGATCCGGGATCAATATCCGGCAATCCCTCTGAAACGCCTCGATCTGTTCATCGAAGGGATAGACCCCGTACCCCCATCCTCCATGAAGAAAAACGAGCGGCTTCCCGCTCCCAAACTCCCGGTAGTGGATCGTAACGGGGCTAATTCCCGACGCATGCGGCGACTGAACAAATTCCAGAGTCGGCACTTAACGTGGCCTCGGAAGGGAATGCGGGGATGCCGAGTGCAATTTTAGCCCGTTCGCGGAGAGACTCACGCGCTGTACAGTACGACAGACATTTCCCAGACTCAATACACGACCCGCAATGTCCTCGCTATGAATAACCTTGTGTCGCCGGTTGTGCAGACAAATCCGGCTCTGTAACTGTCAGCTGTCGGCTGTGAGCTGTCAGCGGCATGCGCCAACTCCTTCCATCCGCGCGCACAAACAAAAACGGCTGGCAGCATTTGCCGCCAGCCGTTCCATTTCCTTTCGGATGAATCTTTGTCAATTACCTGTGACCGCCGCCATGGCCTCCACCACCAGCGTGGGACCCGCCTCCACTTGCATGGAATCCGCCGCCAGCGCTGCCATGGAATCCGCCACCAGAATTACCGTGGAATCCACCGGCGTTACCGCGGAAACTGCCGCCAGCGTTACCATGGAAGGCGCCGTTGTAACCACCACGCACGTTTCCTCCGCGGTATCCGCCGCCATATCCGGCTCGATAGCCATTACCGTAGCCGCCGCGCCCATAGTAGCCGCCACGACCGTAGTAGCCGCCGCGGCCCCAATACCCGCCGCGTCCGTATCCATGGAACCAGGGTCCTGCGCCGATGAATACGCCGCCTGCGAACCAATCAGGGCCGTAGTAGCCATACGGAGCGCATGCATACGGCGCATAGTCGTAATATCCGTACGCGCAAACAGGTGCAGCATAGCCGCCGTACACGGGCCCAACTCCAATGCCAACCCTAACCTGTGCCTGGGACGGCGCCGCTGCCGCAAAAGCCAAAACAGCCAGTAACGCCAAATATTTGAAATATCTCATGGTCTCTATCCTTGCTGGATCCGAACTGCCTCTTCTACCGCCTCGGACCTAAGTGCTCTCAGGTGTCTCATTCCCTCTGAAGCACCCATTTAGTTAAACTCCGAAACCGAACAAAAGTTGCGTATGACTGGTGGAGCTAAGCCATTCAGAATCAGCACTTACAAAAGTACATCAAAACACGGCACTTTATCTACCTTTAGAATCAGCGTTTACGCAAAATGTGGGGGCGGGCCCAGATATTGTTGACCAGCGAGGCCAGCCTTCTCCTTTTGGCGCATCAGTCGATGGCTGCGCTCTCTCGCCCCGCTCCAAGACGATGCCGAACGTCGAATCGTTCTCGGCACGGCTCTCGTTATCAGCCTAACCACCTACGCAGCTTGAGATACTTCGTTGACGTGAGGTCCGCTTCGCCCGTATAATCAACGTTTGTCTCTACAGCTTGGAGGGCAGATGTACGCCGTTATTCAAACCGGGGGTAAGCAATACCGCGTCGCACCGGGCGACACCATTCGTATCGAGCGCGTCTCGGGCGAAGTTGGCGAAAACGTGACGTTTGGCAAGGTTCTCGCCGTCCACACCGACGAAAAGAAAGTGGTCCTCGGAGGCGACGCTTCCAAAGCCAGCGTGAGCGGCAAGATCGTAGCGCAAGGCCGCGCCAAGAAAATCACCGTGCTCAAGTTCAAAAAGGGCAATCAGTACAAGATTTCCCGCGGCCACCGTCAGAATTTCACGGCCGTAGAAGTCAGCGACATCAAGCTTTAATAACGACATCGCGTGTTGAAATTTGTAGTGGCGCAGCATGCTGCGCCCATCCCGAAATCGAGATAAGGAAATAAGTCATGGCACATAAGAAAGGCGGCGGCTCCTCTACAAACGGCCGCGATTCTCACGGACAGCGGCTCGGCGTAAAGCGCTTCGGCGGCCAACTCGTCAATGCAGGTACGATTCTCATTCGCCAGCGCGGCACGCGCCATCAAGCGGGCGAAAATGTCGGCCAGGGCAAGGACGACACGCTCTTCGCGCTCGTCACTGGCGTGGTGAAGTTCACCGACCGCGGCCGCCACGGCCGCTTCATCAGCGTCGAGCCCGCCAAGCTAACCGAGCCCGCGCCAGCCGTCAACTAGTCGCCCGCGCTGCTCGGGCGTTTCCATCATGCCTCTCTTCTTCTGCTATCCTTCTTAAGGGTGGCCGCTTTTCGGCCCGTTCTCTGGGAGTGTGATTCTCGTGTTTGTTGACGAAGCAAAAATACTGGTAAAGGCTGGCGACGGCGGCAATGGCTGCGTGGCCTTTCGCCGTGAAAAATACGTTCCGCGAGGCGGCCCATCCGGCGGTGATGGCGGCCACGGCGGCAGTATTTATCTCGAAGCGAACCCGAACGACAACACGCTTCTGCGCTACCGCTACAATCGCGAGTTCAAGGCCGATCGCGGGCGGCATGGCGAAGGCTCGAACTGCACCGGCCATTCCGGCGGAGACATGATTTTGCAGGTTCCCGTCGGCACGCTCGCTTACGATGGACAAACGGGCGAGACTCTTGCCGATCTTTCCGTCGCTGGACAGCGCGTACTGATTGCGCAAGGTGGACGCGGCGGACGCGGCAACCAAAATTTCGCCAAGCCGTGGCATCAAGCTCCTCGCGAGCACGAAGATGGTTTTCCCGGCGAGGAACGTCATCTTCGCCTTGAACTCAAACTTCTCGCTGACGTTGGCCTCGTCGGTTTTCCGAACGCAGGAAAGTCCACGCTGATTTCCGTGATTTCCGCGGCGCGCCCGAAAATCGCCAACTATCCTTTCACGACGCTGGAGCCAAATCTCGGTGTAGTGAATGCCGACGGCGGCACAGGCGGCCATGGCACCGAACTCGGCCGCACCTTCGTCGTCGCCGATTTGCCCGGTCTCATCGAAGGCGCGCATCTTGGCGCAGGCCTGGGCATTCGTTTCCTCCGCCACGTCGAACGCACGCGCCTTATCGTGCATCTCATCGACACGAGCGATTCCAATGTCGATGACCCCGTCCACTCCTTCCAGGTTATCAACGGAGAGCTGGAAGCTTTCAGTCCTTCACTCATAGAAAAACCGATGATCGTCGTTGCCACCAAACTGGATGCCACAACGGACAAAACGCGCCTTGAAGAGCTACAGGTCTTTTGTAAAGAGCGAAAACTGGAATTCCACTCAATCTCCGCTGTTGCCGGTGACGGCGTGAAAGATCTCGTTCGCTCCATCGCCGACGCGCTCGACAAAATTCCCCGTCCTGCACCCGAAACGACGTTGGACTTGCCAGACAGCTCAGGAGAAATTGACGAGAACGCGGCAGGCAACGATTCCCTCCCCGCACCGATCAAAAATTCGTGAGAACATGGGACACAGTCACCTCCTGGGAGGCGCATTGACCACCGCGCAGGCGCATCGCACCGCCGCCAAGCTTCATCCACGACGCATCGCGCTCTTCGGCGGATCCTTTGACCCGATACACAACGGCCACCTGGCTGTAGCTCGCGCCGCCGACCGCCGCTTCAATTTCGATGAAATGCATTTCATAGCCGCGAGCCGGCCGCCGCACAAACTCAAACAGCACCTCGCTCCTTTCCCGCACCGCTTCGCGATGACTTCGCTCGCATGCGCGGAGCATCCGCACTTCGTTCCATCGCTCGCCGAAGCCGGCGAAGATTTCAGCGGCACGCAGCTCCACTACTCCGTGGACACGGTGCGCTACTTCCGCCACGCGTATAACCACCAGGGCGACCGGATTTTTTTCATCATCGGCGCCGACGCGTTTCTCGATATTCCCGTCTGGAAAGAATACGAAACGCTTCTCGGCCTCTGCGATTTCATCGTCGCCAACCGCCCGGGAATTCGCGCCGAAGCGCTACGGCTAGTGATCCCGCCGGATTTGATCGCGCGCCCCGACGCAAAGAAAGAACCCGATACGCCGCCATCGCAAGTCGTCGCTCACCTGCGCGCTACGAGCGTCTACCTTCTCGAAAGCGTTGCCAGCGACGTCTCCGCCACCGACATTCGCCGGCGCGCCAACCGCGGCCAGTCCATCCACGGGCTTGTCTCTGTGCGCGTCGAGGAATACATTCTTAAACAAGGCCTATACCGGTGAAATTAGAAACCCTGCCACAAGGCGTCCGCCTCGCTGTCGAAGCCGCGCAAAACAAAAAAGCTTCCGGAATTACCGTGCTCGACCTGAGCGGCGTCGGCGCGTTCACGGATTACTTCGTCATCTGCACGGCCTTCAGCACACCGCAGGTGCAAGCTGTCTGCAGTGAGGTCGAAGAGCAACTCGAAAAACATCTCCAGCGCTCGCCGAAACACCGCGAAGGGCGCGGCTCGGCAGAGTGGGCGCTGATCGATTTTGGCGGGTTCATCCTGCACGTCTTCAGCGAAGAGGCACGGCGCTATTACGATCTCGAGCGGCTCTGGCGAGCTTCGCCCAAGCTCGTGATTCCCGACGAGCCGGACGTCGCTGCTCGAAACCATTCCATGGATTCTTTCGACGGGACCCAAGCCGCCGGCGAAGCCTATTCCAAATGAGCACGGAGCGATTGCCGTGGATCGCGGGGGACCCTGCTTCGCAGCGTCTTCTCGAACTCGCGCAAAAGGTCGCCACCGCGGCAACAACGCTTCTCATCAGCGGCGAAAGCGGGACCGGCAAAGATCATCTCGCGCGGCTGGTTCATGAACTTGGTCCCCGCCGGGACGCTCCCTTTTTGAAAATCGATTGCGCCAGCCTTCCGCCGAACCTGGTGGAGAGCGAACTCTTCGGCCACGAACTCGGCGCATTCACCGGCGCGGTCGAGCGCAAACTCGGCCGTCTGGAACTCGGCGGCACGGGCACGATTGTTCTCGACGAAGTCGCCGCGCTCACTCCCGGTGCGCAGGGCAAGTTGTTGCGCGTTTTGCAGGAGCGCTCGTTCGAGCGGCTCGGCGGCACCGAAACGCTGCGCATTGAAGCGCGCGTCGTAGCCTTGACGAATGTCGACCTCACGGCCGCTGTGGCCAGCGGCCACTTCCGCGAAGACCTCTATTTCCGCCTCAATGTTCTCGCACTCACCGTCCCGCCGCTGCGGGACCGCCGCGCCGACATCCTTCCTCTCGCGGATCATTTATTAGCGACGTTGCGCTCCATCCATGCCCACCCCGGCTCGCACTTGAGCGAGCCTTCGCGCCGCATGCTCGCCACCTACACGTGGCCCGGCAATATCCGCGAACTTCGCAATGCGCTCGAACGCGCCGTCGTTTTTTCGCATGGCGACACGCTCGAGCCCGCCGATTTTCCCGACAACATTCGCGCCGCGGCTTCCGGAGCCGCCGGCACCATCGCCGGACTGCGTTCTCTGCAAGACGTCGAACGCGAGGTGATCGCCGCCACGCTCGAAGCCACGCACTACAAAATCAGCCGGGCCGCCGAAGCCCTCGGCATCAGCCGCAAAACCCTCCTCGAAAAACGCAAAAAATACGGCCTGAAGTGAAGATACGGCTGCTCATGCTCGGCAAAACGCGGCGCGCGGAAATGCGCGCGGTGATTGACGATTACGTAAAGCGGATCGGGAGGCAGTCGCCGATCGAAATCACGGAAGTTCGTGATGGAGAGGCCGCGATCAAGAAGCTCGATGCAGATCGCGCCGCCACGGCCGTTCTGCTCGATGCGGCGGGGAAGAGTTACGGCTCCGAGGCATTTGCCAAGTGGCTTGGCGAAATGCGTGACCGCGGAACTCGCGAACTGATTTTCGTTTGCGGCGATGCCGACGGTTTCCCCACGGAGCTTCGCGAGCGCGTCCCGCAAAAAATCTCCCTCAGCGCCATGACTTACTCGCATGAACTGGCGCGCGCCATGCTTGCCGAGCAACTCTACCGCGCCTTTGCCATCCTTTCCGGCAGCCCCTATCCGAAATAGCCGCTCTGGTGTAAAACGTTACGCACCATGTCCATGCGCGTGATTCCGGATCAGGACCAACCCTCCGCGGCAATAGAAATTTCTCTGGAAAAGCCATTGCCCGATTACGACTTGCTGCAACTCGACCAGCCCACGCCCCGCGACGTCGACGCCATCCTCGTTTCCCAAGGCTTCCGCGATCTGGTCGACGACGCGCGGGGCGTATTGATGGATCTTCTGGCACATCCGCCGTTCCAGGCCAACTCGCCGGAGCATGCGAATCTTGATTTCACGCATTCCGCGCCATTCGCCCTTGAACTTACGCAGCTCACGGGCGCGATCTGCCCTGGCGATGATGAGGTATACCGCCCAGGGCTTTGGATCGTTCTCCGCGATACTCACGCCAAGCCAAAAACAGCACTGCCAGCCGCAACCCAGGAACGCATCGCGACGATTGCCGCCGAACTGGTGAAGCGCCTACAGCTGGCATAACGATGTTGCCAGAGCGCCGTGGCTGCTTGACCTTTCTGGCCGCACTCCTCACACTTTAGTGCTTTCCATCGCGCCAATTCTTTTGCGGAGCGGTTATATATGCCGGAAGAAAAAGGACTGCTGATTGTTTACACCGGGCCGGGCAAGGGGAAAACGACTTGCGCGCTTGGGACGGCGTTTCGCGCGGTGGGGCAGGGGCTGCGCGTGCTGATGGTGCAGTTCATTAAGGGCTCGTGGCATTACGGGGAGCTGGACGCGGCGAAAATGCTGGGCGACGATAAGTTTGAAATTCGGCCGATGGGGCGGGGATTCGTGAAAATCGGCGGTGCCGAAACCGATCCTGCGGACATCAAACTCGCTCAGGAATGCTGGGAAGCGGGGCGCGACGCGATTTATGGGGGGAAGTACGACCTCGTCGTGCTGGACGAAATTAATTATACGATCAGCTACAAGATGCTGGACGCGGGGGAAGTGGTGGAGGCGCTGAAGAACCGGCCCGAGCGCGTGCACGTGATTTGTACGGGGCGGAACGCGCATCCGCAGCTGGTCGAGGTGGCGGACCTGGTTACGGAGATGCGCGAGGTGAAACACCCGTACACCAAGGGTATACTGGCTCAGCGGGGGATTGACTACTAGTCGCGGCGCGGGGAGGTGGCCCCGTAGCCTCGTTTTTGGAATGGGATTTGGTAGCGACCACGAGCGGACGACTTTCAACTTTTTCCTATGGCTTGGTTTAAGCGCGACAAGAAATCGATCGATGCGGCCACGCCTCCGGAAGAGCGCCGCGTGCGCACGGAGGGGTTGTGGGCGAAGTGTGAGTCCTGCGGCACAATTGTGTTTCGCAAGGACTTGGAAGCCAACCTGTACGTTTGCCCGAAGTGCCAATTTCATTTCCGGATGAACGCCAAGCAGCGGCTGGAGATGCTGTTCGATTCGCGCTGGACGGAACACGATGCCGGGATGACATCGACCGATCCTCTGAAGTTCGTGGATACGAAGCCCTACGCCACGCGGCTGAAGGAAGCGCGCAAGAAATTGGGAATGAACGATGCGGTCATCACAGCGGAAGGACGGCTGAATGGCCGCGGGGTCGTATGTTGCGCGATGGAATTCAGTTTTATCGGCGGCTCAATGGGCGCGGTGGTGGGAGAGAAGGTTACGCGAGGGATTGAGCTGGCGATTGAGTCGCGGCAGCCGCTGGTGGTCGTCTCGTGTTCCGGCGGGGCGCGCATGATGGAAGGCACGATCAGCCTGATGCAGCTCGCGAAAGTTTCGGCGGCGCTGGCGCGGCTGGATGAAGCAAAAGTGCCGTACATTTCTCTGCTCACCGATCCGACGACCGGCGGCGTCACGGCCAGCTTCGCGATGCTGGGAGACATCAATATCGCCGAGCCTGGGGCGCTGATCGGGTTTGCGGGGCCGCGCGTGATTGAGCAGACTATCCGTCAAAAACTTCCCGAGGGTTTCCAAAGCTCGGAATTTCTTCTGGAACATGGGTTTCTCGACGCGGTGGTTCACCGCAAGGACCTGAAAGCGTTTCTCTCCAATTCCTTCGATCTTCTTTTGAACTGAAATGAATTACGAAGCCGCGGTCCGCTATTTGCTTTCGCTGGGAAGGGAATTGGCGGCGCCTACGCAAGCGGCGGCGGCGAAATTCGACCTGGAAAACATAACGATTCTTGCCGAGCGGCTTGGGCGGCCGGACCGCGCTTATCCGACCGCGCATATTGCAGGAACAAATGGGAAGGGTTCGACGGCGGCGTTTCTCGAATCGATTCTGCGGCGCGCGGGTTTTTGGACGGGGCTGAATACTTCGCCACACCTGGAAAAGATCAACGAGCGTATTCGCGTGAACGGGGAAGAGATCAGCGACGAGGCGTTTGCCGAAACGTTTACGCGGATTCAGGCTTTGAACGAGGAGTTGCTGGCGGCGGGGCGGCTGCGCGCGCATCCGACGTACTTCGAATGTGTGACGGCGATGGCGTTTGAATACTTTGCGCGCGCGCGGGTGGACTTTGGCGTGTTCGAGGTGGGACTTGGAGGCCGGCTGGACGCGACGAATATTTTGAGCCCGGCGATTACCGTCATCACGCGCGTGGATTTCGATCACGAAAATTTTCTAGGGCATTCGCTGGCGGAAATTGCGGCGGAGAAAGCGGGGATTCTCAAGCGCGGCGTGCCGCTGGTCCTGGCGGAGCAACGGCCGGAAGCGATGGCGGTGATTCGGGCGCGTGCGCGGGAGCTTGGCTGTACGGTGATCGAGACGGCAAGTGCGTTTCGCATCGAAAACGAATGGATGGAGAATGGGTGCGGCCGCGCGCTCGTCACGGAGATGGAGTCCGGTTGGGCGATGGAGCTTGCACCGCGGCTGCCTGGAAAATTCCAGATACAAAACAGCTTGAATACGGTGGCGGCGGCGCGTTATCTGCAAAAGCGCGGGTATCGCATTTCGGACGAGGCCGTTGCACAAGGAATCGCAGAAGCAGTTTGGCCGGGGCGGCTGGAGAAGGTGCAGTCGGAGCCGGATGTGTATTTGGACGGCGCGCATAATCCTTCGGCGGCAAGAGAGCTAGCGGCATTTTTGGAGCAGAACCTTGCCGGCCGAAAGATTTGGCTGGTGTTTGGAGCGTTGCGGGACAAGGCTGTCGATGAAATTGCCGGCGTTCTTTTTCCGCACGCGGCGGAAGTGGTGTTCACGCAACCGGGCACGATGCGCGCCATTTCCGTGGCGCAGTTGGCAGAGATTACCTCTCACCACGCCGCGCACTTCACAATTATTCCCGAGCCGGAAGCTGCGCTGGAGTACGCGCTGGACCGGGCCGCTCCGCAAGACGCAGTGATTGTGGCCGGGTCCCTCTATCTTGTCGGGCAACTACGCCATTACTGGAAAAGCCGCGCGCAGGTCGCCGCGCATTGAAAAACACCGTAGAATATCCCGCTCGGGTTCCGGTAGAGTTCTTCCCGACGCACTGAATGGCGATGATCAGAAAAACTTCCAAGGTATATAAGCGCTCCCCTAGGCGAATGCGCGGAGGGGAACCTGCGATCGCACATCCACTCGTGGGCGTAATCATGGGCTCGTCTTCGGATTGGGAGACGATGGAGCACGCCGTTAAGACGCTTGAGGAGCTTGGCGTGCCTTACGAGAAGCGCGTGGTTTCTGCTCATCGCACGCCGGACCTGCTATTTGAATATGCGGGGAGCGCGGAGGAGCGCGGGATCGAAGTGATTATTGCTGGCGCGGGTGGCGCAGCGCATTTGCCAGGAATGACCGCGTCGAAAACGGTGCTGCCTGTACTCGGCGTTCCTGTGGAGTCGAAGGCTTTGAAGGGGCTCGATTCGCTGCTTTCCATTGCGCAGATGCCGGGCGGCATTCCGGTCGGCACATTGGCTATTGGAAAAGCTGGGGCGATCAATGCCGCTTTGCTTGCCGCTGCCATTCTTGGCGGCAAATACCCGCACATTCGCGAGGCGCTGCGTCAATTCCGGGGAACCCAGACCGAACGCGTTCTTGCCAATCCTGATCCGTCCGCCGCGTTTCCTGCTCGCAAAAAAGGGCTGCAGAAGAAGAGGAAGCGCGCGTGAGCATCGGGATCCTGGGCGGCGGACAGCTTGGGTACATGCTGGCACTTGCGGGTTATCCGCTCGGGCTGCGATTCCGTTTTCTCGACCCATCTCCCGAAGCGCCTGTAGGACGGATTGCGCCGCGAGTCACGGGAGATTTTACGGATCGCGCGGCGCTGGAGAAGTTTGCGCACGGGCTGGAAGTCGTCACCTACGAATTCGAGAACGTTCCCGCGGATGCGGTGCAATATCTGGCCAAGAAGGTGGCCGTTTTTCCGCCGCCGGGTGCGCTGGAGACGGCGCAAGACCGCCTGAAGGAAAAGCAACTGTTCGAGAAATTGGGAATTGGCACGACGGAGTTCGCTTCGGTGCCGGTGGCGTATGACCTGGATGTTGCGATCAAAAAGGTGGGGCTGCCCGCGGTAGTCAAGACGCGGCGGATGGGGTACGACGGCAAAGGGCAATGGGTATTGCGGACGGCGGAGGATGTGAAGACCGCCAAGGAAGGATTGCCCAAGCAGCCGTGCATTGCGGAGAAATTTATCAGCTTCACGCGGGAGCTCTCCGTGATCGCGGTTCGGGGCAAGGGCGGCGAGACCGCGTTCTATCCGCTGGTGGAGAATCATCACCGTAACGGGATTCTGCGGCTTTCGCTGGCGCCTGCTCCGGGAGTCACTCCCGAGATACAGAAGGCGGCGGAGGACGCGGCGCGCAAGGTGCTCGAAGAATTGAAATACGTGGGTGTGCTGGCAATTGAGTTCTTTGAGTGCGGCGGCAAGCTGCTGGCGAACGAGATGGCGCCGCGGGTTCACAATTCGGGCCACTGGACGATCGAGGGCGCGGTGACCAGCCAGTTCGAGAACCATCTGCGGGCGATTTGCGGGCTGCCGCTGGGCTCCACGATGGCGATTGGGGCTTCGGCCATGATCAATCTCATCGGGGAGCTGCCGGAATCGGCGCAGGTGCTCGCGATCCCTTCGGCCCATTTACATCTTTACGGCAAAGAGCCTCGCCCGGGGCGCAAACTGGGGCATGTGACGCTGCGAGCGCCTTCTATCGACAGTCTCACGAGCCGTTTTGCGACGCTCCCGCCGTTTTTTCAGCGTCCGGACTTCTGTCTGGACGGGTTTATCCGCAAGGACAAGCCTCCACAAGCTTGATCGAGTACCCGTCTTGGGGTCGTAGGAGCCGCAAGGGCCGGGTTGCCGCACTCTCCCGCGAATGCTAGGATTTGAGTTTCCATGAACCCCGAAACTCCCATCCGGCCCCGTGTGGGCATCCCCTGGCGAACGTCTGAAAAGGAAGCGCAGAACAATCGCCCCAAGATCGCCAATTATGAGGAAGCGGTGCGGAAGGCGGGGGGCGAACCAGTACTCATCCCACTTGGAGATGGAAACGAGCAGCGGCAACTGATCCCGTCAATGGATGCGTATGTCCTGCCGGGAAGCCCGGCGGATGTGGAGCCGTCGGAATACGGGGAGGTCAATGAGGGCAAGTCCGCTCCTGCCGATTTGCCTCGCGAAGAGGGGGACCGGGCCATCCTGGCGCATGCGTTTGCGGAGAAGAAGCCGGTCCTGGCTATTTGCTATGGGTGCCAGCTCTTGAATGTGTATCTGGGCGGGACGCTGATTCAAGATGTGAGGTCAGAGTTGGGGACGACCACGGCCCATCGGAAGAGCGACGTGTCGCCGGAGCCCAAGGACGATCCGATCCACGGAGCGCGGTTTGAGCCTTCGAGCAAGCTGGCTAACCTGGCGGAGGGGGAGCGGGCAAAGATCAACAGTTCGCACCACCAGGCGATCGCGAAGCCGGGGAAGAATCTGCGGGTGACAGCGCACTCGACCGACGGAATTATCGAGGGCGTGGAGTGGACGGGCGACGCGAATTGGGTGGTGGGCGTTCAATGGCATCCGGAGCGGATGTTTGGGGATGCCTTTTCGGAACGGCTGTTTCGCGATTTCGTAGCGGCAGCGCGTGGCGCGGCGGTTCAAAAGGCTTGAGCTATTGCTTTCCGAGTTTCGTTTCTCAAACTTTGGGGGGATTGGATGATTTCACTTGCGGGCAAGGCGGCACTGATTACGGGTGGTTCGCGGGGGATTGGCGCGGCAGCCGTCAAACTGTTTGCGCAGGCCGGCGCGGACGTGATTTTCAGCTACAACAAGGCCAAAGACGCGGCGATGCAGATCGAGCAAGAAGCGAAGAAACATGGAACGCGGGTCGAAGCCTTTAAGGCGGACGCGGGGCGCCACGCGGATAACAAAAAATTGGTGGATCAGTGCATCGCGCGGCTAGGACGGCTGGATATTGTGGTGGCCAACGCGGGGATTTGGAATATCGAAGATTTGCCCATTGAGAAGATGACCGAGAAGCAGTGGGATGAAATGATGCGGGTCAACCTGAAGAGCGTTTATTCAATCATTCATTTCTGCGTACCGCAGATGATCAAGCAGAAGTCGGGAAAGATTATTCCGATTACGTCGACGGCGGGGCAGCGCGGGGAATCGCTGCACACGCATTACGGCGCGAGCAAGGGCGGCGTGATCAGCCTGGTCAAGGGGCTCTCGACCGAGCTGGCGAAGCACAACATTTTGGTGAATTCGGTTGCGCCGGGGTGGGTGGCGACGGATATGTCCAATCCGGTGATTCAAACGAAGGCGGGAGCAAAAGCCGTGGCAGCGGCGATTCCGCTGGGACGACCGGCGACGCCGGAGGAAATTGCGGGGCCGATCTTGTTTCTGGCGTCGGACCTGGCCAACTTCCTTACCGGAGAGGTCATCAATGTAAATGGAGGATCCGTGTTGTGCGGCTGAAGCTTGCCCAAATCGCGGCTGCTGTGCTTTTCGCCGGCGTCAGCTTTGCGCCGCGAGCGGCTGCGCAGAATCCGGATACGTTGATGCCGGAGCAGAGCGCCGCCAAGGCGAAACAGATTCTCAGTCATGTGATCAACGCTTTGGGCGGTCCCGGTTATCTGGAAGTCCGCGAGAGTCAATGCCAGGGCGGTCGCTCGCAGTTCGGCCACAACGGAGAGCCGTTGCGCCCCGCCTTAGTTCCCTTTTCGGAGGATCGCCGCTACCCGGACAAAGCGCGTCTGGAATATTCGGCGAAGAGCCACAATCTGAAGAGCATAATTAATACCGTGATTGGCGTCGAAGGTCTTGACTGGTCGCATGGCGGGGTCATCGTAGCGGTGTACAACGGAGATCGCGGCTGGACGCTGGACAAGAGCGGCGTCACCGAACTGCCTGTTACTTCCATCGCGGAATTTCAGGAACAGGTCAAGAGAAACATCGACAATGTGTTGAGACTGCGCCTGAAGGAGCCGGGCTGGACGTACCGCTATGGAGGCAGTGATACGGTCGATCTGAAAGAAGTGGACTGGGTGGAGTTGACGGATAGCGAAGGGCGGGTGTTTCGGCTAGCCGTGGACCATAACACGGGCCTTCTTGTGCGCAGCGTCGTCACTACAATCAACGAAGAGACCCACGAACGGGACGACGATGTCACGATCTATAGCAACTATCAGTTGAAAGATACTGTCTGGACCCCGATGCAGATCAGCAAGGAACACAACGGGCGTCGAGCAGTGCAATTTTTTTACGAGTCCTGCAGATACAATCCCGGGTTCCCAAGCGATTACTTCGACAGGTCCGGCCTCCAGAAGAAGACAGCGGACGCAGGCGTCAAGAAAACTAAGAACTTTAATAATTAGGGTACCGCTGAAACGGCCACTCGGTGTGTGCGCAAGACAAGGATGCGTACGGGCTGATCTTATCGCGCAGCCACAGATGCCAGTGACACGCTCGGGTGAGCGGGCTGCGGTTGAAGCATGTTAGCGCGCTCTGCTTTTGCTAGACTGGCTGCTCTCGATGAACCTCACTCCGCGTCAGCAGCGGGCGCTGCATTCGATCTGCGATACGTTTGCACCGGCGTCCGGCGGCTGGCCTTCCGCATCCGAGCTCGGGATCCCTGGGGCGATTGCCCATGCAATCGGTCTGAATCCTCGAGCTGGTGACCGCAAACAATTCCTGCAATTGCTCTATCTCTGGGATTTGCACCTACACAGCGTGTTGACCGTAGGTCGATGGTCTTCGTTTTCTGCTCTCCCGGTCGAGTTGCGCACACGCGTTTTGCTTTCCTGGGCGGACAGTGCACTTACTCGCCGTCGGGGCGCGTTTCAGGCGTTGCGGAAGGCTGTGGGCTTTCTTTACGTCATGCTGCCGGGCGCAGACGGAGCCGCAAGTCCTGTGTGGGAAAAAATTGGTTACCCTGGCCCGCTTGGAGCGCAGCCGCCAAAACCGCGTGCGTTGAAACCGATCGTTCCAGCTGCAGAAACGGAATTGTCTTGCGACATTTGCATTGTGGGCTCGGGTGCGGGCGGAGGCGTTGCGGCTGCGGTTCTTGCCGCTGCGGGCAAAGACGTCATCGTGTTGGAAGCAGGCGGCTATTACGATGATTGTGATTTCGATGGCGCGGAGCTAGGCGGGTTTCAGCGACTTTACCTGGAGGGTGGGTTTGCGGCGACTGCCGATCAGAGCGTGGGGCTGCTGGCGGGAGAGTGTCTCGGAGGCGGGACGGTCATCAATTACTGCACTTCGTTTCGGACGCCGGACGATGTGCGTGGCGAGTGGGCGGCGGCAGGAGTGCCGTGGTTTACGAGTGCGGAGTATACGAGGAGTCTCGATGCGGTGTGCGCGCGGCTCTCGGTGAACCTGGACCACAACCTCGTTTCTGCGCGCGAGCAGGTCTTGCAGCGCGGGCTGAATGCTCTGGGTTGGCATGCGGCGGCCATGCCGCGAAACGTTGTTGGTTGCGACCAGGGGAAGGTTTGCGGTTATTGCGGGTATGGGTGCTCGCTGGGAGCGAAGCAATCTTGCACGAAGACCTGGCTGGCCGACGCACAAAGTGCGGGCGCGCGATTTGTTACGGAAACACGCGCGCTGCGAGTTCGCATCGAAGCCGGCACGGCTGTTGGCGTAGAAGGACGCGCGAAGAATGGTTGCCGGGTCAACATTCGGTGCAAGGCGGTGATCGTGGCCTGCGGAGCCATTCACACGCCTGCGCTGCTTCTCCGTTCCGGATTGCGCAACAAAAATATCGGCCGGCACCTGCACCTGCATCCGGTGTCGAATATTTGCGGAGTCTTTGAGGAGGAGATCCGTCCGTGGGAAGGGACGATGCAGGCGATCTACTCGGATGAGCACCGGTTCCTCACCGGAAATTATGGCGTGAAGTATGAAACGACGGCGCTGCAACCGGTGATCGCCGTCGCTGTGTTGCCTTGGCGTGAGCCCGAGCACTATCGATCTCTGCTTGAGCAATTGTCCCACACGACAGCAATCGGAGTTTTGTTGCGAGACCGCAACGGAGGCCGCGTCACTCTCGATCAAGAAGGAAATCCCATAGCTCACTACGCGTTGTCGGCGTTCGACCGCGCGCATTTGCGCCGCGGATTCCTCGGCGCTGCCCGAATCCTTGAGGCTGCCGGCGCGCGGCTGATTTTTTCTCCGCATGCGAAATGGTGCGCGTATGAACCTGGACGCAACGGAACGCTGGATTCTTTTACACAAGCGATGGACGGAGCAGGATGGGACGCCGGTCGCCTCGCGCTTTTCTCCTTTCACATCATGGGCACCGCCCGGCTTGGGGGATCACCAAAAACCTCTGCCACCAATCCGGAAGGCGAGACTTGGGAGGTCCGGAATCTATTTGTGATGGATGGGTCCTCGTTTCCGAGCGCCTCCGGCGTCAATCCGATGATTTCGATTGAAGCCATCGCTCACCGCCTGGCGATGTCGGTTGCACATCTTTCACTCTCGTAAACAGTGTATTGCTAATGGGATAGAGGCTCCGGCGCAACGAGCGAAGTTGCTTGCCCTGGCGCGAGCCCAAAGGTAAAGAAGCAACCTCAACGCAAGACTTTCCCACGATTCCCAACTACTGCCAGTACTGCCAGTAACTAGTGTTACGGTGGCCCAGGTTTGGGTACTCTCGTTCTATGGGATTTTATTGATAAAATGTAATAGTCTTAGTAGGTTAGGCGTGCTCCCAGGCAGCTGCCGGAGTGGGCCTGACGGGTGTTGTTCCAAAATGATACTGAACGCCAACTTCGTGTCCCCGCGTCGAAGCCCACGAAATGGCTTTAGCCTGGTGGAGCTCGTACTTTCCTTGGCCGTGCTCCTGGTCATTACCACTTTGGCTGTCCCCGTGGTACTGCGCTCTCTGCAGAGCTATCAACTTAACTCCACGGCTTCGCAATTGGCGGGGATGCTGAAGTTCACAAAATTCGATGCCATTCGGCAGAACACACATGTGAGCTTCCAGATCCTTCAGAACGGAGCAAATTGGACGGTGTGGGCAGATTCAAATGGCGACAACATACCGGATGGCGCAGAGCCGCAAATGGTGATCCCGATTGCGGGGAATGACACGCTTCTTCCGGCAAGTTCTGTGCCGAGTCCAAGTTCGATCATTTCCACGTTGGGTGTGGGTAGTTCCGCCTATACGTGGACGGTTCTTTCCGGATCCAACGCCAGCATAATGTACGACCAGCGCGGCGTCGTCGTACCCTATGCCGGGGGGCCTCCGAGCACCACCGTTTACGCCATTTATCTAGGGAATCCCAACGACCCAAGTTCTGGCTACCGCGCAGTCATAACGCTACCGTCCGGCGCCGTGCAGGTGTGGACTTCCTCCACCGCCGGCAATTGGCAGAGAGTGAGTTGAGTGAAGTTGCTGGACAAGGTGATGACGAATCCGCACAGCCGCGAGAAGCGCAGGGTCCCACGGAGGAGTGAGCGCGGATTCACGCTTACGGAAGTTCTCATCGCCATTGTGATTTTGCTGGTGGGGATTGTCGCGGTGGCGCAATTGGTGCCGGCTTCGATAGGTTCGAATTCGGCAAACCGTAACGACTCTTCCGCACTGGTTTTTGCACAGCGGCAGATGGACCAATTTCTAAATCAGCCGCTCAACTACACGGCGTTTATCCAAACCATCGACACACAAACCTTTACGTGCAATCTGGGAGATCCGACCAAGCCCGGCCAAATTATAGGAAGCCCCTGGGCTCTGTTTTATAACCAACTGGTGATCGACTTCAGCGCAAGCCCGGTGACGAACTACAGCTTCGTCTACCACGATCCAAACGATCCGGCTGAAGTCGTGTATGACGTCCGGTGGGCGGTGCTCACGACAACCAACGGCGGCTCGGTCACTTCGAAGCGGTTTATCTTGGGCGCGAGAAAAAAGGGCGGCAACGGAATTTACAATCCTGTGACTCTCGATACGATCGTTTACAAATGAAACGAGTTCATCACCGGCAGAAAGAACGCGGCTTCTCGCTCATCGAAATGATGATCGCTGCCGTGATTTTCATTTTGCTTTGCGGGGCCGCGTTCGCGCTTCTCTCTGTGGCTCAGCAAAGGTACCAGACGGAATCGCAGGTTTTGAATTCCTTCCAGGAAGCGCGTTTCGGTTTGGACGAAATTGTTCGAGACGTGAACGGCTCCGGCTATCCTCCGCAAAGCCAGTTTTCGATCTCGCCCAGCCTTCCCAACCCCACCTCCTATGCGATCACGCCGATAGCCTGGTCCAGCGGTTATCCCAACTCACCCTGCCAGATTGGAACGGGCGGAGGCGGGACCTGCGCTACTCCGGGTGATTTTGACATCATCGTTGAAAGGGATGTCGATCCTTGGCGGCACGATGGCGTCGAATGGACGCGCTATGAGCTTCAGACTCCCGCGAACATTCTTGCTCGTAGCCAGACATATAAGGTGGGCGGCGGTGCGGACCCTGCTTCGACCACACAGTCCTCCTTCGTTCCTTACGTTCAAAACGTGATGAACAACGCTTCGCCGGCGCAAATCGCGCAATTCCAGGCAGTCTATCCAAGCATGTTTCCCGGCGGGAATCCGGTACCGGTTTTCAGCTATACGTGCTACACGCCGTTCGGACCCCAGCCGTGCGCTTCTGCGGGATCCTACAATTCCCCGATGAACGTAACCGACGTGGAAATTACGCTCATCGTTATGGCGCCTACAAAGGATGCACAGACTGGCCAGCCGAGGCTGATCGAACTACATGGACGCGGGCACAGCCTAAATCCAGTTCAGCAGTGAAGGCCGAGTGAGCAGGGGCAAAGACCGAGAATGAACAAAGAACGCAAAATGCGCCGCCACCCCGAACGCGGAATCGCGCTGCTGATCGCGATCTTTGTTTTGCTATTGATCAGTGTAGTGGCGATTGCTTTGCTGGTTTCTTCCGGCACGGAAACGGCTCTTGGCGCGAACTACCGGTCGTCCTCAACTGTGTACTATGCGGCGCTCGCGGGTCTCGAGGAAGCTCGCGGACGCTTGTCCGCGAAGAATCCAACGTACTTTAATAATACAGATCCCTCCTTCATCCCCACCCCCCTCCCCATTGGCCAGACACGCTACGTTATCAACCGCTTGCCAGGCGATACCATCGTTCCTTGGGACTCCAGCAATACGTATTACGACAAGGAATACCAGAGTGAATTCAATCAAGCGGCTTCCAGCGCATCCTGGCAATCTATTTCATCTGTCTGGGACAACAACATTCAGGGGTTTCCTGGGCCGATCTACAAGTGGATACGCATTACCGCCGCAACCGAGCAGTCCCTCTACCTGGACGTGGACTCGGACGGCGCTTACGATAACACCATACCGATTTATTACAATCCGGCTCAGGTCGATTCTTATGGCAACCCGGCTCCCAGCCTGATTAAGGCCCTTAGTCCTCCGTCGACAGCGGTGCAAGTGCTGCAAATCACTGCGTTGGCCTACTTGCCGAACGGCAGCCAAAAACTCTTACAATACGTGGTTACTCCGACTGGCCAGAGTCTCAATTTTCCGGCGGCGCTGACAATGGACGGCCCTAACGTTGGCAACAATCTGACGTATCCGTTCATTATGCCGATCGGAGCTAATTTCGTCATAGACGCCACAGACACATATTTCTCGCCCGGCCCGGGCGGTTGCGCGCCAGGCAACTCGAGCCCGGCCGCGGTCAGGGCAGTTGGATTCACCAATACGGGTAGCGGCGATCAAAGCTACAACAACATCGAAAGCGGGATCGCTGGGGGTATGGCCAACGATTTTAAAGGGTCTACGGCTTCCGGCACCGGAAGTAACTCACCCAATGTCTATTACGTTGGTAACTCGCCGCCAACTGGCCCGCCGACGATCAACTCGAATCTGCAAACGCTGTCTGGAGTCAACTCTCTGGCAACGAGCATCGCGCAAACAGCGGACGTCACGCTGGTTGGGCCGGTCACGCAAAGCGATTCCAATAATCTGATGCCCGCGGGGATGTCTGCAACGAATCCGATGACCGTGGTAGTGAATGGAGATTTCACAGAAAACGGATGGAGTGGCACGGGCTATGGGATTCTTCTTGTAACGGGAACGCTCGATTACGACCCAAATTCCTCTTGGAATGGGATAATCCTGGTGATCGGTAAGGGTGTTTTCTATTCGTCGCAAAGTAGTCCAGGCACGGGCAAGATTAATGGAGCCGTGCTCGTTGCTACGACCGTCGACGTGCATGGCAATCCTCTTTCTTCACTTGGATCGCCTACGGCTAATTTTTTCAACGGGGAGGGTTTCGGTAATCAGGGCATCTATTACAGCAGTTGCTGGGTTCAGTATGTACAAGCCCCGGGGAAGTACCGGGTTTTGTCCTTCCACGAAATTCCACAGAGCTAGGATTCTGAATGAACTCTCGCATCCCTCTCCGAGGACTCAACGCTCTGTTCTACACGGCAGGGGTGGCATTTTTATCTGCTGCCTTATCACAATTCGCGTATGCCGGACAGCCGCAGGAACAGCAGAGTTCGCAAGCGCAACAGCAATCTTCGCAACCGCAACAGATTCCGCAACCCTCTCCACCGGCTCAAGATCCGTCCGCGCCCAAGAAAAGGAAAGTGTGGACCAACGACGACGTGGTCTCTCTGCGATCTCCGGCGGACAACTATCAGGCAGAGAAAGAGGCGCAACAAGCTGCCGACGCCGAAGCGGCCGTGAAAAAGGCCGAACTTGCGAAACAGATTGCGGAAGCTGGGTTGTCGATGAAACTCCCACCCACGCCCGAGGAAACGCAACAATTGGTTAAGGACAAAGAAGAGCGGATCAAAGATCTGCGAGACCGGCTGGATCGATTGAACCAGGATCTTCCCGCTGCCGAAGGTTCTAAGAAAGCAGCTATCCAGTTGCAGATCGAAGCTGTGACTAATGATTTAACGAGAATTCAGCTTGAGGTCAAGGTCCTGCGAAGCCACCTTGAAGAGCTCGCCAAAACCACACCCGGTGAGCCGGGCTCGGCGCCGGTGGCCCCTCCTATTCCCCAAAATCCTCAATAGTTTCTCCGCGTAGACCAACGGGTGAGCGACAGGGCGGGAGCGCTCCTGCGTGCCTTGGCTGGAGAGCCGCTGTATAATGATGGGATGCGTAACAGTCAGGGAAGCGCGCAGATGCACGGGACTACCGTTCTGTGTGTGCGCAAGGAAAATAAAGTGGTGCTGATCGCCGATGGTCAGGTGACCATGGGCGATCACGTAATGAAGCACACCGCGCGGAAGACGCGGCGGCTTTACAACGATAAAGTCATCGCGGGTTTTGCAGGCTCGACAGCGGATGCGATTTCGCTTTTCGAGCGGTTCGAGGGCAAGCTGCAGGAACACTCCGGCAATTTGCAGAAGGGCGCCGTTGAGCTGGCGAAGGAGTGGCGCAAGGATCGCGCGCTGCGGCACCTCGAAGCGCTGCTCATCGTCGCAGACTCGAAATCCACATTTCTACTTTCCGGCAATGGGGATGTGATCGAACCGGATGATGGTTTGTGCGCCATCGGCTCCGGTGGGACGTATGCGCTGGCTGCGGCGCGCGCGCTGATGAAACATACGAGGCTCGCCGCGAAAGATCTGGCCATGGAAGCCATGCGCATCGCCAGCGAGATTTGCATTTATACCAACGCAAACTTTACCGTCGAAGAAATCTAGTGGGCGCGCGATAATACGCGCTGCCGTAATCGCGCATCAAACGGGCAGCGCTTCAAACGGAGTGCACGGCAGGGAATAGCACGCAAAGGGATTGGACACTTCATGGCCAGCAAGACCGATAAAGAAATTGTTTTCACGCCTGGCGGCAACGGCTCCGCGGCGCCTGTAGAAGAGGAGCAGCTCCTCCCCGCGCTCGACGATATGACCCCGCGCGAAATCGTCGCGGAGCTCGACAAATACATCGTCGGGCAGAATGCGGCGAAGCGCGCTGTCGCTGTCGCCTTGCGCAATCGCGTGCGGCGTCAAAAACTTCCGCCTGAGATCGCCGAAGATGTCCTTCCGAAAAATATTTTGATGATTGGCCCTACCGGCGTCGGCAAGACGGAAATTGCGCGGCGTCTCGCTCGTCTCGCCGGCTGCCCCTTCGTCAAAGTGGAAGCCTCGAAATATACCGAAGTCGGCTATGTGGGCCGCGATGTGGAATCGATGGTCCGCGATCTCGTCGAGACTTCCATCGACATGGTTCGCGAAGAGAAGCTCGATGAGGTTGCCGACCGCGCCGAGCAGGCTGCGGAAGAGCGGGTTCTGGATCTATTGCTTCCTCTATCCCCGGCGCCGGCTCCAGGAACTACAGAAATCGAGGCCGCGGCGCAGCGCGAACAGACGCAGCGCACACGCGAAAAGCTGCGTGCCCAGCTGCGCGAAGGAAAGCTGGATCAGCGAATGGTAGACCTCGAAGTGCGCGAGCGGTCCATGCCGTCGTTTGAAATTATTTCCAATCAAGGCGTCGAGGACATGGACGTCAACATGAAGGACATGTTCTCCAACCTGTCCGGGCTCTTTGGCCAGCAAAAGAAAAAGCGCAAGATGTCCGTTGCCGATGCGTTCGAGTACTTGATTCAGGAAGAAGAAAACAAGCTTCTTGATATGGACCAGGTGACGCGCATTGCAGTCGAGCGCGCCGAGCAGATGGGAATTATATTTATCGATGAAATCGACAAGGTGGCCGGACGCGAATCCGGGCACGGGCCGGACGTTTCGCGCGAAGGCGTGCAACGGGATATTTTGCCGATCATTGAAGGCACGACCGTTAACACACGCTACGGCATGATTCGCACGGATCACATTCTTTTTATCGCCGCGGGCGCGTTTCACGTGACGAAACCTTCGGACCTCATCCCGGAGTTGCAAGGCCGGTTGCCGATTCGCGTGGAGCTGCAATCGCTCAAAGAAGAAGATTTCATCCGCATCCTTACAGAACCAAAGAACGCCCTCATCAAACAGTATGTCGCCCTACTCGATACCGAGGGCGTAAAGCTGAACATCACCGAGGACGCCGTTGCCGCCATCGCGCGCTTTGCCACCAGCGTAAACGAGTCTACGGAAAATATTGGAGCGCGGCGCCTGCACACCATCCTGGAGAAAGTTCTGGATGAGCTTTCCTTCGAGGCGCCCGACCTCAAGAAAAAGAATGTGAAGGTGGACGCGGCCTATGTCACCAAGCAACTCGCGGACATCGTGAAGAACCAGGATTTGAGCCGCTATATCCTGTAAACTCCGAAAATCGCAAATGGAACTCCGAATCTTGCGGAAGCTTGGATCGCCCCAGACGAAAACGGCCCGCAGCGCAACTTCCGTTTTTCTAGTTTCGTGGCTTACATCGCTGCTTGCCGCCGGTTGTGGCGCGCCCGGCGAGCCAACCCCGCCAACTCCGCCCGTTCCAGTGGCGATCACGGATCTCGCCGCGCGTCAGGCCGGCGACGGCGTGCAACTCGTTTTCAGCCTTCCTTCAAAGGCCATCACGGGGGATCGCCTTGCATCTCCCCCAGCGGTTGAAATCGTTCGCGGCGCACCGAAACCGGATGGCTCCCCCGACGCAAAATCATTTCGCGTCGTTTACACGATTCCTGGTGCGCTGGTGGAAAGTTACGTCTCGGAAGCTCACGTGAAGTTCGTCGATCCGGTTGCGCCCGCGGAAACTCGCGCGCATCCGGGTGGCGCTCTCATCTATGTAGTAAGAACACGTGCTTCAAAAAAGCGCGCTTCGGGGGATTCCAACACTGTTTCTGTCCGCATGTTTCCCGTGCCGGAGGCGATCGCATCCTTGCAGGTCCGTGTCACCGAGCCAGCGATAGAACTGAGCTGGAGGCCTCCTGAACGCACCTCTGGAGGCGATACGCTCGGAGCAGTTTCCGGATATCGCATTTATCGCGGCGAGCTTGATTCTTCTTCTGCCGAGGCTGCGGCGACGGATCTGTCAAAGGCCAAATATAAATTGCAACTTGTTTTGCTTGCGCCTTCGGACGAAAGCTCCTACCGCGACAGTGTTTTCGACTTCGGGAAAACGTACCTATATATCGTCAGAAGCGTTGTGCTCGTCGATGGCAACCCGCTTGAGTCCTCGGATTCCGCGCCTGCCGTTGTTTCTCCGCGCGATACATTTCCGCCGGGCGCTCCGCAGAATGTGGTTGCGGCGGTTCTTCCCGGCGCCAGCCCGGGGTCCGTCCTGGTGGACCTCTCCTGGTCCATTAATCTTGAAACCGATCTGGCAGGCTACCGCGTCTATCGTAGTGAGCAACAGGACAAGCGAGGGGAGCTTCTTACGCCTGATCTGTTGCTTGCACCAGCGTATCGTGATACGTCTGTAGAGCCCGGCCACCGCTACTGGTACACCGTGACTGCTGTCGACCGTGCTGGCAACGAGAGTGACGCCAGCAGCCCAGCGGCCGCTGTGGATGTTGTGCAACCTTCTCTGTAGCTCTGGGTTTAACTAAGCACCTATCCAGGAGAGCGCTGTTTGATGAGCATTCGTGCACACCTGCCCACATATGACACGTTCCATCCTTTCCGGAACGCTGCTGTGCGTACAGGTCTGTACGTTGGTTTCGCCCTCTCGATGGTCTTCGGCGGATGGGTGATCGTTGCCAATCGCGTTCCCTTTCTCGAACCATTTGCGCTCGCTCGAAACCTCGCCGCTGTGATCGTTCTGGGGCTGATCGCATTATTTCCCGTGCTCCGGTTCTGGCGCATGCCGGGATATTTACTTGCTTCCAGCCTGGTCGCGTGGGTCACTCTCAGCCTTTTTTATCGTGTTCTTTGTATGTACTTCAGCGGCCTCGCGGCGCGGTTCAGCGCCGTTCAAATCTTCGTGCTCGGCGCTGTGCTCTATATGATCGTCGTGACGCTCTCTTGGATCTGGACGATCATCCGGCGCGCTCGGGCTTCCGCGCTTCCTCATGCCAACCATCATCCCAACCATCATCCGAGCTGATCGCGAATGAAATTTTGCCGCTTCGTCCCAATTGCTTCTTCCACGTCGCAGGCCGCCTCTCCGCAGTACGGTCTGCGTGAAGGCGCAACGGTCCGCGAAATTTCTGGTGCTCCCTGGAATACCTGGTCGCCAGGCTCGCGCTCCTGGCTGGTGGCTGACGTCCGCCTGCTCGCTCCTGTGGAACCCACAAAGATTGTCTGCGTCGGTCGCAATTACGCGGCGCACGCCGCCGAGCTCGGAAACGAAGTGCCCAAGGAACCGCTTATCTTCCTTAAGCCCCCTTCCGCGATTGTCGGCCCCGACGAGCCGATCGTCCTCACGCCGCAATCGCAGCGCGTGGAGCACGAAGGCGAGTTGGCGCTGGTCGTGGGCCGCCGTTGTTCGCATCTCAAGGATTCTGATAACGCTCTTTCTTATCTGCTTGGCTACAGCTGTCTGAACGACGTCACTGCCCGTGATTTGCAGAAGAGCGACGTGCAGTTCACGCGCGCCAAAGGCTTCGACACGTTTTGTCCCGTCGGCCCGCACATCGAAACGGACCTCGATCCTGCGGATGTGCTGGTGGAGTTACATGTTAATGGCGCGCTCCGTCAATCCGGCCGTACGTCTCTGATGGTCTATCCGGTGGCATTTCTGGTCCGCTGGATCTCTCGAGTCATGACTCTCCTGCCTGGAGATTTGATTGCCACGGGCACTCCCGCGGGCGTTGGCCCGCTCGTCGCCGGAGACGTCGCCGAGGTCCGCGTCAGCGGTATTGGCGTGTTGCGCAATCCGGTGCAAGCCCCTCACACCTAGTCTCGCCGTGCTGCCACCGTTTCGGTAAGATACACACCTGTGGGGCGCGTTTGGGGTTAGGCTGTTTTTCATCCATCGAGAGCATGGCTGTGCAGCTGCACGACGGGCCGTCACCGCACAATCGATTTGCACCCATGAGGTTCAATAGTTGAAAGCTCTGTTTGCCGACTGGAAACTCGTTCTCGCTATGGGCGGCGCAGCCATCGCGGCGATTCTCATGATCGCTTACGCCTTCTTTCGCCCGGCGGAAGAGGCCGAGGATGTGGAACGCCGCCGGCGCCTGCATTTGAACCAGATCGGGCGCATCGCGGAAGGGCAAGTCGTGGAGTTGGCCGAACACCCGCCCGAGCCCCGCGACGTGCAAAGAAAACTCTTCGGTTCCCGAGCTCGTCCGATCGTGGATTTAAGGCCTCGTCATCTTGTCACCTACAGTTACGCGATTTCCGGTGTCACCTACCACACCGCGCAGGACATCACCGGCCTCGAAGGGCAGATCCGTTTTGAGAGGCTGGTCGCAGGCCAGCCCGCCAGCGTGAAATACGATCCCTCGAATCCTAGCGATTCCATCCTCGTTGCCGACGACTGGTCCGGTTTACGCTGATCCTCCAAGCGTTTGCGCCGGGATGCGCTTGATTCGTGCTGAGCTTCGAGATTCCTGTCCTCGTCCAGACGTCGCATTCTGATTTCCACCCAGTTGCGCTATCCTTCTCCGTACGGGTTCGGTGCACCGCCCCAGACTTATGAAAATGATCGTCGCTTCCGTGTTGACCACGTTTCTCATTGTCGCAATGACTCTCGGCGCGATGTTCATTCTCGTGGAGGCTACGGATTACGCTACTTCGTTCGAGTCGACTCTCCAGCGCATCGCCGCCATCGGTGCGGAACTCGTTCTGGGAGTCGTACTGCTGCTTGGCACCGTCTGGCTCGCCACCCATCTAGCCGTGCGCATTTTTGCAAAAAATGATCCAGAGGCGCCCGGAGGAAAGCTTGCCTGAGAAAAACGCCGCCGCGAGCGCAAAAGAAAAGCATGACGGCCGCATGGAAGAACTCCGGCGCCAGTCCGACGAAGCGGAAGCCGGAGGCGGCGCGGAACGCCGCGAGCGCGAACATAAAGCTGGCAAACTCGCCGCGCGCGAACGCATCCATCTTCTGCTCGACGAGGGTACATTCGAGGAGCTGGACAAGTTTGTCCGCCACGGCTGCGTCGATTTCGGTATGCAGGAGCAGCGCCCTTCCGGCGATGGTTTCGTTACTGGCTTTGGCCGCATCGATGGAAGACTCGTCTACGTTTTCGCGCAGGACTTCACCGTTTTCGGCGGTTCGCTCTCCGAGGCCAACGCCCGAAAAATCTGCAAGATTATGGATCTCGCCATGCGTGCTGGCGCTCCCGTTATCGGCCTCAACGACTCCGGCGGCGCGCGCATTCAGGAAGGCGTCGCCTCGCTCGCCGGCTACGCTGATATTTTTCTGCGCAATACGCTTGCGAGCGGCGTAATCCCCCAGCTCAGCGCCATCATGGGGCCGTGCGCGGGCGGCGCCGTCTATTCACCTGCGATCACCGATTTCATCTTTATGACGCGGGAAACTTCCTACATGTTCGTCACCGGCCCCGAGGTCATCAAAACTGTCACCCACGAGGAAGTCACCAAGCAGGAGCTTGGCGGCGCCATGACCCACAATGAAAAGAGCGGCGTGGCCCACTTTGTTTCCGTGGATGATGCCGATTGTCTCGCCATGATTCGCGAACTGTTGAGTTTTCTCCCCTCAAATAATGTCGATGATCCGCCGCGCCGCCAGTCCTCGGATTCGCCGGATCGCCGGGAAGAGTCCCTGAATTCCCTCGTGCCCTCCGACTCCCAGAAACCGTACGACATCAAGGACGCGATCCACGCGATCGTCGACGACGGCTACTTTTTTGAAGTCCACGAACACTTCGCAAGGAATCTCGTTGTCGGGTTTGCGCGGCTCGACGGCCGTCCCGTCGGCATTGTCGCCAATCAACCCGCGTTCCTCGCTGGCGTGCTCGATATCAACGCTTCGCTAAAGGGCGCTCGCTTCGTGCGTTTCTGCGACGCTTTCAATATTCCGCTTATCACTTTTGAAGACGTTCCCGGCTTTTTGCCCGGCACGCAACAAGAGTTCGGCGGCATCATCAAACATGGCGCGAAATTGCTTTTCGCCTTCGCGGAGGCGACGGTTCCCAAAATTACGGTCATCACGCGCAAGGCTTACGGCGGCGCGTATTGCGTCATGGCCAGCAAGCATATCCGCACCGACGCCAACTTCGCCTGGCCCTCGGCGGAAATCGCCGTGATGGGCCCCGAAGGCGCCGTGAATATCGTCTACAAGCGCGAACTGGATAAAGCGTCTGAAGCCGATCGTGAGCGGCTCCGCCAGGAAAAGATCGCCGAATTCCGCGACCGCTTCGCAAACCCGTTTGTCGCCGCCGAAAAAGGATATATCGACGCTGTCATCGAGCCGTCCGAATCCCGCCCCCGCATCATTACCGCCCTGCGAGCCCTGGAAAATAAGCGCGACACCAACCCCCGCAAGAAACACGGCAACATTCCACTTTGAAGCCTAAATCAAGCAAGCAGCGACGGCGTTGGCTCCGCCCAAGGATTACAGCATGGAGTATCGGAGGGGGGATATCTCAGCGGGGTACAAGCTGGAAAGGCTTCTTGCGTCCTGTCCGGTAGACGGAGAAATCTCGCCGGTCCAACGTAAAAATGGTTTCGATGTTCTCTCGATGCGCGAGATACACCAGCATCGCATCGGCAAACTGCGGGCGCAGGCTTTCATATTGCTCCATGATGGCCTCAATCTGTCCCGCCTCCGCGGCTGTAACGACGGGTATTTCCAGGATACCTGAGCCAATGGCGGACAAAAGTTTGCGGATCGTCCGAGGGGACTTGCGCAGCAGCCACATAGCTTCGGTAATGACTGGCCAGCAGGTGACCAAGGGACTGGGCAGGTTGTGTAGCACAGACGCGCAAATCTTGTGATCGCGCTCATCGGGCGAGAGAATCGCAACCAACGGGCCCGTGTCCATCAATACTCGCTTCACTTGCTCTTACCGAAACCCTTGAAGTGCCGCTTATTCGTGGCAAGGTCTTTGGGCAAACCCGGAGCGCAGCCGATCAGCCCAGCGTTCAGAAAAGCATCGTAAGCGGTTTCTGCCCCGCTGCTTTTAGAGAGATGCTCCTGCAGCGCTTGGCGAACTACATCCGATTCGCGTTTTCCCGATGCCCGGGACCGCTCCTTCAGTCCTTGCGCTATCTTTCCGGGAACGCGCACCGAGATTCTCTGGGATGCCATATCGCTCCTCCAGTTCCGCTTGTCAGACAGTATATCACTGTTGTCTGACGTGAATCGGTTTTCTCGAGGCCGCGCACCCCCTTCGGTAACGAGACGATTCACGAGACTGGGCACAATTTGCCGCGCGGCATTCCGAGGTCCGGCGAATCCGAGGTGGACATCACTCTCGGAGGCTAGCGCCAACCGTTTCCCACAGCTCCTGTCCGCGCACGTCGCCGCACCAAACAATTAGACACCACGCCCTCGCCAGCGGCTTGGCGGCGCTGACCCTCGTGCTAAAATCCCCGAGCAACACCAAAGGTCCATGTTCCGGAAAATCCTGATTGCCAATCGCGGCGAAATCGCCGTGCGCATCCTGCGCGCCTGCCGCGAGCTGGGCATTCGCTGCGTCGCTGTTTTCAGCGAAGTTGACCGCAAGTCCCTCCACGTCCGCCTGGCCGACGAGGCGTATCCCATTGGCCCCGCACCGTCGCGTGAAAGTTATCTTCGCATTGACAAAATAATCGACGTCGCACGCCGCTCCGGTTGCGACGCTCTGCATCCCGGCTACGGCTTCCTTGCGGAAAACCCTGCGCTGCCCCGCGCTTGCGAAGAATCTGGCATTACTTTCATCGGTCCCAGCGCTGACGCCATGGAAGCGCTCGGCTCGAAAACGGCCGGCCGTCAGCTCGCCCGCCGCTCCGACGTGCCCACCGTTCCCGGCGCAAATAATCCCATCGAATATCCTGATGACGCTCAGGCCCTTGCGCAAAATATGGGTTATCCGGTTTTGCTGAAAGCCGTGGCCGGTGGCGGAGGCAAGGGGATGCGGGTCATCACCCGCGACGCCGACTTTACTGGTGCCTGGCGGGATGCTTCTTCCGAAGCCCTGAACGCCTTCGGAGATGCGCGCCTCTATCTCGAAAAATATCTCGAAAAGCCTCGCCACATTGAAATTCAAATCCTGGCCGACGCCCATGGTCGCGTCGTTTCCTTGGGCGAACGCGAATGCTCCGTCCAGCGTCGCCACCAAAAAGTGATTGAAGAAGCTCCTTCGCTGGTCATCACGCCGGAGCTGCGTAAAAAGATGGGCGATGCCGCTGTCCGTTTGGCCCGAGCGGGTGGCTACGTCAATGCCGGCACGGTCGAGTTCCTCGTCGACGCCCATCTCAATTTCTATTTTCTTGAGGTCAACACGCGCCTACAAGTCGAACATCCGGTCACCGAGCAAGTGACCGGTCTCGACCTGGTCAAACTTCAAATCGCCATCGCCGCCGGTCATCGTCTCCCCTTCGCCTGGGAAACGATCACGCCGAGAGGTCACGCGATGGAAGTACGCCTCTACGCCGAAGATCCCGAGAATAATTTCTTTCCTTCGCCTGGAAAAATCATCGCGCGCCACGCGCCCAGCGGGCCCGGCATTCGCCTCGATGATGGTGTCTACGAAGGCTGGACTGTTCCTATGGACTACGATCCCCTGCTCAGCAAATTGATCGCCTGGGGCAACAGCCGCGAGGAAACCATCGCTCGACTCCGCCGCGCTCTCGAGGAGTACACCATCACCGGCATCAAGACCAATGCTGGCCTCTTCCGCCGCATTCTTGCCGAACCGGATTTTCTTCGCGCCGAGATTCACACCAAGTGGCTCGACGAGCTGCTTCAGCGCTCTTCATCCGATGCGCATACTTTGCCAGATGATCCGAAAGCAAGCCGTGCCGCCGATGCGGCTGCCATCGCCGCCGCTCTTTGGCAAGCGAGCCAGTCGGAAAAGTCCGCCAGCGATTCTTCTCGCGGCCAGTATGCTTCGCAACCCTCTCGCTGGAAGCAAGAGGGCCGGCGCCAACAATTGGACCGCCTGCCATGAAATTTGAAGTCCATCTCACCGGCTCGTCCGGCAAACAACTCCGCACAGTTGATCTCGAACGCGAAGCGGATCGATGGAAAATTACGCTCGACGGCCAGCCCGTCGAGGCCGATGCCGTCGAAGTCGCTCCCCACACACTCTCTCTTTTGCTGGAAGGCCAATCCTTCGAAATTCGCGTCTCGCCGTTGCCGGACGGCGCGCTCAAGCTCCAGACCGGGCTTCACGATTTTACCGCCGAGCTTGTCGATCCCCGCGCCTGGCGCGGCCGCAAGCACGGCGCACTCGAAGCCGAAGGCCGCCAGCAAGTGTTCGCTCCCATGCCCGGCAAAGTTATCCGCCTTCTCGTTCAAGAGGGAGACATGGTGGAAACGGGCCAGGGCCTGCTTGTCGTCGAAGCGATGAAAATGCAAAACGAAATTCGTTCGCCCAAAGTCGGCAAGGTAGAGCGGCTTCACGTCAAAGAAGGCCAGCCCGTCAACTCGGGGGAAATTCTCTGCATCGTTTCCTGAGCCGCCATGGGGAATTGGTACACAAACGTTTCGGTGAAAGGCGCGCGGCAAGCGGATGTTGTCGCCACGCTCGAGGAACTCGGCCGGCGCGCCTATGTAACGCCGGAAATCTCCGGCTGGATTGTGGTCTACGACCAGCAAACCGACGATTTCGATTTGGGAATTCTTGAGTCCCTCGCTCTAACGCTATCCACGCGCCTCTCCTGTACCACGCTGGCAAGCTGCAACGCCGACGATGACGTTCTCTGGATGGCGCTGTACGAAAATGGCCGGCTCGCAACGCGCTACGCCTCTTCGCGCAAGGCTTTTGAGGATGGCGAGGAATTTCCTGATCTCAAGGAAACCGCGGAAGTTCTGGCGCGAGTTTTTGAGCGGCCGGATGTTCGGAATCAAGTCCTAAGCGTGCTTGGCAAATCTCATGGAATGCTGGGCCTGCTCCGACTTTACCTCAAGATTCGGCTTGCCTATGTCGTTGAAGTCCAGCGTCATCTCGATCTTTCCAATCTGTTAGCCATGCCGCGCGCCGCTGTCGGTCTCGGGTATACCTACGTGAATAAAGGGGAAACTCCGGAAGGAATGAATCGAGAAGCGCTACGCCGCACCATGGTCGGATAGGAGTATTGGGAAATTAGACTGCCGAAAACGCGGCAAAAGGCTCAGTGTCCAGTTGACTTGCTTGGGAAGTCCGTCTTCGCCGCATCCGGCAATTTTCCGGCCGCTTCGATCACCTGCTGCGCCAGGTAATTCGTCACGCGCGCGTCATCTCGGGCAATCGTCAGGTAGGCTGCGCGAAGCAACTGCTCTTTATGGTTGCGCAAGGTGTCGCGTATCGTCTGCTGGACTTGAGGGTCAGAAATGTTGCGCTGCCCGGGCGACTCGCGTGAGATCAGCTTCAATATCACGATCCGCGGCCCATCCTTCGACTGCGTGGGCATCGGCGGACTCACTTGCCCCGGCTTCATTCCCAGCACAATCCTCTTCAATGCTGGATCAGCCTGGTTCAGCGCGGATTCCGGAACATATCCCAAGTCCCCGCCCATCGCCGAGGAATTCATGTCCTCGGAGTAGTCCATTGCCAGTTGCGCGAAATCCGCGCCGCTGTTTAGTTTGTCCTCCAGCATTTTGACTTTGCGTTCGGCTTCGACTTCGTTCGTCGCATCGTCGTTCTTGAGGTTACGGATTTGCTGTTCCTTCCTCGGTGTCACAACGATCTCGGAAATCCGGTAGCGCGGCTCCACGATATTGAACTGCGCCTTATTCGCGTTATACGCGTCCGTGACGTCTTGATCGGTGATCGTTATCTTTGCCACGACCTCGCGGTTCAGCAGCTTCGTAATCGAGAGCTGCCTCCGCAGGTCCTTCTTCAAATCGTCCACCGTGACGCCCCGATCCTTCAGTTGTCTCTGAAACTCATCTTCGGTATAGGGGCTCTTCATCTCGGTGAATTTGTCTTCCACTTCACCGTCGCTGGCTTCCAGGTTTAACTTTTTGGCGCGTTCCAGCAAAATCTCGTTGTTGATCAATTCGTCGAGAACGTTGAGCTTCAGCGACAACGCCTCTTCCTGCGAAGGCTCCTGCCCCTCCGGATTCACCCGCGTGCGGTAGTATTTGTCCACGTCCTCGCGCTTGATCTCCTGCCCGTTCACCATCGCCCACACGTCGGGCGCCGGCTGCGATTTCTGTTTGCATCCCGCGCCCATCGAAAGCACCATCGCCAGCGCGGGCAACAACATCTGCGCGCGCACCATCCATTTTTTGGAGGCGTGCGAGCGCACCGCCACGCTGGTTTTGGCTTGCGAAGGGTTCAAGGTGTGCTGCTCAGGCCGCTTTCTTCACGCGGCCGGCGCGGATGCAGGCCGTGCAAACTCGCACATGCTTTCTCGTGCCCTCGATCAATGCATGGACGCGCTTCAGGTTCGGATTCCACCGTCTCCGCCTCGTATTATTCGCATGACTGATCACATTGCCAAAGTGCGGCCCTTTGCCGCATAGTTCACACTTCAGTGCCATTGTTCTTCCTACTGGGCTGTCAGGTGCAGCCGGAAATTTTGCTCTGAGAAATTGCAAAACTGAGCCTTCTATTCTAACAGACCCCAAACCTCCAGCAAAGCGTCCCTTTCCGCTGTCCCCAGGTCCGCCGGCCGAAAACTACCCTTGCCCCCCAGGCACTTCCCGCACCCCCGCAACTCCAGGGAGCCGGCTCTAGATCGTGAACGCCGCCCAGCAGCGAGCTTAGGCATGAGTACGCCAGATGGCTAAGAGAATCACCGAACTTCTGGGCCGGGATGACTTCTGGTTTGCCCGTCGCCCGGGAAGCACCGCATAAGACTAGACTCACAACGGCAGCATCTGCTACCCGGCGCGGGCAAAGAGATCAAATCAAATATCAATCGCAACGAAACTTAGGCAGGCTTATCGACGTACCTACGAAAGAGAATTGGACCTTGGATCCATCAGCACGGAGTATGGTATATGGAGATTAGCCAGCATCTCAGGTTTGCGGCCCGCCAGCTCCGGCGTAATCCAGGTTTTACGGCTATGGTCATCATCACTCTCGCCCTCTCCATCGGCGCAAACACAGCGATTTTTTCCCTGGTTAACGCGCTCATCCTGAAGAGCTTGCCGTATTCACATTCAGAACGAATAGGCACGATTTACACCCGCGTCACTGACTCCCAGCCTTCCGATGAGCGCCACGGCCTGAATGGCGAGCAATGGGAGCTTCTGCGTGACAATGTCCCCTCCCTTATATCGGCTGTTGCAAGTAGAGGAACTTCAGGCGTCAATCTCGGATTGGGATCCCATGGGCAGTATCTCCGTGCGGGACGCATTTCGGCGCACTACTTCGACGTGCTAGCCCTCCAGCCTGTGCTGGGTCGCAACTTCTCAGAGGATGAGGACCGTCCGCACGGGCCCAAGGTCGTCATCTTGAGTTACGGTTTATGGCGAAATACCTTCAGTTCTAATCCCAACATCCTTGGCCAGTCCATTAAGTTGAAAGGTGAGCCATACACGGTCATCGGGGTGCTCCCCAACACCTCAACTACGCCCCTGAACGCCGACCTGTATACCGCGCTCCAGCCCAGCCGCGAGGGGGAAGGTGGGGGAACGAACTTTGAGTCCATCACGCGCCTGCGCGATGGCGCGACTTGGCAGCAGGCCGACGCCGAAATTAACCGCGTCTGGTCCGTGCGTCCACACCGCTATGAACTCCAGAACAGTCCCGGCGCGCAGGTTACTTACTATTCTGTGCCCCTTCAGAAGGGCGAAACCGACTCTTTGCGTCCGCAAGTGCTTGCACTCATGCTGGCTGCCGGCTTCATCCTTCTCATCGCCTGCGCGAATCTTGCCGGGCTGACCCTCGTCCGCATGTTGCGTCGCACCTCGGAAGTGGCTACCCGGCTCTCGCTGGGAGCCTCGCGCTGGCAGATTCAAAAGCAGTTCTGGATCGAAAACCTGCTTTTGGCACTCGTGGGGGGAGCAGTTGGCATCGGCGTGGGCGTTGCCGCTTTGCGAAGCCTCCTCTTGCTGCTGCCCGAACACTTTATCCCTCTTGCGCAAGTCCCCCTCGACGGCCGCGTTATGGCCTTCACCCTAATCGTCTCCGTCTTGACCAGCATCCTCTTCGGCATGCTCCCTGCCTTGGCCACCGGGCATGTGGACTTGCGCTCTTCCATGGACAGCCGTGCTGTAGCAAGTCGCGGGAGCGTCCGCCTGCGCCAAGCGCTCATCGCCAGCGAGGTAGCCCTTACTGTCGTTCTGCTGGCCGCCTCTGGCCTCCTCATCCGCACCCTCGTGCACTTGGAGACTCTGCCGCCTGGGTTCAACCCGAACGGAGTCATTGTCGCCAAAGCCTCGCTCGACGACGTCCGCTTCCACGATCCCGCAGCTTTCAGAAGGCTCTTGGACGAAGGCACCGGCGCCATGCGTCAGATTCCCGGTGTGCAAGATGCCGCGGTTGGGCTGAGCCTTCCTTACGAGCGCACGTTAAATGACGGAGTCACCCTCAGCGACAGTAAAGAAGCCGGGCAGCAGGATGGCACGGATATGGTTTATGTCACGCCCGGATATTTCGGCACATTGCAGATGCCCTTGCTTGCGGGCCGCGTCTTTACCGATGCCGATGGCCCGAACTCCCAGCACGTGGCAGTGGTGAACCAGGCCTTCTCCCGCAAGTTCTATGGTGGAACCAACCCCGTGGGCCGCTATGTCAACAAAGACACGCTCATCGTGGGCGAAGTCGCCGATGTTTCCGTTTCTTCCGGCCTTTACGAAGGCGCCCCTCTCATGAGCGAGCAGGGGATGTACATCCCTGCCGCTCAAGTGGATCGGCGGTATCTCCCGCTCGTGCATATCTGGTTTCAACCGGACTGGATTGTTCGCACGGCTGGCCCGCTCGAGGGTTTGCCGGACCAAATGCAACACGCGCTGGCAAGTGTCGATCCCAACTTGCCCTTTTCCGGCTTCTTCAGCTTTCGCGACCTGATGGCAAAGACCTTGGCGACACAACGCGTCGAAGTCGCGCTGTTAGGAGCAATGGCGGGACTGGCTCTGTTGCTTAGCGCGGTTGGCATTTTCTCTCTTGTCGCCAACATGGTCGCGCAACGGACACGGGAAATTGGCATTCGTATGGCCCTCGGCTCAACGGTGAGCCAGGCCATGCTGCAGATCGGCCGCGCGGGCGCGGTCGCTTCCGTGCTTGGCCTCCTTCTGGGACTGGCTCTTTGCGCGGGAGCCTTGCGCGTCATGCGCAGCGTTCTCTATGGCGTCGGCGTCTATGATGCGCCAACTCTGGCCACTGTCGTACTCACCCTTGTGCTTGTCACGCTTCTGGCGACAACGGTACCAACCCTGCGAATCGCCAAAATTGACCCAGCTACTACCCTTCGTGAAGAATAAGACGGTTTAACCCACCCTGAAACATCCTAAATCAAAAGGACCAATTGGTTGGCACACCAAGGGTCTGAGTCGTCGGCCAGCCGGAAATCAGCCGAGATAACTCTCGCAAACTCTTGCGCTCGCTCTTGTTCTGCGTCCCCACCGGAACCCCGAATTAGGTGCATCCCACGACAGTGGAGCAAGCCACAAAGTTTTCCCCATTTTTTCTTTACAAGGGATTACTTCTAGTGTACAGTAGTCTCTGTATATTATTGCGCCTTCGCTTCATAGCGTCGGCATCCTGTCAGCTTTTTTGCTTTCTTGGTAGCACAGGCACTCCTGTGTCAAGTTCCAGGACATGCTTTACACAGTGTTATCAGGACATGCTTTACACTTTGCCGGGTTAGCTCACCCAGAGGTCCACCGCGGTGGACCTCTGGGTGAAGAGGTCGAGTTCGCGGACTACGCTGCGGCAGTAGTACACCAGCACGCGCTGCTCGAGGCGCACGACCCGCACTCGTTCTCCCGCCAAAGCCCGGCTGATTTCCCAGCGTCGCGCCAGCTGCAACTGACCCTGCGAGGATAGCTTGTGCACTTCCGCTCCCGCTTCGTATTCCCACGCCGGAGGTTTCGCAACATAGCGGCGGCAACTTTTGCTCCATACTGCTGCCGGCGTTTTCATGGCCAGCGCTTCGTGTGGCCGATCGTGATTGTATTCGCGGCGAAACTCGTCCAGCCACGGCTGCCGTTCCCCTCGCGCCGGCATTCCTCTTCGATTCATCGCTGCCCCTAACGCGCCGTGGAAACGTTCTACTTTTCCTTGCGTCTGCGGATGACGATATCCGCTGAAGTGCAGCCGAATCCCTTGCCGCATGATCCACACCGTCAACCACGTCCAGCCCGCCACGGCTTTCATGTTCCACCACGGTGTCCCGTGATCCATCAGCATTTCTTCCGGCATCCCGCAACTCTCAAAAGCTTCGATCAGCCGCTGTTTGACGGGCTCCGCCTTGGTCGACCAAGTCCCGGCCAGCGCGATGGCGTAGCGGCTGTGATCGTCTAACACCGACAGCGGACCCACCGGCGCGTCCCATCCCACGGGACTCTTGAAATCCATCTGCCACAACTGATTCGGCGCGCCTCGCTCGAACCGCCGCACCGCCATGCGAAACCGGTCCTCCCGCCGCACCAGCCCGCGTCGCAATAAAATCCGGTGCACCGTGATCACCGGCAAGTGAATCTGTTCCTTCGCCAGCAATACCTGCAACTTCCGTGCTCCCCAATCCGGTCGCGAAATGTCGAACTCCGCGCACAGCTCCCGGAAGCTCTTCTCGCCCCGGCTCGCCGCCACCACGAAACGCACCCGCTGGTCCTCTACGTCCACCGTTCTCCACGCCATCCTGCCCTCTCTCGAGGGCTATGCCCCGCCACTCC
The DNA here is from genome assembly GCA_963779005.1 of uncultured Acidobacteriota bacterium. Classification (GTDB taxonomy): domain Bacteria; phylum Acidobacteriota; class Terriglobia; order Acidiferrales; family UBA7541; genus Acidiferrum. Next base: position 36,676 of record CAVZWO010000002.1, on the reverse strand, counting down.
GCCCTCTCCCAAAGGGTCAAAGTGTAAAGGATGTCCCGATAACGACCTGTAAAGGATGTCATGAGACTGAACACACTCCTGCCTGTGCGTCTTCTCTGCTGGACCCTAAACCCTTTGAATGCAATACTTACAATACTTGCACAATCTCGGTGCAATTGTTGGCCTTCAAGTCCTTTAGAATGAGCACTTGCAAAACTGTATCAAAAAAAACGACTTTATCCCCCTCTAGAATAAACACTTACGCAAAACCCGAGGGGGGCCTCCTCCCTCATAACCAACTCACACACGCCGCCAGCCACCCTATAACGCAGGCTGCTGTCTATTTCCCCTAAGCTCGATAGCGAATCGCATGAATGGCTATTAGCCTGCCATCCGCTGGCCGGGGTAGCGCGCCTCCTGATTTTTTTGAGCCACCCCGTGTGAGCCCATTGACCGCAACATCATGCCCCGATTTGGGTTTCTCTAGAGGGCTTTGAAGTTGCATCCTCACATTGTAGAAGTGCAGGACTCACCCCAAGCCCGCGTCTGCGTCAAGATATGTAGGCGCAACCCTGGTTCACCTTTGGGCATCCAATCTGCGATAGGTCATTCTCTTTCAGTACCTTACAGAAGATGACCTGTCCTTCAGTGCTGGTTGGGATTTGCCTAAAGCACTATTAGTCCAGCCCTTACACCGTTCCCTTGATTCGCCCTGGAACGGTAGACTTGTATCTTGAGCTTTCGGCCTAAAGGAGACCGATCGCGTTGCCCAAACTGTCTCAAATCAGTGCCGTAAACACCTCAACCGCCCGATGGGGTGGGAGAGTCACAGTCGCCGTACGCTTCGCGGCGGTCCTAGTACTTCTCTTTCTTGGTATGACCGCCTCTCCCGCCCATGCCGACGTAGGCGTGCTCCTCAACGAGTCCCTGGATACAAGTTTCGCTAGAATCTCCGGCTCCGGCCACAGCGCCGTCTATTTTTCGCGCATTTGCCCCGAAACGCCTGTAAAGCTCCGCCTCTGCCGCCCCGACGAGCAGGGCTCCGTCATGAGCAACTACACCACTCTCGGCGAGGACCAGCCCTTCGAGTGGAATATCGTGCCTCTGTCCATCTATTTGTACGGCGTCGAAGATCCGCAAAACCGCCCGCTCTTCGGGTCGCAGAAAATCAAGCACGCCCTCGAGGAAAGATACCGCGCAAAATTCCTATCGGGCTACTGCGAGAGCGCCACTTGCCGTACCGGCAACGGCTCCGAGTGGCGCGAAATGGTCGGCGCCACTCTCGAGCGCAGCATCTATCTTTTTGTCGTCGAGACCTCCGTCGAGCAGGACCAGGCTTTCATTGCGCGATTCAATTCTCTCCCCAACCAGAACCATTTCAACGGCGTCACGCAGAACTGTGCGACGTTCTCCCGCCGCGTGATCAATTCCTACTATCCTCACGCCGCGCGCGCGGATTACCTCAATGACTTCGGCTTGATCACTCCGAAAGCCATCGCCCGTTCCTTCACGCACTACGCCGACCGCCATCCCGAAGCGCATCTCCGCGTGCTTCATTTCGCACAGCTGCCCGGCACCATCAAACGCAGCAGCGAATGCCGTAATGGCACCGAGCAGCTCTATCGCTCCAAAAAACTCCTTGTACCCATGGTCCTTTTCGCCCCTCACGAACTTCCTTTCATGGCCGCAGCTTACTTGCTTACGGCCCGCTTCAACCCTGACCACGAATTGCAGCAGCATCCAACCGTGGAAGCCGAAGACATCAAGCAGGAAATGCGTGAAGCAAAGGCCGACAACGACGCTCTGCGTCAACAGCAGCTACAGGCCGTCGTCGATCAAGAGAGCGCGCAACTCGTCGGTACCTCGGAAGAATGGAAGCAGTATCGCGAGGATTTTAGCTCTTTGGCAGACGAAGCCATTGGCCGTGAAATCATTCCCAACCGCCATTTTCTCGATCGCCTTTTCAAATATCTCGATCGCTCCGGCACGCTCTCTTTGGATGCCAACGGCGCCCTGTGGCTGGATATCTCCCAAGGCGGCAAGCCCGCCAGACTCGGTTTGAGCGCCAGCAACCTTTTCGCTTCTGGAACCGATTCCCAGTGGGCCTACGCATTGACGCTCGCGCGCGCCCATCACTATCTCAATAGCCCCAAGCACAGCCGCGAAATCATGCCTGATTTCAAGAATGACTGGGCATTGCTCCAATCCGCCCGCATCAACAGCGCCAACTCTGCCGCCGCCAACAACCTGCCTTCGGGCAACACGCGCGCCACGGCCGTTTCCTTCGCGCCAATTCAGTAATCGCCAAGCAAAACCCCGTTCCGAGCGGGTCCTATGAGTACTAAGGCATCTCTCCCACCCTTTTCTCCCGCTCCGTACCATTTTCTCAACTCTCATTTTGCGCAACTTTGGTCTTGTCTGTTTCATCTGTACTGGTGTAGTTTCCCGTCACGGTGCAGCGCATGCGTCCGTCGTTCCGGGTCATCTTCCTGGTTTTCTCTCTGGCCCTCGCCTCTGGTGAGGCCAGTTCAACCCCCAACGCTACTCCTGCAGGCGCCTCTTCCTCTCAGCCCGTCGTTGTCATCGGTTTTGTCGGCGGATACGTTCGCCATGACGATCGTGTCCACACCGAAGTCCAGCTCGTCAAGCGGCTCCGGGAAGAATATTCGTCGGGCGCATTTGTGCAAACATTCGAAAATCATCGCGGCAAGGACGCGCTTCAAGCCGTTCTTCGAGAGCTCGGCGCACGCAGCGATGGAAAACTATCGCCCGAAGAAAAACAAAACGCCCGCATCATTATTTTTGGCCACAGTTGGGGCGCTTCAGAGACGGTCGAGCTTGCCCGCCAGCTCGAAAAGGACGGCATCCCCGTGCTTCTCACTATCCAGGTGGACAGCGTTTCCAAACGCGGCGAAGATGACGCTGTCATTCCCGCCAACGTTTCGCAGGCCGTCAACTTTTATCAGCTCGATGGGCTGCTCCACGGCCAGCCACAAATTCGCGCCGCCAATCCCGCGCGCACGCGCATCCTCGGCAATTTCCGCTCCGACTACAAAGCCAAGCCCCTCACCTGTGGTCAATATCCGTGGTGGGACCGCCTCTTCATGAAGCCCCACATACAGATCGAGTGTGATCCCTCTGTATGGAACCAAGTCGAGTCGCTGATCCGCGCCAACTTGTTGCTCGAAGCCCGTGTCCCGCACCCCAGCGAAACCAACTCCCCCGTCTCGCCCCTCCAGTAATCTGCGGCGTCCTCACCGATAAGTGGAGATGCGGATCGATAGCGAAATATTCAGGAGTCACCAGTCACCAGTCACCAGTCACTTTTCACCCTCATGGATAAATGCAACATTTGCGCTAGGTCTCCAACCCAATCAACCGCATCAACTCCAGCGCGTTACTCTTCTCCACTACGCCCTCGCGCAACCGGTAATCAAATTTCATCTTTCCGTCCGCCACCTGATCTTCAAAATGCATATTCCGCAGAACATTCCCCACCGCCGCCGCGATTTCCGTCAACGCCAAATCATGCGTCGTCACAATCCCAATCGCCCGCCGCTTCAGCAATCCCTGTAGCAATCCCTCAGCCCCAATCCTCCGGTCCTTCGAGTTCGTCCCCTCCAGCAACTCATCAAACAAAAACAGCATTGGCACCGGGCCATCGGCCGCGTCAAACACTTTTCGAATATGCAAAATCTCCGTATAAAAACTCGATCGCCCCTCTTGCAACGAGTCTGTACTACGAATTCGCGTCCCGATCCGGAGCGGCGTTAAACGCAGTTTTTTTCCGCGAATCGGCGCGCCCGCCATCGCCAGTACGGTATTCATTCCCACTACGCGCAAAAACGTGCTTTTCCCCGACATGTTGGATCCGCTCACAAGCAGCACCCGCGTCTTCGCATCGAGCTTCACGCTATTGGGCACGCACTTTTCCGCTGCGATCAGCGCATGCCCCAGCTCCTCGCCTTCAAAAAATCCAATCCCGTGCTCCGCCTCAACAAACTCCGGAAACGGATCGGCCGGATGCTCGTACGAATACGCCGCCAGCGACAGCAACGCTTCTACCTCTCCCGTCAACTCCGCCCAACGTCGCAACTTCGCGCCCCATCGCCAGCGCCAAGCCTCCGCTGCCATCCCCACCTGCACGCTATAGAGAAACGGCAGCTCCGACATTTTCGCGAGCCCGCTGTCGCTAGCGTCAATCCAATTCACAATACGCGCAAATCTCCGAATCGCCCGCGAAGCTGGCTCGTCCCCCTGTTTCAATTCAGCCGCCATCGATTGCAATCGCGCCACAGCAAACGGTTCGCGCTCCAGCCGTTGCAATATCTCCGAAAAGAGCAACAAGCCTTCCGCGTTGCAATCCACTCCCTCCATCAACGTGTGCGACCGCCGCCGCAGCCAAACCAGGACAGCAGCCTCGACCACGAAAACGCTCAGAAGAGGCCAAAGCGCACCGCTCTCAAACCAATAGACGAGCCCCGCGCCGGCCGCCAAGGCGAGCAACGCCATCACGCCGCGCCAAATCGCGCCACGCGGCAAAATCGAATTGCCTTCCGCCCACTCCAGTAATGTTTCGGGGTTCATGCGCGCCCGCAAGGCTTCTCCGCTCACCGCCAGATCCTCGCGCAAATCCAATTTCTCCCGCAGCTCCGCAACCAGTTTCTGCCGCTCCAGAATCGCCGACACTTCCGACCCCGCACTCAGCCAATTCGCTAACTGTTTCTCTCCCATCGGCAGCCGCGCCGTGGAAAGCAGTTCGAACAGACAACCCGGCCCGAAGAGATCCAAATCTTCCGCATAAACATGATTTGCATCGCGAAACCGCTCTCCCGTTTGCCCGTTCCCAGCCCACCGATCCTCAATTCGCGCAATCCCCTTGCGATAAAACTCCGCTGCTGTCTCCGCCCGCTCCTTCTCTCGCAAAATCAAGCCGTGCCAAATCGTCAACAACAGATAAGCTGCCACTGGCGCAACCAACGAGTAAGGAGTCACCAGATGCTTCCCGAATACCACCCACAACAACACCAGCGCTGCTGCAATCACAGCCAACTTTGCGTACCCCACCCGCAAATGCACGCGGTCCTTCTCCGCCATCACCCCCAAATACTTCTCCAACCGCGCCTCGTACTCCGTCTTTGGTTCAACCACGTTTCCTCATTTGTATCGCTGCGAGCCAGCCACAACGAATTCACAAATCACTGGCCGCACGTTACAAGCCAACTGCCATTTAAATTTTGATCCAGCTCCACTCTTTTGAGTACGGCACCCTGCTCATCCGGTAGCCGGACTTCACCCCGGTAACTACGTGATCGCTCCAATTGAATCCGACTCCGGCCTTAGGATCATAAAGCCCCGGCTCTTCGGAGAAGCACATGTTCCTCTTCAGCACGGTGTAGTCTCCCAGCGAAAGATACGGCGGTTGATGACCTTCCGAGCCTTCGCCGTGTGCCGGCCGGTGATAGATGAAATCCTGCATGCCCTGAGCCACCTGGTATTTGTGAATCTCAAACGCGACGCTCGAGCACGTCGCGCCTTCCTTCTGCAACTCCACTTGTATGTCGCAGGTGTGCTGGCTGACTTCCCAAAGCTTGCGCATGTGGGCATCGAATTGGCCCGCGGCGTCGGCAAGGATGTACATGCGGTAATTTTCGCCGCCGTGGCCGCCGATGTAAGCATCGCCATCGACTTGCAGCGGCATATTCCGCTGGATGCGATTGAAGCGCGGTTGGTTCGGATGGGGATACGCGCACAGGCGGCCGACGCGGCAATCGATCTCAACCGATGCGGCAACGCCGTGGTGCGGCAATCCGCCGGCAAGGTCCAAATCGGCAAGCAACAGATTGTTGATCCAAAAGGTGCTCGCGAAAGCCACCTCGTAATCCGTCACGTCCGTTCCATACGTGAGAATATAGTCGCGCGCATAAGCGTGAGCGCGATCAAAATAGGTGTACGCGCGGCGCGTCAGAGCAAGTTCCTCCGGAGTCTTCACGTCGCGCATATCCAGCAACGTATCGCTGACATCCACCCACTTTGCTTTTGGCAGAACTTTCTTGGCCGTGGCCAGTTCATCCGCGTAAAGCTTGCCGTCGATTCCGATTTTGTTTCCCTGAATTCCTTTTGCTTTCATTCCTTCGAGAAGCATCTGGAACAGATCCACGGTCTTGCCTTGAACAACTTTTCCCTGCTCGGGGAAGCCCCCTTCGGCGTGCTTGGTGTCGAAATATTCCCAGCCGCCGCCAAACCACCAGCCCTTGACCAAATCGCGGTCAAGCGCCGGGTAAAGAAACCACGGATCCGCATCGTCTTTATTCATGAAGACACACTGCGGACGCTCTGTGTGCGTGTGCCAGTAGCCCGTCAAATAAATGATGTTCATCTGATCGCGGGCCACAAACGCGTGAATGTTTTTTTGCGCCAACTGCTCCTTAAAGCGCGCCACGGTCTGTTTGTTCCACTCCAGCGGCAACCGGTCGACTTTCGCAGGTTCCGGCGGCCCTTCTTCGCCCGGCGTTGGTCCGAGCAGTAGTTTTTCACTCGCGCCGGAGCTGCGGCCTTTGACGATTTCCGCAAGCGAGCCTCCCGTTCCTTGCGTTTGCATGCCATCGATCTTGTCCATGCGGCGGAGCAAACCTCCGCCTAGCAGCGCAAGACTCCCGCCCTTCAAAATGTCTCGCCGATTCCGATCCATCTCTCCTCCATGTTCCGAAATAACTCGATGCAAGTGTTTTCTTCCAGAAGTACTGACAACGAGAAATTATTTAGAATCTGCGACCTCTTTCCACTCGCGCTCGCCGCGCTCGAGCAGTGCCGGCAAATCCTCACGCAGCAAAAATCGGTCGCGGACCAATTTCATGGCCGCTTCCGTGAACTTGCCCATGTACTCGTCGCGCGAAGCATACCGCTCCGCAACCGAAAGCCGCGGATCGCCAGATTTTTCTCGTTCCGCCGTGGTCTTCGCAAAAGGAATGAACGAACCGTAAAAACTGAGCCGCAAATCGCCTAGCCCGATGCTCGGATCGCGCAAATTCCAACCTGTGTAACTTGCCAGCGGAGCTTGCAGCTCCGGCAAACTCACCCCGCCCATGTCGTTTCCATTGGCGTCCGATTGCGGCACCAGCACGGAGAAGGGCTTGCCGACTTTGGGAGGTTCGAAAGTGACGATGCCTTCTTTCCACTGCGGGCCGAAGTCGAGGTGGTGGGCGAGGCTGACTTCATGCGGTTTGTTCACGCCGGGGATTTTTGGGAACGCCCATTTGTTTGGGAGCACAAGCGTGCCATCGGCAATTTTCGGATAGGTGCTAGCAGGCGGCGGGGTGCCGTCTTTCACCCACTGGTCCATATCCGTGATCAGAGCGCGCCAGTACCACTGGACAGGATTCGGATTGTAGCGCTGCTGCGCGTTGGAGTCCGGCGCGCCAGGGTTGCTCTTTTGCGGAGGGAATGGGGCGGAAAAATGCTGCAACCCGGCGAGCAAATAAACACGAGTATTCTCGCCGAGTTTTACATCGCTCAGCCCGTCCGGCGAAGTGTGAATCAGAGACGCGGCGCGGCCCCAATACTCGTACGAAGTATTGGTCAGGAATAGTTTTGGGGCCGTGTTCGATTTGTTCGTGGCATCGAGCAGGCCGGCGCTTTCGCCGCTTTCGGGATCGGTTTCTGGCAGATCGGTGAAAGGAAAAAGATCGGTGGGAAAGAAAATACTGGAGAGCGGCTGAGCATCGCGCGAAGGCTGCGCAAAGCGATGATTGAAGCTGCCGCGGCCCGCGCCAGCAACGTGAGCGATGACGCCGTCCATCACCTGGCGGCCCTGCTCGTCGGCGTTGAAATCCTGGTAGAGGAAATGGCGGAGAAAGCGTCCGCTCTGGGAAATGCCGACGGCGTACACGCGCTTGACGGGAGCAGTGGATTGCGGATCGTATTTCAGATAGGAGAGAAAATCGCGCACGGCCGCGAGTCCGAGGCCCACGACGACGGGATCCTTTGCCTCGTAAACAACTTCATAGATTTTGCCGGGCTGAAAACCGCCATCGAGGTGGATGAAATGAGGATCGGCTGCAGCCTTGCCATCGACGGTGTGAGCAAAGCTCCATCGGGTGCGAGGAATCGTCTGGCGCGGGCGATCGGGAGTGTCGCGAACGGTCAAAACATTTTTCGCGCTGGCGGGATCATCGACGGGATAACTTTTCCCGCCGGTTGGGCCGAGCAGCGAATGACCAAGCGGCATGTCTTCGACTTTTTGCGCAGGGGTGAAATCGGAACGCACCAGACCGCGAATTTCTCTTCCTCCCGCGTCGTGAGCAACTGGGGCGTAAAGTTTGAGATTCTCGCCGTGGTCGGCGACGTCAAATTCCCAGCCGACCCAGGCAACGATGTAGCCTTCGCGCATCAGGAATCCGTCGCCATATTCGCCGTCCGGAGTTGAACGGCTATAACCGTTCACGAGGTGCAGAATTCCTTTTCCGCCGCGGTTAGAGACTTCAAAGAGGACGGCGTTGTTTCCCTTGTTCACGTCCTTGGGTTTCAGGAGATACAGGTCGGCGGAAAATTCCACTTCGCCTTGCGCGTTGCGCGGCGCTTTGTCGAGATCGACGATCCGCTTGTTGTGCAGGTTTTCGGGATTCACGGCGAAATAGACGCGGCCGACAATTTTCTCGTACGGTCCGGCCAGCCCGAACGCGCGGCCATCCAGAACATCGGCGCGCGAAATAATTTCGACACGAGTGACATGCGCGTCAGCGCCGGCGGCGATGAATAAGGAAAAAATGACTGAGAGAACAGGAATGAAACGCGCGCGGAATCGATGCATGAGCAGCCTCCAAAGAGAGGACAGCTTACATCATTGCTTGCCGAAACCAATTCCGCTGATACAGATTTTATACATCGCCGTGCGGTCGAATTTCAGCCGCACCATGGTGAGCCTGACCGCATCGAATTGTTTGGAGCCGCCGGTGGAGGTGAACGCAGCAAGCGGAATGCGCACGGACTGGAAAACCGCTTCCCAATCCTGGTTATACGCAGCGTCATTGAGGACTTCCAGCTTCGCAAGCTTTTCCTTGAACGGCGGCGGAATGGAAATGAAACGGCTTACGGGAGCGCTGGCCGTCACACCGTCGGTGGTGACCAGCTCGATGGTGAAGTCCGGCGATTCGCGTTCTTTCTTTTTGGATTTATCTTCTTCTTTCTCTTTTGCTTTGTCCTTTTTCTTTTCGTCTTCGTTTTTTTTGCCGGGAAGAGATACGTCCTCGTCCATCGGCGCGACAGAAAGTTCAAGGGTCGAGTTCGCGGCCAAATGCCAATTTGCCGCTGCGCCGGCGGGCAACGTCAGAGTGTAAGTAGCAGGAGGAGCGTCCTTGGCGCGATTCCAGCCAAGAAAGACACCGTTGTAGCCGCGATCGCCATCGCGATAAGGAATCTTCCCTTCGTTCCAGACGGAAAGATTTTCGCCTTCGATGTGGCCGCCGGGAGCAGTGGTGGTGGTGAGGTCGGCGTCCTCGTCGAACGACGCGAGAGGAATGTAGGAAGCGTCTCGATAGCGATCGAAGTAGAGCGTGTCGGGCAGCCAAGCGCGAGCGACGCGCCAGTCTTGAAACAGCGGAACGTACTCGCGGTGATCCTTGAGCGTGGATTCGAGAAACGCGGAGATGTAGGTTTTCGAAATGCGGCGCTGCTCCTCGCCGGGCATCAGGGGTTTTAAATTGAGTAGCCAGCCGAGCGGTTTGCCAGCATCGTCGCGGCCCCAACTGGTATTGAACTGGCCGTGATTCGCGCGGTAGGCGTAAATCTCGGCTTTGAACCACGGGCCGGGTTGCGTGTAGCGGACGTGATCCCACTGGCGGCTGCCGTCGAAGGAGGCAACATCCATGTCATGGGCGCCTTGCAGCGTGAGGTAGCTGACGTCTTCGATCCAGCGCGGTTGGCCTGCGGGCTTGTACTGACCGTCGGCGGGAGCGATGGCGACGACCGCCTTAATGGAAAAGCCGTAATCAAATTTGATGTTAGCGTCCTCGGGTGCGTACTTCATGTGATTGAAAGCAGCAGCAGTAGCCGCCGCTTCGCCGCCGCGCGAGTGGCCCATGAGCGCAATTCGCGACATATCGACTTTGCCGCGGAACGGATTGCCTTCGGTTTGGTTCCATTCCTTCCAGAGCTTCAGATGTTCGAGGAGCATCCAGCCGCGAACGGCTTGCTGCTTCGGCGGATCGTGGAAAAGGCCGCTGTTGAGAAAATTTTCATCGATGGAGGCAAGGATGATGCCGCGGCTGGCCAGCAGTTCGCCGAGATAGGCGTAACCGGGGTCGGAAAAATTAGACATGGTGTGATTGCCATGCACGATGAGGGCAAGAGGGAAGGGGCCGGGACCATCCGGATACCAGACGCGGGCATTCAGCGGGAGTTTATCGACATCGAAGCCCCAGTATTTTTTGCGCGACCAACGCTTCCAGCCGCCGAAGTCTTTGAAGAAATCTGAGGAGTCCACGGTGCGCGTTTTGATAGCGACGCTGGAGCCATATTCAGGGCGGCGAACGTCGTTACCCACGCCGTAGAATAGTTTCAAGACGTGGAATGGCCCGGGAGCCGAAGGATCGGGAGCGGCCAACTGTGCTGGCATAGAATCCGCGGGCGGTTTCCAGGAGATGAGCTTCTCCATCGAGCCTGCATAAGCCAAGAGCCAGATGAAATAGACGTTGCTGGCGAGAGCGAGGGCAAACAGCAGGGAGACGATGATTTTCTTACTTAGCGCGGCTTGGCCGAAATTGCCCCAGAAAACAGTGGCGATGGTGGCGCCGAGAATTCCTGTGGCGAGGCCCACCAGAATCGCAATGAGCACGCCTAGTTGCGGCGGACCCCACAGCATCATGACGACCGTGCACGAGCCGACGATGACGCTCGTGGCATAACGAGGCAATTTTCGGAGAATGCTGAGGAGCAGCACGACAAGTAGAGCGACGAGAGGGATGAAGATGGCGGCAAAGAGGATGCAAAAGAGGAAATCGAAAAGGTAACCAAAGCCAGTCTGGATGTAGAGACCGCCGATGACGACGCAAATGGCGGCGGCGGCCAGCGTTCCCCAAACGGCGCCACGACGCGCTTCGGGGCCAGGCCGGATTGTTTCCCACTGCCGGGAGCCCCAAAGGCGCAGCTTGCGCCAGCGAGATGGATCGTCAAGAGGCGGGGAGGAATCTGGCGGGCGGGATGAGGGTGTAGGAGCGGACGGTTCGTCGAAGGCCATGAAATGCTCCCGAGTCGTAAGTTAGAAGTTGCGAGCCGACGGCATTGTACATGGAGTTGAGCGCAGAGATGCCGCCAAGACGAAGCTTCAATGATTAGACTGCGTTGCGCGGCGAATGTCGTATACAGCGAGTGGAAATGTTCTCGCTCGCTGCGCGATCGAGGCAGAACGGTTGCGAACGAGCGAGGGCGATATTACTGGTCGTGAGACATGCCAGCCATGGGGTGGGTGGATGGCTTGCGGCGGAGCGCGGCCATCGAGGCGGCTGATGGAGGTGACGGATTGCGTGTATAGAATTTTCTTGGAGGAACGATACAATTTCTGGCGAGCCGGTTCGTTAAACGAGACTTTGAGAATTCGAGAACCAGCGGCGAGCGGCGCGATGGGAGGATTCCATGATGCGACGAGCAGTTGGGAGAGCGACTCGGCTGGCGGGGATTGCGTTGGCTACGGCTACGTTTTCGATTTGTGCGCTTTCTGAGGCGAATAAAGGGACGGAGATGAATCCAAAAGCTGTGCAGAAGGAAGGATTTGCCGTGATGGGCATAGCGATACGAACGAGCAATGCGGAGCAGATGACGGATGCGCGGCCCATTGGAAAGCAGTGGGAGCGGCTGTTTAAAGAAGGAGTGCTGGCGTCGATTCCGAACAAGGCGGACGGGAATATCCTGGCGGTGTATTCGGAATATGCGAGCGACAAGGACGGAGAGTACGACTACTTGCTGGGAGCGCGGGTTACGAAGGTGGAAAGCATTCCTGCGGGGATGACGGTGAAGAACGTGCCAGCGGGACGATACGCGGTGTTCACGTCGGAGCGCGGCCCAGTGCAGAAAGTGGTTGTGGAGATGTGGCAAAGAGTTTGGGCGACGCCGCGGAGCGCGCTGGGCGGGGACCGAACGTACAGAACAGATTTTGAGGTTTACGATCAGCGGGCGCAGAATCCGGCGGATTCGGTGGTGGATTTGTACGTTGCCGTGAAGTAGGAACTCGCCTCAAATAGCCGAGATGCACGTCCAGCGCGGACTCTTACATTCGATTGTTGAAGCTATGCGGATTTTGCAGAGACGGTGGCCGAATCAATCACGGCGGAAGCGATGCGTTCGCGGTGAAAGGTGGCGTCGCCGAATGCGGTTTCGGAAGCTTTGGCGCGGCGGTAGTACAGGTGAAGATCGTTTTCCCAGGTGAAGCCCATGCCGCCGTGGATTTGTATGCCACGGTTACCTACGGTGCGGGCGGCGTCGCTGGCATACATTTTGGCGATGGAGACGGCGGTGGAAGCGTCGGGGGCGTTTTCTTCGAGGGCCCAGCCGGCGTAGTAAACGGCGGAACGGGCGCTTTCCGTTTCGAGGTACATGTCGGCGCATTGGTGTTGGACGGCCTGGAACATGCCGATGGGTTTGCCGAACTGCTTTCGGGTTTTGGCGTATTCGATGGTGATATCGAGAGTGCGTTGCATGCCGCCAACGAGTTCCGCGGCGAGAGCGGCGGTGGCGATGCTGAAGGGGCGAGAGAGGTCCGAGGCCGAGGCGAGTTTCTCCGCGGGAGTGTCGCTGAATTCGACGACGTAGAGTTTTCGAGTGAGATCCATCCCCTGCAGAGGGGTAATTCTCAGGCCGCGAGCTTTGGAATCCACGGCGAAGACGCCGTCACGCGCGACGACGATGAGAAAGTCGGCGATGGCAGCATCCGCGACGAAGAATTTTTCGCCGGTAAGTTTTCCGTTTGTTGATGTCATCTCGATGGAGCGGGGATCCCAGTTGGCACTGTCTTCGACGATAGCGACCGTGGAGCGAACTTCGCCGCGGCAGATCGGCGCGAGATATTGCTTCTTGTGAGCGGGCGAGGCCACGGCATGCAAAACAGAGCCGGCCAGAACAACCGTTGAGAAAAAGGGACCCGGCAAAAGCGCGCGGCCAGTCTCTTCCAAGAGCAGCATGAGCTCGACTTTGCCTAGACCGACACCGCCATACTCTTCGGAAAAAATGATTCCGGTATAGCCCTGGTCGGTGAGCTTGGACCAGAGCGCGGCGTCAAAGGCAGTGTCTGTTTCCATGAGGCGGCGCATTTCGGCGCTGGGACATTCGCCGGCGAAGAATTTGCGGGCGCTGTCTTTCAGGAATTGCTGGCTTTCGCTAAGACCGAATTGCATGGCGTGTCCTCTTCGTGAGTTCCGGAGCTGGTCGTCTCATCGATTAGTAGCTTCTGGGCAGACCCAAAACAAAATGACCGATGATGTTGCGTTGCACTTCGCTGGTGCCGGCTTCGATCGTGTTTCCGCGAGTGCGAAGATACGCGTAGGACCAAAGGCCTTTGTCGATGGCGTGCGGATCGCCGGCCATAAGCTGGCCGTAGGAGCCGAGAATTTCCTGGGCGACTTGCTGGAGGCGCTGGTTGAGCTCGCTCCAGAAAATTTTCTGAATGGAACCTTCGGGACCTGGGACGCCCGTGGCGGTGATGCGGCTAAAGGCGCGCATCTGGTTGAAGCGCATGATTTCAATTTCGGCGCTGCACTGCGCGAGTTTCTGGCGGATGAGTGGATCTTCAGCGGCACTGCGGCCGTTGCGCGGGGTGATGCGCGCGAGCTCGATGAGGCGGGTGATGTAGCGTTTGAAAATAAGATGCAGCCGCGCGCCATAGGAGCCGCGTTCGTACATCAAGGTGCTCATGGCCACGTTCCAGCCGTCATTCACTTTGCCGAGGATGTTTTCCGCGGGGACGCGGACGTCGCGAAAAAAGAGTTCGTTGAACTCAGATTCGCCGGTCATTTGGCGCAAAGGACGGACTTCGACGCCGGGCGATTTCATGTCGACGAGGAGGACTGTGAGGCCTTTGTGTTTGGCGGCGGCTGCGTCGGTGCGGACGACGAGTTCGCACCAGTCTCCCACCCATCCGTAGCTGGTCCAGACTTTTTGCCCGTTCACGATATAGTGGCCGCCGTCGAGACGAGCTTCTGTCTGCAGCCCGGCGAGATCGGAGCCGGCATTTGGTTCGGAGAAGCCCTGACACCAGATTTCTTCGGCGCTCAGGATTTTAGGGATATAACGTTTTTTCTGCGCCTCGGTCCCATACGCGATGATGGTGGGGCCGATCAGCCCGAGGCCCAGGGAATTGGCCATAGGCGGGGCCTCGACGCGGGCCATCTCCTCCCAAAAAATGGCTTGCTGCATCAGCGTGGCACTGCGGCCGCCGTACTCCCTGGGCCAGGAGACCGCGGCCCAACGGCCCGCCTGCAGCGTACGTTGCCAGGCGCGGAGATAGGGGAACGATTCTTCCATAGGCTTTTCGCGCCACTCTTCCCAGTCCTTGGGGACGTTGGAAGCGAGCCAGGCGCGAAGTTCCTCGCGAAAAGCCAGCTCTTTAGCGGTTAGATTCAGATCCATGAGGAACGCTCCCTGACGTTTGGAACGAGTGTTGGCTCGCGAGGCCATGTGAATCTCCGAGCAGCAATCTGGAACCAAGGGCCAAACGTTTGTTTATATCATATGATAGCAGCTATTGTTATGCGGCATTTGCAGTCCGGCCAGAGCGCGGACGTGCCTCAAAGCCAGGAACCAGGGAACCTGTCGCAAGAGAAGCCTGCTGGCATCCGATCGGACGCCGGCAGGCTTCCTCTCGAAACCATTAGAAGGTGAGCCGCAATCCCAGCTGGACTTGACGCTTGGGGAAAGCTGCGGTGAAGCCCAGAGGCGTGCTGGGTGAAACCACGGTTCCGTCACTGAGAACCGTGCCTGGTTTTATGCCGCGGACATTGAAAGGCGGAGCGAACGCGGCACCGACGATATTGTTGACGCTGGCGTAGTTGGTGCGGTTGGCAAGGTTAAAGGCTTCCGCGGTGAATTGGAGAGAGACCTTCTCCCTGAGCTTGAACCCGCGGCTGAGGCGCATGTCGAAGTCGTAGTAGTCGGGGCCGATACCCGTGTTGCGCCCGGCCCCTGGCGGGCGGTCGTTGGTGAAGTGACCGTCGCCGTTAATGTCGGCACCGGCGAGGAGATTAAACGGATGGCCGCTGTTGTAATTGAAGATGGGAGAAAGTTGGAAGCCACCCAGGATGCGGGATTTTTCCCAGGGACTCTCGACCACGCCGGCGATGACCACCTTGTTGCGCTGATCGAAATCGGAGACGGACCAATCGCACTTTAGACAGGTTGCGTTGAAGGGCGAGTAGTCGCTATTGAAGTCCGTGGAATTGTCCAGGGCTTTGCTGTAGGTGTAGTTCGCCAGAACAGTGAAATGATTTGAAAAGCGCTTCTTGAGTTCGAGAATGCCGCCCTGATAGAGAGCGGAAGCCGCCGAACTGTAGACATTGTTCTGAAGAATGGTATGCGTGGGATCGGCAAAGCAGAGGCCGGGATCCGCCGCGCATTCCGGAGCTCCCCAATCCTGAAAGGGAAGCCCATTTGTCGGGAGATTATTTGCGCCGATGCCTGGCTGACCGCAGTCCGTGACGCCCGCAGTCGGGCAGATGGGAGCGCCCGGGAGCAGATTGGAGTCAAGAGCGACGGGTAGATGCGTTGTGTGAACATAGATGTAGCTGGCTGAGAGCGAGAAGCCCGCGCCAAGCGAGCGTTCTATGCCGAGAGAGGCTTGTTGCGACATCGGACTCTTGTAACCGGGCTGGCCAGCGAATAGTACGGTCCCAGGCGGCAAGGGACCGGAGTTGGCAACGGTGAGGCCGAACTGAGTGAGGTCTGCGGGAGTGATGCAGGCGTATTGCCCAGCCGCGGGAGTCCCGCATCCGATGATGCTGTTCTGCACAGGGTTCGCGGTGAGCCCTTCGGCATATAAGGTCTGGAAAATCGCGGGCGAGGTAAGCGCTGGATTCAAAGGATCGCCCAGGATGGAAACAAGGGTATTGGCGATGGTGCGTTTCCCGTTGACGTTCCCGAGGACTGCAACGACGCCGGGGATCTGAGCGTAGATCGGCGAATAGAAAATACCGTATCCCCCGCGGATGACTGTCTTGTGATCGTTGAAGGGATCCCATGAGAAAGAGACGCGCGGGCCGAAATTCTTCTTGGGAGTATTCAAAGGACCGTACTGGGAATCGAGTTCATAGCGCAGGCCGTAGTTCAAGGTGAGGTTTGGGCGGATCTGCCAGGTGTCTTGCAGATAAAGGGCGGTGAAGGGGCGAGACTGCGTGTACTTGGGATTGCCGAAGCCTTGCTCGTAGAAAGCGGGCAGTCCGAGGCTGAGCGATTGAAGAGTGCTAATGCTGGAAGCCGGAGAATTGACACCGCAGGCCGCTGGGGCTTCCAAGCAGAGACTGACCAGGGCGCCTGGAAGTTCCAAAAATTCAAAGCGTCCGGCGAAGAACGTTTGCGAGGTCGTGTTGTTGCCGCGAATCAGTTCCTCGAACCCCATCTTGATGGTGTGGTGTCCGCGGATGAGGCTGAAGTTGTCGCCGAATTCATAGCGGCGACCCGTGGTGTAGCTGGGAAGAAAAATGCCGCGGCCGAAGAAACCGTAACCTTCGACATCGAGGCCAGGCCCGCCGGGGTCGTTGGTGGTCACGTTAAACTGGTACAAATTCCATTGGAGGCGAACCTCATTCTGAGTCGAGGGGCTGAATTGATGAAACCAGGAGCCCTGTACAGTGCTGTCCCAGGCGAGTTCCGAAGTGCCGCGGGAAAAGGCTGTGAGAGCCTGGACGTCGGGATCTTTCTCGGTGAGGTGGTTGAAGTTGTAGCGTAAAAACGCTTGATCGCTGTCGCTAAAGCGATGGTCGAGGCGCGCGGAAGCAGCGTGCTGCCGAGTCGGAAAGGGAAACAGGCCCCCATTGGTCTCAAATTGATTGACGATGTAAGGATCGAGCGCGGATTTGATCGGGGGAACGAAGGGATTCCCGGGTTCCGCTGGAGGATTTATCGTCAAGATGCTCTGAAGAGCGAACGCGCACTCGTTCAAATCCGGCGCATGATCGCCCGCGCAACCGCGATCGGGCAGGCGATTCTACGTCCGCGCCGACGCCCGAGCCGACGCCTGACCTGACCCTTGATCTCACGGCGACCCAGCGGGCGCGCATCCTCGCCAAGTCGGCGCTGTTCGATCCGCCGCCGGCGCTGCTCGAGGACGGGCGGCGCGACCTGGTCGGCCTGTCGCGCGAGGAGCTGGCCGCGGAGCTCGCCGACATCGGCGAGGCGCCGTTCCGCGCCAAGCAGCTCTGGCACTGGATTTACCACCACGGGCGTGACCGACTTCGCGCGCATGTCGAGCATCGCGCGGCCGTTGCAGGCGAAGCTGGCCGAGCATTTCGTCATCGGCCGGCCGCGAGCCGGTGACCGCGCAGCCAGCGCGGACGACGACGCGCAAATGGCTGTTCCGTTTCCGCGACGGGCAGGAGGCCGAGACGGTCTACATCCCCGCCCCGAGGAGGACCGCGGCGCGGTCTGCGTCTCCTCCCAGGTGGGCTGCACCCTGTCCTGCCGGTTCTGCCACACCGGCACACAGACGCTGATGCGCAACCTGGGCGCGGCCGAGATCGTCGGGCAGTTCATGGCGGCGCGCGATGCTATGGCGAGTGGCCGCGCCCGAAGGGCGAGACGCCGCGGCTGCTGTCCAACATCGTGTTCATGGGCATGGGCGAGCCGCTCTACAACTCGACAACGTCGCCAAGGCGATGACGATCGTGATGGACAACGAGGGCATCGCGCCTGTCGCGGCGGCGCATCACGCTCTCGACCTCCGGCGTGGTGCCGATGATGGACCGCGCCGGGCGCCGAACTGGGCGTCAATCTGGCGGTGTCGCTGCACGCGGTGCGCGACGAGCTGCGCGACGAGATCGTGCCGCTGAACCGGAAGTACCCGATCGCGGAGCTGATGGCGGCGTGCCGGCGCTATCCGGGCGCGTCGAACGCGCGGCGCATCACCTTCGAGTACGTGATGCTGAAGGGCTCAACGACTACGCCGGCCGACGCGCGCGAGCTGGTGCGGCTGATCGCCGGGATGCCGGCCAAGGTGAACCTGATCCCGTTCAATCCCTGGCCGGGGAGCGCCGTACGAGACGCTCGAGCCGGCGGCGATCGAGCGGTTCGCCGCGATCGTAAGGAGGCAGGGTTCGCCTCGCCGGTGCGCAGCCCGCGCGGGCGCGACATCCTGGCGGCGTGCGGGCAGTTGCGGACGGAGAGCGGGCGGCGGCGATCGGCGGCGTGATTGGTTGGGGTCAGGCGCGATGGTCTGCGCGCGCTGCGGCGTAGCAAGCAATCAAGCGGACACAGAGTTTCACCGAGTGCACACAGAGTTTCACAGAGAAGAATTGATTGCGCTTCGCGCGAAGCCAGCCAACCCAGCCGCGCGAAGCGCCATTACTGTCTTCCTCTGTGAAACTCTGTGTGCACTCGGTGAAACTCTGTGTCGGCTTGATTGCTTGCCTTTCGCCGCTCGATATCCGACCGCCGGCTGATACCCCTTCGGCGCCTCGTGCATCAGCGCCAGCGTGTGCCCGTCCGGGTCGCGGAAGAAGGTCATCCACAGATCGTGGTCGTCCATGCGCGCGATCAGGTGCGGCGTATCGTCGAACGTCACCCCGCGCCCGCGCAGCGCGCGCACAGCCAGCGCGATGTCGGCGCAGCGCAGGTAGATCACCGAGCTTCGCGGCGCGCTGGCCGGATCATCGGTCTTCTCCAGCATCAGCCGCACCCCAGCGCAGTCGAAGAAGGTCAAGTCGCCGAAACGATAGAGGTGCCGCAGGCCGAGCGTCGTGCGGTAGAATGACTCGGCGCGATCGACGTCGGTGACCGGCAGCGCGATCTGGCCGATGTGGTCAAGGTTCAGCAGCACCGCAGCCCTCCGTCGCCCTATCGCGGGATCAATTGCTGTAGCGGAACGGACGCATCCGCGAGCCGCGCAACATCGACCGGCTTGCCGGATTTGATCAGCGCCTGCCCGGCGCGGATCTCGCGCGGGGCGTTGGCCGCGGTCACGCCGATCACGCTGTCGTCCGCGGCCAGGTGCACCGCGACGAATCCCTTCGGCGGCGCGTCAACCCGCACGATGGTGCGCGCCGCCTCGGCGGGCAGCCCGGCGACCTGCAGGTTGACGCCGTACTGGTCGGTCCAGAACCAGGGGATGTCGTCATACGGCGTGACATCCCCGCACATCGCCTTGCCCACCGCGATGCCGTGGTTCTGCGCGTGCCGCCACGACTCCAGCCGCAGGTGCCGGCCGAACAGCGGGTGGAAGAACGCCGCCACGTCGCCCGCGGCGAACACATCCGGCACACTCGTGTGGCCCAGCGCGTCCACCACGATGCCGCCCTCGATCGCCAGCCCGGCCTGCTCCGCCAGCGCCAGGTTGCGCTGCATGCCGATGCCGGCGATCACCAGCTCGCCCGGGAACGCCGCCCCATCGCGGCATCGCACGACGAACATGCCGGCCTCCACCTCGATGCGTTCCACCGTGACGGCGAAGCGCAGATCGACCCCGGCGTCGAGGTGCAGGCGTTCCACGAAGCGCGCGCCCTCCGGCGAGACCGCGCGGCCCATCGCGCCGGCCAGAGTCTCCAGCACGGTCACCTCCGCGCCGCGCGCCCGCGCCGAGGCGGCGATCTCCAGCCCGATCACGCCGCCGCCGATGCACACGACGCGCCGCGCCGCCGCCAGCCGCGCGCGGATCGCCAGCGCGTCCTCCAGCGTGCGCAGGGTCAGGGCGTGCTCGCCGTCCGGCACGCCGAGCCGCCGCGCCCGCCCGCCGGTCGCCAGCAGCACCCGGTCGTAGTCCAGCACCCGACCGTCGGCCAGACCAACCCGATGCGCGCCCGGATCAAGTTCCGCCACCGCGACGCCCAGCAGCAGCTCGATGTCCTGCTCGACATATTTCGCGGCGGGATGAAGATACTGCACCTCCGGCACCGGCTCGGCGGTCAGCATCGCCTTGGACAGCGGCGGCCGTTCATAGGGCCGCCAGGGCTCCTCGCCGATCAGCACGATACGACCGGCGAACCCGGCCTGCCGCATGGCGACGGCGGCCCAGCCGCCGGCCTGACCGGCACCGATGATGAGGTGTGTCTGTCGCATCCCGCCATGCTCGCGCGCGGCCGCGGCGAAGCCAACCCCTGGACGCAGGACCCCGCCCGCTTTGCCCTGCCCGACTGCCACTTTTCTCTTGCCGCCGTCGCGGCCTCGTATACTATCGCGGCATGATCCGCGGCGTCCTCGCGCCCCTCCTGCTGGCCGTGCTGCTCGTCGCGCCCGCCCGCGACGAGGAGCCCGGCGACATCCATGCCGTCTACCAGGCCTATGCGGCCGGTCTGCACGTGGCCAGCGTCGAGGCGGGCTTCGGCTTCGGCCCCTGGTCGTATCAGGTGCGACTCGCCTACCACACCGTCGGCCTCGCCGGGGTCTTCTTCGACGGGCACCAGCTCAACACCGTGACCGGGTCCTGGACGGACCAGCACTCGACGCCGCATCGAGTACTCCGGCGACGGCATCTGGCGTGGGCTGCATCGCAACACCCTGATCGACTACCACCAGGGCCAGCCGCAGATCCGCAGCCTGGTGCCGCCGAACGAGGCCGAACGCGTCGCCCGTACCGTCGGACCTCCAGGCCAACACGGTCGACACCCTCAGCGCCTTGGCCGAGCTGATGCGCCACGTTGCCGCCACCGGCACCTGCGACGGCACCGTGCACACCTACGACGGCCGCCGCGCCACCGAGGCGGCGTCGCGCACCGCGGGCTTCGAGACCATGCCGCCAACCGACCGCTCGGTCTTCAGCGGCACGGCACTGCGCTGCGACTTCGAGGAGCACATGCTGGCCGGGTTCCTCGAGGGCGATGACGAGACGCAGCGCCGCCCGCTGCGTGGCTCGGCCTGGCTGGCGCAGGTCGTGCCCGGCGCGATGCCGCTGCCGGTGCGCCTGACCCTGGAAACCCGCTGGTTCGGTGACGCAACGATGTATCTGACCGAGGCAGGCCCGGGCCAGTTGCCCTCGTCATCGGGTGACTGACGCACGCGCGCGACATGGACCGACCCCATCCCGTCCAACCTGTCGTTGCGAGGAGCGTAGCGACGAAGCAATCTCTCGCCCACAGGGGCTCGGTCGTCCTCGCCGCGCTTCTCGCAGCAGCAGCCAAGACCGGCGACTTCAGTCCGCGCAAGCGCCTGATAGTCCCATGCCTCCACGGAACGCGGAATAAAAGATCATAATGTAAAGGGACCGACCATGGCGACCTGGAGACCGGATCCGACATTCTATCCCTCGCCGCGCATGGCCATGAAGGCGCCCGCGGAAACCCTTGCCTACGTCGCAAGCTTCGACCCCAGGCGGGCTGTTCCGGACGCGATCGCCGTGGTCGATGTCGATCCCGAATCGACGACCTACTCGCAAATTGTCGGAACCGTGACGATGCCGAACGCCGGCGACGAGCTGCACCATTTCGGCTGGAACGCCTGCAGCTCCTGCCTCTGCCCGAATGCGCCACATCCGCACGCCGAACGTCGCTATCTCATCGTGCCCGGCCTGCGCTCGTCACGCATCCACATCCTCGACACCAAGGCCAGCCCGCGCGAGCCGAAAATCGTCCGGGTGCTGGAGCCGGGGGAAGTCGCGGAGCGCTCCGGCTACACGCGCCCGCACACGATCCACTGCGGCCCGGAGGGCATCTACGTCGCCGCCCTGGCCAACGCGCAGGGCGAGGCACCGGGCGGCGTGTTCCTGATCGATCACGAGACCTTCGATATCCGTGGCCGCTGGGAAATCGACCGGGGACCGCAGCGCCTCGCCTACGACGCATGGTGGCACCTCGGCTACGACACCATGGTGACAAGCGAATGGGGCCTGCCGGCAACCTTCGAGAACGGCCTGGTCCCGGAGGTCCTGCTCGGCGGCAACTACGGCCACAAGCTGCACTTCTGGGATCTGCACGCGCGCAAGCACAAGCAGGAGATCGACTTCGGCGCCGAGAACCAGCTCGTCTTCGAGCTTCGTCCAGCGCACGACCCGACCAAGGCCTACGGCTTCGTGAATTCGGTCATCAGCCTGAAGGACCTGTCCGCATCGATCTGGACATGGTACCGCGACGGCAACGAGTGGGCGGTCAAGAAGATCATCGAGATCCCGGCCGAAGCCGCGGCGCCCGACCTGCTGCCGCCGATGCTCAAGGGTTTTTCGGCCGTGCCGCCGCTGGTCACCGATATCGACCTCTCGATGGACGACCGCTTCCTCTACGTTGCGTGCTGGGGCACCGGCGACCTACGGCAATACGACGTGTCCGATCCGTTCGCGCCAAAATTGACCGGCACCGTCAGGATCGGCGGCATCGTCTCCCGCGCCACCCATCCAAAGGCCGCCAATGGCGCACTGAACGGCGGGCCGCAGATGGTGGAGATCAGCCGCGATGGCCGGCGGGTCTACTTCACCAACTCGCTCTATGGTGCGATCGATGAGCAGTTCTATCCCGAGGGCGTCAACGGCTGGATGGTAAAACTCGACGCTCAGCCGGGTGGCGGCATCGCCTTCGACCAGAACTTCTTCGTCGACTGGCCAACCACCCACCGGCCGCACCAGGTGCGCCTGGAGGGTGGCGACTGTTCCTCGGATTCCTACTGCTATCCCTGAGATCGGTACCGTTACGACACCTGCAGCCGTGCAATGACGCTGGAGACCGCCTGGCCCTGGCTCACTTTTGCCGGCCTCGGCATGTTCCACGGTCTCAACCCGGCCACGGGGTGGCTGTTTGCGGTGGCGCTCGGCCTGCATCGCCGCGGCCGCCAAACCGTGCAACTGGCGCTGCTGCCGATCGCAGCGGGCCACGCACTGTCCATCTGGCTCGTGGCGGCCGCCGTGATGGTGATGGGGACGGTGGTCAACGCCGCCGCCATCCGCCTGATCGCCGGTGGCGTCCTCGTGGTCTGGGCGGCATATCACTGGCTCTATGGCCATCGCCATCGCGTGCGCGTCGGCATGACGGTGGGGGTCGCGGAACTCGTTCTCTGGTCGTTTCTGATGGCGACCGCACACGGTGCCGGACTGATGCTGGTGCCCGCCCTTGTGCCATTGTGCGCGAGCATGCCGATCATCGGCGGCGGATCGCTGCTGGTCTCGCTCGCGGCCGTGGCGGTGCACACGCTGGCGATGCTGACCGTAACCGGGCTCGTCGCGTTGGCCGTGCATGAGTGGCTCGGCCTCGCGTTCCTGCGGCGGAGTTGGATCAATTTCGATCTGCTGTGGACGGGCGGGCTGGTGACCACCGGCCTGGTGCTGATCGTCACGGCCTGAGGCGGCCAGCGCCAATGGTCCAGGCAACGTTCGGCGATGTGTGGCGGGACAGTGTCGAAATGGACGATGGCGGGCGGGCAATCGACTTGCTGCCTACACTCAAGCCGAGCCCCCCGCGTCAGCAGACCTGCGTCACGACCCCGTGTCGCGTCGCCGGTCCAGCAGCGCACGTGCCGGGCCCGGCACCTCGCTGAATGCGGAAGCAGTGGCCGCAGCGCCCGCCGCCATGCCGGGCGTCCCATAGCCCCAAGCGGCGAAGATGCACGGCAACCCGGCGCCGGTTGCCGCCGCCACGTCGTTGGCATGGTCGCCCACCATCACCGCCCGGTCCGCGCTGCCGCCGGCCGCCGCCAGCGTGGCCAGCAGCGTGCCGCCGGATCGGGCTTGCGCACCGGAAAGCTGTCGCCGCCGCCGACCGCGCGCGATCAGCGCGTCCAGGCCGAACGCGCGCCAGCAGCGCCCGTGCCGCCGCCTCCGGCTTGTTGGTGCAGACCGCCAGCCGCCAGCCCTCCGCGCCAGCTGCGCGCAGCGCCTCGGCGACGCCTGGGAACAGGCGCGTCGCCTCGGCGGCGTGCGCCGCGTAGTCGGCGGAGAACGCCGGCGACCGCCGCCGCGTCGGCCTCCGTGCCGCGCGCGGCGAAGGCCCGCTGCACCAGCCGCGCGACGCCGTCGCCGACCATCGCGCGGTCTCCGCCGGCGTGGAAACGCCGCCAGTCCGCGCGCCGCCATCAGGCGGTTCAGCGCCGCCGCCAGGTCCGGCACCGTATCGACCAGCGTGCCGTCCAGGTCGAGCAGCAGAGTGCGAGTCTACGTGTAGCACTCCGAAACGCGAATTGACTGAACCGGTTTCGCGGGCTTTGACACGGCGTATCGTCGGCCGCTACCCGCGGACTCGAAGCAGGGTCCGGGAAGCCTCCAAGAAACCCCGGGAACCCCAAGGGAACCAGGATGTGACCATGCCTGCAACCGCCGTGATCCTCGCCGCCGGGCTGGGCACGCGCATGAAGTCGGTGCCTGCCCAAGGCGCTGCACCGGCTCGCCGGCCGGCCCATGCTGCGCCACCTGCTGGCAAGCTGCGAGGCGGTGTTCGACCGCATCGTCGTCGTGATCGGCCCGGAGCATGGAGAGCTGGCGCAGGCGCGTGGCCGCACCGCATCGCGATGCGTGGTGCAGCACGAGCGCGCTGGGCACCGCGCACGCCGCGCTGCAGGCGGCCGCGCTGTTCGGCGGCGGCGAGGTCGCGGTGCTCTACGCCGACAACCCGCTGATCCGGCCCGACACGTTGCGCGCGCCTGCTGGCGCGCCGCGCCGCAGGGCGATGCCGCGCTGGCGCTGCTGGCGATGCGCCCGGCCGACCCCGGCCGCTACGGCCGCGTGATCGGTGCGCGACGGGTATGTCGAGCGCATCGTCGAATGGGCCGACGCCACCGACGCCGAGCGGGCCGAGACGCTGTGCAACGCCGGCGTGCTGTGCGCGGCGGCCGCCGACATGGCGCGCTGGCTGACGCGCGGTGCGCACCGACAACGCCAAGGGCGAATACTACCTGACCGACGTCGTCGCGCTGGCGCGCGGCCGAAGGCGCGCGGGTGGCCGCGGTGCGAAGCGCCCGTACGCGAGCTGCGCGGCATCAACTCGCGCGCCGAACTGGCCGCCGCCGAGGCGGTGGTGCAGTCGCGGCTGCGCGCGGCGGCGATGGAGGCCGGCGTGACGATGACCGATCCCGCCTCGGTGTTCCTCGCCGCCGACACGCGGCTGGCGCCGGACGTGACGATCGGACCCGAACGTGGTGTTCGGCCCGGGCGTGAGGGTGGCGTCGGGGACGGAGATCCGCGCCTTCAGCCATCTGGAGGGCTGCAGCATCGGGCCCGGCGCGATCATCGGCCCGTTCGCGCGCGCTGCGGCCCGGCACGGTGCTCGGCGCAGGCGTGCACGTCGGCAATTTCGTCGAGCTGAAGGCGGCGCTGCTCGGCGCCGGGGCCAAGGCCAACCACCTGACCTATCTCGGCGACGCCGAGGTCGGCGCAGGCACGCAATATCGGCGCCGGAACGATCACCTGCAACTACGACGGCTTCGACAAGCACCGCACGCCGATCGGCGCGGGCGCCTTCATCGGCTCGGACGTGGCGCTGGTGGCGCCGGTCAGCGTCGGCGACGGCGCCATCGTCGCCGCCGGCAGCGTGATCACCGAGGACGTGCCGGACGACGCGCTGGCGCTCGGCGCGCGGCGCGGCAGGTGGATCGAAGCCGGGGCGCGCGGCGGCATTCCGCGCCAGCGAGAAGGAAATCGGGCTGACATGTGCGGCATCGTCGGCGTCATCGGATCGCGGGCGGCGGCGCCGCTGCTGCTGGACGCGCTGCGCCGGCTGGAATACCGCGGCTATGACAGCGCCGGCATCGCCACGCTGGTCAACGGCCACATCGACCGCCGCCGCGCCGAGGGCAAGCTGGGCAACCTGGCCGCGCGCTGATCGAGCGCAATCCGCTCAGCGGCACCACCGGCATCGGCCACACCCGCTGGGCGACGCACGGCGCGCCGACCGAGAGCAACGCGCACCCGCACGGCACCTCGCGCGTCTCCATCGTGCACAACGGCATCATCGAGAACCACGCCGAGCTGCGCGCCGAGCTGGAGGCGGCGGGCCAGGAGTTCTCCACCGAGACCGACACCGAAACGGTCGCGCAGCTGGTCGATCTGCACCTGCAACGCGGCATGGACCCGGTCGAGCGCCGCCGGCGCGGCGTTCCGCCGGCTGGAGGGCGCCTACGCGCTGGCGATGATCTTCGCCGGCCATCCGGAGCTGATCGTCGGCGCCCAGCACGGCGCGCCGCTGGCCGTGGGCTTCGGCGAGGACGAGATGTTCGTCGGCTCCGACGCGCTGGCGCTGGCGCCGCTGACCCGGCGCATCGCCTATCTGAGGGACGGCGACTGGGCGGTGGTCGATCGCCAGGGCGCGCGGTTCTTCGACGCGGACGGCGAGCAGGTGCAGCGCGAGATCAAGCTGACGCGGCTGACCGGGGCCGCGATCGGCAAGGGCAACTACCGCCATTTCATGGAAAAGGAGCTGCACGAGCACCCGGCGGTGATCGGCGACACGCTGCACCAGATGGTCAACCCGGCGACCCGCGCGGTGGCGCTGCCCGGCGCTGCCGTTCGACTTCGCCGACGGTGCCGCGCATCACCATCAGCGCCTGCGGCAGCGCGTTCTATGCCGGGCTGGTCGGGCGCTGGTGGTTCGAGGCGATCGCCCGCATCCCGACCGACGCCGATGTCGCCAGCGAGTTCCGCTACCGCGACGCCGCCGATGGCGCAAGGGCGGCCTGGGCATCCTGGTCAGCCAGTCGGGCGAGACCGCCGACACGATGGCGGCGCTGCGCTACATGCGCGAGCAGGGCCAGTACGGTGCTGTCGATCGTCAACGTGCCGGAGAGCAGCATGGCGCGCGAGTCCGACGCGGTGCTGGAGACGGTGGCGGGGCCGGAAATCGGCGTCGCCAGCACCAAGGCGTTCACCGCGCAGTTGTCCGTGCTGGCCTGCCTGGCGCTGGCCGCGGCGCGCGCGCGCGGCGCGATCGACCGCGGCGCAGGAAGCGGCGATGACCGACGCGCTGCTGGAAGTGCCCAGCCGCGCGGCGGAGATGCTGGAGCACGACGAGGAGATCCAGCGCTTGGCGGCGCGCATCGCGCAGGCGCGCGACGTGCTGTATCTGGGCCGCGGCAACTGCTTCCCGATCGCGCTGGAGGGCGCGCTGAAGCTGAAGGAGATCAGCTACATCCACGCCGAGGGCTACGCCGCCGGCGAAATGAAGCACGGCCCGATCGCGCTGATCGACAAGGATGTGCCGGTGATCGCGATCGCGCCCTCGGGTCCGCTGTTCGAGAAGACCGCGTCCAACCTGCAGGAGGCGGCGGCGCGCGGCGGACAGGTGATCGTGTTCAGCGACGCGGCAGGGGCGGCGAAGCTGGCCGGGCATCGCGACCGAGACGATCGTGCTGCCGAGCGTCGATCCGTTCGTGGCACCGATCCTGTACGCGATCCCGGTGCAGTTGCTGGCCTATCACGTGGCGGTGCTGAAGGGCACCGACGTGGACCAGCCGCGGAATCTGGCGAAGTCGGTGACGGTGGAGTGAGGTCTTGCATGTAGCACGGGATGTGCTACATCATGTGCATGAGCAACGTCGTGACCCTCCGCGAGGCCAACCAGAGCTTCGCCCGCTATGTTCGCGCGGTGGAGGCGGGCGAGGAGTTCGTCATCACCCGCAACGGTACGCCGGTGGCGCGGCTGACGCCAGTGGGCAAGCGCCGCGTGTTGACGCCGCGGCAGGAAGCCGCGTGGGCGCGGCTGCAGGCCGTGATTGAGGAGGGCTGGGACATCGGTGCGGGGCCGCTCGACCGGGATGCCCTGCATGAGCGATGAGCGGTTCACGCTCGATACCAACATTCTTGTCTACAGCGTCGATCGCCGTGACCTGTCGCGTCATGCGCGTGCCGCCCAGATCGTCCGTTGTGCACGTGCGGCCTCCTGTTGCCTGACGCTGCAGGCGGTGTCCGAATTCTACACCGTCGTCACGCGCAAGAACGTTGTCTCGCGGCCCGAGGCAAGCCGTGTCGCGGGCTATTGGCTGGATGTGTTTCCCACCGTCGCCGCGACCGAGGCCACGGTGCGTTCGGCTCTCGCCGTTGCCGAGACGCAACGCACCGCTTATTGGGATGCACTGCTGATCGCCACGGCGGCGGAAGCCGGCTGCAGCGCTATTCTGACGGAGGACATGTCGGACGGGTCCTTCCTCTATGGCGTGCGGATATTGAACCCATTCATCGGCGATGAGATTCCGCCTGCGGTTTTGCGATTGTTCGACGCGGTTTGATGCCGTGGCTATGCGCCCACGCTTCGGCCGCTACTCCGATTGTGCCATTCTATCGACCCGTTGGAGGCTCTCCTCGAATGTCCCGCAAGCCTGACGAAGAGCAGAAAGCCCACCTGCCCAGCCGTCGTGTCCTGACCGAGGCGCAGCAGGCAGCGTGGGAGCGCACCCAACGGCGGATGCGCGAGGGGTTGTCGCTTGATGTCGGGAAGCTGGACCGGGACGCACTACACGATCGAGACGCGATGCGCCGCGAATTTCTGCGGGACGCCAAGTAGTGGACCGCAGTGCCGCCTGCTCTACGTCCCCGGCTTGCCGAACATCTCGTTGAACAACCGCTCGGACTTGCGCAATCCTTCCTCGGTCAGCACGACCGACTTGGTCTTGCCGACCGGATTGTCGATGAACCTCTTCTTGAATAGCCGATCCATCGCGTCCCAATCATGGCCTTTCCATGCGCGATCGCCGTCGTGCAGCGTCAGCCAGAGCAGCGCCAGCACCGCCCGGTCGATCTTGTCCTCGTCGATCTCCATCGCACCCGCCTCACACCTCCACCACCCCGCGCATCACGTTAACGCAGCTTCCCGCCACCGTCGCCAGCACCGGCCCCTCGGCGGTCTTCTGCGCCCCGGCGATGATCTGGCTGGGCCGGCCCATCTCCACCCCCTGCTCGATATCGTAGTGCAGATCGGCGTTTTCCCCCGGCGCCATCGAGGTGAGCACGGCCGCCAGCGCGGCGGCGGCGCTGCCGGTGGCCGGGTCCTCCAGCACGCCGCCGAGTGGGGCGAACATGCGCGCGCGCAACCGGGTCACATCGCCGTCGCGCCGCACGTAGAGATA
Organism: uncultured Acidobacteriota bacterium; assembly: GCA_963779005.1. Taxonomy (GTDB): domain Bacteria; phylum Acidobacteriota; class Terriglobia; order Acidiferrales; family UBA7541; genus Acidiferrum. Next base: position 7,546 of record CAVZWO010000002.1, on the reverse strand, counting down.
CAGTGCGAACCGCGTGGAAATCTCGCCGAACGCCGCCGCCGCGGTGCGGAACGCGGCGATATCGGGACTGGCGCGCGACAGCGCATCGAGATCGGCGACCTCGGCGATCACGAATGGCGTGCCGACCGAAGCGATCAGCGGCGAATGCGTCGTGGTAAGCATGTCTGCCAGTTCCAGGCCGGCGCAGGCGGCGACCGTCTCGGTCGGGATGGCGATATCGATCGACAGCGCGCGCGGGGCCGCGATGCGCGTGCCGCTGATCGCACCGTCCGGCCCGCGCTGGATGTGCACGCGCACCAGGCCGGCCAGCTCCTCGAACACCAGGTGCTCGGGTGGGTCGTCCATCCGCGAGGCCAGCACGAAGCCGGTGCCGACATTGGGATGTCCGGCGAACGGCAGCTCCAGCTTGGGCGTGAAGATGCGCACGCGGGCGTGATTTTGCGGGTTGTCCGGCGGCAGCACGAAGGTGGTCTCCGACAGGTTGAACTCGGCGGCGAGCGCCTGCATCTGCGCGTCGGTCAGCCCGCGCGCGTCGGGGAACACCGCGAGCGGATTGCCGGCGAAGCGCGTGCCGGTGAACACGTTGACGGTGACGTACTCGAATGAGGGCATGGTCCTCTCCCACGGCGCGCCGGCGCAGGGCGGCATCATAGGCGCCGGCGGCCCCGCTGCGAACCAAGGTGGCGCGGACCGCCCTGTCGCGCACCGGCATTGCCGTGACCACGACTATCCAGGCAACATGGCGCGGACCGGGCGCCGACCCGGTCGCATGGCACAGGGGGCGGAATGAACAGCAATTTGCGCAATCTGGTGATCGTCGTGCTGGTCGTGGCTGTCGGCGTGCTGGGCTACATGTACCTACCAGCAGCGTCAGCACCAGGGCCGCGTCGAGATCAATTTGGACAAGAACGGCCTCACCATTCAGAAGAATTGAGCGGGGCCGGCAGAACCGGCGGCGACGGCGCGGGCTGCATGCCAGGGCTCTGGGGACGCGAGGCTGACAAGGCGCCCCGATGGGCCTATAGCGTCGCGCAAACCCCACAGAAGAGGAGAAGCCGTCATGCTCAACCCAACCTCGCCGCTGCCGCTGAAGGACCCGACGCTGTTCCGCCAGGCCAACTACATCGACGGCAAGTGGGTGCGAGGCCGACAGCGGCCAGACCATCGTGGTGAAGAACCCCGCCACCGGCGAGGCGATCGGCGAGGTGCCCGCGCTGGGCGCCGCCGAGACCCGCCGCGCCATCGAGGCGGCGCACCGCGCCCAGCCCGCCTGGCGCGCCATGCTGGCGAAGGAGCGCGCGGCGATCCTGCGCAAGCTCAACGACCTGATGCTGGCGAACGCCGACGACCTGGCGGTCATCATGACCGCCGAGCAGGGCAAGCCGCTGACCGAGAGCAAGGGCGAGATCGCCTATGCCGCCAGCTTCATCGAGTGGTTCGCCGAGGAGGCCAAGCGCATCTACGGCGACACCATCCCGCAGAACGCCAAGGGCCGCCGCATCCTGGTGCTGAAGGAGCCGATCGGCGTGTTCGCCGCGATCACGCCGTGGAATTTCCCGGCCGCGATGATCACCCGCAAGGCCGGCCCCGGCTGGGCCGCCGGCTGCACCGGCGTGATCCGCCCGGCCAGCCAGACGCCGTTCTCGGCGCTCGCGCTGGCCGTGCTGGCCGAGCGCGCCGGCATGCCGGCCGGCGTGTGCAACGTGATCACCGGCGCCGTCGGGCGAGATGGGCGGCGGAACTGACCTCCAACCCGCTGGTGCGCAAGCTGACCTTCACCGGCTCCACCGAGGTGGGCGCCAAGCTGCTCGCGCAGTGCGCGCCGACGATCAAGAAGACCAGCATGGAGCTGGGCGGCAACGCGCCGTTCATCGTGTTCGACGACGCCGACCTCGACGCGGCGGTGGCGGGCGCGATGGCCAGCAAGTACCGCAACACCGGGCAGACCTGCGTCTGCGCCAACCGCATCCTGGTGCAGGACGGCGTCTACGACGCGTTCGCCGCCAAGCTGAAGGCCGCGGTGGAGGCGATGAAGGTCGGCAACGGCATGGAGCCGGGCGTCACCCAGGGCCCGCTGATCAACGCCGACGCGGTGAAGAAGGTCGAGGAGCACATCGCCGACGCGCTGAAGCGCGGCGCGACAGTGGTCACCGGCGGCAAGCGCCACAAGCTCGGCGGCAACTTCTTCGAGCCGACGGTGCTGGCCAACGTGCCGCACGAGGCGCTGATCTTCCGCGAGGAGACGTTCGGCCCGGTCGCGCCGCTGTTCCGCTTCAAGACCGAGGAGGAGGCGATCCAGCTGGCCAACGACACCGAGTTCGGCCTGGCCTCGTATTTCTACGCGCGCGATGTCGGCCGCATCTTCCGCGTCGCGCGAGGCGCTGGAATACGGCATCATCGGCATCAACGAGGGCATCATCTCGACCGAGGTGGCGCCGTTCGGCGGCGTGAAATCCTCCGGCCTCGGCCGCGAGGGCTCGAAATACGGCATCGAGGACTATCTGGAGATCAAGTACCTCGCGCTCGGCGGCATCGGGACCTGACGCGGGAGGCGGACTGACATAGCCCGCCTGTCGCTTCGTCGGCACCGGAGAGAACTGCCCGTCACGCCGCGATCTGTGGTAAGCTCGGCCGCAAATGACCGTGAGCGAGCCTCTGACGCCTGATGCCGTGATCTCCGCGTTGCCCGCGCACGCGGAAGAACTGCGGTGCGCGGGCATCCGCCATCTTGGTATGTTCGGCTCACTCGCGCGCGGTGAGCCGACCGCCAGTGACGTTGACCTTGTGGCGGAGCTGGACCCCGACGCGCGGATCGGCGTGTTTCGGCTGGTCGGGCTGGAACGGCGATTGGCGGAGATCCTCGGCCACAGCGTCGATCTGCTACCGGAACCGATCGAGCACCCGCGCCTGCGGGCCAACGTGGAGCGAGACCGCCGCGTTGCCTTCTAGCCATGACCAGGGAGTATTTGTCGCCGACATACTGGAGAATCTCGAGCCCATCGCATCCTACGTTCCCGTCATGGACCGTATGACAACGCTGTGGCTGGGTGGCCCCGGACTGGACACGCTCCGCCATGGATCCGGAACGGCGGCGCCTTGCTGTGCGGTCTCGTTTGGCGGCGGGCGAAGCAACGACCGGCGGTATCGAAGGCGTTAGCGGTGGTCAAGACGGGTGGGTTGGCGCATCAAGTCAAGAGATGCTAATGAACGCGTATGCCACAAAGATGTAGAACGCGGCCCCAATTGGAAGACCTAGAACTATGCCGACTAAAGCGCCGTCCGTGATCGCGATATAGGTGCTCGGGCGATCATTGTCGTATATCTGAACTATAGCTTCCGATGACAAAACCAAAGGTATGGTATCTGCTCAACCCGGCTGAAAGACAAACTCCCCGTCTAGGACTGCGAAAATTGCCTGATACGCATCCTTTCCTCGTCGCGCGGCTGTTCCAACGACGGATCGAACGCCGGCGAACAGATCGGCTCCCCATTTGGAACGGAAGCCACCGGTAACTTTGCGATATGTGGCTGTGGGCCGCAATTCCCTCTCGCTGCCGTTGTTATCCGGTGGAACCTGCGGATGCTGCAGGAAGGTGAACAAGTGGCCGCGCAGCTTGCCGTAACGTTTTCGCAGCCGTCTGCCATGGCTGTTGGTGGGTACCAGCACCATGATCGCGTCCAACTCGCGGTCCAGCCTGCGCTGATAGGTGCGCCGCGTGCTCTCGGCCAGGCTTGCGCCGCCGCGCCAGCACGACGGCACGCAGCAGCAGCGCCTTCATGCGTGGGGCGAAGATCGTATCACCCGCCTCGATGGCGTATTTGCAGTCACGCAGTTGGTGCGCCAGACAGACCTGCCAGAGATCGGCATGCCCCTGCTGCGCGCCATACAGGTCGGAGACCCAGATGCTCGGCCGATGGCCCGCCATCGTCTCGGTGACCACGCTGGCCGCACGGCTGTTGCGCACCACGTGGATCACCACCTGATCGTTCTGGAACACCCAGTTCCAATGGGTGCGACCGTCGATGCGCACCGAGGTCTCATCGGAGCAGACGATCCGCGAACGGCGCAGCCGGGCAAGAATGGCTGCGACCTCGTTGTCGAAACTTGGCTTTAGCACACTGCGAGAACATGGGCGCCGGTTCCGCGCGTCAGGGCATTGATATGCTCGCCCTTGGTGCTCATCCCTTGAACGGCGTCGATCGTGAAGGCGCGCCCGATGCCGAGGAGCAGACGCCCCGTCTCTTCCTGCCGTGATGCGCCGCCACTCGACGTCGCCGACTAGGCCGCGCTGTTGCGGAGCACGAGCCCGGTGCGGGATCGGCGAGGGCTTCGACGATATCGCCGTTGTTGCCGATCGATCCGCGGCGGCCGTCAATTTGCGCGTCGGTCCGCCGGTAGAGACGAAGCTTGTTCGCCGGCCGCGATCGCCAAATCGAAAAACTCAGGTTTGTCGCCGCGATAGAAGACGGCTTTGAACGTCTCCTCTTCGCCGCCGATATGGCCTCGGATTCAGGCGCTCGCGGATCGCCCGGCTGATGTCGGCGGCCTCGGCGTTGGTGAGGGTCGTGATGGTGACGCCGAGAGTTGGGTCCATCGCTCGAAGCGCGTCCGTCCGCGCGATATAAAGATCGGCGATTTTTTGCACGACCCGCTCGTAATCGCCTTCGATGAGCTGTGCGGTTCCGTCTTCGCGCTTGATGGCGAAGGCTTCCCCGGCATCGCCGTTGCGGAAGAGGGAGGCGATGTGCTGATCGCGCGCGCTCTTCAGGCGCATGGTCGTGAACACCTCGGGCAGCGCCGATTTCGGCAAGACGCGGCGCAAAAGCTCGATCGTGTCGCCGGCCTCGATGGACTGGACCTGTTCCCGGTCGCCGAGCATCTTGATCGTCATGCCTGTCTCGGCTTGCAGGTCGAGGAGCCGCAGCATGGGACGCGGCGCGATCTGGCTGACTTCGTCGATGATGAGGACTGTTTTTGAGTCGGGCTTGAAGTCGCCGCTGTCGATCGCATTCAGCACCGGCTGAAGCGCAAAGGTCTGGCCGATGCCGGCGTCTTTTAGCGCATCGGCCTGACGCCAGGCCGTAGACATTCCGACAAGCGTATAGCCGGCATCTTTCCATGCGCTGGCGAGCGGCCGAAGCAGCGTGGTCTTGCCGGTGCCGGCGACTCCGGTGAGCAAGGAAAGCTTGCCGCCGCGTCCCAGCGCGTAAATGGCGGCCTCCTGCTCGGCCGTGAACCTGACGCCGGGGTCGGCGGCCTCGACGCTCCGAATGGCGGCCGCGAGGGCCTGCTCGGAAAGGGCCGAGGATAGATCAGAGGCCGCCCGCCGCGCCTCCGCGGCGACGGCTTGTTCGATGCGTATTTCCTCGGCATGGGTGACGCGGAGTTTGCCGTCCAGCAGTCTTTGACGAGGGCGGCGGAAACGCCGTTGTGCTCGATGCCGCGCTCCTCGAGGAGCTGAACGACGGCGTCCACATCGTTGCGGCCGCCGGCGGCGCCGGACGCGATCAGACCGCGCGCCGCATGAACGCGGAGCTTTTCGAAGTCGATGACGGCGGCCGTCAGGAAATCCCGCGAGATTGCGGCCGCGGCGGATGTGTAAGCGATCTCGCGGCGTTCCGCGTTAGAGATGCCCAAATAGCTCGTTGCGCCGAGCACCGTGCCATGGGTCAGCCGATCTCCGTCGCTTGTTGGCCAAACCTCACGCGCGTCTTCCTTCGTTTTGCCGAGGCGGCCCTCGGCGCTCGCCTCACGCAGGAGCTGCTTCTTTTTGTCGACGCTGAGCTTATCCCAATCGAGCGCGTTCTCGCGGGCGTATTTCTTGGCCTCGCCGATGACTTGGCGGTCGCGTTTGCTGAACAGCGTAACGGCGTTTTCGGGAATATCGGGCAGGACGACGGCCTGCTCGTCCGGATCATAGGCGACGCGGACGCCGAGGGCGCGCAGCCTGTCGGCGAGCTGAACCTGAAAATAGGCGCCGTACTCAGGGATTTTGTAAGTGGTCAGGGCGCGGGTGTCGAGCGAACCGATGCGGCCGTCTTTTGTGACGACCATGTTCGGGATGAAATTGTGCAGATGGTAATGCGGATCGCCGGCGATCGGGGCGTCGATCAGATAGGTGGCGCCGCCCGGGCCGTTCTGGACGGGAAGCGTGGGCCGCGCGGCGTCGTGAGCGAAAGTGACCCAGCCGATTTCGCCATGATCCGCGCCGTTTTCGCCTGCATGGCCTTTGCGCGCCCAGGCGAGATCGTGGGCCGCATAATGGAGCGCTTCGTCATTGGCGGCCCGGACTGCGTTGCGGATGGCCGCGGCCTCTGAAGGCGTCGAGGCGAACTCAGCCGCGAGCGACACGGATTTGTGTGGAGAGAAGCGAAATCGAAGCCGCTGATTTTGCGGCGGTGGCCGGACCAGGCTTCGCCCGTGTCGGCGCGCTTCGCCTCGAACAATCGATCGAGCTCGGCGTCGCGCGGCGATTTCCGGGGATCTGCGAGGCCGAGCGCGGCGGCGACGCCGGCCGGCATATGCGGTTGCCAGCTCGCGCGCTCGCCGCGGCCGATATAATAGGCGGTGAGGCGCTCGCCGCTTTCGAGCTGGCGACCGGCGGCGTCAATCGCCTTCGCTGGCTCGGGCTCCGGTTCGTCCTGCGTGAGGTATCGGCGGATTTCGGCGCCGTCGGAATCGGCCGAAACTTTTGCAAAATTGAGCACGTCAGCCGAGCCTTTGATCCTACACCGAGCGCTGCTCGAGGCGGGTGACGATTTGCAGCGTTTGCCGCATGAGCTCGAGGGAAGCCGCTTGTTGCTGGATCAGGCGGGCAAAAAGGTCGACGAGGGTCGGTTCTTCCTGCTCGCAGCGCTCCGGCGTGACCAGCTCGATCAGGCGCCCAATCAATTTTGCTTCCGCCTGGATCTGCTCCTGAAGAGAGAGCCCATTGGCGAGGAGCGCGTCCTGAGCGTGGTCGATCTTGTCGATTTGCGTGGACAGCCGGCGAATTTCGTCGGCGAGGACGCCGAGGGCGCGAGGATCGGATTGCACTGGGGTCTCCATGATTGAAATCATCACGGAGGAATTTGCGAGCGCGCGGCGCGAACGGGAAACGCGCCGCGAGAATGTCGGCCGGCAACGTGGTTCCGCACCTAGGCCAGGCTTGACTTCTTTGAGAAGCTTAGAACTTAGCCAGGCTCCAAGCCCGGAGCCGGCGCGGAAAGCCCGCAGATGCGTTAACGCCGATTCGCCCCCAAAGAACGCCGTTGAGCTGCGTCGCGCGCCGCGCGCACGTGAAGCCGCCAGAAAGCCGCCAGCAGCCTTCTCTAATGACCTAGCGCCCGAGGCGATCACAGGCCGGGCTGCGGCGCCGATTTCCTTTCCAGCAAAAGGCTGGGAATCGCCTTTCACGTGCATGTCGTTGGCAGTTGCGCGCGAAGCGCGAGCGCCGTAGGCGCAAGAGGCCGCCAGCGCAGCGAGCGGCCTCGCACCAACGGTGCATTGGTCCATGTAGGTCAGCTTACGAAATTGCGCCGGACGTGCGCGAGGTGGGCCTCGTCG
>CAVZWO010000001.1:0-826990 GCA_963779005.1 uncultured Acidobacteriota bacterium | reverse complement strand
CGAGGCTACGCGGGCGAGATGAAATATCTCACCGACGACCGCCGCCGCGATCCGCAAAGTGTGATGCCTGGAATTCGCAGCGTGATCGTCTGCGCTTTGAATTACAATTCCTCCCAGCCCCGGTCTATCGACGCGCTCAAACAAAAGGAAACCGAACCGCGCGGCTGGATCTCCCGCTACGCCTGGGGGCAGGACTACCACGAAGTCCTCCATCAGAAGCTCGAAGCTTTGGCAAACAGTCTCCCCGAGCGCTTCCCCGAAGAACACGTTTCGCGCATCTACGCGGACACCGGCCCCCTGCACGAGCGTGTCCTCGCCAAGCACGCCGGCCTCGGGTGGCTCGGAAAAAATACTCTGCTGCTGAACCCCAAGCTCGGCTCGTGGTTCTTTCTCGGCGTGATTCTCACAACGCTCGAGATTCCTCCGACACTAGCTCCTGCCGAGATGCCTCCCCCGGATCTCTGCGGCTCCTGCACAAAATGCATCGATGCTTGTCCGACCGGCGCGCTCGTCCAGCCGTACGTGATGGATGCTCGCCTCTGCATCTCTTACTTGACGATTGAGCTCCGCGGCATCATTCCCGAGAATTTGCGTGAACCCATGGGGCCGCACGTCTTCGGTTGCGATATTTGCCAGGACGTATGCCCCTGGAACCGTCGCGCTCCCGTGACCCAAGCCGCAGAATTTCAGCCGCGAACTGTTCCTTGGCCCATGGTAAATCCCTCAGCAGAAGTGGCTACTGCCGACCCATTGCAGCTCGAAGACGAGTCTCTCTTTCTGCCGCGCCTCGAGTGGCTAGCCTCGCTCAACGAACTCCAATTTCGCGAACTCTTTCGCGGAAGTCCCATCAAGCGCACCAAGTGGCGCGGCTTGGTGCGCAACGCCTGCATTGCCCTCGGCAATGCAGACCTCGCCCGCGGCTCAGACCATCACGCAAGCGTTTGCGTTCTTCTCACCCGGCTTTCCGCCTCTCCGGAGCCCCTCATCGCCGAATCTGCCCATTGGGCGCTTTCCCGCATCCAATGACCGTGGCGAGTTTTCACCGTTTCATTCTGCTTCTCTCCATCCGCCCAATCGCCCCGCGATCTTCGCGGCATTGAGCTGCTTCTGAGTTGAGCAGTATGATACATCCGGCTGTTTGAGCAGTATGGTACAGTCATCCGGTTGGCCAGCCTCCTCGTCGCAGGAGATCCCATGAATCGCCGGAAATTCTTAGCGGATACCGGGATTGTCGGTGCGGGATTGCTTGGAGCGAGCAGCGGCGTTTCTGCGGCTTTGCATTCCGGCACCGCTGTAGATTTTGTTTCAAATCTCAAATTGGAGGAAAAACCCGTGGCATTTACCGTCCCCCTTTGCCTTACTCTTTCGACGCACTCGAACCCTACATTGATGCCAAAACCATGGAGATCCATCACGACAAACACCATGGCGCCTACGTTACCAACCTCAACAAGGCGCTCGACGGCCATGCTGATCTTCAATCCAAATCGCTCGACGATCTCTTGAAGAGTCTCGATTCCATACCGGACAATATTCGCGCCGCGGTTCGCAACAACGCCGGCGGCCACTGGAACCATTCGCTCTTCTGGACGCAAATGAAGAAGGGCGGCGGCGGTGAGCCCACTGGCGATCTAAGCCGATGCTATCAAGTCGGCGTTTGGATCCTTCGCCGGTTTCCAGGAGAAGTTTGCCGCTGCTGGTCTTGGCCGCTTCGGCTCGGGCTGGGCCTGGCTCATCGTGAAGGATGGCAAACTCGCAATCGACTCCACGCCGAATCAGGACACTCCGTTCATGCTCGGGGGCAAAGCCGTCCTCGGTCTCGACGTTTGGGAGCACGCCTACTATTTGAAGTATCAGAACTTGCGCGCCGATTACATCAAAGCGTGGTGGAATGTCGTCAACTGGGACTCTGCCAGCCGAACACTACGCTGCCGCAAAGAAGTAAGCCCCCTAGCAATACGCATGGCCAAAACAGGAAGGCCCGGTCTCATCGGACCGGGCCTTTTCCTGCTTCATCTAACTTCCTCTCTAAATTTCCACTAAGCCATCAGTTGACGCTTGGACGTCAAGGCAACCACCGCGGCTCCACGTGAACCGCCGCCATAGCTCTGCGGCACCGGCGAAAACGTCCGTGCTTCCCGCGTTGCCACCGGCATCGGCATTGGCAGATGTCCCAACGTCTTTCGCGAAGCTTCGCGCACCAGTTCCATCCGCCCGCGCACATGGAACTTGGCCAACAGACGATGACACGTGAAATTTCACGGTGCGCTCTGAAAGATTTAGCGTTGCGGCTATTTCCTTGTTCGCCAGGCTCTTCATCACGCCGCCAAGCACTTCTTCTTCGCGGCGCGTGAGCTTTACGGGACTGCCCACCGAGTGCCCTGCCTGCAGCAGTTTCTCGGCCTTTTCCGTCAGATCCTTCCAATAGGTCGTTTTCCGCGCTTGACCATCACCAAGTAGTCGTTCGGCGATTGCCCCCTTACCATGCAATGCATGGCAAGCAGACCTGCCGCCTGGTCCACCGGAAAACCTCCGTCTGGCCCTGCTTCCACGTGAAAGTGGGTTACCCCCGTGGTTTTCTCATAAAAATAGTAATGATCGCGCGGAATTGCCGGGCGGGGATTGCTCAAAGGATGATGCTGTTCACTCCTGCGGATAAGCTTCACACGCACCCCTCAGTATGCGGCCTCGTGGGACATACGAGGCTCTCGATTTAGATTGAACCTCCGTCAGGAGGCAAGCCACAACCCCTAGGCAAGCGGTCAGGTAAGAAGCCAAAACAGAGGGCTATGCACCCGGTGACTGGACCCTCAGAAAAGCCACACCGAGCTGCGAGAAGGAGCTCCCTGCCAGTTCGCCTGCGTTCATACGTTGAACCGCTATACTCATGCATTTTTTCCACCGAATTCCCAAACTTACAACTTGTTCAGAAGAGGAGTACTTAGCTCTGCTTTGTGGCTCGAGATGACTTCACTTGCGAGTAGGAATTGCACGATACAAGAAATTTTTCCATCTGTCCCAGCCCCTCCACAGAACAAACTCCCCGTTTCATAGTAGGAATATAAGGGCTTTCGAGTATGAACAATTAGTCACAAAAAAAATAAAAATCTCCTCAGGGACCATAACTTGCTCTCCATTGTGGAAAATCTTGTGAATATGTTGTGGAAATCAATCCAGGATCTTGCTTCTCATTTAATACGACAGAATCCGCGTCTGCTCGGGCGCTATCAGCTCGTACGTCACCCCGCGCCAACGTATCTTGCGCGTGACCAAAGAAGTGATGAAGTTCGCCACGTACAGAAACGGAATAAAAACTGTCAGCAATACATAAATCCATGCTTGGCTCGCGATTTGCGAACGATACGCGGGCAATACTTCCGAGACTCCCGCCGCTCGCAGCGCTCCCCGGATCATCGCCAGCAAAACCGGCAAAAAGGTAAGCGCCGCCAAATGAAATGCCGGCCGCGTCGCTATATAATCACCCAACGTCAAAATCGTTCCGAGAACGAGCGACATACAGTAGAGCAGGTGCGTGGCCGCCGCCAGTCCCCACATTTTTTCCGCGTACACGCGCGTGATCAGGACTTGCCGGTTTGTAAATTCCATCAAGCCGGTGAAATCCGTCTCTACAAAAGACGGCACGATGCACTCAGGCAAAAAAACAATCGAGCGTCCCGCGCGCTCCAGTGCACGCGTCATCGAATAATCATCGCTGACGGAATGCTGCCATTCCTCCACCACTCCCGATTGATCGAACACGCTGCGCCGTATTGCCGTTCCGCCGCCCCAGCAAAAATTCTTCCCCTTTTCACTAAGCATCGTCACAATCGGCGCGTTCCACGCCGCCAGCAGTGCTGTCGCAAAATTATTCCTGTTCGGCAGTAGCCACCGCATGGTCGTCGTGGCCCCGATACGCGAGTCGCTCAACGGCGCCACCATCCGGTGCAGCCAGTTTTTTCCCGGGCGTCCGTCTGAATCGACGAATGCCAGCACATCGAACTCTGGCGCCAATTGCACGATCCCCAGCCGCAGGTTGTTCACTTTCTCGCCGCACCCGTCGGGCTTCGCTGTCAGCACTACATGCGCCTTCGCGCGAGACGAAGCAGTCACGCGTTTCACGACGTTGTAAGCGGGATCGGTTGCCGACGCGATCAGAAAAAATATCTCGTAGTTTTGGTAATCGAACTCCGTGAGCGCCACCAGGTTACGCTCCAGCGCCGCTTCCATGCCCTTGCACGGGCAGAGCACCGCAACCTTCGGCGAATAAAATCCCGGATCGGTGTGTATCCGGCGCCGCGCATACCCCAGCCACTGAAGTCCCAGCCCAATCAGGTAGAGCCCCAGAAGGATCTGCGGAATCGCCAGAAAATAGAATAAGATTTCCACGCCTTTCGAGAATAGCAGACACCACGCGCTCGCGCATGGCCGTGTGTGCAGGTAGAATCGCACCGGTAAACGTCAGATTTAGGAGAAATGAGATGACCACTCGAGTGGACTTCAGCATGGTGACGACGGGTACCGAACTACCCGGCTACCGCGTCGTCTGTAACTTCGGCATCGTCCGCGGCATTATCGTCAGGTCGCGCAGCGTCATCGGAAACCTCGGCGCCGCGCTGCAAACCATCGTCGGCGGCAACATTACGATTCTCACCAATCTTTGCGAGAAAACTCGCGAAGACGCCTTCGAACTCCTTCTGCAACACGCTGGCGAACACGGAGCTAACGCCGTCCTCGGCATGCGCTACGACGCCACCGAAGTCATGCAAGGTGTGACCGAAGTCTTGGCCTACGGCACCGCTGTCCAGGTCGAGCGCATCTCGTAATTTTCATCGGCAGCCTTTGCCGCAGTTCGCAGCAGGGCTGCCCGCAATGGTAGAATCTCGCCTCCCATGTACTGTTCCTCCTGCGGCGCACAGGTTTCTTCCAACGGCCGGTTCTGCTCCGCCTGTGGTGGCGTTCTCGACCTGAACACGGCCGCAACCATCGACTCCAGCGAGCTGAGCCCTGAGCAGGAAACCATTGCGCCACCTGCTCCTCCCCTGACGCCGCGCCGGCCTTCCTCCGCTCCAATTCCCTCCCGTTCCCCGCGTACCCCTTCGAGCCCCGGGGCCGCGAAACTAACCAGTTCCGATTCCCTCGGCGGTGGCCGCTTCACTCCTGGCCAAATGATCGCTGACCGCTATCGCGTCGTTTCCTTGGCGGGCCGGGGCGGCATGGGCGAAGTCTACCGCGCAGAAGACCTGAAACTCGGCCAGCTCGTCGCCATCAAATTTCTTCCCGAAGTCCTCTCGCAGGATGCCGCAGCTCTCGCCCGCTTCCATTCCGAAGTGCGAATCGCCCGCCAGGTCTCCCATCCCAACGTCTGCCGAGTCTTCGATATTGGCGACTCCGAGGGTATCCCGTTTCTCTCCATGGAATTTGTCGACGGCGAAGACCTCGCCTCCGTCGTCCGCCGCATTGGCAGACTCTCTCCCGACAAAGCTACCGAAGTCGCGCGCCAGATCTGTGCTGGCCTCGCCGCTGCTCACGAGCGCGGCGTGGTTCACCGCGACCTCAAGCCCGCCAACGTCATGCTCGACGGCGCCGGTAAAATCCGCATCACCGATTTTGGCCTCGCCGCCATCGCCGCTAGTATTCAAGGCGCGGACGTTCGTGCCGGTACGCCCGCCTACATGGCGCCCGAACAGCTTGCCGGAAAGGAAGTCACCACCAGGAGCGACATCTATTCGCTCGGCCTCATCCTCTACGAAATTCTTACCGGCAAGCGCGCCTTCGAAGCTTCCACGCTCCCCGAGCTCATCAAACTCCGCGAGCAAGGCGCCATCACCAATCCCTCCACGCTCGTGCGCGACCTCGATCCGCTCATCGAACGCGTCATTCTGCGCTGCTTGGAAACCGATCCAGCTAAACGTCCCGTCTCGGCTCTGCAAGTCGCCGCCGCTCTCCCAGGTGGTGATCCTCTCGCCGCCGCTCTTGCTGCGGGGGAAACTCCGTCGCCGGAAATGGTGGCGGCAGCGGGAGCGAAGGAAGGGATGCGGCCGCGAGTTGCGCTGGTACTGCTGGCGATTGTGGCGCTGGGTCTGGTCGCGTCGCTCCTCATCGCGGAGTCGACCCAATTGGTGAATCGGGTGACGCTCGATAGTCCTCCGGAAGTTTTGGCGACGCGAGCGCGGGAGATCGTTGGGCGTCTGGGGCTGCCGGCGAACGCAGCCGCCGATACTGCCTACGGATTCGAGATTAACGGCGGATATTTGAACTACGTCCAGACGCACGACAAGAGCCGGACACGATGGGAGACGCTGGCGAAAAGCGGGCTGCCGGCAATGACGTTCTGGTACCGGCAGAGTCCGAATCCGCTTTTTGCACAGGAATTTTTTGGGCCGGGGCCGGTGGGCGGAGGGCAGGTGTACGCCGGCGATCCCGCGATGGACACGACGGGCATGGTTTTGCTGGTGCTGGATACGACAGGACAGTTGGTTCGGTTCGAAGTGGTGGCCCCGGAGAAAAGTGCGCCGCCGCAGAACGCAAAGACTCCGGATTGGGCGGGATTTTTTGCGGCCAGCGGATTGAATATCGCGGAGTTTCGCCCGGCCGCGTCGGAGTGGGCGCCCCTGGCGCCGACGGATTCGCGGCTGGCATGGACGGGAACCTTGCCCGCGCGGCCAGACGTACCGATTCGGGTGGAAGCGGCGGCGTTTCACGGCGAGCCCGTCTACTACCGAATGATCTTTCCGTGGACGAAGCCGGGGCGGGACACCGAGACGGCCATGACGCGCCAACAAAAGGTAGCGTCGGTGCTGCTCGTGTTGTTGATCCTCACAGTGTTTGTCGGCGGCGTGGCGCTGGCACGCTGGAATATCAAAGCGGATCGCGCGGATATGAAGGGCGCGGCGCGCCTGGGAGCGTTCGTGTTTGTGACGTTCCTGGTGCTGTGGGCTCTGAGCACGCATCATTTGGCGAATTTTCTCGAAGCCATCAGCTTTCTGGTTGCGGTAGCCTCGGCAGCACTGCGGACCTTTTTTGCGATGGTGCTCTACGTTGCCTTGGAGCCGTTCGTGCGGCGGAGGGAACCGCAAATCCTGATTTCGTGGACGCGGCTGCTGGCGGGGAAGCTGCGTGATCCGCTTGTGGGGCGAGACCTGCTGATTGGAGCAGTCTACGGTGTACTGCTATTTGCGGTGGAGGCCAGCGACAATTTTCTGTTACCGCTGTTTGGGAAGCTGCCGCCGGTTCCGGGAGGAGTTTCGACAGAATCGCTGCTGGGCTTGCGGCACGCCCTCGCGCAGGTGCTGCTCTACGTTTTGGGTCAGACGATCGATGCGCTGGGGATTTTCTTCATACTGTTCGTGCTCCAGCGGATTTTGCGAAGCGCCTGGATCGCGGCGATGGTGGTGGCGCTCACGGGGATGCTGCTTTCGTTGGGCAACAACAACAGCGAATATCCGTGGATCAGCGCGTTCTTTCTGGTGATCTTGTATCTTTCGTTTCTGCTCGTGCTAAAACGGTTTGGGCTTTTGGCTCTGGTGGTGGGATTGGTGGTGCAGCAGGTGCTGCTGATTTTCCCAGCGACGATTCACTTGTCGCGCTGGTACGCGGCGCCTTCGCTTGCGGGAATGACGGCGATCGCGGCGTTAGCGATTTATGGGTTCCGGACAGCTCTGGCGGGCCAGTCGGCGTTTTCGATGAAGGCGTTCGAGCCGTAGAGTTATCGGGAACGCGTTCGTTAGCCTTTGCGGCGCGCCTTCGCCGCTTCCTGCGCATGAAGAACGGACCCCGCAGCCTGGGCCGCGAGATTTTCCAAATCATTCAGCGCGCGGCTTGCCGCCATTCGCGCCTTTTCCAGAAACGACGAATCCAGCAAAAACGCGCAGCGGTCCACAAACGGATGATTCGCCGCCTCAAACGGTTTGCGGTTCCGCCGCGTCGTGCTGTTCCGCGCCAGCAGATCCTCATATATCTGCAAATCCGTCTGAAAATCGAGCGCGTCTCCCGCGCTCCATTTTTGCTGCCGCGTCAGCGCCGCCAGCAATTTCCGCCGAAACGTCACCGCATCCTTCCGCAGCATCGGCCGGGGCTTCGATCGTCCCGCAGGCAGCGGTTCCGCGTAGGTAATCTCCAACGCCCGCGCCGTCACTGCCAAAAGTGCCTCCCGCCGCAACAACTGCAGCAAATCCCGGTAAAGCGAAGCGTGCACCTGCAAAGCATGCCGCCCATGTTCCACAACGTACGAATCCACAAATCTGGGAATAATCCGCTCGCGCTGCAATCCCTCCGTCAGCCGCAGCACCAGTTCCGCAGGCGCATCCGCCTCAATTTGTTTTCCGTTCGCCATCGCCCTTGTAGGGGCACGATTTATCGTGCCCTCCCCGTGAGGTTCCGCCACATCGTGCCGCATCCGGCGAAACCCCATGTTATCAGGAGACGCTTCCTCCGCCGCTCGCCGATACTCCGAAAACAAAAAGCCCAGCGAACATCCGTTCGCTGGGCTCTTCTTCCTATCGTGTATATGTCAAGCCGCTATGCGTGCCCGCTGTAGCGGCTCCTTCACCAGTCACCAATCACAAGTCACCAGTCACTGGTTTAATGTATCGCCCGCGGACTCTGTGTCCCCACAGGCTTTGGCTTCGGTTCCGGCACTATGGGAGGCGCCACCGCTTCCTTGGACAGCGCATGCTCCAGCACCTCATCGAGGTTGCGCACGTAAGTAATCTTCATATCCCCGAGAATCTCCGGAGGAAGATCCGCCACGGCGTTTGGCTCGTTGTCGGCCGGCAGCAGCACTTCCTTGATCCCCGCGCGCTTTGCGCCAAGGACCTTTTCCTTCACGCCGCCAATCGGTAGCACGATACCCGAAAGTGTCATCTCTCCCGTCATTGCCAGCCGGTCGCGCACGGGACGCCCGGTCAGCAAACTGACCAGCGATGTCACCATCGCCGCGCCAGCCGACGGGCCGTCCTTCGGAACGCCGCCCGACGGCACGTGAATGTGGATGTCGCTCTTTTGGAAGAAATTCGGATCGATGCCGTATTCCTCGGCGTGCGACCGAACCCATGTCAGCGCCGCGGTCATGGACTCCTGCATCACGTCGCCGAGATGGCCGGTCTTCGTGAAGTTTCTTCCCTCCACGCATCCGGCTGGCTTCGATGAACATGATGTCTCCGCCCACTGGCGTCCACACAAGCCCGACAGCAACGCCCGGCTTCTTGACGCGCTCCTCAACTTCCTTCTCCGCACGGAATTTCGGCACACCCAGATACTCGCGAACGATCTCCGGTGTAACCACCATCTTTTCCGTGTGGCCTTCGGCGAGCTTGCGCGCTTGCTTTCGCGTAATCGTCGCAATCTCCCGCTCGAGGTTTCTCACGCCCGCTTCTCGCGTGAAGCTGTGGATAATCTCCCGCAGCGACTCGTCCGAGAATTCAATCTGCTCTCCCACTTTGATCCCATGTTCCTGGGCTTGTTTGGGGATCAGATAGCGGTGCGCGATGTGGACCTTCTCCTCACCGGTGTATCCGGGCGAGTTCGATGATCTCCATGCGGTCTCGCAACGGTTCTGGTATCGGATCCATCCAGTTCGCCGTGGCGATGAACAGCACTTTCGACAAATCGAACGGTACGTCGAGGTAGTGATCGCGGAACGCATTGTTTTGCTCCGGATCGAGCACTTCCATCAGCGCCGAAGACGGATCGCCTCGGAAGTCGCGGCCCAGCTTGTCCACCTCATCCAGCATCATCACCGGATCGTTCGACTCCGCCCGCTTCAGTCCCTGAATGATCTGTCCCGGCAGCGCGCCGATATACGTCCGGCGATGCCCGCGGATTTCCGCTTCATCGTGCATCCCACCCAAGAGCGATGCGCACGAATTTGCGGCCCAGCGACCGCGCAATGGACTTTGCCAAGCGAGGTTTTGCCCACGCCAGGAGGTCCAACGAAGCACAGAATCGGCCCCTTCATCCCCGGCTGCAGTTTCTTCACCGCCAGGTAGTCGAGAATCCGCTCCTTGACCTTCGCCAGATCGTAATGATCTTCATCCAGGATCTGCTTTCCCTTGGCGATGTCGATCTCGCTCGCGCCCGAAGACTTTGCCCACGGCAACGACGTCATCCACTCCAGGTACGTCCGCGAAACCATGTATTCCGCCGAAGCCGGCGTCATCTTCGCCAAACGCTTCAGTTCGCGGTCGCACTCTTTCTTAGCCTCCGCCGTCATTCCGGCTTCATCCACCTTCTTCCGGAGCTCGTCGATTTCCTGCATCGAATCGTCTGATTCGCCGAGTTCCTTCTGAATGGCCTTCATCTGTTCGCGCAGCAAATATTCGCGCTGGTTCTGGCCCACCTGCTCCTGCACCTGCTCGTGAATCTTCGAGCGCAGCTCCAGCACTTCCAGCTCTTTGGACAGCTCGCGGATCAACATCTCCAGCCGCTTGCGCACGCTCGGCGTCTCGATCAACTCCTGCCGCAGCAGTGTCGAAAGCGAAGGCAGCGTCCCGGCGATAAAGTCCGCCAGTCGGCCTGGGTCGTCGATATTCATTGCCACGGATTGCAGATCATCCGAAAGTTGCGGCGAGTGGCTTACCACGTCGCGGAACAAATCCTGCGCGTTGCGTTGCAGGGCTTCCAGCTCCGCATCCACATCTCGCCGTAATTTCCGGCTGCGCTTCCACCCGCGCGCGCAGAATACGGCCGCAAGCCGATCAGCTCCACAACGTTTACGCGCTGCAAGCCTTCCAGGAAGATAACCACGTTCCCGTTGGGCATTTTCACGGTCTTATGAACCTTCGCCAGCGTACCGACCTTATGCAGGTCCGCAGCGGCAGGGTCTTCGACCCGCGGGTCCAGCTGCGCCACAACCCCCAACAATTTCTCCTCGCCTTCCAGCGAGTTAACCAGCGCCAGGAGCTCTCCCGGCCTACCGTCAGCGGCAACACAGCCCCAGGAAACAGGACCGTGTCCCGAACCGGCAGGATCGCGAGAATTTCTGGCACCGTATGCTTTTTCTCAGCCATAGTCAGTGTCCCCTAAATCCGGGCGCGGGGAAGATATTCCCACGCTTAAGAACGTTAGATGCGGGCTAATCCAAAAAGGTGCGGCAAGATGCAACTACAATTAGCATAAAATCTTAGCGTCTTAAGCTCATATTTTACCACGCGCCCCGTAATTTTCCTAGTTCTTGAATAAATACCATTCTTTTCATGCACTTATAGAATCTCTGTCCCAGCTCACCACTACCAGCTCTCTCGGTCACCGCCTCATCAACCTTGTACTCATCTCTTCAAGCCTTGGCCTTCTTCAACGCAAATTTCCTTCGCACAAACTCCTCGGCCTCTTCCTTGCTACCGATCTGTCCCTCAAGCTGAGCGTCTTCCACCGCCCTTAATATCTCGCTAAAAACCGGTCCAGGGATATAGCCCATTTCGCTCAAATCAGTACCCGTTAGGACACGCTGTGGACGCACCTCCTCCGACGGCGTTTCCTCCAGGAACCGCCTCACGAAACCATACGACTCCAGATTGCGATGGCTCGACACACAATCCAGCCGGTGCAGCTCCATGTGCTCTTCAAATCGCGGCAGCCGTACAAACCGCTTCAAAGTGAAGGTCCGCATCTGTCCGACATCCTTAAACCGCATGTGGTTCGCCACTAGCGCAACGATCTGTTCCGTCTCCTCGTTCGAAAACCTGTACCGCCGGCAAATCTCCTCGCGCCATTCGCACGCCCACGTCCACATGCCCGTCAAACCGGATGCGATCTCCCGTTTCCGCCAAGCCGGCCGGTAGTGGGTGGCTTGCCCACGTCGTGCAGCAGCACGCCCCACGCCAGTGTCGCGGAGCTCCCGCGCGCAGCCCTTCAAGCATCAACAGCGTGTGAGTCCAGACGTCTCCCTCCGGATGATATTGCGGCGGCTGCTCCACGCCCTTCATCGCCGCCATCTCCGGCAACACCATCAGCGAGCAGTCACGTTTCGTCCAGCAACTCGAATCCACGTCCGCGCCGCCCCTTCCGTCAATATCTTCGTCAATTCGTCGCGCAATGCGCTCCGCCGAAACCGTCCGTAATCGCTCCATGAGCATGCCGCCGGATCGCGCGCAAATGTTTCCGCTCGATCTCGAACCCGAACCGCGCCGCAAACCGCACCGCGCGCAATATCCGCAATTTGTCTTCGGCAAATCGCCGGTCCGGCTCGCCAATCGCTCGAATCACTCCAGCCTTAAATCCGCTTGCCCACCCACAAAATCCAGTATCTTCGGCCGTTTTATGGCCGCATCAGCAATCCGTTGATGGTGAAATCCCGGCGTTTCACATCCTCCTTCGGCGTCTTGGTATAAATCACCTGGTCCGGCCGCCGCCCATCCGAATACCCGACGTCCGCGCGAAACGTTGCCACTTCCACCTTGATGCCCTCGCGCGGGAATAGACACGACCCCAAATTGCGCCCCCACCGCCCATGCGTTCCGGAAACAACGCCATCACTTGTTCCGGAGTAGCGTCGGTGGCCACGTCATAGTCCGCGGGCTCACGCCCTAGCAGCAAATCGCGCACACACCCGCCCACCAGCAGCGCCTGGTGTCCCGCGCGCGCAGCGTCATTGCAAACCGAATTGGCAAGTTCTCGTGCCGTCACAACTCAATTATGCGCCCGTCAGACGCGCAACGAACAAAGTCTTTGGAAGTGCCCGTTCCACTGTTAACTAAATTGCCCGCCAAAAAATCCGGCGGGCAGTTCCTGTAGCCGCCCTCTCGGAGAGGGCGGGGTTTACACGCAATTCCCTCACCAATTCTGTCGTACCGCCAACAAGTCATATCGCTCAATTTGATGACATGAAGGCTGGCAAGGAACCGAAAAATCCAGCGCAGCGGAAAATCATGCCGTAATGTCTCGGCCTGCCGCGTAACCCCAACAAATTGATCCACATTTCGCATCAAGTACTGCAAGGACTCTTGCGCGGTTCCATCCGGCAGCCCCGAATCGCCGCCAGCCATCGCTTGTTTCCAAACTCCTCGACTCTGCCGCATTGAAGGCTTCGATGCAACCGTCCGTGAAGAAAATCAAAACATCGCCCGGACGCAGTTCAAGTGTGGCCGTCTCGTAAGCCGCCTCCGATTCGATTCCCAGCGGCAATCCGCCTTTATCCAGCTTTTCCAGCGTCCCGTCCGCGCGCCTTAGCACCGGAGCGTTGTGGCCGGCGTTCACATAGGTCAGGTCGCCGGTGGCCGGTTCATATTCGGCGAGAACCGCCGTGGTGAACCGGCGCCCGTCCAGGCTGTACGCACGATGCGTAGCGATTCAGCCGCAGTACCAGCATCGCCCAGCGGCGCACCCTCTCCCGCCATCGGTGCGCAGGCTCGCCTGCATCGTGGCCATCAGCAATGCTGCGGGAACGCTTTTACCCGCAACGTCCGCAATCACCAGCATCAACTTGCCACCCTCGGCCGCACTCGCGGTCGGATAAAACGCGTCGTAATAATCGCCCGCCACCGAATTTTGCGGGCGCGTCGCGAACGCAATCTCGCCGCCCGGCACCTCCGGCGGAAGCGACGGCACCAGCCAGGTCTGAATTTCGCGCGCGATTTCCAGATCGCGCTTCATGATCACCTTGTCCGCCAACTCCAGCGAGAGCAGCAACAGCAACAACAGCGCGGAGAGCCAACTCGAAATTGAATCGCATCCATGACGAGGCCGTTGAAGTTGCGCGCGGACGCTCGATAAAACGAAAAGCGTCAACGCCACCAGCAAAAGCACGCGTCGCGCCGGCGACAACTTCATCAGCAGGGCCCAAAAAAATTGTTTGGCGATGCAGAAAGGACGCCGCCAGTGGGGCAGCGCTTCTACTTCATCCCAATCTGACTTCCTTTCCGTAAAAACCGTAGCTGGCGCGGGCATCGGCAGTAAACTGCGCCCACAAGTCGTCGATATCCTTGCCTTCACTGACGCGTTGCCAGAACCCGCGCGTTCGTCGAAATCGTTCTGGCCATCGGGGTTCTGGCGTGGTGGGACCATGCGGGAAGTACAGAGTATTCGCTGGACATCATCGTGATTCGCATCACGACTAGTACGATTTCTGAGTATTGCTCGGCATCGTGTCCCATTTGGTGTCGTCGCGCTCGCGCTTCGCGTCCGTCGGCGCGCAGCGAGCCGCCAAATTGCACTTTGCCAAAGCCGAAACGGTCGCGCAGTTGATCCGCAGCGCGAGTCAGCTTTTCGAGCTTGCTCGCGGCGTTCCGCTTCCAGCAAATCGAGTTGCTCATCCCCGTGCGAGAGCCCGCTCAGGCTGACGCCGAGCAGCCGGATTTTCCGCTTCCTGTCGCGATGCTCACGGAAAAGCTTCTGAAATACGCGGAAGATATCGGCTATCAAGTTGCGTCGGCTCCGGAAGAGTCTTCGATCGCGTGTAGGTGTCGAAACCAGCGTAGCGAATGGTTAGCGTCAAGCGTGCGCGTGGCCAACCCCGATTCGCGCAGCCGCTTGCAGGCTTTTTGCGAAAGGTGGCTGAGCATGGCGACGACAGCGCTTCCGTGTCGTTCGTGTCTTCGCCGAACGTATGATTGTGCGAAATCGATTTCGGCTCGGCATCAATCACAAATTCGTACGAATCGCCGCCACGCGCTTTGCGGTACAGCGCGTCGCCCCACTGCCCGAAAATTTTTTCGAGTCGCTCCTGCGGAACCGTCCGCAAGCTGTTCCACGGTTTCGATTCCCAGAGCGCGCAACGCGCGTTCCGTCACCTCGCCGATGCCCGGGAATTTTCCGCACCGGCAGCGGCGCAAGAAACCGCATTTCGCTGCCCCGGCGCAACCCAAACCAAGCCGCGCGGCTTAGCCTGTTCCGATGCCACCTTCGCCACCGAGCCGCGTGGTCGGCGAGTCCGCCGGAGCAGGGAAGCTCCGGTAGTGGCGCGTGATCGTGCGCAAGAAGTTTGTCGGCGGCGGCAAGCGGCGGTCCGTGCAGCCGCTCCGTTCCCGCTAAATCCAAATACGCTTCGTCGATCGAAACCATTTCCACGATGGGCGAAAATTTCGCCAGGATCGTGGCGATGCGGTCGCTCCACTCGCCATATTTCTGCATGGTGCCCGTCGAGGAAAACCGCCGTGAGGGCAAAGTTTCCCAGCCGTTCGCAGCGGCATCGCGGAATGCACGCCAAACTTTCGCGCCTCGTAGCTCGCGGCGGTAACTACGCCACGTTGATCCGGCCTTCCGCCAACGATAACCGGCTTGCCCCGCAATTCCGGCCGCTCCAGCAATTCCACGGAAACAAAAAACGCATCCATGTCCACATGCAGAATCGACGCACCACATCCGCCGCCCGCTCCTCCAGCGGCCCATGCTTCGCCCGAAATCGCGCCATCTCCGGCATGCCGCTAGCCTACTCCCGATTCACCGTAGCTTCCAATTTGCATAGCCGACAAATCGTTCAGTGCGGGTCTGCTGTAAGCAGCGTATGGAATTGGCGAGGTGTGACAACGCGAATATCCTGAAACTGCTGCGGAAAATCTCCCACGTTTCCCGTCACAACATAGTCCGCTCTCGCGGCAAGCGCACATTCCAAGAACTTGTTGTCGTTCGTGTCAGCGCATATATGAAGTTTCTTGGCGGAGACCACCACTATTGCTGTTTCATGTAAGTCCACGAAGAACTCTGCCGACCGGCGCGGGGCGATGCCGAGTCTCTTTCTAGCCAAGACCACCACATACTCCGCAAGAATTATTTCAGAGACGTACCACCTAAACTGCTTTGAGAATCCCAAGTCCAGAATACCAGCCGGTGGCCCACTCGGTCTCAGTAGGCCGGAAACAATCACGTTAGTGTCAAGCACCGCGCGTCTCATCCGTTTTTCTTGTTTCTCCGTTCGCGTCTAGCCAGTTTGATCTCACGATTTATTTCTCGCAGGGTAAGTCGATCAAGCCCCTTGGCTTTGGCTTCTCGGCGAATGGCCTCAACCACTGGAGTCGGCCTGGCAAACAAACGCAAGTACTCCTCAACGTTCAGAATCACAGCTTGCGACTCCCCGCGCTTCTGAACCACAAACTTCTCGTTGTCATCGCGGACACGCCTTAGGATTTGACCGAACTGCGTGCGCGCCGTCAGCGCTGTGACGATGCGCTCCACTGGTCTGCCGATCTTCGCGCGTACCTTTGCCATTTGGTCTCCTAGTATTGTCCGAACTAATTAATTAGTTCAATTCCAATGCTAGCCGTCCTTCGTTTGCGCTTCAAGCTCTTTCGGCGGCGATGACGCGGTCGATTCCGGCCAAATCCTTTGTGACGGCTACGTTCGTCCAGTTGGGAAGATCGAGCAAGGGTTGGACGGCGGGCAGGCTGTCGTGGCCGAGTTCCAGGACGAGAAGACCCCCACGCACGAGGCTGCGCGCGGCCTGCGCGATCAGGTCGGCGTAGAGTTCGTAGCCTTCTTCGCCTCCGTAGAGAGCCAACTCCGGTTCATGGTCGCGCACCTCGCGCATCAGCGTTTCCTTTTCTTTGCGGCCGATGTATGGCGGGTTGCTGACAATGAGATCGAACACACTGGAAGACGCAGCGCCGGTTGGCGCAACCTTGCCTTGTAGGGGCGCAGCATGCTGCGCCCCTACAACCGAGGTTGCGGAATGAAAGATTGCGGCGTCACCGAGGAGATTGTGCTCGACGAAGCGGATGCGATCGCTGAACGCGTGGCGGGCGGCGTTGCGGCGGGCTACGGCGAGCGCCGCCTCGGAAATATCGGTCGCAACGATATGCGCGCCTGGAAGCTCTTTGGCGAGGGCGATGGCGATGCAACCTGATCCGGTCCCGACGTCGATGATACTTAGTCCATCGCCAGTGAGAGTCTGTTTTCGACCATAGCGAAGCTCTTTCACCGCCAGCCGGTCCAGTGCGACTTCAATGACGTGTTCGGTTTCGGGTCGGGGAATCAGCACATCCGGAGTGACTTCAAATTCCAAGCCCCAGAATTCTTGTTTGCCGGTGAGATATTGCGTTGGTTCGCCTTCGGCGCGCCTCAAAATCAGCGAGAGGAATCGATGCGCGTCGAGGTTGGGAATCACTTCTTCAGGATGCGCATAGAGCCAAGCGCGATCCCGGCCGAGGACATGCAGCAGCAACAACTCCGCTGCCAGCGTGTACGAGGGGACATTCGCGTCGCGAAGCTCGGCTATGCCTCGTTTCAGTGCGGTACGGATGTCGATCGTTTCTGGATTCACTCGAGTCGATGTTTTGTCAGTCATTCTTGGCTACGAGATGCGGTTTCGGAAAAAACAGGAGAAAAGATAACGCAGAGACGCTGAGGACGCGGAGTTTCGTGGCGAGGCCTCGGCGAATCGGCGAATTAGGCGGCTCCCAATTCTTGCTCGAGGCGCTCGGCTTCGTAGTGGCCGACCAAGGCGTCGACGAGCTGCCCTAGCTTACCGTCCATGACATCGGTCAATTGATGGAGCGTCAGGCCGATGCGGTGATCCGTCACCCGGTTTTGCGGGAAATTGTAGGTACGGATTTTTTCGGAGCGGTCGCCCGTTCCGATTTGGCCGCGGCGTTCGGCCCCGATCGCGGCTTGCTGTTTTTCCAGCTCCATTTCGTAGAGTCGCGTGCGCAAGACGCGCATTGCCTTCGCGCGATTCTTGATCTGCGACTTTTCATCTTGCTGCGAGACGACGAGGCCGCTGGGAATGTGGGTGATACGCACCGCGGAGTAGGTCGTGTTGACGGATTGCCCGCCGGGACCGGAAGAACAAAACGTATCGACGCGCAAATCTTTTGCCTCGATCTTGATGTCAATATCGTCGGCTTCTGGAAGGACCGCCACGGTCGCCGCAGAAGTGTGAATGCGGCCCTGCGTTTCCGTGGCAGGCACCCGCTGCACGCGGTGCACGCCGCTTTCGTATTTCAATTTGGAATAAACCTTGTGCCCCTGAATCGCGGCAACGATTTCCTTGACGCCGCCAAGGTTGGAAGGCGAGCTTTCGAGAACCTCCACTTTCCAGCCCAGCGTCTCCGCATAGCGCGAATACATCCGAAAAAGTTCGCCGGCGAAGAGAGCGGCTTCGTCGCCGCCGGTTCCCGCGCGGATTTCCACGATGACGCTCTTTTCGTCGTTGGGATCTTTCGGGAGAAGAAGCAGTTTCAATTCGCGTTCGACCGTTTCCTTGCGCACGATAAGCTGCTTTTCTTCGTCGAGCGCCATCTGCTTCATCTCAGCGTCCTCGTTTTCGAGAACCATCTGGTGAGCGCCCGCGAGATCCTTTTCAATCTGCTTGAATTCGCGGTGCTTGGCGACGATTTCCTCGAGTTCGGCGTGCTGCTTGGCGATCTTCTGGAAGCGCGCGGAGTCCGAGGCGACTTCCGCGGTCGAAAGCTGATGGGTCAGCTCGTCGTAGCGAGTGCCCAGTTGGTCCAACTTGTCCGACAATGTCATTACGGCCATGAGAAAACCTCGAAAAGATGTGACTCGTGATTCGTGACTAGTGACTGGCGAAAACGGCGGCGGGCTCGCGACAAGGGCGAGCGAGGCGGGATCAGCTAATAGAACGCGGCCAACACAATGCAAGAATAGCTCCGAATGCCTCAAGGAGCAAATAGTGTGGCGCCGGGGCCATAAGAGGCATACAATGCTTACAGAAGTTACATTGTCAGGGAGCTGGCCATGAAATCGAACCGGTCCACGGTGATCAGCATGAGGCTGCCGGCGGAAAGCGGAAACCGGCTGAAGCGCATGGCGAACCGCCATGGCTGGACTGCCAGCGACGCCAGCGCGCGGCTTGTGGAAGAAGGTCTGCGCCGCTCGGAATTTGCGTTTGTGGATTTCCGCGATTCCGCGGCGGGGCGGCAAGCGTACATTCAGGGCAGTTCGCTCGCGATTTGGGAGGTCCTGCTGCTTGTTCGCAGCTACAAGGCCGATGTTGCCGCCGTCGCGGCGCATCTCCAATGGCCGGAAGCAAAGGTCCAAGCAGCGGTGAATTACGCAAAGACTTTTCCTGAAGAGATCGACGGAGCGCTCGCCGAAAATGAAGCCATCGGTTTTGAAGAGTTGAAGCGCACGCTGCCGCAATCCGCGGAATTCGTCTCGCACCGAAGAACCAAGAACTGAAATGCTTAAGTTGCTTCTGGACGAGCACATCTCGCCGGCCGTCGCGGAGGGCCTTCGGCGGCGCAACCGGTCGCTTGTGGTTGTCTGCTTGGCGGATTGGAAAGGCGGCGAGTTCCTAGGGCAGCAAGACTTTGTATGTTTACAAGAGGCTGCCATGTATGGGCTTACGCTAGTCACGTTCGATCGAAGAACGATTCCTCCGCTGCTCAAGATTTGGGCGGAAGAGGGGCGAAGGCACGGGGGCGTAATTTTCGTGGATGAGAAAACAATCTCGCCGGCAGATACGGGCGGATTGGTACGAGCGTTGAGCGAACTCGCGAGAGCCACGACCCGATGGGACTGGAGCGATCGCGTTTGCTTCCTGCGGCGTTGACGGACAAAGTCCGCCACACATTGATCTTGATTTGAAGGATCGTAGAGGGATCGCGCCGGGACAGAATCGCAGGATCGCGGTAGATTTGCGAGATATACTGCGAGGCGGCGTGGATAGGTCATCCTCGGAAGTATGACTCTACAAGGGGCGGAGCTGAAGCGGCGATGAGCGAAGCGGTGCGACCGATTTTGCAAGCTACAACTGAAGAGCGGGAAAGCGCGCCGGAAAGCGACGCTGGATTTTTGTGGGATTTTTGGTATCCGGCGATGCGGAGCAGGGAAGTTACCGGCAACCGGCTGGCGACGGCGATGCTGCTGGAAGTGCCGTTGGTATTGGGGCGCAATTCCGAAGGAAAAGCGTTTGCGATGCGGGATTCGTGTCCGCACCGGGGGATTCCCCTTTCTTACGGGCGATTTGACGGGAAGAACTTGGAGTGCAGCTATCATGGGTGGAAATTCGAGGCGTGCAGCGGGCAGTGCCTTGAGATTCCTTCTTTGACTAGTCAGGACAAGTTGAAGGTGGAGAGGATTTTTGCGGGGCATTATCCGTGCGAAGAGAGAGACGGATATTTTTGGGTGTACATGAATTCGGGTGCGCGGATCGCGTCGGCGACAGGCGGTGGAGTGGCGGAGCGAGGAGAAGAGAAAGATAGCGCAGAGGCGCAGAGAACGCAGAGGCTCGCGGAGAATTCGCGGAGTGTAGAAACGAAACGAGGCGAATGGGGAGGGGCAAGCCCCTCCCCTACAGCGGCTGGGTTGGGGATTGCGGCGGCGCCGAAATTGGCGACGTTCAGCGGGAAATATAGAATCACGCATCTGGAGTGCGAGCTGCCCTCGCATGTGGACCAGGGGATTATTGGATTGATGGATCCGGCGCATGGGCCGTTTGTGCATCAATCGTGGTACTGGCGGAGCCGCCACAGCATTCACGAAAAAGAAAAAGAGTTCGAGCCGATTCCGAACGGCTTCCGGATGAGTCCGCATACGCCCAGCTCGAACAGCGCGCCATACCGCATGTTGCAGAAATATACGGGCGAGCCGGTGACGACAACAATCGACTTTGTGCTGCCGAACATCCGGACGGAAGAGGTACGGAGCGGGAAGCTCTGGTTTTCTAGCCGGGCGACAGTGACTCCGGTACGGCGCGATCTTTGCCGGATTGATTTTGTGGCGGCCTGGAACTTGCTGCTGCCGGTGACCATTTTCCGGAGCTTTGCGAAGAAATTTCTGCGGCAGGACCAAGAGACGATGATCCAGCAAGCGGAGGGATTGAAGCACAATCCCCGGCTGATGTTGATCGACGATGCGGACCGGCCGGCGAAGTGGTACTTCGGGCTGAAGGCGAACCTGCTGGAGTCGCGGCGGACGGGTGCGGCGATGGTGCATCCGATGAGCGGACCGGTGACGCTGCACTGGCGGTCGTGAGAAAGTCGAAAATCGAAATACGAAAATCGAAACGCGAAATATGAAAATCGAAATACGGCCAGCAGACTTGGCCTGAGGTAGTCCCACAGGTGACATGGCGCGTAAATCCCGGGTATACAGGGAAGTGTGGAGTAAACCTATGAGGGGATTGGGGTTGCAGGTGTTGGTGTGTGGGTCTGATGTTTACTCGCTGTGGAAAAAGAGGGAAGGAGTTGGGTGATATGGCGGATTCATGGGTCCGCGTGGGCTGACGGGCTTTCTTAGCGCGGAGTTTAAAGAGTCCATACAAGAAATGGCGAATTCTAGCGGCAAACATGCGGGATTATAGCACAGAAATAGAGCAAATGTCAAGTAAAATGTTAGTAACTGTTCGAATCGCGGCGTAAGTTATTGAGAATGGTGGCCTTAGGAGTATGGAGCAGGTGGATGGACACGGCAGAGAGGCGGGAGGCTCGGGACTTGCGGCCGCGGGACTGTGAAAGGGCCAGCCAGGAACAGTGAATCGCCTTGCTCCGAGGATGAGCGCTCTCTTCCAGTTGCACCACAAACAAAAAAAGAGGCAGAGATGCAGCCGCAAACAAAGAGCCTGAAAAAGACCCGAGGAAACGACGCCCTTTAGAACTCTTTGCACGATGTCGGTCCCCCCGGCTTTAGGGTCCCGGAGGTCAACGACGGGCTGTCCCGCCCAGTGGAAGTTATTTCTGCGCTAGCAGATCGGCTACCCAATCGTGGGGCAGATTACCGGCGCGAACCAAATCGCTGGCTGCGGCGAGGGAGAGCTGCTTTTTGTTTTTCTCGTCGATGGCTGAGATTTTGGAAAAACCAGCTTCCTGGAGCCAGCTGACGATCTCGAAGGGGTCCTTGCCAGTTTCTGCGAGGAGCGGGGGCGCCCATTCTACAATGATGGATACCTTGGGACTTTCTGACAAGATGCGCTTCATGCCCTTAAGGACGTCCAGATCGACACCTTCTGCGTCAATTTTGACGAGGCTCACGGGGCCCGGGATGATTTCATCCAGGGGCACGGCCTGCACTTCCACGGTGGTGCCGCTGCCCTGAACGACGGGCCAGTTCGAGTGCGGATGGAACCAGGAAAGGCCGATTGCGGTGACATTGAGGCTCAAGGTGCCCCGTTCGCTGGCGGCGGCATTGGGGTGGACCAGGACGTTCTGAAGCTTGTTCTGGCGGATGTTGTTGGAAAGCAGGGCGAGAGTCTCCGGGGAACACTCGACGGCGTGAATGCGGCCGAGAGGCCCGATGACTGAGGCGGCGAGCAGCGTGTAGTGCCCAATGTTCGCTCCAACGTCTATGACTGTGTCGCCGGGCTTTAGGAGGCTCTTGAAGATCTTGCTGGTAAGGGGCTCGTGATCCAGGAAATCAAAATAGCCCAGGTAGACAGACTGCATCTCCTTCGGAATGTGGAGGCGGTAGGGCGCCGAGCGCATCGGAAAGCCCTGGTCCTTAAAGAGTTCCGCAGCAGTCGAACGCATGAGCCAGTGCTCATGAATGGGGGGCAGGGTACCCTTAACGGACTGGGTAAAAATGGAACGGAACAAGGGGGGATAGATTTTCGCAACACGGGTAACCAACTCACTGCGCTTCATGTGTTACTCCTGGTTTGCACGGGCCGTCGTCTGGGTTGCAGCGCGGGAAATGCCTATTGGGCTCAAGGAAACGGCCAGAATCGCCGCTGAGAGGCGAACTGGGAGGATAGAGGTTTATCTGTTACGAGGGAATCAACGGAGTGTATAGATCTCGCTAACCTAGTTCAGCATGCGAGTTGCTGTGGTCGCGGAACAGGAAGCAGCTATCGGAGATCTGCACAATGGTCTTCGGCAATCGGAGACCGGGTTTAGGAGTAGTGCGGAGCCAAGACCAGCAGGAGCGACCAGGTTCGCGTCGTTTTAGCGAAAATGGGTTAGTCCGAACCAATGAGGAGGACTAGGTTCTCTGGTGCTTAGGGGCTTACTTTGCTTGAGCGTCGGCCTTCTGTGCAGGATCGAGAACAGGCTGAAAGCGAGTCAGAACCTTGCGCAGGACCACAGCGCCGACAATCAAAGACAGGCCAAGAAGGGCCAGTCTCCCCGGCTCCGGGATAGTGCTGATAAACATGAGGGCTGTATTCACACCAAGAGAAAAAGCAGTCTTGGTACCAAAGCGCCAGAAACTGCAACTTATTGTAATTAAAGAGCTTATCAGGTTGAACGCTTTCTTGAATGCAGTGCAACGGGAAAAACAATGGAAAAGTCATGCAGCTATGTTCCTTCAAGCTCCATTCACGTAGGCAGTGGGGTCGCGTAATGATCGTGGGGCTAGATTCGCGGCCAAACCGTTGGGGGAGTGGATAGGGGAGGCGTATCGGCTCGAACAAGGCAATCGAGCGGGTAGACGCCTTCAGAACCGCCCTTGAGCTATCGGAGGGATGCGAGATTTGCGAGAAGTCCCCCCGCGAGCACGAAAATCAGGGGGTAGTAAGCTTTCGAGCGGCGTGCCGGGCGGCCATTCCCAGCTCATTAAAGTAGGCGCGGCGGCCCCAGAGGAGCCAGCGGGCCTGGATTTCATAGGTCCGGAGTTTCTCGGCGAGAGAAATGTGCGCCCTGGCGATTGATTTCAGGTTGGCGCCCAAGTGGACCCAGTTGTATAGGAAGAGCTTTTCTCGCTTCTTGGGGTCATAGAGGGCCATAACATCCTTTTCGCTCTTCATGGCGCTGGCAGCACCTTCATGCATGCGGCGATAGAAGAGGTGCTCGGGGACCTCGTAAAATTTGCCGAGGAGAGCCATTTCGAGGATGAAGGGGATATCCCCGCCGCTATAACCGCGCATAAGGCCGGTTTGAGCCATGACGGAGCGACGGGTCAGGCCATACTGAAGGTTGCAAAGACGAAGGCGCTTCAAGACCTCGCGAAAGCGAACGCTAGGACGCTCCATCATGAGATGAAGGTTTTCGTCGTAGTCCCCGATAATGTTGCCCTCTCCGTCGATCAGACGAGTGCGGGGGTAAGCGACGAGAACAGAAGGATCGTGATCGAGCACTTCGACACAAAGCTCGAGAAGTTCCGGGCCGACGATGTCATCCGAGGGTGTCCAGCGGAAGTACTCGCCTGTGGCCAGCTGAAAACAACGAACGAAATTTCCCCCGGCACCGACGTTTTCCGCGTTGCGATGGTATTTGATGCGAGGATCGCGGGCAGCATAGGAGCGGCAAATCTCCTCGGAGCGATCGGTGGAGGCATTGTCGGTGATGACGAGCTCGAAATCGGTATAGGTCTGCCGCAGGTGAGAATCAATGGCATCGGCGACATACCGCTCGCAATTGTAGACCGGCATCCCAATGCTAACGCGCGGTTTATGATTGGCTTCCGCCATAAACTCCCTCCGCCTCCTTACAACCCCTACTGAGCCCCGAAGACAAGCTTCCGGGCGTAGAATCCTTCGGCAAACTTACCCGGCGAGTTGGCTTCCAGGCCGCGAATGCGCATAAGTCCTTGAAATGTATCGGGTGTAAACCAGTGCTTATCGCGCTGCGTGCCGAAACATTCCATCAGGTATTTGATCTTGCGCGCGCTGACTTTTCCGTCAAAGGGCACATAAAAATTCGGTGTACCGAGATCGCCATCGTACTTCGGTATTTCGTACTCAAGTATGACGTGGTTACGCCAAGTATTCCAGGTGAGCTGGTTGAGGACGCGATGGTCTTGGTGG
Organism: uncultured Acidobacteriota bacterium; assembly: GCA_963779005.1. Lineage (GTDB taxonomy): Bacteria > Acidobacteriota > Terriglobia > Acidiferrales > UBA7541 > Acidiferrum. The sequence goes on along the minus strand of CAVZWO010000001.1, from coordinate 802,422 downwards.
AGATCGTGGCGGGTGTGGGTGAAGATCAAATCGGGAGATACTTCTTTTTTCAGCTCTTCAAAATAGTCCTTGATGTCCGCCATGACAGTGGGGAAGTAGCCGTTGCGGAAGTCATGAACGTGGACGTTCTTGGCAGCAGCGCCCTTCAAGAAAAGGCCGGCGCTATAGCGTGCTTCGCGGTCCCGTTGGTGGCCTGAGCTGAATACCACCCAATGGAAATCCAGATGCCGATTATGCCGAATCATTTCGAGAATGGAGCCGCCACATCCGATTTCGATGTCATCGGAATGAGCGCCGAGGCACAAAACGCTGACGTTGCCGCGAGACTTCTTGGACAGTTGCAGGGGAAGCATGCAGTTCACTCAGGAGCCGCCGCCCGGGGTTTTCCAGACTTCCCAGGGAGCATTGCCCTTGGCGTAAAGGTCGTCGAGTTGCTGTTTGTCCTTGAAAGTATCCATGCAAGCCCAGAAGCCATCGTAGCGATACGCCAGCAGTTGCTGCTCTTTGACCAGCCGCTGGAAGGGTTCCTGCACAAGTTCCTCGCCTTCGCGCATGTACTTGAAGATATTGCTGCGGAAGATGAAGTAGCCACCGTTGATACGGATGTTGCTTTGCGTGATGTCCTCGATGCCTGTGACCAGGTCGCCGCCATTCAAGGTAACCATGTGATAGCTGAGATTGGGGCGAATACAGACGAAGCTAGCCGTTTTGCCATGACGGCGGAAATGATCGACGTGTTCGGGGAGGGGAAGATCGGTCAGACCATCCGTGTAGGTGGCCATAAACATCTCTTCACCCTGCAAGTATTTTTCCACGGCTTTCAAGCGTTGGCCAATGTTGGAATTGATGCCGGTGTCGGCAAACGTAATTTTCCAATCATGGATGTCCCTGTTGATCAGGTTCATGTTTTTGCCGTCGCCGGTGAGCACAAAATCGTTGGAGACGTATTCGTCATAGTGGACGAAGTAGTTTTTGATGGCATCGCCGCGATGGCCAAGACAGAGGATGAACTCTTTGTGTCCGAAGTGAGCGTAATACTTCATGACGTGCCAGAGAATGGGCCGATAGCCGATAGTTGCGAGGGGTTTGGGAATATTTTCGGCGTAATCACGCAAGCGAAGTCCCAATCCGCCGCAGAAGAGAACAACTTTCATGACGTAATTCCTTTTGACAACGCAGTACAAGAGGTACGCCGGTAAAGGTTCCGGCGTGCTTTGCTCCACGATACAACCGCAGTTGCGGGAGGCTCAAGCCCCAGAAAGCAGAGCATGAGAAATGTTTCCATCACGAAGTAGCTCCAAAAAATTGTTTATACCACTCAATGGTAGAACGCAGCCCCTCGTCGAGGCCGAATAGAGGCTTCCAGCCGAGTTCCGTGCGAGCTTTGGTGGCGCTGAGATATTGATGGCGAATCTCGTTTTTGGCGCGGTCCTGAATAATCGGTTCGAGATTCGAACCCATGAGGCCGAGAATCTTGCGCACCAAATCGAGGACGCTGATTGGGTTTTCGTTGGAGAAATTGAAGGCTTTGCCGCGGAGCTTGGGGTTTTCCGCCATCTTCTCCGCGGACAGCATATAGGCTGCAGCGCCGTCTTCAACGTAGACGTAGTCGCGCAAAAACGTTCCGTCGGACCGAATGATAGGGCGCTCATTTCGCAGCGCGGAACGAACGGTGCCGGGAACGATGCGATTCCAATTGAGGTCTCCGCCGCCATAGAAATTTCCGCAGCGGGTGACGACGACTGGCAAATCGAATGTTACCGAGTAGGCTTTGGAAATCAGGTCGGCGCAAGATTTGCTGACGTCGTAAGGATGGCGGCCTTCGAGAGGAGTGTCCTCGCTGTAAGGCAGTTTCTCCTGGTCGCCGTAGGCTTTGTCCGAGGAAGCCACCAAGATGCGGCCAATGGCAGGAGATCTGCGGCAAGCCTCGAGAAGCGCCCAGGTGCCAGCGATATTCGTTTCAAAGGTCGAGATAGGATTGTTGTTGGCAATGCCGACGATGGTTTGGGCGGCCAGGTGAAAGACGGTTTCGATCTCGTATTCACCGAGGGTGCGCTCGAGCAGGGCCTGATCGCGTAGATCGCCGCGGACGACTTTGACTTTCTCGATCCACTTGGCGCGGACCAGTTCACAATCCGGGACCCAATCCCGAACCAAACAAACTACATCGGCCTCTTCCTCGAGAAGCCGCTTGACGAGCCAGGGGCCGAGAAGGCCCGTGCCGCCGGTGACCAGGGTTGGACGATCGCGCCAGAAAGTAGACATGTTAATCCGCCACCGTCATGCGGTCACCAGAGCGTAGAAGTGCTGATCCTGCTCGGCGCGGAGCTTATCGCAGAGCCTGCCGGACGGAATTTGTACATCGGAGTAAGCGATAGGCTGATCCTTGGGAATGTCCCGCTTCAGGCGGCAGTTCTCGGAGAGGCCCATTGGCAGGAGGCCTTCTGCATGAGCAACTTCGGCGTTATCAATCACGCCGTAGCAAGTGAATCCACCGATGCCGTCCAGGACTTCGCCGGCCTTGAGGTCGCGCTTCGCCATGGTGAGGACATCGCAGACGGGTTTGCCAATCGGAGAAGTGGTTGGATCATGGAACAGGGCAGCGCGTGCGATGGTCGTGAGCACCTGGACTTGAGGGAGATGGTAAGGAGTATAGAAAACGTAGAACGGGCCGTCACCCATCTTGAAAAAGTTCATGTAGCTTTTGTCGATGGGATTGTCATTGTAGCCGATGACGAAAGCGCCGGTGTGGGGTTCAGCACCGAGGAGGAAATCGACGAGGCCACCATTCAGCATCTGGTCGGGCGGAAAAAGTTTGGCGGCTTCATTTACATGGGCGCACTTTGGGCCGTACATGCCGCGCTTGCCGACGCGCAAACCGGTGGAATTGGCCAAGATGGTGCACTCGACGGAGAGCTTCGTGCCGTCGGCGAAAGACGTGATCATGGCGGGGGACTGGCCGACGCGCTCGGCAAAACCCTTTTGCGTTTCAGGGGTCCGATACGGATCGAGCAGGCCTTTTAGGTTTCCGGCTGCAACTGGGCGGTAGCCGATCGTTTTGACGAAGCGATAAAGGTCGGTAGCCACACCGGGTTCATCGCCATCGGTGTAGGTGATAACAACGTTGTGGCGATCGGCGTAGGTCTTCAAGATAGGACCGACGGTGGCATCCAGAACCGCATTGAAAAGGACAATGTGTTTATGATGTTCCATGGCGCGGAGAACGAGGCGTGCGCCACACTCCATGTCACTCGTGGCATCGATGATGACGTCGATGTTTTCGGCATCGCAGATGAGAAGCGGTTCGGTGACGAGAGAGACTTCGCCGCGGGAGATGGCTTCGTCAAGCTGGGCGAGGGAAGTGGCATACCGGAAACTGTGCAAGCCGGCGTCGCGCAACGTTTGCTCGGCTTTCGCAGGGGTGCGATTGTAGAGGGCGACAAGACGCATGCCGAGCGCAGGCTTGAGGAGTTGCAAAGCCACAGCCCGACCCATATAACCGGCGCCCACAATGCCGACGCGGACCGGTTTGCCTTCTTTCTCCCTTTGTTCCAGAGCGGTATCGACAATGACCATGACTACTCCTTAGTGCCGGAAAATCCGGCGGCAAATTCAACCTGTAAATGCGGGCCAGCGCATGTCCGCATCCGAAACGATTCCGATGGGGAGTGGCCAGGCGATGCCAAAGGCCGGATCATCATAACGATAGCCGGCGGCGGAGGCAGGCGCGTGAAACGCGGTCGTCAGGTAAAGAATTTCCGTGTTATCCACGAGAGTTTGGTAGCCGTGGGCGCAGCCTTCGGTGATGTAGAGCGTGCGGTGGTTCTCGGCTGTTAACTCCGCCCCTACCCATTGTTTATAGGTCGGCGAATCGGGGCGAATGTCTACCGCAACGTCGAAGAGAGCACCCATGGTGCAGCGGACCGTCTTGGCCTCCGCATGGGGAGGCAATTGAAAGTGCAGGCCGCGGACGCCTCCCGATTTTAAGGTGAAGCCAGCGTTAATCTGCTTCAAGTGGGAGGTCAGGCCGTGAGCCTCAAATTCTTTCTGGCACCAGGTGCGCGCAAAGAATCCGCGGGAATCTTCCCGCCGCTCCAGTTCAATGACCCAGACGCCTTTTATCTTGGTTTCCGTGAATATCATGAGTAGCTAGGCGGTCGGCCCTTGCACTTGGGTTGGTTTGACGCCGATCAGGCCGAAGACGGTGTCGTACTGCTGTTCGAGAGCCTTGCGAAGAGGGGCCATGCGCTCTGCAATGCGCTTTTTGAGGGCGGGCGCGTTGGCTTCCAAAGATTCGAGGCGTTCGATAAGTTCTTCGGTCTTGAAATCTTCGATCTTAAGCACGTAGTCGCCTTGACCGGCCTGCTCGAGGAGGGCGCGGCTCTTTTCATGGTAGGCGATGCCGAGGACGGGCTTGTTCATCATTAGCGAGATCAAGATGGCGTGATAGCGATTGGCGACAATCAAGTCGGCTCGCGAGATTTCCGAGACCAGATCCTCGAGATTTTGAATCGGCCGCCGCTCCAGAAGATTGGGCGAGTTGGCGGAGCCGTTCATGGCGGCGCGGATGTCGTTGATGGTGATGGCATCGGCGCGGACCTGGGTGGGAAAGAAGAGGACCGAGCGGCCGCTCTTGTCGAGCCATTCCGCGAACTTAGCGAACTTGCGGACGTAGTCCTGGTAGCGGGCCTCATCCGGTGAAGGCCAGTAATGCAAACCGAAGAAGGGCACTGGGTTTGTTCCGACAACCACGCGGTCGGAACCCTTCGGGGAGGGCTTGGGTTCAGGCAAGCGAAGGCTGTAGACGAGGTCTGGGAACACAGGATGCTCGCCCTTAATGCCCAAGCTGGCCATCAATTCACTGGAAATGGCGTCGCGATAAGAACGGTAGTCGACCATGTTCAAGGTTCGCCGAAAGAAAAACTTGCTGAGCGGGGAATCAATCGGCCCAGCGCCGACGCTGAGCAGAGCTACCTTTGTGCCTGTAAGCTTTGCCAGGAGCGTCCACTTGTAGAGCGTGAAGGGATAGCCCCAGGGTCCACCGTATCCGTCGTTCAATTGCTGGCCGCCCGCGGCAAGCAAGAGCTGGGCGCCCTTTAGACGGCGGTAGGATTGGAACAAAAATTTAGGCTCGGCCAAGAGGCTCACGAAGCCGCTCGCAGCACTGCGCGCGGCCGAAATGAGCGGACGCAAGCCTGGTATGGATTTCAGAGCACTTTTGAACTTTTCGGCACCGCTCTCGGGAGCATGTGCGGAGGACGTTTTAGGCGGAGCGGGAGCGGCCATCGGAGACTCAGATGCAGTTTGGGGGACATTCTCCGATCGTCGAACCGGAAAACAGGGAATTCCATGACGTACGCGCGTATCTTCCGGACTTATGGTGAATCCCACGATTTCAGCATCCGGAAGACGCAGGCGCGTGTTCTGAACGACGGTGGCGAAGAGTGCTTCGTCGCCCAGGTTCTTGGTTCCACCGTGGCTGATAACGCAAATTTTTCGACGTGACTCAGAAAGACCCATGCAATTCTTTTCCTCTAAGAAATCGATTAACGAAGATTTGGAAGCTACTTCTTTTTTTGCGCCAAAAAGATCATCTGCCAACCGAAACCCGCTTTTTCCTTGAAGCTATCGATCTTGCTCTGAGCCAGGAGCAGGCGGACGAGAGAGTTCAACTTCTGAGAGTTCACGACACGCAGTATTCCCAGCTTGCCCTGCGGAATAATCGTGTAAGTCTCCAAGACCGTAAAACGCGAAGAGAGCAGCTTCTTGAGATCTGCGTGAGTGAGCTCCTGCCGAATGTGCTGCGGCGGCTGCTTGACCCAACCTACATCACCCAGGCGGTCGATGACCCATTTGTTTCCGGTCGTGATGATGAGATAGCCACCCTCACGGAGCACGTCCGCCGCGCGCTGAATGTACTGCGGCTGATCCTGGACGTGCGCAATGACTTCCTGGGACACCACGATATCAAAGTAATTTATTTGCAGAGGCGCTTCGTAAATATTCCCCGCCATATAAGCAATGTCGGGGCGGCGTGCCTGTGCAGCCGCGATGCCTCCGGGGGAAAGATCAATACCGTGGGCTTCGCCAACGTCGGCAAGACGTTCCGTGAACCAGCCATGGCCGCATCCCAGGTCGAGAATCCGAGGGTGATTGAGAGGAAGTTTGCCGATAAGGCGGAGTATTTCTTCGGCCCGCCGCCACGTCCAATCATTCAATACTTTTCGCTGTTCGGAGTTCTGCCAGTGCCAATTCCAGAATTGACGCTGATCATCGATTGTTGGAAGAGGGCGGTCCCCGGTATCTCCCGATGAGCTGGAAACTTGATTTACCATGTTCTTGTCGTCCCTAGATCCCGATGCTTTCGTCAGATGCAGCCCCATTCCACCGTCGTTGACCGGGCCTTGGAGGTCATTATCCACGATGCCCTAAAAAGGACGACCTGCGGATGATTCCTATAACTCCAGATCTGCGCAACTTGTTGGAGATAGTGGAGCAAACTCGTTGCCAAATCCCTCAAGGCGAGTGGTCACCTACATTATTGATAATAAAGTGTTTATTTCCTGGAATTGCCTCAAAGAGAGCGGCGGCGACTGCGAGGAATGGAGGGGGACAGACCGCTCTTTTCCCTAATGTGGCAGTAGTTTGCACCGGCATTGCCACGAAACGAAATGGAGAGCCGCCGGTACGACTATGAATGCTCCACCTAACTTCCTTATTTTCAAGCAGGTAAGGAAACCTGTCAATGGCCAGAAACGTGCGAGATAAACTCCAAGCCTCGTAGGAAAGGTATGCCCGAAACACTTGCAGAATTAAGAAGCGAAAAGCAGGTCGGCGCCAAGCCTAGAATTTTACGGAACGTTGCCTCCAACTGGGGGGCCTATGCGCTCGCCATGGGCGTCAACTTCTTCCTCTCGCCGTATGTAGTCCGTCATCTGGGGGACAACGGCTACGGAGTGTGGACGCTGATCTTATCCCTTACAGGGTACCTCGGGCTTCTGGACTTGGGGGTCCGCGGAGCGGTTACGAGATACGTCGCCAAATTCCATGCCCAAGCAGACCATGAAAACGCCAGTAATGTAGCCTCTTCCGCGATGCTCATTTTTTCGTCGGCTGGGCTGATTGCCTTGCTGGCGTCGGTGGTGTTTGCAACGATGATTGTTGGGAGGCTGAGTATCCCCCATCAGTATTTGGGAGCGGCTAGGATTGTGCTGGTCATCACTGGGTTGAGCATAGCGGCCTCGCTTGTGAACGGCGTCTTTGGCGGGATTTTGGTTGGATTACAACGGTTTGACCTGACCAACGGAATCGAAATAGCGAATAACTTGCTGCGTACTTTTACGATTGTCTTGTTTTTGCACCTGGGCTACGGAATCGTGACGCTCGCCTTGATTCAACTCGGATTCACACTCGCGCGACTGGCGGCCAACGTGAGCCTGGCGCGTCACTTCTATCCCGAGCTCCACATCAACCCAGCCTTGGCAGACCGGGCTGGAACAAAATTAATCTTTTCTTTCAGCATATTTTCTTTTCTCATGCACGTGAGCGCCAGCCTGATCTACGCCAGCGACAATGTGGTGATTGGAGCATTTCTGCCGGTTTCTGCGGTCACTTTCTACGCGATCGGAGGCAACCTCGCAGAGTACACGCGGACGCTGGTGGCCGGCATCTCTCAAACGATGACGCCTCTGGCGAGCTCCACGGAGGCAAAGCAAGACCACGCGTTGATGGAGAAGATTGTGCTTTTCGGCAGCCGGGCTGGAACCATGGTCGTGCTGCCTATTGCGCTCACCCTGATGATTCGCGGAAGCACATTTATTGGATTGTGGATGGGTCAGGAGTATGCAGAACTTTCCGGGAAAGTCATCCGGATCCTCTCGTTGACGCTAGTCCTGTGGGCGGCGAACTCAGTGACGGGTGGAACGCTTCTGGGGCTTAGCAAACACAAGCCGATCGTTCCCATGCTGATGACGGAGGGAGTTTTCAATCTTGTGCTAAGCATACTTCTGGTCCGGCGTATGGGAATTGTTGGAGTCGCCTGGGGAACCGTGATTCCGAGCATCGCCTCGACACTTGTGTTTTGGCCCTGGTACATCCGCCGAGCGCTTGGTATTCATCCGCTGACTTACGCGATCTCCGCATGGGCACGTCCGATACTTGCCGTAGCCCCCTTCGCGGCGGCGACGTGGGCGATCGAACGGTATTGGCCAGCCGACCATCTCATCGTATTTTTCTCACAAGTCGCACTGGTGCTCCCGCTTGCGCTGGCCGGCTATTGGTTAGTGTGCCTGGATGGAAGTCAGCGAACGCAGTACTCACGTGGTATATCGAAGACCTTCGTGAGGGCGTTTGCCCGCGGCTGATGCTGGCGAGACGCCTTACGCGCTATTATGTGTAAAAAGGGCGGGCTTTAGACGTGGTCGACCATCGCACCCAAGGTCCCAAACTCAAAATCAGTGATGAGCTTCGTGAATTTTGCGGCCGTTTTTCTCAGCCCGACGTAGTGGCGCATTCGCGACGACATGCTGCCTGAAATGCGCGGCTGCTCTGGGTCGAGTTCCCACGGGTGCAAATAAACACAGACCGGTCGACCTTCGGTTGCATTCATGAACCGCACCCCCCATCTAGTAAACCAGTAGGGAAGAAAGCGCAGGTAGGCGCCCCCGCCGAAGGGAGAGCGAACTCCCGCGAATTCGAGAACGGTCATTGGAAACTCTACAATCGGGCCGCTGGATGTTTGAACCCGCTGAGGATCTCGCGTGAATTTGGGTATGCCGTAATTCGGATGCGCGACGGGGAAAATGCTGGAATCGAAAGTGAAACCAAGTTCAGCCAGGACTTCAAGCGCCCAGAGCGATTTTTCCGTGATGGAAAAACTGGGTGCGCGATACCCGACAACACGCTTGCCGCTGCAATCTTCGAGCAAGGACTTCGCTTGCTGCGTATCCTCGCGAAATTCCTCGCGCGTCATTTCATAGACTGTGCGATGACGAAGGCTGTGGCAGGCAACTTCGTGACCGCGTTCGGCCACTTTTCGGACAACGTTGGGATGTTGTTCCGCCACCCAGCCAAGCGTAAAGAAAGTGGCCTTGCAACCTGCAGAGTCGAGCAAATCGAGCAAGAGGTCGGTGTTGCGTTCGATGCGACTGGCTGCTGAATTCCACTGCTCCACCGGCACCTGCTGGCTGAAAGTGCTGACGTGGTAGTAGTCTTCGAGGTCGATTGTAAGTGCATTTCGCATCGTCTTCGGGCTAAACCTCGGGGTGGGACTCTTTCCTTGCATGGGGTAGATTCTTTGAATTACCGCCAGCGACAGCGATCCAAACAAAAGTTGTGCATATCTCTTGCAATCGCGAAGCCGTTTCAGTTCTTATAGTCATTTTAACACATTCATATATAAAGACTTACGGGAGTTTGTGGATGTGTCCACATTCCGAACCCCGCCGCCTGGGAGGGGCCGGCCTGCATCGGGATGAAGGCCCAGTGATCGACCACTAGAGTTTGCGCATGGGGAGCGGCGAGTCATTTGGGCGATCCAGACCTTGCAGCGTTCTCGCGGGCGGCGGCATACACAGGCTCGTAGAGGCGCGCGATCATCTTCCAATCTTTCTCTTCGCAAGCTCTCGTGCGCGCTTGATGTCCCAGTTTCTGTCGCAAAGCCGGATCGCTCAGTAGGCGCTCGGCCTGCCGGCAGAAATCCCCGATGTCCTCGGGCTCAAACAGAATTCCCGTATTTTCGGCATCAATGAGTTCGCGAATTCCGCCCACATTGCTCCCGAGGATCGCCTTGCCAAGCGCCATGGCCTCCAGGGGTTTGAGCGGGGTAACAGCTTCCGTGATCCGCAATCGGCGGCGCGGGTAGACGAGCACATCCATCAGCGAGTAGAAGCGTTCGACCTCTTCATGGCTCACACGCCCGACGTACGTGACGAAACTGCCTGCGTCTTGTTTCTGGATAGCCGCCCGAACTGGTTCTGCATCCGCCCCGTCACCGACGATAAGAAGCTTGAAGCGAACGCCACGGCGATGCAGTGCAGAGGCAGCATCCACAAGCCAGGCCACCCCTTCCCAGGGAAAGAATGTCCCGATAAAACCCAGGGTCGGAAAATCGGTTACGCCGAGCTCAGCGGCGAGATCATTGTCGCGTGCGCGAGGGAGGAAACGAGCTGAATCGACTCCATTGGGGACGAGAAACAACTGCGATTCGGGGATTCCGCGAGCCGCGATATCCCGGAGAATCGGGGTTGCTATGCCCACCACGGCATCAGCGCGTTTCACCACACGGGTTTCGAGCCCACGCGCAAGCCGATAGCGGACTGACGAAGTACTCTGAACTACACCGTCTTCCCAAAAAGATCGAATCTCATAAACGAACGGCAAGGAGCGGGCTTGCGCTGCTCGCGCCGCGGCAAGGCCACAAAGAGCAGGAGAATGCGCGTGCACCAAATCAAACTCACCACCGGCCAGCAATGAGAGAATCCGGAGTTCCAGGAGGCGCACAACAGCCCATTCTCGAAGAAACGGACGCCGGCGGCGGACCGCATTCCAATAAAAACTGGCATCTTCCGGAGTCCGATAGTAGTGAACTCCATCAATGTCGGCCTCGCTGGCTTTGGGATCATCGAGGTTGTGCAGAGGGCCGGTGACGACGGTGGGAAGGAAACCCATGTCCCGCAGGGCACTAATCAGAGAGCGGCTGCGATGACTGTAGCCATCCAGAACCGGGACAGAATGATCAAGCACATGGAGAACGCGCAGGGGCAAGCCTCAGGACTCCTTGCCCGCGACCGGAACGCCGGATTTGTTGACTGCCGGCTTCGCTTGGCGAATGGTCTGCCAGGTGGGGGACAGCGATCCCGTCAGAAGATGGAAGATCCCGAAGAGCGAGGCCAAATTCACTAAGCAGAAATAGTATGGCAAATAGAACACTCTCAGCGACTGCGCGCGCCTCGCATGCACCCAGCCAATAGCGGCAAGGGCATAGAATAAAATTTGCAGGCCGAGAGTAACGCGAAAGAAGGGCGAGCCAAGGAGTAGCAGGTTGCAAGTTACGAGGGCGATTAGAAACACGGGAATGAACCATCGCAGCAATTTGTGTGAAACGAGCGCAAACCAGTGACGAGGCTGGACCCAGGGGAGGAGCACTCTGGGGCAGCGAAGCAGCGCGTTCAAGCTGCGGCCAATGATGCGCACTTTTCTGCGAAACTCTTTTTCAAAGCTTTCGCCTGCTTCCTCAAAACAGACGGCCGAGCGCTCGTACACCCCCGAGTATCCCCGCGCGATAATCTGAAGGGGATTGAGAAAGTCGTTGATGTCCGTTGAACGCAGGGGGCTGAAGAGTTCGCGCCGTATTGCATAGATTGCGCCGTCCCCGCCGACAACCGAGCCGAACTCCGACTCCTTCTGTTTCAGCCAGGTCTCAAGCTTCCAATAGAGACCTTCCGAAGCTGCCGAAGCCGCCTCTCCCTCTACCTGTTGATACCGGGCATTGCCGACAACGTATCCGACTTTGTCATCCACAAAGTGCGCGACGAGCTGTCGCACCGCGTCAGCTTGATAAATCGCATTGGCGTCCGAGAAAATCAGAATCGCGCCCTTGGCCTGAGGAACCGCGAGGTTGAGTCCTTCCGTCTTGCCGAGACGTTGCGACTGCCGCAAGAGGCGCACGCCTCTCGGGGCGAAGGCGCTCACGATGTCGTCGGTTCCGTCATCGGAACAGTCCGAAATCACGATAATTTCTAACAGCCCCTGCGGATAATCCAGAGCGAGAGAGTTTTCAAGCTTCTCGCCAATCACTTCAGCTTCGTTGAAAGCAGATATCAGAAGGCTGGCGGAAGGGGAAAAGCGATCTTGCTTTGCAATTCGTTTTGGGAACAAACGAGTCAGGAGGGCCAGCAAAAGAGGATATCCCGCGTAAACATAGACCACGAGTACGCTGAAGAACCAGAAGAGTCCCGCAATAATCGTTGTTTTCAAGATTCGCTCAATGTCTGGAAGGCCCTAGAATGGGCGATACAGTTATTCCTTTAGTGTTTGTCTGGTGGCGCTTTCTGTTCCTGAGTACTGGATTTTGCTGGAGTCGGACGGCCGGAGAGAACCTTAAGCGACCCGTCCACAGGGTCTCGAAAGCTGATGAAGAGATTGTCGTTTTTGTCGATGGCCATGGCATTGTCGTAGAAAGTGTTTCCCAAGGCCGCGATCAGGATTTGAGTTTTCCACTGTTTCCCGTCCCACCAGGTGTGCTCGAGACCTTTGAGGCTCTGAAAGCCGATGTGCGGGTAGCCCTTGCTGTCCAGGACGAGCGAACTCCGAAAGCTCCGCCAACTGTAAAGCGCCCCGTACGGCGGAAGTTGTTCAACGATCTCGATTTTCCACTTGCCATCGACATAATGCGCCATCTTAAGGGCGTCCTCGGTGTAGTAGACGATCATTGGATTTGCCTGGCGGTCGAGCAGGATGGAAGAGCCCATTCCGCGGGTGCCCCCCGGAGATTCATTGGGGGCATCCAGCAGGTTTATCTTCCAATTCTTGCCGTCGAATGCGGTGTACTTCAGTTGGCCTGTTGGAAACCACGTATAGGACATCTGCGGGCGATTTTGTGCGTCGAGAACCATGGAATTCCATTTGCCGGGCAGGGCACCATTTCCGCCTTCAATGGACTGTGCCGCCCAGATTCCATCTCGCAGCGTCGCGTAACGAAAGTACGTGCCGCCCTCGAGATACCAGGCAATCTGCGGCCTGCCGTCGCTGCCGACCTCGACGGAGCACCAGAATCCCACGACGCCGGAGCCGGGGTCGACTTCCTGGGTGTGCCATTTCTGGCCGTCCCAATGGGCGTACTTTGTGACGCGCGGCGTGTAGCAGATGTGTGGATTACCTGTTGGATCGACGGTGATGCGCGTAACAAAAAAGCCCAGGCTATGCTCCAGAGTCATCGTGAACCACTTCGTGCTTTCGGCGGGGCGAAAGGCATACTTCAACTGGCCACCTGTTATGGCGTAGTAGCTGAGATGCAGATTTCCGTCGGCGTCAGTTGCAATCCAAGTGCTCTCGCCTTGCGAGTCCACATCTTCGGAGGTCCAATTCCAGGTTTGCGCTTTCGTCGGATGAGGCGCAATGAGGAGAAAGGCGAGCGCCAAGCAAAGGCGTATCGCGCGCTGCATCGTCCCCAGCTGTGACAATCCCAACATCGCGATTCGTCCTCCTGAATTCGTTCTAATGGAACGAACTTTCAAACGGCGGCCAATTCTGTTTCTGGCGTGACGTCGATCACCTTATCCTCATGAAGAACAGGGGCTGCGAGATACTCTCTTCGTTCATTCCGCAACAACACCTTAATAACGACGACCAACCCGATCATCTCGTAGATGACGTCCAGATAGACAAAGCCCAGAAAAGCGCCGCTCACCATGAATCCAAGGATAGAGATTTCGACCATTTGCGTATAAGGGACGAGATAATTTGCGGTTGGTATCGAGCGCGCGACGACTCGTGTTCGCCACAAGCTCCAGTAGCAAGAACCAATCAGGAGTAGGAACAGCCCAAGGCCGGGGAATCCTTGATCCGCGAGGAGCTGAAAATAAATGCTGTGAGGGCCACTCGACAAAAACCCCAGTGGCAGTGGCCGAGGTTGATAGCGTTGGAAGACTTGGACGTTTGGCAAAACGTCGAAAGAACCCCCAGTCAGGGGATAGTCGTGCGCGAAATTCCAGGAGGTCCCCCAGGAAACGAGGCGCTGCTGGGCGGACTCGTCCAGATCACCGCTGAAGAAGCGGCCCATTCGTTGCATCCAGGCTTCCGGGGCAAAACTGAGGACAAAAAATGCCGCAACCACCATGAAAAATGCGCCCACGACTCTGTGGCGCGACTTGAGCATAAGTGCCGTGAGCACCACGCTGAGTCCAAGGAGCGCCCCGCGCGAGTAAGTCAGCAAAATCACAAGAATTGTCGACGCAAAAGTGATCCAGATCGCAATTCGCACCCATCTGCGCTTTTCCTGAGCGGCAAGAAAGAAAAGAAGTGGCAGGCACATATTGAGTGCAAGACCGAACGCATTGTTGTCCGACAGGAAGGAGTCCGGGGGGCCCCAAACACGCGCCTCACCCGAGGTCCTGAGCCCGAACAGCGCCCCTTTGACCGCCAGTAGTCCCAAGCTGCCCGCGGTTACCAGAACCACGCCGCGAAGTCTCTCTTTGGTGTGCACCAGCAGAATCATCACGATAGTGAACAAGAAAATCTTGCTGATGTGCCCCATCTCGTAGTCAGCGTCTTCCATGTTGCCTGCAAATAGAGGAACGCCTTGGGCATGAATATATGTGAACGCATACCAAGCCCAGAGGAGTAGCAGCAAGATGGTTTCTCGAGCGGCAAGCGAACGCATGGATTTTTTGGCGAAAAACGTCCCAATCAACGTGGGTCCGGCAATCACCGCGGCAACGGGAAAGTTATAAGCGATACCCCAGGTGAAACGGTGAGGATTAAAATAGGTCACCCAATACCACATCAGCACGCCAAAATAAGGATTGAAAAGGCAAACCGGCACCGAACCAAGAATGATCGCCAATACTATGAAGTCGCGCATAGCCGGTACCTAGGAGGCTCTCCGATCCGTTTCGAGAGAGAGTCCTTCAGAGCGAGTTGGCGCCGGCGAGATCGAGCTTTCCGAAACGCTCTCGAAAAACATACGGGCCAGGTTAAAGGCGAACAGTGAAAGAGAGCAGTCATCGCCGATCTGCAGGCGGTTGAGCCGCAGAGGATCGGCCCCGAAGGAATTGATCCCTTCGAGGGTTGTCACTGCGGAGCGGTAGCCGCAGCGCGCCAGGTAGTCATCGCCGGCGGCAAGGCAGTCGCTGCTCTTGCCGAAGGGATAAGCGAAATCCTCAGCCGGCGCATCTAGACATGCCTCCAGCAGACTTCGCGATGCGATCAGTTCTTCATCGAGGCTTGCGGCAGCTACGCGGGCAACTGAGGGGTGTGTCATCGTGTGGGCGCCGAACGAAATTCCCGAGGCTTGCATGGATCGGACTTGGTTCCAATCCAGCATGCGCCCCTCCAGATGGACCTGGGGCGGCTGCATCCGAGCTTCGAAGGACTGGCACCACTGCCGCCGGCTGGCGTCGGAAATTGTGCGGAGAAAACATACAATCTCCCAAGCCGCTCTGCGTCGAGCCGCGACGGAAGTCAAAGCGAATTGGCGAGGCACATCCATTTCCACTTCGATGGAGTCTCCCGGCGCGTGATCGAGGGCAACAAAAATTCGGTCGTACCAGGGCGATTCGCCCGTTTCCATACATCTTGCAATTAAATATATCGTCGCAGGAATTTCGTATTTCCGCAGCACTGGGAACGCTTGGGTGTATAAATCTCGATACCCATCATCGAATGTGATCGCAAGCGTGGGTTCTACGGCATCGCCATTCGCTATTTCCCGGCACATTTGTCCAAGAGGTACGAGACGGTAGCGCTTACGCAGATAATTCATCTGCGCTTCGAAGACTCGCTGTTCCAAACGGGAGAAGAGTGGTACCCCTTCTGTGCCGACTCGGTGGTAGCACAGAATGCCGAATTTCGATCCTGCGAACCGGCGGACTTTCGGCCACCTTGATCCCGGGGAAGAAAGGACTTGACGAGAACCCTCAAGCCGGCGGAGCAAGTGCAGCGCACCCGTCGCATGAAGGCCTGCGGCAAGACCGCGGCGTAGTTTTTCTTTGACGCTAAAAGCCGACCGTGGCTCTGCACTTTCAGGCGCGTGCCGTGTCACCGGAGTAGAAGCTGCGCGCTTAGCCGACATGGACGGTCTCGCGGGTATTTCCTAGATGCTGCCGGTGCCATAATTCGAGGGCCACGAGATACCACACGATCTCGCCGTAGAAGTTCGGCTGCCGTCGGTGAAGTTCCATCAATTTTTCGAAAAAGCCGGCACGGAAGTATCCCCGCTGCCGCGTCAGCGGATCGTGCATCATGTCATCCATCAACTGCTTCATCCGCGGATTTTCCAGTAGCCATTTTGCGAGTGGCACGCCAAATCCGTGCTTCTTCTTGTATAAAACTTTTTCCGGGAGGATATCTTTCATCGCCTGCTTGAAGATGTATCGTTTTTCAAATCCCTTTAGCTTCAGGGCCGCGGGAATTCGTCCGGAAAGCTCGGCCAGGCGATCGTCCAGCAGCGGATAGCGCACGTTCACTCCGGCGAGTTCCGCAGTCCCGGAAACCTTTCGGAGATCGTTGTCGGCGAGGGTCATCTTTACGTCAAGGTAGAGAATTCTGTTCAACTCACTTGTGGCTTTGGCGCGCGCAAAGTGACCTTCGGGAATCGCCAGCCACGTATCCGCTCCCGTTTTTTCCAGGAATCCGTCGTCAAAGACTTCTTCGGGAGGCATGCTCAGGAAAAAACCGTAGGATAAGATTCGCCTGGGGTTTGGAATATTCGCTCGCTGGACATAGCGTCGCGGGAGGCTCAACTTGCTTTCGTTCTTCGGCAGCAGGCTCGTGAGAGGCTCGACAACGCTCTTGCGGAGCCACCGCGGAATCGATTGATAAAGAGCGAACCGCTTGTCCGTCGCGTAACGTTCATTTCCACCGAATAGCTCGTCACCGCCATCCCCGGCAAGCAAAGTGCCGACACCCTTTTCTCGCGCCAGCAAAGCACAGTAGTAAGATCCGATGGCCGAGGAGTTCGCAAAGGGCTCGTCATAATAAGCGATGATCTTCTCAATCGCGTCGCTCGCATCTTGCGGCGTAAGGAACTTCTCGTGATGGCGCGTTCCGAACTTGGCCGCGGTTGTTCTCGCAAATTCTATTTCGCTGAAATCGGACTCTTCGAACGCAATCGAGAATGTTTGTGCCGGATGATGTTTTTCGCTCACGAACGCCACCACGGAACTGCTGTCGGTCCCTCCACTCAAAAAGCTGCCCGTCGAGGACTGTTCGCAGCCGGTCAAGTGGCGATGGACCGCGGAGCGCATCCCGTCACGCAATTCTTGCGACCAATACGCCACGTCGTGATTGTCGCTTTCGAGGTATTCCAGGTCCCAATATTGTCTTTCGGTGACGATTCCATTGGCAAATTGCAGAACCGTGCCAGGGCTCAGCTTATACATCCCTTTGTCGCTCGTCAGCGGAGCCGGCACGGAGGCGAACAGCAGGAACTGAAGGATGGCGTCCGGATTTGCCTCGGGCGATTCCTTTCGAACGGTACGAACTGCGCCAGCTCGAGATGCGAACAGGATCTGGTCGCCCTCTCGGCACCAATAGAGACTCTTGATTCCGAGACGATCAATAGCGAGAACGAGTCTCTGCTCTCTCTCATCCCAAAGCGCAATGCAGAAGCCACCGTGCAGCAATTTCACAAAATCCAGGCCCAGCTTCGTATATAAGCGAATCATCAAGTCCGCCGTGCGCATCGCGGCCACCGTCGCAAGCGATTGCGAGAGCGCCTCTGCGATCACCGTGTAATCCACGATATCCGCGTCAATCGCAACGGACACACCATCAGCCGCACTTGCTTGCTGGAAGGGCCAGCGTCGAGCCACGCCCAATGCCACCGAACGCCCTCCGAGGGTATCGCGTTCCGACTCGTCGGAGAGGGCCAGTGCATCGAGCATCGGCACCACGCTGCTCGCGCTAAACTCCGGGCCAGCTTCGCACCTGCCGCAGATTCCGCTCATGCTACTCCCTGAACTACCCGCAAAAGGTCGCCTGCCATTTTCGAAACATCAGCGTCGCCCAAAGTAAAGCCGAGCGATCGTAATATCCCTTCTGGTGTTGATCCCAAATCGTGCCAAGGAAACGCCGGTCCAGAATGCCGTCGTCGGTCTCCAGAATGACGTGGTGCGCCATTTCCTTAAGCTCATGCTTGAACCAGTCGCCCAGCGGGATCGCAAATCCCTGCTTTTGGCGATACAAAATCTCGCGGGGCAGTATCGGCTCCAGCGCTTTTTTCAGCATGTATTTGCCTGTGCCGTTTCGCAGCTTCAGGTTGCTGGGCATCGAGGCCGCAAGCTCCAGGAATTTGTGATCCAGCATCGGGGCTCGCACTTCGAGCGACACCGCCATGCTCGCGCGATCTACCTTGGTTAAAATGTCGTCTGTCAGGTAGGTCTTGATATCGACATACTGGATTTTGGATAAGAGATCTTCCGTGTCCGCGCGATCGTAGTATTCTCGAAGCACGTCAATCGATTCGTAGTTGCCGATACGCGCGCGAAAATCCGAAGTGAACAGCCGTTCTTTATCGTCCGGACGAAAATACGAAATCGAATTGAAATATCCTTCCAGCGGCGAGCGTGACAAACTCTGAAATGTAGATTTTGCCCGAAACACGCGCGGGGCCCACGCTAGCGGAGGATACCAGCGCCCGAGCGGTCCAAATACGGATCGACGTAATCCCGCGGGAACCCGGCCGCGCAACTGATTTTCGTAATAGTCGAGCTTGTAACGCCGGTAACCAGCGAAACTCTCGTCGCCGCCGTCTCCTCCGAGCGCTACCGTCACGTGCTGGCGGGCAATTTTGGAAACATAGTACGTCGGAACCGCCGAGGAATCGGCAAAGGGCTCGTCGAAGTGCCAGGCGAGTTTGTCCACAATCTCAACCGCATTCGGTTCCACCGTCTCAACGTGATGATCGGTGGAGAACAGCTTCGACACTTGAAGCGCGTATTCCGCCTCGTTGTACTTTTCTTCGTTGAAGCCAATCGAGCAGGTGGTGACCGCGCGCTTCATCAAGTGGCTCATCATCGCCACAACCGCGGACGAGTCGATGCCGCCGCTCAAGAATGCGCCGAGGGGAACGTCGCTCATTAAACGGACGCGCGTGGCTTCGCACAACTCGTGGCGAAGACGCTCACCCCACTCGACTTCGCTTCTCTCTTCGACGCGGTTGAACGACAGATCCCAATAGCGTGTCTCGCGAACGCCGCTGGACGATGCGACCAAATAGTGCCCCGGCATGACTTTGCGCACGGACCGGTAAATCGTCTTGGGGGCAGGAATGTATCCAAACGAAAAATAGTCGGAGAGCGCTTGCTCATCCATCTCGCGCGACAAGTCGCCGCCCGCCAGCAACGCTTTCAACTCGGAACCAAATACAATTCGTGTCCCGTCCGCGGCGTAAAACAAAGGCTTCTTCCCAACTCGGTCGCGGGCCAGGACTACCTTGCGATTCTTCGAATCCCAGATCGCAATCGAAAACATTCCTCGCAGTTTGGCGAAGCAATTCTCGCCATAGTCTTCATAGAGATGGACTATGGCTTCGGTATCGGATTTCGTCGTGAACTTGTGACCGCGCTGTAAGAGTTCGGCACGCAATTCGGGATAGTTGTAAATCTCGCCGTTGAGCAACACCCAAATCGTGCCATCCTCATTTGACATCGGCTGGTGGCCGCCAGCGAGATCGATGATGCTGAGCCGCCGGTGGCCGAGCCCGATCCCCGGACCTACAAAAACACCGCCATCGTCTGGCCCACGGTGAATCATCGTCTGATTCATCCGGTGAACGATGTCACCCGGAATGTCCGTTCGACGATCGTATTCGAAAATGCCGCAAATCCCGCACATAGGATGACTCTAGTTTCTCCCCCTCGCGCACTTGCGCGAGGCGAGCTGTGTGTATAACTCTTCATATCGCTTCATCATCGCGGCGAGGCTGAATTGCTCAACCGCCCGCCGTCGCCCGGACGCGCCGAATTCCTTCCGGACTCCACTGTTCTCCCACAGGCGAGACAACAAGGCGGCCAGCATTTCAACGTCTCCCGGTGGAAAAAGATAGCCGCTGCGACCTTCTTCAATAAGTTCCGGGTTGCCCCCAGTGCGCGTCACGACCGCTGGAACTCCGCATGCTATCGCCTCTAGAATCGTATTCGACATTCCTTCGCAAACGGACGGCAATACAAATACGTCCATCGCGTTAAGCAACTCCGCGACCCGATGGGAAGCTCCTGCGAATGTCACTCTCGTGGCTAAGCTATTCGATTCGCCTGCATATTTCCGCAGGTTTTGCTCCTCCGGGCCCGCACCGACAAGGAGAGCGTGCGCATCCAGTCCCTGTGCCCGTAGAATCTCCGCTGCGCGAAGCAAAGTCTTGTGGTCCTTGATGGCAACCAGCCGTCCAACACTTCCAATCAGAAATCTTTCTTCCGGAATACCCAACTCCGCACGCACTTGAGTGCGCGAAGCGGAGTTGGGCGCGAACTTGTCCGTGTCTACGCCGTTGTAAAGCACTTGGAAACGAGCCGCGGGTAGCCAGGACTGCTCAGCATGGTATTTGCGGAGATCCTCCGTCACTGTAAACACCGCATCAGCCATTCCATAGAAGCACCGGCATAAAACCCGGCGCCGCGTGGGCAGTCCGCGCAGAATTTCCAGTTCGTAGCCATGCTCACTGTGTATCACAACAGGCACGCGGGCAAGACGCGCCGCGGGAACGGCGTCAAGCGCTCCGAAGTTCCGTGAATGAACAATGTGCGGCTGGAACTCCTCCATGATTTTCTTAAGCCGAAAGAGCGGAAACTGAAACCCATCTCTCGACGAGTCTGCTGAGTACGTTTTTGATGCAATGTCCTCGCGCTCGGAAAATTCCGGGTCAATCCCGCGCACCGCGCAAATCCTGTGCTCGAATCCGTCTTCGCCGAGCCCTCGAATTACCTTAAGAACGCCCTTCTCGGTTCCGCCCAATCCAAGCCGGGGGATTACATGCAGCACGCGAAGCCGACCGGTTCGCTTTCCTCCGAAATCGCGAGAATGCGGTTTCACGGCTTCAGCAGCTTCTTCTTGGATTTGTATGCTCATTTGATCTTGGAAACATTGACGGAATTCAAGAAAGGCTCGTTCTGCCCGGGCCTCCAGGAAGTCTCAGGGGAACCATCGCACAACGTAGGGACCGAGCGCCCGAGTCAATCCCAGCGGCATCTTTTTCCACGCGTTTGTCGCCAGCTGAAACTTCGAATTCGTGGGCGAGAAATTCGGCATTTCCTTGCGCCGCACCAGACGCACCTGATAGCTCAGCGTGTCGATCTGAGGATTCCATTTTTTCTTGAAATCATAATTTCCAGAGTCTTTCTTGCTTCTGCCAAAATCGAACGTAGCGCAGCCTTTTTCCGCACCCAGCTTCATCATCTCCCACCACAAAAAGTTATTCGCAGCCAGGCCCTTGGCCTCGTCCAGCGAGCCGACGTAATACGGTTGTATCCAATCTCGAAAAAAGAAGGACATGCCAGCGGAAACCGGTTTGTCGCCAGAATAGATAGCCGTGATTTCCACTTGCGACGGATATTCGCGAAGCAGCTGTTGAAAAAGTACCCGCGGAAACGCTGGCGTGCCGAGCCTCCGGAGATTCACCGTCATCAGGTGGTAGAACGCATCGAGCAGCTCCGGGCCGCGTTTTACGGTAAGACCCGCTTTCTCGCCCTTGCGGATCATGTAGCGAATGTCTTTCGGAAGCGATTTGTAAAGAGCCTCCGTGTCCTTGAGCAGAGGGAGTGTGAACGTCGCGTATCTGGAGTTTGCTTGATAACCGGGCAGAATGGGGCCCTTCCGGTTGCGAAGTTCCAAATACTGAACCCGCTCCTGCTCGGCGACACGCTCAAGATGTCCAACGAGGGCGACTTCAGTTTCGGGGTCGTTGGCACATACACCGCCATATACGGCAAAAGGAAGTGAAATCAAACAGCGGCCTGTCATCCAGTTAGATATGAGGAAAGCTGGCGCGATTCCGGTAATTCGGCCGTTCCGCTCGGAATAAAAATAGAAGGGCTGGTATCCGTAGGTCGCCTGCATTACTTTTTTCCAGCCGATTTGGTGGAAGAGAGTAGCTGCTGGGTGGTCTTGCACAAAAGCTTCCCACTGGGCTTCCATCTGAGAAGTCAGCGGATGAACACGAAGAGCAGGCGCATCCCGCAGCGAATCCTCCGTTTGCTGCAATACTGCGGAGCTCTCAATCGTCGACATTTTGGGCCGGCCCTTTGATTGCGGCGATTCCTGCTTCCTTCGTGAGGGGAACGGGCACGTCAAAACGCTCGAACAGCCACGCCTCGTCTGCCTCTAAAAAATCCGCCAGGAGCTTTCGTTGGGCCGCGGTCGGCTGCCGATAGCCGTGGATAATCTTACTTAGCACTGTTTCGTCGATTCCGACGCTCTTGGCAAGCCGGTTTTGATGGCTGCCGCGGAGGAAGATTTTAAGTTTTAAATTTGGAAACATATCAGCCTGCTTCGTCTCTTATTCCGCGATAACGCGCCGCGCTGCTGCAATAGATAGCTCCTCTGATTACTTCTCTGCGGGGCCTTGATAAGCGTACGTGTATCGGTGATGCGTTCCTTCCGCGCCGTTGTAGATCACACCGAGAAGCTTCTTGGGGTCAAGCTGGCGAGCCGATTTTTGCAGCACGTCTCTGCGCGTTTTTTGAGCGCGAACAACCATCAACACTCCGTCACACCCCGCCGTGATAATTTCGACATCGGCGAGATTCAGAACTGGTGGCGCATCCAGAAGAACTAGTTTAAATCTCTCGGTGCACCATCCCACGAATTCCTGAAAGCGTTTGCTGGCGAGCAGCTCCGCTGGTGGCATAGTGGGCCTCCCCCCCGGCAAAATTTGCAGATTGGGCAGGTCGGTCGAGAGAATCGCTTTTTCCGGAGTGCATGTCCCCGATAAAATTTCCGAAAGCCCCGGACCCTCCGGGGAGCCGATCAGCCGCGTTAGCCCGTGGCTCCGGATGTCCGTATCCACCAGGAGCACCCGCATGTCATGAAGCTGGGCGCAGCACATTGCTAGATTGAAAGAAGTTAGAGTCTTTCCTTCTCCCTGCACGGCGCTGGTGACTACAATCGAGCGAAGACCCTGGGCCGAGCGCAGACGGAGCAGGCGCGTACGAAGCGCGCGGTATGCTTCTTGCACCGGTTCCAACGAGTCACTTCCTTGAAACTGCGATTGCAAAAGGCTGGTCAGCGGAGTTTCCAGTCTCGGGCTGGCATCGAGAGGTGGAGCCTCGAGGACCGCTGATGTAGTCTTCGAGACTGGCACGACTTCCGGACTCGTTTGGAGCTCCGGCTGTTTTGCTTCCTCAAAGGTCGCTGTCGTCACCCGCGATCTGACAGTCTGGTCAAAAAACTTGCTCATCTTGGGCTACCTCACGGCCGCTGCGCGATTTTGTTTCATGGATTCAATCAGCGTATCTACAATCGATTTTGGAGCGCTCGGCATGTTCTCGGCAGCGCTGGGAAGGATGGGTTTCCTTTCCCTCTCCCCGAGTGCCGGCAGAGGAGCAACCAATCCCAGTGACACTGCAACGTCTTCCACGATGTCCGGCTGGATTGTTTTCCTTGACGACTTGAAACCCAGAGTAAGGCAAGCATCGCAGATCAAGTTAATCAATCTCGGAACACCGGACGAATAGTGAAGAATCTGTTCCAGCGCGTTTGGCGAAAAAGGAGAAGCCGCTTGCAACCCCGCGAAGTGAAGCCTTTCTCCGACGTAGGCGCGAACCTCTGGCAGTGTAAGCGGCCGTAGATTCGCTCGTGCAGCGATCCTCTGCTGGAGCGCGCTCAGTTCGCGCCGGTTCATCATGGTTACCAATTCGGGCTGTCCGCTCAGCACTATTTGCAGGAGCTTTTCTTGATGGGTGTCGGCGTTGCCGAGCAGTCGGATTTCCTCGAGCAGTTCGGAGCTGAGCAGATGGGCCTCGTCGATGAACAAAACGGCTGTTCCGCCTTGCTTTTGCGTTTCGAGCAGCATTTGGTGCAGCGCCATTAATCGCTTTGGTTTGCTGTTGGAGGGGCAAGAGATCTCGAAATCCTCCAGCATCATTTCCAGAAACTCGTCGCGCGTCAGCGTCGGATTAAACATGAGCGCGCTCTTGATTGGCATCTTTTGCTTGGACACGTCCGTCAGCATCTTAAGCGCGGTGTGGACAAGCGTAGTCTTACCCGTGCCAATGGGGCCAGTAATCATGACCAGGCCCTTGCGGTACAAAATGCCTTCCAACAAGACAGTCAGGGCAGTCTGGTGCGGCGCCGAGAGGTGCAAGAAGTGCGGATCCGGCGTCAGACGGAATGGTTCTTCTTTTAGTTCGTAGTAGGCCAGATACATCTAGAAGAGTCCTCGAGCCACGATAGAAAGCAGGACGCCGGCCATCACGGCTCCGGCCACGGTGGCGGCAACAACCCCAACTGCGCGCAGCCTCCAAGCACGCTTTTCGCCGGCCGAGACGATCTGTGGAATTCCGCTCAGCACTGGCTTTCCGAAAATGCGAGTGGCCTCAGTCTCGGAACGAACAGATTCATCGTTCATTTCCGTAGCGGCGGCCAGGGCAATTCCGGCGAACAGACCACCAAACAGCCCGGCGAGGCTAATCAACAGTCTGTTCGGTGAGGCGGGTAGCAGTGGCGTCACGGCGGAGTCCAGAACTTCGAACTTCTCGCCCTTCTGGTGTACTTCCAGAGCGTGAGAGATCTCGGCCGTCTTCTCTTTCTCGCGCAACCCCGCGTACTGCGCCTTCAATGCATCATAGTCTTGCTGCAGCCTGGCAATCTGCTGTTCGAACGCCGGAATCTGCTGCAGCTTCGCCTCATGCATGGCCATCTGCGCTTGCAACGGTTGCAGCAACCGCGTCTGCTCCTGAATGTCCGCATCGAGTCCGGCGATCTGTGCTTCTAGCACGGGATTGCGCCGCTTTTTGGGCATTTGCACCACGGGCTGTTGCACTTCGTTCGACGCTGTTGGATTGTCCTTCGCTTCCGCGGCCGCTTTAGCTTTCAGCCGGTTCAATTCGTCCACCGTGCGTCGAACGTCAGGATGCCCCGGTCCATAGCGGGATCTGAGGTCGGACAACTTGCTCTCTAGCTTGGAGATCTGTGCATCGTACGGGTTGGTTGATCCACCGGTGCCGCCGCCCGTGCCAACATCGACCGTTGGCGCATCGTCGCCGGACATCATCATCGATTGCGCAACGCCCTTCTCTCGCTGATCCTGCTGCAGCTTTTCCTGAATCGCTTGCACCTGCGTTCGCAAGTTTGCGAGAGCCTCCATGTGATACGGCTTGGAGTCTGGTAACTCATCGATGTTTCGTGATTTGATCGCGCCTAGTTGGGCGTCCTTCTGGTCCAGCTCTTGTTTTGTCTCTTCCATCTGCTCTTGGAGGAACTGTGTAGTATCCTCCGCCAAGGTGATGCGCGCTGCCACATTTTCCTCGATGAACATCTGTGCCAGGTGGTTTGCTATACGCGCGACTTCCGTTCGCCGTGGGCTGCTATATGCAATGCGGAATGTGCTGAGCTTTCCGGCACCGGGGGCGCCGACATCCACAACGATCGATTTCTGCACTGCGTGAATCACTTGATCTTCGGTTCTTTTCCCCGTTGGTTCTGGATAGAGCCCTTCCGCCTCAACCAGTTTCTTCAGCCGGGTCGGCGAGAGCACCTGTTGCTGAAGCGTCGCCAGGCGTCCGGCAATGTCGCCGTTGTTTATCGGCATTACGATTGGGGTCGTCACTTGAGCGGAGTCGACCTGGATGACCGTCTCGGCCTTGTAAATATCCGGAAGCCTGCGCGCAAACACCGTTGCGCAGACAAACAGCCCGATGACGCTCAGTAAGATCCACCACTTGCGTCGTACGGCGACCTCCCAATACATCCCCAGTTGAAGGCCGTCCGCAACCTGAGAACCGGGCAAATTGCTGTTTTCCATTAAGCCCACGAGAAGTAGGCCTCCTTCGTTTCAAGTGCCAAAAAGTTGTTGCGAATACCATACAAAGCACTTACGGTGCCAAAAAACAAGGTACTAGTACCTAAATACCACGGTCTAAATTATTGATAATACATAACTTATTGCGACTCGGCCGCCGTGATCTGCGCCCCTAGAGTCGATTGACCCTCGATGGGAAATCAATTCCATTGTTCTGGACTTTCCTCTGCTTCCCGCTCTGGCATCCCCTAAGGGTACGGGCTGGTTGACCCATACAGTGGCACAGCCTGGGCAGCTGAAAGACGTTTATCGGTAGCCTCTATGCCTTGAAGTTCGGGGCTGAAACTGGGTCTGCACATTCGTTGGGAACGGACGGACGCACAGATGGGAGTGAATTAGTGCGCCGGGAGGCGTTTTGGCTCCCACTTCAATCCTAAAATAATCGTCTTCCGGGTTCCCGATAGCAGATCCTCGGTGGTTGCCTTCTGGAAGAGATAGGCGTACTGCCCGGACAGAAAGAAGTTCGGGATGAGTTCAAAGGCCAGCGAGGTGTTCACCGTTTTTCCAAAATCCCGCGGGTCCGCACCCGTTTCTCGGTAGTACCCACCGCCGCTATTCCAGACCAGGCGCTTAAAGAGGTGTTGTGAGTAGACTGCTTGGATTAAATCGCCGGTGCGTGCCGTGATGAAGTTATTCTCGGTCCGTCCTCGCGTGTAGCCCACCGCAAAGTTTCCCAAGTCATTCTTGAAATTCTTAACGACGGAAACGCCTCCTGCCAGGGTATTGAGAGGCGGCGTGTTATTCGGATACCTAGTAAAGTTCCCTCCGAATTCGCCGCGGAGGGCCCACGTCTCGGCAACTTGGATGGCGTAAAAGCCAGCGACCGTATTGAAATAGCTGTTGCCGGGAATGGCCACATTCTCCGTTTGGTGGAGCACTTCCAAGGTATACACCGCTCCAACGGTTTGTCGGAGGGTCAGCCGATGAGTGTAGGCCACCGACTCCGCAAAATCGTCACCAGTCTGCACAAGCACGTTGTTATCTATAAGATTGTCTCCGGTGGTATGGGCGTATTTAAAGGACGAGGAAAACGACAGTGTGTCTCGGACACTCCACTGGTAGACTCCGATCCCAGTAACGGTGTTTGTCAGGTAGCTTCCGGCGTTCTGGAGAAAGTTATTCTGAATCAGATTGCCGCCTTCTTGGTCAACAGCGAGATAGTCCGGGGGATAGAGCTGCCTTGAATGCAGTTGAGCGAAAGCGTCTTTGACCACCAAAGTGAATCGGGGAGTCAGCTGAAACGTGGTTCCCACCCCAAGCTCATTGTCCATGCCCGCGTTCCCTGCGACCTTTCCATTGAGAACGGCAAGTTGCGGATTGTACTGGAGCAATAAATGCTGCTTTCCGAAAAAGTGTTCGAAAACAATCGTAGTCCGCAGGATCTGCAGGTCAAGGTTTTCCGATGCTCCGCCACCGATTGGCAGGAAATGGTCGATTACGTAGTTATACGTAAAGTTTGCGATAGAGAAATCTCCCCACCGAAGAGGGGAAGAGCTCCCCAGCCATGGCACTGCCTGGCCGGCCGGATGGATCTGCGTATCTAAAGGAATAGGTCCCGTCGACGCGGGGCTGCCCGGAGCGGCAGGTGGTGGCTGCTCTTCTTGGGCCGATTTGTCCGCAGGCGGATTCTGTTGTGGGGGGTTGTCCTGCTGCTGATTGGGGTCCTGCGCCCTTCCCACGGTTGGCAGAAATCCCATCGTGGTGGCTAAGAGCAACAGCACCCAAAAGCGCTTGCGTCTTCCGTTTTGCATCCCGCTACGTCCTTCTTTCGCCGGTTCGGCCAGCTGCGAACATCCCTATCTTTAGGGCACAACCACGATGTCGCCCGGAAGCAGCTCTGGGTTATCGCTCTTTCCCGAAAGTGCTTTCTTGTAATTGAAAGGGATCCGCGTTTCATTTCCGTTTGTTTTCCGAAGAATATAGATTGAGCGCGTCTTCGCGAATGGCCCGACCCCTCCCGCTTCCGCAATTAACTCCAGGACGGTCTTCCTTCCACCTAGCGGGTAAACGCCCTGTTTGGCTACGTTTCCCATTGCAAATACCTTACGGCTATGCACCGCCTTTACAATGACTGTAACTTGGGGGTCGTTCACTACCGTCTTCAGCTTTTCCGTTAAAAGTACCTGTAGCTGATCCGTCGTCAACCCCAAGACCTTCAAATCATTCAACAAAGGCAAGGTAATGAGTCCGTCCGGACGCACGACAACACCCTGGGAAAGTTCGGGTTCGTGCCAGACGGAGATCGTTAGTTCGTCCTCGGCACCAATCTTGTAGTCGCTGGGCAGCTTTGCGGCGGCGGTTGCGTCAACTTGCGCCGTTTGTGCAACATCCGCAGGCTTGGATCCATCGGCCTTGGGCGCCTGTCCCCCGGGAGTTTGAGCGCGCAGTATCGGCGTGGAGATCAAAATGAAAAGTACGACTCCACCTAATCTAATGTCCGCAGCCCTCTTCAGCTGGCGTTTCGCCACGATTTCCTCCCTCTCGCGTGCCCCAAATAGAGATTCCCGCTCAAAACCGGAGCAAAGTGAATTCCACTGGGTCTGCTGGCAATGTGTCAAAGGAATATAGCTTAACCTCATCCAAGTGCCAAGCTTACAGCCGCTGAGAAATCAAAGCATCGAAGACTGTATACAGACCCCATCGTTTATTCCTTGGCCAAGCCAAGCCGAGCTGTACCGCGCTTCAACCACTTGCGCGTCCTAGATTTCAGCTGGTTTTGCCGATGGGGATATCGCGTGCCTCACTTTTTTGTGCGACGCCTTCGAACCATTTCAAGATTCCGAATCCGACAAGCAATGCTGAGTAAACCGTAATCCAGCTTGCGAGCAACATCTGGTCTATCAAATTCTTTTTCGAGCTGCGAGTTCCGTTGGCGGTCAGTGGAATTTCCTTCATATCGCCGCGCTATTTCGCGCCTCGGCCGGACAACATCACCTTGGCAGTTTCAAATAGAACCGCAAAATCAAGCATGATCGAGAGATGTTTAATGTAAAACAAGTCGTATTCCAGCTTGGTTTTGGTTTCTTCCACGCTCGCCCCGTATTGGTATTTGACTTGCGCCCATCCGGTAATGCCCGGCCGCACAAAGTGACGCAGTCCATAGAACGGAATTTTTTCTTCCAACATGGATACGAATTCCGGGCGCTCTGGGCGCGGCCCAACGATGCTCATCTCTCCGCGCAAAACGTTGACGACCTGCGGCAGTTCGTCGATACGAAACTTTCGAATCCACCTGCCAATGCGCGTGATTCGGTGATCGCCTGTGGCCGCCCATTGCGGACCGGCAGCTTCAGCATCTTTGTACATAGAACGGAATTTCAGCATCTCAAACGCTTTCCCGTTTAACCCTGTGCGCTCTTGCCGGAAGAGCACCGGACTCCCTGATTCGATCCAAATCGCCAAGGCCGTCACAGCGAGCAGTGGCAAACACACGATCAGGGATAGCAGCGAAACAACCACGTCAATCGCGCGTTTTGCCACGACCAATAACGTGGATTTGCGAAATCCATCGGAAAGAATCAGCCAGCTGGGCGAGAGCCGCTCCAGAATAATTCGCCCCGTCATCCGTTCATAAAAACTATGCGCATCCTCGACTTTAACGCCGGCGAATTTTAGATGGAGTAGTTGACGAACGGGCATCATGCCCCGGCGTTCCAGCAGCGATATGACGACGTGGTCGATTTTTTCCAGTTGCGCGATTTCTTCCACGTTTGCTGCTGCGCCAATGATTCCGGGGTTGACCAGAGACTTCCCTATGTTCTCTCCTTTTTCATCGAGGAAGCCCACGACCTTTAGCTGCAATTCAGGACGCGAGATGATATCGCGAGCCAGTTCTATGCCAGTGGGTCCCGTGCCCATGATCAGCATGCGCTCCGGGGCTCCCAGCGTGTGCGGTTCCTGCGCCATTAACAGCCGCCACCCAAGTGTAAGTGCGACAATCATGGGCGCGCCAAGCGCCGCGATACCGCGTCCGAGTCCCAGGTCCGGTTCCACATAATAGAAAACCGCCAAAGCCAGGCAGGCAATGCCAAAGGCTTGAAGTAAGCGAACCAGCATTTCGCTCGGGGTCTTCATCAGCCGAAAATCATAAAGATCGTTGAAATAGAGCGAGACTTCACAGACCAGGATGACGACTACGAAGCGGAAGAATGTTTGCCAGGTAAGGAGGTAATGGAAAACAGGCCCATAGTTTGCGACAGTGAATCGCAGAACCGCTGCCAGAAAGAGGCCGAAGGCAATAAGCGAACAATCGATTGCCAGCAGCAGCAGCAAAGGCGTGGGTACTTTTTGGCCGCCAATTCTCAGCATCTTAGAACGTTCACCCGACTGGTTCGATTCTCACTCGGCGCCGTGCACGCTCAGGCTTATAAGAGATGAGGGCGTGGACTGTGCCGGGACGAATTGCCGTTTTGCCTGAAGGTCCGCCGCTCAGGAGGACCCTAAACAGGATTGGGAGGTGCACTTAGCTGGCCAAATGCGGCGAGGGTGAACAAGATTTGCGAGGACAGCCTAATCGCCTGATCCCACGCATTTTAACGGATAATTGGGGATGTCCATAATCGATCAAGCACGTAAGGAATCCATGTGGCTCGATAATGTAAATACTTTAGATTGTTCGATTTACGAGCCTAGCGCGATCTATTCTAGACTAGTTGGTGATCTCGTTTGCTATTTCGCGGCGAGGAAAAACTTTTCCCTCTTTTGGCATGGTTCGGTGTCATCGGGAAGAGCAAGGACTAGAACTAGGCTCAAGATCGCCTGCACTCCATTCCAGCTAAGATAACTCTTTTTGTTTGTGTGGCTTAAAATAGCCTATCGGACCCTCATCTGGCCCGCAAGTTGCTGTTTACGACTCCGGCTAGCTTGGCGTGTGCTGCAACAGTCTGCTACATCGTTCACACTGGATACGTGGAGACACTTTTTTCCAGGGTCGGCCTGCGATCAACCAAATATGGACATCCAGATTCGACCGGCAGACTTGGACACTGAAGCCGATGCCCTGGTGAACCTACATCGAAGGCACCTGTCGCCTGGTTCCGGAGTTACCAGGTTCCAATGGCTCTATCGGGACGGCGTTTGTGGCCCGGCGCGAGTTTGGGTCGCTGTCGAAAGGGAAACAGATCGCATTGTCGGCTCGGCTGCTGCGTATCCCAGGACGCTCTGCATCAGCGGACGGAAAACAGTGGGGTTAGTGCTGGGTGACTTTTGCATCGATGAGAAATTCCGCAGCCTCGGCCCATCGCTTCAATTGCAGCGGGCATGTCTTACCGCCCTGCAGGAGCCGCCATTTGAGTTTATCTATGACCTCCCGAGCCGCAGCATGATGGCGATCTACAAGAGATTAGGCTTGCAGCAATCTGGGGAGCTCGTCCGGTGGGCCAAGCCGTTGCGCGCCGAGGGAAAGCTGTTTTCTGCAGTCCGCTCAAAAACTCTGGCGCGGGGGCTGGGCCTCGTGGCGAACCCCCTTCTGGCGCTCCGTGGCTGGCAGGGAGAGAAGAATTCCTGTGACTTGATACTGCAGGAAGGGAATTGTGGACCGGAATACACCGAGCTCGATCAGGAACTTTCGGCTGGAGAAGGCGTTCGGACTTCGCGTAGCGCCGAATATCTGAACTGGCGCTATCTAGCAGCTCCAGGCGAGCGCTACGAGATCTTGGCAGCACGCCGTTCGGGCAAATTGATCGGGTATGTTGTAAGCGTCTTTGAGTCCGAAGACGCCCGTATCGTGGACCTCTCTTCGATAGAGGAAGCCGGAGTAGTAGCCAGGCTCATCTTCGGAGCCGTGGAGCGTTTGCGATCCCTGGGTGCGACGACCGTAAGCATGAACGCCGGAAGCGCGCACCCCTGGAACGCACTCTTCGAGCGCACGGGATTTCAGCGCCGGGAGGGTTCGCCGATTATGGTGGCCGTCGCACCCGGCAGCCTGATTTCAAAAACTGATTTTCAGCAGCATTGGTTCATCATGCAAGGTGAGCGTGATAGTTAGTCAGGCCAAACGGCAAGGAGAGCAGATGGCGCAAGCGCAAACAGTGGAGGACCGCATCCGCGATTTCGTCCTAAAGCAATTTCCTCTCGCGCGGAAAAACGGTGTAAGGCCAGAGGACAAATGGCTCGAAACAGGGCTCCTCGATTCCCTCGGGATTCTTGACCTCGTCCATTTTCTAGAGGCGGAGTTTTCTATCCACGTTTCGGACGAAGAGCTCTCCCCGGAGAATTTCCAGTCGCTGGCTGCGGTTGTAGTTTTCGTGGATGCCAAGCAGACCGGCAGTATTAAGTAATTCATTACATTTTTGGCGGTTTTGGCTGAAGCCGCGGCAATGGCCCGGCTCTTGGAAAAAATAAGAGGATGGAAAAGGCAAAATGGATTTCTTGATCTGGCATCTTTTGCGAGAAAGCGTCCGGCGGACTCCCGACAAGGAAGCCTTGGTTCACGGCGAGCAACGATTAAGCTATCGCGACGTGGCACGTCGTACTGGGGGGCTGGCCGCGGCGCTGCGAAATTTCGGCGCGAGGCGTGGCGAACGCGTCGGTATCTACCTCGAAGCATCCGTCCCGCAAGTCATCTCAATTTTCGGCGTTTCTCAGAGCGAAGCCGTCTACGTGCCCATCAACGCGCTATTGCATCCTGAGCAGGTGATGCATATTGCCCGCGACTGTGGCATGAAAGCGCTGATCACAACTTCGGCGAAAGTGCAGGCCCTCGCGGAAGTGATTCCGCAGATCCCCTCTCTCGAATTTCTCATCGTGACGAGCGGAGGCTCACTCCCCGATCTGCAACTTCCCGTCTATCAGTTCGACGATGCCTGCGCCACGGAACCGCCCTCCGTTTGGAAAGAGGCCAGCATTGAGAAGGACCTCGCCGCCATCCTCTACACCTCCGGCTCCACCGGCAAACCAAAAGGCGTCATGCTCAGCCACGCCAACGTCGTTGCCGGCAGCCGCATTGTTTCCACGTATCTGGGCATCACAGAGAGCGAACGAATCCTCGCCGTACTGCCTTTCAGCTTCGATGCCGGCATGAACCAATTGATGACTGCCTTTGAAAAAGGCGGCACGCTGGTCTTGATCAACTTCACATTCGCGCGCGAAATCGTCCAGGTTCTTGTCAAAGAGCGAATCACAGGACTGGCTGGCGTTCCGACTCTTTGGAGCTTGCTTGCCCAACCAAATTCCACGCTCAGCAAACAGCCGATGACCTATCTGCGTTACATTACCAACACCGGTGGCGCCATGCCCCAAGCCGTCCTCAAAATCTTGCGCGAAGTGCTGCCAACAACAAGCATCTTCTTAATGTATGGGCTCACGGAGGCGTTTCGGTCGACCTACCTGCCTCCGGAGGAACTTGACCGCCGCCCCACCTCCATGGGCAAAGCCATTCCCGACACCGAAATTCTCGTCCTTAATGACAAAGGCGAGATCTGCAAGCCCGGCGAACCTGGCGAACTCGTGCATCGCGGCCCGACGGTTTCGCTTGGATACTGGAACCGTCCCGAAGACACAGCGCGTGCGCTGCGCCCGAATCCGCTCTTGCCGCCAGAACTCGGCGACTGTGAACGCGTCTGCTACTCGGGTGATCTCGTTAAGACAGACGAAGACGGGTTTCTTTATTTCATCGGACGTCGCGACACTATGATCAAATCCTCAGGCTTCCGCATCAGCCCTACGGAAGTCGAGGAAGTGCTCTTTCAGACAGGCAAGTTGCGCGGGGCCGCCGTTATTGGCGTGCCCGACGAAGTTCTCGGTCAAGTTGTCAAAGCCTACGTAGTTGCGCGTGATGGCGAACCTCTCGACACCGAAGCCCTGCTCGCTGCCTGCGCCGAGAAAATGCCGCGCTACATGGTTCCCAAGTTCATCGAAGTCTTGGCCGAAATGCCCAAGACCAGCAGCGGTAAGGTCGATTATCCCGCGCTTCGTCGTCGCGAAGGACTCTAATGAGCGACGCTACTCGAGTTCTTGTGCAGAAAAACTTCGGTGTCTCCAACGGAGAATTGATTATCGGCGGCATTGGTGTTTGCGCCCTTGCGGAAAAATACGGCACTCCCTCGTTCATCTATGACAAGACCGTTATCGGACAGAAGCTGCTCGCGCTCCGTCAAGCGCTCCCCTCTCGTTTCTCGATCTCTTATTCTGTAAAAGCTAACCCGAATCTTGCTGTTGTTCGACACCTGCTATCGTATGGCTGCGGGCTTGAAGTGGCATCAGCTGGCGAGTTCCAGCTGGCCATGCAGGCTGGTTGCGATCCCCAAGACGTGCTGTTTGCGGGGCCCGGCAAGAGTCCAACGGAGCTCGAGTTTGTTCTCTCCAATGGCATCGGCGAAATTCATCTCGAGTCCCTAGTCGAGGCAAAACGCGTCGCCGAGATCAGCCGCCGCTTATCCGTTCGTGCCAATGTGGCGATTCGCGTCAATCCTGCGGCCGAGGCTGAAGGCGGCGCGATGCGCATGGGTGGCCGTCCAGCACCTTTCGGTGTCGATGAGGAAATTCTGGACGATGTACTCGATACTGTCCTCGCCGACTCCGCACTCCATTTCCGCGGCATTCATCTTTTCGCCGGCACGCAGATTCTCGACGCCGATACTCTCGTCGGCCAGTACCGGCACGGTCTGGCCATCGCACGCCGCTCCGCTCATCGGGTGGGTACGCCTCTCCACACTGTCGATTTTGGCGGAGGACTTGGCATTCCTTACTTCTCTCACGAAAAGGAACTCGACCTTGAGGAGGTCCGCACCGGGCTCGCCGAACTGTTTGGCCCGATCGAATCCGATCCCGCCTTCGCTGGTACTCATTTCCTCGTCGAGCCTGGCCGTTTCCTCGTCGGCGAAGCCGGAATTTATCTGGCTCGCGTCTGCGACATCAAAGTCTCGCGCGGCAAGAAATTCCTGATTCTCGATGGCGGCATGAACCATCATCTGGCCGCCTCCGGCAACCTGGGCCAGACGATCAAACGGAACTACCCCGTCGCGCTGGCCAACAAACTCGATTCTCTCGCCGAAGACGCCGTCGACGTTGTCGGGCCACTTTGCACCCCGCTGGATACGGTCGCGCGCAACGTTACACTTCCACGCGCCGAAATAGGAGATTACTTCGTGATTTTTCAGTCCGGCGCTTATGGTCGCTCCGCCAGCCCGCTCGGATTCCTCAGCCACCCCGCTCCGGCGGAAATCCTTGTGGGTGACGGCTCTGACGAATGGATTGCGGCTAGGGGGGAAATCACCAGCTTTACTATTCCGTCGCCCTCGCTAATGAAAGGAACTCCACGGTAGTTGTTCGGGTCCCCCTCTATGAGCTGGAAATTTTCATCCGCAGCGCAAAGCTTCGACTCTCTTCGTACACTCTGGGATGAGTGCAATCGCGCCGGCAGTAACCATATCCTGCTGGATTCTGGATTCGTTTCGCCTCTTGTGAAACATTTTGCCAACGGCAAAGTGCTTCTCGCTTCCAACAGCGGTTCGGCGGATCTTGGGGCAGCGCTCGTCGTTTCCCGCGGCAAAGGTCTCTGGGAAACCTTTCAGCCTTCGCAGGCGCCCATCGGTTTATTCCTTCTTGGCGCTCCGGATTCAAATGGCCAAGCCATTCACCGATTGACACGCCAGCTTCCCGGCTTCGCACTTGAATTGGGAGTTATGCAACAGGATCCAGACTACTCCTCCCTTCCTCTCGCAGAGAGCCGCCCCGGCCTTGAGCGCCTCGACTACATCCAGACCGCCCGCATCACGATGGCCGGCGATTTTGAAGCATACTGGAAGCAGCGAGGCAGTAATCTTCGCCACAATCTTGCGCGGCGCCGTCGCCGCCTGGCCGAGAAAAATCTAGTCGGCGAGCTGGTCGCCCGCCGAGCCCCGGGAGAGGTCGCCGACGCCATTCGCGAGTACGGACGTCTCGAGTCCGCTGGATGGAAAGCAAAGGACGGCACCGCCGTGAGTCTCGACAATGAGCAGGGCCGTTTCTACCGGGACGTTTTTGAATATTTCTCCGACCATGGCGAAGCCGTGATCTACCAGTTTGTGGTCGATCAAAAAGTAGTCGCTAGCGATCTCTGCCTTATGCGCAATGGCATGATGGTCGTTCTGAAAACCGCGTACGACGAGTCCTTCAATGAGTACTCACCCGCCCTCATGATGCGCGAAGACATCATGAAACAGCTCTTTGCCGAAAATCAGGTCCGCGTCGTCGAGTTTTACGGCCGGGTCATGGAGTGGCATACACGATGGACGGATGAAGCACGCACCCTTTACCACGTCAATTGCCTGCGACATCTTTGGGTGGCCTCCCTCAAGAAACTCGCGAGGCGTTTCAAATGAACGCTGGTGCTCCCACATTCACGGTCCCCAAGGAGCAATTTCCTTCGCGGAAATTCTTTTCGTTCTTCAGTCAGCCCATCAACGCCCCCGGCGGTGACGCCCCGCGTCCGCTCTCTTTCTTTTGGGCGCGCAACGCCATCTTTTTCAGTCTGAAGGCCCTCGGTATTTCTCCTGGCGCTCACGTCCTCCTCCCCGCTTATCTTTGCCGCGCTGCCGTCGAACCCTTTGAAGTGTTCGGGGCCAACGTAGAGTTCTATTCCATAAATCTCCGTTGCGAACCCGATCTCGCCGAGCTGGAAGCAAGAATCAAGCCAGGCACGGCAGCTATACTCGTCGCGCATTACTTCGGTTTCCCCCAGCCGATCGATCAGCTACGGGCGCTTTGCGATCGTCATCGCATATATCTGATTGAAGACTGCGCCCACGTGCTTCAAGGATCGTTTGACGGCCGCCCCCTGGGCTCGTTTGGTGATGCCAGTGTTTTCAGTTGGCGAAAATTTCTGCCCATCTACGACGGCGGCGCTCTCTTGCTGCGGAAGCCATTCGAAAGCCCGCCGCCGCGCTGGCAAAAGGAATCCTTTGCTTTCACATTGAAGGTCGCAAAGTCTCTCGTAGATAAGACCCTCGAAAACTCTACCGGATTTCTCGCAAGAGGCTTTTCCTGGGCCCTCGAATCGGTTAAGTCCGCCGCAAAACGTCTTCGAAACGAGTCCAGCGGCGCCCCGCTTTTCGAATTAGACAGCAATCGCGCGACGTTCGACACCTCGCTCGTCAATCAGAGAATGTCCCGCGTATCACGCTGGCTGAGAGCGCATTCCGACGTCCCGGCTATTGCCGCGAAGCGCCGCGAGAATTTTCAATTTCTGCGCGATCAGCTGCGTGGCCTTCCCGGTGTCACTTTCCTTCATGCCGATCTTCCGGACTCCGTCTACCCGTGGGTCTTCCCGATATTCCTTGATGACGTTCCATCTGCGCATCTCCGCCTGCAACAGGAAGGAATTCCCGCGGTAAACTGGGCGGGCGTCCGTCCTCCTGCGGTCGATTCGGCTGCATTTCCCGACGCGGACTTCTTGTACGACAACCTCATCTTTCTTCCCGTTCACCAGAATCTCTTTCCTGGCGACCTGGATGCGATCGTCCGCGGAGTCAAAAAAGTCGCAACCGATGCCGCGCGCCCGCGCGAACCAGAAGTATCCAGAATATCGGGTGTGGCATGAAGCCATCCGCCAAGCCCCATTCGAATCCGGCCGTCCTCATGGTTGCCTACCATTTCCCCCCGCAAACAGGGAGCAGCGGTGCGCTTCGCACCCTCAAATTCTCTCGATACCTTCCTGACCTCGGCTGGCAGCCGGTTGTCGTCACGGCCCATTCCCGCGCCTACGAATCTGTCGATCCCCGCACGCAAGAGTCCTTGCCCGCGGGCCTGCCGGTCATACACGCCTTCGCGCTCGACACAAAAAAACATTTGAGCTTTCGCGGAGCCTATCCCGATCTTCTCGCGCTCCCCGACCGCTGGGCTGCCTGGGTCTTGGGGGGAGTCCTTGCGGGGCTACTTGCCATACGCAAACATCGTGCCGAAATTCTCTTCACAACTTTCCCAATCTGCACCGCGGTTTTGATTGGCCTGATTCTGCATAGGCTGACTGGCAAACCCTGGATCCTCGATCTGCGCGATTCCATGACCGAAGAGGCCTATCCGCGCGATCCGCGGATGCGCCGCGTCTGGCGCTGGATCGAGCGCCAGGCTGTTCACCGCGCCTCCCGCGTCATTTTCACCACGCCTTCAACCCGCCGAATGTATCTTGAACGCTATCCCGATCTCCCGCCCGAAAAATGTCTAGTCATCTCGAATGGATACGACGAGGAAGATTTCACCTCTCTCTCTCTCCGCCCAAACGCCGCCGCAGCCGAAAATCCTCTGCGCCTGTTGCATACCGGCACGCTTTACCCCGAGGAACGCGACCCACGTCCGTTTTTCCGCGCCGTTTCTCACCTTAAGACCGAGGGTCGCGTCGGCAAGGACAATCTCCAAATCGCGTTTCGCGCCCCCGGCTCTGAAAATCTCTTTCGCAGCATGCTCGACGAAATGAACATCGCGGACATTGTCCAGCTTCAGCCGCACATTCCTTATCACCAGTCCCTGCAGGAATGTGCTAATGCCGACGGCCTTCTGCTCTTCCAGGCCGCGAATTGTGATCACCAGATCCCCGCCAAAGCCTATGAATATCTACGTGTGCAACGCCCCATCTTTGCGCTTACAACTCAAACTGGAGACACCGCAAGCCTCCTGAACGAGACCGGCGGCTCGACGATTGCCGATCTAGCCAGCGCTGACGAAATCTACGGCGCCCTCCCAGCTTTTCTGGACGCTATTCGCGCCGGAAAACACCCTGTCGCCAACCGCGCCCGCTTGGAACGCTACGCGCGCCATAATCAGGCAAAAGATCTTGCGGCCTGTCTCTCTCTGGTTCGCCAGGAACATTTTCCGAGCATGGAAAACGCCGCCGAACGTCTCGCCAGGAGCGAGGCTTCTCGAAACCATTGATTTCTTAAGGACACTGCGACAAAACCCATGTCTATTCTTAACGTCGTCCTCGATAATGCGAAGAATCCACGAAACTCAGCTTTCCAAGAGGTGCAAATGTTCGTCTGCCCCGATTGCAAAGGGAATCTCTCTGATCTCAAATGCTCTGCATGCGGCCGGCAGTTTACGAGCAAGGATGGATTTCCGGTCCTGCTCTCCCAGGAGCCTCAACTCAAGTCCGCCGGTGAAATCGGCGACACCTACGACGACATCTACTCAAATCGTTCCGGAGTCTGGGAAGACCAGGGCCGCACTCCCGAATTTATCGCCTATTTTTCTGAGCTTCTCGCAAGGCTTTCTGCGGACCGCTATCTCGAAATCGGCTGCGGCGAAGGATTTCTGCTTTCTGTCATTAAGGCAAAACAAAAGGCCGCCATCGACCTCTCTTCGCGCGCTTTGAAAATTGCCAGCACGCGCTCTCAGGCCGATTTTTGCGTGGCGCTCGCGGAGCGCCTTCCATTCCACTCAAATTCTTTCGATCTCGTCGCCTCGGTCGGCGTCATGGAGCATTTCCTGAACGACCGCGAGGCGACCGCCGAGATTTTTCGCGTCTTGAATCCCGGTGGCCATTACGTTGCTCTGATTCACGTCGACACGACAGTCTGGGAAGCGTTCCAGCAGAAATTCCGGCAATATATTTACCCTCGCCCCCACCTCGGCGCCCTACTGAAGTACCTCTCCTCTAAAATTATCAAGCCCATCTCGCAGCCCATCCAGCGCCCCTACACGCTTCGCACCGGCAAGTCTTGTCTCGAAGAATCTGGTTTCGTCGTTAAAGAAGCGATTTCGGCGCGAACCCACAAGAATGTTCCCCTCGTCGGTCCTCATGTTGTGATTTACGTCGGAGAAAAGCCGCATACGCTGGCTTGATTCGCTGCGCCTACTTCGCGTGGCTCAGATCATCGGAAGCTGTCGGCGGCGCAATCGGATCTGTCGAAACAATCAGCTCGTCGTACCAGGTGTACGCTGTCGGATGCTCGATCGTCATGCTCTTCCCGGTCATGTACGTCAGCAGCGTCACCGTATCGTAGCCCTGCCCCGGATGCTCGTTTTGTAGCACGAAATCCTTGATCTTGATCCACTGCCGGTATTGTTGCCCGTCCAGGGCGATCCACGCGTTCACCGCGCTGTCCGGTTTGCCCCAATGTCCCACGGTCACTTCGTAATAAAAAGTAACCCACTGATCCGCGGGATACATGAAGCAGCTCTTCGCGTTGTATTGTCCATACCAGCAGTTGTAATCGCCTTGTTCCAATAGGTACGGGGGATTCCCGCCGTTCGTAGCGATCATGCGAGCTCCGCAAGCCGTGTACATGAACGGAAATCCATCGTGATAGTACTGAACGGTCGTGATTTCCATATCGCTGCAGGTCGCGGAAGCATTGTGGAACAGCGCCTGCTTCCAGGTCGTGTCCCCAAACGGATTCTTCAACATCTCTTTTGAAAATCGCTGCCGGAATTGCACGTAGTATGTTGTTCCCGTCCCGAAATTCTTCCCCATCGCCTGCCGCCAGTAACCCGATGCGTTCGCCGGCGAATGCGGCGGAATCTCAAATCGAAGGGAACCTTTTCCGGAAGCTTTCACGCTGGTGTCCAGCGTCCCTCTCAATTTTTCATCTCCCGAGAGGTACAGTCCTGTCGCCGGCCACTTGGCCACGACAAATTTGTCTGGCGAATCAAATCCCTCGCAAACTAACACCCCGTTTGCGTGGCACCGCTTATCGAAGTCTGCAAGCTCGACCGGCGGAGTCTTATTTGAGTTCTTTGCCCGCGCGATGTCGTCTAACTTCTCGCTCACAGGCCGCTCCGTACCCGACGCGTGCACTCTCAACCTCACCCGCTCGACAGGCAGCGTACACAGGCAAGCCGAGACTAAGAACAGTGAAACGATTCGATAGTGCTTCATCAAGTGTCCCTGGTCCACTCTCGACAATTTGCAGTCTTCAGTCTACCCGTTCATTCCCGGCTCAACAACACAACTGACTTCAACACACTCACTTCGATGCAATCCCGGCTTCCGCAATGCGAACACACTGTCCACGTTCAGTGGTTCCCGGTTCCCCCAGGCGAAAGCCGCAATGCGTATGCGTCCTGCTTCCAGTCGTTCACAAGCGCGAATAGATTCAGCGTGGGGAAGTATCGAAATCGTCCAAATGTGCCGTTCCTTTGCTGCGGCCCGGGATCGCCCGCGAATATCTTCGTCGCACAGCTGTCCGAATCCGGGTCATAAATGTAAACTGTGCCGCCGCCCGCCCATCCCACAAACCGGTTCTGCGAACTATCGAACTCGAAGCCCGGACCGCCCGCTGCGACAAGCCCCTCGCATCCTTTTCCCGCAAGCGTCGTCGCCTTATGACTACCGGACAAGCCAATCTTGCTGAAGCTTCCGTTCCCGACGCAGAAGTACAGTTTACGAGCTGGATCCACCGCCGCGGTCATGTTCAATCGCGAACACGCTTTCACGTCTCCGAGGCTCGTCCAACTGTCCGCGCCCGGATCGTATTTCCAGAACACTCCCACGTTTCCTTCCACCTCATACACCATGCCGCTTCCTGAGTCGTATGCCGTCATCGGGATGCTTCCATTTTGTGCCGGGTTGGGATGTGTCTTGGGGTTTCGTTTCATCCACGCGCCGCGAGCCGGATCGAACAACCAGATTCCGTTCGAAAAATTTCCGCAGGGAGAAAGCCCTGCCCCAAAGACAAAGTACATGTCCAGCTTCGAAATGTATTGCAAGCCGTTGTACGTATGCCGCGCATTCGGCCTTCCATCGGCGTACTCTTCCGGACACGATTTCAGATTGGAGAGGCTTTCGCCTGTCGAAGGTTCTGTAATCCGCTGAAGCGTCGCATGCTCGACGTCCAGCGCATACATCTCATTCCCAAAATACCCGCTGTGCCCGCCTCCCCAAAGAATCAGCCGGTTCCGCTTGGTGTCCGCCAGCCCGCTATTCCAATCCGCGATCACCGCACTACATCCTTCCACCGCGCGAATCTGCTCCACCTCAGGACACACCGCACTCAGTTGCGTATGCGGCATCGCCTGCCAGCCCGAGGTATACGCTACGGTCGCTGAGGTGGCGGTGCTCTCTGGAGGTCTTACTACCCCGGGCCACATCCATGCCGTGGCACACGAAGTTGCCGCAACCGTCACCGCAAGAACTATATTTGCCCGGACCCTCATAGGCCTGCCCTTACACCTAGCTCGATGCCGTGTGGCAGTGTAACCGAAATTGTGTTTAGGCTTCCCCAAAAGGAAAGACCCGCCAATTCGGCGGGTCTCCCCAGAATTTGTTGAAACTTTGGATGCGGGCTGTGCCTCACGGTGCCGCGGGCGGCGCCTGCGGCGGCGGTATCGGATGCTGAGAAATGATCATCTCGTCGTACCAGGTGTTCGAAGTGCCTCCGGCGCTAACCGTTCCGTCGCGATCCGTCCAGTACGGGAGCAGCTGCAAGACGTTCAAAGTATAGTTTGACTGGTCTTGCGTGATGACGTGGTTCGGCTCGTAAATGATCGTCCGCCACGCTGGACTTGTAGGTGTCGAAACCCAGCACTCGATTGTTGAGCTTGCCGTCCCGAACGTGCCCATCTGGATTTCGCACATGTAAGTTACCCAGACGTTGATGGGGTAGTCGAAGCAGTTGGGGTTGGGTTGTGTCGAAGAGTAGGGGCAGTTATATCCCGCCCCTCCCGACCCGTTGAGTGCACCGCCCGTCAGCGTCTGTGTTGTCCCGTTCCAGGTGCCGCTCGTGATGAGCTGGCGGTCAAACTCGTTAAAGATGCCGCTCGGCGAGAGCGATGAGGAGATCTGCAGCGAGTCTTGGCCGCACTGGAGGTAGCCCAGCGGGAAACCTTCGTTGTAGTCGTTCACGAACACGAAATCCGGATTGCCGCACGAGTTGAACTCATTCACACCATCCCACCAGCTGGTGATGAACTGCTTCCAGTACGTGTAGCCGCCGCCTTTCTGCGTCACCTTCTCCGTGACGTAGTTCGAGTCCATCCGTTGGGCGAAGCTGAAATAAACGGTCGAGCCCGCGGTCAAGTTGAACCCGTATCCCTGCGCGTACCAACCGTTCGGTTCGTCGTCCGACAAGCCGGGAATCGTGAACCTCACGCTGGATGTGCCGGAGCGATAAGTGGTCGTGTCCTGAATGCCGATTGGATTCGTCGGCGGAGGGGTGGTCGCGCCTGATGCGTAGAAACCGTTGCCGCTGGTTACTGGCACAAACAAGGCTGCGTTATCAAAGCCCTGGCTCGCAGTTGCGCTCGACAACGCGATGCGATTGGTGAAGTCCATCGCAGCCGCCGTGGCAGAGTCCACCATCCGGAGTGTCCAAACGTTTGAACTCATGCCGTTAGCGAGTACAAAAGCTCCAATGCCAGGCATGTATTGGAAACGATTGAAAGTGCCGTTTGTCAACTGAGCGCCCGGGCCGCCTGAGAAAGTTACCGTTGCGCACGAGTGCGTCGTTGCGTTGTAGGTGATTACGTCACTCCCGCCTGTCCAAAAGACAATGAGCTGTTGAATCGGGTCATATGCGACGCCGGGAGAAAATGCCGAAGCAGCCGCTGAGCATCCGCTGGCCGACGAGTCGTTCACCGTGGCGGAGTTCGAAAGCGCGATGGTATAGAGATTCCCGCCGCCCACGCAAACGAATAGTTGGCGGGAAACGTCAATGCTCGAGGACGCATTCGTAGTATCGCAGGGCGCTCCGGACGGTGATGCGAGTTGCGTCCAGTTCGCCCCGGCGAAATTGTCGTAGCACTGTTTCCAGAAATTCGGCAGGTTGTTTTCTAGGAAGTACAAGCAGCCATCGGTGGTGTTATAAGCGGCAAGGTCAATCGAACCATCCTTTGCCGTGTTCGGATGTGTTGCTGGCGCAAGCTGGGTCCACGCGCCGCTGTTCGGCGAATAGATCCAATTGCCATCCGAGAAATTCCCGCAACTGGCGATACCCGCGCCATACAGGAAGTACACGTCTTGATTCGGCAAGTACCAAAACCCGCTGTAGTCGTGTCTCGAGTTCGGCGTCCCATCCGGAAACGATTCGCTGCAGCCTGCCACAGCCGAATCGACCCCCGAGCCGTGCGAGGCGTCCTTCACCAGTACCGGTGCAATCGGCTTCGCATTGAAGTCGATCGCGTAAATCTCATTCCCGTCATAGTCGACGTGACCGCCGCCATGAAGGATAAGCCGGTTACGAGTATTGTCCACGGCCGCGCTGCCCCATGCGTCTTCCACTGCGGCGCAGCCGCTGTTTCCCTGGATATCGCTGTAAGTCGGGCAAATACCTGCGAGGCTTGTATTGGGAACCTGGTACCATCCCAGCGCGCAAGGAATACCTGACGCGCAGGAAGCGCTGGCACTCAATGTCGTTGCCGAGGCGCTCGCCGATTGCCCTGACACATCCCCAACGGAATCGTACGCCGCAACCGTGTACGTGTAAGCCGTCGAAGCCGTCAGGCCCGTATCTGTGTAGGAAGTTACCGTGCTCGTGCCAACTTGCGTGCCGCCGCGGTAAACATAGTATCCGCTGACGCTGCCCGTGGATGCGTTCCAATTCAAGCTGATCGTCGAACTAGAAGTTGCTGTAGCCGTCAACCCTGTCGGAATGCTTGGCGGCGTCACAGGATTCACCGTAAGCGTCGCCGCGTTGCTCGTCGCGCTCCCGACCGAATTGGTGATCACCACTGTAAACTGCGATCCATTGTCTGCACTTGTCGTAGCCGGAGTGGTGTAACTGGAAGCCGTAGCGCCGGAAATTGCCGTACCGCCCTTCTTCCACTGGTAGGTTAATGGTGCGGTGCCCGTAGCCACCACACTGAACGTAGCCGTCTGGCCCACTGTCACCGTCTTGTTTGCCGGTTGCGTCGTAATCGTGGGCGCCACCGAGGCTGCATTCACCGTCAGAGTCGCTGCGTTGCTCGTCGCGCTCCCGACCGAATTGGTGACCACCACTGTAAACTGCGAGCCATTGTCTGCACTTGTCGTGGCCGGAGTAGTGTAGCTGGAAGCCGTCGCACCGGAAATTGCCGTACCGCCCTTCTTCCACTGGTACGTCAAAGGAGCAGTGCCGGTGGCAACCACACTAAACGTCGCCGTCTGGCCCACTGTCACCGTCTTGTTTGCCGGTTGCGT
Source organism: uncultured Acidobacteriota bacterium (assembly GCA_963779005.1). Classification (GTDB taxonomy): domain Bacteria; phylum Acidobacteriota; class Terriglobia; order Acidiferrales; family UBA7541; genus Acidiferrum. The sequence goes on along the minus strand of CAVZWO010000001.1, from coordinate 757,663 downwards.
CGTGATCGTTGGTGCTACTGCGGCTGCATTCACTGTCAACGTAGCCGCATTGCTGGTCGCGCTTCCGGCCGTATTCGTCACCACCACCGTGAACTGCGAGCCGCTGTCGGCGGTTGTCGTTGCTGGAGTGGTGTAACTGGAAGCCATAGCGCCGGAAATTGAGGTCCCGCTCTTCTTCCACTGGTAACTCAAAGGAGCGGTTCCCGTGGCCACTACACTGAACGTCGCCGTCTGGCCTGCTGTTACAGTCTGGCTTACGGGCTGCGTCGTAACCGTAGGAGCTACTGCGGCTGCGCTAACCGTCAGTGTGGCCGCCGTGCTGGTCGCGCTTCCGGCCGTATTCGTCACCACCACTGTGAACTGGGCTCCGTTGTCAGCACTCGTCGTAGCCGGAGTCGTATAGCTCGAGGAAGTGGCGCCAGAGATCGCTGTCCCGCTCTTCTTCCACTGATAAGTAAATGGAGCCGTCCCCGTAGCCGCCACGCTAAAGGTAGCTGTCTGGCCGACTATCACGGTCTCGCTCGCTGGCTCTGTTGTGATCGAGGGCGTCGTCACCGCCGCGTCGACCGTGAGAGTAGCCGCGCCGCTCGTCACGCTGCCAGCTGCGTTGCTTACCACCACCACGAACTGCGCGCCGTTGTCAGCACTCGTCGTAGCCGGAGTCGTGTAAGTGGAAGACGTACCGCCGGCGATGGCCGTCCCGCTCTTCTTCCACTGGTAGCTCATGGGAGCGGTACCCGTCACCGCCACCGAAAATGTAGCGCTTTGCCCCAATGTCACCGTTTCGTTCGTTGGTTGCGCCGAGATCGAAGGTGCAGTGGGAGCTGGATCGTTATTTGCTTTCGTAACTAACCCGGAGCAACCTGCTAGACCTGCACTGAAAATGATGGCCAGTAGGAGAGCGCTTGTACGGAAATCTCGTTTTGCGGGCGTTCTGAAGAAGCCTGCCTCGTTCAACATTAGTTCTTTCCCCCGATTCGGCCATCCCGAAGGCGCCGATTGCGTTCCCCACGCAAAGCAAGCGTATCGAGGTACTACTGCCCTCTGTAACTGGACAACCGTCGAGAAAGAGGGCAAGTCTGTTGCTACGCCCTTATCCTGTCCTTCCGGCCAATCTCTTGTCGGAGATGACGAGCGACGTCGAGCTGGGCGATCACCGAACTCCTGACGACCTTTGGCCGAATCTCATAACTCGGAACTTCGGGGGGAGGCAAACACCTTTGGATCCATGCCATACCAACCGCAATCCTTAGGAAGTTGTCGCCGCACGCATAGCGGACATCACACGTGCCCAGGCAAGCCGAGGCCTAATCGGGGCACGCCATCGCGCTCGTCCCGCATCTTGCCGAGAACAATACTCGGGGCGCAGGCCCTTCTCGCTCAATGCGGCTGTCCCGGTTGTTCTTCTTTGGAATGCGTCGAGGTTAGTTTCGCGGTCGGCAAAATCGCAAAAATTCTAGCGGAGCCCGTACGAGAGATCGATGCACTACGCCCGTTTCCATCGCTATCCCGAGTGGTTTGAAACTGTTCAGAATGTGTCGGGTCAGAAAGTATCGGTATTAACGCCCAGGCCCGCTTCGCGGATTTTGTAAATAAGGGATCGATAGCTGATTTTCAATGCTTCTGCGGTTTTCCGGCGGTTCCAGTGATTTTCCCTAAGCGCTTGCAGGATGACGTTTCTCTCTATTTTCCGGACCGCTTCTTTCGTGATGCGCTTGAGCGGCAGCCCGGCTCCGCCTCCAGCGATCGCCGACGAGACATTCTGCAGGGCTGTGATTTGCGGCGACCCGGCGAAACTCTCTGGCCCGATCAGCACATAGCGAGCGACTTGGTTCGAAAGTTCACGCAAGTTTCCTTGCCAATTCAGCGTCTTGTAGTATTCCAAAATCTCGGAGCGAAACGGCTCACATTGCTTCTCGAGCTGTTTTGCATGCTGCGTTCTAAAATATTCTGCCAGACACGGAATATCTTCCCGCCGTTCCCGGAGTCGCGGTAAATGCAATTGCACCACATTGACTCGATAAAACAAGTCCGAGCGGAACTCCCCATTCCCGATGCTCTTTTGCAGGTCTTTGCTGCTTGCGCATATCACTCGGGTGTCGACCCTGCGCTCGCTGTTTTCCCCGATCCGGCAGAAAACCCCGTCCTGCAGGAAGTGCAACAGCTTTCCCTGCAAACGCATCTCTAGTTCAGAAATGTCATCCAGGAAAAGCGTTCCCTTATCCGCCCATTCCACCCTGCCTGGCTTCGACTGGTTGGCCCCGGTAAATGCACCCTTTTCATACCCGAACAATTCGCTTTCCAGCAGCTGCCCGGGTATCGCTGCACAACTGACCTTGACGAATTCCCCGCCGGCACTAGCCGAATGCTTGTGAATCCACCTGGCAAGCATTTCCTTGCCCGTCCCGCCGTCCCCCTGAATCAATACGGGTACGCTTGTTCCCGCAACCTTTCCCAACGTCTTCTGGATGGCTCGCATCGCGGGCGAAGATCCAAACAGGATTTCCTCTGGCGGCAATTCCTCGCCCACCAGGCCCATTCGATTGGTTTGGTTTTCCCCCGCCATCCACAAGTCCTTCCGCGGAACGTCTGCTCAAATGCTGGTGCATTCATGCTTCCAAAAATCCATGGCCACTCTTGCCAATTTCTTGACAATCTGCTGCTAAGTCACGACGCTAAGTCCCTCATTTCAAAGGTCTAAACCAGGTCACGGTGTAAGTTGCGGCGACCGTCGGGGGAACAAAATTGGTTAACAAGTGAAGGGACCTGCCATAGGAAAGCCGATTGAGTCCGCGGCCCCAACAAATTGTTGGCGCTTGCCCGATCACTTCAGGATGCGGGCCCTCATCCCCTCGTCATTGGGCTATCACGGAAACTGTACTAGAGTAAGGTCCAGTGATGCTGAAAGCATCGGCAGCCCGAACTCTGTAGCTGTAGCTAGTCCCTGCAGTTACGTTCGTATCGTTATAGGTCAGCACGGTCGTCGTCCCAATCTGGCTAAACGTGGTGCACCCCGCTCCCTGGCAACGTTCCACCAGATACCCGCTGATCGTTCCTCCGGTTTCTGTTGAAGCCGTCCACGTCAAATTCACCTGGTTCGGATTTCCCGCCGTAGCCGAAGGACTCACCGCCACCACCGCCGACTGCCACGTCGCCGCTGCATTGATCCCAAACGTCGCCGCATACACTCCCGGCGTCGCCGCAAAGCCCGTCTCGGCATCCAGATAGTTCGTCGAAGCCGCTACTTGCGTCGTGAAGCCCGTTCCCGCTGTCCACGTTTCGCCGATCGAACTCTTCGCAAATCCGATCAGCAAATCGCTCGCCGTCATCGTCGTGATATTCGGACTGCTCACCGCCGTGCTCTGCGTTCCGGCATCGCTCCCAATCGCCGATGCCACATCAATCGGCGAACTGACATACGATCCCTTCACCACAAAAATGGACATGACCAGCGATTGCGCAGCCGACAACGTCATCGTCACTTCTTCTCCCGGCCCCACTGTCGGCATTCGCGCGTACCACACTTGCGTGCGCAGATCGAATCCGGTGGTGGTGTTGGTCGGTCCGGCCACCGAGATCCACGCATTTCCAAACGTGTCCGACGGCGTCATGGTCACGCCCGCATGCGACGAAGCACACAGTACGAGCAAATCTCCTCCCGTGCTGTCAAACGCCGCCGTGGTGTGCGACGTTATCGAAGCCGAGTAGATATAGCTCTGGGTGTTAATCACCTGAGGTCCGGAAGCTCCCGCAACCGCGGTCAGGCTTCCCGGTGCCGTCGGCACTGCCGTCCCCGCCGTCATGGCGGTCACGGTAGTCGAATACGGTCCCAAATTGCTCGCCGTGTCTTGCGCCCGCACTCGGTAACTGTAGCTCGAGCCGGAAGCCAGCCCCGCATCGCTGTAGCTGGTGCTTGCGGTGCTTCCCACTTGCGCAAAACTCGTGCATCCCGCTCTCGAGCACCGCTCCACCAAATAGCTCGCGATGGTTCCGCCACTCTCGGTCGAAGCCGTCCAGCTCAGATTGATCTGCGAACTCGAGATTGTAGTCGCCGTCAGACTCCCCGGCGCCGTCGGCGCTGGCGCGGCTCCCGCCGCCTTGAACGCCACAACCTGCGTGATCCACCCTCCCGCTCCATTCAGCTTCGTCGTCGCATGGTACGTGCCCACCGCCGTCACTACTTCATCTTCCGCGATGTCTCCATCCGGATACGTGATCACCCTCGAGGTGTATCCCGTCCCTGCCGCCGACGTGCTCGTCAGCACAATGTTCGCTCCCACCAGCAGGTCGTTGGCATTGGTCGTTGTCACGCCCCCGCTATCCGTCGTGGTAGCCGTTCCTGTCGCTCCCGTCCCTCCATCGAATGGGCTGTTGGTATCCAGCCCGCTATACTCAAGAATCCGTATATCCGGATAGGTTGCTGTCGCGCTGAACGTCACCGTTACCGTGTTCGCTCCCGCAGCTGCCCCTCCGATGTTCTTCGCGTAGTAAATCGACTGTGTCAGCGATCCCGTCACCTTCACCGGCCCGGTGGCTAGCACGTACGTGTTTCCCTTCGTGTCCACCACCGACTTCACTGTTGCTGTTGTGTCGTTCCAGCCCACAATCACCACATTCAGGTCCCCGGCAACCTGGGCCTTCGTGTACGCCACTCCAACCGTCGCTCCCGTCGCCGGCACCGCCGAGTTCACTTGTACAAACGCAATCGAACCCGATGAGCTTCCTGAACTCGTCGTCGCGCTTGCCGTCGCGGAATACGGCCCGGTATTCCCAGCCGCATCCTTCGCGCGCACGCGATAGCTGTAACTGGTCGACGCCGTCAGCCCCGTGTCGCCGTACGTTGTCGTTGTCGATGTGCCGATCTGCGCGAACGACGTGCACGCCGCTCCCGTGCAGCGCTCCACCAGGTAGCTCGCAATCGTCCCGCCCGTTTCCGTCGAAGCCGTCCACGACAAATTAATCTGCGATCCGGACGCCGCCGTTGCCGTCAATCCTCCCGGCGCCGAGATGACCGGAGCCGAAGTCGTTGCCGAAGCTGTCGCCGAATACGGCCCGGTATTCCCCGCCGTATCTTTCGCGCGCACGCGATAGCTGTAGCTCGTCGAGCCCGTCAGCCCTGTATCGTTATATGTCGTCGTTGTCGACGTTCCAATCTGTGCAAACGTCGTGCAACCCGCTCCCGCGCAACGCTCCACCAGATAGCTGCTGATCGCCCCGCCCGTTTCCGTCGCCGCCGTCCAGGACAAATTGATTTGCGCGGCGGAAATCACGCTAGCCGCCAGATTCGTCGGCGCCGTAATCACCGGTGCCGCGGTCGTCGCCGAAGCTGTCGCCGAATACGGACCCGTGTTTCCAGCGTTATCTTTTGCGCGCACGCGATAGCTGTAGCTCGTCGAACCCGTCAGCCCACTGTCGCTGTACGCGGTCGTCGTCGATGTGCCAATCTGTGCAAACGACGTGCAGCCCGCTCCCGCGCAGCGTTCTACCAGATAGCTCGCAATCGTCCCGCCCGTTTCCGTCGCCGCCGTCCAACTCAGATTCACCTGCGTACTGCTGGCCGCTGTAGCCGTCAGGTTGCTAGGCGCCGTAGGCGTGGCGGCAATCGTTGACGTTGTCACTGTTGCCGAGTACGGCCCCAGGTTGCTCGCGGCATCTGTGGCTCGCACTCGATAGCTATAGCTGGTCGATCCCGTCAGCCCCGTGTCGCTGTATGTTGTTGTGGTCGATGTCCCAATTTGCGCAAACGATGTGCATCCAGCGCCCGCGCAACGCTCGACCAAATAGCTGCTGATCGTTCCGCCCGTTTCTGTCGCCGCGGTCCACCCCAAGTTGATTTGTGTGCTGGAGGAAGCCGTCGCGGCCAGATTCGACGGCGCCGTGATGACGGGAGCCGAAGTCGTCGCAGTGGCTGTGGCAGAGTACGGCCCCGCGTTGCCGAGAATGTCAAAAGCGCGTACGCGAAAACTGTAGCTGGTTGAGCCGGTTAGTCCGAGGACACCCAAGTTGGTGCTCGCGGTTAACGCGATCTGGGCAAATGAACTGCAGCCAACACCTTGGCACTGTTCGACGGAGTAGCTCGCGATCGTGCCACCGGTTTCGGTGGAAGCTCCCCAAGCGAGATTAATCTGGACGCTAGACGCAACTGCGGCGGTCAAGTTGGTCGGCGCAGTCGGCGTCGCAGCAGACGTGGTCGCCGAAGCTGTTGCCGAATATGGTCCAAAAACACCGACACCGTCCTGGGCCCTGACGCGATAACTATAGCTGGAGGACGGCAGCACGCCCGTATCGCTATAGCTCGTTGTGCCGGAAGTTCCGATCCATGCGAAGGCCGTACAACCAGCGCCTTGGCAACGTTCGACGGAGTAGCTCGCGATCGTGCCACCGGTCTCGGTAGAAGCTCCCCAAGCGAGATTAATCTGGGCACTCGAAACGGCAGTCGCGGCTAAGCTGCTTGGAGCCGTGGGCGTCGGCCCTTGAGTCACAGTGAACGTGCCTCCGCTCGCTCCTGCTTGGCCAACGGTCACGCTCACCGGGCCCGTTGTCGCGCCTGCCGGTACGGGCACGACGATGCTCGTATCGCTCCAGATCGTCGGGTTCCCGACCGCGCCATTGAAACTCACCCCGCTGAATCCCTGTGTGGTTCCGAAGTGGGTCCCAGAGATGGTCACCACCGTTCCCACTGGGCCAATAGTTGGCGACACGCTCGTAATCATCGGCCCCGGGGTGATTGTGATCGTTGCAGTAGCGGTCTTCGTTGGGTCTGCCACCGAACTAGCTGTAAGGATCACGGTCGGTGGATTCGGCACGGTTGCCGGTGCATGGTAATCGACGGGATTGGCTCCAGTCCCAAGGAGAGAGCCGCAGGCTAGGCCTGAGCAGCCCGGGCCGGAAAGCGACCACGCCGGGCCCAGGTTCTGAGTGTCATTCTGTAGCGTCGCCGTGAAACCAACTTGAGTGCCGGCCTGCGCGCTCGCCGTGGTAGGCGACACACTTATAGAAATGACTGTCACGGTAAAGTTGATGCCATTGCTCGCGACGCCGCCGACTGTCACCACCACATTGCCCGTTGTTGCACCGGTCGGAACGGGAACGATGATACTTGTAGGACTGAAGCTTGTAGGTGCAGAGATCGTGTTGTTGAAAGTGACCGTGGGGAACCCACTGCCAAAGTTTGTCCCGGTGATTGTCACCACCGTGCCTACTGACCCGGACGTTGGGCTGAGGCTGACGATGCTTGGGACACCAGCTGTTGTAGCCGTAGCCACATTAGAGTAGGGGCCGGTATTGTTCGCCGCGTCTTCCGCGCGCACCCGGTAGTTGTAGATGGTAGACGCTGTCAGCCCGCTATCGGCGTAGGTCGTGGAGGCGGACGTCCCGATTTGCGCGAAACTTGTGCAGCCGCTCCCCTGGCATCGTTCCACCAGGTAACTGCTGATCGTTCCGCCTGCTTCCGTCGACGCCGTCCACGACAAGCTCACCGCCGTCGCGGACAAAGCCGTTGCGCTCAGATTCGTCGGCGCTGTCGGCACCGGCGCTCCGGGAGTGATGACCGTGACGGTGCTGGAATAAGGACCAGTGATGCTGAAAGCATCGGCAGCCCGAACTCTATAGCTGTAGCTGGTCCCCGCAGTGACGTTGGCGTCGTTATACGTCAGCGCGGTCGTCGCTCCAATCTGGCTGAACGCCGTACATCCCGCTCCCTGGCAACGTTCCACCAGATACTCGCTGATCGTTCCTCCGGTTTCCGTCGAAGCCGTCCACGTCAAATTCACCTGGTTCGGATTCCCCGCCGTAGCCGAAGGACTTACCGCCACCACCGCCGACTGCCACGTCGCCGCCGCATTGATCCCAAACGTCGCCGCATACACTCCCGGCGTCGCGGCAAAGCCCGTTTCCGCATCCAGATAGTTCGTCGAAGCCGCCACTTGCGTCGTGAAGCCAGTTCCCGCCGTCCACGTTTCCCCGATCGAACTCTTCGCAAACCCGATCAGCAAATCGCTCGCCGTCGTCGTAGTGATATTCGGGCTGCTCACCGCCGTGCTCTGCGTCCCTCCATCACTCCCAATCGCCGACACCACATCAATCGGCGAGCTGACATACGACCCTTTAACCACGATGATGGACATCACCAGCGGCTGGGCGACCGACAGCGTCATCGTCACTTCTTCTCCCGGCCCCACCACCGGCATCCGCGCGTACCAAACTTCGGTCCGCAGATCGAACCCCGTCGTCGTGCTCGTCGGTCCCGACAACACAGTCCACGCATTCCCAAAGGTGTCCGACGGCGTCATCGTCACACCCGCATGCGACGAAGCGCACAGCACCAGCAAATCTCCTCCCGTGCTGTCAAACGCCGCCGTCGTGTGCGAAGTCAGCGAAATCGAATAGATATAGCTCTGGGTGTTAATCACCTGAGCTCCAGAAGCTCCCGCAACCGCGGTCAGGCTTCCTGGTGCCGTCGGCACTGCCGTCCCCGCCGTCATGGCGGTCGCGGTCGCAGAATACGGGCCCAGATTGCCGCCTGCGTCTTTCGCACGAACGCGGTAGCTATAGCTAGTGCCGGAAGCTAGACCGGTATCGCTGTAGGATGTGCTGGTGGTGCTGGCCACTACCGCAAAACTGGAGCACCCAGCGCCCGAGCAGCGCTCGATCAGATAAAGGTTAACCGTCCCGCCGCTTTCGGTGGAAGCGGTCCAACCCAAGTTGATCTGCGAACTGGATATCGTGGTGGCTGTCAGACTCCCCGGCGCCGTCGGTGCCGGCGCGGCTCCCGCCGCCTTAAACGCCACCGCCTGCATGATCCATCCACCGGAACTCGACAGTGTGGCCGTTGCATCGTAAGAACCCAGCGCCGTGACCAGCTTGTCTTCCGCCAGATCTCCGTCGGGAGAGGTAATTACCCTGTTGCTGAATCCGCTCCCCGCCGCCGCCGTGCTAGTCAGCACGATGTTGGCTCCCACCAGCAAATCATTGGCATTGCTGGTAGATACCGGTCCGCTATCCATCGCTACAGCCGTTCCCGTAGCCGTCGAAAAGGCATCGAGGGGACTGTTAATGTCCAAACCGCTGTACTCGAGGATGCGAATGTCGGGATAAGTGGCCGAGGTGCTGAAGTTCACGGTCACGGTGTTGCTTCCGGCAGTGGCGCCAACAATGTTCTTGGCATAGTAGATCGACTGGCTAAGTCCGCCCGGATAGATGGTAGGCCCCACAGCGAGCACATAGACGTTGTTTTTGGTGTCGGTCACCGAAGTCACAGTAGCCACGGTGTCGTTCCAGCCGACGATCACGACGTTCAGGTTCCCGCCCGTCTGCGCCGCCCCATACACCACCCCTACCTGCGCACCGGCCGCCGGTACCGCTGAATTAACCTGCACGAATGTCTGTGCTCGCGAACCGGCGGAAAGCAGAAAAAGGGATAAGGCGCAGAAAGTGGACGCAGCCCGGACAAGGCTCTGCAGGTTCTTAATCATGGATGTTCTATTTCTCCGTCGCTTGGGCGAGACACACGCAACCTGCTCGGAGTACAGCACGCTAAATTCCCTTCGCTGTCCGCTCCAAAGGCCTTGGCACATTCGTAAAGCTATGCGAATGAAGAGGATATGCGACGCGCCGGTGTGCTTGCACGAAAAGCCAAGCGCCCGGAGGTAATCAAATTCCATTAGTTAGCAAAATTCGCGCTGACCGCTGGCTTCCAAACCGCAATCGTGGTACTATTACCTCGGTCTCGTGATACCAACGCGAGCCACCGTAAGGGTAATTACACCAGCCTCCTAGCCCCCCTTTCAACTTAATCGAAAATGGAGATTTTCAATGGGGCGAGCGCTCGCAGGGTGTGTTAACTTAAAGGATATTAATTCTTATATATTTATTCTAATGGGCCGGAAGGCTTTTGCCACACTTCGCGGCCTCCGCTGGCACTTCCTTGCTTCCTTACTTTGTCTCCCATTCTTCGCAGCGGCCGCGCTTCCTGCCGCCACCCACATTCAGCAAGCCTCCAATAGCAACGTCACTGGCAAAGCCATGACTTCGATGGCCGCTACTTTCAGCGCGCCGACAACGGCAGGGAACGCCATACTCATTGGCGTGACTTACGGCAATGTCAATCCCACAATCACCGCAACTGATAGCCAGGGAAACACTTACGTCCAAGCAATCAAGACGTATGACTCTGGTCATCGCCAAGGGTCCGCGATTTTGTATGCCACCAATATCAAGGGGGAAACAAACAATACGGTAACCGTGAAATTCAGTAGTTCGGTAGCCTACCTGGCTGTTGGAATCCACGAATACAGTGGCTTGGCAGCTTCCGGTGCCCTCGATGTGACGGCCGGCGTCACGGGTAAAGGAGCTTCTCCTTCCAGCCCCGCCGCGAAAACAACTGCAGGCGGAGACCTGGTCTTCGGATGTGCAGTGGAAGACAGCATCGGCCGCGGAGACACGTTTACCGCTGGCGCGGGATTCGCCAAGCGTGTCGATCTCGGTAACGCTGCGGCCTACGCCGACGAAGATAGTGTCCAGACTACCGCCGGATCCATCGCGGCTACCTGGACTTTGAGTCCCTCAAGCACTTGGCTCGTAGACCTTGCCGCATTCAAGACCACGGGAGGCGCGCAAGCCCCCGTTGCGCCGGTCATCAGCGGTCTTTCACCCGCATCTGGCCCTGTTGGTACATCGGTGACCATCTCCGGCACGAATTTCGGCGCAACCAAAGGCACGAGCACCGTCAGTTTTTCCAGCATCACCGCTAGCACTACGAGTTGGAGCTCGACTGCAATCGTTGCCACAGTGCCAGTCGGGACCAACACCGGCAACGTCAACGTCACCGTGAGCGGCCTTCCGAGCAATAATGTGGTGTTCTCTGTGACCCAATTACCCATAGCCGTGGCTCTGTCTCCTGCCTCCTTTGGCTTGCAAGTAGCTCAATCACAAGTGTTTACTGCCACTCTTCAGAACGATGCCCAGCATCTAGGTGTCACCTGGAGTCTCACAGGAGGCGGCTGCAGCGGCCTCAATTGCGGCGCTCTCACCAACGCCACAACGACTTCCGTTACCTACACTGCACCAACAGTCCTACCCACTCCTGCTACTGTCACTCTGCAGGCAATCTCGATCGCCGATGCCACTAAATCAGCTTTAGCCGCCATCACTTTGGTCGCTGCTCCTGCGATTTCCGTTTCCATTAGCCCTTCATCAACCTCCGTCCAGGTCTCCTCCTCGACGGCGCTCACCGCCTCTGTTCTTAATGATTCTCAAAATAAGGGAGTCACCTGGAGCTTGTCTGGGGCTGGCTGCCAAGGGATCACGTGCGGTAGCCTCAGCAACCAGACCACATCGTCCGTTACTTATACCGCGCCAGCCGCGTTACCTAGCCCCGCTACTGTGAGCCTGCAAGCGACTTCGGTGACCGACGCCACAAAGTCTGCTACCGCTACCATAACTCTGGTCGCTACCCCACCCATCTCCGTAACCGTCTCTCCGACTTCGGCTTCGTTGCAAACCTCTGCTTCCGCGGGCTTAGCTGCCTCCGTGCTGAATGATTCTCAAAATCAAGGAGTTACGTGGAACATGTCGGGGGCGGCGTGCTCTGCCGGTTCCTGCGGCACTTTCACCAACGTTACGACGTCCTCCGTTACCTACAATGCGCCAGCATCCGTTCCAAGCTCTCCGACGGTGACCCTCACGGCCACTTCTGTTGCCAACCCGGCAAAGCTTGCCACTGCAACCATCACTCTGACTCAGCCCACTACGGGCAATGGCGTCCCCACATTTGCCGAAAACCATGTCAGTGGTTCCAGCACGCAAGGATACACAGTGAATAGCTTTGTCCTTCGTCTGCCCAATCCATCATTGGCTGGAAATTGCATCGTGGTCGGATTCCAGTATTCGTCCGGAGCAGGAGTAACACCCTCAGTCAGCGATGACCAGGGCAATTCCTACAGCTCGCCCGTCCAGAGCACAGACGGCAACCAGGTTGTTAATCTTTCCTATGCCCTGAATGTCGCCCCTGGCGCCCAGAAGATCACGATTACCTTCTCAGGCAGCTCTCCGAGCTACGTTTCCGCTGTGGCTTCAGAGTTCTACAACGTGGCCTCCGCCAATGCGGCTGACGGTTTTGCCGGAAGCTCTGGATCCAGCGGCACTGTTTCCGCTGGCACCCTGACTACGGTCAACAGTGGCGATCTCATTTATCAGTACGCCATACAGGACTCGACTTCGGCAGCTATGACCTCGTGGACGCAGGGTGTCAGCCCGTGGGTTTTGTTGAGCACAGATTTGCTCGATGGAGCAGCGGCTCAATATCAGATCCAGCCTACGGCCGCACCCATAACTCCTGCCCTTGGTATGTCGCCGGCGGAGAATTTCGTTTCCGTTGCGATTGCCCTGAAAGCTGCCAGCGCGGGGACAACCCCTCCACCCGGCATTCGCGTGGTCCGTGTACAACACAACGCCGTCCCGGAGTACACCAGTAGCCCCATACGGCTCCAGTTCCCCTCCAGCGGCAACCTGCTTGTTGTGTCTTGGATTGGTGCACCAGGCATCGACATCACTGGCGTCACCGACGCCAAAGGAAACTCCTACGTATCTACCGGACCTGCTTTCGGTTATGGGGTTTCGGGAGACAACCAGCTCTATTACGCGGCTGGGGCTGCCACCTCCTCAACCCTCTCCGGTCCTACTCTCGCTACCACGGGCAGTCAGATCGGGGGCTCTACTGCTTTGTTATTCGATATTCGCGGCGCAGCGACGGCGCCCTACGACTCCGCTGCTGGCCGCGCGACGGCCTCAGGAAACGACACCGCTGACGGAAACTCTGCTGGAGCTACCATTTCTCCTACCACGGCCAATGGTCTGATCATCACTTCCATCGGGATTGATTCCAATACCATAGTGGGAGTTTCACCCGGCAACTTGCAATCCACCGTGCCTGCTCCAGTTTCTAGTCCAAATCCCGTCGACCAAAACAATGGCTGGGCCCTGTTTTATAACCCCACCCCAGGTCCCGAGACCTTCACCTGGACACCTCAGGGAGGTCCCCTTTACAACTGGGCTTCGATTGCGGTCGCCTTCATGGCCGCACCCAACTAACCGGCACTCGTCGCCGCTGAACTCAGATGGATGGATTGGCAGTGAGTATTTAGCCAGGTGGTTAAATGCGGCCAGTTCAGGAGCCGAACAAACAGGTCATTCGGCAGGGACTTGGCCGAGGGTCTACCCCTGGGCTAAGCCCCTGCTGTACTGAGGGGCAAACTCAAATCTGTACTTTCGCACCGTATTCAACGGGCGTTCTCTGTGCGTATGCTTTAGTCGTGCGGGGACGCGCTGGGTTTTTCCATTCCCAATGCAGGAGAGTCGGCTACTACCTCCGCGCTCTTTCTATTCAATAAGCTAGCGGGGATATTCATGTTTGACACAGGCTGGACTCTCTTCACCGCCCGGCGGTTAGCGCCGGCACCGATTGTGTGGTGCTCTAAGCGGGGGACACGACGAGCCGCTCATCTCGCCGGGCTTATCTTGGCTTGCTTCTGGCTCGCTTCCTGCGCGGGTTTGGTTCAGCGTCAAAACGTACAGTCCGCCATTGCCGTAACTGTTACCTCGCCGGCCGCTACCATTCAGACTTCGCAGTCCCAAGTCTTCACCGTTTCCGTTCAAAACGATTCCTCCAATAGAGGTGTAACTTGGTCCCTTTCGGGGAGCGGCTGTTCCGGCCCCACTTGCGGCACTCTCGTCAGCCCTGAAGCCACCTCTGTGACCTACCACGCGCCTGCCACCGTGCCGAGCGTTCCAAGCATCAGATTGACGGCCACCTCGTTGGCGGATGCATCGAAATCCGCTTCCGTTACGATCACTATCGATGCGGACCCGCTAGTTTCCGTGTCCATAAGTCCGACGTCGAGCTCGCTGCAAGTCTCCACGTCGGCCAATTTCACCGCCTCGGTGCAGAACGATTCGCAGAATAAAGGCGTGAGCTGGTCGCTTTTGGGAACAGGATGCTCTGGAGCGACTTGTGGAACGCTGACCAATATCACTACAACCGCCGTTACTTACACTGCTCCTGCGACTGTGCCGGCGCCTGCAACGGTCACGCTGACAGCCAGTTCCCTGGCTGACGGGACGAAATCGGCAACCGCGACGATCACCGTTACGGCTGCTCCGCCACAGATCTCCGTGTCTGTAAATCCCACCACGGACTCCCTGCAAGTTTCCACGTCGGGCAATTTCGCCGCATCGGTCCAGAACGATTCGCAGAATAAGGGAGTGAGCTGGTCTCTCTCGGGAACGGGCTGCTCTGGAGCGGCTTGCGGCACGCTGACGAATGTCACCACGACCGCTGTTACTTACACCGCGCCTGCGACCGTGCCCACCCCTGCAATAGTCACGCTGACGGCCACTTCGATTGCGAACGGGACGAAATCGGCAGCTGCGACGATCACAGTTACGGCCGCGCCGCCACCGATCTCCGTGTCTGTAAATCCCACCACGGACTCCCTGCAAGTTTCCACGTCGGCCAATTTCACCGCCGCGGTGCAAAACGATTCACAGAACAAAGGGGTGAGCTGGTCTCTTTCGGGAGCAGGATGCTCTGGAGCGACCTGCGGAACGCTGAGCAATGTCACCCCGACCGCTCTTACTTACACCGCGCCTGCGACCGTGCCCACGCCTGCAATAGTCACGCTGACGGCCACTTCGATTGCGAACGGGACGAAATCGGCAGCTGCGACGATCACTGTTACGGCCGCGCCGCCACCGATCTCCGTGTCTGTAAATCCCACCACGGACTCCCTGCAAGTTTCCACGTCGGCCAATTTTGCGGCCGCGGTGCAGAACGACTCGCAGAATAAAGGGGTGAGCTGGTCTCTTTCGGGAGCAGGATGCTCTGGAGCGACCTGCGGAACGCTGAGCAATGTCACCCCGACCGCTCTTACTTACACCGCGCCTGCGACCGTGCCCACGCCTGCAATAGTCACGCTGACGGCCACTTCGATTGCGAACGGGACGAAATCGGCAGCTGCGACGATCACTGTTACGGCCGCGCCGCCACCGATCTCCGTGTCTGTAAATCCCACCACGGACTCCCTGCAAGTTTCCACGTCGGCCAATTTTGCGGCCACGGTGCAGAACGACTCGCAGAATAAAGGAGTGAGCTGGTCGCTTTCGGGAACAGGATGCTCTGGAGCGACTTGCGGAACGCTGACCAATGTCACCACAACCGCTGTTACTTACACCGCGCCTGCGACAGTCCCCACGCCTGCAACTGTCACGCTCACAGCCATTTCCGTTTCGGACGGAACGAAGACTTCGCTTGCGTCGATTACCATCACCCAGGCCTCCAGCGGCGGAGCAACTCCCGGCTTTGCTTCCAACCACGTCAGCGGCTCGAGCACACAGGGCAACGCCGTCAGCCAGTACAATCTCCGGCTTCCGAATGGAACTATGAGTGGGAACTGCGTCGTCGTCGGATTTCAGTATTCTGCCGGCGCTGGTGCGACCGCCACCGTAAGCGATGATAAGGGCAACGCATACTCCGCGCCCATCAGCCACAGCGACGGCAACCAGATCGTGAATTTATCCTACGCGCTGAATGTGACCGCCGGCGCACAGAAGATCACGATCACGTTCTCGGGCGGAGGAGCTTCCTATGTCTCGGCGCTCGCCACGGAGTTCTACAACATCGCCCCCGCCAATGCGCTGGACGGTTCTTCCGGCAATGACGGATCGGGTGCCAGCGTCGCAGCCGGGGCATTCACACCTGCCAACGACGGGGATTTGATCTACCAATATGCGGTGGAGGACTCCTTGTCGAATCCTATAAATTCCTGGACGCAGGGTGCCAGTCCCTGGCGACTGTTGAGCACCGATTTGCAAGACGCCAGCGCGGCCCAATACGAAGTGCAGACTTCTGCCGCGAGCGTAACTCCGGCGCTTGGTATGTCTCCCTCGCAGAATTTCCTTTCCGTTGCCATCGCTCTTAAGCCAGGCAATTCAGGGAGTGCGCCGCCTCCAGGTATTCGAGTCGTGCGCGTCCAGCATCATGCCGTCGTGGACGCCAACAGTTCCGTGCACCTGCAGTTTCCCTGCACTGGAAATCTGATCGTCCTGGCCTGGATTGGCGCGCCCGGCCACGATATAACCGGGATCGCGGACGGGAACGGCAACAAATATGTTTCCCCGGGTCCAGCCTTTGGGTATGGGTTGTCGGGAGACAGCCAGATCTATTACGTGGCTGGCGCTTCCACCAGTTCCACGATGACCGGACCCACATTTACAACCAGCAACACGGATAGCTCGGGTTCCACTGCCATTCTGTTTGACGTGAGCGGAGCGGCGGCATTGCCGTACGACACGATGGCGGAGCTATCGGGAAACCAAACCAGCGATGGAAACGTTACCGCCGTCTCCATCTCGCCCAGCACGGCCAATGGTCTGGTAATCACCACGATCGGAGTTGACTCCAATAGCATCGCCGGTGTCGCGCCCGGCAATTTCCTTTCGTCCATCGTCAATCCAGAAGCAGGTGAAAATCCGGTGGATGAAAACAACGGTTGGGCGCTGTGGTACAACACGACCGCGGGCGATGGGACTTTCGTATGGAACACGCTGGGAGGGCCACTATTCAACTGGTCCTCGGTTGCCATGGCGTTCAAAGCTGCCCCTTAGGGGACGAGCGATCACCTGTAGCGATCCGCAGAAAGTTCAGGGACTGGAAAGTCTTTCCAAAATCAGAACAGCGCGATGATGGCTCATCGCATGAGCGAGCCTGTGAACCTGCATGGGCGGTCGTAAGCAGATTGCAGAGCTTCTAATTGAGTTCCCACCCCCACCCCGAGTGCTTTTTGTAACCGTTGCATATAAAGGGCTTAGGGTGGCGGCGTGTGCTAAGAATGGGCACCTGATGAAAGCAAAGCTATTCGTAGCGAAGGGCTTCCATGGGGTCGATGGAGGCGGCGCGGCGAACTGGGAGGAAACAAGCCAGGACGGCGGCGGCGATAAGGACTAGAGTTACGCCGGCGAGGATCCAGGGGTTGCGGGAGCTTTCGTTGACCCACTTGGTGGCCAATTTGTTGAACGCGAAACACAAGAAAATGCCCGCGGCGATGCCAGCTCCGACATTGAGCGCGGTCGTGGAAAGAACCAGGCGGAACACGTCGCCAGCTTTCGCGCCGAGCGCCATGCGGATACCGAATTCGTTGGTGCGCGTGGCGACGCCGTAGGAGACGACGCTGTAAAGGCCAACCGCCGCAAGCAAAAGCGCGAGAACCGAGAAAATACCGAAAAGGATAGCCACGAGACGTTGCCGGCCATACTCGGGGAGGTTCGTGATCCAGCCTTCGAGGTCGCGCACGTCGCTGAGGACCTGCTGATCGGGGTCCACCTGAACGATCTGGGCGCGAATGTCGCGAAGGACCGAGAGAGGCGGGATGTGGGTGCGCACCAGAACCTGCGTAAACATCCACATCTTGAGGGTGTAGGGAATGTAGACGGCGGGCTTGACCGGGTTGCGAAGACCATCGTCGCGTGCATCCGCAACGACGCCGATAATTTGCAGCCAATCGTCGCTGCCCGGAGCGGCCGGGGCATAAAGGGGATCGGCTTTCAGGCCGGAAGTACGCAACCGCTGGCCGAGGGCGTTGCCGTTTGGCCAGTATTGGCGCGCCATGGTTTGGTTGATGACGGCGACTGTGGCTCCGCGCATCGTCTCGGCATGATCCCAGAGGCGGCCCTGAGCGAGAGAAATGCGAAGCAGAGGAAAGTATTCGGGACTGACCAGGTTGAGCCGCGCTTCGTGCTTTTCTCCATCGTTGATGCCCATGATTTCGAAGCGGTTGTCGTTGCCGTTCAGAGGCGGTGTGGCGTTTGTGGAAATGGCGGCCATGGCGACTTCCGGCATGGAAGCGAGGCGAGCGCGAAGCTGCTCGAAATACTCGGAGCGCTCTTTCCAGGAATTGTGCGTGTTTTCGTGGATGGGAATCGGGACCGACATCGCGAAGTGCGGGTCGTAGCCGAGATCGGCATTCACCAGTTTTAGGAAGCCCTTGCCTGCGGCGCTCGCCGCTGCAAGCATGAGCAGTGTGAGGGCGACCTGCGCGCCAACCATCAAGCTATGAGTGCGGCGAGCGCGGGCGCTGCCGCTGATACGCCGCGTGCTGCTCTGCATCAGGCGGGCCAGATCGGGACGTGAAAGCTGAAGAGCGGGCCATAGGCCGAAGACGATGGTGGTGGCAACGGCCAAGGCGATGCTGAACAGCAGAACGGGAACGTTCATCTTGATCACGGATTCGGCGGCGAAGGCGTTCTTCGGCAGCCATGCGGTGATGAATGCGAGGCTCTTCCATGCCAGTAGCACGCCGAGCAGAGTTCCAGCCACGGCGATGGAGAGCGACTCGGTGAGCAACTGGCGAATCATTTGCCAGCGGCTGGCGCCGACTGCCGCGCGTACGGCCAGCTCCTGTTGGCGCTCCGTTCCCCTCGCCAGCAAGAGGATCGAAACGTTGGCGCAGCCGATCAGCAAGAGTGAGCCAACCGCGCCGAGCAGCAAGTAGAGGATGGGCCCGAGCGGCCTCGCGTACATCTCCACGATACTGCGCAGATTTACGCGGAATGTATCGGGATAACGTGTGGGCGTTTGCTTCGCGAACTGCTCGAGGAGCGGCTGAAGCTCGGCGTTTGCCTGGGCGCCCGTAACGCCCGGCCTCAGTTTGAGCGAACCTCCGTAGTATTTATCGGGGTCGTTGTTGAGCTTGAGCGGGAGGTAGACGTCGGCCTCTCCCCAGCGAAAACGCAGGCCCATGACTCCAACGATTTTGTAGGGTTTGTGAACCAGTTGAATGGTACGGCCCACGACGTTTGGATCGCCTGCGTAATAGCGCTGCCAAAATGGATAGCTGAGTACGACGACAGGCTGCGCATCCTGACCAAAGGGTGCGTCGGAGGGAATCAGCCAACGGCCCATCATGGGGACGCTGCTCCAATGATTTGGAGCTTCCGGGGAAATGTCCATCCCCTGGACATCTTCCGGAAGGTCGCCATCGGTCGTGGTAAGGTTCCAGCCCCCCATGGCGACAACGCTTTCGAACGACTTGGTCTGGCGAAGCAGTTCGATTTCGGGCCCATTGAGGCCAGAGAAACGATCATGGCCGGAGGCGTCCGTGAGCCGAATTTCCATCATGCGATCAGCGCCCGGATAGGGGAAGGGGTCGAGCAGTACCGCGTAGATGACACTGAACACGGCACTTGTGGCGGCGATGCCGAGGGCGAGGGAGAGTACTGCGGTCAGCGTAAAACCAGGGCGCCGGCGAAGTTCACGCAAGGTGAAACGCAAGTCAAAGCGTAAGGAGCGCATACGGGCCTCTCACCATTGGACGAAAGACTTGATGCTCAGTGAGTAGACGAGAGTAGCAGAGAATAGTTCCGTGAGGCGTTGTAAATGGTTCGGAAGTCGTTAAGCGCGGCCTGTGGTGTGGGCTTGAGCGATAGGTAACAGGGCAGCTGGCGGGTACGGTGAAGTGGAGGGCGCGAGGTCGGCGTTGTGTATAATTGAAGCCTTGGGGAAGCAGCGCAATTCATGCCAGAAGAGACAAAAACGGTAAAGGCTAGTGCAGAGGTGTCGCGAGAGCGGCAACGCAGGTTCCGGCGGACGCGTGTGCGCGAGCTGAAGATGATCGCCAAGGCGCTGGCGTCGACGAAGCATCCCGTATTGGTACATATCATCCCGATGCGCCGCTGCAATCTGGACTGCGGTTATTGCAACGAGTACGACAACGTGTCCAAGCCCGTGCCGCTGGGAGAGATGAGAAAGCGCCTGGACATCCTCGCGGACATGGGCACCTCGATCATCACCATCAGCGGCGGCGAGCCGCTCATGCATCCCGAGCTGGAAGAGATTATCCGGCATATACGCAAGCGCGGCATGATCGCAGGCATGATTACGAACGGTTTTTTGCTTAGCAAGGAGCGCATCGGCACGCTGAACGAAGCAGGCCTCGAGCACTTGCAGATCAGCATCGACAACCTCGTGCCGGACGAAGTGTCCAAGAAAAGTTTGAAGACGCTGGACACGCGCCTCGAATGGCTCGCGCGAGTACTCTGTTTTCCAGGTGAACATTAATTCCGTGTTGGGCAGCGGAGTGAAGGATCCGGAGGACGCGCTGAAGATTGCGCACCGCGCCGTCGAACTGGGATTTACGAGCACGGTGGGGATCATCCACGACCACAACGGGCAGCTTAAGCCGCTGGGACCGCGGGAACAGGAAATTTTTGAAGAAATCATGACTTTGGGGAAGCGGTCGTTTTCCAGGTTTAACGATTTTCAGTACAGCGTGGCGCGCGGCAAGGAGCACGACTGGCGCTGCCGTTCGGGGGCGCGCTATCTGTATATTTGCGAGGACGGGCTGGTGCACTGGTGCTCGCAACAGCGTGGCTATCCCGGGATTCCGCTGGCGCAGTACACGGATGAGATGCGCCACCGGGAGTACTACACCGAAAAATTCTGCGCGCCGATGTGCACGGTTTCCTGCGTCCAGCAAGTCGGAATACTCGACAACTGGCGCGGCCCGCAGACGCTGAAGCCGAAACCGATGGCTCCTCCCTCTCCTCAAGCCGAGCTGATCCAAATCGCCAGCACACGAAGCGACGCCTAGCCGGCTGTCCGCCGAGCTGCTCCGATTGGCAGGACAGGAAGCGAAGCTAACCTCGCACTGAATTTCGCAGCGCCGCTGGCGCTCTAGTTTCTCTCCGCGCACATGTCCCGGCGTGATTGATTGACGGTTGGGCCATGCTTCCGAAGAATGAGAGCATGCCAGCCGCAGCAATTGAAATTGAAAATCTGACCAAGGACTACCCGTTCGGGTTCCTGCACCTCAAGAAAAAGAGGTCTCTGGAAGGTTTGACCATGCAGGTCGAGGACGGCGAAGTGTTCGGTTTCCTCGGCCCAAACGGCGCGGGAAAATCCACGACGATCAAGCTGCTCGTTGGACTCATTTTTCCGGATGCCGGTTCGGCGCGCATTTTGGGAAAGCCGATCACGGATATCGAGATGCACCGCGACCTCGGGTATCTGCCGGAGCAGCCTTATTTCTACGATTACCTGACCGCTGCGGAAGTGCTCGATTACTTCGCGCGCTTCCACGACCTGACGGCGACGGACCGCGCCGAGCGCGTGGCGCGCATGCTGAAGAAAGTCGGGCTGGAGACGGCGCGGAAAATTCAACTGCGGAAGTATTCGAAGGGGATGCTGCAGCGCGTCGGCCTGGCGCAGGCGATTTTGCACGATCCGAAAGTGGTCATCCTGGATGAGCCGATGTCGGGGCTCGATCCGATCGGCCGGCGGGAAGTGCGCGATATTATTTTGGAATTGAAACACGCGGGAAAGACTGTGTTGTTCTCGACCCATATTTTATCGGACGCGGAGATGCTCTGCGACCGCGTGGGCGTGATTGTCGGCGGAAAGTTGCGCGGCGTTGGCGCGCCGGGCGAAATCGTGGGGATGAAAGCGCACGGAATGGAGATTTTGTTCGAGCTGCACCGCCGGCGGCGCGCATCCGGCAGCGATACTGGCGAAGGCAACGAAGACGGGCGACCGTTACCGCATGCAAGTTTCTGAGGGGGAGCTGTATGCGGCGCTGGAGCAGCTCCACGGCGTGGGAGGAAAGATTCTTTCCGTGGCGCAGGTGAAGGCTTCGCTCGAAGAATACTTCATGCACCTGATCGAAGCCGACCGTGCGCAAGCGGCCGCGGTTGAGGTGAGCGGGAAATGAAGCGCGCGGGCGTAGTGGCGTTGAATACTTTCCGTGAAGCGGTGCGCGACCGCGTGCTCTACAACCTCGTCTTTTTCGCGCTGCTGATGATGGCGGCGGCGATCTTCGTCGGGCAAATTTCAATTGGGATCGAAGAGATGGTGATCAAGAGTCTCGGCTTGAGCGCCATTTCGGTGATTGGTTTGCTTATCGCGGTGTTCATCGGCGTGGGGCTGGTTTACAAGGAGATGGACAAGCGGACGCTGTACGCGCTGCTTGCCAAGCCCGTGCGGCGATGGGAATTTCTGCTGGGGAAATTTGGCGGGCTGGTTTTGACCCTGGCGGTAAATACCGCGGCGATGGCGGTTGGGTTATTCGCGGCGCTGCTCTATGTGAAGCATCATCTGGAGCGCGCGGACGGCGTGCTGCTGATCGCGATTTATTTTATTTTGCTGAAACTGATGCTGGTGGTGGCGCTGGCGCTGCTTTTCTCCTGCTACACCACACCATTGCTGGCGATTTTGTACACCTCGGGGCTGTATATCGCCGGATTGTTCGTGGAGGAGATGCGAAACTTTCATTTCGCGACGCCGAACCCGGCGATGGAAGCTCTCTTTCGCGGGCTGTCCTACCTTCTCCCCAATTTTGAGAATTTCAACGTGATGGCTGCAGCGGCGCATGGACGGGAAATTCCCGGCGCTTTGATACTGCAAAACTCGGGCTACGCGGTGTTGTACAGCGGAATTGTGCTACTGGTGGCCGCTGCGGTTTTTTCGAAACGGAATTTGAAATGAATTCGGCGAGTTCGAAGAATTGGCTGCTGCTGATTTTACTGCCGCTTGGATTTGCGGGCGTCTGGCAGTTGCAGGAGCGCATCGACGGCCGGCTAGCCGCGTTGCATCAGGAAAATGACGAGTTGGTGCTGCGCTCGGGCAAGCTGATGAAGGCCATGAGCCTCGAATATGCGCCGCTGATGGCGGATATATATTGGACGCGCGTGGTGCAATATTACGGCGACAAGCGCGCACGGCATGATCCCAGTTTCGAATTGCTGTGGCCTCTGCTGGACCTCACAACGACGCTCGATCCTAATCTGCTGGTGGCGTACCGCTTTGGCTCCACATTTTTGAGCGAACCTTCGCCGCGCGGGGCAGGACAACCGGAACTGGGGATCGCGTTGCTGGAGCGAGGGATCCAGGCGAATCCCGAGTACTGGCGATTCTATGAAGATTTGGGATTTATCTATTACTTCGAGTTGAAGGACTACGTGAAAGCTTCGGCGACGTTTGCGGAGGGAAGCAAAAATCCGGACGCGCAGATTTGGATGAAAATCATGGCCGCGAAAATCGCGGCCGAAGGCGAGTCGCTGCAGACGTCCATTTTTTTGTGGAGCGAGGTTTACCAGACGGCGAAGGATCCGCAAGTAAAGGAAAACGCGCTTACCCACTTGCAACTGCTGCGCGCCGAACAAGATTGCAAACAACTCGATGCGTTTGCTGATGAATTTCAAAAGCGCACTGGACGACGTCCTGCGCGCGTGGCCGAATTGGTGCAAGCGGGCCTGCTTCCGCGCTTGCCGGTGGACCCGCTTGGCTACCCTTATGTTTTCGGGCCCGACGGGAAAGCGGCACTAAACCTTGACAGCCCGCTGCTTGAACAACAGCTTCTCCACCAAGATTCAAAATAAATTTCTCTCCTGGCTTCGGTCATTCCTCGTCCTTTTCCATCTGTGCGCTTGTGGTGCAGAGAAGCGTCATTTGGGGGTCGATGACGAGTTTGTGCGGGGGAGTTTGCACGGTGAAGTGGAAGGACGTCTCCGGGCCGGCGGCAACGACGGCGCCGAGATAGATGGGGTGTCCCGGACCGTTGTTGGCATAGAGCGGGACGCTTGCGATGAATGAGCGCGGAACTCCCGTTTGAAAAAGTTTGCCGCGGACGACCTCTCCTTTATCGGTGTGATGCGTGGAAAATTCCACGCGATAGCGCGGGATGCCCGTACCGCGCACCCATTGCTCGAAGAACCATTCCATGCTGCGGCCGCCTTCGAGGTCCATGGCGGGAGTCATCACGGCTTCCACTTCGTGCTGGAGATCGTCGGTGGAGAGCGCGCGGTAGGCGTACTTCGTGGAAATGCCGCGGAGTAAAGCGGTGAACCTGGCGTCCGGATCTTTGGCGCCGGGTTGGCGAAGCATTTCGCGGAGCATGTGAATTACCCAGGAGCCCTTGCTGTAAATCACTTCTTCAAAACCGAACGGCGACTTCGAGGAGTTCAGACGGTTGCCAAGCGGCAAAGCGCCAATCTCGCCTGCAGCCATCTCGGAGCCGGGAGCTTTGTCCAGGAGCTGCTTGCGGTAGCGTTCGAGCCAAAGGCGAAGCTCGTGTTCGGAAGGTTTCCGGCTGTCCGCGAAAAGCAGAGCAAGATAATTGGCGATGGCTTCGTCGATCCACTGATCGCGATAACTGGACCAGCCGACGACGTTGCCCCACCACTGATGAGCGACTTCGTGATAGGGAACGATATCGGTGAACGCTTCCTGGTGGGCGGAAGAAAGCCCCGCGCGATTTTGCGCTTCGGGAGGCAAAAACGAAAACGTGGAGAGGTAGAGCAAGCCGGGCCAGCCCTGGCCGAAGGTTCCCGGAATCTGCGAGACGCTCAGCGTGCGAAATGGAAAAGGCCCGCTGAATTTTTCATAAAAGCGGATGGAGGAATCGATGTCCTTGCCAAGTTGCTTGAGCGCATCGGCGGGGCTCGGCGGCGGCGGAGGACGCATGGCCTCGCGGCTCCTGCCTCCGGAGAGGCTGTAGGGAACATCGATGGATGGAAGCAAATCGGGGTTTGGCGTGTCGAGGCGATTGCTGAGGGCTTGTTCGAGCTGGCGGTTGGCGTAGAGGTCGATGGTGCGCGAATCGATGGTGACGGAATTCGAAACGTACTCGCCGAGATTGAAACCGGCGATGGAGAGAGGCTTGTCGCTGCGCCAATGGCCAACGCGAAAATCTCCCCCGTTTTGTTCATCGATTTTGGCGCCGGTGGCAGCGAGCTTCAAATGGCGCGGCCAGCGCATGGTGATGTCATAGGATGCGAATTCGGCTTGATCGCCAAGGTGGGGATACCAGCTTTCGCGCGCGCCGACGAAGAGAACTTCATTGCCTGCATTTTCGATCACGCTTCCGCGGTAGTGAAAATGAATCGTGAACTCCTGGCCTTTTTGCGCGGGCTGCGCCAGAACGACGTGGAGATAATCGTTGCCGCGGACGCTGCGTTCTTGCAGGGTCATCCCTTCATTTTGGAAATACGCGAGCGGTTTGTTTTCGCTGTCGGTGACAGCTTCGGCGTGAAGATCTCGGGAAAGTTGAAACGTTAAGACACGCTCACCGGAAGTTTCGGCGCGAAGGTGGACGGCGGCAGTGGCGTCGAAGGAATTGTCCGGGAGAATGGTCGTGTCCAGAGTGTAGTCGAGCGCGCGGAACGCGACGGGAGGAGGAAGCAAGCCGGGGACGCTGTAAGAGGCCCAAACATCGTAGAAAAGAGAGTTGCCGGATTTACGGCGCTGGCCGAGAAGGACTTGTTCTCGCCGCTGCGGATCGAAGAGAAGATCAAATGGGCCGGTGTCTACGCCTTCGAGTTCCGCATAGAAGTAAGGATTAGGATTTCGCGAAAGGCGATCTTCGAGAATGCGTAACGATTGGGAAGTATTGAACTGGGCGATATAGGGATCCGAAAGAGAAGCGTAGGCAGCGTCCAATTGCGGCTCGAGCTTGGCGAATTTAAATTGGTGGAGGAGATCGTCGGCGGCATCATCGGTGAAGCGGACATAGGCGCTGAGAAAGACCTGGTCCAGAACAGGAGCGCCAAGAAAATGAGCCATCTGCTGTTTTTCGACGACTTCGCGAGGGAAGGCGAGGACGTGGCCGCGGCCGGAGAAGACGAAGCCTGTAACGCGGCCGTCGATGGGCGCGAGAAAAGCAAGTTTGCCTTCTTCGAAATAGATTTCCACGCCGCCGCGGCGGAGTTCGATGCGATTGGCGGTGACCAGCTGGTAGGTGCTGGCGGGATCGAGACGGAGGGCGTTGAGGGCATCGTAGAGTTCGTGCGGGGATTGATCGGGCGCGGAGTAAACGGGCGGCGCAAGAAGACAACAGAAGACGATGAGCGCCAACCCGGACCGCATGGAAGAAGTGTAGTCACATTCGGCATGGCGGAACAAGGCCGCGAGGAGCGCGAAGCCAAGGAGGATTAGAATGGGAAAATGGGCCATTCCACCTTAGTTAGACGTGCTCTGCTGTTTTTTGCCGCTCTGTTTTTTGCGGCGGTTGCCGCGCATGCAGACACGATTGTCCTGAAAAACGGAAGGCGGATTGTCGTTCTGAACGTGAAGGAAGAGGGCGACAAGGTTACGTACGAGACTGCCGCTGGGGAGTTGAGCCTGCCGAAGTCGATCGTGGACCACATCGAAAGAGGCGGCGCAGTGCCCATGGGGAATTCTCCCGAGGCTGCGGCGGCGAATCTGGCGATCACGCCGCCGGCCATGGGAGCGACGAGCGGGGGTACGGAAATTGAAAATGGCGCGGTGCACGATGGCGCGATTGACCGGGAGTACATCGGGAAACTTGAGGGGGCGGCGAGAGGCGGAGAGCAACGCGCGAGTATGAGCGCGGCGCTGGCGCATCATGCGGCGGCGCAGTTCGAGTTGTCGCGAGGCGACATGGAGCACGCGCTGGGGGACGAGCGCACGGCGCTGACGTACGCTCCGGAAGAGCCGGCGCTGCTGATGAACGTGGCCTATTTGCATCTGCGGCGGAGCGAGTACAAACAGTCGCTGGATTATCTGGAGCGCGCGCGGCGCGTTGCGCCGGACAATGCCGACGTAGCGAAATTGGCGGGGTGGGCGTACTACGGACTGAACAAGATCGATCAGGCGGTTGTGGAATGGAAGCGGGCGCTGGCGCTGCGGCCCGATCCGGAAGTGCAAGCGGCGCTGGACAAAGCGCAACGCGACAAGCAGGAAGAAGAAAGCTACAAGGAAAACGAGAGCGCCCATTTCACGCTGCGTTACAGCGGCGCAGCTGAACCGGCGCTGGCGCGCGATGTGCTGCGCACGCTGGAGATGCACTTTTCTGCGATCGAATCTGAGCTGAATTTTACGCCGCCGGATTCGATCGGTGTGGTGCTGTATACGCAGCAGGCGTTTGCGGACATTACGCAGGCGCCGGGGTGGGTGGGCGCACTGAACGATGGGCGCATACGCGTGCCGGTGCAGGGATTGAGCGGAGTGACTCCGGAACTTTCACGCGTGCTGAAACACGAGTTGACGCACAGTTTCGTGGGGCAGAAGACGCGCGGGCATGCGCCGACGTGGATTCAAGAGGGATTGGCGCAATGGATGGAAGGAAAGCGCAGCGGCGGAAACGCTTCGGTTTTGGCGCAAATTTACAAAGATGGGCATGCGCCTTCGCTGGGAGAGCTGGAAGGCTCTTGGATGGGGTTGCCGCGCGATGCCGCGGGGTATGCGTACGCGTGGGCGCTCGCGAATGTGGAATACATCGTACAGACGGATGGGATGGGCGACATCGAGCGCATTCTGGATCGCATTGGCAGCGGAAGTTCGACGGAAGCGGCGCTGCGCGAAGTGCTGCACAGCGATTACAACGACTTGATGCAAGCGACCGCGGAATACCTGCGCAAAACCTACGGGCAATAGCTGGATCGAACCGTTGGGACTGTACAACAAATCAAGAGTTCAAAAGTTTAAGAGTCTAAAAGCAATGCAGCCAAGAGAGCGGCGCGGACGGGCATGGCGTTGATGAAGATGTGCTCGTTGGCGGAGTGGGCACCGTGGCCGACGGCGCCGAGGCCGTCGAGGGTGGGGATGCCGAGAGCCGCGGTGAGATTGCCGTCGGAGCCGCCGCCGGCGGTCGCTTCCCCGAGAGAGAAACCCATTTGCGCGGCGAGCGATTTGGCTTTGGCGAAGAGCGCTGCGCTGCGCTTGCGTTCGAGCGGGGCGCGATTGAAGCCGCCGCGAATTTCGAGTTTTGCGCCGGAGAGGGTCGGGCGCAGGGCATGAAGCTTGTGTTCGAGGCGGCGCATGTCGGAAACGCGGAGCGCGCGGAGATCGAGGATGGCGCGGGCACGCTCGGCGATGACGTTTACGCGAGTGCCGCCTTCGATGATGTCGGCGTTGATGGTCACTCCTTTGCGAGGATCGTTCCATTGCTGGACGAGGGCGATTTGGCGCGCGAGTTCGTGAATGGCGTTGATGCCTTCCTGCGGAGCAAGGCCGGCGTGAGAAGCGCGGCCGTGAACGATGATCTCGGCTTCGCCGACGCCTTTGCGGGCGGTCTTGAGTAGGCCTTTTGGGCCGAGCGAAGGTTCGAGGACGAAAACGGCGTCGCTGCGGCGGGCTTCGGTTTCAATGAGTTTGCGCGAGGCGTCGCTGCCGATTTCTTCGTCGGAGGTCCAGAGAAAAACCAAGCGGTGCGTTAGCGGGGCTTTCGTTTGTTGCAAAACTTCGAGGGCGAACAAGGCATGAGTGAGGCCGGCCTTCATGTCGAAGATGCCGGGGCCATAGGCTTTTCCGCCGGAGACGCGGAAGGGCATTTTGGCGAGTGTGCCTGAGGAATAGACCGTGTCGTAGTGGCCGAGGACGAGGAATTGACCTGCAGGGCGTGATTTTTGGGGCCACCAGGTAATGCGGAGTTGATCGCCGCGTAGCTTTTGCGCGATGCGCTCGACCTGCGCGCCGCGCTTGCGCCATTCGGCGGCCAGCAAGCTGCAGCAACGGCCGGAGGGGACTTTTTCAAGGCTGGGAGATTCCGCCAGGACGAGTCTCTGGAGAGTGGAAAGCATCTCGGGCAAACGCGGTTTCAGAAGGCGTAAGAATTCTTTGAGGTAGTTGATGTGCGGCATGGCCGGGACATGCTAACAATGACGGGCAGCAGGAGCAAACGCCCGCGGGCTGGAAGGAGCGAGAGAATCTGCAGTTCAGCCGACGTTGGGGCGAGGAAGACGAAGGTGCCGACCGGGCCGACTTGCCGGATGGAGTCTCGATTGAGCGGATGGAGCCTCACGGAACCTCCGCAGAAGACAGAGCGGTTATCCCGGGTAGCCATGCTCCGAGGCTGCCCCCCCTCTTTTTTCGTAAGTGTTGCATCTAAACGAGATAGCGTTTTGTAGGTGGTCTAGAATCAATGGTTGCGGACAGTCTCGCAAGTGTTGCTGCTAAAGGACTTGCGGGCGCTCGGTTGCACCAAAGTTGTGCAGTGCGCGGACTCGGCACGTAAGCATTGCATTCAAAGGGTTTGGGGTATGGAAGCGGAAAGCGCACAGGCAAGAGTGTCTGTGCTACCCGGAAAACAAAAACGCCTACAAGATGCCGACGGTATGGGACCAATATACAAGAATATCCAAGGGCTACTGTACAGCAGAAGTAACAATCTGTCAAGGAAAAAATCGGGGAAATATGGCAAAAAAAACCGCCCATGGGACGCGAGCGTCCCGATGCTGGAGGCTGGGCGGAAGGATCGCCTTTGCGCTTTAGGGGCAAGTGGACTGAGACAATCGCGATCTCCGACAATGGGCCCCTCTGACCCTGATTACTCCCGGTTAGCCCGTCATCCACTCAGAATCGCCACAAGCAAGACAGAAACTTCCCATCTCCTCCGACCGGAGTGCGGGGAGTGAGTCGTCGCGAATGATGAAGCGTTTTTCGTTGGCACGGACGAAGGTCGAGGGCTTCATACCACGAGTCGCGGTAGCAGTGCGCCCCGAACCAACTGGCTAAGACTCAAAAGACTATATGGTTTACGCAGGACCGCTGCACCTCTCTCGACCATGGAGACAAGCGCCCTGGCTTTGGGCGTGTAGCCGGTCGTAAAGATCACTGGAACGCCAGGCCGAAAAGCGCATATTTCCAAATAGGCTTCTGGACCGCTCAGCGAAGGCATCACGACATCCATAACAATCAAATCGATCTGGTCGGCGTGCAGTCTAAAGAGCTCGAGAGCTTTCGTACCATCAGGCGCGGCAAGTATGCGATAGCCCAGCGCCTGCAACATTTCCTGCGCCGTATCTCGAAGTCCGTCGTGATCCTCGGCCAACAGGATGGTTTCGGTGCCCCGCAAAGGCTGATTGTCATGCGCTATATCGTCGGGTTCATGGTCCCCACTTTCGGCAGGAAGATAAACCTGGAACGAGGTCCCTTTTCCGGGTTCACTGGTTGTGAGGATGAATCCGCCGTGCTGGTTCACAATGCCTTGTACGGTGGCGAGGCCAAGTCCAGTTCCTTTTCCTGTCTCTTTTGTCGTGAAGAAAGGTTCAAACATGCTATCCATCGTCGCTGTGTCCATACCGACGCCGGTGTCCGTTACCGCTAACAGGACATAACTCCCCGGCCGGCCATAAGCATGGCTGCGGCAGAATTCCGCTCCAAGCTCGACGTTTTGAGTCTCAATGAGCATTTGTCCTCCTTCCGCCATGGCATCCCGCGCGTTAAGACAGAGATTCATTAACACTTGTTCGATCTGCGAAGGATCAGCGAGCGTGACGCGGAGGTCCGGAGCAACAAGAACGCGTACTTCGATATCCTCCCCGATTATTCTGCTTAAAAGACTCATTTCTTCTTTGACAAGAATATTCAGATTGATCTTTCGAGTTTGCAGAATTTGCCCTCCAGCAAACGCGAGGAGTTGAGAAGTCAATTTTCCAGCCCGCACGGATTGGTCGCGGATCTTCTGAAAACGATCGTGTAGACCATTCTCAGGTTTCGTTTCTTGACAGCCCATTTCCGCCCAACCAAGGATCGCGCCGATCATATTGTTGAAATCGTGCGCGATCCCCCCCACTAGCCTCCCTATGGCTTCGTATTTCTGCAATTGCTGCACGCGCTGAT
This sequence comes from uncultured Acidobacteriota bacterium, assembly GCA_963779005.1. Lineage (GTDB taxonomy): Bacteria > Acidobacteriota > Terriglobia > Acidiferrales > UBA7541 > Acidiferrum. The sequence goes on along the minus strand of CAVZWO010000001.1, from coordinate 727,041 downwards.
CCAGCCGCTTTCTCTCCTTGCGTTCTCCCGCATCCCGTAGCTCACGTTCAACTGCCGGAACCAGGCGCTTGAGATTTGTCTTCATCACATAGTCCTGAGCACCGGTCCTCATGGCCTCCGAGGCCACATCTTCTCCGATGGTGCCAGATACGAAAATGAAGGGAACGTCGGCGTCTCTCGCTCTTACCATTTTCAGCGCCTCGGTTCCCGAGAAGTGCGGCATGGAATGGTCCGAGATAACGATGTCCCAGTTTTTATTGAGAGCCTTGGCCAAAGTGCCAGCTGACTCCACTCGCTCGGACTGGACCTCGAATCCTGCCTGCCGGAGAAGCAGGAGCAGGAGCGCTGCATCGTCCTCCGAATCTTCAACAATCAACAATCGAATGGAAACTTGCATCTAGACTCTCCTTGGTGGCGGCTCGTTCAGAACCAGCCAGTACAAACCGAGTTGCTTTGCCGCATCAACAAACTCGTCAAAGTCAACCGGCTTGCGTACGTAACTATTCGCTCCCAACCCATAGCCGTTGATGCGATCCTGCTCCTCGACCGAAGACGTGAGAATGACGACCGGCAGCAGTTTTGTCCGCTCATCGGCGCGAAGGCGGCGAAGAACCCCCAGCCCATCCAGCTTGGGCAGCTTCAAATCCAGCAAAACGACCTGCGGCATTTCCTTAGGGGCGCTGCCTGCATGGATGCCTTCGCCGAACAGATAATCCAGAGCCTCGACGCCGTCGCGCACCACCACCACCTCGTTCACAATCTTGTTTTTTCTTAGCGCACGCACCGTGAGGGCTTCGTCGTCCGGATTGTCTTCGACCAGCATAATCAGATTCTTTTTCATCACCGCTCCTTAGCTAGCTGCACCACTCAGCGTGAAATAAAAAGTCGCACCATGGTCCACCGCGCTCTTCGCCCAGATACGCTCGCCGTGACGGTGAACGATCCGTTGCACCGTGGCCAAACCTACCCCCGTGCCCGCAAACTCACTCATCGAGTGAAGCCGCTGGAACGGACCGAATAGCCGGTCCGCATAGGCTGGATCGAATCCCGCGCCGTCGTCTTTCACGAAATACACCAGGGCTCCATCTTCGTGGGTCACGCCAAACTCGATACGCGCGGACGCCCGCTTGGACGTAAATTTCCAGGCATTGCTCAGCAGGTTCTCCAGAACGGCCCGCAACAATCCCGGGTCCGCAGTTGTCTTAAGGCCATGTTCGACGCACAGTTCAATATGCCGTTCAGGCTCACTCTTCTGAAGGTCGCCCGCCACGGAGAACGCCATTGCGCTGATATCGACACTTTGTGTATGCATCTCGGTGCGGGATAGCCGCGAAAGGTTCAAAAGGTCGTCAATCAACATGCCCATGCGTTGCGTCGCGGTATGTATTCGATTCAGGTGAGTTTTTCCCGTCTCATCGAGTCGGTCACCGCAATCTTCCAGCAAGGCATGGCTGAACCCGTCGATGGTCCTAAGCGGAGCTCGCAGGTCATGCGAAACCGAATAGCTGAATGACTCCAGTTCATTGTTGGCGGCAGCGAGTTCGGCATTGGTTCGCGACAGCTCCTGTTCACCTCTCTTGCGGTCGGTGGTGTCGGAAACAACCCCCATCATGCGTACAGGTTTCCCCGAAGAGTCCCGGTAGACACGCCCCTGAGCGCAAATCCAGCGGAGAGACTTATCAGCGGCCCGTTTGATACGGCATTCCGTGAAGAAGTCATCGGACTTGAACGCTTCCGCAAAGCTCGATCGAAAGCGCTCCCTGTCCTCGGGGACGATGTGATGCTCGGCAATTTCCATGCCCCACTCGGGCTGGAGCGATTCGTACCCAAAAATCTGATCATGCCGCGGCGAACGAAATGCCCGATCGCTGATGAGGTCCAAATCCCACACGCCGAATTGTGCGGCGTCAACTGCCATCTGGAGCCGTTCTTCGCTCTCTCTAAGCGCTTCAGCCGCCCTTTTGCGCTCGGTTATATCGTGCGTCACCTTACCGTATCCCCGCAGCTGCCCTGACATATCCAGCAGCGCGGTGATCTCCACATTGGCCCAAAACAAGGAGCCGTCTTTCCGGACGCGCCAGCCTTCCTCTTCAAAGCGTCCCTCTACTGAGGCAATCTTCAGTCCGTGGGAAGGCTTACCCTGTGCGACAGCTTCCGCCGTATAGAACCTTGAGAAGTGCTCGCCGATGATCTCGTCCGCGCGGTAGCCCTTGATGCGCTCTGCCCCGTCGTTCCACGTGGTCACGCGGCCCTCCGCGTCCAGCATCAGGATTGCGTAGTCCTTCACTCCCAGTACAAATAGTCGAAGCTTTTCGTCGCCCTGTCTCCGCTCCTCGCTTTCTTTTGCCAGTTCCGTTTTTGCCTGAGTCCATTGTTTGGAGCTGGGAAGCCGAATTGCTTCGGGCGTAAGCAGGACCAACAGAACAGCGGTAGATATGGAAGCTGCCGCGGTGACGGCTTTAGCTGCTCCGGCCAGCCAATATTGCGCATGCCATAAGTTCCAGACTTCCATGACGTGTGTGGTACCGCACGCGATGATGAAGACTCCAAAGAGCGCGAACATCCAACTGAAAGGAAGGTCGCGGCGCTTACGGATAATCCTGAGAAGGGTTAAAGGGATAGTGAAATATGCAAGCGCGATGAGTGCATCCGATACGACATTCAGCCACACCAGGCCCGAATTCCACTGGTAGCAGAAACCGTGTGGCTGAAAGCCCCCGGACATGAACAATTGTCTGAAAAGATTCATGACACCCTCCACCGCGCGGGTACGACGCACCGCGGAGCACTGCCCCAAATCCGCATCGATGAGAAGGAGAGAGAACCTCTTCTGCTATTCAGGACGCCGGCCAGAATCGGCGGGGAAAGGGCGGAGTCAGAAAATAGGAGTCTTCTGAAGGGGACTCTATCTTGACCGATGAGTGGGAATTGTCAAGGATGGCAGAGCGATTGACGGTGATGGAGTTATCCTCGGTCGTCCGCCGCACAAAGCAACAACTGCTATCAGCTATGCGGTGCCAACGGGCAAGTGCCTGGCAGCGGTTACCGGGAACTGACCTGCTGCCGTGAGGAAGAGCGCGTATCACGGTTGAGGCGGGTTCGCATATAATAGGAAGTTTGCCGGGGAAGAGTGAGGCGCCGCAGTAAGGATCTGTGGCGCGATGGGGAGCAGGGATGATACTCGACGTTGTGGAGATTCAGAAGATATTGCCGCACCGCTATCCGTTTTTGATGGTGGACGGGATTTTGGAGATGGAGCGGCTGAAGTACATCGTCGGCGTGAAGAATGTAACGATTAATGAATCACATTTTCAGGGACATTTTCCAGGAAAGCCCATCATGCCGGGCGTTTTGATTATTGAGGCCATGGCACAGACGGGCGGATTGCTGCTGTTGCTGGAGATTCCGGACCGGGACAACAAGCTACTTTATTTTGTGGCGGTGGATGGAGCGCGGTTCCGGCGGCCGGTCGTGCCCGGCGACCAGTTGCGGCTGGAGGTTACGGTGAAATCGTGGCGAGGCGATTTCTGCAAGCTGGAAGGGAAGGCCACGGTGAACGGGCAACTGGCGGCGGAGGCGACGCTGATGTGCAAGATGGTGGACCGGGATTTTGTGTCGAAGACGAAAGCGGTTGAATCCGAAAAATGAGTAAGCCGGAGATTCATCCGCAGGCGGTCGTCGCATCGAGTGCGAAGCTTGCCGCGGGAGTGAAAGTCGGGGCTTACGCGATCGTGGGGGATGAGGCGGAGTTGGGCGAGGGATGCGTTCTGCATCCGCACGCGTCGGTAGGCGGGCCTGCGAAGTACGGGCGCAACAATGTATTCCATTCCTTTTGTGCGGTGGGCGGGGATCCCCAGGATTACACGTTTCGCGGCGAACGTACGGAATTGGCGGTGGGCGACGGAAATATATTTCGCGAGTACGTGACGATAAACCGCGGGACGGTGAAGGGTGGCGGGGTTACGCGGGTCGGCAACGAAAATTTTTTTCTGGCGTACTCGCACGTAGGGCACGACGACCAGATTGGCAATCAGACGCTGTTTGTAAATGGAGCGACCCTGGCAGGGCATGTGGCGGTGGAGGATTTCGCCACGATCGGGTCGTTTTCCGTGGTGCACCAATTCTGCCGAGTGGGGCGTTACGCGTACGTGGGGGCTTGCACGGTGATTGTGCAGGATGTGCCGCCGTTTTCGCGCGTCGTGACGGAGCGGGAAACGAAGAGCTACGGAGTCAATACCATCGGGCTTGAACGCAAAGGCTTTTCGAAAGAACGGGTGCAGGTGCTGGATCGGGCTTTTCGTTTGCTGAGCCGCTCGAAAATGAATACCACGCAAGCGCTCGCGGAAATGCGAGCGAAGTTGGCCGGCTCGGACGATGTACAGGAACTGATCCGATTCATCGAGAGCGCGGAACGCGGAATTGTGAAGTAGCGCGTTACCGCCTACCTTTCATCTCATGCCGGACTTCACTGCAAACTCGACAGGATGGGGACTTATCGCAGGGAACGGGCGCTTCCCGTTTCTTGTGCTGGAAGGCGCACGCAGCCAGGGCATCGAGATGGCGGTGATCGCGATAAAAGAAGAGGCCTCTCCTGATCTGGAAAAAAGCGCAAAGCGGCTGCATTGGGTGAGCCTCGGCGAACTAAGCAAAACGATCGACTTGCTCCACAAAGAAGGCGTGACGCAGGCGGTGATGGCCGGACAGGTAAAGCACAGCAAAATTTTCAGCGCGATCCGGCCGGACTGGAAATTGGCGAAACTGCTCTTCTCGCTTCCACGTAAAAATACCGATTCGCTGATCGGCGCGGTCGCGCGCGTGCTTCAGGATGAAGGGATTCAATTGGTGGATTCGACGCTGTTTCTGAAACCGCTGCTGCCAGAGCCGGGCGTGCTGACGCGCCGCGTGCCCAACGAACAGGAAAAAGCTGATATTGCGTACGGACACAGCGTGGCACGCCAGATCGCGGGCATGGACATTGGGCAAACGGTGGTGATTGCGGAGCAAGCCTGCGTTGCGGTGGAGGCGATGGAAGGCACGGACGAGACGATTGCAAGGGCGGCGCGCATCGTTGGAGGGAAGCCGCTGGTGGTGGTGAAAGTGAGCAAGCCGCGCCAGGACATGCGGTTTGATGTACCTGTGGTGGGATTGCCGACCATCGAACAGATGAAGAGCTCCCATGTTACCGCGCTGGCGGTGGATGCGGGACGCACCTTGCTGTTTGACCGTCAAAAACTGATTGAGTTGGCCGACGCGGCGGGCATTGCGATTCAAGCGTTTGCGCCCGCAACGATTGCGGAACCGAAGAGCGGTTCAGAGGGAATGAATAAGGAATGAGCGGCGGAGGACGAGAGACGAAGAAAGTCCGCGCCGCTGTCGTCGGAGCAGGGGAGTTCGGGCGCAATCATGCGCGAGTGTATCGCGAGCTGGAAGGCGCGGAACTCGTTGGCGTTTACGACCGCGATCAAGCTCGTGCGGAAGCTGTCGCAGTAGAATTTCAAACCAGGGCGCTGCGCAGCTTCGAGGAAGTGCGCGAACTTGCCGATGCCGTAAGCGTGGCGGTGCCGACCGTGGCGCACGCGGAGGTGGGCTGCCGGTTGCTGGAGAGCGGGCTGGACGTCCTCGTCGAAAAGCCCATGGCATTGAATCTTTCGGAAGCGGATGCGCTTCTGGAAGCGGCGCGGCGGCACAAGCGGATTTTGCAGGTGGGGCACGTCGAAAGGTTTAACCCCGCGGTGGCAGCGGTCGAGCCGATACTCAACCGGCCGCTTTTTTTCGAAGTGCACCGATTGGGAGTGTTTACGCCGCGCAGCCTCGACGTGGAAGTGATTTACGACCTGATGATCCATGATCTGGACATTCTGCTGGCGCTGGTGAAGGAGCCGGTGACGGAATTGAAGGCGGTAGGCATTCCTGTGCTGACGGACAAAGTGGATATCGCGCACGTGCGGCTGGAGTTTGCGGGGGGCGCGGTGGCTAACGTGACAGCCAGCCGCGTCTCGACGGAACGCGTTCGCAAGATGAGATTTTTCCAACAACACGAGTACATTTCGCTGGATTACGCGCGGCGCGATGCTTTGCGCGTCGGCGTGAAGCGGCCTGGACCCCAGCCGGAGTTTTCGTTTGAAAAATTGCCCGCTCCGAATGAGGAACCTTTGCACGCGGAGCTGGAGGCGTTCCTCGAAGCGGTGCGCACCCGCCGCGAGCCGCGCACCAACGGAGCGGCCGGCCGCGCGGCTTTGGAACTGGCAAGCCGCGTAATGACGAGCATCCAGGAGCACGGCGCGCGCGTCCAAGTAGCAGCGTTCGCCTCGCACGAGAAAGCAGGAAAATGATACCTCGGACCCTCGTACCGCTCGGTTCCCGTCCGCCGGCCGCGGATGCGCCGCCTTCGCAGCGGAGGCGTCCGACGACGCTGGACGAGCGCACGCTCGTGCCGGCGATGCTGCCGATCGTCGAGCTGGATGGAAAATCGAGCATTCCCCGGTCGCTGCCGCTGGAGTCGATTGCCGCGCGCGTGGTTGTGCCGCGCGATGTAAATCCGGAAGCGTACAACGTTGTAGAAAACACTTCGATCCCCGTCCAGCCGACGGACATGGACGCGCGGATCACCGTGCCGCAAGGGGCGGCGCCGCCTGCGTTGAGAGAAGGCCCACTGATACCTCCGGCGGATATCGTCGACCTCGACGTGTTCATGACCGGCGAAGTAAACCTGCTCACCAAGCCGCAGACGGAAGAGAAAACAAAATGGGATTTGATCACGCGCGTTTCGTCGGTCGTGTTTCACATCGTGCTGATTGCGGCAATTTTGCTGCAGGCGAAGCTATTTCCGCCGCATGTGCCAACGCAGCAGGAAATCGATCTCGCTAACCGGCAATTGACGTGGATTCCGCCGGAGAGCTCGTACGCGCCAAAGCCAAAACCGGCCGCGCGGCCGGCGCCCCCTGTGGTTCACGTGGACCCGAAGGTTATCAACAAGGTGGCGCCTCCGGTGCCGCAGCCAGCGCCGAGGCCCGAGCCTCCGAAGAGAGAATTGCCGGACGCCCCCGCACCGAAAATACAGGTGACTCCGCATGAGGTGGAAGCGCCTACGCCCAAGACGGATCCTCCGAAAGCGCCGCTGAAACTGGACGCGCCGGACATGCCCAAGCCGCAGCACGGGCTGGTGTTGCCCAAGGCGCCCACGATCGATGATGCCGTCCACGAAGCACTGAAGGCGCCGAGCAGCGGTGGCGGCCGGAGCGGCGCCATCACTGGGCCGGGACCGCGGCAGAGCGGCACGCCGGGCGGAGGGCCTCCAGGGCAAGGCTCGGGCTCCTTCGGGAATGGCTACGAGATTTTGACGCCAACCGAAGGCGTGGATTTCAGCGACTACATGCACCGCATGCTGGAGAACGTGCGGCGGAACTGGTATGCGGTGATGCCGCAGTCGGCGTTGCTGGGAGACCGTGGCCGGGTTTTGCTGAGATTTAAAATCATGGCCAACGGAAGCGTGCCGAACGACGACCCGTCGCGCGAGATGGGCTCGGGAAAAGAGCCGTTGGACCGCGCGGCGGTTTCCGCGATCCGCTCGTCGAATCCGTTTGAACCGCTGCCGACGGCGTTCCACGGGCCGTACATCGAGATTCGCATCATGTTCTTGTACAATCTGCCGATCGAAGACGCATATCGTTGAAACTCGTTCGCCAGCAAGTACTCGGTAGTCTCCTTCTTGCTCTCGTTGTGTTCGTTGTGTTGCTTATCCGCGCTTGGCATATCCTGTTTCGATGAATCCTGGGACAGCTGAACTGCCGCTGGTTGCCGTGGTGGGGCCAACGGCGTCGGGGAAGTCTGCGCTCGGGGTGTGGCTGGCGGAACAATTTGGCGGAGAAGTGCTGGCTTGCGATTCAACGCAACTTTATCGCGGCTTCGATATCGGCACGGCCAAGCCGCGAGTCTCCGAGCGGCACGGCATCCCGCATCATCTCATTGACGTTTTGACGCCGGCCGAGGAAGCGACGGCCGGCGGATATCGCCAAATGGCGGCAACGGTGCTGGCCGATTTGCGCATGCGGGGACGGCTGCCAGTTTTGACGGTCGGCACCGGATTGTATTTGCGGGCGCTGCTCGAAGGGCTGGCCGAGGTTCCGCAGCGCTCGGAGGAATTGCGCGAACGGCTGCGCGCGAGTGCGGCGAAACACGCGCCGGGCTACTTACATCGTTTGCTCGAGCGGCTCGACCCGGAAACAGCGGGGAAAATCGCAGCGGCGGACGAGCAAAAATTGATTCGCGCGATCGAAGTCTGTGTGCTGGCGCGGCGGCCTGTTTCGGAAATGCATCGCACGGGACGCACGCCGCTGGCAGGTTGGCGCGCACTGAAAATTGGCCTGATGCCGTCGCGCGAGGCTCTCAACGAGCGCATTCATTCCCGCACGGACGCAATGCTGGTGCAAGGTTGGATAGAGGAAGTGCAGCGCCTAGTGGGGAGCGGTTTGGTAGACAATGCCAAGCCTTTCGACTTTATCGGCTATCGCGAGCTGCGCGAAGTTCTTCGGGGAGAGAAGAATCTCGATGAAGCGCGAGCAGCGATTCAGCAAGCCACGCGGCGTTATTCAAAACGCCAGCTAACGTGGTTCCGAAAAGATCCTGGGGTGCGCTGGTTCGCAGGCTTTGGCGATGATCCGCAAGTCCAGCGCGATGCTTTTGAGTGGCTTCGTCAGAAAGGCTCGCTGATGTCGCCTCGGGCGTGCTGAGCGCGTATAATGGCCGCAGGTGAAGAAAGACCCTCTCCTTGATGACCCCCGCCGCGCAATGGATTCAGGATTGACTCCGTGACCAAAACTTCACAACCCGTTTCTACTTCTACTGCCGATCGAGCGTTGCTTGTTGGCTTGGGCTGGAAGCGCGCGCCGCGCTTTCCTGGCATGCCCGCCGGCGAGCGGGGAAGGGAATCGCTTTTAGAGCTTGTCGAGTTGGCACGCAGCGCGGGAGCGGAAATCGCTGGTACGGTGTTTCAAGTGCGCGAATCGGCGGACCCGGCGACGCTCGTGGGGCGTGGCAAACTGGACGAGATTCGCGCGGAGGCTACCGCGCACAACGCGCCGCTGATTATTTTCGACAGCAACCTCTCGCCCATGCAGCAACGGAACATCGAGGCCGCCACCGAGCGCCGGGTGATCGACCGCACGCAGCTGATTCTGGATATTTTTGCGAAACACGCTCGCAGCCGCGAAGGGCAGTTGCAAGTTGAACTCGCGCAGTTGAACTACATGCTGCCGCGGCTCACGGGCAAGGGCGCTTCCATGTCGCGCCTTGGCGGCAAGAGTGGCGGCGGAGGCTCCGGTGGGGCGGGCGGAGGAGCGGGGCGCATCGGCGTACGCGGGCCTGGCGAAAAGAAACTGGAAACGGACCGGCGGCGCATTCGCGACCGCGTGGGCAAAATTCAAAAGAGCATCGAAGACATCCGCAAGCAGCGTGCTTTGCGGCGCGAAGCCCGTAACGCCGTGCCACTCGGGACAATCGCTCTCGTAGGCTACACGAACGCGGGGAAGTCGACTCTGTTCAACGCGCTGAGCCGCGCGGAAGTCCTGGTTTCGTCGCGGATGTTCGCCACGCTGGATCCAACAATTCGCGCGATTCGTTTGCCGTCGAACCGCCGCGTCCTCGTTTCGGATACCGTGGGATTTATCCGCGATTTGCCGAAGGGATTGCTAACGGCGTTTCGCGCGACGCTGGAAGAAGTGCAGGAAGCCGCGCTGATTCTTCAGGTGACCGACGTCTCTAACCCGCATCATGACGAACTGGACGAAGAAGTGGACAAGATTCTGAAGGACCTCGGCGTAGAGGAACGGCCCAGGCTCCGCGTTTTCAATAAAGTGGACCGCCTTTCAAAGGAGCAGAGAGCGGAACTGATCCATCACAATAGGACGGGTGTGGGAATAAATGACGGACCTGTGCTAGTCTCTGGCCTCACGGGCGAAGGCATCGAGGACTTGCTGGGACGGATGGATGCGGCGCTGCCGGTCGATCCTGTCGTGACCATGTCGTTGCGGCTTCCGCTGGCGGAGGGCCGGACTCTGGCCTTGGTTCATGCGCTTGGCCGCGTGCTGCATTCCGAAGTTGAGGACTCGCACATGCTGCTGGATGCGGAAGTTCCGGTGTCGATCGCTCGCAAGCTGCAGCTGAGTGCTTTTGCGAATAAGGGAACTTCGAAGCGTGTGCGTGCGTAATAAGAAGTGAGGTGGTTGCTATGGCCGGATTCCTGCTTTGGTGAATCTTGCTGTGCTTCTGTTGGCCGCTTGCTCTGCTTGCGTTGATTCTCTATCCCTTTGTTTGGCTGATTCTGCTGCCGTTTCGCATCGTGGGCATCGCCGTGGAAGGCGTATTGTCGTTTGTGAAGTCCATTTTTTTTCTCCCCGCCCGAATTTTGCGAGGGCCGCGCGCGATTTGATGTCCAGCCTGCTGTTTGTGCCAAAGTAACTCCGGCCTGGAGGAGAGAATTCTCACCGGTTCGGCGGCTAAATGGGTCATTTCTGAAGGGTTTGCGGCGTTTCTCGAAGGGTGCCTTGCTGTGGAAACCTTGTGGAAACTGAAACGTGCGGAAAATTGTGAAACAGTTTGTCTTTCCGAAAGTCCGTCACTTCCTTGACATTTGTTCCTGTAACACGCTGAATATAATGGCTTTATCTGGACCCGCAGGCATCGGGCAATGACCTTCAACAACCCCTGACCTTGATAACGGCTTTTCGACATTTGCACAGGTTTGCAGCAACGGGCCGCCGCATGAGTACAGGACCCCCCCACTAGCGCAACTCATTTTGGTTGTTGACGTTACAGTACCGGACCTCCCGCCAGTCCAGCCTTCCAGAGACGTTGACGCCTGCCATCGAGGAGTCTATAGTCAGGCAAGCGGTAGCTGAAGCCTCAGGGGCGGCATCTCTTCCGCGACGTTCCTATGAATCTCCCCAACTCGCTGACGGTTCTGCGCATCTTTTTCGTTCCCCTGCTGATTGCCGTCTTGCTCACGAAGAGTCCCAACGTCGAATTCCGCGGCTTCCCCATGCATTTCGAGTTTTGGGGAGTTTTGATCCTGCTTGTGGCAGCGGCGACGGATTGGGCCGACGGGTATTTTGCGCGCCGACGCCTTCAAGTGACGACTCTCGGGATCCTCCTGGACCCCATCGCGGACAAACTGCTGATCTCGGCTGCGTTTATTTCCCTTGTGGACATGCACCTCGTCCCGGCGTGGATGGTCGTCATCATTATCGGGCGTGAATTCACGGTGCTTGGTTTGCGTAATATTGCTTCCGCAGAAGGATTCACGATCGCGGCGTCGGTGTTGGGCAAGACCAAAATGGTTTTGCAGGTGTGCGCGGTGGCAGTTCTGATTGCCACAGCGCGGCAAGAGCAACACCCCTTGCTGAACCACCTGGGTCTCTTGCTTCTCTGGCTGGTTGTCATAAGCGCGCTGGTGTCCGCCGCGCAATATTTCCTCAAGTTCTGGGGCCATCTCGACGACCGCATCAAGCAGCGCCGCAAACTGCGCATGATGGAGAGCCACAAAAAGTCCGAGGATGCTGTTCCTCTCTGAAACAGATCGCTGCGCGTTGCTCGCGTTGGCGCGCCGGGCGATCTCCGATGCTGTTTCCCCACAAAAGCCCGCGCTAAGCGTTCCTCTGAGTGGAGTCTTTGCGGAAACACGCGGAGTGTTTGTCACGATTCATGCCCGCGGGCGTTTGCGCGGCTGCATCGGCGTCGTCGAAGCATTCGAGCCTCTTGCCGAGTCCATTGCGCGATGCGCCGCTAGCGCGGCCCTGCAGGATCCGCGATTTTCGCCGGTCCGCCCGGAGGAGTTGGGAGACCTGAAGATCGAAATCTCTGTGTTATCTGGAGTCGAACCGATTCGCTCCGAGAGCATCGAGATTGGGAAGCACGGTTTGGTGGTGGCTCAAGGAGGAAAGCGCGGGCTGCTGCTGCCCCAAGTGGCGGTAGAACACAAACTCACCCGCGAACAATTTCTAGAGGAGACTTGCCGCAAGGCTGGGCTGGGCCTCCAGGCATGGAAGGAGCCGGAGACAAAAATCCTGGGGTTCACCTGCGAGGTTTTTTCGGAGGAGTGAAACTGCGCCCGAGCTACCCGCGAGCCGCGAGACGAACTAGCTAGCGAGCCGCCTCAAGACAAGAAAAAGCCCGCGCGAGGAATATTTCGCTGCGGGCTCGTAGATCCTGTTTTTGACCAACTTCCGTTATTCGACTTCGACGTAATCCCCGGCGTAAACATCCGCAGATGTAAAAGTAAGGAAGACGGTCGAAGAGTTGCGGCTCACGTTAATGACCATGCCTTCGCCCAGCACCTCCCGGGGCAAATCATTCCATCTATAACGCGAAGGCGAGCTGCCAAAGCCGTACAGGCGGTCCTGGAAATCCTTTGTCTGGGTGACAAGTTCCGCGAGAGTACCCTGGTAGCGGAAGACTCGGAAATAGTCCCCAACTTTCACGCCTTTTTCAGTCCCGAGGTTCACGTAAACCGTGTTCCCTTGCCCAGCGGATTGTTGATAATCCTTGGATTGAACGATCATCGCCACGGGCTTGCCGCTCACTGGCGCGAAATGGTCAAAGGTGGCGGGGTCTTTAAAGGTTGGCTCGGGCCTCTCTTGAAACGGGAGGGCGATATCGCCGCGCTGCATGTAGTCGCAGGATAGCGTCACTTCCGCGGACGCCGTCTTCGCCTGCACATTCACGACGCGAATCTGACCGGCATCCAAATAGTGCGTTCCCATCGCCTTCATCAGCTTGGCCTGCCACTTGAACCAGTTCACTTCCATCGGATCCGCCTCTGCCCGCACGATGGAATAGCGATCGCCGACACGGACTCCTTTGTCCTGGCCGCGATTGATGGTCACGATATCGCCGCGCGCGAATAATATTTTGACGTTGCTCTGCTCGCCGGAAACCATCCGTGTGGCATCGGGGACCTTTTGGTCCGTGACGAAGCCTGAACAATAGACCGTCGAGAAACTTGCCTGAGTGGAGGGGGCAGACTGCGCCGAGCAAACTCCGGCGCCTGCAAAGACAAACGTGCAGAGAACAGCTAATTTAGCGCGCATTCCGAGACTCCTTCAAAACACGCCTAACCGGCCGTGCGGGGACGATTCTTAGCGAAAATAGCAGGGTACCCCCCGGGCGTCAACAAATACGCCGGGGGTGCTTTACACTTTTGACACTGAGGGCTAGAAGCCGTATTTTCAATAATATGCCAAGAACCGAGAGCCGGGACATGCCGTTTGGGGAGGGCGTTCGCCGCATTTGCGCGGTCGCCGCAGCCTCCACGGCCCCGGAGCTCGCCAATTTGGTACGGGCGGGGCTTCGCGAAACCCCCACCATTGAGCTGCGATTGGACTGGCTACGCAGCGATGCCGAGCGTTCCCACTTCCTGGTTTGGCTGAAACGGAACAAGCCGCGCGGGGCCACGTTTCTGGCTACCTGCCGCCGCCGCGCCGGAGGGGGCAAGCTCATAGGCGGCGTTAAGGCCGAACTTTACTGGCTGAATCAGGCGCGCGAGGCGGGCTGTTCGTGGTGCGACCTGGAAATCGAGACGCTGCGAGAACTGCCGCGTGGACAAGCTCTGCGCACGCTCGGCTTGCCACCCCATATCTTGCTCTCTTTGCATGACTTCCGGCGTATGCCCGCACGGCTTCCTTCTTCAAGCCACGCCGCGCGCGCTCAAACCGACGCCCGAAAGATCGCCGCAACAGCGCGTAGCTACAGCGATAGTCTCCGGCTGGTTCAGTTGGCTCGTCGCTCGCCAGACCTTGTTGCTGTGCCCATGGGCGAAGTCGGCCTTCCGGCGCGTGTGCTCGCGCTGCGAGAAGGAAGCGCGCTGGCTTACGCACCCATCGGGGCTGCCACCGCTCCCGGCCAAGTCTCGTTGAAGGACTTGAAACATCTTTACCGCGCTCACAAGCTGACACGGGACACTCGTGTCTTTGGAGTGATCGGCGATCCGGTCGGGCACTCTCTCTCGCCGCTTCTTCATAACACTGGCTTTATTGCGCGCAACCTCGACGCTGTTTATCTGCCATTCCTTGTGAAAGACCTTCGCGATTTTCTGAAGGCGGTGCCGGAGTTCGGGATTCGTGGGTTCAGCGTGACGATTCCGCACAAGCAATCCATCCTGAAACACTTGCAAGAATGCGAGCCGCTGGCCGCCGAAATTGGCGCCGTCAACACTGTCGTCGTTCGCCGCGATGGTTCGCTAATTGGCAGCAATACCGACTACATCGGCATTCTGCGCGCGCTCGAGAAGAAGCTTCGCCTGCAAGGAACCCGCGTCCTGATTTTCGGCGCGGGCGGCGTTGCGCGAGCAGCGGCATTCGCTCTTGTGGAAGCGGGCGCGCAGGTTGGGATCTGTGCCCGGCGCGAAAAGGCGGCGCAGGAATTGGCCAAGGCCGTGGGCGGCGAAGTCGTTCCGCGCCGCGCCTTGAAGACCGAAACGTTTGATGCCATCCTCAACGCCAGCCCCGTCGGCATGCATCCCCACGACAAAATATCGCCGCTCGCGCCGCGCGAGATCAACTGCCGGGTAGTGATGGACCTCATCAACCGGCCACACAGGACGCAACTTCTGAAGCTCGCTGCCCGCAAAGGCCTCGCCACCGTTTCCGGCGTCGAGATGTTTGTGCCGCAGGGCGTCGCGCAATGGGAACTCTGGACGGGACAGCGGGCGCCGGAATCGATCATGCGCAAAGCGGTTCTCAGCGCGTTGCGCGCGGAAGAAAGGTCCCGCCAGCACGGTTAATCCAGAAATGCGATAATGCCGCCTTCGGAAAACCAGACTGTGGCCGCAAATTGATCCCATGATTCAGCCGGACTTCCGCGAATTTCAACGTCTCGCCAAACAGGGAAACCTCATCCCTGTTTACGAGGTGTTTCCCGCCGACTTGCTCACGCCTGTCAGCGCCTATCTTCGTATCGCCCAGGGCGCGCGATACTCGTTTTTGCTGGAAAGCGTCGAAGGCGGCGAAAAAATCGCGCGCTACACATTCGCTGGCGCGAACCCCGAGGAGGTGTTTCGGTATGGCGGGGGCGCTTGCGTGCTGGAAAGCCCCAATCGAATCCTTTGGGAAGAGCGCGATCCAGTTACCTTTCTTCGCGCCCGCATGGAGCGCTTCCGCCCAGTGCGCTTGCCAGGCTTGCCTCCGCTAGTCGCAGGCGCCATCGGCTATTTTTCTTACGACATGGTCCGCCTCATCGAGCGGCTGCCCAAGCGCCTCCGGGATGACATCGGTCTGTACGACGCCATGCTGACGTTCTATCACGGCCTCATCGCGTTCGATCACGTGCAGCATAGGTTGTGGATCGTGCGCAATGTGTACACCCAGGGCGAAGGCAGCCTGCGCACAAAATACAACGCCGCGGTGCGCGAAATTCGCAAGACACGCCAGTTGCTTGATCAGGCTTCTCCCGCGGAGCAGCCCAAAAAGAAAAACAAAAAGCGCCGCGCGCCGCTGCGGGTCACCTCCAATTTTCGTCGCGCCGAATATCTCGCGGCCGTTCGCAAAGCCAAAAGCTATATCCGCGCCGGCGACATCTTTCAGGTAGTGGTCAGCCAGCGCTTCTCCGCCAAAACGCACGCTGCGCCGTTTGACGTCTACCGCGAACTTCGCGCTCTCAATCCATCGCCTTATCTCTTTTATTTGCAGATGAATGATGTCGCTGTCGTGGGCAGCTCGCCGGAAATGCTTGTCAAAGTGCAGGGCCGTGATGTTTTTTACCGGCCCATTGCCGGAACGCGTTGGCGCGGCAAGAACGAAGCCGAAGATCAGCGCCTCGAAAAAGAAATGCTCGCCAGCGAAAAAGAGCGCGCCGAGCACATCATGCTTGTCGATTTGGGGCGCAACGATCTCGGCCGCGTCTGCGAGTACGGGTCGGTGAAACCCGAAAAGCTGATGACGGTCGAGCGCTACTCGCACGTCATGCATCTTGTTTCCAGTTTGCGTGGACGCCTTCGCGAAGATGTGGATTGCTTCGATGCGCTGATGGCCTGCTTCCCGGCCGGAACCGTCTCCGGCGCTCCGAAAGTGCGTGCCATGGAGATTATCGAAGAGCTCGAACGCACGCGGCGCGGCATTTATGCCGGCGGCGTTCTATACTTGGATTTCGCCGGCAATCTCGACTCGTGCATCGCTTTGCGAACCATGGTCATCAAAAATGGTGTGGCTCACGTGCAGGCCGGCGGCGGAATCGTCGCCGATTCCACGCCCGAGGGCGAATACGAAGAGTCCGTGAACAAGTCGAAAGCGTTGCTGGCAGCGCTGGAAGCGGCTCATGGAAAAGAGAAGTAAACGAAGTCTCGAAATTGTGCGGCGAAAGCGTCCCATAAAGTGATCTTGCTGCTCGACAACTACGATTCCTTCACCTACAACCTCGCCCAGTATCTCGGGGAGCTGGGCTGCCAGGTCGAAGTGCACCGCAACGACAAAATTTCCGTGGAAGAAATTGCCAAGCGCAAACCGGAGAAGATTGTCATTTCGCCGGGCCCCTGCACGCCGCAAGAGGCAGGCATTTCGGTGGAACTGATCGAGCGGCTCGCCGGGAAATTTCCAATATTGGGTGTCTGCCTGGGCCATCAAGCGATTGGAGCGGCGTTCGGCGGAAAAATTATTCGCGCGCCGAAACTCTTTCACGGAAAAACCAGCGAAATCCATCACGACGGCAAAAATATTTTCAGTAAGCTGCCGGAGCCATTCACCGCCACGCGCTACCATTCGCTCATCGTAGAACGCAAATCTCTCCCGCGTGAGCTCACCATTACCGCCGAAACTGACGACGGCATCATCATGGGCCTCCGCCATCGCCGTCACAAAATCGAAGGCGTCCAGTTCCATCCCGAATCCGTTCTCACGACGTCCGGCAAGCAGCTCCTCCAAAACTTCTTATCTCTGTGATCTCTGCGTTCTCCGCGCCCTCTGTGTCAAATTCTTTTCTTTTACCAATTCAAGTCCGCCAAAATCGCCGCATAGACTTCCATCCCCCGCCACAAATGCCCCAGCCGCAAATTCTCATCCGAACTATGCTGATGATTGTCGTAGTTCACGATTGGCACGCCGATCCACGGCAGTCCCAAATCCTCAAAGATATACATCGGCACGCTTCCCCCCAGAGTAGGCGCAATCACCGTATCGCCGCCGGTGGCGTCCTGCACCACTTTCACCAAAGCCTTCGACACCGGCAAATCCATCGCCGTGCGCGAAGCGCGATAACCGCCTTGGTCCACGACTTTCGCAATCAAGGCGTGCGTGCGCCGTTCTTCCATCGTTGGCTCGCGATCGATCACGAAATATCCCTGCTTCGCAATGAACGCCGCAATCTGTTCGAATTTTTTGTGGGGATCTTCTCCCTTCACGAGACGCGCGTCGATCGAAGCTTCTGCCTTGTCTGGAACCACGTTTTGCGCATGCTCGCCCACGTAGGCGCTCGCCAGGCCGCGGATATTCAGCGAAGGCTCCTGCAGCAACTCCACTAATTTCTTTCCTGCGCCTTCCGGCTTCGCGATCCCCAGCTCCCGCTCGAGATCGGCGTCATTCACCGGCATCTCTCCAAGTGCTTTCGTTTCCAGCTCGCTGAGCGGCGTCACATCATCGTAGTATCCGTCAATCAACACGCGCCCATCCGCATCCTTCATCGAAGCCAGCAATCGCGAAAGCTCCATCGCCGGATTCGGCGCCCAATTTCCGTAATGCCCGCTGTGCAGCGCTCTCACCGGCCCATACACCGTAATGTCTAGACCGATGTCCCCGCGGTTCCCAAAAAACACAAGCTGGCGCCCCGATTGATGCACAGGCCCGTCCGCGGTAATCAACAGATCGCCTCCAAGCAGATTTTTGTGCAGCTCCAGAGTGCGCGCCAGGTTTGTCGAGCCCGCCTCTTCTTCGCCCTCGAAAATGACTTTCAAATTCACTCCCAGCGGAATCTGTTTCGCGCGCAGCGCGTCGAGCGCCGCAAGCAGCGCCACTATGGGCGACTTGTCATCGGAAGCCGATCGCGCGTAAATCCTCCAGTCATCCTGATAAACCGCTGGCTTCTTCGCGCTGTTCTCTGGAAACGCGATGCGTTTCCCACCGGCTTCGAGCGAATTGCTCCGCAGCACGGGTTCAAACGGTGTTCCGTCCGTCCAAGCAGCGGAATCGACCGGTTGGCCATCGTAGTGCGCGTAAAAAATAACGGTGCGTGTAGCCGTGGCCGTGATCAATTTTCCGAAAACCACCGGTCCGCGTCCGGTGATGGGCAGCAGGTGCGTTTCAATCCCGCGCGCTTCCAGCATTTCGCGCAGGTGCTCCGCATTTTTCTGGATGTTTGGCGTATCGCTCGCCACATTTGGTATGGCAAGAAATTCCGCAAGCTCCCGCACGATACGATCTTCATGATCTGTCCGGTAGTCGCGCACTTCCTGAACAACTTGCGCTGGCGCAATCGGCGTCGGCTTCTGTGCAAGCGCCGGAAAAGAAAAAACGCCAGTGATTAATACGAACGCAAAGACTTTCAAGAGTGTTCTCCTCTGACTCGCGTAACAGATTCGCCGCCACGCAATCCTACCAGCCCCGCGTGCAATGCTCTCATTTCCCAATCTTACCTGTCCCAACGGACAGCTGTCCTTTCGGGCATTTGGAGTCTCGATTTGTGCGGAACCCGGTAACAGCCAATTGCGCAAAGTACCAGTGCGCCCGCCGTGTCATTAACTAAAACTAAGAATTCGCTTTCCCTCGGAGGTTTTGCACGATCATGAGCCGTCGTATTCTAGCTGCCGCCCTGTCTTGCCTGTTGCCAAGCGCCGCGCTGCCCGCGCAAACCGCCCCGGCTGGCGTCGTTTTGCAAACCACAAACGCGCGTCTGAATACCGTCGACGCCGCCATCGGAACAACCGTGTTTGACGGCGACCGCATGGAAACGCAAGACAAGGGAGCTCTGACACTCCGCTCTGGTCAAGTTCAGCTGACTCTCTCCGAGCAAAGCACCGTTTGGATGAACCACGATAATTTGCTTCTCGCTCCCTCGCTCCAGCGCGGCACCGTTACCTTTCGTGCGGAAAACGGAACCGGTGTCGAGATTAAGGCCGACGATGTCCGCGTCCGGCCGCATTCACCGGTGCTGACCGTCGGGCAAGTGACGCTCCAGGATTGCGACGTTCTCGTCACGGCAATCACACAGCCTCTCGAAGTAACCGCGGGCAAAGAGACAAAGATCCTCGATGAGGGCAAGACCTATCGCGTCGTCAGGAAAGGCGCTTGCGGTGCGGCTCAATTTCATACGCCTCTGGCCGTTGGTCAAAGCCGCTTCTACCTGGCTGCCGCAGTGATCGTTGGTGGAATCGCGATCTGGACCATCCACAAAGGCCTCGAAAGCCCCGACCGGCCTTAGGTCATCCGCGCGAAAAATCTGTCGCTACAGAAAGCATTTACTCCTGCAGTCGGGTGAACTCCGCAAGCGCCGCAAGTTTTTCTTTGGCCGCCCCGGAGGCGAGAGCCGCCGAGGCCAGCCGGGCTCCTTCCCCAAAACTCGATGCAACGTTTGCCGCGACCAGCGCCGCGGCAGCGTTTGCAACCACGATATCGCGCCGAGGACCGTCTTTGCCCCCCAAAATAGCTCGGATAGTTGCTGCATTTTCTAGCGCGGTTCCGCCTTTGATAGCATCGATTGGCGCACCGGAAACCCCGAAATCTTCTGGCGTCAAGCGGAACCGCCTCACGCTTCCGCCCTTCACTTGGGCAACGTGCGTCTCTCCCGCAAGCGAAATCTCATCCAACCCACCCGCTCCGTGAACGACGAAGGCGTGCTCCACGCCCAGCTCCGCAAGCGTCTCAGCAACCAAATCGATCAAGTCCGCCGATGGAACTCCAACTACCTGTGACCGGGCACCGGCGGGATTCGTCATGGGCCCGAGGAGATTGAAAACCGTGCGCACACCAATTTCCTTCCGCGCCGGCGCGGCGTGGTGCGCCGCCGCGTGCGCCGCCCGCGCGAAGAAAAATCCTATTCCGATCTCGCGAATCGCCCGCCCAAAGTGTTCGACGGGCAAATCGATCCGCACGCCGAGCGCTTCCATCACGTCCGCGGAACCGCTGCCCGAATGCGACGCGCGATTGCCGTGCTTCGCGACCCGCGCTCCCGCCGCCGCCGCCACAATCCCCGCCGCGGTGGAAATGTTAAATGTTCCAAAAGCCTTGCCGCCTGTCCCGCACGTGTCCACAAGGTTTTCTGGCCGCGCTTCGCCTTTCGCGAATACTTGCGCAGCGTGCCTCCGCATTACGAGCGCGAATCCAGTCAGTTCTTCTACGCGCACGGGCCGCCCGTTCATCGCCCTCAGCAGCCGCACGATATCCGCCGTTTCGACTCCCCCGCTGAGAAGCTCTTCCATAACCGTTTCCGCTTCTTCCCGCAGGAAGATATGTCCGGAAACGGCTCGATCAATTAAGAGTTTTGTCATCTCGATTCGACGGCCCTGCTACAGCAAATTCCGTCGCAACCTTGCTCCGTTTTATACTTTCCGAGTACACTCTTATGTTTGCGACGACAGGAAAATTCTAACACTACGGAACCCCGATGAAGATTCATGAGTATCAGGCTAAGGCCATTCTCGCGCGTTACGGTGTCACCACTCCTCGCGGCGAAGTGGCCTTTTCCAAGGAAGAAGCTCGCGAAGGTGCAGCCCGGCTCCGCTCCAGCGTTGTCGTTGTCAAAGCCCAGATTCACGCCGGCGGCCGCGGCAAAGCAGGCGGCGTCAAGCTGGCCCATTCCCCCGACGAAGCCGCGGAAATCGCTTCGCATATGCTGGGAATCAATCTCGTCACCGCGCAGACTGGCCCTGGCGGCCGCACCGTCAAGCGCGTCCTCATCGAAGAAGGCCTCGACATTAAGCGGGAACTCTATCTCAGCATCCTCGTCGACCGCAGCGTCGGCAAAGTCGTCTTCATGGCTAGCGCCTCCGGCGGCATGGACATCGAGGAAGTCGCCAAGACTCATCCCGAAGCCATTATGCGCGAGACGATTCACCCCGCCGTCGGCTTGCAGCCCTATCAAGCGCGCAAACTCGTCTTCGGCCTGGGCCTTTCCGGCGACGTCGCCATGAAAGCCGGCCCATTTCTTCAAGCGTTGTATCGCGCGTTCGTCGACACCGACTCTTCCATGCTCGAAATCAATCCCGCTGTTGTCACCGCCGATGGCCGCCTCGTCGCTCTCGACGCCAAGATGACCTTCGACGACAACGGCCTCTTCCGCCACAAAGAGCTCCGCGAACTTCGCGACCTCGACGAAGAAGATCCGCTCGAAGTCGAAGCCTCCAAGTATGGCCTCAATTACATCAAGCTCGACGGCACCGTCGCCTGCATGGTCAACGGCGCCGGCCTCGCCATGGCCACCATGGACATCATCAAGTACGCAGGCGGCTCCCCCGCCAACTTCCTCGACGTCGGTGGTGGCGCTTCCTCCGATCAAGTGAAAAATGCCTTCCGCATTTTGATCGGCGATCCCGGAGTCAAAGCCGTCTTCATCAATATTTTCGGCGGGATATTGCGCTGCGATGTTCTTGCGACCGGCGTCGTCGCCGCCGCCAAAGATTTGCAAGTAAAAGTCCCGGTAGTCGTTCGTATGGAAGGCACCAACGTCGAACTCGGCCAGCAAATCCTCCGCGACAGCGGCCTCAACTTCACCATCGCCAACGGCATGAAAGACGGCGCCCAAAAGGTAGTCGCTCTCGCAGGGGGTGCGCGATGAGCGTTCTTGTAGATGAAAAGACAAAGCTGATCGTGCAAGGCTTTACTGGCCGCGAAGGAACCTTTCACGCGCAACAAATGATCACCTACGGCACCAATGTCGTTGGTGGCGTGACGCCTGGCAAAGGTGGCACCAAGCATCTGGAACGCCCCGTATTCGACACGGTTCAAGAAGCCGTCAAAGCCACGGGCGCCAACGCCTCCGTAATTTTCGTTCCTCCGCCCTACGCCGCCGATGCCATTCTCGAAGCGGCCGACGCCGAAATCCCGCTCGTCGTCTGCATTACCGAGGGCATCCCCATCATCGACATGGTACGCGCCGCCACCACCGTCGACTTCAACAAAACGCGCCTCATCGGCCCCAACTGCCCCGGCGTTATCTCTCCTGGCAAATGCAAAATCGGCATCATGCCCGGTCGCATCCACAAGCAAGGCCACGTCGGTGTCGTCAGCCGCAGCGGCACGCTCACCTACGAAGCTGTCGACCAACTTACGCGCCTCGGCATCGGCCAATCCACGTGCATCGGTATCGGTGGCGACCCCATCATCGGCACCTCTTTCCTCGACGCCATGCGCCTATTCAACGACGATCCCGACACCCACGCCGTCATCCTGATCGGCGAAATCGGCGGCAACGCGGAAGAGGTCGCCGCGCAATGGATCGCCGCCAACGTAAAAAAACCGGTCGTCGGCTTCATCGCCGGCCAAACCGCTCCGCCCGGCCGCCGCATGGGTCACGCAGGCGCCATCATCAGCGGCGGTCAAGGCACCGCCAAAGACAAATACACTGCCATGGCCGCCGCCGGCATCCGCACCGTCGAAACGCCCGCGGATATGGGCGCAACCATAGCCGCCGCACTTAAATAAAAATTTGTAGGGGAGGGGCTTGCCCCTCCCAATCTTGCTCCAACCAAAATGGATACTCAACGATTCTGGAGGCATTCTTCGTGGCAATCGAACGCACTCTCGCAATCATCAAACCGGACGCAGTTGCGCGCGGCCAACAAGGAGAAATTCTGTCTCGCATCCACAAGGCCGGTTTTCGCATCGTCACAATCAAAACCATGATTCTTACTGCTGGCGAAGCCGCTGGCTTTTATGCCGTCCACAAAGCCCGCCCCTTCTTCGGCGAACTCTGCGAGTTCATGTGCTCCGGCAAAGTTTTCGTCCTCGTCCTCGAAGCCGATGGCGCGATCCTGAAATGGCGCGACACCATGGGCGCCACCGATCCCAAAAAAGCCGCCCCCGGCACCATCCGCCACGACCTCGGCACCAGCATCGGCAACAATTGCACGCATGGCTCCGACGCCCCTGAAACCGCCGCTTTCGAAATCGGCTATTTCTTCGCTGGTCTCGATCTCATCTGAACCCCGAGTAGCACAGACTTCAGTCTGTGCATCGTCCACCATCTCTCCGCACGCCCCTCGAAGGGAGAACCGTTTGTATAGTCAGCGCATCTCCAGCAAACGAGGGCTCTTCTCCTCTACTTCCTTTACCTCCTTAACCTCCTCTACTTCCTCTCTTCAAGGGTGATCCGGACTCTCCACGCTCTTCCCTCCATTCCCGCTTCTCGACAGCAACACGATACCTGTCGCTGCCACCGCCGCAACCGCAACAATCACGAACGCCTTCCCCAGCTTCCCCGAACGTTTCGCACCTTGGATATCTGGCCCGCCATCCTCTTCGGGATTCAGCAGCACCCGAACCGATTTCCCTTCTTCCACCGTAGCGCTTTCTCCATGGTAGGAAACCTCCGACGGACCCTTCCGCGCAAAAACAACGAGCTCGAGCGGCTTCACCATCCGAACTTGCACCACACCGCGTGGCGCGCCCAGCGGACGAACATCTGCCCCGCTCGCCACGATTTCCGCATCTGTTCCATTCGCAACGGAAAGCACCACGGTTCCCGAGACGAGCTCAGCCTCAAACTCTTGCTTCGCTCCGCTCCCGCCTTTGTGGACCATCACGCAACTTTCCTCCGCCAGCGACACGAAGGCTTCGCCAACCTGCAGCCGCAGCGCGCCGCCGGCCTCCGTCGAAAGCCGGTCGCCATCGTAGATCGTCGTCCCCTCGGCGGCCGCCAGGGAACCTGAGCTTGCATGATCCGCCAAAACGACAAATCCAAGCGCATCCGCTGTGCCGCTGCCGGGAATACCTGCCAGGAAAAATGTCATTGCGATCGCTAGGAGGCGCTGGATACCTGCCATGCGATACCTCCACAGCTGCCCTGGAGTTGAAAATCGGAATTGGGGGCAGCCCTCATAAATAAACTATAAGTAAATAGCTATCATAGATTAAAAGGTAAGTAAATAAAGGAAATGGCTCCGGGCAGTGCTCGCAACTCTAACGGCGGGAAGTAAGAAGGCTAAGGAGTAAGGCCCTCGACGCGAATCTCATACACCTGCGACCAATCTTTGCCGCTAACAAAAATCCTTTGCCGCGCGGCATCATAGGCGATGCCGTTGAGGACGCCTTCCGGCTGCTTCTGCTCTTCCGCAGCGATCGCCGAGCAATCGATCCACGCGCGCACTTGGCCCGACCGCGCATCGATCCGCGCAATCCGGTTCGAGTGCCACACGTTGGCGTAAATGTCGTCCCCGATGTATTCCAGTTCGTTCAGGTTGGTAACCGCTTGCTTCTGATCATAGACTTCCAGCCTGCGCACGACCTCGAACGTCTGCGGATCTAGAAAGCGCAGCGTATTCGTCCCATCGCTCAGGATTAAATTCGTCGCATCGTGAGCCAGTCCCCAGCCTTCCCCGTCGTAGTGGAATTCGCCCAGCTTTCGAAACGTCCGCAAGTCATACACGAACCCAACTTTTGAGAGCCACGTCAGTTGGTAAATCTTCCCCCGGAAAATCGTCAGGCCTTCTCCGAAATACTTGGAGCTCAGCTCCGTTTTTTGCAGCACCTTGCCGCTTTCCAGCTCGATTTTCCGTACGGAAGATTGGCCCGTTTCTCCCGTGCTTTCGTAGAGAAATCCGCCGTAATATTCCAGTCCTTGCGTGAATGCGTGCGGATCATGTGGAAAAATCTTCAAAACCTTTATGCCCAGCACGGGAACCTGTTGTTCCTTTGCCTGAAAAGCTGTTGCCGGCTTGCTGCCGGCGGGCGCGGAACCGCCGCAACGCGCAGTGAGGCCGGCGGCCAGCAATATCCCCGCCAAGCCAACTCCGACTCGACTACGTCCATGAATCACTCCAGAGGAGGAGTTCATCTTCTATAATGCTCGTATGGAACAGCTCCGCGAGCTTGGCCGCACTCTGCTCTTCCTCGGGAGCCTGCTGATGATTGTCGGCGCCATTCTCTATTTCAACGCGAAATTGCCGTTCCGGCTCGGCAAACTTCCGGGAGACATCTTCCATCGCGGCGAGCATACTACTTTTTACTTCCCCATCGTCACCTGCCTCGTCCTCAGCCTCGCCCTCTCTCTCCTCTTCTGGCTCTTCTCCCACTTCCGCCGTTAGCCCCCACCAGATTTCCCCGCGTCTTTGCTTTCCTGATATATAGTTCCCGCGTCCAACTGCGCATCGCCAAGCTCGCCCAAAAAAATCGCTCTGGAGAACTCCTCATGAAGCTCGCACTTCTCGTACTTTCCGCCGCACTCGCACCCTCGTCCTTCGCCGCGGCCCAATCTTCTTCGGACAAAACCCCAGCTCAACAAACCGCGAAGCCTCCGTCCCAGCAACCCTCTCCCGACCCCTTCGCCGGCGTCCCCGCCGCAAAGCCCGACGACGTGAAATCCGTCGACGCTCTCATGGCCGCGCTCTACGACGTCATCTCCGGCCCTCCCGGCGAACGCGACTGGAATCGCTTCCGATTCCTCTTCATGCCCAACGCGCGCCTCACTTCCGCCGAGAAATCTTCCGATGGCGCCGTCCACGTCCGCCCCAACAGCGTCGAAGACTACGTCCGCCTCGGCGGCGGCTATTTCCTGAAGAACGGCTTCTTCGAAAAGCCCATCGTCAATCACATCCAAACCTTCGGCAACGTTACGCAAGTTTTCAGCAGTTACGAATCCCGTCACGCCCTCGGCGAAGCTCCTTTCGCTCGCGGCATCAATAGCATTCAAATGGCGTTTGACGGCAAGCGCTGGTGGATCGTCAACATTCTCTGGGACGAAGAGCGCCCCGACAATCCGCTGCCGAAAGACTTCACCAAAGTACCCGACATGTAATGTCTGGCTTTGCCCGCGTCAACGATCCGTTGCGTCCGCTCTTCAGACCGCTGGCCTTCTTCGTAGCCTTGGCTTTCCCCGAGCTTCGAGAGGCATCCCCGCCTGGCGTCCTCATGTAGGGGCGCGCTTCAGCGCGTCCCTTGTATTGCTTTACACTCTCTCGCGCACCTCTTATAGTCGTTAGTGCATGCCGTTTGTCCCCTTTAAACGCATTTCTCTCCCCGCGCGATCTCTCGCGCCACACTTTCTCCTCATTTTTCTTTTCTTTGCTTCCGCGCTCGCCACTTCCGCCGACAACATCAAGGACATTCACCCCACCGGCTACGTCACCGATCTTGCCGGTGTAATCCACGCGGATAGCAAGGCCCGCCTCGAAAGTCTTTGCCTTGAGCTCGAGCAAAAAACTGGCGCTCAAATGGCCATCGTCACCGTTCGCTCCCTCGAAGGCGAAACCGTCGAACAATACGGCAACGAGCTCTACAAGCAACTCGGCGTCGGCAGCAAAAAAGACAACCGCGGCGTCCTCCTCCTCGTCGCTCCCACCGAACGCAAATACTGGACCGAGGTCGGCTACGGTCTTGAGCCCGTCATCAACGACGCGCGCGCCGGTGATGCTGGCCGCCTCATGCGCTCCTATTTTCTTCAGGGAAATTACAGTGCCGGCATCGAAGCCGCCGCCTGGCAACTCGCCAAATACGTCGCCGACGATCGCGGCGTAACGCTCACTGCAACAGCTCCCTCTCGCCCCGTCCAGCCACCGCCAAACGATTCCCATTCTTTTCCCATCTGGCCAATCCTAATCTTCATCTTCGTCGTCATTCAGATCATCAGGGCTCTAGCGCGCGGCAGCTCCGGCCGCGGCGGGCGAGGCAGCGGCTGGTGGATTGGCCCCATGATTGGTGGCATGCTCGGCGGCGGATTCGGCGGAAGTTCCGGAGGCGGTGGTGGTTCCGGGGGATTTGGTGGTTTTGGCGGCGGGAGTAGCGGCGGCGGTGGGGCTGGCGGCAGTTGGTGAGCGTACTTTTTACGCGCTGTTCGTGAGTTTCGATAAGGAGCGGTAACGGAATGCTGTCAACAGAAGCAAAGCTGACGGATCTCATCGCCCGGATGAAAGAATTCTCCGGAGAGAATCTCGAATCCGTCATCCTCTACGGCTCCGCCGCGCGCGGCGATTTTCAAGAAGGTCACTCCGATTTAAACGTTCTCTGCGTGATGCGCTCTCTGGCCATGCGTGATCTGACGCGCATTTCCCCCGCCGTTCATTGGTGGTGCCAGGATCAGCACGAACCTCCCCCTCTCTTTTTCACCGCCGAGGAACTGCGCCACTCCGCCGACGTCTTTTCCATCGAACTGCTCGACATGCAACAATCCCATCGCGTTCTCCATGGCGCTGACCTCATTACCGGTATTCACGTGCCCACCAATCTCCATCGCATCCAGGTCGAGCATGATCTCCGCACGCTTCTGCTAAAACTTCGCCAGCATTTCCTTCTTGCCCACCACAAGGAAAATGATTTGCGCGCCGCAGCCGCAAAATCAACGTCGAGCGCCCGCCTCCTCTTGCGTCACGCTTTGATCTCCTTCGGCGAAACGCCGCCGCTTGATACTCCCGCCGTTTTCGCGCGTGTTGCCGTACTGACTGGCGCGGACGCCGCCGCGTTTACAGCCGCCTTCAAGCTTCGCGACCGCCACGCGCACACTGACAACATGGTGGATGTGTACGGACAATACTTGAACGCATTAAGTGTGGTAATTTCCGCTTTGGACAAAATTGTTCCCAAGCGCGAGTGGCAACGAGCCGGCAAAGCCGGTTCTTGATTTTACGGAGGCGAGCATCATGAAAGCAGTTCTGATTGTTTTAGTCGTTTTGATCATTATCGCGTTGCTGTGCGGCGGTTCGTTCATCTCGCGCCGCAACCAAATGGCCATCAAGCGCGAAGCCGTCAACGCCGCATGGGCGCAAGTGGATGTCGTCCTCCAGCGCCGCGCCGATTTAATTCCCAATCTCGTCGAGACGGTCAAAGGCTTTGCCACACACGAAACCGAAGTCTTCAATGACATCGCCAAAGCCCGCGAAGGCTACATGAACGCCACCACGCCTGCCGATAAAATCGCCGCCAACAGCCAGCTCGAAGCCTCCCTGGCCAAAGTCCTCGTCCTCACCGAAAATTATCCCCAGCTCAAATCCAACGAAAATTTCCTCCGCCTCCAGGACGAACTCGCCGGCACCGAAAATCGCATCGCCGTCGAGCGCCGCCGCTACAACGAAGCCGTCCAGGACTACAACACCTACATCTCTCTCTTTCCCAACAGCCTTGTCGCCAGCGTGGGCGGCTTCACCCGCAACGACGCCTATTTCAAAACCGACGAAGGCGCCCGCCAAGCTCCCAAAGTCAATTTCAGCAATCCCGCCCCCGCGCCAACCCCCGCCCCCGCCCCTGCGAAGCCCTAGTTCGCCATCAAGCTTCCGAATCCCTGTAGGGGCCGCCCTCGCAGACTGTTACGAAACTCTGTTGATCGGCGGAAAATAAATGAGAAGATGCCCTCGTGAAAGCGAGGGCATCTTTTTATGGGTTTTGTGCAGGGAGAAGGCCGGACTCAAGGAACGCTGTTTCCCGTCTGTCTGGAAGAGTTGATTCCGGACGATCATGTGTGCCGGGTCATTGATGCATTTGTCGGCCGACTGGACATGGCGGGTTTGGGATTTGAGCGTGCCGAGGCGGCCGAGACGGGGCGGCCTGGTTATGATCCGCGCGACCTTCTGAAGCTCTATCTGTATGGCTACCTGCAGCAGATCCGTTCCTCGCGGCGGTTGGAGTCGGAGTGCCGACGGAACATCGAGTTGATGTGGTTGCTGGGACGGCTAGCGCCGGACCACAAGACGATTGCTGAGTTCCGACGCATGCACCGAGAAGGCGTCACCGCTGCGGGAGCCGAGTTGGTGCGACTGGCGCGCTCGGTGGGATTGGTGAAGGGCGAGTGGATCGCCATCGATGGCTCGAAGTTCCAAGCGGTCAGCAGCGCGAAAAGTGTGCGCGAGCGCGAGGCACTGGAACGCTACCTGGAACAGTTGGAGCAGGGCGATGAGCAAGACGAGGTGGTCATCGACTCTAGTGCTGTGGCTAGTGCGCTGGAAAAGTTGCGCCAGCACCGGGAGCCGGAAGTTGGCTTCATGCGCACCACGCAAGGATTCATTCCTGCCTACAACGTGCAAGCGGCTGTCGATGCCGAACACGCACTCATCGTGGCGCAACAAGTGACCGACCACGCCGCTGACAACCGATGGCGGAAGCCGCACAGGCAGCGACGGGCGGCCCTGAGCAGCCGATCAACGTGGTCGCCGATGCGGGCTACTCGAATGGAGAGCAGGCCGAAGCCTGCGAGGCTAAGGGCATCTTGCCGCATGTGCCTGCCAACCGCAGCGTGAACAATCACGGAGATGGCACACTGTTCGATCGCACGCAATTTATCTACCAGCCGGAGAGTGACACGTTACTGTGCCCGGCGGGTCAAACTCTCACTCGTAAACAACTCTCGCGGAAAGATCGCGCGGTGCTCTACGCGGCAAAGCCAGAAGTCTGCGGAGCTTGCCCTCTCAAGCCGCAATGCACCGTATCGTCACGACGGATGATTACCCGTCACCTGCACGAAGAAGCGCTACAGCGCATGCAACAGCGGGCCACGCCAGAAGCGATGCGACTGCGACGATCAACTGCTGAACATCCATTCGCAAATCTGAAATACCGCATCTTCGGACATCCGCGCTTCCTGCTGCGTGGTCTCCGCGGGGCACAAACGGAAGTAAGCCTGGCGGTGGCTGCCTACAATCTGAAAAGAATGCGGAACATCCTCGGAGGACACCGACTGACTTCCATACTACGAACCGCTTGAAACAAGCGGAATCACGACCAGCATTCACCAAAAGCAAAAGAGACGCTCCGGAACCCGGAACGTCTCTTTTGCTTCAATCTTGCCGTCCGTTTCGTAACAGTCTGCTCGGGCGGCCCTTTCCTTGCACCGCGACAAGTTCAAGCACGCTGGTATCGAAAATCCCGCGATTTATCGTGCGCGTGTGATATCCTACGGTATATACCAACGCGGGATGCGTTGGTCGCCGAAGGGAGGCCATCGTGCACAAAACCGCAAAGCTCTTCAAAAACGGTCGCAGTCAGGCCGTCCGCCTGCCATCTTCTTTCCGGTTCTCCTCGCGAGAAGTCTATATCCGCAAAGATCCCGAGACCGGCGACGTTATCCTCTCCCGCAAGCCAGAATCCTGGGACGATCTTTTCGCCCTCGCCGACGCAGCGGATATTCCTGCCGACTTCCTCCGCCGGCGGGATCGTCGGCCGCCCAAAAGACGCCGCCTCTTCTGACATTTAACCCATGCCCCACTTCATGCTGGACACCAACACGGTAAGCTACGCGCTCCGCGGAGACCCTCCGAGCGTGCGCGAGCGCCTTCGCCGCGTTCACATGGCGCAGGTCTGCATCTCTTGCATTACCGAGGCGGAACTTCTCCTGGGCCTCGCACTAAAACCCCAAGCTACTAAGCTCGCTGAGACAGTTAGTCAATTTCTCCTCGGCGTGACCTCCCTGCCTTGGGATTCTGCCGCCGCCAGAGTCTATGCCGATCTCAGTGCACTCTCGTGGAAGCAAGGCAAGCGTCTGGCAGCCATGGACATCCTCGTCGCTGCACACGCCGTCTCCTCCGGCCTGACACTGGTCACCAGCGATCAATCCTTCCGCAATCTTGGCCCACGAATTCGTCTGGCTGATTGGTCCGAACCCCGCTAGTTCGTTCCTATCTGGCGTCGACTCCAAAGCCCGGGCTCGATTCGAAACTCTCGCCATCCTCAAGCAAATAAACCACTTGCAGTAATCACTTGACAAAGGGTACTTATATGGTATAATGGGTTTGTTGCTAGCGCGGAGGAGAAACGGAGGCTAACGCTATGCCCACTCTTTCTCTGCGCACTCTGCGCACTCTGTGCCTCTGCGTTAAGCCCTCCCCTCTTTCCCCTCTGAACTGTAGGCGGTCAGCTGTCGGCTCTAAGCTTTCCCCTCCGCCAAGCCCTTTGTTTGCCACTCTTACGCCTAACGAGCAACTTACTGAAAGTAAAGCCACTTTAAGCCCTTTCCCTGCCGCTCTTACGAGGCACGTCAAGCCTAAGTCCTTTATTTTCCACTCTTACGAAAAACACCGGGGGGCAGGAGAGTCCGTCCGCTTCTTTGCTCGTTACTCACCGCCCGGTGCACCCGACCCACACAGCAACGCCCGCAACTCCAATTCTCTCATGCGGTTACTTCACAACTCCCTGTCTACCGGGGGGGTGGGGGTATGTCCCCCGCCATCGACCCGCAAACTCCGCCTTCCGCCTCCATGTTCGACTCTCACGAGTCACCAGTCAGCAGACACCAGTCACAAATCACCAATCACCTCCCATGAGCCAACTCACCTTTAACCTCCAACCCACCCGCCGCGCCCTCACCGTCAGCGAGCTCACCGCCCGCATCCGCGACCTCCTCGCCAAGAGCTTCGCCGACATCTGGGTCGAAGGCGAAATCTCGAACTGCCGCGAAGCCCAGTCCGGCCACATCTATTTCACTCTCAAGGACGACCGCTCCCAGGTCCGCTGCGTATTCTTCAAACAGCAGCAGCGCGGCATCAAGTTCCGCCCCGAAGACGGCCTTCACGTCACCGTGCGCGGCTCGATCAGCGTCTATGAAGCCCGTGGCGAATACCAGATTTACGTCGAGAACATTGACCCCATTGGCCTAGGCGCACTGCAACTCGCGTTCGAGCAATTGAAAAAACGCCTTGAAGCCGAAGGCCTCTTTGCCGCCGAACGCAAAAAGCCTCTCCCGATGCTCCCCAGCCGCATCGGCTTGATCACCTCGCCGCGCGGCGCCGCTGTCCGCGACGTCGTCCGCATTCTCCGCCGCCGCTTTCCCAACGTTCACTTGACGGTTTTTCCCGTGCGCGTCCAGGGCGAAGGCGCCGCCGCCGAAATCGTCAAAGCTCTGAAATTTTTCAATCAGAAAAAACTCGTCGACGTCTTAATCCTTGCGCGCGGCGGTGGTTCCATCGAAGATCTCTGGGCTTTCAACGAAGAACCTCTCGCCCGCGCCATCGCCGCTTCCGAAATTCCCGTCATTTCCGGCGTAGGCCACGAAACCGATTTCACCATCGCCGATTTTGTCGCCGACGTCCGCGCTTCCACTCCCTCCGCCGCCGCCGAGCTCGTCGTGCAGACGCGCCGCGAATTCGACAAGCACATCGCCGACCTCCGCGAAACGCTAGCCAGCCTCGTTCGTTATCGCCTGCTCGATCTGAGCAAGCGTGTCCACGAGCTTTCCGGGCGCCGCGGCTTCCGCCGCCCGCTCGATCTTCTCCGCCAGCAGCGCCAGCGCGCCGATGAAATGACCTCGCGCCTCGCGCTCGGCCTCCGCGCGCGCCTCGAACAATCGCGCAAACGCTTCACCGCGCTGCACCTGCGCATTGCCACTTTCGATTTTCGTGTGAAAATTTCCGCGTTCCGCCTGCGCCTAGAAAATCGCAGCGCCGATCTCGGCGTCCGCGCCGAACGCCTCCTGCGCACCAAACGCGAGCGCCTTGAGCGCCTCGCTCTCCAACTCCAGGAACGCAGCCCACTCAAAGTCCTCGAACGCGGCTACGCCATCGCCACCGACGCCTCCGGCGCGCTCCTCCGCGACGCCTCCCAAGTGAACCTCGGCGACTCCGTCAACATCCAGCTCCACCGCGGCCGGTTGTCTACGGAAGTAAAAAAGAAGGAAGTATGATGCGGCTACCGGTAAACGTCTTTGCGATGACAAATCGTAAGAACGGTCACGAGAGCGCGAGAATCATCGATCTCGTAAATGATTCGGTAGGTGCCCGCTCGCACCCGCCAGGCGCCGTCTCGGTCCTTCAGTTTCTTGCATCCAACCGGTCTGGGATTTTCCCCGAGCAGAATCAAATGACGCTCGATCAAGTCATACGACGGAGAAGGAATAGCGACGTGCTCTTTCTGGGCCCGGCGCGATATAACTACGGTGTAGTTCACTTCCGATTGAGGCGGTTCTCAGCCAGAGCCTGTTCCAGTGGAATGGGGGCTTCACCCGAAGCTTTCGCTTCGTCATATGCCCGGAGATCTTCAGCGTCTTCGACTGCTTCAATCAGCTTTTCGTACTCCTCGACGCTGATAACCACGGCGATTCGTTCGCCTTTTTCGTTCGTGAGGAATTGGGTGGGTTGCGTCATTTCGTCACCTTACCAAAGTCTAGCGCAGCCGCATTCGGGCAGCAAGAAAGGAGATATCGACGGTAGCCCAATTCGCAAGCAGCCTCACGGACCAGGCCGTCGATCAATCGTCATCGGAAGAGGAGGCAACCTTGAGGACGGCGAGGAAGGCTTCTTGCGGAATATCAACCTGGCCGACGCGCTTCATGCGGCGCTTGCCTTCTTTTTGTTTTTCGAGAAGTTTGCGTTTGCGCGAAATGTCTCCGCCGTAGCACTTGGCGAGCACGTTCTTGCGAATCGCCGCAACGGTTTCGCGCGCGATGACGCGGCTGCCTATGGCCGCCTGAATGGGCACTTCAAACATCTGGCGCGGAATCAATTTACGCAGGCGCGTCACCAGTTCGCGGCCGCGTTCCGCCGCGAAATCGCGATGAATGATCAGCGCCAGAGCGTCTACCGGCTCCCCGGCGACGAGAACATCCAGCTTGATCAAGTCGGATTCGCTGTACCCGGCCAGATGGTAGTCCAGCGAAGCGTAGCCGCGTGAAACGCTTTTCAGCCGGTCGTAGAAATCGAGCACGATTTCGTTGAGCGGCAGCTCGTAGGTGAGCATCACGCGGGTCGGCGAAAGATACTCGAGATTTTTCTGCGTGCCTCGTTTTTCTTGGCAGAGCTGCAGAATGCCGCCGACGGACTCATTGTTGGTGATGATCATCGCCGTAATGATTGGCTCTTCGATCTTTTCGATCTCGCTGGGATTCGGGAATTTCGCCGGGCTATCGACCTCGATCACTTCGCCGCTGACACGCGTAATGCGGTAACGCACGCTCGGCGCCGTGGTAATCAGGTTGATGTTGAACTCGCGCTCCAGCCGCTCCTGCACGATTTCCATGTGCAGCAAACCGAGGAAGCCGCAACGGAAACCGAAGCCGAGGGCCACGGAATTTTCCGGCTCGTAAAAAAACGCTGCGTCGTTCAATTGCAATTTGCCAAGCGCGTCGCGCAGCGGCTCGTAGTCGTCAGCGAGCACCGGAAACAGTCCGGCAAACACCATCGGCTTGATGGCTTCAAACCCCGGCAGCGGGGGAGCGGGTCGCGCTGCTTCCGTAACGGTATCGCCCATGCGCGCGTCCGCCACGCGCTTGATGTTCGCGACGATGAAGCCCACGTCGCCGGCGCCAAGCTCCTCGAGCGCGACGGGCTTGGGCGTGAGCGTGCCGAGCGTTTCGACTTCGTGGACTTCGTTGCTGTAGCAAAGGCGGATCTTCGTATGTTTGTTGACGTGGCCTTCCATGACGCGCACCAGCACGACGGCGCCGCGGTAGATGTCGAACCAGGAATCGAAGATCAGCGCCTGGAGCGGATTTTCCGAGCTGCCTTTCGGAGCGGGAATGCGATGGACGATGGCTTCGAGAACTTCTTCGACACCGAGTCCGCTTTTTGCGCTGATAAGCAAAGCGTCGTGCGCGGGAATCGCGAGGACGTTTTCAATTTGCTCTTTGACGAAATCGGTTTGCGCCGCGGGCAAGTCAATTTTGTTGATGACGGGAACGATCGTCAAATTATTGCCGGCGGCGAGAAATGTGTTTGCCACGGTTTGCGCTTCGACGCCCTGGCTGGCATCTACCACCAGCAATGCGCCTTCGCACGCCGAAAGCGCGCGAGACACTTCGTAGGAGAAGTCCACGTGCCCCGGCGTATCAATCAAGTTGAGCTGGTAGGTATTTCCGTCTTTCGCGGTGTAGTGAAGCCGGATGCTTTTCGCTTTGATGGTGATGCCGCGCTCGCGCTCGAGGTCCATGGAGTCAAGCACCTGTTCGTGCATCTCGCGCTGCGAAAGCGCTCCGGTCATCTCCAGCAGACGGTCCGCGAGAGTGGACTTGCCGTGATCGATGTGCGCGATGATACAAAAATTGCGTATGAACTTCGGGTCCATGTATATCGGTTACCGCTTTCGCTCTACGACTGCTTTTATTGTTTCAGTTTCCGGCAGGAGCCGCATGCTTCGAGGAGCCAGGACACCAGGCTGCGCAAAACCGTGCCGTACGACAGTTCAGTTTGCCACAAATCGGCGAGGCGCGCAGCCCGTTCGCCCGGCGCGCACGCCAAGTTTCCGAACCGCCTTTTCGTGACTGTCCATGACGTGCTGCTTACTGCATACATTCGGACAGGAGTTTTTGCCCGGCTTGGCTGGGCGGTATATAGTTGAGCGAGGGCGTGGGCACCTCGCATTGCGCGCGACCCGGCACAGATTTTCTAGTCAGCCGACAGGCAAAGCAAAGGCAACCCGGACGGATGGCCGCAGACGTCAGCAAGCATTTGGACCGCGCCAAGCGATTCCTCGAAAAGAACCGCGTCGAGGACGCTATTGAAGCGTATCTGGCGGTGCTCGATGAGGCGCCGCAGCATCAGGAGGCGACGCAGGCGCTGGGAGATCTTTACGCGCGGATGGAGCAGCCGGACCGCGCGGCCGTCTACTACGGGCTGCTCTTCGACCTGCTGATCGAGCCGCGCGACGAAACGAAAGCGCTGGCCATTTACAATCGTTTCCTGCGAACGGCTTCCACGGCGCAGCCGCCGGAACGCATCGCGCGTTACGCCTTTCTTCAGCAAAAACAAAATCATCCGGAAGAAGCCATCGACCAGTACGGCAAGGCCGGAGAGCTCTTCACGAGCGCGGGGCGGCATGAGGACGCGCTTTTTTGCTGGGAGCGCATCGCGCAGCTTGATCCGGAAAATCTGAACCGGCAGTTGCGTTTGGCGGAAGCGGCGGAGCAAATCGGCAAGAACGCGCTTGCGGCGCGCGCTTTTCTGCGCGCTGGGCAACTGGCGACGGCGGGGGGCGCCGAAGTCGATGCGCTCATGCTCCTCGGCCGGGCCTACAAGCTTGCACCGCAGGAACGGAGCGTTGCTCTGCTCTACGCGCAAGCAAAACTGCGTGCGGGTGAGACGGCAGACGCGGCCACGCTTCTCGAACCTTTTGCGGCGACGGAGAGCGACACGGTTTTTCTGGAGACTTTCGGCGACGCGCTTATACGCGCGGGGAATCTCGACCGGGCACGCGAGATCCTGGAAAAACTGTTGCGGGAAAAAAACGCCGGGGCGGAACGGCTGTTCGAGCTTGCGGATGCCTATGCGGCTTCCGCACAGACCAACAAAGGCGTAGACGTGCTTCAGACGCTGAAGCGGCGCATGTTCGCGGACAAGCGGCAAAATGATTTCGCAACGCAACTGGACGCGGTGGCCTCGAAGCATCCACATTCGCAGGGAATGATGGAGTTCTGGGCCACGGTCTACAACGAGCTCAACCGCGAATCCCAGTATTTCGAGATCCTCGTAAAACTCTTTGACGTGTATTTCAACGCGGGCGATTTCCGGAAGGCGTGCGATTCGCTGGAGCGGCTGGTGGATATCGACGCCTACGATTACCGAAACCAGGAGCGGATGGAGAAGCTCCGCGGGCACGTCGACGAAGGGTTTTTGAAACGAGTGGGCAGCAGGCTGGCCAAGTCGGTGAACGCGGCGCCGCCTCCGCCGGCCAACACCGGCGCGGGCGCAAGCGTCTCCCAGGCGCAGCCAAACACCGAGGAAGGGCGGCACGCGCAGGCGCTCGAGGACCTGATTGTACAGACGGAGATTTTCCTGCAGTATTCGTTGCAGTCGAAGGCGCTCGAGCGGCTGCAAAAAATCGCGGCGATGTTTCCCGGCGAAGAAGAACGCAACGCGCGGTTGCAAAATTTATATCAGATGGCCAACTGGTGGCCTGCGGGCGCAGCCAAACCCAAGCAAGCGCCAGCTGCGCCTGCACCGCCGCAGGCTGCAGCGCCGGTCGTTGAGGCGCAGCCGGTGCAAGTCACTACGCGGACGGGCGTGTACAGCGCGGAAACGCTGCGCGATCTATCCAAGATCTCGGAGATCAATCAAAAAATTTTCCGACAGCAGACGCCGCGAGCCATGCTGAATACGGCGGTGAGCGAAGTAGGATCTCATTTGCGGGCGGCACGATGTATCGCGGTGGTTGGCGCCCCGGGCCGGCCTCCAGAGATGTCGGCGGAATTTTGCAGTCAGACGATCAAGCCTGCGCCGGGAGCGCAAGTCGTTCTGCTTCTGGCGCAAATGGAGAAAGCGGAGCCGGATGAACTGGGAGGTTTGGTGGTTGACGGCGGGGAAGGCTCGATTGTTGCTGAGATGGGATTGGCGACGTCTCTCGGCGTGATGATTACGGACAAAGAGACGCAAACGCCGGCGGGAATGTTGATTGTGGGCCACGCCGAGCCGCACAAATGGAAGCCGAACGAGGCCTATTTTTTGCAGGCCATCGGCGATCAGATGTTGATGAGCGTGAGCCATACGCGGCTGCGTTCGCTGGTGCGGCGCATGGGCGTTTCGGATGAACGAACGGGATTGCTCAGCCGGAGCTCGTATCAGAGCTGCTTGTTGACGGAGGCGGATCGCGCGCGAAGTCAGGGCACGCCTCTGGCGCTAGCGATTTTGCAGATCGATCGCGGGGCGGAGATTTTGCGGCAGCAGGGGGAGTCGCCGCTGGAAAGATTCTTGGAGCAGTTGGCGCGGTCGCTGCAACCGATCGTGCGGCAGAACGATGTGGCGGTGAAATATACATCGTGGTCGCTGGCGTTTATTTTGCCGGATACGACTTTGGCGGGAGCGCAGAATCTTGCAGATAAATTGCGACGCGCGGCTTCGGGTTTGCGGCCGCCGTGGGATACGACGCAAATCACGTTGAGCGCCGGGATTGTGGAAGCGGTAGCGAAGCATGAGTACGACAGCGAAGACATTGTTACGGATTTGATCAATCGCGCGGAGTTCAGCATGGAAGAAGCGCGGAAAAAGGGCGGGGATACGGTGGTGACGCTGGAGACGCCGAAGGTTTGACGGCTACTGATTCGTAACTCATTCCTAGATGCTCGTACATCACAATGAGCTATAGATCTTCGAAGAACGAGCTCAAGACTATTAAGGAACGTAGAAACTGGCTGATACAGAGCCTTCGGACACATCTGCTGTCGGTGCTCATTGAGCAGGGGTTTGCGGTTGCGCCCGCCGTCGCACCCGGACACAGTGGCCCGGTCGACAGAGAACTCGTGCTGGCCCTCCCCTTGGGGCGGTTGGTTCGCCACAGGGAAAGGGGAGTGGATCTGATTGAAATCGATTTTCGCACATACCGACGAGCTGCCTTTCGGATTGCGGCTGGTGTCGCACCAAAGGAAGGCTTGATGACTCTCACTGGGCACTGGGCCGCCGAAGAATTGTACGTCGGCTGGTTGAACGAATTTTATGTGATGTACGCTTTGCCACGATGGCAGGTCTCGTTTTATGCATGGCATTGGCCGTATCGGTCCCCAACTCAGCGCGACTACGAAAAGCTTGCACAGCGAGTAGCTGGATTTGTACCAGAGCTAGAATTAGCGTTGCGAGAAGGCAAATTAGGACCCCACATGCGCCGATTTTTGATTCCGCGCCCCAACATAAAAAAAGAGCAAACCGATACTGTTGTTTGATCGAAATCGAGAGCATTGCTCGGGCGGCTGATTTAAGCGAGGGGGCGGTGGAGAGGGAAGACTTTGAATCGGCGTTTGCCTTCGATGCGGTAGGTGGTGAAGTCGGCGTGGTCGATGGTCAGAATGGCGGAGATGGACTCACGTTTCGCGAGGTGGACGAGAGTGGCATCGGCGAAATCCATCGGGCGATCCCAATACTGTGACATCAAGGCATGGATTTGCCCCAACTCGGCGTGATCGATTTTCGCCAGAACAAGCCCTCCCGAGCGGACGAGCTTCCAGGCGGTTTCCATTTTGGATTGTGCTTGGCCAACGAAATGGAATACTTCGGTTAGGACTGCTTCCGAGGTGAGTACTGGCAAGTGAAGCTGGCGAAATGCCTCCTGGCAGAGCCGATGCCAAGGGTCAGTCTTATCCAGCATGGCGACAATCGCGCCGGAATCGATGAGGGCGTCAGCGGCCATAGCGACGTGCGAGGCGACGCCGGATTACTTTGCGAACGGACTGCGCGTCGGCGGTGTGAAGGCCGGAAAGAGTGCCGATAAAAGGCTCGACGGCCGCGTGCAGCTTCCTTTGCGTTTCATCATCGGAGACGCTCGCGGCGCTCTCCGCGAGCCATTTGCGCGCGGCTTCTTCCAGGACGGAGGATAGAGGGACGCGGCGATGACGGGCGGCGCGTTCGAGGTCGGACTTGAGCTCGCGGGAGACGCGCCAACTATAGACTTCGGTCTTCATGCGCTACAGTGTAGTGCACGACCGCGTGAGATGTCAAGTAGTGCTCCGGCATGGCAGAATAAGTGGGTGAGCATGAAGAAGAAACAAGTACGGAAGCGAAAAACGTGGGGCAAGAAGACGCGCCGGGCGGTTGCGTTGAAGGGCGGTAGTTCGACCCGGAAGAAAGACGACATATTTGGATTTATGAAGGGACGATTTGAAATAGTTGGCGACATTGTGTCGCCGATCGAGGATTGGAAGTACTGGGATCCGGCGAAGGAACTTGAGAAATGAGGAGAATATGTTTCCAACGGATGTGGTGATTGTGGCGGGGGCGCGGACGCCGATGGCGCGGTATACGGGGGCGTTTTCAGAGGTGAGCGCGATTGATTTGGCGGCGCATGCTTCGAAAGAGGCGATCAAGAGGTCGGGAGTCGACCCCGCGGAGTTTGATCACGCGATCTTTGGGAATGTGATGCAGACGAGCGCGGACGCGATTTATGGAGCGCGGCATGTGGGATTGAAAGCGGGATTGAAAGTGGAGACGCCCGCGGTTACGGTGAACCGGTTGTGCGGGTCGGGGATTGAGGCCGTGTCGCAGGCGGCGCAGCGGTTGCTGCTGGGCGAGGCGACGATGGTGCTGGCGGGCGGGATGGAAAATATGACCCAGGCGCCGTTTGTGGTGCGCGGGGCGCGGACGGGATTGAAATTGGGCGGCGGGGCGCTGGAAGATTCGTTGTTTGTGGGATTGACGGACAGCTATTGCGGATTGCCGATGGCGCATGACGGCGGAGAAATTGGCGGAGCAGCATGGAATTACGCGAAAGG
This sequence comes from uncultured Acidobacteriota bacterium, assembly GCA_963779005.1. Classification (GTDB taxonomy): domain Bacteria; phylum Acidobacteriota; class Terriglobia; order Acidiferrales; family UBA7541; genus Acidiferrum. Next base: position 686,820 of record CAVZWO010000001.1, on the reverse strand, counting down.
ATGCGGACGCGTATGCGCTGCGCAGCCAGCAGGCGGCGGATGCGGCGTACAAAGCGTGCCGGATTCGCGAAGAGCTTGCGCCGGTGGAAGTGAAGCAGGGGAAGAAGACGATTGTTTTTAGTGAGGACGATCACCGGCGGCCGGAAACGACGATGGAGACGCTGGAGAAGTTGCCGTCATCGTTTAAGAAGGATGGGATAGTGACGGCGGGAAATGCCAGCGGGATTGTGGATGGTGCGGCGGCGGTGGTGGTGACGCGCGAAGCGACGGCGAAAGAGCGCGGGTTGAAGCCGATTGGACGAATTGTGGCATGGGCGACGGCGGGAGTGGATCCGAGCATTATGGGGATTGGGCCGGTGCCGTCTTCACAGAAAGCGTTGAAGCTTGCGGGACTGACGCTGGAGCAGATGGATCGCGTAGAAGTGAATGAAGCGTTTGCGGCGCAGTATCTGGCGGTGGAGAAGGCGCTGGGATTGAATCGCGACAAGACGAATGTGAATGGCGGAGCGATTGCGTTGGGGCATCCGCTGGGGGCGAGCGGGACGCGGCTCTTGATTACGATTCTGAATGAGTTGCGGCGAAACAATTTGCGGTATGGGTTGACGACGGCTTGCATTGGCGGCGGACAGGGGATTGCGATGATCGTGGAGGCGTTGAACTGAAGATCTTGTCCGGCAAGACACTTCTTAGCTGGCTATTCAAAACAACTGGGTTTCCAAAGTGGCGATGAATTGAATTCCTGGAACAAACTTACCAAGAAGCCGCTTATCATTGGTCAGAAACAGATCTACTTTTGCCTGTGCGGCGCAAGCCAAATGAATGGCATCAGCAGGCGCGACTCCTTGTGTTCCCCGGATTTTGGCGTAATGCTCCGAGGCTTCGAGGTTGAAGGGAACCACCTCGGAGATCACCCTTTGTAGGAGCCGGCGCGACTCGTCCGCTGCTCGTATGGCACCCGCGCGGTATGCACCGGCGAGCACTTCGCCAAACGTGAAAGCGCTGGTAATGAGTTCGTCCCCGCGCTCTTTCATCTTTGCGTGGACGGCTCCTGTGCGCTTGGCAAACTGCGGGTTGTCTTCGAGCCAGTAAACGAAGAGCATCGAATCCCAGTAGATGCGGCTCACGGATTTTCCTTGTCGGCATCGGCGTAAAAATTTTCTCGTTCGCCGCGAAGATACGCTTCTCCGCCGCCCAGGCCGGCGAAAATATTCTTTAGCGAACCTCGCAGCTCGGTCCACGGGTCCGAATTGGCGTGTGACGAATCCTTGGAGTCCACGAACTCATAGGTATAGGTTACGGTAGTGCTCTGCCCCGAGCTTGGGCCGGTGCGCTCGACGATTCGAAGTCTATTCCGCTCGAGGAAAGCACGACTCTTGAGAGCGCTGCAAACTGCCGGCACGCGTCCCAACAACTTGAGTTCCCGAACAACGTCACCAGCACGAATGGAAAATTTCGCGAGCTGTCGCTTGCGGGCAGGCTCGACGTATTTTTCGCGACCGTAAGAGCGAATGTTGTCAGCCGTTCTTGCCATAGCATTTCCTCTCATCTGCTAGCTTAGCCATGCATTGCTATGCTAGCATTTATCCGTTTCTCTTGTCAACCTTTCCAGCGGCGGGTGAGAAGCCACACTTCAAAAGGGATTCTGGTAAACTTTCGGGGCCCGCGAAGACGGTCGACTGCGGCATCTACGAGGAAAATCAATCATGGCAATTCAGAAGGTGGGCGTGGTTGGGTGTGGGTTGATGGGTTCGGGAATCGCGCAGGTGTGCGCGGCGGCGGGGTTTACGACGGTGGTGCGGGAAGTGTCGCCGGAAATTGTGGAGAAGGGATTGAAGGGGATTGAGAAGAATTTGGCGCGGCTGGTCGAGAAAGGAACGATTACCGCGGCGGCGCAGGGAGAGATTCGCGGGCGGCTGGGCGGGACGACGGCGCTGGAGGATTTGAAGAATTGCGATTTGGTTGTGGAGGCGATCATCGAGCAGTTGCCGGCGAAGCGCGAGCTTTTTTCGGCGCTGGATGCGATGTGCCCGGCGTCCACGATTTTTGCTAGCAATACTTCTTCGTTGACGATTACGGAGATTTCTGCGGCGACGAAGCGGCCGCAGCGGTTTGTGGGATTGCACTTTTTTAACCCGGTGCCGGTGATGAAGCTGGTGGAAGTGGTGCGGACGATTGCGACGGACGCCGGCGTGTATGAAGAGATGGTTGCGTTTGGCACGAAGCTGGGAAAAACGGCGGTGCGCGCGCACGATTCGACGGGATTTATTGTGAACCGGCTGCTGGTGCCCTATTTGCTGGATGCGATTCGGGCGCTGGAAGAGGGTGTGGGGTCGATCGAGGACATTGATAATTCGATGAAGCTGGGGTGCGGACATCCGATGGGGCCGCTGACTTTGCTGGATTTTGTGGGATTGGATACGACGTATTACATTTCGCAGATTATGTTTGAGGAGTTTAAAGAGAGGCGATTTGCGTCGCCGCCGCTTTTGAAAAGAATGGTGCTCGCAGGTTGGAATGGGAGGAAGGCAGGGCGGGGATTTTATGACTACAGCGATCCGCAAAAACCAAAAGCCAACACGCTTTGATGCAGGGGGGCTCGCCCCGAATTTTTGTGGGAGCATGGGTTGTCCAACAAGGTAGGACGCGACATATTTCTGATCGTGCTCGGCGTGCTTCAAGTGGTTTTCGCCTGCGTGGTGTTTGTGGCGCTGGTGTCCTACCTATTGGCCGCTCGCGGTTACCTCGGGGTAGGTCCCGCGGCGCCGCTCGTCTTCCTGTTCGACTTGTGGGGTGTGATTTCGGGGTTGTTGCTGGTGTTCCGGCGTTCCATCCACGCCTGCCGAATGGCATCCACCTGGTATCTGCCCATTGGACTTTTCTTATTCGCGTTTGCGATCCGGAATTCGGTGCCGCATCCGGCTTGGCGTGCCGGCTCTTTTTTTTCGGCTTTTGCATTTCTTTTGATCTTTGCTGTTTTGGTGGTACCGCTTCTGCCGGGTTATTATCCGGGTTCCTGGCCATTGTCCAAGAGCAGCGGACGCGACATATTTCTGATAGTACTTGCTGCCTTTCAGGCGGGGTTTGCAGGGTTCGTGCTTGAGAACCATGTGTCCCGGTTACTGGCTGGCGCCGATCTCGGGATTAACACCCGGGCGCCATTTGTTCTCTCGTTTGACCTGTGGGGCGTGGTTTCAGGCGTGTGGCTTCTATTCCGGCGCTCCGTCGACACTTGCCGGATGGCCGCCATCTGGTATCTGCCAGTTGGGCTTTTTTTCCTTGGTTTTTCAGTGCGCCAACCAGCCTGGCAGCCGGCGAACGTTGCCGTGCCCGTCGTGTTTCTTCTGATTTTTGTCGTTTTGGCGGTGCCGCTGCTGCCGGGTTATTATCCATGGTCCGGGCGAACGTCAGCAGTGAGCAAGTAACCGCAGTCAGGAAGATCAACAGAGGATCTGATGCCAGAACAGTTCATCAACCTGGTGTACGAGAAGAGGGATGGGATTGCGTTTGTAACGTTCAACCGGCCGAAGGTGTTGAATGCGTTGAACCGGAGAACGATGGAGGAGTTGCGGGAGATTTTGATCGATGCGCGCGGAGATGAGGCGGTCCGCGTGTTGATTTTGACGGGAGCGGGAGAGAAGTCATTTGTCGCGGGAGCGGACATTGGAGAGCTCTCGCAGCAGACGCCGGTGAACGGCAAGGAGTTTTCGCTGTTTGGGCAGGGAGTGATTCATCTGCTGGAGACAATGGGCAAGCCATCGATTTGCGCGATCAATGGGTTCGCGTTGGGCGGCGGGTGCGAAGTGGCGCTGGCGTGTACGATTCGCATTGCGAGCAAGACGGCGAAATTGGGGCAGCCGGAAGTGAAGCTGGGGATTTTGCCAGGATATGGCGGGACGCAGCGGCTGGCGCGGTTGTGCGGGAAGGGTGTGGCACAGGAGCTTTGTCTGGCGGGCGAGATGATTACCGCGGAAGAGGCGCTGCGCATCGGGCTTGTGAATCATGTTTATGAGCCGGCGGAACTTTTACCTGCGGCAGAGGCGCTGGCGAAAAAGATTATTGCCAATGCGCCGGTGGCGGTGCGGTACGCGATGGAAGCAATTGAGCGCGGAATCGAGATGCCACAGGAAGAAGGATTGTTTCTGGAGGCGACGCTGTTTGGGTTGGCCTGCGCGACCGAGGACATGCGCGAGGGCACGAAGGCGTTTTTGGAGAAGAGACCGGCGAAGTTTTTGGGGAAGTAGCGGAAAGAAATTTACACAGAGCGCGCTGAGGACACAGAGGTCACAGAGAAGAGGATGCAGACTGGGAAGATTGAGGGCGGGTTGAGCGTGGCTGGGTTGCGGTTTGGGATTGTTGTGAGCCGGTTCAACAGCTTTATTACGGAGAGGCTTTTGGCGGCGGCGGTGGATGCGCTGGAGCGCGCGGGGGCGGCTGGCAAGGATGTAGATGTGGTGCGCGTGCCGGGATCGTTCGAATTGCCGCTGACGGCGAAGAAGCTTGCGGCGACGGGCAAGTATGATGCGCTGATCGCGATTGGGTGCGTGATTCGCGGCGAGACTTCGCATTACGATTATGTATGCTCGGAGACGGCGCGCGGGTTGCAGCTCGCGCAGATGGATTCGGGAGTGCCGATCATGTTTTGCGTGCTGACTTGCGACACTTTGGAGCAGGCGATTGACCGGGCGGGATTAAAGGGCGGGAACAAGGGATTCGAAGCGGGACTGGCCGCGATTGAGATGGCGCATTTGTCGCGCAAACTCCAAGGCACGCAAGCCAGGCAGGCCGCCAGCGGAAAGACGCGGCGCAAGTAACGTGTCCCTGCGCACAAAGTCCCGCGAATTCGCCATGCAGATGCTGTTTCAGTGGGACATGAGCGTGCAGGAACCCGCGAAGCTGGAAGCGAAATTCTGGCGGGCAGCGAAGGCGACGGATTCGACAAGGGCGTTCGCGAACAAACTGTTCGAGGGCGCCGTGAAAGATACGGCGGCGATCGACGAATTGATTGTGAAGCAGGCCGAGAATTGGCGACTGGAAAGACTTGCGGTCATCGACCGCGCGATTTTGCGGCTGGCGATTTACGAACTGCGAACCACGGACACGCCCCCTAAAGTCATCCTGAACGAAGCGGTGGATCTGGCGAAGAAATTTTCGTCGGAAGAAGCGGGCTCGTTCGTGAACGGCATTCTGGACGCCGTGCATAAGTCCTTGAAGAGCGACTAGCGAACGTGTCCCCGCCGTTCAGGGTCGCGACTAGTTCTTATATGCGGGCAGTCGTAGTTCGGTCAGGAACGCGACATCCCAAAGTCCGGCGCGCTGCAAATCATCCAAAACGACAGATACATCCGCGAATTTGGCTCGCTGGTCCACGACGAGAAAAATCTTGTGCTGCGCGCTGCCCTCGGCGCGTTGCCGAAGCTGCTGCGGCAAATCTGAGCCAGCAATCTTTGTGCCACCAAGATAGATCGCCCCGTCCCTAGCGACGGACACTTTGATGGCATCGTCGCGGACTGCCGCCGGCATGGACGCCGTGTTGCGGGCAATGTACTTATCGAAAGGGATGCCATGATGCGGTTGGGGAGACATCATCTCGACAATCAGAAAAACCACCACACAGCCGAGCATGGATTGCGCGAACAGTGCCGGGTTCAGGTTGGAGAAAAGTGCGTAACGCCTGCTGCCGAGCCTGCGGTTTCGAACGCGGAGTTGGATACGAGAGAGCATCTTCAGCCTGCCGATAGCCGCTATCTGTTAGACACCGGCGACGGACGAATCGTGCCAGATTAAACGGTGATGGTGCCTTCAAAGACTTTGACGGCAGCGCCGCTGACGCGGGGCACTAATTTCTTGCCGCTTTGCGTGACCTCTACTTCGATGTGGCTAGGGCGGCCCATCTCTTCGCCTTGCAGAATACTGAGCGTGTGGCCGGCGGCGAGCTTGCCATGCTTCACCAGATAAGCGCCGAGCGAGCCGGCGGCGGAGCCCGTCGCGGGATCTTCATAGATTTCCCACGGGAGCATACCGCGCGAAAAGACTTTGCTGTTGCCGCTGAGCGCAAAGCAGTAGGCCATGGTGGCGTTCTTGCCGAGCAGTTTGCGCAGCTCAAACATGTTCATGGAGATCTTGCCGAGCGCGGCGCGGTTCCGGAGCGGCACCATCAAATTGAAGATGCCGGTCGAGACGCACTCGGGATCGAGGTGCGGATCGAAGTCTTTCGGGGTGAGGCCAAGCGATTTGGCCAGAGCAGTTTTCTTAAACTTGATGGGTCGGAACGCCGCCGCCGTCTGCGTCATGGTGACGCGCTGCGGGCGGCCGTCCTTAAAACGGATTTCGACGGGCAGGACGCCGGCGCCCGTCTCCTGCATCACGTGGACGCCGCCTTCCTGCGCGGGAACGACGCCGAGCTCGGCGAGGAGAAACCAGGTGCCGACCACAGGGTGGCCGGCAAGTTTCAGTTCTTCGCGGGTGGTAAAGATGCGCAGCTTCGCGAGTGCGCGCTCGTCGGTCGGCTTCTGTACGAAGACGGTTTCGGCGAGATTCATTTCGCGGGCGATGGCTTGCATCTGGTCGTTCGAAAGGCTGTCTCCATCGGTGAAGACGGCGAGGGGATTGCCTTCGAAGCGCGAATTGGTGAAAACGTCGAGAGTGTAGAAGCGGTGTTCCATTGGATTTTGAGCCGGGCTAGAGCAGACGGAAAGATCAAATGCGCTCGAGCTGGGCGACCGTCCTTTCGTTGGTGATGTTTCCGGTGTTCCGCGTGGATTTCGGCTCCATCAAGATGAGGTGCACTTCGTCGTCGGCAACCGGGCAATGCTCGGTGCCACGGGGAACGATGATGAATTCACCTTCTCGAACGAGTGCTTCGCGGTCGCGAAACTTCATGCGCAGAGTCCCTTTGGCGACAAAGAATAGTTCGTCTTCCTCGTCGTGATGATGCCAGACGAATTCACCCTTGAGTTTGACCGCCTTGATGTGGCAGTCGTTTAACTCGCCGATGATGCGCGGATTCCAGTAGTCGAAGAAAAGGCTGAACTTGTTGTTGAGATTGACCGTTTCCATGTTCTCACCTACAAACCCCGGACAAGTTTTCCCACGGCATCAAGAACACTCTGAGTTGTTTGCTGATTTGAAGTTTCGCAATAAACGCGAAGAAGGTTTTCCGTGCCGGATGCGCGGACCAACAGCCAGCCTTTATCGCCGAAGTAGACTTTGATGCCGTCCATGTCTTCGCGCCTTGTGATGGGCAAGTCCAGAAAGCGGGTTAGCTTGCTGTCGGAGAAGTATGCTACCGCTTTTTGTTTCTGAGACGGTGTGACGTCGAGATCCACGCGGCCGTAATGGAATTCGCCGAACTCGGCATAGAGCGTGCGGAGCATGTCGCCGAGAGATTTGCCATGCCAAGCCATAAGTTCGGCCAGGAAGAGCGCGCAAACCGTGGCGTCGCGTTCGGGCAAGTAGAGGCTGGTGCCGATGCCGCCGCTTTCTTCGCCGCCGATCAAAATGTTTTGTTCGAGCATCAGCTCGCAAATATATTTGAAGCCGATGGGAACTTCGTGGAGCTTGCGGCCGAACTTGGCGGCGAGTTTGTCGATAAGCTTGGTGACGGAAAATGTTTTTGCGATATCGCCGGGCAAGTTGCGCGTGCCCGCGAGATGCCAGACGAGAAGCGCGAAGATCTGGTGCGGGTTGACGAAGGAGCCGTCGCGATCGACGGCGCCGATGCGGTCGCCATCGCCGTCCGCGCAGAGGCCGGCGTCGTATTTTCCGGCGAGCACGGCTTCCTGAAGCGGCGCGATGTGCGGCGGAATGGGTTCCGGATGCACGCCGCCAAAGCGTGGGTCGCGCGTGGCGCGAATTTCGTCGCAGGCGATTCCGTTGCGCGCGAAGAGCGCCGGCAGCAGGCCGGTCGCTGAGCCATGCATCGGATCGGAAACAAAGCGCAGCTTGGCGTCGCGTAGGCGCTGCCAGTCGATCAGTTTCTCGATGGTATCGAGATAGGGTGTGCGGGGTTCGAGCGATTGGATCAGTTCTTTTCGAGGAGGAAGGGCGCTAACAGCGCTTTTTTGAACTTCCGCGAGTTCGATTTCGATTTGCGCGACGATGGATGGCAGAGCGCTGCTGCCATAGCTCGCTTTGTACTTGATGCCGTTCCACTGGTAGGGATTGTGGCTTGCGGTGATAAGGACGCCGCCTGCAGCCGAGCGCTGGCGAACGAGCAATGAAATTGTCGGCGTGGGACAAGGTTTGTCGGCCAGCCAAACGGGCGTACCGGTCGAGGCAATCACTTCCGCAACGGCTGCGGCCACGCTGTCGGATGCAAAACGGTGGTCGTAGCCAATGAGCACGCCTTTGCGGGCGTCCTCGCAGCGAACGACGTAGCGCGCGATAGCTTTGGCCACGATGCGCGCGTTGGCAAATGTGAAGTCTTCGGCGATTACGTCGCGCCAGCCGTCGGTTCCAAATTTAATCGCAGTCATAGGGGACAAGTAGGACAGAAGAAAGTATACGCGAAGCGATATATCTCCCAAACAGCCGCTTTGGCCTGCCTTCCAACGATTAAAGAAGATCTTTGCGGTGCTGCTCTTCCAGCCATTTCACGATTTTGCCAACGTCCTGGGCGCGATCCCGGGGGACGATGAGCAGGGCATCAGGAGTTTCGACGACAACGAGATCGCGCACGCCGATGACGGCGGTGAATTTTCCGGGAATGGAAATTAAGTTGCCGTATCCATCGATTGCGTATCCAGGAGTGATGAAGACGTTGCCGTCCACGGATTTGTCATCTGACAGTAATCCGTAGACGGCGGCCCAGGAGCCGATATCGCTCCAGCCGACTTCGGCAGGGATGACGTACACCTGCGGCGGACCTTCCTGGCGTGTGGCGTTTTCGAGGATCGCGTAATCGACGGAAATATTTTCGAGCTCCGGATAGATGGCGCGCAAGCGGCGATCGTAGGTTTTCTTGCCGATGGTCTCCGCAAGGGACTCGAGAGCTTCGTGCGTTTTGGGCAGGAACATCTTCAAATTGTCGAGAAACGTGGAGACCCGCCAGAAAAACATGCCGGCGTTCCACTGGTAGTTCCCTGAGGCGACATACTGTTTAGCGAGATCGAGCGCTGGTTTTTCGGTGAAGCGTCGCACAGCCAACGCAGGAAAGCCGCTAGAACCGATGGCGTCGCCCATGCGCTCGACATAGCCGAAGCCGGTGTCAGGGTGTGTCGGAGGAATGCCTAGAACAATCATTCGTCCGGGCGCGCGTGCCAGGTCGAGCGCAGCGCCAACGATCTTGCGATATTTGTCGGGTTGCGCGATGAAGTGGTCAGCGGGCAGCACTGCTATGAGAGCGTCGCCTTTTGCGGCGTGGCGCACATGAAGCGCAGCCAATGCAATCGCGGCTGCAGTATTACGCCCAATCGGTTCAATCAAGACGCGTTTGCGAGCGGCGGCGGGTAGCTGCTTTTTTGCCGCGACCGCTTGCTCAGCGTTCGTCACCGTCCAGATACTGTCGGGCGAGATCAACGGGCGCAAGCGAGCCACCGTCTGCTCGAGCATGGTGTCTTTGCCGATGATATTTAGAAGCTGCTTCGGGGTGCGCGTGCGGCTGCGCGGCCAGAAGCGCGTACCGCGCCCTCCGGCCAGGATGACGGCGTGCGTCTTAAGTTTTTCACTTGGCATTAGTTTCCCGCTTTGGCTCATGCTTCGGATTGTTTGCAGAGGCTATAAGCAAGCTCGTTTTCGTCTTGGGATAATAACCGCGGCTCGCGAATTCCGCAGGCATGAACCAGCACTCGCCCGGTTTGTAGAGGAATTCACCAGAATAACTCCGTCCAAACATTCCATGGTGTGCGGAAGACCAACCAATTGTTCCTTCTCCCTCCAGAACAACCCACAACTGGAACCGATCACTAGGATCATGCGCGGTCATATGAATTAGCTCTGCGACTTCAAACTTCGAAGTCGAGAAATAGGGACAATCCACTAAGTCTTCGCCAATCCTCTTTTTCAGGATGAATCGTTCACGGGTCGCTACTTTGGCGCTTGCCGCGGAATTGAAATTAATGACCTCCACGGCCTTATCAATGTGGAGTTCGCGCGGTTTACCGTTGGCATCGCGGCGGTCGTAATCGTACAGGCGATAGGTAAGGTCGGAATACTCTTGCACTTCGAAAATCACCATACCGGGACCAATCGTATGCGGCATTCCAGCTGGAAGGAAGAAGGTGTCGCCAGCATGAACTTCGTACGATTGAAAGAGATCTTCCAGCGTGTGATCGGCAAGCGCAGCGAGAAGTTTTTCCTTGGTGACACCTGGTTTTAATCCTGCGAGCAATCGGGCTCCAGGCTCCGCTGAGACGATGTACCACATCTCGGTTTTGCCGCGGCCGCCGGCGGCCGCTTCGTGCGCAGCCGCGTAGGAGTCGTCTGGATGAACCTGGATGGAAAGCTTGTCCTTGGGGAAAATGAATTTCAGCAGAAGAGGGAAGTCGGCTTCGCCCTCGAATCTCGCGCCACGCCACCCAATGGTCATTTCCTTCCATGCTTGCCCGAGCGTTTTTTCCGCGAAAGGACCGTTGGCGACTCGACAATCGACGCCAGTGAGCCAGGCTTCCCCAATCAGCGGGTTGAGGTCATGCATTTCCGGGAAAAGCGGCGCGAGAGAGCGCGAGCCCCACAATCGCTCGGAAAAAACAGGATCGATGCGGAAAGGCTCAGGGCTTATCGGGAAAGCGGTCACAAGTTAGGCGGCGGCTTCGACGCGCGTGAAGAAGCGCTCGAGGCGGCGGAGTCCCTCGTCGATGCGTTCGATGGACGTTGCGTAGGAAAGGCGCAAATAGCCCCGCGCGCCGAAACCCTCGCCCGCGACCAGCGCAACGCGCGCTTGATCGAGCAGGAGCTTCGCGAGTTCGCTTGCATCTTTGGCGATGGCGTGGCCGCTTTCGCCGTTCGAGAGATGCGCCGACACGTTCGGGAACGCGTAAAACGCGCCGCCCGGCATTTCGCATTTCACGCCGGGAATGGCGTTCAAGCCTTCCACGATACGCTTGCGGCGCCGGTCGTATTCCGCGAGCATCACGGGTACAGAGTCCATTGGGCCGGTCATGGCGGCGACCGCGGCATACTGCGCGATGGAGGTTGGATTGGAGGTCGACTGGCTCTGCAGCTTGGTCAATGCCTGAATGAGCTCCGCAGGCGCAAGCGTGTACCCGATGCGCCAGCCGGTCATCGCAAATGTCTTCGAGACGGAGCCGATGATAATGACGTTGTTCTTCGAGTCCGGCGCGCTGGCGATCGAGAACGGCTTGTGCGGGTCGTAGGTAAAGTGCGAATAGCACTCGTCGCCCATCAACCAGACGTTATGTTTCTTGCAGACAGCGAGGATGCGCGCGTACTCATCGGGCGGGACAACGCCGCCCGTCGGGTTGCTCGGCGAATTCAAAATGAGAAGTTTCGTTTTTGGCGTAATCGCCTTTTCAATCGCAGCGGCCTTCACACTGAAACCGTCTTCAGGCCGCGTTTGTACATAAACTGGTGTTCCGCCCGTGTACTTCACGATGTCCGGAAAGCTCACCCAGTACGGCGCGGGGATAATCACTTCATCGCCAGCCTGCACCAGCACGCTCATCACGTTGAAGATGCCGTGCTTGCCGCCGACCGTGACGATGCATTCTTTCGGTGCGTAGTCCGAGCCCAACTCGCGCTTGTGCCAAGCGCAAATCGCCTCACGCAGCGGCATGATCCCGCCCGTCGGCGTGTACTTCGTTTTGTTTCCTTCGATGGCTGCGATGGCCGCCTTCTTGATGTGATCCGGAGTCGGGAAGTCCGGCTCGCCAGGACCAAAGTCCGCGATGTCTACGCCCTGCGATTTCAGCCGGTCCGCTTCGGCGATGACCGCCGCCGTCGGCGAGATTTGTATGCGGTTGATGCGATTCGTGAGTTGCACTGCTTTCTCCTGTGGGACAGGCTTCAGCCTGTCTCCATCTTCCGCTTCTTGCGCCTGTCTTGGTCAGCCAGTTGGGGCGCACAAAATCGTTTACAAAACCTTGGCTCGCAGCCGCTGTTCCACTTGCGGCGGCACGAGGTCCTTCAAGGATCCTCCAAGCTGCGCAATCTCCCGCACCAGCTTCGAGCTCAAATAACTATACGATTCTCCAGGCAGCATGAAGACTGTTTCCAGACGCGGCTCAAGTTTCCGGTTCATCAAAGCCATCTGCAGTTCGAACTCGTAATCGGAGATCGCGCGAATCCCGCGCAGAATCACTCCCGCGCCGCGCTTCCGCGCATAATCGACGAGCAGACCATGGAAAACGTCCACTTCCACTCCCGGCCATTTCGCCGTGACCTCGCGCAGCATCTCGACACGTTCCGGCACGGAAAAGAGCGGCTGCTTCTCGGCATTCTTCAACACCGCCACGATCACCAGGTCAAACATTTTCTCGCCGCGCTCGATCAAATCGAGGTGGCCGTTCGTCACCGGGTCAAACGAGCCGGGATAGATCGCGATGGATGTCTTCATGGGCGCCGCACGGAATTCCTTATTCTAACTCAGGCTGGGAAATTGGTGCGCCGCAAAGTTGGCCTGACGGCGAGGCTGCCGAATTTCAGGCGATGGATTTTCTCTTCGTACCGGACGGCGATTGTGACAGTATCTTCGGTGCTGCGCTGCGGGCGAGGCGATTCCGGATTAATCTTGCTTGCCATCTCCAAAGGAGTCTCGAAACCATGGTTTTTGGCCCCTCGATGCGAGGTATCGGGTTGCTTATGCTGGGAATTTTGATGACATCCCCGTTGGTGAGGGCGCAGGAGCCGCGGCCGCTCTATCTCATGCCCGTTCCTTCAAGCATCCAAATTGGAGCGGGGCGGCTGCTTGTGGATTCGAATTTCTCCGTAGCTTCGACGGGTTATACGGAACCGCGGCTTGACCGAGCTATCCAGCGCTTTCTTCGCCAACTCTCCAGGCAGACGGCCATTCCGTTTCTTGGAAAACCGGGCGCCACAGGAAATGCGCTCCTCGAGATTCACACCGACCATGCCAGCAAAGAAATCCAGGAGCTGGGCGAAGATGAGTCCTATGTGCTCGAAGTAACCGCCACTGGCGCGAAGCTCACCGCGCCGACTCCGCTCGGCACCCTGCACGGTCTTCAGACTTTTCTGCAACTCGTTCAAGTCTCGCCCGATGGATTTGCCGCTCCCGCCGTCACCATTAACGATAAGCCGCGCTTCCCTTGGCGCGGCCTGATGATGGATTCCGCGCGGCATTTTGTGCCCCTCGATGTGGTCCGCAGAAATATCGACGGCCTCGAAGCTGTGAAGATGAACGTATTCCACTGGCACCTCTCCGAAAACCAGGGCTTCCGCGTGGAGAGCAAGAAATTTCCCAAGCTCCACGAAATGGGTTCGGACGGCCTTTATTACACACAGGATGAAATCCACGACCTGATCGAATACGCGCGCGACCGCGGCATCCGCGTCGTTCCCGAGTTCGACGTACCCGGCCACAGCACAGCGTGGTTTGTCGGATATCCGGAGCTTGCCAGCGCGCCCGGCCCCTACGAAATCGAGCGCAAATGGGGCGTTTTCGATCCCGCGTTCGATCCGACCAGCGAGAAAACCTACAAATTTCTCGATCAATTCTTCGGCGAAATGGCGAAGTTGTTCCCCGACCATTTTTTCCACGTGGGCGGCGATGAAGTGAACGGAAAGCAGTGGAATGCCAATCCGAAAATCCAGGAATTCATCAAAGCGCACGATTTGAAGAACAACGAGGGACTGCAATCCTATTTCAACAAACGGCTCGAGCCGATCGTCAGCAAGCATGGCAAGAGCATGGTTGGGTGGGACGAGGTGCTCGATCCGACTCTACCAAAGGACATCGTCATTCAGTCCTGGCGTGGTCCGGAGGGCTTGGCTGCCGCGGCAAAGCAGGGTTTCCGCGGGATTCTTTCGAACGGCTACTACCTGGATCTAGGCTGGTCCGCAGCGCGCCACTATGCGGTGGACCCGCTCGGCGGCGCTGCCGCGAATCTCTCTCCAGAGGAAAAAGCTCGCATTCTCGGCGGGGAGTCGTGCATGTGGGCCGAGTACATCAATCCCGAGAATATCGACTCGCGCATCTGGCCCCGCAACGCGGCCATAGCCGAGCGATTGTGGTCCCCCCAGGAAGTTACGGACACAGACTCGATGCATGCGCGCATGGAGTTCCTCGGCGAGCGGCTGGAATGGCTTGGCCTCACGCATAAAACCTATCATCGCCAGATGCTCCAGCGCATCGCCGGCCCGAGCACCCCGGAAGAATTCACCGCGCTCAGCACCCTGGCCAGTGTCGTCGAGCCGGTGAAAGACTACACGCGCGAAGAGACCGCAACCGCCGAACCAACAAGTGCCACGCCCCTAAACCGTCTTGTCGACGCCGTACCGCTCGAAAGCGCAACTGCCCGCCATTTTGTGGAACTGGTCAACAAATTCCTCGCAGCCTCCTGCCACGATGCTCCTGCGGAAGCGCGACTCCGCGCACAGTTGACCACGTGGCGCGAAAACGACGCCAAGCTTCAGCCGCTCGCGCAGCGCTCGTTCCTGGTGAAGGAAGTATCGGGGAGTTCTCAGGACCTTTCCACATTGGGAGCTGTAGGTCTGGCGTCTTTGGATTTCCTTGCCAAGGGCCAGCGAGCGCCGGACGATTGGAAGGCACAACAGCTTGTAATCCTCCAGCAGATACAAAAGCCAAAAGGCCAATTATTGCTGATGCCAGATCCGGCCGTTCAAAAACTAGTTGAAGTCGCCGGCAGTCCCACACCTTGTGGTTCTAACTAACATGATCCGCCGCATAGCCCGGTTCGGCTCGCACGTCGGCCTTGGCGGACTGCGGCGAAATCTTAGCGCCGGCAAGTTACCTATTCCTGTCAATCAAGAACAGTATGATTCCGGCGCCGAAGAATGCAGCAACCGCGGAGGCTCGAGCGCTCATACCGTCATACCATGTATGGTTGGTGCTGGAATACCTTACGTCGGACCAGAGGAGCAGAAAAAGGACTACATAAAGAATCAGGAATTTTAGCCAGCCGGGGATGTTGGTCCAAGTGTTCTTCATCTGAGTGCTCGGAACGCTTCCGCGAGAGCCTATTTCAATTTTCCGGAGCCGCGTTGTGACACGCACCCCCGCCCGAGTCAGCAAATGTCTTCCCCTCTTCGGGAATGAATTGCCAAGCGTAATGTCCCGGCGTAAGCGTTAGCTTGAGGACTCCATACGTGTCCGTATTCCGCACTTCGCTATTGGCAATCGCAAAGCCCAGCGGATCGTGGCTCTTCCCGCCCGTTCCCACCACAATTTCGCGAATCCCGTTGGCGGGATCTGCGTGCCCATCGGGGTCCTGCGGTGCAAAGCGTTCGTACGAATGTTCATGCCCAGCCAAAACCAACGCCGCGTGAGCGTCGTAGAGATCTTGCCAGAGCACCTTTAGCTCCGGATGGATAGCATGACTCTTAAACACGCCGCTGCTAAACAACGCGTGATGCCCAAAGGCCAGCACGCACGCATCCGGATGGTCCGCCAGGTCTTTGCGCAGCCATTCTTCCTGAGGCGACCCCTTGCCACACCCGGCGAGATCCTTCGCTCCACAATTCGTGTTGAGCGCCACGATGTGCCAGGAGCCAAGGTCGAAACTGTAGTATCCCTTCCCCGCTTGTCCCGCACGCGCGCCCCAGTATTGAAAGTAAGCCGACGCCGTCGGTTCGCCGTACTCGTGGTTCCCGAGGGCCGGCTCGGTCCGATCCTTAAACTCCCCCCAGGTCGTGCCGTAACAATTTTGAAACTCCGCAGCGGTGCCTTTTTCGTACGCCAGATCGCCGGCGGCAAAGACCGTCCCTGGGATTTTCTCAATGAGCTTCGCCGTGGCGCGCGCTCCTTCCAGGTCCTTGCATCCCGCAATATCGCCAGCGCCCACCAAAGTGAAAGTTTTTCCATCGGCCGGAGACTGCGAAGGCGACGGGTCAACACGTTTTTCGGCGGCTACCGGTTGCGCGGACTTGGAGCACCCGGCCAGGCAGATCGGCACAATGAGGATGGCGAGGCAAGCGGACAGTTCGATCAGCGTGCGTCTCACGCTGCAATCGTTCCGCGCACCCTTGTCGTTCGTGCCTGGTATATTTTTCGATGGCTAGCCTATCACGAGGAGCAGGTGCCCCGCCCAAATTACCATTGACTCCTCAAGATCGACCGTCCGTTACACGGTACGACCGTTGGCCGTAAATTGCTGGCAAATCCGACTAAATCAGTCTTATTATAAGCCCCACGAAATAAAGGGCTTGGAGGTAATAATCAAGGCAGGTTCGGTTGACTTGGAGCGCAAAACGGAGTATCCTCTCACTGCGACTGAATCAGTCGCATATCCTGCGGGGGCAGGAAGTCGAGTGAAAAATGTTTAAGCTATCCAAAAAAGCCGACTACGGCCTGATTGCCGTCAAGCATTTGGCGATGCACCGCCAGCAACATGCGTGCAGCGCAAACGAAATTGCGGAAGAGTACGGCATTTCGGTCACGCTGATGGCAAAAGTGCTGCAACGCTTGGCGCGCGAAGGCGTAGTTGTTGCGAAGCATGGTTCCACGGGGGGCTATCAGTTGGCAAAGGACCCCGGCGCAGTAAGCGCTCTCGATGTGATTTCAGCCATCGACGGCCCTGTGCTCATCACATCTTGTGTGACGAGCCATGGCAATTGCGAAACCACGGAGCGCTGTTCCGTCCGCGAGCCGCTTCGCAAGGTGAATGAGAGCATTTTGGGAGTTTTGAGCACTGTAACGATTGCGCAGATGAGCGAGGACCCCAATGAGCCCGCGCTTGTCGCCTTGTCGGGCCCGATGCGTTCGGGTTCGCACATGAGTTCGAGTTAGGAGACGAAGGAAATGTCTGTCAAGCTGCCGATTTACATGGATAATCACGCGACCACGCCCGTCGACCCGCGCGTCGTGGAAGCGATGCTGCCCTATTTCACGGAAAAGTTCGGAAACGCGGCGAGCCGCAATCACAGCTTCGGCTGGGCTGGCGAGGAAGCCGTGGAAACCGCGCGCCAGCAGATCGCTTCGCTGATCAACGCCACGCCGAAGGAGATC
Source organism: uncultured Acidobacteriota bacterium (assembly GCA_963779005.1). GTDB lineage: Bacteria > Acidobacteriota > Terriglobia > Acidiferrales > UBA7541 > Acidiferrum. Next base: position 669,722 of record CAVZWO010000001.1, on the reverse strand, counting down.
ATTTTCACCAGCGGCGCAACGGAATCCGACAACCTGATGATCAAGGGCATCGCGGAGATGTTCCGCGAAAAGGGCAACCACATCATCACCCAGGCCATCGAGCACAAAGCTGTCCTCGACACCTGCAAGCGCCTCGAGAAAGACGGCTTCGAAGTCACCTATTTGCCGGTGCAGAAAGATGGACGGGTTAACCTGGATGAGCTGAAAGCGGCCATCCGCCCGACCACAATTCTGATCACCATCATGTACGCCAACAATGAGATTGGGATCATCAATCCGATCGCCGAAATCGGCAAAATTGCCAAGGAGCACGGCATTTTCTTCGCTTCCGATGGCGTGCAAGCTGTCGGCAAGATTCCGGTGGACGTCCAGAAAGATAACATCGACATGTTGGCCATCAGCGGCCACAAAATTTATGGGCCCAAGGGCGTCGGCGCCTTATACGTTCGCCGCCGCAACCCGCGCGTGCAGCTCTCTGCCATCATTGATGGCGGCGGCCACGAGCGCGGCATGCGTTCCGGCACGCTCAACGTTCCGGGCATCGTCGGTCTCGGCAAAGCCTGCGAACTTTGCCATCAGGAGATGAAGGAAGAAGCGATTCGGCTAAGTGGCCTCCGCGACCGCCTCAAAAAGGGCCTCGAAGCCAAGCTGGACGAGGTCTTCATCAACGGCTCGCTCGAGCACCGCCTGCCGAACAACCTGAATATGAGCTTCGCCTATGTCGAGGGCGAATCGCTCCTGATGGGTATCAACGACATTGCGGTATCCAGCGGTTCGGCCTGCACTTCGGCCACTCTGGAGCCCAGCTATGTCCTCAAGGCTCTAGGGGTCGGTGAAGACCTCGCCCACACCTCGATCCGCTTCGGCCTCGGCCGCTTTAACACGCAGGAGGAAGTCGACTACGTCATCGACAAGATGGTTCAGGTCGTCACCAAGCTGCGCGAACTGTCGCCACTTTATGAGATGGCCAAGGAAGGCGTGGACATCTCCAAGATGAAGTGGCAAACCGCCTAGAACCCGCATCTAAAGGTTTAGGCAGCACGAGATCTCAAGAAGAGAAGGAAACACGATGGCAAACGAAGGCACAATCCGAATCCACCGCTCGATCGGCGGCACAGGCGCCGCTTTTCGAGTCACATTCGTACCCTATGAAGAGGGCGAAGAGGCTCCCGCGGCAGGCGAGCGCTCTTTCCACGAACTCCAGCAAGTCCGCGCCTTTTTGAAGATGCTTGGCGTTGGCGCCGAGTTCATCAAGGATGCTCTCCGCCAGCTAACTGCTGGCCGCTCCGCGTCCGTTCCGAACGTCACCCTTTCGGAGAAGGCCGTTAAGAGCGCAGGTTTTGGAAATCTCGTCAATTTGGCAAGGAGCAACAGCTAATGGCATACAGCGATAAGGTGGTTGAGCACTACAACAATCCGCGCAACGTCGGAAGCTTGCCGAAGGAAGACCCCAATGTTGGAACGGGTCTCGTCGGCGCTCCCGAGTGCGGCGACGTGATGAAGCTGCAGATGAAGATCAATCCCGATACGCAGGTCATTGAGGAGGCCAAGTTCAAGACCTTCGGCTGCGGCTCGGCGATTGCCAGCTCTTCGCTCGCCACCGAGTGGGTCAAAGGCAAGACGGTCGAGGAAGCGCTCTCGATCAAGAACACGGACATCGTGCGCGAGCTTTCGCTCCCGCCGGTCAAGATTCACTGCTCCGTGCTTGCCGAAGACGCCATCAAGGCCGCCATCGGTGACTGGAAGAAGAAGCACGGCATCGAAGTCCCGGCAGCTGAAAAGGCCGCGCACTAAGTTCTGCCCTGGTCGTTCGGCGGCGTTCCAGCCGTAACGCCTGTAGGGGCGGGGCTTGCCCCGCCCGAGCCTTGTAGGGGCGCAACATGATGCGCCCCAGTTGGCAAGATTTAATCCGTATGGGCATTTGGAGCATTTGAAAATGGCAACCGAAGTCGCCAATCCAACCACCGCGAAGATCCACCTCAGCGAGCGCGCCGCGAAGAAAATCCGCGAGCTCCTCGCCAAGGAAGGCGTCTCGCCCGAAGTCGGCGGCCTGCGGGTCGGCGTACAAGGCGGCGGCTGCTCCGGCCTGTCGTATGCCATGCGTCTGGACACGCAAGCCCGCGATCGCGACAAAATTTTCGAAGAATTCGGCGCCCGTCTCTTCGTGGACCCCAAAAGTTTCCTGTATCTAAATGGCACCACGCTTGAATACGAAGAAACGCTGATGCGCCAGGGATTCGTCTTTCAAAATCCCAACGCCGCCAGAAACTGCGGCTGCGGCAGCTCCTTTACGGCCTAAGTAGGACAGACTTCAGTCTGTCGTTTTTGTTTTTTGTTTGTGTCCAGCGGGGGAATTCAAGGCGAGTCAGACCAGTGGTTGGCAGCCGCACCCGCCAGCCACTTTTTTTGTGCCCGTGCAGGAGTAGCGCATGCTGGAATTTCTCCTCGAGTTTGTTTTTGATTTCGTGGGGGACTTCGTGGTCAAGTTTCTACTGACCCAGCTGCTTCAGTTTCTCCAGGACCTTTGGAACATAACTGTGAATAAACTATGACCGCTCCAACGACATCCACGAATCCTCCCTTGGTCTGCTGGAACTGCCACGAACGTGCCCAAGGCACGCATTTTTGCCCGAGCTGCGGCAAGCTCCAGCAAATTGCCAGCAATGAAGATTATTTCGCGCTCTTCGGAATGCCCCGCAAGCTGTGGATCGAAATGAACGCGCTCGAACAGAAATTCCTGCAACTTAGCTGGAAGCTGCATCCGGATAATTTCGTAAATGCCACCGAGACGGAACGCGAACTTTCCTTGAAGCGCAGCTCGGAGCTGAACGACGCCTACCGCGTGCTGCGCGATCCCGTCGCTCGCGTCGAATACCTCCTCGGCCTCGAAAACATGCGTAAGGAAGGCGAGCACAAGCAACAAGCCCCGCCCGAACTCCTCGAAGAAGTCTTCGAGCTCAACGAATCTCTCGACGAGTTGCGCGAAGCTAAGTCTTCCGGCGGCGATCTAGCTGCCCTAAAGTTGCGCCTTGAATCCGCAGAGATGAATTTTGGCGAAAAGCTAAGTGGAGTCGACGCGCAACTTCAAGCTGCGGCCCGCGAGTGGGACGCCGCGGTGGATGCAAGCGCAGACGAAGTCGCCCGTAAGAAAATCATGAGTCGTCTGAACGAACTGCTGAACCGCCGCTCGTACATTCGTAATCTGGTCGTCAACGTGGCTAAAGAATTGGGAGAGGCATAGAGAAGCAGGATGGGACGCATCGTTGGCATTGATCTTGGGACGACGAACAGCCTAGTGGCCTATACAGACAGCCAGATCGGCCATCCGAAGTGTATCCCCGGCCCATACGGCAGCACTTTGTGTCCTTCGGTCGTCAGCCTCGACGCCGACGGCAGCATCATCGTTGGAGAAGCGGCCCGCAACCGCCTGCTCACGCAACCCGAGCGCACCATCTATTCCGTGAAGCGCTTAATGGGCCGCGGCCCCGCTGATATCCAGAGTGAACTGAAACTCTTCCCGTTCCGCATCGACCCCGCCAGCAAAAACGTCATCCGCGTCATGCTCGGCGACAAAATCTTTACTCCGCCGGAAATTTCCGCGTTTATCCTGCGTGAACTGAAAAGCTGGGCTGAAGCCTTCTTCAACGAGCCGGTCGACCGCGCCGTCATCACTGTCCCCGCCTATTTCAACGACGCGCAGCGCCAGGCCACCAAAGACGCCGGCAAAATCGCCGGCCTCGAAGTCCTCCGCCTCGTCAACGAACCAACCGCCGCTGCCCTCGCCTACGGCCTGCACGAAAAGCAGCGCGGCAAAGTCGCCGTCTACGATCTCGGCGGCGGCACTTTCGACATCTCTGTTCTCAAACTCATCTCCACCGCCGAAGGCGACATCTATCAGGTCCTCTCCACAAACGGCGACACCCACCTCGGCGGCGACGACATCGACAACCTGCTCCAGTCTTTCGTCCACGAACGCATTCTTCAGGAAGACAAACTCGATTTTTCCCCTCATGCCGAACTCGCGCAGGAGCTGCGCAAAGCTCTCATCGCCATCAAGCACCAACTCTCCGACGCTGAGTCCGCCACGCTCCGTTTCCCGTTGCCCAATGGCGGCTTCTTCGTCCACGAATTCACGCGTCGGGCTTTGGAAGCGCTAATCCGTCCGGTTGTCGAACGCACGATGGGCCCGGTAAAACAAGCCCTCGCCGACGCCCAGCTCAAGCCGACTGACATCGAAGAGGTTGTCCTTGTCGGTGGCACGACGCGCACACCGCTCATTCGCCGCACCGTCAAGGAATTTTTCGACCGCAAGCCGCACACCGAGCTGAATCCCGACGAAGTCGTCGCCCTCGGTGCCGCCGTGCAAGCCAATATTCTCGACCGCGGCGTCACCAACATGCTCCTTCTTGACGTCACGCCGCTGTCGCTCGGCATTGAGACCTATGGCGGCGCCGTCGCGAAAATCATCCCGCGCAACTCCACCATCCCCGCCAGCGCGCAAGAGCTTTACACCACCGGCGTCGACAACCAGACCGGCATCGACATCCACGTTTTGCAAGGCGAACGCGAACTCGCGAAAGACTGCCGCTCGCTCGCCCGTTTCACTTTGAAAACGCCGCCCGCTCCAGCCGGTCTCCCCCGTATCGAAGTAAAATTCCTCATCGACGCTAACGGCATCCTGCAAGTCGCCGCAAAAGATCTGCGCACGGGCGAGCAACACTCCATCGAAGTCCAGCCCAGCTACGGCATCAGCGACAACGAAATCGAGCGCATGCTCGAAGAATCCATCGCATACGCCGAACAGGATTTTGCCGAGCGCCAGCTCATCGAAGCCCGCACCGAATCCGAATCGATCCTGGCAGCCACCGCGAAGGCGCTAGCCAACGAGCAATCAGCGAATCTGCCGCCCGATGAGCGCGCAAAAATTGATGCGTCCATGGCCGCGCTAAAAGAAGCCGCTGCCGGCACGGATTACAAACTAATCCGCAAACGCATCGACGACCTGAATCACGCCACCGAGCACCTGGCGGAATTATTGATGAACAGCGCTGTCACGTCGGCATTGCAGGGCAAGAACTTGGCCGAGGTCTAATATTTTGTTGGCGCGGCATTAAAAGATTCCGTCATTTCGAGCGAAGCGAGAAATCTCTCTTCGATTTCGCAATTGACGACCAAGCAATGGGGGGGGGGAACACAAATGGGCGGCAGCAATCCATACATCGACGAAGTCAAATACACGCCCGCCACGAAGAAATATAAAGTCACATTTCTTCCCAGCGGCAAAACCATCGAGGTCGACCCGGCGAAAATTCCCTACGGCCACAACGGCCTCCCGGGCAGCATTCTGGACATCTCCGAAGGCATCAAAGCCGGCCTCGACCATGCCTGTGGCGGCGTCTGCGCCTGCTCCACCTGTCACGTCATCGTCAAGCAAGGTCTCGAGTCCTGCAACGAAGCCACTGACGCCGAACTCGACGAACTCGACATGGCCCCCGGCATCACGCAAAAATCGCGCCTCGGTTGCCAAACCGTTCCCGACGGCACCACCGACATCGTCGTAGAAATCCCCGAGTGGAACAAAAACTACGCCAAAGAAGCCGATCACTAAAAATCAGCGTTCGCAAGTTACAGCTCGTATCGCGCATTTCGCATTTCGACTTTCGTTCATCATCTGCAGGAGCCAAAAACATGCCGCCAACATTCGGTTGGGACCAAATCGAAGACATCGCAATCGGCCTAACGGACAAATTCCCGGACACCGATCCCCTCACCGTCCGCTTCACCGACATGCACAAATGGATCACCGAGCTCCCCGGCTTCTCCGGCGATCCAGCCGCCTCCAACGAATCCAAGCTCGAAGCCATCCAAATGGCCTGGCACGAAGAATTCTTGGATCGTCAAAACTAGTCGAGGACGGCTGGCAACGCTTGTTCATTCCGCCGATTTCTCTTATTCTAGATAGGTTACACACTCCACAAAATGTGGCGCTATGGTGCAACGGTTAGCACGCGGCCCTTTCAAGGCCGAAATACGGGTTCGATTCCCGTTAGCGCTACCAAAAAATCCCTGATAGGTTATCGCGCTTGTGCAATCTGGGTCATCGCTCCCCGGTGGAAACGTGCCAATATGCGAAGAAGCGAATCATGCCGCCAGCCCACGAGGAGCCGCTTTGAGCTACGCTGAAAAACATCTCATTGCCGGGGAAACGGTTCAATATCAGACCAAGCTGCATTGGATCGTAATGCTCGGCCATGCGGGACTGACGGCCTTTTTCTTACTGGCGGGCGTAGCGCTTCTCGTGTTCTCCTGGAACACCAGACACAATGCCGATTCTCATTCCAACATTTTGATTTGGGTCGCTCTCGCCGCGTTTCTGGTCGCGGCGATTCTTCTCGGAATTGGCCTCATCAAGCGCGGCGCCACCGTCATGGTGCTCACCAACAAGCGAGTTATCGTCAAGACCGGCCTCGCAAGCCGCCGCACCATCGAACTTCTCCTTTCCAGAATTGAAAGTATCGCCGTCGAAGAGCCAGCGATGGGCCGCATGCTTGGCTACGGAACGGTCGTGATTCGCGGTACCGGTGGAACTCCCGAAACATTCGAGAAAATCTCCCGTCCCCTCGAATTCCGCGAACAAGTGCAAAGCCAGATCGCCGGCGGTCAAAAGCAAGCGTAGTCCATTTGCCGAGCAACCATCCTGTTTGGAATTGTGGCCCAGGGCATGGTAAACTTAGATTTGCACTCGTCCGGAGGCCGCCATGGCAAGTTTCATGCGCACGTCCAATCCCGCCCTTAACGAAAAAGCCTTCAAAGGCCAAGTAGCGATCGGCGAAGCGATGACGCTGCAAGGCACGGTAAACAAGACGGGCCTGCTGTTGCTCTGCGTCGTCGCAACAGCCGCCTGGACCTGGGGCCTGGCTCACTCGAACACGCCCGAAGCCGTCTACCCGTGGATGATCGGTGGTTTCCTCGGCGGCTTCCTCGTTGCGCTTGTTACGATTTTTAAGCAAAACTGGTCGCCCATCACCGCGCCAATCTATGCCCTCCTCGAGGGCTTCGCGCTTGGCGGCATCTCCGCCATTTTCGAGCTGCGTTATCCCGGTATCGCCATCCAGGCCGTGGGCCTCACATTTGGCACGCTTTTCGTCATGCTTCTGGCTTATAAAACGGGCATCATCCGTGCTACGCAGGGCTTCAAGGTCGGCGTGATCGCGGCCACTGGCGGCATCATGGTCTTCTATCTGATTGGCATGGTCCTGAGGGTGTTCTTTCATTATCAAGTGCCGGTTATTTATGCCGGCGGGATATGGGGAATCCTCTTCAGCCTCTTCGTTGTCGTCATCGCCGCTCTGAACCTCGTTCTCGATTTTGACCTGATCGAAACGGGAGTGAACGGCGGCGCTCCAAAATACATGGAGTGGTACGGCGCTTTCGCCCTGATGGTCACGCTGATCTGGCTGTATATTGAAATTCTCCGCCTGCTCGGCAAAGCTCGCCGCCGCTAGAAATCGCCTAGCGCTTGTAGGGGCGGGGCTTGCCCCAAGCTTGTCCAAATTAGGTTTTGGGTCGCCGACAATTTGGACAGCCTGAGCCTCTACAGAACGACATGGGGCCTTAAGATTTGGTCGAAAGGCTCTGAAATCAACTGTTTTCAGTGGTTTCGGTTGGTCTCAGGGTCTGACTACGGTCAGATCGCAATTTGGACAGCACTGGAACGGAGGGACAAACCTCAATTCGGATTCAGTGCCAGTATGATTGAAAACACAGGGCTTAACCCGTCCAACGGGGACGCTTTAAGCTTAATTTGGACAGCCTTGGGGCAAGCCCCGCCCTCTTGCGCTAGAAAGTCAGCTTCAACCGCGCCGAAACGCTTCGCGGCGTCCCAAGCGCGGTCCCCGAAAACAAACTCGCAAAGTTGATCACATTGACGTGATCCGTCAGATTCTCACCCTGAATCTCGAAAGTCGCGCTGCGCTGCTCTTTGTGGTACATCTCCACACCTGCCGCCAAGTCCAGTGAATAATTCGGCCGCATACGCCCCTTGGTGAAATTCACTTGATTTATGACATCCGGGCCATATTGCGAGAGCAGAAAATTTAGGTCGATCGGGCCGTTGTCGAGTTCCACCGGCAAGCCGCTGCCGTAATCGCCGCTGAACGCCAGCCAAACGCGTTTCGTAGCCTCATACCGCACTCGCGTCCGCAATGTATTCCGCTGGTCCTGCGACACCGCGAATTTGCTCGTGTCCGTCAAACCACTGGCCGCATCGTCGCCGAGAAACAGCCCGCCGGTGATCGGCCCTTGCCCGATTCCGGACTGGTTCGCATAGCTCAAGTAACCCGAGAATCTTCCCCAATGCGGCACAGCGAGCCGGACTTCTTCTCCCGCAATGCGTGCCTTCGCAAACGCAATCGGGAAACTCACTCCCGTATCCAGCAGCGTGTCGTCGTCCGAATAATTATGAAAATCGCGGCGAAACACATTGGCATCCAGCCGCAAATTCCCAAAGAAGGATTTCGTGATTCCCACCTCGTAGTAGTTCGCGCGAGCAGGCTCCACAGGCAGCCGAAGCACAACCGGATCAATCGAATTGAATTGCGGCGAACTCGCCAGCAGCAGATTCTCCATCGCCGGTGTCTGGAACACGCGGTCGTACGACGCATGAATCAGCAAATTCAGCGACGATACATAACGCGCAACGCCCACGCGCGGGCTGACCGCGGATTTCTGCACCACAAATCCATAATGATCGAACCGCAGCCCCGCGCTGACGTTCCAATCTCCGTGATGCCACTGATCCTGCGCGTAAACCGAAGGCTCGATGTCCCAATGCCCGTCGGCAAATTGCAGTTGCTGCTGTGTACCCGGATCGAACTGCGTCGGGTCGGTGATGGTGTATTGCAGCGCTTCATGAACGGGACTGAAAATGCCGTCCACTCCGGTTTTCCAATCGTGATGCCCATGATGTCCGGCAATGTCTCCGCGCACATACCCTTCGCGGTAGCCGCGATTTTGCGAAACGATCACCGGCGTCGCCATGGAATTGGAAGCCAGACTTGCGCTTGCATCGCGCACGTTGCCGGAAAAACTCAGAAACAATTCCGGCGAAATCGTATGTTGAAAAAACATCTCCCCCGATGTTTCGAGGTTCTCAATATCCTGCCGCTGCCCGGCGTCCTGCTGGATCAGCTCATTGGGCACAAGGAATCGCACATCATTATGGGTCACGGTGATGCGCAGGCGGTCCTTGTCTGAAAAATCTCTCTCGTAAGAAGCGGAATAGCCGCCAGCATTGCCGCGATTCGTGAAATTCTCCAACACTGGCGGATCCAGATAGCGGTCGCTGTGGAAACCGTCACCGCTAACCGAAAAACGATTTTGCCCCGTGGAATAAGAAACCGCTGCGGAACCCGTCACCGTCGAAAAACTTCCGCCGTCGGCGGACAATTGGCCGTGCAGCCCGCGCCGGGCATCTTTCGTCGTGTTGACCTCCACGATTCCGCCGAGTTTTCGTCCATATTCCGCAGGAAAACTGGCCGTCAGCACGCGCATCGACTCCACTTCGTCCGCGTCAAATGCCGGCGCAAAGGCGGGCGACCGGTTCTGCGTCAGCGGCAATCCGTCGAAAACGTACTGCACGTCATACTCGGAGCCCCGCGGGTGCAAAAGTCCGTTCGCCTCGTAGAGCCAGCCCGGCTGCTCATTCACCAAATCGGATAACTCGCGGCCCGGCTGCGCGGACAACTCTTCGCCGATGGATCGCCGCCCGATCGAATAGATGGTTCCCACACTGCTCGGATCCACGAGCGTGGCCGAATCTTTCACTTCCACCTCGGTTGTAACCGGCGCGACTCCCATCGTTGCCACAACGCGCACAGGCACTTCCGAACGAATCTCCACCAATCGGTTCCACGGCGCAAAATTGTCCGCGGTCAGACTTAACCGGTAGACTCCAAAAGGAAGGTCCTGCAAGGTAGTGCGGCCGTCGGCGGCTATCTGAAACGTCCGGTGAAGCTGATTGGCCTCGCTGACCAGCTCGGCGCTAGCCGCCACCGCCGTGCCTTGCGAATCGTGGACTTCGACGTGCATCTCCCCGCGCGCGTGTTGCGCCCGCGCGAGCGGCGCAACGAAGAGGATAAGCGCAGCCACTCGAGACCATTTAGCTGTGCGCTTTCTCCCCAACATCCATTGGTTTCTTTCCGGCGGCACTTGCCCTTCCTGGTTTTCAAAATCGGTTCTTTTTATTCCGCAATCAGCCTGCGACCGCACGACCTGCGGACGAAACTATCTTTTTACGTTAGCATGAACCTCGACATGTCCTCCGGGATTGCTCGCAAGCCGCCAACAAAGCCACAATCCCTCGACTTTGTCTCCTGCTTGCCGAGTTCGCCGTGTTTCGGCAAAATACCTCTGGCCCCCTGCGTGAACCTTCCATGAAACCACCGCCGCTCTCGAACTCTTCGCTTTTCACCATCGGCCATTCCAGTTTGGAGCTGGATGGATTCCTGAATCTTCTCGTTACCCATGAAATAAAAGTGCTATGCGACGTCCGCAGCCGCCCCGGCAGTTTCCGCTTTCCGCAATTCAACCGCGAACCGCTCGAGGCCTGCCTTTCTTCCTCGCAAATCCAGTACGAATTTCTCGGCGAAACTCTTGGTGGCCGTCCGTCCGATCCCCGCGCATATCATGAGGACGGCGTCGTCAACTACGAAGAACGCCGCAAAGCCTCTGATTTTCGCGCCGGAATCGAGCGCGCGCTGGAACTGGCGAGCGCGTCGAACATCGCTCTCATGTGCGCCGAGGAAGATCCCCTGCAGTGCCACCGCTTCCTCATGATTTGCCCCGCCCTCCTCGAGCATGCCGTTACGCCCGTGCACATCCGCCGCGGCGGCGAGCTCGAATCGCAACGCGAAGCCGAGGATCGCCTGCTCAGATTGCACGATCTCGCCGCCTTCGACAGCGGCTCGCTCTTTATCTCCGAGCGCGATGTGGCGCTACAGGATGCGCTCCGCCGCCAAGCGCAGGAATTTGCTTTCCGTGCTTCGCCCGAAGCTATCGAGTATTTCTGACTTTATGGAAATTCTTCTTTGCACAATCGGTTTTGCCGGAAAGTCCGCTCAAGAGTTTTTCCGCCTTCTCGAAGATGCGAAAGTGGAAAAGCTCATCGACATCCGCCTGAACCGCGGCGGCCAGCTCTCCGGCTTCGCAAAATTTCCAGACCTGGAATTTTTCCTCGAAGAGGTTTCGGGCATCGCCTATTCTCACGAGCCCCAATTTGCTCCAACCGCGGATTTGCTCGACACCTATCGTGAAAACAAGGACTGGGCGACTTACGAGGTAGGTTTTCTAGCTTTGATGAAAGAGCGAGGAGTCTCGCAGGTGTTCGATGTAGCCACTTGGCCTCCGCGCGCGACCCTGCTCTGTTCCGAACCAGGCCCCGAAAAGTGTCACCGCCGCCTCGTCGCGGATCTCCTCGCCGAGCATTGGCGTTCGCAAGGCCATCATGTCGAGATTCGCCATCTTGTTTCGGCCCGCGCGAAGTCTTCAAAGCCGCCAAGAGCGAAGCCCAAGTCGGCGCCATGACAAAGTTACTCATCACGGAAATCACCCGCATGGGGCCGGCTTTCTGCGTCATTGGCCTGCAGCGCGAGAAGGATGAGATTCGCTCCGTTCGTCCCATTCGGCCTACCGCGCACAGTTGGATGCATTTCCCTTATCATCGCGGCGATGTACTGCAATGCGAACTCGCTCCCTTTTCCGGCGACAAACCGCATGTCGAGGATCGCGTCTCCACTCGCGGCTTTCAAAAGCAATCCACCGTTCCCGAACCCGAAGTTGTTACTTTCCTTCGCAAGGCGGAAATGGCTAGGACGCTTCGTGAATTATTCGGCTGCGCTCTCCACGAAAACAGAAGCGGAGGACCTTTTGCCAAACCGCCGGAAGCGACACGCTCCGTTTGCGGAACGGTGACACAGAATCTGCGCCTCGAGCTTTACGCCAACGAAGTCCGCGCCACCCTGGCTCTTTCTTCTGGTGAAGTCCTGCGTGATCTTCCTGTCGTGGACCGCGATTGGCTGGATTTTGTGGATGCCGCGCTGGCCGAGAGCAGAGGCGCCAATCGCATCGCTCGTCTGGAGCGGTTCTTGAACTCACAATTCCACTACAAAGTGTTGTCCTGTCCGTATCATTTCGTCCGGCTCGGACTCACGCGGCCCTATCATGATTTGTGCTGGCTGATGCTGGACACGCTCATCCCGCTTCCAAAACGGGATTGGCTTGAGGAGTTTTGATGCTGCCGCTAGAGGATGAAAACCGCTTTCGAATCCTTGTCGAGGAGTGCTTCCGCCGGGAAGCCGGCCCGCAGTCCTCCCTCCCCGACCCCTCGAGCGATCTCATCGAAACCGGCGCGCTCGATTCCATGGCGTGGGTCAGCTTTGTTCGCTCTGTGGAGTCCGCAAGCGGAGTCAACGACTTGGGCGCTCGCCTCACGGAGCGCACACCTTCCTTCGCGAGCATTATTCAGGCGTTCCACGAGACGCAACCCGCAAGCCCCTCCTCCCGGGGTGATAGGACTCGCCCGAGCCTACCCGCGGCGCGGCCCCAGGCCATCATCGCCGCATCGAGCTCAGCGGTTGGCTCGCGCAAAATTCCTTCAGAAGAAATCGACCGCGCTTTTGGCATGCCTCCTGGTAAATTACGTCTTCGCGCGGGAATCGAATCGCTTGCTTACGCTGCTGAGGACGAAAACGAGCTCATTCTCGGCACGCGCGCCGCGCAGCTAGCGCTCCACGACGCCGCCTGCGGCGCGCAAGAACTCGATTGGATCATCGCCTCCAGTGAAACGCATTGCGCCTATCCCTCTCTCGCGGCGCGGGTCCACTCGCATCTTCTTGCCCGCGAAACTTGCGGCGCGCTCGATGTCGGAGGCGCTTGTCTCGGCCTGTTGAATGGCTTGGTTGTCGCACAAGGCCTCATTGCCTCAGGACACGCCCGCAACATCCTCGTGCTCACTTCCGATGTTCACAGTCGCATCTTTCGCCCCGGCCGCGTGGCAGGAGAATTTGGCGGTTTATTCGGTGACGGTGCTAGCGCCTTTCTCTTGCGCGCGGCGGCCCACTTCACCATGCAACACGCCTTCCTCCTTGGAGAATTTTTCTTCGGCTGCGCCGGCCAGTACGCCGGCGCGATACGCGTCTCCGATCCCTTGGACGGCAACCTCGATGTACATTTTGATGGCGAAGCCCTCTCCCGCGCGGCCATCACGCGCATGGAGAGAGTCGTCCTGGATGTCGAACTTCGCAGCGGCATCCCGAGGAGTTCTGTCCTGGGGCTTGCCACCCACCAGCCCAATCCTCGTCTTGTCAGGCTCCTCGCAAAGCAATTGGATCTACCACCGCACAAGTTTCCTGCCGTAGCGCGAGCCTACGGTAATCTGGGTTCTTCTACTTCTGGAGTGGCCCTCGACACCATTCTTCGGTCGCCCCAGATTGAGCCCGGCCTCGCATCCGCTCCCATCATCCTGGCTTCTCTCGGTCCCGGCCTCCTTTTCGGCGGAGGATGGCTGGTTCCCGCCTGACATGCCACTACCAAAACTCGTGATGCAGAGGTCGCGACCTGTAACGTTTTGTTACATCACTGAAGTGCGCTAGCTCGTCTTCGAATTCATCTTCCTCCTAACCATATAAAAACAAAATACTTGCGAGATCCTTCCGCCTGGCTCGGTACGTGCACTCTTCTTGGCACCCGGCATGTAGCTGGCGGAAGTCAGAGGAGTTCTGGAATGAGCAAGAGTAGCAAAAGAGCCGAACAAGGATTCTCGCTTCTGGAGATGGTGGTCGTGGTGGGGCTGGCGTTCACGGTGATGTGTTTTGCCGTTATGAACACGATGAACAGCACGGCAAACTCCAGAGCCAACGCCGCGATGGATGCGGTCATCTCGCAGCTGCGCCAGGCGCGCGAATTGGCCATCGCCAAGCGCCGTAACGTGCAGGTGCAATTCACGGCGCCCAACCAAATTCAGACCACGATTTTGACTCTGCCTGGCGAGACTGTTCCGCAGGCGTTGCCGATCGTCTACCTCAACGACAATGTCCCAGGCGGCTTGACTTTCACGGTTTTCGCATCGCTCCCGGACACGCCCATGGGCTTCGGCAATTCCAACGCTATCAACTTGCAGCAACCCACCGGTGGAGGAGCTTGGACCGTGATGTTTGCAACTTCCGGTGCGTTTTGCGGCACGGCACAGTCCGCGGCCACGCTTTATCAGGCAACGACGAACAATCCCGTGAACGCCTCGATCTTTTTGGGTGTCGCGGGAAAAACAAACACCGCGCGCGCGGTAACGGTATTTGGCGCGACGGGCCGGGTCCGTTCCTACTACTGGACCGGCTCATCCTGGCAGGAATAGGGAGATAGGATCCATGAAAAGACAACGAAAAATCTCTCGCCAGCCAGCCGGCTTCACGCTGATTGAGGCGATGATGTCCATCGTCATCCTTTCGTTCGGTGTGCTCTCTCTGGCGGCGGTCTACGCGCAAGGCATCATGTATGCCAGCCTTACGCAGTACGACTACATCGCGGAAAAGAAGGCCGAGGAAGCCGTGGAAACGATCTTCACGGCGCGCGATACGAAGATTCTCACCTGGGCGCAGATCCAAAACGTGGCTCAGGGTGGCGTCTTCCTTGGCGGCGCTCAGCCCTTGCTAGACCCAGGCGCGGACGGCCTGGTTGGGACTGCGGATGACAACGCCGCGTTGCCCGATTCCATCATCATCGGCCCTGGCCCAGACGGAATCTTGGGGACGGCCGACGACAAGGTCGTCAACCTGAATCCCTGGATGACCCGCACAATCGCCATTACCGCCGTAACCGGAGAAACAAATCTCCGGCAAATCACGATCACGATCAACTATCAGATCGGCCGAATTCAACGCACCTACACGCTTATCAGCTACATCTCGGCGTTTGCCTGAGGCTGGCGGAGAGAACTTAACATGAAGAAACAGTCTGGATTTACGCTAATCGAGTTCATGGTCGCCATGGGCATTACGCTCGTCGCCCTGGCTGCCACCATGCTCGCGTTCAAGGACGCCACCAATACGAACCAGAGCGTCACGCTCAAGTCCGATCTTTCGGACAACCTTCGCGCCGGCGTCAACTTGCTTGAACAGGATCTCATCCAGGCCGGCACGGGTATTCCGACCGGTGGCATTCCGGTTCCGTACACTCCGGGCCCCGCGACTTGCCTGGGCAGTGGCGGAGCACCGATCAACCGCCCCAATCTGACAGGTGGGCTGACCTTTCCCGTTTGCAACGTCAGCTTGAATGCTGTTGAACCAGGATGGCAACTGGGGCCGCCGGTCACTAGCCCCGACTCCTCCCCGGGCGGACGCACCGACCTCATTACCATGCTCTACGTCGACAACACGCTGGCGCTCAATTCCCGCATGATCAATGAGCCCGCGCAAGGTGCCAACCCCGGTTGCCCGGCCGGAACCATCACGAGCAACGGACAGGTCGTGACCTTCGATCCCACGTGCATCTTGTTCTCCCCGACGGGAGTGCAGATCAACGCAGGCGACCTGATCATGTTCAGCAACGCTAAGGGTAATGTGATTCAGGAAGTAACTAGCGTATCCGGCCAGACGCTGCACTTCGCCAGCGGTGACGGCTTGAATCTCAATGCCCGCAGCGACCCGCAGGGCACGATGACTCAGCTCGAAAACACAACAAACGCCGGCGCCCCCAACGGCACCTTTCCTCCCACGACCGCCACGCGCATTTGGATGACTACCTACTATCTTGACAACGTCACCGACCCCCTTCACGTTCGCCTCATCCGCCGCGTCAATTGGAACCCAGGCCAGCCTGTCGGCGAGACGATCGAGAATCTCCAGTTCAAGTACAACTTCGTCGATGGGGTCACCAATCCATCGGGGCAGCCCAGCATTCCAACGGGTGAGTCGGAGAGTCAGATCCGTTCCGTCGATGTAATTCTCGGAGCACGCTCGACCAATGCCTGGTCACAGAACCATACCTATCTACGCAGCAATTTCATGACGCAGGTCAGCCTTCGCAGCATGGCCTACGTGAACAGGTATAAATAATGAGGAATACAACCATGAACACCGTAAAAAAGCTGATGCCACGAGATTCGGGCATCGCCCTTCTCACGACCTTGCTGCTCATGCTGCTGATGTCCAGCTTGCTGGTGGGATTCATCCTGCTGATCACGTCGGGACAGAAGCTGAGCGGAATCAATAACGATTACAGCCGCGCCTTCTACGCTGCGGAAGCCGGGATGGAGAAACTTACAGCCGACCTGGGCAGCCTCTTTGATACCAACTATGCTCCTTCCGCTGCCCAGATCAATGCCATCGCCACGACTCCTCCGGCGATCACGGGCATCCAGTATCTCCAATACAATGGTGCGTCCGGCTACCAGATCAACTACAACACCGACGCCAATGGGAATCCACTCGCCACCATTACCCAGATTCAGTCCGGCGCCTATCAGGGTATGAGTGCTTTGGCAACACAATACACACTGCTGGTGACTGCCCGCACGCTTAGCAACAACGAAGTGAAGCTGCAGCGCACCACGCAAACCGTCGGTATCCCGATGTTCCAGTTCGGCATTTTCTCGGATACGGACCTCAGCTTCTTCCCAGGTCCTGACTTCAATTTTGGCGGCCGCACCCACACTAACGGGAACTTGTTCCTCGCCGCTGGCGGAATTCTGAAGCTTTCCGACCGCGTGACTGCGGTAAAGGACGTCATTCGCACTAACCTCTCGAACGGATTCTCCACAACGACTGGTTCCTACAACGGTACCGTGGACATCACCACTTCGCCGGGTACCGCTTCCTATCGAGCACTAGCTTCCACCGAAGGGAGTTTGGTGGGCACCGTTGGCTCAGCCGTCAACCCTAACTGGACGAATATCTCGCTCAGCGCGACGAACTATGCCGGCAATTTGCGCAACGGCGCAACCGGTGCAACTCCGCTGAATCTCGGTATCGTCCTGCTCGGGAGTGGCACGACGCAGGCCGTAGACTTGATCCGCCGGCCCTTTGGCACTTCCGAGAGCCCGTCTGTCACCAACCTGCGCTATTTTGCGCAAGCCAGTCTCAAGATTCTGCTTTCTGATAATGCGGCCGACATCACGTCGCTTCCATGCACTTCGGGTACACCGCCAGTGGACCTGTCCCAAATCGCTACGCCACCCTCTAGCTGGGTTGGGGCCGGCGGCTTTCCGCAGAATCTCTACAACAAAATGACGGCCAACAACACGGCAGGGTTTAACACTCCGCCGGTGCCCCTGGCTACTTCCGGAGCCGCAAAGGGTGTAGCGGCTTACAACACGACCGACGGTTACTGGGTACCCACGCCGAATGGAAACGCCCCGAATGGCACCCCGTACGCAGCCGGCTTCGGGCTGCCCATTATCAAAGGCTTTCTTAAGATCGACTTGCAAACTTCTTACGGCAACCCATGCGGTACTTGGCAAGACGTAACCCTTGAAGTTCTCGGTTACGGTTACGCCGGTCGCAATCTTAATCCTCAGGGTGCTCTTATCGTCGGGATGCCCGGCTTGCCGGCGACCCTTCAACCGGCTTCGACATGCCCGGACGTGCACCCAAATGCCATCATCCGTCTCGAACGCGTTCGCGACAATCCCTCAAACTGGACGGCCGCTAACCCATGCGGCGTTAAGCAAAACGGTACGCCCGCGAACCAGGTCGCTCCCGGTGCCTACATCAATGGCGTTGCCAAGCCCGGCGTGCCCGCGGACTATTGGCCGAACGCGCTCTTTGATACTCGTGAAGGTACCCTCCGTGATGTCCAACCTCCCGGGCAGCTAGGCGCATTTTACTATTCGCAGATGGTCACCCTCGGCGGCGTCATGCAGTACATCGAGCTGGATGCCAAGAACCTGGCTTCTTACTTCGCAGGAACCGGGGTCTACGCAGGTGGATCCGGGCATCTGGCCTATGACTCCGTCAATGCTCCGAACGATTACACCGTTTACATCTCCGACCGACGTGGCAACTATACGGCAACGGCTCTCACGAACGCATGGCCCCCGCTCTCGCCGAGCACGCACGAGACCGGCGAATACGGTTGGAATGATTTCGTAAATTCTGGGAGCAATGTTGGCTGCCCGGACCAGGTACAGAATACCGGTGAAGATCTCGATGGCCTGGGCCCCACGGGTTTCTACACCTACGGACAGGATCCGACCTACGGCCTCGGCCAATACGGAATGTACGGCCTGGCCGCCCCCGGCAATCTGTACGGCGCCACGCCCGCCAGCAACGCCATAACAGCCAATCCAAGCTGCGCCGTCACCGTCCCTTCCAAGGTCTGGCCGATGGCTTATGTCATCCACGCCAACGAAGCGCGTGAAAACCCCAATCCTTTCTTCCGCCGAGCCGTCAAAATCGTTGACGGCAACCTTTTAACGGCGCTCGGCACTTGTCCTGGCACCGTGCCTTGCGGCTTGGCGATTGCCACGGAAAATCCTGCGTATATCCAGGGCGACTTCAACGCCAACTCTGCGGGCAATGGTTTCGGCGACCCGAACGTAGCTGTTTCTCTCAACGCGGATGCAGTTACACTACTATCCAACGGCTTTAACGACGTGAACACCTTCGCTTTTCCTTTCCGATACCCCTATTCCTCGAGTACGACTACGGGTAACAACGTCCGGAATGCCGTCAATCCCGGCGCTCCGGGCCCCGTGAACAACGCCTGGTACCGCGTCGCTGTCATGTCGGGAAAGGGCGTCTCCTTCCCTCAGCCATTTACCACGGATCCGCAGGACTTCGGTACGGATGGTGGCGTCCACAATTTCCTGCGCTACATCGAGAACTGGGGCGCGAACGGCGGCCAAACTCTGAACTATCTTGGCTCCATCATCAGCATGTACACCAACCGGCAGGCCATCGGCACCTTCAAGTGCTGCCAGATGGTTTATTCCCCGCCAACCCGCGGCTACAACTTCGATACGGAGTTCCTGACTCCGTCGTTGTTGCCTCCGCGCACGCCGCTCTTCCGCGACGTGAACACCACGGGCTTTACACAGCTCCTCCTGCCCAATCAGTAGAACGCAGCGTAACGGCTGCACCCTCGACCGGCCCCGGCCCCCCGGGGCCGGTCTTTTTTTGCTGAGCCTCACGCTAGAAGGGGAATACAAACTTACCCGTGGCCAGGCTGCGGTTCCTGTGCCCGTAACGCGACCCATAGATGGCGACGCTCATCAGGAACAAGCCCAATGCGATCCAAACAGCGTGATGAGCCACACTGTCTACGACTCCATCCAAAGCGTTGTGCAAGCCGAACAGCCGCTCACCGATCCATCCCAGCGACGCAAAACCCGCAAAGAGCGCTCCGCCGATCCGAAGGAAGGAGTAGGAACGCGTGCGGCTCAGTAAGACGAGAGACGGCATGGCGGCCGCCACCACGAGCAGTTGCATCGTTTCGATTCCCAGGTTGAACGCCAAAATGCCAGCTACACGCTCCCAGCGGCCAAGTCCTAATTCCCCGAGGGTTGCGGCAAATGCCAAACCATGAATCAGGCCGAAGAATGCCGCGATGAGGGCTTCGCGTCCAGGGAAAAGCGGGCGGAGTGCGTGAACGGCGGAGAGAAGAATCGACATCGCGATCAGCACTTCGATGGGACGACTGGGCACCCGGACCAGACCCATCGCGGCTAGCCCAAGCGTGAGGGAGTGCCCGATGGTAAACGCCGATACCACCTTCAAAATCTGCAAGACGCTATGACGGGCGCCGGCGAATCCGGCCCACCGCGAACCTGCAGCGAGGAGTGGCGCAGGCAGAAGCAGAGCGAGCAAGAACAAAAGGTGGTCTGTACCTTCCGCGATGTGCCGCATGCCGAGACGGAAAAGGCTCGCGAAGCCGACCGAGCCCAGCATTCCGCGAATCGCTGACCACACTTTCCATGACGCAGACCCTGAACTACCGCCGGCCTGCGCGTAATCCAACTGATAGAATGACTGGCTTTCGTTTCGGCTCTGCGCGAGGATCCGAATATTGGGGTCATTCGGAACCAGACAATTTACGAGGTAGGCGGATATCGCGTTCTGGTGATGGTTCTCGATAACGATTTTCCGTTGGGGCCCGCCACGGGGCAGATCTACGCTGAATTCAATTTGAATTTCACCGAGACCTTCTTTGATCTGCTCGATGGCGGGGAACTGCTCTGAAACAACCGTGGGTCTCACGCGCTTTCCGTCTACCGTAATCCACACATCGCGAAGCACCTGTTCCGCGTACGTCCGCTGCTCGGCATCGGAGATAGCGCCGTCTCCGTTGGTGTCGATGCTCGCAAGTATGACGGAAGAAACCGCCACACCTGGGACGAGGCGCATGGTGAACTCAAGACGGTCTTGTTCCACTGAGATGAGGATGGCTTGCAGGTACTCATCGAGCCTGTGCGCGAAGGCACCCGCTCCCAGAGAAAGAAGAATCGCGGCGGCGACAACAAGCCTCGTTTTCATTTCGCCGCGGCTCTCCGGCCGTAGTCATTCGTCGGATCGCGGTACATGGTATGGACATGCATCGAGGAATCGCCGCCCAGCGTCTGAGGAGCGTATTCGATGACGAGGTGCGGGCCCTGGATTCGATAATAGGCCGCGATGTTTTTTCCGGGAGCGGTGGTGGTTGGCCCACTCCAAGAAAACCAGGTCTCGTTGATATCGGCTTTCAGTTCGGCCATGCGGGCCGCGGCCGCGCTCTCGTGGATGATGCCGGCCCATTGGGATATGAGGTCGAGAAGAATGGCGCGTTGCCGCTCGTTCATCGCGGAAGCCTTCAAGCCTTCGGGCTGGATTGTTTTTCCGTCTTGACCAGGTCCAAGGACAAGATCGGCGAGGCGGTAGCTGAGGATGGCTTGTTTCTTCTGATTGTCGTCGAGCGCGTTGAGCAAAGCCAGAGCTTCGTCGCTCTCCGGGCCGAGAGGACGCACGGTTTTTCCGTTGCTGGTGAAGAGAGCAGGCTGAGCGCCAGTAAGCGTCGGCGTGAGAATCCCACGTTCTCCGGCGATGGTGATGTTGAGCGCTAGATGGTGACCGCCAAACTGGACCATCCAGGGGTCCTTTTCGGAGGGTTTCCCAAGGATCGAAATGTAGTAGAGATCTTTACCAAACAGGGCGCCGCTGGGCGGGCCGCCGGCCGGCGGCCGATTCGGCGCATTGCCGGGCGGCGGCTGGTTGTTGTTGCGGGGCGGTGGCTGATTGGCGCTGATATTTTTGTTGACCTCGTCCCCTTCCATGATTTGCAGAACCTTTTCAAAACCCTTTCGGCTGAGGGCGGAGGAAACGAGCGCCATCGCGGCGGAACGCTGCGTGGAATTCATTTCCTTCAGGCTGATACCGCCCCGGGGAACGAACGATACGGGGAGATTGGACCAATTTGCCCGCTGTTTCTCGTCGTCATAGGCGAACAGCACGGTGCTCCGCTGTTTTTCATCGAGCGTCGAAAGGAAAGTATTTGCGGCGCTCACGATTCGTGAGGTCGCTGTCTGCGCCCTGGCGGCTTTGGCTGACAAACAAATCAGTGCCACTGCGGTAAGGCTGCGGATCGCTCTATTCGAAAAAGCATTCATTCATTTCTCTCCTTATCGGTCGCGCTCGATCGCCCGTTTCCTAAAGTTAGTTCCTTTGATTTTGAATTTCCGTTCCCGATCGCGGCAAGCATAGCACCATCTTGATTCCCGCTCGAAGCCTCACCTGGCTCCTGGGGCCGGCGGGCGACGCATCAGGTTTCACGTAGATCTCCATCATTTTGATCCGTGGTTCGCCGCACACCTTAGGCGACGCGTTGCGCGGCTGCTAAGCTCTTCTCGAGGATGATTGGTCGTTGATGCCGTTCGAGGCTAATTCGCTTGGCCTATAAGCGTTGTCACAGCCAACAGACACTCCATTGCATGCGTGGCCGCTGGCGAACGAATTACGAACCGGGGCGCGTGCGCGTCGTGAAACTGGTCTTCACCGCGGGCACTACGCAGGCTTGCAGGGGAGGCCAGCCCGCATCGGTCGTCGGGTTCCGGCAAAGCGAGGCCGTCGCCGGGCTAACGAGCGAGGGATAGACAGTATTGTCCAGCGGCTCCGCATAAATCTGATAGCTGTGCCCGACCGGCAGGTGGCTAATTTCGAAGCTTCCATCAAATTGCGCGGGACCTGGCGCTGTGCAACTCCAGCCTCCGAGCGTTGCCCCGAGCACGGCGCCGCTGGCCGCATCCACGGCAACGACATGCGCTCCAAAAATTCCCGTGACGCCTGGCGGCGACAGAGGCAGCGAGAGCGGATTGGCGGGCACCACTCGGCCGCTGAGCGATCCGATATTCACCGTGTCGGACGGCGATGGATATAAAACGCGCAGACCGGTGCGGTCATCGTCTCCCAGCGGGGCGTCGGGTTCCTGAGCGGTGGGGCGAGTTCCAGAAAAAGATCCCGGGGCCGGAGCGAACGGATACATCATCGCGGCCAAGACCGCGGAGTGGCTGAAGCCTAGAGTGTGGCCCAGTTCGTGGATCATTAGAGACTCGAAATCGTACGCTTTTGGGTTGGACGCGAGAGCTGCGGGCGTGGCAAACGTGATCATAGAGTTGCCTGGATCAAAGTAGATATCCGCATCGAGTATCTGTCCTACCTGCGTGGCAGGAGCGCCAGTGCCCACCTGGACGCCGATGATGTCCGCGGTGATGACACGCGTGAACGCCAGAATTCCCGGGGTGAACGCGCCGTCGGCTTGATCGAAGCAGATCGAGTTTATGCCATCCGAGCCGCAGGCGTTTTGAGCGGCCGTTCGAGTGACCGGGGCGAAGGTGCCGGGCGTGAGAGTCGTGCCGCTTACCCCGGTCCAGACCGCCATCGATTGGGTGATGACTTGTTCGATTTCGTTTAGACGCCCGGCTGGCGTCTGGTCCTGCGTCAGGATGGTCACGGGGTTCGTTCCAAGCACTGTGCTCCATTGTTCCGCGATCGAACCCTGCGAAATAACGTCGTGCGAAGCGACTGGACAGGCCGAGCCACCGGAAACGCTGGACGGCTGGCGCACATCGGGAACGATTTCGTTGAATGCATAGCCGCTCGCTCCCGGAATTCCACCGACTCCGTAGAAAGCCGCGAAAAACGCCGCAAGCAATGTCTGAATCATTCGGTTTTTTTTCTGACGCATAGTTGCTCTCCTCATTAGCGTATTCCCAGCCGCTTCCTAATTTTCCTGGCGTAGCGCTTTGTGCAGCTTTTCCCGGAAAATGGCTACGGGCAGATTGCGTATTCCGCCGCGCCGGAAAGCGCGCGTCTGGGGGTCGAAAATGGCCGAGGAAGCGGAGTCTTGTGTCACCGTCTCGAGACCTGATTCCGGATTGCGCGTGATGCGAAACGTTCCTTGCGACCATCCCAGAACTTGATACGGCTGGCCCTCACGAGCCCAGAGGAAGAGATAGACTTCTTCTCCGGTGCGGAACGCCGGAACTTCGTCCGCGTGTGAATGAAGGTGTCCAACATTTCCTCCGAGCAAGCGCACCGTAACGAGCGGCGGCAGAGCGCCTTTTTCGCGTTCCAGAACTTCAAACCTGGTTTCCGTCCAAATCTCGCCCTGCTCCCACCGGCTGGTGGCTCCCAGGCACCGCATGCGCGCTACGGCCGTGGACTCCAGTGCCAGATCTTCCAGCTTCAGGCGGGACAGCGTCGTGGCGCTCGCCACAACGGCGAGCAGCGCAAGTCCCCCGAGAAAAAGAATCCATAAAAATCGGCGGCGTTGCACGTAACTCATTTTTCTTTACCTCGTAGTTTTCACTGGATTACCAGCGCCCCGCTGGCGGCGGTTTCGTCCAGATTTGTGTTTTGGATAAAAAGCGTGCGCGCGCCGGGTGAAGCGCTCGCGGGAACTTGCAGCGTCAGGTGAATGATCCCAAGGCCGGCGGGCTGTTTGGTGATCACCGCGACGTCGCCAGTGCCGGAAACCGTGTAGGTCATGCTGGTGTCCAATCCGCTTTCGGAGAACACACAAATGTCGAACGTAGCGCTGCCGCTTGCGGGCCGTTGAAGCGGCATGGGATTGCCGGACAGCGAACACGAATTGGTCGCTGTGGAGAACATCCCGAGCGCCGAAACGTTAAGGTCCACGTCATTGCCTTGTGCGCTGACGCCGGCGGTGGTCGGATCAACGACGACGATGTCCTTTCCGGATGCGGATGGAGAGGCGCTGCTGAGGGCGATTACGTCGTCCGACGCGTTTGGAGCAGCGACCACGAGGGAGACAGCGTTGGATTTTGTGCCGTCGGGATTTTCGATTTGCACGGAAACATTTCCGGCCAGGGAGACATCGGCAGCCGTCACCGGCGCGGTGCATTCCGTGGCGGCGAGGCAGCTCGTCGTCCGCGCGATTCCACCGACCAGTACGGTTGATCCCGGCCCAGGACTCGAGGCGGCAAAACCGCTTCCTTCCACGAGCACGGTGAAGCCGTCAGCCGCGCCTGCATATACGCTGGCCGGTTGCAGCGAGAGGATGTTGGCTCCCGTAGAGATAGTTACGTTCGCCGCGCCGGATTGCGTTGTGTCGTCTGAGCTGATCGCCAGGACTTGCAGAGCGTCAGGGGTTGGTGCCGAACCTGGCGCGGTATAGTTGCCGTTCGCGTCAATCGAGCCGCAGACGCCGGCATCCGCGCACGCGGTTCCTTGAATTTGCCAAACTACGCTTTGGTTCCTCGTTCCGAGGACCGCCGCGGCAAATCCTTGCACCGCCAGCGGCGCGAGTGTGACGTTCTGCGGTATCACTGACACGAGCACATGATTGATCACCGTGATTTGCGCTGACGCGCTCTTGGTCGTGTCCGCGGCGCTGGTTGCTACGACGCTCACGGGATTTGGCTGAGGAATCGCTCCCGGCGCAAGATAGTCAACTTGCAGCGCTGTACCGCTCGTCACGCTTTGGCACGGGCTTGAGCCGACGGCGCAGATTTGTCCGAGCGTTGTATTCCCGCCGGAGACGCCGCTGACGCTCCAACTCACTCCTGTATTCGTCGTGCCAAAAATCTGCGCGGTCAGTGTGACGTGGTGATTCGCAGCAAGCGTGTCTGTGGCGGGCGATAGGCTGACGCTTACGCCAGCCTGTACGGCCATCGTGGCTTGCGCCTTTTTCGTGGGATCGGCTTGCGGCGTTACGGTGACAGTGACGGTGGCGGGACTGGGCGGAGTGCTTGGCGCGGTGTACGTCGCCGTGTCGGCGACTACGTTCCCTCCGGAACCCTGTGTGGTTACGACAGTCAGCGTGCCACACGCTGTGGAGCTGCAGCCCGGTCCCGAGAGCGACCAGGCAAGTACCGTGCTGGGATTCGACCCGGGGACAGGCGTCATCGTCGCCACAATCGTCGCTGTGCCTCCCGCGGGCACGCTTTGCGGAGCAGTAACTTGCAGGGTGAAATTGCTGGTGATGTTGATGGGGGCGGAGGCTTGCTTTGAGGGGTCGGCGACGCTTTGCGCCGTGATCGTGGCTGTTGCTGGAGTAGGGAGTATTCCCGGCGCGGTGTAAGTACCGCTGAGGTCAACGCTGCCGCACGCCACAGGGCAGGTTGCGCCGCTGAGAGTCCAGCGTACCGAGGTATCCGGATGGCCAGCGCTTGTGATTGCCGGACGAAAGGGTTGCGTGGCGCCGAGTTCCACGCTCGCGTTTGGTGGCGCGAGCGTTATCGCGATATCGCTCGTGACGGTGAATTGCGCCGTAGCTGACTTCGTTGGGTCGGCCTGGCTTGTGGCCGTTATTTGGACGAGGGCAGGAGAGGGCAGATCCGCTGGCGCCGTGTAAATGCCGCCCGCTGTGACAGTTCCGGTCGATGCGGTTCCTCCTGCGACGCCGCTTACACTCCAGCTCACGTTGGTATCGGCGGTGTTACTGACCGTGGCCATCAACGTCTCGGAGTTTCCCAGCAGGACCGAGCCGGTCATCGGAGTGACCGTCACCGTGATTGCTGGAGGTGGTGGGGGAGGCGGCCCGGAGGTTGCGCCGCCTCCGCACCCCTGCAGCCATGCGCGTGTGGTTAGAGATTGGAGGACGAGGAATACAATGATGGGTTTGTGTGCGGTGGTGGGAATGCGGCCACTCGTGTCTGTTCGGGTTTGCGAGAGAGGAGACCGCATGCCAGCCAGAATGCAGGCGAAGGGCCAGCGAAGGATGTCCCCGCTAGCGAACCGTTTGGGCTGCAACCGCCCTATCAGTGTTTTTGTAAGTGTATGAAAATAAGCGCGTTATTCTACGAGAGGACAGTCATCTTCAAACTTACCTGGCACCGGGGCCGTGTCCGGGGTTCAAGTTTGGCTCGTATATCTCCCGATATGGAACTGAGGCTCGGAGCCACTGTTCCAAAATGGGAGCCATCTGACTGGGTTGGCGCCAGGTTGAAAGGGCTTTGTATTTAACCGGTGGGTTAAATACGAGCCTGACTTAAACTCTTCTGAACCAAACAGCGCGCCGCGCCGTCTGGCAGGTGTACGGGGAGGGCGAGCGCTTTCGGCTCGCAGAAAAGACCCAATGCAGGAGCTGGTTCTGATCCAGCCAAGCCGTGCCGCCGAGAAGGAGTTCGCGCAGGAGGCTGCTCACGCAGCGCTCCTTCGCGAATTCGAGGAGCGGCTTGCGGAATGCGGGCCGCTGGCGTATCGCGTGGCGCGTGGGGTATTGCGCAACGATGCGGATGCGGAGGATGTAGCACAGGAAGCTGTGCTGCGGGCGTACCGGCGCTTTGAACGCTTGCGGGACCGCACGCGGTTTCGCGCATGGCTCGTTCGCATCGCGTTTCGTCTGGCGATTGACCGCGCTCGCTCGTCGAAGCGGCGCGAAGCACGCGAAACGCTGTGGTCGCAAACGGCGCCGCGGCCTTCGACGGAAGACTTGGCGGCCCACAGCGAATTTCAGGCCCATCTCGACCGCGCCATGGAGGAGCTACCTGAGAAACACCGGCTCGTGCTTTTGCTGGCGGCGATGCAGGGGCATTCGCTGGAAGAAGTGGCGGAGACGCTTGGGCTTGCGGTCGGCACGGTGAAATCGAGATTGTTTTTTGCGAGAAAGCAGCTGGCGGGGAAATTGCGATGCCATGTGAAAACTATAGAGAGGCGTTGATTCAAGCCGCGGCTGCGGCTGAGGCTGAGGGCTTCGCGCTATCACATGAGTTGCGTTCGCACTTGGATGCTTGCGCATCCTGCGGCGCAGCGTTCGCACAGGAACGGCAACTCTTTGCGGCGATCGACACGGGGCTACGCTCTGCTGCCAACGCCGAAGTGCCAGTGTCACTTTTGCCTCTCATTCGCGCCCGGCTTGAGGAAGTAACAGCTCCCCGGTTCCAATGGCGAGGCGCTCTGATTTTTGTGGCAGCTAGTGCGGTAGCTGTGCTGGCGGTTTTCATTGCTGTGCGCCCGCGCCGGGCCATGCATGGCCAGGAGGCCGCGCAGTCATCTTTGACGGCGTCGACGCCGTACGTTGAGACATCCCCAAAAACGCCCACGGGCAGCGGCGCGAATGGGCTCTCAACAACCGTGGCCTCCTCCCGTTTGCAGGGCATCCGGCAGCACAAAAATTCCGCGGAAGTGAATCTGTCGGCGGCAAATGCAGCCGAGGTGATTGTGCCCCCGGAAGAACGCGACGCGTTCGCGCGATTCATCAGCTCGCAGTCGGTGCGAAACGATGCGCCTGCAATCTCTCTTGCAGCTGTCGGGGTGCCAGAAAGAAAGGACGAACCCATGAGCTTAGCGCCGCTGCGGATCGCGGAGTTGGAGGTTAAGCCGCTCGAAGCGCTGGCGAGCGAAGTCCCGGACGATTCGGAAGACAGACAGCAGTGAATGGTCGATCAAAATCTTGTTTAAACGGAGGATGGAATGAAAACTCGTTCAATACAGGTAGCGTCCCTTTTGCTGCTAGGAATGGTTTCGCCGATCGTTCTGGCTCAGGACAATCCGAAGGCCCCCGACGCGCCGAAGTCTGAGGTTAGAACTACACCGATCAAGGTGCAAATCGTTTTCACGGAATTCGAGGGCGACAAGAAGACTAAGAGCCTGCCCTACGTGATGTACATGAATTCGCCGGACTCGAACGAGCTGAAAGCGGGATGGGTAAAGTTCCGTATCGGAAGCCGGATTCCCGTGTACGTGGGTAAAGACCAGATGCAGTACATAGACATGGGCACCAATGTCGACGCACGTTCGGCTTATATGGCCGATGGCCACGTGCTGCTGCAACTCACGCTTGAGCGTTCCTGGGTCGAAGGCGAAGTCTCTGTTCCCGTCACGAAGTCTGAGCCCTCTTCGGCGGACACTGCAGGAGGGCATTTTCAGGAGCCGATCATTCGTGATTTCAAATCGGAGCTGGATATGAAACTGCGCGAGGGGCAGCCCGTCGAGAGCACCATGGCCACAGATCCTATCAGCGGCAAGGTAGTGAAAGTCGAGATCAGTTTTACTGTCGTGAAATAGTTCTTTACGTTTCTGCGTTTTGATTCAGGATATTTTTCAATGCAGCGGGCAAATCTGGGTCGAGGAAGTGGTAGCCGAGACTTTCCAATTTTTTCGGGAGGACGCGCTGGCTGGAGAGGAGCAGCGCGTCGGCCATTTCGCCGAGGGCGAGGCGCAGGGCGAAGGCTGGGGCCGGGAAGAGAGCGGGCCGGTGCATGGCGCTTGCGAGAGCTTTTGTGAACTCGGCGTTTTGCACCGGCTGTGGTGAGATTACGTTGATCGGACCTCTTACTTCCGAATGCTCCAACGAAAAGCGTAGAATTTCGACGACATCTTCGAGCGTGATCCAGGACATCCATTGCTTCCCCGAACCAATTTTTCCGCCTGCAAAGAAGCGCAAGGGAAGCATCATGGGCGGGAGTGCCCCTCCCTTTCGCGAGAGAACGATTCCGAAGCGCGCGAGAACGACGCGAATGCCAATGGCTTCGGCTTTCAGCGCCTCTGCTTCCCAATCTCTGGCAAGATCGGACAGAAATTCATTCCCGAGGCTGCTCTCTTCGGTCAGAAGTTCATCGCCGCGATTGCCGTAGAATCCCGTGGCCGAAGCGGATATGAGCACCCGCGGCCGTGCGTTCATTTTGGCTAGCGCAGTGACCAGCGCGCGTGTCGTATCGATGCGACTGGAGCGCAGGATCGCTTTACGTACGGCGCTCCAACGGCCATCCGCGATGGACGCTCCCGCTAAATTCACGACAGCATCTGGGCCAACCGCCGCGCCGCCCAATTCACCCGTCGCCGGATTCCAGGCCACTTGAAAGCCGTCGTGCGTCTCATCCTTGGTGACGCTCTCCGGCCTCACGAGCCGGCAGACGGTGTGCCCAGCTTGTACCAGCGCGGGCACCAGCGCGCTGCCAACCAAGCCGCTCGATCCTGTGACGAGAATTTTCATTGCGATTCCGGTCGATTCTCTTGCACGAAGGAGGCCATGCGCTCTATCAAAACGCTACTGAACCAGAGTTCACAGGTCAAGCGATAGAAAAGTTCAAAGCGGATTGCTCTTAGGAAGTCGCCGAAGCTGGAGTCCCCCGCATGGCTGTTGGCTCTCACCGCGCAGGCTATAGCCCGGCACAGTTCCGCGGGTTACAATTCACGGGTGAGCCTCTCGTCACAAACCGCGCGCGTCAAGGTGCTTTTCTTCGGGCGCCTCAAAGAAATCGTCGGCCATGCGGAGGATTCTGTCGAACTACCAGACGGCGCACCGATCGAGGCGCTTTTCTCACACTATGGAGCGAGTCATCCGGAACTCGCGCGTTTTCGCGCTTCGCTGGTCGCCTCGCGCAATCAGGAGTTCGCCGCATGGAGCACGCCGCTGCACACCGGCGATGAAGTGGCTTTTTTGCCGCCCGTAAGCGGCGGTTAACTCGAACGCAACCGAAGGAAGAGGGCCGGGCAATCCCGGCCCTTACAGCCGCAGTTGACGACCATGGCAAAAGATTTACAACCCGATTTGCTGGCTTTGGTGCGTGACCCTATCGATCCAGCCGCGCTGGTTGAGCATGTTCGCGCTGCGGAAGACGGCGCTGTCGTTACCTTCGACGGTTGTGTGCGTAATCATTCGCATGGCCGCCGCACGCTGTATCTGGACTACGAGGCTTACGAATCCATGGCGCTCGGAAAAATCCGCGAAATCGCCGAGCAGATTCACGAGAAGTTTCCGATTCATCTCGTTGCCATCGCTCATCGCCTCGG
The DNA here is from genome assembly GCA_963779005.1 of uncultured Acidobacteriota bacterium. GTDB lineage: Bacteria > Acidobacteriota > Terriglobia > Acidiferrales > UBA7541 > Acidiferrum. Next base: position 639,507 of record CAVZWO010000001.1, on the reverse strand, counting down.
ACGGCTCGAAATTGGCGAGACCAGCGTGTTCATTGCCGTCAGCTCGGCTCACCGACCCGCGGCTTTTGACGCATGCCGTTTCGCCATCGACACCCTAAAGCGCACGGTGCCGATCTGGAAGAGAGAATATTTCGAGGACGGCGCCGTGTGGGCCGATGGCGAAATGCCGCCCGCGCCGCTGGAGACGCGGGCGGCGAAACCTGCATCTCAATAAGGCAATGCTTTCGAGCAGCAATGGCCTCGTGAACAGATGAGTTCGAAACCTCCTCGCTCCCTTTCCGCAGCCTGTGCTGCTCTCGCCGCAGTCCTGGCGGCGGGAATTGCGATTGCGCAGGACAAGCCGGACCGACCGCCCTGGGCGCAGCCGAAGCCCAAGCTGCCTGCCAATTCCTCTTCCGCCGACGGCTCGGCTCCCGTGCCGCCGTTGCTGACTTCACCGACCCCACCGCCGCCCGGCAGCATTGTGCCCACGCCGGAGCCGCCGCTGAGGCCCCCAGAAGAAGGGGACGCGCAGCGCAGCCGGATCAAAGTGAAAGTCGAGCTGGTGAATATTTTGGCCAGCGTATTGGATGAGCACAACAAGCCCGCGCCCGATCTGCCCATTGAGGCGTTCCAAGTCTATGAAGAGGGCACGCTGCAGAAGATTGAAGTTTTTGAATCCGAAACGCAGCAGCCGCTGGATCTTGCCTTGATGATCGATGCGAGCCTGAGCGCGAACAAGGAAATTGGGTTTGAGAAAGATGCCGCGGCACATTTCATCCGGCAAGTGTTGCGGCCCGGCGACCGGCTGTCCGTTTTTAGTTTTGACGAAAACGTCACGCAGCTTGCGGCCTTCTCCGAGGATGTTCCCGGCCTGCAGGCCGCTGTACGAAAAATTCCGCCCGGTGCGGGCACTTCGATTTACGATGCCGTGCTTCTCGGAGCGAAAGCGCTGGAGCGGCGCGGAGAAGAGCGCCGCCGGGTGATCCTTCTGGTGACAGACGCGGGCGAAACGACCAGCCGAGTAGACTTTGACGCCGCCCGCAAGGAAGCCGTACGGTCGAGCGCACTGCTCTATACGATTGTGATTCGGCCAGTGAAAAACGAGAGCGGACGGAACACCGCCGGCGAGCACGCGCTTGTAACCATCACGGAAACCACCGGCGGCGACATGTTTTTTCCCGACACACCGCAAGAGCTGGATGTGATTTTTGATCTGATCGACCGCGAATTGCGCACGCAATACCGCCTGGCGTACTACCCCACGCCTCGCGGCCCTGCCAACACCTACCGCAACGTCGAAGTGAAAGTGCTGAACGGCGACTACCACGTTCGCGCGCGCAAGACGTATCTCACCGGCCCGCAATAAATCCCTGGGCAGTCCGGCCGCAAGGGATGGAGCTATTTCTTTCACGCTGGTGGTACAGTGGAGAACGAGTTCGCGCATTGCTTTCTGCGACGCGGGGCCTCGCTGCGAATCTTTTTCATGAGCAAAGACTACCTCGACGCCGCGATTGAAATCGCCCAGGAGGCCGGTAAAATCCTCCGCGAGGAGTTCGACCGGCCGGCGCAAATCAGTTACAAAGGCGACGTCGATCTGGTCACGCAAGCGGATAAGCGGTCGGAACAGGCTATCGTCGCCCGCCTGACAAAATATTTTCCGCAACATTCCATTGCCGCCGAAGAGGGAACTGGCCACGAGAGCGAGTCTGAGTTTCGTTGGCACGTAGACCCGCTCGACGGCACGACCAATTTCGCTCACGGCTATCCGTGTTTTTCCGTTTCCATTGCGCTGGCCCAGCGCGATGCCTTGCTCGCCGGCGTGGTCTACAACCCCTTCTATGACGAACTGTTCGTGGCCTCCCGGGGCGCCGGCGCCACGCTGAACGGCAAGCGAATTTTTGTTTCGAAAGTGGATACGCTCGCCACAAGCCTTCTCTGCACCGGCTTCTCGGTACACAAACGGCAAGCCAGCCCCAACATTCATTACTATTGGGACTTTACCTTGCGCTCCCACGGCGTCCGCCGTGATGGCTCCGCCGCGCTGGATCTTGCCAGCGTAGCCGCCGGCCGCTTCGACGGCTTCTGGGAGTTCGGACTGAAGCCTTGGGACACGGCCGCCGGTGTCTTGCTGATCGAGGAAGCGGGCGGCAAGGTCAGCGACTTCAAGGGGCAGCCCTACCAACTGGGCGGGCCCGTGATACTGGCCACAAATGGCATCATTCACGAGGAGACACGCGGCGTGGCCCTCGAGATTTCCCGGCGCGATCCCGCCGCTCCCCTTCGCCGCTAGCTCTTTTCCGAAGCCGGGATTGCCCCTTACGAAATGCTCTCGGCTTGCTTATGACTTCCTAACAACTTTTCATCTAACCTTTTTTGGCAACGAGACTCCAATCTTTATCAGGAACGATTCAGCGTTCTTATCCAACCGAAGACGCTCGATATCCGACACCGACAATTCCGTTGCCACGCAGTCAGTATTGGAGAGGAATATGCTTGTGTTCCATCAGAAAAGAATGTCCAGCTTGATTAGCTTGGCGGCATTGCTTTGCACGTTCTCAGTTCCATCGTCTTTGCTGGCTGACGACGAGAAAGACAAAAGCGCTCCTCCCGCAAAAGCTGTTCCTTCTAAACCGGACGCTCCTTCTCCTTTGACCGAGCGCGAGCGCATGCTGCTGGACCGCGTCGAACTGCTCGAGAAACGCGTAGCGGAACTCGAGGCGAAACAGCCTGTTGGGGCACCAACGACTGCTTCCGCGAGCCCGGCGGAGCCAAGTGGAGTGGCGGCCGGCGCGCCAAGCGCGAATGCCACCACAGCTAGCTCACCTTCCCCGGCATCCACCAGTCTTGCCAAGAGCGTTGCTCCGGTTGAGCCAGGGAAAGCACCCGCCGCTTCCTCCGGTCAGGATCAAACTCCGGCAACAAATGTGGCTGCGGCTGGGCCAAACGGTAAGCCAGGGTATGTCGAGCCATTTTCGGATGCGGACTGGACGTGGCTGAACGGAAGTCCGCGCACGAAAGAGATTTATTGGGACTCGAAATTTTTTACGCCGGAAATCCGATTCGACACGAATTATGTGGCGGACTTCAACCATCCGAGCGACCACACTATCGGTGGATCGAGCGAGCTGTTTCGGTCGTACGAAGTGCAGTTGGAGCAACTTGGGCTGGGGGGCGACTTCCACTTTGACAACGTCCGGGGCAGGTTCATGACGCAGTATGGTATGTATTCTGCGACGACGCCACGAAATGACGCGAGTCCGGCGCACGGACAATGGGATTTAGACACTGCGTACCGATACCTGGCGGAAGCTTACGGTGGATACCACTTCAATGTGCTGCACGGAGTCAACGTGGACGCGGGAATCTTCTTGTCCTATATCGGATTGTTCAGCTACTACAATTTTGACAATTGGGCTTACCAACCTTCGTATGTTTCCTCGAATACGCCCTGGTTTTTTAATGGAGTGCGGGTGCAGATTTTTCCGACGGCGCATTTGAAGATTGAGCCGTGGTTCATCAATGGCTGGCAGTCGTATGCGTCGGCTAACCACATGCCGGGGGTTGGAGGGCAGATTAAATGGACTCCGAAACCGTGGATCAACATTATTTCGAATAACTACGGAGTGGGCGAGGATGACCTCTTCATTAAGGGGCGCAGTCGCATTCACACCGACGACAGCATCGAGATCAAGTATTACGACAATCCGGAAAAAAACTTGGACAAGATGGCATTTTCGCTGACGGGCGACTTGGGCTGTGAATATGGTTCCGGCGTGAGTTGCTACGGCGATAAGAAGGGCGGGCCCAAGCAGAGCTTCGTTGGCTACATGTTCTACAACCGCTTCTGGTTCCACCAGGACCTGTACGGGTTAACGGTTGGCGGGGGCCAGATCAACAATCCGGGACGCTATCTTGTACTCATTCCACCAATCAATGGAGAGGGCGCCATTTCGGCAGCTACGAATTCGCCATACTTTACGGGGAATCCCGGGGATCCCTTCAAAGCTTGGGATTCGTCCATCACGTTCGATTACATGCCCAAACAATACATCACCTTCCGCTGGGAATATGATTATCGCCACGCCAGCGTTCCTTATTGGACGGGCGCGGGTGGGATCACGCCTCCCGGTGGAAATAACGGTTCGCCGCAATTTTACACATGCAGCAATGGCAGCTCGTCAGGCCAAGGGTCTCTGATCCCTGCAGAAGCGGCCTGCGGCGGTGGGATGAGCAGTGTTTGGTTCCCGGATCTTCGCAAGAATGAGTCCTTCATCGACCTGTCCATTCTCGTGAAGTTCTAACCGGTGAATGAGGTAGGAAGGCCAAAGCTCCTGCCCGAGAGCGCGCTGAGTAGGAGCCAAATTGGCGCTCGAGAAACGTGGAAGACTCGTAGGTTTTCTGTACTCGGACGCTCGCAGGCACAGTAATATCGGCGACCCACTATCCCGACCAGCGTCGGGCTGAGCGACGGCGGAGGCTTTTCCGCCGCTAGCGCCCTACTTGCCCGCAAAACGACTTGCCGTCAAACTCGATTGCGTTAGTTGCTTCACGTTGAGCTGGCCCTTTTTGGCCTTATCTAATCTCTCGAACTCTGCTTCCATAAACTTCATGAACTCCTGTCTGGAGACCATGCCGTTCTTGTCGGTATCCATCAGGGGCAGCAATTGCTTGACCCCGTCCTCGCCAATCGCCAGTTTGTTCTGGGGCTTTGGAACTGAGGCTTTTTGTGCAGCGGCTGTCCCCAGCATGGTTGCGGTCACTACCAAAGCCGCGGCCGCGGCAATTATCCAACGTTTGCTAGTCTGCATGAGCATGATTGACTCCTTAGATGCTTTGCCTGATCCGTCGACAGGAGCACGGGCCACCCGGGATCAGGAGTAGGGCCAGGACGGACAAATTTAACACCCCGGATATGGCGAATGTACACCCAGCGGGCTTTCGCTCTCTTACACAAAATATGGATACATGGAATCGAAATTATTTGATGATTCGTGCTGTATGGAGCGTCGCCGCCGGCGCTGTTTCCGGAAGGATCCGCGAACGCCGTCACGATTACATCACACGCTCAGCGATCTCCTCGCCGGATATTGCGGCATCGATATACCTTATAAAGATGACCGCGCCCCTACCACGCGGTGTTGCTGAGGAGGTATGTCTGCATGTACAAAATCGCAGCTTTGCTCACGTTTTGGCTGGCGCTCTCGCCCTCGTGGAGCCCGCAAAGTGACTACATAGCGGAGTGTTACAAGCGCTGCCAAATGCCCGCGACGGATCCGGATACGGAGCGCCAGGAGATTTTCAACCTCGAGAGAGAAGGCGCGCACGCCATTCAGTTGAGCGACGGAACTTTTTTCCGGCGCGTCTACAGCGATGATTATACAGGTACGCTTTCGCGTGGAGAATCCGTAGGCAAGGCGGGATTTATCAATGCCGTGCAGTCGGCAGCGATCCACTATGAAGCTTTCAACGCTACGGACATCAAGATACACATTTTTCGCGACACGGCCGTTGTTACTTGCCTGTGGTCCGCTCGGGCGGTTGTGAAAGGGCAGGGCGTAAACAGCCAGATGCGTGTGATGCACATTTATGTCAACGGCGGAAATGGTTGGAAAGTAGTTGCCGGGCAGACGAGTCCGTTGCCCCCTTATGCGCAGCTCCCACTCTAGCGTCTAGTTCGAGGCAGTTCGAATTCGCAGTGAGCGATGTTCTCTGCCTGAAACCATTTCAAGCCGGAAGCGCGGCGCGTTCGGCGTTGACGGCTGCTCCGATAACTCCCAGCTCATCGTTCGTGGGGATCACTTCAAAGCGGCTACCCTGCAGCGGGCTCATCTTCACCATCTCGTGAACGTTTCTTTCAAGCAATCCGGCGTCGATGAATTTCGCGTTTGGCCCGGTGATGTAGAACTGGCCCGGACCTTCCATGTGGATACTGGTTGCGGTGGCAGCGGCCAGCGCACGGTGACAGCGCGTTACAAAGTCGGCGCACCGCGTGTCGCCCGTTTTGGCGTTGGCAAACACTTCTTCCGGCTCCATGTCCATGAAGCGAAGGCGCATCGAACGATAACCCAAAATTCCTTCGAGATGGCCGCGACCGCCGCAGCCGCAAAAATTTTCCTTGGGGTCGAGCGTGACGACGGAGTGGCCGCCTTCCCAGACCCCTTCGCTCCATGGATAACGGCCGAAGCCGATGCCATTTCCGAGAGTCCAGACTCGATTCAGCTTGTGCAGCTTGCCGCGCGTCGCCGCGATTCCCGCGGCCATGGCGTCTGCGTCATTGAAGACGCGCACCGGAACTGCCTTGCCGTCCAAACGTAGCGCGCCGGACAATGCGCTCTGTAGATGGAAACCCTTAACTTGCTGCAGGTTCGGCGAGTCCTCCACAACTCCATCCCGGATCACGCCAGGAAATCCCAGTCCGATAGCGTGAATCTTTTCTCCCTTGCCGATGGACTCGAGCTGTTGGCCGATGCATTCCGCGATTTTATCCGCCGGCATGGATAGCAAAGCGTCCGCCGAATCCTCTTTTTCCGGATACCTGCGAAGCGGACCGACGACCTTGTCGCCTTCGACCAGCCCCACGGCGATATGTTCCATTACTAAAACACCAGCTGTCCTGCGCATTGTCTCCCTGCCTGTCTTCTCCCTGCCGATCTTCTGTTTATTTGACGCCCGCGGGCTGCCCGAGGTTCTCTTCCGCTTCGGTTAAGTCTTGGCCAATTTGTTCAGGCCGTTGAACGCGGCCGTCTTATAGCATTCCGCGAGCGTCGGATAATTGAAAACGCTGTCGACGAAGTATTCGATCGTTCCCTTCAACGCAAAAACCGCCTGCCCGATGTGGAGCAGTTCGCAGGCTCCTTCTCCGATGATGTGTACGCCTAGCAAGGCTTTCGAATCAGGGTCGAAGATGAGCTTCAGCCGCCCCGTCGTGTCACCGCGAATTTGCCCTCGCGGTATTTCACGGAAATAGGCGATTCCAACTTCGTAAGGCACGCCCTCGTCTGTGAGTTGTTCTTCCGTTTTGCCGATAAACGAAATTTCCGGAATCGTGTAGATGCCGTAGGGGTAGAGCGCCTTATTCGATTTGATCGGCATACCGAAAGCATTGGCCGCGGCGATGCGGCCCTGCTCCATCGAGACGCTGCCGAGACTGGGAAACCCGATCACGTCGCCAACGGCAAAAATGTGTGGCTGCTTGGTGCGATAATCCGCGTCCACTGCGATGCGCCCGCGCGAATCGGCTTCCAACCCGGCAGCCGCAAGATTTAGTTCGTCCACATTTCCTTGCCGGCCCACGGCGTAGAGCAGCGCTTCAGCGGAAACTTTCTTTTTGCTCTTCAAATTGGCAACGACGCCCGAGTCGTGAGTGTCTTCAACGCTTTCCACTTCTTCGTTCAGCCGCAGCGTGACCCGCCGGTCGCGCAAGTGATAGCAAAGCGCTTCCACCATTTCGCTATCCGCAAATTCGAGCAGGCGCGGCCGTTTTTCGATTAAGGTGACACGGACGCCGAGCGTCGCAAACATGCAGGTGTACTCGACTCCGATCACGCCTCCGCCAACGACCATCATTGTCTTGGGGATGACCGGCATCTGCAGAATCTGATCGCTGTTGATGATGGTGTGGTTGTTGAAGGGAACAAGCGACGTCGAAGCAGGCTTCGTTCCCGTCGCAATGATGATATTCGCGGCTTCGTAGTCTGCCTGGCCGCGGGTACCCATCACTCGTATGTGATGCGGGTCAACGAAGCTGCCCATGCCGGTGAACACTTCGATGCCGTTGCGCGAGAGCTGCGCGCGGATCACATCAATCTCGGTTTTGATCACATGCTGCGCGCGGAAAGCGAGGTCCGCCATGGTGATCTGTTCCTTCACCCGGTAATTGACGCCGTAGATGCCCTGGTAATGAAAGCCCGAAAGATGCAGGACTGCTTCGCGAATGGTTTTGCTGGGTATTGTTCCGGTGTTGATGGCCGTCCCGCCGATGACTTCCAGCTTTTCGACAAGCGCCGCGCGCTTGCCAAACTTCACCGCTTGAATCGCCGCGCGTTGTCCCGCGGGACCGGAGCCGAGGACGATGAGGTCGTAACTTTCCATGGCGGCAAGGCCACAAAGTCTGGGAAACTGCCGCGCAAGTATACCACCGTGGAATTTATTGTCTTCCGTTCGATAATATTCAGGCGGGTTTTGAACGATCACTCATAGCGGAGTGCTACCATCGGGTCCACGCGCATCGCCCGCCGTGCGGGAATGTAGCAAGCCAGTAGCGCAACGCTCACAAGCAGCAGCGCGACGCCGCCAAACGTGAGGGGATCGGTGGGCTTCACGCCGTACAGCAAACTCGAAAGCAGTTTCGTCAGCGCGTACGCGCCGATCAAACCAAGCGCAACACCGGAAAGCGCCAATTGCGCCCCACGCCCAATCACCAGCCGCCAGATGTCGCCCGGCTGCGCGCCTAGCGCCATGCGAATCCCGATTTCGTTTGTTCGGAGGCTCACGACGTAGCTCATCACGCCATAAATCCCCATGGCCGCGAGCAGCAGCGCGAGGCCCGCAAACATTCCCAGCAGGAACGTCGAGAAGCGCCGCGACGAAACCGAGTCCGCGAACAAATTGTCCAGAGTCATGACATGTGTTACCGGAAGCGTGGGATCAAATCCATGCACCTTGGAGATGATCGCCTGACTTAAAGCCGCAGGGTCCGCCGGCGGCGCTGACGACCACATATTGCGTCCAGCCTCCCGTGAAATAAATGTCGAGTGTCGGTTCGGCCTCGAGCCCATATTGATGCACGTTGCCGACGACTCCGACAATCGTGGACCAGCACGGCGTCGGATCCAGCGAGCACAAGTTAATGCGCTTCCCGACAGCATCCCCTCCAAAGAATCGTTTCGCGATAGCATCGTTCACCACAACTCGCTGCTCGCCGTAATCGCGCGCGTCGAGCGGCCTACCCATCCGCAGCGGTATACCCATCGCCGCAAAATATCCCGGGCTAACCACGCGCGTTTCCGCCACGGGCCGCGCTCCGTTTGCAGGGAGCGGCTGTCCATCAATCACAAATCGGGAGGCAGACCGCATCGCCGTTCCCAACGGCATAACGCTGACTCCACCCGCGGCCTTCACTCCCGGCAATTCCTGAATCCTTTGCACGAGCTGTTCGAATTGCAGCGATTGCTTTGTGCTGAGCGCAATCTGCTGCTCGGGCGGCAGTTTGATAATTTCGGCGAGCGGCAACTGCGGCTGGTCCACTTCCATGGTCAAAATATGTTCGCGTTGGAATCCGGGATCGACTTCCAGCAAACGATGAAAGCTGCGAATCAACAAGCCGGCTCCCACGAGCGGGATGAGCGCCAGCGCAATTTCGGAGACAACAAGCAGGCTCCGGATTTTTTGCCCGCCGGCCGCGCCCGCCGTTCTCGTTCCTTCTTTCAAGATGCCATGCAGGTCTTGTTTCAACGTCTGTATCGCCGGAATCAGCCCGCAGACAATTCCCGCAAGAAAGCTGACCGCGAGCGTGAACCCCAGCACCCAGCCGTTCAGCCCCGTATCCTTTACACCCACAAGTTCTGAAGGAACGAACGCACCCAGCGCCCGAAGCCCTGCCCCGGCGAGAAAAACTCCCAGCGCGCCTCCAAGCAGGGAGAGCAATATGCTCTCCGTCAGCAACTGACCCAACAGCCGCGAACGGCTCGCGCCCAGCGCTACGCGCAACGCCATCTCTTTCTGCCTAACGGCGTTTCGTGCCAGAAGCAAATTCACGATGTTGGCGCACGCCACCAGCAGCACCAGCCCCACCGCGCCGAAAAGAATCAGCAGCGCCACGCGCATTTTTACAGCGGAGGGATCCTCCATCGGCGTAGTCAGCACGCCCCAGTTTTTGTGCGTGTCCGGAAACGCTTGCTCCTCCTGGCGATTCAGAGTTGCCAATTCAGCTTGCGCTTTCGGAATACTCACGCCGGGCTTCAAACGCGCGACGATATTGAACTCATGATGGAGGTGGCTGGTCAGGTCGTCCCCGTATTGTGCCGCAGACATCCAAATGTCCGTCGTGGGAGCCAGCCGGAATCCAGCGGGAAGGACGCCTACGACGGTGTAGCCTATTCCGTCCAGAGTCACTGCGTGTCCGACAACTGCGGGATTCGACCCGAAGCGGTTCTGCCAAAAGCGATAGCTGAGAATCACTACTCGAGGCCCTCCCGGCTTGTCGTCTTCGGGAGCGAAGGTTCGTCCCACAACCGGGCGGCTTCCGAGCAATGGGAAGAGTCCCGATGTTGCAAGCCTCGCTTCAAGTCGCTCAGGCTCGCCCTCACCTGTCAAGTTGTACCCTCGCGGAATATCAATGTAGGCTGCCATCCCAGAGAAACTACTGGCTTGGCGCCGGAAATCTTGAAAATCGCCGGCTGAGTTCGGCACTTGCGGAAATTGTGGAAGGTACGTATTCCAGATTTGAACCAACGCATGCGGGTCTCGGTAAGGAAGCGGGCGGAGCAGCACACTTTCCACCACGCTAAAAATCGCAGTATTTGCGCCGATGCCCAACCCCAATGTCAGCACAGCGACGGCCGTGAACCCCGGACTCTTCCGTAGCGCACGGAATCCATGCCGCAAATCCTGCCAAAGGTTTTCCATGGAATCCCCCTGACTGCTGCATCGTTAGACGCACACGCTGCCGGAGCGTTTCCGGCTCTTTCGACATACTACGATGCCACAGTCCTCTGCTGTTCTCATTTCCGAAACAATGGCAGGTTACTTCGGCGAGGCCGTCCGGACCGGCGCAGACGTGAATGCGTGAAACTCAAATTCCAGCAAAGCGGGCAAGTGCGCGGCGAAATAGATCCAATCGTGGCCCCCAGGGTACAGATGAAATTCGTGGGCAATGTGCCGCGAGGTGAGCATTTTATCGAGAGTTTCCGCGCCCAAATCGAATCCGTAGTCATCTTCCGAGCCGCAATCAAAATAAATCTTCAGACCCGCAAGATTTGCAGCGCGCGCAATCCTCACCGGATCGTTTTGATTCCAGAACGCGTTATCGAATGGCGAACCAAATGCCGGCCCAAGAACGCGCAACTGGCTCATTTGTCGCGAATTTTCCGCGGTGATGTTCGGTAGTTTCTCTATCAAGGCTGCGCTGTGGGCTCCGACGGCCGCAAAAAGCTGCGGGTGCTGGAAGGCAATATGCAGCGCGCCGTACCCGCCCATCGAAACCCCCGCAATTCCCCGCGAGCCGCGTCCCGCTTGCGCGCGATAGCGCTTCTCGACTCCAGGCATAAATTCTTGCAGGAAAAAATCTTCGTAGCGGCGCTTACCATCGTGGGAGTTGATGTAGAAACTCGCGCCCGCGGCGGGCGTGGCAATCAAAAACTCGCCGATAGCATGCTGCTCCCACAAGTCTTCGATGAGGTTCATGCCGCCGGAGTGGATAAGGAATTGATCGTTGTCGCCCAGGCCGTGGAGTAGATAGAGGATCGGATAGCGCCGCGTTTTGTCCTCATCGTAGCTTGGCGGCAGCAGCACGCAATAGGGAACAGCCCGCGCGAGAATCTTGCTTGGCAGCGAAACGCATTCAGCACGTCCGCTGGCCCGCGCAGCTGGCGCCAAAAGAACGCAACCCACGAAACCCATCAGCAGCGCCGTCAGAGCAGCGCGCCACACTTTATTCATACCGCAGGGCCTCGACCGGGTTCAGCCGCGCCGCTCGCGACGCCGGATAAAGCCCCGCGGCCAGGCTCACAGCCACCGCAAACGCAATCGCTCCCAGCACCAGCCACCACGGCACGGAAAAAACATGCGCCGACGGCAAATTCTGACGGTGCAAATAAATATTTGTGCCCCACGTCAAGGCTCTTCCGATAAGCCAGCCGAAGGCCACTCCCAGCAACCCGCCGAAAAGACCCATGACGCCCGCTTCGACGAAAAACAATTGCTTCACGTCGCGGTCGGCGGCTCCCAGCGCTTTCAAAATGCCGATTTCGCGGCGCCGTTCCAGAATGGCCATCACCAAAGTATTGATGATGCCGAGCGTCGCCACCGCCAGCGCCAAACTCCCGAAAATCGCCAGCAACAAATCGAAAATCGTGAAAAATAAGCGCAAGTTGCGCGTCGCATCGAGCAACGAAAACGTGCCGAACCCCATGTTCTTGATCGCAATTTCAATCGGCTCCACAAGTGACGGGCTCTTCACGCGCACCGTCAAGCTCGCGTAAACAGGTTTCCCGCTCGTGGCGCGCACGGCATCCCGCAAGTCGTTCACCTGCGCTGCCCGCAGCGTCGAGGCCACCTCCAGCGGTATTAACAAACGTCCGCTGCCGAATCCGCCAAATCCCGCCGCGGGTTCCGTCTCGATAATTCCGACGATGCGCAATTTTTTCTCGCGCGGAACAATCGAAAAGCCTCCACCAGCGCCTTCCGCCGGGTTGCCGTCGCCGCCATTGCCGGTTCCCGCCTGCGGCGGCAGCGCTTGCCGTTCCGCGTACCGCACCACCAGATCTTTACCGATCAGCGTGGACGTCTGCTCGGTCAAATCCTTTGCAAATTCGATTTGCAGAATCGCTTCATCCGCATTCGGGCCAGAGAAAAAGCTCCCCTGTATCCCGTCGTAAGCTCCATTTCCTCGCGCCGAATCCGGAACACCAGCCACGATTGTCGAATAGGGATTCCCGTTGTAGCGCACTTCCGTAGGAAACCGGATCTGGGGATAAACTTCCAGCACGTTCGGCAGCCGAGCCATTTCGTTCCGAGCTTCATCGTCCAAAGCACGATCGGCTTTCGGCGCCGTCGAGCTTGCCGCCGCCCGCCGCATCGTTTGCAAATTGCGACGCGGCATCACCACGACCGTATCAAACAGCCCCGAATTCGAAAGCCGCTTCGTCGCCAGTTCCTGCAAACCCACGCCCAACGAGAGCATCGCCACCAGCGACGCCACTCCCACCGCAACGCCCAGCGTGGTCAGCGAATTTCGCAGCACCGCCTCTCGCAAATTCCGCAGCGCCAGTTCGCCCAGGTCCGCGGCCTTCATTGCTTCACCCCGTCCGTCAACAATTTTCCATCCGCAAGCGCCGCGATCCGATCCGCGAACCGCTCCGCCAGCGGCCGCTCATGCGTCACCATCACAATCGTCATTCCCAGCTTCTGCTGAATTTCTTTTAGCAGCAGCATGATGGATTCCCCGGTGGCGCTATCCAAATTTCCCGTCGGCTCGTCCGCAAACAGAAGCGTCGGCCGGTTTACCAGAGCCCGCGCCAGCGCCGCGCGCTGCTGCTCGCCACCGGACATTTCGCTTGGCCGATGCCCGCTCCTCTTATCCAACCTCACGCGCTCAAGCGCTTCCTGCACGCGCGCACCGCGCTCCGCGCGGTCGACTTCCGCCAGCCGCAGCGGCAACTCCACGTTCTCTTCCAGCGTCATGCGCGGCAGCAAATTGAACGACTGAAAAACCATCCCCACTGTCCGGCTCCGGTATCGCGCCAGCTCCAGCGAACTCAACTCGGAGAGATTTCTGCCATTCGCAAAAATCGCCCCGCCCGTCGGACGGTCCAGCCCCGCCATCAAATTCAGCAGCGTCGATTTCCCGGACCCCGAACTTCCCAGCAGCGCCACAAACTCTCCCGCGCGCACATCGAGCGAAACGTCATCCACGGCCCGAATCGTCGCCGCGCCCATTTCATAGTGCCGCGAAACGTGATCCGCGCGCACAGCCACACCATTCCCTGTCGTCATCATCGCCTCTCGATGGTACTACGCATCCCGAACTCCTTGAGTTACCAACTGTTTTAGAGGCGAGCGCAACCTGCGCGTTCCGTTCCGCTTGAGTTTGTGAATCAGCCAGGAATCGGCATTCCGGAAAATGGGCTGTCGCTGCAAAGTGAGAATGTCCGGTTTGTGCAAAGTAGAAATGTCCGGTTTCATGGGAGGTTGGGGGTCCCATGGAAACGGAGCGCATCGCCTTGAGCCAACGAGAACGGGACCGACTGAAAGTATTGCATGATGTGCAGGAGGGGTATTTGACGCAAGTGGAAGCAGGACAGCGGCTGAAGGTTAGTGACCGGCAGGTACGGCGGTTGTTGATCCGCATGGGCGACAGCGGAGACAGAGCGCTGGTTCACGGGCTGCGAGGCCGCGTGTCGAACCGCAAGCTGGCGCTCGCCTTCGAGCAGAAAATCATGGAGCGGGTGCGGCAACGCTACGCGGACTTTGGGCCCACGCTGGCGGCGGAGCATTTGGCCAAGGAGGATCTGCTCGTGAGCCGCGAGACGTTGCGGAAGTGGATGGTCAAGGCCGTTTTGTGGCGGCCACGACGGCAGCGCGTCAAGAAGGTGCATGTATGGCGAGAGCGGCGGGCCAGTTTTGGGGAACTGGTGATGCAGGACAGTTCTCCGTTCCGCTGGTTCGAGGACCGCGGCCCGGCTTGCCAGTTGATCGCGCTGATCGACGACGCCACCAGCCGCGTGTGGGCGCGTTTTGTGGAGCACGACAGCACGGAAGAGAACCTGCGAACTTTGGGAGGATGGTTGCAACGCTACGGACGTCCAGTTGCGCATTACACTGATAAAAACAGCATTTTTCGCACCACGGGCCCAGCGGCGCTCGGCGAACAACTCCAGGGAGAAGTGGCGCGTTCGCAGTTCGGCAGAGCGCTGAAAGAGTTGGGCATCGAATGGATCGCGGCGCACAGTCCACAGGCCAAAGGCCGCATCGAGCGACTGTTCGAGACCCTGCAGGATCGCTTGGTGAAGGAGATGCGTTTGGCAGGAATCGACACCATCGAGGCGGGGAATTATTTTCTGGAGACGCATTTTCTTCCGGAGTGGGAACAGCGCTTCACGGTAGCGCCGCGCCATCCGCGCAATGCCCATCGACGACTGGGACGAGGACAACGTCTGGAAGAAATTCTGAGCGTGCGGGTGAGTCGCAAGGTGGCTGAGGATCACACGGTCAGCTGGGAAGGAAACCGCTGGGGTGTGCCCCGCGCCGAAGTGTGTGCCGGACTTCGCGGAGCGCAAGTGGAGATCGAACGACGGCTGGATGGCGCACACTGGCTGCGCTTCCGTGGCCGCTATCTCCCGCTGCGCCACTGCCCGGAACCGGCGCCGCGCGCGGCAAGTCCTTCCGGCCTACGGCCTACAGGGCTTGCCATAAATCCCCTTACAAGAAAGAACAAAAGTGCACCTCCAAATCATCCCTGGCGGACATTTCAATATGGCAGAAAACCGGACATTTCTACTTTGCGTTGACAGGCGGGGGTTCAGGGATTCGTCTCTTGTCACCAGCAAGCGGATTGGAAGAGACTAGGGGCAGAAATCGGGGCAGGTGTCCCATTCCGCGTTCGCGGAGGTGCTTCACGTTCGCTCGCCGTCTTGCCATAGGCTTGGCTCTCCTCCACTTTATGGTTGCGCCCGCGCGAACGCAGGACCTGGTTGAACATGGGCTTCGCATCCCCACCAAGAGCGCCGGTAAAAAAGGCCTTGAGGCCGTAATGGTGCGCCCGAACGAGCCCGGGCCACATCCTTTGGCGGTGCTCACGCACGGCACGCCTCGCGAGGCCAGCGAACGTCCAGAGATGTCGCCCTGGCAGATGATTCCGCAAGCGCGGGAATTTGCGCGGCGCGGCTGGACTACCGTCATCGTGCTGAGGCGCGGCTACGGAGATTCCGGCGGCGGATATGACGAAGACGCCAGGGCCTGCTCCAACCGGGCGGACTACTACGACGCCGGAAGGGAATCCGCGAAAGATTTGCGCGAATCCATTGCCTATCTTTCGGCGCTTCCCGAGGTCGATCCCACGCGCGTCATCAGTGTCGGCATTTCCGCAGGGGGATTCGCCACGGTTGCGCTCACGGCGGATCCGCCTCCCGCGCTTGTGGCCGCGATAAGTTTTGCGGGCGGGCGTGGCTCCCGGAGGCCGGATGAGGTCTGCAATCCGGCCGAACTCATTCGCGCCTTCCGCCAATTTGGCGAGAAGTCGCGCATTCCTATGCTTTGGGTGTATGCCGAGAACGATCATTTTTTTGGACCGCAAATCGCTGCGAGTTTCTATCAGGCGTTTACCCAAGCCGGCGGGAAAGCAAGTTTCATTCGCGCGGCGCCGTTTCGCCGCGATGGCCACGGCCTCTTCTCGCTGAATGGAATTCCAATCTGGACGGAAATGGTCGATGCCTTTTTGAAGAACCAGAAGCTCGTTCTGCGAACGTCAATTCTTTCCCTGCCCCAGCCGCCCGATGTCTCTCCTCCCCCGCAGCTCAAGGCGGGAGGACGCGAGGAATTCCGGAATTTTCTCACGCTGCCGCCCCATAAAGCGTTCGCCGTATCGGGCGAAGGACATTTTGGCTACACCTTCGGCCGCCGCTCCGAAAAAGATGCGCAAAAAGTAGCCAAGGAGCATTGCGAGGAGAGTACTTCACGGAATGATCCTTGCACGCTCGTTCCGCTCGAGGCTCCGGCCGCCGCGAAACGTCCAGATACCGACTGAAGTCACGTCCTGGCGCGGCGGCTAAGTCGCTAAGAATACTATCCGAGCAGTTCCGGCGCCGTTTGTGATTTAATCCTTCACTGCCCCAAAGGAAAGGCGGATCGGAATCCTCATGAACAAATTGCGAACGGGCCTCTTCTGTTTTCTATCGCTGTATTTTTTCTGCGGTTCACCGCTCATTGCGCAGAGCGGGCCGCCCGCGGATTTGGATGCGTACGTCGCGCGGGACCTGAAGGCGTTTGAGGTGCCGGGGATCGCGATTGCCATTGTGAAGGACGGCAAGGTGGTGCTGGCAAAAGGGTACGGCGTGAAAAAACTGGGAGAACCTGCGCCGGTCGACGAGAACACGCTGTTTGGGATTGGTTCGAACACGAAGGCGTTTACGAGCGCGGCGCTTGCATCGCTCGTGGATGCGGGGAAAATTTCCTGGGACGACAAGGTGTATGAACGGCTGAAGGGTTTTCAAATGTACGACCCGTACGTCTCGCACGAGATGACCATTCGCGATTTGCTGACGCATCGCAGCGGGATGGGGCTGGGCGAGGGCGATTTGCTCTTCTGGCCGCACACGACGTATACGCGGGACGACATCATTTATAAATTGCGATTCATGAAGCCCGCCTCGAGTTTCCGCAGCCACTATGCGTACGACAACTTGATGTACATCGCGGCGGGGCAAATCATTCCGGCGGTCACGGGGAAATCCTGGGAAGAGTATATTCGCGAAAAAATTCTGCTGCCCTTGGGAATGAATACGTCGAACTTAAGCACCAACGCGTTCAAACCGGGCGATGACTACGCGTTGCCGCACTCGAAGGTCGACGGCACGCTGCAAACCGTGCCGTTCATGGATTTGGACAACGCGGCGCCGGCGGGAGCGATTAATTCTTCGGTAGCGGAAATGTCCAAGTGGGTGATGCTGCAGCTCAATCACGGGAAAATTCCGGGGAGCGAGCAATGCATTTTCAGCGAGGCGCAGTCCCGGGAAATGTGGACTCCGCAGACTCTGACGCCGATTGGCGGCGGCGGAGATGCGGCGCTGGCGTCACTGCGAGCGAAATTTTCGGCTTACGCGCTCGGATGGGGGATACGGGATTATCACGGCCGCAAGCTGGTGGGGCACTCCGGAGGTGTCTCTGGTTTTGTGACGCGCGTGATGCTGGTGCCGGAGGAGAACCTGGGAATCCTGATTTTCACGAACGCGGAAGAGGGTGCGGCATTCGAGTCCATTCTCTTTCATATTTTAGATTCTTACTTTGGCGTTCCGCCAACGGATTGGACGACGGCGATGAAGGCGGCGACAGACGAGGGCGAACACGAAGCCCAGGAGGCGATGGCCGCGGGCAACAAGGGCAGAGCGGCGGACTCCAGGCCTTCGCTGGCAATGGAAAAATACGCTGGCACTTACAATGACAAGTGGTACGGGCCTATCACCATCAAGCAGGAAGGTTCAGGACTCGTCTTCCGCATGGAGCATACTCCCAAGGCGGTCGCGGATTTGCAGCACTGGCAGTACGACACGTTCAAGGCGCATTGGCGCGATCGGACGATTGAAGATGCGTTTGTGACCTTTGCCTTGAATCCCGATGGCAGCATCGACCACTTCACGATGGCTGCAGTTTCGCCACTGGCGGATTTCAGCTTCGACTATCAGGATTTGTGGTTCACGCCCGAGCGGCAACACTCGCACTGATACGTTTTCAACCGATTGGTTGAATACACGCAGAATAGATACGCGGCTCCCAATACACGCCGCCGACGTGAGCCCAGCTGGCCAAGGCATACGGCCAAGATCGCAGCATCGCGTAAATCTTTTGGTTAGTTTCTGTTAACTGAGGAATTCGACGTCCGGCGGACCGGGTAGAAGGCCAGCGGCCGTGCCTCGTTCGATTAAGGTGCGGACAGCCAGTTTGCCGCGATCGCCGTAGCCGAGGGTCCAGCGGTTAACGTACATGCCGACGAACTTATCGGCGATTTCGGTTTCCATGTCGCGAGCGAATTGCATGGCATAGTTAAGTGCCTCTTCGCGGTGTTCGAGGCCGTACTCGACGCTATCTTTAATGGTTTTAGCGATTTGCAAGCCGAGAGCCGGACCCAAGGCACGGCGTACTGCATTGCCGCCCAGGGGAAGCGGGAGACCCGTTTGTTCATGCCACCAGACGCCGAGATCCACGACGCGATGCATCCCCAGCTGCGGGAAGAGGAGCTGGCCTTCGTGGATGAGGAGTCCGGCTTCGACTACTTCGTTCTTGACGGCATCAAGGATTTTGTCGAATGCCATAACGACCGGTTCAAAATTTGGTTCAAAGAGCTTCAAAGTGAGATAGGCGGTGGTCTTCAAGCCAGGAACGCCGATCCGTTTACCAGCTAACTCCTCTTTTTTCATGGACTTGGAAGCGACCACGATGGGGCCATAGTTCTCGCCAAAGCTGGCTCCGCAATCGAGCAACACGTATTTGTCTCGCAGGCTGGGATAGGCGGCAAAGCTAACCGCAGTCACGTCATAGGTTTCCGTGAGGGCCGCTTCGTTGAGGGTTTGAATGTCGGAAAGGACGTGGGTGTACTTGTAACCTGGCGTGGGGAGTTTATGGGTCGCCAGCGCATAAAACATGAAAGCGTCGTCGGAGTCGGGTGAATGGGCGAGTTTGATCTCGACGGTCTCTTTTTCGGGCTTCGAGGCAGTTTGTGTACCGGACATGGGCGTATCCAGTTCCTTCTGACGTCCAAGCTCCGAGGGAGCCGGTTGTCCAATAGCCCGAGCCGTTCGTTGGTTTCTCCGGAGAGAGTCTTCCCCCTCGGGAAAGCTCTGGTAGGGACAGCAGGGAGAGAACGTGTGCGAAGCTGGGGCGTGCGTGGCGTGTAGCCAAGCTTAAATTCGCAACGCAGAGCGTAGCACAACCAGGGTTACGGGACAAACATTACGACGGTAAAAAGAGGGCAAACCTGGGCCAGCTCGCGGGCGAGAGCGCTAAAGAGCAGAGACCATGCGGGCAATGGCGTCGTCGAAGGTGGATTTATTGTCGAGATAGGGCTGCCAGAAGCGGGTGAGGAGCTGGAGGTAGTCTTTCCAACCGCGTTCGTAAAGGCCTTCGCGGATGGCGTAGGGGACGTACGTGTCTTTGCGGGCGGGAGGAGGTCGATTGACGTTGGGCTTGACGGCGTCGTCATTCTCTTGCGGAACGTTTTCGGGTGGCGTCAAGAGGGGGCGGATGACTTCGCCGGTAGTGTAAAAGATGAGCGCGTGCCAGAGGTCTCGGGGAATGGGTTTGTCGCGCTGGCGGCATTCGCGGATGATGGCGTTTTGGACGGGCTCGGCGATGCCGTGAGAGGCTTCATGGAAGAGGACCTCGAAGGCTTCGTCGCCCTGATTGCGCGGGTCGGTGCTGGAGATGGTGACGCGTAGGGGGTCGAGTGTAGTGTAGGCGCCTGCGGGGTTGGCGTAGGCGCTGACGTCGACGCGGATTTTTTCCTTGGGCCATTTGGTTTGGTAGATGTCGGCGAGGCGCTGGGAAATGCCGACCCCTTGTTCTTCGACGAGAGGCGCTACGCGGGCGACCCAGCGGCGATTGGCGCGGTCCTGGTCGGGCCAGAGATGGGAGCGATAGACGGGAGCGGCGTCGTCGAGAGCTCTGGTGAGTTGCGGCGTGAGGCCCGCGTCGCAAGTTTTCTTTTTCGCGCCGGAGAGTTCGTCGCAGTCTTCGAAGTCGGCGAGCTGATTTTTCACGAGGATGAGGTCGTTGCTGAAGAGGAGATCTTTGTTGGCGATGTTTGCGGCGTAGTAGGCGACGGAGGAGTCCCAGGCGGCGCGTTCCGCGGGAGTGAGGGCGGTGGCGGAGTCCTTCATGAATTTCAATTTTAGTTGAGGAGATGGAGGATTTTTTTGCGGGGCGGATGAGGGAGTATTGCGAATCTTGGCTTCGTAATAGAGCATGTGATGAAGATTGATCCAGAAGCCACTGTGGAATTCGAAGACAGGGAGGGGGCCATAGGCGGAGCTGGATTGTTGTGCAGGGGAGGCGGGCGGCAGAAAGACGAGTGTCAGGAGCAGGAGGAGCATGGGAATGGGTGCCGGGCGCATGTTGAGTCGCACGATAGTAGCGCCAACTTCTTCGCGGCACAAACCTGGGATGCTTTCTTTTCCCTAATTTGCAATAGCCGATGTAACATGCCCGCGCATTTTGGCGAAGATGGCCGACGGGAGAAGCGGATGACGAAAATTTGTGTGGTGGGTTGCATGGCGGCGATTTTGCTTGCGGCGGGAGGATTGCGCGCGCAGCAGGCGGCGCAACTGCCTGCGTTGAAGCAGGAAGCGGCGGCGGAAGTGGACAAGATGCAGACGCTGACGCAGCAGATGGTGGACGAGATTTTCAGTTACAGCGAGCTGGGATTTCAGGAGCACGAGACATCGAAGTATGTGACGGGAATTTTGGAGAAGAATGGATTTAAGGTGGAGCGCGGCGTGGCGGGAGTTCCTACGGCTTGGATCGCGACGTATGGGAGCGGGAAGCCGGTGATCGCGTTTATTACGGACATTGATTGCATACCCCGGGCTTCGCAGAAGCCGGGAGTGGCGTATCACGATCCGATTGTTGAAGGTGCGCCGGGGCACGGGGAGGGGCACAATTCGGGGATGGCGGTAAACGTGACGGCGGCGCTGGTGTTGAAGAAGATGATGGATGCCCACCACATCGGCGGAACGATCAAACTTGTTCCGGGCGTGGCGGAGGAGTTGCTGGGGACGAAAGCGTTTTATGTGCGGGCGGGAATGTTCAAGGATGTGGACATCGTGCTGGGAGCGCACGTGGAGTCGGAGTTTTCGACTTCGTATGGGACGGGGAACGGGGAGTGGAGCGGGCTGGTTTCGGTGCAATATTTTTTTCACGGGAAGGCAGCGCACGCGGCGGCGGCGCCGTGGGAGGGGCGGAGCGCGCTGGATGCGGTCGAGTTGATGGATACGGGCTGGGATTTCAAGAGGGAGCATTTGCGTCCGGCGCAACGCTCGCATCGCGTGATTATTAATGGCGGGGATCAGCCGAACGTGGTGCCGTCGGAGGCGGCGGTCTGGTATTACTTCCGCGAGTTGGATTACACGCACATCAAGGACCTCTACGACTTGGGAAATATAATGGCGGATTCGGCGGGGAAGATGACGGGGACGACCGTGGATCACAAGCTGGTGGGATCGGCTTGGCCGGCGTTCTTGAACAAGGTGATCGCGGAGACACAACAGAAGAATATTGAAGCGGTGGGGATGCCGAAGTGGAGCGAGGCGGATCAGACGCTGGCGAGGGCGCTGCAGAAGGAGATTGGCGCGAAGGTGGATGGGCTGAAGGAGAAGGTCGATCCGCTGGCGGAGCCAGTGAAAAAACCCACAGGCGGAGGGTCGGATGACATTGGAGATATTTCGTGGAACGGGCCGATGGTGTATCTGATGTATCCGGCGAATATTCCGAACTTGCCTGGGCATAGCTGGGCGAATGGAGTGGCGATGGCGACGCCGATTGCGCACAAGGGGTCGACGGCGGGAGCGAAAGTACAGGCGATGACGGCGCTGGATTTCTTCCTGCAGCCGGAACTTGTCCAGCAAGCGTGGGATTATTTCCGGAACGTGCAGACGAAGGATGTGCATTACGAGACGTTTTTGAGTCCAGACGATAAACCGGCGGTGGAAATGAATAAGGAAAAAATGGAGAAGTTTGCGCCGCAATTGAAAAAATATTATTACGATCCCACGCGATATAAGACCTATCTCGAACAATTAGGAATCCAATATCCGACAGTGAGGACGAACCCGTAGTGCTTACTGCGTGGCGCAGCAGGAATCGGTGCTACGGCAGCCGTGGATCCGAGGAAGTGCCGACGGCCCCCTGGCGGTCGGCGCCGCGAAGCGTTCCCGCGGCATCGCGGAAGAAGGAACGGTGGCCAGTGCGGCCGTAGGTAAGGGGCGTGGCGGAAAGCTCGAACTTGGCGGGGGCACCCAGACCGCTGGCGCCTACGATGACGTAGCGGAACGAGTAGCCATTCTTCATGCCTGCAGCCAAGTCGGATTCGACGAGGCCCGCAGCATCAGGGCTTGCCGGCCCCCTGAGCGGAGGACCCAAGCTCGAGAGAGTGCCGGGAATACGGGCGAATTTGCGGCGGTAGGTTTCGACGGCTTCGGCAATCACTTTGAGGGACTCGATAGCGGCTTGTTCATTTTTGTCGGCTTCAGCCGAGTCCCATTCCAATTCGAGAGAAGGCAAGTCGAGAAGAACGAGACCGAGCGAGAGAATTTTCCACTCGCCGTTTTCGCGGACCAGGCCCATGTTGACCTGAATGGCGCTGGCGCCGGTGGTGTCCGTGGCGTCGCGCAACTGGACGGGAAGAAAGGCCACGTTGTCGCGGGTGTCGGCGCCGCCAATCTGGATTTCCGCGGCTCCGGCTGGAGTATCGCAGCGCACGATGGGGCGGCCGGAGGGGTTGGCGGTGACGGAGGGAGTGCCGGGTTCGTTGAGAAGCACGAAGCGCTTCATGAAAGCGACGCGCGCGGCGGGGGCCATGCGGCTGAAGGATTCCTTGTTGCGTGCGGTGAGGAAACGAGAAAAATCGTTCTGGGATTGCGAACAGGCGGCGGTCAGAACGTCGCGAAGCGCGGCGGAGGGCCCGGTGGCGGTGGGTGGGGCTGGTGGCGTGGAAGGATTGGAGGTCGACTCTTGCGCGGAAGCGACGTTTAGGAAGAGCAGAAGCAGCGCTGTTAAAGCAAGGGGGCGCGCGGCGCATCGATATTTTATGAAGTTCACGTCAGTCCTTCGCGGCGCTGAGGATGGCGGCTAGATTTTGAGTGAAGGCGGAACGCGGCATGACTTCGTTGCAACCCGCGGTTTGCGCCTGAGCGGCGAGGTCGCGCTGCACGTGAGAGAGAAAGCCGATGACCTTCAGATCTTTTTGCGCGGCGCGCACGCGTTCGATAGCGGCGATGGGCTGGCTGCGCGCGTTCAAATCGACGATTACAAGCTTGGGTGCGGGATCGAGCAGGCCGAGAAGGGCGTCGCCGTTGGCGGCCACTTTCAGTTCGAGGCCGAGGTGCTTGGCCGTCTCGGCAACCTTCATCTGAAAAAACAAGTCGTCCATCATTGCCACGATTCTTTGCATTCAGCGGCGCCTCCGCGCGTGTTACTCATTATGCGTCACTTTCACTTTTCGCGGCCTTTTCGAGTAAGATGCAACTATCGCTTGGGAGGTCCCCCCATGCAGCAAGGTGTCGTTCGATCCACCGAGCCGGGCGTCACTCGATCCATCCTGCCTGCGCTATCGCTCCTAGAAAAGACGCCAATTCTGCTGGAAACGATGCTTCGCGATTTGCCGGAAGAGCTGATGAACTGGAAGCCGGCGGCGGACCGCTGGTCGATCGGGGAAGTGCTGGGCCATCTGGCGGATATTGAGCTGGTGTATGCCGACCGGACGCGGCGCATGGTGACGGAGGAAGGGCCCCGAGTGCAGAAGTACGACCCGGCGAGCACGGTGGTGGTCGGCGATTATGTGCGCGGGTCGGCCACGGAGAACCTCGCTTACTTCACGAAGACGCGGCGGGCCACTTTGGTTTTGCTGCGGAGCATTCCGGCGGACGCGGGAGAGCGGGAGGCGACACACTCCGAGCTTGGGAATTTCACGCTGCATCAGATGCTGAGCGAATGGGCTTCGCATGATTTGGGGCATTTGCGGCAGATTGCGGAGCTTTACCGGGCTCGGGCGTTTCATCTGTATGCGGGACCGTTTCAAAAATATTCCCATCCGAAACCGTGAAGGAACATCCGGAAGACGAGCGGCTGGCTGCCGCGGGGCCGCGCATTGTGACGCTTTATACGCGGCCGGGATGCCATCTTTGCGAAGAAGCCAAAGCGGCCATGACGCCCTTGTTGCGCGAGTTCGGCGTTTCCCTGCGGGAAGTGAATATCGAGGGCGATGCCGTTTTGGAAGAGCGCTACGGCTGGGACATTCCGGTGATCTTTATTGGCGCGCGCAAAGCCGCCAAGCATCGCGTGGATGTGGAACAATTTCGCCGTCAACTTCAGGCCAGCAAATCGAAATAAAACGGGATTTGGAAAGACGCTGCTCGTTTAGTGTCCGCCGCTGGGCTCATGGGCGCCGACGGTTTTGTCGGGGACGTCGCCGACGCGGCCTTTGACGCGGTCGTAGACGCTAATCTGGCTTACGGAGCCGAGAGCTTCGTTGTAGAAAGTGGGAACGCCGAGCGCGGTAAGCAGTTCTTCGTTGAACTTCCGCAGATTTTCGAGGTGCGAGGCCAGGGCAGGAAGCTTCAAGCCATCATCGGTGAGCAGGAATTTTTGGTAGCCTGCATCCCAAAGGCGAGTGAAGCGGCCCTTAAGCATGATCGTCGGGACGACAGTCATTTGGTACAAGTCGTCCGTGCCTTTGCGAAATTCCGCGCCGCTGCCGTATTTTTCGACGCGGACAACGCCGCGCGTGCTGCCAACGGCAAAGCCGAGCGCCGCAAGATTTTCCATCTGCTTTGGTGTGAACTTCTCTTCGACATTCCACATGATGCTCTTAGCGTAGTAAATGGCGGGAGTTCTGTAAAGTGGACTGGCCTTCCGGTAGTTGGCTGGATTGGAAAAACCAGGGAACGGAAATCCGCACTCCAAGCTTGCAATGATAATGATAAAATTTAAATCATGCCAAAGCCAGGTAAGTATCAACTCCCTGACTTCCTTTCCTTGGCGGGACTCACACAAGTCGCCTACGAGAAATGGCTCAATGGAAGAGCGGTCGCTCACGTCAAGCGAGACAAGGGGCGCGGCAACACCAAAGCAACCAACGAAGTTTACAAAATAGCGATTCATCGCGCGGTCATACACTCTGGTGGAGTGGACTGGTATACGGGTGAGCTTTTGGACTGGTCGCTCATTGGCCGATATCGCAACGAGGAATCCAAGGCGAAAAGAAGGTCTTACAAAGCGGCGATGGCGCTGATGCCGTCCATCGACCATGTAAGCGACGGTTTGGGTGATGCGGAATTCAAAATAAGTGCACTGCGGACGAACGGTGCCAAGAGCGATTTAACACACGCAGAGTTTGTTTCTCTCTGCCGCCGAGTCGTAGCACACTTCGACCAGGCACTGACAGTGCAAGAAGCGCAGACGATGGGGCAGCGGGAAAAGATGCGTTTTTTGATCGACCGTTTCGGGGATAAAGAGGAAACGGTGTGCAAAGAATATGCCGAAGCGGAACGGAAAGGGAAGGTCAGCCGCAAGAAGGGCAAAAACAAAAGTTCACCAGAAGAGTATGCTCGTGCTCTTTACCGTGACGCACACAGAAAAGACGGGAAGCGATGGAGTTAAAAGTCGCCCACTACCACCGATCCGGAAGATGAATGTTCACTCGAAGCTCAGGCGTTGGGGAATGCTAAAAGGAACTGGGCAGCGACGTAGAAAGCGTCGCCGCCCAGGCCCTTTTCAACTGAAGCCGCCGAGGCTGTGATTCGGCTGGCGTTGGAGTTTTGAGATCCTTTTATTGGTTTGGTTTGGCGGCTTTTGAGAAGAGGTCGGCGACGGTCAATCCGCTGGCGCCCATGTAGCGGCTCTTGAGGTTCTGGGCGAGGAGTGGATCGTCTTTCGCACCGGCTATGGCTTTTAGGACGTGCAGTTCGTGAGAAGATTGCGGGCCGTCCAGAGTAATAAGCGCGGCGGCGAATTCCATTTCGGGGTCTTGACCGCGCAAGCCGTTCGCTTTCGTCACCAAAGCATAGCCGTCGAAATTTGCGGCGGGGTTCGAGTCCATCGGCAAGTTGTCTGTCATGTGGGGCAGGTTTTTGCCGATCCATTGCTTGTAGCATTCGGCGAGATACCCGGCATCGAACAGGGCCAAAGCGTCAGGACGCCCGGCGTTTTCGGAGGCGGTGGCGCGGGCAACAAGTTTCGTGAGCAATTCTTTGGCGATTTGCGGATTCTGTCTTGCGTAGAGGGTGGCCCGGCGGAGAGTTTCCATGCGCACGAGGACGGGGGCGCCAGAATCCAGAATCGCGAGGGTATCGGGGACGAGATTTTTTAGATCGTAGTTCTCGGTCCCAGTCAGATTCCAGCTGCGATTGGCCCATGGCAGAGACTTTGCCTGGCCAATCTCGATGGTGTGGCAGATGAGCGGAGGACCTGCTTGCGCCGAAGCGGCAAGAAGAAAGAGAGTTGCCAAAATGCCCAGAGAAAACCTAAGTGAACGAAAGTTGAAGAGTTTCATGATTTGTTGTGATCTCCTTTCGCATGACTTCGCGCTACGACGGGCAAGACGCGAAAGTCGAGACGGGCGTTAACAACGGCGGCAAAAAATGCGAGATGGGCTGGCATATTCAAGACTTTCGAAGCCTGTCAAGGTATGGCAGAGATTTTCAGCGTGCCGCGAAAACGTTAGTTTCCGCTGACTTTGTCTCGAGACCACGAGCGTTCCCATGTGCGCCACAGCGAAACGTTTCCGAGGCCGAGCTGGTTCCACCAGGAGTCCAGCATTTTTTGATCTAGGCGCAGGATGCCATCGCGCGTGACGGCGGAGGGGGGTGGAACGAGCGTGGCAAGGCGGTCGTAAACTGCGCCGCGCTGTGGGTCGTCGACGCGAGAGAGAAGATGCCAGATGGTGAGCGCGTCGCGCTGGCGAGCTTCGGCGAGGATTTTGGCGAGGTCGGCGCTGCGCTCGCCGGTGGAGTTTGCGGCAAAATCAAATTTGGATAGGGCTTCGCGGAAGGAGGGGGAAGCGTCTTCAAAGTAGGGCGTGCCGGGACCAATCTTTGGGCGAGTGGCGCAAACGGCGCCGGCGGGAATGAAGGCTTCATGACCGTCGAGTTTGAAGCCGACCCAACCGAGCTTGGTGCGGAGAATGCCTGCGCCGGAATCGTCGACTTGCAAGGTGTAGGAGCAGCCGAGGTCGACGGCGATGGCGGAAGGCGTGTCCACCGTGAATTCGCCGGGCAGCGCCCAGATGTAGGCGTGAATGGTTCCGCGATCGAGCGCAAGACGGCTGTGCCCGCTGCCGCCAGCGACGGAGCGCAAACGCGTGTTGGGCTCGACGTTTACCGTGCCGATATCGGCGATGGAAAGGTTGGCTTTGGAAAGGCCGTCCGTCACGAGTGTTTGGCCGACGCCAAGCTTGGCCGCTACCGCGTGACTGCTTGCGGTATTCGATTCGACTTGCGGAGTGCCTGCAACATTCTCAATGTCCCAACCCGAGCCGGGAGTGACATTCGGCTTCGGGCTCCAACGAAGGATTCCTACAGCAACAATCAACAGGATGGTGGCGGTTGCCACGGCCAATCCAAAGGACCAATGCGAAGGCAAAAAGCGTTGCCAAAAACGCGGGCGTACGGGAGCGATTTCGGGGAATTCCGGAGGCTGCCCTTCGTGGCGGAATTTCGCGAGAGTGCTTTCTAGTTTTTGAATCTCCGGGTCTGGTTCGCCGGAACCATCCCAGAGGTAATCGTCATTCATGGCTCATTCCTTCTGCGCAACGCACTCTTTTCTTGAGCGGCTGCATTTTTGCCTGGGCTGCGTTCCGGCAGCGCCGGTCCTGCGAGCGATGCCTGGCTTAATTTTTCGCGTAGCTGTTGCATGCCGCGATGCAGATTGACGCGAACGGAACCGGGAGTTAGCCCGGTGCGCGCGGCGATCTCCGGGCCGTTCATGCCCTCAACCAAGCGCAGGATCAGCGTTTCGCGATAGGTGTCAGGCAAGCTGCGAACGCACGCCAGAATTGCCGCGGCTTGGGCGTCGGGAGCGGTGCTGGCGGCGGGCAATTGCTCCTCGTCTTCGGGGAGGCTCTCCGTTACTTGGGCAACAGCCCGTGTTTGGCGGAAATAATCGTGGGCGCGGTTGCGGGTGATGGCGGCGAGCCACGGGCCGAAGCGGGTGACGTCGCGCAAGTCACTGAGACGGGGCATAGCGCGAAGGAAAACTTCCTGGACGAGGTCGTCGACGTCGCTCGCCGGGACTCTCGCCAGCAAAATGCCGTGAACCATGCGAGCGTATCTGGCGTACAAACCGCCAAATGCGGAGCGGTCGCCTGCGCGCGCCGCCAGGACGAGCGAAGAATCAGCCGCGTGTTCGGGGGCGGGCGCGGTGGTCACCGGTCGACAGTCCCTGATTGTGAGGCGCGAGTCAACAGTGGTTCCAGCGTGTAATGTGCCGACTCCTGAGAACATTCCGATGTGCATGACGCGGTTGTGACTGCGAGTGTTAACGAGGTGGGCTTGGAAGGTTGGGTGGGAGCTAGTCTATAGTTGAAAGTATTCCCTAGTTTTTGTAGGGTGATTGCTTGTAACTGTTGCTAAACTCACGTTATACCGTCGAGTTGGGGCGCCGCATCCAATTCGGAGTAAACCGGTCGCATATCCATCAGGCGGGCGAGCGATTTTCGAGTATGGCCACTTTAAATCCAATCACGGCTTCCGCTGACCCGTCGTCGGACAGGGTCGACAAGCCACAAGGGCGGATTGGGAAGAGTGTGCTCGAACTGATCGGAAATACGCCGCTGTTGCGGCTCGCGCGGATCGGAGCCGGGTTTCCCAATGTGGAATTTTGCGCAAAAGCGGAGTGGTGCAACCCGGGAGGGTCGGTGAAAGACCGGCCTGCGCTGAGCATGATTCAGGCGGGGCAGGAGAGCGGAGCACTGCGGCATGGCAAGACGATTATTGACGCCACCAGCGGCAATACTGGGATCGCCTACGCCATGATCGGGGCGGCTTTGGGTTATCCCGTGAGGCTTTGCTTGCCCGACAGTGCTTCTCATGAACGGAAACGCATTCTCAAGGCGCTTGGGGCCGAACTGGTGATTACGCCGGGGGATGAAGGCACGGACGGCGCGATACGGCGCGTGCATGAAATTGTGGCTGCTGAGCTGGAGAGATATTTCTACCCGGATCAGTACAGCAATCCGGCGAACTGGCAAGCGCACTATCGGACGACCGCCAACGAGATTTGGGAGCAGACGGGTGGGCGCATCACGCACTTTGTGGCGGCGCTGGGGACGAGCGGGACGTTTGTCGGGGCGTCGAGGCGGTTGAAGGAGTTAAATCCATCGATTCGGTGCATCAGCTTGCAGCCGGATGCGGCGTTTCACGGGTTGGAAGGCTGGAAGCACATGGAGACCGCGATACGGCCGTCGATTTATGACGACACGATTGCGGACGCGAACCTGGAGGTTGGGACGGAAGAAGCCTATCGCATGGTGAAGCGCGTGGCGCGGGAAGAGGGGCTGCTCATCAGCCCGAGCGCGGGCGCGGCGTTGCTGGGATGCTTTGAGGTTGCGAAACGGATTGGGCCGCATGAGAGGGCAGTGATTGTCACCGTTTTTGCGGATTCCGCGTCAAAGTACCTGTCCGAACGATTTTGGGATGAAGAGTGACAATGGCGAACTTGCAGAGCCTTTGGATAAGCGCTCACCTTGCGGATAAGATCCGCGCACACGGGGTGGAAACGTACCCGCACGAATGCTGCGGGGCGCTGCTGGGGCGCGATTCCGAGATGGAGAAAAACCGGCCCGAGGTTGATGAGAATGCGGAAGCGCCTCGGCAGGTGCTTAAGCTTTTTCCGCTGGCGAATCGCAACGGAGAGTCGCCGCGAAACCGTTTTATGGTGACAGCGGACGATGTGCGTGAGGCTGAAGCGGCGGCGAGAAAAGAGAACATGGAGGTCATAGGCTGGTATCATTCGCACCCTGACCATCCGGCGCGGCCTAGCGAGTTTGACCGCGAGCATGCGTGGCCGTGGTACAGCTATATCATCGTGAGCGTAAAGCATGGCGCGGCTGACGAGATGACTTCGTGGAGATTGAATGACGACCGGCAGGAATATTCGCCGGAGGGGATTGAGATCCGACAACGTGCTTCGGTCTAAGCGTGGTGCTAGACATCGCTGCGCTGTCGGTTGCTATGAGATGCACGCCGAAGAGTTTCGGAGGAGCTAGAAAATGGGAGTCAAGGTGATGATTCCGACGCCGCTGCGAGTTTATGCGGGGAAGCGCGATTCCGCGGAGTTTAGCGCGGCGACGGTAGGGGAAGCGCTCAGCGGGCTGACGAGCCAATTTGCGGAATTGCGCAAGCATTTGTATACGGAAGATGGGAAGCTGCGCGCGTTCGTAAATGTGTATTTGAACGATGAGGATATTCGGTATCTTTCGCAGGAAAGCACGCCAACCAAAGACGGGGATACAATCAGCATCATCCCGTCGATTGCGGGCGGCAGTGATGAGCGACGATCAAATTGATCAGGCGATTTTCTCTGTGCTCTCGGAGATTCCGGGCCATTGGCGGAAGGTTGCCTTTGTGGTGGCGAGGGTAGTCAGCGCAATGGGCGACCGTTCGGCAGATGGTGACGAAGAGTACGAAACGGTTGCACGGCGTATCGAGCTTCTTGTGCGAGAAGGACGATTGCTCGCGCAGGGAGATGTTAAGAACTTGCGGTTCAGCGAAGTTCGGCTGCCGAGCTAGCTTTTGATTCTCAAAACGCAAATCCATTTTGAACTAATCTGAGGGACTAAGGATATCGCAATGGCAACCAAGGTCGAGACGCTGCCCAGCAAGGCAACAACGCTTACCAATGAAGAGATTCTTCGCTATAGCCGACATTTGATCATGCCGGAAGTGGGGATGGAGGGGCAGCTCAAGCTGAAGAACGCGAAAGTCTTGTTGATCGGGACTGGCGGGCTTGGAGCTCCGCTCGGGCTTTATCTTGCCGCGGCGGGCGTGGGGCGGCTTGGTCTTGTGGATTTCGATGTGGTGGACTTCACGAACCTGCAGAGGCAAGTGACGTTTGGCACGAGCGATGTGGGCAAATTCAAGAGCGAAGCGGCGCGCGAGCGGTTGTCTAATCTCAACCCCAACATTCAAATCGAGGCGTTCGAGACGAAGCTAACGAGCGAAAACGCGCTGGAACTATTTAAGGACTTCGACGTGATCGTCGATGGGACGGATAATTTTCCGACGCGGTATCTGGTGAACGACGCGTGCATTCTGCTCGGAAAGCCGAATGTTTACGGATCGATTTTCCGATTTGAAGGGCAAGCGACTGTGTTTGGGATGCCGGATGGGCCGTGCTACCGCTGCTTGTACCCCGAACCGCCTCCGCCGGGGCTGGTGCCGTCGTGCGCTGAGGGCGGCGTGCTGGGCGTGCTGCCGGGAATCGTTGGTTCGATCCAGGCGATGGAAACGATCAAGTTGATTCTGGGAGCGGGCGAGAGTCTTGTTGGCCGCTTGTTGCTGTTCGATGCGCTCGGAATGAAATTCCGCGAACTGAAGCTGCGCAAGAATCCGAACTGCCCGATGTGCGGACCGAATCGCACGATCAACAAACTGATCGACTACTACGAATTCTGCGGCGTGCGTGGGGAAGAAGCTCCGGCTCCCGATGTGCAAGTGCCGGAAATTACTCCGCGCGAGCTGAAATCGCGCCTCGACCGCGGGGATGACCTCTTCATTCTGGACGTGCGCGAGCCGCACGAATTTCAGATTTGCAACTTGAAGGGCCACTTGATCCCACTCGGCGAGCTGCCGCGGCGTGTTCACGAACTGGATTCGTCGCGGGAGATCGTGGCGCATTGCCGCAGCGGAAAACGCTCGGCGGAGGCGGTGGATTTCCTGCGCAAGGCAGGGTTCCGCAAGATTCTGAATCTAAAGGGCGGCATTCTTGCGTGGTCGGATGAAGTCGACCCCAGCGTGCCAAAGTATTGATTTCGTTGAGCCGGTTCCTTGAGTTCCCGGCGAAGTCTGCGTAGTCTAGAGAGCGTGTGCGACGCCTGCAGTAATCGTCAAACACGCTCTCAACTTTTTCGGAGGCCTGAATGGCTGCTGCCAAAATCACTATCAACAGTAACGGATCGATTCGCGTGGAGGGGGATTTCGAGATTGTCGATCCAGAAGGCCGCGCGTTCGGCCTGGCGGGGCGCACTGCGATCGGCCTTTGCCGGTGTGGGCATTCCGCCAACAAGCCGTTCTGCGATGGCTCGCATAAGACATCTGGGTTCAGCGACGCTGTGGTAGCCCGGGAGCTTCCTGCTCCCAAGCCAAAAATCTAGGCTGAATTAACTGTGTAAGCGAGACATTTTACCTAGTGAGACTGTCTCACACTGAGACAGTCTCGGTTTCGTGCCTGATACTGGCCCAACTGTCGGTAACTATAAGGGAACAAAGATGATAGAATCCTAAGGCGGCGATCTCTCCATCGATTTTTGTGTCTCGCCGGTACAGTACTCCTAAATCCTCTTTCCAGCCTTCTAATAAATCAAGCAAAATCAATAGGTTACAGACTGAGATTTTCCCCTCAGAAAGGGCACAAACTTGCATTCTCACGGGGTTGTAGTTGTTTCTTCGGTATTTGGGGGGTTTCGTGGGTGGTTGGGGCCAAATCGTCGGGTTTCTCCGGAAGGAGCGGTTTCGCGTCCTCATCGCTTCTGCCATTGCCCTTACCGTCTTGTTTTTTGCGGCTATCTTCTACCTGCGGCACGCTTCCATTTCTGGCTCCCCGGAGATCTATCTTTATCTGGAAGTCGGCGGAACGCTCCTCAGCTTCTGCTATGCAGCGAATGCATTGGTTCGGTTCCGCGGCACGCACGATCGCACGGCGCTTATCCTGGCATTTGGATTCGTGCTCTCGGGAATTATTGAGACAGTCGGCTATTTCGGCCTGAACGATGTGCTTCAGGCTGGGCCGGCGGCGCTGACCAAAATCCCAATGGGCTGGATGGTCGGCAGAACGATTCTCGCGGTTTTCCTGCTATCGGCCATTGCCGTGGAACGCTACATTCCAACGGCGCGCCAGCCGAGCAAAGAGACTGCCGGCGCGCTGCTCGTCGTCGCCATCGCTACCTATCTCACGAGCGCGGCTTTTCTGGCTGCGCCTTCGGCTCCGCTCGCTCATGTGGCCAGCTTTATCTCTCGTCCATGGGATTTGCTCCCAGGCGGGCTGTTTCTTTTCGCAGCCGTTTGCTTTGGACAGCGGCTCCAGAACAGCAAGCAGGATAAGAGCGGCGCAAGCCTCTATGACTATTCTTTGTTCGTTGTGGCATCGCTTAACGTAGTTTGCCACTTCTCCGCGGCCTTTTCCCGCCACCTATTCGACGGACCGTTTTTCCTTGCGGAGCTGAGCAAGACCGCCAGCTATGTGGTGATGCTTTCCGGCGCTTTGCTCGATCAAGCGCGCCTGTTTGACCAGGTTCGCACGATGGCCGTCAGCGATCCTCTCACCGGCCTGGCTAACTACCGCCGGCTCATCAGCGTGTTGGAAGCCGAACTGGACCGATCGCGGCGCACGCTGCGGCCTTTCAGCGTCGTTCTTCTGGATATGGATGGTCTCAAAACCATCAACGATCACTATGGCCATCTCACCGGAAGCCGCGCCATTGTGCGTCTTTCAAAGATTCTCCGCAGCCATTCCCGCGCGATTGATACCGCCGCGCGCTATGGCGGCGACGAATTTGCTCTCGTGCTCCCCGAAGCCGGTCCGGACATCGCTGGCCGCGTGGTTTCGCGCATTCGTGAGCGACTCGCCGCGGAAGCCGAGCCGCCAGCACTCTCCGTGAGCGCCGGTGTTGCCGCGTTTCCGGAAGACGGCGACACGCCGGAAAAGCTTCTGGGCGCGGCCGACCGCGCGCTCTACGGCATGAAGCATCGCGGCAGCAGCGTAAAAAATCTCACGCGGATTGCCGCGTGCCTGTGAGGATGAATGCCCGCCAAGCCCCACAGGCATACGTTTGCGTTCCACCGCGTGGAACGCCGCATCCCCATGGAGATTCCCGTCCTGCTGGACGGCCATCGCCGGATGCCCGGCACGGAATCGACTTTTACAGAAAATGTGAGTGCGCGTGGCGCGCGGGTGGTGAGCACCCGCCGCTGGGAACAAGGCGAACGGCTGACGTTCGTATCGCGCACCGGAGAGTTTCGCTCCTCGGCCCGGGTAGCTTACTGCCACCCATTGCAAGGCGACGGCTTTGCAGTTGGTGTGGAGTTTCTCGAGCCGAAAGGGCGATGGGTTGTTTAATCCCCAAGATAGCTTGACGTAAATCGGCAAGCGGATAGGAGGGAATGCCTGGAACAACGGAAGTCAGAAAACTTGCGCAAATTTAAAAACATTTGAAGCGCCGTGCGGATCGAGAAGGAGCCGCCCGGCGCTTCATCTTTTGGGGTGATGTTTTGCCCGGGATTCATCTTGTGGCTGCCAGCGCTTCTTCGTAGACGCGAATCATTCCGCTCACCATCTGTTCGGCCGAAAAATTCTCTTCCACACGCTTGCGGGCTGCCTGGCCCAGGCTGCGCGCATACCCGGCGTCGCGCAAAAGCCTTGCGGCCGAGGCGCAAATTTCGGAAACGTCCGGTCCGGATACCAGCAGGCCGCTTTTTTCGTGCTCGATAATTTCGCCGAGAGCGCCTTTGTTGAAGGCGATAGAGGGAATCTCATAGGCCATAGCGGCGAGCAGGGAATTGTTCAGCGCTTCGAAAAAAGATGGCAGCAGGAAAAGGTCCAGCGCCGCATAGACACTGTCGACATCCTGGACAAACCCCGGAAATAATACCGCTGCTGCAAAACCAAGTTCTTGCGCCAGCGATTCGAGCATCGGGCGGCTTGGCCCGTCGCCGGCCAGCAGAAGTTTCGCCCCTGGAAATTCCTTGCGGATCTCGGCGAGCGCGCGGATCAGCCACTCCTGGCCTTTGTCGGGTAGCAATACGCCCACGCATCCGAGCAATGCCGCGTCACCGGAGATTCCCCAGCGCGCGCGTGCCGCGCTTCTTTGAGCCTCGGTGAATAGCGGCGGAATCTCCGCCCCCTCATAAACCACAGTCAATTTCTCGCGCGGCGCTCCCGAGGTTGCCGCCTGTTCCGCAACCCACTTGGAATTCGCAATGATTCGTGTGGCGGCTTCATAGCGCGCGCGCGATACGCGGCTCTTTCCAATGGGATAACCCACCCGGCGCGAAATCAGGAAAGGAATGCGTTTATGAGCGCTCGCCAGCCACGCCGCCGATACAGCGTGCGCCTCATTGGCATGCACAAGATCAAATCCTCCCCCGCTGACCAATTCGCGAACTCTCCGCGCGGCAGGAACGCGGAATAATCCACGGGAAACAAAATGAACCGGTACATCATTCGCACGCGCGCGCTCCCCCAGCGCGGATCCCTCCGCGGCCACGAGTTCCGCTTCGTGCCCGCGAGAGCGTAGCCCTTTCAGGAGTAAGAGCGCTTGATTTTGACCACCGCGCCAGGCCGTCTCGAGGTCCACCAGCAGCGCTCTCACGGTTTTGCTCCCCCTGAGCCGTGCTGCGCTTGCTCGATCAACTTACCGAGCTTCGCGTATTTCAGCCTCACCGACCGTGCCGCCATCTGGGCAATCAGCGCGCCGCGGTAACCATCCAGAAAGCCGCCGCGCAGAAAATAATTCTGAAACCAGCTCCAGGGAGTCGCCAGCCACATGGCGCCGCGCCAGCTTCGTTTTCCGGCTTCAAACATTTGCCGCGCCGCGAGGGCCGTGTACCGTTCCACATTTGCTTCGT
This sequence comes from uncultured Acidobacteriota bacterium, assembly GCA_963779005.1. Classification (GTDB taxonomy): domain Bacteria; phylum Acidobacteriota; class Terriglobia; order Acidiferrales; family UBA7541; genus Acidiferrum. The sequence continues at coordinate 603,547 of CAVZWO010000001.1, read as the reverse complement.
GCTCGGCAAAGGATCGCACCGTGTAATGCAGCAAATCCCCCGCCAACCTCGCGGGTTTGCCTTCGAATTTCAGCGACTCGTGAATGATTCCCGAGAACTGCGCTTTCTCCCGCCAGTACAAGCGCCGCTGATAGTCCGGGTACCATCCTGAATGCTTGATCCACGCTCCCAGGTACCAGGTTTTCCGCGCCACCTCGTACACACTGAATTCTGGTTCGTGCTTTTTCCAATGCAGCAGGGAAGTCTGTAGCGCGCTGCTCAATTCCTCGTCGGCGTCCATCGAGAGAATCCACTCGTTCCGCGCGCACGCCGCCGCAAAATTCTTTTGCTCGGAATAATTCGTCCATGCGCGCTCGAAAAACGCTGCGCCATGTTCGCGAGCAATGGCCGGAGTTCTGTCCGTGCTTCCGGAATCCACGACAATGATTTCGTCGGCGAGGCCCTCGAGCGATGCCAGAGCGCGCGGCAGATTGTGTTCTTCGTTGAGTGTGATGAGGCAGGCGGAGAGGCGGTTCATCGGGTGCGTCGGAGGCGAAACGTCATCGTCCGTATCTTACACTCACGGTGGACCGAGTTCAGGCCGTAATTTGCGGAATCCTGTGACGCGAGAGGGAAGGAGCCCTATTTTTTCTGGAAGCTGACGCGAACCCGGCTCTCTCCAATGCGGAACTCCGAGCCATCCTGCAGCATGGCGGCGCGTATGCGCTCTTCGTCGTAAAACGTTCCGTTGGTGGAATCAAGATCCTTCAAGTTGATGAATTTGTCGCGCACTTCGAGCAGGCAGTGGTGCCGCGAAATTTCCGGATCATTCAGCGGGATGTCCGCGCCCTTCCGTCCAATGACGACGCGGGGCTTTGCCAACCGGAAAACTTCGCCGTTTGCCGGCCCCGAAGTGATCGCCAGAACAAATACGCCGTTCGCGGGAAGTTTCAACCCATCATCTTCGGGCGGCAGCTTCAAATTCGAAGTAGAAGCGTCGGCCCGGGCAAAGGATGGCAGCGGGCTGATCACTACGGTCTGGTCCGGGCGTTTCTTGACTTCCACGACAGTCGTTTTCCCGCACTTCGAGCATTTGAACTGCACCTTTGGATGGACGTTGGAGTCGGCATCCTTCAGCTTGTGCTCTGTTCCGCAATGGACACACGCAGCCTGCATCACTCTAATCTAACACCCGGGGCGCGGCGGAGTTGCGGTCTCTTCCCCAGCATGCTGCAAGGGTAAAACGGCGCTACGTGCGAACAGAAGTCGAAACGGGCCGGGGCGGCCTGCCCGCTTCTTGTGCTACGATGGAGCATTCCAATCCAGGCAAGGGAGCGTTTGTGGCGGAACATATTTCGCGCAAGGAATTGAAACAGGACAAGATTCACGATGCCATCGAGCATGGCGCTGAAGCCGTTTTTTCTCATACCACGGTTCTTGCCGCAGCAGTGCTAGCCGTCCTGATTGTGGTCGTCTCTTATTTCGGATGGCGCTTCTATACGGACCGGCAGACCCTGCAGGCGACTGCGGCGCTCGACGTAGCCACGAAAGCCTATGCGGCGCGCATCGGTGCAGCCGCCGATCCAAACGATCCATCCGAGCCTTTCTATGCTACGGAAACCGCGCGCACCGAAGACGCCGTCCAAAAGTTTTCCGCCGTCGCCGAAAAATATCCGAGCACGAACCCCGGCAGGCTCGCTACCTATTACGCCGCGCTTTGCTACGAAGACCTCGAGCGCCACAATCAGGCTCTCGAACAGTTGAAGAAAATCAGCTCCGGCAAAGACAAAGAATTGGTAGCCATGGCGCAGTATCAAACGGGCGTCATCTACGAGCGCACCGGAAAGCCCGCGGAAGCCGCTAAGGTTTTTCGCGACCTGGCGGACCATTCGTCCGTCTTCGTCCCTCGTCCTCTCGTTTTGCTTGAGCTTGCCGAGACCTTGCGTCAAAGCGACCCGAAGGCGGCCGCGGGAGTATACGAGCAGCTGAAAAAGGAATTTCCGAATACGCAGATTTCGGACGAAGCGGACCGCGGCCTGGAGACGCTCGCCCCAACGTCCTGACCGCTGGCTGGAACGCGCAACAGGCCAAGCGGTCATTCGGGCGCTCTAAAAAGTTTGGAAATCCTTAGCAACGCGAACGGACGGAAGGGCTTCCGTCCGTTTCCGGAGCCACTCATCGAATCATTCCCGCCAAGCGCGCCGTGGGCGATGCGTGCGGAACTCTCACGCGGCCGCCGCTATGCTGAACCGCCGCATCCTTATCGCGGCGAGTACGCTCGCGACCGCGACCGCATTATTCATTCGCGCGCGTTTCGCCGCCTCGAAGCCAAGACGCAGGTCTTCACCATCCGCTATTCCGATCATTTTCGGAACCGGCTGACTCACACCCTGGAAGTTTCGCAAATCGCGCGCACGGTCGCCGGGGCCCTCGGCCTCAACACGGATCTCGCCGAGACGCTCGCGCTTGTTCATGACATCGGGCATCCGCCCTTCGGCCACGCCGGCGAACAAAAGCTGGATGAGTTGATGCGCAGCCACGGTTCGCGCTTCAACCACAATTTGCAGGCGCTGCGCATCGTCGAGCAATTTGAAAGTCCTTATCTCGATTTCCCCGGCCTGAATCTTGCGTTCGAAGTTCGCGAAGGCATCATCAAGCATTCGCACGATTACACAGCGGCGGAATTTCCGCACCTTGCCGAATATTTGCTAGAGCTGCGCACGCCGCTGGAAGGACAGCTCATCGACTGGGTCGACGAAATAGCTTACAACACGGCGGATCTTGACGATGCGTTGGAAGCCGAACTCCTCGATTTGAACGCCTTGCGAAGAGAAGTGCCGCTTTTTGACGAAAACTATGCAAAAGTCGTAGCCTCGCACCCAAGCGCGCGCGAAAAACTGAAGTTCAATGAGGCCCTTCGCCTTACTGTCAACTTCCTCGTGAGCGACCTGATTTTCTTCACGCGCGCCAATGTGCAGGCAGCCGGCGTAGCCTCCGTCGATGACGTTCGCCGCGTACCCCACCGGCTCGCCGCGTTCAGCAAGGGCACTGCGGAGCAGAACGCTCTGCTGAAGCGCTTTCTTTTCGAACACATCTATGACGACCCGGCCATTACCGAAGACCGCGATCGCTCGGTTCGCTGCCTCGAAGAGCTTTTTCTGTACTATCTCGATCCGCCGGGATCGATGCCGCCCTCTCATGAAGAATCTGCCCGCATGGAGCCGCGGCACGCCGTCGTTTGTGATTACATTGCTGGAATGACCGACCAGTTCCTTCTGCGCAAGCATCAGGAGTATTTCGGCTCAACCGCGCGTTCGGCTTCGCAACCAATTTCGGAAACGTGACCAATCCCGGAGCGAAACTCAACCATCCACCATGGAACGCACACACTTTGAAGCGCTCATCGCGATGTACAATCGTGCCTCCATTAATCAATGGTTCCAGCCAGTTCTGCGGCTCTCTGAAGAAGGCCGCGCCGAAATTGAAATGACCGTGCGCCGGGACTTCTATCACGCGGGCAACGCGATTCATGGAGCGGTTTATTTCAAAGCGCTGGACGATGCGACATTTTTCGCCGTGCAGTCTCTCGTCACCGACTTCTTTGTCGTGACTTCCTCCTTTCAGCTCTATTTTCTGCGTCCAGTGTCCGAAGGCCAGCTTCTCGCGCGCGGCCATATCGTGAGCCGTTCGAAGCGGATCTACATTGCCGAAGGAGTCCTCTTCGATAGCCGGGGCAAGGAAGTGGCTCGCGGCACGGGTACCTTCATGCCGAGTTCCATGCCGCTCGGCCCTGATCTGGGTTACGGCTGAAGTTTGCGCTCCGTTGCGTTCCTACCAGTCAACGCGCGCGCATACTCATTGGCCGGCTGTGATAGCCTTGGCCGTCTCCAAGCAACGCGTTGGTGAAAACAAATGTCGTCTGGTCCAGTCACGTTTCCTGTGCTGCGATGGTTCAGTTTGCTCTGGATGATCGTTTGGCTTCCCGCGTACTTCCGCGTCTGGGGCTGGGCGAATCTGTGGCACTTGTGCGACGTTGCCGTGATTCTTTCCTTTGCCGGGATTTGGCTGGCGAATCCCCTGCTGCTTTCCAGTCAGGCCGTCAATTCGGTGGCCGCCGGTTTCCTGTGGGTCCTGGATGTCGCCTGGCGATTGGCAACGGGCCGTTTTCTTTTAGGCGGCACCGAGTATATGTGGGACACGCGCTACCCGCTGTGGGTGCGCCTCCTCTCCACATTTCACATCGGCTTGCCTCTTGTTCTTCTCTGGACGCTGCGCCGGGTTGGCTACGACCGGCGCGCTTTTGGCTTGCAAGCCTTGATCGCCGCCTTCCTCTTGATCGTCTCCCGCTTCTTGTCTCCTGCTCTCAACATGAATTACGCCTACCGCGATCCGCTCTTTCACCGCACATGGGGACCCGCCCCTGCGCATCTTGCGATGATTTTCATTCCACTCGTTGGATTAATTTATTGGCCCACGCATCTGCTGTTAAGATGGCTCTTTCCTGCGCCGGTCGCCTCAAAGTGAAAGGAGTTCTCATGTCGAAGCAAAATCGATTCTTGCTCGGAGTATTTCTTTTGGCGAGTACGCTACTTCCGGCCCTGGCTCTAAGGGCGCAAACGCCACAGCAACCCGCAAGCCCGGCGGGCGTTGGCGTACCTACCTGCGTCTATTGTCCACCGCCCTTGTACACGAAGAAGGCTCGTAAAGACAAAGTGGAAGGCACTGTTATGCTTGAAGTTACAATTTTGCCGGACGGCCGTGCGACCAACATTTCCGTAAAAAAATCATTGCGTGAGGATTTGGATACCCAGGCGATGAATGCGGTTGCCAAGTGGAAGTTCAAACCCGCGACGGCTCCCAATGGCAAGGTGGTGCCGGTGACCTGTCCTATCGAAGTTAATTTCCGCCTTTATTAGCCCAATCAGCCGCCCGAGTGTGTCTCCTCTCTCGTCCACGAGGAAGCGAACACCAAAACAACATCAGGCGCGTACCGGCTAATCCGCGAGTTTCAGTCTTTCCATGTAGACATTGAAGGCTGCCTTAACTCGCGCAGGGTCGAGCGGTTTGGTCTTGTAGTCCATCAAGGGCAATACGAAATCGTCCATCGCTTTGTCGATCTGCTCGAACAGCTCCGGATGCGTTTTCTTCAGCGCCATGTCGCCGCCGTAGTCCTCACCCTTATCCCATACGCGCTCGAGGCTGTGAGCAAGCAGCGCGGCGGCGGCGGTGTCGCCTTTCTGAAACTCCAAATAGGCGTGTTGGGCAATCGCGCGATACGCGCCCATCTTGGTGTTGTCCACCCCGGCGGTCTGCGGCACTTTCTTTTCCTGAGCGGAAGCGGGCGAGAACGCCGTGGTAACAAAAAGTAGTGCTAAGCCGATCGCGAACACTCGCGCGATAATCTTGCGGAAAGAGTGAGTCAACGTATCCTCCCTGGAGATAGTCGGGTTTCCCGCGTGCAATTTCTGGAAGCGTTATTTTCTCAATTTCTGGCTTTGAAGACGCTGGAATTCATAGAATGACGTAAAAGCATGTATTCAATCGAATACTTGTCGTTCACACGACTAAGTGCGGACAACTCCCTTACGCTCGCGTTGGCGCTCCTGCGCCGGGTCGTGATGCGCCCACCACGCCCGCCACGCGTTGGCATCGTTGCCTAAAGGGGCGCCCGTGATCACACGCAGCGTTCCGTACACCAACTCCCGCGTGGTTGTGTTCAGCGAATCATCGTCGGCAAAATTGAGAAGATGCGGAACAGCCGCCAGGCGTTCCTCGCGAGTCAGCAAACCAGATTGCCCCAGGCTGCTCGCGGCGCGTTCGCGGACTCGCGGCGCGGGGTCATGTGCGAGAAGTTCTAACAACGGGCCGATGGTGGCGTCGTTGCCGAGCATAGCCAGTCCTTCCACGGCCCAATATCGCGTGTGCTCGCTCGGGTCGTGCGCATAGCGCAGCAGTGTGCGCAGAACTTTGTCCGGTTCCACGCCGCGATTTCCCAGCGCGCCAAGCCGCCACAAAGCCAGCCCGCGCCCCTCTGGATCGCCCTTTACCTGTTGCGTCAAGAGAGCAACGCTTTCCGGTGATTTGCGCAGGTTGTTCGCTGCAAGATCGACGTCCACGGCGGCCGTTCGCACGCGCAAGTCTCCCGAATTCAGCGCAGCCAGCACCAAATCAAAAAGTTGGTCGGTGTTCTTAATGCGGCCTCGCCAGCCATCCACATTTTCACGCAGTAATTCCAGAGACGGCTCATCGTCGTGCATCGCGCGTTCCAACAACCGCTCCGCTTGCTGCTGCAGGGGCAGCCGCTTGATTTCCGCTTCCAGATTGTTCTCAGCCGCAGGCATTTGCACCGCGGAGATTGCGCCAGAAGCTTCCTGCGCCGAAGGGCTGGTAGCCCAGTTCCGCGCTGGCAGCGTCGTCCGCGCCGTCTCAAATCCTGCCACAAGCGAAATGCCACCGATCGCCACCAGCAATCCCGCCCACTGAATCCCACGTCTTATGCGGTACTTCTTTGCCTGCAGCACCGCTTCGCTTCGTGAGAAAATTTGGTTTACCTGCACTTTCATTCGCTGTGACCCCGCCCACGTGGGCGCACCAACGGCGGCGCCTCTGTCCAAGCGAAAGTACGAATTGGGATTGCGGGTGGGTATGGTACGCCGGGCCAGAGAGCTACCTGCGGCCAGTTAACCTATTTGTTTTCAGATGTTTCGGTGAGTTACTACTACGCGCGCGCGGTTCTCGCTCCGTACTTGTGGACAGGTGTCTTCCTGGGAGGGTCTGCGGCGATGCCGCCAACGCCGCGTCGCGTATAGCGATGCCGGGAGCTTCACCGCGCCCTCGAATCGCCTCCTGAAGATTCTAAGGTGCCGTCTGTGAGGGGATAACCTTGGTGTCGCTTTGCGTGAACTCAAACCGCAGCCGCCACTCGCTGGCTACGCTCTTCCCGTTTACTTCCGGCGGCGTGAACGCCCACTTCCGCGCAGCCTGCAAAGCCAAGTCCGCAAAGAATTTGCTTGGTCCCTTCGAATCGAACTCCGCTTCCGATACTCCGCCAGACGCATCCACATGGACTCTTACGCTGACGCGAACCTTGCCGTGAATCGTGGCGCGCGCTTTGCCCGATACGTCAGGCAGCACTTGATCCAGGACTTCGCCTTTGGACGAACTAATCCCACCGCTCGCGGGCTTCGGCGAATCTGCCGAAACTGAGCTTGATGCAAGTCCGGCCGTTGAAGACGGCTGCTCTTTTTCACTGGTTTGCTGCAAAGAATCCGAAGCGGGTGGCGCCACAGACTTTGCCGCGTCGGAGGCCGCTGATTCCGTTTTCGATAGGGCCTTGGGTTTTGGCGCTGCGGCGGATTGTGCCGGCTTTGAAGCGGCAGGCCGGGCAAGTTGCTCCGACGGTTTTTCAGAAGCCACAGTCGAGGCAGGCTGAGCCTCCGAGCGGTGCGTCAAAAGACGCGGCACCGTCAGAATGCCTGCCACCAAAAGTGCGGCCACGATGAGCGGCACCAGGAATCGTGGCCTTCCGCTCGAATCTTTGTAGGGTGGCGGCCTATGGGGGTTGCTTTGCATCCTCGCGCCGCCGCGCGGGGAAACCGGCATCGAAGCCATGGGCGCTACTGGCGATACAGCTCCTGTAGCTGCTCCGAGGACGACAGGGGTGACAGTTACGCTCGAGATAGGGAGGGATGCTAATGCCCAGGCGGCTGCCGCCGCCGCTCGCGGATTCAACCGCGCCCCGATTTCTCCAATACGGATGCGCCGATCCGGCTCCAGCCGCAAGCACTCGCGCGCAATCTCCTGAAAGGGCGAAGGAATATTCGCTGGAACCACTGGCTCGCGATGTGGCCCGGCCTGCCCTTCCGGCAATCGCTGCGTCAGCACCTCAACGAGCGCCATCCCCAGCGACCAAACATCGCCTGCCGCCGTCCACCTCCGGCTGCTGGCTTCCGGCGGATCGTAAGGGCCGGCCCTTCTGGAAGCGCTCCGCGCCTCTCCAATCCGCGCGATGGCGTCGCTCGAGAGTTTCAGCTGATCCCCGCTGGCCAATACATTCGCGGGCTTCAGGTCGCCATGCACAAAACCCTTGCTGTGCAGATAGCCAAGCGCCTCAAGGACGGGGCCAAGCATGTCGCGCGTCTCCTCCGGCGTAAGCGCGCGTTCGGGCAGAATCTGCGAGAGATCTTCTTCCGCAAACTCCATGACCACGTACAGCAAATCGTTGCCGTCGATCCGGCAACGCCCGCAGCGGAACAATCGCAGCAAATTCGGATGAGAAAGTTGCGCCACAGATTCCCAGCTCGCGAGCTGCAAATCTGCGGTGGACGAGTCCGCAGGAAGAAGCTTGAGAGCCGCTTTTTGCGGCGCACCTTCACCGTACTCGGTTAAGAAGACGGCGCTGTGATCGGATCCACCAAGATATTCCCGCAAGGGAAATATCCCTTCGACAATTTGGCCTTCCCATTGTTTCGCGGCCTCGGACATATTGCACCCCCGCCCGACCGCGCATTTTTTGCGAGTCTGGCGCATCTTCTGGCACTTCGACCAAGAAGGGTATCTGGCTGGATGCCTCCATACTACCAATACTGCCTGCCCTTTCAACTGACCGTCTGACCAGTAGCTTTTTGCGATTCCAATCAGATACTCTGGCGGCGATCACAGGATTCGATTTTCCCGATTAGGGAGACCAGCCGTGTTCTGCGACCGATGTGGACTAAACTTCCTGCCGAAACAATCCGTTTGCACCAGGTGTCGGCGCGTCCCGACACGCTACTGGTTCCAACTGATGAGTCTCGTCACACTGTTGGTTGCTGTCGCAGCCAATGGCCTCGTCGCCGTCTTCCTGCTTCCGAGATTTGCCTTTGGGCAGCACGCACATTTGGTTTTTCGCGCTTGGTGGTGGTTTGATCAAAAAGCTGCTCTCTACGGATGGGTACTCTTCGCCGTTGCTCTGCTCGCCTGGGATTACTTCGTTTGGAAGGAAGCCCGTCCCAAAATCAAAGGCTGGTTCACGCGCAAGCTGCTGACGCTTTCGCTCGCTACCGGCATCGCCCCGATGATCCCTTGGTGGGTTCCCGCAGGCCAGCCGCCCGGCCAGTTTCTCGCCATGATTGGCAAATATCCCGGCTTGCCTGCGATTCTCGCTTGGGCGGTCGTCCTGGTCGTCTCCGTTCTGCTCTGCATCGACGCCGAGTCCCGCGACTATCTCCTTGGCCACGGCCGCATCCTGAGCGTTGTAAGCACCGGTATGCTCCTGGTCGTCCTGACGATGACAGTCGTCGGCTGGTCGCTGACGTACTAAGCGCCCGGGCCCTACTTTGCGCGTGCCATCGCCAGGAATAAAGTCATGTATCGCTTGAGTTTCTGCGTGATCAAGAAATTTTCTTTCACGTGCTTATGGCCGTTCTCGCCCAGCTTTGCCGCAATCTCCGGATGCGATAGCAAGAATCGTATCTGATAAGCGGTACCTTCCACCGAGTGCGCCAAAAGCCCCGTGTGCTTGTGAATGATCTGCACTGGAATGCCGCCAACTGCGGAAGCTACCACCGGCTTCTTTTTCCACAGCGCCTCGGACACGGTTAACCCAAACCCCTCCCGAAGGCTCTTCTGAACCACGATCGTCGAAGCGCGTTGCAGCGCATTGACTTCCAGCGGTGCCCAGGCGGGCAGCTCGATAATATGAATGTCCGGCTCACCGTTGGCTTCGTGCTGCACCTCTTTCAGCACCATCGCTCCTTCCGGGTCGTCGGAAGCGCTCCCACCCGCAAGCACCAGTTGACAATCGAAATACCGCTTCACGATGCGGTACGTGCGAATCACTCCGACCGGGTCCTTAAGCCTGTCGAACCGTGAAATTTGCGTCAGGATGGGCCTCAGCGGATCGATCTGATACTGCGCAAGCGTCCGTGCCACAAAACCGCTTTCCAACTCGCGATTCTTCTCCGAAAGAGGGTCGATCGCCGGATAAAAAAGATACTGCGGGATGGGCAGGGCCCGCGAAAATTCCGGCGAAGAAAACATCGCGGCATCGTAGCGCGCCACGAATTTATCGAGAAAATCCCAAACCGCGCGATGGGGATGCGACAAATCGATATGGCATCGCCAGGCCCAGTGATTCCCGTTTTTCTTGCGTCCCTCGATCAGCGCGGCCGGCTGCGGATCGTGGATGATCATGAATTCGGCGTCGAGCGGGAGTCTCGCCAGGTTGCGTTCGTTGCACGCCAGAAAAATCTCAAAATCCTTCGGGTCCGCGTGATAGGGAGCACCATGCAGCGCATTATGGAAGGCTTTCGTGACCCCATAGAAGTCATCGCCTCCCGTCATTACGTCCCAGCGCATGTTCAACTCAAGTTCCTCCGCAAGCGGCAAGAGCCGGGTTAGAATTTCGGCGACCCCGCCTCCGACCGCGGTCGAGTTAATCATCTCAATGCTGCGGCCTCGCAAAGGCTTCGCGAGCACGCGGAGCTCGTCGATTTCGCCCTCCCCGAGCAGCGCTGCATACTCATCCAGTGGGATTCGGCTGGCAATCGCTACTTCGCTCACCCTTTCCTCCTTTCGCGGTCGACCAATCGAAGCACCTTGGCGCGCGCGCTGTCGAGTGTGTTCGTATAAATGTCAATTCGGTTCACGCTTTCCGCCAGCTTTTCCAGGCCGAGCCCGTCCGCCAGCCAGTGCGAGAAATCGTTCGTTTGCAGTTGCAGCCGGAGCCGCGAGGAGAGAAAGTGAAAGTAAAACGACGCATGGCTTAGACGCAAGACACCGTCGCGAAATTCCTCCAGCGTCCCGGCCGTCAGGCCGAAGGGAAGCGTGACCTCCACGCTTTCACAAAAATAAAAACGCTCCAGCGCGGTTTGTTCCGCAAAAGCCCGGTGTTCGTTGCAATAATCGCTCACGACCCGGCACAAATCGCCGCGCAGCGCAGCGATCGAAAGATAGTCGCGGATGTCGAGCGCCGCCAGCTGCTCGGCCAGGTCTTCGCGGCTGGCGTCCGCGTGCGCCCACTGCGCGAAATCATTGGAAAAGCCTTCCGTCAGAAAGTGATGGCTGTTCAAGGTCTGGAAAGTGTGGTGGAAGATGGAGGCATCACTGCACTGTTGAAGGCCGGTGAGAAACTCGGTGAGGTTGCCCGCGGACTGATTTCCGATGCGCGTCAGGTACGAGACTGTGAAGAACTCGAATGGTGTTTCCGCAGTGTTCATTGTGCTGCTTTCTCCTCTTTGTCAGAACCGTGGAAACCCGCTCCAGGGGTGAAAGGAACAAGGTTTATGCGCCGCGGTTCACTCCTATTATCTGTGGCACCTCAAAGCGCTCGGGAGCATCAATGCGAATTTCCGTGAGGTCGGAAAGCAGGTGCGCTGCCCATCGATAGACGTTGTGCTCGCGGACATTCTTCCGCATCCGCCCCATCCGCAGGGCCTGCTCTGCTTCCGGAATCTCCAGCGCCCGATGAATGGCTTCGGCCACTTGCTGCACGTCGTAGGGATTTACGAGCAGCGCGTCGGGCAATTCGTGCGCCGCTCCGGCGAACGTGCTCAGTATCAGAACCCCGCGCTCATCCTGCCGCGCCGCAACGAATTCCTTCGCCACCAGATTCATGCCGTCATGCAACGAAGTCACCAGGCACACGGAAGCCGCCCGGTAATAACGAGCAATCTCCTCATGCGAATGATGTTTCTTGAGCAGCACGATGGGTTTCCACCTTCCAGCCTGAAAACGCGCGTTAATGCGGTCCGCTTCCGCGCTCACCTCATCGAGAAAATGTTTGTACCGGTCGATCTCGGTGCGACTGGGCGCCCCGATCTGCACAAAAGTGAAGCGGTGCTGGTAGGCGGGATATAGGTCCAGGAAGTGCTCGATGCCGCGGAAGCGCTCGATGATCCCCTTCGTGTAATCGACGCGGTCCACGCCCACTCCCAATAAGCTTCCTTCAATTCCCAACTCATGACACAAAGCCGCTCGTTCTTCGCCTGTGTTCCGGGATTCGTTGACCGCGTGTCCATTCTCTGGAAACGCCACGCTAATCGGATAAGGCCGCACTCGCGTCACGTGGCCTTGCCGGTTCACCGCAAACCGGTCCCACTCCGTCAACGCCTCCACTGCCCGGTCCACGGTCTCCAGAAAATTGTTGCAATGCGATTGAATGTGAAACCCGATCAAGTCCGCGCCCAGAAGTCCGTCGACCAACTCCCGCTGCCACGGACATATTCCGAACACTTCCGGATTCGGCCACGGTATGTGCCAGAAAATCGCCACTCGCGCATCCGGCCGCGCTTCCTTGATCATTCGCGGCAGCAACGCCAAGTGATAATCCTGCGCCAGAAGGATCGGTGACTCCGTACCTTCCATTTCTTGCAGTACGGCATCCGCAAAGCGCCGGTTCACGCGTTGGTAGTGCACCCAGTCTTCCGGACGGAACACCGGCCGCGTATGCGCGATGTGGCAAAGCGGCCATAGCCCTTCGTTCGCAAATCCCTGGTAATAACCTTTCTCCTCCTCATTGCTTAACCACACTCGTCGCAAGGTATAGCTCGGCCGCTCCGGCGGCACGCGCTGGTGGTCATACTCATCCGAGAGTTCGCGATCCGCGCTACCCGAGCCGTGTGCGATCCAGGTTCCATCGCACGCCACCAAAACCGGTTCGATTGCCGTTACCACGCCGCTGGCGGGAACAATAATCTCTACGGCGCCGTTCTTCTCGTTGTGTACGTTTAAGTACGGCTCGCGGTTGGACACGATAAACAGAGGTTTCTCCTTCAATTTATTCCGCAAACTCACGCGCAACCGCTCCGCCGTCCAGATAGACACATTGGAATTCCGCAGTCGCGCTTCCTCCTCGGCCGTGGCCCGCGCTGCGTTCAAGTCCTTCGCAAGATGCGTCACCTCTTGGTGTAGTTGGTCGAAAATCTCTCCTTGGGGCGTCATCGGCGGTTCATGCGTCTGCCCAGTGCGCAGCGTTCGTAGCCATTTCGCGGTGCGTGCCAGCGGTGCCGTAAATGTCCACCGCACCAGCACAATCGCCAACCCGCTGATGAGAATCGTTTGGATCGCCGCGTTCAGGAACGCGTCCCTCAGAGTGTGCTGCACCTGCGTGTCGAAATAACTCGTGTCATGAAACAAGGCGAGGGTTCCAGCGGCTTGCCCGTCGCGATGCAAAGGCAATGCAAAAATGTGCATCGGGCCCAGGTACTTTTCGTCCTCAGCCACCGAGCTGTCCATAGTCAGAAATTCGCCATAGCCCGCGTCCTGTTGGGCGGCCCGCGTCGCCGCCGCCGGCCTCTTTTGGAATTCCGAAGGCAGGCCCGAAGTAACTGCAATCGCCTCGCCGGTGGTGTCGTAAACGGCCACCCCCTTTAAGTGTTCTCTTTGCCCAAATCGTGCTACGAGGCGTTGCAGGTTTTTGTTTGGCCCGTGATCCAGAAGTGGCTCGACCGTTTCTTGCAGGCTATCCCCGAGAATTTCCGCCCTCCGCGAAAGATCCCCGCGCAGATTGCGCCTCTCCGTGCGCACCTGGTATCCGGCGAAGAGCAGTGACACCACCGCCACGCTGACGATCAAGGGCAGGACTATCTTCAGTGTCGTGCGCATCAGGACTCCTCTTATGCTTCGAGCGAGTCAGACCGCGCCGGGGCTGGGTCGGGCGGAGTACAGGATTACTTCTTCGGGAAAAGAAAAAACTGCGGGACGTTAAGAAGGACTAACGCCTGAGGCTGGGGTCACCACCACGTGCGTGGCGACGTTTTTTCCGCTGTCCGAGCGATATTCTACCATGGCTTGCGCTCCCACAGTCAGTTTGCCTTCCACCTTCGTCTTGTCATCCACCAGGAATTCCACCGTCTGCGGCGCCTGGTTGTTTTTCGTGATGCTGATTGCAAACACCGCGTCGCCCACCGAAGCGATCTGCCCTGACACGGACTGATTCTCCGGCGCTCGACTTGCGCCATAGGCCGCCGTATGCGCTGGCAGGGGTTGCGCAAACACGGCGATCGTAAAGCAGGTAAGAAAAAAGGTAGCCAACGAGAGAATGGTTCGGAATCTCATGAAGTTTTCTCCAATTTGATTTCGACCGGGACCTTCGAGAAGGCACGAAATGAACCAAACCCCCGCTAAATCCACATTCACAATCCAAGATCTCTATTTTCAATAAGTTGCGACTTGTCCTGCGTTGATACCAAAACCCTGCCCTAGTACTAGAGCCATGAAATTCTTGCGCACCGCTTGCGTTTCTAGGCCCTTCTTCCTCGGTCCCGCAGCATAAAGTAACCGCGCGATTCCCGTTAACCGCGCCCGCTTCTCGCTACTTACCCGAGCGCTTCCGCAGTGGTATCCTCGCTCCTGCAGCCCATTCCTCTTCCAATGCCTCAGCATCGGGCTGCACCGGTAACCTGCCGGAGATCTGAGGGGATGCATGTTCGAACGCTACACAGAAAAAGCCCGCCGCACGATTTTCTTCGCGCGCTACGAAGCCAGCCAATACGGAAGCCATACCATCGAGACCGTACATCTCCTGCTTGGTTTGCTTCGCGAAGATCACACCCTCGCTCGCAGGTTCCTCAGCGAGCGGGGAGGTGTGCAGTCTCTTCGGGACGAAATCGAATCCCAAATCACGCGCGGTGAGCGCATCTCCACTTCGGTTGAGGTGCCCCTCAGTGCGGAGTGCAAGCGCATCCTCAACGCGGCCGCGGAGGAGGCCGAACATCTCGGCCACAGACACGTGGGCACGGAACATTTCCTCCTCGGAATTCTGCGCGAAAAAGATTCCTGGGCCGCACGCCTATTGCGAGAACGCGGGCTAACTCTGGAAGGGCTTCGCGAACAGATACCTCATCACGCAGCCGAGCCCGAAATGCATCCCGCCGAAAAAATCTTTTCCGTTGCGAAATTTGCCGAAGCCTGGAATTCCGGCAACGTCGGAGAGTTCGCGGGCATGTTCTCCCCCGATGGCCAATTCGTGGATCCAGATGGAAATTTGTGGATTGGCCCCACGCGCATCATGCAGGCCGCAAAGCTCATCTTTAGAGCCACCGGCTGGGCCACCACGCGCGGCAAAATCGAAGACGTCCAGTTCGTAGGCAGCAAGGCCGTTATGGCAAACCTGGTCTGGGAGGCCGCCGAAAAAATCGAGACTCCTAATCCCGGATGCGTTCGCATGACCGTCATCCTGACCTGGAGGCCCGAAGGCTGGACCATCGCCCGCGTCCAAGCAACCGGCATTCAACCTCAATCCCGCTCCGCTGCTGGCTAAACCATCCTCGCTCTCAGCCGCGGGTACTAGAGCCACCCCTTGCCATTCTTGCAGCAAAAGTGTTAGAAATCGGCCCCGTTCCTTGACTTGCTGCTCGCGCGACGGAATAATGATAAAGCATGAGCGTTAGCGCCGGAGGCGTTTCCGACTTGTTCCTCGATGTTAAAGAACTTGCTGTTCGCAAACTGCGCATCCGGAAGGCCTACGGTCCGGGCAGCATCGATTTCCATTCGTCGGAGATCAAGCAGGTGGCTCCTCTGGAAGTAACCGCCACTGCGGAGCTGCTCGAAGGCCAGATTCGCATCGAGGGCCAGCTCGAGACCAAGATCGAAATGGTCTGCGCTCGCTGCCTCGAACCGGTTATCGAAGACGTCAACCGTTCTTTCGACCTCTTCTACGCCCCTCTACCCAAGGGCGCCAAGCCAAAGGAAGACCGGCTCAAGGACGACGACACTGAAATTGCCTTTTTTGAGGGAGATGGCCTCTTCCTGGCGGATGTGCTCCGGGAACAGGTACTATTAGCTCTGCCCCTGAAAGTCATTTGCCAAAGTGACTGCCGGGGGCTCTGCCCCAACTGCGGTGCTAACCTGAACCACGAGGAGTGCCGCTGTGAGACCCACGCGACGGACCCGCGGCTGGCCCCTCTCGCGCGCCTGAAGCAGGACTGGCTGAAAAAACAATAGTTTCCAGGGCCAAAAGCCCATAGAATCCGCCCACTGCGGCGGGAACGAGGAGTATTGCTATGCCTAACCCAAAAAGACGGCATTCGAAGCGACGGACGAGCACCCGGCGAGCCCACGATTTTCTGGAAAAGCCCGCGCTCGGCGAATGCCCGAATTGCCACGAAACCAAGCAGCCGCACCAGGCTTGTCCCCATTGCGGCTACTATAAAGGCCGCGCTGTGCAAGACAAGTCGGCCTGACGCTGCCTTTTGCCCCCAGCTCCCATCCAAGAACTGGCGGCCAAGTAAAGCAGTAAGCCAAATCCGATGATCACAATCGCTGTTGACGCCATGGGCGGAGACAACGCGCCCCGCCCCGAGGTTGAAGGCAGTGTTCTGGCTGCCCGCGAACTGGGCGTGCGAGTGATGCTAGTCGGACAGCCGCACGTGGTCCGCGCCGAGCTGGCCAAACACGCCGCTCCGAACTTGCCCATCGACATTGTCCCGGCAAGCGAAGTGATCACCATGCACGATCACCCGGCCCAGGCGTTCCGGCGGAAGAAAGACAGCTCCATCCATGTCGCCACCCGGCTCGTGCGGGAAGCCAAGGCCGATGGCGTGGTCAGCGCCGGCAACACTGGCGCGGTCATGACGGTGGCACGGTTTTTGCTTGGCACTTTGGAATCGGTCGATCGTGTCGCGCTCGCTGCGCCGTTCCCGAATGCCAAAGGCGGCGTTTCCGTGCTCCTGGATGTCGGCGCAAATGTCGATTCCAAGCCCGAGCATTTGGTGCAGTTCGCCGTGATGGGCGAAATCTATTACCGCGCCACGTTCGGCAATCGCCGCCCACGCGTCGGCTTGCTGTCCGTCGGCGAAGAAGAAATTAAGGGCAATGAACTCACGCGCGAAGTTTACACGCGCTTGAAAAAGAGCCCGGTCCATTTTGTAGGCAATGTCGAAGGCGGCGATCTTTTCTCCGGAAACGTCGACGTCATCGTGAGTGATGGCTTCGTTGGCAACATCGCGCTGAAAATCTGCGAAGGCCTTGCCGTTCAGATTTTCGGCTTGCTGAAAAAATCGATCCAGAGCTCGCTGGCGTCGCAGGTCGGCTTTCTCTTTTCGCGCGGAGCATTGAAAGGCTTGAAGAAAACAATTGATTACACGGAGTACGGCGGCGCGCCTCTGCTCGGCGTCCGCGGCGTTTGCGTCATCGGCCACGGCCGCTCCAATGCCAAAGCCATTAAAAACGCCATTCGCGTGGCTGCGGGCCTTTCCCGCGCGCGCATCAACGAAAAAATCGAACAGGAGCTTTCCGCCGCCAGCGTTCTCGCATGACGCCTCAGGAGAGGAATTGACGATGGGCAAAGTCGCATTCGTATTTCCGGGTCAAGCGTCGCAATACCCGGGCATGGGCAAAGAGCTTGCCGACAAATATCCGGCCGCACGCGCCGTCTTCGACGAGGCCGACAAAGTCCTCGGTTTCTCCATCTCCAAAATCTGCTTTGAGGGCACCGAAGACGAGCTGAAGCTCACCGCCAACACGCAGCCCGCCATCCTCACCTGTTCCGTCGCCGTCTGCCGCGTCCTCGCGGAAAAAGGCCTCACGCCGGATTTCGTGGCAGGCCACAGCCTCGGCGAATATTCAGCTCTCGTCGCCGCCGGCTCTTTGAACTTTTCAGATGCTGTCCAACTCGTCCGCAAGCGCGGCACCTACATGCAGGAAGCCGTCCCCGCCGGAATAGGCGCGATGGCCGCCATCATGGGCCTCTCGCCGGCAGTCGTCGCCGACGCCTGCAAACGCGCCTCCAACGGCGAAATCTGCTCCGCCGCAAACCTGAACTCCCCTGAGCAAACCGTCATCTCCGGTCACGCCGCCGCCGTAAAGCGCGCCGTCGAAATCGCCTCCCAACTCGGCGCAAAGCGCGCGGTGATCCTCGCCGTCTCTGCCCCTTTCCATTCCGCGCTGATGCAACCCGCGCAAGAACGCCTCGCCGCGGATCTGAAGCACACGACATTCGCCAATCTGTCCGTCCCGCTCGTCACCAACGTCGATGCCGACACCATCTCCACCGGCGACGAAGCGCGCGAAGCCCTCATTCGCCAGGTCACTATGCCCGTCCGCTGGGAAGAATCCATGCGCCTCCTCATCGACGAGGGCGTCAACACCTTCGTCGAAGTTGGCCCCGGCCGCGTCCTAACCGGCCTCCTCCGCCAAATCGATCGCTCCGCCGCCACGCTCAACGTCGAAGACGAAAAAAGTTTAGCCGCCACCGTCGAAAAAATTGCCGGCGCCCGTTCCGACGCCGCGTAGGACAGGCTTTCAGCCTGTCGCAGTTGTTTCTCAGCGGCCACAAGAATGTACTGGATGTATCCGATTGCCCGAAGCCGTAACCGTAAGAAGGGTTTCCCGCTTTCGTTTTTTGAAACTAAGTCTTGGGGTTAAGCTTTTAATCCGTTAAAAAGTAACCACAGGAAAAAAAGATGTTCAGCCTAACCGACAAAGTAGCCCTAATCACCGGCGCCAGCCAAGGCATCGGCCGCGAAACCGCACTAGCTCTCGCCCAAGCTGGCGCAAAGGTCGCCGTCGCCGCCCGCAACGAAGAAAAACTCACCACGCTCGTCACGGACATCCTGGCCGCCGGCGGCGACGCCATCGCCATAAAAATGGACGTAGCCGACCCCGACCAGATCAAACTCGGCTTCAAGCAAACTCTCGAAAAATTCGGCCGCCTTGACATTCTCATCAACAACGCCGCCATCACCCGCGACGGCCTCGCCCTCCGCATGAAAAAAGAAGATTGGGACGACGTTATTCGAACCAACCTCACCGGCGCTCACCTCTGCATCCAGCAAGCTCTCTCGACAATGATGCGAGCCCGCGCAGGCCGCATCATCAACATCTCCAGCGTCGTCGCCGAAATGGGCAACGCCGGCCAAGCCAACTACGTCGCCGCCAAAGCTGGCCTCGTCGGCCTCACAAAAGCCATCGCCATCGAAATCGCCTCGCGCAACATTACGGTAAACGCCGTCGCCCCCGGCTTCATCGCCACGCCCATGACCGACGTCCTCTCCGAAGAGGTAAAAACCGTGCTGAAAACGCGCATCCCGCTGGGCCGCATGGGCTCCGCCCGCGACGTAGCCAGCGCCATCGTTTTCCTGGCCAGTGACGAAGCCGCCTACATCACCGGCCACGTCCTCGACGTCAATGGCGGCCTCTATCTAGCGTAGCGACTGCACACCGGGGGTTGCGTATGCTTGAAGCAACGGTGAGGCGGGGCAAGGAGCCTGGAATTATTCTGAAGCCACACAAGTTTAGGAACGGAAAATTTAAAGCGGAGGAATTCAAGGGCGGGGATTGGAAGTGGGTTGACAGCGAAGAGGGCTTGAAGCCTTTTCTTCGACGAAACTGGTCTATCAGGATGAGCGATCCCGATAGCAAACATCATCGAGCGCCTAGCCTTATAGTTCCACGCTTTATTCGCGGTTGGTCTTGAGGGAAGCGGGCTAGAAAGTTGACCTTGCTGCTAGGGCTGACTAGAATGGGCAGGTTGCCTGATTGACGATTTTCGAGTCCGTACCACGGCATTGGGGCCGATAGACTGTTACTGTACGTCGTTGCACATCAAGCGATAGCAAATCGCGGAGGACACCGGAATGGCCAGTGTGGAAGAACGCGTTAAACAAATTATCGTCGAGCAGCTCGGCGTCGATGAAGCCGAAGTGACGCCGACAGCGTCCTTCGTGGACGACCTCGGTGCCGATTCTCTCGACCAGGTCGAGCTCGTCATGGCGTTCGAGGAAGCCTTCGGTATCGAAGTTCCCGACGAAGACGCTGAGAAGATGACCACGGTCAAAGACGCCGTCGATTACATCGACAAGCACGCCAAGGGAAAGTAAGCGCCACGAACTTACCGCCTAAACAGGGAGCTTTACTGAGTTGACTCGCCGGGTAGTCGTTACGGGTGTTGGACTTGTCTGCGCGCTGGGCATCGGCACGGAGGAATCCTGGAAGAACCTCCTCGCCGGCGTCAGTGGTGTCGGCACGATCACGCAGTTCGATACCACCGGCTTTGACTGTACCATCGCCGGCGAAATTAAGAACTTCGATCCCTTCCAGTGGATCGAGAAAAAAGAACTCAAAAAAATGGGCCGCTTCATCCAGGTGGCCCTCGCCGGTGCGGACTTCGCCATCAAATCCGCCAACTGGAAGCCCGAGGATTCCGACCTCAACGAAGTCGGCGTGTACGTCTCCTCCGGCATCGGAGGGTTTGACATCATCGAGCGCGAACACTGGAAATTGGTGAACGGCGGCCCCAGCAAAATCTCCCCGTTTTTCATTCCGTCCGCCATCGTTAATCTCGCCTCCGGCCACATCTCGATTCGTTACGGAGCCAAGGGCCCCAATTCCGCCACGGCCACGGCCTGCTCCGCCTCCGCTCACGCCATCGGCGACTCTTTCAAGATCATCGAGCGCGGCGCTGCGGATATGATGATTTGCGGCGGCACCGAAGCCACCATCACTCCCATGGGCATCGGCGGTTTCGCTTCCATGAAAGCGCTCTCCACCCGCAATGATGACCCCGCTCACGCCAGCCGTCCCTTTGACGCTGGCCGCGACGGTTTCGTCGTCGGCGAAGGCACCGGCATCCTCATCCTCGAATCTCTCGAGCACGCCCAAAAACGCAACGCTCCCATCCTCGCCGAAATCGTCGGCTACGGCATGTCCGGTGACGCTTATCACATCACCCAGCCCGCCTCCGACGGCGACGGCGCTTATCGCGTCATGCGCGCAGCCATCAAGGACGCCAAGCTCAAGCCGGAAGACATCGGCTACGTCAACGCCCACGGCACCTCTACTCCTCTCGGCGACGTCATCGAAACCCGCGCCCTCAAACGGGTCTTTGGCGAAAACGCGAAAAATATTCCCATCAGCTCCACCAAATCGATGACCGGCCATCTCCTCGGCGGTGCCGGCGGCCTCGAAGCCGGCATCAGCGTCCTCGCTCTGCGCGATCAAATTTTGCCGCCCACCATCAATCTCGAAACGCCCGACCCCGAGTGCGATTTGGACTACGTGCCAAACGTCGCCCGCAAAGCCTCCGTCGAATACGCGCTCTCCAATTCTTTCGGCTTCGGCGGCACAAACGCCGCCCTAATTTTCAAACGCTGGTCCGGCCAGTAAGTGTAGTGGCCGGTCTTTAGACCGGCTATTCGGTGTATAACAGGCCCGGCCAATTCAATACCGTTAGTAACTAACAATCGTAAGTTGGTATAATGATTTCACCTGGATCGCAGAAGGACTCGCAAGGACAACTCTCGTGAAAATCATCGTCTGTATCAAACAAGTCCCCGCCAAGGACGCGCCGCTCGCCATCGCCGGCAACTGGATCAAGGAATCCGACATCGGCTTCGAAATGAACGAGCCCGACAGCTACGCCCTCGAAGAAGCCCTCCGCCTCAAGGAAAAACACGGCGGCGAAGTCATCGCTCTCTCCATGGGCCCCGAGCGCGTCAAGCAAACCATCAAGGAAGCCCTCGCCAAAGGCGCCGACCGCGCCATCCACATCTCCGACGACAATTTCGCGCAACTCGACCCTCTTGGCTCCGCAAAAGCTCTCGCCGCCGCCATCCAGAAAGAATCCGCCGACCTCGTCCTCACCGGTCTCCAGAGCGACGACCACGGCTTCGGACAAACCGGCGTCCTCCTCGCCGCGCTCCTCGACCGCCCTCACGCCACCATCATCATGGCCATCGAACTCGCCGGCAACACCATGAAACTCAAGCGCGAACTCGAAGCCGGCTGGTTCCAGCACTTGGAATGTCTGCTGCCCGCCGTCCTCTCCATCCAGTCCGGCATCAACAAAGTCCGCTACGCCACCCTCAAAGGCATCATGGCCGCCAAGAAAAAAGAAATCGCCACCCTCACGCGAGAATCCCTCGGCATCCAGCACGAACTCACGCAAAAAATCGAAAAAATCTACATCCCCACAAAAACCAAAAAAACCGAATTCCTAACCGGCACCGCCAAAGAAGTAGCCACCAAATTAGTAGAAAAATTGAAATTCGAAGCTCGTGTAATTTAGGCAAGCAGACCCAAGCACCGTTGGGCAGGCCCCAAGTACCGTCATTTCGAGCGTAGCGAGAAATCTCTCTTCGTCAAGCGCCAAGGAAGCGCAAAAAAGGAAAGCGCAATGAAAATTCTCGTCGTCACCGAACTCCGTCAAGGCAAGTGGAACAACGCCAGCTTCGAAACGCTAGCCGCCGCCCAGCAAATCGCCGCGGCCACCTCCGGCACAATCAGCGCGCTCGTTATCGGCAAAGGCCTCGCCTCTTTCGCCGAGGAACTCGCCACAAAAAACGTAGCCGAAGTCCTCCAAGTCGACCACGACCTCCTCGAAGCCTACACCCCCGACGCCTATTGCCTCGCCCTAGCCCAAGTCATCGCCGCTGCCAAGCCCGACCTCGTCCTCTTCCCCCACACCTACCAGGTCCGCGACTTCGCCCCCAAACTCGCCGCCGGTCTCGGCAAAGGCATGATCGGCGACTGCATCGCCTACCGCCACGAATCCGGCAAACTCATCTTCGTCCGCCAAATGTTCCAGGGCAAAACCGCCGCCGACGTCACCTTCCAGGGCGCCGCCCCGTGGTTCGCCTCGTTCCAATCCGGAGCCTTCCGCGCCGATCTCCTGGCCGCGCATCCGTCCGGCAAAGCTCCCATCAACGCCACAGCCGTCACGCTAACCCCCGATCAAATCCGCACCAAGCCTCTCGACCTCTTCAAAGAAGCCAAATCCGCCGTCGACCTCACACAAGCTCCCATCATCGTCTCCATCGGCCGCGGCATCAAAGCTCCCGAAAATATTCCCCAAGCCGAAGCCCTCGCCAAAGCCCTCGGCGGAGAAATCGCCGCCTCTCGCCCCATCTGCGACGAAGGCTGGCTCCCCATGGAGCGCCAAATCGGCAGCTCCGGCCAAACCGTGGCTCCCAAGCTCTATCTCGCCCTCGGCATCAGCGGCGCCATCCAGCACGTCGTCGGCATGAAAGGCGCGCGCACCATCGTCGCCATCAACAAAGACGCCAACGCCCCCATCTTCGAAATCGCCGACTACGGCGTAGTCGCCGACATCTTCGAAATCATGCCCGCCCTAACCGAAGCCCTCGAAAAATCCAAATCCTCCTGACGCCGCCTCGCACTTGCTAACCACGCCCTCGCACCTTCGCCAACACTCGCACTTACGCCAACAAGTGTCATTCCGAACATCGCCCCGCACATGCGCCAACAAGTGTCATTCCGAGCGAAGCGAGGAATCCGCTTTTTCTTCTCTGTGCCCTCTGCGCTCTCCGTGCCCCCTGTGTAAAATGTTTCTCTTTCCCCGTTCAAAGCGAGCCACAATGAAAACCGACATCCTGCGATTCAACGGCGCTGTCGAGCACGATCCCGCCATCGATGCGTGGATGAAAGCGCATGCAGGAGAATTAGGAGCCATCGCGCAGGGCTGGTTCGAAGTCATGCGAAAGTGCGGCGACGAAGTCCGCGAGCTAGTGCATGACGGCTGCCCAGTCGCCTGCCTGGGAGACGCCCCCTTCGCCTACGTCAACGTTTTCACCTCGCACGTAAACGTAGGCTTCTTCCACGGCGCATCGCTACCCGACCCCGCCCACCTCCTCCAAGGCACCGGCAAGTTCATGCGCCACGTCAAACTGAAACCTGGGGGGGACCCCACAAACGCCGCAGCCCTAAATGCCCTAATCGATGCGGCCTACGCAGATATAAAGTCCCGCGTCGAAAACGGCTAGCTGCCTAGTGTTGCGAGCCAGTGATCGACACTGAACTTCCCCGGACCCGAGCAAATCAGCCAGATAAAAAAAAGTATGTACAGGACTTCCGGAAGGTAGAGGAAATCGTCGAGCCAGCTAAGAAACGAAAGCCCTTTGGGAATGGTGGAAACCGCTTCGGTCAGGGTGGCGACAATCATATCGATCAATAAAGCCACGCAGGCCAGGCTCGAGAGAAACCCGAGAGTCACCAGGGATCCGCCAACGAACTCGACGCTCGATACGAAATAAGCCGTTTGGCGCGGAAACGGGACTTTGGCCTTAACCAGCGTGTCGTAAACAGGTTTCGTGCCGCCCGCGCGAAACAATTTGTTGGCCCCGGAGATGGCGAAGAACAGCCCGATCGAAACGCGCACCAGCAGGATGGCGTATGGTTGCAAATCGCTGTTGCCCAGCAGCGCAAAGTGGACCAGCTGTTTCCAATCCATCAGGCGTCCATCCGTTCGACCCATTGCGCGCGCGACGCGGGAGCCACGAATGGATCCGCAAAGTACTGCGTTTCCCGCCAAACCTTGTCGCCGCGAAACTCCATAATGCTCACCGTGTAAGACGGCTTGCCGTCATACGTCAGGATGAATTCGGTCACCCAAAGATCACCGCGGCCAACGATCCGCCGGATCGAAAACCGCTTTTTGTTCGGCTGACTCGCGCGCTGCCCCTGTATGTTGCGCCGCCCGCGCGTTCGCTCGCCGGACTGCGGGTACTCCAGCACCGCGTCCTCGTGATAGATGAGGTGCTCCGTTTCAAAATCGTTGGCATCGGACGCCGCCCAATGCTGATCCAGCGCCGCGCGGATTTGTTCCTCTTGCATGGACTTCTCCATCTGCGGTTTCGCTTCCATGTTCCTCTACTCCGCCCCGAAAATAACTCCTCGTCGCGCAACCCTCCAACGAAGGCGTTCTCTTGCTGTAACCTGTAAGCTCTCAGCTGTGAGCTGTTAGCTGTCAGCTACCGTTTTCATGCTCCCTTAGCCTTTGGAATGAAACCGGGCACGCCGGTCGTCACCACTGGATTCAGCCTCTGACGAGTCTGAATCCGATTAATCTCCTCAAGCGCCTCCGCAGGAAGCGCCGAAATGTCGAAATTCTCTCTCGCGCGCGCCGCACTCCTCGGCGTGGTCAGCAAAGCCGTCCCGCGCTGCACCGCCCAAGCCAGCAGCACCTGCGCCGCCGTCTTTCTCACGCGCGCCGCGATTCCCGAAATCACGGGATCCTCCAGCAGCCCCGGCTTCATCCCATGGCCCAATGGCGCAAAAGCCAAAAGCACCACGCCCTTCTCCTTGCAGAATTCCAATAGCTCCGTTTCCGGCAGATACGGATGCGATTCCACTTGCACCACCGCTGGCTTGATTCTCGCCGCTTCATAAATAGCCTTCAGCTGATCCAACCCAATGTCAGAAAGTCCGATGGCCCGGCATTTGCCACCGTCCACAAGACTCTCCAGCGCCCTCCAGGTATCCAGCAAAGTCACGCCGTGGTCGTAAACCACATTGCCGTCTGCATCCCGCGGATCCTGATTGTCCCCCGCCTGAAACGCAAAGGGCGTGTGAATCAGATAAAGATCCAGATAATCGAGCCCCAGTCTTTCGAGGCTCCCCTCGAAAGCCGGCTCGACGCGCTCCGGCCGGTGATTCGTGTTCCACACCTTCGTCGTAACAAAAATGTCCCCGCGCGCAATCTCGCCCGCCGCAAGTCCCGCCTGCAACGCCCTGCCCACCTCGCGCTCATTCCCATACCGTTCCGCGCAATCAAAGTGCCGGAATCCCGCCTCCAGCGCATCTCTCGTCGCAGTGATCGTCTCAGCCGCGTCCGGAATCAACGTACCAAACCCAAGTGCCGGTATAAGCCCGGCACCGTTGCTGAGAGGAATTCTCCTCAACCGCAAATCAGAAGATTCATTCATGGTTCCACCTCCAAGCCATTTTGCGTTCGGCATCGCCCCTGATTCACAACTTGGATGCCGCCTGCCGCAGACTGGGTGCTAATTCTTGATGAGCAGAACGCAGAGTATCGGCGGGACCTTCGTCGCATAAGACCTGATCCTTTTGGATAGCGACTCAGTTTTCTTTTGTCACGCTGATTAGGATTTAGGCAAACCATTCAATAGCTTGGCGAACGCCGTCGCAAGTGAGGGGTCAAGTTGCTTCAAGGCTTCGTGTTCGCGGGATGCTTCTTCCCTCATTCCGAGCTTCAGGTAGAGTTCCGCCAAAAAGTATTGGAATTTGGGGTCGTTTAAACTTACACCGCTAGTATGGCTCAAAATCTCTCGTGCCTCTTCGAGCCGCCCCAATTGCAAATAGGCATCTCCAAGGGAGGCCAGTGCATGAAGCTCACCCGGTTTTAACTCGATAGACTTCTCGTATGCGGCAACAGCCTCCAGGAGCGTTCCGGACTCTAGCAATGCCCTACCCAGCAGAAGATACGCGTCCGGGTCATTGGGGTCCAATCGCAGGGCGTCGCGGGCGGCAAGCAGCGCTTTTTCCTTTTGTCCGAGTTCACCATAAACTTGGCCCAGTGTAACGTAGACCTCCGCAAACTCAGGTCCCAGGGATAGTGCCCGCTTGAAGGGCTCCACGGCCAGTGCAAACTCTCCCAGCTCACAGTAAGCCCTCCCAAGACTGTGGTGCCCTGCCGGGTCATCTGGTTTGAGCCTTATGTATTCTTGAAATTGTTCAACCGCCTCGTTGAACCGTTGCAACTTAAAATAGGAATCCCCGAGTTCACGACGTGCGGCGGCGTTCTGCGGCTCTAATTCAATTGCACGCTTAAGGGGAGCTAGGGCCTCAGAGTCACGGTTGAGGTGAGCAAGGGCCCATCCCAGACCATGCCAAGCACTTCCGTCACTAGCGTTGGACTCAGTGAATTTCTTGAATGCCGCAAGCGACTGTTCCCATTGTTCAGCACTTCCACTCGCTAATCCGACCATGTGAAGCCAGTACGGTTGGGCCGTCAGGCTTGGCTGCATCCTGATTGCGCGATTCAGGGACTCAAGAGCTTCCCGATACCGCTCCAGATCATAATAGGTGATACCCATGTAGGCGTGAGCTTCACCGTAATGTGGCGCGATTTCGAGTGCTCTCGCGTAAGAAAGAAAAGCCTCTTCATGTCTACTAAGTTTTGCCAAACAATATCCCGCCTGTACAAATGCGAGTGCTCGCTGAGGCTGTGCCGCGATTACTCTGTGGAGAATGTCAAGAGCTTCGGCATACCGCTCGTTTTTACGTTTGCGCGCTGCCTTAAACAGCCACCAGCGGACCTTCACATTGTTCAGAAGATTTTCCACCAGCTAGTAGCTCCCAAAAGGCCGAACCTGAACTCTTTAAATTAACACGGGAGCGGAGCTACTGGCCGAGAGCTTCTAACCAGACTTACGCCGTCCCTTTCGCTTCCCCCGCCGTCGCACGTAGTGGAAACCGGATCAAATAAATCTTCTCGCCTCGACCATGTTTCGCCACTTTCAGCAAATCCAGCACGCCAAGAAATCCTGACTCCCGCGCCAGTTCAGGCGTAATATCCGGAAACCCGATCGGTTCAATCGAATCCACTTCAATCTCCCCTTCCTCCATCCGGTATCGCACCCCCACTCGCACGCGTGGACTCATCCAAATCCGCACACTGCAAGTAATCTCCCCCCGCCGTATCCCCTCCCGCAGCCGTTTCGTGAACACCACGCAGAGAGTCTACGTCCAACGCCGCGGCCCGCCTAGCGTTCCAAAATCTGGGTAACGGCTGCCTAACTGCCGACTCGATACTTGCCTCCGCGACATTCAGTTTCCCATTTTGGTCCTTGACAAATAGTTACTTTCGGCATATAATGTTGTTGCTATATCAAGGTGGTGCTATCTAGAGAGAGCCAGCTTCCCGCTGGCCTTTTTGCTTTTTGGGACCAATTTTTAGCCTAAGTCTTTTGTTCGCAACACTTACACAATTTGCACCATTTTAGTGCAAATTAGCCCAGGTAAACTCTTTAGAATGAACACTTACGCAACTCTCACAAAAGAAGCAACTTGATATTCTTTAGAATGAACACTTACGAGAAAACCCCCCGGGGGGAGCCCCCTCCCCGCAATTCGGCGATTGCCCAGACCGGCAGGCCGAATCCCAGAACCTCGGCTAGCTACAACCGACCTTTGTTAAGATGGCACAAGCCATGACCGTCCAACGCGAACAACTCGAAGCCGACGTCCTGATCGTCGGCGCTGGCCCCGCCGGCCTCTCCTGCGCCCTGCATCTCGCCAACCTCATCAAGAAGCACAACGACTCCGGCGCCAAGCCCCCGCTCTCCGCCGAAAATATCTACGTCCTCGAGAAAGGCCGCGAAATCGGCGCCCACCAACTCTCCGGCGCCATCATGAATCCCAAAGCCCTCGCCGAACTCGTCCCCGATTTCGAAAAATCCGCGCCACTCGACACGCCTGTCACCGACTCCGCCGCTCTCCTTTTCACCAAAAACTCCTCCTTCCGTTTTCCCATCACTCCGCCGCCCTTCCAGAACAAAGGCAACTACGTCATCTCTCTGAGCAAGCTCACCAAATGGCTGGGCGGCCTCGTCGAAGCCGCCGGTGTAAACGTCTTCAAAGAATTTGGCGGCGCGCAACTCATTTACGAAGGCGAGGGCGTCGCCGGCGTCATTACTGAAGACAAAGGCCTCGACAAAAACGGCAAGCCCAAAGACAATTTCACTCCCGGCTACGAACTACGCGCTAAAGTCACTGTCCTCGCCGAAGGCCCGCGCGGCTCGCTCACCAAAGATCTCGTCGCCACCAAAAAACTCGACAACATCAATCCGCAATCCTACGGAATCGGCATCAAGGAACTCTGGGACATCCAACCGGGCCGCATCGAACCCGGCTACGTCGCTCACACGCTAGGCTGGCCCGTCCCCACCAGCATGTACGGCGGTGGCTGGATCTATGGCCTTTCCAACAATCGCCTTTCCATCGGCCTCGTCCTCGCTCTCGAATACGCAGACCCGCAATTCGATCCTCACGCCGCGTTTCAAACCTGGAAGACGCACCCCTTCCTCAGAAAAATTCTCGAAGGCGGCAAACTCGTCCGCTACGGCGCGAAATCTCTCCCCTACGGCGGCTGGTACGCCATGCCTCGCAATTTCGTCGACGGCGCGCTCATCATCGGCGACTCCGGCAGCTTCCTCGACTCGCAACGCCTCAAAGGCATTCACATGGCCATGAAGAGTGGCATGCTCGCCGCCGAAACCATTTTCGAGTCCCTCAAAACCGGCGACTCCACCGCAAAAATGCTAAGCGCCTTTCCGCAAAAAATCGAGCAAAGCTACATCAAAAAAGAACTCTGGCAAGTCCGCAATTTCCATCAATCTTTCCAACACGGCATGCTCGGCGGCTTCGTCCACACCGCCTTCCAGCAAATCACCGGCGGCCGCGGCCTGATCGACCCCATGCGCGCCGAAGCCGGCTACAAGCACTACAAAAAAATCAACGGACGCCCCGCCCCCGAGCGCTTCAAAGGCGACGGCAAACTCACCTTCGACCGCCTCACCGACGTCTACCACTCCGGCACGCGCCACGAAGAAGACCAGCCGTGCCATCTCCAGGTGGCCGACACCAATATTTGCTCGACAAAGTGCGTCGAGGAATACGGCAACCCGTGCCAGTATTTTTGTCCCGCGGCTGTCTATGAAATGGCGAAAGACCCTAGCGGTGTACTAAAACTGAAGATCAACGCCGCCAACTGCGTCCACTGCAAAACCTGCGACATCGCCGACCCCTACCAAATCATCAACTGGGTCGTCCCCGAAGGCGGCGGCGGCCCCAACTACGAAGGCATGTAGCAATTTTCGTTGTAGGGGCGGGGCTTGCCCCGCCCGAGCTTGCCTGGGCGTAAGCCGCTGCACGTTTTTTATGTGCGTTAACGCCGGTTCAATTTCATCAATTCGGCTTCAATCCGTAAACATCCACTTCGCCCGGAACGGTCGTTCCGCCATTCCCGGTGTCATTTCCTCGCGTGCCGAGGTACACCTTTCCGTTGGCGACCGTCGGCACCGTAAATTTCACCGCATTCCCGGCTGCATCTCCAGCGCTTTGCGAGCTGTTCCATAGTTCCGTAGCCACATTCGTCGCGTCATAAGCGTGCAGCACCGTAGGCCCGCACGACGAGGATTGCTGCGTGCAGTACGCGTTGTTGTTCATGGCCCAGATGATTCCGTTCGTCGTCCCCGACGCCGACACCGAAGGTGTCGCCCCCGGAAACCCAAACGACCCGCTCGACTGCGACGTCTGCGCCGCATTAAATTGTCCCGTCCCTGTATTGAACGCGAACGATTTCAACTGTCCGCCAGCTCCTGCGATATAGAGAGCATTGTTGAAAAACGCCGCCGTGGAAAATATTCCGTTGCCCTCCGAGAATTTCTGCACCGCGTTCGTATCCACCGGATTGGCGTTCGCTCCATATCCGCCCAAATTGTCGCGGTCCAGCAAAAAGAAGTTGCCCTCTTTTCCTCCGCCAATCAGCAAATGCTGATGCGGTGCGTTCATAGGCTGGTCGACGAGAATCGCCGCCCCGCCTGATCCATGGTCCGTGTCGCCGCCTTCCAGATTCTGCTGATCCGCGGGCGTAAAATAACTCGCCACGGAGAGACCTCCCGACGTGCTCAGCTTCACTGTACTATCGCCATAATCCGAACCGCCGGAGTTTGCGTCAAACGTCCCATTCCCTGTCAAAAAGTACAAATTCCCCGACGAATCTGCCGCCGGCGCGCCGCCGCCCATCCAGATCCCCGAATCGCTTCCGTTCGGATTGGCGTTAAACGTTGCCGCGATTGCCAGTGTCGACGCGTTGAATCCAATCACCCATCCGTGGTACGGCCCATTGTCCCCGTGCGATGCCCACGCCACGTACACCACGCCATTCGATAGCACCAGACCCGGCCGCTGGTTCTCTCTCAGCGTATTGAACGCCACATTGCCGCCGGACGAGCCGTCTCCCGTGCCCGGCACGCTGATCGCCGCCGTGATATTCGCCGGCCCGCCAAATTTCCCGCTACCGTCGATAAGGCTCAGCGCATGCAGCCGCTGGAAACACGATGTCGCCGGTGTGCAGCTGCTTCCATTCGTCTTGCTCTTGGCCACCACGTAGAGCGTGTTCGTTGCCGGATCGATCACCGGCGTCCCGATAATGCCGACGTCGGGCTGGATATCGCCCGTCCCGGCATCCGAACTTGAGACCCACGTCTCGCCGTTTCCCAGAAGCGAAACGCTCCAGTATTTCACGCAGGGGTTCGCGTCCGCGTCGAAAGCATAGACGGTGTCGTGCGTTGTCGCCGCAAAAATCACATTATGCGTTCCGCCATGGATGGACAGGTTCCTGACCCACAGCGGCTGTGCGTACATCGCCCCATCCGTCGCGCACGAGAATAATTTCCCGAATGTCGCTGTCGCCACGTTCGCCGTCGTCAGCGCATATTCCTGCGCATTCACGCCCTCGCGCGACAAATCGTTGTGATACGTGAACACTCCCGCGAGATCCGTCACGCCGATCGTCGCCGACGCGCTCTGGGTCACGTCGGCCACACTCGTCGCCGTCACCGTCACTTCTCCTGCCGAGTTTGGCGCCACAAAGGTAGCCGCCGAGGTCGTCTGCGCGCTGAAGCTCCCGCTGGAAGCACTCCACGTCACGCCCGCGCTGGCGACGTCGTTTGTCACCGTCGCCGTAAACGGCATCGTCTGGGTAATCGTTAATCCTCCCCGCTTGGGACTAATCGTCACGCTTATGTTGCCCGACTGTGCCGCGGTAGTCGCACTCGCCGTGTTGGAGTAGGCACTCAAGTTACCCGCGGCATCCGTTGCCCGGACGCGGTAAGAATAGGAAGTGGAAGACGTCAGCCCCGTGTCGTTAAACGTAGTCCCCGCCGGGGTGGCGATTTGCGCAAAATTCGCGCATCCCGCTCCGGAGCAGCGCTCCACTTTGTATCCCGTTACTCCCACATTGTCCGTCGAAGCCGTCCATGCCAGATTGATCTGCGTCGTCGAAGCCGCTGTGGCCGTCAAATTAGCCGGCGCGGTTGGCGGCGTCGTGTCCGTCCCCGCCAAAGTCGTGGTGGTAAACACATTCGAGTAAGAACTGTTATTTCCCGCCGCATCCGCCGCGCGTACCCTGTAGGAATAGGAGGTCGATGCCGTCAATCCGCTGTCATCAAAAGTCGTTGCCGTGGGCGTCGCGATTTGCGCAAAATTCGCGCACCCCGCCCCCGAGCAGCGCTCCACTTTGTATTCCGTTACTCCCACGTTGTCTGTCGAGGCCGTCCACGACAAATTTATCTGTGCAGCCAACGTCCCGGTAGCCATCAAATTAGCAGGCGCGGTTGGCGGTGTTGTGTCCGGCTTGGGTCCCGATGAAGACCCTTGAAGCCCACCGCATCCGGCCAACAGCAACGCGCAGGCAGGCGCAAAGACCATCGAAATGAGATATCTGTGCACAACGCGCTGTATGATGGCGCTGTTCATGTAGGGCTCCGAGTGATCTTCACCATGCTCGACACTTTGAAGGGCGTCGTCCAAGGCGGGCGGGGAGACGACATCTCTATCCTGCGAACCTACCATTTATCTCCGCCAGCCGAAATGTTACGGCAGGACAGTTTTGGTCCTGCACACTGGGACAGGGAAGGGCTTCGGCCATTCAGGCTGTCGACGAGAGCAGCTTTCCGGGTCACCCGCTGCGCGACCACAGCTTGTGAAAAAAGGACCGCACACGATCCACAACGGAACCCTGCGGCGGAGCCGCGGGCGCGCTGACGGGAGGCCTCGCTGCGGGCGCCTGCTGCTGCGGAGCAACGGGCGGAGCCGCAACTGCCACGACTTCGCCCTCCACGCGCCCTTGAAATACCAGCGCCGGCCGCACTCGCACCCGTCTTACAATCACCATCAATCTTGGGTCCGGCTCCGGCTGCACTTTCGCACTCGCATCAAATCGCAGCGGCGGCATGTCCACGGTGTAAATCGGCTCCGTTTTTTGCGCGGGCTTTTCATTCCCGGTTGCTGCGTCTGCCGCATTCGCGACGACGTCGCGGGTTCCGTTGTCTTTGGCAATGGCCGGAGCAGCATTCACCGCAGGCGCGGCGGCCGGCACTGCCGGCGCCTTCGCGATCTGCAATTCGCAAGTGCAATGTCCCGCGCCGTTCCTCAGCGAATCGATGGCGCCGTTCGTCAGCATCACATCCCCGCCCTGCGGCACCATCACGCTCTGACCGCTCAACTGTTGTTCGAGTCGCATCGCTCCGCGATACATTCGTACGCACATCACGCCGGCGCTCTCGAATCCCACAAGAAATTCTCTCGGCTCATCGCCAATCGCCACCGGCTGTCCTTGAATTAGCGCCGTGTACACGCTGAGCGCCGGCTCTCGCTCCAATCGCGCGTGGATCGCTCCGCTCTCCAGCGCCAACGTCACCGCGCCCCCCGCTTTCAAAACCGATAGACGCGCCGGGCCGCAAATCGAAATCTGACCGCCCTCGACAAGGCTGATTCGCGCCTGCCCGGATTTCACCCTCACATCGCTCCCGCTCCGCAAAACGGTCTTCGACACCCCGCCAACCACTTCCACGCTCATCGGCCCCGTCACCGCAATGTCTTCGCCTTCAATCAATCCCACCGCATCGCCCACCGGTTGGTCTGGCGTGGCCGCCGCAGCGACAAAAATCCCCGCGCACAGCATCGCGCAAACTGCCGCCAAGGCGCGCGCACGCCCCGCTGCCTTGCGGAAATAATCTGTATTCAGCACACTTGGTGATTCTCCAGCAGGCCGCTCAGGAAAGTCTCGCCTATACTATACGTCACGCCGCGTTCGAAGCAGGCGCACCAGAAATCATGACCCCGCCCAACGCCACAAGCTCCGACTCACCCGATTCCGCCCAAGACTCTGCAAAAAACACAGCACCCGAATCCATCAGCCAGCACTACGATACGCGACTCCCGGAGATCCGCTGGTCCCGCCGCATCCAAATCCCGATCATCGCCGCGGCCGTCTACAGTGTGATTCGCCTTCTTGGCCCTACGTTGCGCTACGAAGTGCTCGGCTGGCAGAACGCCGAGCGCGTGCACGCCTCAGGCAAACGCTGCATCTGGGCCTTCTGGCATCGCATCATTATTCCGATTGTCTGGTGGCACCGCAATCACGGCGTGGTGGTGATGAACACGACAGCCTTCGACGGGCAGTGGACCCGCAAGGTCATAGAATGGCTGGGTTTCGGAACCGCTCAGGGAAGTTCTTCCCGTGGAGGTCTTCGTGGACTTGCCGTTATGGCGCGCCGCCTGGAAGAAGGAGTTGATTGCGCCTTTACGATTGATGGCCCCCGCGGCCCGCGTTACGTCGCCAAGCCCGGCCCGGTGATGCTCGCTCGCAAAACGAGCTGTCCCGTCCTCGTCTTCCACATCGGCGTAAGCCGCGGCAAAACTTTTGAAAAGACCTGGGACCACTTCCTGCTGCCCGCGCCATTCGCGCGTGCTGTGATTCTTTTCGCGCCGCCGATCTACGTCCCGGCAGATGCAAACGCCGAAGTGCTTGAAGCCAAACACTCGGAAATGCAAACGCAACTCGAGCGCGTGCGCGACATCGCCGAATCCTGGTTCTCTCTCAGCGATTCAGATCGACAAGATTTTCGCGCCGAATTCTCCCGCTGAATCTCGTCCTTGCGTCTTTACTCCCTGCTTCCTACTTCTCTCTCAATTTCCAGCCCGTTCCCCCAACTTCACCGACACGTCGATTTTCTTTCCGCCTCGATACACGGTAACGCTCACCGTGTCTCCCGGCCGCTTGCGGTTCAACGCCACATTCAAATCAAACTGATTGGCAATTTTCTGTCCGTCGATGGCCACGATCACGTCGCCACCTGTCGTAATCCGGCGCATCCCCGCCATCGCCATGTGATCCCCGCCGTGCAAACCAGCCGCTGCCGCAGGCCCGCCGCGCGTCACTTCCTCAATCAACAATCCGTCCTTCACTGGCAAATCCAGCGCCTCCGCCAGCCATCCGCCCACTTCCAGAGTTTGCGCGCCAAGAAACGCCTGCCGCACACGCCCTTCCGTCATCAAATCGTGGGCGATCCTTTTCGCCGTATTCACCGGAATCGCAAACCCAATCCCTGCCGTCGTACCGCTCGGCGTGTAAATCGCCGAATTAATCCCAATCACCTCGCCATGCGAATTGATCAGTGGCCCGCCCGAATTTCCCCGATTGATCGCCGCATCTGTTTGGATCGCCTCATCGATATACGTTGTCTGGCTGGTCTGCACCGTTCTTCCCAGCGCGCTCACCACTCCTGTCGTCAACGTGCTCTGAAACCCGAACGGGTTACCGATCGCCAAAACTTTCTGCCCTACTTGCAGCTTTGCGGAATCCCCCAAAGGCAGCGCCACGAGCGGCTTTCCTTTCGGCTCGATTTTGATCAACGCCACGTCGTTGCGCTGGTCGGCGCCGATAAACTTCGCCGGGTAGCGCGATTGGTCCCCCAGCACCACTTCGATAGACTGCGCCTCCTGCACGACGTGAAAATTCGTCAAAATATATCCGCGCGGATCAATCACAAATCCCGAACCCGCGCCTTCGACGGGCACCGGATCCATAAAAAAATCGTACTCGGTCGCCTTCGTCAAAATATTGGCCACCGCCCCCGACGCCTCGCGGTAGACGCGGACGTTGATGGACTCGTCGTCGGTCAACCCCGATTCCCGCGGGGTAGTCTCCGCCAGCGCGGTCCCTAGTGGCAAAGCCTCGACCTTCCGCGGCTGTCGCTGTCCCCACCGCCCGCCAGCCCAATACGCCCCGCCAATGAGCACCACCGCCACTACAAACAACCGCACCACACTCGACCCTTTTCCCGCGCTCATATTCGCAATCCTTCCTCGACTCGTTTCTTTACTTCCCTACTTTATTACTGCTTTGCCTCAATCTTTCGGCCAACGCCTCCACCTGCCTCCGGGTCTCTTCCATTGTCCCTGAACAATCGATCTTTTCCGTTGCAAACTTCAGTTTGTCTTCCGCGGGCATCTGCGCCGCAATCCGGCGCCGCGCTTCCAGTTCGCTCAGCCCGCGCGCCATCAACCGCTCCAACTGCTGCTCGGGTCTGCACCAAGCCACGACCAACCCATCCAAGTTTTTCTGATATCCCGCTTCCACCAGCAGCGCGGCTTCCACAAACGCTGCATCCTTCACTCCATCCTTTTCCCACTCTTCAAATTGCCGCACCATCTCCTCTTCGACGCGCGGATGCACAATCTTGTTCAACTGCTCCAATTTCCCTGCGTCCGCAAACACCAAAGCGCCAAGTTTAGCGCGGTCAATTCGTCCATCAGCGCCCACAACTCCCGCACCAAACTCGCGCACAATCTCGTCATAAGCCCGCGTCCCCGGCTCAATTACTACATGCCCCAAGCGGTCCGCATCAATCACGTGAAATCCCATCTCGCGCAGCATCCCCGCCACGGCGCTCTTGCCGCTGGCAATCCCACCGGTGATTCCAATGCGCTTCATCCTCCGCGTTTACCGCGCACCCGGATTAGACGGCCCGCCCGCGGCTATCGTGCGCGGAATCGCTTTCGCGCGCCGCATCCGGGCTGCCTTGACGGTGTTGCTCATCAACATCGTGATGGTCATCGGCCCGACGCCTCCCGGAACCGGCGTCAACGCGCCCGCCACATTCACCGCGTCCGGATGCACATCGCCCACCAGAGCATTGCCCTTCGCGCGAAATTTTTCCAGGCGGGCAGGGAAGCTCCGGAACAAACGTTCCGCTTCCGCCGCGTCCGTCACGCGATTTGTTCCTACGTCAATCACAGCGGCTCCCGGCTTGATCCAATCGGCCTGCACAAAGCCGGCCTTACCCATCGCCGCCACTACAATATCCGCGCCGCGCACCACATCCGCCAAATTCCTGGTCTTCGAATGGCAAATCGTCACCGTCGCATTCGCATGCATAAGCAGCAGAGCCATCGGCTTACCCACGATGTCGCTGCGCCCCAATACAACCGCGTTCGCTCCCTCAATCGCAATTTCATTACGGCGCAAAATCTCCATGCAGCCCGCGGGCGTACAAGCCACCAGCCCAGGCCGCCCGCTGACCAATTTGCCCAAATTCATCGGATGAAACCCATCTACATCTTTCGCAGGATCGACGGCTTCCAGCACGCGCTTCGTATCCACCTGCGCCGGCAATGGCAGTTGCACCAAAATCCCATCCGTATCATTGTCGCGGTTCAAATCCTCCACAATCGCCAGCATCTCCGCAGTCGTCGCGCTGCTCGGCGGCGTAATCAACCCGCTCGCCATCCCCAACTGTTCGCAAGCCGCAATCTTGCTCTTCACATAAAGCTGCGAAGCCGGATCGATCCCCACGAGCACCGCCGCCAACCCAGGGCGTATCCCTGCGGACGAAAGGATCGCCACTTCATCCTTCAACTCCCCAAACATCGCATCGCGTATCTTCGCCCCATCCAAAATTTTTGCCGTCATGCCTCACTCACCCTTCTTCACTCAACAAATTCCGTCCACGCACCAATGCATCAAATTGTCCCCCACTTCGCGGCCTCTAGCAATCGCTCCCCAGGGTAAACATTTCCTCGCGTCTCTGGGTACTCTTTGCTTCTGCGTTATCCTTTTCCCCGCCCGCTCTCCCCACCGTATAATCTCTCCCATGAGCGCCCCCGCACCAACCCCGAAGCCCTCGCCGCACCTGCGCATCCACTCGATCAACATCTACGTGCGCGACCAGGACCGCAGCCTGCGCTTTTACGTCGACCAGCTCGGCTTCCACCTCGCCTACGACGCCAAAATGCAATCCGGCGAACGCCTCGTCGCCGTCGCCCCTCCGGACGGCCAAGCGGTCCTCTCCCTGATCGTCCCCAAGCCCGACTCGCTCGACTTCAAACTGATTGGCCGCTCCACCCGACTGACGCTCATTACGGAAGACGTTCTTGCCAAATACCAGGAATGGTCCAAGCGCGGCGTCCGTTTCCAACACACCCCACGCCTGCGCCGCATCAAGTTCGACCCCGAAACGCGCCAGGTCCGCAACGCAACCGCCGCCGAGTCTCCGCTCCTCGGCGAAGAAACTCCCATCTGGGGCGGCGTCTCCACGCGCTTCCGCGATCCCGATGGCAACACTTTCGCTCTCGTCAGCTTCGACGAAATCACGCACGCCCTCGAAGCGCAGCGTCGCGCCACCGCCGCCAAACTCGAAGCCGAACGCCGCGCCGCTCAGGAACTCGAAATCGCCAACGAAGTGCAGTGCCGGCTTTTTCCGCAGCTCCGTCCTCCGATTCCCGCGCTCGACTATTGCGGGCGCTGCTTTCCGGCGCGCGCCGTCGGCGGCGACTATTACGACTTTCTCGACCTCGGCCCCGACCGGTTCGGGCTGGTCATCGGCGACGTCTCCGGGAAAGGCATCGCCGCCGCCCTGCTCATGGCCAATCTGCAAGCCAATCTCCGGAGCCAGTGCTCGATCGCGCAGGACTGCCTGGAAAATATTCTGCGCGCCGTCAACCAGTTCTTCTGCCAAAACACGCCCGACGGCTCCTTCGCCACGCTCTTCTTCGCCGATTATCACGTACCCACAGGCCGCCTCCGGTATATCAATTGCGGCCATCCGCCCGCACTTATTCTCCGCTGCGACGATTCGATCGACCGCCTCGAGCCCACCGCCACGGTCCTCGGCATTTTCAAAAAATGGGATTGCGAACTAGGCGAACGCACAGTCCATCCCGGCGACACGCTCGTCCTCTACACCGACGGAATCACCGAATCCTTCAACCAGGCCCAAGATGAATACGGCGAGGCGCGGCTGATCGAATCGCTGCTGCGTCACCGAGCGCAACCCAGCCAATCCCTGCTCCAAGACATCGTCGCTGACGTCCGCCAATTCTCTCCCCATGAACAACAAGACGACATCACGCTGATCATCGCCAAATCCGCTCCTCCGCCTCTCTAGCGAGTCAGTTTATCGATTGCGGATGGGGTGGATGGTCAAGGGAAGGAAGCGCTTTTGATCCAAAATTGTGCCAATTGGAACAGAGTAAAGGAGCGTCGAAGGCATATGATGGCTTACGGCCCGTGAGAGGTGGCAATCTGTGGATCAAAAGGAATTCAACGAGTTGCACGCAAGCTGCGTGAGCGCCTTTAAGAGCTATGCCGCTGAGGCGGAGATAACTGCCACGATGCTGGCGAGTTGCACCGCGGAACCGATGCCTTTGCCGGCGCGCCTGAAAATAGCCCTTCAAGAGCGTATTGAGACTTCGGCACACTCGCTCTATCTGGCCGCGAAACTGCTTCTGCATGAAGCGGCACGGCTCGGTTACGCCTTTACGGGCTAAGACCAAGCGTGTTGGCGCCTATTCGTGCAGCACGACGCTCAAGAGGGAAGTGTTGATTTGAAGTCCGCCGTTGTACTTGATGAAGCCCAATTTCCTGAACTTGTTCATGAAAAAATTGACCCGCGAGCGTGTCGTGCCAATCATCTCTGCCAGCACTTCTTGCGACATCTTGGGGAGAACTCCGTGGGGTTTGTCCTGTTTGCCGTAGCGGGCAAGCAATAGAAGTGTGCGGGCGAGCCGCTTCTCGCTCGAATTGAACAACTGATCGACCAAGTCAGCTTCGATTCGGATGTTCCGTGCCAGCATGAACTTGATGAACAGGTCGGAGAGGCCATGCTCCGCGTGCAGCACCTTGAACATTTCTCTCTTCTCAATAACCAGCACAGTGGAGGACGTAATCGCGGTAGCTGTTCCCATACGAACGGATTGTCCTGCCAGAGAGCCCTCACCGAAGAAGTCACCCGGTCCCAAAACGGCGACAACCGCCTCCTTGCCAACTTCATTAACGACGGTGAGCTTCACGCCGCCACTCTGTAAATACATTACGCTTTCCGCAGAATCACCTTGAGCGTAGATGGCCTCCGGCCTTTTGAACTGTTTGACTTTTCTCGCTACCCCAGCAGAATCCAGAAAAGCTTGGGCATCGAAAGGGAACTTCTGCGCGGATATTTTTTTGGGTTTAATCCTGCTTGCTTTTGCGGCTGCTCGCATAAGACTACCGCTCCCCTGCCGGGACGATACACTATGGCCGAAGCGCAAATGGGGGCAGATAATCAGTTTATCATAGAGCTAGAGCTTGAACCAAGATCAACGATGGACGGCACTGACGCATTTTTGCTCGATATGGTTGCGGTCGATTTGCGCAAACAATCGGCTCATTCTGCGAAGGAGCAGCCGCCTGCGCCCAGGGCTCTTCGTTGCCTTGAGCGACAAGAGGGTTTGCTCAAGCTCCCGCAGTAGTTCGGCCAATTCGTTTAGTTCGTTCTCATTCATACAGACCGCGACCATGCTAATTTGCTAATCTGTATCGCGAGTATACGCTGTTGGATGCGAAAAATCGCGGATCGGGAATGAATAGCCGGGCAACCGGAAGTTGGCACACTCCTCTCCGGCGAATGTTTTGAGAAACTCCTGAGAAGCGGCAAACAGCTTTACGGGCGGCCCAAACTTCGCTCTCGGTCAAAGAGCCCTCTGCACTCTTTTTCCAACGCCTTGCCGTTGGCAACCCTATTGAAATCAACGCCGAGCTTCCTTGCGGCCTGTTCAAACGATAGGTTTCGGTAAGCGAAACTCGCGTCCGCGAATTTAATGAGCATCTCTACCTGCCCAGAACCGAGGCCGGAGGGTTTTGTTTTCATCGTGGCAGCCATTCGTAGAGCCTAACCTCGGCAAGCCGCCCACAAGGTCTTGCCAAAGTTTGCCGTAAAGCCTGTGCATCACGCGGAGATGAGCATATCACGATTTGGCGATAGGTGCGTGCCAAGCCGGGATTACCGGAAATGTGACGAAGTACCCAATTTCTTGGAAATCTCCAGGTGCCAATTCGAATTGGCGCTTCTACTCTCTGCGCCCCTGCGTTATCTTTTTCTTCGCTCTTATCTTCCAGCTTCGCTAAATCATCACCACAAACTCTCGCTCCAAACTTCTCTCCGCTAACAACTCCGAAACTCCCTTGTCCATCGTGGCCAGTTTGCCTTTCCTGTGCATCGCCAGCCCCAGCAAATACGCATCCGTCACCTGCTGATGCCCGGTCAGCCGGTTCTCAAACTCCCGCGTCGCCTCAGCAAACCCAATCTCATCGCTCCAGAATTGATGTCCCTTGTGCTGCGTATTTGCCGCGAGCAGCTTTATCGCTTCCGGCGGCGTGACGGCATCCCTCGAAAACGCCGGATTCGCAACAATCCCCACGAACGCTGCCTCCGTAAACGGGCAAGTTGCCCAGCCGCTCCCCGCGTGCTCTCCAAACCATTCCTGCACATGCCCGTGCCCTTCATGCGCCGGCCACATCAGTGCAATCAGCACGTTTACGTCGAGCAGAACCGCCGTCATCTCTGCTCCGCGTCCAATTCCCGCACTCTCTTGCTGGTCACTCGCGGCGACTCCGCCGGCAGATCGAAGACCTGCACCCCGTTCACCTCCCGCGTCGGGCACGGAACAGTCAGCGCCCGCCGCACGAGGTCGGTCACCGCTTCGCCCAGCGCCAGCGAGCGGCTCGCTGCATACTTCTTCACCTGCTCTAATACGTCATCATCGATAGAGAGTGTAGTTCTCATGGAACCCATGATGTCATTTCTATGATATGATGTCAATATATAGAAGCAGCATCACATGTAAAGAATGATGCTAATGCCGGATCGTAGTCAAATTTGCCGAATTCTACCCACTGCCCGCAAAGTACCGATCCTTCCATCTAATGATGTTCCGAGACGCTCAGGACATTTCCGTCCGGATCCTTGAACCATGCGATCTTGCTGCCGCCGGGGGCGGTCCAAATCCCGCGTTCTTTGTCTTGGACGAAGGGATATTTATCAAACACCACGCCGCGCTGCGTGAGCCAATCGACGATCTTTTCCACGTCGTCCACTTGCCAGCCCAGCACGGTGCTCTGCAGCGCCGTAAACGTCGGCACCTTCACGATCCGGATCATGCTCTTGCCCGCCTGCATTACCAGAGCGAATTGATCCAGGCTCACAAACTCAAATCCCAGATTGCCCTCGTAAAATGCGCGCGCCTTCTCATAATCCTTCGTCAACAGAAACCCGACCATGTTCATGTCTGCCAGCATTCTTTCTCTCCTGACCGAATCGTTTCGGATTTTCAGTTGTCTCACACTCGGGACAGACCATCAACAAGACCTGTAAACTGTTTCAGGCCGAGAGCATCTGAGGTAAGAGGGCGACAGCATGTCACTATTCGGAGAATTAGGAACGCGCAAGGAGTTGGAAAACAAGGCTAAGACGGAAGGGCGTTTGCCGCCGGGGCAGTCGCTTACGTTGAAATGGCCGGTGCTGCATTACGGCAGCATTCCGCATTTTGATCCGGCCAGGTGGGACTTCCAGATTTCCGGCGAAGTGGAAGAGGCGAAGCGCCTAACGTGGAACGAATTTCGCGCGCTGCCGCAAACCGAAACTCTTTCCGACTTTCACTGCGTGACGCGCTGGAGCAGGCTCGACAATCATTGGAAGGGCGTGCTGTTCACCGAGGTAATGAAGCTGATCAAGGTGAAGCCAGGCGCTCGATTTGCTTCCATCCTGGCCGAGGAGGGTTATACGGCCAACGTGCCGCTCGAAGACCTGTTGAAGCCGAATGTTCTCTTCGCCTTCGAGCATGACGGCGAACCGCTCACCGGCGAGCACGGTGGCCCGCTGCGCCTGATCGTTCCGCATCTCTACGCCTGGAAAAGCGTGAAGTGGGTTCGCGGCTTCCAGCTTCTCGAGCACGACCGTCTCGGCTTCTGGGAACGCAACGGGTATCACGCCTACGGCGATCCGTGGAAAGAGCAGCGCTATTCCGGAAGTTAAGCATGAAAAATTTGGATAGTGTCGATGGCCTTGAAACGCAGACACTTCTTAGCGGTGCATTGACACGCATCCAGCCACTCTGGAATTATCCCAAGACCATTGGAGTAGCGCAGGCACTCTTGCCTGTGCGATTTTCTGGTCACTGCAAACCGCTACTCGACACACAAGGGAAGCGGTCTCCGTTGTGCGGTGAACGAAAAGTCTCCGAAGCAGTGAGTTTCTGCCAAGTAACAATTGTTGGGGCGCTTCCATAGGGTAGAGATGAGAGGGACTGGAACATGGCGGCCGGAATCCGCACCAACGAATTGCGGAAGGTGTATAACACGGCGCCGCCGCTCGCCGCGGGCGGTGGGGGATTCGCCTTTGCGGAGAAGCGCAGCAAGGGCAAACAGCCGAAGCCGGAAGTGGTTGCGCTCAATGGAATTTCACTCGATATTCCGTCCGGAGAGATTTTCTGCCTGCTCGGCCCAAACGGTGCGGGAAAATCCACGACGGTGGGGGTGCTTACGACGCGCGTCAAGCCCACTGCCGGCCAAGCCTGGATTGGCGAACATGATGTTTGGAAAGAACAGTCCGCCGTCAAACGCCTGATCGGAGTGGTTGCGCAACGGCCGAATCTCGATTTTTCTTTGACCGCACGCGAAATTCTTGCTTTTCACGGCGCGTATTTTGGCCTCAGTTCGCACGACCGCAACAGCCGCGCGGCCTCGCTGCTCGAGCGTTTCAAGCTGACGGACCGGGCCGATCAAATCGTGCGCGGATTTTCCGGCGGCATGATGCAGCGCCTCTCCATCGCGCGCGCCATGATGCACGACCCGCAAGTGCTATTTCTTGATGAACCCAGCGCGGGTTTGGACCCGCAGACACGCCTGCTGCTCTGGGAAATTATTCGCGAGTACAACAAAAGCGGCAAAACCGTTTTGCTCACCACGCACAACATGGAAGAAGCCGACGCGCTTTGCCAACGCCTCGCGATCGTCGATCACGGCCGGGTGATCGCCCTCGGCACGCCGAAAGAATTGAAAGCTTCCGTGCCGGGCGGCTACCTGGTGCGGGTCCGCTTCGGCCAGCACGCGCCGGATTTGTTGGAGCGGATGAAAACACTTTCCGGAGTTCGCGAAGCGCGCGCGACGGAAAACAACGGCGTCGATCTTTATGCGGACCGAGGCGGCTCGCTCGTTTCGGACGTGGCGAATCTCGCGGTTGCGGCAAACGCCGAGTTGTGCGACGTGCACATTTCCGAGCCGAGCCTCGAAAATCTATTTCTGCACCACACCGGCAGGAGCCTGCGCGAATGAACTATAAAGCGTTTATAGCCATGCTGGCGCGGGATGTGCGCGTTGCACGGCGAAATATTGTGGCGCTGCTGTTCCAAACATTTCTGCAGCCGCTGATGTTCGTGTTCATTTTCGGCCGCGTGATGGTGGGCAGCGGCTACATGCCGCCCTCGTACAAGAGCCTGCTGCTACCGGGCATTATGGCGCTCAGCATGGTCGGCACAGGCATTTGGGCTGTGGCCATGCCGCTGATCGGAGAATTTCAGTTCACGCGCGAAATTGAAGACCGCTTGCTCGCTCCGATGGATATTTCCTGGGTGGCGATCGAAAAAGTTGTCGCGGGAACGCTGCAAGCGCTCGCCGCCGGCTTGATGGTGATCCCGTTTGCCTGGCTGCTGCTGCGGCCTGGCGTGGATTTGAGCCTGCACCGGCCGATTTTGTTTGCGATCGTAGCGCTGCTTGTGGCGCTTTTTTCCGCGTGCGGAGGGCTGGCGCTCGGCTGCAGCGTGGAGCAAACCCACATCGGCCTGATGTTTTCGCTGGTGGTTGCGCCGATGATATTTTTCGGGTGCACGTATTATCCGTGGAGCGCGCTGGACAAATTTCCTGTCATGCAAAAAATAGTTCTGGTGAACCCGCTTGTCTATGCCAGCGAAGGGTTGCGGGCAACGCTCGTGCCGCAATTCCCTCATCTGTCGCTAATCGCCGTGTTCGTGGCGTTGTTCGGATTTAACGCGCTGTTTCTGATGGTCGGACTGCGGCAATTCCGCAAAAAAGCGGTCAGCTAGCGGGCGTTTCTTGGCTGATTTCG
This sequence comes from uncultured Acidobacteriota bacterium, assembly GCA_963779005.1. Taxonomy (GTDB): domain Bacteria; phylum Acidobacteriota; class Terriglobia; order Acidiferrales; family UBA7541; genus Acidiferrum. The sequence continues at coordinate 558,887 of CAVZWO010000001.1, read as the reverse complement.
AGAAAAGACTAAAGCGCCTCGACGCTTTAAGCCCGGGCACGCTGGGGCGCAATGTATTGCGCCCCTACAAGAGAAGAGGTTAGCGCCAGCGAAAGAGTTTCAGGGCGAGCAGGAAGCAAACGACGAGCCAAGCGCCGAGCACGCCCATCTGCGGCGCCACTTGAACGAGATTTGCTCCTTGCAGCATATTTGCGCGCAGCGCGTCGATGGCGGCGGTTAGCGGAAGCGCCTTGATGATGGGCTGGACGACATCGGGAAAACGCTGAGCGGAGAAGAAAACGCCGGAAGCGATCCACATCGGCAGCATAACGGCGTTCATCAGGCCGGAAGCCGCTTCAATCGTTCTGGCGCGAGAGGCAAGCAGCAATCCCATCGCGCTGAACGACAGCGAGCCGAGGAGACACACTACGGCCAGATCGAGCAGTGAGCCGCGCACCGGAACGTGAAAGATCAAGGCGCCGAATCCAAGCACGATGCCAACTTCCGCGACGAGCATCAGGATGCGCGAGAGCACGTAGGAAAGCAGAAAGTACGGCTTGGGCATGGGGGTGGCGATCAAGCGTTTCAAGAGCTTTTTGCGGCGGGCATCGACGACCGTAAAGCCCATTCCCCAAATCGCGCTGCCCATCAGATTCATTCCGAGCAAACCGGGAATGAGGAAGTCGATGTACCGCGAGCCGGGTTCGCGCATAATCGCGTCGCTGGAAACAACAGGATCGACGCGTCCGGCAGCTTGCTGCACGGCGCGATCCGCCAGCATGCGCGCGGTGCGGCCTTCCGGATTGGTATCGTCGTAGCTGTAGACCACGGAACCGTTAGCGTTTGGAACGGCAAGCAAGGCAATCTTGCCGGTGCGCAAGGCGACTTCGGCGGCGGGAATGTCGAGCAACTGGACTGCCAGAAGTTTTTCGCGCTCGAGAGATTGCGCCAGCACGGGATTGGTGGTGGCGATCTTTAGAACTTCGGCGGGGCGGTTGCGGAACGCAATGCCGAGCCCCGCAGCGAGAAGGATCGGGAATGCAAAGATCCAGAAGAGGGCTTCCGGCTCGCGAAGCGTCTCGAGGAAGCGGACGATGGTCAATTGCACCAGCGGATGCTCGGCGAACGTCTTGCCGCTCGGAGCTTTCCGCTCCGCAGCGCGCGCGCGAACATCGGTGATGGCGGAGGACTCACTCATGTACTTTCCTCATTCATCGCGGAGGTGACGCCCCGTCAGCGAGACGAACACATCTTCAAGTGTTGCCGAGTGCGTGCTGAGTTCGGTGAGCGGAATATTCTGGCGGGTTAATTCCGCGAGAAGCGCGGGCACCGCGAGATGCAATTCGGTGACTTGCATTTCGACCGTGCCGTTCTCGGATCGGACGCCGCGAACGCCCTGGATTTTGCCCAGGGCCGGAATATCGACGGCGTGGGCATTGGCGCCAGCGGAGAACGCGACCAGGTGTTCCGCACACGTGGATGCGATCAATTCGCGGGGGCTGCCGAGAGCGATTTGTTTCCCGTTGTCCATGATGGCGACGCGTTCGCAAAGGCGCTCGGCTTCGTCCATGTAATGGGTAGTGAGGAGAATGGTGCGGCCGGAAGATTTGAATTGCTCGATCAAATCCCAGAGCTGGCGGCGGGCTTGCGGATCGAGGCCGGTGGTGGGCTCATCGAGAAAAAGAAAATCAGGGTCGCCGACGAGCGCGCAGGCGAGTGCGAGGCGCTGTTTCTGGCCGCCGGAAAGATTGCCGACGCGAGAATTCTTTTTTTCCTCGAGTTGCACGAGAGCGATGGCTTCGGCCGCGCCCGGACCTTGATGGAAGAAGCTGCGAAACAAACGGAGCGTTTCGAAAACCGTTAGTTTTTCGGAGAGCTGCGTGTCCTGCAGCTGAATGCCGAGCCGCTGGCGGAGTTTTTCGGCGTCGGAGCTCCAATGCATGCCAAGCAATTCCACTTCGCCGGAATCCGGATCGGTCAGGCCTTCGCAGATTTCGACAGTCGTTGTTTTGCCCGCGCCATTGGGGCCGAGCAGGCCAAAGCATTCGCCGGCGCGTACTTCGAGGTCGAGGCCGTTGACGGCGACGACGTCCTGATAGGACTTGCGCAGACCGGCGACGCGAAGGGCGGGACTGGAAGCGACGGCGGACATGAACCCAGTATCGCGTCAGGAAGAGGGACTTGCAAGGAGTGAAAAGAACAGACGGCGGATACGTGGCCGAAAGACGGCCGGACTGCCGCGCAGGTGGCGGGGACCCGGAAACAGGCATGCGAAGTGTTTCCCTGTCCCAGTACGACAAGAAGATTACGGAAAAAGCACTTGACCTCCGCAAAGAAATTTGCGTAAATAGCCGGCACCAAGCGTCCTGGACGCTTCTCTCTCCCACCAGAGTATTCGACTAATCCGCAAGGAGGAAAATTATGAGTTCCCCACATATGGCATTGGCAGGCAGCAAGCGGCCAACGAAGATCGGCGCGCGCCGGCTTCGTGACGCCGATCCGAGTTCGCAGATGGAGGTAACGCTGACGTTGCGCGGGCGAAGCTTGCCCGCGGCGGACAGCATGCCGGAAAAGACCATGACCCGTGAAGAATTTGAATCGAACTACGGGGCTAAGGCGGCGGACGCCGAGATCGTGCGCAAGTCCATGGAAGCGCAAGGTCTCAGAGTCGAAGAAATTTCACTGCCTTCCCGAAGCATGCGAGTGAGCGGGACGGTGGCCCAAATGAACAAGGCATTCCAAACAAATCTGGGAATCTATCGCAGCGCGGAGCAAGGTGACTATCGCGGCCGTGAAGGGACCATCGAAATTCCGAGCGAGCTGAATGGAATCGTCACCGGAGTGTTTGGGCTTGATGAGCGGCGAGTGGCCCGCCGGAAATTGGCGAGCGCAACGACCTCGCCGAGCAAGATGAAACCCCTGGGACCAACGGATCTGGAGAAGCGCTACAGTTTTCCGCCGGGGCAGGGGCAAGGCCAGCAGATCGGCATCGCGGAGTTTGGAGGCGGCTACTTTGCGGACGATCTGCAGACGTTCTGCCAAAAATATAATCTGCCGGTGGCGCAAGTGACGACCGTGTCGGTGGGCATCAGCTCGCTGACGCTCCAGCAAATCCAGGGGTTACCGCCGACGCAGCGGAACAATGAACTGGACGACAGCATAGAAGTGAACATGGACATCCAGATTGTGGCTGGTTTGTGTCCGAAGGCGGAGATCTTCGTATACTTCGCGCCATTCACGCAAAAAGGATGGGTGGACCTGCTGAACAAAGTGATCAGCGGAAACCCGGCCAAGCCTGTAGCGCTTTCCGTGAGCTGGGGAGCTCCGGAAGATTCTCCGGACTGGTCGAGCTCGGCGAGGACACAAATCAACGACAGGATGCAGGCGGTGGCCATGCTCGGCGTAAACGTGTGTGTCTCCTCCGGCGACGATGGTTCCGGTGACGAATTGACCGACGGGCGAGCACACGTGGACTTCCCCAGTTCGAGCCCGTTCAGCCTGAGCGTGGGAGGAACGATGCTCGTTGGCGGAACAGGAAATCCGACCGAAGAAATCTGGTGGGAGGCGCCGGGCGAGAGAACATCGAAAGGCGGTGGATCCAGCGGCGGAGGCGTCAGCGTAAGCTTCAACAGGCCAGCATGGCAAAACGTGAAAGTGCAGTCGCTGAATCAGCCGAGCATCGATGGACGGGTGGTGCCCGATGTTGCGGCGCTGGCCGGACCGCCGCTGTACGATCTGATTTTCATGGGAAAGGACTTCCCCAATGGAGGAACGAGCGCTTCAACGCCGCTCTGGGCCTCCCTCATTGCGTGTATTAATTCCAACTTGAAGGCGAATCTGCAGCAGCGATTCCTGACTCCGCTTTTGTACGGCAACGCACAGAACGGAAAGCCGCGTGGAGCGACCGGCTGCACGGACATTACGATTGGCCAGAACGCTTCGCATCCGGAACCCGGAGTCGGGTATCAGGCGGGACCGGGATTCGACGCGGTCAGCGGCTGGGGTGTTCCCAACGGAACGGCGCTGCTGCAGGTGCTTCAACAATAGCGAATGCGCGCCAGCGCGCACGAGAAGCAGCGCCCAGCGTTGGACTGGGCGCTGCTTTTGTCCACCTGCACGACAAGGTAGCCAACCCAAGGCAGTAGAGTCAGAGTTCGGGTTTGCGCGCCCGTGGCGCCAGGGGGAGGCTCGTGCCATGACGGCTGGCGTGAGCTAAGCCATAAACGGTAAAGAACGCGAGGATTGTGGGGAGAAAGCCGGAGGAAGCAGCGAGAAAACGACGGCTGCAAAGAAAACGGATCATGAAGTTCCCCCTTGCCGAGAACCGGCCAATATCCTCTACGGAATGACGAGACCGGGTATCTGAGATGCGAGGCCGGCGGCGTCCCAGCTTTGCCAGGCTTCGATGAAGTGGCCGTCTTTGACGCGGCAGATGGAGATGCCGGTGATGCAGACGGGCGTGCGGGTTGGCTTGTGGACGCAGTCGAGTCGCCAGTGCACGCAGGCTAGATCGGCTTCGGCAAGGGAGACGATGGGTTTGATGGATATTTGCGAGAACAGCGAGCGCATGATGTCGTAGAAGTGCAAAAAATCGGTAGGGCCGTGGCACTCGCGGTTGCGGGAGTAAAGAACCGCGGTTTTTGTGAAGATTTCGGTTATGGCTGCGCGGCGGCCCTGGTTCCAGGCTTCGTCGAAAAAGCGGAAGATGAGGCGCTTATTCTGTTCCAAGAGGAATTCAACTTCTGCGGACATTGGCACCTCGCTGTAGCGGGGAGGTGGAAGGATACAGGATTTCTGGCGGAAGAAGCGAACGGAATGGGGTAAGGCGCAGCCAAGGGGGGCGAGCCCCTCCCCGTACAGCAACATGGGATAGAAGCAGCTAAAGAAAAAGGCCGAAACCGGTTTAGTTTCGGCCTTTTTCTTAGATGAATCCCTTCGCGGGTGAGGCGCTTAGGATGACTGCCTCACCGCTTCGTCAGTAGATATCGTACTGCTCCCAGTGGAGGGTGGCGTCGGACTGGATGATGATGTGTTTGTGCGAGGTTTGCTCGAGTTCGTCCATGAGCATGGACTCGCGGGTTTTTAGGGCTTTGGCGATTTCGGGATGAACACGCAGGGTGAGATTCGGACCTTCGTGTTCGGCGGTGGCCATCTTGCGCGCTTCGGCTTGGATTTCGTAGCAGAGCGTGGGGATGGACTTGACCATGCCGGAGCCGGTGCAATAGGGGCAGGGCTGGCAGAGAACCCGCTCGAGCGCTTGCTTGGTGCGTTTGCGAGTGATGCAAACAAGGCCGAACTCGTTGAAGGACAGAGCCTTGGAAGGGGCTTTGTCTTGTTCGAGGGCCATTTGCAACGCTGACAAAACTTTTTCGCGGTTGCGGCGCTCTTCCATGTCGATGAAATCGACGACGATGATGCCGCCGAGATCGCGCAGGCGGATTTGCCGGACGATTTCCTTTACCGCTTCGAGGTTGGTTTTGACGATCGTGTCCTCGAGACGCGTGGAGCCTTTGCCGACGAATTTGCCGGTGTTGACGTCGATAGCGACGAGGGCTTCGGTGTGGTTGATGACGATGTAGCCGCCGGATTTGAGCCAGACTTTGGCGCGGAGGGCTTTGTCGAGCTCGTGCTGGATGCCGAACTCTTCGAAGATCGGGGTTTCCTTGGTATAGAGCTTGACCTTGCTGACGAGCTTAGGCTGGAAGCGGCTGACGAACTCGACGATCTTGCCGTATTCCTCTTCGTTGTCGATCCAGATGCCGGTGAAGTCGTCGCTGACGTAGTCGCGGAGAATGCGCTCGACAAGGTTAAGGTCGCGATGGAGTAGCGCGGGAGATTTGCGCTGCTCGCTACGCTCCTTAATTTCGTTCCAGGATTTTCCGAGGAATTCGATGTCGGAGCGGATTTCGTCGTCGGTGGCGCCGCCAGCGGCGGTTCGAACGATAAAGCCGCCGGGATAGATATTGCCGGCTTCACTGACGAGGCGGCGGAGGCGCGAACGGTTCTCGGCGGAAATAATTTTGCGCGAGACGCCGGTGTGATGAACGGTCGGCATATAGACCAGGAAGCGGCCGGGTAGAGCGACGTGGCTGGTGATGCGCGCGCCCTTCTTGCCGAGAGGTTCCTTGGCGATCTGGACAACAACGTCCTGACCGGCTTTCAGCATTTCGCTGATGAGCTGGGGACGGCGAGGCGGACCGGAGTGGCTGCGATGACCGCGATCGTGGCGGGGACCGCCGGGACCGCTGGGGCGGCGTTCGAACCGCGGGCCGGAAGGACGCGGGCCGCGATCACCACCGCGATCTGAACCGCGATCGGGACGGCCGCCACGGCTGTCGGGGCGTCCACCGCGGCCGCGATCGCGCCCACCGCGCTGTGGGCGCTGGAAACGGGCGCGCGGGTTGCCGCCGATACGGGCGGAATCACGCGGGAAATCTTCGCGAGGAGCCGAAGCGCCGCCGATGCGCGGGGCGCGCGTTTCGCCGGGAAGGAGGATGACGTCGTCCTCGACGACGGCCGGCCCGGCGGAGATTTCTGTTGCGTGAGCTTCGATCACTTCGGATTCGGCGTGCTGGTGCTCGCCAGCTTCGTGCTCGTGGTGTTCGTGTTCAGTGTCTTCGTGTTCCGTGTGCTCGTGGGCGACGTGTTCGGAATCACCGAGAGCGGCGGCGTGTTCTGCGCTTTCGTGGGCGGCGTTGGCTTCGAATTCGGCGCGATTCGCGGCGCGATGCTCTTCCACTTCTTCGGTTTCATCCTCGGAGAGTTCCGTCTCGGCGGCAGCTTGATCTTCGGCGGCGTCGAGGTGAGCTTCTTCCTGGCGGTCCTCTTCTTCCGCTTCCTCTTCCGTAAGTTCGGTTTGGGCCGCGGCGTGAATTTCTTCCGCTTCGTCCTCTTCGAACTCGGCGCCGCCGGCAAGGGCATCGGCTTTGGCGTGGTCGGAGGTTTCTTCGTGTTTTGCTTCCGCCAGTTCGAATGCGAGCGATGCGGCCTGCTGTTCGTTCAGTTCGGGGTCGGAGCGGAGAGGCTCGGCTGGGCCTGAAGAGGTGAGCGGAGATTCAGTAGCCTCGCGCGATGGGGCGAGAGATTCGCCGGAAGCAGCTTCTGAGCTCTCCGTCGCCGGCGCGGTTTCAGATTCGGAGCCGGCGTCGGCGAGGACCCAGCGGGGAAGACCGCCGGAGAAACGGCGGGGAACTCCGGGCCCGGTGGCGGGAACGGGAGCGCCGGCCAGGTTGCCGGATGAACGCGGAGCTGGCTCTTCAAAATCGGGTTGCGGCTCGTGAATTTCCGGCTCAATCACTGGAGGCGGAGGAGCAACGGCAGGCTTGCCGCGATACTTGGCGAGCGATTCGCCGGGGAGAAGGATGGGTTCTTCCGCGACACTGCCGGAGGCGGAGGAAGTGGGAGCATCCGGCGGGCGATGGTCGAAGCCGCGCTGCGCAGGGCCGCGAGGTTCGAAACCGCGCGGCTGGCCACCGCGATTTTCGGTAGCGCGTTGATCGCGGCCGCGATTTTCATAACCGCGAGACTCGTTGCCGCGAGATTCGCCGTCTTGCGGCGAAGCGTATTTGGAAGGCGGAAGATTGCGTCCACCCACGCTTGGGCCTTGCGGGCGCCCACCGCGATGGCGTCCACCGCGCCGGCCCCAGCGCCCGCCACGGCCTCGATCACCACCCCGGTCACCGCCGCGATCGGAGCCGCGGCCGTAATTCTGACCGCCGCGATCGCCACCCGCAGAGGAGCGAGGAGCGTAGCTTTGCGTGGGATTATAGTGGGGCGAGAAATTTTGTGGCGCTGAGGCGTTGGAGTCCGGCTGGCGCTCGTCGGCGGCGTGGTGCGCTTCGTCATGGCTTTCGTCGTGGACTTCGGCGATATGAGCGTCGGCAATTTCGCCTTCCGTAACGGGCTCTTCGACAACGCCGGGATGCTCGTCGTGGGAAAGGGAATCGTGGTGCAGGGATTCGTGCTCGAAAGATTCGTGGTGCAACGATGCGTGCCCAGCTTCTTCACCGTGAGCTTCGTGGGCGTGCTCTTCTTCATGCTCGTGCGACGAAGAGGCGCGAGCGAGCGTTTCGCCGGGAAGCAGTTCGACAACGTTGGAAGGCGCAGGCGAATAGGCGGCCACAGCGGTGGGGGCATCGGTATGAGCGTGGCCGTGATCGTAGTCTTCGAGATTTTCGAAGACATCGCTGACGTAAAGGAAGGCATCGCCATCGAGGCCGATGTCAACGAAAGCAGACTGCATGCCGGGGAGGACGCGGGTGACTCTGCCTTTGTAGATGCTGCCGACGAGGGCGAACTCTTTTTCGCGCTCGATGTAGATTTCGACTAACTGACCTTCTTCAAGAATCGCGACGCGCCGTTCGTGGGAGGCCGCGGAAATAACCAATTCTTTTGACATGAAAACTCCTGACTGTTGGTGACGCCGGCGGAGCCGGAGGTCACGTTTCTGTACGGCCGCAAAGGGCCGACAGGACGCATCGCCGCGAGCTTAAGCCCGTCGGGGGTCCAGTAAATCGGGGCCGGCCCGGTTTGCACCGGGACACGCGCAGGCCACACTGATATCGAGATGGCTTGACGTTCGAAGCCGGAGGGAGACTTCCTCTTGCTTACGAGGCTGGTCCGTTGCCGGAAAGCTTCCGGGCCAACGGCGGACGATGCTGTCCTCACTCTAAGATCCTTGTTCCTATGGCCCCTGGAAAGCGGGGGCCACCATTACCTATCCGGCGGGATATGCCTGAGCAAAACCCCTGCGCGGGACTGGCGGCAAGTTCAGTTAACGAAGCGGCGAAGCCGAACATTCATAACCAGACCGATCGCCAGGAAAACAAACAACGTAGCGGAACCCCCGTAACTCATGAGAGGAAGCGGGATGCCGGTCACGGGCATAGCACCGATGACCATCGCCACGTTTACTAAAACGTGAAAACCAAGCGCTGCTGCGACGCCCATTACAAGAAACATTCCGGCGCGGTCTTTGGCGCGCTGGGCATTCTGTACCAAGCGTAACAGAAGAGCCATGTACAGCCCAAGGGCAAGTAGCACGCCTTTGAAGCCCTGCTCTTCCGCCCAAGCCGACATGATGAAATCGGAATAACGGACGGGGATGTAGCCGAGCTGGTTTTGCGTACCGTTGCCAAACCCTTTACCCCAGAAGCCACCGGAACCGACGGCAATCTTAGATTGAAGCACTTGATAGCCGGAGCCTTTAGCGTCCTCTTCTGGATGCATGAACGACGTGACTCTTTCTTTCTGATAAGGCTTCAAGACGCGCCACGCAACGGGGAGCATCAGGAGCCCGATGAGCGCAATTGCCGCGGCGTGTTTCCATTGGAGGCCCGCGAGAAAAGCGCCAACGACAAGCAAAGGCACGAGAACGAGCGCTGTGCCAAGGTCAGGTTGCTTGAGAATCAAAGCGAGCGGCAACCCTACAATGAGCCCTGCCTTAATTAAGTCTTGGAGAGAGAGCTCATCGGTGCGCACTTCCGCAAAGAAGCGCGCCAAGACGATGATTATAATCAATTTGACCAATTCCGACACCTGGAGAAATTCTCCGAGGACGGGAATCCAGCGTTTGGCGCCGAAGCGGGTGTGGCCGAAGCCGAGGACGGCGACGAGGGCGACGATACCGATGAGATAGAGGACAGGGGCCTGGTCGAGGATGAGGTGATAGTCGAGGCGGGAGAGAGCGAACATCAAGACGAAGCCTATGACCAGCCAACGGATCTGCTTGTTCTGCATGCCGGCGAGAGAGCTGCCGTGCGTGGCGGAATAGATCTCGATCACGCCGAGAGCGCAGATGGTGGCGAGGATGGCCAGGAGCCACCAGTCGTAGTCGCGAGTGCCGGGTGAGTCTTTCATTTGAAGAGGTTGAAAGTCGAAAGTTTAAAGTTAAAAGTCAAAGACAGAGTCCCCAAGAATTATGTTTGCAGCGAACTTTTGAGTTTCCTCGGTATCGAGCTGACAGCTGGATACCTTGGATGGTGTTGATTTTTTCTCGCTGCTTCGTTGCTCCCAAGTATTCCAAAAAAGTGTTTCACAAAAACTCAAACTTAGCGCTGCGGTTCGGCGCTGGCAGCGTGCGCGGGCATAGCGGCAGAGGCGGCCGCGGGCTTCACGATTGGCTGCGTCTGAAACGTGGCTGCTGCTGCCGTGCCATGACCTAAATCATACCGTTTGTCGTCTGCGGTGAGCTGGCCTTGTGTCTTCTTTGCCTTCTTATCGTAATAGGCCTTGACGATGTCGCGAACGACCGGACCGGCCGCTTCGCCGCCATGCTGGCCGCTTTCCTGAACGAGAACGGCCACGCAAATTTCCGGATCGCGCTTTGGCGCATAGCCCACGAACCACGCGTTGTCGGCAAACTGCGAGCCTTTTTTCACGAGATTCATTTTGTCGTAGCCGATGACCTGCGCGGTGCCGGACTTGCCGCTGAGTTCGATGCCAGCAAGTCTGAGCCTGCCGCCGGTGCCGCCCGGTTCGTTGACGACACCGTACATAGCGTCCGTCACTTTTTCGATGGTGGTGTCGGAGATGTGAAAACGCTCTTCGCCGACGTTGGGCGCGTCCTTGAGCATGTGCGGCTGTTTGAAGACGCCGCCGGAAGCGATGCCACCAATCATACGGGCGAGCTGCAGAGGCGTGGTGGTAACGGCGCCCTGTCCCGTGGCGACGGAGATGACTTCGCCGGCGTACCACTTGCGATGAAAGGTGCGTTCCACCCACTCCTGCGTAGGCATGAGGCCGGACTCTTCGGAGGGAAGATCGATGCCGGTCTTGCGGCCGATGCCGAGCTTGATGGCGTAGTAGGAGAGGCGGTCAATGCCGAGACGCATGCCGACGTTGTAGAAAAAGACGTCGCAGGATTTCAGGATCGCGTCGTGCAGACCAAGTACCCCGTGGGACTTCGGACCACTCTTAGCGTAGAAAACGTAACAGTGATACTGGCGGCCAAAGAAGGTGCCGTAGCCGGGGCAGAAGGTGGTGAAGCCCTCTTCGGGAACATGCTCTTCGAGCATGGCGGTGGCGGTCACGATTTTGAAAACGGAGCCTGGCGCGAGCTGGGCCTGAATGGCGCGGTTCAGCAGAGGATGGAGAGGGTCGTCGTTGAGACTCTTCCATTCTTCGGCAGAAATGCGGACGGCGAAGTCATTTGGATCAGGTGTAGGGCGGCTCACCATGGCGAGCACTTCGCCCGTGCGCGGATCGAGAGCAACCACGGCGCCAGGCCGCGCGCCGAGAGACTCCTCGGCGACCTGCTGCAAATCGTAGTCGATGGTGAGCTGAATCTGTTTGCCGGGAATGGGTTCCTGCTCGGAGAGGCGTCCAAGATCTTTGACTTCTTTGCCAACGCTGTTGACGACGACGCGGCGCATGCCGTCGGTGCCCGTCAGGATGTCGTTGTACTGGCGCTCGAGGCCGGTTTTACCGGCGAGGTCGCCGGGGCGGAGTTTGCCGTTGCTGGCTTCGATTTGCTGTTCGCTGACTTCGCCGACGTACCCGCTGGCGTGAGACATGAAGCCGCCGGGGAGATAACGGCGGCGCTGAACCATCAACATTTCGAGCAGGGGGATGTCGGAGCGATGCGATTCGATGAAGGCGACGTCCGCATTGGTGGCTTCGGGCTTGATGACGATGGGCTGAAATTTCGGGAGATTCTTGGTGCTCTCGAGCTGATCCTTGAGGTCGCTGAGCTGGATGCCGAGGCCATCGGCGATCGCCGGGAGATTCTTGTCGATGAGAGCGGGATCGTCGCGGAGCAGCAGGATACTGAAAGACGGATAGTTATCGACAAGGACGCGGCCATCGCGATCGAGCATGCGGCCACGAGGCGCGATGATAGGGATGGAGCGAACGCGATTGCGCTCGGCCATCTGGCCATATTTATCGGAGTCCACGACCTGGAGTTTCCAGAAGCCGAGGAGCAACAAGCCGACCATGCCCACGATGACGTAGGAGGCGATGGCCAGTCTGGCCTGTGGCAGACGATTGTCGTTGCGAAACCAGTACGACACGAAAACCCCGCGCGCGAGTTTTTTGTTACGCTCGTCAAACGGACGGCGCTTTTATCAGGGCGAATCGTCGCCCGCCCCGCGAGAAGCCGGGACATGCTCGCGTCACGAAAAAATCTTCAGCGTGGGTATCGAAGTGTCCGTCGAAACTCTTTTCGAAGGAAAGAATTCGAAAAATTCCTCAGGGCTCCCGAATCACTGCCGGACTAGTGCTGTGTGAACGCAGCAAAGTCTTTTTAAACGTAGCACTTGGGGAGGGAGGCCGCAAGCCGTCCTAAAGGACAGTTGCTTGGTCAACACCCTGTGGAAAACACGGGGGCCAGTGCGGAAGTGAGTGCTAATGGTCTTGGTCAAGGTTTCGCTTGAAGAAGGAACTCCACTCATTCGTGGCGCAAAGCGACCATAGGATCGACGCGGGTGGCGCGGCGCGCGGGGATGTAGCAGGCCAGCAAGGCTATGGCACCAAGCAAAACCGCGACGACGCCAAACGTAGCTGGATCGGACGGCTTCACACCGAAAAGGAGGCTGGTCATGAGATGAGTCAAGGCGAGTGCGGCTCCCGTCCCCAGGACGATGCCAACGAGGGCGATCTTTGCGCCCTCGCCTAGAATCAGCCCCAGCACATCTCCACGCTGTGCACCGACGGCGACGCGCACTCCAATTTCATGAGTTCGTTGACCAACCGAGTAGGACATGAGGCCGTAGATGCCGATGGCGGAGAGGAGCAGGGCGAGACCGGCAAAAATGCCCAGCATGATCATGTTGAAACGACGCTGTGCGAGAGAGACGCCGAGCAGTTCAGTAAGCGGCTGAATCTCGCTGATGGGGATTTGGCTGTCGAGGCTCCAGACGATTTTTTTGGACTCGTCCACCAGGGCGGGTGACGGGCTAGCAGTGCGGAGAATGAGCGTCATCCAACGACGCCAGGACTCGTCGGTTTGCGAGAAAGGCGCGTAGACCGTGGGTTCGACAGGCTGGTCCAATGCGTCGTCTTTGGTGTCGCTCACCACGCCTACGATCGTCATCCATTTGCGTGGCGGAGTGGAGAGCGCCCAATCGATGCGCCCGCCAATTGGATTCTCGTGCGGGAAAAAGCGTTTGACGAACTCTTCATTCACCAGAGCGACCAGTGGCTGCCCTTCGCGATCCGCGTCATTCAGCCCCCGGCCCGCTCGAACGGCAATCTGCATGACATGAAAGTAGTCGCCCATCACAGAAAGCGTCGAAACAACAGGCTCGGTGCCGACGGGAACGGGAGGCTGTCCATCAACGACAATTTTGTGGCTGAGGTAGCTGTTTCCAAACGGAATGCTGGAGACCATGGCGGCCTGGACACCGGGAAGGGCATTGAGACGTTCGAGGAGTTGCCGGCGGAATTGTGTTTGCCGGGGAATTTCCGCGTAGCGCGTGGAGGGCAGCTGCAAGTACATGGTCATCACGTTCTGCGCGTTGAAGCCGGGATCAACGGCGCGCAAACGCGAAAAGCCCCTGATGAGAAGGCCGGCGCCGACAAGCAGAACGAGCGCGAGCGCAATTTCCGCTGTCACCAGACACTTGCGCAGGAGGCTGCCTGTAGGACCTCCGGCCGCCCCGCGCCCTCCCTCTTTGAGAGATTCGGAAAAATCGGCGCGGGCCGCGGAGAAAGCGGGTGCGATGCCGAAAAAAATGCCGGTCAAAAGAGACACCCCCAATACGAAGAGGAAAACCCGGGTATCCATCGGAATGCTTGCGAAATGCCTCAGAGCGGTTGGTTTTAAGGAGAAGAGAAGCGGCGTGCCGGCTTCCGCCAGCAGCAGGCCTCCGGCGCCTCCCAAAAGCGCGAGAAGCGTGCTTTCAACCAACGACTGGCGAACCAGGCGAGCTTTGCTGGCGCCTAGCGTGGCGCGAATGAGCAGTTCTTGGCGGCGCGCGACATTCCGAGCGAGCAGCAGCGCCGCGAAATTAGCGCAAGCAATCAGCAAAACAAAGCCGACGGCGCCCAAAAGTACAAGCAGCGCGGTGCGCGCATCCCGGACCACAAATTCCTGCAGTGGCACGAGAACGGTTTTGCGTTTGCGCTCGTGGTCGGGATAGTGTTCCGCCAGATAGTGGTCCAACGAGAACATGTCCTCTTGCGCCTGCGCCAGAGTCACGCCGGGCCTGAGACGCCAGTAGACGTTCATGAAGTGAACGCCGCGATACATCGCCGCTTCGGGATAGGCGGCCCATAGAGATACATATAGGGCCGCGTGCTCGCGCGGTGGGGCGAACCCGGCGGGCATGACTCCAATCACCGTATAGTCGTTTTCACTGAGTCGCACGGTTTTGCCGACCGCCCCGGGATCGCTGCCCAGGAAATCGCGCCAGAATTCGTAGCTGATAACGATAACGTGCGGGCCGCCTTTGACGTCTTCTTCGGGCGCCAGGAGACGTCCGAGCATCGGCCGGACGCCGAGCAGATCGAGAAATCCGGCGGTGACGTAGGCGGCGTCAACGCGGAGAGGCTCGTTGCCGCTTGTGAAGTCCATCTGATCGAGAGTGATTCCGCCGATCCTGGAAAAAGCTCGCATCTGACGCTGAATGTCCGTGATGTTCATCAGAGAATCGTTGTCGCGCGTGGTGACGAGTTGCTGTGGATCCGGGTAAGGCGGCGGCGTGAGGAGCACGCCGTTAACGACGCTGAAAATGGCCGTGTTCGCGCCGATACCAAGGGCAAGAGTGAGCACGGCGACGAGGGTGAAGCCCGGACTTTTCCAAAGCTTACGGGCGCCGAAGCGAATGTCCTGAAACAAACCTTCGAGCGATACGAGCGTCCACATTTCGCGGCTCCTCTCTTTCACGCTGGTGGGGTTTCCAAACTGCCGGCGGGCGGCGTAGTGAGATTCCTCGGGAGTGATTCCCGCGAGGCGGTTTTTTTCCGCGCGCAGGGCAAGGTGAAACGCGACTTCCTCCTCCAGATCGCGATCGAGCTGGGGCCGCTTCCAAAGAGTTTTGATTCGCAGCCAGGTCTGGTTCCACCAAGGTGAAGACATGAATTTCTCCTGTACAGAGCTAGGCGGTTTGGAGAATTCGCGCGACGGCGCCAGACATGCGGCGCCAGAACTCGGTCTCTTGCGCCAACTGCTTCTTGCCCGAAGCCGTTAACGAATAAAATTTGGCGCGGCGGTTGTTGTCCGAAGTGCCCCATTCGGCGGAGAGCAGGCCCCGCAACTCCAGACGATGGAGGGCGGGGTAGAGGGCGCCTTCTTCGACCTTCAGGACGTCTTCGGAGGTTTGATGGATCCACTCGGCGACGCCGTAGCCATGCATGGGGCCGCGTGCTAAAGCCTTGAGAATCAGGAGGTCCAGGGTTCCCTGAAGCAGGTCGCCAGGATTTTCGCGCTTTTCTTTCATGAGAAACGACCCTCCTCTTTTCCATAAGACGTTTAGGGGTGCAGAATGTTTCATGAGGTTGGCGCAATTGGCAAGAAATTGTGGTCTTAAGGCGCGTTTGCGTTCGGATAAGAAACGACACCTTCCCGAAGGCTTGCTCGCCCGATGGGGCGCGCGTTATCGTATTTGTATCGTTCTCATGCAAAGTGAACCTTCCTCGCCTCTGCGTTTGGCCCTTGTCGGGATGTCCGGTGCTGGAAAAACCTTTTGGACAAAAAAGTTAGCCGGGGAGGGCTGGACTGCAATTTCTTGCGACGACCGGATTGAAGAGAAGCTGGCTTCGCGGTTGGCGGCAGGCGGATATTCCGGGATTAATGGGGTGGCGGCGTGGATGGGATGGCCGGATAGCGCGAAATATGCGGAACGCGAGGCGCAGTATCTCGAAGAGGAAATTCACACGCTAGGTGAAGCGCTGACGGGCCTGGAGCGCGAGCCGGAAAAACCGTTGGTTCTGGATACCACCGGCAGCGTGATCTATACGGGGAATAATTTGTTGCTGCGCATGCGGCGAAGGATGACGGTGGTATATCTCGCGGCGTCGGCGGAAGAGCAGCAGCTTTTGATCGAGCGGTATTTGAGCGATCCCAAGCCGGTGTTGTGGCGCGGGGCTTTCCGGCCAAAGAAGGGCGAAGCGCCGCGAGAGACGGTGGCGCGGTGTTATCCCACATTGATCGCGGCGCGGAGACAGAGTTACGAGGCACTCGCGCATTGCACGCTGCAAGTGGCGGAACTGCGCGATCCGGCGTTTGATGCGGCGGCGTTTCTTGCGAAAATTCGCGGGCAGCTCGAGCGCCCGCGATGAGGTACCGGAGCACGGGGCGCAAAGCGGCGTTGACTTCGTTGCGCGGCGCGGTGCTGCGAGGGCTGGCGCCGGACGGCGGACTTTATCTGCCGGTGGAAATCGCGCGGCGTTCGCCGCAGGAATTGGAAGAGTTTCGCAAACTGCCGTTCACGGAAGTTTGTTTTCGCGTGGTGAAGCCATTCGCCACGCCGGATGTGCCGGAAGAAGTGCTGTGGCAGATTGTGGCGGAAGCGATCAATTTTCCGGTGAAGATGGTGTCGCTCTCGCCCGGACTGCACATTCTTGAGTTGTTTCACGGGCCCACACTGGCTTTCAAGGATTTTGGCGCGCGATTCATGGCGCGGCTGATGGGCTACTTCGTGCGCGCGGAGACACGGCCGCTGACGGTGCTTGTGGCTACTTCCGGAGACACGGGAAGCGCCGTGGCGCATGGATTTCTCGGCGTGCCGGGTATCCGCGTGGTGATTCTTTACCCTTCGAAGCGCATCAGCGAAGCGCAGGAGAAACAGTTCACTACACTCGGGGAAAATATCACCGCGCTGGAAGTGGCGGGGAGCTTCGACGATTGCCAGCGGCTGGTGAAACAGGCATTTTCGGATGTGGAGCTGAATAAGCGTGCGTTCCTGACATCGGCGAATTCGATCAACATCGGGCGGCTTCTGCCGCAAATGTTTTATCACGTGGCGGCGTACCGGCAGTTGCCAGTGGCGTCGGTGCCGCTGATTGTGTCGGTGCCCAGCGGAAATTTTGGCAATTTGACGGCTGGACTTTTTGCGAAGCGCATCGGCTTGCCGGTGGCGATGTACATAGCCTCCACCAACGCGAACGACGTTGTCCCCGAGTATCTGCGTTCGGGAGAATTTCATCCGCGCCCGGCAACGCAGACTCTTTCGAACGCCATGGACGTCGGCAATCCGAATAATTTTCCGCGCTTGCTGGATTTGTGCCGAGGGCGGATTGAATATGTGCGGCGCGAAATCTGGGGGCATGCCGCGACGGACGAAGAGACGCTCGAGGAGATGAAATCATTACACGATCGTTTTGGATACATTGCCGATCCGCATACCGCGGTAGGCGTGCTTGGCTGGGAAGCTTACAAGCGCGCGCATTCCGAACCCGCGCAGGGGTTGGTGCTGGCCACAGCGCATCCAGCAAAATTCGCCGAGGTGGTAAAGCGTGCCATCGGCACGGCCCCGCCGCTGCCCGATCGCTTGGCTGCCTACTTGAAGCGGGAAAAATTGTCAGTGCCAATGTCGAGCGCCTACGATGACTTCAAGCAATATTTGTTGGGGCAATAAAAAACTAGGAGGGTTTGCGCAAGCCGTCAAGGAGCAGGAAGAGGAAGACGGCGACGACGGCGTTGACGAGGGCGGCGATGCCGAGATGGACAGTGAACCAGGGCTCAGGCTGAGAGAGGAGCAGGCGCCGCGTAAGCGCAATGACGCCCTGGTGAACGCCAAAAAAGGCGATCGTCAAAGCGAAACGCGCTGCCGGATGTTCGGTGTCGAGGCGAGCGCCAATCGAGGAAGCCAGGTAGCCGATGATGGTTTTTGCGATGCCGTAGAGTCCGAGCGGCACGGTGGGGCCGCTGAGGCTGTCTTGCAAAATGCCGATGGCCATGCCGAGAAGCAATCCGGTAGACGGATTCCGCCGGCTCAGCCCGAAGTAGATGACAATGAGAAGCGGAAGATCGAGGATCGAGGCTTTCGGGAAATAGATCGGGAGAAAAGCCTGGAGCACCAGCGCGAAGGCGGTCGATAAAATAATCGCGCCAGCGCGGAATTTGTGAACCTCGATGTGGAGTTCGCCGCCGCGAATGTCGAAGGTGTCGTTCATGGTTTCTCAGGCGAAGCGGGATTTGTGGAAGCGGCGGAAGGAGTTGCCGCAGCCGGTGCAGCGGCGTTCGAATCAGCGGAATCTTTCCTGGCCTCAAGCGGTTTCATCGTGAGCAGCACGAACACTTCTTCCAGGCGCTCGAGATTCGCGGCGGGCTTCACGCGAATTTGCTTGAACGTGCTTCCGGGCTTGACGTCAGCAATGGTTCCCACGGGCAAGTCGCGCGGAAAGATGCGATCCATGCCGCTGGTGACCACGCGGTCTCCAGGATTTACGCTGGTGTCTTCGTTGGCGACGTACTTCAACTGAAGCAGCGGCTCACCCGTGCCGCCGACTGGTTTCTGAACGCGCGAATCCGCAAGCATCGCCCCGACGCCGCTCTCCTTATCGGTGAGAAGCAAAACCTGTGCAGTGTCTTTGTAGGATTCGATGACTTTGCCGACGACGCCGTCGGGCGTGATGACGCCCATGTTGCGGCGGATGCCGTCACGTTCGCCGCGGTCGAGATAAATGGTTTGGCTGGCGGAGTCCGCGCTTCCGCCGATGACCCGAGCCGCGACCATGGGGACGTCCACGTTTGTCTGGCGAAACTTGAGCAGCGCGGCAAGGCGGTCGGCTTCAACCGCTTTGCTTTGTAGCTGCGTGATCTGTAGCTTCAGAGCCCCGTTTTCACGCTTCAATTCTTCATTTTCGCGCGACGTGTTTTGCAGAGCGAAATAGTGATTCCAGGTGTCGCGAATGTGGCTGATGCCGTGAGCGCCGACGCGTTCGAACGGCGACACCGCGCCAACCGTCCAAACGCGGATCAGCCGGCCCTGCGAGTCGCGCTTGATTTGCACGGCCAGCAGGAGCACCTGCAGAAGCACGACGCCGCCGAGCAGGAACAATGATCTGTGGCGAGAAGGGATGCCGACCATGGAGTCCAGTAGCACAGGCGCAGCCCTGTGCGGATTAAGATTTCTGCAATCTCATCAAATCCAACAAATCCGTTAGTCGATGCAAACCTGCCGCAGCAATTTAAAATCGCTCAGCATTTTGCCGGTGCCAAGTACGACGGAGGCCAGCGGGTCGTCGGCGATGGAAACCGGCAGGCCGGTTTCCTCGCGGATGCGCTTGTCGAGATTCTTCAGCAATGCGCCTCCGCCGGTGAGCACGATGCCGCGATCGCTGATGTCGGCGGAAAGCTCCGGAGGTGTGCGTTCGAGAGCCACGCGCACGGCGTTCAAAATCGTCGCCACGCATTCGCTAAGTGCCTCGCGAATTTCGCTATCGTCAATCGTGACGGTCCGCGGCACGCCTTCGATCAAGTTGCGGCCCTTGACTTCCATGGTCAGCGGCTTTTCGAGCGGATAGGCGGAGCCGATTTCCATCTTGATCTGTTCCGCGGTGCGTTCGCCGACGAGCAGGTTGTATTTGCGCTTCAAATACTGCATCACCGCTTCGTCCATCTCGTTGCCGGCGACGCGCACCGAACGCGAGTAAACGATGCCGCTCATGGAGATGACGGCGATGTCCGTCGTGCCGCCGCCGATGTCGACCACCATGTTGCCGGAAGGCTCTTCGATCGGCAGACCTGCACCGATTGCCGCTGCCATCGCTTGCTCCACGAGATAGACTTCGCTGGCGCGCGCGCGATACGCGGAGTCCTGCACGGCGCGCTTTTCCACCGGCGTAATTTCGCTTGGCACTCCGATGACGATCCGCGGATGCACCAGCACGCGGCGGTTATGCGCCTTCTGAATGAAATACGTCAACATCTTTTCAGTGACTTTGAAGTCGGCGATGACGCCGTCCTTCATAGGTTTGATAGCGACGACGTTGCCCGGCGTGCGGCCGAGCATTTCCTTCGCCTCGCGGCCGACGGCCACGACTTCACCGCTGGATTTATTAATCGCCACGATCGAAGGCTCGTTTACCACGATGCCCTTGCCGGCTGAGAACACCAGCGTGTTCGCCGTCCCAAGATCGATGGCGAGGTCGGAAGAAAACAAGCTAAACACCGACCTCAGGTTGTAACCGTTCTTATTCATCCCCCCGCCCCCTGCAGAGAAAACCTCTCCGCCGTCCAGCCGGCAATTAGCTGCTTAACTTCTTCACGGTCTGTGTGAACCGCCGTGCGGCCAACTAGACCATTGTCTCTGGACTTGGCGACGAGCGCAAAGTCGCGCTCGCGCCTTCTTTCTGGCGTGATCGAAAATGATCAACGTTCGAAACTTTTACTTCGGCACAACGATCGTCACCTTCTGCTGATTCGTGCCGCCGCGGCGATTTTCCCCGATGATGACGATCGTATGCTGGCCAGGTTCGAGTGGCTCCGTAAAATGCCGGAAGGTGCCGTCCGCGGCAATGATGGGCACGGGCTGGCCGTTCACGATGAGCGCCGCGCCCGGTTCCGTCTTGCCGATGATCTCCACAACCCGGCCATGAATCTGCGTGCCGGTAATTTCCAGATACATCTCCTGGGTTTTTCCTTGCGCGACAAGAGTAAACCGGAACGTCTCGCTGACTTCGCTATTTTCCTTCTTCGCGTTCGTGGCGGTCACGTTCCAGAAGTAGTCGCCGCCATCCAGCCCCGAGATGTCCACGCCGGTTCCCGTGACTCCCACCGCTTCTTTGACCGTTCTTGTGAACATCGCTGTTGTGCTGATGCGCAGCGTATAGGAAACCGCCTGAGGAACCGGCTTCCATTCAAAACGGATGGACGCGGATTTCGGATTTTCGACGATCAAAGGTTCAAAGTTGCGGGGGGAACTCAGATCCGGGGGCGCCAGCACGTCAGACTTGGTAATCGGTCCGCCTGTCGCGTAACTCACCTTCTGATAAGCTCCGATTTCTACTTTCTCCTGGCCGCGCTGCACTTCCGCGCTTCCGCTGGAGACTACGATCTCGTTTTCCTTGTTGGTGGCGTCAGCTTTGACGGCCGCGCTGCTATTCGAACCCAATAGCGCCCTGGAATCTTCCATGCTGACGGCTGCCTTGGAATCGGGCGAGGAAAAATTCGGCGTCTTGAGGTCCACCTGCCCGGTGTTGATGTGCACCGCCGAACTGGAAGGCTGCTCGCGCCCCATGGAGTTTTCTTCCACGGTAATGAAGGTGCCGGACTTCACCGTGTACGTCGTTCCGTCCGCAAAGGTGATGCGCGCCGCGCCGTCCGCCGAAGTCTGGATTTGATCGCCCTTATCCAAAGTGGTGTGGAAGTCGGCGTCCACCCATTGCACGGAGTTGACCTTCTTTACTTGCACTTTTCCGTCGAGATTGACGAACTTTGCTTGTGTCTGCGTGATTGGTTCGGCACCGGAGTCGCCGCCGCTGACCGTTCTTGCCCACGCCTCATACGCGTGCGTGTACACACTTGGATTGATGAGATAGAGCGCCGCGAAAATAATTGCAGCAAGCAGCACGGCGTAGATGGCCACAGTTTTGTAGGTAACCGTGTGCCAATACACCTCCACGCGCTTTATCTTGGGGTGGTTCGGGTCGTGTGGTGTCTGTGGGCTCATGCGTTTTTGCGCACCAATGCCGCCAATCTTGAAATCTAGCACAGTAATTAGAACGCGAATGCCCGCTGGGTCTTGCGGTAGTTAAACAGCAAATAGCAGTTGCGACTACTAGACGTTAGGGCAGGGGGTATGGCCAAAAGGACAGTCGGCCTTTTTACACGGATTTTTGACCATCCATCTTGATTTCGCGATGAGACTCGGCGAGACGCTAAGACGATTTCGCACGCAGGAACGCCAACGTCAGCGGCCAGGCCAGCAGCGCGGCCTCGGGACTATAGCTGGCGCGCGCGTCGCAGAAAAACGCGTGGTCGGCGTTGGAAATCTCCACGTTGACGAAGTTTTTTCCCGCCGTGCGCAGTGCATCCGTTACGGCGCGCACCTGCTCCGGCGGAATGTGCTTGTCCCTCCCGCCCCAGAAGAAGAGTACGGGAGCCTGCAATCCTGTCGCGCGGCCCAGCAGCCCGGCGTTCGACGCGTTAGCCGCAATCCCGCCGCCATAATAGGAAACCGCGGCGGCGAGCGGCAAAGTGAGCGCCGCAAGAAATGCCGCTCGTCCGCCCATGCAGTAGCCAATCGCGGAAATCGGCAAATCCGGCCCGATGCTTCCGCGGAGCCAGTCGAACGCGGCGCGGTGGTCCACCGCCATCGATACGTCGCTCAGCGCTTTCATGTGAGGCACAGCGCTGGGAAAATCGTCATACCGCACGTCCACTCCCGAGCCCGTGCGATGAAAAAGCTCCGGCGCCACAGCCACAAAACCTTCGCGCGCAAAGCGCCCGGCGATATCGCGAATGTGCGCGTTCACCCCGAATGCTTCCTGGAAGACGAGCAGGCCCGTATACGCTCCTTCTGCTTTTGGGCGCGCCACCCACGCACGCATGGTGGTGCCGTCGTTCACGCTCAGTTGCACATAGGCGCCGCTGATTTCCATATTCGTTCCTCTCGAAACGAGAGCCTCCCTCAATGCCGGATGAAGTAGCTGGGCTTGTCGAGATTCGCGGCCACCGCCACGTCGAAAAATCCCACCATCATTTCATCGTACGTCTGCTCGCCCCAGCGCACGGCCGCTTGCGGGTCCGGATTATGCGGATTGTTGGGCGAATTATCGTACCAGGCGACCGCCTGCAGCTCCGTTCCCGCTTTCAGAAAACGCGGTTCCGCTAGCCGATAGCTCATCTGCCAGTGAAAATGATAACGGACGTCCAGCAGCGGTTCTATTTCCTGGTCCGGTCTCACTCTGGAATTCTTATCTCGGTGAATAATGTTGTACTCGAAGCGTTTCCCGCGCAAGTGCATGTGCGGAAAAAAACTGAGCAGCGTCGCGTCGTTCGGTAGAGTGCCGCGCGCTTCCACACGATAATCCGGGGCCCCGGGAGGAATCACGAAGTGATCGTTCGTCAGTTGAAGAGTAAGAACGCGTTTCAAGGGAGTCTGTTTCGCAAAAATTAGTCCCACGCTGGTTTGGTCGCTGCCCGCATGGCCGTTGGTTGTGTAGTGCATCTGAAAGACTAGATCAGACCCTGCCGGTATTAATTTTGCCAAGCCATCTGGCCAAGTATCCGGCGAACTTCCCGGCGCGTAAACGAGCAGCACGTCGCTGTCCGTCCAATGGGCGCCTCGGCGATCGTCGGGATCCGTCAGTGTGGAAGAAGTGAAAGGCACCCCTACGGGTGCGTGCAGCATCCACTGCGAATCCGGCGGCCGTACGTAGACGACCGCGTGATGCACGTTCGCGCGGAGCGACGGAAGTATTTCGACGGCCTGCACCCAGCGGTCTTCCTTAAATCCTGTCCGCACAATTTCGTAGGTGTATTCGACGTCTCCATCCGCGGGAATCGCCACGCCCTTCGGCATTTTCAATATCAGCTCCGGCTTCCGGATGGTCCAGCCGCCTGCCCAATGCGGAGGCGGCAAAGGTTCGCGCACCTCGCCCGCAGGGGCGCCCGCATCCGCCCAGGAAGCAAACGCTGCGATTTGAGGCGCCGTGAGCGAAGGGTCGTTTGAGAAGCGGCCTACCCGTGGGTCGGCGAACCACGGCGGCATAGACCTGCTCTGGGTTGCCAGCTTGATGGCCGATGCGTAGGGCCGAGTCTGCTCGTAGGTTTCGAAGCGCATTGGCGCGATGCCCTCTCCCCGATGACAAATTTGGCACCGCTCCTGCAAAATCGGCAGCACGTCGCGATAAAACGTAGCTGTGCCCCCACCCGAAGGCTGTTGCGCGGCATTTTGTGCCGTTCTCAATGTTGCGCTTTGGTCGAGCGTCCCCAAGAGAACTAGAAAAACCGCCGGCACAAACAGCGTGATCCCTTTCTGAGCGGCCTTGAGTTTGATCATCAATGAACTTCGATGATACGCGCGATTCCGAGGTTTCTCACGCTATCGCCCTGGCACACCGGGCTCATTTCCTGATTTTCAGCCCTCGTATTGCACCATCGTCATGAACCCGTAGTCCATGTGTAGCTGCTGATGGCAGTG
Source organism: uncultured Acidobacteriota bacterium (assembly GCA_963779005.1). GTDB lineage: Bacteria > Acidobacteriota > Terriglobia > Acidiferrales > UBA7541 > Acidiferrum. The sequence continues at coordinate 534,876 of CAVZWO010000001.1, read as the reverse complement.
AGATAGCGTTGGACCGGGATTGTCGGCCATAAAATCCACTTCGACTTGCGTTTTGGCGGGCACGACGACCACGTCTTTCACCACGCCTGCTGTTGCCTTGCCGGCGAACCTGGTCAACTCGAAATTGTGCCGGTGCAGGTGAACGGGATGGGCTTCGTCGCTTTGGTTGTCGAACCTAAGACGATACCGGGTATTCGCGCGGACCCGAATGGGATCGGTTTTCGGGTACGATTTTCCGTTGATCGTCCAATTATCCACCCAGTTGTGGCCGGCGAATTTCTTGCGGAAGACGAGTGGCACGACTCCGCCCGCGGGCACGGGAGTTTCTGCCTCGTGTCCAAAAAAAGTGTAGTCCCAGGGTGTTTTCGCGGGAGCGGTCCACTGCGGCGGTCCGCTGCCGTTCGCATATTCCACTACGATGCCCAGCCCGGCATTCCGCATTTGATCATTAGCCTCGCCAAGAATCCACACGCCTGGCTGCTTCATCACGACGACGGCGTCCACCCGTTCCGCGGGACCCATCTCGATCACGTCAACCTCGCGAGGCACCGCCACTGCATTTCCGTCGAGATGGACAACCCTAAATTTGTGGCCAGGCAAAGCGATGCGATGTTGTTCGGTGGCGCTGGCGTTCAGGAAGCGAAAGAGCACCCGCTGCCCCTCCTTCACTCGCAGCGGCTCGCCTGACCCCAGTGCGTGGGCATTCATGGAATAAACCCCGTAGGTGACTTCGAGAGTGCCCTCAGCCTGGCTGTCCAGTGAAGCGTCCCATCCATGCAACGCCAGAAAAATTTCCGCATCGAACTGTCCCGGCTCTTCTTTGGGTTCGATGTAGAGGAAACCGAACTGCCCCGTGTACGTCGCGCGTTTCATATCCCGCCCGGCGTGCACATGGCTGTGATACCAGCGCGTTCCTGAGGGCCGCGGGACAAACGAATACCGCCGCACTGCGCCAGGCGGCACCACGGGTGTCCCTTCTTCCTCCGAGCCATCCACCTCGGACGGCACGAACAACCCGTGCCAGTGAACCAACTCCGGAATCTTCGTGTCGTTAAACACGTCCACCGAAACGGATTGGCCTTCGCGCAGCCGCAACACGGGACCTGGCGCGCTGCCATTGTATCCGGTGGTCTTGATGAGCTTGTGCGGAGCAACTTCCATCTCTACAGGAGAGATGCGAATCGTTATGTCGGCCTTGGAGATGTCCGCATTGCCCAGTGCGCTCTGCAATCCAATGTGCCGCGCCAGCTCGGCGCAAGCTGGAACGCCCAGCAACGTGAGAAATTCTCTACGCTCCATCTCTTTTAAGGCTCGGGGAACCGCGCTCACTGTCCAGCATGCGCATCTGGTTTTCGTCGTAGCGCGTTCCAACGATTCCATCATGCGGCACGCAAGCGTCGATGCGCGACAAATCTTCTGCTCCCAACCGGATCTGCAGCGCACCCAGGGCTTCTGCCAATTGAGTTCGTGTCCGTGAGCCGATGAGTGGCACGATTTGCGCGCCTCGCGCGAACACCCAGGCAATAGCAAGCTGCGAGGGAGTCACGCCTTTCTCTTGAGCGATATCTCCAAACGACTTCATGAGTTCCGTGTTTCGCTCGAAATTGTTGCCCGCGAATCTTGGCAGATGCGCCCGAAAATCACCGTTAGCGCCCGGTTTCGAACCGCTGAGCAGTCCGCGCGAAAGAATGCCGTACGCCGTCACACCGATGCCGAGCGTTTGCAGACCAGGCAGAATTTCTTTTTCGATGCCGCGCGTGATGACGGAGTACTCGATTTGCAAATCGCAAATCGGATGAACCGCACTGGCCCGCCGCGCTGTTTCGGCGGAAGCTTCCGAGAGCCCGGCATAGCGCACGTACCCGGCTTTGATCAACTCGGAGATCGCTCCGATCGTCTCCTCAATGGGCACAGCGGGATCCACCCGGGCAGGCCGGTAAATATCAATATAATCAGTCCCAAGACGCCGCAGGGTGTAGGAGAGAAAATTCTTGACCGCTGCAGGGCGCGTGTCGACACCAATGAACGCCCCATTGGGCGACCTCATCGCCCCAAATTTCACGGAGAGCAGGACGTCTTTGCGGCGGCCTCCCAAAGCGCGGCCAACCAATAGCTCGTTGTCCCCCATTCCGTAAAAATCGCCGGTATCGAAGAGGTTGATTCCCTGATCGACGGCCGCGTGGATCGTCGCAAGGCTTTCCGCTTCATCCGATGGCCCGTAGATTCCCGACATGGCCATGCATCCCAATCCAAACGCGGAGACCTCCGGCCCAGCCGTCCCCAGTTGCCGAGTGATCATAAAGAATGTTCTCCCCACGGATAGATGCAATGCAACACGGCAAGTCATATCGGGCAGCCTGCCGCCTGGAGACGACTAAGGCTCGAACAAAAATTTTACCGTGACGGTCACATGCGCGGGCACCGGCTTCCCATGCTTCGTAGCCGGCTCGTATACATATTTCTTGAGGGCTTCCATGGCGGGGTTTCGCAATGCGGGGGGCCCAGAGAGCGCCTTCACCGATTTCACGTGGCCGGACGCGTCCACCAGAGCGTCGAACGTCACGTTGTCGGCGGTGCCTCCTCCAAAGTCTTGCAGCGCATTCGGCGACGCAATCGCCTTGACCGACTTGATCAATTTCGGCGGAACGACGGCCGTGTCGTCGGCGGGCGGCACTTCGGAAACCATCGCCGCTTTGCTCAACGAAGCCACCGGCGATCGCTTACCTGCAGAGGCCGCAACCACAGATTTCTCCACCGCAGGCGCCGCATCGACGGGCGCGTCCCGCGTCGGCTTGCCGGCTACCGGAGTCTCGGGCACGGGCCCTGCGGCCGGCTGTGGCGTCCCTGCCTGAGCCGCTTGCAGTGTATCGGGCGTGCTCGCGCTTGCCGGAGTCTTAGCTGCCTCGCCTGCCTGCGGGGGCTTGCCTTCATCGGCTTGGGCGTTCGCCGCTTTTTGTGGTGCGTGAGGCACAGGATGCGCCGTGCCGCCTGAAACGACATTTGGCGATGCGTTTTTCGAATGCGACATCCACGGCAGCAAATTCTGATACCACGCTGCTCCCGCCGTGATGATCACAAACGCCGCAAAAAGCAAGTCTTTACGCATCGTTGCAGACCCGCTGGCCGCGGCAACCTTATGCTTTGGTTCGGCAGCGAGCGTAGCCGGCGGCTTCGCACTCTTGAAATCTGGCGCAGGCTTCGGCAGCAGATCTTCTTCGTTGAACGGCGTCTCGGCGGCTTCCGTTGGCGGCGGTGGAGCAGGGTGCGTTCGTGGCAGAGCGCTGGCAATTTCCGTAGGCGCGCCGTGCGCCGCTTCGCCAGGGCCACTCAAAGATTTCAGCAACTGTTCGCCTGGTGCGCGCGCAACAACGGGAGCCGGGGCAGTCACTTCGGCGGGAACCTGCGGCGGTTCCGGCGCAGTTGCACGTGAAAGTTCGGGGCTCGCTTCCGTAACGGGCGAATTCCCCGTCACCATTTGCGTCTGCAACAGTTTCAGTTGCTCGCGCAGCACTTCCACTTCATCCTTCAACGCCGAGATTTCCTCCGCGCTCGGAGCGGCCGTAGGCTCGGCTGGCTCGTCCGCGAGAATGTATTCTTGCATCTGCGGCGGTTCGTCCACCATTTTTTGCGGCGCGTGCGCCGAAGCCGGCGCTGGAGCCGTCTCCGGCACTTTGGGAAACTCGATCCCCCAAAATCCCTGAGCGGGCTCGCTGAATTCCACCTCGACGTAACACATCATCGGCCGAAAATCGCGCTTGCGCGTCACTTGCGCCACGACTTCCCGCTTCGTTTCCTTGTGCGTGAGAAAGAGTAGTTGCCCGGGCGCCACCGCCGCGGCGAGCTTCAGCACTCCACCGTTTTCAAACACCAGAGCTGTGCTGGTCTCCTCCGTGAAGAGTTCGCGTTGCTCTCCCTCTCCCACGGGTCTCGCGCCCGTTGCGATAATGGGGATTTCACATGCAACAGCATTCATCCGCGGTCCCGCCGGAGGGATTTGCTCAGAAATTTTCCCGCCGCTCGCCCCGGGCGAGCCAGCCGTATGCCGAGTGTCCACTTCTGCAGCCACGATGGAGTTGTCCCCTTGCGCCGGAGGGCGACGCACGTATAAAGCACGAGCAGGCCGTGGAGGGCCTTACACACATCGGCCCAGCCAACACCGGATTTTTGCAAGAAGCCCGCCGGCTGGCGATAGTACAAACGTACCCAGTTGAGGAGGCTGTACCAAAGGGCAAGCATTCAGAATGACTTCTGGCGCTTTCTCGTCGCTTCGCGCTCGTTCAAAAATGCCGGTTGCAGCCAAAGACGCCGCTCAACACTAAGAGTTAAATTGGCGTTGCCCCGAACTTAATGCACCTTTCCGCTCTTCTCGAACCTGAGCACGACGACGATCCTGTTCACCAGCTTGCCGTGGAACGTGCGCGGATGGTACTTCCATTGCTCTACGGCCGCGGTCGCCGCGTCGGCCAGTAAAGGATCGCCCTCGATGACTTTCACTTCTTGCACCGTACCATCGTCATTGAGCGTTACATCCATCGCTACCTCGCCGTGAACGTGCTTGCTGGCGGCCTCCGGCGGATAAACCGGAAGCACCTTTGTTTCCAGCTTTGGCTCGGGTTGGAACAACGATGGGATGGTGAGGGACAATCCATAGCCGAGCTTGTCGAGGTTGGGGTAGCCATCCAACACATCCACATTCGCTTCATAAATCCTTACCCACATGTTTCGATCGCCATAGACCAGCTTGGCGATTCCTTTGAGTGTGTCGCTGTCTTCCGCTTCACCCACGATATACGTGAACGGCTTCATTTTCGCCACGTAATCCTCTCGCGCTTTCATGGGAGCCGCGGCGTATTCGCAGCATCCACCCCAATTACCCATTTCCAGCCGGATATCCACTCGCGCCGCCTTGCCCGCGCTAACTTCAACACCATTCACGATCGTCGTCTTGAACCCTTTTGCCTCTGCCTTAACGTCGTACTTGCCGCTTTCCAGATCTTTCGCCGTGAATTGCCCAGTCTTGTCGGTACTCAGAGAGATGGCACGATTCGTGGCAATGTTTGTAATCGTAATCGCCGCGTTCGCCACCTCAGCCCCGGACGGATCGGTCACCGTCCCACCGAGGGTGCAGCATTTCTCCTGTGCGCCTCCCGTTTGTTGCATGGGAGCAGTCGTCGGCTCCGCCATCGCCGCGCCGGTCGCGAGAGTCGCTTGTACTCCTATCGCCAACACAGCCGCCGCAACTTGCCGGCCCAATCGGGATCGCGGCGAACTCACCGAAGAGTTCGCTCGAATGGGCAACTCGAACTCGTCCAGTTCATTCTTTAATCGCAGTCCCTGCAACAAAAACTCGTTTCGTTTCCGCTGTTCGCGATCCCGCAGCATACGTACCGTTCGCAGGGCCGCGGCATCCATCTTTCCCATTCCTGCTGCGCTCAATTCGATCACATCCTCCAAGAGCTCCAGCGTGTCGAGATTTACCGCCCGCACCCAAGCGTGTGCCCGTTCGCACAAGTCGTCGCGGCCATGGAACCGCTTGCGAACTGCGATCATGTGGTCGAGCCCGATCGTCTTTTGCATTAGGCTGCCGTCGCCCCAGGAGCGGTCGTAGAACAGGTCGAGCGAGATGGTGCACGCGAGGTCCGCTACCGGGTCGTACATGCTGTATTCCCGCGCGCGATAGTCGCCTCGGGCGCGTCCTAGCGCGATCATGCGCTTCTCAAGAGGCGTACCGGCATAAATTTCGGCACGGCAAAAGTTCAGTGGATTCCCTGCAAACTTCCGCATGAACGCCAGGTCCGCCCGCAGCGTGTTCAGATTCGCGTCGGGATTGAAGGTCATTATCGTGAATTGCGCCGAAATATCGAGCTCTGCGCAAATCTCGAGCGCCTTGGTCGATTGCCCCACGGTCTGATGCCGGTCCAGCGTCAGCAACCCCATTTCCGTGGCCGATTCGATCCCCATGAAAATGCGCACCAGCCCCATTTCTTTCAAGCGGCTCAGAACTTCCAAATTCGCATCCGCTGGGCGGCACTTGATCAGCAGTGCGATATCTTCCATGCCGCGGCTCTTGAACGCCTTGTCGAATCCCTCGATGCGCGTCTTGTTATGCGCCACCGCCGGCACCAAAAAATTGTCGTCGTGAAATACGAACTGCCGCGTCCCCCGCTCGCGATAAAGCTCCGCCATTTCGTCGGCGATCAATTCCACGCTGCGTTGGCGAAATTTCTTGCCGGGCGCCAGATTGTGCAGTGTTGTGATGCAGCAGTATGCGCAGTTCTCGTAGCATCCGCGACTCCCCATCAGAAAGCTGGTCGGCACTCCGGCAATGCTATGGATCCGCCCGTGCCGCTCCGGAAACGGCAAAGTATCCAGATCGTCCATCGTGCGGCGTTTTGGCGTGAATCGCACCTGGCCGTCTTCCCGATAGGCGATGCCGGTAACCTTCGGCAAGTCCTCCTTCAAATTTGTCGTAGCTGCAACGATCTCCAGTAGCGTTTGCTCCGCCTCATGAATCGCGATGACGTCAAGTTCGGGATGGTGCTCCAGAAGGTCCTTTGCCGCGCACGAAGCATAATGTCCTCCCGCCACAATCAGTTTTTCAGGGTAGAGTTGTTTGATCCGGCGTGCCACGGCGAGAAATTCCTGCGCGCGTGATTGAAAACAAACGGATAGTCCAACGATATCCGCATCACCCGCTTGTTCGGCGACCGCCTCCACATCGTTGGCCGAATTGAACACCGCCAACAACGCCTGGTGCCGCTTCGCCTGCAGGGAAGATGCTAAATATCGGATGGAAAGATTTTCTTCAAAGTCGGGGCCCGCCAGAAGAACGCGCATAAGTCCTCCCTCCCGTCAAATCTAGAACGCGCTCATTGTACCTTCTTGCATCGCCGATATTGAATTTAGGTTCATATAGACTGCACCTTGCCCGGGTGACGGACAGCCACGATTCTATTTGAGGCGCATGCCCACAATCTCCTATAATGATATGTTTGCTTAGGACCTGGGGGATTCAGCGGATGGCTGGCAGCTCTGAAAACGCGCAAAAACTCTTTTCCCGAATCTTTCTCGGGGTCATTGTTCTCGTCTTGTCCGGCGGCATGCTCCTCTACCTTGTGCCGACTGGCCCTGGCGACACGCGTCTTTCCAGCGATGCCGTTGCCAAGGTTGGCGACCAGACCATCACCGTCGCTGAAATTCGCCAGCAGCTCAACCAGATTAAGCAGCGCAATCAAGTGCCGCCCATGCTGGAACCCTATTACGCCCAGCAGATTCTTCGCCAGCTCCTGCTCCAGAAAGAAATGGAGTACGAAGCCGGCCAGCTCGGCATCCGCGTCTCGAACGATGAGATTGCCGAGCGCATCAAGCTCATTCTGCCTGCCGCCTTCAACAACGGCGTTCCTATCGCCCCGGATCAATACGCCGCCTTGGTGCAATCCCGTGCGCAGATGACCGTTTCCGAGTTCGAAGATAGCGTAAGGCAGGGAATGCTTCAGGAGAAGTTTCAGAAGCTGGTAACCGACGGCATTAGCGCCGGCCCTGCCGAGCTCCAGGAAGAGTTCGTCTACCGCAATGAAAAGGTGAAGCTGGACTACGCGTTCATCAAGCCCGAGGATCTGCAAGCCAAGATCACTCTAAGCGACGCCGAAATTAACGCCGCCTATGAGAAAAACAAGGCCAGGTATCAAGTTCCGGAAAAGCGTGTCGTCCGCTATGCCCTTCTCGATGTCAACCAGTTCCGTCAGAGCCTGCAAATCTCTGATGATCAATTGAAGGCTCAGTACCAGCAGAATATCCAGCAATATCAGGTGCCCGATCGTGTCCACGTCGAGCACATCTTGCTGATGACCGTAGGCGCGGGGAAGACCGACGCTGAAGTCGAGGAAATCCGGAAGAAAGCGCAGGATATTCTCAATCAAGCCAAAAAGGGCGCCAATTTCGAGGATCTCGCGAAAAAGTACTCAGAAGACCCCGGGACAAAGGACAAAGGCGGAGATCTGGGTTGGATTGTCAGGGGCCAGACGGTTGCGGAGTTCGAAAAGGCAGCGTTCACCCTTCCCAAGGGCAGTATTTCGGACCTGGTTAAGACGCAGTACGGCTTCCACATCCTCAAAATCATCGACAAAGAGGCTGCCCACACCAAAACCTTTGATGAGGTAAAAGATTCTATTCGCACTCCGATGCTCCTTTCGGAGGCGGATAAACAGGCCGGCGATATCGCCGACAAGCTTTCCCAGGCTATCCGCCAATCCAACAAGGTCTCTCTCGACGACCTGGCCAAGCAGTACCACCTTACGGTTGGTGAGACCCGTCCGGTGGCCGCGACGGACGCCTTGCTCGAATTGGGCAGCTCCCAGGAAGTAAAGGTCAGCGATGCGATCTTCCGGTTGCACCAGGGTGAATTGAGCTTGCCCCTGCATACGGATCGTGGCTACCTCGTCTTGTCCATTAAACAGATTCTGCCGGCCCACCAAGGCTCTCTCGAGGAGGTTCGGGACAAAGTCACGGCCGATTTGAAGCAGGAAAAAGCCGCCGCCGAAGCTCGCTCCAAAGCCGAGGAACTGTCCAAGAGAGTCAAATCGGGCGAAAAGTTCGACCTTGCCGCCAAAGCTCTCGGTTTGGAACCTAAGACAAGCGATGACTTTGCCCGCTCGGGCTCCATCCCGAATGTCGCCAGCGGCAAACAGCTCTCCGCCGCCTTTCAGTTGAAACCCGGCGATGTCGGCCCGCCCCTCAACCTCGGTGCAAACTGGCTCGTATACCGAGTGGCCGACAAACAAGAGCCGAAACCCGAGGATTTTGAGAAACAAAAGAAGGAAATCTCCGACGCCGTCCTGCAAAATAAGCGTTCCCTCGCGTTCGAGGCCTTTCGAACGGCCCTCGAAGATCGCCTGAAAAAAGAGGGCAAACTCCAGATGATGCCGGAAAAACTCAAAGGCTTCGGCAGCACAGTCTAGTGTAACTTGCTCAAAATAAATGCTTTACAAATATCCGTGGCGCCCTTGTCTTTCTCTTCGCGCCCCGGTAGCCTATAGCTGTCTCCCAGATAGCTGATTTCCACCCAGAGATGCGCCCAGACCTTTCTATGCTTCGAGCCCTGGCGCAGGCGGAACGCAGCGGAAACCGGAAGACAATTTTCCATGGCCTCCCCAGCTCTAGCGCCAAGACCTCAGGACCTTATGAACACGAAGAAGATCCCAACTCGCGCCGTCGCCGTTCGCAACGACTATCGCTGCAGCATGGAACGCAATCAGTCGGGGAAGTATTGCGTTCGCATCCAGGTTTTCTACCCGCGGCACGCCTGGAACCTCGGCGTCTTCTTTTTGGCTTCCTCCTTTGACCGGGCTATGAAGAAGCTGGAAGAGTCCCTGGACTTCCTCCAGCGCCATGAGGAAAAACTCTGGTTTTGGGGCGTTGACCGTGCGGAAGACATGGGTTTCTCCGCTGAATTCCTCCGCGAAGCCGGTATGAAGTTGGATCTCCGCACCGAGTTTCCCCGCCGCGCCACCAACCTTTCGCTGGCCCCGGAGCGCGAGGTACCGGCGTTCGTGCTCGGCCCCGTCCGCCGCGGGCTCGCAGAATCGGTCGAGCAGACTCGCGCCGCCGTTGCCGGCGACTGACGGCTACCCTCCCACCGTCGCAAAGAGTTCTCCCCGTTTGGATCGGCCCTTATAGCCCACTCAATCCTGATTGCCAGAAGCGGTTCGAACCAGCCAGCGCGTTCACTGTTCGTTTGGCCACTCTATCTGGCCGTCTTCCGTATTGACTTCACCCGTTTTCTTCGCCATCATGCCGGAATTCCAGCGAGCCTGCGTTCCCGCAGGCTCGCCTTCCAATGTTCAGCCACTCGATGAAACGCGACGCGAAGAAGCGGTCTTGTGCCCTGCTTGTGGCGTCCACGCTCATTGCGATTGCCCTTGCTTTTGACGCTCACTCGTTGCGGGCACAATCTCCGCAGCCGGCCGGCTCGAGCAAACCGCAGGGCGGTTCGAATGCGAGCGCACCTAGTCCGCCTAACGCTCCTTCTCCTTCTGCTGCTTCCACGACTTCGGCGCAGCCCAAGGCGAGCGGAATGGTCTGGGTGAACACGCAAACTGGCACATACCATAAGCAGGGAACGCGCTGGTACGGCAAGACCAAGAAGGGAAAATACATGTTGGAAGCCGACGCAGTGAAGGCAGGCTACAAACCTGCGAAGTAATTGCACCGGATGCAGTTCAGAGAGTTCGCAGCACCAGTGCCCAAGCAACAAAACAGTATCAGCAAAACAGAGGGACAACGGTAGAAGCCACGAAGCGGAAGAGCAGGACAAAGATCGCAATCTCGAATTTGTAGGAACAAAAAAGGAGAGAAGAAAATGAAAAAACAATGGAGCAGGATACTTCTGTCGGCGCTGATGTTGATTTTGGGTGTGAGTATGGCGTACTCGCATCCGCAGACTTCGGCGGCGCCAGCAAAGCCCGCTGCGGCGCAGGCTGCACCCAAGGCCGGCGATTTGGTGGACATCAACAGCGCGACGAAAGATCAGTTGAAAGCGCTACCAGGCATTGGCGATGCGTATTCGCAGAAAATCATTGACGGGCGTCCGTATCGCGTGAAGACCGATTTGCTGAACAAGAAGATCGTGCCCGCGGCAACCTACGAAAAGATCAAGGCCTTGATTATCGCCAAACAGCCCAAGTCGTAATCTTTCGTTGCCACGTCCCGCGTCCTCGGTTCGGGCGAAAGTTCGCGGGACGACCTATTATTTCCACTTCCATTCTCAGCCCGGCGGCTTGCGCTGCCGGGCTTTTTCTACGGCCTCCTACTCCTATCTGGCCTCCTACTTCTATTTGGCCTGCTACTTCTCCCGCAAGATGACCTCGCCCTGGCCCACAAGCTGGTCATTCAGCCAGACGCGGTATTTGTAGGTGGCGGCTTTGAGGCCGGGGCGGGGCGGGCCGCTCAGCAGGCGCATTCCTGCCGGGGCCTGAAAAATGTTCGAGGAAAAGGGGCAGCGGTTGACGTCGAATTCGACGCGAAGATTGCCGGCGTCGGAGATCCAGGAGATTTGGTCGCCCGGGTCGAGTACAACTGCCTGGGGTATCAGTCCAACAAGTACGGGGCGCTCTGCCATTTTTCCTTTGCTCCTCTGATGGAACAGGACGGGAGTGTGTGCGCGAGACTGCGAAGTTGCTCGCAATCGGACGATAGCACATCTGCGGGAGGAAGCCAGCATTCGGCCACTCGCATCGCTGAAGCCCGCTCTGCGTAAGCGATGTACAATCCCATCCTTGCTGTGGGATTGGTTGTGCAAGGGCCCGCGGTGGCTTCAGTGCGATCCAAGGTAACAACGCTTTCGTTTTTGTTTCCGTGCGCGTACCGGAGGCGGCGTGGTCGAAGATGTTCGCATCGAGCAATTTAGAGTCGAGAAGACGGAGGCGTTGCTGCGTTTTCTGCGTGTGGCCTTTGCCGGCGACGCGCGGAAAAGCGAGCCCGCCTATTGGAACTGGCACTACCTTCAGAATCCCAACACGAGTGTTGCGGATGTTCCGTTGTGGGTTGTGGTTCATGGAAACGAGATTGTGGGGCAGTTGGCGACGATCCCAGTGCAAGTGAAAGCGGTAGGAGAGACGCGAGCTGCGATTTGGATTTTGGATTTTATTGTACGAGAGGACTTTCGCGGGAAGGGACTGGGAAAGCGGTTGGTGACGGCGGCAGGGGAGAAGTTTCCGACGATGATTACTTTGGGAATCAACGAGCAGTCGGCGGGATTGTTTCGGAGCATGGGCTGGGTGGAGATGGGCTGGATTCATCGGTATCAGAAATTGTTGTACGCGGGGAACGGACTTAAGGGAGCGGCAGAGTTTGCTCCTGTGCGTGGATTGTTGAATGCGCTGTCAGTGCCGATGCGCGTTGGGGTTGGGAAACTTCGCAAGGGCGGGAAGTATGCGGCGAGAGTTCTTCCAGGATTCGGAACGGAATTTGACGAACTCTGGGGACGAGCTTCGGCGCAATGGACCTGTGCTGTGCGGAGGGACTCGCAATCTCTCAAGTGGCAGTTCGAGCGGCAGCCGGGAAAAAAATTTGCAATCGTCGGGCTATACGAGCAGGAACGGCTGGTGGGGTACGTGGTGCTCTTTTTCCGGAAGAGCCTTTCCGGCGCAGGCTCGAGCGCGGGGCCGGCCAAGGCGGCCATCAGCGATATTTGTTTTGACGGGGGCAACGAACGGGGAGTGGCACGGGAGATCGTGGATGCGCTGCTTGGTGTGGCGCTGCGCCGGGCGATGGAGCTGCGCGCGGGCAGCCTGGTGACGGACGTGCTGGACGATTTGGTGGAGGAGCGATTGAAAGCGCATGGCTTCTGGAGAATCCGGAAGTCGCCGCAGTTCATGGCGTGTTCGCGGGATGCGAAGGAAATCATTTGCAATCCGCGGAATTGGTTTTTGACGCGGGGCGATTCCGATGTGAGCATCATCGAAGAGCCGAATCTGGATTGAGAATGGAAAACGGCGCAAGCATGGTTCCGGTAATTCAGTACCACATGATCGACTTGCCGAGCCGCGAGTCGCGCGTGCGGGGCGGATTTACGCCGCCGGGGCGGTTTGCCAGGCAGATGCACTATTTGAAAAAGCAGGGATTCGTGTTTTATACGGCGGGGGAATTGATCGATCATTACCGGGGACACGGCGAGTTTCCGGCAAACGGGCTTACGGTGACGTTTGACGACGGCTGCCGCGATAACTATACGAATGCGTTTCCTGTTTTGCGGGAGCTGGGGATCAAGGCCACGATTTTTCTGGTGCCGTCGGTGATTGGAGAAGTTTCGGCGAAATCCCTGGCGAGGGGAGAGACACCGCGGGCGCATCTCTCGCGCGAGGAAATTCTGGAGATGGCGCAGCATGGAATCGAATTTGGATCGCACACGACGAATCACAGGCTGCTCCATGAACTGAAGCCGGAGGAAGTGAAATTCGAGGTGGGAGACGCAAAGAAGCAGATTGAAGAGCTGCTGCAGAAAGAATGCAAGACGCTGGCGTATCCGGCGGGGTTCTTCAACGCGGGCGTGGAAAAGATTGTGGCGGAGGCGGGGTATACGTGCGCGTTCAGCACGGTGTACGGGCCGAGAGAGCCGATCGATTTGTACGCTTTGAACCGGGTGGAGGTGTTGCGGCGGGACAGGTTCCTGTGGCAATTCGCGCGGAAGATAAGAACGCTGAGAAGCCCGATGCGCGTGGGAGGCGTTTCGTGAACCGTGCTCCGTGTCCCGTGATCCGTGCTCCTTGTGCGGTGAGGTTGGAAGCAGTGGCGAGCGAGAAGCGGCGGCCGGACAGAGAAGAAAGAAGAAGCAGATCCCTCGCTCCGCTCGGGATGACAGGCGGGGAGGGTGCAGTGGAGCGACCCCAGGGGTATACAGGGAATTGTGAAGTAAAGCATAGAGGGGATTGGGGTTGCGGGAGTTTGTGTGTGGGTCCGGAGGCGGGTGACGTAAAGAGGTAATGAGGCAAAGACAAGGCGACGGAAGGGGGAAACAGCAGATTCCTCGCTTCGCTCGGAATGACAAATTTGGAAGAAGGGGTGACGAGTTGACAAACTTTGGAGGTGGAAGAGGGGGTCCCCCCTCCCGGTTTTTTGTAAGTGTTGCTGATAAAGGAGATAAAGTGGAGCGGAATCAACAGTTGCAGAAGTGTTGATTCTGGGCGGGTTAGGGAATGACGGTTTTTATAAAGTGGTAACCCGGGTGGGACTGGAGGTTTTGCTGGAGATTGAAGGACGGCGCGGCGGAGGCGCATGACTTGCGGGGCTCGGACAAGGTCCGCGGCCCGATCGACAGAAACAGTATAGCACATGATTACTATTTGTCAAGTGTAAACTGCAAGTCGTGTGTTTGGTGGGAGTTGGGGGTGGGGCAGTGAGTAGTAAGTGGTGAGTAGTGAGTAGAACGGCGTGTAAGAGGGGAGAGGAGTGCCCCACCGTTTGCGAGAAACAAAACAGCAAACGGAAGGCCACCCGAAACTAAAGAAACTGCCACCCGCCTTCACGCATCCGGAATCAACGTTCTAGCGCCGCATTTCCAGGCCACGACAGGAGCACCAAGTCGGCCGCTTCCTCGGCATCCCTGAGGAGCGTCTTGCGCGGCGTGCCTATCCGCGCACGCATGGTCAGGCCACGAGCAAAATCCGTGACTTGGATCGCGCGCACGGCAACCGGAAAGTCAGGCGGGATGTCTCCCGCGCTGATCCCGTCCCGGAAACGGCGCTCCACCAGCGCCGCGCCGCCCGCGACCGTGCGCTGCAGGAACCGCTGAACCTCAGCGTCGTTCACAAGCGGCGCGACGCACACCATAAGGCAGCCCCGGGCGGACCCTTTCTCGGTCGCACTTTCGACGGCGTACCTCAGAAAGCCCGCGATCGAGTCGCGAAGACTCTGTGGCGAGAGGAGTGCCTTCGCGGCTGATGCGCCCTTCCGTTCCGCGTACGCCCTAAGGACGCGCAAGAATATCGCCCGCTTGTCCCCAAAGACGGCATATAGGCTTGGCCGTCCCACACCCATCCCGGCGACGAGATCGTCGATCGTCACTCCGTCGTAGCCTTTCGACCAGAACACCTGAGTCGCCTTTTCCAGCGCCCCCGTCTCGTCGAAGCTGCGCGGCCGTCCCCGCGGCCTAGCGGTCTTCTGAATCATTTAGTTCAAAACTCCTTGACACTTTCCATACGTCAATATATAACTGAATAGTTCGAAATTAGCAAGCCGGCTCTGGCCACGCGGGGCCTCACGACTCGACCTTAACCCTTCACCACGGAGACGCCCATGGATCATTCTATCGCGCTCGTCACCGGCACCACCTCCGGGCTCGGTTATGCGGCAGCCAGCCTGCTCGCCGCCAAGGGCTACCGCCAGGTCATGGTCACCGGGCGCAGCCTGGCTCGGGTAAAGGAAACGGCCGCTCATTAATAACCTAAAAAGGATAAAAAAATGAACGAAAGTATCTTAATAACCGGAGCAAATGCTGGGCTTGGGAAAGAGACTGCCCGACAGTTAGCATTGAAAAAAGAAACAAAAAAGGTAATTCTTTTTTGCAGAAATCGAGCGAGAGCAGAGGCAGCAAAAAAAGACCTTGAGGAGAAAACGGGGAAAAAGATTTTTGAAATTATTATTGGGGATGTTACGGATGCAAATTCTGTAAGAAAAGCAGTAGAAGAAATAAAGGAACCTATTGATGCAATAATTTTAAATGCAGGTGGAGTAGTTGGGAAAACGGCTGCGAAATCCACGCCTTCCGGTATGAATGCAATTAGCTGCTACGAATATTTTAGGCAATGTAATTCTAGTGGAGGAATTAATTAAACGGGACAAGCTAAGGAAAACAGTTCTATCAGTCAGTGCGGAAGCTGTTCCAGGAGTAAAGATGCTCGGAGTAAAACCAGTTTCAATGAGGACTTCTTCTGTAGATGAGTTTGCTGCTGTTCTTGATGGATCATATTTTGGTAATAAGTTCGATGCATTGCAAGCATACGCATATGTCAAATATGCAGAAACCATGTGGACGTTATCAATGGCAAGAAAATATCCTAAGCTCAAGTTTATTGTTGTGAGCCCAGGAAATACAAAAGGAACTCAGGCGCCAGATAGTCTTCCCCCGGCAATGCGGTTTATGTTGAAGTATGTGATGATGCCTATTGTATTCCCATTGATGGGCGGAATGGTGCATACGCTGGAAGTAGGTGCAAAACGCTTTGTAGATGCCATTTCGGATGAGCGGTATAAAAGCGGCGTTTTTTATGCCAGTAAAGAGGGTAAGTTATCAGGGGACATGGTGGACCAGAGCACTTTTTTTACTGATTTGAAAAATACTTCATTTCAAGATAACGCCAACGAGGCAATTCACCATTTCATAAATTAGGCGCTCGGAACCGACGTCTCAGGGCAATTCTTCGCCTCGGCTCAAGGGAAGTTCACAGGCCCAATTGAGGCGCAGCGCCACCCACACCTCCACGATCGCGCCAGCCAAGAAGCCGCGTGGCAGGCCGTCGTCAAGGTCTCTGGCAGCGATTTCTCTTCCGCAGCAACTTGAGAGCGGTGTCCTACGGTATTGTGAAATAAATAGTTCAAAAATGTCTTGACCGCAGCCTCCGCGCCTGATTATCATACCAAACAGTTCAAAATCAGCAAAGCAACCCTAACCTCGCAAGGAGAATACACATGGAACGGTACGAAGGTAAAAAAGTGGTGATTATCGGCGGCACGAGCGGCATGGGGCTCGCGACGGCGAAGATGCTCCTCGATGGGGGTGCGCGTGTTCTGGTGACGGGTCGCTCGAAGGCCGGCCTGGAATCGGCGCAGAAAGAGCTTGGGAAGGGCGCCCTCGTGGTTTCGAGCGACGCGCGGTCGTTGACGGAAATCGACGCCCTCGCCACTCGGGTGAAGGCCGAGTTCGACACCTTCGACCTGCTCTTCGTCAACGCCGGGTTCAGCATCCGAGCGCCTCTGGAGAGCATGACCGAGGCTGTCTACGACGAGATGTTCAACCTGAACGCCAAGGGGCCGCTTTTCGTGATGCAGAAGCTCACGCCGCTGATAAACCGGGGAGGCTCTATCGTCCTCACGACCTCGATCGCCAACGTCAAGGGAATGCCCGGCAACGCCACATACGGAGCGGCCAAGGCTGCGCTGCGATCATTCGCTCGGACGCTCGCCGCCGAGTTGCTTCCTCGCGAGATTCGCGTCAACGCGGTGACGCCCGGCCCCATCGACACGCCGATCATCGGCAAAGCGTTTCCCGATAAAGACGTGGCCGCCCAGATTAGGGAGAAGATGATCGGTATGGTCCCGATGAAGCGCTGCGGGACGTCGGAGGAAATCGCGAAGGCCGTCCTCTTCCTCGCGTTCGACGCGACCTACACGACCGGCGCCGAGCTTCCGGTAGACGGAGGATGGTCTCAACTCTAAGGTGTGGACCTCGCTTGATGAGCTAACCGAAGAGTATCGGCGCGGAGATGCAGGCCGGTAAAAGGAGGACTAAGAAGATGCACAGCCTAGTAGTGAGCTCTTTGGCGGTCGCTTATCTCGCAGCGAATACATACGCCATCGTGAAGGTAGGAGTGTTTGAGTTAGCCCGTTCGCGCAAGCATCTCCTACTCTATGGCGTCCCCTTCCTATTGTGGGGCTCTCTCATCCTGTTGGGATGCAAGCTCATGGAGATCATGAGCCGATTCGATGAATGGGCTGCCTGACCAGGCGTTCCCAACTGAAGAAAACAGACCGAGTCGCTCATTGGGGAATCGGACACGGGAATCGGGGACAGACGGCTTGTACACTCTCCAAGGCGCGAGGACGAGGTTGCGCCAGCCTCCGCCACACGTACTCACGCGACGAGGAGGGCTTTGGGATTTTTCCTGGCGATGGAGAGGAGTTTGAGGGCGGTTTGGCGGGGGCGGCGGGTGCCTTGTTCCCAGCTGCGCACGGCGTTGGGGCTTACGTTGAGGTAGGTGGCGAAGAGCGATTGGCTGGCGTTCAGAGATAGGGGGATGCGGCGGACTTCTTTGGAGGAAATGGGCTCGGGGCGCGACGGGATGCGAGTGAGTTCGGCGGGGGCGATTCGGGGATGAAGGCGGAAAAAGAAAGAATTTTACACAGAGGGGCACAGAGACACAGAGGGCACAGAGAAGCGGGGTGAAACGCGCTGCGGGCTGGTCAGGCTGACATTTGTGGATTGGATTGCGAATCGGGTGACGGAGGAAGTTTGACTACCGCGGAGTGGGAATCCCGAACCTCATAGTCACCGGGCCAGTGGACGTTGAGAGACTGCGCGATTGCACGGCCTCCTGGAGGTCGTCGCGCGATGCGACGCGAACGAATTCGCCGTCTTCGAGTTTCTTCAAGAGACTGTACATGGAAGCATCACTCTGCCTGAGATTGCCATTTGCCTTCCAAGCAGAAGGCTACGCGGGCTACTGGGGGATGGCTGTGCTCCATATCACAGTTCCTTGTGAGGAGGCACATAGGGGTGATGGCGCATGCATGGAAGGATGGGGCTATCGGATGGAACTTCTTGAATGAAGGATTTTGGCAATGCGAGTTTTGGATAAACGTCTGCTGAAGAAAGTGTCTGGGGAATTGGAAGCGCTTTGCACGGATATGCTAGAGCTGGAATCATCGCTGCTCCAGCGGCCTCTGGATGTGCATGAAGCGCATAGAAAAAGCGCGAGGAATTTGATCCATTACCTGGCGTTGCGAAGGCATGATGTGCGTCAGCTACAGGCGGAATTGACGCGGCTGGGGCTGTCGTCGCTGGGGCGCACGGAAGGGCACGTGTTCAGCTCGGTGCAGACAGTACATAGCGTGTTGAATGCGTTGCAGGGGAGCGATGGAGCGTTGCCGTGTCCTGAGGAGCCGGCGGTCGAGATCGGTGAGGGAGCAGAATTGTTGGAAGCGAATGCGGATGCGCTGCTGGGGCCTCCGCCGCCGGGAAGAAAAGTCAGGATTATGGTGACGATGTCTTCGGAGGCAGCCACGGACTACGCGGTGGTGCGCGACCTTGTGCAGAACGGCATGGACTGCATGCGAATCAATTGCGCGCATGACGACCCGGAAGTGTGGATGGGGATGGTCCGCAACCTCGAAAAAGCCACGGCGGAAACGGAGCGCAACTGCCGGATTTTGATGGACGTCGCGGGGCCGAAACTGCGGACGGGGCCGATCGAGCCTGGGGCGGCGGTGATGAAGTGCCGGCCGAAGCGCGATGAGTACGGGAGAGTGGTGACGGCTGCACGGATTTGGATTACGGCAAACGAGAATCGGGAGGCGGCTCCTCGTTCCACTGCGGGGCCGGCCAGCGCGTGCATACCGGTTGCTGGAAGTTGGGTGGCGAAATTGCGGGTGGGGGATCGAATCCGGCTTCGCGACGCGCGCGGGGCGCAGCGAACGTTGGTCGTCGTACAAGTCGCAGGCAGCGGTTGTTGGGTGGAGGCGAAGCAAACGATTTATTTCACACCGGGATTGGAACTTTGGGTGGTAGGGCGGACCAAACGCAGCAAGACCAGCGTGAGAGAGGACCAGCGAACTCGTGTGGGAGAGCTCCCGCCACTGCCGCAAACGCTTCTACTGAAGATGGGCGACACGTTGATCTTGAACCGCACAAATAAGCCTGGCAGGGCAGCCCAACGCGACGAGGCTGGGCGGGTTACGCATCCGGCGGAGATTGGCGTTTCGCTGCCGGAGATTCTCGATCATGCGAGAGCCGGCGATCCCGTGTGGTTTGATGACGGGAAAATCGGCGGAGTGGTTCGCTCGGTGAACGCGGATTCCGTGGCCGTGGAAATTAAACAAGCACGTCAGGGAGGGGAGAGACTCGGGGCGGAAAAGGGGATCAATCTCCCAGAGACGCGGATCGACATTCCCGCGCTGACAGCCGAGGATCTGGAAAATCTGAAATTCATCGTGCAGCACGCGGATCTGGTGGGCTATTCGTTTGTTCGAACGGAGGCCGACGTTCGCGACCTGCTGGAACGGCTGGACGAGCTAGGCGGACGGCATCTTGGGGTGATTTTGAAGATTGAGACGCGCAAGGGATTCGACAATCTGCCGGAACTGATACTGGCTGCGATGCGTGCGCGTTCGATCGGGATCATGATCGCGCGAGGAGATCTTGCGGTGGAATGCGGGTACCAGAGGCTGGCGGAGATTCAGGAAGAAATTCTTTGGATCTGCGAGGCGGCACACGTCCCCGTGATTTGGGCGACGCAAGTGCTGGAAAGTTTGGCGAAAAAAGGCATGCCGTCGCGATCGGAGATCACGGATGCCGCGATGGGCGAGCGCGCCGAATGCGTGATGTTGAACAAAGGACCGTATGCGGTGACGACCGTCAGCGTTTTGGCTGACATATTGAAACGGATGGAAGCGCACCAGGAGAAAAAACGGTCGATGCTACGGCAGCTACATCTGGCGGCTTCTTTTTCCAATACTACTTAGGGCTCGCGTAAACAAGTTTCGTCCCGATAGATAAGAAGAACGGTGGAGCGGGCGCTGTCCGCGGAATTACGTTTGGGGAGCTTCGGGAGGGGAAGGCGGTGGTGGTGGCGGAGGAGGGGGATCGGGAGTGGAGATGCCGAGGGCTTCGTTGATGGCTTTGAGCAGGACGGGGATGTCGACGGGTTTGTGGATGTAGGCGATAGCGCCGGCTTTGAGGGCGGCGTCGCGATTGCCGATGGGCGTGCGCGAGCTGACCACGATGACGGGGATGGTGCCCGTGTTGATGAGCAACCCCAATCGTTGGAGGACGACAAACCCGTCGCCGGCAGGCAGGCCGAGATCGAGAAGAATGAGGTCGGGCTGCTCCTTGCGGGCGGTGCTGATGGCGGTCAAGCCGTCGCGGGCGGCGACGACTTCGAAACCAGCAGTCTTGAGGCGGCGGGCAAGAGCGGTGAGCTGGACGACCTCATCCTCGACGATTAAGATTTTCTTTCCAGCCATTGCAACGTGCTGCCTCTAACCTTTGGAAGACTTGTTTTCTGCGACAGAAGCGGAGAAGTGTACCGTTCTGCCTGAGTATGCGTTTCTCAGGCGGATATTACCAGACAGATAGAGAAGCGGGGTGAGGCGAGAAACCAAAAGAGTAACTGTGCCAATCTGGAATGCGAAGTTTTGAATGGGCAAGTCAGGTGGCGAATTCCAATACGGGACTAAGCGTTATACAATCCGCCGCGACACGAGTCGCTTGGGAAAATCAACAAAATCACTTGCGAGAAAAGGATGGCCAATGAAGGCAGCTCGTTGGGTAACGGGGATTGGCAGCCTGGGTTTGTTTTTAACGGGACTTGGGCACGGCGCCAAATTAGGGCAACTGCAAGGGATGATCTCGGCGAGCGGCATGAAAGCGCCGTTGGACGGAATCTTGAAGGGATGCTGGCTGG
Source organism: uncultured Acidobacteriota bacterium (assembly GCA_963779005.1). Taxonomy (GTDB): domain Bacteria; phylum Acidobacteriota; class Terriglobia; order Acidiferrales; family UBA7541; genus Acidiferrum. Next base: position 513,985 of record CAVZWO010000001.1, on the reverse strand, counting down.
TATTTTCCGGCGAGATGGTGGGCTTGGCGATCATCGCGCTCTTGGCCAGCGGTCTGGAGCGCGGCGGCCGGATTGTTCTGCTGTGCGCAGCGGCCATGATTTTCGACGCAGGGCTGCTGCTGCATTTTGTGGGACCGTTCATTGGCGTCTACATCTCGGCCGGTGTAGGAGTATTTTTTCTGGCGGGCGGCTTGCTCCAGCTGAAACAGGGCGCCTAAGCAAGATCGAGCGAGGTTGCAGTCTCCTGCCAATTTGTCGGTTGCGATGGCCGGGCGGTTGGGCGAAAATTGAGGTTCCTGCCGCTCTTCCGGAGGTCCCCAAGAAAATGAAGGCGGGGACGTCTCGGGCTTTTAGTGCTAGAGAAGAAGGACAAAACCATGACGCAACATGTTGGCGAACTCAATCCCCCGACGCGATTGATGCTGACGCCGGGGCCGTCGTCGGTGGACCCGCGGGTGTACCGCGCGCTGGCAACGCCGCTGGTGGGGCATCTCGATCCGTGGTTCAAGACTTGCATGGACGAGACGCAGTTTCTGTTGCGGCAGATTTTTCAGACGGAGAACCGGTTGACGATGCCGCTGTCGGCGTCGGGTTCGGGAGGGATTGAAGCGTCGGTCCTGAATGCACTGGAAGAGGGTGATGAAGCCATCGTTGCTGTGAATGGCGTTTTTTCCGAACGAATGTTTGAGATAGCGTCGCGGGCTTCCACGAAAGTGATGAAGGTGGAGGCGCCTTACGGGTTGCCTGTAGATGCAGAGGATGTGCGGCGGGCGGGCAAAGGCAAGAAAATTAAGATGATCGGGTACGCGCAGGGGGAGACGTCGTCGGGAGTATTGACGAAGATTGACGCGTATCGGAAAGTGGCGGACGAACTCGGAGCGCTGCTGGTGGTGGACACGGTGGCGTCGCTGGCGGCGGTGCCCTTACACGTGGATCGAGAACGGATCGATATTTGCTTTAGCGGATCGCAGAAAGCGATTAGCGCGCCGCCAGGGATGTCGCCTATTACAGTGAGTCCGGCGGCAGAAGAGGTTTTCCGGAAGAGAAAGTCGAAGGTACAAAGCTGGTATTTTGATTTGACGACGGCGATGAATTACTGGGGCAAAGAACGGTTGTATCACCACACGCCGCCGATATCCTTAATATACGCTTTGCGCGAGGCCATGCGGATTGTGGTGGAGGAAGGGCTGGAGGCGCGCTGGGAGCGGCATCGCGTGAACCAACATGCGTTAATCGCGGGAATTGAAGCGATGGGAATGGGTCTGCTGGTGAAAAATCCGGCGGACCGGCTGCCGACGGTAACGGCAGTGATGATTCCGAACGGGATCGAAGATGTGAAAGTGCGGAATCAACTCTTGGATGAATTTAATATCGAGATTGCCGGCGGGTTCGGTCCAGTGAAAGGGAAAATCTGGCGCGTGGGGTTGATGGGATACTGCAGCCAGAAGCCGTTCGTTCTGCTGTTTCTTGCGGCGCTGGAGAAAGTGTTGCTGGAGCAGGGCTACCGTGCGCCAGCGGGAGCTGGGGTGGCGGCGGCGATTCAGAGCTATTCGCACGCGGAGACGGCGGCGGCAGTAAGCCGATGACGAAATACGAAGTAAGGAAGTAATGACGTAAAGAGGAAGAGAGAGACTTGTGACGACGACACGGCCGGTATTGGCAAATGCAGGGGCGATGAGCCAGTTTGTGGGCGCGTTTGAGGTGACTTCGAAGTTGAGCGGCAAAGTATATCAGTGCCGGTTTTCGCATATGTGGAACGGAGTGGCGACACGGCACAGCGACACAATTGATACGAAGTTTTTTGTCGAGGGCGGGGCCCACGTGGTGGGGCTGGCGCACACGGCATTCGTGAAATTCCGCGAAAAGAGGGGGCGCGACTTAACGGACCGCGAAGCCAGCTTTGTTTCGGCGGAGTATTTGCGGGAACGACTCGAGGAAGAGGATGAGCGGCCGCTTTATGACGTGCCCGAGGCGGACGTGTTGCGGTTGATTGAGTTGGTGGGGATTAAGTAGGGGTTCGTTTCGGTTGGGCGACGCATCGCTTGCACGGTGTGGGACGCCGCCATCGAGCAGCGGGCGGGGCAAGCCCCAAGCTTGTCCAAATTAGGTTTTGGGTCGCCGACAATTTGGACAGCCTGAGCCTCTACAGAACGACATGGGGCCTTAAGATTTGGTCGAAAGGCTCTGAAATCAACTGTTTTCAGTGGTTTCGGTTGGTCTCAGGGTCTGACTACGGTCAGATCGCAATTTGGACAGCACTGGAACGGAGGGACAAACCTCAATTCGGATTCAGTGCCAGTATGATTGAAAACACAGGGCTTAACCCGTCCAACGGGGACGCTTTAAGCTTAATTTGGACAGCCTTGGGGCAAGCCCCGCCCCTACAGAGGTTCGGAGTGGGGAGATTCGAAGCGGGGATGGGCAGGGCAAGCACAGCCCGTTTAGGGAACGGTTAGTCGCCGGGTTCGGCGTGGAAAGCTGCGAGGCGGGGATGATGCAGGCCATCGCGGCGGACGAAATAAATCACGAGAAACATCAAGAGCGATCCAAACACCATCACGGCTACGGCGACTTGAAGGCCAAGTTGAAGGTCGCTGGCGTCTGAGATTTTTCCTACCAGTTGCGGTCCCAGCGCTCCCAACAATTGCGTAACGAACATATAGACGCCGATGGAGGTGGCGTGAGCACGCTGGGGTGTCAAGTCACAGAGAACCGCGGTAACGGGACCGTGATACCACGACATGAAAAAGCCGCCGATGAAGAGCGCGCCGAGAAAGACCCATTTTTCATCTGACTGAATGGCGAGTAGCACAAAAGGAGCGGCAAACAGGAAAGCGGCCGCGATGACGATGATGCGGCCATAGGAATATCTTCGCTGGAGACGATCGGCGAGAAAGCCGCCAGTCAGTACGCCGATCAAGAGGGAGAGAAGAGCGACGACGGCAATGGAGAGAGAGGCTTCGCGAAGGCTGAATTCCTTGTAGTTGACGGCGAAGTCCGTTCCCCAGGTGAGAAGCGAGACGCTGGCGAAGCTTATACAAGTTCCCGCGACGATCATGGCGAGATAGGCGGGGACTTTGAGCAGACTGAGTATCGGAACCACTTCGGAACGGGGCCTGCGCGGAGGTTCGGGCAGCTTCACCACAAAAAGACCTGGGATCATGCAAGCGACGCCCACCAGGATGAACGTGTATTTCCAACCGTGCGCCTCTCCCATGATTCCGCCAAGAGCCTGGCCGGCCGCCCCGCCAAGCAGCATTCCGGAAGCGAAAATAGACTGAGCCATGGCGCGTAGCTGGTACGGGAAGGAATCGGAAATCATGGATTGGGCGGCAGGCGCGTAGGCCGCTTCGCCGATCCCGATCAATGCGCGCGCGATGAGCAGAAGCGTGAACGAAGTGGCGAACCCGCAGGCGATCGTGGCCAGGCTCCAGAAAACCACTCCAATGGTGATAATCCGGGTTCGGCTCCAGCGGTCGGCAAAAAATCCGCAGGGAATGCTGGCGGCCGCAAGCACCACGAGAAGCCAGGTTTGGAGGGAACCGAGTTGCGCGTCGGTTACGTTCATCTGCTGGCGGAGGAGAGGAAGGAGAGGGACGACGACCTGACGATCGGCGAAGTTGACAAAGTTGATCAAAGCAAGTACAGCAAGAAGTCGAATTTGATAGGAAGATAGCGGAGTGGGGTTCGATGCCATAGTTGGTTTGCTCAACTGGCCGAAAGAGACCTGGATCGCAAGGGTCCGAGAGATTATATACCGCTCATGAAAGCCGTCACGCCTACGAACGCTACAACAAGTAGCCAGTTAACTACCGTACTTTCTTACGGCGCCATTCTGCTACTAGGATACTTCGTATTCCTGATCGTGGGGCCGTTCCTGGTGCCGCTGGCGTGGTCGGCGGTGCTGGCGATTTTCTTTTACCCGTTGCACGAAAAATTATTGAAGAAAATGAAGCCCACGGGGGCAGCGCTGACGAGCACGCTTGGAGTGACGTTGTTGCTGATCGTGCCTGCGCTTGTGGTGCTGGTGTATACCGCGCGAGAAGCGCTCGATGCCACGGCGCGGCTGCAGAGCGCGCTCATGGTGCATGGGCAGGGGCCGGATGAAGGATTGGTGGTGCACGCTGAGCAGTGGGTTCGCACGCGGTTGCCGGAATCGTGGAAAGGGATGGAGATGTCGGACCCCGTCCAGCAAGCCGCGGAAAAGATTGCGTCGTTTTTAGGGGCGAGATTTGCGGGCTTGCTGAAGAACCTGGTGAGTTTCTTCGTGGACTTGTTCATTCTGATTTTTGCATTGTTCTTCATGTTCCGGGATGGCGAAGAGATTGTGCACGGGGCGAAGCACCTGCTGCCGTTTGATGAAGAGATTCAGACGGACATGGTGGAGGAATCAAAGGAGCTCATTTTTGCAAGCGTGGCGGTGGGCTTGCTGGTGGCGGCGATTCAAGGGGTGCTGGGAGGGATTTCGTTTGCGCTGACGGGAATTTCTTCGCCGATTTTCTGGGGCGTGCTCATCGCGTTCTTTTCGCTGGTGCCGGTGGTGGGTTCGGCGCTGATTTGGGGGCCAACGGCGCTTTGGCTGGGATTCAACGGGCATTGGGGAAAGGCTTTGTTGATAGTGGTGATTTGCGGGGGAGTGTCCACGGTGGCAGACAACATCGTACGGCCGATGTTGTTGCGGAACAGGACAAGGTTGAATGAACTGCTGCTTTTTATTGGCGTGCTTGGCGGCTTAGAGGCGTTTGGTTTGCTCGGCCTGGTCGCTGGGCCCACGATTGTCGCGGCAGCGATGGGAGTGTTCCGGGTGTACATGGCGCACAGGGATGAATTGGCGGCGAAAGGTGTATGAGGGCCGCTCCGTCGTCTCGCTGGTTGGTCTGGATATTGCCCGAACGGATTAGCCGACGTTCTTGGAAGGGCGGCGGGGACGCTGTTTGGCGGAGATGGATTTGATAATGAGGCGGCGGGGCTGCTTCGGATCGAGAGGAACTTTCGCGCGGTTCAGCGCGGTGTTCATGAGGGAGACGATTTCGGGATCGTCCAGGGTCGCAAGACTTTCGAGCCTGATGTGGCGGACGACATTACCGCTGCCATTGAGCCGTTGATGAGGGTCGGGAATGCCGGCGCCTTGAAGAAAGCACAGACTGACATGCTCGGGATAGAGAACGAGCGAAAAGATGGCGTCAGAGGGCCGCTCGTTCGGAACGAAGCCGATCACCAGAGCGTTGTAATTGTCGTAGACCATTTCGATGGAGCCGCGGAGACGCGGGCGAAGTTTGGCTAAGGCGCGGCGGGCGAATGAGGCGAGATCGGGATTGTATTTTGCGAGGAAGGAATTCAGTTGCTTTTGGGGAGCAACCGCGGGAACGGATTTTGGCTTTGTCATTGCCTGGTTCCGTATCTTGAGTGTGGGCTAGTCAGATAGCCGGTCGCCACATCCTATGCGAGTCCCGCGGAATTGGCCACTACAAGGCGAGGTTTTCACGTTGGGAAACGTTGACGGCGAAACTACAGTCGGCGCGGTATGGGTGTGCTAGAGTACCCGGCTCGGATGAGTTCCAAGACATTAAAACCCGCTGCGACTCCCGTGGAGCTGGCGCCGGCGAAACTGCGCTGGCGCTGCGAGCTGCCGCGCATACCGTTTGAGACAACGGCGCAGGCGGAATTGCGCGAAGGCTTCATCGGGCAGGAGCGCGCGCTGCGTGCCTTGAAGATGGGCGTGGAATTGTCGGCGCCCGGCTATAACGTGTTCGTCTGCGGACTTGCAGGAACCAGCCGAGGCGGAACCATCGCCAAGATGATCGAGGATTTGCACCCGCTCACGAAACCCTCGCTGGATCGCTGCTACGTCAACAATTTCAAGATTACCGACCGGCCGAGACTGCTCTCGTTGCCGCGGGGACAGGCGAACGCGTTCAAGAAAGATATCCAGGCGGGGATTGATTTTTTGCGGAGGCGGATTCCCCAGGTATTCGAAGGCGAGCCTTTTCAGCGGCAAAAGGGGCGGATCGTCGAGCGCTTCACAGTGCGCGAGAAAGAGTTGATGGACGATTTCACGCGGCGCATCGCGCGCGAGCAGTTTGCGCTGGGGCACATGCAGGTTGGGGCGGTCGCGCTCCCGGAAATTTTCCCGGTGCTCGAGGGGCAGATGGTACCCATCGAGGATATTTCGAAGATGGTGCACGAGGGAAAACTCGAGTCGCCCGTTGCCGAGGATATCGAGAGAAAGTACGAACAGTTCCGCCAGGAGTTCACCGTCGTTTACCGGAAGACGCTGACCCTCTCGCGGGAGTTGGCCAGCGAACTGAGTTATTTGGAGCAGGAAGCGGCCTCGGTGCTTGTGGACGGCGTGATCGAGGAGTTGAAAGAAAAATATCCGGGCGCGAACGTTTCGGAATATCTCGAAGAGGTGCGGCATCACCTGCTGGATAATCTCGATCCGTTTAAAGAGCGCGAGGGAGAGGGGGAGTCCGAAGGGGACACGCCAGACGGTTTGCCGAAAATGCCCGGTCCGGGCGGTCCGGAGCGCGATCCATTTCGCGTCTATGGCGTGAACGTGATTTTGGCGCACGGCGAGGACGAGGGTTCGCCTGTGATTTTCGAAACGACGCCAACCTACGCGAATCTGTTCGGAACGATTCAACGAGCCTACGACACGCGGGGCGGATGGACGAGCGATTTCATGGATTTGCGCGGCGGCTCCTTGCTGCGTGCTGACGGCGGATTTTTGATCATGTATTCGATGGAAGCGATCTCGGAGGTTGGAGTCTGGCGTGCATTGAAGAGGACGCTCAATCACAACCGGCTGGAGATTCAGCCCTTGGAAATGTTCTATCCCTTCGGCGGAAGCGCGCTGAAGCCGGAAGCGGTGGAAATCAACGTCAAAGTGATTTTGATCGGCGATCGGCAGTTGTACGAGATGCTCTACGAGTACGAAGAAGATTTTCAGAAGATTTTCAAAGTGCGCGTCGAGTTTGACGAAGAGATGCCCATGAGCGACGGCGTGATCGCCGAGTACGCGGGGCGGCTGCGCACGCTGTCCGAGAAAGAAGGTCTGTATCCCTTCGACCGCGGAGCCTTTGCGGCGATGCTCGAATACGGAGTTCGCAAAGCCGGGCGGAGAAATAAAGTTACGGCGCGATTTGTGGACATCGCCGACCTAGCGCGCGAAGCGCACTACGCGGCGGCGGCTGCGGGCGAGAGAGTCGTGCGCGCTGCGCACGTGCGAGACGCCCTTGCTTCCAAGATGGAGCGGCACAACCTGATCGAGACGCGCATTCGGGAGATGATCGAAGAAGGAACGTTGCTCGTCGACGTGACGGGAGAGCGCGTGGGGCAGGTGAACGGCCTGAGCGTGCTGGAGATTGGCGGTTACGCGTTCGGAAAGCCGGTGCGCATTACGGCGTCCGCGGCGCTCGGAAAAATGGGCGTCATCAATATCGAGCGCGAAGCAAATCTGAGCGGGCGGTTCCACGACAAGGGGGTACACATCATTTCTGGATATTTGCGGAGCCTCTTTGCGCAGGACAAGCCTTTGTCGCTCTCCGCGAGCATCTGCTTCGAACAGTCCTATTCGGGAGTGGACGGAGACAGCGCGAGTTCGACAGAAATTTATGCACTCGCCTCGGCGCTCTCCGGCCTTCCGTTGCGGCAGGATATCGCCGTGACGGGATCCATGAATCAGCAGGGAGACATTCAAGCGATTGGCGGCATTAACGAAAAGATCGAAGGATTTTTTGACGTTTGCCGGATCAAGGGGCTGACGGGGACGCAGGGCATTTTAATGCCGGAGTCTAACGTCGAGGATTTGATGCTGCGCGAAGACGTGATGGACGCGGTGGCGGCTGGAAAGTTTCATATATGGCCGGTAGCCAGAGTGGAGCAGGGAATTGAGATTCTTACGAAGTCCGCGGCCGGCGCGCGCAACGGGGACGGCACCTTTGAAGCGGGAACAGTTTTTGGTTTGATGAATGAAAAACTGACGGAGATGGCAAAGACATTAAAACAGTTCGATTAGCCTTCCTCCCGCATTGCCTTACCGACTAGTTTTCTACGCACGAAAAAACAAACACGAATGAAGATAGATGTTACGGCTGCTCCGGTCCGGGGGCAAGGTACGCCTGGCGATGATCGACGCGATAGGATTGGGCCGGCTGGGCACCGCCGGCGGCACCCGTGGAATTCGGCGCGGGCGCATCAGCAACGCGAACCTCAATCAAGTGCAGCTTTCCATCATGAGTAGGTGGCGCGAATCCCAGATTGTATTCGTGGCGCACGAGCTGCGCGATCTCGGTGAAGACTTCGGCGAAGCCCGTTGTCGTCTTGGGAAAGTAAGCGCGGCCGCCGTTGGCTTGCGCAATGTCTTTCAGTTCCGCATCGGCTTGCGCAAATCCTTCGGCGGCAGCTTGTGCCTTTTGCGGATTTTGCGGTTCTTTCCTGGAGTGTTTTTTTTCTGGAGGATTGGCGCCGCGGAGCTCGCCGCCGAGAGAAATGGCGAGGACCCGCACGTCCGACGATTTCAGCCGGGCCAGAAGCTTTTGCGCGGCGGCCGGGGGAGAAGTATCGACGCCAGTCGAGAGCAAGACTAACGTTTTCTTGCCGGGAAGATGCGCGAGCCAGTTGAGAGCGGTGTCCAGGCTGGAGGCGAGATTCAACTGGCCGAACCCGAGATTAAATCGCAACTGATCCAGCGCCCCAGCAACGATGCGTTTGTCCGGCGTGAAATCCAGGATGCCTTCGGGCGCCGCGTTATAACGGGCGAGCGCCACGCGGTCGCTCGGCGCGAGGCCATCCAGCAGAGCATGGACAGCCTGCAGATGGCCGCCCTCGATCAGGTAGACGGCGGGACCAGCCTCAATGAGGACGAGCACTTGCGCAGGTTCGTCGACGCTGAGGAAGTCGGTGATGGGTTGCTCAACGCCGTTGTCGAACAGGTGAAAGTCTTCGCGGTGCAGGCCGCCAACGAATTGTCCGCGAGCGTCGGTGACGATGACGCCCACACTAACGCGGTCGACACTGACGCGAATGTCAGGAGACGACGCAGCCGGCTCTTGCCCAAGCGCGGTAGGCGCAAAAAGGAAAATCCATGCGAGGAAAGGAACCGTTCGTGAGCAAGAGGAGAGCGGCATGGTTGAATCTCAAATCGTAGAATGGCGCCGAAAAAGAAGCCCTGCTCCGCGTAAGGTTTCCACAACGCGGAACAAGGCTTCGAAGAGCCACAAAGTGAAAGCCCGTGCCTGATTTAAGACGGCTTCGTCGGAGCGGCCGCCGGGGCTGCCGCTGGAGCCGCGGCGGGAGCGGCGCTTGCGCCCACATCCTTCGGGGTGGAAAGATAGCCCGTGGCCTGGTTCTTGCCGACATCGAAAACTACGATTTCATAGGGAGCCATCCGCGAGGCGCCTTTCACATAAAACTGCACGGGCTCGCCGGCGGTCTTGTCCTTCTTTTCGATCATGCGGTCATCCACCAGAACAGTCATCGTGTACCTGGATTTCTTCGGGTCGGTCTTGGTGAGGGTCAGCTGCGTCGGGCCGACCTTCTCCCCATTCTTCGATTTCGTCAGCGTAAACTCATAGTAGTTGCGGTCTCCACGGCGTTTCAATTCCTCAAGATCGTCGTGACTTCGCGCAATGAGGCCGCTCATAACGCCCATGTCGCCGGTAGCGCGTTCGAGCTTGCCTTTGGTGACCTCAAGATCACTTTTCGTCGCTTCGATGTCCTTCTTCGCGCCGCCCACTTCGGTGGCGACAGCGCCTATTTGCTCCTGGCTTTCTTTCTTCACCTGCGACAGTTGCGCGGCAAGCCTTTGGTCCGCGTCCACTTGTTCTTTGCGAATCGATTCCGCGCGGCTCTTGGCTTGCGCGATTTCCGCGACGGTCATCCCGACTTTTTGTTCCGTCACTTCGATGTGGCCCTTCAAATCGGCGAGACGTGAATTGGCCTGTTCGAGCTGTGCGGTCAGGACCTTGTTCTGGTCCTGCTCCTTGGCCAAGTTTTGCTCGAGCCGGGAAATCCCGGAGTAACCGATGTAGCCCAGTGCGGCTACCACCACAAACAGGACGGCAAACAGCACCGGGATCCAGCGCGGCGTTCCCGTGGACTCATAACGATAAGACTCTTCCGGACTCGGCACATTTGGAGAAATGCTCATTCCCCCTCCTCAATCATGGCTCCAGGCTGGGATCTGGATGCCGGTAAAATTATCCACCGCCAGCCGCGCCGTGTCTATGGCTGCGGTCAGCGAGACTTGGCCCGAGTCGAGCGGGACTTGCTCCCCGATTTGCCGCCACGGGAGCGCTCCGGCCAGCGAGCGAAAATCGAAGTGGTCAACCCGCCGCGCGGCGTGAACTCGCCGCGCACCACGCACCATTCGGGACGGACCGCTTCGACGATATCATGAAGAATCTTGTTCACCGCGTTTTCATAAAAGATGCCGAGATCTCGATACGCGAGTAGATACATCTTCAGCGCCTTGAGCTCGATGCAGTCCTTGCGCGGCATATATTGGATAGTGATTGTGCCATAGTCGGGCATCCCCGTTTTGGGGCAGACAGAAGTGTACTCGGGAAAGCGCGTCGTAATAACGTAGCCCGGATACTGATTAGGCCAGGTATCGAGCTTCGGCAATTTTGCTTCGATGCCCGCGCGGGCGTGATCGGCTGTGTAGTCGGCCATAACCTTCCTATTGTACGTGGTTCGTTGACTTTCACGCGACTGCCTCTTGCTGAAACGGGGCCATTCCCCTATTCTCATGCGAAGAGGACCCTCCAGAATTTTTCGATGAACTGCCCAGAGTGTCAAGCCGGGGCCTGCCGGCGTTCGCGACGGCGGTCCATTCCTGAATATTTGTTCAGCGCTGTTGGTGTCGTCCCATGGCGTTGCATTTCTTGCGAGACGCGCTTCCACGCCCGGGCCATTCCCATTCGCCACCTTTTTTATGCCCGCTGTGGCCTTTGTGGCAATCTCGAACTTCAGCGAATCGCGCCGGAGAAGGTCACCGGGGCGACTTCCGCCCTGGGACGCTGGCTGCGGTTGCCTGCAGTACGTTGCGCCCCGTGCCGGCATAAATTCTTTTCGTTGCGGCCGCAGTTGCGTTCGGAAGAACTCGCGCGGGTTGTGGCGCAAGACAACGCGGCGAAGTACTAACTTAGTTCCTATCCGGTCCCGTTCTCCCAAGTACTGGTTCAGGACCTTGCAGTACCTCACTCCCCGTACGCTTTGCAGCCTGCCTCTCTTTCCCAAAACCCTCTAGCCTTTCTGAGCAACAGAGGGATCCATGGAAACAAGTATCCGCGTCCTGGTGGCCAACCGTCCCCGGTTGTTGCGGGAGCTGGTGCTTTCGACTTTGAAAGAACAAGCGGGGATCAGCATTGTGGGCGAAGCGGAAAACGAAAGGGATGTCCCATCTCTGGTGGCCGAGACAAAACCAGATTTTTTATTAATCGCGCTGGATGAATCCAGGCGCAGGCCGCCTCTTTGCGACCAGCTTTTGAGGAAGTTTCCTGGGCTGCGCATCATCGCTGTGGCGCCCAACACCAACATCGGCATCTTTTACTGGGCGTCGCTGGAAATCCATTCCACAACGATGGAGGCGAGCGAAGAGGCGCTACTCGAAGTGATGCGGGGCAAAGCAACGCGTACGGGGGGAGGAGCGCCGTGATGAGAGCGAGTTGCTTCCATATTCGAAAAAGGAATCGCGCCCGGCACAGAAAACTGCGGGCCGTTTTGTTTGGCTTGTGCTTGTTCACGGCCGGTTCCTTCGTGGCTTATGCGCAAGAAAGCAGCGGAGACGATCCCACAGCCCGAGGACAAGAGGCCAGAAAGCAAGCGACGCCACAGCCAGCCAGTAGCGAAACGCGGAGCGTCCCGGATATGGGCACTGACAATCTCGATCGAGTGGCCGCCAGCGCCGAGCAGATTCTGCAATTTCTAAATCACGACGCCGGATTGATGGTCGAGTTCAAACGCCTCTTGGCGCAAGACGCCGGCGCCGCCGGCCAGCTTCTGGATGAAACGGATCTGACGGATGCTGCCGTGACCGAGCGGCTGAAGGAAGACTTGCGTGCGCGTGTGCTCGCGACCCGGCTCTTGCGGCGCTACGGCTATCTTCTGCCGAAAGTGAATCCCGATTCGGACCTCGCCGCGGAACACAATCTCGTTCTGCAAGATCGCGCCTACGCGATTGCCCATGCGGCAGAGCGGAATGCGGAATCGCGAACACTTCCGCCCGTCATGCAAACATCGGGCTGCGATCCGGAGCAATTCACCGATTGCGATTTTCCGGCCAGGGGAACGAACCGCGCCCTTTTACCGATGGAAGGCCAGGACCCGCAGAACCGGCCGTCCGATCCGCCCAATCCTTATGAAGGCTACCCGGCAGCGCCGTCGCGTACCGACACGCCGCAATCGCCCCGCGAATTGCGCGCCGATCTGTCCGCTTCGGATGGCGGAGAAACGGTGCTGGCCTCGCTGCCCCAAGCCGGTGTCGACGCATCCGGATACTCTTCGACCGCTCGCGGAAGCGGATCTTCGAGACAGATGGAGAGTACAGCCCCGGATGCATCCGGCGAGTTCGCGCCTTCGCGGTCGGGGCCTATGTCTCAGCCCGAAAGCAATTCGGGACTCCGCACCGAACGCAACAATGCCAAGCGCAAGGATTCGAGCGGACCGTCTTCTGAATTCGCGGCTGCCGCTCTGGAGCCTGTTCGCATGGTGCACCGGCCGAATCCCTATGCGGATGCGCCTTCGCTCTATGACCTCTACGTGCAAGCTGTCGCTCCCAGGCAGCATTCGCGGCGCTTTGGACTGGACGTATTCCAGCAAGACCGCGCGAATACCGGCGCGCTGCCGATGGATCTTCCCGTAGGCCCGGACTATGTGGTTGGACCTGGAGATGGCCTGTCGATTGATTTGTGGGGCGGCGTTTCGCAAAGGCTGTTTCGCACGGTGGACCGTGAAGGGCGTTTGCTCTTGCCCGAAGCAGGACCGCTGCTTGTTTCGGGAAAATCACTAGGCGAAGTGCAAGAGTCGGTGCAGCGCGTACTGCGCACCCAGTTTCGCGATGTTTCGGCCGACGTTTCTCTGCTTCGGCTGCGCACTGTCCGTGTTTACGTCGTCGGCGAAGTCGCATCGCCGGGCGCGTATGACGTGAGTTCACTGTCGACGCCGCTCAACGCGCTTTTTGCGGCAGGCGGTGTAACTCCGCGAGGTTCGCTGCGCAGCATCGAACACTACCGCGGCAAAACGCTGCTCGAAGAAGTCGATGCCTACGATCTTTTGCTGCATGGCATTCGCGGAGACTTGAAGCGTCTCGAGAATGGCGATTCGTTGCGTATTCCTCCGCTCGGGCCGAGCGTCACGGTGGACGGAATGGTGCGCCGCCCCGCCGTCTATGAACTCCACGGCGAAAAAAATCTGAACGAGGTGCTGGAACTGGCCGGAGGCATCCTGCCTGCCGCTGCGTTGCGCCACATCGAAGTGCAGCGCATGGAAGCGCACGAAAAACGCACCATGCTCAGCCTCGACGTGGGAGAAACCAGCGACAAGGATTCGTTGCGCGCCGCGTTCGAAAAGTTCGCGATCCAAGACAGCGACGAAATCCACATTTTCCCCATCGCCCCGTACAACGGCGAAAGCGTTTATCTCGAAGGGCACGTCCTGCGTCCTGGCAAGTATTCCTTTCACGACGGAATGAAGCTGACCGACTTGATCAGTTCGTACAAGGAACTTTTGCCAGAGCCCGCCGAGCGCTACGCTGAAATTGTCCGCATCGCGCAGCCGGAGAATCGCCCGGTCGTTGAAAGCTTCAACCTCGCTGCCGCGCTCGCGCATCCGGAAAACGCACCCAAGCTCGAGCCGCTCGATACTGTCCGCATTTTCGGCCGCTACGACCTCGAAGCCGCGCCGGAAATTATCGTCATGGGCGAAGTTCGCGCTGCGGGCCATTACCGCGCTTCCGGTCAGGAACACTTGCGCGATGCCATCTACCAAGCGGGCGGCCTTACTCCCGAAAGCTGGCTCGATTCCGCGCAGATCTTTCGCGCTCTGCCGGATGGCCGCACAAAAGTTTTCAGCATCTCTCTGCGCGAAGCTCTGGCAGGCGACCCGCTGAACAATATTTTGGTGGAACCGCGCGACCGCATTCTGGTCCATCGCCAGCCAGAGCGGGTGAATCCCGCCAACGTGTATGTGCGCGGAGAAGTTAGCCGGCCGGGGCGTTATCCGCTGGCTTCCGGCATGCGTGTTTCGGACCTCGTGAGCGCCGCAGGCGGAGTATTGCGCAGCGCGAATCCCTCCGGCGCCGATTTGGTGCATTACCAAGTACTGGAAGGAGCAGTGCCGCGCCCCTCGGGCGAGCAGCCCGTGAACTTGACGAGCGCCCTCCGTGGGGACGTCGCCGCGGATGCTTTTTTGAGCGATGGCGACGTGCTGACCGTGCCGCAACAGGCGCATTGGAAAGATGTGGGAGCCACGGTAACGCTTAACGGCGAAGTGGCCAGACCGGGCGTGTATGGCATCGAGCCAGGCGAACGTCTCAGCTCGCTGCTGCATCGCGCCGGCGGATTGCTCCCCACCGCGTATCCGCCAGCCGCCGTTTTCGAGCGCATTGAAGTGCGCAAAATGCAGGAGCAAAGCCGGCAAGAACTGATCCAGCGGATCGAGCAGGAGTCGACAGTCGTGAAAGCCTCGATTACGGCCACCGGTTCGGAAGAAGCTGCGCTACAGCAAGCCGCTTTGCAGCAAAAAGACCGGGTCGTCGAAGCCTTGCGGCGCGCGCCCATCAGCGGACGCCTGGTGGTGCATATCCGCCAGGGCCAGAAAGGTTTCCAGGGTTCTCCCGACGACATCGAATTGCGCGCCGGCGATACCCTCGAAATCCCCAAACAGCCCGGATTCGTTTTGATTGTTGGCCAGGTTTACAACTCGAACGCGATCACGTACACCCCGGGAAAGAATATGGCTTGGTATTTGTCTCGAGCCGGCGGCCCCACCGGTGTTGCGAACAAAAAAGCCATTTTCATTATTCGTGCGAGCGGTTCCGTGACCAGCGGAAACGGCGGAATGTGGTCGGGAGGCGTCGAGTCTTCCACGATCGGTCCCGGCGACACAATTGTGGTTCCGGAACGCTCGGCGGTTGGCAGCAACGTCTGGAAAAACCTCGTGGCTGTCGCGCAGATTGCGCAAGCCGGTGCGCTGGCCGCGGCAGTGGCGATTCCTTGAAGCCACTTCACCGCGGAAAGATTCGCTTCCGAGAAGAAAACGAAAGGAGCGCCGCAAAAGCGTGAGTCCATTGCCTACGGAGTCGGAACGCGGGACGGCCGGAAACGCAGCCAGCGACAGCCGCCGAGAGCTGGTCGCGAGGCTTCGTGTCTTCTGGGATGCCCGAAAGTTCCTGGCGGTAGCCTTCTTCATCGGTGCGCTGGCGAGTCTCGGCATCGCGCTGCTGATTCCTTCGCGCTACGAGGCGACCACGCAACTGATGCCCCCTGATGGGCAATCCAGCTCCGGCATGGCCACGCTGTCCGCCCTTGCAGGACGTGCCGGCGGGATGGGAGGCGTCGCTGGAGATTTGCTCGGGGTAAAAAATTCCGGCGCTTTGTTCGTCGGCATTCTCGAAAGCCGCACCGTGCAAGACCGCCTTATCGAGCAATTCGATTTGCGGCGCTTGTATCACGCGGGAAAAATGGAAGACGCGCGTGCGTCGCTTGTCGCGCACACCCGTATCGCCGAAGACCGCAAAAGTGGAATTATCGCCGTTAGTGTCATTGACCACGA
The DNA here is from genome assembly GCA_963779005.1 of uncultured Acidobacteriota bacterium. Taxonomy (GTDB): domain Bacteria; phylum Acidobacteriota; class Terriglobia; order Acidiferrales; family UBA7541; genus Acidiferrum. Next base: position 498,211 of record CAVZWO010000001.1, on the reverse strand, counting down.
TCCGCAGCTTGCCGCGGCGATGGCGCAGTCCTATGTCGATGAGCTTGACCGCCTTGTCGAGCAGGTGAGCACCTCTTCCGCGCGGCGGGAACGCATCTTTCTCGAAGAGCGGCTCCGGGCCGTAAAACTCGATCTCGACCGCGCCGCGCAGAAATTCAGCATCTTTGCCAGCAAAAACACCGCCATCGACATCCCCGCGCAGAGCAAAGCCATGGTGGAAGCGGCGGCCAATCTCGAAGGCCAGTTGATCGCGGCGGAAGCGGAACTGCACGGTCTGGAAGCGATGTATACGGAACAAAACGTGCGGGTGCGTTCGCTCCGCGCGCGCGTTACGGAACTGCGCGCACAGCTTGGAAAAATGGGCGGCCAAAGCGGAACGTCGGCGGCGCCCTCCTCCGAAACGGACGCCTCGTTGTATCCCGCTATCCGGCAGTTGCCGCTGCTGGGCGTGACCTACGCCGACCTCTACCGCCAAACAAAAATTCAGGAAACCGTTTACGAGCTGCTGACGCAGCAATACGAACTCGCCAAAGTGCAGGAAGCCAAAGAAGTGCCCAGCGTCAAAGTACTCGACGCGGCGGTTGTACCGACGAAGAAATCGTTTCCCCCCCGGGGATTGTTGACGGTGGCCGGGGCCATGACGGCGTTTCTCGCGGCGTGTGCCTGGATTCTGCTCCGGCAAGCCTGGCGGCAAATCGACCCGCAAGATCCCGGAAAACAGTTTGCAGCCGAAATTGCCGCAACCCTTCGCGCGGACGCACAGCGCCTGGCGCCTTCGGCAGCAGCGCTCTCGCAAATGTTGGCGCGCCTGAGAAACCGTCCGGGAAGGCCAAAGAATGCATCGCGGGAACAGGAAGAGAAGCCTGCGGACGCCGCCGATCTGGTGCGCGCGGCCAGAAACGGTTTGGGATGAAAGAATGATGAACGGAGCAGCCACACACCGGTCTCGAGCACCATCCGCAGTCAATGCTGCGGGGATCCGCGAATTTTCTCCGGAGATGTGGCTTCCCGGCGCGAAGGTTCTCCCAAACAGCCGTAAAGCCACGCGTAACCGCGCCGGCCTCGCCCGCCAGGCCGCCTATGTGGCCATCGACTTTGTGCTGGTCGGTGCCGGTGGCGCGGGAGTCTATTGGATGCGCTTTGGGCTTGCGAATCCTTTCGCACAAGCGGCTTTTCCTTCCTCGAATTTCGCGCCGCCAGCGGCATGGACCAGCTATCCCGGATTTCTCGTTCTCTACGCCGGGCTCATCGTCCTGGCTTGCATGAGCCAGGATTTGTACCGCACGGCGAGAGAACGCAACGCCTGGAAAGAGACCGCAAATGTCGTGAGAGCAGTAGGTTTTGCGACCGCGATCCTGGTGCTGTTCATTTTCACTTCCGGGGACAAGGAAATTTCGCGCCTCGTCGTAGCCGGTTCCGCGGTGTGGAATGCCGGCGCCCTGGCCGGCTGGCGGTATGCGAAGCGCCGCTATGTGCTTCGCCGCGCCGAACGCGGGGAAGGCGTTTCCCGCGTGCTGATTGTGGGAGCAGGAACGCTTGGCCGCGCCCTCGCTGCCTGGCTCGAACAAAATCGCCAGTTGGGCTATCAGGTTTGCGGTTTTCTCGATCCACATCCCAACGGCGACGCGCGTGTGCTGGGTTCCGTTCGCGATCTCCGCAAAGTGGCACTGGGGCAATTTGCCGACCAGTTGTTTGTAACGCTTCCGGCCGAACGGGAAATGGTGAAAGAGATTTTTCTCGAGGCGCGGCGCCTGCGTTTAAGCCTGAACGTTGTGCCGGATCTGTATGACGGTTTGGGCTGGCGGGCTCCCGTCGAATCCATTGGAGGGTTTCCTGTCATCGAGCTGCACGGCGAGCCCATTCCCGTGCTCGGCCTCGCCATGAAACGCGCCATCGATTTGCTGGGAGCCGCCGCTCTGCTCGTGCTGACCGCGCCGGTGCTGGCCTGTGCCGCCCTCTGGATTCGCTGCGATTCGCCCGGTCCTGTGTTCTATCCCGCGCTGCGCGTCGGCAAGAAAGGCAGAAAATTCCGCTGCTACAAGCTGCGCACCATGGTCGAACAAGCAGACGCACAAAAAGACCTGCTGCGAAAAACAAATGAACGCAATGGCCCGTTTTTCAAAATGGAAAACGATCCGCGCGTCACGGGCTGTGGAAAGTGGTTGCGCAAGTTCAGTATCGACGAGCTTCCGCAACTTCTAAATGTCTTGCGCGGCGAAATGAGCCTGGTCGGGCCGCGCCCGCATCCTGTGGACGACGTCGAGCGCTACACCCTCGAGCACCTCCGCCGCCTCGACGTAAAACCCGGCGTCACGGGCCTCTGGCAAGTCACCGCTCGCCGCGATCCTTCCTTCGACACCAACATGGTTCTCGACCTCGAATACATCGAAAACTGGAGCCTGCGTCTGGACCTGAGCATTTTGCTGCGAACGCTCCAAGTGGTCCTCGAAGGAGAAGGCCAGTGAAGCATTGTGCCCATGCCGCGGCGTCAGACATTGCCTCACAAGCGTGTTGGCCGTTCCGCGCAGCGCAAAAAGTGACGGACTCGCTAGGAACACCGTGACGCAGATTGCACAAACCATTCCCGTTCTGCAGAGGCTGCGCGAAGAACCGCTCGGCGTGGTCCTCCTTTCGCTCGTGGGCGATTCCGCGGCATATCTGGTTGGCGCAGTCTTTCTCGGTCTCGGAAATGTGGTCCTTATCCCGCTCTACACGCGAACGCTCGCTCCTCGTGAATTTGGTGTCTATGCGCTCTTGGATGTGACCATTCTTCTGCTTGTGGCCGTTACCGCGCTCAAGCTCGACGTGTCTTACTTAAAATGGTTCGCGGACCTGGAGCCTGCGCGCCGCGGAGAATTGCTGGGAACCACGCTCTTTGCGGGTTTAGCAGCTTCCACGATTGCCGGGATTCTTCTTTTCCTCCTTATCGACGGACCGGTTGGCTCCGCCTGGTTGCAGCTTTCTGTCCGTAGCTATGCCTGGCTGTTGCTCCCCCTCGTGGTGCTCGAAAATCTGCAGAGTCTTCTCCTCACCGACTTGCGCGCCCGGCGCTACGCAATTTCCTACTCGGCCACAGCCGTGATACGCCTCGCGTTTATGATCGCTGTCAGCTACGAACTCCTGGCCGTCCACCATCTTGGACTTTCCGGATTGTTTTTCGGCCGGCTGGCCGGGGATGCCGCTGCTGTCCTCTATCTCGGCGCGATCAGCCTGCGGTTTGTGGCCTGGAAGTTTGTTCCGTCGCTCTTGCGGCCCATGCTGAGCTTTGGCCTGCCTCTCCTCTGGAGCACTTTCACCGTGATGCTTCAGGATGCTTCCGGCCGCTATTTTCTCAGCCGCTCCGGAACGCTTGCGGACGTCGGCTTGCTCGGCGCAGCCATCAAGGTTGGCTCCGTCTTCCAGATTCTGGTTGCCGCTCCTTTTGGCGTAGCGTGGGGCGGCCTGCTGTTTCAAATCGCAAAACAGCCCAATGCAAAGCTCATCTACGCCAAGATTTTGAACTATGTCTACGTTCTCGCTCTCGGCATCGCTTTGGTCCTCTCGATTCTCGCTCCGCAACTCGTCCATCTATTCACCGCTCCTGCTTACTACGCTTCCATCGGCATCCTCCCGCTCATTCTTCTTGTCCGCGCCATGAACGTCATCGAGCAGCCTGCCGCCACTGGCATCTATATCGCAGGCAAGACTGTCTATTTCGCGGCGATTTACACCGTCGCTCTCGCGGTGAACTTGCTGCTCCTGCGCGAACTCGTCCCTCTCTATGGCGCCGCGGGCGTCGGCTGGGCCTGGCTCTTCAGTTCGGCTACCGTTCCTCTTCTCGACCTTGCTATCGGCCAGCGCTTTTATCGACTCAAGCTCAGCGCCAAGCTCTTCGTACTTCCTCTTCTTGCCTGGATCGTCGTTACGCATTGGCTTTCGTTTCGCTTTTCCAGCCTTTCGCCCGCGCGCATTTGGGTTCCGGTTTTGGCGTTTGGCTTGGTCGTCGCCGGCGCTGCCGGATTGTTGGCCAATGATTTTCATTCCCTGCGAAGGGGATTCTACACGCGAGGCGCGAACGAATGAGCGCATCGCGTCCGTCCCACTGCATTCCCAATCTCCCTTTCTGGAGGCCACGGTGAGCTCCACCACGCACCAGCAGCGTTTCTACGAAGCCGCTTACAGCACCGCGGTCGCCGGCGACGGAATCCCCGATCCGCACATTACCGACGGTGTACCGTTCCGCAACCAGCGCATTCTCACGCTCGGCGGCGGTACCGGCAATGATTTGTGGGATCTCGCGCGAGAAAATGTCGTCGTCAACGCCGACTATGCCGCTTCGGGTCTCGAAATCGGCCGGCGCTTCGGCATTCAAGGTGTCCTGGCCAATTTGAATTTGTCTCCCACGCTGCCATTTCCCGACCGCAGCTTCGATCTCGTCGTCTGCAAGGACATTCTCGAACACATTCTCGAACCTCTCGCAGTGCTCCGCGAAGCCACGCGAGTCCTGCGAGACAACGGCACGATCGTTATCAGTGTGCCCAACCACTTCTATTGGCCCATGCGCCTGCGCCTTCTTTTCGGCAAAGGCATCCTTTGGCGCGGCCTCTTGACCGACCACGGCGCCGGCTATCACGAATGGGATTACATGCACATTCGCTTCTTCACCTACAAGGGCTTTCGTCAATTTCTGGCCGCCGCCGAATTGAAGCCTTCCCGTTTCTTTTGGGATTTCGGCAATCTCGCGTACTACTACAACCCGGACCGCTGGTTTGCACCGCAACTCCGAAAGCGCGCCGCCGGTGAGCTGCTTTCCCGCCGCGCGAAATTTGGCTTGTACGTTCTCAGGCCGCTTTGGTGGCTTTTCAACATGATTTTTCCCAAGCCGTTGCGCGGCGCCATCGTTTCGGCGGCGCCCGGCTTGCTCTGCGGCGGCTTTTATGTGCGCTGCGTGAAGGGCTAAGCGATGCAAATTCTCGCGCTGAATTTCACCGTGAAAGGCATAGGCACTTACCTGCGCGCGTTTTACTTTTCCCGCGAACTGGCGCGCGCGGGGCACAACGTCACCCTTGCCACCGTCTCCCGCACTTCGCGTTTCCGTCCCGAGATTTCCTACAAACGCGACTGGATTGGCGAATCAAGCGAACCGCAAGGCGACGGTACCTGGATTCGCATGATCGAAGGTCCGGCATGGGGCAACCGCTTTTTGCCCGGAACGGGCTGGGGGCCTCTGGACATTTGGGGACGCACGCGCGAACTGGCGATGAGCCACTATGACGCCGTCTTCGGCTTCGAATACCAGCCCAACGTTTCCTGGCCGGTATATCTCACACAGAATCAAAAACGCTATGCGTTTTACTCGGACTGGTGCGACTGGTTCGGCGGCAGCTCGAACAGCTTTCGCGGATGGAAACTCGCGCACCGCATCGATTCGTATCTCGAAGAAAAAATCCGCTTCCGTGCAGCGCGTGTCAGCGTAACGTCCCAGGTACTGAAGGAGCGGGCTCTCTCGATCGGCATTCCGCAGGAAAAAGTGGTGCACATCCCGAATGGCGCGCCGACGGATTACATCCTGCCGCGGAACAGAAAAGAAGCGCGCGAACGGTTCGGCTTGCGGGAAGATCTTCCAATTTTAGCCGCGGTCAGCAATGGCGACATGTGCCGGGAAGTTCGCATATTTGCGCAAGTCCTCCGGCAAGCACCCAAGGCGTTGTTTTTGATGGTTGGCAACGTCTCCCGTTCCGCTTGCGAATTGGCCGAGCGGCTGGCCGTCGATGACCGCATCACGCGTATGGGTTGGGTCAGCGACGAGGATTATCCCTGGGTTCTCGGCTGCGCGGACATTTGCATTTGTCCTCTCGAAGACGGCTTGAACGACAGCGCGCGGTGGCCCACAAAAGTTCTGGATTTTTTGACCGCTGGCCGCGCCACCATCACCACTCCCGTGGGAGAAGTGGAAATGCTCTTTCGCAAAAGCGGCGTAGGCGTTCTCGCCGGGCATTCGGACGAAGCATTCGCCGCCGAAATTGTCGCCCTGTTGCGCGCTCACGACCGGCGCCACTTCCTGGGCGACATCGCGCGAAAAGTGATGGTCCATGAATGGGACTGGCGCGTCCGTGGAGTGCAGATTGCCGCTTTGGTGGGCGGTTGACATGAGCAGCCTCTCGCACCCGCTTCCGCAAAACGGCGCCACGCCCGGCATCGCCGGCCGGCTCGGAGGCGCTGCGACGACTGCGGGAGGCGTCGCGGTCGTCGGATTTGTTGCTCTCTGCGAAGCCTTCGCCATCTGGGCGAGCCACTCGGCTTCCTGGATTTTCTTTTTTCTGGCGGGGAAGCCGCTGATTGATCTCGCCTGGCGATGGAGTTTTTTTCGCTTTTCCCAGCAGGAGGTCAACACGCAGGCCGTCGTGGGAATGTCCGTTCTGCTGCTCAACGGTGTCGCCGTCTTCAAAAATTCCGCGTGGCGCCGCTTGCCCCGCCGCGTCCTCCTTATGCTTGCGTTCGCGTCCCTCTCCGTCGTCTTTTCGCCTTCCTCCTGGGGATTCAACGAACTGCTGCGTCTGCTGGCTGGAACCGCTTTTTTTTATACCGCGGGGCCGCTTCTGGCCGAGCCGGCGCAATTCGATCGCTTCTCCAAGGTATTTTTGTGCGCGCTGACTCTCCCCGTGATTCTCAGTTACTTGCAGTGGGCCGGCGTGCTTCCCTACGAATATTGGGATTGGCTCGATGGCCAATCCGTCGGCCGCGCCAGCGGCACTTATCCCACTCCGCTCTCCATGAGTTTTTTTCTTTACTACGCGTTTCCTCTGGCTCTTTCGATTGCCGGCGAAAGAAAGCAGAGTCCCGGAGCGAGATTCGGCGCGTTCTTTTTTTTGTTGCTTGCTTCTGGAGCGCTGGCGCTCGGTAACCATCGCACGGCGTACATCATTGTCGCTTTGCAGATTTTTGCTTGGCTAGCGATGACGCGGGGGCGAAAAGCCGTTCTCGCTTTTCTCGCCGTTCTTGCTGTCGTGATTCTTTTGTCCTTCAGTTGGCTGCAGACTCTCTCCGCTCCAGTGGCAAGCGCACTGTCCGGCGAGGCGGACTTCGAGAACGGAGATCTCTTCCGAGGGCGAGGGTTTCAATGGCTGCTTTTCCTGAACTCCTACGCGTCCAGCGGGCCGTTTCATTGGGTGATGGGAAACGGCGCTTCCATCGTGGCCGGATACGATCCGGAAGCTACCGACGTCGATTCGGTGGAACCGCACAACGACTACATCCGCATTCTCCACGCGTACGGGCTGGTAGGCCTGCTCTTGTATTTATCCATTCTTTGGCTGTTTTTCCGAAGAGCGTTACATCTTCTTCGCTCCAGAGACGAGTTCCCGCGCATGCTGGCGCGGATCATGCTGCTGGCGCTGCTCGCGATTGTCATTCAGAGCATGATGATGGAGCCGATGCGGTTTCCAACCGGGGTTTGGTACCTCTTCGCGATAGGCGCCGCACTGTTTTGCGTGAAATCCGGTTCAGCGGCCGCGGCCAGGGTGGCGGCATGAGGACTGCGAGTTTGCTGCCGAAACTGGGAAGCAGTGTCTATTCCACGCTTCGCAATCATTTGCGCATCTATCCGCAGTGGAAATTTACCCCTCCTCGCGTGCAGACCAAGCGCTGTGTGGAGAGATTCGGATCGGACTATGGCGGTTACTGTGCGGACGCTTCGCAGATTTCTCCTGGCGCAATTATCTACTCCCTGGGAATCGGCGAGGACATTTCCTTTGATCTAGCCCTGATCGAGCGATTCGGCGTGACCGTCGAGGCTTTCGATCCCACTCCGAAAGTCAAAAAGTGGCTCGCTTCGCAGTCCTTGCCGCCGCAATTTCGTTTTCATGAAGCCGGCATCGCCGGGCACGACGGCGACGCAAGCTTCTATCTTCCGCCCCGGGTGGACTGGGTTTCGCATTCCGTGATCCATGCGCGGCAGTATGGACGCGATTCGGTGCGTTTTCCCGTCATGCGTTTATCCACCGCTATGAAACTTCAGGGGCATACGCGCATCGACATTCTCAAGATGGACATCGAAGGCGCCGAATACACGGTGATTGAAGAGATCGTGCGGCAACAGATTCCTGTCGCGCAGCTTCTTGTGGAGTTTCATCACCGGCTGTCTTCCTTGGGAACAGACAAGACCAGAGCCGCTCTCTCGCAGCTCGAGAAATACGGAATGCGAATTTCTTATATTTGCCCGCGAAAAGAAGTCTTCACGTTCGTGAAAGAGGTCTGAGAGTTGCAGCGGCTGGGCGGAAACAAACCCGTTGACGACATCAGGAAGCCGATGAAGAGAGTTCTGATCATCGAAGCGCAGATCAAGCGTTATCGCAAACCCTTCTACGAGATGCTGCACAGCGCGCTCGGCCGTGAAGGAGTCCAGCTCAAAGTCGTTTATAGCGCTCCGGGTCCAGCAGAAGCACGCAAATGCGACAATTGCGAATTGCCCCGCGAGTACGGCGTAAAGGTCAAGGGATATTGGTTGGCAAATGGGCGCCTCCTCCTTCAGCCGGCATTCCTTGAAGTCGCCACCGCCGATTTGGTGGTCGTCGACCAGGCCAACCGTTTCCTTCTCAATCACCTCCTTCTGCCGCTTTCGTTTTTGAAACTGAAGAGAGCTGCCTTCTGGGGCTTGGGAGAAAACTTGCAGGCGGACCGCTCCGGCTTTTCCGAGTGGTATAAGCAGCGAACTTTGAATTCGGTCGATTGGTGGTTTGCCTATACCGAAGGCACCGCGCGTTACTTGCAGGAACATGGCGTGCCCGCCCGAAAAATGACCGCGGTGCAGAATTCCGTCGACACGCGAAGAATTCAAACCTGCGTGAGAAATATGAATATAAACGCCAAGCGAGCACTGCGCGCCAAACTTGGCATCAGCTCCAGTGCGCCTGTTGGAATTTATGTGGGCATGCTCCACAAGGTGAAGTCCGTGCCGTTTCTGATTGAAGCCGGAGAAAAAATCCGCCAGACCATTTCCGATTTTCGGCTGATTGTCGTTGGCGGAGGCCCGGACGAAGCCGAACTTACGCGGAGCGCGGCGGTCCGTTCCTGGGTTCATTACGTAGGCCCGAAGTTCGGCGACCCTAAATCGCAACTGCTAGCCATTGCCGACGTATTTCTGCTGCCCGGGCGGGCCGGACTGGCGGTGCTCGATGCCTTTGCCGCGGGTTTGCCTCTGATCGCCACCCGGCGCTCCATTCATGGCCCGGAGATCGAGTACTTCGAAGAAAGCTGCAATGGGCTCATGACCGCACCTGATCCCGAAGCCTACGCGCAAGCCGTGACCCGTGTGCTGTCGAATCCGAAGGAGTTGCAACTGCTCCGGGAAGGCGCGGCCAACTCCGCCGAGAAATATTCCATTGAAGTGATGGTCGAGAATTTCAAACGGGGTATCGTGCAGTGCCTGGCGCAGCCGCGATGGCACTGGGGGCCGCTGAAATGGCGAAGAGAGCAGAACGCTCCATGAATCCCGTGCAACGAAATTGTGTGATGACCACGAGCTGGGATGATGGGCATCCGCTGGATTTGCGCGTGGCCGATCTCCTCGTGAAGTACGGCCTCACGGGAACGTTTTACGTCCCGCGCTCGAGTCAGAAACCGGTAATGAACCCGTCGCAAATTCGCGATTTGAGCGTTTCCTTCGAGATCGGCGCGCACACTCTGGAACATATTGCCATCGACAGCCTCACGGGTGCGGAAGCTCGGAACCAGCTATCGGGATCGCGCGAATGGATCGAACAAGTGACAGGAACGAGATGCCGCGTGTTTTGTTTCCCCGGAGGGAAATATAAAAGCAGGCAGCTGCCGCTCGTCCGCCAGGCGGGCTATGAAGGCGTCCGCACGGTCGAGCTTCTTTCCACCGCGAATCCCCGGCGCATCGATGGCGTTTGCGTAATCCCCACAACAGTACAGGCTTTTCCGCACTCTGCCTCCGCATATGCCAGAAACGCGCTGAAACGATTCTCCACCTCGGCAGTCTTCAGTCTTCGCGGCGCGCTTTTCTCGCGTGACTGGGCCAGACTTGCAACGGCCTTATTCCAGCAGACCAAGGATCGCGGAGGCGTGTTTCATCTCTGGGGCCATTCGTGGGAAATCGAGGAGCAGGACCAATGGGAAAGCCTCGAATCGTTTCTGATGATCATCGGCCAGTGGCGCGACGAGCTGCAAGGCGTCACCAACTCGGAGCTTTGTGCCTATGCCCTTTAGCCTGACGGAAATTGCCGCGTTTCTTTGTTGCCCCGATGATGGCGGGGCGTTGTCTGCTTGCGCGGGAGGGCTGCGATGCCAGAAATGTCATCGCCTGTTTCCGCTGCTGTCCGCAAACATCCTCGATATTCTTCCGTTGAGGCCGGTCACGTTTCCGGAGAGAAGCGATGTGGCATCTTACCGAGAGGGTTACTTGCGCGAATTTTTCAGGCCAGCGGAGATTCGTTCTGATGCCAGAGCGTGGGGCTCGCCGGAAGCGGGTTCTCATAAATCGTCGCGGCTGCGCGAGCGTCAAGCCTCTGAAGTCCTTCAATTTCTGCGATCCGAGCCCAGCACGAGGAGTTCAGTTTTTTGCGATCTCTCGGCCGGGGCGGGGTACTGTACGTTCAAAGCCTCACAGGTGTACCGCTTTATCTTTCATTGCGACCTTTCGATCGATGCGCTGGCGTATGCGGGCGCGAAGGCCAGGGCCGGCCATCTAGGGAACATGATTTTTGTCCACGCCGACTATTTTCAACCGCCATTTCGAGGCACCGTCGATCATCTTACTTGTCTTGACACACTCATTCGCGGGCCATGGCATGAGAAAAAGCTGCTGCAAAGCATACAGAACGTTCTAGCTAGCGACGGCACCGCAGTGGTGGACTTTCACAATTGGTGGCACAACCCGCTTCGCCGCATGGGATTTCTTCCCGACACTTTTGTGGGCAACAAGAGTTATACGCACAAGGAATTGAGAAGGCTTTTACTGAGTTCCGGGATCGGACGGTTCGAGACGCGGCCGTTTGTTCAAGAAGTGGATCCCCGGCGTGGAACGGGCAAAGTTTTCGCGCGATTCCTTTCCCCCACTCGATGGATGGTGCGCCTTGCGGGAGCAAGCCGGTCGCACTCTCGAGCAGAATCCGCGGGGCAACAAGGAGAGAGAGCATGAAAGTCCTTGATCCTGTAAACCTCTGCCGGATATGTCTTTGCCGGGAACGGGTGCCCGATGGAACGAAACGCGGGGTTTCGGCGAGCTCTTCGCGGGCGGAAGAATCTTGAAAATTCTCGTCGCGCACAACAACTACCAACGCCCGGGCGGTGAAGACGCCGCTTGCGAAGCGGAAATCACGCTTTTGCGCAATGCCGGGAATACTGTGATCGAGTACCATCGGGACAACAACGAGATCGCGGACTATTCCTTCGTGCAAAAAGCCAGCCTGGGCTGGCGCACGTCCTGGTCGCGGCGGTCCCATCAGGAATTGGAGGACATTCTCGCGAGGGAGACGCCGGACGTCGCGCATTTCCACAACACGTTTCCCCTGATTTCTCCATCCGCGTACTACGCCTGCCGCGCGGCGGGCGTGCCGGTGGTGCAGACGCTGCACAATTACAGGGTTCTCTGTCCCGGCGGCAATCTCTTTCGCGAGGGCGAGATCTGCGAAGAATGCATTTCTCATTCGCTGTTTCGCTCGATTGCCCATGGCTGTTATCGCGACTCGCGCTTCGCCAGCGCTGCCGTCGCGGGCATGCTTGCGCTCCACGGACTCTTGCGAACCTGGGCCGAGCAAGTCGATCTTTTTCTGGTGTGCACTGAATTTGCGCGCGGAAAATTCGCCCAGGCAGGAATCGAGGCCGTGCGCCTCCGCGTGAAGCCTAATTTCCTCGCGCATGATCCGAGTTGCCGCATGGGTGGAGGAAGTCTTGCGCTTTACATCGGCCGGCTCTCCGAGGAAAAAGGGCCGCAGCTTCTTACGGCGGCGTGGTCGAAGTTGTCAGCGGCAATCCCGCTTGAGATTGCAGGCGACGGGCCGCTCGGCGCTTCGCTGGAGCGCGATTGCTCGCGACTGGGCCTCCATAACGTTTATTTATCAGGATGGCTCGATCCCGCAGCCGCCATGGAACGGCTACGCGCCGCCAAATTCCTGATCGTTCCCAGCACGTGCTACGAAGGCTTTCCGATGGCGGTTGCCGAAGCGTATGCCTGCGGAGTTCCCGTGATTGCCGCGGGCCACGGCGGGCTTGCGGAAATCGTTCTGGACGGACTCACGGGATTGCACTTCCGGCCCGGCGATGCCAAAGACCTTGGCGCGAAAGTGGAGTGGGCTTGGACGCATCCGGCAGAGATGGAAACGATGGGGCAAGCGGCGCGCGCCGAGTTTGAAACGAAGTACAACGCCCGTGCTGCCCTCAGGCATTTGGAGAGTGCCTACGAATCGGTGCTTAGCGCCACCGATTGCAACGCGCGATTAGCGCAAATCTTCGCTCCAATAGAACGCCGCGAGCTGCCGAAACGCGAGAAAGAGGCCGATTGAATGGAAGCCATACTGAAGTTGATCGCGCCAATCCACCGCAAACTGCGCTCGCAGAAGTGCGACATATTTTTTGATGCCTTGAAACCGCAGCGATGCGATTCGCTGCTCGACGTCGGAGGAGGAACGGGAATCCTGGGGGAGTTCGGGCGCATCTACCGCTACTTTACCTCGGTCCAGGTTGTAAATCTGGATGCCCAAGTCATCGAAGAGGAAGGGCTGGGGCACGTGAAGTGTCAAGTGGCCGACGGCTGCTCGTTGCCGTTTCCGGACAAATCGTTCGATTGGGTTTTCTCGAATGCAGTTATCGAACATGTTGGCGGAGCCTACCGGCAGCGGCGCTTTGCGCAGGAAATCCGGCGGGTGGCCCGGAGAGGATATTTCGTAGCTACTCCCAACCGGTATTTTCCGGTCGATCCGCACACGCTGCTTCCTTTTTACCAATTTCTATCTCCGGAATGGCAGCGCAGGTTTTGCCGGTTTTCACCGGGATATCTGCGGCACTACGCACCGATCGATTTGCTATCGGCGGGTGGTCTGCACATTTTGTTTCCTGAGGCGACGGTGCGGAAGATTGGCTTGCGGCTGTTTCCGAATAACCTCGTGGTCTACAAATGCCTGGAATCATCGAGTTAGCAACGCCAATGGTGGACTCCTTCCAAGGCGAGGCCTCTTCTTTCAGCGTGCTAGGCGTGCGCGTCGATGCGGTGCAAATTCCGGACGTGGTCTCGCGCATGGAGGAGTGGATCGGGCGGCGCGGCGCGTGCCGGTATATCGCCGTGATGGACATGCACAGCCTCATGGAGGCGCAGCACGCAGCGGACTTTAGGAAAATTCTAGCCAAAGCAAATCTCGTGGTGCCGGACGGATTTCCGTTGGTATGGCTCGGCAGACGGAAGGGATATGCTCTGCGGCGGCGCGTTTATGGTCCGGAGCTGATGGAGCGCTTCTGTGAAGAGACGGCACGGAAGGGCTATCGTCATTTTTTTTATGGAGGAGCCCCAGGGGTCGCCGAAGAACTAGCCGCGCGGTTGGCGGCTCGCTTTGCTGGTTTGCAGATTGCAGGATGTTACTGCCCGCCTTTCCGGACTATGACGCAAGAAGAAGACGCGCAAGCCGTTGCTTCGATCAACGGAGCGCGCGCGGATATCGTCTGGGTGGGCTTGGGCGCCCCAAAACAGGAACGCTGGATGGCGGAACACCAAACGCGACTCTCCGCGCCGGTGCTGGTCGGTGTCGGCGCCGCGTTTGATTTTCATACCGGGCGAGTCGCGCAAGCTCCGCCGTGGATGCGGGATCATGGCCTCGAATGGCTATTCCGTTTGCTGCGGGAGCCGGGGCGTTTGTGGCGCCGCTACCTCATTTACGGAACAGAGTTTGTCGCGCTGGTCTTACTGGAATCCCTTGGGCTGAAGAAATTCTATTCACCGCGCGGGTCAGGGATGGAGTGCGACTGAGAGGGAAGAAACGTGGTTAACCATAATCAGATCCCCCCCTAGGGTTTTGCGTAAACGCTCATTCTAAAGAAATTTAAAGTCGTTTGTTTTGATACACTTCTGCAAGTGTTGATTTTAAAGGTAGTTAGGGATTGCACCAAAATTGTGCAATCCCCGCCTGATTTGGCTTCTGCGAGCCGGACAGTGCTAGCGGGTGGAGCAGTCCCCAAAAAGCAAAAACGCCAGAAACGATGCTGGCGGCAGGCAGGTGAGGCACTAATCCCTGAGAAAAAGAGTAACCCGGACTCGGCTCTTTGTCCAGAGAAAAATGAAAAAAATTCCGTGGCCGAAAAATGTTTCGGTGCTGAACCTGTTGGCTAGGCGGAGAATGGACTACGTAATTGTGCGAGAAACGGAGATAGGGAGCAACGGAAGAAAGCTGGAGAGGTGAAGAGGATTGCTTGCTCAGGCTCGTAGACCATGCGAAAATACCAGACTGACTGTTCTGTGCGGCCTGTTTCCCAATGCACGTGCTGCTCACTGGCGCTATCGTCTAGGGGTCTAGGACACCGCCCTCTCACGGCGGTAACACGGGTTCGAATCCCGTTAGCGCTACCAACTTAAATCCGAATCTCGGCGCAGGGTTTGCTCACTAGATCTGCGAATGCGGGGCAACTTGGGCCTCCAACGAAATGGCCCCAAAGCCGATTCAAATGGCCAGCTTTTTCCTCCGTAACGAATCCCCGTCCGGCTGCTAACCTATAGTAAAAGAAGAGGCTATTAGCGCGCTTTACACCTTAGGCACTCCGTACCAGGAGGGTACTAGTACGGAACACTGTACTTCCCAAAACGTGACATCGCTTGTTTCATTTCGGACACTAGAAGCATGCCAAACCCTCTCTCAGAGCTTCCAGGGTCTGAGGCTTTACCCTCGCCGGTAACTACGGCACAGGTCCGCCATGCCCGGAATACGGCAATTGTTTCGCGAGACGTTGCAGGCGAAACGATCGTTGTGCCGATATGCCGGGGAGTGGGGGATCTCGATTCGGTTTACACCTTCAATGCGGCCGGTCGAGGCTTGTGGCGCCTGCTGGAGAACGGATCCACAGCAGAGGAATTGGCGAACTGGGTTGCCGCGAAGTACGAAGTGGACGCGAAACAGGCGCTTGCAGACGTGCAAGCGTACCTGGCGGAACTGCAGGAAATAGGCCTGATTCGCACGGTTTAGGCAGTCACCCTCCTTCTCGGAATGCCTCCAAAAGGGCAAGACGCGCGAAGTGTGGGTTGCGAGCTTTTTGAGCCGGTACTAAGAGTACTAGATTTTTTCTGGGTTGAGTGAAGAAGAGGTTTGCAAGTGCAAACGGCAGCATACGGCGAATTGACGGGCCTGGTGCACCAGCGCTTCAACGGGAAACGAGCTCCGCTCGAGGTGTCGATCGAAGTGACTCACCGATGCCCCCTGGATTGCCAGCACTGTTACAACAACCTGCCGATGGCGGACCACACGGCGCGCGCCCAGGAACTCAGTTTTGAAGAGCATTGCCGCTTGCTTGACGAGCTGGTGGACGCAGGCTGCCTTTGGCTGCTCTACACGGGCGGAGAAATCTTTGCGCGCAAGGACTTTCTGGATATTTACACGGAGGCGAAGAAGCGCGGGTTTCTGATCACGCTCTTTACGAACGGCACGATGATCAACGAGCGGATCGCGGATTACCTTGCGGAATACCGGCCGTTTGCCATCGAAATTACGCTCTATGGGGCGACGCGCGAGACGTATGAAGCGCTGACCCAAATTCCCGGTTCTTATGACCGTTGCCTGAAAGGCATCCGGCTGCTGCTGGAGCGCGGACTGCCCCTGAAGCTCAAGACGGTGCCGACGACGATCAACCAGCACGAGACGTTTGCGATGAAGGAGCTGGCGGAGGAAGAGTTCGGCGTGGAATTCAAATTCGATTCACTCATCAATCCAAGGATCGACTGTTCACAGAGTCCTCTTGCAGTGCGCATTTCACCGGAGCAAGTCGTCGAGCTGGATTTTTCGGAGCCGCGCCGGAAGGAAGACTACCGTCGAATGGCCGAGCAGGAATTATCCATGCCACTGGAGGTTCCGCACGGGCCAAGTCAAAAATATACCTGCGGCGGGGGAGTGGCGGGGTGCGCCATCGATCCATACGGGACGATGAGCATCTGCGTGATATCGCACCAGCAAGGCTACAACATCCGGCAAGGCAGCTTCCTGGAAGGATGGGAAGGTCCTCTGCGGGAAATTCGCAATCAGCCACGGACGCGGCCCTCGATCTGCGACCGGTGCCAGATTCAATCGCTTTGCAGCATGTGCCCCGCGAACGGCGAACTGGAGAACGGAGATCAGGAATCTCCAGTGGATTTCCTGTGCCAGGTTGCTCATTTGCGTGCGTATGCGCTGGGCTTTAGCGTGCCGGAACACGGCGAGTGCAAGTGTTGCCATGGCGGCGGGCAAGAGGCGGATTTGCTGGCGGCAGGGGAGCGACTGAAGGACGTGAAACCGGGAGCAGGTCTCCTTGCCCGAAGCACGGCGGCGATTCCCTTGTTGAATGTGTTGCAGCCGGCCGCGGCTGAGCATGGAGCAGCGTGTGGAGCGTGCAGGACGCACCGATAGAAGAAAGACCAAGAATGAACGGCGAGAACGAGAAGAAACAACTTGAGCAGGGCGGAGATGGAGCTTACGAGCCACCGAAGGTGATTCGTGTAAGCCTGCGGCCTGAAGAAGCCGTCCTGGGACATTGCAAGGTGACTGGCGCAATGGGTCCGGTCTCGAGCTCTTCCTGCCGATCCGCGATCGCGTGCAGGACGCTGGGATCGTGAGAAGCGGGAGACTGGATATGGAGCTGTCTGAAAAAGAGTTGCCGCCAACGATGGAGGCCGATGAACTCTCCTTTCCGAGCGCGACGCGGCTTGCGTACCGGATCGGCGGAATCACTTTCGGGCTTGAAGCGGAAGGGGAGCTGCTGCAGACACCGGAAAGAGAGCTTCGCGCGTTCAGGGTCGAGCCTGTGTCCTGTGATGTGAATCTGCAAGTGGCCTGGGTGGATTCTCTGCGAGTCCCGAGCTCGACGCCGTTGTTTCATTCCGGCGGGCTGTGGTCACTGTTTGGCGAGCGCGATGGATATCGCTTCAGTTTTCTTTCACCGCTACTGGGTATGACTCCCTACAAAGAAGCGTGGATGGATCCCGAATTTCGTACGGGACGTGTGCTGCTTTCGCGGCGGTACTTTGATACGCAGCGGCCTGTTTATCCACTGGAGTATCCGCTGGATGAATTGCTGATGATTCACCGGCTATCCAGAGGCGAAGGCGTGGAAGTGCATGCGGTGGGGATTTCGGACGAGAGCGGGCACGGGCATCTCTTTTTGGGGCATTCGGGGGCGGGGAAGAGCACGACGGCGCGGCTGTGGCTGGATCGCCCTGGAGTGAGCATCCTCAGCGATGACCGGATTATTTTGCGCGAGCGTGACGGGAGGATCTGGATGTACGGCACGCCCTGGCATGGAGATGCGGGCATCGCTTCGCCGGAGTGCGCAGCGTTAACCGGGATTTATCTCCTCGAGCACGGGAGCAGGAATGAAAAGGTCTCGCTGGAGCCGGGCCGGGCGGCAGCAGAACTGTTTACACGCAGCTTTGTGACGCACCATTCTGGCGAGGGTATCCGGTTCACGCTGGAATTTCTAGATCGCGTGGCTCAGCAAGTGCCTTGTTCGATTTTCAAGTTTGTGCCAGATGAAACCGCCGTGGAGGCGATTAGCCGTGCGGAAGCGTAAGGCCATCATAAAGCGCGACTCCGCGCAGTTCGGCGCGGCTTGCGAAGCGTTGCTGGAGCGCGGCGCAAAGGTCCGCTTTCGCGCAAACGGCCTGAGCATGCGGCCCAACATCCTCAATGAGGACGCGGTAACGGTCGCGCCAGTGAGGCGGGAAGAATTGGAGATCGGGGATGTGGCTCTAACCCAGGGTGAAGACGGGTTTCGCGTGCATCGTGTTTCCTTCTCGGATGGGGCCACGGGTGAAATCATTACTCGCGCAGACGCCGGGCTGGAATGGGACGCCGCCATTCATCGAGTCTTTGGAAAAGTCGTAGCGATCGAACGTGGTGGCCGAGCGCAGTCACTTACTTTCCCCGGCCAGCGATATATGCACGCCTGCCATAGCTTCGTCTATCGATGCGCACAAGCCGCAGCGCTGCGGGCCCGGAGATTTGCCGCAGTCTCTACGCTGATCAGTCTGGCACTCCTTTTTGCCATGCTGCTGGGTGCGGCGCCTGCTTCCGGTCAAACTCTGACGATTACGGACGTAGCTGCGCCAACGACGGTAGCGCCCGGGGGGACAATCACCTACACCCAGGTGATGACCAGCGGCGGCGGCGTTTCGATAACTCAGCCCCTCACCGTCACTCAGAATCTCCCCGCGAACACGACTTTCGTTTCCGCCGGAGCGGCAGGCCATCACACGTGGACATGCGGCAACACCGCCGGCGTAATCACGTGTTCGGACAACACGGGAAATGCGTACGGGTCCGGCAATACCACGACGTTTACAATCGTCGTCACAGTGAATGCAGCGACAGCGAACGGGACGATCATCACGGACACCGTCAATGCGAAAGGCGCGAACACCACAACTGCGACGGCGACCGCGAATGTAACAGTTCAGACGCCGGACATTTCCGTCACGAATGCGAACGCCCCGAATCCCGTGGATGTGGCCTCGAACATTACGTACACGCAGGTCGTGAAGAACACTAGCGCCACCATCGCGGCCGTGGGCGCGACTTTCTCCGAAACGACGCCAACGAATACGACATACCAGTCCATCACTATCCCAGGAGGGTGGACGTGCGGGACTCTCCCTGCGGTCGGAGGAACCGGGTCGATTGCCTGTTCGGCAACGGGAACATTTGCTGCGTCAGCGTCGGCGACATTTACAGTAGTCGTCCAGGTCAACGCCGCGGTTGCGTCCGGTACGGTCATTTCGGATGCGGTAACGGTCGGCGAGACCGGCACGGATCCAAACCTCGCGAATAACTCCATGACGGCTACTACTACAGTGCAGGTACCGGATCTCTCCGTGACAGAGGCGGCAGCTCCCAATCCTGTCGCGACCGGTTCGAACATCACGTATACGGAGACGGTGGTAAGTAACAGCACGACAGTGGCGGCAGTCGGAGCAACACTGACGCAAAGCACGCCGGCCCATACCTTGTTTCAGTCTGTAACACCGCCGGCTGGATGGACTTGCGGCACACAGCCGGCTGTAGGAGGCACTGGCTCGATTGTATGCGCGGCCACAGGCACATTCGCGGCGTCGGGCTCCGTGAATTTTACGGTAGTGGTATCCGTGAGCCCGGAGGCGGTGGTTGGCTCGACGATCACGAACTCTGTGACCGTGAGCGAGACGGGCACGGACCCGGTTCCAGGCAACAACACCGCAACGGCATCAGTGCTGGTGCAGGGTGCGGATCTTTCGATGACGCAAGTGGCTTCGGTGACGGCGATAGCGCCTGGGGCAACCATCACGTACACCGAGACGGTGACGAACAATGGCCCGAACGCGGCCACGGGTGCAGTGGTGTATCAGCAGACACCTGTCAACACCACTTTCGTCTCTATGACCCCGCCGACCGGATGGACCTGCGGCACGCTTCCAGCAGGAGGTGGCACCGGTCAAGTTATCTGCACCGCCAGCGCCGCGATGGCGGCCAACACCACGACGGCCGCGTTTACGTATGTAGTGACCGTCAATGCGGGAACCGCAGCGGGCACGGTGATCACCAACCAGGCGGACGTGACCTCACAAACCACCGACGGGAATTCCGCGAACAACGGGACGATCACCTCGGTACTCGTCGAGATCAGCGCAGATGCCGACCTCGCCGTCTCGATGACCGCGCTTCCGACTCCTACGTTCATATCCTCGTCACTGACGTACACGATTGAGGTCAGCAATCTCGGGCTGGCGGCCGGCGCTGGGGTTACGGTGACCGACACGTTGCCCACAATCGGGATGTCGCCCAACCAGACCAGCGCTTTGAGCAATGTCACAGCCTCAAGCAGCCAGGGCACATGCATCGTCAACACCACCACGGCGCCCTTTACCGTAACTTGTACGCTCGGCGCGGTTGCGTACCCTCTTTCGGTACCGATTACCATCACGATCAGTGGGACGACTCCTGCTACACCGATGACGCTTTCCAACGTCGCCAAGGTTTCCTCGACCAGCACCGATCCCGTTAGCGGCAATAACTCCGTGACGATATTGACCGTCGTTCAGCCCTTGGTTTGCGCCACCCCGGGCAACGATGGCGCTCCGGGCGCTCTCTCCGGAGTCGTCAACGCCTACTATCCGCCGTCAGCCGCCGGCACCTCTGCCGCCGGGACAAACTCGATCGCCCTCGGCCCAGCGGCGACGAACGGCGCTCAAACGAATATCAGCGCTGGCGACCTCATTCTGATCATTCAAATGCAGGGCGCGCAGATCAATTCGACGAATACGAGTTCCTACGGTGATGGGATTCCCGGAGACCCGTTCGGATCGACCAGCCTCGGCACCACGGGCGTCTTCGAATTTGTAACCGCGACCAACTCCACACCCATTGTCGCCAGCGCGGGCGGAACCTTGACGTTTATCGGCACCGGTGCCAACAACGGACTGCTGAATAGCTACACCAGTGCAGCCGCCACAGCCACTCAAGGGATTCAGACCTTCCAGGTGATCCGTGTTCCGCAATACTCCTCCGCGACCTTAAGTGCGACTTCCAATCTCACAGCTTTGCCTTGGAACGGAGCAACCGGTGGCGTCCTCGCGCTGGATATTGCTTCGCAACTTACCCTGAATGGTGGTTCGGTGGTGCTCGATGGGCTCGGGTTCCGCGGCGGAGGATCCCTCACGGAACGCGGCATCACTGGATTTGCAAGCACCGACACCGTGGATGCTTCTCCAACGGCTTTGCCGAACCTCTCCGGTGGCGGCGACCCTCCCGCAGGTGGTGGAGCGGGCGGCGGCAAGGGTGAAGGCATTGCAGGCACCCCGCATTGGGTGGCGCCTTCCATCACGGCGATTACGCATGCTTCGACGGCCAGCAGCACGGCGCAGGCGGTCATCGAAGGCTATCCGAATGGTAGTTTCGCCCGCGGCGCTCCGGGAAATGCCGGAGGAGGAGCGACGGACGCGGATCCCGCTAACAACGACCAGAACTCCGGCGGCGGCGGAGCAGGAAACGGGGGACAAGGCGGCTTGGGCGGATTCGGCTGGAATAGCGCCGGCCTGGTGGGCGGTTACGGTGGAGCCCCCTTTCCGGTAACCACCAGCGCGCTAATCATGGGTGGCGGCGGCGGAGGGGGTACGACCAACAACGGCTCCTATTGGGATCCGGCTACGGACACCGGCAATGCCGACTGCGGCTTGAACTGCACCGGCGTCTACAGCAGCGGCGGAGCGGGCGGTGGAATTATCATTGTTCACGCCGGGTCCATTGTCGGGACTGGCACGCTTACGGCAAACGGCCAAACGGCTCTTGAGCCTGAGAATGATGGCGGCGGAGGCGGCGGGGCAGGCGGAACAATTTTGGTTTTCGCGAGCAGTGGTGCTTTGACCAGCCTTTCTGCAAGTGCGGCGGGCGGCAGCGGCGGTGATACTTGGCCCGAGACAACTCCTGGCGCATTTCCGGGCAATCGCCACGGGGCTGGAGGAGGAGGCGGCGGTGGGGTGATACTGGCCACGTCCGCTCCCGGAACCGCAAGTGTGGCGGCCGGTGGACCCGGTTGGTCCACTCTTGCCAACGACCCGTACGGCGCAACTCCCGGGCAAACTGGCGTCTTGAACACCGGATTGACGATCACGCAGACACCCGGCGTCCAGTCCGGCGCTTACTGTTCTGGCGCGGACATCGCGGTGACGAATGCTGGTACGCCGAATCCGGTTCTTGCGGGGCCTGGGCCTGGCAACCTTATTACCTACACGCAGAGCGTGACGAATAACGGGCCGTTCGATGCGCTGAACGCGACATTTAGCGAAGCGATCCCTGCGAATACGACCTTTCAATCGCTGATTGTGCCAGGTGGCTCTGGCTGGAATTGCACAACGCCGAGCGTGGGCGGGACGGGAACGATCTCGTGCACCAATCCGGACGAGGCGAAGGCGGCTTCGACGACGTTTACCGTGGGAGTTGCGGTGAACACCGGGGTTGCGGTGGGAACGGTAATTACGGATGTTGTGAATGCGAGTTCGGGAACCAATGACCCGAACCTGACCAACAATTCGGCGACGGTGCAGACCACAGTGGGGATGTCGACGACGGCGGATCTCTCGATCACGAATACCGATACGCCGAACCCGGTGATTGCGGGGAACAATATTACGTATACGGTGGTGGTGACGAATAACGGAGCAGCGGCAGCGAGTACGGTGGCGTTTAGCGAAGCGATTCCGGCGAACACGACGTTTGTCTCGGCGACGCCAGTTCCATCGACGGGGTGGAGTTGCCCGGTGGCCGGCGGAACGCTTACTTGTTCGAATGCCACGCTTGCTTCCGGAGCATCCGCGACGTTCACGGTTGTCTTGACAGTGAACTCGGGAACGGCTTCGGGGGCCGTTATCACCGACACGGCGAATGTGTCGTCGACGACGACGGACCCGAATCCCAACAACAACAGTGCGACGGCTACCGATGTCGTTGCGACAGCGGGGCAGGCCGATTTGAGCGTGACCAGCGCCGCGTCTCCTAATCCCGTGACCAATGGCAATAACATTACTTATACGCAGACCGTGACAAACAACGGTCCAGCCGCCTCGGGTACGGCCACTTTTACGGACGCGATTCCGGCGGGCACGTCGTTCGTTTCATTCGGTGTTCCGAGCGGGTGGAACTGCGGGACGCTTCCCGCTGTTGGCGCTACAAGCGGCACGATTACTTGCACAATCAGCTCGCTGGCGGTGAACCCGGGCACGCCTGTTAATTTTCCGTTTGTCGTGAAAGCAAGCTTGGGCGATGCGCCTGGAACGGCGATCACCAACACCGCAAACATCAATATTCCGTGTTCCTCGGCAACCGATCCGAATTGCGGCAACAATTCCGCGGCGACCACGGTGTACGTGGCCTCGCCGACGCAATCTGACCTGGCGATCACGAAAACCGCGAACCCGGACCCGGTGGATCAGGGGACGAACCTGGAGTACACGCTACAGGTAACGAACAACGGGCCTGCCGCGGCGCAAAACGTTACGGTCAGCGATCCGCTGCCGTCGGAAGTTACGTATGTGTCAGCGTCGACGACGCAGGGCACTTGCACCTACACGGCTGCCACAACGACGGTCAGCTGCAGCCTCGGGACGGTGAGCGTCGGCGGCCTGGTGCTGATTACGATCAATGTCAACGCGAACACGTTTAGCTCCTCGACGCTAGCGACCAACACGGCCACGGTCGGTCCGACCGCCAGCGACCCGAATCTCACGAATAACACGGCCTCGGTGACATCCACGATTGCCGCGCCGACGGCGGTGCAGCTGGCTTCTTTCCGCGCGATGCCAAGGCAGGGCGGAGGCGTGCTTCTGGAATGGAAGACTCGCGAAGAAATTCGCAATCTCGGCTTCAACATTTTCCGTTTGGATGGGCAGGGGCGCCAGCGGCTGAATCCTTCGATCATCGCGGGCTCGGCGCTGCTGATTCGCGGCGGGATGTCGCAGCATGCCGCGAAGACGTACCAGTGGTTTGATCCGAGCGGCACCTCGCAATCGACCTATGAGTTGGAAGATGTGGATCTGAATGGGACGCGCATGCCGCACGGGCCGGTTTCCGTCGACGTGTCTGTCACTCCGAGCGCTGGCGCTGTTTCGCAGCCGCTGCTCTTGACGCAGTTAAACCGGGCTACCGCGCAGCCTGTGGTGAACGGCGGACGAATGCTATCCACGCCGCAGCCCGTCATTCCCGCTCCTGCGTCGGGGCAAGCTCCGGTTTCTCTGGATGGCGAAGCCGCCGTAAAAATCTCCGTTCAGAGCGAAGGCTGGTATCAAGTCTCGAAGGCGCAGCTGGTCGCTGCGGGGCTCGAGGCGAACGCCGACGCTCGCTATCTGCAACTTTATGCGGAAGGCATAGAACAACCGATTTTGATTTTGGGCCGGCAGTCCGGACCGCTCGGAGCGAACGACAGCATTGAATTCTACGGAACCGGCATCGACACGCCATTTTCGGGCACGCGCGTCTACTGGCTGATTCGCGGCACACGGCCGGGCCTGCGCATTGCATCGATTCCTGCTGTGAACGCAGGTCTCTCCGAGCCGCCGAGTTTCCCGTTCACCGTGGTGCTGCAGCAGCGCACGACGTACTTCGCGACACTTCTCAACGGCGAAAATAACGACAACTTCTTCGGCGCAGCCGTAACGTCGGAGCCGGTGGATCAGCAACTCACGGCCGCTCACGTCGACCCGAATTCCAGCATGGCGATTTCCGTGGATTTGACGCTGCAAGGCGCCACCGATCAGCAGGCGCACAGCGTTTCTGTGTATTTCAACGGCGCGAGCATCGGCGAGATGGATTTTGCGAATTTTGCGAACGTCACGCAGACCTTCTCCGTTGATCGCAGTTTGTTGCAGGAAGGTACGAACACGGTGACACTCACGGCTCTGCAGGGCGATAACGATGTGAGCGTGGTGCAGTCGATCGCGCTGCACTATCCGCATACCTATGAAGCGGACGCGAATTGGCTCAAAGCCACAGCGCCTGCCGGCGGTAGCGTGCATATCGGCGGATTCAGCAACCAGCAAATACAGGTGTTCGACATCACCAATCCTCTCGCGGTCGAGCAGCTCTCCGGCACCATTGGCCAGGAAAGCGCGAGCTACGGGATTACGCTAGGTTTGCCGCCCGCCGCGGGACAAGAGCGCACGCTGCTCGTTTTTTCCGCCGACCAGATTGCGCCGCCATCCGGGCTAGCCTTCCACAAACCTGCCGCCCTGGCTGCGCGAAGCCGTGGCAGCCAGATGGTGATCATCACCCATCCTGATTTCGAGTCTGCGCTCGAACCGCTGGTTCGCATGCACGAATCGCGCGGATTATCCGTTGAGGTGGTCAGCATCGACGAAGTTTTCGACGCTTTCAATTATGGCGAACGCAGCCCCTTCGCCATTCGCGATTTCCTGCAGAACGCTGAATCCGTTTGGACCCGCAAGCCACAATATCTGTTGCTGGTGGGCGATGCTTCTCTCGATCCGCGCAACTATCTTGGTCTGGGAGATTTCGATTTCGTGCCCACACGCATCATCGAAACGGCGGCGTTCAAGACGGCTACCGACGATTGGTTCAGCGACTTCAAGCAAAATGGATTTGAGACGATTGCGACAGGACGGCTGCCCGTGCGCACCGCGTCCGATGCCGCGCTGGCCGTTTCCAAAATTGTGAATTACGAGAAGGGCTTGGCCGGAGGCGGCTCCGCGAACCAGCAAGCTCTGCTCGTTGCCGATCAAAATATCGGCGCGGATTTCACCACTGCCACAAAATTCGCGGCAACGGACCTGCCGTCCTCGCTGCAACCCGCGGAGATTTTTGCGGATGGCATGGATCCCAACGTGGTCACGCAACAGATTTTCACCGCGCTCAACAGCGGCCCGCTCCTGGTCAATTATTCCGGACACGGCTCCGTGGAACAGTGGTCGTTTGCCGATTTCCTGGACGATAGCGCGGCAGGAAACCTTACCAACGGAAATCAATTGTCCGTTTACTTGCTCATGGATTGCCTCAACGGCTTTTTCCATGACGTCTACTCGACCAGCCTGGCGGAATCGTTGCTGCTCGCTCCCAACGGCGGTGCCGTTGCCGTTTGGGCGTCCTCCGGCTTCACGAATCAACCGCCGCAAGCCTCCATGAACCAGGCGCTGCTGCAGCTACTGAAAACCAACCCCTCGATGCCGATCGCCGCGGCGGTCGTTCAAGCGAAGAGCGGGGTGACAGACAACGATGTGCGCCGTACATGGATATTCTTCGGAGATCCGGCGATGCCGCTGCAACTCTCGCCATCGGCCTCGACTAGCGGCCATCCGTCCGGGCCGGGGAATCCACCGATACGACGTCCGATTTATTGACGTAGCTGGCTTTTCTTGCGGTCGCGGAGCTAGCTAGAACTCTCGAAGAGCATCAAATTAAGCTCTGTCTGATACCGAAGCTACTTCGGAACCGGCAAGCCCGTAAAGCGAATCCCCGCACTGTGCACCTTATAGCGGATGTTGATTCCGATCAGCAGGGCAGTGAGCGATTCGACGATTCGCGCGTTTTCCAGCTTGCCGCCGTTGAGGGCGCGCGCTCCCGGAATTTTTCCGGCCAGTTCCGAAGCGACTTGCTTGGCGCGTTCGTCATCGCTGCAGACGAGTATGTCGCAGTCCACATCCTCCTCCTTGGCCAGAAGTTCCGCGCCAAGATTCTGAAACGCCGCCGCAAGGGCGACGCCGGCGGGCAGTAATTCCTTGGTCTGTTCGGCCGCGGAGCCTTGCCACACGCCCAACATGCGCGTCGGCGCACCTCCCACCGTTGCCGCGAGAGGCACCGTCGTGTCAATTACAACCGTGCCCGGTTTCCACACGCTCTTTAGCTGCTTCAACAGCGCCGCACAACCGGAAAACGGTACCGTCAGCACAACGACATCGCACTGCGCGGCAGTCGTCACATTGTCCTCCCCTTCGATTTTCGCGGAAGCGCCGATGCGCGCGCGAAGTTGCGCAGCCACCTCCGCCGCGCGCTGTGCGTCGCGCGAGCCGATGACAATTTCCTCGCCCGCGCGCCCCCACCGGTACGCCAGGCCAGATCCTTCCGGACCGGTGCCGCCAAGAATTCCAATTTTTCGATTCATTGCCAATCTGCTCCGAACCGCTGATTTTCCCCGCGCCTTCCGCTATCAGTAGCGCGTGCCAAGGCTGCTCGCCGGCTCCGCGTCTGGTACGATGGCCTTAGCTTTTCTTATGCTCGGACGCCGAGCAATGGCAAACGATATCACGCAAATCACTGCCGAGCATCACTTGAGCCCTACTCACACGATTCGCGCCCTCCTTTTGCCCATCAAAGATCTGCGCAACGCGAAACAACGGCTTGCCGGAGTGCTAACGCCGGAGGAGCGCTTTGGTTTGGCGCACGCGATGCTCGAGGACACGATTCGCGCCGTGCGCCACGTACGGTGTACCGACAAAATATTCATGGTCACCAGCTACTCGCCAACAATAGAAATTGGCGAGAGGAATGGCTGGGAGATTTTGCGCGAGGACACGCAAATCTCTGAAAGCGCCTCGGTGGATTTTGCCTCGAGCCTGTGCGCCGAGCGTGGAGTCACGGCGCTTCTGCGCTTGCCGCTCGATCTTCCTCTCGCTCAGCCCGGCGACATCGATGAGCTTTTGTCGGCGGAATGCGCCGCGCCGGCCACGGTGATGGTTCCATCTCGCGACGGCACGGGCACAAACGCGATTCTCCGCACCCCGCCCACACTTTTTCCATCGCACTTCGGGCCGAATAGCTTTGCGAAACATCGCAAAGAGGCCGAGGAAGCCGGCGCGAAAATTATTGTGCGCCGAAATGACCGGTTGGAGATGGACGTGGACGACGAAGGGGATTTACGCGCGCTCCTGCTGCATGACTTGACGAATACCGCGACAGGGAAGTGGCTCGAGGAAAGC
The DNA here is from genome assembly GCA_963779005.1 of uncultured Acidobacteriota bacterium. Classification (GTDB taxonomy): domain Bacteria; phylum Acidobacteriota; class Terriglobia; order Acidiferrales; family UBA7541; genus Acidiferrum. Next base: position 470,601 of record CAVZWO010000001.1, on the reverse strand, counting down.
GGCGTCGCGGCTCGTTTCAAGACTCGCGCCACGTCCGTTTAACCGCGGAGCGGGCCATATTCTTTCGCAGAGCTATTTCTTTTTGAATGGCCGGTTAGACGTGATTCCTTTTCCTTCGGTCGCAACGATCGTCTGTCCAGCATTGACGTTCGTCAGATGATCGACCTGCCCGCTCGGCCATGTGATCTCCAGGTTTTCTGCCTTGTCGTGTTGCGCGAGTCCGAAGGTCAATATCAGTTCGCTTGCCGAAAGATAGCTCGAACCGCTGCGCAGCATTTGCGTTTGCGTCTCGCCGGCCGCGGTGACCCGCACGATCGCGCCAATCCCATCCCGATTGGATTTTGTGCCAACGAGTTTGACACGCAGGCTGCGGTTGGGAGCGGCGCCAGATGTTTCATTTCGGAAGAGCGCCGTGGGGCCGCCATTCGTCGCCATCAGCACGTCGAGGCGGCCGTCATTGTATATGTCCGCATACGCTGCGCCACGAGCCACTCGCGGCGCAGCAAACGCCGCCCCGGCCGATTTCGTCACTTCTTCAAAGTTTCCGTTTCCCATGTTTCGGAAAAGATGCGGCGGCATCGCGTACTTCACATTGGCCTGGACGCGTTGAATATCGGGATCGATATGACCATTCGCCACGAAAACGTCGGGCCAGCCGTCCAAATCGTAATCAAAAAAGAAGCAGCCGAATCCCAGGGTTAGCAAGGAGGCTCGGCCAATTTCCGATTGCGGGGCTTCGTCCACAAAGAGGCCCGTGCCCTCGTTGTGATAGAGGGAAAGCATTTGGTTCGCAAAATTCGTAATCAGCAAACTCGGATGACCGGAGCGATCGTAGTCCGCCGCATCCACACCCATACCCGCGCGCGCAACTCCGTCTTCGCTGAAGGCCACGCCTGCAAGCACGGCCTTCTCCGTAAACGTGCCGTTCCCATTGTTGCGATAGAGTTTGTTCGGTTGCGTGTCGTTCGAAAGCAGAAGATCGGGCCAGCCATCGCCATCGTAGTCGAGAACGGCGATGCCGAGAGTTTTCGAAGTGGGGTCGCCCAGCCCTGCTTTTTTCGTTACATCTTCAAACGTGCCATTTCCGCGGTTGTGCCAGAGGCGTACCGAAGTGCCTTTATAGGATTCAGGCGTGCAATACGATTTGCTCTTTCCGTCGAGCGTGCAATAAAGATCCGTCTCGGGCGTCCACTGCACATAGTTCGCAACGACCAGATCGAGCCGCCCATCCTTGTCGTAATCGACCCACGCCGCTCCGGTGCTGAATTCCTGCACGCCGCCGAGCCCGGCCTTCTGCGTAACATCCGTAAATGTCCCATTCCCGTTGTTGTGAAAAAGATGATTTTGCCTGTACGAGGTGATGAACAAATCGTCGTAGCCGTCATTGTCAAAATCTCCGACGGCTACGCCCATTCCGAAAATCTCCAGGGAATCGAGTCCCGCTTTGTGCGTAACGTCGGTGAACGTCCCATCGTGATTGTTGTGATATAGCTTCGAGGTCGTGTGCTTGCCCGCGTGTCCGGGCCAGTCGGTTCCGTTCACCAAGAAGATGTCCGGCCATCCGTCATTGTCGTAATCAATGAACGCAACACCCGGTCCAAGCGTTTCGGGCAGAAACTTTTTCCCAAACGCTCCATTGTTATGTACGAAATGAATGCCAGCCTGCTGCGTGACGTCCCGAAACGTCACGGTTGAGGAATTCGCCGCCGGGGCCGGCGAAGCGCCCGCTTTCCTAAACGCCGCAACCGACAAAAGAATGGCAATCCCCGCCAAGCCCGCAGCCAGCTTCTTCACTTCGCCTCCGCATTCACATCGCGACCAACGCCCAGCGCATCCGCCACTCGATTGATGTAGTTGAACCAGGACGCGATCAACGTGATCTGCAAAATTCCGCGGTCATCGAATCCCGCGGCACGCAGCCTCGCGTGATCCTCCGGCCAGACTTTCGTCGCATCTTTGGTCAACTTCACCACGTAGTCCAGCATGGTGCGGTCCTGTTCACTGATCGGCGCCGTCCGGTAATCCTTTTTCAGAGCTTCCACCATTTCTTGATCCAAAGTGACGCGACGCAGAAACTCTGCGTGAGATTCGATTCAATAGTGGCACCGGTTCGTGACCGAAACCATCGTCGCGATCATTTCATGCTGGTGCCGTTTCAGCGGCAATTCGGGCGACATCAGTGCGCCGAACGTGCTGAATGCATGAAAGAGAACATCGGGAAAAAGCGAGTGCGACCCAACAATGCTCGCTTCGACTCCCGCAAATACCGCCGGCACTGGCGTCGCATATTCCGCCGGATAAAATTTTCGTTCTTCCTCGATTGCTTTCTTAACGCTCTCGTCCTCTTCCATCCGAACAGTCTTGATCCAGGTCATGGGCTCTCGCTCCCCATCAAATTCGCAAAAAGTTATCGTGATCCGCCGGACGGTTTCGCACCCGCACCCGCAGCCGCGCCCGCGTTTGCACCTGCAGCAGTTGCCCTTCGGCCCGCAGCCGTATTATGCAGAATCGCGGTTTTCTTCGGCTTGTCGGTATCCAGCGCCACGGAAACATGCTCGTGGACCAACTGCCGCTCGTTGTTGTCTTCCGGATGCGCCTGGCGGTAAGACCCGGTGATCGCTTGCGACGACTCGTCCGCCTTGAACCGCAGATACCGTTCTTTGTGCTGGTTCGCGCGCGCTTCGTCGCCAAGCCCGTTGTAGCAAAGCATTAAATTGTAATTCGCCTGCAAATCCTCTGGATCAATCGCTAATGTCTGTTGGAAGATCTTTACCGCATCCGCGTACCGCTTCTGTAAAAACAAAATCCGGCCCAGCTCGTTGATCGCAACGCGGTCCCGCGGATACTGCGCGAGCACGATCTGCAGATGCCCAGTCGCATCGTCGTATTTGCCTTCCTGGCGCAGGACGCGTGCGTAGAAGAAGTTTGCCCGCGCCAGTTTCGGAGAAATCGCCAGTGCCTTCTCCAAAACTTTGCGCGCACCCACCGTATCGCCTTCTTGCACGAGGCACCGCCCGACATTCACCCAGCCGTCAGGATTCTGCGGGTCGATCTCCGTAATTTTCTGAAACGCCGCCGCCGCGCCCTTCAAATCGCCCTGCAAAAACAGGCCAATCCCGTAGTCGTTCCACCGAGTCCAATCCCCTTTCGCGAGCTTTACTTCGGGTTTCGGGGCCTCGGCGTTGCGCGGCAAAACGCGCAAGTGCTTCGTATCTTCCGCCACGGTGATGATCGGCAGGTTTGGAATCTGTTTTAGTTCGCTGACGACCTGGGAAACATCTCCGGTAAATGCCCACTTGCGATCGTCGTAATCCGGCGTGACTTCACCCTTTGGCTTGCCAGCGTCTTCAACTCCTGCGAACGCAAACTGCGTGTTCCACCACAGAAACTTCCTGTAATTCAGTTTTGCATGGAGCGTGATCTTTTCCCCAGCCGACTCGGGAATATGCAGCCGGAAATGCGCCGTGTCCGCCGCGCCGGGGGGAATCAAGTGCGCATACATCACCGCGCGGCTTGCCCACGCATTGCGCTTGTTGATGGGATTCCCGTGCCCATCGATTTGCAGCGATTTATAGAAATGCGCGCCTTTCTCCACGGGACCATTGCCATTTTCCTCGACTTTCCCACTCCAGAAAATCGTCTGCCCTTTTTCGTCAACTGCCTGCAACTCCAGCCACACGTCGAACGCATCCACTGTTCCGCCGGGGAAAAAGTGGCCTACTTTTCTGGTGCGAACCACAACATCGACGCGCACGTCATCGCCGCGCCGTACCGAGGCATCCACTGCCCCCAACGGGGCCGTAATCGGACGCACTTCGCCGGCCGCTCCCGTCGTCGTCAAAACGTCAGCTTCTTCTCCCACGGCAAACGTCGTTGAAAGCTCCGGCCGCGCACCGCCGCCAGTGGCCTCTGCGTTTTCTTTCCCCGCCGGCGACACCGCAAAGATATCCACCGTAAGCTGTTTGTCCTGCAAAAAGCGTTTGCTTGCTTCCAGTTGTTGCGGATCTTCGTTCGCCGTCGGCACCGCCGTATTCGCTCCAGGGAAGCGGTGCGAGTGCACAAAGCCATTCACGTTGCCTGCATCTTTCGAAGGTACCTGCGGCATATGGCAGTCCGCGCACATCATCGGATTCGCCGGATAGTAAAACGACCGCGCGCCCTGACCAGAAACTCCGCTAGCCTGCCAGTTGTCATACTCATTGAACCCGCGCACCCAGCGATAGCGGTTGACCGGCACATCCAGATGCACTTTGTGGCAGGTAGAGCAAAACTCCGCGACTTGCGTCCTCATAAACGGTTTCAAAAAGGTTCGCCGGTGCGGCTCCGGATTCAGCTTCACGACAAAATCATGCATCGTTCGAACAAAAAGATTGTCGCTTGCCGCAAGCTCATGCAGCTTTGGGTATTCCAAAGTGAAGTCGCCCTGGCCCATTGTGCTCTTCACCTGCACGATGCTGTGGCACATCAGGCAGCTCAGGCCCGCCTTGGCCGCCGGCGTATTTTCAATCTGACGGATCGGCGTATCGAACATCCCGCTAAAGAGCAGCGAAGGATCGTGGCAGCCCGCGCACCATTTCGAAGACTTTACCCCGGCCACGTCCTGCATGTACTCGATGCTCTTGCGGTACCACTGATTGTTGAACGACGAAAAATGATGCGCCGAGCTGTTCCACTGCTTGTAAATATCCTCGTGGCACCGTTCGCACGCCTGCGACTGCATGAAATACTTCGCGGGTATGTTGCCGTGATCCCTGGTCTGCGCCGAACTCGGAAAGAATTTCCCCTGCGGCCCGTCGCCTTCATCGTCCATCGTCGCCGGAGAGATCGCCGGGTTCGTGATCCGGTACGCGTTGTTCCAAGCGTAGGTCCTGTACCACCATGCGCCCGCCGAAATCCCAGCCATCACAATCACAAGCGCCGCGGACCGCAGCGCAATTTGCGCGCCGCTCACGCCGAGCCATCCCCGTGAGGCCAGCCACGCCCCCGCGAGCATCGTCACTCCCAGGACGGACGCAAAAATGTGAGCGTAGAGCAACTTCTTCATCGGAAGTGGAGTCCCTGTGAAAATTAGAATCACCCCGAGCACGGCCGCCACCGCCAGCAACAACCAGCCAACCCGCGCGCCAGGCGTGCTCGTCCGCAGCACCCTCACGAGAAAGGGAAGGAGCAATATCGTCAGCAAGATTCCCGCAACGAGATGAAACAGAACCACCCCGATGTAGGGAAGATTCGCGGAAGGAAAACCATACAAATAGACAGCACTCGCAGCCAAAGCTATCACGCTGCGTGAACGCCACTGGCTCATGGGGCCAACCTCCACTGGTAAGCGCTCATTCTCAAAAACTCACTACTACAAATGAAGGCGGCCGGCGCTGTGCGGGCGTCCGGCCGCGGGTGCTTTGGGGTGCCTCCACGTCGCCATAAACTCGGTCAGATGGGGAAGCGATCTACTTGTTACGCGTGTTATAGCGGGACCTCTGAAGCATAGCAATAATGCAAAACGATTAGAGCGCTAATTATCTTGTAACTCCTTTATTTTCAATAATTTCATACGCCTTCCCAGTGGCTAGGTCTTTGTACTCTTCCCACTTCCCGCTTGGCCAATCGATCGTCACTCGCTCAACCTTTTCACTTCTCCCAACGCCGAACGTCACTGGAAGTTCGCTCTGCGACAGATAACTCGAGCCTCCGCGCACCACTCTCGATTGCGTCAGCCCTGCGCCGTAAAGTCGCACCGTCGCTCCAATCGCGTCGCGATTGGATTTTGTTCCGGTGAGTTGAAAGCGGATACTACGATTTCCATTCGTCAGATCATTGCGGTACAAATACGCCGGACCATTGTTCGTGGTTATCAGCAAATCCAAATCGCCGTCGCGGTCGAAGTCGCCGTAGGCCAGCCCGCGTCCGACGATCGGTGTTGCAAATCCACCGCCCACCTCCGCCGCGACGTCGCGAAATTTTCCGCCTCGTTGATTCAAGAAAAGCTGCGGCGCCTGCGCGTAGCCCACGTTGCCGCGGATGTTTCGCACCGTCTCGTCGATGTGTCCATTTGCCACCGCCAAATCCAGCCACCCGTCCAGGTTGGCGTCGAAGAACGCGCACCCAAACCCAAGCGTGCTGCGCGAAGCGGCGCCCAGGCCCGACGGCATGGCCACATCGTCGTAAGCTCCGGCTGCCCCGGACCTTGCTGCGGCCGGGCCGCCGTCCGTCGCGTGATAGAGCCCGATCATCTCGTTGTCGAAGTTGGTGATGGCCACTCCGGCTCTGCCGGAATTTTCAAAGTCGCCGGTGTCCACTCCCATCCCCGCTCGTGCTTTTCCTTCCGTGCTGAATGCCAGCCCCGCTTCCACGGCCACATCCTTGAACTTTCCATTTCGTAAATTCTTGTACAGCTTGTTGGGCTGTGTGTCGTTGGCTATCAGCAAATCCGGCCAGCCGTCCTGATCGTAGTCAAACATGGCCACGCCCAGGGACTTCGAGCTGCTGTCAAAGATCCCGCTCGAAGCCGTCACCTCCTCAAACGTGCCATTTCCCCGATTGTGAAACAGCCAGCAGGTGTCTCCGCGGTACGCCTCCGGTGTGCAATACGACTTGTGCGTTCCATCCAGGCTGCAAAAGACGTCATGTTCTGGCGACCACCGCACGTAGTTGCAAACAAAAAGGTCCAGCAGTCCATCCCGGTCGTAATCAAACCACAGCGCCGACGTGCTGAATCCCTGCCGCCCCAACAATCCGCTCGCTCTCGTCACGTCGACAAACGTGCCCTTGCCCGTGTTGCGGAACAGCCTGCTCTGCCCCACACAACTAATGAAAATGTCAGGAAAACCGTCGTTGTTGTAATCGCCGACGGCGACTCCCATCCCGTAGAGCTCGACGTCCAGTCCCGCGGCGCGCGTCACATCGCTGAACGTCCCGTTGCGATTGTTCCGGTAGAGTTTCAGCGTCGACCGCTGCTTCTGGTGGCCCGGCCAGTCCATCCCATTTACCAGAAGAATGTCCTGCCACCCGTCGCGGTCGTAGTCGAGGAACGCGCAGCCCGACCCCAGCGTCTCCGGTAAAAATTTTCCTCCGAAGGCCCCGCTATTGTGCTGAAACTGAATCCCCGCGGCGGCGGTTACATTGGTTAAGCGAAATCCGGGATCGCCGCCGGCCTGCGCAAATAACCTCTCCGGAGAAATCGCCGCTCCGATCCCAGCTGCGCACGCGCTCCACAAGAAATCGCGGCGCCTCAAGGCAGAGTCACCAGGCCGTTTCGAATCGCATACACCACAAGCTCCGCCGTCTTGTGAATTCCCAGCGCGTCCATAATGTTCGCTCGATGCACGGAAACGGTATTCGCGCTCAAATTCATCTCGGCGGCAATTTCCTTGTTCGATTTGCCCGCCACAATTCGTTGCAGCACTTCCAGCTCGCGCGGCGTCAACCCGCCTTCGCGCTCACCTTTGAGCGCCGCGGGACGCGCCACCTGCGGATCCAAAACCTTTTCACCCTTCGCCACGCGCTTCACCGCGTTCGCCAAATCAAGCTCCATCGCATTTTTCAAGATGTATCCCCGCGCCCCCGCGTCCAGCGCCTGCCGCACCAGCGTATCTTCCGAGTGCATGCTCAACATCAAGATCGCCGCATCCGGCCGCGCCTCGAGTATTTTCCGCGTTGCTTCCAGGCCATTCATCCCCGGCATGGCGCAGTCCATCACAACCACCGCCGGTTTCTCCTTTGCCGCCAGCCGCACCGCTTCTTCTCCATCGCTCGCTTCGCCAATAACCTCGATATCCTCGTCATCTTCCAAAATGCGCCGGAATCCGCGCCGCACCAATGCGTGATCGTCGACCAGCAGCACTCTCAATTTACTCGGCATGGGACTCAACCTTTCTTCGCGGCACGCTCAGCCGCACCTTTGTTCCTCCACCGGGTACCCCTGCAATCGTCAGAGTTCCGCCGATTAGCTCCGCGCGTTCCCGCATGGCGATGAGTCCAATCCCGCGTCCATCTTTTTGCGGCGTGATTCCCTTGCCACAATCCATCACTTCCAGCTCCAGCGCTTCTGCGCTGAACTTGAGGCTCACAAGGGCCTCTTTGGCAAACGAATGCCTGCTGACGTTGTTCAACGCCTCCTGCAAAACTCTGTAAATGTGAACGCTCGCGGCGCTCTCGAGTGCGAACGCCTCGCCTGACTTTCTATATTGCACTTTCAATCCCGTCTGCCGCTCCACGGTCGGGATATACCAGTCCAGCGTGCTGACCAGTCCTGCTTCCTCCAGAAGCACAGGATGCAGGGCTTGCGAGAGGCTGCGGATATTATCCAGCGTCGTTTGCGCTATCTCGCGCACTTCTTGCACGTCTTCGCGAACTTTAGAACCGGGCGGCAACTGATTTCCGGCTCGGCCAAGCAGCGACCCAATCGCCGTCAGCACCTGGCCAAACTCATCATGTAACTCGCGCGAAATATGCCTCAATGTGGATTCTTGTGTCGAAATCAATTTTTGCGCCAGCTCGCTGCGCTGCTCGGAAAGCGCCGCCAGCCTCGCAAAAATAATCCGGTTCGAACGAATCGAATACAAACTCGTCAGCACAATCGCGATCAGCGTTGCTCCCAAAAAGAAATACAGCTGCCGCTGCACGCCGTCGTAAATTGCCGCGATGCGTCCCGCCGCCTGTTCCTCGCCCTCATTGTTCTGTACCAGCAACCGCGAAACCGCCGTGCTCAACGATTCCTGCCGGGCCTGCAGCGTCAGCCGGATTTGCTCGCGTGCTTCCGCCTCTTTTCCGTCTGCCGCCATCGCAAACATCCGATGCATCGCATCCCAGAATTGCGCCACGGATTGCGTCAAGTAATTTCGTTGTTCTGGTGTGCGATTCGCACCCGCCAGCTGTTCTTCGAGGCGCAGCGCCACCTCCAGATCTTCGCGAATCCGTTCGAATTGCGCCGACCACGCCGTCAGCGGATATGGCTCGCTGGCGTCCAGCATGTCCCGCATCGCCAGCCCCACCGAATTCAAATCATTCTGCACGCGCAAAAGCTGCAGCGAATCCCGCCGGTTCCGGTCCACCATCTCACTCTGCAATTTTCGCAGACCGGAAAGTTGCACCGTCATATAGAACGAGTACGACACCACCGCGGCGAGCGTGATGACCAGGCCTAGGAGAAGTCCCGTCGTGGGAGATCGCTGCGCAGCCGTTTGCACGAAGAGAGGATACCTCAGGCAGCCGCTTGGCGGCGCACGAGGAACAGCAGCAGAACCATCAGCACAGCGGAAACGAGCGGAACGAGGAGCCCGGCACGCAAGCCGCCCGCATGCGTAGAAACGAAACCGACAATTCCCGGAGCCGAAGCCGATCCGATCGACGACATGGAAAACATCACGCCGCGGACTTTGGCGATTTGCTTCCCATACCAGCGCGAGAGCCATGCGACGTAAACGGGAAAGATCGCCGCGCAGCCGAGACCGGCGACGGTTACGCTGATGAACGCCGTGCGCTGCGTGCCGGCGAGAATAAAAACCGTAGTACCGGCGATCACCACGCCCAAGGCGCACATCACGAGGCGAAATTCGCGGACGTGCGGCAGGACCAAGGGAGCGAGCGCGCGTCCGGTCATCAGCCCGCCGTAGAAAAACATCGGGGCAAGCGTAGCGATGCCGCCTCCGTTACTCGCGAGGCGCTTGACGTGCGCGGCCGCCCAACTGCCGATGCTTACTTCCGTGGCGACGTAAAGAAAAAATAGAGCCGCGAGAGTGGCGGTTATGAGAATGCCAACATTGGGCGACGCGGAGGTTTTCGAACTGGGCGCGGATTCGTGGTGCTCGGGAACATGCGAAAAAAGAAAAGAGAAAGCGAGCAGGCCGCCGAATCCTGCGAAGATGTAAAGCATCTTTGTGAGAAACGCGCCTTTCAGCGCGACCAGCACTAGCAGAGGAATGGCAAAAGACCCAACACCCCAGGCGAAATTGACAAGGCTCACGAGCGAGGCGCTGCGCGCGCCGCCGATTTCCGCGACGGTGACATTCGTCACCGGAACCACAAGGCCATAACCGGTTCCCAGGGCGCCGAGCGCGAAGAGTGCCACGTGCATCGAGGACGCGTTAACGGCGGCGAGACCCACCCCGATGAGCAGGTAGCCAAGCACGAGAGAGGTGCGGCTGCCGAGGTAATGAGTGATCAGGCTGGAAAGCCACACGCCGCCGAGAGAGCAGCCAAATTCGAGTGTGAAAAAAATGCCTGCTTGCGAATCGGTGAGCGACCAGCGTTGGATGAAGAGCGGGAGCATGGGCCCGGCGAGGGTAATCTCGACACCGGTTAGAACGAATCCGGCGAAGAGCAGCGCGAGCAAATAGCGCTGCCGCGCGATGGAATTGAGGGCGATGGCTTGCGTGGTCACTGGTTACCAACCATTTTGCAGGACTGCGGCCCGGCGAGCAACCAAGCGTTTCGAAATTGCACGCCGCATGCGCGAGAAGAAAGTAATCCAGAGAATTTCAAAATCTAGTCATTCCCATTTAATGATGCGCTAGTATAGAGCGCCTTTTCGTGTGTGTTGTTGCTCGTCGTTCCGCGTTCCATATTTCCGTTTTGATGCTCCCAGGATCGGTTTCGGAACATTTTTATGATCGACGTTGGACTCGTTGGATTTGGACTTGCCAGCCGCTCCTTTCACGCGCCCGTAATTCGTGCCGTGCCCGGTTTGCGGCTGGCGGCGATTTTGCAGCGCAGCGGGAACGAAGCTGCCGCGCAATACCCCGATGTCCGCATCGTGCGCACGCTCGAAGAACTTCTCGCCATCCCGGAAATCCGGTTAGTCGTCATTGCCACGCCGAACGATTCACACTTCCCGCTTGCGCATCAATGCCTCGCGGCGGGGCGGGATGTTCTTGTCGACAAACCTTTCACCGCCACTCTCGAAGAGGCGATCTCGCTGGTCGAGTTTGCAAAAAAGCAGGCCCGCGTGCTTACCGTTTACCAGAACCGGCGCTACGACGGCGATTTTCAGGCCATCCGCCAGCTTGTTGCGAGCGGCGTGCTCGGGCGCATCGTTCGATTTGAGACGAATTACGACCGCTTTCGGCCGCAACACCGGCCGAATGCGTGGCGCGAGCGTTCCGGCCCAGGCACAGGAATCTTTTTTGATATTGGACCTCACCTCATCGATCACGCTCTCCTGCTTTTTGGCATGCCGCACGCGTTGACGGCGGATATTCGCATCGAACGCGAAGGCGGTATTGCCGATGACGCCTTCGACGTCGCGTTTCACTATCCACACGGCTTGCGCGCTGATCTACGTTCCTCCATTCTGGCCGCTGCGACTCGCCCTCGTTTTACGATTCATGGAACGCAGGGCGCGTTCGTCAAACTCACCGTCGATCCGCAAGAAAGCAATTTGCGGCGCGGCCAAATCCCCGCGGACGTTGCGTGGGGCGCGGAGCCCGAAGAAAATTGGGGTCTTTTGACCCTCGCCGAAAACAGCGTGATGACTCAGCGCCGCATCCCCTCCGCACATTGCGACTACCGCGACTTCTACGCCAATTTGCGCGACGCCATTCTCTGCAGAGCGCCGCTTGCTGTGACTCCCGAGTGGGCTCTCGACGTGATGCGCTTACTCGAACTGGCCCGCCAGAGCAGCAACGAGCGCCGAACCGTCCCTGTGTCCCCGGCAATATGATCGTCTCGCTCCCCGAGCGGGCTGAAATTGCCAGTTTGGCGGATGTAACTCGCGGTCCTCGCGTATACTCTAATTTCGTGAGAGAGGTAAGGAGCGCCGCGATGGCCGCCGTCATTGAGCTAGCACCATCGATTTTGTCCGCAAACTTTGCGCAATTGGGCGCCGACGCCAAAGCTGCGCTCGAAGGCGGCGGTACGGTTCTGCATCTCGACGTGATGGATGGCCACTTTGTTCCGAACCTCACAATCGGCCCCCCGGTGATTGCTTCGCTGCGCAAAACGATTCCTGACGTCACGTTCGATTGTCACTTGATGATCGAAAATGCCGACGAATTCATTCCGGCTTTCGTGGAAGCGGGTGCGAACTGGATCTCCGTGCACCAGGAAGCCTGTGTTCATCTGGACCGCACGCTTCATCTGATCGAGTCACATGGATGCAAGCCCGGCGTTGTGATTAATCCGGCCACACCGGTGCACATGCTCGACGATGTTTTGGAAATTGTGCATCACGTTTTGGTTATGTCCGTGAACCCTGGTTTTGGCGCGCAACACTTCATCCCCAACTCGCTGAAGAAAGTGGCATCGCTTGCGCGCATTCGCGATTCACGCGGCTTGGGATTCCGCATTGAAATTGATGGCGGCGTGGCGCTCAATACAGTCGGCGATATTGTTCGCGCTGGGGCGGAAATTCTTGTCGCCGGCAATGCTGTGTTTTCTCACGGCGAAATTAGAGAAAACGCGGCCAAACTATTGCAAGCCGCTCGTTCGGCTGCCGCCGCGAAGGTATCCCCTCGCATTCGCCGGACTTCTACTGCTCCTCGTAGTTCCAAGTCAGACCGCCATCTACGACAAACGTAGTTCCCGTAACGTAGCTGGATTCCTCCGCAGCCAGGAATGCGGCGATGGACGCCACGTCTTCCGGTTTTCCGAGCCGGCGCAGCGGAATATTTTCCAGGAGACTTTTCAGCTTGACGGGATCATTCAACAAGTTCTTGTTGATCGGCGTTTCGATCGCCCCGGGTGCAATGTTATTGATGGTGATCCCGAGCGGGGCAAGCTCGATGGAAAGATTGCGCGTGATCATCTTCAATCCCCCTTTACTGGCGCAGTAGGAAGTAAAGTGCGGGAAGGGAAGCTCTTCGTGGACGGAGCTGATGTTGACGATTTTTCCCGGCCGCTTGGCTTGCATAAGATAACGGACAAACGCCTGCGTCATGAAAAACAGTCCCTTCAGGTTTACGTTGAGGACAAAGTCGAAGTCGGCTTCGGTCACGTCCCAGAAACTGGCGCGCTTTTCGACGCCCGCGTTGTTCACCAGGATGTCCAGCTCACCCAGCTGCGAAACCGTCTCCGAAATGAAGCGCTGCCCATCCGCCAGCTTCGATACGTCGGCCTGAATGGCAACAGCCTTTCCCCCGCCGCTCCGCAGCCCCTCGACCACGCGTTCCGTTCCCGGTTTGTCCGAAAGGTAGCAAATCGAAACGGCAGCCCCTTCCTGGATAAACCGTTCAGCGATACCCAAACCGATTCCTTGATTGCCGCCGGTGATGGCCGCTACCCTGCCTTCCAAGCGTTTTGACACGATTGTTACCTCCTCTGCGCGCGTTAGTGACCCCCAATCCGTACCACTTGGATGTCGTGACTCCTAACAAAGATTGAACGGAAAGGAGCGGCCACAAAAATCTCTGGAAACACTAATCCCTTAAGAAGCAAATCTTGCAAGCTGGGGGAACAGCCCCAGCTCAGGCGACTGTGACGTCAGGGCTTAGGTAGACGTCCTGGATCGTATTGAGTAGCTGGACGCCTTCGTTCATAGGGCGCTGGAAGGCTTTGCGGCCGGAGATCAGGCCGGTGCCGCCGGCGCGCTTGTTGATCACGGCCGTGGTGACGGCTTCCTCGAAGTCGTTCGCACCGGACGCGCCACCGCTATTGATCAGTCCTGCGCGGCCCATGTAGCAGTTCGCCACCTGATAGCGGCACAGGTCGATGGGATGATCGCTGGCCAACTCGGTGTAAATGCGCTTGTCGAACTTGCCGTAACTCGAATCGCCCATGTTGAGCGCCATATACCCGCCGTTATTTTCAGGCAGCTTTTGTTTGATGATGTCGGCCTGGATGGTGACGCCAAGATGGTTGGCCTGACCGGTTAGGTCGGCAGAGAGGTGATAGTCCTTGTCCTTTTTGAAGGCGCTGTTGCGCAGGTAGCACCAGAGCACCGTGGCCATGCCCAGCTCGTGAGCTTCGGCGAAGGCGCGGCTCACTTCAACGATCTGCCGGTCGGCTTGGTCGGAACCGAAATAAATGGTTGCGCCCACAGCAGCTGCGCCCATGTCCCAGGCCTCCTGAACCGTCCCGAAAAAAATCTGATCGAATTTATTGGGAAAGGTCAGCAGTTCGTTGTGGTTGAGCTTCACGATGAAAGGAATCTTGTGCGCATATTTGTGCGTGACGGCCCCGAGAACTCCAAAGGTGGACGCCACGGCATTGCACTGGCCTTCGATCGCCAGCTTGACGATATTCTCCGCGTCGAAATAATCCGGATTCTTCGCGAAGCTCGCGCCGGCCGAGTGCTCAATGCCCTGATCCACCGGTAGAATCGAGAGATAGCCGGTGCCGCCGAGGCGTCCATGGCTGAAAATCCGCTCGAGATTGGTAAGCACGCGAATATTTCGATTGGACGCCGCGTAGATGCGGTCCACAAAATCCGGCCCGGGGATATGCAGGCGTTCCTTCGAGATTTTCGGCGTTTTGTAGCCGAGATAAAACTCGGCTTTTGCGCCGAGGTACGTTTCAATTTTTCCAGTGCTTGTCGTCGTCGCCATGTGAGTCTCCTAGGTTATTCGCGAATTGCCCGGGTGAGCAGGCCTCCGGCCGCGGTGTCCACCAGCCAAAGCAAGCTCCCGTTTGTTGGTTGAATCAATTGGGCCGGCAACTGATCCGGCTCGTAAAAGCGTTCGAGGACCGCGGTGAGGGCCGGCGCTTTGTCGGCGCCGGTGACCATGAAGATCACGTTCGCGGCGTTATTGACGGCGGGTGCGGTGAGCGTGATGCGGTCCATGAGGACTTTGCCGACCCAATTATGCACCGCAATCCGGCGATTTTCGCGTAGCGCCTTTGTACCGGGAAAAATCGAAAGCGTGTGTCCCTCGTTTCCCATCCCAAGCAGGACCAGATCAAAACGCGGAAACTGGCCTTCCGCCAGCTTGTAATACGTTCGCAGATACTGCTCGTACTCCTTGGCCGCGTCCTCTGCTTCCGGGTACTCGCCTTTCATGCGCGTGACTTGCTCGGGTTTCAAAGGAGATTTAGAGATCAGTGATTCGGTGGCCATGTGGAAATTGCTGTCGGGATGGTCCGGCTTCACGTGCCGCTCGTCTCCAAAAAAAGCGTGCATTTTGTCCCACGGCACCTGAGACTGGAGAGCAGGATCGCTGACGAGCAAGTTGTAAAGAATCTTGGGTGTCGAGCCGCCAGCCAAAGCTACGTCGAACGAACCTTTTTCTTTCACCGCGGTCGCGGCGATCTCCACAAATTTTTGCGCGCAGCGCTTCGCGATCGCTGGGCCATCTGGCAGGACGCGAACCTCGGCTTTGGATTGGTAGTCAATCATACGATTCCGCGTTACTTGCTCATCGCCCCCGCGCTCTTCAAATTTTCTGTTGCTGTGGCGGAACTCGTCGCTTCGTCTTCTTCATCACCGATCATGCGCCATGCGCGGCCGTCGCGGGCCAGGAGATCGTCAGCTTCCTTCGGCCCCCAGGCGCCGGCCGGATAATTGGGGAAGCCGCGGGCGGGGAGCGCTTTCCAAACATCGATGATCGGCTCGATGGCGGCCCAGCCGGCTTCCACCATGTCGGCACGCTGGAATAGTGTGGCGTCGCCCATCATGCAGTCGTAGAGCAGACGCTCGTATCCCGTGCTGTGCGACTTGCCGAAATCACGCGCGTAGTCGAAGTCCATGTTGACAAGGCCGAGCTTCATGACCGAACCAGGAACTTTTGCCGCAAAGCGCCACGAGATGCCCTCGTCAGGCTGGATGTGAACCACCAGCCGGTTCGTGCGCGGATCCTTGATGGGCGTCTTGCGAAACAGCATAAAAGGCGTCCGGCGAAATTGAATCGCGATTTCCGTCACGCGCTTGGCCAGACGCTTGCCCGTTCGCAGATAAAACGGCACATCCGCCCACCGCCAATTATCGATTTTGAGTTTGAGGGCTACGAAAGTCTCGGTGTTCGAATCGGGCGCAACGCTGGGCTCGCTGCGATAGGCTGGAACTTTTTCGCCACCTTCCACGCCTTCGCCGTATTGGCCACGCACCGTGTTATGCAAAACATCTTCGGGTGAGAGAACTTGCAATGCATGGAGAATTTCCGCTTGTTTGTCGCGGACCGCATCGGCTTCGAAGGAGATCGGCGGTTCCATGGCTGTAAGAGTGAGAAGCTGAAAAAGGTGATTCGGAACCATGTCCTTCAGCGCGCCCGCGGTTTCGTAAAAGCCGCCGCGATGTTCGACGCCAACCGCTTCAGCGGCGGTGATCTGCACGTGATCGATATAGGTGCGGTTCCAGAGCGGCTCGATCATGCTGTTGGCGAACCGGAAGACCATCAGGTTCTGGACGGTTTCCTTGCCCAGGTAATGGTCGATCCGGAAAATCTGTTTTTCCGTGAGGATTTGCTTCAATTCTTTGTTCAGTTGTTGCGCGGACGGGAGATCGTGGCCGAAGGGTTTTTCGACGATGACGCGCGTCCACTTGCCGGGTTCTTCCTTTGTGAGGCCGATCTCGCCAAGTCTTTGGACGATCACTGAGAAAAAGCTGAAGGAAACGGCGAGGTAGTGAAAGAGGTTGCCCTGCGCGCCATGGTTTTTATCTGCCTCTTGGATTTGGTCTTTGAGCCGCTGATACGCTGCGGGATCTTTAAAATCCCCCTGCACGTAGTAGATGCGCTCGAGAAACCATCGCCACAATTTCGGATCCACCGGATGCTCTTCGAACTTTGAAATTTCTTCATCAAGCATCGCGCGGAAGGATTCCGTGTTCATCTGATCGAACGCGAATCCCACGATGGCGAATTGCTCCGAAAGAAGACCCTCTTGCTTCAGGTTAATGAGAGCAGGGATGAGCTTGCGCTTGGTGAGGTCGCCGCTAGCCCCGAAAATCACCATCACGCAAGGGGAACCCGTAGCGCTTACATCGTTGTGATTGGTATTCATGCGTTACGTCCTGTCTCAAGCAGCCAGCACGCCGGCCATGGAATTAGTGTCCAGACTTTTTCTCAATGTGGCCGCCAAACTGAAAGCGCATGGCGGAGAGCAACTTCGCCGCAAAATCATCTTCACCCCGCGAAGTGAACCGCTGAAATAAAGATGCAGTGAGGACGGGTGCGGGTGCAGTCGATTCAATAGCTGCCAGAATGGTCCAGCGGCCCTCTCCGGAATCGGATACGCGGCCAGAAAACCGCTCGAGTGTTGGCTGCTCCAGAAGCGAGATAGCTGTCAGATCGAGCAGCCACGACGCGATCACGCTTCCGCGGCGCCAGACTTCCGTCACGTCCGCGAGATTAAAGTCATATTGATAGTGCTCGGGATCGCGGAGCGGCGTGGTCTCCGCATCCGTTTCGCGCTGCGACTTTCCTGCGTTGGCATGCTTCAGGATGTTGAGCCCTTCGGCATAAGCAGCCATCAGCCCGTACTCGATGCCGTTATGAACCATTTTCACGAAATGTCCAGCGCCAGATGGGCCGCAGTGGAGATAGCCTTCTTCCGAGGTCCCTCCCACCTTTTCGCGCCCAGGTGTGCGTTCCGCGTTTCCGCGGCCAGGCGCAAGCGTTTTGAAGATGGGGTCGAGGTGCTTCACGATGTTCGTTTCGCCGCCGATCATCTGGCAGTAGCCACGCTCCAATCCCCAGACGCCACCGCTCGTCCCCACGTCGCAATAGTGCAGGCCTTTCGCCGTAAGCTCCTTCGCGCGCCGGATATCATCGATGTAGTACGAGTTGCCACCATCGATGATGATGTCCCCGGAAGCGAGCTTGCTGGTTAACTCTTGGAGTGTCGCATCCACCACACCTGCCGGAACCATCAGCCAGATGGCCCGCGGCTTTTGCAGCTTGCTGATGAAATCGTCGATCGAAGTCGCACCGGTCGCGCCTTCTCCGGAGAGTTGCTTCACGGATTCAGCGCTTCGGTCGTACACGACGCAAGTGTGTCCGTTTTTTTGCAGGCGCCGCACCATGTTGGCGCCCATTCTCCCCAGACCGATCATCCCGAGTTGCATCGCCATTGCTCCTATGCCTTCGTTTTGTAATGCTTCCCTGCTTTAAGCTCTTTTCAAATTGGTTTTATGCGAGCGCTTGTTGGACCGCGTCCGTTAGAGTTGCTAGCCCCGCGGCCACATCTTTCCCGAGATGGACTCGCAACGCGCGCCGCCCCCGCTCGGCCAGCACCGCAAAATCCCCGCGTGCCTGCGCCGCCTTCACCACTCCAAACGTGTACTTCTGCCCGGGAACCAGGATATCCACCGCGTCGTCGCACGTAATCTGCAGAAACACCCCGGAGTTAGGCCCGCCCTTGTAGGCTTGCCCCGTGGAATGTAGGAACCGCGGGCCAAACCCGAGCACGGTCGCGACTTTTTTGTTGTCGCGCACTGCCAGGCGGATCACCTGCAGCGCCTCTTCATGCGCTTCGTTCATCGTGATATAGCCAAGCACCGCAAAATAATCGCCTGCGCCGATTCGCTCGAGATGTTTTTTCAGAAATCCGGAAAGCGTACCCCCGCCCTTCAGCTCGGCGGCGTTTTTCACGTCGGTATAGAGCTTGCACCCATCGCCCGTAAAAAATGGTGATTCCGAGGGCAACTTGCCGCTCGTTTCGTACTCGCTCGTCAACTTTCTCGTCTCGGTTTTACTGGCCTCGACGTCGGGCTGGTTGAATGCGTTGATCCCAATCAGCGCGCCGGCCACCGCCGTGGCAATTTCCCATCGGAAAAATTCTTGCCCGAGGCTATATACGTCCGGAAGTACGATGCGGATGACCGGGTGTCCCGCTTTTGCGAGAGCGTCGATCGCTGCGGATTGTTCTTTGTCCGGGTCCGATTCGAGCCGCAAATACGCGAAAACTCGGTCGCTCCCATAAACATCCGGTTTGGCGAGCTGTTCGCGATCGACGGGAATAATCCCTTTTCCGGATTTTCCTGTCGATTCGGCCAGCAGTTGCTCAAGCCAGGCGCCAAGATCAAAAATTCCCGGTGAAGTGACAATCGTAAGTTTGTCTCGCCCCTGATTTGCCGCCAGGCCCATAATCGTGCCTAGGATTACGCCCGGATTCGTT
Organism: uncultured Acidobacteriota bacterium; assembly: GCA_963779005.1. GTDB lineage: Bacteria > Acidobacteriota > Terriglobia > Acidiferrales > UBA7541 > Acidiferrum. The sequence goes on along the minus strand of CAVZWO010000001.1, from coordinate 451,620 downwards.
GTGGCGTCTGTATCTTCTCCACACGCTTCCACCATTTTTTTCGTATTTTTCAAAAACTTCGGGATGTCGATGCCCATCACGGCTCCCGGCACCATGCCGAAATTCGAAAGCGCGGAGTAGCGTCCCCCAATGCTCGGCACTCCCATGAAGATCTTGCGGAATTTGTCCTTTTCGGCCACACGCTGCATCTTTGATCCGGGATCGGTTATGGCGATAAAGCGATTGCCTACCTCTTTTTCGCCGGCCTTCCCTTTTATTCGATCGAAAAAATATTGCTTGTAGATGTTGGGTTCCAGAGTGCTCCCGGATTTGCTGGAAACAATGCAGACCGTGCTGTTGAGATCCACTTTCTCTTCGAGTGCTTTGATTTGAGCTGGATCGGTCGAATCGAGGACGTGAAGGTCCGGATAGCCTCCCGACTTTCCGAACGTCATGCGCAGTACTTCGGGACAAAGGCTGGAGCCGCCCATACCCAGGAGCAAGGCGTTTCTGTAGCCCGCTCTTTTCATGTCGGCAGCGATGTCTTTCAGCGGGTCGAGGTTTTCCAATTGTTCTTCGGTGATATCCAGCCAGCCGAGCCACTTATCCTCGTCCGCGCCCGTCCACAGCGCGGCGTCTTTTTGCCACAGCCGCTTGAGCTTGCCGTTCTTCTTCCAATCCTGCAGAGAAGCATTTACGTCCGTTGCCAGCTTTTCGGGGAGGGTATAAGTCTGGCGATTCACGCTCACGCATGCACCCCTGCGCTTTTTCCCGTCGCGTCCAGAAGCTGTTTGAACGCATCCGCGAAGAGTTTGACGCCGTCCACCAGAAGCTTCTCCGTCGCTTCTTTCATGGAGATGCCCGCCTTCGCGAGATTGTCCATGGTCACGCGCGCAGCGTTCACATCTTCCGTCAAGCTGTTGCGAAGTTTGCCGTGGTCGCGAAACGCGTCGAACGTTGCCGGCGGAATCGTATCGACCGTATCCGCGCCAATCAGTTCTTCCACGTAGATCACGTCGCGATATTTCGGGTTCTTCGTGCTGGTGCTGGCCCAGAGCAGTCGCTGCGTTTGTGCGCCTTTTGCCGCCAGCGCGCTCCAACGCGATCCGCCAAAGAGCTCTTGATATTTCTTGTAGGTCAGCTTGGCATTGGCGATGGCGATCTTGCCGTGAATGCTTTCGAGCAAGGCTTTTTGCGCGGGGTCAGACGCCGCCTTCAATTTCTCGTCGATTTTGCCGTCAATCAGCGAATCGATACGGCTGACGAAAAAGCTGGCCACGCTGGCGATGTGGCTTATGTCTTGGCCCTTCGCAGCGCGCGCTTCGAGCGCTGCCTGAAACGCCTCCGCCACTTGCTCGTACGCGGACTGCGCGAAAAGCAGCGTGATATTGATATTGAGCCCGTCCTCGAGAAGCTGGCGAATCGCGGGAATCCCTTCTGGAGTAGCCGGAACCTTGATCATGACATTCGGGCGATTGACGGACTTCCACAGTCGCCGCGCTTCCTCAATCGTCCCCTTGGTGTCGTTCGCCAGATAAGGCGACACCTCAAGGCTGACATACCCATCGCGCTGTTTGGACTCGTTGTACACCGTCTTGAAAATGTCGCACGCGTCTTGCACGTCGCGAATCGCGATTTTTTCAAACAGTCCTTTGGCGTCGAGCGTTTTCGCTTCTGGAGAATTCAAAATGTCCCCATAGACGTTGCTTCCCGTAATCGCTTTCTCAAAAATCGCCGGATTCGAAGTCATGCCCCGCAGCCCGTCGTCATCGATATATTTCTTTAGCCCTCCGCTGGTGAGCAAATCTCTGCGAATGTAGTCCATCCAGGGGGACTGCCCGTAACCCAGAAGTGCTTTCAAGGGATTCGCGCCTTGCGCTGTGCTTACATTTGGGATGGTGGTGGTCGTCGTCATGATGGTTCTCCTCTGTGGTTGGAAACCCGTGAAACGTCTGTCTATTGTACTCCCCGGGGTGCAGCTGTGCCCTCTACTTGTTCTTGAGCCAGCACCGCTCAGGCTAGCGGGGCCTTAGGAGCCCTTGCAGTACTTCGTTTCCAGAGCCTTCACCTTGCCGAGGCGGCGGACGTGCCGCTCTCCATGCGAGAATTTCGCCCCCATAAACGTTTTCACCAAATCTTCCGCCAGGGCCACACCAATTACGCGGGAACCCAGCACGAGCACGTTGATATCGTCGTGCTCCACGCCTTGGTGCGCCGAATACGTGTCATGGCACATCCCCGCGCGAATACCAGGCAACTTGTTTGCCGCAACGCTCGCTCCCACACCGCTGCCGCAGATCAGCACACCCCGCTCGGCCCTGCCGTCGAGCACCGCTCTTCCAACCGCTTCCGCGAAATCGGGATAGTCGTCTGTGGGATTTTCCTGGAAAGCGCCTACGTCAACGACTTCGTTGCCTGCCGAGCGCAGCACGTCGCCCATGGCGTTCTTCAGTTCAAACCCGGCGTGGTCCGACCCAATGGCAACCTTCATGTCACGCTCACTTTCCCAAGACTTCTTTGGCAGCCGCGATCACGTTTTCCACTTCAAACCCAAACTTCTTCAGCAAATCCTTCAACGGCGCGGAGGCTCCGAACGACCGCATCCCGATGATCTTGCCTTTCGGGCCAACATAGCGGTCCCAGCCGAACACAGATTCCATTTCGACAGAAACACGCGCCGTTACACTCGCCGGCAAAACGCTCTCTTTATAGGCCGCGTCTTGCTTTTCGAAAAGCTCCCAGCTCGGCATGCTGACAACTCGCGCTTTTATTCCTTCGGCTCCCAGTTTTTCGTACGCCGTCATGCATAGGCCTACTTCGCTTCCGCTGGCCAGCAAAATCACGTCGGGCTTCCCGCCAGGAGCATCCGCAAGGACGTAAGCTCCCTTCGTCACCCCCGACGCCGCAGCAAATTTCGTCCGATCAAAAGTTGGCATCGCCTGCCGCGTGAGGACCATCGTGGTTGGGCCGTGCGTGTGCTGCAGCGCCACCTTATACGCCTCCACCACTTCGTTCGCATCCCCGGGGCGAAACACCAGCATGTTCGGCATCGCGCGGTAAGACGCAAGCTGCTCGACCGGCTCATGCGTTGGCCCGTCTTCCCCGACGCCGATCGAATCGTGCGTAAAAATATAGAGCGCTGGAATTTCCATCAGCGCGCCCAGCCGCATGCTCGGCCGCATGTAGTCGCTGAAATTGAAAAACGTGGCACTGAAGGCCCTCAGCTTGGACAGCGTTAGCCCGTTGACGATCGCCCCCATCGCGTGCTCCCGCACGCCGAAGTGGATGTTCCGCCCGTGATACGCATCCGGGAAAAAATCCCCCGCGCCTTCAAACGTCAAATTGGTCTTGTTCGATTTCGCCAGGTCCGCCGACCCGCCGATCATCCACGGAATGTTTGCCGCCAGCGCATTCAGCGTCTTTCCCGAACTCTCCCGCGTCGCCATTCCTTTGGGATCTGCGGGGAAGGACGGCAGGTTTTTGTCCCACCCGTCGGGGAGCTTCCCGCTCCACATCACGTTCAATTGCTCCACAAGTTGAGGGAACTGCTTTTTGTACTCCGCAAACTTAGCGTTCCACGCGGCATGCGCCTCCGCCCCGCGTTTGCCGACACCGTTTTTGAATTGATCGTAAACGCCATCCGGCACGAGGAACTTCGCATCTTCCGGCCACCCATAATTTTTCTTCACCAACTTCACTTCCGCTTCGCCCAGCGGTTCCCCGTGCGCCTCGTACGTATCCTGTTTGTGCGGCGAGCCGTAGCCGATGTGGCTATCGACCACAATTAAAGTAGGACGGCCTACCGTGTGCTGGAATACTTCGTAGGCGCGCCCCAGCGCGTCCAGATCATTCGCATCGGCAATGTGCGTAACGCTCCACCCGTACCCCAAGAAACGCGTCATCACGTCTTCGTTGAACGACCAGTCCGCCGGCCCATCCAGCGTCACGTGGTTGTTGTCGTAAATCCAGCACAGATTCGACAGCTTCAAATGCCCAGCCAGCGAAGCCGCTTCACTGGACACGCCTTCCATCAGGTCCCCATCGCCGCAAATCGCGTACACCTTGAAATCAAAAATCTCGAACCCCGGTTTATTGAAATTAGCTCCCAGCCATTTACTGGCGATCGCCATTCCCACGCTGTTCCCGGCGCCTTGCCCCAACGGCCCCGTCGTCGTTTCTACTCCCGTCGTAATGTGCGATTCCGGATGCCCCGGCGTTTTGCTCCCGAGCTGGCGGAATCGCTTGATCTCATCCATCGATACGGCTAGCGAATCCAAAATCTTGCCATCCTTACCAACCTCTTTCACTCCCGCGAGGTGCAGTGTTGCGTAGAGCAGCATCGATGCGTGCCCGGCGGACAGCACAAACCGGTCGCGATTGGGCCACGTGGGGTCCGCGGGGTCGTACCGCAGATGCTTCTGCCAAAGTTCATACGCCACCGGCGCCAATCCCATCGGGGCTCCGGGATGTCCCGAATTTGCCTGTTGCACGGCGTCAATCGCCAGCGTGCGTATCGTATTGATGCTCAGCAGATCCATGTCTAGCTGACTCTTCGGCTGGCTCACATTGGCTCCTGTAGCAGGCAGGATGGCTCCCGCCGGCAACTCGTTCGGTTATTACGCACTGCATTTCAAAACGGATGAAATGAGTCTACGCCCATTCAAAAGCAGGCGCTCACGCGGGCTTGATTCTGCTTTTCACAAACTCCCGAGCCTTCGCGTCCGACATCCAATAGATGCCGGTAGGCGGGCGGCGGGAGCATAAAAAATTACCCCGCCACTTTCTCGTTGTCAATCAAGTTACAAACCATTCACAAGGCGCGACTTGTCGCCAGGCCGGAAAGTAATCGAAGCCGTGCATCCGCGGGCTCGACGAGGCGTTGAGCCATCTCTCCATACATGCTACTTTTCTAGTGCTGCCCTGCCCGGGTGGCGGAATGGCAGACGCTGAGGACTTAAAATCCTCCGGGGATTTTTCCTCATGTGGGTTCGACTCCCACCCCGGGCACCATTTTTCAGAACATTTTGGAGTGATAACTCTTGGAAACATCTGCGGTGCGCCGCTTGCCGCCTCGCCGTTGCTGCCCGCATTGCAGGAGCCGCTTCGCCACTCCTGCCCGGTTTAATCCGCGAAGTCCGCCTCGTCGAACTCCTTTTCGCCGCGCAACACGTCGTCATCCCCCGCGCTCCAGCCCTGGTTGGAAGACATCGTGAACGACACCGTCGCATCCTTATCCGGAGCCGCCAGCGTATGGAACTTCACTCCCGTGAACGCGCTCTGTCCCGGCAGGAACCCGCTGATTAAGTTGTTGCCGTCGACGGTCACCTGAAAATCGGCGATCAACGCCACACTGCCGATGGGTGCCCGCAAGTCATACGTCACCTTCACCTCGGCGTGGTCTTTCTCAAACTTGATCCGGTACGTGATTGGAATATCGTCGATCGCCATGCCAGCCTCCGTTCGGCCTCGGGGAACGCCGCGGTTAAGTGCCCCTATAGTATAGACATTCCCCTGTTTTGCCCACCAAAACCCCCGTGTGGTTTAGATCCCAACCGCGCCGTTAGTCTGCAGCTTTGCCTCCGTGCCCTCGTTCCAGCAAAAACAGATGGAAGTCCGTGGCCAGCACGAAACGCCCGATGGGTGGGCCAATTTACGGTCGCCCAACGAATCAGGGTGGCGTCATTCTTAGTTGACAGCTGCGGACAGGGCAGCCGATACTGCCACCGGCGCATGTAGGGTGCATCGGCTCGTCGCCGAAGGGCAATGCCCACCTACGATCCCATCGTGGAGGCTACATGCCCAATCTCGAGAACCTCAAAAAGCAAGCCAAGCTCATATTACGCTGGCATCGGGAACGCCACTATCCCGTCGCCGCTCAAATCCGCGCCGTGATTCCTCGTTTCTTGAATACGCCCGATGCGGAGATTCTTGCCGCCAGCTTTAAACTCGGCGATGCGCAAGAAATGGTCGCAAAACAGCACGGCTTCGCTAGTTGGCAGGCTCTGAAAGCTGGACTTTCCACCGCATCGCGCAAAGTGAAGTCGCCGCCACTCAAAGCGACGATTGTCTGTGCTGAGCCGCAACTCCTCGTCGCCGATATCAAGCGATCCTGCCAATTCTTCCAGCACAAGTTAGGCTTTTCGCTCGTATTCAGTTATGGCGACCCTCCCTACTACGCGCAAGTCCGTCGCGACGCAGCGCGTCTCAACCTTAGGTGCGTCGAGCGGCCCGCAATCGATTCCGCGATCCGCGATCGCGAGGAACTCCTGTCGGCCTCTATGACCGTCGCTACAGCGGACGAGATCAAGCTCTTGTTTCTTGAATTTCAGTCAGCCGGGGTTACCTTCCGCCAGACACTGAGAAAGCAGCCCTGGGGCGCCAAAAATTTCATCGTCCAAGATCCAGATGGCAACCTGCTCCTGTTCGCCGGGCCCGCAAACTAGCCGCCACCAAGCCGAAGAGCCACCAAGCCGGCTGTTGTTCATTCTACCGAGCCATTGAAACATTCCCGCCGAATCGATACTGTTGAACTCCTAGGTTGGGAAATCTTCCATGGATCTCGTACCGCTCGATGAGCAACGTCAGTTGTTTATTTCCCCCTCGATCGACGACTGGAAGTCGATCGAGGATCATGGCATTACTGCGGTGATCGACCTCGACGGTGATCTCGACTTGGGCATTCCCAACCTTCCCAACCACATGCTCTACGTCTTTTTTCCCATCTTCGATGAGGACCTGCCGGATTTGAACAAGCTCCACGCCCTCGCGAGGCTCGGGGCGCGCTTGGTGGCCAACGGCGAGAAAGTCCTGGCCCACTGTGGCATGGGCCTCAACCGGTCGGCTCTGGTCGCGGGACTGATGCTGACCTACCTCGGCATGAAAGGTGAGGATGCCGTGGCGCTTCTCAGGCAAAAACGCCCCGGCGCCCTCTTCAATGAAAACTTCGCCGCCTATCTCGCCGCCCTACCGCCGAACACCATCGCACCGCGCCCGTCCTAGAACTTGACTCTTCGTGGGAGCGATTCGCCCGGCGGAAACGGCTCCCACTTGGGCAGCTTCGGCGGGTGGCGGGTCCTTGACCGCCAAGGCAGGATTCGGGTGCCGCATGCTCCGATTTTTGAAGCGTGCGGGTTTTGACTTTTCCTATTAACGTTGCTTCGCGGTGTATAATGGCAGTATGCCGAGAGATGTGATCCGCATCTCGGAAGTGGAAGCCGCCACGACCAACGTGGCGACGCTTTTGGCCCACGTGCGCGCCGGCGCGGAAGTCGTCATCGAAAATGACGCGCGGCCCGTGGCGGTGCTGCGCTCTGCGGAGCCGCATCCGGGCCGTCTGCTCTCCGAATCTATCGCGCTGGCGGAAGCCCACGGCTCTACCGTGACGCTCGACGGAGACTTCGCCCGCGATCTCGAAGAGATCATCAACAGCCATCGTGAACCGCTCAACCCGCCCGCATGGGACTAGTCCTGGACTCCAGTGTCGTCATCGCTGCAGAACGCCGTGGCGAAAACGTAACGCAGATGCTCAAGCAAATCGTTGCCGCAACCGGCGACCAGCGGACGGTGCTCTCTTCGGTCGGTCTGACCGAGCTTGTGCATGGCATTTACCGCGCACAAACAGTTGAGGCGCGCAATCGCCGCGACTCCTTCATCCGTGAGCTGCTAAACGACGTGGAAGTCTATCCCTACACCAAAGAAACGGCGCTGCTGGCAGGCAAGATCGACGGAGAGCAACAAAGCCGAGGGACCGTGATCCCTTTCGGCGATCTTTTGGTCGGGGCAACGGCGCTAGAGGTTGGCTACTCCATACTGACGGCCAACGTGCGGCACTTCCGGCTGATCCCTGGCCTCACTGTCGTGCAACTCTGAGTGCTCGACGGAAGGCGGGCGGGTGGGCGACACTAACCCATCAAGCTGATTTTGATTTTTGCTTTTTCCGGGGATGGCCTACCCTTTGCGCTTTTTTTCAAAGGGTGGGCTACTTCATCTCGCGGCTGCTTATCTATCGGCTCCTTCCGTGCCGTGGTCACCGCGTCGCCTGCGCGCCCTTGACTTTGAGGATTCCCTTACCTAAATTGATTTCATTGTGACAAAGACCGTCAAAGACGAAATTATCGAACAAGTGGACCGCCTGGACGCTCCTCACCAACGCAGGGTCTTGGATTTCGCGCGACACCTGACCGAGCCCACGGGAACTCCAGGCCAGAACCTCATGCGCTTCGCTGGTTGCATGGATCCTGCCGATCTCGCTGCCATGTCTATCGCCATCGAGGAAGGCTGCGAAAAGATCGATCCGAATGCCTGGTAAGGTCCTCCTCGACACGAACGTCATCATCGCTTTTTTCTCCAGCGAGAAAGCAGTTACCCAGCACGTCAGCCAATCTGAGCTCTTTGTCTCCGCCACCGTCTTGGGAGAACTTCACTATGGTGCACGTAAGTCAGCTCATTCGGCCGCTAACCAAGCCAGGATTGAAGAGTTCGCTTCCTCAGTATCAGTCTTGAACTGCGACGCGGAGACAGCCCGGCGCTACGGCGAGATCAAAGATCGATTGCGCTCCAAGGGTCGGCCTATTCCGGAGAATGACATTTGGATCGTCGCATGCGCAATGCAGCACGACCTGCCCTTACCCACCCGCGATGAGCATTTCAAAGACGTGGACGGGCTCCGCATCGAGACCTGGTGAGCATCCAAAAGTGCCCGTGCTACCAACAAAACACGATGGGCGACGGGGAGAGGCCGGGCGTTTCTCGTTTTGACTTTTCCACACGATTCCACAGCCGTATCAAATCAGTTAGCCCCCGCCCAACCCCTTGGAATCCTTCAACTTCCGCCCACGTCATTCGAATGACAACTAAGTAATAGAAATAGCTATTGACAGTCGGTAACTACCGTGCTATACTCCCGCATGATCGTCGCCAGCCTCGCACAGCATCCTTTCCCCAATCTCTCTGGGATTCGTGCTCGCCATCTCCTCTGTAGGGGAGGTGCTCGCCCCTCCCGTCCACTCCTCCCTATCGCACCCCGTCACCCCTATGCTCCGTGCGCCCTCTGCGCCTGCCATCCCGGGCCCATCTCTCCCTGCCCAGTCCTTCCAACCCCTCCAAAATCTCCTGCCCCTCGCACTTTACCACTTCATAAAATCCGCCCTCTTCCAGCCCATTCAAAATCAACACTTCTGCAACTGTTGATTCCGCTCGACCTTAACTCCTTTAGACGCAACGGTTACAAAAAACCCGGGGAGAGCCCCCTCCCCCCAGCCCCAAAGTTTGTCAACTCGTCACTAGCCAATCGCTGCTCTTGTGGCCCACACACGAACGCCCGCAAGTTCTTTCCTCTCATGCGTTTACTTCACACATCCCTGTACCCCCCGGGGTGGGTGTTCACCCGCTGCCGTCGACTCCTCGGCTATCCCCGAGCCTGGATACCCGGTCGTCAGACACAATTCGTCACAATCCTTTCAGGAACTTGCCTCCCGGCGGCGCTCTTCTTCTACACTGCCTGTGGCTCAGGGATTTGGCTGAGCAGGGCGAAACAATCCCAACGACCGAAGGCGCGAAGATGCGCCCCGCAGCACTCCGGGAGGCGCATGTGGCGAGTACCGAAAATTTCGACCTGATCGTCATCGGCTGCGGCCCTGCCGGAGAAAAAGCCGGCGCCCAGGCCGCCTATTTTGGCAAACGCGTCGCCGTCATCGAGCGCGCCGCTCACATGGGTGGAAGCTGCATCAACACCGGAACGGTCCCCAGCAAAACGCTGCGCGAATCCGCCCTCTATTTTTCCGGCCTCAAGCAGCGCGGCCTCTACGGGATCGATTATTCGCTCAAGGAAAATCTCACCGTTCAGGATTTCATGCACCACGAACGCGCCGTCGTCGATATGGAACGCCAACGCATCCTCAAGAATCTCGAGCTTCATCACATCGAACTCGTTCGCGGGCAGGCATCGTTTGAAGACCCGCACACCCTCGCCGTTGCCTCCGCCAACGGCACGCGCCGTCTCCGCGGCGAAGTCATCCTCATCGCCACCGGCTCCAAGCCCCACCGTCCTCCCGAAATCGCCTTCGACGACATACACACCTTTGATTCAGACACTTTCTTGCAAATGGACCGCATCCCGAAAAGCCTCGCCGTCATCGGCGGCGGCGTCATTGGCTGCGAATACGCCTCGATTTTTGTTGCTCTCGGCGTCGACGTCACACTCGTTGATGGCCGCGATCGCCTCCTGCCGTTTCTCGACGCCGAAATCTCCGATCGTCTCCGTGACCGCCTCGCCGCCCTCGGCATGCGCTTCCTCTTCAACGAGCGCCCCGTAAAGGTTGAGAATTCCGCCGCCAGTGTGCGCCTCTCCATGAAAAGCGGAAAGACGCTCGAAACCGACGCCGCTCTTTTTGCCGCAGGTCGCCGCGCCGCTGTCGACGGTCTTGCCCTCGAAAAAGCCGGCCTCGCCATCAACGACCGTGGCTACATTCCCGTCGACGAAAACTATCGCACCACAGTTCCCAATATTTACGCCGCTGGCGACGTGATCGGCTTCCCCGCGCTTGCTTCCACTTCCATGGAACAGGGCCGCGTCGCCGTCTGCCACGCCTTCGGCTTTCAGTACAAACAGCGCGTTGCCTCCATGCTTCCCATGGGCATTTACACCATCCCCGAAATTTCCGCCGCCGGCGAAACCGAAGAATCCTGCAAGGAAAAAAAGATCGACTACTGCGTCGGCCGCGCCCTCTACGAAAACAACGCTCGCGGCCACATCATCGGCGACACCGCCGGAATGCTCAAACTCATCTTCGCCCGCGCCGATCGCAAGCTTCTCGGGGTGAGCCTCATCGGCGAAAGCGCCACCGAACTCATTCACATCGGCATGATGGCCCTCGACAACAATCAGACGATCGACGAATTTATCCAGCAGGTCTTCAACTACCCGACGCTCAGCGAAACCTACAAATACGCCGCCTACGACGGCCTCGGCAACCTCGCCGGCCACAAACTCCGCGAAGGCTAGCCCCGCATGCGCGATCTGCCATGCCCGGAAACGGTAACGCAATGAAACCTGGAATTTCGTTCTCGTTAATTTCGCTGATCGCTGTTGCGCTGATACTTTTTTCTTGCCGCGCCGCGCCCCAACCGGATTCGCAGCCGGCTTCTGCCACGCAGGAAAAGCCGCACGCCTACTTCGGTTTCGACCGCAATATTTTCCCTGGCAATGACGCGCTTCCTGTCTTGCGAAAGACATTCGCTTTCAGCAGCTACTGGCTCAGTCCGCCGCCCGGCGAAAAGAACAACACATGGGTTGGCAATGGACAGCGTGAAGCGCTCCGCTCGCAAGGATTCGGATTCTTGCTTCTCTATCGCGGCCCCGAAAGCCCCGAGCTAAAGAACGAAGCCGCCGCGGTGGAAAAGGGAACTGCCGATGCGCGCGAGGCTGCCTCCGCCGCAAAACGCGAAGGCTTTCCCGCGCAAGCGATCATTTTTCTCGATATCGAGGAAGGCGGCCGTTTGCCTGCGCCCTATCATTCGTATCTACGCGCCTGGTCTAAAGCGCTCGCGGAAGCCGGTTTTCGTTCGGGTGCGTATTGTTCGGGAATTCCCGTAAAGGAAGGACCGAGCGTCACGATCACAACCGCGGATGACATCCACGCGCATGCGCCTTCGCAGGATTTCGCCTTCTTCGTTTACAACGATGCGTGCCCGCCTTCGCCCGGATGCACGTTTCCGCCGACTCCACCGCTTCCCGCAACGAGTGGAATCCCATACGCTGCCATTTGGCAATACGCGCAATCGCCGCGCCGCATGGAATTCACGGCCCACTGCGCGCCGGGCTATCACACCGACGGAAACTGTTACGCTCCCGGTGACACGGCTCACGCCTGGTTTCTCGACGTAAACTCCGCCACGACACCCGATCCTTCTCACGGAGCAGCCGCAAATAAGTAAAGCACTCATATGTCAAAGCACTACAACACCAAGCCCAACAATTCCACGGCGCAAAAAGAAATTTCTGCTAGCGCGTGGCGCCCGACTTTCTTAGTGTTAGCTGTCAGCTGTGGGCTGTCAGCTGAATCAATCGGTGGGATTTCTCGGAAATTTAAAGTAGGGAAGCCGCACACCATTGATGGAAATCTGGTCCGCGCGAATATTTGTCGGCGCTTCAAATCCTTTCGTGCCGCCGCTCGTCACGAAGTCGTCCTGATCCACGCCGTCGCCGCTGACGCCCAGTCCGCCAACCAGCGCGCCGTTGCGATACAAACCCGCGCTGCCCGGAAAGAAAACGATCCCGCTTTTGTTGGCATTGACGGCGCCGGCCTGGAATCCCTGCGTGCAAGGGTTCGCGAGATCTTGCAAGAAAAGATTGAAAAACGGACCCGGCGCGGAACCATCAATCCCTGGCGGAAAAAACGGCTGCGCCCCAAAACTGATCGTGCGATTCGTCACCGCGGTTCCCATCGGCACTTGATTCAAATCCGCCGCCGTCCGCGCCGAGCTGTTGAAGTACACCATGTTGCGCGCTTTGCTGGCGGCCACATCAATGCTGAACACCGTCGAATCCTGCATGCGCCGCAAACCGATGATCGTCCCATCCAGATCGGCCACCGCAATCGCCATCCGCGCCCGCGCCCCAATCGGCAACCGAATCGCCGCGCGCGTGGTATTCGCCGTCGCCTCCGCATTATCCAAAATAGTTTGCACATCCGTGGCGCTCAATCCGCCCAGCGGTCCCGCCGCGGGCGTGATCAAATCTCCCTCCGGCGGCTGCCCCGCGCTATTCGCTGGCGCAACGAAATACGATCCCGTTCCCGCAACCTGCCCAACGGAAACGCTCGGAGGCAATGCGGTCTGTGTTACGAACGGAAGGGCAATTCCGCCGATGAACACCACTCCCGGCGCAGCCGGTGTCGGCCCAAACGAATCCGACGGCCCAGTCCGCTGCGTGGTGGATCCAGCAAACGCCGCATACTCCGCAACATTTGGATTGCTCGAAGAAGTCACGACACCAATTCCGCCGACAACAACATTCTGATAGAAAATCGGCACGCCTCCCGGATTCACCGCCAGCGGATTCGAGTCCATCGCATCCGCCTTGCCGGTAAGAACGCCAAGTCCAAAGCCTCCGCCGAGCGCGAGCGCATGGCGGAATCTGATTTTGAAACGCCGCCGTATTCACCAGCGTGCATCCGCGATTCGTATTTTCGATGCCGTAGAGATCCGCCGGAGGCTGGTTTGTCACTCCCGGCGGAAAATGAATCCCGCTGATGAACCGCACCGTTCGCGAAGACAGCGGCGCCTGATCGTTGCTGAAAAACGCGCCCGTCCGCGCCAGCGCGACGGCGACATCGTTTGCGTCAAACGTCTGCCCAAAATTTCCTACAGCCGTTGCTGGCGCATTCTGCGTGCGAAAAACGCCAAGCACAAATCCCGCACGGTCAACCACCGCAACAACCATATCTACATTCGCGGAGTTCACGGCCGCCTGCACGATCTTCTGCACGTCCGCAATTTGCAAGGCCGTCACTGGCGCAATCGGCGGCGGAGCAATCGGCGTTGTGCTCCCGCCTCCGCATCCCGCCAGCAGCGGGGCCAGCGCTCCCGCAAGCCCCAGCGCCAGCAAAATCCCAAGCACCAGCGTTTTTTTACGCTGGTCCAGGGCGCGCCGCGCCGGGAGTGGCTTCCGAAGGTAGGGCTCGCCTTGCATGAAGGGTATCTTCCTTACTAACACGCCTGTTCACGTCTCTCAATCGTCTGCGCGCCCCACGATTCCTATCGGTGAACCTGGGAACTCCCTGCAGAGTGTTATCGACTGTGTTCACACATCGCGGAAAGAGGTTGCCCGCCGCCGCGCGATATTGTTAGCTAGACGGCGATCCCTTTTCCTTGCGCAAAGTCTCCCAGGCCGCTGGCATGCTCTCAGTCTCTTGGCGAACCTCTCGAAGCGTCAACGGCTCGGCGCGCGCCGCGATGGCGCTGCTGCTCGCGCTCGCCGCTGCCGCGAGCGCGTTCGGCGCGCAATCCGCGTCTGGGCAACAGGAAGCTACTCCCGTGCAGCAACCGTCGTCCGCAAAAAACGGTCAAGCGACCGTTCAAAAATCCACGGAGGCTGCTTCAGCCCAGCGCATCCCGCGCCAGCAGGCGTTGACGACCGCCGCGGTCGACGGCGTTCTGCGAGAGACAATTTCCCCGAACGAATTTCGGCCCGTCTCCGCGGCACAGTTGACGCTGCGCGATTTGCAGACCGGAAAAGTGGTGCGCGCCAGCTCGTCCGCCGAGGGCGTCTTCCGCATCCTTCTTCTTTCTCCGGGACATTACGAATTTCGTGTCGAAGCCGAGGGATACGCTCCTTTCGCGATTCCCGATCTCGCGCTCAACGCGAACGAAGTCACGACGCTGGAAATTTCCTTGGTCAGCATCACCAGCGCCGAATTCCGCTCGCGTCTCCCGCGTCTTCCTGAACTCGGTCCCGCGGCCGCGCCCGGCGCATCGCCCGCCATGGGCAGCTATCGCGAATTTCGCCACCGCCTCGATTCCGATCCCAACTACATCGCGGAACTCGCGCCGGAATATTTGCCGCCTGTCGCGGATGTTTATAACGCGGTGCCCAATCGCTGGGCGCTCAATCAGCCCGACTATCGCCGTTATCCGAAGAAAGGCGAGTACCTCTACACCAAGTCGCACTGGTACGACCCGTTCAATCGCAATCGCTTGAAAGGCGATGAGCCGATCTGGCCGGAAGTGCTGGGGCAGCAGATTTTTCTGAACATCACCGCTTCGTCGGACACTTTTTTCGAAGGCCGGCGCGTTCCTTCCCCGAGCGGGGTAAGCGCCGCGCAACCCGGCAGCTCCGCTTTCTTTGGACGAGGCGAACAGGCCTTCCTGGATCAGACTCTGCGTTTCAGCTTTGATCTATTTCACGGCGATGCATCCTTCAAGCCGGTCGATTGGCGCATCCGGATCACGCCGGAACTCAGTCTGAACGATCTCGATGTCCGCGAGCTGGGCATTGTCAGCCCGGACGTGCGCCACGGCACGAACCGTTTCGACGACCACGTGGGAATGCAAGAAGCGTTTGTCGAAGTGAAGCTCCACGATCTGAGCGACAACTACGATTTCATTTCCGCGCGCGCGGGCATTCAGCAATTCAATGCTGATTTTCGCGGTTTTCTCTTCGTTGACGAACAACCTGGCCTCCGCATTTTCGGCAGCTGGAACAGCGACCGCATCGAATACAACGCCGTTTATTTTCAGATGCTCGAAAAAAACACCAACAGCGGCCTCAACACGTTCGAACGCCGGCATGAACAAGTTGTTCTGGGCAACGTGTACTTGCAGGACTTTTTCTTTCCCGGCTACACAGCCGAATTCGTCGGCGCGTGGAACAAGGATGACCCGAGCGTCCATTACGACGACAACGGTTTCCTCGTGCGTCCCGCGCCGGTCGGCAACGTCATCAATCAGGGCCCCGGCGGCGGGCCGCTCGCGCATGGCATTCGCGTCGGTTATTTCGGCTGGCTCGGCAGCGGACATATCCGGCGCATTAATCTCACGCACGCGTTTTATCAAGCCGTCGGTGAAGACACATTTAATCCCGTTGCTGGGCGGCGCGTCACCGTCAACGCACAGATGGCCGCCGTGGAGCTTTCTTACGACCGTGATTGGATTCGCTACCGTGTTTCGACGTTTTATACGTCCGGTGACGCCAATCCGCGCGACGGCCGTGCGCGCGGCTTCGATGCCATCGATGATTTGCCGAATTTCGCCGGCGGCATTTTCAGCTTTTGGAATCGCGAAGCGATCCGGCTGCTCGGTTCCGGCGTTTCTCTGACCACCGATGGAAGCTTGATTCCGTCTCTTCGCTCCACGAAAGAAGAAGGCCAAGCCAATTTCGTCAATCCTGGAATTTTCCTGGCAAACGCCGGCGCGGATTTCGACATCACTCCCAAGCTGAAAGGCTTCGCTAATTTCAACTACCTGCGCTTCGAGCGCACCGAGCCGCTTGAATATATTTTGTTCGAGTCGCCTATCCGCCACAGCATTGGCGAAGATTTCGGCATTGGCCTGACGTACCGGCCGCCGCTGACGGAAAACATTATTCTTACCGGCGGGGCATCGGCGCTGCAACCTGGCGCGGGGTTCAAAGATATCTACACGAGCCGCACACTCTTCTCGCTTTTCGGCTCCGTGAAGTTTACGTTTTGAGGAAGCGCAATCGATGAGCTTGCCGCGCAAAGTTAAAACGCCCTCTCCGCGCAACCTCTGCGTCCTCTGCGTCTCTGCGTTATCTTTTCTCCTGGTTTTTTATTCCAATTCCGTCCGCGTCGTTCACGCGAAGCAGGACGCCACGGCCGTTCGGGGCCAGTCGCCGGAAGAAGCTGCGCGTAAATCGACGGGATGCATCTCCTGCCACACTTCGACCGACGAACCCACGATGCATCCTACAAAAACGGTCTTCCTTGGTTGCACCGATTGTCATGGCGGCAACTCTTCGATTTCCGTCGCGAGTGGCAGCGCGCCAACTTCCGCCGAATACAAATCCGCCAAAGAAAAGGCCCACGTGCAACCCCGCGACGCGAGTTTCAAAGTCCGTTCCGCGTTACCAGAGCGCACGTACACGAAATGGCTCGCAGAATCTGCCGAGTACATCAAGTTCGTGAATCCCGGTGACCTGCGCGTGGCGCCAGAAACGTGCGGCGCCGAAGGCTGCCACGCCAAGGAAGTTCGCGCCTCATCGACAAGCATGATGACGCACACGGGTTTTCTGTGGGGCGCGGCGCTCTATAACAACGGCGGGTATCCCACAAAAAATACGCGCTTCGGCGAAAGTTACGACCGCGACGGGAAACCGCAGTCCATCAAGACGGCTCCGCCTCCTACGCCCGAAGAAACGCGCACCAAAGGCGTGCTGCCAGAACTCGATCCACTTTTCCGCTGGGAAATTTCACAGCCGGGAAATGTCCTGCGCGTCTTTGAACGGGGAGGCGAGAAAAAAGCCGAGCTGGGCAATCCGAACCGCGAAGAAGATCCTGGAAAGCCTGACGCTAAACTGAGCGACCGCGGCTTCGGCACGGAGTTGCGCACCGATCCTGTTTTCCTCGGCTTGCAAAAAACGCGGCTCGTCGATCCGGTGATGTCGCTGCCCGGCACGAACGATCATCCCGGCGACTATCGCGCGAGCGGCTGTACGAGTTGCCACGTCATTTACGCGAACGATCGCGACGCGGCGCATTCGGCGGCCTACGCGCAGTTCGGCCACTCGGGTTTCAGTGCTTCTTCCGATCCGACGATTCCGAAAGACGAGCCGGGCCATCCGATCAAGCATGTCTTTACGCGATCGATTCCTTCGAGCCAGTGCATGGTCTGCCACATTCATCCCGGCACGAACATGCTTACGACGTATTTTGGATTGACCTGGTGGGACAACGAAATCGACGGCGACAAAATGTATCCAACGAAGCAGCGCAATCTGACGGAGGAGCAGCGCTATCAATCCTTCGTCCGCAATCCGGAAGCGGCTGCTGCGCGCGGCCTCTGGAGCGATGAGAAATTTCTGAAAAACCTCGGTAGCCCGGAGTTCAACGCGAAATTGAAGACCACGCAATTCGCCGACTTTCACGGCCATGGCTGGGTTTTCCGTTCCGTGTTTAACCACGACCGAAAAGGGAATTGGCTCGACAAGGATGGCCAGAAAATCGCGTTCGATGATCCCGACCGCTTTGGCAAAGCCGTTCATCTTGCGGATATTCATCTCGAAAAAGGGATGCAGTGCAACGACTGCCACTTTGCGCAGGACAATCACGGCAACGGCAAAATTTATGGCGAACCACGCGCAGCCGTTGAAATCGATTGCATCGATTGCCACGGCACGATTCGCAGCAAAGCTACGCTCATCACCTCCGGCCCCGCCGCTCCCGAGGGCGGACGGCATCTCGACGCGCTGCGAACGCCGTGGGGCCTGAGGCGCTTCGCGTGGCGCGCGGATGGGGCGCTGATTCAGCGATCGATGTCCGAAGAGAAGAAAGAGTGGGAAGTGGTGCAGACGGCGGACACCGTCACGCCCGGCAGCGTCCACTTCAGCATGAAATCGTTTCGCGCGAAATTAATGACGAGAGAGGGCACCGTTGCCTCGCAAATGCCGCAGGACGACGAGCATCTCGCGCACGCAAATTCTTCTATGACTTGCTACTCCTGCCACACTTCGTGGACACCGACCTGCTTTGGCTGCCATCTGCAAATGACGGCGAACGCGCGCAGGCCCATGCTGCACAACGAGGGCCTCACCACGCGCAACTACACCAGCTACAACTTTCAAGTGCTGCGCGACGATATTTATATGCTTGGAGTGGACGGCACCGTCACCGGCCACCGTATCGCGCCGGCGCGCTCGTCGTGCGCGGTTCTTGTCAGTTCGCAAAATGCGAACCGCGACTGGATCTACTACACGCAGCAGACGATTTCCGCTCCCGGATTTTCCGGCGAAGCCTACAGCACGTTTGTTCCGCACACCGTGCGCGCCAAAGAAACCAAGCAGTGCAGCGATTGCCACGTCTCCGCCGCCAACGACAACAACGCCTGGATGGCACAGCTTCTTCTGCAAGGCACGAACTTCATGAACTTCATGGGCCGCTACGTTTACGTGGCCACCGGCAAAAAGGGCTATGAAGCCATCGCCGTCGCCGAACACGACGAACCGGAAGCCATCTACGGAAGCGATCTCCACCGCATCGCCTACCCCGACGATTACAAAAAGTTCGTCGACCATGGCCGTCAACTCGCGGCCGCCTCGCGGCACGAAGGAAATGTGCTCGATATCCAGGCGCGCGGCGAGTACGCCTATGCCGCAACGGGTTCCGGTGGGCTCCGCGTCTACGACATCGCCAACATCGACAACAAGGATTTCTCGGAGCGCATGATTACCGCGCCAGTATCGCCCATCGGGCAGCGCTTCTTCGCTCCGACCAAAAACGCGATGGCCGTGGCATCGCCATCCACGCTCGCTGTCGATCCGCTGCGCAAGCAACTCCCCGAAAACGAGGAGCAACCCATCCACCTTCTGTACGGTTTTCTTTACGTCGCGGATAGAGAAGAGGGCCTCGTTGTGATCGGCAATCCCGATCTGAAATCCAGCAGTCCCGGCGTCGGGACGCTGCTCGACGGCAATCCCGCCAACAATTTTCTCAAGCGCGCCCTGGCGTTCAATCCGAATGGAGTTCTGACTGGGGCGCATCGCATCACGATCGCGGGAACGTATGCGTACATCCTCACCGACAAATCTCTTGTTGTCGTCGATCTCGATAATCCGCTCGCGCCGCGAATTACGGCGACGATCGGCGCTCCTGAGTTGGACAATCCTCGAGGTGTCGCCGTGCAATTCCGTTATGCGTTTGTAGTGGATCGCTACGGCCTGAAAACTTTGGATGTGACGGACCTGGCGCATCCAAAAATGACGGAGAAGGGGCGCGCGGCGTTGGACGATGCCCGAAACGTCTATGTAGCCAGGACGTACGCCTATATAGCTGCCGGTAAAAATGGAGTAGGAATCGTGGACGTCGAAAATCCGGAAGCTCCGCGTTTGGATCAGGTTTTCAATGCCAACAGCCAGATGCATGAAGTTAACGACATCAAGATCGGAATGGTCGCTGGCAGCGTGTTTGCATTTGTCGCGGATGGCTACAACGGTGTACGCGTCTTACAGATCATTTCGCCGTGGGATGATCCCGCGCACTTCTCCGGCTTCAGCCCGCGCCCCACGCCAAAACTGATTGCAACGGCGCGCACGCACGGCCCCGCGCTGGCCATTTCCAAGGGCATCGATCGCGACCGTGCTGTCGATGAGTCTGGCAACCAAATCGCCGTTTTCGGCCGCCGTGGCGCCCGCCCGCTGAATCGAGCGGAGATGCAGCGCCTCTACATGCATTCAAGCAATGGCGTGTTTTATTCCGTCACCGACGAACCGGTCGAGGCTCGACCCTCGGCTTCTACGGCATCGCCAAGCTCTTTCTTGGATCGCGCCCGAAGCTGGTTCCATTCTTTTTTCTGAGGTATTGATCATGAATCGCCGCAAATTTCTCGACGCAACATTCAAGACAATTTCCGCCGTCTCTTGCGCTCCGATTTTCACCAGCGCCCTAAACGCATGCATCCCGAACCAAAGTCCAACCGCCGCGCCTCCTCGCAATGCTAACGGTCCGCGACCCCAACTCGCCATCACGATGGACGACCCTACGCTGAAACTCGATGCCAACCTGCGCTGGCCCGAAGCAAACTCGCGCATCCTGAAAGCGCTCGATAGCCGCAACGTCCGCGCCGCTCTCTTTGTATGCGGGATGCGTGTCGACGAAGCCGAAGGCGCCAAGCTGCTATCTGGATGGGACCAAGCCGGCCACCAAATCTGCAACCATTCCTATTCCCACCTGAACTACTGCAGCACGCGGACCGGCTATTCCGATTTCGCTGTCGACTTCTTGAAAAACGAAAAAATCATCGCGCCCTATCACAACAAAACTCTTCTCTTCCGCTACCCGTTCCTGAAAGAAGGCGACACCGCCGAGAAGCGCGACCGCTTCCGCGCGCTGCTGAAAGAAAGCGGCTACCGGGTTGGAGCCGTCACCATCGACGCTTCCGACTGGTACGTCAATCAGCGCATGGCCGATCGGCTCATCAAAGAACCCAAGTTCAATATCAACCCCTATCGCGACTATCTGATAGCGCATCTGCTCGATCGCGCGGCATTTTACCGCCAGCTCGCCATCGACGTTCTTGGCCGTGATATACGTCATACGCTCCTCATCCACTACAACACGCTCAACGCCCTCGTCCTTCCCGACGTGATGGCCGCGTTCGAGACGGCTGGCTGGCAATGGATCGACGCCTCGCTGGCCTTTCAGGACGAAGCGTTCCGGCTACAGCCCAAAACTCTCCCCGCGGGGGAGAGCCTGGTCTGGGCCCTGGCCTCGGAAACCGGGCGGTTTAAGGACCGGTTGCGCTACCCGGGGGAGGACGACGTCTACGAAGAGCCCAAGATGAAGGCGCTTGGTCTCTAGCCCTGGCTCCCTAGCTCCGGCTCGCCGATGTTACAGTGCAATTTTTTCACTTTTCCTTCGCTGTCGGTATCTCCTTCTAGACACGCCTCTTGCCAGTTTTGAGCCCCCAAAAGGCACCCATCTCCTTTTGTTTGTATCTTTTAACCTTAGGGCACATCTAATCAAGGTATAATGGTTCGTTCACGTTTTTAACGCATAGCACCCATCAAAATAATTCGTGGGGCACCTCAAGTGAACGAGGTTAAGGTGTACGTGTAGGGGGTACTGGCACCGCCTCTCAGGACGGGCCCACTTCGCCAAAGGCGAGGATATCAAGGGAGCAAGAAGGAGTACTAGGACATGCTTAAGCAATATCTACTGGCGAGCGATTTTGACCAGACTTTGAGTTTCAACGACTCGGGAGTCGCTCTCTCCGAGCTCATCGGCTTTCATGGGTTCCACGACAAGGTGAAAGGCCTTGCGGAGATGAACCTCGTCCAACAGGGCGCGGAACTCAGCTACTTGATTCTGCACGACCCGGACTTCCGACGCGTTCGCAAGGATCACCTGATTGAAACGGGCAAGCGCATCCGCCTGAAGCACAACGTCGCCCTTTTTGCGCGCGCCCTCGACAATCTGGCCGAGGGATACAAGTTTCACTTCAATGTGATCTCTGCCGCGCCGCAGGAAATTATTCAGTCCGCGCTCGAGGGCATCGTTCCGCCGCAGAATATTTTCGGCACAAAGTTCCGTTACAATGAATCGAACGGGGAAGTGGAATCCATCATTCGCGCTTCCGCAGGCTGGGGGAAAATCACGGTTCTGGAAGAGCGCCGCGCCGAACTGAGCATCAGCCACGACCACATCATCTACATGGGGGACGGCAGTTCGGACATTCCCGTGATGATGCACGTCAACCAGCACGACGGCTTGACGATCGCGGTGTCGGAAGCCAAGTTCATCACGCGCGTGGCCAAGCGCACCGTGCTCAGCGACAACGCGATGAGCGTGCTCGTCCCGGTGCTCGAGAAAGTTCTCGGCTGGGATTCCGCGCACATCCGCAAGCTGTTCACTTCTTACGGGCTGAACCTGCTGGAGTGGGATAAGGTGCGAACCGACATGCTCACCATTCAGGATTCGGCGCAGCCGGTCGTGGTTTCTCAGGCCCAGGCCCAGTAATCTCTGTCTCAAACGAAACGGGCGGCTATCCCTCGATAGGATAGCCGCCCAATTTTTTTCCGCAACAATAACGGCGAACTAAGAGCCGAACTTAAACTCAATGATCTCCGACGTCTCCTTTGGCCCTGGCTCAAATTCAGATTGCATCGCCGCTTTTTCTGCCTCCGACGCGAGCACCGGATGTCCGCCAACGACACGCGTTCGCTTCACTTTACCGTCGGCCCCGATGATTACCTCGATTTTCACCACGCCTGTAAGGTTCAGCTTTTTGGCAAGCTCAGGGTACTGAGGTTTTCCCATCACCTTGACCCTGCGCTTTGATCCCGGGGCATCGCCCTCTTGCGCGCGCAGAAAAAGTGCTGCGCCGGTTCCCACGCCGAGGACGGCGAGCAAACACACTGCCAGTATTCGCTTTGCCTTATTCACTCTCATGTCCTTAAAGCCGGAAATTCCGGCGAAGTAAATGCCCGCTTGTAAATGCACTTGCCGCGCCAGAGTGAAGGGAAATTCACTTTGGTAAACGATTTCTTGGAAATCACTTAGATTCAAGAACTTATGGCGGCCAGCAAGAAACAGATGTTGCCGTTAAAGTTAGAATTTATCTGGGAATCATCTCAGGGCTCAATCGATTTAACCGCCGCTGTCTCGTTTTGAGACAGCCGGAGCGATAATGGTTCGATCGCCAGGCCTTCCGATTCTTCCATTATTCAACGTTTGTTTCACGCCCCCAAAGGATTAGCCTGGGAGACTGGCCTTCTCGTTTTGCGCCTATCGCATCGTCGGTTACAATTCCTCCGCGGAGGCCTCATGTCCAAAAAATCCATTCTGATGCTGATTGGCGATTACGTGGAAGATTACGAAGTCATGGTGCCCTTCGAGGCGCTGCAGATGGTGGGCCACACCGTGCATGCCGTTTGTCCGGGAAAGAAGTCAGGCGAGTTCGTCGCCACGTGTATCCACGATTTTGAAGGCGATCAGACGTACACGGAGAAACGCGGACACAATTTTGCGCTCAACGCTACGTTTGACCAGGTGAAGCCGGAAGACTACGACGCCCTGATGATTCCCGGTGGCCGCGCGGTGGAATACCTCCGCCTTAATCCCCGAGTGATCGAAATCGTCCATCACTTTTCGAAGACCAATAAGCCGCTGGCGGCCATTTGCCACGCGCCGCAAGTTCTTGCCGTCGCGGGAGTCTTGCACGGTAAAAAGTGCAGCGCTTACCCCGCCACCGGTCCCGACGTGACTCTCGGCGGGGGCACCTACGTCAGCCTGCCCATGAACGAAGCCATCGTCGACGGTAATCTTGTCACCGGACCAGCCTGGCCAGCGCTCCACGCCTGGCTCGCTAAATTCCTTGGTGTTCTCGGCACACAGATTCAACCTTAATCCAACGGAACCGGGGCTCCTGAGACTGCCGCCGAACATTCCTCATTGATCTGCCCTTCCTAAATAGCTGCGGTGCATGGATAATTGTTGGTCCGCTACTACTCGGAAAGGGCTCTGCAACATGGCAAACATCAATACCAAAAAAGGCGTCATCGGGATTCTGACTGGAGGGGGCGATGTCCCTGGTCTCAATCCAGCGATCCGCGGCGTTACGATTCGCGCTCTTCACGAAGGCTATCAGGTCATCGGTTTTCGCAGGGGATGGGCCGGGCTCGTCGAAATGGTCCGCGAAAAGGACTACGACAATTCCGACAATTTCATTGTTCTTTCCCCGGAAGTCGTCGACCGCGCCGCCCGCACCGGCGGCACGTTCCTCCACTCGTCACGCACGAATCCCGGGCGCGTCAGCAAATCGAGCGTCCCCGCCCATCTCAAACACACTTTCGCCCTCGAAAAAAACGATCTCACTTCTGAAGTCCTCCAGAATCTGGGCTGGCTGGGCATCGACACGCTCATCCCCATTGGCGGCGACGACACGCTTAGCTACGGCGTTCGTCTCCACAAAGAGGGATTCAAAGTCATCGCCATCCCCAAGACGATGGACAACGATGTTCCCGGCACCGACTACTGCATCGGCTTCAGCACCTGCGTCACGCGCACTCTGCAACTCGTCAACGGTCTTCGTACCTCCGCCGGTTCTCACGAACGCTTTATGGTTATCGAAGTTTTCGGCCGCTATGCGGGTTATACCGCGATGCTCCCGACAATGGCCGGCGCCGCTAACCGCTGTGTCATCCCCGAGTACAAATTCAATATCGAACGGCTAACTGAGCTTCTCGTCCACGACCGCAACAAAAACCCCAGCCGCTATTCGACGGTTCTCGTCTCGGAAGGCGCGACGTTCGAAGGGGGCGAAATGGTGTTTGAAGGCGAAGCCGCGGATGCCTATGGCCACAAAAAGCTGGGCGGCATCGGCGATCTTGTCTCCGATCGCGTGAAAGAACTCTCCGCCAAATTCAACAAGGGCAAAACGGTGGAAGTGGTCAATCAGAAACTCGGCTATCTCGCTCGCTGCGGCGATCCCGACGTGGTCGATTCCATCGTTCCCATGGCGTACGGCAATATTGCGCTCGAACTTCTCTTGAAGGGCGAATCTGGACGGCTGGTGGTTCTGCACAACGGGAGCTACGGCAACATTCCCATCGAGACGATTACCTCAACCAAGAAAGTTGTGGACATCAAGGAGCACTACAACACCGAGCGTCTCCGCCCGCAATTCTCCAGCTTCCAAGCCAAACCTCTTTTCCTCATGGGAAGCTGAACGTCGTTCCGCGTCCGCAAGCAGCAAGCTTCGAAAATCCCTCGCAGGGCGCAGCACCGCTGTGCTCCTGCTTTCCAGGCGTTTAACCAGATCCGCTTTTCCTCGGTTTTCCGCGGGGGCCTTTTGCGCTGCGCGCTTGATCGTTCCTGAAAATACATCCGAAATGAACGTTAATCCCGTTTTGCCATGCGAATCACCGGCAGCGTGAGCCCATTTTTCAAAGGCACTTGGATTCTCTCAACCGCAACATAACCTCGGTTGCCGAACAGCTTCGCTCCCGTCAACGTCGCTCCCATCTCAAAACTTGTAAACCCTGCTTCGCGGGCGCCCGCTTCACACGCCTCTAAAATCTTGCTCCCAACTCCTCGCCGCGCCCAGGCCGGGTGAATAAAAAACGCTCGAATCTTCGCGGCGTCGCGCTTTGGATCGAGGAGCGTATCTTCTCGTCCCGTCCAGTGATCGCTGCCGTAGAGCGTTTTGCGCTTGCTCCACCCTCCACACCCAGCGATGGTCCATTCTGCTCCAGGAATCTTCCCATCGCCTGCGTTTGCCGCGTGCGACTTTGTGTCCGCAGTCCGCGCTTCCGCTACAAGATAAGTCCCATCCGCAATCAACTGACTATCCACTCCGAACACCGACTCCAGTGCCCCTTCCATCTGCGCGGGCGTATAGTCCTTTGACTGTAGCACACGCACGGAGGCCTTAATCAGTTCTTGCAGCAGCGGAATTTCGGTTTCCACGGCTTTCCTAATTCGAATGCTCACCGTGTTCATCCGTTTCTCCCAGGGCCCGCCTCGACGAGCTGATCGGTCCTATGATCCCAGGGTCCCCTTCAGCGGAGATCTTTCTTCCACCAGTCACGAGTCACAAGTCACGAGTCACTAACCTTTGGCCTTCCCCTTCAACAATTTCGCCACTTTCTCAATCTCCTGCGTCCGTTTGTACATTTGCACCGAAAAAACTTCCGTCGTCGCCGTCTTGTCCACCTCTTCCTTCAGCTCGCTGGCCAGTTGGTACAACCGTTGGACGTCCGCGCGAAATTCCTTTTCGTTCTGCTGCAATGCCGCTCTCCTCGCGGTCTGTGGGTCGCCTTTTGCGGCCGCTGCCGCCTCGGCGGGATTTTGCTTCTCCGCCGATTCCGGCGGTGTTGGAAACGGCTTGGAGTTGTGCACTTGTGCGGCCACAAAGCCATCCGCCGCCACGGAACAACTCGCCGCCGCGGCCAGCGCCATCAAAAACCTGCGCCTCGTTTCTCGCATGGCTCCTCCTTCGACGGCTATTCCCGCCGTACGGCAACTTTACCCAAAACACGTAGCTGCCCACATCAACAATTATCTGCCGCGGGGCTGGCTGGTGTTTAATTTCCGGTTTTTCGAAGCGCGGGAAGAGTGAAAGTGGGTGTGACTTCTTTTCGTTTGGACCAATCGTGATACGTGTGGCACTCAAAACACTGCGACTCTGCATGCTCCGGTCCGGGCGCATGACAAGCTTTGCAAGTCGCTATGCCCGGCAAAAGCACGTCGCTTGCCTCCGTGCTCTTCATCGCCTTCTCATGACAGCTCACACATGAAAATCCGCGGTGCGCGTCATGATCAAATCGCGCGTGTGGCATCCATCGCACAATCGTTCGCGCCGGCTCCACGCTGGGCAAACTGTCCTGCCCCGCCTCCACCGCGAGCGCATGGCACTGTTTGCAGGTCTTGCGCCACAAGAGCTCCTCTGTGTCGTGGACCCGCGCCGCGATCCATTCCTTCGACGTATAAATCCGAATCGCCGCCGGCACTGGCCTGCCCGTCAAATCGCGACCCGGATCGCGCGCTTCACGCAACTCCCCGGGATGCGCGGCAATGTACGCGGTGAATTTCTTTTCCAGAAACGCGTGTACCACATCGGGCTTGTCGTGCGGCACGCCTTCATTGAAGCGTTTATCAAACGCCAGCGAATGGCAGCCGGCGCAAGCCGTTGCGAATCTCACCGGCGCCATCAGCTCACGTCCGCTCGCTGGGGCAGGCCGCGGCAGCGCCCCCGTTTCTGGCGCGAGGACTTCCTCCGTCTCCGAGTAACTGGTGCTGGCGGCGGTGTAGGCCGCGTCGGCGTATGCCCATTGCGTGTGTGCCGCTGCCGGTTGGTGACAATCCCCGCACGCCAGCTGCACATTTGGCCCATTCGGGCCGCGCCGAATCGGCTTCAAATGAATCGCGTGATTCACGCGGATCGTCCCCGGATCGCTCGCCGCAACGCCGCCGTTCGTACGCAACGCCGCAAACTCTGGGTGGCCGTCCTCGAAACTCTCGATGTGCGCTGCGAAACGTGTCGCGGCGCTGCTCGCTTGCAGATTTCCGTGGCACTGCGAGCAACTCTCATTCTTCGCCGCAACCAGATTCACGCGCCCGCGGTGCTCAGCGTGGCAGGTCGCGCAGCCGCCTGCACCCTTCTTTGCCGTATGATGCATCGGCCCATCGTGGCACGACAAACACGCGGCATCGCTGGCCTTCGCCGAAAATGCCCCCGCCGTCTGCACGTGGCACGCGGCGCACTCCGCCTCAAGCACGGCGTGCGCCCCGCTCATCCGCCCGCTCGAGTACACGCTCGAGTCGCGCGCGAATCCGTGCCAGGCAATCCACACCAGCGCCAGCGCAGGCGCAATCACGCTGAGCCACAACTTCGCGCGCTTGAGCAGCGTCGGCCTTTTGAAATAATTCAGGTCGATCCGCTGCGCCAGTTTCTTCGTTGTTCGTGTTCTAGCCAAGTTGTGCTATCCACCGCAAGCCGTAACTCGCCACCAAGTGCGGAGTGCCTGTAGGGGAGGGGCTTGCCCAGCCCTCTTCGCCAATCTGCAAATCGAGCGTGCCGCCGCTCTCCAAAAAATCAATATCGAAGCGCCATCACCGCATGCACGGCTCCCAGCAAAATCAACGCCAGCGAAATCGGTATGTGCACCAGCAGCCATCCATGTAACAGATGATGAAGCTGCTCCTGCCGCACCAACTGCCGCGCCTCGTCGCAAATGTCTTCCAGGTCCTGCACCGTCGATTGCGCCGCTTGCGGCATCAGGGTTCGCAATCCGGCAAACGCTCCATGGGCCTTATCCGCGTCTCTCAGCCTTGAGCCGTGCAGCTTCGGCTGCTCGAGAAACGGCCTCATCTCCTTCAAATAAAATTTTCGCAAAGGTGCGCATTCCTCTTCCGTAAGAACCACAGTCTCCGCGGCGACCGCTGCGCTTCCTCCTGTGCCCGCCATGGACCTCGCCGCGCTGAACCCGCCCGCGCGCTGCACTTCCTCTTTCGCTGATCTGCCAACCCCGAGCGGCCCGCAAATCGCCTCGACGCCGCGATCCGCTTCTTCCCGCAACAACTTCTGTACATTTCCAATCTCGTCGTAGATCGTTTCCAACTTCACATCCGTCGTCATCACGCGGGGCACGTAGTGCTGCAGCACCGCTCCAACCACGCCGCTCACTACCGTAACAATCAGCAGCCACATCAGCACGCGCGTCAGCGTCCCGCCGAAATGAAATCCGCCATGAAACAAAATCACCGGCAAGCTCAGTAATCCCAGCCACAAATGCCCGCGCATCCACGCCTGCGCGCGTCCAATTCGCCAAGTGGGGACACGTTTGCGCGCTCCAAGCAGCGCCGCGAAAAGCATGAAGCCAAATCCAATCACGCCAAACGTCAAGCCCAGGGCGCTCCCGCCGCGCGGCCCTTCCGGCGCGTGCACCGCATATGCCACATATATGGCCGTGAACACCGCAATGAAAATCAGCGACGCGATCGCCCATCCGCGTTGAGTCTTGTCAATTCGCACGAAAAAGTCCTCGCGCCATTATTTCGCGCTGCCCCCGCCCAGCATCTCGGAAAAAAACGTCCGCGGGTCCACGCGATGCGCCGCATCGTGCGGGCAGGCGTACACGCAGCTCGGCTCTTTCAAGTGCGTGCACAAATCGCAAGATGTCGCTTTCTGCTTCACCACCGCTTTCTTCCGCCCCGGCCGCTCCAGGTCGTCCACCATCACGTCAAACGGATGCAAATTGATATTTCCGTACGGACAATTCCTCGCGCACAGACCGCAGCCGATGCACCAATCCTCGATAATCACCTCGAGCGAATTCCGCCGCCGAATCGATCCCACCGGACATCCCACCATGCACAGCGGATCGCGGCATTGACGGCACGAAGTCGCCACCAGATATTTCTCAAACCGCAAGCCTTCCCGCACCAGCCGCGTCACTCCGTCGTGCGCATCGGCGCAGGCGTTTACGCACGCATCGCAGCGCGTGCAATTTTCCAAATCGAGAATCAGCAGGCTCTGCGCTTCCATCAGTCCCTGCGAAAGAAACTGATCGATAGGCACGCTGCGAACCGTCTGCATCCGCTGCTGATTTTGCGAGGCGCGCTCTGCCGCCACGGCTTCCAGCCCCGCCCGCACGCTTGGGAAGCGCTCCACCATGTCGCGAAAATCGTCCCCGGAGATGCGCACCAGCTCCACGTGGTCCAGCGCGGTGCAAGTTGCCGTGCGCACTCCTCCGCCGAGAAGCCCGATTTCGCCGAAATAATCGCCGCGCGAAAGATACGCCAGCACCAGCTCCCCGCCCGGGTACGTCTCCGAAATCTTGACGAAACCGATGCGCACCAGATAAAAACTTCGCGCCGCATCGCCTTGCCTTGCGATCAACTGTCCCGGCGCATACCTCTGCAGCTCCACGCTCCCCTTCAAGTGCTCGATGAAATCCGGCGAAAGGTCCGCGAACATGGGAACGCCGCGCAGATGATTTTCCAGCGCGCGCCGCCGGTAGTTCTGGTCAATCTGCGCGCGAAACGTTTTATTTTTCATCATGATGTCGAGCACGTTGCGAAGCATCTCGAACGCCACGACATCCGTCTCCGCAATCACTGTCGCCGAGCGCGGATAGAAATTCATGCACGTCATTTCGCCGAAAAGATCGCCGGGCCCAAGCTCCGCCACCGGATTTCCGTAAGCGAGGTCGACGGACGCATCGATGGGAATCGTTCGGTCGCGAGTCTCCTCGGCGCGGACGTCCGCGTCCCGCGCCGCGAGCGTACTGGTGAGCTTCTTGAAAAGCCCTTTCGCTCCGCCCTGCGTCTTGACGTGCGCAATCGGCGCCGACAGCGAAACGCGCGCTTTGCCTTCCAGAATAAAAAACGCCGTCGAACCGAATTCGCCCTCGCGGCAAACAATCTCGCCCGCGCGAAATCGCCGCTTGACGATTGCACCGCGGTTCAGTTCCAGAAACGTTCCCGAAACGCCCTTGAACACCGGCAATTGCAGCAGTTCTTCCGCTTCGAACCCATGCGCGTCCGGCCCCGCCGCAATCGATGTTCCCGCAACCGTCTTGTTCGTCAGCGCGCCTGTCGGGCAGGAAACCATGCATTCGCCGCAAGAAATGCACGTCGAATCTCCCATCGGCGCGTTCAAATCGAAGGCAATTCCCGCCGAGTAGCCTTTCCCCATGCGTCCGAGCACATAATTGTTCTTGATCTCATCGCAGCCGCGAATGCAGCGGTCGCATAGGATGCACGCATCGTGATCCACCGCGATCGCCAGCGAAGAGTCGTCTTTGCCCCGCGAAACGGTGCGCTTCGCATATCGCGGCTGTGTTACGCCCGCCGCACGCGCCAAAGTCTCCAGTTCGCAATCGCCCGATTTTTCCTGGCGCGCGCAGGGCGACAGATGATCAGCCATCAAAAGCTCCAGTAACGTCTTCCGCGCGTTCAACACTTTTTCGGAATTCGTCACCACTTTCATGCCCGGCTCGACAGGACGCACGCACGACGCCGTCAGCACCCGCGCCCCGGTATCCACCACGCAGAGCCGGCAAACTCCCACAGGCGTTTCATTCTGCAAATGGCAGAGCGTGGGAATCGTCGTCCCATTCATCCGCGCGGCGTCAAACACACTCGTCCCTGCGGCCACCAACGCGGGTCGCCCGTCAATCGTGATCTCCACCATCTCCGGTAATCGTCGAATCGTGCTCAATGTCTCTTCTCTGTGCCCTCTGTGTTCTCTGAGTCCTCTGTGTAAATCTTTTTCTTTACTTCGTTACTTCTTTACTTCATTCCTCCTTTACTTCGCTTCTCCTAAGGCCGAATTCCCACCCTCTGTGGTTCTCCTGCCCGTGTCGCCGCCGCAAAACAAATTCCGCTAGGACACTGCCCCTTCAAAACATGCGCATCCACTTCCTCGCGAAAATATTTCAACACCGACTGCACCGGCGCCGGAACAATCTGCCCCAAGCCGCATATCGAAGTCAGGCTCATCGCCTGGCAAAGTTCATCGATCAAAGCCAGATCAGCCCGATACTGTTTCTCCGGTATCCCGCCGTGCGTCCAGCGCGCCAGCAAATCCGCCATCTTCTGCGACCCCACCCGGCATGGCACGCATTTTCCGCATGACTCATTCCGATAAAATCGCACCGCGTTCAAAGCCATATCGAGCATGCAAGTCGTATCATCGCAGACGACAATCGCGCCCGAACCCAGCATCGATCCCGCGTCCGCGAGCGCCTTGAAATCCAGCCGCACATCCACCATCGAAGCCGGCAAATATCCCGACGACGGCCCCGACGGGGCAAACGCTTTCAACTGCCGGCCGCCACGAATTCCTCCAGCGTAGCCATACAAAACTTCGCGCATCGGAATTCCCATCGGCACTTCGTAAATCCCGGGCTTCGCCGCGTGCCCGCTCACGCCCACGAATTTCAATCCGCGCGAGCCTTCTTTTCCCTGCGATTTAAACCACTCCACGCCGCGAGCCAAAATCTGCGGCACATTGGCAAACGTCTCGACGTTATTAAGGACGGTCGGTTTTTGCCACAATCCTGCCTGCACAGGGAATGGCGGTTTGTTCCGGGGCTCCGCGCGTTTGCCCTCGATGGCCTCCAT
Organism: uncultured Acidobacteriota bacterium; assembly: GCA_963779005.1. Classification (GTDB taxonomy): domain Bacteria; phylum Acidobacteriota; class Terriglobia; order Acidiferrales; family UBA7541; genus Acidiferrum. The sequence continues at coordinate 419,842 of CAVZWO010000001.1, read as the reverse complement.
GAGCGCCGTTTCTTCTCCGCAAATGTATCCTCCCGGGCTGACGAAGATCTCCAAATCAAAGCTCAGTTCGCTCTTCAAAATGTCTTTTCCCAGCAAACCCTCGTGATAGCAGCGCCGCAGCTCTTCGCCGAGAATCTCTTCCTGCAAGTGATATTCGTGCCGGATATAAAGGATCCCGCGCTTCGCTCCCGCCACCAGCCCGGCGATGATCATCCCCTCAATCACCAGGTGCGGCAGATGCGTCATGATGAAGCGGTCTTTAATCGTTCCCGGTTCGCTCTCGTCTGCATTGCAGACGACGTATTTCTCCTCCCCGGGCTGCTTTCTCACCAAATCCCACTTCATGCTCGTGGGAAATCCCGCGCCGCCCATTCCGCGCAGTTCCGAAGATTTCAGCTCCGCCAACACGCCGTCCCAATCTTTGGTCACCGACAGCTTCCGAAGCACCCCATATTTGTCGCCTTCGCCATACGGATCCGATGCGCACTGCATGCGCGGATGCTCCGGGTGCAGCTCCGAAACCTCTTCGCCGGCGATCGCGCTCCGCGCCATCGCTTCCGCTGACGCGGCCGTCACACTCGTAAAAATCTCATCGTTGATGGAAACCGCCGGCGCGTGATCGCACCGCCCCAGGCACGAAACATCGCGTATCAGAATATCCGCCGGGCCGCTCTTCGCGAAACGATTCTCCAGTTCCGCCCGCAATTCGCAAGCGCCATTGAGGTGACAGCTCATATCCGCGCATACCCGCACATCCGCTTTAGGAGGCGGCGTAAGCTGAAAGTGCGGATAGAAACTCGCGACGCTGTGAATCTGATACAGAGGAAGATTCGAACGCTGGGAAAGTGCTTCGAGGTCCGCCTTGGGCAAGAAGCCATAGCGAAGCTGGATAGCTCGCAGGTCGTCGAAGATCACGGCGCGGCGTCTCGCATCGAAAGGCGCCGGCCAGGTCGTGTCGCCGGCGTAGGGTGCAGTACGGATTCTCTTGCATACTACTGACGCCTCGCCGCCCTGTAAATAGCGCCCCGTTGCCTTTTCGCGGCACGCCGCGAAAAAGACAATGCGCCGCCGTTGACTTCCGGCCGCTCCAAACGATAATGAACCGACAGACTCGTCCGGCATTTCGCATGCAAATCGTCACCAACTCCTATTGGCTGCGCCTCGCGCTGTCCCTCGCCCTCTTTCCGCTCCTGGCCTTTGCCGTTCGAACAGCTTCCGCCAAGAATGATGCAGCTCCGTCTGCGGATTCTGCCAAAGCGAGCGCCAAAGATACGGGTTCGAGGGGCGATTCGAACGGGGAGCCGATAAAGTACATCGGCCCGGGCTCCTGCGCCGCCACAAGCTGCCACGGCAGCGTCAAACCCGTCGCCGGCAGCCGCATCCTGCAAAACGAATATTCGACGTGGATCATCAAGGACAAGCACAGTCATGCCTATCAGGCGCTTACTGGCGACATCGGCGAACGAATCGCCCGCATCCTGAAACTCAATTCGAAAGCCGAAGAAGCGCCAAAATGCCTGGCTTGTCACGCGCTCTACACGACGCCGGAGCAGCGTGGCCGTCCGTTCGAATTCTCTGAAGGCGTCTCCTGCGAAAATTGCCACGGCCCCGCCTCCGCGTGGCTAGGTCCGCACACCACGCGGGATTGGCCGCACGAAAAATCCGTCGCACTCGGCATGCGGGATACGCGCGACGTCATCCATCGCACGGAAAAATGCCTCGAGTGCCACCTCGGCACAAAAGAAAAATTTGTCGACCATGAAATGATTGCCGCCGGCCATCCGGATCTGTTTTTCGAATTGGATTCCTTTTCCGCGGTGATGCCGCGGCACTGGAAATCGCCGCGCGAATCCGCCCCCGGCAAACCTGTTGAAGATGCGGCGTGGACCGGCGTGCGCGATTGGAGCGCGGGACAGGCAGTTCAGTTGCGAGCGGAAATGGACCGGCTGGTCTGGCGCGCCCAGGGCGAGCGCTTCGACAAAAAAGATGTTTGGCCGGAATACTCGGAACTTTCCTGCTTCGCGTGCCACCATGCGCTGGTGCCGGCGAAAGACAGCTGGCGGCAAGCGCATGGATTTGCCGGGCGCCGCCCTGGCGATCCGGCGTGGAACAGTTCGCGCTACGTGGTGTTCCGTCTGCTTGCGAAGCAAATCGATTCCGCTGGCGGCGAAGAGCTCGATCGCAGGTTGCTCGAGGTCTCGAACGAAATGTCCAGGCTGAATCCGGATCGTAACGTTGTTGCATCCTCAGCATCAGCGGCTGCGCCAGTGGCGCAGCATTTTGCTGAGCGGCTTGCTGCTATGCAATATGATCGAGCCGTCGTGCTACGCACGCTGCAAGCTATTTCCGAGGACGCGGAGGCTATTTCGCTTGCCGACGAGCGCGCCGCGGAACAGGCGGCGATGGCGGTGGATTCGCTCTACATCGCCTACAGCAAGGATGCGAAGCCGGGCAATGCCGACGAGGTTCGCGCCGCGATCAATGAACTGTTCCGGCAGCTCGAAAATCCTTCGGCATACAACGCCGACCAATTTGCGGCTTCGCTGCGGCGCATCGGCCCGATGCTGCGATAATCAGCACCAGTGGCGAATCTTCGCGAAGTCCTGCGATAATCAAACCCTTTAAAACCAGATTCCGTCTTCATTGTTTCGTTTGCTTCAAGAACGTGCGGAAAAGTCTTACGCGCGATGGCTTGGATGTGTTTTGTGAACAGGTTTGAGAATTGGTTTTGCGGTTCGTCGTACTGGCGGCGCATGACGCGCACCCAAGTCGTTCCGTGGCTTCTGTCCGGCACGGAGTTGGGTGAACACGCTCTGGAGCTTGGCGCAGGACCAGGCGCGGCAACAGCTGAATTGCGCAAACACGCGGGCCGAGTGACCAGCCTGGAGTACAGCCACCCATTTGCCGTGGGAATTGCGCGGCGAATCCAAAATGGAAACGGAGCGGTGCTGCAGGGCGACGCATCGGCATTGCCGTTTCCGGAGAAGACATTTTCGGCGGTAGCCACCGTGCTCATGCTGCACCATTTAAAATCGCCGGAATTGCAGGAGCGAGCCTTCGCGGAAATATTTCGCGTGCTGCGGCCCGGCGGAGTGCTTCTGGCTATCGATATTCCAGACGCATGGTTTCACCGCATCTTGCATATTCGTAGCACCTTCGTGCCAATGGCCCCTGCGACGGCGAGGCAGCTGCTTGCCGCGATTGGATTCTCAAATGTGTCCGTGGATTTCTTGCGTGGCGCGTTTCGCTTGCGTGCGCTGCGTCCGCGGACTGCCAGCGTTTCCTGAAGGATCGCGCGTTGACGCGGGCGCTCCAGGCACTTAGCATGAATTTATGGGCTCTCGGACGAAGCTCAAGTTTCCTCCCGGTCCTCCCTTCGGGCTCAGGCGTTGGTCGTCGGTCGCCGGCGGCACTCAAGACCCCCTCAAGTTCTTTACGGATATCGCGCGCGAGTACGGCGATTTTGTCGGACTGCGCATTCTGAATTTTCGCATTCTGCTGATCAATCATCCGGACCACATCGAAGACGTGCTGGTGAACCATCCAAAAAAATTCATCAAGGGCCGCATCCTGAAAGCCAACAAGCGCGTTTTCGGAAGCGGCTTGCTGACGAGCGAAGGAGATTTTTGGCTCCGGCAGCGGAGGCTGGCGCAGCCTGCGTTTCACCGCGCGCGCATCGCGACCTATGCCGCGACGATGGTGGAGTACACCGAGCGGCTGCTGCACGAATGGCAGGACGGGGAAGAGCGCGACATCCACAAAGAGATGATGCGGGTCACGCTGCAAATTGTGGGCAAAACGCTTTTCGATGCGGACGTGGAGCGCGACGCGCAAGATGTTGGCAAGTCGCTGGAGATGCTGCTCGAAATCGGCGCGGATTTCCGGCGCACGCTGTTTGTTCCGCACTGGCTGCCGACGCCGACAAATTTGCGGCTGGAGCGCGCGATACGGCGGATTGAAAAAGTGCTCTACCGGATTATTGCGGAAAAACGCGCCTCGGGGCGCGATGCGGGCGACCTGCTCTCGATGTTGCTGGCCGCGCAAGACGAAGACGGCTCGCGAATGACCGACAAACAGCTTCGCGATGAAGCCATCACGCTTTTTCTCGCAGGGCACGAGACCACGGCGAATACGTTGTCGTGGACGTGGTGGTTGCTGGCGCAAAATCCGGCGATCGAAGCGAAGCTGCACGCGGAGTTGCGGTCGGTGCTTGGCGGCCGCAGTCCATCGCTGGACGATTTGCCGAAGCTCGCTTATACGAATCACATCATCACGGAGTCGCTGCGGCTGTATCCGCCCGCTTGGGGAACTGCGCGCACGGCGATCGAGCACCACGAAATCGCGGGGTACGCGATACCGAAAGGATCCGGCGTTTCGTTCTCGCAATGGACGGTGCATCGCGACGCGAGATGGTACGACGCGCCGGACGAATTTCGCCCCGAGCGGTGGGAAGGCGATTTGATGAAGCGGCTGCCGCGGTTCGCGTACTTTCCGTTTGGCGGCGGGCCGCGCCAGTGCATCGGGAATGCGTTCGCGCTGATGGAAGCGGCGCTGATTCTGGCTACGATTGCGCAGCAGTACCGATTCCGGCTGGTCGAAGGACATCCGGTGGTGCCGCTGGCGTCGATCACGCTGCGGCCGAGGCATGGGATACGTGTAGTGCTGGAAGCGCGTTCGGCGAAGAGCCGGGTGGCGAGTGACTGGTGACTGGTGATTCGTGACTGGTGACTGGTGATTCTCAATGCGAGAGATGCGTTCGTTGACTGACAGGGATTGGGAGGACAGCCAGGATTGGCTGTCCCACCCCCGTGTTTTTTGCAAGAGTGTGAATCGAGGGGAGTTAGCGGAAGGGGGGAGCGCGAAGAATGGCATCCCGAAAAGGATAGAGCGCCTTTTGGCCAAGAGTTAACGGACTGCGAGCCGGCGCCGTCTTGGCAATGGATTACCTAAATAATAGACCACCGAAACCGTTGTCCTGAGATTGCTCTGGCCGCGAACCGCGAGCGATGCATCGTAGAACGAAGTTCTCAAATAGTCCGCACCGGTGCGAATGGCCATGGACTCTGTCGCCCAGTACTCGACTCCGCCGCCAAATGCCCAGGCATAGCCAGTGGTCCATCCGCCAAGCAGGATTGTCCCGTCCGTCGTAAGAACCGGTCCGCTCACCTGGGCGCCACCCGCGAGCACATGGACGTAAGCATCAAACCGATGGTGCACCGTATGATGGAAAACGGGGCCTGCGAGGTACGTAAAGACAGCGCTATGCCGGCCGGTGCCCAGTACGTTGGAGGCGCGCGCATATCCCACATCCGCCGTTATGCCGAGTCGAGAAAAACCGATCGTGAGACTGGCATCCCCGCCCTGTAAGCCCAATCGATTGGACTGGCTTCCCGACTGACTGACGTAGGAGTAGCCCAGCCCCAGTTCCATCGTTTTACTCGTGGCCGTCTCGAAGGGAGCTCTGCTCCTTAGAGGTTTTACGGGCTTTATTGGGGTGGCTGGAGGTTCGGCGGCCGCGACGGCTGTGGAAGGTTCACCACTCGCGCTCGCGATGGACGATTGCGCGAAAGCAGGCGCAGCGCAGACCAGGGAGCAAAATATTACGGGGAAGAGGATCCTCATCAGGAAAAACACCACCCTTCAAGTTTGTGGAACGGGGGCACTGGGATTGTCATAGGCATTAGCCAGACACTTTTTGATGCAACAAAAATCCAGGCGCCGAATCGCGCACCGCGCCGCGAAGTCGCTGAACGAATACATGACAAAGGCGTGGACGTGGGCAATGACCCAGATCTATTTTCGGGCCCGAGCCAATCACAACGGCTGGCCCGGCGCGATTGCGGGTCACCGATGAAGAAATTCCACTTGACGCCGGCTGGGCATCAGGTGGCGCATCTTAGAAACTCTTGAGGAGGCGCGCTGTTCACTTTTGCACAACGGCCAGATTTCCTGGCGGATGCGAACATTCGAACTGACGGCTACGCGCGGATTCTCTTGTGCCAGAGGGCTTATTGGCTTACTAGGCTCACTCGATTGACAGACTTACATCAGGGAACTAGCTTATGAGTAATCGGCCAAAACTAGTGCTGGAAGCCCACTTGGGGCCGCGCGAAATGGGAGACACGCTATTCCTTTCACAAGGGTGAGCCACGTCTGGAAGGCGCTGAGCGAGCGGCGGCCCAAGCTGCGGCTGCGGACCAAGATGTTGGTGTCGCTGGTCTTGTTTACGGCGGTGCTTACCTGCGCGACTTTGCTGGTGGTACGGCAATCCGTGCAGGGCCAGTTGCAACGGCAAATCGAAGAGGACGCCCGCAACGACCTGTTAACGATCCAAGCCGTACAACACCAGCGGGAGATGATGTTGAGCCGAAAGGCGAATCTGCTGGCTACGTCGGCGTACATAAGGAACGGAGATCCATCGACGATCCAGGAGGCCAGCGCAGATCCCTGGCAGTCCGGCGAATGCGACCTGTTTGCAATAGCAGACCCGCAGGGCAGGATCATCGCGTTGCACACCACGAGTTCGATGCTCTCCGTGGCGAACGCGGAAAAACTGCTGCGACGCACGTTCCGGGAGGATACGGGGGTGGCGTGGTGGTTTGACGAGGGGCACCTGTTTCAGGTGGTGATGCAACCGTATTACGAGCAAGAGCCGCGGAAGGGCCGGCTGCTGGGAACGGCGATTGTCGGACGCGAGCTGGATGTTCGGGAGCCAGCGAGCTCGGCCGGATTTCCTCGAGCCATATCGTGTTTCGCTACGCGAACGAAGTGGTGATGAGCACGTTTTCCGTGGCGAAGGAACAAGAGCTTGTGCCGCAGCGGCGACCGCCCCGCGGCGGAGAACATACAAATAGGCAATGAGAGGTACTTCGCAAGTTCGCTGGCGCTGGACTCCGGGACGCCGCCGACATTAACGCTAACGGTTCTAAAGTCTTATAAAGAAGCTACAGCATCGCTGGAGAGATTAAACCGGCTGATGCTGGGCTTGGGCCTGGCGGCGGTGTTGGGCGGAGGGGCGTTGGTGTTTGTGATAACGGATCGGTCCACGCGGCCATTGGCGCACCTTGCGGAGGGAGTGCGGGCGCTCGAACAAGGCGATTACAGCTATCCGCTGAAATCGCGTGGCGGAGATGAGGTCGCGCAGGTCACGCGCGCGTTTGAGGACATGCGCAACACGCTGCAGAGGAACGAAGTGCAGCGGCGACAGGACGAAGCGCAACGAGAACAACTCGAGGGGCAGCTTCGCCAAGCGCAGAAGATGGATGCCATGGGGCGCCTGGCAGGAGGCGTGGCGCACGATTTCAACAATCTTTTGACGGTGATCAAAGGGAATAGCGGGCTATTGGTGGAACGGCTGCAAAACGACGACCGGATGGCGGGGTGTACGCGTCAGATAGAGAAAGCAGCGGACCGGGCGGCTTCCCTGACGCGCCAGCTCCTGGCGTTTTGCCGGATGCAGGTGCTGCAGCCGAAAATTCTGGACTTGAATTTGTTGGTTTCGGAGATGTGCAATCTACTGAGGCGGTTGATTCGCGAAGACATTGCCTTCAAGTTTCACGCGGGGGAGTCGCTGGGGCGAGTGAAAGCCGATCCCGGGCAGATCGAGCAAGTCATCATGAACCTGGCCGTGAATGCCGGGGATGCCATGCCGACGGGGGGAAGCCTGACGATTGAAACGCGAAACCTGACGGTGGACGAGGAGTACGCTTCCACGCGACCGCCGATTCAGCCTGGAGAGTATGTCCAGCTGGCGGTGACGGACACAGGGCTTGGCATGGATGCGGAAACCAAGGCGCGGATCTTCGAGCCGTTCTTTACGACGAAGGAGCAAGGGAAGGGAACAGGATTAGGGCTGGCGACGGTTTATGGAATAGTGAAGCAGAGCGGCGGGTGCGTATGGGTGGAGTCGGAGCCAGAGAAAGGGGCGCGATTCGAGGTCTACCTGCCAAGAGTCGATGGGGCGGCGGAGGCTGATGTAGCTGGGGAGACTGCGCCCGCTGCGGTTCGAAGGCGCAAGACGGTACTTATAGCGGAAGACGAAGAGGCGGTCCGGGAACTGGCTTGCGAATTTCTGGAGTCGGCTGGCTATCGCGTGTTGAGCGCCAAGGACGGCACGGAAGCGCTGCGAATTGCGACGAGTTTGGACGAACCAATCCATCTGCTGCTGACCGACGTCGTAATGCCCAAGATGCGAGGACCGGAGCTCGCAAAACGGCTGAAGGGTCTGCGGGCCAGCCTGAAGATCATTTACATGTCGGGGTACCTGGAATACAACCGGGGTAACGAGGACTTTTTGGAGGATGGTTTCTTCCTGCAGAAACCGTTTTCGCGAGATATGTTGGTACACCGGGTAGGTGAGGCCCTGCAGAACCGCTCAAGATCGATAGCCTGAACTCAAGATTGCCTTTTTCTCCGCATGCTGTTTCTTCCGGGTGAACACGCCGCGCGTTTAGAAAACCAAATTGGAAAAGCAGTCGCTACTCCTTGAATTTTTTGCTGGGGGTGGCTTGTTTTTGGTTTTGGAGTTCGAGGATGTCGGGGCGCGTGTCGTAGGAACCGAGGAGCCAGCGGGCGAAGAAGTCGCCGCGTGCCATGATGACGTAACTGGCCATGGGCATATAGGAATGGCGCATGCCAGGGTAGATTTGAATTTCGAAGCGCTTGTCGGCTTTGATGAGCGCATTGGCGATGCGCATGGTGTTGACCATGCTGACGTTTTCGTCCATGTCGCCTGTTGTGAGCATGAGGTGGCCTTTCAGGTTGCGCGCGAGTTCGGAATTTTTGTCGATTTCGTAGATGAATTTTTCGGTGCCGTCTTTTTGCATCTCCCTGCGGACGCCGTGATATTTTTCGCTCCAGTCGCGGTTGTAGACGTTGTTGTCGTGATTGCCGGATTCGGACCAGCCGGCGGTGTAGAAATCGGGATATTGCAGGAGGGCCGCAGCGGTCATGAAGCCACCGCCGGAGTGGCCCCACATGCCGACACGCGAGAGATCGATATAGGGATGCACGGCGGCCAGGCGTTCGGCGGTAACTTTCTTGTCGGCCAGGCCATAGTCGCGAAGATTGCCATAGCCGTAGCTGTCATACCACTTGTCGCGCTGCGGGCTGCCCCCGCGCGCCCCTGCTTCAATGACGATGAAACCGAGTTGGGCGAGCGGGACGTTGACGCTCTTTGGCGAGAACGTTTTGTTGACGCTTTCGGTTTGCGGGCCGGGGTAGACGAACTCGATGAGCGGATATTTGCGGGCGGGATCGAAGTCGAAGGGCTTGTACATGACGCCAAAAAGATCGGTGATGCCGTCTTCGGCTTTGACTTTGAAGACTTCCGGAAATTTGTAGCCGGCTTCGAGGAGCTGCGAAACGTCGGTGGTTTCGAGGTCGAGGAGTTGCGCGCCTTGGGCGTCGAGGAGGATGGACTTTGGAGCGGTGTCAACGCGGGAGAAAGTGTCTTCGAAGAATCTGCCTGAATCGGGTGAGCTGAAGGCGTGAGAGAAATTGCCGGGAGAGAGGAGCTGGAGACCTGTGCCGTCGAGATTGATGCGATAGAGATGCGTGTAGTAGGGATCTTCGCCGCGCTCGCGGCCGTTGGCGGTGAAAAAGAGAGTGCGGGATTTTTCGTCGAGGTTGAGGATTTGATCGGTGACGTATTCGCCGGAAGTGATTTGGTTTTTGAGTTTGCCTGCGGCGTCGAAAAGATAGTAGTGGCCCCAGCCGTCGCGTTCGGACCACCAGATGAGTTCCTGGCCGTTGCCGATGAGGCGGAGAGGTTTGACGCTGAGCCAAACGTTGGAGCGCTCTTCGATGAGCGTTTTTGAGGCGCCGTTGGCGGTGTCGGCGACGCAGACGTCAATCTTGCGGAAGTCGCGATTGATCGCGTTGAAATAGAGTTTATCGGAAGTGTCGGAAATCCAGCGGGGGCTGACGCGCGTGAGGGGCATTTGGCCGCCCTCCTGGATGCCTTCCTGTTCCTGGCGGAGCTCTTCGCGATCGCGCTCGATTTGCGGAGCGTCGGCGATGCGGAGTTGCTGGTTGGGAAAATTGTTGGCTTGGACGACAACGAGTTGCTTTGTGGCGACGTCGAGAATTTCGAGTTGCGAGCCGGGCATCGCATCTTCGCCGGGGAGCGGGTAGGGATAGGTTTCAAGAATGGGGCGAGGATTCGCGAGCGAGTGGATGACCCAGAAGTCGGGGACTTTGCGAAAGTCATCGCGGGCGACGGCGAATTTTTTCGAGTCTTTGGACCAGTGGACGGTAATGGCGGGAGCGCGGATGCCGGCCTGATTGGTATCGCCTTTGTCTTCTTTTTTGAGTTCATCTTGTTGCTCGGGGAGGATGCGGCGGGCGTAGCCGAATCTTTCGATGCCTTCGGTGGTGAGTTGTATTTCTATAACCGTTTTATCGCCGGCTTTTTTCAAAGCTTTGGCGTAATTGTCCGCATCCATCTTGTAGAGATTCTGGCCGCGCGCGAAAACAACTGTTTTTTCGTCGGGAGAGACGGCGGCCCACAAAGGTTTCTTGCGCCTAGGCTCGGCGGCGTCGAGGCGGTTGACTTTACCGGTGGCGAGATCGTACTCGAAGACGAGCGTGCGCGTTTCTTCGCGGGGCTCCGTGGGCTGGCTGGAACTCTGGGCGCGCTGGCTGGATTGCCTGGCCTCGCTATCCTTGATTTCACTTTCGTTGCCTTGCTGGCTGCCGTCGTCCTGAGATTTTTTCTCGGGTTCGTTGGGAACGACGCCGTCTTTGCGAATTTCCACTTCGAAACGCATGCGTGAATCTTTGTCCACGAGCCGGAGACGCTTGATGGGTAGATGCTGCGCGTCATAGGGGAAATTGGTGAGAGAGGAAAGAGCGGCAGCGACCTTCGCATTGTCCCAGAGTAGTGTCTTGGATTTTTTCAGGGGATCGACGATGTAATACTTTGTGCCTTCCGTGGTGCGGTAGCTGTACCAGAACTTGTCGGAAAGCGTGAACCAGTGTGGCGTGACAGAGAGGTCGAACACGAGTCGATTGACGGCGGCAGGGAGGAAGCGGGCCTCGAGTGCATAGTTGGGTGTGGTGACCGGAATGGGAGACGCGGGCGTGGCCGCATCCGCGGAGGCTGTCGCGGCATTTGGGGCGGCGTTGTCCGAGTGGCTACGAGTTTGCGCGGCGAGGCTCACCACAAAGATTCCTGAGAAAATGAGGAACGCCGGCGCGCTCCACATGATCCATCTTGGACACTTGGACGACAAAAATTTCCTGGCAGTCGCCGATCTCATGGCTGCGCTTCCTCCCATTTGTTTGGTGAGTCGTGCTCAGGCTATCTACCCCACGGGCGGCGCATTATAAACCAATCGGGCAGACTTTTAGCATGAGGAGTTGCGAGCGGGGCGAATTGGAGAGGAACCGCTGTGAATCTAGGTCAGGGCGCGCTTCAGACGCTTGGTGGTTTTTTCCAATTGGTGCTTGAGGGCGCCGACTTGCTTCGCAATCTCCAAAAGTTCTTCTTTGGCGAGCGCTCCGGCTTCCACAACTTTATGGGCTTTGCGATCAGCTTTGCCGATGGTTCCACCGATTTTCTCGGCGACTTGCGTGAGTTTGGTCTTTTTGGCCATGTGCTTCCTCCTGCGGGATATATAGCCATCGTATACCCAAGATGTTCTCTGGAGTTAATTAAGAAATGGAAAAAAGTGAGAGGGAAGCCGCGAGTGCTCGCTTCGGGAAAGCCTGCAACAAGAAGGTACTATTTGCTTGCGGCACTGGCGGTCATGGGACCGAGCTCCGAGCGGGTTTGCATGACGCGGAGGATGCTGTCGCGGGAGACCATGCCGATGATTTGGGCGGCACCGTCGCCCGGGCCGGAGACGATGGGCATCTGGTTGACGTCGGCAGTAAGGAGCCGCTCGAGGAGGCCGAGGAGAGGCTCGTCAGGCGTGGCCCACAGGATGCGCTCGCGCGGAATCATGACCGCTTGCACGGAGGTGTGGGCCCATTCGTGGCGGGGCACGGCATTGAGCGTGTGAACGTTCATCATGCCGACGAGGTGGTCGTCAGTGATGACGAGGTGGCACCGGCGGCCGGTGCGCAGGACTTCGGCGCCGTATTCTTCGAGGGAGATGGCCCGGCCGACGGTGGGGACTTCGTGGCTCATCACGTCGGCGGCGCGAAGGCCGGAGAGAGTTTCGCGAATGGCGGCTTGCGCCACGCTTTCTTGCGCGGCATTCAACAGGAAGAAGCCAATGAAGACGCTCCAGAGGCCGGGAACCACGCCACCCTTGAAAACGGCGAAGCCACCGAGAAGGATCATGGCATAGGCAATCAGGCGGCCGCTCATGCCTGCAACACGCGTGGCCTTCGAGAAATTCTTTGTTGCGCCCCAGATGATCGCTCGGAAGATTCGGCCGCCATCGAGCGGAAAGCCCGGGAGCAGATTGAAAATTGCCAGCAATAGATTCGTTTTCCAGAGCCAGTCGGAGAGCACTGCTACGGTGCCGTTGGAGGGAAAAAACACAAACAGGCCGAGGAAGAGTGCGCCCAGAAAGCCGCTGGCGAGCGGTCCAGCGATGGCGATGTTGAATTCCTGAATGGCTTTCGTGGGATCGCGCTCGATGCTCGCGACTCCTCCGAAGATGAACAAGGTTATGGAGAGAACGCGAATTTTGTAGTGCTGCGCAACGACGCTATGGGCAAGTTCGTGGAAGAGGAGACAAGCGAAGAAGAGAAGGCTGGTGAGCGCTGCAACTGCCCATTGTTGGGCGGGAAGCCAGCCGGGCTGTCGCGCGAACTGCTCTTTGAGAAGGAAAGTGTTGGCGGCAAAAATGATGATCCACGTGGAATGCAGATAGATGGGTATCCCAAGGATTCTGCCGATCCGCATTCCAGGGCTTGGGGCCATTTCGATGAGTGGTTGGAAGCGAAAGGCTGCGCCGCGCAAGATCAGCGAGGCAGATTCGCATCGTTCTTCCCTTCCGGTATTGCTCCGGCGCATTGCCGGGCCGTTCTCCTGACACTAATACAATAGCTCTGATTGGCTGCGCGGCCAAACGCCGGAGTGAGGTGCGCGTCCGTCTGGCCACGGCGTGTTCGCGGCCACACAGAACCCCGTCTTCGCAAAATCATAAACCCTTTATTTTCAGCAGGTTCATAGTGGCGCGTGGCGTGCCATTCCCTATGTCGCAGGACGTTACAAGACCGGGAGGAACATCATGATCGCCACGCTGCACTTCGCAACACTCGTCGTAACCACCCTTTTTGCCGCAGCTGCTGCTATGGGGCTTCATTGGTTGCTTCTGCGGGCGATGTTCGTTTTGATGCGGCCAGCGACGGCCCGGCGCGTGAATGTGCCGGCGCAGTTGGCGCGCGGCACAGCACAGTTGGCGCGGGCATACGCGGCGCAGCGGTGAGTTGAGAGACGCGGACAGACGGGAGGGGCAAGCCCCTCCCCTACAGCGCAGCCTGAGAGTAAGCGGGCAGGATTCCCGGCCCAACGTTAGCGGCGGAGTTGGACGGTCACCGCTCCGCCGCAGCGACCGGGAGTGAGAGGGAAGGGAGCAACACCATGCTGGCTTTGAAGTATTTGCTGATGATTCTTGGGGTGGGATTGTTTGGGAGCGCCGGGTCGTTGGTGGTTTATGACATTTACATTTCGGAGCAGCTTCGGCGGCTGCTTGCGCGAAGTAAGACAACGGAAGCGGGCACAACGAGCGCCGATACCGCATTGACGGCGCGCCGCCCTTTGGGACCCGTCCGCTGGCGATTGGCCCAGCGGCTCGCCATCTTGGGTGTGCTGCCCATCTTGCTGGCGCTCAGTATCGTGGTGGTTCCGGACGGAACCGCCGGCGTACGCGTCAGCCAGATTTGGGGCGCGCGGCGCGGCACGTTGTATCCGGGGGTGCACTTCGTCACGCCGCTCGTCGATAGCGTGGCGCTGTACGACACGAGGGAGCAGGTGTACTCGACAGCGGCCAGCGCAAGCGCGGGGCCGGGCGCGAAATCGGAAAACGAAGTGTTGGTCGTGCAAGCGCGCGAAGGTTTGAACATCGGATTGGCCGTTTCGGTGCGATACCGGCTGGACCCGCGGCGGCTGGATACGATTCACGCGAATTTGCCGCAGCCAGTCGGTGAAGAGGTAGTTGCGCCGGTGGTTTCGACCACGTACCGGCAGCTGGCGCCGAACTACGTCACTCAGGAAATTTTTGCGACGAAGCGCGAAGAGCTGCGCTCGAAGGCTGCTGCCGCCATCACGACGCGGCTGGAGAGCGACGGAATCCTCGTGCGCGAAGTGTTGCTACGGGATTTGCAGCTTCCGGCGGAATACGCGAAGGGACTCGAAGGATTGCTCTTGAAAGAGCAGGAAAATGAGCGCCTCGGAACTGAGCAAGAGATCAAATTGAAAGAAGTGCGCATCGCGGAGCTGGAAGCGGAAGCGCAGAAGGCGCGCGATGTGAAACAGGCCGAGGGGCAAGCGGCGGTGCGCGTCTTGCAGGCCAAGGCGGAGGCGGATTCGATGCAGTACACCTTGCCGCTGAAGCAGAAGCAGATCGAGCAGACGAAGCTGGAGGCGGAGGCGCGCAAGGAAGCTACTTTGCAGAACGCTGAAGCGGCGGCGCAAGCCAAGATTATCGATAGCAAAGCGGAAGTGGAGCGGCAGAAGAATCTGTCGGAGGCGGAAGCCAACCGGATTCGCGTGACGGCCGCTGCGGATGCCGAGCGCATGAAATTTGAGGCCAGCGTGTTGAAGCAGAATCCGATGCTGATTCAGAAAATTATTGCGGAACGGCTCTCGGACAAGCTGCAAATCATGATGGTGCCGATGGACGGGAAAAACTTTTTTGCGAACGACGTGATGCGCTCGGCGTTTTCGGGAGTGACCAACGGGAACAACAATGCGGCGCCGGATGATGTCGCGGATTCGGATGGGAACGCGCCGGCGCCGACAGTCAGTGCGCAGAAGCGATCAACCAAAAGGCCGTAGTTCCTTCGGAAATCGTGCGTGAAGGCCTTGTTTGAATGAGTTTGGAGACAGACAGGGAGTGTCTGTCCCACAAGTTCCGCTAGCCAATACCCCTGTGGGTGGCTCGGGACGCTTCGCTGGAAAGGAGGAAAGATCATGAGCATGCAGGCAAGCACCGCCGCGCTTCGCCCCATCTGCCAGGAGATTATTCCTTCGACCGCGACTCGGCTCGGGCCACTCGGCTAGCGGTTGTCATTGAGCATTTCTTCTTTGTGTCGCACCAGAATGACGAGTTGCAAGGTTCGAGGTAAGAAATTCTTCGGCCAAATGAAGGAGTTCCATCATGAGACCGCGAATCTTTATCGCTGTTGCTCTGAGTGTTTGCGTATTTTCCGCGTTGAAGCCGGACACGCGAGTTGCCGCCGAGGCCGAGCAGCTGGATCTTCAGCAAGACTCTCGACAGCGCCTGCAGAAGCTGGCAGTGCTGTCCCCTGATCCATGTGATCCTCCATCTCCACGGGAGAAGGAATGGACGCGAGAGGACAGCGAATTCCGTCTGTTCTCCGGGGCCGCGGATATCGTCACCGTGGCGCTTAACGCGGCCTTCACCAACGCCGCGTCACCCAAGGAACGCGCGGCAGCAGCTCTCGGGAAGCTGGAAGAGGCGAGCAGTGAAATCAACGCGGATTGGCCGGAAGATAGCCGCTTTCACTTTCAGATACTGGATGTTCCACCGCTGCTGGTTGTGAAGATGGAGTTTCGCACGAGCGCAAGATTCTTTGCTTTCGGCGTACCGCGTGAGGAAGTATCCGAGAAAGCTCAGCCAGTTTGGCACGAGGTTGGTTCGGATGAAGTGTCCTTCGAACAAGAATCGGCTACATCCCTGATTGATCTTTTTGCGTTGCACCGTGGCCCTTCGGGAAACGCGAGATTCCTGGCGAGGATTGAGCCTTCTGGCTGCGCTGGTAGCATCGGAGTGGTTTACGACGCCCTCGAGTGGAATCCTGAGGAAATTGGGAGACTTGAGCAGATCATTCATCAGGAGGGTTCTCTTGGGTTGGACGACAACGTACCGGGATTCCCACACCTTGGCGAGTTGCGAACTGAGGGTTCGCTCATCACCTTGCCGTACTGCCAGTTTTCAGCGATAGACACCTGGGATAATCCGAGCCTGTGCGCTGTGGATACGTATGACTTGTCGGGTGACGACGTGAAGTTTCAATCGCGGGCTTACAATCGTCCAGACCTTGTCCCGGTCGCGAAAGCCATCGGGTACGCAACGGAACGCGACTCTGCTGCGGTTCGCGGCTACTGTGCTTCCTCGGAAATTGCGGACCGCCTCGTGCGGGAGATGCCGCCTTATTTCTACGCCGGAGAAATCCAGGTGAATGTCACAGGAAAGGGGAGCGAGCGCGTCGAACTCGGAGATGACCCCGTCTATTGGTTGGACGTAGAGGAACGACAAGGTGGTTGGGTTGTCGTAGATTTCGGCCAAGAGAGTAACGAAGACTCTCAGCAAGAGTAGTCCCACCTGAGCGGATGCATGAACGGATAACGGGGCAACATCTTGCCGTGCGTTCTTGAGGCCGCTAGTTGGAGCCAGGAAATTTCGGGCGCGGCGGAAGGCCCCTGTAATCCTTGAGCGCTTCTTTCGCCAGTTCGATCGCTTTTTCGAGTTGCGGGTCGTGGCCTTCGACGACCAGGTCGGGGCGCTGGGGCACGACGTAGTCAGGATCGACGCCATGATTCTCGACGGCCCAACTGCCGCCCTTGTCCCACGAATAGAAACCGGCAGACGGAGCGGTGACGAAACCGCCATCGCGTAGCGGCGCGCCGCGATTGATGCCGACAAGTCCGCCCCAGGTACGTGTGCCGACGATGGGGCCGATTTTCTCGAAGTGGAAAAGCCACGGGAACAAATCGCCGCCGGAGCCGGAGAGTTCGTTGACGAGCATGACTTTTGGTCCGTAAATCGCGACAGGCGGATAGGGAAGGTCCTTGCCATCGCGAGTGGAAATAACGGCCAGAAGCGAGCGCTTGAGTTTTTCCGTGTAGAAATCGGGAACCTGGCCGCCGGCGTTGAAGCGCTCGTCAACGATCATGCCGTCCTTGTCGAGCTGTCCGGCGAGCGCTTTGTCGAACTCAATGATTCCGGGGATGCTGGTGTCCGGCACGTGCATGTAACCGACGCGGCCGCCGGTGGCTTCTGAGACTTTGCGGCGATTGGATTCGACCCAATCGAGATAGCGGACGCCGACTTCATTAGCGGCGGGTTTTACCGTAATTTCCCAAGCGCCATCCGCACTGGGCTTGCTGTTGATTTTGAGCGTGACGAGTTTGCCCGCCAGATTCTGGAAGTAAGAATAGACGTCCTGCGTTGCCCGCGCTTCCTGGCCGTTTACGGCAATCAGAAAGTTGCCGGCTTTTACTTTCAGGCCGGGATCCGTCAGCGGCGAGCGCGTGTCGTCGTTCCAATTTTCGCCGGGATAGATTTTCGCGATGCGATAGAAACCGCCTTCCGGCTCGAAATCGGCGCCGAGCATGCCGACGCTGACGTGGGGCTTTTTCGGCTGATCGCCGCCGCCAACGTAAGTGTGCGAAGTGCTCAACTCTGCTATGAGTTCGCCGATTAAATAATTCAGATCGCTGCGATGGGCCACCCAGGGGAGCAGCGCTTCGTAACGCGCGCCGATTTTGTTCCAGTCATGGCCGGTCATGTTGGGGTCCCAATAGAAATCGCGCTCGATGCGCCAGGCCTCGTGGTAAATCTGGCGCCACTCTTCGCGGGGATTGATCTGCACTTGCAGCTCGCTGAGCTCTAATTTGCCGGCGCCAACTTTGGCTTTGCCCGGTACGGCGTCGGTGATGCCGAGAACGGGTCCAGCTTTGTAAAGAACCTTGCTGCCGTCTTTGCTCAGGTCATACGACTCGATGCCTTCGAGCAAAACTTCATCTTTCCGCTTCGCCACGTCGTAGACATGAAGGACGTTCTTGGGGCCATCGTCCGGCGTGCCGAATTGCCGTGCTTCCTGCGGCGTGGAAAAGTAAAAGAATTTGTCTTTGCGAGCGGAGAGGTTGCTGAGAATGCTGGCGCCGATCGGCACGGGAGCGACGCGGCTGCTGATGCCATCGAGATCGATCTGGATGGGTTTTACGGCTTCCGCTTTTTTCTCTTCTTTTTGTTCGTCGGATTTTTTCTCTCCGGACTTGGCGGCGTCCGCTTTCTTTTCGTCTTTCTTTTCCTCTTTTTTCTCGTCGGCGATTTTTTCGTCGTCGCTTTCGGGCTTGAATGGAGAGGGTTCGTCGGCCTTCAGCGTGACGGCGAAGATCCCGTCGGTGGAGTAATAGTTGTAGCGCTGATCGAGCTGGCCGATGCTCGGATAGAAATAGCGCGTGGAAATGAAATAGAGATATTTGCCGTTTTCATCGAAGACAGGATTGTTGTCGTTGTAGAAGCCGGTCGAGACTTCCGTGATTTTCCTCGAAGCGAGCGAGTATAGAAATACGTCGTTGGAGCCACGGCGATGCGGTTTCGAATACGTGAGCCAGAGGCTGTCGGGCGACCACGAAGCATCGGCGATGAGGCCATAGTCCGAGGATTCCACGAGAACGGGTTTTTTGTCGTCGAGACTGACGTACCAAAGTTGATTGGACTTGTCGGCGTAAAGGAGTTTCTTGCTGTCGGGCGACCAGAACGGCCCGTAGCGGTAGATTTTGCCGTCGGTAGTGATCCGCGTTTCGTCGCCGCCCATTTGCGAGCGCGTGTAGAGTTCGTATTCGCCGGATTTGTCCGAAAGATACGCGATCCACTTGCCGTCGGGAGACCACACCGGGCCAAGCTCGTGAACGCTGGATTGTTGTGTGGTGAGCGTCCGGACGCTGCCGTGCTCGGCGGGAATCGTGAAGACATTGCCGCGGGCTTCAACAACGGCGCGGACGCCGGAGGGAGAGATCGCTGCGCTGCCGATGTTGTCGCCGACACTCTTGAATTCGGGGCGGGCTTCGATGTCTTCGGCGCGGACAGTGATGGGAAGACTGCGCGTTTTGCCGCTATCGAGATTGTATTCATAAAGTGAGCCGCCGTTTTCGTAGACAATCGCATCGGGGCCGAGGCTGGGCCACTTGATATCGAACTCCTGATAGTCGGTGAGCTTTTTGGTTTGCTGGGAAGCGAGGTCGTAGCTGTAGAGGTTCATGACGCCTTCGCGGTCGCTGATGAAATAAATCGAGTTGCCGTGCCACATGGGGAACATGTCCATGCCCGCGGTTTTCGGCAGCTCTTCATACGTATTCTTTTTCAGGTCGTAGATGGAGATCGGGAGGCTCCAGCCGCCGCGATAACGCTTCCAAGTGCGGAATTCCTGCGAAGTTTCGAGATAAGCGATTTTTGTGCCGTCGGGAGAAAACGAGGTGAGGTCGCCACGCGGGACAGGCAGCGGGTGCGCGCTGCCACCTTGTGGAGACACAAGATAGAGTTTTGTCGAACGGCCCAGCGGCGAACTGTAACGGTCGGAGCGGAAAAGAATATTTTTGCCGTCGGGTGTCCAGCCGAGAACGATGTCGTTCGAAGGATGGAACGTGAGGCGCTTGGGCTCGCCGCCTTCGGCCGAGATGACGTAGACGTCCGGATTGCCGTCGTACTCGCCGGTGAAGGCCACCCATTTGCCATCGGGCGAAAATTTCGGGAAGAGTTCTTCGCCGACGTGTGAAGTGAGGCGCCGCGCCGCGCCGCCGTCGCGCGACGCAATCCACAAATCACCGGCGTAGGCGAAGACGACGCGGTCTTTTGAGATATCCGCAAAGCGGAGAAGATGCGTGGGGCCGGAGGGCTCTTGATCCGCCGCCACTGCGGATTGAGCCTTGGCTGGGGACGTGGCGAGGCCTGCGAACGCAGTGACCACCAGCCACAGAAGTGCATTCAAACGAAAAGCGCTTCGATTCATTTTGGACACCCTTGAAGACAGAGATTTACCCCGGAACCCGGCCACTTAGAAGGACGCACCTGATTGCAAATTGTTTCGCGGGGCTGTGCATTTTCCGCTCAATACAGGTTTGTTTATCTAAAATTATGCAGCAAACCCAGCACATCCAGTTTGTGACGCACCGTACCCGCCTTGCAGCCGTGATATCATCATCCCGCAAGCCAGTGTCCGCCAAGCAAAATCTCTCTCCGCCGCCCTCGCGGCCCCTCATCGTTTTCTCCCAACTCTTCGGATTTGTTTTATTGCTTTTGCCATGGCAGTTGCGCGCCGACCCGCTCGAAGATGCGGCGCATGAGCTTGCCATCAAAGTATGCCTGTCCGCGCATAAGCAGCCGGTCAAAGTTGCATGGCAGGAATTTTCATCGTCCAGCGCCTTATTGTCCGATTCCCGCAAAAAGGCATTTCTTGATCAGATTTCGGCTTGCGGCGTGGAACCAACGGACACCTCGGACGCTCCGCTCTTGACGGTCACGCTGCGTTTCACCCCTTCCAAAATCCTCCTGATTGCTGCTTCCCCGGAGGCGGCGAATGGCCCTCAGATCTTTATCGTCGAACTTCCGCGCGCCGCGTTGCTTGTTGCGCGTGAAACATCGCCGGCGCCCCAGCTAAGCGGAGAATTATTGTTGCGGCAGGAAAAGCCGATTCAAAGTGCCATCGGATGGCAAGATCCTTCCACGCAGGAGAGATTTCTTTTGTTGTTGGGCGACACGGAGGTTTCCCGTCTTCGTTTTGAGAACAGCGATTGGAAATGGATAGACTCCGCGGAACTGCCGGGCGCCGCTGGCCGCCGTTCCCGTTCCGCAGATGGGAACCTCTTCTACAGTCACTCGAAGGAAAAAATCGAAGTCGCCCTGCGCAAAAAAGTTTGCGATCTGAATTTGAACAGCCACATTACGTTGACATGCAGCGGAAACGACGCAGGCGATCGGACGGCGGAACTGTTGTCCAGTTGTGAAGAGTCTCCTCGATTTCTCACTGCCGGGAAGGGCGATTACACGCAGACAGATCGGATCACTCTAGGAAAGACCGTCGGGCCCGGAGGCGCAGCAACTCCAGCCTCTGCCGAAGGGGGCTACGCGGGGTCCGTGGAGATGCCTGGGCCGGTACTGGATATCAGCGCCGCGGAGAATTCGAAGTCTGCTTTCGCGGTGGTGAAGAATCTTTTGACAGGGAACTATGAGGTTTATCGAATTACGGCTGCTTGCGGCAATTAGCTTTTTCTGGATCGTGGCGCAGCTTTTCCACGCCGCGCCGCTGCCGGCCGCGACCCATCCGAAATATGGCGGGACGCTGCGCGTCGAGGTGCACGCGGGCAGCGTGTCGCTCGATCCGCGTGAGTGGCAAGCGGGCTCGCTCGATGCGGCCACGAACGAAAAAATGGCGCAGCTCGTGTTCGAACGGCTCTTAATGCTCGATAATTACGGCCGGTTTCAGCCCGTGCTGGCGACGGAGTGGTCGCACGACGGTTCGCACAGGCGCTGGCGGTTTGTGATTCGCGCGGGCGTGAAGTTCTCCGACGGCGCGCCGCTGAATGCCGAAGATATCGTTGCTGCGCTTCAGTCCTTGCTTCCGCCGACCGAGCAAGTCTCCGCTGCAGGCAATACGATCGTCATTCAGTCGAACTCCCCCGTCCCGGACTTGCTCGAGCAGCTTTCCTCTGGCCGCTACTTTGTGTATCGCGTGTTGGCCGGAGGCGCGCTCGTTGGCACCGGTCCGTTTGTTTTGGGGGAAGCTCCCTCTGGCGCTGGACACCTTTTCTTTCGCGCGAACGAAGACGCCTGGTCGGGCCGGCCGTTTGTCGATGCCATCGACGTGGCGCTCGGAGTGCCGCCCTTGCGAGCGATGTTTGATTTGCAACTTGGCAAGGCGGATTTGATCGAGCTCTCGCCCGAACTTGTCCCGCGCGCAAGGCTGGCGAATCTACGTGTGTGGTCGTCGGAGCCGGTCACACTCTATGGCCTGCGATTTGACGGCGCACAAGCGGCCGCCTCGGACGTGCACCTTCGCGAGGCTCTTTCGCTTTCTCTCGACCGTGGCACCATGGCCAACGTGTTGCTTCAGAAGCAAGCCGAACCTGCGGCAGCCCTTTTGCCCCAGTGGCTATCGGGATATGCTTTCCTCTTCACGGTGGACACCAATCCCGAACGCGCCAAGGAATTGCGCCGGTCGCTTCCTGCGAATGAAGCGGCGGGCGCCGAGCCGCTGCGCTTGCGCGTCGATCCCGCTGGCGATTTGGCCAAACTTCTCGCGGAGCGCGTGGCAGTAAATGCGCGGCAAGCCTCGATTCTCGTCCAGGTCATCGCCAAGCCGGTCCCTCGCGCGGGCGCAGCGCCATCACCAACGCCTGCCGATCCTCCCGCAGGTGTTCACCTTTTCGCGTGGCACTATGCAAGTCTTTCGCCGCGCACCGAACTTGATTCTCTATTTGCGGCTTATAATCTGACTGAGCCTCCTGAGGTGAACGTCACGAGCACCGATCACGAACAGCTCTACGCGCGCGAACGTAGCGTGCTGCAAGACCGCCGCGTTCTGCCTCTCGTCATGCAAGCAGAGTCGGTCGGACTCGGCGCGAACGTGCGCGATTGGATGCCCGCGCGCTGGGGCGAATGGCATCTCGCCGACGTCTGGCTCGAGACTCCCGAGCCCGCAGCGGCGGATTCTTCAGACCCCGGCAATCCTCCGGCCCAGGCTTCTCCGCAACCGCGCGCTGCCGCCTCCGGAGCCACGCCATGAGCTTCCGCACAAAATTGTTTTTGATCTTTCTGATCACCGTGCTCGCCTCGGTTTCGCTCGTCGCCTATGGCGTGACCCACTACACGCAAGCCGCCTTCGAAGAATCCGACGCCCAGCGCAGCGAAGCCCTAGTCGCCCAATTCAATAAAGAGTACGCGCAACGCGGCGACGAGATTGCTCGCCAAGTGAAAAATATCACCGACGCCGAGATCACTCTAAAAGTAGCCATCGATCTGGCGGGGCCCCGGCCAGACCAATCGCTCTACGTGCACGATGCGGCCGGCGCGGCGCAGGATCACGGTTTGGATTTTGTCGAATTTGTGAACTGGGACGGTACGCTCATCTCCTCCGCGCAATATCCCGCGCGCGTCGGCTACAAAAACGATTGGGTGACTTCCAACAAAAACTGGAATGACTCGGCGCCTTTCTTGCGAAAAGAAGAATTGCCCGATGGCGTCGCTCTTTCCCTCACAGTCGTTCGCATGCTTTCCGGCGGCAACGACAAAAATATGTACATCATCGGCGGCCGCCGCCTCGACCAGAATTTTCTTGCCTCGCTGGTTCCACCTGCCGGGACGCGCGCCCTCCTCTATCGCAATCTGGAACCGGGTTTCAGCGCAGCCGCCCTCACCGATGTCAACGGCACGTTCGAACAAGCCGATCGCTTACAGCCGCTGATCGAGGACATTCAGAAGCAGCCCAAGCCGCTCGTACGAACCATCGATTGGACCGAAAACGCCGCCGACGCCGAATCGTTTCATGCCATCCCGTTATCTGGCCGCAACAATGAACTTCTTGCCGTGCTACTCCTGGGAAGTTCGCGCCGGGAACTCGTGCTCCTTACGCGCCACATTTTGCAAATCGCCGCCGCCGTTGCCGGCGCAGCGCTGCTCATCGGCTTGCTGGTCAGTTTGTGGGTATCCGCAAGAATCACGCGCCCGCTTGAAGAACTTGCCGAAGGCGCGCGCGAAGTCGCCTCCGGCCGCTGGGATACCGTCATTGATTTGCGAGGCCGCGATGAAATCGGCCAGCTCGCCTCCGCCTTCAATGAAATGACGCAAACGCTGGCAGCGCAGCGCGAACAGCTTCTCCAGACAGAGCGCGTCGCTGCCTGGCGCGAACTCGCGCGCCGCCTCGCCCACGAACTTCGCAACCCGCTTTTCCCCCTGCAAATCACCGTCGAAAATTTGCAAAAGGCCCGCCAGCTCGACGCCAAGCAGTTCCTCGAAGTCTTCAACGAATCCACCGCCACCTTGAAAGCCGAACTCGCCAATCTCAACACCATCGTCGGCCGTTTCAGCGATTTCTCCAAAATGCCGGCGCCCCACTTCGCGCGCGTCAATATAAATGAAGCTCTCCGCAACGCCGTGCGCCTCTTTGAACCGCAGTTCAACGCCGTCGGCAAGCCTCCCGTCATCCCCGAATATTTTCTCACCGAGCCGCTCCCCGAAATCGACGCCGACGCCGACCTCCTCCACCGCGCTTTCCAAAATCTCGTCCTCAACGCGCTCGACGCCATGCCCGCCGGCGGCACGCTCACCATGCGCACCACCGAGCACGAAGGCCACGTTCGCATCGAAGTCTCCGACACCGGCAAAGGTCTCACGCCCGAAGAATGCTCGCGCCTCTTCACCCCGTACTACACCACGAAAGTCCAGGGCACCGGCCTCGGCCTCGCCATCATTCAATCCGTCGTCAGCGATCACCACGGCACCATCTCTGTCTCCAGCGATGAAGGTCACGGCACCACCTTCCGTATCGAACTGCCACAGCGCCAGTCCGCCCTCCCGGCCAGGCCTCCGGAAGAATCCGCCGCCGAGAAAAAACCGCCGCAAAGCTTCACCGTTGCCGCTTCTGACTAAAGCATCGACGCAAAGGACATCCATTTGCCACGCAAAGCTCACCTCCTCCTAGTCGACGACGACCCCAATACGCTGGCCTCTCTTTCCCGCGCCTTCCGCCTCGCCGGACACGAAGCTACCGTTTGCGACAACGCCCCCCGCGCTCTCGAACTTCTCCGCACCGAAGCCTTCGACCTGATTCTGTCCGACGTCGTCATGCCCGGCAAAAGCGGCATCGAGCTGCTCGAAGACCTCAAAAACGCCGGCGTCAAAACGCCCATCGTTCTGATCTCCGGCCAGGCCAACGTGGAAATGGCCGTCAAAGCCACCAAACTCGGCGCGCTCGATTTTCTCGAAAAGCCGCTTTCCACTGACAAACTTCTCGTCACCGTGGAAAACGCCCTCCGTCTCTCCCGCCTCGAAGACGAAAATCGCGAGCTGCGCCATCGCCTCGGCAAACACGAACTCGTCGGCAGTGGTCCGGCCATGAAGAAACTCCTCGCCCAGATCGATCGCGTGGCCGCAAGCGAAACCCGCGTCTGCATCCTCGGCGAAACCGGCACTGGCAAGGAACTCGTTGCCCGCGCCATTCACGAAAAATCTCCGCGCCGCGAAAATCCCTTCGTCACCCTCAATTGCGCCGCCGTCCCCGCCGAGCTCATCGAATCCGAACTCTTCGGCCACGAAAAGGGCGCTTTCACCGGCGCCGCCGCCAAGCATCTCGGCAAATTCGAACAAGCCGAAGGCGGCACGCTCTTCCTCGACGAAATCGGCGACATGCCCGTCTCCATGCAGGCCAAATTGCTGCGCGTCCTCGAAGAAGGCGAAGTCGAGCGCGTCGGCGGCGACAAACCCATCCGCGTAAACGTTCGCGTCCTCGTCGCCACGCATCGCAACCTCGAAGATCTCGTCAAACAGAACGCCTTCCGCCGCGATCTTTTCCATCGCGTTTACGTTTTTCCTTTGACGCTCCCGCCCCTTGCGCGAACGCCCCGAAGATTTTCCGGCGATCTCGTCGCCCATTTCTGCCCGCCAGGTCGCCGCGCAGAATAACTGGAAAGAAAGACTCTTCGCCCCCGACGCCATCGCCGAACTCCGCCGCTACGCCTGGCCCGGCAACATCCGCGAACTCCGCAACGTAGTCGAGCGCCTGATCCTCCTCTCCGCCGAAGACTCCGTCACCGCCGCCGATGTAGCCCAAGTTTTGACCGCGTCTCCCTCCGAATCCTCTACCTCCTCAACTTCCTCTACTTCCTCAACTTCCTTTTCTTCCGGTACTCTCGTCGAGCGCACCGAAGCCTTCGAAAAAGAAGTCCTCCTCGCTGAAATTCAAACGCCACAATTTTCACATGACCAACGTCGCCCGCGCTCTCGGCCTCGAACGCAGCCACCTCTACAAAAAATGCCAGCAACTAGGCATCGACCTCCAATCCCTCCGCAAACCCGACTAACCCCCAGTAGCAAAGGCACTCTTGCCTGTGCTCTTTTCCGTCTCCCCCGCAGTTTTTTCCAAGTCTTTTCGCGAGGCGCAGTCCCCGCCTTGTAGTGGCGCAGCTTGCTGCGCCCCCTCCCTCTACTCACTACTGACCATTCACAACTCACTCTGAATCCACATAACTCAATGAAAACACAGCAAATATAGTTCTTGACACAAATAGCGATAAGTAATATCGTATTCGCAGATTGCAATAAGTGGGTTCTTCCATGACTCTCGGCAACAAACTCCGTTCTCTCCGCTCCGTCGAAGGCTCCTTGCGCGGTCTCGGTCGCCCGATGACCCAGCAAGAGCTTGCGAAGGCCATGAAGAAAGAAGTAGGTCGCGGCCTAAGCCAGGCTTACCTCTCGCAAATCGAAAGCGGCACGCGCCCGCACCTGACTCACGGCACGCGCACGCTTCTCGCGCGCTTCTTCCGCGTTTATCCCGGCTTTCTCGTGGACGATCCGGAAGGCTATTCGCCCGAGCTGCAGTCTTCGCTCCGCGTCGTTGATGCCAAGATCGACTCCTGGCTCTACGCCGGCGCCGAACAATTTGCCGCCGACCCGGAGCTTCGCCGCGGCCTTTTGGTGATCGCAGAAGTGGAAGATTCCCGCCGCGCGCTTTTGCTGCTTGCGGAAATCCTTCGCACGCCGGGTCTCGCCGAACGTCTCGGCGAAGTTTTGCATCCGGCTAAACATTCGGGCAGTGGACATCCACCGCCAACCAGTTCCCTGAATAACTGACCGCCTAAGGGCTCAGTCAGCGTCGTCTCGGATTCCAGTCCACGCAGCGGGGTGCTGCGTTTCGGGGTGCACTATGTCTTGGTCTGACTTCTATCTGCTGTGCTTCCTGGTGGGCTTCTCGCTCAGCGTTCTTTCGTTTCTGGCGGGCGCCGTCAACCTTCATCTGCCGTTTCACATCCACCTGCCGTTTCACGGCGCGCATCACGCCGGCGGCATCTCGGGTGGCCACGGCAGCGGCGGTGGTTTCCGCGCCGCAGCCGGCGCCAAATCGCGCCGGCTCCGGCCACATGTCATGGTTCAACGCCTCAACGATTCTCGCGTTCCTGGCATGGTTCGGCGGCGTTGGCTACATCCTGACGAAGCATTCGCATCTCGTCGGACTCAGCATTCTCGGCTTCGCCCTGCTAGCCGGCCTTTTTGCGGGCTTCATTGTCTTCAAGTTCATGGCCCGCATCGTGAAAGCGACCAACACAGCGATGCTGGACTGGGACTATCGCGTGGAAGGCGCCGTCGGCACCGTCAGCATGCCCATACGCGAAAACGGAACCGGCGAAGTGATCTTCGAACAGAACGGCGCGCGCAAGAGTTCCGGCGCGCGCAGTGAAGACGGCTCAACTTTGCCCAAAGGAACCGAAGTCGTCATCGCGCGCTACGAAGACGGCATCGCCTATGTCAAGCGTTGGGATGAATTCACGAAGTAAGGTTCGCGAAGTAAACGCAGCGGCGCGTTGCGATAAAAGAGTTTCTCGGACTGACGCACGATTCAAACAGTCCGGTCGGATGAAAAGGGAGGTCCACTATGTTGGATTTTTCGAGTGTATGGGTCATGGCCGGGTTGTTGGTGCTCGTGATCCTCGTGATTCTTGTGACGTTCGCAAAGATGTTGCGCAAGGTAGGGCCGCACGAAGCGCTGGTAATTTACGGCATTCGGGGACCGCGAACGATTAGCAATGGCGGCACGATCATTCTGCCGATGCTCGAGCAGTGCCGCGAGCTCTCTCTCGAGCTTATGTCCTTTGACGTGGCTCCGCAGCAGAGCCTTTACACCAACCAGGGCGTCGCCGTCACCGTCGAGGCCGTCGCTCAACTCAAAGTGAAATCGGATCCCGTGTCGATCCGCACCGCCGCCGAACAATTCCTTACCAAGCGGCCAGAGCAGCGCGAAGGCCTCATCCGTCTCGTTATGGAAGGCCACCTCCGCGGCATCATCGGCCAGCTCACGGTTGAACAAATCGTGAAGGAACCCGAAATGGTCGGCGACCGCATGCGTTCCACCTGCGCCGCCGACATGAGCAAGATGGGGCTCGACGTCGTTAGCTTCACCATTAAAGAAGTCCGCGACAAGAACGAGTACATCACCAACATGGGCCGGCCCGACATCGTCCGCATCAAGCGCGATGCCGAAGTAGCCGCCGCCGAAGCCGACCGCGACATCGCCATCAAGCGCGCCGAAGCCACACGCGCCGCGGCCGTCGCCAAAGCACAAGCCGACCAGGAGCGCGTCGCCGCCGAAACCGCCTCCATGGCCAAACAAGCCGAAGCGCAACGCGACCTGGACATCAAGAAGGCAAGCTACTTGGAAATGACCAAGAAAGCCCAGGCTACCGCCGACAAAGCGTATGAAATCGAAACCAACGTCATGCAACAGAAGGTGGTGGAAGAATCCGTTCGCGTCCAGCAAGTCGAACGCGAGGCTCAGGTGAAGGTGCAGGAAGCCGAAATCAACCGCCGCGAAAAGGAACTCATCGCCACCGTGCTAAAAGGTGCGGAAATCGAGCGCCAGCGCATCGAAACAATCGCCAACGCCGAACGCCAGCGCCTGATCAGCGAAGCGGAAGGCCGTGCCTCCTCCATTCGTGCCCAAGGCGAAGCCGAAGCCGAAATCATCTTCAAAAAGGGCGAAGCGGAAGCCAAAGCCATGAACGTGAAAGCCGAAGCTTTCCAGGAGTACAACCAGGCCGCGGTCATCGACAAACTCATCAGCAGCTTGCCGGAAGTCGTGCGCGCTCTTGCCGAGCCGCTTGGCAAGGTCGACAAAGTCACCATCGTCTCGACAGGCAACGGCGACGCCGCCGGTGCTTACAAACTCACCGGCGACATAACGAAGATTGCCGCGCAAGTCCCGGCACTCTTCGAAGCGCTCTCCGGCATGCAAGTCTCGGACTTGCTCAGCAAAGTACGCCTCATCGGCGATAAGGCGCCGAAGCCGGAAAAGCCGGCAGCACCCGCAAAGTCCTAACGTTCGCTTCCGTCCTTGGTGGGCCCGCACGGGCCCACTGGGACGTTCGATGGTGGTTGGGGGATGGCCATGTCGTGGAAAGACGAACTATTGATGTTGTGGATTTTCTGCACGGTGGTGCTGACAATCGCAGCCCGCCATTTTCTGGCAGGAGCGGTTCATCTGGTAGAGCAGATGGCCGCGCTCAGCATCGCGCACGTACCCGGCCTTCTGCATTTGCTGGCTCGGCGGTTGACCTAGGCTGCAGCGTTGCAAGGGTCCGATTTTCGATTTTCGATTTTCGAATTTCGAATTTCCTATTTCGAATTTCGCTTTTCGATTTCTTACGCAGTTGAAAGGAGAAACATCATGGGACTTTTAGAAAGAGTGAGCACCCTAATCCGGGCCAATCTGAACGACATGATTGACCGTGCGGAAGACCCGGAGAAAATGATCAAGCAGGTGATGATGGACATGGAGAATCAATACCTCCAGGTCAAAACGCAGGTCGCCGTCTCCATCGCCGACCAGCACATGCTCGAAAAGAAGCTTCGTGAAAACGAAGACTCTGGAAAGGACTGGATGCGCAAAGCGGAAATTGCCGTCGACAAAGGCAAGGACGATCTCGCTCGCGCCGCCCTCGACCGCTTCCACACCTCGCAGCGCCTGACGCTCAGCTACCGCGAGCAGGTCGACGACCAGAAGCTGCAAGTCGAAGCTCTCAAGAGCGCCCTGCAAAAGCTCGAGCAGAAGCTCGAAGAAGCCAAGTCCAAACGCGATCTCTTGCTGGCTCGCCATCGCCGCAGCATCGCTCTTGGCAAAGCCGCGCGCGCACAAACCGCTCTTGGCGACAACTCCAAGAGCGCCACCTTCGACCGGCTGAAGGACCGCGTTCACACCACCGAAGCCGTCGCCACCGCCGAGGTCGAGCTGCTCACCGACGACATGGGCGAAAAACTCACCCGTCTCGACCGCGACACCGAAGTCGAGCGCCTGCTCAACGATCTCAAATCGCGCCGCAGCCTTCCCGGCTAATCCGCACGTGCAGTGCGGCAGCTCTTCTGCCGCTTTTCGCAGCGCGTCGCACGACTCTATCTTTGGCGGCTTCCGCAGGTCGCCGCAATTTGGTGCTACCGCTGGAAATGTTGCGCAACCAGTAGTAGCACCAAGTAGAGCCCGTTCACTCCAGCAGTAACCAGAAATGCGCGCGCACGGCTGAGGCCATCGACTTCCTTGAGAACCGTCGCCAGGGCGGCCGTCCAGGCGATCAGGGCGGCAATCAGCCCGAGACGCGGAAGGAGGACGAGGCAATTCACAAACCATCCGAGGAGCGAGGCTCGTACGACGCTCGCAAATGTGCCAGTTCCTGCCAGGAAAGCCTTTGCAAATCCGTGACAAAGGCCAATCTGGATGATGGCTATGGCGCCCATGTACACCCAGACGTAGAGTAAGCCCAGGAGCATTCCCCAAAACACGGTTCCGGCGGTTGCTCCGTCGCGCGTCAGCATCTTGTGTAGCGCGGTCACAAGAAAAATCACGCTCGCGCTCAGCATGCAGAGGACCGCCCCGTAGGCGAGGGCATCAGGGTCAAGCGAGGCGCGGCGAATTGCGATCTCGTCGAAGCTCGCAATCCCGAGTGCCATGCGCAAATAGTAGCCGGGGCAAATCCCATCCGGCGGGGGCTGCATCTCTTCGGGAACCCGCAGCGGCACATCCGCCGCACACTCGTGGGAACCCGCATACTCCATCCCGCATGCTTTGCATCGCATAAGGATTACCCGGCGAGTAACGCTCCTGAAGCGCCTACCCGAGACACCACTCTTGCCCGCCCCCACTCCAGAACTCTCACCTTGCCTCAGCTAGTCTCACCCAACCCCCCAAAAATCGCCCTTGCTTTTTTTTCATTTTGTGCTATACTTCGCCCGGTAGAATTATGGGTATGGAGTGCGGCAGCTCTGCTGCCGCTTTTCTCATTTTAGGCCCACCCTCCTCCCCCATCCCTCTAAGTCTTTTAGAATGAATAAATCAGCAAACACCGCGTTTTGCCGTGTTTTACCTGTTTTTCTGGCGGCCCAACTCTTTTAGAATGAACACTTCCGGGAAACTCCCGCAAGTATTCATTCTACAAGACTTACAGAAGCAGCTAAGTCGTTTAGAATCCGCGTTTACAGAAAAAGGGGGAGGGGGGTGCCTCACCCAGTTCATCCCAAACCCAACCCATTTCACAGAGGTACCCCTAGGTGGACCTGGACCTTGTCCCGGAACAAACCGCCATCCAGGTACGTAAACCCATCGAGCCGCGGCACCGTGCGCCTTATGCTGCGGGTGCGACGAATAGGCCTCCGGCGAGTCTAAGGCTCCGGAAGCGGCTTGTTCCTAGTACTCGGGACGCCGCGCCATGCGAGAATGTACCCAATGAACCAGTGGATGATCGCCGCGCCGGCCGTCTTGACCACGGCAGCCGCGGCCGCAGGCATCACCGCCTACGGGGCGGCCTATCCCCGCTCGCAGCTGTTTGGCCGCACTGTGAGCCGGACCAACTCTCCCCGCAAGCTCGCTCTCACGTTTGATGACGGCCCGAATCCTGCGATTACGCCAAAGCTGCTCGACCTTCTCGATCGCTTTCGCGCCCGCGCCACCTTTTTCATCATCGGAAAGCATGCCCGCGAATGCCCGGAACTGCTCAAAGAGACCGCTGCTCGCGGCCATGTTATTGGCAATCACACGGATGCTCATCCCAATCTTTTCTGGCTGAAGCCGGATCAAATCACGGTCGAGCTCCGCTGCTGCAATTACTCCATCATCTCGGCTACGGGCGCCCCCCCGCGCTGGTTCCGCCCGCCCTTCGGCATGCGCAATCCCTGGGTGGTCCCCGCCGCGCGCGAACTGCACCAGCGCGTTGTCATGTGGACGCTCATCCCTGGCGACTGGCGCGCCACCTCCTCGGAATGGCTCATTCCGCGCATGGCAGCCATAGCGCAGCGTGCGCAGCGCAATCTGGCCGCCTCCGGCCCAGTGAACGCGGCGGCTGCCACGGGGGACATTCTCTGCCTGCATGACGGCTCCCACCGCCAGCTCAACGCCGACCGGTTACCAACTCTCGCAGCCCTCGAATATTGGCTGCCTCGCTGGCGTGACCTTGGCCTGGAATTTGTTACAATCGATGAAGCGGTGAGCACGCCCGCCACTTAGCCATGGACGAACGCGCTTTTTACACGGAGAAGGAAGAAGTCAGGAAGATCAAGCTCGTCTGCCCGAGCTGCCGCGGCGAATTTGAGTTTCCCGTGCGCTGGAAAGTTTCCCGCAAGAAAAGGGAATTGCCGCGCGGCGCCGGCGACGAAGACCGCAGAAAGTTTGCCAAAGCGACTTCCTATATGGTGCGGCTCGACGACCTGGTCGCCTGTTTCAAGTGCCGCAAACGCTTCGAGCTAACCGGCCAATCCACGGTCCTCATCAACGATAATCTCGGCGATCCCA
Organism: uncultured Acidobacteriota bacterium; assembly: GCA_963779005.1. Taxonomy (GTDB): domain Bacteria; phylum Acidobacteriota; class Terriglobia; order Acidiferrales; family UBA7541; genus Acidiferrum. The sequence continues at coordinate 387,436 of CAVZWO010000001.1, read as the reverse complement.
ACGCCGATCCGGAAAATTTCGGCAACCGTTAATCCCCGCAACCGCGCCCAATTTCCAAATTTGTAGGGGCAAGATTTACCGCAAGGCTGTCCAAATTAAGCTTAAAGCGTCCCCGTTGGACGGGTTAAGCCCTGTGTTTTCAATCATACTGGCACTGAATCCGAATTGAGGTTTGTCCCTCCGTTCCAGTGCTGTCCAAATTGCGATCTGACCGTAGTCAGACCCTGAGACCAACCGAAACCACTGAAAACAGTTGATTTCAGAGCCTTTCGACCAAATCTTAAGGCCCCATGTCGTTCTGTAGAGGCTCAGGCTGTCCAAATTGTCGGCGACCCAAAACCTAATTTGGACAAGCTTGAGATTTACCGTGCCTTCCGGTCGCAATCCAACCCATTTGCGCAATGTGCCCTGCGAAATGTTTTCAGATTTCCGGATACATCTCAAAAAACGCCGAGACCGATTCGTGAAAGGTCGCCTCAATTTCTTCCTTCGTGCCTTCAATCAAGTGCATGCTGATGCGCGCCGTACGCCCATTTTTCAACACCACTGTCGCGTCCCTCACCTCGCCCAACTCTTCTTCCGGTAGCAACCGCATTCCATAAATCAGCGCCAGCTTCGCCATATCCCTTGCCCTCTTTCTCATCCGCTTCGTGAGTTGCCCTGAGGCTACTCAGTTTGCCTCCGCGCCGTCAACCACAACATGCCGACGCCGTTTCGACGATTCAGGTCAACGGACTAATTTCGATGCTCTCTAGCGGCCTGTCAGGGATATACTGAGGCATCCAGTACCTGCCTTGGAGCATCGCACAAGCAGAACGGAGGGTTGCCGTGAGAGATTCGCTCTGCCGCCGTATTCTCATTCATAGCGTTCTCGTTGCTGGGTTGGCTGTGCTTCCACAATGTGGCCTCGCGCAGCAAGCGGAGGGGCCGCAGACCTCCGCGCCGCCGCCCGTCGCTCCGCCTCCCCCGCCCGCGTCGCCTGCGCGCCAAACTTCGTCCGAAAAAATCAGGATCCCGGCGGGCACGCGAGTCGCGGTGGTTCTCGAAAATGGCATCTCCACACGCGGCGCGAAGGCCGGAGACTCGGTTTATTTCCACACGTCTTTTCCCATCACACAAAACAATCACATCGTGATTCCCGTTGGTTCGTATCTTCGAGGCGAATTGATCGAATCCAAGCGGCCTGGGCGCGTCAAAGGCCGCGGCGAATTTCGCATGCGTTTGGACACGCTGATCTTTCCGAATGGCTACACCGTGGATTTGAACGCGACGCCTCGCACCGCGGATTCGGGCGGCAAAGAAACGATGGACTCCGAAGGCAAAGTGGTTGGCGCAGGGGGCAAAGGGCAAGACGTAAAAACCGTAGCGGAAACCACCGCCACCGGCGCAGGGATTGGCGCCATTGCCGACGGTCCCAAAGGCCTGGGAATCGGGGCGGGTATCGGCGCTGTTGCCGGACTCGGCGCGATTCTTCTGACGCGCGGTCCGGAAGCCGAATTACCCCGAGGCTCGACGCTCGATATCGTGCTCGAACACGAACTGGCCCTGGACCCCAACCAAATCCAGTACACAAACGTTGGCCAAGCCCAGCCCATCACGGCTCCGCCTGCTCGCCAGCCATAGCTCCGACGGTGCGGAATTCAGCTCGGCCACTCGGGAGAACCCGTATTCCCATCGCTCGATTCAGAGATCAAGAAGTCTCGAAGCATTCCTGGAGAAACGTTACGCGGGCGCTTTGTGCGCGGAGGCGGACGGAAAGCGCATGGGGCTGAAGCGGTCCCAATCGACGCTGACGTGCTGTTGCGTCACCCATTCGCGCACAAGCTTCGCGGTGATGGGTGTCAGCAGAATTCCTCCGCGAAAGTGTCCTGTGGCGATGAGCAATCCGTCGAGGTCGGTTGCTCCGAGAATGGGAAGATGGTCGGGCGAGTCGGGCCGCAGGCCGGCCCAGGTTTCTTCGACGCGCGCGGCCGCGAGGCCGGGCGACAACTCAATCGCACCGGCGAGAATTTTTTCCAGGCCGCCGGCGGTCAGCCCTTTTTCGAAACCCGTGTACTCCACGGTGGCGCCGGCAAGGATTCGTCCGTCATTTCGAGGGACAAGATAAATTTTCTCAGACCACAAAACTCTTTCAATTTTCAGATTGTCCGAGCGCAACGCAACCATTTGCCCTTTCGCCGGCCGCACCGGAGCGTAGGCTGCGACGCCTTCGATGTTTGCGGAAAAGCAGCCAGCGGCGATGACCGTCCACAACGCTTCGATTTTTTCGCCCTTCAGTTGCAGGCCAACGCATTTCCCGCCTTCACGCCAGATTGCCTCGGCTCCGTTCCCGGAAAAAAACTGCACACCGCTCCGCCTCGCGGCTTCCAGCACGGCGTGCGTCATCGCGCGATTGTCGACGGAGGCTTCGTCAGGTCGCAGAATGCCAGCTTCGAGTTCTTCGCTGAGGGACGGCTCGAGTTCGCGTGCGTCTTCCGTGTTGAGCGGCTCCGCTTTCAGGCCGAGGCCGTGATGCAGCGCAATCACGGTGCTGAGCTCTTCGCGCGCGTCGCGTGAAAATATGGCTTGCAGCGTACCCTTCGGGCGATAGCCAGCGCTGTGGCCAGAGATGTCTTCTACCATGCGCACAAATTCCGGATAGATGGCCATGCTCGCTTTGGCCAGCGGGACGAGCGGAATCATGGCCGCGCTTTCGGGCGCGGGAGAAAGAATTCCGGCTCCGGCCCAGGATGCTTCCTGCCCCGGATCCTGGCGGTCAAACAAGCCGACGCTTAGACCGGCGCGCGCTAGCTCGAGCGCGATCGATCCGCCGATCAGTCCGGCTCCGGCGATGGCGACATCAAATTTTTTCATGCGGCCATTTTAACGCATTTGAGCGCGGGGTTCAGAAGTGGACCGGTTGGTTAGTACGCCTGGGCAAGCAGGGGCGCAGCATGCTGCGCCCCTGCAAGGGATTTGGGGCCCTAAGGAGACGTGAATCAGAACGAGGCGGCGAGTTCTTCGGACAAGACTTGGGCTTTCTTCGCCAGATCGCGGGCGCGTTCCCAGTCGCCCGCCTGGCCTGCGTCTCGCGCATCGGAAATAAAGCTGCGCACCTTGGAAGCAAGATCGGATTGCACGGCATTCAACGATTTTCCAGTGGCAGCAGCAAGATTTCGTTTGGCGTTCTTCAGGCTCTGGTTGGTCTCTCGCTGCAGAGAGGAAGCTTCCTGCGTGGTCAATTCCGGGACAATTTGCGGATTATCGCTTTTTTCCGGCTCAGCATTTTGAGCGGGAAGGGGAGCGATTCTGCGGGGCCGCGCAGGAGCGGTCCGCGTCGCTAGCGGCGGAGGCGGAGGCGGAATTTCCAGCCGCAGATCCGGAACGGGATCTTCCAAATCTCCGGCCGCGGGAGAATTTTGAGGGACGATGGGACGCACAAGCACCGCAGTGCTCCAGGGGATGGTCGGCTTTTTTCGCGCGGCGCAGCCGCTAACCAAAATCGCCGCGGAGCCGAGTATGCCTAAGAGAATTCGCGCGGGAACGCGCATCGCGGCGGGCAGGGGTTGGGCCGAAGTTTCCGTCATGTCCATTTGAGGAGAATAGATTGAAGCCTATACCGCGATCCGCCTCAAGCTGCGAGAGGCAGCTCGATACGGAAGGTCGTTCCTTTGCCCACCTCAGTCGTAAAGTCTATCGAACCGTTGAGAAGCTGCACAATGCGGAAGGTGCTAGCCAAACCGATGCCGCTCCCTCCCGGACGCGTGGTGAAAAAAAGCTGGAAGATTTTCTGGCGGTGCTCGGGCGCAATGCCTTTTCCCGTGTCGCCCACGCTGATCTCCGCCATCTCGCCGCGGCGTGTGAGCATGAGACGCAACTGTCCGCCGCTGGGCATGGAATCGCCGGCATTGAGCACGAGATTCAGGACGGCTTGCTTGAGCAAAGCGCGATCGACGTAAACTTCGGGAACGTCGATCGGCAAAAGCTGGGCGACTTGAATACCGGCCTTCTGTAATTGGGGCTGGGCGATTTCGAGAACTTCTTTCAATAATTCCGAAAGTTGCGTGGGCTCGAGACGAACTTCCATGGGGCGCGTGAAATCGAGGAAGCGCTTCACGACGGCGTCGAGGCGGTCGATCTCCTTGTCCAGTACCTGCACGGCCTGCTTGGCGCTGCCATCCGAATCCGCGGGCAGCGATTCTTTCAAATTTTCGAGCCACAAGCGCATCGAGTTGAGGGGATTTTTGACTTCGTGCGCGACACCCGCGGTGATGCGTCCCAGCGCGGCGAGACGCTCGCTGACCTGGAGCTGCGTGTTGATGCTCTCGATCGAATCCAGATCGCGGAGAGTCACCAGCGCGCCCATACGTTCGCCGTCTTCCTGAATGGCCTGCACACCGACGCTGACGCGCCTCTCGCCTTCCGTAGTCTTCAGTTCGATTTCCGCGGCGATCTCCCGCAGTTCATCGCCTTCAATATGTAGCGCATCGCGCAGAGGATGCCCGACGGGGAAAATTTCGGTGACGCGCCTGCCGAGAAACTGTCCCGCGGGGGCGCCGAGGAATTTCTCCGCGGCGGGGCTGACCATGACGGCACGCGCGTCGCGGGTGAAGAGAAGCAGGCCGTCCTCGAGGCCAGCCATCACGGAGTTCATGTTTTCGCGCATGGTGCTGAAAATTTCATGGACGCCGCGGAGTTGCTGGCCGACCTGGGTAATTTTTCGGCTGACCTGTCCGAGCTCGTCGGCGCTTCCGCCGAAGCCCTTCACCTCCGGCACGGGCGAGTCGTACTGGCCTGCAGAGATGCGATCCAGTTGCGCGGAAATGCGCGCGAGAGGGGCGAGGGTTAATCCGCTAACAACAGCGGCCAGAACCGTGGAAATCACCAAGGCCAACAATACGATCGAACCGAGCCTGCTAACGATCGGCAGAATCTCGTGCTCGCGCAAGAGTCCAGAGGACATGGTGACGCGCACATCGCCGAAGGGCTGGTCGCGGTTATTGAATTGAAGGTCGTATTCGTAAATACCGGCGGTCCCCCAGAGAACCTTCACCTGGTGCAAGAAGCCGCGCCGCGTGAGCTGCGTAAGGGGAGGCCGCGGCAAGGCGAATTTCCCGACCAGGGATTTATCGGTCGACGCCAGAACCTTGCCGTCGTGGTCGATGATCGAGACTTCATACACTCCGGATTCGGCGATAGCCTCCTGCAAGCGAGCCTGAAAGCTCTGGCTGGCGCCTAGTGCGTAAGACACGTAGTCGCGGATATCTTCCGGAGCGTTGGACTCCGGCAACCATCCCTGGGACTTGGCATCCGCCAAAGCGACGCTGATTTGGTCGAGAGTGCCGTGGGCGATGGCCACTGCTCTTTTTTCGCTTTGATCGAGAACCTGCTGGAGGAGTTGCGCAAAATAGACGCCGGATACGGCCGCGACGACGAGCAGCACGAGTCCGGACATGACGAGCGTAAGTTTCGTGCGCAGCCGGAGCTGCATGGCGGATTCCTACTCTGCCTCGGCGCGGTCGCCGCCGTATTCTTTTAGCTTGTTGTGAAGCGTTTTGAGGCTGATGGCGAGGAGTTCGGCGGCGCGCGTTTTGTTGTTGCCGGTGGCGTTGAGCGTTTGCAGGATCAATTCGCGCTCCATGGCGTCGACGGTCGTGCCAATCGGAAATTTGATGGAAGAGAGATCGCTGGGGCTCTTTGCCGAGGTTTTGCCGAATTCGCCGGGGAGGCAGGCGCGAGTGATCAATTCCTTGTCGCACATGATGGACGCGCGTTCGAGGACGTTGCGCAATTCCCGGATATTTCCCGGCCACGTATGGCTCATGAAAATATCGAGGACTTCGGCGCCGATGCCACGGACGTGCTTGCCATGCTTGGCGTTGACATCGCGCAGGATGTGTTCGACGAGAAGCGGAATGTCGTCTTTGTGTTCGCGCAGGGGCGGCAGATTGATGTGGAAGACATTGAGGCGGAAATAAAGATCCTGACGAAGCTCACCGCTGGCAACAGCTTTTTCCGGGTCTTTGTTTGTAGCTGCGAGGACGCGCACATCCACCGGCGTTTCGCTCTTGCTGCCGAGGCGGCGGACTTTGCGGTCTTCGAGGACGCGGAGAAGCTTCGCTTGCGTGGGCGCGGGCATTTCGCCAATCTCGTCGAGGAGGAGAGTGCCTGCGTCGGCAAGTTCAAAGCAGCCGATGCGGCGTTCGGCAGCGCCGGTGAAAGCGCCGCGTTCGTGGCCGAAAATTTCGCTCTCCATCAGCGATTCGGGGATGGCGGAGCAGTTGATGGGAACAAACGGGCCGTTGGCGCGCGGAGAGAGTTTGTGGATCGTGCGAGCGACGATTTCCTTGCCGGAACCGGTTTCGCCGGTAATTAAAACGGAGGCGGAACTGGGCGCGGCCATCTCGACGATGCGCATCACTTCCTGCATCGGTTTGGAGGCGCCAACAAGTTCGCCGAGTCGGCCTGCTTCGCGCAGTTGGCGCTGGAGGACGACGAGCTGGCGGGCATCGCGGGCTTTGCTGAGGGCGCGGTCAAGCAAGGCTCGCAGGACGGGGCCTTTCAGTGGTTTTTCGATGTACCAGAACGCGCCGGATTCAATGGCGGCTACGGCGCGTTCTTCGCTGCCTTTGCCGGTGATGATGACAGCGGGGACGTCCAGCAGTTCGGGGCCAAGTTGTTTGAGGAGGTCGAGACCATTCATTCCGGGAAGCTCGACATCGGCGATCAGAGTATCCGGCTGATAGCTGGCAAATTTTGCGAGCGCTTCTTCCGCGGTGCCAACGCCGAGGACATCAAAGCCCCAACGCTGCAGCAACTGTTCGTAACCTTTGCGCGCGTTGTCTTCGTCCTCGACGATTAAAACGCGGTCTTTGCGCTCAAGCGGCTCCATTGCGCGCGCTACGCTTCTTCCTTCATCGCCCATGCGGTCACGCCTCTCCCACGCGGAACGTCTTATTTTCGCAGATTCTGGTGCGGGCTGGATAGTTCGACTGTAACAAGCGGACGGTGGGCTTGCCAAGCCATCGTAGCTCGCATGGGAGAGGAGGAATGAGGCAACAGGAATCCAGGTGTCTGACTTCCGGAGTTTGGAGAGTTCTTCAAACGAGGCGGCTCAGAGTTCCATGATCTCCTTCCAGGTTCTGGGGCGCACGTACAGGATGAGGGTGCCGGGAACAGGCTTCGCACGGGTCTTGCCGCAAACATTTTCGGTGACGATGCCCCGCTCCATGATCTCGTCGAGAGAGTATTTCACCTTTGCACCCTCAAAAGGTCCGCCGGTTTCGCGGCAGTCGACAAACCAGTTCGGCAGAAAGCGAATTTCGCGAGGGCCGGAGATGGGCGCGTCCAATTTGATTTCGCCGCGCCAGTTTGTGCGAGGAGGAGGATCGAGGGGAGAGTTGACTCCGCCCATCCACACGTTTGGGAACTCTGTCCAGATTCGCCAGCCCGTTTGGCCATTCAGGATCTTCAGCACAACTTTATTTGCGGGTGGCTCGCTGCGCTTTGCTTGCGCACGCGCGGACGTGCTGGAAAGAAAAACAAGGGCAGCGAGAGAAAATAGAAGGACTCCATTTCTCTTATTGCAGCTGAGAGCCACGGGTTCGTCTACTCCTTCACCAAGTACAGTGCGCGTTCCAGTTCCAACTCGAGCTTCACGCCTTTCGGCAATTCCAATTCGTGGCCGCGGCCGCTCTCGATCAAGTAGGCGGTGAAGGCTGCGAGCGCGGCGCCTTCGGCGGCTTCTTTCTTGTCTTTGTCTTTCACGCCTTTGAGAGCGCCCATGGCTGCTCCGGCGGCCGCGGCTTGCGCGGCGTCTTCCTGCGAGCTGCTGCGGCCTTCGATGAGGCCTTCCTGGCCGGCTCTCGTTTTGACACTGTGCTCGCCGGGGACGCTGACGACTTCCGCGACGATGGGCAAACGGCCGAACTTGGTTTGGATCTCGTCGAACGTCAGCCAGATGCGTGCGCGGCCTGTGGCGCCTGCGGATTCGACGTGGCTTACGTGGCCTTCGATTTCGGCGCCGGAGGGCAAATAAATTCCCTGGCCGGCTTCCAGTGGCTCGAGTGTTTTCACTTTGAACTTGGCTCGTTCGGGAGTGCCTTTGGAGCCGAGATCGTCTTCGAGAGAGACGAGGAATTTTGTGCCTGGAGCGACGCCGTAGGTTTCGAGCGGGAGACCGTGACGTTGGCCATCGGCGGCGGTGAGTTCCTGCGCTGCGGGCCTCTGGTCGTCCGATCTCAGATCATCGGGTTTGCCAATGCGGTCCTCGGAGATGATCGGTTTCTCTTGCGCCGCGATTCGACTGCCCGCCGCGAGTAGGACCGCCAGGACCGCGCCGCAGCCTAGTGCCAGCTTCCCGATGCTCGTTCTCATGATTGCCTCCCGAATACCATCCCGTGGGTAGTCGATGCATGTGGCGCGCCAGTGTTGTCATTGGTTGGCGGATGCAGGTTGCTGAAAACAAGACGGTTAGAAGCGTCGCCGGCTGAGAGTTGGCGCGGAGGGCTAGGACTGTCGTGAAGGGGTGGCACCTGGGTGGAGTCTAACGGCGACAGTGCAGGGAAAGTCGGCGTGGCATGGGGGCGGGAGTTCGGAGGCTATTTTGCGAGGAAGCGTTGGATGCGGCGGAAGGCTTGGCTGTACATGGCGGGCGTGAGGCGGCCCGTTTGCGTGTTCTGCTGGCTGGGATGAAAAACGCCGAAGAGGCGGGCGCCGCCGGGGAGTTGGGCTTCGGCGCCGTGGGAGAAGGGGAAGGCGGCTCGCGAGGTAATCAGGCCGCGTTGTTTCAGGATTTCGAGGTAGGCGTCCCAGGCGATTTTTCCGAGGGCGAGGACGGCGCGAGGCTGGAGGATTTCCAGTTCGCGGAGAAGATACGGGCGGCAATTGGCGAGTTCGGAGGGAAGAGGCTTGTTGGCGGGAGGGGCGCAGCGGATCGTGGCGGCGACGTAGGCATTTTTTAGTTGGAGGCCATCGTCGCGGCGGACGGAAGTGGGCTGATTGGCGAAGCCGGCTTTGTGGAGGGCGGCGAAGAGAAAATCGCCGGAGCGGTCGCCAGTGAAGACACGGCCGGTGCGATTTCCGCCGTGGGCGGCGGGGGCGAGGCCGAGAATGAGGAGTTGCGCATGCGGATCACCGAAACCAGGGATGGGTTTGCCCCAGTAGGTCCACTCGCGAAAGGCGCGGCGTTTTTCTTGGGAAACTTTTTCGCGGTAGACGACGAGGCGCGGGCATTTGCGGCAAGCGACGATTTCTTCGTTCAAGACATAGAGTAGCGAGTTTTGTTTGGGCATGATTTGGGGAAGCGGTCAGGCGAGTTTGCGCGCCATCATGCTGTTGAGTTTGGGATAGGGAATGGTGACCTGCTGCAGTGAGTCGTACGAGCCGTGGGCCATCCAATCTTTGGCGACGCGTTGAAACGCGCCCAGGGCGGCGCGCATAGCGGAAGAGCCGGCGCTGGCGCGAGCTACCCCCAATTTTTCGAGCTCGTCGAGGGAGGGGCAGCCTTGCGAAACAAGAATATTCAGTGGGGCGCCGAGGGCTTGCACGAGCTTTGCGATGATTTCGCGGTCGCAAACGCCGGGAGCAAAGAGGCAGTCGGCGCCTGCTTCGCGATAGGCGCGCAGGCGTTCGACAGTGCGTTCGAAGCGGGTAGTCTCTGGGCCGATGGGCATCAAGTAGACGTCGGTGCGTGCGTTGATGACCAGGGGCACGCCGAGCGCGGCGGAAGTTTCCCGTATCGCGCAAATCTTTCTCACTTGCAGCGCCAGCTCAACTTGCGAGGATTCGTCATCTCCCGTTACGTCCTCAAAATTTAGTCCGACGGCTCCTGAGGCAACGAGTTGCTTTGTTGTTTCCGCAATTTCTTCCGGACTCTTGCCGTAGCCGGATTCCATATCGGCGGTGACGGGAACATCCACAGCGTGCGCAATTCTGGCGACAACTTCGAGCATTTCGCGACGCGAGATGCGCTGGCCGTCGGGATAGCCGAGAGAGAACGCCACCGCGGCGCTGCTTGTGGCGATAGCGGGATAGCCCAGTTCCTCCAGAATGCGCGCGCTGACTACGTCCCAGGCGTTTGGCAGCGCAAGGATTCGCGGCCCGTGATGCAGCTTGCGAAGTTTCTCGGCCTTTTCGGCCTGAGCCTGGATGTTCATAGCCGTCTCTCCCGACAGAGCCTGCGCAGAGTTCAAAGCTAAAGAGTAAGCGCTCGCCTCGCGCGCTGAAACATCCAATTTGGAGAGCCATTCCTGGCTGGAACAACTTTCGCTGTTGGCGATTCGAGTGAAACCTCAGCGCTATTTTCTTTTCAAGACGGCGGCCAGTACTACCGCTTCGTTGTGTTCTTGATCCTTTGCACCAAAGAGCAAGGTTAATGTTCCCTTCTTCTTCTCTGTTTGTTTTAGTTCTGCAATCAATTCTTTCTGCTTTCTCAGCTCCACGCGATATTTTTTTTGGAATTCGCCCCATTTCTCCGGGGCATGCCGAAACCACTTTCGCAGCTCATCGCTCGGCGCAACTTCCTTCAGCCATGCGTCCAGATGTGCTGCTTCTTTTTTCATACCTCTCGGCCACAATCGATCCACCAGCACTCGCCATCCGTCAACTCTTTCCGGCTTTTCATACACGCGCTTTACTTTGATCATATTTCCTCGCTACGGACCACTGCGCTGTGCGTTGTGTGTCGGAGAGCGCCCCTCCAGCCGGGCCATTTCTCCGGGCTCAACGCAAAAGCGCGAGAACCTCGTCGTGGATTTTGCCGTTGGTGCTTAACATATTGCCGCTGTATATGGTGCGTTTTCCGTGTACGTCCGTGGCGCGGCCGCCGGCTTCTTCGACGATCAAAGCGAGGGGAGCCAGATCCCACGCTTTGGAATGAAGATCGAGCGCCGCTTCGGTGGCGCCTTCCGCGACCAGCATGTGCTGCCAGAAACCGCCGAGCGAGCGGCCGTGGCGCGCGGCATCGAGAAGACGGCGCATTTTTTCAACGCGATCGCGATTTCGGTTCGAACCGGTGCCACCGGTGAAGGCCATGCCGTCTTTCAAGTGCTCGACGCGCGAGACGTGGATTTTCTTTCCGTTTCGCCACGCGCCTTCGCCGCGATAGGCCCACCATCGAGCGCCGAGCGCCGGAGCGCTGGCCATGCCCGCGATGATTTCACCATCGCGCTCGATACCGAGTAGCGTCCCGAATGTGGCGATGCCGCGCGAGAACTCTTCCGTGCCGTCGATGGGATCGATGATCAAGCGGGCGCGGCCGGTCGTGGCGGGACCCTTTGCGTTGTCGCCGCCCATTTCTTCCCCTAGGACGTCCATCGCCAGCCCGCTTGCGGCGACTTTGGCGCGAGCCATTTCTTCGACGCCGCGGTCGGCTTGCGTTACGGCGGAGCCGTCGTCCTTTCGGTCGATGCGCATTTCATCGGCGCGGAAAAAGCGCATGGCAATGGCATCGGCCTCCTTCGCTATTTCTTCGAGCAGCGGTCCGTATTCCTCTCGGTATCCCATTCCATCTCCCGGAAGCTTGATGACCTGCAATTGACACTACTAGCTTACGCCTCTAGCATACAAAGCAATGGCTATGAGCGCTCACGCCGACAGCGGGACCGTGCTGGACCGCATTCTGGACGCGCGCCGCTTGGAAGTTGACCACCGCAAACGCGTCCTTCCGGAAGCGGCGCTGCGCTATGGCGTCAAGGCCGCGACGCCGCTCCGCGATTTTCCGGCGGCGCTTACACGCGATGGCTTAAACATTATCGCAGAGCTGAAGCCTGCGTCTCCTTCGAAAGGCGTCCTTCGCGAACCGTTTCATCCGGTGGAATTAGCGCAGACTCTGGAAGCGGCGGGGGCGGCTGTGCTTTCCGTGCTAACCGAGAGCGAGTTTTTTCGAGGTTCGCTCAAGAATTTGCGGGATGCACGGAACGCCGTAAAAATCCCCGTGTTTCGCAAGGATTTTATTTTTGACCCGTGGCAGGTATGGGAAACGCGCGCGAATGACGCGGACAGTTTTCTGCTGATCGTGGCCGCGCTTCGGGATGAACTTCTTCGTGATCTCATTGGGTTGGGCCGGGAGATTGGCATGGAACCGCTTGTCGAAGTTCACACCGCAGCGGAGCTGGATCGCGCGCTTGCGGCCGGTGCGCGCATCGTGGGCGTGAACAATCGAGATCTGAAGACGCTGGACGTGCGGGTGGAGACTTCTTTTGAGCTGATTGAGCGCATTCCCGAGGCGTGTATCGCCGTCAGCGAATCCGGGCTTCGCACGAACGACGACCTCGCGAAACTGAGTTCTGCGGGCTTCGATGCATTTCTGATCGGCGAAAGTCTAATGCTTTCGCCCGATCCGGCGGCGGCGCTGGGGACTTTTCTAGGCCGGTCCGCGCTCCCGGTTTAAACACGCTATGATTCTCGTCAAGATTTGCGGCATAACGAATTGGCCGGACGCCAAAGCCGCCTGCGACGCGGGAGCCAATATGCTTGGCTTCAATTTTTACGAGAAAAGTCTTCGGCGCGTTTCCACGGTGGAGGCCGCAACGATCCGTGCGAAGCTCCCGCAGGCTGTACAGGCCGTGGGGATCTTCGTGAACGCCAAGCCCGCGGAAATAAATTCGTTGCACGCTTTTGTGCGCTTTACCGCCGCGCAGCTTCACGGCGACGAGCCTCCCGCCATCGTGTCCGAAGTATGTCGGTCCGTTCCGGTCATCAAGGCGTTTCGCGTGGCGGCGGATTTTCCACTTTCGACTCTCGATAAATATCATGATGCGTTTGCGTTCCTGCTGGATGGCGCCCGGGCGGGCCAATTTGGCGGAAGTGGCGCCAACGCGGATTGGAATGTCGCCCGGCGGGCCGTCGCCGGCCACCGTATTATTTTAGCGGGGGGTCTCACGCCGGAGAACGTGGGCGCGGCGATTCGTTCCGTGCTGCCGTATGCTGTGGATGTTGCGGGTGGCGTAGAATCGAAGCCTGGGAAAAAAGATCACGCGCGGATGAAGGAATTTATTGACGAAGTCCGCCGCGCCGAAGAACAGTTGAACGCGCCACAGACAGGACAATCCGCGCCATGAGCTCGACACTTCACGCTGCGACATTTGCCCCCGGACGGTTCGGCCCGTACGGCGGCCGGTATGTGCCTGAAACATTGATGGTGCCGCTGTTCGAGCTTGAGCGCGCGTACGAAGCCGCGAAAACCGATACCAGCTTTCAAGCTGCATTTGCCGATCTGCTGAAAAATTTCGCAGGGCGTCCTACGCCGCTGCAATTTGCTTCGCGGCTCACGTCGCATCTCGGCGGGCCGCGCATTTACATCAAGCGCGAGGATTTACTGCACACGGGCGCGCACAAAATCAACAACGCGATTGGGCAGGGTTTGCTCGCCGTGAAAATGGGCAAGCCGCGCATTATCGCCGAGACGGGTGCGGGGCAGCACGGGGTTGCGTCGGCGACCGTGGCCGCGCACCTCGGTCTGGAATGCGTTGTATATATGGGCACGGAAGATATGGCGCGGCAGGCGCTGAATGTTTCGCGGATGCGGATGCTGGGAGCACAAGTGGTGGGAGTGGATTCCGGCAGCCGCACGTTGAAAGATGCGATTAACGAGGCAATGCGGGATTGGGTGACCAACGTAAGGAACACCCATTATCTGCTTGGGTCGGTGCTCGGCGCGCATCCGTATCCGACGATGGTGCGCGATTTTCAGTCGGTGATCGGACGAGAGGCGCGGGAGCAGATTCTGGCGTCGGAAAAGCGGCTGCCTACGCATCTTTTTGCTTGCGTTGGCGGCGGCTCGAATGCCATCGGTCTTTTTCATCAGTTTTTGCGCGATTCGTCGGTGAAGATGGTGGGTATCGAAGCCGGCGGCCGGGGAGGCCAGCTTGGCGAACACGCCGCGCGTCTGGCGGCGCATCAAGGCTTCACTGGCGCGCGCCCCGGAGTTTTGCAAGGGACGTATACCTACATTCTACAAACCGAAGAGGGGCAGATTGCCACCACGCATTCCATTTCCGCCGGCCTCGATTATCCCGCGATCGGCCCTGAGCATGCCTGGCTCGCGGATGAAGGGCGCGCCGAGTATTCCGCGGTTTCCGATTCCGCAGCGCTCGATGCCGCGCGGCTGCTTTCGCGCATCGAGGGCATCATTCCCGCTCTCGAATCGGCCCATGCGATCGCCGGCCTCATCGAGCGCGCACCCAAAATGTCCGCCGACGATCTGGTCATCCTGAACCTCTCCGGCCGCGGCGACAAAGACATGGACACCTATTCCCGCCTGCTCTAATCTTTCTTGAAAAACAATGTCCTTGGCGACGTCCAATTCGACTCGTATCTCCAAACGGTTCGCCGCGCTGCGCGAATCGGGGGAACTGGGCATCATCGCGTACATTACGGCGGGCGATCCGTCGCTGGACGCCACGCTGAAATTTGTTCTGACGCTTGCCGAAGCAGGCGCCGACGTCATCGAACTTGGGATTCCTTTTAGTGATCCGCTGGCGGACGGGCCGACGATTCAACGCGCTTCCGAGCGGGCGCTCAAATCAGGCACAACGCTTGCGGGCGTTCTCGAACTGGTTCACGAAATTCGCAAGTCCAGCGAAGTGCCGATCGTTCTTTTCGGTTACTACAATCCTGTGCTTCAAATGGGGCTTGAGAAATTTGCAAGCGACGCCGCGACTGCTGGCGCTGACGGTGTCTTGATCACCGATCTCACTCCGGAAGAGTCGGAGGAATATCGCCGCGTGCTCGCGAAGCATCATCTCGATACGGTATTTCTTGGCGCTCCCACGTCCACGGACGAGCGTCTGGCCAAAATTGCGGGTGTGTCGTCCGGTTTTCTCTATCTCATTTCCCGCACGGGCGTCACCGGGGCAAAGGACGCTTTGGCCGACGAACTCCCGTCGCTGCTTCGCCGCGCGCGTAAAGTCACACAGCTCCCTCTAGCTGTCGGTTTCGGGATTTCGTTGCCCGGCCATGTTTCCGTGCTTGGCGGGCTGGCGGACGCCGCCGTAGTCGGGTCCGCGCTCGTATCTGAAATTGAGAGCGCAACGGCCGAGAACTCCGGGCCCGCTGCTATCGACGCTGCAGCTGCGGCGCTTGCCGCGCGCATTCGTTCGCTCAAGGAAGCAGCGCGCCACGGACTCTCGCGGCGCGAGGTGGCGCCATGAGCCTCAGCGATTGGCGGCACCGGATCGACGAAATCGACAAAAAACTAGTCGAGCTGCTCAATGAGCGTTCCCGCTGCGCGCTGGAAATCGGCAAACTTAAACAAGCGGCGAAAATTCCGCTCTATCAACCGGAGCGCGAGAACGAAGTGCTGGCCAACGCGGAGCGCACAAATCACGGACCGCTAACGGACGCCGCGATCCGCCGCCTCTTCGAGCGCATTATTGACGAAGCGCGCGCCGCCGAACGCGATGCCATGCACTCTGACGGCTCCGGCAAGAAGGGCGCGAACGAAGGGAATTGATGGCGGGCTCGCGAGATTCCAATTTGTTGTCATCAGTTTTTGAAGGGGCTGGGCGTTAGCGGCATTTTCGCAGCGAGAATTCGCTGCGATCGAAAGGGAATCAGGACTCAACATGGTCATCGTCATGCAAGAAGGCGCGAGCGACTCGCAAATCCAGCACGTGATCGATCGCCTCGTCGCTTCAGGATTTAACGTTCATCGCTCGACGGGCGAATCGCACACCGTGCTCGGCGCCGTGGGCGTTCATCGCGATTTCGATCACCGGGATTTCGAGCTGCTTGAGGGCGTGCGCGAAGTGATGCGCATCACGCAGCCGTTCAAGCTGGCCAGCCGGCAGTTCAAGCCGGAAGGCACGATTGTGGATTTAGGACGCGGCGTTAAAATCGGCGGGAATGAAGTGGTCGTGGCCGCCGGACCGTGCTCGGTCGAGTCGCGCGAGCAGATCTTTTCCGTTGCGGAAAGCGTCGCCAAAGCCGGCGCTAAAATTCTCCGGGCTGGAGCTTTCAAGCCGCGCACTTCGCCGTACGCCTTTCAGG
The DNA here is from genome assembly GCA_963779005.1 of uncultured Acidobacteriota bacterium. Lineage (GTDB taxonomy): Bacteria > Acidobacteriota > Terriglobia > Acidiferrales > UBA7541 > Acidiferrum. The sequence continues at coordinate 371,467 of CAVZWO010000001.1, read as the reverse complement.
GCATGGGGGAGCCGGGCCTCAAACTCATGCGCGAAGCGGCGGACAAATTCAATCTCTTCACGGTCAGCGAAGTGATGGACCTCTCGCAGATTGCGATGATGTCGGAATACGTCGACATATTTCAGGTGGGCGCGCGGAACATGCAAAATTACTATCTGCTGCGCGCTCTGGGCGAGGTTCGCAAACCTGTTCTTCTCAAACGAGGGCTCTCCGCGACGATGGAAGAACTTCTGCTCAGCGCGGAATACATTCTGGCCGGCGGGAATTACAACGTCATTCTCTGCGAACGCGGGATTCGCACGTTTGAAACATATACGCGCAACACGCTCGACATCGCGGCGATTCCTGTCATCAAAAAGCTTTCGCACTTGCCGATGCTGGCCGACCCCTCACACGGCACAGGCCGCCGCGACAAAGTGCCGCCCATGGCGCGCGCCGCCGTTGCCGCAGGGGCGGACGGCCTGCTCATCGAAGTGCACAACGATCCCGACCACGCTCTGTCCGACGGCGCGCAATCGCTCGAACCTGGCGCTTTCACCCAGCTCATGGCCGAGCTGCGCATCATCGCGCCCGCCATTGGGCGACGTATGGCTTGATTCATGGCTTCTGCCCACCTCATCCACCGGATAACGATTCTCGGGACAGGCCTTATTGGAGGATCGTTCGCGCTCGCTTTGCGCAAGTACACGACCGACATGCACGTGACGGGTTGGGACCGAGCCGAAGTGGTCCGCGCGGCACAATCTCTGGGTGCGATTGACGCGGGATTTTCTGGCGAGCTGGCTGCCGCTCTCGAAAACGCCGATCTGGTTTACATCGCGCTTCCAATCGGTGCGACTCTCGACTTGCTGCCTGAGGTGACTCGGCTCGCGCCGCCGCACGCTCTCATCACCGATGCGTGCAGCACGAAAGTCCGCATCATCGAGGCGGCCATCGATCATTTTCCCGAGGACACAGCCAAACTATTTCTCGGTGGGCATCCGATGGCGGGGAGGGAGCTCTCGGGCATCGCTCATGCCGATGCTGATCTCTTTCGCAACAATACCTATGCGCTGATCGGCGCGTCTTCGGAGCAATCGGAACCCCGCGTCGCTGCGTTTGTAAAAATCCTGGAAAAAATCGGAGCGCGGCCATTGTGGTTAGGCGCACAGCAACACGATTACGCCGTGGGCCTGGCTTCTCATCTACCGCAACTCGCCGCCGTCGCGCTCGGTTCGTTCCTCTACGATCACCTCGATGAAAACGGTTTGCCGATCACGCTGGCTGGTCCTGGACTGCGCGACTCCCTTCGACTCGCCGGCAGCCCTTACTCGACTTGGCGCGATATCGTCCTCACGAACAAGGAGGTCTTGTCGGCTGCGCTTGATTTGTTCGCTCGCAAGCTCGACGATCTCCGCGAGCGGCTAGCATCGCGCGACCTGGAAGCGGACTTCGACGCCGCCAACGAACTCTACAAACTATTGAAGAGCCTCTAACGCATGTTCATCGGACACTTCGCCGTAGGCTTCGCCGCGAAAAGGTTCGCACCGCGCACATCGTTGCCCGTGCTGCTTGCTGCTCCTTTGCTGTGCGATATTCTCTGGCCATTTTTCCTTCTGCTCGGCTGGGAGCACGTGCGCATCGTTCCGGGCATCACGCGATACAATCCGCTTGATCTCTATGACTTCCCGTGGTCGCACAGTCTTCTCATGTGCGTGGTTTGGGCCACGGCGTTCGCGCTTATCTATCAGCGCCTCACGCACTATCGTCCTGGCACGATTGCCATCTGGATTGGCGTCCTGAGCCACTGGATTTTGGACTGGATCACGCATCGCCCGGATATGCCGCTCTATCCAGGAGGCGGGCCGCGTCTCGGACTTGGGTTGTGGAACCACGTTGCCGCCACAATGACGGTTGAGATTGTGATGCTTCTTGTTGGCGCCTGGCTCTATGACCGCGCCACGCGTCCGCGCGACCGGATCGGCACTTACGCGTTTGTCGCATATGTGCTCTTGCTACTCGTCCTGTTCATTGGCGATCGCTTTGCGACCACTCCACCCAGCGTTTCCGACATCATCTGGAGCGGAATCATCGCCATATTCGTTCTCCTCGGATGGGCTTGGTGGTTCGATCACCATAGAGCTCCGCGCCCTGAGCGGGCGGTTTAGCGCGCTCGCGTCGCCGAGTTGCCGCTACCAAGCTCCCTCTTTTCTGCCGACCCACCAAACCACGCCGACGGAAGCCGTTTGCTGCTCTTTGCTCAACACACCGTTTTTAGCCGTAAAGAACGAAGGTTGGTTCGAGAAGTCGCGGCGCCACTCGTAGCGCATCAGGAATCCTTCGGAAAGTTTGTAGTCGAAAGTCGCGGTGGTTTCTTTCAACGCCTGCGTGATCCCGCTGAACAGGCCGCCACGATCCGAGAGATATTCGACGCGGCCCGCGACGGCAAACTTTGGCGAGAATTGGTATTTCGCGTAGCCAGCTCCACCGATCGTGTGCGAAGGCGCGGAAGACTGCCCCAGGGCCGTGTTCGTGTTCTTCCAGAGCCGTTGAATCACGTAATCGCTCTCGAGCGCGAAGGTCAATTTCGACGCGGCCTGCCAGCTCACGTAACTGTCGAAGATGTGCAGCTTGCCGTTGGGCGCCGGAGTAATCGCCTGAAACGTCAGGCCCGGCTGCACGGGTATCGGTCCGCTCGCAGAGACAAGGGTGCGGTCCGGATGCTCCTGGCCCAGGTAGTAGTTCACATTCCAGGTGATTTTTTTGGTGGGCGTGGCGGTGAAGCCGAACAGTTCATCCTTGAACCCGTTCGTGGCTTCCGCCTGGTTCGTTCCGTTCACGATCCAGTAGTTCAGTGTGAGCTTATCGTTCACTTTGTAGCCGACTCGCGCACCCATGTGATAGAACGGCAAAAAATCGAACCAATACGCGCGGGAGTAGTTCATCTGATCTTTCGTATAGTTGCCTTCGATGCCGATCGAGCTTCCCCATTTGCCCACATCGATCGTTAAGCCGTTGCCGATCGGGGCCACGTACGTGCCATAGGCCTGAAATATATTTCGATAGATATCGGGGCGTGGCTCGTTCAAAGGATTTCCCTGAAGAGTGTCTGTGGCCTGGCCGAATTGTAAATCCACGCGCATGCCGAAGCGGCGGCCAGCGTCGAGATCAGGCGGGCGCTCGAAGACGACGTCCGCCTGGTTCAAACTGATGTTATTGCTCAGGACGTCGTAGGCGCGAAGGGCGTTTACGCGGCCGACCGGATTGTTGAAGTTGTAGGAATAATATTCGTCCAGCGCGAAATTCAGAGTGGCTCCGTGCAGATAGTCAAGAATCGCGCGATCGACGGCGTTGGTTTGCTCTTTGGTCGCTTCTAACGCGGCGCTTTGTGTGGATGCGGGCGCGATTCTTGCTAACGTGGTTGATGCCTCCACGCCAGTAGAGGGCGCCGGCGCGAGTGAACCCGTCGCCGCGTCTGAGCTTGCAGCGGGCCCACCCTTGGCAATGGATGCATCTCTATCGAATTTCTCAACTGATGAAGGCGGCCGCTGTTTCAGTTCGTTTTCCAGTTGCGTGACACGCGTCAGCAAGCTCTGTACGACGTCGCGCAACTGCTTCACTTCCTCGGCCGAAGCCGGCGCGGGATTGCCAGTCTGCGCGCAGTTCGCTGGAGCCCAAACCAGCAGCGCTAACGAAGTCACCGCCAGCCAACGAAGCACCCCATGGCCACTCCTCGTTTTCCGAGTGGGGATACTTCGATATAGCGTCTGACTGAAGTTTGAGTTGTGATTGAGCATGAGGCAGCCTCTCTCCCGGTTGGCCCTGCACAAGTCCAACCGCGCTTCTGCCACCGAGTTTTAGCATGGATTCGTGAAACGAGTCGCCCTGCCAGCTTGGGGCGGGCGCCGGTAACTTTTGACATGCGGCCCACGTAACCATCTCTAAGCCGCCACGACGGAGTGCGCGGTGCGGTCCAGATGGAGCATAGCCATGCCCAATGTAAAGAATGCCGGCCCAATGCAGTTGACAAATACCGCACGCCCACAGCCTCCGAGCAACGCATTCCCTTGGTGGCTGCAAACGATAGTGGTCTTGGGTGCATTGCTGATGGCCGCGGGAGCGCTCATAGCGCTCGTGAATCCTGTGCTGCTGGTTTCGCCTCATGACGAAATCAACGCGGCAGTCCACATTTATGCGGGTTACCTTTTTTCTCGCAACGGCGCGCTCGCCCTTTTGCTGGTTGCGTCGTTGCTCTATCGAGCCAAAGGCGTTCTGAACACACTTGTTTTGCTGACTGCCTTCATTCAATTAGTGGACGCAGTCGTCGACGGAGTGGAGGGCCGGTGGGTCATTGTGCCTGGGGTTGTCGTACTCGGGCTGCTCTTCCTGGTGGCTGCGTCGCGACTCTCAGGCCATCCGTTCTGGCGGAAGGCAGCGTGGAGCCAAGTGCAATAGCGAGTGCCAGGCGTACGGCAGACCGTCCGCGCACACTGCGACCAAGCCAATTCGTCGCAGTTCGATTTTTATTTTTCCTATTTCAACTCGGCTTTGGCGCTGAGCGGCAAAGCCTGCGAAGACCCGCCCACAAGGAAGGTGTAGCCTCCCGGCAAGAGCTTCCACCCGCCGGCCGACTCGTCATAGTTGGACAAGTACTTCGCATCCACGCTGACGTTGACTTCTTTGCTCTCGCCGGCCTTCAGCCAGACTTTGCTCCAGCCCACAAGCCGCTTTGGCGGCTCGCCGGCACTGGCCGGGAGCGCGGCGTAAACCTCGGCAATCTCCGCTCCCTCGCGCTTTCCCGTGTTCTTCACCGTAAAGCTGACAGTGGTTTCTTTTCCGGCCGTCACTTTCAATCCCGAATAGGCGAACGTCGTGTACGAGAGCCCGTATCCGAAGGGAAACAGTACTGGCTTCTTCTCCGCGTCATACCACTTGTAGCCGACCTTCAGCCCTTCGTCATAGCGCACCGTGAACGTAGGCTTAGCCTCGCCTGTTTTCATGACGGCTGCTTCGCCCGTCTCTCCCGGACCTGGCTTCGTGAGATTCGGATGAGGCAAATCCGCTTCGCTCTTGGGGAAGGTCATTGGCAGCTTCGCGCTGGGATTCACTTCGCCGCTCAGGATATTGACGACGGCCTCCGCGCCTCTGCTTCCTGCGTACCACGCTTCAAGAACCGCGCCCACCTTATCCAGCCACGGCATCGTCACCGCCGTGCCCGTCTCCAGCACCACGATCGTTTTCGGATTTGCCGCCGCTACCGCTGCGATGATGTCGTCCTGCTTTACGGGCAGCGACAAATTCTCCAGATCCATTCCTTCGCTCTCCCATTGATACGCGAATACGATCGCGACGTCCGAATTCTTCGCCAAAGTCGCCGCACTCTCCAGGTTCGCCCCTGAATCAAACTGCACTTTCGCCCCGGGGAATTTGGCTTGCATGGCCGCCAAGGGCGACGGAGGAAACCACACCTGTGCCATCCATCCCGCCGATGGCCTCCCCGGCGCGTCCACCTGCGCCGACCCGCTCCCCGACATCATCCCCTTATTTGCATGCGGCCCAATCACCGCGATCGACTTCACCGCATCGCGCTTCAGCGGCAGCAACCACGCGGCATTCTTCAAAAGCACGGCGCTCCCTTCCTCCACCTTTTGAGCCGCCGCCAGGTCTCCCTCGACGTCTGCCACGGCCTTCTGTGCCGGATGATCAATGATTCCGCAGGCAAACTCCGCCCGCAGGATGCGCCGCACATGGTCGTCGAGCTCCTCTTTCGAAACTTTTCCTGCTTCGACAGCCGCTTTCAGCTTTGCTCCAAAAAACTCGTCAAGCGGTTCCTCGTTGTCCAATCCCGCCGCCGAAGCTTTTATCGTGCTGTGCGTTCCGCCCCAATCCGAAACGACAAAACCCTTGAACCCCCACTCTTTCTTCAAAACGTCCGTCAGCAGGTATTTATTCTCGCAGCCAAAATCCCCGTTCACTGCGTTGTACGAGCACATCACCGCGCCAGGTTGCGCTATCCCAACTCCAATTTCAAACGCCAGAAGGTCGCTCTCCCGCATGGCGCGCTTGCTGATGATTACGTCCACCTCATTTCGCCCGTTTTCCTGATCGTTCACCGCGTAATGTTTGATATCGCCGATCACGTTCTGCGCCTGCTCGCACTTCATCAAGTTTCCGACCAGCGTTCCCGCCAGCACCGGGTCTTCGCCCATATACTCAAACGTTCTGCCGTTTCTTGGCTCGCGCGTGATGTTTACGCCGCCGCCCAGAGTCATGTTGTAGCCTTGCGCGCGCAGTTCCTTTCCGATGACCGTTCCGAACGCGCACGCGGCCTCCGGGTCCCAGCTTGCTGCCGCGCCAACGTTGGAAGGAAGCGCCGTTGAGTACCGCCCATTCTCCGCGCTGCTGCGCACGCCGTAGGCTGCATCGCTCATCTGAATGATGGGAATCCCCAGCCGCGGCACGCCGAGCACAAATCCCGCGCCGCCGTTGCCAAGCTCCGGCTCGGGATTCTGCACCTCCCGTGGCCAGCCAGGCATGCCCATGCCGTGCAAGAGATTGATCTTCTCGTCGAGAGTCAGCTCTTTGAGCACCATCTCCGCGCGCTCGTCGGGAGAGAGGCTGGCATTCATCCAGGGATGGTTGCGGTCTTCTTTGACCGGTTGCCCGTGCATACGGTGCTGGGCATAAACAGTGGTGGCGTAGGCAAGACTCAGGACTGCGATGGCAGCAAGAAGAGAAAATCCGACCGTTGCGGAGGCTTTGCCCCGCAAACGCCACAACTCATTCATTTTCATCAGGACCATCCTCGACCATGAATTAAATCCCACTATAATATCGATATTTTGAATTAAAGCCAGAACCAAAGCGCCGCCGGGGGTTTTAACCTTGCCCAGACCAGCCCTCGATCTCGTTAGAGGCTTCGCGCCGCCAGCGTCTTGGAGTAAACTGCTCCTCGGGCGTGGGTGGGGCAGGCTTCAGCCTGTCGCCTTCCTTTGCAGCCATCCGGCATTCTCCTATGGACAAACGCGTCCCCTCCGCCGATGCCGCCATAGCCCATCTCACCGATGGAGCCACAATCCTGATGGGTGGCTTCGGCCTCTGCGGCATACCAGAAAATCTGATCGCCGCCGTCCGCCACAAAGGGACAAAAAACCTCACCATCGTCAGCAACAACGCCGGGGTCGATGATTTTGGCATCGGCATCCTGCTGCAAAATCGCCAGGTCAAGAAAATGGTCTCGACCTATGTCGGCGAGAACAAACTCTTCGAGCAGTTGGTGTTGAGCGGCGAGCTGCAAGTCGAGCTGAACCCGCAAGGCACGCTAGCCGAACGCCTCCGCGCCGGCGGCGCAGGCATTCCCGCGTTCTATACGCCGACGGGCGTCGGCACCATGGTCGCCGAAGGCAAGGAAACGCGTGACTTCGACGGCCGCCAGTTCGTTCTCGAGCGCGCCATCCGCGGCGACTTCGCCTTCATCAAAGCCTGGAAAGGCGATCGCTGGGGCAATCTCATCTATCGCAAGACCGCGCGCAACTTCAATCCCATGATGGCCACCGCCGCCGATTACGTAATCGCCGAAGTCGAAGAGCTAGTCGACCTCGGCCAGCTTCCGCCGGACCAGGTTCACACCCCCGGCATCTACGTAAACGCCATCCTGCCAGGCGCCGCCCACGAAAAACGCATTGAGCGCCGCACCACGAGGAAGTCATGAGCAACTACAAGGTGCAGACTGTTGCCGGCCACGCATTTGCGGCTGCGAGCCTTTTGTGCTGCCTGACATTCTGGATAGGAGTCATTCTCATTCTACTGTTCCCGAAGGTTGTTCTCTTGCCGAACGTCACCGGTTTTCAAGCGTTTAAGATTATGGCGGTAGTTCTCGTGTTCGCCGTTGTTGCCACGATCTTGCGCTCGAAATTGTGGCGATTTGCGCTGCCGATTTCTGCCGCTACGTTCCTTTTGGTGTGGTACGCGATGGTGACTTGACGATGACAGACGACCAAAAACGAGAACGGATTGCACGGCGCATTGCTCTCGAACTGCGCGACGGCTACTACGTGAATCTTGGCATCGGCATGCCGACGGCGATTGCGAATTACGTCCCAAAAGGCATGGACGTGATTCTCCAATCCGAAAATGGCATGCTTGGCGTCGGCCCGTATCCCACGGAATCGGAAGTCGATCCCGATCTCATCAACGCAGGAAAGGAAACGGTTACTGAGCTTCCCGGCACTTCGTATTTTTCCTCGGCCGATTCTTTTGCGATGATTCGCGGCGGCCACGTCGACCTAACCGTTCTCGGCGCGCTCCAGGTGGATGAAAAGGGAACCCTCGCCAATTGGGCCATCCCCGGGAAAATGCTGAAAGGCATGGGCGGAGCGATGGATTTGGTCGCCGGTGCCAAGCGCGTTTTCATCGCCATGGAACACGCCACGCGCGACAACAAACCGAAAATCCTAAAAAAATGCACGCTTCCGCTGACCGGCGTGGAAGTCGTCGATCACATCGTTACGGAACTTGCCTTCATCGATGTCACTTCCGAGGGACTCGTCCTGCGCGAGCTTGCCCCGGACGCTACCTTCGAACAAGTCCAAGCTTTGACCGAGCCCCTATTGTTGGTTCCGGCCGCAGGCCCCAAACCAATGCTAGTCTGAACTGCGGAGCGGTTTTCTCGGTCCCCTCTGTGCTCTCCGCGATCTCTGTGTAAATGTTTTTCCTTACGAAGTAGAAGAAGGGCCGCTCAAATGCCGCGCCGTGCTGAACGAATAGTGGAGCGCGGAAAATATGCTGAAAAAAGTGACGCCATAGACCAGGAGGTGGATGATCTTCTCAAGGTGAAAATCTGGATATGCAGCGGAAAGCACCACCGTGAAAACCAGAATGATCTGGACAGTCGTGGTCAATTTTCCGTAGATGCTTGGCGGAAAGGGGCGATACCCGGAAATGAGCAGAATCACTACAGCCACAACCAGAATCAGAATGTCGCGGCTGAAAACGATAATCGTGAGCCACCACGCGATCTGCTTCTTAAACGCCAAAATGATGAACGAAGACGAGAGCAGGAGTTTATCGGCGATAGGATCGAGGTAAGCGCCAAGAGACGAGCGCTGATTTAGGCGGCGCGCCAGCAGGCCGTCGATCCCATCGGAAAGGCCGGCGACAACAAGCACCAGCAAAGCCCACTTATAACGCTCGTAGGAAATAAGAATAAGAAAGAACGGCAGGAAGCCGAGCCGAAGCAAAGTGATTTGATTGGGAACCGTCCAGATGCGGCCTTTCATTGCGATTCAGGATAGCGCAGTTCCGGCGGCCCTTGTTGCGCAAATTGCATCACGCGAATTGGGAGAGATAGTCGGTGAGTGTCCGGCCAATTTTGCGAGCGAAAAGTTCGTTCATCGAGGGGATGGAGCCAGTCGGCTCATCCAGAGACACGCGCTCGACGCGATTCATCGGGAAAAAGATGGTGGGCAGCCCGATGCGTTCGCCGTCCGGCTCGTTGAGCTGGCGGATAAAATGGTCGAAAGAATTCAGATCGATTCCGCGCAGCGTGACGCCGGAAGGATTAATGTCCAAAAGTTCGCCCCAGACTTTCTCTTTGGGCGAGTGCAAACTCACGACGACGATCGAATGTGGATCCACGGTTGGCGCCTTGTACTGAGTGTAGAGTAACCCACTTTTCCTGTCCCTGGGGAAGGCTGTGCTGAAGACCTCTACAAAGGGTCACGGTAGTGCAGAATCATGAGCGCGAAGCACGCGATGATCACCAGGCCCGAGAGCCAGCCGAGTAACGCAGCGTTACGTTTTTCCCCGGGGTTCATCGGCTGCCGGTCCGCTAGAATCTTTCCAAGAAGGAATCCGGCTAGCAAGCCTCCGCCGTGAGCGTAGTTGTCTATCCCCATGCCCATGAAGCCGATCACAAAGAGAAATACGACGGAACTGATCAATTTCGAGCGCAAGTCCCGCATGGAGGCGCCCCCTCGCTTGGTCGTGACGGCCAACATCACGCCCACAAGACCCAGAATGGCGCCGCTGGCCCCGAGAGAAAAATGTCTCCCAAAACTGGCGCTGATGAGAAATCCAAACGCGCCCGTGAAAAGGTAGATAAACAGATATCGGGCGGAACCGTACAGTTCCTCGATGGCCGGACCGAGCTGCAAGAGCGCCATCATGTTGAAGCCGATGTGTAGCAAGCCGCCATGCAGAAACATCGCGGTGACGAGTCTCCACCATTCGTGAGTCGCGACAAGATACGGCAACGGAATGCTCATGCCGAGCCGGACCTGCGATATGCCGCTCAGTCCCCACAGAATGCTCAGCCCGCCACCTCCTCCCGCAGCTGCAATGGCCATCCAGCTCACGCCAAGCATCAAGACGTTTGCAATCAAGAGCGCGGTTGTCACAGGCGCCTCATGCTCGCCGAAGACGCCGGAAAATTTCTTGCTTAAGGCCGCCAGCGAAAAACGCAGGCTCGTGCCGCAAACGTGGCAGCGCGTGGCGCTGATGCCGACTAACGCGCCACACGCGGGGCAAATCTGCGGACGGCGCTGCTGTTCTCCTCCCCCTCCGAAAATTCCACGCAGAAAAATCTTCCAGCGCTCCAGACGCTGCTGCCACACATACGAAAGCGCCAATTCTCCTCCTTGCGAGCCACGCACCGCGTTCCTATAATACAGAATTCGCAGAGTTTTACCCGGAACGAGGAGCCGCGGACATTACCATGGACAAATTCGAGGAATTCGGCCGCCGGATTGACGAGGAGGTTTCGCGCTTGAAGAAAATCAACAATTTTGAGGATTTTGGAAAGCGGGTCGACGAAGAACTCGCGCGAGTGAAAAGTTTCGTGAAAGAGGATGTCGCGCCCGAAACGGAGAAGCGCACCGCGCAATTTTTGCGCGAGGTTTCGGAAAAGATCAGCGAAGCGGCTAGCTGGATCGAATCGCGCACTTCCGCACGGCCCGAAAAGGATGAGCCGAAACCGCCATCGCAGCCATGACGCGAGCTGATTTGTGACGCACGTCCAGGCCACGCGCCGCCGATCGCTGCTCTCCCATCCGCTGAAATTTCTGCTGAACCGCGCTTGCCTGTTCCTGCTTGTCCTGATCGCCGGATGTGCTTCGCGCCACGTCAGCGCGGGCAGTCAACCTGCTCCGTCGCAACCATCCGCCGCATCGCCGGACACGATGGAAGCCACGAAACGATCGACAGCTCCCCAACCGTCGCCTCCGCCGGGGACGCCTTCTCCCGCACCTTCACCAAGACGCAGCAAGCCATCGCAGGGCGTGGCGCCGGCCGGCTACATGGAAGAAGGCAACGCCTCCTGGTATGGCGTGCCGTTCAATGGACGCCGTGCCTCGAATGGCGAAATCTACGACATGTACAAGCTGACAGCCGCACACCGCACTTTGCCGTTTGAAACGATGGTGCGCGTGACGAATCTTAACAACGGCAAATCAACGACGGTGCGCATCACGGATCGCGGGCCGTTTGTAGACAATCGCATCATCGATCTTTCGCTCGCTGCGGCGCGCGAGATTGAATCCATTGGGCCAGGCGTCGTGCCTGTGCGCGTGGAGGTGCTTACGCCCGGCGTGGATGTCACTGGAGGATTTTTTACCGTGCAGGTTGGCGCCTTTCGCGATCAAACGAACGCGCAGCGTTTGCGCGACCGCTTGAATCTTTCTTATTCACCGATTTTCATTCAGCAGTACGATTCGCCTGACGGCACGTTCTACCGCGTGCGCGTCGGCAAGGTTTCCGGGGAAGATGCCGCGCGCCAATTTGGCGAACTGCTTCGCAGCCGCGAAGGCTTTACGCCGTTTGTCGTGCGCCTCGATGAAGCCACGCCCGGGGGAGGGAATTGATGAGCGCTGACTGTCTGTTTTGCAAAATTGCCGCGAAAAAGATCCCGTCGAAAATCGTTTACGAAGATCCCGATATTTTCGCGTTCGAAGACATCAGCCCGCAGGCGCCGACGCATATCCTGCTATGCCCCCGAAAACATTTTGTGTCTCTGGATGATGCAGGCGCGGATGACCAAGCCGTGATCGGTAAGTTGCATCTCGTCGCGGCGAAACTCGCCCGCGAGCGCAATTTGCTCGACGGCTATCGCACTGTCTTTAACAACGGCGCGGGCGCTGGCCAATCGGTGTTCCACTTGCATCTGCATTTACTCGGCGGCCGTCAGTTCCGCTGGCCGCCTGGATAGTTCCGAGTAGTCAAGTTCGCGGATTCTTCACTCAAAGAAAGGCAAGCGGTTGCCTCTACGCGGAGAGTTCCGCGATGAGTTCGATTTCCACGCAGGCGCCAAGCGGGATTTGGGCGACGCCGAAGGCGCTCCTGGCGTGCTTGCCGGTCTGTCCGAAGACTTCACCGAATAGCTCGGAAGCGCCGTTGGCGACGAGATGCTGCTCGGTGAAAGACGGGGTGCTGTTCACCAAGACCAGCAGCTTCACGATGCGCGCGATCTGGTTCAGATCAGCTGTGGCCGCGTGGAGCGTTCCCATCAATTGGATGGCGACCTCTCTTGCAGCCTCTTTTCCCTGAGCGGTGGTGAGCTCCGCGCCGAGCTTTCCGGCCCAAGGCTGGCCGTCTTTCCGCGCGATGTGGCCGGAGACGAAGAGCAAATTTCCCGCACGCACAAAAGGTAAGAACGCCGCGGCTGGCGGAGCGACCGGAGGCAAGGAGATTCCCATGGAACTCAATTTGTCGTAGACGGACATCTCAGTCACCTTTGATCAAAGGGGATGCCGCTCTGCTGGCCGAGGGCGGCGGTTGTTCTTTTGAAATGTGGCTAGTAGAGCGAGCAAAATCAACGGCAGCCGTATTTCCGCCGCAGATCAGTACACCAACACGTTCGCCGGGCAGCGGTTTATAACGGCCGGATAACAGTGCAGCGAAGGCGGCAGCTCCGCCGGGTTCCGCGACGACACGCAGGACTTTCCATAGCGATTGTTGAGCTTGCTGAATGGCGTCGTCGGTCACAAGTGTCACGCCACTGACGAATTTTTGGGCGACGGGAAACATCAGCGCCCCAACTTGCTTGGGAGCGAGCGAATCAGCGGCGATTCCTGCCGCGGGGCTGTCCACGGGATGACCTGCCTGCAAGGCGTTGTGCAATGTGGGCGCTGCCTCGGGCTCGACGCCAACAATTTTGATTTGATTCGCATACCAGGAGGCGACGCCGCCGATGAGGCCGCCACCGCCAACCGCGACGAGAAGAGAATCGATATCAAGAGATTGCTGCTCGAATTCGAGACCAACCGATCCTTGGCCAAGAAGCGTCTCGATCTGGTCATAGGCGTGTATCTTGAGAGCGCCCGACTCGGAGGCCCATCGTTCACTTGCGGCCAGGGCTTCGGCGTAGCGCTCGCCGGTCACGACGAGTTCCGCTCCGTAGGCGCGAATGCGTTCCATTTTTTCCGTCGAGGCCACGGTGGGTACAAAGATTTTTGCAGGAACACCGAGCTTCATGGCCGAATAGGCCACGGCCGCGCCGTGATTGCCGCCCGAAGCGGCGACAACACCGGCTTTCGGAATCTCTCGCAGCAGCAGATTCGCAAACGCGCCGCGCGCCTTGAAGGAGCCGGAATGCTGGAGCAGTTCGAGTTTGAAAATGAGGGGAAAGGAGTCGAGGCCGAACTCGCTGCCGTTTAACTCGATGACGGGCGTCCGGCGAATGTGAGGCCGGATAACTTTTTCGGTTGCGGAGATCTGTTCGCGTCCGATCTGCATTTCAGGGATAGGAGCCATTGTAATCAGGGCGCGACGACATCCTTCAACTTCGGTTTGACCTGCACTGCGGCAAAGCTCGACGCATCCCATCCTCCGCCGAGCGCCTTGACCAGAAGGACGCTGGTCACAAGCCGCTGCCCTTGAATCACCGCGGCCTCCTGCTCATTGTTCAGCAAGTTCTGTTGGGCGGTGACGACGTCAAGATAGCTGACCAGCCCGCCTCGATAGCGATCGAGGGACAGATCCAGAGTGCGGCGCGCCGCATCCACAGCGAGTTGCTGCGTATCCTTCGCCTGTTCGAGGACCGAGAGCCCGGTTACGTCGTCCTGCACTTCCTGAAACGCCGAGAGCACGGACTGGCGGTAGTTCGCCACACTGACGTCGTAGCCGGATTTTGCAAATTCGACCTGAGCGCGACGCGCTCCGCCCGTAAAAATACTTTCAGCCACGTTCGCACCGAGCGCCCAGAACGTGCTCGAGACGTTGGCCAGCTTGGCAATGTCGGCAGCTTGCCACCCGCCATTGCCAAAAAGATTCAGCGAAGGATAGTACGCCGCTTTCGCCACTCCAATTTCGGCATTGGCAGCGGCCATCTGCCGCTCGGCTTGGGCGATGTCCGGGCGCCTCTCCAGCAAATCCGAAGGCAGCCCCAGAGCAATGGGCGGAGGCTCGGCATTCAGCTCTCTCACGGGAATGTGAAAGTCGGGCGCCGGTTTGCCGACGAGCGCGGCGATCGCATCCTCAAATTGTTTTCGCTGTTGCAGCAAAAGAGTAGCCTGCGTGCGGGTCGTCTGAAGCAGCGTCTCTTCCTGGGCGACGTCGAGCCCCGAGGCCACGCCACCCTTATGGCGCGAATCCACAAGCTCGAGGCCCCGCTTCAGCGCGTCTACAGTGCGGTTCAAGATGCCGAGTTCCGAGTCCAGTTGGCGAAGCGTGAAGTAATCGCCCGCCAATTCCGCCGTAATGACAAGGCGGACATTTTCCAGATTGGCCGCGCTAGCCTGATACGACGCTTCGGCTGCCTCGATCGTCCTGCGTCGCTGCCCGAACAAATCCACTTCGTAGCCCACAGTAAACGGCAAAGTGAACGCATTTTGCGTAACCGGCCGCAACGGCGGAACACCGCCGCTTGGAGGGCGGTTGCCCGAAAGTCTCTGTCGTTCGGCGCTCGGAGCGACACCGAAGGTCGGAAATAGGGTCGCGACCTGAATTGCGGCAGCGGCGTGCGCCTGATTGTAGTTTCCAACCGCCGCTTGCAACGTTTGGTTCGCCGCCAGGGCGTCTTTTTCTAATGCATTCAGTTCGTCGTCGTGGAAAACGCCCCACCATTCGCCCTTGGGGGCGGCGTCTTTCGGATCGCTTTGTCTCCAAGGTTCGGAAACGTCCCACTTCGCAGTCGTGGGCGCAGTGGCGCGTTGGTATTTCGGTCCAACCGTGCATCCCGCGAGCAGCAGAACCATGCCGGGCGCGGCCAGAAATGCGAGGCAGAGTTTCCTTCGCATCATTACTGCTTCGCTCCGGGCGCCGCGGCCGCGTTCGGAGCCTTCGATTGCGAGGGCGGGGCCTGCCCCGGTGCGCCAGCAGCACCCGCTTGTGCGAGTTGTTTGACGCGCACTTCCTGGCCTTCGTCCAGCGAGTCCGGGGGGTTCAGCACGATCCAGTCCGTGGGTTCGAGTCCTTGCAAGACTTCCAGCGAGGTGCCGTAATCGCGCCCGATCGTCAACTGCCGCAGATGCGCTTTGTGATTCGCGTCCACCACCACTGCACGCAATCCCTCGGCGCGGAACAGCAGCGCATTCACCGGCACCTGCACGCGGGAAGCCGCTACCTTCACTTGCAAGTGAACCTGCGAGTAGCCACCGGGAAAGAGTTGCGCGTTCTTGTTCGGTACATCGACTTCCGTCAGAAGCGTTCTCGTAGCGGGATCGATGGCTTCCGCGGTGCGCACCACTTTTCCCTGAAACTGCTGCCCCGGATACTGCGCCAGTTCGAGGTAGGCGCCAAGCCCAGCGCGGACGGAGGGCGAATACATTTCCGGTACGCTTACGTAAACGCGAATGGGATCGGTTTGTGCAAGCGTGAACAGCTCTTGCTGGGCGCCTCCATTGCCCGCGTTGATCAGCGTTCCGGTGTCGATATTGCGCCGGGTGATGACTCCGCTGAACGGGGCGTACACGTGTTTGAAGGATTCCAGCTCTTCCAGCCGCCGCACATTCGCTTGCGAAGATTGAACCGTGGCTGCCTTCGCTTCGTAATCGCCAACGGCGTTATCCACTTCCTGCTTGGAAACTCCGTCTGTTTTGATAAGTTCCAGATACCGCGCCTGGGTGATCTTGGAAAGGTTCGCGTTTGCCTGCGCCGTGTTCAGGTCCGCGCGCGCTTGCGAAAGCTGTTGGTCCACTTCGGGAGTGTCGATGTCCGCCAGGAGTTCGCCCTTGGGCACGCGGGTTCCGATGTCGTGGTACCACTTCTGCAAATATCCGTTCGTACGGGCGTAAATGGGCGATTCCACGTAGGCCTGGAGCGTGCCGGGTAGCACGAGGTCTTCCTGCGCCACTTCCGATGTGGGATGTGTGACCGCGACTGTAGGAATCGCCAGCGTTTCGGTTTCTTCTGCCAGGGCGTGGTATTGCGCGCGGCGCTGAAACAGAGTGAATGCGCCCAAGATGACCAGGACGATTACAGCTCCAATCAGAAACTTGAAAAGATGGGTGCCTTTTCGAGGCCGTTGCCCTCCTTGCTCGGGGTCCATCTGTGATCCGCCTTCTTTCATGGTCCGTACTCCGCTCTTTCCGCGAACTCTTTTCTGCCTAGGCTAACGCAGGAGATGGCAATTGGCTACGCTGCTTTCTCCGCTCGCGCCTTCCATGAATCATGGAGAAGACGCAAGGAACAAAAAACAGTGTCGCGAAGGTCGCAAAAATCAGTCCGCCAATCACGGCGCGGCCCAGAGGAGCGTTTTGTTCGCCGCCTTCGCCGAGACCGATGGCCATCGGCACCATGCCGATAATCATCGCCAAGGCGGTCATCAACACCGGGCGGACGCGCACAAAGCCCGCTTGCAGAGCGGCTTCGCGTGCGGACTTTCCTTCGCTCAACTGCTCGCGCGCGAACGAGACCATCAGAATGCTGTTGGCCGTCGCCACGCCCATGCACATGATCGCGCCAGTGAGCGAGGGAACACTGAGAGTCGTATGCGTCAAAAGCAAAATCCAACAGATGCCCGCAAGGGCGCCGGGCAGGGCCGTGATGATGATGAACGGATCCAGCCACGACTGGAAGTTCACGACGATCAATAGATAGGCGAGGAGGATCGCGCCAATCAGTCCATAGCCCAGGCCGCGAAACGAGGAGCGCATCGTTTGCACCTGTCCGCGCACCTCGATGTGGCTGCCCCGCGGCAGTTCGTTCTTAACTTCGGCCACGCGTTTCAGGATCTCGTCCGAGACCCCTCCCAGGTCACGGCCATCTACGGCGGCGTACACGTTAATCATTGGTTGGATGTTGTAATGAGAAATCTCCGCTTGCCGCGCCGTTGTGCTGATATTCACGAGATTCCCGATGATTTGGGGTGGCGTACCGGGCGCAGTGCCAGTCACTGGCGTATTTTCCAACGCCTGATAACTGTCCACGCGATATTGTGGTGATTTGCACGGCTACGTTGTAGTCGACACCGTTTTTGGGATCGAGCCAGAATGCCGGCGAGGTCTGAAAGCTGGAGCTCAACGAGACCAGCAGGTTTTGCGCCACATCCCTGGCTTGCAACCC
Source organism: uncultured Acidobacteriota bacterium (assembly GCA_963779005.1). Taxonomy (GTDB): domain Bacteria; phylum Acidobacteriota; class Terriglobia; order Acidiferrales; family UBA7541; genus Acidiferrum. The sequence continues at coordinate 353,992 of CAVZWO010000001.1, read as the reverse complement.
AACCGATTGCGCGCGCGTGCGATCCACGTCCATGTGCAGAGTCGGCTCATCGAAAGCCTGCTGCACGTGCACGTCCACGGCCCCGGGAATATGGCGGATTTCTTTCGCGAGCTTCTCCGCCACAACATAGTTGCCGCGCTGGTTCGCTCCTGTAACCGCGACGTCGATCGGCGCTGGCGTCCCGAAGTTCAAGATTTGCGTCACGATGTCCGCGGGCTGGAAGAAGAACTGCACACCGGGAAATCTTTGCGGCAGCCTTTCACGGAGGTCGTTGATGTAGGCGCCGGTCGGCTTGCCGCGCTCTTCTTTTAACTGCACCAGGATCTCAGCGTCGGAAGTGCCAAACGTTCCGGAGTTGCTGTAGCTGAGGTTTATGCCGCTGTAAGGCACGCCGATGTTGTCGAGAATCGTTTGCAATTCCTTCGCAGGAATCGTTTCGCGGATGGCGGCATCCACCTCATCGGCGAGGCGCGCGGTCTCTTCGATACGGAAGCCCGTCCGGGCGCGGAAGTGCAAACGAATTTGCCCGGCGTCGACCTTGGGAAAGAAATCCCTGCCGAGAACGCCCGACGAGGCCAGACCGAGAGAATACAGAAAATCAGGAAGCACACGCTAAACAACTTAGGCCATTCCAGCACGGAAGCCAGGCCGTTACGGTAACCCTCGCGGAATCTCTCGAAGCCATGCTCGAATTTCTGCTGGTAGCGCCGGAAGAAGCCCTGTTTTTCACCAACATGCTCTTCAGGCTTGTATTCGTCCGCGCTACTGAGGAGATACATAGCCATGGTCGGCACGATAGTTCTCGACCACCCGTAGGAGGCCAGCATCGCGAAGCTGACTGCTTCGGCCAGCGGCACGAACAGGAATTTCGCCACGCCCGACAAGAAAGAACATCGGAAGAAAGACGATGCAAATGCATAGTGTGGAAACAAATGCGGGAACGGCAATTTGCTGCGCGCCGTCGAGAATCGCCTGAACCGTTTCCTTCCCCATGGCCAGGTTGCGATTGATGTTTTCGATTTCCACGGTCGCGTCGTCCACCAGAATCCCCACGGCCAGCGCCAGCCCTCCCAGCGTCATGATGTTGATGGTTTCCCCGAGTGCGCTGAGCATCAAAATGCTGACGAGAATCGAGAGAGGAATAGAAACCGCGATGATCAGGGTGCTCTTCCAGTTTCCGAGAAAGATCAGAATCATCACGGCGGTGAGGCACGCGGCGATCAGGGCTTCGCGCAAGACTCCCTGAATCGAAGCGCGCACGAACAGCGATTGGTCAAAAAAGTCGAGACGTGCAGGCTCTCCGGCAAGGAGGAGGCATAATTTTGCAAGACGAGTTTGACGCGGTCGACGATGTCGAGCGTCGAAGCGCCGCCGGTCTTATAAGTGCTCATCAGAACGCCGCGCTGCCCGTTTACGCGGACGATATTGGTCTGCGGCGTGAATCCATCGCGAATATGAGCAACGTCTTTCATGTAAATCGTCGCGCCGTTGACGTTTTGACCGGCAGATCGTTCAGACCGTCCACCGTCAAAGGAGCTGCCGTTCATCTCCACGAGATACTCGAGCGAACCCAGCTTCACCGTTCCGGTCGGCAGGATGAGGTTCTGGGCATTGATGGCGTTTACGATGTCCACCGGCGAAAGGCCCTTGGACTGCAATGCGGTGGAATCGATGTCGACGGAGATGACGCGCTGTTTTCCTCCGTAGGGAAAGGGAAGAGCCGCGCCCTGCACGGTTGCCAGTTGCGTGCGGATGAAGTTGTTTCCAAAATCGAAGAGTTGCTGCTCGCTCAAGCTGTCGCTGGTCAATCCAATTTGGATGACGGGGACGGTCGACGCAGAAAAAATCGCCACAAGAGGCGGCGTTGTTCCGGGTGGCAAGCTTTTCAAAATCGTTTGCACGATGGCGGTCGTTTGGGCCAGCGCGGCTTGTACGTTGGCGGTCGGCTGGAAGTAAATTTTGACGACCGCGATGCCGTTGAGAGATTGCGACTCGATGTGCTCGACGTCGTTCACCAGCGTGGTCACGGCGCGTTCCGAGTTGGTGGTGATGCGCTGCTCCATCTCTTGCGGCTCGAGCCCAACGTAATTCCACACCAGGCTGATCACTGGGATGTTGATCTCCGGGAAAATGTCCGTGGGCGTGCGCTGCAGCACCACCGGCGTCAATAAGACAATGACCAGAGCGAGGACCACGAAGGTGTAGGGTCTCGCAAGGGCTAATCGGACGATCCACATAGAATGTCGAAGCTTCCTCTTAGAAAGGGCTGCCGGCCCAGTTTTTCAAATTGAGACAATTCTTCCGTCAACAGGCTCTACTCTTAGATTCGTAAACCCAATTGTTTGGGTACGCCTCTGCCCCTTACGATATATCGTTAGGCCAGAGATTTGGCAGAAAAGTTGACTCAAATCCGGCCACTCTTTGCGCCGCTTTGGCCTGCTCTTCCTGAGCCTCTCCAGGAAAAGGATTGCGCCCAAGCCTTTATGAATCAGAGTGATAGCTGGTGGATGGGGCCGCTTTTCTTTATTTTACTCCTGTTTGATGCCGGCGGCTTGAAAGGGATCACCAAGAGCGTGGATCGCCAAGAGACAGTGGAAGGATTGTTGTTCCAGACAAATCTCTGGGAGTGCGACCCCGCCGACAACTTGATTGACGTCGAGAAGTCCTAGAGCGCACTGCGTGTCCCACGCAAGCGGCTACTTGTGGGTCATCACGAACACGCCGTCCCACTCTGCCGGCGGCTCTGCGGCAAGATATTCTTTGCAGCGTTCTAGGTAAACGCCTGCCGGCCCATCCTTCGGCCATTTTTCTAGAAATTCCTGAAACGCATCCTGAGCAGCTTTCCACCGTCGCGCACGATACAGCTCGCGCGCTCGCACAAAAGCCTCCACCTGTAATCGCACTGTTTCGGCCGAACCGTCCGCCGTGAAATCCGCTTGCCGCCCCATCAATTGATAGATCGTAACAGGTTGCTGCTTACCCTTGACGCGAATCAGATCCAGCTCCCGAAACACAAATCCGTCGTCCTTCGCCCCCTGATACGTCGTCTCGTTCGCGATAATGTGCGTGCCGTAGTCCTTGTTCAGTCCTTCAAGCCGCGATGAGAGATTCACCGCGTCGCCCAGCGCGGTATATCCGTAACGAAGCACGGAACCCATGTTGCCCACACTGGCTACGCCCGTGTTCAGGCCAATGCCAATATCAAGACTCGGTTTGCCCTGCGCTTCCCACTTCTTTTGCAGTTCGCGCACGCGCGTCATCATTTCCAGGGCCGCGTTGCAAGCCTTCGCAGAATGCCCTGGCTCCTCGAACGGCGCGCCCCAAAACGCCATGACCGCGTCACCAATGTATTTGTCGAGCGTCCCGTTCGTCTTGAAGACAATCCGCGTCATGTCCGAGAGATATTGGTTCAGAAACAGGGCTAGCTCCTGAGCATCCAACTTCTCCGAAATGCTCGTGAACCCCCGAATGTCGCTGAACATCACGGTTATGTCGGTTTTCTTTGGCTCCACAAGCCGCGGATTCACCAGCAACCGCCGAATCACTTCCGGGCTCAAGTACTGCCCAAACGCCGAACGCACCTTGCGTTTTTCCTTCTCCTCGATCAGTGCCCGGTACAGCGAAACAAGCAGCACGTTCCCGGTCAGCGTCATCGCCGGAATCGTAAAATTCAGCCACCAACCATGCCGAAACGCCGTATAGTCAGCAGCCGCGAGCGGCACGAACAACGCTGCGCCGAACCACATCCAGCGTGGCTGCACCAGCGCCATCCAGATTCCCAGAGGTATACCCAGAAACAAAATCGCCAGCACATCCCAAAGGGCTTGCGTGGCGCCCCGCACGAGAAAGTTCTGATGCAGTATGTTGTCGATCACATTGGCGTGCACTTCCACGCCCGGATAGTCGATTCCGCCGTACGGTGTGGAACGCTGGTCGCCGATGCCGGTCGCAGATGCCCCAACCAATACAATCTTCCCTTTGAATCTTCCTGGCTCAAACTTTTTCGTCACCACGTCAGCAATGGAGGTATACCCATAACTTCCTCGTGGACCGCGGTAATTTATTTGCTTGTGGCCCGTATAGTCAGGCTCGATTTTGAGCTTGTCGCCGAAGTTGATGCTCACCACCCCGAATTGGTTGAAGTTCACGGACAATTGCGTCGTAGGCAATCCCAGGTAGAGCCTGACTGCCTGAAGTTCGAGTGAGCCAAACATCTGCCAGTCGTTCATGTCTTTCGACCTTCCGAAAGGGAGGACAAGCATCGTCCGGCGCAAAACCCCATCCTGGTCAGCCGAAATGTTGAAGAAACCTATGGATGTCTTTTCTGGATTGTCCGGATTTGCAAGACTGGGGATGTTGGCTACCGTTGCCGCGAATAAATTCCCTTCTCGATCGTAAGTCTGCACCAAATCCAAAAAGTCTTGTTTCCCGGTTGCGGGATTCATGGCTGTCCGCGTCATCGAATACCAATCGATCAAATCCGCATACTGGTCCAGGGTCGCATCGTCAATCCCCGTCAATTCTTCTTTTTTCAAAAAGAAACTTCCCAGCACGACAGGCCCAAATCGGTCGATCGCCTTCCCAAATTGCGCATCCGCGTTGTTGTCCGCGACCAGTTTCTGCAGCCATGCCTCATACTTGGGGTCGATCTCCTCCCCGTTTTTCTTCCGCGCTTCCAGGTCCCTCCAGATCTTCCGCAACATATCCACCGTCTGGTCCGGCTTATCGAAGGTGATGTCAAACGCCACCACTTTTGCGCCATCTTCCCGCAAGACGTCCAGCATTTTGGCGAAGTGCGTCCTCGAAAAAGGCCACTTGCCGAGAACCTCCTGCGACCGCTGGTCGATATCCACAATCTCGATGGGTGTATCGTCTTGCTCCGTGATCTTCCTCACCGGACGGTACCGGAATCTGGTGTCGAGAGAGTCGTATTCCAGGCGCTGCAGGAACACGAAAGTCGGTGTAGGTCTTTCGCCGAGAAATGTGAAGTAATAAATGGTGAGAGCGGCCAGGGTTGTCAGGAGGCTGATGCTGAACGAAACGCGGTGACGCCACCACGACTGCAGCAGCTCGTAGAGGCCAAATCCGCCCCGCCTCTGCCACCATCCGCCTGACGGAGCTGCCATCTCCATTCGCGCGCTATTCGCGGAACACGAAGTTCAAGCGCACGCCGCTGACTTCGATGACGTCGCCATCGTTCAACCGCACAGGCCCCGTAATCGCCGCTCCATTCACCGTCGGCATCTTGTCGCCCGGCCCGATATAGTAGCCGTCATCGCGTTGATTAATCTGCGCCGCCATCGGCGGTTTGAACCAGCCCTTCACCTTTACCGTCGCCATCGCCGACTTCCCAATCACCGTCAGCTTGTTCGTCAGCATGTACTCTTTCTGATCCGTTCGCCCGCTCGTCACGATCAGCGTCGGCACTTTCAGCCGCCCCGCCGCGAACTGCACACGCTCGCCGGTAGCCGCTGCCTGCTGCAGCATCTCCCGCCGCGCTTTCGTATCCAGCACCATGGTTTCATTGATCCGCGGCGCGCTCGCCTTCCGGCCCGTATCCCACGGCACCGGCGCATCGCCCGAAGCATCCACCTTAATGTGATGTTTGCCGACCCAGATCGAGTCGCCATCGTGCAAGGTGGCCCGTTCCACCCGCAAATCATTCACGAACGTCCCGTTCAGGCTATCCAGGTCTTCCACGACCAGCCGCCCGCCCTCAAAATAAACCCGCGCGTGATAGTTCGACACCGCCAGATTGTCGACAGGCAAGTCGTTGTCCGGCGAGCGCCCTATGCTTACAGGCCGGCTCCCCACCGGCACTTCCTTGACCGTCTTCTCTTCAAACATCAGGCTGAGCTTCGCCATCTCACGATCCTCCTGCGGCCCCGTTTCCGGCCGCTTTTTTTCCCGCTCCACCAAATAGCCAGGACCACCAACTTCTGGTTTCCCCTCCCATGCGCACCACAATCACGGTGATGTTGTCCACGCCACCGCGCTCGTTGGCCAGGGCAATCAGCTTTTCCGCGGCCCTCGTCGGATCCGTTTCCGCCTGCAAGGTGCCCGCAATTTCCGGTTCGGTCACCATGCGCGTCAGCCCGTCGCAGCAGAGCATCAGAATGTCCCGCGCAAACAGCGTGTGCTCGTCGGTATCCACCTCGATATCCGGCAAAGCACCCAGCGCGCGGAGAAGCACGCTCTGCATTTCACTTTCTTCCGCTTCCGCCGCCGTTAGAATCCCGCGCCGCACTTGCTCGGCCACCAACGAGTGATCGCTCGTGAGCTGTTGTAGATTGCCGCTTCGCAGCAGATACGCCCGCGAATCTCCCACGTGCGCAATGCTCAACTTCGAGCCATCGATCCACGCTGCCGTCAGTGTCGCTCCCATCCCGTGCTGCTCGGGATGCGCTTCCGCTGATTCGTAAATACTCTTGTTCGCCAGGTGTACAGCGCTCGTCAGCCGCTTGGTTTTTTCGGTCCACCTGGCTTCGGCGTTGCTCAGTTCCACGCCGCCGGCATCCCCTCCCGGCTCCGTGCAGAACTTCACAATCGTCTCCACGGCCATCGCGCTGGCCACTTCCCCGTGCGCCTCGCCGCCCATTCCATCCGACAGCACGAAGAGATTCAGCGGCTCGACGATGCGGAAGCAGTCTTCGTTATTCGTGCGCACCCGGCCTAAATCGGTCACGCCCCCGCTTACGATCCGCACAAATTCTCCCGTTTCTGCTCGCCGTATGTTCCCGTGCCCACACCCCTGCCTGGCAACCCTGTTCTCACGCTAGCAGACCCTTTCCGGCGGCGAAAGCCTCTGACGCTAACTGATTACTTGGTTTTTCGCGCCATTTGCCGCCTTGGCCCTTCCAGAGGGTACAACTAAATCGTCCATTTTGTGACCCTGTTTCTGCGGCTCAACCACCACCCGCCTGCCCCTCCCCGCGCTTCCGTGATAATCTCCCTCGCACCAGGCGGCTCGGCCGATAAGGCCGGCAGAGCATCCCTCACCATGGCCAAAGCCAAAAGAAAGCTGCGCAAGCGAGTGGCTGCCACGCGCCATTCCGGCTTATCTGCTTCCCATGCGGGTTGGGAGCTCGAAGAGTTGAACCGCGTCGGCATAGCCCTCTCGGAAACTCGTGATGTCGAACGCCTTCTCGCCTTGATCCTTGGCAAGGCCCGGGAGATCACGGGCGCCGATGCTGGTTCTCTCTATCTGGTGGAGCAGGCCGGCGCCACCTCGAACGGCTCCTCGGCAAATCTCGCGAAAGGCGCTGAAAAAACGCGCCAGCTCCGCTTCCGGCTCACCCAAAACGACAGCGTCCAGTTTCCCTACACGGAACACACGCTTCCCATCACCGAATCTTCCATGGCCGGCTACTGCGCCCTTCACGGCGAGGTTATCGAGCTCGCCGACGCCTACCGCATCCCCAAGTCCCGTCCCTACCACTTCAATTCTTCCTTCGACGAACAAGCCGGCTACCGCACTCGTTCTTTAATCACCCTCCCAATGAAAAATGGAAAGGGCGAGGTCCTCGGCGTGCTTCAGCTGATCAACTGTAAACGCCACCCGCAATCCCGCCTGACGGATGCCAACGCCGTCCACCGCTATGTCCATCCCTTTCCTGAACGCGCCGTGCGTCTCGGCTTATCTCTCGCCTCCCAAGCCGCTGTTGCGTATGAAAACTCACAGCTCTACCGCGACATCGAAAATCTCTTTGACGGTTTTGTCAACGCCGCCGTGAAAGCCATCGAGCAGCGCGATCCCACTACCTCCGGCCACTCCCAGCGCGTCTGCCAGATGACCGTCGCTCTTGCCGAGGCTGTCGATCGCGAGCCGCAAGGGCCATACGCGGATTTACGATTTTCCCGCGAACAGATGAAGGAACTCCGCTACGCCGCTTTACTCCACGATTTCGGCAAAGTCGGCGTCCGCGAAGAAGTCCTCGTCAAAGCCAAAAAGCTCTACCCGCTTCAGTTCTCCCGCCTGCTCGATCGCTTCGACTACATCCGCCGCGACATCGAAGCCCGCTTCGCTCAGCAAAAAGTCGAACTCCTGTTAGTCCGCTCTCGCAAGGATTCGGAAACACGCGCTCGCCTCCAGTTGCTCGACACCGAAGCCGCCCGCCTGCTCGCTGAACTTGACCGCTACGTGGATTTCATTACTCGCGCCAATGAACCCACGATCCTGCCTTCCACCGAATTCGAACTGCTCACCGAAATTTCCCAGAAAGCCTACCGCGACCCTCGCGGCGCCGAGCGCCCCTACCTGACCTCGGAAGAAGTTCGCTACCTCTCCATTCCCCGCGGCAGCCTCGATACCAACGAGCGCCGCCAAATCGAATCGCACGTCACGCACAGCTTCAATTTCCTCGCGCAAATTCCTTGGACCCCCGAATACCGCGGTATCCCCGAAATAGCCCGCGCCCATCACGAAAAACTAAACGGCCGCGGCTATCCGGACGGCCTGACTTCTCCCGCCATCCCCATCCAGGCCAAAATGATGACCATCTGCGACATTTTCGACGCGCTCTCCGCCTCCGACCGCCCCTATAAACGGGCCGTCCCCACCGACCGCGCCCTCGAAATCCTCAAGCTCTGCGTCCGCGACGAAGAGATCGACCCCGAACTCTTCCGCCTTTTCCTCGACGCCCAGGTTTACCGCCTCGTCGCCAAGCCCGCGCCGTAATTGCCGGACCATCTGCTTCGGATTACTATTTGGCGGATCCGGCCAGCTTGCGTTCCTCTGAATACTATTGGCTCTCTTATAATCAATGTGGGGCATGTCATGTGGATCTACCTTCTTGGGCCGTTCCTCTCGCTCCTTCCCAATCGCTGGCGAAAGGCGCTGCCGTTCTATCAGGCCGTGCCGTGGCGTGCCGCTGCCATTATCAGCAGCCTCGTTGAATCCGTCCTCGCTCTCGTCGCCCTCATGTATTGGTATTCCTATTCGGTGACGACCTGGGTCTCCCGCGCCCTCGATAATGTCCTCAGCCAAAATTCGCCAACCACCATCACCGATCACGACATCGGTTTTGCTGCCTTGCTGATTTGGGCCACCCACCCGCTCACCTGGGCCATCGCGTTTGTTGGTCTCGAGGGTGCGGTCCGTTTATGCGCCGCATTAGCAGACACCATCCTGGGCATCTTTCCCCTCTACTTGCTGGAAAAAATGTACACAAAAATTTTTCGCCGCGGCGCTCCCCAACCCGCCGGCGCCGTCACATTTTCGCAAAGCCACGTCTCTTCGTACGTTGGCACCATCAAAGAAAAAGTCCTGGCCGCGCGGCTCTCGCAGGTTCCCGACGAACTTCATGTGGTGGTGAACGGCGCCGAGGAATTTCTGGAAATTCGCGCCTGGCGCGCCAAGCCCGGTTGGACGCCGCCCCGCACCGTCCGCTTTGAAGACCTCTACTACCGTCTCGAGGAAACCGCGCGAGGCTCAGCCCCGCGTCCGTACATCTACAAACTGCGCAAATTGTCCAAAGGCGTCCCCGGCCGCACCGTCCTCAATTACGCTCCAGAAGAACAACCCGTTATCGCCAGACTCTGAAACTTTCACATGCCGCAAAGACGGCCGCACCTTTCCGTTGGCTTCTTTCTTCCATCGGTGCCCAGCCTGCACGTACTTCCTCACCGCGCCGCCCCTCGACTACAATCTCCGCATGCCTTTTCGCCGCCAGCGCTCTCCGCTCTTTTTACGATGCCTCAGCTTCGCGGCGGCGTTCGCCCTACTTTTTTTCACCGCCTCCGCCCAAAAGCCGCCGCCCGCCTCCGCTGCCCGCACTCTCCTGCTCCCGCGAACCATCGTCTCCGGCGACCGCGCCACTCTCGCCGTTCTCGACGCCGGCGGCCGCCTCACTCCCGGCGTGGCCATCAGCTTCTCGAACGGAGACCGTCTCACCACCGACGCCACCGGTCGCGCTCTCTTCGTCGCTCCCCTTAATCCCGGCAAAATCTCCGTCACCATCCCGGGGCGTCCACCCCGCGTGCCCGTCACCGTGGTTTCGCCTGAGGACGCCGCCGCAACCTCCATGCGCGTCGACTCCATCCCCCAAATCACCTCTATCACCGACCGCTTCGAAATCACTGGTCGCGGCTTCTGCGGCGACGCCGACGCCAACCAAATCACCATTTCCGGTGACCCCGCCTTCGTCCTCGCCTCTTCACCCACCTCGCTCGTCGTCCTGCCCCCGGCCGATTTGGAACCCGGCCGCGCCTCCGTCGACCTCTCCTGCGCAAAACGCCTCGGCCCCCCTCTCGAAGTCGTCTTCGTCGCGCTCAGCCTCGAAGCCGATTCCTCTCCGTTAGCCCCCGGCGTCCTCCGCCGCTTGACCGTCCACGTCCGCGGCACTCGCGACAAAGTCACCCTGGAAGCAAAAAATCTTGCCCCTGACATTGCCGAACTCCAAGGCGGCAATCCCAAAAATGCCACAAGTTCCGGCGGGTACGACAACCAGGCCCACTTCGAAATCATAGGCCGCAAACGCGGCCCCTTCCAAATTTCCATCCGACTTCTTCCCACCACGCCCCGTCCACACTAACCCGCAGTTCCCGCCAGCCTTCGCGGAAACAATTCTTAGGGATACGGCACGTCCACCTTGAGCGTCCAAGGGCCGTCCCCGTTTTAGTTTTTTTAGAATTTTAGGCGCGCGTTTTCGCGCTCGTCTCTACCGGCAGCGCCAGCGTCCCCTGCCCGTTCTCCAGACCTGCCTCTTCCGGCCCGGCCCCGATCAACCGCTCCAGCGTGCTCTGCGTCTTCTCCAGCCGCTTGTCCGCTTCTCCATAACTCTGCTGCGCATTCTTCAAATGCGTCCCCAGCTTCTCGAACACATCCGTAAATGTGGCCATATTCTTCTGAATTCCGGAGAGCCCTGACGAAATGCGTTTCGCATTTTCCTCTATCTGCATCCCCCGCAGCCCCATGTGAATCACGCACAGATGGGCGTAAAGCGTATTCGGCGAAACCGCAATTATATTTTTCCCCCGGCAATACGAATCCAGTTGCTCTCCCTTGTTGTCTTGCGTCGCCAGCAGCTCATAGTACACGTTCTCCGACGGCACAAACATCAGCGCAAAATCTAATGTGCCTTCATCCGGCACAATATATTTCTTCGCGATCGAGTCCGCGTGTCCCTTCACCGCCGTCGCAAACGCCTTCTTCGCTTCTTCTCCTTCCGCTTCTATCCTCTTGAACGCATCCAGCGGAAACTTCGAGTCCACAGCCACAAGCTTCTTGTCCCGCAAAAAAATCACCGCGTCCGCCGTCTCCCCGCTGGCAAAGCGATACTGCATGGTGTATTGCGAAGAGGCCAGCGAATCTTCCAGCAACCGATCCAGCGTCATTTCGCCAAGCAGTCCGCGCGTTTTCGCCCCGCCCAACACCGCCTCCAGCGATTTTGTCGCCGACGATATCCCTCGCCCCAACTCTTGAAACTCCCCCAGCTGCTTTTGAATGTGCCCGATCTGCTCCCGCGTGTTCTTCAGTTCATTCGCAATCGCCGTTTGCCCCTGCGTCGCTATCTGCGCCGAATTGGAAACCCCATCCTGCAGCGCCTTCGTCACGCTCTCCAACCGCTGCGACACGCTCTGCCCAATCGTGGCCATCTGCCCCGTGCTTTGCGCCTGGGCCGTTCCAATCGTCTGCAAGTCCCGCCGCAATTCGCTCAACTGCCCTTCAAGTGCCGCATTCTTCTTCTGTTCCTGCGATGTCTGCAGCACCAGCCAAAGCACTAGCCCTGCCACCACAATCACCACTCCGATGAGCACTCCTGTCATTCTTTCTCCAGTCCATCCTCGGGAAACGGTCCCCTTACTTTACCCGCACTTGTCCGCCGCGGAAAGCTCCTCCCAAAACAAAAGGGCCTCGCGGTAGCGAGACCCTTTCGTTATTTCCCTAACGCCTGATTCGTCTACCGCGATTTCTCCTACCAATTCACCTTCATCGCAAACTGAAACTGCCGCGGATCATACGCCGCCGTCGGCTGCCCCGCGTTCGTCCAGAGCACATTCACCGCCGACACGTTGAACCGGTTCGGTATGTTGAAAATGTCCGTAATCAGGTCCAGGCTGAACCGCTCCTTGAAATAAATCCGCTTCGCCACGCGCATATCACTGAACGCCACCCACGGCGTCAACCCCGCGTTCCTTCCCAAGTTCCCGTCCAACGAGAGCAGCGTCCCGTCAAATCCCGCCGCGCATGGCTCTTGGAAAATTCCCGTCGGCGAAAACTTGGAAGCCACCGTCGCCCCGCAGTTTGCATTTGCCACCGTATTCGGCCGCCCCGTCAATGACGACAGCTGAAAGTTGTCGCCATTCCCGGTAATAATGTTGAACGGCCGCCCTGACGCGAACTCCACCAGCGGCGCCAGCATCCAATTGCTGAAGAACTTACTCGCGAACCCGTCCCCGCTCAGCTTCCCGCTCTGATAAACGCCGCTGAACACAAACCGGTGCCGCTGATCAAATGTCGACGTTGACCGGTCCAGATTCGGGTAATAGCTATCCTGCGGCGTCAGCGTCGCCTGCAAGTCCGTTGCATCATCTATCGTGTGCGAATACGTATACGATGCCAAAAACTCATAGTGGCGCGTAAACCGCTTCTTCAGATTCACCGTAAGTCCGTGATACACCGAGTTCCCGTTTGAAAAATTCGCGTCCATGTCGCTGAACGGCACGCAATTCGTCAGCCCATTCGCGGGATCGCAGCTCGAGTTTAATCCTTCCGCCTTCAGCACCGAATTTGCTAATCCTACGCACTGCGCACCCAGCGCGCCTTCGGAAGCCAGCACCGCTTCCGCCACCGCCGGATTCAGCCCCGACGGCCGAAAGAAATTCACCAGCGCCGCAGGAACGTACGGCCCCGCCGGTCCCACTCCGCATCCCGTCACAAGAAATGGACTATCCGTCGATTGGTTGACGCCCGCCGCCACCGCCGCGTTCAAATTGTCCAGCATCAAATCGCCGCGAATCGCATTCGCATTGATCGGCCGATTGATGTGATGCCCCCCATTGAAGTTGTACGCCAAATTCAGCGTGAATCCACCTCCCAGGTCCCGTTCAATACTCAAGTTCGCCTGCTCCGAATACGCGTACACGAAATTTTTTCCCTGCGGATAACCGAACGGCTGAAATCCCAGCGGGAATCCCGCGCTCACATAGTTCTGGTTCACGAATAGCGAATTCGGAAAATTCAGCGCCTGGAACTGTTGCTGATTCGGCAGATAGCCCAAAGACGCATTCAACGCCGCCGACGGCGAGGGCGCGCATTGCGGAGCCAGCGGATTCACCAGCAACCCCTGGAATATCGGAATCGCATTCAAATTTCCTGGATCGCCCGCCACCGTGCAACCTCCCGTCCCCGCAAACGCCAGTTGCACGCTCTTCGATCCGTCCGAAGCATCGCCCAGGAAATACAGCCCCAGCAGCGGATGGTCGTAGAACAATCCGTACGAACCCCGCACCACCGTTTTTCCGTCTCCCTTCGGATCCCACGCAATGCCCATCCGCGGCTGCACGTTATTCGTGTCCGTCTGAATCCCTTTTTGCAATCCCAAAAGGTTATATCCCGCCAGCGCCAGCGCATCCGGCGACGTAAACTTCGGTGGAAACTCAATGTCATACCGCACGCCATAATTCAGCGTCAGATTTTTCCGGATATGCCACGAATCCTGCCAAAACGCCCCCAGCGGCTTGTTCGTAAACGAATCGCTTGGGCTACCGATTCCCTGAATAAAATCCGCCGGCAGCCCCGCACCATACGATTGCACTGGCGATAACGCCGGAAAGCTCGCTGGAAATCCCAGGTTTCCCGCGCTGAACGACCCAAAATCGTACACCCCGCCATAATTCACCGTAAACGTCGCCGAGGTCGGTATGTAATTAAAGTCCACGCCAAACTTCGTCGCGTGCTGCCCCATCGTCCACGAAAAATTGTCCGTGAACTGGTACCGGTGCTCCACGCGCTGAATGTACGAATACGGCTCCCGCCCGAAGTACGCATACCCCGGAATGTTCACCGCCGGATACTCGCCCCCCGGCGAACTCGAAAAATTGTACAGCAGCCCTCGCCGCGCATACTGGAACCGGAAATCGTTCAGCTTATTTGGGCTCAGTATCGTCACGTAGTCCGCCACGCCCGTTACGTCTCGATACGTTTGCTGCGACGTCCGCGAGTACGCGTTCTGCCCATACGGCTGGTCTTGGCCGGCAACTTCAATGCCCGTCACCGTGCTCGGGCTGACTCTCGCCTCCACCATCAACTGATTGTTTGCATTGATTTTGTGATCGATCTTCAGCGAATAGTTGGTCGTGCCTTCGAAGACCGGAAAATTCCCGGTCTGCGAACCCAGCGTTTGATACGACGCCGGCACGAAGCACGGCGGCGTCGAGCACGTGCTCGCAAATCCGCTAATCCCCGCTATCCCCGTCAGTCCCGTCGGCCACACTCCATTCACCGCCATCCCCGAGGACGCCCCTGCAAGAAACGTGTATTGCCCGACCGCTTGCGCAAATCCCGGGACGGTTTGCTCGGCCTGCAATGTGGCGGGACTGGTCAGAAACTTGATCTGGTCCGCCGTCAGTTGCAGCGTCCCAAACGGCAAACCTACCTGCGTCGTATCAAATGGCGTCAACCCAAAATTTCCCTGCCCGATCGACGAAAATCCCGTCTCATGCCGCCGCGTAATCTCGTAACCAAAAAAATAAAATGTCTTGTCCTTCTTGATCGCTCCGCCGAACGCCGTCCCCGCCTGCACCCGCGTATAGGCCGGGTTCGACACCGTGCTGAACGGATTCACCGCCTGAAAATTCCGGTTCCGCAAATATCCGAACACGTCGCCGTGAAACGCATTCGCGCCCGACCGCGTGATGATGTTCACCACGCCTCCCGACGCCCGCCCATACTCCGCCGCGTAACTGTTCGTAATAATTTGAAACTCTTGCACCGCTTCCTGCGACACCGTCGACCGCACACCATTCACCGCGTTATCCGTCGCATCCGCTCCGTCCACGTTCACGATGTTCGATCGCCCGTTCTGCCCGCTGATATTCAATCCCGAAGTCGGCGCCGCGCCCGTATTCGGCGCGTTGTCCCGCGTCACCTGCGAATCTGTCAGCGTGAAATTGATATAGTTCCGCCCATTGATCGGCAGATTGTCGATCCGCTGCTCTCCCACTGTCTGCGAGAACTCCGTCTTCGCCGTCTCAATCGCGGCGGTCTCCGTCGTCACCGTCACCGTCTGCGTCACGCCCTTCAAATCCAGCCGCATATCGAGAATGGCGTCCTCGCCAACCGTCACCACCACCGCTTCATTCACATACTCCGCAAAATTCGCACCGCCATCCACGCTGACTCTGTAACTTCCCGGCGGCAATCCCACAACCTTGTACCGCCCGCCGTCATCCGACACCGCCGTCCGTTCCGCGCCCGTCCCCGCATTCGTAATCGTCACCTTCGCCCCGCGCACACCCAGCCCCTGCGGGTCCGTCACCGTCCCCGACAACGTCGCCGTGTTTACTTGCGCCGTGGCCGTCCCCGCCCATCCCAGCACCAACATCCACAGCGTGATCCACGCAAACACACCCTGACGTCGTTGCATCTGAGTCCTCCCCCGGAAGCCATAAAATTTATCGGAAACCATTCAATCTTCCGCTACCCCTAGCGGCGGCGGGCGGTCCCGCCGAATGAAGGCTACTTGATTGAATACTCGGCTTTTACTTCAATAACCCGCCGAGTTCAATCAAAACATATTCATCAAGTCCCAGAGTCTATGCTTCAAAGCACTTTTTTTCATCCAATCACTGCGGCGAGGATGCTTCAGGAAGCAATACACCCGCGGAGCGTGAACCCCATCTGTACAGTTCCCTCAGCCAAGACCACCTACTTCAAATTTGCTGGAGGATGCTAAAGACGGGGTATTTCAACAAGAGTGTAGCTGCCTGGTTGCGCGGCATCTACCGCAATGACGACACGCTCGACATGGCGGCGGAGCACCGGCCATTGGGGGTTACCCAGCACAACCAGCGCGATTCTGCGCAGCGCTAAATTTTGCTGGTAACGAATATTCTTGTCGGGAGTGACCAGCACCTCAAAGCTGGCTCTTTCAGCGACCTCAAGCAGTTCGCCATTCTTGAGCTTGTCCCGTCCTCGTTGGGCCGTTGTTTCCACCGTGTGTCCTTTGAGGAAGGCACGCATGGGTACGGGAGTTCCCTGTTCGAAGAGAACCAGCATCAGCGCGTAGAGGCAGAGGGGGCCGCGTCGAGAATGCGCGCGGCAAATTCAATCACAGCTTTGATCTGTTCGCGGTCCAGCCCTTCAAACCACTCCATGATGTCGTCGATGTTTGCGCCGGCTTCCAAATTTTCAAAAATGACGGAGACTGGCATGCGTGTGCCGCGAAGAACCCACGCCCCGCTCACTTTTCCCGGAACGCTTTCGACAGCTGCGCATTGTGACCAATCGAGCGACATTCTGTTTGTCCTTTTGTGCTAGTTTAGCGCAAAAGCTATAGCCGGTGGACGTCGTTTTCGTGACGGGTGGACCAGCCTTTTCTGACTGAATGACCCGTCAGCGGATGACGTGGATGCGCGCCCCGACTTTCAACTTCGTCCATGACCTGTCCGCCGTATATACCGGAGCCTTCAAAGAAACACCAAGCGCCTAACAAGCTCGGTCACCCAAGGACAACCCAAACGGACGGGTTTGCGCCACGAGATCGCCGGCGATCCTGGCGTTATGGATGTCAGTCCTCCCAAGCCGTCATCACTACGTGATTTGGTATTCCCTCAAGAGGGCGATGATTGTCTGGCGATTGGCGCCGAAAGCAGTCCACACGGATCGGCACCAATCGTCGATCGCCATGTCGCGATCGGGCCCGGCAGAAGTTGCCAGCACATCGGCAACGGTCATGCTGCCCCGATCCTCGGGCAAGTACACGCGCGGCCATTCTCGTTTTCGGCGCCCAAGCTCGATGTGTGCTCTCTGGACCTGGTGCCCCGAAAACTCTTTTTCAAGGTGGAGATAAAGGCCAACCAGCCCGAATACTACGCTGATCGGACTGCTCTTCTCGTTGGCGGTTTGCACGGCGAACGCATCCACTACATGCTGCAGGATAAACCCCGGGCGGCCCATCGTGTAAACGTAGACCTCGTCGTATGCGGCGCGCATGGAATCCATAACGAGGACAGTCTAGCAAGAGACTCGAGCGTTGTGAGGCGTCTGTGCGACTCTTAACGCGCCGCGCCGATTTTGACCTTGTCTTTTTCCGGGGGTCGCTACCCTTTGCGGGTTTTATGCAAAGGGCGGGATACTTCTGACTTTGCATGCGCGGGTTTAGATCTCACCGCAACCCCGGTGAGCACACCATCGCCAACTCGCCTGTAAGTCCAAGCCCCATTTTTCCCTTGACGTACGGTTACTCACAGTGTATAGTAGTGCCTGTATATCATTGCACCTTTGTTTCGTAGCGCCGGCATGTTGCCGGCGTTTTTGCTTTCGGGGCAGCACAGGCACTCCTGCCTGTGCGTTTTCCGCTTCTAGCCCCTAACCCACTTGAATGCGACACTTACGCACCGAACCCGCGCGTTGCGCAATTTTGGCGCAATCGATCTCCGCAAGTCCTTTAGAAGCAACACTTGCGAGCACGTCCGTAACCATTGATTCTAGACCACTTACAGAAACGCTATCTCGTTTAGATGCAACACTTACAGAAAAAAGGGGGGGGCGGAGTAGCACAGCCACTCTTGGCTGTTCTCTTTCCTGCTTTACCGTAGGTCGCCGGCCACGCACCACGCACACCCAGTGCGCAACAAGCCGCTGCATCAGCGATTTCTGGAGGGAGGGAACTGACTTAAAACTGCAAGTGGCGTTGCACCAGCTTGCGCAGCTTCTCGCGATCTTCATCCTTCATGTGCACAAACTCGACCCCGCTGCCGTCCGGCCCAAGATTGCGCACCACCGCCGTAAAGTGAATCTTGCGCAGCCCCGCGCGCACTTCCAGCTTGATGGAATCTCCCACGGAGAGCTTCTTCGGCGATTCCAGGTACGCGCCGCCCAGGCTGATCGTCTTCACTCGCGCCAAGCCAGCCTGCGCGCCGTCAATCTGCGCCCGCAACGGCGACTCCAGCGGCACACGCACATACCTGCGCGGCACCACATAAGTTCCACTGGTCGATGGCGCCGCTTCAAACGCCGCCCGCACGCGAGCCGAGCTTGGCCGGTTCTCAATCATCGCCAGCGCATCTTCTGCCGCCGCGCGCAATCCCGATGGTTCCGCGAACGCCAGCCCTTCGCGACCTTCCGCCAGCATGCGCAGCAATTCCGCCGCTTCCGTCGCGCGCATCCGTCCAATCGCTTCGATAGCCTTGATGCGCACAAACAGATCGCGCAGTACTTCATGTTCGCCCGCCGCAATCTCCATCAATTGCGGCACAGCCGTCGTCTCCTGCGCCAAACCGATTTGGTCGATCATCATCGGCACAACGAGCGGATGTGCATCCGCAAGCACCGCGGAAAACACAAACGCCGCCGCCTGCGACGAACCCGCATTCGCCGGCCGCGAAAGTTCGCTCACTGCCAGGTCCTGCAAATTCCATTCCCAGCTCGCCAGCGCCCGTGCCAGCCCGCGCAACAATCGTTCCGGGTCCGCGGCCGCCAGCAATTTGATTGCAGCGCTGACGCGCTGTCTGCGAGCTTCATAAAGGCGCGTCTCGAGCAGATTTAGCACCGGCACGCCAATCGTCCGCAGTAGCCGCGCCATCGCCGCCACCATTTCCGCGCCGCGCGGTTCCGTCAAAAGCAGCGTCAGACGATCCAGCAACCTCTCCGGATCGCGCTGCAAAAGCCTTGGCAGAACGGGGTCCAGCGGCCGATTCGCGAGTGCCGCATCCACCAGCAGCAGCCAGCGGTCCTGCGCCACCAGCCGGTGTGCCAGCGCCGCCACATGGTCGTGTTCTTTGTCTCTCGGCGCGCGTTCCAGGCCAATCAAAATATTTTCAAAGCCCGCGTAATCCCCGCGTATCACTGCCACGCGTCCCAGCGTCTCAAGGAACGCCGCGAGCAGCGCTGCCGTCTCGGGAATCGTTTCCTGCTCCAGCGCCTTCATCGTCCCGCGGCTCAAATCCTCCGGCAATTGATTGGGCCAGAGCGATTCGATGATCGGCGTCATCTCATTCAGCCCCGCCGCCACAGCGCGCCGCGCGTTCACGTTCTCGTTTTCCACGCGCCGCGAATAATTCAATAAAATATTTCGCGCCTCGCGTCTCGGAGCGTCCGCTCCCGTTTCCGCAAGTTGCCCCAGCGTCCGCTTCAACGCCACCACCGGCACGCACCACACGTCCGCCCCGCGCAGTACCACTGACTTTTCCCGCGGCGGAAGTTCCAGCCAGAATTTCTCGACAATCTCTTCGCGATGCTTGTCGCTCGCCCAGGCCGTCGCCAGGAGCGTCAAATGTTGCGAAGAATGCGGTCCCGTGTATCCGCCCGAGGAAACCAGCACATCGCTCAAACGATGAAACGTGGGCCGAACCGCATCCGCGCGAAGCGTCCTCGCGGCAAATTCCGCGCCGAGAAACTCAAGAATCAAGCACTCCGAAAGCCTGAGCAAATAGGGCTGCGGCCGTTCACCCTCGCGCGGCGTATATTGCGAAATCGAGCCAAGCAGCATGCGCACCGTCTCGCGGCTCGCGTCTTCCATCGCTCCATGAATCGCCCTCGCCGCTTCTTCCGGCGAAAGCCCGCGTGCCGCTTCCAGCGGTGGCGTCAGCCGCCCAATCAAGCGCAGCGCGCCCGCCAGGTCATCAATTTCCGGCCGCAAAATCGGCGTGTCGTTAACCTCACGCGGCGAATTTCCGCCATACGCCACGAGCGCGCCCATCAAACTGGCGAGCACCGTATCCACTTTGCGTTCCGTTTGCGTGTTGATCGAAATCCCTTCCACGCGATTCTCCAGGAATCGTGCGGCCCACCAGGAGCTTCCGCCGCGCTTTATAGACTCCTCCGATCTTAGCAACGATGCCTTGAAGAGTTGCGCGAGCGTGTCCAGTTCGCCTACATGAAATTGTCTGGCGATGGCCAGCGATTGAATCCCCGCGCGCTGCAAATCCTGCGCGAGTGATTGCATCTCGCCTCGCGCGTCGGGCAAGTGCGCATCGCTGAGCTTCGGCACGACCAGTCCGCCGCGTTCAATGTGGATTTCAATCCCGTTCAACGCGCCGGCAAGGTCACGCAAGGTCTCGTAGCAAGCGTCCAAACTCTGCAGCCGTCGAGGGTGATTTCTGTCGTAAAGCCGTTCCGAGCGGAACAGCAGATGAAGGCACCGCAGCGAATGGATCAGCCCGGCTGTCCGCGCATCCGGAGTCGGCGCGCTTACTTCCAGCACCGATCCCGCCAGGGGGCGCGAGGCGTTCCGCGCGCGCGGCTCCTGCGCTGGACGCGTTTCTGTGTCGTAGCGCTGTTCCTCTACCGGCATGACCGCCCGAAGTACCAAGTCGTTCCCCTCTTGCTTCCCACAAAACCCTGATGAGGCCCGTATTTAACCAGTTGGCTAAATACGTCCCTGCCCGGCCTAATCCCCGGTAGTACATCGGCGCGAGGGCAGGGCACCCTTAGCTATAAAGCAAGCACGCTGCCTGCCCCACTATTCCAGTGCTAAGGTGTTTGTTTTGAATGGTTTGCTTTCGCGGTCCTAGGACCAACGCCTCTAGGCGGTTACAAAAAGTTACGTTCTTAGTAGAGGGAATCCTAGCCGAAGGTGCGTCCAGTGGCAGCTCCGCGACCCATCACCCGCACTGGTTTGGGGCCGTGACCGCCCTACTTGGGGTTTAGCGTCACGTTGGTGATGGTGATGGTGCCGCCTTCGGTGGCCTGGAAAGTTCTCCTCACCGGTTGATAGCCGTTCAGTTTTACGGTCACGGTGTGAACGCCAGCCGGCACTTGTACACGTGCAGGGGTCGTTTGTCCTGTGGTTTGCCCGTCCACCAGGATCTCAGCGCCTTTAGGGTTCGTTTCGACTTGAGCCCACGCCACTTTCACTGTCGATTTTTCCTTCAGCGGCACATCCAGCAGTTGCGTCTGGATATTATCTTTGACTTGAACGCTCGTGGCGTACGCGTCATATCCCGGCATTCGCAGAACCAGGTTGTAGGAGCCGGGCGCGAGCGGCAGCGTCAGCGGCGTTTGCCCGGATTGCTTAGCGCCGTTAATGAAGACATCGGCGCCTGCGGGCTTGCTTGTCAGCAGGAGTCCCTTCGCCAGCGATTCCAGCGCAACTTTCTGATCGATGACGTTTCCGGCCTTCACTTGCAGCGCGGTCTGCATCGGCTGATAGCCTTCTTTTTGGACCTCGAGGCTATACTGCGCCGGCGTAAGCTCATTGAAGCTGCATGGCGTCTGGCATTGATTCACAACGCGTCCCGCGGGACCACGCAGTACGGCAGTGGCCCCCACCAGATCGGTGACAACGTGAATAGCGCCGCGCCCGCCCGTTGGAACGGGATGCCCTCCTTCCACGTCATGCCCGTTGTCTGCTACCGGCGCGTCTTCATACTCGATGTGGTCC
The DNA here is from genome assembly GCA_963779005.1 of uncultured Acidobacteriota bacterium. GTDB lineage: Bacteria > Acidobacteriota > Terriglobia > Acidiferrales > UBA7541 > Acidiferrum. Next base: position 332,447 of record CAVZWO010000001.1, on the reverse strand, counting down.
ACCACGCGCACACTGGCCGGGGCGTCGCGCAAAAACTTTAACAGGGCGCCATGTTCCGCGGGACGCAGTTTGCCCGCCAATACCAGCGTGTTTCCGATCGCTTGTACTTTGGCGCGTCCGTTCAGGCCCTTTTCCGTCATGGCTTCTTCAATCCGGCCTTTGTACTCCGCTGCCGCGGCGCTCACCACGGGCTCGGCCTTCTTCGGAACCAGTTTCTCTACGGGTGGCTCAGCCGGTTTCTTTTCCGCCGAGGATGTTTCGGGATTCGGCGGAGGCGAAGTTCCCGTTCCAGCCGGAGTTGCGGAAGGATTGTTCGCAACAGGGTCTGCCGGCGCAGAACCCGTTGCCGCATCGGTCTCCGGGTGTTTCTGCGCCGCGTTTATTTTGCGCGCTTCCTCGAGCACTGGCCGCAATTTCTGCGCGCCATAGACGATCACGCCGATCAAGAGCAACGCGATGAAAATGCTTCCGATGATGCTCTTCTTCTTCGGTTCTTCGACGGGCTTGAGCGGAGGTATGGGCCCAGTGCGGCGCACAGTGGGTGTTTGCGTAGGACTGGAAGCCCGCGCATTCAAGGACCGCGTCGTGGCTACGGTCATCGGGTCTTCCGCGTGGAAACTGCGCACGCCCTGCGCGCCTACTCCTGATCCACCAATCGGCAGCGTCGCGTTCGGAGCGCCCAACGCACCCGGTCCGCCCGAAACCATGGTCTTGTCTGGATTCGGGCCAGGCGCCAGGGTGCGGTAGTTCCGCAAATCCTCGAGCATTTCACGGCAGCTCTGGTAGCGCGCTTCGGGCTCCTTGGCCAGCGCCTTCATTACGACTGCGTTGATCCCTGGATGAATCGTTGGATCGACCTGTCGCGGCGGGACCGGTTCTTCGTTTACAATTTTATAAATGACCGTGGTGATGTTCTGACCGGGGAAGGGCTTCTCGCCCGTCACCATCTCGTAGAGCAGGACGCCCAGCGAAAAAATATCGCTGCGGCCATCGACCGCGCGGCCCTTCACCTGTTCCGGAGACATGTAACTCGGTGTGCCCATCACATGGGCCGTTTGCTGCATCGTGCCGAACTGCAAAATTTTTGCCGTGCCGAAGTCGGTGACTTTCACCGTGTCGTCAGCTGTCAGCATGATGTTGGCCGGTTTGATGTCCCGGTGCACGACGTTGCGTTCATGCGCAAACTGCAGCGCGCTGCAAGTTTGCTCCATGATGCGCAGAACGCGAGGCAGCGCGAAAGCCACTTGTCCATCGAGATGCGCTTGCAAACTCTTGCCTTCGACCAGCTCCATCGTGATGTAGTACAGGCCGTCTTCTTCGCCGGCGTCGAAAACCACCACAATGTTCGGGTGGGTCAACAGACCTGCGGCGCGTGCTTCCGTCTGAAAGCGCGTCAGCAGCTCCGGGCGCGACAATCCTGTGCCTTCTTCGCTCAACTTGATCGTTTTTACCGCGACCGTCCGGCCGATGACCGGGTCCGTCGCCTTGTAGACCACACCCATGGCGCCGCGGCCCAGCTCGCCGATAATTTCGTAACGTCCGGCCTTTACACCTGTTGTCATCTCTTTATTCGGCTTTCCACTCGCCAAATCTTTGCAGGCTAGGCACTTTGTGAAACCTTTGGGCGGAAGCTGAGTTTCTCCGGTTCCCAAAGGAGAACGCCGCGTCTGCCAGGTCCCTCAGCCGTCTGCGTACTGTCGATTTGTGTTCGCTTCCGCGTTCCGCAACGTGCAGAAACACGATTGCTGACACCCGGACGCCCTATCCTGCACAGTACCCACTAATTTTTAGGTTGGTCAACGCTACTGGGGTACTAGTGTTGCGGACTCGACACGGTGGTTGGTGACTCGTGACTGGTGACTCGCAAAAACCAGTCAGGGGCCAGGGATTCCGCGCAAGTGTCCGCCTCAAGACCCGCAATAGCACTTTGCTACTTCGCGTGGCGGACGAGCGGGAGGGGCAAGCCCCTCCCCTACAGAGAGGAAGGGCGCGTTAGGAGGTGCGCTGGGTTCCGGGCGGAAAGCGGCAGCAGAGCTGCCGCACTCCACGGTTAGGGGCGAGGGATGGCTTCGCCCGGAGACATGTTGCGCTCGGGCATGGGGACGTTGGTTTCGCGAATCGGGCGGTCGACTTCGCCGGGACGGGCCGGAGCTTCGAGTCCGTCGGTCAGCAAGTAGCCTTGCAGGGCGAGGCCGTTGGTCCAGACGCCTTCGAGGGCGGCGATATATTCGATTTGGAGTTCGTAGAGTTTGCGCTGCGAATCGAGGACGCGAGGATACGAAGCCAGCATCTTTCCATACTTGTCCACCAGCAAGCTGTACGCTTTCTTCGCGTGCGGGAGAATTTCGTCGCGATACTCGACGGCCATAAGTTTAGCGTTTGCATATTCATCGACCACCGTGGCCGCGCGTTCGCGAAGGGTGAGCGCTATGCGCGTTTTTTCCTGCTCGGAACGCTCCATGTCCGCGCGAGCTGCGCCGATGTTGCCCTGGTTGCGGTTGAAAATGGGGATCTCGACACTGGCTTCGGCGATGCCTTCCCAGCCTTTGGCCCATGGCACGCTGCCCAGTGTTTCGTGGTTGTACTCCATTCCGGCGCGCAGCAACAGGTCTGGAATGGGCTCGCGCTGGGCGCGCGTGAAAACCGCTTGAGCGCGCGCCGTGGTCACTTGCGCGATCTCGACTGCGGGGCTTTGTTTCGCGATGGTTTCGACGGCCTCTTCTTCGTTTAGTTCCGGCCAGCCGTGTTCGAGGTCGCCGGACACCGTTGCAACAGGCAGCGAAGGCTGGCCAATAACCGCGGCCAGCGAGCGCCACTCCTCGCGAAGCGTGTTTTCTTGCATGCGCGCGGCCATGCGCATGCGCTGCGCTTCGACTTCTGCCTCGAGGACTTCGGATTCGTCGGCCTGGCCCGTGTTCATTAATTCTTTTTGGGTCTGGGCGCTGTCTTCCGCAATTTTGGCGAGGTCGCGCCGCGCTTCGAGCCACTCTTGCGCGGCCAGCACGCGGAGGAAGGCCATCTTCACGGCAGTGGTGACGCGCATGCGTTGCTCTTGCGCTTCGATTTCGGCGAGCTTGGCTTCCGCGCCAAAAACCTGGCGGCTCTTTACCAGTTTTCCCGCGGTGACAACCGTTTGCTGGACAAAAAAGCCCTGCTTGCCTCCGCCGACCGAGCCGCCGCGGATTTCATCGCCGGTGTAGCCAACGGTGGGGTTCGGGTAAAGGCCTGCCTGTTGTTGGCGAGCTTTGGCGGCGCGGATTTCGGCTTCGGCTTGCCGCAACGTTGGATTGGTTTCCGTGGCCATCTTTTCCACTTGCTCGAGTGTGACGAGCTGTCCGTCTGGATGTTCTTGGGCGCGGCCCAGGCGCGGATATACGGGTGTGACTAGCGGGATGTCACCGTGGTGATGGTGCATTTGTTCGTTCATGGTTGATTGGGGAGTCTTGTCTTGGGCGCGGACGATGGGCGTCAGCATCGTCGCGCTGAAAATCGCCGCGGATATGGCTAAGGTTCGCGATGGGGACGTGGGGATTTTTAACACAGAGAGCACAGAGGACACAGAGGGCACGGAGAAGAGATTACGACTCATGGTTGTGCTCCTTCTGTTGCGGCGTGGCCGGATTTTTTATGCGGTGCATCATTTCTTCGTATTCCTTGTCGGGTAGGACGCGAACCAGTGTCATCATGCCCATCATTCCGGCGCTCCAGTTGGGCGGCAGGCCGTGCGTTTCGGGCTTGTCCACGGCGTCGTCCATGCCCATTTCCATGAAAGCATCCTGAGGGAAGCCGGGGATGTTGTTTGCGTTTTCCGCGATCGGAGAATGATGAACGTGTTCGAACGGGACGCTTTTCGCCAAAGTTTCCATTTGGCTGAGCGCTTTGGCGTCGGTGGTGTTCGCGGTTTCGATGGCGCGGTCGCGCAGGAGGTCCATCATGTTGTTCATCATGTGGTGCGGCAGGTGGCAATGGACCATCCAGGAGCCGGGATACTTCGCGTCAAACTCGACGACGCGGGCCTGGGCCACGCCTACGAGAACCGTATTCATCGGATACCAAGTGGATTCCGGGGCGCGGCCGCCTTCGGTGCCGGTTAAGACAAATTGATTGCCGTGGAGGTGGATGGGATGGTGGTCCATGCCCATATTAATGATGCGCAGGCGCACGCGGCTCCCGAGGCGGGCGATCATGGGAGTGATGGCCGGCGCGGAGACGCCATTAAAGGTTAGCCAGTTGTATTCCATAGCAGCGGTGTTCGGCACGGTGTTGTTGGGCAAGATCGCCCATTCCTGCAAAATCAGGCCGAAATCATGATCGGCGCGCGGTTTGTAGCTTCTTTCCGGATGGGCCACGAAGAAACCGATCATGCCCATCATCTCCTGCATGGCGCCGTGCGAATGGTAAAAAAAGGTGCCTTCCTGATGGACCGTGAATTCGTAGGTGTATTTTTCTCCGGGGGCGATGGGTTTTTGGCAGATCCATGGGACGCCGTCCTGGTCGATGGGGACTTCGAGGCCGTGCCAGTGAATGGAAGTGGATTCCGGCAACCGGTTTTCGAAGATGATGCGGACGTGTTCGCCTTGCTGCATTTGAAGCGTGGGGCCGGGACAGCTGCCGTTGTAGCCCCAGGCGTCGATGGTTTTGAATGGCGCGATTTTGCGCTTCACGGGCTCTGCGATGAGATGGAAGACTTTTACGGCGCCATCCATTTGATGCGGCAAGTCGGGAAGGTCCGGAGTGGTCATGCGCAAATACGGATCGGGGCCTGTCGGCGCGGGCGGCGCTTCTTTTTTCTTGTGATTGCCGTACGGGCTGTGGTGGCGTCCTTGTTCAATGGAGCGCGCCGTTTGCGGGTCGCTGGCTTGGGTGTGGCCGTGCAACGCTTCCGATAATCCAAAAATTCCTGCGCCGAAAAAGGCCGCATCCTGAAAGAATCTCCGTCGATTGCCGCTCATCCATGCCTCCCTAGAAGGTGCTTACTTAGTTTTTTGCCCGCCTCGAAGATAGGCGAAGCCCACCGCAAAGCAACTTGATTTGTAATGCTTGATGGATTTGAAACAGAGCTTCAGACGCGCAGGATGGAATTTAATAGAAGGGAATCAGATGAGAGTGATGGAGTCAAATGCTCGCCCCAGCGCACCAGCATCACCGGCAGAATGGCTCTGTCTCGCTCAAGGGAGCCGCTAACGGAAGCAGAGGGAGGAACGCACCGCGCTTCGCGCAGGAGGGACGCTTGCTCGTCCGGATTCGTGAGCAACGCGGAAAAATCCGCAACGCCGCAAGTCTTAAGAGGAATGAGAACGTCGTGGCTCCCGGCGCGGCTGGCTGGCCCCTCATGGCATTGGTCTTTCGCTGCGCTCGCCGAACAACCTTTTACAGCACAGAGCGGCGCGCAAACCGGTGCGACCAACAAGGCCAGAACAACCACGAGCGCAAGAGCGCCTCCGTGCAAGCGCCTGCCCGGAATTGGACGAGGTAGCCTCATGGCCAGGAGTTCAAACTACGCCGGCGCATTCGAGCCGTCAACTCTGACTTTTGACGATGTGGTTCGGTTGAACTGATATTAGTGGCCGCTGGTGTCGCTTTCCACTTCGACTTTTCCTGCAAACGAACGGTAAACGAAGGTGAAATAACAGGCAGCAAGAATCATGCCGATAATCCACCAGATGAATCCAACTTTCAGCCCGTACGCACCGGCCTTCGCGCTTTCCACCGTCAGCGAATACACGGGATTTCGGGCAGGCAGAACCATCGGATAGACGCCGAAGACGACGCTTGTCAACATGCCCACGAGATACAGGCACGAAGCAAAAAACGCTTTGCGCTCCCGGCGCTTCTTCAATTCAAACGCCACGCCGGCAAGGCCGGCTATCGCCAACAATGGCAGGAGGAGTCCCGCGGGCCAGGTCACAAAATTTTCTTTAATTTGCGGCTGCACTTGAAAGGATGCTGCCGTCACGAGGGCGGTTAGCGCCGCGACGCCCCACCAAACTTGCCAGCAGAGCTTTCGCGCGCGCTCGTTCACAGCGCCGCTAGTTTTCAGTTGCACCCACAACGCGCCATGCATCATCAAGACCAGCAGCGCCAGGACGCCCACCAAAATCGTGTACCAGTCGAGAATGCCCGTCTCGTCGCCGAGGCGGAAATTGGTCCAGAGGGGTTCGAAGAAATAGCCGCTGGCATCGAGAGGCACGCCGCGCACGACATTTGCAAGCGCGGCGCCGAAAAAGACGGCCAGCAGCAGGCTGGAGGCGCAGAAGAGAAAATCCCAGAAGGGATTCCAGACCGGACTCTTGACATGATTACGGAATTCGATGGAAGAGCCGCGCAAAATCAGCAGCCAGAGCACCATCATCAACGGCAAATAGAATCCGCTGAAGCCGCTGGCATAGAGCGCTGGAAACGCAAAGTAAAGGACGCCACCGGCGGCCAGCAGCCAGACCTCATTGCCATCCCACACCGGGCCGATGCTGGCGAGGACTTGGCGGCGCTCCACCTCCGTTTTCGCAACAAGCAGATGAATCGCGCCTGCGCCGAGATCAAAGCCATCCAGCAGCACGTACATGGCGATCATGATTGCAACGAGGCAGAACCAGATTGTTCCCATTGCGTCATCCTCTCTCAATCCGCGGCGATCGAGATGCGCGCTTGCTTGCGCGGATCTTCGTCGTCGGAGCCGGGCCCTTCTTCAATCTCGCGGTAAATCAGGAAGAGCCACAACATCGCGAGGACGGTGTACATTCCCATGAATCCGATTAGCGTGAACCAGGCGTTGCCCGCGCCCACACGCGGGGAGACTCCGTGTGCCGTGCGCATCAATCCATAAATCAGCCAGGGCTGCCTGCCCAGTTCGGCGGTCATCCATCCAGCTGTGTTTGCGATGTAGGGCAAGGGAACGCTGATCATTAAAATCCACAGCATCCATCGGGATTCATAGAGTTTTCCGCGCCACATCAAAAAGGCGGCAACGACCATCACGGCGATAAAAATCGTGCCCAGGCCGACCATCAAGTGATAGCTGAAGTACAGAAGAGCAATCTGATCCGGCCACTGATCCTCCGGAAAAGAGGAGAGCCCGCGGACGTTGGCGTTCCAAGTTTTGTAAGTCAGAAAACTCAGCATGTTTGGAACAACCAAGGGATTGTCAAGCTTGCGATTTTTCACGTCGGGCTGGCCGAGAATCGCGAGCGGCGCGCCTTCCTGCGTTTCGAAGAGGCCTTCCATCGCCGCGAGAGTGGCGGGCTGATTTTCGGAGATCATTTTTCCCTGGGCATCGCCGCTCGGGAAAAGCTGCAGCAAGGAGGCGACGACGCCAACTAGCACGCCGCCTCTTACAAACGTTCGGCCGTAGGATTCATGGCGGCCGGTGAGCAAATAAAACGCGCCGACGGCGGCCATGACGAAGCAGCCTGTCTGCACCGCGCCAAGCATGGTGTGGGCGTACTGCCAGAGCGCCCACTTGTTCAAAAGCAGGGCCCAGAAACTCGCAAGCTCGATCTCGCCATTCGCGCCCAAGCGATAACCCGTGGGATGCTGCATCCAGGCGTCCGTTGCGACAATCAAGAATCCGGACATCCACGAGCCGAGCCAAACTAAAAACGCGGCCCACCAATGCCCGATGCGGCCCAGCTTTTTCTCTCCAAACAAAAACAAGCCCAGGAAGCTTGACTCCAGAAAAAAGGAAAAGACCCCTTCCATGGCCAGCGTCTGTCCAATCACGCCGCCCGCTGCCTTTGAAAATGCCGCCCAGTTCGTTCCGAACTGAAATTCCATCGGAATGCCTGTGACTACGCCGAGTGCAAAATTAATGCCGAAAATGCGCGCCCAGAAGCGCGCGGAGCGATTGTAATGTTCATCGCCCGTGCGCAAGGCCTTGGTCTTCAAATAGACGAGCAGGAGCGCGAGCCCCATCGTCAATTGAGGAAAAATGTAGTGGAAAGTTACCGTGAATGCGAAATGCAGCCTGTGAACGTTTAGCGCCTCATTCATTCCAACCCCTCGCCGCTGCTCATCCCTTTACTGGGGCAGTAGTCTTGCGATCCCAAGAGCACACATGTACGAAGCTTTATTGCCCGCATTCTCTCACTTTCGCTGTGATGTGGAACACACAATGGAAGGATAATCCCCAATTCCTTTTGATTATTGAAAAATCGGGAAAAATCTGGTGGGGCTGGGGAGATTCGAACTCCCGACAAACGGTTTAGGAAACCGTTGCTCTATCCATCTGAGCTACAGCCCCGCTCTTGCTCATTGTAATATGTCCGGGGCCTCTAGCGCCGCAGAGATTCACGCGCGGCCACTGCGCATCACTTGGTGGGCCCGGGCGGCGGGGCGGGTTGCGTCTTATCCGGCCCAAAGCCGGGAGCTATTTTGTCCATGCGCAGGCTCTTGAAAATGCTTGGCCAATATTCCTTCACAAGATTGTTGGCCGCGCTGAAGCCGATGCGAATCCCGAATCGCTGAAAGGTTTTGCCCGCCGTTCGTTCGGAGTCCGGAAGATAGGTGTTGGCCAGCCCCTCCGCGAGCAGCGGCCCAAGCGTACCCGGCAAATTAAACCTAGCGGCTCCGCCATCCGTTCGAATCACGACGGTTCGCAGGAGCGCGTGTCCGACTCGCGCCCTAAACCCGCCGTTCAGTCTCACAAAATATCTCGGATCTTCATGCAGCATGGCGGGCAGCAAAAACGTGCCAAAGAAGTGACTCGAAGCACCGCTGGCCATCGACGATCCAAAGCGCTTTCCAAATCCCTCGCCGCCCTGGCCGTAACCGGCCAGGGTCCCACGCGCTTCGCTGATACCGGCTCCGGCAGCGGAGCTCAAGATCTGCGGCGGCGAGACGCTTTTGTCCAGGAACAACTCAAATTTTTGCAAGGAAGTGAGCGGCCCCGGGGTCGTCGCCAACTCGGGGTAAACGTAGGACTTTCTCGCGATTATCCCCATTGACGTCGAGAAGCCGCCCTTGCCGGGCTTCTGCGTGGCTTGCGTTTGGTCTCGCTTCGGCAGCGGTGCGTCCGGAAGGTTTGCGGCCGCGGATTTCTCCTGGGCCATCGCCTCAGCACTACCAAAAAGAGTCAGCGCAACGGCCAAAAATGCCGGTGTCCAGTTTTTCATCGCGCAATCCTACCATGATCCTGGAGGAGATCCTCGCTAGGCGATTCCGTGTAGAGTTTTTCTGCGGCTGGCACAAACCACCCCCGGAACACAGCGATCGCGGCGAATTTCTTACGAGCTTTTTCGTTTACCTGATTCCGCCAAAACGAGCCCAGTTTAGCTCAACCAACTAATTATTTGTTTTCTGTTCGGTGGCGGCAGTCTCTTGCATTGTCTCTTCTACTTTTTGCCAACTGGAATCGGGGTCGAACTCTTTCATGGAGATCGCGATGGTTGGGGTCTTCTTGCCGAGGTCTTTCTGATACACGACGCCATCCTGACTAACAATGAACGTCATTACGCCCGACGATCTGTATTCCGCAGGATAGGCCACGAACGCGAAGCCCTCCGTCATTTTGCCATTTACGATATAGCTTTTCGCACCGCCTGGGGCCTTTTTACCCTGGCTCCTAAGGACATGGAAGTAGTATCCGCGATAGGGAGTCGGAGCGCCGCTGCGATCCCGGACATAGCCCTCGGCAACGGCCGCGGCAACCAGAGGCCCGATGGGACTTTGTGGTCCGCCGTCGGCCGCTTTCCAGTACAGCCCATTTTGCTGGCCCTCATCGCTGAAGATTTGCTGCGCGTACACATTATGCTGGCTGGCGTAAAATTCCTTTTCCGCCGCGACCATCTCCTGGCAAACCTTAATCGCCGACATCTCATTCCGGCCCACTCTTCGGTACAGGATTTCTTTCTTGCCGGCCTCCGTGTCGAAATACCAGGAATTTCCCTTGTTCACGAGAGGGATGGGCGCGGGCCAGTTCTCGGCACCGATATAAAGGACGGTGGTTCCATCGGGCTCTTTCACGAGGCGGTGCATTTCCTGATATTTTTTCGCGAAATTCGCGTGGCTCTCCGCATCCTCGACTGCGTCTCCCGAGGAGACAAGCTGCCTTCCGTCCGGCCCGAGGATCTCGAGCATCGCCTTTTCGTCGTTGCTTCGCGCGGCCTCGGCGAGGGCTCTGGTGGCCTCTTCCGCGGAAGAAAATGTCTTCTGTCCGCGCTGCTGCGCTACGGAATGCGCGGGGAAACCCGCCGCGAGAAGGAGGGCCATTGCGGCCATATTGAGAAGGTGGCTCCCATTCGATTTGCCAAAGCTCAGCTTCGTGCGCCGCATGTGACTTTTCTCCATTTCTGAATTTTCCGAGTTCTCAGGGACCGTACGGAATTTGCATTAACGATGCCTGCCGCCACCGCCGCCTCCCCGCATTCCGCCGCCTCCGAAACTGGAACTTCCGCGCGATGAAAAACCTCTGGTCTCGCCGCCGCGGCCAAAGTCGCTGAAAGCGCCGGAGCGCGTCCCGCTCTGACCGCGGGGCTGTGCGTACCCTCGAGCAGCCTGGCGGTCTCCGTTGAATGGCCTGGCGCCTCCGCCGGCCCGATCGAAGCCTCTGCCGCGGTCCCCTCCGCCGGGCCGATCAAACCCTCTGCCCCGGTCCCCACCGCCGCGATAGAAGCTGCTGCGGTTGTAAAACGTTCTGCTCCTGGAGTAGTAGCGGTCGTGGTTATAAAGCGCGTAGTGGTTATGCCAGTCAAATCCCCAATGTCCCCAACCCCAGCCGAAGCCGCCATACCAGCCGATTCCAAAGCCGATTCCGAACGAGAGGAACGGGCCGTCATACCAAATTCCTGGATAGGGGTACCATCCGGGCCAGGCGACGACGGGATACCCGTAAACCAGCCAGGGATCGTAAGCGGGAACGTAAACGACATCGGGCTCCGCCGGCTCGATCACGACCGTCGAGCCTTGCGTGCTCACGTTTTGCTGAGGAGTGCTCTTGAGATTTCCGGCGGCCTGGGCCTTCTGGCGCATCACCTGCACGGCGTCCATAACATCTTGCTGTTGGTTGTAATAGGCGTCGCCGAGAGACGAAGTCCAGGACAGATTCCTGTCCATATTGCCAAGCACGGAAGGAAACGCGGTCAGCGCCTTGACGCTCGGATCCCACGCCTCCTTGTCCACTGCTTGACCCAAGGCTTCACCCTTCAAATCGGGATGCGCTTGCACCCATCTGTCCGCCTCGACGATTTGCTCGGGAAAGGTGGACGCCGCCAAAACCTGCGCGACAAGCGAATCCGGATACAGCGCGATTGGCGCTACCAATCGCTGCAGCTGTTCGGGAGTCTGCTGGGCATAGGGCGGCGCCTGACCACCCTGGGGCGGGATTTGGTCCTGTGAAGTCGGTGGGACTTGCGGGTCCTGGTACGCAGGCAGAATCCCCGCCGAAGCGGCCAGCAGCACTCCCAGTGACACGAGGGAAACCAAAAACGGTTTGCCCCATTTCGGCCTCAGAAAACCTACGGCATGCCCGAAGCTATTCATTTTGTTGAACCTCCCATGCACCTTCATTGCGCGAGGCCTCCACTAAAGTGAGATGAGTCGAAACTGTGGATAGTTGCGGAAAAGATTTAAGATCCCCTTCGTCCCCTGAGGGCGGTCTGGCCAGCCGGGGTTGCTGGAACGTCTCCGCGGCCAGCACCCGGCAGTCGCTTCCCCAAGCTTCCCTGAAATAGAGAAGTGGTATCCTCTTACCAGTCTTTTCCGTCTGGAAAAACCAAAGCGGCGAGGATCCTTCGGGTGTCACTGATGCCTGCTGAAAGTACCCCCCACACCCTGCAAGTGAACGGCATCGATCTCTATTTTGAGACGCTTGGGGCCGGAGAGCCGCTCCTGCTCTTACACGGCGGTGGCGGCTCGCACGCGGATTGGATGCATGCCGGCCGTGACGAATTCTCCCGGGAATACATGCTCGTCATGCCCGACGCGCGCGGCCATGGCCGCTCGACGAACCCAGCCAAGACCATCACCCACCGCCAATGCGCCCTGGACACTCTCGCGTTGCTCGACCATCTCGGCATCGCCAAATGCAGGGCCGTTGGCCTGAGCATGGGTGGCAACATCCTTCTCCACATGGCCACCCTGCAGCCTGGGCGCATCCTGAGTATGGTCGTTGTTAGCTCGACCATGTATTTTCCCGAGCAGGCTCGCGCCATCATGCGCCAGGTTCCCCTGGAGAATCAGCCTGCGACTGAGTGGGAGATGATGCGCAAACGTCATCTCCACGGCGACGAGCAGATCTCCGCCATCTGGCAATGGATGCGCGGCATGGCCGACAGTTACGACGACATGAATTTCACGCCGCCGCTGCTGTCCAAAATCACGGCATCCACCTTGATTATTTATGGCGATCGCGATTTCCTCTACCCGGTGGAAATGGCGGTTGAGATGTATCGTGCTATTCCGAAGTCGGCTCTCTGGGTCGTGCCGAATGGCAACCACGGTCCTATTTTTCTAGATGCGGCACCGCAATTCATCAAGACATCTCTCGCGTTTCTGCGCGTTTAACCACGGGCCCGTAGTGGGTGGGCCTCCGTGCGCCTCCGTTGCAGCTTCGCGAACTCGGCGCCGCCCGTTCGACAAGTCAAGAATAAAGTGCTCTGAGTCACATCCGACATTCCCACTTGCCGTGCTATCATCACGGCCAATCCATCAGCCATCCCTCTTGTTCTGGAGGCAGTTATGAACCGGACCCTTCGCATCGTTGCCATCGTCGCCGTTGTGTTGATCCTTATCCTCGTCATCGCCCCATTTTTGATTCCCGTTGACAAGTTCCGGCCCACGATCCAGGAGAAAGCTTCGCTAGCGCTCGGCCGCAAAGTGGAGCTCGGCAATCTAAGTCTCTCCTTGCTCAGCGGCTCGCTCTTTGCGGAAAGCATCTCGATCGGGGACGATCCCAAATTCAGCTCTTCGCCATTTCTTACCGCGAAGTCGCTCAAAGTGGGGGTCGAGCTGATGCCTCTGATCTTCAGCAAGACGCTCAATGTTACCGGCATCACCATTGTGAGTCCGGAAGTCCTTCTTCTGCACAATCCCGCGGGCCAATGGAACTATTCGACGCTGGGCGGCGCTGCGGCAAAGTCTGCGCAAACGCCGGCGGGGTCGACTTCAACCTCGCCCGCCGACCTCTCCGTACAGAAGTTCACTCTCAAAGACGGCCGTATAACCGTCGGTTCCACCGCTAACCAAAAACGCAGCACGTATGATCACCTGAGCGTTGTGGCCTCCAATTTTTCCATGACGTCCAAGTTCCCTGTGACCGTCACCGCCGATCTGCCTGCCGGAGGAAAATTCAAGCTGGATGGAACTGTTGGGCCCATCGACCAGACCGATGCTTCTCTGACGCCGCTGGACGCCAAGTTGGACATTAGTGCTCTCGATCTCGCGTCTACGGGATTCCTCGATGCGAGCGCGGGCCTCAGCGGATTGCTCGATCTCAGCGCCAATCTCGCGTCGCAAAATGGCGAAGCGGAAACCAAGGGCAACGTGAAGCTCTCAAAGGCCATGCTGATTTCCGGCGGTTCGCCCGCCGGCGTTCCTCTCACCGTCGACTTCGATACCAAGTACAATCTGCAGAAAAACAGCGGTGTCCTCGAGCCATCCACTCTCAAAATCGGCGGCGCTACCGCGCAACTGCATGGCACTTATGAAACGGGCGGCGAAGCCACGAGCGTGAATATCAAGCTCGATGCCAAGGACATGCCGGCCAAGGATCTCGAAGCGTTTCTGCCTGCGCTCGGCATCCATCTTCCGAAGGGCGCTTCTCTCCAGGCGGGCACGCTCAACGCCGAGCTGAATTTGGTTGGACCCACGAATAAGCTGGTTACGAGCGGAAATGTTGGCTTGTACAACGGAAAACTCGCGGGCTTCGATCTTGGATCGATGATGAGTTCGGTGGGCTCACTCGCCGGAATCAAGAGCGGCAAGGATTTGGAGATTCAGAAGCTAACGACCGATCTCCGCATGTCCCCCGAAGGATTGAAGGCTGACAATTTCGTCGCGGTTCTGCCCTCCGTGGGAAATCTTTCCGGCGCAGGTACTGTCGACTCCAAGAACAATCTCGATTTTAAGATGGCGGCCACGCTGACCAGCGTGCTTGGCGACGTTGGAAGCCCTGTGTCTGATGTCGGGGGATTACTTGGCAAGGCGACCGGCGGTGGAGGCGGTTGCAAGAGCGGCACCACCGTGCCGTTCCAGATCCAAGGAACAACGGCCAATCCGAAATTTATTCCTGACGTCGGCGGTCTGGCGGCGGGCATGTTGAAATCGCAATTGGGCTGCGCCGCGGGGCTCGGCACAAGTGGCGCGAAAGATGCTGGCAAGGTTCCCGCTGGCGCGGTGAAGGGTCTCGGCGGCCTGTTTAAGAAGAAACCGCCGCAGTAGTCATGATGGCAGCTGTGAATCTTCTCTTACGCTGTGTTGAAAGAGTCCCACCGATTATTCATAGCGGACCGCGACCATGGGATCGATACGAGAAGCGCGATAAGACGGGCGAAGTGCGGCAAGCAGGCCTACGGCAGCCAGAACACATGTGGCAAATAACAAGGGTGCGAGGTTGATTGCTCCGGTGCCGTAGAGAAGATTTCTCACCATGAAGCTAATCACTTCCGTGAAGACGATTCCGGGGATGGCTCCGGCGATGAAGACGCCCAACAACTGGCGCAGCACGAGCGCATGTACGCTAGCCCGCGATGCTCCCAATGCAATGCGGATTCCTATCTCTGATGTGCGGCGAGCGACGTTAAACGAAAGTAGGCCATAGAAACCCAAGGCGGCGAGCGCAAGGGCCAGAAATCCAAAGACGCCGGTGAGTCGTGCCAGGAGTTTTTCCCTTGAGAGACCGCCGTCATATTCGGCGCTTAAAGCGACGATCTCGGTGATAGGAAGGTTCGGATCAAGCGAAAGCAGGCTCTGGCGAATTGCAGAGGAGAGTACCTCTAGCTGTCCGCTGCCCCGAACCTCGATGGTCCCTGCCTGCGCCGGTCGTTGATTGATACAGAAGTACGCCACTGGCGGCGGAGGTGAGCGCAGGTCGTCAACTCGCGCATCGGCAATTTCTCCGACTATCAGATATTCCGCATCGTCAGGGGCAGGCTTATAACCGATGCGGTGTCCTACAGGACTCTCGCTCCCGAAAAGCTTACGGGCAAACGCATGGTTGATGATAGCAACGGGTTGCGAGGTTGGTAGATCTCGCTCATCAAAGTCCCTGCCTTCCAATAAAGGAACGCCCAAGGTGCGGAAGTAGTCCGTTCCAACATGGTTCTCTTCGCCATGCATCTGCTTCTCGGGGATTTCCGGATGGCCCGAGACATGAATAGCGGTGTTCCAAATGCATCCGGGAATCGCGCACATCGTGACCGCCGCATCTCTTACCGCCGGCAGTTCTTTCAGCCTCGTAACGATCCGGTTGTAAAAACCAGGTAGATCGGCCTCCTGAAAAGCGGTGTTTGTGAAGTCCAGGTGAATGGAAACGACGTCGTCGCGATCCAACCCTGCATTGACCTGGCTGAGATTGAGAAGAGTCTGCGTAAACAACCCAGCCGTGCCAAGCAGAAGCAGAGAAAAACTGACCTGTCCGGCGAGTAAAGGGCTGGACCATCTGCGCGCGTTCTTTCCCGGCAGAGGGGAATAGTCCGCTCTCGACGTCATCATGGAGGCAAGGTCGCCGCGAGTCATTTGCCATGCTGGCAATACGCTGAATCCGATCAAAGCTGTGATGAGAAGGACAGCTCCGAGAGTGAATAGTTCCCATCCCATGTGTAAATCCAGCGCGATGGCCGGCCCCCTTCCGGATGCCCAGCGCAGAAGGAGAGCACTTGAAAATCGGGCAACGATGAACGCGAGAAGCCCTCCGATAAGCGCGAGGAGCAGATTTTCGACGAGCAGCTGGCGCAAAAGCCTCGAGCGGCCGGCCCCCAGAGAAATGCGCACGGCGAATTCGCGGTGGCGGCTCAGCAAGCGGGTGAGTTGGAGGTTCGCAAGGTTTACGCAGCCAACTAACAGTACAAGCCCTGCCATCACCATCAAAATAAGGAGCGGCTGGGAATACTCTTCCCTGAATGTGCCCTCTCCTGCTGCAGCAGACACAAGTTGGACCCGGCTTCGAAGAATTTGGCCCCGATCATTGGCGTCTTTGGAGGCAGTCGCAATTAGGGCGAGATCCGGTTGCAGAGCTTCTGTCCAACTCGCTATTGCGGACGATTTTGTGGCGGCTGGGATGCGCGCCAGCACCCACAGCCAGAAAACGCTATCCTGTTTCAAATAGGACGCGCGAATATTCGCTCCGCTGCCGGGTCCCAGCGAGTCGAACCACGAGGAGAAGTGCCCTGAAGCTTGTGCCGCGAGAGGCAACCAAATGTCAGGGGCATTCCCCGCCACTACCCCTGAAAACCGTTCCGGAGCAATCCCAACGATGACCGCTGGGACTCCGTTTATCACAGCCTTTCTCCCAATGACGGAGGTATCTGCACCGAAGGATTGCTTCCAGAATCCATAGCGGAGAACAGCAGGCCACTGATTCTGTCCAGGTTCTCCGTCGCTCGCGAAGAACAACCTCCCGGTTGCGGGAGAGACACCGAGGACTTCAAAGAAATTATCAGACACGAGCTGAACGCTTGCTCGTTCAGGCGATCGGCCATTCGGTTGGAAAATTCCCTCAGCAGAGCCCGAGCGTGCGATCACTGGGGCAGCATTTGCGGTCGCATGCCTGAGACTTTGATACGCAGCGTAAGAGAAGAACCATTGTCCATCAAACGGAGATTTCACTGCTCGGAGAGAATAGAGCTGACCGGGTTGCGCAACAGGCAACTGGGCGAACAACGTTCCATGCAGAAGTTGAAAGACGGCGAGGTTTGCCCCGATGCCGATCGCGAGGGTGAGAACGGTGACCACGCTGAAGCCCGGCGTGCGGCCCATCATGCTGAGGGCGTAGCGAATGTCCTGTAGAAAGTCCTCGACAGAGGGCCAGCGCCAGACAGCGCGGCTGTCTTCTTCAAGCAAGGTTGCGTTGCCAAATGCGCGGCGGGCGGCGGCGGAGGCCTCTTTTCTCGACAAGCCCGAGGCGACGAGCTCCTCGATTTTTTCTTCGAGGTGTTGCTGCATCTCCTCGGAGAGATCGTAGTAGAGGCGGCGGCGCGAGAAGAGTTGTTTCAGCCAGTTCATGACTCACCTCAGGCGAAGACGCCTGCAATGCCGGCAAGCGCGTGGTTGGAGTTGGCTCTCATCGCAGAGCGTCCTCATTCGTAACGCAGGGCGACCATCGGATCGACTTTCATGGCGCGACGTGCCGGGATGTAGCAGGCCAGGAGCGCGATCAAGATCAGCAGCGCGACGACCGCTGCAAATGTCAGCGGATCGTGCGCCGTCACTCCAAAGAGCAGGCTGGTCATCAGCCTTGCCAGGCCGAAAGCAGCGAGCACTCCGATACCTACACCGATCAGGGCCAGCTTTGCGCCCTGCTTTACAACCATGCTCACGACGTCTGCACTCTGCGCGCCGAGCGCCAACCGAATCCCAATTTCGCGCCGCCGTTGGGAGACACTGTACGAGATGACTCCATAGATGCCGATGATTCCCAAAGCAAGCGCCATCGCGCCGGCGATCCCGAGCATTACGAGAGTGAAGGAAGTTCGCGCGACGGACTTGCCGTATACATCCTCCATCGTCCGCACCGAAGCTACCGGCAAATTCGAATTCACCGACCACACCGCTTGCCGCACTTCATTCAAGAAACTCTGTGTGCCCGCGCGATCGCTTCGAATCACGAACGTAACTTCTCGAATTGGCTGCGCCGGCCCGCGCCCAAAAAGATTCTCGACCGTTGGCGGCCAGTACACGATTTCCGTGGCCTTCTCTTGCACGCCCTTTTCACGCACGTCCTGGATCACGCCGATCACCTCGCGCCACGGCAGACCAGGATCCTCCGTCAATCGTTTGCCAATCGCGTTCGCCGGCGTGCCCCACTCTTCTCGCGCCAAATTCTCAGAAACCATCACCACCGGCCTGAGTCCGTACACGTCATCCCAAGTCAGCTCGCGCCCGGCGATGAGCCGGGTACCGGCCGCGGCAAAGAAGCCAGGCGAAACGTGCTTGTAAAAATGCAACGGCGGGATCACGCCTTCGGGATAGATTT
This sequence comes from uncultured Acidobacteriota bacterium, assembly GCA_963779005.1. Classification (GTDB taxonomy): domain Bacteria; phylum Acidobacteriota; class Terriglobia; order Acidiferrales; family UBA7541; genus Acidiferrum. Next base: position 314,326 of record CAVZWO010000001.1, on the reverse strand, counting down.
TGCCTTCAATAAAAATCGTGTCCCAATCGGAGTCGAAACCCTCCATCGGCATCTCGCTCGCGAACCCCGCGGACTTCACCCCTGGAATCGCGGATAGCTTGTCCAGAATTTGGCTCTGCGTTCTGGTCACGCGCTCCGCTTCAGAGACCAGCAAGTCGGGAATAGAAATCCGCACCACCTGCAGATGCCGCGCATCCGTAAAACCCGGATCAACCGCTCGCAGCGCCTGGAATGTGCGAATCATCAGTCCCGCGCTCACCAGCAATACGAGCGCCATGGCCACTTGCCCGACCACCAGCAAATTCCGCGCGCGGTGCCGCTCGCGGCTCGCGCTGATCGTTCGTCCCGCGCTCCGCAGTTCCAACGAAGCCCGCGGCCCGGCATACTTAAGCGCTGGAACCAATCCAAACAGCAGCCCGGACAGTACCGAGATCGAAAATGCAAATCCCAGCGTCCTGGCATCCATAGAAATTTCGCTCAAGCGCGGCAAATTCGCCGGCCCAACCGCCGCAAGGAAACGCACGCCCGCGTAAGCCAGTCCAAGGCCAACGATTCCCCCGAGCAGCCCCAGCATCACGCTTTCGACCAATAATCCACTGATGATGCGCCGCCGGCCGGCGCCAAGCGCCGCGCGCACCGCGAGTTCCTGTTGCCGCGACTCGACCCTTACGAGCAGGAGATTCGTCACGTTGGCGCAGGCGATCAGCATCACCAGCCCAATCGTTCCCATCACCACCCACAGCGCCTCGCTCACATTTCCCACCACTTCCTGCTTCAACGGCCGGATCATCGGCGTAATTTTCCACGTCTCGTAGATATGCGGATTCGATCCCGGCCCGTTCGAAAACGAATCCATCCAGATCGGCAGCATCCGCGTCAAGTCCGAGTTCGCTTGAGCGATCGTTACTCCCGGCTTCAATCGCGCGATGCCGTGAAACCCGAATCCCGCCAAAATCAATTTCCCGCGATCGAATTGAAACGCCCTGATTAGATCGAACTCCGTATCGACAAAGCGAAATCCTCGCGGCATCACGCCAATAATCTCCAGCGGCCGCGAATCGACCTGAATATTTCGCCCAATCGCCGAGCGGTCCCCGCCAAACCGGCTCTGCCAATACCCATAACTCAGCATCGCCCGTGCCGGCCCGTTCGGCACCTGATCTGCCGCGGAGAACCATCTACCAACTTCCGGCGTGACATCTAACGCTTGCAACACTCCGTCGCTTACATCCACCACGCGCACTTGTTCCGGTTCGGCCAGTCCCGTAACACTCGCCGTTCCCGTGTCCCACACCCCTAACGACTGAAACGTCCGGTTGTTTTCCGCATAAGTGAAATACATCGAGGGCGAGAGCAGCAGCCCATTTTCAAAGTCGGCGAGGCCTGCCGCGCCCGGAGCGGTTTGATGAAGGGAAACCAGTTCCTGCGCCGCTGGATAATTGAGCGGTTTCAAAAGGACGCTGTTCACAACGCTGAAGACGGCGGCGTTGGCGCCAATGCCAATCGCGATCGTCAATAAGCCGACCGTGGTGAAAACGGGATTGTGCCGTAACATCCGCAAGCCGTAGCGCACATCTGCGAAGAAGTTCTCGATCGACAGCCAACGCCAGACTGCACGGCTGTCTTCTTCGATGAGGCTAAGATTGCCGAACTCGCGGCGGGCGGCGGCATTGGTCTCTTTTTTGGACACGCCAGCGGCGACGAGCTCTTCAATCTTTTCCTCGATATGCTGCTGCATTTCGTCGGAGAGATCGTCGTAGAGGCGACGGCGTGAAAAGAGTTTTTTCAGCCGGTTGATAATTTTCATGATTCACCTGGTGCTAACACGCGAGTGATGCCTTCGAGCATTTTTTCGAAACGTGAGACTTCGCGCTCCAGGTGCTTTGCCCCGGCTGCTGTGAGTTTGTAGATGCGGACGCGGCGATTGGTGGCGGAGATGCTCCATTCGGCCTTCACGAGCTCTTCCTTCAGGAGACGCTGCAGAGCGGGGTAGAGAGAGCCTTCTTCAATCTGGAGAAGATCGTTGGAAGTGCGCTTGATGTGCTGGACGAGAGCGTAGCCGTGGAGAGGCTGCCGCTTCAGGGTGCGGAGAATCATCATTTCGAGGGCGCCCGGGAAAAGATCGCGCTGTTCCGATTTTTTCAAACGGTGGCTCCCGAAAAAAGATGAAGGCTGTGTCCTTCAATGCCTAGAGCAAAATAGTGTAGATGGATTTGCTTGTCAAGCAACTTCTCTTTGATGTGGCAGTGTGATGGAGAAGATTAAGACGAGCGGTGTGATTCGGCTACGAAGCACTTCGCGCGCCTTGGGTCCGGACAGCCTGCGCTACTTTTCTCGCGAAAGTTTATTCGTACCGAAGAGCCACGATGGGATCGACGCGCAGTGCGCGTCGGGCGGGGATCCAGCAGGCGAGCAAAGTAATGAATGCCAGAAGAGTCGCTACTGAAAAATACGTGAGCGGATCGCTTGGGCTGACGCCGACCAGCATGTGGGACATGGCGCGAGTGAGAGCCCAGCCGCCGGCAAGGCCGAAGAGCAAGCCTGCGGCTACTAGTTGCGCGCCTTGTCTGAGGAGGAGAGCCAAAACCTGGCGTGGGCTCGCTCCTAGAGCCATGCGAATGCCCAGCTCTTGCGTGCGCTGCGTGGCGGCGTAGGAGACGACGCCGTAGACGCCGACGACGGCGAGTAGCAATCCGAGCAGGCCCATGGCGGCTGCGAGCGAGGCTCCGAGACGATAGATGAAATAGCCCAATGTGCCGCCCAGCGATTCCTTCATTGTTTGGATTTCTTCGATCGGGTCATTGGCATCGAGCGCCTGGATTTCGTGCTGGACAATCGGAGCGAGCGCATCGGGAGGCATTGCTGAACGAATCTGCAGTGTGCGTTGCGCTGTGAAGTGCTGCGTGAGCGGAACATAAAAGTAAGGCTGCGGATCTTCCGCGAGAACGCGGTACCTGCCGTCGCGCGCGACACCGACGATCTCGATAAAGGGCCCAGCATCGCTGCTCAGGCTGAAGCGTTTACCGATGGGATCTTCGCCGGGCCAATAATGATGAGCCATAGTCTCGTTGATGATCGCGACTCGCGGAGAAGTCTCGCTGTCCGCTTCCGTGAACGCGCGGCCAAGGAGGACGCGGATGCGAAGCGTTTCGAAATAGGGCGCGTCCACGCTGTTGAACATCGTATCGGGCGCCTTTTGGCCGTGCGGCACAGGCCGCCCTTCGATATAAACCGATTGCTTGCCGAACGCATACGCGATGGGCACGGCGGATGCCAGGCTCGCGGACTCTACGCCTGGAAGTGCACGGACCTTTGCTCCGAGTGAGCGATAGAATTCCTTGGTCTGTGTTTCGCTGAAATTATTTACGGAAGGATCGAGGCGGACGTTCAAGAGCTGATCTGGATCGAAGCCTATATCCATGTGCTCGACGGCGCGCAGGCTGCGCACAAAAAGTCCGGCAACGATCAGCAACACGAGCGAGCCGGCGACTTGCGCGGCCATCAGGTCGCCGCGAACCTTGTGGCGAGCCTTGCCGCCCGCGTCCGCGCGTCCGCCTTGATGCAGCACGGTATTGACATCCGCGCGAGTGGCGCGGAGCGCAGGCGAGAGGCCAGCGGAAACCGCGGTGAAGACCACCGCTGCAAGCGCGTAGACAAAAACTCTCCAATCAAATCCAAAACCCAGCCGCACCGGAATGTTCGCCAGATGAGTGGAACTGGCCCAATAGCTCAGGCCCGCGCCAATCGTTACCCCGGCAATTCCACCGAGCAGAGCCGTGAGCATCGTCTCCGTCAGCATTTGGCGGACGAGGCGGTAGCGTGCGCCGCCGAGCGCTGCGCGAATGGCCATCTCGCGCTGGCGGACCGAAGCTCGCGCCATGAGAATGTTCGCAATGTTCGTGCAGGCGAGCAAAAGAACTAGCCCGCCGAGGACTAGAAACAATCCAGAAAACACAATGAACGCATTGTTGGCGTAGGGGATTGGGCGCGAGAGCCGCTCGTCCATCACGCGTACGCTCAAATCTTTGTCGGTCACAACGTACTGTGCGGCGAGTCGCCGCGAGATGACGTCGAATCTGCTCTGGGCCTGGGCGATGGTGACGCCCGGCTTCAGTCTGCCGAGAACCAGCATCAAATGTACGTCGCGGCTATTCCAAAAGTTGCTGGCTGAGGCTTGATCGAAGATCGTACTTAGAGGAGAGTAGGCATCCATCTCGAACACGGTGAACTGTCCCCGGAACTCTTTCTCCATGACGCCGACAATCGTAGCCGGCTTGCCGCCCACACGCGCTTGCTTGCCGATCACCTGCGGATCGCCACCGAACCTTCTTTGCCAGAAGCTATAGCTGAGAACCAGAACGGCGGGTTCGCCGGGGTGCTCGCCTTCGCCTGGAAGGACAAGCCTGCCAAGAGCAGGCTTCACGCCGAGCGAGGAAAAATAGTTGCTGCTGACGCCGCCGATGGTAAGAGTATCGCTGTGGCCTTCGGAGGTGAAGTTCAAGCGCCAAGCCGTGGCCGAACCGAAGACTTCACAAATCGGCGCCGTTTGCTCGCGGAATTCCACGAATTGCGGATAGGAAAAACCAAGCGCTCCAAGAGAAGAGCTACCAGACTGAATCGCCAGCGCAACGATTTGTTCTGCTGCGGGCACCGGCAGACGCTGCAGCAGCAGGCCATTCACCAAGCCGAAGATGGCGGTGTTGGCGCCGACTCCCAAAGCGAGCGTCAATACCACGATCATCGTGACGCCGGGATTTTTTCGCAACATGCGCGCCGCAAAACGAAGATCCTGGAGAAGAGTTTCGAGCATCGGCAATCCCATGCGCTCTCGATAGGCTTCTTTGGTTTGCTCGATACCACCGAGTTTCATGAGCGCCTCGCGCCGGGCTTGTGCATGCGACATGCCCGCACGCAGATTGTCGTCGACGTGCATTTGGAGATGGCTCTCCATCTCGGCAGCTAATTCTTCCTCGCGCCGCGTTTTGCCGAAGACCTCACCGAGCCGGGAGAACCATGCACGCATACGCCTCACGAAAACCCTCCTCCAGATCGACTAGGACCGTTCCTCGCCCGGCGCCAGGAAGCGCGCCAGAATTTCCGTGGTCTGTTCCCATTCGCGCTCTTCCTTGCCTAATTGCTTCCGGCCCGCGCGCGTGAGCTTGTAATACTTCGCTTTGCGATTATTGTCCGAGACGCCCCACTCCGAGCTGATGTAACCTTCCTGCTCGAGCTTCAATAGCGCGGGGTACAAAGTGCCGTAGTTGACGGCCAGCAGGTCGCCGCTGGTCTGTTCAATGCGCCGCGCAATCCCGTAACCGTGCAGCGGCCCCATCGCTTGCAGTGTCTTCAACACCATCAGCGCCAGCGTCCCTTGCCACACATCCTTTTTATCGCTTGTCCTATCACCCATCTTTCTCCTCAGATCCTCAGGCTTCGGCCCGTTCCTATGGGGAACCCATACCGAAGATGCCACAAGTCCTATGGGAAGACAATAGAAGAGACGGCGGAAGCTGCATTTTGTTTCACGCATCTTTAGATCTTTTTCGAGCTGCCCTGCATCCTCCTTCTGTCTCCCCTGCCGAATTCTGTTGAAGTCCTTACCCTCCTTGACTCTTCCGCAACTTCTGTCTAGCCTCATGCGTCTAGTCAACATACGGTCTTGGGGAACGTGGTTCTCGACAATTCCCATAAAGGAGCTTGCATGCGTTCTGTCCTCGCGCGGCGGTGCCTCTCGGCACTTGCGTTTGCCTTAACTCTCTTCGCTCTACTCGCTGCCGCGCCTCCAATGCGCGCGCAGGGTGGCGAGCCGCAGTATTTCGCCATTCGCGGAGCCAAAATCGTCTCGGTATCCGGGCCGCCTGTGGAAAACGCCACTCTCGTGATGGCGCATGGCGTTATCACGGCCATCGGCAAAGACATTACGATTCCTCCGGACGCCTGGATCATCGAGGGCAAAGGCCTCACCGTCTATCCCGGGCTCTTTGACTCGTTTACCGACGTTGGCTTGCCTTCCGCCGCTCCGGCTCCGGGTGGTGCAAGCGAAGGTGGCGGCGGAGGACGCCGCGCTGCTCCCACAGGCGAAATCTCCCGTGGTCCCGAAGACCGACCAGGCAGCACGCCCTGGCGGAGCGCCGCGGACGAAGTCAGCCTGAGCGACAAGCGCATCGAAACGTGGCGCAATGGCGGCTTCACCACGGTCGTCTCCGCGCCCAAGGGCGGTATGTTTCCCGGGCAAGGCGCGGTACTTGATCTTGCAGGAGAACGTGCCAGCGAGATGGTCGTAAAAACGCCGGTAGCCATCCCCGTTTCTTTCCAGCCTGGCGGCGGCTTTGGAAACTTTCCCGGTTCTCTCATGGGAGTTCTCGCGTACATCCATCAAGTGTGGCTGGATACGTATTGGAGCGCGGATGCTCAGGCCATGTACGAAAAAAATCCTCGCGGCGTCGCGCGGCCACGTTACGATCACACCGAAGCCGTACTGAGCGCAGCGCTGGAGTCCCACCCGCTCGTCTTGATTCCCGCAAATAATTCCATCCAACTCCGGCGCGCCCTCCAGCTTGTGGATCTGTGGAAGCTGAACGATGTCGATCACGTGGACGGAGCCATCTACGGCGCACAAATGGCCTATGAAGTCGCGGATGAGATCGCCGCGAAGAAGCCGCCCATTTCGGTGCTTGTAAACGTGAAGTGGCCGGAGGGTGAAAAAGATACTGACCCGGACGACAAGCCTTCGCTGCGCACCCTGCGCTTTCGGGATAAAGCGCCTTCTTCGCCCGCCGCGCTGGCGAAAGCCGGTGTCGCTTTCGCCTTCTATGACGGTGGCATCACAGCTCCAAAAGACATTCTCAAGGCCGTGAAAAAGTCGATCGACGCCGGCCTCTCGCCCGACGCCGCGTTGCGGGCACTCACTTTGTCGCCCGCGGAAATTTTCGGAGTCTCGGATCGCCTCGGCTCCCTCGAAAACGGCAAGATCGCGAACCTCGTCGTAACCGACGGCGACCTTTTCGACGAAAAGACCAAAATCAAACTGGTCTTCGTGGATGGCAAGCGGTTCGAGGCCCACGAACCGGAAAAACCGAAAGATCCTCCCAAAGGAAACCTCAGCGGCAAATGGAAGCTCACTTACACCTCGCCCGAGGGCCCCGAAGAATCCACGGTGGATCTCGAGATGGCCAGCGATGGCACGCTTTCTGGAACGACCACCAGCAAGCGCGGCACGGCCAGCATCATCAGCGGCTACCTCAGCGGAGAAAAATTCAGCTTCACCATCAACATTCCCATCGAGGGAAATCCCACCGATGTCGTCTTCACCGGCACCTTTGACGGCTCCTCCGTAAAAGGCAACATCGATGTTTTGGGTTATTCGATCGAGTTCACGGGCGCAAAACCCACCGCGCACTCCGCTGCGGCCGCCGATTCCGCGGCTCAGCATCGAACGAGCAAGGATTCTTTTGTCGCCGGAGGTGCACTGTGAAAATATCGTCCATGCTGAGTAGGAAGCGATTGTTTGTTGCGCCACTCCTGACGACGTGCCTCTTCGCGCTTCCTCTGTTCACGCGCGCCGCCAATCCGCCCGAGGCAGCGCCAGTGATTCTCATTCAAAACGCCACCATTCTCACCGTCTCCCACGGGACCATCGAACACGGCTCTATCCTTATTAAGGGTGGCAAAATCGCCGAAGTAGGCGCCTCCATCAAGGTCCCGAAAGATGCGCAGGTTGTCGACGCCGCAGGGCAATTCGTCATCCCCGGCATCATCGATTGCCATTCCCACATCGCGGTCGACGGCAGCGTAAACGAAGGCAGCGTCTCCGTCTCCTCGATCGTGAACATCGCCGATGTCCTCAATCCCGATGACATCGACATTTATCGCGACCTCGCGGGCGGCGTGACGGTCGCCAACGTTTTGCATGGCTCCGCCAACTCCATCGGCGGCCAGACCGTCGTCATCAAGCTCCGCTGGGGCCAACCCGCTTCGAAACTTCCGTTCGAAGGCGCGGTCCCCGGCATCAAATTCGCGCTCGGCGAAAATCCCAAGCGTTCCAACTTCAGCATTCCGGGCGCGACCCCGCGCTATCCCACCACGCGCATGGGTGTCGAAGAGACAATTCGCACTGCCTTTGTCGAAGCCCGCGACTACAAGAAGACCTGGGACGACTACGACAAGCGCGTGGCTGGCGGCGACAAAAACGCCGTCCCTCCGCGCCGCGATCTCCGCCTCGATCCGCTCGTCGAAGTGCTCGAGGGCAAGCGCTACGTCCATGCCCACTGCTATCGCGAAGACGAAATCCTGATGCTCCTTCGCGTCGCAAAAGAGTTCGGCTTCAAGGTCCGCACTCTCCAGCACGTTCTGGAAGGCTACAAAGTCGCCGACGAAATCGCCGCCGCCGGAACCGGTGCTTCCACCTTTTCCGATTGGTGGGCCTATAAAGTCGAAGCCTACGACGCCATCCCTTACAACGCCGCCATCATGACGCGCCGCGGCGTGATCGTCTCCGTCAATTCCGATGATGCGGAAGAAGCCACCCACCTCAACCAGGAAGCCGCCAAGACCATGAAGTTCGGCGGCCTCTCGCACGACGAAGCTCTCAAGCTGGTCACGCTCAATCCCGCCATCCAGCTCGGCATCGACAAGCGCGTAGGCTCCATCGACGTCGGCAAGGATGCCGACCTTGTCATCTACAATTACGATCCGCTCAGCGCCTACGCCGTCGTTCAACAAACGCTGATCGATGGCCGCGTCTACTTCGATCGTAAACGCGACATCGCCGGACGCGACGCCCGCGAAAAAGAAAAGAAAGCCTTAATGGAAAAGGAAAAGAAGGCCGACGAGAAAAAAGGCGAAGGCAAACCCGGCGACAAAAAACGCGGTGAAGGCAAGCCTGAGGACAAGCCCAAGTCGGAGGACAAGCCCAAGCCGCCGCAATCCGATGCCGTTTCCGGAGGTGCTCTGTGAAGAGCATCAAAATGAATCTGCGACTCGCGGCTGGCCTTGCGGCACTCTGCCTCTTCTCTTTTAGTGCTTCCGCGCAATCGCCTGCGACCTACGCTCTCACCCACGCAAAAATCTTCACGTTAGCTGGCGCGCCCATCGAAGATGGCACGCTCGTCATCAAAGACGGCAAAATCGCCGCCGTCGGCTCGAACGTCGATGTCCCCGCCGGCGCGCAAGTCATCGACGCCAAAGGCCTCCAAATCTATCCCGGCCTCTTCGATCCCATCACGCAGATGGGCCTCAGCGAAATCTCCGCCGTGAACGCCACTGTCGACACCACGGAAACCGGTGCGTACAACCCCGACGTCGTTGCGGCCACAGCCGTCTCTCCGTCCAGCGAACACATCCCTGTCACGCGCGCATCGGGCATCACTGAAGTCCTCACCGTGCCCGACAGCGGCGGCTTCGATTCCGGCGGCTCGCGCGGCGTTATCGGCGGCCAAGCTTCCGCGATTCACCTCGCCGGCTGGACCATCTACGACATGACCATCAAGCGCAGCGTCGCCATGGTCCTCTCCTGGCCCGAAATTCAAACACGCACCTTCGATTTCGCCACGTTCTCTCGCAAAGAAAAACCCTTCACCGAAGCCAAGCAGGAATACGAAAAACAGGTGAACGAACTAACTGACTATCTCGACCGCGCCCGCCACTACGCGCAAGCCATGGGCCACGGCGGTCCCTCCGATTTTCAGCGCGACCTGAAGCTCGAAGCTCTCACCCCGGTCGTTCGCGGCCAACTGCCCCTGCTTGTCTTCGCCGATCGCGCCCGCGACATCCGCAACGCCGTCGAATTCTGCGACAAACAAAAACTAAAGATGATTCTCGCTGGCGGCGAGGAAGCGTACAAAGTGAAAGACCTGCTCCGCTCCAAAGGCATCCCCGTGATTCTGCGCCCCACTCTCACTCTGCCCGAAGAAGAAGACGACCCTTACGACCGTCTTCTCTCTCAGCCCGCCGAGCTCGCCTCCGCCGGCATCAAGTTCGCCTTTGGCAGCTTCGACAATTCCTTCGCGCGCCGCCTCGGCCAGCAAGCCGCCAATGCCGTCGCCTACGGCCTGCCCTACGACGAAGCCCTGAAAGCCGTCACAATCTATCCCGCGCAAATCTTCGGCCTAGCCGATCAGGTTGGCACACTCGAAACCGGCAAAATCGCCAACCTCATCGTCACCAACGGCGACCCACTCGAACTGACCACCGACGTGAAATATCTCTTCATCAAGGGCGAGCGCACCTCACTCGACAACAGACACCTCCGCCTCTACGAAAAGTATCTCAACCGGCCCAAAGCCCCAGCCGCCAATTAGCGCGCGTTCACCATCGCCCACGCAACGTTGTAGGGGAGGGGCTTGCCCCTCCCTCCCTTCAACTCCCCTCACGTCCTCCCGATAACGATTGCCGATAGCATCCGTCTGAAGGATGAGGTAAATTCACGCCTCAACACCACCTCCGGAGAATCCATGTTCCGACTGCTCCAAGACGTGCGCTTCGCCTTCCGTCTCCTAGGCAAAAGCCCCGGCTTCACCGCCATCGCCATCCTCACTCTAGCTCTCGGCATCGGCGCCAACACCGCGATCTTCAGCGTCGTCAACGGTGTCCTTCTCCGTCCGCTACCCTTCCGCGATCCTTCGCGCCTCGTCATCATCGCCGAAAAAAGTCCCTTCCCCGTCATCAGCACTTCCTACGAAAATTTCTGCGACTGGCGCGACCAATCCTCTTCCTTCGAACGCATGCAAGCCGTCCGTTCCGGCGCCATCACTCTCACCGGCGCCGGCGAACCCGAACGCCTCAACGTTCAGATGGCCACCGCCGGCCTTTTCTCCATGCTCGGCACCAACCCCCAGGCCGGCCGCACCTTCCTTCCCGAAGAAGATCGCGCTGGCGGCACACCGGTAGTCCTTCTCAGTTTCGGCCTATGGCAGCGCCGCTTTGGTGGCTCAACGGAAATTCTCGGCAAGCCCATCAATCTCGATACGCGCCCCTACACCGTCGTCGGCGTTCTCCCTCCGGGCTTCCAGGTCTTCCAGTCCGCAGACGTTTTCGTCCCCTTCGCTCCGTGGGCCTCCACGCTCCCGCAGGATCGCAACTGGCATCCCGGCATTCTCGCGCTCGGCCGTCTCAAACCCGGCGTCACTCGCGAGCAAGCCGACACCGAAATGATCGGCGTCACCAAACGCCTCGAGCAGCAATATCCTCTGTACAACACCGGCACCACCGCTCACGTCGTCGGCCTTCAGGACCAGATTGTGCAGAATTCCCGCCCCGCTCTTCTCCTCTTGCTCGGCGCCGTCAGTTTCGTTCTCCTCATCGCCTGCGTGAACGTCGCCAACCTCTTGCTGGCCCGCGCCGCCTCTCGTGGCAGGGAAGTTGCCATTCGCACGGCCATGGGCGCAGGCCGCTCGCGCGTCATCCGCCAACTTTTAACCGAAAGCGTCCTGCTCTCGCTCGCCGGTGGCCTCTTTGGCGTCTTCATCGCGTGGGCTTCGCTTGGACCTCTCCTCAAAATTGCCTCCGGCAGCGTCCCGCAAGGTGCTCCCATCGGCCTCGATCCCGGCGTCCTCGCCTTCACCGCCGGAGTTGCCGTGCTGACCGGTCTGCTTTTCGGCATCGTTCCCGCCATGCGCACCGCCAAGCTCGACCTGCGCGAAGCCCTCAACGAAGGTTCCCGCGGTTCAACCTCCGGCCCCGGCCAGCATCATCTTCGCGGCGCTCTCGTCGCCGCGGAAATCGCGCTCGCCCTTCTTCTTCTCGTCGGCTCCGGCCTCCTCCTCCGCAGCTTCTCCCGACTCCAGGAAGTTCCTCCCGGCTTTCAACCCGATCATCTCCTCGTCGCCGATATTCCTCTTTCGCTCACCGCCTACGCCAAACCCGAGGACCGCTACCAATTCTTCGATCGCCTCGTCGACCGCGCCAAGACGCTCCCCGGCGTTCGCTCCGCGGCAGCCGCATCATTTCTCCCCGTTAGCGGCGGCGGCAGCATCATTCATTTCAATATCACCGGCCATCCGCCCAAATCTCCCAAGGAATTCATCGCCGCCGGCTATCGCACCATCACGCCCAACTATCTCGAAACACTCGGCGTTCCCCTCCTCCAAGGCCGCCTCTTCACCCAGGCCGATAACGAACATTCCCCCGCCGTCGTGGTCATCAACAAAACCATGGTCTCTACTTTCTTCCCGAACGAAAATCCCATCGGCAAGCGCATGCAACTTGGAGCAACCGCCGAGCAAGATGTGCCCACCATGGAAATCGTTGGCGTCGTCGGCGACGTTCTCCCCGGCCTCGGCACCGATCCGCAAGCCGAAATGTACTTGCCCTATCGCCAGGCCGATTTGCTTCTGCCCGTCTTTCAGCTATCCGTCGTCATGCGCACCGCTGGCGATCCCACGCTGCAAACCGCCGCCCTTCGCAGCGCCCTCGCGCAAATTGACCCCAATCAGCCGCTCGTTCGTGTTCGCACCATGGAAGAAAATATGGCCACCACCGTGGCACAGCCCCGCTTCCGCGCCTGGCTCATCGGCATCTTTGCCGCGCTTGCTTTGGTTTTGTCAGGAGTGGGAGTCTACGGCGTCATGTCCTACACCGTCACGCAGCGCACCAGCGAAATCGGCGTTCGCGTCACCATGGGCGCCCAGCCGCAAGACATTTTTCGCATCATCGTCGGCGAAGGTCTACGCCTCGCTCTGCTTGGTGTGGGTATCGGCCTGGTGATGGCTCTCGCTCTGACGCGGTTGCTGCGAATCTTCCTCTTCGGCATCAGCGCCTACGATCCCGTCACCTTTATTGGAGTTGCTGTAATTCTGACGCTGGTTGCCGTCGCCGCAAGCTATTTCCCAGCCCGCCGCGCCACCCTCGTCGATCCCCTAGACGCCCTCCGCTACGAATAAATCCTGAAACTTGTGGTGGCGCAGCATGCTGCGCCCTATCTCGGCAAAATCGCCCGACTTGGCATCTCAAGATTCATCTTTTTTAAAGTAATTTTTGGCCTCCACCACCGTCTACAGGTAAGAGAGATCCCTATGCCACGAATAGCCTACGCAAGCCTCCTGGCGCTTTTCCTAGCCAGCCCTTCCGCCTTCGCTCAATCTCAGGATCCCGCCAGGATCGTCTCCGACTACCTCAAAGCCCTCGGCGGCAGCAAAGCCCTCTCCAAAATCCAGACTGAAACCCTCGAAGGCGCTTTCAGCAATCCCTCCGACGGCAAACCCTCCACCTTCACCTTCAGCCTCAAACTTCCCAACCGTTACTACACCGAATTTGTCCTCGGCGACAAACCTCTCATCGAAGCCTACAACGGCAAATCCGCCTGGCACCAAGCCCCCACCGGCGAACTCTCCACCCTTCTCGGCCAGCAAGGCCAGCAACTCGAAGCCGCTTCCCTCTACTACAACTCCCGGCTCCTCAATCTCAAAAAGCACAAGCTCGCGATCGCCTTTATCGGCCACGCCCCGGTCCGCGGCAAAGACGCCCTCCAGCTCGAACTCACCACCACCTCAAATATCCGCCGCGAACTTTTCTTCGATCCGCAATCCCATCTTCTCGTCAAGGAATCCGCTCCCGTTGCCGGCCTCGACCAGGAAATTCTCTACGACGACTACCGCATCGTCGATGGCGTCAAGCTCCCCTACAAAATCGAGCTCCATCGCGGCTCCGACACCTACTCCATCAACATCACCCGCGCCTCCATCAACGAAACCGTCGGCGAACGCACCTTCGACTTCCCCATAAAATCCCAGGTCAAGCTCCCCGACCTCAAAGCCCTCTTCAAGGAAATCGACGAAAACCAGAAAGTCGCGGACAAAATCCGCGAAAATTACGCAGGCACGCGCGTCGAGGAAGAAACCGAGTTCGAAAAAGACGGCAAGGTCAAAAAGACCGAAATCAACGAGTACACCTTCTTCTATCTAAATGGCGACGAAGTTTCCACCCTCGTCAAAAAAGATGGCAAGCCCCTCAGCGATGCCGAGCAGAAAAAGGAAAACGAGAAAACCCAAAAAGAAATCGAGAACATTCAGAAGCGCGAAGCCAAAAAAGAAGCCAGGGACGAAAAGACCAAGGAAGAAGCAAAGGATAAAAAGGACAAGGACGACGAAGACGTCGGCATCGAAACCTTCCTCCGCGCCGCCCAGTTCGTCAACCCCCGCCGCGAACGCTTCCGCGGCCAGGACGTCCTCGTCTTCGACTTCGAGCCCAATCCCGAATTCCAGCCCCACAAAATGGTCGAAAGAATCGTCCACGAACTCGCCGGCGTCATCTGGATCGACGAGCAGGCTCACGAGGTCGCCCGCCTCGAAGGGTATTTTGTCGGCGACTTCCGCGTCGCCGGCGGCCTTCTCGCCAATCTCCAAAAAGGCACCAGCTTCGTTTTCGAGCAATCCTATTTCAACAACGAAGTCTGGCTCCCCACCTACGAGGAAGCCCACGTCGGCGTACGCGTCCTCCTCATGAAAGGCTTCAACGTCAACGCCACCACCCGCTACTCCGACTACAAACGCTTCAACGTCCAAACCCTCTCCACCATCAATAAACCAAAAGGCGCCGAGGATGCTCCGCCCGCCAAGCCCCAAAATCCCACGGACCCCGCCACCGAAAAACCGAATCCGTAGGAGCGCAGCATGCTGAGCCCCAAACGCCCAGCCCGCATTGCGTGCGATGAAATCTCTCTTCCTCTTTGGTCAATGGGCACGATCGCTATAAAATCACTCCCCGTAGCGAGCTACGCTCATGACCACCGCCTTCTTCTCGCCTAGCTTGGCACGCAACGTCTTCGCGGTCTCTTCAGCCATTCGATTGGCCAGTTCCCGGACGGCCTCGGCTACCGCGGGATTCGATAACTTAGCCTTGGCGCATAGCAAATCAATTCCGGCGTCGAATCCGTGAATATAAGCCAATCTTGGATCCGATTCGTAACTCTGGATCATTTTCGTCACTGCCCATCCCTGATTCAAGATGTATTCAAATTCTTCCGTTCTGCACATCGCTTCTACCTCAGTTACTCCAGTAGTGTGAACGGCAATCATGCAAATGCAAATGGTACTATCCAATTTTGCACATGTTCTTGCCTTTGTCAGCGATCGTCTCCCCGCGATGATAAGGAAATTTTAATCTCACATAGCCCCGTGCCGCTGACGCTTCCGCGGTGGCCGCAGCCTGCCGGTCTCCAGTTTGCGGACACATTGGGCGCACGCGCTGGGGTACCAGTCTCCATCGCAAGTCTCCTCTTCGGCCTCGAACTGTCAGCTGTCAACTGTCGATTGTGAACTTTCTTCTGCTACCATGCCCTCCGCATTCAGGAGCCATGCATGCCCAAGACCTTTCTTTTCACGCTTCTCCGTGCCTCCGTTCTCGCGTCTCTGGCCGCCTCCGCTCTTTCGGCCCAAACCGCGCCTTCCTCATCCCCGCTCCGCGTCGCCATCGCCGGCCTCGTCCATGGCCATGTCGGGGGCTTTCTCCGCGCCAATCAAAGCCGCACAGACATCCAGATCGTCGGCGTCGCCGAAGCCGACACGAAACTCGCTTCGTTCTACGAATCGAAGTTCAGCTTGCCGCATAACATCTTCTTCACCACCGTCGACGAGATGATTGAGAAGACCAAACCGCAAGCGGTGCTCGTCTACACGAATACGTTCGACCACCGCAAAGTAGTCGAAGCCTGCTCCCGTCACGGCGTGCCCGTGATGATGGAAAAGCCGCTAGCCGTCAGCAACGAAGACGCCCGCGCGATGCAAGCCGCCGCGCAACGCGCAAAAATTCCAGTCCTGGTCAATTACGAAACGACCTGGTATCGCAGCAACCGCGCCGCGTATGATCTCGTTCACGACAATTCCATCGGCGAAATCCGCAAAGTCGTCGTCCACGATGGCCATCAAGGGCCAAAAGAAATTAACGTCGAGCCGTGGTTCCTCAATTGGCTTACCGACCCGAAACTCAACGGTGCGGGCGCCCTCTTCGATTTCGGATGCTACGGTGCCGATCTCATGACCTGGCTCATGGACAATCGCCGCCCAGACACGGTCACCGCCATCACGCAGCGCATCAAGCCCGACATCTATCCACACGTGGATGACGAGGCCACGATCGTGCTGACTTATCCCAAAGCCCAGGCGATTCTCCAGGCTTCCTGGAATTGGCCTTTCGACCGCAAGGATATGGAAGTCTACGGCCAGACCGGATACGCCATCACGGTCAAGCGTGACGCTGTCCGCGTCCGCCTTGCCAAAGAGGAAGAAAAGCTCCTGGACGCCAAGCCGCTCGATTCGCAGGAGAGCGATTCGGTGAATTATCTGCGAGCTGTCGTTCTGGATGGCATGCAGCCGCAAGGACTTTCTTCGCTGGAAACAAACATGATTGTCACGGAAATTCTAGACGCCGCGCGCCAATCCGCCGCCACCGGCAAGACGATTCGCCTGACGGATAAGCATTGAGCAACCGGTGTGGAGTGCCGCAGCTCTGCTGCCGCGTTTCTCACCCAGCCCCACCACTCGAGGTTCGGCGCGACGCAGCGATGTATCCCAGCGCGCGCCAGGAAACTCGGAGAATAGGAGGCCGGGAATTTTTCTACGTTGCATGAACAGGACTGTCGAGCACGTCGCGCACTTTTTGAGCCAGCGCTGCCGGAGTGAACGGCTTCTGCAGAAAAGATAAGCCGGCTTCGAGCACTCCGCCTTGCGCCAGCACGTTGTCCGTATATCCGGACATATACAGAACCCGCGTCCGTGGATGCTTCGCCGTAATTCTCCGAGCCAACTCCCGCCCGCTCGTTCCCGGCATAATAATGTCCGTCAGCAAAAGATGAATCTCCCCGCGATGCTTCTTTGCAAACTCTTCCGCTTCCTTCGCACTCTTTGCGGTCACAACCGAGTATCCTTTGGCGGAAAGTATTCTGCTCACCAAATCCCGCACAGCGGCCTCGTCTTCCACCAACAAGATAGTTTCGCTACCCTTGCCGGTCCCGGGAAGCTCTACCTCTTCTACCTTCGCATCCACTTGCTGTGTCACGCGCGGCAGGTACACCTTAAAGGTAGTTCCTTTGCCGGGCTCGCTGTACACCCAGATGTATCCCCCGCTCTGCTTCACGATTCCATACACGGTGGACAGCCCCAGTCCCGTTCCCTGTCCGCTCTCTTTCGTCGTGTAAAACGGCTCGAAAATATGCGCGACCGTTTCGGGGCTCATGCCGGTGCCGGTGTCGGAAACTGCGAGCATCACGTAGCGCCCCGGCTTCACCGTCACATGATCGCGCGCGTACGTGGCGTCCAGCTCCACGTTCAACGTTTCCACGGTCAGGCGTCCGCCTTTCGGCATAGCGTCGCGCGCGTTCACCACAAGATTCATAATCACCTGCTCGACTTGCGCCGGATCGGCTTTGACGTGGCCGACGTTTGCCGCGCACCGCGTCACCATCTCAATGTGTTCGCCCATCAGCCGGCCGAGCAGCTTGTCCAGCCCGAGCACGATGGCATTCAAGTCGATAATCTTCGGCTGCAGCACTTGCCTCCGGCTGAACGCCAGAAGCTGGCGGATCAGCGTGGACGCGCGTTCCGAGGCATTTTCAATTTGTTGAACGTCGGCGCGGAGCTCCGGCTGAATTCCGCCGCGCTGCAGCGCCAGCTCCGCATAACCCTTGATGATCGTCAAAAGATTGTTGAAGTCATGTGCAATGCCGCCTGCGAGCCGGCCAACCGCTTCCATCCGCCGCGACTGCTGCAATTGATTTTCGAGCAGCTTTCGCTCCGTGATGTCGACGATAATCCCTTCCATGACCGGATGGCTATCGCTCCCCGCAACAACCACGGCCGTGTCGCTTACCCAGATTACGCCGCCGTCTTTCCGCACTATCCGGTATTCCGCCTGAAAACGCTCGCCGCGCAAGCTCGAATCTTCGGCCGCCTCGACGACGGCATGATCCTCAGCGGGGATATGACGCATCCAATCGCGCGAACTCGCCAGCCATTCGTCCTGCGTGTAGCCGGTGATGGATTCGATTTGCGGACTGACATAATGCCACTGCCCGTGAATGCCCAACTCGGCGATGTAGCTGATCGCCGCGACTTGCTCCACCAGCGTTCGATATTTGTTTTCGGCTTCGGTGCGCGCCTTCTCCGCTTCCTTACGCGCGCTTATGTCGTGGCCGACGCAGGCTGTAACCCCATTGGCCAGCGAAGTTATGGCCATCTCTACAGGGATGGCAGTTCCGTCGCGGCGCCGCAGCGTGATTTGGCCCGACCACTTCCCCTCCGCCATCAACGCCCCGTGCACCTCCTTGTGAATCAACTCGATGTCCCGCGGGTGATAAATCTTCTGCCAGTGCACGCCCAGCATCGATTCCGGACTTGCGTGGCCCATCATGCGTGCGAAGGCCGCGTTCACGTAAATGTGTTCGCCATTCCCCCCGATGATGGAAATGCCATCCTGCGCCGAATCCATCGCCAGAGCCTGCCGGCGCACCGTCTCCGACGTTTTGGCTTCGCGGAACCCGCTAATCCCCTGGCGAGCGGCGAAGCAGAGGATGGACACGCCCAGCAGGGAAAAGCGTAAGATCCGCCACTCCGAAGGGAATTGCGCGACTTGCACAAGAACAATCAAGGGAGCCACCGCAAACATGGCATTGTTCAGCGCGACTCCGTGCCAGGTCAGATCTCGTTCGACGCCCATCGTTTCCGTGGCTGGCGAGGGCTGCCAGCGCGCAGCCCAGAACGCCGCCCAGAGGAACGGGGCGGTCCAGCAAAGATCGAAGAGAGTGGCCGTGGGAGCGGCGAGAATGTCCTGTCCGTATTCCGCGATGGCCATTCCCGCCATGAAGATGGAAAGATAAATCGCAAACCCGGAGTAGAGTTGCCGGAACCGCGGTGCGCGGGCGCGAACGACCTGAAAGTAAGCCAGCGCAAGGAGCGAACCCACTTCCCCGAACTCCACCCAAATTCGCCGCAGGGTGACGCTCTTTTGCTGGACCTCCTGCAAGGAGTAGTGATAGAGGCCAAGATAGAGGAAGAAGAAAACAATCGCGATCTGGGTGAAATCGAGGAGAATCTCCGGCCCGAGCTCGGAGGAGTCCTTTTCCTGGTCCAGAAACAGCACCATCGCAAAGAAAATGCCCTGCACGTGAAATAAGAATAGTATGGGTGAACTGGGCCCCGGCTTGGTGTGCAGGATAAGCTCGTGGAACATCCATGCCGTATTCGCCACGCCCCAGATGGCCATTCCGCAGGCGAGGAGCGCCCAGAACGGCCGAGCCATCCCGCGCGCCCTCCGCGATGCTCCCAGGCACATCACAGCTGCGAGGGCGCTCGCCAAGACTTCGAGGAGATTCGCGAGGAATATGCCGGCGGGAGACGCGCCCAATAGCAGCGCATCGGCGACATGAGCGCCGACAAGGATGACGGAGAGGATGATGAGCTTTCGCTGCATTCCTGCTAGTTCTCTCAGAGTGGAAACCGGACGACCCGTGAATTCCAATTTTAGCTGAATTTAGAGACGTAAATTGCTCGCAGTACGGGTACGTGTCTTTGCATGTAACAGGTGTTTCAGCCGCAAAACGAGCATCATTCCGTGGTAGTCTTGAATACTATTCCGGGAAGCCGCTGAGGCTGCCCGCCAGTGGATTTTGAAACGGGTGAATTTTTCGCATGAATAGTGTTCGTCTTGGGAAGCAGCCTCAGCCAGCCCCCGGGCATCCAAATCGCATGGTCACCTCTCAACCAAATCCAAGTATTACCCCGCGAGAAATCCTTAGTGCTTGGGGAAAAATCCTAACCGGCAAAGCGCCGATGCTTTCCATCGAGATCACGCGCGAATGCCCGCTGAGTTGTCCCGGCTGCTACGCCTACGGCGACACGCACCTCGGAGGCGGCAAGCTTCTTTCCGAACTGAACGATTTCCGCGGCGACGCGCTCGTCAACGGCGTGCTCGAGTTGGTGCGCAAGAATAAACCGATGCACGTCTCTCTGGTCGGCGGCGAACCTATGGTCCGTCATCGCGAACTGAGCGCCATTCTGGCTGCTCTGAGCGCCATGGATGTCTTCTCGCTGGTGGTCACCAGCGGCGTGATTCCCATACCGATGGAATGGATGGATCTCCGCCGCGTTCGCGTGGCTGTCTCCGTCGACGGCCTCCCAGAGCACCATGACATTCGCCGCAAGCCCGCTACCTATGAGCGCATCCTGAAAAACATTGACGGCCGCAAAGTGAATATTCACTGGGTCATCACGCGTCCCATGTTGCAGCGCCCCGGCTACCTGGAAGAATACGTTGCCTTCTGGAATGGGCGCCCCGAGGTCGAACATCTCTGGGTCAGCCTCTATACGCCTCAGATCGGGGAAGAGAGCGCGGAAAAACTGACCGTGGAAGACCGCCAGGAAGTCGCGCGGGTTTTGCCGCCTCTGGCGCGAAAATATCCGAAGTTCTTGCTGCCAGAAGGCATCGCGCAGGCGTTCCTGCATCCTCCGAAAAATCCCGCAGACTGCCTGTTCGCGAAAATGTCGGCCAACTATTCCGCGGATTTGCAGACGCGCGTAGAGCCGTGCGTCTTCGGTGGGACTCCCAACTGCGCCGAGTGCGGATGCGCGGCCAGCAGCGGCCTGCACTGGATCCGGACCGTCAAGGTCGCTGGGCCACTTCGTGTCGGGCATTTTGTGAGTGGTTCGGTTGGGGTCGGCTCGCTCGTCAACCGGCTGCGCCGCGGCGCGGTGAAGCCATCCCGCTGGGGCTCGAACGGGCCACAGTCAGGCAAAAAGCCCGAACTCGTTCAAATCGCGACCTAGTCGGCGCGTCGCACGATGTCAGCGGCGGTCAGCCCCCTTTGAGTTGATAGGTCCGCGCTTTACAGGATTTCAAGTGGCTGCTGCTGAAAATCCATTACTACCCTAATATTTTTGACGATTCTCGCCTTTTCTTCGTCACTGATTGGCTCTTCACCGGATGGTGAATCCCATCGCCGTATGGAGCTGACAAAGATCGCGATTCCTTTCCCTGGTGCCAGAACCTCGGAGTCGACAAACACCGACCGATCTTTTTCACCGTACCTGATGCCGGTCCGGCCCAAGACTTCTACCGAAAAACCGGAGTCGCTTTCAATTACGTTAATTCGCGGGGCCGTAAACATAATATGAACTCCGCCGGACCAAAAAACTGACCGGCGTGGCTAGACGCGCTCTTAGCGGCTCTCGAAGGGGTAGCGATCTTGCGCCTGCACAGCAGCGGCGACGCGCCGGCGGAGAGCAATCGTATCCACGGGGGCTCGCTTGCCGAAGCGCTTCAAGACCGCCATTTGCGTCGTCAGCATGTCGCCTTCGTGAACTGCCGCGATGGCCCGCTTGGCTTCGTGCTCGACGCGCTCGGCGGCGTCGGCGATAAAAACGCGCGCGGCGTCGATCATGGCCTGTGTGGCGGATTCGCCCTTGGCTGCCGCGGCTTTTTGCGTGCGAAGCAGGCAGGATTCCATCGCATAGACTTCCATGACGACATTGGAGAGCGCGCCTATCAGTTCCTGCTCGTCGGCAAGCTTCTCGCGGAATTTCTGGACAGCTCCACCCGCGGCCTGCAAAAACATTTTCTTGGCGTTGGCCACGACGCGCGCTTCTTCGGCGAGCACGCCTTCCGGCGCTTCTTCGAAGGATGGACCAGCGAGGATTTCATCGGCCAGCTTCATGGCCGCCGGGATGAGAGCAAGCTGGCCACCCATCGCGCGCTTCATCAGCATCTGGATGATAAGCATGCGGTTGATTTCGTTGGTGCCTTCAAATATGCGGTTGATGCGGGAATCGCGGTACGCGCGGCAAACCGGATAGTCTTCATGGAAACCGTAGCCGCCAAAGATTTGCACGCCTTCATCCACGACGTAGTCCAGCATCTCGCTGCCATACACTTTTGAAATCGAGCTTTCAATCGCGTATTCCTCGAGCACTTTCATGGTGTTCTGGATTTTGTCGCCGGAACCAGATGCTGCCGCCATCGCCGCTTCCATGTTGCCCGCCGAACGAAAGACCATCGATTCGACGCCAAAAATCTGAATGGCCATCTCCGCGAGCTTTTCCTTCATGAGGCCGAAATCGCCGATGGACTTGCCGAAAGCTTTCCGCTCCTTCGAATACTTCGACGAGTCCTGCAGCACACGCTTGGAACCGCCGACAGCGGATGCGCCGAGAGTGAAGCGCCCCGCGTTCAAAATGTTGAAGGCCACGATGTGGCCGCGGCCTATTTCGTGAAGCACGTTTTCTTTGGGGACCTTGCAGTTCTCGAGGAAGATCGGCGTTGTCGAACTGCCGTGAATACCCATCTTGTGCTCTTCGTTGCCGGGCTTGAATCCGGGGAAGGTGCGCTCGACGATGAATGCCGTGAACTTTTCCCCGTTCACCTTTGCGAAGACAATGTATACGTCCGCGAAACCACCGTTGGTAATCCACATTTTCTGGCCGTTCAGAATGTAGTGCGTGCCTTCGGCGTTCAGTTCGGCGCGGGTGAGGGAATTTTGCGAGTCGGACCCAGCCTGCGGCTCGGAGAGGCAGTAGGCGCCGATCCATTCGCCAGTGGCCAGCTTGGGCAGGTACTTCTTTTTTTGTTCCTCGTTTCCGAAGTAGACGATGGGGAGCGTTCCGATACCCGAATGCGCGCCGTGGGTCACTGCGAAGCCGCCGTAAATCGAGAGCTTTTCCGTGAGAACTGTGGCAGCGATTTTGTCGAGACCGGCGCCGCCGTATTGTTCGGGAATTCCGCCGCTCAGCAATCCGAGCTCGCCAGCTTTTTTAACCAACTCCGGCATCAGGCCCGGCTTTTTGTTCTCCAAGTCTTTCACGAGGGGGAGAACTTCCTTGACCACAAATTCCTCGGCGGTCTGGCCGATGAGCTTCTGGTCGTCGGTCAGGTCGGCAGGGGTAAAGACATCCTGGGGAAGAGAAGTCTCCAGCAGAAAACTGCCACCCTTGGCGGCGGATTTGGTAAGGGTTGCGGTGGCCATCTTAGTCTCCTTGTCGAGTCGCAGGGACTCGCATGTTGGTGCTGAAAGTGTGTCACAGGCCCGAACGCGGGCCTTCAAATGCCAGTGGAAGATATCCGAAGACTTGTGTGACGACCTATTTTACTCCTCGAGAAGGAATAGGTAAACAGTGTTAAGCGGGGGATTAGGAGCGGTGGGAAGCTGTACGTGAGGTCAGTCGTCGACGCAAAGAAACGCTGATCGGCTGCTGGCGGGAAAGTATTTCGCCATCGCTGGAAGCGACGTCTGCAGCGGTCTCGCAGCTATTTCCCGGCAGCCACGCCGGAGTCCTTAAACGAGATCAGCAAAAATTGCGACTTGATTCCCAAAAAATCCACCACTTTCCGCGAAGTTCCCGGCGGCAACCACAGCACATCGCCGGCATGTAAAAACGCGGAGTGCTGCCCTCCCAACGAAACATCCAGGTTGGCATTGCTCATCGCAATCAACAGAGCGGCCGTCTCTGGCGAAGCCTGCATGAAATCCTTCCCTCCCTCGACCTTCCCTAATTCCATGCGCAGCTCGCTTGTTTCAAAGCAGGGAAGCATCTGTTCAGAGGGTATCTGATCATTCTGGCTGGCGCCCGCCGCGCTTTGCGGGCACGAGCCTAGCGGCCGCTCGGCGGCTTTGTCCCCCAGATTGCGCGGCGATTCCTGGGGGTGAACCAACTCCACCGTGATGTTGTGAAACGGAATCCCCGCATCGGTTCGCACGACGTGGGCAAAGCCGCCGGGAGAATAACGCGTTGACCCGTCCTCGAGCGTCAAGTGTTCCTCCGGCTTTCCCTGCACGGCGTTGATGACGTCTGTCATTCCCAGCGTCAAATAGATGTACGGCAAATCGTGCCAGTGCAGCATCGTCGCATCCAGCGGCGGAACCGTGACGTTGTACACTCGAATGTACCCATTCTGAAACACGTGCGCGTGATGTGGCTCGGCGCTTACTGGAACGGCCTCTTCCGGTTTGATCGGACTTTCGATGTCTATCCGGATGTCCTTCTTAACGTCGATGGGAAGCGGACTCGCCGTCTGCGCGCCAGCGGCGGGCGCAGAGAGGAGGACCAGTGCAAGCAACGCGGCATTCTTCATCGAAACGCATCCTTGGATCGCACGAAGGGTACTGGCAAATTAAACGCTTCCCAGGGTGGAAACGTTACAGTCTGGATGAAGATTGTAGCAAAACGAGGTCCTACAGCCGCTCCAAAATTCCCGCCGCTCCCATACCACCGCCGATACACATGGTCACCATGCCGTAGCGCGCGTTGCGCCGCTGCAGTTCGCGCAAAATCGTCGCCGTCAGTTTCGCGCCTGTGCATCCAAGCGGATGTCCCAACGCAATCGCGCCACCGTTCGGATTCACCCGAGAGGGATCAATCCCCGCTTGCTGAATCACCGCCAGCGATTGCGCTGCAAACGCTTCATTCAATTCGAACACCGCGATGTCATTCAGCGTCAGACCAGCCAACTTGAGCGCTTTGGGGATCGCCGCGACCGGACCTATCCCAAACTCCTCCGGCAAGACGCCAGCCGTTGCATACGCTACGAATCGAGCCATCGGCTTAAGCCCCAGCGCCTTCGCGCGTTCCTCGCTCATCACGACCGCCGCTGCCGCGCCGTCGCTCATCTGCGAACTGTTCCCCGCGGTTACCGTTCCCTTGACATGAAACGCGGGCTTCAACTTCGCCAAAGCTTCCAACGAAGTGTCCGCCCTCGGCCCTTCGTCCGTTTCAAAAGTAAAAGTCTGCGTCGCCGCTTTTGCCGTGGACTTCGCCTTGGCGCCGCCCGAAGACGCGCCGTTTCCGTTCGCCACCGCCGTAATCTTCACTTCCACGGGCACCGTCTCTTCCTTGAATTTTCCCTCCGCAATCGCGGCCAAAGCCTTCTTATGCGAATCCACCGAGAACTGGTCCGCCTGCTCCCGCGTGATACCGAACTTCCGCGCGATGTTCTCCGTTCCAAGCCCCATATTGATATAGGCATCCGGATTGTGATCCACGAGCCAGGGGTTCGGCGAAACTTTATTGCCGCCCATCGGCACCATCGTCATCGATTCCGTTCCGCCAGCCACGATGGCATGCGCCGATCCTGCGCGAATTCGCTCCGCCGCAATCGCAATCGCCTGCAAGCCGGAAGAGCAGAACCGGTTGATCGTCATCGCCGAGGTCTCAATCGGCAATCCGGCACGCAGAGAGGCAATTCGCGCCACGTTCATCCCCTGTTCGCCCTCCGGCATTGCGCAGCCAAGAATCACATCGTCAATTTCCTTCGGGTCCAGCCCAGGCACACGCGCCAGCGCCTCTTTAATCGCCAGCGCCGCCAAATCGTCCGGTCGCGTCGCCCGCAGCGATCCTTTGAAGGCTTTTCCGACTGGTGTTCGAACGGAAGAAACGATAACGGCTTCAGCCATGGCACCCTCGCAATCTGCACGTCGCTATTATTGTTGGTCGACCAGCAAATAAATGCAAATCAACAAATCCGCAGGTGCTGGAGCAAAAGCTAACGATAACCACTTTTCTGGGCATGACAACACAGATGTGTCTCCGATTTTCAGCAGCGTTGAAAATGTGGCCAGCTCTCGAGGGATCCTGTCTGTGATTGCGGTCAACGTCGCGGATGAGGAGGAGTAAACTACCGTTTGCGACGCCTGGAAGCGGATAAGGAGTGCCGATGTCATCCATGGGAGCGGCTGCCGAGGTTGCACTGAAGTCGATCCTCATTGCTTTTGATTTCTCGGACGCATCCCAGAAGCCCCTGCATCACGCCATGGCCATTGCCCGGCACTTTGGAGCGAGATTGTATTTGGCGCATGTGGTCTCACATCTGGGCTATACGATCGCGGGGCCGGAATCCCTGAAATTGGCAACAGAAAGCGCCTGCAGAGACGCACAACGGTTGGAGCAGGATCTGCTCGCGAGCGGGGCGCTGGCGGGTCTTCAGCATGAGTTCCTGGTCCGCGAGGGTAATGTTTGGGAACAACTGGAACAAGTCATCCAGCAAAAGAAAGTGGACCTCGTGGTCGTTGGTACACACGGTCGAGGAACTCTCGGGAAGCTGCTGCTGGGGTCTGTAGCGGAACAGATCTTTCGCAAGGCAGGTTGTTTCGTTCTGACCGTAGGGCCGGGATCTTCGATAGATTCCCTGATGGAGAAAACTCGGGCGGTTCGCCCCTTTTTGTTTGCCACGGATTTCGAGCCGTCCTCCCTGCATGCACTGCCTTATGCGATATCCTTCGCCAACCATTTTGGGGCAAAACTCGTTGTACTCCACGTCCTCCCCGCGGCCCCGCTAACAGAAGGCTTTCATTGGTCGACCACTGGCGATTTGACGCAAATGCGTGATAAGGCACGCGCGAGTAGCGAGAGACAGTTCGAAGAACTGAGATTGCAGTATGCCCCAACGTCGACCAAGCCGGAGTTTATGGTCGAGTTCGGGATAGCCAGCGACCAAATCTTGCTTGCCTCCCATGCGCTCAAAGCCGATCTCATCCTTCTGGGCTTGAATCATGCCCCGCGTTTTGGAACGGAATCCCATATGCCATGGGCCGCTGCTTACAAAGTTGTGTGCGGCGCGCACTGCCCCGTTTTGACGATAAGGAATTGAGGGAGGCTCGTCACGCAAGCGATGTCCTGAAGAGTCATTTGCTTTTAGTTGAGAGGCCGGGGCGGTCCCGTTTTGAAGCCCGTTATTTTGATCAATTGCTTTTCCAATTCCGCTGCAGCCACCGGCGCGTCTTTCTGTCCCGCCAGTACGGAATGTACCGCAGCAATGTAAGCTCGGGCGACTTGCTCATAGGCGCTGCCCGTCACGCTGGAAGGCCTGCTGACAACCGTGCTCTTGAGCAGGGTGGGTTTGCCGGCGCGGTCAAGCAATTCCGAAAGAGATGGAACGTCTCGTACTTCCGGCTCGCTGGGGTTGACGCTTTCTTCCTTTTCATCCATCTGGATTTGGGATCGAATGAGGAATCGTACCAGTTCAATGGCCTCTTGGGGGTGCGTGGACTGCCGGGAAACTGCCAGCCCAGAGCCCCCCAGCGTTGCAGCCCAAGCTCGGGGCCCGCTCGGAATGCTTGTATAACCCGTTTTTCCTACGGGCAGTGAACTCCGCCAGTGCAGCCTGCGAGCTAGGCCGCTTCGCGTAATGGGACTGCCTCCCCAAACACGATTGAACGCCAGCTTCCCGGAATCATAGAGATTTATCGTGTCGATTTCCCGGTACGCCAGGACTCCGGGTGGGGATATCCATCCAATCCAATGCTTTCCGCGTTCCCAGGCACGAATCGCGGCCGGATTATTTACACTGATCGTGTGGTTGTCCTCGATGATTCGCCCCCCGCCTTCGTCCACCTGCCATTCGAGAGCGTTGCAGGTCAAAGCTTCGGCATCAGCGCCTTGCCAGGCATAGCCCCAGAAATCCTGGTTTCCTTTGGCACGTTCGCCGCGTTGAATGCGCAAGGCCATACTCTCGAGCTCGGTCCATAATTTTGGAGGATGCTCATAGCCGTATTCGCGAAGAAGGTCGGTGCGATACTCCAGAACACCAACCTGAACGTTATAAGGAATGGCTACGAGCCTCCCATCCACGGTATAGCTGGGGAGCAACTGTGGCTCGATGGAGGAAAGTTCCTGCGCCAAATAGGGGCGCAAGTCCACCAAGTCCTTTTCCAGAACTCCAGACCAGATTAAATCGAGACCAAGGACATCAGGACCGGAACTGCTCTCGAGGAGCTTGCGGGAGACAACTAACTGGTCGAGAGTGGTTTCCGGCACAGGAATGCTTCTGAGCTGGATGCCTGTTTCGCGAGTGAACCTCTCCGAGAGCGAGACCGCGGTAGGAAGTTCATCGGGTTGCGCCCAGCCGAGGCGGAAGTAGCTTAAGGTGACGGGCTGTTTCGCAGGCTGTGGGTGGGAACATCCGCTAAGCGACACCGCAACTAGCAACAACCCTAAAACCTTTGCTGCGCTGCACGGAATCCAGCGTCGAGTGGCCACGTCTTGCTGCCGATTCTTGGTTGGGACCGTGCATGTCAACTGGATTCCCCGATCTTCCCACTCTGGCTGACCACTAGCTCGTGGCTGCTCAGTTTGCGCTCCGGCTCGACCTTCTCATCACTTCTTGATCGCGGCGCCTTTGCGGGGAATAAAGATCGTTCCTGGCGGGGTAATCTTATTCACCTGCGAGAAATTTCTTTCATTCAACGCCAGGCCCATTCTTCCCCTCGAATCGACATACAGGAGTGGGTCTCCTACCGGTACGTCCATAAACGTCTTCTCGTATGGCGCGCTGAACGGCTTCTTGTTCAGCTGTACGATGATCTTATCTCCGAGTTGGTAGCCCAGTTTTTTGAACTCCTCACCCGGTATGTCGGTGACGAGCGAGCCGAACGGGTCATCCAAACCGATAATGTCCCCCTCGATCCCGTTTTCCGCTGTGGAAGATACTTTCGGGGTGAGCTGCACGAGCTGTGGAACTACCTCACCCGCCAGGGTGAAGTCCCATCCTTCGGCAAGATGAGCGGCCGCCGGAGAGAAAATGTCGCGTCCATGGAAGGTGGATGAAACCTTCGGCTCCAGCATCCAAGCTGTGTTCGTGATCTCCCGGGCCGAATCCAAACCATCCCGCTCGATCACCGGCGTGATAATTCCATTGTCTGGCAGCACAAAATACTGCCCCTTCTTCGATTTGACGATCACCGCCTTGCGCGAAGTCCCTACTCCCGGATCCACCACCACAAGAAAAACGGTCCCGGATGGGTAGTAGGGAGTTACGCCCGCCAGCCATCGAGACGCTTCATCAATCTGAAACGGCGTCACTTGGTGCGTGATATCCATCAATCGTGCATCCGGCGCAATGCCCACTATCACCGCTTTACAGACCGCCACCGCATCGTTGGCCGTCCCGAAGTCCGTCATAAACACGATCGTCGGCCGAGTCGGCGTCCCCGCTTGGGCCGCCCCCGTTTTGTCTGAAGGTGTTTTGCCGCAAGCCCCACAGAAGACAATTCCTGCCAAAAATAAAATTGCAAAAAGTCGAATGCGTGAAGCCATCGAGTCTCCCAGATGAATTGAATTCTTGTAAATTCAGCGAGAGCCGCGCAGAGCTCGCCCTAACGGAACTCAAAACGTGAACACAGGACGCGCAACCCTGCCTGGACTCCTCAGGGCCATTGCCATTCGCCCATCCCCCCATTCGAACGGATGAACGGGAGGCAGTATACAGGAAGCTCGAAAGCTGTGTCTCAAGCTTTCGATCGCCGGGCCGAACTCTTTTCCGCCAATATTATCGTTGGGTTTCTCATGCGCCTCGCTTACACTATCTTTATTTGATTAGCGATGTTACGCAAGACCAAGCAGCCTGCCGCGCCCAGCGAAGGCCCAACCGCATTGCGTAGTCGAACCTAAACGCGAACCAAAAAGAGGAGAATGACTGTGCTTCGAAGTTTTGTTGTGGGTATCTTCTTGTGTATCTGCGCCTCGGCCTCATTAGCCGATCAAGTTACTCTTAAAAATGGCGATCGCTTGACGGGAACCATCGTTAAGTCCGACGCCAAAACCCTTCTGCTCAAAACCGATTTTGCCGGCGACATCAATCTTCAATGGGACGCGGTGACTTCCATCGTTTCGTCGCAAACGCTCCATCTCGCCCTGAAGGACGGACAAACCATTGTCGGCACCGTGGCCACAAACGACGGCAAGTTTGAAGTCGCCACCAAAGAGACAGGGCCGGTCGCCGCAACCAAGGACGCCATTGTCAGCGTTCGCAACGACGCCGAGCAAAAAGCCTATGATGACCAAATTGAGCGCCTCCGCCATCCCCACCTCACCGATTTCTGGAGCGGCCTTCTCGATACTGGCCTCAGCCTGACGCGGGGCAATTCCGAATCCCTGACCTTCTCGCTATCCGGCAAAGCCGCGCGCGTCACGGACCGCGACAAAATCTCCGTCTACACCACCTCCATTTTCACCGACAGCGCCGTCAACGGCGTTACCTCCACCACCGCCCACGCCATCCGCGGCGGCGTCCGCGGCGACTTAAACGTCAGTGATAAGCTCTTTGTCTTCGGTTTTACCGACTTCGAATACGACCAATTCCAGGACCTCGACCTTCGCAATGTTGTTGGTGGCGGCCTTGGCTATCACGTCGTCAAAACCAAAAACACGGCATTCGATGTTTTTGCCGGCGGCGACTTCGACCAGGATTTCTTCGGCGCCATCGCCGCTACTCCATCGACTCCCGCAAAGGCCGCCGTGACGCGAAAAAACGGCGAAGTCGATCTCGGCGAAACCTCCAACGCCAAGATTAACAGTCGAACCACCATCACCGAACAATTCAGCCTCTTCCCCAACGTTTCGAGCACGGGCAGTTACCGCTTCCAGTTTGACGCCACCGCTGCTACCAAACTGAAGAACTGGCTAAGCTGGCAGGTCACCTACAGCGACCGCTATCTGAGCGACCCTCTTCCCAGCTTCAAGAAGAATGACCTGATTCTTTCCACCGGGTTCCGCTTGACATTCGGCAAGGGCGTGTTCTAAATGAAGCGCACACTTACCTGTCCTAACCGCATCCAAGCTTAGGAGGATACACATGATTTATTGGCTCCTTGTGGGTCTTATTGCTGGGTGGCTCGCTGGTCTCGTCATGAAGGGCGGTGGCTACGGTATCATCGTCGACCTTCTTCTCGGCATCGTTGGTGGCTGGCTTGGTGGCTGGCTTTTCGGTCGTTTGGGTATCTGGCCCGCCGGCGGGATGATTGGCTCGATCATCGTGGCCTTCGTCGGTGCCGTCATTCTCGTTGGCATAACCAGACTCCTCAAACGGGTCTAATGCTCCGTTTCTGAAGCAATCCCAGGCAAACCAATCGCGCTAGTGGGACGCCCCTCGCCCGCCAGCGCGATTTTGCTTTTCCTGTCTCTATAAAAGATCGGTTGCGCGCCCTCCTCTCACCCTTTCGACCATACCTGTCCTTCTCACTCTTGATACGAATTACGGCCATGCTGCACAACTCAAGGGGCTCGAAAACCCTGTACGCAGGGTCAGGTCCAAGATGCGTGGTACAGGGAAAAACAGGCGAAAACGCTGGCGAAAAGTACATCGAACGTAAGAGATTGATTAGGAATGACTTATAGTGTTTCAAGGCGGGTCATAAGAGTACCGGGACACTAGTTTAGGGCCTAAAATGTGCCTTCTGTACCATCGCGTTTAGTCCAGGTCTGGTGTCAAATGGGACAGGTCAAACGGGCTGGACCAAATGGCGGGTCTGCCGCATCAAAAGGACAGCCCAGTGGATGAGCAAAAAGAACTTTGCGCAAGACAGAGGGTTCACCAAGTGGGGATCGAAAACAGAGGGAAGATGAAGACCAAAGACAGTAAAAGGAAATGGATGTGGTGGTTTCTGGGGGTTGTGCTCGCGCTGCAACTCTACTTCGTTCGCGAGCTCGTAGCGGCTTTTGCGCTTTTTGCGCTCGGATTTGCAGCTATCGCTTTTGTAGTCATGAGCTTGTACCTGCTCCAGAAGGCTTGGGAAGCCGGCGTTCAGCGCGTTGCTGACAGCCAGAACCCCGTAGTTGATATAGCGCGGCGTGGAGTGAACGCCGTCGAAGATCTGGCGCGCCGGCCGTTGCGCCGCCCAGGTTCAGCCGCGGCTCGTTAAGCCGCGCGTGAGTTTCTGGTTTTTGCCAGAGCACACACAGAACTGCCGATCCTGCCTCCTTCAGGGTCAAAGCGGATTCTGTGGAAGTAAGCACTAAAAGCAGGAGGCCAGCCGCCCTGAGAGAACGGCTGGCCTTCTTCTTTTCAAGCAGTACGGCCGAGGATCCTCGCAGCTAGCCCTGGCCGTTCCGTATCTGACTCAAACGTCAAGCCTTGGAATATTCCGCTGGCATCCGTCACCCCGGTACCCCCTTGGCTATCGCTAGGTGCCTTTCCGTTTTCTGTTCCAAAATGAAACGCTTTCGATGTCCGTTCAAGTATTCCATCACAAAACGCTTGACTCAATTTCAGGTCGGTTGTATTTAACCAGTAGGTTAAATACGAATGGCTTCTAAACGAACTCCCGAACGCGCACCCGACCATTTGAGTTCGACTCTTGCGGCACTGGCGGATCCCACGCGGCGCGACATTCTCGCTCATTTGATGTCGGGAGAAGCGACGGTCACCGAACTGGCCGAGCCTTTTGAGATGAGCATGGCCGCCATCTCGAAGCACCTCAAAGTGCTTGAGCAGGCTGGCCTTATCACGCGAGGGCGGGCCGCGCAGTGGCGACCCTGTCGCATAACGGCGGCGCCTCTAAAGGAAGTTGCCGACTGGGTAGAGAACTACCGCATGGCCTGGGAGAAGAGGCTCGATCGTTTGCACGACTATCTGGAAGAAGTGCAAGCCAAGGAAAAGAAGCATGGCCGGACTGCTGCCAAGGGAGGGCAAAAATAGAGCTTGACATATTCCTATATCGGAATGTATTGTGGCGTGCATGGCACGAGCGGCGACGACTTCCGATGCTTTTAACGCCGTGGCAGAGCCCCGGCGGAGAGAGATCCTCAACTACCTTGCGCTGCAGGAGCGGCCGGTAGGGGAGATCGTAGATGCTCTCGAGATGGAACAGCCTTCCGTTTCGAAGCATTTGCGGGTATTGAAGGATGTTGGGTTGGTGCATGCGCGGCGCGAGGGGCGGCAGATGTATTACCGGACGAACGCCGAGGCGATACGGCCGTTGCATGAATGGACGGAAACATTTGAACGGTATTGGCGGCAGCAATTGATTCGAGTGAAGGAACGGGCCGAGGAGAATCAAGCGAAATAGCACTTAGGTTGTGAGCAATGCGGTGATAAACCCGGAAACAGAAGTTGCAACGAAACGTCAAAGCGAGGTAGAGGAGGGCGCCATGCAAATGAGTCCATATCTGTTATTCAACGGCCAGTGCGAGGAAGCGTTCAAGTTTTACGAAAAGTGTCTCAACGGAAAAATCGAGGCGCTCCACACCTTCGGAACATCTCCGATGGCACACCAGGTGCCGGCGGAATGGGCGAACAAAGTGATGCACGCCAGCCTGAAGTTTGAGGGCGTGACGTTGCTCGGTTCCGATCCGCCGCCTGACCGTTATCAAAAGCCGCAAGGATTTTCCGTTTCGCTCTCGATGAAAGATCCGGCGGAAGTGGAACGTATTTTTCACGAATTGGAGCAAGGCAGCACGGTACAGATGCCGGTGCAGAAGACGTTCTGGTCGGCGCGGTTTGGGATGCTGGTGGATAAGTACGGCATTCCGTGGATACTCAACTGCGAGCAAGCGGCCGAGGCGGCTGGCTAGCGTTTTGTGCGTCAGTTGCTGGCCATACTGGTTATAGAAGTGTCGCTTCAAGTGGTCATCGTGCAATGCCACTTTTTGCGGGACACTCGTCCATGTGCCAGCGCCTGCGCTTATGTTCGCCGTGTTTCAGGGGGCACGCATGATTGCGCGGCCTGAACGCAGAAGGAACAAGAACCGACAATAGGGAAGAGAAGACCGGATATGAGTTTTGGAACTTAAGCCGAGCGGAGGCACGATGAATCGTGCCCCTACAATGACGGAGATCGGGACAAACGCGGAGTGGATTCGTGGGAGAAGGTAGAGGGAACTCGAAGGGGATGATTTGGGCCGGGAAGGTGGTCAGTGCGATACCCGTCTTGCTATTGGTGTTTAGCGCGGTGCTGAAATTCGCCAGACCTGCGGCAGTTGCGGAGAGCGTGGCGCGCTTTGGGTATCCAGTAGGATTGCTTTTCATTATAGGGGTGCTCGAGTTTCTTTCTTGTGTTGTCTATGTGATTCCGCGGACGGCGGTACTTGGCGCTATTTTGATGACTGGATATCTTGGCGGTGCGACAGCCACCAACGTCCGGGTAGGCGATCCGTCCTACATTATGACGGTCGTTCTCGGAGTGATGGTATGGGGTGGGCTTTTCTTAAGAGATGAACGGGTGCGGGAGTTGATTCCGTTCCGGCGGTAGGTGCGGCCTAGCGCAGTGGGCGGGGCAAGCCCCGCCCCTACAGAGATTGAGTTTGGATTTGCAAAGATAGAGTGAGGAGAAGCGGCCATGAAACTGAATCCCGGGCTATTCCTGCAAGACATGAAAGTTGCGTTGCGGTCCCTCGTGCGGGCGAAGGGGCTAGCTATTACGGTGATCCTGACACTGGCGCTCGGCATCGGCGCCAACGCGGCCATCTTCACGCTGGTGCGCGGCGTGCTGCTGCGCCCGCTGGTGAACCGCGATGAAAACCGGCTGATTTACATCCGCCAAAGCGCGAAGGGCATCGGAAGCGAGAACACGAACTTCTCCGTGCCGGAGTACAAAGACATCGAATCGGGCACGCACACGATCAGCCAGTACGGGGACTTTTCGGTGATTCAGTTCACGATGGTCGGACTCGGCGAGCCCCGCGCCGTACAGGCCGGCGTAGTGGGTGGGTCGTATTTCGACACGATGGGCTTGCATCCGGTTCTGGGCCGGCTGATTGGGCCGCAGGATGACGGCCCGAAGGCCGATGGCGTGGTGGTGCTAACGTACCGGTTCTGGTCCTCGGCGCTGCACAACGATCCCAACGTTCTGGGCAAGACGGTGCGGCTGGGCAGCGGAGCCATGGGAACGCGGACGGGCACGGTTATTGGAGTGCTCGAGCCTTCGATTCCGTATCCGGCGGAGACGGAGATCATGGCGAATATAGTGACCAGCCCGCATCATCTTTCGGCGACGATGCAGGATGGGCGCGTACATCGCATGACGGAATTGTTTGGGCGGCTGGCGCCGGGGGTGACGATCGAGCAAGCGCAGGCAGATCTGCGTACGGTGTATGGCTCGATGGTGAATCAACACCCGGAAGCTTACTCGAAGCAAGCGGACTTTCAGATCAGCGCGAGGCTGCTGCGCGATCAAATCACCTCAGGGGCGCGCACCGTGCTTCTGGTGCTCCTGGCGGCTTCCGGGCTGGTCTTTATTATCGCTGTGTCGAATGTGGCGAACCTGATTCTGGCGCGGTCGGTGCGGCGCGAAGGCGAACTGGCGATTCGCGCGGCGCTGGGCGCGAGCACCGGAACGCTGCGGCGCACGCTGCTGGCGGAAAGCGTGCTGCTCTGCGGAGCGGGAGCGCTGTTGGGCGTCTTGATCGCGAGCCCGATGGTCGCGATTCTGGCGCGGTACGCGTCGCGCTTCTCCATTCGAGCGCAGGATTTGACGGTGGATACGAGCATGCTATGGGTCGGCGCAGGCTTGGCCATCGCCGCCGCGGTTTTGCTGGCGTTCGTGCCGCGCTTACCTTCGGCGACGTCCTCGCAAGGCTCGGGACTGGCGAACGGCAGTGTGCGCATCACGGGCGGGACGAACCGGCGGCTGCAGATTTTCGCGATGACACAGATCGCCGCTTCCTTCGTGCTGCTGGCGGGCGCGAGCATGCTGCTGAAAACGCTGATGGACATGCAGAATGCGCGCACTCCGCTGGACACACCGCGCGTGCTGGCGGTGGACTTGCCGGTGGATTCCTACGGCAAGACGCAGGAACAGATCAACCATTTTTATGAAGACGTGGTGCGGCGCGTGGGGCAGTTGCCGGGAGTGGATGCCTCTTCCGTGGGGAGTTCCGTGCCGTGGCGGGACACGACGTTCGATCTCCAACTGCAGTTCTCCGCGGACGAGAACCTGAAGCAGCCAGGTGAGGAAGACCCGCGCTCGCAGCTACGTTCGATTACCCCGGGATTTTTCGCTTCGCTGGGCGTGCCGATTCTGGCGGGACGCGACTTCAACGATCTGGACCGCAAGGATAAGGAACCGGTAGTGATCATCAGCCAGAGCCTGGCCAAGAAAATGTTTCCGGGGCGCGACCCGGTGAACCGCCATGTTTGGTGGACCGATCCGGTGCTGAAATTCATCGGCATGGATTCGACGAAAATGCGCGTCGTGGGTGTAGTGGGGGACATCGACGACATGCACGTCATTCAGATGCCGACGCTGACAATCTACAGCCCGATGGAGCAGCAAGGACTTTTTGCGGCGCGGCTCTTCGTACACACGAAGGGCGATCCGTACGCGCTGGTCACGCCGATCACGCGAATGATTCGTGATATGTCGGCGGACCAGGCCGTGGAGCACCCGGCGACGCTGGCGGACATACGCGCGGCAGTGCTGACGCCAGATCGCTTGAACTCGCTGGTGTTTGGCGGCTTCGCGATTGTGGCGCTGGCGATTGCGGTAGTCGGCGTTTCGGGCGTGCTGGCGTTTTCCGTAAGCGCGCGGACGCGTGAGTTCGGCATACGGCTGGCGGTGGGTTCGCAGCCGAGCCAGTTGCTGGCCAGCGTGATTCGCGAAGGAGCGCTGATGGCAACTCTAGGCGTGCTCGCGGGGGCGGCGAGCGGATACTTGCTGGCCCGGCTTGCGGGGGGCTATCTCCTCGATATGAAGATGCCGAGCCCGCTGCCGGTGGTGGCCTCCGCGCTAATTTTACTGGCAGCGGCGGTGGTGGCTTCGGCATGGCCGGCTGCTCGTGCGGCGCGAGTGGATGTGATTCAAGCGTTGCGCGCGGATTGAAATTGCGTGCGTTTGTCGTGCGGCTGGGCGGCGCGGAATCCGATGACAGAATGAAAAACCAGTATTTCCATATGTATTGGAACTGCTTGGACTTCACACCCTAGGACCTAATCGATGTGCAGGAACATCAAGACCCTCTTCAACTTCGAGCCGCCCGTTACCGAGGAGGAGATTCGGGCGTCTTCGTTGCAGTACGTTCGAAAGATAAGTGGAATTAACAAGCCTTCAAGAGCGAATGAGGCGCGCTTTCAGGCGGCGGTGGATGAGATTGTGGAGGTATCTGCGCGGCTGCTCCACTCGCTAGAAACCAATGCGCCGCCGAAGGATCGAGCCGTTGAAGCGGCAAAGGCGAAGGCTCGAGCGGCAGAGCGATTCGGCGTTTGAGTGCCAGCGAAATTATCGCCTAAGAGTTCGCACACCTTCCTTACATTCGTCTGCGCATTCCAACTTTAGATTCTTCACCACGGGTGAGGTGTGCCCCATCTGTGCTACTCTTTGCGCCCGCTTATGCGTCGACGCAAGTCCCGGAGGAGATTGTTATGACCCGACGAAGCAAACTGGCCGCCGTGATAGGGATTCTTGTGGCCGCGATGCTCTCGATTTGTTCCGTTAGCTCCGCGCAGGAAAAAGAAAAACCACCGGCGAAGAAAATCGCAATTCGCGCGGGGCGTTTGATTGATGGGAAGAGCGACACGCCGGTGGTCAACGCCTTGATTCTTGTCGAGGGCGACAAAATCGTTTCCGTTGCGGCCGGCGGGACGCCCCCGATTGGATATGAGCTGATCGATCTGTCGAAAGCGACGGTGTTACCCGGATTTATCGACGCGCACACGCACGTGCTTTTGAACGGGGACATTTTAGCGGCGGATTATGACGAGCAACTGCTGAAACAGTCGATTCCGTACCGCGCGATTCTTGCGGCGCGGAACGCCCGGATAGCGCTGGAAAACGGTTTTACTTCGATTCGGGACGTTGAGACCGAAGGCGCGATGTATGCGGACGTAGATGTGAAGCAGGCGATTGCGCGCGGGGAGGTTCCAGGACCGCGCATGCAGGTGGCCACGCGCGCGATGGCGCCGACGGGAATGTATCCGCTGCTCGGATATTCGTGGGAGCTGAAAGTGCCGGTCGGAGTGCAGACTGTCGATGGAGTGGAGGGTGCGCGCAAAGCGGTGCGCGAGCAAGTGATGTATGGGGCGGATTGGATCAAGTATTACTCGGACAGGCGCTATCACTTCGGGGATGACGGCGTGCTGTACAGCATGGTGAATTTTACGGACGAAGAAGCGAAAGCGATCGTGGACGAAACGCACCGCCTGGGCAAAAAAGTCGCGGCGCATTGTATTGGGTCGGACGGAATTGCGGCGGCATTGCGCGCGGGAGTGGACACGATCGAGCACGGGGACGGTTTTACGGACGCCCTGCTGGACGAGGCCGTGCGAAAGGGAGTGTATTGGGTGCCGACGATTATGGTTGGCGCATATGTGGCGCCGGGGCGCGGCGGGAATTGGATCAAGATGGTGGACCTGGAAAAGGCGGCGTTTCAAAAAGGGCTGAAGAAAAAGGTGAAGATTGCTCTTGGAACCGATGCCGGCGGCTTCGATTGGAAAGAACTGAATGAGGCGGAGGAGTTCGTGTACTACGCGAACTACGGAATGACGCCAATGCAGGCCATCCGCGCAGGGACGGTGGTCCCGGCGGAGTTGCTGGGGTGGAGCGACAAGCTCGGGACGATTGAAAAAGGGAAGTGGGCGGATATTGTGGCAGTGAGCGGCGATCCGCTGAAGGACATCACAGAATTGAAGCGCGTGAAGTTTGTGATGAAGGGCGGGGCGGTTTACAAAAACGAAGTGCACTAGCCCAGGCGAAGGACGCCTGGCGAGGCAAATGGGCAGCTTACGCGTCGGGCGTCGAGCGCGTCTAAGCTGACGAGCTTCTCTCAGCGCGGCGCGGGAGTTCGATCATGCAAACATTGTGGCAAGACCTGAAATTTGCTTTGCGGATGTCGAGAAAGAATCCCGGCTTTACGCTCGTCGCCTTGCTCACTCTGGCTCTTGGGATTGGGGCCAATACCGCGATTTTCAGCGTGGTCAATACAGTCTTGCTGCAGCCGCTTCCTTACAAAGAACCTGGGCGCATTATCAGCCTGTCGCAATTCGATCTGAAGACACAGGCCAGAGGCGCTCTTATGTCGTATACGAAATACAGACAAATCCAGGAACAAGACAAAATGCTGGAGAGCCTCGCGGGCTACTATCCGCTCACACTGAGCCTGGTTACGGACCGCGAACCAGAGGCAGTGAATGGAGTCCGCGCTTCCTTGGATTTTTTCCGGGTATTGGGAATTTCTCCGGCCCGCGGGCGAGCTTTTTTGCCAGAGGAAGAACAAGACGGCGGCCCCGATGTGGCGGTCATTTCTGACGGATTCTGGCACAGCCATTTCGCGAGCGATCCCGCGGCGCTGGGCAAAGCGCTGGTGCTCGACGGGGAAAACGCGACCATCGTCGGGATACTTCCCGCGAGTTTTCGTTTTCCACTGCAATTTCCCGAGCCGGACGTTTGGCTGCCTCGGCCTTCGGAGACGGTTCTTCTGACTCCCGCGCAGGTTCGCGGCGGCGCAAGCTACTTCAACATGATCGCGCGCTTGCGGCCGGGCGAAACTTTGGCGCACGCCCGGGCGGAATTCGACGCGATCAATGCGAGCTATAGACAGCAGTTCGGCAGCAATGCCGACGCAACGAAATTCGGAATCTTCGCGGAATCCCTGGAGGATAGCCTGGTGGGCGGACTGCGTCCTTCCTTGCTTGTACTGCTCGCTGCGGTGGGTTTCGTGCTATTGATCGCGTGCGCGAATGTCGCGAATCTTTTGCTGGCGCGCGCTACCGCGCGCGAACGGGAAATTGCGGTGCGGAAAGCGCTGGGCGCTTCGGACGGCCGGCTCGTGCGCCAGTTGCTGAGCGAAAGTATCCTGCTGTCGGTATGCGGCGGAGCGCTCGGAGTGTTGCTGGCTGCCGCGCTGCTGCCCGCGGTGCGCTCAATCAGCCCCGGTACGGTGCCGCGCCTCGCCGAAGCGACGATCGACCCCTTGGTTTTAATTTTTTCGCTGGTCCTCTGTGTGCTTACGGGAAATGTTTTTGGACTTGCTCCCGCGCTCCAGACTTCGAAAAAAGATCTTCACCAAACGCTCAAGGAAGGGGGACGAGGCTCCTCGGAAGGCGGTGGCCGTGGGCGCTTTCGAGCGGCGCTCGTCGTCGCGGAAATTGGCGTCGCGCTAGTGCTCATGACTGGCGCGGGACTCTTGATGCAAAGCTTTTCGCGTTTGATGCAAGTGAATCCTGGATTCTCGCCCAAAAATTTGATGGCCTTTCCGCTGACGCTTCCCCCGAGCAGATACTCCAAGCCTGAGCTTCAAGCGGAGTTCTATCGGCAAATTCTAGAACACATACGAGCAATGCCCGAAGTGCAGGCCGCAGGCATCACGAGTTATCTGCCGCTCGGTAGCGGGCCCCGTTATGTATTTGTCTGTCCGGAAGGCCGCGTTTGTGAAGGCGTTGGAAAAGATCCGACGAGCGCGATGCGGCAGGTCAGCGCCGGATATTTCGAGGCCGTACGAACTCCGCTCCTGCGTGGAAGAACCATCCAGGAACAGGATATCGCCGGCGGCTCGCCCGTCGCCGTGATCAACGAGACCGCGGCTCAGCATTTTTTCGCCGGGCAAAACCCGGTCGGGAAACATATCGCCAATTCGCGGGATATGGTGCAGCGCGAAATCGTCGGAGTGGTCTCCGATGTGAAATTCAATACGCTTAACGCCGCGAATGTGGAGGAGATGTACCTGCCGATGGCGCAGGTTCCTTGGCCCAATACGACGCTGCTGGTGAGATCAGAGTCCAACTCGCAAACTCTCGTTGCCGCTGTGCGCGCGAAGATTGCAGAAGTGGATCCCAGTCTTCCTGTAGCCGGAATTTCCAGCATGGAAGAAGTCGTTAGCGCTTCCGTGGCACAGCCGAAGTTGACGATGCAATTCGTTGGAGTTTTCGCGGGGTTTGCGCTGTTGCTGGCGGCAATTGGAATTTATGGAGTGATGGCGTATGCCGTGACCGCGCGCAGGCAAGAGATTGGGATTCGCGCGGCTCTTGGGGCGCGGCCCCGCGATATTTTGCGGCTTGTGGTCGGGCAGGGAATGCGGATGACGCTTGTCGGAGTCGCGCTTGGAGTTGGAGTCTCGCTCGCGCTCACGCGATTGCTGGCGAGCCTGCTCTTCGGCGTGGAGGCCACCGATCCGCTCGTGTTCGGCGCGGCCGCGCTGGTTCTTGCTGGAGCTGCTCTCATCGCCTGCTACATTCCCGCTCGCCGTGCCACGCTTGTCGATCCCATCGTGGTCCTGAGAAGTGAGTAAGACCTCCCCGCAAATGAAAGTGCACGCGAACGCCGTTCGCGGCCAGGTATAGACGATTTCTAAACGCGCTCGTTTGCTGGGCGCATCCGCAGTGTCAACAGCAAGAAAATGGCGATAAGCAGGCTGGCGATGACGTAGAGAAAGCCGGGAGTGAAGGAGTGTGTTTTGTCGAGAAAGTAGCCGATGACAGAGGGAGTGACGAAGCTGCCGAGATTGCCGATGGAATTGATCAGGCCGATGGAAGCGGCTGCGGCTGATTCGCCGAGGAAAGCGGAGGGCACGGGCCAGAAGGATGGAAGAAACGCATTGGCCATGGAGGCGGCGATGAGGCAGACGAACGCGAACCAAAAGTGCGAGCCGGAGCGGATTGTCATTGCGAAAGCGACGACGCCGAGGATGAGAGGAATGGCGGTGTGCCAGCGGCGTTCGTTGGTGCGGTCGGAGTGCCAGCCGTTGAAGAGCATAGCGAAGAGCACGGCGACGTAGGGAATGATCGACAGCATTGTTACGGCAAGATTGGACATGCCAGACGCGCGTTTCAAAAAAGTGGGGAGCCAGATCGAGAGCGAGTAGATGCTGCTGACGGCGAAAAAATAAATCAGCGTCAATTGAATGACCGTCGGCTGAAGCAATGCTTCCCAAACCGTGTAAGAACGCGAGGCTTTTTTTGCGAGCGCTTCCCGCGAGAGTTCAGCGGCGATCCAGTCGCGTTCTTCAGGCGCAAGCCAGCGGGCTTCGCGCGGCCAGTCCGTTAGATAAAAGATAGTGAGGAAGCCGAAGAGGATTGCGGGAATTCCTTCGACGATAAAAAGCCAGCGCCAGCCCTGGATGCCCAGCCAGTGGACGCCCAGCAGCCAGCCGCCAAGCGGGGAGCCAATGATATTGGCGACGGGAATGGCGATCATGAAGATCGCGCAAGCTTTGGCGCGGTCTTCGGAGCGGAACCAGTGCGTTAGATAGACAAGAATGCCGGGGAAGAAGCCGGCTTCGGCGACGCCCAGCAGAATTCGAACGATATAGAAATGCATCGGCGTTCGAATGAAAGCCATTAGAACGGTGATGAGTCCCCAGCTAACCATGATGCGCGCGAACCATTTGCGGGCGCTCCAGCGCTCGACGATGAGACAGCCGGGAATCTCGAAGAGCAAATAGCCGACGAAGAAAATGCCAGAGCCGAACCCGAAGACGCGGTTGCTGAAGTTGAGATCGTGCGTCATTTCCAGGGCGGCGTAGCTGACGTTAACGCGGTCCAGGAACGCGATGACGAAAAGCGTGAAAAGGAATGGCAAGAGACGCCGCGCAATGCGGCGGCGCGCGGTAACGCCAATCTCCTTTGTAGAGGAAGGCAAATTCATGCCGCTTGGGCTTCTAACATAACGACGCGTGGATTGCACGCGACGACAGAATGCTGCCGATGGAAACGCCGTTTAGTCTTTCGTTTCGGCGCCGGGCATTACGTTTTTCAGGGGCTGCGAGCGCTTGGGTTCAAGCTCGGGATGCGGGAGCGGTTTGCGCGGCAGCATTTGGTCGCGCATAGCGGCGTTGTAGACGAAAGTGGCTTCGACGAGCGCGGCTTGGGCCAGGTCTTCGGGTTGCAGCCGCTCGTAGGTGTCCATGTTCGAATGATGGGTCCGCGAACCGTAGTCGAGCGGATCCTGGATGAATTGAAAACCGGGCAGGCCTATGGCATCGAAAGCTTCGTGATCGGTGCCGCCGGTGTCGCGCATGGTGAGCGTGGCGACGCCGAGATCTTTCAGCGGCTCGATCCATTGCGCAAAAATGTGAGCAATCGCGGCATTCCCCTGCAAATAAACTCCGCGAATTTTGCCGCTCCCATTGTCAAGATTGAAATACGCGGAAAGTTTTTGGTGCTCGGGCTTGAGTTGGATGGGGCCGGAAGGATCGCGATCGAACTCGGTAACGCTGAGTTGGTCGGGCGCATTCGAACGGGGAACGAAGCCAAAATGCTGCTTCACGTAGCCGTAGGAGCCGAACTCGCCTTCTTCCTCCCCGGTCCAGAGGCCCACGCGAATCGTGCGGCGGGGCTTCACTTGCAGCGAGTTCAGTATGCGCATGACTTCCATGGCGACCACGCTGCCCGCCCCGTTGTCCGTAGCGCCGGTGGCTGACGCCCAGGAATCGAGATGGCCGCCGAGCATGACGATTTCATCTTTTAGTTTTGGATCGGTGCCGGGAATTTCGGCGATGGTGTCGAAACCGTGTTCGTGGTCGCCGGTGAATTTCGTATCGATGTTGAGTTCGATACTCACGGGAACGCCGGCTTTCAGCAGGCGATAGACGCGGCCGTAATTTTCGATGGCGGTGACGGCGACGGGCAAAGCGTTCGCGTGTTCGCGCTGATAGATGAGCCAGCCGAAGCCTGCGCCAGTGTCGTCGAAGATGGTCCCACCGGAGCCGCCGTTGTTTCTGCCGTCGCGGCTCGGGGTGATCACGGCCACGGCTTGTTCGTTTGCGAAGAAGTGGCCGACTTTTTCGCGGAAGGCCAGCGTTTTCAGATACGATGCGAACGAGAAGCCGTTCCCGAGGTCGGTTGGATACGTCTCGATGCGTTTCAGGTCGGCGTCTTCGTTACGAACGAAGAGCGGTTTTTCGAGGGGCTTGACCTCGCGCATTTCGCCGAGGAAAACAATTTTTCCGGCGAGCTTGCCTCGATATTTATCGAAGTCCACTTCGGTTTTTATATCCACCCATACCGCGGGGCCAGTTACCGGGCCTTTTGTGGCTGGTGACCAGGGAGCAGCTTGCGCGATGAAGACGGCGGTGTCGGGAGAAGTCATGCGCACCCAGGTGTTCAGTTGTTGCCACCCCATGCCGAATTCGCCCCAGTCTTCGAGATGCGCGTTGGCGCAGCCCATGGCGGTGAACTGATCGCGCGTCCATTCGTTGGCGCGCTTCAAATTCGGCGAACCGGTCAGGCGAGGGCCGATGCCATCCATCAGACCCGAGGCGTACTCCATGACGTGCGAATGCGCAAGAGCCTCCTCG
Organism: uncultured Acidobacteriota bacterium; assembly: GCA_963779005.1. Taxonomy (GTDB): domain Bacteria; phylum Acidobacteriota; class Terriglobia; order Acidiferrales; family UBA7541; genus Acidiferrum. Next base: position 270,419 of record CAVZWO010000001.1, on the reverse strand, counting down.
CGAATGCTCTGGTACATCGCGAGGTCGAGCGATTCTCGTTCCGGCTGCGGCATCTCATACGACGGCCGCGTGGCCTCTTTCGAAGCAGTTTCCTTTTTGTCCTTGTCCGCGGCGAACAAGGAGACCGCGAGGCCTGCGATTACAATCGCGGCCGGAGTGAACAATTTTAAGGAGCGCATGAAATATTCCTCATTTTTCCTGGATGAGTTTCAGGAGCATACCAAAGGACAGGGCATTTACCAAGAATGGTTGGAGTCAGACGCTCGAGCAGTTGCCTCTCGGTTTTGGTTCAGGAGAATTTCGCGCTTCCGGCGCTCGCTTGACGCGGTTACAATTCATGCGCCGTTGCGATAGGTTGAGAAGCCTCTGGTCTGGTCGAGCGGTACTCCGACCGATTTTTTGCCAACGAGCTGGCTTGAAGATGACTCAAGACCTGGCTTCCTAGACTCAAGACCTGGCTTCCTAGACTCAAGACCTGGCTTCCTAAAGGAGACGTACCCGTGCCCGACACACCAACACAACACACGCTGGGCGACCGCGCTGCATTTCAACTTGCCAACGTTACGAAGACCCCGCCGCAATATGGAGCGATCACGCCGCGGTGGCTGGTGCGCTTCCTGGATTGGAAGCCGCTGGAGGCGGGGACGCTGCGCGTGAACCGCGTAGCGGACGACAAAACCGTCGATGTCGTGTGCGGACAGAAGGAAGAAAAGCCTCTGCCGGAGACGTACGTCAACTATGAAGAAAAGCCGCGCGAATACACGTTATGCGGAATTTCCGCGGTGCTCGATGTGCACACGCGCGTCTCCGATCTTTATAGCAACCCCTATGACCAGGTGCGCGAACAGTTGCGCCTCACAATCGAAAATGTGAAGGAGAGTCAGGAAGGCGAACTCGTCAACAATCCTGACTACGGGCTTTTGAAAAATGTTGCGGCCAGCCAGCGCATTTCCGCGCGCAAGGGGGCTCCCACTCCTGACGATTTGGATGAATTACTGACAAAAGTGTGGAAGGAGCCTTCGTTTTTTCTGGCTCACCCGCGGACCATCGCGGCCTTTGGACGCGAGTGCACGCGGCGCGGCGTGCCACCGCCCACGGCCACTTTGTTTGGCACTCCCTTTTTGACTTGGCGGGGAGTGCCGCTGATCCCCACGGACAAGCTGTATATCGATGGAAACAAGAAGGCCAAGGATCCCGGCGGCAAAACGAACATTCTTTTGCTGCGCGTCGGAGAAAAAAAGCAAGGCGTGATTGGACTCTTCCAGCCTGGGCTGCCAGGTGAACAGACGCCTGGGTTGTCGGTGAGATTTATGGGGATCAATAACAAGGCCATCGCTTCCTATTTAATCTCGTTGTATTGCTCCGCGGCTATTTTGGTGGATGACGCGATTGCGGCGCTTGAGGACGTCGAAGTCGGACAATACCATGAGTACAAGTGATTCGGGGAAAGGCGCGACGCGCATTCCTGGGGGAGCATTCGAAACGGTTCTGCCTGGCGAGAACCTGAGCGATCCGCCGGGCGTTCTTGATCCCGGCGTTTTGACGCGCATGGCGAACGATTTTTTTAAGGCTTTGCCGGAATCGTCAGTCGCGCAACGGAGCGCAGCGGCCCCTCCCGCGTTGAGCACGGCGCTTCCGCCTGCGACGGAAGCAATAAGCACTTTCGGATACCCGCCGAAGGCCTCTGTGCCGGCGTCCACGATTCCCTCGGAAGCGGAGCTGCGAGCTCTCCCCGCGTCGCTCGCGCCGCCTGCCGCACCGTCGCTGCTGGCGGGTTTTCCGCCAGCTGTCCTGCCGGAGATTCCGGGTGGTGTTGGCGCACCGAATTTCTCTGCGTTGCCTTCGTTTTCATTTCTCGATGAAATCAGGCCGCTGTTTTCTTACCCCGTTTCTTCACCCCTGCCGGCCACGGCGCCCATGCCGGCGGTAAAGATTCCCGGTGAAACCGAACTACGCCCGTTCGCAAATAGTTTTTCCTCGACGGCGACGCCGGAAATCCCCGATTCAGGTTCCTACCTAAGCGCGCCACAACTTTCCAGCGCAGTTCCGCAGATGGGCGCGCTGGATATGCTGGCTTCTTACGCTTTTCTTGATGAGATTCGGCAACTTGCTCCCGCGGGCGCCTTGCCAGCCAACGAACCGCTGCACGCTACCTCCGCGGTGCTACCCGGACTGAACATTTCTTCAGGGCCGTTCGACGTGCAGGCCATTCGCCGCGATTTCCCCATCTTGCAGGAACGCGTGCATGGCAAGCCTTTGATTTGGCTGGATAACGCCGCGACCACACAGAAACCCCAGAGTGTGATCGACCGTCTGAGCGATTTTTACTCGCACGAGAATTCGAATATTCACCGCGCCGCACATGAGTTGGCCGCACGTGCGACGGACGCCTACGAGGCCGCGCGAGAAAAAGTGCGGCGCTTCGTCAATGCGGGCACCGTGAAGGAGATTATTTTTGTCCGCGGCACCACCGAGGCCATCAACCTGGTGGCGCAAAGCTGGGGGCGGCAGAACATTCAGAAGGATGACGAGATTGTCATCACCTGGCTGGAGCATCATGCCAATATCGTTCCGTGGCAGATGCTGTGCGCGGAAAAAGGCGCGCGGTTGCGTGTGGCTCCGGTCGATAACAGCGGACAAGTCTTGCTCGACGAGTATCAAAAGCTTTTGGGGCCGCGGACCCGTCTTGTTTCCTTTGCGCAGGTTTCCAATGCGCTCGGGACGGTGACTCCAGTACAGGAAATGATCGAGATGGCGCACCGTTACGGGGCGAAGGTGCTTTTGGATGGCGCGCAAGCCGTCTCGCACATGCGCACGGATGTCCAGCTCTTTGATTGCGACTTTTATGTTTTCTCCGGTCATAAGATGTTTGGGCCGACAGGCATCGGAGTTGTCTTCGGCAAACTGGACATTTTGGAGAATACGCAGCCGTGGCACGGCGGCGGGAACATGATTCAAGACGTCACTTTTGAGAAAACCACGTATCAGCCGCCCCCGGGGCGCTTCGAAGCGGGTACGGGGAACATCGCGGACGCGGTGGGGCTCGGAGCGGCCGTCGATTATATCGAGCGCATTGGCATGCCGAATATTTCACGCTACGAGCACGACCTTCTGGTGTATGCCACGGAAGCGCTGCTGCGCATTCCTGGACTCCGTTTGATTGGCACGGCGCGCGAGAAAGCTGGAGTTCTATCGTTTGTCTTGGACGGCTTCCGGACGGAAGATGTGGGCGCGGCCCTCAACCGCCAGGGCATCGCCGTTCGCGCGGGCCATCATTGCGCACAACCGATCCTGCGGCGCTTCGGCGTCGAGAGCACGGTGCGGCCGTCGCTGGCTCTCTACAATACTTGCGAAGAGATCGACGCTCTCGTCGCCGCTCTTTGGAATTTGAAACAGGGCCACGGTTCTCTCTAAGCTCCTCTGCATACGGCGTGGACCGCTTGTTAATGCCATGCCGCGTGCTACCATCCTCGCCGCAAATTCTGAATGAGGGGGGCAATGTGCGCCACACTTTCCTACTTTTTCTGATTCTCGTGGGCATCTCTAGCAATTTGTCCGCACAGCAGCCCGGGTGGCCTCCGGCACCCGGCCATGTCACCTTAAACGTCTGGCCGCACGGAGCACCCGGCGCGCCAGCCAATCCAGCGCCTGAAGGCGACACAACCACGGCAAAGGACCATTTGGTCGCCGGCAGGGCAGTCATACGGATCGGGAATGTTTCGGCGCCTACGCTGACTCTCTACAAGCCCACGGGTAAGAGCACGGGCGCGGCGGTTGTGGTTTTTCCTGGTGGTGGATATCGGATACTGGCGATTGACTTGGAGGGCACGGAAGTGTGCGACTGGCTCACTTCAAACGGCATTACGTGTGTGCTGCTCAAGTACCGCGTGCCGGACACAGGGCCGTATCCCAAATCCGCGGCCGCGCTTCAGGACGCGCAGCGCGCCGTCGGGATTGTGCGTTCGCATGCAGCGGAGTGGCACATCGATCCCAAGCGCATTGGCGTGCTCGGTTTTTCCGCGGGTGCGCACCTTGCGGCTGCGCTCAGCACGCATTTTGAGAAGCGGCTTTACGATGCGATTGATGCCGCGGATCAAATTAGTTGCCGGCCGGACTTTGCCGTGATTGTGTATCCGGGGTATTTGGCGATTGCGGATGAGAACTTTGCCGCGAATTCGGAGATTCATCCGACGGAGCAGACTCCGCCATCGTTTATCGTCCAAGCAGAAGATGATCCGGTGCATGTCGAGAATGCCACTGTCTATTTCCTCGCCTTGAAGAACGCCAAGGTTCCGGCCGAATTGCATGTCTATGCGCAGGGCGGTCACGGGTACGGGTTGCGCCTCACGGAGCTTCCGGTTACGGGCTGGCCTCAGTTGGTCGAGACGTGGTTGCGCACCATTCAGATTTTGCCCCGCGCGGCGCGCTGAGATGGCGCGGACGCGGGCACGGCATCCCCTGCCCCACAAGACTTCGAAAAATACTTAGAAGAAGGCGGCGCCACCATCCACGTTAATGGATTGGCCGGTGATGGCGGTGGATTGCGCGGAGCAGAGAAACAGCGCGGCGCGCGCGACTTCGTCGGCGGTTTGCCCGCGGCCTTGCAGAATTGTATTTAGGAAACCGGCGAGTTGGTCTTCCGCGGTGACGCCAAGTTTCTTCGCCAGCGTCGCTCCAAGTTCCTTCGACATACGCGTTTCCGTGACCGGGCCGGGGCAGATGGCGTTCACGCGTACTCCTTTGCGCGCGGCTTCAGCGGCGGTGATGCGCGTGAGGCCGAGCATCCCTGCTTTCGCGGCGGCGTAGGCTGAACCCCACGGGAATGCCGCTTTGGCGGAGAGGCTTGAAATATGCAGAATGACGCCGGAGCCTCGCGCGTACATCTCGGGGAGAACGAGTTTGCTCAACAGGAATGCGGCGCGCAGATGTACGGCGATGACCTTGTCGAACTCCGCGAGCGGATAGTCCTCCACGGGAACGACCGGGCCGTAGTGGCCGGCATTGTTGACCAGGATATCGATTTTGCCAAATTTTGCGCGGGCTTCGGCGACGATGCGCGTGCAATCCACTTCGCGTGCCAGATCGGCGAGGGAGTAGTGTGCGCGGCCGCCGCGGCCCGAGACTTCCGCGGTGGCATAGGCGAGTTCAGATTCGGTGCGCGCCGTGAGGAAGACGGCCGCGCCCTCGGCCGCGAATAGCTGAGCGATGGCGCGGCCGATACCGCGACCCGAACCGGTGATAAGGGCTACTTGGTTTTGGAGAAGCATAGGAAGAAGAGGATAGAGTCAGCGCGCTGCCGAGGCAAGAGAGCAAGCATCAGCGTGTAGCACTGCAAAGTTCCTCTAAGAGACCCGCATGTACCGAAGGTGCGGAGAGGAGCTGCGCAGCGCTCTGGCCAAGAACTGTACTTCTGTTCAGGTGTAATTTTCCGCGCTGGTCACTAAACTCAAGTCAAGAGAGAGTGTGCGTTGCTGCGGAACCGGACATCGTCCATTCCGCTTCTCCAGAGAGCGCGGCCCCGACCCAGCCCGGCCGCTGACTTCGATATGGGGGTACTGCCTGTGCGCCGCCCAATTTTCCTCCTTCCGCTCGGTGTGCTCGTTGCCGCGGTCGCGCTGGCGGGTTGCGCGGGGCTGGCATCCTCGAACGGTGGAACGAAGGCGCTGGCGCCCACGATCGCGGCACAGCCGGCAAATCAGATTGTAACGGCCGGGCAGCCGGCGACGTTTAGCGTGACGGCGACAGGGACGGCGCCGCTCCGCTACCAGTGGTTAAAAAACAACACGAATATTGGCGGTGCAACGGGAGCCAGCTACACGACGCCGGCGACGCTCGTCGGCGACAGCGGCGCGAAATTCGATGTGGCAGTAAGCAATGCGGCGGGAAGCGTCACCAGCACGCTGGCAACACTGACAGTGAATGCGGCCGCGGTGGCGCCAACGATTACGACACAGCCAGTGAATCAGACCGTCACCGTTGGGCAGACGGCGATGTTTAGCGTTGCCGCAACCGGGACGGCGCCGCTGAGCTACCAGTGGCAGAAAAACAGCGCAAACATCAGTGGCGCGACAGCAGCGAGCTACACGACGCCGGCGACAGTCGCAGGCGACAACGGGGCGACCTTTGCTGTGATTGTCAGCAATGCCGCGGCAAGCGTCACCAGCACGATGGCAACACTGACTGTGAACGCAGCGGCGGTGGGGCCGACGATTACGACGCAGCCGGCGAACCAAACAGTGACCGTTGGGCAAACGGCAACGTTCAGCGTGACCGCGACAGGGACCGCGCCCCTGAGCTATCAGTGGCAGAAGAATAGCGTGAACATCGCTGGCGCGACAGCGGCGAGCTACACGACGCCGGCGACAGTCTCCGGCGACAACGGAGCGAAGTTTGATGTGATTGTCAGCAATACCGCCGGAACCCAGACGAGCACGATGGCTACCTTGACCGTGAATGCGGTCACTGCGTCCGCCATCGATGTCGTCACCTATCACTACGACAATTTGCGTACCGGGCAAAACCTGAACGAGACGATTCTTACGCCGGCCAATGTGAACTCCGCGAAATTCGGCAAGCTCGGCGCCTTCACGGTAGACGGCCTGGTTGATGCCCAGCCGTTGTATCTTTCGGCGGTGGCCATCCCTGGCGTGGGGACGAAAAACGTGCTGTACGTTGCAACCGAGCACGACAGCGTGTACGCCTTTGATGCGGACTCGGTGAACGGAAACACGAGCTCCTTCTTGTGGAAGGTATCGGTGCTTGGCAGCGGCGAGACCTCCAGCGACAACCGCGGCTGTGGCCAGGTCTCTCCGGAGATTGGCGTCACCTCCACACCCGTCATTGACCGAACGCGCGGACAACATGGCGCGATCTATGTTGTCGCGATGTCCAAAGACGCCAACGGGAATTATTTCCATCGGCTGCATGCGTTGGATCTGACGACAGGCGCCGAGCTCTTTGCCGGGCCAACCACCATTCAGGCCACCTATCCGGGTACGGGCGACAGCAGCTCGAACGGCAATGTTGTCTTTGAAGCCCAGCAGTACAAGGTACGGCCCGGCCTTTTGCAGATTGGCGGCACAATTTACACGACGTGGTCTTCGCACTGCGATGCGCGCCCGTACACCTCGTGGGTGATGTCTTACGACGCGAACACGCTGGCGCAAACGAGCGTGCTGAACCTCGTCCCCAACGGCAGCGAGGGCGGCATTTGGATGGCGGGAGCCGCGCCCGGTGCGGACGCATCCGGAAATATCTACTTCATGGTGGGGAACGGCGACTTCGATACGACGCTGAACGCAAGCGGCTTCCCCTCGAACGGGAATTGCGGTCAGTGCTACGTCCGGCTCTCGTCCAGCGCGCCCATCACGCTGCTGGATTACTTCACGCCCTCCAATTCTGTCGCGGAATCGAACTCCGACACGGATTTCGGTTCGGGCGGGCCGCTCCTCTTGCCGGATTTGGTGGATGGAAACGGGAACACCCGGCATCTCGCGGTTGGCTCCGGCAAAGACGCGATTATTTATGTGGTGGACCGCGACAACATGGGAAAGTTCAGCAGCGCTACCGACAACATCTATCAGCAGATCAACGGGCAAATTGGCGGCGTGTGGTCCAAACCGAGCTACTTCAATAACACCGTCTACTACGGCGCGGTGGGCGACCACCTGAAAGCGTTCCCCATCACCAACGCGAAGCTTGCCACGACCCCGGCGACGCAAAGCGCCACCAGTTTTGCCTATCCCGGGACCACGCCAAGCATTTCGGCGAACGGAACGTCGAACGCCATTGTATGGGCCGTGGAGAACGGCTCCACGGGCGTTTTGCACGCTTACAACGCCACGAACTTAACGAGCGAACTGTACAACTCGAATCAGGCCGTCAACAACCGCGATCAGTTCAGCGACAACAAGTTCGTCACGCCTATGGTGGCCAATGGAAAGGTCTATGTCGGCACGCCGAACAGCGTGGTGGTTTTCGGATTGCTTCCCTGAGCGAGTCTTCCTGGAAATAGTCTATCGCCGCATCCGTAAACCGGCAGTGGCCAAATGGTGTGCTGCTTGCGCGCAAAAAAAAGTAGGACAGGCAATCCTGCCTGTCCGGCTTTTTCTTCGCAAAAAAGTTGGGTCAGGCAATCCTGCCTGTCCCGCTTTTTCTTCGCACAGAGTTGTTACTTGCCAGGTTTCAGATCCTTCAGCAAGTGGTGAGTCAGCCCGTTGATGTCGTCCTGGGTTAGCGAGAACGCATCGCGCCGCACCGGTTTTTCGCCTACCGCGCGATAAACCAGATGCCGTGTCCCTTGCTGCACCCAGTCGAACACGATGGTGCCCTCGCGGAAGTGAATGTTTTCATAGCCTACGAACGCGGGCCCGTAACCCCACGAATCCCAGCAACGAAATGGCCCGCAAACCAGCCCTGGATACGCGCCGCCGTAGCCCACCGGCACCGTTGCGCTGTGGCGATTCACAGCAAATTTGTAGTCCACCAGAAAATCCGCCGCGCCAGGATCGCTGACTTGCTTGAAACCCTTCGACGTCAGCGTCTGTTCGATGGCCGTCTTCACTCGCCCGCGAACCACTTCATCGTTCGCGTCGGCAGGGCGTGCCGCGGGCTGATTTCGCGTCGCGCGCATTGGCTCATCGCGGGAGATCACAGGCCGATTGTCGCCGGTACGGTTGTCGCGAGGCGCGGGTGCCTCTTCCGCGACGGGGCGCCAGGCCCACGTCGCGTTTTTCGGGATGCGCACGTCGCGGTCGCGCGTGATCAGAACGCGGTCATCGCAGCCCCCCACAAAAAGCAAAGAAACAAAAGCCCCAGCCGTCAAAAGCCGCCTGGTTGTACTCATCGAACCCAAATTCTGCATTTCTCTTGCCTCCAAAGGCATACTTATCCACCGCTTTATTCAACCCCACACTCATTGGATAGTTGCGGCGGAGAAAAGGGTTGCGCCTCTGCGCGCTTTTTTGTCAAAACGACATCCACTCAGGACCCCGGAACTCCCCAGTCCTTCGGCGGAAACGTGACCGGCCAGAATTTCGGCGCGGGCCGATCAAACTCAAATGCCACGGCGAAGTAGTCCGGGCTCGGTTGATCGATGCGCACCACTCTGCAGCTTTCTTTCTGCCCGGTTTGCGTATTCACCAGCACCAGCGGTTGACCCTGCAGAAGCTCCAATTTCAGTTTCAATAAGCCGCCATGCGCGTTGACGACCAGCGTGTGCGTGTCTTCCTCGACCGGAACGCGCTCCGCCGTCTCTGTCACGACCTTAACGGGTATTTGCAGCATGACGCGTTCGCTGCGGCGCCTGTTGACGTCGGAAGGGGGCACTCTTTTCTCCGTTGCGTGGCCGCCTACGCTGCACGTCTTCCAGATGAACTAAGGCTTTGCGCCTGTGCTTCCTGAAGAAACCTGTTCTTCGGCAGCGTGGCCGGGGCGGCGCACTGGGGACGACCGGGTTGGCCGGTCCAACCCTGTTTATCAGTTTAACCTAAGCCAGAACTTGTAGGCCCGCGTGGAATTCTACATGGCGTTCATTGGTTAACGGGGTGCGCCGCGCGGAATTTTGCGCCGCCATCGGCTGTTCCCATAAGTTCAGCGGGCTACGCAAGCATCATGGTCTGCAAGCGGGACTTCACGGCGGGCCACTCCGAGTCCAGGATGCTGAAGTACACGCTGTGCCGGATCCGCCCGCTTCCCGTGATCATGTGATTGCGGAAAGTCCCTTCCTCGCGCGCGCCGATCCGCAGAATGGCCTTGCGAGACTGCTCGTTCAGCGAATCCGTTTTTAGTTCCACGCGTATACAGCCGAGCGTTTCGAACGCGTGCCGCAGCAGTAGATATTTTGCCTCGGTGTTTACGCCGGTGCGCTGCCATTCCGGCGCGACCCACGTCCAGCCAATCTCCACGCGATGATGCGTGCGATCGATGTTGCCGTAGCGCGTGCTGCCGATGGCCCGGCCGCTCGATTTTTCGATCAGCGCAAAGGGCAGCGAAACGCCGCGCGCCTGCTCCTCGAGCGCCGTGGCAATGTAGGCGGACATTTCTTCTGCCGTTCGCACCGGCGTCGGAATCCAGCGCCACAACTCTTCCGCAAGGCCAACATCGGCGAGGCCCGCTTGATGCCCCTGCGAGAGCGGCTCCAGCCGCACGTGGCGGCCTTCGAGCGTCACGGGCGCGACAATCATTTCCGGGCTCATCTGTCATTTATCTTACCGCCGCGTCGAGCGCTTTCGGGAGCGCCAAATTGGCGAGAACGCGCGGATTTTTTCTCCTGGTAAGCGTTTCGTTGCGGCATGCGCCTGCCTCAGCCCCGCCAGCTAACCAATTCCTCCAGCAAGGCGTCTTACTTTTATCCTGCACGCGCGGGAACTTTCCGCCTCCGGCGAGTGAACTAGTCAATGGAGAACCCTATCCCTTCGTGACCGAGCCCGAAAACAGCATGAGCTATATTTCTACTCGCGGTGATAACCCTGCATCTCGCCGTGTCCGCCTTTGGAGGATACTGGCTGCGCTTTTTCTGGCCTCGCTTGCCGCTCAGGATTTTCGCGCCCAGCCGCCGCCTCCTCCAGCTCAGCCAGCTGCCCAACAGCCGCAAACGCAGCAAGGTCAATCGCAGCCGGAGCTCAAGCGCCCACAGGAAGGCCAGCCCAAGATCGCCGTCGAGGTCAAAACCGTCAGCGTCCTGGCCACCGTTCGCGACAAGCACGGAAAAATCATCTCGAATCTCACCAAAGACGATTTTCAGCTCGACGAAGACGGCCGCCCGCAAACCATCAACTACTTTGCCCACGAAACCGATATACCTCTGCGCTTAGGTCTGTTGATCGATACCAGCCTCAGCCAGCGCCGCGTCCTCGATCAGGAGCGCACCGCCAGCTACAGCTTCCTCGATCATCTTCTCCGCGAAAACAAAGACTTGGCCTTCGTCATTCATTTCGACAGGGAAGTCGAGCTTCTGGAAGATTTCACCCCCTCGCGCCCCAAGTTGCAGGCCGCTCTGCAAAAACTGTCCACTCCACAGTTCGATGGCGGCAGTAGCACCAACGGCGGCGGATCTGGCAACGGTGGCGGAGGTGGAGGAAGCCGCGGCCGAGGCTCCCACGGCGGCGGCACGCTGCTCTACGACGCGATTTTCCTGGCCTCTGACGAGCTCATGAGCAAGCAGCAAGGCCGCAAAGCGCTGATCATTCTTTCCGACGGCGTCGATCACGGCAGCAAAGAAACCATGGCTGAAGCCATCGCTACCGCCCAGCGCTCCGACACCATCATCTATTCCATCTTGTTTGCCGACGATGAAGAACAAAACTACAGCCGCCCCGGCGGCTTTGGCATGGGCGGGCACGGCGGCGGGATGGGCGGCGGTCGCGGACGTGGAGGCTATCCTCCTCGCGAAGAGCGCCCCGACGGCAAAAAAATCCTAGAACAAATCTCCAACGAAACCGGCGGACGTCTCTTCAAAGTTTCCAAAAAAGAGACGCTCGACAAAATCTACGCCGAAATCGACGAAGACCTCCGCAACCAGTACAGCCTCGCCTACACGCCCGACAAGGGCAACACTGTCGGCTACCACAAAATTCATCTCGCCGTGCCCAAGCAGAAAGACCTCGAAGTCCGCGCCCGCGACGGCTACTACTTTGGCCAGTAGCGCTCGGCAGAGCCTTCCAAATCCGCAGCGCGACGCCGGTTTCCGGTAATGCGATCCCCAGCGGCTGACCGAGACGACACTCTCGAGGGCCCGCTTCCGGCTCGTCGATTCGTGATTTCGCCAAGCGCCTCGAGCGCGCTTAGCCCGCCGCGGTCTTACTCGTCCAGAACAAATCTCAGCAAGGACTTGTTGATCTTGATTTTACGGTTGTGGTACTCGATGAAGCCGAGTTTTCTGAATTTGTTCATGAAGAAATTCACGCGCGAGCGCGTAGTGCCTATGATTTCCGACAAAGTCTCCTGCGAAACAGTCGGCAGTTCGTCGGCTAGCTGGTGCTGCACCTTGCCATAACGTCCGAGCGCCAGCAGCGCCCGGGCGAGCCGCTTCTCGGAGGAATGGAAGAACTGATCGATCAACGCTTCCTCGACTCGATTCTTATGACTCAGTATGAATCTCACAAAAGAGTCCGATAATTTATCTTGCGTGCGGAGCATATCCGACAACTCGTTTTTGTCGATGGAAAGAAGGGTGGTCGGCGTAATGGCCGTAGCCGTGCCCATGCGCATCGACTGGCCCGCCATGCAGCCCTCGCCAAAAAATTCGTTAGGACCTAGCATCGCGACCACCGCCACCTTACCCGTGGCGCTCACCACCGAGAATTTTACGTTCCCCGTTTGGATGTACATTACGCTCTTGGCTGTGTCACCTTGACAGTAAATCTGCTCGTCTTTCTGAAATTCGGCAACCTTTCTTGCCATTCCCGATGTGTCGAGAAAGGTCTCCGGCTCGTGCATTTCCATCTTGGATTTCTTCATTTTCATACGGAGGCTGCAATCAAATTCAGTTCGTTGTGGCTCTTCTCGGTGTCTCTACTGGCAGGAAGCAGAGGACCTGTTGCTTCAATTGCGCATCTACTTCATCTGCGATGGTCACCACGTCCGGCAACAACTTGCTGAATATCACGCGACGCTCGTTCCTATGCAGCGTCGAAAAAATGCACACCTGCAGGATGCGGGATTCGTCCACGACCATTGCCGCGGTGTAGCCCTGTTTGCGCCTCAGCTCTCCGTGGTGGCTTGCCGCGGCTGAAATCGGAGCTTTCGATCCTTTGGCGAGGCGCAGCCTGGCAATGACGTCATGCAGGAGTTTCGGGAGATGGCCCGTGCGCTCTTCGAAATTCAAAGGGATGCGAATTAAGTCTGGTTCTTTCTCCACAAGCCCGATCCACTCATGAATCGTAGGCTCGAGTTCCTGTTCAAGAATGTCGGCTACGGACTCTCTGCCAGTAAGCGCCTTGCTGCCGGGCGCCGGTGGAGCTGTAGTTTTGGTCAAAGTAGACTCCATTTATCCACACTTAGTATTCCACCCCGCAAGCCGCAATACTGTCCGATAAGGGATACGTTCCCGTATTGAGAATCGAGCTTCGAGCCGGGCAATGACTCGAAAAACGTCATATTCATTCGTCAAAGCGGTGCGACATTCGCTCCTTCTCTGGTGAGCCTGTCCTGGAAGCGTGGGGTTCCTGGTGAACGTAATCGGAAACTGTCACCACGCGACGAAACCCGGTGCGGGCGGGCCTCGCCGTAGGGTATGATAGAGTGTTCAGAAATTACTCACTTAGGATAACGATGCAGACTGCGACAAATGGGAAGGTATTGCTGAGGGTACGGCCGCGGGGGTTCTGCGCGGGCGTGGTGCGAGCCGTGGATATTGTCGAACTGGCGCTCGAAGCCTACGGCGCGCCTGTCTATGTCCATCACGAAATCGTGCATAACACCTACGTGGTGGAGCAGTTGCGCCGCCGCGGCGCGATTTTCGTCGAATCCATCGAGGACGTGCCGCACGGCGCGGTGCTGGTCTTCAGCGCCCACGGCGTCCCGCCCACGGTCCGTCAGGAAGCCAAGGATCGCGCGCTGAAAGTCATCGACGCTACCTGCCCCCTCGTCACCAAGGTCCATCTCGAAGCGCTGAAATTCGCCCGCGAAAAGCGCACTATTATTTTGATCGGCCACAAGGACCACCAGGAAATCGTAGGCACCTCCGGCGAAGCTCCCGACCGCACCATCGTTGTCGATTCCGTCGCCGCAGTGGACGCGCTGGAAGTTGCGGAACCAGACAAACTTTCGTTCCTCACCCAAACCACGCTCAGCCTATACGACACGCAAGAAATCGTGGCGCGCCTCCGCCAAAAGTATCCTCTCATCAAAGGCCCCGCCAGCGATGACATTTGCTACGCCACGCAGAACCGCCAGGAAGCCGTCGAGCAAGTCGCCAAAGACGTGGATTTTCTTCTCGTCGTCGGCTCGCCCAACAGCTCCAATTCGAATCGCCTCGTCGAAGTGGCCAAGCGCAGCGGCGTCAAAGCGCAGCTCATCGATTCCGCCAAGGACATCGACGTGAACTGGCTCGAAGGCGTCAAGCGCGTGGGCTTGACAGCCGGCGCCTCCGCTCCCGAAGTCCTCGTCGAGCAAGTCAGCGAGCGTCTCGCGGAATTCGGCTTTACGGATCAGCGCGACCTCGACTTAATCCGCGAGGATGTGCGCTTCACTCTGCCTCCGGAGTTGGCGACTATCGCGCCGGCGCCGCGCCGATAAGATTTCTAGCTTCATTGGAAGTGGCAATTGTTTTGTCAGCTGTTGGTTGTAAGCAGGGGCGGGCTTGTTAGCCCGCGCAGTTTGCGTTAAGCAAACGCCATAGGCGGGGACACACAACACCAGGAGCGGAACCTTGGCGGTCAAAATCGTCCGTCAGCCGAAGAAGATTGCCTTGATAGGCGCGCCGTCAAGCGCGGCCGCGTTCTTAGCGGGCAGCGAGAAAGCACCCGCGGCGTTGCGGGCGGCGGGCCTGGTCGAACGTCTGCAAACCGCCGGCTACGAAGTGATCGATCACGGCGACTGTGCCCCGCGGCTATTCGCCGACGATGACGAGCACAAGCGTGCACGCAATTTGCAGGAAATTGTCGCCGGGCTGAACGACCTGAAGATTCGCGCCGAACTTGCCGTCAAAAGCGGCGCTCTCGTCCTGGTCCTTGGCGGCGATTGCGCGCAGGTCATCGGCCTTCTATCGGGCGCGCGCCGCTACTACAAACACGTCAATCTCCTGTGGTTCGATCGCGACGCCGATCTGAATACTCCCGCCTCGACCCCTTCAGGCCGTATCGATGGCATGGTCGTGGCTCACGTGATTGGCCGAGGCGCTCCCGAACTGGTCCGCTTTTTCGGCGAGTCCGCGCTGGTCCGTGAACCTGACGTCACTCTCTTCGGCCTCGAGCGCCTCGATCCACCCGAGCAGGAATTTCTCAGCAAATCGCCGATGCGCCACATTGACGCCGCCGACATTCAAGCCAAAGGCGGAGCCGCAGCCGCTCAAAGCGGGCTCGCCTACGTCCACGCCGATGCGCATGAATTCGTCCTGCACCTCGATACGGACGTCATCGCCGTCGACGAATTTCCCGCTGTAAACGTCCCCGGTACTGATGGCCTGCGTCTAGCCGAGGTTCGCGCCGCCCTCGCCGAATTTGCCAAACACAAAAATCTCCTTGGCTTGACCGTTTCGCAGTACAACCCCGACAAGGATCCCGACGGGAGCGGCGCAAAAAAACTCGTTGATTTGCTCGTCGAAGCCCTCTCCGCCCGCCTCGAACCTGCCGCCGATGCCGCTGCTCCGCCCGTCGAACCCTCTGCGGACGCTCCGGAAGTATCCTCTTCAGAAACCACCGCCTAGCCGTTCGAACCCCGCGCCACGCCAGGCACCGCTGGTTCTGATGCTCTTTGCGCCTACCCACATTGCCTGACCACGCCTCTAGTTGAAACGATTTCGCCCGCCTCCGCACTATCCTTTTTTAGGGTCCAGCTCACTTCACGGTCTTTTGCTCTGGCGAAATATGAAGAAAAGCGGCCTTTTTTTCGCGGCGTTCTTGTTGATCGGAGGGCTACTCCGGCTGACCGGCTCCTCCTCGCCTGCTTTCCAGGGAGACGCGCGGAGCCCCGGGATACTAACGACCAGCTCGAAGCGAGATACAACCAGCGACTACGCGGACAAGCTGGCGGCGACGATCCGCGATTTCTACGGCACACCCGCGAGAGACAATGATTCCGGATCCGATCCCGATCTCGCCCGCCACTTGAATGTCCCCGCCAACGAAAGGAACCGGATTCAGTTCGCGATCGCCATTCTGCCCGATCCGGTGCACACCCACCTCGGCCTGTTTTTCGACCGCAGCATCGAAGCGCTTATGCAGGCCGCACAAAAAAAAGGATATATTTTTGACCGCGCCGTGTTGCCCTGGGATCGCTCGCAGGGTTCGGAACCCGCCGACCCGGACGCGCGAAAAGCGCAAGCCGCCGAGCAGTCCGCCCGAGAAGCTTTCCCCGGGCTTCTGATATTCCGCCCACAGCTCAAGATCGAAGCTGCCGGCTCGGGCACTTCCACTGTGGAAGCCAATCCCAAACCCGTCGAATGCGTTCCCCTTTTTGTCTTCGTGATTGGTGAATCTCCCACCGGCGGATTGCGCAAAGAGCAGTTCCGCAATGCTCGCAGGATGATGCGAGACATCGGCCAGGGCGCGCCCGTGGCTGCCGCCAGGAGGCCCATGCTCATCTTGGGCCCTTCCTTTTCCGGCTCGCTTGAATCTCTTCACCTGGAATTGACGGAAGCCGCAAAGGAGTTTGGAGAAACCTTTGTCTACAGCGGTACGGTGACCAGCTTACGCTCCATCAATTGGTTCGAATCCCTCGCGCCTTCCGGCGTTCACTTCGCTTCCTTCCAGGAAAACGACGACTACGCTCTCGCGCAATTCGTCCGTTTTGCCTCCTTCCGCGGCTATGGCCGCAACAAAATCGCCGTGCTTTCCGAGGACGAAACCACCTACGGCGCGCAGAAAATCCTCCGTCAGAACTCCGATTTTCAGGACGCTTCCGGCTCCGATGACGGGTCTGCCCCTGGTGATTCCGCCGAAGCCATCCAGCTCCATTTTCCGCGCGAGATTTCCTACTTCCGTTCCGCCTATCAAAAAGAAACCGCCTCGCAGCCATCTTCAGCGCCCAAGTCTTCCGGAATCTCCACGCTTCCGCCCGATCTTGCCGAGCCTGGAAATGATGATGACTCTGTTCCGCCGTTCGGCGGTGTGCAAACGCCTCGCTCCCAGGAAGCCGTCATGCTCGGGATTGTGAGCGAGCTTCAGAAACACCACATCGAGTTCACCGTGCTTCTGGCCACCGATCCCGTGGACGAACTTTTTCTCGCCCGCTATTTGCGCCAGGCGTACCCGCAAGGCCGCGTGGTGGTGATCACGCCCGATCTCCTCTTTATGCGTGAGGAGGATTCCGTCCTGAACGGCGTTCTCGGCCTCAACAACTACGCCCTTGTGCCCGGCCTCAACGATAAACTCTGCCGCCAAACTGAATCGTATGGCGTTCACGAAGACCGGTTGTTTGTCACCAGCTCCAGCGTGGGTACCTTCAACGCCATGGTGGCGCTCCTCTCACTCGAACAATCCCTCGCCTCCGGCTGGGACCCCGGTTCGCGTAAAGAGCCGTCGATCGAGACCTCCCGGCTTGTTCCCCCCGCGCCTTATGCCGAATACGGAACGCCTCTCGTCAGAGATTCTTCGGACAAAGTGGGGTGCGAGAAGCGGCCGTTGCTCTGGATTACCATCCTCGGCCGCGACGGTTTCTGGCCCATCGTCGGCATCAGCGAGCACGAACTGCGCTCCGCTGACCATCAGGAGCCCATCGCGCATTTCTCACGCGACCGCCAGAACCCCAGCACGCTGAAAAGCGCTTCCGGCCCCATCGCCTTCCCCGAGGAAAAAGCCGCCACCATGCCCAGCGCGTGGAGTATGGCCTACTGTATTTGCTTGCTGTTTCTCGTGAGCCATGCGGTGCTGAGTTGGACCGGCACGATCCTGGCCGACTCTGAACTTCGCGCGCAATTCGCCAGGAACACGGATTGCCGCGCCACCATCGTTCTGGCGATTGGCGCTCTGGCGCTGGCGGTTACCTTCGCAGTGCTCATGTGCACGCGCACTCCAATCGTCACATGGACCGGCGGAACGCCGCTCACCCTTCTCATGTGGCTCCCGTTTCCTCTTTTCGTGGGAGTCACGATTTGGGACATCGCCAGGTTGCGCGGCCAGCCCTCGGTCGCATGGGCTTTCAGCGTAATCCTTGTGGTTGTGTGCGGCTTTCAGCTTTATCTTGCTTGTTACCCTTCCGAGCACATGCGTACCTACTGGTCGCTCCGCTTGGTTCATCTCACGTCCGGCGTGTCTCCCATTCTGCCGGTCCTGCTTCTGCTCGCCGCCGGTTACTGGTGGATGTGGATGAGCTTGCGCGGAATTTCGCTTGTCGATCTGCGGCGTCCGCGCCTGCCCGAGAAAAAAGATTTTTCCACGTATCCCTTTCGCATCACCGACGTCGAAGGCGAAAGTCTTCGCGAGACCGCGCACCCCTTTTTCTTCGTCTGGCAGGTCTTGCTTCCCGTCAGCTTGCTGGCGCTCCTCTCGTTGACTGTTCTGGATCTCCGCCACCCTTTACAAACGATTGAAGGCTGGGCGTATGACTGGGGATTTTCGCTGCTGTTGGCCCTGATGATCGCCACATTCCTCGGCTGCCTGATGAAACTTGTCATTTCGTGGCTCAAGTGCAGGCAAATTCTCTCGGACCTGGATCGCTCGCCGCTCCGGCTGGCCTTCAGCCGCATGAAATATCTTTCCTGGCACTCCTTCTGGAATCCGGGAGGAAGCTCGCTGCGCGAGACCTACAAGCTGACGTCGCGCGCCCTCGAGAATTTGGAACGGCTGAAACTTGCCCTGGAAAACGACAAGGAATGCGTGGCGGCCGGCGACGCGGAAATCGTTTTCAAGCAGATCAAGGAAACCGAGGAAGCCAGGACCAGAACGCACGAAGCGTACGTCGCCATTTTCAAGGAGGAAAACGGCGGCCCGACAACGAAAGGCGAATCGCCGCAAGATCCGCGCGCCGAAACGCCGCAAACGCCTGCTCCCGCGACCGGCCCCGCGCTCACCTTGTGGAACCGCTGCACTCGCCAGAAACAACACGCGGCCGCGCTCCAGAAACTCACGGACGAATTCGCTTCGCTGCAAATGTCCATGGCCAAAACAGCCGCCGTGTTTTTCAGCAGGATTCTCATGCCATGGTGGCCGCGGATTCAGTCGCCGGTCGTTTCGACGGACCCGAATCTCGAGAAGCCGCCTGTTTCCTTGACGCGCGTTTTGGCCGAGGAGTTTACCGCGTTGATCTATGTCAACTTCCTGGTGACCGTATTGCTCCGCATCCGCACCATGGTCATTTGCGCCGGCGGCTTGTATGTCTTCATTGTTCTTGCTGTCAGCGTTTATCCCTTCGAGCCCCATCCGGCCTTGCAGTCGCTAACGGTCATTCTCCTGCTCGCGATGGGCGCAACGGTGGGTTTCGTTTACGCCGAAATGCACCGGGAAGCTATTCTGAGCCGCCTGACCTCTACTCCCGTGGGCGAGCTTGGCCTGGATTTCTGGCTGAAGCTGGCTTCGGCGGGAGCCATTCCTCTCTTCAGCCTGCTTGCTGCGCAATTTCCGCAGATCAATCAGTTTCTGTTTTCGTGGCTGGAGCCCGCGCTTCAGGCCGTCAAGTAAATCGCAGTTCCAGTCGCGTTAGCGGTCACTTTTTCTGCCGCGATGCGCCGGCTTGCGGCGGTGGCGCAACGGGCGGGGCAAGCGCCGCACCTACAGGGGATTGGCGGCGGCTGCGGCTTCGGCGCGTTTGCGGTGATAGCGCGCGAGGCCCAGCCAGGTCAGATTCAGGCCGCAGTTGAAGATGTAGTGTTCGGCTTCGGCTTCGGTGAGGCGTTGTTCGATCTCGGTGCTTGTAGCCGCGACGAACTTCTTTAGCGCCGCGTTTTGATCCGCCGTCGAACTCTGGATGTCTGCGGCAAGCGCGGCCCAGCGCTGCAGATTACGGCGATATTCCGCGATATGCGCGGCGGGATCATTCGAGTAGCCGAAATGCGTTAGAAAAAGCCGCGAGGGATGGCGCGCGGCGATCGCGTCGAGCGAAGGGCTCCATATTTCCAGGTCGATATCCGGGGGCGGCGCAAGAGGAACCACAAACGGTTCGCCTTCGATGTGAAATCCCGTCGTGTCGCCCACAAACGCGGTGCCGTCCGACGCATCGAAATAAGAAACGTGATGCGAAGCGTGTCCCGGCGTGTAAACAACTTCAAGCTTGCGGCTCCCGAGCGCCAGCGTTTCTCCGCCTTTCAGCATTCGCAAATTCCCGAACGGCACAGGAAGCGTCTCGCCAAATAAATTTCCCAGTTCGCCCGGCCAAAGCCGTTCCGCGCTCGCCAGCAGTTTCGATGGATCCGCCAGGTGCAGCATCCCGGCTTTGTGAACATACACTTCGAGGTTGGGATTTTCCTTGATGAGCGCGCCCGTCGCACCCGCATGGTCCAAATGGATATGCGTCAGCAAAATGGCGTTCAAATCCGAAATGGCTATGCCGCGCGAATCCAAATGTTGTTTGAGCGTCGGAAGAGCCGAAGCCGGACCCGGATCGATGATGGCGCGATGGCCATCGGATTCCAGCAGCACCGCGCCAATCGACCGCGGGCGGCCCAGCCAATTCGTGTCGAGTAGCGTTGTCGTCAGCATTGAGCCAGTAGTGTAACGCGAGACGAAGGGGGGAAGCGCGGTTCCGGAGGGCTGGCGCCATGACTCCGTCTTCCGGCATGGTTGGCAGTCCTAGGCTTTGAGGGCGTACACAAACATGGGGTATACAGGGAGTTGTGAAGTAAGCGCATGAGGGGATTGGAGTTGCGGACTTTCCTGTGTGGGCCGTGAGGTGACCTTCTAGGAGTGACGAGTTGACAAACTTTGGGGCCGGGAGGAGGGGCCCCTCCCCCAGTTTCTTGTAAGCATTGCGTCTAAAGGAGTTAAAGTGGCGTGAAATGAACAGTTGCAGAAGTGTTGATTCTGAACGGGTTGGGAGAGCGCGGTGTTGATAAAGTGGTGACCTGGGTGGGACTGAAGATTTTGGGGAAATTTGAAGGACGGCGCGGCGGAGGCGCATGGCTTGCGGGAGCACAGGCAAGACCAGTGCCCCAATCGACGAGAGTATTATAACACATTAGTACTAGTTGTCAAGGATAAACTGTAAGTCCTTTGTTTGGCGCAAGTTAGGGGACGGCGAGGGAGCGGAGAAGGCGGCCGCCGCCCGCCAGGGTGCAGCGAGTGCAAAACGCCTTGGCCGAATACCGCGGTTCCTTCAGTTGACGATCAGCTGCAGCGTCGCAGTGTGCGTCGCGTTGGGGTTCGATGAGATGCCGGTCAGGGTAATCGTATAGGTCCCCGCCGGCGTTCCGGTTGGAGGAGGTGGTGGCGGCGCTTGATACGAGCCGCCGCCGCAGCCGACGGCTTGCAGCACTAGGAACAGAAGGACTCCGGCAAGAGGCAGGCTCGCGAGCACTCGCTGCCGCCGGGTTCGCGCAAGCCGGGTGAGCAAAACGCAAACCAGCATTATTACCATCACCGGGACAAGGCGCGGCCAGGAGATGATCCGCGGGTTCAAAGGCGGCGGAGCCATGCTGCGCGCCATCGTTGAGACCACAACGGTGGCGGACTGCCCGGCGGTAAGAGTGTTCTGATTGAGCGAACAAGTCGTGGCCTGAGCCGGCGAAGTACAGGAAACCGCAACTTGCCCCGTGAAACCGTTCACCGCGTTAACGGTGATCACGTTCATAAACGTCGCCGTCTGACCCGCATTCACGGTTTGCGAGCTTTGCCCCGCTGCCACGGCTAACGAGAAGTCTGGCGGGCCGGTGACCGTGAAATTGGCTGGAGCAGAGGGGGTGGGTGTAGGCACGGGATTGACTACGGTGAGCGTATAAGTTCCGGCCGAGAGCCCAGAGAAAGATAACTGCACTGACAGTTGAGTGGAGTTCGTGTAGATCGCACCGAAACTTGAGCCGTTGAACATAACGCTGGCTCCGTTCTGAAAGTTAGTTCCGGTGATCATGAGAGTGGTGGTGGAACCGGATTGTACGCTCGACGGACTGATAGACGTAATCGTTGGGGGAGGTGGTTGAGTGGCGGTGAGCACGAACACCGTGGAAGTGCCCGCGGGCGCCGGATCCACAACGTAGACTTGATAAGGACCGACGCCACCGACGGCAAAGTTGGGTATCGAAAGCTGCGTTGAGCTAAGAAAGTTTGTGTTATAGAAGCCGGCACCCGGGCCAACAACGTTCAATTGCGCTCCCTGAGTAAACCCCGTGCCGTTAACAGTAAGGTTGGTTTGAAGACCCGCAGGGACTGTAGACGGGTTCACAGAGGTGATATTGGGAACTACGGTGGGCTGAGTGATGATGAAAGACAGGGGCGCGGAAGGACCACCGCCAGGCGTCGGATTATTCACCGTGACCAGAACCGTGCCAGAAGCGCTGATATCCGCAGTCGAGATTGTGGCATACGCGTTTGTCGCGCCATTGACCGTGGTTGCCTTAACGACGCCATTGAAGTCGATCACTGCGCCCGGCGCAAACTGCGTGCCGCCAGCAATCAACTGGAATGGCAGAGAACCGGCAATGACCGTTGCAGGGTAGAGCGAGGTGAGGTTCGGAACGGGATAGGTGCCAAGATTGACGGTAAAGGGCAGGGCATTCGATGGGCCATTGCTCGGATTCGGATTGACCACGCTAATGCTAAAAGAACCTGGAAGCGCCATTGCCGACGCAGGAATGACCGCGGTGAGTTTCGTGGAGCTTACAAAGGTGGTTGGGAAAAGGTTTGCAAGGGACGTGGAAGTATTGGCAAATTGGATGCCAGCACCACTGAAGAAACCGGAACCGGTAATGGTAACGGTAAGGTCCGGGTCCCCCGAATTGGCGCTTGTGGGCAAAATCGAGGTGAGTGTGGCCGCGGGGTAGATGCCAAAGTTGTAAGAGAAGTTGAGCTGGGATTTCCCACCCAGCGCGGTCGGATTCGGATCGGGCGGGCCGAACGAGCTAACCATGATGTAGTACGTTGTGCCGGCCGTAAGCGGGACGCTGGAGAGTTGCGACTGCGTCACAATGCCTGGATTGATGTCGTCATTGCAAGCTATGGAGGTGAGGCTGCCCGCTGTGCCCGTCCAGATAGAAAGAACGGTGTCGTAGCTGCTGCCGATAGTGTCCACTCCAAGATTCGACGAGAAGATCGGCGTGAACTGATACCAAATGGTGTTGTAAGCGCCGTTCGGAAGACCGCCGGTATTGCCCTGAGGGCTGGTGAGCTGTTGGACGCAGGTAGCGGGCGGTGTTGGATCGCTGCCGATCTGCGCGGTCGCGTTGGAGCTATCTCTAACGTCCGAGTAAGTCAGCGAAGTAATGTTGATGGCGTTCGCGAAATTGTCGTTGGCGGGAGCTGGAGCGACGATCTTGAACGTGATGGGCGTCGACCTTCCGCCACCCGGCGGCGTGTTGATGACCGCGAGGTCATTGGTGCTCCCAAACGGACCAAGGATAGCGGAAGGAAGCGTCGCGGAAAGGCCTGTGCTGCTATTGAACGTGGCCATGATGCCGCTGTAAGAGCCATTGAAGAGAACTTTCGCGCTGCTTGCAAAGTTGGTCCCTGTCAATTGAATCGGAATATTGGCCGGAAGGGCGGGCGGGATCTGAACGGGAGTACTCGTTGGATTCGAGCTTGAAAGAGTCGGAGTGAGGGCCAGGACCGCAAACGGAAGAGTGTTGCTGGTCGTAGTGGCGACTTTCACGCTGACTTGAGGTGTGCCTGCCACCAGCATTGCCGAAGAAATCGTGGCGCTTAATTTGGTGTCTGGCTGGATTGCCGCGGTGGTCAGAGGGGTCGTGCCGAACAGGATGGTTCCACCGGTGAGTCCGGTTCCCGTAACGGTGAGCGTGAGCTGCGCGCCGCCTGCAGTCGCGGAGGTGGGGGTGAGTGAAAAAATGCGCGGACCCGTGAAGGCGAAATTGTTGAGCGCGTTATCCCAAACGCCGCGCCCGTGGGTAGCCGCGCGAAGCGTGCGCGAAGCTTCGTGCAGGCGAATGGAAAGAACCGCGACGCGCGGGAGGCCGGTGCCCAGGGTGTTCCAGGTGCATGGCGTCACTGTGCAGTTTCCCACGTAGACCCCGAGGTCCGTTGCCGCGTAGAGAGTCCCAGGCACGTCCGGATCGAGCACCAGATCATTCACAGGAATATTGGGAAGGTCGCTCGGGGCTGGCGTCGAGCAAACGGCTACGGAGCAGCTCACATCGATGAGGGAAAATCCTCCATTGGTCGTCTTGAAGACGTGACCGATGGGGTCGTTCACGGAATTGCCCAAAGGATCGTTGCCGACGAAGGAGAAACCCGAGATGCTTACATAAGCAGTGTTGCCTGTGGCATCCGATGGATCGATGGCGAAAGCGGTGATCGCTCGCTGAGGGAAAATGCTCCCGGAGTTGGGATGTTGCGCAAATCCTCCAGCGCCGGAGGACACCCCGCCCATGAAAATGTGGCCGCTAGAGGATCCCGCGTAAATCACGCTGGGGTTTCCTGGATCCACGGCAATGGTCGTAAGCACATCCCCGTTGTAGCCCGCAGCCAGGTCCCCGCCCGAGACGGATACCCAGGAATTTCCGGCGTCCACGGATTGATACACCTTGGTCGTTCCGTAATACACGACGTTCGGGGTGCTGGGATCTGTCGCGAGTGGAGCGATGAAGCCTGAGTAGTCGTTGGGACTGATGCCGCTGATGGCGGGAGAAAAAGTTCCGGGAGAGCCGTTTTGGTAGGAAGCGTTGATGGGGTATCCCGTGGCGCAACCGATATAGACTGTGCTCGGAACGAGTGGATCGACAGCGGTGGATGCTCCATCCCCGCACAAGTGGTTGTCCACCCAGCCGACTCCGCCCTGGTAATTCTGGCTGCCGTTGTCTTGTGTGCCGGCAAAGGCGAGCGAAGAAGAAGAGGTGTTAATGGAAATCGACGGGTAGAATTGCGTCAGCGTGAGAAGGGAATCGTTTAGATTCGTCCAGGAAATCGTGGAAGCTTCGGCGTCATCGGTGCGCCAGATGCCGCCATCATTGCCCAGATACAAGCGGACCTTACCGCCAGGGAGCTTGAAAAAAGCCAGGGCATGGGTATCGACATGCGGCAAGCCGGGACCGGGCTGAGAGGGAAGCACCGTCGACCAACTTGTGCCGCCGTTCGTGGTTCGCACCACCCACATAGGATTTCCGCTGCTATCCGTCAGCGAAGAGCCGCCAAAAAAGGCGAAGTTCTTGTTGTTGGGATCCACTTTAATGACGTCGTCATACCAGCACTGCCCGCTGCAGACGTCGGGCGCGCTCGTTTGTTGCGTCCATAGCGTGCCGCCGTTGGTGGTTACCCAAACGCCGAGACTGGATGTGGAGGAAGTGCTCGCATCGGCGATCGATGCATACGCGGTGTTGTCTGAAGCGTAGTTGGGCGAGATTCCCAGGTCCATGCGGCCCAGCGATGGCTGGCTAGGCAGGCCCGCAGTGACGGGAGTGAACGTGGCGGAACAGGTGGTGGCATTGATCGATTTGTAGATGCCATTTCCGTGAGGCGCGCCGGGCGAACTTCCGAATGGATTGCCTAGCGCGACAAAGGCCACAGAGGAAGAAGCAAAACCGACAAAGGTGGCCATTTCATCCGGGAGAATGTTGGTCCAGCTTGCTCCACCATTGCTCGAGCAATATACGCCCTCCTGCGGGCCTTCGACGAGGAACTGTGCGCCGACAAGAATGAGATTGGGGTTGCCGGGATTGACTGCGACATAGCTGATGCGCGCGCCGCCAAAATTGAAAAATCCGAAGCTGGGGTTAAGCGAGTCCAGGTAAGGCCCGATGAAAGGGCAAGTTGGCCCGGCGACCGTGCAGGTCTGCGTCCACGTTTGGCCGTGATCGGTGGATTTCAGAACTCCGGCGCCATAATAAATGTCAAAGCCGATGGATGCCTGTTCGCCCGTGCCTGCATATACCGTCGCTGGGCTGGAGGGAGCAAAGGCGACGGAGCCCATAGCAAGGGAGGCGTTCTGATCGCCGACTGCCTTCCATGTAACACCTGCGTCAGTGGAGCGCCAGATTCCGCCTTGGGCTCCGCCGATGAGCAGGGTGTTTCCCGTGGAGTCGCTGGGGTCGACGGCGATGGTCGTGATTCTGCCTGTCACGGGGCTGAAGACACCTCCGGTTGTAGGCGTCGGGCCAATCGAACTCCATGCCGGAAATGTTGACGATCCGGTTTGAGGAGCCACCTCGGCGTAAGAACCATCCGGCCGCTGCACCAGTTTGCCTTCCGCCGCCATCATGCGTTGCATGTGCTGCAAAGCTTTGAGCCGCGCGCCGCCCGGAATATGGCCGTTCACCGAGGCGCGTTGCTTGTAAAACCACTCCTCGCGCTTGCGGATGGCTTCGGGGCTGTCTTTCTCTTCGTTGTCTGGCTTGCTTTGCGCGTCCTCATCGGTGTCTGCCGCGGCGTCAGCTGGGCTCTGGGCAGGCGTCTGCGCCTTGGCTTTCGCCGCCGGGAACTTGTCCGTGGAAGTTGATCCGCCCGTAGGCGCCGGCTTTTGTTGGCCGAGTGCGCCTGGGGCGAAGTACAAACATGCCGCGGCGAACGTCAGAGCTGCTGCCAAAAACGAATCGTGCCAAAAAGAATTATTTGTTTTCATTTTCCGTCCACCCATCAGACCATGCAGACGAAACGGCATCTTCTGTGATGGCGCATGGACCCGTGGGACAGAAGGCTGGGCGGCAGGCGCGGTGCCCCCAACGGAGAGTTGCGATGCGAAAGGTCCCCGTCGGAGGCGGTTCCACCACAGTAAGTGGCGGCATCCTAACACAATGTTCGATAACTCACTAGGTACTTGCCGTTCGCAGTCAAACGGAGAATTGGCGCGCCATCCTCCAACGCGGACCACACAAACATTTCTGCCGGCGACGCTGGCTCTTCTCGACTCTCGAACGCGAAGCTGCATAAATTGCCGTGGCCGTCCCGCCGCGGGAAAGGAAAGACTTGCAGATACGGGGAAATCTGGAATAGGCTTACAGCGCCGCGTCCTGTGGCCTTCTTGGAGTTCCTCCCGGTGTTCGGGAAAAGTGGGGGAAGGTATCGGCGCTGTGGCGGCGAATGGCAGATCGCTCGCCGCAATCCGTCCAAGCGAGTCTGTGGAAACGGTGCAGACGCCGCTGCGGTGGGGACATTAGCGACTTGGGTTCCGAAACAGACAAATGAGGGAGACGAATCATGCGCAATTGGTGTGCGGCAATAGCGGTTAGCGCTCTACTGGCTTTGCCGGTATGCGCCCAGCAGGCCCGGCAGAATGGTGACGGCGCGGGCGCGGCGGCAGCGGCGGAGAAGACTCCCGCCACGCCCAGCGCCGGCGACATCACGCCTGCGGCGAGAACTCTTTTTGCTCTTCCGGCGTCTCCGCGCCCGAAAGCTCTTCCCTCCGGCTCCAAATCATCCGAGGACCAGGCGCCGGGCAAAATTACTCCCAAGTATGAAATCGCGGGGATGTTTGATTACGTGAACTTCAATCCCGGCGGCGGCTTCAGCTCGTTCAGCAATTACGGTGGATCAGGCTCCTTCACGTGGAATCCGTCGCGCTGGATCGGTCTCACCGAAGAGCTGGGCGGCTTGAGCTACAACCGGAATGTCAACGGCACGAACATACATGGCGGCACCACGACGTTTTTGGTCGGCCCCCGCTTGAACATGCGGAAATTCGATTACTTTGTTCCCTTTGCGGAATTTCTCCTGGGCGGAGCCCACGCCGGTCCTCCGATGACGGGAGACGGCAGCCAGAGCGCGTTCGCGTTACTGGCGGGCGGCGGCGTGGATGTCGTGCTCTCGAAGAATGTCGTTTGGCGCTTTGCGGAGATCGACTACTTGATGACTAATTTTTCGGGCTCCTCGCTGGGAGGCAACTCGCGCCAGGATAACCTGCGGCTAGCAACCGGAATCGTGCTGCGCTTCGGCTTGCCGAACGAAGCCCCGCCACCGCCGGTGAACCATCCGCCGGTAGCGGCCTGCACCGCCAGTCCCACTTCCATCTTTGCCGGGTCGGGAGACATCGTCGCCGTGCACGTGGACGCCAGCGATCCGGACAACGATCCGCTCACGTACAGCTACACCGCGACGGGCGGCGCCGTGGACGGCTCGGGCCCCGACGCGCGCTGGAACTCAACCGGTGTGGGCGAAGGCGTTTACACCGTCACCGCGCAGGTCAACGACGGCAAAGGCGGGACCGCGTCGTGCGCCACGGACATCAAAGTGGCTCCGCGGCCGAATCGTCCGCCAACCGCGACGCTTACGGTCGAGCGCAGCCCGATTCTGCAGGGCGAACACACCGGTATCACTTGCATTGGGAGCGATCCGGACGGCGACCCGCTGACCTATAGCTACACCGCTTCGGGCGGCCAGATCACTGGCACCGGCCAGAGCGCGACGTTCGACGCGACCGGCGCGCAGCCCGGAACGTACACAGTGAAGTGCACGGTGAACGATGGCCGTGGTGGCACTGCCGATGCCTCGGGCAACGTCGAGGTCAAGGAGCCACCGCAGGTTCATCAGCTGGAGCTCAAGCTGGCTCTGCACAGCATCTACTTCCCGACGGCCCAGCCGACGGTCGCGAGGCCGAATGGCGGTCTCATGACCAGCCAGGCGGGCACTCTGGACACGCTGGCCGCCGACTTCAAACAGTATCTGACCTACAGACCGGACGCGCACTTGATCCTGGGAGGGCACGCCGACGTTCGCGGAGGTGAGGAGTACAACAAGCTGCTGTCCGAGCGCCGCGTGGAAAAGACCAAGAGCTACCTGATCGAGAAGGGTGTTCCTGCCGATCACATCGAAACCAAGGCCTATGGCAAGGATGAAGACATGTCCGACGCACAGGTGAAGAAACTTCTCGAAGACGATCCGGACCTCACCGCAGCCGAAAAGCAGAAGTTCCTGAAAAACCTTCTGACCGTGCGGTTGGCCAACAACCGCCGCGTGGACGTGACTCTCAGCACGACCGGCGAGCAATCCGTGCGCCGCTTCCCCTTCAACGCCAAGGATGCGCTGACCTTGTTGAGCAGAGCAGGTGGCGAAAAAGGGACCGCGGCGAAAGCACCCGCAGCGAAGAAGCCGACGCCCAAGCCGTAATGGGCACGCGAGCCAGATTGCAGGTGAAGTAGGCGCTCGCTCGAAGCTGAAAACTTAACCCGCCGAGTTTGGCGGTTTGCAGAAGGGAATGCACAACAGGCTCTTCCGGAAAGCATCCGGGAGAGCCTGTTTCCTTTTTGCGACGAGTCCTTGCGCAGCAGCAGGGTGTCTTCCCGCGGAGAGGCGAGAAAGCGTGCTTTCGCGAAAAAAACGGGTTGGTTGTCCATTTGTGGCAGGAAATGGCCTTTCTGACCTTGTCTGGACGCGATTCTATTCCCGCAATGGGAATCGATTCGTTTCCGATTTGGTAAACCCTTAAATCACAATTACTTACCGGCCTATGCGGCTTCTCCATAGGGCAAATGAGGGGAATCATAATTCCCGAACAGGAACTGCAAAAAGAATGTTAATATAGCTAAGTTGTTGAATTATGAATCAATCGAGCGCGATTTCCGGAATTGGCACTCTGTGTGCAAATGAAACCAGCACTCGTCTTCCCCGAGGTGAGAGCCATGAGCGAAGAAGCCGCCGTGCAGCGCGCCGCAATCCCAATAAGCGTCCTTGTCGTTGAAGATGAAGAGAGCACGCGGAAGCTCTGCGCGGATGTGGCCGAATCTTGCGGCATGAAGGCGCTGGTCGCCAGCAGTGTGGAGGAGGCACTGCGGCGGCTGGAGTCCAGCGCCATAGATATCATCGTGACCGACTTGATCTTGCCGCCTTCGAGCGGCCTGGAGTTGCTCAAGCTGGTTCACGAAATGTACCCGCAAATCGCCGTGGTGATGCTGACGCAATACGGAACCATCGATTCCGCCGTGGCCGCCACGCGCATGGGCGCCGTCGATTACGTCACCAAGCCGTTTCACATCGAGGATCTCCGGGCGCGGCTCGAACGCGTGGCCCGCGATATGGATCTCGACCGCGAGAACCGCCTCTTGCGCGAGCAGTTGCGCTCCAAGCCCGGCTTCGGCGGAATGATCGGGGTCTCCGCAAAAATGCAGCGCGTCTACAAAATGATTGAAAAGGTCAGCCAGCACGAATATCCCGTTCTGATACTGGGCGAGAGCGGCACCGGCAAGGAACTCGTTGCAAAAAGCATCCACTATTCCGGCAAGCGCAAAGACCGTCCCTTCGCCCCGGTCGATTGTTCTTCGCTGGTGCCGACGCTCATCGAATCCGAGCTGTTCGGGTACGTGAAAGGCGCCTTCACCGGCGCGATCCAATCCAAGCTAGGCCTGTTCGAAGCCGCCCAGGGCGGCACACTTTTCCTCGATGAAATCGGAGACATGCCCGTCGACCTGCAAGCCAAGCTCTTGCGCGCTTTGCAGGAACGCGAAGTGAAACCAGTCGGCTCGACCGAGCGGCGCCAGATCAATATCCGCATCATCGCGGCGACGAACCGCGATCTGGAATCCGCGATCCGCACCGGCGCCTTCCGGCAAGACCTCTATTTCCGACTGAACGTCGTGCAGGTCAAGCTGCCGCCGCTGCGCGAGCGCAAAAGCGATATCCAGCTTCTGGTGATCTCTTTCCTCGAGAAATTTTCCGATCCCCACGGTCCTCCGCGGAGCATCTCGGACGACGCCATGCGCCGGTTGATCGCCTACGATTGGCCTGGCAATGTTCGAGAACTGGAGAACGCCATAGAACGCGCTGTCGCCATGGGGTCCGGCCCCATTGTCCACGTCGGCGACTTGCCCTCGAACCTTCACTATCCGAGCAGCGAACGTGTGCCCGACAAGGACGAACTGCTTCCCATGGAAGAGCTCGAACGCCGCGCCATCTTGCGCACGCTCCGCGAAACGGGCGGAGACAAACTCGCCGCCGCCCGTATGCTGGGCATTGGAAAAACCACCCTTTACCGCAAACTCAAGCAGTACCAGATGGAACAAGTAGAGCCCTAGAGGCGGCGTAATCCGGCGCCGTCCTCTGCCATGGCGAATCGCGGCCGCCAAGGCGAACGTGTGTCTGCGAAGATGCTGGCTTCTCTCCGGGCCAGCCCGTCTTGCCGCATATCCCCCGCAATGCCGCGCGCGTTTTGCTCCGCCGCCAAAGTCTTCCACGGATCAGGCTGCCCCGGCCCACTCTGGGAACAAGAACGGCGCCAGTTTCGCCGTGGAACTGCGGCGCTCGCCGCGCTACTTTTCCTCTCCTTGCAACCGGTTGATTGGAAATAGGTTACTCACTCCCGCGGTTGGGCCTTTCAGTGCATGTAGCTGTCTTCGGCCGGAGGCTGCCACTCGCGTTCCGCCTCTGCCGTTTTACGACCGGAGACATATTCGAGGCTCGAACGAGATGTGGCCCTGGCGAAAAAAACAAGAGGAAGAGGCTGGCTGGCGGGGCGCCGCGCGCGCCGGTCTGGCCGGGGCCACGCGCGAAGATCTCATGCGCGAGGCCATCCACTCGCTCGCCCGCGATGGCAGCGCCGACCGTATCGGGGTGTGGCTCGAGCAGGAACCACTTTCCCCTACGGAAAAAAACGCGGCAGCCGCTCTCCACGGCATCGTGTGGGAAGCGCAGGGAGACGAAGTCCCGCCGGACTGGGGAAAGTTGTCCCTCGAATCCCCGGTGCCTCAGGAACTGCTTTCCGCGGGTAAAAGTGTCGGCCTGAATTTGGAGCTTTCCAGCGGCCACTCGATGATTGGCCCGCTGATCGGTTTACGCCAGGTGCTCTGGACTCCTGTCGAGGGCAAAGGACATTTGCGCGGAGTGGTGCTTACCGGCTCGCGAAGAAAACAGCCATGCATGCCGCGAGAGCTTGCGGAATCCGTCGCCGCCGAACTCGCGCTCGCGCTCGAATGGGAACAGGAGCAGCGTCTGGCCCGGGAACGCCAGGCGGATGTGCGCCTCAGCAAGCAGGTCCTTGCCGCCCTCAGCGCCGGCACATCTCCGGACACGGTTTTGTCGCAACTGGCCTTCAGTTGCACGGAAATACCTTCCGAAGCCAGCGGAGCGGGCGCAGCCTTCGCGGTGATCGCGCAACTGCCCTCGCGAGGTTCCGTTTCTTCCCCGTCCTGCATTATGGACTTTGCCTGGGAAAGCGGCGATTCCGCGTGGACGGGGGCCGTCGAGCGGGAGCCTCTTGCCACGCTGTGGCGGGCGGCGGTAGAGGCCGGAAACGTCCTCGGCGCCGAGCCCCCCGCAAGCTGGTCAAAAGCAGGTTTGGCCAGCCTCGTGGCCATTCCGCTCCTCTCCGGGGAAGAGACTCTTGGCGTGCTGGTCGCGGGCATCTCGCAAAAGACGCCGCCGCTGGCCACTCTCGAGCGTCTCGAACTGCGGGCTTCGTTGGCCGTCGCTGCGCTGGAGCGCCGCAGGGTTCGCGCGGAGCAGATCCGCCGCACTTCTCGACGCCAGACCCTTCTGGAATTCAGTCCTGAAGCGACCGTGCTTCTGGATGCCCAGGGACATATCTCGAGCCTGAACCGCAGCGCAAAGCTCTTGCTCGAAGAGAAGCGCGTCGAGCGCTCCCCGGAGCCTGTGCCGGAGCAGGATGTGCACGCTCCTGTCCCCCACCTCGCCTGGTCCATCGGCGGCCGCTTCGCCAGCCTGTTCTGTGCGCGCGGACAACAGCGGGTCGATGAGTGGCTGAGCCGCGCCATGGCGGGCGAACGCGACAAAGCGATTGAACTTCAGGAAATCTGCGAAGCGGAACTTGTGAACGGAATCCGTGTGCGCCTCCACGCGCCACTTTTCGCAGGCGAAGATCTCGCTGCCGTCGTGCTCGGCCCCGCGGCGGCGCAGGAAGCCTACCAGCAGCGCTCCCGTTCCGATGCGGAGCTCCACAACGTCCTCGAATGGGTGGAGGAAGGGATTCTGCTCTTCGGGCCGAATCACGGCGTGCGCGCCATGAACACGCGCTTCGCGCAAATCGCCGGCCTCTCTCCGGAGCAAGCCGCCGCTTGCACCACGCTGGACAGCTTGATCGCTCATCTCGCGAAACGAGCCGCCGAGCCGGAAAATTTTGCCCGCCGCTGGCGCGACCTCGCACGCAGTTCGGAAGGCGGCACACGCGAAGAGCTGCAACTCGCGCGTCCCGTCCCGCGCGTCCTGGAACGCTCCGTGCGTCCGGTTCTGGACAAGGAGGGCCACCGCGTCGGCCGCGTCGAAATCTACCGCGACCTTACTGCCCAGCGCGTTTTTCAAGCCAAGCTGCTGCAGACCGAAAAACTCGCCGCTCTCGGTCAGATGGTCACCGGCATCGCCCATGAACTGAGCAATCCCCTCACCAGCATACTGGGATACTCGCAGCGCCTGCTCGTCCGCAAGGACCTCGCCGGCGGCGCCGAAGAAGCCCGCCAGATTTATGAAGAAGCCGAGCGCGCCAGCACCATCCTCCGCCAGCTGCTCCTCAGCGCCCGTGAAGCGCGCCCGGAACGCAAGCGGGTCTCTCTCAACCAAATCGTGCAGCGCGCCATGGAATTGCAGCGCTTCGGCTCGGCCGCGGAAAAAATCCGCATCGAGCTGGAACTCGATCCCACTCTGCCGTTCGTCATGGGCGATCCCGGCCAGTTGCAGCAAGTACTGATGAACTTAATCGGAAACGCCCGGCAAGCCATCGTGCTCGAAGGGAAGGCGGGAACCATCCGCTTGCGCACGGCACGAAACGGCAACAACCACGTCCATCTACAGGTCATCGACGACGGTCCGGGCATTCCGCAAACGATTCTGGCGCGCATCTTCGATCCCTTTTTTACAACCAAGCCCGCGGGCGTCGGCACGGGCCTGGGGCTTTCCATCGTGCTCAGCGTGGTGCGCGAACATGGCGGCCAGGTACACGTCGCAAGCCCGCCCGAAGGCGGTTCCGTGTTCACCGTCGAGCTTCCCATGGTTGTCGAAGCCCTTCTGGAGCCTGGCCGCGCCGCTCCGGAGGAACCGCAGACGGCTCAGATTTTCCGTGGCCCGGCCCATCCCAGGGCTCGCGCGCATCTTGCGCCTCCGCGCGCGCTTCGGTCCAATCACCGGGGAACCCGCGTGCTGGTCGTCGAAGACGAGCCCACCGTGGCCCGCCTGATTGCCGATGTGCTCGAAGACGAAGGTCTTCACGTGGACGTTCTCCTGGATGGACGCGAGGCTCTCGATCGCGCCGCCCGCGAGCCTTTCGACCTGGTGATCTGCGACATGAAGATGCCGGGGCTCGACGGCCAGCATTTCTACAAGTCGCTGGCGCGCGCGCGCAATCCGCTTCAGGAAAGATTCCTGTTCGTGACCGGGGACGTGATCGCCCAGCAGACGCAGGAATTTCTGGAACGTAACAGCGTGCCTCACGTGGCCAAACCGTTCCGGGTCGAGGAGCTGACCCAGAAAGTATTCGGCCTTTTGGACAGCCAACTGGCGCGCCGCGGCCGCGCGACAACCGCCAAGAAAGCTCATTGAGCCCGTGCAAAATTTCGTGAATGAAATGGAAGGGGACATGACACCGAGGGAATACACGATTCTTCTAGTAAGCGATGATGTGGCATTGCGCAACACCGCGCGCCACGAACTGGAAACGATCGATCAACGGCGGCACGTCTCCGCCGTGAGCACCGTGGACGCCGCGCGGCGCATCGTGGAAGATGCCGCGCCCGCCGTGATTTTGCTCGCCGAAGCCGAGTCTACGGAGGACGGCGAGCTGCGTCCGCCGCCGGAGCGCCTGGATGAGACGGTTTCCTCGCTGGCCAGCTATGCGCCGGTGGTGGTGATCGGGGACGCCGAACATCAGACCGAGCTTGCCGGCCTGGTTGCCGCGGGCCGAGCCGACTACGTGGTGCGAACCGGCGGATGCCTGACGATTGCCCTAGGCCTTGTCGAGCGGCGGCTGCGCAAAGCGCAGAAGGAAGCGCAAGCCTTGCCGGTTCTCGAGGAAGCAGTTCAGACGCCTGGAAAGGACACTCTGATGCAGCTGGAAGTTGCTGATTTTGGCGAAGTGTTGCGACACGAACTGAACAACCCGCTCACCGGCATCCTCGGAAATGCTGAGCTTCTGCTTTCCGAAATACGGCGAAAGAGCGATGGCCGCCTGCCGCAGGGCGCTCCGCAGCGCCTCGAAACCATTGCCGCGCTTGCGGTGCGCCTTCGCGAATCCGTCCGCCGCTTGAGCACGGAATGGGAATCGCGCCAGAATCCCGCGTAGCCTCCTCCGGCCCGAGCAGGGCGGTTAATTCCACACGCTAAACGCAGCAGACATTCTGTCCGTTGAAAAAAGCACCCTCAGGAAGCTGGGACCAGATAGCGCTCGAAGAAGAGCAGCGTTTCAATCGCCAATTGGCGGCGGACGGCGGGTTCGCGGAACAGGTGATCGGAGTCCAGCCGCAGGAACTGTACGTTGGCTCCGGCTTCCTTGAGCTTGCCGTAGAGCGCCTCCGCTTGCGAGATGGGCACGGATTCGTCGCGCGTCCCGTGGATGATGAGGAAAGGCGCGTTGGTTTTCGAGACGTGCTCGATAGGCGAGGCGTCGCGCCATATCTCCGGGCGAGCCGAGTAGGCTGAGCCAAAAAAGCTCGAATAGAATTTATCCTCATCGCTGTCCTGGGGAGCGGGAGCGAATGCGGTGGGGCCGCTGCTATCCACCACGGCCTGGACTTTGCTGGAATAACTGGCGAGCGCGGGATCGGAATTGTCGCGCGTATCAAGCATGCCGAGGAGCGCGGCCAACTGCGCGCCGGCGGAGTGGCCGTACGCGCCGATGTGTTCGGGAGCGACATTATATTTGGCGGCGTTAGCGCGCAGCCAGCGGACGGAGCGCTGTACATCATCGAGCTGCGCAGGCCAGCAATTTTTGCCGTCGTGGAAGAGCCGGTAGTCCACCGTGACGGCCACAAAACCGGAACGCGCGAGAAATTGCGCGAGCGGGCGCATGGTGGATTTGTCCAAACTGGTCCAGCCGCCGCCATGAATGAGAATAACGGCAGGGCGAGGATGATCGCTGTTGCCGGAAGGCTCGAATACATCGAGCAGAAGCGTTTCTCCATTGACGGCGCCGTAGGAAACGTTTTCGTGCACAGGCCCGGCGGAAGATTGCGCCGCTGGCGCGGATGCCGGAGGAGCAGACTGCGCAGGAACGGTTTGCTGGCTGTGGAGTCGTGGGCCTGAGGCAGCCAATGAGAGGATGCCCGCCGCGAAGCACGCTACAGCGAAAATGAGTTTTCGCATGGCGGGATTATAACGCCGAGGGCCGGGAAAAAACCAAAGACGAAAACCCGCGCCCGCGAACCTGCTCTTTTCAACCTGCGGCACTCCTGCTAGGCTTACGTCCAACGCGGCGGCTGATTTCCGCCCTTGCAAGCTATGAGTGAATCTCCGGCTCGTCAAAAGGTCAATGACCTCTTCCCTGAACTGATGGATGGGCTGCGGCTGCTCGAAGGCCGCTTCCCTGCGAATGAGATTGCGAATCGCGTGGTGCGCGCAGCGATGGGCCAGCCCGGCGTGGCGGGTGCGAGGCTGTGGCGCGCGGATCGCGGCGAAGCGGAAGTGTGGGCCGAGGCGGGCGTGCTGCCCGCTTCGACGCCAGCGGGGATTAAGCCGGGATTGCCGAGCGACAGCAGCAAGGATCCTTCGATCTGGGCGGGTGCGCTCGGCAGTGACGATTTTCGGGTGCGCGTGCTCGAGGTACGCGGCGCGGGGCCGCTCGAGGATCGCGTGCGCAGCCAGATGGATTTGCTGGCGCGCTTTTCGGCCGTGGTGCTGGCGCTGGCGGAGCGCCGCGGCGCGATGAAAGAGCTATCGAGCATTATCGAAGCCACGAAGAAGCTGAATTCCACCCTCGATCTTGGCGAGCTCATCAGCATCATCCTGCAGATTGCCACTAGGCAAAGCGGCGCGGAACGCGGCACGGTCTTTCTGGTGGATCGCGAGCGCAACGAGATTTGGTCGCTCGTCGGGTTGGGGCTGGAGCAACAGGTGATTCGTTTGCCGGCGGACCGCGGCATTGCGGGTTGGGTGGCGCGCGAAGGAACCGCGGTGCGGCTCGAAAATGCGTACGACGATGCGCGCTTCGAGCCGGACATCGACCGGAGGCTGGGCTTCAAGACGAAGCAGCTGATGTGCTTGCCCATTCGCAACGAGGCGGGCGATATCATCGGCGTCTTGCAGTTGTTGAACAAGGCGGAGGGATTCACCGACGAGGACGAAGCATTTCTTGATGCGCTTTCGGCGCACGTGGCGCTGGCGCTGGAAAAAGCGCAACTGCACAGAGAACGCGTCGAAAAAGAAAAAATGGAGCGCGATCTGGCGCTGGCGAGAGAGATTCAGGCGGGGCTTTTGCCGGAAGCGCCGCCGGCGTTTCCAGGAATCGAAATTGCCGTGTCGCACCGCGCTTCGCAGATGGTCGGCGGAGATTATTACGATTTTCTTCCGGTGCAGGTGGAGGGCGGGGAAGCGCTGCTAATCGTGGTGGCGGACGTGGAAGGGAAAGGCGCGGCGTCGGCGCTGGTGATGGCGAACGTGCAGGCGACGCTGCATGCGCTGGCGGATCACCTTGAGGCGCTGGAAAAATTGCCGGCGACGATCAATCACAAACTCTTGATGGGAGCGCGCGCGTCGATGGCGCAGGGTAGGGCTACAAAATATTTGAGCATGTTCCTCGCGCTGGTAGAAAGCGGAGGGCGGAATTTGCGGTATGTGAACGCGGGGCACGTGCCGCCGGCAGTGATTCGCGCGGACGGAAGCGTCGAATGGCTCGACGCCGGCGGAATGATTGTGGGCCTGCTGCCGGATATTCAATTTGAATGCGGCACGCTGGCGCTGGCGGCCGGCGATCTGCTTGTGGCGTGTACGGATGGAATTACCGAAGCCATGGATTCCGTTGGAACGGAATTCAGCCGCCAGCGGCTGGCAGAACTGGTTGCCGGGGCCCGCGCGCGGACTCCTGAGGAAATCATGCGCGCAGTGCTCGCGGAAGTAGAGACGCACTCGCGCAACGGAATGTACGAGGACGACCGGATTTTGATGGTGATGAAGGCCCAGTAAGAAGATGTGACTGGTGATTTGTGACTGGTGACTGGTGCAAAGCCAGCCACTGCGTTCGTTGCAATCCCTACGACAAAAAGGCTCTCGTCAAGAGCCGGTGGAAGAGTAGCGGCGGAGGCCGATGCGCCACGCTGTGGCGGCAAGAGCGAAGGTGGCGGCAGCGACGAGCGGAATCAGAAACGCATAGATGCGGAATTCGGGGCGGCCAAGAAGGCGCGTTGCCGGGTAAAACGTGGCGAAGCCGAACGGAATGATCCAGCTCAGAAGAAATTGGATGTAGCTCGAATAGATCGAGAGTGGATAGCGGCCGAAGGCGAGGAGATTCCAGAACGGCGGATGGATGCCGATGCGGTCCTCAAACCAGAAGGAAAAGGTGGAGAGAAAAAGGAAGACGGAGATGTAAATGAGGCCGCCGCAGAGGGCGAAGAGAGTAAGCAGCAGAATATCGAGCGCGCTCCAGTGATAGTTCAGGCGGCGCGCAGCCCAGACGACGACGATCAGGCCGACGACGACTTCCTGCAAGGACTCGATGCGAAAGGCATCGAAAACCACCTGGAAGAGAGAAGAGAGCGGACGGAGAAGAACGCGGTCAAATTTGCCTTCCATGATGTAGGTTGCGCCAAACTCGTAGAGGTTGAGCGAGAAAACGTTGAAGAGACCGAAGGGAATGAGCGAGAAGCCGTACAGAAAGACGACCTCCTCCATGCGCCAGTTGGCGAGGGTTGGAACGCGCTTGAAGAGCACGAAGACGAAACCCAGGGAGAAAATCGTGGCGGTCATGGAGGTGGCGGCGGAAATGAAAAAGTCGCCGCGATAGCTTACGCGCACTTTCGCGTACTGCGCGAAGTAAGAGCCGAGCAGCGCTACATGCCGTCTGAAGTTGAGGAGCTTCTCTTTCACTTATTTACACCACAAAAACAAAGGCGCAGCATGCTGCGCCACTACAAAAGATAAATTTCTCAGCCGCCGTGGATGGTGATTTTGCGGGTGGCGCGGACCCACCAGATGTGGCCTAGGAAAAGTAGGGCGGCGACCCAGAAATATTCGATGGCTAGGAGGCGCAGCGATTCAGCGAGGGAGAGGCGGCCGAGATAGATTTGCAGCGGCGTGTAAGCGATATGCTCGAAGGGAAGCCATGCAGAGAGGATTTGGATGGGGCGAGGAAAGAAATTCAGAGGGATGAGCAAGCCGCTGAGCAACTCGATGAGCCAGAATTTTGCGCGAATCAGCGCGAGGATGGACGTAAGCGGAATGGCGCACGTGCCGATGATGAAATTGAGCGCGCCCATGATGAAAAAGCTGCCGATGGCGGCGACAATGAAGAGCACAAAATTCAATTTTGACGCTGGCGGCAGCACTGGAAAAAGCAGCGTCACGATGATGGCCGTTGGCGCGGTGAGCAGGATGAGGCGGAACGCGGATTCGCCCATGGCGCGCGCGAGCCACATCCACTGCACGGAGACAGGCTTGATGAAATCCATCGCGATTTTGCCGTCGATCACTTCGTAGGCCATTTCCTGATCGATGGTGTTCCAATAAAAAGAGCGGAGAATCCAGCCGGCGCTGACGTAGGTGAGAATCTGCGGGAGAGAAAAACCGGCGATCGGGCCGGTGGCGTTGGCGAAGACCGCGCGCCAGATGAAAAAGTAAACGGTGACGTTGATGAGATACGTGATGATTCCGGTGTAATAGCGCAGGCGAAACGCGAGAATGTTGACGAAGCCGATGCGGATGAATTCGCTGTAAATCTTCAGGCTCGCGAAGGGCGACGGCTTGCGAATCGGAAGCGGGAATGTTTGTGTTGCGGCCATGGAATTATTTCACCGGAGCCGACCACTTTTCGTCGAACCAAGATTTTGCGCGTTTAGCAAAATCGTCCAGGGTTTCGACGCGATGCATTCCAAAATGATCCCGCAATTCGTCTTCTAGGAATTGGGCGAGTTCCGGCACGGCCTGCCCTGACTGTAGCCTCCCCAGAAGCGGACCAATCAGACACTCGTACTCGTCGCGCGGCCAATTGGGGTCGTCCATCACGCCGATGAAGTCCCAGCCGTTCAGAAGATCTCGGAGTTCGGACCATTGCTGGCGGACTCTTTTCTTTGTGAGTTGCTGGGTCATCGGCTTACTGGTGAACCGTTCTTTTCCTCGGGCTGGCACAAAGACATTTCGGCTTCGCCGGAATAGATGCGTTTGATGATTTCTTCGATGGGCTCGTCTTCGATGACGAAGTCGCGAACATCGACGGCAGCGAGAATCTGGCGAATCAAATCGCTGGAGGAGACCCGGGCGCGGTCGAAGCGCAGGCGGCAGGTCATTTCGTCGAGGCGTTCGAGATGCAGCGTGGCGGCGCCGCTGTCGCCATCTGGCGCGAGCGTGGGAAGATTTTTCTCGAAGGCCGCAAGGCGCGCGGTTTGATCGCCATCGCGCAGAATGAATTTGATTTGCTTGGTGCGGAGGAACTGTTCTTTGAGGCGCGACAGCGGGCCATCGTAGAGGACGGTGCCGCGGTCAATGATCATGATGCGGCGGCAAAGTTCTTCGATGTCGTCGAGATCGTGTGTGGTGAGAAGTACGGTGGTTTTGTAGCGCTGGTTGATGGCGCGGAGAAATTGGCGAATGTGGTCTTTGGCGACGACGTCGAGGCCGATCGTAGGCTCGTCGAGAAAAAGGATGGGCGGATTGTGGAGCAGGGCGGCGGCGAGATCGCAGCGCATGCGCTGGCCGAGAGAAAGTTTACGCACGGGAACGTCGAGCAACTCTTTAAGGCCGAGGACCTGGTTGAAAAGCTCCATGCGCTCGTCGTAGTCGCGCTGCGAGACGTCATAGATGCGGCGGAGCAGCTTGAAAGATTCGACGGCGGCGATGTCCCACCAGAGTTGTGTGCGCTGGCCGAAGACCACGCCGATGGTTTTTACGTAGGCGGCGCGCTGCTTCCAGGGGACGAACCCGTTCGACAGAATTTCACCAGAGGTCGGCACAAGGATGCCGGTGAGCATTTTGATGGTGGTGGATTTGCCGGCGCCGTTGGGGCCGATGTAGCCGACCATTTCGCCGCGGCCGATCTCAAAATTTACGTTTTCGACGGCTTTGACGGATTGGTATTCGCGATGAAAAAGATTGCGCAGGCCGCCGAGAATGCCTTCGCGCCTCTTGAAACTGCGGTAGTGCTTGGAGAGGGCGTGAACCGAGATGAGGGGAGCGTCGGGCATGAAAGAGCAATTTTAGCACGCGGGGGAGAAAAGACCGGCGCTGAGCGTTTTTGATGCTGGGTACTCGCTTTGACAGTTGTGATTTGTTGCTGCTGCAGCTGCGCTACTTAAAGTTCACAAGAAGAAGACAGGCTGGAAAGCCTGTCCTACTTCCAACTTCAAAAAAGCGCACAGACAGGAGTGTCTGTGCTACCAGGCTATTGGACGGGCTTGCCTTGCGCAACGTTAGCGTAAAAGTCGAGGACGCGGCGCTGGAATTCGACGGGTTGGAAGCCGAGAGCGGCGGTGTGGAAGGCGCCGGGGACTTCCCAGAATTCTTTCGGGCCGCTCGCGGCGGCGTAAATGCGCTCCGTGTGGCGGCAGGGGAGGGCTTCGTCTCTTTCATCGCAGATGAGGAGGACCGGGAAGGGGCGCATTGCGACGGCTTTCACTGGAGAAACTTCGGCGACGGGGAGGCCGGTAAGCTTTTCGCCGCGGTAGAGGAGCGTCCAACTAAAGGGCGCGAAAAGCGTTTTGCCGAGAAGCGGAGAACGACGCAGGCCAGCGTAATCGTAGGAAGCTTCGCGCAGGGTGGCGAAAGAGGCTTCGGCGACGACGGCCTCGATGCGTGGATCGGCTCCTGCCGATTGCAGCGCGATGCCGGCGCCCATGGATTCACCGAGGGCGAAGATGTGGGCCAGTCCGCGGCAAGGGGAGCCCGGCAAGGGAACGCTAAGGCAAGGCCTCAACTCGGATTCGCGCAGCGCGTCGATGATAGCGCGGGTGTCGTTGCGTTCGAGCCAGCCGTAGGTGGCGATTTGGCCTTCGCTGGCGCCGTGGGCGCGGGCGTCCATCATGACGACGCTGTAGCCGGCGCGGAGGAGGAATTCGGACTGGCCGATGACGCCCATGCGGTTGTCGGCGACGCCGTGGAAGAGGAGGACCCAGTTGCCGTCGGGATGTTCGGGGCGGACGATCCAGCCGCGGAGCAGGATGCCGTCGGCGGCGCGGACGTTGAAGTCTTCGCGGTGGCCGCCGCTATGGGCGAAGGAAGCGTCGGCTTCGCGGATCAGGTCGGGAGTGAGTTCGCGGCGGATGGGGTGGAGAAAGCCGGGGGCGACGAGCCAGCCTGCTATGCCTGCCAGGATGGGAGGCAAGAGGAGGAGGATCAGCAGAATGCGGATGAGGCGGCGGCGTAAGGTCATCGAAGTGGGCCTGATTAATATACGGGAAAACGAGGGGCCAAGTTCGGAGGGATTGGTTAACGATAATGAACTGAGGAGGTAGAGACGCAAAGAAGGAATTTACACAGAGGGCGCAGAGGGCACAGAGAAGAAAGAGATAGTGCGGAGAAGAGAGAGACGGAGCGGACGGAAAAAGTGCTAGCTGTGATGGAGACACATCAACGCTTGCGCGCCGAGATCGTGATGGGTGCGGGCAGAGGGATGTATCACGCTGGCCCGCACCCATCCCTCGACCACAGCGCTATTATTGGTTGTTTTTCACCGAGCCACAGGGTTCAAGCAGGTTAGACTCGCGATTTCGAAAAAATGAAGCAGGTAATTGATAAGAAATTTATTTGAAATTTTGGAGTTGGAGGTCGGGCAAGCCCGGCCCCTACAGGCGAACGAGAATGAAACGCGAACGGGTTAGGAGCGGAAGAGGACGGATTCGCGTTGGAACATTTTGATGGCGATGAAGAGGGCGGCGGCGGCGTAGACGCAGGTGGAAGAAAAGATGATGGCGATGAGGTTCCAGTGATAGGTGCCGGCGACCAGTTCTTTGCAGAGGAGGCTGGTGCTGAGAATGGGGATTAAGGCGAGTTTGGAAGTGAGCTCGACCCCGGGAAGCATGGAGGCGATGGCGGGGATGATGACGATAAAGGTCATCGGGGTGAGATAGCTCTGAGCTTCCTTGTAGGTTTTGGCGAAGAGGGCGATGGTCATGAGAACAGCCGAGAAAAGAACGGCGATGGGGAGAGCCATAAGGAAAACGGAGGCGACAGTTTTGGGACCGAGGTGAAGAATGAAGCCTTCAGCGGCGGCGCGTCCGCCCTCTGTTTTGCCGGTGTAGTGGCTCAGGACATTGAAGGAAATGCCCATGGATAAGACGGAGAGAGCGGCGGTTCCAAGAGCGGCCGTCAAGATCAAAAAGAATTTGCCAAGCACAAGATGGGTGCGGGAGATGGGGCTGGAAAGGATGGTCTCCATGGTGCCGCGTTCCTTTTCGCCGGCCGTGAGGTCCATGGCGGGATACATCGCGCCGGTCATGCAGAGAAGAATGACCATGTAACCGATGATGCCGCCGAAAGCGGCGCCGCTGACTTTTTCAGGCGGAGCTACGTTATCACGCTTTATTTCGAAGGGTTTCAGAACAGCTACGGGAAGATTTTTGGCGGCGAGGCGGTCTTTGACTACTGTGTCGCTATAGTCTTTCAAATATTTTTCGACTTTGTCAGTGGCAAATTCGGATTTCAGTTCGCCTTCGTAGTTATAAATTTTGACGGTGTCCTGTTTCTGTTGAGCGACGTCGGCCTGAAAACCGGCAGGGATCTCGACGGCGGCGCGGATTTCCTTGTTGATGATCTGATCTTTCCAGTCCGGCGATTCGGGAACAATCTCAATTTTGTCGAGCTTTTTGAGGCCCGCGACGACTTCGGGGGAATCTTCGCCGCCGCGGAGCATGACCTTGGGAACTTCTTCCTTGGCTTTGCCGACGAGCATGACGGCCAGGGAGCCGAAGCCGACGCTGAGAACGGGAAATAGAAGGAGGGGCACGAGAATGGTGGAGATGACGGTGCGGCGGTCGCGAATGGCTTCGGTGAGTTCTTTGCGATAGACGATGCCGACGTTGCGCAGGGACATGTCAGTTTTTCTCCTCGGAAACGTAGTGGGGAGTAACGACTTTGACGAAGATTTCCTCGAGATCATGTTCGGCGTATTTGTCGCGAAGTTCTTGCAGGGTGCCTTCGACAAGAAGCTTGCCGGACTGGATGATGCCGATGATGTCGCAGAGTTTTTCGACTTCGGACATGATGTGGGTGGAGAAGATGACGGTTTTGCCATTGTTTCGGCACTCGCGGATGAAGGAAGTGATGGTGCGAGCGGTCATGATGTCGAGGCCGTTTGTGGGCTCGTCGAAGATCATGACGGGGGGATCGTGGACGAGAGTGCGGGCGATGGAAGTTTTTTGCATCATGCCGGTGGAGAGCTTGTCGCAGCGGCGGTCGCGGAAGCTGTTCATGTCGAGACGATCGAAGATGGTGTCGATGCGTTTTTTCAGGGTGGGTTCGTCGAGGCCGTTGAGGCGGCCGAAGTATTCGACAAATTCCTGAGCGGTTAGACGGCGATAGAGGGCGGTGGCGGTGGAGAGGAAACCGACGTTGGCGCGAACTTTTTCGGGATGCTCGATGACGTCGTAGCCACAGACGGTGGCGGTGCCATCGGTGGGTTCGAGGATGGTGGCGAGCATGCGGAGAGTGGTG
Organism: uncultured Acidobacteriota bacterium; assembly: GCA_963779005.1. GTDB lineage: Bacteria > Acidobacteriota > Terriglobia > Acidiferrales > UBA7541 > Acidiferrum. The sequence goes on along the minus strand of CAVZWO010000001.1, from coordinate 226,014 downwards.
GTTTTGCCTGCGCCGTTAGCGCCGAGGAGGCCGTAGATTTTGCCGGGCTGGCAGCTGAAGCTCACGTTATCGACGGCGCGGATTTCGCCGCGCTTTTTGTCCTGGAAGCGCTTGGACAGGGAACGAGCTTCGATCATGGATAGACCCCTCGCTTGCGGCAATCGAAAGACGGTGATGCGATGGTACTGAGTTTACTACGGATGGGTGAAGGGATTTATTTCGCTTGCGGGAAAAGCGGGGCGGGAGGCGCATCCTGGGAGGCGGGGGCCGCATCTGTATTGTATTGGAGATGGGACACTTATAATGAAGCGTGGTGGAGAAAGAAGAGCGGCTATTGTTAGAATGAGACGCTTCGGGGCACTCCAGACGTAGGGAAGCCAGCACGGAAAAGAAGGAAGTGGACCATGGGGCGATAGGGCTTGTGTGCCTTATGGGGCGTTCGGACTGGACTTGTAGGGGCTAGGATACGGGATAGAAGAAGATGGATCGAAAGCTGAGAAACAAGATCGTGATCCTACTGCTGCTTGCGGCAGTGGTGGCGATTTTGCTGGTTTGGGTCAGCGGGAGGAAGCCAGCGGCGAAAATATCGGCGGTGACGCCGACGCGGGAAAATTTGGTGTCGTCGATCAGCAGCAATGGGAAGGTGGAGCCGATATCGCCGTATGTGATGAGGGCACAGCTGGATACCTTTGTGAAAAAGGTGTATGTGACAGAAGGGCAGACGGTGAAGAAGGGGCAGCTGCTGCTGGAGTTGAATGTGAAGGAAGTGGCGGCGCAGCTGGCGGAAACGAAGGCGAAGCTGCTGCGTGTGCAAAATGATTTGCGCGCAGCCAAAGCTGGAGGGAAGGCGGATGAGGCTGCCAAAGTGGCGGAGGATTTGGCCAAGGCGGAGGGAGAGCGCGACCGGTTGCAACGGAATCACGATTCGCTGGTGAGGCTGGCGGCGGGCCAGGCGGCGACAAAAGAAGATTTGGCGGCGAACGAACAAGCGCTGGCAAACGCGAAGGCGGAAGTGACGCGATTGCTAGCGGTGAAGCAGGAGTTTGACCGGCAAGCTAGTCTGGATTCGGAACGCGGGGAACTGCAAGTGCAGGAGACGCTGAGCGAGATGGCGGCGCTGGAAGACAAAGTGAATAACGGAAGGATTGCGGCGCCGGCGGATGGGACGCTCTATGCGCTGGGGAGAAATGCGGCGGGACTGCCGCTGAAAGCAGGGGATTACGTGAGGCTGGGCGATTTGCTGGCGGAGATGGCGGATTTACATAAGGTACGGGTGCGGGCGTTTATCGATGAGCCGGATCTCGGGGCGCTCGAAACGGATGAGCCGGTGATCATCACGTGGGACGCGCTGCCGAACCGGAGTTGGGTAGGAAGGACGGAGGTTATACCGAAGCAAGTGGTTCCGCATGGAACGCGCAGCGTGGGAGAGCTGCTGTGCGCGGTGAACAACGACAAGATCGAGTTGCTGCCGAATATCAATGTGAATGTGCGGATCAATTCGAAGGCGCGGATGAATGTTTTGGCTGTGCCGCGAGGGGCGGTGGCTACGGAAGGTGGGCGGCGTTACGTGTTTGTTGTGAAAGCGAACGAGCTGGGCGTAGGGAAATCAAAGCTGGAGAAGCGCGAGATCAAGGTAGGAATTGCAGACGCGACCAGCTACGAAGTGATGAGCGGATTGCAGGAGGGAGAGATGGTCGCGCTGCCGGGAGATGTGGATTTACATGATGGCATGGCCGTCCAGGTTGTGAATACAAATGCGGCGTAAGTTGGGTATGGGGATAGGCAGATGGACGAATGCGGGCGTGGCACTTGCCATGTTGCTGGCTTGGGTGGGGAGTCTTTGGGCTGCGCGTACGGTAAAGCAGAGCGATGCGTTCGAAGCAGGGCGACGGGCCTACGAGAGCAGCGACTATACGAAGGCGGTGGCGGAGTTGCAGGCGGCGGCGGAGAAGGAACCGCAAAACGGCGAGATACAGTTGCTGCTGACAAAATCTTATCTGGAATTGCAGGAACGGGACGCGGCCGTCAATAGCGCGGAGCGGGCGGTAGCGATCGATCCGAAGAGCTCGGTGTATCACGAATGGCTGGGGCGGGCATACGGGGAGAAGGCGGATCACTCGTCGATGTTTACGGCGCCGGGACTGGCCAGGAAGACGCACAGAGAGTTCGAGATTGCGGTGGAGCTGGATGCGAAGAATTTTGCGGCGCGGCAGGCGCTGATTGAATTTGACTGCGCGGCTCCGGGGATGGTGGGCGGAGGAGAAGAGAAAGCCAAGCCGGAGTTCGAGAAACTGAAGGCCATGGACGCTTCCGAGTGGCATTACGCGCTGGGGAATTGCCGGCGGCAGAAGAAAGATTTTGCGGCTGCGGATGCGGAGTTCAAGCTGGCGTTGGAGAGCAAGCCGAAGTCGGCGGAGCTCATTTTCGATATTGGCGATTACGCGATGAAGCGGAACCAGGCGGAACGATTGCTGGAGGTTGGCGAGCTCGGAGCGAACGCGGATCCGCGGACCCGCGCGCCGAGTTTTACAAAGCAGTGGGATTGATTTTGAAGAAGGAGAAGCTGGACGAGGCCGAGCGGTTGTTGAAGGAATATTTGCAGAAGGCGCCGAAACGTTCCGGATATCCGCGCTATGCGGTGGCGCACGAATGGCTGGGCCGTCTGCATGAGAACAAGGGCGAGAAGGAAGCAGCGGCGAAGGAATATCAAGCTGCGCTGCAACTGGATGCAAAAGACAAGAGCGCACGCGAAGCGCTGAAGCGCGTGGGGAAGAATTGACGTGAGGCAGGGGAAGCCGCCGCTTTGGTTTTTCCAGCAGAAGCGGGTTCGCCGGACGCGCGTAAGCAGGACGGGGACGAATAAACCTGCATGATGGACCTAAAAGAAACTTTGTCGGTGTCGATTGACGCGCTGAGGGCGAACAAATTGCGCGCGATGCTGACGTCCCTGGGTGTGATTATCGGGAGCGCGTCGATCGTGCTGGTGGTGACGGTGGCGCTGACGAGCAAGAAATTTGTCATCTCTAAAATTGAAGCGGTGGGCTCAAACGTGGTATGGGCGGAGCTTGTCCGAAGCTCGGAGAAAGCCCAGCCGCTAAGTTACGAACTGACGTTGGACGATATGGAGGCGGCGAAGAACGCGATTCCAGAAATCGTGCAAGTGGCCGGAACGACCGACATCCAGATGACCGTGGTAGCGCAGGGAATGGTGAGGCCAGTCACGTTGATCGGTGTGACAGCGGGCTACCGGGAGATTCGAAGGCTGGTCGTTTTGCGCGGCCGCTATCTCGATGCCCTGGACCTGGAAGCCCGCAGCAAGACTTGCGTGATCACACCGCAACTGGCGAAAAGGCTTTTCGGACAGGACAACCCGGTGGGCCGCGAATTGCACGTAGGAGAGCTGATCTTCACGATCATCGGCGTCTTCAACGAACGCGTGGAAACCTTTGGGCTTTCCGACATTCAGACGGAAACTGTGCTGATACCATTTGGACTAATCAAATACTACACCGGCGTGAATACGCTGAAGGTGCTGGACGCGCAGGCGGCGATGCCGGAGGACGTGCCGAGCGTGCAACGGCGGTTGACAGAGCTGCTCGCGAGCCGGCATCCAGGTGGCGCCGAGTATCACGTGCAGACACTAAGCGCGATTTTGACGGCGGCGAAGGATATTTCGCTGGCGTTGACGATTGTTTTGGTCATGATTGCGTTTATCGCGCTGCTGATCAGCGGTGTGGGGATTATGAACATCATGCTGGTGACGGTGACGGAGCGGACACGGGAGATTGGGATACGAAAAGCTATCGGGGCGGTGCGCAGGGAGATCATGTATCAGTTTTTGACGGAGGCGTTTTTGATCAGCGGAGGCGGGGCGGTGCTGGGGATATTGATTGGGTTGCTGGTGCCGGCGATCGCGCAAGTGTTTCTTCCGGGGAATTTGCGCGTGCCGGTGTCGCCGCTGAGCGTGGTGTTGGCGTTTGTAGTGTCGTGCTCGACGGGATTGTTTTTTGGATATTTGCCTGCGAATCAAGCGGCGAAATTGCAGCCGATAGAGTCGTTGAGATACGAGTAGCGCGGGATGCGTAGCGGGGCAAGAGGGAGGGGCAATCCCCTCCCCTACAGGGTTGGAAGGAGTTGAGGGAATGAGAAAAACCTCTGCGACGGCTTGCGGTATAACGCTTATCACACTTTTTGGAACCACGGTACGAGGGCAGAACGCGGTTGCGTTGCAAGCGCCGGCGGCGGCGCAGCCTGCGGTCGCGGCGTCGGGCGAGCAGGCGGGTGGGCCGGTGGCGCTGACGCTGAAGAGCGCGATTGAGATGGCGCTGCGGAACAGCAAGGACATTCAGATTGCGAAACTGCAGGCCAGTCTTGCGACGCATGCGACGCAAGTGAGCAAAGCGCAGTTTTTGCCGAATTTGTTCGCGGGGTCGGGGGCGGGGTACACGTACGGAATCCCGGAGACACCGGGAGGGCGCGCGCCTTCGCTCTTCAACGTGACATATACGGAGGAGGTGTTCAACGAGCCGCTGAAGGGGCTGGGGAAAGAGCTGGAGGAGCAGGCACGGTCGCAGATGATCGTGCTGGCAGATGTGAAGAACAGCGTGATTGCGCGGACGGCGATGGCGTATCTGGAGCTGGCCAAGGTGCGGCACTCGCTGGAGCTTTTACGCGGGGAGCAGGAGAGCGCGGAAAAGATTTTGCAGGTGACGCAGGAGCGGCAGGTAGAGGGATACGAATTGCCGGTGGAAGTGACCAAAGCACAGCTTACGAAAGCGCAGGTGACACAGAGAATTCTGCAGCTCGAAGGACGAGAGGACGAACTAGAAGTTTTTTTGCGTGGGCAGCTGGGGCTGGGGCAGGAACAGGCGCTGGAAGTGACGCCGGAAGAATTGCCGGGGGAGGCGGAGCAGGAAGGCGCGAACCTGGTGGCAATGGCGATGCAGAACAATGCGGGGCTTTTGCTGGCGGAGTCCGACGTGCGGGCAAAAGAGTTCCGGTTGAGAGGCGAGAAGCGGGGATATTTCCCGACGATTGAAGCGGTAAGCACGTACAGTTTGCTGGCGAACTTCAACAACTACAGCGAGTTCTACAAGAAATTCCAGAGAAATAATTTTAATGCGGGGGTGCAGGTGCAGGTACCGTTGTTCAGCGCAAAAACGAGGGAAGCGGTCGGGCTGGCGCAGATCAACCTGGAGACGGCGCAGGCGAGTTTGTCGAGCAAGAAGACGCAGGTAAGCGCGGAAGTGCGACAGAAAACGCGTCACTTGCGAGAACGGGACGCTGCGAAAGAAGTGGCGCGGCTGGAACTGCAACTGGCACAGCAGAATATCGCGGTGCTGCAGGAGCAGTATACAGAGGGGAAAGTGAATTTGAGAGAAGTGGAGAGAGCGCGGCTGGACGAGAATGAGAAGTGGATGGGGTATCTGGATGCGAATTTTCAGCGGCAGCAGGCGCAGCTGGATTTGCTGAAGACGGCGGGGCAATTGGATAAGGTGTGGCAGTAGGAAGTGACTGGTGGCTTGTGACTGGTGACTGGTGAAGTTAGAGCGGGAAAGTTTGGGTGCGTTTTTAGACGCGGTTAAGAAGCTGGACGCGGGGTTTGCGGACTTGCCGGCGTTTGAGGCGTGGACGGCGAGTACGGAAGGCGAGCGAACCGTTGGCGCACCGGCAAGCGCGCGTCTCGCTGCGGTTTTGAACGCTACGGCGGAGCGGTTGCAGGACAATTACCCTTATTTTCATCCGCTCTACGCGGGGCAGATGTTGAAGCCGCCACACCCAGTGGCGCGGCTGGCTTATGCGCTGGCGATGTGGATTAATCCGAACAATCATGCGCTGGATGGGGGCCGGGCGACTTCCGCGATGGAGAAGGAAGCAGTAGCGGAGATTGCCGGTATGTTTGGATGGAAAGAGTTCCTGGGGCATCTGTGCGGCGGCGGGACGATGGCGAATCTCGAGGCGCTCTGGGTGGCTTCACAGGAGCGGCCTGGAAAAAAGATTTTGGCGAGCGAGCAGGCGCACTATACGCACAAGAGGATCAGCGCGGTGTTGCAACTTCCGTTTGAGAGTGTGGCTTGCGATGGAAAGGGGCGGATGGACGTGAACGCGCTGGCGAGGCGCGTGGCGCGGGGTGATGTGGGGACCGTGGTTGCGACGATGGGGACTACCGCAACGGGGTCTGTCGATCCGCTGCCGGAGATTCTTGCGTTGAGTGAGGAGCACGGGTTTCGGGTTCACGCGGACGCGGCTTACGGCGGTTACTTTGCGCTAGCGACTAATCTAGCAGAAGAAGCAACGCGGAGTTTTGCGCGGATTAGGGAAGCAGACTCGATCGTTATCGATCCGCACAAGCACGGGTTGCAGCCGTATGGTTGCGGCTGCGTTTTGTTGCGGGACCCCTCGGTGGGGCGCTTCTACAAGCATGATTCACCTTATACCTACTTCAGCTCGGCGGAGTTGCACTTGGGCGAGATCAGTTTGGAGTGCTCGAGGCCAGGAGCCGCAGCGGCCGCGCTGTGGACGACGCAAAGGCTAATGCCGCTCGCGCGGGGAGGGGAGTTCGCGCGCGGTTTGGAGAGTGGGAGAGCGGCGGCGCTGGCCTTCTTCGAAGGGCTTAAGAAGGACGAACGGTTTGTAACCGCGTTCGAGCCGGAACTGGATATTGTGATTTTTGCCCCGCGAGCAAAGAGCGTGAGCGAAGCCTCCGCGTTAACGCGCAGGGTTTTCGATGCCGCCGCAAAGCGGAATCTGCATTTAGCGGTCGCGGACTTGCCGGCAGAATTTTGGGCTTCTAACCTTGGGGAGATACGACGCGACCGCGAAACGATGACTTGTTTGCGTTCCGTATTGATGAAGCCGGAGCATTTGGAATGGATTCCGCGTATTTGGGACGAGCTTTCGGCGGCGACGCGCGAAGTGCTGGGCGGGGAGAATGCGTCGCGTACCGCTCATTAGAGGAACCTGAAACTCAGAAATGCGCAGCGAGCAGGATATTGATGCGGCGAAGAAGAGTGGTTTTGCTGAAGGGCCGGGGAAGCATGGAGGAGACCACTTCGGCGGGGTCGGGAACCTCGAGAGCTGCCAAGGGATTGGCGGAGCTGTAGAGGACGCTCATTTCCGGAGAGCGCTTGCGCAAGCAAAAAGCCAGGTCGGGGCCTGGCATGCCGCCCGGACGAAGCGTGGTAATGAGGAGATTGATGGGGCCGGAGCAGGAATTGGCGAGCTCGAGCGCTTGCTCGGCGTTGGCCGCGGGCAGGACAAGAAAATCGGCGTCTTCGAGGATTTGCTGCATGGAATCGCGCAGGGATTCCGTGTCTTCGACGACGAGGATGACAGGATGAGGCGTTGCCTGTGCTTGCACTCCTCGCATAACAACCTCAATTCTACGGAAGGGCTCCGGTCGAGAACCGAGAGTGGCCAAGTATATTACGAAACCGTAAACAATCAAGCGAAATTGCATGGGGGGAACGAAATCAAGCGCGGCGAGCCGGGATGAATGTGGGGAGGATTGCCAATCCCGCGCGTAGTTAGAGTTTCGATGCAAATCGATCTGTTTGCAGAAAGAATTGAGCGTATGCAACCAAGTCGGGTAAACTGTTATCTAGATATAGGGGCATCGCTGGGCGGACCGCAAGAGGGGCCCGGGCACGGTTGTCTGGGTACGGGACGTGTTACGGCCAAAGCATTGAGATATTGTCAGGAAAATTGAGGGTGAAGAATGCCGGATGTCATGAAGACTTTGTTGTTGAACCCGCCGAGTTTTGAGAATTTTGACGGCGGAGCGAGCTCGCGGTGGCCCGCGACGCGTGAAATTGAGTCGTATTGGTACCCCGTGTGGCTGTCGTACCCGGCGGGGCTGATTCCGGGGAGCAGGTTGCTGGACGCATCGCCGCACAAGGTGAATTGGCAGCAAACGATTGAAATCTGCAAGGATTACGAATTTTTAGTGTTGTACACGTCCACCGTTGGATTCCACAGCGATATCAAGCTGATCCGGAAAATCAAGGAGAGCAATCCTGGGCTGAAGATTGCATTTGTCGGGCCGCACGGGCATATCAAGCCGGACGAGACCCTGCTGGCGAGCGAGGATATTGATTTTGTAACGCGCGGGGAATTTGATCACTCGGTGGCGGAGTATGCGCACGGGAAGCCGATCGAACAGATCATGGGAGTGAGCTACCGCAAAGAAGGCAAGGTGGTGCACAATGCGCCGCGGCCGCAGCTGCACACGGAGGAGCTGGATGCGCTGCCGTTTGCGACGGACACCTATAAACGGGATTTGACGATTGAGAAATACAACGTGCCGTTCTTGCTGCATCCGTTTGTGTCGTTCTATACGACGCGAGGGTGCCCGGCGCTATGCACATTTTGCATGTGGCCGCAGACGGTTTCGGGACATGCGTGGCGGGTGCGGTCGGTGGACAACGTCGTGCAGGAAGTGAAGAACACGCTGGAATACTTCCCGCAGATGAAGGAGATTTTCTTCGACGACGATACATTCAACATTCGCAAGGATCGCGCGATCGAATTGAGCCAGAAATTCAAGCCGCTGAAGTTCCGGTGGTCATGCACGGCGCGTTGCCACAGCAAGTATGAAGAGCTGAAAGCGATGGCGGACGGGGGAGCAAGGCTGTTCATCGTGGGATTCGAATCCGGCGATCCGCAGATCCTGAAGAACATCAAGAAGGGCGCGACAGTGGAGATGGCGCGCGAGTTCATGAAGAACTGCAAGAAGGTGGGAATCAAGGTCCACGGCGATTTTATTATCGGATTGCCGGGCGAGACCAAGGAGACCATCAACAAGACGATCGATTTCGCGAAGGAGCTAGATTGCGAGACGATTCAGGTTTCGCTGGCGCATGCCATGCCTGGCACGGAACTGCATGACACGATGGCTAAAGAAGGCTTCTTGAAGGTGGAAGCTTTGGCGGATTCGGGCGGGCACCAGTTGCCGCACATCGAATATCCGCATCTCTCGAAGGCCGAGATGATGGGCGGCGTGAACCGGTTCTACGATGAGTATTACTTCCGGCCACGCGTAGTGTGGCGGATCGTACGTGAAGCACTTTGGGATTCAAACGAACGCAAGCGGCTTTATCACGAAGCGACGAGCTTCCTGAAGCTGCGGTCGGAACGCTGGAAGTGGGTACGGCAGGGCGGGGACGCGCCGAAGACGATGATTTCCGTGCCGGAGACGCCGTCGGCGTCCGGGAACGACTAACCTTTAGACAAAATGGCAACTGAGGGCAGGCTGCGGGTAAAGACGCTGGTCATGGTGTGCGCGATGGTGATCTGCGCGAATGCCGGTGACCTGATGCTGAAGCGCGCCATGCTGCAAATTGGAGCGGTGGAACTGACCGCGGCGGGGATCGCGCACGCATTCCGGATGACGGTGACCAGCGGGACGCTGTGGGTCGGCATATTTTTTCTTTGCGGATTCATGCTGAGCTACATGACGGTTTTGAGCTGGGCGGACTACAGCTACGTGATGCCTGCGGGGGCGTTTGGCTACGCGTTGCTCACGTTTTTTGCGGTCGTGTTTCTACATGAGGCGGTTTCGCCGCGGCGATGGGTGGGCGTAGCGCTGATATGCGTGGGAGTGCTGCTGGTGGGGCAGACGAAGCCGCGGACGACGGCGGTGACGAGGGAGGCGCTGGCATGATGCACGTGGCGTTGTTCCTTGGATTCCTGATATTTGGGAGCACGGGCGGTGAGATTGCGATTACGCGAGGCATGAAAGCTACAGGAGAGCCGGAGCGGTTGCGGCCGAAAGAGCTGCTGCGGTTTCTTGGCAAGGCTTTGCGCAATGGATGGTTCTGGGCGGGCGTGCCGCTGATGGCGCTGTCGTTTTACGCGCTGCTGGTACTGCTCTCGTGGGAACCGATCAGTTTCGTGATTCCTGCGTCGGCATTGAGTTACGTAGTGGGGACGTTTGGCGCGAAATATATCCTGGGAGAAGAGGTGAGCGCGGCGCGTTGGATCGGCGTCCTGCTCGTGTGTGCGGGAGTGGCGCTGGTGGCCCTGGGATAGGCGAGGTATGCTGCCGGTGTCCGGTGTGATGAGCTGATGGGCGGGGATGTAGATACAGGAACGCCGGGGGATTCTGCCGGCGGCCACGAGGTGTTCGAGATTGTGCGGGATTGCCGGATTCACACATAAAAATTGGGCACCAGAGCCTGAGCGGATTGAGCAGGCTACCGCGACGCTCGCGCATCGCGGGCCGGACCAGCGCGGGGTGTTCCGCTCGAGGATTCTTTCCATGGGTGCGGCGCGGCTGAAGATTATCGATCTTCAGGGCGGGGACCAGCCGATCCTCACGGACGATGGGGACACCGCCATCGTTTTCAATGGAGAAATTTACAATCATCAAGAAGTGCGCGGTGAATTGGAAAAACTGGGGCACCGGTTTCACTCCCATTCGGATACCGAGACAATTCTGCATGCATTTGTGGAGTGGGATACGAAGTGCTTTTCGCGATTGCGGGGCATGTTTGCGATTGCGCTGTGGACTAAATCATCGAGACGGCTCGTGCTGGCGCGGGACCGCATGGGAATCAAGCCGCTCTACATTGCCCGGCGCGGAGAAGATCTTTTCTTTGGTTCGGAACTCAAAACCATTTTTATTCATCCGGAGTTCGAACGGCGCCTGAGCCTGGCGGGGCTCGATTGCTACCTCTCGCTCAACTATGTTCCGTGTCCGTGGACATTGGTGGAGGGGATTGAGAAGTTGCCGCCAGGGCAGTGGCTGGAATGGATTGGCGGAAAAACGCGCGTCGAGACTTATTGGACTTTGCCGGCAGGGCCAATTCGGGAGCGGGGACTGGATTCGGCCTGCGAGGAACTTGACGGACTTATGCAGCAGTCGGTCCGCGAGCATTTGCTTTCCGACGTACCACTGGGGCTCTGGCTAAGCGGGGGCATTGATTCTTCGACGGTGCTGCACTATGCGGCGAAGGCCTCGCCGCGGCCGATTAAGACACTCTCCGTCTCGTTTCAGGGAAGAAGTTTTGACGAAACGGAGTATATCCGCAGCGCTGCGAAACTATACGGCACGGATCATCAAGAATTCGACCTGAATCCCGGGGCGGACCTCCGAGGAGCGATCGAGGAATTTGCTTACTACTCCGACGAGCCTAGTTCGGACGCTGGAGCGTTGCCGGTTTGGTTTCTCTCAAAGATGAGCCGGACGGAAGTGACGGTGGCACTGAGCGGGGAAGGCGCGGACGAACTGTTTGGAGGCTACCTGACGTATCGCGCGAATGAGCTGGCGCGGACGTTGCGGCACTTTCCGAAATGGACGCGGAGCGCGGCGCTAGGGATCGCGCGGCAGTGGCCGGTATCGGACGACAAAATCAGCCGCGAGTATATGGTGAAACGGTTCTTGGCTGGAAGCCTTCTGTCGCCCGAATACGCGCACGTTTATTGGAACGGAACGTTCTCCCAAGAGGAAGTGGGGGCACTATCCGCGGTTGCGCTTCCGGCGTCGTTGGACAAGGTACTCGGCGAGTTGCGCGATTCGCCCGCGGCTCGGGACGGAGTGTCGCCGTACTTGTGGTGGGATCAGAAGTATTTTCTGCCGGACGACATTTTGAATAAGGTCGACCGGATGAGCATGGCGCATTCGCTGGAAGTGCGGCCGCCCTTCCTGGATCACAGAATTGTGGAATTTGCGGCGACGCTGCCGCCCGGACTGAAGATGCAAGGCGCGAGGCAGAAAATTGTTCTCAAGCACTTGATGAAGGACAGGCTTCCGGAACTGATCTTGCGGCGAAAAAAGGTCGGTTTCGATATTCCCGCGCATGAATGGCTGCGCGGTCCTCTGCGAGAGATGCTGCTTGAGACGATACGGGAAGGGCTAGCGGAGAACAAGGCGCTGTTCCGGCCGGGCGTCATCCAAGAGCTGGTGCGATTGCATTTGGAGCGGCGCGTAAACGTGGGCTATCACTTGTGGGGACTGCTGCTGCTGTTTCTGTGGATGAAAAAGTGGAGAATTCAGGCGGCAGCGACGCCCGCCGTAGATACTTTTGTACAGGAAAAAACAGGAACCCCGAGTTAGCGATCGCGAAACCGCAGGTCGATATCGTCCTGGGGGACGCATCCGGCTCGGTTTCGGAGGTAGATAACGTATTGGCCACCTTCAGGGAAGGCGAGTTGCTTTGGAAGCATCTTGCTTGTACAAAAGAGCAGTTCGCTGCATCTAAACTGCAGCGGCAATTATTGAAAGATTTTCGCGCGATATGCGGGCGTATGCGGGCGCTAATCACGTATACTGGGACTAGAAATAGACGGCGGAGAATGCGCCCGGACGCGCGCAAGGACCTATTTATCCAGCTGAGGCTGGCAGAAGTGCAATGCGCCTCTTCACGAGGCCACTTACCCAGGGGAATATCACTAAGGAGGAACGATGAAGATTGCTGTGCTTGGAGGGGATGGCTATTGTGGATGGGCAACCGCTTTGTATTTGTCGAAGCAAGGACATTCCGTAGCCATCGTGGATAATTTTGTTCGCCGGCTGTGGGACCACGAGCTGAATGCGCAAACGCTGACTCCCATTCGGCCGCTCTCCGACCGGTTGCGCGTCTGGCAAGCGGTAAGCGGCAAGACGATTGAGTCTTTCTACGGAGATGTTTGCGATTACGAATTCCTGGCGTCGACGCTGCGCGCGTTTGAGCCTGATGCGGTTGTGCACTTCGCCGAGCAGCGCTCCGCGCCTTACTCGATGATTGACCGGGGCCACGCGGTTTTCACGCAGGTCAACAACGTAGTTGGCACGCTGAATCTGCTTTTTGCGCTGCGCGAACACCGGCCGGACTGCCACCTTGTGAAGCTGGGAACGATGGGCGAGTACGGCACGCCGAACATCGACATTGAAGAGGGCTACATCACTATCGAGCACAATGGGCGGAAAGACATTCTGCCATTTCCGAAGCAGCCCGGATCGTTCTATCACCTCTCGAAAGTGCATGACAGCCACAACATCATGTTCAGCTGCAAGATTTGGGGCCTGCGAGCCACGGATCTAAACCAGGGCGTAGTCTACGGAACGATGACTGACGAGACAGCCATGGATGAGGCGCTGATCAACCGGTTTGACTACGACGATGTGTTTGGGACGGTGCTGAACCGATTCTGCATCCAGGCGGCGATCGGACAGCCGCTGACGGTTTACGGCAAGGGCGGGCAGACGCGGGGCTTCCTGGATATTCGCGACACGGTGCGCTGCATCGAGATTGCGTGCGAGAATCCGGCGGCTCGCGGGGAATGCCGGGTGTACAACCAGTTCACGGAGCAGTTCTCCGTGCGTGACCTGGCCAAGATGACGGTGGCCGCTGGCAAGAAGCTCGGCCTGAACGTAGAAGTCGACCATTTGCAGGATCCGCGAGTTGAAGCGGAAGAACATTATTACAACGCGAAGCACTCCAAGCTGATCGATCTTGGCTTGAAGCCGCATCTGCTTTCCGATTCTTTGCTGGACTCGCTGATGAACATCGCTGTCAAGTACCGCGACAGGGCGGACGCTTCGTTGATGCTGCCGCAAGTCAACTGGCGAGAGCCGCGCAACGACCGGCGCTTGCAGATGAGCAAAACGGCCAGAAACTCTTTGGGCGCGTCGAGAGTCCAAACTGTGGACGAACCTGTAGAAAAAGCCAAGAAGCACGCCCATCGCTAGCGTTTTCTCCGCCAGCATTCTAACTCGCTAACGAACCAAGCTCTCAGCGGAGAGCGTCTGTTTCCTCTGAAACGCGCAACGCAAACTGCAGATCAAGAGGGAAGTCTGCTCCATCGAGAGAAGCTTCCACCTTGGCGATGAAGCGTTGAATAATGGGCTCCTTGTTTGCCAGGAGATCGATGAATGCGGCGCGGGTGTTTCGTCTCTCCAGCCAGACACAGCGTTCATCCGGCTGCTCGTAGCCGCAGCGAATTTCCTGTACTGCGGATTTCGGAGCTGCATAAGCACGGATGGCGAGTAGATGAGAGCCCAGATTGTCCATCGCGGGCATCCCCGTGTGATCCCGCCTGCCTAAGAAAAAGCGGCCCCCGAAACGAAGCCCGGCTCCCGGGTGAAAGTCCCGGTGCCATCTTTCCACCTCCTCCAGAAAGCAATATTCGAAATGAACGGCAATGAGACGGTGGAGCGACTTAGCTCTTGCTGCAAGTAACGAGGCCGCCCGCAGGGAGCCTTGCCACGGCTTTTCCACTACGACGTGCAAGCCCGCATCCAGCGCGGCTTCGATCATGATGGGAATATGAGGCCCGGGCAGCACACAGAGCCAAGCGATCTGCGCGTTGCTCGCGCTCATTTTCTCGGCGAGGCGCGATCGAAAGCCGGCGTCCGTTTCGCTGGAAGCACGCCGTGTCTGCGTGATACCGGTGACGCGACGACTCTCCGCGAAGAGGATGTCATGCATTCTTCCAGCCCAGCGTCCGCGCCCTACGATCACGTAGGCAGGTGCGTCAACCATTTCAGCTTCCCGCAACCAATATTGTCCAAAGAATGGAACTTGAAGCAAAAGCAGGCTTTCTCAAGAGGGCTCATTTTGGGGGAGCAGGAGGAGTAACCGGAACAAGCATTCCCTCGCGGATGCGATAGTCGATGTCCCGCCAGCGAATGCTCCTACGCCCGAAGCTGAGCAGCCATATCAGCAAAGCCCACGCGTCCCACACCGGCACGAGCGCTATCTTTTTCCAAACGCCCTTTTGCTTCAAGCCCCAGATCCCGATCAGCCCCGCCGTCGCTGTGCGCACGCAGGCGTACCCTCCGAGGTAAAAAAGGGCCACTAGGATGGAGGGATGAACCACCACAGCGGCTACCGACCACGCCAAGCCTTGCGTAAATATCAGTCCAATATGTCCCCAAGGGCGCATGTGGCGCATGACTGTCATCCAGCGCAGCCGTTTGAAAAAAAATTCGCTAAAGGATTTAAAATCAGCTACCGTCTCGACCGTGTACGAGAGAAGCTCGACATCTAGACCCTGTCCTGCAACCAATCGTCCAACTAGCAAATCGTCCGCGGGGCGGTTCTCAATCGCGGTGTAGCCGCCGAATTCCGCGAGATGCTTTCGCGTGGTCACAATGGTCTGTCCGAAGGCGAACTTAACTCCATCCAACTGCCAAGCGACCATTATCCCGGGGTAAAAGTCGCAAAACATACCGATGGACTGGAGTTTCTGCAAAAAGGTATGTTCGTGCGTGGAGACATACAGGCAGGTGACCGCGCCCACTTTAGGATTGCGGAGGGGCGCGACAACCGAACGAAAATAGTCGGGCCGGACGCGGACATCGCTGTCGTTGATGACAAGCACTTCGTTTTGCGCTTCGGCGACGAGGCGAGCCAATTTTACGACTTTGTCGTTCGGGGCAGTGTGGCCGGAAACGTGAACTACACGAATGCGCCGCTGCGGAAATTCCTTTTTCAACTTTTCGATGAGTTCCTCGACGGCTTCGTCGCCGTCGCCGATGCCGAAAAGCAGCTCATAGTCCGGATAATCTTGATTGCAGTAGCTGGCGAAATTTTCGTAGGCCTCGGCATCGAGGCCGCGAATCGGCTTCAGATTGCTGATGGGAGGGGTGAAATCGGAAGGCTGATCCCATTTCCTAGCCTGGCGGAAGAAACGCACGGAGCTATAGAGGGCCAGGAAATAATAGATGAAAGGAATGGCGGCGACGCCCAGAAAAACGAATGCCAGGTTATGCGCCGGCATGGCCGCTCCCTTGAGGCATAAGCAGGCTGGTAAATTCTGCGGATCGATGAGCGACACGTTTGCCGACGAGCACCTTCTTGTTTCGAGTGGCTCGTAATGGAACGCCAGACCAATGCAGCAGGGCGCCAATCATTCTTTTTAAAGAAGCCGGTCCTTTCCGAATCTTTGCGGAGTGTACTGCGAGCTACAAAAGAATAGCAAATGTCAGGGAATTGCATTCTTCCAAAGGCTGGCCATGTAGTTCATCTGACAGCTTTGTGAGACACCAGTGCACCAGGCGGGACAACGTGCCGCCCGAAGACTCGATGAGGGGATGCGCCGTTGGGATGCCTGCGAAAAGCATGCCATAATGGAAAAGAAGCTTCCGGGATTGTGTTCAAGAGCCCTCTGAGAATGAATATGATTCGAATCTTCCTACCGCCGGTATCGATGAAATTCGCCCCCGGGGTTTCCGCTGGGATCGAGAACTTGCCCACTCCTGTGTTTGGCGCATCTGCCGCATGAGCACGTCTTCCGGCCTGCACTTTAAAACGTACTGCATGCTTTTGATCATGGTGGTTTTCGCGCCACTCGGAAACGTGCTGCTTAGCAAGGGCATGAAAAATGTCGGCACAGCTGTGTCGTGGGCGCCTTCGCGGTTACCTCAAATCGTTTCGATGATTTTGACGTCCGGCTACATCTGGCTGGGTATCGCGTCACTCTTGACGTTTTTTGTTGCGTACATGCTCATTCTCTCGTGGGCGGATTTCAGTTACGTGCAGCCTGCCTCCTCGATCGCGTTGCTGGTCGTCGCGCTTTTGGGATACTTCGACCTCGGCGAACGAATATCACCGCTGCACTGGGCGGGAATTGTTGTGATCTGTCTGGGCGTATTCGTCGTCGGAAATACTCCACCTCGAACCACCGAGGTGCGCTGAACATGCGCGAAGCTCTGCTTTTGTTTCTTGTCGTCGTGAGTGGAACAGGCGGGGAGATTTGTGTGACGCGGGCCATGAAACGCGTTGGCGAGGTAAAGGATTTTCGTCCACTTGCACTAGTACGAGTCCTATTGCAGGCGATGAAGGTTTCCTGGATGTGGATCGGCATCGCCATGATGGCACTGGCATTCTTCTCCTTGCTGGCGGTTCTTTCGATTGAAAATGTTAGCTTCGTGGTGCCCGTGACCGCACTCAATTATGCGGCCGGGGCGCTGGGGGGAAAGTTCTTTCTCGGGGAACGAGTAACCCCGCGGCGCTGGGCCGGCGTGCTCATTGTGTGCATCGGAGTGACGCTGGTCTGGCTAGGCAAACGCTGACTTGCCCGGGCCGGGATCTTCGACTACCTAAACTGGAGGCCCCCTGCCGCGTAAAACATCCTTCCCGCAATATCCTGCATCAGTATACTAAAGACACCGTGTAGTAAACGTGCGCACAGGTCCTATGTTGGCGTCGTTCCATAGGAACGCACCTCTCACGGTTTCGAGTATTCCCGCGATTCTTGACGGAGTCCCGGAATTCGGAAAATGAAGTCTAGATAGATTGTTCGACGAGGCGATGCGTGCCGTCCATTCTTCGCTTGTCCGTGCTCGTTTTGGCTTTAGCTCCATTGGCCTACTATCTTTTGTCGTTCTATTGCGTCTTCGACTATTTTCGGGGGTTCCACACACTGTCTCCGGCCGATTCTTCCTTCGCGCCTCCTGTAAGCATCATCAAACCCGTACGCAACGTGGACCGCGAGGCCTACGAGAATTTCGCCAGTTTCTGCTCTTTGGACTACCCGGAGTACGAGTTAGTCTTCGGTGTGACAGACAGAGATGACCCGGTAATTCCTATCATTGAGAGGCTCCAGCGCTCGTTTCCGAAACGTTCCATCCGGCTAGTTACGGGAGTAGCGAAATTGGGCGCGAACAACAAAGTCAATAATCTCTGTCAATCCGTTCACGAAGCCAAGCACGAGCTTATCGTCATGAGCGATAGCGACGTACGCGTGGAAGCCGACTATCTGCGCAATGTGGTGGAGCCCTTCAGCGATCCGCGGGTGGGAGTGGTTACCGCGCTTTACCGGGGCATCTCCGGGAGGGGCCTCGCTTCCGCCTTGGACAATCTGGGGATGTATACGGACTCGGCGCCGGCAGCTTTGGTCGCGCGCAAGCTGGAAGGAAAGATGCGTTTTGCGTTTGGCTGGACAATGGCGACCACGAAGAAGGTGCTTTCCGAAATCGGCGGGTTCGAATCAATGGTGAATCATCACTCGGATGATTTTGAGCTTGGCAACCGCATTTCAGAGTTAGGCTACCGTGTCGAGCTCATGCGAAAGCCGGTAGGGATGGTTCTTCCTGACGAGAGCTTTGCCGAACTGCTGAAGCATGAACTGCGATGGTCCATCGGCTTGCGTAACGTCCGTCCAGTGGGATATGTGGCGATGCTGCTGACGCATGGACTGCCGTGGACGCTTCTCGCCGCGGGAGTGGCCCTGGCTGCGGGATGGGGCAGAATCGCGATTGCTTACGCTGTAGCATACCTGGTTCTCCGTCTCGGAGTGGTCTGGAGTACGGCTGTTTGGGGCCTAGGTGATTCTCAGATAGGAAGAAAGCTGTTTCTCGTTCCCTTGCACGACGCGATCAGCTTTATGGCCTGGGTTGGAGGATTCTTTTCCAACAAAATCGTTTGGCGCGGGTCAGTCTATCGGATCCGGAAGGGATTGCTAATCCCCGAAGTGAGTGGTGGAGGGGCGCACTAAAAAAAACGTGCGCATCCAGCGCCAAAACCACGCCGCGAAATGCCACACGCCTGCGCTTTGTGGCAAGCTAGTCCAGTAGCGTTCCATCGATCTTTCAAGGAACTCCGGGCAAGCGGGAAGAGATCCAGGCGTGACGATATTTCATTCAGGATGGCGGGATGCGGTGTTGCTTCTGGCAGCGGCGCCACTCGCGTATTACGTCGCGGCCACCGTTGCCGCATGGCGCTTCTTTCGACGCGAGCGCAAGTACAAATTGCGAAGCTACACTCCCCCCGTGAGTTTGCTGAAACCTGTGCGTGGCGTCGATTTCGCCAGCTATGAAAATTACGCGAGTTTTTGCCGCCAGGATTATCCCGATTACGAAATCGTCTTTGCTGTGAATGACGCGGGGGACGCGGCCGTTCCGTTAATTCAACAATTGATGGCTGAATTTCCCGGCCGGCAGATTCGCGTGCTTGTTGGCGCGGAGAATTTGGGAGCGAATCGCAAGGTCAACAAGCTGGCACGCTTGTCCCGCGAAGCGCAGTACGAAACGCTCGTGCTCACGGACGGCGATGTACGCGTTGGTCCGAACTATTTGCGCGAAGTGGTCGCGCCGTTTGTGGAGGAGAGCACTGGCGCGGTTACCTGCTTCTATCGCGGCATTGCAGAAAAAAATCTTGGGGCGGAGCTTGAAGCCATCGGCGCAACCAGTGACTTTTTCGCCGGCGTGCTGATGGCGGACCTTACCGAGGGCGTGAACTTTGCATTAGGCGCTTCCATTGCGACCACGAAGCGCTGGCTCTCCAAGATCGGGGGATTTGAGTCCATTGCCGGAATGCTGGCGGACGATTACGAGCTGGGTGTGCGCATCGCCGAGGCCGGAGGACGAGTGCTTCTTTCGCGCGAGGCCGTATGGACGATGTATCCGGCGCAGACCGCGAGGAGTTATTGGGATCATCAAGTGCGGTGGGCGCGCACGGTGCGATTGTGCCGCCCGCTATCCTATTTTGGGCTGATCTTCACGCTGGGGCTCCCTTGGGTTTTGTTGGCAGAGCTTGTGGCACCCACGAATTGGATCGCTGGGGCTTACCTGCTTGCCTACCTAGTTTTACGTCACGTAATGGCCTGGACCGTCGGCGTTTGGGGAGTGGGCGACGACGTACTGCGACATAAGCTCTGGCTCGTGCCGCTGCGGGACGCCCTATATTCGGTCGTCTGGCTAGCGAGCTTTGCCTCCAATCGGATCACGTGGGGCGGCCAGGAATTCACCGTGCGCGAGGGACACATGGTCCCAGTCATCCCCGCGCCTCCAGGGGATTCGGCGGCAGCAACGTCGCCTCGCGGTTGACGCCTTGGAGAATCCCGATTAAATTAGATGAGGAGAATCGTGGCTGCCCCGATCCTCGGGGAAGTGCTGCGGTTCGTTTTTTTCCTCCCAACGGCTGGGAGATCGTCCAATTGGTAGGACTCCAGACTCTGAATCTGGCTATCCTGGTTCGAGTCCAGGTCTCCCAGCCAAACTTTTTTTGCCAGTGATGGCCTGTCGTCTCGAATCTTGTTGCCTCCGATGAGGTTGCGATGATCGTGATCGTCATGGGCACGACCGGCTCCGGCAAGACCACCATAGGAAACATGCTGGCAAGACAGTTGGGATGGGAGTTCGTGGACGCTGACGATTACCATCCGGCGGCGAATGTGGAGAAAATGAAACACGGTATTCCGCTGACGGATGCGGACCGCGAGCCTTGGCTAAGAGCGCTGCACGAGAAGATCGCCGGTTGGGAAGCGGAAAAACGGAATGTCGTGCTGGCGTGCTCGGCGCTCAAGCAGAGCTATCGTGACGAATTGCGCGCCGGTCCGGATGTGAAATTTGTTTACTTGAGGGGTAGCTACGAGCTTTTTTCGCAGAGAGTGCTTGCGCGAAAAGGCCATTTTGCAAAGCAGGATCTCCTGGCAAGCCAGTTCGCGACGCTGGAGGAACCTGCGGAAGCCATCACCGTGGACGCGTCGCCTGCTCCCGAAGAGATCGTTTCCGAAGTGCGGCGACGGCTCGGCACGGGCTGAGCTTTGGAACTGCCATCCGAATGCCGCGTTTAATCAAGCGTGAACGCGAGATACATCAGCTTCTGGTCACGCTGAATTTGCAGTACCACGGCCGCGCCTGGCGGCAAGTTTTTCAGTGTGTTGCGCAAACGGTCCAGCGTCGTCATGGGTTCACCGTTCAGTGTGCGGATCACGTCGCCAGCCGTAAGCGGGACTTCGGTGGCGGAGCCAGCCGCTCGCGCAGCCACGATAATTCCGAAGGGGTCGCGAAGTTCCGGCACCATTGCGGCAATTTTCTTGTCTATTTCCACGGCAAGGATACCGAGCGCAGGGACGAGACTTTTCTCGGGGTCAGCTAACGCCGTAATCTGGTCCATGTCCTTCGGGGGTTCCATGAGCGCGACGTCGAACCCGAGATGCAGATTCCCGCGCAGCACGTCGAGGTGCACTTTGTCGCCACTTTCTCGTGACATCAGGTGAAAAGCTACGTAGGGAACGCTGCTCGCGGCTTTGCCGTCGATCGCCAGCAGGACGTCGCCAATGCGCAGCCCGGCGGCTTCCGAAGGACCTCCCGGCAAAACGTCGGAGATCACGACGCCGAAGTTGCGCGGAAGTTTCAAGCCGTCGGCCAGGGGCTGCGTGATGGTCTGCACACTGATTCCAATTTCCGGCCGGTGCAGATGGCCAAATTTCCGAAGTTGCTGATAGGCAATGTTTACAACGCCGCAGGGGATGGCAAAGCCAAGGCCTTCATTTCCGCCAGACTGTGAAAGGATAAAAGTGTCCACGCCGACGACTTCGCCGTCGATATTCACCAGCGGCCCGCCGGAATTTCCTGGATTGATAGGCGCATCGGTCTGGATATAAACCATTGACGAATCAGGATCGGTCTGGCGCGCGACGGCGGAAATGATTCCGTGAGTCACGGTATTGCGCAGTCCTTCCGGACTCCCAAAAGCAAACACGGATTCGCCTTGCCGAAGGTTGCGATAGGTCGCCAGCTTAAGCGCGCGAAGACCCCGCGCATCTACTTTAAGCAACGCCAGGTCAATTTCACTGGTGACACCGATAATGCGAGCGGTAACAAGACTCGTCTTTGCCGCAAGGACGCCTTCAACCGAATCGTCGGTATTCCCGCTGGAAAGCACTACCTGCACACGCTGCGCACCTTTTACGACATGAGCGTTTGTAATGATGTATCCACTGGGATCGATGATGAATCCCGAGCCGATGGCCCGCTGGCGCCCAATGACCACACCCGTGTTTCCGTGCTCGCTTTCCTCGATCTGGCCATAGCCGGAGACCAGAATTTGCACAACACTGGGAGAGACTTTCCGGATCAATTCACCTACGGAGCGATCCCGCTTGCGGAATTCATCTGTCGAAGCTTCCTGAGCTTTGGTCAACCCTGGGAAACCGAAGAATCCAAGGGACACCGCCAGCGTAAGTAAAATTAGGAACACCCGGTCACGCCACGTGTTCCAAAGCATCTCTTGGGAATCGACCATGCGATTTAGCTCCTGGAATTCTCGCCCTTTAAATGGATGCGTGGGGAGGCCCCCAGATTACAAAAATATCGTGCCAGGCGCATCTCCAACGCGCCGGGATGAATCCGTCCGACTCCCGAGGTCGCCGGGCAACTCAGTTTGGCTTTTGCACCGCCGCAACGTGTTCTTGTGCGTGTTGCAGAAGTTGGGCGATTCGCGGGTCCCCGTGGAGTGACTCAAAACTGGGGTTCGCGCCGATCTGCTGAATCTCGCGAACAGACAGACCATGATCGATGGCCTCGCGCAGCAAGAAGGATGCTTCGTCGCGTTGTCCACGCAGCGCAGCGTTACGCAGGCTGGTGGACCGAGCCGGAGCGGAAGAACTATGAGAAGATTGCGTGCGACAAAATGACGAATGGCGCATCCGATTCCACAGGATTCCGTACCATTTTCTGGGGCGTGCCGGAACGGACACGCATCCCGCATGGGTCGCCTCTGGAATTCGGAAAAGATGCGACCATAAACTCTAACTCCTGATCCAAGCGCGCCTCAAAAGGGGCTCCAAACAATGGCCAGACTCCAATCCAAGGAAGACCAGCGGCTCGAGGAAGATCGGACGCGCAAGAAGTACTGGAAGCGATGGGGACCGTATCTCTCCGAGCGCCAGTGGGGCACGGTGCGTGAAGATTACAGTCCCGGTGGCACAGCTTGGGAATATTTTCCGCACGATCATGCGAGATCTCGCGCTTACCGCTGGGGCGAAGACGGCATCGGCGGCATTTCCGACCGCCACCAGATGATCTGCTTCGGCCTTGCGCTTTGGAACGGCCGCGACGCCATCTTAAAAGAAAGACTGTTTGGTCTTACTGGAAATCAAGGCAATCATGGCGAGGACGTGAAAGAGTATTACTTCTACCAAGACTCGACGCCCACGCACAGCTACATGCGCATGCTCTACAAATACCCGCATGCGGAATTTCCCTATGCCCATCTGGTGGAAGAAAATGGCAGACGGACCCGCCAAGACCCCGAATTCGAACTTCTCGACACGGGCGTCTTCGCCGAAGACCGATATTTCGATGTTTTTGTCGAATATGCCAAAGCAGGCGCGGAGGACATCCTCATCAAAATTACCGCGGTCAATCGCGGGCCCGAAGCATGCTTGCTCCACCTTCTGCCTTCCTTGTGGTTCCGCAACACCTGGTCATGGGGCAGAGATTTGCGCAGGCCGCGCGCACAAAGGGCCACCAGCGTTCCGGGAGGCTTGTGCGCCGAAATTGAGCATTGGAAATATGGGAAACGCTGGTTGATAAGCGCCGGCGAGCCGGAGCTGCTTTTCACGGAAAACGAAACGAACTTTGCCAAGCTTTTCAAAGGCAAGAATCGTTCTCCGTACGTGAAGGACGCTTTCCACGAATACGTGATTGGTGGAAACAAGCTAGCCGTAAATCCAAAGCAGGGCGGAACAAAAATGGCGGCGCTCTATCGACTGCAGCTTGGCCCCGGGCAGAGTGAAACCATCAAGCTGCGCCTAACCGACATGGAGCCTCTTGCTACGATGGAGCGAACTGCTGGCCTCGCAGGCATTATCACATCGCCGGGGCACGACGAGCGCGCTGATGATGTCCCGCCCGCCAATGATTTTGGGACAGGCTTCGACCGCGTGTTTTCCCTTCGCCAGAAAGAAGCCGACGAGTTCTACGCTTCGCGCGTGACAGCGGAACTATCCGACGATGCAAAAAGCGTGATGCGGCAGGCTTTCGGCGGGCTCCTGTGGTCCAAGCAGTTCTATCATTACGACGTGCGCAACTGGCTTGATGGCGACCCGGCCGGGCCGCCGCCACCGCCCGAGCGCCTAAAAGGACGGAACAAGGAATGGACGCAGCTCTACAATGACGACGTCATGTCCATGCCGGACAAATGGGAGTATCCCTGGTATGCGGCGTGGGACCTGGGATTTCACTGCATCGCTCTGGCGCTTGTGGATCCCGATTACGCGAAGGAGCAGCTCATCCTGCTTCTGCGCGAATGGTACATGCATCCCAACGGGCAACTGCCCGCCTACGAATGGGCGTTCGGCGATGTGAACCCTCCCGTGCATGCGTGGGCTGCGTGGCGCGTCTACAAAATTGAGCGGCGCGTTCGAGGCGTGGCTGACCGCGGTTTCCTGGAAAAAGTGTTTCACAAGCTGCTGCTTAATTTTACGTGGTGGGTGAATCGCAAAGACCCCGACGGCATGAACATTTTTCAGGGAGGCTTCCTAGGGCTCGACAACATCGGAGTATTTGACCGTTCCGCGCCGCTCCCAACCGGCGGCCATCTGGAGCAATCGGACGGTACCAGTTGGATGGGCATGTATTGCCTCAACATGCTGGCCATCGCGCTGGAGCTGGCCAAGGACGACCCTGCCTATGAAGATGTCGCGAGCAAATTTTTCGAACACTTTGTGAACATTGCCCACGCCATGAACGACATGGGCACCGAAGGCATCTCGCTATGGGACAACGAAGACGGCTTCTACTACGACGTGCTTCATCTTCCGAGCGGGGACGACCATTTCATGAAGATTCGGTCGATGGTCGGGCTGATTCCTCTTTTCGCGGTGGAGACTCTCGAGCCGGAGATCGTGGAACGCTTGCCTGGATTCAAGCGCCGCATGCAATGGTTCATTGACAATCACGCGGACGTGCCCGAACACATCGAAATGACGCAGCGCTCCGCGCGCGGGGTCCGGCGTCTCCTCTCGCTCGCCAACCGCCGGCAATTAAAGCGGATACTTTGCCGCATGCTCGACGAAACCGAGTTTCTGTCCGACTATGGCGTTCGTTCTCTATCTCGTTATCACCTCGATCATCCCTACGAAGTGCAGGTCAATGACCACATCAGCCGCGTCGATTACGAGCCCGCCGAATCCACGAGTGGGCTATTCGGTGGCAATTCCAACTGGCGCGGGCCCATCTGGTTTCCGATGAACTATCTGCTTGTCGAATCCTTGCAGAAATACCATCACTATTACGGAGAAGATTTCAAAGTCGAATTTCCGGCGCGCTCGGGAAACGAATCAGATTTGTGGGAAGTAGCTGCCGAAATTTCGCGCCGCCTCGTTCATATATTCGTTCGCGGCAAAGACGGCCGTCGTCCCGTCGCTGGCGGCGCTGAACTTTTCCAGAATGATCCTCATTGGAGGGACCTGGTGCTCTTCTACGAATATTTCCATGGCGATAACGGCGCAGGCCTTGGCGCGAGCCATCAAACCGGATGGACCGGCCTGGTCGCCAAGTTGATCGAACAGAGCGGAGAGTAAAGTGCCGGGCGTCGTTTTTCGTCCGGCCGTTCAGGAGGACGAGCCGGCGTTACTCCGCATGATGCGGAGTCTGGCGGAGCAGGGGCCGGGCGCCTACTTTTTTGATGAAGCTACAGTTCGCGACGTGCTGCGGCAGTTCCTTGCAAGCCCTGACCTGGGCCAGGCGTGGATTTTCCACGACGGCGAGACTCCTGTCGGCTACATTGTTCTGACGTTTGGTCACAGCTTCGAGTATCACGGACGGGATTCCTTTATCGATGAGCTTTATATCGAACCGCCATATCGCCGGCAGGGAATTGGCAAGCGCGCCATGCAATTTGTCGAAGAGCGTGCCCATGAGCTGGGAGTGAACGCCATCCATCTCGAGGTCGATCAAGGCAATGATCCGGCCGCGGAACTTTACCGCCGAGCGGGCTATGAGGATCACGCCCGTTTCCTGATGACCAAGTGGCTCAAGGCCGGCAAGCGCTGACTGGCAAGCCGCGGCACTTACCAGGCCAAAGAAAAGGAGAGCCTTGATTCCTCAACGAATCGAATCGCCATCCGGACTCCGTTCTCTGATCCATTTCGGGCGGGATATCTGCGGGAATCTTGCTGAAGCGGAAGCCCGAGAATGGCTTGTCACCAATGGCATCGGCGGCTTTGCATCGGGAACTATCGCTGCTGGCATGACGCGCCGTTATCATGGCCTGCTCACCGCGGCGCTCCAACCGCCGCTCGGCCGCACTCAACTCGTTGCCTTGCTGGATGAAACTGTGCGTTATTCTGGCGCAGCTTACGCGCTCGCGACCCAACGATGGGCGAGTGGCGCCGTCGATCCCCGTGGCTTTGTGTACCTCGAAAGTTTTCATCTCGAAGGCGCCACTCCAGTTTGGACTTATGCGCTCGCCGACGCCTTGCTTGAAAAGCGTGTCTGGATGGTTCAAGGCGAGAACACTACTTTCATTCATTACACACTCGCGCGCGCCAATGGCCCTGTCGAGCTGGATCTGAAAGCGCTAGTCAATTACCGCGATTTTCATTCTTTGACCCATGCCGGCGACTGGCACATGAAAATCGCTCCCGTGGAAAAAGGCGTGATGGTTCTACCATTCGACACGGCTACCCCGTTTTTTCTGAAAAGCGCAGAAGCCACGTGCGAGCCCCATCACGAGTGGTATCGCGACTGTTACCTTCCAAGGGAGACCGAACGCGGCCTTGAGGATCGCGAGGATCATCTTTTCGCCGCCCTCTTTCGCGCCAAGCTGAATGTCGGTGAAAGCATCAGCATCGTCGCGACGACCGAAGCTTCAACCGCGCTCGATGGCGAAGCCTCGCGCGCCCTGCGTGCCAGTCACGAATCCACTTTGCTCGATGCGTGGCAGGCAAAAAACGAAGAGTCTACAGCTGGTGCTCCCGCATGGCTGCGCCAACTAGTTCTCGCCGCCGATCAGTTCGTCGTCAGGCGCACTCTGCCCGAAGAGCCGGATGGCCGCAGCATTATCGCTGGCTACCACTGGTTCGGCGATTGGGGTCGCGACACGATGATTGCCCTCCCGGGCTTGGCGCTTGCTACAGGCCGCGCCGATGTAGCCAAACAGATTTTGCTGGCCTTTGCGCGCTATGTTGACGGCGGTATGCTTCCCAACAATTTTCCGGATGCAGGCGGCAAGCCGGAATACAACACGGTTGATGCCGCGCTCTGGTATTTCGAAGCCGTTCGCCAATATTTCTCCGCGACGCAGGACAGCGCGACGCTCACGAAACTGTTTCCTGTTCTCGCTGGAATGGTTGAGGCCCACGTTGCCGGCACGCGCTTCAACATTCACGTCGATTCCACCGATGGACTACTCTACGCGGGCGGCCCGGGCATTCAACTCACCTGGATGGACGCAAAGATCGGAGATTGGGTCGTTACGCCGCGCACCGGCAAGCCCGTCGAAATCAACGCGCTCTGGATTAATGCTCTGGAAACGATGGCGGAGTTTGCGCGCCTTCTAAACAAATCCGGAGACAGCTATGAGCGCCTCTCCGCGCAAGCCAAGAACAGCTTCCAAAAATTCTGGAACTCGCACCGAAATTGCTGTTTTGATGTGATTGATACTCCTGGGGCCTCTAAAAACGGCGGTAAAGATCCCGCACTTCGCCCGAACCAAATTCTCGCCGTCTCCTTGCCCATCAGTCCGCTTCGCCAGGACCAGCAGAAGTCCGTCGTCAATGTTTGCGCAGAGCGCCTGCTCACTTCCCAAGGCTTGCGCAGCCTCGCTCCCGACGAGCCCAACTACCAGGGGCACTATGGCGGCGATCAACGCGCCCGCGACGGCGCCTATCATCAAGGAACCGTGTGGGGCTGGCTGCTAGGTCCGTTTGCGCTCGCTCATCTTCGCGTTTACAACGATCCCGCTGCGGCACTCCAGTACCTCGAGCCGCTCGGCTCGCATATCGGCGCCCTCGGCCTCGGCACCCTTGCTGAAATTTTCGACGGTGACCCGCCGCATGCTCCCCGCGGCTGCATCGCTCAAGCCTGGACTGTGGGCGAA
This sequence comes from uncultured Acidobacteriota bacterium, assembly GCA_963779005.1. Lineage (GTDB taxonomy): Bacteria > Acidobacteriota > Terriglobia > Acidiferrales > UBA7541 > Acidiferrum. The sequence continues at coordinate 198,259 of CAVZWO010000001.1, read as the reverse complement.
GTCCTCCGCGCTTGGAGCGAAATCGCAAGAACGGCGTGAATCACTTCTGGGGAGATTTCCCTGCAGCCTCGAACAGTTCGATGAGCACTTTTCCGCCGCCAGGGACGGCCGCAAGAAAAAAGTTTACTCGTGTCCCCTCGGCGCCTGGACGAGTCTCCGAATAGATTGCCGAGACACCAAATTTGTCCTTCAAAAGTTCCGTGGCTCGGTCCACGTTCTTGCACCGTAACTCCACCTGTTGCACGCCTTCTCCAAATTTCCCCAAGAATCCTGCGATCGCGCCGTCGCCGCCCGGCGCCCGGGATGTCAAAATGTCCAAAGAAACCCCATCGGCAAAGTGCAGTTCAAACTCCTCGGCATCCTGGTCCGAAGGAACTTCCGCCAAACGCGCCACACTATGCGCCGCGCGTAGCTTTGAAAAAGTCTCGCGCTGAACTGCCAGCCCCACTGTTACTTCCGGTTTTGGCCCCGCGAGTAAGCTTGATAATTCCACGTTGGACCACCAGGCCTCCACCACTCGATCCGCTGGCGCCCGGCCCGCGGCGTAGATCTCCGCCGCTGCGGCTTCGCGCACAGAAGCCTCCCCGGAACAGAGCCTCGCGATGGCTGTATTGAGCGGACTGGACATATTCGACTCGAAGATTGTAGCGTGACTAGGCGGTTTGAACCCGCCAATGCTCTGAGGCTGGCGCGAAAGTTGCAACGATTCCCCGCTTCGGATCATCTGAGGAATATGCCGAAACCAGTTCTACTCACGGTCGATGATGATCCGGAGGTCCTGCGAGCCATTGAGCGCGACCTTCGCGGCCACTATTCAGACCGCTATCGCGTGATGCGCGCCAGTTCGGGCGGGGCCGCCCTCACCACCCTTCGCGAGCTTAAAGCCCGGAATAATCCTGTGGCCCTGCTGCTAGCCGATCAGCGCATGCCACAAATGAATGGCGTGGGTTTTCTTTCAGAGGCCATGGAAATCCATCCACAAGCCAAGCGCGCGTTGCTTACCGCTTACGCGGACACGACAGCCGCCATCGATGCCATCAACGAAGCTCGCATCCACTATTACCTGATGAAGCCCTGGGATCCGCCGGAAGAGAAGCTCTTTCCGGCTCTGGATGACCTGCTCTCGGACTGGAACTCCACCTTTCGCCCGCTCTATGACGGCATTCGTGTACTTGGTACCCGGTGGTCAAACCGCTCCTACGAGCTACGTGACTTTCTGGCGCGCAACCAGGTTCCATATCAGTGGATCGATGTGGAACTCGCCCAGAGCGATCCTGAAGTTCGCAGCCTCATCGCTTCGCTTGGACCTGAAGCCGAAACGCTTCCCCTGATTTTGTTTCCCGACGGCACCAGACTTGCCGAACCGCCGCTTCCCGCCGTTGCCGACAAAGTGGGTCTGCGGACTCACGCCCTCACCAATTTTTACGATCTCGCCATCGTGGGCGGCGGCCCGGCTGGCCTCGCTGCCGCCGTCTATGGGGCTTCGGAAGGTTTGCGCACTGTCATGATCGAGCGCGAAGCTCCTGGCGGACAGGCCGGCCTCAGTTCGCGCATTGAAAACTACCTCGGTTTTCCATCTGGTTTATCTGGCAGCGACCTCGCCCGCCGCGCCGTCGCGCAGGCCCGCCGCTTTGGCGTCGAAATTCTTTCGCCCCAGGATGTTGTCGGCCTCCGTATCGATGGACCTTATCGCTTCATTAAGTTAGCCGATGGTGCGGAAATCTCCTGCAATGCCTTGCTCCTTGCGATGGGCGTTCAGTGGCGCACGCTGGAAGTCCCCGGCATTGATCGCCTTCAAGGTGCCGGCGTTTATTATGGCGGGGGCACTTCGGAAGCCATGGCATGCCAGGGCGAAACCGTTTATATCATCGGCGGTGCGAACTCCGCGGGCCAGGCAGCGATGCATTTTTCCAAATTCGCGGAAAAAGTCGTGATGCTCGTGCGGGGCACTTCGTTAGCGAGCACCATGTCTCATTACCTGATCGAGCAGATCGAAAAAACTCCCAACATCGAAGTCTGGTCCCAGACGAGCGTCGTCGAAGTCAAAGGAGAAACGCGCCTCGCCAGCATCACAGTGCAGTGCGAGCCCAGCGGTACGCGCAAGGAGTTGCCCGCTTCGAGCTTATTCATCTTCATCGGCGCGCAACCGCGCACAGACTGGCTCGGCGGTCTCATCGAACGTGACGAACGCGGTTTTATTCTTTCCGGCCCGGACTTGCTACGCAACGGCAAACGGCCTGCTTCGTGGACTCTGGACCGCGATCCCGGCTTACTCGAAACCAATGTCCCGGGCATCTTTGTGGTTGGCGATGTTCGCCACGGTTCCGTAAAACGCGTCGCTTCGGGCGTTGGAGAAGGCGCCGTTGTCGTCCAATTCATGCATCAATATCTGGCCAAGGTACAATGAGCCTGCCTTCTAGGAGAGCAGGTCGCGCATGATCGACAGCATCACGCCATCCCACGCCGATGAGGTCCTGGCAAAGCTGCTCAACATACCTGTCTTCGCGGACCAGACCCCCGAAGATCTCCTCTGGTTTATTTCCGTATCCGAGGAACGCCACGCCGGTCCAGGCGAGATCATCATGCGCGAAGGCGACCCGCCGGACTATATGCTGGTGATGCTGGAAGGCGAAATGCGAGCGAGGGCGGAGCACGGCCCCGCGGACGGTCCCGTATTTACGATTAAGACCGGCGATGTGACTGGCATGCTGCCGTTTTCCCGCCTGAAAGTGATCAGCGTCACTGGCCGCGCCGTGGTTCCTTCACACTTCCTGGGTTTTCCGGTCAGCCAGTTCGTCGAACTTTTCAGGAGATTGCCGGAACTCGTTCGGCGCCTCGTCGGTCTGCTTACGGATCGCGTTCGCAGTGTCACGCGCGCCGAGCAGCAGCACGAGAAGCTCGCGGCCCTTGGCAAACTTTCCGCCGGGCTCGCTCATGAGCTAAATAATCCTTCCGCCGCCGCACGTCGTTCGGCCTCGGCATTGCGCGATTGTCTTGTGCGGCTGCGCGAAGCGGCTCGAAGCACAGAGATAGGCCCTGAAGATTGCGGCCTTTTGGCGCAGCGTGAAGAGGAAATTCGCTCCTCCCTGAAGCCCACCCAGTTCAAAGACGAATTCGCTCGTGTCGAACGAGAAGAAGCGATCCAATCCTGGCTCGAATCACGCAATGTCGCCGATGCCTGGAAGCTCGCGCCATCCCTCGCGGAATCAGGGCTCACCGACGCCCAATTGGCGTCTTTCGCGGCGGCGGCTGGTAAGTCTCTTGGCCCCGAACTGACTCGCTTCGCAACGCTTCTTGAAATGGAGCGCATCGCCGACGAGCTTGAGCATAGCTCAGCGCGCATTTCCGATCTCATCAAAGCCATCAAAGAATATTCCTATATGGACCAGGGACCGGTGCAGGAAGTTGATCTCGAGCGCGGCTTGGAAACCACTCTGACCATCATGAATCACAAGCTAAAGCGCGGCATTACCGTGGTCCGCGAGTACGCTCCGAATCTTCCCAAAGTGATGGCCAGCGGCAGCGAACTCAATCAGGTGTGGACCAATCTTATCGATAATGCAGCCGATGCCATGAAGGGCAACGGCAGGCTGACGATCCGCACTGCTCGGGAGAACGATTTTGTTTTGGTGGAAATTGCGGACATTGGCTCCGGCATTCCGCCTAACGTGCTCTCCCGCATTTTCGATCCCTTTTTTACAACCAAGGGCGTAGGCGAAGGCACCGGTCTCGGCCTCGACGTGGTGAACCGCATCATCAAGAACCTCGGGGGCCAAATCAGTGTCACCTCCGTACCCGGCGACACGCGCTTTCAGGTTCGCCTCCCGATCCAGGCAGCGAAATAACCTTTTCAGGAGAAAACCATGGCCGAAGTCTGCACTCACCTCGATCAGATTCGTCCCGTAAAACCAAAATCCAAGGGCTGCGAGGAATGCCTCAAACTGGGCGACACGTGGGTCCACCTGCGGCTCTGCATGATCTGCGGTCACGTCGGCTGCTGCGATTCCTCAAAAAACAAACATGCCACCAAACATTTTCACACCACCAAACACCCCATCATTCGCTCCTTCGAACCTGGCGAAAACTGGATGTGGTGCTACGTCGACGAACTGATGTTCGAAGACGACTGAAATCCGGACATAAGTATTGCCGGGATTAGGTTCAGCTTGAAGCGAGCCTAAGCGCAAAGTGGGTGCCTGCCGCGTTCGCTACGTAGGAAACGCATCGCCTGGAACCAGCGGTGGCGCTGGAGCGATGGGCGGTGCCACGAGTGGCGGCGGTGGACTCGTCGGAAGCAGCTTGCTTCCCAGCGGCCCGTAGCGCGAAGCGAAAAACTCCAACGTATAGGACTGGAAAAAAATCAGCCCCGGCGCGTACACAAACCCCACAACATACAGCAGCCCCGCCAACGCCAGCAGCCCAAACGCCGCCAGCAGCAAAATGACAGAAATGTTGTCCCAACTCACTCCGGCACTCCTGCCGACCAGGTACCCGAAGATTCCAAGCAGCGCCAACGGAATCAAAAGAATCAAAATCACAATCAGGTTCACGATCGTGAAAACAATCGCGCCGCCCATCGCCAGCGCAGTCTTCATGAGCACGTAAAAGGCATAGGCCAATTTCTCCACGCTCATCATGGTCAGGAGCCGTCGCCAGGCGTCCGTCGCTCCAACTTCTTCGAACGCCATGACGGGGACCAGAAAGTCCCGCGCCAACATGTCGATGACTGCCAGCACCACTATCAGCCCAATCACGACCAGCCCCAGCAAAATCCCGCCGCCAATCAATGCTCCCATGTGTTCGCCGGGCTTCTCAAACCAACCCGCTCGATAGACAAGCAAAACCGGGACTCCGGCCACAACGCCTATCAAGGCGAACGCCGAAAGTCCAAATGCAACCACCCACAGCAGGTAGCGCCGCCCAGCCTCTCTCCACCGCCGCCACCCATCGCGCAAACGGCATTGCCCAGTCACCACTGCGTCTAACAGGATGAACCGGTAGACGCAGTCGCTGTAAATCCACAAAAACAATAATCCAAGCAACAAAGCCGCCGCGAGGACTATCCAGCCGATATACGGTTGAATTTGCTCCCACCCCGATACGCTGAACAGCCGCCCTGCCCCATGCCAATAACCCGCCCAATGAGTCGGCCAGAGATTAGCCAAATGATTGTCGCCGTCTCGATTCTGATTCAAGTTTGGCATGCTTCCGCCGCCGCCCCCTCCACCTCCAGCTTCTCCGGTGATAAGCGCTACCACGGCCAGCCGCGCCCAAAATCCAAAACGAAATGGCTCAAAGAGCAATTGTTTCGTCCGGGCGAAAGCTGGCGAGAGGGAGTCCACCGCGGAAGCGCGCTTCAGCACTTAACATTCTCCTGTGAGCTCACTTTATTTCTATTTTCCAATCTATAGCAACAAGTGTTTAGCGCATGCCGTTCGGTGGAGGGGTTCCCGCATCGATCACAGTTCAATGCGACTTCAGGAATCATTCGTGCTCAGGGAACAAGTGTCCAGCCTTCGAGATGTCGTGTAGTTATCTAGGTAATCAAAGGAAGGCGCAATTTATGCGTTGAGCGTACTGCAGCTCAAGCGTATCCAATACTCAGCTGAATCCATTTGCATCCGCCGCTGAAGGGCTGGCCGGTGCATCAACGGTTACCATCCTAGCCTCTTCTGGGTACTTCCACTTTCTCGGTTTTCTCCAGCGCCGCCATCACCCGCCCAATTTCCAACTCGATCGCCTTGGCAGTTACCGGTTTGGCGATGTAGCCGTCCATTCCCGCGCTCAGGCATCTTTTCCTGTCTTCTTCAAACGCATTCGCCGTCATCGCCACGATCGGCACATGCTTTCCGGAATTCTTTTCTATCGCGCGGATCTCTTCCGTGGCTTCGAGACCATCCATTATTGGCATCTGCATGTCCATCGCCACCAAGTCGAACTTCTGCTCGGACCAAAGTCGCAGGGCTATCTGCCCATTTGCAGCTATTGTCACCGTATGCCCCATCTTCTCAAGCAGCCGCGAAATCAATCGTTGGTTGACCTCATTGTCTTCCGCCAGCAAGATTCGCAACCTCAATCGTGCGGTGTTCGCCGGTTCCTCCACCACGGGAACTTGCGTTTCGCTCAACTCTCCATTCGCTTCGTGTAGCGCCTCATAGAGCGACGCGCGCCGGAACGGTTTGAGGATGGTTCTGGTCACACGTAGCTTCTCGCAGATTTCTCTTGCTGCCGCAGCCAGCGGCCGCGAGTGAGCCAGTATCGCCGGAACGTCAGAGGCCCCGGATGCCCGGATGTCCTCCAGCAGCGCAAGTCCTCCCGGACTCCGCATGTCCTCGTCGATCACAATCGAGGAAAACTCTTCGCCCTTCTCCCGCGCTTGCTTCAGCTGCTCTAGCGCGTCTTCCCGGCTCTCCGCTGGCACAGCTTTCATATTCCATTGCCGGAGCAGTCGTGCTAAAAGTTCCTGGTTGACCGGGTTGTGCCCTGCAATTAGAACGCGCCGCACCAACTGCGGCACCGCAAGCGGTACGTTTCCCTCCTGCGCCGGACTGGGCTTCTCTTGCAACGCATCCCAGAAAACCTTCATCGTGAAATGGAACTCGCTGCCTCGCTTTTCTTCGCTTTCCACCCAGATCCGCCCTCCCATCAAACTCACCAGCCTCTCGGATATCGAAAGACCAAGTCCCGTGCCGCCGTACCGGCGGGTGGTGGACATATCTGCTTGCGAGAACGCTTCAAAAATCTTCTTTCGTTTCTCCTCTGCTATTCCGATGCCCGTATCCGAGACGGTGAACTCCAGCATCAACCCATCGTCGGTGGTCCCCGCATGCCGTCCGTAAATTGCCACCTGTCCTTCACTCGTGAACTTCAGGGCATTCCCCACCAGATTTATGAATACCTGCCGCAGCCGCGTCGAGTCTCCACGCACCACCTTTGGAATATCTCTGCCGATATTCCACACCAGTTCGATCCCCTTCTGCTGCGCCGTTAGCGCCAGTGGCTCCAGCGCCTCCTCGATGCAGTCTTCCACCGACATGTCCGCGATTTCCAGGTCCAGTTTTCCGGCCTCAATCTTCGAGAGGTCCAGAATGTCATTCAACAGCCTCAGCAGCGACTCTCCCGAACTTTTCACCATGCTCAAATACTCGCGCTGCTCTGCGTCCAGGCTCGTTTCCAGAGCCAGCGTCGTCATCCCCAGAATTCCGTTCATCGGCGTTCGAATCTCATGACTCATATTCGCCAGGAATTCGCTCTTCGCCCGGTTGGCCGCTTCCGCATCTTCCTTGGCCTGTCTAAGAGCATGTTGCGCATTCTTCCGTTCCGTAATGTCTGCGAACGCCACCACTGCTCCAAGCCTCACGCCGTCCTCCACCAAGGGGTGGCTCCATATCTCGGCCTCGAAACTGCTCCCGTCCGCGCGCCACAGCAGTTCCTCCTCCACGTGGAATTCTCTGCCGGCTTCGAGTTCTCCCAGTCGCGAACATTCCTCTCGCGGAAATGGCGTCCCGTCCCGTCGCGTATGGTGCATCACATCGTGTATGTTTCGCCCCAGCAACTCTTGCTGCGACCCGTAGCCCAACAGTCGAAGCAAGGCATTGTTGCAGAACGTCCATTCCCCTTGGTTGTTAACTCCATAGATCGCTTCCCCCGTCGATTCCAATAGCAGCCGCATCCGGGCTTCTTCTTCCGACAATCGCTGTTCGCCCGCATCCCGTTCGCTGATCAGCGCACCCAATGCCAGCCCTGCCATCGAGAGAATCAGCATCAGAAATTGCAGCAGTGTCAGCTCGCCGAGGCCCCTAGGATAAAATCGCAGAGCCACGATGATCCCCGTATCCAGCGCCAGAATCGCTGCCGTCGCGCCTCGAAGTCCTCGCCGCACCGCAACCCAGATCAGAGGCGGGAACAAAAGGTAAAACATCTCATTGCCCCGCGAAAATCTTCCGCTCAGCGCTGCCCAAAGCACCGCCACGATGCTCGCCACAAACACGCCTGTCTCCAAGGTTCGTTTAAACCCCTTCAGTTCGTGCCTCCCAAACGCGCGATTCTGCCTTCCCCGCCCCTCCGGGTAGCCCAGAAATCTTCGCAGCCCCGGTAGTACGTAGATCAAACAAAACGGGGCCACCGACCCAATCGCCACCGCGTCCCCAACCCACCAATTTAAGGCGGCTAGCACATATTCTTCCCTGGCAACTAGATGTTCGGCCATCAGCAAGGCTGCGCCCACGAACGCTACCACGCACGAGGAAGAAATTCCGATCAGCAGCAGCCACGTCACATCCCTCATGGACTGCAGTCGCCAGTCGATCTTTATCACTCGGCGCAAGACAGCTGCCGCGGTTCCATATACCACTATGAATTCAAGATTCCCTCCGATGAACACGTACGACTTTACTGGCCAGTTATAATTGAGGATGCCCGCGATGCACTCCGCGATCAGGATCACCGGCGCGCATTCCGCCCCGAGTCCAACGAGCGCGGCGAGGGCCAGCCCAGTTGGCGGGTACCAGGCGCTGATGCCGGACCATATCTGCGAGGATACCGTCGTGCGATCCAACACGACATAGACGATGACAAAGCACACTCCGACTACTAGCTGTCGCATCCTCCATCGCTTTTCAAGTGGCAATCATCCCTCCGCTTGGCTAAGCGTTCCTGTGTTCGCACCCGCAGGCATCGAGGCATCACTCGTGGGCGGCCTCGTTCGATTGCGAACTACCCCGTAAGTCCTGTTCCGAAATGAAAATCCGGGTTCGGAAAAAAGCGCAGTCTCTTCTCGCCTCTCTGAACCCGTGGTCTCCGGAATTCGCGCTAACCCTCAAGCTATCAATGCGCTGGCAGCTCTCTCCTGGAGCACGTGCCCATTCTCAGGCGCACACACCCCTGACGTTTCCCAGCGTCCGGAGGGCCAAATCGGAGGGCTCGTTGGGCAGGCAGCGATTAGAAAACTCTAAACAGATTGGTGGGCGAATCGTCGCTTGATTGACGCTTACTTTTATGTTGCGCGTTGGTTTCGGCTGACTTCGTTAATTTCCTTGTATCCGCGTAACAAACATCTGCAGAAACTTCTCCGCCCGCACCTCGACGCACACCTTCGCATTAGGCGCAACGCTGTCGATCCCTTCGATTACAAAGCGATCTCCGTCGGGGAAATGACGCAGCACGTTGCGCTCGATTTCGTTGCGGCGGTTGGCCACCGTTTCTCCCCGCGTAAATTCGCCTCGCGTTTCGACATCGACATGCATCGCGGGCGCCGTCACTAATCCTGCGTCGATCGCCACTCCCACCGCTAGTGGGTCGTACATCGGCGTACCGCCATCGCCAAATTTCTCCGAGAGTTCCACGAGGAATTTCGTCACTCCATAAATAAAATCGTTCACGGGACCGTGCGTCCGCCCGAGTTGCTCCAGATGTTTCCGGGTGAACAGCGTTTTATCGCCCACATCGAGCCCCACCATAGTCAAAGGCCATCCCGCCTGAAACACAATTTGCGCTGCCTCCGGATCGTTATAGATGTTGGCTTCTGCCGCGGCATTCACGTTGCCACCCTTAATAGACCCGCCCATCAAAATCACTTCTTTCACCAGCGGCACGATGCTCGGATCTTTTTCAATCGCCAGAGCGATGTTCGTCAGCGGGCCAACGGGGACCAGCGTAATTTCGTGAGGCGAGGCGTGGACCAGCTCAATGATCAGGTCCGGCCCAAACCGCGCATCCGCTTTGCACTTGCTCGCGGGCAACTCGATGTTTGCCAACCCATTTTTCCCATGCCAGAATTCCGCCGTGATCAGCTTCTGAAACAGCGGATGCTGCGCGCCGCCAGCCACCGGAATATCGCACCTGTTCGCCAGCGACACCATCCGCAACGCGTTTTCCAGACCCTGTCGAGCCGTCACATTCCCCGGCACAACCGTAACTGCCCGCACATCCAGCTCCGGCGAATTCAGTGCCAGCATCAACGCCATTGCATCATCTGTTCCCGGATCGGTGTCCAAAATGATCTTTTTTGCCCCAGCAGCTCCCCATGCCGGCGAGCAAAGAATCCCCAGCACAGCAACCCCGCAGCACAACGCTCGTCTGAGGCGGCTAGCCCCGTCGCTGATCCGTCGCTTCCCATTTGATCTGCTTGTCATAGTGTTCATCTCCACCCAAATAGTAGAACAGGACGGCCTGCCCGCTCTTCTCCCGCGCACCTCACCTGCCACTCCATTTTCACAACACCTTTTCCTGACCCACGAAAGACTCGCCTCACTTCGCTGCGATTCTAAGTCGAAGCAGCAACGTCATACTTTTGTCTTTGGCCCAACTAGAAGGGAAGCCGCCAATGCCACCAACAGCATTCCAGCCACTACCCCAAGCGACGTCTCCTCCGAAACGTGAACCCACGGCTCGATAATCATCTTCGCCCCGATAAACACCAATACAAACGAAAGACCCACCGTCAAATATCGCAGCCTTCCCAGCACACCCGCCAGAAAAAAATACATCGCCCTTAATCCCAAAATCGCGAACACATTCGACGTGTACACGATAAACGGATCACGCGTTATCCCGAACACCGCAGGAATCGAATCGACGGCCAGCGTAATATCCGTAATTTCGACGACCAGCAATGCAACAAACAGGGGGGTGGCAAACAATCTCCCGCTATCCCGCACAAACAGCTTGCTCCCTCTAAACTCCCGCGTAACCCGCAAATGCCGTTTCGCGAACCTCGAGATACGGTTCTCCTCTGGGTGCATCTCCTCTTTCTTTGTGAACATCATGTGCAAACCCGCAATCACCAAAAAACCGCCGAACACATACAAAACCCAGTTAAACCGCTCGATCAACCCTGCCCCGGCCGCGATCATGGCCCCGCGCATCACCAGCGCCCCTAGAATTCCCCATTCGAGAAGCCGGTGCTGGATCTTTTCGTCCACGGCGAACGCGCGAAAGATCACCAAAAACAGAAACAGATTGTCGACGCTTAGGGCTTTTTCAATAACATACCCGGTGAAAAATTCCAGCCCGCGTTGTTGACTCGAGAAGTGCATCACGCCGAGCCCAAACGCAATCGACAGCCCAACCCAGATCGCCGTCCAGGTAAGCGCTTCCCGCGTTGTCATTTTGTGGGGACGGCGATGGAAAACGCCGAGATCCAGCGCAATTACAGTCAAGACAAAAAGGTTAAAAACCAGCCAAAGCAGAGGTGTGCCCATGACTGCGGCGGCCGGCGCGCTTTACGGTGTTGCTGCGGCCATCGTGTCGGCGGAGTTCAGATTGCTTAGTTCGATGCGGAAGGCTTGGCCAGGTTGGATGTTGAACGGAACATCCCAGCGTATGCGCGCGTCGCCGGCGCTTGCTTCAAGATTCAGCGAGCTGATCCAGTAATTTCCCGGTGCCAGCTCGCGAATAAAGGCATGCCCCTCCAAATCCGTCTCAACCTTAGCCGCCAGATACTTCGTTTGCGCGATTTCCGGCGCGAGTTTCTGCACACGCCTCTTCTGGTTGCTGGTCAGGACCGCCCACTTCCGCTGCGGATTTACAGAGTCTAGTTCCAGCTCGATTCCGGATATCGTCGATGGATTTGCCTTGATAAATCTCTTCAGCGCCGCGTAGTACGCCTGCTTGTCTTTTTCGTACTTGTCCGGATGTTCTGTTTTATCTGCTTCCTTATATTTTGGTTTCGGAATTCCCTGGGTCACGCCGCCGCCATTCGATCGCAGGTACGCCGCCATGAATTCCGGCGTGTCCACAATTTCCTCGGGTGTCAGCATTTTGTCGAGCTCGGGAATGCTCAGGTCCAATGTGTCGTGAGCCTTAAGCCAGGCCTTCAGTTCTTTGGACACGGTCAAGCCCTCGATGAATTCATCCCGGGGCGGGAGGGCATCTGCCCCTTCAACTGCCTTGGCGATATCCGCATAGCTCTTGGTCAAAATATAAAATGTAAACTGCCGCACAGGTTCTGGCCGCGCCGCCGTTGGCGTTACGCGCGCCGTGATATCCAATGTGGCGGCTCCGTTCTGTGCGCGCCCCGAAAGCGCGAAACACACCAAAACACAAACCGTGGCCAACGAAATACCAGTAGCTCTTCTCATGCCGGAATCGTACCAGATTGTCCATCCCCCAAACACAAGAACCCTCCGCTGTGTTGCTTGAATCACTCCGAGTCAGGGGCACTTTCAGAAGAGTCGAAAGGTTGCTTCGACGGTCACCCAGGCGGGCACCGTGCGCTTTGCACCATCCCGCGCCGGTACGAATTTCCAGCCGCGCACGGTTTCGACGGCTCGCTCGTCCAGGCCAAACCCAATCCCTTTGATTATCCGGACATCCTGGGCATGCCCATCGGCGCCTACAAGCACTGCCAGCGTCACCGAGCCTTGTACCTTTCCGTGCCGCGCTTCGTCCGTGTAAGTCGGGTATGGGCAGTAGGCACACGCGGGCTGAATCGCAGCCGGCTTATAGAGAGAATTTTGATTGCTGAACCCCGCCGGGCCATCCCCATCGTCACCCACACCGTTGCCAGGCTTGGACCCCAAGCCGTGGTCCTTTCCTTCGCCCGGAGAACGCGTGTCATTTGGCATCCATGGCAATCCTATATTGTCGGTGGGAGTCAGAACTGGCGCTGCGCCTGGATCGAATATCGTCGGCGGCTCGGGCAAATGCGGATGCTCGTTTTCGGGGATCGTCGGTCTGACAAGAACGATGGAGGAGAGCGGCGGAAGATTTCCGCGCGTAGCGGGAATCGAAGTTTGGCCCCCGCTGTGGCCACCTCCATCCGTCGGGTGTTCGCTCGTGAGTGTCCGAATCAGTGGCGCTGAGATCGTGAGTGGCCCCAACGAAGGGGTTTCGCCGGGGAAAGGGGGCTTAGGGCCTCCCTTTGTGTTCGCGAGAAGAAGAAGGATCGCGGTGAAAACGATCGCGTGGGTAAGCAGGGAAGCGCCTTGTGCGCGTGCCGGCCGCAGCGATTTATCGAACTTCAAAAGATGGATCGGCGCGCCGTTGGCCGACGAGGGTTTAAAATGCGAGGGGATAAGCAGTTGCCCCAGATTTTCTCGAACGCGGTTCGACCACGAATCCGTCGAACTTGAATCTGAAGTGGGATCGCTGCCGGAAAAAGGGCGCAGAAATGGCTCGCGCATGCGCAGGCCTCCGTCTCCGCCTCGCGCTTTGGCCCGAAAACGTCTGGAGGCGGGCACCAGTCGGCTAGTCAGAAGTGCGTAATTAGAATTTGGTTGCCTGCAGGAATTCCTGAACGTAAGTGAAGAGTGAAATTGAGAAATGAACTTCTGCGTGAAGTAGGGAGCTAATAGAGGCGGAACGTCACTTCGATCGGCACTTGCACAGCCACGATCTTGCCATTCGGTCCCGCGGCAGGCCTGAACTTCCAGGTGCGAACCGCCTCGACTGCCTTTTCCCCGAGGCCCATTCCAGGATCCTTGGCGATGGAAATGTTGATGGCGCGGCCATCGGGTGTGATCGTCACTTCCAAAACAACAATCCCCATGTACTTCGCTTTGCGCGCATCATCCGAGTACATCGGCGATGGGCAATAGATGCATTCTGGAACGCCCACACCGTTTACGCCCGCACGAAACGCGCCGCCGCCCGTACCTCCGCCTTCGCCGGGCCCTAGCCCGCCGCCTGTGCCGCTGCCTATGCCCGTCCCATTTCCATGGCCGAGCGAGTCGCTCACGCCATTCGCCATCGGGTCGCCAAAATTCGCGGCATTTAGATTCGGAACTTTCAGGTCGGGTGGACCAAGCAGGGAAGGATCCATCGCCAGCTTCGGATCAGGATTCTGTGGCTTTACCTGCGGCGGCGTGAATTGTGTCCACTGGAACTTGGGTAGCTTGCCTTTGTTCACCGGAGTCAGCGTATGGTCATTAGCCCCGCCACCGCCGCCAGCTTTCTTTGCGCCCGCCGGGAGTTTCGCCATATAGGGCGAAATATCGAGCGGCGTCACGTCCACCCCAACTTTGTTTTTTGCCTGCGTGGCAGACCCGAAATGCCAAAACAGAGGAATCAAAATGACCAGCGCGAAGACGCTGCCGTGAATGGCGAACGAAATGACCTGTGTCCACCCGAAGTTTTCGTCTTTGGTCCAGATATCCTTCACTTTCAACGGCTTGCTCGTGAAGTTCGCGGGCGGAAGCTTTGTCGGAAAGAATGCCTCCTTGAGCCGCGTGCCAAATCCGCCGAAATTCGTGCCCCAAGACACGGCAAGCCGGCTGTTCACAGGGCCCTTCGGCACCGGCCGCGAACTGAAGAAGTCTTTGAAATTGTCCACAACTCCCGTGCCAAACCGTGGCTTCACAAAGGGCGCATCCGCTCGCTCACGCACTTTCACTGGGCGCTCGGTCAAAAACTGTTTGAGGTTGGACCAAAAGTTGTCGGGGATGAGCAGCGCTGGCGCGCCAAACTTGGGGACCGCCGCTGCCGGTACTGGAACGGCCTCATGACCGGCGGCGGACACGCCCGCCTTCGTCGCTTCCGGCGGAACCAAATTGACGATTAGATCCGGCACCATCTTCTCCCTGATTTAGACGCAGTTGGGCTGCGTTGGGCGTCCTAAATCGATAAGATTCGGGCAAGCTGGGAAAGGTTGCGCGACCCCAGCCGCTGACACCAGCACTCAATCATTGTAACATACGCGATTACACCGCTTTCCGATGTTTCTGGCTGAATACCTGAACCAAGGGACGGCCTCCGAATCCAGCAAGCGAAGCTGCGGGCACACTTTGAAATGGCCGAACCTCTGGAACTCAAGAAAACTCTGAACCTGCCTAAGACCGATTTCCCTATGAAGGCGGGGCTCCCCCAGAACGAGCCAAAACAGCTTGCGGCTTGGCAAGAGTCCGGTCTGTACGAGCGAATTCTAGAAGCCCGCAAGGGCCAGCCACTGTTTGTGCTACACGATGGTCCCCCTTATCCCACGGGAACCATCCATCTCGGCACTGCGCTCAACAAAATCTTGAAGGATCTCGTCGTCAAGTCCAAAAGCATGGCAGGACATTACGCGCCGTACGTTCCCGGGTGGGATTGCCACGGCCTGCCGATCGAGACGCAGGTGGAAAAGGAGCTTGGCGGAAAGGGAAAAGTTCCACCGGCAGAATTTCGCCGGCTTTGCCGTGAGTTTGCAACGCGCTATGTCCAACAGCACAAGCGCGATTTCCAGCGATTGGGTGTTCTGGGGCGCTGGGATGACCCGTATCTAACGATGAACCATGAATACGAGGCGGTCGTCGCGGGCGCGCTTCTTGATTTCATGGAAAAAGGCTTCGCCTATCGCGGCAGGAAGCCCGTGTATTGGTGCATATACGATGCTACAGCGCTGGCGGAAGCCGAGGTCGAACACGAGGATCACACCAGCTCTTCGGTTTGGGCGAAGTTCGGCTTGGTCGCCGACGCAAACGGCGAACGTGCCGGGCTGAACGGCGTAAGCGCTGTAATTTGGACGACCACCCCGTGGACATTGCCGCACAATCGCGCGCTGGCCTTTCATCCGCTCTACGAGTATGTGGTGGTGGATACGGAAAAGGGCGCGCTTCTGCTTGCCGCCGAGCGTGTGGCCGCCTTGCAGGCGGAATGTGGAATTCAGCAAGCGCGCGTCCGTTCGCGGTGGAAAGGCCGCGATTTTGAGGGCGTCAAAATTCAGCATCCCTTCTTGCCAATCCAGGTCCCGGGAATTTTGGCCGACTATGTAACTCTCGATCAGGGCAGCGGGATCGTGCATACCGCGCCCGGCCAAGGTTCGGACGATTTTCTTTCCGGGCAAAAATATGGCCTCGAAATCTATGCGCCGATCGACGACAAGGGCGTGTACCTCGAAGGCTTGCCGGAATACAAAGGCAAAAACGTCTTCGAAGCCAACCCGATCATCGTCAAGTTGCTCGATGACCGCGGAGCCCTTCTGGGAAACCATAGCTACGTCCACAGTTATCCGCACTGCTGGCGCTGCCACAATCCCGTGATTTACCGCGCCACGGAGCAATGGTTCATCAAAATGGATCAGGCTGCGCACGGCGAAGAAAAAACCTTGCGCGCGGAGGCGCTTGAAGAAATTCACGGCGTAAAGTGGATTCCCGCGTGGGGCGAGGAACGGATTTACGAGATGATCGAGCAGCGGCCGGATTGGTGCGTGTCGCGCCAGCGATTCTGGGGAGTACCCATCATTGTTTTTTATTGCGATGCGTGCGGCAGACGACTGGAAGATTTTGCCGCGCTGCGCAACGTGGTGAAGTGGTTCGAACGAGAAGGCGCCGACGCTTGGTACAAGTATTCGGCAGAGGAGTTGCTGCCCGCTGGGACGAAATGCGCGTGCGGCGCCGGAACCTGGCGTAAAGAAAATGACATTTTAGATGTGTGGTTTGACGCGGGCTCCTCGAATCTCGCCGTATTGAAGAACGACGAGTGGCCCGCGGATGTTTATCTGGAAGGCCCAGACCAGTACCGCGGATGGTTTCAGAGTTCGCTGCTGATCGCCACTGGTTTACGTGATCATGCGCCCTACCGCAGCGTGGTTACGCACGGTTGGACCCTCGATGAGCACGGCCGCCCCATGTCCAAGTCTCTCGGGAATGTGGTTCTCCCCAGCGAAATTTGCGAAAAATGGGGAGCGGATTTGCTGCGGCTCTGGGTCGCCTCGCAGGAGTATCAGGCCGACGTCAAAATGAGCGAGCGCGTCATGACGCAGCTCAGCGACGCCTACCGCAAGATTCGTAACACGTTTCGCTTCGCTCTCAGCAATTTGTTTGACTTCGAACCGGGGCGCGACGCCCTTGCCAACGAAGACCTCGAGGAAATCGACCGCTGGATGCTGGAGCCCACCGGGGACTTGGTGAAGAAGTGCCGCGATTGGTACGCTGCCTACGACTTTCATCGCGTCTACCACGCCATTCATGATTATTGCGTCGTCGATCTCAGTGCGTTTTATTTTGATGTATTGAAGGACCGCCTCTACACGAAAGCCGCGCGAAGCCGTTCCCGCCGTTCGGCGCAAACGGCAATCTGGAAAATCACCAGCGCGCTCGTGCGTCTTGCCGCGCCCATCCTGGTTTTCACCGCCGAGGAAATATGGAAGCACATGCCAAAGCTATCCGGCGAACCGGATAACGTGCACATCAGCCTCTTCCCGGAGGAGGTTTCGCTGCGATCAAATCTGCCGCCGAACGTCAAAGCGGAGTGGGAAAACCTCCGTGCGCTGCGGGCGCAAGTCCTTCTGAAGTTGGAACACGCGCGCGCGCAAAAATTCCTGAATGCTTCCCTCGAAGCCAGGATTCGGCTTCGCTCAAAGGACCCTCATCTGATGTTTCTGCGGATGCGCGCAAAGGAATTGCCGGCGCTGTTCATCGTTTCCCAGGTGGAGATATTGCCTTTGGATTCGCCTGCGCCCGACGATAACTCCGGACCGGTTCAGGTTGAAGTTTTGCGCGCTGACGGCGCAAAGTGCGAACGCTGCTGGAACTACTCCACGCATGTGGGAGAGAATTCGCGCTACCCTACCGTCTGCGAGCGCTGCAGCGAAGCGCTCGCAGAAATCGAAGAACTGGAGCTCGACCGTTCATGAAATTGCCCGCCCGTCTGCGTTGGCTCTGGCTCACCCTGGGAATTGTGGTGGCCGATCGCGCCACCAAAGCGTGGTTCGAAACCCAAACCGACGAAACCTGGCGCCACGAAGTCGTGCACCACTTCATCTACCTGGTGCACAGCCGTAATCCAGGGATCGCGTTTAGCATGTTTGCGGATTCGCATTCCCCGTGGCTGCGTATTGTGCTGACAGTTGGCGCGCTGGCCGTGATTTGCGCCCTCGCGTGGCTGCTGGTCGCAGGCCAAGGCGGTGCCCTGGCCTGCGCGGGCCTTGCTCTCTTGCTCGGCGGAGCTACCGGAAACGTGACCGACCGAATTCTTCACGGAGCAGTGACCGACTTCTTCGAAGTATGGCTCGGGAGCTACCGCTGGCCCGCCTTCAACGTCGCTGACTCCGCGATCACCATCGGCGCGATTCTGCTCATCTTGGATTTGATCTTTTCTCCCGCGAGAACTCCCGAAAAAAAATAACGCTGTCATTGCGTTTGCACTATTTTTGCCTCGAAACCGAACCTGGCGGAAACACGTCTTACGATGTGAGCAGAGCTTCAACGAAACTCCGGCTACCTAATCCGTTCTTCGGGTCGCTGGATCACCAAAGGTAACGCGTGAGCCAAGGTGTGGAGCTACACGTGTGCCTGGTCACGGAGGTTATGATGCGAATACAACTGTTTGTAGCTTTCTTCGCGGCGGCGCTTCTCCATGCGTCGCCCGCGTTTGCGCAGGATCAGGCCGCCACCGCCCGGACCGCTGCGGGCTGTGGGCCCAGCCAAACCCAGTTCGACGTAAAGCTGGCGGACACGCTGCATCTCTTGGCTCAGCCTGAGGAAGGCAAGGCCATCGTCTATGTTTTTGAAGACGATTTTACCGGCCCCACGATGCGGATTGGCGTCGACGGCTCCTGGGTTGGCGCAACCAACGGCAAGTCCTTCCTCTACTTTTCCGGGGCGCCAGGCGAGCACAGCGTCTGCACGGAATGGCAGTCGAATGTTTTCAAGAAAACGTCCGAGAGAGTCGGCGGAGCCATTACCATGCATGTGGAAGCCGGAAAAGTCTATTACCTTCGCATGACTTTCGAGGAAGTCACAAAAGCCTCCGGAAGAATCAAGCTATCCCTGACGGACAATGCCGAGGGACAGTTTCTCCTTTCCTCTTCGGCACTCAGCAATTCGCATCCGAAGAAATAGCCACGGGCTGTTCCGCCCGGCTAGCTCGCTAGCCGTTTGAAAAGCCGTGCTGCCCGTTTGTTCCGCAGCGGAGCCAAGCTGCTAGAATCCTTTCGTGCCTCCGCCCATTACACACAAGCTCCTCGTCGCGGAAAACGATGCGGGCGAGCGATTGGATCGCTATCTCGCCGCTCAACTGCCCGAACTGAGCCGCACTCGCATCCAGGAATTAATTGAAGCGGGACTCGTGCTCGTCGATGGCAAGCCGCCGAAGGGTGCGCATCGCTTGCGCGCCGGCCAGAGAATCGCCGTGGATGCGCAAGCGCGGCCACCTTCGCGCGCGGAACCCGAATCCATTCCGCTCGACATCCTCTACGAAGATGACGACGTCATCGTGGTCAACAAACCTGCCGGAATGACCGTGCACGCGGGCGCGGGCAACTCGCGAGGTACTCTCGTCAACGCGCTTCTCGGCCGTGGCCAGTCTCTTTCGCGCGGCGGCGACGCCTTGCGTCCCGGGATTGTCCACCGCCTGGACAAGGACACCTCCGGTGTCATTCTGGTGGCGAAGAACGATTTTGCCCATGCCAAACTCTCCGAAGCCTTTCGCCAGCGCCTGGTGAAGAAGACCTATCTTGCCCTCGTTGAGGGCTTGCTGAAGGAAAAGCAAGGCCGCATAGAACTTGCCATTGGCCGCGATTTGCACCGCCGGACGCGGATGGCCGTCCATCACGACAAACCGGTGAGCGGGCTGCGCGGCAAGGGCTCTAAGGCCAGCGGCCTGGCTGGCAACGCGCGCCAAGCCAGCACGGACTGGCGAACGCTCGTCGAGGTGGACGGTACCACTCTCGTCGAAGTCCAACTCCATACCGGACGGACTCATCAGATTCGCGTCCATTTTTCGGCGATTGCCCATCCCGTGGTCGGCGACACTCTCTATGGCGCGGCCTCGCAAATTCGCCTGGACGCCCGAACCGCGATTGGCGCGTCTAATAAGCGGGAGGAAACGGCGATGCCTGTGCTGGGCCGGAACTTTTTACACGCTGCGCGCCTCGGGTTCTCGCAACCGAGGACCGGAGCATGGATCGAGGTCCGTGCCCCGCTGCCGCCGGAGTTGTGCGCGTTCCTCCACAATCTTTCCGCGGCCGCGCGAGCCGATTCCCGGCGAATTGACGCTGCGCTCGCTCCCTACCTATAATCAACTGACATGTCCAGGGCACTGATTTCTCTTCTTCTTGTAGCGGTTTTGCTGACGACGGCAATCAGCGACCGTGCGCAACAGCCGGCTCCTCAGGCGCAAACCGCGACTTCCGCACCGCGTCCGAGTCAGGCCCCTCCACAGGGCGAAAAAGCCGCCAACCCGCAAAGCCCTCAGCGGATCATCACCGTCGTCAACCTCGTCGACGTGTTGTTTACTGTGCTCAACCGTCGCAACAAACTTGTTCCTGACCTGCAAAAGGAAGACTTTCAGATTTTCGATGAAAAGTTCCCCCAGGATATCCGCTACTTCAGCAAACAGACCGACTTGCCGTTGCGCATAGGGATGCTCGTGGACACCTCAAACAGCATCCGCGATCGCATCAAATTCGAGCAGGATGCCTCGATCAATTTTCTTTTCAGCGTTTTGCGGCGCGGCCGCGATGAAGCTTTCGTCATGACCTTCGACGACGAGCCGCAGGTTGTCCAGGCGTTCACAAGCGATGCCGGACTATTGCGAGACCAGATCATGCAGACGCGCGCCGGCGGCGGCACGGCCATTTACGATGCCATTTACGACGCCTGCCAGAACCAGCTCAGCCATCCCCCTCGCCCTCCCGGCGATCAACCGGACATCGTGCGGCGAGTCATGATCCTGATCAGCGACGGCGACGACAATCTTTCCACTCACACGCGCTCTGAAGCGATCGAGATGGCCCAGCGCACCAGCGTCGTGATCTACACGATTAGCACCAGCACCCAGTGGATTCAGCTTTCGCAGACCGATCCCGATAAATTAGCCAACCGCAAGACCCACTTGACCGAGGGCGACAAGATTCTCCAGGACCTCGCCGATGAAACCGGTGGACGCGCCTTTTTCCCCTATCACGTCGATGATTTGGACCAGTCGTTCCAGGATATTGGTGACGAGCTGCGCAATCAGTATTCGATCGCCTACATCCCCACGAACTATGTCCTCGATGGCCGCTACCACCGCATCCGTATAGAAGTGCCTGACCACAAAGGCTATCAGGTGCGCGCGCGCCGCGGCTATTTTGCCAAGGCCAATCGCGAGAATACCAGCCAGCCAAGTCCTTCGGGGCCTGCTCCCAACTAATCGAGGCAGCTCGGAAAATTTTAGCCTATTATTTCGTGCGTTTCTCTTTGCCCCTTGTAGCTCGTCTTCCGGTGCGCGCCTAGCGCGTCGTGTCGCGGAGCAGAACTGCGTCGGACTCCGAATGGCCACGTTCGATGGCGATCTTGGTGCCGTCCCTCGAGAATCGAATGGCTCCGATGCTTTCCGAAGTGAAACGGGTGAGTCGACGGCTGGGCGAGTTATCGAGCGGCTGTAACCACAAGTTGCTCACGCCTTTTTGAATGACCGAATAGACTACGCCTTTGCCGTCGGGAGCAAATTGGATGGGCCAGGTGGCGTTCTGATCCACGTCATGGTAGAAGAATTTTTTGTCGTCGATTGTGTATATCTTGAGCGTCAGCTTGTGATCGAGTTCACGAACTTCATACCCGGCGAGAGATTTGCCATCCGGGGACAAGCTCGTGATTCCATTGGCGGGACTGAGGATGGTTTCCGGGGATCCGCCATCTACCGAGACACGTTTTAAGGCCTGATTATCCGTCTGATCGATGTAATAGAGCCATTGGCCATCCCGCGAGCAGAAGGGATCGGCATCGGCGGCGCCGAAGGTGAGCTGCTTGGAATCCGTTCCCGAGGTGGTCATTCGCCAAAGGTTGAACGTAGTTTTGGCGGAGCGGCCTGGAGCGCGATACACGAAGTAACGTCCATTTCCGCACGAGACCACTTGATCGGCAAAGTGATCCGCATCCGAGTAGACCACTGTTTCGCCGCCTTCTGGCTTAACCACGCGGATGTCGGGGTACTGGGGAAGCACTATGCGCCCGTCGTCGGTCCAATCCCAGGACCAGAAGGCGCTTCGAGAAGAAAGCGGAAGGGGATGCACGTCGTCAGGTTGCGACACGCTGGCAATCTGAATCTGAAACTTCTCCTGGACTTGGCTGGCTACGACGGTGCGGCCATCGGCAGCCACGGATGGATATAGGTACAGGTTCGTGTCGGTTGTCAGGCGGCGGTACTGCCCGTCAGGATAGCTGATCATACCCAGTTGAACGTTCAGGGCCGCAAGAGACGAGAAGTCCGAAACCAGCAGGGATTTGCCGTCGGGCATCCACGCGGGGTAGTGATACACGCGCGATGCCGGAGCAGCTTCGACGTGTTCCTTGCCTGTATCCACATCCACAGCAAGCAAGGCTGTGTTAAAGCCTTGGTCAGCCTGAGGGACAGGGATCACGATAATCTTCCCGTCGGGCGACCATGCGGGCGTGTAACGATTGTTACCGCCGGGAAGGATTTTTTCTTTGAAGAGGGTGCGGTCGGGCGATCCGTCGCTGTTGGCCAGGAGCAAATCAAAGCTAGGGGAGTCGTGGTCCTGGCGAAGGTAGGCGAAGCGCTTTCCGTCTGGGGAGAACGTGATCGGACTGTCAACGTCTTTCAGCACCAGATGAGGCGTGCCGCCTAGAACGGGCGCGGAATACAGCGAAGAAAGCGTGTGTTCCTCCTCATCTCGACGGACGCAAAAGATGTAGTTGCCGTCCGGTGAAAAGGCGAGGCCAAAGTAGCGCGTCGCCGCAGCCGGGAGAACCTGGGTATTGCTTGCGGTGGGGATGTGGCGTAGCCAGAGAGACTGCAGTCCGTTTTCGTCGTGGACGTTCAGAAGATATTTGCCGTCCGGCGAGATTGCCGCGTGCGCGGTATGGCCATTGTTGGTGAGATTTTCGATGGTGAAAGTCTCAAAAGGAACGTGATGGTTGCGAAGAACGATCGAGTAAACGCCATAAGCCGCTGCGGCCACCACGACGAGAATGCCAAAAATCGTGAGGCCCGTGCCAATCTTGTGTCGCTTCGCAGCCTGAACAATGGCCGAACTGCCCGAAGGCGTCACCTGCGTCTTTGAAGAGGGCCCTTCGGTGATCGTCGAGACGCGCGCTGCGGACCTTTGCGTACTCGCTGGCCGGCTGCCCGAATCGATTTCGCGCTGCAACCGCTTGAGATCGCCACGAAATTCCGCGGCCACTTGGTAGCGCATGTCCCGGTGTTTTTCCAGCGCCTTATTCAGAATGCGCTCCAGCTCCGGCGGAATATCTGGATTGAAGTTAGCCGTCGCGACCGGTGCATTGCGAAGGATGTTGTCAAAAACCACCGCGCTCGTTGCGCCCGGAAAAGCCTGCTTCCCGGTCAGCATCTGATACAGCACGGCTCCTAGCGAGAATAGATCGCTGCGCGCATCAATCTCCTCGCCGCGCGCCTGCTCTGGTGACATATATTGGATCGTTCCCACCGCCATCCCCGGGCTAGTCAGCAAAGCGTTATTGGGCGAGTCCAGCGTGTGGTCTTCGCCATCGTCGGAAGCACGGGGCAGGATTTTCGCAAGTCCAAAATCCAGAATCTTGATGGCGCCAGATTCCGTTACAAAAATGTTGGCCGGCTTGATGTCCCGATGCACGATGCCTTTTTTGTGCGCTGCATCGAGGGCATCGGCAAGCTGAATCCCGATTTCCACAGTCCGATTGATGGGCAGCGGGCCGGCTCCAAGGACCTTGTCCAGAGAATTACCGACCAGCAGTTCCATCGCGATGAACGTCCGCCCGTCGTGTTCCTCAATGGCATGGATTGTGCAAATTGCGGAGTGATTGAGCGCCGAAGCCGCCCGTGCTTCACGCAGAAATCGTTCGAGAGTCTGTGAATCGCGCTCGTTCGCTTCCGGTATGAATTTCAGCGCCACGCGCCGGCCGAGCTTGGTGTCCTCGGCCTCATAGACCACACCCATGCCGCCCGAGCCGAGTTTCCGCAGAATCCTGTAGTGGGCGACAGTCTCGTTAATCATCTGATCCGTGGGAACGACAGTAGATGTTAGACGCGGACGCAGGCGCGGTCAATCCGTGATCCAGTCCAGTGATGTGCGAACAGACGAGTCATACGCCCCAACGCGAAAGCAAGCAAAATGGCTTTAACCAGACGCTGCAATAGTATGATCCAACCTCTTCTAGCTCTTTGGCGCGTAATACCCTTTGCGGGCCAGTACCTTCAAATCTTTCCCCGTCACATCAATCTTGATCTTCCGGAACTTCCCATCTCGCGCCGAATTCGTCGGATAGTAGCCCACCGTATACTGGCTGCGCAGTTCCTCGGAGATTTGATCGAACGCTTCCTGCAGATGCTTCTCGTTGTTCACCACGATCATCCGCCCGCCGGTTTCGTCCGTAATTTTCTTGGCAATACTGGCATTCGCTCCGTAGTGCGGGTCGTAGACCAGCAATATGTGCACCACTGTATCCGTCCGCTGCGCCGCTTCGATCGCTTCTTCCACGCGCACTTTGCTTCCATTGTCTTCCGCATCCGTCAACACTACGATCGCTTTGCGCCCAGCCTCAGTCGAAAGCTTTTCGTTGCAAGCGAGATAAACGGCGTCGTAAAAATTCGTACCCTTTGCTCCCGATTGCGGAATTGTTCCCGGTGTAACAGGCCCGCCTCCTCCGCCCGTATTGATTTGCGCTTTGCGAATCGCGCGGTTCAGCTGCGACCGGTCGTCCGTGAAATCCGATAGCAGGTCCACGTCCAGATCAAAGGTCATGATCATCGCTTCGTCGCCCTTGCGCATCACCCTGTTCAAAAAGCTGCTCGCTCCATCCTGTATCGCACCCAGCATGTACTGTTCGCTTCCCGACGTATCCATAAGCAACCCCAGCGTGATCGGCAGCGTCACTTCTTTCGAGAAGAAGGCGATCTTCTGGTCCTGATTGTCTTCGGCGACTTTGAAATCCTCTTGCTTCAGGTCCGTGACGATTCGTTTGCTTTTGTCGCGCACCGTCACGAACAGGTTGACCAGGTTTACGCTCGTTTTGATCGTAGGCCCTTGCGCTACAGGCTCTTGCGGTAACGCGGGCAGCGCCATGGCAGCCGCCAGAATCGAACTCACGCACAGGGCCGCGAGTTTCTTGTGAGAAGACATGTATACTTTCCTTGACGAGAGATGCCCGGCTGGAACGCTCCGCTGGGGTTCTTCGCCTCGTTAAGATGCTAGGAAGCGGTGCGATGGATGCGTCTCCGGAACGACCGGGTCCGCCGCGGCACCCACTTCGAGAGGAAGTTTGGCCTTAGGACTATGAAAAGTCTACGAAAAATCGCAGGCATCACTTGCGTTCTCTTTCTTGCCGCTCCCGCCGCGTGGCTTGGTTTCGCGGCGCCCACTCTCCAGGAAGCTTCTCCTGCCGCTCAGGAGCCTTCGCCCCCGCCGCCGGACAACCCTCGGTTGAGCGACGCGCGCGCCAAGATTACCGTGAACACAAACCTCGTTGTGCTTCCCGTCACCGTAAAAGACCGCTCAGGCCGCCTCGTACCGGATCTCGGCAGGGACGAGTTTCGTATTTTTGAAGACAATGTCGAGCAAAAAGTCGATGTCTTCACCGCCGAAGCCTTCCCTCTCTCGATGGTCGTCTTGATCGACAACGATCTGAAAAAAAGTGACGCCAAGGAGGTCGAAGACAGCCTCGATGCCATCGTTGGCGGCATGAGCGACCTCGACGAAGCTTTCGTCTGCCGCTTCGACCAGTTTTTTCATCCCGGCAAGGGCTTTACCAGCAATCAGGACCAGCTTCTCACCGAACTCCGCCGCACCAAGCTCGATAGCCATACCAACGTGCTCTCTCCTGGCGGTCCTTTCAACGGGCCGAGCATCAACGGACATGCGCCCGACGGTTCACCCTCGGTTCCCGAATCCACCCGCACCATCCTCGCCCAACCCACCAAAGCGCTCGACGATGCCGTCTTCGCCGCCGCCGAGCTTCTAAAAACCCGCCCCCGCAACCGTCGCAAGATCATCTTCATCGTCAGCGATGGCGTCGACGGCGGCAAAAAGTACAACACCAACACGTACGACAACACCGTCAAGGAGGTCCTCGCTCACAGTATCTCCGTCTTCTCCGTCGGTGTCGGCAGCGCCTTTTACGACCGCCGCTTTGAGCGCCTCTCCGCCTACGCCCACGCCACCGGCGGCGATGTCTTTTACGCCGCCAAAAAGGAATCTCTCCAGGATCTCTACTCACGTGTCACGGAAGAAGCCCGCAACGAGTACACACTTGCTTACATTCCCCGGGATACCAGCCGCGTCAAGGAATATCACGACGTCGAGGTCCGCGTGAAACGCGAAGGCCTCACCATCCTCACGCGCAACCGCTATTACGCTGGCGCCGTCGCGCAATAATTCGATTTGTTCGCCACAGCTACTCAGTAAGTGGCGCTTGCGTCGGCCTGTACGCGTTTCTGATGTCCCCGGCTCACAGCATTGCGGAAGCACGTCTCTCCAGCTCCCTCTCGCGCAAATACAGAAAGACCGGCAGCCCTAGCGATACGCCCACCAGCAAGACCGAAATGATAGGAAGCCACATCATGTGCATTTTCAGCCGAGCGCTTTCCACGCGGACAAATCCGATCAGCGTTACTGCGGAAACCAGCACATCCAATCCAAAAAATGCCCCGATACGGTTGGCGAACAATTGCTGCACGAAGAGGCGCGCGTTCAGCCCGTGCTCCATCGCCCACGGTAGAAATTGCCAATAGGGAAGCGCGAACCCCAGTACACACAGAAAAAGGTAGATCAGCTTGCGGTTCATGTCAGCACCTCTGGTGGGGTTTCAGGGGATGTTCTACTTTACTTCGAATTAGGCCCGAGTGCTCTTCAATTCGGCTCAGTTGCTCAGCGCCTCTTCGTGCGCCGGGCAGATGGGCCGGTAAGCGCAGCTCCTGCAAACGAACCCAGGTTTGGCGGGGAATTGCCCGGCCCGAATGTCCGCCGCCGCCTCCAGCACAATCTTTTGCGCCTCATCCAGTTGCTTCGCATCCCGCGTCGTCACTTGCACCTGGTTGTTCTGCAAGTAGTGGAACACCAGCCGCACCGGATTCCATTCGAAAATTTCTTTCGCCGCCAGCGCGTACAGGCTAAGCTGCAAATCCTTTTTCGCATCCGCATCCTTCTTCGGCTTGCCCGTTTTGTAGTCGATGATTTCCACGTCTTTGCGCCCCAGCGAATTTACCTGGTCCATCCGCCCGATGATCGTCACGTTGTTCTCCAGCGGTAGTTCGAATGATTTTTCCTGTTCGAGCACTTGCGGCGGCGTCTCTAGCATCGAATTATGAAAAGCTCGCAGCTGCTCCAGTCCATCTTGCTTGTACCCTTTCTCCTGATAGTCGTCTTCGAATCCTGCCGAGGTCCACTCCGTTTCATAAATCCGCGCCACCTCTTCAAACGGCAGCTTCACGCCCTTCCGCAACTGGTCCACAAATCGCTTAATCGTCGTGTGCATCACGCTGCCAAAGCTCAGTACCGCCTTCGGCCCCTCCTTCAGCGACCACGACCGGCTGAATAAATACTGCTGCGGGCAACTCCGATAGCCGCTGACTGCCGAAGGGCTCAGAGTGAGCGGTTCGGGCGTCGGCGGATGGAATTCCAGAGCCCAATCCGCGATGCGCGAAAAAATCTTCGGCGGCTCCGCGGAAGCAGGGAATAGCCGGGGATCGTCCGCCTCTGCGGCTTCTTTTTTTGTTGTTGGAGAAGCGTCCGGCAATTTCGGACTCATGTGATGGACGTCCCGCCGCTTGATCGCGGGTTCCATCAAAATATCTTCAAGGAAGACCGGTATCTTTCCTTTCTTTTCTGTCAGCGTTGTGAGCGTTAGCCGGTTTTCCGCGCGCGTCAGCGCCACGTAGAACAGTCGCCGCTCTTCCTGAATATGAAACTGCTCGGCAGGTTCGCCTTCTTTCATCAGCGCCGCGGGGAATTCGAACACCCGCGAGCGCCCGATCGCCGGGAATTTTTTGTTATTGATCCGCAGCAGAAATACTTGGGGGAATTCCAGGCCCTTCGCGCCGTGCACCGTCATCAGCTGGACCGCGTCGCCGGGAAAATCCTCTTCCAGGCTGATCGTTCCGCCCGCTTGCGAATAGTAATCGAGATACTCCACGAATTCGGCCAGGCCGCGCGTCTCGCTCTTCGGCTCCCATTCTTTCAGAAATTCGGTAAGCCGCGTGACGTACTTGCGGTCCTGCGCGCTCGCGCGTTGCGCGGTGTCCAGCCATTCGAGAAGATCGCCGAGAATTTCCCGTGCCGTTCGCCGTCGCAGCGTTTTCCGCTGTTCCGATGCGAACTCGACGAGCCGGCCCAGTGCCGCGTGCGACCCATCGAACGGGAGCTTGCCCTGCGGCACTTGCAGCATGTCGTAGAGCGCCTTTTTCTCTTTGCGCGCGCGCTCCGCCAGCCGCACCAGATCGCGGGGTTCCAACCCCCACGCGGGCGCAGCCAGGACGCGTGCGCAGGAAATGTCGTCGAACGGCGTCGCAATCAGCCGCAAGTAGGCAAGAACGTCTTTCACCAGCGGATGATCGAGAATCGAGAGCTTGCTGATGACAAACGGAATTCTCTGTCTCGAAAGTTCTTCAACAAGCTCGTCCCGGTGTGCGTGCTGGCGATAAAGCACGGCAAAATCGCGCCACTTGCGCCCGGCCGCGTGCAGCCGCTGCAGCTCGCTCGCGATCCAGCGTGCCTCCTCTTCTTCCGTTTCCAGTTCCACGATGCGAATCTTTTCGCTTTCTTCCTTGTTGGCGCTCAGAACTTTCTTCGGAAAGTCCGCGCTCACCGTATTTTGTGCGATGACTTGCGTGGCCACGCGTAGAATGTTCGGCGTCGAGCGGTAATTTTCCACCAGCGAAACGCGGAATGGCGTCGAGTCCTGCCCTTCGCGCCAGCCCGCAAAGCGTTCCAGAAAAAGTTTGAAGCTGCCGAAAGACGCACCACGGAAGCGATAAATCGCCTGATCGCTGTCGCCGACGGCCACGATATTTTTCCGGTCGCCCGCCAGCAATTCGAGTAACCGCAGCTGCGCGATATTCGTGTCCTGAAACTCGTCGACGAGGATGTAACGGAATTTTTCCTGCTGCGCCCGGCGAACTTCGGGATTCGTCTCCAAAAGCTCGACCGCTCCCGTTATCAGCGACCCGAACGATACGCGCTTCTTCTCCCGCAGCAACTCTTCGCTCGCCCGGTAAGCACGCGCGATTTCCTGTTGCAGCGCCACCTCTTCGGCCCGTTCCTTGAAAGTATCCTCGTCCAGCGCCTCGCGTTCGGCCTCCAGTTGCCCTGCCAGACCGTCGGCGTACCGCTGGTAGTCCTCGGAAGAAACCAGTTCATCCTGGCAGCGGGAAAAGAACTCTACAAAGTCATTCAAAAACTGCCCCGGATCGGCTAGCCGCCGGTACTTGTCGAGTTTCAACCGCTCCAAACTTCTCCGCAGCAATATCCAGTGATCGACCTTGTCGATCATCAATCGCTCCGGCGCCGCTTCCTTCAAAAGGCTCTCGCAGAAAGCGTGAAACGTCGCCAGCGTCACGTTTTTTCCGCGCTCGCCCGTAGCTCGCACCACGCGCGCCTTCATTTCTCCCGCTGCTTTGTTCGTAAACGTCAGCCCCAGAATATTTTCCCCGCTAAGCGACTCGTCCGATTGCAGCAGGTGCCGGATTCGCTCGGTGATGACGCGCGTCTTTCCCGTCCCCGCCCCGGCAATCACGAGCAGCGGCCCTTCCCCGTGCGTAATGGCGCGCCTCTGCGCATCATTCAACTTCAGCCCAGTTTCCCCGGTTGGTTCAAGATCAAAGAGCGTTGCCATAACGTAAGCAGAGTAACGGAATTCGCGGCGAAGAGGAAACGAACGGAGCTTTCAAGCCTTTTTCGATGAGAAAAGAGTTTCTCGCTGCGAGAATTTGCCCGCGGCTACCTTGACGTTCATGTCGGCGGATTTGCCGCGCGGAACGCTGAGCGATTCCCATTTTCCGGTCTTCGTGAAGGTAAGATGCTTGGCCAGAAACAGGATCTGGCCCACGTGATGCGCGTAGTGCGCCACTTGGCGGTTGATGGCCTGCATCACGGAATGCGGTTCCGTGCGAATCGTAACCGTCTTTGTCAGGTCAGCCTCGGTCAGTGGTTCCAGCGCATCGAAAACATATTTCCAGCCGCGCTCCCACATTTCCATAAGTTCCACGCGCGAGGAGGGCGGCGTCTCAAACTCCGTATCTCGGTTGCGATCCGGCTTCTCCCCGTCCGTGGTCAGAAAATCCATCCAGCGCGAGCGCATGTTGCCCGCAAGATGTTTCACGATAATGGCGATGGAATTCGATTCCGCATCGAGCGTGAGGAAGAGACACTCGTCCGGGCATTGCGCCATCGCGCGATCACCTAGTTTCTTGTAATAACGAAACAGTCCGATGGAATCTTGCAAATACGAAGTACTGAGTTGGTGAGGCATACGAATATTTTGTACCCGGCGAAGTCGGTGTCAACCGCCATTCGCGAAATTTCATCCCGCGGCGCGGATATCGCGCGAAAGGTTCCGCGAATGGCTGCGCCGAAAAATAAAGCTTGACATTTCGCTTTTCATTCGCCTATGATTCCCGCCGCCGAGTGGATACCTTTCACAGGAGGCCGACATGACCATTGGACAATCGATGCTGCCGGAATTTGACCAAGAGATGAAGAGCACCCGCACGGTGCTCGAGCGCGTACCCGACGACAAGTGGGGGTGGAAACCGCACGAAAAGTCCGGCACCGTGGGCTGGCTCGCCAGCCACATCGGCACCGTCCCGGGATGGATCACCATGACCATCAACACCGACGAGTTGGATTACGCGCCGGTCGACGGTCCGGGCTACGAGCCGCCGAAAATATCGAATCGCGCTGAGCTTCTCGCCGCGTTCGACAAAGAAAGTGCCGAAGCCCGCGCCGCTCTCGCTGCCGTAAGCGATGCCGACATGATGAAGGGCTGGAAGCTGCTCGCCGGCGGCAAGGAAATCTTCACGCTGCCGAAGATCGCTTGTATCCGCAGCATGTGCATGAACCACATGATTCATCACCGCGCCCAGCTCACCGTCTATTACCGCTTGATCGGCGTCCCCGTTCCCGGCCTCTACGGTCCCAGCGCCGACGAAGGCATGCCCGACGCAGCAGCCGCCGCAAACTAGTTCATCGCCGCGCGCAGTTCACTCCGTATTACCGTTTGCGTGGTGTGCCTGACGCAAACGAAAATTGCGCAAGAGCGGCCGCAAATTAAGACCGCGCAACTAGCCACCAGTCGCAAAGCGAAAGGCGGACTTTGGTCCGCCTTTCTCGCTGACGCGCCCGCTTTTCGTATTCCCCCTTCGAGTTTCGTGTTTCTAATTTCGAATTTCGATTTTCGCCCTTCAACTTTGCGCCTTCGCCCGTCCTCCGCCTCAGCACCTCTCGCCGCAACGCGCTATAATAGTGATCGAAGCTCCTCCGGAGGATTACCACGCACATGGATACGCCTGTCATTCTCTCTGCTGTTCGCACGCCCATTGGAAGGTTTCAAGGCGGATTGGCTGGATTCTCCGCTGTCGATCTCGGCGGAAAAATCGTTGCCGAAGCCATCCGCCGCGCGGCAATCGACTCCAGCGAAGTCGACGAAGCGATCCTCGGCAATGTCGTCCAAGCAGGACTGGGACAGAACCCCGCGCGCCAGGCTGCCCTGAAAGGTGGCTGCGCGCCGCGCGTAGCCGCGATGACCATCAATAAAGTTTGTGGCTCCGGCTTGAAAGCCGTCGCGCTGGCCGCGCAAGCTGTTCAGCTTGGCGAATCGGAGATGGTTGTTGCGGGTGGGATGGAGTCCATGTCCAACTGTCCTTACCTGCTGCCGACTGCGCGAACGGGTTACCGGCTCGGCGATCAAAAAGTTGTGGACTCGATGATTCATGATGGTTTGTGGGACGCATACGAAGATTTTCATATGGGCATGACCGGCGAGCTAGTGGCAGAAAAATACGGAATCACGCGCGAAGAGCAGGACCGCTTTGCCGTCGAGAGTCACCAGAAAGCCGTTCGCGCGCGCAAATCGTGTTTTTTTGAAGCGCAGATTTTGCCGATCGAAGTCCCGCAGAAAAAAGGCGATCCGGTCGTCATCAAGTATGACGAATCGCCGCGTGAAGACACTTCGATGGAAGCGCTCGCGAAGTTGAAGCCCGCATTCAAGAAAGATGGGACGGTGACGGCCGGAAATGCTCCTGGCACCAACGATGGAGCTGCCGCACTGATTGTCACCAGCGAGCGCAACGCCTCGCGTCTCGGAAAGAAACCCGTCGCGCGAATCGTCGCGCAAGCGGTCAGCGGCGTCGAGCCAAAGTGGGTGATGATGGCGCCAGTGGAAGCCGTCGAAAAGCTGCTCGCCAAGACCGGCTGGGACCGCGACAAAGAAGTCGACCTCATCGAACTAAACGAAGCGTTCGCGGTCGCGGCCATTGCCGTGACGCGTCAACTACGGCTGAATCCCGAAAAAGTGAACGTGAACGGCGGCGCGGTCGCGCTCGGCCATCCGATTGGCGCCAGCGGCGCGCGCATCCTGGTCACGCTTCTCTACGAATTGCAGCGGCGCAACCTGAAGCGAGGCATCGCCGCGCTCTGCCTCGGCGGCGGCAACGCGGTAGCCCTCGCCGTCGAACGTTACTAGCTCCGGGGAACTTCTCCAATCTCGCGTCGTGATCGCGATCGACGCGGTAACACCCGCAGGGTTTCGCGCTGCGTTAGATGCTTTGCGTGGCGTTCTCCGCTGGGGCCGCAGCTCCCAAATCCTGCGCGCAGTAAGGGCAGAATTTGTCGGTTTCGACGACTTCGCGTTTGCAATTCGGGCAGCTGGGATGCAGGTTACATTTGCAGTTCGGGCAGAAGTTGAAGCGCGCGCCGACCGCTTTCCCGCATTGCGGGCAAGGATAGGGCAGGGGCTCGCGCATCAGGAAATAGATCAAGAAGCCGACGAAGGTCCACGCGGGAAGCAGCACGATCACCAGCAGCGTCCAGACGGCGGCGTTCATTCCGCGGCGTTTCGCGTCGCGGTTCACGTAAGCAACCCAAAGGATAATCGCCGCCATGAAGAGTGATACAACGGTGACGATTCCCGCTAATGCCAGGTAGGCTAGCGCGGGAGTGTCCCGCAGTTCGTACGGAAAAAGCTGGCCATAGTGAACCGCGTTCCAGCGATTCACGAGAAAAGCGATAGTCTGCGCAATCAGAAACAACACAACTACAGTCCAGATCACGGCGTTGGGAATGATGCGGAACTCTTCCCAGAAGCGCAGATTTTCCTTTTTGCGGCGAAGCCGGATGAGCCGCATGCGCTCGTTAAAAGTCCCGGTTATTTTTTGCTGAGTGTCTGACATTTCATTCCTCTCTCGAATTCTCGCCCCTCACTTCAGCGGCCGGACCAATCGCCTTCATTTGCCTGACGCAAGTTTTCGAGAACCACGACCGCCGCTGCGACCAGCGCGGGAATCGTCCACCACAAACCGAAGCCCATTTCCCAAAGCAGCCTCGGCACGCCGAGATGTTCGCCGGCCCACTCAAAGGCATGCCAGATGTAGGGCGCGGTGGCGATGCCTAATCCCCAGGACATGGCGCACATGATCCACAGCAGGCGACGCTTTGGTTCGCGCTCGCGCATTTCTTGTGCGCGGAGCTGCACGCGGAACTGCGTGCGTTCGGCCAAGCCGCGAGGCAAGGAAAGCGGCAAGCCGCGCAAGGCGCGAAGCGCATCGTTTGTTTGTTGCGCAACTTGCGCGCAGGCTGAGCATTCCCGCAGATGCGCGGCGAGCCAGTCGCGCTCGGATTGGGAAATGCCTTCAATGCGCTCTTGCGCGATCCACTTTTCGGCGCGGGCGTGGAGATTTTCGCTCATGCAGCACTTCCTTGCATCGCGCCTCGAAGAGCTTCGAGGCCGCGATAGAGCCGCGACTTCACCGTGGAAAGTGGCGCGGCCAGCACTCCGGCAATTTCCTCGAGTCCAAGCTCTTCTTGAAATCGGAGAACGAGAACTTCGCGATAGACAGCCGGTATGCGGCCGAGCGAAGCGTGGACGCCCGATTTTTCTTCCGCGGTCAGAACCAGATGCAACGGGGAAGGTTGATTCTGCGCTGCGAACTCCACGGGCGCGCCCTCTTCCGGATCGAGCAGCGCGTCGAGACTTTGCATTTTTTTCTGGCGCTGCCAGTCGATGACCAGATTGCGCGCGATGCGAAACAGCCAGGCCTCAAATTTGAACTTGCCGTCGTACTGGTGCCCGCGCTCAAGGACGCGGATCCACGTTTCCTGGAAAAAGTCTTCGGCGCGTTCGCGGCTGGAGGTCAGGTAGAGCAAATAGCGGAACAGCCGGAACTGATACTGCTCGATGAGCTGATCGAGGAGATCGGGGTCGCGGCGCTTGAGCCCCTGGGCGAGGGCCTTGTTGTCGTCGGCCATCTGGGCGGAGAAAAGAAGAATCGGCCTCAGAGGTGCGGAGGCCAGAGATGTAAATGTCGCGCTCATTCTACAGGGTATACGGGCGGTCCCGGGAAAAAGACGCAACAACGGCAAGCTTCTCAACCTACTGGAATCTCAGTGGGTTACGGGTTGTAGTTGGGCGATCGGCGATGGGGCTCCGTTTCGTATGCCCTGGGAGGCTTCTGGCCGTGCCAAATCCGGTTAACGATAATCCGGTTAACCATAACGCACCCCTCCCCCCTGGTTTCGTGTAAGCATTGATTCTGGGGAAGTTTAAGTGGAGCAGAATCAACACTTACAGAAGTGTTGATTCTAAACCAGTTACAAGAAACATTATAGGACGCCCTTTTTCCTGGCGGGAACCTGTAGGAGGTGGGCGGAGGCGCGGACGGGGCTGGTGAAAACAACATGCAATATGATAGCATGGATTTTGATTACTGTCAATACTTATTATTAGTAAGTATCATTCGAATGAGACGGACGGAAGTCGAGAAGATGGAAGTGGTTGCGGGGAAACTGCTTTTGCGATGAGACGGTTTGGCAAAGGATAGCCTCGGAAAACAGCCCGTCTGTCCTGTCCCCTCAGTCGGCTTGTCCCCGTGGCCCGTCTGCCGTCGCCCCCAAGACTGATGGGAAAAAGCCAACCAGCTTGGCATGTGTGGAGGACCCCTATCCACCCGAGTCGCATTGATTCCACTTTCCGATTACCGCTGCCAGGCACTGCGGCTGTGCAAGGCTAGGATTGCAAAGGTAACGCCACAAGTTCCATGATGTTCTCAGTTTGCGAATTCACTACGTAGCGTTGCTTCTAATTCTCGGCGCACCAGTTCCCTCCTGGTGTCAGGAGGACTCTGTCTCCCTCGCGAGGCCGCCTGCTCAAGCCGAAGACCACGAGCCAAGCTTCCGCGTGATCGTGTGGCCAGAAGGTCCTGAAGGCACGCTGAAACCAAGCCATTACAGCGTGATGATCCAAGGTCGATCGCATTCATATTCGCGGGTGGCGGACGGTAGCTACGTGATTCCCGACATCCCGCCGGGGCACTACAAACTCGTAAGTGTTGCGTGGGCAGATTCCGAATACCTGGGAGAAGGAGATACAACGTTCGACGTCACTAACGCGGACGTGGTGCTGCGCTTGACTCTTGGCGGCCTCGCAGAAATTCAAGGCGTCGCGAAGACGGACAAAACGCGGACCGGAATTCCCGACGGAGTGATCCTCTGGATCCAATCGCAAGAGTCGGGAGCGCAGGGCAGCCGTATGGACGCGGAGGGAAAGTTCGCGTTCCGGCGCGTGCTGCCGGGCGAATACGGGTTCAGTGTTCTGAAGAATCCGGAAGGGATCGTGCTGCGATCGGTGCAGTGCGGCGATGCGGCGGTAACTCCGCAGGTGCCGCTGCGATTGGGCGATTGGCAGAAAATTGCCGGCTGTGAAGTCATATTGGGCTACGAGTTCTCCGCGAGCAAGGCCGCCGAACCGGTCGAGTCTGCGAGCAGCCTGATTGCGCAGTTTAACAGCGCGACGATGTCCTGGCGACAGTTCGAGATAGCCGAGAAAATTGTGGCGCTTCACGACAACAGCGTCCTTCCGGAGCTCGACCCTTGGTTGAGCAACGACGACATGCAGGCGCGAGGTAATGCAGCGTTTATTTTTGGAAGGCTGGGAGACGACCGCGGGTTTCAGGTCATCAAGAACATTCTCAGTGACCGCTCCACGAAACGAACTGTGCGCGAGATTGACGACGCGGGCCAGGCGTCGCCGGAACTGCAGATCCGCTATGATCGCTTTTACACCGTACACCTCCTCGGAGAATTGAAGGATGCACGGGCGGTGCCTGTTCTTGTTTCACTATTGAGCGACGACGACGTCAATTGGGCAGTCCCTTGGTCGTTGGGAGCGATCGGTGACAAATCAGCGATCCCACCGTTGGTTGCAACGCTGCGCAACAAAACTTCCGACATGCGCGTGCTCGCCATCGAAGCCCTCGTTCAACTCAACGCAAAGGAAGCTCTGCCGGAACTTCACACTTTGCTCGACGATAACCGAAAAATCCACTTCGACGGCCTCGGCACAGTTGCCGAATCCGCCAAAGCAGCCATCGCGAAGTTAGAAGCACACCCCGCGATAAGTCCTGATTAGTCGTTTACCAGGAGCTAGCGCGCGACTCTTCCGAAGTCGAGTCTCCGGTTCGTCAGGAAATCCGTTCCACCAGGTCCTTACGGGCAACAGTCTGGGTCACGCGATTATCGACGTGACCCAGATTGTCCCCGACAATCTCCGGCCTTGCGCGTTCGCGCAGCATACGGCTGGAATGTGTGGTGCGGAAGCTCCAAAAACGCACCTTAACGCTCGGATCGGCCGGGTCCGGATCTCTGGAAAGAGTGGCTGCAAGCATTCCCGTGTAAAATGGAATTCGGGTGTGTACGTGCGAAGTCTGCCATCGAGGCGCCTATGCGTCCGTCTGCGGGGATCAAAAGATAGGAGTGAATGTCGCCCGCATGGGGCCCGGTTTGCACCGTTGCCATACCAGAGATTTGTCCGCGCTCATTGACATTGCTAGCCGAGATGATGAAGAGGTTGGAATCCTCAGGAATTAGCGTGTTAAGGTCGGTCATCACGCCGTCCTGCCAAATGAAGCCGTGCGACCAGTCGTTGCCGGAGTCAACTGTGTTACCCACCACTTGGCCCCGGTCGTTGACGCCGGTGGCGAAGGCGGCATGATCTCCCGGCAGAACGCCGAGGACTGTGAGTGCGCCGTCCGGCTGCCAAAGAGCGGCTACGTAGGTGGAGCCATCAGCGCTGCGGACTTTCCCAACACTTTGCCCCAGGTTGTTAATGGCGAAGGCGAAATTGGATTTTGTACCTCCGAGGTCCTGCAGCACGAAGACAGTGTTGTTTTTCCACACTACAGCGTGCGTCGCGAAGAAGCAGTTTCCCGAGTAGCCTACGGCCTCGCCTCGATCGTTAATCCCGTTTGCGAAACCGTCTGGGTCGCTACCTACCAGGGGAAGCGCGTGGGCTTGGCCTTTCTCCCACAATACCGGCAATTCAGCAGGGCTAGGCGGGCATGTGGGGTCAGCGTAAGCCGTTTCCGCAAATCCTACGGCTTCTCCGCGGTTATTGATGGCGCTGGCCTGCCCGTTATTGCCGCCCACTGTCGGGAGAGCGCTCATGTGGCCGTCTCGCCAAAGAAACGGAACGCAGGTAAGCTGTGTGCCGAAGCCGCAAATGTCTTCGCCGTTCGGATCTAGAACAGCTGTTTCGGACATACCGACGGCTTCCCCACGGTCGTTGATCCCACCCCAGTTGATCCAACTGTTGGCCCCGGGTTTTCCCAGCGTGCCAAGGTCGATGTTGAATCCGTAGATGCTGATCACCGCGCGGCCCCTGGAAACTGTCGTACCCATATTATTCTCGGGAGGATTCACGAACCCATCCATGTTCTCCGCCCAGCCCTGATTATTGAGGCCCATGGCCATACTGAAGTTGTCTTTGCTGTTGTTAATACCCAAATCCTTAATTTTGTAGCTCGATTGAGCGGCCGCATCGCTAAAACTACCCAGAACAAGCGTGGCAAGCAACGGTATCCAGAACTTCCACTGTCTTAGCATGTTCATATCCCCTCTTTTTTCTTCCGGTGAGAGCCGTGCCCAGATGGCTGGCGATTTAGGTCACGGACCACTCGGCGCGTTAGCAGTTCGGAGCGGAGTTGGCAGAGCACTCCACAAATTCCTGCTAAATGACAGCGGAGGGAGCATGTGGTGTTCCACGTTCACGACGATTACGTGACACAACAGGCCCAACATTTCGGAGTTCGAAGACGAGGGGCGGATAAACAAGCTCCTGGGGCGACCGCAAAACGACCAGAGCGACGGTTTCTCCAACTTCTCATACACAAACTGGCGAGAGGCTACGAAATTCGAGAACACCGAGCACCCAGGAGTCAGGCAGATCATTTTCGATTGACTTTTTAAATGGCTTAACATACATACTGGTTGGTATGTACGTTGCACACGAGAGGAAGCGAAGGATCCGTGATCCGGAGCGTACACGGGAACGCCTGCTGCAAGCGGCTTTTCGGGAAGTCCACAGATCGGGCTTCCAGAGCACCGGCATCGACACAATTCTCGCCGCCACGAATGTCACCAAGGGAGCGCTCTATCACCACTTCGACAGCAAGGAAGCCCTGGGATATGCCATCGTCGAAGAGATTGTCGCAAAACTTGTCCGCGACAGGTGGTTGCGTCCTCTTCTGAGCGACGGGCAGCCCATCGACATTTTGATCGGCATTGTCCAGGGATTACCAGCGCGGCCCGCAGACGTTCGAGCCGGTTGTCCACTGCTCAACTTGGCGCAGGAAATGTCTCCACTGGACGAGCCGTTCCGCAAGCGGCTGGAGAGAATATTCCTTGCCTGGCAGGACGGCGTTGCTACGCTTTTGCGGAAAGGGCAGTCCCAAGGAACTGTTCGCCGCGACTTGAATCCAGACGAAGCTGCCAGCTTTCTAATCGCGATGGTCGAGGGCTACGGCGCGTTGGCAAAGAACGCTCAAGATGCGAAGGTATGGGAAGTGGGAACCACAAATATCGTGGGGTGGCTGAGGTCTCTTCGGGCGCCTCGTCAATCTCGGCGAGGGGGACGACATGCCACGAATCGCGTTCAAGGCAAACGGTAGCATCCTACTATTGGATTTGGCCGACATTGTGGCAGTACAAGCCGAAGGTAACTACGTTTCGTTGCAACACCGGCCTAATCCCTATTTGGTGCACGAGTCACTCTCTTCTATGGCGGAGAAGCTCAAACCCTACGGTTTTATTCGCATCCACCGCTCGGTCGTCGTGAATATCTCGGCCGTGGAGGTGATCCAACCTTTACCGACTGGGGAGTACAGGTTGTGTGTAAAAGGTGGGAAGGAATATTTCGT
The DNA here is from genome assembly GCA_963779005.1 of uncultured Acidobacteriota bacterium. Classification (GTDB taxonomy): domain Bacteria; phylum Acidobacteriota; class Terriglobia; order Acidiferrales; family UBA7541; genus Acidiferrum. The sequence continues at coordinate 159,004 of CAVZWO010000001.1, read as the reverse complement.
AACTCGGAAACACAAGCATAACCTGAGAGATCTGGCTCAGCTGTGGGTAGGCTCAGAGCGGCTTTGCGGCTAACAGGTTTTATCTCGTTATCCCGTCCTAGCTTTTATCCTTGGCGGTCGGTGATGCGCTTCCGCGGCGGTGCAGTGCCCTGCAGTCGAACAATGAGGGCAATCGAACCCTGTTCGGAGGCCTTCTAGTTCCTGGTAAGTCTTACCTGACAAATGAAACTTCAGGCCAGTTCAACTTGTTGGTAAGCGCTGTTAGCGGGACGTGGCGGTCCGCTGAATCAGGTGTTCCAGCCTCTTACTTCGGTGCCGGTGCGGGCTGGTTTTCACTTGTCGGCGGCACGATCCCCTTGAGCCGCAGATAGGTCACCATGTTTCCATAGTGCTCATCCGTGTGCGCAGTATTGATCGATAATACCGTCAGTTTCGCTAAATTGAAGTTGAATAATTTCACCATCTCGCTGCCTTTTGCATCGGTCATGCTGTCGAAGGCCTTGTTGCAGTACGCCACTCCGTCCTTGAGCGCCGCCACCAGATCGGCTTTTGATCTCTTCGTTTTTTCGATGTCCTTTACTGGGTTTGCTTCGCCAATGGCTTGCGAGCAGAACGAGTACGAAGCGTCAGCCACATGGCCAACGAGCTGGCCAAAGCTGCGAACCTCCGGTGTCGGTCTGAAGGAGTAGTTTTCTTCTGGCATCTTCTGCGCGGCACCGACCACCGCTCCGCTCACAAACGAGTAAAAACCTTTTTCGCTCGCGGTAATCGGGTTCGCCGGCGGAGTAGACTGCGCCGGTGCCTTCTCCTGCCCAAGCAGAGCAACGGGAACCAACACAAGTGCAGCAAACCCAAAACTAAGTCTCTTGTTCATGGACACACCTTTCGTGGAATCTTGCCACCTAGCGGGCCGCCAAGGAGCCTCCCAACACCCGCAACCTACTATACGCATCAAGTCTCAAATTGTTTCGGTATCTCGGGGATCGTTCCGCCCGGAAATGAGCGAAGCAGTTGTGTGCATCAGGCTCGCGGCGACCCGTCGGCCCGCTCCGGTCGCTTCAGTCGGCTAGCTCCTGGTTGGTCGGGTTACGGGAAAAGTGCTTTTTGAGGCGATCCACTTGGAGGATATTCCTATTTGTCGATCCCCTAGATCAGTGAACTCGTGTGATGTCCTGCACCCAATTTGTCTCCCAGGTCTTGCCTTCGTCTGGCGAGGCCGCTTGCTCCCAATGGCACGTTGTCGGAGTGATGTTGGACCAGATGAAGCGCGCCCGAACTCGCTTTCCCCTGACCATATCCTCCCCATAGAAAGTGCCCACGCCATTGTGAAAGCCTCCAATCATGGGCGGATCCATTGGTGCAGATGGTGTCCTGCTGTCGAGCCACCAGATGGACCACTGCTGCGACTTCGCGTCGAAGGACCGCAGAGCGACACCGCGATAGGGAGCACCGGGAACGCTGAGCACTGTATCGTCCACATTGCTGTAACCCCCCATAAGCGGTTGACTCGACAACGTGCCTTCGAATTCAACCCATTCGTGATTATTGGCGAGTCGCTGCTTCAGCTTTCGGTGATGGGCCTGCCACTGACCAACCAGGAAGTCGAAGTCGTGAAGACCGGAGACTGCACTGTCTGTCTGATTCATCCCGGGGCCCGAATCCTGGTGCGATTGTGCGGCGAACTGTCCAGGCGCCGCCAGACACAGACTTAGCAGCGCGATCATGACTGCACGGTGATGAATACTCACGATGCCCCCTTTTGAATTTCGGCGGTAGCCAATTCTCAACAATGCTTGAACTCCATTTCGCCGATACGCGTTCATCGTCCCCTCAGGAATCAGACTGAACTAACTGCCACCCTTTTAGATTGACGCAGCTCGTGGTATTTGGGTATGCCCACTTTCTATGGAACTCTCGATACCACTTTCAAAGAAAAACGAACCTCTGTTCCGGCGGGTTTGCATCTACTGGGTCGCCAAATTCCAGAGTTCTGATGTGCTGTGTGGCTAACTCCTGGTAAGTCGCGTAACCGAACAATAGGATCTACGCCGATTTCACTTTTCCGGTAACGGCTGCCAGCTCAATCGTGCAGGTGCCGCGACGGTTCGCTGCCATTATTTCCCGGACGCGGTTTCGCGATAACTTCCGCGCAGCCGACCGCTCGTTCAGAAACCTAACCTGCTCACCAAGGGAAGCAGGATCTCCTCCACCAGCACGACTCCGGCGTCGGCGATCGCGTCCGCCTGCGCGCTAGTCGTTCAGATTCAAAGTCACCTTGGCCTTCTCCACTACGTTGTCCCACTTCGGGTCCACGACGGCGGCCTCGTATGCATCGTGCCAGTTCCACCACTTGTAGGGTGGAGTCTGGGGGTAGCCCTCCGGCGAGTCCTCCCACTCCTCCTGGCGCCCTAGCGGGGTTGCGTCAAGGTAGCTCCAGGTGCTGCCCATGGCCTCGTCGCCGCGATTGTTGATGAAGTAAGTGCGAAACACACGCTCGCCGTCGCGGAAGAACACGTTGTGGCCGTGCCACTCATCCACGCCGAAGTCTTTATCGAAGGTGTCCTTGATGGTGTACCACGGCATCTTCCAGCCCATTCGTGACTTCAGGCGCTCGATGTCGGCCTGCGGCGCACGCGAGGCGTAGGCAAGGGTGGTGTCGCGGGCGTTCAGATGCGCGAGGTGCGCGACCTGGTCGGCACCTAGAGAACAGCCGCGGCAGGCATGCTCGGGCCAGCCGAACACGCCTGGCTCGAAGAAAGCGCGGTAGATGATCAACTGAGGGCGGCCCTCGAACAGATCGAGCAGGCTCACGTTGCCCTTCGAGCCTTCGAACTCGTACTTCTTGTCCACAGCCAGCCACGGCATCCGCCGACGCTCAGCGGCCAGCGCGTCACGGGAGCGGGTCAAGGCCTTCTCCTTCACGAGGAGTTGCTGGCGCGCAGACTCCCATTCCTCCGGTGACACGATCGGTGGTGTCTTCTTTGGCTTATGATCTTTCCGCTGCGCCATGTCTTTCTCGTTGCTTGTTGCCATTTTATTTCTCCTTGATCTTCTGAAACAGACCGGGATTATTCGCTCTGAAAACTTTTCTGATGTTGTCGAGGTATACCGCCAGAATTCCTCCCGTTGATCCCGCTCCGGCGGCCATCACTGCCGCACTTACGATGCATGCTGGGCACATAGTTCCCTCCCTGAACTTCTATGTCGTCTCAGTGGGGCCGCGGCGCTTCCGCGCGCCGGCGCAGAATCTCGTGCAAGTGTACCCAGCCCTTCTTCACCTCTCTGTACTCGTCCAGCACCAGACCAAACGACTGATGGCGAAATGTTATGGTCGTCACACCGCCCGATTCCTTCAGCCGGTATTGCAGATTCGTGATAACCGGGTTGGACATAAACAGCGGGCCGCAGATTTCCAGCAGTGTCGGCTTCTTAATGGCCTGCACCGTTCCCCAGTAATGGCCGTTGTTGCTCCCCAGGTCGCGATACCATCTGCCGCCTGGCCATGCTTCCAGCTTCATAGGCATTGGCTTGTCGACTTGAGTCTCGTTATACGGTCCAAGCTGATCCAGGAGCGCAGCAAACGTCACCTCAACCGACGCGCGCACTTCAATCTCCTGCGCTATATGAATCGTTGTCGCTTCCAGCGATAGTGCGGGTGAACTCACGATTTCCTCCTCGTTTGAGATTCCAAAGAACCATCGTCTTTATCCATGGTGGCCTCGGCCTGTTCCTTGATTCGCAGCAACTGGTTTTTCCACAGCCGCTCGAACGTGCTCGTCCATTCGTGCAAGGGCCGGATGGCCGCCGCATTCACCTTGTAAAGCATCTGCCGACCCTCCCTCCGGACCTCCACCAGGTCAACATCTTTCAAAACCTTCAGGTGCTTCGAAGCCGACGGTTGCTCCATCTCCATTGCGTCCACAATCTCGGTGACGGACCTCTCCCGCATGGCCAGAAAGTTCAAGATGTCCCGCCGCCGCGGTTCCGCCACAGCATTGAAAGCGTCCGAGGTTGTCGCCGCCCTGGCCATGCTGCCAATATATTCCTATATGGGAATATGTCAAGCTCTTCTTTTTGACCGATCTTTCCGCCAAGCTTTTTGCTCCTCCGCGTGACGCTCAAAATGGGTTGTCCCATCTGAGACGGCAGGGCTATCCGGAAGTTATTCCGAGTCCAAGGCCGTTGGGGGAAGTCGCGACCTCTCAGTTCACTTGCTGGGTTAATCGGGACTTGAGCAAATTGTTGTGGTGGGCAAGAATCAGTTAGCTCTTGCAACTCGCCCGGAAGAGAAAACATGCCAATTCTCGCGCTTCGCCTTTGTGTGTTGGTGTTGGCTTCCCAACCGTTCAACCAAAGGCTGAAGGGGGAAGAAATAGCAAGACGAGCCGGGGATTTTCAGAAGGGCAGCGCTCTTTGGCCTGGCAACGCGGGCGGGATGAGGATCGGATGAACCGAAGAGATTTTGTGCGGCTTGGATGGGCCACCGTGATCGGGGCGGGGGCAGGAAAGCTGCGGCCCGCATTCGCAGAGTCGCTTGCGCTGCGGCTCGTTGCGGCGCCGCCACAGCATGCGCAGATGGCGGCGCCGGAACCGAAGGCCACCGGACGCGCGGCGGATTTTACCCTGCGAATCGCACCCACGCTGGTCGAGCTGGCCCCGCAGATTGTCATCAGCACGATCGGCTACAACGATAAAGTTCCTGGTCCTCTCCTGCGGGTGCGCGAGGGCCAGCCCGTCACGGTAGACGTTGTTAATGATACAGACGTTCCCGAGTATGTGCATTGGCATGGCCTGTTCGTTCCGTCGGAAGTGGATGGAGCGGAGGAAGAAGGCACGCCCCCGGTCCCGCCGCATGGCCGTCGGCGCTATCAATTCGTGGCCAAGCCGGCGGGTTCGCGATGGTACCACTCGCACGCGATGGCCATGCTGGATCTGCATCGGGGCTCCTACACCGGCCAATTCGGTTTTTTCATGATCGATTCCGCGAATGATCCTGGGCGCTACGACCAGGAGGTCTTTCTGGCGCTGCATGAATGGGAGCCTTATCTCACAGCGATGGATCAGGACGAGGTGAGCGACGGATCCCAACGACCCGATGCCCGAAAAACCCGCCACGCCCGACCCGCGTCCCAACGGGCTCGAAGTCGGTGCTCCTCTCTATTCGATTAACGACAAAATGCTCGGCGCCGGGGAACCCCTCCGCGTGCAATCGGGTCAGCGCATCCTGATGCACCTGCTCAATGCCAGCGCCTCGCAAATTCATCGCATAGGACTTTGTCGGCCATCATTTTCAGGTGATCGCTCTCGACGGCAATCCCGTGCCCACGCCTCAGCTCGTCGATGTGATTGAGATCGCCCCAGGTGAGCGCGTGGATGCGATCGTGGAGATGAACCTGCCGGGCGTTTGGATTTTAGGGGAGCTGCGGAATGCAGCGCGGCAATCTGGCATGGGCATCGTTGTGGAGTACGCCAATCAGGCACAGCCGCGCCCGCAATGGCTACCGCCTGCGAACGCGCGCTGGGACTACACCATCTTTGGCAAGACCACGCCGCATCCCGCGCCAGACCAGACCATCGACATGGTCTTTGAAAAAGTGCCTGGCGGGCCGCACGGGATCAATCACTGGCTGGTGAACGGCAAGGAATATCCGCATGAAGGCGAATTCGTGTTCCGGCAGGGAAGCCGCTACCGGCTGGTGTTTCACAATCGCAGTGACGACAGCCACCCAGCTGCACATGCACCGGCACCTGTTCGAGATCGTCGAAATCAACGGCAAGCCGAGTGCCGGCATCAAGAAAGATACGGTGATCGTTCCCGCATTCGGACGCGCCACAGTGGACCTGGTCGCCGACCAGCCGGGCCTCACGCTGTTTCACTGCCATATCCAGCAGCACATGGACTTTGGCTTCAAGGCGTTGTTTCGCTACGCCTAGACACCACTCACCGTCCGTCGCAACTCCTGGGTTTTGTAGGGTCATCCTCCCGAGGATGACCCTCGGCAGCCTCAAGGACATACCCCTTTGCTGATGGTCTAACGACCTCCCAGAAGATCCATGTTAAGGATTTTTCACACATTCGAAATACACACGAAATATTGCTGGGGTGAAATGCACCGTCCTCGCAGCTTTCCAACCAATCCGCAGGGGAGGAAGCGCATGAAGTCAGCCCAGGGAAGATTCCGAGCGGCAGTGCTCATGGGAGCGGTCGCCTCGGTGTTGGCATTTGCAGCCGGCGCAAAGGCGCAAGACAACAAGCACGATCGGCAATCCAACAACGCGTGGCCGTACGCAACTACGGGTCGCTCGCCGGTGCTTGCAGTGGTTGGCGACATCGCCTGCCAGCCAGGCGAGGTGGAGCCGACAGGTGAGGCTGGGAAAGAAATCTGCATCAACCCCAAGTCCCCCTACACCAGCAGCTCTCTGTGGCAATCCCAGGAGGCCACTGCGAATCAGATTGAGACCATGAAGCCCGATGCCGTCGCGATCACTCGGGGATCTGCAGTACCAAGTCGGCCAGTATTCGGACTTTGAGCAGTCGTTCGATTTGACCTATGGCGCTTTCAAATTTCTCACATCGGCCCTCGCCCGGCAACCACGAGTTTTACGACGAACATAGTGAGACGGGCGTTGCCGGCTACGGCTACTTTTCCTACTACAACGGCTTCCAGGTCGATGCCCACGGGAACCCAATCACGACTACGGTCTCGGACCCGTGCCCATCAGCTTTGTCGGCGGCATGCAACTATCCAGGCCTTACCACTCCCAACCCCCAACCCATACCACGGGCCGATGGGCAGGCGGGGCACTTCGAATTGGGGCCGAACGCAGGCGCGAATGGGAGCGGAGTCGCGGATGGTTGGTACTCCTACAATCTGGGATCATGGCACCTTATTTCGCTGAATATTGAGTGCTCGACACAACCGGGCGGGTGCTCAACGACGGGCACCTGGTTCGCTGCACAACTCGACTGGCTGAAAAAGGATCTCGAAGAGAATCATGCCGCGTGCACAGCCGCCTACTGGCATCAGCCCACGTTCAGCGCGGCTAACAGCATCAGCCCAGAGGGCATTGCTGCTCAGGCCTTTTGGCAACTGCTCTACGAACACAAAGCCGACCTGGTGCTGAACGGACACGACCACCTCTATGCCCACTATCGCCCCCTTGACCCTTCAGGGAATTACGATCCCAGGAATGGGATCCGTGAATTCATCGTGGGCACCGGCGGCGAGACACTCGATACAATCGTCACAGCCAATACAACAACCGCCGATCCTACTGGCAACCCGAACTTCAACGCTTTGAATCTCGAGGTGGGAGCCACCGGAAGCTACTGGGGTGTGATGGCCCTGAAGCTTCTCGACCACGGCTACGAGTGGGATTTCGAGTCGGCGCTGCAGGCTCCTGTAGCGCCTGCAGGGGCACCCGCGACTTTCAGCGACAAGGGCTTCGGCGCCTGCCACGGTGGGTCCGGTTGGGGTGGCAACGATCACGATGGCAACAACCACAACTAGTAGCTAGCTGGTCTTCGCAGCGTTATCACCGGCGTTTTCGTTCGGTACATATTCCCCACCCTTCGCGAGGGGTGGGGAATTTTCTTTACCGCGCCTGGCCGGCCCCGGTATTTTAAATCCAGCTGGAGAGTTAGTTTTCGGCAGAATCCAGGCCCAACAATCGGAAATAGTATCTTTGCCGTCACTGACGGTTTCGAGGTGATAACCGCCGGCCTCTAGAACAGACTGCAGATGCCTCCGAATCCTCGGTTCATCCTTCCGTTTCCTGTTCGCGCGCTCAGTCCTCATGCAGAGGCACGGTCGCGAATCCAAAATTACAATTTTCTGTGTATAGGTGCCTAGTTAGTTGGTGAACCGGACAATCGGATCGAGGCCGATTTCACTTTTTGGGTAACGGCGTTAACGAGGAGAGTGGGATGGCAAATTTCAGTTTATAGTCACAAGATGGTTCGCCCTATCGCGCTCACACCAGGGATGAAGGCCATGGGAGTTTTTCTGCTGTTAGGGGCGCTTATGGCGTCTCTAGCCGGCGCGACCTTGGTGTGGCGAGGTACTCCGCTTGATCGAATGTGGATTCTCAATCCGCGTGCTTATCAACAGCTTGCACCGTTCGGAAAAGCGGTGGGAATCCCGTTCCTACTGCTCGGCGTCACACTGTGCATTGCTAGCACTGGTTGGTTCAAACAGCGTCTTTGGGGCTGGCGGTTGGCTATGGCGATCATCGCGACCCAAGTTTTAGGAGACGTGGTCAGTCTGTTCTCGGGGCGTGGCCTTGAAGGTGGAATAGGAGTCGCAATTGCGGGGGTTCTACTTCTCTACTTGCTTAGTGGCGAGGTGAAGGCAGCATTTGGGAGCCAGAAGAACGGTTGAATAGCGGTCTGGCGGAGTCCAGTCTTAGGACACCACTTCTCCGGTAACGGGTAGCCGGGCGAGTGGAAGCGTCCCCGCAAGGGGCTCCGCGGATGTGCGGCTAGCCGGCTTTTGAAGAGAAATGAAAGCACCACTCTTTAATTGAGAGCGTGCCGGTGGATGGAGAACTTCTGGAATTCTGAACGATCCATTGCCGTCTTGAAATTTCGCGCCGTGTCGCTGCACGTAGCCGCCGCGTAGGCAACCTGGGTGCATTTGGCATTTGCGGCGTTACGTAGAATGAATAGCTTACGAGCTTTCCATGCCTACGCGGGGTGCGATTCTCCCACTGGCACCATTCCTTCTTTTCGATTTGAAAGGGATTACGTGCGCGCGCTTTTTCGGGGGCCGCTCATCGGCGCCTCATCTCCGTCTCCCTGCGATATTTTGAGCACTGTGTGACTCTAAGCGATCTTTCCCATCGCGCCAAAGTTTCTGCTAAGTGTGCTGCAAGAAATCGTGGCCGCCCCGTTCTGACTGTGAAGCAGCAGGAGGAATTGTTATGGAAAATCGTCTGCGATCCATCTTGGTTCGAATCCGTGAAGCGTTTACCGCGCGTCCCCGATTGGTGTTGGCGGCTTGCGCCGCCGGCGGAGTCTTTCTTCTATTCTTGTCCGTACCAAAGCAGAAGGATGGGCCCGCACACCAGAGCAGTGCTACCTTCCCGCCGACTCCCGCGGCCACAAGCAGCGAGTTTGCTCCGGCAGTCGCAATTCGATCCGGGGTTGATAACACAAAAGAATTTAGCGCGGCTATGCCTGTTGGAGTGCCATCCAAACTCTATTCTTCGGCACCGACAGATTCCGCGAGCGCGTATCGCGAGCCGCAGGTCGCCTACTCCGCAGAGCTTAGTGTGACGACGCGAGAGTTCGCGCATTCGCGCGCCAGCCTGGAAGAAATTCTTGAGCGCCACCATGGCTACGTAGCCAAACTGCGCATGGTGGGGGAGCCGACGGGGAGCATCCTTTCCGCGACGCTGCGCGTGCCTTCGTCGGAATATCGCTCCGCTCTCGCGGAACTGAAAGGAGTCGGCGTGGTGGAACATGAAGAAGAAGCCGCCGACGAAATCACGCAGCAGCACAGCGAACTTGAAGCGCGCCTGGTGAACGCGCAGAACGAAGAGCAGCGCATCCAGCGAATTCTGCAGAATAAGGAGGACAAATTCAGCGATTTTGGTTCTCTCGAACGCCAGGTGGCGATACTACGCGGCGAAATTGAGCGCATCGAGGCGGAGCGCTCGGCATCCGGAAGCCGCATTTCTTTCGCCAACGTTTTCGTCTCCCTGCGGGAGGAACGAACCTCGCCCGCCGAGTCGATGGGAGCGAAACTTCGCAGCGCCGCGTTCGGCGGTTTGAACGATGCTCTCGACAGCCTCTCGTCCATCCTATTGTTCGTGGCAGGCCACGGCCCGCTCCTCGTTTTGTGGGCGTTGCTGATTTATTTCCCGGCGCGCTACTTCTGGCGCCGCCGTTCGCAGTTGGCCTTCAGCGAGGCCCAAGCTCCCAAGAATTCCTAGGACTTCACATGTGCCGTTATGGCGTTCATCCTTCAAGTGGATTTGCGGCAACCCCGCGTGCGGCGGGCGTGCGCCGGGTTTGGGGCAGCAGGCTCAGCATTATCGGCGACTTCTGTGGGATTCGCCGATGGGCCCCGATTCTGCTACGCTTGGCCGATCACGTATCGACGAGTTAAGGGGAAATAGCGTGCCAGTCGTGGCTGGAGTAGATCTGGGCGGAACTGCGATCAACTACACAATCGTAGACCAGCAAGAAAAATTCCTGATCGAAAATCTGTGTGAGTATCCTGCGCTCTCGAGGCAGGGGCCTGACGTCTGCCTGGGCCAGATCGCAGAGGGTCTAAAGGTGGCTGTCGAGCGTGCGGGTGTGCCGCTTGCGGACGTGGTAGCAGTCGGCCTGGATACTCCGGGTCCAGCCAGCTCGGCGGGCCAGCTTAGCGCGCGGGGTTCGACGAATTTTGTTCACGCAGAATGGGCAGGCTTCGACATTCGCGAAGGCCTGGCACACAAGCTTGGCAAACCCGTCTCCTATTTGAACGATGGAAATGCAGCGGCGCTCTGGGGGCATTACACCATCTTCGGTGCAAGTAGCCGGGAGACATCGGTCTCGACGATCATCGGGACCGGCAATGGTGGCGGCGTGATTCTGGAAGGCAGCGTCGTGAAGGGCAAAAACGGGTTTGGCGGGGAGCTGGGCCACGTGTTACTCCCATATCAAAGTATCGCCGGAATTCAAGGGATGAAGCCGGTATGCAATTGCGGACGGACAGGGGACCTGGAGTCTCTATGTTCTCTCACTGCGATCGAACGGAATCTGTTGCCGTATTTTTTGCCACGATACCCCAATCACGAGCTGGCCAAAATGGACGGCCACCAGGCAGCCAAGCAAGTACGAGGTCTCGCGGACCGGGGTGATGCTATGTGCAAGGAGATTTTCCGTGTGCAGGCGCATGCGCTAGGACTCTTTTTTGACGAAATGGTGAATACGTTTGACCCAGACGCGTTAATCGTCGGCGGGGGAGCCCTCGAAGCCAGCCGGGAGTTCCAACAATGGTTCCTGGAACAGATCCGCGTGGGAATGCCAGCGCAGCGAGAGGAACAAGCCGACATTCCCATCTACGTTATGCCGAATGGAGATACGGCTGGGGCGCGAGGCGCGGCGATTGAAGCGCTAAAACTAGCGAGGCAAAGTGGTCTCATGTAACGACCGGTCCGGCCGGGGTTTTGCCGGTTTCACGACATGTTAAATCCGTCCGTCCCGTGACGGCGATATGCGTCCAAGTGAGCGCGCGTCCTAGGGATGCAACTCCGCTCTCCAAGCGAGACAGAGGATTGACGGAACCATTTGAGGGAAGTACAGGCAGGCAGGAGTCGGGAGAAGTGGCGCGGACTACCGGGTCGAGGTCGATGAGTTCATCCCGGGAAAAGAAGTCTTGGGGGGATGGAGGCGTCCGACCAAGTAGCCCGCAGGGAGTGGATGTGCGGATTTCATGCCAAACCCCAAGGATCAAGATACGGCTTCAGGGCTGAGCTAAGTCCAAGATGGGGAAGTACATAGGGTTCGAACCCATGGGTGGTCACCAGAGCTCGCCAGAAGTTACGCTTCCCGAGAAGGCAGGGGCCTGCCAAAGTTGTGCAAATGTTTTTCGTCCCAGCTTCCATTCTCGAAAGTTTTTTAGGTGTCCGATAACGGATGCGGGTTCAAGCGGCGAGCGCGGCTTCCTTGGAAACGGATGGTGGCACGGAGACTTGCGGCAAAAGCTGCTGGATATCGATCCCATCGGTCAGTGCCATGATGCGCTCGGCGTTCTCCGGAGTTGCCGATATCCGCTGCAGATCGTTGAACCACTGTTCCTGCTCCGGCATAGAGTTGTACCGAATATATAACTACGTGAACATTGCTTTAAATCTGGATTGTTCCTGGCTCAATCGAGCTACACGCGCCCCCGGGGCGCCAGCCGGAAGCCAAATGTTGAGGGCACGGCGCGAGGTGGTTTCGAGGCACTTTTTTGCCTCAGCGCGAGAGAACAGGCTGGGCTAGAATCGTGTGCTCGGGAACTGCTTTGTTCACCTGCCCTGCCAAATCGCACTGCACCTTTGCCCTGGGCTTTCTGGCTGCACTGCTGCTCAGCGGCCTGGTGAGTGTCGCTCGCCAACAGCAGCCCGGAGACGCGCTGAAGGCGGGTGATGACTACCGCGCGGGAGTCGCAGCACTTTCCGCCAGCAATCTGGATGAAGCGTTGAAAGACTTTCAGGAGGTGGTGCGGCTGACGCCGAGTGCCGAGCCGGGACACTTGATGGCGGGCTTCGTGCTGGCGCGGCTGGGACGCACGAGAGAAGCGATCGTCGAGCTAGAAAAGGCGATTGCGCTGAACCCGAGTGACGTGGACGCACAGTTGAACCTGGCACTAGCCTACGAGCAGAACGGCTCCGCCGCGAAGGCCGTCCCCTACTTTGAAAAAGCGGAGGCCGCAACGCGAGCCCGGGGACGCAGTTTGCCGCCCTCCACGTTGATTTCCTATTCCCACGCGCTCGCAGCGATCAGGCAGTGGAACGTGGCGATAGGGAAGGCGCAAGAAGCAGTGACGGCCGACCCGCAGAATGCCGACCTGCGTGATGAATTCGGCAGTCTTTACGCGCGAGAGGGGGACTGGGTAAAAGCGGGCGAGCAATTTGCGGAAGCCGTTCGGCTGAAGCCGAATTCCGCAATGGCGCACCTTCACATGGGAGTGGCCCTGGAAGCGCAGCAAGCATCGGGGATCGAGGAGCTGCAAATCGCATACAAGCTGGCGCCGGAGAACTCCGCCATTGCTGCAGAATTGGGAAAGGCGTTGGCGGTGCATGGCCAGGACGATCAGGCGATTCCCCTCTTGCAGCATGCTTTGGAAACCGCGCCGAGCTCGGTGCCGGTGAGTTACCAGCTGGGACTGGCCTACCAGCGAACGGGAAAAGTGCCGGAGGCGATTGCACTGTTGCGCAAGGTGGTGGCCGCCGAGCCGAAAAACACCGGGGCGCTGACCAATCTAGGATTGGCTTTGTGCCAGGCACAAAAAGCCAAAGATGGTATCTCATACTTACAGAAGGCGGTCATGCTCGAGCCTAAGAGCGCTACCTCGAAAGAAGATTTGGCGGCGGCGTACGTGCAATTGGGGCAATTTGATGACGCGGTTGCTGAGCTTCGTTCGGCCCTGAAGCTCGCGCCTAAGGATCCGCGGCTGCACTACGACTTGGGAATCGCATTCAAGATGCAAGATGATATCGCGGAGGCGGTGCCGGAGTTGCAGCAAGCGGAGAGGCTGGATCCATCGACGCCGGAAGCACCGTACGCCTTAGGAATGATTCTTACGCAAACGGGCCGAAATGAGGAGGCGGCGCAGGAACTGCGCGCGTCGCTGAAATTGCGCTCGGAGAATGGAGAGGCTTGGGCGACGCTAGGGATCGTCTATAACTCGCTGGGAAAACTGTCGGAAGCGGCCGAGGCGTTGCGGGAAGCCATTCTGCAGCTTCCGGATCAGGCCGACCCTCACCTGACCCTGGCGACAGTTCTAGCGCAGCAGGACCAACAACAAGAGGCGCTGGCAGAGCGCAAAAAAGCCGCGGATTTGATGCGCGCGCACATGAATTTGCAGCGCGCGCAGGTGGCCACTAATGCTGGACTATCGCTCTTAAAGAGTGGTAGCCTTCCGGAAGCAATCATGCAATTTAAGGACGCGTTGGGCTACGATCCGAACTACGTCGAAGCGCATATCGGATTGGCGGACGCGTTAGAGCGGCAAGGGGACAAAGTGGACGCCGCAGGGGAACGGCAAAAGGCGAATGATTTGATGAAGCTCGCCGCTCCGCAATGAAGCAAGTTCGTCGCTGCGGGTAAGCGCCAGATGCGCACGCTGATGGCAAGACGAAACCTGGTCCCAACTCTGCTGCTGATGTTTACCTGCTTACTGGCGCTGGCCAGTGAGCGCGGCGCGCAGGAACCTGCAGCCAAGTCCAATCCTCAACAAGAGACTTACTCCGAGCAACTTTCCCACAATTACAACTTTACGTTCGAGAAAGGGAACATTTCGCTGCCGGGAAATGCAGCCGTGGAAGGCGGCGGTTTTCTGCGGGCCGAAGATTTTCCCGACGCGGAATATTGCGGCCATTGCCACGAGGAGGCGTACCACCAATGGCGGCAATCGCTGCATTCCAATTCGTTTCGCGCGCCGTTTTACCGGACCAGCGTCAACATTTTAGTCCGCACCAAGGGCATCGAATTTTCCCGCCACTGCGATAGCTGTCACAACCCCGTTGGCGTGGTGACTGGCGCGCTCACCACCGGCTCTTCCGCAGACAGATCCTTTGACCGCGACGGATTGACCTGCTCGGTCTGCCATTCGATTCAGCGCGTACAGTCCACGGTGGGGAACGGCAGTTACGTGATCGCCACGCCGGCCGCGCTTGTAGATGAAAACGGTAACCGCATACCGGGGAAGGTGCCCGATCGGGAGATTCTGGCGCACCTGGACCGGCACTCCAAAGCGGTGATGCGCGATTTGTTGCATCAGCCGGAGTTCTGCTCCTCGTGCCACAAAGCTAATCTTCCGCCGCTACTGAATGGCTACAAGTGGATTCGCGCTTTCACGGTGTATGACGAATGGCAGAATTCGAAATTCTCGCATCGCAATCCGCTGACTTTTTATACCGCTGATTTCACTACCTGCCAGGGCTGCCACATGAAGCGCGCGCCCATTACCTTGAAGGATTACGGCGCGAAGAATGGGACTCTGGTCTCGCACCGCTGGCTGGCCGGAAACACCGCTGTTCCGTTTTACTACGGCTTGGACGAGCAACTCGATAAGACGATCGAATTCTTGAAGGCCGGCAATTACTTAAACGTGGACATTTTCGCCCTGAAGGTAGCCGGCAACGACGGCTTGATCGCCCCGCTGGGCCGCGTTCCCTTTACCTTGAAGCCAAACGATGTGGTGGAAGCGGACGTGGTCTTGCAGAACAAAAATATCGGCCACTCGCTCATCCCCGAAGTGCGCGACCTTTATGAAGCCTGGGTGCAGTTCACCGTGACGGATGCCGCCGGCGCGACCATCTATGAGAGTGGCTTCCTCAAGCCCGACGGCTCACTGGATGTTCGCGCGCACAGCTTCACCAACCGCCCCGTGGATGCGACCGGCAGCTTCGTGGACAATCACAAAGTTTTCACCATTCACTCCGTCGCCTACGACAATACCATTCAGTCCGGGCGTTCCGCGCTTGTGCGCTACGAGTTTCAGCTGCCGGCGGACGTGAGAGGACCGCTCACGGTGACCGCGCGCGTGAACTACCGCCATCTCCGTCAAAGCTATCTGAACAACATCTTCGGGAAAGATCATCCTGCCTATCCGGTGGTCGAGCTGCAGTCGGAAACGCGCACCTTGAACATTGGCGAAAACCAGCCCGTCGCGCGCTCTACGAATGAGAACGAAGAATGGATGCGCTGGAACAATATCGGCATCGGTTATCTTGACCAACAGCAATACGCCGAGGCGCGCAACGCTTTCGAGCAGGTTGCAAAGCTTCGGCCGGATTACAAAGATGGCTACATCAACATCGGTTTGAACTACATCGAGTGGGAAAAATATTCAGAAGCGCGCGCGCCACTGGAGAAAGCGCTGACTTTGCACCCCGATGATGCCCGGGCTCTCTATTACCTGGCGCTGGTCGAGCGGCGCGAGCGGCACACGGAAGCGGAAGTCGCGGACCTGCAGAAGGTCATCGCGCAGTATCCGGAATCGCGCGATGCGCGCCGTGAACTGGGCATTTCCTATTACCAGCAGGATCGCGTCGAGGAAGCGATGCAGCAGTTCAAGGCGCTCCAGTCGATTGACCCGGACGACCTCGCCGCGCACTATAATCTAGCAATTCTCTATCGCCGCTCTGGTATGAAGAAGGAAGCAGCGCGAGAATCCGCGCAGTACGCGATTAAATACGTGGATCCCGGCGCGCCAACCTATTCGCTGGAGTATTTGCGCAAGCATCCGGAGATTTCCATCGAGAGCGTGCCCTGGCACATGCACACGGACTTGCAGCACGCGATGGCGGCCGGCGGAGCGGTCCAGAGTTGCGGACCAAAGGACGGATCCAAGGACGGAGGCAAGTGAAACGCCGGAATTTCATCCGTTCGCTGAGCCGGACGGCTCTGGTTCTGCCGTTTGCAGAGATCGTGGCTTTGGCGGCTGGGCAGCAGCAACAGCAAACTCCACCGCCGCGAGCGAAGATCGGGCCGCAAGAGAGAACCTATGACGCGAGGCCTGTGCCTCCTCCTACGGGGCCAAAGTCACCGATTGAAGGCACTCCGTTGGGCGTGAGCTTCACGGAGGTGCTCAAGGAATCTGGCATCGGTTTCAAAAACATCTACGGCGGGGAATTTCACAACAAATATCTTCTGGAAACCACCGGATGCGGTCTGGCCTTCTACGATTACGACGACGACGGCTGGATGGACCTGTTTTTTGTGAACGGCTGGCGCCTCGAAGGCTTTGCCAAAGGCAAAGAGCCGTTCTGTCATCTGTTCAAAAACAATCGCGACGGAACGTTCACCGACGTGACTATCGGCACGGGGCTGGAGCACCGCACCGGCTGGGGACAGGCCTGTTGCGTCGGCGATTACAACAATGATGGGCACGACGATCTGTTCGTGACCTATTACGGCCAGAACGCGCTCTACCGCAACAATGGCAACGGAACATTCACCGATGTGACGGAACCGGCGGGACTGATTCAGCCGGGGCCGAAAATCCGCTGGAATACCGGCTGCACCTTCGTGGACTACGACAAAGACGGCCACTTGGATTTGTTTGTAGCGAATTATGTGGACTTTGATTTGAAGACGGCGCCGACGCCCGAAGACGGCCCCTGCACCTACAAAGGAATTCTGGTTGCCTGCGGCCCGCCAGGACTACCGGGCGGAAAAAACATCCTCTATCACAACAACGGCAACGGCGCCTTTACCGATGTGAGCGAAAAATCCGGCATGTGGACCGCCATCGGCACCTACGGCCTAAGCGTGGCCGCTTCAGACCTGGACAACGACGGCTGGCCGGACATTTATGTCGCAAACGACTCGGCGCCGGCGACGCTTTATCTAAACCAGCACGACGGCACCTTTCGCGACATCGCTATCGAAGCTGCCGCGGCGCTTTCTCCGGAAGGCAAGCCCCAGGCCGGCATGGGTGTTTCCATCGGCGACTACAATCGCGACGGCAAATTCTCCATTGTGAAGACCAACTTCGCGGGGGACACCGATTCGCTGTACACCAACATTGGCGACGCGATTTTTCTTGATAAGACTTATCCCAGCGGCATCGGCGTGAACACTCGCCTGCTCGGCTGGGGTGTTGGATTCTTTGATATGGACAATGACGGCTGGCTGGACGTACTCATGTCCAACGGCCACGTTTATCCTGAAGTGGACAAGTCCAAAGCCGACCTGAAATATGCCGAACACAAATATTTGTATCGCAATTTGCGCAATGGCCGCTTCGAAGATGTGAGCAACCTGGGCGGCTCTGGAATTCTGGAAGAGGCTCCCGCGCGCGGTTGCTCCTTCGGCGATTACGACAACGACGGCGACATCGACGTGATTGTGAACTGCATCAATTCCGTGCCGCAAATTCTGCGCTGCGACTCCACTCTGAATCGCAACTGGATCAAGGTGAGGCTGCGCGGCGTGAAGTCCAATCGCTCGGGAATCGGCAGCCGCGTCATTGTGACAGCCAAAACCACGCCCGACGCCGGCGCTCCGCTCGTTCAAACCGAAGAGCTGCGCAGCGGCGGCAGCTATTTTTCGCAAAACGATCCGCGCATTCACTTCGGTTTGGATCAAGCTGCCAAGGTGGACATGCTCGAAATCCGCTGGCTCAGCGGGCAAGTCGATCGGATCAAAGACCTGGACGTAAACCGGCTGTATGTCGTCGAAGAGGGCGGCAAAATTCTGAAGTCCGATCCGCTTAAGCCGGCGAAGGCAAAAGCATGAAGATTTTGCGCGTGGCGGCCATCCTAAGTGCCCTTTTGCTCTTGTTGTTGTGTGCAGGCACGTCCTCAGCGGCCACGACTTGCCCCTGGCTGACCCGAGGCAGCGCCGCCACTGCACTCGGTGGCGACGTGACCGCGACGGCGCAGATCGCGGAATCCGGCGAAGGCTCGTGCACGTTTTCGCGTCAGGATGGGCCGAGGGACGTCCTGAAAATCGTCGTCTCCAAAGCGCCCCTGGAATCCTGCCCAGCAGAAAGCGCCAAGCCCAAGGGAATCGGGAACGAAGCAGCGCTTTGCAGGGTCGAGCGCTCGCCGAACGAAGCTGTCGAGTTGCTGGTCAGCCGTGTGCGAGATTTTCATTTCACGGTGAGCTTATCCGTCCACAGAGACGAATTGCAGACCGGCATAAACCGCGCCGAAGAGGCCGTAAAGCAAATCGCTGAGCAGGTCGCCGGGAATCTCTTCTAGCCTGTCTCGTCCGCTCTCCCACTTCGAATCAGTCAACAGCGAATCATTCAATGCACTATGCTCACGGCCATTCTCGACTAGTGAGAGCGCATGCCTGTGCTTCACTAGCGTCCTGCCGCTCTCGGCTGTTTCTTCGCCTTAAGCCCAGCCCCAGCTCTTTCTCAAACGGCAGCTCCAGGGCAGACTCCTTCTGATAAGGCGTGCCGGAAAAGTGGCTCGTAGTACCCACGTGGGAGATTAGCGCGTTAACCAGGAGTTCGGGAACTACGAGGTCCGTTGATGGCCCGCACCTGCGCCCGAATCGTGGGAGATGCTGCCGAGCGCTCAGGGCGCAATCCGTTCTGTTTTGTACAGACCGGTGCGCACTGCCGTGCGACAGTCATGTTCCCCTTCAATCAGACTGATCTTGCCTGCCTCACCCTTCACAGGCGCAAGAAAGAAAAGCAATGCTTACATCTGAACGCCGGGTTACACCCCGTTTCAATTTGCATACTCCCCTGTCCTTTCACCGCCTGGAAGCGCCATCAAAGCAGGAACGAACTCGCGCAATAAATATCTCGACCAGAGGTGTGTTCTTTGTCACGAATCTAGACATCTGCGTTGGGGAGGCTCTTGAGATATTGCTGGAGGTGCCCAAACGCGTGACAGGTACAAAGGCGATAAATCGCAGATTCGCGGGAAGGGTCGTCCATATTGAAGCAAACATGCCGGAAGGCCAAACGGGAATCGGCGTGCAATTGCTCTACTTTGAGCACGATTTGGTAGCGCCGGCGCTTGTGGAGCCGAATTCGGGCGATGCCAGTTCAACGGACGTTTGAGAGTGCGTTCCAGGCACGTCGCCATCAGTTCCCAAATGAGTCAGATCGCCGGACATCTGAAATCCGCTGGGAATTTCTGGGAGACAAGGAAGCAGGTCCAAGGGCAGGCGCAAGGGGAGGATGGATGACGGACTCAAAAGAGGCAATAAGAAACGCCATTCTGGCCGCGAGACAGGCTGGCTTATCAAGTGGCCAGATCATCGGGATCGTGGAAGTGGAGTTCACCAAGACCGAAGCAACTTCAAGCGCCAGCGAGAGGGCTGGCACAGGAGACGACGTGAGGTGGAAGCCTCTAACCGAAGACCTGAAAACTTCCAAGCAATCGGCACAGGCTGGTGGCTGGGATGGAGAGAAACCATGGAACTCCGGCAGATATACATTGGCAAATTCGTGTACCGCTGTCCGAAATGCGGAGAGGAAACCCCGAAGGAGCCAGTGTCGTTGAGCGAGTTGGGACCGGTAGAGGAACATGAGTGTCCGCCGGAAGTGCACACTGACATAGATCGCCGGTAAGAGCACGCAAGAACTCGTGTTGCTCTAATCTTTTCCGAGCCGGAATGGTTGCTCACGCGTGAGGGGTTGAACCAACGATTTGCCGGCGCCCTCGCGATGGGGTTTTTGCAGCACTCGGCCGGGAGCAAAACCAGTTGTCCGGAGATCAGAAATTGCGCACGCTAGATTAGTCAGTATCTTGTTCACTTGCTGTAATCCATCTGTGGCAGCTCAGCCCTCAATAGCCAGAAATCATTAATGCTCTTTACGAGGCTCTGGAACGCATCGAATTGTACTGGTTTGCACAAGTAGCAGTTGGCTTGCAGTTGATAGCTTCGTGCGATGTCCTGCTTCGCCCTGGAAGTGGTAAGGATTACTGTAGGGATCGTTTTCAGCCCAACATCCTCCTTGATTTTGGCCAGAACCTCGCGGCCATCCATTTTCGGCAGATTCAGGTCCAGCAAAATAAGTTTCGGGTGGGGAGCAAGCCGGTAGGTTCCCTCGCGCCGGAGAAACGCCATAGCCTCTACTCCGTCAGTTGCCACGCTCAGATGGATCGAAGCGTTGACATCGCGGAAGGCTTCCTGGGTTAAGCGGACGTCGCCGGGACTATCTTCGACCAATAGAATCTCCATGGGCATGCGAGTATCTCCTGTACGGTAAAATCGGAGGCCAATTGGAAGGGACCTCCAGAGTAGCACGGTGGCCAGCAAACGTATTGACGGCAAGGGAAACACGGACGGTCGAGTTACCACTAACACGGACCGCGGAGGGAGAACTGTAGCGAGGCGCGCGAAGTTTCGCGTAGCAGGACCACGGAATCTGAGCCGATTTCACTTCAACGGCAATAGCGATCCTCAGCAATTTGGGCGAGTGCCGCAGGGGCTGCTGGGCGTGAGCACATGCACTTTCACAGCCCCTGGCTGTGATATAAAACTCTCTGACTGCTCCTGGACTAAAGTTTCGGGCTCATCCGATCGGCTTTCGCCCAGCGTGATGCACCTGCGTGAACGGGATTGAAAACAAATGACCGAATCAACGCCTAACCTGAACCTTGGCCGTCGTGTGTTTGGCCTTGCGGTTTTGGGCTTTGGCCTCTTCACGCTGGTCTGGCACGAGTACAATAGCTGGCTTCTCCCACGTTACATTGCCTACGCCGCCGCCGCTGCCGAGATCTTCGGCGGTGCCGCGATCCAGTTCCGCTGGACCGCGAAAATGGGAGCAGCCGTCCTGGGCGCGGTTTATCTTCTCTTTGCGTTGCATTGTGTGCCACAAATCATCGCCGCGCCGCAGATCTACAATAGCTGGGGTAACTTCTTCGAGCAGTTCGCGCTCGTGAGCGGAGCGGCGCTCGTTTATGCGCGCTTGTCGCCGGGATTGCGGCGGGAAACGCTTGATCGGATCGGCCGCATTTTTTTGGGCGTCTGCGCCGTTTCTTTTGCCCTCGAACAGGCGTTTTATCTTCACCCTACCGCCAGTCTTGTTCCGAAATGGCTTCCTCCAAGTCAAAGCTTTTGGGCGGTAACGACGACTGTTTTCTTCGCGCTCGCGGCGGTGGCTCTGCTTACGAATCGAGCGGCGCTTCTCGCCGTTCGCCTCCTGACAGTGATGCTCGTGAGCTTTGGGCTGCTAGTGTGGGTGCCGCTGCTGGTTTCGGATCCCCACAGTTCCACGAATTGGAGCGAAACCATCGAGACCTTCGCGATTGCCGGAGTGGCATGGATTCTCGCTGATCTGCTCGGCGAGCAGCTCCCAGGGCCGCGAGGGAGCGGCGACGTCGTCGCTCGGAGTTAACGCCGACGTTGGAGAGACAGGGATCGAGAATGGGTATAGAAATCGGAGAAGTGGAGGCGATCTTCCGGTATCCCGTGAAGTCCATGGCCGGCGAACGGCTTGAGTTCGCCAACATGGGTTGGCACGGCCTCGATAGCGACAGACGTCTGGCCTTTCGGCGCATGGACGACCGCAGCGGGTTCCCCTGGCTAACAGCAGGCAAGCTTCCTAACCTGGTCCTTTTTGCTCCGCAGCGGCGTGAAGGTGGTGCTCAGGTAGACCTTCCTACACATATTCGCACACCGGATGGAAAGGAGATGCCCGTCTTCGGCCCGGACTTGGCCACGGAGGTCGGCCGCCTGTACGGGGCACCCGTGGAGATGATGCAGTTGAAACATGGCATCTTCGATGAAGCGAGCATCTCGGTGATCGCCAGCGATACGGTGAGCGAGATCGGACGACTCGCAGCGCGGAGTCTGGACGTGCGGCGATTTCGCCCGAATATTGTGGTTCGTTTACGGCGATCGGCTCCCTTCCAGGAGGACGAGTGGTTGGGCGGTGAATTGACCTTCGGAGAGGGGGAGGACGCCCCCGCCATCGCCGTCACGATGCGCGACGCCCGCTGCTCAATGGTGAACTTTGATCCGGACTCTGCAAGTTCTGCTCCGGAGGTGTTGAAGGCGGTCGTCCGCGCGAACCAGAACAACGCGGGAATCTACGGCACGGTTACGCGCATCGGGCGACTGGCTGTGGGACATACCATAGTCCTCCGTGAGACTAGCCGGGACGAGTTTCGCGAACAGTCCTAAAAACCCGCTGTAGTGGGTGACACTTTGCACGATTTGCGTTATACAATCGCGCTCGAATGCGCGGGGTGGCAGATATATGACGAATCCTGGGCAGCATTTCGTGGCGGTCATTGGCGGTGCGATTTCAGGTTCAGTGGCGGCAGAGATTCTGGCGGATCACGGAATTCGAGTCGCCGTGTTCGAGCAGAACACGCGGCCGTACGGCAAGATCGAAGACGGTCTGCCGCGTTGGCACGTCGAGCAGCGCAAACAGGAATACGGCCGAATCGACGCGCGCATGAAGAAGCCGAATGTGCATTTTATCCCCTCGACCAGGCTAGGGCGGGATTTTAGTCTCCCCCAGCTTTTCGAGTGGGGATTCTCGGCGGTGATTCTCGCCAATGGCGCGTGGCGCGACCGGGAATTAGGAGTGCCGGAAGCAGAGCAATACGTCGGCAAAGGCCTCGTCTACCAAAATCCCTTTATCTACTGGTACAACCACAAGAATGAAAAGGACTATACCGGGCCGCGTTATGAAACGCCCGACGAAGCCGTGGTAGTGGGAGGCGGGCTGGCGTCACTTGACGTGGTCAAGGTGCTACAGATCGAAAACTACGAGCGCGCTCTGAGGGCTCGCGGCATTCAGACCAGCATGCATGAGTTGGAAAAAAGTATTCCGGAGGTATGCAAAGCGCACGGCCTCAAGCCGGAAGAGCTGGGTGTAAAGGGCTGCCTCTTGATTTATCGCCGCCGCGAACAGGACATGCCGCTGGCGCAACCACCCGACAATGCCACGCCCGAGCAGATCGCCAAAACAGAAATGGTTCGGCAGAAAATGCTGCGGCTGGCGCGCGACAAATTCCTGTTTCGCGTACAGGATCGCAGGCTGACGACCGGGATCATCGTGGAAAATGGAAGGCTCGCAGGGTTAAAGGTGGTGGAAACGAAAATCGAGGGCCGCAAGGCTGATCCAATCCCCGGATCAGAACACGAACTCCGCGCGCCGCTCGTCGTTTCTTCGATCGGCTCGGTGCCGGAGAAACTTTCCGGGATCAACATGAATGGGGAATACTACACATTCTCTGGCAATGATCTGCCGCGGTACACCGCTATGGACCGCGTATTCGGCGTCGGAAACGTCGTCACGGGACAGGGGAACATCCGTGTGTCGCTGGTGCACAGCCAGAAAGTGACCAAGCGCCTGGTGAATTGCATGGAGGGCTGCGATGGAAACGCCGGCGCTGGAGTGGGCAGTGCTGAACAGCAAGTCAAGAGTGCCATGGACGCGATTGAGAAACAGATGGAAGTGATCCCACAGCTTTCCAACGAGCAGATGGCGAAAGTGGAGCGGCAAGTTCATGCCCTGCAGCAAAAAGTGGGATTCACCGCCGACTACGACTCCTGGATTGCCAAGGTGACTCCGCCCGATCTGGAATAGATCGATATTCCTTATATTTCGGATGCGTTTGCAGATTCCCAACTTCATCACACCCTGTTCTGCTCACTTTGTGCCCACCAGCGAAGCTTCGAGTTTTGATGAATCGAGATCCGGGCGTTTCCATGATCTTTGGGAATGGCAGCATAGTGGAAGTGCGTAGAAGCTCGTCGAGATTGCCACAAATCGTTGATTTTTCGTCTAGCCAAACTTCGGGAGCAGCGATCCAATTGCATCTGCTCCGTCGTTTACCTGGGACTGCCTCATGCGGGGAGTGTCAGAGAATTCATCAGAGCTTGACGACTCAGGCATTTTCTCATTGGCCGCTCGAGGAGAATGCCGGTGTGATTTGTGATTAGATGGTAGCATTCGGCTGCGAATATTTACTTTTGAGGCGGTCTGCCCAGCGGCACCAGGTCTTCTTACCTACCAGAGCCGCCTTTCTTGAGGCCAATGAGCGTGCAAGAACAAAGCGACCGACGGAAATCCGAAGGGATACGAGCGGTGATCCTTGATTATGACCGCGTACTCTGCCGGCCGCCACGAGAAGAACATATCGACCGGATGGCAACAGCGTTCGGTGTTGATCACGCCACCTTTTGGCGTCTCTACGAAAAGAATCGGGGTCCTTTAGATAAGGGTGAACTCACTCCGGCCGCCTATTGGAAGTCGCTCGCGCGGGAAGCGGGTACGAAAGTGGACGCGTTTACGATCGAACGGCTGCAAGACCTGGATATCGACATGTGGGATACGCTCGAAGAGACCTTATTAGAATGGGTGCAGACGCTGCACGCCAATGGTTACAAGACGGCTCTCGTCTCTAATTCGGATCTCCGGTTTGTGGCGCACCTTCGAAAGAATCGCCCCTGGCTGCGATTGTTTGACGTGTGCGTGTTTTCCGCAGAGGTGCACCTGATTAAGCCAGATCCGGCGATCTTTCGCTACACGTTGGAGAAGCTGGGGATAGAATCGTCCGGCGTCCTGTTCATAGACGATCGCTTCTCGAATATTAGCGTGGCGCGATCGTTAGGGATTGAATCCCTAAAATTCGATACGCTCGTTCAGCTGAATAAACAACTTAAAGAGGCAGGCTTCACACACCTGGTAAGGATTCCGTGAAGTTGCGTAGTGGCTAGGGTTCCCACAACATTTGCTGTTTACTTGCTCAAGCGGCGACCACCCGCGATCGGCACTGACATCGGGGGGAAATGATTAGGAGTCTCGCTTCGGTAGAGTAGCACTGCGGCGGGCGGTTTGCTGGGTGTAGTAGACTTTCGTTGCTGCCATGTTCTGTCCGCAATGCCAAGCCGAGTATCGACCGGGGTTCACGCGGTGCGCAGACTGCGACGTCGAGCTCGTGAACGAGTTGCCGTCCAAGGCGGTGCTTTCGAGCGAACAGACTGCGCCCGGCGATCAAGCAGAGGATCCCTTCTGCTCGTTTTGGAGTGGTGACGATCCGCGTATCCACGCGGAACTCTGCGAACTCCTGGACAAAGAGAGCATCCCTCACAAAACAGTTCGGCGCGAAGATCACTTGTTCCACATCTCTAAGTATCCTGCGTTCCAGGTGGGGATCCCCTTCTCGATGTTCGAGAGAGCGGAAGCCATTGTCAAAGAAGCGTACGATTCGGGTGAGGAGCCGCCGGACGCTTTGCAACTCCTGCCTTATGCGAAAGCGCGAACCGGGACTTCTCGCTCGAGTGTCGCGTGGCTCCCCGCTCCTCGAGGATTTGCCTGGTCCAGCGGGGATCAGCAGGCTAATCAGGAAGCTCAGGCGACGACATCTTCTGAAGAGCCTCCGGCTGAAATTGCTGCAGAAAACTCGCGTCCGGATTGGGATCCGGAGGGATGGGATCCTGAGGGTGCCAGCGTGGAAGTTTGGTCGGGGGATTCTGTCGAACTTACGGAGATGTTGGCTGTCTCTTTGAGAGAAAACCGGATTTATCTGCGACGTGTGCGAGCAGGTGGCGGAGAGGCGCTCTTCGTCCTTCCCGAAGAAGAAACGCGTGCGCGAGAAATCGTTCGCGAGGTCATTGAGGGTGTGCCGCCGGAGTGAGGTTGGGCGGATGCCCGGTTTGCTCGGAGGCAGCCTTCCCGGCTGCTGAAGTGTCGGCGCGATGGAGTTGTTCTTCTGGGGCTTGATTGGATGTATCCTTGGCGCCTAACAAAAGATGCACGTTCCGCGGTGGTTGTGAGGAGGAACTAATGGGCACAGGTTCTGGACCGCAAGGGTCGCTGATCATGTTGTGGGCGGGGGAGGACCCGGCACTGCATTCGTCGTTGCTGGAGGAATTGGGGGCGGCGGGGATTCCGTATATTGACAAGCCGACCGGTGATGATGACGTTGCCCCGGCAGCGGATATTTTGCCGATTGATTGGAAGGCGAAGTTTGGGTTTGAGGTGGCGGTGCCGTCTTCGAGTTTGGCGGCGGCGGAGAAGATTTTGGAGAAACTGTTGGATGAAGATCCAGTGGATATGGAGATTGCGGCGAATGAGTCTCCCGAGTCCGCCGAGGGGAAGCCGGCACATTTGGGCGCGACGAGTTGCGCGGTTTGGTCGGGCGCGGATGGGGAGCGCGCGGGGTTTTTGAGCGAGGCGCTGAAGGAGAATGAAATTCCGGTGCGGGCGGAAACGCGAGGGAGCGAGACCACTTTGTATGTTCCGCCGGAAGAGGAGACGCTGGCGCGGGAGATTATTCGGGAGATAGTGGAGGGCGCGCCGCCGGCGTAAGGCGTGTTCTGTCCTCTTTGCAAAGCCGAATTTCGGGATGGCTTCGCACAATGCAGCGACTGCCATATACCTCTCGTTAAGACCAAGCAACAAGCGGATCGAGCAACCGTGAAACGCGTTTGGAAAGGCGACAGCAAATCTGAATTTGAGGCCGTTCTGACCGCCCTCCAACAAGCGGACATTCCCTTGCGGTTTCAAGAGCACGTCAAGATTCGGCCCACCTTTCAACTAGCCATCTTTGGCATAAATCTCTTCCGACCACGATCTACGTTTGAAAGCGAATTTGAAGTTAAGGTCTTGAGTAGGGATACGACTCGTGCGCGCCAGGCCATACGAGCGGTAGCAGGCGAGACGACCTAGGCTGGCTGTTTGTCGAGCGTCCAGGGCTTGACCACGATCGATCGCAAGGGGCATCCTTTACTTCCTTAACTTCCTTTACGTCATTTACTTCATGCGAATGCGGAGGTTTGACCTTGTCTATTGAACCGATCAAGACGGCGGCGGTGTTGGGCGCGGGGACGATGGGGAATGGGATTGCGCATGTGTTTGCGCGGGCGGGATTTCAAGTGATTTTGCGGGATGTGGAACAGAGGTTTTTGGAGCGCGGGCTGGAGGCGATTGGGAAGAATCTGGATCGGGAGATTAAGAAAGGGAAGTTGGCGGAGGGGGAGAAGGGAACTGTTTTGGGGCGGGTGCAGTGCGTGACGGATATGGCGGCGATTGGGGCGGCGGATTTTGTGGTCGAGGCCGTGCCGGAGAAGTTGGAGATAAAGAGGGCGGTGTTGACGGAAGCGGATGGGATTTTGCGGCCGGAGGTGATTTTGGCGAGTAATACGTCGTCGATTGCGATGACGACTTTGGCGGCGATGACGAAGCGGGCGGACCGGTTTGTGGGGATGCACTTTATGAATCCGGTGCCGGTGATGGTGCTGGTGGAAGTGATTCGGGCTTTGCAGACGACCGATGCGACGTTTGCGGCGACGATGGAGTTGGCGAAGAAGTTGGGGAAGACGCCGGTGGCGGTGAATGATGCACCGGGGTTTGTGTCGAACCGGGTGCTGATGCCGTTGATCAATGAGGCGGTGTATTGCGTGATGGAAGGCGTGGCGACGCCGGAAGCGGTGGACGCGGTGATGAAGCTGGGGATGAATCATCCGATGGGGCCGCTGGAGTTGGCGGATTTTATTGGGCTGGATGTGTGCGTGGATATTATGCACGTGTTGCATGAGGGGCTGGGGGACCCGAAGTATCGGGCGTGTCCGCTGTTGAAGAAGTATGTGGCGGCGGGGTGGTTAGGCAGGAAGACGGGGCGGGGATTCTATTCGTATAGCTGACTGTGCAGCCGCCATGTTAATGCGATGCGCGAGGCATTGGATTAATGCTGTAGCTCCGGTGACCGGCCGGAGCGAATGGCTGTGCATAAGAATGCAAGCAATAACAGGGAAAACCACCAAAGGAAAAATCCGTAGTGCAAGGTGTAGGGCCGCACACCGTCTGGAGTCAGTTGAACGCTTTGCCAGGCCAGCGGCAACGGCGCAGCAACCCAGAGCCAGGTGGTGATTAGCAACGGAGTGCTACGGGCGCGCGAGAGGCTTCGAACTCGAAACGGCGCAATGATCATCCACAAATTGGCGAGCCACAATAATCCAACCGCGGAGAAGTGGGCCGCGGCCCACGAAAGGTGCCCGCGATGGATTGCGTCAGCGAGCTCGATCGCATTCATTACCCCAGCAGTCAAAGAAAGGAGTGCGGCCGCGTAACCGCGTTGCATGCCGTCCGCAGGCGCCCAGTGCCCCGCGTTATCCGGCGGGAAAGTGATGGCCGGAAGAAAAAACGAGCAAAGCCAGAGTAGTATCGGGACGGCAATCACTAAATAGTGCCGGGTGGCGGAACGGTTCACGCGGATATTCTAAAGCGCTGCGCGATAAATGTGAGACAGGTTTCTCCCCGATGCAACGCAAGTGGCATTGGGGCGGATTTCGACCATGAGCACCCGGCGAAGGGGCAAAGAAGGCAGGGTACGAAAGGCAGTTAATGGCGAACAAAAAGCAAAAATAATGTTTGCTTTTGTTTCGCCTTGGTGGTAAGTTGCGGTTCGCGGTTTTCAACAGGTGCGAGATGTGCTCGGCGGCGAGGCTGGCGATAAGATGCGCGGAACATGCTAGGCTCGAAAGCGAGTTCATCGAGGCGCGGGACCGGATGCGGGGGCTGGTGAGGCTTCGCAAGCTGGATCCGGCGGAAGAGCGGCAGTTGGCAGTGCGGGTGGCGATGGCCATTGCACGGTTGAAGGAGCATGTCGCAGAGCACGGTTGCGAACGCCGGGGCTGAGGCGGTGGTTGGAGAATGGCCCTGAGTCGGATCGGTTTGAAGAAAGCATGGCGGAAAGATAATTATTGCGTTACTATTAGCCTTCCGCTATGTTTTCGGTTTTAGGCCACGGTTTCATGTTGGGCTAGGACGGGCACGGCGTGCCGTGCCCCTACGAGATTTTCTAATTTCCTTTACCGAGGTGAGAAATGACTGAAGAAAGAGAGAAGTTGCTGGCAGCGGCGATATCGCAGATTGAAAAGGACCATGGCAAGGGCGCGATCATGCGGTTGGGCAGCAGGGATGTGCTGGTGCCCGTGAGCGTGATTCCCAGCGGGTGTTTGTCGATCGATGCGGCGCTGGGCGTGGGCGGCTTTCCACGCGGCCGCGTGATTGAGATTTATGGGCCGGAATCGGGCGGCAAGACGACCATGACGTTGCACGTAATCGCGGAGGCGCAGAAGCTGGGCGGGCAGGCGGCGTTCATCGACGCGGAGCATGCGCTCGATCCGGTGTATGCGCGGAAGCTGGGCGTGGACGTGGACAATTTGCTCGTGTCGCAGCCGGATAACGGGGAGCAGGCTTTGGAGATTGCGGAAACGCTGATTCGTTCGGGCGGCGTGGACATTGTGGTCGTGGACTCGGTGGCGGCTTTGGTGCCGAAGGCCGAGCTCGAAGGCGACATGGGCGATCCGCAGATGGGCTTGCAGGCGCGGCTGATGTCGCAGGCGCTGCGGAAGCTGACGGCGATTGTGTCGAAGTCGAAGACCTGCCTGATATTCATCAACCAGATTCGCGAGAAGATTGGGGTGATGTTCGGCAACCCGGAAACCACGACTGGTGGGCGCGCGCTGAAATTCTATGCGTCGATGCGCATCGATATCCGGCGGATTCAGGCGATTAAGGAAGGCGACGTTGTCGTGGGTTCACGCACGCGAGCGAAGGTGGTGAAGAACAAGGTGGCGGCGCCGTTCCGCGAGGCGGAGTTCGACATTGTCTACGGCGAAGGTATTTCGCGCGAGGGCGATTTGATCGATCTCGGCGTGGACAAGGGGTTGGTCGAGAAGAGCGGCACGTGGCTGAGCTTTGGCGGAGAGCGCATGGGCCAAGGGCGAGAGAACGCGCGCGTCTTCTTGAAGGAAAACAAGGACATTCGCGACAAACTGGAGAATGCGCTGCGGAAGAAGCTGGAAATCGCGATTCCCGGCGCTTCCAACGCGGCTGGGCATGGTCCAAACGGCCACGCCGCAGCGTCTCCTCAAAGCGATAAATCACCCATGAAGGCTGCTGCTGCGGCCGCCACGTCAGGCGCAGCCGACGCTAACAAAGCGCGTCCGACGCGGTAGCCGGTAGCTTAGACTTCAGCTGGGTTTGACACCGAGGGGCACCATAAATGGCAAGGCTGTCCAAATTAAGCTTAAAGCGTCCCCGTTGGACGGGTTAAGCCCTGTGTTTTCAATCATACTGGCACTGAATCCGAATTGAGGTTTGTCCCTCCGTTCCAGTGCTGTCCAAATTGCGATCTGACCGTAGTCAGACCCTGAGACCAACCGAAACCACTGAAAACAGTTGATTTCAGAGCCTTTCGACCAAATCTTAAGGCCCCATGTCGTTCTGTAGAGGCTCAGGCTGTCCAAATTGTCGGCGACCCAAAACCTAATTTGGACAAGCTTGCCATAAATGGTGCCCCTACATTTTTGTATTGGCGCGAATCGTATTTTGTTGGGGTGGATTATATTGGCGTGAATTGTAGGGCTTGAACTGCTGCCACTCGAATAGACACCGGAAACATTCATTCGTCAGCGCCGTCAATTAAGTAGGAGGGCTGGCACTGGGAATGCGATGCGAGCCATGTGCTAAGATTTTTACGTGATGCAGCACAATGACGTCATTCGAGAATCGTTTACGACGCAAGCGGTAGCGTTTGCGGCGAATCCGTGGGTTACCGACGAAGAGCGCATACGGCGGTTGGTGGCCGCAGCTCACCTCAATGGCGATGAACGCGTGCTGGATATCGCGACCGGGCCAGGATACATCGCCGAAGCCTTTGCGAGAGCGGCGCGCGAAGTAGTTGGCGTCGATCTAACGGACGCCATGCTGGCCATCGGGAAACAGCGAACGGCGGAGCGCGGCATTGCGAATATTTCCTTCCGTGCCGCGGACGCGCAAAATCTTCCTTTTGAAAATGGAGTGTTCGACGTGGTGGTGTGCCGGCTTGCGCTGCATCACGTGATGGAGCCGCTTCAGGTGTTGCGCGAGATGGCGCGCGTTTGCCGGGCTGGCGGGACGGTTTTGGTCGAAGATATTTACGCGAGCGAGCATCCCGAGCGGGCCGCGTTTCAAGACCGCTGGGAGATTCTGCGCGATCCTTCGCATGTACGGACACTAGCGCTGAGTGAACTGCTTTTGCTCTTTCGAGATGCAGGGGTGGAGACGGATTTTGTCACCACGGCGGACGACCTGACTCCTGAAGTGGAACGCTGGCTGGCGACGACGAGGACGCCGCCAGAGCGGGCTGCGGAGGTACGCCAACTGCTGGAGGAGGACCGTCAGCGCGACTTGAGCGGCACACGGCCGTTTCAAGATGCGACAGGGCGACTTTACTTCCATGCGCGGACGGCGACACTGGCCGGGCGAAAGGTCAGCTAGATTCGGGTGCCTGTACCGAGGGTCAGTCATTGATAACAAAGCACATAGGGACGTACTGGTGCGCCTGAGCTATTGCGTACTACCCTCCAGCCTGCCTACAATGTGTTTCATCCTGAGAGAGCACGTTTCTCGATGGAACGGACTGGGCTGTGCGCGGGGCGGCTAAGTCGCATCAAATGAATACGGCTCTGCATTGGCGACTTGAGTGCAAGATAAGCAGGTCATCGCGCACTACGGGCTCTCTTCATTTGGCGATATAGAAAACGGTCGTTGAAAGAGAGTTGACCGGAAGTACAGGATGAGGTAAGTATTCGCCCCTAGGAATTATCGGGGGATGTCGCGGCTAAAAGGCGGTTTAGTGAAGAAAGCAGCAAAAGCAGTTCTCGCACTTCTCATGACGGCGGTTTTCGCAGTGCCGCTACCCGCCGCACCTGGCGGAGCTACCTCAGCTGCGTCAACTCGCAAGTATGCCTCGCGTTACCGCGGTGTTCCGACCTTTGCGGATTCTTCGAGCGCCGACGTTAGCACCTATGATGATCCGGTCGTGCGCGCAGCAGCTGTGGAAGCGCTGGGTCGTTACAACGGATCGGTTGTTGCGGTCGATCCCAACACCGGGCGCATCCTGACGGTCGTAAATCAAAAGATTGCTTTTGGAGATGGCTACATCCCGTGCTCGACGATCAAGCCGACGATCGCGATCGCCGCGCTGGAAGAAAATGTCATTACGCGGGACACGATGCTCAAGGTGAGCTACCGGAAGTACATGAATTTGACGGATGCAATGGCGCACTCGAACAATGTGTTTTTCGAGGAGTTGGGGCGCCGCATGGGCTTTGATACGGTTTCGAAATACGCGCGGCTGCTGGGTCTTGGAGAGCTGGCCGGCTACAACTTGCCGGAAGAGCATCCTGGGGCGTTCCCGAGCGCGCCTCCGGCGCTTGGCGGCGTGGCGCGGATGTCCAGCTTTGGTGAAGGAATCCAGATCACTCCGTTGCAACTGGCAGCGCTGGCGGTAGCGTTCGCGAATGGCGGAACGCTTTATTATCTGCAATACCCGCGAACGCCGGAAGATGTCCAGAACTTTGCGCCGCGCGTGAAGCGAGAGTTGAATATCGGCTCGATTTTGCCGGAAATTCGCGAGGGCATGCTGGCAGCGGTTCTGTACGGCACCGGGAAGTCGAGTTTTGACCGAGGCGGCGACGAGACTCCGCTCGGAAAGACCGGCACGTGCGACGATCATACAACGCCTTCGCGCATCGGCTGGTTCGTGACGTACGCCGACGAAGCGCATCCGAAAATCGCGCTGGCAGTTCTACTGCGCGGGAATACCCGCAGCGTCAAGGGCCCAATGGCCGCGGTTGTGGCAGGGCGCATCTATCGCAAATTGCGCGAACAGAATTATTTTGCGGAATCTACCGCTCGGCCCTTGTCTGTCGATTCGATGACAGCCGGCAAATAAGCAAACAATCTGCTGAGTCAGACGTGATGCGTGGAATGGAAAGCGTCCAGGCATTTTTTCGCTGTGTCCAGTTCAGAGAAGCGGCTTCCTTCCTGCTCGATTAAGTAGTACTCGACTCCGCCAACGCTTTCCGCGGCTGCGAAGATGGCATTCCATTTCGCGATGCCTTCGCCAAACAAAACGGAATAACCTTTACCTGGTTCCGGCGACCATTCCTTTAAATGAAGAGACCGAATGCGCCCGGGATTCGCGCGAATCCACGCCACAGGGTCGGAGCCGGCTTCGATGCACGTGCCCACATCGAGTTGCAGCATGACGGCGGGCTTCGTATTCTTGGCAAGAATTTCGATGGGGCGGACGCCCCCGTCTGGCGTGAACTCCGCTTGATGGTTGTGATAGCCAACCTTCAGGCCGGACGGTTCCAACTTTTCAGCGGCGGCGTTCAGAGTGTCCGCGACTGTTTTCCAACCATCCAGTCCGGCCTTCTCGTGGGAACTCGCCATCACCACATATTTGCAGCCTAAAATCAGGTTCAGGTCGCGCGCCCGAGAAATCTTTTCCGGACCAAAATACGAGCTGTCGTTGTGTGTGGAATAGCAGCGAACGCCGAGGTCGTCCAAAAGCTTCTTCACGTCTTTCGCCTGGCTTTCGGTCCATTCAAAATATGGCGCGTAGAACTCGACGCATTCATAGCCCATGGCGGCTACGGCGCGCACCGTACCCGCGAGATCCTGCTTCAAGGCGTTGCGCACGGAATAGAGTTCGAGACCGGCGGGGATTTGCGCGGCTGCGTTGGCTCGAAGTGCCAACGGCAGCATCGCCGACATAGCCAGAAACGAGCGCCGGGATAAGGCGTTTGAAGCCATGGGTGCATCCTACTCGAGAACGAACTGAATTTCATCATGAGCTTGCGTGGCGCACGAGGGTGGGTGATTGGACGCAGCGGATTGCATTAGCGTTTGACTGAAATCGCGATTTGAGACAAAAGTGTTCGTGTTGAGTTGGAATTCATTTGTTTACATTCGAGATTAAGCGCGAGACGCGCGAAGGACTTGAGCGTCAAACTTGGAAGCGAGTGACAAGGGGGAAGAGTGAATCGTCGTTTTGCGATTGTGCTGGTGATCGTGCTTTGCTTTGGTGCCGGAGTACTTACCTACGTATTTCGGATGCGGCTGGCCGCGTCGGCGGAATTCCAGCGCCAAGTGAAGATGGGGCAGGAAGAAGCAGCGTGGATTCGCGCGCAGGTGATCCTTCCGACGGAGAAAAGAGTGCTGGCGCGCGACAATTTCACTTCCGCGCTGGAGAAATTTGGGCTGAGCCATCAGGATGCGGCAAACGCTTCGTCAGCGGCGCAGCATGCATTCAACCTGCGGCAGGTTCGCGCCGGCAATATGATCACCGTGGGACGGTCCGTGGAAGGCGAACTTCGCGAGATCGACTACAAGATCGATCCGGACCGCCTGCTGAAGATTGTGCCGGCGGGGGGCGGCTTTACCGCGGAAGTCAAAGCGATTCCTTCAAAGACGGAAGTCGTGGCGGTTACTGGGCAGCTCGAGGATTCCCTGTTTAATGCCGTGGAGCAAGCCGGCGAATCCCCGGAAATTGCGATGCGCCTGGCGCAAATTTTCGGGTACGACCTGGATTTTTATACCGATCCGCGGAGCGGTGACACCTTCCGCGTCTTGCTCGAGAAAAAGAAGTACGCAAACGGCCAAACGGCAGGGTATGGAAAGATTTTCGCCGCTGAATACGACAATGGGGGCAAGAAATACCAAGCCCTGTTATTCCACGACGAGTTTGGCCATCCCGCCTATTACAACGCCGACGGCAAGTCTTTGCAGAAAGCGTTTTTGCGGTCGCCCCTTAAATTCTCCGCGCCGGTTACTTCGCACTTCAGCAATGCACGTTTCCACCCCATTTTAAAAACCGTTCGCCCGCACATGGGAACGGATTACGGCGCGCCCATAGGGACGCCCGTGCAGGCGATTGGCAGTGGACGGGTGCTGTTTGCCGGGCTAAAAGGCGGCGAAGGCAACATGGTGCACATTGCGCATTCGAATGGGTACGAAACGATGTATTTGCATTTGTCGCGGATGTACGTGCGCGCGGGCGAGCGCGTCGAAATTGGAAAGACCATCGGCCTTGTCGGCAGCACCGGCCTTTCCACGGGACCGCATCTTGACTTTCGGATTTTGCAAAAGGGCCAGTACAAGAACTTCGAGAAGCTTGGCTTGCCGCCGTCCGATCCCGTCTCGAAGAAGAATCTCCCGGAATTTGCCGCCGTCCGGGAGAGGTGGCTCCCTCTTTTAAGGAAACCAGAGTTGCTGCAAGCGAGCCTGGCCAACGTCGCCGGGCGCTGAAACGCGCTCCAGCAAATCCAACTGATCTAAGAACTCAATAAATGACGGGGAGCTTGGAGTAGTCGGCCGCCCCTTCGGATGTGACACGAAGCACGAGGAGCGTCCGGTCGTCATGCGGACACGTTCCGGGTCCGCTGTGATCGTCGGTTGCGGCGATTATTTTCTCCGAGAGTTCATCCGCGGAAATCCCCGCAGCGGCGTTGGCCAGCAGCCTGTGCAATCGCTCCGAGCCGAACTCTTCCTGCCGTGCATTCTCGGACTCCAGAATACCGTCGGAGGCGAATAACACCACGTCACCGGGTCGAAGATCAATCGTCGTCTCGTCGTATTCCCCATCGGGGAAGAGACCCAGGGGGACGCCTTCGATGCGGATTTCCCGCGCTTCACCGTCCCGGACCAGCAGAGGGTAAGGGCCGCCGGCGTTGGAGAGTGTCAGGCGGTGCGCGGCCGCGTCGTAAACAGCAAAAAGCATGGCAATGAAGCGAGCATCAAGCCTCGCCCCATGCATCCGGCGATTGAGCATCTGCAGCATGCTCGCCGGATTGCAGGTGCTGCTCACCACAAGTTCTCGAAGCGTGCCGATGGCAAGCGATCCATACAACGCGGCAGCGGTCCCTTTGCCAGAAACATCACCTAGTGCCAAAGCCAGTTTGCCGTTTCCGTAGGGAAGGAAATCGTAGAAGTCGCCGCCAAGCTCGCGCGCGGGAACATAAGCGGCGGCAAGGTCGATTCCCGGGATTCCGCGGGCCCCGTGAGGCAACAATTGGCGCTGGATTTCGCGAGCGGTGTTGAGGTCCTCCTGAAGGCGAAATTCATTCTCGCGGGCCTCTTCGAAAAGCCGCGCATTTTCGAGGGCCACCGCAATATAAGACCCCAGCATGGCCAACATGCGCTCGTGCTGTTCCGAGAAAGCGCTCTTTTCCGTGCTCTCGAGATCGAGCACGCCAATCAGTCGGTCCTGCAGAAGAAGTGGAATCACCAGTTCGGAGCCCGTGCTCAGGCCGAGTTCGCAGATGACGTGGCGGGGGTCATTCACAACATCATTCACGCGGACCGTGCGGCGCTCCGCGGCGGCGGTGCCGGTTATGCCTTCATTAAGGGCCATCCGAAGGCGCACGGGATGCGGATCCTCATAGCGCAGAGTGAAGACGCTCTCGAGGTGCTGCGATGCTTCGTTCCAGAGCATCACCGTAAAAATGTGGTAGTCGACCAGACGCTTGACGCGCTCTGCGACACGGCGAAGCAGTTCCTCGCGGTTTAGAATGGACGTAAGTTCGCGGCTGACGTCATAAAGGAGCCGCAGCGTTTGCGCCTGCTCGGGGAACGATGTCAGGAAGCTTGGCGGGATGGGGTCCACATCACCGAGGATGGCGTAAGAACTGAGTTTGGAGAGATCGTACATTTTATTGAGCGAGCCACGGTGGCTGTTTCCATTAGATGTAGCACAGTCGAATTGGTTTCAGAAGCCGAACCTCGCCGCTAACGGGGGATGCTGGCTGGTAACGTTGGGCCGCGGATTCCCTTGACGGTGGTGAGCGGCAAAACTACGCTTATACCGACGGAGAGTCGGAGCATGTATGACTTCCCATCGGGGCAGGCAGTGGCTACGCGTCCATGTGCCTACTGCGGGAAACCCGTGCCTACGCGCATGAACCGCTGTCCCTACTGTCGCGAGGAGGTTCGCGAGGTTCGTCTCTCCGCGCGCGCTGGCAATGACGGTCGGCGCCAAGTGCGACGCGGGCTGATCTATATGCTTTTGGGCGCTGTTATCTACTATTTTGCGGGAGGATACAGCGCGCTAACCCTTCCCTTGGCGCTTAGTCCTCTAGTGACCACTTATTTGGCCCCCGCGGTCTTCCTCGGGGGGCTGGGTCTGTTTCTTTACGGGTTGGTTCTCCGCATTCGTTCGTAAAGCCGGCGAATTTTTGGTCTGCGATAGTCATCGGTCTTTCAAGCCTTTGCCCCCGCTGGTTGTGCAAGGTGAATAGCTACCGAAACTTAAGCAAAACCCAGTAAATCGCAAGTTTGAACATCTCCCACAGGTCATCCTTTAGAGATGAGAGGTCAACGCCCTCCTCGCCCAAAGAAGACCCTTGTTGAACCGCAGCGGATCCAAGTATGGGCTGGAAGGGTGGCGTAAGCGGGGCCGCCACGAAGGCCACCGCCTCACTGCCCTTGAAGAGGGCGCGACAACACATGCGGATTCGGCGAAGATGGCTGTCGCTGCTGACGATGAGCAGGGAGCGAATTAGGGGATTTGCCTCGAGCCACCGGGCTAGCGCAGCAATTTCGGTAAGCGTGCCGAAGCGGCCTGGAGGGACATGCTCCGCCCGCACTTGCTGGCCCTCAAAGAAAACGAAATAATGCCGCTGCGGAGGGGGCACTTCCTGCGCGACTTTCAAGAGATCCAGGGGAACCGGCAGGGCCATCTTCGAGAAGCGACGTATCTCAAAACGGCCCACACTCAGCAAAATTCGTGGTGCAAGCCCCTGACGGAAGAGCTCCAGAGCATATTCCTTGCGATGAACTCTTCCGGCAAGCACAAAAATCAGGTCGGTGCTGCGCGGGGCCTCGGCAGGGGAGAGCCAGGCGTGCAGACGAGACTCGCGTGGCGAGGATTGGTGGGCAGTCTTCATGCGTCGACCACAATAACCCATTCAAGAGCCCTACATGTTGCTGCTGCTGCTCCGAGCGGAGTGGCGGTGTGGCCCTCGACGACCCTGCCCCAAAGGACAACGTGACCGATTGGGGGAGTACTCGCCCTCCATCCCCTCGCTCCACGCAGAACGGCGTGGCCTACTGATGGCCGGGACCCATCCGGGTCCGACGAGTTGGGCCTGGAGAGAGAGCGGAGGGGCAAATGAAAAAGCTAGTCTTGGGTGTACTGGTTGCGATGTTGAGCGTCTCATTCAGTGCGGGCCGCGCTGCCGCGCAAGGACCGCAGGGGGCGGGCGCTAGTTCTGCATCAAGCAGCTCCGGCGGCGGGCATTCTCTGAATCCCATCAAGTGGGTGAAGAAGGATCCGAAGTCAGCCAGCGACCAGCTGGATGCCAAGGACGAACGGGACAAGAAACTAACAGCCAGCCTGCAAGCACAGGGCGTGCTTTCGTCGAACACGGATGCCAAGCGCGCGTGCGAAAACTTCAAGGCCCTGGACGACTGCGTGGCCGCGCTGCATGCCAGCAAAAACATTGGATTGGATTTTAACTGCCTCAAGTCGAACCTGACGGGCGTTCAGACCGGCGCGGATATGTCCGGGTGCAAAGGCCCGGCGGGTGAGAAGTCGATCAGCTTGAGCAAGGCCATCCACGCGATGAAGCCAGACGCCGACGCAAAAGCCGAGGCAAAGAACGCAGAGAAACAAGCCAAGGATGACTTGAAGGCTGCAGGAGCTTAATTTGGCCGAGCGCCAACGCGGCAAAGAAGGCCAAACGAAAGCACAATACTCCGAAGAGGGCGGGTGAGCCGGAAATTACGGCGCCCGCCCTTTTTGTTTGCTGCGCACGGACGCGCGGGGACGGTACATCTCAAGCCGACGCGGCCTTCGGTTTATCCGCGCGAACCAGGGGTACATCCACCAGGTGTTCCGCCAGAAACCACACTTGAAGCTCGTTTGTCCGAATAATATTCGAGACAATTAAGTCGTTGGTGCCGTCGTCTCCCGCATCGCTGGCCTGTTTGGCCATGGTGCGCGCTTCTTTCAGGATGACTTCGTGGGCTTCGAGCAAGCGGGAGATTTGCACCGGGGCCTCCTCTCGGCCGCGCGGCGGGCGCGGGATCAAGGTCGTTTCGGCGACATCCGCGGCCATAGCCAGACTGATGCCGCCCAGGACTTGAATCCGTTCGGCGATATCATCCACGAGTTCGTCCTGTTCACCGTGGTGCTTGTCAAAAAGCAGATGCAACTGGTAAAAAGTGGCACCCGATACTTGCCAATGATGTTTCTTGTACATGTCGCGGAGCGTTATCGTATCGGCGAGAAGCTGGTTGAGGTTTTCCGTGCTGGCGGCGCAGACCTGCTCGTCGAGAGCGATTGGCATCTTAGCGATTTTGCCGTAAGGCTGGATTTCGGGGGCGTGCTGATGCTGAATCGGCCGGGCTTTTTTCGCGCCTTCCTCCAACTGACTGTAGGAAGCGTCGTGCTTGTTGTTCTTGGGGCTCATGGATATCTCTCCTAGCAAAGGGATGTGCAGGAATGCCGAGAGCCAATCATACGCTTAATGGGGAATAAGCATGATTTGCACGGCAGAGGGTTAGATGAAGAAATCCAGGCCGGGGATAGCAAGAATTCTCGATGCACTTGAGAAGCATTATGGGGACCAGGTGGCTGCCGGTCCGAGCGAACCGCACGAAATGATCCTGTTTGTGAACTGCGGCTATCCTGCGACCGACTCGTCTTGCTCGAAAGGATACGAAGCGTTACAGCGCGAGGTAGGAACGAAACCAGAAGAGATTCTGGCCGCGCCCAAGGCGAAGCTGGCCAAGTTGATGCGGCTGGGTGGTATTGTGCCGGAACTACGCGCGGAGCGGCTGAGAACCATCGCGAAGATTGTGACAGAGGAGTTTGGGGGCGATTTAAAGTGGTCGCTCGAGAAATTGCTGCGGGATGAAAAGATGCCTGCGGATAAGAGAATCCGGCGTGCAAAGAGCGCTCTGAAGGAATTTCCGGTTATTGGAGAACCTGGCGCGGACAAAATTCTCTTGTTCGCTGGTCTGGCTGCAGTAATGGCCGTGCCTTCGGCCTGCCCGGGAGTGCCGCAACGCCTCCTATTTGGCGATGAGGATAAGAACTATGGAGCGGGATACCGGGCCGCGCAAGAAGCGATGGCAGCCGAACTTCCCGAATCGTTTGAGACCAGGAAGCGGGCGTACCTGTTGCTGAAGCGGCATGGACAGGAAATCTGCAAGCGAACGAATCCCAAGTGCGAAATATGCCCCGTCAGTGCGATGTGCGAGTATTTTGGGGAGAGGCGTCCGGCGAAAGTTTAGGGCCAGCTTAGCTCTCTCGGCACGCGAAAAACGTCGCCTCGACCTATTTCACTTCCCAAGTGTCGCCGGCGCGGAGGAGCTTGGCGAGATCGCCCGGGCCACGCTTGGCGATGACGTCCTTGATCTGCTGGTTCATTACGTCCTCATAGCGCGGAAGATCGTCCCAGGCGCGAAGCACGCCGATGGGCGTGGGGAAGCCTGGGCGGTGCTCCATGTGCGAAAGCAGGAAGGCGTAGGACGGGCGCGGATGGTGCGCGTCATGAACGACCAGATCGGATTCGGTGATGCCGTTGCCGAGTTGGACGACTTCGATGTCCCCATCAGTCTTACGCCGGATGCCCTTGTCGCGGTTCTTGCCGAAAACGAGCGGCTTGCCGTGCTCCAACTGGATGAGATGTTCACTGCGCGCGTCGCGCTCGGTTAAGTTGAACCACGCGCCGTCGTTGAAGATGTTGCAGTTCTGCAGAATCTCGACGAAGGCGGAGCCCCTGTGGGCGGCGGCTTGCTTCAGCGTTTCCTTCAGGTGCTGCTGGAAGACGTCAACAGACCGCGCGACGAAGGTGGCTTCGGCCCCAATCGCGAGAGAAATCGGATTAAAGGGCCGATCGAGCGAGCCGAACGGCGTGGACTTGGTCTTCTTGTCGAATTCCGAAGTCGGCGAATACTGGCCTTTGGTCAGGCCGTAGATGCGGTTGTTGAAGAGCAGAACTTTCAGGCCGACGTTGCGGCGCAGCATGTGGATGGTGTGATTGCCGCCGATGGAGAGCGCATCGCCATCGCCCGTCGCCACCCAGACTTCGAGGTCAGGACGAATCGCCTTGATGCCGGTCGCTACCGCAGGCGCGCGGCCATGAATCGTGTGGAAGCCGAAGGTGTTCATGTAGTAGGGGAAGCGGCTGGAGCAGCCAATTCCGGAGACCACGACAAAATTTTCGCGTTTGATCCCTAGCTCAGGAAATATGGACTGAACGGCGGATAGAATCGCATAGTCCCCACATCCGGGGCACCAGCGCACTTCCTGGTCTGTCTGAAAATCCTTCTTGCTCAGAGGTGTAATCGGCGGCAGCGTAGCAGTGCTCATCAGGATTTCTCTCCAAGAATCTCTTCGATCTTTTGCTCGAGTTCCGCCTGCTTGAACGGCCGGCCCTGAATTTTGTTCAGGCCGATGGCGTCGACCAGATACTTGGCGCGAAGCACCCAAAGAAGCTGGCCCATGTTGAGCTCTGGGACTAGCACGGTCTTGTAGCGCTGCAGCACATCGCCGAGGTTCGCGGGCAGGGGATTGAGATAACGCAGGTGGACATGCCCGATTTTGCGGCCACGCGCTCGCTGGGCCTTCAACGCCGCAGTGATGGCGCCGTGCGTTGAGCCCCACGCCACGATGAGCAGGTCGCCTTCAGCATCGCCGGCAGGGACTACATCCGGGATGTCCTGCACGATCGACTCGACCTTAGCCGCGCGGATGCGGACCATATTTTCGTGGTTGAGCGGCTCGTAATTGATGTTGCCGGTCACGTCCTGTTTCTCGAGGCCACCGACGCGGTGCTCGAGTCCTGGCGTTCCCGGAACGGCCCAGGGACGCGCCAGCGTTTGCGGATCGCGCTTGTAAGGCAGGTAACCGTTCGGGCCGTTGGGCTCCGTCGCAAATTTCACGGGGAAGGCTGGAATGTCATCGATGTTTGGAATCTTCCACGGCTCGGCTCCGTTTGCCAGGTAGCCGTCGGAAAGTATGATTACCGGAACCATGTACTTGATCGCGATGCGGCTGGCTTCCACCGCTGCCCAAAAACAATCGCTGGGCGTAGCCGCGGCAATAATCGGAATCGGCGCCTCGGAGTTGCGTCCAAACAATGCCTGCAACAGATCCGCCTGCTCGGTTTTCGTCGGCAATCCCGTGGACGGTCCGCCGCGTTGAATATCACAAATGACCAGAGGAAGTTCCACAGCTACCGCTAGCCCCAGCGCTTCCGTTTTGAGCGCCATGCCAGGTCCAGACGTCGTGGTGATAGCCAGCGCACCCGCGTAAGCCGCGCCGATCGCGCTGGTGATCGCCGCGATTTCGTCCTCCGCCTGAAAGGTCATCACTCCGAAGTCTTTGTATTGCGAAAGTTCGTGAAGAATGTCGGAAGCCGGCGTGATCGGATAGCTGCCCTGAAACAGACGCAGCCCCGATTTTTGCGAGGCGGTGACGAAGCCCAAGGCGAGCGCCTGGTTTCCGCTCAGGTTGCGGTAAAAACCGGGCGC
Organism: uncultured Acidobacteriota bacterium; assembly: GCA_963779005.1. Taxonomy (GTDB): domain Bacteria; phylum Acidobacteriota; class Terriglobia; order Acidiferrales; family UBA7541; genus Acidiferrum. The sequence continues at coordinate 116,549 of CAVZWO010000001.1, read as the reverse complement.
CAGTTGCGCGGGCGGAATTTCGTAACTGATTTGAAACGCTTCCGTGGCCTCACAATAGGAGTAGCCGGCCTTCATCGCCAGCTTGTTCGCTTCCACAAGCAGCGGCTTGTTCTTGAATTTAGCGTCGATCCAACGTACCGTCGGCTCCATGGAGCGGTTGTAGAGCCAGTAGCACATGCCCAGCGCAAAAAAGTTCTTGCAGCGGCTGATGGACTTGGCGTCGATGCCAAGATGGTCGAGGGCCACTTTTGTCAGGCGCTCCAGCTCCACCGAGAAAAGCCGGAATTTGTCGAGCGAGTGATCCTCGAGCGGGTTCGTCTTGGACTGCGCCTTGCGCAGGTCGTTCTCCGTGAACGCATCGGAGTTTACGATCAGTATCCCGTTGGGTTTGAGGTCGGCGACATTCATCTTCAGCGCCGCGGGATTCATGGCGATCAGGACGTCCACCGAATCTCCCGGCGTATACACATCGCTGGAAGAAAAATGAAGCTGGTAGCCGCTCACGCCCGGCAGTGTGCCGGCGGGAGCGCGAATTTCCGCGGGAAAATCCGGAAACGTAGCGATATCGTTGCCGTATAACGCGACCGTATTTGTAAACTGGCTTCCGGTAATTTGCATGCCGTCGCCGGAATCTCCGGCAAAGCGAATGACCGCGCGGTCAATCACTTCGCGTTTGTGTTTTACCGGCGGCGTTTCAATCAAAGTGGACATAGTGGCCAGGGCTCCGCTGTAACTGAACTCCCGGACGAATCCCCCAAGGGAGTGTGGCTCAATTTTTTAGATGGGCAGTTCGAAAACCAGGTTGGATGCTCTATCCAGCCGCCCGGAGCCTACAACAAGAGAATACCACACCGGCCATGCTGTGGCGGAGAGAGTGGAGCCTTCGAAACGATGTGTCGTTTCAGAAAAGGCGCGGTGGATTCTATCGAAGAAGGGTGTGTTAATACGTTTCAGAGCCTGGCAGCAGCAGCGGCCTCTAGAAAGCGCGAGCGGTAGAAAAGCAGCAGCCCGATGAGGGCCGCGCTGAAGCACAATCCAAAGATCATAAACGTATGAAGAAGGGAACTGGTCAGGAAGGGATTGCCGCCCGCGAAGGCTGGATTTTCCGCGTCTGCTCGCTGCATTGCTTCCTGCATCACCGCCAGAAAACGCCGATTCATGAGCGAGATAATTCCGTTCACGAAAAATACGGATTGCAGCACCAGAAGCGTATGGAGCGCCCACGGCTTAAGTTTGAAGATTCCCACGCCTGCTGCGCCAAAGAGCAGCCCCATGAGACCCAGGAGGAATTTGGCGGTCAGGCCGCTGTAAAAATGTCCAAAAAAGAAAAACGGCATGGCGCCCGTCATAGGAACTAGCACCATTAACACCATAAAGAAGGACGAGAAAATCAGAAAGCCGGCGAGAATCATAAGCGGCAGAGGGCAGGCAGGCTTCGGAGTTGGTGAAGTTGTCGGCGAAGGTGCCGCTAGTGGGAATCCCGAGACGTCCAGCATCGCGGGCGGATACGGAGCCATCGCTTCTACCGGAGCCGTAAAGGCAGTCGAAACACGGGGACGTGTGAAAAGCACCAGCCACCAGATTCCAACGCCCAGCGGGATTCCGTAAAACAAAACGACAAACCACTTTATAAAGCCCATGACGGGAACAACGTTCGCATCTGCAGGCATCATGCCGGGCATTGCGTTGAAGACCAGGAACATGACTGGAATCGTGATCGCCGAGACCATGGTCATGAACGCGGCCCAGACAATAATGCTGATGCGCGCCCAGTTCCTGCGGCGAAGTACGCCAACCCCGACGAAAATACCGAACACACAGACCGCAATCACGAACAGCCAGACAATTCCTGCCATCGCACTAGTTCCTGGCGGAATTGTCGGACGGCCTGCGGAAGTTTGTACATCTGGCATTAGTAACATCGAAACTTCAATCAATAAACCGCCCAGCACGCCGAGCACGGCAAATAGGAGGGCGACCACGGCAGCCGCGGTGACAGCCGGAAGGGACTCGCGTTTGGAAAGCATATCCATCTATATAACATTTCCAAAAGTAGGCTGAAACCGGTTCGCCTCGCGCCACCGATGAATGAGTAACTCCAGGAATCGAAGAGACTGCAAGTAGAGAGTTGGTAGTGGGTCAGTTTGAAAATCTGAGGGCCTCGCGTTGCGCTAGACATGTGGCATTCTGAGGACATTCTTTGGCATTGGGTCGGTCTGGCAGGATTGCTCAGGGGCTGAGGCCCTGATAGTTTTTAGCCGGTTGGTGTGCGGGCTAACGCCCGAGCGCTCTTGAAGCTGACCCACGGCGTGGGTTTGAGCGTGCGGGCACACCATGATGATCCTGATTGCGCGGAGACTGAAGAAACGGCCATGAAACTCAATTTGGTGACGCTGGCGGTGGCAATCATTGGCTTAACGCTTATTGGCATGCATGCGCATGCCGCGCATCTGCCGTGGACTGCATGGCGCATTGCGGGAATTGCCATTGCCGCGCCGGCATTTCTTTTGTTTGTAGCGGCACGCATTGAGCTGGGACGCGCCTTCAGCTTGCAGGCTAAGGCGACGACGCTGGTAACGACGGGCCTCTACTCACGCATCCGCAATCCGATTTACTTTTTTGGCGCAATTCTCGTCCTGGGAATCATCATTTGGATGGGACGGCCGTGGTGGCTGCTGATTTTTGTAGTCATAATTCCGCTGCAAGTGGTGCGCAGCCGGAAAGAAGAACGGGTCCTGACGGAGAAGTTCGGCGCCGCATATCTCGATTACAAGCAAAAGACTTGGTTCTGATGCGGGTTGTTCGGAAGTCAGTCAGTTTGCTTGAACCCACCCCTCAGGATTGGTATGCATGCAGCACGACTGAAGTCGCTCCGTTTCAAAAACGATTCTGACTGACCCAAGATCAGAGAGTTACGAGAGTTGAGAATAGGGAGCGGGGAAAGTAACATTTAGGCGACTTCGGCCTTGACGTTCGCTTTCTTTTCGCCTAAAGTGGCTGTGGAAAACTTGAATCATGGAGGCGCGCCATGGCCCTGACGAAACGGCAAAAAGAAGTGCTCGATTACCTGGTCGCATTCGAGACCAAGAACGGTTACGCCCCCAGCTTTGAAGAGATCGGCAAAGGTCTGAAGCTGACCTCGCTCGCCACCGTTCACAAACACATTACAACGCTCGAGAAAAAAGGATTCATTCGGCGCGGCTACAACCAGAGCCGCTCGATCGAGATTCTGCAGCTTCCCAAACCTGTCAAAGAACAGATTAGCGATAGGAAAATTCAGGAATTGCCACTGGTGGGCCGCATCGCCGCGGGCCGTCCATTGGAAGCCGTCGAGGAACGCGAAACACTGTCGCTCGGCGATTTTGCCCGTGGCGGCAATTCCTTCGTGCTTCAAGTGAAGGGCAGCTCCATGATCGAGGACCACATCATGGATGGCGACTACGTCGTCTGCGAACAGACACAAGTCGCCAACGCGGGTGACATCGTCGTGGCGTTGATCGGCGGCGAAGAGGCCACGCTCAAACGTTTCTACCGCGAGGGAGCCGGAAAAATCCGCCTGCAGCCGGCCAATTCAGAGATGGCCCCGATCATGGTCGCCGCAAATGACGTGAAAATTCAAGGCCGCGTCATTGGAGTGCTGAGAAAGTATTAGAATTCGCTTCAAGACGCGCACCTCGGCCTTGGGAACGGCGACTGCACTCCCGCTGAGTTTGCGAGTCGAGCTCTGGCCTATCTCTTTCTCCCAAAACTTTCCTCATACCCACCGCATCATATCCTCGACCCCTGGAGACATGCATCCATCGCTGTTTCCGGTTACCATGTAAATTCCTTGTCACCACTTGGAAGCTCGCAGCGTCAAACGAACGAGGCAGAGCCGGGTCCCATTTCTCCCTGAAGGAAACCAGGAAACTTGTCTACAAAGCGCCAAAACATACTAATCGTCGAGCCGGACGAGACTCTGCGGCAACAGCTCCAGGACGTACTCGGTTCGGCGGGCTATGAGGTATCCGCTGCCCCTTCGCAGGAAGAGGGATTCCGCATCGTCCAAACCGGAGCCGTTGATGTCTTTTTGCTCTCCGCCGACCTGGCCGATGTCCTCTGTTGCAGCTCTCTGACGGAAATCAAGGGACTCGGCTCGACCGCCAACACGCGAGTGATTGTTTTTGCAAGCGGCGGGGGCGCGGTTCGTGCCCGGGCTCTCGACCTTGGAGCCGATGATGTTCTGACGTCGCCCTGGGAACCCGCGGAACTCCTCGCCCGCGTGCGCGTGCAATTGCGCGACAAGCACACGCTCGAGGAGTTACAGGAGAAATCCCGCATCGCCGAAGAGGGGCAGGAGATCGCGCACACTGCGTTTCAAGCCATCGCCGTAACGGAAAAAATGACCCGCGACGCATTTTCCACCGGTCGCGCACTTAAAATTGGAGTTTCCGCGCTCCTCGGCGTCGCCGCGCTCATCTCCATCATTTTTTTGCTCTTTACACGGCGCGCTGATAAAGAGAGCCGTCGCGCATACTCGGTCATTGCCCAGCTCGAGCACGGAGTCCACACCGAAGAAGCTCTCGTCGCCGAGGCCAACCGCGCGCGCTCCGAAATCCTGCAGTCGGACATCCTCGAGCAGAAACAGCAGCTGCAAAAGCAAACCGACGACCTCCGCCAGAAGCTGTCCGGCGCCGACGCCAGCGAAGTCTCCGGCCTGCGCAAACAGTTGGAAGAGACAACCAGCCGTTTGAAAAAAGTCGAGACGCAATCCGATGCCGCTGAAAATGTGATCCGCGCCAATGCTCCCAGCGTCTGCCTGCTCCACGTCTCGGTCTCTTTCCTCGACAAGGACTCCCACCGCCCCTTGCGATATGGCGCGATCAATCCCGATGGCCAGCCGCTCAAAGACAGTGACGGCAACGTGGTCTACAGCCTCGAAGGCCGCGCCCCCGAAGTACGCGAAGACTTCTTTGGCACCGGATTCATCGTCGGTCAAAATCAGGTCCTTACCAACCATCACGTCGCCCAGCCTTGGTGGAAGAATGAGGAACTCGACGCGGCTGCGCAGCAAGGATTGCAGCCGACCATCGCGGAAATGACCGCTTACTTCCCCGAAGCGAGCACCGGTATTCCCCTGAACATTTCGCAGATTTCCGACGATGCCGATCTTGCGTTGCTTCGTGGCGATATCTCGGTGTTGAAACGGCCCGTACTGAAACTGGATGGGCGCAAGGAAGCCGCCATCAGTGGCCAGCCCTTGATTTCGCTCGGCTACGCAACAGGAATTAGCGCAATTATGGCGCGCGCCGGAGAAGATACCGTGAAGGACATCGTCAGAATCAGCGGCGGCGATCCGAAAAAAATTGTGGATGAACTCCAGCAGCGCAAACTGATCCGTCCCCTGGTGACCCAGGGGCATATTGGCGATGTCCTGACGGATAAAATTGTCTACGATGCGCAAACCACTTCCGGCGGCTCCGGAGGACCGCTCATCAATCGCGACGGCCAGGTCATTGGCGTTACCTTCGCCGTCGTCAGGGGCTTTGGCGGCTCCAACTTCGGAGTGCCGATTCGCTATGCGCAACCGCTGCTCAAGCCGTAAGACTGTTCAGATACGCGGCACGGAGCGGCCCATCCCGGGAAATTTCGGATTCTCCCGAATCCTTCCGCAAACGGCGTTTTGCTTGCGAGCAATTCTGGTTTGTATCCTCACGAGTGCTCTCATTTGGCCATCTCCAGGCAGGGCCTACGCCGTGCTCGCCCACGAAGCCATCATCGACGCGGTTTGGGAAACGCATATCAAGCCGCTTCTCCTTTCGCGCTTTCCTGGGTCCACCGAAGAGCAATTGAGCGAAGCGCAAGCCTATGCGTACGGCGGTTCGATCATTCAAGACATGGGCTACTATCCGTACGGCAGCCATTTTTTCAGCGATCTGACGCACTACGTGCGCAGCGGTGATTTCGTGCTTGCGTTGCTCCGCGATGCGAAGGACGTGGACGAATTCGCCTTCGCCGTCGGCGCGCTGGCCCACTATGCGGCTGACAATGACGGCCATCGCCTTGCCACAAACCGCGCTGTACCGCTCCTCTATCCCCGCCTACAAAAAAAGTATGGCGATAGTGTTTCCTATGAGCAGGACCCACTCGCCCATACCAAAACGGAGTTTGGTTTCGACGTTCTCGAAGTGGCGCACGAGAGCTATGCCCCCGACGGCTATCACGACTTGATTGGCTTCGAAGTCTCGCAAAACCTTCTCGATCGCGCGTTTGAGCAGACCTACGGCCTCGCGCTAAAGGACGTTCTCGTCGATGAAGACAAAGCCCTTAACTCCTATCGTCACGCCGTTAGCAAGACCATTCCGACCGCTACCAAAGTCGCCTGGAGTCTGAAGAAGGATGAAATCCAGACGGACTTACCGGGCATAACCAAGAAAAAGTTTCGGTACAATCTTTCCAGGGCCAGTTACGAGCGGGAATTCGGCAAGAACTATCAGAAGCCGAATTTTCGCGAACGCTTCCTTGCGTTTCTCTACAAGCTGATTCCTAAATTTGGCCCGCTCAAAGTTCTGCAGTTCAAAACTCCGACCCCGGAGGCTCAGCGTATGTTTCGCGCGAGCTTCAACTCTACACTGGATAAATATCGCGGGCTGATCGCGGAGGTGAACGCGGGCCATCTCGAATTGCCGAACGACAACTTTGATGTAGGCGAAGCCACCGGCCCCGGCAAATATGCAATGAATGACGACGCGCACGCAAAACTTCTGGACAAGCTCGCGGCGCAAAAGTTTGCCGGCATGTCCGCCGAACTTCGCGACGAACTCCTCCACTTTTATTCGGAGCCCGAGGCGCCCTATGCGACGAAACGGGATCCCAAAGCCTGGGCGGCTGTGCAGTCGGAAATCGCCCAGTTGAAGAGTGCCACACCCACTTCGGGTTTCGCCAACGCGCCGGCAACGCCCTGAAATTACGCCTTTTGCACATCTCGCATCGGCAGGGGTCCCGCATTCTTGCCGCCCCCGTTGGCGATGCCGTTATTCAAATGGATTGTCCAACGCATCGAAAAAATTGCTCGGATTGCCTCGCGCACACGTGAAACAATCCAAAATTTCGCGTAAGCTTCTTGCCGGCTTAGGGATGCGGAAGAACAAACTCATGCAAAAATTGCTCGCTGCCAATCGCAGCGAAATCGCCATACGGATTTTCCGCGCGGCCAACGAGATCGGTTTGCGAACCGTCGGAATCTATTCGCAGGAAGATCGTTTGGCTCTGCACCGCTTCAAAGCGGACGAGGCCTATCAAGTCGGGGCAGGGAAGGGCCCCGTAGTGGCCTATCTCGACATCGACGGCATCGTGGCGCTGGCCAAGGAAAAGGGTGTCGACGCCATTCACCCGGGCTACGGATTCCTGTCCGAGAATCCTGCTTTCGCTCGCGCCTGCCAGAAGGCAGGCATTGCTTTTATCGGCCCGACTCCGGAGTTGCTCGAACTTCTCGGCGACAAAACAGCCGCACGCCGCCTGGCGGAATCGGCTGGCGTCCCGGTGCTCCCAGGCACGGAAGAATCGATTAGCTCCCCGGGGGAAGCGCGCAAATTCGCGGCGGAGATCGGTTATCCCGTCATCGTGAAGGCCGCCATGGGCGGCGGCGGTCGCGGCATGCGCGTCGTTCGCAGCGAAGCTGAACTGGATCAGCGGCTGGAGGAAGCCCAGGGCGAGGCGAAGTCAGCCTTTGGCGACGCCAGCGTCTTTCTCGAAAAATATTTGCCGCGGGCTCGCCATCTCGAAGTCCAGATTCTTGCCGACAATTACGGCAATCTGCTCCACCTCTACGAACGCGATTGTTCTGTGCAGCGTCGTCACCAAAAAGTCGTCGAGGTGGCTCCAGCCGCCAACCTGCCATCTTCCATTCGCTCAGAACTGTGCGACGCAGCGGTCCGCCTGGCGCGCAAGGCAAAATACCGCAACGCAGGCACGGTCGAGTTTCTTTACGACGTCGACGCTCAAAAATGGTATTTCATCGAAGTCAATCCCCGCATTCAGGTGGAACATACCGTCACGGAGATGGTGACCGGTATCGATCTGGTGCGCTCGCAGATTCTCGTCGCGCAGGGCCACAAACTTCACGAAGAGCCACTCGCATTGCCGGAGCAACCAAACGTCCCGCTCTATGGCGCTGCTCTGCAATGCCGCGTCACTACCGAAGACCCCGAGAAAAATTTCGCTCCCGATTACGGCAAGCTGACCACCTATCGCTCACCTGCCGGGTTCGGCATTCGCCTCGACGGCGGCACTGCCTATGCCGGAGCGGTCCTTGCGGCCTATTATGACTCGCTTCTCGTTAAGGTTACGGCGTGGGGCACAAAACTCCCCGAAGCGTGCCAGCGTATGGATCGCGCCCTGCGCGAATTCCGCATTCGCGGCGTCAAGACCAACATCCCTTTCCTCGAAAACGTCGTCAACCATCCCCGCTTCCGCGCCGGGGAAGTCACTACCTCTTTTCTCGATGAATCGCCCGAATTGTTCCGTCTGCAAACCCGCGGTGACCGCGCCACCAAACTACTGTCGTATCTCGGCGATGTAATTCTCAACGGGAATCCCGAAGTAAAAGGGAAGCCAGTTCCCAAGGCGCTGGAAAGGGCTGTGCTTCCGAGCGTCCCTGGCATTGATCCGCCTCCCGGAACGCGTCAACTCCTGCAGAAACTAGGTCCCCAAAAATTTGCCGCCTGGGCCAGAAACGAAAAGCGGCTTCTGATCACCGACACTACTTTTCGCGACGCTCACCAATCGTTGATGGCCACGCGTGTCCGCACGCACGATTTGTTGGCCACCGCCGCTGCCGTCGCTCAGCGCCTTCCGAACCTCTTCAGCCTGGAAATGTGGGGAGGCGCAACCTTTGACACCACCATGCGCTTTCTCCACGAAGACCCCTGGCAGCGCCTCCGCGAACTTCGCCAACGAGTTCCCAATATCTGTTTTCAGATGCTTCTCCGCGGCGCCAATGCCGTCGGCTACACCTCGTATCCCGACAACGTAATCGTCGAGTTCGTCCGCGAATCCCACGCGCAGGGCATCGACATTTTCCGCATCTTCGATTCGCTCAACTCCATCGAAAACATGAGCGTTTCCATTGACGCCGTTCTCGAAACCGGCGCCGTTTGCGAGCCCGCCATTTGCTACACCGGGGACATCTTCGATAAATCTCGCCCGAAATATTCGCTGAAGTATTACGTCTCAATGGCCAAGCATCTCGAGAAACTCGGAGCGCATTTTCTAGCTATCAAAGACATGGCCGGCCTCTGCAGACCCTACGCAGCCTACGAACTCGTTAAAACTCTCCGCGAAGAAATCGCCATCCCCGTGCATTTCCACACGCACGATACCAGCGGTATCAATTCCGCCTCGGTCCTCAAATCCGCTGATGCAGGGGCCGATGTTGCCGACGTCGCCATCGCTTCCATGAGCGGCGGCACCAGCCAGCCCAATCTCAATTCCATCGTCGAAGCTTTGCGCCACACGCCGCGCGACACCAATCTTGACGTCGAAGCCCTTAACGAATGCTCCGATTATTGGGAGACCGTCCGCACCTACTATTTGCCTTTCGATTCCGGCCCTAGAGCTGGCTCGGCGCGCCTCTATCAACACGAAATCCCCGGCGGCCAATACACCAATCTTCGCGAACAAGCCTCCGCTATGGGCCTGGGCCACCGTTGGCGCGAAGTCGAAAAAATGTACGCCGACGTGAACCAACTCTTCGGCGATATTGTGAAAGTGACGCCGTCCAGCAAAGTTGTTGGCGACATGACCTTGTTCCTGATGGCCAACGAGATGCAACCAGGAGATCTGCTCAAGCTCGACGAAAATCACGACGTCTCTCTCCCGAATTCCGTAGTGGAAATGTTCTCCGGCGTCCTCGGCGTTCCTCCGGGAGGCTGGCCGCGCAAGCTGCAAAAAATAATCCTTCGCGGAGCCGCCCCGCTCAATGGCCGCCCCGGCGCAAGCCTGGAAGCTGTCGATCTCGCCGCGGAATCTGCGGCACTTGAAAAAAAATTAGCTCACAGCGTGCGCCGCGACGACCTATTGAGCTACCTTCTTTATCCAGATGTCTTCGTGAAGTACGACAAATTCCGCCAGACCTACGCCGATGTAAGCGTGCTTCCAACTCCCGCCTTCTTCTACGGCTTGGCTTCCGGTGAAGAGATCACCATTGAGATCGAGCCAGGAAAAACGCTCATCCTCAAATTCCTGACGGCCAGCGATCCGCATCCCGATGGAACGCGCACTCTGTTCTTCGAATTGAATGGCCAGCCACGCGAAGTCAACGTCCGAGACCGTGCATTACGCATCGTCGAACGCGCCCATCCCAAAGCCGACCCCGCCGATCCCGGCCAGGTTGCAGCACCAACCGCCGGCGTGATCAGCGGCATAGCCGTACAAGCCAATCATCCTGTAGAACGTGGAGCGAAACTCTTGACCCTGGAAGCCATGAAAATGCAGTCCAATATCTACGCGCCCATCTCCGGCCGCATCACAAAACTCCTCGTCGTCCCCGGCCAGCACGTCGAAGCCAAAGATCTTCTGGTGACTATCGCCCCGTGAGCGGCCCCAGTCTCCGCAAGCACGAAGGTTTTCGTTCGCGCTTCCTTAGAAACCAGCGCGACCTCATCATTTATCTCCCTCCCGGCTACGAAGACCAGCCCTCGCGCCATTACCCTGTCTTGTATCTCCACGACGGCCAAAATTTGTTCGATGGCGCGACCTCCTTCATCCCCGGCATGGACTGGCACGTCGGCCAAACCGCTGACTACTTCATCTGCTCCGGCGCTGTCGAGCCCCTCATCATCGTCGGCATGTACAACACCAAGGCCCGCATCCGCGAATACACACCCACGCACGTCCCCAAGACTCAGGCGGCGGCCGCGCCGATCGTTACGCTAAATTCCTCACCGAAGAAGTAAAGCCTTTCGTCGAACGCGAATACCGCACCATCTCCAGTCCTGAAAAAACCGGCATCGGCGGCTCTTCACTCGGCGGCCTCGTTTCTCTTTATCTCGGCTTGAAGTTTCCCCATATATTTGGAAAGATCGCGGCTCTCTCGCCCTCCGTCTGGTGGAATCAGCACGTGATGCATCGCTTCGCGGAGGCGGCCAACGTCTTTCCCCGCCCCACTATCTGGCTCGACATCGGCACCCGCGAAGGCCCCCGCATCGTGCAGGAGGTCGAACAATTTCGCGATGTGCTTCTCCAAAAAGGCTGGCATCTCGAACGCGACCTGCATTACGAGCGTATCGAAGGCGCCGAGCACAACGAAGCGGCCTGGGCCCAGCGTGTCGGCCCTTTTCTGCAATTTTTGTATCCGGTTCGGTAGACCGAAGTATAATCCGCACCTGCCGCGCGGCTGCCTGCAAGCGCATTTGCATCTGTCGCGCGTCATTCAGGGGTCATCGATGCCAGAGAGCCGCCCTCTCACCATCCTCTGTGTCAGCTCCTACGAAAAAGGCCAGGAATTCTTGCGCACCTGCAAAGCCATCGGCTGCCGCGTGCTCCTCCTGACGGTAGAAAAACTCCGGCACGCCGATTGGCCCCGCGAATCTATCGACGAAATGTTCTTCATGCCCGAAGAGCTTCCGCTCCAGGATCTCATCAACGCCGTCAGCTTTGCGGCGAGATCTCAGCACATCGATCGCATTGTCGCCCTCGACGAGTTCGACATGGAAAATGTCTCGGCGCTTCGCGAGCACTTGCGCATTCCCGGCATGGGCCTGACCACTGTCCGCTACTTCCGCGACAAGCTCGCCATGCGCGCCCGCGCCAAGGAAGCGGGCATCGCCGTCCCGGAATTTGTCCACGTCCTCAACTACGACAATTTGCGCGAATTCATGGCTCGTGTGCCCGCTCCCTGGCTCCTCAAGCCGCGCTCGCAGGCCTCCGGCATCGGCATGAAAAAGATTCACGATCCCGCGGAACTCTGGCCCTGGCTCGATCAGCTGGGCGACAAGCAGTCCACTTATTTGCTCGAACAATTTATTCCGGGAAGCGTCTACCACGTCGACAGCGTCGCCTCGGATCGCGAAATCGTCTTTGCCGAAGCCCACGCCTACGGCTCGCCTCCCCTCGAAACTTCGCATCAAGGCGGCGTGTTTACCACACGCACCCTCGCGCGCGATTCGCATGAAGTAAAAACGCTCCTCGACATCAATCACCAGGTTCTCCACGATCTTGGCTTCCTACGCGGCGTCACGCATGCCGAATTCCTCAGGTCCCACTCGGATGGAAAATTCTACTTTCTCGAAGTCGCTGCCCGCGTCGGCGGCGCCTACATCTCCGATGTCATCGAAGCCGCCACCGGAATAAACTTATGGCGCGAGTGGGCCCGCCTCGAAGTCGGGGCAGGGAAGCAACCTTATCAGCTGCCGCAAACCCGTCACGATTACGCGGGAGTGATTGTCTCTTTAGCCCGCCAGGAACGTCCCGACACTTCCGCCTACAGCGATCCGGAAATCGTCTACCGCATCACGAAGTATCACCACGCCGGATTCGTCCTGAAATCGCCGCAGCAATCCCGCATCGAAGAACTTTTGATTTCCTACTCAAACAGATTTCAATCCGATTTCCTGGCGACCGCCCCCGTTCCAGAGAGGCCCAGCTCGTAAGTCAGCGGTCCCCCGCGGGGGCAGGCACTCCCGTCCAAGCTTGCGCAGTCGTACTTCGTAAATCTTCTCTTCCCGCTTATCACCCTCTCCGCCATCAGAAATTTACCCAAACTTAACCGCGAACACTGGACGAACGCACTGTCCAAAGGTCTAGTTACTGTCACGTACGGCCATGCAAGTCTGCGTTTGCCGTCCGCCATACTGAGGAATAGAGTTTGCAATACCCCAAGCGACTTTCTGCGCGGGGTGGTGCTATCCCCTTGGGAGGGACCGATGTGGGGTAACAAGAAACCGGAAACGCCGCAATCCGCGCAACCGGTACCGTCAACGCCAAATTTTCCATCGAATCAGCCGCCGAAGCCCGCTCCGGCGACTTGGGAGGATAAACCTGCAATGAGTACAGATGCCATGCGTCCACTGGGTGCAACCGCGGACCGCGCCACCGCGCGGCTCGGGGCCAGCCTGCACGTGAAAGGCGAGATCTCCGGCAATGAAGATCTGCTGATCGACGGCTCGGTCGAAGGACTGATCCAGCTTGATGAGCGGAAGCTGACGGTCGGAACTACCGCAAAGGTCACTGCCGATATCATCGCCCGCGAGGTCGTGGTTTTCGGCGCCGTGAAGGGCAATCTTCGCGCCAAGGACCGTATCGAAATCAAGAAGGACGGCTCCGTCAACGGCGATCTCACGACCGCCCGCATCATGATCGAAGACGGCGCCTACTTCAAAGGCTCTATCGAAATCGATAGAAGCTCCGAGAAGGAAGCCGGACACAACGCTTTTGCAAAGAGCTCCAGCGCTCCTGTCGGCGCTCCGGCAACGAAGACGATTTAATTCATCACCATCGGCTCTCTTTTCCTCAAGGGCGGCGCGGACATCGAGTCCTCGCCGCCCTTCGATTTTTTCTCCCGCTGGCCCCTCCTTCGCGAAATATTTCTCAACTTGACAATTATTCTTTTTGGATTAAAGTCAATCCCGGTAACCCTCTCAACTCCGCTCGTCCCGGCTCTTGCCGCCTTCTCCCGCCGGCAGGGCTCCTTCAGCCGGGGGCGCGCATGGAACGTGGGGTTTTTCGATGGGACAGCCTCGACGCTGCGCCCCGGGTCTCTATCTCGGCCCTCTCTTGCTGGCACTTAGCGGCTGTGGTGGCGGCTCCTCCTCGATACAACCTCCGCCGCCCCCTCCTCCCCAACCGGATTTCACCATAGGTTTTTCTCAGAACTCCCTCAGCGTGCAGCAGGGAGCCACGAGCCAAGCTGTCAACTTGTCCCTTACTCCACTGAACGGTTTCACTGGCTCCGTTCAGGTGACTCTCTCCGGTTTGCCCGCCGGCGTCGTTTCGACTCCAGCCAGCCCTTTCATCATAACCACCGGCTCAGGCACGCCTGTCCTCTTTTCCGCCGCCACTAATGCCCCAATTGGAAACTCCACCATCGTTGCCCAAGGCACCAGCGGCTCGCTCTCCCACCCGGCAAATCTTGGGCTCACCATTCAAAGTGGCATAGCCGCAAATTTGCCGCGAACCACCTACGCGCGAACAGACTCCATCCCCGCCATGGATGATCCCTCTGGTGAGCCCCACCATAAGCATGTTGCCTACGATTCCGCCCACCAACACGTCTTCGTTGCCAATCGCGCCATGAACCGCGTTGAAGTCTTCTCCTCAACAAACTTCACCCGCGTCGCCCAAGTGGACATTCCAGGAGCCAGCAGTGCCGATCTTTCGACTGATGGCGCCACCCTTTGGGTCGGCACCGTCACCGAACAAGTCGCCGCAATCGACACCTCATCGCTACAAATCAAAACGCGCTACGAAATCGGCGGGCTGCAACCTCTCCCCAACACGCTCTTCGATCGCCCCGAAGAACTGCTCGCGCTCTCCGGTGGCAAGCTGTTGATGCGCCTTCGTCAATCCCAGACCAGCGAAGCCTTGCTCGCGCTCTGGACCCCTTCCTCTAATAGGCTGACAGATCTCACCTCGACGGAGCCTCAACTCTTTCAAAATGGCCTCGGTGCCATGGCCCGCACTGGCGATCAATCCAAGGTATTGGTTGCTGCGAGCGACGCCAGCGGAGAAATCGCCGTCTACGATTCGAATGGCAACGTTCTTGCCGGCCCGCACGGCCTGGGCAGCGGCACAATTCCTCTCGTCGCCGCAAATCCGGATGGCTCCAGATTCGCCGCCGTCTTCGTCTCGAATGGCGCCACGCAAGTCCTGTTGCTCGACGGCTCGCTAAATTCGGCGGGAACCTACTCCACTTCCGCCGTGAACGGCCTCGTATTCTCTCGCGATGGGCAATTCTTGTACCTCAGCGAAAACGCCGCCGCGCCGCCCGTCATTACCGTCCTTGATGGCCACACGCTCGCCCCGATCGGGCGCGTACCCGACTTGTGGATCGCAGGCCGTCGCACGGAAATCGAGGATGTCGACTCCACCAAACTCTTGTTTGGCCTTGGCAATCGCGGCCTCGGCTTTATCGATGCCGCAAGTCCCGCCTCACTTTCCGCCGCCGTCCCCGTCTTCGCCGCGCCCACCACTGCACAGCCTTCAGAAGGTCCAAACACCGGCGGTACAGCAACCGTTCTCGCAGGACAAAACTTTGCAGCCACCACGCAACTACTCTTTGGCGCGCAGTCTGCCTCCAGCGTCAGCGTAGCGGGCAATACACAAATTAACGCCACCTCTCCGCCCAACGCTGCGCCCGGCGCCGTCAACATCACTTCCTATTTTTCCAACGGCTGGCTCACTCTCGCTCCCGACGCCTTCAGCTACGGCCCGCAAGTCCTGCAAATCCTCCCAAATGCAGGATCTCCCACCGGCGGCGATACCATCCAAATCTACGGCTACGGTTTCGGAAGTGATCCCACAAAACTAACTGTCACCATTGGCGGTGCGGTGGCCACGGCGCAAACGGCGCAAGACGTGACAGCTATCGCGCCTTCGCTCGGTTTGGACTCGACATATCCCTTTCCGCTTGAAAGCATCACGCTGCAAACGCCCGCGGGAACTCCCGGTAAAGCCGACGTAGTCATTACCTCGCCCGCCGGAACCATCACCGCCTCGAAGGCCTATCAGTACTTGCAAAGCGAGAATTTCTACCTCAATCCCTCGTTCTACACATTTGTCCTGTACGACCAAGCCCGCCAATGGCTTTATCTCAGCGACATCGATCACGTCGGCGTTTTCGAAATTGCATCCAATTTCTTTGACCAGACCGGCATCGAGCCGCCCGGCGGTCCGCCCCCCACTGCCGGAATCCGCGGCCTCGCTCTCACTCCCGACGGTTCGCAACTCGTCGCCGCCGATTTCGGCTCGCAGTGCATCTACCTTTTCGATCCTGACAGCGGCTCCGGCACGACCGTCCAGGTTGGCGGCGTCGCTGGCTTCTCCAACTCAGGTCCAGCGCGCGTGGCTGCCACAAGTACCCAGTCGATCTTTGTTGGTTTGAGCGCGGAGTCGGGCTCCTCCGGCGCCTGCACTTCTTGTCTTGGCCAGCTCAATCTGACCGTCAGCCCACCCAGCATTCAGCCGGCCACTCAGCCGGAAGTCAGCAGCATCACCGGCGCTCCGCTCGTTCAATCGAACGGCAATGGCGATCAGGTTTTCGTCGTCTTCGCCACCGCCCCTGGCGGCCCGCTTGCTCTGTGGAATGCTTCCAATCCCAATCAATTCTCAACCCTTACCGCCAATGATTCCGCCACGGATCTCGGCGCCTCCTCCGATGGAACCATGTTTGCTCTCGCGGCCAACGGTACAACCGAAATTCGCTCCGCCGATCTTTCGCTCGCCGCCGTGCCTTCGATTCCTGAACTCACCCAAATCCCCGGACGCACTCAGGTTCCCGGCATCACTCTTCATCCCAGCGGCGCACTCATCTATCAACCGTTCCTCACAGGCCCCGCGGGAAAGTCCGGCGTAAAAGGAGGCGTTGACATCCTCGACGCGCATACTGGCGCACTCCGCATCCGCATCCTTCTGCCCCAACAATTCATGACCGCCGCCGACGCTCTCCATGGCAGCTTCCTCACAACCGACGAAAACGGCCAGCGCCTCTTCGCCCTCACCTCGAAAGACGGCACAGGTCAAAACGCCGGCGTCACCGTAGTGACGCTTGCCAACGTCCCCCTGGGCATCGGAACTGTGATTCCACCGAACGGCTCCGCAGCCGGCGGAACCACCCTGACGATTCGCGGCAGCGGGTTCGTCAGCGGCGCCACCGTCATCATCGGCGGCCAACCCGCCACGGTCACTTTCAAAGATATGAACACGCTCACTGTCGTCACACCTCCGCTCCCCACCGGCGCTCAACGCATCACCATCACAAACCCCGATGGCGAAATCACCTCGTGGGACGCCGCCTTCACCGCCAACTAATCAGGCGAATGTTGTGTAGGGGCGCAGCATGCTGCGCCCCAGCTCGCCTCGGCATCGGCTGGCCGTTCTTCCATCTCCCGCCTTCTACTATTCATTTCCCCAAAATTCCCTACTAACCAAATCCCCCATTTTTTCATCTCACACGATGTAGAATTCCCCGTGGAATCGAGCCTCGCAACGCAGCGCTCAACTCAAATCGAGAGGCCAAGCTTCATGGAAACGCGCAAACTAGGAAACTCTGATTTACAGATCACTCCGGTCGGCTACGGCGCCTGGGCCATCGGCGGCAGCGGCTGGGATTTCGCCTGGGGACATCAGGAAGACGCCGACTCCATCGCCGCCATCCACCGCTCCCTCGAACTCGGCGTCAACTGGATCGACACCGCCGCCGTGTATGGCGTCGGCCACTCCGAAGAAATCGTCGCCCAGGCACTTAAGGATTGGCGTGGACCCTGTCCCTACGTCTTCACAAAATGCGTTCTACGCTGGGACGATCAAGGCCACGTCACGCAAAACCACACCGCTGCATCCATTCGCCGCGAATGTGAAGACAGCCTCCGCCGCCTGCAAGTCGAACTCATCGACCTTTACCAGATGCACTGGCCGCCTTCCGACAACGGCCCCGGCCTCGAGGAAGCCTGGCAAACCATGCACGCCTTGCAAAAAGAGGGCAAAGTTCGCTGGATTGGCGTCTCTAATTTCAACGTCGAACAAATCAAGCGCGCCGAAAAATTTGCCGCTCCCACATCCTTGCAGCCGCCCTACTCGTTGATTCGCCGCGCCGTCGACGAGGAAATCCTGCCTTACTGCAAACAGCAGAGCATCGGCGTCATCGCCTACGCCCCAATGGCTTCTGGACTCCTCACAGGCGCCATGACCCGCGAACGCGCCGCCGCGCTCCCGCCCGACGACTTCCGCAGCAAGAGTCCCGAATTTCGCGAGCCGCGCCTCTCCAAAAATATCGAACTTGTCGAGCGCCTCCGCAAAGTCGGCGCGCGCCATGGCCGCACACCCGGGGAAGTCGCCATCGCCTGGGTCCTCAGCAATCCCGCTGTTACCGGCGCTATCGTCGGCGCCCGCAACGCCAAGCAAGCCGAAGGCGTCATGCGCGCCGGCGAACTAAAACTTTCTCAGGAAGAAATCGCAGAAATCGAAGGCGCAGCCGCCCTGGCCGTAGCCCGCTGACCCGCACATCGAAATTTCCTCAAACTCGCTCTAAAAGGCTTGAAGGGGCTAAGAGGGTGATGGGGGCTAAAAGGTTTGTCGGGCCTAAAAGGGTTGTAGGGGCGGGGCTTGCCCCGCCCACTCGCTTTCGCACACTCCGTCACTCAAGCCCGCGCATAATCCGGCCGCCAAGTCTTAATCAATTTCTTGATCGCCTTTCGTTCCACGATCTTTTCCTCCAACACCTTCCTTGCCAACTCCGGCAACTCCGCATTACTCGCAAACCGCAGCGCCACCAACTGGTCGATCGTAAACTCTCCAATCCGCGGGTGCAGATCCGCTGGCAGCACCCGTTCGAACCGCAGACGCTCCTCGAGACGAATCAGCCGGTCTTGCACCTTCAGCGCCGTTCCGCGCGCCGTCCCAATCCCGACAAAAAGCGCGACAGCCACCAGCACGGAAATCAACCCATACATTGAGAACCACGATTTCACGCACCAATAGATCGAAAATCCCATATTGATCAGCAACACAGGCAAGACAAAAAAATGAAACGGTGGCACCCATTTCGCATGATTCTGGAAATTCTGTTCAGCCATCTCTATCCTCCTCCGTGCGTGCCGATTTTAACAGATGCCCTCCACCCAACGCCCTCCCCCGATTCCGCCACGCTCTACAAAACAATTCCTTCGCTCCCACTTCTCGCCCGAACCGTTTTCGTTCTCACCGCATCCAATCGTCAGGTACACTTACTATCGTCGCGCGGATCCGGGACCCGCGATCCATCAAGAGGAGCAAGCTCATGGCAAGAGCCATCTGGGGTGGCAAGGTAATCGCCCAAAGTGACGACACGGTAGTGGTGGAAGGCAATCAATATTTCCCCCCAGACTCCGTCACCAAAGACGTCTTGAAATCCAGCTCACATACATCGAAATGTCCGTGGAAAGGCACCGCTCATTACTATCACGTGGAAGTCGATGGCATGAAAAACGAAAACGCCGCGTGGTACTATCCCGAACCCAATCCCGCCGCCGCCGAAATCAAAGGCCGCATCGCATTTTGGAAGGGCGTCCGCGTCGAAACCGGCAAAAACTAAGACTCACTCACTTCACCATCTCATTCTTGAAAACCGCCCCATTGTGCATCACGAAATGCACATGCTCCAGTTCTCCCACATCCTTCAACGGGTCCCCAGACACCGCAATAATGTCCGCATACGCCTCCGTCGCCACAACGCCAATCTCTCCCTTCATGTCCAGCATCTCGCTCGCTCGCACCGTTGCCGACTGAATCGCATCCATCGGCGCCATCCCCATCGAAACCATCCGCCCGAACTCTTGCGCAATCGGCTCCGTCCAGGGAATCCCGCCCATATCCGTCCCGTACACAATTTTCAAATGCGCCTGCAGCGCTTTGCGAAACGTGATCTCATGCACCGCCGCCCGCGCTCGGTCCCGCTTTCCTCGCGGCGTATCTGCCGGCGCCCAATCCCTGTAATACGGCGCCAGCGTCGGGCAATACCACGTCCCCTGCTGCTTCATCTGCGCAATCTGTGCGTCCGTCATCTCCAGCCCGTGTTCGATCGAATCGCATCCGCCATCCAGCGCCCGCTGCATCCCAATTCCGTTGTACGCGTGGCACGCCACTTTCTTTCCCCATCCGTGCGTCTCGTCCACAATCGCTTTTAACTCTTCCACCGTTAGCGTCGGCTGCGACACCAGCTTCCCCTGCTTATCCACCCACGACCGGTGCGTCATATACACTTTGATCCAGTCCGCCCCATGATCCAGTTGCTGCCGCGCCGCTTTCCGCGCCTCAACCGGCCCGTCCACAAGCTGCGCCCCCTTCGGCATATCCAATTCCGGCGCGTAATCTTCCAGGTTGTACCCGCCCGTGCTCGAAATCGCCCTCGTTGCGCAAAATAGCCGCGGCCCCGGAATCGTCCCCTCTTCAATCGCCTGCTTGATTTCCACGTCGCCGTATCCCGCGCCCTCGGTTTCCAAATCCCGCAGTGTCGTAAATCCCTGCTCCAACGCTCGCCGCGTCGCGTATGTCGCCCGCGCCGCCCGCAGCGCAATTCCCGCCTTCAAAATGTTTACGTCATACCCGCCCTTGTTCGGATCCTCGCCCCATAAAAAAATATGCGTGTGCGAATCGATCAGCCCCGGCAGAACGGTCGCCGCGGAAAGATCAATCACCTTCGCGCTCGCCGGTATCGGCGCCGACCCATCCAAAACCTTCTCAATCCGCTCGCCCCGCACAAAAATCAACTGATTTTTCCGCGGCGCATCGCTGCTGCCATCAATCAACGTCCCCGCTCGTATCACTGTCAGTGGACCCGCCGCCGGCGACCCCGTTTGCGCCCGCCCAATCCCCACCGAAATCAACAAACCAGCCACACACAAAAGTGCTCTTTTCATGAATCTCCCTCGAAAGTGCACGGTAGCTTGCTCCAACACCAACCGCGAATGCAAGCATTCCCCTACCATTCGCATGTCGCGCCAAAGCTTACGGTTCGCAGCATCCCTAACGGCCAGCCCCCTGCCCAAAATGCGGAGTATCTCTTTATCTACAGTACTACTCACCGGTCTATTGCCACGGATATACCTCTTGCGGTGGGATAGAGCTGTGAAATCTCACGTCCGTCTTCGTTTCCCGCCAGCCGCTCTGCGCCATGCGATCCTTTTCGCGCTTCTGCTTTTTGTCTTCTCGCTCGCTCCCTGCAAAGCCCAGGACATTGGACAGGTCGAGTGCGCCCGCTCCGGCGATTACGTCTATCTCTACAGCTCCATGGTCTCTCTCGACATCCGCGGCACTCTTCAATGCGGCCAGCAAGTGGAAATCACCGGCCGCTACGACAATTATTTCGGAGTTCGTACTGCCAAGGGAGAAACCGGCTACGTCCCCCAAGATGCGCTCTTGCTCTTGAAAACCGCTCCCGGCGCAAAACCCGCTCTGGCTCCGTCCAGCGCCCCGGTCAGAGAAAAAATCCACTACGATCAACCGGGCAGTACGGCCCCTCCTCCATCAAACGCCCCCGACCAGTCCAAGTTCGTCGTCCTCCTCGATAGCACTCCCGTCCACATGAAGCTTGGGCAGGCTCTCTCTTCTGCCGGCGCCCAGGTCGGCGACGAAGTGAATCTCGAAGTCTCCGAAGACGTCGTCATCGACGGCCTCCTCATCATTCCTAAAGGCGCCAACGCCGTCGGCGTCGTCAACGAGGCCGAACCCAAAAAAGCCCTCGGCCGTGGCGGCAAACTTAGCGTTCTCGTTCGCAGCGTCCGCCTTGCCAATAATAATGAGGCAGTCCTTCGCTCCGGCGGCGAAGGTAGAGGTTCCAGCTCCACCGCAGGCGCCGTAATTCCCGTCCTCCACGGCAAGGACATCACTTTCCCCAAAGGCATGGAAATCACCGCCTACGTCAACGGCGACACTCGCCTAAAACGCGAGAATTTCCATCCCGCCCCCGCCACTCCCGACGCCCCGCCTACCGGCAAAGTCACCAACATCCAACACCCCTGACTCCCGCCAACCAGAATTCACACGAGTCACCAGGCACAAGTCACCAGTCACTTAGCCCTCGTTCCTTCGCACAGAATTTATAATCGGGATCTAACTGCCAAGCAGATTCGCCTGCAACCGGCTATACCCATGCTCATACGCCCAAAGCGTCAGCGGAATCGCCGCCAAATCATCCACGATGGGCACGGCATATCCATCCTTCGTCAGGTCGATCGTTCGCACATAAAACTTGCATGTCTCGCAAATCTCCACCCGAATATGCGGAAACTGCTCCGCCACATAAACCGGCAACTTTTTCTCGTCTTCTTCACCGCAAGTCGGACACAAAATCCTCCGAAATTCCCACTCATACCCGCAGAACGAACAAACCATGCATCGCTTACCTCCATCGCCCTCCAGCCGCAACACACCGTACAACGGCCGCCCTCCACACAAGGGACAGGCACGCGGCGTCGCCAATACCGGCGGCACCGCCGTCCTCCCCGCCACATACGCCGCGTACGGCTGCAAGAACGCCCGCGGAAAAAACTGCGCAAACGCCCAGATCTGCTGATCGAACACCCCGCCAAGCTCCCAATAAGCTGTAAGCAGGGAGATCCACGATTCGGAAGGCAGTGCCGCTATCTCTCGCGCGGCCGAAGCAAGCGCATTCGGAGCATTCTGCTCCACCAGCGCAAGGAAATTCCGAAAGTGGGGAAGCAGCAGTGTGAGGTCCAGTCCCTCGCGCACACTGCCAAACTGCTGCGCCTCCGACTGCGGCATCCTCGCATCGGAGAACTGCTCTACAAAGTTTTTTTGAAATCCGGCGACTCGCTTATAGAACGAAAGAAGATCGCTGGCCGACGATTTTTCCGAAATGAGCTTCTCGGCGCGCTTGATCCGCGCGTCGTACTCATTACTCACCGCTTGTGACAGGGTCATTTTTTCGGTGAGGCCGGCTGCCCGGTAATTTCTTCATACCATCCGGGATGGTAGCGCTTCGCGAACGTGAGAGACACGTCCCCGCGTATCACGGAGCCAAACGCTCCGCGTTCCGCGAACACGCCCATGTACACATGAATCAGGAACAACCCGATCGTCAGCAGCGCCGCCGATGCATGAATAATCGTCGCAATCCGCATGGCCAGCACGGAATGCCATGCAAAATACTGCGGAATCCACATGAAAATTCCGGTCACCAGCAAAAGCGCCCCGCAAATCACGAAGCCCCAGAACAGCGATTTTTGCCCCGCGTTGTATCGCCCCGCTGACGGCATCTTTTCGTCTTCGTTTTGGATGTAGTAGTGGACCGACCGGAACCACGCCCTGTCCTCGTCGGACACTCCCATCTGCTTCGCCCACATCACGTACATCGCGCAAACGCCGATCGCGAACACGACGCCAAACCACGGATGATACGTCCGCGCGATTTGTCCCCCGCCCAGCAGCGCCGTCAACCAAGGGAAGAGCCACGGCGACCAGAACGCCAGCCCGCTCAGCAGCAAATAGATGTATGACAACCCTGCGACCCAATGCCACGCTCGCTCGTGAAACGCGTACCGCAGCACTCGGCCATGCGGGAGTATCTGATCAGAATGCGTCACGGCTCCGCTCCTTGATGCGGCTCCATATCCTCGTCCTCGCGGGCTTTAGGTCCGTACCGCAAGAAGTGCACGAACAAGCCCACAAGCCCGCCGATCATCGCTGCGTTCCCCAACCACTTCAGCGGACCCTTCCAGAGTCTCACCGTCCACGAAATGTGTGGATCCTTTGGCAGTCCGCCATAGCGTTCCGGATCAGTCGCGTCGTGCAGCACGTAGACCACGCCCGTCCCGCCCACTCCCGCAGGGTCATACAGTCCCGCATTCGGAAAATTGTAGTCCGTGCGCAGTTGCTTCGCGCGCTTCTGCCCCAGATCCAACATGTCTTCCTTGCTGCCAAAGTGCAGGCAGCCCGTCGGGCACGACTTGATGCACGCAGGTTCCAGCCCTTCGCTCACCCGGTCCGCGCATAGCGTACACTTGAACACGCGGTGCGTCATCGGATTCATCTTCGGAATATCGAAGGGGCAGCCCGTAATGCAGTACCCGCAGCCAATGCAGTTGGCCTGCTGAAAATCCACAATGCCGTTCGTGTACTGCACGATCGCGCCATCCGATGGGCAAGCCTCCAGGCATCCGGGATCGGCGCAGTGCATGCACTGATTCTTCCGCATCAGCCACATCAACGAGCCATCCTCTTTCTCGTGCTCATTGAAGAGAATCAGGTTCCAATAATTCCACCGCGTCTCCGGCATCGTCTGGTACGTGTTGTCGAAGACCGTTTCGCCAAACGGCAAATCGTTCCACTCCATGCACGCCACTTCGCAAGCCTTGCACCCGATGCAAGTAGTCGTGTCGATGAGTTTGCAGACCGTGAATTCCCGCTGGGCGTCGTCCCCGGGAACGCTCCCCGCATGTCCAGAAATCTTTTGAACGCGTAATGTGGCTTGGCTCATGCGCGTCCCCTAGGCCTTCGTCACTTTCACAAGAAAACCCTTGAACTCCGGCGTGTGCGCGTTTGGATCGACGATCGTCGGCGTCAGCGCGTTCACCAGCATTCGCTGTGTCTTGCCCTCATCCTCAGCGATGCCCCGGTAACCCCAGTGGAAGGGAATTCCGATCTGAAAGGTTTTCTTCCCGTCGATCATCATCGGTTTTATTCGCTTCGTGACCATCGCCTTGGCGATATACTCGCCACGCGCGCTGGCAACCTTAACTTTCTCTCCGCCGCGGATTCCCATCTCGTCCGCCATTTCCGCTCCCATTTCGATGAATGGTTCTGGCACGAGCTGCACGTTCATTGGATTGTTCTTTGTCCAGTAGTGGTAGTGCTCCGTCAGGCGGAACGTCGTGCATATCACCGGGAAGTCTTTCACCGTGCCGTACTTGTCGTCTGCGGTCTTCATCCCCGTCACCACCGGATTGCTTGTTCGTTCCGGGTGTAGTGGATTCTGGATGGGACTCTCGAACGGCTCGTAATATTCCGGGAATGGCCCATCCGCAAAAGCGCCAAGCGGTGCAAACACCCGTCCCACTCCCTCCGGATTCATGATGAACGGCCCCATGTGATCCTTTGGATGGGAATCCGGTTTGAAGTCCGGCACATCGTTCCCGACCCATTTCTGCGTTCCCTCGTTCCACCAAACCTGCTTCCTCGAAGCATCCCACGGCTTTCCGTCCACGTCGCACGAAGCCCGGTTGTAAAGTACGCGCCGGTTCGCCGGCCACGACCAACCCCAACCCGGATGTACTCCCATGTTCGAAGGATCGGAAGGATCGCGCCGCGCTGTCTGGTTTCCTGCTTCCGTAAACGCTCCGGAGTAAATCCAATTTCCGCACGCCGTCGTCCCGTCGTCCTTCAACCAGGCGAATCCAGGCAGCTGTTGTCCAGCTTTGATCTGTGCCTTCGTGGCCGGGTCTTCCAAATCTGCCAGCGCCTTGCCGTTCAGCTCTTTCAACACTTCCGCCAGCGGCGGATTCATCGGATCCGAATAGCCCCAAGTCAGCTTCAAGATTGGATCGGGGAATTTGCCGCCGTCTTTTTTGTACAGCTCCCGGATCCTCAGGAATATCTGTGCCAAGATCGCCTGATCCAGCCGGCACTCCCCAGGCGGCGGCACCGCCGCGTTCTTCCAAAGCAGCCAGCGCGCGGAGTTCGTGAACGAACCATCCTTCTCGGCAAAGCCCGCGCACGGCAAGCGGTACACCGTGGTCTGGATTTGCTTCATCTCGTCCTGAGAGATGCCGGGCGACCGCCAGAACTCGCTTGTCTCGTCCGGATAAATTTCCCCTACCACCAGGAACTCGGCTTTCTTCAGCGCGTCAATGTTTTTCTTGGAATCCGGTCCGATGGCCACCCCGTTCATCCCAACGGCAAACATGCCCTTAATGAGCCCGTTGTACATGTTGTTCCACAAATTCACCCACGAGTAGTCGCGGTCCACCTTCGGCAAATAGTCGAACGCCCACCCATTCTGCTTGGTCGCCGCGTCCCCATATAGCGACTTCATGAAGCTCACCGTAAACTTCGGCGTGTTGCCCCAATAGTTGAAAGACGCCCATTCGCTTGGCTTCGACGAAGTCGGCGTCGCTCGCTTCATCCATGCGTCAAACGTAGCGTCCGCCGGCGTCGGCACTTTCAAATATCCCGGCAATGAGTCGAAGAGCCCCGCCATATCCGTCGCGCCCTGAATGTTCGAATGCCCACGCAGCGCGTTAACGCCTCCGCCCGCTCGCCCCACATTCCCCAGCAAAAGCTGCAACATCGCCGCCGTTCGAATGATCTGCGTCCCAAAGCTGTGCTGCGTCCATCCCACCGCGTAGATAACCGTCCCGACCTTCTTCATGTCCCCATCTTTGCGAATCGACGTGTACAGGTCGGCAGCCTTCAGGAATTGTTCTTTGGGTATGCCCGTGATGCGCTCCACCATCTCCGGGGTGTACCGCGAGTAGTGCTTCTTCAAAAGTTGAAACACGCAATTCGGGTTTTGCAGCGTCAGGTCGAATTCCACCTTTTCGGGCAATCCCGGCAATGGAGACGGCGCGGGTGGCTGCCCTGCAACCGCAGCCGGCGCGGCCGCCGGTTTTCCCCCGGCATAATTCCAGCTCGCCCGGTTGTAACTATGTTTCTCCGCGTCAAATCCCGAAAAAACACCATCCGTATCCGCAGGCAGTTTGAAATCCCCATCCACCACAAACGCCGCGTTCGTCCAGTTAACGATGTATTCTTTCGCAATCCGGTTGTTCTCGATCGCGTAGTTGATGACTCCGCCGAGGAAGGCTATATCCGATCCCGCTCGAATCTGGCAGAAAAGATCGGCGACCGCTGAGGTGCGAGTAAAACGCGGGTCGACAGAAATCAATTTCGCGCTGCGTACGCGCTTCGCTTCAATCGCCCACTTGAATCCGCAGGGATGGTTCTCGGCTGGATTCCCGCCCATGATCAGCATCATGTCGGTGTTCTTAATATCCACCCAGCCGTTCGTCATTGCGCCCCGGCCAAACGTTGGTCCCAAACTTGAGACCGTGGGGCCGTGTCAAACCCTGGCCTGATTTTCTAAATGCACGACCCCCAGGGCGCGCATCGCCTTCACAACCAGAAAATTGAACTCATTCGTGTCCGTGCAACCGCCGGTGAACGCGATCGATTCTAACCGGTTAACCGTATTTCCCTTCGCATCCTTCTCGATAAACGTTTCGTCGCGCGTCTTCTTGACCCGCTCCGCGATTTCATTGAGTGCGTTGTCCCAGGAGATGTCTTCCCAGTCTGCCCCGCCCGGCCTCCGCACTTGCGGCTTCAACAATCTCCGGTCATTCAAGATATCCTGCTCCAGCGCCGCTCCCTTCGGGCACAGCGTCCCTCGGTTCGTCGGATGGTCGGGATCGCCCTCCACATGGACCACTTGCGCCGTCACATTCTTTGCGCGGTCCCCAATCGTGTAAATGATCGTCCCGCAACCCACCGCGCAATAAGGACACGTCGACCGCGTCTCATTCGCTCGGGCAATTTTTAGCTCTCGGAGTTGTGCGTAGGCGGGCTGTAAATCAAACCCAAAAATAGCGGCCGCTGCCCCGCCGATGGTGGTGAACTTCAGAAAGTCCCTGCGGGAAGCCTGCATGTTTCCCCCTGGTTTAGAGACAAACACACTGCGTATTGAGACACCTTCATAATCCCGATTCGTAGCGAAGTCAAGCATTTGACGAACAAGCAACATCGATGGATACAAAAATTATTTCGAATAACGCACGCTCGCTTGGGTAGAAAAAGGTAGGCAATTCCCGCTCTTCCACGCAATGCATCGATGGCCGCACAAGTGACGCCAAACTCGCTGATTCTAAAGTGTTTAGTTAACCGCCGAACGGAGGGAAATCGATCTAGGCAGACACCGATTGCGTCGCCGGCGCCGCGTCCGTATCGGTGGTCGCTCGCGCACCCGCCGCCCGGTACCTCACCACCAGCAGCGTCAGGTCGTCCGCCTGGCTCGCCCCGCGCGCAAAATTCTCCACCGCTTCCAGCACGCATTTCTGAATCTGATCCAGCGGACACTCCGTCAACCCTGTGAGTACTTCCTTCAACCGCGGCACGCCAAACATTTGCTCATCCGGGTCCATCGCTTCCGTCACACCATCACTAAACAGCACCATCGTGTCCCCGGGCTCCAGCTTCAGCCGCGCCGTTGTGTACTCCGCTTCCGGAACCAGCCCCACCGGATAAGACCCTTCGCTGAACGGCTCCTCGGCCACACCATGCCGAATCAGGAACGGCGAAGGATGCCCCGCATTGATGAACTCCAGATGCCCGTCATCATCCAAAATCCCGAAAAACATCGTCGCATACCGCCCAACCTCAGCGTGATCGCACAAAAACCGGTTCACATGGTTAAACACCCTCGCCGGATCGGTTCCCAGTGTCATGGCAGACAGCGCGCCCTGGAGCATCGTCGTCAGCAGCGCCGCGCCCAACCCTTTTCCCGAAACGTCGGCAATCAGAAACGCCGTCCGGTTATTCTCCAGCGGGAATACGTCGAAGTAGTCGCCTCCCACCGAAAGACAAGGATAATTGCACCCCGCCACCGCGAAATGCGGATGATCCGGAAAATTCCGCGGCAAAAGCGCTTGCTGGATATCTCGTGCGATGTTGATCTGCTCTTCCATGCGTTGCCGCTCGCGCTCTCGAATCACCAGCCGCGCATTATCCAGGATACTTGCTGCGTCCGCCGCCAGCGCATCCAGAATCTGCCGGTCCAGCTTCGAAAACGCCGCCGGCCTCCTCGAATCCAGATACAGCACGCCCAGCGAATGCCCAAACGTCGGCGTCCCGCCGCTCGAATCCGAACTCGACCGGTGCACGGCATACAGTGGAATCACCACGACTGCGCGCAGCCGTTGCGCGATAATGCTCTGCGCCGATTGCAGGTCCAGTTCCCCGCGTTCGATGTCCTCGGTCACCACGGGCGACTTCTGTCGCAGCGCCAGCTGGATCGCCGTTTGGCTCGGCGTAATGCTCTCCGGCGGCAGCCGCAGCCCGCCCGTCCGCCGCGCCAGCCGCACCTTCAGCGCTCCTGTAGCGTCCCCCTCCAGCAGCATTCCGCGGTCCGCGTCCGTCACCGACACCGCATGATCCAGCATCGTTCCCAGCACCGAATCCAGCGGCAGTTGCGAGTGCAGCAAAGTCGTCGCTTCCAGCAGCAAATTCAGCTTCCGCAGCCCGCCGCCCACCGGCTCCGAACTCGTAATATGCTCGATGCGGGTCAGAAGATTCGGAATCGACTCTTCGCCCGCCGCCGTCCCCGACCGAAATAAAACTTCGTAAGAATCTTCCAGCCCAAACGTAATCGAGTCGCCGTCATTCAGTTGCCGGCTCTCCACCTTTTCCCCGTTCACAAACAGCCCGCGCCTCTGCCCGCGGTCCTCGATATACAATCGCCCCGCTTCAATCACCAGCGCCGCGCAATTCCGCGAAATCCGCCGGTCCGCAAGCTGCAAATGGTTCCCGGTCTCCGCGCCGCGCCCTATCAGAAACGGCGTCTGCGTCACGCGCACATACCTCCGCGCGCCGTCCGGCGAGACGACTTCGAGTACCGCTCCACCCAGTGAAATAGATGCTGTGTCGGGCATGGCTTGCTCGCGACGGATTGTAGCACGCGCCCGCCCAATTTCCCCCGCTCCCCTCCGCCCCGCATGGCCAAAATCCCGGCCTGTAGGGGAGGGGCTTGCCCTCCCTCTTCGTCGCACGTCATATTCCCAATGCGTTTCTTCCCGCTCATGCCGTAACGGTCTTCAAAAAGCCCCTTTTCATTCCGAGCGAACCGAGGATTTCCCGCCCTCGTGCTTTTTGCGCAATGAATCCGCTTTTTCTTCTCTGCGCTGACTCTGCGCACTCTGCGTCTCTGCGTTATCTTTTTCTTTTCTCTTTCTCTTTCTCTTTCTCTTTCTCTTTCTCTTTCTCTTTCTCTTTCTCTTTCTCCCTCACTCGTGCCGCAACGCCTCCAACGGATCCAACTTCGACGCCCTCCACGCCGGCACGTAACTCGCCGCCAGTGCAATCCCCGCCAGTATCCCCGTAGCCAAAATCAATGTCCCCGCATCATTCGGCTTCAATCCAAACAGCAACGAACCCGCCGCCCGCGAAGCCGCCAGCGTCAGTCCCACTCCCAACGTTAATCCAATCGCCAGCAGCACCAACGACTCTCGCAAAACAAGCCCAATAATTGATCCCCGGTCCGCCCCCAGCGACATCCTTATCCCAATCTCATTCCTCCGCCGCGCCACCATATACGAAATCACTCCGTACAAACCAATTACCGCCAGCACCACCGCCAGCACTCCAAAAAATCCCGACAGCCGCGCCATCAATCGATCTCGCAGCAATCCTTCTTCAATCATCTTCTGAAAAACAGAAAAGCTGATGTCCAGATTTGGATTCGCTCCGCTTGCCACCCTTTTTACTGCGGAGATCAATCCCAAAGTCGGAACATTCGACCGAATCAGAATTTGCGCGTCTGTGTCCGCGCGCTCGTATTGCGCCATCGCTGTATAGACGATCTGCTGAGGGCTTTCCCGCAGGTCAATATACTTCGTGTCCTTCACCAGCCCGATGATTTCGTACGGCCCCGTAATCGTGCCCAGCCGCTGCACGCGGAACATCGTCCCCACCGGGTTGCCCGTCTTTGCGATCGTCCGCGCAAACGATTCATTCACGATGGCCACCAGTGGCGCTCCCGCGTTATCGTGTTCGTTGAAGTCCCGCCCCGCTAGAATCGGCGTTTGCATGGTTTGGAAAAACCCCGGGCTGACCAGATTGAAGGAGGCCACCGGATTATCGTCCTTCGGCGGACTCGAAACTCCCATCAGAATGTCATGAGCGGCCCCGTTGCCGCTCAATGGCACGATCTGCGCAATCGCGGCCGAGTCCACACCAGGTATGGCCCGCACTCCTTCGAGCAATTCCTTCGCAAAGGAAATGCGCAGCTCCTTGGTGGCCAGCTTCAGGCTGGTGAAATCTATGTCCGTCACCAGAATGCCGCTTTGCCGGAATCCCGCGTCCACCCCCGCTAGCTTGCCCAGGCTGCGCATGAAGAGCAGCGCTCCCACCAGCAACGTAAGCGACAGCGCAATCTGCGAGACCACCAAAATGCGCCGCAATCCAAATCGCGAACGGCCTAGCGTTGTCCCTCTCGCTCCCTCCTTCAGCACTTCGATGGGGGAAACACTGGTTGCGCGCAGCGCCGGAGCCAGCCCAAAAAGAAGGCAGGTGACCGCCGCCAGCGCCGTCATGAAACCAAGCACGCGCCAGTCTGTCCCCAGATCCACGAACAACGGATCGTGATTCGTGCTCAGCGAAGCCACCAGAACCTGGCTCAGGTTGTGCGCGAGCAGCGCCCCAA
Organism: uncultured Acidobacteriota bacterium; assembly: GCA_963779005.1. Classification (GTDB taxonomy): domain Bacteria; phylum Acidobacteriota; class Terriglobia; order Acidiferrales; family UBA7541; genus Acidiferrum. The sequence goes on along the minus strand of CAVZWO010000001.1, from coordinate 85,453 downwards.
GCGCCGCCCCGATGGCCGCCAGCAGCAAAGATTCCGCCAGCAATTGACGAATCAATCTTCCGCGGCTCGCGCCTACCGCCATGCGCATCCCCATTTCCTTCTCGCGGGCGCTCGCTCTTGCCAGCATCAAGTTGGCGAGATTCGCCGAAGCAATCAGTAAAACTAAACCCGCAAGTCCGAGCAGCAACCACAGCGGCTGCTCATAATCCTCCCGTAATTCGGAGAGTCCGGAGTTCCCCGGGAATACCCCGAGTTTGTATTGCAGAAAGTGTTTTGCATTGGAAGGATTGAATTCAGGTGGAAGCACGGATTCAAAAAATCCTGGAGAGATGGCGCGCAACTGCGCCCCGGCCCTTTCCACTGTCCATCCCGGTTTGAGACGGCCCATGACCGATAACCACCACCCGGAACGCCTTTGCAGCAGGCTGTCCTCGCCGTTGACCACTGGTTCCGCGCACAATGGCACCGCCACGTCAAAGTAGCGTCCCACTTCCACGCCGTAAAAATCGGCGGGCGTTACCCCGAGGATGGGGTAGGGCAGGCGGTTGATGCTGACGATGCGGCCGATCACTCCTCGATCGCCCCCATACTCGTGCTGCCAGAAGGAATAGCTGATTACCACACCCGGCGAGGCGCAGCCCGGTCGATCGTCCTCGGGAGTGAGCAGCCGGCCCAGCGCGGGTTGCAGGCCAAGCGTTTCGAAGAACTCTCCGCTGACCCAGAGCGCCTGCACATTGTGCACCTCACCCGACGGCGAAATGTTGAAAATTATCGGTCCCCACGCGAACACTTCCGAAAATCCTTGCTGGCGCGCCCGAATCTGTTCCCACATGGCGTACGTCAAGTCGGGATAGCGGCTGCTGAAATTGCCGCTGGCCTCTTTGCGTTGGTCGATGGCGATTCTGGCGATCTCTTGCGGATTTTTGACTGGCAGAGTTCGCAAACGCACCGCGTCGAGCAGTTGAAAAATCGCCGTGTTCGCCCCAATCCCCAGCGCCAGCGAAAGGATCGCCGCTCCCGCGAACACCGGATTGAATCGCAATAGCCGCGCGCCGAATCGCAAATCGCTCCAAAACGTTTCGAGGTGCGTCTCCCAACTCGCCGATCGCACCTTTTCTTTCACTACCTCCACACCTCCCAACTCCATCCGCGCCGCCCGCGCAGCTTCCTCACGCGTCATCCCCCCGCGCATCTTCTCCACCGTCGACTTTTCCAGAAAGTCGCTCAATTCCTCGTCAAGCTCCTCCTCCACCCGCCGCTTCCGGAAGATCCCGCGAATCCCACCCCAAATCTCTATCCACATCTAGTTCACCCCGTTATCCGCTTCTCCGTCGTCCCCTGCTTTCCATGCCTCCGTCCCCGCGTTTCCGCTTCTTCGCCGATCCCCGTTTCCCATGTCCCCATCCAAGCCTGTAGGGGAGGGGCTTGCCCCAAGGCTGTCCAAATTGGTCCTAACCCGCCCTCGTTAGACGGGTTAAGCCTCCTGTTTTCAGCATCTGGTGGGCCTGGGCGGAACTCAGGTTGCCCTTCTGTCCCAGTGCTGTCCAAATTCAGGGGTGGCGATGCTTGCTCGAGCGATCCCTCCATAAGTCTCTCAGAACTAGCCTTTTCAGCCCTTTTGGACAAAGTTCAGTAGCTGACCGCATAGCTGCAAGGGCAGTGGCCGTCCAAATTGCACCCGTCCGAAAAGCTAATTTGGACAAGCTTGGGGCTTGCCCCGCCCGCTCTTCCTCGCGCCACCACCCCACACCTTGTAGTGGCGCAGCTTGCTGCGCCCCAGTTAGCCCACGCCCCAAAATAAAACGGTGTTTCGCGCATCAAAAAAAACATGTCATTCCGAGCGAAGCGAGGAATCTGCTTTTTCCTGCCTCCACGCCCTCACAAAAAATCCGCCCTACCCGGCCGTCTGCAAAATCCTCGCAATCGCCGCCACTTGCCTCTCCCACTCCTTCGTCTCGCTCTTCAACTTCATCCGCCCCGCCTTCGTCAACGAATAATATTTCGCCCTCCGGTTATTCTCCGAAGTCCGCCACTCACACTCAATCAACCCCGCCCTCTCGAGCCTCCGAAACGCCGGAAACAACGACCCCGGATTCACCTCAAACACCCCGCCGCTCACCTGCTGAATCCTCTGCGAAATCCCCCACCCGTGCAGCGCCTCCAGCGCCAGCGTCTTCAAAATCAGCATATCCAGCGTCCCCTGCACCAGCGTCGCCGTGCTCTCCCTCATCTCTTGTCCTCTGAGTCCACTAAGTCCGCCCTCCCTCGTTCCCCCGGACTCAGCCCGTGAAACGCCGCCGAGCCCCTCGCAGCCTCTCCTCTGGGGAATCGAGAGAAGTATACGTCCCTCCTCTCGACTGTCAAGAGAAAGCATGCAGACTGGCAGACCTTCCAAAAACGGCAAACGTTGGACGCCCTGCGCCTGAAAATGTTGGGAAGCAATTCTGCTGAACCAGGGAGCACTTAGGCAGGAATCAATACTGAGTTAGCGCCACATCCGCTGGACCCGCTCCGGCGTATCCTCTACTTCCTCTACTTCCTCTACTTCCTCTACTTCCTCTACTTCCTCTACTTCCTCTACCTCCTTCCTAATGCGAAGCCGCCGCCAGCCGCCGCGTCACGTAATCCGAGACATAAACATCGAACAAATTATTCAACTGGTGCGTCACTGGCCCGGGCGCCGTCGCGATTTTCTGCCCGTTGATCTCTCCTACACCGATCAAATTCCGGTTCGTCGAAGAAATAAAAACTTCCTCCGCCGAATAAAGATCTTCCGGCCGAAGCGCCTGCTCGATCACCGCCACCCCCGCTTCGGGAGCAATCTCAAAAAGTATCCCCCGCGTCACGCCTTCCAGACAGCCCGAATTCAACGGCGGCGTGAACACCTTTCCATTCTTCACCGCAAAAATATTTGCCGCCGTGCATTCCGCAACTTCGCCGCGCTCGTTCAGCAGCACAACTTCATCGAATCCTTCTTTTTGCGCTTCCGCCACCGCCCAAACATTTTGCAGCCAGGACGTCGTCTTCACTCCCGCCAGCGGCGAAGCCGCGTGCCGTCCTTGCTCGCGCAGCGCCAGCCGCACCGGTTCGTGATACTGCGGCAGCGGCGCCGTGTAAATAATCAAATCCACGTCCGGTTGTTTTTCGTCGCTCTGCCAGAATCCCACCTGGTTGTACACCAGATAAATCCTCGCCGCCCCTTCCGTCACTTCATTCGCGCGGATCACTTCATGCAGATTCAACCGCACTTTTGCCGAGCTGTACGGCATCGGCAAATGAATGATCGCCGCATCTTTTTCCAGCCTTCGCCAGTGCCGCTCATAAGCAAAAGCCTCGCCATGAAAAATCCGCAGCGTGGTGAATAGTCCCCACCCGCAGATCAGTCCGGCCTGTCCGGGCGAAAGCCGCACCTTTTCAATCGGCAGCAGGGTTTCATTGTGAAAGACGTTGCGGTGAATCACGCGAGCTCCTATGGAATTCGAACGAGTGTCTGGCGGCTATTGTAGCTGAAGTGGGCGACCCTCGGACACGGACCAACGGCCAGTGGCAGCGGGGACAAGATCATTGATTCGAAATTCCTTGTAACTATAAGAAAATACATTGCTTATCGTTGCGAGGCGAATTTACTTACGAGCTGGAACGCCAGAAACAATCGATGGCCCCGAGGTGCAAGCTGCAGGAAGCTGAAGGCTTTGGCCTTCGTAAATGCGGTTGGGGTCGCGCAGGGAAGGATTGGCGGCGGCCAGGCAGGGCCACGCCGATGAATGGCCTAAATTCAATTTTGCGAGTGTCCACAGCGTGTCGCCCTTGCGCACTTTCACTGTGGTGGCCGCGTTCGAACCGTCATCCTTAGCTACTGACGACGAGCCTGCGGCGGGAAGAACGAGATGCGCCCCGGCGCGGATTTGGTTGGGGTCGGCGATACTTGGATTGACGGCTAGAAGTTCGTGCCACCGATTGCCGCGGCCTAGATTTTGTTGCGCCAGCTTCCAAAGCGAATCCCCGCGCTGCACGCTGACGGTGCGTTGTGCGGCGGTAGCCGCGGGAACCACGGGCGGCGTCGGGCGGACCGTCGACGCGCTCGCTGCCGGTGCAACGGGCAGCGCGGCCATGGACGGAGCGAGTGGTTGCATCGGCTGGAAGATGAGGCTCGGCGCTGCCGGGCGAGAAGAAATTTTTGGCTGCGCCGGAACTGTCACCCGGCCGTGTGCGCGGAGTGTTGGACGGACATCTTCACCAAAACTCGGACGAACGCTGGGACGAACTAGAGTAAGCACGTCTTCGCGAACTTCCGGATAAACTCCGCTTCCAAGTTTGGGACGAACTGCCGTGCGAATATTTTTTCGGGCGGAAGCATGCAGATCGGGACGCACATCTCCGCGAATCGCCGGACGATTTTCAGAACGGCGAATTTCTTGCCGCGGAATTTCTGGACGAACGGGAGCGGGAACGCCGGAGAATGGATCGCGGCGGAAAACATTCGAAGAAGATTTCGGTGAAGATGTCTTGGGACGGAGAACCGGTTGAGCCGGAGGACGAACCGCGGGGCGCTCCGGCAAAATCGGGGAAGCGAGCGCGGGAGTTCCGATGGAAAGATGGAACGGTTCCGTCTGTTTCGGTTTCAGCGCTTGCAATTCTTTTTGCTTGCGGAGTTGCCGGGCGACTTCGCCGAGTGAAGTTTCGTTCGCCGGAGAAGTTCCGGTCGCGGGAGCATTCGCGTCGAGAGTCGCCGGAGAATTCTGCGCGCCGGCCGGCGTGCAATTATTTTTTTGCGCGCATTCAGTTCGCTTGGCTTCCACTTGCGCGCGATCTTCCGGAGTCAGAATATTCGGATGCTTCAAATCTTCTTCGGTGTAAACGTGCTTAGCGCGTTTTTGTAATTCTTCTTTGCGAGCGCGTTCCTTGCGCGCCGCTTCGGCGACACTTTGGTCTTGCTGGCTTTGGGCGCCTTGTTGATCTTGCGCTCGAGAACTCGTGGCGCCGAATGTGGCGACAGTGAAAAAGACAATGGCGGGAGCAGCAAATCGGCGGACGTGCGAGACTCTCCGCGCGCCTGGATGACGCGGCTGCAAGGACGTAGGGCCGTTTGGGGCAGTCAGCAGCATCGGCAAACCGACTACAACTACGGGGGGACTCCGCGTAAGAAGGAGTGTATCTGGAAAACGGGATTATGGGAAAAGTTTTTCTCCAAGGGTTGCCTTGGCGGAACCCAGGGAGAAGCCTGATTTTTGGCCCACGAAATGAGGCGATTGGCGTACTATCTCTCCTCTTCGCAAGCGAGCGAGAGGGTGGGAGAAATTGAAAATGAAAAAAGACACCAGAGAGAAACTTGTACCCACGGATGCCAGAAAGACCGAGTCGGCAAGAGGTACAGCCGAGAATCGAGAGGCTGAAATTCCCGGTCGCCGCAAATTTTTGCAAGCAAGTTTGCTCGGCGGAGCTGTCGCTGCCGCCGGACCGGTATTGCAGCCGGCATTCGGTGCGTCGCGCGAAAACGCAGCGGCTGAGAAGGCTGCGGATGTTCCAACATTCGAGCTGGACGAAATTACGATTGGCGAATTGCAAGACGGAATGACATCCGGAAAGTACAGCGCCCGCTCGATTGCGGAAAAATATTTGGCGCGCATCGCCGCCATTGACAAAAGCGGACCGCGCGTCAACAGCGTTATTGAAACCAATCCGGACGCGCTGCAAATTGCGGAAGCGCTCGATAAAGAGCGAAAAGAAAAAGGACCGCGCGGACCGCTGCACGGAATTCCCATTCTGATCAAGGACAACATCGCGACGGCTGACAAGATGCAGACAACGGCGGGTTCGCTGGCGCTGGTCGGCTCGAAGCCGCCGGCGGATGCGTTCATCGTGCAGAAGCTGCACGCGGCGGGCGCCGTGATTTTGGGAAAAACCAATTTGAGCGAGTGGGCGAACATTCGCTCGAACCATTCGATCAGCGGATGGAGCGGCCGCGGCGGTCAAACGAAAAATCCGTACGCGCTCGACAGAAATCCATGCGGGTCGAGTTCGGGTACTGGCGCCGGAATTTCCGCGAACCTCGCTGCCATCGGAATCGGCACGGAGACGGATGGCTCGATTGTGTGCCCCTCTTCCGCGAACGGACTCGCGGGAATCAAACCGACAATCGGTCTCGTCAGTCGCAGCCATATTATTCCGATCTCACATACGCAAGACACCGCGGGGCCGATGTGCCGCACGGTGCGCGATGCTGCGATTTTGCTGGGAGCGCTTGCGGGCGTCGATAGCAGTGACAGCGCGACGGCAGCGAGCAGCGGAAAATTTTTCCAGGATTACACGCAGTTTTTGAATGCCGACGGATTGCGCGGCGCGCGCATCGGCGTTTTGCGGAAAGCATTTGGGTTCAATCCGGCAGTGGACAAATTGATGGAGGCGGCGCTGGAGGTGATGAAAAAGCAAGGGGCGACGCTGGTCGACCCGCTGGAAATTGAGACGTACGGAAAATTTGGCGAAACGGAATTTCTCGGTTTCATGTACGAGTTGAAAGCAGATTTGAATGCCTACCTAGCGTGGCTCGGGCCAAATGCTTCCGTGAAAACGTTGAAGGAAATTATCGAGTTCAACGAAAAAAATGCGGCGAAAGAGATGCCGTATTTTGGGCAGGAAAATTTCCTGAAAGCGGAAGAAAAAGGGCCGCTGACGACGCAGGAATATGTCGATGCGATTGCCAAGAATCATGAGCTGGCAGGCAAGCAAGGAATCGATGCCGCGATGGATAAAAACAAACTGGATGCCATCGTCGCGCCGACAGGCGGGCCGGCGTGGTTAACGGACATTGTAAATGGCGACTCCTTTGGCGGCGGAAGCTCGGAATTCGCGGCCGTGGCCGGGTATCCCAACGTGAATGTGGTCGCCGGATACAGCTACGGTTTGCCCGTGGGAATTTCGTTTTTTGGGCGGGCGTGGAGCGAGCCGGTTTTGATCCGGCTCGCTTACGCGTTCGAGCAGGCGACGAAATTCCGCAAAGCGCCAAAGTTTTTGCCGCACGTCGAAGGCTAGCTCGCAGGCCGGGCGGGGCGCGCCGGGCGGGGCAAGCCCCGCCCCTACAGGGATGAGTCGGGCGTTAGGCATCAGGTAATGAGTCGGGCGTTTGGCATCAGGGCGTCTTGAGATAAATGTTGCTGATGTGCTGTGCCTGCAGCATGGCGTTGAACGCCGCGAGGTCTTTCCCCACCAGTTGCTGAAAGTCCTGTGCGGCTTTGTCGCCGCGTTGCTTCAACTCGTCCTGGACGGCGGATTGTTGGGTGGTGGGCGGAAAATCGGCGCTGCTGTCGAGTTGGGCAGAAAGATAGGCAACTTTCTGCACCAGCATGGGAGCCCAGCGGCAGTCGTCCTGGCCGCGGCCAGTCAACTTGAGCTGCAAGAGAGTGCCCTCGATGGCGGCAAGTTTTTCGCCGAGTTCGTCCGCGGCTTTGTGCACCGGCTTCATTGTTTCGTCGGTGCCAAGTTCTTTTCCAAGCGCAACGAGTTGCGCGCGGAGGGACTCGATCTGGTTCACGGTGGCCGCCGTAGCATTCATCTCGTCATAGAGCGCGGCCTGCAAGCGGGTTTGCGCCTGAATGTCGCTCTCCGAGCCGGTGGTGTGCGGATCCTTCAGCACAGTGAGCTTCTGGGTGAATTTTTCTTCTCCCACGGTGAGCGTGACGGAGTAAGTTCCCGGCAGCGCAAGCACCGACAGTCTCCCGACCGCGGGCGGTTTGCGCCAGCCTTCCGGCCCAAACGGAACATCCGGCGCGTAGAGTGGCGTAGTTCTCAGGCGCATTTGCGTGGTGCGTTCGGAGCGCAGATCCCACCACACGCGGTTGATGCCTGCCTTGACTTCGCAGGGTGGCGGTTCGGGATCGGGATCATCGTCATCAGGCTTTTTGGCTTCGGCGGCGCCGGGCTTCGGAGAGTGGCATTCAATCTCACGCACTTTTTTGCCGTCGGCGTCCGTGAATGTTAGCTTGGCGACTTCCTTCTCGCCCAGGTTGGCTTTGAGATAAAAATTGATGGGCGCGCCATAGGAGGGATTTTTTCCCGTGGTGGGGTCGTAGTCGACCGCAGCTGCTTGCACGACTTCTTTGAAGCGATACGCATCGCGCGGCGCGAAGAGATGCGCTTTGGCTGCGGCAATCTCCGGCGTCAACTGCTCGAGTGCGGTGATGTCGTCGAGGATCCAGAAGCCGCGGCCGTACGTGGCTACAGCCAGATCGTGAAATCTTTCCTGAACGGTTAGCCAATAGACAGGCGCGTGCGGCAGGCCCGCTTGGAGCGGCTGCCAGTTTTTCCCGTCGTCGAAGGAAACGTAGAGCCCGCCTTCGGTGCCCAGATAGAGGAGTCCCTTGCGGACGGGATCTTCACGAACACAGTGCGCGTAGCTGAGCATGTTGTGTGGAATTCCGGCGGTGATCAGGCTCCACGTTTTGCCGTAGTCCGTGGTCTTGTAAACATAGGGGTCGCGAAAGTTGACCTGGTGTCCGTCCACGGTGAGATAGGCAGTGGCTGCGTCGAAGCGCGAGGCTTCGATGTTGTCCACAGTGCCCCACTCGGGAAAGCCGGGAAGATTTTTCGTGACGTCGCTCCAGTTTTTTCCACCGTCGCGCGTCACTTGCACTTTCCCGTCGTTGGTGCCCACCCAGATCAGACCGGACTCTTTCGGGGATTCGGTCAGAGCGAAAATCACGCCGGCATATTCGACGCCAATGTTGTCAGGAGTGAGGCCGCCAGAAATTTGCTGACGGCTCTTATCGTTGCGCGTGAGGTCCGGACTGATGATTTGCCAACTGTTGCCGCCGTCGGTGGTGACATGGACGAACTGGCTGCCAACATAGACTTTGTTGTGGTCGAAGGGAGAGATGGCAATGGGGAATTCCCAGTTGAAGCGGTACTTCACATCCGCTGCAGGAGCGCCGGCGACGTAGTCGGGCCAGACTTCGACTTCGCGGTCCTGGTGGGTGCGTTCGTCGAAGCGAGTGACGGTGCCGCCGATGCTGCCTGAGCCTGTGCCGGTGGACCAAATGATGTTGTTGTCCACAGGATCGGGTATGGCGAAACCGCTTTCGCCTCCGGCCACCGGGTGCCACGCGCCGCGCGGAATGGTGTTACCGCCGAAGCCGCCGAATTGGAGGCTGTTGCTGGGCCCGCGCCACGAGGGGCCGTCCTGCCGGTTGCCGTAAACGAAGTAGGGAATCTGGTCGTCCACAGTAACGTGATACATCTGGGCGATGGGCAAGTTGACGTGGTTCCAGGTGTGGCCGCGATTTACTGAGATATTCACGCCGCCGTCGTTGACCACGGCCATGCGATCTCCGTCCGTGGGATCGATCCACATCTCGTGATTGTCGCCGCCGGGATCGGAAGGCATTTTGGTGAGAGTTTTGCCGCCATCGAGGGTGCGCGAAAAAGAAGCGGAGAAGAAAAAGACTTCGTTCTCATTGTCGGGAGCAATCTCGGTGCGGGTGTAGTAGTGGGTGCGGCCGCGAAGTTGACGGTCGGAGTTGACCATCTCCCAGCTGTCACCGCCGTTATCGGAGCGCCAGAGTTCGCCGAGCTGCCCGGGGCTGTTTGGCTGGGGAACGCCGTCGCCGGTTTCAATTTCCGCGTAGACGCGATTGGAATCTTTTTTGGCGACGCGTACGGCAATTCTGCCTACGGGAGAATGTGGGAGGCCATGACCTTCCAGCCGCTTCCAGGTGAGGCCGCCGTCGGTGGATTTGAAAAGGCCACTGCCGGGCCCGCCGCTGGTGCGGCCCCAAGTGTGAATTTCGATTTGCCACATGCCTGCGAAGAGGATGCGCGGATTGTTGGGATCCATGCCCATGTCGGAGCAGCCGGTGTTTTCATCGACGAAGAGAACCTTGTCCCAGGTCTTGCCGCCATCGGCGGTGCGGAATACGCCGCGCTCCGGCTGCGGGCCGTAAGCGTGGCCGAGGACGCAGGCGAGGACCACGTCTGGATTGCGCGGGTCGATCTCGACGCGGCCGATGCGGCCCGTTTTTTCCAGTCCCATCAGAGCCCAGGTCTTGCCGGCATCCACGGATTTGTAGATCCCTTGTCCGACGGAGATGTGGCTGCGGATGAAGGATTCGCCAGTTCCGGCCCACACGATGTTGGGATCGCTGGGGGCGACGGCAAGCGAACCGATGGAGGCCACGGGTTCGGAGTCGAAGATGGGATCCCAGTGAATGCCGCCATCGGTGCTTTTGAAAATGCCTCCGGAGGCCGCGCCGACATACCAGATGTTTGGTTTTCCGGGAATTCCGGCGACCGAGGTGGCGCGATTGCCTTCGGGGCCGATGTAGCGATATTTGAGCTGGCCGTAGACTTCAGGACTGATGGCAGGTTGCTGCTGCCCTTGCAACAGAGTTGGAGCCGCCAGCGACGCAGCAATGGCGATCAGCACGACGTATCTCGAAAAAACGAATGTCCCGCGCTTCCACATAGTGAGCCTCTCCGATGAAACTGAATTTGGGATGCGCGGATGATATAGGCGCTGACGAAGGAGGTCAACGACAGCGAGTAGTAGAGGGCAGACCCGGATGCAGTCGCGCGGCGGGGCAGGCGGGAGGGCACGATGAATCGTGCCCTCTGCGGTGGCAGTGCGTTGCTGAGTTGCGGCATGGATGAGTCTCCGTCAGCTGCGGAGGCGTTCATAGGCGGCGACGGCCTCGGCGGGAGTGGTGGGCAGGGACTCGAGCGGCTCGTGCAGGGGGCGCGGGACGTAGTCGAGAGGGAGGTGGCCCAGAGCTTGACGCTCGGCGACGCAGGCGCTGCGGAGCATGAGGCTGAGAGCGTGGGTGATAACAGCAGCGCGGCGCGCGGAGATGCGGCCGCGAGCGACTAACTCGACGACGTTGGAGAGGATGAGGTTTATGCTTTCGGTGGAGTCAAACGCGCCTTCCCTTTTATCGAAGATTTCGCAGGCGAGGTCGAGAGAGTCATCCAGGGCATCGGAGAAAGTGCCGGCGCGATCGGCGTGGCGGCGGCAGAGGGGCGCGCCGGGATGTTGAGCACGAAGGCGGCAGCGGCTGCCATTGCGGTTGCGTGCCTGGCAACGAGCAGCGGCGGCACGGGGTGACGGAGTCGATTCGGTGGATGGTTGCTGAGCGGATTGAGTTTGTTGTGATTCGTGGTCTTGCAGTTCCATTTTGGTCCTCAGAGTTGAGTGTGCGGGGTACCCCCGGGGTATACAGAGAAGTGTGAAGTAAGTGCATGAGGCGATTGAGGTTGCGGTGCGTTAGTGTGTGGGCCATTTGACGAGGAGGCGGGTAAGGAGCGGTTGGTAAGGTGGGCGAAGGGGAGGAGTGGGGGGAAGAGGAGGAGGAGAGGGAGCGGCGGGGTTCCCAGAGGGGTGGATCGGCGATAGTCGCGGAAAATCACAATCTATATTATAGCATGATTTGATTATTTGTCAAGTACTTTCTTGTTCGGTACTCATTCGAACGACTTGTACCGGGGGTGTAAGTGCATGAGAGGAAGGGGGATGGGCGGGAAATTGAGGCGCAGAAATCAGCTAGGCCGTCTGGCAGGCGCAGTCCGAATCGTAGCGAAAACAGACCCTAGGGGGAGAGCCGCTGCGGGTCTTCGAAAAGGCGGGCGGCGACAGCGCCGAAGAGAAGACCGCCGACATGAGCTACGTAAGCCACTCCACCCGTCTGAACGACCGCCACCGATCCGACGTTAAGAAGTTGGGTGAGAAACCAGAAGCCAATGAGAAGCGCGGCCGGGATGAAGGTGACACGCACGAACACAAATATGACCAGCAGCACTTTAATCTTATCGCGAGGGTACGTCACCAGGAATGCGCCCATAACGGCGGCAATGGCCCCGCTCGCCCCGAGATTCGGGACAGTGGAGCTGGGCATCACGGCGATCTGCGCGATCATGGCAACCAGACCGCCCATGATGTAGAAGACCAAAAATCGCAGCGGGTCCATGGCATCTTCGACCTCTGGGCCAAAGGCCCACAAGAACACCATGTTGCCGATGATGTGCGACCAACTGCCGTGCATGAACATGGCCGTCAGGATCGTAATCCATTGATGGCCTGCAGTAATATTTGCGGGTGTCGCCGACCACTTGAGCACGAAGGCGTCGCCGCCCTGAAGCTCCAGCACAAAGACAAACAAGTTCGCCAGAATGATGAAGACGGTAACAAAAGGAAAATGCACCGGGCGTCGAGACGCGTCGGTTAACGGGATCATAGCGCCCAAGGTGTTTTCCTCCCTTCCACGGGATAGACATCAGGCTGGGAAAAGAGTGCGCCGAAATTGTGAAATTCCATTTCGGTCTGTCCCCACGGCGCGGTGCAAGACTTGTCGAGACAGAGCCCCACAGGGGGCCGCACTCCATCCTTTAGCACGAACGTCCTCCAGCGCCTACGCCGGCTTGGGCGTAACACTGCGCGCGGCGAGGGAGAGCATCAGCCGAGAAGTGCCGCTAAAGAGCATGCTGATCCCCACTAGTGTTCCGATGATCCATGGAGCGCTCGCCGGCCACGTCCTCCAAATCATCACAGCGAGGACTAAGGTGACGATCCCGTCGAAGAGCAACCATCCTGTTCCCGGCAACGGGCGGAGCATGAAACTCAAAATGAACTCCAGGACCGCCTCCAACAACAGATAGATTGCCAGAGCAATCGTCAGGGACAGCAAGCCCGCCAACGGGTGCATCAGCAGATAGACACCGATGAAAATATAGAGAATCCCGACCAGCAATTCCCCGAGAAAGCCCCGGCCGGTGCGGGTGTACCAAGCAAATACCAGGTGGGCACCGCCACTGAAAACGAGGAGCCAAGCAACCACCAAGTTAACCGCGATCCCAGCAGCCAGCGGTGAAGCTATCGCCAGAATCCCGGCCACAATCATAAGCACACTAAGCCAAATGGACCAACCTATGGTTTTCTTTACAATTGTTGCAACGGAAGTATCGCTCATAAAATTCTCCTTCTTTGTTTCGTTTGGCCTGAATACCTGGGCCTACGCGCTTACGCGCGCTCGTGATTCGCCTTGTCAAACGCTTCTTCGAGGTCTTTCCAGGCCTTGTTGAAGCCCTGGCGGATATCTTTCCATGACCGTTCGTCCTCGCGGTTTCTCGTTCGTACGCGAGCTCTAAGTTCGGCCAAAATATGTTGAGCGGCCTTGACGCTGGCTTGCAGATTGTCTCGCAGTTCGGCATGTCCCAAAGCAGCGCGAACCCGAAGATCATCGAACCACTGTTTCATCTGGAGCAGGCGCTCCTCGAATGTATGGCGTAGTTTGTCGTGCTCTCTGCGGAGCCTCAGTTCGATGGCCAGGAGATGGTTCTCGATGGCAGTCTTCGTCTCTCCGCTGGCAGCGGCAGCCTTCGCCTTTAGTTCTGAAGTCTCCTTTTTGAGTAGCTCAATCTGGTCCTGAATGAGGATCTCCAGTTCGTCGCTATAGTGATTGAGCTGGCGGTGAAGATGGTCGATGCTCGCAGCGATTCCCGTTCTTGCAGAGAGACCTGCAAGTTCCAATCGAAAATTCATTTCGCGAATCTCCGAGCGCAGACCGGAGTTCATCGCCTTAATGTGCTCTTCGACTTTTTCGCGGGCAGCTTCGAGTGCAGCGCGCTTGGCCGCCAAATCCGCCTCGATCTTGATTTTTTCGGCGCCGGTTGCAGCCTGAGCTTTTGCTAACTGGGCCTGGAGATCTTTTTGAATGGAGAGGAGCTTCTGTTTCGAGCGCTGCAAGTAGGCGTCAAATTCGGCCTCGCGCTCAGCGCGTTTCAACTCCCTGCGAGCAATGCGCCCGAGTTTCTGCAGTTCTTCGTCGAGCCGCTCGGCGTACCTCTCCTCTACAACCACTCCAAGCACGGAGCTGTTGACGTCGAGGTTGGCGGGGAATCCCTCAAAGGAAGTGTCAAAAACCAGCCTTTCCATAAGCCGCATGGAGCCTGCCCCCGCCAACGCGCCCGCAGCCGCTCCAGCCACGGCTCCTACTGGGCCGCCGGCGACCGCACCGAGAACGCCGACGCCGAAGCCTGCCGTTGCCGCGGCGGCTATTTCCGTGAACTCATCTCCCATGTCTCGAGTCGTGACATGGCCTTTCGCGTCTTTGCTGACGAGAGCGTAATCCATCAGCTCAATCCAACCATCGCGATCGAGTGCCTTGGCTACGTCGAGCGCATGTGCCGCTCCATCCTTCGAATTGGTAGTTACTACGACTAAATTCAGGTCGCCCATGACTTGCTCCTTTCGCTGCATCGAATACGCAAACTCTTTTCTACGGATATGAAACACCCGCGGCAAGTTTGCTTTCACTGACTACGCGTGCTTGGCGGGCAATTGAACTGCTGACGAGAAAATCTTGCTCGTCAAACTAGCGACGATTCGGTGACTCAGGTCACGCTTGGTGGGGAGCTAAATCACAAGTGGATTTTTTGTGAAAAGGAAGCGGTAGGTGGGAAATTGGAGTCTGAAAACAGCTGGCAGGATTGATCCGGGCGGAACGGAAAGAAACCCAAGAGCCACGTTGAAAGGATGAACGTGGGGCACCCTCCGCGTCGTTCTGATTTGCGGGCAGGCGACGGCCATCTGTCGGGTTGGGCTTGGCATGGGGCCGGCGATGAGGTGGAAGGATTTTTTAACACAGAGTTCGCAGAGGGCAGAGAGAAGAGCGGGAGGGGCAAGCGGGAGGGGCAAGCCCCTCCCCTACAGGTGCAGCGCCCACTATTCCTGGCGGAGGGCGGCCAGTGGGTCGATGCGGGTGGCGCGGCGGGCGGGGATGTAGCAGGCGGCCAGGGCTGCGGCCAGGAGGACGACGGTTACGCCGATGAGGGCGCGAACGTCGAAGGCGCCCACGTTGTAGAGGAGGCTTTTTAAGGTTTTGCCGACGAGGTAGACGCCAGGGAGCCCGATGGCCATGCCGATGAGAGCGGCGCGCATGCCTTCCCCGACGACCAATTTAAGGACTTGCGGGCCGCCGGCCCCAAGGGCCATGCGGATACCCATTTCGTGGGTGCGTTGGGCGACGGAGAAGGTCATGACGCCGTAGATGCCGATGGCGGCGAGTGCGAGCGCGAGTACGGCGAAGGTGCCGAAGACGAGGACGGTGAAGCGGTCGGTGACGAGGGACTCGCTGATGACCTGGTCCATGGTGCGGACGCGGGTCATGGGAAAGTCGGGATTCACAGAACGGACAGCGGCGGCGATGGCGGTAGTGACGGAGCTGGGGTTGCCGTTGGTGCGGACGCCGATGGTGGTGAAGGGCCAGGGGACCTGATCAAAAGCAAAGTCGATTTCGGCGGAGCCAGTGGTCGAGGGGCGGCTTTCGTACTGCACGTCGTGGAAGACGCCGACGATTTGCCATTCGACGACTGCGCCGAAAGGAGGGTTTTTGTCGGGCAGAAGCTCGACCATTCTGACGCGCTGGGAGAGCGGGTCGAGGCCGGGAAGGTATTGGCGGGCGAAGCTTTCGCTGACCATGGCGACGCGGGGGCCCCCCGCGATATCGCGAGCGTCGAGAAAGCGGCCGCGGGTGAGGCGAATGCCGTAGGTTTCGTAATAGCCCGGCGTGACCGTGTTCACCATGGCCAGAGGTTCCTTGCTGGGGTTGTTGTCGGTGTCGTCGGAAGGCTGGCCGGCGATAGTGAAATGGAGGCGTCCGGCGCCGTTGGTGGGGAGGCCAGGGGCGATGGCGATTTTCCTGACGCCGGGGACAGCGGCGATGCGCTCTTCGAGCTGGCGATAGATGGAGCGAACCTGGGCGGCGCTGGCGGTGCGTTCATGCTGGATGGGAACGCTGAAGGTGAGGACGTGATCGCGGCGGATGCCGAGGTCGACTTGGGTGACGTTCCAGAAACTGCGGAGAATGAGGCCGGCACCGGCGACCAGAATCAAGGCGAGAGCGAATTCAGCGACGACGAGGACGCGACGGAGACGATTGTGGCTGGCACCGGCGGAAGACGAACGGCCGCCTTCTTTCAGCATGTCGCTGATGTTCTGGCGGGCGGCATGCCACGCGGGGAAGCAGCCGAAGAGAACGCCGCTGAGGAGGGTTGCGCCGAGGGTGAAGAGAAGGACCTGGAGATTGAGGTGCGGGTCGGCTTCATAAGGGATGCCGAGCTGGTTTCTGGGCATGAGGCTCATGACGCCTCGGAGGAGGCCCACGGAGAGCAGGGTTCCGAGGAGGCCGCCCATCAACGCCAGGGAAAGACTTTCGATGAGGAATTGACGGAAGATGCGAGCGCGAGAAGCGCCTTGCGCGGCACGGATGGCGATTTCCTTTTGGCGGGCAGTGCCCCAAGCGAGGAGAAGGTTGGCGATGTTGACGCAGGCGATGAGGAGAACGAAGCCGACGGCTCCCATCATGAGCCAGAGGCCGAGACGAGTTTCCTTGGGAAGAAAGTCGTCTTTGAGGGGCTCGACGGTGACGGTGAGATCGGCGTTTGTTTTCGGGTAGGATTGCGCGAGTTGCTTGGCGATGACGGCCATTTCGGCGTTGGCAGCTTCGAGAGTGACGCCGCTCTTGAGTTTTCCCATGACCAGAAGGAAGTGATTCTCGCGCTTGATCTCATCGGGCTTGAAGGAGAGCGGGACGTTCATGGAGGAATCGCCGACGTCGGAGGGGCTGGGAGCGGCGACGCCGAGAACGGTGTAGAGTTCGCCGCTCATGCGAAGCTTGGTGCCGACGATGTTGGGATCGCTGCCGAAATGGTCGCGCCAGAATTTGTTGTTAAGGATGACGACCTTTTCGTTGCCGGGGAGGATGTCGTCGGCAACGAAATGGCGGCCGAGGATGACTTTAGGGCTGAAGAGGAGGTCAAACCAGCCGGGGGCGACGCGGCTGGCCTGGACTTGCTCGGTCCAGTCGGGAGTGGAGATGGTGAAGCCTTCGCCGGTCCAGCCGTTGATGGAGTCGAAGAGGGTGGCTTGCTTTTGCCAGTCGAGGAGGTCGCTGGGGGAAGTGCCGTTGCGCTGGCCGGATTTGTCGTGGGACCAGAGCATGACGATGCGGTCGCTATCGACGTAGGGGAGCGGGGCGAGAAGGACGGAGTAGAGAAGGCTGAAGATGGCGGTGGTAGCGCCGATGCCGAGGGCGAGAGCGAGGAGCGAGACGGAGGTGAAGCCGGGGCTTTTCCAGAGGAGACGGACGCCGTAACGGATGTCACGCCAGAGTTCGGTCATAGGTGCACCTCTCGATGTTTATACTGCGGAGCCGCGAAGAAAGTTCCATCGTTTTGTGCGGGCACCCGATTAGACGAGCGGGAGGGCGAGAAGGACAGGCGTGCTCCCGGGTTCCGAATCGGGAGTAGAGGGCCGCGATGGTGCGAGGCCGGAAGCGCTTCAGGGATTGTTCTTGGATACGAATTCGTATCTTCTGAGATTTCAGTGTCTTACACGGGAGGTTCGCCGGGGGTAGAGAGAAAGGTCGATGGGTAGGTTCTTGCAGGGTGATGGGAGAGGCTTTGTGTCCCATAGGAATGCCAACCCCTGGCACCAAAGGATTCGGTGTCACGCCAAGGACTGGACACGACCGGTGAATCTTGCAGCAAGAACCAACAAAACCAGGGAAGAGTCCGAAGGTCAGGCAAGCCAAGGACCCGCGAGACAGCTTCCGACGAATCGAACGACGAGAATGGTGGCTATGGACGATCGCGGCCATTATCACGCTTCTGTTGACCGCTGCGTTGGCTTCCTTCCTGCTTCCCGACTCGCACAATCATCGTGACTATTACGCAGTAACGGTGTTGCCCCAGGCGATGCGAGGGCTGGTGGGGCTGGTCTTCCTCTTCGACCTCTACACGATTTATCAATACTTATTGATTCATCGAATCCGCCGCCAGTTGCTCGAGCGCGAGGAGCTGTTCCATTTGATCAGCGAGAATGCCGCCGACATGATTGCGGTAGTGGATATGCACGGGAAGAGGATTTACAACAGTCTCTCGTACAAGAGGGTGCTGGGGTATTCACCCGAGGAATTGCAGGCGTCGACTGCGTTCGAGCAGATTCACCCCGAGGATCGGGAGCGCGTCAAGAAGGCGGCCGAGGATGCACGCGTAACGGGAGTAGGAACAACGCTGGAGTACCGGATTCGCCATAAGAGCGGCGCGTGGTTGGTGCTGGAATCGACGTCGAGCGTGATTCGCAACGCCAAGGGGGAGCCGGAAAAGCTGATCATCGTGAACCGGGACGTCAGCGCGCGGAAGAGAGCGGAAGAGGCATTGCGGAGGTCGGAGAGCGGATTCCGGTCCGTGGTCGAAGATGCACCGTACGGAATTTACCGAACGCGAGCGGATGGACGATTTCTACAAGTAAACCCGGCACTCCAGAGAATGCTGGGGTACGAGCAGATGGACGAACTGCTTGCCAAGGATCTACCGAGCGAGATTTTTCGCCACGCCGGAGAATATGAACGCCTCATCCATTTGCTGACACGAGCCAAAGAAATCAAGGACGTGGAAATGGAGTGGAAAAAGAAGGACGGCACGTGGATCACGGTACGTTGTTCGGGACGGCGCGTCGACGATGCGAACAGCGTCGCAGCGTACTTCGAGGTGTTTGCGGAGGACGTGACGGAAAAGCGGGTGCTCGAGAAGCAATTACGAATGGCGCAGAAAATGGAAGCTATTGGGCGGTTGTCCGGGGGTATCGCGCACGATTTTAACAATCTACTGGGTGTAATCATCGGGTACAGCCGGGTGCTCAAGCGGGAATTAGGGGCAAAAAACCCGCTATCCGAGCACGCGCTGGAAATCGAGAAGGCGGGAGAACGCGCGGCGTCCTTAACCAAACAACTGCTGGCCTTCAGCCGGCAGCAAGTTTTGACGCCAGCCATCTTAAATCTCAACACGCTCACTTCGGACATGGCAAAAATGCTTCCGCAACTGCTCGGGGAAGACGTGGAAGTGTCGATGGTGCTGGAGCCGAAGTTGGGGAATGTGAAGGCGGACCAGAGCCAAGTGGAACAGGTGATTATGAATCTGGCGGTGAACGCGCGGGACGCCATGCCTGCAGGGGGCAAACTAAAAATCGAAACGGCCAACGTGGAGTTAGACGAGGCTTTCATACGAACGCATCCAGGGTCGAAAGCCGGCAGCCACGTGCTCCTGGAGGTGACGGACACGGGCACAGGAATGGACGTCGCCACACTCACGCATATATTTGAACCGTTCTTTACAACGAAGGAGCGCGGCAAAGGAACCGGACTCGGCCTGTCGACGGTTTACGGTATAGTGAAACAAAGCGACGGATATACAGGTGTAGAGAGTACCCCAGGAAAGGGCACATCGTTCAAAATTTATCTTCCGCGGGATAGAGGCGGGCACGTGGCGGAAGAGCCGCAGCATTATCTAGCAGAGAACCCCGGAGGCTCGGAGACGATATTGCTAGTGGAAGATTCCGAACCGTTGAGAAAGCTAGTAAAGACATTTCTGGACTCCGCAGGATACCGGGTATTTCAAGCATGCTGTGGTGAAGAGGCGCTGGAGGTGTCGAGGCGGATCGGCTGCGCGCTGGACTTGCTGCTGACGGATGTGGTGATGCCCGGGATGAACGGCCGCGTGCTGGCAGAAAACCTATTGGCCGGGCAGCCGGGGATGGAAGTGCTGTACATGTCCGGGTACACCGATAGCTTTATCGCGGGGCATGGCGTCCTGGACCCAGAAACCCACCTGTTGCACAAGCCGTTCACAGAAGAGGTATTTCTACGCAAAGTGCGCGAGGTACTGGATAGCGGGAAAAGAGGGGCGCCGGCGGAAGTCGCTGTGAGGGAGCTGGCCGTCAGCGACAAGCGCTCACAGCGTTAGGAGAGAGTGCGCGATGGAGAAATTGTTGATTGTGGACGATGACGAAGCCATCCGGCGCTTGATGCGTCTGGAGTTGTCCGACACGTTTGAGGTGATCGACTCGGGTGAACCGGAACGAGGATTGGCTCTGGCGCTGGAACACAAGCCGGACGCGATATTGCTGGATCTTAGGATGCCCAATTATTCGGGCTATGAACTACTGCAAACTTTCACTACGTTCAGCCACACGCAGAAAATTCCCATCATCATTGTGAGCGGCGAGGCCGGAGCGCAGATCAAGGAGCACTGCAAGCAACTTGGCGCGTTTGCTTATTTTGAGAAACCCATTGACTTCACAGCGCTGCGAACTTGTCTCACGCAATTAACCAAGACGCGGCGTTTTACGCCGCGATCGGAAGTGCGTGTGCGGCTGCGAGTTCCGCTCGTGCTGCGGCGGACGGACGATCAGGGCAACAAGGTAGAGGAAGACACGACGACGGAAAACGTGAGTCTCAGCGGATTTCTGTGCGTGTGTGGGGCTGGGCTGCCTCCGGGCTCTGTTGTGGACGTGTACCTGAAGAATCCGAGGCTGGAATACGTCGGCAAAGCCAAGAATATGCATTCCGACACGAAGGCCGCGCCGCTTGGCCACTATGGATTCCGCTTTACTGAGAAAACCGGCCCGTGGGTGCTGGACTAGGCGGTAGCCGGGATTTTTTAGCCGGAAAAGATTAAAGTTCCTCGTTTCGCGATAAAAACAATCCGCCATCAGGGTCATCGAGCCAGAGCAGATAGAGCCGCGCGAGTTCGGAGTTGGCGCGGTGGGCGTGGTAGGGTTGTGGGCTGGGAGGAGACCAGGTGATGAGTGGATCGATGGATTGGAAAGAGCTGGAGGAGAAGATTGGGGTGGCGGTGAAGTTGGCGCGGCGGCCGGTGGCGGTGTCGTTTTCGGGGGAGGCGCCGGCGGGGGTCAAGAAGTTTGAGGGGACGGAGCCATCTGGGTGCAGTTTCTGGAGGCTGGCGGCGAGCGGGCAGGTTTTCTACACAGTGCCGGAGAATCACTTCAACTGTGCGGTGGGGGCGTATACGCACAACATTGCGTTGTCACCGGAGCGGGAGAAGGAGACGGAGCAGACGCTGAAGATGATGTTTGAGCTTGGATATGTGAAGCCGGAAGAGGTGCCGCAGATTCCGCGGTTGGCGAAGGCGCCAGCGGCGATCGTATATGCACCGCTGGGAGAGGCACCGGTGACGCCGGATGTGGTTTTGTTTGCGTGCAAGCCGGCGGGGGCGATGCTGTTGAGCGAGGCGGCGAGTCGTGCGGGTGTGGGGAACGGGGCGCCGGCGTTGGGAAGGCCGACGTGCATGGCGCTGCCGGCTTCGATGCAGATGGGGGCGATTTTGAGTTTGGGGTGCATGGGGAATCGGGTTTACACGGGGCTGGGTGAGGACGAGATGTATTTTGTGGTGCGGGGCAAGGATCTGGCGGCGGTTGTCGATGCGTTAACGGTCATTACGAGTGCGAACGCGGCGTTGCATGAATATGCGGCGGGGAGGCGATCGCAGTTGGCAACGATTTAGTTACGGGCATTAGCGGATCAGGCTGGGTTGAAGTTGATAGTTTTTTTTAACACAGAGGGCACAGAGTTCACAGAGGGAGCGGTTGATTCGAGAAGTTCCGGAAATCTGTCAGGTGAAACATGGCTACGGCGCGCGTGATCAAATGGGGGAAAGGCCAAGCAGTGCTGTTACCGAAGGCGTTCCACGTGAAGTGCAAGGAGTTGGAAATTCGGCGCGAAGGGGATGAGATAGTGTTGCGTGAGAAGAAGCGCGGATTGGAGCGGGCGCTACAGATATTGCAGAGTCTGCCGAGCGATATGTTTCCGGACGGGCGCAGAGACGATCCGCCGCAGCGCTGCAAAGGGCTTGTGGGTTGATGTTGCGCTGCTAATCGCAAAAGAGCAGAGCGCCAGAGAGCACAGAGCCGAAGAGGACAGCCAGGAGTGGCTGTGCTACGCGGGAATCGCGTTGACAGGAGCGGGGAGGTACTTTAAGATTAGCGTTTGTCTCTATAGGGAAAGGTGTGGCTGACCGCAATGAGGACGTACGTAGCTAAGGGAGAAGAAGCGGAAGCGCTGAAAGTGGGCGCGAATTGGTTTGTGTTGGATGCGACGGACCAGGTGTTGGGGCGTCTGGCGACGAAGATTGCGCGGATGCTGATGGGGAAAGACAAGCCGAGTTTTACGCCGTACCTGGATTCGGGGGATCACGTTGTGGTGATCAATGCGGACAAGGTTCGCACGACCGGGAACAAGGTCGAGCAGAAGGTTTATTACTCGCACAGCGGGTATCCGGGTGGCTTGAAGGCGGTGCCAGCGAAGAGAATTCGCGAGACCAAGCCGGACTGGATGATTCGTGAGGCAGTGCTCGGGATGTTGCCGAAGAATAAGCTGCGAGCGCGGCGGGCGAAAAAATTGCGGATTTACCGGGATGCGGCGGGGTTGGCGAGGCATGCCGGGCAGAAGCCGCAGGCGGTGGCGGTTTAGCAGGAGTTGCGGAGCACAGCCAGGATTGGCTGTGCCACGGTTTTCCGCACGTTGCTGTTCCTTGAAAAGTGTGGCCGCGTAGTGGTCACCTCTAAGTGGTGCCTTAGGCAGGGAGCAAGACCGGCGTGAAGTTCGATGGCTCCGTGGTGTCTGTTGGAGCCAGATCGTTTTAGGAGGAACGTTGAGTTCTACTGGTACGCCCATTGCGGGCACACAAACATGGTTTCTTGGAACGGGCCGGCGGAAAGAGTCGGTAGCTCGCGTGTTCTTGCGTGCGGGAAGCGGCAAGTTCACGGTCAACGGGCGGGAAGTGGAGAATTATTTTCCGAATCATGCGTGGAAGCATGATGCGACCGAGCCGCTGAAGTTTACGAGCCTGGCGGACCAGGTGGATGTGAAAGTGACGGCGCATGGCGGCGGCGTTGGCGGGCAAGCGGGAGCTGTGCGGATGGGATTGTCGCGAGCGATTTCGCGCTACAACCCGGAGCTGCGGCCTGCTTTGCGGAAGAACGGATTTTTGACGCGCGACTCCCGTATGAAGGAACGGAAGAAGTACGGGCAGAAGGGCGCGAGAAAGAGATTCCAGTTCACCAAGCGGTAGAGAAGTGATTGGTGACTGGTGACTAGTGATTGGCGAGAAGCCAGGAGCTAGTTGCGACGAGCTCCGGAGGGTTTGCGCGAGTGAGCCCTTCGAGATCACGGCCGGCAAGGAGCCGGCAAGAGGCTGTTCTTTGGAGTCCTGCTTCACGGTGAAGTAGGGAGCGGCGAACCCCGGGAGGGGCAAACCGCAGGAGGGGCAAGCCCCTCCCCTACAGAGTAAGAGGGAAAGCGCCGCGGAAAAGGGAAGCCAGCGCAAACAGCTATCCTACTAGGAGGAAACTTGGCAGTAGAAATTACAATGAAAGAGTTGCTGGAGGCTGGAGTTCACTTCGGCCACCAGACGCGGCGTTGGAATCCGAAGATGAAGGAATATATTTTCGGAGAACGGAACGGGATACACATTATTGATCTGCAGAAAACCCTCAAAATGTTCCGCGAAGCGAGCCGGTTTGTGAGCGATCTTTCCGCGCAGGGGAAATCGGTTTTGTTTGTGGGCACGAAACGGCAGGCGCAAGAAGCTGTGGCCGAAGAGTCGAAGAGGTGTGGCGCGTTTTTCGTGAACCATCGCTGGCTTGGCGGGACTCTGACGAACTGGGCGACGCTGCAGAAGTCGATCAAGCGGCTGAAGCTGCTGAAGGCCATGACGGAAGACGGCCGGATCAACGAGCTTTCGAAGAAGGAAAAAGCGCGCCTGGGGCGCGAAATGAAGCATCTGAACCAGAACCTCGAAGGCATTGAGAATATGTCGCAGCTTCCGGACGCGATGTTCGTGATCGACTCGAACGCGGAAGAGATTGCGGTGAAGGAAGCGCGGCGGATGGGCGTGCCGGTGGTTTCGGTGGTGGATACGAATTGCGATCCGGACGTGGTGGACTGGATTATTCCGGGAAACGACGACGCTTTGCGCGCGATCCGGTCTGTTCACGACGAAGATTGCGGATTCGGTGCTCGAAGGGCACACGGCTTATCAGCAATCGCAGGTGGCGGACCAGAAGTCGGCGGAAGACCAGGCGCTGGTGGATGGCGTGGAATACGTGGATACGAGCGCTTACGAGCAGTATGAGAAGCAGGAAGGCGACTTCGTCGAGGGGGCGGATGTGACGACTCCTGTGGACGCGGCGCTGGAAGCGGCGGCGGGAGCGGAAGCGACCGTGCCACCTGACGACGAGACACGTTAAATAAATTGCGCGGGTAAGGTATCCAAGAGGCCCGCGCTCGATGCGACTCGGTGCGGGCCTTTTTGCAACGTGACAGCACTAAAAAATGAAATTGCCAATCAGCGAAGAGAAAAAGGATGAGTACACAACAGCCAGCTATGCAGATACCGGCACATCTTGTGAAGGAATTGCGAGAGCGGACCGGCGCGGGATTCGCTGATTGCCGCGCGGCGCTCGTGGAAGCGAGCGGCGTGATCGAGAAGGCCATCGAGATTTTGCGGAAAAAGGGCCAGGCGGCCGCGGCGAAAAAATCGCAGCGGGAAGCGAGCGAAGGGCTCGTGGGGAGTTATATTCACGCGGGCGGGAAGATTGGTGTGCTCGTGGAGATCAACTGCGAGTCGGATTTCGTGGCGCGCACCGAGGCCTTCCAGAGCCTTTGCCATGACATCGCGATGCACATCGCGGCGCTCGATCCGCGGTACGTGCGGCGGGAGGAAGTGACGCCTGAGATGTTGGCAGCGGAGCGAGACATTTACCGCGCGCAGGCCTTGGCGACCGGGAAGCCGGAGAATGTGGTCGAGAAAATTACCGCCGGGAAGATGGAGAAGTTCTACGAAGAGAACTGCCTCTACGAACAGCATTACATCAAGGACGAAAGCGTCACGATCGGCGAGATGATCACGCAAGCGATCGCAAAGCTCGGCGAGAACATTTCGATCCGGCGGTTTGTGCGTTTCAAGGTGGGCGAGATTGGCGGGCCGGGAGCTGCGGGGCCAGAGACGGCACCGGTGCCGGCGCCGGTCACGGCATAACTTCATCTTTGACACGGCAATCCAAAACGCCCCGACGCTCTCGGGGCGTTTTTTTTGTGCGAAGAGTTCGGAAGGCCTGCAAGGAATCGGCCTGGAGAGGCGGTCTGCGAAAAGCGGCAGCAGAGCTGCCGCACTCCATGATAGTTTGTTACAATTCCGAGGATTTTAGAGGACGCTGACCGGAGGGACATGGCTGCCGCACAGAAGAAGGCTGCGAAAAAAACCGTGAAGAGAACGCCGAGACATGCGCAACTGGTTTACCGGCGTATTTTGCTGAAGCTTTCGGGGGAGTCGCTGCAGGGGCCGCAAGGTTTTGGCATTCACGGCGAGACGATACAAGCGATCGCGCGCGAGTTGAAAGAAGTGCATGAGCTGGGGATCGAGATTGCCATCATGGTTGGCGGCGGAAATATTTTCCGCGGGGGGCGGCAGAAGGGATTTGAGATTGACCGCGCGACCGGCGACTACATGGGGATGCTGGCGACGGTGATCAACGCGCTGGCATTGCAGGATGCGCTGGAAAAAGAAGGCGTGTTTACGCGAGTTTTGAGCGCGATTGAGATGAATCAGGTTTCGGAGCCATTCATCCGGCGGCGCGCGATGCGGCATCTGGAGAAACAGCGCGTCGTGATTTTTGGAGCGGGCACGGGGAATCCTTACTTTTCGACGGATACGGCGGCGGCTCTTCGGGCGATGGAGATTAAGGCGGACGTGATTTTGAAGGCCACGAGAGTCGATGGGATTTTCGACGCCGATCCGGAAAAAGTTTCGGATGCGAAATTTTTTGCGGCGATCACGTACCGCGACGTGCTGAACCAGAATTTGAAGGTGATGGACTCGACGGCGATTTCGCTTTGCATGGACAATGGAATGCCCATCGTGGTGTTCAACATGAACCGGCACGGAAACATCAAGCGCGTGGTGATGGGCGAGCGTGTGGGCTCGAAAGTGACTCCGGCGTAGATTCGAAACTCGAAATTAGAAATTCGAAATGGGAAGCAAAAGTCAGGGGTCCGGGCATAATTTAATGGACTTTGCAGAATGATTTGCAAAGGTTGAACTTCGACTGAGGAAGATATGACGACGATTGCAACGACAAGAGATGCCGCAGCTGCGGCGAAGACGCGCATGGAAAAGGCGGTGGACGATTTCCGGAAGGAGCTGGCGACGATTCGAACGGGGCGCGCGAATGCGACGCTGCTGGATAACGTGCGCGTGGATTATCACGGGACGCCCATGCCCGTGAACCAACTGGGATCGATGACCGTGCCGGACCCGACGATGATCGTGATTTCGCCATGGGATCCGAGCGCGGTGGCGCTGATCGACAAGGCGATTCGCACGGCGGATTTGGGATTGAACCCGACGAATGACGGGAAAGTGGTGCGGGTACCGATTCCGGCGCTGACGGAAGACCGGCGCAAGGATTTGGTAAAACAGCTGCACAAGGTGCTGGAGAATCACCGGACGGCGGTGCGGAATATCCGGCGGGATTTGAAGGAAGCGATTGAGAAGCTGGAGAAAGAGAAGAAGATCAGCGAGGACGAGAAAAAGCGGGCGCTGGATGAGTTGGAGAAGCTTTCGCATTCGGAGACGAAGAAGATTGAGGATTTGAGCGCGGCAAAAGAGAAGGAAGTGATGCAGATAAAATGATGGAAGTAATGACGTAAGGAAGTAAAGAGGTAACGATAGCGGTGACGAGGCGGATCGAGTTGGCGTTCTGGGGTGTGCGGATTTTAACACAGAGGGCGCAGAGTTCACGGAGAAGCGCCAGGCCCCTCGTAAGAATTTGCGGTGGACCTTCCATTCTAGCGGCAAGACTTAAGAGAAAAATTAGGGCTTTTGCGGCGCGGCGGGAGTGGTGTCGGCGCGCTCGAGAGTGAAGACTTGCGATTCGTCGTTTTGGACGGCGCGAAGGAAGGCGTTGTAATCGGCGGCGCGGTCGGCGGGAATTTCTTTCAAAATAAAATTCAGGTGGCGGGTGGCGGTGAGCGTGGCGTCCTTCGCGGAGTAGCTCGCGGTGTAGGTGGCGAAGTCGCGTTGAACGGATGTGCCCGTGGGAACGCGAGCGGTTGTGCCGGCGGGGAGATGAACAGTCGCGGTCACTTCGACATCGAGAGGCGTGCCAAGGTCGATGGGATTGGGCGACGCGCCGGGCGCGGGCTTAGTTGGCGGATCGGGAAGGCCGAGCAAGGGAAGAAGGGCGGGGACGCGTAGCGGCTTTTTCGACCAGTCCACAAATTTCGCTTGGTCGATTTCGAATTCCACTGTAAATGGATCGTGCGTTTCATAGGGATCGGATGCGGTTACTTTGCTAATCTTCCCGCGGAAACCGTCGGAAAGTGCCAGAAGCTGCGCGACTTCGTTCCATTTTTCTTTTGGGGCTTGGTGGAACGCCACGCGGAGGAGAAGCTCGTTATCGCCGCGCATCACATATTTTAGTTTTGTGCTCAAGCCGCCGTCTGAAGCGAGGCTCGATTGAACAGAAACGCGTTGGACGGAGGAAAAAGGCAGATCGACCGGAATGATGGTAAAGCAGTCGTCCGTACCGGCGGAACTTTCGCGAATGTTCAACGATTTCAGGCCACGAAGTTTTGCGGGAATCACGCCGAAGGGCGCGACTTCAAGACTGGGATCAAGGAAATACTGCTTAGTTTTAACCGACGTCATTAGCAAAGCGCCGGCCAATAGACTGGGGCGCGGTAACTCCGTTTCAAGCGGGCGACCGCGGCCGTACATTAGGGCTAGCGGCTGAGCGCCAAGCTGGGTCATGAGTATCGAGAGCAAACGCGCTTTCTCTTCAGATGTTCCATACCCCGATTCCAGAATTTGCTCCGCGCCCCGGCGTACGGGAAGAGAGAGTTCGAGAGGCAAGTCGATCGTAGCGATCTTTTGCGAGACTAGCCGGTAAAGAGACTCGGGGGATTCCCGCGTGTATTGGGGGCCGCCTTTTTCGTCGGCCTTTTGATAAATCAATGTGGAAAAGCCGCTGTATTCGGTTTTAGCGAGCCCGTTCGAAAGCTGCGACCAGGAGGAGAAAGTGGTCAGCACGAGATCGTCCGTGTCTTCGCCGCCGGTCTTTGGTTTCAAGTCGTTCTGTTTCACATCCCATTTATAGGAGACGCGAGAAGAGTCCCCTTCACCTGATTTTTCGATGACGGCGGGCGTGTCGGGATTTATCCGGATACGGAGGCGCGAGGCCGGAGCGTCAATTTGGAAAATTTCGTGGGAGACGACGCCGGAGCGGTCAAAGGTGTGTTCGAGCCAGAAATCGGGGGCGAGGGGATGGTGCGTCGTGGTGGTGATGACGCGGTATTCGAGGGAGTCGCCCGGTTCGAGGCCGAGGATGCGGACGGATTTGACGCGGACGTCCTGGTAGGCAGGTGCGTTGATGACAGCGGGATTGGGGGTGTCGGTGATGGCGCTGGGTAGGACGTCGGCGGTGCCGCCGCTGGGGTGCGTGATGCGGACGAGCGGGATTTCGATTTGTTCGAAGGTGCGGTTGAAATCGAAATTGAGGCGGGCGAATTGGCGGGTGCCGAGTTCGTCGTTGATTTTGACGAGGGCGTGAACTTCTTTGCGGCTGTCGCCGTTGGCTTCGAAGCGGATGCGGGTCTCGAGTAGTTCGATTTCGGCGGGGAGTTTGGGGGCGGGTTTCTCGCCGGATTTTTCCGGGGATTTTGCTTGTGCTTTCGGAGGTGCTTTTTCAACGGGCTTTGACGCAGAGTCTTGCGCGGGGCGCGCGCTGGCGGCCTGCGCAGCGAAGAGAGAGAGGGCCGCGAGGATGCGGATCGAGTGGGAAAAAAATCGAGAAGCTTTCAAGATGACCTCGCAGAAAGTTTAGGGCGAGAGGGAAGTGGCGTAAAGCGGCGGGTTGCGCCGCGTTGCGCGGTGTACACGAGGGGGAAACGGTTTTCCGGGTCAGCCGTCTGACACAAAGCGGCAGCAGAGCTGCCACGCTCCACGGGACGGGCATGGTAAAGTCGGTTGCGCGGAATCTTGGAGAGCGCGAGGAGAACGGGGAATGCGAAGAATTTTGGGAGGAATGGCAATCGTAATTTTAGCGGGAGCGCTGGTTGCTGCGCTGGCGGTGCGGGCGGAGCAGAGGGCAGCGGCGAAGGGGCCGGATCAGGACGGAACGAAGGCCGCGCTGGTGAAGATTGCGGGCGAGGGGATGCTGGATTCGCACGCGTATCAGTATTTGACGGAATTAAGCGATGACGTGGGGGCGCGCGTGACGGGCTCGCCTCAGGCGCAGAAGGCGGTCGAATGGGGCCTGGCGAAGATGCGTGCGATGGGGCTTGAGAATGTGCACGCGGAAAAATGGCAATTGTGGCGCGGCTGGACGCGGGGCACGGCGCAGGCGGAACTTTTGACGCCCATTCGGCGGCCGCTGCACGTCGATGCGATGGGCTGGACGGGATCGACGCCTGCGGGCGGGGTGGACGGCGATGTGGTGACGGCGAACATTTTCGATCTCGACAACGAAATGAAGCACATGTCGAGATTTGCCGGGAAGGTTGTGCTGGTGGTGATGCAAGGCGAGCCGAACAAGAGTTTTGTGCAGTTGTTCGTTCAGTTGGGCGATTTTTTCCGGGCGGCGGGCAAAGCGGGGGCCATCGCGGTGATTGGCGGGCAAGGCGGCGGTAAAGCGGAAGGAATGAATCTGACGCACACGGGAATTTTGGGTTTCGATGTGGACTTTGCGATTCCCGTGGTGTCGATGACGGCGGAGGATCAGGGGCAGTTGGAGCGCTATATCGCGCGCGGGTTGACGCCGCGCGTGCATTTCAACGTACAAAATACGTTTACGAATGGGCCGGTGGAGAGCGCAAACGTGGTCGGCGAAATTCGCGGGCGCGAAAATCCGGAGCAGGTGCTGGTGGTCGGCGGGCATCTGGATTCGTGGGATCTTTCCGAGGGAGCGACGGACAACGGGATGGGTTCGAGCTGCACGCTGGGCGCGGCGGATGCGATCCTGCTCAGCGGCGTGAAACCCCTCAGGACGATTCGATTCGTTTTGTTCACGGGAGAAGAACAGGGAATTAATGGATCTTTTGAATATGTGAAGCAGCATCAAGCGGAGATGGCGAATCATCTGGGCAGTTTGATTTTGGATAATGGCCAGGGGCCGGTGAAAGGTTTTCAATTGGGCGGGCGCGATGATTTGGTGGAGTCCTTCAGGCCGTTTGCCGCGGCGCTTGCGGATATTCGCGAATTGAAAGTGGACGACAAAGTGGAAGAAGGGACGGACACGTTTCCGTTTTCGATCGCGGGTTTACCAGGGATAAATATGGACCAGGATTCGCCGGAGTATAAATACACGCATCACTCGGCGGCGGACGCGCTGGAGGCGGTGAAACCCGATGTTTTGGCTCAGGATGCCACGTTGATGGCGCTAGCTGCCTATTGGATTGCGGACCGTCCGGAGCGGTTCGCGTCGCCATGGCCGGCGGAAAAGACGGTCAAAATGCTGGTAGCGCAGCACGAGGATGGGATTTTGAAGGCGTTTGGGCTATGGCCGAAGGCATTCGCGGAGATCGAGAAGAGAGAGGCACCTTCGAACTAAGGCTATTTGAATCAGTGACCTAGGGGGGCACGGGGCAGGTCGCTCCGGTAGCTTGGGCTTGCAGGTTGCAAGTGAGACGGAGCGAATTTGAGGCCAGGGTTCGGCTCTGGTACAATGGCTAAGCGTAGGGTAGCTCCCAAGTGGTTGATTTACACAGAGTTTTCCACTGGGGGCGTATGAAAGAAATTTGACAGAGCACGTTGTTTTCCTTATACTCTACGTTTTGTCGGGGGTGTTTCTACCCTGACGAGGGCGACCGCTAAGTTATTGCAGCGGTTGAGTGGGTTGGAAGGGAAATATCTTCGGTCCCGGAACAAAGTAAGACGGAATGGGATTGAAGAGCGGCCGGAATGGGACGCCTGTCCCGCAAAGCCGAGTAAGCCTCTCCGAACTGAAGCCAAGAGAAGAGTTCTGCCTCTTGGAGTGCGTACGGAGTTTCTTGCTGGTTGTATCTCCGGATTCGCAGTAGACCTTTCAGCACTGATGTGTGCTCTCGCGCAATTTTGTTTGCGCGCCTTGCGAGAGCCACGGGAAATTTTGCGCGCCTATGATGACCGTTGTGTGCGGTCACGCATAGAAGTTGGCCGCTGAGCGGTCACGGATAAAGAGGACGACTGTGCCGACGTTTTCGCAACTCGTACGAATGGGACGTGAGAAGGTTCTGGTAAAGACGAAGTCGCCAGCGCTGGCGGGCTGCCCGGAAAAGCGCGGTGTGTGTATTCGCGTGTACACGCAGACGCCGAAGAAACCGAACTCGGCTTTGCGCAAAGTGGCGCGCGTACGGTTGACGAATTCCGTGGAAGTCACGACGTACATTCCCGGCATCGGGCACAACTTGCAGGAGCACTCGATCGTGCTGGTGCGCGGCGGCCGCGTGAAGGATTTGCCGGGAGTGCGGTATCACATCGTGCGCGGAACGTTGGACGCGGCGGGCGTGGAGAATCGCAAGCAGGGGCGGTCGAAGTATGGGGCGAAGCGGCCTAAGGCAGCTGCAGCGAAGTAAAGAAGCAATGAAGTAGCGAAGTAAAGAGAAGAAAGAATCGACGAGATTCAGGAGCGATAAAGAGCAATGCCACGCAAAGGACTTGTTTTCCGGCGATCCCAAGCGACCGACCCGGTCTATGCCAGCGACATCGTGGAGAAATTTATCTGCTCGATGATGTGGGAAGGCAAGAAGTCGACGGCGCAGCGCGTGTTTTACGGCGCGATGGATCAGGTTGCGAAGAAAACGAACGACGACGCTTTGAAGATTTTCAAGAAGGCCATCGAGAACGTGAAGCCAACGCTGGAAGTGAAGACGCGGCGTGTTGGCGGCGCGAACTACCAGGTTCCGGTGGAAGTGAATCCGTTCCGGCGGCAGTCGCTGGCGATTCGCTGGCTGTTGCAGTATTCGCGGGAGCGCGCGGGCAAGACGATGATCGACAAGCTCGCGGATGAGCTGATTGACGCGGCCAATGCGCGCGGCGGAGCGATCAAGAAGAAAGAAGACGTGCACCGCATGGCCGAAGCGAACAAGGCGTTTGCGCACTATCGCTGGTAATTGTAGTGGCCGGTCTTTAGACCGGCAGTAGAAAGAGTTCAAAGAATCACCAATGGCAACGGAAACCAAAGGGGCGACGCAACAGATCATGGGACGAGTTTTCAAACTCGAAGATACGCGGAACATCGGAATCATGGCGCACATTGACGCGGGGAAAACCACGTCGACGGAGCGGATTCTGTTCTATACCGGTGTGACGTACAAGATCGGTTCCGTGGATGAAGGCACCGCCACCATGGACTGGATGGAGCAGGAGCGCGAGCGCGGCATTACGATCACAAGCGCTGCAACGACCGCTTCCTGGGATCGCTTTGGCAAGAAATACCGCGTCAACATTATTGATACGCCGGGCCACGTGGACTTTACGGTGGAAGTCGAGCGTTCGCTGCGCGTTTTGGACGGCGCGGTTTGCGTGTTCGATTCCGTCGCCGGCGTGCAGCCGCAGTCCGAAACCGTTTGGCGGCAAGCCGACAAGTATCGCGTCCCGCGCATCTGTTTCGTCAACAAGATGGACCGCATGGGCGCGGATTTCGATCACGTCATCCGCACCATTCGCCAACGCCTCGGCGCCCACCCCGTTCCCCTCCAGTTTCCCCTCGGCCGCGAAGATAATTTCATCGGCATCATCGATTTCCTCGAAGAAAAAGTGATTGTTTGGCTGGAAGAGACGCTCGGCGCAAAGTTTGAGATTTTTGAAGTTGAAATGCTTTGGGATAAGGCGTTCGTTGATTCGCGTCCGGATGTTGCCGCGGCGCTCAAGGGTTCCGCGATCGACAAGAAATTCTACGACGAGCATCGCGGCAAGATGGTCGACTACATCGCCGAGCACGACGATGAAGTGATCGACAAGTATTTGACCGAAGGCAAGCTGTCGCTCGAAGAAATGCGCAAGTCGATCCGGAAGTCGACCCTCGGCTTGAAGATTGTTCCCGTGCTGGCTGGTTCGGCGTTCAAGAACAAAGGCATTCAACCGTTGCTCGATGCGGTTGTCGATTATCTACCTTCGCCGACCGATGTTCCTCCGGTGGAAGGCACGGATCCCAACTCGGATGAAGTCGCTTTGCGGCGGGCCGCGGATGATCAGCCGTTTGCCGCGCTGGCGTTCAAAATTATGTCGGATCCGTTCGTCGGCCACGTTACCTATATTCGTGTTTACTCGGGCGTTCTGAAATCCGGCAGCTACGTTCTAAATTCCGGCAAGGGTACGCGCGAGCGCATCAGCCGCCTGCTGCAAATGCACGCGAATAAGCGCGAAGAGATTGACGAAATTTATGCGGGAGACATTTGCGCCTGCGTGGGATTGAAGAGCGTAAATACCGGCGATACGCTGTGCGATGAAGAGAAGCCTATCATTCTCGAAAACATTGATTTTCCGGCTCCCGTGATTTCCGTAGCGATTGAACCGAAGACGAAGGCTGACCAGGACAAGCTGGGCGTGGCCTTGCAGCGCCTCGCGCAGGAAGATCCCACGTTCCGTGTTTCAACGGAGCCGGATACCGGACAAACGTTGATTTCCGGCATGGGCGAGTTGCACTTGGAAATCATTGTCGACCGCATGTTGCGCGAATACAGCGTGCAGGCTAACGTTGGCCGTCCGCAAGTGGCGTACCGCGAAACGATTCGAAAGAAAGCCATCGCTGAAGGCAAATACATCAAGCAGACCGGCGGTAAGGGTCAGTACGGCCACTGCAAAATCGAATTGCATCCCATTCCGAGCTCCAGCCACGAGAACATGAAAGAGATGTCCACCGACGACATCGACGCTCTGGCGAAAGAAGTGACCGGCAGCAGCAATCCCGGCAAATGGAAATTCGACAAAGAGCACCGGTTTCTCTTCATCGACAAGATTATCGGCGGCTCGATTCCGCGCGAATTCATCGCCCCTATTGAAGCAGGCATTCGCGAAGCGCTGGACAACGGTATTTTGGCGGGCTTTCCCACCGTGGATGTGGCGGTCGTGCTGATTGACGGCAGCTACCACGATGTGGACTCCAACGAAATGGCGTTTAAGATCGCCGGCTCGATGGCTTACAAAGAGGCCTGCGCGCGCGCCAAAGCCGTTTTGCTGGAACCCATCATGAAAGTGGAAGTGGTCGTTCCAGAAGAATACATGGCTCCGGTGTTCGGCGACCTTAATGCGCGCCGGTCGGCCATTCAAGGCACGGAAAACCGCGCGGGCGTCAACGTGATTCGCGTGGAAGTGCCGCTGGCGCAGATGTTTGGTTACGCCACGGATTTGCGCAGCCGCACGCAGGGCCGCGCGACGTTTACGATGCATTTTTCGCATTACGCGGAACTTCCCGCGGCGCTGGCCGAGGAAGTGATCAAGAAGCAGCGAGGCGAGAAGTAAGAACGAGTTTGCGTTGGTTGGTTTACGAATTCGACTGAGGAGCAGAAGGCAATGGCGAAGGAGAAATTCGAGCGCAGCAAGCCGCATTGCAATATTGGGACGATTGGTCACATCGACCATGGCAAGACGACCCTGACAGCGGCGATTACGAAAGTGCTTTCGAAGCACAACCCGAAAGTGCAGTTCCGGGCGTTTGATTCGATTGACAACGCGCCGGAAGAGCGCGAGCGCGGGATCACGATTGCCGTTTCGCACGTGGAATACGAGACGCCGAATCGTCACTACGCGCACATGGATTGTCCGGGGCATGCCGACTACATCAAGAACATGATCACCGGCGCTGCGCAGATGGATGGCGCGATTCTGGTGGTGGCGGCGACGGATGGACCGATGCCGCAAACGCGCGAACACATTTTGCTCGCTCGGCAAGTCGGCGTGCCTGCCATCGTCGTGTTCTTGAACAAGTGCGACATGGTGGAAGACGCGGAACTTTTGGAACTCGTGGAACTGGAAGTGCGCGAGTTGCTGAAGAGCTACCAATTTCCCGGCGACACGATTGCGGTCGTAAAAGGTTCGGCGCTGCAAGCGCTGAACGGCGACGCGAAGTGGGAAAAGTCGATCGATGAACTGATGGAAGCGGTGGACAAGAACGTGCCGCAACCGGTGCGCGAGATTGACAAGCCGTTCGCAATGCCGATTGAAGATATTTTTTCGATTTCGGGCCGCGGCACGGTGGTTACGGGCCGCGTCGAGCGCGGCAAAGTGAAGGTTGGCGAAGAAATCGAGATCGTGGGCTTCCGTCCGACGCAGAAGAAAGTTGTGACGGGCGTGGAAATGTTCCGCAAGCTGCTGGACGAAGGGCTCGCGGGCGACAACGTTGGCTTGCTGTTGCGAGGCACGGAAAAAGACGATGTCGAGCGCGGGCAGGTGGTTTGCAAGCCGGGCTCGATCACGCCGCACACGAAGTTCAAAGCGGAAGCATACGTCCTGACGAAGGAAGAAGGCGGGCGGCACACACCGTTTTTCACGGGCTACCGGCCGCAATTCTACTTCCGCACAACGGACGTGACGGGCGACGTGAAGCTGCCGACCGGCGTCGAGATGGTGATGCCTGGCGACAACGTAAGCTGCGAAGTGACGCTGATCACGCCAGTAGCGCTTGAAAAGGGATTGCGGTTCGCGATTCGCGAAGGCGGCCACACCGTCGGCGCCGGCGCCGTAACGGAAATCATCGAGTAATCGGGATTCAGAGAGGGTTGTGGATTAATTAAATGAGACAAGGCGACAAAATTCGAATTCGTTTAAAAGCGTACGACCACCGCATTCTGGACCAGTCCACGAAAGAGATTGTGGATACGGCAAAGCGCACGGGCGCGGATGTTGCAGGCCCGATTCCTCTGCCGACGACCATCAATCGCTGGACGGTGTTGCGGTCGCCGCACGTGGACAAGAAATCGCGCGAGCAGTTTGAAATGCGCACGCACAAGCGGTTGATCGATATTCTCGAGCCGACGCCGGATACGGTAGACGCTTTGATGAAGCTCGACTTGCCGCCGGGCGTAGACGTGGAAATCAAGGCATTCGGCCACGCAGCAGCAAAGTAAATGAAGTGCATGTAGCGCCGGGCTTTAGCCCGGCATCTTGAGCACCGCGCAGCCAATACCAGAAACAAAGGCACGCTGCGAAAGAGAGAGACGAAGCGATGGCGGTCAACGGGATTATCGGAATCAAGCTGGGGATGACGCAGATCTTCCAGACGGACGGAACGCTGGTCGGATGCACCGTGCTGCAAGCGGGACCGTGCGTTGTCGTACAGCGCCGCACGAAAGAAAACGACGGCTACGAAGCCGCGCAACTCGGCCTCGTGGAATTCGTCAAGCCGCAGCGCGTGAACAAGGCCATGACGGGGCATTTCAAAAAGGCCAACGTCGCGCCGATGAAAGTGCTTCAGGAAGTGCGCATCGAGGAATCGAAAGACGAGACGAAAGTCGGCGACCGCGTGCTGGTGGAGAATTTCCAGGCCGGCGAGCTGGTGGACGTAAGCGGCGTCAGCAAGGGTAAGGGTTTTGCGGGCGGCGTGAAGCGCTGGCACTACGCCGGTGGCGATGCGACGCACGGTTCGATGTTTCACCGCGCGCCAGGCGGCATCGGCGGCAGTTCGTTTCCGTCGCGCGTTTGGAAGAACCAGCACTTTCCGGGTCACATGGGAAACCAGAGAGTGACGGCGAAGAATCTGAAAGTCGTGAAAGTGGATACCGAGGAAAACCTGCTGCTCGTGCGGGGATCGGTGCCGGGGCCCAGCGGAACGTACATTTTTATCAGTAAGACGCGCAAGAAGAAGTAAGCGCAGCAAGATTCTTTTAGTCGAAGAAGGAAACGAAATTATGCCGGTCGTGGACGTAGTCAATTTGAGTGGCAAGAAAGTGGGCGAAGTGGAGCTCGCCGACGCGATATTTGGCGCGAAGGTGAACCGGCACTTGCTGCACGAAGCGTCGCGTTGGTATCAGCGCGAAATCCGCTCGGGCACCCACAAGACGAAAGACAAGAGCGAAGTGAGCGGCGCGGGACGCAAACTGTGGCGGCAAAAGGGCACAGGCCGCGCGCGCGTTGGCTCGATTCGGTCGCCTTTGTGGCGGCATGGCGGAACAGTTCATGGACCGAAGCCGCGCGATTACAGCTATGCATTGCCGAAGAAGATGCTGCTTGGCGCGCTGCGCTCGGCCTTGTCGGCAAAGCTGGCGGAACAGAAGCTGACGGTCGTTGACGCTCTGCAACTCGAAACGCACAAGAGCAAGGGTTTGCGCGAGACGCTCGACAAGCTGAACGGCCACAGGTCGGCGTTGCTTGTCTCGCACGGCGAAAACCGCAACCTGGAGCTCGCCAGCCGCAATCTTGAAGGCGTCAAGCTCGCCGCTCCCCATGTTCTGCATGTGTATGACGTGCTGAAACACGACTTGCTGGTGCTTTCGAAGGATGCCGTAACGCGGTTGAGCCACACGCTCGATCCGGAGAAACGTCCGGTAGTTGTTCCCGATGTGGAATCGATCGCGCCTGCGGCCGCTGCTCCAAAGAAAGCAGCAGCGCCGAAAGCAGCTGTGAAAAAAGCCAAGCCGGCCGCCAAGAAAGCCGCAAAACCGGCCAAACATGCCAAGAAAAAGGGGAAGGAATAGATCATGTCTGCCCCGCACTATCAAATCATTCGCCGGCCGATCATCACGGAAAAAGGCCTGGGCGTCAAAGAAACGCAGCACACGGTGGTGTTTGAAGTTTCGGCAAGCGCCACCAAGACGCAGATCAAGGAAGCGGTTCAGCAGATTTTCAAAGTGAAAGTAGCCGCGGTGCGCACGGCGAATTTTGTCGGCAAGATGCGCCGTCGCGGACAGAACGAAGGCTACCGGCGCGATTGGAAAAAGGCCTACGTGAAGCTCGCGAAAGACGAAAAGATGATCGAGTACGCGGAGAACCTGTAGCACGAAGAGCGCATTGGGCCAAAGCGAGCGAAACGAGATTAAGTAAGAGGTAAGAGGCAGCGATGGGACTGAAGAGCTTTAATCCATACACGGCTTCGCGGCGGTTTATCACCGTCGTGGACAAGAGCCACATCACCAAGCAAGAGCCGGAAAAGGCTTTGCTCGAACCGAAGAAGCGCTCGGGCGGCCGCAATAATCACGGCGAGATCGTGGTCTGGCATCGCGGCGGCGGGCACAAGAAGCAGTACCGCCAGGTGGATTTCCGCCGCGACAAAGTGGGCATTCCGGCGAAAGTGGCGGCCATCGAGTACGACCCGAACCGCAGCGCGAATCTTGCCCTCTTGCACTATGCGGATGGCGACAAGCGCTACATCTTGCACCCGGTGGGGCTCGAAGTGGGAGCGACGGTTTCGACGGGCGAAGGCGCGGACATCCTTCCGGGCAATGCGCTGCAGATCAAGCACATTCCTCCCGGCACGATGGTGCACAACCTGGAGCTCAATCCCGGGCGCGGCGGACAAGTGGTTCGTTCGGCTGGCGGCTCAGCGCAGCTTTTGAGCAAAGAAGGCGATATCGCGCTGGTGAAACTGCCTTCCGGCGAAGTTCGCAAGTTTTCGCTGGAGTGCATGGCGACCGTCGGCCAGGTCGGCAACCTCGACCATGAAAATGAAACCTTCGGCAAAGCAGGCCGCACGCGCTGGCGCGGCATCAAGCCAACAGTGCGCGGCGTGGCCATGAATCCAGTGGATCACCCGCACGGCGGCGGTGAAGGCAAAGTGAAGGGCAATCACCCACAAACGCCGTGGGCGTTCCCGACGCTGGGCAAGAAGACGCGCAACAACAAGCGCACAGACCGCAACATTGTGCAGCGAAGGAAGTAACAGACGTGGGGTTTTGACATAGCAAACGCTGGAAGCTGGGCGGTGATGGAAGAGCGGCCCGGCGAGAGCAAACGCGATGAGAGCGACACGAACGGCACGAACAGCAGGGCGGCGGACATCGTTGCGAAGAGCAGCGGCAAAGCGGACGGCGCGGCCTGCAAAAAGAGCGGTAAAACGCGCAGCGGCAAAGAGCACGAAGCCGGTGCGGCCAGCAGGGAAGGTAGTCGTACCTCCGCCGGAGCCGGTGCTGTACAAGCTGTGCAAGCCGGGCTGGGCGGTGATTGTAGAAAGAATTCCGAACGCGCAAGGCACGCGGTTTGTGTGCCCGTTTTGCCCGAAGTCGCATCGCGTTCCGGGGCCTGTGCGGGGATTCAAGAAGATGCGGCGCGCGCCGTGGGGCCGCTTGCGCCGAGTGGAGGAATAGGGAATCAATGGCACGCTCACTGAAAAAAGGGCCGTTTGTGGATGGCCACCTGCGTGAAAAGGTCGAAGGGCTGAACACGCGGAATGAAAAAAAGGTTGTGAAGACATGGTCGCGGCGCTCGACGATCGTGCCGGAAATGATCGGGCACACGATCGCCGTGCACAACGGAAAGAAATTCATTCCCGTGTATGTGACCGAGCAGATGATCGGGCACAAGCTGGGCGAATTTTCGCCGACGCGCTCGTTCAAAGGACACGCCGTGAAAGCGGCGCTCGAGCGGGCCGCGGGCGCGGCGCCGGCGGGCGGCGCGGCACCGGGTGGAGCACCAGCGGGAGGCGGCGCAGCTCCGGCGCCGAAGGCATAAGTTATGGCTGACGTACAGACGCAAACTCCGAGTTCGATTGAAGCGCACGCGCTGGCGAGGCATGTTCGAATGTCGCCGCAAAAGGCGCGCCTGGTGATGGACTTGATTCGCGGGCAGAAGGCGCAAGACGCGTTGCAGACGCTGCGCTACACGCCGAAGCGCGCCGGGAAGCACATTGAAAAAGTATTGCGAAGCGCGATCGCCAACGCCGAGCGCAAAGCGGAAGATTCCGGTTCGCCGCTCGATGTCGATCAGTTGTTTGTTTCCACGTGCTATGTGAATGAAGGCGCGCGGTGGAAGAGGATTCGTCCGGCGCCCATGGGCCGCGCGTTCCGCTACCAGAAGCGCACGGCGCATTTGTGGGTAGGCGTTGCCGAGCATCACGTCGCCGCTGCCGAGCGCGTTGCGTCCAACCTGGCCGAAGCGGAAGCACAGAAGGGCGCCCGCGGAACGATTCGCCGCGTGCGCAAAGCTTTGACTGGAAAGCGCACGCCGTCGAAAAAGGGGAAGAAGTAATGGGACAGAAGACACACCCTTACGGGTTTCGCCTGGGCTACAACAAGCCGTGGAAGTCGCGCTGGTATGCCGACCGCGACTACGCCGATCTTCTTCATGAAGACGTGAAGCTGCGCCGCGAGCTGAAAGACAAGCTCAAAAGCGCGGGCATCAGCTCGATCGATATCGAGCGCGCCGCCAACAAGCTGGTTGTGCGCATTTATACGGCGCGGCCGGGCATCATCATCGGCCGCAAGGGCGCGGAAATCGACAAGCTCAAGCAGGAAGTGCAGAAGCGCACCAAGCGGGAAGTGCACATCGACATTCAGGAAGTGCACCGCCCGGAACTCGACGCGCAGCTCGTCGCGGAATCGATTGCGTTGCAGCTCGAAAAGCGCGTGGCCTTTCGCCGCGCGATGCGCAAAGCCGTGGACTCCGCGCTTCGCTTCGGCTGCAAAGGCATCAAAGTGCGCGTAGCTGGACGTTTGAATGGCGCGGAAATCGCGCGCAAAGAATGGTATTTGCAGGGGCGCTTGCCGTTGCAAACGTTGCGCGCGGACATCGACTACGGCACGGCCGAAGCGCAAACCACCTATGGCGTGATTGGCGTGAAGTGCTGGGTCTATCAAGGCGAAAACGTGCCGAAGCGCGCTTCGAAGATCCAGAAGGAACGCGACGCCGTCGCGGCGGCATAAAAACGTAAACGGGCCGCCGAGCGGCTTGCGAGATTAGGGAAGCGAGAACACAGCGATGTTGATGCCGAAGAAAGTGAAGTACAGAAAGCAGATGCGCGGACGGCGCACAGGCAAGGCCTGGCGCGGCGGCGATCTGGCTTTTGGAGATTACGGATTGAAAGCGATGGAAGCGGCTTGGATCACCGACCGCCAGATCGAAGCTTCGCGTGTGGCCATCACCCGCTTTATCAAGCGCGGCGGCAAACTCTGGATTCGCATTTTTCCGGATAAGCCTTTCACCAAGAAGCCGGCGGAAACCCGCATGGGCAAGGGCAAAGGCGCTCCGGAAAAGTGGGTCGCGGTGGTAAAGCCGGGGCGCATTATGTTTGAGATGTCCGGCGTGGATGAAGCCACGGCGAAAGAAGCCATGGGTTTGGCGGCACACAAGCTGCCGATTCCCACGAAATTCATCACGCGCGCGGGGAGCTTGTAATTATGCCAAAGCGCATGGAAAAGATTCGCGAAGCGGGCGTGAACGAGCTCGAAGCGCAGCAAAAAGAGCTCACCGAGCAGATTTTCCGGCTGAAGTTTCAGCTCTCGACCGGGCAGGCGGAAGCGCTGAAGCGCCTCCGCGAATCGAAAAAAGATTTGGCGCGTGTGAAGACTCTTCTTCGCGTGCAAGAAATAGCGGCAAAGAAGTCGCAAGCAGCAGGGAAGGCGTAATGACAACCGAAACACCGACGGCAGCACCAGCGAAGACGGAATCCCGCGGCGAGCGCACTGTGCTCACCGGCAAAGTCACCAGCGCGAAGATGGAAAAGACCATCGTGGTGGAAGTCACGCGCCTGGTGCAGCACCCCAAGTATCACCGCGTGGTGCGCATCTCCAAGAAATTTTACGCGCACGATGAACAGCGTGCGGCAAAACAAGGCGACACGGTGAGGATTGTGGCTTCGCGGCCGCTTTCCCGCCTGAAGCGCTGGCGGCTGAAAGAAGTGCTGACGCGGAACGCGTCAGCCCAGTAAGCGGGACAGGGGAGCAGAACAATGATTCAGATGCGAACCTGGCTAACGGTAGCCGACAATTCCGGCGCGCGGAAGCTGATGTGCATTATGCCTGTGGGCGGCGACGCCGGACTGAAAGCTGGTCTCGGCGACGTCATCACCGCGTCGGTTAAAGAAGCGACACCGGAAAGCCAGGTCAAGCAGGGCACGGTCGTGAAGGCCGTGATTGTTCGAATGCGGAAAGAGCGGCGGCGCAAGGATGGCACCTACATCCGGTTTGACGACAACGCTGCGGTTTTGATCAACGAAGCGGGCGAACCCGTGGGAACACGCGTGTTTGGCCCGGTGGCAAGAGAGCTGCGCGAAAAAAAGTTCACAAAAATTGTCTCGCTGGCTCCGGAGGTTTGGTAAGCAATGACATTGCGACATGAAAGAGCCGAGCGGCACACCATCAGCATCCGCAAGGGCGACAATGTGAAAATCATTGCGGGCCGCGATGCCGGCAAGACGGGACGGGTGCTCTCGATCAACGCAAAGAAAAACACGCTGGTGGTCGAGCACGCTTCGATCATCAAGCGCCACACGCG
Source organism: uncultured Acidobacteriota bacterium (assembly GCA_963779005.1). GTDB lineage: Bacteria > Acidobacteriota > Terriglobia > Acidiferrales > UBA7541 > Acidiferrum. The sequence goes on along the minus strand of CAVZWO010000001.1, from coordinate 43,222 downwards.
GCCGAATCCTGGGAAAAACATCAAGGGCGGCATCGTGGAAAAAGAAGGCCCGGTCAACGTTTCGAATGTGATGATTGTTTGCCCCAGCTGCGGCAAGCACACGCGCATGGGACACACCACTCTCCCGGACGGAACGAAAGTGCGTGCGTGCCGCCGCTGCGGGACGACGCTCGACAAGTAGGTTTGGATACGTAAAGGACAAGGCAGAAAAGAGAAATGAAGACGCGACTACACGAAAAGTACAGCGGCGAAACGGTGCCGGCGCTCATGAAGCGCTTTGGCTGGAAGAACAAGATGGCCGTTCCGAAACTGCAGAAGATCACCGTGAACATCGGCCTCGGCGAAGCCAGCCAGAACGCCAAGCTGCTGGATACCGCTGCGGTCGAGCTCGGCCAGATCACCGGACAAAAAGCCATCATCACGCGGGCCAAGAAGTCCATCGCCAATTTCAAAATCCGCAAAGGCATGCCCATCGGGTGCGCCGTAACGCTGCGCGGAGAAAAGATGTACGAGTTTCTCGACCGGCTCTGCAACGTCGTTTTGCCGCGCGTCCGCGACTTCCGCGGGCTGCCTTCGAACGCCTTCGACGGCCGCGGCAACTACACGCTGGGCTTGAAAGATCAGCTCGTGTTTCCGGAAATCGATTACACGCGCGTGGACAAGATCAAGGGCATGAACGTCACGCTGACAACGACCGCAAAGAACGACGAGGAAGGCCGCGAGCTTCTAAAAGGTCTCGGAGTTCCCCTGCGCGTTCCGGGAGGGGCGCAATAAATGGCACGCCTGGCAAAAATCGCAAAGACGCATAAGAAACCCAAGTTCAAAGTCCGCGTTCGCAACCGCTGCCGCGTTTGTGGCCGCGCTCGCGGCTACATTCGCAAGTTCCAGATGTGCCGCATCTGTTTCCGCGGTATGGCGCTCAAGGGAGAAATCCCCGGCGTCGTGAAAGCAAGCTGGTAGGAGAGTTATGCAAACAGATCCCATCGCCGATTTTTTGACCCGCATTCGCAACGCCGCGGCCGCCAAGCACCAGCGCGTGGACGTGCCCGCGTCGAAGCTCAAAGCCGAAATCGCCCGCATTCTGAAGGAAGAAGGCTACATCTCGACTTTCAAAACGGTGGACGAAAACAAGACGCGCAAGATGCTCCGCGTTTTCCTGAAGTACACCCCGGACCGCCGCAGCGTCATCTCCGGTGTCAAGCGCATTTCGCGCCCCGGCTCGCGCCGCTATCTCGGCGCCACCGATATCCGCCCCGTCGTTGGCGGCTTGGGCATCAACATTTTGACGACGCCCAAAGGCTTGATGAGCGGACGCAGCGCCCGCAAAGCCAAAGTCGGCGGCGAAATCCTCTGCGAAGTCTGGTAATCACTTTGTAGGGCCGGGGCTTGCCCCGCCCGCTTTTGGCAAGATCTACAAGACGTAAACGATTCGAGTTTCTGGAGCTAAGGACGAACAGATGTCACGTATCGGACGCAAACCAATTCCAGTTCCCGCAGGCGTGAAAATCGCTCTGCAAAGCGGCCAAGTCGACGTGCAAGGGCCGAAAGGCAAGCTCACCGTCCCGCTGCCGCACGGCATCACGTTCGAGCAAAAAGACGGCGTGCTCACCGCTCTTCGCGACACCGAAGATCACCGCGCTCTGCACGGTCTCGCGCGCGCTCTCGTCGCCAACGCCGTTCACGGCGTCACCCTGGGTTTCAAGAAAGACTTGGACATTGTTGGCGTCGGTTACCGCGCCGAACTCAAGGGCAAGATCGTCGCCTTCGCTCTCGGCAAATCGCATCCCATCGAGTTCCCGATTCCGGAGGGAATCCAGGTCACGGTGGACAAGCAGACGCATATCGTCGTCAGCGGAGCCGACAAAGGTAAAGTCGGCCAGGTCGCTGCCGACATGCGCGCCCTTCGCCCGCCCGATCCGTACAAGCAAAAAGGCGTGCGTATCACCGGCGAGCGCCTCAAGAAAAAGGCCGGCAAGGCCGGAGCAAAGGCCGGCGGCGCCGCGTAGTAACAAGGGCCGCAAGGCCCAACGAATTTGTAGGGGCGGGGCTTGCCCCGCCCATCCGTGGAACTTGGCAAGCTTTAGGATTCAGGAGAAGAAACAGTGGCATCGGCAAGAGTTCGCAAATTATCGAAAAATCTTCACCGCCTGCGCGTCCACGATCGCGTGCGCCAGCGCGTCGAAGGCACCACCGAACGCCCGCGTCTTTGCGTGTACCGCTCGCTGGGACACATCTACGCGCAGGTGATCGACGACCGCACCGGAAAAACGCTCGTCTCGGCCAGCTCGGTCGATGGCGAAACGAAAAAGGGTTTGAAGGGTGGCGGAAATATCGCGGCGGCCAAAGTGATCGGCAAGACCATTGCCGAGCGCGCCAAAACCGCCGGAGTCAGCAAGGTAGTGTTCGACCGCGGCGGATACAAGTATCACGGCCGCGTCAAGGCGCTCGCCGATGCGGCGCGGGAAGCGGGGTTACAGTTCTAAGCCTATGTCGAAGCAAATTTTGCGAGACAGTTTAGCGGTACGCAGGCTCCTGGAGGTGAATCCCACCGACCTGAAAGACGACGTGATCGCCATCAACCGCGTCACCAAAGTCGTCAAGGGCGGCAAGAACCTCAGCTTTTCGGCGCTCGTTGTCGTTGGCGATAGCCACGGCCATGCCGGTTTCGGCATGGGCAAAGCCCGCGAAGTTCCCATGGCCATCAAGAAGGCCATCGAGCAGGCGAAAAAGAATTTGATCAAGCTGAACCTGAAGGGCTCTTCCATTCCCCACCAGGTGCTCGGACGTTACGGCTCGGCGCAAGTGCTGCTGAAGCCCGCGCCGGACGGCACCGGCGTCATCGCCGGCGGCCCGGTGCGCAAGGTGATGCAGGTGGCGGGAATTCACAACGTGCTGACGAAGTCGCTCGGCACGTCGAACCCGCACAACGTGGTGAAAGCCACGTTCGCCGCGCTGCTCGGGTTGAAAGACGCGGCGCAAGTCGCCGAGACGCGCTCCAAGACAGTCGACGAAATCAGCGGCCGTTATCAAAAAGCCGCGGGTGAGAGCAACTAATGGCCAGCAAGAAAAAATCGAGCGAAGAGAGAATCGGCAAAGGCAAGGGCGGCAAGGTCAAGGTGAAGTGGGTGGTCAGCTTCATCAGCTGCACCGATGACATGCGCCAGACGATTCGCGGTCTCGGACTGCGAAGAATGCATCAAGTGGTCGAGCGCGAGGACACGCCGGCGGTTCGCGGCATGATTCACAAAGTCCGGCATCTCGTGGAAGTGGTGGAGTAGAGCGATGGCGAAAAAAGTTTCCGGCGGCCGCACAGCCGCCAAGAAGACAGCGCACCCAAAGCGGGCCTATAGCCTTTCGACGTTGAAGCCGCCGAAAGGTTCGCGGCACCGCAAAGTGCGCGTCGGCCGCGGTATGGGCTCGAAGCTGGGCAAGACCTCCGGTTCCGGCGACAAGGGACAAAAATCCCGCCGCGGCTATTCGCGCCGACGCGGATTTGAGGGCGGCCAGATGCCGTTGCATCGCCGCATGCCGAAGCGCGGGTTTCACAACCTGTTCAGCGTCACATATTCGATTGTGAATCTCGAAGAACTGAACGTTTTTCCGGCCGGCGAGACGGTAACTCCCGAATTGCTTCGCGCGCATGGCTTCGTTCGCCGCGCGACGGACCCGATCAAGGTTTTGGGCGATGGCGAACTGAAGACCAAGCTCGCGATTCACGCGCATGCCTTCAGCGCTTCGGCCAAGGACAAGATCACCAAAGCAGGCGGCACGTTTGAAGTGGTTACGGCGTAAGGTTGTAAGGTAACGGGGAATCGCAGGGTAAACGTATGAAACGATTCGTCGAAGCTCTCAAGAACATGTTCCGCATTCCGGATTTGCGGAACCGCGTCCTCTTCACACTCGCTCTCCTGGGCGTCTACCGCATCGGCGCGCACATTGCGACGCCGGGCATCAATGCGGGCGTGCTCGAGGAGATGTTCAAGCAGGCGCAGGGTTCGGTTCTGGGCATCTTCGATCTTTTCAGCGGCGGCAGTTTCCGCAAGCTCACGATTTTCGCGCTCGGCATCATGCCGTATATCACCGCCTCCATCATCTTGCAATTGATGCAGGTGGTTTTTCCGTACCTCGAGCGGCTGCAAAAAGAAGGCGAGCTGGGACGCCGCAAGATCACGCAGTACACGCGCTATCTGACAATCGTTCTTAGCGTGATTCAGTCGCTGACGATCGCTTCAACCCTGCAAGCGACGAACATGAACGGCCAGTCGCTTGTGTATCACCCGGGAGTAGGTTTTACGTTGATGACCATCCTGACGCTGACCACCGGCTCGGCGTTCATCATGTGGCTGGGCGAGCAGATCAGCGAACGCGGCATCGGCAACGGCATGTCGCTGATCATCTTCGTCGGCATTGTGGTTGGTTTGCCGCGCGCCGTAGATGATTTGATCACCAAGGCAAGAACCGCCGCTTGGGGGCCCTTCACGGGCCTCGCTTTGATCTTCCTGGTGGCCTTGATGGTCGCGGTAATCGCGTTCATCGTGTTCGTGGAGGGCGGCCAGCGCCGCATTCCCGTGCAGTACGCCAAGCGCGTCATCGGCCGCCGCGTCATGGGCGGGCAGTCTTCCTATTTGCCTTTGCGCGTGAATTCCGGCGGCGTAATACCGCCGATCTTTGCGAGTTCGTTGCTGGCGTTTCCGGCGACTGCAGCTCTGATGATGGGCACGCGCTGGGCGTTTCTGAACACCATCAAGGACCGTCTCGCCTGGGGCGAGCCGCTCTATACCGTCGTGTACATCACGATGATTTTGCTTTTCTCGTTCTTCTACGTGGGCATTGTTTTCAATCCCACGGAGCTGGCCGACAACATGCGCAAGAACGGCGGCTTCATTCCGGGCATCCGGCCGGGCCGCAACACGTCCGAGCATGTCAGCAAAATTTTGAAGCGGCTCACATTTATCGGCGCGGTGTATCTGGCGATTGTTTGCTTGCTGCCGGAATGGATGATTGCGGGCATTCACCTCGACCATATCGGCTGGGGCATTGGCGCCTGGTTCGATCGCCACTTCCCGGTGTGGTTCTTGAAAGGTTTGGGCGTGCAGTTTTATTTCGGCGGCACGTCTCTGCTAATCGTCGTGGGCGTGGCCATGGACACGGTGCAGCAGCTCGAAGCCCAGTTGGTCATGCGGAACTACGAAGGGTTTGCTCGGAAGGGCCGGTTGCGCGGCAGACGGTAAAAACATGGCGGCGAGCCCAGTGGTGCCGGAAAGCGGCCCCCGGAAGAGCTCAATCGCGCCGTGATTTTACTCGGGCCTCCGGGCGCGGGGAAAGGCACGCAAGCGAAAAAGCTTGCGGCCAAGTACTGTGTGCCGCACCTTTCGACGGGCGACATGCTGCGGGAGCACGTGGCCAACGGCACGCCGCTTGGAGTGAAAGCCAAGCCGATCATGGAGCGCGGCGAGCTTGTTCCAGACTCGCTCGTGCTCAAGATCGTAGCGGAACGCATCGAGCGGCCGGATTGCGCGCATGGTTTTGTGTTCGACGGCTTTCCGCGGACCGTCGCTCAGGCGCAGTACCTGGGCGAGTTGTTGAAGCAGCATGGATTCCGGCGGCCGTTCGTGATTCATCTGGTGGTCGATACGGCGCTGATTTTGAAGCGCATCACCGGCCGGCGCATGTGCAAGACGGGGGGCGAGATTTATAATCTTTTCGAGCGCCCGCCGAAGGTCGAAGGACGCTGCGATAACGATGGCGGGGAACTGCTGCAGCGGCCCGATGACCGGGAAGAAATTGTAGCTCCGAGGCTGCAGGCGTATCACAAGCAGACCGAGCCGCTGGTCGCGTATTACAAACGGCTGGGCCTGCTTCACGACGTGGATGCGTCGAAGAGCGTGGAAGAAGTGGAGCAGCAGGTTTGGAAGACGCTGCATCATGCTCGCAGCAAGCATTAAGCGGCCTGGGAAGGGCCGCAAGTAGAAACGATGGCGATTCATCTGCGCAGTGCCGAAGAGCTGGAAAAGATGCACCGCGCCGGGCTTGTTGTTTATGAGATTTTGACGGCGCTCCGGGATATGGTGCGGCCTGGGTTGACGACGATGGACCTCGAAAAGTTTGCCGAGGAAAAAATCGCCGGAAGGCCGGGCAAAGCGGCGTTCAAGGGCTACCGCGGTTATCCTTGCTCGCTGTGCACTTCGGTGAACAGCGAGATCGTTCATGGGATTCCGTCGCCCAAGCGGAAGTTGCGCGAAGGCGATATCGTCTCGATCGACTTCGGAATGGAAGTGGACGGCTACTTCGCGGATTCGGCGGTCACTGTGCCGGTTGGGCAGATTCGGCCGGAAGTGAAAAAGCTGCTGGATGTCACCCGCGAATCGCTGGACCGCGCGATTGACAAGATGCGGCCGGGCAACCGGCTCGGCGATGTCGGCCACGCGGTGCAGAGTTGGGTCGAGCAGCACGGGTATTCGGTGGTGCGAGAGTTTGTCGGGCATGGCATCGGCACGAAGATGCACGACGAACCGAACCTGCCGAACTACGGCGAAGAAGGACGCGGGGCGCGGCTGCAAGAAGGCATGGTCATCGCCGTCGAGCCGATGGTCAACGCGGGCCGGCCCGAAGTTCGGATGCGCGACGAGTGGGTGGCGGAAACGGCGGATGGCAGCCCCTCGGCGCACTTCGAGCATACGGTGGCGGTCACGGCGAACGGCCCCTGGATCCTGACGCGCCCGAAAGATGTAACCGGCCCGTCCTGGTAAAGAACGAGCCGCAGGGGAGTTTGTAGGGGCGGGGCTTGCCCCGCCCGCTGGTGAGCAAGTAGCAAAACAGCGCAAAGGTTTTAACCCGGACGCTGGCAACGCAGGAGCTTATGGCGAGACCCATTCGCGAGAAAAAAGAAAAGGGCGACTCTGGCAATCCCAAAGAGGACGCCATAGAAGTCATGGCAACGGTGATTGAGCCGCTGCCCAATGCGATGTTTCGCGTCGAGCTCGAGAACAAGCATCAAGTGCTGGCCCACGTCTCCGGCAAGATGCGCAAAAATTTCATCCGGATTCTGGCGGGAGATAAAGTAGCAGTAGAACTCTCGCCGTACGATCTAACGCGAGGCCGCATCGTCTACCGCTACAAGTAGTGGCGGGTCTTTAGACCCGTGAGTTTGGGCTTTGCGACTTTGGAAGGGGCTGCCTCATCTAATGCCCCTGGTTTAAGGGGCACGCCGTAGCCGGCGGGCCGCTGGCCGCCAAGAGCGGCTGGAATGAGGAAAAGGCAATGAAAGTTCGAGCATCGGTAAAAAAGATTTGCGACAAATGCAAGGTGATCCACCGGCGCGGTGTGGTGCGGGTCATCTGCAGCAATCCGAAGCACAAGCAGCGCCAGGGTTAAGGAGAGAGAATGGCACGCATCGCAGGTGTAGACCTTCCGCCGCAGAAGCGCCTTTGGGTCGGACTCACGTCCATCTATGGCATCGGGCAGGAGCGCGCGAAGAAGCTCGCCGCGAAGGCGGGCGTCGATCACACGAAAAAGATTCGCGACTTGACGGAAGATGAAGTGAATCATCTCCGCCAGGAAATTGAAAAAGAAGGCCGCGTGGAAGGCGATCTCCGCAAAGAGATCCAGATGAACATCCGCCGGCTGATTGAAATCCAGGCCTACCGCGGGATTCGTCACCGGCGCAACTTGCCGGTGCGCGGCCAGCGGACGCACACCAACGCCCGAACCCGGAAGGGACCGCGCCGCGGCGCAGTGGCGGCCAAGAAGAAGGTCACCGGCAAGAAGGGCTAGCAATCTCGTAGGGGCACGGCACGCCGTGCCCGTCCGAATCATGGCTTTAGATTTCGCGAAACACGAAACGGAGTGAACAGTGGCAAAAGAACAAAAAGGCGCGGTGCCCGACGCAACAGCAGCACCGGGAAAACCGGCGGCGGCAACCAAGCGCAAGAAAGAATTCAAGAAAAAGCGCGAACGGCGCGTCGTGCCGCACGGCATCGTCTATGTCGCGGCGACGTTCAACAACACGCAAATCACCATCTCGGATACGGATGGCCGCGTGATGTGCTGGTCTTCCGCGGGCGCCATCGGCTTCAAGGGCTCGCGCAAGGGCACGCCGTACGCTGCGCAGCAGGCTTCGCTCGCTGCCGCGGGTGTGGCGCGCGACCAGTACGGCATGAAGAGCGTGGAGGTCCGCGTCAAGGGCCCAGGCTCGGGACGCGAGTCCGCTGTGCGCGCGCTGGCTGCCGCCGGATTGCACATCGTGTTGATTCGCGACGTTACGCCGATTCCGCACAACGGCTGCCGTCCGCCGAAGCGCCGCCGCGTTTGATTTTGTAGCACAGGCACTCTTGCCTGTGCGCTTTTGAATTTGCTTCATCGATTGCCTCATGGTCCCGCATGGCGAAATCACGGGGCTCGTTGAAGCAAAGTACGACGGACCGGGAAGAAGGGTTGCCAACCTGTAAACCGGTCGTCACCTGAGTTAAAGGAGAGAAAAGTTGGCAAGACACCGAGATGCAGTCTGCCGCCTGTGCCGCCGGGAAGGGCAGAAACTATTTTTGAAAGGGCTGCGGTGCTTTACCGAGAAGTGCGCGATTGAGAAGCGCAACTTCGTTCCGGGACAGCACGGCCAGTCGCGGCGCCCCAAGGTCGCCGGTTACGGCTTGCAGTTGCGCGAAAAGCAAAAGGTCAAGCGTACCTACGGATTGCTCGAGAGGCAGTTTCGCTCGTACTTTGAAAAGGCTGTTCGCGCCAAGGGTCCCACGGGCGAAAACCTGATCATCACGCTCGAGCGGCGTCTGGACAACGTGGTGTGGCGCGCAGGCCTGGCGTCCTCCCGTTCGCAGGCGCGCCAGCTCGTCCTACACGGCCACGTCCGCATCAACGGGAAGAAGGTCAACATTCCTTCTTACCTCGTCAACGTCGGCGAAGAAGTGGCAATCAAGGAAAAAATGCACTCCAACGCAATGGTTCTTGAGGCTCGGAATGTGGCGCAGAGCCAGAGCGCCGTGCCGTGGCTCGAACAGGACCGTGAGCAGTTCAAAGCAAAAGTTGTGGCGATGCCGAAGCGCGAAGACGTGCAGACGCCGCCCATCAACGAGCAGCTCATCGTCGAACTGTACTCGAAGTAACAAGGTGCCGGGCTAAAGCCCGGCGCTACACAAGAACAATGGCCGGCGCGAAAGCGCCACAGTTTGTGGGGCTGAGAAGATCGGCCCAGAAGGAAGGAACACGATGTGGAAGGGTTTTCAAAAGCCGAAGCGCCTTGCATCCGAGCTGGAATCACTTACAGAGAAATACGGGCGGTTTTCCGCGCAGCCGTTCGAACGCGGATGGGGCACGACCGTGGGAAACGGGCTGCGGCGCGCGCTGTTGAGCTCGATTGAAGGCGCTGCCATCACCGCCGTTAAAATCGAAGGAGTGTTGCACGAATTCTCCTCGATTCCTGGCGTCGTGGAAGACGCAACCGATATCATCCTGAACTTGAAGCAAGTGCCGATCAAGCTGAACACCGACCTGCCGAAGACGATTTTCTTCAACGTCGATCACCCTGGTCCCGTAACCTCCGCCCAAATCGAGGAAGACGCGGACTTCGCGGTGCTCGATAAGAGCGTTTACATCGCCACCGTCAGCGAAGGCGGCAAGCTGCAAATCGAGATGCGCGTCAAGAACGGCCGCGGCTACGTCGCTGCCGACCGCAACTACGACGAAGACCTGCCGATCGGCTACATCCCGGTCGATAGCGTTCACTCGCCGGTGCGCAAGGTCAATTACTCGGTCGAAGCGGCTCGTCTCGGCCAGATGACCGACTACGAAAAACTGATGATCGAAGTCTGGACCAATGGCGCGATCACGCCACAGGACTCCATCGGCCTCGCCGCCAAACTGGTGAAGGACCACATGAGCATCTTCATTAACTTTGAAGAGCCCACCGAAATGGCGGAGCTGCCGCAGGAAATCGCCAACGATCCGCGCCTCGAGCATCTGGACCGTTCGGTGGAAGAGCTGGAACTTTCCGTGCGTTCCTACAACTGCTTGAAGAACGCCAACATCCAGACCATCCGCGAGCTCGTGCAAAAGAGCGAGAACGAAATGCTGAAGACCAAAAACTTTGGCAGAAAGTCGCTCAACGAGATCAAGGATATACTGACCAAGATGGGCCTCAGCCTGGGCATGAAGTTCGATGAGCACGGCCGCATCATCTGGCCGCCGCTGCCGAGCCAGACCGCACCGCCGCCCAGCGAAGACAACGTCGGGCTGTAAAGAGAGTCGACAGTCGATAGTTGAAAGTCGAAAGTTAAAAGAAAAAAAACTTTCGAGCGGTTTAGACCTGCGCTAGAGCCTGGGCGCAGAAGTTGCAGACAAGAACACTTTCACGGCCTGCTTGAAAGAGCAGGCCGTCTTCAAGACAGCAGAAGGTAAAGGGATAGACGATGCGGCATCGCAACTCAGGATCGAAACTCGGACGCAACCCGTCGCACCGCCGTGCGACGCTGCGCAACCTCGTCACGAATTTGTTCGAACACGGGCGAATCACCACCACGCTGACGCGCGCGAAGGCGACGCGCCCCGTTGCGGAAAAAATCATCACGCTCGGCAAACGCGACACGCTGCAATCGCGGCGCCAGGCGGCGGCGTATCTCATGACACCCGCCGTCACGCAGAAGCTCTTCAGCGAAATCGCGCCGAAGTTTGCCGACCGCGCCGGCGGCTACACCCGCATCATCCACGCCGGCATCCGTGTCGGCGATGGAGCCAAAGTCGCCATCCTAGAAATCGTCGGCTACGAACTGAAGAAAAAAGAAAAGAAAGAAAAAGCCAAGAAGGAAGAACCGGCAGCCGCCGCCAGCTGATTCACGTGACCCGTGTTCCGTGATCCGAGTTCCGTGAAAAGCCCGCTCCGAATTTCGAAGCGGGCTTTTTGTTTTTTTACTTCGCTGCCGGAACGTTGCTGTCCCCAATTCCACGAAGAAAAGTCAAAACCCGCACCCTGAAAACCGCAGGGTGCGGCACCCCGTAGCATCGACGCCATCCGCCCAGAGATTTCCTCACTGGGTGCCTGAGGGGTACACTATTCGTGCGGGGGGTTACGAACATGGATGTGTGGATTCGTCATTCTGGCCAAGATGTCTTCCTTTATATCTACGTTCCGAATGAGCACCATGCTCACAAGCACCATTTCACATACGGAGCACAAGGGCTTCAAGAGCGGGCCGCATACGTCTTGCTTTCCAATCTTCCATCCAATCTTGGTCATTCCGAAGTCGAACAGGCATTCGAGAGTTAACGGGAGGGCAGTCGTGGAAACAGACGATCGAGAAAAGAGCGGCTATCCGAAGCAAGATGCATGCGACGACCCTGAGTGCTACCACCACTTTTCCGAGCAAATTATCTTTAGCGACATGCAGCATAACTCGGCTGCGGACGAGGCGCTCCGAAAGTCCTGCGTCTGGTCGAAAATATGCGTGGTCCGCGACAAATATAAAATAAGCACTCAATCGGACCTGTGGATTGAGCTCTGCCGTCGTAGGGGGACCATACTCGACCGTATGGGATGGTTTACGCCGCCATTCGTACATCGCGACCCCTTGGTCGAAGCGCTCCGTGACAAGCCCCGTGAACGGCGCACAGAAACTAAGGCGGATTTGAATGCAAAATTAGCGGTGAAGGAACTGACACGCTACTAGGCGCGATTGTGGTCTACCTCGTATGACCAGATACATCGTTTCGTGGGTCTTCCAGCTGGCGTTGGTATTCGTGTTGGTCTTTAGTGCTAAGGCGCGCGCGCGCTCCTGCCAATGGAGCTTATCGAAGGCGGAAACTAAGCTGCTATGGGGTATTTCAATTGTCGTCATCGTCCAGATATGTGAGTTCGTGGAGGAAGCTACATCGGACCACGGGATTGGACCTCTTTACCACATTCAATGGATAGGGGTTTACTGGATAGCTCTGGCCGTCTATCGCCGCAAGTACTTGCGTTCGTCCCCTGCCAACGCCGCCATGACCGCCGCCAAACCCCAGGTCTAAGCCCTATTGGGAATACGGGGACAGACGGGAAGTTTTCTCATGTTTCTCTTCGCCCGAAATCAAAAATTACAGAAAACGTTCCGTCTGTCCCTAAGTCTCTAAGTCTCCGATTGATTAAATAGTGACTTCCTGTCAAGATACTGGCTGTCCATCGAAGATAGCGCCCAGCTTGGGACAAGAGTGTCGCTTCGCAACCACCTCGTTTAGTCCTGCTGAGCCTTTCTGACCGAACCGGAACACAAGTAAAGGGGAAATCAGAATGGCAGACAAGAAAGTAGTGTTTGTGGCTTTTGCGATCGAAGACGAAACCCAACGAGACTTACTCAGGGGACAATCGTTGAACACAAAGACTCCCTTTGAGTTTGTGGATATGTCTGTTAAGGAAGCTTATGACGCTGCTTGGAAAGAGCGCACCCGTACACGCATTCGTCGTTCTGATGGAGTGATAGCGCTCGTCAGCAAGAATTCACTAAAATCGACAGGTCAAGAATGGGAGATTAGCTGCGCGAAGGAAGAGAAAAAGAAGGTACTCGGAATCTGGGCCTACAAAGACGATCGGACTAACCTCTCGGGCGTGAACACCAAGGCCTGGACATGGGACACCATAAAAGACTTCATTGATAGCCTGTAGGCGCAGAGGTTTTCAATATGCGAAAAGCACTCGTGGTTGGAATCGACTACTACGATTCAATTAACCCTTTGTTCGGGTGCGTAAATGACGCGCACTCTGTAAAAGCCATTCTGGAGCGGAACAGCGACGGAACGGTTAACTTTGCAGTGAAGCCACTGTTGGGAACGAACGCGACCGACCTTGTTACTCGCAAAGAGTTAAGAGACTGCATTCAGGAACTGTTCTCGGATGATAGCGACATTGCCCTCCTATACTATGCAGGACATGGGTACATTGAAACGGCTGGCGGATATCTTTGCCCCAGTGACTGCGAGGAGGGGAATGACGGAGTTGCGTTGAACGACGTCCTTACCTATGCGAACCGTTCGCATGCGCGGAATAAAGTCATCATCCTAGACAGTTGTCACTCCGGCATAACCGGGAATAGGGGATTAGCTCCACAAAGCGTTGCTGAACTAACGGAAGGCCTGACAATTTTGACAGCGTCGACTGAGGAGCAGTATGCGTCAGAAATCGACGGGAGCGGCGTGTTCACCGCCTTACTCGTAGACGCGCTAAGCGGAGCGGCTGCTAATTTAGTTGGAGACGTCACACCAGGTAGTGTCTACGCCCACATCGATCAATCCCTAGGACCTTGGGAACAACGCCCAGTGTTTAAGACAAACGTTAAGAGTTTCGTTTCTCGAGAAAAGTACAACCGCCGATTAGTTTAGTCGATTTACAAAGGATCACTCAATTTTTCCCTTCAGCGGGCTTTGATTTCCGTCTCAACCCCTCGTTTGAAACTGAACGAGAACTGAGACCCCGATGAATATCCCACCGCCAAATCCAGAAAACACGCAAAAATTCGCTCTCCTTCAGCGTTATGCCCGCGTAAACCTTGTTGTCCCCGTGGACGCCCCCCACATGTGGCACGCGGCTATGAGTAGTAAATCGTGCAAGCTTACAGTGCTTGGCGAACACTACCGAAGGCTCGTTGAGCGGGGAAAAATTTAGTAGTAACTCGGCGGGTTGGGGAACTACAGTGTGACACTGACGCCGAGGCGGGAGTCTACATTCGAGGAGGAATGATGCCAAGACATCGAGATGAAGACGGAATCAAAGAACGGAAACATAACAATACCACCCTGAAGGCACTTCGCAAAACTTATCCTAACTTTGGCGAAGGGTATAGGTCTGACTCCACACTGGGAACATTGAAAGAGAACCTTGGCCTTGCGCAGAGCGCCTCCATTAAGAAGGTACAAAAAGCGCTCAAAGACGAGAATAAGAAGTAATTCCATAACCGACGCGCGGGTGGCGCACCCTTTGGGTTTTGATTTTAGAAAGGCCACCCTTGAGACGTCGCACCATTATGGTGCATAATGGTGTCATGGGGCTGCCAATAAGACCGTCGCCAAAGCGTCAGCCTCCCGGCGACCACCGCCGCCAAGGTCCGCAGCCTTGCAAAGACTCGTAGGCTTAGCGCCAACCGCATGATTGTCGAGCTCATCGAGAACGGTATCGAGGCCGAAAAGCGCAAGCAGCAAGAGTTTTTCGAACTAGCCGAACGTTTCCGCGATGCTTGTACCCAGAGGAAGACCAAGCGGCTTGGCGACGAACTCGGCCAGATGGTGTTTGGCGGCTAATGCCGACGATTCGAGAGCTGGGACAAGCTGCCTGCAAATGTCCGTCACCACCTCATCGACCGCATGCGCGAAAGGGCCATCGGCATCAACAACCTTAACCAACTTCGTCTTTGGATCGCCCGCGCCCCAGCCGGCCGTCCCGGATGGCGACTTGGTACAAAGATTTCGGTTCCTTCAAAATCTGCGGTCGTGGCTCCTACCCCAAGACGTTTCTGTTACGCCACCAGGTCGCAAAAGGCAAAGCCCTTTGACAAGGCGGACAGCCCGGATAATTTCGTCGCACTCCATAGCGTCTTAATTCCTTTGAGAGAAGACGGGCACGGCCACTTCGAAGCTCAGGGTAAACATGCCGTGCCACTACGGTGAAGTCCCGGCTAAAGGATGGAGGTTTTGGGTAGGCAGCCTTTGCGGGGGAAGGGGTTGGCTGGGCCGTCTGGGACGCGCTGAAGCGCGCCCCTACGACTGAAGGGATTGGAGGGCGGAGCTTACCGGCGGCGAGGGCGTTGAGGGCGCGGAGGCGGTCGGCGAGTTCGACGGTGGTGAGGCGTTGCTCGCGGTAGAGGTGGCGGAGGAAATCGCGCGCGGGACGTTCGCTTTTTTTGCGAGTTGCACTCGACGCAGCAGGAGACGAGGTTGCGATAGGAGTTGCGGCCGAACTCGACCCGCGGGCACAACATGATCGAGACACTTCTGCGACGGGGTAAGCCGACGCAGGCAGTAAAGCAGAGGCCGCGCTCGCGGGAGTGGATGGACTGGCGAAGCGCGCGAGTTTTGCAGGAAGTCGGAATCCTCGAGAGGCAGAGCGCGAGCTTGGCTGTCCGGCGCGGCGGAGTTGCGGTGGACGCCCATGGGGTTGCGACAGGGGCGAGACTTTGACGGAAATCGAGCGGCCGGGGCGGGCGGCGCGAATTTCGCCGGGAAGGCGGACCTCGACGAGATGACCGGCTTTGGTGCGTTCGACCAGACGCAAGACGCCGAGGGCCGCGAGGCGGCGGACGGCTTCGCGCGCCGGTCCACCGGAAACGCGGACAGCGCGGGCGAGCCACTGAATGGAAAAACCTTCGAACGAATCGGCTCGACGCCAGCGCACGCAACATTCGTCCAAAGCAACCGAACGACGCGGGATCTGCTAGTCAGCAGAACGCGGGCGGGCAACGGAGCGACGAACGACCAACCGCGTTGGCCCGATGATCCTTCGTGAAGGCGCGCCAAGTTCTGCGACGGCTTGCAGCGCCAGCGTCACGGCATTGCGGCCGAGTTCGGAGATCGGTTGGGCGATGCAGGTCAACGGAGGCGTCAGTATCGCCGCCAATGTGGCCAACGCCAGAAAAACGCCGACGCCCCCCTGCCGGCTACACCACGCCCTGGGACACGATGAGTATCCGTGCAAAGGTCGACTATATCAGGTTACAGAGCATATCCAGCATACGGACCTTGTTGGGTAATCATTCTTCCGGGTTTAAGTTCAAGATATTCCTCTTGATTTAATCAGGCAGGCAGGTAAGCGTTTTGCGCAGCTTCAGCCTCGGGAGTTCGCGACGGCGCATGGGCTCTGTCGTGCTCCACGCTCAAGAACGTCCAAGTCAAGGGAGCGCTCAGGTGCGTGTTTCACGTCGGGCACTGCTCGCATCGACCGTAACGGCCACACTTGTTCAGAGTTTGGGCGCTCGCGGTCAAACTGCAGATTTTAGTTACAAATACGCCAACAATCTGCCTGCCGCCCATCCCATGAACGTGCGCGCGCAAGAAGCCGCCGAGCGGATCAAACAGGAGACCGCGGGCAAGTTTGAGTTGCAGATCTTTCCCAACAATCAGCTCGGTTCCGATACGGACGTGTTGAGCCAGCTGCGCTCGGGAGGCGTCGAGTTCTTCACGCTCTCGCCGCTTATCCTGTCTACACTCATACCGACCGCTTCGATCAGCGGCGTCGGCTTCGCCTTCCCGAACTACGACGTGGTTTGGAAGGCCATGGACGGCGAGCTTGGCGCTTTCATGCGAGCGCAGATCACAAAGGCGCGACTGGTCGCAATGGACAGGATCTGGGACAACGGCTTCCGGCAGATCACGACCTCCACTAAGCCGATCCAGAACTCCGGCCGATCTGCACGACTTCAAAATCCGGGTGCCGCCGAGCCCGCTATGGACGTCAATGTTTACGGCGTTCGGGGCGGCTCCCGTCACCATCAACTTCGCCGAGACCTATACAGCGCTGCAGACCAAGGTGGTCGACGGGCAGGAGAACCCGCTCGCCGTCATCTCCACAGCCAAACTCTACGAAGTCCAGAAATACTGCTCCCTTACCAATCACATGTGGGACGGGTTCTGGTTCCTCGCGAATGCCGCCGCCTGGGAGGCCTTGCCCAATGACATGCGCGACATCATAGCGAAGAACATCAACCAAGCCGGGATCGCGGAGCGCGAGGACGTGGCGAAGCTCAACGCAAGCCTGCAAGGAGATCTCGCCGCCAAAGGCATGGCCTTCAACCAGCCGGACTCGGCGGCGTTCCGGGACGCCCTGCGCAAGGCGGGGTTCTACGACGAATGGAAGCGCCGATTCGGCCAGGAAGCCTGGAGCAAGCTCGAGAACGCTACGGGCCGCTTGGGCTGAATTGAATGACTCACTTTACCTCGCCCGAAGGTGAAGTACCAGACGCCGACCTCCTGGAAGTCCGCAATCCGCCACGGCAGACGTTTGATATCACCCTGCGCGCGGTCGTCGAGATCCCCGCGGCGGTCCTCGTCGTGATGGAGGTATTCGTCCTCTTCAGCGGCATCGCAGCCCGCTATGTCTTTCATGCCCCTATCGTCTGGACTGACGAGCTGGCCTCCATGCTTTTTCTCTGGTTGGCCATGTTCGGCGCAGTTATCGCGTTGTGGCGCGCCGAGCATATGCGCATGACCGCGGTGGTCGGCATGGCGAGCCCGCGCGTGCAGGCCTTCCTCGAGGTCATCGCAATAATCGCTCCGCTCGTGTTTCTCGTCCTGATCCTTCGTCCGGCATACGAATACGCCGCCGAGCAAGTTATCATCACCACATCTTCTATGGAGATTTCGGATGCTTGGCGCGCCGCCGCGCTTCCGGTGGGAACGGTGCTGATGATCATCGTCTCGCTCGTGCGCCTTGCTCGTACGTCGGCGAACGCTTGGACGTTGCTGGGTGCGGTCATCACGGTCCTGGTCCTTGTCGCGCTCTTCGTAGCGCTCGGGCCGGTATTTCGGACGCTTGGCAACCTTAATCTGCTCGTCTTCTTTCTCGGTGTCGTGGCTGTCACCGTGCTGACGGGGGTGCCGATAGCCTTCTCGTTTGCTCTCGCGACTTTCGGATACCTGGCGTTGACGACGAGAACGCCGCTGTCGGTGATGGTCGGACGCATGGATGAAGGCATGTCGCACATCATTCTGCTGGCGGTGCCGCTATTCGTCTTCCTCGGGCTGCTGATTGAGATGACCGGTATGGCTAAGGCGATGATCCGGTTCCTTGCAAGCCTTGTCGGCCGAGTACGCGGCGGGCTCCAGTACGTTCTTGTCGGCGCCATGTATCTTGTGTCCGGCATTTCCGGGGCAAAGGCCGCGGACATGGCTGCAGTCGCGCCCGCCCTATTCCCCGAGATGCAAAAGCGAGGAGCTAAAGCAGGCGACCTCGTGGCTCTTCTCGCTGCTACGGGAGCGCAGACGGAGACGATACCGCCCAGCCTCGTCCTGATCATCACCGGCTCGGTGACTGGCGTCTCCATCTCTGCGCTGTTCACCGGAGGACTGCTGCCGAGCTTGCTGCTGGGGATCATGCTGTGCCTGATGGTCCGCTTCCGCTATCGCAACCAAGACCTGAGTCATGTGCAACCGGCGACGAGGGCGGAAATCGGCTGGTCCTTCGTGGTCGCCTTGCCGGCTCTCGCGCTGCCCTTTCTGATTCGCGCTTCGGTGGTCGGAGGCGTCGCAACGGCGACCGAGGTGTCCACGATCGGCATCGTCTACTCGATCATTGTCGGACTGTTGGTCTATCGGCAGTTCGAGTGGGGCAAGGTTTTCCCCATGCTGGTCGACACCGCCTCTCTCTCCGGCGCGATCCTGTTGATCATCGCGGGCGCGACGTCGATGGCCTGGGGCCTGACGCAGTCCGGTTTCTCACGCGCTCTTGCCGCGGCGATGACCGGACTGCCGGGCGGAGCGGCGTCGTTCCTTGCTGTCTCGATCGTGGCGTTCGTCGTCCTCGGTAGCGTGCTCGAGGGCATACCGGCGATGGTGCTATTTGCGCCGCTGCTTTTTCCTATCGCCCGGCAAGTCGGCGTACACGAAGTCCATTACGCTATCGTTGTCATCGTCGCCATGGGCCTGGGGCTTTTCGCGCCGCCCTTCGGCGTCGGATATTATGCCGCCTGCGCCATTGCCCGGGTTCATCCGAATGAAGGCGTCCGGCCGATCTGGGGGTATCTTCTCGCGTTGCTCATCGGACTCGCGGTCATCGCGGCCGTCCCCTGGATTTCCATTGGCTTCTTATAGAATAGCGCCGGTTCGGCGCTGATCGGTCGCCACGGTCTGGGCGCCTTGGCATGGTGGGGAAAGCTACCTCGCTTGTTGCGCCGCTATTCGCGGTGGCCTTCTTTCCCCCTTTCTGCCTTAGCTAGCTGCGGGCGGCGACACAGACGATCATCACTGAAGTCCCCGACAAAGGGAGCTTGGCCTCGAAGGTCGCGCGCGCCGGTGTGTTGCCCTCGGGGACCCAGGCGTCCCATTCAGCGTTCATTTCCGCATATGTCGCGATGCGGGCAAGATACACCTGCGCAGAGAGGATCTTGGTCTTGTCTGAGCCTGCCTCGGCCAATGAACGATCGATCGCGGCGAGGATCTCTCGCGTTTGCTCGCGCACGCTCTTGCCCTTTGTCTGTTCAGCTATGCACCCGGTGAGATAGACCGTGTCGCCGTGAATGACTGTTCGCGACAAGCGAGGTCCGACGTGCAGTCTCGTGACGTTCATGTCGTTGCGCTCCGATTGAGACCACGCCCGTGATGATGCTTCAAGACGCTCGTCCGCTGCGCACCTTTTCGAAGAAATCGACGCCGCCCATCTGTCCGCCCTTGAGCGCGATCTCGATCCCGTTCCGCTCTTCGTTCCGGGAAATGGTGCGGCACAATGGGGCACCGGGGGAGAGCCGCGCCGCCACTTCGAGCGCATCCGGCGCAAGCACCTGTGTGACCTGGCTCGACGTGTCTCCGCCGGCGACCGCTATGCGCGGAAGCGGCGCAGCCGCGAGGATCTGTCGCACGACTTCGCCGAGCCGCACGCCGAGCTCGCGCCCGCCGCCATGACGTGCGTCCTCGCGCGAAAGGCCGCGGGCGACGAGGGAGTTCGATCATCTCTCCGATGCGCGGATCGTCTGCGCCGCGCGCAGTGTGGATTAGCACGCTACGCCCCTGCCCCAGCAATTTGACCGCTTCTATTGCGAGCGATCCGGCGGTGCCACGCCACATCTCGTCATCAAGTAGGTCGCGGGCGACGACCGGGATTTCAGCGAAGCCTGCTTTGAGCGCGGCCTCTATCTGTGCGGCCGTGAGCTTCGAAGCGCTCCCTGAGACTGCCAGCAGCCGATCCACAGGAGCAAACGTCTCGTAGCGAGCAGAGGGATCCGCGAGACCCTCGGTCTCGCCCCAAAACTGCGTCAGTGCATATTCGACGCCGGAGCCGCCCACCACAAATATCGGCGCACGGTGCTTTGCCTCCTCCGCTAGCAGAAAGCCAATATCGCTCAGATGCGGCGGCGCGGCGGAATCAAACAGGATAGCGTCAGGCTTGGCGTTCTTGAGCACGGAGAGGTGTTTGAGCGCCGCATCCCGACCCTCCCCGAACCAAGGATACAGAAATTTTTCGATGGCCACTTCGCCCTGGCTTTCAAGGTGCCGAGCGAGATCGCCCTCTGTCATCGGCGTGACGGGCTGGACGCTCATGATTGGATGACGGTCGATGCGATACACCTTGCCGTCTGTGCCGGATCGGGCGAAAAGGTTGCCGAACAGACAATAGCGCTCAAGCGCGGGGGTTCCGGCGATAATCGGAATGAATCCCGAGGGAAACTGCTGGCGCGCGATCTCCATTATCCGGCCGATGCTGCCGATCGAGGGCGAGCTGTCAAAGGTGGAGCACACCTTGTAGTGCACAATCGGAGCGCCGACCGTCGCGATCGCCTCGAACACCGCCGGCATTGTCGCGCTCATCTCGGCGGGGCTCATGGCGCGGCTGTCGCCGGCAACGCCGGCCGCATCAAGATCCGCGAACTGCGCGAGCGTCTCCGGTTGGGCGGCTTGAGAAACAGCGCCGAGCGCAGTCCGGCAAACGAGAGGACTTCAAGCGCGTCGGTCGAGCCGGTGAAATCGTCGCCGTAAAAGACCAGCCGGCACTTTGGTCCCGCGCTCAAGCGTAGGCCTCGAGCGCCTGGGCGAGCGCAGCATGGTCGCGAGCATAGTGTCGAGTGGGATTCCAGAAACGGCCGCCTCCAAGCCTTCGCGCAAACTTGCCACGCCATCCGCAGGACCGCCGGGATGGGCCATGATGCCGCCGCCCGCGGCGAAAATGAGATCAATCGAGCCCAGCGCCGATAGGTCCCGGCGCCTGCCGGGCCTTGGCCGGAGGAGAAGACCGGCATCACGGTGCACGGTTTTTGCTCGAACATCGGCATGAGACAGGCTCGCGCCGATTCGATCACGCTTTCGTCGGATTCCGAAACTTGTTGGCAGAGCCCGTTGACGTGCATGTGATCGACGCCGGCGAGGCGCCAGATTTTCTGCCAGGCCACATAGGACCAGCCGAGCGCGGGGTGGCGCGACAAATAGCCCCAACCGTTCCTGTGCGCATGAATGGGCAAGCGAGCGTGGCGGGCGAGCGCGATCATTCCCGCCACCCCGACCGAATTCAGGCTCGCCATCACGCACGTGCCGCCGAGGCTCTCCGACGAGATCGTGCCGGCGGCGCATTTCGTCGATCTCGCCGGTGAGGTTGAAGGCGAACATGACCTTCCGGCCGGTGCGCTCCGCGTGGCGGTCGATGACGCGCATCACCGCTCGACGCGCTCCTCGAACGGGCAGCGCGCTCCGTCCGCCTGCAATTCGTCGTCCTTGATGAAATCGATGCCGCCGGCACACAGCATATTCACGAGCTCGGCGGTCTGTTCGGGCGTGAAATCCGATAGTCGGCTTGACGATGGTGCCGAGCAACGGGCGGCCGCGCACGCCGGTCAATTCGCGTGTGCCGTCGACGCCGAACTTGGGGCCGGGATTTGCCCGCGAAAGGGTCCGGAAGCCGCATATCGAGCATCCGTATGCCCGAGAACTGCTTGAGCTCGAAGAGGTTGCCCGCCACGGTCGCCATCAGGTTAGGCAACGAAGGTCCGATATTGCCGAGCGGCCACGAAAGCGTGACGTCGCGCCCGTCGCCAGCGCGGCGACCCGTCCGGGGGCGCCCGAGCCGGGCAGGCGCGGCTCGCCACTTCTCCGACCACCTCCAGCCGCTCGACCCGCGCAGCTGCGCGCGCCTTGAGCTCGGGCGTTTCACCGGGATTGGGACGAACGTGCCGCTGGACTGTTCGCCGGCCATGCTTTCCGCTGCGGCCTGCGGCGGAGAAGCAGTTTCGATCAGGTAGTCGGCTTCGATGCGCTCTCTGCTCACGTCTAGCCCACCTTGGCGTGCAGGCCGCCGTCCACCGACAGACAGACGCCCGTGATGTAACTGGCGTCATCGGAAGCGAGGAACAGGGCCGCGTTTGCAATATCCCAGCCCGTGCCCATCTTGCCGGTCGGAACGAGCGCGTCGCGCGCAGCCACCATTTCTTCGGCGGTCTTGTACTGGCCCGAATCTGCTGATGGATCAGCGGCGTGTTCATAAGGCCAGGCATGATCGCGTTCACCCGGATGCCTTTGGCCGCGTATTGGAGCGCGAGTCCGACCGTGAATTGATTGACCGCCGCCTTGGCGGCGTAATAGGCGACGTACGGATATCCGGTGTAACGAATGGCGGCGATCGAGGAGATGTTGACGATCGCTCCATTGCCCTGCTTTTCCATGATCGGAAGCACGTGTTTGCAGGTGAGGAAGATGCTTGTCGCGTTAATGTCCGATGACGCGATGCCAGCTCTCCTCGGAAAGCTCGACCGGCTCCGCCCATCTCGGTGATGCCAACGTTGTTGTGCAGCACGTCGATGCGGCCATAGCGCTCGATCGTCCGATCCACGACCGCGCGAATCTGATCCGACTTGGTGACGTCGGCGACCTCCGCGTTACACGTTCCGCCGGCCTCGGCGACGATGGCGCGCGTTTCCTCGGCGGCCGCAGGATTAACGTCGACGCCGACCACCTTGGCGCCTTCCCGGGCAAAGAGTACGGCTGTCGCCTTTCCATTGCCCCAGCCTGGGCCTACCGACCCTGCGCCGAATACCAGTGCGACCTTGCCCTCGAGCCTTTTCGCCATGCCGTTACTCCGCCGCCGCCCCGAGCGAGCGGCTCTTCTCGGGATCGAACTCGAACATCAGGCCTGCAGCCCCAAAGCCACCATCGACGTTGATGGTATGGCCGGTGATGTAGGTCGCTTCATCGGAGGCGAGAAACACCGCCGCATCGCCGATTTCGCTCGGCTCGCCGTAGCGCCGGAGCGGTGTCAGTCGATGGTACGCGTCGCGCGTCTCCTGGGTGTGCATCTCCCGCGCCACCTCGGTCATGATGGGGCCGGGCGCGATCGCGTTGACGTTGATCCCGTAGTCGGCGAGCTCGACCGCCAGAATTCTCGTCAGCACCTCGAGGCCCGCTTTCGACGCGCCATAGGCGCCGCGGCCGACCCCGCCGCGCTGGCCTGAAAGCGAGACAACGTTGATGATCCGGCCACCCTTCTGCCCTATCATCTGGCGCGCCGCCTGCTGGCAGCACAAAAATGAGCCTGTCAAATTGATTCTGATGACGCGCTCCCAGTCCTCAAGGGGGGTGTCGACCACAAGCTTGGTGATTCCGACGCCGGCGTTGTTGACGAGAATGTCGATGCGTCCGAACTGCGGCACGACCGCGGAAAAAAGCTTCTCAACCGATTGCGGATCGCCGATGTCCACGACCACTGGCGTCGCGTTCAACTCCGCTGCGGTCTCTCGCGCCAATGTTTCATCGCGGTCGGCGACCACGACGCGCGCGCCTTGTGCGACCATTTTCTCCGCGACTGCCTTGCCGATGCCGCGCCCGGCGCCAGTGACGATCGCTACGCGATCCTGCAATCTCATGCTCGTGACCTCACTCGCTCGGTTAGGGCCTTTGAATGCCGATCGCCTCGACGTAAATGGCGTAAATCGAGGTGTAGGCGCACATGAAGAGGCGGTTTCGCAGCGGTCCGCCGAACACAACGTTGGCGCAGATCTCCGGCGTATGGATTTTCCCGATCAGGTCGCCGCCCGCCGTGATGCAATGCACGCCGTCGGCAGCGCTGCACCATATATTTCCTTCGGTGTCGAGCCGGAGGCCGTCCGGGATTCCGGGAGAGACCTCGATGAGGACCCGGCCCTTGCGCAACGCACCCTTGTTGGAGACTTCGAAGACGCGGATGTGGTGCGGGCCGTTGGGATCGGGGAAGAGCCCGGAATCGACGATGTAAAGCTTGCTCTCATCAGGGGAGAAGGCGAGTCCGTTGGGGCGGGCAAAATCGTCCGCAACGACCTGGATCGAGCCGTCGACGGGATCGAGTCGATAGACATTGCAGCTGCCGATTTCGCTCTTTCCCCGGCCGCCCTCGAAATATTGATCGAGACCATAGCTCGGATCAGTAAACCAGATCGTGCCGTCAGACTTGACGACGACGTCGTTTGGCGAGTTGAACCGCTTACCCTGCCATCGATCGGCGAGCACGGTGATCGAGCCGTCGAGTTCTGTGCGGGTCACGCGGCGGGTCTGGTGTTCGCAAGTGATGAGGCGGCCTTCTCGGTCGCGCGTATTGCCGTTGGAATAGTTGGAGTTCGCGCGGAACACCGTGACCTGGCTGGTCTCCTCGTCCCAGCGGTACATCCGACTGCTCGGCACATCGCTGAACAGGAGGCAGCGGCGATCGCCGAAATATACCGCGCCCTCAGTAAAGCGGCAGCCCGTGTGGATTTTCTCCAAAGCGCCACCGGCGGCCGCAGCTTTCCGAACCGCGGGTCCAGCACTTCGAACGGCTGCTCCATCGTGACAGAATCCCCAGGTGTTGGTTCGTTCCGGCGCTTGCGTCCTCTCGGCCCTCTAGTCCGCTCGCCCCCTGCCGCGGATGTCGGCGTACACGGCGAGCAACAGGACAAGACCGACGGCGATGAGCTGATAGGCCGAGGGTAAGTTCATAAGGCTCATCCCGTTGGCGAGGCTTTCCATCGAGCACCGCGCCGAGGAGGGCGCCGGCGATGGTGCCGCGGCCGCCGAGGAGACTGGTGCCGCCGATCACCGCGGCGGCAATCACGTTTAATTCCAACCCTTCCTCGGCACCCGGCGGCGCACTGTCCAGGCGAGCCACAAGCATCAAACCGGACAGTCCGTACAGAAGGCCCATGCCGGCGAATACGAGCGACGCGTGCATGCGAATGTTGATGCCGGCGAGTTCGGCGGCAAGCCGGTTGCCGCCTATCGCGTACAGCCGTCGTCCGAACACCGTGTAGCGCAATATAAGCCGTTAATGGCGACTACCGCGAGAACGATCGCGTC
Source organism: uncultured Acidobacteriota bacterium (assembly GCA_963779005.1). GTDB lineage: Bacteria > Acidobacteriota > Terriglobia > Acidiferrales > UBA7541 > Acidiferrum. The sequence continues at coordinate 18,265 of CAVZWO010000001.1, read as the reverse complement.
CGGCATCGGGAGACCCCGGTAGTTCACCGCCACCGCCACCGCGCCTAGCATCACGACACCGAGCGAGCCGACCGGCAAGCCCACGACCGAACCGAAGGACGGCTTGAGCCCCGCCTCCCGTTGTGCACGCCATTCGCGGACTTGCAGCCACGAAAAAACGCCCCAGAACGCAAGGAGCAGCGCAATGCTGAGCGCGAGCGACAGCTCGGCGTCGGAGAGGATGAGCAGGTCGTTGCTGGGCGAGATCGTCTCGGCGTTTGTGATGATCAGCGATACGCCGCGAATCGCCAGAAGGCTCGCAAGCGTGACAATAAACGCCGGCACGCCCATCCACGCTATCCAGAAGGCGTGCCAGAACCCGATAATCAGTCCAAACGCCAGCGTTATGGCTACAGTTGGAATAAAAGAGAAGCCAAAGACCGTGCTGGCGTAAGCCGCGACGACCGCAGAGGCCGCAACCGTCGCCCCGAGCGAAAGATCGATGTAGCCCGGAATCATGACGATGACGGCGCCCGATGCGAGAATGGCGGTGATCGCCACCTGCCCGCTGAGATTGGTAAGGTTGCGTGCGGTCAGGAACAGTCCGCCCGTCACCAGCTCGAGGACGACCCAGACCGCGATCAGCACGATGATCATTGGCAAGAGCCTGAGCCGACCTTGCGCCATCAGTCCGGCAAGGACATTCGGCGAACCGCGCCGGTCATTTACGCCGCTCGGCGGTCCGGCGGTGCTGGAACTGGTCATGCGGCATCCTTATGTTCACCAGCAGCGTGGAGCATCACGTCCTCCTCCGTTGCCTCTCCTCGCTTGAACTCCTTTGCGATCTGCCCTTCCCACATCACAAGGACGCGGTCGGACATCCCGCAGCAGCTCCGGCAGGTCGGTCGAGACCAGGATCACAGCCTTGCCGTCTGCTGTGAGCTTGTTGATGAGCTCGTAGAAGTCGACGCGCGCGTTCACATCCACGCCGCGCGTGGGTTCCTCGAGTACGAAAACTTGCGGCTCAGTGAGTAGCCATTTCGCCGCCACGACCTTTTGCTGGTTGCCGCCGCTCAACTCCCGAATCGGCTGCTCGATCGAGCCGCATTTCACCTGGAGGCTGCCGACATAGCGCTGGATGCTCAGCAGCTCCCGCTCGCGGTCGACTGCTCCGAATTGACTGAACCTTGAAAGCGCCGCAAGCGACATGTTAGTCGCGATCGAATGCGAGAGAACCAGGCTGTCGCGCTTGCGCTCGGCTGGGAGATAGGCAATCCCGCGTCGCATCGCGTCGCTCGGACGATTGACGCGGATGGCTTGGCCGCGGATCTCCAAGGCGCCTCGCACGCGGCCGGCCGAAGCGCCAAAGATCGAACGCGCAAGCTTGAACGTTCCCGCCCCAAGCAGGCCATAAATGCCCAAAACCTCGCCAGCCCGGACGCTGAGATTGACATTTCGCACCGCGTCCGGCCGCCCCGGAACGGTGTGGCTCACCGACCAGTCCTTGAGCGCCAACACAGGTTCGCCCGGCGTGGCGGCGATTTTCGGATACATCTCGTTTAGGTCACGGCCAACCATCGCGCGGATCACCCGCCGCGGCGTATCGCCTCCCGTGTCGTTCAGCGAGAAGTGATCGACAACCGCGCCGTCCCGCATCACCGTGCAAACATCAGCAATACGGTCAAACTCGTGCAGCCGATGCGAGATGTAGATGGTTGTCACGCCGTGGTGGTGCAAATCATCGAGCTGCGTAAACAGCAATTCGGTCTCGCGTTCGGTCAAGCTCGCCGTTGGTTCGTCCAGTATCAGCACCTTGACTCCCTGGGTCATGGCGCGAGCGATGCTGACCAGCTGCTGTTCGTGCGTGCTGAGCTCCTCCATCCGGGCGAGCGGCGACACATGCAGCTTGAAGACCTGGAGCCAGTAGAGCGTGTCGGCCCAAAGCGTCTTCGTGTCCACGAGGCCCAGTCGCCGCGGCTCGCGATTGAGATACATGTACTCGCCGACGCGCAGTTCCGGCACGACGTTCAATTCCTGCGGAACCAGGAAAATGCCGTGATGCTCCGCCTCGCGAATACTGCGCAGGCGAACCGGCGTCCCATCGATCTCCAGGGAGCCGGCATATTCGCTGCTCGGGATGACGCCGGAGAGGATTTTCATCAGGGTCGACTTGCCGGCCCCGTTCTCTCCGGCCACCGCATGCACCTCGCCGCTCTCGAAGGCGACCGTGACGCTGCGCAGAGCGTGCGCCCCCCGAACCACTTGTCGATCCCGATCAGCTTTGCGGCGGGAGGGCGTATGGCGGCGGAAGTCATGTCAGTTCACCGCCTCGATGTCACTTTATCGCACTTGTAGCGAACCACCACGGATACTTCTTCACGTCCTCGTCGATGTTCTCCTTGGTCACGTTGAAGTTGATCACTTTGATCCATGGGACGTCCTTGAGCCCGTTGTTGACGACGGACCCGGTGTCGATCTTCTCGCCCTTCGCCAGTTTCACAGCCGCGTCCGCCGCCTCTACTCCGGACTGCCAGAAGTCAGTGAAGTTGGACAAGGTCATCAGCCCTTGCCGGATGAGCTCCTGCGCGCGCGGTTCAGCGTCCACGCCGTTGACGAACACCTTTCCGGCAAGGCCCTGCGCCTGCAGGGCCTGGATGGCGCCGTAGCCGGTGCCATCGTTGGCGCAGATAACTGCGGCGACATCGTTCTTGACCTTAGTGAGAGCGTTCTCGACCTGGGCGCGAGCCGACTCGGTGGACCATCCCTTGTTGAACTGCTCGGAGACGATCTGAACCTTCCCCGAGTCGACATAGGGCTTCAGGACATTCAGATAGCCCTTGCGCTCTTCCTGCGCGACGCTCGTGCTCTCCTCGCCAAGCGCCAGGATATAGTTGCCCGTAGGTGCTTGCTGGACCGCTGCCTGAGCGATTGACTCAGCCATCTGCACAGCGTCTCGCCCGACGAAGCAGGCAACGTCCGAGTTCAGGGCGAGAAAATTGTAGTCGACCACTGGAACCTTGGCGCGATTCGCCTTGCGCACCAGAGCGGCGGCGGCGGCGCCGTTAACCGGCGTCAGGATCAAGACGTCGACGCCGCGAGTCAGCATGTTCTCGACCTGGCTCGCTTGAACGGTCTCGGAAGCTGGGACGCCTCGTTGAAATATGTCAGCCCGAGCTTCTTTGCTTCGCTTTCAAAGCCGGCGAAATCGGCGTTGCGCCAGCGAAGTTGGTCAAGTCCGGAAGGATGAAGCCGACCTTGATGCCGGCGTTCGGCCTGGGCGGCTTTCAACTTCATCCCGGCCATGAACGCGAGCAGCCCGCCCGCACCCGCGCGAAGAAACGTCTGCCGGCTCATGACCGGCCCGCAGTTCTCTCGCGCGTCCCGCTTCCCACCGTGCTCATTTTTCGCTCCCTACTTGCGCGCGCCTCGGTTCACCGGGGTGTCGCCTGCTCACTCCGTCTATCCGGTCGCTTCAAGGCACAGCCCTCCTCGAACGCACGACGGTGCAACCCGCCTAGCGAACTCAGATCTTTGGACAGCGTTGAGACGGATGAGATGTGGGTACGAAAGGAGCGCACCGTGGCGCCTTCGAACCCGTTCGACATCCTCCTCTGAGCGTCCCTCCTTCAAAGCGTTGGGCAGACGCTATCGAGGCCTCGGAGGCTACACAAGCGAGTTTTTCTGATTGTGTTGTGAGGGATCTTTCACGTCATTCGGCGTGTCGCTTCAAACGTGCTAGATTCGGAAAAAATGAACACACCTCGTCCCTCGCTAAACGCTTTGCGCGCCTTCGAAGCGGCCGTGCGACTCGGTAGGCTGACGTCAGCGGCCAACGAACTGGGCGTCTCCCACGGCGCTGTGAGCCATCACATCGCGACGATCGAAGATCTCTTCGGCATTCCTTTGCTGCGTCGTTTGCCGCACGCGGTCCAACCTACCGACGAAGGCGCACGGCTGGCCGGTCAGCTGACAGAGGATTCAGGCTGATTGACGCCGGCATCAGATTGCTTCAGCCCGCACCGCTGAAGATCTCCTGTTCCTCGACCATCATGATGCACTGGCTGATTCCAAGGCTCGCCTCTTTCAAGGAGGCCTACCCAAAGGCCGAGGTCCGGTTGAACGTGAATTTCGGCATGGTGGATTTCGTTAAGGACGAGATTAGCGTCGCCATACGCGTCGACAGCATCCGGCCACCGAAAGATGTCATCCTCCAATCCTTGATCCGTGAGGAAATCGGCCCCGTCTGCGCGCCCGGATATCTGCGCCAATATCCGATCGCTTCTCCGAACGATCTGAAAGCGGCGCGACTCCTCATGTCGGCCACACGTCCTCGCGCCTGGGACGAATGGTGGGCTGCGATCGGAGCTCAGGACAGCACGCTACCGACCCACGAGACATACGAGCACTTTTACCTGCAAAACCAGGCGGCGGCCTGCGGACTTGGGGTCAGCTTATCGCCACGCATCCTGGTAGAGGATCAAATCGCCGCAGGCCGTCTTGTCGCCCCTCTCGGATTCGTCGAAGGCCCATATAGCCTCGTGCTGTGGATTGCCCCCCATCTTCGATTGCGTCCCGATCTGCGTGCGCTTGTCGGTTGGCTCGAAGAGAAAATGCAGGAAATGTCGCGCAGCTAGCGGGCCGGTTCACCGTTGATTGTGCGTGGTCGCCTTGTATCCTTACGCTTCGCTCGCCTTCGTTTCGAGAGTTGGCAAGTACGTTTGGTTTGCCAGCTAGCCCGAACCTCGCCGAGCGAAGCCAGAATCCAAGAAGAGAGGCGAAGCTTCCGCTCTGGGCGGACCTTTACCGTTCCCGCACGATGGCGGAGGCGGGTGTCTTGTCCAAACCTACCGTCCGCCTCAAGATTTCGGGCGGATCACGTCAGCTCTGCCCTGAACGCCCTGATAGTGTTGACTACGACAAACGCGACATCAGCGCGAGTGGAACATACACACCCGTGATTGCGACGCGATTGTGCGCGAGCGTCGACGCCAGCGCGCCTGCGGCAACATGAGGCCTCGCGTCAGCCGAATTTCGGTGGCTCGATTAACTTCTCGGTGACTTTCGTCGCTGTACCGTATGACCTCTTGAAATAAGGAGCAGGCATGACGGACACGGCAGGAATCCCGGGCGATCGCATTGCTCCCTCATCGAGCGAGTTGAACGGATCGACGAAGAGATCAAGGCGCTGAATGAGGGCAAGAGGGAAGTCTTCGCGGAGGCCAAGGGAGAGGGCTTCGATGTGAAAGTCCTCAGGGAGATCTTGCGCCTGCGCAAGCAGGACAAGGACGAGCGCGACGAACAGGAGTCGCTGCTCGACCTGTATCTCAGGGCCATGGAGAGCGCCGGGTCATCGCAAGCAAAAGCGGCGTAGCGCCAAGCCGGCGACGAACTTCTGGTTCTTAAGGAAGGTTGTTCTCACGGCGCTTCAATCAAGCTTCGATGAAATCGACGACCGGGAGAACGCGCCGAGCCGAATCCACTCGTCGAGCTTCGACCAGCGTCGGCGACCCGAGACATTGCGAACTGCGATCGCGATGGCCTTCTTCTGGCCGACGAGAACCACAAGCCGCTTGCCGCGGGTGAGACCGGTGTAGAGCAGATTTCGCTGCAGCATTGCGTAGTGCTGGGTGAGGACGGGGATGATCACGGCGGGATATTCGGAACCCTGGCTCTTATGAATGGTGGCGGCATAGGCGGGGACCAGCGTGTCGAATTCGCCAAAGCCGTAGGTCACCGAGCGCCCGTCGAAGCTCGCCTTGAGTTCGCCGCATCGGGATCGACGTCGTCGACATAGCCGATGTCGCCGTTGTAGACCTCATTGTCGTAGTCGTTCTCGATCTGCATGACCTTGTCGCCCGGCGCAAAGGTCCAGCCGAAGCGCTCGACCTTGCGCTCGCCGGCGGGGTTCGCCATCATCGCCAGGCGGCGAGGGATTGGGGATCGACCACCAAAAGCAGCGTGCTTAGCGGCGCTTCATCGCATCGTGAGCAACCGCCGCTTCCAACGCTCGCCGGGTTTCAGTTCATCGCCGAAGACGTAGCGAGCCATGATGGTTCGCTTTCGACCTTGAGGTGACCGATCGTCGACCACCGAAGAGGGCGCGGCCAGAGAGTCCGTCCCTATCGCGGATCGTTGGTCGTCAGGCAAAGGCTTGGCCCTGAGGTCGACGCGAGAGATCGCGATCGTGTTTCTTCGCTTTGCCTTTGCGCTCAGCGGCGGTCCACCGGAGTCTCCGACAACTTGACTTTGCGCGGTCGTCGCGACCCTTGGCGAAACGCCGTGCCCCGTCATCTGATTGCACGCTGGCCGTCTGGTGTGACGTGGTCGACGTTCTCTCAGCCACCGGCGCGTTCTCGTCAGACGACAATCTCGAGTTCAGGGGCAACTTCGACGCTTGATCTTTGCCTTTCGACGTCCGCGCCGGCGGTCGCTTTGGCGCCTGCGGAGGTGGGTCAAACTCTGCGGGTGTTAGTGCGGCGTCTCGGAGCGTGCGCCGTAACGATGCATCGGGGACGAGGCTGGGAAGGATTCGGCCCTTTGGAGACGATGCCACTTCAGTAGGCGACGGATCCGCCTTCTTCGCCTCAAAAGCCGCAGCAGCGACACGGTGCGATGCTCGATCGAATCCCGCCTGCGGGAACCTGGTTTCGGACGATTGAGCGTCTGCGTTTGATGTGGTCGCCAGCCTTGGCCGACGCCGGACTTCGACCGTGAACAAAGGAACAGCGCGCCTCAATGTTGTCCTCGATACCGCTCACCGTTCGGCTGATTCGTCTCGCCGAAGACGATCTTGCGAGGCAAGGCGCAACAAAGCAATGGGCGACGCGACAATCCGCGGAAGGGAGAGACCGCCGTCAGGAAGACGCCGCGCCGGAGGAAGACGGGCTGCCGGAGCGCGTCGAGACGGCGCGCTCAAAGCAGGTGATCCGTCGTCGATTCAACCCACCGGGCCAGTGCAGGGCCTACAGATAGATGAACCTGGGACAACGGGATAAACCACCCGCGAACCATGTTACGCCGCGCGCATGAGCATGCCGTAAAGATCGCGCGGGTCGTCCGGGTCGGCGACGAGATCGAGCTCCTCGTGAAAATCGGCGCCGGCGAGACGTTGCCGCACACGGCGCAACGCCGAGAAATCCTCGATCGCGAAGCCCACGCTGTCGAAGACGGTGGTCTGCTTCTTCTCACTGCGGCCGGGCTTCGCACCGACGACGACCGTCCATAGTTCGGTCACCGGAAAATCCGGGCCCATTTGCTGGATTTCGCCTTCGATCCGAGTTTGCGGCGCATATTCGACGAACACGTCCGAGCGCTGAAGGATTAAGGGCGAGAGCTCTGTCTTGCCCGGGCAATCGCCGCCGATCGCGTTGATGTGCACGCCGGGACCGACCATGGCGTCGGTCAGGATGGTCGCCGAGCGCTTGTCGGCGGTTGAGGTCGTGATGATATCGGCCCCTTCGACGGCCGCTTCCGCCGAGTGACAGGCGATCAGTCCGAGCCCCATTCCATGCAGATTGCGGCGAACCTTTTCCGTGGCGTGGGAATCGACCTCATAGAGCCTCACGGTCTTTATCCCGCAGACGGCGTGCATCGCGAGCGCCTGGAATTCGGCCTGGGCGCCGTTGCCGATCATCGCCATCGTCCGCGCACGCTCTGGCTTGAGATAACGGGCGGCGAGCGCCGAGGTCGCCGCCGTGCGCAAGGCGGTCCGCAGAGTCATCTCGGCCAGAAGGACCGGATAACCCGTGTTGACCTCCGCAAGCAGGCCAATCGCGGTCACGGTCTGCAGACCGCCGGCCGCGTTCTTCGGATAGCCGTTGACGTATTTGAAGCTGTAGAGCTCGCCGTCCGAGATAGGCATGAGCTCGATCACGCCGTCCGGCGAATGAGCGGCGATGCGCGGCGTCTTCTCGAACCGGTCCCAGCGGGCAAAATCGGCTTCGATCGCCTCCTCAAGCTCGATGAGCATCGCTTCGACCCCGACATGGCGCACGAGCCGCATCATGTTCTCGACGCTGACGAACGGTACGAGGGCCTTGGCGGAAGGCGGAGCGGGCATGGGAGGGTCCGAGATGGTTGGCTTTCCAAATATCAAATATATTGTCGCCGCCGACTTTCAGCGCGTTTTCCGGTCGTGGAGTTTGGGGGCCGGCTGGGCAATCGGCCATTCGCGATAGGACCGCCCTCAAGATCTCCATGTACGATGTGTGAGAGAACGGGCGAATGCTGTCATCACCGCACCCACAGAGCCAGCGCCGTCCCTCGGTCAGGGAATGCCTCTCCAAGCCCCGGGGAAGGCCAATGATGGCCTTCCCCGGCGCTCGCCTCTTCTGGGGTTCGATAGGAAGGGCAGGCCATGGCTGTGCACAGTCCTCCCCGGCTTTCTCGTCTGCTGCTGACGGATCCCAGTTTGTCTCGCGCCCCCAAAACCTTGACCGGCGGCTTCCATCAGTCCGCGACCGCAGCGCGGTATGGCATTAAGGACACGCTTCTGTCGAAATCGCCGATGAAACTCGCCAGTTTCAATATCAACGACATCAATCGCCGTTTGACGAACCTGCTTGACTGGCTTCGCCAAGCAGAACCCGACATTGTTTGCCTTCAGGAACTCAAGACGACGGATGCCGACTTTCCGGCGGAAGCGATCCGGGAGGCGGGATATCATGCGGTATGGCGCGGCGAGAAACGCTGGAATGGCGTAGCGATCCTCGCGCGGTGGGCGCCTGTACTGACCCGCGTGGAGTTGCCAGGCGACGACACCGACAGGCAATCCCGCTATCTCGAAGCCGCGGTCAATGGCGTGCTCGTCGCCTCGATCTATGCTCCGAACGGAAATCCTCAGCCCGGGCCCAAGTTCGATTACAAGCTCGCTTGGTTGAAGCGCTTGGCGGCCCATGCGGCGGATCTTTACGCGAGCGGCGCGCCAGTCGTGTTGGCGGGCGACTACAACGTCGTGCCGACAGATCTCGACATCTACCCGACGAAGTCCTGGGATCGGGACGCTTTGCTGCAGCCCGAGAGCCGCGCCGCCTATCAGCGCCTTCTATCGCAGGGCTGGACCGACGCCATTCGCGCGCTCCATCCGAAAGAGCCGATGTTCACGTTCTGGGACTACAAGCGGAACCGTTGGGAGCGCGATGGCGGCCTGCGTCTCGACCACGTTCTGCTGAATTCCGCATTGACGGAGCGCCTGCAAGACGCCGGCGTCGACCGGCAGACGCGCGGTATGGAAGGCGCGAGTGATCACGCGCCCGTATGGGTGAAGCTTCGCGATGCGCCATACCGCCGGAACGCTCCCCTCCGACGTGGCGGCGGCCGTGCGGCAATTGCGGCAACGACGGCTTTGCCGAAAGCGGAGAACTCGGCCCGTCGGATCGGCGCCAAGACCAGAGGGCGAGGTCCTGCGGCGAGGGCTGGTGAGCCACCGCTCTCGCGTCGCCCGTTGCTGGTGATTGACGGCGACTCCTTCGCGCATCGATCGTACCATGCCTTGCCGAAAACCATTCGCCGCAGCGACGGCAAGGGCGCGGGCGCCATCCTTGGCTTCGCAAACTTCCTGTTGCGCTTTTACGCAGACGAGCAGCCTCGGGCCGTCATTGTCGGCTGGGACAGCTTGGAGGCGCCGACGAAGCGCCACGAAATGTTTCCCGCCTACCAAAGCGGGCGACAGTTCGACGATGAGTTGATCGAGCAGCTGAACGTACTGCCTGAATTCGTCGCCGCCTGCGGATTTGCAAACGCCAAAGCCCCAGGGTTCGAGGCGGACGACTTTCTCGCCGCCGCGGTTGCCGCCGAGGAACGCGCGGGCGGCTCCGCATTGGTGGCGAGCGGCGACCGGGATTCCTTTCAGCTCGCCTCGCCAAGCACGACAATCCTCTACCCCTCTGCGCGGGCGGCGAAATTGCGCGCATCGGGCCTGAAGAGGTCCGGCAGCGATATGGCGTTGATCCGAAGCAAGTACCCGACTTCATCGCGCTTCGTGGCGATCCATCCGACAAACTGCCGGGCGCGTCGGGGGTTGGGGCAAAGCGCGCCGCAGAATTGGTGCGGCGATACGGGTCGCTTGATGGCGTCCTTGACGCCGGTCTCTTCCAAACTCAGGCGAAGATGCTCCGCCTCTATCGACTGATCGCCACGATGGATGCGTCTGCGCCGTTGCCGTCGCTGGCCGACCAGGCGCCCACCTGGGTCTCAGCATCGAACCTCGCACGGAGTTGACCGATTGGGCGCTCATACAAACAGGCTGCCGCTCTGCTCGATTTCGACGATCTGCTCTATACAGCCCGTGATCTGCTGGCCGGACACGAAGAAGTCCGCCAGGCGCTCGCCCGCCGCTTTCGGCACGTTCTCGTCGACGAGTTCCAGGACACCGATCCACTGCAGATCGAGATCCTCTGGCGGCTTTGCGGCGAATCTCGGGGAGCGGCAGCGAGGATCCCCTCGCTCGGACGCTTCGTCAGAAAGCCCTGTTTGAGTTGGTGATCCCAAACAGGCGATCTACCGATTTCGAGGGGCGGACGTGAACGCCTACATCGGCGCCCGCACAACCTTGGAGGCCTACGAGGCGATCTGTCGTCTCACACTTGGCGACGCGCTCGCCAAGCATGGCAAACAGATTGGCCGATGGCTGCTGGACTTTCGATACGGCCATGAACCGGACGGAATTGTCGAGGCCATGGACGCCAATACTCCAAAATGCGAAATTTGCGACCGGCAAAAGCAAGCGGCAGCGTCATGAATTTTTTCCGCCGGACCTGGGTGAGAATTCGACTTGCTCGGCGCCTCGGTATGTTCAAGAAGCTCAGAAAGCTCGGCATGTCCGCTGAAGAGGCTCGCCTCTATTCCGATAGTCGGTTTCCACCAACGGCGGCCGAAAAGGAATATGAGGCCGAACTGCGCCCAACGGATTCCGGAGAGTGAACCTGAGACGCTTGTCTTGCGGAGCCCGTCGGAATTCGGCGCGTAGCGGTTTTCCGGAGGTAGTTTTTCCGGCCTTGATCAGGGATTGTGACTGGACACTATTCCGCCTACTTGTTGTTGACGTAAGGCATGTTGCACGGAATGCAGATCGAGGAGCTTACGATCGCTTCCGTAGTCGGCTCGTCCCTCTTGAAACCGAGATGCTGCAGCAATTCCCTTAGGATTTCCTCGCCGCTGCATTGATACATGGGCTTCTCTGACCATTTGCCTTTGCGCTCCGGGAAGAGCCCGTAGCCCCACCAGACAGACGTGCCCAGCGGCTGGCTCAGCACTTCCGGCTGTTGGAAAATCGACAAGGAGATCACCCAGGGCGAATCTTTCAAAGTCAGAAGCCCACCGCTTCCCGTACCGCTGTGGGTCAGCTTGGTGATCTCTTCGAGGAATTCCTGGCGTTTCGCGGTGACCGTGAATGTCACCCAACGCGAATCGGCGATCCGGGAGTCGCCGAAGAACGCGTCCGGATTGCCGAAGCCATTGTGCTTCTCGGCCAACGTCTTCCACAACGCCCAGGACCGTCCGGGGTTCGGCGGCGGCCCCGGCGGCGAGCCCATCGTTCCCGGCGACATGTCGGCGGCTTGTGACCCCGTCGTCACCAGCACGATATCTTCGGGCGCGACGTTGACCGATGCCCGAGCCCCCCGAAGCTGGTAGTCGAGCCGGTTGGCGGTCATGCGGCCAGGCGACTCGGCGAAGCCGATGTCTTGCACGACGGCGCCCTTCATGAAGTTCACGTTCTTTTTTTCTAGCCAAGCGACCAGCGGCTCGACGAAGGCTTCGTGCTGGTTGAATTGCGAACGGAAAACATGCGCCATGGTCGACAGGTCGGGGAACAAGTAGACGAAGCGGTTCAGGTAACGTCGGAACTCGATGACGCTATGCTGCGGCAGCGAACCCATCAGCGTCGACCAGAGCAGCCAAAACTCCGTCTCGAAGAAACTGGGGGAGAAGAAGTCCTTGATGATCTGACCGTCCAAAGACGCTTCAGGCGTGAGCGAGAGCTTCGCAAGGGCGAGGCCATCGCCAAGGCTCAGCCCATATCGCGGCCCGTGCACCTTGCGGAGGTCGCGATCGACGATGTGGGTCTGGTCGACGAACGGGTGCTCGTTATTGAAAGTGAGGAACTGCTCTGCGACATTGATGTTGGGGTAACCGAGGGTTGGGATCGTCCGGAGTAGATCGAGAGCGCAGCGGAATTCCTTGTCGAAGATGGAGCCGGGCAGGTTGTAGCCGTGCTCTGCGTCGCCCTCCAAAAAGAAACCACCGCCCAGCTTGTCATCCGCCTCGTAGATCGTGATGTCGGGGCCGGACACGTCGGCGTTTTGGATGAGCAACGCCGCCGCCGCCAGCCCGCCAAACCCGCCGCCAACGATATGCGCCTTCATCTGTTTTCACCTTGGGCTCGGGGCTTCTCCTTTTCCGGCGAGTGAGAATATCAACTCTAGTGGTCGCCAAGAAAGGCACTTTTCCCGGGACGTTTGAAGAGTGACTGCTCTTTGTCGGACGGACACGTTCAAAGCTTGATTCCGGAAAGGCGGGTCATAATTCCTTCTGTACCGGGACTGACCCGGAGCGGCGGAAAGGGGTCGTTTTAGCCCGGTTCGGCAAGTCATCGGCAATCGACCGGTATTTGCGCAACTGAGACTTTCCGACCGCACATGACGGCTCGCAACCCAGAGACCGGGGCGAACGCTACCGACGATAGGCGCTCGAATGCCCACTGACTCCCCGGCCGCTAGCGCCAGCGAAACCTATAATCAGCAAGAGCGCCGTCGCTCCAATCGCCGACTTAATGACTAACCGAGCGATCCCGCCGAGCAGATGAACGCCAAAGCGAGGGAGCAGCCAATTGGCTATCAGCGCGCCTACAATGCCGACCGCGGCGTCACCGACTACCCCTGAGCCTGATCCGCGAGCGAACCTGCCGGCGAGGTAACCGGCCGCCACGCCGACCAGCAGAATGACGATCATACGTTCGTCTGATAGATGCACGCGATCTCCCCCGGTTGGTCGATCGTTTCTAATGACGCAACAATGGCGAATTTCTTAATCTTCTAGGGCGCGCACAAGATGACATTTGAGACTTGTGCTATTGGCCTCTAAGCCTCATGGGATTTCACCTCTAGGCCCGACATACCACGGTGCTTTTGCGGCAGGAGATTGCAAATGAGGAGCTATCAAGTCGTCGAGTTCGGGCGAAGGAGACGGCGGGAGTTGAAGTGAGCCATGCCCGCGATCATGATCTTCTCAGCGCGCACTTTTCGCCTCGGCGGCTTCGGCATCTGCCGGTGGGTTTTTTGGCCATGGCGGGAAATCTCTTCAAAAACGAGGTACGGCACTTTACCCAGAAGCCGATGGCAAGACAGTGACGATGCCTCATGCCTCATAAACCGCCCTCCAGGCCGACCGGCTCCTGACTACCCAAAACACCGAAGAGGAGCTGGTCGAGACTTACCAGCAGCTGCGCAACAGCGCGCAGGGCGCCGGCAATCTACATTGTTGATATAAGGAGCGCGTGGGCCGCGCTGCGCAAGATTTGGATTTGCACGAACATGTTCTCGCATTGCAACTTTTGCCGGCACCTTGATGGAAGGCCGCTCAGGGCGAGGCTCATCCCTTTGACTTAGGTTCCGCTATATGTAGTGTGTGAAGCCGGGCGCGCTTTGAGGCCGCGCCGATTCGGAGCGCGGAGCGGTGGGGCGCGGAGCACGCTGGCGGAGTTCCAGAAAGAATTTCCTGACGAGGCGCGCTGCGCTGGGTTTCTTTTTGCACGACGCTGGCCAGACGGGTTTGTTTGTCCCGCGTGCGGCAGGACACGCGCTGTGGCCTTGAAGAGTTGTCCGCGCCTATTGGAATGCCTCGATTGCGGACGGCAGACCTCGCTCACCGCCGGCACAGCGATGCATCGGTCGAAATTGCCGCTGACGATGTGGTTCTGGGCGGCGCATTTGATGGCGACGCATTCCAACGGCATGTCGGCGCGACAGCTGGAGGACCAACTCGGCGTCACCTACAAGACCGCCTGGCTGCTGGCGCAGAAGCTTCGGCGCTCGATGGTCGATCCCGACCGCGATCTTCTCGAAGGCGTCGTCGAGGTGGACCAGACGGAGATTCCCTTCCGCGCCAGCGACGCGTTCTTCGAGCCCGGCGCCGCCGGCAAAATCCTGGTCGCCGGCGGGATCGAAGTGATCGATCGCAGCGCCGGCAGGCCAAGCCGAGGCGCAAGGGCGCGAAATATCTCGACACCCGTTCGGGCCGGCTGCGCCTGGCCGTGATCGCCGACAACTCGGCCAAATCGATCGAGGCTTTCGTGCGCGCCAATGTGAGGCCCGGCGCGACGCTGATCACCGACGGTCACGCCGCCTATCCGGGGCTCTCGGGCGATTACCGCCACGATCCGCGCGTTGTCGGGAACATGGCGGCCAACATTGTCCTGCCCGGAGCCACCGCGCCTTCTCGTTGCTGAAGCGCTGGGCGCTGGGGACGTATCACGGCCTGCGCCGCAAACACGTTGACGCCTACCTCGAGGAATTCGTATTTCGCTACAATCGCCGCTTTCATCGGCACGTCTCGTTCGAAACGGTCCTCGGGCTCGCCGCGCGCCGCGGACCAGAGACCTACCGCGACATCGTCAACGCGACGCCAGCCCACCAAGCGGCAGCTCGCAACGACCCACTACTTATAGATCACCCTGAAGTCAGGGGGATAAGCCTCAGCCGCTGGGATCGGCGGGCGTCAGCGTGTCATCGGGCATAGCCGAGCGCGCCGGAGCGAAGTGAACAGAGCAAGAACAGACGGGCGCTGATTGACACGGAAAGCGCCTATCGTGTTAGCTCCGAGGCTCGCTCGATTTGGCCCGAGGCGCCGAATGACTGATCATTGCCTGATTTTTTCTGCCCCGGTTAACCCACAAAGCACGAACCAGCTTCTGGCTCATCCGGTAGACCTTCAGGTGAGCGGCGCGACTAGCTTAACAATTGCCATTAGTTCGCCAGGCGGAGCCATCGTAAATGGCATAGCAGCGTACAACGCCGTAAGCGCGGCTAATTTTCAGGTATCAACTCACAATATAGGCAATATTGACTCCATCGCAATAGTCCTATTCTTAGCGGGTGCCAAGCGTCTAACCAATTCTGCGTCGACATTTATGTTTCATGGCGTAGGATTCGACGGCAACGCCAATGAACGGCTCGAAGAACGAAACCTGCTGGAAAAGTTAGACGTAATAAGGTCCGACCATAAGCGTATCTCGTCAATTATTGCTCAAAAGACCTCTCTTTCTATTCATGAAGCTGAGGCTCTGTTTAAGCAGCAATCAACTAGGGACGCCACATGGTCCGTAAAAAATCGATTCGCCGACAAGATTGATGAGTTCAAGATGCCTGCGCATCGGAATATTAGGCACATACTATAAAATATTTGATCGGTATTTCTGCGAAGGGAGATCTTCAAATCCTATACAACGCCAAAGAGGGTCCTTATCCCAATTGGTCATAGTAGCATAATTAGCCGGGCGCAGGATTGGCCAAGAGACCTGGAAAATGGGCCCATCGGTCAGACGCCACAAGACTCTTCGTATAAGTTGTGAATTGGCAAATATTTGACCCAGAGATGCTGACGGAAAATTAATCTTTAATTTGGAATGCAATGTGCTTGGGCTCCGCCTCTTATTATTTATTAGCCCATTTACGAAGTCGAGCGCGCCTGATTCCGTGGCCTGACGGGCTTGGGCGAGAACTCAGCTATCCCCTCATTTTTTCGAGGGCCAAATGCAACTCGAGGTTGGCATTTCGCGGCGACGACTTTCGTATGACGAAGTCCCGAAGCGCGCGTTTGGGGCTCCGAATTGTCGAAACAGAGGCCGCGACGTGCTCAATAGGGGACCTTAGGACCCTCCTTTCGCCCCAATCGCCGCGCTGTTGGTGTTCAAAGCGGCTCTTGGACTGTTCCAGGAGAGCCGCGCCCAGGCGACCCTTGCAGCACTGAGGTCGCGGTTGGCGCTGAACGCGTCTGTCCGACGCGACGGCGCGTGGAAGATCATGCCCGCCGTCGAACTGGTTCCGGGCGATGTGGTAAGCTCTCGCTCGGCGGCGTAGTCGCTGCGGATGTGCATCTTATCGCGGGTGAAGTCCTGCTCGACCAGTCCATGCTGACTGGTGAATCAGTGCCCATCGAGGCGGGTGCGGGCGTGCAAACCTATGCCGGGGCACTGGTGCGACGCAGCGAGGCGGTGGCGGAGGTGATAGCAACCGGGGCGCGCACCAAGTTCGGCCGCACTGCGGAACTCGTCCGCACCGCCCATGTCGTAAGCTCCCAGCAGAAAGCGGTGTTGCGCGTGGTGCGCAATCTCGCTGCCTTCAATGGCGTCGTCATCGTCCTGCTTGTGACCTACGCCCACTCGCTCAAGATGCCGCTCGCCGAGATCATCCCTCTCGTCTTGACGGCGGTTCTCGCATCGATCCCGGTCGCGCTGCCGGCCACCTTCACGCTGGCGTCTGCACTCGGGGCGCGGGCGCTAGCGAAGCTTGGCGTCCTTCCGACGCGCCTTTCGGCCGCCGATGAAGCGGCGACGATGACCGTCTTGTGCGCCGACAAGACAGGCACGCTGACCCAGAACGCGCTGACGGTCACGACCGTCCATGCCATGCCTGATTTCGATGAGGCGCACGTTCTGGCGCTGGCCGCGCTGGCCAGCTCGGATGGCGGCCAGGATCCGGTTGACGGCGCCATTCGGACCGCGGCCTCGGGCAAGGCGATTTCCGACGCGCCGAAGTTGACCAAGTTCATGCCGTTCGATCCGGCGACAAAGATGTCTGAGGCGACGGTCCAGGGTCCGGACGGGGGAACGCGACGTGTCGTGAAAGGGCTTTTGCAACGGTCATCGGCTCACTGAGCCTTCATCCGCCGCGACAGCCGCATGCGAGGAACTCGAGAGAAAGGACTTCAGGGTGCTGGCGGTCGCGGCCGGGCCACCGAACGCGATGAAGCTCGCAGGACTGATCGCGCTCAGCGACCCGCCCCGTGGGGACTCTGGCGGCGCTCGTCACTGAACTTCATGCTTTGGGCGTCCGCACGGTGATGGTGACTGGCGACGCTCCGGCGACGGCAGCCATCGTGGCTCATGCGGTGGGGCTTGATGGCGCCGTCTACCCGCCGGGGCCGATTCCGACAGCGTCCAGCCCTGAACAATTCGCGCTCTTCGCCGGTGTGCTGCCGGAGGACAAGTACAAGCTGGTCAAGGCGTTCCAGAAGGGCGGACACACTGTCGGCATGTGCGGCGACGGCGCTAACGACGCGCCGGCGCTGCGTCAGGCCCAGATGGGAATTGCGGTATCGACTGCCACCGATGTCGCCAAATCAGCCGCCGGCATGGTGCTCACCAAACCAGGGCTCCCGGGCGTCGTCGCTGCGGTCAAGGAAGGCCGGGTGACCTTCCAGCGCATCCTGACCTATTCACTGAATTCCGTAATCAAGAAGATCGTGACGGTGCTCTTCTTCGATCCTGTCGGCCTCTTTATAACGGGGCAGGCGATATTGACACCATTGCTGATGGTCATCGTGATGATCGCGGGCGATTTTCTCGCCATGTCGTTGACGACAGACAACGTGCGACCGTCCCCGAATGCCAAATGCGTGGCGTATCGGCAGTCTCACAAACGGCGGGCGTCACCATGGGCGTCTGCCAGCTGGCCTTCTGCACCGGCGTCCTGGCCGCCGGTCATTTCGGATTGAAACTGGGAACCGACGCCCCGAGAACTCTGGCCTTCGCAGCCTTGGTCTTTAGCAGTCAGGCGACAATGGATGCTATTCGTGGACGGCGACATCTGTGGGGTCCTCGTCCGGGCCTCTGGGTCGCCGTGTCGTCAGTGGCTGATGTCATGATAGCTTCGATATTTGCCGTCGCTGGGATCTTCATGACGCCATGTGACGACTTCCGTGGTCGCCGGCGTCTTTGCCGCGGCGGCTGTCTTTGCAGCCGCGTTGGCCGTGGTGAAGGTTCTTGTATTTGCTCGTTTCACGATCGCCTAGACCGCAGCCTTTATGATCGGCCATCGCCGGCGCTCCTCAGCGTCAACGCTGGGAGCAGCTTTATGCAAGAAGGCCGTCGATATCCCGAGTCAGGGTTTGCGCGTCGGCACGCGACATAGAGAACGGGCGATTGAAACTCGTGCTTCCTATGCCGGCCGCCATTCGGACTTGTCGCCCAGAGGCTGACGATATTTTTCCGGGTGACGTGCGCCCGCTGCTTGCTCGATATTCAAAAAAATCGACCAATCGATGCCGATAGTCGCTGAAATCGACCAGATCG